>NZ_AP048549.1:0-54679 GCF_059698935.1 Ectobacillus sp. OTK | reverse complement strand
TCCAAATTCTGAATTTGAATAATATTAACCTGCTTATCTAAAGAAATACTTTCACTAAATCCATCTGAAAAAAGAAGCTTTCCTAACGATGACTTAGAATATCCATCTAGTTGTACACCTACATCTCTTACTGATTCATGTTTACTTTCCTTTAAAACCTCTACTACTTTATACAGGCCAGGATTCGAGTCACGTATGACCTGTTGTACCGCTTCTGTGATAGCATTGCTAATTTGGCGCTCTGTGTCCTGTACCTTCGCAAGACTTTCTAACAGGTTTATGGCTGTGTCCTCTGCTTCCGTCCCTTCTAGGAAACGTAAAGGGTCTAGCTTTCCTTTGTCTTTTTCTTCATGTGTCAAAGAAATAAAATTGATATGATTGACCATTTCATGAAACTCTGGATGGTCTTCTTTAGAGAAATGCTCAAGAGCTTCCTTAAATTTCTTTTCAGACTCGTTCTTAGGGTCAATTTTTAGAATCATAGTCCCTAAAAATGTGGCGTAAAACCAAAGGTTTTTGACAAGATAACTTTTCCCCATCCCAGTCGGTCCCAAAACCATGAAGTGCAGACTTCTCGTCTTTGCTCCCTCAATCCGCTGATTTCCAAGTTGAGGATGAAAAAAGACTGGCTTTAGACTTGTTTTTACGCTGCTTCCATCCGTAATATTTTTAGCTAGGTAAAATCCAATGTTGTTTCCAACTTTCTGCGAGAGTCCAAATAGACTTTCTGCAAGAGCTTCAGAAAGTATAGGATGTTCCCAGTCACGAATATGCACTCGACTACCGATCAAGCATTGATGAAACAAATGAAGTTGATCGGCAATAGGCTGCACAATTTTAATATGCATGTTTTTACAAGTCTGTTTGAGGTCTCTAATCTTCTCATCAAGTCCTTCTTTTGTTTTGTCTGAGACCACTAAAACAATATTGGTACGCACCAAGCCTTTTCCTTCGTTCTTAATTTTGTTCTCTAAATCAGCGAGAAGTATCCGCCCTTGACTAACTAAGGAGTCTTCATCTTCATTAATCTCTGCAATCTGTGCATCTTGGTCTTTGAATTTTCGTTTGGCACGAACAACTTCTGAACGATCGTCTTCAAGAGATTTATAGTCAGCTCTGACGTGTACCTCGACTGGGAACGGCAACTGCTGTAAAATAAATATCCACTTGCTATGTGTCATATCAATAGGGAGCGTGGAAACCGCGAGAAAAGAACACCAACTTTCCTCTTCCAACTGTGTAAGCTTGACATATCCCGCTCGTCTAACGTTAATGATGCTTTCTAAAGCTTCATCTGTAACTTCTTGTTTCTGTCCTCTTACGAAAGCTTGATGCTCCAAATATTCTATTTCTTCTGTTGTTACTTTTCTGCAATTGAGCTTACTTTTTATAATTGCAAATACTTCCTCTTCTACTCGCTCATAATGAGATCGTGCATCCTTATCAAATGTTTCACTTTGTAAAGCAACAACTTTACCGATCGTAGACGTAAATTGACTGAACGCCTTTTTCGTACTCTTGATAAACTCTGTTGCCCCTTTTGGTTTTGGGAGCTGAACACCAACAAAAAACAAATATTCAACTGCGTCCTGTAACTCGTATTCTAAAATTTCTGTTGCTCTGTCTATATACTTCGCACCAATATCTTTAAATGCACCGTTAAATTGCTCCTTTAGCATTTCGTTTCGCTTTCTAATATCTAGACTCTTTGGAAGAGCAATATAATGTGCAGGTAACTTAATCTGATCTACAAATTCGGCAAAGTCCCTTACAAATTTATTCTCCGCATAGAGATCATTTGGTTTAAGGACTTGCGGATTCACACAATAGACTCCCCATGCTCCCCCATCTTCCGTATACAGAAGATTAGCTTTCTTCTCCAAAACCGGATATTTTAACTTGGGAATAAGTTGACCTAGCAATCTCTATTCACCCCATCATATTTAAAGATTTTTTTACCCCTAGTTTCAAGCGGGCGAAACCTCACGTATTCCTTTTTTTGAAACATATATTTAAAACGATTGGCGAGATAATGTAGTATTTTTTTATCTTCAAAGCGGATTTTTAGAAGAAGACCAGCGATATACCAAGGTGCTAAAAACCAGATCGTAATCCATAAAGCAAATGGTAATGTTCGAATGAGTTCAAGAGGTTTCGTGTTTCGGAAGAAAAAACTTGCAAGAATTAAAGCGATATAGCCTCCAATCTGCCTGAGTTCCAACCCTTTCGGAAACACATAATCATGCATCTTGTATATTTTAGGGGGGTACCGAAACAGTACCCCGTATGTCTTACCTTCCTTACGCATTAATTTAATCCCCCAGATTTCAAGCTGCTCCAGATCCCTTTCGCAAAATTCGCAAATTCTTCTGGTTGAGCAATCAGAATGTATGCAACAATCCCGAATACGAGTGCTCCAATAAATTGCCCGACCGCCCCACGGTTCCAGTCACGAACCGCACGAACTGCAAGCATAACCGTAAAGACTGAAAGAATTGCTCCTAAAATTTGAGTTGCTAAACCGCTTAGATTTGGAATCATAATGATTTTCCCCCTTTAATTAAGTGTGTGAGTCAACTTGTTAACATAAAACTTACCGTCTTTTTTAGAGATATATAAGGTAAAGGAATAACGCATATCTGCATTAATCGCCTTATCTTTGAATACTGCTATCGTTTTAACAACGTAATGCCCTTTTTCCTGAACTTCATAAATTTTAGTTTTTTCAAGCCCCGTGAAATCAGCAAATCCGTTAAGTGATTCAGGACTGTTCATGAGATACTTCATCTCTTCTAAAGTTGCTTTACCGTAAGAAGTGAAAAACTGTTTTAAGAAGTCGTTCGCTTGCCTTTTTACTTCCACATTTGTTAACTCTGGTTTCGATTCCATGGAATTTTCAATTTTTTCAATCTTTGCTTCTGCTGGTGCGGGTAATAAGTATGGCTGCTCAATGACGTTGAAGTTTGTTCCGTCTGTGCCAATCGTGAGGTTGAGTAGTTGTGTGATGTCTTGGGGTTCTACATTTGGTTTCTCAATTTTATAAGAGACCAGCAATGTAATTAATGCTTGTGATTGATTAAGAACTTTAACTTTATAAGGATTAATACTTGTTACTGTACGTGTTGCATGTATATCTGCTGTACCTTCTAATTCTTGTACGGCCAGATTACTAGCTAACATTTTTACTAATTGCTGCTCTCTCTCCATTCGTGCATTTTGATCAGGTTCTACCTTAAGATAAATTTGTGCAAAATGCTCTGCAAAGCTTACAGTCGCATCCTGACTAATCAAACTATTTGTTGTACTATCCTTTGTCTTTTCTTGAATATTGTTATTCAAAATATTCAGTTTATTATTAACATACGCTGTCCTCTGATAGGCTTGAAACATGAACCAGAATGTACTGATAAACAAAAACCAAAATGTGATCAGTAAGATTTTTTGATATCCTCGTTTACTTCTCGGAAGCTTACGCTCTTTCAATGCTGCTCTTTTTCCGATTAGTTTTGTTACCAAGGGTTCCAAGGAAATACCTCCTTTTTTGAGCGTGTGAGGAGCTTATAAACGGATATTTGATATATACCTTGTGTACCTCTCCCCTTTTAGCTCTTCTTGCGATAAATGCTTCACCTGTAGTCAGTTCTTTAATAGCGTTTGGGTGAGCCTTAAAACGCTCTACCTGTCTACTGGTTCCCATTTCGCTTTCAGACTGCTCCTTAGTTTGAACGGTTAATTCAACGTCCTCATAAGTCCCAATCGTCTTCGCTAGAGCTTCCGCTTCATCACCTTCATTCACCCGCATTGCAACATGAAGATTACAGTTGTTTACGATTTGTTTTCTGAGAGCCGGACTAACTGCATCAATATCACAAAGTCCTTGTGTACCAATCACAGCTTCTAAACCTGCTCCCCTCGCTTTATTGACCGTATCAACAACATTTTTATTTACATAAGCTGAGAATTCATCAAATACAGCAAAAACCGATTGACGTCCTGTCTTGTACAAGTAAGAGCATAAATTGTTAATGTCCATAATGACAAGTCTAGCTAATTTATCAACGTACTCAGAATAAGCTAAGCCATCTATAGAGAAAACAACCATTGCCTTCTCTTCCACAATCCTCCGTAGATCAATTCCATCTTCTCTTTCCTCAAATAGCGGGCCAAGATCAGAACGAACTAACTCACGAAGTTGGGTTTTTAGCCCCTGTAAAACATCATCTGGAATTGCTTCCAGCTCTTCTTGAAATTCCTTGGCAACTGGGTCATACACCTTTTTTTGAACCTCTTGATACTTGCCCTTCTCTTGTTTCGATTCCTCTACCTTTTGGTGATTCATTCCGAAAACGGACAATACATCCGAATTCTCCTTTGGATTTACTTCTTGTTTGATTTCATCACTTGCTTTCACCAAAACCTTTTCAGTTATCGTTTTATGCTGCTTCTCTAAAAGATTCAACAGTTTAGTTGAGTCAGTGTATTTGTATACGTGCTTTAAATCTCGTGGAATATCATATTGGTCAAAAATCTGAATAAGCAACTGCAAGAAGTCTGAACAATGGTTTGTGTAATATTCATTAGACCACGTGAAGAGAGACATAATTTTATCTCGTACCATTGTTGGTGTCCCATGTTTAATGGGGTTATAAGTCATTCCAGATGTATCAGAAAAGACATATAATTTTTTATCCTCTTGCTTTGCAAGCTTCGCCACTTCTTGTATGAAATCCGCATCTCCTTTGCCATCAATCGCAATAATCGGTTTCCCTCGCCTTATAGCTTCTAAGATCAGTAGTATGATAAAAATTGTCTTTCCACTTCCTGTCGTTCCGACAACGAGCGTATGCTGGTTTAGCTCTTTTTCAGTTATCGCAAACACTTCGCCAAATTCAGTAATACCTAAAAATATCTCCTTCCCCTTATACCGCTTTTCAAGGTTCCTAACGATTTTTTGAAGAATTTTATTTTCCTTGTACCGTTCCCCCACTTCCCAAATACTCCTTAGGGGAACAACATCTCCTCTGTATCGTTTTTCAGCTTTCTGAATATAAGAGGACTTATTTTTTTGCATCTTCCTATAAAAGGGACTATCACGCTTCTCATCAAGCTCGGCTTTCTTAGATACAACTTTTTTATTGAAGTATATCTCCCATATACGAAAACCTGAGGCAAGCGGTATTCCCAAGCAAGCTCCTACTGCAACCGCCCATATATCTAAGTCTGGCATGTTTTGAAAGTACTGTTTAAGGACAGGTACATATTTTAGAGTTCCGAGTGTACTGTGTACCTTTCCTTCTTGGACTAAGATGAAAACACCCAGTATAGCTACAGGACTAAGAAAGTAAAGCCATCTATCACGTTTGATTGCCTTTGCAAAAGCAACAAAAACGAGTGCAAATACGCAAGATATACTGAGAATGACAAAAACTAAAGCACCTAAACCGTATATGAAGAACACGCCTACTGTATCCATATCATTATGATGCTTATGTTTATCATGCGGTTGTTGTTGCAAACTACTCACCTACCTCCGGGAAGTCCCTAATGATAAGACGCGAGCTATGTTCCATCACCCCTCGTTGTGATTCTAGTAGGTTCTTTATCGTTTCTTTATCCGTGTAGTACATAACAGCTGCAATTCTTCCTGCTGCGATCTCGGAATCGTATATCTTTAGTTTCTTCTGAATACGTGCCTTGTCTTTACGTGTCAACTCCAATTCAATCGCCGCTGTATGTCCTTGGCGTATCCAATAAGCATCCGGCAATTCATCTTTTACTCCTTTAACCAACGTTCCCTTTTTAACATTATTTTCAATTTTTTCCGCATTTCTATACTTTTGTCGCTTGATTTCACGAGAGGTAATCCACTTAGATTCAGCCCCCTCCTTTTTGTCTTGCATCACGAGTGCAACTTCTAAATCTATAAGCATTAACTCATGTCTGATTTCAGTTAAATTCAAATTCCCTATTTTAACAGGATTCATGTCAACTTCTACAACTTCCATTCCCTCTTCTGTAGCATAAAATAATCCCAACGATCGCATAACCAATTCGTTTTCTACATATTCATACTCTTTAAGCCTTCGTAAAATCCGGTAGGTAATTTGTCTGCTTGTGCCAAAAAAACATTCTATTTGTTTTGCTGTTACAAAGCCATGCCTAGCAATCCAACTTAAAATTTCTTTATCTCTCTCTGTAAGTCTCCGAAAATTATACATATATCGTTTTTACCCTCCTGTACAATCTAACATTTTATATACCGCCCTTCATTGTATCATTGCTCCCCCTCATAAGCGCTACACAGCTCCCTCTTCTTTGACCTTGAACTTCTCTTTTTATCTCTTATCCTTTGACCTTGAACTTCTCTTTTTATCTCTTATCCTTTGACCTTGAACTTCTCTTTTTATCTCTTATCCTTTGACCTTGAACTTCTCTTTTTATCTCTTATCCTTTGACCTTGAACTTCTCTTTTTATCTCTTATCCTTTGACCTTGAACTTCTCTTTTTATCTCTTATCCTTTGACCTTGAACTTCTCTTTTACTTTTTTACTATATAACCACCTCCCACACTGATTTACCACTATCCCCCGCCCCGCTACATGTAATTTAAATTCTATGTCCTCCACACCCCATGATGACGTAGTCAGCGTGGGGTGTGGAGGCGAGGACTCGAATAGAATTTATATGGAATGTAGCGGGGCGGGGCGGTTTTTAGCATAAACTATTGTCATAAACCGTTTGAAGCACGCTTGGTTCATATTTTTAGTTTACACTTTTTTCCTGTTTTTGGCAATGGTTTTGTGGTATTTTCTTCCAATAAAGTTTCGTCATTCTCCACAAAAGATGTTTATTGGTAAAATGTTTTTCGTAACATCTAAGCTATAGAAAAAGGCTTAAAAACAACTCTTTGAACCTCGGATCGTCATGGGCTAACGCCCATTTCCTTACCTTCGGTCTATGCCCCCTAACAAAAAAAATTAACCCACTTCCTGAAGATAAGAGCTTAATTCATACCAAACAAAACTCAATAAATCTTCTATCCTCCGATAAGAGCACAGGCCATTTGTAGTAAGCAAATCATAAAGATAAACATGAGGTAACATCCCGAATTCACCCTCCAAATAGACATAGACATAAGCTACCAGGTCAGTAGGCAGCCAGCTCCTCTCCGCAATCTTAGAAATAAAATCCTGAAGAGTGGGCGAGAAGAAGTCTAATAAACCAGAAGAATACGAAGTAACAGGAATACTGCATAAAGGCACAAGAGCACTCCCACCCACCACCTGATCTATAAGTGTATACGAGACTGGCTCATTTTTCGGTTGGGCTGAAAAGCTGTCTACGCTGCCTTCCTGTACTTGTACTAGCGTAATAGTTGTTTTAGCTCCCCGCCCCTTTCCAGTTACGGTTAACTCAATGCGATTAGAAGCTATAAGTCTCTTTACAACCTCTTTCAACGTGCTGAAGCTCATGCCTAATGTTTTTGCTAACTGTCTTTGAGAACAGCAAATAAGCCCGCCTTCTTGCTCTAAAAAGCGAATTACGTCCTCTTCCCATTCGTAATAATGCGTACGCTGCCGCTCTTCACGGGCTTTCGCTCCTTCTAATGGACGATACGAGAAAGCCACACCTGAGAGCATGCGGATATAAGATGCCGCCGGTCCCTTTTTTGAGCCTTGGAATGCACTGCGCACCTTACGTTTTACCTCTAATAATGTCATTGGTTCTTCTAATCTCTCATTCCACTCACGAAGACGCATTTCAGCCGCCTCCTTGCTGTATCCTGACGCTTTAAAAGCTAAAGCAAGGGTATAGCAGGTATTATCTCGTTTCCCCTTCTCTACGCCCTCTAGAAGCTTTACAATGGCTGGATGAGACAATAAGCCCCCTTGACCAATAGCAATCTTCCTGGAAGCTACTCTTTGCCCCTCTTGCTGAATAATCATCCAGTCTACAAGTTCTTGAAATTGTACTCGATTATGAGACTCATAAACTGTATTTTCAGTTGTTGGCACACGGAACCAACGTTCAGCCCCTATTGCAAAAAGGTCTCCCCCCATATGCAGAGCTGCTTCACGCTGCACTCGTTTATAGAACTCTATTGTTTTCGGGAATGCACGCTTTGCATGCTCAAAATAAAAGTACACATGAAAGCCGCCTGACGGTGTTTGCACGATTAAAGAAGGATCTGGAAGCCCTGCGCACCCTACTCGTTCCAATACGTCAATTGTAGTCATACCCTCATTATCTGAGTTGTTTTTTACGTCAATATCAATAACAAGCGCATTTAACCAACGTAATGAAGTTTCTTTTCTTTGATCGTTACGGTAGAAAGTGTTTGGTGTAAAGTATGTAAAGTCTTGCGAAACAGCAAATAGCGTCTTATATGTACGAACAGCTTTATAATTCTTACAATCTTTACTAAGGAAAACCCAACCATGCTCTTGATCGTAGCCTTGGATTTGTTTTTCGGTTTGTTTTTTTGGAGTTTCGGTGAGTTGTGCGCCAAAAATTGCGCGTTGATATGAGGACATATCGTGTCTCCTTCCCTTCGGAAACACAAAAAGCGTCATTTACCGTGAGGGTTCGGTAAACAACGCTTTTAAAGGGGGGTAAGAATCAAACAGATTCCCTAAATTAGACGTTTTTTCCTGTCCAAGACACCTTTTACATATACTTCAAAAGTATTGCAAATAAATGAAGTATATAATATAATTCTCCTAGGAAAATCATATTCTATATCGAATAAGATATAGGTAAAGGCGAAAAGCTCGGGCAGGTGTTTACCGTAGGGTGATTACGGTGGACGGTTATAGGTGGCGCCAACCACACTATAACACGCTTGAGCTTTTTGCTTTTCCGTTCATATTTAGCTACTACCACTATAACGCTAATCTCGTTCAATTATCAAGGGCTTTTAAGGAAAAATTTACATACTACTCTGATTTCCTCAGTTTTTTCAATCGAGCGCACGTTACGTGTGCTTTTTTTATTTCCCACCAAAAAGTCAATACAAATGAATACAACTGAGTATAAGTAAATACAACTCACACAAAAAATATAGCTATTTTATAACAATTTGTACCATTTTAAGCTGATTTTGCAGACTATTTTGTATTGACTTGTATTCACTTTTATTAAAATGTATTGATTAGTAATGAATTTTAGCATATAATGGTACTAGAAGGTTAATTTTCCATAAATTTCTATTAAGGGGGAATTACAATGACAACAATTTTAAAAGCTGGTGCGGATGCAGGTAATAATGCCTTAAAACTTTGGGTAAAAGGGCAACAACCTATTTTAATACCTACAATCTACTCCCTATATATAGGAGAAACAACTGCTGTTATGGATGAAGATGATATCGCTATTACAGCCTTTGAAAAAAATATTGATGTTACGATTAATTCTCCAGCGTTGGCTCAGAATGGAAGACGTTATATTATCGGTGAGAAAGTTATTGAAGATCGTGTGAAGGGTACTGAACTAGAAAAGAATAGTGATAAATCAACTGATGAACTACCTGTGATGATTACCCTTGCGGGTTTAGCGGTTAATGCAATGCAAATGAACCCTATTGCAAATAAAATCGACGTATCTTATGACCTTTCTGTAGCATTACCAGTACAAACCATTACACCTCAAAACGCCCAGGCAAACGCTCAACGCTATATGGGAACACATACTGTTATTTACCATCATCCTTCTGGTCGTAATGTAACAGTTAATATTAAAATTGAGTATTGCAAATGCTTGCCAGAGGGTGGCGCTGCCGCTTGGGGTATTGTCTACAACGAACACGGAAAAGTAACAAAACGTAAGGTGGAAACAATACAAGGAATTCAAGAAACAGATTACGTAGATAAGACATTACTTTCTTTTGATATTGGTGCGGGTACGACAGAAATTGTAGTGTCGCAAGGGGTACGCTTTAACCCTAAATTAAGTGAAGGTTTACATTATGGGGTAAAAGAAACCATTTTAACTGTTATAAAGCTTTGGAATCGCAACAATCCACGTAAAACAATTGAAAATATTACTGAGTTTAATGAAATTTACTTAAACCCAGAACATCCACGTCATTTGCCTTTACGTGAAGCATCAAAAGCCGCATTTTCTCAGCTTGCAACTCGAATTAGTACAGCAATCATGGATAAAATCGATGATATGAAGGATGACCCGTTCGTGTTCATCTATGGGGGCGGTGCTGCTATCTTAAAGGACAGTTTGCAACAAATACTAAGTGAAAAAGGACGCTTAACTAATGTTACTTTCTTAAATGATGAAATCTTTGTTAATGCTCGTGGTCTGCTAGTGTACACTTGTTCTCCAAGATTTGAGCTACAGAAGCAAAAAGAATTAGGAGTTGCTACGGATGCGTCGTAAGGAATATCAGGCTGGAGATCGTGTTAACATCTACATTAAACGAAACGTATCACAAGATATGGTCAATTGGATTAATGAACAATCTGATATTACAACTTTTTTTCTATATGCTGCACAACAGCTTTATGAAAAAACAGGAAATGTAGATGTTGCCGAAATCTTACCTCGAAAGTACGATTTCAATTTAGAAAATATAAACACACAAGCCTTACCACCTTTAAATACACAAGTACACAAGCGAACACAAACTGTTATATCGAACAAAAATAATGATGAACATACTCATGAATACCAGCCGGACAATACTAACTCTTGGTCTGGCGTTGAAGATATGGATGACCCTTATGCATGAACAAAAGAAACCCTTACCTACGGATGGTAAGGGTTTTTATTTTGATTTGAAGTAAAATTCATTGAAAATCAAAAAGATAAAATGATTTCTAGGATGCCATCTTGAATTATATTATCTATGGACATTTTCAAATGTACAAACGATAATAAAAAAGATAATTTAAATCAGGAATAAAATGCATAATAAGTCGTTTCCGAATTCTTATAAATCCTTATATGACAAGCTTTTTTAATGTTCCGTTTTCAAAAATCGGAGGTGAAAATATGGAACAATTCCAGTATACAAAAGAACATTTATATGCACCAAAAAAGGTTGCTGAAAAATTAGGAATTACTCCAGATTTATTGAGAAAACGGGTAGAGGAATTCAATGTACAAACGATAATAAAAAAGATAACTTAAATCAGGAATAAAATGCATAATAAGTCGTTTCCGAATTCTTATAAATCCTTATATGACAAGCTTTTTTAATGTTCCGTTTTCAAAAATCGGAGGTGAAAATATGGAACAATTCCAGTATACAAAAGAACGTTTATATGCACCAAAAGAGGTTGCTGAAAAATTAGGAATTACTCCAGATTTATTGAGAAAATGGGTGGAGGAATTCAATATACAAACAGAATGGACGAAATCTGATCAGTCAGGACATAGACGGTTCACAAAGGAAAATCTAGAATTGCTATTTGTAATTCGGCAAAAAATTCAGGAACAAAATTGGAGTTGGGATCAAGTTCGATCTTGGAGAAATGGCGAAATAGATGTATTTACAACACATCAAGAACAATCAAACCTAGAAAAAAAACTGGAATCCTTATTATCGAATCAGGAGCACTTCCAAGAAAGTCAGATGCAATTTAATCAAGCATTAATTCAAAAACTTGACCAACTTTCCAACGAGTTGATTGATACGAAAAAACAACTATCAGAATCCCAACAAAGAGAAGAACAGCTCCAGCAATATATTGAACAACGTTTAGAAAAACGTGATGAGTTGTTACTTGAAAACATTCGGCAAATTCAAGAAAAAAAGGAAACTAAGAAAAGAAAAGGAATCTTTGGTTTGTTCAGCTAATAATTGCATATGCTAGAGACCTAGAAAAGACACTTAAACAAAAAGCCTAAATCCCTTTCATCAAGGGATTCAGGCTTTTTATTTTATAGGAATACCCCTATGCAACGATTTTCGTATGTATGTGTAATGAAATCGTTGCAATATATGTATACCACATTCCAGAGAAAATATAGTCAAAATCGTTCGTGCTTATAATCTATGAATCTTATTTTTTTACATCACCAATCTAACCAAGGTTAGATTCAAACGTATACAACATGGTTTCTCTGTCCATAATTGTAATAAAAAAATAGGTTGGGAGAGAATAATCGTGTTGTCTAGAAAACCAAGGACTAAATTAAAAAAGTGGCTCGATCGTCAAGGTATTGAACAACAAGAACTAGCAAAAGCTGCTAAGGTATCTACTAACACCATGACTCGTGCTTGTAGAGATACTTCTTATATACCCAAACCAGAAATTATGAAAAAAATTTTAAATGCCGTGAGGAGGAAAGACCCTTATATAAAGGTAACAGACTTCTGGGATATGTAAAAAGGCACAAGGTTAATAAACACCTTGTGCCTTTTGTTTTATTCCGTTAATTTCTACTGACCACACTTGGAATTAAAAAAGAAATCATCCCTCAACATCCAAACTTTATTTTGACCCCATTTATATTTTGTTCCTTCTGATTCTGTGGTACTATTGGCTCTTTTGTAGAACTAAATGTATTCACTAAAGCTTGAACAGACGGTACTTGAATTACTTTTAAATTCACCGTTTCAATTTTATAATGAGTATCAGTCAAAATAATAATAGCTGGAAAGAAAATTTTATCTGATCTCTGCCACTCTAAGTTCTGCCATTCATTAGATAAATAATACTGTTCATAACGCATTATCTTTTCTTGCATGACCTTTTCGTTATAAACTGTTCTCTGAATCTCAAAAAACATTGGTGTTTTTTTGAATATAGCAAATAAATCCGGCTCCACCATCCCTTTACTCCCCATCTTTGGTTCAATAAGGGTGAAAGAGAGCTGCGAATCATACTTCTTCAATTCGATATACGCATTGGCGATCTCCATGAAATGAAATAGCTTTTGACTATTTTCTTTCATTCTTGACTCGCAAGAAACGTATACATATGGAGTGAAACCTTTATAAGCTTTGATATACCCTCGGTCTTGTAATCTCTTTAACACTAAATTGCATGTACTGACTGGTTTTTTTAACTTGGAGAAATGAAGTTCAATTATCTGGTCCCGACTTAATGCCCGAAAACGTACGATGTCATTAATAATATCTTTATCTCTCTTTATCATACATACAGCCCCTTTTTTAATCTAACCATCCAAATAATTCTTGCTTTTTAGGTTGAGATATCAGCTCCACCTTTTTTTCTTGTAGAAACGGTTTAATAAGTCCCTTTGCTGGCTCTACATCTAAAAAAGGAGCTTGAACGTCTTGCATGTCTGCTGCATCAATTTTAAATATCATTCGTCCCGCTTCCCCTCTGCCAATTTCCTCCGCTCCGACTACTCCTGCAATCTCCGAATTTGTTTTATCTTCTGTTTTAAACACCATGCGAACATTTAAAATCCCTCGTAATGTTGTATCAAGACTTTTATTACAAGGTCTCTGAAGGCTGACGATGAGATAACATCCCAGCGCTCTACCCAGTGCTGTATATTCCAATAGCTCCCGTTTTAAATCCTTACTTTCTTGTGTACCGTCATTTAGAATTAAAATTTCATCAATAGCAAGTAACAAATACGGAGGTTTTTTATTCTTCGGCAAACGGTCTATATGCTCGAATCCATACGTTCGCAATAGCCTTCCTCGTTTTGTCAGCTCGGCATGAAGTTTCATCATGATAGGACGAAATTCTTTAGCTGTTACACTCATGCTTTTGACATGTTGGCAATTCTGAAAGATATGAAACTCACTTCCTTTCAGGTCACACAAATGTATCTCTAATTCTTCTGTTGTATGATGAAGCATTAAGGTAGTTAAGATTTGTCTGTTCATAACAGATTTCCCACTGCCAGGAATCCCCGCAATTAAAATCGTTGGATTCTCAATCAAAGAAAAAGTAATCCATTGATTAAAGCGATTCTTGCCTACTACGATAGGCATTTTCATATCTTGAATTGGAAACTTCTTATAGTCATATTCCACTTCACCCATTCTCTCTGGAAAGATACGAATGGTAAAATCCAATATATCTGTTTTAATATCAAGATTCTTGCCCAAATACTGCTGAAAAATGAACTTCTTATCATGAAACATTTTAGGGTTCATTCCTCTTGGTATTTTCCCGAATATCTCGACATGAGTTTCATGTGGTGAAACCTTCAATATCTTGGGATAGACATATGTCTTCAAATCATGGGCTGTCATTTCAAGAAAGATTTGAGATGTATGAAAGGCTTTCGTTGTCTTTTCTTCGATTTCTCGAATATAACCTCTAATCTTTATTCTCTCCTGCCAATCATTCCAACTTTCCTTAATGTGTTGCAACATACCCTTTTCACGCTCCCTGTATACATGGTAAAAATTTTTTTAAATAAATTTGAATTTCCATGTATAAAATGTAGGCTAAATGGGCATAATGGCTTTCCACCCTCCTTTCGTCGGCTGCCGCCATTAACACCCCCTCATATTCCTTATTTTTCGGGCTATATGCCTTTAAAACATAGGTAATACTGCTTATATAGGTACTTAGGTAGCTACTTCGGTAATTTCTTAATAACAGCCTATGTTCCTACAGAAGTATGTGTGACTTGACTCATTACTTATATTAATGAAAGGACGAACTGAAATATGTTTGCTGTCATTGTTTTAGGAATGGCCTTTTATGGCTTGTGGTATATTATTCGCAACCTGCAAAAACCAAACTTAAATCACCATAAAGACCAAAACAGGAAAGCAGAAATTATCCGTAATCGATCTGGCTGCAGCAACCGTTTTGAGCGTGAAATGTTTGATGCTTTGGTGAATTTAGGCTATACGCCTTTAACACAAGTAAAAGAAGCACGATACCGCTTAGATTTTGTTCTTATTGAAAATGGAAAAAAGGTATGCATTGAAACAGATGGAGAGATTTGGCATGATGCAGATCATGACCAAAAGCGGGATCAATATTTACTAAGTATTGGTTATGAAGCGGTGATTCGTGTAAAATACGGTGACTGGAAGGAAAACAAGGCTCGTTGTATGCAAAAGGTAGAGCTGCGATTGTATGAATTACAAGTACTTCCTGAGTTCCATCCTTCATATGCACTTCAATTCAATTAAAAAAAGACAGGAACTTCCTGTCTTTTTTATGTTTATTATTTAAACTTATTCCTTTTTTTAGTATGGCAAAGGGCTATTTTCTATATCTTCAGTACGATAATCACAAGTGGAGCAAAATTGTATCCAGTTTGGGAATTCATCGTACATAGGCATTAGAAATCCTTTTTCACAATATGGGCAGTCAGGGGCGTTTGTCTCATTGTCATCTGAATTTCTAGTATCATCTTGCCAACTAGATTCTAGTCCAAAATAATCAGCAGCATCTTGAATTTCTTCATTATCGAAAGTATATGTTTTGGTGTCATTATTCCATAATGCCAGAACTCTAAGTGTATAACCAAGCTCATTATTTGCCTGTACTGTATCAACTATAATATCAATACTTTCATGAAAGTTCTCTTCGGGACTAAGGCTTACATTTTTATCCCAAAAGCGTTGGATTATATCATTTTTTTCATAATTCCCGTTTACCCGAAAAACTAACTTTCCGTTAACTTGAGATGAAAAACCAACCACACCGATTTTATTTTTTACGTCCAATGCCACACCAACCCATCCCCTTTCTTAAAACTAAGCTTTCGGCTCTCCAAACCAAAAATACATTGCTTCCCTTGAAATAATCCACTCTTTACGCTTCCCATTAGGAGGTAAAAAGAATTTAATTAGTCCCTCATTTATCATCCGTTGCAAATCTGCTACTTGTTTTTCACTTAGCATTGATGGGCTGTATTTGTTTTTCAGCGTCTCTCTAGGGATACCCCATTTATATGCTGCTTCGACTGGTGTCATATATTGATCTATTTCCTTCATTTCAAATTCTCCTTTTATATTATGAGTAACTAAAAGCTAGGAGGGGAATGGGTCAGATCCCCCTCTATACGCCCTAAAGTCCTTGGTTTTTTAACGTGGATGGCTTTTGATTTTATTTTCCAAAATTGCTAATCGAATAAGTTTCAGTTTTATTTCTTTACTAAGGGAAAGCCATTCAGATGTGTGAATTAACATTTATACCACTCCTTTATTAACTATTCAGCAGAATGCCAATATACATCTTTGTAGTCAATAATGTGCTTAATCCCATCTTCCTTTAAGATAAACCATGTATCTTTGAGTTCCAAAACTTCCCCTCTATAGTGAATGTTTTCGTTATCATAATCCTTTAAAACAGTTGCAACAGAAATTTCATCACCAATTTTCACTTTAGACTTAAAACCTGCAACGCCTAATTCGTTCATTTTACCTCTCCCTTTCTATTTATGTTATAATGGGAGAAGGGAATGGGTCAGATTCCCTTCTAAGTCATTCGTTTAGCGGCGGATGGCTTTTTCATTTTTTTCTTCGTTATAGCTAACTCCTAAAATATAATCTACTGCTTTTTGTGCTTGATTGGCTGCTTTAACGATTAATGTTTTATCATCTTTTAACTTTCGCAACCAAGACTGTATATAAGCAGCTGAGTTATCAAAAGTCACATCTACGAAACCAGCTAAACCTGTTAACATGCTGGCTCCAATCTCTGCCACAAGTTCTTCTTGTGAATATTCTTCTGAGCCAAAATGGGCTGTTGCTGAAGTAATTCCATTTCTTTTTAATCTGCTGGTATGGCCTGTGCTATGGATTATCTCATGAAATGTAGTAGCGTAATATTCTTCAATTTGTCTAAAATCCTTCATCGGGGGAATGTTTATGTGGTCTATACTAGGCTGATAATATGCTCTTCCGCCGTTATAGCTAAAACTTGGAGAATTTATATACCCTTTTATAATGTTTTCAGCTTCTTCGATTGGGTCATGTTCAAAAGTTTCTTCTTCTTGACGCTTGCTCTCAATGCCCTCACATTGATTGATGTTAAAAACCCTGTAATATCTAAGAAGTGGAATTTTTTCTTCTTTACCTGTATCTTTATTTTCCGTTTCAATCCACTTCCAGAAAACCACAATTTCTGATTTTGCCCCTTTTTTGACTTTTCCTTTTGCTTCCTGAACCTGTTTGAAAGTAACATACTCACCTGGATCTAATAACATTGTATTAATTCCTCTGTATGACTTTTGAGTTTTCCAGTTTACTGCTGTGTTGCCGTTTATCCAAGGCTTTTTCCAAGGTACTGTTCCCTGTTCTAATTTCTCAATAATTTTGTTTGTTACGATTTCATAAACGCCGTTTGCCATTCGATTTTCCCCTTTCGTTATTAATTAACCTTACAAGTCTATTATAACCTATGAATTTTAGACTTACAAGGTTATTTTGGTATTTTTTTCATTTTTATTCCATCAAATACCATCAAATTCCGACAAAACAAAAAGCCCTACTCAAAATAGAACTATCATTTGATTTTTTAAGGTTTTGGCACTTCCCTTGCTTTTGGGCAGAGGCTGGTCGGGGGTGTGCGGGGCAGAGCCCCCACGTTAGCGTGTAGGAATATGGGGAGAGAGCCATACAAGGGACGGATGATCTGGCGGTTCGGCTCGTATAATCGCTCGTGCAAGCCGATAACCCGAATCTTGCTTTTGGTCTGTCGGCTTGGCGAAAAAGCCAAACGAGCCGAAAAAAATTCTGCAAGGAACAAAGGAAAGAAATGGCGACAGCCATTTAGGCGACGATTGAGGAGCCGGCTTTTCTTTGTTAAGGGTGGAGATTTTTTTCGCAGTGTCTGCGAAAAAAATACTACCCGTTCCTTGCGGAATTTTTAGCCTATATAGAGAGTGAGATAGAGAGAAATATAAAAAAAAGTCAGTAATATCAAGGGTTTATAAGAGTTAGGGTGTAAAAAAATTTGTACACTGGTGTAAAAATTTTTTTACACCCAAAATATGGTAAAATCAAAAAGAAAGAAGATGTCAATATAAATAAACGAACAAAAAGAAAAAGCTTGTTTTGAAAACAAGCCTATAAACTGTTAAAACTCGGATGATTTTAATTTTGTATGTATTTTATTTAACTCATTTTTTGTAGATTTCTTCAATTTTTCTTTTCGATCCATCGTCACTTTATCTTCAAGGGTTAGTAATATAGCTTCTCTAAGAGTATCATAATACAAATTACATTCTCTTTCACTTAACTGATGAACACCTTTACTTAAAATAGCATAAATAAAAGGATTTATTTCAGCCAAATATGTAGGAACATAACCCTTTTCATGTAATATTTTTACTTTTTCTTCAGTCTTAAGTTTATTGAATGCTTGTTCATCTATATTATTTTCAAGCTTGGCTTGTTCAAATTGTTCAAAAATCAATTTCTCGAAAATCCTACGCAAATACAGAAAAGCTCCCACACCCATATTATGTGTTTTTAAAATTTCTGCATTGGTTAATTCTTTAGTTACACCCTTGTCTTTTAGAACTTTCTTATATTCTTTTAAAGAATTATCAAAATCTAGAATTGACGGATATTGTCCAGTCTTTATTAAACAATTATCATCAATCAATTGAAATATTACATAAAATTTATGTTTATCTTTTGAAGTACATTCTAAATTCATTTGCAGAACTCTATTTTCGTCAAATACTTGCTCTATAAATTCTTTAAATCTCTTAACAGAAGACTTCGCTGCCTCTTCATCATATCCCTCAAATCCAGCTGTCATGCTGTACATATACGAATAAGTTGTAAGTACGGGTTCTGGAAGTTCATTTTCTAATTCATAACCCTTGTGAATGATTTGAAGTTCTCTTTCACAAAAGGGGCAATAGTGATAGAAATTTTTTTCCTGTGTGACTAACATTTTTAGATATCTAACGTCCTTGTTTTCCGAAAAATATATGTTGTGAAGGATATTCGGTGAACCATCTTCGTTGTAGTCTAAAAGCTCTGTATCCTCTGTTGTTTCAGCAGATGTATTAATTTTTACTTTGGTATACAAAGGAAAGTCAAACAAAAGATAAGGACCTTTTCCAGCAAAATCACTTAACCGTTCATATTGCATATAAACACCGCCCAATTCATATTAAATGTATTTATTTATATACATTTTATCATTTCCTCGGAAGTCTGCTATTCCTGAACAAAAAAATCCTGCATATCAATACAGGATTTTCGATCAAACTCTTTTACAAAAGAAGCAACACCCACAAATTAGGCTAAAAATTCTGCAAGGAACGGGTAGTATTTTTTTCGCAGAACCTGCGAAAAAAATCTCCACCCTTAACAAAGAAAAGCCGGCTCCTCAATCGTCGCCTAAATGGCTGTCGCCATTTCTTTCCTTTGTTCCTTGCAGAATTTTTTTCGGCTCGTTCTTGCTTTTCGCCAAGCCGATGACCAAAAGCAAGATGCGGGGTATCGGCTTGCACGAGCGATTATACGAGCCGAACCGCCAGATCATCCGTCCCTTGTGTTGCTCTCTCCCTTTATGCCTACACGCTTACGTGGGGTTTCGCCCCCACACGGCGAGCCATCCACTGCCCAAAAGCAAGGGAAGTGCCAAAACCTTAACAAAAGCAAAAGAAAAAAGCCATGTTCTCAATGGGGGTAGAGAACATGGCAGTGAAATGGATGAAAGAGTTCAGATGGCTAATCTCCTTCACTTCTTAGTATCCTTTAGGATACGTTTTTTTATGTATATCCTATTTCTGTCAAGTTTACATAAGATTCGATATAGGAAGTCACTGCATTTTGTTTATTTAACATTAGCTAATCTAATTTTCATTCTAATTTTTCAACTTGATAAAATTGGTATTTTAAAGTGTAATAAATTTCCACCCTTGGAAGCATACTGTAATCAAAAAGTTCATGGAGGTAAATATTTTTGGTTAATACAAACCCCATAAGTTCATCAGAAGTAGGCACACTTTGGCTTACATACCAAGAAAAAACTCTTATATTGAGAATGCTGGAATATTTTATAAAAAATGCAGAAGAAGAGGAAGCTAGGAATATTTTGGGGGGGTTATGGCAACAGCTGAATTATTATGTTTTAGAAATGGAAAAAATCTTTACACAACAAAGAATTGTTTATCCTGTAGGATTCACAAAAGAAGATGTTAATTTAGATGCACCTAAGTTATTTGACAATCACTTTGATATTATGTTTGTCCGTATTTTAAAAGAAGTAAGTATGGGTCTGTACACAATTAATATGAATATGGCATACAACGACGACGTTGCGAAGATTTACAAAGGGCTTACTAACGTAACTCAAGATATTTATATGTTATCTACCCTTTATTTGCTTCAAAGAGGTATTCTTACTCTGCCACCAAAGGTAACAATGCCAAAAACAACGGAGTTTGTAGAAAGCAAAAGATATATGAGTGGCTTTAACCCATTAGGTGATAAAAGGGCTTTAAATGATATTGAGATTGGTTTTCTTCATCACGGAATTGAAACAAATAATATTGGAATGCAACTCATGATTGGATTTGCCCAATGTGCAAAAAATAAAGATGTGAAGCAATATTTTGTAAAAGGTAAAGAACTTGCGAAAAAACAAATAAAAGTAATGACAGATATTCTTATGGATAGTGATGTTCAATTCTCTGCTACTTCTGGAAGCACTGTCACTACTTCAACTGTAGCACCATTTTCTGACAAGCTTATGATGGCATGTACACATTTTCTCAACGGATTCAGCATTGTGGGAAGTAGTTTTGGTACATTTTTCACATATAGAAATGACATTTCCATGAAAAACGCATTAATAGCCAAAGATATTTATTTTTATGGACAAGAAGGGATTGAAATTAGGATTAAACATGGATGGCTTGAAGAACCACCACAAATGGAGAATAGGACTCAAATAATAAAAGGTGATTGAATCAATTTGTTCTTTTATAGTAACAATAAGCCTAGTGTTATTTTATAACACTAAATTTGAATGTGGAGGGATATATTGTGAATACTTCACTTAAAAGCTTATTATCAACCTTGCTTTCTTTGTTGATTAAAGTTTTCTTCTTAATTGAAAAGATGAACGCTAAGTTAAATTTCTCATTAAGAATGCCAACTTTAGCATAAGCATTAAGTATTCCAAAATATATTGTTCTATTTCCACATTGTAGTAAAAAGGTAAGCATAATAACTATGCTTACCTTTTTACTTTTTAAGATTAATTAGTATCAGTTTAAATAATTACCATTTATTTACATATGACCAAACTATCCTTGAGTTGAACAAGGGACAATGTATATCATATTCGTGTGAAGTTAACATAATCCCGCATTATCGGAAGTGGGATTCCCTCGGGCATCCGCGCCAATATTGGGTTTCTCACAATCTCCGAATTTATCAAGTATGCAGGATTTTATGCAATGTCCAAGCTATGCGGGTTTGGGTCTCCCAATCCTTTGACACGTCTCCCTACTTTTTGCATAAAATCCTGCATATTTTGAAGACATATATGAGGTTTGTTTAAACCTTAAGATTCGAACAAACAGCAGTTTTCGCTACCGCTCGTCCATATATCGGCGGAAGGCTGTGGTTTCCTGTAAGAACAAGATCACTCACCTTTTCTGTACCAACAGCCCTTCTCAACACATGCAACAAGCTGGCACCTATTTGGACATTGGCGAACTGCTCAGTAAGTCCGAATAGTTTGCCATTTTATTGATTTGCATCCATCTTTAAATCTAAATTCTAAATGGTGGTTGAGACACGCGCATATCCTACTTTCATATTTTTCCATCCTTTCTAACAATGAGATTGTAACATAACTTAAAACACATGGTATTATCTGAACATAGAATATTTGATGAGTTTTTGAACACGAATCAATCTAAAAACCATTGAATGTGACTTTAAGGGATAAATTGCACTCTTTTTAAACGCTAAATTGCACATGGAATTGATTAAGGTGCATTGAACTATTAAATTTCTACTATTTTATAGTTCAAAAACTCGCAGATTTCTATTCTGCGCGTAACTACTCAGGCTACCCACCTTCACGGTGGTTTCATATTTTCTAGTTTTTCAAGGTTTAGTCCCTCCCATCCCCGTTTACACTAAAGATAGACGATAAAATGGAGGTGAAGGGTATGATAAACCGAGAACAAATTTTAGAAGCGTATCATCAAGGTCCAGAAGCTGTTGTTTCCTTGTTTACGGAAACATTCACAGCCTTAGAAGCACGTGTTCAAGAATTGGAAGCTCGCACTAAAAAAAACTCCAAAAACAGTCATAAGCCCCCGTCATCAGACGGGCTACAAAAGCCGAAGACAAAGAGTTTGCGCGGGAAAACAGGACGGCTCACGGGTGGACAGCCAAAGCATGTGGGCTATACCCTTCATCAAGTTGAGACACCTGACCATACGGTGCGCCATTCTGTTACTTCCTGTTCGCAGTGCCAGACTTCCTTACAAGGAGAGCCTGTTATCGGTGTAAAGAAACGACAAGTGTTTGATCTTCCGCTCATCATTTTGGAAGTGACAGAGCATCAGGCAGAGAGAAAAATCTGTCCACACTGTCTTCATACAGAAGAAGCTACTTTTCCAACAGAAGTGAAAAATGTTGTACAATATGGACCGCATGTGGAACTCATGGCGGTGTATTTGGCATGCCATCAGCACTTGTCTCTCTCACGGACAGCTGAGTTTTTTCGAGATGTCTGCCACCAATCCATTAGTGAAGGAACTCTTAACACGATGATTCAACGTTGGAGTACGCGCCTTCAGCCAGTTGAAGAAGAGCTGCGTGAACTCGCTCTGATATCTCCTGTCGTACACTGCGATGAAACTGGAATCCGTAACGAAGGAAAGATAGAGTGGGTGCACACATTCAGCACAGAACGGGTAACGCTCCAATATCATCATGTCAAGCGCGGCAAGGAAGCGATGGATGAAATTGGGCTTCTTCCTTCTTACGAAGGAATCACTGTGCATGATGGCTGGTCTTCTTATTTCAAGTATGACAAGTGCCAGCATGTGTTGTGCAATGTCCATCATTTACGAGAACTGCAAGGCATCTATGACCATCGCAAAGAGGAGTGGGCCAAGGACATGATGGACTTCTTCCAGTCCGCCAAGAAAGCAAAAGAAGAAGCAAACGGAACATTAACACCCCATCAACTCCTAGACTTGGAACGAAAATACGAAGCCATTCTTACCGAAGGTGAGAAGATTCATCCACCCGCCAAGAAGGAAACGAATACGAAAGGTCGCGTCAAACAGAGTAAGGCATATAACCTTCTCCGTCGTCTAAGACTTCACAAAGATGCGGTGCTGGCATTCCTCATTCATCGGGACCTTCCGTTTGACAATAACTTAGCGGAGCGAGACATTCGCTCTATCAAAATTCGCCATAAAATCAGCGGCTCGTTCCGAAGCAAGTACGGTGCCAAGAACTATCTGCGTATCCGCAGTGTAATCGGTACTCTACGGAAACAAGGAAGATCTGTTTTTCAAACACTCAAAACGTACAACGAAACAGGAGTGATGACTCTGACTCCTATGCGATAAGCATAGGGGCTGCCGCTTGGTAGCCTCTATTTGTCTTGCATATCTTTAGGGAGCCTGAGTAGTTACTTCTGCGCGTTCCTTTTTTATCCTATAAACAGTTGATCGAGTAATGGCATTTTTTTCTGCAATTTGCTTAATTGGAGTTCCGGATTCTAACATTCTTACTACTTCTTGATAGACTAATCGTTTTTGTGGATTCTTTGCATTAGGTGAATAAAGTAACGGACGCCCTTTGTAAACTCCTTTTTCTTTCGCAATTTTTATCCCTTGAGCTTGACGACGTTTATTTTCTGTCCGTTCCATTTCTGCAACCATTGCCAAAATCTGAACAATCAAATCTTTCATGAATCGATCTAACAAAGGGTTTCCAATGGCTTCAGCTAGGATAGGCATACTCGTCACGATCAAACCTGCATTTTTATTTTTTAATGTAGTAACCGTTTCAATAATCTCATTGTAGTTCCTTCCAAGTCGATCAATCGCTTCGACCATGAAATAATCTCCTTCACGAACGAAATCAAGAGCTTTTTGGAATTGCTCTCGATTATTTACTGAAGCACCAGATTTTTTCTCTGTAAATATTTTTTCGGCACCAAAACTTTTCAGGTTTTCAATTTGCCGTTCCAAATTTTGATCTTCAGTAGAAACTCTAGCATAAGCAACTTTCATTTCGTAATTTTCCCCTTTTACAAATCCATTTAATAGACACCCTAATCATACATTCAAAACCCAATCTTAACAACGGGGTTTGAGTGTATGTTTAAGGTGTACCCTAATTAGACACAGATAACAGAAGAAATCGAAACAGCACGCGACACTTTAGTCATTGGATCGAATAACTAAGCAAAATAGGTAGTCAATATAAAATTTGATTACCCATTTTTTGAATGCAATTTATCGTTTAAAAAGTGTGCAATTTATCTTTCAAAGTCACAACGAAACTAAGAATGAAATTCATATGTTCAGAAAATAGTGACTTTCTGAACAACTTATTACTTCAACGTTTCCTTCTAAATCTTGAACTTATGAAAGGAATGGTTTTTGACAACTCACTATTTCTATTAGAAATCATAAACAAGAAGATAAAGTCTTATGAAAATCCTACCTTCCAAATAGATTGAGTTTCTTCTTGATTATTAAAAGAAAGATACCCTCCAATTTTGCAACAAATAGGCAAGTTCTCTTGAGGTAAGAAACTTTATAAAATAACCTCTTTTATAAAAATGAATATGGTATGTTAAGATAAGCATAAGAAAGTTTGAGGAGGTAGTGATTTTGAATTGGATGGAGATAAGAAAACAGTATCCTGATAAGTTTGTATTAGTAGAAGCCATCTCTGCTTACTCAAAAGAAAATAAACGAATCATTGAAGAAATGTCTGTCTTAGAAGAACATGCGAGTTCACGTGCAGCATGGAGTAGTTATAAAAAACTACATCGTGAATTTCCCGAGAGGGAATTATACATTTTTCATACAAGTAAAGAACAAATTGAAGTAGAAGAACAACACTTTATTGGTGTACGAGGGCGAGTATGAAAATAAAAATAGAAAATGGTCTTCCCATTGCTACTATAGAAATTACACACGATAAAAAAACAACTGTATTGGAAAATGTACTTTTTGATACTGGATGTGCCACTACGATATTTGACACAGATCTTCTTGCAGAAATAGGCGTAGAACTAGATATTATAAATGGAAAATCGAAACGAATGTACGGAGTCGGTGGATATAGCGAGCTTTGTTATGAACAATACGTAAAAAATGTAGAGATTGATGGACAAAGATTAGATTTATTTTTACTGCAATTAGGAATGACAAAAGAACTCTATGGATTTGATGGAATCTTAGGTATTGATTTTATGTTAAAAACAGGAGTAGTTATTGATTTTAAAGATTTAACGATTAAATATTAAAATATGTTACAAAGGGCAATTTCTCACATTATGAGGAATTGCCCTTTGTATTTAACATAAACCCTCACTATTTGCTTCCTATATAGACTGTTTGGATCAGTTTCTTAATCCTGAATTAGGCAGAAATAAATAGTTTCTGGTACAAACCTCAAATTCCATCAAAATATGAACAAAAATATAAAATTAATTACAAACGTTTCATTTTTTATATAGTTAATATTCGGCATAAAGTTTTTTATTCCGAATAAAAATTTCTCGTGGAACAGATACTATTCATATTGAGTTAGCTGTCTAATTCTTTTTGCAACAGAACCCGGATGAAGGTGGAAAATTACCTGTTTGCATTGCTATATAGAAAATATATTTGGGGTGGGAATTTACACAATGTTTCATGAGATAAAGAAATATTTTCTAAATCGGTTCAAGACAAAAGAGAAAATGAGAAAAGAAAAATTCAATTATGTTGAAGAGCCCCATACCCTGCATAAGAATATAGAAGTGAACCTAACTAACTTAAAGAAAATATTGGAAAAAAGTGATGATATAGTATTCAGAGAATTTCAAATTTCCGTTAACAACCCCATCAAAGTATTCATTTGTTTTGTAAACGGTCTTGTTAACACGGAAGTGATCAATGAGTTTATCGTGAAGCCTTTGATGGAGTATCTCCCCCATGATACATATGATAACGATGGAGTTTATCCTAACTTAATCAAAGCCGTAAAAGATCATACATTAAGCGTTGCAGATTTAAAAGAAGCACAATCGATGAACCAAGTCATAAACGCTGTTTTATCTGGCGAGACAGCTTTATTTATAGATGGAAACCAGTCAGCAATTCTCATCAGTGTACAAGGTTTTGAATCAAGAAGTGTGGAAGAACCAGCGACCGAAACTACCGTTCGGGGACCACGTGAGGGCTTTGTTGAAAACATTCAAGTTAATATATCTTTAATCCGAAGAAAAATAAAAAATCCAAATTTGATTTTTGAGAAACTTACCCTTGGCAAACAGACAAGTACGTCTATTGGTATTGTATACATAGATGGCATTGCAAATCCAAAAATCATCCAAGAAGTTAAACATAGATTAACTCGAATCGATACGGATTCTATTTTAGGATCAGGATATGCTGAACAATTTATTAAAGATCATCCTCTTTCCCCTTTTCCTACTATCGGTAATAGCGAAAAACCAGATATTATAGCAGGTAAATTATTAGAAGGAAGAGTAGCGATTCTGTGTGACGGTACACCAGTTGTCTTAAGCATACCTTATTTATTTATAGAAAGTCTGCAATCTGTTGAAGATTATTATACTGACTTTTTTTTAGCTTCTTTTAAAAGGATAATAAGAACTTCTGCCTTTTTTGTCACAATAGTAACTCCTGCATTATATGTAGCGATTACGACTTATCACCCAGGGATGATTCCAACTATTCTTCTGGTTACTATGGCGGCATCTCATGAAGGAACACCTTTTACAGCCTTTTTAGAAGCAATGATTATGGGAATAACCTTTGAATTCATTACTGAGGCAGGGATAAAAATGCCAAGACCTATTGGGCAAGCGGTTAGCATCGTTGGAGCACTGGTTATTGGGCAAGCAGCTGTACAAGCAGGAATCGTTAGTAGCCCGATGGTTATTGTGATGGCATTTACAGGCATCTCAAGCTTTATTATTCCTCCTTTAAATACCGTTGTTATCTTATTTCGGTTTATCTTTCTTATTTTAGGTGCATCGTTAGGGTTATACGGTATACTCATCGGGTTCTTTATCTTATTTACCCACATGTGTTCATTACGATCTTTTGGTGCACCTTATTTCGCGCCAATCGCGCCTATGACCTGGAAAGAACTGAAGGATTCAGTGATTAGGGCACCCCTATGGCTGCTAAAATCCAGGCCTCAATCGATTACTTGGAAGAATACACAAAGACAAAGTTCCTCGCTGAAGCCCACTCCTTCTAATTCTAATCAGGATGGTGAGGAACGTTGAAACAAAAAGTTTGTCTTATTTTCATTTGTGCCTTATTTTTAGTCGGATGCTGGGACAGGAAAGAATTAAGAGATCTCGGAGCTATCGTTGCGATTGGTTTAGATAAAGATCTTAACACAGGTAAAATTCTTTTTACAGCCCAAGTCATAAGAGCAAACACATTAGGTAAAGAAGGAGCAGTTCCAGAATCTCCTATTGAAATTGTAAGCTCCAGTGGGAATACCCTCTTCGAGGCGGTTAGAAATTCAACAGAGAAACTAGATCGAAAAAATCTTTATTTCCATACAAAAGTAATTGTGATTGGTGAAGCGCTTGCAAAAGAAGGCGTTATGCCGATTCTTGATGTATTCACACGAGGAAAAGAAATGCGAGGTTATGTATGGCTCGCTGTTACACAGAAAGGTGTACAAGCAAGAGAAATATTAGGTGTTAAAAGTAAAATTGAAAGAGTACAAGGAGCCTACTTAAGACGCCTAATTGAAAATAAGGAACTTCATGCAGGAGCAAGCACCACGAATTTACTGACCTATTATATTAAATCATTAGAAAGCGGAAACGAGCCAACTATAGGTGTGCTAAAAATTATAGAGGAAAAGAATTTTCCTGCAGAGGATAAACAGGGAAAAACTACAAAGCAGGTGAAGTTTTCGGGGGTTGCAGCATTTAAAGATGATAAACTGAAAGGGTTCCTTAACAAAAAAGAAACACAAGGACTGAACTGGATCATCGGAGAGGTGGAAAGCAGGGCTATTACACTACCTTCTTTAATAAAAAAAGATAAGTTAATTTCTATCGAATCAATTAGTACACACAGCCATATCGAACCTAAGATAAAAGGGAAGAACATTTCATTCATCATTAATGTGAAACAAGAAGGAGCTTTAGTTGAACAACAAAGTATGAACAGTATTACTGAACCGAAAGAGATTGTCGATTATCTCAAAAAAGTAGAAGAAAAAAACGAAGAGTTAATTAGAAAAGAAATTAAAACGGTGGTGAATAAAGCACAGAGAGAACTTAAATCGGATATCTTCGGCTTTGGGGATGCATTAAATAAAAAATATCCGCAAAAGTGGGATAAGATTCAAGACAGATGGGATAAATTGTTTCCTAAGGTAGATTATGAAGTAAACGTAAGTGTAAAGATTATAAGAACAGATTTCAAACAAGGCACTTTTCAATCGAAAGATTAAGATTTTGCTTTTCTGAATCTTGCTGCAACATATACAATACCTTTAACCAAAAAAAACAAAATGAGGATTCCTGTATAGGGGTAGTACCAGCGAAGCTGTTACCACCCGCAATAAGGAATAGCAAGTTCATTTTCACTATCATTTGCTGCTTTCAGTAGGTTCAGTGACAGGATTTGTATCATTGACCGCAAAGTAAAGTTCATGAAGGGATACCGCCCGTATGTTGACATAACCCCCCTAAGACAATTTCTAAGATGAAATATTGGAGGAGGTCCCCCGAAAAGAGGTGAAGTTCATCTGAGATTAAACTCTTGCATAAGATAATCAAGAGCCTATTCAAATAGGCTAATCATTATTTATGAATGGGGGTCATTCAAATGTCCGTAAGGCATTATGTTTTATTAGCAACTGATGGCTTTATTTATCTGTCTGGTGATAAAACCCTATGTCCTTCTCCACAAACTAGGCAAAAAATTTATGTTTTTGGATTCGTCGGTGGACTTTTTAAAGTTGATGGTAAAATTATAAATCCTACACTTGATTGGACTAATCACGAAAATTGGAAAAAACTACTTGATATGAAGGGCACTGCTACAATTCCATCTCCTCTTATTTTTGGTGAAGTTGATGATCGCATCTATATTACCCTCATAAATTTAGGGATGAAAGAACGTCCAGGTTTGATGGACTATCATACTGTCCATATGCATGGAGCTCATGTGGCTACACAATTAGATGGGTTTCCTGAAACATCTTTCGGCGTTCCAGTTTGGACTGATTATAAGAACCAACCTCCGACAATGACATATTTTTTTCGACCAGTACATCCAGGAACGCTTATGTATCACTGTCATGTTGAAGCATCCGAACATATTCAAATGGGAATGTACGGTGCCTTAATCGTTTATCCATCTAAAGAAAGCTTAGCTTTAGCAGGTATCAAACAAAGTAAAAATGGACAATGGTTTTATAACGGTAAACCACAAACCCAAATTCCCAAGACAGCTACAAATAGAAATTTTGCTTATAATGACATTCATACATACTTTGATAAAGAGTATGTTATGCTATTATCCGACATTGATTCAGTATGGCACGAAAGTGTCCATAAGGGTTTATTCTTCAATGCAGCTAACTACAAACCAGACTTCTGGCTGATTAATGGTCGTGTATTCCCAGATACTTTACTTCCTCATCCTTTAACCATTTCTAATAGTGAAGTTGAATCTCATTTAACCCAAATCAATTACGAATCATATGTGCGGGTAAAAATCGATCAACAATTTCTGCTCAGAATGATTAATATGGGGTACCAGGTTGTACCTTGGCATATTCACGGATGGCATTTTACAATTATAGGAAAGGACAGCCATATTGATCCTTTTATCAAACTCTCATCTCTCCTTCAGCTGGACGAATCCTTCCTTCATGAAGTCAAACACAAAGGTTTTACGGTAAGCATAGGTTCTGGAGAAACTTATGACTTACTCCTAAACGCAGATGATAAACGTTTTGAATACTTAGATTATATTACTAGGGGCCAAGATGGTTTTCCCTCTCTCTGCTCCCAATTAAAAGAATTGCATAAAGCCGATACTAATGCTATTTTTAACATTCCTACTGAACCTGTCAAATGCAAATCACCTGAGTTAATTAATTACCTTAAAATTTGTCAACAATCGATTATTGATTTAAATGATCAATTTTTTCCGCAATTTTACCCTATGCATAACCATGATGATTACAAAATCACAAATAAAGGAATTTATCCTGGTGGTCAATTAACATATATCCAAACTGATACACCTGATTATTATGCTGATAGTGAATCAAATTAAAACAAGAAAAAAAGCTGCTTACATATTATTATAAATTTTATGTAAACAGTTTTTTTAAGATTATCATACCCTTAAAAGGGATCCGATTTTTCTATGATGAAAAATATCTTAACGTGGGTTTTATGTCAACATGCGGACGGTACCTCTTCATGAACTCTACTTTGCGGTCTATGACACGAACCCTATCACTCCCCCCAGTAAGATAGTTCTTTTTTGCTTCAACCGTAACAAAAACGTTCGTTTCTGTTACGTGGGTTCCCATCAATTTTCCAAGTTAGTAATCTCGCATAACTGACGTAACAAAAATATGTAACAAAAATATTTTGTAACAATATTGATCTTTTATTGTTTTTGATACAATAATGTAGGAAGGAGAGGATGCATATGAAATTTGGTTACATGCGAGTTTCTACAATTGACCAAAATTTAGATCGCCAAAAGAAACAGCTTGAGGATTTCGGATGTGAACGTATCTTTTTTGAAAAACTGACTGGTACTAAACGGGATCGACCGGAGTTAAACCGTATGTTGGAGTTTCTTCGAACAGAAGATACGGTTGTCGTAACGGATTTAACTCGCTTATCTCGTTCCACGAAAGATTTGATTGAGATTACAGAGCTAATTTCACAAAAGGGAGCGCATTTAAAAAGTTTAAAGGAGTCCTGGCTTGATACAACAACAGCACATGGAAAAATGCTGTTTACCATTTTTGCTGGAATTGCACAGTTTGAGCGAGATCTCACCTCTGAACGAACAAAGGAAGGAATATTAGCTGCTAGGAAGCGAGGAAAACTTCCTGGAAGACCAAAAGCTGACGAGGAAAAAATTAAGTATGCTTTATATCTTATGCAACAAGGGATGAGCCGAACAGATGCTGCTGAAAAGGCTGGTATCTCTCGTATGACTTTGTATCGTAAGATACAAAAGGAGGAAAGAAATTGAAAAGAAATTGGGAATTTGATGAGTTAATTGATCACTTTATACTGATGCCTGATGAGCAAGAATTAATTCAACTAAAAAGAGGAAATACGAAGCTCGGTTTTGCAGTTATGTTTAAGTTTTTCCAATACGAAGCTAGGTTTCCTCATACTAAAAGTGAGATACCTAAAACAATTGTAGAATACATAGCTAAGCAGCTAGATATTAATCCCGATTCCTTTTCTGAATATGATTGGACTGGACGTACTATTACTTATCACCGTTCAGAAATACGTACTTATTTGGGATTTCGAGAAGCTTCTCTTCAGGACTCAGATGTAATGACAGATTGGTTATGTAAGTATGTTCTATATCATAGCCATGAATTCAACTATGTTGAGGACAAGGTATATCAACAATATAGAGAATTAAAAATTGTACCTCCCACCACAGATCGGGTAGAGCGTCTCATCCGCTCTGCTATCCACTCCTATGAAGATCAATTTTTCACAACTGTCTATCAGAAGCTCTCTAACCAAACATGTGAGGGGCTGGATAGATTAATTAATAACTTGGAGAAAATTGATGATTCTACAGAAATGAATGAAGCCTTAACATTTCATGAATTAAAGTCTGATCCTGGACGTATTGGATTAGAAACAGTCTTCAAAGAACTACATAAACTTCAAACCATAAAAGAACTGCAATTACCCTATGATTTATTTAAGGATACACAACCTAAAATTTTAAGGAAATATAGAAAACGTACTGCAACAGAGGATATCCGTGAACTACGTCGGCATCCGCCCCAGGTTCGATACACGCTTCTATCTTCATTCTTTTGGCTTCGTAGAGCAGAAATTACAGACGGTTTGATTGAGCTCCTTATACAAATTATACACCGCATTAATGTAAGAGCTGAGCGTCGAGTTGATAAAGAATTGCTACATAATTTAAAAAAAGTAAATGGAAAGAATAACATATTATTTCATATGGCTGAACAAGCATTACATAATCCTGACGGTATTATTCGTGATGTACTTTATCCTATCGTAAGTGAAGAAACGCTTAAAGATTTAGTAAAGGAATTTAAACACACAGGACCTGCCTACAAACAGAAAGTACATACCATTATTCGTTCATCCTACAGTTCTCACTATCGTAGAATGGTTCCCCCTATTTTAGACATACTAGAATTCTATTCAAATAATGAAATTCACCGTCCAGTAATTAAAGCGTTAGAACTTATCCAAAAATATACGACTTCCAGTGCTCACTTCTTTCCAAAATCTGAACAGATTCCATTAGATGATGTGATCCGCCCTAGTTGGAGACATCTTGTTATAGAAAGCGACATTTCAGGTGAAGAAAGGATTAATCGGATTAATTACGAGATTAGTACTTTACAAGTGCTGCGTGATAAGTTGCGATGCAAGGAAATATGGGTACCGGGATCTGAAAGATATCGGAATCCAGATGAAGATCTCCCGCAGGACTTTGAAATACGTCGTGAAGAAAACTACAAAGCATTAAAACAGCCTATTAACTCTGACGAGTTTATTGCAAACCTAAAGGAGAAAATGACAAAAGCATTAAATAAATTAGATCAAGGCATACCTAAAAATAGTAAGGTTCGTATTTTAACAAAGGGAAACGGACGAATATCAGTGTCTCCTTTTGAGCCAAAGTCAGAACCAGTAAACTTGTCACGGCTAAAAGCTGAAATTATGAAACGTTGGCCAATGACTAGTTTACTAGATATCCTAAAGGAAGCTGATTTACGAGTGAACTTTACGGAGCATTTTAAAACGGCTGCTTCTAGAGAAGTTATTAGTAAGGATACGCTGCAAAAGAGACTTATCTTATGTTTGTATGGTTTGGGAACAAATGCAGGGTTAAAGAGAATTTCAAACGGAGAGCATGGAGAAAAATATAAAGATCTGTTATATATTCGGCGAAAATATATCGATAAAGATAATCTACGGAATGCTATTGCAGAGATTGTAAATGCCATTTTACGAAATAAAATGACAGATATATGGGGAGAAGGAACAACAGCCTGTGCTTCCGATTCCAAAAAGTTTGGAGCGTGGGACCAGAACTTAATGACTGAATGGCATATTCGATATAGGGGTAGAGGCGTAATGATTTACTGGCATGTAGCTAAACATTCAACCTGTATCTATTCCCAATTGAAATCTTGCTCTTCTTCTGAAGTTGCATCTATGATTGAAGGTGTTTTGAAGCATTGCACAAGTATGGAGGTTGAAAAGAATTATGTAGATAGTCACGGTCAAAGCGAGGTAGCATTCGCATTCTGTCACCTTTTAGGATTTCAGCTTATGCCAAGATTAAAGGCTATCCACTCTCAAAAACTGTATAGGCCAGATAGTGGTATGAGTGATGCTTTTCCCAATTTACAGCCGATTCTTACAAGGCCTATTAATTGGGAACTGATTCGTCAACAATATGATCAGATGATTAAGTATGCTACTGCTTTACGCCTTGGAACAGCTGAAACAGAGGCTATTTTGAAACGATTTACAAGAAGTAACTTAAAACACCCCACCTATCAAGCGCTAGCTGAGTTAGGAAAAGTTATTAAAACTATATTCTTGTGTGATTATTTGGATTCTGAAGATATTCGGAGAGAAATTAATGAAGGTCTCAATGTTGTAGAGAATTGGAACTCCGCAAATAGCTTCATCTTTTACGGAAAAGGTGGAGAAATCGCAACAAATAGACTGGAAGATCAGGAGGTTTCGGTTCTTTCTCTACATCTATTGCAGAATTGTCTTGTGTATATCAATACACTCATGATTCAAACTGTTTTATCAGAAAAGAAATGGTTAGATATGATGACTCCTGAGGACTTGAGAGCGTTAAGTCCTCTCATTTACAGCCATGTAAATCCTTATGGTATCTTTAAATTGGATATGATGGAACGAATTCAAATTGAAGAAGGATTATCGGAGCTAGAGGAATCTGTGCATTCATAATTTATAACCTTATTGCGGGTGGTGACAGCTTCGCTGGTACTACCCCGTATAGAGCGCCCCTCCAATAAAGAGAACACTTGGAAGGACGCCTATTTCTTTTAATGTCTTTGATATTTCATGTAAGGTAGTGAAATTGATCATATTTCCTCCTATAAAATGATTGTTCCTTTTATGATTTTTCTAATATAAGTTTTTTGTTCTTTAACCAGATAATCATAAGTATTAAAATCGGACAAGTAATTTCAAAGTAGGTGAAAATACTATATATATAAGAAATCGACAACTTCAACCCAACCCATCGATGAAAGATAAGGTTTTCATAATAAGTTAAGGAAAACCACGTGAAGAAGATAGCACTAACGATAATTAGCCATTTTTCATTTTGGATTTTAAATAATGTTTTGATTGCTAAAACGCCTCCGTAAAAATGAAGACTCATTTTGAAAAAACCTCCGATAAACATAAGCACAGCTGCTACGGCGTCTAGATTTGTGATAACTTCGGCTATGTTAATCATCTTAATTACTTCAAACAAAGGAACTTCAGTATTGTTGGCATACTGCACACCTAATACAGTAACGATAAGGATTAATGAACACGTAAGCAATAACCCTGATGCACCAACAGCCAAATAAGTGATTTTACGAATTTGCTCCTGCGAATTCACATAAGACCAGTACATCAAGAATACAACCGATTCACCAAATGGAAAATTAACAATAGCAGGAAAGGCTGCATCAAAAACCGGTAGTATCCCATGCCCTAAAACAGGTTGTAACCGACTAAAATCAACCATCCCTGATAGGAATGTTAAAATATAAGTAGTGACTAAGAAGGTTAGAACAGCAGGTAGCATAATTTCCCCGAGTCGAGCCAACACTTCATACCCTGAGAAAAGAACATAAATGGTTATAAGCATAAAAGTACCGAGAATGATAATCATCGGGGTGGTTGGAAGTAATATCATAGAAACGAGCTCCCCAAACTCTCGGAAGTTTAACGTACCTATCCAAAAAAATTCTAAAGCATAAAGAATAACTAAGGGCCCTCCAATCCATTTCCCTAAGACCGTAACTAAAATATCAGCTAAATTTTTATTCGGATAGTACTTTTGGATCTCAGTATATACCCATATCAAACCAAAACCAATCAGCATAGCAATCAATATAGCAATCCAAGCATCTTGCTTAGCATCAAGTCCTAAAGCAAAAAGAGTTGTACTTCCAATTTCAAATAGCATAATTAAGGAAAATAGTTGAAAATTACTAATACGTATCATGATAGATAATCCGTCCTTTATTAAACCAATGGTAAAGAGGGCTAAAACTTATGGATAAAAATTTCGGTACACCATTATTTTTACCAAGAATTCAACTATTTATGATTATATAAGATATAAGAATGGAAGATTCAGGTATTTTACAGTGAACAAATTTTTTATATAGAACATTAGCGCTCAGTCTGTTTTATCTTTTTGGTTTGAAGAATGTTACTACCCCTATCTTTCTTTTCCTGGTTAATTAGTTTTTTCCTTCTGATACATACTTCTGCTTAAGCGCTGTCACAATCTGATCGATCTGTAGGTTCTGTCCACTTAGGACGGCTGCTAGAAATGCACCTTCTACGAGAGGGACGAACAATTTCATATCCTTTGTATTTCTCATTCTGCTCATCCCTCCTATTTAGGACTTCTTGCTAATCAGCAAGGTTTAAAACGGTTACTTTTTCACGAGTCATCGATTCAAGGCTCTTACGAATTCCTTGTGCTCCCATACCGGGTCCTTTTACACCGACAAATGGGAAGTGATCTGGACCACGTTCTGTACGTCCATTAATTGGGACAGAACCTGTTTCCATTTTGTTTGCAATCGTAAATGCTTTGTTCACGTCTTTTGTAAAGATACTTGCTTATAAGCCAAATTCAGATTTATTTGCAATTTTAATGGCTTCTTCATCGGATGCTACACGAATGACTGGTAATATAGGTCCAAATGGTTCTTCCCAAGCGACTCTCATGTCTTCTGTCACATAATCTAGAAGAGTAGGATAAATCAAACTACGTTCACGCTTATTTCCTGTAATAGATATAGCACCTTTTTCAATGGCATCCTCAATTAAACCTTGAACAAAGTCAGCTGATTGGTCATCAATTAGGGAGACAACCGTGCTCCCATCTTCTGGAGAACCAACAGACAATTTTTTAATGTCTTCTTTTAAAGTCTCCACAAGCTCGTCCGCTACGCTTTCATGTACTAACACACGCTTGATAGCTGTGCAGCGCTGACCGGAATAAGAAAATGCACCGCTAATGATTTGTTTGGCTGCCTCATTCAAATCTGCGTCTTCGCGTACAATACCAGGGTCTTTTCCGCCGAGCTCAAGTACAAGTGGAATCATTCCTGCTTTTTTCGCTAAGCGGATACCTGTATTTGTACCGCCTGTAAAGGAAATCATATTAATTCCTTTATGCTCTACCAGATAATCACCAATCACAGAACCGCGCCCTGTTACAACGTTAACAAGACCCTTTGGAAGCTTTGCTTTGTGAAGAGCCTCAATCATTTTAATACCGCTAATCGCGCCTTGCGTAGCGGGTTTAAAGATGACAGCGTTACCTGAAATAAGTGCTGGTGCTAGTTTTGCAGCAGCTAAATTGACCGGATAGTTAAACGGAGGGATGGCCAATACTACCCCTAACGGAACACGTTCGATAATCGCAATTTTAGATTGATAGTATCAATATCTTTAAGTTCGATAGATTTCTTGCACTAGAGCCATCTCATTCCTCTAATCTACTGCTTTTTTCAGAAAATCTAGTTTCTCCTTCGCGTTATCCTCGGTTACGATATCAACCCCACTATCAATCCTTTTTCTGACGACTTCTCCCTTAATTGCTTTCAGCGCTTGCTCCACGCTCAAATACCCCATATCGTAAGGGTTCTGTGACACAGTACCGCTTATCTTTCCCAATTCAATGAACTTTACCATGTTCATAGTGCCGTCTGTTCCGATAACGGGAATCTTTAACCCTTTTTCTTCTATTACTTTTAATGCAGCTAAAGCCAGTGCGTCAGTAGTGGCAAATACACCTTTAATATCAGGATAAGCCTGCAAAATGTTTTCCATTACTGATTTCATATTCCCAAATCCGTCATACCCTTGTTGCTCCGTGGCAATTTCGATTCCTGCAGCTTCTAAAGCCTCTCTCGCTCCCTTTATCCGATCACTCATGATTGAACCAAATGCTGTTCCGCTAATGAGAGCTACTTGATCTCCAGGTTGCAGCATGGAGCCTAATAGCTCTCCTGCTATTTTGCCCAATGTCGGGTGATCTGTCCCAATATAAGCGGTTTGATCCTTCCACTCGGCTTCCGTATCCGCAAGCAACACGGGAATATGTTTTTTATGGTATTCCATCAATATGGGAATGGAAGTGGATGGTTCAACGGGAGCAACGATTAGTGCATCCGGATTTTGTCTCAGAACGTTTTTCAAAATATTATTCTGTTTTGTGGGAGGATATTCGGAATCAGGCGCTATCACTTTACCATCTATATCAAAATCTGCAAACGCTTTTTCTGCTCCGGCTTCGAAAATTCTCCAATAATCTTTGTCGAATGCTTTTACAACGATAACAACCTTAGGCTTATCATCTTCTTTAAGAAGGGGAACCACAAAACCTATTGAGACAGCAAGAAAAACAATGCCAATTAATAGGAGCATCCATCTCGTTTTTATTCTCTGTCCTCCTCCTTCGTATGATGCCATGGAACGATTAAGACTAAAACGAATTGTTCCTTAATCACTTGTTTTTAAATTGATAACAATATCATACTGATCGGCTATACTGTAGCAGATCACTAGCTCTATCCCCACTTTGGTTGTACCATAGGATCATCTTACTGTTAGCAAAGTGATTTCAAGTTGATAGTACTTTCATTTGAATAAACTTATTTTAGGCATACCCAAACTATATCTTTAAAAATTTGTGGTATCAGTATGTCCATTTTTGCACCAGCAACAGTTGAGTTCCTCAACTAAAAATTATCTTCCAAAGTTCCAAAGTTCCTCTCTAGAGGTTGTTACTGCTTTTGCTCCTGCAGCAAGCACATGTTCCACTTCTTCTTTTTCATGAATCAAACCACCTGCAATAACAGGAATTCCAGTATCACGGTTTACTTTTTCGATCAGATGTGGTAGTACAATGCCTGGCAACACTTCAATAAAATCTGGACGTATTTTTTCAGCTAATTTATAACTAGTTTCTAGAGCTATCGTGTCTAATAAAAATGTACGTTGAATAGCTAAAACTCCATTTTTCTTAGCCGTTTTTAAAACACCACCTCTTGTTGAAATTAATCCTTCTGGCTTAATACGCTGACATAAAAATTCGGCAGAATATTCGTCACTTTTTAAACCTTGAATTAGATCAGCATGTAATAATATTTTTTTACCATGACCCCGAGCATATTTCGTAATACTCTCTAATTGTGCGACATGAACTTCCAACATTACGAGATATTCGAAATCACTCTTGAGCACTTTATCAAAGTCCTTCATTTTCTTTATTGCTGGAATCACTTTTTGACCATTAAAATCCAATAAACTCCCTCCTCCATAGCCATGTTCAAAATAGAATTCTTAATATTCTGTACTTTTTATATAGACAATTTAACCTCACAGTAAGTAGTCCCAATTACATAAAGAATGTATAATTTTTTCATTGATAAAAACGTGGTTATGGCTCCTAACCTTAGTTTATTCTCCCTCATACGTCGTCTCTATATTCCTGAATGTGACTAAGAAGCAAATAAATCGTAAAAGAGCGGTTATAACCACGACAACAAGGGGATTTTTCTCGACCGATGCTACGTTATCTGTTAGAATTTTAAAAAGTGTTCTACTATATAAGTTCAATTTATCCCTTTAACATAGAGTTACTTCACGCCAAAACCTCAAAATCATAATTTCTTATCTAAAAGAAAACTTTCTAGAGTCACAATGGCCGCTTGTTCATCGTTTCCATTTGCAATGAGTGTAATTTCTTCTCCCCTTCCAATTGCTAGAGCCATAACCCCCATAATACTTTTACCAACTACTGATCTTCCGTTTTTTATTAACCTAATCTCACTGTTAAAAAATGATGCTTTTTTCACAAATTCAGTAGCGAGTCGAGCCTGAAGACCATTTTGAAGACAAATGACAATCTTTTTTTCTATCATGAACAGTCACTCTACCTTTCACAATTTTTTGAAGAAAATACTATTCAATAGCAACAAGATGCATTAACATTTTCAGTGCACTAAAAGTCCTAGAGTGACTCAGGGATAATTCAAGACATAAAAAGCAAAAAAACAGTTTCTCTTCTTTTAATTTTTGAATCACCACTGGATAAGCCGTATTCTTATCCACCGTAATGAAGTGGAGTTGGGACACATGAGAAGAAGTTCAGGCTCTCTTAAAAAAGTGCTTGGCCGTTGAGGAACATCAAAATATTGGTGATAACTGTAATTGAGCTGGCTTTTCTACAGAGGCCAGTTCAATATCTTCGGTTGTTAATTCAAGTAATTTTCCTAAGAATTTTATCGTTTCTATTTTATGTGGAATGTCTTCCTCTGTGTAAATATTTTCTTTTTTTATACATTCATTTATAGACTCTTTATAACTATTTGTTTTAACAAACCATTCTCCTAAAAGTTTCTTTGTTGCTTCCCTCTCATCTTCACTTTTCACTGCAAATAAACTTTCTGTCTCAGTCTCTTTTAATGTAATTAAACTAAAATCATGGTTCATACGAATACAAAAATAGTTTCTTTGGCTATTACAATATTTTTCGTTTCTTAAAAGAAAATACTTGATCCCAAACTGAACTTCGTAAAATGGACTATCTATAGTTGGAATATGAATTTTTTTTATTTCAATATTTTTTACTAAATCTAAATATATTTCCAAACCATATACAGTATTAATTACTTTTGCATCTAATAGATTCATACTATTTTTCCTCCCTTTCACATTACAATCATGTTTTATCTCTAAGTAAACTAGAATTAATTATTCGATATATAAAAATATACTTCCGTCTGCATATCCAACGCATGAGAACATTTCTTATGTCGTATGTTTAAAATGGACTTATATATAAGTTCAAATAGTGTGTTTATTCCCCCATTCTTCAGTCTGCATTGATGGTAGAAGAATGGAGGATGAGAAAACAAATCTGTATTACAAATTTTCACGACTGAAGCGTAGAGTCTTTACAAGCCTACGAACAGAAAACGAAAGATGTGCTCTTCTCAAACGTGTGATAGCAGTACGCTTAATGATGCAAGGCTATAAAGGTTTGGATGTGGCTGTCTTGCTGTCAGAACAGGAAGAACAGAAATACACCACTTCCTAACAGACAGTACACTAGCAGAAGAAAATGTCAACAATGGGTCACTATGCGAAGGTCAGCTTATTTGGAGTGATCAATGCATTAAATAGAAAGGTATTTTGCATGAAATCGCCAAAGTGTGATGCCATAGCGTTTCTCTAGTTTCTTCAATGTATGGTGAAAGAACATCCAAATCAACACATTGCCCTAGTATTAGAGACAACGTCCGAATTCATGATGCGAAACTTATTCAATCGTTTCTTAAAAGAACATGAGAGCAGACTGACTTTCATCTTTTTGCCACCTTATTCATCAAATCTCAACCTGTTAGAACGTAGTTGGAAGTAGTTAAAAGAGAGTATCCTCGCGAATCGAGTTCAAACAAAACAAGCAGAAATCTGCACCTTGATTTTGTCTTTTTTAGAACCCTTGTTTCCTTTTCCAGAGAAGGTACTCCAACGCCTAAGTGCCATGTGAATAGCGAAGGATCAATTTGGATTTATATAAAGTTATTACTATCATTCTTTATTTCTTTTTTTCTTAAGAAAATAGTATGCTATGGTTTAACAACTAAACTCGGTTTCTTCTTTAAACTATGTGTTCCCTCAATAAATCTAACTGTTCCTGATTTAGCACGCATGACAACTGAATGCGTTGTTCCAATACCTCCTTTGTATTGGACTCCTTTTAATAACTCTCCGTTTGTAACGCCCGTTGCTACAAAAATAGCATCTTCACCTTTTACAATGTCTTCTATAGTAAACACGCGATTAACATCATAGATGCCCATTTTTTCACACCTTTTAATCTCTTCTTCGTTTTGTGGCAAGAGCTTACCTTGAAAATCACCGCCTAAGCATTTTAAGGCAACAGCAGCTAATACACCTTCTGGTGCTCCACCAGAACCTACCAACATATCTACTCCTGTCTCTTCAAAACCGGTACTAATCGCACCAGCTACATCACCAGCTGGAAGAAGTTTAATTCTTGCTCCCGTATCGCGAATTTCCTGAATCATTTTTTTATGACGTTTTCGATCTAAGATGGCAATAACAAGATCTTCGATGTCCTTATTTTTTGCTTCTGCAACTGCTTGTAAATTATTAATAATAGGGGCATTTATATCAATTTTACCTGCAGCCTCCGGTCCTACAGCAATTTTTTCCATGTACATATCAGGAGCATGTAAAAGGTTACCATGGTCTGCCACTGCTAAAACAACCATGGCAGACCATGTTCCAGAAGCAACGATGTCTGTTCCTTCTAATGGATCTACAGCTACATCAACTCGTGGCCCATAACCGGTCCCCAGTTTTTCACCAATGTATAACATTGGGGCTTCATCCATTTCACCTTCCCCGATAACAACTGTCCCTTTCATTGGAACTGTATTAAATACATCTCTCATACTTTGGGTCGCATCCCCATCTGCTTCGTCCTTTTTCCCTCTTCCAATCCACCTCGCTGATGCTAAAGCTGCTGCCTCTGTCACACGTACAAGTTCTAGTGATAAACTTCTTTCCATTCTTCCACCCCATCGAATATCAAAGTTCTATATCGCCGTATATCGTAAAAAAGCACACATTCGGCTTAATTGTTTTGAACAAGTTTCATACAAAGTTCATCTTTATATCCTAAGGGAAACACAGCGTCTCTCTTATGTTTATCCAGTTCTTGTCGATAAGAATTTTCTTCTTCTGTACTCCAACTGAGGTACTGAGCCATGTATTTAATTACCTTTTTCTCCCATTTACATACCCAGTTTATATCAAATAATAAAGCACCTGTTCTTCGGACAAAGAAATCCGTTGGAGTTGCAACCATTTCATTTTCAATACCATATACCAATGATGCAAAAACCTCTAAAGATAAACCATATTCTTTTGCTTCTGTTGCTGAATCACGAATAATTTCATATACATGTACAATATTGGATCCATAGCGTTTTACCAACTTTTCAGCTTCTGCCGTAGTTAAACCGAGGTTAACTCCTTCTCTTACTTTTTCTTGAACAAATTTAGGATAATTATCAGAACCACCAACATTACCGCCCGACAAAACTACACGTTCGGTTGAACTTGAAAGGTATCTCTTTCCAAATTCTTCTTGAATTTGCTTTCCAACAAGGTCTACTACTTTTTCAGCCATTTTTCGATAACCTGTTAATTTCCCGCCTGCGATTGTAATCAAACCCGAATCCGATAAGAAAATTTCGTCTTTACGGGAAATTTCTGATGGATCTTTTCCTTCTTCATGAATTAATGGACGAAGACCAGCCCAACTTGATTCAACATCATCTGATTTTAAATGAAGGCTTGGAAACATAAAGTTAGCTGCTTCTAGAATATAATCACGATCTTCTTCAGTCATTCTTGGATGAATTGGATTATCTTTATAATTCGTATCTGTTGTACCAACATATGTTTTTCCATCACGCGGAATCGCAAACATCATTCTTCCATCCCCAAACGGTGTATCAAAATAAACTGCTTCTTTTAATGGGAATCGGTTACCATCTATAACTAAATGAACACCTTTTGTTAAATGAAGATATTTTCCTTTTTTAGAATTATCTTTTTCGCGTAACGTATCTACCCATGGACCAGCAGCATTTACAATCTTTTTCGCATAAATGTTTTGTCTTTTTTTTGAAATTTGGTCAACGACCTCAACACCAACCACTTTTCCTTTTTCATAAAGAAATTTTTCTGCTTTGGTATGGTTTACTGCTATAACGCCGCGATTAACAGCTTCCTTTATAACTTCTAATGTCAATCGAGCATCATCTGTTCGATATTCGACATAAACCCCCGAACCCTTTAAACCCTCTTTGCGTAATAACGGCTCTCTCGATAATGTTGCTTTAGGATTTAACATTTTGCGGTGTTCAGATCTTTTGACGCCTGCTAAGAAGTCATAGACCTTTAAACCAAGTGATGTAGAAAATTTACCGAACGTACCATTCTTGAAAATTGGGAGCATCATCCATACTGGTGTCGTAACATGTGGTGCATTTTCGTAAACAATGGCACGTTCTTTCCCTACTTCAGCGACCAGTTTTACTTCTAATTGTTTCAAATAGCGAAGTCCACCATGCACTAACTTTGTAGAACGACTCGATGTTCCTGCCGCGAAATCCTGCATTTCAATTAACCCTGTTCTTAATCCGCGTAACTGTGCATCTAAAGCAATCCCGGCCCCAGTAATTCCTCCACCAATTACAAGTAGATCTAATGGTTGATTTTCCATTTCATTCAAATACTGTATACGTTTTACGCTTGAAAATTTTTTCTCCATAAACTTTCTTCCTCTCCTTTTACTATTAAGTTTTTCTTATATAGAGCCTAAAAATACAATCAGGAAGCTTCTTACTATGACATCAAACATATGTGGATAATTTTTGTAATAAAAAAGAGGAGACCACAACACTTCCTGCGAATAAACCTTTCGCAGGATGTTGTGGTCTCCTCATAGTCTCAGACCTTTATCTATTAACTTGTTTGACAATCATATTCTTCATCTTAAGGATTCGATACCGATTATATACTTTCTCTAATTATTTTACAAGTGAAAATCAGAACTATTTTAAACAGTCTGTTCTTCTCTCTCAGCCTTCTTCACTAACGGTTTAAATCTAATTGTCGCTTCTACCGCTGCCTGCCAACCGTTATATAACTGATTACGTTGTTCTTCAGCCATTGTTACTCCAAATGAACGATCAACTTTCCAATTTTCAGCAATTTCTTCGCGATCTTTCCAGAATCCTACTGCCAGACCAGCTAAGTATGCCGCACCAAGCGCTGTTGTTTCATTCACAACCGGACGCTCAACTGGTACATTTAGAATATCACTTTGGAATCCCATTAAGAAATTATTTTTTACAACTCCACCGTCAACACGTAGTTTCTGTAATGCAATACCTGAATCCGCCTCCATTGCTGCTAGAACATCTTTTGTTTGATATGCAAGTGATTCAAGTGTTGCACGAATAAAGTGCTCTTTTGTTGTTCCACGTGTTAGCCCGAATACCGCGCCGCGTGCATCACTATCCCAATAAGGTGTTCCTAGTCCAACAAATGCTGGGACAACATATACACCATCTGTCGATACAACATTTGTTGCATGGACTTCACTCTCTTTGGCATCATAAATCATATGAAGACCGTCACGAAGCCATTGAATTGCTGAACCGGCAACGAAAATACTTCCTTCTAGTGCATATTCTACTTTTCCGTCAATTCCCCAAGCAATTGTTGTTAATAATCCATTTTGAGAGGGAACAGGTATTTCACCTGTATTCATTAACATAAAGCAACCTGTACCATAAGTATTCTTTGCCATTCCCTTTTCGAAGCAAGCTTGTCCAAATAATGCAGCCTGTTGATCACCAGCAACACCTGAAATCGGCACTGCCTCGCCAAAGAAATGATAATCTGAAGTATATGCATAGACTTCAGAAGAAGAACGAACTTCAGGAAGCATGGACTTCGGTATATCTAAAATTTCTAATAATTCATCATCCCATTTTAGCTCATAGATGTTGTACATCAGCGTTCTTGAAGCATTTGAATAATCAGTTACATGTGCTTGTCCACCGGATAATTTCCATATTAACCATGTATCAATTGTCCCAAATAATAGATTCCCTTTTTCAGCTTTCTCCCTAGCTCCTTCCACATTGTCAAGAATCCATTTTACTTTTGTGCCAGAAAAATAAGCATCAATTAATAATCCTGTTTTGCTTCTGAAAAGATCATTATAACCTTTTCCCTTTAACTCTTCACAAATTTCTGCTGTTTGTCTAGATTGCCAAACAATCGCATTATAAACTGGTTGTCCGGTTTCTTTGTCCCAAACAACTGTTGTCTCCCGTTGGTTTGTGATACCAATGCTAGCAATTTCCCTTGGAGAAACATCTGTTTTCATTAAAAGCTCAGCAATAACAGCTAAGATAGAACCCCAAATTTCTTGTGGCTTATGCTCTACCCAACCTGGCTTTGGAAAATGTTGTTGAAATTCTTTTTGGGCAACATCAACAATTTCTCCCTGTTTGTTAAAAAGAATTGCTCTAGAACTTGTTGTTCCTTGGTCTAAGGATAAAATATACTTTTTTTCCATTTTAAATACCCCCGATATTGTAATAAGTTTAAGAAAAACCGTTAAATATATTGGTAAAATAATCAAAAAAGCATTATAATTTTTACTGATAGTTTTTTTCTTTTTTTAGAGAGTAGTGTTCTTATTAACTTTTTATGATGCCACTCTCTTTGATTTTTTTACCTCTGAAGATTTACCAGCAGTAACTTTTGCAATTAGTACTGTAATAGCTAGTACGCCAACAAAAATATATAAAGCTTTCATAGATCCACCTTCATAAAGGGATTGATGAAATTTAGCTCCTAAAACACCACCAATGATGGGACCAATAACTGGAATCCAAGCATATTTCCAATCAGAAGATCCTTTTCCTACGATTGGAAGCAAAAAGTGCGCGATACGTGGTCCTAGGTCACGAGCAGGATTAATCGCATATCCTGTTGTTCCACCAAGTGAAAGGCCAATCGCTACAATAAAGAAACCAATAATTAACGGATTTAATCCTTCCGTGAATTTGTTTGCACCAATTGCCAAAACGCCAAAGACTAAAACTGCTGTTCCAAGAATTTCACTAATTAAGTTAGAAAGCGTATGGCGAATTGCTGGACCTGTAGAGAATACTGCCAATTTTAAGTCTGGTTCTTCTGTTGCCTTCCAATGTGGTAGATAGTGCAACCAAACAACAATGGCTCCCAAGAAAGCACCAGTCATTTGTGCAGTAATATACATCGGTACGTTAGACCAAGGAAATTTTTCGATTGAAGCTAAGCCAATTGTTACAGCTGGATTCAGATGGGCACCACTTATATTACCAACTGCATAAGTTGCAAAAGTAACAGCGAACCCCCATCCCATTGTAATGACAATCCAACCTGAATTCTGTGCTTTTGACTTATTTAGCACAACGCCACCTACAACACCTCCCCCAAATATAATCAACAGCATTGTTCCAATGAGTTCACCTAAAAAAGTTGTCATAATAATAACCTCCTGTTACAATATATTTTTTCAAAAAAAATGTAATTACTTACATTCTTTTTAAAAAACACAAAGAGACAGCCAATACATCAAAAAGGATATATGTTCCCCTTTTTGATAGATTAGCTGCCTCTCAATAAACTCATTAGCAATGTAATTAACTTAAGCCTTACTATATAGTATACTTTCAAAATATGCAAGCGTTTTCTTTCTTTAATGATGTTCAGTATGAAGAGGGATAGTAACAGGTTCCTGCTCTAAGGACCTATTTAATCTTTCGACATGAAGGTTCCCAAATTAACATAACGCATGCAGGCGGAAGTAAAAGCAGAAGCTATACTATACATTCTCCTTTCTACATAATTTCTTTTAGGGGTACGGAAACGATTCATACTTTCAGGGACCGTACTTATAAGTACCAACGGCTAAAGCCATGGGCTTTAAAAGTTTATCTTTTTAAGTGCTGCGGCACATCCCACCCCTAAAGGAATGGGTTTTCACGTTTCATTGGTCGCTTCAAGCTCCCTCGAACGCAGCCTTATAATTTTGATAAATGTATTTGAGGGATTAAAAAGCGCTTAAAATCAATACATAGACCTCTTATCAATAAGGTAAACCCTATTGAAAAGGTTAAATAAGACTACGATTAAAAAAAGTCCCTTCCCAACGAACTAAAATGCCTTTTTGTACATCACTTTTTGAATACAGAAATCAAAATATTAAGCCTAACCCTTTACTTTTGGTTATATTCTCCAAAGTGGCCCCTCAATCTGTGAATCGTTTCCGTACCCCAATTAGTAAAGCTAGCCCTATATGAATCGTAGCCAGATCATCTGATTCCATAATTGCAATTATACTTTTCTCAAATACGCCATCCTTGTCACATTTTACAAAATTTCCCATTTTTGATTCCCCTATTTTTATAAAATAAAAGCGCTACTGTAATCCTTTTAGCAGAAACTTGACTGCTCCCTGTAAGTATTCAACCTCTAATTCCATAGCCCTGATTCTCCCTTGGATCAATCCCATACCATATGTAAAATCCCCTGCTATTTCTTTCTTTTGTACCTCTTTTTGAAAGTCTTTCATTCCGTTCTGTAAATGCTCAATGCGCTTCTCCATATCCGAAATAGTGTGTTCAAGGTATTTTCGTTCCATCATTTCAGCTCCTTTAAAGTTTCTCTTATGCAATTTAGGAAAAATTCTTTGCCATAATTCAAATACGTTATGATCTTCCTGTTCACCATTCTTGCCAATTAACTTAACAACATGAAACCCGCATATAAGTCCGTTATTTTTTGAAAATACGAACGTTTTTGGTGATTATCGCAGAACGGTTTTCCGTTGGTTCTTTGGCTGATTTTCTTATATCTAAAAACCAAAAACAATTCCCCAAAACATCGCTCTTTCAATGTTTTTGGTCATATTAATTTACATTATTTGTCTTATCGTATAAAATCCGCGAAATGCCGTCAGGATCCCTTCATAGAGAATATGTCTTGTTGCAACGGTACATTTGGGTCTACAAGCTGATATTTTCCATATACAGGCTGGATGATTTGACTAGAATCCTTAAGTTCATTTAGGATGTTGCGGAGACCTGCATCGGTGTATGGAAAGCCTTTTTTCTCTACATATTCTCTAATATGTTTTGCTGGCTGTGCTTCTAGATTTTCAGAAAGATATTTGATTATAAGACTCTGTACAAATTCTTTTTGCTTTTTTCCCTTTCGAGCACCGTTTCGTTTCGTTTTCCGAATAGCTTTTTTAGCTTCTGCTGCTTTTGCCTCTTGAACTGCTTGTTTAAAGGCTGCTGTATCCCTTACTCCTTGAGGTTTTGCCTCAGGCTGCGGCTTCTCAGCAGTCACAGCAACTTCTTTTCCATTGCGTTGTGCAAGGTATTCGATCACGCTACTCACTTGAAGAGGTGGAACAACTTCGCGTAATACAGATAAGCACTCTTTCATTTGTTCCACTACCGCTTGCGGCACATCTTGCGGGGCTGCGGCATCCATCTCCCGTAATGCCTGAATGAGTTCTTTATATTCGTCTAACAAAGCTCGCCTTTCTTCCTTAATTTCTTGTATTCGATTCTCAATTGCAGTTCTTGCTGTTAGCATCTCATCATCTCCAATAAAATTATTTTTTGTAAATCACTTGAACAACTTACGTTCCAAATAAGATTTTATTTTTTTGAAAGGTTGTGTTTTTTCATCTGTTCATTTCCAACCACTTTGAGACCTAGCTGTTGTCTTCTGTACTGAGGAGATGGCTCTAGGACTTCCAAAATATAGTACACAATCGTCGTCTTTACTTCTCCCGGATTAACCCATTCATACCGATCGATGTTTACAATGTGAACCATACATACCCCAAAGTCAGGATGAATGAGCTTAAACTTCTCATTGATCTTAGGAAACTTCTTATCAAATTTTAAGGTTAGAAACGATTCATGCAGCTCTTTAGTATCCATAGAACCACCTCCTTTTTCCGTTTTATCCAATTCATAATTACCCCAAGCTATTATATTGTCACTTTTTTCTCGTTGGCTCGTTGTATTAATTCCTTCATCACGATCTCGGCTCCTTCTGGACTTAACACAATTTTGCAGCCAGCTAAAGAAAGATTTTTATCAGATATTTCCCCCGTCACTACGCAAGTCATGCTCGATTGATATTTCTTCAAGATGATACTGCCGTCATTTTCTACAAAAATTTCTAAAGCATCCTTCTCTGCAATACCTAATATGCGGCGTAATTCTATCGGAATAACGATACGTCCTAAATGATCTAATTTACGTACAATACCAGTAGGTTTCATCTTTTATCCTCCTTAAAAAACATTTCTTATTAATACAAAGTTGGTTATAACAAGTAATACAAAAAAGACAAGTTCTGTAAAACTTCCTGTTCGAGTGTAAAACGGAAATCGAATTTTAGTTTTTAATGGATATAGCAAAGGAATTCCGCTCGCCGTTAAAGCATCCAGTATCAAATGACTGATAACCCCTATGCATATACCTATTGCTATAAAAAGATGATCAGGAAAAGCAGTCCATAAAAATGACGTAATAATAACTAAAAATAACAAACTATGTGTTACTGTTCGATGACCGAAAATAGAATGTAATACCCACGAGATCGGTTTTATCATTCTTCCAAGCGTAGATTGCGGATGATCTATATCAGGAAGAAGCGCACCGAAAGCTGCTGCTGCTGTAAACCATAAAGTATTCGCTTCAATATGCGTGTACTTCGAAGTTGCAAGAGCGAGAGCCGCTCCTGCAAGTAGATGAGTGTGCCCCCTCATACCATTCCCTCCTTTAGTTTGATGTTCCTTGTGAAGATAAAATTGTCACATCATCAATTTTCCATTCTCCCCCAACCTTCACAACGTTTGTTTTAATGATCATTTTTGCTATAGCCGGAACATCATTAAAAGTCGTCGTTACCTCAAATGTACTAATTGTTGTAATCTCATTTTTTGAATATTGTTTTTCAAAAATCTCTAATTCATCAATACGAGACCGAATGTCTGCTCCTTTTGTTGGCGGCTCCATTCCTGATGGGAACGTGCTTCTATAACCCTGCTCTGTTGTGTATATTTTAATATTTTTGTATCGTTCAAGAGTGTTGTCATAAGTGAAAAATGCTTCGATAAATTTTTGTGTTACCGTTGTCGCTTTATTTACTTCTGTATTTTTTAAACTAGCAATTTCCCCTTGAAGGTGGTTATTTTTCTGTTGTTCCTTTGCAATCGCCTTATTAAGCTGAACGAAATAAAGAACTGCGGCTACAACTACAATTGCAGCCGCAATGATTAATTTTTTATATTTCATTAACGTACAATCCTCCTATAACCAAGAAATTTATAAGCCTTGCTCCATCTGGAAACACTGGAATATTCAATTCCTTTGTCATTAGCATTGAGAAAGGAGTCATTTCCGATATACAGCCCAACATGTGAAGGAGCTGCCTTATAAGTCTCCCAAAATACTAAGTCTCCGGGCTGCTGCTGCCCATCTGGTACAGCAACCGTTTTGTGATACTGTGTTTCCGCTGTCCCATATAAGTTAATACCTACTTGTGCAAAGCTCCACTCCATCAGGCCGGAACAGTCAAAGCTTGTTGCAGGGGTTCTTCCTCCCCACTGATACGGCATACCTAGAAACTGTTTCATGATGTTGTGTACCTGATTTACATCAAAAATCTGTGAACCCTGAACAAGGTTTCCAAAGTCTGAATTACCAGGCGTAAAAAGCTTTAAAATTTTTTCGACGTACTTGAAATCGCCGAAGCATGCGCCGGCTTGTGTTCGGTAATTATTAGGATCCCTGCCCATACAGCTGTAAATACCTACGCTATTTTGATGAGAATATTGTAGAGCTAAATCTTGAGTATATTGACCTCCATTTTGAAAAACAAACCCTACAAAAGCCATTCCAAAGTTGTACGTCTGAAGTGATAAAGGTACATCCCCACCTGCCGCTTTTAATCGCTCCGAAAATACCCGTACCCCTATCTGAATAGACGTATAAGGGTCTGAAATCGTATTAGGGGGTAACCCTTGTGATTCGGACGCTTGCATAATGTCTGTCACCGTTGGATTCGGTCCCGCCTCTGTTTGAATCAATGCAAGTAGTAATTCCGTATATCCCTCAATTCCATTCGCCTTGGCTGCTTCCCGAACCAACGGTTCATAACTCCGTATGACACTGGATACATTCGCTTTCCCACCTGTATAATCACCATTTAAAGGGATAGCTCCATTACCTATTAAACTATCCGTATTAGGCTTTGTATCAGCTCCTGAATTCAGTAAAAAAAAGAAAAGCAATCCCATCAAAGCGATTAAAAGCAGTATAACTCCCAAAATTACCAATACATATGGATTTTTAAGCATGACGGCTGCAATCTTTTTTGCAGCCGCCCGTTTTACGTATTGTTTTGCCATTCCTTTTGCTGTATCTATAGTACTCATTTTCTATCATTCTCTTTCGTATTATTTTTAACCTCCCTTGATTGTGACTCTTGACCTTGAGTATCTCTTTTCTCTCGTGCTGGACTTTGCCTATATTGCGATGGTGCAGAAGGATTATTTCGCTTATCAATTTGCTGTTGAGCTTCCCATTTTGTAATCGGCTTGTTCGGGTCAATGTTATGCAATCGTCTTTCTTCCGAACGACCTACAGGGTTTTGACCTTGGGAATGTTCCTTTTTTTGATTATCCCTTACAGAACTTTGTTTTACAGGAGCTGTACTTGCTACTGTGCTGCCGCTTGCTGTTCCAGAAGGGCTTTTGCTTAATTCCCGTTTTTCACTTGATTTAGCACTATGACTTGCTGCAGCTGCTGGATTTGCAGCACCTTGCGCTTGTGTACCTTTAGCTCCTTGGTTTTGTTCTCTAGCATTACTTTGTTTGTTTTTAATTCGTTGAATTGCATGACCGACTCCTTTTTTACCTAGGTATTTTGCCTGCTCTACTTTATTCGAAGCAACGTATGCAACACGATCAGTAGCATTTTCTGCATGAGTTCTGGCAGAACTTACAATCGTGAACATTTCTTTTCTGTATTTGAAGATGGAGAATAACATCAAACATTCCATAAATACCAAAAATGCATGACCAGTAAAGCCATCTGCAACTTGTGTAGTTTCATAAAGTAATGTTGTAACCCCAATACTGATCGTGACAAGAAATACTATCCCTGCCTTGGCCACGATTAAACCAAGTAGTTTTTTCACTGTATGACCTGCTGTATCTTGAAAGTTAGGAATCAAGCTAAATAAGAATAAAGCTGGTGATATAAGTAGCATTACAATAAATATAATCTGTAATACAATTTTAGAAGCCGCTAACATCATGAATGGAATTCCCAAGAACAAGGTTGCAATGAAGTATAAAATTGTATATCCAACACGATACGGAAGCGTTAAAATATTCATGTTAGGATTATGTTTTTGCGTCACTTCATCTTTTGCAATTTCATTTCTTGCCTTCTGACTCTCTATATCCCATATTTTCAACTCCAATAATTTTGTAATGCGGTCTGCATTATCGTTTCCTTCCGTGATCTTCGCTTCGTCGCTCGTTCCGTACATCATATTTAGATAGGGCTTTTTAATCATCATATTAAATAACTGATTTTGTAATAAAGTCTGAGATTCCTTAGAGGTGTAGAGCTTATCTCCTGTCTTATCAGCTTCCGAACTAAAGTTAACAGTCCATCCCGAAATCGTATTTTCTATTTCAGATGAAATTTTATTGATATCCTTTAAATGCTTCGATGCATCCCCATAAAACCAGTAACAACCAACTAAAATCAAGAGAGAACTGATTAACGCCCGAACAGCTCCACTTGCATTATTTTGTGCATAATACATGATAACTAATGAACCCATCATGATAGCTACAATCAGCGTTAGAAAAGAGCTGAAAACTCCATTTTCTGTGTTCACTCCGCTTATTTTTTCTAAAGTTAGCCCGACCGGTTCAGAAACTTGAGAAATAAAATCATAGCTCATCATTTCGCCAACGGCATAAATAAAAAATTGAGCGAGTGATTTATTCGCAAACCAAATCATATCTGCCATGCCTTTCATCATTTGTTGTCCTGATTGGCTATATCCTAATGTTATAAAGCTACTAAAATCCTGTGGAAAGTATGTTTCTAATGCATAGTGACTAATCGGAAACCTCTCTTGCTCTTTTATAACCCGTCCCTCATAGACTATGTTTTCTTTTACTTGTTCGGTTTGATCTTCTTCCTTTTGGTCATCTTGATTATTTACCTGATTCGTTACCGTAGGAGTTTCCGCATACGTTTTATTTATTGGCGCTAACACAGTGCAACTCATGATAAGAAGCATTACGACAGCAATAACACGTTTAATCATTTTCACTCTCCTAACGATTTAGGGTCAATGACTTTAGGATCGATCTTTTGCTGTATAAATGAAAAATCAAAATCTGCGTCTATGTCTACCTTATAATCTCCATTTTCATTTTTGCGGATTGCATAAACCTCTGTTGGATTAAGTGGATTATCATATTTAATCCACACAAAAACGACTTTGTTAATTTTATCGTTATACTCTTTGATCCCCTCTATATTCTTAGGACTAAAAGCAATTGATTTTTTTTCGTAATTCTTATGAATCTCATAACTTCCTTTTTTATATAAATATCTTTGTTCTTCTTCATAATCTGTTTGAAGATAAGCTTTTAAAAATTTATAGGCTACATAAGACGGTGTGTTTTGCTGATTTGTAGGTTCTTGTTTCTTCCTTGTTACTTGCTTTTGACATGCTACTACTCCGAAGAGTAGTAACATGGAAAGCAATAAAACAAATATCTTTTTCATCAGACAGATACCTCCGAAGCTGTTGTTTTTGAAACTGTATTGAATGCTTGAACCCACTCTGAGAAAAGTACATCAACCGCAATCTTAGCTGTGCGTCCGTATATGTCCCTGAAGAGGCATTCCCCTTCTTCCAGATTAGCGAGTAATGTTCGATTCTCATCATTAACGGGTAAGTCAAAGAATTTTAGAACGTCTTCTTGCTCCCGTTCATCTTCTGCTCGAAATGCAAAACGTACCCCAACTTGTTCCTTCACATCTTGATCGTTATAGTCCTTAGCGGACTGGGTAACAATCCCGCATCCACAATTCAAACTGCGTCCTGTACGAAGCATCTCTTTAATGAGTGCCGTTCCTTGGGTTGTGTTCTCCAATGCCCAAGCTTCCTCAAAGATTGCTAATTTTAAAGTACCTTCGATTTCGTTCCGTAAAAACTTCGTTGTGAATTTAGCAAGAGGAATCATAGTACAAACCGATAAATGATGGCTTCGGTTATACGTTTTCTTATCCATCTCTGCTTTGGGAAGA
>NZ_AP048548.1:0-157568 GCF_059698935.1 Ectobacillus sp. OTK | reverse complement strand
GGAACGTATTCGTTTCCTTATGATAGATTGGCATTTTACTTTCAAACGGATGATGCTCCATATACTCGATGAGATCTTCTTCTCTGACAAACGAGATCTGTTTCCCTAAGTAAAACGCTGTAAACGAAGGAATTTTCCCTGTTTTAATCAACTTTTGCGCGGTGGATAAAGATACCCCTAGCATCCCCCCCACATCCTTGTTCGTCAATCCTGGTTTCCGATACATCTCCCTCACTTTTTCTACCGTTTCTGGTGAAAAGTAATACGTACCATCAATGGTCCAGTCATTCTTATTAATGGGTACGATCTCTTCTCTTTTCACCAAGCTGTAAATCGTTTGCTCGGAGATGTTGAGAAGCTTTGCCATCTCCTTTGTGGAAATGTCTTGGCTGAGTGTTTCTTGTGTATTTGTCTCAATCGTCATTGTATCCTTCTCCCTTCCCACCAGCTATGCTGGCATCCTATCCAATTCGGTTTCTCGTTTCTACCGTTCATCATCTATAGCGCAAAGGCATGAATGATTTGTATGTATCTGAATCTATCGTCTCACAATATGGAATCAGAACATCACAACGGATATCCGTTTCCTCTTAGAGTATTCATTCTACTCATCTATATCTATTATACTATAATTCATTCACATATCATCAAATAAACGTAAAGTATAAGTTTATTTGTGAGAAAAGAAATACTGAATGATAGGATAATGGAAATAATAGAAACGCTCTGTCTATGAGGAGTGCAAATAATGGGTCATTATTTGAATAACTCGTGATGTACCAGTTCTTCTATTAAAGGTATAATAGTATGAGTTAGAGAAGTTAAATACAAAGAGTACCATATAATCCATAACGTATGGGATGGAGTTGATGATATTGGAACTAATAAAAAGAAACACAAGTGAATCTTCACTTATAACAAGATCATTATCTACAATAGATCTATTACACATGGTCCAAAATGATAAAGTAAAAGAAGAAATGATAGATGATCAATACTTACCTGTATTACGGTCACTTGTGTATGAGAATGAAGAACATAATAAACATCGGTTTGAAGGATTTACGGATGTGGAAATGATCTATTATTTTGTACATAGGCAGAAACACGTAGATAAAAACGAAAAGCTATCGGAAACGACTGTGAAGGATTATATACGAGATATCTTTCAGTTTTATACACATTGGCTACAATATCTTGCTTCTTCTCATTATGAAGATTCCTTTCAAGAACAAAATGGAAACTATCTTCAATTCCTCGAACCGAGACATATTGAAATGTATCAAACAGATTGGATACCAGAAAAAGCTGGTTATAAGCCAGCGACCATCGCGAGAAAGAGTATTGTCATTCGAAGCTTTTTACGCTGGTTACATAAAGAGGGATATCTACAGACACCGCTGCACTCTTATTTTGTGAGTTCAGCCGTGAAGCAAAAGCATACACCGAATCGGGATTTAACATATGAGGAGGTAAAAACGCTGCTAGAGTATTGGAAACAGAAAAATCATCCGATTAACTACGCAATTCTAACCCTGTTAGCCACTACAGGGCTGCGGATTCAGGAAGTATGTAAGGCGAAGTGGTCAGAACTCTTTTATGATTCATCGACGGGGCATTACTTTTTATCGAGTAAGGGGAAGAATGAAAAGCATAGGGACGCACTTATCTTTCCTTATGTATTGGAAGCTCTTAAGGATTGTAGAAGACGACGGAGACTTCCAGTTGAATTAAACAGATTGGATGAGACCCCTCTTATTCCTACTAGGAGCAAGGAGTTTTATGATTACACCTATCTAAGTCGCTATGTAAAAAAGATTATTAAAGAAACGCAGCTACCCTTTTTAGAAACAAAACCAAGTGATATCACTCCGCACTGGTTTCGCCACTTCTTTGCGAATCATTCATTAGATAACGGAGCCAATATAGAATACATCAGACAAACACTGGGGCATTCTATGTTAAAAACGACATTAGGTTACCTAAATAAAAATATAGAACGGAAAAATAACGCAGCATTAGTGTGGCAGCAGGAGGAATTTTAACAACCTCTCTAATGTGTGTGTTAGTATGGGGAATAAGGTAATAGCCAGGACAACAAAACGTGGATATTACACGCTAGGTATATGCAAAATCTATGCAGGCTGCTGGAACTGTCAGTTCCGTCAAGCGTTGCTGTGATGAGACTGTATAAAAACGTGCATACTTACATTAACACTCCAATTCTCACTGGAAAACAATCTGTATATCAAATTGATGGTTTTGGTGCAAAAACTTCAAAACAATTGCAATTATTCTCTAAAGCTCGGACATACTGATATTATTACTCTTAAAAAGGACATGATTAGTATGGAAAAGCAAAATTTGTTCAAGTGGAAACATTATCAACCTGACATTATTTTATTAACAGTGAGATGGTACCTACGGTACAACCTTAGTTTTCGTAACTTGGTGGAAATGATGGAAGAACGCGGCTTATCGATGGCTCACACAACGATTATGCGTTGGGTTCATCAATATGGACCGAAATTAGATGAAAGGGTAAGACCTCATCTTAAGCTAACAAATGATTCCTGGAGAGTCGATGAAACGTATATCAAGGTAAAAGGTCAATGGATGTATCTATATCGTGCAGTGGACTCCGAAGGAAACACCATTGATTTTTATCTTAGCAAAAATAGAAATACTCAATCAGCCAAGTGCTTTTTCAAAAAAGCCTTGGCTTCTTCGCATGTGTCCTCTCCCCGCGTGATCACAGTCGATAAGAATCCAGCGTATCCTGTAGCGATTCAAGAATTACAAGAAGAAAAAAGCATGCCTTCTGGCACGCAAATAAGACAACAGAAGTACCTAAACAATATCATTGAGCAAGACCATCGCTTTATAAAGAAGCGAGTTCGTTCTATGCTAGGATTGAAATCGTTTCGAACTGCCACAAAGATATTGAGTAGTATGGAAGCGATGCATATGCTTCGAAAGAAGCAGGTTTTCTTACGGGAGAAGTCCGTCAAAAACTAGAAGGAATTTATACATCAGTTGTTTGGATTTATAGCATAAGGTAGGATTCTGAAAGAAGTCTACTTGTTTTTTCAAGCTTTCATTGTATTTGCACCAGAACCCATGTGGCAGTACCCCTTTAAGGTATTTTTACGAACACTTTTACTTTTTTTGTTTCCTCGATTTCGACCATTACTCTCAATCTATAAAAGACACTCTTTTTATCTGTATTAAATAAATTAATAAAAAATAGAAGGGAAAGACAAAATGAATAATCATCAAGAACACGAAATTATTGATAATGTTATTTCTTTATTAGACATATTTGTAATTATTCTTGTAGAGGAAAATCCTATTATAGGAATCATTCTTGGAGCCCTTTTAAAAATAGTTACTAAAGACCGACTTCTTAGAATTTTATTAATCTTATTAGTTATTGTTTTAAATGTAACTTGAAAGGAAGAATAAATAGTTAATTAACATAATCAAATGTTATCGGCATTAAAAAAGGAGTAAAACACAACTATCACGAAGACTATAGCGGAGGTGTGAAACGTTATGACGTCAGAACGTGATAAAGTATATTCCCCTACTGATATTCAAGAATTACTTGGGATCGACAGCAGTACATTAAGGAAATATGCCATTTTATTAGAAAAACATGGTTATCATTTTCTAAAAAATGATCGTAGACATAGAGGCTATTTTGATAAAGATATTGTCACGCTACGTAAATTACTAGAATTTAGCAAACAACCGGATATGACGTTGGAACGGTCTGCAAAAGCTGTAATGACATGGGTTTCTGAAGAAAATATCACGGTCACCGTTCCAGCTGAAGTACCGTTACAACCAACAGATGAACGTTATAACGATATGGTAGAACGCTTGATACGACTAGAAGAACATAATAAGAGACAGGAAGCCTTTAATCAGAAGCTCTTACATCAACTTCAAAAACAACAACAGTACATCCAAGAAAACTTGGAACGAAGAGATAAAGCATTAATGGAAACTGTCCGAGAGATGCAAGAAACAAAGCGTTTAACAGCAGCCACAGAAGAAAAGAAAAGTTGGATTGCTAAATTATTTAGGAAATAGGAACACCCCCCCAGGTTCAGTGGAGGGGTGCATCACAAAATAAATAGGAGAAATGAACTGATTTGTAGGTCAGTTGGTCCTTGTCCGTTTCTTTACGAGTATATCTTTGAAATAACTAAAATATGTTCAAAAAATATGCAGGATTTTATGCAAAAAGTAGGGAGACGTGTCAAAGGATGGGGAGGCCAAAACCCGCACTACTCCGACATTGCATAAAATCCTGCATATTTACGATTGTCCGAGAATGAGGGAAACCCAGTATTGGCACGGATTCCCATGGGCGTGGCACTTCCGCTAATGAGCGATTATGTAAACCTCGCATGTATAGGATATACACTACTTTTTTATTATCTAAATAAGAATTTATTAAATTACTAATATAAAAGTTAATGGACGAATATTAATACTTATAAAGTAAATATGATAGGAGAAAAAATCATGATTAATGAACAAATTCAACAGCTAATCAATAATCTAATTCAAATTGAACATGTATCATCAACTTTGTACTTAGCCATGTCAAACTACATGAACAAACTAAACCTAAGGGGAATGGGAATGTGGTTCAGATTACAGTCAGAGGAAGAAAGAACCCATATGTTAAAGCTTATGGACTATCTAGTCGATCGCGGCGGAACAGTCGAACTAAAATCCTTATCAGCTCAGCCAAGTGAGTACGGAACCCCATTAGAAACATTTCAAAAGGTGTTAGAACATGAGCAATTCGTAACAAATTCTTATCGTCAAGCGTATGACTATGTAAATAAAACTAACAACGATCAACAAACTTTGGTTATCATACAAGAATTTCTAAAAGAACAAGTTGACGAAGAGGCTCAATCTCAAACTATTGTCGATCGCTTAAAATTAGCACAAGACAACCCGGCAGCTCTTTTAATTTTAGATCAAGAATTAGGACAAAGGCAAACTACCCCTGCAGGTACAATAGGTACAGCTGGACCAGCTCCTGCAGGGGGTTAAAATTTTTAAATATAATCAATTTCTATCATGTAGCCTCTATTTGATAAGAAAGGAGAGAATGTAAATGTATCCTCAGTTCTATTCATATAATCGTATCCCAGCTGATATTCATATAGTGAATGATATTACCAAAGCTATAAATGGAGAATATAATGCAATTGCTTGTTATGCCCAATTAGCCGAAATAGCATCTGCAGAAAAAGAAAAAAAGCAAATTCTTGAAATTCGAGAAGATGAAATCAAACACTACAATATTTTTTCAGCTATCTATATGAGCCTAACAGGAAAACAGCCAACGCCACAAATCACCGAAACGTGCCCCGGAATTTATAAGGATGGATTAGAATCCGCTATAGAAGATGAACAAAAGACTGTTGATTTTTATCTAGATATTGCTGATAAAGCACAGGATCCCTACATAAAAAAACAGTTTCGTCGAGCTGCAACAGATGAACAGAATCATGCTGTATGGTTCTTATACTTTTACACTAAACTTCTTGAAAAATAATGTCCTTGTTATGCAAACATAAAAAACCTTAGATACATTTGCTGCCACTTTCGAATTTTATATCAACTGACAGCCTCAAAAGGGCTGTTTTTTTGCTTGTATTAAGGTTTTAGCACTTCTTGCTTTTGGGCAGAGTAAACCATCTCTTACTTTCTTTCTTATCATTTTTTTCATTCTTATCCGTAAGTTTTTCGGTTTGTTTATCTTTATTTTTCTGTTCTTCTTTTTCCTCTATTATTTGACCAATCAAAGAAATGACAGAACCGATTGCTTGTATCCAGCTTCCAATAACGTCTAATGACCATTTATCTTCGTCTTCTCTGTTTTCCACACTTTCTGTATCTTTTTTATTTTCCTCAACTCGGCTATTTTTTAATTCTTGTACTCCATCTAAAGCTTGTAATGAATTCCCTATAACTTGCAATAAATTTCCTACAATACTATAAAGATCATTCGTATTTGAAACATCTTCAAATTCATCTCCTACTGCAACAGCTCCACCTAAAGCTTGTATCCAATTTCCAGTAATTATTAACTTCTTTTGTGTTTCGTCTTTAAATTTGATAATAAGTCCAGCTATTACCGATATATTTCCAAATGACTGAATTTCATTCCCAATCGTCTCAAGAGATACATCTTCTTGTCCATCAGCTTCTATAGCATTTCCAACAGCTTGTAAAACATTGCCCCACAAATTCAAGTCTTGTCTTAAACTACTTTTTATAAAATGTGAAGGTGTACTTCCAATTGCAGCAATAATTGTTCCCACTGCAGATAACCATGCACCAAAAACTTCTTTAGATTGATTATCCATTTGTAATCTATCCTGTCATTAGATACTTATTTAAATCATATTTTAAAAACACTTACCAAAATTTAATTTCTTAACTCCCTCATCTTCTTCCTAGCGTTCCTGAGATCTGTTGATAAGAATATATAAAGTCTGTTGTTGTAATCGATCGAGTTGTTGTTGTATTTTTTCTAAACATTGTTGTTGATCTATTTCTGCTTTCTCCTCTAAGGCTTTAACGTATTCTCCAACTTGAGATACCAATTTTCCAATCGAATTTACATAATAGGCAACTTCATTATTCATTTAATATCCCCCTCTTAATAATTCAGGTTAAAACATTCAATGTTTATCCTATGGGTAATGAAGGTACTGGGTGCATATCCTATAGATGGAGTAGGAACCTCTAAACGCGAATTTTGTACGTTAAGACTGTAATCCTTGATACATAAAGGATTAAGAGCAATGGTTCCTAAAACAGGCGTTTTTGGTACTTAGATAACACTGATTATGTAAAGTACGGCTGGTACATGCCAGCTGTTTTTATTTTCTTCCTACTTTTTGGGTTGAGGCGGCCGGGGGTGTGTGGGGCAGAGCCCCCACGTATGCGTGTAGACATATAGAGTAAGAGATATATGTAGGGGTAATACCAGCGTCCGTGACACCAGGGGTAAACGTATGTAAACAAATGGTAAATCAATGAGAAAAGTTCCTAAAAGGACGAGTATCGGAACAAAACCTTTGCTTGTAATGCTGATTTGCACATAATTGACTGGATTTTTAACCATTCAAAATGGACAAGTTCCGTTTCCTAAAACAAATTCGGAACATCGTTAAATCGTTGTGGCTACAAGATTTTGAACGCTACTTTGCCCTGGTGACAGCTACGCTGGTTCTGGGCCAATAACGAATGTTATGGTGCGACAAGATGTCGCTTTCTTATAGTGTAGCTTACGCTACTAGTTTAGACGCAAAGACTATCCCTGTCCGAAACTGCGTATCTGGTAACGGATGCGTGGGTTGCATGAGGAAATGTGGAAACAGAGGGTTTGCGTACAACCCGGAACACTGCTAGGGGAAGATGAGTATGGTGAACGAAAGTGAAGGTTTGTAAGCTTTGTAAGCGTTAGCTCGAGATAGTACGCAGTCTCACTCGGGTATTGGCAAGAGGAAAAGTAGATTCATAATGCTACTATGCTGCGTCCCACATCTTGTCCGGAGTAAAGAACCCACCTAACCTCGTCGTATCTATAGGATGCGGAACTTGGTAAGCCCTATGTCATCTGTACAAACAGTAGGGAGACCGTAAGGTCAAACGATGTGACAGAGGGTAAAGGATACGAGAGAAAGCAAATGCCGTCATCTCGAAAGAGAACAGGAAAGCAGGAAACTGTATAACTGGACGGATACTGTCGTCTTTACAGACAAACCCATGACAGGCCCAAAAGGGAGCCCACTTCTCGTTGGTCTCTCGTAGGAACATAAGGTTATGGCTATTTTCTGACGAAAGAAGCGTACTGTTATGTATACCTCCAAACGGAGCGTCGGCGTATGCTTAACTTATCCATCAGGATTGTGAAGAAGATACGATAACAAATGGACCTGCAATGGGAGGCTTGAGCCGCTGTATCTCGAAAGGGATTCGCACGGTTCGTGCGCCCGTAAGGGCTCTATAAGATTCTACCTTGGCAAGTAGTAGGCAAGGACACAATATGCCTATCGTCACCTAACTTATCCAGAAAGGAAACTAACTGGGGAGTGAAGCATGTTAGGAAAGCTGTAAGTTGCCTAGTTACCAAGGCACGACTGAATAGCAAGACGAAACGTAATAAATAAGGATGAAAGCTATACTGCTTAAATGACAGCCCGAACGAGCATAGCGGGGCTTACAACGAAAGGTAACTGATTGACGTTGTATAACTCAAGGGGAATATTAAAAGAACCGGAATATTTCCTTGTGTCTCAATGAGTTACGTAACCCTAATGAAGGGAAAAGGACGAACGTCACATCCGACATTATTACAAGCTATCCGTAGAGTGCTAAACGGGGATTACCTAAGTTGGAATGCCTAAATGGCTATGATTATAAGAATCTGAATATCCAATATGGTAACGGAGTTTCCGTAGTAGTCCGAGATAGGGAAAGCCTATTACATGGCGAAGGGAAACAGTCTAATCGTTTAATATTGAATGAGGAAGGAGCGTGAGGCTCCATGAGAAGTCCAAATAGCGTATTAAACAGTCTAGCCTCTAAGTCTTCAGATGTTTCGTACCAATTTTACCGGCTGTATCGAAATCTATACAATCCCGAATTTTACTACCTAGCATATCAAAGATTATACGCTAAAACAGGAAACATGACTCCAGGCACAGATGGAAAGCTTATTGATGGAATGAGCCTGGAAAGGATAGATAGATTGATTGAATCCATAAAAAATCAATCTTATCAACCTAGACCGGCTAGAAGAGTGTACATTCCAAAGAAAAATGGAAAACGAAGGCCTCTTGGCATTCCATCCATGGATGACAAGTTAGTTCAAGAGGTTATTAGAATGCTGCTTCAAGCTATATATGAAGGCGGCTTTTCTGAATATTCTCATGGATTCAGACCAAATAGGAGTTGCCAAACAGCACTAGAGCAGGTACAAACTTACTTCAACGGAACACGTTGGTTTGTAGAAGGGGATATTGAGGGTTTCTTTGATAACATCAACCACCATAAGTTGATTAAGTTATTAAGGCAGCGGATAAAAGATGAACGCTTTATCAACTTACTGTGGAAGTTTCTGCGAGCGGGTTACCTAGAGGATTGGAAGTATAACAAAACATATAGCGGCGCACCGCAAGGTGGCATTATCAGTCCTATACTGGCGAACATCTATCTAAGTGAGTTGGACAGGTTCATAGAGAAATATGTTCAAACTTTTAACAAGGGATTAAAGCGAAAGCTAAACCCATCTTATGTAAGAATTAGTGCGAGAATAGACTATCGAGAAAAAATCCTTAGAGTAAAACAACTAGAAAAAGAACAGCGCGATAACATTGTACAAGAAATAAAGAACTTGCGGAAAGAAAGAGAAGTCCTTTCATCTACGGATCCAAAAGATCCGGGGTTCCGTAGGATGTACTATGTAAGATACGCAGATGACTTTCTGATAGGTATTATTGGAAGTAAGTCAGAAGCAAGGTACGTAAAGGAAACACTCACTACGTTCCTTCGGAACGAGCTGAATTTAAGGTTATCAGAGGAAAAAACCCTTATCACACACTCTAGAAAACCAGCACGTTTCCTAGGATATGACATAGTCATTTCCAGAAGTAGAAGTGCTAAGAAATGTAAAGACGGCATAACTAGGAAAACTAACTCATACAGCTGCAAATTATTCGTGCCAAAAGAAAATTGGGTAGGCAAACTAAGGGATTTAGGGATACTTAAGATAAAGCCGGATGGTACATGGACCCAGGTCCACAGAACAAGTTTAAAAGACTTAGACGACCTCGAGATATTAAACATTTATAACTCGCAAATTAGAGGCATGTACAATTACTACAAGATAGCCAATAATGTCAGTGTACTTAACAAGTTTTATCATCATATGAAATACAGCATGTACAAAACATTTGCCGGTAAGTATAAGTCCTCCATTTCTAAAATCCTTAGGAAATACAACCATAATGGGGTTTTTACCATCACATTTGAAACTAAAAAAGGTGCCAAACAGCGTACCTTGTATTCTCAAGGGTTTAAACGCCAGAAGTACGGACGTTCAGACCATGAAATCGACATATTGCCGAATGAACAGGAGAATAAAGGTAGGACTAGCCTTGTAGAGCGACTCAGGGCAAAGGAATGCGAATGGTGTCGGGAAACCGGAATACCGCTTGAAATACATCATGTACGCAAGCTAAGAGACCTAAAGGGAAGAAAGAAATGGGAACAAGAAATGATTGGTAGAAGACGAAAAACTATGGCTCTTTGCATACCATGCCATCAGGATTTGCATAGTGGTAAGCTAGACTAAGATTAGGCGGAGAGCCGTATACATCGAGAGATGTACGTACGGTTCGGCGGGGAGTTCTTGGAAACCTATTGTAGCAATATAATAAGGCGCTGGGTTCTTACCCGACTCAGGGGAGGAAGGGGCAGTGATGCCCCTAACTTACCCGACTCAACCAGCCTCAAATGAGGCTGGCTTCGTTTCTTAGCGTACATTATCCACGTTGTAACGGACGGGAACTCCTTATAGAGGTAATACCAGCATAGCTGTTACTACTTCAAATAAGTGAGTTATTTTAATTTAAATGGAATTTCTTCTTTATAAGCTTCAGTATATTTCTTAATCAATTCCTCTTTTTCACCTTCGCTATTAATTGGGCTGTCACCGCCAACAGGAATTAGTGTATGCCACTTTTCTTCCTCAAAATATCTAGTTACAAACAAGTAGGTTTTTCCTTCCTCAATCATTTTATCGCCTTCCATCAAAAACAGATAATCTTCTTCGTACCCACCCGCTTGGTTAACTTTTATTGTACCGTTTAATGGATTGTCCCTTTCTAGTATATTTTGCTTTTTGACTCCGGATAATGTGCAATTATGTTAACTAGAAATGAATAGCATATACAGAAAAAGTTTTCTTACTATTATCCAGACGGTAAAATTAAGGAGGGAAGGGACGTTTATTTTTCACATTGTAACAAATCTAAAATTATGAAGAGGAGTGTTTATGCTGAACAAAAGTATTAAGGGCTTTGAGATAAGAGTATTTCTATTTGTTATTGCGATAGGTTTAGCTTTTTTCCTAAGCAATGTTTTTGTTACCTTTTTTCATTTATCAGCCGATAATCCAACGGAGAACGAGTTGATATTCTCCATTCAAGGGATAATTTTTAACATTGGCATTGTTAGCTGTATCTTTTTTATTTGGACCCGCCTTGATAAAAAAGACATTGTAGACTTAGGTGTATCTTTTTCTAAGAGAAGTAGTCTTCAAATTCTCAAAGGATTATTATTTGGTTTCTTGGGTATAACTCTTTTATTTTTTATCCTTTTATTTTTAAAGAGTATAGATTTTAAGATGAATGAATTGCATCCATTAAAACTTATTTTAGGACTTTTCAGTATGCTGTGTGTCGCTTTCGGCGAAGAACTTCTTTACAGAGGCTATATACTTCAAAATTTGATAGCAAGACAAACAAGGACAAAAACTATTATCATATCAGCTATCATATTTTCCTTGGTTCATTCAGCTAATAGTAATTTTAGCAGTTTCGCCTTTTTAAACATATTTCTCATTGGTTTGCTTTTTGCTTTGGTAACAATACAAACAGGTAATATATGGACAAGTTTTGGGTTTCATTTTATGTGGAACTATACGCAGGGGTATATTTTTGGTTTCCCTATTAGCGGAAATGATACAACCAAAGTGTTTGAAATTAGATTAATAAATTCTCCATTGCTAACAGGTGGAGAATTTGGACTTGAAGGCGGTATACTTTGTACAATCTTATTAATAATTTTGCTGTTATTAGCTTCAAAAAAACACCTCTGACAAAGCTCAAAAGTACGTCAATACATATATATTGGAAAATAATTACTTACGCATTCGCGCGTTATGTAAACAATAAAGCCAGTTGGAATAAGCGACTTTTTGATATTTAATGATTTGCGTACGTGATTTATTGGTATGTATGGAAACGACGGGTAAAACGTTATAACAGAGTGATTTTTGCTTTTCTGTTGGTGAAGTGCTATAGTGGCTTTAAACCATTTTGCTTTTAATATCATAGAGATTTAAATAAACTGTAACTTCAGGGGGGAGCAAGGTTAAAACCCTCAGAGGTTGCAGTTTTTTATATCTTTTTATTACTTGTAAAATGGTCGAAAATAGATATGTACATAAAGGTACATTGTAGGAGGATTTTTTTCATGGAAAACGGTAAAGTAAAATGGTTTAACAGCGAAAAAGGTTTTGGATTTATTGAGCGTGAAGGTGGAGAAGATCTATTCGTTCACTTCTCAGCTATTCAAGGTGAAGGGTACAAGTCATTAGACGAAGGTCAAGAAGTTACATTTGATGTTGAGCAAGGCAATCGTGGACCTCAAGCTACTAATGTAAGAAAAAAATAATTGGAATGGAAGAGAAGGGTATTACCTTCTCTTTTTATCTTGGAACACTGATTATGTAAAGGAACTAACGAGATCCGAATCATGTCTCGTTTTTAAACATAGTCAGTGGGGTTCTCTTATTGAGAATTTGCATTAAGCTTAATTGTTTTCTCCTGCTTTTGCCCATCGCGATAGAAGGATACCTTCATTTCATCTCCACTTTTTTTCTTTTCATACAGGTATTTCCTGAACTGTACAGAATCTTTCACTTCTTGGCCATCGAGCGCTACCACCACGTCATACTGCTGTAAGCCTGCCTGTGCCGCAGGAGAGTTTGCAGTTGTTTGCAAAATAATGACGCCGCCTGTCACCTCTTTTGGAAGATTTAACTGTCTGCTTGCAGACGTTGACAGTTCATCCAGAGAACGAAGCTGCACCCCAAGAAACGGACGCTGCACCCCTCCATTCTTTTCAAGTGATTCAACAATTGGTTTTGCTGCATTAATCGGAATCGCAAAGCCGATTCCTTCCACAGCTTCCTGTGCAATTTTACTGGAATTAATACCGATTACTTCGCCGTTTTCATTAAACAATGCACCACCGCTGTTACCAGGGTTAATAGAAGCATCTGTTTGCAATACTTGTGCCTGCCAATCCGATACGCCATCTTGATCAATATCTACCGGTATTTCACGATTCTTGCTGCTGATAATACCTTCTGTAACGGTTCCATCTAAACCAATCGGATTCCCGATGGCAATCGCCTGCTCACCGACACGCACCTTATCGGAATCACCAAGGGTTGCGATCGTTTTGATATTCGTTCCATCAATTTCGACAACAGCTAAATCCATCCACTTATCTGCCCCGACAAGCTTAGCTGCAATTTTTTGACCGTTTGCAAGCTTCACCTCAAGACGCTTTGCCCCTTCTACTACGTGATTATTTGTAATAATAAGAGCTTTATTTCCTACCTTTTTATACACAACACCAGAGCCGGAACCAGCCTCAGAATCCTGTGTACCAAGCGTATCCGTTGTTTGATAGTTAATGACGCCGACCACAGCTTCCTTTGCCCCCTGAATCATACCTGCAAGATCCGTTGCCTTCATATTCTGCACAACCGGAACAGCGGTCCCTTCGCTTTGCTGCATCTGTTGAACAACAGAAGCCTGTCCTTCTTTATTTTGAAGCACCGGTATATAGGACATGGAAGCAGTCACAGCTGCAGCTCCGATAACCGCTCCAACGAAGCCGGAGAAAAAATAGCCCTTCCTGCTGCGGCGCCGTGGTTTTTCTTCGAATCTTGTAGTTATCTCAGTTTGATCGTAGTAGCCCATAGTCTATCGCCCCTCCAGTTTATCATACTTGTATAATACAAAATCTTGGTGAAATTCTAGTGAAATACATGAAACTGAAGCAAATTACTTTCCCTCTTCCATTTTAAGCAAAATTCCACAAAATCGCACATATTCTCCTTCTCAACACTCGTTAATTTGATGGTGACTGGGTGATTTCCCCACTAATCAGAGATTCAAATTGCAACTCTGTTTATTATTGAATTCTTCCTACCCGACTAAACAGACAGCCCCAATCGGGGCTGTTTTTCGTATCTTAGCGTATAAGTAAGTCTTATTAGACTTATTATCTATTTGATGAAGGTATGGCTTTATTTACGGTTTCCTCTTTCAAAATCATTCATTTCTGCCCATTCCAAAATATATTCTAAGTTATCGATAGACGAGTATAAGGTTTCTTTTTCCTTTGATGTTAAGGAAGGGCTTTGCCATCTTGCTAACAAATTAGATTTCTGGCTTTCTAATTTCCCCTTACTTCTTGATAACTGCAAATCGGTATCGTGTAATTAGGTTGAGCCTTCTCGATTATTAAAGTACACTGTTCATTTTTAGAATGAGAATAATAGGTTTATGGTACTAAGATAGATTTGCTTGCTTTAGATCTTGTAGTTCTTTTAGCATCTTACTGTTTTCTTTTGATAATTCCTCAACTTTTGCTTCGAGGGAAGAGAACTTATCTGCAGAATGTTCCTTGTGCTTGTGACCACCGCAACAACTTCCTTTTTGATGCTTGTGGCCTCCATGCATTCCTCTCATACAAAGAATCATCATGAGCGGACATAGTAAAAATAATAGAACGTTTAGCCACTGCATTCTAACAACCTCCTGAGAAAATAATGTGTAGTGTGTATGCTGTGTATGTGTTATTACAGGAATCTGTTCCTGTGATGTCAGTATAAGACATAAATGTCAAGAACTTGTGCAGATTAGGCATAGTCATAAAAAATTCAATTTATCATGTATGCAGAGTTTTATTCAGCTTGGCGCGTTGCCCTTTCTCGTAGTTTTTTTGGGTATTGGAAAGTTTTTTAATCATTATATGACGTGAAATTTTACGCAAGTTTTCTCGTTAATTGCAAAAGAAATATCCCTGCGCGAACTGAAGTAGTCTGCATAAGGCAGAGCCCTGAACTGGAATGTATACCTTAACTGTAGAAACTTCTTAGTAGATAAACTCTAAAAAATTGTTGTAGTCGTATTTCCCCACTCATGATACAGTTCCTAGAACAAATAAATATATAAAATTTCCATCTATATACAAATAACGACAAAGTTCATACCCTAGAATCAAGTAGAATAATAGTAACAATTTAAGCATCAAGGTAAACTAATCGTAATAATTCAAGTGTTAATACGAAATATTTGTAACAATTTAAATGTTAGGGTAAAATAACTAGAAGTTTTTGGATGTAAAACCAAACATTCAAAATTGAGGAACGGCGATAGTTTGATTACCAGATATGTGGAGGGAATAGGTATGGGAAATGCGGCAAACGAATTAGTTGAAGAGATTGATAAACCGCGGATAAAATCATTCAAACGGTTTACAAACTGGAAGTTTATCACAACAAGTATAATCATTATGATTGCACTCATATTTGGGGCAATCAGCTATTACCAGGCAAACCACTTTAATGCAAACATCAAGATTAATGATACAAATGTTGGTGGATTGACCGCTGATCAGGCACTTGAAAAATTAAAAACATCTGAATTAAAAAACGTAGTATATGTTGGACAACAACAAATTTTAGATGAAAAAGATACGAAGATGGGATTTACAGATGAAGATTTGTCAGATGTCAAAAAATTATTAAGAAGCCAGCGCACATTTTTTCCTTCTTCGAAGACAAAGAATTATTCATTAATGCCTAGCGAACTGGATCAGTACCGAAGCCAAACGCTGAAAAAACAAGTGGAAGAAAAGCTCTTATCAATGAATAAGAGTTTAATAGCACCACAAGACGCACAGGCTATTCTCGAGCAAGGTAAAATTACAATCTCAAAAAGTATCGATGGACAGCAGTATGATGTCGCCAGTCTATTAAAAGATTACGAGAAGCAGGAATCTAATAGTGAAATCCACCTGAATCCTGTATACATACAGCCAATCAAAGAAGACAATCCGATTGTAAAAGATGAAGAGAAAAAACTACAAGAACTCCTTCAACAAACCATTGATTATAAGGTACAGGATAAAGTTTATTCTTTAAAAGCCAGTGATTTAATTAAAAATGCCTCAGTGTCAAAAGATATGAAAATCACAATTGATCCAAGTGATATTAAAAATAAAATTGCTGAGATTAACAATGCTCAATCTACATTAAATAAAAACTTCACATTTAAGACCTATTCAGGTTCAGTCATATCTGTTAAAGGACAAGGCTATGGTTGGGCAATAAATGTTGAAAAAGAAACAACACGGATGATAGAAGCTTTTGAAAAAGGAGAGAAATCTCTTCCTGCTTCTAATATTTACGGAAAAGGCTGGGATGGTGAAGGCTACGGTTATGAAACTACAACGAACAATGGCATTGGCGATACGTATGCTGAAGTGTCAATTCAAGACCAGCGTATTTGGCTTTACAAAAATGGACAATTAGTATTAACAACTCATGTGGTTACTGGCAAACATAGTACCAAGGAAGATACATCACCAGGAGTGTGGTATATCCTTTATAAACGATCACCGTACACACTTAAGGGCAGTGCAGTAGGCAAGCCGGATTATTCCGTTGAAGTTGATTATTGGGCTCCATTTACGAACGATGGCCAAGGATTCCACGATGCCAGCTGGCGGACAAACTGGGCAAGTGACACCTATCTTACTGCAGGATCAGGCGGTTGTGTCAACGTCCCACCTAATGTTATGAAGGCGGTGTATGACAATCTCAGTCCATATGAGCCGGTTATCGTTTATTAAGAATTGGCAGTCTATCATGGACCTGTTTAAAAATCTATAATGTCAGCGAACGTTTCAATAGCACCTATTAAATAAAAACAAGAGAAGAAGGAAATCTATCAATTCATGATTTCCTTCTTCTTTATTTATAACTATCTATAATACGCACTCCTCATGTGCAGATTAGAAAAACAATCGTATACTTACACTCAACTACCACAAAAAAACTCATGTATCTATGGTACGATTATAATTTATATAAACTATAAAACAAAAAAATATCCTAAAATCTTAGGATACCCTCTCAACATTCTTCTTAGTTATCTTAACCTCTATATAGTAAGGCTTAAACGTCCTTCAGAATGCTTCGCTCCCGTTCTTCAACAACTTTTGGTACTCATCTATGCCGTTTCAGCTCTTCAAACTATTACAGTCACAGAGCAGCCGATGTAGTTAGAGTCATAACCAAATTCATAACAATTTCCACAAACTTAACTAAACTAATAAAAGAGAATCCTAAAACAGAAAGTAATGCTAGACCAATCACGAAACCGACAGATGATATTACTTTTCTCGTCATATCCAATCTCTCCTCCGTATATGATTAACTATCATACAGTTTGGTCAAACACCACTCCTATTATTCACCTATTCTTACTTTTTTCCTTCTATAAATAAAAAAAGATAACCTATGAAACTAATAATATTTTCGTATTTGACAATGAGGTTCCTATATATAGAGGAAAAAGAGGCAAAGGATAACACTATCCTTTGCCTCTTTTGTTTTTAAAGTAATTATTAGTTTGCTTCTTCATCTGTATTTTTAGTTGTATCTGTGACTTCATCTGTTTTGGATGCTAATGCAAGGTGTTGTTTTAATACTTCTTTAATTTCCTTTACACTCTGTTCATCAGGCTCCGCGTAATAAATGTTGTTAATATATTCATCGGTAGCTTTGATTTGCAGCTTGTCCATGTTTAATTGTGTTCCAAGCATGGTTTTTACAACGCCAATCATATCATTAAAAGCCAAGTTGGTCTCCATCTCGCCTCCTACCGCTTCGATTAAATTTGCCATTTTTGTAACGGAATTAAGGGAAAGTGCTTTTTTTGCAATTGCTTCAATGATGAGTTGCTGGCGCTGTCCACGCATAAAATCGTTATCAATGTAGCGTGCTCGCGCCAAGACAAGTGCCTGTTCTCCATCCAATTTTTGATAGCCTTTTTCTACTTCCACAAAACCACTTTTTTTACTGTTAACATCGGTAACGGAAATCGGAACATCCATCTCAATTCCCCCTAAAGTATCAACAATTTTTACGAAGGAATCGAAGTTCAATTTTACGTAATAATCAACTGGTACATCTAAGAAGTTTTCTACTGTTTGAATCGTACCGTTCTCGCCATCATATGCGTAGGCATTGGTAATTTTATCTTTTCGTTTTTTATTTGGAATGTATACATATGTGTCGCGAGGAATGCTTACAAGTTTAATGGATTTATCATCCTTATTTAACGTAGCTAAAAGTAACGCATCTGTTCGGAAGGAACTTCCAAAATTTTCGGTATCTTCTTTCCGTGCTTCACTTTCATCCACACCCATAATTAAGATAGAAATATTGTCTTCTAAGGGCTTTACTGCTTCTAAGCGTTTATTAGATTTATCGCCGCGATCTAAGCCTTTATAGGCTGCCTGAGCGACCTGCCCTGCTTTTGTATATAAATACGCTGTATAACCTATTCCCCCAATGAGAATAAAGAGGAGAGGGAGCATCAAAAATACAGCGATTCTTCTTCGTTTTTTATATTTAGGGTTATAACGTAAACTGCGAGACATCAACAATCCTCCTGATACCATTATATAAATATGCATTCACATAAAACGTACGTTTTATCTGTAGACGTAAGTATGAGTGTATCACCTTTCTTCCTATTTTTTCCACAAAGCGCCCGTCCATTAAAGTAGGGAGCATACTATCTAAAATGATTAAATCATACGAATGTTCTTTTATATCATCTAATGTAGTTGCTCCATCTTTTACTTATATAATTCTGTATTCATTCCAAAGATGAATACTTAGTAAATTCATCATATATCGAAGGATTCAACCAACTGTTTTAGAAAATAACCACGACACCTACTTTTTCATAATGTTTACAGAGTGTCGAGGAAAATTTTGATTTTTATTTAATTGGAGAACATACTCTATTTAACTGCAGTTTTAAATAATTGAATGTTATCTAAAGCTTTCCCTGTTCCAATAGCTACACAATCTAGAGGATTATCAGCTATATGAACTGGAATGTGTGTTTCCTCACTAATAACTTTATCTAAGTTCCGCAGCAAAGCTCCACCACCCGTTAACACAATTCCTCTATCCATAATATCTGCAGCCAGTTCTGGTGGAGCAGTTTCCAATGTACTTTTCACTGTATTGACAATAGCAGAAATTGTATCTCCTAATGCATCTCGAACTTCTTTAGCCTGAAACATAATGTTTTTTGGCAATCCTGTCAAAAGATCTCGACCACGAATTTCCATATCTGCAATGTCTTCCGTTTCTCCGGCAGAGCCGATTTCTATTTTAATACTCTCCGCCGTACGTTCCCCAATCATCAAATTATGTTTCTTTCGAACATAACTAATAATCGATTGATCCATCTCATCGCCAGCAACACGGATAGATTTGCCGGTCACAATTCCGCCCAAAGAGATGATTGCGACTTCTGTTGTACCACCGCCAATATCAACAACCATGCTTCCGGTTGGTTCCCATACCGGTAAACCCGCCCCAATTGCCGCAGCAAATGCTTCTTCAATCAGAAAGGCATCACGTGCTCCCGCTTGTCTAGCCGCATTAATTACCGCACGCTTTTCAACCATTGTTATTCCAGACGGCACACAAACCATTACATACGGCTTTTTACCAATAAAACCTTGTTTTTGCGCTTCTTTTATAAAGTGCTTCATCATCGTTGTCGTTGTCTCATAGTCCGCAATAACGCCATCTTTCATCGGGCGCATGGCAACCACGTTTCCAGGTGTACGTCCAATCATATTCTTTGCATTATTACCGACTGCAATAATTTGATTTGTATTGGTTTGTATCGCAACAACAGATGGTTCCCGCACGACAATACCTTTCCCTTTAACAAATACAAGTGTGTTTGCTGTTCCTAAATCGATTCCCAGATCTTTTGCACCTATACCAAACATAGTGTTTCTCCTATCTTGTGTTTAATTGTTGTTAAATATATTAGAACATTTTCTCAATCTGAAGCTGTTAGTAATAGAAATTTTGTTGATACATTTCATCATCTTTTCCTGTAATAAAAACCTAAAAACCCACTATTCTTCATCCATCTGATCCAATGTCTGCTTTATTGCTAAAGTACGGTTAGGTATGACATGCCCTCCTTAATTAACAAATTCATCTCTACTCAACGTAAGTTGCTTTAGAGTATCTGGAGTGTTAATTTTTGAAGGACAAACTTGACTATTTACAAAATTCTTCACCGTACCAAATGTGGAATAGGTTTGGCCGGATGGTTTCAAAATATATTTGAGCATAAAAGAAGTAGTGGTTTTCCCATTTGTATCTGTTATGCCCATTACAATCTTCTTTCGTGAAAGATTACCGCAAAACTGACAAGCTATCCTAGACCATCCTAGTTAGAGCTAAACGGCTGTTGGGTACTTGAATATAGGGGACAGATAAAATCATTCAAATTTTTCTCTCCTGCAATTCCACTCGCACTAGCTTCTATAGCATCTTCAATAAAATCGTGACCGTCCATACTTAATATCAGGAATAGATTTATTGACAAGTATTTCAATACGTTTTAGCAGTATGTTTAATTTCGATAAAATCTCACCCATGGATCACATAATGAATTGTGAAGTTTGAAAATTTCTTTAGAGCCTTCAAAAATAAACATTCAGACTATAATGTACTATAAAATTTTGAAGAAAATATGGAGAACGGGAATTTGTTATAAATTTTCCTTCTATTGTTATTCAAAATGTATCTGGGATGGGCGCGTATAGCAACGAAACCAAAATGGAGTTAAGCAGTAGTGGACATTGATTTTAATTATTATTTTTATGTATTAGCAGACATAGAAGGGATACTGCCATCAAAATGAAAAAGCATGATAAGCAAATTATCAGAAGCACCACGTAATAAACTGATGGATTTATCACATTTACAGAATGGGACTTAGTAAAGTTTCGTACATTTTCTCAACATAATCTAGACTTGATTTTCCAGCATCGTAGAGACAATTAATGGCTAGGATTTTCAATTCAATTGGCACTTGTTCGTTATTCTGGCTGGGCTTTATCTGAGTACAGAGATATCCCAAAAGTCAATAATTAATTCCATAGCATAACAGTTACAATTACTGTCTGAGTCTTTTATGAGCTACGCCCAACATGAAAATACATTATGGGAGCGTCTAGGAGAAATTCGAGGGGAGCATGGAGCATAAGGACGGTGCCCCTACCTGGCCCCCCCGATTATATCAAAAAAGCCTGTGGGGACATGGACAAATGGTTCCAACTCATTGTGGATTAGTTCTTGTTTAAGGAAGGTAAGTGCAATAAATATGTAATCCGAGTATCCTTCTTATGGAGAGAGCAGGGATTGGATGGTATACAAACGAAAGCAGCACCTCAGAAGGGTGCTGTTTTCATATGATGGGGGTCCTGACGTTAAGTAAGAAGAATTTAATGAGGATATAATCAATAGGGTATTTTAATTATTGACTTTACACTATCGAAATAGTCTTAATATTTTTGAAAAACAATGATACAGACTGTTAATGGAATCTGCTTAAAAACTGCTTAAATAACTTGTAGTATATGGTTGGAATAACAAATTAGCAAATTTCAATGATAAAGGAGAGGACGTGTTGTTTAATAAAAAATTACTTTCTAACTTTGGGATAGGAACGTGGCTGATTATACTCATTCAATTTATTGCCTTCTTTACTTTTTTTATGTTTGTGCCTTTCATCTCTACCTATTTTGTTAATCAACTGGATTTTTCATTAGCTTTTGTAGGCACTGTACTCTCACTTAGAATCATTAGCCAACAAGGTTTAATGATGTTTGGAGGCTTTTTAGCTGATCGATTTGGTTATAAGAAATTAGCAATATCTGGATTCATTTGTCGTGGAATAGGGTTTATAGGGTTAGGTTTAACTGACCAACCTCTCCTTATTATTATTGCGATCACCTTAAGTGGATTCGGGGGTGCCCTGTTCATCCCAGCCTTAAAGGCGACACTGACCATGTTTACACCTCTAGACAAGCATAAAGAAGCCTTTTCCATAATGAATATCGTTGAAAATGTTGGAACTGTTATGGGGCCTTTAGCTGGGCTATTCTTTAAAGAAGAAGATTTCTTCTTATTATGTCTTATTTCCGGTTCTCTATTTTGGGTTATAGGGTTTATAGCTTTATTTCTTCCAAATCCACCATTATTAAAACAGCATGGTTCTTGGATTGAAAAAAGCTTGAAAATTATTCGTCATAGGAGCTTTATACTTTTAGTCTGCACCTTAATACCATTTCACTTCATTTATCAACAATTATATCTAACGTTTCCTATTATTTCTGAAAAATTGACGGGGTCTTCAAGCTGGATTTTCTCTTTTGCTACAGTCAACATTATTTTACTTCAAATGCCTGTTTTACATTGGTTTAAAGATCGTAGTATGAGATCTATATTTGTTTTACCTTACCTGTTTATGGGTTTATCTTTTGTAATTTTAGGATATTCAGAACAGATATTACCTTTAATAACAGCACTGATTAGTATCGCGTTTGGTTCTATGGTACTACTCCCCTCTTTTCAAGATTATGTGGCCTACATAGCTCCTAAGGAGTCTTTAGCTGCATATTTTGGGTTTTCTAATATGGCTATGGCTATAGGAGGATCATTAGGTAACCTGTTAGGAGGTGTTTTATATGATCTATTTATAGAAATATCAAAACCTCAATGGTTTTGGCTACTCTTAAGCATAATTTGTATTCTACCTATAATAGGAGTTACTAGACTTAAACATACAAGTTCCAAAAGTATTTCCAGACAACACATCTCTTAAATAGATAAATGTAAGAGGAGATATAAATTATGTACTTACTGATTTAAAAAATTAATAAACATTGACTTTTTATTTCTCTCCATGAGCCTACAGAACAAATAGGCCTAAACAAAGTCCCTATACTTTTAGAGAAAGAAAAGTGTTATATGGAATCTATTGATGGACACTCCAATGATAGAGGATAAATGATAAATACTTAATTTTTAATGGAATCCATCAGGCTTCAGCTTTAAAAGTATTTGACTTGGTTACAAACATGTACCTGTTCAAATAGTAAAAACGTAGCAAATTCAAATTTTTCATGGGAACATATTGTACCTTTAAGTAAATAGTTACAATAGCTCTACAAGATATCAACTTTAAAGTGGTCTTCACAAAAGTCTCAAGATTACTCTTTAATTGCTACTATTTCTCTAGATTTTCTTATCTCGGGAAATATGAATGAAACAGAATGGTATCAACTTCTAGAAAGATTTCAAAGTAAGATTCGTTTGTATTCTGAGGGCATTTTTCTTTATAAATCATAATCTCAGTTAAAAAGGAGCGAAAATCAATTATGACAAATATAGTTCAAACTTTTAACTCTAACATAATCAACTCTATTAAAGATTGTATTGGAAATACCCCTTTATTCCAACTAAATAACCTGTTTCCAGACTCCAATATTAATGTGTATGCTAAATTAGAAATGGTTAATCTCGGTGGAAGCATGAAAGATAGACCAGCGGAGTTTTTAATAAGAAAAGGGATGGAAGAAGGAAAGATAGATAGTAAAACCCATCTTATAGAGAGTTCTTCAGGTAATTTAGGGATTGCATTAGCTTTACTAGCGAAATTCCATAATTTATCTTTTACTTGTGTTGTTGATCCTAAAATTTCGAAAACAAATCTAAAAATGATTAAGGCTCTTGGCGCAAATATAGATATGGTGAAGGAACCAGATGAACATGGGGGCTACTTACAAACAAGAATAAAAAGAGTAAATGAGCTACTAGCTATTACTCCTAATGCATATTGGATTAATCAATATGCAAATGAAAATAATTGGAGATCGCATTATTATGGAACAGGCAGAGAGATTGTTGAGCAATTGGCTGGAGAACCCTTAGATATCTTGATTGCACCTGTTAGTACTTCGGGAAGCATTATGGGCATAAGCAGGAGGTTAAGAGAAACCTACCCAAATCTGACTGTAGTTGCGGTAGACGCAGTAGGATCAATTATTTTTAATTCTCCTTCTGCACCAAGAGAGTTGCCAGGGATTGGTGCTAGTCGGGTTCCTGAGTTGTTGAATAGGGATGAAATTGATCAAGTTATACATGTAAACGATTACGAATCTGCAATAGCTTGTCGAGAAATATTAGATAAAGAAGGAATATTTGCAGGAGGATCTTCAGGGTCTGTTGTCGGAGCTATTAAAAAATTAGTTCCAAGTTTGACAAAGAAAACTAATATAGTTACCATCTTTCCAGACCGTGGAGAACGTTATTTAGACTTAGTTTACGATGATCAATGGTTAAACAAAGTCAAAAGAATGCAGTAATTAGCGGATTTTTTTAAAGGATGGAAAGTTTGGATGAAAATCATGTGGTCTGCGATTTTTTTCTCTAGTAGCTTTACGGTAAGCCCCCAATCAAACAACGCATATAAACACGCAGCGCCTCCTGATACTATGAATGTATTAATTTAAGGAGGTGCTTTTTCATATGCCGCAACAAAAACTGACAATTGTCCCCGTAACTTTACATTCCGAGAATAAAGAGTCAATTAAAGCAACTTCCTCAACCATATCTTCCAATAGTGCTTGCACGATCAAAATGGAAAATGTGGAAATCTCCTTCTTCAATGGCGTGGATGAGCACATCATCCAAACGGTCATGAGGGAGTTGAAAAATCTATGAAACACGACTATACAAGTGTAAAAAACATTTACATCATTTGCGGTAAAACAGATATGAGAAAAGGTATTGATGGTTTAGCAGCACTGATTCAAGATTCTTTCGAACTTGATCCTTATGGCGATTCTATTTTCTTATTTGCAGGGTGGAGTAAGGATCGCTATAAATGTTTGTATTTCGACGGCGATGGTTTCGCCATGCTTTATAAACGTTTAGATAATGGCAAACTCCAATGGCCCAAAAGTGAAAAGGAAGTACGCAATCTTTCACAACAGGAGCTTCGCTGGCTTCTTGAAGGTCTATCTATTCAGCAACCAAAGGCCATTCAACCATCGCCCAAAGGTGTGTTCTAAATTCGTTAAGCCATTTAATTTTATCTTTATTCCTCAGTTCGAGCTAGTTATAATAAGATGAACGAAACCGAACGAAAAGTGGTGAATGATGTGGCAAACGCTTCTTCTACGAATGAAAATCAATACGAGAAATTAATTCGGCTGCTCGAAGAGCAATTGGCTCATTCGAATCAACAAAACAAAGACTTATCGAAACAGATTGAAGCGTTAACCGATCAAGTGCGCCATTTAACCAAGCTTTTGTATGGATCAAAAACGGAGAAATCGAAATATAACGCACCAGACGGGCAAGCGTCATTATTTGGTGATGATCCGTCTTTTAATGATCCTGAGCACACAGGAGAACAAAGCCAACAGACGATTACTTACACTGTTGTCCGAAAAGTTCAAAAGAAAAAACGAAATGACTCATTGCATGATGGTATTGAAGTAGAAGCTGTTCACCATCATCCGGAAAATATAATCTGTGACTGTTGCCAAGCGCAAATGATTGAAATTAGCAGTACAATCGTACGCGAAGAAGCGAAATTTATTCCTGCCAGAATGAAGAAAGTACAGCACATTGAACATGCTTATGAATGTAAAAATTGTAAGAGTGATGCATTTAACCAGGCACAAATTAAACGTGGTAAAGCGCCACAAGCTCCTATCCAACGTAGCATCGCAAGTCCTAGCGTACTTGCCAAAGTAATATATGATAAATTTTCGCAATACTTGCCCCTTTACCGTCAGGTAAAGGAATGGGAACGTTATGGTCTGAACACAAATGATAAGAACCTCTCCAATTGGGTCATTCGTGCATCACATGATTGGCTATTGCCAATTTACGAACGAATGAAGCAATTGATGATGACCAAATCGATTTTACATGTCGACGAAACATATGGACAAATCATCAACCGTTCTGATGGGAAATCCGGTCAAACCAATGCCTATAATTGGGTGTATAGAAGTGTGCCAAGCCAAGGACCAACAATGATTCTCTTTCAAAGCGCATTATCACGGGCTCGATCTGTCCTTGAAAGTTTCATAGAAGGCTATTCCGGAACGATAATTTGCGATGGTTATTCTGCCTATGGTAAGTTGGAAGGCGTTACCTTCGCTAATTGTTGGGCGCATGTTCGTCGTTATTGGCTGAAGGCGGACAGCAAAAATGGCCGTATTGGTGTGAATTTTTGTGACGATTTATATCGACTTGAAAGGAAATTCAAGCATTTGTCTCCGAGTCAGCGCAGAAAAAAACGCCAAAAATACTCAAAGCCAATCGTTGATAAATTCCTTAATTGGGTTGAAACATCACCCTTCTACGGAAAAAATGCCCTCGCGAAAGCAGCTGAATACACATTGAACAGAGCAAATGGACTCAAAGCATTCCTGAATGATGGGCGCATTGAAATTGATAATAATCCGGCCGAAAATGCCATCCGTCCCAACGTTCTTGGAAGAAAAAATTGGCTCTTCAGTGTTAGTGAAGCCGGTGCAAAAGCGAACGCCATATGTTTGAGTATCTCGGAAACAGCCAAAAGTAATGGCGTTGATTTCTACGAATACATAAAGAAACTTTTGACGGACCTACCGAATCTTGGCATCCATCAAAATCCTGAAATTTTAGATCAATTCATGCCCTGGTCAAAAAAGATCCAGCTGGTATGTAGCAAATAGATGAAATTAGCCGTATTTTTGATTAAAAAAATCAGGATATACGGCTATTCGCGATGCGTACCGTGAGGGTACGCTTATTTTTTATTTCGGGCTTACGTTATTGATCGCTTAAAGCTCCTTTAGTCTGATACTGAAGGAGCTTTAAATGGCCATTACTCTATAAAGATACATCCCTTTTGTTATATGAGTGAATAAGCGGGGGCTAGAAGAAAATTGTATCTAAAAATTAATTTTTCCCTATTGTAGAAAGCCATTTTGCAATCTTATATCCTACCCATAAGGTAATAGCAAACTCTAATACTACTAGAACAGGGTGTAAATCGGGAGCTAATTGAGTCGTTTCTCCTTCCTCATGGGCAAATACTTCTGTAAATGTGAAGAAATATGCTGTTAACGACAATACTATATACTTTAGATATTTACGCATGGTATCCACCTTCCGATGCGATTCGTTTCCCAAGCCATGTGAAAATCAAAGCTGATACGATAGCTCCTGCAATAGATATCACTATATTTGACCAGCTTTCATTTATTGGCGATTGCAATGACACGACCAGAGACAAGGCGGCACCTGCAATAATGGCTGCAATGTATATTCGATACTTTGTATTCTTGGTTAACAGGTAAACTAAGTCAAACACTACGCCGCAGATAAGGATTAAAATGGGAAAGTATAGTTCTATACTTGTGAATGACCAAGCCATGTATACTGCAAGTTTATAAATAAAAGCTATGCCAGTTACTAATGTACCAATCGGTTTTTTCATTTTAACTGTACCAAATGAAATAATAAGGGCTGCACAGCTCATGAATAAAAAAGGCCAGTAATCTCCGTAGAGTTCCCATCGGTTCTCTAGACTCCAGGCATCGTAAAGGTCATATTCCATTATAGAGAATTGGAAAAAGGCCAGAGCAAATCCGAGCGATAAAATCATCCCTGTTGTAAAGTTACGCTCGTGAGATAATTGGAACACTCCTAAAGGAAGTAAGACCCCACCAAAGATGATTAATAAATGTGGTGGACTCCAGAGTGTAATATCAAATCCCACCACACTATGATATATATCATCAACAATCCCTGCTATAAGCGGGAGAACTAAACCTACACCAATCAGTGCAAAGGATTTTACTTCTTTGATTTTTGCCGGAGAAAAAGATCCCATCTTTTGCGAACGAACAAAAACGATTCCAAGGACAGTTATACCACTCACAAAAATAGATGCATGAATAATTAAATGCGGCAATGTATAAAAGGTTTCTACTAGCTTCATTGCATGCCACCAAACGTCCCAATATCTACCGCTTAAAGCTGTTAATGCAAACAGAAGTAACCATAACGGCATAATTATTGGCTTTTGCTTCATTTTCCACCTCTTTATGCAGATTTGATACCGTTACTACACTATTTGTTATCGATGCTCTTCATTCCAAAATTCTCCGTTCTTTTTTGTATAGATATAACCATAAATATGTAAGTAGCTATAAATTCCTATATAATGAAGCGAACAGAGAAAAAGCAATTGACTCCTTCATAATTCATGTTCCAATGGACAGTGTTATGAAGTTGTTATTAAGTAAGGATTCTCACAGGGAATTAGATGGATAGGCTGTTACATGAGCTCTCTTTTAGTCATCATTGTAAGTTTCATAAATGTTCGTGTTATGAACCACGAATGGAATCTTTATATATCAACAGTTTCAGGAATTCGTGAAATATCAAATCGAATCTTTTCCACATGAAACCATTTGACTTTTTGTTATATAGGGTTATGATATAGTTTATGATTTATTTCTTGTTTGTGATAGATTTTTATTTTTATAGAATTTAAACATACTATTAATCGAAGTAAACTCAACTTAATAGAGGTGAAAACCATGAAGAACGTATTGACTAAGGGTCAAAATATCTTTAGCAAACATCTTATTTTTTTTCTTTTAGTAATTTTGTTATTTTGGGCAAAGACTTATATAGCTTATCGTGTCGAGTTTAATTTAGGAATTAGTAATTCAATGCAAAAATTCCTATTATTTATTAACCCAGTAAGTTCAGCAACCTTTTTCTTTGGACTAGCATTATTTGCAAGAGGAAAAAGAGCATACATTTGGTTAATAATTATTAACTGTATTATGTCTTTTGTTTTATATGCGAATATAGCCTATTATCGATTTTTTAACGACTTTATTACATTACCAACACTGACACAAACGAAAAACTTCGGTGATTTAGGCGGAAGTATTCTTGCGTTATTAAAACTATATGATCCATTATACTTTTTGGACACAATCATTTTAATGACTCTCGTAGCAACAAAATTCGTAAAACCAGAATCAATTCGTCTAGGTCGTCGTAAAGTAGTATTGGTATTTTTAACGGCTATCTTACTTTTTAGCATAAACCTAGGTTTGGCAGAAACAGATCGTCCACAATTGTTGACAAGAACATTTGATCGTAACTATCTGGTGAAATATTTAGGTATGTATAATTACACGATTTATGATGCGATCCAAAGTACGAAATCATCCGCTCAACGAGTTTTTGCAGATAGCAGTGATGTGACAAATACTCTTAACAACGTAAAAGCAAATTATGCAGAGCCTAATCCTGAGTACTTTGGTAAAGGAAAAGGTATGAATGTGATCTATATTCACTTGGAATCATTCCAAAACTTTCTCATTAATTACAAACTTAATGGACAAGAGGTAACACCATTTTTAAATTCATTAACACAAGATTCCAATACACTTTATTTTGATAACTTCTTCCAACAAACAGGACAAGGTAAATCATCTGATGCTGAGTTTATGTTGGAAAACTCTTTGTTTGGATTGCCGCAAGGATCTGTATTTACAACAAAAGGACGGAATACGTATCAGGCTGCTCCTGCTATTTTAGGTCAACAGGGATATACATCAGCTGTGTTCCATGGTAACTATAAGACATTTTGGAATCGTGATGAAATTTACAAATCATTCGGATACGATAACTTTTTTGATGCTAGTTACTATGATATGAATTCAAACGATGTACTCAACTATGGTCTAAAAGATAAGCCGTTCTTTAAGGAATCTGTTCCAATGCTGGAATCCTTAAAACAGCCGTTTTATGCAAAATTTATTACGTTATCGAACCATTTCCCATACCCTATTAGCAAAGAAGATGCAACTATTGAACCAGCTAATACAGGTGATGGAACTGTTGATCGTTACTTCCAAACAGCACGCTATTTAGACGAGGCTGTCAAAGGATTCTTTGATTACTTGAAACAATCCGGATTATATGATCGTTCTATTATTGTCCTGTATGGCGATCATTATGGAATCTCAGAAAATCGTGGTAAAGCGATGTCTCAAGTAATGGGTAAAGAGATTACACCATTTGAAAATGCACAATTACAGCGTGTACCACTAATTATTCGTGTGCCTGGTGCGAAGGGCGGTGTCATGCATCAATACGGTGGGGATATTGACGTTCTTCCAACACTTCTTCACTTATTAGGTATTGATACAAAGAATTATGTACAATTTGGTACAGATTTATTATCACCAGAGCATCAACAAGTTGTTGCATTCCGCAATGGCAGCTTTGTAAGTCCTACTGTTACTGCGCTAAATGGTAAGTATTATGATTCTGTAACAGGAAATCCAATTGAGAAAAATGATGAAATAGAACGTAATGAACGAATGATACAAATGAAGCTAAAACTTTCTGATAAGGTAGTGTACGGAGATTTATTACGTTTTTACACGCCTGAAGGCTTCCAACCCGTAGATCGTTCTAAATATGATTACAATCGTCGTGAAAATGAATAAGATGAAAAAGCATAAGAAAGTGGCTAATCCCCCTTTTTAAACCGAAATGGACTATCGCAAAAAACTAGTTTTTTGCGATAGTCCATTTTACACTCCTATTGTGAGTAAGGTATTAACGTGCTGACTTTAGGATTATTTCAGTGTTAAGTAAGTTCGCTTTTTACGAATACATAACATGTATGTAATACCGATAGAGGCAAAGCTTAACCAAAACGTGAAGTAGCCAATTGGTTGGTAGTATGTATCCAGTATCCCGTACCTAGGTACTTGTTGGAATACATAATCAATGATAACATCATGCAACGTCCAAATGGCCACTGCGATAAGATGCCAGGTTTTGATACGGTAAAAAGGTGCGTATAACAATCCCTGTACTGCCATAGCACCGTGAGATAGCATTAGCATGTAACCAGTCCAATGTAATTGCCCCTCTACGACAAGCAGTAGAATATTCATCACAATTGCCCACACACCATACTTAAAGAGTGTTACAATTGCAAGCGCCTCAACTAATCCCCAGTTTCGATTTAATAAAAAAGTTACTAAGACAAATACAAAAAACAAACTTGCTGTAGGACTATCTGGTACAAATGCAAGAAACTGCACGGGTGTTTCTGCTAATTGATACTTGTACCAAATATACCCATAAATAGTTCCAGCGGTATTAACTATAAGAAGGAACCATAAACAAGTACGACTTCTCAGTAGATGATATAATAATGGCACTGTTTTCTCCTTAACTTCCTAAAAACCCCCATTTTAATTTAAAAAATAACTACTTATAACTTATTCTCTGGTATGGGATTCGGACTAAAATTTATTCAAAATAATAAATAATATAATCTTTCTAGAATAAAAATAGGTCATGGATGGGTTTAATCCATAACCTATTTTTATATGTTACTTCACATCGTAACCTTGATCTTCAATTACTTCTTTTAGCTTTTCTACATTTACTTTTGTTTCATCATAATCCACGTCTACTGTACCTTCTTGTAAGTGCACTTCTACGTTTGATACACCTTCAAGCCCTGTAAGAGCTTTTGTTACTGCCATTTTGCAGTGATTGCATGTCATACCTTCTACGTTTAATTTGATTGCCATAATAAATTCCTCCATTATATTTCATTTATATTTTCACGCGTTTCAAACGAAGCGCGTTTGTCACGACAGATACAGAGCTGAATGCCATTGCAGCTCCAGCGACCCAAGGCTCTAATAGTCCGGCTGCTGCTACAGGAATACCGATTGCGTTATAGAACAAAGCCCAGAACAAGTTTTGGCGAATATTCTTCATTGTTTTGCGGCTTAGATCGATTGCTTTCGGGATATGAGCCAAATCTCCACCTACTAAAGTAACATCGGCAGTCTCAATGGCAACATCGGATCCTGTACCAATTGCCATGCCGATATCAGCTTTTGCAAGGGCTGGTGCATCATTAATTCCATCACCGACCATGGCCACTCGTTTGCCTTGCTTTTGCAATTCATCAACGATGTTTGCTTTATCTTCCGGAAGTACCTCTGCATAGACACGGTCCAAATGTACTTGCTTCGCAATCGCTTCTGCTGTACGTTTGTTGTCCCCGGTTACCATGTATACTTCTATGCCCATTTGCTTCAATACTCCAATGGCTTCTTTTGAGCTTTCTTTTACGGTATCAGCAACAGCAACAATCCCTGCAAGCTGCCCATTGATGGCAACAAGCATCGCTGTTTTCCCTTGCTGTTCAAGCTCTACCATCTTGTCTTCATGTTGTGAAACCTCCACTGAGCGCTCTTTCATCAGTTTTCGTGTTCCAACAAGAACGGATTTTCCATCAATAGTGGCTTCAATTCCGTGCCCAGTGATGGCAGAAAAATGCTCTAATGGTTTGACGGAAATGGATTGCTTCTTACCATATTCCACAATTGCATGGGCTAATGGATGTTCAGAAGCACTTTCGGCTGCAATGGCATAGTCTAGCATACCTTCCTGGAATTTCAACACATCGGTCACTTCTGGTTTTCCTTTTGTGACTGTTCCTGTTTTATCTAGCAATACAGCATTTACTTTATGTGTTCCTTCTAGGTATTCACCTCCTTTAAAGAGGATACCTTTTTCTGCGCCCTTACCTGTACCAACCATAATGGATGTCGGTGTTGCAAGACCAAGCGCACAAGGACAAGCAATGACGAGAATGGCAATTGCTACTTCGAGTGCCGTTGGCAGATCACCAGGTGTAATAAAGAAATACCATACGATAAAAGCAACCACAGCAATTCCTACAACAATTGGTACGAAAATACCTGAGATTGTGTCGGCCATACGTTGGATAGGTGCTTTCGAGCCTTGTGCTTCTTCTACAATTTTAACGATGCCAGCTAGTGCTGTATCTTTTCCTACCTTTTCTGCCCGAATCGTTAGAACACCGTTTGTATTGATAGTTGCGCCAATAACAGGGTCTCCTTCTTTTTTGTCGACTGGAATGGATTCACCTGTAATCATTGATTCATCGACTGAAGATGCACCCGTGATGACGATACCATCTACTGGTATTTTTTCTCCCGGTTTGACAAGAATAGTATCACCGATTACAACTTCTTCTAGGGGAACCTTTACTTCTTCCCCATTACGAACCACGAGGGCTTCTTTCGCCTGTAGGCTTAACAACTTAGAAATAGCTTCTGTTGTTTTCCCTTTCGCTAGTGATTCAAAGTATTTTCCGACAAGCACAAGTGTAATGAGCACGGCACTTGTTTCAAAATACAAGCTCGGCATATAGTTAGGATTTTCTAGCGTTTTGAAAGCCTCGTACAAGCTGTAAAAGTATGCTGCCGATGTTCCGAGTGCTACCAGCACATCCATATTAGCACTCTTATTTCGTAATGCCCGGTATGCACCTACATAGAAGTGACCACCGATATAGAACTGAACGGGTGTAGCTAAAAGAAGCTGGAACCATGGATTCATTAGGATATGCGGCATTGGTAAAGCTACATCAAACGGCATGTGAGCAAGCATCGTATAGAGTAAAGGAAGCGATAAGATAGCAGAAATCCAAAGTTGCCGTTGTTTTTGTTTCAGCAGCTCTTCTCTACGAGCTGTGTTATCATGCTCTTCGTTTCGTACTTGCCCCGTGTATCCAAGCTTTTTAATTTTTTCTATAATATCTTCGATAGATGCAGTGCCTTCGTTGTATTCTACAACAGCACTGTTTGTTGCCAAGTTTACTGCTGCACTTGTAACACCCTCCATACGGTTTAACCCTTTTTCAATTCGGGTCGCACATGCAGCACATGTCATACCTTCAATATCTAACGCGACTTTTTCTGTCGCAATTCCGTATCCTAAATTTTCAATTTTTGATTGAATATCAGCTACACTTTGTTTGGATGGATCATATTTAACCGTAGCTTTTTCCATCGTTAAATTGACATTCGCTTCTACTCCCTCCATCTTGTTCAATACCTTCTCAATTCGGTTTGAACAAGCAGCGCATGTCATGCCGGTTACTCCAAGTGTAACAAGCTTTTGTTCGAGTTGTTGTTCACTCATAAAGCTTCCTCTCCTTTATTTTGAGAACTGCTTAATTACATTCATAAGTTCTTGAATCGACTCTTCACCATTTCCTTCACGAATCGCTTTCGAAACACAATGATTTGTATGACGTTCCAGTAAGTTGAACCCAACTTTGTTCAACGCCGCATTAATCGCAGAAATTTGAACCAAAATATCTACACAGTAACGATTATCCTCTACCATTTTTTGAATGCCGCGAACTTGCCCTTCGATACGCTTTAAGCGTTTGATGAGATTCTCGATTTCCTTTTCTGTCCTCGGCACCATGTCCGGATGTATATTATCTTCACAATGATTCATTACAATCACCTCATGTATTATACTGACCATCTTTATATACATTATACGGGTAAGGGGTATAAAATGCAACCCGTTTTCTTTTAAATGTGCGTCCATTTTGTGACACATTTTTTATATGTTGTATCTAAAAAGTCACTGCAATACAAAAGGAACCTGCTTTTACAGCAAGTTCCTAATCATTGTGTTCTCTTCAAACAAAGCTACTGCAACGCTTTTTGTAGAGAGGATATATTCTTTTCCATAAGGGTAAAGTAATCTTCTTTATTCTTCATTTCGGCGTCTGTAAGGGTTTCTAAGTTATGGAGTGTTAATGTCTCCGCTCCTACTTCTTTTTTCACAACATTTGCGACTTTGTTACTCAAATTAGGCTCAAAGAAGATGTAGGAGATTTGCTTTGCTTTAGCGATTTCAATAATCTCTTTTATTTTCTGCGAAGACGGTTCATCTGTCGGGGATAGCCCGCTTATTCCAATTTGTTTAAGTCCGTATGCATCTTCCCAGTATCCATAAGCAGAATGGGATACGATAAATTCTTTTTGAGATGCTGTATTGCTCAATTCTTTGAATTCTTGATCAATATCTTCTAGTTTTTGCTTTAACACACTGTAGTTTTTCTCAAAATCAGCTTTGGAATCAGGTTTTAACTCAATAAGGGCTTCTTTTATATTCTCAGCCATCTGGATGGCACGAGCAGGATCCAGCCAAATATGAGGATCTACATCGAGTTGCTCTTCTTCATGCTGTTCCTCAGTATTTTCCTCATCAGAATGAGCATCCTTTGCGTCAATAAGTTTGACGCCTTGTGAAGCCTTTACTACAGAGACTTTTTCATCTTTTACAACTTCTATCACTTTATCTGCAAATCCCTCTATGCCTGTTCCACTATAAATAAACATATCGCCTTTTGCTACCTTCACCATATCCTTTTGTGTTGGGTCGAAAGAGTGAGCTTCCGTACCAGGAGGAATAAGATTCTCTACACTGACATGAGTGCCTCCAATCTGTTCTGCAAAAAATTGAAGCGGATAGATTGTCGTATATACCCGTAAAGTACCTGATTGTTCTTCCGTTTTTTTCGTTGTAGAGCTGCAAGCAGCAAACAGACTCACTATAATTAATAGTGGAATGAATACCTTCCTTAAGCTTTTCATCACTTTCTCCTTTCATGTTGCTATTTCTTCTAATCATTTCATTAATCGTTATAATTACGATTTATGCTTGTAAAAGCATATTATTTTTACAGCTGAAAGTAAATATCTTTTTTGAATTATGCAGAAATTTTGCAGAGATATATAGTCATAAGAATTCCTAGATATCACATATGATGAAGGTAACAAAAGGACAGGGAGGTATTACGATGTCCATATATACACCGACAGTCTTAGCCCTTTGCTTTATCAGCGTTTTAGCTTCAGCATATACTTCTAAAAATAAAGGTACCCTCATGGAGTATATGGTATTTATCATGTCATTTAGTATGACCATTAGTCTAAGTCTTGGATTTTATTTCGGAATGATTTTCAAAGGAAATCTAGTGTCCTCTACTTTACTTTCCATGTTGATTGGCGGGGGGATTGGTTTATTGATTGGCTTACGATTTCACCTCTATTCTGCTTTAGAAGGACTGTTTTCTGGATTTATGGCTGGTATGATGGGAGCAATGATTACAGAGATGCTGAACATGCAACAAACGCATACTGTACTGTTGATTAGTATCCTACTTACGATTACATTCACATTGTTTTGCACAATTCAATTTTTATCCGAAACCTTCTCAGGATACATCTCCCGTCGATTTTTCTTTTTACTTTCAATCGGGATTATGATTATTGTTACCGTTTTTGTAACATTTCCAAATTTTCATTCAAACGGTTCTTCTGAACATGAACAACATATGCAGCATCACTAGAACGCAAACCCCCAATGTTTCAGACATTGGGGGAGATTTATAAAGGTCATTTCACTTTTTCAATTAGATGAGTATACTCTTCTTCTGTAATTTCACCATTAGCTAATCTTATTTTTAAGATTTCGATGGGATTATTGGTTTGCTGCTTTGGTTGATTTCTTTTTTCGAATTTCATAATTCCCATAACAAGAAGAGCAGTGAGTAATGCCCAAACGAGAACCATTCCGCTCATCATCATCCATCCACCTCCATTGGAAAAACAATTCATTCCATCTGCACCCATCATATTCATCATAGGAACCGTCTCCTTTCTATATCTTTATCATACAATACAACTATGCAAAACTTGTGCAGTTCTTCACAAAATAAAATAATTTTAACTATTTTTCAAAAACATAAAGAATCCCAATGTTTAGACATTGGGGAGATATTATACAGATTGTTTTATTTTTGATGAGCTATTACATGGTTGTAATTACATAATGGTTGTAGGTCTTTTTATAAAGATAAGAAACAGTTTAAATACAAAAAGAGCTTTTCTACATAAGAATAAGCTCTTGAAGTTAACAAGGTTTAATGACTTTGATGTTCAGATGATGCTTCTTTTTCACTTTACTATTTAGATGGTGATAGTTCGCTTTCTGTTACCCATTTATGATTCGTTACTTTTTCTCCCCCAGTCGTTGGAGTATAATCAATCATGTATACAGTAGTCTTTTCAGCAGAATCAATTGTTGCCTTTGCACCTTCCATGCCTTCCATATGCTCTGCATCAGTCGTTATTTCTGTGCCGGGTTTTAATTCTTCTTCACCAGCTTCTGGGATTTCTTCTTGAATAATCCACTTATGATTCGTTACTTTTTCTCCTCCATTTGTAGGAGTATAAGATATAGCATAAGCTATAGTATCGTAAGCGCCCACGATTGTTGCTTCTGCACCTTTCATGCCTTCCATATGACCATCTTTGATAATTGCTTTGCTTCCCACTTTATAAGTTGGGTTTTCTACAGCTTTCAAACCTTCAGGCACTTCACCTGAACCCTCCATATCCATATCCATATTTGAGTGGTCCATTGTGTTCTCTTCAGTTTGAGTTGCTCCCTCTTTGGGAGCCGTACTTTCATTATCACTTGCACATGCAGCTAATGTAAGTGCTGAGATCACTGAGATAATTCCTACGGCTATTTTTTTGTTTTTCATATTTTCCACCTCTTAAGAGTTTTTTTATCAACCAACTTTAGCATATTTTCAACAAAATCCTCCAAAACAATACTCTATTTCAATGGAGTATTTCATATTAAATTACTAGTACCATTGAATAAACCAACAATATTCTTTAATAGGTCCTTTTCATAGAATATAATGCTGTTGTTTTTATTTAAAAGAACATAAAAGACAAAAAATGGATAAAAGTAACTGTACTTTTCATATGTTATCACATAAATGTCGAGAAATTATGGAGATTTTATTTAAATTTCTTTTTTGTTGTGTTTCTCCACACAAAATGCAAAGTTTTATTTTAAAGTAAGAGAGATAGACAATTTTCATAAAAAAGGAAGAGCCTGATTGAGAAGCGAATGAGCACTTTCCTGAAAATTGTAATCATACTTGAATAGATAGGAGGGATTTTGTGTAATCACGACTTCTATAATCTATACGGGGAGTTTCACTAGAAAAGTAATGACTCTCATGAAATATGCTTGAATGAATATTCTCATTTCGAGCATTAAAAATAGAAAGAAAGGATAAAACATACAATGAATTTACTAACTGTACAGCCATTAAATCGTGTAGCAATTCAATTCGGCTCCTTTACTGTGTATTGGTATGGGATTATTATCGGTGCCGGTTTACTACTGGGACTAGCTTTAGCCATTCGTGAAGGAAAACGACTAGGTATCTCTTCCGATACCTTTACGGACTTAGTTTTATATGCTCTGCCTATCTCCATTACAACGGCACGTATGTATTATGTATCGTTTGAATGGGATTATTATAAGAGTCATCCTGATGAGATTATTGCAATATGGAACGGTGGAATCGCTATTCATGGTGCACTCATAGGTGCTGTTCTCACTGCAGTTATATTTGCACGCAAACGACAGATATCATTTTGGAAATTAGCAGATATCACAGCACCTAGTTTGATTTTAGGGCAAGCAATTGGGCGATGGGGAAACTTCATGAATCAGGAAGCGCACGGTGGTCCAGTATCACGTTCTTTTTTAGAATCGTTACGCCTGCCTGATTTTATCATCAATCAAATGTATATTAAGGGCGTGTACTATCACCCTACTTTTTTATATGAGTCTGTTTGGAATATAATCGGTTTTGTGATATTACTAGCACTCAGAAAAGCAAATCTAAAGCGTGGAGAGCTGTTTTTAAGTTATCTGACATGGTACTCCATCGGACGATTTTTTATAGAAGGTTTGCGGACAGATAGTCTGATGCTGACATCTTCTTTGCGCATAGCTCAAGTTGTATCTTTGTCTCTCATTATTATTTCAATCATAGTCATGGTATATCGCAGACGAAAAGGATTAGCATCCGAGTTTTATAATGAAACTCCTTCATCTTAATAGGAGCAAAAGGATGGAAACCATATGAGTGATATAAATATTTTCCTAGCATTCGGGGCGGGGTTACTCTCTTTTATCTCCCCTTGTTGTCTGCCGCTCTATCCAGCTTTTCTGTCCTATATTACCGGGGTATCCGTTGATGAAGTCAAGAAAGAGAATGTGATGCTTCAAAAACGAGCACTCCTTCACACATTCTTTTTCTTACTCGGTTTTTCTGTTATTTTCATCGCTATTGGATTTGGTACTTCTGTAATAGGTAAAGTATTCGTTGATTATCAGGATTTAATCAGACAAATTGGTGCGTTATTTATTATCTTTTTTGGTCTGGTGATTGTAGGTGTATTTTCACCTTCCTTTATGATGAAGGATAAACGATTTGTTTTCCATAGCAAGCCTTCCGGTTATTTCGGTTCTAGCTTAATTGGAATAGGATTTGCGGCAGGTTGGACTCCTTGTACAGGCCCAATTCTTGTATCAGTTATAGCCCTGGCCGCTTCCAAACCAAGTTCAGCTCTTCCATATATGTTCGCTTATGTACTAGGGTTCGCTGTACCTTTTTTCTTCATGTCATTTTTTATTGGCAGGCTGAAATGGATAAGAAGGTATAATATAGTCATTGTAAAAGCAGGAGCAGTTCTTATGATTATCATGGGGATTCTACTGTTTTTTGATTGGATGACGAAAATCATTGTGTTTTTCACAGGTCTATTCGGCGGATTTACAGGATTTTAGATGTTCATCAATCGGAGAGATCTCATGTTTTAAATTACTAATTTACTGACTCTAACCAAGATACAAATCTGTTACTTTGCAGTTATGTATTTTGGTTTTTTATTTTTAGGTATCGTTACTACTTGTTGCTATTTACCAAAAGAAAAACCACCCTGTAGAGTGGTTTACAACGTACTTATTTAACTACCAAATGCTGTTCATTTGGCTAAATCGCTGCACCTATGACTTACTACTCTAGCTCTGCTTGGATTGCTTACGCCACCCGTAGCGGGTCATTCCACGAGGTTTATACACCGATAACACCATCATAATGAGTAACACCAGTAATCCGCCACTAGCGTGGACTACGAGTGAGAGTCTCGCTTCGCGTAAATCGGTACTGGATAATACCGTGTTTGCTGCTACGTCTGCAATGTAGCTGATTGGTGCTACCTGCTGTAGCAAGATAACGGTAGAAAAGATGGCTAGCAGAAATTTTATTAAAACCCAATAGTGACGGAACAAACCCCACTTTGTCCCCAGTGACTGGACTAGTCCACTTAACAGCGAAGCAAGGCTCAACGGGACAATGATGAATCTGGTGGTTACATCCATCGCTAGATAGGAAGCACGTACCATCTGAGCATCCTGACTGGTCAGACCAGAAATAGCAAGAACTAGGAAGACAGCGACCGCTCCAATCCAGCCGACTGAGGCAGTGATATGCATAAGGAGCGAGAACTTGCGTAGAAACGGTGGCATGATCATTGCTATTTCCCCTCTTGTTCGATGGAAGGCATGTGACGACCAGGACCGTGTTTACCAGCGATGCCAGTAAGCTGTAGTATAACAAACAGTAGAACTAGGACAAGGGCAATAATCCCAAAAATTTTCACCCAACGCGGTGTGCTAGGGGGCGATTTGTGCTCAGTCATGTATAAGTCCTCCAATACGTAATATGTTGATTTAGTTTTATCATTGAAATATCCTCATTTTTGCTTCAATGATATCTTACTTCAAAATTCAGTAAATAGACAGCCATTCGTAAGAGCTAAAGGCTGCTTTATCTTCTATCAAACTGTACCCATTGCACAGTTAAATACTTTTGGCTATCTTGTCTAGAACCGTTACATCTGTGCCGAATTTGCACATCGCATCACAATCACAGCGTAAATCCTTGAACAAGAGATAGGATAAGTTAAATCCCTCCAGCCTTTTGAATGAAGGTCTAAGCAATTGTGCTTTAATCTCTTTCTCTCTTTTATCAGGTGCAACTAAATAAAACACAGAAGAATCCGAATCAATAGATAAGCATAAATCATGCAGACGTAAAATGCCAGAATAAATGGATGTACTCTTTTCCACTTCAAATCCGCAAACAATCTGATGATCTGTATCTAACCAAATCACATCAATTAAAGACACCGTATCAAACACTGAATCAGGAACGTTCGAAACTTTCAAGTCAGATATTGAAAACTCCCCTAGCTTAACATCTTGAAACGTTCTTTTATGGTCATTTCTAGCAATCCATACGTTATATCCTAATGCTTTTCCTAAACGCGCCAGGTGATATTGCATCTCGCTGTGTGCGTTGTCTTCTTCATGGTCTTCCAATACTTCCTTATGACGCTTGCTTTTATTTTTATTTCCTTTGTCTTCTTGAATCTTAGAGGCAGTTTCCGCATTTTGTTCAACAATGAGACGATACGTTCCAATTTCGAACAACAGTCCTGCAATTGCTCCTAAGTCCTTTGACAACAAATCTTTGTATTGATTATTTTCCGCTATGAGGACATCACGGATTTGTAAATATGCTTCCCAAGACCCTAACTTCTTTTTTTGACCATACAGTAGATTAAATCCATTTAGGATGGCTGTATTAAATGGCGGAAATAATGTTGGGTGCAAGAAATATAAAAGGTTAGCTACCGCTGGACCCAGCCCTTTAATTTTCATTTCGTCTAGTTTTTGTATTTCTGCAATTAGCTGAGATTCATTGCTTGTTAGGAGAAAAGCCTTTAAAAAACGACCAAACGCTTTTTGATGTTTTTCATTTTCATAAATATCCGGGATCCGCAGCTTTGGCTTCCAATAAAAAGCATGTGCCGCTCCTTCAAATACTTGTTTTTGTTCTGATATGGCCGTAACGACCGTTTCAAGGCTAGAGCCTTTAAAATCATTGCCAAATACTCCACTTTCTATCTCTTTTACAACGACAGCCAGTCCCTTTTTAATCGTTCGAAACGCTTTTAGCCGTTCCTCGTTGTTCAAAAACCAAGTATGATAAACTGATTCCATATCCATCTTATAATCCTGTATAATTTGATTTAGACCTAATTCGACCATCTCTTTCAGTGTCCTCCTGTTCTCCTTTTCAACAACTATATAAGTAGAAAATAACAATATGCTATTAGCTTACAATGTTTAGAAGGTATATTCCACAAAAAACAATATATCTAAACGTTCGGTATCCATTAGTATTTCATTTGATTGTGAAGCAAAGAAAATGGCTACATAAACGCATAGAAAGAAAAAGGAGACATATATTATGCAGCAGCAATTAGAAAATATGCTTTATACGTATAACGAGTTTGCCATTCTCTTAAGTATTCTCATTAACATAGGAATCAGTATTATTGGCTTTATGCCAAGTGTTTTCCTTACTGCGCTGAATGTAAAGTTATTTGGAGTATTGGGGGGAATTGTAGTATCCATTATAGGTGAAGCATTAGGAGCCATCGTTTCCTTTGGATTGTACAGGCTAGGATTTCAAAAGTTTGCACAGAAAAAAGCTTCTGGTTATCCAAAGGTTCAGAAATTATTGCATGTAACAGGAAAAGAAGCATTTTTTCTCATTCTTTTCCTACGGCTTATGCCTTTTGCTCCATCCAGTCTTGTAACTCTATTTGCCGCATTAGGGAAAGTGTCGTGGATTACATTTGCGATTGCTAGTACAATTGGCAAAATTCCAGCCCTATTAGTTGAAGTTTATTCTGTAAATGAAGTAATGAACGGGTCGCTAATAGGGAAAGTCATATTAGTGGCAGTGGCTCTGGGGATTTTCATATACATTTGGAACATGCATAAGCAAAAAGTTAAAAAATGACCCTGTGTTTTGGGTTCTCCATAATTTCTCGACATTTCTTTGTTATAATGAACGTTACGATTGCGTGCCGGAGAGGGGGATACAAACTAACATGAAAAAATGGTTAACAAGTGGAATTGTCATGACATCTCTACTTACAGTCACCGCATGTTCAAATAGACAAGAAGCTGCTCCTAAACAAGAAGAGCAGTCGAAGCAAGAAGCGACAGGAACTGTGAATCCGCAAGATTTTTATAAAGTGATTACGAGTGGGAAAGTTGAACATATTCATGGGATTGGATATCCGGGCAATTTATCCGGAATTACGATTGCTACACATAACGGCTTGAAAGTGTATCAGAACGGAATATGGATGGCAACAATAGGTCAAAACAATGACTATATGGGCTTTCAAGCTGTACAAGATGGTTTTTATTCAAGTGGACATCCTGAACAAGGCTCCGATTTAAAAAATCCTTTAGGCTTAGTAAAGAGTCAGGATGGCGGAGAAACGCTTGAAAACATCGCGTTTTACGGTGAGTCCGATTTCCATTATCTTGCTGTTGGCTATAACAGCCACAGTATGTATCTGTTTAATGAACAAGCCAATGACAAGTTAAAAACCGGTTTTTATTACAGTACAGATGAGGGAGCATCTTGGAAGAAGAGTAAATTGAACGGTCTTTCTGCATCAGCAAGCATGTTTGCTGTACACCCCGACAAAGAAAGTGTGATCGCAATCAGTACAAAAGAAGGTATATTCTTATCTACAGACTACGGAAATACGTTCAATCCCTTCTCTGATAAAGTGGAGACAAGTGCAGTAACGGTCGGAGCTGAAGATGTAATTTACTCCTATACAAAAGATACAAAGCAAGGATTGATAAAACAATCTCTTGCTACAAATGAAAAGGTTGACATTACAATCCCAGCTCTTAATGCTGATGACTCTATTATGTACGTAGCTCAAAATCCAAAAAATCTATCAGAAATTGTCTTCATCACAATGAAGTCCAATATATTTGTTACTACAGATGACGGCAAGACGTGGAAACAAATCGCTAACAAGGGGTCAATCCAATAACACAGATAAACAACAAAGAGGCAGAGTGTTTCTAAAAGCTCCGCCCTTTTTCAGTTCAATAACAAAGGGGATATACTATGTTTACAACGATTAGCCAATGGAGTTATCAGCTTATGGCTCCCATTATGGATATAGCTAATGCTACGAGATCCATACCGATAGTATTTGCGATACTTCTTGGAATAGTTGGTACACTGGCACCCTGTCAACTTACTGGAAATATCAGTGCTATGACACTGTATGGGAATCGTTCCTTGCAAAAAAGGGTACCTTGGACATATGTATGGCTGTTTGTTCTTGGAAAAATAGTTGCTTTTACTTTTCTTGGCTTGTTAGTTTGGATACTCGGAAGGGAAATCCAACAAGAACTCCCTGTTTATTTTCCTTGGTTACGTAAGTTTATGGGTCCCTTGTTGATTGTCTCAGGTCTTCTATTGACTGGAGTGATTCAAATTCGTTGGTCCTTCTCTATGTTTGGTTCGTCAGAGCAGGTGTCTAAGCAAGGGAAAGCTGGTTCATTCTTGATGGGATTTCTTTTCTCCCTTGCCTTTTGTCCGACCATGTTTGTTTTATTCTTCGGAACACTTATGCCTTTTGCCTTATCATCACCATATGGGTATGCATTTCCATCTCTTTTCGCTATCGGAACCGCACTACCAGTCATTATCTTAACTTTAATCATTTCTTACTTAGGTTTAAGCGGTGCATTATTGAAAAAGAGCAGAAAAATAGGAAGAAATGTTCAAATTACAGCTGGTCTGTTTATGATTCTAATCGGTATTTATGATTCATTTTTATACTGGACGTAAAAAGGTCAACCCGGCAGGGTCGACCTTTTTTATTACTCTGGCATGTTTGGAACATTCGGGTTTGGCTTATAATCCGATCGATAATCTGTATACTTTACTTCTGTTACCATTCCGGCAGAAGCGTGGTGCAAATCATGACAATGGAACATCCACTCACCTGGATTATCAGCGATGAACGCTACTTCATATTCTTCACCTGGCTTCAAGTTGAGTGTATCCTTCACAATTGGAGACCCTTCTACCGGTTTTCCGTTCTTACTTAATACTTGGAAGAAGTGACCGTGTAGATGCATTGGGTGATCGTCTGTCGCTGAGTTGTTTTTCAACTTCACTTTGACAAGATCTCCTTTTTTCACTTGGATTGACTCTGTGTCTGGGAATGTTTTACCATTAATGGTGTATACCATACTTTCTCCATCCATGCCTGTGTTTAAATCCATGGTGTAGTTTACATCATACTGCTGATCTAGTGTGAAAGTACTTGTTTTCTTCGTGCCATAGGTTGTTAAATCGATTTTCGGAAGATTTTCATTCTCGTTTGCTTTATCTGTCATTTCCTTGCTTCCTTCGTATTCAATGACAGCTTTCATCCCCTTGGAACCTTCCATGTCACCATGACATTCAATATACCACTGGCCAGGATTGTTTGCTGTAAACTCTACATCATAACGTTCACCCGGTGCAATCGTTAAAAGCTGATCTTTTACTTCTGTTGGATTATTGATAGGCTGACCATCTGTTGCGATTACCTTGATATCTTGACCATGAATGTGGATGTTGTGGGACATATAACCGGCATTCACAAGTCGAAGACGAACTTTATCTCCTTCTTTTACTTGTAACTTTTTAACTAAATCACCGCTTTTACCGTTAATGGTGAACAAGTCATACATACTCATATCGTGACCTTGCATGTTCATTCCGTCCATATTCATATCATTTGAGTCTGTTGTATCACTATCACTGTTCATACTCATACCGGAATGATCCATGCCTTCCATATCTCCGCCTGTCATTCCGCCCGTGTCCGTACTTGAATCCGTATCACTTTTCTCATCTTTCGTGCTTTGGGTCATTTCTTTTATTTGTTCATCAATTTCTTTTTGATCTGTCACCCATTCGTCTAACATTAAGGTATAGTCTTTATCATATTTTTCTGCAGGATCTTCCACCACAAGTGAACCGTATAAACCGCGATCCAGCTGGTTTACAGAGTCTTGGTGGGAGTGGTACCAGTATGTGCCCGGTGTGTCAGCAGTAAATTCATACGTAAAGCTTTTTCCCGGCATCACGGCATCTTGTGTAACCCCTGGAATTCCATCCATATTATTTGGAACAGGATATCCATGCCAATGGATAGAAACTGGGGCTGATAATTCATTTTTTAGGGTTACTTTTACCTTTTCTCCCTTCTTAACACGAATCTCAGGACCCGGTGCTGAACCATTAAATGTCCAAACAGGCACAACAACACCATTGCCTATCTCTTGTTTTTCTTCTTTGGCAACCAATGTTATGTCAGGTCCGTTTAGAATCTTCAAAGGCTCTACAGCCGTTTCTTTTACGCTAGATTTGTTTTGATTTGTATTTTTATTATCCGTTGTACCATTTGTTGCCGCAGAACATGCAGTAATCAATGATATGGCGGAAACTGCAATAGCAGTCAAAATGGATTTCTTCATATGTTCTCCTCCTTCTGTTTCGTCTCGCTCATTATACAACAACATTTTCGAGAAATTATGGAGATGCAAATGTTTAAAAAATAAAAACAGAACTGCATAATTTCTGCACGCTTTTACAGTAAACTATTCTTTAGATAGAACATACTACTAGGAGGGTTCGTATGATTGAAATCTTACTTGTCGATGATGAACCACGCATGCTGGACTTATTGTCGTTATATCTGACACCAAGGGGCTATTACTGTGTAAAAGCAACGTCCGGGCAGCAAGCGATTTCCTTGCTTGAGCAAAGAGAATTTCGGTTAGTGTTGTTAGATGTGATGATGCCGGAAATGGATGGGTGGGAAACATGCAGGAAAATTCGTGAATTCAGCAGAGTTCCCATTATCATGGTTACAGCACGGAATCAAACACCGGATATCGTTCAGGGATTGAAGCAAGGTGCGGATGATTACGTCACAAAGCCATTTCATGAAGAGGAGTTATTAGCGCGCATTGAAGCGCTTCTGCGCAGAATGCATAGTGACTTAAAATTAGAGTTTAAGGGACTTTTATGGGATGAATTCAAGCATCTTGCATCTTTTCAGGGAAAGGAATTAGCCCTCACTCCCATCGAATTTTCGCTGCTAGGACTCTTTTTAAACAACAATGCCTATGTATTCAGCCGTGAGCAACTGATAGAGCGTATTTGGGGAACCGAATCGGATACAGAAGGTCGTACTGTCGATTCTCATATCCGAAACTTACGTGATAAATTAAGAAAAGTTGGCTTTCCAATAGAACAGCATTTAAAAACCGTATACGGAATTGGTTATCGTTGGATGAGTGAAGAATAATATTACTTAACCACAAGGATTGTGAAAATATGAAGCATATCTCCATTAAATTAGGATTTTATTTTTTAGTTTGTGTAACATTCATTGAAGCTGTATTGTTTGCCTTATTGTATTTCAGTCTAGTGAATACACGAGTTGACGAAGAAGTCTCCTCTCTTCTTGCCCGGGGTAACAGTCACAGTGATGTGTTAGAAAAGTATTTCGACCCACAAACGATTATGCACGTAGCACTAATGGAGTCAGAAGCGAAAACGAAAGTGGTCATAACAGCAAAGAACGGGAAAATACTTGCAAAGTCAAATAATGTGGACGTGGCAATGGAAGAGCATCTATCTAAGGCAATGGGTACTATACCTGAAAAAGGAGCTGTCATAGAAAATCATTGGAAAACGTCAAATTATATTTGTACGGTCAGTCCTATTCAAATGCAAGGAGAGACTAAGGGTTATGTCTATATGTTTTTAGGAACAGATTCCATTCAAGAACTGATAGAGCGGTTAACAAATCAATTTTTAGTACTTGCCGCTATTACTTTTTTGTTAACGGTTGTGACTATTTTCCTTCTATCTCGTAGCCTTACACAGCCGTTAATACGTATGAAGAAAGCCACAGAAAAGATGAGTAAAGGGGACTTGTCGGTTTCTTTAAATATTAAAAGCAATGATGAAGTGGGAGAATTAGCACATTCGATTCAGACGCTGGCAAATGATTTAGATTACATGAAAAAAGAAAGAAGTGAATTTCTAGCGAGCGTCGCTCATGAACTCCGTACACCGTTAACTTACGTCAGAGGATATGCGGATATCGCAATGCGGGATACACTCTCCTTAGAAGAACGAAATAAGTATCTGACTATCATCAAGGATGAGGCTGACCATGTGACAGGCTTAGTTCAAGATTTATTTGAACTTGCCCAGATGGAGAAGCATAATTTCATCATTGAAAAGCAAGAAACGGACCTCTATGATTTTTTAGAGAAAATCGTAACAAAGGTACAACTTGCCTACGAAGATAAACAGATTCGCATTCATTTATCTTGTCCGAAGGATATTATGGTCTCTATCGATCAAAAGCGATTTGAACAGGTTATCATAAACTTACTGAATAATGCATATTTTCATTCTCAGTCAAACTTCATCATATCTGTTACAGTGAAAAGAGACCAATCGAACGTACAAATTGCTATTCAAGATCAGGGAGAAGGAATTCCTCCTGAAGACCTCCCTCATATCTTTGAACGGTTTTACCGGGTCGATAAATCACGTACACGAGCAACCGGCGGTAGTGGTTTAGGGCTTGCGATTGTAAAAGAAATTGTTGAATTCCATGGTGGAACAATAGCTGCAACAAGCCAACTTGGAAAGGGATCTGTGTTCACCATTACATTAAAAAACAATAAAGCACGTTTTGTGAACTGATTCAAAACGGTTTAAAAGCCTCTGAAGTGAAATGATCTACTTTAAATGAAACAGTTAGTGTGTTTCCTAAGAGGTTCCGCTATCAAAACATGGGAATGATAAGCTAAGGATATGCAGAATGTTATGCAGTTTTGAGTGGTCCAATCCCCCGCAAAATGTCGCTGTGCCGGTGATGTATAGAATCTTGTATGTGCGATAAAAACGGCGAGGAAGGGATAATCCTTGCCGTTACTGTATTTTATGTCAGAGAGAATTCTCAATACTGTCGTGTTATGTTAACTGAACGATGAATACGATATTCATCGTTCTTCATACCTATTAAGAAATTTTCTTTACAAAAAACAAACAAAAATGATATTGAAATTCATTATCATTTATATTATCATGTCTCTTAGTCGATACCGTAGAATCGCTAGCCAACCAAACGATTTAAAAGATATTAAAATTACATTAAACTTCACCTATATTGTTGTATATTCACTTAGAGATTTAATTTTGCATTTAGCAATTATTTTATTACATATAAATATTTTGGAGGTATAAGATGGCGCAGTTAGTAGTAGAAAGTAAGTCTAATCGTTTGGTATCGGAAAAACTTATTGATTTTATGTTATACCTGGGCACATTTACTGGAATCAATCTTATTGCAGGGAGTGTTATCCATTTATTAGATCACTCCATGTACAACTATGTGCTAATGATTATAGGGATGATACTAACCCCAACCTCTATCCTTCTTAGAGAGAGAGTAATTGATAAGAAGCCTCCGCAGGCTGGATTCTTAGGGAAATTTATTATTACGCTCATTTCGGCAGTTATGGCAGGTTGTATCACTGGTGGAATATCCCACTTTGAACAACATACTAAATACGCTCTATATCTTATCATCAGTGGATTTGTAATGTCTTTTGCTACAACATTGTTGTACACCGAAAAACCTATAAAGACAGCAACTTTGGACTATTTCTTATGGATTGGTACTTTTTCTGGAATGAGTTTGATTTCAGGAACAGTTGTTCATATGCAAAATGAATGGTTTACACACTGGTGGTTAATGCTTATAGGCGCTATTCTAACACCTGCCACTATCGTTATCAGAGAAAAGCTTATCTTTAAACGAAAAGTAGAGGATCTTGTTCGTAAATTTATTCTTTTGTTCTTGCTTTCTTTTGGCGTAGGAGCGTTTGCTGGAGGAATTGTTCATTTTAACATAAATACAACATACTCCGCTGGACTGCTTGTTATTGGATTTACAGTTGGACTTTTGGCAGCTTTGAGTCAAAAAGAAGGGTCTTTAGCAGATTTACGCAATGTTTAATTTAAGATAAAGGATACGGTGAAGACAATGTCTCAAATCATCAAAGCATCTATTTTATCACTTATATTTGGTTCAACTGTGTATAGTGGGATTCTGTTAAACGTGTTTGAGGTAGAAGGAGATGGGCATTCGCATAGCCACAGTGAAACTGCGGAACATACTGAACAACCAAGTGCTAACGAGCCTAACAAACAACAGGAAGAAAGTCACACTCATAGTCAGAGTAAAACTGTGGAACATACTGAAAGTCATACTCACGACGAGCATGATAATTCTGATGGTCACTCTCATTAAAGTATAAGTAAGCCGCCAACAGGCGGCTCACGGTGTTGAAAAACGAAGTAGTCCATAAAAAAATCTCGAATTTCGAGATTTTTTTATGGACTATCTTTTCTTCTTTTTCTTTTTTTGGTAACTTAAATCTATGCCAGATTCGCGCAGCGAACGCAATTTGGCCCACTTTTTCAAGTTTTGTGATATAGCGGTCATCAAAACTTGGATTGTGACTTTCTGAACTCCACGGTAGCGTGCGAAGCGAAACCCGTGGAGTTCTTTACTTTCTGCAAAACTTCTTTCGACAGTAGAAGGTCGAACAGAACGCAGAACTTTCCCCCGTGGGGAAAGACGCTGAGAATGCAGACGGTCATATACATCTTGATGTACGGAAATACGAAGAACTCGATCTCCTTTCTTCGCATAAGGGCAGCCTTCACAGCTTCCTTTTGGAGGACGATACTCATGATACCCTTGTCTTGTGGAATTTTTATATGAAAATGGAACTCCACAAGGGCATGCATACAAATCTTCCGCCGCTTTTCGAAACTGAGTCGTTTTACACTTAGAATGTTCATTTCTTGCATACCTTCGGTAAGAAATATAAGCAAACATCTTCCGTTTTTCTAATCCTTCCCCCATACGAACATTGTAGTAACCAGCATCGAGGGCAACCTCCTTCGCATAGGTATTGTGGAACATACGAAGTTGGTCAAATCGCTGTAACACCACTCGATGACCTGGTGTAGTAGCTGGTGTGACGTAACAATCTAAAATAAAATTATGTAGACCATCTACGATACGATGATCGTAATAAGCAAAACGTCCAAACTTGTCGTGTTTTACGGAAAGACCCGCATCTGGGTCTGTCAGGCTTTGGGTTGTTTCTTTCGTGACAACCTTTCCTGCCTTTGAAGAGAGATCCTTTTTGCGATGAGCGATTCTCTTTTGATTGACCTTTTCTAGTGTATACGCATCTTCCTCTTGTTTTATTTCTTGTACGACGACACATTTTTTACGCTTATTTGCATTTGCCTTCAATTCTGTCTCATCAGCAATCCAAATATCATGCGAGATATAGCCATCCTGTTCGATCAGTTTCACGACATGACGAAACAAAGCCTCCCATATAGACGGATCAGAGATGCGACGATGTAGAAATTTAGAAATAGTAGAGTGACAAGGGATGCGGTCATGAGGAGAAATTCCAAGAAACCACCGATAGGTGATATTCTGTTGAACCTGTTTACAGGTAAAGCGGACCGATCGAAATCCTTCTATGTACTGGATAAGTAGAATTTTTACCAAAATAAGCGGGTCAATGGTAGGACGCCCGATGTGAGATGAGTAAAAGGGCTTGATGTAGCGATACACCAAACTTCAATCCATGACTTTTTCAATCTTCACTAAAGTATGAGTGCGGTCATACATCGTTTCGTAATGTTTTCTATTTTTCGTCATAGTTAAATTCTGTTCTACATAATACATACCAAAAACCCCTCCTCTTTCTATCGTAAAGAGGAGGGGGAAAAAATCAATCATCTATTGACGAAGTTGTTTTTCAACAGTCTGAGCCGCCAACAGGCGGCTTTTCGCTTTTCTAAGCTTATTTGGAAAGTTCGCTTTCTATTAACCATTGATGATTTTCACTTGTTGTAATGGTTGCTGCCGTTATATTTGCCAATGCAGGAGACAACATAGGTGAGTATATTCCTTTCTTCGCTACATACAGGGGATGGCAAATTGCTATAATTGTTATGCTCTTCTTATTACCTGTTACCGTATGGTGTTATATTGCTTACAAATTGATCGCATTCTTAATTATTGCACAGACTTTAGAACGATATGGCCACATCATTGTTCCTTTTTTCTTAATTGGACTAGGTATCCTAATTCTAAAAGAAAATGGCACTATTTCTTATTTCATCGAAAAATGGTCTTAATAAAAAACATTCAGAGTCTTACACAAGAAACCTGAAGAATTTTTTAATAGTCTTATAAATGTATTGATTACTGACAACGGAGGTTATAGTAACTAATCTAAAAGCAGCCCTATGAGCTAGAGCTGCTTTTCTTCGTTCTTAGCGTAATGATGCCCAATTTTGTCGGCAGGACTCCTGATAAAGATAGTAGCTGAAAATACTATTTGAATGATAGTCTACCAATATTTTATTAATTGAAACAGAGACCAAGTTACTGAGGCAAATGTCATCAGACTCATGAATAACCTATATATAATTGAGTAACTTTTTCGACTTCTCGTTGATACGAGAGTTAATCATTTTATTACAGGACTTGTACGGCTAGCATTGGTTAAGTTCTCTTATCACTATTCGATTCATATGTCGAAACTTTAAATCAGTTATATATAGTTCGAACCATGGTATTCATTGTAGCTATCCTAGTTATAGAACTTCCCATAATTATAACTCCAACGTCTTCTCTATTTTCAGATTTCTCATCTCTCAATATATACGAGTTATATATACATTGTATTGTATATCAATTCTATTTTATTTCTTACACAAAATAGTAGTATTTGATAGGACTTATACATATGTATGTATGGAAAGGGGGAGAGCATTGAACCGCCACCATATCATCAAAAGTGTGAAAATAAAGCAAGTACTGCTGCTTTGCTTTATTTTAGTCCAGCTGTTGTTCGTATTCTCTGCAATGTTTGTATCGTTTTTTCCAAGCCTAAAAGCTTCTTCTTTGAATAAATGGTCAACAACAGAGACTCTTAATACGTTTATGTATGCTTTTCAACTAGAAAACCACTATTTTACACAGGAGTTTCAAAAGCAAGGGAATTCACCTCGGTTCTCATCTATATTTCTTTCCATGATGACTAATATCAAAATTAATGATGTTCGTACTCTTATGCGTAATCAATTACCGGGTTTTTCTAATTACTATTCACAAATTGTTGTAGCAGGTGAGGGGACAGATGAAACAAATATTCCTCAGGATCCGAATATCCCATTAGAAGAGCTGTTGAAACAAAGGGAGGCGGATACGACCGTTCTACCACCTGAGAAATCTACACCTCCAGCCAAAGTAAACGAACAAAAAATTACCTTTATCTATTATTCTCACAGCCGTGAGTCGTTTCTCCCTCTACTTCCAGGTACAAAAGAGCCTAATGCTGCTTCGAGCGACAAGGTGAATGTTTCTATATTAGGAGAACGACTGGCAGCGAAGCTCGAAGAACAGGGAATTGGGGCTACCGACAGTGATGCAGATATAGTAGACATGCTATTGAAACGTGGTTTGAACTATGTGAGTTCGTATAATGTTTCCAGAGAAGTAGTGCAAGAAGCGGTGAGCCAAAACCAAGACTTCCGATATCTGATAGATATACACCGCGATTCTTCTCGTAAAGCGGTCACTACAAAGGTTATTAATGGAAAACCATATGGAAGACTTTACTTTGTAGTGGGAAAGGAAAATAAGCATTATGAAGAAAACCTGCAGTTCGCCAAAGCGATTAATGAATACTTGGACAAGCACTATTACGGCATCAGTAGAGGGATTTTTTTGAAGGATCGTCGAGAAGGAAACGGTGTTTACAATCAAGATCTTTCTCCTAACGCGATGCTCGTAGAAATCGGTGGCGTTGATAATAATGTAGATGAGCTATACCGAACTGTAGATGTTTTAGCTGAAGCCATTAGTGCCTATCATAAACAAGCAGAAAAAGTAAGTAATCCTCAATAAGATGGAATCTGTGGAGGGAATAGCATGCAACATTCAAAAGAACCTGTAGGGTGGCTGCTTTGGACATTATTCTCAACTTGTTTGGCCATGCTTCTCAGTATATGGTATATTGTTCTTCCTTTATTTGTTGCGGGTATGTCAATATCTATAAAAGTTCTAATTGAAAAACACATATATCAAATATAAAAGGGCCTAGCTTTTTTCTAGTCCCTTTTCTTTTGCATCTTGAATAGTAATATTGTATTTTAGAGAAAACTTTGTTTCCTTTTATTCATGTGTTACTTCTTTCCATGTTTTCACTTGTGCTAGATTCACAGCTATGCTTTCTTTGTAATTTGTCTTTCCTTTTGAAGGGAGTTATAATCTTAGATATCCCTCGAAGAACTTTCATATTTTTACCATCCTCGATTTTATTTTACATAATTTTCCCCTTATATTAGAGAATGTGCAGAAATTCTGCAGATTTAACGACAAAAAACACCTCTTTTTTTAAGTATATTTTACACTTTTGTTACAATCCTTTTGTGCCCTTTCCGACATGTTATAACTTTAGTGGAGAATATGGGGAGGGTTATTGGAATGAAAGGAAAAGCAGCTCGGGTTGCCTTATTGACAAGTATTATAATGGGTGCTTATGCACTGCCTACATACGCTGAAAATATTTCGGGAGATTTAAATGTCCTTCAAGATAAATTAAGTGAAAGCACGAATACAATCAATCAAAAAGAAGCAGAGAAACAACAACTCCAAACAGAGATTGAACAATTTAAACAACAATTACAGCAGTTTGACCAAGCGATAGGAGAAACGCAAGCAGAATTGGACTCCATCGCTCAACAGATTCAAGAAACGAATGAACTAATTGCTTCAAAAAAGCAAAATATCGAAGTACTGCAAAAACAAATTCAGCAAAGACAAGAGATTATCAAACAGAGATTAGTAACTTTACAATCACAGCCAAAAGCAAGTCTTGTAGCAGATGTATTACTCGAAACAACAAGCATCGCTGATTTATTAGATAACATGTATTCGTTAAGTCTGATTTTTCAGTCTGATAAGACAATTCTAGAAGATCAGCAGTCTGACCAAGAACAACTTCAAGAGGAAAAACGCATCGTAGAAGAGAAAGAAGCTGCATTGCGTTCTTACGAAGTCGCTTTACAAGACAAACAGCAACAATTAGAACAAAGCCAACAAGAAAAGGTTAATGCTATCACAGCTTTAGAGCAGAAATTAGATCAAACGCTACAAGAAATCCTAGATGAAGAGGAAGAAAAAAGCTTATTAGAATCACAAGCTGCTGCCATTGAAAATATGCAGAAGCAACAAGCAGCGGCAGCTGCTGAGGCTGCGGCGGCCGCTGAGGCTGCAGCTGCAGAGGCAAACAAAACTGCATCTGCATCGACAAACCAAAGTAATGCTGAAGCGGCTGCACCCGCACCTGCCCCAGCTCCATCACCAAAACCAACGGGTTCTAGAATGTTTATAAAACCTGCTGCTGGTGTATACTCATCAGGTTTTGGCATGAGAGGAAGCGAAAATCACAAAGGTCTTGATATTGCATCTGGTGGAACAGTTCCAGTCGTAGCGGCGGCATCAGGAACTGTCATCCGTTCAGAATATTCATCAAGCTATGGGAATGTAGTATATATTTCTCATAATATTAATGGAAAAACATACACGACTCTTTATGCGCATATGCGCAGCCGTGCTGTCCAACAAGGACAAGTTGTACAGCAAGGTCAGCAAATCGGAATTATGGGTAACACGGGGATATCTTTTGGTCAACACGTACATTTTGAAATTCATGTTGGAAGCTGGAACGCGGCTAAGTCTAATGCGGTAGACCCTGCGCTATATATACAATAAAGGGACTTTGTGCCTTTCATGCATTTGAATACTTACACTTAAAAATGCACCTTTTTATGCTTATAAAAAACAGATCAGTACTTACAAAATGCTGATCTGTTTTTTTGTTTATAGTTTAAAAACAGGCTGTTTTCGAATAGGTTATTGCTTCTATGAAAACTCTGTGTAATGATTCAAGTTTATAAAGGATATGCACAGGGTTCTATACACCATGAGGTACCTGCTAGTCTGTGCAAAGTAGCAGTATATCAATAATGTATAAAACTCTGTTCCTTTCCATGTTTTAGGAGAACTTCCGCTTCCCTTCTTTGCAAAAGGAATATGTATACATTCACATATTCCTTTATTTTTTTTATACTTAAGTGGAACCACATAAGGTATTTTGAAAGTAGGATGAGTACAATGAGTAACGATGAAAATAAAGCCTTATTAAAAATTTTAGGACCGCTGGAGCTTGAGGTAATGAAAGTGATTTGGTCTAGAAAAGAAGTAACCGTTCAAAATGTGCTAACGGAATTGAATAAACAAAATAATTATGCCTACACCACCATTATGACGATCATGAATCGATTAGATAAAAAAGGGATTCTCACACGTAATAAGTTAGGAAAAGGATACGTATATAAGCCTTCTTACAGTCCTAGTGAACTCATTCAACAACATTCATCTGAGCAGGTGGAGCATCTCCTCCATCATTACGGAGATATTGCCATTACACAGTTTGTAGATGCTGTTGTTCATAAGCCTGATCAGCTTAATAAGCTGAAGGAACTAATCAAAAAATTAGAGCAGGATGAAAATTAATGTTTCGATTATTTCAAACATCAAATCGATATGTTTTATGGTTGTTGGGTGTAAGTACTCTAATTATCGGATTTTTCTCTATTCTACATTCTCGCATGATGCCAGGGTGTATGTATTGGATGCTGGAATGCTTTACTATGCAGCATAATCAATTACTTATATTTACCTCGCTTGCTTTAGGGGCTCTTTTTGTATGCTCCGCTGTGTACTTTTTATGTCTGTCTAAAAAGACGAAAAAATTTATCACCAAATTAAATTTACACAGAACAGACTGTTATGAATCAAGTGTACTTGAGTTCTTTCAAAAAAAATATGCTATACAGGTACAGGTTATAAATTCTACTCAACCTTTAGCTTTCACGTATGGATTCATACATCCTCAAATTCTAATTAGTACCGGCTTAATCGACTTATTACGGCCATATGAATTAGAGGCTGTATTGGAACATGAGTATTATCATTGCCAAAACAGAGATCCGTTCAAATTGTCAGTATGCTTCAGTGTAGCACGTGTATTTTCCTTCTTACCCATCTCTCGAAGGTTGTATGAACGCTACATGATAGAAAAGGAAATAAAAGCAGATACTTTTGCGATTCATAAGGTGGGAACGAAAGCTGTTGCATCAGCATTATACAAATTAATGACAAGTGTACCTTCTTCTTCAACTGCAACAGTACACTTTCAAAATCATTCTTTTCAAGATACGAATACTAGGATTGAAGTTCTTTTAACAGGAACATATAAACGCCCGTCCATCTCCCTGTTAGAATGGATGAGGTCTATCATTTATAGTCTTTTTATTGTTTTCCTAATAGGATGTGTGTCATTTTTGTGAAGATTGTCTCTCCTATCGATGTTTAAATACTACAATCATGTAGTATACGATTGACTGGAGATTTCGTTTCTACTACAATTGTGTAGTAGATGGTCAATTTACCATCTGTATGACCAGATAATGGAGGAGAGAAATGATGAAAAAGGTTATTTTAGGTACATCATTTATTGCATTAATGGCATTTGGTGGAACTGCTTTTGCTGCGAGTCCAACTGAATCTACAACGACGACAAGTCAAGTAGAGTGTATGGCAATGACTATGAAAGACTGTGCGAAAATGATAAAGGATTGTATCGATAAAGGTATGAGCGTGAAAGACTGCATGAAAATGATGAAGGACATGCAGCAACAAACAATGTAAATTGCAGGTAAGATAAATATTAACTAGAATTATAGAAATAAGTTAGAGAATAAAGGCTGGTTATGCACTAACCAGCCTTTATCTTTATGACCCATTCATTCAATTGCAATCATCTTGTCGACTATACATTTCTATTTGTGTAAGATTGTTCATATTTGGTTAAGGTGAAAGGGGAATACATGTGTTATATGTAATAAGTTTAATCATTGTATTAGTACTAACCGGTTATATCACCATTATAGCCCATCGTGTAAAAAAGCGGTTGTCGAATATGACAGCTATGATGACTGCCATGGCTGTTGCCATGATGTCGAGTTTATTAGTGGGGACCATATTGGGGGCCATAATGAACGGGAGATTAACGATTCCTGTCATGATTGCAGTGTTAGTAGGAATGATAATTGGATATAGCGTCGGGCGTCCATTTAGCTTACTAGCTTCCTTAGACGGGGTATTATCCGGAATCATGGGTGGTATGATGGGTGCCATGTTAGGTGTCATGATCAACTCTCAAAACCCATACCAGGTAACAATTTTTATGGATATTATTTTTGTAATTGTCATGATGCTTATACTGCAATTAATCCGCCAAGAAGCAAAAACAACAGAAGAAAAGAATACAGCACTTCAAAGTAATCCTATGGTGAAGGCTATTTTGTATGCGGTTTCTCTTGTGCTTATTGGACTAGTGGTGTTCTTTCAGCCTATTTCAGGGTACATTCAAAAGTTTACAGGCACGACAAATACGGAAGTTTCAGCTGACACAACTCTAGAATCCAAGCCCGTGAAAGCAGAACAAAAACAGGGATATCAAGAAGCTGTTGTAACTGTTGAAGAATTTGGATATAAAAATGAAAATGTAAAGGTCAAACTAGGGGTACCTGTCAAACTTCGCTTTCAAAAAGATTATAAGGGTGGATGTTTATCCGAATTGATTATTAAAGAACTAAATATACAAAAGAACTTAGATGAAGGCGACAACGTCGTGGAATTTACACCAGATAAAATAGGAACATATACATTTAATTGCGGCATGGGAATGTTTACAGGTAAGATTATCGTAGAAGCATAGACTTGGGAAAGTTTAAGATGAATAAGAAAGAGCTGACATTATGCCAGCTCTTTCTTATTTTGTATTCTCGTCAGTCTTACATCGCAAAATTACGGCAATCTTTTGCACACTCCAAACACATTTGACCACACATTCTTGATTCATGATCAGCATGTTTCAAACACTCGTTTCCACACGCGTCACATATATAGGAACAAAAATGACAGAGAGATTTTGCATACATGCTATGACGTGCCATATATTTCATACATAAGTCACAGATATCTGCACAGTCACGTAATAAGCGAAGTTGAATATTTCTAGATGCCACATCTGCCTTTTCCAGTAATAGCGTACACATTTGTTCACACATCATGGCACAGTCTTGAAGAGATTTCATAGTTTTTGCATGCATTTGTTGAGTATCGGGTCTATATTCCATTTATACACTCCTCCTGTTACTGGTTATGGGAAAACCAATAACAAGGTATGTTTACCGTGATATAGATATACCTTACCCAGAAATTTAAAGGTAGGCACAATACCAAATCCCTCCAGTCCAAGGCTGAAGGGGGGGGTTAGAATCATAGATATGTTGATTACTGATAAGATGCCAGCGTTTTGTCGGCAGGAACCCATGCCTATCAAGTTAAGAATTTAGAATTGCCCCGAAACAAAAGCTTTGCGCCAATTGCTCAAGTTTATCGTTTTGGGGCAGTTTATTTATGGCTGATTATGGGGCCCCTATTTCGCAGGGATTCGAACGGTAAATGTACTTCCCTCATTCAACTGACTTGTCACATGAATCGTTCCTTGATGAGCATCCACAATCCATTTTGCGATCGATAATCCGAGTCCGTGTCCGCCCATTTGCCGTGCGCGTGATTTGTCGACCCGATAGAATCGATTAAATACCTTTTCACAATCCTCAGGCAGAATACCAACTCCTGTATCTCGCACTTGCATGACGAACATCTTGTTCTGCTCTGTTCCTTCCGTAGATAAACTTAGCTGCACTAGGCCGTTATTGGGCGTGTATTTAATCGCGTTATCCAACAAAATATAAAGCAGCTGCTTCAGTTTTTCTAAATCTGCATATAGGTGGATGTCAGAAAACGCCTGAAATTGGAGACTAATATTTTTAGCGGCAGCAATCGGCTCCAATAAGTGAACGATTGTTTCCGCATGTGTACGAAACTCAAATGAATCTCGTCGCACTTCAAGCGTACCCGAATCCGAACGTGCCAGCGTAAGCAAATCACCAATTAGGTTGGCCATTCGTTTTACTTCGTCCTTCATATTTCCTAAAACATTACGGGAAAACGGATCCTCTTCAACCGCTTCTTCCATCTCCAATGTATCGATAGATGATAACAAAACACTTAAAGGAGTGCGCAATTCGTGGGAAGCATCCGCCACAAACTCCCTTTGTCTGGCAAAAGCATTTGCAATCGGAATCATCGTCCGTTTTGATAAAAAATGACTAATAGCTAAGGCAACAATAAAAAATAAAAGGCCACTTCCGCCAAGAATAAAGATGACCGAATGAAATATTTTTTGCTGCACGGATACATCTTTTCCGATATACAGCATCCCTACAGGTTGATTTTTGTAATACACGGGACGCGCTACCATCATAACGCGCATCGTATGATCTTTTTCAATTTCTATATGTCGTTCTTTTCCCGTCTCTGGGCGTTTTACCCCTACATCAGTGTAACGAATTTCCTCTCCCTTAGGATTCCAGTTTCGCAAAGTTTGCAGCAAATCCGACTGCATCCACCGTATCGCCTCATCCCCAATGAAGAGTTCGCCGTTTGCATCTACTACATAATAAAACAACAGGCTTTCATTCGTAAGAACCACATTCTCATTCACTGAACCAGGTCTAGCCGATTTCTTATTCTGGATAAATTCATCCTGCAGCTCATTTGATGCCAATTGTCTCATTTGTCTTTCCTGCTGTGCAAACACGATATTATATAATAATGCGTACACCATCGCAATGAACACGACGAGGAACAACACGAGTACCCCGCTGTACAGCAGCGTTAGCCGGTTTTGCGTTCGAGAAACTACATCCTTCCTCGAAAAGAGGTTTTGAAAATAGCTTTTAATCTTCAATTTTATATCCCACCCCGCGGATGCTTTGGATTACATCCTGTTGTCCGAACACATCAAGCTTCTTGTACCCAATCTACTTGATAACCGCCCTTTTTCTTTAGCATATGAACAACGAGCTCTCCAAGACGTACATCATCTTCTGCTAAAAGTATATTCATCCAAAACATCTCCTTTTTAGACGTACATTCTTTTATTATACTAACAAGCTTTAATGAAAAAATGATGAAAGACCCATTACGTTTTATATGGACTCGTCTAAAGGGAATTGGCATAACCCAAAAGAGGGACATTCTCATCTGCTCCTCAACCATGTTTCGAATGCGGGAGTGACTTCTGCAAAAACGCAAAAAGGAGCTGAGTGAATACAAAGCGATCTATATGATACAAGACTATCTGTCGCTTCTGTATCAAGCTATTCAACAGGGTGTTCAGCAATTAACAAGCATACTTCTTCGTCTGTACAAGCTCTTGGAGAAAAACGGGCGAAAATCCCACTGGTATGAGAAGAAAACCGTTTTTGATATTCTGGGGTGTTGTATATGAGCGAAGAAGGAAAATGAAAACAGCTGAATAAGCAAAAAAACGCCCAAATTGGACGCTTATTTGTTATGCCTATTTTTAAGAAAAAGAAGCACAGGGCTTATACAGAAGCCTGTGATATGGCTAGTTATGCTGGTTGTAGTTACATAACTAATGCTTAGCTTGATAGGCATGCGGCAGGAACCCGAAGTTAAAGCGAATGTCATTCCATTGTTTACCGTCTCTAATCTTTTAGCTTGTTTGCGTCCCAGTTTTTAATTTTTCGCTTCTTACATTTCGCTCCGTTGTCACAACAATCGTCTTTAGCCGTTTTCTTAATCCATATAAACATGAAGAGAGGAAATAAAAACAGAACCAATATGCTGACCAACCATTCCATTACCCTGCCTCCTATTCTTCCTGATTCGTTAAAAAATTTCGGCTTATATATTAGTTACTGCTAATGTGAATAGACCATAAGTATATTAGTAATAACTAATATATGGTGGGGGTGTGTATATTTGTTACCATCTAATCTCGATGTAAAAACAAAATTCATTCAAGGATTTGCTGATAAAACACGATTGCGAATTCTTTCGTGCCTAATGGATGGAGAAAAAAACGTATCCGAGATTGTGGAACGTATCCAGGGCAACCAATCGAATGTATCACAACATCTAAGCTGCCTAAAAGGGTGCGGAATTATTAAGGGAAGACAGGAAGGAAAGTACGTGCACTACTCTTTGCGCAGCAATCAAATTAAAGCACTTCTTACTATGTTTGATACAGTGTTCCAAGAGGTACAAAATGAGGTTGCTGCTTGTGATAAAAATGATAGCTGCCTGTCTCAAAAAGGAGAGAATACCATTGCTAAATAAGAAGGAGCAACAAGAAAGTTGCTGTCAAACTTCTTCTTGCGGTAATCCTGTCAAAACAGTAGTAAAAGAAGAACAAGAAATGCCCTCTTCATTGGAACCAAAGAAAACATCCTGCTGTTCATCTAAAGAACCTACTGTTGTTTCTATTGTAGAAGTGAAGCAGAAAGATGCATGTTGCAGCAGCAAAACAAATGATACAGAACAGGAATTGGCCGCATCTGAATCCTGTTGTGATCCTGTTTCCTCACAGTCAAATTTTTGCTGTTCTTCAGCGACTACAATTACACAAGGAGAGGCTACTGCAAAGGTAAGTTCGTGTTGTAGTGAGGATAGTAAACTGGCAGAGCAGCTACCTGTTACAGGTGACGGAGTTCAAACATATCTCATTGGAGGAATGGATTGCGGGGCTTGTGCATTAACGATTGAAAAGCATTTGCAACACGTTCCCGGTGTGGAAGAGGTTCGAGTAAACTTTTCCACTGGGAAAATGCAAATTCGTCATACCCGTGATGTAGAGGATATTGTACAGGAAGTATCTAAAGCTGGATTTCATGCTACTTTGGCAGGGAAAAGATCTAATGTCGCCCCTTCTCGGAAAGCAACGGATGCTCCGCTTCTTTTATCAGGAATATTGTTAGCGTTCGGATTTCTCGGTTCATTTACAGACACGTTACCGCTTCTGATTACGCTATGTTACGCAGCTAGCATTGTCATTGGAGGATACAAACCAGCGAAAAGTGCCTTTTATGCCATTCGAAGTAAATCATTGGATATGAATGTTCTCATGACAATGGCTGCCGTTGGCGCAGCCCTCATAGGAGAGTGGTTAGAAGGTGCGACAGTGGTATGGTTGTTCGCGCTTGGAGCAGCGTTACAAAATAGATCTATTGAGCGTACACGTGAATCCATTCGTGGTTTGATGGACTTGGCACCTTCTGAAGCCTGGGTCAAAGTTGGAACAGAACTCGTGAAAACATCCGTAGACGATATTACTGTAGGGACGGTTATAGTGGTAAAACCAGGTGAAAAGATTCCGCTGGATGGCACTATTGTGGCGGGATACTCTACCGTCAACCAAGCCCCGATTACGGGTGAATCCATTCCAGTCGATAAGCAAACCGGGGCCGCTGTATATGCCGGTACGATCAATGAAGAGGGTTCACTGGAGGTTCGTGTAACCAAACTGGTAGAGGATACAACCATTGCACGAATCATTCATTTGGTTGAAGAAGCACAGGAAAAAAAGGCTCCTACACAAGCCTTTGTAGACCGGTTCGCACGCATCTATACACCAATTGTTTTTGTGTTGGCATTAGCTGTCATCGTGATTCCGCCTCTTGCAGGAATGGGAGATTGGATGGAGTGGATCTATAAGGGATTGGAACTGCTTGTTGTCGCATGTCCATGCGCCTTGGTTATTTCTACACCAGTTGCGATTGTGTCTGCTATCGGAAACGCAGCAAAAAACGGTGTGTTAATCAAAGGAGGTACCGCTTTAGAAGTGGCAGGAGCCTTACGTGCGATTGCGTTTGACAAAACGGGTACATTGACAGAGGGAAAGCCTAAGGTTGTACGGGTGAACGTTTTAGAGGGGTCTGAAGAAGAACTATTATCTCTTGCCCGAACCATTGAAGAATATTCAAACCATCCGATTGCGAAAGCCATCGCAGCATATTCACAAGAACGTAACATTCCTTTACAAGAAGGAACAAATTTCCGTACCATTGTAGGAAAAGGTGCGCAGGTGACCATTCAAGGAGAAACCTACTACGCTGGGAATGCTGCCTTGTTTGCAGAGCAAGGTGTATCTACGGAAGCTTGGCAAGAGACGATACAAAACATGCAACGAATGGGGCAGACGGTTGTCATTGTTGGTACCAGGCAAATTATTTTGGGTATTATTGCAGTAGCTGATTCTATCCGTTCCACGACTTTCGAGACAGTGCAAGAGCTGAAACGGGCAAGCATTCAAGAAACAGTGATGCTCACAGGTGATAATGAAGGAACAGCGCAACATATTGCCCAGCAAGCAAAGATTGATCGATATTTTGCTCATTTGCTTCCGGAGGATAAAGTTCGTGCCGTAGAACGACTACAAGCAGAAGGAAAAACAGTTGCTATGATTGGGGATGGTATCAATGATGCACCTGCACTTGCTACGGCGAACTTGGGGATAGCTATGGGTGGTGCCGGGACGGATACAGCAATGGAAACGGCGGATATTGTTCTGATGGCAGATAACCTAGAAAAATTGCCGTATACGATACATCTCAGCCGAAAGGCATTGTATATCATCAAACAGAATATTTGGTTCTCTCTTATTATAAAACTTATTGCGCTTGTCTTAATCTTTCCAGGGTGGTTGACGCTTTGGCTTGCTGTACTAAGTGATACAGGCGCTGCGCTTCTCGTCATTCTCAACAGTATGCGTTTGTTGCGGAACAAATAAGTTCGTATGGGGCTACTTTGTAGCTCCATACCTTACATACAAAATAGAAGGAACAACAGGGAGAAAGGGGATACATATAGAACGCTATCGCAAAATCAAGATGCTAATCGCAGTCAGTGTCATCCTGCTGTTAGCAGCATGTGGAGGAAGAAAACTGAGGGACCCACTTAATTAGGAAGTGAAACAGTTCTCCTATACAGACCAAAAAGGAAAATCATTTGGATTGAGTGATTTGAAAGGGAAAGTATGGTAAAAGGTTTTATTTTCACTAATTGAATTGTGTTTTAGGGCTTATATCATACGGTGTTATGGAATCTATTATGTAATGAACCTTTTACTTTCGTGAGTGTATGGCAACCTTACATAGATAGAGTATACATATGAAATGTAAAAAAGTTAGGGAGTTCATTTCCCCAACTTTTTTACAACATCAGTCTAATTCTATTTTGTGTTTTTAATTTTCATAGCTTCAATCATCGCATCGTGGAGGTAAGTATTCTCATAAACGCCTGCGAAGAGGTCAGCACCAGGTCCCATTGCAGTAAGAGGTGTATCTACAGCAGTATGGTTAGTAGTCGTCCAATCCATTATGAATTGTTCTTTTGAATTAGCAATATTGAAAGGACCATCTTCTTTAGAAACCCCATCTCCAGATTCATCTTTGTTGCCTGCGTCCTCAATAGTAAGGCCGCCAGTTTCATGGTCTCCAGCAACTATAACAAGAGTGTCAGGGTGTTTCTTCGCATATTCTTTTGCGATTGCAACAGCTTTATCTAGTTCTTCTCCTGCCTTAAGAGTAAGTTCACCATTATTGTTGTGAGGCATTTCGTCAATTGCTTCTTCTTCAACCATTAAAAAGAACCCTTTTTCATTCTTAGATAAGGTATCGATTGCTTTTTGTGTCATATCTGATAAAGAAACAGGGGGATTATAGACAGCACCTTGTCCCTCTGGACGTTGCTGGAACATTTCTTCGTTAGCAAACAAACCTAGAAGTTTTTGCCCTTTGGCAAGTTTCATCTCATCTGCATTTGTAACATACGTATAACCTAAATCCTTGGCTTGCTCTACAAGGTTTCCATTTGTTCCTTTACTAGCTTCACTTGTATCCTCCGCTGGATTATCAGGGTGTGCACCAGGATTTCCTGCTGGGTACCAATAGTCTTCCCCACCACCCAAAATAACGTCTACTTTGCTATTCTCTAGATATTGTTTTGCAATATCACTTTGTGCGTTTCGGTTAGCAACATGAGCTCCAAAAGCAGCTGGAGTTGCATCTGTTACTTGAGCTGTTGTAACAAGTCCTGTTGATCTCCCTGACTCTTTCGCCAGTTCTAACGCACTCTGAACTGGTTTGCCGTTCACATCTACTCCAATTGCGCCATTATTAGTTTTTACACCTGTAGCAAATGCTGTACCAGCTGCTGCAGAATCTGTTACAAGAGCATTTGCTGAACTCGTATGAACTGATCCTACATATGGCATATCATCCATAGCAAGCTGACCATAGTTTCCTACTGTAGCAAGGCGAATCGCTTGACGTTGGGCGGCTCCCATACCGTCACCATTAAAAAGAATAACATTTTTAGCTTTTTTGCTGTTTGAATCACTTTCAGCTTGTACATCTGATTTAGGCATAGTACCCAACACTAATGTTGTCATCGCTGCAACAGATAAAGCAGCAATTCCTGCGGTACGTTTTTTCATATTTACACTCCCAATTCTTTATTTAAATAAGTTAATTATTAACGAAGTTTGTTACATGTTTATACTATATTCGACACGTTAAGTATGATTAAAGATAGGGTTAAATAAATGTAAATGTGAGGAAGGAACATTTACAATAAAATTACTTAACTGATTGACTTTAATAAAAAATATGAAAAACACCTGATTTGATTAAACCAGGTGTTTTCATATTTATTCTACTAAGGGGGTCTCAAACATAAGAACCGAATCACTAAAAGACAATGTACTAGTAGACAGGCAGGTTGCTATTAGATAAAACGAGTTTCTTATGTTTGATTTCTGTCCTATGCGACAGGAGGGGACCTGTGCAACTCTAGCATATACTATACTTTTCGAGAAACTGTGCATATTGTATTACAATTTAGTTAAGAGGTAATACATCTCAAATTCTGCTAGAAATCTTTCGCGAAGAAAAGACACTAAACAAACTTTCTCCTACACTGATTTTTCTATTTCGGTACAATTGCAATAGCCTGCTTCCCCATTTGGTCCCACGCAGCCTCAAAATCCGCGCGTGGGACCGCCGTGTTTGGCTGAGTTGCTAAGGGATCATTTACATATACAAAATCCTTGTCGTAACCTACTATCACAGCGCTATGTTCATAATACGTAATTTTCACTTCTCGACTATTTGTTTTCCAAATTTCAAACTTGCTTTCATCCAATGGTTTGAAGGTAACATTTGTAATGACCCAAACAGGAGATCCTAATCGAACGAGTGTATATATGTCTTGAATATTTCGGCCAGTTAGGTCTAGTGCTCTCTCTGGAAAGTATTTTCGAGCTAATTTTAGGATGGGCTTATGATACACACCGTAACCAGGTTTAGTTTTTGCGGCCATGTCTCCAACAAATCCTTCATTAGGGTCCCCATATACTCCATTTTGATGAAATGGAACATATGATATCTCATTGGCGAGTGTCATTTTATCCACCGAGGCTCCCGCATAACGAAGCATCATAGCTAAGCTTGTAACTTCACACCCTCTTTTTAACTCAGGAAGCTGTTGAGAAAAGGGAACATTCGCTATAAAGACTTTATCCTCTTTTATAGGTTCAGGCAAGGACGTTAGAATGTTTTGCTGATTGGGTGTTTCCATTGAATGCTTATGATTCTCCAATAAATTCTGACTGCTAGGTACTACAAATAATATGGCAGTTCCTAATATACACGCTAGTTTAAACAAGAAAGTCCTCCCCATTTATACAAATCCTATTGGTATTTATATTGTACCTGAACACGTGTTATGCTGTAAGAATAATCTGAATGGAAAATACCCAAAATAGGTTCCATCATCAAGTCAAATTTATTAAAGTTATAACAGTTATGGAAAGGGTATAAATGAAGAACAGGAAGAATATTTTCCATGATTTCATACATAAAGAAGAACAGGGTATCTAGATAAAAACCTAAGACACCCTGTTACTCTTTATTTCATCTCTTTTTGAAAAGTAATTCCGTTTGGCTTTTCCTCAACGGGGATGGTTTTGATTACCTGGTTCTTCTCGTTATCGATTACACTGACGGTATTCTCAAACATATTCGTTACATACACAAATTGATTATCAGCACTTGTCACAATGCCATGTGCTCCCTTACCTGTCTCAATCGTAGCTACTACCTTTTTTGTGCTCAAATCTATTTTTGAAATACTGTTAGATGGTGCATCTTCTGTTCCCTGGTTGGCTACAAAAGCATATTTATCATCTGATTGAATATATACCTGAGCAGGTCCTTTTCCAACTGGAACCTTTTCTACCTGCTCTGTTGCTAAGTCCACAATTGCCACTGCATTCTCAGCATTTAATGTCACAAGCAATGTCTTTCCGTTGCTTGTTACCCCGGTGGTAACCGGAACCTTACCGACTGTAATTTTCTTAATTTCCTTCAGTTCTTGTAAATCAACCACACTGACACTGTCTGCTCCCATGTTTGCAATATAAGCAAAACGGCTGTCATTTGAAATACGGAATCCATGAGGTCCATTTCCTACTGCAACATTTTTTACGGCTTCATACGTTTTACCATCCAGAATGGAGACATCATTTCCTTCATTATTTGTTACTAGCACATACTTACCATCCTGTGTAAATACCACGTGAGCTGGATGCTCCCCTACTTCTACTGTTTTCAGGAGTTTGTTGCTAGAAGTATCGTAGAATGAGACGAGACCATTCATTTCCATGGAATCATGCTCACCACTTTCCATATTAGGAACAACTGTAGCAGCGATAACTTTGCCGTCCGAAGAGATTTGGACATTATGAACTGATCCATCTACTTGTATGGTTTCAACTACTTTATTTGTTGTGGCATCTATTTTGGAGATGCTTCCGCCTTCATTAGCAGTATAGTAAAATGCTACGGGAGCCTCTGATTTTTGTTGCTGGGTTTGAGCAGAAGGTTCCTGTTTTTGAGTTGTACTTTGGTTGGTTGTATTGCTGCAAGCTGCTAATGATAAAGCAGCTACTGTTGACATCACTAGTAAAATCTTTTTTTTCATACGTTTCTCCTCCTTTTGATTGTAGGTACATTGTAAAAAATAAGAATGGAGAAACTGTGCAGAATTTGTTGCAGAAAATCGAAAGTATATAATAATATAGAGGAAACCCTAAGTGCTTTGGTAACTATTTCCTTTGTACGGGGTGTTCACAGTTTACATATATGGACGGTCACATTTGATTTTCGACCCTTACATGTCATCTTATAATAGAATAAGAAACAAATACGTAAAAAAATCCTTGGAGAAACAATAAAGCAAATTCGAGAACAGTTTCATATTGAACATGTGATGATTCAAATAGAAGATATAGAGCATTTCCATACGTGAGGGAGTCAGTTTTACAAAGGAGGAGACATGAACATGTTAGATGTCATCATTATTGGTGCGGGACAAGCCGGGCTTAGTATGGGGTATTTTCTAAAACAGCAGGATATTTCCTTCTTACTGCTAGATGCAGAAGAACGAGTTGGGGACAGTTGGCGAAAGCGATATGACTCTTTGATATTGTTTACACCAAAATCATATAGTGCATTGCCTGGCATGGCATTTGAAGGGGATCAGGATGCATTTCCTTCAAAAGATGAGCTGGCTGACTATTTAGAAACATACGCGAAGCATTTTTCCCTGCCGATACAGCTGCGTACCTATGTACAAAAGGTAAAGCAAACCGATACCGGTTTTGAAGTAGTCACCAATACAGGAACCCTGTATAGTAAACAAGTCGTAATAGCTTCTGGTGCCTTTCAGGCTCCGTTTCTACCACCTGCATCACAACAATACCCGAAGGATGTGTTTCAAATCCATTCTTCAGTGTATACCTCGCCAGAGCAGATTCCAGAAGGTCCTGTGTTGGTCGTAGGAGGAGGAAATTCCGGAACACAAATTGCAACAGAACTTGCGATGGAACGAGAGGTCACCATCGCAATCAGTCACCCATTCAAATTCTTGCCCTTGTCCTTCTTTGGAAGGAGTATCTTTTTCTGGCTTGAGACACTAGGGTTTTTATATGCAGGGACAGATACAAAACGGGGTGCTTGGTTCCGCAAACAAGGGGATCGCATCTTTGGTTTCGAGTTTAGGAATTTGATTCGAAATGGACAAGTACGAGTGAAACCGAGAGTGGTGGATGTACAGGGAGGCAGAACGATTTTTCAAGATGGTAGAAACATGGACGTGAAAAATATCATTTGGTCAACAGGATTTGTTCCGGACTACGGATGGTTGGAGATAAGAGGAGCACTAGATGAGATAGGAAGACCCCTTCACTACAGAGGGGTCAGTCCTGTGAAAGGGCTATTCTTTATCGGTTTGCCATGGCAGCGACAGCGAGGATCGGCGCTTGTTTGCGGTGTCGGGCGTGATGCCGAATATTTGCTTCCACTTATTAAAGGTGCATTACGTGCGGCAGATATAGATAGCTTAGAGAAGTCAGAAATCGGATAAGAGAAAATACCTTATGCAAAACAGTCCATAAAGGCACCCTTCTGGGTGCTTTTGTTGTGTCGAATATACATAAAGCAAACGAGATAGGATGACTTCTACTTCATAAAAAGAAGATGTAAAGTAAAACCTACATCTCCCTTAATTTATTTATATAAGTTGAATTTAATTCTTACACCTTCTTATTCAGTTGCTAAATCATCATTCAAATTGCCTTTGTAGGACAACGTATTCTGTCTGACTTTGTGCTGCGATGAGGTTATGAGAAAATATTTAGTTCAACTTATATAGGTAGAATTTTAAGGTTATTCTAGAATATAATTGTTAGAAACAACCGCTAATATCAATAAGTAAAGGAGTAGGGACATTGAAGGTTAGTAGAATCTTGTTATATTTGTTTATACTATTTAATATTTTCGGATTGCTGTGGTGGGTTATTTTAATGTTAATAGATATATTTAACTAATGGCAATAATCTATATAAGTTGAATTTAATTTTTACATCCTGATATAAAGCCTATTAATGACTTCTTCCGGCGTTTGGTTAATAGCAGAAATGAATGCTTGCACATGCTTTCGAATTTCTCTTACAGAAGCATGAAAAACATTGTAAATAACAGCACTTTTAAGCCACTTCCACAGTCCCTCAATCAAGTTCATCTCGGGGCTGTACGGTGGTAGAAACACAAATTCTAATCGATTTTTATGTTCTTCTAGAAAAGGCTGGATGAGACTGGCATGGTGAATCCGTGCATTGTCTAGCACTATGACAATTTTGCCGGTTGGATATTGCTTCAGAACATACTGAAGAAAACGCAGAAATGCTTCTGCATCGTACCGTTCTTCTTCTGTGCAGTGAACTTTACCTGTTTCATAATTGAGGATTCCAATCAGTTTCACTCCGTGATGTTTACCGTACGTTGGAATCTTGCGCTGTTTTCCGCGCAAAAACCAAGTGTATTGAACCGCTTGATAGTCTCGAATCATGCATTCATCTTGAAACAACAAGTGGTCAATGTTTTCTTCAATCAATCTTTTTTTAATGCCGGAAATGTTTCTTCACGAAAAGCAGTCTGTTTCACGGTATCTCCTTGTGCCAAGGTGTAAGTGGCCTTTGAGTATGAGTAGCTAAGACCTAGACTGCTCAACAGACGAGACATCCCACGGAGGGTGTACTTCTTCTGCCACTTCTGTTCTACAAATGACACGATCAGTGCTAATGTCCAATTATGACGAGCGGCAAATCCAACATCAACAGGAAGAGAATGTACCACCGTTTGTACCAGTTCTTTCTCCTGTTCTGGTGTCAGTTTATGCGGTGTACCTGGGGAAGCACGTCTGATGAGCCCTTCGAGCCCGTTCTTACGATAAGCTCTCACATATTCGCCCACTGTCTTTTAGTTGTAACCAACAATCTTAGCAATTTGTTCATACGTGTAGCCTTCTAAGAAGAGAGAGACCGCTTGATAACGCTCATACATTCGCTTATCTTTCGTTTGTTTCATTGCTTGTTGGACAGTTTCTAATTCGGCTGCTTGTGTTTCCATCTTACGTCTCTCCCTATTTCGTTCATGTTTATCCTTATTGTAACATAGGGAGGAGAAGAGATTATTTAATTCAACTTATATAGATGATTTTTCTTGCTTATTAGATGTTTCTTCATTTGAATCATCTGTCATAATCTCTCTAGTGGACTTTTTAAATTCCCTTAAAGTGGAGCCAAATGCTCTTCCGATTTCCGGCAATTTAGAAGGGCCAAAAATCATAAGCGCAATTATTAAAATAAGTATTAAGCCTGGAACCCCGATACTTTGCAGCATACCTTCCTCCTAGTATTCAAATTTCTTCTTTAAAATTTAACAAAAAATGCAGTAAAGTACATGATTAACAGTCCAACAGCGAACCCAGAAAGGTTTAACCAGGAGACAGATGGTTCCTTATGTGTTCTATGGTCTTCAATAAGCATTTTTGTAATGACATAAATTACTTGTAAAATGGCACCTGCTCCAATTCCTAAAAATAAAGCACCCAAGATTGGCGAGAAGATAAACCCACCGAACCAAGTACCAAAGATTGCAGGTGCGCCAGCGAGGGTTCCAAGGATAAAGAAGACTTTTATACTAGGCTTGGTTTTTAAAAGTGGAGCAGCTATCCCAATTCCTTCTGTAATATTGTGCAAAGTAAAACCAATAATTAAAAAAGTTCCCAAAGCTGCCTCTCCAAGAGCAAAAGAGGATCCAATCGCCAGTCCTTCCCCAAAGTTATGAAGCCCAATGCCTATAGCCATTAGAAGTGCTATTTTAAAAGGTGAGTAACTTTTGGATTCTCCCTTTCTTTGCTGATACTGGTCAAATCCTATTAATAGCAAGAAGGTAAGAGCTGCTCCTATTATAACTACCATATTTCCTTGAAATACAGAGGGAGCTTCGGCACCAATTTCAAATCCATCAGCAAGTGTTCCGACAAACAGGAATAATAAGAGCCCAACAGTGAGTGCGAGGATAGTATTAATCCATTTTCGCTTAAAGCGCTTCATAAATGGATACCACAATAATCCTAGAGTGATAGGGACAATCCCAACATAAAAACCAATAAAACCATAGTTTAAAAAGCTGCTCCAGTTAGCCTCAGGAGTTAAGGTTGCCGCAGCAATTTCTCCTTCTGTTACAATACCATTTTCAGTGATGATTTTAATTGCATGGGGATCTCCCTCAACCCATGGATAGGGGATAGTTACTTTTCCTTCCTCGAAACGTTTGAGCGTAGGACTAGGCGAAACATTGAAATTCCAAACTGAATCATCTACAATCACTTGTGAAATCGTAAGTGTTTCCGGACCGGTGTTACTTACTGAAAGTTCAAAACCTCCATTTGTTACTTTAATTCTTTCAATATTCAATACTTCAATAGGTGCAGCAGGATCTTTTTCTATTCCTGCTCCGTTTATTAATACCCATGCTAATACTCCTATAAGCATTACTAAAGGGATGAAGCCTGAAATCATCCATTTTGTCTTCATTTTGTCACCTCTCCTTTACTCTACTTCGAAAAATCCCATCCATCCTAATTCAGCGAATTCACTAACATGGGCATGGAACATGTATCTCCCCTTATATGGGAATCTCATTTCAAGAATGCCACGTTCACCTTGGCATTGCATAATTGTATCGGTAAACTGGGAGGGATTATCATTTCTTCCTGTCGGATAATAGGTAAAATAGTTCGAATGAAGATGGAAAGAGTTAATTAGATCAAATTCTGTAAGATTACTAAGATAAATACGAATTAACTGATCCTTTTTCACTTTAATTGGATGATTCATGAATGCGAAGGCATATCCATTAATAGTGTAAAAGTCGTTTCCACCATCCAAATCTAAATCGAATCCGTTCATTACCATGTTCAACTCCAACGCCGGCTCCCTCGGGGTTTTCGGATCGATGATAAAATTCCCGTATAACCCTTTATGAATATGGCGAGCGAGAGGTAACACGTGACAATGGTATAATTGCAGTCCATAGGGTCTGGCTTCAAATTCATAAATAAAGCTTTGTCCTGGAGCGATAGGAGTAATTCCATCCATTTCTGGTGGATGGATGCCATGAAAGTGAATGGAATGGGGGTGACTTCCTTTATTTGTAAAATAGAATCGAAGCAAATCCCCTTCCGTACAACGAAACGTAGGTCCTGGAATCGTTCCGTTATATGTCCATCCTGGAAATTTAATGCCTTTTGCGATTTCAATTTCTTTATCGATGGCAACAACTGTATATTCACGCAAAATTTGACCGTTAGGAAGTCTAGTGACCTTCCCATAATCAAATTCAGTCAGTAGTTTTTCTGCCATTTTATATCCTGAAGTTTTTATACTGTCATTCATCATCTGACTATGATCTGTATTACTGTGGTTTTTGGTATGAGATTGCGCTTTAACCGAAGGGGTAAAAGGCGCTAAACTATTTAGAAAATAACTCCCTGCCAAGCCTATGGCGCCAGCAGATCCCAACTTTAATATATCTCTTCTGGAAAATTGGTTTTGTTCAGACATTTTTAATCCCCCTAAAAAAGTTTCCTTAACGCAAAAATATGTTGTTAAGCTAAAATTTATTCTCAAAGGAAAGGTTTGTCAATGTTTATTTTTTAGGGTCACCGAAACAATCTGTAAACTAAGTGTCAAATTTGGATTTAATATCCATATTTTATTGCTTAATCAGCAGCATTTCAGGTAATTACTGATATGAAAACACTGGATTAGAAGTAAATTTTTCTTATTTCATAAAATTAGTTTAAGTCTAGAAAAACTTTCTTCAGTAAGCGACCTAAAAGAAGTTCTTCTAAGATTTAAAGATACGTTGAATATCAAGTCTGTTATGGTAATCTAACATGGATACAGGTTAAATATACTGTGATTCTCTTATTAGCCAATTAGGATGTAAACTAATACAGAGTTATAGCATAAAAAATTAAGTTTTACATTTTGAGAATTATACGTATAATCAAGTTACAACATCATATTGTAAGCAAACTAGGTGCCCTTGTGAGAGCAAGGGGTAACAGGGAATCGGGTGCAAATCCCGAGCGGTCCCGCCACTGTAATTGAGGAGTTCTCTATCATGTATGTCACTCAACCATATCTTGGGGAAGACGATAGAGCGCGATGATTCAAAAGCCAGGAGACCTACCTAGGTTGTAACACCAAAACAGCCTTCGCGGAAAGGAGAGGTGTACGGAGATGAAGCGACAATTGTATTCTGCCATTTTGTCGTCTATTTGCGCGTACCCATGAATCCTTAACCAGTTAAAGGTTAAGGTTTTTTTATGTCTTGTTTATTTATAAAAAGGGGGAATTTTCACATGGAAACTGTATCACTTTTTTTACTTGTTTTTGTATTAGGGCTTCGACATGGACTAGATGCGGATCATCTTGCTTTTATTGATGGACAAACTCGTTATAATTGGCGAATGGGCAGTCCGTTTGCACGTTGGGTGGGTACATTATTTGCATTGGGTCATGGAGGAATGGTAGCTGTAATAGCTAGTATTTTAGGAATGGTGATAGAGAATTTTTCATTCCCAACTTATTTTGATAATATTGCATCCTGGGTGTCGATTGTTTCTTTATTCCTTATTGGAACGTTAAATACTTATAATCTATTGCGCACCAGAAATAATCAGGAAGAATTTCAATTGAGTGGATTAAAGGGTAAATTTATTCCTAGAGTTGCTAAGGGAACAACAAATCCTTTACTTATTATTTTAGTAGGGGCTTTGTTTGCCTTGGCTGCCGAGACGGTAAGTCAAACGGCTGTCTGGTCTTTAGCAGCAGGGAATGCAGGTGAATATACACCTTTACTTTTAGGACTAGTTTTTATGTTTGGCATGATGATTACAGATACAATTGATTCATTAATTGTCTATAAAATGGTGAATCAGTCAAGCAAAATCGGCCAGTCTGCGTCAAGAATCCTGGGTTGGGTGATTGTTGTCTTAGCGTATGGGGTTTCCTTCTATCTGGCATTTACCTTCTTTAATCCGTGGGCAGAACTCAATTTCGAAATCGTGGGAATCATTCTTTTTATTTTTTTAGTCGCCACTTTTGCCTTTGTAAGTGTTCGATCTAGGAAACAAAGCATTGAAACACATACTACAAATTAATAAAAAAAGCTCTGACAATTTTATGGTGTCAGAGCTTTTTTGTTACTTATAAGATAGCAAGGGAGCACTGAAAAGGGCTGTGATTTTAAAACATCATGATCTTTTTTAGTGCCCTCACAAGTTCTGAGGGATTTTTGTTCTGTTCACAACATTCCTGAAAGCGGAAGTAAAGCTATGAATCCAAATTATAATCCGTTTTTTATAGTTGCTCACTAGTCAGTATAGAATGTTTTCCTTATATGATTGAAACTGTATATAAAAATTAAAAATAAAAAAGTCCCTCTTTCTTCAGATAACTTTTTCAAAAAGAGGATTGTCTACGCTCTGAAGAAGCTCCTTTGATTAGGATCTTCTCATTTTTTTCTCAAATTTACAGATAGAGTACGGATTCTTTGAAATTTAAAGGTATAAATAAAATCAATGATATTAGTCGAGAGGAGTTGGCAGATTACTGCATAAATCATAACTTTATAATCTATGATAAGGGCGGTTAATAGAAAAATTAAAAGGTTGATGACCATTATAACTTTTCCAGGACTCCAGTTCTTGTAGGAGGCAATCATGAGTGCCGGGATGACCATTCCGCCGCTGGAGGCTCCTACCCGAATCAATAAACCTACTCCAATACCAAAAAGAATACTTCCTCCCAAAATATCTAACGCTATATGTACATGCGGAAGAGCAACCATAGGAGTTAGGATGCTAATAGTAGTCGAGGTGGTTGCAACCGAAATGATGGTTCGAATCGTCCAAGAGTATCCAAAATAATTCAAGGCAAAAAATAAGAAAACAACATTTGCTAACCACAAGGAAAAGCCAAGGGATAAAGGGAACCAACGATTTATCAGAAGAGCCAAACCAGCGGCCCCTCCAGAAGGTATAGAGTGGGGAAACAAAAACAAGGACATGGATACACCTTGTAAAAAGGCACCAAATACTGTACAAAAATAAGTTAATAGGATTCTCCTCATCAGTAACTAAAAGGATTCCTCAAATAATCACTTATACCCTCCACATTCATTCCTCCCTAAAGGCTTGTCTTCCTTGTCCATTTTATGAGGTATGATACAAGAATATGTTGGATTACTTTTTCTGAACTATAATTATCAGGTTATGATGACTAGTAGTTCAATTTACCATAAATTTCTCCTTAAAGTTAGCAATATTAAAGGGGTTGTCTTCTTTAAAAGCACTATGATTCATCCTGCAACCTGTATCCTCAATAGAAATTATAAGATTATACTTATCAATCTCTGTTATACGAGTGCCATGACTATTCCCAAAGAATTAGACATACACATGGAAAAAGTGGAATAGGAAGGAGGTGCATAGATGGAGGGGATGATGTTACCGATTATGACAGCTGCACTTGCCTTTAGCGGATTACTAGTAGGGGGAACGGTGGCTATAACAGCTCGAAGTATAGTGACAAATCAAATGTATAGTTTGTATGCCTTTTGCGGGGGAATGTTAGCAGGGCTACTTACTTTCGAACTCATTCCAGAGACACTTTCTGAGTATGAGCTGACTGGACTCCTCCTCGGGGTGGGTATGGGTATTTTGTTTATGGTACTGCTTCATATATATTTTCATCATCCGCACGATCAAGAAGGCCAAGAAGGTGAAGCGTGGCGATCCTTTCTATTCTTATCTCTGGCAATCTATATCCACAATGTTCCGACAGGCGTAGCATTTGGTATATCTATGAAGAGCTTTGACACGGCAATACCCTTTTTGTTTGCTGCTGTTATTCATCACATCCCGGAGGGACTTGCGCTAGCAGTCCCCTTCTTATTTGCTCGGTTTCGTATTGTGTATTTTCTTTTGACGATTACACTATTATCACTCGTATTAGGAGTTGGAACTGTACTCGGCAGCGTGGTAAGAAGCGACCATATCCATTTAAATGGTGTACTGATGGGATTGGCGATTGGAACTTTGGGGTATGTAACAGTGAATGAAATGTTATTAAAAGCACAGAAAAAGATGGGGGTATTCAGTTTCTTGTTATTGGCTGGTGGAGGATTTGTATTGCTGTTTTTGTATGTAAGGAATTTTATCCAGCATTAATATTAGTAATCATGAAAGGAGTTAAAGGATTGAAATGAATAACAGGGACTTTCGATAAGCATCTCTAATACAACAAATCGAGAACTGGTGAGTTTAGTTGTATGAGGAAATGCGGAAACAGAGGGTCAGTGCACAGATTCGCTCGGGTATTGACAAGGGGAGAAGTAGATTCATAAGGCTGAACTAAATTAATGTTGAAGAGGCAACACAGAATTAAGAAGGTATTTAGAAGTATCTAGATGAGCCGTACTATAACTATAAGTTCGTGGTAATTGAGTAAGTCATTCATCATTTCATAATGCTTTCTATTTTTTGTCATAGTTAGATTCTGTTCTACGTAATACATATGAAAAATCCCTCCTCTTCTATCGTAAAGAGGAGGGAAAAAAATTAATCGGCTATTGGTGAAGTTATTTTTCAACAGTCTGAAAGGGCTTTTAATAAGCCCTTTAATCAATATATGATCTTGGATCTACAGCGTTACTTTTCGCTGCATTCCATCCACCTTTATGAATTTCAAAATGTAAATGCTGCCCTTCAGATTCTCCTGTATTACCCATAAATCCAAGTTGTTGTCCTTGTGTTACTCTTTGACCGGCAGAGACAGAACGGCTACTTAAATGAGCATATACAGTTGTGTAAGTTTGCCCATTCATGTTGTGAGAAACAAACACAACATTTCCATAGCTTGCAGAGAAATAAGAACGAGTAACTACTCCATCTGCTGCTGCAGCAATTGGTACTGTACCAGAAGCGGCAATATCTAAACCATAATGCATTTGTCCACTGCGTTTTCCAAATCCAGAAGTGTACCTCCCTATAGCTGGTTTAATAAAGCCACTTGCTTTGACTTCGCTAGGCGTGCTTACTACTGGGGATTGTTGTTCTGCTACCGGAATCATTGTTTTAGATAAATGGCTCATACCTACAAAGCCTGTTTTTCCATTATAGATGATTTTATACCAACCAGCTTGTTGTCCAACTACTTGTACTTTTTGCCCAGACTGAACAACCCCGATTACTCCATAGTTCATACCTGCACCGTTTCTGACATTTAGGGTACTTGGTTTAACATAAAAGTCTTGAACTGGCTGTTGTTGAGCAGGTTGCTGAACTGGTTGTTGTTGAGCAGGTTGTTGAGCTTGCTCTTGCTGAACTGGTTGTTGTTGAGCAGGTTGCTGAGCTTGCTCTTGCTGAACTGGTTGTTGCTGAACTGGCTGCTGTTGAGCAGGTTGCTGAGCTTGTTCTTGCTGAACTGGCTGCTGTTGAGCAGGTTGCTGAGCTTGTTCTTGCTGTGGAGTGGAGGCTCCTTTAATAAATTTCACAAACTCACTGCTGACATATCCTATGCGTTCGTTATATTTGACTTTATACCAACCGTTTTCAACATCTATTACCTGTAAGACTTGCCCTTTTAGTATACCTCCGATAACAGGGGAGTAAGTTGCCGCACCTGTGCGAACACGAAGAACAGCAGCATCTACAACGTATGTTCCGTCCTGTTGTACAGATTCTGTCGTTGTCGGTTGTATAGACGTAGAAGTATTATCTCTTTCTAGTGATACATAATCTTTGCTTATGTAAGCGGATTGTCCATTGAATTGTACTTTATACCAATCTTGTACTTCTCCTACCACCTGTATATCTTGTCCTTTCTTCACTACACCCAATACTGGATGGGATGTACTAGGACCTGTATGAACGCGCAGGGAAGATACATTTACTGTATAAGTTTCATTCGCTTGCACTGTTGTTTGTTTCAATTTTACAGTTGATCCATCATCAGTGGTGACATAATCTTTACTAACATAGCCATTCCTATCATTATATTGAATTTTGTACCAACCATCAGTTTCCTCTGCTACTTGTAAAACTTCTCCTTGGCCTACAAGTCCCAAAGTAGGATTTGATGTATTAGGACCTGTACGAACGCGTAGGGTTGTTGTATCTACTATTATTTGATTTGGTGTGACATAATCTTTACTGACGTAGGCATCTCTATTATTATATTGAATTTTGTACCAACCATCAGTTTCCCCTACTACTTGTAGAATTTGTCCTTTTGTTACAAGCCCAAGAATTGTGTTAGATGTGCTAGGACCTGTACGAACACGTAGGGCGTCTGTATTTACCGTATACTCGTTTGTTATTGTTTGATTTTCATGTACTGCTACGGGAGAAGAGTTTGAGGCTTGTTGTGAATCCTCCTGTGCTATCGGAGTTTCTGCTTGCGCAGTACTAATAACAGTGCCTCCTGCAACAGAAACTACTGCCATACTAGCTAGAATGTTCTTCATAAGTGTAGCTACCTTTCTATGAATATATTTGAGAAAATATTTTCCAACAGTAAAAAGGTTAAAACGGATGTTGTTTTCTGTCAAGTTATGTAGATTATTGATATTTAACGAAATAAAAATGTTAATTTTTACCTCATTGATGTCAGAACAGAGGAAATCTTACATTGGTTAGACGATTATTATATTTGTTCTTAAGGTAAGGTGATTCTGATACTAATCCCCCCAGATAAAGCTACGATATATTGATATTTTGTAGCGCAAATTCTCATAGCACATATGAAATTTATTCATCTTCTAAGTTCACGGTATCATTATGATAGGTATGTGGTGATCCCTTTTTTACCATCTATCTTAATGGGACTTTAAACAAAATTGAAAGTAAAAAAAGGGAATTCCTATTCCCTTTTTCCATCAGATATAAGGCATAGACAGCACTATATAATATCACTTCATTTCGAATTTGCTATTAGTTACAAGTCCCTTTCTTAAACGTGAGAAATTAAGTATAGCGTTCCGTAAAGCGTAAGCCCGAAATAAAAAATAAGCGTACCCTCACGGTACGCATCGCGAATAGCCGTATATCCTGATTTTTTTAATCAAAAATACGGCTAATTTCATCTATTTGCTACATACCAGCTGGATCTTTTTTGACCAGGGCATGAATTGATCTAAAATTTCAGGATTTTGATGGATGCCAAGATTCGGTAGGTCCGTCAAAAGTTTCTTTATGTATTCGTAGAAATCAACGCCATTACTTTTGGCTGTTTCCGAGATACTCAAACATATGGCGTTCGCTTTTGCACCGGCTTCACTAACACTGAAGAGCCAATTTTTTCTTCCAAGAACGTTGGGACGGATGGCATTTTCGGCCGGATTATTATCAATTTCAATGCGCCCATCATTCAGGAATGCTTTGAGTCCATTTGCTCTGTTCAATGTGTATTCAGCTGCTTTCGCGAGGGCATTTTTTCCGTAGAAGGGTGATGTTTCAACCCAATTAAGGAATTTATCAACGATTGGCTTTGAGTATTTTTGGCGTTTTTTTCTGCGCTGACTCGGAGACAAATGCTTGAATTTCCTTTCAAGTCGATATAAATCGTCACAAAAATTCACACCAATACGGCCATTTTTGCTGTCCGCCTTCAGCCAATAACGACGAACATGCGCCCAACAATTAGCGAAGGTAACGCCTTCCAACTTACCATAGGCAGAATAACCATCGCAAATTATCGTTCCGGAATAGCCTTCTATGAAACTTTCAAGGACAGATCGAGCCCGTGATAATGCGCTTTGAAAGAGAATCATTGTTGGTCCTTGGCTTGGCACACTTCTATACACCCAATTATAGGCATTGGTTTGACCGGATTTCCCATCAGAACGGTTGATGATTTGTCCATATGTTTCGTCGACATGTAAAATCGATTTGGTCATCATCAATTGCTTCATTCGTTCGTAAATTGGCAATAGCCAATCATGTGATGCACGAATGACCCAATTGGAGAGGTTCTTATCATTTGTGTTCAGACCATAACGTTCCCATTCCTTTACCTGACGGTAAAGGGGCAAGTATTGCGAAAATTTATCATATATTACTTTGGCAAGTACGCTAGGACTTGCGATGCTACGTTGGATAGGAGCTTGTGGCGCTTTACCACGTTTAATTTGTGCCTGGTTAAATGCATCACTCTTACAATTTTTACATTCATAAGCATGTTCAATGTGCTGTACTTTCTTCATTCTGGCAGGAATAAATTTCGCTTCTTCGCGTACGATTGTACTGCTAATTTCAATCATTTGCGCTTGGCAACAGTCACAGATTATATTTTCCGGATGATGGTGAACAGCTTCTACTTCAATACCATCATGCAATGAGTCATTTCGTTTTTTCTTTTGAACTTTTCGGACAACAGTGTAAGTAATCGTCTGTTGGCTTTGTTCTCCTGTGTGCTCAGGATCATTAAAAGACGGATCATCACCAAATAATGACGCTTGCCCGTCTGGTGCGTTATATTTCGATTTCTCCGTTTTTGATCCATACAAAAGCTTGGTTAAATGGCGCACTTGATCGGTTAACGCTTCAATCTGTTTCGATAAGTCTTTGTTTTGTTGATTCGAATGAGCCAATTGCTCTTCGAGCAGCCGAATTAATTTCTCGTATTGATTTTCATTCGTAGAAGAAGCGTTTGCCACATCATTCACCACTTTTCGTTCGGTTTCGTTCATCTTATTATAACTAGCTCGAACTGAGGAATAAAGATAAAATTAAATGGCTTAACGAATTTAGAACACACCTTTGGGCGATGGTTGAATGGCCTTTGGTTGCTGAATAGATAGACCTTCAAGAAGCCAGCGAAGCTCCTGTTGTGAAAGATTGCGTACTTCCTTTTCACTTTTGGGCCATTGGAGTTTGCCATTATCTAAACGTTTATAAAGCATGGCGAAACCATCGCCGTCGAAATACAAACATTTATAGCGATCCTTACTCCACCCTGCAAATAAGAAAATAGAATCGCCATAAGGATCAAGTTCGAAAGAATCTTGAATCAGTGCTGCTAAACCATCAATACCTTTTCTCATATCTGTTTTACCGCAAATGATGTAAATGTTTTTTACACTTGTATAGTCGTGTTTCATAGATTTTTCAACTCCCTCATGACCGTTTGGATGATGTGCTCATCCACGCCATTGAAGAAGGAGATTTCCACATTTTCCATTTTGATCGTGCAAGCACTATTGGAAGATATGGTTGAGGAAGTTGCTTTAATTGACTCTTTATTCTCGGAATGTAAAGTTACGGGGACAATTGTCAGTTTTTGTTGCGGCATATGAAAAAGCACCTCCTTAAATTAATACATTCATAGTATCAGGAGGCGCTGCGTGTTTATATGCGTTGTTTGATTGGGGGCTTACTCAATAACTGCTACCTTGATAAACTTCTACGTTCTTTCTGTAATTTATATAAAGTATCAGACTCTGATTTCAAGCAGCTTTGTTTTGCATAGTTGAACAGTTCTTTGAGCATATTGTCTGGCACATAAATCTTCATATATTCTATTCCATTGGAAGCTGATAAACAAAGTGCAATCTTATTTCGCTTAGTTGCATCCTTACAATATCTAATAGCAGCTGGCGTATCTCCTGTGTCTATATTGTTCCAAACACCAGGATCGTAACAATGTGAAAAGATAGTCGCACCTTTAAACTGGCTTGGATCCATTACAATCACAATAGAGCCTCTCCCCCATCCCTGTACATTCCATAATTGTTCATATCCTTTTATAACGTCTTGATACAAATCCATTCTATATTTGTTACGTGTAGGAGAAAGTATACGAGAGCATTGTTTCAATAATTCTGAATTGTTCTCGAGCCCGTAAACATAGCAATCCTCAGCACGTAAAAGTAGCGGTTGTAAAATTAGATCATGAGCTGGAAAACTGGAGGATTCATCATAATTTCGAAAATAATTTGGGAGTAAGTTTACTGAAAAGTAATTCAAACTCGACACACCCTTTCTGACTGTTAATTTATTTATTGATACCTCACATAGATACCTTGCATTTAAATATCGTATTTATTTGAAACTAACTAAAATCATGCATTCTAACCATAGGTGAATGTTTCCTGACAATACTGTTAAAATCTATAACCTCTCATTTTTTCTCTCTACTTAATATGCATCCATATGACGAAAATCATTTTCGAATTTGTAGTACCTGAGATATTTGTATAAACCCTTGAATAATGTTGTGAAAACACAAAAAGAGCCATGTAGATATAAAAATACCTACATGGCTCTTGATAGCAACGTAGGTACAACGGGAATAACCCTTGTACCTACGCGTAATTTTTTCACGCAAGGTTCAAGGGTTTATGTATGATGATGTAGTTGTGAAAATGTAGTTACATTAAACATAGATAGATGCTCCCTATCCCTCTGAATTTTAACAATAGTGTACCATGAGTTTTCTTAGATAGGAATAGAAACATTTAACAATACACTCGGTTGAAAGCTTAAATAGATCATGTCGATATATTTGAATCAACTATAAAAAAGTCAATCATAAAATTTTGATAAGTAAATTATTTTTTATTGAATTGGACATTAGAGTCACCTACAATGGATTAGGAATAGTTTACCAATACTTTAAAATTCCGAGAGAGGATTATAGGCTATGACTAGATTAAATAGAAAACGTTCTAAACTTCCCTTTATAAAGTATACTTTTTTTACCGTTTTTTCCCTAAGCATAGCCGGATATGGTGGTTGGAAAGTAAGTGCTCAAATTCAAGCAGCAGCTCCGTCATCTAACTATGAAGTGAATTTGGTTTCAACACTTCCTCAGACAAATATGCAAAAAGAAATACCTCAGAAATATGATGGAAAAACTCGTAAAATAGCGTATCTCACATTTGATGATGGACCTGGAGAGTATACGAATCAATTGTTGGATATTTTAAAGCAACATGATGCAAAGGCAACTTTCTTTGTTTTAGGTTCCAATGTAAATCTCTATAAGGATGTCGCCAAAAGAGGGGTCAATGAAGGTCATTATATTGCAATGCATAGCATGACACATAATTATAAAAAATTATATGGACAACAAACCTTCCTACCTGAAATGAAGGAAAGTCAACGAATCATCCAAGATGTAACAGGACAACATTCTAATCTTGTCCGTGCTCCATATGGTTCTATGCCAGGTCTCAACAAGGCGTTACGGGACCAAGTAGCAGATGCCCAGCTTAAGCTATGGGATTGGACGATTGATTCACTAGATTGGAAATATAATCGAGTTCCCCTAAATCAGTCAGTGCCTGCAATTGTGAATTTAGTTGTTTCTCAATCAACAAAGGATAAAGAAGTAATCTTGCTTCACGATATTCATGCTCAATCTGTTCAAGCAGTTCCCGGGATTATTCAGAAATTAAAGGAACAAGGGTACGAGTTTGAGGCTTATGATGAGAAAGAGCATTTTGTTGTGAACTTTTGGCACGATCAACGATTATAGAAGAATCCCCTTTGTTATGGTGATAGACAAAACTTACTTAGTAATTAATATACTTTAAACATTTACCTCCGCAACTAGAAGATTGACAAATTAGAATTCTTTTAAAGTCACATTAGAACTCTGCCCATCTTGCATACTTCTCCATAAAAAATGCACATTTTTTGTTTACAATATAGATACTACCTAGGGACTTGGAGGAATGAAAGTTTGCAGATTACAAATATCATAAATCAAGGGCAAAACCTTCTATTAATTAGCGGAATACTCGTTAGCTATTTAATTTCTTATTACGGCATCAGGGTTTTAAAGATAGAGCGAGATATTATGGATTTATTTTCAAATGCATTCATTACTATAGTACTAATTTGGAAATTTAGCTATACTATCTTACATTTCAATTCAGTTCTTCAAAATCCAATGACAATCCTTTACTTCAACGGAGGATATACAGGAATAGTCATAGGGGGAATATTTACACTCTTTCGTACGTTACTATATATAAAAAAACATAACATTTCTCTAGATACCTTTATGAGAGCCGCTGTCCCAGTATATCTTGGATATTTTAACTGGTTGGTATGGTTTAAAGTATACCAAAATCCATACGAATATCCGATGATGATACAAGGTATCATAGCTATTCTCTTCTTTTTAGCGGTCTCCCGATTTATAAATAAAGGTGCTTTATTACAACTTCTTATATGGTTTCATGTAATTCAGTTTGAACTGTCCTTATATAAAAATAGGTTTTTATATACTGATACGATATCAAAGGAATTACTCATTTATAGTTTATTAACCATTACTTTTGTATGCATTTTACGCTGGTTGGGGAGAAATGAGAGACAAAATACTCATAAGAGTAATGAGAAGAAACCAAAAGATAGAACAAGTCAAGCAGCCTTGTTTATCATAATCTGTAGCCTTGCTATAACTTCAATTCTTACAAGTCTCCAGAAGCCGGGAGAAACAGTTCATTCAGTTCCAAACATCAAAAGAGAAGTTGGTATTAATCAGGGACAAATAGCCCCTGACTTTGAATTACTATCTGTCACAGGAGATACACTAAAATTATCTGATTTACGTGGGAAAACAGTCATACTGAACTTTTGGGCTTCATGGTGCCCTCCTTGTAAGGCTGAAATCCCGGAAATGAAAAAGTTCTATCAAAAAAATAAGAATAACCAGATAGAGATTGTGGGAGTCAACCTAACAAATACGGAAAGTAGTCCTGATGCAGTTAAAAACTTTGTGAATAATAATGGAATAACGTTTAAAGTTCTATTTGATGAAAACGGGAATGTTGGAGATCGATACCGTGCAATCACAATACCTACCTCGTATATTATTGATAAAAACGGAATTATTCGTGATAAATATATCGGTCCTATGTCTTATGAGACCATGAATAATTTTATTTCACTTATAGGTAAAAACTAAATGAGTGAGGTTTTTCTATGACAAATTTCATAAGAGGAATAATAGTTTTAACAATAGTTTTTATATCAGGTCTCCCGAAGGGGGTATATGCTCAAGGTTTAAAGGAACAACATAATGATTTATCTACCTATACCTTTTTTGACCTTTGGAACCCGACGCTTTTTATTTTAATTCTTTTAGTTTTTGGAACCTATCTTTACAAGATGCGGAGTAGAGAAGCAACTTATTTAGTTAGTAATTTAAGAAAAGTATCTTTCCTCGTTGGTTTAATAATTTTATTTATTGCCTTAGGTAGTCCTTTACATATTCTAGGGGATAAATATTTATTCAGTGCTCACATGCTTGAACAATCATTAATTTATATTTCAATGCCTCCGTTGATTTTGTTAGGTTTGTCAGAAAAAATGGTTGCACCAACAGTGGACTTTTGTAAAAAGTTTAAAATTTTATTAATAATAAGGAATCCACTTGTTTCTTTATTATTATTTAATACTTTACTTTCGTTCTATCATATGCCTATGATATTTGATGCCTTAGTTTCAAATGCTATATTTCATAATATTAGCCACATACTATTAACAATTACAGCATTTCTAATGTGGATTCCAATTATTCCTCCAACAAAAAGCTTAGATTCTTTATCAGCTATTAAGAAAATTGCCTATATATTTGGTGCTGGTATTTTGCTAACACCGGCATGTGCTTTAATAATCTTTGCTCATAGTCCTATGTATACCACTTATGCTATTGCACCACAGCTCTTTGAATGGTTACCTCCGTTAACTGATCAACAGTTAGGTGGAATTATTATGAAGATAGTTCAAGAGATCATTTATGGATTCATTATTGGTCATGTTTTCTTTAAGTGGGCAAAGGAAGAGAGATTAAAAGATAAGATTTCAGACAAGAATGAAGAAGTTATAAAGGTGTTATAACTAAATGAATTAAGAAAAGATATTCTTTGTAGATGATAAATCTATAAAGAGGAGACCTAGTAAACTTCCCTCACTTCATGCAAACCTAAGTGGGAGAAGTTTACTAGGAGTTGAGGTGATACGTATGTCTAAAACAGGTTAGACTTACCAAGAGAAAACAACCAAAACCAGAAAGAATCGTATATAAACATTTAGGATTAGTTGTTCATTCCATTTATAATGTGTACTCAGAAAGATGTTGAACATTAAAATCCTAATATTCTGTAGTTATAATTGGAGATCCGATAGTTAGTGTAGTTTTATTATCAAGACTTCTCATAGCTACCTGTAGGTTCATTTTCCTGCCACCTTCTAACGAGAGGCTATTATTAAGATTTGGGGAATATGCAGAAATAGATACAAAATTCTTTTCCACTAACTTCTCTACCCCCTTTGCTGATAACTGGCTCATATATTTCTGTACCATTTCCAACATTTCTGCAGTTTCGTATCCCCCTGTTCGGGATGCGGTAAACGTATAAAATACTTCAGCCTTACCTGTTTGACTTAAGTCTAATAACTTTAGTGGCTTGTTATCAAAATTAGTCTGTCCCTCAACAACTTGATTAACACTTACGTCATAGCCCTTATTATTAAAAATACCAAATACAATAATGGTTAGTTTACGGCTTGTTTCCTGATGTAGCTGCCCTGTTATCTTATAGTGATGGTTTTCTACTTTTTCATATCTCCAGTCTGTAATCTTGGATTGTTTTCCAATTTTCCCAACAAGTTCTTCAAGCTCTTGAACATTAGATACCGTTCCTAAATTCTCCTTACTATAAACCTTCCAATCCTCTATTTTAAAATTCTCTTGTTTCATAAAATGAGTCGTGTTTTCTGGGAAGACATCTGCAGTATTACCAGTAAACACAGTTTGAACAGCCATGAAAAGTTGCATAAAAATAATCATTATTTTCTCCATGTCTTTCCCTCCTATTAGTATAAGAGTTGACAAGAAAAATAGATTCTATACCAGATACTTAAATAATCCTTAAAAGCAATAAATAAATAAAAAACGAATCAGTCTTTGAACAGTACTGATTCGTTATACATTTTCCTTTAGATATTCAATTACAAAGTCGCCCTATTTAAGAATACGCTCCCAATCTAGAAGTTAGAGGGACTCCTATGACCCGCTACTGTTTAAATTAATCTAATCTTACAATATGGATTTAACGTCAAATTTTACAACCTTCCAATCCTTTCCGTCATGCTCTAAATGGATTGTCAGCTCTAAACTTGTTGTATCTTTCATTGCATTTGAGGTTAATGTTTGCTCGACCTTCAAGACAACTTTTCCTTCTTTTTCGTTTATTCGATTATATATGGAATCCTTTATCTTAGCAGATGATATTATGTTATCGCCCTCTATCTGTTCTCCTGACACCTCTTTTTTTGTTTCAAGCAGTTTAGTACCTAATCCTTTAGACATAAGACTAAGGAGGCGTTTTTTACGTTCTGATTGATGCTCCTTATCATACGTTAGAAATGTTAAAGCAAACTCCTCTGCTTTTTTGGTTAGCTGTTCTGGAGAATTTTTTTTTGAAGCCTCTAAACGGAGTTTTGCTTCTCTTAATTCTGTTTTCATAGAAATATGCACTTCTTTTTCTCGCTGCCAAAGACCATAAAATACTAGATTCAGTACTAATGAGATGAATAAAAGCAAAGCGACTACAATGCCTATAAGAGGTCTATTCATAGATTTCCCCCCCCTACTTTATATACGGTAATGGGTCTACAGCCGTTCCATTTAGTCGAAGTTCCAAATGAAGATGTATGCCTGTAGAACTTCCTGTAGTTCCGCACGCTCCAACTGGCTGCCCTTGTTGAACTCTTTGCCCTTCTTGCACATCAATTTTTGATAAATGACCGTATACGGTTACTTGACCATTTCCATGATCCACATAAACACGCTGTCCATATCCTACCCCATGATTATTTGGGTCTTGCCATCCAGCTCGTGAGACAATACCTGCCTTTACAGCATAAATGGGGATAGGTTTCCCACCGCAGCTATAGTCTACACCTTTATGAATGACTGGAGCACCCGTTAATGGGTCAAATGGGTCTACCCTGTACCCAAACGGAGAAGTCACCTTTGGATTACTTATCGGTTGAATAAAGCCATAGGCGTTTGCTGTAGTGCTTACAATACTTACTGGAGTAGCATCCTCTTGATAATATCTTAAAACATGCTCAACGTACTTGATATCCCCATAGCAGAAAGGAGAAGTTTGCCAATAAGAACACGTCCAGCCCAATTTTCCGGACATATATGCCGAAAATTCTCTTGCTAACTCTGCTGTATATTTCCCACCACGGGCTAATACGTAATCTATAAAACCAGGTCCGAAATTATAACTTTGCAAAGCTAGTTTTATGTCTCCTTTTGCATTCGTAATAACATTCTTGAAATGCAATACACCATATTTAATGCTTTCTTCTGGATTTTGGAAGTATCCTGGAGGATGTCCCTGTGATTCTGAGCTTTGCATAGGATCGCCACCACGTCCCCCGGATTCTTGTTGCATGAGGGCCATCATAAGAGGAACATAGGATTCAATTCCATGGTCCCTAGCATATTTTCGTAAGATTGGCTCATATCGTTGAACAAGAGGAGAAACAACAGCAACACCACTGTCCGTTAAAGGAACCGTGTTGTCTTTCGGCATATCTACACCAAGGAACAAAACAAATATCATGGCAAACAACAAGCATAATCCTATTAAAATCTCTTTGTAGTATCTGATTCCTAATGAAATCATGAGATTCACGCGGCTTCCTCCCAAAATTATGCGCTATATAATTATCTGTATGCCTAAAGAGGCAGTTCATCTTAGTTGTTCTAGAGTAAAGTCCGATTAACATTTCCCACATAACACTATTGTTTTAAATCTACTCAATGATTTGGTTTTTAATGCTGCTAATCCATGTTATATGAAAAAAGCCATTAGTCATTTTGACTAATTGCCTTTTATTTTTACATGGACAGTAAAGGGATGTAAGAAATGGGAAGAGAATTTAAAACACAAATAGGAAGGGGGAAATCATATAAAAAAGGTTACTTTCTTGCTGTTAGGTGGATTACTGGTTATCTTAGGATTGATCTGGTATACAGGCACAAATGGATTAAGTGAGTCTAAATCCTCGCCAGAAGCAGTTACTACAGTAACACTCCAAAATGCTGCGCCGGTTATATTTGAACAAAATGAGATAAAGGACATACATGTTGAATCTATAAAAATGAAGAAATCAAAAACGTTCACAAACACAAGTGACTTCCAAACATTTGCTACTGGTATGCAAACAGCAAAGAAGAACAGAATACTGTTAGATGAAGAGGGTGCCGATCTTATAGACTATAACATGTGGATTTCCTTTAAAGATGGATCTTATAAAAAGTATTTCATCTGGATAGTAGATAATAATCATAAGGATGTTATCATAGGCTATCAGAGTAACCTGAAGGAAGTACATCTTCAGCTTTATCAGTTAACTGAAGATTATTCAAAGAAGATAAATAATTTACTAAGAAAAATAATTTGAGTAATTACAGAATTTCCGAACGAGAAAGCCCACTATGATGCGGCAGCACCCCCTTTAGGGGTGAGATGAAAGTTCATTTAGACAAGAGGTGGCTTTTGCTGCCGTAGTTGTCTGAAAGTTACTCCAAGTTATAAGGATTTTGTAACCTGAAAGTTACTCCAAGTTATAAGGATTTTGTAACCGAATAAATTAAGGTATAAATATATTGAATCTATAAGAAGCGGATTCAATGAACTGCCCTCCACTTCATACTAAACGAAGTGGAGGGCAGTTCAAATTGTGAACCTATATAGAGTCAATATATTTAGGAGATTACCCAAAACCCTTCAGTTAAACAATCTGAAGGGCTGACTACTTAGATCCCCATAATAATACATTCTTGGGCATGATCCACACTTGAAGAAACATGCAACTCAATGGATTTTGCAGAACCAAAACGACGATGAAGTTCCTGTTTAACTTTTTCTATAGCAAGGAATTCAGAAGAGGCATACAGTGTAATATATTCACCTACAACTCGATTTCCAATGGTCATCGCGTATTCAACTTGATAGGGAGAAATCTTTTGTTTCATCCTTCCCTCTGCTTGTATTTGATACAGCATATGAAGGAGAAGTTTGAGGTATTCCAGATACTAAGAAAGATGCTAGGTTGGTAGTCTCTATTACTGTTTGTAGGCAAAAAAATTTATATATTAAACCATAATCGTTATATTATAAGTACTTTTTTCGCTATACCTCCTAATTTGTATGACCGTGTTCCAATAAAAAAGGAACACGGATTTTTTGTTTTGAATGTAAACTAATGCCTATAGGTATACATTAATTTTGTTGATTTTATTGAATTATGGAGAGTTTGTTATAGGGTAATAATACGCTAAAAAACAGAAAGCAGTCTCGTTTGAGACTGCCAGTTCTCTTAACATAGGAAAGTTAGGGTTTAACTTCCAAAAAATTCATTATCGTTCCTAAAGACTTACCTTTTCGAACACAAAAAAGCAGCCCTTAAAAAATCTAAAGGAATTGTGGCTTGATACAACAACGGCACATGAAAAAATGCTGTTTACTATTTTTACCGGCATTGCACAATTTGAAAGGGATTTAACTTCTGAACGGACAAAGGAAGGGATTCAGGCTACAAGGAAACGAGGGAAGCATCTTTATGTACTGGCCTAGATTGTGGAGCAACTCCTTTAAAGAAAATGGGACTTCACTAATGAAGGTCCCATTCTTATTATTAAATATTAACAATACTCTTTTAACGAAAGGTTCCACCCAGTTGTTGCTCAGCCATACGAACCAACCGCTTTGTAATTTCGCCACCAACGGAACCGTTGGCTCTTGAAGTAGTGTCAGCTCCAAGTTGAACGCCAAACTCCTGTGCAATTTCATACTTCATTTGTTCAAGGGCTTGTTCTGCTGCAGAAACCACTAGTTGGTTTCTATTGTTGTTTTTGTTTGCCATGTTGTATCATCTCCTATTTGGTGATAATGAAATGGTCTTACATTCCTAGTTTGATTGTAATAGGTGTATTTATTCGTAGTAAATGGTGGTGATTTATGTAAAAACAACAACTGTTCCTATAAGTATTTTAGTTAAACGCATTGATTAAACCTTTTTCAAAGCAACAGTCATTCTATCGAATTTTGTAAGAATAGGATGAATTCCATCTCCATTTAAACAAACGTTTGTTTAATCACTTATTGGCAGAATCCCAAATAGCCTTCCAACAATGGAAGGCTTCCTATAAAATATGCTAAGTGAATATTACAGTTGTAGCCCTTTGTTCCTGTTAACGCTTATCTCTTGTTTATGATCATGGTCGATCAATTTACTCAAAGGCTTATATCTATCAGGGTGAGGAATTGAATCTGGCCTTAGCGCAGCCAAAGGATTTTTTTGGAGGACATGAAACTTCATATCTTCCCTAATCCAGTCTTTTGCCATTTTTGGCTTTCTCCATTCTTTTTGAACTTCCTCTAGAGTCTTCCTAGTAGCAAATGTATGTATAAATTCCTTACCATTTCCTACAAGCTTAATAGAAATGTGATTTAGATTTGGTGATTGGCTTAGAAGCTGCGCAGCCGTAACCTTATACATTTTATTACGTTCAAACTCATATAATTGGTTTCCTTTCGGATCTTGCATAAAGTTCATTTTCTCAGCTACCGTTAATTCCTTAAAGTAATTCATAATATACAAGTAATGGGGATTCTCAGCTTTCATTTCTGCTATTTGTCGTGGACTATTTTTTATCCGGTCATGAACACTAACTAAATTCAATCGAGTTTCTAACGGTAACCGACCAACTTTGTAACTCATTTGTTCTTGCGACACTAAAGGAAAACGATGCGCCTTAATTACACCAGTTAAATTAAAATCAGCTCTTTTATCTAGTATATGTTCTGGCAATCGGACTTCGTTTTCCTTAAGTCTATAATCCGTTCTTTCTGTTCTTCTTCCCTTAGTTGTAATAGATTGCGCCGGGGCTGAAAAGAATCCCTCCTTGAAATTACCAATTACAACCGCAAACCTATCCTTTGTAGCCGCACTCCCAGCTTTAAGATCATGCGCATTAGGATAATCTCGTACCAAAACAATATCTCCAGTCCTTATATTCTCAAGCTCATTTGGTCTCATCTACAATCCCACTCAACATCTTCTTGATTTCAGATGGAATTTCGTCCATTCTCTCTTCAATAAATTCTGTTAAGAAATAAGCATTATCTGGAGATGGGAGACCGTTTAGCTGTCTCTCTACAGCTTGTAACTTTAAAGCTCGGATAGCTTCTGGAATATAAATAGCTTCCTCCGTACTTAGCTCTAAATCACTAGCTATTTGCTCAGGACTTTTATCAAAGATTGTATAACTATAAAGAAAATCAGTGTATTGTTCGGGATTCATATCATTAAATTTGCTCATTGAATTCCACTCCTAACGCTTTTTTAGTACTAAGTTTCATGATTCTTCGGTATTTATACTTATTGTTAAATTATACCATTTATATCATAAATGTGCTATAATATACATTAATCATTGAATAAAGAGGAATATAGCAATGCTTGTTATTAGGAGGGAAATTCACATATAAGTCAAAAGGAGAGAAATAACGACTATCGAAAAGAGGAGCGATTATTATGAATACCAAACAAAATGAAGCTGCTCAAAAGCTCAAAGAGATCAGTACTAATATCTTATTTGAAACACTAGTATTGACTAGAAATGCTCTCCTTTTTAATCAAGTTGATGAAAGAATCAATGTATACATCGGTCGAATTAATGATTGTGTTCACAATTTACCTATTTACATGAGTGAGGATAACATAGATGGTTTGTACATCGAAATTAAACATCTTCTAAATTACTTAGAAAAGAGCTCATCACAACTAGATGGGGTATCTATTCATCCTTGGTTAAAAAATATACTGCATCTTTACGAATCAAGGATGATTAAATTAATTTCAAAAAGTTTGAATTGTCTGGAGGTTTCATGAAATGTTTGTTATCAGGGGGAAAAATCTTATATTTGAAGATACTGAACAAGGCTTTCAAGGTAAGGAAATGACATATAGCACTTACGAGGAAGCGAAGCGTGCCTTAGAGTCATTAGAGCTTTTTGTTCCTGAAAAATTAAGTATTGTAGAACTTAATTCTAATGCTAGTTGAATTCTAATTGCTGATAAGAGGGAGTCAGATTGACATAACCCTCTTATTTTTATTGCTTACCTAATGAAAATCGTAATTTACTTATTCAGTTTCTGTAGCAAGATTTATAAATCGGTGATTTTTGGGTAGTAAACCCATATCATTCAACTTCACTTCCGTTTTAAGCATAGCATGGTTAAAGTCTGCTTTTAGTTCTTGTTCTGGAAGCCGAATTACCTCCCATCCATTTCTTTTTAGGTACTGATCTCTTTCTCGATCATGACTTTTGGCTTCCTTTGTAGCATGAAAAATATAACCGTCAACTTCAATGCAGACTTTCCTTCCATCACTACCGTATATAGCAAAATCTAGACTATAGGTGACAGTACGTTTGCCTTTCCTTCGCTTTACTTTCTCTTGAGCCACAGGTAGCACTCCAACACGAACTAAGTAATCAAACACTCTTCTTTCCAGCTTATTTTTACACCGATTACGGTTATAAGATATAGATTCATCATTTGAATTACCGGAGAAAATATTGGCCAACACATAAAAAAGCAGCACAGACCCCACTATAACAGCAAGTCCTATCATGTTTTCCCACCTCTTCTACATACATTCTACATGTGTAAATGCTATGTAGTTGCATGTTTCCTACATATTCTGCTACATGTGTTTCTACATATGCATCATTACACATGTTTTCCCTTCATATACTTGAAAATAAAGAGATTATTAAAATTTGTTTCTGGGAGCAAGGAGGCGGGAACGCCGGATGCGACCAGATGCCCCGCCTTTAAATTTTTTATGCATAAAAACAAAATGTTTTTATTGCAAATATTTTCAAACATCTTAGAGGGAGGCATTTGTATGTACAGTAAGTTGAAAGAAAAGTGGCAGCACTATTTAGAGCAACAACAACGTAAGCAAGAAATCAATAATATAAAGGATAGCGTAAAAAAAGCTTTTCATACCGCTCAGTTATTTCTTAAAATCACCAACGATTACGGCTCCTCATTTGTGTATCCTACAATCCGAAATATAGAGCATCCAAGCGACATAGGATACTGGAAAATTACTTTTACTATCCCTCGTGGAATCAATCCTAAAAATGTACACGATAAAGCTTATATTTTTCAGCAATATCTTGGTAAGGAAGCGTTACTAGAAGGAGATTTACTTGCTTTTACAATCCGCTTATTTCCTAGCCGAATGGACTCTGTCCCTTTCGAGTACTCCACCTTTCCTATTCAAGAAATGGAAATGCCAGTTGTAGTAGGACAAAATAGAAACAGGGATTGGGTTGTCTTTTCATTAATTAATAACCCAAACGTTCTTATAGCTGGTATTCCCGGATCCGGTAAAAGTGTTATGCTACGGCAGCTATTATGTACTCTAATCCTAAGACATAAGCCCGAAGAATTGGAAATGTACCTAGTTGATCTAAAGGGCTCAGAATTTCATTTATTTGAAAATGTAGCTCATGTAAAAGACGTATGTATCACTCCTGAACAATTCAGTCCAATTATGCGTAGATTAAAAACTCAATTAGAAAAGCGTAGTAACTTACTACGAAAATATGGGGTTGCTCATATTAATAAGCTTCCAAAGGATCGAAGACCTCCATATATCCTTCTTGCGATTGACGAAATGTTAATTTTAAGCGGTAGTCGTCACAAGGATATTAATGCAGACTTATTAAGATGGGCAGCGCTTGGTCGGGCGTTGGGCTGCTATACAATCATTTCGATGCAAAGACCTTGTAATAAGAGCTTAGATACAGCTTTGCGAGGCATACTGAATGCTCGCCTAGTCTTCAAAACAGAGGATCAAACAAATTCTGAAATAGCTGGTATTCCAGGCGCGGAAAACATCCTCAGAGAAGATCCAGGGCGGATGCTTTTCAAAATAGACTCAAATGAAGTCGAAGATGTGAAGGCTCCATTACTTACCGAAGAGGAATTGTCTTTACTTATATCTCCTTATCAGGAGCATAAAAACAATAAATTAGTCATCGATGATCCTAATCCTGATCAGGAAAAAATATTCGGATTACTAGAGGAGGAATCTTAATGAACAATCGACAAAAAGCTATTTTAGATGATATAAGACGGTTTCGCTTTATGAGTAGAGATCAAATTTGTACCCTCCATTTTTCCCATCTAAAAACTGAGCAATCAAAAATCTCTAACTGTAACCTCACATTAAAAAGACTGGTAGATCGAGGATTTTTGAGAGCTCATAAAGATTTTACACCATTTATTTATAGCTTAAAGGACAGTAAAATAAGCTCACACTCACAAAAAAACCTTCACTTTACCTCCTTAGTCGATACCTACATTGATTTGCTGAAGTATGATACCCCCAAACATATACTAATCGAGCCTAGGTTTTCCGAAAAAGGTTCAGTAGAACCGGACTTATTCGTTATCTGGAAGGGCTCACCTTGGTTTATCGAGAAACAACTAAGTACTTATACAGAAAATGTAATGAACGATAAAATGAATCGGTATCTTGACTATTACCATTCCGGTCACTGGAAATCTCTAGAATGGCAGCCAACTGAGCGTAAAGTTTTCCCTTTGATCTTGCTATTAACAGACACATACTATAGCCTTCCTGTAATGCCATTCAAAATCTTACAAGTACCTTCAATTCAAGACTTAATACAGAAGTATTATCAACCCCAACAGGCAATAAACCAAGCCAAGCGAACAACCTCGACTAAGTATCAATCCTCTAATGGTCAGATTAAGATTAAAATACAATGAACGTATGGTATGTGAAATTATAAAACCTTGTTCACGAAGAGCCCAAAGGCAAAGGCACTTCCTTTGGGCCTTTTTTTATTTAAAAATTTATCTTTTTTACACATTAAGCACTAATCACCGCGTTAAGAATACCTTCTACTCTTGCATCTTTTACCTCGTAATAAACCTCTAAACCTTTTCGTGTACCTGAGATAATCTTAGCAGCTTTCAACTTTGCCAGATGCTGACTAACTGTACTTTGTGGCATTTTAAGCTCCTCATAAAGTGAAGTTACATTTACCGGCCCCTTTTCAAGCATGAAACTCACAAGTGCGATTCGCGCAGGATGTGCTAGTACTCTCAACATATCTGCACTACTATTAAGCTCTTCAACCGTCATATTCTCACCCCCTGTTTTGGTAATATTGAGATTTTATTTTATTTCATCTATTTCTTTCTGGAGTGCATCCATTTTAGCTTTTTTCTCGTCTGAATTTTGAACTGTCTTATCAACAATTCGCTTTTCAGCTTCCTTTATTTCTTTCATAAGTTCTTTATTACCTTGCTGTTTGGCAAAGTCAAAAGCTTCTTTAACAAAGTTAGGTTGTATACTCAAAGCACGCTGAATCTCACCTATCATTAGGTAAGAGAAAAGTAATGCCTTTTGATCATCATCCTTTAGATGTTTATAATCACCTTTTTCAAATTCTTTTACAGCATCAGCGTATTTTTGGATCGATGCATATTGCAAAGCCTTCAGAACATGCGGATCAACTCGACCACCCGCGATAACCTTTAAAGCCATTCCACTGATTTTTAAAGGTTTTCTTTCTTTTTTAAGTTCAGGAGCCGAAGGCTTCTTCTTTTCTTTAACTTTTAGCTTCACTCTAGTAACGGTTTTTTGAAGACTACCTAACTTCAATAGTAGTCCTCCCTTTGTATTCAAAGCTTTCTCTGCATCTTTAGCCTCTAACTGTTCTATTTCATTAATCTTAGATTCTACAAAACCCTTAAGCTCAATGAATGAACTTACTTGATCTAGTTCATGTAGCAGCTTGCGCGTAGCATTATCAGGGGCTTGACGTATAACAAAATCATTTCCATGAAAGCTTAGTTCTCTCCACTTAACCGTTGTAAACATAAAGAAAATAAGTTTTTTTGTACTATTTAGAATAAATTCCTTTTGGTATCCCGTGGGTGGTAGTAATTGTGAAATGCCTCTGTATAATAGCTTTACTTCGCCTTCATCGTTAAAGTATACATTTACATTATCTAATACCGTAACTGTACGCTCATCATTAAAGAGATTTTGAGAAAGGGCAACTAGTGATAGCGTAATGTTCAACTTCGTTTTTAAACTTAAATCTTTACGACGAATAGCAGTAAGAGGTTCATATCCTTCTTCGATTTCATACTCAATGCGAATTGCATTATCTCCGAGAGTAATATCACGCACAGGAAAACCATATTCTCTTTCCTGTTTTAACTCTTCTAACTCAATGGCAGAAAAAACTTGCGTACGATCTTTGGGTATCTGATAAAGGATTACATTTATATTAGAATCAAAAATCAGCGTCCCTTCGTTAAAGGCTAAACGTTGCAATAATATCTCCCCTCATTTCTGTAATATCCCTTGTTGAAATAACAAAAGATAATCAGATTTTATATTTAAATTATACAAAATTTATCTATTTTAGTAAAGATTAACAATATATCAAAAGGAATATTATTTAATTTTTTCCATTTATAAAAAATAGTTACAAAAAAAGGAATCTCTGCTGATTAATCAACAACGATTCCCTTTTTTATTTATCGCGGTATAGTTAACTTTTTATCTAGGCCTCCTTTATTTTCGTTTTCCATCCCCTCGTCCATTGCCAGGTACAAATCATTTAAATCTCCCAATTCAGTTCCTAAATTATTTATATCATCTTCTAGTTCAAGTACTAAATCCTCTATTTCCGCTGGATCTTCTATATCCGATGAAGGATAGGGGTTTATCTCCGTACCTTCTGATTCATTTAAAGATAACTGAAATTCACTCAGCCCTTCTAAAAATTCTTCTGTCTCATCTAATATAGTCGGTGATTCATTTGTACTTATTTCAGGTAACACTTCTTGTTCCATATTTCCTGCCGCTTCATAACTAGGACCAGAATCTTCATTTTTCATTGAAGGACTAATATCTTCTTGATTCAATAAGTTTTCATTAAGTTCAGGAATATAATGCTTCTCAAATTTTCCTTCTTGCTGTTCTGATTCAACAAGAACTTGATGACTATTATCTAAAAGTTCCTCTTCTATGGCGCTTAAGTCTTCATCCAGTCCTATAGCACTTATTGCAGCTGCAGCAGCTTCAACAGCAGCTAGTGCATTTTCACGATACTTCTCTTTAAACTCTTGAGTTTTCTCTTGCATGATGGCTTTCGTCTCAAACGTTTGCTCCAACTTAAAGTCTTCACGATTCATTTTGTACTGATCAATAAGTAACCTTTTTTTATCTTTAAACAATTCATATTGGAATGACTTATGAGCTCGAATCACATATGTGCTATCCGTAAAAATTAAACTTTCCTCATTAGACAAGTTTTTAATTTCATCTGGAGTCATTAAATCCCGTTGTGTATAAGAAAATGCATCGCTCTTTGATGCACTCTTTGCAGAGGTGCTGGTACTACCTGCTTTGACCTTTGCTGTAGTTTTACCAGCTAAGTTACTAAAATACTTTTGCGTTTCATAGTCACTGGCCTTTAGGACAATTTTAGCTGTACAGTTCGCCATAATAGATTCAGTATCTTCTTTACCATAAAGCTTTTGTAGTTGCGGAATACCTTGCACGATTGGCATAACAGATATTCCGTAACCACGACATGTTGATAAGAATTCAATAAATCGTGGCAACTTACCTAAATTGGCGAATTCATCAAAAATCATAGAAACTGGCACATACAGTTTAGCGTTATTTTCATCCCCTACCTTATACAGTTCACGGAACAATTGACTTACAAACAAGTTAATTAAAGATGTCCAAGTTCCATCGAGTGGATCAATGATAAGATAAAGTGCAATTTTCTGGCGACCCAGATCTCCTAACAGGAAATCACTTGTACGAGTGAAACGAGCAACAGTTTCAGAAGTAAAGTCTGCTAAAGTCGAAAGCAAAGAAACAATGATATTATCCCGCGTATTCTCTTTCGATTTTTTATACCCCAACTGATAGGCAATACGAGCCGGATGTTTAAAATCAAGAGCCATAAATACTGCATCTAATGCAGATTCTCCGTCTTCCATTCCTTCATCATCAAATTCTTGTAAAAAGTCCAGAACCCCTTCGATATTACGTTTCTGAGGCTCTACCTCATGAAGAACATAGAGAATTAAGGCGCGAAGTAACATATATTGAGCGTTGTACCAAAAATCTTTTTTCTCTGGATTGTTCTTGCTAGCTACAATAGCATTAGCAACAATTGATACTTCCGCTTCTTCTCGAATGTAATCAAACGGATTCCATCTGTTTGAAATTCGCATATTTGTAAAGTTAATAACTTTTACAGTGTAGCCTTGCTTCTCCTTTATCTTTGCAGTTCCCTCAAAAATTTCCCCTTTTGGATCCGATACCAGAATAGAACTTTCGGTTTGGAAAATAACATTCGGAAAGCCAACAGACTGCGTTTTGCGCGAGCCTGAGCCACCGACCACTAATACATTTCGATTACCCCATCCGCTCTTTTGGTGCATTACCACCGGTGAATCATTCATGAGCCCGAGAATAATTCCACTTCGATTTGTGATGGGGTTAAAGAGTTTCTTTTGGTATTCACGAATATATTCCTGACTGAAAGGGATATTTTGAATAAGCGTATCATTATCTGTTTCACGTAGAGACAATCTTGCAGGTTCCCCGTTATTACTTACATTTAAGTAATGTTTAGGGATTTTAGCCACTTCAGTTTCAATGAATTCCCGTTGTTTCTCCTCTGCTAAATCCGCAGCTTCATTAATCACTTGCTGTACACGCTTCTGTTCAATTCGTTTCATTTCTAGAACTTGCTTACTAATTCTGCTGACAATTTCAGGATCAGGTTTATATCCTGTTTTCTTTCTTTCTTCAATCTCTTTATTTACTCTCTCTTGAAGTTCGAAGCTTTTTTTAACATCTTCTAAGAGGTAAGTTTTCTTCAATTTCTTCACTACATTTTTTTCATCAAACACTTCACGCTCCGTAGCCTCACGTGCAGTTCCATGACTTCCATACTTACTAGCATCATCATACTTGCTCGGTCCATTTAATTTCTTATAGAAGGAGTATACAAAGAATCCAAAGGCAATTAATATTACGAACTGAAACTGAGTAAATCCCGGATTTTTAATCGCCTCTTGAGTTAATCGAATCGGTTGTTTCATATCTGCAATAACAGGAGCCATTGATCCGCTAGAAAACTTTGGTAAAGCTATTAACAGTCCCATGTATAGATAATCTAATAACACGACAGCAAACGCACTAAAAATTAAAGACCCTATTAACGGCCGCTTATTAATTTTTGTCATGCTCAAAATTCTCCTCCTTCAAAATGGACTATTTTTTTCTATTTACCAATAAGAAGAGTTCCCCCTTCTTACTATCTAGAGTCCTGGCCCTCGTTTACGGCGACGTTTTGCTTGTTCCGACTTAAACTTCTGTTCGTCTAACATGCGATCAAGGTCGGATTTTCTATTTTGGTTAGGTTGACGAATGAAAGATTGAATAGCTCTAGAAATTTCATTTGCAATTTCAGCAGACGATTTAGCCCCAGAAGCCTTTTCTTGCGGCACATGATTATCATGATTTATACCAGATTGTTCAGTGTTTACAGCGCCGTTTTGGATATGTCGTTTAGCTAATTTATGAATCTCATCAATTGGAATAATTCGCTTCTCTTTTTCGTTCAATTCCATAATTCTTCTTGCTGTTTTAAAATCAATATTCTTAATCCAAGCTTCATTAGGGTACAAATTTTGAACCGATTGAATGATTCCTTTTTGATAGACTTGAAGCTCCACTTTAACATTTTTTAAACGACTATGAATTTCTTGTTTTTGTTGCGCTATATCATGTAATTTTTGAGCGTATTCCTTTGGATATGAAGTACGGATATTTTCAATTTCACGCTCTTCTCGCTCCACTATTCTAGACCAGTTAACAAGATACGTATTGTTTTTATAGGCTGCAACGTATTTTTCAAGCAATGTTTTTTCAGTGTTAGCTGCTTTTTTGCTCTCTGACTGCAAGTAAACATGTGCTTGCTCTAAAGGAATTAGGGTACCTGATTTCTTGAACTCTTTAACTAGTTTTTCTAGTTCATCAGGTTTGAATTTCTGCATCTCTGGCGCGTTTTTATAAATAATGTTAGCCTCAGCAATGGTCAGCTTCTCAAGTGTCTGATTAGCTGTCTCAGCATGTCGTTTCGCCTCAATTAACTTCTGCTCTTGATCTTTCAATTTCGGTGCATGTTCTTTAATTTGCGCAACCGCTTCTTGCAATTCTTTTTGGACGTTTGTAATGGAGTATCCTAACTTTCCAAGCTCCTTTTGCAAGAATGCACGCTTCGTTAAATCATGTAAGTTTTGTTGATAATCAACTAATATTTCTTTCGCTTTTTGTATCCCTTGAACTTTATTACTTAGCACTTCTTTTTCTTTTGTTAATTTAACTTCCCATCTCTTAAGTTGATCTTTTAACTGATTTACATCATTAAAAGAAATGCTATTTTTCTTCATACGCTTACTAACAAATACAACAGCAACTTTTTCAGCATCACTTAACTGTTTCCACAATCCAGCCTGTTTCAAAACTCTACGTGGATCATTTGCAGCTTCTTCTTGTTTTCGTTTAAAGTCCACTAATGTTTGTTGTGCTTCTACAAGCTCATTTTGATACTGTTTAACAATTTGGTTTTGCTGTTTAATAACTTGATTCATCTGCCCTCTAGGAGAAACTGGAGAATAATTTCCCCCTTGTTCTAATGATTTTTTTAAAGCTCGTTTTTCCATACCAGCTTGCACATAACCCATGTGAACTGTTGGAACTTCGTCTCTTCCTTGTCTTTCATAAGATCGCAAGTCAAATCTACGAGATAGATTTAACTGTTTATAAGTTTCATTAATTACGTCCGCGTAATTTTGTCTCCATTTTTCAGCTAAATTCTTATCATCCCAAGGATTTCTTCCAAACTTCTTTTTGCCACTATTATCATATCCAATGAACGGTTGTTTGGGTGCCCATTCACCATCGGAATGAAACGGACGCATTGTTAGCATGATATGCGCATGTGGATTATGATCTTTATCTCTATGAATATTAACATCACCAACCATTCCCTCAGAAACGAAATTCTCTTCAACAAATTTCTCAACTAATTTACGCTGTTGTTGATTAGATAATTCGTTAGGAATTGCAATTACAATTTCACGAGATAGTTGGGCATTCCATGCTCTCTCTACTTTCTCAACTTCGTTCCATAATCTCTCTCTATTGTTTACCCATTCTGGAGCATGAGAAGGTGCAAGAATAAAAGATTCAGGATTCACTTCATGTTTCTTGAAGTTATGAGTTTTATTATTTCTTTCATCAAATAAACGCTCATCACTTCGATAAGCAGCGCAAGCTACAGATGAACGTCCATTCTTACGGGATATGATTTGAATGCTGAAATGTAAAGAAGATGGTTGATTCATTCTTGCTACCTCCTCTCTCAATTTAGTAATAGCCCCTGCGGGAAAAACGAATCGAGATTTCTCGAAACGGTGAAGCCGTTTTAAGAATCGAGAACAAGTTGCCGTGCAACTTCGCAAATTATAGATGCGAAGCAACTATATAATTGCGCCCTCCATTCTCTCGGGAATATTATAACACAATTTTTTCCTTCTTTGGATAAATATTGACTATATATCCAATTTTTTCTTATAATGGGAATAAACATGTAGAAAGGGGTTCTTTATATTATGACCAACTTTACTGAAACTCATCAAAAAAGGGAAACCTTTGTTCAAGACAATACATCTAACAATCTCACAAGATATCCAATTACTGATTTTAGTTCTGAATCTCCTATCGAAGAAACTAACACTGAAGAAATGAATACAGAAGACGGTCTTAGTCCAGAACAAAAACACCTATTAAAAATTCAAAGGCTTCAAGAGAAACTAAAGTTAGAGAAAAAAAAATTACGAGACTTAGAGAAAAAGAAAAATGCAGAAGAAAGAAAAGCAAGATCCAAACGACTTATCGAAGTTGGAGCTATTCTTGAATCTTATTTTGAAATTTTCGGTCCTGAAGAAGCTGAACAAATAGGTATTCAATTCGGGAATTTCATCAAGGAAAAAAAGCAGATTAATCCTGACTACGTTTTGATAAAAAACCGTCAATAAGGCGAATAATAATTTCTTGATTTTTTATAAAAATTTAAAGGAGATGTTAGTAAATGAATGGAGAAATCGGAAGACGTATTGAACATGGCGCTTCTCAAATTATGGATACCTTCATGATTGCTTTAATGCAACGGCAAGAGCAAATCAGAAAAGAACAAGAATACTCTCAAAGTCTTCATCAAGATATTATCTCCAATTTAGAGAAAAATCTCCAAAAAGAATTACAACAGCAAAATTTAATAGTTGAACGTGATGGTAAGAGCCTAACTTTTAAAGAACTGAAAGATGGAAAATTAGTTTTTCAAAATGATGAGAAGGCGGTTTCAATTTCATCAAATGAAATTGAAACTAAAGTCATATTTCAAACTTTAGATACTAACAATGAACAAAGTCCAAGAACTAAGCTTGAAGAATCACCATCTCTTTCTTCAATAGAAAAGTCTCATTATTCATTAGCTCCTGAGATAAAACCTGTCGATATTTCTCCAGACACACTTGAAGCAATTCGTAAATTTGCAATCTCATCAACAAAAAATGAAGAATCAAAATTCCCTTCTCTTCAAATTAATAAATCAGACGAGAAACAAATCAATTTTGAAATGCAATCAATTGACTCTGGTTCCAATTGGGGCGATGGTGACATAAAAGGTACAATTAATCGTGGAAATGGAAGGGTAAAAATTTACGTAACTAGCATAGATGGTGAAAATTGGAGTAAGTCCACAGATTGCTTTATTGAACAAAAAGGGTTAACTGATATTTTAAAAGAGTTTGGTAAACAGCAGACTCTAGTGCAACAAAAAACTGAACAAAAAAATGAAATTCCTGAAGCGAAAAGCGGTACTGAAATCGGTCTGAAAATAGAGCCTTCCTCTTCTCCTGAAAAAAGTAATGGTGCAGCTATAGCAGGAAGAGAACTTGTTAATCATAGGGTTTCTAAAGAAGTAAAATTAGAATCAAAAGAACTAGTAAATGATTCATTTCCTTCAACCTTACGCGGAAAACTTGAAGCTATTAATATGCTAAAAAATATGGACCCGAAAGAAATAAGGAATCTAATGAAAGAGGCTCAAGTAACAGCTAAAGAGGAAAAAAAATCTCTACCTGAAGCTTACAAAGACAAATTGATAGAGCGTTTTGAATCCTCTCTGGATCAATCACGTAAAGAACTAATACAAAAAGCTGAACTTGTATATGGAGAAGCTAACAAGACCGAAAAGAAAATTGACAATTCTTTAAAGAAAATCAGTGAGGCGATTGTTAAGTTAGATAAATCTAAAGATCTTGGCCTTATACCTCTAGAAAAACACGCTGAAGCCAGAGGACAATTACTAAAAGAGCAAGACACTCTTACAAAAAGTTTCGACAAAATCGAAAAAACTGTACAACGTGTAGACTCTCAAATTAAGATCGATTTAAAAACTCAATTTCCAGATTTAAAAGTTCAAAATCTAAATCCTAAGCAAGCTTTAGATATAGCTAAAGCTGCTAGTAATACAGCTGTACGCAGTCTGAGAGGACTAAAAGAATTTACTCAGGAACAAAGACTAGACAACACGCTAAAAGCCATCAATAAAGCTACAAAAGAGGTAGAAGTTACTATCGAAAAAACTGCACAAGTAACAATTAGTCGCTAGAATTTTAAAATTAATTCTCGAATTAAGGGGTAACGGATGTTGCCCTTTTTTTATACTTAAGAAGTTCAGCAGCCTTAAATTCGCATTCCAATTTACCAGGAATATGATAATTCTACAAGACCTTTACATTACGATCTTCCAGCTGCAATGCACGCATAGTATTCATGACATTTTCGTTCTTTTCTAACATTCCTCATTCATATACAATATAAATATATAAAATCCGCTAGTTTAAATTTAAATGGTATGGGAGGAGGTTCGCTATTGGTTAACACAGTAACCTCAATAAGACTTTCTCAAAAAACAAGAAAGCAAATTGAGCACTACAAAGATTATTTTTGTACTAGAAAATCAAAGATTATTACATATGCTTTCTACGAACTATTCTCAAAAAAATTAATCGACTTAGATTCATTTGTAATTTTTTTAGAAAATAACATGGGCAATATTGAACTAGAGAAAAAAAACGATTCTATTCTTATGAGAGATGAACATATCTCTTTAATTAATCAATTGAAGGATCAAATAGAATTTAAACTGGGGAGAAAAATTACTTTCAATAAATTTGTAGGATATTTATTAGAATACTACTTTTTAGACGTTGCTTTTTACGAAAAAAAAAACAATGATTCAATGATTGACAGTTTACATCTAGGGAAATCTTCCCAAATTGGATTATATGTCAACAAAAGCTTAAAAAAGCTCCTTACGGATCTATGTGGAATGTACAATCTAGCTATGAATATGTTAGTCCTTGATGCTCTCAACGAAGAAAATGAAATTTCTTTTTTTGAACAACAAGAACCCAAAGAACAAATTGGAATTCACACATCTGAGAAAGAAAGAATCATGATATTTATTCCTACGTCTATACACGAAAAACTTAAAAGCTTACCTTTTACTTTCTCCTCATTCTCGGACATGAAACTTTTTAACTATGTAAGGAAATATAATCTCTTCGAGATTACAAATACAGTATAATATAGCCCCTAGCAGAAGTCGCCATTCGACAGACTTTTGATAGGGGTTATAATTGTTTATAATCACTATAAATCACTATAAATAACAAATATCCAGTTTTTTTCGTTTTATTATAGTTATATAAATCTAATTTAAGTTATTTAAACTATAAGTAATAGTTTTTATAATTAAATAACAGTAATAAAAACTATAATAAATTAAATAATACTAATAAAAAGTTAAATTTAGTTATATTCACTATAAATCACTATAGGTAACTATTATATGTTTTTTAAAACTTTTTTGTAGTTATATAAACCTAATTTAAGTTTGATTAAAAATCCTGTGTTAGCATTCAGGATTTTTCTTTATCCAGCAATCGGGCCCTTTTCCTAAAGAAAAGGAATTATTACAGAAAAATCGAAGATTTAAGTTGTTCAAATAATAAAGCTGGCCGGTGTGATAATGAATAATTAATGAACTGAGTAATAATAGTATTTTAAATACAAAATTATCCTCGTTCTTCCAATCTTCTTGTGCAATCAAACCTATTCTTTGACATCAATAAAATCTAATTATAAAGGAGATCAAAGTTATGGAAATTTCTAAGGGAGTAGAGATGCTGCACCTTGAATTTCATGGGAATATTATTCATCCAACCCTTTTATGGGATCAGGAAATAGCTGTTTTAATAGACACTGGATTCCCTGGACAAATTGAAGATTTACACGTAGCAATGAATAAGGTAGGAGTGTCGTTTGATAAACTAAAAGTTGTGATTTTGACGCATCAGGATATAGATCACATAGGCAGTCTTCCTGAAATATTGCAAAATTGTGGAAGTAATATTAAAGTTTATGCGCACGAACTAGATAAGCCTTATATCCAGGGAGATTTACCTCTTTTGAAAGACGGGCACATAGAGACCCCACCGAAGGGAAAAGTGGATGATATCTTGATTGACGGTCAAGAACTGCCGTATTGTGGCGGGATTCATGTCATCCATACTCCAGGGCATACTCCTGGCCATATCAGCTTATATTTGAGACAAAGTAAAACGCTTGTTGCCGGGGATTCGATGTATAGTGTAAACGGAACATTGGGGGGAATTCATGTTCCAACTACTTTGGATATAAAGGCTGCTCAACAGTCTTTGAAGAAATATTTAGACCTAGAGATTGAATCCGTGGTTTGTTACCACGGGGGATTAAGTAAGGTAAATATTAATGAGCAGCTTCAAAAATTATAGAGAAACCTGCTGAATAAGAATCTGTTTTAATTAATCTTTTTTCAAAATGGATACTTTTGATTTACCGTAGAATATGGGTTAACACGATATTTTTATATCAAACTTAATTTTAAAACTACGCCACTATAAATCCCAGCAAAAAATAAACAAAAAAGGTGTTTATCATTCAGACAAATACCTTTTTTGTTATATTTAAATATTCGTTAACGAATTTATTTTTTTACAAACTTTGAACGATCTATCCCCAAGTTTTTTAGTGGTTTGGGCTTTCCTTCTGCCAGTTTTGAATCATTTCTAGTAGATTTCTGCTGTGACTGTTGGTCTTCATTTGTATCCAGAACAGGGTCTTCTTGCTCTTCTTTTATTTCAATTTCAGGTTCCTTTTCGTCTTCAACTGGAGGAGCTTTTAAAATCTCCTCCTCAGTTGTTTTAGAATGATTAACTTCTACAGGAGTTTGTTCAACGGACGGAGAAACGGAAGGTGATTGAGGCGGTTGAGCAGAAACAACCTGCTCAACCGATCTAGGCCCAGCTCCCATAATATCCTGTAGAATCCGGAATTGCGTTTCCATATCTTCAATATCAGCGTACCCATACTTCGTGATATGGTAGTCTAGCAACTTCCGAATTGATTTATTTAAATTCTCTTGGTTGTTAATCCATTCTACATGCTTGGGGTCGCTTGTCTGGAAACTATAGTTATCAGTTTTACGCCCTTCCCTCTTCCGAGTTGCCATCCTTTACTCCTCCTTTTTTATTCCTCACTTGCTGCAGCTTCATCATCAGCTGCATTAACTAGCAAGTTGAAAATTTTCATTCCACGAACATTCATATCTGTAGTGAATTTCTCAGATATCCAAAGCACCTTAATTTCGTATGGATCACAGAATTTGCGAAGTTCCTCGTACATAACATCTTTAAGATGAATATTTCCTCCCCCGTAAACAGCTACAATATCTACTTCATATTGTAGCTTTCGGAGTTTTTTGGTATCTTCTTTATAAATTTTGTTAGCCTGTTCAATCTTCTCTTCATTTAAATACTCCATAGCTCGTTTGTGAAACTTGTGACCTTTGTCTTTTAGGTAAGAAACGAAATGCTGGCGCTCTAAATCTGAATTTAGCTTTTCACCTAGTTTTTCTTTTGCAACTTCAATGGAGTGACCAATGCCATAAGGTTTCCCACTGTTTAGATCCTGCTCAAAGTCAAGACCAATTGTTACAGGGAATTCTGTCGTTCCGTCTCCAATGTCGTTATGAAGGATTGTTTTGCTTTCAAAATATTCCCCTGTTATATTTGTAAGTTTATAAGCATTTTCGAATTCTTCAAACATCTCACCACTTCTATAATAAACATTTCCATTTTCATCAGCCTCATAAATGATAGCAAACAACGCTGCAATACCTTCTTGCATTACATCTACAGTTTTATAGGTAACAGATACAACTACATCTTTTGCCCCAACATGAACTGTTACAGTATGATTTTTGTCTGTAAACATTTTTTCAAAGGAAGCGGCATTGTCAATTGTCCATTCGGATGCCGGTAAGCATGTTTGCATATCTACAGATAAATCAATCCGTTCTGGCAATGCAGTATTTTCTTCAAACACTTTTTGAACAGCCAAGCCAGCTAAGAAGCCTGTAGTATTAATAACTGGCAAGTCTTGCTCATATTTTCTTAAAACAGCAATATCAAGATTTGTTACTGAATCGCTATTACGTAAAGCCTTTTGACCAATAAAAAACATTCCTGGGGAAGAAATGGAGCTAGAAATGATAGACACATCCAGATTATCCAATAAAGTAGGAACAATTTTGTCAGGCGTAAGATCTAGATAATTAGGTTTCTTTGTTATTTTTGTATATACATTAGGTTGTCGGTACAGCACATTGTTAACCATAATCTTTTGTTCGCTGTTACCGTTATCGTTTTGAACATCAAAGTGTAACTGAATTGGTTTCATAAAAATTCCTCCTCTTATCTTTTAAAATCGGTTAGTTCTAATTATAAATAGTTAATATAGGTGATTGTAATTATGTTTTAGCATTTTTATGTATATTCACTTTAATTCCTACATCAACCTTAAGTAAATTATACTAAATATATATTATTTTGTAAATAAGGAAATTGTTAATTTTAATACTTTTTGGTTTATTTAAGTTAAAATCACTATGAATAACTATTTCACAGCATATTATATTAAATATTAATAAATTTATAGTGATTTCAAGTTATTTTTAGTTGAGAATCCCCAAGCCATGCCCTATTATTCAATTCTTATAAGAAAATTGTATAGGAATCGCAAGCCGCGCCCAAAGTTGAACCATACCGAATGTAGGGGGCATCCCCAACGAAGACCTTCATCAGGCACCATTCCCTAAGCGATTCCTATAACAACTTCCATGCCCTTCCTTTACGAGAACCATTTCCGGAACTGCCACCATTTTTTTTCTTGCGTCGCAGCAATCATTCTCTTCGTCTCTTGCATCTCACGTATCATGTGTAGTAGTGCCTTATCTCGTTCTTCTGAGCGTTTCATGAAATGTTGAAAAAACTGCTGTTGCTGTTGCTCCAGGACACTTTTTAAACGTTCTTCCTGGTGTGCTAAAGCCTCCTCGATTTGTTTTTGAACCGATTGCTCATTCACTAATCGCTCATTCATTTCATCCTCTTCAATGGTAACAGTAACGCATTTTGTGTATCCCAACGCTTTCAATTTCCCCTCAACCTGTTCTTCTTGTAGATTTTCTTCTACGTATAGCCTGCGAATTAAGACCAATAGCTTAATCGAGTCAGAATGCAACATATATTTTTTCCCTATCTTTTTATACTGCACATACTCTAAATGTCGTTGGATGTATCGGCGCAAAGTGGCTTCTGGAACACTCAAACGTTGGGAAACCTCTGCTATACTGAGCCATTCGCTCATTCGCTCACCTCACTATTTCGTTATTCACTCAGTCATACACTACTCATTCATGGATATAATTCGCGAATAGCATAAAGTTTTCCTATCAACTGAGTGATAAGTGAGCAAGTGATTTTCTATGATTTGATACACAAGTAAGACTTTCTTTAAATGTAGAAAAATGAATAGGGATTGCTATAAATCATAGGTAGATCGCAAAGTACAGGGCTAAAGCCTCTTCTAAGCTCCTCTCTATGAAATCAACTATGACTTGCGATGCCTATAGCAATTCCCTCTTACAATCTCTTTAAAAGTTACTACCAAACTTTTGAATGTGGGCTTTTGCTTGGATTCTTATTTCTTCTCCAAAGCGAAAACGAATGTTGGCCATAATATAGGGAACAGCTTCTGTTTCCGTTCATCCATACGGAGCGGTTACTCCTTTGATCTCTCGTTCTTATTAAATATTTTACATGGGAAGATTTAAGATTCGCCCTCCTGATCCTCCCTTTTATATGTTTTGTTAAGGAAGGGAATCCGGAATCCCAATTTATAGGTTTATTGTTGTAGCCAATTGAAAAAAGGTACCTTTCCTGTATATGTGGATTGATTTCTTTCCAGTTGTTGTATCTGTTCTTCCCTTTTTCTATAATCTTGTTTTTGCACCTTTACTAGTTCCATCCATTTCTCCATAAAGAAGTGGTCTTTATAAATAATTGTGTCACCGTTTTTATGTTCTACATAGCTTTGTAGGGTGAGATAATGCGTGATTGCTTTTCTTATATCTTCTTGGGATAAGAGCTTCATATCGTGTTTTGTTAGAGTCTTAGCAATATAACTCTTTGTTTTGTCCGTGAGCTCAAACAATTGGAAACTCTCAATTGCGTTAAATAGTCTGTTGAGAGAATCCTCAAAGTCCCATTGTTTTAAGTTGTCTTCATTATCTGATGTTGAAGGAACAAATGAATTCCCAATCTTAACAGAAGAAATAGGAGTAAATAATTCATTAGAATCATCATCATTAGATAAATTCTCGTCAAGAATCTCTAAAATAGGATCTTCTCTATTTAACGCTAGTGATGATGTAATTAATGAATCTCCTGTATTCTCTGAAAAAGTAGTAAATGAAAGAGAAGTAGTTTCTGTAATGGGTTTCCCGCTATGGGAAGGTTCCTCATTTTGGTTTCCCACCATGGGAAAGTTCGGTTTCCCATGGTGGGAAAGTGCTGTTTTTACCTTCCCATCATGGGAAGGTTGTGGATAATCATCCTTTTTTTTCACTTTCCCACCATGGGAAGGTTGTGGATTTTGGGGATTATCATCTTTCTTTCCTTTTTTGTCCCCCTTATCCTTTTTTGTTTTTTCCTTTTCCGCTATATAAATCTGAATAAGATTTTCAACTTGCTCTGGAATCGAAACAAGTGCCAATTCTTCTGCTTGCATAATTGGATAATCTGGGAGTGTGTAACCTAATTTATAAAGTAAACAACGGACTAATGGAATGTTTAGTTTATACCAGTTTGTGTTATTACGCTGATTTCCTTTTCTATCCACCAACAAAACCTTAAAATCCTCGAATTCTTTAAGCGCACGATCTACTGTGGATTTAGAAACCACCATAATTTCATCACTTAGCTGCGGAGAAGATTTAAAGAACCAGCCATCACGAAGCTTTTTCTCTAATCTTTTTCTAATGATTTCATCCTCTGCATCCTGGAATTGATCTAGGCTATTTCTTATTTCTTCGTCCGATTTTGCCACGATATCTGACCAGTAAAAAATTTGAGATAAGATAACACCGCTCATCTTAGACTGCATTTTCAAAGCTGTAATAAGCTCCTGAAACTCCTCATAAATGACTGCTCTTTTTAACTTCTGTTCATTATTTCTTCGCTTTTTAGACATGAAAAATACCTCCACTTTTAACGAAAAAAAGGAAGGGGTCACAAAGAAATACTTTACCGTATAATTATATTTTGCTACAATAAGTGCATAATATGTTAACAGCAAAGATTATTCTTTGTGCACCATACAGGACGCTTTATTCCCAAAACTTTGGACGGTTAGGGGGAATAAGGCGTTTTTCTTTTTTTTCGTACTTTTATTTTGCATTTCTAGTAAAACCAAATAGGAAATAACCAGTAGCTAACTATATAATATAGGTTTTGATAAAATCATGGAAAGGCAGAAAAAATAACCCTCCACAACTTGAATGTTACATGTTAAAATTTATAGTTTAGGTCCTCTATATGTTATCTAACTCCGTCAAACCTTACTTAGTTCCCCCTTCAGGAAACCATTCTTGGATTGCTTCATCTGTTACAAGCCAATACCTTTGAGTTTTTTGATATTTTTTATCTGGATCACGAGGGGATTCAAAATACCGAATCAATCCACGTTCAATCATATCTTCTACTTGTTCTTGCTTTGCAAGAGAAGGCTTTACTTTGTTCTTTAATGTTTCGTGAGAAATACCATATTTTAAAGCTGCTTCTTGGAGAAACATGTATTTTTCGATTTCATGTATATATTTCACACATATACAACCTCCTAAAATCGGTTTTATATCCGCAAATTGGTACCACACTCTCATTTTAACCTTTGAAGGTTAAAATTTCCACACTTTTTCTATTTTTCAACAAACCTTTAGTGGCAAAAACCACAAGTGTAACTCGATGAATCTACCAATCTTAATCTCCATTAATCCTAATCTTCACCAATCTCAACCTATTCATAATATTTTAATATATTTTTCGTTATAGTAACTCGAAGGATTTATCAATCCGAATCTCTAACAATCCCAATCTCCCAATCTATTGATAATATTTGAATATAATGGGACTTTTGCTATAATATGTTACAATTCCAGCCGTGTTCTTTTCGATACTCCTTATTCGATAAAGAATAGTAATGCTCTAAAATTAAAAATCAAAATTTTGTAGATTTAAAATAAAGTCTGATAAGCAAATACAAAGAAAAAAGGATGTTAAGCGATGCTCAAAACAGTTATTTTTGATTTTGATGGAACTATTGTTGATTCAGGAAGAATGGTATTCGATCTCTTTAATGAATTTGCCGACAAATACAATTATGAGAAAGTTCCAGAACATGATATTGAACTAATCCGTTCTCTGTCTGTTAAAGAACGTTTTAAGAGGCTTAAAGTGCCTTTTTTAAAGGTTCCGTTGTTAACGATGGATGTTGTGAAAAAATACAAGGAAGCTATTCCTCATCTGAAAGCAAATGAAGAAATCAAATCTGTTTTACAAGAACTGAAAAGCTCAGGATTATGTCTAATACTCCTATCTGCAAATTCTAAAGAAAATATAGAAAAATTCTTACAATTGAACCAAATGGAGTATTTCGATGATATTCTTACTGCTAATCGTTTTTTTGGTCGGCATTTGACTATCAATAACTATATAAAAACTGCAAAAATAGAGAAGGAAAACGTCATTTTTGTTGGTGACGAACATCGGGACATTGTAGCTTGCCAAAAGAGTAATATTAAAATCATTTCGGTAACTTGGGGATATGATTTAGAAACGTTGCTCCAACAATCCAATCCTGATTACATTGCACGAAAGCCAGCAGAAATTATCGGGATGGTTAAAGAGTATAGTGCATGATTCTATTATTTTTAATTAGTACCCTCTTCGCAATTATTTGTTACCGATATGATCCGAAATCCAAGTCAATCCAATGGGGAGTGTTCCTTTTAATATGTGCCGCGCTTGCTGGGCTTTCTAGAGCTATTATTGAATCGTTTATTCCTGCACTAAACGCACACAACATGAGTTTTCATTGGCTTAAATGGATGTTATATAACTTAAGAATTATAACGGGATTTGTCTCAGTGTACTTTTTTCCATGGGGAGTACTTATGCATGCAATTACATACAGCGAGAAATTTAATTCTAAAACAGTAAAAATTTTGACGTGCGTTTTATTCATCCCTATTCCTTTTATGTTGAAAACAACGGTATATGTTCCTGACATAATACCAGACTTTAAATCTATGTTATATTGGGCAGTTCCCTATATTTGCTTTGCATGCTTGCTGCATTTATACGCATATTTTACTGAAAAGGATCAAGGGAAGAAAAAGAATCGTTTTACGACCATGGCTATCATACTTCCGGTAATATTGTCAGCTCTGATTTTGAACTATATAGAAAGGGCTTTTGATAATACCCATCAGTCCTGGAGATATATGATTGTATTTGTCGTACTTGCATTCGTTATTTTTCTTTGGACAGCATTGAAGGAGGGGGCAGGCTCCTTAAACGGAATCAAACTTCGATATGAGAGGGAAGCTCGTCAAAATACAATGAAAGCTGTAACATCTGGAACAGCTTTTTTGAATCATACGATAAAAAATGAAATGGCTAAAATTAATTTTTTAGTTGATCAACTAAAGGAACATGTCCCTCTAGACAAAACTTCTTCTGAATGTATTGATCAAGCACTAAACTCAACTAATCACGTTTTAGAACTTTCAAGACGTATTCAGAACAAATTGGACATTATGAATCTTAAAGAATCTGAATTTTGGATTAGCGATGGTATAGATTCAGCAATTAACTTGCTCCATCCTTACCTAAGGGAAATCAGCATTGTTAAACAATACGAAGTCGATATAAAAATTTTCGGGGATCCTATACACATTCAAGAAACTTTCCTGAACATAATTAAGAATGCGATTGAAGCTATTGAGGGGGAAGGTGTAATTTTAATTAAAATCTACAAAATCCGTAGAAATATTTATATAGACCTTACAGATAACGGAAAAGGTATCGGAAAGGATAAGCTTTCTCTCGTACTAAATCCATTCTATTCAACAAAAGGAAGGTCAGAAAACTATGGATTGGGATTAGCTTATTGTTATAATGTCATGGAAAAACACGGTGGCGATATCTCAATAAAGAGTCAAATAAACCAAGGTACAACAATCACATTATCACTTCCAACTAAACGAGTTATTGATACTAAAATAAATCAACAATCTAATTCTAAATCGTCAGGAGCAAATAACTTATGGATAAAATTAGACTGATGATCGTAGAAGATGATCCAGTTTGGATGAAATACATATCTAGCTATGTTGGAAAAGAGAACGATATTACTGTTGTTAAGCAGGCTTATACGAAAGAAGAGGCTCTACAAGTCACCGATTTAAATATTGATGTTGTGTTAATGGATTTAACCCTATCTGAAGATGATAACGATTTAGGTGGACTTGAGGTTGCCAGTCAATTATATAAGAGAGGATTAAAGAAAATCATCATGTTAACATCGTGGGATGAAACGGAAATCATTCTGGAATCCTTTGATAAGGGGGCCATCAATTATGTAACGAAACTATCTTATAGGGATATCCCCAATGCCATTAGAGAAGCGCATCAAGGAAAGGTTAGTCTTCATCCTGACGTTTCAAATGTACTTATCAGTGAACTTAAGAAGGAAAGAAAAATAAAGGTATTAACTCCTGCGCAACGCGAAGTGTATGAATTAAAACAACAAGGACTAAGCAAAACCCAGATCGCCCAAAAGTTATATAAGTCCGTTGAAACAATAAAACTACACTTAAAAGTAATAAAAAGCAAAATAAATTGAAAAGTGGCAATGCCATTCTTCAATTTATTTTGCTTTTTTTATTGTAACAACGAATTTGATATCCAACAAAACTTAATCTTATCACATCACCTTTCAAATTGGTAGGATTGTTTTTTTAACCCTACTCTATAATTTTTGGAACTTATAACATATAAATGAGTATTTGTTACCGAATAGGATACACAAATGAGCAAAAGAACATCTAAGAACATCTAAGAACTTCTCGATCTTGTTTAGGGGGTGAACATCATTATCAAGGTAAGGGAAAAAAGATTGGAGAAAGACTGGACTCAATTTGACCTCTCAAAAAAATCTGGGGTTTCACAACCAACTATTTCTCAAATCGAAAATGGGAGACGGAAATATCCTACTTATGAAAGTATCAAAAAAATTGCTGGGGCATTAGGCACTGATATAAAGGAACTCACTGAATAAATAGCCTTACATTATAGGCAAGCTCCGACTTGCTTTAATATCCAATTTTTTCTAAAAAATGGTTGATTTAAATTTTTCATTCATTTACAATACAAACATAGGAAATCTATTCTAGTTTTAAGGGGGATAAATCACATGACTCAACTTTTTGATCGGTTAGTAAGTTTTTTGATGAACGACATGTACAGCGGGTTTTTAAGTATTGTTTTACCTCTCGGGATTGTTGTAATCCTCGCTATGGCGTTGTGGGGAATGTTTAGTAGCGAACATGGCATGGCTCAAATGAAGGGTAAAATTATTACGGTTATTATTATCATAGCTATTGCATACAGCGCAAGACCGATTGTTCAAGGATTGCAAGCAACATTCAACTAATGCGAGAGACAGGTGAGTAACTATGGAACGAATAACCGAAAGAAAAAGATACGTCGTTCCAAATCAAATTGACAAGAGGACTCATTTATGGCGTTTCATCACTGTGATGGACGCCATATGTCTTGTTCCTTGTGTCGGAACGACATATGTACTTTACAACGACATTATCCCTCAAGATTTCCAGTTTGCATGGCGAGTTTTCTTCTCTGTTCTACCTTCCGTTATTTTTGCAACAATACTTTTTATTCGTCCGATTAAGGAGCGTAAAAATATCACTATGTTTAAAAAGCTAAAGTGGATACTGGACTTCAATAAGAGACAGAAGGTTTACCACTACAAAAAGAGAGCGTAGGTGACACTGATATATGTTCGGTAAACACAAGAAAAAAAAGCAAGAGGTACAAGAAAAACTCGTACAGGATCTCATTCCTGTACGAAATATTTATTCAGAGCTTATAGAAACTACAGATAACCGAGTTGTTAAAATTTTATATGTTAGTTCGGTAAATACAACACTAATGAGTTACAATCAACAGGCTGCTGTATTGGCACAATATGAATCCTTTCTGAAGTCTTTAAGGCGTCCTATTCAAATCTCTAGAATTTCCGAGCCTATTAACTTAAAAAGCTATATCTTCGACCTTCAGGAGAACCACAAAACGATCACAAATCCGCACAAAAAGCTCATGATGGGAAGCTATATTGAATTCGCGAAGAAAATTCAGGAAAGTAGGGATATGACAAGAAGAAGTTGCTATGTGGCTATCTTCGAGTCATTTACTGATGAATCTTCAAAAGAGAAAGCAATTCAAAATTTAGAAGTTTATGCAAAAGACATAAAGCTAAAATTAGAAGAAATGCTGTATGAAAACAAACTAGAAGCGCGAGAACTTTCTAATGAAGAGCTAAAGAAAATGCTGCACTTATATATGGATTATGAGAATGCTCAAATTAACAATATAGGTGACGATTTAGACTTACCGTACATTATCGGGAAACGAAGCCTGTTAGAAGCCGCTGAACGCCTTAAAAAGAAGGAAAATTCATACTTGTACGAATAACGAGTAAAGGGAGGTATTCTAGGTGCTAAAACACTTATTCAGTAAAAAGAAAACCGAAAATCCTTTTGAATACGTTATCCAAAGTAATAACGTATTCTTGGATCTTCTTTCTCCTGATTCAGTAGAGGAAACTCAAGACTACATCCGGCTCGGAGGAAATTATACAAGAACACTAGCTGTAGCATACTTTGCCACAGATATTTACGCAGGATTCTTAGATAAATTACATAACCTCGAAGGCAACATTTCTATTAGTCATCACATCCGACCAACATCATCCGAACAAACAATCATATACCTGGATAAGGCAATTCGAGAACTTGAAAGTCGTTTGGATGAAAGAGGTCTCCCACATCGTTATAGAAGAAAAATTGAAGTAGAACTTCGAGATGCAAATATCCTCCTTGATAAACTGACTAATGGTGACAGTGAACTATTTTACGAGCATATGTTAATCCATATTCAGGCTGATTCTTTAGATCAATTGAATCATTTAACACATATTGTAAAGACACAAACTAGTGAAAAAATGAAGGTAGTTACACCAAATTATAAAATGCTAGATGCCTTTTATAGTGCGTTACCACTGGCGAACAATAAGATTGAAGAAATGACATACCGTAACTTCGATGCGGAAGCTTTATCAGCTCTTTTTCCTTTCTCTGACTCGGAAGTATTCTCCGATCGCGGTATTATCAAAGGTCAAAATATTAAAACTCGAAGCATTGTCATTGTAGATGAAAGCAAGTTGATTAATCGAAACTCTTTCGTTGTTGGTACAACAGGTTCTGGAAAATCTACTTATCTGTTTACGGACATGATGAGGAAGTGGATTCGAGGAACTAAAATTCGAACAGTCGATCCAAAATCGGAATTTGGCCGTATCTTTAAGAAAATCGGAGGAGAATGGATTAGGATTTCTCCGCAAACGGATAACCTTATCAATCCATTAGAGATTCTAAATACAAGTTTAGAAGATGATAAAATGCAGTCTATATTACATCAAAAGATCAACAATCTTAAAACCATGTTTACTATCATGTATAAAGATCTTAAAGATGATCAAGTGCAACAATCAGTTCTAGAGAAGGTGCTAGTGCAGCTGTACGAAGATTGGAATATTACGTGGACTACAGACTTTACAAAAATGAAACCGGAGGATTTTCCTACGTTAGGGGATTTATACAGTAGGATCAAGGATTTAATGGATGAATCTCCCCAAGAGTTCGGTTTGCTAAGTTCTTTCTATCAGGTGTTGTATCCATATACAGAAGGGGTTTATAGTAAAGCGTTCAACGGGAAAACAAACGTTGATTTGAGTAATGATTTAATAGCTTTTGATATTTTTGATTTAGTACAACTTGATCAGGATGAACTTGGAAAAGTAGCGATGTTTAATATCCTGACTTACTTAAAAGATGATGCATTAAAGGATAAAGAACTAAAACATATCTATGTTGATGAGGCTCACGTTTTGGCTGATCCAAATAACCCACTCGCTATGAAATTCCTATTCAACATGTATAAACTTATCCGTAGCTTCGGTGGCGGGGTAACATCAGCCACTCAGGAAGTTGACGATTTCTTAAGTGCTACTGACACCTCTCGTAACTACGGTGAAGCAATTATGTACAACAGTTCAACTAAATTGTATTTAGCCATGACAAAGCAATCATTTGATGCTCTAAAAACCAAAGCCTCTGAATCGTTTTCAGAGGAAGAGGAAAATATTCTTGTTATGAAAGATGCTAATAAGTCTAAATATGCCGGAAAGGGAATTTTCGTTGTCGGTTCGACAAGGGTTGCTCTCGAAGTGGAAATGACTAAGGAAGAATTACGTTTGTGGGATGAGGACCGATTCTACAAAACATATAAACACGAAACTAGAAAAGAAATCTCTGAGCTAGTTAGCATCGTGTGAGAGGTTGCTTATGTCAGTCGCAACAGCAGCATTTCTTTATCGTAATCGTAAGGTCATTATCGGTTCAGTACTTGGTCTATTTGCAGTTATGATTCTATTATCTTCGGGTGGACTCTTAATACACCCCCCCTCTTCTCCTGGTGGAGGATTTGGGAATTCAGACATTCCTCCAGAGGTGGAGCGATGGGAACCAGCTGTTCGACAATATGCCGTAGAGTTTGGCGTAGAAGCTTTTGTTCCCGTAATGCTTGCCCTTATGACTCAAGAATCAGGTGGGCGAGGAAATGATCCAATGCAGTCTTCAGAGGGGGCGTTTAACACAAAATACTGCAAACAACCCAATTGTATACAAGATCCTATGTACAGTATTTGGTGTGGTGTACAAGAGTTTAAAGCTGCTCTACAACGGGCGAACGTCACAAGCCCTGCTGATACGGATGGTATTAAACTTGTTCTACAGGGCTATAATTTCGGGCCCGGATTTATAGATTATGTATCTAGAAATGGTGGTAAATATACACTCGATTTAGCAAAAGCATTTTCAGCTATGATGACACAGAAGTTAGGGTGGGGCTGCTCATCTTGGCAAGAGTCGCCCTTCTGCTACGGCGACGTCGGCTATGTTGAGCATGTTTGGCGCTATCTTTCTGTTTCCGTAGGTGATATTGGAGGTGGGAGTGCTCTTGGTGATGATGTATTTCAAAGGATCATGGCTGAGGCTTTGAAGTATCAGGGATGGCCGTATCAATGGGCTGGTGATAATCCGACTGTAGGATTTGATTGTTCTGGATTAACGTCCTATGTGTACCGTGTAGCAGGCGGTATATCACTACCTCGAACTGCACAAGAACAATACGAGGCGACTACACGGATAAATGAAGCAGACTTGAAACCTGGGGATCTTATATTCTTTCATACTGCTGACTATAACTACGTGACGCACGTTGGAATTTTCCTTGGAGGTAATAGAATGTATGACAGTAACAATAGCGGTATAGGCTACTCGGAATTGGACAATTACTGGAAACCAAAGATTGTAGCCTATGGTCGAGTGAAATAAGAGGGGTTGAAAAAGATGCGAGTTGGCTTAGTTGCCGGGATTGTATTGGTAGCCTCCCTAGCGCTTAACGGCTACCAATACAATCAAAAGACGGAATTGCAAGATAAGTATACAAAACTTGAAAGTAACTACAATGCTCTTAGAGATAATAAAAAAGAAACTGTTTCACGAACCGTAAAACAGTTTTTAGAAGCTTTGTATAGCTATAAGGATACACCAAATCTCAATAAACTGAAATACATTAGTACGCAAGGTGTACAAAATCAACTGTTTCCGGCCGGATCTGGATCATCTGAATTTAAAGGCGAAACTAAAATTAGTATCAATAGTAACTTACAAGATGTAGTCGTTTTTCATCAACCGGCAGAAGAAAGAGATAATCTAGCAAAGGTACTAGTGAAATTTGAACAAGTAATGATTGTGAATGGTGTAAAAAGCGAAACCCCAAACATTGCAGATATAGAATTGACATATGAAAATGGGGTGTGGAGGGTGAGTAAATTTTCATCCTTACAACAGTTAGAAAAATTCAAAGGAGCATAAGACTTGCTGCTCTTCATAAAGAGAGGATGGGAAGTAACGTGAATGAATCATTCAAAAATATATTTAAAAAAGTGGAACACGTTTTTTCTCTGGCTGGTAAGGTAATAACTCCTTTTACTAAAAATGTCGCTGGACTTAAAAGATTAATTGTAGTCCTAGGAATTATATTTATAGCCCTACTAAATTCCGGTCTTGGACAACGAGATGCTTATGCTGAAAATGAAAATAACCAACCGCAAGAAGTACAGCCCTATAATCAACCTGAGAAATTAGGAGACTTAGATTGTGGGCTGACCGATGTTGGCTGCCATATTACGAACTACTTCGCAAACCTAGCACAAGGAATTATTAATCAAGCAATCAAGCTTTTAGATAACTTCGCTATCGATCCAAGTAAAATCATAAACGATACAGAAATTAGTGGGGCATATGAAGGAGTAAAGAAGCTAGCTTGGGCACTCGTACTCTTATTTTTCATCTACCAATTGTTACGTGTTCTTGTAATGGCAAATGAAGATCCAACAGAAACAAAACGAATAGTAGTTAAATTAATCCTTACAACTCTTATTGCAGGAAACTTGACTACCATCTTTGAGTATATGTTATTGTTTGGTAAATGGTCTGTCGAAGACATTACAAGCAGTGGTGTTCCTCTAGAGAACTTTATTCCAACCGAAAGTCTAAGCCAGTACAAAGATATGCTATCAACAGCCATGGTGCTCGCATTAGTATTACTAGGGCTAGGCGTTTGTTTAATCTTACTCGGTCTGCAGTTCTTGATTCGTTTCGGTGAGTTAATTGTAGCATTTATTCTTGGTCCAATTGCTGTCATGACAAATTTAAATGATGAGTTTAATTTCTTTTCAGCGTGGCTGAGATTTTTAATTTCACTGGTGGTAACGCAAGTCATTCAGATTTTGTTATTGGTACTGACGATACGTATTTCAACAGCAATTAAGCTGTCAGACTTCTCAAATGCAATGACAACTATTGCTTTAATTCTAGTTATTTTAAAAATGCCAGGCATCGTTCAAAGTTTTGTATATTCCAGCGGTGTTGGTCGCGCAGCAGTTGGTACAACAGCCGGAGTTTTCACTACAGCTGTAAAACATGTGATTCGCAGGAAGATTGCAGGTTAATGTCCATGACATTAACCTTTCTCTATACATAAAATAAATTGAAAGGAGTGCAAGATTTTGAAAAAGTTTATATTTACAGCAGTTATGGTCTTCTTACTAGCTGCTTGTGGTTCTAACAATGAAATACAGGGAGTTTGGAAAATGGGCAAGTATGATGGTGGTTGTGCCTACAACGAATTTGAATTTATGGACGGGGAAAACTTCTCTGCCGTTTCTAGAAATGGTAACAATGAAAGCGGGACTTATGAGAAAATAGAGGATAATAAATATAAACTTGATTTTGGAATTGAATCTGTAACATATGAGATTAAGCAATCTGGTGATACGCTAGAAATGAAGAAACAAGGCAGAGACAATGTTTGTGTCTTTAATAAAGAATAAGCATAAGTAAGCCCAGTATCATAAATGAATACTGGGCTTCTTAAGTAAATTTATACTTATAGAACAAAAATAAGAAGAATATGGATTGATACACAAATACCAGGAACATTATACGGAACAAAAGACTCATAAATCCTCCTTTGATCCTCAATTTTCTTTCTAAGGTCTTAAATCCTCCCCTAACTAGTTTGACTGTAAGATAGATGACTGCGAACGTCACAGCGAACATAACGAGCGTAAATAAGATATATGCCACTGGAGCTACAAAATCTAAAATATCATATAGTCCTTTCACTGTTATCACCTCCTTTATTTTTTGAGCTAGGATTTCGCTGGATAAGCAAAATCCTAGCTTTATTATATGTTATGCTTTTTTACGTGTTCCTTTAAATTCGATCTTTTTAACTACAGGAAATTCAAATGTAACTTTATTATCCTTCAAAACTAGGTAAGCATCAAACTCTTTTCCACTTTTTGGACTCTTTAATCCTTTAATTAATCCGGTTTTTTTACCGGATATAAGCTTTCCGGCATTGGCTTCACTTATTTTTTTTCCTAGAATTTCTTTTGTTAAAGTAAACTTACATCCGTCTTTATAACCGGTACAGCCATAGAAATTTTTCCGATCTTTAATATTACCTTTCTTACAGTTCGGGCATACGCCTAATCCTTGATGTTCTTTCTCCTGTTCTTGCTTTATATTTTCTAAATACGCATCTAGATTCCATTTACTACGACTTTCCAAGGCTTGTTTGATTAAAACTCTAGTTAAGTCTTTTGACTTCTCTACAAAGGCCTGAGACATGTTAAAAGCTTTATCTGGAGTGGTACCTATCTTTCGGAGAACACTTTCCCATTTTGCTGTCATTTCTGCACTCTCCAGAACAGTACCGCGCACAGCTTCTACTAATATTTTTCCTTTATCAGTTACATACACTATATTCTTGTTTACAGAGATATAACCCCTCGTTTTTAAGGTCTGAATGATTCCAGCTCTTGTAGCTGGAGTACCGATGGATAAATCCCCTAATTTAATGTCTATTTCGTCTGAAGATTCTATTTGACGACCGGCAGTTTCCATCAAAGATATAAGTTGTCCTTCTGTGTATGGTCGCTTCGGCTTTGTCAAACTTTCTTTTATTTGGATTTCTTTATTTTGTACTTCATCTCCCTTATCGATCGATGGAATAGTTTGATTTTCCTCCTTATCATCTTCGGGATCTTCAGTTCGACTCCCTCCATAAACTTTCTTCCATCCTTCTTCCACAATTTCTCTACCTGTTGTTTTAAACTCATAGCCTTCTACATGTGTAAGAAGAGTCGTTTGGTTGTATTTGAAGTTTTCATGATGAATTGCTAAAAAGCTTTTAACAATCGTATCATATACGTTCCATTCATCTTGGGTAAGTTGTTGAATATTTGGCAGCTGTTCAGTTGGAATTATCGCAAAATGATCCTCTACTTTAGATGCATCTACATAACGCTTATTACTAGAAATTTCGGCAAACTGTACAAGATGGCTATATTGATCTAGTTTTTTTAGACTTTCTAATATAATTGGGAATTGCTCTGCTTCAGCTGGTGTAACATGACGACTCGCGGTACGTGGATAGCTAACTATACCACGCTCGTAAAGTTTCTGTACTAGGTCTAATACTTGTTGAGGAGAATACTTATATTTTTTATTAAGGTCAGTTTGAAGAGTTGACAGACTATGAAGCATTGGTGGCTGCGTTTGCTTTAACTCTGTTACCTTATCTTTAATAGTTGCCCTCTTTCCAGTTAAAGCAGCAACAATCTCCTGGGCTTTTTCCTTCTCTAAAAATCGGTTACTAGTATCGTTTTGCAGTTTACCTTCATATGGTTGATTATTGGAAATAAATGTTCCGAAAATCTCCCAATATGGAGTTGGCTTAAAAGTATTAATCTCCTCCCAACGCTTATTAATCATACAAAGAACTGGCGTTTGAACGCGTCCACTAGAAAAAACATCTCTAATTCCCTTTTCACGCATCAAGATTGTATATAGTCGGCTTGTCGATAGTCCTACAATCCAATCACTATGCGATCTAGCGATTGCTTCAGCATAATATTTCTCTGTCGATTTTCCATCCTTTAAGCTACGAAACGCCTCTTTGATCGCACTCTCAGTAAGAGAAGCACACCAAAGCCTCTTTATGTCCTTCCCTTTACAACCGCTTAAATTAATAATTAACCTTGCGATTAGTTCACCCTCGCGCGCTGGATCTGTGGCAATGATAATACTATTAGCTTCTTTCAGCTTATCTCGAACAATTCTAAAATGGCTTGCTTTATCCTTTATGACCTCGTATTTGAATGAATCTGGAATGATAGGTAACGTTTCAAGCTTCCACTCCTTCCACTCGTCTTTATAAGTCTCTGGAGGTACCAATTGTACTAAATGGCCGATAGCCCATACAACAACACCTCTTCCTCCTGGAAATGACGAATCTTCAATCTCGATGTGAGTTTTACAATTCTTATGCTTATATGGCGCTGCTAACTTTCTAGCTTGATCTGGCTTCTCTGCTAATACACAATACATATTCTCCCCCCTAAAATTAAGGTTTTTTATATTATAAATTATACCATTTTTATATTATTTATATACAGTTTTGGTGTAAATTTTTGGGATTAATTGCACAAAAAAGAGGCGAGTAACTTTTATACTACTTTGCCTCCCTTTTAAGCTATACTTCGTTTTGTTTCTCAAATTTTTTAAGTTTTTGCTCACGCTCTTGGATCTCACGCCGCAGTTGTTCAATCGTCTTTTGCTTAAGATGCTTAAGTAATTGTCGTAGCATATCTCGAAATACCATATTCGTTGAGACATTTTCCCCAGCTTCTCTTGCAATATTTTCTAATTTTTTGATTACGTTAGGATCAAGGTTAACAGCTCTAGCGACTAAAAGATTAGACGGAATACGCAAGCTGTCTAATGGACTAGTTATGCTTTCGTATTGTTCGTTTACAAAACTCTCGATTTCAGAACGTAACTTTCTTGCGCCCAATATAAATTTATTAACCTCTGCCATCACATCTTCTTCTACATAAAACTGTGTGATAATATAAGGTCTTTCAGCTGACATAAAGAATCATCCTTCCCGTTCCAGCTCTGCAAGAATAGCTTTTCTAGCTGCAATTTCATTTTCTAGCTGCTCTTCTGTCGGATTATGTTCGAGTAAATAATCACGTAATTGCCGTAACACTTCTCGGAAAATGATTTGCACAGAAATCCCCTTAACTTTATGTTCTGCAGTAGCTCGTTTTTTCTCTTCATCTAGTTTAACGAGAATATCTTTATTGATATTTATACGATATTGCTGTAACTCATCAGACTTCATCTTGAGAGAATCAATCGGACTTTTTACTGACTCAAAATGATTTTGAATAAAATCTTCAATTTCATGAGTGAGAATTTTACCCTTTGTTAGTTCTTTTACTTTGTCTAGGACATCTTCTTCTACATAAAATATTTTTCCAACTCTTTCATTATCCTTTTTAAATTTCCCTTCATCTTCAGCAGCTTTTTCTAATATAGCTTCAACAACTTGGGAACGATTAATAGCTTTTTTACTCTTTGCTGAATAGATAGCAACAAGATCATTGAGCATTTCACTTGAAGAGTTGTCTAGATTCAGTTTATAAACTGTGATATTATCACGGTTTTCTCTAATATAAAGATCATGATTCTTATGTGCGTTAGCTAAAACCTCGCGAATAACACGACTTCTGGAGTATGCAGGGTAATTATTTTGGAACTTCTCTATAATATCTTGATTAATCGAAAACAAATATTGACTTTGATTGTATTTATTCTCCGTCATCGGAACACCTCGACCCCTTTTATTATCTATCTAAAGCGAAATTATTTTTAATATTATTCATGTTTTTTGTTTATATTATACCAAAAATATCTAAAACAGTAAATTAGTAATAGTTACGTATTATTTATAAAAAGCTCTGTTAAACTTCATTGTTGGTTTTTTGTGAAAGAAAAAAGCCGATGTTTTTACATCGACTCTTTTGACTTCGCTCTTCAACTCAAGCACCCCGTTAAATAAGAAAAGGGACGCTTATTCCACAATCACGCCCGATTGCGGAATAAGCAACAGGCCATTAATCCATAAAATCATCGTTTCACGATTTAAAAATACGGCTAAAATCCTTATCGAGAAATTCTGCCATTTTCACTGCGTGAAAGGTCCAAACTTGTCCTTTTGTGTTGGGATAGAAAACAAATCCACCATTTTCACAATCAAGAATTTTTCTGAAACTTGATGGATATAGTATATTTTCTTTTATCCATTCGCTTTTACAGCGTAAGCGTTTTTCCAAATCCTTCATATTCCAATATACACCAGCAAGTTCTTATTTCTTAAGTTCCTCAAATTCAACTTTAATTATGATTATTAACTCTTTGGGAATCTGGGTTGATACGGTAACATTTAGCTGTTGATTCAATAAGATGATTTAGCTTCTTTCTACAGTTAATACAAGGAATAACTAATTCCATATTTTAGCTAAATGCTCTCGTTTTATATATAAATTAAACGTAACGCCTCACTATTGGTTTTTATGAAAGCCGTGAGGCGTGTTATTGTATCAAAATTTACTCAGAGTAGGTAATAATATGTTTATAGATTATACTTCTACCTCTTCAACAACAAAATCGATATCATCTGGACTGCCGAATGGTCTTCCAGCAAGCTCCAATACTTCTGCACCGGTAGCGTAATTTAAACTGCATTCGATGCTATATTCTTCAGCATCTGCATAGGTGTCAAACTTTTCATCATCGGTATCCAATACTTCACCTGAATATTTGTCAATCATTTTTACAATGTACTTTATCATAGCTTTTCAACCTCCAAAAATATTCATGCGCATAACTTGGAATAATCATCGACCCATGTCTGATGAGCTCCAAGTATAATTCCGCTTTTATTGCCGAGTCTAACTTTTCAGAAGATGCTTTCCAACCCTCTGGGAGATTTCGAATTTGTTTGCTAACATCAATAACTCTTCCATTGGACGGAATGCTACTACCATTTTCAATGGCTTCGCTAACATGAGGAATGATATCATCATTTACTTTCTCGCCTTTCTTTAATAAGGTTAGTTACATAATGGCCCCTAAATGAATTCCGATTTATTGCAGTCAAAACAGCTCCAGCTATTGAAGTAATAGTAACACCAGTGATGATAATTTCAGCCTTGTGCTCCTTGACCTTTTCAAAGAAACTTTTTTTCTTTTGAATTGTTGACCTACCCTCAGCATAAATCGTTTTATCCTTTCATATATTTCCTCCCTTTTTCTTAAACTGCTCCTTGGTTGTTTCGTTTATCTATCTTTCTGTAAATGGAGATCTTCTAGACACATCTTCATTAAACATCATATCTATAGGTACTTCAAGTAATAGAAATGGGTTATAATACGCTATATAAGGAGTGATATTATCCCATGAACGACATAATAAATAAAAATCAGCGTTGCTGGAATGAGAGGCTAAAAAAATGTATTCAGGACAACGGATACACACAAGAGTCATTTGCATGTGGTTTAAATAATATGTACAATACTCAGTTCACTCAAAAAACCATTAGCAGATGGGTGAATTTGGGTGATGCCAAAAATGGAATAAAATATTTTCCGGATTTTGAAAATATGGTTTTAGTCGCTGATTTTTTAGGTGTAGATGTTGGCTATCTCACTGGTGAAACCGATGAAGATTCGTTTTCATTAGAGAAAACGTGTTCTTATGTGGGCTTGAATGGCGAATCTATAAAAGCCCTAAGAGGAATTACACATCCTGAAAATGAAGCCAACTACATGAGGAAAGATATGCGAGAATCTATTAACAAGTTTCTTTCGGCAGAGGGATTCCCTAATTTTTTTCATTGTCTATTCGACCTTTACCTTATATCTATATCACCACATCGAACAGAGAAACGCGAATTTGAAAACAAAGATAGTGCACTTGACTACATGCGTAAGTCAGAGTACGCTGGGAAAATTGCACGGTATGAATTGAATGAAGCTCTGATACTGCTAATTAATGAAATATATCCCAAGCCATCTTTATCAGATCTGTCTAATAAAGAATGAATATAAATGATACCCGGTTCACACCTAAGGATGGCACGGAAATAAAAGCATAGAGCAGGCAGGAAGAAACCCTACCATTCCTTTTTTAGACTATAGCTTTTTTCACTTTTGACTTTATAAAATGACACCGCTATAACGCTGATTCTTACTTTAATTCGTGAACCAGTATCAAGGATTTGAATACTCAACAGTTTTTAACCTATTCTTTTTAAACTATCCCGTTCGTATTATAAGGTTAGTTTAAGTAATAATTTTTACAATCTCTTCATTCCATAAAATTTTTCTAATACATGTTTTTCAACAACTTGGCCCAAACATGAAATGAGCGCAATCATCGATAATTGCGCCCGATTGTTGAACAAGTTAAAAATTTTTTCTTCAACTAACCTGCCAGTTTAACAAGAAAATCAACAGCATTCTTTAACGAAGCCTTATACAAAAACCGTGAGATCATCTCACGGCTCTTGTATAACTATTTACTAGCTGCTTGTTTTGCACTTCTCATACTTTGTTGCTGGTTCTTTGTGATTAACTCCAATTTCTCTCTTAATAATTTATCAGTAATACGAGCTGGGAAGTACCCTTCACGGTCGATTAACACATTCTCGATCACATTTTGTCTTCGAGTCCAATAATCATACAAACTAGAGGATGAACGCTTTTCTTCAGCACTCCCTATTTTATTTGCTTCTCCTAATTGCTTATACAAAACATGTCTCTGATTTCGTACTAAACGTAGCAATAAATATAAGTCATAAGTGTGGAATGTGTCTAAGACACTGACTGGACATTCTGCATCGTTTAAATTCACCGACTGTTTAAGCTCCCTCCTCTGATATCGTGCACCTTCTAGAACAACAATAGGAAAACCGGTAAGTTCATTGTAAAGGGAGCTGCCACAGAAATTGCAATGCTTCTCTATAGGGTAATTTCTTCTATCTACTTTCATGCTAGTATTACACATTGAACAATAATGCATTTGGTTCACTCCTTCATTTTCTTTCTCTTGATGTTCTCCAGCTCTGTTTTAAACTGTCTAGCAAGCTTGTAATTAAGTGGCAAAATTTTGAAACTGCTTATCCCTCGCTTTTCATATACTTCGATGATAATTCCTTTTATAGTAAGTTCCTGTATGTATTTGTTATTACTATAAGCCCTAAATACGTAATCTTTAGACTGCAAGAAGGCCCGTGCCAGCATCACTTTTGCTGGCCGGGAGAGATCTTGAATGATTGCTTGCATTTCATTGTCAGAAAACAGATTACTCATATTTAACGAAAACACCCCCGTTCATTAAATTGCACCTGCTGGATGGGAATAAGGAATAGAATTTCCACAAACATATCATTCTCCGCACTTAGAAAGTATTCAAAACTCCGTTCCTCACCGTCTTCCTCTTCCTCTATCTGCACAAATGTTTCCGTCTGATACTGAGATAATTTTACAATTCCCTGCATGATAAGGGCTTGAACAAAGCTCCAAGCCGATAAAAAATCTAAAAATTCTCTTATGCTTTTTTGAGATTGCCCTTTCCACTCATATGAATAGGATACGATAAATGGCTTCACAGCTTTCATATTCCTCTCTCCTTTGTTTTTATAGTTTTCCAGAGTTTTACTACTCCCTTGGTTTACAAACAAAATTCGAGGCGTTCAGTATCTTGGAATTCATATTTAAAATATACTAATTATATATAATTTAATCGAAAGGTTTATTCTTGCATCATATTTTTTAATACTGGAAGCAACTTTTTTTCTATCCAGTTGTTGATTTCTTCAACATTTCGTATTCTGAGTTGCGTGTGTTTGGGATTCGTTTCGTCCATAAGATCCATATAACAATTGGTTACAAGTAAATAATCATGATAATATCCCTTAGATTCTATCTCTTCAATTGTTTTAAAAGCTTTAACTTCTTCCTCGAATAAACTTTTCATTCTCTGTAAACAGTCATAAGTAGTCTTTTCACGAACTCTAAACTTTTGCCACTCCTCTTTACGAGCCACAAGATTAGCAAGTTGACTGCGAATTGCATCATCAGAAGCTTTAATCAGATTAAAGTCTTCGGCTATTTTGTAGGCTGCGCGTGCTAGGGATACCTTTTCGTATTTTGCAACAAAGTTGATAACATCACCGTATTCTCCACATCCAAAACATTTATATTTACCTTGTCTAAAGTAAATCGCAAACGATGGAGTATTTTCAGTATGAAAAGGGCAACAAGACATTATCACTTTCCCAGATCTCTTAGCAACTTTTATTCCAGCATAATGAGATGCTACATCCTCGACAGAAACGGACATTTTAACAAGTTCGATAACCTCACTTACTGTTAAATTACTTTTAAGTTTACGAGTAGGCAACACACTAACCATCCCCTTTGATTAGACGTATTGGTTATATTAAAAGTCCACTATCAGCGATTTTTTTCTGTTTTAAATATAATTAAATTATACTAAATATATATTATTTTGTAAAGTTATTTATGATACTTTTGGTATAATAAATGTGATAAGAATCATAAAAGTGACAATAATTAATTACATTTAGTTAACCAAAAAAATAGGCTCACGATCTGATCGCAAGCCACTTATAACCGATTTTAAATATTTTGAATCTAAAAGCATTGTAGATTATTAATGATTTCCTCTGGAAATAGTAACTATTCTATTACATTAAAAAATCAAATAACGTAAAGTTTTTCTTCCTTGCCCTTCGGAACAATTATGCGCTTTTCTTGCTCTTGATACATTTAGTTCCTCTCCTTTACTTTTGATTTTTCTAGTATACAATCAAATTACGATTTAATTCAGGTTTTGTTATAGATTAAGCAGCTTTATTAGTTTTCATGCTTAAATTCCCTACAAAATCAGGTATCGGTTAAAAGAAAGACAACTGGCCATTTTCCCTTTCAATTAGCCCAATAGGATTCTCCTTTGACATGACTTCAGAATCTTCAGGTGCGCTTTGCTCTGCTTCCTGCTGTTCTTCTTGGTCCTCAGCAACCTTTTCGATAATCGCTTTGTCGTTATAAAGATGAATATCCCTAAATACTGAAATCGGAAAGCAGCCTATAAATCGCTCAAAATCCTTTTCTATCTCATACACATAACAATGACTAGGGCAATTCTCTTGTACTCTACCCCATGTATACAAGACCGGACCAAGTACATATACTATTCCTTTCTTCAACCGTATACCGTCCATTTCACTTGTACCTATGAACCTATCCTCTTTTGTTCGAAACTCTAATGCTGTCTCCTTCATCAAGTCAAAATACCTTGCTTGATAGCAGCCGAAATGTGCATCAACATTATTAAACCGGCTGACATAGTAATGATTGGGTCCAGCAGGAAAAAGGAAATATTCCTGACCGATCTGTAATGTGGAGGTATCCCCTACGCTTATACATCTCACTTTCATGGCTTCATCTTCTCAAGCTTGTTCATCCGAATATCTTTCATACCTTTGCTGTTTCCTATCAACAAGCACTGCTCATCAACATAAAAGAAGGCATAGTATATATCTCCAGCTGTAAAATCATCAGGACTAAATAATATCAGTCCCTCCGTTCTACCTACATAGCGAAGATAATGTCCTTCCTGCATTTCAAACATAGTCCGCTTCTTTTCACCTAACTGTCTGATAAATTCCCCTGGCTTAATGACTCCATCACCTAATTTACCAGGAGAAGTCATTATTTCATCACTTGGCACTTTAGCATACATGGCGCCAGCTGTATAAAAAGTTCGTTCGTAATCGAGAGATTCAAACAGTGATATTTGATTCATAATTCCCCCTCTTTCGAGATAGATTTTTTAGTTAGGTTATAACTCTAACCACATAATCATTGTTGTATAATTAAACTTCACCCTTTTTTGTATGCTACAAGGTCAGCAGTGTACGCTTTATGTTTCTCCCAAAACTCTTTTAATGTCCACTCAGCAAAGTGCTTCTCTCCTCCATACGTTAAAGAGAGCTTCACCGTCTGTCGCTCTGTCACTTCCATAATGCGTGATGTTGATAGCCACCACCAATAACTAGGTTGTATTTTTACACCATATACTTTACCGATTTGAGGAAGATCCTCGATATAATCAAATACACTTGTTTGCCCAATCGGTGCCTTAAAAGGTTCCTCTTTTTTGGGCTTAGGTTTTCGCTTCTCTTTCACTTTCGAGATTATACAAACCGGTTCTGCTTCTCCGAAAATGTTGATTTGCTCCATATCCCTTCTCCTTTCCGATGAACCTATAAGAATGACCTATTGTAAGCTTTAAAAGTACAGTAATCGTAATCTTCGCCCCTCCTGATTATGCTATCAGGAGGGGCAAACTTTATGCCGTTTGTCCTTGTTGCTCTTGCTTTTGGGATAGCTTACTAGAAATTAAATCTATGATTTGCTCTGAGGTTCCTTTTACCTCTTGCGCAATCTTTAACAGAATTTTAGGATCTTGCGACCATCCTGCGATATATCCAAAGCTGTATTGAGAAGTATCAATTCCGAAGTAATTGAGGACTACAAATGCGATAGACTCAGCCTGCGCCTCACGAATTGGGGCTGTTACCTTTTCGAATTCTCCTCCCTTACGATGTAAAAAAGAATGGGCATATTCATGTACTAATGTTTTAAGTTGATGATCGGCAGCCAAATTTTCCTGAATAGCTATTTCGTGCGTATCTAATTTGTAATATCCGTTTGCTTCTCCAGTATCAGTAAGACTGACAGGACAATCAATAGCATTTACAAGTGTCTCAAATAACAGTCTGCTATTTTCATGTTCAGTAGTAATTCTTTCAACTGGGAGAGCCGGAAGGGGCTTTCCTTCCGTTTGTTGAACGTCAAATACTGAAACCCTCCGAAACCCGTAAATGACTTTTTTCTCCTGTTTGGTCTTTTCATCTTCAACCTTCTTAATGAGTGGAGCCAAGATTTTGATAGCTTTTTCACCTTTTTTTACGTATCTGTCGAGCTTTTTCCATTCTTGAAAGCCTTTGACTAGGCTAGCATCTGGACGCTGCAAGAAAATCATAATTGTATTGTTTAAGCTATAACTACGGAATGTGGAAAGAAATTTTAAATAGTTTGTGTAGTTCTCAGATTCGAAAATTTGTTTAATTCCTTGTTCGAGTTCCTTTGTTATCTCCTGTACTTGGTCCTTTTTCAAAAAGGCTCACTCCTTCAAAATATTGTAGAATCGGTTATTTTATTGAGCAGTTGAGATTTGCCCATTTGTATAATTAGTTGTTTTTCCTCACCCCCTTATAAATAAATTATACCGAATATATATTATTTTGTAAAGTTTTTTAAGATATTTTTGGTATATAAAAAGGTTTTTTCCTCTTTTGTATGTTGATAACTGAAGCCCCCTTGCTTTTGGGAAGAGGCGGCCGGGGGTGTGGGGGGCAGAGCCCCTACATTAGCGTATAGGCATAAGGAGAGAGAGCAACACAATGAACGGATGATCTGGCGGTTCGGCTCGTATAATCGCTCGTGCAAGCCGATAGCCTTAATCTTGCTTTTGGTCGTCGGCTTGGCGAAAGAGCCAAAACGAGCCGAAAAAAATTGTGCAAGGAAACAGAGAAAAAGAAATGGCAACAGCAATTTAGGCGACGATTAAGGAGCCGACTTTTTCTTTGTTGAGGGTGGAGATTTTTTTCGCGAGGTTTGCGAAAAAAATACTACCCGTTCCTTGCAGAATTTTTAGCCTTTAAAGATAGTCATGCTAAGAAATATTATGTTTACCTACCTAGCATTGCAAGGATTTGGGGTGTGGGGGGTTGATTTACGCTCCGACCGGTACGTAAAATGAAGGACAGGAACTCAACAGCTGTAGCATCTTAGATGCGTACAGATGTGAGTTATCGGCCTGAATAGTGCCGGTGCGGTGGCTTAGAGGCTGTTAGGTAGCGTTTTTTACTACCTTACCAGCCACTGCCATGAGCCCTTATGTGGGGGATAGGTAAAAGTGTGAAAAAGTGCAAAAAAAAATTGGCCCTGCATATAAAAATACAGAACCATACATAACCGATTTTAAATATTTTGAAAGATGATAATCACAAAGTATAAGAGGAACTTTATGACTAACCACCTAGGTAGTATAGCATGACTGCTCAAATAGAAGCAATATTGCTTCTATGAGATTGAAATTTACTTAAAACAAGGATTAGTTGTTATGTGATGGGTAGCAAACATCACGTGGCATTGCTGTACTTTATTTTCTTCTTTGAATTAGCTTTCAAGATGTGAGGTTCGGTAGAAGCTCACATCCCCAGGTGGGCTCGATGCCCACCCTGTTTAATCAACGCGTTGGAGCTTTGCTACAACGCATCTATTCGTATCGTAATAATCTACCTTGCTGCAGATCGCACAACAAGGTAGATAAATAAGATTTTACAATTGTGCTTCTATGAAATTGTTAGATTTTTATAATAGTCAAACAATCCATTCTTTTTCAACCGATAAACAGTTTTCCTGAGTATCGTTTCTGTTCTGCCTACATCTAATGCAAGGGTTTTAACATGCCCCCTAGTATAATACTTACAAATGTATGCTAGTTCCTTGGTTGTATAGGGTTTATCGTGGTTAAAGTGCAATTCTGTATTATATTTCAATCTACCTTGTTTATCGTATTCAAATTCTGTCTAACATTTCACTCCCTGAAATGTTAGAAAATCAATTTCAAAGTTTACTTGCGTGAGAATATCACCAGCCGGAGATACCGGCTGGCACTTCCTTAAAGATAGCCCTTTTCTTTTAAAGAGTAGTATTTAGTTCCTGCGACTATCAGATGGTCTATTAGCTCTATGCCGATTATTTTTCCGACCTCATCAAGTCTCTTTGTTACTTCCAGGTCCTCCTTGGAAGGCTCTAATCTTGAGCCTTGACGTATAGCTGATGGATGATTATGCGAAATTATTATAGACGCACAATTATATGTGATAGCTGATTTGTATACGTCGCGAGGGTGTACAAGCGATGCATTAAGAGAACCGATATGAACCTTTTGAACGTAGTTGATTAAGTTTTGAGTATTTAAGCCTATTACAAAAAATATCTCTCGGTCTTCATCAGCAATAAATTTTTCTGCTAATGCGCGTGCCACAGTGATAGCTATTTGAGGGCTGGTAATTCGTACAGAATCAAATCCACGAACTTTTCTAGTTACCTGTTTCATTCTCACAACTTCTACAATCACTTGATTTTCCATATGTATTTTCGCTCCTTCAAAACATAATAGAATCGGTTATTTTATAGAGCTTTTGGAGATTTGCTCCTTTATATAATTTGTTGCTTTCCCTCACCTCCTTATAAATAAATTATACCAAATATATATTATTTTGTAAAGTAATTTATGATATTTTTAGTATAATTAGAGGTTTGTATTTTTAAAGGTTTTTAGGTTTTTTTGGGTTTTATAGCTGTTCAGCTTCGGGAGCGTAGGGGCTGGCTGTTACTGGCGTTGGACCACAGGGAGAGTGCGCGAAGTGTTTTTCGGAGAAAAACCGGAACGAAGTGGAGCAATTCGCGTGTTTTTGGCGAATTGACGAGCGTTTCTCTGTGGTAGCCTATCTCGGCTAGCCAGCCTCCCCAGCGGAGAAGCTGAACAGCCATAAAGGCAATCCGATGAGGATTGCTTCTGATTTTTAGGTTTTACGCTCCGACCGGTACGTTAAATGAGGGACAGGAACTCAGCAACTGTAGCATCTTAGATGCGTACAGATGTGAGTTATCGGCCTGAATAGTGCCGGTGCGGTGACTAGAGGCTGTTAGGTAGCGTTTTTTGCTGCCTTATCAGCCTCTGTCATGAGCTCGTAAAATAAAGATGAGTTAATTGAACAAAGAACAATGTAGCTTATCAGGAATCAGCATGTTTAAGAACCTATTAAAAAGATTTCCCTTTTGTATTTATACAATCAGGAAATGAAGAAGGAATTAAAATTACTAATACATCATCTTGATTCTTTGTTCGTTAATTTCATTTGTGATTTCTTTCCCCTTTTTATTCCAAAGATCTAGAGCTTCCGCATCTGTCATAAATTTAGAAAATATCTCGATTGCATTTAATTGAATTTGCCAATCTGGTAACATATCGACCTTACGAACTTTCTTCTGGGGAATATGTTCTATTATCACTTGTCTTACTGCTTTCTGTATAATATCGTTTTCATCCTCTTCGCTTACTTCGTTTTCCTTCAATTTAGGTAGGACAGATGAAATATAGCCAATTGGATTATCAATACTGGACTTGTACCTGATACTCTCCATTAACGTGACAACATTTTCTCGGCCGTATTGCAACCATGCTGAAATTACCTTTTTAGATAACTTTAAACCCATTTCCTGTCCCAGCTTTTGAATTTCTAGAACCTCGTTATTTTCTACAACTTTACGCACCTTATTTTCAATGACTTCATTTTGAATTTTCACATTGGGATTACTTCGAATCTTGAACTTGACTGCATTTACAGAATGCCCTTTTTTAATAGTTATGTATTCGAAAACAATATCGGTCTTTTCTCCAATTTCCTTCATAGCATGATCCAAAATTCTTTGGCGAAAATTAATCCATTTGGGATACTTGTCACCTACTCCTAACTTACTCCTTAGATCATCTAAGGTGAATGTTCGCTCAGTTAGCCCCTCATAACTCTTCAGCAGTTCGAATAGTCGGATGGAGTAGCTACTTCGAAGCCGAATAATATTACCCAACCTGTATCTAGTAAATTTTTCATTCAATAAAAGAAAGAATGGTTTTAAATCTGGATCGAACCGGACAGTCACTGTTCCTTCACCTGTGTTGTATGTAGCTTTCGATAACCAAGCAATTGTTGTTTTCTTCCCCTCACTGTTGATGAAATTAAAAGGTTGCATAAGGTTCTTTACTATCTTCTCCATGTCACTATACATACTTCGCGCTTTGGAGCCAGTTAATGCTGTAAATTCCTTAACTGATAGAGTATATGTTTGAAAATCCTTATCAGAAGGACTGATGTTTGAAGCAATAGTTGCAATAACCTTTTGTTCTACTAAGCCTAATTTGTAGGAAGCTTCAATAATGCTATTGGATTTACTAACTAGATTCGAATCTTTAAAGACAAGTGTTTTAGTTCCTTCCGCCATCCCTACACCATCCTTACACTCCATAAAATATGTACCACTTACCTATAAGTATAAAACCCCCAAAAGAAAACGCAAACAAAAAAACGTTTGTTTTTAAAACTTTAAAACAAATACAATTTCAAAATTGTATAGGTTTGCCCTAAAAACGTGTAGGTTCAATTTTAATGTGAACCTAAAAATGTGTGTTTTAGCCCTAAAAACGTGTAGGTTCAGTTTTAATGTGAACCTAAAAACGTGTGTTTTAGCCCTAAAAACGTGTAGGTTCAATTTTAATATGAACCTAAAAATGTGTGCTTTAACCCTAAAAATGTGTGCTTTAACCCTAAAAACGTGTAGGTTTAACTCTTCAATAGCTTGTCCCCCAAGGATTCAAGCTTCTTATAAACAAGATATAAACAAGATATAAACAAGAATAATATATTAAACAGGAACAAACAGATAAAAAAACTTTTTGTTGTTCTTTCTTTTAATCACCCTAAAAATGTGTGTTTTTTAATTTACTAGAATGAATACTAAACTCTTACTGTCAAAAACAGAAATCATACGATTATACATTTTCTGAAAAAGAGAGTATTGCTGTCCTTATGCCCAAAAATAAAAAACACCCCCAAGAGAGGGGTTTCATTTGATAAGGAATTCATTGCTTTCTCCAAAATTCCCACCATCGGGGTTTTTGTGCCGATGCTATTTGTAATTTTGTCTCTTGCATTTCACGAATTGTTTGCATAAGTAGTCGGTCATGGCTATTTAGCCGTTCCTCAAACCGTTCCTCCGTGGTGGTCATGGCTTTTTCCATTTCCTGTTTTAGCTCTGCTTTTAATTCCTCTTTGATTTGTTCCTTTAGTTGATCTTTCAATTCGTTAAAATACAATTCTTTTAGTTCCTGTAAGGCTTTATCCCTATCATTTGATTGAAATAGTGGTGCTGGAACACTTCCCGTTCCTCCGTTCCTATCACTTATTTTATAATTCTGTACAATGATTTTAGCAACATTGGAACGGCTCGTTCCTGCGTTCCCAATGAGCTCTTGAAACTTCCTTAGAGCGATGACGTCATGCTCAGTAAAGGCACGGTTCTCTTTATTTTTGCCATCCCTCACTTTTACGAACGTATAGCCGTTCCCTTCTAGTTCCAAACACCACTTACGTAAGTAGCTGTCACTTATCCCTAATGTAGCGGCAACTTCCTTTGTAAAATACGCTTTATCAAGCTTTTCAAAAGATTCACTCTTACCGTTCAAACGTTCCTCAGTCATGACCGGTGCCGTTCCTCCTCCCGTTCTTATGTCGTTCCTATGGGTACATTAGATAAAGTATAAGGGAATCCCTTTGAATTGCTGAACTTGTCGATAATTTATAAGGGAATCCCTTTGGATTGTTAGACTATTAATAGCACATACTGGTGTATAATCGCCGTAGATACCGATGAAACGTAAAAAAACGCCTTAGATCGAATCCTGAGGCGTTTAAACATAGTTTTTAATTTATTATCACCGAACGTCAATATTTAGAGTCGAACGAATTTGTTTTCCTTTCGCTGTGGAAGAGAACTCAATTGTATAGGATCCTTTTGCCATCCCTTCTACTACTTTCCCGTAATCCTCCTCATACACCAACTCTTGTGCCTGCTTTAACGTAACAGTTTTCAGTCTTTGTGCAAACATCATGTTCTTTGAACGTTGCTTCAGTACTTCACCGCTTTGATCGATAACTTTATAATCGTATTCCAGGGCTGAGGAAACTTCTAACTTTTCAGGACGATCATTTTGATTTTTGATTGTGAAAATAAATTTACCGCCTTGTAATTCCAGCTTAGATTCAAGAGGAAAATAAGCAATTCCCATATTGTTTGTTCCTCCTTCCTGTCGTTGATTAAAATTTGTTGTTGAGCTACAACCACAAAGCAGCATTATAGCTAAAATAGTGATTGTTGTTCTTTTCCTATAGATTCCTAGCAAAACTACCAATCCCCCTTTAAGTGTTTCCTACAAATCTTCTATCTAAATTTCCGTATTAAACCATTATAAGCATAAAATCCCACATATCGAGTAGATTATATACCAGTAGAAACTCGCTGTCACAATCCCACCTTTGTATAATTTCAATTACCATAAGATTATTTATATAGTAGCAGAAGACCAAAAAAAGCATGATAGGAGAGTGTCATGCCGGAAAGCAAATATATAAGCTGCTGCTGGTCCCTTTTTTGAACCTTAGAATGCACTGCATACTTTTCGTTTTACATCCAATAGTCGCATAGGGGCCTCTAATTTCTCATTCCATTCATGAAGACGAATTTCAGTTGCTTCACGGCTATATCCTGCTGTTTTAAATGCTAAAGCAAGCGTATAGCATGTATTATCGCGCTTCCCTTTAGTTGCGCCATCTAGGAGTCGCAAAATATAGGAATTCCTTTGTAAACGTTACGGGCTTCCCAGGGCGGCGCCCTTCCTGCCCCATAATCATCTAGTCAACAAGTTCCTGGAAGTTTATACGATTTGTAGACTCGTAGATTACATAATCAGATGTCGAGATTCTAAACCAGCGCTCTGCACCAATTGCGCAGGGATCCCTGCCGATGCTCATAGCGATTTCCTGTTAGATTCGCTTGTAAAACCCAAGCGTAGCAGGGAATGCTCGCTTTGCATGCCCAAAATAAAAATAGACATGAAAGTCGTCAGAAGGCGTCTGAACAATAAGGGATAGCTCAGGGAGTCCCGCGCGTTCTACTCCCTCTAACACATCAGTACAGCTCATTCCTTTGTTCTCCTCATTGTCTTTTACATCAACATCAATAACCATTGCATTGAGTTAATGAAGAGACGCCTCATTTCGTTTATCGTTACGATAGAACGTATTGGGTGTGAAATGCGTATAGCCAGAAGAAACAGCAAAAAGAGCCTTATATGTACGTACAGCTTTAGCATACCTACAGTCATTGTTTAGGAATACCTAGCCATGCTCTTGATCGTAGCCATAAATTTGCTTGTCTATTGCTTTTTGGGAGATTCAGTGAGTTGTGCGCCAAAGAGCGCGCGTGAATACATAGACATGTAATGTCTCCTTTCATCCTCGGAAACACAAAAAGCGCTGCTTGCCGTAGGGCAGTAAACAGCACTTTTTAGAGGGGTACATAAAGAGGGTATAACAGAATTAGTCCCTAAACTAACTCTCTAAAATTCAAGCTTTGTCCTGCACAATTTATGTATCCTTTATATTTAGGTTAACTCATACCAAGTTTGCTTGGTGATTTTTTTAAAGTTGGTTCTTGGGCTATCCTTCCAAAATGTGAAGGGACAGCCCTTTTTAGTCATTTTTTGAAAAAGTACGCTGAATATTGATGAATTGATTTGCTTTTTATATGAAATTATAAAGCATATTGTCTATAAATTTTCCATAGGAATATAGCATACATATAGACAATGTCATTGTCTACAATGTATGTCTATGACATGACATTTGCTATGATATGCCTCCAAGCTGCGTAAAATGTACGCAGCTTATTTATTTTTTATATGTACTTGTTGTCTCATCAATCCATTGAACCAATACTTGTGTAAGATCCTTCGCACCTTTAGTTGTTCGATCCATCAAATAAGACAAAACCATACTAAATGTCAGTTCCTCGTTTGAATCATTATTCTCGTTTATAAACTTTATAATTTGTTTTAACTGTTCAGCTCTGTTCGGATCTAATCTCTTCTCTACGTACTCAGCTAAATATCTTTGTAGTATGTCAGATTCACAAACAGCTGTTTTTAATAAGAAAGACACGGCACCAGAAGGAGTTGTATGCAAAGCATAAGCCAAGTCATAAATTCGGTTATGCGTGGTTTGTTTGAAACGTATTGAGATTCTCGTTGTTTCTTGCTGTTCTGGATTCAATATCAATCTTTTAGCATCCAAATCCCCTCTAATAAGCGTGTGTTCACTTTTCCAAAAATCCCTCTTAAAATATGGCAACATCTTATTAATAACCGCCTCTGACTTTAATCCTTGCTCACAGATATATGCACCAACATCTTGAATCGGTTGCATTGTAATATATGAAATGCGGTCGATACAATCATTTAAATCAAGCGTAATGGTAGGCTTTACTTCAATTTTTTTATCACTTCTAACTTTCCTTACCCTTACCTTCCCTCCCATAATGCCCCCCAATAATTCAGTTTTTAAGTTAGCGACACTTTCTCAAAATCTCTAATACAGTCTATGAAAGGGAGGGAGAGGATATGTATATGATTTATAAAAAGTGGCCAAAATGATACTAGAGGTGAGGTCAATGCAGATCAAGATCAATATGACAAAAGAAGAAGCAAAACGCTTCACAAAAGAGGCTGTAAAGAGTGCCAAAAAATACAGTCTCCCTATTAAACTTAAAGAAAAAGGGCCTCTGAAGAGAACTAAGTAGGAGGCTCCTTGATTTGAAAATATAGTATCTGTACACACTTATCCCTCATACAGTGTCGCAAAGTCTAAAACTTATCCATCATGTGGAGATGAAATAAAGTTTTATTAAAATTATCTTGTGATATTAAATAAACGCTGCTTTCTCCAATTTATTTTTACAATGACTAACTTGATTTAGCTTAAGAAAAAGCATGGATAATCATTGGGTTCCAGTTCATTAATTTCTAAATAAAAAACATCCCTCAATTTCCATCGTCAGAGGGGTGTTCTTATTTGTCTGAAAACACAGATATTGACCATTAATACATTTCTTGAAAAGTTAAAACCCTGATTTCCTTACGCCAAATCGGAAACAAAAGGTAGACTGTGTTTCTTTACATTTATCCAAATCACTTTTAAAAACCATATACGATCTTTTTTGATGCAGCTCGAAGTATCGGAAACATCATATCCATAGCATGTTCCGGCTCATGTCCACTCGGACAGTCCGTTAGCACTTCAATTTTCTTCTTTCTATGAAACAGAAATCCAGCCTTTTCTCTTCCTGACCTATCCCAGTCGTGTTTTACGTCTACGAATTGACCGAGAAAATAGAATTCGTGACAATAAGGAAGATACTCACGCCATTTCTGATCCGCCTGGTAGTCGGCGCGGGAAGCCTTTACCTCTATGAAAATGACATTTCCATCTTCATTAATTGCCGCAACATCCACCCGCCTGTTATTTGGAAGCGTAAACTCAAATACAACCGCATAGCCGCGACTATACAGCCACTTCCCCGCTTCATTTTGTAAGCGCTGGTGTAGCCGTACTTCTGTTTCAGAGAGTGTTAGACGTTGCACAGCTTCTATAAAGCTTTGCACACGCTCCTTCTCCAGTAGCCGTATTTCCTTTTCCATGTCCTTTTTCTGCTGATCTAGTGCGGCTAATTGGCTTTGTATCTCTTTAATCTGCTCTTTTACCTTTGACGATACAATAGAATGACCATTCTTATAGCGCCCTGTTTCGGAAATGTTACGGGGAAAGTAGTTATTTTCCTTCTGTGCCCGCTTATACTCTATATCAGGATTCCAAAGCAGTCCCGCCCGCTTATTTTTGCGCCGTTCCTGATAGGCAGCCACGAATCTATCCATGCTTAGAATTCGATAAACATAGTGCATATCGGAGTAGGAAATAATCTTTTCTTTTTTTAGTTTGGCTTGAAAGAGTGAATCCAGCCGTTTAATGAGGATATATGTTTCTTTCAATTCCCTTTTCTGATAATCATACACTTCATGCACACCAACATGCTCCAATAGAAATTCTTGTGTAGCAACATCATAATTTTTAATTGCCTCTAAGCCTTTTTTTATCTTTGCTTGTATCTTTTCCAAGCTTTCCATGACGACTTGCCGCTGTTCCTCTATACGTTCGAGCTGTTTTTTCCTCATAGCGACCTCTTCCCGCAGCTCTTGAACTCGTTGTCGCTTCTCCTGCAGTGCATCAATAAGCCGCGGCAAGTCATCCCTTTTTGTACTGGCATCGGTAACGGCCAGTACCTCATTCAGCCCATCCCAATCTCCTTCTTTGAATAGTGGCGCCAAAAATAGAGCTTTCAAGCCTATTGCCTGTAACCTCTCTATAGATTGGATAGAGAGAGAGTCTTGCGCTGTCTGTAGCATGTTCGCATAACGTGACAGCCGTTTCGCTTGGTCTAATGATATGTCGAATATGGCAGGTAATTCTTTCACCTTTGCGCAGTTCTGCAAGGCTGCTAATGCTTTTACACTTACTTCATCATTTCCCGTTATCATATCATTCACCCTTTTAAAAAAAGTGTACCGTACACCAAACCTAACACATAGCAAGCAAATCAAAAAGGAGCTGCTTACGCAATCCCCTTCACCAGTCTATTTAAAAAGCTTGGCATAATGTTTCCACTTTAAATCTTGAATCAACTCATTCAATGCTACAAGGTGTCTTTCATCTCGTTCTATAAAATACACATAGCTGTCGCGAATTACGACACCCTCATGATCTGTTCTATCTTTAAAGTCCCGATACCCTTTCTTAGAATCCTGCAATCTCTTTTCCAGCAACTTTTGCCCCGCGTACAACGCTTCTAAGTGTCTCTCTGTTACTTTAAAATCCATTAGTTCTACTTCCCCTTTTAAAAAGGAACTGCATGTTTGCAAGCTCGTTTGTTCAATCAATATTTAACGCAAACTCTTTGTAATCCTTTCATCTCCTGACAATATATTTATTCGTCTCCTTTACAGACAATCCCTTTACTTCATATAAGTTTACAGGTAAACTATTAGTAAACCAATATATAAAAGGTAAACTAAACATAAAACGGTAAACCAAAATAAAGGGGCGATTTTCTATGTCAGAGAATATAAAGCGTTCAGAACGTAAATCTTTTGCTGTCACAGCTGATATTAAAGAGAAACTCAACGAAATGATTGCAAAGTCCGGAAAAGAAGCTGGTGATTTCTTTGAAGACATGGTCACACGCATGTTATTAGATGACTTATCCGAAGAAGCCCAAAAGGTATCTCCCGACCTGCAGAACCATTTCAATGTAGATTTATCAAAATTGAATAATGCTTTGAACAGTATCCAACTCATTTTCGAGAGTCAGATGCGTAATATCATCAATGAGAAGGACGTTTGGGAGAAGAAAACAGCCGACCTACAGGCGACAATCTTAAATCAAGTAGAGCAGTTGAAGGTATTAGAGGGGCGTCTACAAGCAGAGCAAGAGTCCTTACAGCAAACCCTAGAACAAAACGCTGTATTACAAGGTGAACTTTTGCACCATGAAGCCGAATTAAAAGAAGCAGCCACAAAGCATCAAATAGAGTTGGAAGAGCTTGCTCGTAGCAAAGAGGATGTTATAGGCGCGTTGAAAGGGCAGCTGGAGAGCGAAAAGCAACGCTTAACTGAACTACAAGCTTCTCTTGAAGGATTAGTACGGGAGTCTCAGGACGTAAAAGAGAAGGCGCAGAAGGCCGATGAGTTGCAGCAGCAAGTAAACGAACTTCTGCGCAATATAAACCGCTTAGAGCAGGAAAAAGAACTCGAGATAGAGCGCCGACTGTTATCCCAAGAGAAGCAGATCCGTGCTGAATATCAGGAAGAACTGAAACAGAACCGAGAAGATATTCGCGACCTTACCAAGACAGCGGAACGATTGCGCCAAGAACGGGATGATACGAAGCGGGAGTATGAATCGCAACTGCAAGAGCAAAAGAAACAACATACCGATGAAGTGAAGCAGTTCTCTGTCGCATTAGAGCAAGCGCAAAAAGAGAAGCAGGCTGAAATTAGCCGCTTAAATGATATGATAGAGCAATTAAAAGTTAAACAAGCAAAAAAAGAGTAGGATTCTACTCTTTTTTCTTTAAATAATGATTAATGGTTTACTGGTAAACTATTAATAAACTAATAGTTTTTTAGTTTACTAATAACCACCAGTATTTGTTATTCAACAAAAGGCATGTTTTGTTGCTTTCCAGAATCCGAATTAGACAGATGGATATTTCTATTGGAGGCTTAAGAAAGCTTTTATTTAATCTAATTTAACTATTTTAAGCCCCGATTGTTAAATTTTATACTGCAAATTTGACTCTATAACTTCCGAAATATAGTATTGAATTTCTGTCCTTACGACCCCTTCATGAACACATTCAGATACTATTGTTGAGATCGATAGTGAGATTGCTCAAGTAGCTGGCGAATTGAGATGATTAGCCAAATTGGGAAGAGGCAAGGCAATTAAGGGTCCTGATGCATTTATTGCAGCAGTGGCTCTTATACATAATGCAATGCTCGTTAGCAATAACGATGGTGATTTTGAATGGATACAAGGTTCTTATACTTATCAAGGTCGTACTTTACGATATACAAATCCTATTGACGACAAGAAACATTATAAGAATTATGTAGAGGAATATAAGAAACAAAGAGAACTATAAGTGATAAAGCAGAAGGAGAAATCCCTCTGCTTTTTATTATTACTTTGCCATCTCACTTTTTACTTGCTCTTTTATTTCTTCAAACAAGTCTTCTGGAATGTGAAGCCCTGCTTTAATAATCCCTTCAAATTCTGTAAATTGTTCTTCTGTCAGATTTTTAGTATATAGTTCGCGTAGCATATTTTTTGCGTCTTCAATAACTTTCTTTTTCTCAAAAGCCTTCATTTGTTTTTCAAATACTGCTGTCATACCCATCGCCTCCCATATTAGATTTTTTGTTTCATCCGAAATGAAGTTTTTTGTCATAACAGCTAAAGTACCCAACAAGCTGAATTTCACTGCATCTTTCTTCGTTTCTTTTACAAGTTCAACAATTTCTTTAGTTCGCTCATCTGGAGTGGCGTTTTTATCCATTAACGGATTGTATATTAAGTATAATCTTTCTTCCTTGGAAAGTTCTACACCTTCATCTTCAAGAATTTTTTCCTTTATTTCCCTAAACTTAGTTTCTCCGTCTTGCTCATGAATAAACACCGGAAACATCTTAAAAGACAGATTTTTTGTTTCAATCGTACTCTTTGGATTTCGCTCCGGTTTGCAAGTATAGACAACAATTGTATACAGCTCTTTCATGTCATCTCCATACTTATCCATTAATAATGCAGAATACAAATGGAATCGGTATACGTTATTAGAATCATATGTAGATTGATTTTCAATATTGACGAAAATCCCGCCCTGCAAACGAAACACTACATCTGCAGCAGCTTCCACTGTAACCACTTTAGATAGTTCATTTGCTTCTACACTTTCAATAGGTGGTAACTCTTCGAAAAGACTTCCAAAGAAACCAAATGGTTGATCTCCTTTCTCAAATTCCATCTCTACACCTTTCAGTGCAATATCCTGGTATTTGTGATGAAACCCTTCTTCTGGTCCTTTTGAATGATTTTTCTCTCCCATACATCGTCTCCTATGTATTGTATTTTATTGCTTATTTATATTGTACATGACAATAGGGAGAATGAATAAAAAATAAGCAGGAGTTGCATTTCAGCGGGGCCCCATCTTAGTTAGAAAAAAGTAATATAATAAACAGATATTATGCTTAATCGGGAACTATCTCATAATCCTTTGCACTAAAATCAGATACATCAAGAATTTTAATTGCTGAATCCTCTATAAAATCAGCAGTTAACACCATTACAACGTATCCATCTTTGTTAAAAGCTACCATCCTCTTTTGATTATATTTAATAGCCAACCAAGCTGTTATAAATTGAGGAAAGACTACAAAACATGATTCAATTCTCGCCATTTGTTCCGGGATTACCTCCATGTAAAAATTCCCATCATGAATAACCCTATGTCGGATATTAAATGCTTCTTCAAGCGTATCAAATATTTTTTCCTTAACCAAAGCTATCTGACCTTGTTGCCACCAATGCAAGATATGATTAGGTCGACTACAATGAAATGCACCAATAGCTTTAATTGCATCCTCAAAATAATCTGTTACTCTTTCCTCAGTTCTATCAAAGAGGAAATTAAAAGCTTCACATGTTTGTGTTAAATCTTGAAAATTAAATTGCTTGGACATATATTCACTGACACTTATATCCATAGCGGCAATTGTATCTAACTTAATATTTTTTTCTTGCAAAAAAGAATGCACTCTATCATTTACATCGCTATCATTATCAACTATAAATACGAACAAATCCCGAAACAAGGTTTCCCAACAAGTTACTAAAGAACTAATGTATAAGCCAACGGACACTTGAAACACCTTAGAATCTTTAAGCTTTTCATCATTCTCTGGTTTATAGTTCTTTCTTAAAAAAACTATAGATTCATTACGACAATATAGATTAGAAACAAAATTGGTTACAAATTGTTGCAGCTCTCCTCTATTTTCTTGTAGTTCTTTTAATTCTTTAATTAACTTCGGTTTTAACTTTCTTACTTTTTTTGACATGATACATCCTCCAATTTCTATTTCTTGTATATTTTCCTCTATTTTGTTGATTTATCCTTCTCTAGACAGTCTAAGATTTTTCAATAAAAATAAAAAAGCCCCGCTTAAATGGGACTTCTGAAAAACTACATAGAAGGATTGCTCTACTTATCTATAGAATTTATGGTTCTGGTACAAAAACTCCAAGATAATGCAATTAATCTCTAAATCTTAGACATACAACAACCACTTATTATAATTTGTTTTTTTACATTTTTTAATGGAAATTTATATATGTCTGGACTGATTAGTGGTTTTATTTTGATTGGTGGGGCATCTTTCAGACGCAAAAAAGGCAATGATATAAGTGCCTCGCAATCTCCATGAATCTTTATAAATTCTTATACATATAACCTATACGTCTCAAGAAATGCTTTCAGTATTGATAAATCGCACATCCGAAATACAACATATATTCATATAAATGTAGAACAATTATGGTAAGGTTTCACTGTAATAAGAAAATTTTCAGATAATACTGAGACGTTTGTCGACTTCATAAAGCTAGAATTTGCCGAAAAGTTTGAACTGTTTTAATATAATGATATTGTACAGTACGATGCAGCCTACGAGAATAGCATGATATCGAAAATTCTGCTGAATTAAGCGATAAACATGTATAAAAAAGAAGCAGGTCGAATAAACCTGCCAGTGACTCAGAAACCCGCTAAGCTTATTAAGCTGTTGGATTATTGTCTAAATCAACCTCCAGTTGCCCCTTCACTGCTTCTACGATTTCATCAATAGACTGAATAGAAGAGTTTAAAGCCTGTCGATCTGCTAATGATGGACTTTTTTCTAATATTTCATTTTTAGTTACATGGTGCCAAATAGGAAGTAAAACTTTTTGCCCATTTCTTGCTTCTTTGTTGAAAAGTCCGTCCATCTCATAGTTAGTCCAATATTTATCTAAAAACAGCTTAGAAATGACCACTAGCCCGAATCGAGAATTAACTAATCCTTGATCAATACTTTGTCTAATACTTGTTCCCCACGCAATTGAAGCCTCATCATACCAAACTTTAATCCCCTCTTGTTGTAATGCTTCGGCAAGAGGTCTTACAAAGTCATCCTTATCTTCTGATGCATGTGAAATGAAAACATCGTATTTTTTCTCTTCCCTTGGTTCGTAATTTAACGTTGGAACTAAGGTTTGACTATCAAGTTGCTGCTGTAGCCTCTTTTGGGCTTCTAACATCTTCTTTTCTTGCGCTTGCTGAGCCTTTAATAACTTATCACTTTCTTTCTTCTGCTCCTTTGCTAACTCTTCTTTCTTTTTAGCCAAGTCTGCAGATTTTCTAGATAGCTTTGTCGTCAAATCTGATTGATTTTTTAAGGACCTTCCATATTCCCTATTGGCACTTTCAATCTCCCTTGAAGCTGAATTAATTGTTGTTTGTGAGTTAGCCTTTAAGAGTTTAGACTGTGCCTTATTCCTTTTCACGATGGAATTTGTTTCCTTCTTTTTTTCCTCCCCAATTTTTTTATTTAAATCAGCCACTTCTGTATTTAACCGTTTAATCTGACTATTGAGCATCGTTATACTCGGCATTTTATATTCCTCACTCTCATTCTCTTTTAAACTTATGTTAGAACAGAAAAGGAAGAGGAAATCTCCCCTTCCTATCTTTAAAACTATGCATGAATGAACGAACGAGCCAATCGCTATATTTTTCTTTCGTTTCGTCCACAACTTCTTTTAAAATAAATTGCAATGCATGTCCAGTCATTTTCCGTTACAAGGGGTCTTGTTACTGCAAGCCGTCCCTTAGCTAGCACATCTATACAAGGTGCTTCTTGATGTTTGTGAAACCCGATTTGACATAGCACCTTTGTAGGTATGTAAAACTGGTTTCCCTCATTATAATGGAAAACTATTTACACAAAAATACTTACGCTTCCATTTAACGAAAAAATCTTCAGTTGGCTACTTTTTGGCCTATTCTTGGTGTTCCATCCGAAAGTTGTTTTTTAATAATAAAACTACTATCTTCCCGTTTGTTAAAAGCAGCATCTATATAGCTGTTAGGGTGTTGTAAGAAAGAAGAATACTTAACAATACTACAGTACACCTGGCTATCATTGTAATGACAAACGTCTCCTTCGTAGGCGTTATTCTTCTTAACCAAGTCGGGTAAATACGTATCATAATAGCCACTTCTCATTCGCACGCTTTCATTGCAATCACAGCCGTGGCAAGTACTAATGGTATACATAAAATCATACAAATCATCCCTAACAACAGCCAACAATCCATTATGTTTGTTATATTTCGTATCCCATAATGATGCTTGGATTTCAGAATTGACATAGGGGCGTTGCGCAGTCTCCCATCCAACTAAAACGAGTGTAACTGTAGAGCCTTGTAAGTATTCTTCACGAATTTTACGCATGATTGTCTCTTCTTCTAAATCCGTATCAATCTCTCCATCCGAAACGGAAACGTCAATAAAATCTTCTCCACCAAACTTTTCAATAATTTCATTTTTTAAGTCCTGTTCATTTGCATGATGATAACTAATAAAAGTTTTATGATTCATGCTCTCCTGGCTCCTCCCATTTTTCTATATCGATAACAAATACACTTGCAACCCTCGTACTAAAGAATTGGTTAACTTCTTTAAACGATTGGCAAAGGCGTTCGTAATCTCCGTAACTGCGCTGGAATTCCCCAATCGGCTTTAAATAGAAATCATCTTCTTTATATTTTTCTTGATACTTAAGCCAGCGGCGGTAATTGCTCTGGTGAGTTGTTAAAAATTTATTAAGCTCCCTAATCATTTCGTTGGCAAGTTTATAAAATTCTGGATTTTTTCTCCCTATCCTTCTATTTTGCTTATCCACGCTGTCGCCAAGAATCTTAATCTCATCTCTTAAAAACTTATAGGTTTCAAAATAAGAGTCAAGGGTTTCTGAGAAATTATCTTTCTCAAAATCAATTTTAAACAACGTGCGTTTTGTATCAAGGAAGGTCCGTACTTGCTTTTTAAACAATTGCTCTGGGTTATCAAATAAGATGTTAAAGCCACCAATGCTCAATTTTTCAACTCGAAATGCCCATTTTTGGGTGACTACTAAGAAAAAGAAAAGTAGGAAAATTAGAAATGGTAGCATCTTGAAAATAAAAGAAGAGATAGAAGAGACGTTAACCCAAAGAGTACTTATAAATTTAAACTTTACAATATACTCCTCAATGTTATAAATGGATAATAAAATAAAAATGGACATGATGAGCACCAAAATACTGAACCGTTTTAAACTTTTGAGTAACATGTATTATCCATACACCCCCATTTCATCATTTTTTTATGAATAATTATAACATAAAAACCAAAAATTTTTGTTTTAGAAAGCTAGGCTGTATAACAATTCACCTAGTTATAGCTTTTTAAAAACTAGTCCTTCTTCAAATCCTTAGTGCAATTTTTTGTATCTCTTAAATACAAGCACAGATTAGAAAGTCCGTTACGGAATAAAGCAAAACGAGCTATCTATTAAACAAGAGACTGAAGCCGCGCTGAATCTCCCTCTCCATACTCTCATGATGTCACATATGCAAAGCAGGATATGTTTCAACCAGAGGAATTTCTTAAACATCTATTTAGCCAGAAATCTCATTGTTTACATTTTGACATATCCTACAATCTGATTTACTCATTCATACTTACCACATATAAGAGCCATGTTATCCACTCTATATTATATGTTATATGTAACTAATGAACAAAATCATCTGATAAAATAATGATTTCATAAAAAAAGCCATCCCTTTTATGGATAGCCTACAATCAATATTAATTATTTTCTCATTTTTTTAATACCTGCTTATTAACATGAACGATTATATTTGAACATTTCTGCTGAGTTAACAATTAAATCAGCCCGTGATTTTCGTGCTTGAAACGCATCATCAATCCAATTTTTCAAGCTATCTTTTCGTTTAGGGTATGTATACCATCTTGCATAGCCTTGGTCAGCATTATCACCTAAAAGATTATCCTTTAGTCGTGGTGGAGGAGTAGCTGTATTTCCCATGGAAGGCAAAAGTATACCAATTAGACCATTTGGTGTAAAATTTCCCCTGCGGAGACTAGTTTTGATTTCCCAATCTACATATCTACGTGCCCATGTACATTTCCCGATAAGAACTACGGTAACCGTAGAATCCTTTAAGTATTTCTGCCTTATTTGACTCATTACATACTCAGGATTATTGCTATTGATAATATCATCACTCATTGCACCAACTGCTCTGTACGTGAATACATTTCGCTCATCACTGAAAGTAGTTATGAAATTATTTACTTCATCTTGGTCGTCATGATGGTAAGAAATAAATACTCGATGTTTAACATCTGACATAGAATAATTCTCCCTTATTAGTTTTATAAAATGACTTGTTTAGCTATTCATTCACAATATTAGCTAATCCCTTCAAAACTAGAGAAATCATTTCGGGTATATGTGGAGTATGAAACAAAATTAAATTTTCTTCAATACTAAGACCATTATTTAAACTTTCGACACCTTTTTCTTTTAAAAATTCAAACATTTTATCAAAATCAATAGGTTCACCAATTTCTTTTTTTGAATTATAAAATTGTACCATTTCAAAGTAATCTATATTACTCATTTGAAACTCTGTAGTTAACTCACATGGTTGATTTCCTTTTAATGCTTCAATAATTGCTTTGGTACAGCCACCAAATCCACCCAATAGAAAAACTGGTTTATTGTCGCGGAGTGCTAAATATGCCTCCTCTAATAGACCTGGATATTTACCTTTATAATTTTGGACAGCACCACCTATTAGAACTCTTACATCGAGATGTTTATTCATTTCCTCTCGCATTTTTGTTAAACTTTGTGCCCAGATGGCTCTATTTTCTGTAGAGTCGGGTGGAAGAAATGTAGTCAGTGACACTGAAATCTCTTTAGGAGGTTCAACCATTTCAAACCTAACCACTTTATTTAATTCAGCACGGGTTGCCGCTGTTAGATTTAAAAATAAAGGCCAAGCTTGGTAATTATAAATTTTGTGGACCGATTGTACATCCTCAGGAAAATAACTTCGTACAAGACTATATAAGATTTCTGTAAACCCACCTTGTCTTAGATCTCCACCATATAATAATTTAGCTCCATTAACAAGAAGGTACCTTGAAAATTCTACAAGTGCATCATCTAAGTGGGTTTTACTTAATCCATAGATACTTAGGTCTGGTGAATCCGAAATAGATAAACCAATTTTAATATTCTTCAGTATGTCAAGTTGTTCGCCAGACAATTCTTGCTCTGCATATCGGAGTATTGGTAGCATTGTTGGTGTTAAAAATTTATATCCTGGCTTTAATGAGTATAATAATTGAAGCTCTTCATATCCAAGGGGCGGGTCTGGATATAGTACAGTTAATATATCTTTGTCCCCTTCTTCTTTTACAATATTTACAAAGCTCATTAATTCGGGATGATGTGTTAAAATATGAATTTTTTCTGAAACTTCATAAATTCTTGTAAGACTTTCTAAATGTAAATTTGTATATAAGTGACGTAAAATTTCTGTTAATGTTATATCAATAATATCTTGAATCCTTTCTTCAGAACCGTCCCATCGAATTGTCGGAACATTACCCATATATGGAAAACTTCTTCCTTCACCTGTTGTTACCACATTTACAACAACGATAGGGATATTTGTGAGCTTAGCTTGAATAACCTCCTTTCGACACCAATCACGAGAAGAGTATGTATCTGTTTGGAGAACAAGAAGCGCTGTTTCTTTCAGTTGAATGCTTTGATATATTTCATTTGAAAAAGAATAGCCTGCTGCAATATCGGTTGCATCAAAGAACGTCTTTAAAGGTGTTTCTCTATGAATGAAAGATTTGATTTTTTGTGCAAGTTGTTCGCCATCTTTCTTAGCATGGCTAAGAAATAAAGATACAGGGGTACTACTCATTCCATTTTCATTTGAAACTCTAGGAAGGTTTAGTAATAATCTACTAATTTCATGTGTTGCGCTTCCAATAAGTTTTTTCATTTTCATTTCAACGTTAGTTATTTCATGTAGACGTATAAAATTTATTTCACTTATATTTTCAATCTGAAATGCATATTTGGAAAGAGAGACTGGAAAAATACGATGCTTTACATCCGTACCATTTCCAACTTTTTTCCACAATTTCACTAAAAATTTGTTCCAATTTTCATCAATGACCATTTCATCATCAACCAAAACAAATATAGTAGTATGTATTGCTTCATCTAATTCAATTGCTGTATCTATGTCATTTTTAAAGAATACAGGTATTCCTGGTCTACGATAAATAATGTCATTTTGTATTTCTCTTCCGAAATTAGCATACAACTCTTCTGCGTATAACTGACCTTTTTTAAAATTAGGATGCCACATTACATAAATTTTCAAACTAGGCCTATACCTATTTAATGCTTTCAAAAACACTCCTCCTTTTGAACTTGAAAAATATTAATGTTAAACGATTACTATAGGAGTTTTTTTGCTAAGACAATGTTCCATTACTCCTCCATTGTCCTAAATTATTTTGTCTTTTTCCCCCTAAATCTAAACAAATTATACCATTTATTTCTTAACCTAATCATTCAATACGATAGACATGCCTCGATATCCTAAACAAGACAAACGAGCTTCAAGAGGAGAGGAAGCCCGTTTGTCTTTACACCACTAAATTTTATAGAGATTGCAAGGAATCCCTATCTGTTTATCTTGGTCAAATCTCTGTGTTTTATGCATCTGTTCATGCAGTATGGATGTTCAATAGGAACAAAGAATCCTACAGTAATCCTCTAGCCCTTAGTTCCTTTTCAATACAATATTTCACGAAATCCTCGATCGTCATCTCTTCTTCTCTCACCACTCGAGCTACTTTTTCTTTTACATCAGAAGGAACAACGGTGTGAATGGTTTCTAAATTGCTGTCTATCATGACTCCTTTATGACGGACAGATACAGTTCCTTCTATTATATTGTGTTGAAGTAGATTGATTTCCATCTCATGCTCTTCCTTATTGAACGGCAGTAAGAAAGGTTTTATGAATACTTCAATTGTTGCGTCCTCCCGTTCCTTTACCTTCATATTGTAAGGGCCAACAAACAGGAATAATTGTTCAAGCAACTGATAAATGGGAGAACTCAGCTGACTCGGTTTGACGAATAGAAACTTGGCATATCCTCTTTTGTTGATCGCTTTCATGCCCTTTACTTCCACAGATGTCACATACCCCTGGTCCAATAACTCATCCAACTGTAAGACCGTTCCTCTTTCTGTCTTTGTCCGAACGGTCCCATCTTGTGTAATCTCTATAATTCTTGCAATTTCCTTCGTAGTCGTATGCACAAAGGACTGATAGA
>NZ_AP048547.1:4967500-5509473 GCF_059698935.1 Ectobacillus sp. OTK | reverse complement strand
TAAAAAACTAGAATGTGCGCGGAGATAAGACGGGCTGTTTTCTACAAAACAGAAAGATGTGGATAAAAATTACACACATGTTAAAAATGATATCCACAACTTATACACAGTTTGTGGATATCATGAGCGCATAGGAAAGTTATTTCCAGTTGAAAACAAAAATATAATATCAAAAATAAGTAGTAATAGCAATGAATTTTATAAAGTTATCCACAAAATCAATCCATTGTGGAGCATACTTTTCCACAACACGATATACTGTGTAAAACTATAAAAACGAGCTGTGGATAGAAAAGTGGACGAAAAAAATTATCCACAACGAAATGGAACAGGTGTGAAAAACCCTGTGAATAGGAAAAAGATGCATATAAAATGAAAATGCCCAGAAGCATTGACATTTCCCCTAAGGATTAACTATAATTTATAGGACTGTCTGTAACAGTTATTCCTCAGGGAGGTGTTATAAAATGAAAAGAACGTTTCAACCAAATAAGCGTAAGCGCAGCAAAGTACATGGTTTCCGTGCGCGTATGAGCACAGCAAACGGCCGTAAAGTTCTAGCTGCTCGTCGTCGTAAAGGAAGAAAAGTATTATCTGCGTAGGCCACTGATCGTTCAGTGGTCTTTTTTCTAGCAGTATAAATGTTCCGCTTACGATATACAGGAGTGTTTAAGTAAATGAAGAAAATGAATCGTATAAAGAAGAATAAGGAATTTCAAACTGTTTTTCAGAAGGGACAATCTAATGCGAACCGACAGTTTGTTTTATATCAGTTGGACAAGCCAGATCAGCCGTACTTTCGTATCGGACTCTCTGTTAGCAAGAAGGTTGGGAATGCTGTAACACGAAATCGAGTTAAGCGGATGATTCGTCAAGTGTTTACAGAATTAAAAGAGAAGATAGATTCTGGAAAAGATTTTGTTATAATAGCAAGGAAGCCTTGTGCAGAAATGGAATATGAGGAGTTTAAGAAAAGTCTTCTCCATGTTTTGCATCGTTCCGGCATTCGAATTCAGAACACCGAAACGAAAATGAAGCAACTATAAATATATACATACTAGAAGGAGGAAAAGCTGTGAAAAAGAAAATAGGGTTATTGCTGATGGTAATCGCACTTACAGCGGTTGTCAGCGGCTGTAACGAAATCAATGAGCCGATTACGAAGGAAAGCCAAGGAATTTGGAATCAATACTTCGTATACCCGCTCTCCTGGTTAATTACCTATTTTGCTACTGTAACCGGAGAGGATTATGGCTTGGCTATTATTATCGTTACGCTTATTATTCGATTGGCTTTGTTGCCGCTCATGATTAAACAAACCAAGAGCACAAAAGCAATGCAGGCCTTGCAGCCCGAGATTACAAAGCTGCGTGAGAAATATAGCTCTAAAGATCAGGCAACGCAACAAAAGCTTCAACAAGAGATGATGCAGATGTATCAAAAGCATGGTGTAAATCCTCTTGCAGGATGTTTACCAATTTTTGTGCAAATGCCAATTTTAATCGGTTTTTATCATGCGATTATGCGAACTGCTGAAATTAAGCAGCATAGTTTTTTATGGTTTGATCTCGGGCATCCAGACCCGATTTATCTATTGCCGCTTCTTGCTGGTGCGACAACATTTATCCAGCAGAAAATTTCAATGGTAGGGATGCCGGCAAATCCGCAAATGTCTATGATGCTTTGGTTAATGCCTATCATGATTATCGTCTTTGCTATTAATTTCCCAGCAGCACTTTCTCTTTATTGGGTAGTAGGGAATATCTTTAGTATTGCTCAAACATACTTTATTAAAGGACCTGAAATTAGGCAGGCAAAAACAGGAGGAGCAACCAAGTGAACGGAATTACTGCTAAAGGACAAACAGTCGAAGAGGCAGTTCAATCGGCGCTAGCACAGCTAGGGGTTTCTCGTGAACAGGTGGAAATTCGTATTATAGATAAGGGCCGAAAAGGGTTCCTAGGGCTCCTTGGTTCTAGACCTGCTATGGTTGAAGTAACTGTAGGCAAGGGTTTGGAGGTAACTGAAGGAGCTATAGCGGTAGAAAAGGATTCGATTGAAGAAGTTGTGAGTGTGCAAAAGGATCCGATTGAAGAAGCTGTAAGCTATATAAAAGGTATTATTCGAGAGATGAACCTCGATGTCACTGTGGAAAAGTCAGTGAAGGGGAGAGAGGTAACTCTTACGCTTTCGGGAGAAAAGGTAGCGCTTCTTATCGGAAAAAGAGGCAGTACGTTAAATGCTATTCAGTATTTAACGCAGCTTGTAGTAAACAGAAATACGAAGCAGTATATAAATATTATGATTGATGCTGAGAACTATCGGGAGAAGAGGAAGGAAACGCTAGAATCTCTTGCACAGCGTTTAGCGAAGCAAGTGTTTAATACGAAGAAAAAGGTTGTTTTAGAGCCGATGCCTTCCTTTGAAAGAAAAGTAATTCATCAGGCGCTTTCCCACCACCCGCATGTAATTACAACATCAGAAGGAGCAGAACCGCATCGACATGTGGTGATTTCTCCTAAGTAGATAGATATAAAGAAACCGGCAGCTCAATAGAGATTGCCGGTTTTCCTGTTGTATTTCGTTATAGATGCTAACATGTATAGCAGGAATAGATTTCAACCAAAATATTCCTATCATGAAAAAAGCTGTATCTCCTTTTTAGAAGGCTGTTTTCGCAGATATTGTTGCTTTTGCATCTGGCTCAGCAGCACGTATACAGCACTGTGCGAAGAGGCGGGAAGTCAGAAATGATAGGTCAGCTGCAAGAGAGGAACAGCCTCTTGCTTATATCGAAACACGTTTCTTTATTCCTATAGCAACAATTGTTTAGAAAAGAGCCTTTTAGAAAGGTAAGAAGGTGTAACTTTTTGGGGAATTGCCTAGCTTCATCGTCCAGCCTCTCGCAGTCAAGTAACCTTCAACCGAAACGTACGTTTTCTGTACAGTGTGTCCGCTTTTCAGAGTAGAAATAATAAAATAAGCTGTCATTCTTTTTAAGCTCTACGCATTATGGTATGCTAAGGATTTAGTGCAGATAAATATCCCATGTTTAATATACAAACAAAAAATAAGCGAGGTGAATGGGCATGGAATTTGATACAATTGCAGCTATTTCTACTGCGCTTGGAGAAGGAGCTATTGCGATTGTCCGAGTAAGTGGAGAGGATGCGGTAGAGAAGGTAAACCGGATTTTCAAAGGAAAAGATTTAACACAAGTGTCATCGCATACAATTCATTACGGAAATATAGTTGACCCGGATACAAATCAGGTTATAGAGGAAGTAATGGTATCTGTGATGAGAGCACCGAGGACGTTCACACGTGAGGATATTGTTGAAGTGAACTGTCATGGAGGTTTGGTGTCAGTTAATAAGGTGCTGCAGCTTATTTTAACACAAGGAGTACGGCTAGCAGAGCCTGGTGAATTTACGAAGCGTGCTTTTTTAAATGGGCGTATCGATTTATCCCAAGCAGAGGCAGTTATGGATTTAATACGGGCGAAAACAGATCGTGCGATGAATGTTGCCATTGGCCAAATGGAAGGCCGTCTGTCCAAGCTTATTAAGCGCTTGCGACAGGAGTTGATTGAAACATTAGCTCATGTAGAGGTAAATATTGATTATCCAGAGTATGATGATGTAGAAGAGATGACACATTCTGTTCTTATAGAGAAAGCGGAACGGGTTCGAGATGAAATTCGAAAGCTTTTGCAAACTTCAAAGCAAGGAAAAATCCTCCGAGAAGGAATTGCAACTGTTATTATTGGGCGTCCTAATGTTGGAAAGTCATCACTCCTAAATAGTCTTGTTCAGGAGAAGAAAGCAATTGTTACAGATATTGCAGGAACAACGAGGGACGTTATTGAAGAATATGTTAACGTGCGCGGCGTACCGCTGCGTCTTATCGATACAGCTGGTATTCGAGAAACGAAGGATGTTGTAGAGAAAATTGGTGTTGAGCGTTCAAAGGAAATGCTGCAGCGGGCTGATCTTGTTTTGCTGGTGTTAAATTATAATGAACGTGTAACGGCATCAGATAAAGAACTATTTGAAGCAATTCAAGAAAAGGATACCATTGTAATCGTAAATAAAACCGACTTGCCGCAAAAAATTGATTTGGATGAAGTAAAGGCTTTAGCGGGAAAGGCAAAAATCATTACTACCTCTCTTATCGAAGAGCAGGGTGTAGATGAGTTAGAACGAGCAATTGCTGATTTGTTTTTTGAAGGCTCCCTCGAAGCGGGAGATATCACATATGTATCTAATGCTCGGCACATTGGATTATTGGCACAAGCGGAACGAACAATTACGGATGCAATCGAAGCTGTTCATAATGGCATGCCAATTGATATGGTACAAATTGATTTAACGAGAACATGGGAGATACTCGGTGAAGTAACAGGGGAAACTATACATGAAAGCTTGCTTGATCAATTATTCTCCCAGTTTTGTCTTGGAAAGTAACACAATGAAGGAGGAATGGAAGTATGGGATATAAAGCCGGTTCTTATGATGTAATCGTAATCGGTGCAGGTCATGCCGGCTGTGAGGCTGGCCTAGCTGCTGCTCGTATGGGAGCAAAAACGTTGATGCTAACAATCAACTTGGATATGGTGGCATTTATGCCGTGTAACCCGTCTGTCGGTGGTCCAGCAAAGGGAATTGTTGTACGTGAGCTAGATGCATTAGGTGGAGAAATGGGTCGAAATATTGATAAAACGCATATTCAAATGCGTATGCTGAATACTGGAAAAGGGCCAGCTGTTCGTGCGCTGCGTGCACAAGCAGATAAGTTCGCTTATCAGCATGAGATGAAGAAAACGATTGAAAATACACCAAACCTTTCCTTGCAGCAAGGTATGGTTGAGCGTCTGATTGTAGAGGACGGTGTATGTACGGGAGTTGTTACAAAAACAGGGGCAGAATATGAAGCGAAAACAGTCGTCATTACAACTGGAACATTTTTGCGCGGGGAAATTATTATCGGCGATTTGAAATATTCAAGCGGCCCGAACAATCAGCAGCCGTCAGTCAAGCTTTCTGAGCATTTAGAGGAATTGGGATTTGAGCTAGTACGCTTTAAAACGGGAACACCGCCGCGTGTACACAGTGACACTATTGACTACAGTAAAACTGAGATTCAACCTGGAGATGAAACACCGCGTGCATTTTCCTTCGAGACAACAAAATTTATTTTAGACCAAATTCCATGCTGGCTTACGTATACGAGCGAAGAAACACATCGTCTCATTGATGCGAATTTACACCGCTCAGCGATGTATTCAGGCATGATTAAAGGTACAGGACCACGCTATTGCCCTTCTATCGAAGATAAGGTAGTACGTTTCCATGATAAACCAAGACATCAAATTTTCTTAGAGCCAGAAGGACGGCATACACAAGAGGTCTATGTACAAGGATTATCAACAAGTTTACCAGAGGATGTACAGCGTGAAATTTTACGTACAATACCTGGACTTGAAAATGTAGAAATGATGCGGACCGGTTACGCGATTGAGTATGATGCAATCGTACCAACACAGCTTTGGCCGACTTTAGAGACAAAAAATATTAAAAACTTATATACGGCAGGACAAATTAACGGAACATCTGGTTATGAAGAGGCGGCAGGACAAGGATTGATGGCTGGAATTAATGCGGCTTGCCGAGCTTTGGGAAAACAAGAAGTTATACTTGATCGTTCAGAGGCTTATATTGGCGTGTTAATTGATGATTTAGTAACAAAGGGAACAAATGAACCGTATCGCTTGTTAACTTCACGTGCTGAATATCGTTTATTGCTTCGCCATGATAATGCCGATCTGCGCCTTACGGAAATTGGACATCGAATTGGTCTGATCCCAGAGGAGCGTTATGCTCGTTTTCAAGCAAAAAAAGAGCAAATTGAGCGTGAAAAGAACCGTCTTGCAGGCTTAATTATCAAGCCGCGTGCTGAGGTACAGGAACTCATTCGCAATGTTGGGGGAAGTGAATTAAAGGATGGTATTCGTGCAAGCGACTTACTAAGAAGACCAGAAATGACATATGAACATATTCGTGCCATTGTTCCGAGTGAGGATCCAGTTCCAGATGAAGTAGCAGAGCAGGTCGAGATTCAAATTAAATATGAGGGCTACATTGAAAAGTCCATTCAACAAGTAGAACGAATGAGAAAAATGGAAAGCAAGAAGATCCCAGCTAATATTGACTATGACGCAATTACAGGATTGGCATCAGAAGCACGTCAAAAGCTTAAGCAGGTGCGTCCGCTTTCCGTTGGGCAGGCCTCTCGTATTTCCGGTGTAAACCCTGCGGATGTTTCTATTTTACTTGTGTATCTTGAACAAGGAAAAATCGCAAGAGTATCGAACCAATAAAGAGTTAGGGGATATTACTGTATGAACGCGCAACAGTTTCAAAATATGCTTCAAGAGAAAGGAATCTCCCTCTCTCCTGGACAAATACAGCAATTTGAAAGATACTATGAGCTGCTCGTAGAATGGAATGAGAAAATGAATTTAACGGCTATTACAGATAAAGAAGAAGTCTACTTAAAGCACTTTTTCGATTCTGTTACAGCAGCCTTTTATCACGACTTTTCTAAGCCGTTTTCTCTTTGTGATGTCGGTGCCGGGGCTGGATTTCCAAGTATTCCATTAAAAATCTGTTTTCCAGATTTGAAGGTTACGATTGTAGATTCTTTACAAAAAAGAATTACCTTTTTGAACCATTTGGCAACGGAGCTGAACCTAGAGAATGTAGCCTTTTATCATGATCGTGCGGAAACGTTTGGAAGAAGAGAGGATATTCGTGAATCCTTTGATATTGTAACAGCACGTGCAGTTGCTCGGCTTTCTATTTTGAGCGAGTTATGTCTTCCTTTAGTAAAGGTTGGCGGTGCTTTTATTGCTATGAAGGGAGCTGCTGCACAAGAGGAGCTTGAGAGCGGAAAACATGCTGTGCAAGTATTAGGTGGGGAAGTAAAGCAAATTTCAACTTTCCAATTACCGGTTGAAGAGAGTGAACGTAATATTTTATATATTGAAAAGAAAAGAAAAACACCAAAGAAGTATCCTCGTAAACCCGGGATGCCAAACAAAATACCTATTGAAAAATAAAATGCATTGTGAGTAATATGGAAATATACATATATTCGCAATCATGTTTCATGTGAAACATTTTATATAGAGAAAGTATCCAATAGGAGTTAAGGGTGGTGGAGTACAATGAAGAATACGTTCTCCCGTTTATTTGGATTTGGGGAAAGGGACACAGATGTGGCCCTGCATGAGGAACTCCGCGAAGAAGTAAAGCAAATTCCTCTTGTAGACATTATTCCAAATCGTTATCAGCCACGCACAGTTTTTGATGATAAAAGAATTGATGAACTTGCTCTTACCATTCGAACGCATGGTATCATTCAACCTATTGTCGTGCGTGCGTATAATGCGGAACAATATGAGATTATTGCTGGGGAAAGAAGATTTCGAGCTGTTACAAAGCTGGGGTGGGAAACCATTCCAGCTATTGTGAAAAATATGAGTGATACAGAAACAGCTTCAGTTGCTTTAATTGAAAACCTGCAACGGGAAGAGCTAACAGCTATTGAAGAGGCATTTGCTTATCAAAAATTATTGGAGCTACATAATTTAACACAGGAAGCTCTTGCCCAGCGTCTTGGAAAAGGACAATCAACTGTTGCAAATAAACTTCGGCTATTAAAATTGCCAGAAGAAGTAAAGCAATCTTTATTAGAGAAAAGAATTACAGAACGTCATGCGCGTGCCATCATTCCATTAAAAGATGAGGAACAGCAGCTAAAAGTGTTACAGGAAATAGAAGAAAAGCAGTTAAATGTAAAGCAAACCGAGGAACGGGTTGAAAAGCTTTTAGAACTGAATGTACCTAAAGCTAAATCAAAGCAGAAACGGAAGGCTTTTAGTCGTGACACGCGTATTGCAATGAACACGATTCGGCAGTCATTAGAAATGGTGGCGAACAGTGGATTGCAGGTAAATACAGAGGAAACGGAATTCGAGGAGTATTATCAAATTACTATTAGAATTCCAAAAAAGTAATAGAATAAGAGGCTGCAAGACTTTTCCTATTAAATGGAGAAGTCTTTTTTTACATATTTTATAATATGAAAAGCAGGAGATTATGAATGAGATTTTGAAGTTAAATACAGAAATAAAAATGAAAGCAGGCTAGTTCATGTTACAATAAAAACGATGTCTGCTAACAGAACGGATAGAAAGTTGAAAGTAGGTGACAACATGGGAACTATCATTTCAATTGCGAATCAAAAAGGAGGGGTTGGAAAAACAACAACCTCTGTGAATCTAGGTGCCGGTTTAGCTTATTTAGGGAAAAAGGTTCTTCTTGTTGACATTGATGCACAAGGGAATGCAACAACAGGGGTAGGGATAGATAAAGCAAGCTTAGACCACTGTGTATATAATGTACTTGTAGAGGATGAGGATATTAGAAAAATTATAAAGCCGACTGCAGTGAAGGACCTTGATATTCTTCCAGCAACCATTCAGTTGGCGGGAGCAGAAATTGAGCTTGTACCGACGATATCAAGGGAAATTCGTCTGAAACGCGCTTTGCAGCCTGTTCGAGATGAGTACGATTATATCATCATTGATTGTCCTCCTTCCCTCGGACTGCTGACAATTAATGCATTAACAGCTTCTGATTCGGTTATTATCCCCGTACAATGTGAATACTACGCCCTAGAAGGGCTCAGCCAACTATTGAATACTGTCCGGCTTGTACAAAAGCACTTAAATAAAGATCTTTCCATTCAAGGAGTGCTTTTAACGATGCTGGATGCTCGAACAAATCTTGGTCTTCAAGTCATTGATGAAGTGAAGAAATATTTTAGAGATAAGGTATACCGTTCTGTTATCCCGAGAAATGTTCGTTTAAGTGAGGCACCAAGTTATGGAAAGCCAATTATGTTATATGATGCTAAGTCAAGAGGCTCAGAAGTATACTTAGATTTAGCGAAGGAAGTGATTACAGGTGGCTAAAGGCCTTGGAAGGGGAATTCAGGCTTTCTTTCCAGATTTGGATGTAAAGGAAGAAGAAGCTGTGAAGGAAATTACAATTAACCAGCTGCGACCCAATCCATACCAACCGCGAAAACATTTTCAGGAAGAAGCGATTCATGAATTAAAAGCATCTATTCTTGAGTACGGTATTGTACAGCCTATTATTGTAAGGAAGAGCATTAAAGGCTATGAAATTGTAGCTGGCGAACGAAGATTTCGGGCTGCAAAAGAAGCAAAGCTAGAAACTGTACCTGCTGTGATAAGAAATTTAACAGATCAACAAATGATGGAGCTAGCATTACTGGAAAACTTACAGCGGGAAGATTTAACACCTATGGAAGAGGCAGCTGCTTATCAAATGCTGATGGACGAATTAAAGCTTACTCAGGATCAGCTGGCAAAACGCCTTGGAAAAAGCAGACCGCATATTGCTAATCATATACGACTGCTCTCTCTCCCTGAGGATATTCAGCAATTGATTTCGAATGGCACTCTTTCCATGGGACATGGACGAACATTATTAGGATTAAAGGATAAAACAAAAATGCAAGCTGTCGTAAAAAGAATTGAAAAAGAAGGACTTAATGTAAGGCAGCTAGAGCAGCTTATTCAACAGCTAAATCAAAATGTTTCACGTGAAACAAAGGAAGTGAAGAAGGAAAAGAATATCTTCTTTGAAGAACAAGAATCCTTTCTTCGGGATCATTTTGGGACATCCGTGAAAATTAAAAAAAGTAACAAAAAGGGTAAAATAGAAATTGATTTCTTTAGTGAAGAAGATCTACAGCGTATTCTAGATCTTCTTGCTGGGGAAAATAAAAAATAAACCATCTTTATAGATGGTTTATTTTTTTGAATACAGTAAGATGTCGATCTGTTTTATGAATGCCTGCAGCAATAACATCAGCCATTTTCATTACTAAATTTAATCGTGTGTTTTGCAATACAAAAAACTCCATAAATCCCTGAATATTCACAACACCATGGATGTGTATGTTTCCAACAGGAGGAAGTTTTTTATTCATTGCTGCGCCAGGTTTACTTGGACCGTGACCGACAGAAATCGCACCAATGCTTTGGGCTTTGCCAAGACATGCATCAAGTGCAATTACAAAGGGTTGTACATATTGTTTTTGGATAGATATAAGAGTTTCTTCTAAATTTAGAGCATGAACGGGCTCCTCCAATGTCCCAAATATATTGAAGTTCTCCAAGCCGCGCTCAGAGAGCTTGGAACCAACGAGAGGGCCGAGGGAATCTCCTGTAGAACGGTCTGTTCCGATGCAAACAAGAACAATAGGTCTTGTTGTTTTTTCTGTAAGATGGACGGATAATAAACGACTCAAACGATCTCCGGCTGCTGCTTCATGGTAGAAGACAGATTGTGATCCCTTATCAAAAAAAGGATTTTTCTTTAGCGTTTCTAAATTCACAAGCATCCACCCTTTAGTGTAATGTTATCAGTATATAAAAAATAATTCCAATTTATACCTGATCGATTATAAAAAATAAGGAACTTGTAATCAGAATGTTTTAGAAGCAAATAAGGAATTCTGTTACAATAAGGAGTGGACTCGATAATCTGAATAAGGGAAAGGCGGGTTAAAATGACCGAGTTTGATAATTTGTATACAAAATTTACAAACTATCTTTTAGATCCTGTGTTATGGCAAAAGACTGGAATCTCGATTCTTAAAATTATCTTTATTATTGCTGCAGCGAGTATTGTAATCCGCGCGGGGCGGGCAATTATTCAGAAAGCCTTTAGAATCAAATCAAAAAGTCCACTTCAAATGTCAGAACGCAGGTTGGCTACAATTGCCAAACTTCTAGAAAATGTTCTCACTTATGCGGTGTTTTTTGTTGTAATTGTTATGATTCTTGGAGTACTTGGTATTGATACAAAAGGATTAATTGCAGGGGCTGGTGTCGTTGGACTAGCTGTTGGATTTGGTGCCCAAAATTTAGTTCGTGATGTAATTACCGGCTTCTTTATTTTGTTAGAGGATCAGTTTTCGGTAGGTGACTATGTTCGAGTGGGAAATTTTGAAGGAACAATCGAAGAAATTGGATTGCGTACAACAAAGATCAAAAGCTGGACAGGTGAATTACATATTCTGCCGAATGGTAATATTAAGGAAGTAACAAACTTTTCATTAAATAATAGTGTGGCATTTGTTGATATAAGTATTTCCTATGAGAGCGATATTCATCATGCGGAACGGGTGATCGAGGATTTACTTGATGAGCTTCCTATGCAGTATGAGCAAATGGTAAAACGTCCAGAACTATTGGGGGTTCAGCAGCTTGGCCATTCGGAGGTCACGCTTCGCGTCATTTGTGAAACACAGCCTATGCAGCATTTTGCTGTTTCAAGAGCATTACGTAAAGAAATTAAACTGCGGCTTGATGAACATGGAATTGAAATCCCATATCCGCGCATGGTGCTTTACAGCCGTGAAGAAAGGGAAACCAAACAAGCAAACTGAAATTAAGCAAGAGGTGTTTAAAGATTATGGAGCAGAAGCAATATGATTTAAATGATGTTGTGGAAATGAAAAAGCCCCATCCGTGCGGAGTAAATCGTTGGAAAATTATTCGAATGGGAATGGATATTCGAATCAAATGTGAAGGCTGCTCTCATTCTGTTTTGATCCCGCGCCGGGAATTTGATCGGAAGCTCAAGAAGGTGCTTGTGAGACAAGAAGATAGTGAAGCTTAAAACAGCCGCCTTGTGCGGCTGTTTCTGTGCTTGTCATTTTATGTGTTACTATCTATAATGATGAAAGATTACTTATGGGAGTGAAAGCAATGGGATTAACAGCTGGGATCGTTGGTTTGCCAAACGTAGGGAAGTCAACGCTGTTTAATGCAATTACGCAAGCAGGTGCAGAATCCGCCAATTATCCATTCTGTACAATTGACCCGAACGTAGGAATTGTAGAAGTACCGGATCACCGTTTGAATAAGCTTACTGAGCTTGTACAGCCGAAAAAAACAGTTCCGACTGTATTTGAGTTCACTGATATTGCTGGTATCGTAAAGGGTGCGAGCAAGGGGGAAGGTTTAGGGAATAAATTCTTGTCTCACATTCGTCAAGTGGATGCGATTTGTCAGGTTGTTCGATGCTTTGAAGACGAAAATATTACGCATGTATCTGGTAAGGTAGACCCGATTGCAGATATTGAGACGATTAATTTAGAATTAATTTTGGCAGATTTAGAATCGGTGGAAAAACGAATTGACCGCGTTGCTAAGCTGGCTAAGCAAAAGGACAAAGAAGCAGCGTTTGAGCATGAGATTTTAGTTCGTTTGAAGGATGCGTTTGAAAAAGACCAGCCTGCTCGTACAGTAGAGTTTACAGACGAGGAAATGAAGGTTGTAAAGGCTCTTCATCTTTTAACGATTAAGCCGATGCTATATGTAGCAAACGTAGGAGAAGATGATATCATCGATCCTTCAGGTAATGAGTATGTACAAATGGTTAAAGAGTTTGCTGCAAAAGATAATGCGGAAGTTATTGTTGTTTGTGCGAAAATTGAAGCTGAAATCTCAGAACTGGATGAAGAAGAGAAAAAAGCCTTCTTAGAAGAGTTAGGAATTGAAGAATCCGGATTGGATCAATTGATTCGAGCAGCTTATCATTTGCTTGGCCTTGCTACGTATTTTACAGCAGGCGTACAAGAAGTTCGTGCATGGACGTTCCGTAAAGGAATGAAGGCGCCGCAATGTGCAGGAATTATTCATACTGATTTTGAACGCGGCTTCATCCGGGCGGAAACAGTTTCTTATGATGACCTTCTTCAGCATGGCTCAATGACTGCTGCGCGTGAGGCAGGAAAAGTGCGTTTGGAAGGAAAAGAATATGTTATGAAGGACGGAGATGTCGTACACTTCCGTTTTAATGTATAAGGATATTTTTTAATAGAACAGCTTGTTCTTTGTTTTATACATAGGTCAAGCTGTTTTATTTTTATACTAAAGACAATCTCTGGTTTTTCTATTCTTAGAAAAAATTCCCCTTTTTACTTTTCTTCTTCATCCAGTTGATTCCCTCAACCTACTATGATATAATCTAGACTTGTGAGTAATTACAAAAATTGCTCCTTGCCCATTAGTGGGCCGTTTAGTCCAAAAGGAGGTGACATTAGGATGAGAAAGTATGAGATTATGTACATCATCCGCCCGAACATGGAAGAGGAAGCTCAAAAAGCAGTAGTTGAGCGTTTCGCGAACGTGTTAACAACAAACGGTGCGGAAATTACAAACGTAAAAGAGTGGGGAAAACGCCGCTTAGCTTACGAAATCAACGACTTCCGCGAGGGTATCTACATGGTATCCAAAGTAAACGCACCTGCAGCTGCAGTTCAAGAGTTCGAGCGTTTAGCTAAAATTAGCGAAGATATCATTCGCCACATCGTTGTGCGCGAAGAAGAATAAGATATATTTTTGAGGGAGAGTGGTTCGGTTGATGAATCGCGTATTACTCGTTGGTCGTTTAACTAAAGATCCAGAATTGCGTTACACGCCAAATGGCATCGCGGTGGCTACTTTTACGCTGGCTGTGAATCGCACATTTTCAAATCAGCAGGGCGAACGCGAAGCTGATTTTATTAACTGTGTTGTATGGCGTAAACCAGCAGAGAATGTAGCAAACTTTTTGAAAAAGGGCAGTCTTGCCGGCGTGGATGGACGTCTTCAAACTCGCAACTATGAGGGACAAGATGGCAAACGTGTGTATGTAACAGAAGTTGTTGCAGATAGCGTACAGTTCTTAGATACCAAGTCAAGCGGAGCAAACGGGGAGCAGCGTGGTTCGTTCAACCAGCAGCCACAATCCTTTAGCAATTACGGAAATCAAGGACCGCAAAATCCATCGTACGGAGGCGCTCCAGCAGGAAATCAAGGGAAGCCTAATTTCCAAAGAAATGATGACCCGTTTGCAAATGTAGGTCAACCGATTGATATTTCGGACGATGATTTACCATTTTAATGTATAGATCGGCTTACTATAACTAAAGAATGGAGGGAATTTGAAATGGCTGGTGGACGTAAAGGCGGACGTGCAAAACGTCGTAAAGTGTGCTACTTCACTGCGAATGGCATCACTAACATTGATTACAAAGATATTGATCTTTTAAAACGCTTTGTATCTGAGCGCGGTAAGATTTTACCTCGTCGTGTAACAGGTACTAGTGCAAAATACCAACGCAAACTTACAGTTGCGATTAAACGTGCTCGTCAAATGGCACTTTTACCGTACGTTGCAGAATAAGAACGTTGAAAATGCACAGTAAAGGGCATACCCTCTACTGTGCATTTTGTTGTTTTATTGCCTTTTTTCTTGTTTAATCAATGAAAGAAAACGGTTAAAATAGATAAGGAGTAAGTAAATAAAGCGAGGAAAAAGCATGAAAAATACAAGGTTCATCACGGAAGGGGCAGTTTTGCTGGCGGTTTACATCATTTTGCTGCTTGCATCCCTTTATGTACCAATACTTAATCTTTTCATTTCATTGGCTCTGCCGCTCCCTTTTATCTTATTTTCGATACGTTATGATGTGAAACGTAGTCTTATTTTAGTAGTAGTGGCCTCCTTGGTAACGATGATTGTCAGTTCGCCGCTTAGCATTACGAATACTGTGATGTTCGGGACAGCTGGAATTGTGTTTGGCAGTATGTATAAAAGAAAAAGAAAGCCTTTAGAGATTTTACTTGCAGGAACACTTATTTACATAGTGAATATCGTTGTGCTATACATTGTGAGTGTACAGTTGCTAAATTATAATTTTATAAATGAACTAAAGGACGTATTCAATCAATCCATTCAACAAGCCGAGCAAATTACAAAAGCAACTGGTGCACAGGTAAATGAAGAGCAGCTGAAGCAGTTGAAGCAAACGCTTGGGCTAATCGGCTACCTATTGCCAATATTAGTTGTTGCAAGTGGATTGATGATGGCTTGGTTTACACAATTAATTGCTGCTCCGGTTTTAAAGCGTTTAAGAAATCCTGTGCAGCCATGGCCGCCATTTCGTGATATTCGATTTCCAAAAAGCATTCTTTGGTATTATGTTCTTTTTCTCATTATTACTATGGTTTATAAGGCAGAGGAAGGAACATACTTATATATTGCTTTACTAAATTTGAACTTTCTGCTTCAATGGATTCTGGCTGCTCAAGGCTTCTCGTTTGTAGCCTTCTGGTCTCATAGCAAAGGCTATCCTAAGGCGCTTCCAATTATACTTTTTGTTGTCTCCTTATTGATGCCGGTGTTATTTTCTCTCATCAGTTTCTTAGGTATAATAGATTTAGGTTTTGGGCTTCGGAATAAGCTAGGAAAACGTGTATAGCTAAAACGCCCTTATGCAAGGAGTTGGGCTTAAAAGGGGCATGTTTACAAAGCTCTTTCAGATGTATAGTTCGTCAAGTTTTTTATAGGAGTTGAACGTATGCCTGAATTTTATAAGAAACAAAAGTTTCTTTATCCTATTTATGCCCTAACGTTCTTAACTCTCTTGTTAGTTACCGTTCTCGTATATTACAACTGGATATTTGGTATTGCTGCCTTCTTCCTTTTTTGCCTAATTGTATTGTTTTTAATCAAGCTTGAATTGGCATTTCGGAAAAATCTAGAACAATATACGTCTGATATGATTACGAGAGTTAAGAAGGTAAGCGATGAAGCATTGAATCAAATGCCGATTGGAATTTTACTATACAACAAGGAGTATGGGATTGACTGGGCAAATCCTTACTTAACTTCCTGCTTTGGATACCACTCTTTGGCTGGCTGGCATTTGTATGATTTGTCGGAGGCGCTTTTGTTGCTTGTAAAGCAAGAAATGGATGCTGATGTCATTACATTAAATAAGCGCAAGTTTCGTGTATTTGTGCGGCGTGAGGAAAAACTTATTTATTTTTTTGATGTAACTGAACAGACGCAAATTGAAAAAATGTATGAGGATCAAAGAACAGTATTGGCTGTTATTTATCTGGATAACTATGATGAAGTAACGCAAGGGCTTGATGATCAGCTTAGAACAAATATTACAAGTCATGTTACTGCAATTTTAAACGGCTGGGCTTTAAAATATGGGATGTATTTAAGGCGTGTTTCCTCTGAGCGCTTTTTCGCTGTGTTAAATGAAAGTATTTTAGTACAGGTGGAGAAGGGGAAATTTGATATCTTGGATCAAGTACGTGAGGAAACATCGAAACGAAATATTCCGCTCACACTAAGTATTGGTGTCGGTTCAGGAGCTCTTGAGCTTCCTGAATTAGGTGCAATGGCACAATCCGGACTTGATCTTGCGCTCGGCCGCGGAGGTGACCAGGTTGCCATTAAGCAGGCAACAGGAAAGGTGAAGTTTTATGGCGGTAAAACCAATCCGATAGAGAAACGAACAAGAGTTAGAGCACGTGTGATTTCCCATGCATTAAAGGACCTTGTGCTTGAAAGTAATAATATTATGATTATGGGTCATAAATCGCCCGATATGGATGCTATCGGAGCTGCAATTGGTATTTTAAAGGTTGCAGAGCTCAATCAACGTGAAGGATATATTGTCTTAAATGAACATGATCTTGATAAGGGTGTAAAGCGTCTTATTGAAGAAATTAAACAGCAGCCTGAGCTTTGGGCTCGTTTCATTAGCCCAGAACAAGCGCTTGAGCTTGCCACGGATGAATCTCTCCTCGTTGTTGTGGATACACATAAGCCATCTATGGTGATTGAACCACAGTTATTAAATACAATTGAAAATGTCGTAGTGATTGACCATCATCGTCGTGGAGAAGATTTTATTGAAGATCCGCTTCTTGTGTATATGGAGCCGTATGCCTCTTCAACTGCTGAGCTTGTTACAGAACTATTGGAATATCAACCGAAGCGTCTGAAAATGAGTATGCTTGAAGCGACAGCATTGTTAGCTGGTATTATTGTGGATACAAAAAGCTTTACCTTCCGTACAGGTTCCCGTACATTTGATGCGGCTTCCTATCTCCGTTCTCACGGAGCAGATACTGTTTTGGTTCAAAAACTTCTAAAAGAGGATATGAACCAGTATTTAAAGATTGCCAAAACACTTCAAAATGCTTACATTTATAAAAACGGCATTGCCATTGCCAGGGCGGAAGAAGAGCAGCTTCATGAACAAGTATTGATTGCCCAGGCTGCAGATACGCTTTTAACGATGACAGGTGTAGTAGCCTCCTTTGTGATTGCAAAACGAACAGAACAAATGTTAGGCATTAGCGGGCGTTCACTTGGGGAAATCAACGTTCAAATTATTTTAGAGGCCTTGGGCGGAGGCGGTCACTTAACGAATGCTGCTACACAAATGCATCATACATCCATTACAGAAGCAGAAGAGCAGCTTAAAGCTGTGATAGATGAATATCTTCAGGGAGGGACAAAGGAATGAAGGTTATCTTTCTAAAAGACGTAAAGGGAAAAGGAAAAAAAGGTGAGATCAAAAATGTAGCAGACGGCTATGCTCAAAACTTTCTTTTGAAGCAAGGATTAGCAGTTGAAGCTACAAATGCGAATCTGAGCACATTAGATGCAAAGAAGCGCAAGGAAGAAAAGGAAGCGGAGCAAGAGCTTGAAAACAGCAAGAAGCTAAAAGAACAATTAGAAGCATTAACAGTAAATCTGAAAGCAAAAGCCGGAGATGGCGGGCGATTGTTCGGTTCTATTACGAGCAAGCAAATTGCAGAGGAGCTGCAAAAGGCGCATGGTATTAAAATTGATAAGCGTAAATTTGAACTGCATGATGCGATTCGTGCATTGGGGCATACGAATGTCCCTGTAAAGCTTCACCCGCAGGTAACAGCAACATTAAAGGTTCACGTAACAGAGCAGTAAGGCACAGTTTTATATGAGGAGGATGGATGACTATGAGTGATTTATTTGCTGATCGTACTCCTCCGCAAAATATAGAAGCTGAACAGGCTGTTTTAGGAGCTGTGTTTTTAGAGCCAGAGTCGTTAACATCGGCTTCGGAAATGCTAAGGCCAGAGGACTTCTATCGTGCAGCCCACCAAAAAATATTTGAAACGATGTTGGCTCTCTCCAATAAGGGGGAGCCAATTGATTTGGTGACAGTAACCGCCGAGCTTGCAGACCAAAACCTGCTGGAGGAAGTCGGCGGTGTTTCTTATTTAGCGGACTTGGCAAATGCTGTTCCTACAGCGGCGAACGTTGAGTATTATGCAAGGATTATAGAAGAGAAATCGATTTTGCGTCGTCTCATTCGAACAGCTACAACTATTGCAACAGAAGGCTACACACGTGAGGATGATGTAGAAGGTTTATTGAATGAATCAGAACGCAAAATCCTAGAGGTATCTCAGCGTAAAAATACAAAGGGATTCCAAAATATAAAGGATGTTCTTGTTGCAGCGTATGATAAGATTGAAACACTGCATAACCGTAAAGGTGATATTACGGGTATTCCAACAGGATTTATAGAGCTGGATAAGATGACAGCTGGATTTCAGCGAAATGATTTAATTATTGTTGCTGCCCGGCCTTCTGTAGGTAAAACAGCATTTGCTTTGAATATTGCGCAGAATGTAGCGACAAAAACAGATGAAAATGTGGCTATCTTTAGTTTGGAGATGGGAGCTGATCAGCTTGTTATGCGTATGCTTTGTGCAGAAGGCAATATCGATGCACAGCGTTTACGGACTGGAGCATTAACTGCTGAGGATTGGGCGAAGCTAACGATGGCGATGGGAAGTTTAGCGAATGGCGGGATTTATATTGATGATACGCCAGGAATTCGTGTAAGTGAAATTCGAGCAAAATGCCGCCGTCTGAAACAAGAAAGCGGCCTAGGCATGATATTGATAGACTACTTACAGCTCATTCAGGGGAGCGGAAAATCTGGTGAAAACCGCCAGCAGGAGGTATCAGAAATTTCCAGATCCCTCAAGGCGCTTGCGAGGGAGCTTCAGGTTCCTGTTATTGCTTTATCACAGTTATCACGCGGAGTAGAATCGCGTCAAGACAAGCGTCCGATGATGTCTGATATTCGGGAATCGGGAAGTATTGAACAGGATGCTGATATTGTTGCCTTCTTGTATCGAGAAGACTATTATGAGCGTGAGACAGAAAATAAGAATATTATTGAAATTATTATTGCGAAGCAGCGTAATGGCCCTGTAGGTACAGTACAGCTTGCCTTTGTAAAGGAATATAATAAATTTGTGAATTTAGATCGCCGATACGATGAAGGTGCAGCGCCTCCAGCATAAAAATGCGAACACATCACATGATAAGGATGTGTTCTTTTTTTGTACTTTAGAAAAGTATACATTTCCAGCTGGAAGCTCAGTCGACGCAGCAGGAAATTTTAGAACAAAGTGTAATTGCAGCTACGCCTCTGTCTTCGTCTAACGGCTCTCCAATCGGCGAGTTTTCTTTAAAAAATCAATAGATCTTACGAACGAAGATGAATATAAAAAATTAAAATGTTCGTTTTTTCGTTGACTTCTATCATCATTTTGGTAAAATGGTAATTGTTTGAGTTCGTTTTAAAATTGTGGAGGTGCTTTGAATGTCTTCAGTAGTAGTGGTAGGAACGCAATGGGGAGACGAAGGAAAAGGGAAAATTACCGATTTTCTTTCTCAGCATGCAGAGGTAGTTGCACGTTACCAAGGTGGAAATAATGCAGGTCATACAATTGTATTTAATGGAGAGCGCTACAAGCTTCACTTAATTCCATCTGGTATTTTTTATAAAGAAAAAATTTGTGTAATCGGAAACGGTATGGTAGTAGATCCGAAGGCATTGGTAGAGGAACTTGCATATTTGCACGGTCACAAAGTAAGTACGGATAATCTGCGCATCAGCAACCGTGCCCATGTTATCCTGCCATATCACTTGAAACAGGATGAGCTTGAAGAAGAGCGCAAGGGAGATAATAAGATCGGAACGACAAAAAAAGGCATTGGACCGGCTTATATGGATAAAGCTGCGCGTATTGGAATTCGTATTGCAGACCTTCTAGACCGCGAAGAATTCTATACAAAGCTAGAGCGTAATTTAGCTGAAAAGAACCGCTTATTCGAGAAAATGTATGATGCAGAAGGTTTCAAAATTGAAGACATTTTTGAAGAATATTTTGAGTATGGCCAGCAAATTAAACAATATGTTTGCGATACATCCGTTGTATTAAACGATGCACTTGATGAAGGCCGCCGTGTGTTGTTTGAAGGAGCGCAAGGTGTTATGCTTGATATCGATCAAGGCACGTATCCATTTGTTACATCCTCCAACCCAGCTGCAGGTGGCGTAACAATTGGATCTGGTGTAGGTCCTTCTAAAATTCAACGTGTAGTTGGTGTATGTAAGGCATATACAACACGTGTAGGTGATGGTCCATTCCCAACTGAGCTTCATGATGAAATTGGAAACCAGATTCGTGAGGTAGGCCGTGAGTATGGTACAACAACAGGTCGCCCGCGCCGCGTAGGCTGGTTTGACAGCGTAGTTGTTCGTCATGCACGCCGTGTAAGCGGAATTACGGATTTATCTTTAAACTCCATTGACGTATTAACAGGAATTCCAACATTAAAGATTTGTGTTGCCTATAAATATAAAGGTGAAGTTATTCATGAATTCCCTGCTAGCTTAAAGATTCTTGGCGAGTGTGAACCTGTCTACGAAGAGCTTCCAGGTTGGACAGAAGACATTACAGGCGTAAAAACATTAAATGACCTTCCAGAAAATGCGAGACATTATGTAGAGCGTGTATCTCAATTAACAGGTATTCCTTTATCTGTATTTTCTGTAGGCCCGGATCGCAGTCAAACAAATGTGATTCGAAATGTATATGGAGTATAAATTGTAGAAAAATATTGTATTCTGTCGAAGAATATTGTATATTTAGTCAAGGAAAGAGCCCTATTCTTCTGGGTTCTTTTCTTTTGAAAAAAATAAAAAAATACTTGCATTATACTAAACTAGTATGATAAGATATATCTTGTCGTCAAAAATATCTTAGATATGAGATAACTCTCATTATAATTAGAATGGCAATACACAAATATGAATCAGCCTCAAGTTTTACCACGAAATTTCTAAGATTCTAGATATCGCATCGGTACCTATTTTTATTATGAGCTATTAGCTCAGTCGGGAGAGCACGATCGAATAAGCTTCTTAGATTATGCATCAGCGTACCAATCAAGCTGCTGCTTGCATAGGCTTTCTGAGATTGGGACGTCGTTTTTTGAAGCAGGGTATCGCGTCGATATCTATTTATGATAAGAGCCATTAGCTCAGTCGGTAGAGCATCTGACTTTTAATCAGAGGGTCGAAGGTTCGAGTCCTTCATGGCTCACCACTTTAACGTGGCCCGTTGGTCAAGCGGTTAAGACACCGCCCTTTCACGGCGGTAACACGGGTTCGAATCCCGTACGGGTCACTTTTTTATTTATGGTTCCGTGGTGTAGCGGTTAACATGCCTGCCTGTCACGCAGGAGATCGCGGGTTCGATCCCCGTCGGGACCGCCATTCTTGTTTCACCGTATTACGGTTTTACATAGATATTTTGGCTCGGTAGCTCAGTCGGTAGAGCAGAGGACTGAAAATCCTCGTGTCGGCGGTTCGATTCCGTCCCGAGCCACTTCAAGGACATTAAGCAGACCATGCTTAATGTCCTTTCAATTTTTTATAAGGTATAGAACACTTACACACGAGGCCTAGAGGAAATAAGATATTTACTGTTCAGTTGATAAAGCTTCTTCAGTTTTACAAACAAAGATAATTCTTTTACAATAGATAATAGGTGAGCCTCTAGCAATAATAGCTAGAGGCTTTTGTGTAAAAATAGGACCTGGGAGGGATAAGCAATATGATGGGAAAGAAAATTTTAGTAGTGGACGATGAAAAACCAATCGCAGATATTTTAAAATTTAATCTGGAAAAAGAAGGTTTTGAAATTGTTTTAGCTCATGATGGCGAAGAAGCAATTGAGAAGGTACATGCTGAACAACCAGATATGATATTGTTAGATATTATGCTTCCCGGAAAAGATGGCTTAGAAGTTTGCCGTGAAGTGCGAAAAAACTTTGAAATGCCAATTATCATGTTAACTGCAAAAAACTCCGAAATTGATAAAGTGCTCGGTCTAGAATTAGGAGCAGATGATTATGTGACAAAGCCATTTAGTACACGAGAATTATTAGCACGTGTAAAAGCAAATCTTCGACGCCACCAGCAAGGAAGCGGAAGTGAGAAGGAAGAAAATGTAGAAATTACAGTTGGACCAATTGTAATTAATCCAAATGCATACAGTGTAATGAAGCGTGAGGAGAATATCGAACTGACACATAGAGAATTTGAATTGCTTCATTATCTAGCAAAGCATCTCGGACAAGTTATGACGCGTGAGCACCTTCTGCAAACTGTATGGGGATATGATTACTTTGGTGATGTACGTACAGTGGATGTGACGGTACGCCGCTTACGTGAAAAGATTGAAGATAATCCAAGTCATCCTACCCTCATTGTGACGAGAAGAGGAGTCGGCTACTATCTCCGTGATCCAGAACAGGAGTAATTCATGAAAAAAGTTGGATTTTTTCAATCAATTCATTTGAAGTTTGTTTTGATTTATATGCTTCTTATTCTTCTTGCTATGCAAATTATTGGTGTATACTTTGTAAATGAATTAGAGGAGAAGTTGGTGACAAACTTTCAAGATTCGTTAACGAAGCGTACAGACCTATTGGCATATAATGTGCAACAAGAGCTTATAAAGAAACGTGAAAAGACAGACACAAAGGAAACGGATATAAAAGGTTTGCTGCAGGATTTTGCCTCTAGCTCAAAGGATGACGTTCAGGAAGTTCAGGTTATTAATGACAGCAGCATTGTGATTGCTACATCGGATCAATATAATCAGGGGATTGTCGGAAAGAAAACAACAGATATTCTTGTGAAACGAACCCTTTTATCGGGTGCGTCTGATAAAAAGATGGAGATTCAACCTTCTAACGGAAAGCGTATGCAAATTACAACGGTTCCGGTAAAGGAGGATGGAAAAACAGTCGCGGTTATTTACACCATTGCTTCCATGGAAGATGTATATGGGCAAATGCGGCAAATCAATCAAATCTTTGCGACAGGAACAGTCATTGCACTTCTTGTAACAGCAGTACTAGGTATTCTGCTTGCCCAAACCATTACTCGCCCTATTTCTGAGATGCGCAGGCAGGCTTTAGAAATGGCAAAAGGAAACTACTCACGTAAAGTAAAGGTGTACGGCTACGATGAAATTGGGCAGCTCGCATTAGCTTTTAATAATCTTTCCAAAAAGCTGCAGCAAGCGCGGGCTTCTACAGAAAGCGAACGGCGTAAGTTAATATCTGTGCTATCGCATATGACCGATGGAGTCATTGCTACTGATAGAAAGGGGCGTATTATTCTATTAAACGACCCAGCTGAGAAGATGCTGAATGTTTCACGTGAAACAGCGCTTGATCAACCAATTACTAAGGTGCTAGGTATTCAAGAGGAATATACACTTGATAATCTTTATGAAGAACCGGATTCCGTTCTTTTAGATTATAGCACAAGAGATGAGCACTACATTTTGCGGGCAAGTTTCTCTGTAATTCAAAAAGAAACCGGAAAAGCAAATGGTCTAATTGCAGTTTTATATGATGTAACTGAACAGGAACGGATTGACCGTGAGCGCAGGGAATTTGTTGCAAACGTCTCTCATGAGCTTCGTACACCACTTACCACGATGCGAAGCTATTTAGAAGCTCTAAGTGAAGGAGCTTGGCAAAATGAAGAAATTGCCCCAAGGTTTCTTTCTGTTGCGCAAGATGAAACGGAGCGTATGATCCGGCTAGTAAATGACCTATTGCGCCTTTCTAAAATGGATAGCACAGAGTATCACCTTATGAAGGAATGGGTAGACTTTACTGAATTCTTCAACCGTATCATTGAACGATTCGAGATGTCAAAGGAGCAAAATGTAACCTTTAAACGGGCTTTCTCCAAGAAGGCACGATTTATTGAAATTGATGAAGATAAGATTACACAGGTTTTGTATAACATCATCTCAAATGCTTTAAAGTATTCTCCGGAAGGGGGCACGATTACATATCGGCTTCGTGAAAGAGGAGAAATGCTTGAGGTGAGTATAAATGACCAAGGAATGGGGATTCCAAAAGAGAATGTGAATAAAATATTTGATCGCTTTTATCGTGTAGATAAAGCGAGGTCTCGACAGCTCGGCGGTACTGGACTTGGCCTGGCAATTGCAAAGGAAATGGTGCAGGCACATGGCGGGGCCATCTGGGCGAAGAGTGAGGAAGGGAAGGGAACGACAATTTACTTCACACTTCCAATGGAACGGGACCAAGAGGATGATTGGGAATGAGTATGGAAAACTTTAAGACCATTCTGCTTTTGAATTTAGTAGTAATTAGTATATTTCTAACGTACAACCTTTGGACATACCAGCCAGATTCAAGCATGGTACAAAATGAGAAATATATTCAGGATGTTCCTTCCATGACGAAAAAAGAGCTGTCAGCAATTATTTTCCCATCTCAAATGATTGTTCATAAGGGAAATAAGCATTATGCAAGCGAACAAATTCTTCGCATTAACCCAGTATATAAAATCTTAGAGCAAGGGGAGTTTGAGGATTTTAAGGATATCTCTTATAAAATACCTAAAAATCAGTTTCTCTCCTTTATACACGCTAAAAATAGAGTAGAGCTTATTTTTCCAACAGAAATCCCGCTTGAGGTGTTCAAAAGTCTTTTCTCTATTCAGGAAAAGCCACCAGAATCTTATACCTTTGATCGATTGATTATTAATCTAACTCCAAATGAAAATAGTAAGGATGAGGTACAAGCACTTTTTGTTTCGTATGAGAACCGCAAGGTGTATAGCATGACCTTAAAGGGAATTTCAGTGAAGGATTTAGTGACTACAAGCAATGAGTTTGCTGGACAAGCAGATGAATATTTTATGTATGCTGTAGATGAAGCGCGGGCACTGTTCTTACCAGAGACGAACGTGAATATGAAGCAAATGTTTTATGTAACAAGTGACCTTGAAGAGGAGATGTTTCAAAATATTTTATTCACAGATCCGCGCTACGTGAAACAAGACAAAACAAGCTCGGGGGAAATGCATACGGATGGGACACGTCTTCTTCGTATCTCTAATATTACGCAAATGCTTGAATATGAAAATTCATCTATTTCTCAGAAGGAAACTTTAAAAGGTGCGTCGCTTGTTCGACAAAGTATCGACTTTATTAATAACCATGGAGGCTGGACCGATGCCTATCGTTTATACAGTGTAATACCTGAGAATGGCGAGACTGTATTTCGTCTGCATGCTGATAATAGTTTTCCTGTTTTCAATATGAGCGGCATGTCTTCTTTAAAGCTTAGCTGGGGACTTAATGATATTCGTTCCTTTAAACGTCCTCTGTTTTGGTTATTTGTTAAAAAAGAAGAAGATGTGACGGTAGAGTTACCATCAGGAAGAACTGTTCTTTCCTTTTTAGAAAAAAATGATGGGATGAAGACAGTTAAAAATATCGCAATTGGCTATGAGCTAGAGCCTGATATAGGCTTAAATGGGGAAAAGGTTATAGGAGTAAAGCTTGATCCCATTTGGTATGTCTCCTATGGTGATTCCTATAAGAAGATAGAATGGAATGCATTGAAAGGGGGAGAACTCGTTGGATTGGAATAAAATTAAGACTATCTTTATTATTACTTTCCTGATCCTAGACATCTTCCTCTTTTTTCAGTTCATTCAAAAACGCAATAATAGCCAGCTAGAAATGATGGTAGAGGAAAATATTGAAGAACAGCTCGCCGCAAATAAAATTACCTATGTAGATTTGCCAAAAGAGCCCGCGCGAGCTGCTTATATTACAGGAAAGAGTAAGGAATTTCGCGAGGAGGAAACACATTCCTTAAAAGGGCAGAAAATCATCCTTTTAGATTCAAAAACTATTTACAGCAGCTTTAAGGAACCTATTACAATTCCAAAAACTGATAAAGGCTATTTTTTTGAGGATTTTCTACGTGACTTTGTCTTGGATGGAACAAAGTATAAGTATTGGAGGATTGATGAGGAGGAGAAAAAAATTTACTTCTTTCAGCAATTCAAAGGGAAGAACATTTTCCATAACCAATATGCAGCACTTGTAGTTGATATAAATGAAAAAAATGAGATTGTATCCTACACACAAACGATGCTGACAGATGTGAGAGAAATGGGCGGAGAGAGTAAGGCTCAGGATATTATTACAGCAACAAAAGCTTTAAAAACCTTGTATTTAAAAGGGGAAATTGAATCAGGCAGCCGTGTAACAAAGGTAGAATTAGGATATTACACAGTTGTTATCCCTTCTTCCTCTGGATTTCAAGTCATTGCCCCAACATGGCATTTCGTTTTGAATGGGAAGGATGACTATTTTGTAAATGCGATTGAAGGGCAAATTATTCGAATCGGCAAGGATAACACACAGTGGAGTGAAGTGAAATGAGTTTATGTTTCAGTGTACTTGCCAGTGGAAGTACAGGAAATATGTTATATGTAGGAACAGATAAGCAGAAGCTTTTAGTTGATGCAGGGCTGAGCGGCAAAGCAGCAGAGTCTCTTTTTAAACAAGCAGGTGCTGATATAAAAGATATTGCCGGGATTTTAGTGACACATGAGCATAGCGACCATATTAAAGGGCTTGGTGTGCTGGCACGAAAATATAAATTGCCAATTTACGCAAATGAAAAAACATGGAAGGCAATGGAGCATCTCATTGGTGAAGTGCCGACTGAGCAAAAATTTGTTTTTCCTGTTGGTGCTGTTCAATCCTTTGGAGATATAGACGTAGAATCCTTTGGTGTGTCGCATGACGCGGCTGAGCCAATGTTCTATGTATTTCATCATGCTGGTAAAAAGCTTGCTCTTATTACTGATACAGGATATGTAAGCGATCGGATGAAAGGCATTATTAAAGGGGCAGATGCCTTTATATTTGAAAGTAACCATGATGTGGAGATGCTGCGAATGGGACGTTATCCGTGGAGTGTAAAACGGCGCATCTTAAGTGATGTTGGCCACGTTTCCAATGAGGATGCAGCTCTAGCAATGGCAGACGTGATTACCGATAATACAAAGCATATTTATTTAGCTCACTTAAGTCAGGATAATAACATGAAAGAGCTAGCTCGGCTGTCAGTTTCTCAAGTGCTTGAAGGGAAAGGATTTGAGATTGGAAGGGCTCTTCAGCTGCATGACACCGATCCTAAAAATCCAACGAAAATTCAATATGTATAATTCTCTCTTTTAGCGAACAATAAGAGGGAATCATGGATGTTTTCGGAAGGATAGGTGAGCAAATATGTCTTTTTTTGATGAGCATGAGTACGAAAGCAAGGAACGAAGAAGAGGAAAAACAGGGCGTTTTAGTAGAAATGTTATAATTTCAGGTTTAGCGGGTGCGCTTGTAGGTGCTACCTTGTTTGCTTTTGCTGTACCAACCTTTTCAAGACTCAGCATGCCTCGAAATGAAGAACAAGTACAGGCGCAAGCAAAAACAAGTGAAGTGAAGTCATACGCGGCTCCGCTCACGCAAAACGTCGCATCGAATACAGATGTTCGTTCAGGCTTTGTCGGTGCTGTGGATAAAGCATCAGCAGCTGTTGTTGGAGTGATTAATATTCAGCGAGACAGCTTCTCGGAGGAAGATGCTGAGGCAGGAACCGGCTCAGGTGTGATTTATAAAAAGACAGATGGAAAGGCGTATGTGGTCACAAATCATCATGTTGTAGAAGGGGCAAATCGCATTGAGGTGAGCCTAAGTGATGGTAAAAAGGTATCAGCAGACATTTTAGGAAGCGATGTTGTAACTGACTTGGCTGTATTACAGATGGATGCGAAGTATGCGGCAAAGGTTGTTGAGATTGGGGATTCTACTAAGGTGAGACGCGGCGAACCTGCTATCGCAATTGGAAATCCGCTCGGTTTAGAATTTTCTGGAACAGTTACACAAGGAATTATTTCAGCTACTGAACGTATCTTGCCTGTAGACTTAGATAATGATGGCCATTATGATTGGCAGGTTGAGGTACTGCAAACTGACGCTGCAATCAATCCTGGAAATAGCGGTGGGGCGCTTGTGAATGTAGATGGGCAGCTTATTGGCATTAACTCGATGAAAATTGCTACAGAGGCAGTTGAAGGCATCGGCCTTGCTATTCCGATTTCACGAGCGCTTCCTATTATTAATGAACTAGAAAAGACCGGTAAGGTAAAACGCCCATACCTAGGAGTAGAGCTTCGTTCACTTAACGAAATCCCTACCTACTACTGGGATAAAACATTGCAGCTGCCGGCCGATGTAACAGCAGGTGTATGTATCCTAGATGTGCGAAGTCCGTCTCCAGCTGCAAGAGAAGGACTGCGTGAATATGATGTCATTGTTGAAATTGACGGTAAACCAGTACGTGATATCATTGAGTTCCGTACAATCCTATACGGCAAGAAAATAAATGATACAATGAACATTGTCTTCTATCGAGGTAATCAGCAAAAAACAGCAAAAGTAAAGCTTGCTGAAGAAAATTATTAAAACAGGAGAGGCTTCTCTCCTGTTTTTGCCTGTGCTTTAAGGAAATGCAACCTCTGGTATAAGGTTATCAACACCCTTTACAAGGATGGTGTTGCTTCTCTTTTTAATAAGATAAGAACGCATTCCTGTTTCAGGGCATCTTTGTTTTTCTTATCATATTATCATGTGGATAAGTGAGGTGAAAGAATGAATATTGCTTGTTGTCAGGAACATGTAGAGCTAGCATTAGATATCATTGTAGACGAATTTGAAGTAGCTCCAGTTATCCACAATGTTATCAACAGTGAAGATGAAAAAAAAACCTGTGAATACTGTCAAAACGATGCGAAATATATCGTCTCAAGTGAAATAAAATAATAAAACCTGTGGATGAAAAGTGTGGATATGTTGATAACTTTTGTGGATAAGGTGTTTGTAAGGTGGGAATTTTGTGAATATCTCAATCATATCAATTGGTAAACTAAAGGAAAAATATTTAAAGCAAGGAATAGATGAGTATTTAAAACGCTTATCCTCCTATGCAAAGGTAGAAATTGTGGAGCTCCCGGATGAAAAAGCTCCTGAGAACTTAAGTGAAGCAGAGATGCTGATGGTCAAGGAAAAGGAGGGAATCCGAATTCTTGAAAAAATCAGTGATGATACACATGTCATTGCTTTAGCTATTGAAGGGAAAATGAAATCATCTGAGGAGCTGGCTAAGGATTTAGATCGTCTTGCTACATATGGAAAAAGCAAAATTGCGTTTATTATTGGGGGTTCGCTAGGTCTTAGTAGGGATGTAATGAACCGTGCGAATGATACCTTATCTTTTTCAAGGATGACCTTCCCCCACCAGCTGATGCGGTTGATTTTGTTAGAGCAGGTGTATCGGGCGTTTCGGATTAATCGTAATGAACCGTACCACAAATGACGTAAATTTTTTGTAAGTGCACTACAACCGGGATACGTAATTGCAGAACGAGGCAAGCTCCAGAAAAGAAAGAAAGTCGCTTTACCATCGGTCAGATAGCGAAGCGACTTTCAAAAATTTCATTAATTTCGGATTAGATAATCGAATGCACCTAAAGCTGCAGTAGCACCTGATCCCATAGAAATAATAATTTGCTTATATGCACTATTCGTACAGTCACCTGCAGCAAACACACCAGGGATGTTCGTAGCGCCATGGCGATCTACAACGATTTCACCGAAGCGAGTACGTTCAATTGTTTCACCTAGCCAATCCGTATTTGGTACAAGACCGATCAAAACAAACACGCCCTCTAATTCAATATGCTGAACTGCTCCTGTCTCACGCTCAACGTAAGTAATACCGTTTACCTTGTCAGTGCCGGTAATTTCTTTTGTTTGAACATTCTTTAGAACAGTTACGTTAGGCAGACTGTAAAGACGCTCTTGTAATACAGCATCGGCTTTCAGCTCTGGCATAAACTCAAGAACAGTTACATGTTTTACAATGCCTGCGAGGTCAATCGCTGCCTCAACACCAGAGTTGCCGCCGCCAATAACCGCTACGTGCTTTCCTGCAAATAAAGGACCGTCACAATGCGGGCAATATGCGACACCTTTGTTCTTGAATTCTGCTTCACCAGGTACACCAACGTTGCGCCAACGAGCACCTGTTGAAATGATTACAGTCTTGCTCTTTAGAACAGCGCCGTTTTCGAGTTCAAGTTCGATAAGGTCCTTCTTTTCTAAACGTTTGGCACGCTGTAAGTTCATTACATCAATGCCGTATTCCTTTACATGCTCCTCAAGACTTGCTACGAGCTTAGGACCTTCCGTATATTTCACACTGATGAAGTTCTCAATACCCATAGTGTCCATAACCTGACCGCCAAAGCGTTCAGCAACAATACCTGTACGAATGCCTTTGCGTGCTGCATAGATTGCCGCACTTGCTCCGGATGGGCCGCCGCCAACAACAAGCACATCGTATGGATCCTTATCAGCAAACTCTGATGCATCCGGAGCGGTACCCAGCTTTGAAAGGATTTCTTCAAGTGTCATACGGCCGCTGCTGAAGAATTCAGCATTTAGGTAAACAGATGGCACTGCCATAATGTCTTTGCTTTCTACTTCTTCTTTGAATGCCGCACCGTCAATCATGGTATGTGTAATACTAGGATTGAGAATACTCATCAAGTTCAGTGCCTGCACAACGTCAGGACAGTTGTGGCAGCTAAGGCTGATGTAAGATTCAAAATGATATTCACCTTTAATGCTTTTAATTTGATCAATTATCTTCTGCTCAACCTTTGGAGCTCTTCCGCTAACCTGCAGCAGAGCCAATACTAATGAAGTAAATTCGTGTCCTAAAGGGATACCAGCAAAAGTTACCCCAGTATCTTCGCCGACACGATTCACACTAAAGCTTGGTGTTCTCGGTAATTGGGTTTGTTCTACCTTAATTTGGGGTGACATGGTGGCTAATTCATCCACTAGAGCCACCATGTCACGAGATACGTCATCGGATCCTGCGCTAACTTTGAGCAGCACATCGCCCTCCATCAGTGGAAGATATTGGGCTAATTGTGCTTTGATATCTGCATCTAGTATCATTGATTGTTCTCCTTAAATCTTTCCTACAAGATCAAGGCTTGGCTTTAGTGTTGCAGCACCTTCCTGCCATTTAGCCGGGCAAACTTCACCTGGATTGTTGCGGACATATTGTGCAGCCTTAATCTTATTAACAAGAATGCTTGCATCACGGCCGATGCCGTCTGCATTGATTTCAACAGCTTGGATGATGCCGTCTGGGTCGATGATGAACGTACCGCGAGCAGCAAAGCCTGTTGATTCATCCAGCACATCAAAGTTGCGCGTGATTGTTTGTGTAGGGTCACCAACCATGATGTAAGTGATTTTACCAATAGCTGGGGAGCTATCGTGCCATGCTTTATGTGTAAAATGACTATCTGTGGAAACGGAATACACTTCAACCCCAAGTTCCTTTAGAGTTTCGTACTGGTTTTGCAGATCCTCAAGCTCAGTTGGGCACACGAATGTAAAGTCTGCCGGATAGAAGCAAACTACACTCCACTTACCTTTTAGGTTTTCTTCAGTAACCTCGATAAACTCACCATTGTGGTAAGCTGATGCTTTGAATGGCTTTACTTCAGTTCCAATTAGAAACATAATTACTCTTCCTCCTAAATGTGGTTTGAGAATTATAAATAGTTTGTTTAGGGATACAGTAAAAACCCTAATTAACTATAATAATTATAATTTAATATTTATTATTATATAGAAGTTACTTTTAGTCAAGAGAAATGTTCTGCTTAACTATAATAATTATAATTCAATATCAATTATTATATAGAATTTATTATTTCGTCAAGAGAAATGCTCGGTTCAGTTCTATATAGGCAATTACAGATAAGAATGAATGTACTTGCTTATAAATGGAAATTTACATTTCTGAATTATCAAGTGTCTTGGAAATATGTAAAGGTTCCTTGTACTAAAATTGATACAATAACGGTAAAGTCATTGTTGTCTTGGCCTAAAATAACAATAAATTTGGAGGGCTAAATGTAGACTTTTTATAAATTTCATCGCTAAATACGTTACAATGAACTGTATTATGAAAATATAAGGTTTTTATGTTTATTAAACATCTATTCTATCAAAAGTACTAAATGATGGAGGAAGGCAATTATGTCTAATTTGCTAAATTGCCCAAGATGTTATCCAATATATACTTATGGAGATGGAAGTCTTTTTGTTTGTCCAGAATATGCATATGAATGGGCTTTAGAATTAGAAACTGAAAATAGTGAAGGTCAAAAAATTATCAAAGGTGCTAAAAATGTTTTAAATGACGGTGATGCTGTAACAGTAATTAAAGACCTTAAAGTAAAAGGAAATCCATCCATCTTTTGTGTTAAAGTGATTTCTAATTGTAATATAAATTGAGCTAGGCATTAAGCCTTGCTTTTTTTGGATTCAATTCAGTAGTTTTTCATTAGTATATTCTTCATATTATTACATAAAATAACTCCAAAAAATTTCATTCTAATTGAGGTCCATATATGCTGCTTTTCGTTTTAGCACTAAGTGTTTTTATTACTGTATATTTGATCAAAAAAGTATTCTCCCTTTCTCCTTATTTTCATTGGTTGGAGATTTTTAGTGTAACATTCTTTTTTCTAGGCTTTAACACTTGGGCATTTGCCTTTTATTTGGCAGGGTATTCTTCCTTGGATTTAACGGAAAAGTATTTACCGTTCGCAATCCTGATAATCCATTTTATTATTATGTATCCTCTATTGTTTGTATTTGTACTTACTTTATTTAAAACAAAAAAGTCGAAAATCATCTGTTTTGGGTTGTTGATTCTTTGGTTAATAGGATACGAAGTGTTAATACTAGTGGATGTTGAAGTGGGTATCCTCATAATACGTGGTCCATATTGGATTCCTTTACTGATTACCCAGTTTTACAATTTGGCAACCACTATAGCTGCGATAATTTTCATGAGAAAGTTGTCTAGGAGAATTCATATAGAAGGAGAAAACAATGAAAATGATCGAGGAGATGTTTCATAATTTTTATAATCCCATAAAGCCTGTTACCTTTGATAAAAATGAGATGTACACCTTAGTAATTACCATTTTAACTGTAGGTCTAGCTCTTTATATTTATAAAAAGCACCGTATAATGAGATTAACTGAAGCGTTAGCGCTAATTTTATTTAATGTATACCTTACTTCTTTACTTGAGTTTATATTGGCAATAAAACCAGTTGATTTATATGATACCATTGATCGAAACAACGGTGAATTGTTTGATTTCCTCTTAGAGGTAGTAACCTATCCTGTAACGATCTATATATTTATGCACTTTTTCTTAGTTTGGAAGATGAAAAAGTCTAATTTTGTTATCCTCGGAACCGCTGTACTTGTCCTAATGGAATGGATTTCTGAACAATATTTTTCGTTATTTACTTACAAAGGCTGGAAGCTGCTGTACAGCATTTTCTTCTATATATGTATTCTTACAGTTAACGTTAACCTGATGAGTTGGATACACAAGAAAGCGACGATTTCTAATTAATGTAAAAATAGGTGTGCTCTATTTTTAAATATTTATAAAAACCGCCTGTTAACATGTAACGATGAAACGTACGATAAATGAATGAGGTTCTCTAATATAATCACATGATAATTAGAGAATGAATTTAACCTAGAAGAGAAGTACAGGATAACTTCTCTTTTTTTGGTTTATATATACATAAGATCAAGAATGAAGAAGAAATAGTTGATTTCCCAATAATGAATAGCGCACCCTTTATATGTAAGGGAATGCGCAAATGAAATGAATCAATCTGTATCATGTATTGAGATTTGTCCTAAATCCAAGTTTTTCTAATAGATAGTAATCATCTATATATATTATACTTAATCTATATAGATTATATTTAAAATGGGGTGGTATCAAATAAACTGTTCTTGAACATAATCAGAAAACTGGATTGAGACCAAAAATTATTTTATTTAAAAAGTGAAAAGGGCAAATCATGGGAAACTGTGAGACGCAAAGCTATGGGCCTGAACCACATAAGATTAAATGTGGATGGCAGCCGGTTACCACAAGAAGTCATAGGTAAACGTTTCTATGAACCTTCTTCGGGTTCTTTTTTATTTGCCTTTTTTACACGAAAGGTAGGACCATTGTATGGTTAAAAAAATGTTTAGTATTCAGGCTTTTTTAGTAGTGATGATGCTTATGTACCAATTGGTTTTTCCGATTGGACAAACAATCGTATCTGCTAACAGCAGTATGCTGCCTCCTAGTAATCTAGCTTTTCAATCAATAACACCTGATGATGGAAAGCTGACATGGAGTGCAGTATTTGGAGCAACTGGATATAAGGTTTATGAAATTAAGGACGGGCAGATCATTCTGCTAGGAAGTACAACGGCAATAAGCTACAGCCTAAATGATCTTCCAGAAGGATTCCATAAATATGTTGTTTCAACTTTAACCAGTGAAGGGGAATCTGGTCCTTCTGCACCGGTAAATGCAGAAATTGTTTACCCTGAAATGCAGGCACCGTCAGCACTAAAGGGAACTATCCAAAATGGTAACGATATTGTTCTTAGCTGGGGCTCATCCCAATATGCTCAAAAGTACAATATTTATCAAATTTCAGGATCAGGGGAAAGAACACTTTTAACATCAACCACAGCAACAACTTACATCAAAGTAAATTCAGCAGAAGGCTTATATACCTACTCTGTCTCTGCCTATCATGCTCTTTACGGGGAATCCCCTGATGCTGCCCCTGTCAAAGTAGAAGTAACCCATCCGGAGATGAAGCAGCCGTCAAATCTTTCCTTTACAATTACAAATGGCACGGATGTTAATTTAAAATGGCAGGCTGCAGATTACGCCACTAGCTATAGGATCTATGAGGATATTGACGGACAGCTTGAATTGAAAAAGACAGTAACCGGAACAAGTGTTACGTTCAGCAACTTACCGGCGGGGGACTATACTTATAAGGTTTATTCCTATAGTGACCGTTTTGGACAATCTACAGAAGGCAGCCAAGTTTCCTTAACGATAGGTCCAATTGTTATGGCACCGCCAAGTAACGTAACTTATAAAATTCAAAACATAAATGATGTAGTTTTGAATTGGGAAGCCGCCCCATATGCAACCGGGTATAAAGTTTACGAATTGAATAATGGAGAAAGAACTTTAAAAAGCACAGTAACAGGAAAAACAGTCACGTACTCAATGCTTAAAGCCGGTAATTACGAATATGAAGTTCATTCCTATAGTGACCGTTTTGGGGAGTCTGAAGCAGGGTCTAAAGTATCCTTTAGCATTGATACTGTAAAGATCTATCCTCCTGAAGAACTTTCTTATAAAATTCAAAACGGAAATGACATTGTTTTAAATTGGAGTACTTCGGAGAATGCTGTAAATTATAAAGTCTATCAAATAATTGATGGACAAAAAGTCTTGAAAAATACAGTAACAGGAACATCTGTAACCTTTACCAATATGCCAGCGGGAAATTATCAATTTGAAGTTCATGCAAATAGTACCCGTTTTGGAGAATCAGAGGATGCAGCACAAGTTTCTTTTACTCTTGAGCAAATCAGTTTGAGTGCACCAGAAAGTGCTAAATACGAAATTAAGAATGGGAATGATATTGTTCTCAACTGGGATTCTGTAGGGTATGCAACAAGCTATAAAGTCTATCAAGTTATCGATGGGAAGAAAGTATTAAAAGCAACAGTATCAAATCCTACTGTCACACTCACTAACCTCTCAGAAGGAGATACTATATACGAAATTTATTCTTATAGCAGTCGTTTTGGTGAATCAGAAAAGGGAACCAGTGTTAAAATTTCCTTAGTTTATCCAAAGATGGCTCCGCCGGCAAATGTTATTCAAACTACTATAAGCCCAACTTCTTTCACATTAAGCTGGAATTCTGTTGAATATGCAACAAGTTATAAAGTCTACCAAATTGTGGGTGGGCAGAAAGTGTTGAAAAATAATGTAACAGGTACAACTGCTTCTTACTCTAATGTGCAGCCAGGTGTTTATAAATATGAGATTTACTCTTATTCCACTCGTTTTGGTGAATCAAAAGAAGGTACTCCTATAGAAGTAACCTTAAGTAGCCAGACATTATCAGCACCTGAGAATGTATATTATAGTATTTCAAATGGAAATAACCTTACATTGAAATGGGGCTCTGTACAATACGCCGCTAGCTATAATATTTATCAAGTAATCGCTGGGGTAGAAGTATTAAAACGTACAGTTACAAGTACAAATACAACTTTTGTAGATATGCCGGAAGGGGAGTTCAATTTTGTAATCAGAGCTTACTCACTCCTTTTAGGGGAGTCCCCTAATGAAGCAGAAGTAAAGGGCTCCATAGACTTCCCTGTTATGGCAAAGCCGCAAAATTTGACGCACAGCATTCCAAATGGAAATGATATAACGTTAAGCTGGGACGTAGTACCTTATGCCACAGCTTACAAGATCTATCAAGTTGTTGATGGAGAGAAGGTTTTAAAAAAGACAGCAATGGGAACTCCAACCACATTTACAAATATGCCGGAGGGTAATTACCAATATGTGGTGCATTCCTACAGTGATCGCTTTGGCGAGTCTCCAGAAGGGAGCACACTGGAGTTTAATCTAACTTGGCCGATCATGCAGGCTCCAGGTAATCTTACAAAAACGATTACAAACGGTAATGATATAGTCTTAAAATGGAATTCATCTGCTTATGCAAAGGAGTATAGAGTCTATCAGATTGTCGATGGACAAAAGATTTTAAAACAGACAGTAACGGGGACCACAGCTATATTCACAAATATGCCAGAAGGTGATTATGAATATGTGGTGCACTCTTACAGCGGCCGCTTTGGCGAGTCTCCGGAGGGCAGCGCACTGGAGTTTAACCTAACTTGGCCAATCATGCAGGCCCCAACTGTAAGTGGAAGTATCTTTAATGCTAATAATATTAACCTTACCTGGAAGGCTGTAACATGGGCAGATGGATATCGGGTTTACAAGATGAATGGCGATAATAGGGAATTAATTTACAAAGGATCTGCCTTAAGCTATAAAGTTTATAATTTAACGGAGGATATCCATTCGTTTGAAGTAACAGCATATAGTAACCGCTTTGGCGAGTCGGTTCCATCTGAACGCTTTGATCAAAAGATTGTGTATCCTATTATGGAATCACCAACCGTTTCCCTGAAATTATTAAGTGGAACAAGTGCACGAATTTCATGGGATTTTGTCACATATGCAAATGGTTACAATGTATATGAAATTATTGAAGGAAAACCAGTTCTTTTGGTTAAGAACCTGAACAATCTATCATACGAGGTTCAAAACCTTTCGTACGCAAATCATGAATATTATGTGACAGCTTACAGTAACTCATTTGGGGAATCTAAACCATCAGAGACCGTAATTGCTAAATTAATTATTGATACTCAGGCGCCGGAAACAAAAATGAATGCACCGGCACAATGGGTTAATGAAAATCAATTGATTACACTTGAAGCAACAGATAATGAAGCAGGAGTAGCCAAAACGTATTATTCCATTAACGGCTCAGAATATGTAGAGGGTACCTCCTTTGTAATAGAGAAGGAAGGAATTAATAAGATTTCCTATTACTCTATCGATAAAGCAGGCAACAAAGAGGAAGTTAAAACGGCAGAGGTAAAAATTGATAAAACTGCGCCTAATACTTCATCTAGTGCCCCGGAAACATGGGTAAATGAGGATGTAACGGTAGTTTTAACAGCAGAAGATGAAAACAGCGGGGTAGCAAAGACGTATTATTCCATTAACGGTTCAGAATATACAGAGGGAATCTCCTTTGTGGTAGAGAAAGAAGGAATCAATAAGATTTCCTATTACTCGGTTGATACAGCAGGCAACAAAGAGGAAGTTAAAACGGCAGAGGTAAAAATTGATAAAACTGCGCCAAATACTTCATCTAGTGTCCCGGAAACATGGGTAAATGAGGATGTAACGGTAGTTTTAACAGCAGAAGATGAAAACAGCGGGGTAGCAAAGACGTATTATTCCATTAACGGCTCAGAATATACAGAGGGAACCTCCTTTGTGGTAGAGAAAGAAGGAATCAATAAGATTGCTTATTACTCGGTTGATACAGCAGGCAACAAAGAGGAAGTTAAAACGGCAGAGGTAAAAATTGATAAAACTGCGCCAAATACTTCATCTAGTGCCCCGGAAACATGGGTAAATGAGGATGTAACGGTAGTTTTAACAGCAGAAGATGAAAACAGCGGGGTAGCAAAGACGTATTATTCCATTAACGGCTCAGAATATACAGAGGGAACCTCCTTTGTGGTAGAGAAAGAAGGAATCAATAAGATTGCTTATTACTCGGTTGATACAGCAGGCAACAAAGAGGAAGTTAAAACGGCAGAAGTAAAAATTGATAAAACTGCGCCAAATACTTCATCTAGTGTCCCGGAAACATGGGTAAATAAGGATGTAACGGTAGTTTTAACAGCAGAAGATGAAAACAGCGGAGTAGCAAAGACGTATTATTCCATTAACGGCTCGGAATATATAGAGGGAATCTCCTTTGTGGTAGAGAAAGAAGGAATCAATAAGATTTCCTATTACTCGGTTGATACAGCAGGCAACAAAGAGGAAGTTAAAACAGCAGAGGTAAAAATTGATAAAACTGCGCCAACAGTTTCTGTTCAACTAGAAGGAGAATATGAGCTTGGTGCGAATTTTACATTGAATTACTATGCGGATGATAACCTTTCAGGGATAGCTGTAGAAGAAGTTACACTTAATGGTAATTCTTATAAAAAAGGTGACCAGATTACTTTAGATCAACCAGGTGAGTATAAGCTTAGCATTAAAGTGACAGATGCTGTCGGGCTGTCAACTGTGGTAGAAAAAACATTTACCGTCTATATTCCGGTTACCCTTGAGATATTGCCAAAAGTGATTAAAGGGAATAAAGGAATCTTTACTGTGAAAGCAACATTACCAGTGGAATATCAATCGTTTTTATTTGATGTTTCCTCTGTAATGTTAAATGGGGTATCAGCTGCAGCTGGTAATAAAGGTCTACAAAATCAAGCTGAAAAAGGCCATTTTAAATTTAATCGCGAAGAATTTGTTTGGACTACAGGTGAAGTGAATCTTGAATTCCGAGGATATATAGATAATCAATTTTTAGTGGTTGGTAAGACCACGGTTGAAGTCAAAAAATAATCTAAACGAAAAAGGACGTCTCATGTGAGATGTCCTTTTTCTCTTTGTGATCATGTTTATTGCAGGCCAATGATTTCAGTTTGTGCTTATAAATCAAAATACAAATGACTTTCTGACATAGAAAGACAAACATCTAAATAAGATGAGAGAAGGAAATAAATGATTTTTAAATCTTATAAGGAGGTGAACAAGATATCGCAAGCCAGAGTAGACAATGGAATCTTTGATTTGCATATCAAGGCAACCTTCCAGGCGCTTGTTCATGCAATTATCCCCAATCCTCTTTTGACTGCGGCATCAGGAGCTGTACAAGGGACAGGGGTGCTGGATTTAAAGGTTTATGAGTATATCATTTGGACATTAGAGCATTCCCTAACCAATCCAATAAAACTGCAACTAAATCTAATTAATACCTCAATGTCAAAATCAACAGTACAATTGCTAGATGCTGCAGCTATTCAATTAATCCGGTCGGGTCAGGTAAAATACCCTCTCAATATTTGGGCATTTCCTGGAGGCGGGGCATTTGCAGCCCTTTTACGAGGTGACCGATTAAGAGCAATGGACCTTTTAGAGCAGCTTAAAATCGATCTCGGAAGCTTACCTGCACCTTATCAAAATAACCCAGGACTTATTCGTAATATGATAGACGCACTAAGCCAGCTTACCATGTTCGGTTATCATTCAGAATGGGCTGCGTATGGAACAACACGTCTGTTGCCGCCTGATTATAGGAGAGTAGAGTATTTTCCGCTTGGCTGGATTCAATCTGGGTATCCAGGCCCGGCTTTTGGATATCGTGATTTTCGTGGGTTTTCAGTAGACTTTCCGCACAAGAGGGAGAAATCATAATGGGGGATCAGGATGTGATCGTAATTGGGGCGGCATGAGTGGCTGCGAATCCCTCCTTACTACCAAAAATAAATATTTTTATAAGGATCAGGCTTACCCTTTAGGATAAGCTATTTTTCTGTCAGGAATCCCCGTTTAACACATTAAGGTGAACTGTATCATAAGTAACAGTGAAATTAAAAGAAAAAGGGTAAGCGTCTACTGCTAGTAGTGTCTTACCCTTTTGAATGAGTTCTATAAACGGAATCGAGCAGGCCCCTTGTCCAATCAACATTAGAGTTCTGCAGCCGGAATTCTCAACTTGTTCACTAACACCCCAGTACTTGAAAATTGATCTTCAAATTCCTCAACAGTTAGTGGTTTACTGAAAAGATAGCCTTGCGCAATATGGCAAAGATGCCCTTGCAGAAATGCTAGTTGTTCTTTCGTTTCGACACCCTCCGCAACAACCTCAAGATTCATGTGCTGGGCCATTGTAATAACCGTTCGAACAATGGCCGCATCATTCAGGTCATTGGGAAGCTCCTTTATAAATAATCGATCAATTTTTAATTTATGAATCGGGAGTTTTTTGAGATACTGCAGTGAGCTATATCCAGTACCAAAGTCATCGATGCTAATCCTTACTCCCATATGTTTAAGCTCTTCGAGAAATTCTGTAGCCCGGCCGCTAACAAAAGGGATGTTCTCAGTAATCTCCAGCTCCAGGTATTCTGGCTCTATTCCTGTTTTTCTTATTACTGCGCGAACATCATTCAGGAAATTTGGATGCAAAAACTGATTAATAGAGATATTAACGGCAACGATAATCGGCGGAAATCCTTTATCTCTCCAATCCATCCATTGTTTGCAGGCTGTTTCTAGGACCCAAAGGCCCATTGGAATGATAAAATCAGTTTCCTCGGCAACAGGTATAAACTCCTGAGGGGACACCCATCCTCTGACAGGATGCTGCCAGCGAATGAGCGCTTCCGCCCCAACCATTTTACCAGTTTGGATATGGATCAAAGGTTGATATACTAGTCTGAATTCATTTCTATCTAATGCATATCGAAGATCCTTTTCTATATCAAGAACTGCATGGGTTTCCTGGTCCATGGATAACTCAAAGAACATGTATTGGTTTCTACGTTCTTTTTTTGCGGCATACATAGCTATATCAGCTCTCTTAATCAAAACACCTGGTTCCTCGCCATGATCAGGATACATACATATGCCGATGCTTGACGTAACGAATAACTCATGATCATTGATTTGAAATTCCTTTTTCAAGGATTCAAGGATTTCCTCTGATACAGCAGTTGCTTTTACCCGGTCGGCTTGCGGCAGTAAAACTAAAAATTCATCCCCGCCTTGCCTGCAGATGATACCAGCATCACCTACACATGCAAGAAGCCGTTTCGTTACCTCCTGCAATAAAAGGTCGCCGACAGAATGACTTAATGTATCATTTATCATTTTAAATCGATCCAGGTCTAAAAAAAGAACCGCTGCCTCTTCATCATTATCTTTGGCATGGAGCAATGCATTATTTAAGTAATCGTCATAATACCTTCGATTGGGTAAGCCTGTTAAGGAGTCGTGATAAGCTAAGTATTCTATTTTTTTTAACGATTCCTCAAGTTGCTGATTTTTTTCAAACATTTGCAGCGTTCTTTGTTGTACCTTTTGTTCCAGTTCAATGTTTAATTTCATTGACTCTTCCAACAGGTTTTGATTTTCAGCCAAGGTGAAAATTTGGCGAAAAATGATAAGCACAATGGAAATCATAGATCCAATGGTTATACTAGTAATCCCCTTCTCTTGATAAAACATAATAAGAAATAAAGTAATTACACCTATGTAGGGTGCCCATAACCGTGAAGATAAAAAATACCTTTTCCGATTTCTCCATGGAGTTGTTTCAACGCTTGCTGCACCTTGTATAATGACCGTGTGACCCTTTGAGTAAAAAGTAGAAATTCCAATCATAAATATTCCGATTGACCATAAGGGGTCAATCAGATTCCCAGTTGAGTACAACCCTTTAGAAAGAAGATATAGATACCGGGTATCAGCAATTAAAAAACTGCATATTCCAAGGAAAATGAACAAAAAAACTTTTGAAGACAGTTTGATAGCCTTAGAATTTAACATACAGAGTAAACCAAAGAGGATTACTAAATCACCAATTGGGTAGCTGACACTCACTATTTTATATAAAAGCCCTTGATTAGCTGAACCTTGAAGTATCGGACTAAGGATAAATTCCCAACTCGCGGAGGTTGCCACTACAATCACGATTAATGTATCGTAAATTATTTGAACTAATCGCAATGACTTATAGTTTTTAACTATTGGGTAACAAACTGCGGTGAAGAGAAATAAATTCATCATGTTCCAAAATAAGTAAAATATTGATAGAGATGGAGACTTTATTTTTAGAAATATTTCATAATAACTCCAGAAAATCATTGAGATGATATGGCATAAGATTGCTATAGAGAGAAATAGCCAAAATTTTCGATCACTACCCTCTCCCTCTAGGTACCTTTTAAATAACCAAAATGCTGAGAGAATTGGCGCTAAAGTTTGGAAGATATTCCCCCCTAATGTTAGCATCCATTCATTATCTCTAAATAAATATAAGTACACTATATAAGAAACGATGTGGGTAAAAGCAACATAAATAGCAATTTTTTTTGATGTTAAATTATTCATGATGACATTCCTTCTATACTATTTTTTGCACACTGTACTTGGGTGAAGTTTATTTACAGTACCTACATTTCATAAGAATGCGACTTTGTTATATGTAGAAAGACTCGAAAAAAATCAGCGGTTCATTTTGTATTATCCATAGTGCCGAAATTTATCTGGGAGTCCAAAGCATCACTAGAATGCGGAAAAGCAAGGAAAGTCTGTGTTTTATACGATATGGACATTTTTCGAAATCAAGGATATCGGGCTATTTTTCATGAAATAGTTAAGGGCTATGCCTCATAATAAGATCTCATTTATTTTGCTTTTTTATATGGTCGCCGAGTAATTACGTGCCTTTTATGCCATTTTACTATAAATGATATTTTTTGTATCCAAATATATTAAATTTTTATATGTAATAGAAATTTTCGGACCTTTTATAGGTTTCTGGCTTAATATTAATGAAGTACCTTAGATTAATTATAAAAGCAATCATTAAAAGAAAAGGGTAAGCGCCCACTGTCAGCAGCACCTACCCTTTTGAGTGATTTCTATAAACGAAACTTCTTGTCCAATTGATGTTAGAGTTCTGCAGCCGGAATTCCCGACTTGTTCACTAGCATTCCAATACTTGAAAATTGATCTTCAAATTCTTCAACAGTTAGTGGTTTGCTGAAGAGATAGCCTTGGACAATATGACAAAGGTTCTCTTGCAGAAACGTTAGTTGTTCTTTCGTTTCAACACCCTCCGCAACAACCTCAAGATTCATGTGCTGGGCCATTGCAATAACTGTTCGAACAATGGCCGCATCATTCAGGTCATTGGGGAGCTCCTTTATAAATAATCGATCAATTTTTAATTTATGAATCGGGAGTTTTTTGAGATACTGCAGTGAGCTATATCCAGTACCAAAGTCATCGATGCTAATCCTTACTCCCATATGTTTAAGCTCTTCGAGAAATTCTGTAGCCCGGCCGCTAACAAAAGGGATGTTCTCAGTAATCTCCAGCTCCAGATATTCCGGCTCTATTCCTGTTTTTCTTATTACTGCGCGAACATCATTCAGGAAATTTGGATGCAAAAATTGATTAATAGAGATATTAACGGCAACGGTAATCGGCGGAAATCCTTTATCTCTCCAATCCATCCATTGTTTGCAGGCTGTTTCTAGGACCCAAAGGCCCATTGGAATGATAAAATCAGTTTCCTCCGCAACAGGTATAAACTCCTGAGGGGACACCCATCCTCTGACAGGATGCTGCCAGCGAATGAGTGCCTCCGCCCCAACCATTTTACCAGTTTGGATATGAATCAAAGGTTGATATACTAGTCTGAATTCATTTCTATCCAATGCATATCGAAGATCCTTTTCTATATCAAGAACTGCATGGGTTTCCTTGTCCATGGATAACTCAAAGAACATGTATTGGTTTCTACGTTCTTTTTTTGCGGCATACATAGCTATATCAGCTCTCTTAATCAAAACACCTGGTTCCTCGCCATGATCAGGATACATACATATGCCGATGCTTGACGTAACGAATAACTCATGATCATTGATTTGAAATTCCTTTTTCAAGGATTCAAGGATTTTCTCTGCTACAGCAGTTGCTTTTACCCGGTCGGCTTGCGGCAATAAAACTAAAAATTCATCCCCGCCTTGCCTGCAGATAATACCAGCATCACCTACACATGCAAGAAGCCGTTTCGTTACCTCCTGCAATAAAAGGTCGCCGACAGAATGACTTAATGTATCATTTATCATTTTAAATCGATCCAGGTCTAAAAAAAGAACCGCTGCCTCTTCATCATTATCTTTGGCATGGAGCAATGCATTATTTAAGTAATCGTCATAATACCTTCGATTGGGTAAGCCTGTTAAGGAGTCATGATAAGCTAAGTATTCTATTTTTTTTAACGATTCCTCAAGTTGCTGATTTTTTTCAAACATTTGCAGCGTTCTTTGTTGTACCTTTTGTTCCAGTTCAGTGTTTAGTTTCGTTAACTCTTCCAACAGTTTCTGGTTTTCGACCAAGGTGAAAATTTGGCGAAAAATGATAAGCAAAATGGATATTATAGGTCCAATGGTTATACTAGTAATCCCCTTCTCTTGATACATAGTAGGAAGTAAAATAACCGCACCTATATAAGGTGCCCATAACCATGAAGATAAGAAATACTTTTTCTGATTTCTCCCTGAATTTTCTTCAATGTTTTCTAAACTCGCCGGAACAACTGCGTACCCCTTTGAGTAAAAGCTAGAAATTCCAATCATAAATACTCCGATTATCCATAAAAGGTCGACAGGATGACCATTTGAGTACAGGTCTTCAGAAAAAAGGTATAGAGACCAAGTATCAGCGATTAAAGAAATGCACACTCCACAGAAAATGAACAAAAACACTTTTGATGACCATTTTATAGTTTTAGCATTAAAGATACAGAGAAGACCAAAGAGAACCACCAAATCCCCAACTGGATAACTAGCAAGCGTTATTTTATATAAAAGTTCTTGATTAACTGAACCTTGAAGCACTGGATTCATGATAAATTCCCAGCTTGTGGAAATTGCCACTACAATCACGATTAATGTATCATAAACCATTTGAAATAATCGCAATGACTTATAGTTTTTAACTATTTGATAAATCAACGCAATGAAAAGAAATAAATTCATGAAATTCCAAAAAAGATCAGAAATAAATGGAATTGGAGGTTCAATTTTTAGAAATATTTCATAATAGGACCAGAAAATCTCTGCGAGGGCATAACATAAGATTGCCACAGAGAGAAATAACCAAAATTTTCGATCGCTGCTCTTTCCCTTCAAGTATCTCTTGAATAACCAAAAGGCTGAGACAATTGGTGCTGCAATTTGGAAGATGTCTCCCCCTAATGTTAGCATCCATTCATCATTTCTAAATAAATATAAGTACACTATATGGGAAAGGACATAAATAAGAGTAAAATAAATAGCAACCTTTTTTGACGTTAAATTATTCATGATGACATTCCTTCTATAACTATTTTTGCACACTACGCCCATATAGAATTTATTTATAAAACTTTCATTTTGGAAGAATACGATCCTATCATACGTATAAATATCCGGCAAGGCTTGGATCCTCCTCCCGCTTTCTATCACATCCTAATTTGTATTTTTATATCATAGCTAAGTTACTGCGTTCCCTTTATGTTATTTTACTATAAGTGATATTTTTTGTATCTAAATATATTAAAATTTTATATATAATAGCAATTTTCAGACCTTTTTACAGACTTAAGTTAATGATTATAAATATATAGATGTTTTTCTGGCTAATAAGGGCAATTAGTATAAAAAAACAATAAAACCCCTTGAGAATGAACATTTTTCAAGGAGCTTTATCTACTGCATCTAAGATGGCAAAAATACCGTACCATCTTTTTTCTTATTTTTTTAGTAATAAATACATAAAATATGGCGCGCCGATTAATGCGACAATAATACCAGTTGGAATACCATTGGGTTCAATGAGGTTCCGTCCGATTGTATCTGCAAACAGTAAGAGCCAGCCGCCAATAAGAATTGCGAGCGGAATAAATAGTTGATTTCTCGGTCCAACTAACGCTTTTGCCATATGTGGAGCCATCAATCCGATAAAGGTAATTCCTCCAGTAACAGAAACAGCGGAAGCTGCTAGGGCAACGGCTGTTAAAAGTAAAATGACGCGTTCCTTTTCAATCGATACACCAACACCAATGGCTACAGGCTCATTTAGTCCCAGAAGATTCAAACGATTGGCTTTGTATAAAGTGACTGGTATAAGGATAACTAACCATGGGAGAAGTGCCCAAATAAAAGGCCAATCAGTTCCCCAAATATTCCCTGCTAACCATTTGGCAATAAAATCTACTTTTTCGCGTTCAGAAGATGAAATTAGAACAATCATGGCTCCGGAGAGTGCCATTGAAAATCCGATTCCAACTAACACTAATTTTACTGGCTGCAGGCCCGTATTCTTGTTATACGAAAATACGTAGATTAAGCAAACTGTAAGGATTGCACCGAAAAAAGCAACAAGTGGAAGCATATAAACAAATGAACCTGCTTCGATCGGGAAAAATAAAAAGAAAGTGGCAATGGCGATACCTGCGCCAGAATTAATCCCAATAATACCAGGGTCAGCTAAATCATTACGTGTGATCCCCTGTAAAATAGCACCAGATAAGGAAAGTGCCATACCTGCTAGCAACGTAATAATTATTCGCGGCAGGCGAATAGAAAATAACACAAATTCTTCTTTAAATGTGCCATGACCGAGAAGCGTTGGAATCAGTCTATCATAGGATAAAGGAGCATCACCCAAGCCCATGCCGATAACGGTAGTAAACGTAATAAGCATAAGTAAAATACAGAGAAGAATGCGTTGTTTTTTTAGTAAAGAAGCTTGAATCATGAAAATGCTTTGCCTCCTTTACGAACAATAATCAGAAAGAAAGGTAAGCCTATCGTTGCAACAATAGCTGCTACAGGAGTTTCATAAGGTGAATTGATGGTGCGACCAAGTGTATCGGCAAAAAGCATGAAAGTGGCCCCAGAAATAGCTGACATCGGAATAATAAAACGATAATCAGTCCCAACCATTGCTCGAACTACATGCGGAACCATTAAACCGATAAAAGTCATATTTCCAACAAGTGCAACAGAAGCACCAGCTAAGAGAATTATGACAATAAATAGAACCGTCTTTATGTGAGTTATTTTTTGGCCTAAGCCAACGGCAACTTCCTCATTTAAACTAAGTATGGTAAGCTGCCTGGAGAGAAGCAGAGAAACTAATATCCCAATAATAATAAAAGGAATGATTACTTGAAGTTGGCTCCATGACGTTCCAACTAGCCCTCCTGAAGTCCACATTGAAACATTTTTGGATATTTTAAAATAAATACCAACCCCCTCCGCAACTGCGTAAAGGAAGGCAGAAACAGCTGCTCCAGCTAAGACAATTCGGAGTGGAGAAAAGCCGCCTTTTTTGATAATACCAATACCAAAAACCATCATTGTGCCAACAGTTGCTCCAATAAGACAAGCAATCATGACACCAAAATAATTTGTTGAAGGGATAAAGGCAACGATTATGGCGAGCGCAGCATTTGCACCTGCCGTTAATCCAAGAAGACCAGGATCAGCAAGTGGATTCCTTGTTAGCCCTTGCATAATGGCACCTGAAACGGCCAGTGCTGCCCCGACAAAAACTGCTGCCACTGCCCTCGGAAAGCGGATTTCACGCAGCATCAAAGTGGCATCATTTTTTACATCGGAAGTAAGAGCAAGCCACACATCCTTGGTAGTCGCATTTGCGGCGCCAAATACCATGGCAGCAATAAACATACCGGCAAAAACAAGCAGTCCGGCCGCTATTTTATAGGCAAAGGGGATGGAATGTTCATTTTCTTTTGTCATTTGTCTCTCATCTTCTCCTTCATAAAATAGGGAAGAGGAATTCTTTAAAATAAGAATCCCTCTATGGAAAATATTATTCACCTAAAAATGATTTTTTGAAGAACGCCAATTGCTTCTCTAGTGTGACTGGATCACTGAAGGAGGCGCCATTTCCCTCCATTGTAAATACATGATTATTTTTAACAGCAGGAATATTCTTGTACGTTTCTGTTTCCTGGAAAGAAGAATCAGCCTCTGCGTATTTACTTAGGATTACATAGTCTCCGGCATACTCTGGAAGTACCTCTGCCGAAATCGCATAATAGCCTGATTTCAATGCCATTTCCTTTACCTTTTCAGGCATTTTCAAGTTCATTGCCTGATATAGGATTTCAGTTCCGCGTGCCCAGTTATTTCCGAATACATAAAGATTTTTGTCATAAGCTTCGATAACGGATACAGTAGCATCTTCGCCAATTTTTGCACGGATCTCTTCCCCAGTAGCTTCCGCGCGTTTTTTGAAGTCATCAACCCAAGCTTGGGCTTCCTTCTCTTTGTTTAAAAGCTTTCCAATTTCGATATGCTGTGTTAAGTAATCTAATTTTCCCCATGTATATGTTACAGTAGGTGCAATTTCTTTTAATTTATCAATGTTTTTAATATTGGATAGTCCAATGATTAAATCTGGGTTTAATTCAATAATCTTTTCTAGGTTTTCATCAGATACTTCTGCAACATCTTTTAATTCATTCTTGAAAGTAGGGTTATTCTTAGACCAGACATCTACACCCACGACATTTACGCCTAAATCGATAACATTACCAGTGAAACCGGAGAGTAAAACGACGCGTTTTGGATTAGCTGGTACTTCAACCGGTCCAGTTTCAGATTGGTAAGTAATTGTTCCAGATTTGCTTTCCTTTGAAGTTGAGTTAGTCTTTTCTTCTGTTGCTCCATTGCTGCAAGCACTAATGATTAGCACCAATAACAGCACGAAGGGAATCAATATTTTTTTCATTTTTATTCTCCTTTAATAAATTATATGTGATACACATTGGTTTCTTTGTTCGAGGGTCGCGTCCGATTTCAGCATCGATATGGAATACTTTTTTTAGTACATCGCGAGTGATAACTTCTTCACAACCTCCAGCCTTCACGATTTCTCCATCCTTTAGGGCGATAATATAGTCAGCAAAACGAGCTGCTTGGTTTAAATCATGAAGAACCATGATAATTGTACGTTCTTGTTCTACATTCAATTTTTGTAAAAGTTCTAAAACCTCTAGTTGATGTGCCATATCTAAGTAGGTTGTCGGTTCATCAAGGAAGATAATTTCCGTTTCTTGTGCAAGTGCCATAGCAATCCAAACTCGTTGGCGCTGTCCCCCTGATAGGGCGTCTATGGAACGAAACTTAAACTCCTTTGTTCCTGTTACCTCAAGTGCCCAGTCAATTACTTCATAATCTTTTTTAGTTAGGCGTCCAAAGCCTTTTTGATAGGGAAAGCGGCCATAAGATACTAGCTCGCCAACTGTCAGTCCGCTTGTGCTTTCGGGTGTTTGTGGAAGAATGGCCATTTTTTTAGCTAGCAGCTTTGTATTTTCCTTAGCAATATCCTTTCCGTCTAATACGACTGCCCCTGATTGAGGCGAAATGATACGGGTAATAGCTTTTAATAGTGTAGATTTCCCACAGCCATTTGAACCGATAATGGTAGTGATTTTTTTATCCGGAATTTCTACACTGAGATCCTTCACAATTAAGCGTTCACCATAGCAAATATTTAAGTTATGGGTATGTAGACGAACCATTTCTTCACTCCCTTATGTTGGAAAATGGAAAATATATCTATTTGATAATGATTATCATTCGCGTATCTCTGATTTAATATAAATCTATGTTTTCTTGTTGTCAACATTTATTTATTTTTTTGTAAAAACAAAGGAAAAGGTGTATATTTAATTGATAATGATAATCAATTCTGTTTGGTTAGCGAGGAGTGAACGGCAATGAATCAGGAAGAATTATTTGATGTAACTATAATTGGAGGAGGACCAGCAGGATTATACGCAGCTTTTTATAGTGGACTTAGGGAAATGAAAACAAAGCTTATTGAATACCAACCGCAATTGGGCGGGAAAATACATGTATATCCAGAAAAAATGATTTGGGATGTTGGGGGACAAACACCAATTACAGGAGCAAAATTAATTGATCAGCTCGTAGAGCAAGGATTAACATTTAATCCGAAAGTAGTGTTAAATGAGAAAGTAGAGTCAATCAAACGTAATGAAGAAGGCATTTTTGTTCTGCAAGCTGGATCGGGACAAAAACATTTTTCTAAAACAGTAATTGTTGCTGTTGGGAGTGGAATATTAACTCCGCAAAAGTTAGAGATAGAAGGTGCAGAGAGATTTGAAGTATCTAATTTAAATTATACAGTAAAGTCTCTAAAACATTTTAAAGACAAGACAGTAATAATTTCAGGTGGAGGGAATTCTGCAATAGATTGGGCAAATGAATTAGAGCCTATTGCAAAAAAAGTTTATATAACGTATAGAAAAGATGCTCTAGCAGGTCATGAAGCACAAGTGACGCAGCTTATGAATAGCTCTGTGGTTTGTTTCTTTAATACGTCGATCACGAAATTAATTGCTTCTCCTAATCATGAAGTAATTGAACGTGTTGAACTGACAAATCATGAGACCGGAGAGGCTTCGTATTTGTCTATTGATGAAGTAATTATTAATCATGGATATGAACGTGATACGAAATTATTAGAAAATAGTGAACTACATATTGCTATGGTGGATCATTATTATATTGCAGGGGATGCCAATAGTGAATCATCGGTGCCAGGGCTATATGCAGCTGGAGATATTCTAAAGCACGAGGGAAAATTAAATTTAATAGCTGGCGCTTTTCAAGATGCAGCAAATGCTGTAAACAAAGCAAAACGATTTATCCAACCAGATGCTAACAAAAATGGAATGGTTTCTTCACATAATGAAGTTTTTAAAAAGCGTAATCAGGAAATAGTTAAACGAATGATGAAATAATTTGAATGAGGACAATCTTCATATGAGGAACATTTACTATAGGTAAAGAAGAAACTTATTATGCCCCATCTGTAAAAAGCAGGTGAGGCTTTTGTTTTGTATTCGTGTTTTTATCATTCTAAGCGAAATTAAATTGATAAACACCGAAAATATAGATAATAAAACGAACAATTGGTATTGACTTGGCTTTAATATTCGTTTAATATAATCTGCGGAGTTGTTGATAAGCAGTAAAAAATAAATAATTTTCATTCGTATATTCTCAGTGATATGGTCTGAGAGTTTCTACTAGGAACCGGAAATTCCTAACTACGAATGGGGAGATTTCGTCTACCCGTTCATAGTTAGGAATTTTTTTTATGTTAAGGAGGATATATGGAACGTTTATTTAAGTTGCGCGAGTTAGGAACAAATGTGAGAACGGAGGTACTAGCAGGCTCTACGACTTTTTTAACGATGATGTACATCATTATTGTGAATCCTGCGATCTTATCCTCTGCAGGTGTTCCGTTTAATCAAGTTTTTATTGCAACGATTGTTGCTGCGGTAATTGGAACATTGATTATGTCTTTGTTTGCGAATTATCCAATTGCGATTGCTCCTGGTATGGGGATGAATGCTTATTTCGCAAGTGTTGTTGCTACGCAAGGAGTTAGTTATCAAGTTGTTTTCGGTACAGTTTTGCTCGCGGGTATTCTGTTTCTTCTATTGACGTTTACTAAATTTCGTGAGCTGCTTATTGAATCGATTCCTGCTTCATTAAAATACGGAATTACCTCAGGGATTGGATTATTCATTGCTTTTATTGGTCTAAGGATGTCAGGAATTGTTGTGGCTAATCCTGAGACATTTGTATCTTTTGGTGACTTGCATAAGCCTGTAACTATATTGTCTATCGGTGGTTTATTTATTACATTTATTCTGATTGCTCGTAAGATCAAAGGTGCTTTATTCATTGGAATGCTGTTTACTGCTGTAATAGGTTATTTTATGGGCATGTTACAAATTAAAGGTGTTGTATCAGCACCGCCAACTATCACATTTTTTGATTTAGACATTCAGGGTGTTTTTTCAAATTCATTATATACGGTTGTATTTGCCTTTTTACTGGTGACCATTTTCGATACGACGGGAACGATGATTGGGGTAGCAGAGCAGGCTGGTCTAATGAAAAATGGAAAGCTGCCAAGAGCAAAATCTGCCCTTACCGCAGATGCTGTAGCGACAACAGTGGGTGCAATGCTCGGTACAAGCCCGTCTAGTGCATACATTGAATCATCATCAGGGGTGGCAGCTGGAGGCCGTTCTGGACTCACATCACTTGTAGTAGCAATCCTATTCTTAGTTGCTCTTTTCTTCTCGCCTTTAGTGTCAGCTATTTCATCTCTTTCAGCCATTACAGCCCCCGCCTTAATCATTGTTGGGTGTTACATGATGGAAGGACTAGCAAAAATCAATTGGAAGGATTTTGATGAGGCCTTTCCTGCCTTTGCGGTTATTTTAACGATGCCTTTAACCTCAAGTATTGCAACAGGAATTGCGATTGGGTTTATTACGTACCCTGTGATCAAGCTTGTAAGTGGTAAGGGTAAGGAAGTTCATCCTATCATTTATCTTTTCGGAGCTATTTTTGTGATTCAGATGGTCTTTTTCCCAGGACACTAGGTTAAGTTTCAAAATATAAGCAGGCTTTTTGCGTAGGCAAGAGAGCCTGCTTATTATTAGATTTTAATCAATATGGAAGAAAAGTCCTGATGAAATATGATCAAAGGTTTCTCAGATTAGAATCTGTTTTTTGTTCTGTAACTGCGGGATTTCCGATAGTCTCCATATGCATCATTTCCTTTTTTAGGATTTCCTCCACATGAACCAATTCCTCAAATGTGTTTTTATAAATCGAGACATCCTGTAACGCTACTGGATGTTTGACGATTTCAATGCGTTCTTCGCTGATAGGGATTCGGATTGTTTCTGTATGTTCAGCCTTTGGGTTTGAAGAATCTGTGCCAAGAATCCTTTTTTCAATCACCAATTCTTCACGAGCTATAGGGACCATAATGCTTTTTGTTTCTGTAACAACCTCTTTACGGACAGTTACCTTCGCGGTTTGTACCTGCTTTTTAGATATATCTAATAGTTCCTTATGAAGCTGCAGCTTTTGGATATGGTTATGATCTTCCATACCTTGTTTTGTCATATTTGTTCCTCCGGCCAGTATTGATGTTGTATATGTCAAAAAAGACACCCTGCAAATCCAATTGCCGATCCCAGAGGTGTCTTTTTATTTACTTGATTTAATTCTAAAGTAGAAAGTGGTCCTAATCCTTAATTATATGAGGGTGACCATCCGTTTCTATATAGGCTTCTTCTCTTTTTAATGTTTCTTGTATTTGTCTCGTTTCCTCTACATCACGTTTATAAGCTGAAATTTCCTCTGTTACGACAGTGTGCTTTCCTACTTGAACTTGCTCTTCGCTCACAGGGATACGAATCACTTCTTCGGAACCAATAGGTGCATCACTAGGTTCATTATCGATTGCTCTTCTTTCAATAACAACTTCTTCATGATTCAAAGAGACTTCAACAGTTTTTGGCTCCTCTACAATGCCTTTACTAAGAATGACCTCTCCTGTTTGGATACGGTTTTTAGAAATATCAAGCTCTTCTCGATGAAGCTGCAGCTTCTCATCGCTGCGTTCATTTTCCATTTCTGTGTTAATATCCCGCTCTTCAGATGAACCGAATAAATCGCTCATAATTTCCCTCCTGTTATTGCATCATTGCATGTTCAAGCATATGATGCTCTGTTGGGAGGCACTCTATTCTATCTTATAGTTAGCGCATTTATTTGGATTCTTATCCAAGTATTGGAATTAAGGAGAAGAATTAAGCATTGTTTAAATCGAAATGTAAAAAGACATGATTTGAACCATGTCTTTTATCGCGTATTCACTTTGTTTAGAAATTGTAGAGTTCTTGCATTTTTTGTGTTTGTAAAGAATTCTTCAGGAGTCCCTTTTTCAATAACAATTCCTTGGTCCATGAAAATGATTTGATCTGCGACATCGCGGGCAAATCCCATTTCATGTGTAACAACAACCATCGTCATCCCATCCGTTGCTAAATCCTTCATAACTTTTAATACTTCCCCGACAAGCTCAGGATCAAGAGCGGAGGTAGGTTCATCAAACAGCAGAACTTTGGGATCCATCGCCATTGCGCGGGCAATCCCAACACGTTGTTGTTGACCGCCCGACAACTGATGAGGGTACATATTTGCTCGATCCTTCAAACCAACCTTCTCTAACAGGCTTAAGGCCTTTTGACGCGCCTCTTCCTTTGAGCGTTTGAGCACAATCACTTGCCCCTCCATTACATTTTCTAATGTTGTTAAATGAGGAAATAGATTATAGCCTTGAAACACCATTCCAGTTTGCTGTCGGAAGGATGTAATGGTTGTATGCTTGAGCTTTTCTTTTTTGGAAAACTCGATAGATTGATTATCTATTGTAATTGTGCCTTGCTCGGGAATCTCTAATAAATTTAAGCAGCGAAGTAATGTTGTTTTTCCCGAGCCTGATGGGCCGATAATGACGGCTGTTGTCCCTTTTTCAATAGTGAGATTGATTCCTTTTAATACCTCTAGCTGATGAAAATGCTTGTGTAATCCTTGAATAGTAATCATACGTGCCCCTCCTTATTTCGCTGCACTTCGCTCAAATCGATTTTCAAGCTGCGTTTGTAAATAGGAAAGCACTGTGCTAAAAAGCAGGTAAATGAATGCTACTTCAATGTATAGCCATAAAGGTTCGTATGTAGCAGCAGCAATTTGCTGTCCTTTTTGGAACAACTCTGTGACTGTAATAGTTGCAGCTAAGGATGTGTCCTTCACAAGGCTAATAAAGGAGTTTCCTAATGGCGGAATTGACACACGCATCGCTTGTGGAAGGATAATACGCCGCATCGCTTGTGCCCTTGTCATGCCAATGGAATAAGCTGCTTCCCATTGTCCTTTTGGAATGGAAAGAATAGCTGCACGAATAATTTCTGAGCTATACGCCCCTTTATTTAAGGTAAACCCGATTACTGCCGCTGAGAATGGATCAAGTGTAATACCGATGCTTGGCAAACCATAAAACAAGATAAAAATCTGTACTAATAAAGGAGTTCCCCGAAAAATCCACACATAAAATTTTGCGATAGCTACAAGCAGCTTAAAGCTTGATAAGCGGGCAATTGCAATGAAGAAAGCTAATATAAGCCCCAACACAAAGGTGATTAATGTTAACGGAATTGTAAAATACAAACCTGCCTTTAAAATAGGGAAAAAGGAATCACTCAGGATTCCTATGATTCGTTCTGTACGTTCAGCATCTAACATCATTTACTCAAGTCCTTACTTCGATACATCTGTACCGAACCATTTTTCAGAAATCTTCAAATATGTGCCGTCTTTCTTCATATCGGCAAGAGCTTTGTTTACTTCTTCTACAAGCTCACCGCTATCCTTACGGAACAGGAATGCATTGCTTGTTACATTAGGCTCTTCATATACTTTTTTAATAGGCAGATCAGGGCGTTGCTTTTTCAAATCTAAGTAAGAAAGGCTGTCATTGATTGTTGCATCGATACGGCCGGAAGTAATTAAGTCGATTGCTTGGTTAAATCCTTCTACCACTATAGTTGTAGCTCCGTGTTCTTCCGCAATTTTGCGATAGTTACTGTCTAATGATTGCCCTACCTTTTTACCTTTTAAATCATCGAGGGTTTTAATATCGTTATTATTTTGCCCAACAATCAATACAGCTTTGGATACGATGTAGGGGTCTGACATATCATATTTTTCTAAGCGGTCTGGGCGAATAGCTACTTCATTGGCAACCATGTCATAGCGCTTTGCATCAAGACCTGCAATCATTCCATCCCATTTTGTTTCAACAAATTTGGGCTTAATATTCAAACGCTTAAATACTTCTTGTGCTACTTCAATATCAAATCCTGTTAATTTTCCAGATGCATCATGGAAGGTGAAAGGCGAATATGTGCCTTCTGTACCAATTGTAATTTCACCTTTATCCTTGATCTGCTCATACAGCGTTTTGCCTTTCGCTGTGTCTTCCTTTTGTGTGCCGCAAGCTGCTAGGAAGAGAGTCAAACATACGACAAGAAAAAAAGATACTGTTTTTTTCATGCTGTCATCTCCTTTAAGTCTATAGATTTTGTTTAAGAAAATCTTGTTTTAGAATAGTTTATTGGTGTAGATGAAGTCAATTAGAAGGGCTTGAACTTCTATGTAGGGAGCTTCCTTATTTGTGGAAGGGCTGCAATAGGGAATCCCTCAATTTCAAGATTCCTTTTTATGTAATTTCCCCATCTCTGCTCATAATTATTTAAATCTCAAAATGAGAAATAGCCGTTTGGAAATGAGAATATATAAAGGGAAACGTTATAAATTTCAACAATGGTTGTGATTCAGTTAAATGCAAGTTAGAATACATGAGATAAAGCCGATATAGAAAAGGGGATAAAAAATGATTGATCACATTGTATTCATTAAATTCGCAGAGACAACAACGAAGGAACAGCTGCAGGAGGTTGTGGACCGTTTTAAGGCATTAAGACCTCACCTTATGGGAATTGTTGATATTCAAGCAGGGATTAATTTTGCAGAGAAAAGCAAGGCGGACTACCAGGTGGTGCTTTCGGTTCGATTCGAGGATCAAGCGGCACTTGAGGCATATGCTTCAAATCCGGAGCACCAAGCTGTTGCTGCTTATATTCGGGAAGTAGGCCGAGTAGATAGTATTGTTGTGGACATCGAGGTTTAATTAAAGGGAAGCAGTAGTTTTGATAAGAGGTATTTATCGAGGCTGCTGCTTTTATTAATTAAGCAACTTCCATACAGGAGTAGGATAAGTTTTGATATACATTCCAATAAAACTTATAATAAAATGATTGAGTGGTTTTGAAGGAATATCAGGTTTATAGAAGCAGTGATTGTGCTGCAGTCTTATAGTACAGGAACATTTAGAAGAGGAGTATATGTGCTGCCATTATGTCTACCAAAAGAAGATTAATTACTAATTTTTTGTCATTAGCTAGCGTACAAGGGCTAAATTTTATCCTTCCCTTGCTTACATTGCCATACCTTACTACTGTGTTAGGACCAAGCAAGTTTGGATTGATTAGCTTTGCGCAGGCCTTCATTCAATATTTCATTCAGTTTACTGATTATGGTTTCAACCTTGTGGCAACAAAGGATGTATCATTAGCCAGGGATGATAAGCGAAGACTTTCAGTTATTTTTTCAACGGTGATGCTCGTACGGACAGCGTTACTATTGATTAGTCTTCTTGTTTTACTTATTGTTGTTTATACGGTACCTAAGTTTCAAGGTGATGGCCTTGTTTACTTGCTAACCTTTGGGATGGTAATTGGAAATGTGCTGTTCCCAGTATGGTTTTTCCAGGGTATTGAGCACATGAAGGTCATTTCCATTTTAAATGTTGTGTCCAAGCTTGTTTTTACAATCGGAATTTTTGTTTTTGTGAAGGAGCCATCCCAGTTTCTATATGTGCCATTGTTGAACTCACTCGGCTATATTGCAATTGGCATTATATCCTTATACCTGATTCTGTTTCGTTATAAGGTGCTGCTAGTAAAGCCATCCAAGGACGATATTATGTATCAGCTAAAGGAAGGCTGGCATATTTTTGTTTCTAATATTGTGACAAGCTTATATACAACCAGTAATGTATTTATTTTGGGCTTCTTCGCGAGCAATACGGTCGTTGGGTATTATGCGAGTGCAGAGAAAATTGTAAAGGCAATTTCGAGTGTCATTGCACCGCTTGTTCAAACTCTGTATCCGTTTCTAAGTCGTGCGCTGCAGGATTCAAGGGAAAGAACGATGTGGATGCTGAATCGGATTTTTATTCTTATTACAGTCATCATGGGGATTCTTTCTCTTTTAGTAGGGTTGAATACAGAGACTCTTGTACACTTCTTAGGCCCTAAGTATGAACCGACAATCCCATTGCTGCAAGTTTTATCTGTTTTGCCATTGATTCTGGGCTGGGCAAATGTATTTGGGATTTTAACGATGATTAACCTAGATTACAAAAGGGAGTTATCTCGGATTTATATTGCCGGGAGCATATTAAGTGTCATTTTAATGGCCCTATTTATCCCAACCTTTAAGGAATATGGAACAGCCTGGAACGCGGTGATCACAGAAGGGTTCGCCACACTCCTGATGATGATGTTCCTTTGGCGCAAGGGAATTCATGTTTGGAAGTGGAGAAGATAATTTTAGTTGTATAGAGAGGAATTTCGATGATGCTTGGAGATACAGTAGCTTCTATTATGGTTACATATAACCCGGATTCAGATGTAGCAGAAAATGCTAGGTCTATCGTACAATCATGTACAAAATTAATTATTGTTGACAATGGCTCCAACACGAGTTCGAAGGCCTATTTGCAGGAGCTGGAGCGGGAACAGAAGATAACGATTATTTGGAATAAGGAGAATGTAGGGCTTGGGCGCGCCTTAAATCAGGGAATTCGGTTTATCCTGAATGCAGAAGAGCTGCGTCAGGTGAAGTGGATTGCAACCTTTGATCAGGACAGTAAAGTACAAACGAACTATTTTGAAAAGATGCTGCAATCATATGAAAAGTTTTCTGAGAAGGAAACAGTCGCTATTTTAGCGCCGAATTGGATCGAGCAAAAGCTCGAAGGCAATCCCGCAGCGCAGGGAGAGCAGGAGCAAGAGCTGCAGGAGCAGCGTACCGTTATTACCTCAGGAAGCCTTGTGAAAAAGAGTGTGTTTCAGAAAATTGGATTGTTTGAGGAAGATTATTTTATTGATTTTCTAGACCATGAGCTTTGCTTGCGAGCGAGAAGCTATGGATATAAAATTTTTATCGTGCCGCAGGTAACTATGCTGCATAATTTAGGAAATACAAAGGAACATAAGCTATTAAGCTCAAGGGTAAAGGCAACAAATCATAACTATATTCGCCGCTATTACATTACGCGCAACAGATTGTATACGTATAAGAAGTATTTTCGCACGGAGAAGGCATGGATTAAGGAGGACTTTATAGCGACTGCTAAGGAGTTCATCATTATTTTATTGTTTGAACAAAACCGCTTGAAAAAACTTGGAAGTATGACAAGAGGAGTTTTAGATGCAATAAGAGGGAAAAAGGGCGCTCGTTAATGTAAAAGCATTCGTTATTATTCAAGGACTCTCACTTGTTTTATATTAATACTGAAAATGGAATAAGATTTCATAAAAAAAGACATGAGCCAAAATGGTTCATGTCTTTTTTACTTAATTAGGGCTTTCGTTTTCTGTTTGTGTGCTGCTAGTTTCCGCTGTATCTGTATTATTGTTAGCTGTGGCAGACAATTTGAGCTGCAGGTGCTCTAGCAGTTTATCAGATAATGCCTTTTTATCTTCCTCGGAAACATTATAGTACCAAATGCCGTCATCTAGTTTCTTTCCTTCTCCGGGAATTTCAATTTTTTCAATGTTTTTAATTGCATCTTTGTTATACATTTGGATGCCAAGCATCTCTTTAAATGTTAAATTTGTTTTAATATTGTTCTCCAATGCTTCGAGGATGTCATCGTATTTTGTTAAAGATGATAATTTGGCTCCTTTGTTCAGTACCTGTTCAATTACTTCCCTCTGCCTTTTTTGTCGCCCAAAGTCACCGTTTGGATCCTCCTTACGCATACGGGCAAATTGGAGCGCATGCTCTCCGTCAAGATGAACGTTGCCTTCCTCAATATACACGCCGTCAAGCTCGAAAGCGAAAGGATTATTTACATCAATGCCTCCTAAGGCATCAACAATATCCTTAAAGCCTTTCATGTTGACTTCAATATAATAATCAATTGGAATATCAAGGAAATTTTCGACTGTATCAATAGTCATTTGCATTCCGCCATAGGTGTACGCATGATTGATTTTAGTCTTTATATTCTTTCCCACGATTAAGGTGCGTGTGTCTCTCGGAATGCTGATAAGCTTTGTAGATTTTGTTTCTGGGTTTACTGTTAGTACTAGAAGAGAATCAGTTCTTCCCTGATCTCCTTCCCGTTCATCAACACCTACAAGTAAAACAGAGAATGGATCCTTCTTAAATTCTATCTTTTCTTCACGCTTGTCTGAGCCTTGTACGGCAGATTCGTTCATCTTATCTGTTGCCTTTGCAACATCTGAATATAATTTATATGCAAAACCCGTTGCACCTAAGATAAGAAAGAGCAACGCGAAAAGGAATCCTCGAAGTAAGCGCCTCTTTTTTTTAGATTTCAAATCTCCTCTTAAATTTTCCATTATATACATCTTCCTTTTATATGTTTATAGTGAAAGTTGAATCGTTTTAAGCAGGACATATATAAAGACGGCATGACTAAATAAGCCATTGCCGCTTGTATACATAAAGCCTATGATTGTTATGACAGGAGTATATTTACTCCTTGTAAATTATTTTTATATATTAAAATGGATCGTTATTGTCTTTTATACATACTGCAAGATAACTCTTTTTACACTTGAACTCTATGCCTATTTATACGATCCTATGAAAACAGTACGGTCATATTGACCCTAGTCTAGCCCCCATCTAATGCTTAGTCTAACAGCAAATCACCTATTGTCAATGCAATATCCATTTTGTAACTGAAAAGTTATGAAGAATGTCATAAAAGTATAAATAGACATGAAAGTGTATAAATCAGGATGTTTTTATATGTCTGGGGTATCTGTTTTTTATCTTATAATTATATTATATAGACATTATAACTTTATAGTATCTAGCTGTGTTTTATCAAAAAATAGACGAGAACATCCCTTCCTCGAGGAACGTGGAGGGCAAAGTCCAGTGAGTAGGTGGCGGGTAGTTCAATAGGGCGTGAAGCATAGAAGATTAATGTACAAATTATAAGTGAACAATGCTATAATGATAATTTGTTGATGGATAAATTATTATGGAAGCACTTAGTATGTGCCTGTATGCCATGATGAATATGGAGAAGCTGTTTGGATTGGCAGAATGTGATGGAGCTGCAATTCATTTTGCTTTTTATTAATAAAAGAGATTGGCTTTAGCCGAATTACCAAACTTCAATCAGATAAAGCGACTTTCCATTCAAATAAGGATTTGGATTTCTATGGTATATAGTGTATGAGAAGCCGCAGGCACTCTCATACTTTATATATTAGCTTGTGCTATGCCTCACAGAATTCACACTCAAAGCTGGAAAAACAATTTGGATTTTGGCACAGTACTGGATTGTAGTTAATTCTTCTGATTATTGAGTTTTGGGACAAAGGAGATTGGAAAAAGATGGGTGCAATGGTTGCTGTTAGCATTGTAACATATAATAGTAAGCACATTTTTAAGGTTCTTGATAATATTAAGCAGCAATTTGGAAATGATGAGCGCTTTCGTTTTGTTATTTTTGACAATAATTCAGAGGAAGAATATAAACAACGTTTAAAAACATATGAGGACTTTGTAGATATTACCTTCTACCATGAAAACAATGGCTTCGGCTTTGGTCACAACTATAATCTTATGAGGGCCAATGAGAAATACTTTCTTGTTTTTAATCCGGATATTATCTTAAGCAGACAGGACTTGCTAGATATGCTTCAGATTATGGAGGAGGATGATTCTATATCTTTGTTGGTACCTAAGGTGTTGAATGCGGATAGAACAACCCAGCACTTAGTGAGGGATCGTGTCTCTGTATTTGATTATGCTCTGCGTTTTATCCCGTTCTCATTTGTTAAGAAGCTATTTTGGAGGAGGCTTCATTCCTATGAGTGCCGGGACCTGCCGGACGATCGAAATGTAGATATTCGGATTGGCTCAGGATGCTTCATGCTTGTTAGAGGAAAGGATTTTCAAGCTGTTTCAGGCTTCGATGATCGTTATTTTATGTACTTTGAAGATTATGATTTATGCTTAACGCTAAGGAAACAGGGAAAGAGAATTGTATATACTCCATTTTCTGCAGTAGTTCATTATTACGAAAGAGGAGCGCATAAAAACTCAAGATTGTTCAAAATCTTTTTGCAATCCATGTATAAGTTCTTTAATAAGTGGGGCTGGAGATTGTTTTAATGAAAGGAATAGAACGTAGTATTTGTCATATTGCTTGTGGGAGTGAGGATTGCGGTGAATAGGTTTGAGAAATGGCTGTTAACAGTTTTTTTTGTTGAGTTATTTATTGGCGGCGGGGGAAGACTTATTGATTTTGGAGTTCTGTCCATTCGGCAAGTATTGTTTCTGCTTATATTATGTACATTTGTTTTTAGAATCGTAAAGAACAAACAATTTTTAGATAGAAATGTGAATACGTTTCTTGCCTTTAATATCACTTCAATAGCTATTTATATGCTTGTGGCCTGGTTTGGGGTTAGTGCTTTAATTGGTCTGATATATGGTCATGCTTTATCTATTATTGCAATGGATTTTCTTCGCGTATGTTTCTTTTTATTATATTTTCCTCTTGCTTATTACATATCAGAGGAGCGCTATAGGAAGAGTAGAATTATAAGTATTTTAAAATATTCCTCTTTAGGCGTTGCTATCTTTACGATTTTAGTTTCGTTAGTTGGAAAAACGATATTCAGCAATAATTTTGGTGTGTTTTATGATTTTATGAACTCTGTTATGAACGATGATTTGTTTTTTAGACCAAGCCATAGCGTATTTTATAAAGGGCACTTCTTTGTTTTGATGGGCTTGCTTGTTTCGCTAAATGCTGTACTAAATAAACAGGGCTCAAAGATCGATGTAGTGAATATTATTGTTTGTTTGATTTCTATTATTTGGTCAGAAACAAGAGGCTTCTTGTTAGCGATTATGTTTGGCATACTGTTCATTGTCATGATGGATGTGAAAACATTTACTGATGCGGTGAAGGGTCTGCAGAAAAAGGCTGCTAAGCTGCTGAGTTCCCAGTTTATGCTCAAAAAAATTGCAATTTCCTTATTGCTTGTGATGGCTGTTCCGTTTATGTATAAGTACATGACGATTGAACGTTTTGGTACAGACACTGTTGCGCAGCAAAAGCCAGAAACTCCTGCTGAAGAACCAGAGGAGCCGCAAATTGATGATGTAAGCGTAAATACACGCGTAGAGTTCATTCATGCATCCAAAGATCTCGTGTTTAAGAGTGTCCCGGTATTTATAGCAGGAAGCGGCTATGGGACGGAAATTGCTGGAAGAGAAACGGGAATCGAGATGAGCTTTTTAGATATTCTCGTTGAACAGGGAGTAATTGGCTTAGCTCTTTGGCTGTATGTATGCTTTGTAATTTTTTATAATTACCACCTCGTTTATAAGGCACAAGGGTCAGTCGAAACAACTGATATATCTTTATTAGCCTGCATAGCAGCCTTAATGCTGTTAACGAATATTAATCCTTTTATTAACAACCCGTTAGGAATTGGATTTATGCTAATTATATTAGTGCTTTCCAAAAACAAAAGAGATGCTTTAACAAGAGCGGTTTAATGGATTGCATAGGTAAGAAGGTAATGATATGAAAACTACAATTGTAATGGTTGTATATAAACAAAAATTGGAGCAGTCGCGAACATTTCAAACGATGCGCAGCACCTTCTTTACGGACGGACGGCTAAAGGATGGGGTTCATGTGATTATTTATGATAATAGCCCAGAGCCGCAAAGCGTCCCAAAGGAGTATGCAGATGTATTTACATACAAGCATGACTCGAGAAACTTAGGAATTGCAGTGGCATATAACTATGCATGGCAAGCTGCAAAGCAGCATAACAGCGAATGGCTTATATTGCTTGACCATGATACAGAGCTTACGCAGGCTTATGCGGATGCCATTCTTTCCTTGGAAAAGATGGATAGAGGTCAGGTTGCAGCTGTTGTGCCAAAGGTTGTTTGTAACGAAGTCATGATTTCGCCTGTATTCAGCCATACCTTACAGCCTTTAAAGGATGTGAGACCGGAAACGGGAATTCAACATATGCCGGTTATGGCCATCAATTCTGGTGCAGCGGTGAATATGCAATTTTTAAATAAGATTGGCGGTTTTAATGAGGAATTTCCGCTGGACTTTCTCGACCATTGGCTCTTCTATGAAATCTATGAGCGGGGATACAAAAGCTTTGTTTTGGATGTTACGCTGGAGCATGAATTGTCTGTTATGAACTACGATACGGTTTCTCTGCAGCGGTATAAAAGCATACTAGGGTCAGAAATACATTTTTATAAGAATTATAAAAAAAGCTTGTTGAAACGATATAAAAGACAGCTGCTGCTGCGGACTGTAAAGCAGCTTGTTTTTGTAAAGAATAAGAGTATTGCGTTTCATACATTACGTCAATTACTGACAGTATAGAAAGGATTTTCGTGTATGATATCCGTATGTATAGCAACATATAACGGGTCTAGCTTCATTATCCGTCAATTGGATTCTGTCCTGGCACAGCTAGGAGAGAATGACCAAGTGGTTGTAGTAGATGATTGTTCAAAGGACCGTACCGTTCAGGTGATACGGGAGACGTATGGAGACCGAGTGGACGTATACGTAAACGAACAAAATTTAGGTGTGATGAAAAGCTTTGAGAAGGCAATTTCCAAAGCAAAGGGCGATATCCTGTTTCTATGTGATCAGGATGATATTTGGTTAGAGCATAAAGTTAAGACTGTGCTATCTGTATTTGAGCAAACAGATGCGACGCTTGTTACGCATGATGCGTATGTAACAGATGGAGAAGGAAATATTTTGAGCGACTCCTGGAATGAATACAACAACAATCGCGAGCAAGGGGTTTTCGGCAATATTATTAAGAACGGTTTCACTGGCTGCTGCATGGCCTTTAAAAAGGAGCTCGTTTCGAATATTGTACCGTTTCCTGAAAAGATTGAAATGCATGATCAATGGATTGCTTTAGTTTGTATGATGGAAAATAAGAAAATCGTATACGTGAAGGAGCCTTTAATGAAGTATGTAAGGCATGGCGGAAATGTAACCGGTACGAGAAAGCGTTCCTTAGGGGAAAAGTTAAGGGGAAGAGCAGGAACTGTTCAAGAGATTCTTCGCTATAAAATGACACGCTAAACGTTAAAATTTGATTACTAAATGGTCACAATACGAAATATATGCTGTTGGTTTTTGTCTATTTTTATTATGATGTGAATAGTGGCATAAAAAATATGGCTGGTCATTGTCAAAAAGCCCATTTTTACAATTAGAACATAGGGTAATAAAAACAACTGGATTTCTTATTGCTAATTGATGGCTGGCTTTAGAAGATGACCAAAACGAACTGAATAGTAAGGAGATGGAGTTTGGCATGAAGGGAATTATTTTAGCTGGTGGCAGCGGTACACGTTTGTACCCATTAACAAAGGTTGTGTCCAAGCAGCTTTTGCCTGTATACGACAAACCGATGATTTACTATCCGCTTTCTGTATTAATGTTGGCGGGAATCAAGGATATTCTAGTGATTTCTACACCGCAGGATATTGGACGCTTTGAACAAATTCTTGGAGATGGTTCTGACTTTGGCATCCATCTTTCTTATGCTGTTCAACCAGAGCCAGGCGGGTTGGCACAAGCCTTTCTCATTGGTGAAGAATTTATTGGAGATGACAGCGTTGCGCTTGTGCTTGGGGATAATATTTTCTATGGTCACGGACTAACAGATCTTCTATGTAAGGCGGCTGCTCGTGAGGAAGGTGCGACAGTGTTCGGGTATTATGTAAATGACCCGGAACGTTTTGGAGTTGTTGAGTTCGATGAAGAAGGAAAAGCTGTTTCCATCGAAGAAAAACCGGAAGTACCGAAATCAAATTATGCAGTAACAGGCTTGTACTTTTATGATAACCGCGTTGTCAACATTGCGAAAAGCATTAAGCCGTCTCCGCGCGGCGAGCTGGAGATTACAGATGTGAATCAGGCGTACTTAGAGATGGGTGCCTTAAATGTAGAGCTTCTTGGACGCGGCTATGCATGGCTTGATACAGGTACGCATGAATCTTTATTGGAAGCATCTCAATTTATTGAAACGATTGAAAAGCGCCAAACATTAAAGATTGCTTGCCTAGAGGAAATTGCCTTTAGAATGGGCTACATTTCAAAGGAAAAGCTATTAGAACTGGCTGAGCCATTGAAGAAGAATCAATATGGTCAATATTTATTAAAAATCGCAAGCCAAGCGAAGTAGGTGAAAATAATGAACATTGTGAAAACAAAGATTGAAGATGTAGTGATTTTAGAACCAAAGGTATTTGGTGATCACCGTGGTTATTTTATGGAAAGCTATAACAAGGATGTCTTTGAGACACTTGGATTAAAGTATGATTTCATTCAGGATAACCAATCACTGTCTGTACCGGTCGGAACATTGCGAGGATTACACTTTCAACTAAATCCAAAGGCGCAAACAAAGGTAGTTCGTTGTATTACAGGCGCTATTTATGATGTGGCGGTAGATATTCGCAAGGGCTCTCCAACGTACGGCCAGTGGGTCGGCGTGATTTTGAGCGAGCATAATAAGCGTCAGCTGGTTGTACCTAAGGGCTTTGCTCATGGCTTCTGTACATTGGTTCCAGATACAACAGTTGCCTATAAAGTAGACGAGTACTATTCTCCAGAGCATGATGCCGGAATTCTTTGGAATGACCCGGCGCTAGGTATTGATTGGCCAACAACAAATCCAATTCTTTCAGAGAAGGATACAAAGCATCCAGTACTAGCAGAAGCTAACATTAACTTTGTATACGAGAAATAGGAGGAACAACATGAAATTATTAGTAACAGGCGGCGCAGGGTTTATCGGCAGTAACTTTGTACGCTATATGGTAAAAAAATACCCTGAGTATCATATTGTAAACTTGGACTTAGTCACATATGCAGGAAACCTTGAAAACCTGAAGGAAATTGAAACTGCATCCAACTATACATTCGTAAAAGGCGATATCGCTGACCGAGAATTTATTAATGACTTATTTGCTCAGCAGCAATTTGATTATGTATTGAACTTTGCGGCTGAATCTCACGTAGACCGAAGCATTACCAACCCGGATATTTTCGTGAAAACGAATATTCAAGGAACCCAAGTATTGCTAGATGCTGCTAAAAATTTCGGCGTGAAGAAATACTTGCAGGTTTCTACTGATGAGGTATACGGAACACTTGGAGAGACAGGCTACTTCACTGAGGAAACACCATTAGCACCGAATAGCCCGTACAGCGCAAGTAAAGCTGGTGCGGACCTTTTAGTGCGCGCTTATCATGAAACATTCGGCTTGCCGGTAAACATTACGCGTTGCTCTAACAACTATGGACCGTTCCACTTCCCTGAGAAGCTTATTCCATTGATGATTATTAATGCATTAAATGATAAGCCGCTTCCTGTATATGGAGATGGACTAAACGTACGTGACTGGCTGCATGTAGAAGATCATTGCCAGGCGATTGATCTTGTTCTTCATAATGGACGTAACGGTGAAGTGTATAATGTCGGCGGAAATAACGAACGTACAAACATTGAGATTGTTAAAACAATCTTAAAGCATTTAGATAAACCTGAGTCCTTAATTAAATATGTAGCTGACCGCCCAGGACATGACCGACGTTATGCAATTGATGCAACGAAGCTTCGTACAGAGCTAGGCTGGCAGCCAAAATATACATTTGATACAGGCATTGAGCAAACAATCAAGTGGTATCTAGAGAACAGAGATTGGTGGGAAAACATCATTTCAGGTGAGTATCAGTCCTACTTTGAAACACAATATGGCAAGAGACTAGGGGAAGAATAATGAAAATCGTCGTAACAGGAGCGAAGGGACAGCTTGGACAAGATGTTCTGAAGCAGCTGGCAGAAGGGGAGTTCGAGGTCTATCCGCTTGACCGTGCAAGTCTGGAGCTTACAGACGAGCAAGCAGTTGCAGTTTATATGGAGAAGGTGCAGCCGGATGTAATTCTTCATTGCGCGGCTTATACGAATGTGGACGGTGCTGAAACAGACCGCGAAACAGCATACCAAGTAAACGGCCTAGCAACGAAATATTTGGCGCAGGCAGCTCATAAGCTAGGTGCCAAAATACTCTATGTAAGCACCGATTATGTGTTTAACGGCACAGGAAACAAACCGTATGAAACAGATGATCCAACTGCACCGCTTGGCGTATACGGCGAAACAAAGCTGGCTGGTGAAGCATTTGTACAGGAATATGCTGAGAAGTTCTTCATTGTACGTACAGCTTGGGTGTTTGGAGTATACGGCAATAATTTCGTGAAAACGATGATACGTCTTGGAAAAGAGCGAGGAGAAGTTGGCGTTGTTCATGATCAGATAGGTTCACCAACGTATACGGTAGATTTAGCACGCTTTATGATTGAGCTTATGCAATCTGAAAAGTACGGCATTTACCATGCAACCAACGAAGGTGTATGCTCTTGGTATGAATTTGCGGTAGAAATCTTCAAGCAGGCAGGCATGGACGTGAAGGTTAAGCCATTAACGACAGAAGAATTCCCCCGCCCTGCTGCACGCCCAAAATACTCTGTGTTAAGCAAAAAGAAAATTGCTGAACAAGGTTTTAAGCCGTTAAGAGATTGGAAGGAAGCGCTGGCTGCTTACTTAGAAGAGGCAAAATAATATAGATAAAAAAGAACCGACAGTACATGTCGGTTCTTTTTTATCTTAAGAAGGTACAAGTTCCCAGCCAAAAGGCCATTCAATACAGCAGGAAATTTTAAGTATAAGTGCAACTTCGCCTCTGTCTTCGCCTAAAGGCTTGCCAATCGGCGAATTTTCTTTAAAAGATAAGAAAATATAGCTTTTTGAGGCGTTGTCTGGCTTCATCGGCTGGGCGCAGAACTGTTTCCCTTTCGCGAGCAGCGAGCAAGCTAGGCCAACTCAAGCCTCTAGACCTGCAGGAAATGAAATCAATAGCTGTCCAACGCATATAAAACCTTGAAGATCAGTGTATCCCGAACATTTTGTCGATACAAAGGTGTGTTGATAGCATATGAAATTCTGCCAAAAAGAGATTTCCGTTTATACAAGAAATCTTGAATCAGCTTCTTCTGATGGTCCTGCAGTTCTCCTTCAAACAATCGGTAAAACTCTGCTGTTTGCGTTGTATAAGGCTTTTGATGTCCCTTCTTCTTAAAGGTTTTATAACGTACTAAAGCACTCTTTAGCTTGTTATCTGCCATTCCGAGCGTGTTCGAGGAATGCTGTCTATATAGCAAGTGAGATTGTTCATCATATATCACCTTACCTAAAGCCGTTCCCAGCAAGTAAAACCATGCATCATGCATTGTAACCTTTTCTACCCTCGGCATGCGGGATTGAAACAATTGGCGCATTGTTTGATTGAACACAATGGTACAGCCAGTAGCGATATTTTGGATTAAGGCATTTTCTAACCCTGCTCCTTGAGGAGGAATCTGTGAATGCTTTAAAAGCTGCAGCTGCTCATCTACAATATCTAAACGAGAGAAATAGAGCAACGGTGTACGAGAATCCTCCTTTTCTAACAAGCTTACAGCTCTTGACACCTTTGTTGGCTTCCAGAAGTCATCCTGGTCGCAAAAGGCATAATAGGAAGCATCAGGGGAGGCGTGCAGTACAAGCTCGAAGAAACTAGAGATAACACCCTTATTTTCCCCTTTTATCAATGTAATGTTACCATGCTTCTTGCTGTAAGCTTCTACGATTGATACGGTATTGTCTTTTGAGCCATCATCGCGAATTAAAATATTTATATTTGGATAATCCTGCCCAAGCAAGCTGTCTAGCTGCTGACCTATATACTTTTCGCCATTATATGTCGACAGTAGGATCTGTACTTTCTCCATTTTATCTACCTCTATTCTTTCTATATTCTTCAGGTTATCATGTGAGTTCTATCTTCTTAAGGTGTTCTTAGTATGTGCTATAGAAATGCCTTGTAAAAGGATGCTGGCTCGTCCTCAAAGGCACTGTATGTAAAGCAACGAGCTTACTGCTGCGAATATGAATTCATTGCTTTTAACTCCTAATTTCATAATTATACTGAAGAAATGAATGATTAGGCAATGTGTTCTAGAGAGTATCATTTGAAACTAAACTCCCCCGCCTAGAGCTTAGACGGGGGAGCTGAATATATGCTATAAGTTCCTACTGATTACATCTTGTGAATGTTAATAACAAACTGTTAGTGATCTACCCTCTCCTGCTCTCCCATATAAGGCTTATTCACGTAATAATACATCCAACCCATGAATATGCTGCCGCCTATTAAGTTACCAATTGTAACAGGTATAAGGTTGTGCACCACTCCGGCAAAGGAAATCGTGCCAGGATGGTGTAATACTAATGCAATTGCAAATGTACACATATTGGCAATGCTGTGTTCATATCCAGAAATGAAAAAGCAGAATACAAATAGGACCATGATAAACAGCTTTGCGCCATCCTCCTTCAAAGACATTGGAATAAAAAAGGCAAGGCAGACAAGCCAGTTACACAAAATAGCCCGGAAAAACAATTCAAATGTTGAGACGTGCATTTTTTTCTCTACAACAGCTAATAAGAAGCTATTTACGGAGGAATCATTAAAAAGTCCGGTTGTGTAAATTAAACCTGCAAAGACAACGGCTCCTAAAATATTTCCTGCGTAACTCATGCCCCACAGCTTCCATACATCAGGCCAACGTATTTTTTTACGAAGTGCCGCAAATGTATAGTAGAATGTATCGCCTGTGAATAAATCTCCCCCGCCGTAAGAGATTAGGATAATGGCTGCTCCGAATGTTAATGCTGCTATTGGATAGGCAATTGGTGAATGCTCCATATAAAAGAAATTGCCTGTTTTAAAGGCTACAATGACCCCAAATCCAATAAACATACTAGCTAGCATAGACCTTAATATATACCGTAAACTGCTTTGCTGGAAAGTTTTTAACTTTTTTAAGGCTAAATTCTCTACTGCAATTAATGATTTCATCTCCATATGCTTTTGCCCCCATTCTTGTGCCTTGGTTTGTTTTATACTTTAAGAATTTATAAAATTCCAGCTAGAAGGCCATTTAACATAGCAAGAAATTTTAGAAATAACGTATAAGTGCAAATAAGTCTCTGTCCTCGCCCAAAGGCCCAGCAATCGGCGAGTGTTCTCATCGCATGTTTTATTTTAGCCATTGCCTGTTTTTCTATGTGAATGGAATGGCTGCCCTTATCAGGATAGTAACAAACATGTGAAATTCTCTTACATTATGACATTGAATGGGGCCAGAATGAAAAGCAACTTGTTGCATTTATGTGAACTTTTGCACAAAGTTTATATGTGCCATACATAGAGACTAGAAATAAAGGGGTTTCAACCAAAGAGGCAGCCTATTGTAGATGTGATAAAGGAATAAATCTTTAATTAAAAATATGCATAGATCTTAATAATATGGGGAAATATGGCCTAAGATAATTGTGTGAATATAACATTACATATGGAGCGGGATGATGTCATGTTCCCTGTTCTTTTTCATTCTATCTCAAAATTTGGCTCCCATAAATAGATTGACAATTCAGCGAAAGAGGTTTAATATCATGTCTTAGTAGCTGGTTTTAATTTTGTTGGTTTTAGTGTCCAGAAAAATGTATAATCTGTGTCTAATGAGAGAAATTGAACATAAAGCGTAAAAAATATCCAAATAATAGAATCAGAAAATGAGCAAAAACTTGTGCGGAAGCTGCTGCTGGAAAGACTGCATGGGTTTCTTATTAATACAGAGGCAAGTAGGCATCATGCTTTTTCTGGAATAAGTCATAAAAGTAAAGGGGTATATTGATGAATGAATTGCGTACGTTTGGGTGGTATGCAGCCCGTGTAGCTCCGCATCTGCCGAAAGAAGCTTTTCAGCCTGTTCCTTCCCGGCTTTGGGGCGGACTAGCTTATCTTATTGTTGTAGTTTCTGGAATTGTAGCGATTGGGACATTTGATTTAAACATGTTTGTCAAGCTTGCAATTAGTATTGTGTTAGGCTTGAGCTACGGCGGACTAGGCCTTTTTGCTCATGAGGTTTTGCATGGTACAGTAATACGGAATAAGAAATGGCGTGATATTATAGGCGCTATCGGCTTTTGGCCATTATGTGTCGGACCTAGGATTTGGAGAAAGTGGCACAACATGGAGCATCACATTCATACACAGGATGAGCATGAGGATCCAGATGCATGGGCAACTCTTGAAAAATTGCAAGAACGGCCATTATTGCGGAAAATTTATAAGCTGCCGATGTGGCTTCGTACTGTTATTAGCTTTACTTTACTGTCCTTAATGTTTACTTTCCATTCATCAAGAATGTTCAAAAGATATATTAATGAATTTAAGCCGAAAGATCGTCCAGTTGTTTGGATGCAGCTTATTTTACCTTGGGCAACCTGGATTGCCTTATTAGTATGGCTTGGCCCGGTTAAATGGTTCTTTGTCTACCTAATACCGCTTTTGATTGCAAACGCAATTGTAATGGGCTATATCTCAACGAATCATCGCTTAAACCCGCTTACAACGGTAAATGATCCGCTTGCGAATACGCTGAGTGTAACCGTTCCAAAATGGGTGGATGTTTTACACTTCCAATTCTCGTATCATGCGGAGCATCACTTATTCCCGGGAATGAATCCAAAATATTTCCCGATGGTAAAGGAAAAAGTGAAAGAAATGTGGCCGGATCGTTATTTTGAAATGCCGCTTACAACAGCGTTAGCTACTTTATGGAAAACACCAAGAATTTATCATAATCATACAGAGCTCATTGATCCTGAGACTGGGACTGTGTATGGCACTTTGGGACATGGCTTGGATCCTAACAATATTGAAGCTCAAAAGCTTGAGGATAGGGAAGCTTCTGTTCCTATCTATTCAAAGGTGAAAAATCAATAAATGACATGAAATGACCGTCATGGAGAATCCGGTACAATATAAGGATTCCACATGACGGTTTATTTGTGTGTTTTCTCATAAAGAATGGAAGAACCTTTAGACAGAAGCAGCTATAGAATTGGGTAAAGTTATCCACATTTAGAGGGAGATAAAAGGGAAAAGGTTATCCACAGGTTTGTAGGTTGATAAAAAGATCTGTACGGTAAGCAGCTATTGCTGTATAAATTTGGCGAGTAAAAGAAATGGAAATACTTTTTATACCTGTATAACATACACTTGGGATGGAAGTATAAAACTTTGGGAAATATTGAGCTTCATTCTGCCTATAAGAGTGTATCAATGAACAATCCTGCAGGCTCCTTTTTGAATCCTGATCATCTCTTTTTCTTTTATTCTGAAGGATTACTTTTTGTTGCTTATGATACATACTGCAATACTTTATTGAGAACAACAAGAGATATGGGAAGAAAGATGGTAAAATAAGAATACAAATGAACAGATGAAATAGAAGGATATATGTAATGAGTTCGTAATAAAGGGAGAGTAAAAGTGAATAACCATACAAACATGAACCATCCAATTGATTATTCGGCAGCATCCCGAGACACTGTAATTCTGGAGCATTATGGACTAAATGAATTAAACTTTGAATCCGTTAAAAGCTATAGGGAAAAATTTGCTCTGACTAAACCAAATCACCCGTGGAACGGGCTTGAGACAAAAGAATTTTTATACAAAATCGGTGCATGGGGAAAGCTGCGCAATACAAGCAAGGAAGGTCTTACAGTCGCGGGTCTGCTTATGTTCAGTGAAGAAAGAATCATAACAGAAGTTTTTCCGCAATACTTTCTGGAATATAGAGAAAGCTTGCATGATGTCCTGAGCGGCAGCTGGTCTGAGAGATTCACCTCTCAGGATGGGACTTGGTCTGGCAACCTATACGATTTTTATTTTAAGGTGATGGATCACTTTGCGGAGAGCTTACCTGCAGATCATGTGAAAGAGAAGGTATGCCTTGCTCTCCATGAGGCACTAATCAATATGATTGTACATGCTGATTACTATATTGAGGGCGGGCTTGTTATTGAAAGGGATGCACAATCTATTCGATTTTCCAATCCGGGCTTGCTGCGTATACCTGTTGAACAAGCCTTTGAAGGCGGGATCAGCAATCTGCGTAATCCAAATGTATTTAAGATGTTTATTTTAATTGATCTTTGTCAAAGAGCCGGATTTGGTTTGAAAAGCATGCGCTTAACGTGGAAGGACTATCAGTGGCCGCAGCCTCAGATAGACCAGGACATGCAGCTGGAACGGACGATCCTAACGCTTAGCATGTCTGAAGACACTACCCAAGGTCAACTGGAGTGGATGCATGAAATTGCTTCAACATATTACGACTATGAAGCTGCTGTGAGCTCCATAAATAACGCTGACAACTCCGTAAATAAAGGGGGTAGCTCCATAAACAATGAGTCAAACTCCATAAATAAAGAAAGTAACTCCATAAATAACGATCTTGACTCCATGAATAGGGAGTATAACTCCTTGAATAACGAGTCGGACTCCGTAAACAAAGAAAGTAACTCCGTAAATAACGTTGATAACTCCGTAAATAGCGAAGAGAATCATCCTGTGCTAGAGGAGATGCCGGTCTTTTTAGAAAATACAGAGGCTATAGACACACAAAAAGTAAATGTTATAGCAGAGGATACTGAGAAAGAGCTATGGGCGATCGCGGAGACGGCAAGAAGGAAGAAACGTCTGAGCCCAAGTAAAATGGAGGAAATCATTTTGCAGTTGCTCGTGAAAAAGCCCCTTATGTTAAAAGAACTATCTCAGTTGCTGGAGCGGACATCAGACGGGCTTCGAAATAATTATTTGGCAAAGCTGCTGCAGGAAGAAAAGATAAAATTGAAATATCCAGATCAACCGAATCATCCGAAGCAGGCATATTTGTTTCGGGAAAAGTAAATTGTAACGCCCCCTTCTACTAAAATATTTCCCGGGTGAGGATCAGTGCAGAGTTTTCCTTTCTAAGGCAGCGATTTTAACGAATCTTGCCTAGAACTTCCCTTCTTTAAAAAATACGGAAAACTTGTAATGTACGTCCCTTTAATCTATTCACTAACTACGAAGACGTTTTTCCTTTTCCCAGGAAATTAGGTTTTGGATATTTGTTTCAAGTAATCTGTATGTGTACGAATTCGCTTGAAATTCTTACAGCAAAGGAGTAAGATTCCTATATAATTATAATAGCTCGGGAGCCTGTGGAAGCAGGCTGAGAGTACGGCTGAACCGCCGTAGACCGTTTGAACCTGTTGGGTTATGCCAGCGCAGGGAGAGCCGTAAAAAAGAAGTCTACGATTGGGAGAATCCTCAATCTAAGCGAGACACTTTGCCCGCGCAAGGTGTCTTTTTTTATAAGAGTTAGGAAAGGATCGCTTTTTTGCGGGGACACCGCCCTGCTCCCACAGTCAGCTTCTTGTGGAGAAAGAGCTCCGCCCGCCCAGGCAAAAAGCGCCTCAATGTGCGGAGAACTGTCTCCTTTGGGAGCAGGGCGGACCGTGTCCGCTTTTCTTATTGATTAAAAGGGGATGAGATCTGATGAATATGCAGAAAATTGGAGAAGTATTACAGAAGGTAAGAGAGACAAATCCGCTTGTACACAACATTACAAATGTTGTTGTGACAAACTTTACAGCGAACGGCTTGCTTGCGCTTGGTGCATCGCCGGTTATGGCTTATGCGAAGGAAGAGGTTGCCGATATGGCGAAAATCGCAGGGGCGCTTGTGCTTAATATTGGTACTTTAAATGAGACTGAAATTGAAGCGATGATCATTGCTGGGAAATCCGCAAATGAAAGCGGCGTTCCTGTTATTTTAGACCCAGTAGGAGCAGGAGCAACAGCGTACCGTACACAAACAGCTCGTAAAATTGTGAGCGAGGTGCAAATTGCTGCATTAAGAGGAAATGCGGCAGAGATTGCAAATGTTGTTGGAGAGAATTGGACAATCAAAGGAGTAGATGCAGGAGCCGGAGCGGGAGATGTTGTTGCGCTTGCGCAAAAAGCGGCTGTGCAGCTTCATACGACTGTTGTGATTACAGGAAAAGAAGATGTTGTTACAAATGGAACAAAAACATATATCGTCCGCAATGGACATCCGATTTTGACAAAGGTAACGGGAACAGGCTGTTTATTAACATCCGTTATTGGCGCATTTGCGGCTGTAGAGAAGGATGTCGTGGAAGCTGCAGTAGCAGCACTTGTCAGCTATGAGGTGGCAGCAGAAATCGCAGCGAAAAAGACGGTAGAAGAAGGCCCAGGCAGTTTCCAAATTGAATTATTAAATCAATTATCTAAGGTAAGCGCGGCTGACGTGACACAATACGGTTCAGTTGAAAAAATCGCGGAATAGGTGATGACAATGAGAACATATAAAGCACTGACAATTGCAGGCTCTGACAGCGGCGGCGGGGCTGGCATTCAAGCGGATTTAAAAACATTTCAAGAGCTAAAGGTATTTGGTATGTCCGCTTTGACAGCTGTCACAGCACAAAATACCCTTGGTGTGCAGGGGGTGTATCCGCTAGCTGTAGAAGCTGTTGGACAGCAAATCGAATCGATTGGCACTGACTTAGGAACAGATGCAGTGAAAACTGGGATGCTCTTTAGCGGTGAAATCATTCAGGAAGTGGCTGAGAAAATTCGAAAGTTCGGCTGGAAAAACATCGTTGTTGATCCCGTTATGATTGCCAAGGGTGGTGCACCGCTTCTTCAGCAGGAAGCGATTGCCGCACTAAAGGAATATTTGTTGCCGCTTGCGACAGTAGTAACGCCGAACATTCCGGAGGCGGAGGCGTTAACAGGCATGTCCATTCAGACGCTGGAGGACCGTAAGGCAGCAGCAAAGCGTCTGCTTGAAACCGGTGTGCAGTATGTGGTGATTAAAGGCGGTCATGATGATGCCGAGGATGAAGCCATTGACTTGCTGTTTGATGGACAAGAATTCTTTTATTTTACAAGCAAGAAAATCGAAACGAAAAACACGCACGGAACGGGGTGTACGTTTGCTGCTGCGATTGCAGCTGAGCTGGCAAAGGGCAATAGCGTACATGCGGCAGTCCAAACAGCGAAGGACTTCATTCAGGCCGCGATTGAAAACCAACTTGGAATTGGAAACGGTCACGGACCGACGAATCACTGGGCATATCAGCAGAAGCAGCACGTCTAACGATAAGGGGTGAAGCCAAATGGCAAGAATTCAAAGTGATGCAATGCGAGAATTACTAAAGGTCTATTTTATTGCCGGAAGCGTAAACTGCAAGAAAGACTTAGTTTCTGTTGTAGAAGACGCAATTGACGGCGGGGTTACTCTGTTTCAATATCGCGAAAAAGGCAATGGTGCTTTGACGGGGGATGCGAAGTATGAGCTGGCAAAGCGAGTGCAAGAGCTTTGCAAAAGCAAAAATGTTCCATTTATCGTAAATGACGATGTAGATCTTGCTTTAGCACTTGATGCAGACGGTGTTCATATTGGACAAGAAGATGAAGCTGCTGCGAGTGTTCGCGAGAAAATCGGGGATAAAATTCTTGGTATTTCCGTTCATACACTTGAGCAAGCGCAAAAGGCCGCTGCTCAAGGTGCAGATTACTTCGGCGTAGGTCCTATCTTCTCAACACAAACAAAGGAAGATGCAAGAGATGCGCAGGGAACGGCTTTAATTGAGCTGTTTAAGGATCATAAAATAGAAATTCCGATTGTTGCCATAGGCGGTATTACAGCTGAGAATACTCCGCCTATTATAAAGGCTGGTGCAGATGGCGTCTCTGTTATTACTGCAATTAGCCATGCTGAATCAGTGTATGAAGCAGCAAAGAAGCTAAAGGAAGCAGTGTTTCAAACCATTTAAAATAGAATATGTGCATTACCTACTATGCTGAAAAGGGCAGGCCTCATATTTGATGGGCCTGCTCTTTTTGTACTTAAAAAATTGGCATTCTTTTCATAGAAGTTTCTCTTGTTGCAAATAATGAAAGAAATGGAAGGGGTGATAGTATGAAGCCATTCAAAGGTTTTAGCAGCAGGGACGAAGAAAAAAATAAGGCTTCAAAGGAAGAGGAAACAAAATCCGTACCTGCTCCGTTATACGAAAATCTTTCTTACAACCTAAAGGAAATAACTTCTGTTTTTGCCAAAAGCAGCGATATCATAATTCGGGAAGTTGTGGTAGGAAGTGAGTATAAACGGCGCATTGTATTAATCTATACAGATGGTTTAGTTAATACACAGGTCATCGATGATTCTATTTTACAGCCATTAACAGTCCATATGAAAGAAACCTTTGATAATGTGCAGATGCAAAGCGCGGAAAAGGTATTTCAGTTCCTATATACATCAGCTCTTTCCAGCGGCGGTATAAAAATCATTGAGAATTTTCCAGAGTTATTTATGGAGATTTTGTCGGGAAACACAATTATTTTAACGGAAGACTATCATAAAGCATTGTCCGTTTCTACGCCAGGCTGGAAGGATCGGGGCGTAGGTGAAACAGAGATACAAACTGTAATTCGCGGTTCAAGGGAGGCCTTTTCTGAGACAATCCGAACCAATACAGCGCTTGTAAGAAGAAGGATTAAAGACGAAAATCTTTGCTGCGAGCAGCAGGTAATGGGAAAACAAACGAAAACGACGATAGCTATTATGTATATAAAGGGAATCGCTGAGGAAGGCATCATTCGTGAGGTAAAAGACCGGTTACATCGTATTGATATAGATGGAATTTTGGAGAGCTCGTATATTGAGGAAATGATTCAAGATGACTACATAACTCCATTTCCAACCATCTATAATACGGAGCGCCCGGATATTGCTGCAGCTGGTCTTTTGGAAGGAAGGGTAGCTATCCTTGTAGATGGCACGCCCATTGTTTTATTAGTACCGGTTATATTTGGCCAGTTCTTTCAATCATCTGAAGACTATTACGAGCGGCCGGATATTGCAACACTTATTCGTATCGTTCGGTATATGAGCTTTTTTATTGCATTGTTAGGTCCGTCTCTTTATGTTGCCATTACTACCTTTCATCAGGAGATGCTGCCTACGCAGCTTTTAATCAGCCTGGCAGCACAGCGGGAAGGAGTGCCGTTTCCGGCCTTTGTTGAAGCCATTGTTATGGAGGTTACTTTTGAGATATTGCGTGAAGCGGGAATTCGCATGCCTAGACCAATGGGGCAAGCGACATCCATTGTCGGGGCATTGGTAATCGGTCAGGCTGCGGTAGAGGCTGGCTTTGTTTCTGCCGCGATGGTCATTGTTGTCTCAATTACAGCTATTTCTAACTTTACATTTCCAGCTTATAATATGGCTATTTCTATTCGTATACTTCGTTTTGTAGTGATGATTTTTGCGGCTTCCTTCGGGTTGTTTGGTATTACAATGGCTTTGTTAGCGATCATTCTCCATTTGTGCTCGCTCCGCTCCTTCGGCGTGCCGTATATGTCAGCCTTTGCACCCTTTAATAGTGTGAGTCAGAAGGATATGATACTTCGGGCTCCGCTATGGTCGATGCATAAGCGGCCGAGTATGTTCACAAAACGAAATAAAACGAGAAATAGGACTCCGAAACCTGAAAAACCAAATACAACAGATTAAAGTAAGAAAGAGGGTAACTATGAGAAAAGCCTTGACGATGATGCTCATATTTATCATGATGCTGCCTTTAACGGGCTGCTGGAACAGGCGGGAGTTAAATGAGCTGGCTATTGCGGTTGGATTAGCTATTGATAAAGTAAAAGAAAATGAGTATACGGTTAGCGTACAGGTGGTCGACCCGTCGGAGGTTGCACCGAAGCAGGGAAGTACCGGCCGTTCGCCTGTTACGCTTTATCGCGCAAAGGCAGATACAGTATTTGAGGCCTTGCGCAGAATTACAACTGTTACCCCGCGGAAAATTTACTTAGCTCATTTGAGGGTTTTAATAATTGGGCAATCCGTTGCAAAGGAGGGCGTTGCAAAATCATTAGAGATGTTGTCTCGGGACCATGAGGTTCGTTCAGATTTCTATGTTGTGCTTGCACGGAATACACAGGCAGAGCAAGTTTTAAAGTTTTTAAGCCCAATCGAGAAGATTCCTGCACAAAAGCTATTTAAGTCATTGGAGACCTCAGAACAGGTTTGGGCGCCCACCCGTACGGTGCAAATGGATCAGCTTATTGCAGATATAACAACTAGCGGGAAGTCAGCTACTTTAACTGGTATTAAATATACAGGCAATAAGAAGGTCGGGCAGTCTAGGGAAAATGTAGAAAAGGCAGGTCCGGAAGCGTATTTGCAATACGCAGATATCGCAGTGCTAAGAAAGGATAAACTGATCGGATGGTTAAATGAGAAGGAAAGCAAAGGATTGAATTACATATTGGGAGATGTCAAAAATACGGTTGGCAGTACTGCATGTCCGAAGGGCGGCTCAGCTGTTGTTGAAATTTTTCATGCAGGCCGAAAAATCAAGGTTAGCTTTCAGAATAGCAAACCAGCTGTTCATGTTCATGAATCCCTTGAAGCCAATGTTGGCGAAGTAAGGTGCAACATAGATTTATCTACAGCGGAAGGAATTAAATCCTTAGAAGCATCTATTGAAAAAACAAATGAAGCAATTCTCAGCGCTTCCGTTAAGAAGGCAAAAAAGCTAAAGGCTGATATTTTTGGATTTGGCGAGGCCATTCACCGTGCATCTCCGAAGGGGTGGAAGAGATTGGAAAAGGATTGGAATAAAAAGGGGTTTGTTGAGTTGCCGGTTACAGTGCATACAACAGCAAAAATTCGCAGAACAGGGACAACCGGAAATTCTTTTGTAACGGAGGTAAAGGAGTAGACACATTATGGTGCAAAGCATCTCGATTTTTCTGTTTGCTGCTTTTATAGCAGTGTGTGAGCTGCCCTCGCTTTTGCAGCAGGAGTCAAAAAAAGATTTGTTAGTGTTTGTTATGTTTTTGGTTGCAGGTATGACGCTCAGTATTCTTCAAGCTCTGCATATTCCTGTTCCGAGTCCGATCGAGTTCATTACATTTGTATTTGAACCGTTAGCCCATATCATAGATGGCATGCTAGGGATAAGGAGGGAATAAGGCAGGGACAAGAAGGATTTCTTTATTGCAGCTTGGTACCCTTATTTTTCTGTTTATTACTGGTAACTAAGCCTTTTTATCCTGTTTCTGGTAATACCTTATGCAAAGCGGGTCTTTACCACGGTTGCTGTGTGTAGGGAATTTTTAACTGAAATTCGGATAATTAGTACTTCTCTATGCAGTGTTTTGATGTCCGCCCTTTTTTGTATCGGCAATGAGGGGCAGGAAAGACAGTGGAGTCATAGTAATTTTGCGGTATTTCGTTTTAAGAGAATTTTGTTTTTAAGGAAGGGGATAAGATGGAAAAAGGAAGGATATCACCATTGCAGCTGGGCATCCTTGTTTTTATGTTTATTATTAGCAGCGCAACCCTCTTAGTCCCTTCTCTAGTAACATTTTATACGAAGCAGGATGCTTGGATTGTAGCGATTATTACTATGTTTGTTGCTCTTCCATTTGTATGGTTGTACATTTCTTTAGGAATGCGATACCCTGGTTTAACGCTTATTGAATGTACGGAAAAAATTCTGGGGAAATGGTTTGGAAAGGCTGTTTCAAGTTTATTTATATTTTATTTCTTAATTCTCACCTCGGGGCTTTTACGTCAGTTGGGAGATATGCTTGCTACGTTAGTCCTGACAGAAACGCCAATTCAGTGGATCGAGATTCTGTTTTTTTTACTCGTAATTGCAGCAGCACGATTAGGTATTGAAGTATTCTCAAGAACGTCGGAAATCCTTTTCCCTTGGGTGCTCAGCTTTCTTCTTTTTTTAATCATAGCATTATTACCCCGCATTGAGCTGGAGAATATACAGCCTATATTCGAGGAGCAGCTGAATATGATGGCAAAGGGTACCTTGATTCATATAGGTATTCCATTTTTGGATCTTATTATATTTCTTATGGTTTTTCCTTTTGTTTCAGATATACGTAAAGCCAAAAGAGCTTGGTTTGCAGCAGTGATAGCAGGAGGTAGTAGTATTGTATTGACTACGCTGCTAGCTATCCTTGTTCTAGGGGCAGATTTTGCAACACAATCTGTCTATCCCGTATATTCATTGGCTAAGCTGGTTAGTATAGGTAATTTTCTTCAAAGAATTGAAGTGGTAGTAGGTGGTATTTGGTTTATTACGCTGTTTTTTAAAATAACAGTTTGCTTCTATGGTTCTGCGCTCGGGATTGCACAGCTTTTTAAATTGCAGCATTATAAGCCTTTAACCTTTCCGCTTGGCATGCTCGTCCTTTCTGTATCACTGCTTATGTTTTCAAATACTATGGAATTTAGGGAATTTGTAATGGAGATATGGACAGTTAGTGTTGTTCCGTATGGTTTGTTTTTTCCGGTTATTCTTCTAGTCGTCGATATGATAAAACAAAGGAAAGCTCTAAAGAGAACAACTAAGTAGCGCCTTCTCTTTTCCATCTTGGCAGCAATATGTCTTTTCATGCTATGTGGGACAGTTGCATATATATAGTATGAAGAAAAAAGAGGAGGAATAGATGATGGATGCAGCACCTTCCATTTCTGTTTTAGAGGAGCATCTTTTTTGGTTAGAAATTATCCAAGATCATGCGTATTTTGTACGAGATCACTTATCTTCTAGCGAAGGGCAATGGGTTGCAGCTGCAGAACAATATATTCGCTTATTTGAACAAGTGCTGCAGCAAGTAAATCAAGTCAGTAAGCAGGCAGAGGTTTCTTCCCCTGAAATGATTAATTTGGCAAAAGCAGCATGGCCAGTCACAAGCGGCTACTTTCAATTAGAAGGACAACTCCAAAATTTGCGTATACAAAATAAAGTAAACTTGAACTTGACTCCGACATATTTAAATGGAACGCTAAATGAAAATCAAGAATACATACGAATGCTTTCTTTCTATGTAAATGGACAAACACCACCTCCGCTTCCTTTAGTAGACTTAATGGATTTATGGTTGGAGGATCAGCTGGGGCATGCTGTCTTACTAAGAAACTTGCTTGACCCCATTGAAGCTGCTGTCATTAAGCAGGCAGAGCTATATATCGCAAGATTTCAGGCATTTATTGTACAAAACCATCATATGAGAAGCTTTCTGAGATTTTCACCCCCGAACATGCCTCGTCAGCAGCTGATGGCACTGGAGGTTGGACAAACTGCAGTTGAAATGAATGAGTTTATTCAAAAGATAGTCGTCCAGTTTCGTACAACACAGCTATTAAGCCGGACGACGTTACGCTTCTTAGAGCACCACTTTCCTGAAACATGCTATTTTGTTAAAAAATTAAGTTTTTATGCACCTGCATTATCGTCTGCTGCTGCGAAATGTTCATTGAGAAAGCCTTCCTTTTAACGAACTATCTCTGTCTCTAAAAAGGCGGGAAGTTCAATTGAGTCCATGGGCTAATCATTTCCATTCCTTGAGGAAGTAAAGCTTTTGTCTATTTTTGATGAAAAAAGAGGCAATCCTAAGCAGGAAAGCCTCTTGTTCTTTATACTTTAAATTTGTTGACCAGCTGTTGTAAGTTCTCTGCCATTCCTGATAAAGTGAAAGCGGAGGAGCTAATTTCCTCCATGGAAGCAGATTGTTCTTCAGCTGAGGCAGCGACGTGTTGTGTGCTTGCGGATGTTTCAGCTGCAATAGTGGAAATTTCATTCATAGTGATAGCAACCTGCTGTGCATCGATGGACATTTTGTTGGCTGTTTTCACCATTCCCTGGATTTGGTTAGCTACATCTTCTGTTAAATGTAGAATCTCTTTGAAATTGCTCTCTGTTTCTGTTGCAGCATCAATACCGGTTTGTACTTCCTTCTTTACATGTCCCATTACTTCTATAGAATGCTGCATATCCTTTTGAATTTCATTAATAAGGGCTGTAATCTCGCCCGATGCTTGTGCGGATTGCTCGGATAGCTTTCGAACCTCATCCGCTACAATAGCAAAGCCGCGTCCATGCTCCCCTGCACGAGCCGCTTCAATCGCTGCGTTTAATGCGAGCAGATTTGTTTGACTTGCAATTCCCTTAATGACACCCAGAATTTTATCGATTTCCTCTGATTTCTGTCCAAGCGCCTGAATGACAAGATCAGATTCATTTACAGAATGATGGATCGAGCTCATTTGCTGAACGGTTTTTTCAACAAGTCTTCCTCCGTCCTCTGCTTTTTCCTTCGTATAGGAAGAAGAATTGGAGATGGAATTGGAATGCTCGGAAATGTGCAGAATGTCCATGCACATATTTTCCAAAAGTGAAAAGCCCTTTTGTACGCGCGAGGTTTGATCATCCGAACCGGCAGCAACCTGTTGAATGGCAGCTGTAATCATCTCTGTTGCATTGCTTGTTTGCTCTGCACTCGCAGTTAATTGCTCAGATGAAGCAGCAACCTGCCCAATAGAGCCTTTAAGCTGTGTAATGAGAGAACGGAGTGACTCCGACATTCGGTTAAAGCTTGCACCTAGTTGACCAATTTCATCGTTTGAATGAACAACAATCTCTTCGGTTAAATTACCCTCACTGATTCTTTCGGCAGCCTCTATTAGTTCGTTAAGCGGTTTGGTGATGGAACGAATAAGCAATAACGTCACGATTCCTCCCGCTAGTAAAGCAGCCATAATTACAATAAGCTTGACATATAAAACAGACTGTGTGTCTTGGAAGGATAAAAATCCAATTAATAAGTTAGAAATGAGTAAAATAGATAAAAACCCTAATATTAATTTATTTCGAATGTTCAATTTCGGGAATGAGCGCATCATCTTATCCTCCTGATTTTTATAATAGTGGAATATACAAAGAGATCGTTTCTATTATTGTAATAGAATTTGACAGGTTTGGCAGTAGCCAAATCCACCTATATGAGGGGTTTTTGTGCAGGTAAAATTTGTTATGTTTGAAAAATATTAATAGATAGCCGAGGAATGGTTTTTTAGGGAAATTTGTTACCTATACAGAACCTTTTGTTTTCTAAAAAATCCAATATAGGTAAATTTTTATGAGTACTTGGAAGGCTTATTATACATGTACGCAATAATTATGATAGAATGAATCGTCTTGTTTAAAGGAGAAAAAACTTTCATATGTTAAAATATAAAAAATTGTAATTTGAGAGGATTGTTAGGAATGAGCAAAATCTTAGTATTAGCTGAGAAGCCGTCTGTAGCTAGAGATATTGCACGAGTGCTGCGCTGCTCCAAAAAAGGGAACGGCTATTTGGAAGGTGATACATATGTTGTTACATGGGCACTTGGACATTTGGTTACATTGGCGGATCCAGAGGCATATGATGAGAAGTACAAGTCATGGCGTATCGAGGACCTGCCAATGCTTCCTCCTCATCTCAAGCTTGTTGTCATGAAACAAACAGGGAAGCAATTTCAAGCTGTAAAGGCACAAATGAACCGGAAGGATATTAAGCAAATTGTAATTGCGACGGATGCAGGACGTGAAGGGGAGCTTGTTGCGAGGTGGATTATTGAAAAGGCAAATGTGAAAAAGCCTATCAAACGGCTTTGGATCTCCTCTGTTACGGACAAGGCCATTCAAGACGGCTTTAAGAAATTGCGTGAAGGAAAAGAATATGAAAACTTATATGCTTCAGCTGTTGCTCGGGCCGAAGCAGATTGGTTTGTCGGAATCAATGCAACGCGCGCTTTAACATGCAAGCATAATGCGCAGCTTTCATGCGGGCGTGTGCAGACACCGACACTTGCGATGATTGCGAAGCGGGAGGAAGAGATTCAAGCCTTTCAGCCGAAATCCTATTATGGCATTTTAGCAATGACGAACAATATACGGTTTACATGGCAGGATAGTAAGACAAAGGATACAAGAACATTTTCAAAGGAAAAGATTGATCTGATCCTCGCTCGTTTGCAAGGAAAGAATGCGCAAGTTAAAGATGTTCATAAAACACATAAAAAGAGCTATTCTCCGCAGCTATATGATTTAACAGAGCTGCAGCGCGATGCAAACCGAATCTTTGGCTATTCTGCTAAAGAAACACTATCGATCATGCAGAAGCTGTATGAGCATCATAAGGTTGTTACATATCCGCGAACGGATTCGCGTTATATTTCAACAGATATCGTCGAAACGCTTAGGGATCGCGTGAAGGCATGCAGCGTGAAGCCGTATGCAAAGGTAGCTGCAAAGCTGCTTCAAAGACCGATTCAAACGAATAAGTCCTTTGTCGACAACAGCAAGGTGTCTGACCATCATGCAATCATCCCGACAGAGGAATCTCCTATCATGGGAGAATTTAGCGATAAGGAACGTAAAATCTATGACTTGATTATTAAGCGATTCCTAGCTGTATTGTCTCCTCCTTTTGAATATGAACAAACAACTATCGAGGCGGCAATCGGAGATGAAACATTTACTGCAAAAGGAAAAAGAGTACTGTCTCAAGGCTGGAAGGAAGTATATGAACATAGCCTGGAGGATGAGGAGGATGAACAGGCGCAGGATCAGCTTTTGCCTGCAGTTCATAAAGGTGATACCTTACAGGTCGTTCGCTTTTCGCAAACAAAAGGAGAAACGAAGCCGCCGGAGCTGTTCACGGAAGGAAGTCTCCTATCTGCGATGGAAAATCCAGCAAAGTATATGGCTCATGAAAGCAAGGATTTAATTCAAACAATTGGAAAAACAGGCGGACTTGGTACAGTTGCGACAAGAGCGGACATTATTGAAAAGCTCTTTAATAGCTTTTTAATTGAGAAAAAAGGAAAGTATATTTCAATTACTTCAAAAGGGAAGCAGCTGCTTGAGCTCGTTCCCGAGGATTTGAAATCCCCTGCCTTAACAGCTGAATGGGAGCAAAAACTTGAGCGTATCTCAAAGGGTTCACTGAATAAGCAATCTTTTATTCAGGAAATTAAGAGCTACACTAAAGCGGCCGTTCATGAAATTAAAAATAGTGAGAGAAAGTTTAAGCATGAGAACATAACAGGTACAAGATGCCCGGATTGTGGAAAGCTGATGCTTGAAGTGAATGGAAAAAAAGGAAAAATGCTCGTATGCCAGGATCGCGAATGTGGACATCGGAAGAATGTTTCAAAGGTAACAAATGCCCGCTGTCCGCAATGTCACAAAAGATTAGAGCTGCGAGGAGAGGGAGAGGGGCAAATATTTTTCTGCGTTTGCGGTCATCGTGAGAAGCTATCAACCTTTAATGAACGACGCAAGAACGAAAAAAATAAGAATGTATCTAAAAAGGAAGTTTCCAACTACCTGAAGAAGCAAAGCAAGGAAAATAATGAGCCTTTAAATACAGCGTTAGCTGATGCACTTGCGAAGCTAAAGCTGAAACAGTAAGGTAATTTCCAAAAATAGAAAATAAGGAGAAAGAAATGCGCTAGTTCTGCATTCCTTTCTCCTTATCTTTGCTTATTTCTATATCGGTTTTAAACACAGGAAAGTTCACATTATACATAACGGATACTACTCTCACAATAAAGGTAACAAGTAGGCAAATATATAAAGACATGATGTGAGGAACGAGGTCATACGTAATAAATAAACTCATAGCACCTATAATGGAAGCAATTGCATAAATTTCCTTCCGAAATACGTACGGAATGTCCTTAGCTAATAAATCACGTAAAATTCCTCCGCCAATACCAGTAATAACCCCCATAGATACAATGAGAAAAGGGGCATTCATGTGATGGGTGAGGGCGGCGTTGGCACCAACTGCTGTAAAAACACCAAGACCAACTGCATCCGAGATCATAATAACGTTTTGCAGCTTATTAACTCTTTTGTAAAACAACCATGTAAGCAATGATGTACATAAGCTGACAAAAAAGTAAATGGGTTGAGTAAAAGCGGCAGGCGGCAGGTTCCCAATCATAATATCTCGCAGGACGCCTCCGCCAAGCGCTGTGGCAACGCCAAGGCAAATCACACCGAATAAATCGAGCTGTTTTTTCATGCCGACTAAAGAACCTGATATCGCAGCTGCAATAATACCGATAAAAATAAAAACATTAATAACAGTCATTTTTTCCAGGTTCCTTTCTTTTTCTTTATACATACGGAGAAAATATACAACAAGTTCAGGGAAAGCACAACAGTTGTTTCGTCATATGCAAAAAAGAATGAAACAGAAGGAGAAGAAAGCGTTGTGAAAGTTTAGGATTTCGTGAGGCTGCTTGTTATTCTCTATGCGATTTGTTATAGAAGAAAAATGCACATAAGAAGTGAGAGGAATCACATACTAAGTAAAAAGGTTTCTTATACGCATATTTGTCCAAATGGCTGCTTGTTTATTGGACTTCTTCCCAAAGCTGCATCGAAGTCGCTTCTATCTAGAAATTTATACTTTCTTAAGTGTAAAAAAGTATACTTCTACACTGCAATACGTGTAAAATGCTAAGTGTAAATATTGGAAGCAGGAGGTTTATCATGGTTAAAGCAACAACAGTTTCCAATCGGAAGCTCCTTGGCGTCGCTGGCCTCGGTTGGCTGTTTGATGCAATGGATGTGGGGCTTCTCTCCTTTGTCATTGCAGCGCTGCAGAAGGATTGGGGTTTAAATGCAAAGCAAATGGCTTGGATTGGAAGCGTTAATTCTATTGGAATGGCTGTCGGTGCTCTGGTATTTGGTTTATTATCAGATCGAATAGGCCGAAAGCAAGTCTTTATTATTACACTATTATTATTTTCAATCGGAAGCGGATTAAGTGCATTCGCTACTACGCTTACTGTTTTTATGATTATTCGATTTTTGATTGGTATGGGTTTAGGAGGAGAGCTTCCGGTTGCATCTACACTTGTCTCGGAAAGTGTACCGGCGAAGGAGCGCGGCAAGGTGGTTGTCTTGCTAGAGAGCTTCTGGGCTGGAGGGTGGCTCATCGCTGCGCTCATTTCCTATTTCGTGATTCCGAAATATGGTTGGCAAACTGCCATGATTATAAGCGCGATTCCAGCTTTTTATGCACTTTATCTGCGATGGAACCTGCCGGATTCGCCCCGCTTTCAGCCGCAGCAAGCAAGGCAGTCCGTTTTGGAGAAAATAGGAACAGTTTGGTCAGCGGCATATGCTCGTCCAACAATTATGCTTTGGGTGCTTTGGTTTTGCGTTGTATTCTCGTATTACGGCATGTTTTTATGGCTTCCGAGTGTTATGGTACTGAAAGGCTTCACTTTGATCAAGAGCTTTCAATACGTGCTTATTATGACAATTGCGCAGCTCCCAGGTTATTTCACAGCCGCATGGCTTATTGAACGAGCGGGACGAAAGTTCGTTCTTGTTACCTATTTGCTTGGTACAGCAATTAGTGCCTATGCTTTTGGACAAGCGACTTCGCTTGGGATGTTAATTTCCTCGGGAGTTTTTCTCTCCTTCTTTAACCTTGGTGCATGGGGGGCGCTTTACGCTTATACGCCAGAGCAGTATCCAACAGCAGTTCGCGGAACGGGTGCAGGAATGGCTGCCTCCTTTGGACGTGTCGGCGGTATTTTAGGGCCGTTGCTTGTCGGCTACCTTGTAGCGCAGGAAACTGCGATTTCAACTGTTTTTATTATTTTTTGTACGGCAATTATTGTCGGTGTACTTGCTGTGTTATTGTTGGGGAGAGAAACACGGCAGCAGGAGCTTGTATAGAGGAAGCGGATGCCGCTTCCTTTTTTACATATTGGGTCGCATCATCGTCTTCCTGCAGAAAACAGAAACAGTTTGTAATCTAAGAGGAATTATGTCGTTTTAAGTCGAATATACATATTATATTCGACAACATAGAAAGAGTTAGGTGGTAAATGGGAATGAAGATTTTGATTGTAACCGAGCAGGTAGAGAGCAGAAACCTGATCTTGCAAGCGGTCGAACAGGAAGTAAATAAGAAGGAGATTTTAGAAGCTGCTACAGCATTTGATGCAATGAAGCTTATGAAGAGGTACGATCCTGATTTTCTGTTTCTTGATGTACAGCTCCCGGACGGAAGCGGCTTTGATGTTGCTGAGCTAATCAAGCAGTTCGATTTGACAGCGCAAGTCATATTAATGGGAGAGGATGTACAATACGCGGTAGATGCATTTCGTATGCGTGCATTCTATTACTTGCTTCAGCCGCTTCAGGCAGATGAGCTTTCTTATCTCGCTTCTCTGATAGAAAAAGAGAGAAAGAAGAAATGTGCGAATGTCCTCCAAAAGCTTCCCATTGAAAACCACGAAGGAATTTCTTATGTTTTTCCTAATGAAATTATATATGTTAGTAAAAATAAGGAAAATAAAACCGTCTCCATCTATACAAAGGAAGCCCAATTTACATCAGTTTATACACTGCAGGAACTAGAGGACAAGCTCACCGCCCATAATTTTTTACGAGTGCATAAAAGCTATCTGGTTAATCTGTTGTATATAAAAGGGCTCAGGCCGTATTATAACGGAACATACAACTTATACTTAGATGGCTGCATGGACTGTCCCATTCCGGTAAGCAGAAATTATGTAAAACGTTTGCGAAATAAGATAGAGGTGTAACATAAACCCGCAGCTTGTTCTACTATCTATTTTTATCCTTGCAGCTGGTCAGAATGCGGGTCTGCTTGGAGTGGCCGGATTGCTTCGTAAATATGGAAAAGGTTTTAAATCCTTTTATTTGCCAAAAAACATCGCAATGCTTCGCAGCACTAAGGGTCATGCGCAGCAGGGCTGGTGACACGATGTCACCAGTCTTTTTTGTACCTTTATCCATCAGTAAAATATTATTTTATGATAGGAAGAAGGCAAGCTGCTTTGTTATAAGGAAAATAAATAGTTATAATAATTACAATAAGCGAACTCTAATAAATGAGGTGTAAAATGGAGCAGCAGCTGGATGTATTCGTAAAGGTCGTGGAACTGAAAAACTTTTCGCTTACAGCACGGGAACTGCATATGACGCAGCCGGCGGTAAGTCAGCATATTCAAATGCTTGAAAGGGAATTAGGGACAAAGCTATTAGAGCGGAATAATAAATTTATTCGTCTCACGCATACCGGTGAGATTGTGTATTACCATGCAAAGGAGATTTTAGGACTATACGCAAGAATGAAGGACTTGGTAGAGGATGCGATGCATGAGGCAAGCGGAAAGCTTCTCATTGGTGCCAGCTACACATTTGGGGAGTACATTCTGCCCCATGTGATTGCAAGGCTGCGGGATGCATATCCATCCATTCAGCCATCCATTACGATTGCTAATACACAGGAGATTGTACATCTCGTGAAAAGCTATCAGCTCGATGTCGGCATTATCGAGGGAGATTTGAATGAACCGAAGCTTCACACTGAGCCGTTTGCGAAGGATAAAATGCTTTTGTTTATTTCTCCAAAGCATCCGCTTTCCCAAAAAAAGAATGTATCTATACTAGATTTGCAGAATGAAACATGGATTGTTCGTGAAATTGGATCCGGCACGAGAGAGGCTGCGGAGAAGCTGTTTGATGTCTCGCAAATTAGACCGAAGCATATGATGGAATTTGGAAGTAATCAAGTGATTAAGGAGTCGGTAGAAGCAGGGCTTGGTATTACGCTTTTATCACAATCAGCGGTACGGAAGGAACGAAAGCTCGGCACACTTATCCCTCTGCAGATTGAGGGACTTCCGCTTGTGAGGGACTTCTCCATTATTACGAAGCCGATGAAATTTCAGCCCCGTGCAGTAGATGTATTTTTGCAGCTCCTGCGGCTAGAAAGCTAGAAAGGACAAGAGAGGGAATCCTTGTCCTTTCTACCATGCATATGAGTATCCTCAGCTATTTCAAATCGCCCAGTTTCCATTGCGGAATACAGGTTCACGCTTTCCGTCCTGTGTGATACCGTCAATGTTCATTTCTGCAGAGCCAACCATAAAATCTACATGTGTAATACTGGTATTGGCACCGTTTTTCTCAAGCTCCTCCTTCGTCATCGTTTTACCGCCCTCTAGGTTAAAGGCATAAGCGCTTCCGATTGCAAAATGAGAGGATGCATTTTCATCGAATAATGTATTATAAAAGATAATATTTGTATCAGAAATTGGAGATTTGTGCGGCACTAGCGCAACCTCTCCTAAATAATGAGAGCCTTCATCGGTATCAATGAGACGTTTCAATATTTCCTCACCCGTTTCGGCTATGCTGTCGACAATTTGGCCATTTTCAAATGTTAGGGTGAAGTTATTGATTACATTACCGCCGTAATTTAATGGCTTTGTGCTTGTTACATATCCATTCACACCGGTTTTTAGCGGCATTGTAAAGACTTCCTCAGTCGGGATATTTGCGATAAATGGTATACCATTTTCATTTTCGCTGCCGCCGCCTACCCACAAATGTTTCTCCACAAGCTCTACTGTTAAATCAGTACCTGGCGCTGTATAGTGTAAGGCTTTGTAGTGCTTTTGATTGAGGTAATCAACCTTGCTTTGCAAATGAGCACGATGCTCACGCCATGCCTGAACCGGATCCTCTAGATTCGCGCGTGTTGCATAAAAAATAGCATCCCACAGCTTAGCTACCTGTTCCTCTTCTGCCGTCTCAGGAAATACCTTCGCTGCCCATTCCTTCGTTGGAACAGAAAGAACAGTCCAGCTTACTTTGTCTGACTGGATATAACGGCGGAACGTTTCCAGTGCTTGGCCTGTTGCTTTTGTCGTATTGGCGATACGCTCCGGGTCAACACCCTTTAACAAATCTGGGTTTGCCGCATGAATGGACAAAAAGGCCGCGCCCTGCTCTGCTAATTCTTCATTTGCCCGCGCCTTCCATGCCGGAAACTCAAGAAATGCCTCGTCGGGAGCTAAATCATACTTCGTACGCGTGAGCACCTCGTCTGCCCAGTCTACATATACATGCTTAGCACCTGCTTCATATGCTTTTTTCGCAGCCAGGCGAACAAAGTCCAGAGCCGCAATGGGTGCATTGATTTGCAAAGTTTGTCCCTTTTGGATATTCACGCCTACTCTCACCGCTAAGTCAGCATACTTCTCTAAATACGTTTCGAATGACATGGGCATTCTCCTTTATGTAAAAAAATGGTTTGTTTCCATTGTACTAAAAAAGAAATGAAATAAGAAATGATTTGCAAGGGAAATGGATTAGGATTTCTCGCAATTAACTCACCCTCTCCTCATAAGGATAAGAGCGCCTTTAGCGGTGAGGAACATACAGAGGGTTCTCATGAATAGGCTTCGCCCGAACCACACTTTTGGTGCGAGGGATACTTACTACGGAAGCAAAGGCGAATCATGTCCTCTTTTCTTAGTTGAACAATTCTCAATTTTATCTTATACTTGGGACAAATAAAAATAATTCAACTATTGAACTATTATACAGTCGAACAAAAAGGAGGGGAGAATAGTGAATCCGAATAAAATCGACAGCCTAATTCGCCGCTATGAGGACATCTTCGTGTTTACAAATCGTAAAATTCATGCGTTGTTTGCGGAGCAGCTGAGCGATGATATTACAGCTGAGCAATTTTTTACGCTTCGCCTCATTAAGGAGCATGGGCCCTGTACGTCAAGCTTGCTGTCTGAATGGAACTGTGTTAACCGCAGCGCCATAACGGCAATGGTGGATCGCCTTGTTGCCAAGGGCTACGTTACGCGTCAGCCGGACCCTCAGGATCGCCGCGTTATCCTGCTTCAAGCAACGGAAGAGGCAGAGCAGGTACTGCAAGCGGGGCAGGAAAAGTTGCGCCAATTTGTTAGAACATACCTGGATGAACTAGAGGAAGAAGAAGTGGAAAGCTTTATCTCTATTTACGAAAAAATTTGGAATATTATTCAGGATAAAGAAGGGAAATAAAGGCGATGCGCATATTACTCAAGCTTCGATGGTTTTTCCTCCTTTTTTGGATTGTGCTTTTGGCCGTACTGCTTGCCTTTCAGCCCAGTATGGAGCAGCTTGTCCGTGATAAAGGAGATATTACCGTCCCGAAAGGCTATTCCTCAGTAAATGCAAAGGAAATCCTGCAAAGGCATAATTCAGAAGAGAAGGACAGCATTTCCGCTGTTCTTGTGTTCCATGATAAGCAAGGGATCAGTGAACAAGATAAGGCAGAGATTGAAAAGGTACTTAACACTTTAAAGAGTCAAAAGGAAACACTCGGAATTACCGAGATGACCACCTATCTAGATAGTGAAGAAGTGAAAAAGCAGGTTGTTTCCGAGGATAACAGGACGATTCTCACGCCTATTTCGGTCAATGCAAAGAAGCGAACCGTCGGGGAGGTGCGGGAGGAATTACAGAAGGCAATTGGCAAAACGAAGGTAGAGCATTACTTAACCGGTGAAAGTTTTATTGGTGAAGATGTTGTTGTTAGCTCGCAAAATGGATTGCATAAAACAGAGAAAATTACTGTTGTATTCATTCTGTCCGTATTGGTTCTTGTATTTCGTTCTGCTATTGCACCGCTTATTCCGCTTATTACGGTAGGGATTTCGTATGCAGGAAGCGCCGCAATTGTAGCGTATTTAGTAAAGTGGTTTAACTTCCCGCTTTCAAACTTTACGCAAATCTTCATGGTTGCCGTATTATTTGGAATTGGAACAGATTACTGCATCTTGCTGCTGAGCCGTTTTAAAGAAGAATTACCGAGGCATGAAACAGTAACGGAGGCGATTATTCGCACCTATCAAACAGCAGGGAGAACCGTATTTTTCAGTGCTCTCGCAGTTCTGATTGGATTTGCTTCCATCGGCCTTTCACAGTTTTCCCTATATCGTTCTGCAACAGGTGTAGCTGTCGGAATCGCTGTCTTGCTTGTTGCCTTTGTAACGATTGTGCCGTTCTTTATGGCTGTGCTCGGGCCGCGCCTGTTTTGGCCGGCAAAGTCCGTTGGCGGTCATGGCGAAAGCAAAATGTGGGGGGCCCTTGGACAGTTTTCATTAAGCAAGCCGTTTCGTGCACTTTTATTTGTTGCGATTATTGTTGTGCCGCTTCTTGTAAGCTATAATGGCAAGCTATCGTTTAACTCATTAAGCGAAATCGGCGAAAGCTATGAATCTGTAAAAGGCTTTAATACGATTGCGGACAGCTTCGGACCGGGTGAAGTAATGCCGGTGCAGGTTGTGATTGAAAGCGAGAAGAACCTAGATTCTGCTGAAGGACTGGCAGCAATTGAAAAGGTAAGCCGTGAATTGGCAGGCATTTCCGCGGTTGATAAGGTACGGAGCGCAACGCGGCCGCTTGGTGAGCCTGTGAAGGAATTTACAGTTGCCGATCAAGCAAAAACATTAAAGGATGGTCTTGGTGAGGGCGCTGACGGCATCAATCAAATCGGTAATGGCTTAGATCAAGCAAAAACATCTCTTGCCTCCTCTGAACCGCAGCTTGACGCAGCTGTAACAGGTATCGGTGAGCTGGCGGACGGTACGAAGGAGCTGCAGGACGGCTTTATTCAGGTGCAGGATGCGTTATCTCAGCTTGAGAAGGGGATGCGTGATGGCTCTATCGGTGCTGGACAGCTGAGGGAGGGTCTGGCACAAATTCAAGCACAGATCCAGCAATCGAGCGGCGGTACCACGCAAATGATTGAGGAGTATAAAAAGCTCGCAGATACGCTGCAGCAATTGAGCAGCGGCTATACAGGTATAAAAGGCGGATTAGAAGAGTTTTCCATTGGTCTTGATAAGGTGCTGGAAGACGATGCTGGCTTTGCCGCGCTTGAGAAAAATCCGGCTTATGCCACCTTTGTTGCTGATCCGAATTATAGAATGATTAAAGAGGTTGTAAACGGCACAAAGCAAGGTACTGCCGGCTTAATTATCAATTTGGAGGAGCTCAACAAAGCAATTAGCACTACAGCTACAAAAGTAAAGGATGGCATCCCACAAATGGAACAAGCAGCCGAAGGCCAAAAAGCTTTGTTGGCCGGCTTGGCAGAGCTTGAGAAGGGCGCGGCTGCTTTAGAAACAGGGATTGGGCAGGCAGCTGACGGTCAAGATCAGGTTGTCAGCAGGCTCCCAGAGTTCTCAAATGGCCTATCCCAAATTGAAAATGGTCAGCGCCAAGCGCAGGAAGGCTTTGCAACAATGGCTGCTCAGCTAAAATCCCTGACGAACGGTCTTGGCCAAAGCGTAGACGGCTTACAGCAAGTATCCAAAGGGCTTGGTTCGGCGCAGGATTACTTAGGACAGCTGACAAGCAATAGTAACCCGGAAATGAGCGGTTTTTATGTACCGAGCGAAGCGCTTGAAAGCAGCGACTTCCAGCAAGTATTTGACCGTTACCTATCAACCGATAAAAAGGTTGCAAAATTTGACGTAGTTTTAAAATATAACCCGTATTCCGATAAGGCATTGAATGCATCACGTGATGTGAAGACAGCTGTAGAACGGGCTATTGCCGGGACAGAGTTTGAGGGGACAAAATATGGGGTAGCTGGTATGTCGGCTTCCTCCTCCGATATGCTTGCCGCTTCTGACAAAGACTACTCACAAACAGTTATTTACATGATTATCGGCGTTTCGATCATTTTGATTCTTCTGCTCCGTTCTATCGTCATGCCCCTTTACCTAGTTGTATCGCTGCTGCTTTGCTTCTATAGTTCCCTGGCGATCAATGAAGTAATTTTCGTAGACATTCTCGGCTATGACGGCATCAACTGGACAATGCCATTCTTCGGCTTTGTGCTTCTTATGGCACTTGGCGTTGACTACAGCATTTTCTTGATGGACCGCTTTAATGAGTACAAAGGGATGCCGGTAGGGGAAGCGATTTTAACTGCAATGCGAAACATGGGAACGGTCATCTTCTCGGCTGTTATCATCTTGGGAGGAACCTTTGCGGCAATGTATCCGGCAGGTGTATTGTCTCTTGCCCAAATTGCGACCATTGTACTAGCTGGGCTCGTATTGTACGCATTCGTTTTTCTGCCATTCTTTGTACCTGTGATGGTAAAATTATTTGGACGTGCAAACTGGTTCCCGTTTGATAGAAATCAAACAACTCATACAGATTTGAATAAAGAGATTTCAGGATGATCTATATAAGTGCAGAAAGAGCAGTCAGCGTAATCTGACTGCTCTTTTGATTAAATTTCATGTATAATTTCGATTTTATTTTCTTCTTGGTGCAATTCCTTCAGAAATATTTTCCATTGTTGTTCTGCTGCTTCTTTTGTAAGAAAAAAGCGAAGCGGTGTTGTCTCAAAATTTGTATCTGCTTGCAGATTTTTGAACGCATAGCCCTTCACAAAATGTGTTCGTTGATCCCGAGGCTCTATCGGTCCGTACATTTGCTGCGCTTCCTCCAATGAATCTGTAATCACCAGCTCTCCTTTAACCTCGATTTGATATGCCTCTACGAACTGCCAGCCGCCTGCAATTTGATTCAAGTAGATACTCATATTGACGCCCCTTTACCATATGTAGTTACTATAGTTTGAGCATTCTTTTATTTGCCATACGGAAGGCATCATGTACTAGTGAGGAATTTTGCGTAAATTATAATGATTTTGCAATATTGCCTCTTTAAAAGGGTGTCGAGCAACGATAGTAGCTAACATATTGTTCCGTTTTTAAATGAACAACCGCACGTTTCGTTCTTCTAAGAAGTTTAAAGCGAATTCTAAATCTTGTTTTCGAAGGTTGAAGGTTGTTTCCATCATCTGAAGCCAATCATTTTTGTTCTCATAGTCCTTAACCTGAATGCTTGTGTCGGATTTAATAATTAATTTAGAATTCATTACTGCATAGCTGACACGGTTCTTAAATATTGTTGCTACAATCCTTCTCATAAAGGGATTTTCATCTTCATCCCGGTGTGAATGGGCGATATCCTCACGAAAATTCTCAAGCTCTACAGGAAACCATTCGATCATTTTCGTAACAAAGCTTTGTCCTCCTGTCCTTCTGTCAATCAAGTATTCTGTATTACTTTTCCGTTTAATAATGATTTCTTCACCGCAGCGAACTAAATAGGGCTCTGTTTCAATGAGCAGGGGTTCAAATAATGGTGCCATATAACCAACATCGGTATAATACACTTTATCCTCGACAGTAACCATCAGGGCGAGATGATTATTTCCACCTCTGGCACGGACATACTTTGCGTCAAACCCTAGGGATTGGAGTAAATTTCCAAAATGGATATTAAGAATATAGCAATTGCCTCCCCAACCTTTTTCGAGTAATTTTTCAAGAAATTCTTCTTTAATTGGAATTAAATCATGCTTATTCTTTGAAGTGTAATGATGATATTTGCTGACGATTTCAAATGGAACTCGCTGCAAATGTGCTTCTACTAGACTTGATAAATAGACATAATTAGGCTCTTTTTTCTCTAAACCCAAATAATTTAAATATTGATCTGTCCAACAATGCATTATTTTCCCACCTTATACTGGTTTTACTACCATAAGCGCAATAATGACTAATACAATCAAACAGGAAATAATATGATAATTTCGCACTTTAGCTAACAATGCTGAAGAATGTTCATTTGTTTCAGTTTCACCCTGCTCACATAGCTCTGATAATAAGGCGGAAAGCTTTTTAGCTGCTGGTGTTAAATAACCAATAATAACGATCTCAGCCAGAATGAATAGAACCAATGCTCCACCAATCCACAAAGTAAAAAATGTCCCATAGTTACCAAGCCAAACTAACAGCAGCCCAGAAATTAGGGTTAAACCTCCGAATATTTTTGGAAGAATCTCTAAACGGGCTACCAAATCCACCATCCTTTTTGCTTCCGTTAGAGACTTTTCCTGTTTTAGAATCAAAGGAAAAGAATATGCAGGACCCAGCCCAACTACTGCTGATACTACATGCAGCAATACAAGCCATTTCATTAAAAAACACCACCTATTCATAAGTCTTAAACTTATAATAAGTGGTGTGAAACATTTAAAATATCGGTTGAAATACGTAATTTTATTTGGAAGGGTTTGAAAGATCATTTTCGATGACATAGCTTGCTAATGCGGCACGGGAATTAATTGCTAATTTTTGATACATCCGTTCTAAATGTGTCGTGACTGTCCGCCTGCTTAAAAATAGGGCTTTCGCAATTTCTTCATTTGATAGGCCCCTTGCTACTAGGAGGGCCACCTGTAATTCACGGGGGCTTAAATGTGTTTTTACCCCTTCTTTCCGTTTTGAAACTTCTAAATGAATCCGCTCTAATTCCTGCTTAGTAGCCCTCATTCGTTCGATTTGGTCTTGAAGCCCTGGGAGTTTCTCAATAAGCTTGGATAGAAATTTTGACACAACTAACAATATTTCCTCATTAAAATGGCTAAACTTTTGGGAATCATTACTTTGACTACAAATTACAGCAATCACTTTTTCATCCTCCCCTGTAATTGGCATGGCTATATAGTTATGGTTGACATTCCTATAATCCTGATGCGAAAAGTTCTTTTTATCAGCCTCTTGGTGGAGGAAGGTAGTAATCGCATATTGATATTGCGAGCGAATATTAAAAATGCGTACCGGCTTTTCTTGTTGAACAGACCATTGGGCTACGCGCTTAAGCAGCCGTGTTGCGGATTCCTCATCTAACCCTCTGAGCGCTGCGAGCTGTAAATTATTTGAAGGTTCCTCGACTATCCACACAGCAGATACATCCCAGCCCAGTTTCAGCTCCAACTGCTCTAAAAGAGGGGTATATAGATCTGCATGTGATAACAGATGGCTATGCTCCTCTTTACAAACGCGGGCGGACCTGACACGGAATAGCTCCGCACTATTTACTTTAATGGGCATCGCCGTTTCAAGCATCATCGAGAGAATCTCATATTGCTTCTTCATTTCGGCAAAAATCTCCCCATTCATACTCGGACCTATATACTCTACTTCTATCTCCCAAGTAGAAAAGGTCGTAGTATCCATCGTTCGAATAAACGCCAAGGGATTTTCTCTTAAATTTTTCATACTTTTATTCAGCATGTGGTTAGCTATTGCAACATGAAAGCTATCAACATACCATACCCGCGAAATATTCGTAATGTTTGGTACACCAGTTTTGCTGCTGGTAATTAAAGTGGAGGGCACTACCCCCATTAGCGCAGGTTTCATTTCCTCAGGAACCATCCCCAGCTCCCCCTTTTTGGTATCTGCTTCCTGCATATGGACCAGGAGTTTGGATAAATATTTCCTCCACCTTATAAGTAAATACATCACAAAGAACCGGTGAAAGTGGAAATTTCGAATACATTTTTGGAAAAAGCTTAAGACTGCCATCACGATAACGGGTTAAATACTTGAGATCCTCTTCGATTGAGGCTGCTCCCGTGCCAATAAAGGTCCCTTTTAGTTGATAGGATTCATTAGAAAAACCATCTGTAAATAAACAAGCAATCGTACCATTGCCATTTTTTATGTAGGAGAGGACCTTCTCTGTCTGCGGCTTGAGTATATAAATACTAAGATGGTCTGTGCCCTTAATCCATTTCACACCAAAGCCACGTACAGAATAAGACTGGCCTTCAAAATTGGAGACAGCAAGGTGGATATATATCGGCTCTGTTTTTGTTAAAAAATGGATAACTGTTTCATCTAAATTCATAAAGGCCTCCAGAATTATGTTTTTCTAGTTTTCTAACTCAGCTTTCTTCGCCCGTGAAATAGCCCCAGCGCGATCTGCTGCTTGAAGCTTGCTGAAAATATTAGTGATGTGGTTCTGAACTGTATTAGGATTTAGAATAAGCTTGGCAGCCAATTCTGCATTACTTAATCCTTTTGCTATTAAAGATAAAATTTCGCGTTCTAAATTAGTGATATATAAAATATATTTTGTTGCCTAAGGAAAAGCATGATCTTCATAAATAAATATTTTTCTTTAAATAGCTGAAAAATTCCTTTCTTTTATGATACCTGCCTTTGAGCGGGCCATTTAGAGACTCTTACCACTTCCACGAGGCTGGGAGCAACTGGCCGTTAAGATAAAATTACAGAGATTCTATACCCAAAGCTCAGGGACGTTCATCCTCATTGGAACTTATTAGGTTAGGTTTCCTTTGCCATTGCTGGACTGATTTATTGTGTGTTCCCTGAAGCTGGCAGCAGCAGACTTAGTAAATTCCACTTTTGGCTGCATTCCGTCGGGACACCAATCCTTCTCCTTGGTTTGTTTTTATCTGGAATGGGATTACCTGTAGAATCATTTGCACCAACTGGAGGCTTGTTGATCATACTCGGAGTTTTATTATTCGCGATTAACGTTTTGAAACGTGTAAAGTTTACGTAGTTTATAACTATAAATATGGTTAATGAATCATTTCAAGAAAACATTCAAAAATGGGAGGGTTCAACCATACAAATAAATTGGAAAAAGCACTTTATTACAATAGCAGCTATCTGTTTAGGCCTGCAAATTTTAGGGGCTATTGTTTCCATCACTTTTAGAATGCCTGCGCAGGTTGTTTTCGGAGGACCTGTTCTCGCCCCTGTTGATGCAACACCTGCTTTAGTGGCGCAGGAGTTCCTGACAAAAGGAACAGCCCTTGCCCCGCCATTATTATTATCGATTATTTACAGTGTCCTGTTTTTCCTTGCTCAACGTAAAGGCGCTTTAGGGGTAGTCGGTACCTTGTTTTTGGTGATAATTGGAGCTCTTTTTACCTTTGCCACTAGCGGGGAATATGCCAATCCTAATAGATTTCCTGACATGCCAGGTTCTATTTTTCTAGCAAACTTAATTATAAACAACTTATTTACAATTGGTTTATCAGTGGTGGGAATTTTAACGCTTATCTCACGATTCCTATCTAAGGATGAAAAGAAAAACATGGTTCAATAAACGTTTATTAATGAGGATGCAAGTGAGTTTGTCTCATACGGTCTCCCGTTTTTTAGAGACAGATTATGTATAGGAAGGATGCCTTATATATCAAGGTTGGCGGGACTGCGTGGGAATCGAACCCACCGGAGACGACACGCGCCTCCCAATCGGTTTTGAAGACCGCGAAGGGCACCAGCACCCCAATCAGCCCCGTGGAAAGGTTGGCATATTAGCATTTGCAGCGAGAACTGTAACGGTTTTTCCTAAGAATTCCGCAGGTTCCGCCTATTAGTCACATGGATTTTATTATGCATGAGTTTATATATTTTTTCAAATGGTTAAATGAAGCAGTTGCTATCCCATGCCAGCCTATCCTATTACTTACTGCGTGAATGAGGGCATTCATGCCTAATGCATCCTTAAAAATAGTAAAATATTTCTATTAGTTTCAACCTTCAATTACATAGAAGGGGAAGCACCTATTCATGTAAGAAACGGGATACGTTCTTTGTACATTTCGATTAATCGCTTGTTGTGCTGATCTGCTCCCTCCGTATTTCCGCTGCAAAAGATGGGAGGTTCAAAGCCTTGGTCTGCCATGATTTGAATAGCTTTCACAAAGATGCTGTTCAAAATAGTGGCCCCAATGATAGTAGAGCCCGATCCAAATTTAATGGGGAGTGCTGTATGGGCTATGAGTGTATCGCCTTTAGGGGCGTGATTATCAATTACTAAATCGGCAACGTCATATAAATGTTGCCCGCTCTTATGTCTGGAAGGACGGCTTTTGGAATATTCAAGTGATGTGAGAGCAACCACAAAGGCGCCTTTTTCCTTAGCGATTTTTGCTGCATCAATTGGAACAGGGTTGATTCCTGAAGTAGAAATTACAATAAATATATCCTCTTTACGAATATCTTGGTTTTCCATAAATGATTGTGCGAAGTCATTTTGTCGTTCGAGCTGTGATGAGCGGGCGGCTCCTTTATGAAGCATTAATTCTTCAACAAGTATTGGATGAATGGGTGCTAAACCCCCCGCTCTGTAAAATACCTCTTCTGTTAGAAGATGAGAGTGCCCACAGCCAAATAAATGCACAATACCGTTTGCTTGGATGCATTGCGCGATTTTTTCGGCTGCTTTTAAGAGCTTTGTATGTTCTTGCTTCCTAGCTTCTTCAATGGCTGTCATGATTTCATAAAAATAAAGATGTAACATATGAATAACCTCATTGTCGTTTAATGTGAATTGTAAATGTGTAACGATCCGCTCGATAAGAGGATTTTACAAATTCCAGCGGTGTCCCATCTTCTAAATACGTATTGCGTTGCAGCAGCAAGATAGGAGAGCCTTTACGGATATTTAAATGTTCGCCTTCGATTTCAGATGCAATGGCTGCTTCCACAGATTGCACTGCATGTCCAATTTTTAAATGCAGCTGTTCTTCTATATATTGATATAATGAATGATTAACCTTTTCCTCTGTCAGCCCTTTGATGAGATTTGCTGAAGCATACACGCTTTCTAGCGCCATCGGCACCTGATCGGCAAGACGAATCCGTTTGATTTCATAAACAGGTGCATATTCTTTTATTTGCAGTTGACTTGCGATTTTTTCTGTTGCAGGAATGATTTCGAAGCTCAGCAGTTTACTGCTCGGTACCAGCCCTCTCGCTTTCATATCTTCTGTGAAACTCGTTAAACTGCCGAGCTCTTGTTCCACTTTTTTTTCAGCGACAAAAGTACCTCTTCCTTTTTGGCGATATAAATAGCCGTCATCTACTAAATTGTTCATTGCTTGGCGAACAGTCATACGGCTGATGTTAATAAGTTCCGCATATTCCCGTTCAGATGGAAGCATATCACCAGGCTGTAACTCACCGCTTTCAATTTGTTTTTTGATTTGTTCTTCCAGTTGATAATAGATTGGAAGAGGCGAGCTTTTATCAATCATAGATTATTTCTCTCCTTTCAGGGGCTTACCAACACACCTGATAATGCCTTCTGGTCTGCTATAATTGTAACATGGCTATGCCTTTTTAACACAGAGGCAGGAAAGTCTTCGCTTATTTCTCCTTGAAGTAATTTTTGCATGGCATCAGCTTTTTCTTCTCCTGATATTAAGAGCAAAATTTCCTTACTTCTCATAATGGAGGAGATGCCCATTGTAATAGCGTGTGTTGGTACATCGTCTATTGTGTTAAAATAGCGGGCATTTGCCTTTCGCGTGGATTCTTCTAACGTAACGATATGGGTGGATGATTGAAAAGGTGTTCCAGGCTCATTAAATCCAATATGCCCATTTTGTCCAATTCCTAATACTTGAAGATCAATACCGCCTAACTCTTCAATAAGCCGATCATAATGTTCACATTCATAATTGTAATCATCAGCAAGTCCGTTTGGAAGGTAGGTTTGTGATTTCGGTATATCGATATGGTTAAATAAAGACTCCGCCATATAATAGTGATAGCTATTTGGATTTTGTTCTTCCAGGCCGATGTATTCATCTAGATTAAATGTTGTGACGTTCTGGTAGGATGTTCCATTTTTTCGGTGATCTTCAATCATTGTTTCATATAAGCCTTTTGGTGTACCGCCCGTTGCTAATCCAAGGTTTATACGATTTCCTTGCTTCACTTTATGAATGATAACCCCAGCAGCTTTTTGGCTCATTTCCTTATAATCCTTCACTTGAATAATTTTCATTATTTTTCCTCCTTTTGATAAGCGAGCTTTCCTCGGCAAAATGTCATTACAACTTCTAAATATTCGTCTACTATTACGAAATCCGCGTCTTTTCCTGCGGCAATGCTTCCTTTGCGGTCAAAAATATTCAATTGTTTTGCCGGATTGACGGCTGTCATTTCGATAATGTCTTCTAGTGTACAATGCGTATAGGAAATCATATTTTTAACTGCATCTTTCATTTTTAAAATACTGCCTGCAAGCGTTCCGTCTGCGAGGGTTGCTTTTGTGTCATCCACACGCACTGCTTGTCCGCCTAAATCATATGTTCCATTTTTTAAGCATTTTGCGCGGAGTGAATCTGTAATTAAAATCATTCGTCTACTTGTTTTTTGTTGATAGGCGAGTTGAATCATTTCGGGTCTGGCATGAATGCCGTCAGCAATGATTTCAGTAAACAGCTCATTGCGTAATAATGCAGCACCAACAACACCTGGTTCACGATGATGCAATCCGCGCATTCCGTTAAAGAGATGAGTAACATGTGAGGCACCTGCATGAATCGCCTCATCAACCTCTTGATAGGTTGCATCAGAATGTCCAATTGAGGCTGTGACGCCTGTTTGTCTTAAATAGGAAGTTAATGCTAATCCATTCTTTTCTTCAGGAGCTAATGTAACAAGCTTAATGTGGCCTTTAGCCAGCTCCTGCCACCTTTTAAATAGAGCGGGATCAGGTTCTATAATATGATCAGGCGGTTGGGCTCCTGCGCGTTTTGGAGAAATAAAAGGACCTTCCAGGTGAATGCCTACTATTTCTGCCTTTCCTGCTTCCTGCTTTTCCTCAATAAATTGTGCTGCATTTGTTAGCGCCTTTTCGATGGCATTCTTTGTTTGTGTCATTGTGGTTGCGAGAAAGCTGGTTGTTCCTTCTTGAGGAAGGGCAGCTGCCATCGTTTCTAACGCTTCCTCTGTTGCGTCCATAGTATCCGCGCCAGCGGCACCATGAATATGAACATCAATCATACCTGGGAGTAAGCTGAATCTTGGAGAAAGTGTTATCATCTTGCTTTTATCTTCTTCCACTAGCTCGCTTATAGGTCCAACTTCAGCAATTCGCCCATTGATTACTTTGATATAGCCGTTTGGATATGTGTGGTTTTCTGCATAAACGGTTATATTACCAATAATAAGTGCTCCATTATTAGGCATCATTTAAGCTCCTTTTTTGTGGATGGTTTACTACAGTGTATACAAAATGAATCTAGTTGTCTAGTCCTTTGATATTGATTTATATTAGTGATTTTAAATGAAAAACCTATAATTTAGAGGGTTTTAATTAAGATGTTAAAGAGGAATCTTTATTAGGAGGAATATTTTTCTTTCATTTTGGTATAGACAACTATATTATTTAGGTGCTAGTATGTATCCATGGAAAGCGTTTTCTAATATTATCATCAAAGGAGCCAAAATCTATGTTGAACTTCTTACAAAGAATTGGAAAAGCATTGATGCTGCCGATTGCTGTTTTACCAGCAGCAGCGCTATTGCTGCGCTTAGGCCAAAAAGATTTATTAAACATTCCGTTTATGGCAGCGGCGGGAGATGCTGTGTTTGCAAATTTAGCATTACTATTTGCACTTGGAATTGCTGTTGGGTTGACGAAGGACGGAAATGGTGCAGCAGCACTTGCGGGGGCGGTCGGGTACTTTGTACTTACAAAAGGAACCGCTGCTATTAATGAAAACATTAATATGGCGATCCTCGGAGGGATTATCTCAGGGGCGGTTGCCGGTGTCTTATATAATCGTTTTCATGATATGAAGCTTCCTGAATGGCTCGGTTTTTTTGCGGGAAGACGTTTTGTTCCAATTATAACATCGCTTGTCATGCTGATATTAGCAGGGGTATTCGGTATCATTTGGCCGCCTATCCAATCAGGTATTAATGCTCTTGGTGACTGGATTACAGGGGCTGGAGCATTAGGAGCAGGGGTATTCGGATTACTCAATCGCCTACTGATTCCAATAGGTTTACATCACGTACTAAATAGCTTAGTTTGGTTTGTATTTGGCGAATACCATGGAGCAACAGGGGACTTAAATCGCTTCTTCGCAGGAGACCCGACTGCTGGGGCCTTCATGACAGGCTTCTTCCCTATCATGATGTTTGGATTGCCTGCTGCTGCCTTCGCAATGATTGCCGCAGCGAAGAAAGAAAGAAGAAAAGCAGTTACAGGTATGTTAATAGGGCTCGCTTTTACTTCCTTTTTGACTGGTATTACAGAACCAATTGAATTCTTGTTTATGTTTATTGCACCAGTGTTGTATGGAATTCATGCTGTTTTAACAGGTATTTCTATGGGGCTTATGGTAGCCTTGGATATTCATCATGGCTTTGGATTTTCAGCCGGAGCACTTGACTATATCCTAAATTTCGGAATCGCTCAAAAACCACTGCTGATCTTAGTTATTGGTGTTATCTATGCAGTACTCTACTTTGGAATTTTCTATTTCTTGATTAAAAAGCTGGATATTAAAACACCTGGACGTGAAGATGAAGTTGAGGAAGAGGGACCCGAACATGAAATGACAATTCAGACTGGTGATAAACATACAGACATGGGTGCTTATTTTATTGAAGACCTTGGCGGAAAAGAAAATATCACATCTATAGACAATTGTGCAACACGTTTACGTTTAACTATAGCTGATATGACAAAAGTAAATGAGGCCGCATTAAAAAAACATGGTGCTCGCGGTGTTATGAAGCTGAACACAAAAAGTTTACAAGTTATTGTGGGAACGAACGTTCAATTTGTTGCGGAGGCAATGAAGCAACTCGTGAAAAATGGGATTAGAAGAGAAGAGACTGTGATTTCCAGGGAAAAGAATGCCTCTTCTGTTCCTAGCAAGAAAGATACTGCTAGCTTAGGACAAATTGATTTTATCCTTCCTTTTGCAGGAAACGTTATGTCGTTAAGTAATGTGCCTGACGAAGTATTCTCATCTAAAATGATGGGAGATGGCTTTGCAATCGAACCGACTAATGATACTTTGATTTCGCCGGTTGATGGTGAGGTTGTAAATATCTTTCCAACTAAACATGCCATTGGTCTAAAAACAAAAGACGGATATGAAATCCTCATTCATATTGGATTGGATACCGTGAAATTGGACGGTGCAGGATTCACTGTATTTGTCGAGGCTGGTCAAAAAATAACAAAAGGCCAACAGCTTATAAAGATTGACCGCCGCTATTTACAACAAAACGCACCTTCTATTGTGACGCCAATTATATTTACAAATTTAATGGATAGCAAAGAAATCAATTTGCAGAAATTAGGGGAACAAAAACAAGGAACGCCGGATGTTATTACAATTTCCAATAAAGAAACAGTAGTTAATTCTTGATGTTCTGAAACAAGACTATCGGGCCACTGACCGTACGTACGGCAGTGGCCATTAATATTTTGTTCATATAAGCTTTGTTAGAGAAGAAACCATTGAAGGCAGAGATAATGATACAACATTCCGGGAATGAATCTGAATTGGTTTTACAGCTCGGACATTGCCAAAGTGCTGAGCAAGTTTTGAAGATCGTAAAGGGTCCCCAATCAGCTTCGTCGAAATATCATTATTTTTGTTATAATATGTAACGGGTTTCATATGGTTTTGTGTCTAAATAGAATGGACATTGCCGATAAACAGTTCCGTTTTTGTAGGGAAAGCCTAAAGAAACTTAGTAAATAACACTCCAATTCATTAAAATTATTATCTTCATAATTCTTTATACCCATTTTTAACACAAATTCCCTAATCCTTCTAATATAAGCTTATGTATCAATGACTTGAAAATGAAGTATGTAGTGTATGACTTGAGAGAATGATACTAGTTGTTATAGAGGCTGGAAATAAAATAGACGTGATTCATAAATGGATTGTTGGGGTTTAGAAAGTAGTTTCAGAAGCATGATTTTTATACTAGTTACATTCAATATAAGTGTAAAAACTCCCTTCTTTTTACTTGTACCAATTTTGGTGCTTTATGGCGTTGTTTGTAATTAAACATTAAGAGAAGGATGAGCAAGATTAAGACCCCTGAGCAAACGATAATTTCGTTTGCTTTTTTATGCCCTCAGCATCCCAACCTTGCAAGCTATACTATTTGTCAGTAAAGTGGAAGCTAGATGAAATAGTAAAGAGGGGTACGATGTGAGCAAGCGATATTTTACAATCGGAACGGCCGGCCATATCGATCATGGCAAGACGACTTTGACAAAGGCATTAACGGGTGTGGATACGGATAGGCTGAAGGAGGAGAAGGAGCGGAATATTTCGATTGAGCCGGGCTTTGCTCCGCTCTTTCAGCAGGAGGACATAGCGGTAAGCATTATCGATGTACCCGGGCATGAACGGTTTATCCGACAAATGATTGCTGGGGCGGCAGGCATTGATTTAATGCTGCTTGTTGTTGCGGCGGATGAGGGTGTGATGCCGCAGACAAAGGAGCATTTGGACATTCTTTCGCTGCTCGGAATTGAGGACGGTATTGTTGTGGTGACAAAAGCAGATCGTGCAGAGGAAGAGCTGCTTGAGATGGTTGAGGAGGATATTCGGGCGGAGCTTCACGGTACGGGCTTTGCGAAGGCACCGGTTGTTTTTGTTGATAGCATCGCGATGCAGGGAATTGAGGAGCTAAAGCAGCTTATACGGGCGAGACTCGAAGGGGGAAAGCCGCGTAATGCAGCCGGACCGGGACGTCTTCCAATTGATCAAGTATTTACAGTAAAGGGTCATGGTACGGTTGTGCGCGGTACCTTGTTTGAAGGTACGCTGCGGGAGGGGCAGGAATTGCTGCTGCTGCCGCAGCAAAAAGCTGTCAGGGTACGGCAGGTGCAGGTGCACAATCAAATATGCTTGGCAGCATCAGCTGGGCAGCGGGTGGCGCTTAATATTACAGGAGCGGATAAGGAGACGATACAAAGAGGCGATGTGTTGACAGCGGATAAGGGATTCCCTGTCACAAATACAATTGATATTTCCCTGCGGCTTGTGAATGAGTTGCAGCATCCCGTGAAGCAGCGCAGCACTGTTAAATGTCATATTGGAACTTCAGAGGTAATGGGTACGCTCATCTTTTTTGACCGGAACGAGATAGACAAGGGCGGTGTTGAGCTGCTATGCCAGCTGCGGCTTGGGAGCCCAATCGCGGCACGCCGCGGAGATCGCTTTGTGCTGCGGCGCCCATCTCCAGCTGAGACAATTGGAGGCGGTATGGTTTTGGATGCGCAAGGAAGCCGCTATAAATTTGGGGAAGCCACAGTGCGGATGCTTCAAGCGAAGAAGGAGGGCACACCATTGGAGAGGGTGAAGGAAGCGCTCCGAAACGACAAGCTCCTCAGCCGGGCCGAGTTAATGAGGCGTACTTCTCTTTCAGAGCAGGATTGGTCTGAGATTTCTCCCTCTCTGCTTGTGATTGGCTCCCTTTACACATTAGCTGATATTGTGGAGTGTGCGGCGGCAGAGCTAAAGTCCACACTATCCGAGTATCATGAAGCACATCCGCTTCGATTTGGTATGAATAAGGCAGCTTTGCTAGAGGGGCTTTCTGCCTACCCAAAGCGGCTCCTTGATTATGTCCTTGAACACTATGGGAATGAATGGAGGATAACCGGCCCAAATATTGCGATTTCTTCCTTTATACCGCAATTTCCAATCAAATGGGCAAAGCGTATGGAGCAGGCTCTGCAGACGTTCGAACAAGATGGCTTGCAGACGAAGGCATGGCAGGAATATATGAAGGCGGCAGGCATTCCAGAACAAGAGGGGCAGGATTTATATTATTATTTGCTTCAGTCTGGCAGCTTGTACAAATTGGGTCAGCAGGCTGTGTCAGCTAGTGTTGTGCATGGCTATCTTGAACGGCTGAAGCAAGAAACACGTATGTCCTTTACGGTACAACAGGCAAAGGAGGTTTTACAGCTTTCGAGAAAAACGCTTATTCTTTTTCTAGAGCTTCTTGATGAACTGGGATATACAAGGCGAAACGAAAATGAGCGGGAGTGGAGATGAGCAGGATGATAAATGATTTGCGGCAGCTTCCGCCGATTCACGAGCTGCAGCGGTCTGGGCAATTTGCGGAGCTGCTTGCGGAGTATTCCTTGCAGGAGGCTGTGCTTACCTCCTTATTGCAGGAGCAGCTGCAAGCCATTCGCGAGGATATGCTAGCAGAAAGATGGAATGGCGGACAAGATAGGGATACGCTGACGGCACTAGTTTTTAAAAGGGTTGATGAGGCGGCGCAGCGGATGACAGCACCTTATTTAAAGCGTGTTATTAACGCAACCGGTACGGTGCTTCATACAAATTTAGGGAGGGCGCGGCTAAGCCCGGAGGCGGCCGCTCATGTTGTCAAGGTGGCCTCTTCGTATGCAAATGTGGAATACAAGCTTGATACTGGAAAGCGCGGCTCACGCCATGATGTTGCGGAGCAGCTGCTTTGCCGCGTCACGGGCGCCGAGGCAGCGATGGTTGTAAATAACAATGCAGCAGCCGTTTATCTTGTGCTGCGCGCTTTAGCTAGTGAGAAGGAAGTGATTGTATCACGCGGACAGCTTGTAGAAATTGGGGGATCCTTTCGAGTTTCTTCTATTATGGAAGAAAGTGGTGCCAAATTGAGAGAGGTCGGGACAACAAATAAAACGCATTTGTATGATTATGAGAAGGCGATTCGCGAGGAAACTGCGATGCTTATGAAGGTGCATACGAGCAATTTTAAAATTGTTGGATTTACAAAAAGTGTTTCTACAGAGGAGCTCATTGCATTGCGGCGCCGGCATGAGCATGTTTTATATTATGAGGACCTTGGGAGCGGCGATATTCTTGGTTACCGGCACTTTGGAATTGGAGACGAGCCAGTTGTACGCGAGGTAATTGCAGCGGGAGCTGACCTCGTCTCGTTTAGCGGCGACAAGCTGCTCGGCGGTCCGCAGGCAGGGATTATCGCTGGTAAACGAGAGCTGATTGCCAAGCTCAAATCCCATCAATTAGCGCGTGTGCTTCGCGTCGATAAAATGACATTGGCTGCACTAGAGGCAACACTTTCTTCGTATGTAAAGGGAGAAGCGGCTGTGAGGAGCATTCCGGCTGTCCATGATATTTTAGAAGGCACGGAGCCAATTCAGGAGAGAGCGCAGCGGTTTATCGAACGAATGGCTGAATTGGAGCAATACCGATGCAATCTGGAAAAAAGTACATCAATGATCGGCGGCGGTACGATGCCCGATGTAGAGCTGCCGACGTATGTTGTCGCAGTTGAGCATTTTCTTAAGGAAGCTGCCCAGCTTGCGGAGGAATTGCGAAGTTCCAAAGTTCCGGTTATCGGTCGGATCCAGCATGGCAAGCTATTGTTAGACTTTCGGACTGTAAAGGAGAACGAAATGGAGCTGCTTATCGCATCCTTTGAACAAATAGTATAAACATTCAAAAAACAGGTTGACAGTGCCGCTTAATTTCGATACAATCAGCACTAATGAATGACATACGACTTATCAAGAATAGGCAGAGGGAACAGGCCCTATGAAGCCTTGGCAACAGCCGTAAAACGGAATTGTGCCAAATCCTGCAGGTATATTTCCTGAAAGATAAGAGAGGTATGAGCCGGATGATTTTGGACATAACTGCTTCTTTTACCTGCGGGAAAAGGAGCAGTTTTTTTATATCTTAAGAAAGTATATATCGAGGAAAGAAGGGGACGGGAATGGGGGAGGCATGGAAGCGAGGATCGATTCGCCCGGCGAGTATAACACCTCGCCAAATGACGGAGGAACAGCAGGTTCTTGCTGGAGTCGCACCTGACTTAATTCGTTTGTCCGTCGGTATTGAAGAGGTGGAAGATTTTATTGCAGATTTACATCAAGCATTATCCGGAGGAAAAGAGTATGCCTATCATCGTGGATAAAGACTTGCCGGCTGGCAAAGTCCTACAGAAGGAAAATATTTTTGTTATGACGAAGGAACGTGCGGAGCATCAGGATATCCGTGCGCTCAAAATTGCCATTTTGAATCTTATGCCAACGAAGCAGGAAACAGAGGCACAGCTGCTGCGTCTTCTTGGCAACACGCCGCTGCAGGTTGACGTTCATCTTCTTCATATGGAATCACATACGTCAAAAAATGTGTCACAGGAGCATTTAACGAGCTTTTATAGAACATTCAGCGAGGTAGAAGGAGAGAAATTTGATGGATTCGTAATTACCGGAGCTCCGGTAGAGACGATGGAGTTTGAAGATGTGAATTATTGGGAAGAGTTAAAACGTATTATGGATTATACACAAACCCATGTAACATCCACTCTTCACATTTGTTGGGGTGCACAAGCCGGTATTTATTATCACTATGGCATTCCGAAATACCCGCTTGAGAAGAAAATATTCGGTGTTTTTGAGCATGAGGTAAAGGTGCAGCACGTGCAGCTTATGCGCGGATTTGATGAATACTTTTGGGCGCCTCATTCTCGGCATACAGAGGTGCGCAAAGAGGACATTATCAAAGTACCAGAGCTGCAAATTTTGGCAGAATCTGAAGAAGCAGGCGTTCATATTGCCGCTGATACGAAAGGGAAGAACATTTTTGTGTTTGGTCATAGTGAATATGGGCGAGATACGTTAAAGAAAGAGTATGATCGTGATATAAGCAGAGGGTTAGAAATTGAGGTTCCAAAAAATTATTACCGGGACAATGATCCATCTAAAAAACCGATTGTGAAGTGGAGAAGCCATGGGAATTTATTATTTTCCAACTGGCTCAATTATTACGTATATCAGGAGACTCCATTCATTTTATGAAGGTGGTAACGTTTTCTTTACGTTAAACTCATAAATAGTATTCAGAATGTTGACAATATATTGTTTTTTACGACATGAAATTATATAATTGCACATAAATATCATTTTGTAAAAAGGGGTGGACTACAGTGGAAGAAATTCGGGTTGGTTTACTAGGGCTCGGCACAGTTGGCAGCGGGGTGGTCAAGATTATTAATGATCATCAAGACCGTCTTATTCATCAAATCGGTTGTCCTGTCAAAGTTACGAAAATTTTAGTGCAAAACTTAGAAAAAGAAAGAGATGTCCAAATTACCCCTGATATGCTCACTAAGGATGCAACGGAAATCATCGATAATGAGAATATTGATATAGTTATTGAGGTAATGGGCGGACTTGAGGAAGCAAGGGCGCATATTTTACGCGCATTGCAAAATGGAAAGCACGTTGTAACAGCCAATAAGGATTTAATGGCTGTGTACGGCTCTGAGCTGCTTTCCGTAGCGAAGGAAAATCAATGTGATTTATTTTACGAGGCAAGTGTAGCCGGCGGTATCCCGATTATTCGCACCATTGTGGACGGACTTTCCTCAGACCGAATTACGAAAATGATGGGAATTGTGAACGGAACAACGAACTTCATCTTGACGAAAATGTCAAATGAAGGAAGAGCCTACGAGGATGTATTAAAGGAAGCACAGGAGCTTGGATTTGCAGAAGCAGACCCGACTTCAGATGTAGAGGGCTTGGATGCGGCGCGTAAAATGACAATCCTTGCAACACTAGGCTTCTCTACAAATGTGGAGCTGAAGGATGTTAGGGTGAAGGGAATTTCATCTATTACAGAGGAAGATTTAGCGTACAGCCAAGGGCTTGGCTATACAATGAAGCTAATTGGACTTGCCAAGCGTGATGGCGAAAAGCTTGAGGTAAGCGTAGAACCAACGCTGCTTCCAAATACGCATCCGCTTGCGGCTGTACAAAACGAGTTCAATGCCGTGTATGTGTACGGAGCAGCAGTTGGCGAGACGATGTTCTATGGTCCTGGGGCAGGCAGTCTTCCTACAGCAACATCAATCGTTTCTGACTTAGTAGCGGTGATGAGAAATATGAGATTAGGCGTAAATGGCAATAATACTGTAACACCGCAATATCCAAAGGTGCTCAAGAATGAGGATGAAATTACAGCGAAATACTTCCTTCGTATTCATGTGAAGGACGAAGTAGGGGTATTTGCACAGATCACATCGTTATTCTCTGAATATGGGGCAAGCTTTGAAAAGATTATTCAAACGCCTCTTGAAGAAAAAGGAACTGCGGAAATCGTTCTTGTTACGCACCGAACTTCTCTTACAAGCTATAAATCCATTTTACAGCGTCTAGAAGGCTTAAACGTTGTACAAGGTGTGAAGGCAAGCTATCGCATTGAGGGAGAAGGAAAGTAATAAAAAGGAAATGGCAGCGCGCAGTACTAGGCAGCCTTCTCAAAAGGAAGGATGGTTTACAGAACAGCCCGCTGCGCATTTCGTAGCACTTTAAATAAGGTATAAGTATGCGGAATCAAAACAGGCAAAACTGTTTGGATAGGAGATATCGCATAAATACAAAGAAAATTGAACCAAGTGTATTGCCGAACGATGAGAGAATCATGTTCGAGCATGCCGAAGGAGTTGTTTTCCAATGACAGCAAACGGTCCCATGTTTACCGTCCAAGTACCGGCAAGCACGGCCAATCTTGGCCCGGGCTTTGACTCTATCGGCCTTGCGGTAAGTAAATATTTAATAGTTGATGTTTATGAAGATACTGTATGGCGTTGCGTGGCAAAGTCCCCAGCATTAGAAGGGACACCTTCTGATGAAAGCAATTTGCTGTTTCAGACTGCTTTAGAGGTTGCATACGAATATAAAAAAACATTACCGTACTGCCGCCTGGAAGTAGAAAGCGATATTCCGCTGACGCGCGGTCTCGGCAGCAGCGCCTCTGCGATTATTGCGGGAATTGAGATTGCAAATGTGCTTTGCGATTTGCAATTGTCTATGCAGGAAAAGCTGGAAATTGCATGTGTTATGGAAGGTCATATTGATAATGTAGGAGCTTCTCTGTACGGCGGGCTTGTCGTCGGTACATACGATGGACAATATGCAGCCCTTGTACAGCAGTCCATTACAGACATGGAGCTTGTAGCGATTATCCCTTCCTATGAACTAAAAACATCCGATGCACGTAACGTGCTTCCGAGCCAGCTTTCCTATGCGGAAGCGATTCAGGGAAGCGGTGTTAGTAATCTGCTTGTAGCTGCGCTTCTAAAGGAAGACTGGAAGCTTGCGGGAGAAGCAATGAAACGTGATTTATTCCATGAGCCGTACCGCACTCCGCTGGTAGCCGAGCTGCAGACGCTCAAGAAGCTTCCGAGCCATCCGGATGTATACGGATATGCACTAAGCGGCGCAGGTCCGACTGTACTTTGCTTCGTTCGCAAGGGTGCGGGAGAGCTTGTCAGCAAAGAGCTGCAGGCGCACTTCCCAAACTGTGCGGTAGAAGCGCTTCAGATCGTAAACGAAGGCGTACGGGTTATTTTTAACACGTTAACACACCTTAAAGGCTAATGCTTTTAAGGTGTTTTTTTGTATAAAGGTAAGCGAATGCTCTTAAGCTAAAACGAGGCCAAGTGTATCTAGAATGGTTCTTGCACTCATTTACCGTGTCATCATATTTTTTTGTTTCTCTTTTGCAGTTTGCTATAATAACGCTAATTGGGAATGTTTTCATTATATAGAAAAAATGGAGTCGATGAAGCATGAGACCTATCCTTATTAAGGTGCTGCTCGCAGCTATGGTTGCATCCTTTGGTTTGTTTCTGTACGGATTCATAGCTGGCGTGAATGACGTACTGAACCCGAAGGCTTCTAGTATGCCGAAAACTAGTGAAGAAGTAACCACGGCAAAGAAAAACAAGAAAAATCTGCAGCTCGTGAGTCTAGGGGACTCTTTAACACGCGGTGTTGGTGATAAAGAAGCAATTGGCTATATTGGCCGCGTACGTAATCGTTTAGAAAACGAGTATAAACAAAAGACCGCACTCACGAACCTTGCAATAAGCGGAGCTAAAATGCCAGATTTACTACAGCAGCTGTCTGAAAAAGGTGTACAGTATTCTCTAGGGCGAGCGGATGTGATTGTTTTTACAATTGGTGGAAATGATTTGTTCCCAGGCTGGGAAGCGCTCGGAAATCTTGATCTTACGAAATATAGACCAGACGAAGCAACGTTCCAAGCAAATGCGAAGCAAATTATAGCGAAAATTCGTCAGGCAAATCCAGATTGTCCGATTTTTTGGATAGGTTTGTATAATCCGTTTGAGGATGTTCCAGAATTGCGCGGCTCCTCAGCTGTTGTTGTGAACTGGAATGCTTCTTTAGAGCAAACAGCGCTGCAATATCCAAATGTACATATTATTCCGGTATTTGACTTGTTCCACAGCCGCGGAAAGGAATTATTGTATTCTGACCATTTCCACCCGAATGAAAATGGATATTCTTTAATAGCTAACCGCTTGCTGCAAAATCTTGTGAGTCAGCTAGGCATCGATGGAAAGGAAGTGACGGATCAATGACAGCGGTGCTTTCTGTAAAAGGCCTTAAAAAGATCATTGGGAAGAAGACGTTAGTAGAGAATATTTCCTTTGAGGTGCAGCAAGGAGAGGTATTCGGGTTTTTAGGGCCAAACGGAGCTGGGAAAACAACGACAATCCGTATGCTTGTCGGGCTCATTAAGCCGACAGAGGGCACCATTGTGATTGCGGGCTATGATGTACGTAAGGAATTTCGAAAAGCGATGCGGCAAATTGGAAGTATTGTGGAAAACCCAGAGCTGTATACTTATTTAACGGGCTGGGAGAACTTAAAGCAGTTTGCACGTATGCTTGGGGATGTAACAAACGAGAGGATTCATGAGATTGTTCATATGGTGCATTTAGACAATCGTATTCACGACAAAGTCAAAACATATTCGCTTGGAATGAAGCAGCGCCTCGGCATCGCGCAGGCATTGCTTGGTAATCCTAAGCTGTTAATCCTGGATGAACCGACAAATGGCTTAGATCCAGCTGGCATTCGGGAATTGCGCGAATTTGTTCATCGTCTTGTACGAGAGGAGCAGATTAGTGTGTTTATCTCTAGTCATCTGTTGAGCGAGGTGCAAATGATGTGTGACAGGGTTGCCATCATTAACCATGGAAAAATGATTACCGTGTCTACTATTGAGGATTTAGTGAAAAAAGCAGCTGACAGAGTAGAGTGGATTGTAACACCGGTCGAAAAAGCAGAAGGTATTTTAAAAGGCTCAGCAGAAGTGAACGAGCTTGCAGTGGAGCAGAATATCATCACATGCCGCATGCCGACTGAACGAATCAGTATGTACAATAAGCAGCTCATTGAAAATGGCGTAGCTGTCCATAGTGTACGCGAGGTTGCTTTTACATTGGAGGATCTGTTTATGGAGCTGACGGGAGATGAAGGAATTGCGTGAGTTTTTGCATTTAATTTATAACGAGTCAGAGAAGATTTATCGAAAAAAGAGAGTCTTTGTTATACTACTGATTTTGCTTGTGTTAATCCCTATTTTTGTATATGCACAGTATAGAGAAGTGCAAACAACAATGAAGCGCCTTGGTACAAGTGATTGGCGAGTGTCGCTGCAGCAGCAAATTGTTGATACGCAAAACCGTCTAAACAATTCGCGTTTGCCGGAGGAGTGGCGTGAATGGCTCAAGGTGCGTGTTGAGCAGCAGCAGTATTATTTGGACCATGATATTAATCCAAATGCACCGGGAGCCCCAACCTTTACAAGAGCCTTTATTGAGCAAAGTATTACTCTATTTGTTCCGCTGCTTGTCATGATTGTCGCCATTGATATTGTATCGGGCGAGCGGAGTGATGGAACAATTAAGATGCTTTTGACCAGGCCGGTTCGAAGGTGGAAGGTGCTTCTCAGCAAATATGTAACGATGGTGCTATTTGTTTCGCTTATTTTGCTGCTTGTCGGCATCATTGCCTATCTCCTATCGGGGGTTGTGTTTGGCTACTCCGGATGGACCCTTCCCGTCCTAACGGGATTTGTAATCGAAAATGACAGTCTGAATACAAACTTCGTTCATCTCGTTCCGCAATGGATGTACATCATAATGGCATATGGACTGGCTTGGTTTGTAGCGATCGTGGCCGGGACGATTTCCTTTATGATTTCGGTGCTCATTCGCAATACGCCAGCTGGCATGGGGGTCATGCTTGCAGGCTTAATTGCCGGGGGGATTTTAAGCAACTTTGCGACGTCCTGGGAAGGTGCGAAGTATATTTTCAGCGTCAACTTATCGCTTACCGATTACCTATCTGGACAGCTCCCGGCATTAAAGGGGCTATCCATGAGTTTTTCCTTATTGAATTTAACGATTTGGGCGGCAATCTCGCTGTTTGTTGCATTCTTTGTATTTACGAAGCAGGATATGACAAGTTAGGTGAGAAATTAAGGAACTTGTCCGTGTCCTGCAGATAAGTTTGTTCATATACTGTACTGTTCGGGTAATACGAATCCCTATTCATTCATGAGGAGAAAAGAGATGCAACCCCTTGTGGTCTCTTTCGGGGCTATCATCATGAATAGGGCTTACAAGCTAGAGGGATTCTCCTTGCCGCCGCTCGGTATGAACAGAGGACCCATTCTAATCTAAGCGATGCATAATACTCGAATGCAACTCATGGAAGCCGAACTAATTTGGGCGAACTTAGGTTAAACAAGGTCGATTTCTTAAGGTCGACCTCTTCTTTATGTATATGATACATATGCAGATTGGCTCCTATTGTCTTTCTTTTAGGCAAGCGATAAAGCGTGTACTATAAAAGATATGGGAAAAATAATAAAAAGAGAACTAAAGAAGGAAGTGACTAGAGTGGCACAAATCTTAAAAAATGACTGGGAACCGCTTTTACAGGAAGAGTTTGAAAAGCCATATTACAAAAGCCTGCGTGAATTTTTAAAGGAGGAGTATCGGACGCGTATTATCTATCCAAGACCGGATGAGATCTTTAATGCATTACATTACACAGATTATGATGATGTAAAGGTTGTCATTCTTGGCCAAGATCCGTATCACGGCCCAAATCAAGCGCAAGGCTTAAGCTTCTCCGTGAATCCGGGTGTACGCATTCCGCCGTCGCTGCAAAATATGTTCAAGGAGCTGCATGATGACCTTGGCTGTCATATTCCAAATCACGGCTCTTTAGTGAAATGGGCAGAGCAGGGAGTTCTTTTGTTAAATACGGTATTAACGGTACGGCAAGGTGAACCGAACTCCCATAAGGGAAAAGGCTGGGAAAAGTTCACGGACCGCGTTATACAGCTGTTAAATGAAAGGGAAAAGCCGGTTGTATTTGTATTATGGGGCAAGCATGCACAGGCGAAGGCTCCGCTCATTACGAACAGTCGTCATTATATCATTGAGGCACCGCATCCGAGCCCATTCTCTGCGAATCGAGGCTTTTTTGGAAGCAAGCCATTTTCGAAGGTAAATGCTTTTTTGCGCAGCATCAATGAAACAGAGATTGATTGGGAAATTCCGGATCTTTCATAACCCAGTGCATGCGCACCTGCTGGAAGCTGAAGTGTAGAGGAGGGATTCCTGTTTTTGTGTTATAGGATGGAACTGACGAGAAAAATATACTAATTCACAACACAGGAAAGTTATTGTAAAATAAAGGGATTAGAAAGGGAAGCGCTAAGCCGTTCTTCCCTTTTTCTATTCAAGCAACGAAGAGGGGAAATGACGGTGTCGAAATCAAAAATATATAGCCTGCTGTTATTTGTCATGTTTATTTGGGGAATGAACGTAATTGCTACGAAAATATTAGTTACGAGCTTTATGCCGGTTACGATGACAGCCTTTCGGATTTTTACAGCTGGATTTATGGTGTTTCTCATTCTTGGCTTTTTAAAGGCAATACGTCTTCCAAAGGGAAAAGAATGGGTTTCTATTTTCATAGGAAGCTTGTTCAATGTTGTGGGACACCATTATTTCTTATCTGTAGGTTTAACGAAAACATCAGCAACAAATACCGGCCTTATTTTGGGGACAGCACCGCTCCTAACGGCGATTCTCGCTATGCTGTTTTTAAAGGATCGGGCAACGCTTCTGAAGATAGCAGGAGTTCTACTTGGCTTTTGCGGGGTAGCGTTTGTTATTTTAGGAAATGGTAAGAGTGTTCATCATATTTCCACTGGTGATCTATATATCTTTTTATCTATTTTGTCGCAGTCGGTTAGCTTTATTACGATTAAAAAAGCATCCCGGACCATTGATCCGCGTCTTATGACCGGCTACATGCTTGTTGTTGGTTCACTGCTTTTATTCGTTATCAGTCTTATCATAGAGCCGAATGGACTTTCCAGCATGACGAAGGGGTCGGCAGGTGTTTGGGTCATATTCTTGCTATCAGCTCTTCTTGCAACAGCCTTTGGCCATATGATGTACAATTATAGTGTCGGAAAAATTGGAGCAGCCGAAGCATCGATTTTTATTAACTTAAATCCATTTTTTGCTTTAATTGGTTCATTTTTCTTTCTTGGGGAAACGATTGTATGGAAGCAGCTGATTGGATTTATTTTTATCATCCTTGGAGTTATCTGCGGCTCAGGTGCATATGAAGAGCTAATGAGGCGTTTCCTGCGTGAGAGACAGCCATATATAAAGTGATGAAAAATCTCCCTCCTATTGCTAAGGAGGGAGATTTTTAAAAGGGAAGGAAAATATTTTCTTTCCGGGGATTGTCCAGATTTATCGACCCGTTCCAATCTCCAGAGGCAAAAGATAAAAAGTGTCTTGTGAGCCCGAGAACACTTCTTCGCAGGAGCAAAACGGGCTGTTCCTGCTTTTTTTTACTTAGACGCGCACCGCTAGTACAAATTCCTCTACAACCTTTGCTACGCCGTCATTCATATTTGTATCTGTTACATAATCAGCTATAGCCTTAATATCATCAGGCGCATTGCCCATAGCAACGCCAAGGCCCGCAAATTCAATCATGGCTTGGTCATTGTAGCTGTCCCCCATTGCAATGACTTCTTCACGCTTAATACCGAGCTTTTGAATGAGATAGTTAAGGCTTGTGCCCTTTGTTACCCCAGCTTCTGTAAATTCAAGGAAAAATGGCTTAGAACGCATAACGGATAACTTCCCAGCGAATTCAGCCTGCAGCTTCTTTTCGATCTCGATTAAGCGCTCTGGAGCCTCTACCATTAATACCTTTACAACGGGCTCATCAACCGCCTCCGTGAAGCTATCAACCTCCACGATTGGCAGTCCGGTAATCTCAGCTTCCACCTCGGTATATTGATTATTTGCTTCAGTTACAATTGTGTCGCCAACATACGTATGAATCCAAACATCAACATCTTCACGGCGGCTTACTTCATACAGGTTCTTGGCTGTTTCTGGCGACAGCGTACTGCTGAACAGTTCTTCTTCGGTTTTGCAGTTTATAATCTTTGCCCCGTTAAAGGAAAGGATATAGCTTCCATATTCCTCTAAACAAAGCTCCTTTGCGATCTCGCGCATCCCATATGTAGGACGTCCAGAGGCAAGTACCACTTTTACACCAAGCTTCTGCGCATCCATAAGCGCTTTTTTCGTACGTTCGGAAATGGTATGGTCATCACGCAGCAGTGTATCATCTAAATCAAGTACAATCATTTTGTAAGACATGGCAGTCATTCCCTTCCATAAATTATATTATCTACTATCCTAGCAACAATACTTTCAGGCTGCAAGATTAGAAGTTTTCCATATCAAGTCATTGAACAGCTTTCTAAGCATCCACTAACAGACCAAGGGATTGCAAAGTTTGCTGCTGATTGGGAAAAGGTTCCTCAAATCTAAAGGTATCAGAGATAAAAAGATGCCACTATGCCATTAAGCAATACAATTTTTCTATATGAAAAGGAGGGCTGCTAGAGCCCTCCTGAATGAGTTATTTATAAAGAGTTAGTTTTTTCTTATGCTTTAGCTGCTTCCTTTGCCTTGGTAAAAGGAAGCTTAGAGTCTAGTGATAGGAAGGAACTTCCATTTAGGGTAAGGTGAAGGGCCATTACCATTAAAGCAAGATCAAACTCGTAGCCAGCTCCATTATTGTTTCCTAAGAACCCAGCAGCTAATTTCACCTTTATGATAGCAACCAGCATAATGGCAACGAGCAGGGCTGAAATGATTCTTGTTCCAAGACCTAAGATTAAGGCAATTCCGCCTACTAACTCAATAGTACCAACAGCATACGCCATAAAGCCAGGTAAGCCCATGCTTTGGAACCATCCGGCAAGATTGCCAAGTCCGCCTTGAACCTTCGTGAGACCGTGTGCAAAGAAAGTAATTCCCAGTACTACTCTCAACAGAAATACTCCAACCTCTTGATAGTTTTTCATTATTTATCTCTCCTCTCATTTTTACACTACTTTATGTAGTGTTGGAAGGTAAAAAAAATTAAGTAATAGTTACTAGAATCATGCCCATAAAAAGGAGTAGAGCATGAATAGAAATTACAATGGATGTTGTTTTAAGCTTCACCGGTATTGCTTTCTTAGGATCCACCAGCTGCTGCAATCTGTAGTTTACAGATTCATCCGAAAAATGAACTAAGATAGGACTTATGCCTGTGTGAAAATTATTTTTAATGAGTTTTAACAGAGCACTTCCCAGACCAAGCTCAGATCCTGTTCTTTGGATTGCATATTCATCGGCTAATACTTCACTCATGATTTTATAATTCTGGTAAGACCATTTGGTTACCGGAATAAACCAGAGGGATTGCGATATCAATTGCAGGATGAAAATCTTCAGAGGATCGCGATTTTTTTGATGAAAGGTTTCATGCTCTATTACTGCCTCAAGCTCATGGTCTTCCAGCATTTCAATTAAACCGCTGGAGAGAACGATTTCCGGTTTGATGCATCCAATCGTAAACGCTAGTGACTGGTGGTGATGAATCACTAGAATATCTTGATTATATCGGTTGTATTCTTGATTCAAGATATTGGTTAATTCTATGTTTTTTAAATGTAGCAGTTTCTGTTTAAATCTTTTAGATAAAACATATTGTTCTGTAACCTTAATAAATGTTACAAGTATGGTGTAGGCGATGAATGCATTTAATAGAATAATCATGAGAAAGTAGTAGAATGAACTTTCCTTGAATAAACTGATGCAAAATTTAAAAAAGTTTATTCGAATATTTACTCCAAACAGGAGATGTGCTAGATACATCCCTATCTGGCTCCATACAAAAACCGCAATAAGGAGACTTAATCCCAGGATAAAGAAAGACTTCTTTTTGCACCACATTATGAGTTATCCTTTTTTAGCTGCTGAATTTTTTGTTCTAATTGGTCTAGCAAGCTTTTGTCTACATCCTTTAGTGCATCGAGCATATGGGTTATCACAACACCGCCAAACTCATCAAGCAGATTCTCCGTTAGCTTCTTAGATTGCTCTTCGATAAAGTCATCTTTTGACTGAACCGGCTGAAATAGCGAAAGCCTTCCCTGCAGCCTCTTTTTTAGAATTCCCTTCTCTACCAAGCGATTCATTACAGTCATAACAGTATTAAAATTGACCGGTTTTTCCTGCTCAAGGCGCTGTTGAACATCCTTGATACTGAGTTCATCCGCATCCCAGAGGAGTCCCATAATTTTGGCTTCTAAAGGTCCGAAAAAACGGGATAGTCCCACTTCATCGTATTTGAAATTTTTGATATTCATTTTTTCACCTTCCACTACGTATTGTAGTGGATTAGCTGTCTAATTGCAAGTATAAGAACTGGAATATATAAGCAATTCATGACTGCCCTACTAGAAGAAAATAAACGATAATATACGGAAAGATAAAAACAGGTGATTTGTATGAAAGCATATTTAGCTATGCTTCGAAATAATCCTGTCATTCATAACCCAACAGGGGAGGAAAAGTCGCTGGAACATGATATGATAATAGTGTTTGGACCGATAGAAAAGTTAAAGCTAATGGAAAAGGCTTGTCAACAGGAATGATGAGGTGAACAATCATGCAGGTGTCCGTAGAGGCAGTATTAAACAAATTAACGAGTGAGCTTGCTGCCGCAAAGCAGCAGCACAACACATTAAAGGTGCGAGAGCATTTAGCCGCTATTCGCGCCCTATGCGATCTAGTATTGGAGGAGCAGGAGGGTGTGCCGGCAGCGCCGGCAGCGCTAGAGCAAAGACCTATTCATACAGCTCCTTCCTTTTCTCCTTCACCAGTGCTTTTAAAGGAAGAAGGAGCAAATGGCGGCTCTCTGTTGGATTTCTAAAAGGATTAAGAAAGCATTCATATTTGAATGCTGCCCTAGCTCCTGTAGAATAACCTCCTGCGCGTTGTTTTTCCGCAGGAGCTTTTCTTAGGAGACAAAACAGTTGGATTTCGGTGTGAATTCTTCTAAGATTACATATAGAGGAAGGTGAAGGACATGAAAGTGTTTTTTATTTTAGGATGCATTAGTGCATTTTTATCGGTTGCACTCGGCGCATTTGGCGCACATGGCTTAGAAGGAAGAATTTCCGCCAAAATGCTGGAGGTATGGAAAACGGGTGTTACATATCAGATGTTCCATGCGGGTGGTTTGTTTGTAGTGGCATTTCTTTTAGCTAAGCTGCCGAACACCTCGCTTATTGTGGCAGCAGGATGGATTATGACTTTAGGCATCATTTTATTCTCCGGAAGCTTGTACGTATTAAGCGTATCTGGCATTAAGGTGCTGGGTGCTATTACACCGCTTGGAGGCGTAGCTTTTTTAACAGCATGGGTGCTGCTTGCAGTTGCGGCAGTAAAGGGATTATAAGAAAAGCGGACACGGCTCGTTCTGTAATGGAAGTTATATTTTTATTTCACACGAAAAGGAGCTGGCAGCTGAGGGGCTGCCAGCTTTTGTATGGTAGGAGGTATGTTGAATGCATCCATCTGTGTTTTTATTTCCTTGGCGGATACGTTGCCGCTTGACCTTGAGGGAAGTAAATAATTTCTTCCGGGAATTCTACATAGTCCAAATAAATCATGAGCAGGAGATATCGCTTTCCAGATGCGGGCTCGCTTAAAATAAGATGATCCCGGCCTGCTGCTTCAATAATTCCTGTATAGGACTGTGTGCCGAGCGTGCTGCCTCTCTCGTATGTCATATATACAGTTGCCTGCTTTCCTTTATTCAGGCGAAGAATATTCTCGATATACGATTGCTCCAAAGGAAGCTGCCCCGATGCCATTGCGAATTGTGCTTGTGCCGCCTGTACGCTTTGCTGAGCCGGCTGTTGTGCATAATAACCGTTTTGAGCCTGCCCGGATGGCGGTAACGGTGTTCCTGATGGTTGATAAAAGCCTGAACCATAATATGGATTTTGATTCATCTTAACCCCTCCCTATGATTAGCTAAATAGAGTATACCTTCGGACAATCGCTTCCGGATGGATAATAGAAGCAATGCTTTTTGTATCTACCGGAATTTGCCTGATTGAACCATGTAGGAGGGCAGGCCCCCTCTGGTCGGAAAAACCATAAGCCGTATGTGGCGGGCCAGAAGCGCTCTGCATTAATTACGCGGCGCGCCAACGCAATATCGCTGTCTCTTGCCCGTTGGTAAAAATACCCCTTTTGGGTTGCTTCAAATCCGCCCGGAGTCTGAAATACCATCTGCTGAAGATTACGAATTTTTTTAAAGTCCAGGCAGTCGCTGAGCACCCGGTTTACGCCGACATTTCCGACCATTAACATGCCAAGCTTCCCTTCGCCTTCAGCTTCTGCTCTCATCAATCGCGCGAGAAGTTTTACATGTTCTTCTGTGTACGGAATAACCCCCATACCTTTTCACCTCGCTTCAAAGGCAGTTCACGTCAGTAAACTATGCTTGTTGCTTAAGGAAATGTTGCTATCAAAAAGAACCGCTATTCCATATGTATGGAAGGGGAAAAGGAGATATGACAACTAAGAAACTCGACCTTAGGATGTTGGGCAATAAAAAAATGCTCCCTGCGAAAACAGGAAGCATATGTCGCTATACATATAAAAACTTTGCAACCTTCTCCTTTGGAAGGATGTTGCCGACGAAAAAGGAGCCAAACTCACCGTAGCGCGCGCTCACTTCATCAAAACGCATTTCATAGACAAGCTTTTTGAATTGAAGCACATCATCTGAGAATAATGTTACACCCCATTCATAATCATCAAAGCCAACGGAGCCTGTAATAATTTGGCGTACCTTGCCTGCATATTGTCGACCGATTTTGCCGTGGCTGTACATCATTTTTTTACGCTCCTCCATCGGAAGCATGTACCAGTTATCTTCCCCTTGACGGCGCTTGTCCATCGGATAGAAGCATACGTATTGCGCCTTCGGTAAAATTGGCTTTAAGCGCGCCACAATTTGCGGGTTTTGATATGGATCTTCGTCGGAAGGCAGGTAATTGCTTAGCTCGACGACAGATACATAGGAATATGTAGGAACTAAATATTCAGCAAGCGTTGTTTTGTTAAACTCTGTTTCAATTTCATTTAATTCTTCCATTGTTGGACGTAAAATCATTAGCATGAAATCTGCTTTTTGTCCGACAATTGTATACATCGCTTGGCTGCCTGCATTTGCTTCTTCAGTTTTGTTCCATTTTTCCACTATATTTAAAAACTCAAAAATGGCCTTTTGGCGTTCATCGCTTGATAACTGCTTCCATGCAGTCCAATCTACGGAACGGAAATCATGCAAGCAATACCAGCCCTCTAACGTTTTTGCTGCTTCACTCATCTTAGTCACCCCAATTTTTAAATTCGTTGTATACACTGTTTACTATACCATAAAAGAATCAAAAAATAGGAATTCCTGCTAGTTGATAACAGGCTGAATATTCAAAATATATAATCATTTACATGTGAACGCTTTTTTAAATTGAAAAAGTTTAAATTCAGAAAAAAAAGGCGTATCCTTAAAGACAGTGTTAGTACATAGGAGGGAACAGCAGTGAGTGATTTATTTGCAACATTAAAAGAGAAACTTCGCGGAAAGGGAACGACAATCGTTCTTCCAGAAGGAACAGATGAACGTATTCTTGGCGCAGCAGCACGTTTAGCAAAGGATGGGCTCGTGAACCCTATTTTAGTCGGGAGTACAGCTGAGATTCAGCAAAAGGCAGCTGCCTTAAATATAGCATTATCCGGCGTTACGATTTATGACCCAGCTTCTTACGAAGAAATGGAACAGATGGTAGCAGCTTTTGTGGAGCGTCGGAAAGGAAAGGTATCTGAAGAGGATGCACGTAAATTGTTGCAGGATGAAAATTACTTTGGGACAATGCTTGTTTATATGGGAAAAGCACAGGGACTTGTAAGCGGAGCAGCTCATTCTACGGCAGATACAGTTCGTCCTGCCCTGCAAATCATTAAAACAAAGCCAGGCGTATCTAAAACCTCCGGCGTGTTTATCATGGTGCGCGGAGAAGAAAAATATGTATTTGCTGATTGTGCAATTAATATTTCCCCATCCAGCCAGGATTTAGCGGAAATTGCAGTAGAAAGCGCAAAAACAGCTGCTTTGTTCGGTGTTGAACCGCGCGTTGCGATGCTAAGCTTCTCAACAAAGGGCTCGGCCAAATCCCCGGAAACAGAAAAGGTAGTAGAGGCAACGCAGCTAGCTAAAGAAATGGCGCCAGAATTAACATTGGACGGCGAGTTCCAATTTGATGCGGCGTTCGTACCATCTGTTGCGAAGCAAAAAGCACCGGGTTCTGTAATTCAAGGAGATGCAAATGTATTTGTATTTCCGAGCCTCGAAGCGGGGAACATCGGCTACAAAATTGCACAGCGTCTAGGGAATTTTGAGGCAATTGGGCCTGTTTTACAAGGGCTGAATATGCCGGTAAACGATTTATCCCGCGGTTGTAATGAAGAGGATGTATACAAGCTATCCTTAATTACTGCAGGTCAAGCACTGTAAATGAAAAAAGCCCGTATCGGGCTTTTTTTTATGCTATCCTGCTGTTATCCCATTGTATGCTTACACTAGAGCCTTGCTGTTTCGCTCCAACACTCGATGAAGGTTTTGCTCGTACATCGAAGCCTCTTCAGGCTGCAGCTGTGAAGGCAAGAGTATTGGTGTAAAGCGTTGCAGTGTTTGCAGCAGGCGCATCATTAAATGAGAGACGGTAATGTCCGTTCCAAGCAGCTCTGATAGCGAGGCCATTACATCCGGCACAATAACAGGATAGACAAACTTTGTCTGTTCTCCCTTTAGCGCAAGCTGATAAAAATCACGAATAAGGGCAGCCCGATTTGAGCCGCTGCCTGTGGCGCATAGATAAATTTGTACAGCAATTCCGCCGCGAATACGGCGCTGTGAGATGCCGGCAAATTTTTTGCCGTCAATGCTTAGATCATAGCTGCCTGGGCAATAAGAGCCAACAATCTCTTTTGCCTCAATGACAGCATCATAATCATGAAGCATTTCCTGAATGAGCCCTAGCATTGCATCATAGCCAAGGTTAATATCAATGCTTTTATCGGCCTCGCGCAGGATAAGAGAGATGTTTAGTACCCCTTCATCCAACACAACCGCAAGGCCTCCTGAGTTACGTACGATCACATTCCAGCCCTGCTCCTTTAAAAAGCTTATCCCCTCCTGCAAAAACGGGAGTCTTGTATCCTGAATGCCGAGTACAATTGTATTGTGATGAACCCAAGAGCGCACTGTTGCAGGGGAGAGTCCGCTGCCGACTGTTGTACATAATGTATCATCCATTGCAAACGACTGCAGCGCTTGAAACTGCGGCCCTAAGCTTGATTGGTCAATGATGCGCCACTGGGGCTGGGATAAAATAGAACGATAGTCACGCATGCCTGTAGCCCCTTTATTATATTATAAGATTATAGAGTGTATTGGACAGCTGCCGACTTGCCTAGAGGGGAATCCCTTACGATAGCAAAACGGCCCGCGTCAGCTTTTCTTAGGTCATTATAACAAAAAAGAAGATAGCAATATAGCTATCTCCTCTGCGGCTATCATTCTGCAATTTTTTCAAGGTTTCCGTTTCGGTCCATTCGGAAGCTGGTTGTAGGGCGCTCCTCTTCATCCATGAGGGCGAGCTTACGGGCCCGATTCATAATCTTCATCATTGTTTCGTAATCTTCCTGAATCGTTGTTGCTTCTTGCTCTAGCTTCGCAATTTTGCCTGCTAGCTCTTCATTTTTATGCATATATTCAGCAATTTCTTTTTTTAGTCTTTCATTTTCACGTTCCAATGCGGTAACCTTTACGTCTGAGTTTCCTAAAGACTGCAGGAAGCGGATGACATCTGCCATTGTAAGAGAACTAGTTCCTCTCGGATCGAGATCAGTAGTATCCGTCATCGTGAAGGAATTCTCTTCTAATAGAACTGTATTTTCTATGATTTCACCTGCTTCCATATCAACTGTACGCACGACAGGAGTCGGGGGTGTATACAGCAGCTTTTTCTTTGCGTGATCTCCGCCAATTGCACGCATCTTTTCCTTGCGGTGCTTTTTCGCTACCTGCAAAGCTTTTTCATAGTTATAGCGCACAACCGCATTCCAGCGAAATCCACAAGCCGCTGATGTGCGATTTAGCTTATCTCCTACTTCCTCAAATGCGTTTAATTGTGTGCTTCCTTCACGGACATGGCGCAATACTGTTTCTGCTAAAAGTAAATCATCTTCTTCTGTCCAAGCATCTTGTCTTATCTTCATAGAGTCATCTCCTTAATCCCTTTTTAAAATGCTTTTCTATCTTTAGGATGGACGGAAATGAACGGTTTTATACAAACCTTTCAAAAATATGGTAGATTATTTCCTGAAATGTAGAACTTTGATTTCCTAGTAAAAAATGAATACCATTTTTGAAAAATGCTATTTCTCTTTCAGTTTAGTTTTTTCAGATCAGCTGGCATCAGAAAATATACACAGTAAATGAGAAAAAGCGTATATACTTTCTTGATAAAAAAAGCTATAATATGTCCATGCTTACATAACATTCTCTATTGGAGAATACCCCACTACATTTTTATATCACGTGATATGAAAAAGGCAAACCTGATTGAAAAGCAGGGACGCAAAGCTTAGAGCCTAAGGAAGAGATTCTTCTATGGCTGTCTAGCTGCCATGCTTTTTAACACTCATGCCATGTATGGTATATTTTGGATAAATATAAGATTGCAAAGCAGGCAGACACAGTATATAGCTGCCTGCTTTGTTATGCGGCAGAAACATGGCTATTCTTGATCATAGCCTTGTCCTGAAGGAATCATACAGGATGGCTTGCAACATTTCAAAAAGAACGGTAAAATACCTTTTAGCAAATCATGCAGCGGTGCATACTAATACATGCGAAAAGTTTGAGGTTGAGAAAGGATTGTGCAGGATGGCAAATGAATTTCGGGTGTGCGATGATTGTCAGGCCACAAATTTAAAAACATTACTTCCGCGGTTAAAGAAGGTAGATCCGAATGCGGATGTGAAAATTGGCTGTCAGTCGTATTGTGGTCCAGGGCGCAAAAAATCATTTGCGTTCGTAAATAATCGCCCTGTTTCGGCACCAAATGAAACTGAATTGATTAAGAAAATTGAGGATAAACTAGGAAAATAAGGAAAGCACTTCTCAGTAGAGGAAGTGCTTTTTTGCATAAGTTAAGAAAGTGTAATTTTAGGGGTACTATCTAGCTCCCATGACCTGTTTGCTGCGGGGAAAGGACTCTGCCCGCCGAGGCAAAAAGCGCCTCAATGTGCAGAGGACTGTCTCCCTCGGGAGCAGGGCGGACGGTGTCCGCTTTTCTTAATGTTTACTTTATATATACTATTTGTATCTGATTGAATAAAAATGCATAGGCAGGTCTTTCTCATTCTGTTATTCCTTCGGTATAATATATATGACAGTAGTAAAGAAAGGGGGTACCTTAAATGGTATATCCCAATGGCAAAATGAATGAAAAAAAGGTATTTAAGGATCCTGTACATAAATATGTTCACGTGGATGACCAAATCATTTGGGATTTGATCGGAACAGCAGAGTTCCAAAGGCTGCGCCGTGTAAGGCAGCTTGGTACAACATTTTTTACGTTTCATGGGGCGGAGCACAGCCGATTTAATCACTCGCTTGGTGTATATGAAATCATTCGCCGGATGATTGACAATGTGTTTGATGGAAGACCGGCATGGAACGCTGAAGATCGTTTGCTTTGCCTATGCGCTGCACTTTTACATGATGTTGGACACGGGCCATTTTCGCATTCCTTTGAAAAGGTGTTTCATCTTGACCATGAGCATTTTACGCAGCGCATCATTCTTGGCGATACAGAAATTAATCAAGTGCTGCGGGAGGTTGACCGCGAATTCCCGAAAAAGGTAGCAGAGGTTATTGCGAAAACCTCTGATAATAAGCTGGCTATTAGTATGATTTCCAGTCAAATTGATGCAGACCGAATGGATTATTTGCTTCGCGATGCTTATTTTACTGGGGTCACCTACGGAAATTTTGATATGGAGCGTATTTTGCGCGTCATGCGTCCGCACGGGGATCAGGTTGTGATTAAGTACAGCGGTATGCATGCGGTGGAGCATTATATTATGAGCCGTTATCAAATGTATTGGCAGGTGTACTTTCATCCGGTCACACGCAGTGCGGAGGTTATTTTAACAAAAATTTTGCACCGGGCGAAGGCGCTTCACAAGCAATATTACTCATTCAAGCATCAGCCTGTTCATTTCTACTCGCTGTTTGAGGACGAGGTTACGCTTGAAGATTACTTGAAGCTTGATGAAAATATTATGTACTATTATTTCCAAGTTTGGCAGGAGGAAGAAGATACGATTCTAAGCGACCTCTGCCGCCGTTTTATTAACCGAAATTTATTTAAATATGTAGATTTCACAGAAAAATATCACGGCTTAAATAATTGGATGGAGCTAAGCAGCTTATGCAAGAAGGCTGGCATTGACCCGGATTATTATCTAGTTGTGGATTCTACCTCTGACCTGCCCTATGATTTTTACCGAACAGGTGAGGAAGAGGAGCGTTTGCCGATTATGCTGCTGATGCAAAGCGGCGAGCTGCGCGAGCTGTCGCGTGAATCAAGCATTGTTGAAGCCATTACAGGCAAAAAACGCATGGATCAAAAGCTTTTTTATCCATATGACACTTTGTACGAGGATGGACGGAAGGGAAAAGTGAAGGAGAAAATTATTAGCATCCTAGAAGGAAAAGGGTAGCAAAAAAAGCGGACAGGCCTGTTTGCAAAAAAGAAAGACCTCCAAGTGAGGTCTTTTCAACTTTTATACAAAAGGAGTTCCTATTCGTCACTTAAACGCTTTCCAGCGATTGCATAGTTGTTTTTCGTCATTTCATCAATGAATATAACAACCTTTTCAGCTGGTGCGCCTGTTGTTTCAACGACTGCAGCTGTTACCTTTTCAGCGAGAGCTTTCTTTTGCTCTTCTGTACGGCCTTCCAGCATTTTAATTGTAACATATGGCATAATTACCACTCCTTTTTATGTAAATTCAGTACTATTATATCGAATTTTGTCAGATAGGACTCAGAAAACAGACATTTTCTTTATATTTTTGGTATGCTTACGGTAAAGCTTAAAAAAGGAGATGAATAATGGATCATTTATTTGTTTACCCACTGCAGCAAATCCCGCTTGTCGTGTTAGCAATAGCGGCAGCCCTTTCGCTCCATGAATTTGCTCATGCCTACGTTGCGTATAAATTTGGAGATCCCACGGCAAAACAGCAAGGACGGTTAACGCTTTCACCGCTGGCCCATCTTGATATAATCGGGACGCTTGCCATTTTCCTGCTTGGCTTCGGTTGGGCACGCCCGGTTCCTGTGAATCCATATTTCTTTAAGCGTCCGCGCCTAGCGGGTATACTTGTTTCCGTAGCCGGGCCGCTTAGCAACCTGTTTCTAGGGATTGTTGGTTATATTCTCTGGTACGCTCTTATTCGAACAGGTACGCTGCATATGGTGCCGGACGCGGTCGGACAAACGTTGTATGATTTCTTTCAAATTTTTATCGGCTTAAATCTTGTGTTATTTGTTTTTAACCTGCTGCCTCTGCCGCCGCTTGATGGTTACCGGATTGTAGAGGATCTCATGCCGATGAATGTACGAGCCAAGATGACACAGTTTGAAAACTATGGAGCGATTATCTTTCTGGTGCTTGTTATTACACCGCTGGATCAATATACAATTGGACCGATTTTCTCACTTGTCATACCGTATGTATCAGGGGCTTTGGAAAGCATCATTGCGCCGCTCTTTGGTTTGTAATGTTTGATAATGATATAATTTAAAAAAGATACACAGGAGGGAATAATGAATGGAAGAGCAGCAAAAGAAAAAGCCAATTGGCTTTAATATCGTAAAAAATGATTCAACAAGCGGCCACGGCGGCTTTGGCGTCGGTGCATTAAGCTTGGAAAATATGTCACCTGTCATTGTAGATGTAACAGAAGGGACTGCATATGTAGACATGGGGGCGATGCATGCCCGCAGTGCGGTTGAAAAGGGAATTAAGTTTTTAACAAATAAAGAAGAGGTGCCAAACGGCAAGCCGTATTGGCTTGTTTGGGTAACGATCGAAAGAACAGCGGAGGGTCCGTACTATGCAGGCGTGACAGCTTGTGAAATGACAGTGGATCGTGAGGCGCGCCGCGGTTATAAGCTGCTTCCGGAGCATGTGAACAAGATGGATAAATCCTTGAAGCGTCATATTATTGTGGACCATATGGATGAGGCATCCAAAAGGGTTCTCGGCAGTTTTCTAAAGTCGCATGATGAAGAGATATGGAATAACTCCAGTGCGAAGCTCAAGCAGGAGCTATTAAGCGAATAAACAGCACTCTGTCCTTGAGAAAAAGTGGAAATTCCATTACACTAAGATTGAAACCTTTTTTAGGGAAACTAGGACAGCAAAAGGTCTCTGCACACCCAGCAGAGACCTTTTGTGTTGATTAGACTAAAGCTGTACCCGTTTCTACAGTAATAGCTTTCAGGTACATATATAGAAGCGGAGTTCATTTCTATTTTAAAACTGTTTGTTGAAGCCTAATAGTTTCTCCTGTTTCAAAAGACTTCTTGGCTGCATAGGCAATTTCTAAGGCGATTTTACCATCTGCTTCTGTAACAGCTGGCTGTTCATTTTTTCTCAGGCAATCGATAAAATGATGCATCTCGTTTAAATATGCATCTTTAAAGCGTTCCGGGAAACCTGGGATAATATCATGTGTGCTTCCTTTCTTCGTTAGAATCCGCACATCATGATGCTTTAGGGACCCAATGATGATACTGCCTTCGCTGCCTATTACCTCACCCCGGATATCGTAGCCGTAAAAGGCGTTTCTGCTGCCCTCTATATCTGCAGCAGCACCGGAATCAAAGGTTAGGTAGGTGATTGCCTGATCAACGTCACGATACTTTTCCATAAAGGAGTGGAATAGAACGCTTCCATGTGAAGCAACTGAAGTTGCATCCGAGCCTAGCAAAAATCTGGCAATATCATAATCATGTATCGACATATCTAGGAAAATGCCGCCGCTGTTTTTAATAAACTCCTCAGGCGGGGAACCAGGGTCACGAGATACTCCTTTAAAGTAGAGCGGTGTCCCGATATCCCCAGCCTGTATCCTTTTCTGTGCTTCCATATAAGCACTATCAAATCTTCTCATAAAGCCAACCTGACAAAATACACCGGTCTCCTTAATCGTTTGAATCACTCGGTCAGCCTCCTCCAGGTCATTTGTAAGAGGCTTTTCAATAAAAATCTGCTTCCCGTTCCTTGCCGCTTTTTCAATCATTTCAGCATGAGTGCTTGTTGGAGTAGCGATCACGACAGCATCAATATTTGGGTCCTCAAAAACCTCATTCGGATCCTTTGTTGATCTTCCTACTCCTAACTCAAGAGCTACTTTTTCAGCTTGGTTTGCAAATGGATCCGCCACGCAAACTAGTTTTGCGCCTTTCACTCTTGTTGCCAGATTTTCAGCATGCCAGTAGCCTAGTCGGCCTAGTCCAAGGACGGCACAATGAATTTGTTCCTTCATATCTATCCCTCCGCAATGTATTGGTTATTATGCTTAGCATATAGGGTATTTGCTTGATTGCTTTAAGTATAGCTTTGCAGCTGAGAGTGCAACATTCCATTTTGTAATTGAAAATTATACTTTTGTTGTTAGTTTTCCATTGATGATGTCGAATCTGTTATGATGAAGGTGCAGAAATACTATATTCATGCATAAAAGGTTGTTGGATAATCATGGAACAATTATTTATGGTCTCAAACATAACGGGCTCAATACGTATCGTAGACCTTCAATACACGAAGGGGCATCAAGGATATGTGTATCCTTCTCATCGTCATACAATTTTTGAGTTTATGTATATTATTTCTGGAAGACTAGAACATGTCGTAAATGAACAGGCCTACTTTCTGAATAGCGGGGATAGTCTCATGATCAGGCCAGGGATGTTTCATCATACACCGCCGACTATAGAGGAAGCAGAGTGGTTTGTTTTCCACTTTGAGGTGGAGGATAGAAGAATTCATGAAATCCTTCAAATGATATACGATCCTGTCATTAGGAAGGAAAACGAGAATAGTATCCATAGCTTTGTTGAGGAATTTATAAAGAAGTATAGTTATTTTTTAAAGAATCTTCGAGCTGAGGAGAATAAAAGAATAGCGGAGTCGAACTACTCCGCTATTCTTATGTTAGAGGTTCAATCCTCCATTCTCCATCTGGTAAGTCTTTTATCTCGTTACTTTTATAAGCAAGGAACGGGGCAAACTGTACTATCGATCCAACCCTCCCATTTGAATCTAGCACATGAGGCGGCATATTGGATTGAAAAAAGAGCAGCCGAAAATATAAAAATAAGCGACTTGGCTTTGCAGTTAAATGTAAATCGCTCCCATTTAACCAGCTGCTTCAAAAAGGTGTACGGCATATCGCCGCGAGGTTACCTTACAAGGATCAGAATCAGAAAGGCTAAAAATTTATTGGTGGATACAGACTGGAGCATTGAAAAAATCTCCCAGGATTTGCAGTTCTCATCTACTGCCCACTTTGTGACATTCTTCTTTAGGGAAGTTGGCCTGACTCCGCTTATGTTTAGAAATAATTCGCGGAAACAGGTAAGGGGATAGACTCTATCTGTTGGAAGCCTTAGATGAGAAAAACGATTTTGCCAAGCGACAAAATCGTTTTTCTATGATTTTTTTTGATGCTGGATTAGGGATAGGACTGTTTCGAAGGAGCTTCCCGCCTGTTTTGCACCTATAACAGCCTTACCAAGGAAAGTATTTCTTCCACCAGCCGTTTTTCTGCTCTTCCTTGGCCTTTAGCTGAATTTTATTAAATTCATCTTCTTCATCTAAATGATCCATACAGTAGTCTGTTGGCTCTGTTCCCTTTGTGAAATACATTTTTACTTTAACTGGACAGCCCTTTGTAGCAATTTTTCCGTTTTGCGGGTTAATGTCAAGGGCAACGACACCAGATGGCTGTTCAAATTTCTTCTTTTCCTCTTTTTCTAATCCCTTCTCCATTACATTTACCCAAATATCCTTGGAATAGCGCTGCTCAGCCGCGTTTGTGATTTCTCGTTCCTTATCGTAGCCGACCCAGACACCTGTAACAAGCTGCGGCGTAAAGCCGATCATCCAGCTATCCGTTTTGGTAGAGCCGGATTTTCCTGCGTATTGTCTTGTAAGCTTTGGGATGATCGCCTGCCCGGTTACAGTTGCGTAGCTGCTTAGCTTTTTATTGAACATGCCTGTCATCATTTCTTGTGTAACGAACACGTTATTTTCATCGAGCACCTGTTTATCCTCCAAGTGTGCATCGTATAAAACTGTCCCGTTACGGTCGATAATGCGTCTTATAAAAAGGGGCGACACTTTTTTTCCGCCGTTGGCAAACATGCTGTAGGCGTTCGTCATTTCAATCGGTTTTACCGGCGATGTTCCGAGAGCAAGAGCAGGGACAGGATTGAGCCTGCTTGTAATCCCAAACTTCCTTGCTGTTTTGACAAGCGTGTTTTCTCCGAGAAATAGATGCGTTTTTACGGCATATACATTATCAGAAACCGCAAGCGCCTGCATCATGGTTACAAAGTCATCCGCGTAATAGTTATTGTAGTTTGTTGGGGTATAGGTAGATACCCCGTCTGATAGTTTAAATTTCGTATATTCGCTTTTGAGGCGTGTAACCGGCGTAAAGCCTTGCTCTAGCGCTGCATAATATAAGAACGGTTTAAAGGTAGAGCCTGGTTGTCGGTAAGCCTGTGTGGCGCGGTTAAATTGGCTTTTTTCATAATCCCGCCCTCCAATTAATGCCTTTACCTCACCTGTTTTTGGATCCATTGCAATCAATGCTGTTTCAATGTCAGTACTGTCTGGAATTACTGATTTTACCGTTTGCTCTGCAATTGCCTGCAGCTTCGGATCGAGCGTTGTATAAATACGGAGCCCGCCCTGCTCTATGATTTGTTCATCAATTTGCAGGTCATTCACGAGTGCAGCCTGAACAGCATCTTGAAAATAGGGAGCCTGCGCGGCAACTTCATTTTGATTAAGCGGCACGAATGCAAGCTTTGTTTGCTTTGCTTCAGCTTCCTCCGCTTTTGTAATATAACCCTGCTCGCGCATTTGCTGGAGAATGAGGGCCTGCCGCTGCTTTGCCCGCTGCATGTTCAGGTGGGGAGAATAATAGCTGGGTCCCTTTGGAATACCTGCAAGCATGCTCGCCTCCGCAAGCGTTAAATCTGCGGCGTGTTTATTAAAGTACAGACGGGAGGCTGCTTCAATACCGTATGCACCGTGTCCGTAATAGATAGTATTTAAATATCCTTCTAAAATTGTATTTTTGCTGTAGTTTGCCTCAAGTCGAATGGTATAAAGGGCTTCCATTGCTTTTCGCTTCCATGTTTTATCATGGCTTAGATATAGATTCCGCGCATATTGCTGCGTAATCGTACTCGCTCCCTGAACCTTCGCCATCGCTTTAATATCAGCTACCACCGCACCGGCAATCCTTCTGAAGTCAAAGCCGTAATGGTCGTAAAAGCGCTGATCTTCAATCGCAATCGTAGCCTCCCTTAAAAATGGGGAAATTTGGTCGAGTGTAACCCAATGTCTGTTTTCTCCTGTTTTGCTTTGTCCAATGACTGAATCATCATTCGCGTAAAAGACGGTTGTTTGCGGAACAGCTACAGGAGGAGGACCCGCAATTTTTGCGGCAATGACACATAGAGATATGAGAGCCGCAAGACTTATAGAGACAATCAAACTTATAAAAGCAATCGCCCGTATATATTTTGCCGTTTTCTTGTTTGCAATCAGTTCCATTTATGTTACCCCCCGGCTCATATGCTCTTATTAGTATTGAGGAATTTCCATATTTTTAAACGAACAGAAATGAGAAAAACGGGGAAAAAGAGTCTTATTTGGGAGGGGCGGTCATCTGATAACAGTTGTAGTGGATATGTTGCATCTTTGTCTTTAGGATGCGGTGTTGAAGGGTGATTTAAGAGGGGGAGACTGCTTTTACAAAAGAAAAAGAGCCTCTTACAGAAGCTCTCTTTCCTTTAGCAGCTCGAAGGCGCGTGCTGGCCAATCGGTGATGATCACGTCGACGCCTAAATTAATCATATTTTCTAAATCCGTATAGTCATTAATGGTATATGGGCGCAGCACAAAGCCTGCCTGCTGCGCCTCTTGGACAAATTCTCTTGTCAGCAGCATAAAGTTTGGATGAAGTCCGCTTGCCTGCCGCTTTTTTGCTTCCATCATCGCATCCGGTAATTGCTCATGATAGAGAATTGCTCTATTGATTTCCGGGGCAAGAGAGGCAAGCAGCTCAATAGATTCATGATTGAAGGAGGAGAATATAACCCGATCTTCCAAGCCGTACTCGCGAACGAGCTGCACTGCCTTTTGCTCAAGCTGCGGGTAGCGGATGATATCATTTTTTAGTTCGATATTTAGCAATAGTGTAGTTCCCGCAGCCCATGCCAGCACTTCACGAAGCGAAGGAATTTGTTCTCCAGCGAAGCGATCCTCAAAAAAGCTGCCCGCATCAAGCTTTTTTAGCTGCTCCAGTGTATAGTTGAATGCCAGCCCTTTTCCGTTCGTTGTGCGATCAAGCGTCTCATCATGAATGACAATTATTTCGCCGTCATTAGAAAGATGAATGTCAAGCTCGATGCCGTGAGCACCTACACGCTCTGCCTCTAAAAAAGCAGCCATTGTATTTTCTGGATGTGTTCCTTTTACACCGCGATGGGCAAAAATGAGAGGCTGTTTCATAGGAAAGTCTCCTTCCGTTCATTTTTTATACTTTAGGAATGTATAAATCTCCAGCTAGAAGTAGATGCGTATTTGATGTAACAGGAAATTTTAGGAATGAAATATAAGTACAACTGCTCCTCTATTAATCACGAGTTTTCTTTAACATCCCTATTATGAAGCTGAACAAATGAAAGGGCAACGAGATTTACAAAAATTAACAAAATTTATATTGGATTAAAAGTATTCACGTAATTTAATTGTTTCCTAAACAGAACATTAATAATAGCTTGCTATACTCTCCTTATGCATAAGAGAGGGGGAAATACAATGCCGGAACTTAGTACGGCAATCGGCAAGCGGAAGCAGAGACAAATCGTTCTAAAGGAAGAGCAAAGGATTGGAAAGCAAATAGGAAAGAAGATAGAGCCTTACCTGTACTTACTGCCTGCGCTATTGATTTTCGGTTTGTTTGTTTATTTTCCGTTTTTTAAAACTATTTATATGAGTTTTCAATTAACAAACTTTGCCGGCAAGGCAGTGGCATTTGCCGGGGTTGAGAATTACAAGGAACTCCTTACTTCACCGGAGTTTCATAACAGCCTCGCTGTAACATTTACATATGTAGTGCTCACGGTTGTGCCCTCTATTTTAGGCGGATTTATACTGGCGCTGCTTGCTCATAAAAGGATAAGGGGAGTGCGTGCGCTTCGCCTTGTGTATGCAATGCCAATGGCGGTTTCGACATCCTGTGCCGCTGTCATTTGGATGTTTCTCTATCATCCTTCTATTGGAATGATTAATTCTATACTTGGGACACATATTAGCTGGCTCAGCGACACGAAGTATGCGTTATTTGCGGTAGCGATTGTAACGGCATGGATGCAGCTCGGATTGAATTTTATTCTTATTTTGGCAGGGCTTCAGAGTATTCCGACCGAGTACTATGAAAGTGCCGCTGTTGACGGGGCTGGATATATGCAGTCTCTCTGGCGGATTACTCTGCCGCTTGTAACACCAACATTATTTTTCGTTGTTGTAATTAATATCATTGAAGCATTTCAGTCATTCGGTCAGGTGAATATTATGACGGGCGGCGGACCTGCTCATGCAACGAATGTACTTGTGTATACCATTTATCAGCAAGCATTTTTGAACAATCGCTTTGGTCTGGCAAGCGCCAACTCTATTATTTTATTTCTTATTATGCTCGTCATAACGCTGATTCAGTTTCGTTATGAAAAGAAGTGGGTGTTTTATCGATGAAGTCTATCGCGTTCTTCGTGAAATGGGCTGCTGCTTTTTTCGTAATGCTGCCGCTTTTATATGTGCTTAGCATCAGCTTTATGAAGCCGGATGAAATCTTTGCAAGTCCGAGGCAATGGCTGCCGAGCTCGCTTTATCTCGGCAATTACGAAGCAGCCTTACAGGCGGCTCCGCTGTTTACCTTTATTCAAAACAGCTTCATTGTGTCGCTCTTTGTGACAATCGGGCAAATCATCGTATGCAGCCTGGCTGCCTTTGCTTTTGCACACTTTCGTATGAAAGGACAAGCACTTTTGTTTTTTCTCGTACTCGCTACGATGATGATCCCAGGCGAGGCCATTATTCTCGCAAACTATATGAACATTGCTGCTTGGGGCTGGATGGATAGCTACAAAGGATTGATTATTCCATTCTTAACATCAGCGATGGGTATTTTTCTCATGCGTCAATCGTTTTTAACGCTCCCGAAGGAACTGTATGAATCGGCGAGAATGGATGGCTGCGGCAATTTTCGTTATTTCCTGCAAATTGTAATGCCGTTATCGCGTCCAGCTATCGGATCGCTCGGGGTATATACATTTTTAATGACCTGGAACCAATATATGTGGCCGCTCCTTATTACAAATAAAGATAGTATGCGCACTGTTCAGATTGGTGTCAGTATGCTGCAGAATGAGGAATCACAATCATTTGGCATGATCATGGCTGGGATTATTCTCGTGCTTATTCCATCCATATTGATTTTTATTGTCGGTCAAAAGCAGCTCGTCTCCGGAATTACATCCGGTTCCGTGAAGGGCTAATACAAATAGAAGGAGATTTCATATGAAAAAGACGCTTCTTGCATTATCTACAGCAGCGCTTACTCTTACTGCTGCACTGACAGGCTGTTCCTCCTCTGAAGAAACAGCTGCAACTGGGCTGAAGGACGACGGCAAAACAATTGAGATTACATATTGGCATGCGATGGGTGGAGCTGGAGGTGAAGCAATTAACAAAATGGTCGACAGCTTTAACAGCTCTCAAAAAAAGGTACATGTAACTGCGCAGTTTCAAGGGGACTACGATCAAGCAATTAACAAGCTGAAAAGCTCAGTCGCTGGTAATGCCGGCCCTGATGTCATGCAAGTATATGATATCGGCACGCGCTTTATGATTGATAGCGGCTATGTCGTTCCCATGCAAACGCTCATTGACGAGCAAAAGTATGATATGTCTTCGCTAGAACCGAATCTGCTTTCGTATTATACGGTAGATAAGAAGCTATATTCGATGCCTTTTAACTCCTCTACGCCAGTTTTGTACTATAATAAGACTGCATTTAAAGAAGCGGGATTAGACCCTGACAAGGCACCGAAAACTTTTGCGGAAATAGAGGAGTATTCGAAAAAACTAACGAAGAAAAATGGCAGTACGGTAGAGCAAAGCGGTCTTGGCATCGCGACGTACGGCTGGTTTTTCGAGCAGTTTCTTGTAAAGCAGGATGCATATTTTGCGAATAACAAAAACGGCCGCTCCGACAAAGCGACAAAGGTAGCCTTTGATGAAAACGGTGCAGGCTTAAAAACATTCCAGGCGTGGAAGGATTTATATGATTCCGGTGCAGCTGTGAACTTGGGCCGCAAGACGAGCGAAACGAAGAGTGCCTTTGCAGCTGGGAAGGTAGCGATGACATTAGACTCAACGGCAGCGTTGAAGGATATGATGAATGCTGTCGGCGGCCGCTTTGAAATCGGAACAGCTTACCTCCCAACTCCAGACGCATCTAAAGATGGCGGTGTTTCGATTGGAGGCGCCTCTCTATGGGTGATGGATAAAAAGGATAAGGAAAAGCAGCTTGCGGCGTTTGAATTTGTAAAATTCATGGTATCGCCTCAGCAGCAAGCCTTCTGGTCGCAAAATACAGGCTACTTTGCGGTAACGAAAAAAGCATATGATTTACCGGACATGAAGGAATACCTAAAGCAAAATCCGCAGTTCCAAACAGCAATTGATCAGCTTCATGATTCACCGAAAACAGCAACAGGCGCATTGCTTGGCGTTTTCCCAGAGGCGCGTCAAAACATTGAGTTAAATATTGAAAAAATGATTCAAGGTCAAGCCTCGCCGGAGCAAGCGGTGAAGGCAGCAGCGAAAACCATTAATGAGGCGATTGCAAATTATAATAAGACAACAGGAAATTAAAGAAAAGCCTTGCTCCTTTGAGGGAGTAAGGCTTTTCTTTACATCTTAAAATTATGAATTTCCAGCTGGGAGGCCATTCAATGCAATAGAAAATTTTAAGAATAAAGTATCAGTGCAGCTCCGCCTCTGTCTTCGTCAATCGACGGGTTTTCTTTATATTTATTCTGAAAGTCGGACAAAGTAATAGAAGCGGTGCACAGATGATATGAAAAATGTAATGCTGAAATGTTATAAAAATTCATGTGTTTTTGTATTTTTATCTATACATTTTCGAGTTTTTGTTTTATTTTTGTTAAGTGATATTTAAGGTGACTAAAATTGCAAATGAAGAGAGGCGTGATACTAAAATGGAATTATGGTTCACGGAAAAGCAAACAGAGAACTTTGGAATCACAGCGAAAATTAAGCGCACTTTACATACAGAGCAAACAGAGTTTCAAAAGCTTGACATGGTAGAAACAGAAGAGTTTGGAAACATGCTGATTCTTGACGGCATGGTAATGACAACACAAAAGGATGAGTTTGTATACCATGAAATGGTGGCTCACGTTCCTTTGTTTACGCATCCAAACCCTGAAAACGTGCTTGTAGTAGGCGGCGGAGACGGCGGTGTAATTCGCGAGGTATTAAAGCATCCAAGCGTGAAAAAAGCAACGCTTGTTGAAATCGATGGCAAGGTAATTGAGTATTCTAAGAAGTACTTGCCAGAAATCGCAGGTGAATTGGACAATCCGCGTGTAGAAGTGAAAGTGGATGACGGCTTCCTTCATATTGCACAAAGCGAAAACGAGTATGATGTAATCATGGTTGACTCCACAGAGCCGGTAGGACCAGCTGTAAACTTATTTACAAAGGGCTTCTATGCGGGAATCGCTAAGGCACTGAAGGAAGACGGCATTTTCGTTGCGCAAACAGACAACCCTTGGTTTACACCAGAATTGATTACAAATGTGTTCAAGGACGTAAGCGAAATCTTTCCAATCACGCGTCTGTACACAGCAAACATTCCAACGTACCCAAGCGGCCTTTGGACATTCACAATCGGATCCAAGCAGCATGATCCACTAGAGGTAAGCGAAGAGCGCTTCCACGATATCGAAACAAAATATTACACGAAGGAGCTTCATAAAGCAGCATTTGCCCTGCCGAAGTTCGTTGGTGATTTAATTAAATAAGCAGTGTGTTATGGATAGGAGGAACAGTATATGCGTTTTGATGAAGCATATTCCGGTAATGTATTTATTAAAAGCCACCAAAGCTACGATGAGGCTGAAGCAGTGATCTACGGCATGCCGATGGACTGGACAGTAAGCTTCCGTCCAGGTTCTCGCTTTGGTCCAGCGCGCATTCGCGAGCTATCAATTGGATTAGAGGAATACAGCCCGTATATGGATCGTGAGCTTGAGGAAGTGAAATATTTCGACGCTGGCGATATCCCGCTTCCATTTGGAAACCCAGAAAAAAGCATTAATATGATTGAAGAATATATCGACGGCTTGTTAGCTGACGGCAAGTTTCCGCTTGGCCTTGGCGGTGAGCACTTAGTGTCTTGGCCGGTTATTAAGGCGATGTATAAAAAGTATCCGGATCTTGCAATTATTCACTTTGACGCGCATACAGATCTTCGTGATAATTACGAGGGTGAGCCGTATTCGCATGCAACACCGATTAAGAAGGCTTGCGACTTAATCGGCCCGAAAAACGTGTATTCATTCGGCATTCGTTCCGGCTTAAAGGAAGAGTTCCAGTGGGCAAAGGAAGTCGGCATGAACCTGTTCAAGTTCGATGTTCTTGAGCCGCTTAAGAAGGTATTGCCTGAATTGGCGGGAAGACCGGTTTACTTAACAATTGATATCGATGTATTGGATCCTGCCCATGCACCTGGAACAGGCACGCTGGAAGCAGGCGGCATTTCGTCTAAGGAATTGCTTGCATCTTTAGTAGAGCTTGCAAATTCTGAAGTGAATGTAGTAGGCGCTGATATCGTAGAGGTTGCGCCAGTTTATGATCATAGCGAGCAAACCCCGATTGTAGCGGGTAAGATTGTTCGCGAAATTTTGTTGGGCTTAGTACAACAACGCTAGTTATATACAAGAGGTTTGAACCAGTCAGCTTTCGCATATGGGGGCTGGCTGTTTTTACATTTTAATAATAAAGTGTAAGTGCAGCCACGCCTCTGTCCTCGCCTAACGGCTCGCCAATGGGCGAGGTTTCTTTATATAAATAACAGATTTGTTGCCGGGCTTCCTATCTGTGGAACTATCCCTTTGTTTTTCTCACTTTTTACAAGACATTCTCCTTTTCTTTTTGGTATGATAATAAAAGTGACTATTTTAGCGAATGAGAAAGGTGGGCAAGATGTGGACAAGGGTACTGCAGGTTTGCCGATACATGTTCATTTTGTAACACAAATTCGCGAAGGGGCGCGCAAGGAAACTATTGCTTTTGAAACAAATGGTCTATACTATGAAAAAGGTCAAGGTACATATATCACGTTTCAAGAGCCGAGTGAGCAAGGAGAGGTAAAAACGGTCGTGAAAATTCAGGACGGCGCAGTGCTCATTATGCGCTCCGGTTCCGTGTCCATGCGCCAAACGCACAAAAAGGGAGAATGGACAAAGGGAACGTACACAAGCGAGCTTGGAACATTTCCATTAGAAACAAAAACAGATAATGTTCTTTTTGAATGGTCGGATCAGAAGAAAAAAGGACAGCTGTTTTTTACGTACGCTTTGCGCATCAGCGGCAGTGAAGCGGGACGATATACGATTACGATGAAGTTGAAGGAGAGTGTAAAATGAATTCCTTAGAGCAGGTAAAAGAACTAGTAAAGCAAGAGATTCAAGCGGCGGTCGTGAAGGCAGGCTTGGCTGCTGAGGAGCAAATCCCGGGAGTCATTCTTGAAACGCCAAAGGAGAAGGCGCACGGTGATTATTCAACAAATATGGCGATGCAGCTGGCGCGTATTGCGAAAAAGCCGCCTCGTGCAATTGCCGAGGAAATCGTCGCAAGCTTTGATAAAACGAAGGCATCTGTTGAAAAAATTGAGATTGCCGGACCGGGTTTTATTAACTTTTATATGAACAACAGCTATTTAACAGAGCTAATTCCTGCAATTTTGCAAGCAGGAGAGAAATATGGCGAAACCAATACCGGGAAGGGCCAAAAGGTTCAGGTGGAATTCGTATCCGCGAACCCGACCGGCGACCTTCACTTAGGGCATGCCCGCGGCGCGGCTGTTGGTGATACGCTTTGCAATTTGCTTGCAAAGGCGGGCTATGACGTATCCCGCGAGTACTATATTAACGATGCCGGAAATCAAATTCATAACCTCGCGCTTTCTGTAGAGGCGCGCTACATGCAGGCGCTTGGCAAGGATGCGGAAATGCCGGCGGACGGTTATTATGGCGAAGACGTTGTACAAATCGGCAAACGCCTAGCGGAGGAGTTCGGTGACCGCTACCTAAACGCAGACGAAAAAGAGCGTTATGATTTCTTCCGTGAATACGGCTTAAAATATGAATTAGAAAAGCTGCAAAAGGACTTGGAAAGCTTCCGCGTCCGCTTTGATGTGTGGTATTCCGAGACATCCCTGTACCATAACGGCAAAATTGACCAAGCCTTAGCGGTGCTAAAGGAGCGCGGCGAGATCTTTGAAGAGGGCGGCGCAACATGGTTCCGTTCCACAGCATACGGCGATGACAAGGACCGCGTACTCATTAAAAATGACGGCTCTTACACATACTTAACACCGGATATCGCGTATCACCGCGATAAGCTTGAGCGCGGCTTCGAGAAGCTCATTAACATCTGGGGCGCGGACCATCACGGCTACATCCCGCGTATGAGAGCGGCAATCCAGGCGCTCGGCTATAGCGGGGATGCCCTAGAAGTACAAATTATCCAAATGGTGCAGCTGTACCAAAACGGCGAAAAGGTAAAAATGAGCAAGCGTACAGGAAAGGCTGTTACATTGCGAGAGCTGATGGAAGAGGTTGGCGTGGACGCAATGCGCTACTTCTTTGCGATGCGCAGCAGCGATTCCCATCTTGATTTTGATATGGATCTTGCTGTGTCCAAATCAAACGAAAATCCTGTCTACTACGGACAATATGCCCATGCCCGCGTTTGCAGCATCCTTCGTCAGGGCGAAGAGCTCGGCTTAACGCACAGCGGCAGCGCGAACTACGCGTTAGTGAATTCCGAGAAAGAGATCGACCTATTGAAAAAGCTTGGCGAATTCCCGGCAGCGGTAGCGGAGGCGGCTGTGAAGCGTTTGCCGCACCGCATGACGCACTACGTATTTGAGCTGGCATCTGCTCTTCACAGCTTCTACAATGCGGAAAAGGTATTAGACCGCGAAAACATGGAAAAAAGCCAGGCGCGTTATGACTTGATGAAGGCTGTACAAATTACTCTGCATAATGCATTATCCTTAATCGGTGTCTCCGCACCGGAAAAAATGTAAGCAGGAAAAGCGGACACGGATCGTTTTGTTCCGCAGTAAAATGTTCCCCGCCAGCGAAGGTGCTGTTTGCCTTTAGATGGCGGGGTTATTTTGTACGTTGTCAGGTATAAATTCCTAGGTGGAGGTAGAAGAGACTCAATGTATTAGGGAATTTAAGGAGTAAAGTATAAGTGCAGCTACACCTCCGTCTTCATTTAAAGACTCGCCAATGGCAACTCGTTGGCCAATCAAATCTATATCTTAATTGAGATGCTTCCTTCAAGAACTTTTTAATTAAAAAAGAAAGCGTTGACAACCTGTTTTAAGCATGTTAGATTATAGTCATTAGTTAAGTACTATATGTAACTCGAACATTAGAGTTATTTTAGGATTGTTACTGGTTAAGCAGGCAAAACCTAAATCGCTCACAGAATAAGGGTATGCATACCTATTACTAGGTATATGTGTATGTCCGTATTCTGTGGTGATTTAGGTTTTTTTTATACCCTTGAAAGGACGTGGTGTTTCACAGCAACACAACAGATAAATAGAAATTTCATTCCAAGGAATGGTTATGGATTTGACAGAAAAAAATCTTTATGCTTTCAGAAATTTTAATTCTATTTTTCCTACTACATGACTTTAGTTCAAATTTTTCTTTATTACACAGATGTACCCGCACTTTTATTTCATTTTATCTTAATAAAAAAATTCATAAACATATTAACTAAAAAAAGGAGCAGACAATATGAGCTATAACGGTTTAGCAAAGGATATTGTAAGACTTGTTGGCGGCGAGCAAAATGTATCCAGTCTTGTGCATTGCGCGACTCGCCTACGCTTTAAACTCAAGGATCACGCAAAGGCAGATAAGGCATCGCTTCAAAAGTTGAATGGAGTTCTCAGCGTTGTTGAGAGTGGCGGACAATTTCAGGTTGTTGTTGGAAGTCATGTTGCCGATGTATACAAGGAAATTACAAAAATCGCAAATGTAGGTGCGGCAGCTGATTCATCAGATGAGTCAAAGGGAAGCATTGGAGCCCGAATTTTTGAAGTCATTTCACGCAGCTTCTCACCGCTGTTAGGGGCACTTGCGGGAGCAGGTATGTTGAAAGCATTGTTAACGATTTTGACAATGACTGGGTTATTATCAGCGGAAAGCGGAACGTATTTTATTCTATCCGCTGCTGGAAACGCTGTCTTCTATTTCTTACCGATCTTTTTAGGAATTACACTTGCAACGAAGCTTGGCGCAAATCCGTATGTAGGCGGTACAATCGGGGCAGCGCTACTAGAACCGAATTTCACCGGTTTGCTGGCTGCAGGTAAAAGTACGGATTTTATCGGCATTTCCGTTATATTGATGGATTATTCATCTTCTGTGTTTCCGGTCTTTATAGCTGTAAGTATCTATGCTGTTTTAGAAAAACTCCTTAAGAAAATGATTCATAAAGATTTACAAATGTTTTTAGTTCCAATGCTATCGTTGATTATTATTGTACCGCTTACTGTGATTGCATTTGGACCGTTTGGTGTGTATGTAGGCAATGGAATCGGATCTGCTATTAACTTCTTGAGCACAAAGAGCGGTATTTTAACAGGTGCTGTTGTGGGTGCAGGATGGACATTCTTGACACTGTTTGGTCTTCATTGGGGACTCGTACCCATTGGGTTAGATCAGATTGCACACGGAGGCAGCCCAATCTTTGCAATGCTTGCAGCTGCTCCACTTGCACAAGCGGGCTTAGCACTTGGTGTTTTTTTACGCACAAAGGACAAATCCTTAAAAACACTTAGTGGATCAACATTAGTACCGGGTTTACTATCCGGTGTAACAGAACCAATTCTTTACGGCTTAATGATGCGTTATAAAAGAACCATTCCGTATGTTATAATCCCTGCTGCTGTTGGTGGCGCAATTAACGGTATGTTTGGGGCAAAAGCCACTGTATTTGCATTCCCAAGTGCATTGTCTATCCCAGCCTTCGCACCGATGGGAGTACACATCATCGCGATTGGAATTGCTTTTGCAGGTGCAGCATTAATGACAGTATTACTTGGATTTGAAGACAAAAAACAAAAGGAAGTAGTATCTGATAACAAAGCAGAAGTAGGACAGCCGCTTGTGAAAAAAGAGGCGATTGTGAGTCCATTGACTGGAGCAATCAAAGCATTAAACGAAGTAGATGATCAAGTATTTTCATCAGAAGCGATGGGAAAAGGCATCGCAATCGAACCGACAGTTGGTAAAGTGTTCGCGCCTGCAGATGGTGTTGTATCTATACTTTTCCCGACAGGACACGCAATTGGGATTACATCTGAAGAAGGTGCAGAAATTTTAATTCATGTCGGGATAGATACAGTTCAACTAGAAGGAAAATATTTCTCACCAAAAGTTCAGCAAGGAGATCATGTGAAGAAAGGCGATTTACTAGTCGAGTTTGACATTGAGAAGATTAAAGAAGCTGGCTATCAGACAACAACACCAGTGATTATTACAAATACGAATCAGTATATGGAGATCGTAGAAACACATCAAGAGAAGGTTAAAGCAAATGAAGGCTTACTGACACTTGTCATTTAAAAACAGTATGGAATGGGGAGAGGCTTATTTAGCCCTCTTCACCCGTTTGTTATTTTAGTATGGTACAGGAGCGTTAATGCGGAATCATTACCCCTTTGTTTACATGGAGAAAATATTTCGTTTTAGTGATTATAAGGAGGAACAAACAAATGAATGAATTGAAAAAGCAATTTCCGGAAGGTTTTTTATGGGGAGGTGCTACGGCTGCTAATCAGCTGGAAGGCGGATATCTTGAAGGTGGTAAAGGATTGAATACACCTGATGTTTTACCGGGTGGTAAAGTAAGACTAAAAGTATTGAAAGATCCTGGTTTTGATTTTGAGTTGCATCCAGAAAAGTATACGTATCCAAATCACGAAGCAATTGATTTTTATCACCGTTACAAAGAAGATATTGCCCTTTTTGCTGAAATGGGATTCAAAGTGTTTCGTATGTCGATTTCATGGTCACGCATTTTCCCTAAAGGCGATGAGCTCGTTCCAAATGAAGAAGGGTTAGCATTCTATGACCGTGTGTTCGATGAATTGCTTAAATATAACATTGAACCGGTAGTCACGATTTCTCACTATGAACTACCAATTCACCTTGTAAAAGAATATGGGGGCTGGAGAAGCCGTGAATTGGTTACATTCTTTGAAAGATATGTAACAACACTCTTCAACCGGTATAAAAATAAAGTGAAATACTGGATGACATTTAATGAAATCAACAGTAGTCTTCACATGCCAATCTTAGGGCTGGGGTTTGCGATTCAAAAAGAAGAAGATCATTATCAGCCAACTTTCCAAGCATATCATCATCAATTTGTCGCAAGTGCGAGAGCAGTTCAGCTTTGTCATGAGATTATTCCTGGTGCTCAAATCGGATGTATGATTGTGTATCTTCCGACCTATTCTGTTGATTGCAATCCTGAAAATGTACTTTATGCTTTAAAGGAAGAACAGTTATTTAACTACTTCTGTGGCGATGTACAAGTACGTGGGGAGTACCCGGCTTTCATAAAGAGATACTGGAGAGAGCATGGAATAAATCTTGAAATTCAAGAAGGCGATCTTGAACTAATGAAAGAAAATACAGTTGATTATATCGCTTTTAGTTACTATATGTCTCGTACAGAGAAGAAGGACAAAACACCGGAAGAAGTGGGTCAAGGGAATATCTTAGGTGGAATTAAAAATCCATTTTTAAAAGCAAGTGAATGGGGATGGGAAATTGATCCGATTGGTCTTCAAATCTCTTTAAACCAATTGTATGATCGATATCAAAAGCCGTTATTTGTCGTGGAAAACGGTCTTGGAGCCTACGATAAGGTAGAAGAGGACGGTTCAATTAATGATGATTACCGAATTGACTATCTTCGCGAACACATCAGAGCAATGGGAGAAGCGATTGAAGATGGAGTGGAATTGATGGGTTATACTTCATGGGGCTGTATTGATTTAGTTAGTGCTTCAACAGGAGAAATGTCCAAACGCTATGGATTTATTTATGTTGATAAGCATGATGATGGCAGCGGCACGTTGGAGCGTAAAAAGAAAAAGTCGTTTTTCTGGTATAAAAATGTAATTGCGACAAATGGGGAAGAGCTATAATTTACACCGTTTCAAAAAAGAAGATAAAAATTCGGTAATTAATAAAAGGAGCTGACAATCAAAGCCCGCTTTCAGCGGACTTTGATTCAGCTCCTCTTATTTTTCTAGAATTGCTAAACAACATGCAGGGATTGTGTTATAAAGGCTGAAGCTTAATTTTCTGTGATTTTCAGTAAAGGGAATAGACTATGATTTCTGGTTATGCCTCTACCTTGTTGTTTCGAACTAGGAAAGTCTTCTTCCAGGATTGTACAGCCGTAAGCAATACAATTAAAGCTGCAAGCCCCATTAAAGAGTAGCCGATAAATCCTGTTGCATATGTGCCTGTGATTTGCTTAAGCGTTCCTAACAGGTTTGGTACGAAGAAGCCGCCGATGCCGCCAGCCGCGCCAACAAGTCCTGTAACCATACCGATCTCTTCACGGAAGCGCTGTGGAATAACTTGGAATACCGCGCCGTTCCCCATGCCAAGGCAGCCCATTCCGATGAATAATAAGATCATAACGATGTTAAAGGCAGGCAGGTAGCTCACACCAAACATTAAAATAGCTACTGCGCTAAACAAGAATATAAGAAGCTTTGTTCCACCGATTTTATCGGCAAGAAAGCCGCCGACTGGTCGTAAAATACTTCCGGATGCAACGCAAAGTGTTACGAAGTCTCCGGCAGATACCTTTGACAAGCCATACTGATCCACGAAGAAAATGCTGAGGAAGCTGGAAAGTCCAACGAAGCCTCCGAATGTAACGCTATATAAAACACAGAAGAACCAAGTGTCTTTATATTTCAAGACAGAAAATGTTTCTTTTAATGTTTTTGGTTCTGGCTGGGACGGTGCGTCCTTTGCCATAAATAGATAAGAAATGAATACAAGAATTAATGGAATAAGTGCAAAACCTAAAACATTGTGCCAGCCGTAAGCTGTCGCAAGACGAGGTCCGAATAATGTTGCAAATAATGTTCCGCTGTTACCTGCACCAGCGATACCCATCGCCAAGCCTTGCAGATGAGGCGGATACCAACGGCTTGCCATTGGAAGTGCAGCAGAGAAGCTTGCACCGGCTACCCCTAATAAAATACCAATTGCAATTAATTCATTGATGCTGTCCCCAGCTAACCATCCCCAAAGCAGTGGAATCATTGTAACAAGCATACCGCCGATTGCTGTTTTTCTTGGACCGATTCGATCTGTTAGAACCCCTAATATGATTCGGAAGACAGATCCTCCTAAGATAGGAATCGCAACTATTAATCCTTTTTGTGCCGGTGATAATCCGAAATCGCTTGTAATGAAGGCTCCAAGTGCTCCAAGGATAACCCAAATCATAAAGCTTACGTCAAAATACAAAAATGATGCAATGAGCGATGGTGTATGTCCGCTTTTCTTCAAATCAGCTAACTTCATATTCTCCCTCTCCTTTACTCGATTGTTGTATCTAGAGTATTTATACTATGGCTATCAAAAAAATGTAGCATTGTTGTTAGAAAAGTTAACACTGTTTTGAAAATTCGGAAAATGATAACGTATACATTACATATTTTGTGAAAAACGAAGCGATTTCACGATTTTTATATCATAAAGCAGAGTTGTTAAATATTTGCCGGAGAGGATGGAAAGTCAAGGAAATCCAGGGATAGTTTTGGTTTTAAGGAACAAAGAAGCTTTAGTATATGGAAACTTATATGTTATGAATAATGACGTTAAGTGTGACTTTTTTGGATGAATAAGGAATTTTTTTTGAGTGATTGTTTCATGGAATGCAAATCATCACTGTAGACAAAATAAAAAGCAACCAGTCAAGGTCGCTTTTCTATCTCACTTTGTAATCGCAGCAACAGTTCCTCGAAGGTTTGAATGTGCTGCGTTTGAATTCGTTCGTATATAAGACGAGCTGTTTCTTGATCAGAAGCATATGAAGCTGCATTTCGATCGGCAACCATGATAAGCCAATCCACGCTTTTCTGAAAAAGCCCAGCTCTAACAGCTGCTTTAAATAGCGAACGCGAAGATACATCGTCGTGCACGTCGCCCTTGTGCTCGAAATATACCTTTAGCAGCCTCCAAACTGTTTCATAGGCGAGTTCAAATCGATGAATCGTGCCGTCTAGTACAATAGACTGCTCCATCGGCAGTTCAGCCGCTTCTTGTAAGCGGCGTACTGCTTTACTGCAGTTATCTAGTGCATATTGTAAGCTTACCGTCATATTCTCACTCCTTTACAGACAGCGATTCAAAACCAATAGCTATTCTTATCTTAGTATTGAGATTTTATCTAATCTGTAAACATAGTGAGTGGAAAGTGCCTGCCTTAATCTAGAACTGTTAGAACAATTGGCTCACCCTTTGTAACGACAATTGTATGCTCGCATTGCGCCACAAGGCTTTTATCCGGTGTCACAAACGTCCAGCCATCCCCTAGTTCAATAATATGGCTTGCCCCTGCGGAGACGAACGGCTCTACTGCCAACACGAGCCCATCCTTTAGCAATGCCCCGTCTCGCGGATCGAAGTAGTTTAAAATGTGCTCTGGTTCTTCATGCAGGCTGCGGCCGATGCCATGGCCAGTCAAGTTTTCAATAACGGTAAAGCCATTTTTACGTGCTTCGTTGAAGACGGCCCGCCCAATTTGGTTGCGCTTCGCTCCGGCTTTTGTTTTTTTCATCGCTGCCCAAAATGCATCCTCTGCGGCCTGGCATAGCTTTGTCTTGAGCTCATCTCCTTGCCCGACTACAAAGGAAATGCCTGTATCCGCATAGTAGCCGTCGAGTGCTGCTGAGATATCAATATTTACAAGGTCACCATCTTGAATCACGCGATCCCCAGGGATGCCGTGCGCGACCTCCTCGTTAATGCTGATACATGTAATGCCTGGGAAGTTATATTCTTTCTCTGGAGCGGATTCCGCACCGTGCTCATCAAGTACGCGCTTGCCGATTAAATCCAGCTCCTTTGTCGTCATGCCGGGCTTCGCCAAACGCTTCATTTCCTCACGCGCGAGCGCGACAATCCGTCCGATTTTTCGTAATCCTTCTAAGTCCTGTTCACTTTTAATGATCATGATAAACCTACCTTTTCTCTGAAGTATACCTCACATGATAGTATCATTTTTCCCTGGATGATGACAATTGTCACATATAAATGATGATAATATATTGTTGATCCTAACTGAATGTTACATCAAAGCAACGATTGTATCCTGTGTTAAACTCTGTGTTCCGGCAAGAAAGTCTCTTTTCTGCTGCCCAAAATAATTGTGTATAATAAAAGATATAGAAAAAAGGAGATACACTGTATGAGGAAGTACGAAACTATATATAGCGCCATCATACAACAAATTGAGGATGGCGAGCTGGTAGAAGGAGATAAAATTCCATCGGAGACGGAGCTGATTGCGCAGTTTGATGCAAGCCGCGGTACAGTGCGCAAAGCAGTCGATCTTTTGCAGGAGCGCGGATATGTGCAAAAGATACATGGTAAGGGCGTCTTCGTTCTTCGAAAGAAAAATATTGAATTTCGTCTTGGCGGGATCGTAAGCTTTAAAGAGGAATATGAACGGCTTAACCGGGATATTGTAACCAAGGTAGTCGAAATGAAGAAGATGTCTGCTGACCGAACTATTGCAAAGCTTTTGAATGTAAAGGGAAAAACAAAGGTAGATCTCATTAAACGTGTTCGTAATATTGATGGAGAGGATGTTATCTTAGATGTGAACTATTTTGTCTCTGATATCATACCCGATCTCACAGAGGAGATTGTACAAACCTCAGTTTATCAGTATATTGAACAGACATTGCGTCTGCAAATCAGCTATGCGCACCGTGTGATTGAAGCACAGCCCTGTACGGAGGAAGACCGAAAATATTTAGATTTAAATGGAACAGATTATGTGATTGTTGTGAAAAACTATACTCATTTGTATGATGGAAGACAATTCGAGTATACAGAATCGCGTCATCGTTTAGATAAGTTTTACTTTTCTGATGTAGCCCGCCGATAAAGGTCGGGCTTTTTTGTATTGTAAGAACATATGAGGCGTAAAGGATATGAACTATAAAGTACATATGTGCTTTTAGGGGTAAGATAAACAACAGCTTATCGAAGGAAAATAAACTCGTATATATAAGTTTTAGCTAACTCGTATATATAAGTGTTGACTAACTCGTATATATAAGTTAAGATTGTATCTGTAAACGCTATCTGTAAACGTTGTCTGTAAACGTTGTCTGTAAACGTTATTAAAAATATTTCTAATCAAGGTAAAGGGAGGATTAACAATGAGCAATAAGCATCGCCAGGCCGCTGAAGAAATACTTGCCCATATTGGCGGTAAAGAAAACGTTGCTGCTGCGACGCACTGTGTGACTCGTTTGCGCTTTGCTTTAAAAGACGAGGGCAAGGTGAATAAGGAAGCGCTAGAGCAAATTGATTTAGTGAAAGGTTCCTTCTCTACAAACGGCCAGTTCCAGGTTGTTATAGGGCAGGGGACAGTTGATAAAGTATATAACGAAATGGTTGAAATGGCAGGAATTTCTCAGGCCTCAAAGCAGGAAATAAAGGATGAAGCGGCAAAAAAATTGAATCCGCTTCAGCGTGCGATTAAAACATTGGCGGATATATTTATTCCGATTTTGCCAGCCATTGTAACAGCAGGTTTGCTGATGGGGATTAATAATATCTTGACTGGACCTGGCATTTTCTTTGATAAGAAGGCGTTAGTTGATGTCTATCCGCAGTGGAAGGACTTTGCCGGCATTATTAACTTAATTGCGAATACGGCGTTTGTATTTTTACCGGGTTTGATTGGCTGGTCTGCTGTCAATAGATTTGGCGGAAGTCCGCTATTAGGGATTGTTCTTGGTTTAATGCTCGTTCACCCTGACCTTCTCAATGCGTGGGGATATGGGGCGGCAAAGGAAATCCCGAAATGGAATTTATTTGGCCTAGACGTCCAAAAGGTTGGCTATCAAGGTCAAGTATTGCCGGTATTGCTTGCTTCTTATGTGTTAGCTAAGATTGAAAAGTTTCTAAGGAAGCGTATTCCAGATGCATTCCAGCTGTTGCTTGTAGCACCTATCGCGTTATTATTAACTGGTTTTCTTTCATTTATCGCAATTGGGCCAATCACATTTGCGATTGGTAACGTTATTACAAATGCAGTAGTAGGTATTTTCGAGGTAGCGCCGCTTTTAGGCGGACTTATTTACGGAGGGCTTTATGCACCGCTTGTTATTACAGGTATGCATCATACATTCCTAGCGGTAGACTTGCAGTTAATTGGAAGCATAGGAGGCACATTCCTATGGCCGATGGTCGCTTTGTCAAATATTGCGCAAGGTACGGCCGCATTAGCTATGATGTTTGTATTAAAGGATGAGAAATTAAAAAGCTTATCTGCAACATCTGCGGTTTCTGCTTATCTTGGCATTACGGAGCCAGCTATGTTTGGGGTAAACCTGCGCTTCCGCTTTGCCTTTATCTCGGCTGTCATTGGCTCCGCGCTTGCAGGTATGTTTATTTCATCCCAAGGCGTAAAAGCTGCATCCATTGGCGTAGGCGGTTTGCCTGGATTCTTATCCATTTTCCCGGAAAAATGGGGAGTGTTTTTCATCGGTATGGCAATCGTGTTAGTAGTACCATTCGTATTAACGATATTCTTTGGAAAATTACGTAAGGATAAATAATATATGCATTATTCGGAGTCTGGCTCTTGCGCGGTCTCCTGGTTATGATCAAGTCAAACGATATCATTATAAGCGGAATAAAGCCTGCTCATAGTGGTATCGTATCTTGTTTTATGAATGGAATAGCAGGAGTTGACATAGGTCAAGAAAATATGTCGGCTCCAATAACAAATGGTGGTGGAAGAAATGAAAAAAGACTGGAGAAAATCTGTAGTATATCAAATTTACCCAAAAAGCTTTCGCAGCCATAATGGCGGTGCGACAGGAGATATAAAAGGGATTATTGAAAAATTAGATTATCTCTCCTTTTTAGGAGTCGATTATATTTGGTTAACTCCTATTTATAAGTCTCCGCAGAATGATAACGGCTACGACGTGAGCGATTATTATGCAATTGATGAAAGCTATGGCACAATGGAGGAGTTTGAAGAGCTTCTTGCCGAGTCTAAAAAGCGAAATATCGGCATTATGATGGATATCGTCGTCAATCATAGCTCAACGGAGCATAAATGGTTTCAAGAATCGAAAAAGAGCAAGGATAATCCGTACCGTGATTTTTACATCTGGCGTGACGAACCAACAAATTGGGAATCTAAATTTGGCGGCTCCGCTTGGAAATACGATGAAACGACTGGACAATATTATCTGCACTTGTTCGATACTACACAAGCAGATTTGAATTGGGAAAATGAAGAGCTGCGCAAGGAAGTTTATAAAATGATGGAGTTTTGGGCGAAAAAAGGAGTGTCCGGCTTCCGTCTTGATGTGATCAATTTAATTTCAAAGGATCAAAGCTTCCCTAACGATACAGCAGAAGGCGCAATGAGTGACGGGCGTAAATATTATACTGACGGTCCTCGTGTACATGAATTTTTGCAAGAGATGCATCGGGAGGTATTTGAAGGCACGGATATTATTACAGTCGGCGAGATGTCCTCCACAACGATTGATAACTGCATTAAGTATTCGAATCCGGACAGAAAAGAGCTAAGTATGACGTTTAGCTTCCATCACTTAAAGGTAGATTATCCGAACGGGGAAAAGTGGACAAAAGCAGACTTTGATTTTCTGCAGCTGAAGAACATTATGTCAACATGGCAGAAGGGAATGCATGATGGAGGAGGCTGGAACGCCATCTTTTGGTGCAATCATGACCAGCCGCGCATTGTTTCTAGATTTGGAAACGACACAATTTATCGAAAGGAATCGGCAAAAATGCTTGCAACCTCCCTGCATATGCTGCAAGGGACGCCTTACATTTATCAAGGCGAAGAAATCGGCATGACAAACCCGGGCTTTGATTCCATTGATGACTACCGTGATGTAGAAACCTTAAACATCTATAAATTAAAGCGGGAACAAGGCATGAGCCATGAGGATATTATGGCTGCCATTCAGCAAAAGTCCAGGGACAATTCGCGTACGCCGATGCAGTGGGATGCTACAGAAAACGCGGGCTTTACATCAGGAACTCCTTGGATTGCAGCAGCTTCAAATTACAAGGACATTAACGTAGAAGAAGCGGTGAAGGATGCTGATTCTATTCTGCATTATTATAAAAAGCTCATTGAGCTTCGAAAGAAATACGATGTCATAACGTATGGAGATTATGAGCTGCTTCTTGCAGATCATCCGCGTATTTGGGCGTATACGCGCAAGACGGAGGATGAGGTATTGCTGACAATCAGCAACTATTACGGTGAAGAAGCAGAATGGGTATTGCCAGAAGGGGTAAGCTTTGAAGGCTGGAACAGCGAAGTGCTTATTTCTAATTACGCAGACCCATCTCGAGACTATAAACATATCAAGCTTCGCCCGTATGAAGCAGTTGTATATCGTTTTACAAAATAACCGATAGGCTGTGCCCCCTGTACATTGCAGGGGGCACATTGTTTGTTGGCAGCAGTTCACTGAACTAACTAGCATGTTAATGCGGATTACACTACAAATGCGGAAGAATCAATCCGCCGTATGTAAAGGCAGCAACAATAAGCAAGGCGGGATGAACCTTCCATTTTGTTAGAGCTAAAAAAGCGATAAGTGCAATGATAAGTGATTGCCATATTCCCATAGAGAGGGCAGCATCCTTCATCATTTGCCAGGTTAGGACCGCCATCATAATGGCAATAACAGGCTGAACGAGTAAAGTCATCCCTTTTACGACCAGAGATTGACGATGGCGCTGGATCACCTTTAGTAAAAGAATAAGTGCAAGAGCTGATGGAAAGACAGTTGCGAATAAAGCAACTAAAAATCCCCACCATCCATATACATCATATCCAACATACGCGGCGATTTTGGTTGCGATCGGCCCAGGCAATGCGTTTCCGAGTGCCAGCATATTTGAGAATTCTGTATTGGTTAACCAATGATGGTGATTCACAATTTCCGCATACATAAGAGGGATGGAAGCCGGACCGCCGCCATAGCCGAGTACGTTCGCAAGAAAGAAGCCTATGAATACATTAATCCAATCTATCATGCTGACATCTCCTTGCCTTTTGATTTCTTATCCTTGAGCTTGAAATGAACTGCCCCATATGCTAAAAATACGACAATAACAATAGCAGGATGGATGGAAACCACCTGCAGCATCAAAAAGGAAATGATAAAGCAAAGCCCGCCAAGCCATTTCCCTAACCCCTTCACAGCCTTCTCAGCAAATTCATATGCCATAAGTCCAAGCATGACTGCAATCACTGGCATTACCGCTGCAATCATACCGCCTACTGCTTTTGAGTAACTCAGAACATTTACAGCTGTAAGGAGCAGAATCATTGCCAAACATGTTGGTAAAATATGTGCCAGTACACCAGTAAAAGCGCCTAGTACTCCTTTTTGTTTATATCCTAAGTATGCAGCCATCTTTGTTGCAATCGGTCCTGGTAAAGCATTTGCGATTGCCAGAATTTCACCGAACTCATCATCCTCCAGCCAACGATAACGAGACACTGCCTCATAGCGGATTAATGGAATAACCGAAGGACCGCCGCCAAATCCGAATATGCCTGTGCGAAGCATTGCCAGTGTAAGCTCCTTATATGAACCTTTCATTTTGTTCCCCCCGCTCGTTTATAGCTTCATTCCCATACGACTTTTATATCGCTTAATTAAAACCTGACAGTCGACGCTTACCACTCCTTGGAGCGGGTACAGCTTTGTTGTTAAGAAGGTCTCCATTTCCTGATTATCTGTAAAAATCCCATGCATATGCAATTTACTTGGGCCTGTCATATGGTATAGGCTCGTAACCGCATGCTCCTCAGCGAGCTGACTAGCTACTGTTTCTAAATGCTGCGGCTCCACCTCCACGCTAAAAAAGGCAGATACATGAATTCCAATTTTGATTGGATTGATAACGGTCGTAAACTTTTCAATCACTCCCTTTTCCATCAGATTGTTAATGCGGGACTGTACTGCTACACGGGATATGCCGATTTCCTTTCCTAAGTCTGTGTAGGAGAGGCGGCTGTTTTCATGAAGACGGGATAGAATCTTTTTGTCTAGTTCGTCTAGAATCAGGTTTGGAACATGGTAGTCATACGACAAAACCCTCACCTTTCCTTTCGTAATCAAATTTTGTAAATATCAATCTATTTGTAATTATATTATCACTTTTTTATTCCTAATCAACAAAAATAAAGAATTATAATTTCGAAACGAAAGAAAACATGTAAGGAAATCTTCCAAAAATACAGCGGGGCAGGAAGTGTGTTTATATAATGAGTTCATAATTTTCGAAAAATTTAAGGGGAGTGAAGGTTATGAGGAAAACACATCCTGCTGTGGTCATCTTCCTATTTTTTTTAGGATGGGTGTTTATGTACGCTGACCGCAATATTTTATCACCAGTTATGGGGGAGATCGGGCAGCAATGGAGTTTAGACAAGGCGCAGCTAGGCCTTATGTCCACCGTCTTTTTTGCAGCTTATGCGTTTATGCAGATTCCAACTGGATTTTTAGCTGACAAATTTGGCCGGGTGAAGGTGCTGGTCATTGGATACATTTTGTTTGGTGTTGCTACCTATTTAAGCGGCATGGCGACGACCTTTGTTATGTTTCTTATGATGCGGGCTTTAACGGGATTAGGAGAGGGAACATATTATGGCTCTCAATATGGCATTTCCTCTAATTTAACCCCTAAAAGATATCGCGGAGTTGTATCGGCTCTCATCAACAGCGGGATGGCATTTGGGATTTCGCTTGGATTTATCTCTGCAAGTTATTTCACATATACATTAGATAAAGGATGGCAGTTCTCTTTTTACTTATTTGCAATTCCAACTATCATAGTTGCGATCTTAATCAGCTTATTTGTTCGTGATAACCAAGGAAGCAATGAGAAACAGAGTATACAAAAACAAGAAAAAGGAAATTTGAAGCTTTTATTTACGAAAAACCATATTTTTGTATATATCATCATTTTTTGCTCCCTATATGGATTTTTCGGGATGCTAACATGGCTTCCATATTATTTACAAACTGCAAGAGGTGTGGATGGCTCACAAACAGGGATCATCTCTTCCTTAGTGCCATGGGCTTCTATACCGGGTGCCATCTTCTTTGGGTTCATCTCGGATAAAATTAAAAGCAAAAAACCGCTTATTATTGGTTTAGCTTTAGCAGGAGCCATTTGTCAGCTTGTCATTCCGTATACAGAAAATTACTCGCTTATGATTGCCGGCTTAATATTGTACGGATTGCTTGGGAAGCTTGCGCTTGATCCGGTTCTTATTTCCTACATTGCTGATATCACACCATCTTCAATGTATTCTAAAGTATATGGGTTTTTCAATTTTAGCGGCATGCTGTCATCTATCTTTGCACCGTATATTACAGGCTATTTCGCTGACGTGACAGGAAGTCTGGAATTTGGTTTTTATCTATCAGGGGCTTTGTTGATTTTAGGGGCTATCCTGTTTATGTTTACTGATAAAGGAATAAATAAAGATACTCACTCTATATTAGAAATGAAAAGGAACGACAATGCAGGGGAGGAAAACGCAGTATGAATGAAGCTGTAGTTGGAACGAAAACGATGGTTGTAAGTCCGCATTACTTGGCCTCCGCAGCAGGACAGAGGATTTTGCAAAAAGGAGGAAATGCCTTTGACGCGGCGGTAGCAGTGAGTGCCTGCTTAGCAGTAGTCTACCCGCATATGACAGGCCTTGGGGGAGATTCATTTTGGCTGTTGTACAGCAAGAGAGATAACAAAGTACGGGCATATAATGGCAGCGGCCGCTCAGGATATAAGGTGACGAGAGAGGCCTTTGAGGGTCTTGCCTCCATTCCAACTCGCGGGATAAAAAGCGTGATTACGGTTCCCGGCATGGTCGATAGCTGGGATGCTGTATTAAGGGAGTATGGCCGCCTTTCCTTAAGTGATGTACTAGAACCTGCGATTACATATGCATCGGCTGGCTTTCCTTTTTCCAAAAATCAGCATGTTAATACGCTGCATAATATGAACTTATTTGCACAGCATCCTGAAACAGCGGCTATTTTCCTGCCGAACGGGCGGGCCCCGCGTGTAAATGAAAAATTTATTCAAAAAAGTTTAGCTAATACATTAAAAACTCTTACTGAACAAGGACGGGATTCCTTTTACAAGGGCGAATTGGCAAAGCGGATTGTCGCAGGGCTGCAAGAAAAGGGCGGATTACTGGAGTTAGAGGATTTTGCAGATCACCAGGGGAATTGGACAGAGCCTATAGCCTCTACCTATCGCGGCTATAAAATACTGCAGGTGCCGCCTAATTCGCAAGGTTTTGTTGGCTTAATGGCATTAAATATTTTAGAAAACTATGATTTTAGTGCAATTCCGCACGGCTCCTATGAGTACTATCATTTATTAGTAGAAGCGCTGAAACGGAGCTTTCAGGATCGGAATGAAGTATTAACGGATCCTGATTTTTCTTCGATTCCGCTTGAGAAATTGTTAAGCAAGACATATGCAGAGGAAATGGCGCAATCGATCAGTCCCCAAAGGGCACGGGACATTACAACGCAGCCGATTGGAAATGATACAGCTCATGCAGCTGTAGTTGATGAGGACGGCAATGCAGTGTCATTTATTCAAAGTCTTTATTTTGAATTTGGCTCTGGGATCGTTGCAGGGGATACTGGCATTCTTATGCAAAATCGCGGTTCTTTCTTCTCGTTAGACCCGAATCATGTCAACTGTTTAGAGCCTCGGAAACGCAGCTTCCATACATTAATGCCTGCAATGGCCTTTAAGGATGATAAGCTTTATGTGTTATATGGCACGCAAGGGGGAGAAGGGCAGCCGCAAACACAAACAGTTATGATTACAAGAATGCTAGATTACGGAATGGATCCCCAGAGAGCCATTAGCGAACCTCGATTTGTATGGGGAAGAACATGGGGAGAAGCTACGCAGGAGCTGAAAATAGAGGGGAGGATTTCCAAGGAGGTTACAGAGGCGCTGCAGGCAGCGGGTCACCTGGTAAAACGGGTTGATGATATGGATCAGGCAATGGGGCATGCAAATGCGATTTTGATAGATGAGCAAGGGTTCCGGCATGGCGGTGTAGATCCTCGGAGCGATGGGGCTGCGATTGGGTCGTAATAAATAGAAAGATTTTAGACAAGGAGGCTGCTGCCAACAAGTCCGTTGGATTGGACTTGTTGGCAGCAGTCTCTCGTGTTTTACTATTAAATCCCTATTCTTTTATGAACAAGAATTGAGGGGAATCGTGGACTATAAAAGAAGTATTTCTTTTTTATGTTCTTAGAGTCGTTGGTACACGTAAGGGGATGGGGTTTATGAACATCATTCAATTTGTAAAATAAATATATTGATTTTTGGGAGAATATAACTATAATTAAAAGGTGAGGTAAGCGCTTACCCGGAAAGGGGTAAGAGTGCTATCATCTATATTAATAAATAAAAAACAAATTGATACGGCCTACATAATGATGTTTGTTAACATGAACTTAGTGTTCATGAGCATGCATGGTGTGACAATACAGTAGGTAAAAAGACTTAAGGAGCAGGAAGATTTGAGGAAATCTTCTATTTATTATCAACTAATTGGTAAGCGTTTACAAAAAGCGGTTTGTAACTAATCAGCTCTTTCGAAGATTAAAAATAGACCTATATTTACGTTTGCCTCCTTTTATCAATTTCAAGCGGACTCCTATCCTTTTGCAAGGGAGCCACAGTATGTCCAAGTCCTCTAGATTCTTTGCACCAGAACCTATTTGTTAATTCCTGCAATAAATCTTAAATTAGACCCTTAGATTCAAAATTTGAAAATTTTTCGTTTTATCCTTATTATGTGGGTTGTAAATTATTATATCAGAAACGGCAATTGTTAGCTTAAGGGGTTTAGGATGTAATGTTTATTATATTAGTTATAGATTACCTTTCGATACTAAGTTAAGGACAGTAACCTTTTGTTGAAATTGGTATAGTAAGAATGGGGGAAAGACATGAAACTGACTATTTATACAGTGGCCCAAGAGGCAGGAGTATCTATTGCAACGGTATCAAAGGTCATTAACAATACGGGACGAATCAGCGAAAAAACAAGACAAAAAGTTTTGAGGACAATGGAGCGTTTAAATTATCACCCCAGTACTGTAGCATCGGCTCTAACGGGAAAGGGAACAAGGAACATTGGATTGTTAGTTCCAGATGTTGCGAACCCGTTCTTCGCTGAAATCACACGAAGTATTGAAGATTATAGTAATTCATTAGACTATGGTGTTATGATATGCAGTACGGATAATAAGGGAGAGAGAGAAAGGAAATACGTTTCCCTTTTGCTCAGGCAGAAAATTGACGGTATTATACTTGCTTCCAATTTTCAAAATGAAGAGCTTATTCAAGAGCTGCTTGAGAGGGATATTCCTATTGTATTGCTTGCACAAGAAGTCCCCAACATGTCTATTGCTGCGGTGACAATAGACGATTTCAAAGGGGGCTCTATTGCGATGCAGCATCTTTTATCGCTTGGGCATAGAAAAATCGGGATTATTACGGAAAACAATAGAAGCGGTAAAAAGAGGTTGCATGCCTATAGGCAAATGCTGGAGGAATATGGCGTTGAAATTGATGAATCCTATATTATGAAATGTGAAGCAAGCATATCAGAAGGAGCTTATTATGGGGAAAAGCTGCTGCAGCACGAGTCTAGACCCACTGCTATTTTTGCCTGTAATGACTTGATTGCCCTTGGGGTGATGAAAGCAGCGCGCGACGTAGGCATATCTGTCCCAGACGAGCTATCTGTTATAGGATTTGATAATACAATATTGTCTACAGTGACAGTACCTTTATTAACAACTATTTCTCAGCCTATAAAAGAGATGGGGATGAAAACAGTACAGCTATTGATGGAAGACATCGAAAAAGGTGAGTCTTTTAAGCAGTGTATTTTATACTCTCCAGAGCTCGTAGTTCGACAATCTACTGCTCCGTATAGGCAGCAATGAGGAGGAAATATGTTTCATTCCCTAATATGTATACGAATATAACACAGAAAAACACCTCTTAATTCAGTTGTCAGCAGATGAACTAAGAGGTGTTTTTAGAGTTTGTATGCTTGTTTTCATGCTAATGATTTGGGTCATTTCTGATTGGCAAATAGATTGCTTCTTGCAATAATTACTTATGTATCATTGACAATGTTGGTATAGCGAAAACAGATGGAATCTACTTTCTATCAAACCGCTTTTTCTTTGCCGTCAAATGCAGATTCTGTTAACCCTTTTGCTTCCGGCAGGGTGAGGAAGCTGGTTAAAAATGCACCAACAAAATACAAGCCAGCAAAAATCCACATTACGCCGCCTACTCCTAAGCTGCCAATGAAAACGGTAACAACTAATGGTCCTACGAAGGCCGCTAATCCAGATCCTAAGTTTAACACAGACATTGCAGCCCCCTTATCATTTGGTGCCAAGGAAGGTACTAGTGCTGTAAGAGGTACATAGCCAGCTAATGTCGCTCCGTAGCAGCACGCTACAATCATCATAATCCAATAGTTATGTCCTACAAGCTGCGGCACATAATAAAGTGCAAGTGTTACAATACCGGAACCGACTCCTCCAAACCACTTAATTGTGTTAACCCAGCCGATTTTATCTCCGACAATTCCGAAAATGATATTAAACGCCATGTTTACAAAGAAAAGAGTTCCCCAGATTTGAAGCCATTCACTCAAAGTGAAATCAAACTTTGTCATATAGGTAGGCAGGAAGACGACAAATCCAAATTGAGCAGCGGAGTTAATAATTTTGACAATCCCGCCTATACCAACCTTCGGATTTTCAAATGCAATAGTAAGCCCTTTAAGCAATTCTCTTCCTTTGTTATCGCTTACTTTTTGGGCTTCAAATTTATCTTTGTTGACGATGATGGAAAATACGCCGCCTGCAACAACAAAAATTAATGCGCTCCATAGGGTCGCAATTTCCCCTATTTTAGGAACCATGAAGCTAGAATAAAAGGCCCCGATAACACTTAAACCAAGCTGAAAGACAAACCAGTACCACCCCACAGCCTTAGAGAGCATTTGCTGAGGAGTACGATACGATACCCATACTAAGAAAGAGTAAGCAAATAAAGGATATCCAAAGCCTCTTAAAGCATAACAAAATAGTATAACAGCATAATTCATGCTGGGAATTCCCCAACCAATAAATCCAATTGAGCCTATAATAAAGGCAATGAGCCCAGATGCCATTGCCCGTCTTGGGCCCCACATTTGAACAAATACCCCTGAGAACCAAGCGGAAACAGACACAGTAATTCCATAGACAGTAAATAATAAACCAGATTGTTTCATCGTTAAGCCTTGTTCAACGAGATAAGGCGACAGCCAGCCTTGCTCCAGACCATCTCCAATCATAAAAACAATAATTCCGATGTAGCCCCATAACAAATGAGACGGTATACCTATCCTGTCCAAACCATTTTGTTTTGGTGTAAGCACATTCATTTTTCTCCACCACCATTAATTATTTTTCCCCTTATTAACACAACAGAAAAGAGTAAGCGCTTAATCAATCTTCAGAAAGAAGTATACGCTTACATCCAAAAAACGTCAATATCTTTTATTTCTATTTTTTTATTTACTAATCATTTATAGGGTAACGATAGGAGAAATGAGAAAATTATTTTTTCTTAGTATAAGCGGATAAATATTAGGAAAAGAGCATTATTACTGTGTTTATTCTTAAATAGGATCTACACAACCTAACAGAATAGTTCATATGAACAGATTTAAAATATTTGAAAGATAGAAAAAATATTTGCACTTTCTTAATGGGTGTGTATAATAAGAGTCAGGAAAGCGCTTAACCAGTTTTCTCGATTTTTAAAATAATACAGTCTGCTATGTAATATTAAATGACAATTTGCTGATTTTTTTGTTAATTAAAGAAAACGCTTTATTAATGAGAGGCTGCCTGTCCAGCTTATAGTGGTTGCTGCACAAGCAGCTATAAATGCGGAATTAGGAAATTCCCCCTATGCAGGAAGTAAAATCTATCCAGTGTTTTTTAAACCTTTCATAAAAAGGAGAATTCATATGAGTGTAATTACAATTGGAATTATTGGTGCTGGACGCATTGGAAAATTGCATGCAGATAATCTTTTATCAATTCCACAAGTGAAAATTAAAGCGGTATCAGATGTAGTCGTAGATCATTTACAGGAATGGGCTGCCAGCAAAGGCATTTCTGTTCTCACAACAAATTACCAAGAATTATTAGCAGATCCTGAAATCGATGCAATATTTGCTTGCTCCCCAACAAGCACACATGCGCAAATCATTCAAGAAGCAGCGCGTGCGAAGAAGCATATCTTTTGCGAAAAGCCGGTAAGCTTCTCTGCAGAGCAAACGATGGAAGCGTTACGTGTAGTAGAAGAAGAGGGTGTACAATTACAGGTTGGCTTCAATCGCCGATTTGATCCGAATTTTAAAAAGGTACGTGACCTTGTGCAGCAAGGAGAAATTGGCCAACCGCACATTTTGAAGATTACATCAAGAGACCCGCAGCCGCCAAGCATAGAGTATGTTCGTTCCTCAGGCGGGTTGTTTATGGATATGATGATTCACGACTTTGATATGGCGCGCTATGTAATGAATAGTGAAGTAGTGGAAGTGTCTGCCCAAGGAGCTGTTTTAGTGGATCCTGCGATTGGGGAAGCTGGGGATATAGATACTGCCATTGTTACATTAAAGTTTGCAAATGGGGCAATTGGAGTTATTGATAATAGTCGTCAAGCTGTGTATGGATACGATCAACGTGTAGAAGTATTCGGGGCAAAAGGAGCAGTAACAGCCGATAATTGCCGTCCAACAACCGTAGAAGTATCTACAGTGGAAGGCGTGGCAAAGGACAAACCATTACATTTCTTCCTTGAGCGCTATACACAGGCATATATCGAGGAAGTAACGCAATTTGCAAAATCGATTACTGCAAAGCAAGCTGTAATGTGCAGCGGAAATGATGGACTTCAAGCAGAACGCATTGCAAAGGCAGCAAAGGAATCCCTATTGAAGGGCCAGCCAGTTAAGATTGAACATATAAAGAATGAGTTTGCAGTAAATTAATAGCTGCATAGTACTTAGATATCTAAATAAAGAGACTTGCGTTTTATGGTTAAGGATGCATAATGCAATCGAAGTAAGCGCTTAATCTATTTTAGTATTTCATAGGTAGTGATTGTCATACCATTAATAAAAATGGGGTTTTATTTAGGGGAAGGGCTTAACTAAACGGGGGTATTATCAATGAATCCACAAGCGAGACGCTATTAAGAGGATAGGAGAGGGAATAGATATGTTTAAAGAAAATACAATCAAACTTGGAATTGCCCCAATCGCTTGGACAAATGATGATCTTCCGGAGCTCGGCGGCGAGAATACATTCGAGCAGTGCGTAAGTGAGATGGCATTAGCAGAATTCACTGGCAGCGAGGTAGGGAATAAATACCCGCGCGATACAGAAGTATTGAAAAAGGCGTTATCACTTCGAGGTTTAGAAATTGCAAGCGCTTGGTTTAGCGCATTTGTAACAACAAAGCCTTTAGAGGAAACAGTGGAGGCTTTTATCGAGCACCGCGATTTCTTACATGCGATGGGCGCGAAGGTTATCGTTGTATCGGAGCAGGGCAAAAGCGTTCAAGGCTTAGCTGTGCCTGTATACAAAGCAAAGCCTGTATTTACAGAAGAAGAGTGGAAGCTCCTGGTAGACGGCTTGCATCGTCTTGGTGAGCTGGCTGTGGAGAAGGATATGAAAATTGTATTCCATCACCATATGGGAACAGGGATTCAAACAACAGAGGAAATCGATAAGCTCATGGAGCTAACAGATCCAAATCTTGTTTCTCTGCTGTTTGATACAGGGCATCTTGTATTCTCAGGGGAAAACCCGATTCATGTGTTGAAAAAGCACTTATCCCGCATTCAGCACGTTCATTTGAAAGACATTCGTGCGGAAGTTGTCGCTCGTGTGAAGGAACAGGATTTAAGCTTTTTAGAGGCAGTAAAGACTGGAGCTTTCACGGTTCCAGGCGATGGATCCATTGAGTTTGATGAAGTATTTACAACGCTTGCAGCTTCTGATTATACAGGCTGGTTTGTGGTGGAGGCTGAGCAGGACCCAGCGTTAGCGAATCCTCTCGAATATGCGATGAAGGCTCGCCGTTACATTAAAGAGAAAACAGGTCTGTAATCCGATTGGAAACAGCTGTCTCGATAACGGTGAGGAAGGTAAATATATAATGGCGTTAGTAAAGATGTGAAAATGAGCGGATAACATCCGCTCATTTTTATACAGCTCTTTCTACTGGTTGTTTCAGCAATTCCCATGCCTGCTTAGCCTCAAGAGGCTTACTCACATAGTAACCTTGAATTTGGTCGCATTGCTGCTGCATGAGGAAATCCCATTGTGTTACTGTTTCCACTCCCTCGGCAATGACGGTGAGCTTTAAATTTTTGGCCATCATAATAATGGAGGAGATAACAGCCTCCTCCTGCAGGCTGTGCTCAATTTCTTGTATAAATTCCCGTGCAATTTTTAGCGTGTGAATCGGATACTTTGTTAAGTAAGATAAGGATGAATATCCAGTGCCAAAGTCATCGATGGAAATTTTGATACCTAGGCTTTGCAGCTGCTGCAGCTTTTCAATCACTAGCTGTTCATTTCGCATAGCAATGCCCTCTGTAATTTCCAGGTCGAGTGCTTCTGGAGGCAAAGCGAATTCCTGCAGCACACTGGTTACAAGCTGAACGAGATTTGGATCGTTAAATTGCATCGGCGATAAATTAACTCCAATTTTTAGGGACGAATGTCCGCTCTCATGCCATTGCTTTGCTTGTCTGCATGCTTGCCGAAGTACCCATTCTCCAATTGGCAGAATCAGTCCTGTTTCCTCTGCAAGCGGAATGAAATCAGCAGGGGATATCATGCCAAGCTTTGGATGCTTCCAACGGACGAGTGCTTCAAAGCCGACGATTTGCTTTGTAAGCATATGAACCTGCGGCTGATAATGGAGAAGAAGCTCTTCATTTTGAATGGCTTTACGCAGCTCCTTTTCCAGCAAATTTCGTTTATGCTCCGCCTCACTCATTTCCTTTGTATACAGTACGTATTTGTTTTTTCCCGTTGCTTTCGCCTCATACATCGCCGTGTCCGCATTTTTTATTAACTGTGCAGCAGTTGTACCGTGAAAGGGTGCAAGTGCAATCCCGATGCTTGGAGTAACATACAGTTCTTGTCCTACAAGGAGGAAAGGCTGTTGAAATACCTTAAGCAATCCCTCTGCAAAGATGATTACATTTTTTTCGGAAAACATCTCAGTTAAAAGAATGGTAAATTCATCTCCGCCTTGTCGAGCGACAGTATCCTTCTGGCGTACATATAGCCTAAGACGATTCGCCGCTTCTGCAAGGAGGTGATCACCTACAGTATGCCCGAGGAGGTCATTGATGCTCTTAAAACGATCCAAATCAATAAACAGAACAGCTGTAATCAGGTCACGCGCCTGTCCTATATGAAGTGCACGTATTAAATCTTCTTCAAACTTTCTGCGGTTCGCAATGCCGGTAAGGACATCATGAAAGGCCATGTATTCAATCTGCTGCTGGTTCTGCTTGAACTGTGTCATGTCGCGGGCGATACCGTATATACCAATGGTTTCCCCGCTGACTACTGAGGGAATAAGCGTAATATGGAAACAATAGCATTGTCCCGCTTTTTGCCAACCTTGTATTTCAAAGCTCTGTGGCAGGCCCTTCTTTGCAGCGTGTATATAATTTTGTACAATTCTCTGATCGTTTTTAGCTACATAATTCAAGAGTGATTGCCCAATTAGTTCTTGAGAGGAATAGCCGAGAATATTCATGCAGGAACGATTCACGCTCTGGAAGTTACCGTCTTTATCAAGAGAGAATACTGCATCAGGATGCTCTTCGAAAAGAGATTGATATTGTTGTTCGCTTTTTACCAGTGCCCGTATGCCATCATTAATTTTTCTATCTGTATGTGCCCTCAATGTTTTGTACGAGCGCTGTAGCTGTACATAATCATATTTTATAAATATAAAATGAGTAAAAAAACAAATGAACAGTGCCCCTGGGACTATAAATAGAATGGATTCTTCTAAGTGAAGAGAGGAAAGGTTAGGGGCATATAATGAGCTTAAAACATGTACAAAACCAGTCGTGATCATCATTTTTACAAATAAAACCAATGCGAATATCAGATAAAGAGCGAAACGCCACTTGGCCTGTTTTTGATGGGCAGAAAGCATCATATATAATAGAAATAGAAGAGCTGCCAAGAGCCAAATAGGATGATTTCCATAAATAGCAAACAGTGTGGTACATGTTAATGTTAGTACGCTTGAAATAATCGTTGCGCTTAGTTGTTTATCGGATGTTGTATGCATAGATGGTATCTCCGTTTCCTGCTGGAAATAATACTTAGATAGTATTATAAAAAAGTAAAGGAGATGTGAATCTTTTGTAGTTTTTTAGTAATGATTAGATTTCAATCATCGCCCCGCCTATTCGTTTATATCCTCTCATTTTGGCAAGCTCCTCTACAAGCTGCAGCGCCGCCCTATCCTTTTGCTTGCTCTCCACCATTACATCAAAATCGCGTCCTATTTGCTTTGCTGCTTCAAAAAATGGTCTTACAAAGGAAGCATCTACATAATTGGCGTGAGAACGAAATTCTGTTTCGGATTTTGGAGAGGAAAGATGCACCTTCGGAATTACTCCTGTATGATCCCATGTCGCAAATATATCGATAAGAAGCGCAGTAAGGTCGTCGCCGCTCTCATTTGCCAGGTGATGGTGATAGTCAAATACAAGAGGGATTTGCTCCCTTTGGCAAACCGCGAGCGTTTCCTCCGCTGTGTATGTTTTATCATCATTCTCAAGCGTCATTTGCTGCTTGATAGGTATAGGAAGTCTTTGGAGGTTTTGATGAAAACGCGCGATGGCGGCCTCCTTATCTCCGTATGCCCCGCCGACATGGATGTTAATATAGGATTCCTTTGCAATGCCCATTGCTTCGAGTACGCTATAATGGTATTCCATATCAAGCACAGCATTATCCGTAATATGCTGCTTGTCACTTGTAAATAGCGTAAATTGGTTTGGATGGAAGCTAACGCGGAGGCGATGCTTTTGAATAAGCTGTCCAATCTCCTTCCACATATCACGGAACAAATAGGTATAGTCAAATTCTACTTCAGGATGGGTAGCTAATGGCACGATGGAGGAGGAGAGGCGATACAGCCATATTTCTTGAGCGATATTGTAATGAAGCGCCCGCAGCGTATGCTGTAGGTTTTGCATAGTAATGGTATATAGCTTGTCCTCCCGCTCCTCTTTTTCGAGCTGCTTCCATCTGGTGAATGTCATCGTTTTTGCCGGAGAGCAATCCCAAAGCGAAAGCGCGTGTGATACATATCCAAATCGAATCTTCACATTATCCTCTCCTGTAGGGTTTCTTGCTTTACACTTTAGGAAAGTATAAATTTCTAGCTAGAAGCTCATTCGACGTAGTAAGAAATTTTAGGAACAAAGTGTAAGTGCACTATGCCTCTGTCTTCGCCTAATGGCTCGCCAATCGGCGAGTTTTCTTTAGAGAAAGAAGGCGATGATATTCGCAATTCTTTCCCGTATTCGATCTGGCAGCGGCAAGGATGTAAGATCAGTTAGTGTGATTTTCCCCGAGGCTTCTAAATCCTGGTCAACCTCCTTCTTGACGATCTCTAAAAAGGGCGAGTCGTACATAATGCAGTTCATTTCATGGTTAATATAGAGACTGCGGAAATCAAAGTTTGCAGTTCCAATATCACAAATACGGCCGTCGACCATCAGTATTTTGGCATGGAAGAAGCCATCTTGGAATTCATAGACAGTGCACCCGACTTGCAGTAAGCGCCGCAAGTACGGAAACTTTGCCTCTCTCACAAAGGCATGATCAGCTTTTTTCGGAACAAGAATAGCGACGCGTACACCTCGCTTTGCAGCTGCAACTAATGCATCTGTTAGGTCCTTGCCTGGAATGAAGTAAGGCGTTCCGATATACAAATCATGCTTTGCTTCTTCGATTAAATCAAGAAAGGTTTGCTTTAAATAGGCGCCGTCTGTTGGAATGAAGCGATGTCGAACACTTCCTTTTGGCAGCTTCGGGAAATATTTTGGCTCGGACATAAGATTTTCTGCTGTGTCATCATACCAATCATGGAGAAATTGTTCTTGTAAATCACATACGCCTTCACCTGTTAGACGAAGATGATAGTCACGCCAGCGCCCGAGCTTTGGATTATGGCCCAAATATTCCTCTCCTATATTAAATCCGCCAATATAGCCAATTTCTCCGTCAATTACAGTAATTTTCCGGTGATTACGTTCATTAGCGGAATAAAATAGAAATGGGAGTCGTATGTTATGACAAAATGAAAAATGTACGCCGCTTTGGCGCAGCATACGAATCCATTTTCCTGAAAGGCTGAAGCTGCCAATACGGTCGAGCAGCAATCGTACCTCTATGCCTTGCTGTGCTTTTTCCATGAGAAGGCGCAAAAATTTATGGCTAATCGGGTCATTTTTAACGATGAAAAATAGGATATGAATATGATGGCGCGCCTGCCGAATGTCGGCAAATAAATCGTCATAAAGAACCTGGCCGTATGTATATAAACGAAAGTCACTTTCACGCATAGGAAGAATGCGATGTCGTACCCGTTTAAGCTGTCTTTGTCTCCCGAGCCAATAATCGGCGGGCAGCCAAATGAGAAGTAAAGCGAGGGATAAAAAGAAAAATAGCATAATGCTCCCCCTTCTTCGTACTAGTCCTTTTAGTTTCCACAGCGGCAAGAAAAAAATTCGTTTTCCTCCTGAATAAAAATATTGACTGAATGCTCATTCAAATTATAATGGAAGTATGATGCATTTCTGAAAATTTATGGTTTTTAGAAAATAAAGGGGGTTATTCTGCACTTTTATATAAGCGCTTACAAAAGAGATTTATTCTCCGCCTGTTCATTTCATTTGGATGAATCACCTTTTTGCTTCATATATTTTGTAATATGCGATCTCCAGCAAACAGTGTAGTATGTTCTAGCAGCTCATGGAGCAAGCAGCATAATAAGAAAGGGGTTGAGAGAATGAACGTATGGCTGCTCTTTAACTGGCTGGCGTTTGTAGCAATCACCGCGTATGCAGTGTATTTATTCGTATATTTAATTCAAACGCGCACTGCCTATATTAAGCTTGGACGGAAAATGGAGTTTGACGGAAAAGTAAAAGAAAGATGGCAAAAAGTGAAAGAAAATGTTTTTGGACAAAAAAAGCTGCTGAAGGATAAAAAGAGCGGCATTATCCATGTAATGTTCTTCTACGGTTTTATTCTCGTCCAATTTGGGGCTATTGACTTCATTTGGAAAGGTTTAGCACCCGGTTCTCATCTTCCCCTTGGACCGCTGTACCCTGCATTTACATTCTTCCAGGAAATTGTGACACTCACCATTTTAATTGCAGTATTTTGGGCGTTTCACCGCCGTTATATCGAGAAGCTCGTACGACTTAAGCGTAACTTCAAATCTGGCCTCGTTTTAATTTTTATTGGAGGTTTGATGATTTCTGTTTTATTAGGAAATGGGGCAGGGATTATTTGGCACGATGAAGAATTATCGTGGAGTGAACCGATCGCCTCTGCAATCGCATACATTTTGTCCGACATCAGCTCATTAGCAGCAACGGTTATTTTTTACTTCTCCTGGTGGATACATCTTCTGATCCTGCTTACATTTCTCGTATATGTACCTCAATCTAAACATGCTCATTTACTCGCTGGTCCTGCAAATGTTTATCTTAGCCGCCTAACAAACCCGGGCAAGCTTGAGAAAATTAATTTTGAAGATGAGTCGCAGGAGACATTCGGCGTTGGAAGCATTACTGACTTTAGACAAAACCAGCTCATCGATTTGTACGCTTGCGTAGAATGCGGCCGCTGTACGAATATGTGTCCGGCCACAGGGACGGGCAAGATGTTATCGCCGATGGACTTAATCGTAAAGCTCCGCGACCATTTGACGGATACGGGAGCGGCGATTACATCTAGGACGCCATGGGTTCCTGCCTTCGCATTCAATCATACGCGCGGCAACCAGCTCGCTGCACAAGGATCGGGAGCGGGCGTACAGGAAACTGCGGCTGCAGTAGAGTACAGCCCGAACTTAATCGGCGAGGTTATTACCGAAGCAGAAATTTGGGCATGTACAACATGCCGTAACTGCGAGGATCAATGCCCGGTTATGAACGAGCACGTTGATAAAATTATCGACCTCCGCCGTTATCTTGTGCTAACGGAAGGAAGGATGGACGCCGAGGCGCAGCGTGCGATGACAAATATTGAAAGGCAAGGAAACCCGTGGGGATTGAGTAAAAAGGAGCGCGAGGCGTGGCGTGAAGCGAGCGAGGATGTAAGTATCCCAACAGTGAAGGAGCTGTCCAAAAAGGGAGAAGAGTTTGAATACTTATTTTGGATTGGTTCTATGGGCTCCTACGATAACCGCAGCCAGAAAATTGCACTTTCATTTGCGAAACTGATGAATGAGGCCGGCATTTCGTTTGCAATTCTCGGGAATAAAGAAAGAAATTCCGGCGATACGCCGCGCCGCCTTGGAAATGAGTTCTTATTTCAAGACCTTGCAACTAAAAATATAGAGGAGTTTGAAAAAGCGGGTGTGAAAAAAATCGTCACAATTGATCCGCATGCGTATAACATCTTTAAAAACGAATATCCTGACTTCGGTCTAAAGGCAGATGTATATCATCATACGGAATTGCTTGCGAAATGGGTAAAGGAAGGGAAGCTGAAGCCCAAGCATGCGGTTCAAGAGACGGTCACATTCCATGACTCCTGTTATTTAGGCCGCTATAACGAGGTGTATGGCGCGCCGCGCGATATTTTAAGAGCAATTCCGGGCGTGACGCTTGCGGAAATGGAACGAAACAAGGAAACCGGCATGTGCTGCGGTGCAGGGGGCGGCCTTATGTGGATGGAGGAATCAGCAGGCACGCGCATTAATGTTGCAAGAACAGAGCAGGCGCTTGCGGTTCGCCCGTCCGTGATTAGCTCGGGATGCCCATATTGCTTGACGATGCTAAGCGATGGTACGAAGGCAAAGGAAATGGATGAGATGGTAGAAACACTGGATGTAACAGAAATTTTAGAGCGTTCAGTGTTTGGAACAAGGCAAGAATCAGTTTCCTGATATAGGGAATCTGAAGGTTTAGAGGGAGAGAGGTGCTTGCTTCTCCTCTTTCTGACTGATGTCGGATGAGCGATCGTTCAACATTGTGATTTTGGGAAAATAATGTTTTGTTGCCATTTAAACAGCAAAGGGGGGATGCGGCTTGGCAAGAGCAGTTATTTTGGGAGCGGTAAGAACACCTATCGGAAAGTTTGGCGGCGTCTTCAAGGATGTAAGGGCGGCTGAGCTTGGGGGCATTGCCATTGAAGCTGCTCTGCAGCGGGCGGATGTTTCGCCGCAGCAGGTAGAAGAAGTGATTTTTGGAACGGTTATACAGGGCGGTCAAGGACAAATCCCTTCTCGTCAAGCTGCTCGGCGTGCGGGCATCCCTTGGGAGGCCCGTACGGAAACCATCAATAAAGTGTGTGCATCCGGCATGAGAAGCGTGACGATGGCTGACCAAATCATCCGCGCTGGCGATCAGTCCATCATTGTAGCAGGCGGCATGGAATCAATGAGCAGCACCCCTTACATATTGCGCGGGGCACGCTGGGGCTATCGAATGGGACATAGTGAGGTCATTGATTTGAATGTGGCAGACGGCTTAACATGTGCGTTTTCCGGTGTTCGTATGGGAACGTACGGAAATGATGCAGCGAAGGAAGATGGAATCTCGCGCGAGGAGCAGGATGAATGGGCGTATCGAAGCCATATAAGAGCAGTGGCAGCGCAGCAGGCAGGCAGCTTTGAAGAGGAAATTGCTCCAGTTGTAATCCCGCAGCGCAAGGGGGATTCCCTCATCATCACGAAGGACGAAGCACCGCGCGCGGATACCTCCCTAGAGAAGCTGGCTCAGCTAAGGCCTGTATTTGATGCGGACGGTACGATTACAGCGGGAAATGCTCCAGGACTAAATGATGGCGCAGCCGCACTTGTGTTAATGAGTGAGGAACGGGCGCGGCAGGAAGGAAGAGCCCCGCTTGCGGTGATTCTCGGTCATACGGCAATCGCGGTAGAGGCAAAGGATTTTCCAAGGACGCCCGGCTATGCTATCAATGAGCTGTTGAAGAAAACGGGCAAAGCCGTCAGTGAGATTGACTTGTTTGAGATTAATGAAGCGTTTGCGGCAGTTGTATTAGCTAGTAATAAGATTGTGGGAATCCCTCCAGAAAAGGTGAACGTAAACGGCGGAGCTGTAGCGCTCGGTCACCCAATTGGCGCGAGCGGTGCACGTATTATTGTGACGCTTATTCATGCGCTTAAGGCCAGGGGAGGCGGTATTGGTATTGCGGCAATTTGCAGCGGCGGCGGCCAAGGGGATGCGATTATGATTGAGGTTCGTTAACGGAGGAGAGGTCTTGCCTTTCTCACGCTTCAAGAAAGCATAAAGTTTCAGATGGAAGCAAATTTGGCGTATTAGGAAGTTTTAGGAATACAGTATAAGCGCAGCTGCGTCTCTGTCTTCGCCTAAAGTCTTGCCAATCAGCGGGGTTTCTTTAAAGGATTTTGGGGGATTGTCCAGCTTTATCGGCCTGCTTGCTGAGGGGGAAAGATCCCCGGTTCATGAGGCAAAAAGCGCCTCATCGCTCGGAGAACTGTTCTTCGTCGCAAGCAAACCGGGTCGATTCCGCTTTTTATTACTGCATAATTAAGGGGGCAAGAAATATGAGTGTACAAAACATTATGGTAATCGGTGCGGGTCAGATGGGTTCCGGGATTGCGCAAGTATGTGCGATGGCAGGCTACAGCGTTGTGCTGCAGGATGTGAAGAAGGAGCAGCTAGATAGAGGCATTGCCGTCATTTCAAAAAATCTTGCTCGCCAGGTTGAAAAGGGGCGTATGGCAGAGGATGACATGAATGACACACTTGCGCGCATTACACCTGTGCTGACTATTCAAGGCGCAGCTGAAGCAGATCTTGTCATTGAAGCGGCAGTCGAGCGTATGGATATTAAGAAGCAAATTTTTGCGCAGCTGGATGAGGTGGCGCCGCCTCGTACAATTCTTGCATCCAATACTTCATCTTTGCCGATTACTGAAATTGCAGCTGCTACAAAGCGGCCGGAACAAGTCATTGGTATGCACTTTATGAATCCTGTTCCCGTTATGAAGCTTGTAGAAATTATCCGCGGACTTGCGACAACGGATGAGGTCTATGAAACAGTCGAAGGAATTACGAAGCAAATCGGCAAGGTTCCGGTGGAGGTTAATGATTTCCCTGGCTTCGTTTCGAACCGCATTTTGCTTCCTATGATTAACGAGGCTATTTATACATTGTATGAGGGAGTTGCAACAAAGGAAGCCATTGATGAAGTCATGAAGCTAGGGATGAACCATCCGATGGGACCGTTAACGCTTGCTGATTTTATCGGCCTTGATACATGTCTTTATATTATGGAGGTCCTGCATGAGGGCTTAGGCGACAGCAAATACCGTCCGTGTCCGCTTCTTCGAAAATATGTAAAGGCAGGCTGGCTTGGAAGAAAAACGGGCCGAGGCTTTTATGTATATGAGTAACCGATAGGAATCAGCCGCACCGGCTCGCCCTTCGGTATTACACTAGCTAGGGGTGAAGAACATGAACTTTTTATTGACAGACGAACAGCGCATCCTGCAAAAGATGGTTCGGGACTTCGCACAAAACGAGATTGCCCCCTTTGTTCCTCGTATGGAGCGGGGGGAATTTCCGCGTGATCTATTGCGGAAGATGGGCAGCCTCGGGCTTATGGGAATTTCGATTCCGGAGGAGTACGGCGGTGCGGGAATGGATTTTACGTCGTACATTATCGTCATTCATGAGCTTTCAAAGGTAAGCGCAGCGATCGGTGTCATTTTGGCCGTGCATACATCCGTTGGAACAAATCCGATTTTGTACTTTGGGACGGAGGAGCAAAAACAGAGATTTGTGCCGCGCCTAGCAACAGGACAATTGCTAGGGGCATTTGCTTTAACGGAACCGAGCGCAGGCTCAGACGCCGCAAGCTTAAAGGCGCATGCGGTAAAAAAAGGCGATCACTATGTGATTAATGGCTCGAAGGTATTTATTACGAACGGCGGCGAGGCGGATACGTATATCGTATTCGCCTCTACCAATCGGTTGGCTGGTCCGCGTGGGATCTCCGCTTTCATTGTAGAGAAGGGAGCCCCGGGGCTTATCATTGGCAAGGACGAGAAGAAAATGGGGCTGCACGGTTCGCGTACAGTGCAGCTTACGTTTGATAATATGCTTGTACCAGCGGAAAACCTTCTCGGCGAAGAAGGAAAAGGCTTTAAAATTGCCATGGCCAATCTTGATGCCGGGCGTATTGGCATTGCTGCCCAGGCGCTTGGCATCGGGGAGGCCGCGCTTGCTGAGGCCATTCGTTACGCAAAGACGCGCCAGCAGTTTGGCAAGCCGATTTACGAGCAGCAGGGAATCTCTTTTAAGCTGGCAGATATGGCGACGCAGGTAGAGGCGGCACGTCTTCTTGTATATAGAGCCGCATCGCTTCGGCAGCAAGGACTTCCGTGCGCGAAGGAGGCATCGATCGCAAAGCTATTTGCATCAAAAACAGCTGTGGAGGTTTCTATTGAAGCAATTCAGGTATTCGGAGGTTACGGCTATACAGAAGATTATCCGGTCGAGCGTTTCTTCCGTGACGCAAAGGTTTGCGAAATCTATGAAGGAACAAGTGAAATTCAGCGTCTTGTTATTAGCAAGCGTCTCTAAAAACGGGGGAATGAAGAATGCAATTCAGGTTATCAGAGGAGCATGAGATGATCCGGAAAATGGTTCGGGATTTTGCGAAAAATGAGGTAGAGCCTACTGCATCAGTGCGTGACGAGGAAGAGCGCTTTGACCGGGGGATTTTCGATCAAATGGCGAATATCGGCTTAACGGGTATTCCATGGCCGGAGGAATACGGCGGGATTGGAAGCGATTACCTGGCCTATTGCATTGCGGTAGAGGAATTGTCCCGCGTCTGCGCATCAACGGGAGTAACGCTATCTGCCCATGTTTCTTTGGCGGGCTGGCCGTTGTATAAATTCGGTACGGAGGAGCAAAAGCAAACCTATTTACGGCCGTTGGCGGAGGGGAAAAAAATTGGTGCTTACGGTTTAACAGAGCCGGGCTCTGGATCTGATGCCGGGAGCATGAAGACGACAGCAAAACGCGACGGCGACCATTATATTCTAAACGGCTCTAAAATTTTTATTACAAATGGAGGAGTTGCAGACATCTATATCGTATTTGCTTTAACAGACCCTGAGTCAAAGCATCGCGGCACGAGTGCGTTTATTGTTGAGTCTGGCGCACCGGGATTCTCGATCGGCAAGAAGGAAGCGAAGCTCGGCATTCGTTCCTCGCCGACAACGGAAATTATATTTGAAGATTGCCGCATACCGGCTCGGAATCTTCTCGGTGAGGAAGGACAAGGCTTTAAGATTGCGATGCAAACACTTGACGGCGGCCGCAACGGCATTGCAGCACAGGCGGTTGGAATTGCACAGGGCGCTCTAGATGCAGCGGTAGCGTATGCCAAGGAACGCCGGCAATTTGGAAAGCCGATTATTGAGCAGCAGGGCATCGCCTTTAAGCTAGCAGATATGGCGACGCAGGTGGAGGCGGCTAGGCTATTAACCTATCAAGCGGCCTGGCTTGAATCTGAGGGATTCCCTTACGGAAAGGAATCTGCTATGTCTAAGCTTTTCGCCGGGGACGCCGCTATGAAGGTTACAGTAGAAGCGGTACAGGTATTTGGCGGTTACGGATATACGAAGGATTATCCGGTAGAGCGCTTTATGCGCGATGCAAAAATTACGCAAATTTATGAAGGCACACAGGAGATTCAAAGGCTTGTAATCTCCCGTATGCTAGCTAAATAAGTTGATGCCCTAAGGTGTCAGCAAAGCCAGAGATATATAGGGAAGCGCGGGTTCTCCGTGCTCCCTTCGCACAACAAGAGAGGGGATTTATAATGGGAAAGCATACTGTACAAGCATCAGTAAAGGATGAAAAGCTCGTTGCAGTGCGGCGGGCACAAATGGTAAAAGGTGCGGTGAATCTTTTTAAAGAAAAAGGGTTCCACCGGACTACAACAAGGGAAATTGCGAGGGCTGCCGGCTTTAGCATTGGCACGCTATATGAATATATCCGCACGAAGGATGATGTGCTGTATCTTGTGTGCGACAGCATTTATGAAAACGTAAAGGAGCGGCTGGATCAGGCGCTAAATACAGAAAAGGGAAGCCTGGAAAGCTTAAAAACAGCTGTTGCCAATTATTTTAAGGTAATGGATGAATTTCAAGAGGAGGTTCTTATTTTATATCAAGAGGTGCGGTCTTTACCGAGTGAATCCATTAAGTACGTTTTAAAGAAGGAGCTGGAGATGGTCGGCATGTTTGAAACCATTTTACAAAAATGCGTAGAAAACGGCGAATTTTTCTTAACGAAGCCAGAGATTGATATAATTGCCCACAATATTTTCGTACAAGGGCAAATGTGGGGCTTCCGCCGCTGGGCTATGCAGAAGCTCTATACGATTGAGGAATACACAGATTTGCAGCTTTGTTACCTATTGAATGGTGTTCGGATGAGGGATATCTAGAAGGAATAGGGGAGTGGAGTATGGCTGTGATTCAAGTATATCGTCCAACGTACAAGGTTCGTTTCGTAACAGCCTCTAGCTTGTTCGACGGGCATGATGCTTCCATCAATATTATGAGACGAATTCTCCAGGCAAGCGGAGCGGAAGTAATTCATCTTGGCCATAACCGTTCGGTAGAAGAGATTGTAAACGCGGCGATTCAAGAGGATGTGCAGGGAATTGCTGTGTCATCCTATCAGGGCGGGCATGTGGAATACTTTAAATACATGTATGACCTTCTGCAGGAAAAAGGGGCAAATCATATCCGAATTTACGGCGGCGGAGGAGGGGTCATCATTCCTCGAGAAATGGATGAGCTGCATGCGTACGGCATTAAAAGAATCTTCTCGCCGGAGGACGGGAGGCGTCTTGGGCTGCAGGGGATGATCAACCAAATGCTGGAGGAATGTGATTTTCCAACGACACGGGATATAATGAACGCGATGGAAAAAATGGACTCATACGATGCAGGCACTGTTGCACGGCTCATCACCCTGGCAGAGGAAAGTATCGGAAAAGGGAGCAAAGTCATTGACTCGTTGACGGAGCGTGCAAAGAATACTGCTATCGTCCTCGGTATTACGGGAACGGGCGGCGCTGGGAAAAGCTCCTTAACAGATGAGATCATCCGCCGTTTTCTGCAGGAAATCGACGATATCAGAATTGCAATTATCTCCATCGACCCGACGAAGCAAAAAACAGGCGGAGCCCTCCTTGGCGACCGTATTCGTATGAATTCTATTCACTCTCCGCGTGTCTACATGCGCAGCCTTGCTACGCGGGAATCCCGCTCGGAGCTCTCTCTTGCGATTCAGGATGCGATTACAGTTGTCAAAGCGGCTGGTTTTGACCTGATTATTGTTGAAACAAGTGGTATCGGTCAGGGCGATGCTGCAATTACGGATTACAGTGATTTAAGCATGTATGTCATGACAAGTGATTTCGGGGCACCATCTCAGCTTGAGAAAATCGACATGATTGACTATGCGGATATTATTGTTATTAACAAGTTTGAGCGCAAGGGCTCAGAAGATGCGCTGCGTCAGGTGCAAAAGCAATATCAGCGGAGTCATATGCTGTTTGAGCAGCAGCTTGAGGAAATGCCTGTATATGGAACGATTGCGAGCCAATTTAACGATGCGGGTACTAACACTGTGTTTTTGAAGCTGCTGGAGCTCATTAATAGGAAAGTCAATAAAAATTGGCGGCCAAGAACAATTCAAGCCGGATCTGTGAAAAAGCAAAATATGATTATTCCGAATGACCGCCGCTACTACCTGCGTGACATAACGGATACGGTACGCAATTATCATAAGAATACAGAGGAGCAGGCGAAGGCAGCGGAGCGTCTTTTCCAAATTGAAGGTGCGGTGAAGGCGATTCAGGAGCAGGGGGCGGATGCAGGTGCTATTGAGACGCTGCAATCTGTAAAGTGCAGCTATGAAAATAGTCTTTCACCAGAAGCGAAGCGCATTCTAGATACGTGGGATGAAGTAAAGGCAAAGTATGCGGCGGATGAATTTGTCACGAAGGTGCGCGAAAAGGAAATCCGTACGAGGTTAAAAACGAGAACGCTTTCCGGAACGGAAATCCCAAAGGTGGCGCTCCCGAAATACAGGAATTACGGGGAAATTTTGCGCTGGGTGCGCAAGGAGAATGTCCCGGGCGAATTTCCGTATACGGCAGGGGTGTTTCCGTTTAAGCGCTCGGACGAAGACCCGAAGCGGCAATTTGCTGGTGAAGGGACGCCCGAACGTACAAATCGCCGTTTTCATTACCTGTGCAAGGACGATAACGCGAAGCGCTTAAGTACAGCATTTGATTCGGTAACTTTATACGGGGAGGATCCAGCGTACCGGCCTGATATTTTTGGGAAAATCGGTGAAAGCGGTGTGAATGTTTGCACATTAGATGATATGAAGAAGCTGTACAGCGGCTTCGATTTATGTGCGCCATCCACATCGGTATCGATGACGATTAATGGACCAGCGCCGATCATTTTAGCAATGTTTATGAACACAGCGATTGAGCAGCAGGTGGAGAAGGCGGAGCAGGAGCTTGGCCGTACTGTAACTGACGAAGAATATGAGCAAATTAAAGCAAAGGCCTTGCAGCTCGTTCGCGGTACGGTGCAGGCGGATATTTTGAAAGAGGATCAAGGGCAAAATACATGTATTTTCTCTACCGAGTTTGCGCTGCGGTTAATGGGTGACATTCAGGAGTACTTCATCCAGCATAAGGTGCGCAACTATTACTCTGTATCTATTTCCGGCTATCATATTGCAGAGGCTGGCGCGAATCCGATTTCCCAGCTGGCGTTTACGCTGTCAAATGGCTTTACGTATGTAGAGTACTACTTGAGCCGCGGGATGCATATTGATGATTTCGCGCCAAATCTATCATATTTCTTCAGCAATGGGCTTGATGCGGAATACTCGGTCATTGGTCGTGTGGCACGCCGCATTTGGGCAATTGTCATGAAGGAAAGATACGGTGCAAACGAGCGAAGCCAAAAGCTGAAATACCACGTGCAAACGTCCGGTCGATCCTTGCATGCGCAGGAGATTGCCTTCAACGATATTCGCACAACGCTTCAGGCTCTTATGGCGCTGCATGATAACTGCAATTCCCTTCATACAAATGCATATGATGAAGCTATTACAACACCGACGGAGGAATCTGTACGCCGAGCGATGGCCATACAGCTTATTATTACAAAAGAGCACGGCTTAACCAAAAATGAAAATCCATTGCAGGGCTCATTTATTTTAGAAGAGCTGACAGACCTTGTGGAGGAAGCTGTCTTGCAAGAATTTGAACGCATTAACGACCGCGGCGGCGTACTCGGTGCGATGGAAACTCAATATCAGCGCGGCAAAATTCAGGACGAATCCATGTACTACGAGATGAAAAAGCACACGGGAGAGCTGCCGATTATCGGGGTAAATACGTATCTAAATCCGAACGCAGCCTCTGAGGAAGATATGAACAACATGGAGCTTGCCCGCGCTTCCTATGAAGAAAAAGAAACACAAATTCGTAATTTGAAGGCATTCCAAGAACGGAATAAAGATCAAACAGAAGCCGCTCTAGATCGGCTAAAGCTGACCGCTGTCTCTGGAGGCAATATTTTCGCGGAGCTGATGGAGACGGTCAAGTACGCAAGTCTTGGCCAAATTACACATGCGTTATATGAGGTAGGCGGACAATATCGGCGCAATATGTAAGAAGGCCAGGTTGATCAGGGATAATTCGTCAATGCTTGATTTGCGGGAAAGCAAAACGGAAGCTTCGCTCTCTTTTTGTTTTTTACAAGGCTCTTTTCTAAACAATTGTTGCTGCAGGAATAAAAGAACGTGTTTCAATATAGGCAAGAGGCAAAAGCAATAATATCTGCGAAAACAGCCTTTACAAAGCTTGGGAATGAGTCCTTTTCGGGGATTGTCCAGCTTCAGCGGTCTGCTTACTATGGGGAAAGACCCCCGTCGCGAGCAAACCGACCGGGCCGCTTTCGCCTTTAAAAACAGGCCGCACGTAATATAAGCTGGAAGGAGAATGCTTGTGTGTCAAATTGCGCCAAGCGTTCTTCTCCTTCCATTTCAAGAAAAGTTTCTCTTTTCTTGATGGAAAAGGACTCTTTTCTGTAGCATATTTCCTGCTGTTTTGTTTATAATGAATAGTATGGATTTTTTTTGTACAGGCCTTATAGTAAAATGAGATTTCCCATGAAAATAAGTTAATCGGTATAAGGGCTAGTCAAATGAATCGGCGCTGGATCATATTTCTGGCGGTCGGAACGAAATGATGCAAGATGATATATGTTGAAGAAAGGAAGTGCCTCACACGTGAATCTAGAGCAATATTCTCCAGAGGAACTGAAAGAATTGTCTATGATCGAGCTTGCTTATGCGATTCTCGAAGGCAAAAAGCAGGCGACTGCATTCCGAGATATCGTAGAGGAAGTAGCTGAAACGCTCGGTTTATCAAAAGAACAAGTAACGGTACGACTCGCTCAATTTTATACAGATTTGAACGTTGACGGACGCTTTATCAGCGTAGGAGAAAACCGTTGGGGCTTGCGCAGCTGGTATCCTTATGAGCAAATTGAAGAAGAGGTATTGCCGCAGCCGAAGCCTAAGAAAAAGCGCAAATTCGATGATGAGGATTATGATGATTTCGCAGCCGAAGATGCGGATTACGAAGATGTCGATGATCTGGATGATCTTGAGGAGCTTGAAGACGATGTCGACTTTATCGATGAAGATGTAGAAGAATTCGAAGACGAAGATTTGCTTGAAGATGAAGAAGAGGAACTCGAAGACCTAGATGAGGAAGAGGAACTCGATGACTTAGAGGAGTTCGAGGATGCGGAAGAAGAGGAAGAATTGTAGTTCTTGACTTTTCTACATAGTGTAGGTACAATCATTTTTGGGCTCTTTAAAAAAGCAAATACATGTACGTTGTTCATATAGAAAGAGAATTGCTCCCTATTTTGAAATACTAACAGTATAGGGATAGCAATTTTCTTTTTTTATTTGGGTAGCATAAGTTTAGGGCATGTCTAGATCCCTGTGCCAAAGGCCTCTTGTTTAACGGCAAATGGCCAGCGGCCGGGGAATGATTATTTTACAGAATAGAGCAAGAGGGGCATATGAAAGGTTATACTTTCTTATTCCTTTAAAACAGACGAGCTGCTTCTTACATACTGCCGTAACAAGCGGAGTATTAAATAATAGATGTGATGCGACGGAAGGGAGAACATTCATGACTAAGTATATTTTTGTAACAGGCGGCGTAGTATCGTCGTTAGGAAAAGGGATCACAGCAGCATCTCTTGGGAGATTGTTAAAAAATCGCGGGTTAAATGTCACAATTCAAAAATTTGACCCCTATATCAACGTTGACCCGGGAACAATGAGCCCGTATCAGCATGGAGAAGTATTTGTTACAGGTGATGGTGCAGAGACTGACCTTGACCTTGGCCACTACGAGCGTTTCATTGATATTAACTTAACAAAGCATTCCAATGTAACAACAGGTAAGGTATACTCCACGGTTATTCAAAAGGAGCGCCGCGGCGATTATCTAGGAGGGACAGTGCAGGTTATCCCTCATATTACAAATGAATTGAAGGAGCGCGTATATCGTGCGGGCCGTGAAACAAATGCGGACGTTGTTATTACAGAAATCGGCGGTACAGTTGGTGACATTGAATCATTGCCGTTCTTAGAAGCGATTCGCCAAATTAAAAGCGACATCGGCCGCGATAATGTAATGTACATTCACTGTACGTTAATTCCGTATATTAAAGCAGCTGGTGAAATGAAAACAAAGCCGACGCAGCATAGCGTAAAAGAGCTTCGCAGCTTAGGCATTCAGCCAAATATTATCGTTGTTCGTACAGAAATGCCGATTTCTCAGGATATGAAGGACAAGCTTGCGTTATTCTGTGATATCGATCCGAAGGCTGTAATTGAAGCGCGCGATGCTGACACATTATATGCTGTTCCATTGGCGCTGCAAGAGCAAAAGATGGACCAAATCGTTTGCGATCATTTAAAGCTTGACTGTAAGCCGGCAGAAATGGAAGAGTGGAAGGCGCTTGTTAAGAAGGTTCGCAACTTGTCTAAAACAGTGAAGATTGCTTTGGTAGGAAAATATGTAGAGCTGCAGGATGCTTACATTTCCGTTGTAGAATCCCTTCGTCACGCAGGCTACGCGTTTGATGCTGACATTGACATTAAATGGATTAATGCTGAGCATGTAACAGAAGAAAACGTAAAAGAACTTGTAGGAGATGCAGATGGTATTCTTGTACCAGGCGGCTTCGGTGACCGCGGCGTAGAAGGAAAAATCGTTGCGACGCAATATGCTCGTGAAAACCATGTGCCGTTCCTTGGCATTTGCCTAGGCATGCAGCTGGCATGTATCGAATTTGCGCGCAATGTATTGGGACTTCAAGGAGCAAACTCCTCTGAGATTAACCCAGCTACACCGCATCCGATTATCGATTTGCTTCCAGAGCAAAAGGACGTAGAAGATCTTGGCGGAACGCTTCGCCTTGGCTTATATCCTTGTAAGCTTAGCGAAGAAACAAAAGCATTCAATGCATACGGCGAGCCGGTTGTATACGAGCGTCATCGCCATCGTTATGAGTTTAACAACCAATACCGCCAAGATATGGAAAAGGCAGGCTTTGTTTTCTCTGGCACAAGCCCAGACGGTCGCCTAGTTGAAATCATTGAGCTGAAAAACCATCCTTGGTTCGTAGCATCTCAGTTCCATCCAGAATTCTTATCTCGTCCAACAAGACCACAGCCGTTGTTCCGCGACTTCGTGCATGCGTCTTTAATCAATACAGAAGGAAAATAATACAAGAAAAGCGGACACGGTTCGACCTGCTCCCGCAGTAAAACAACCCGCACACAAAAGTGCGGGTTGTGGGAGCTGGGCATCACCTGAAGGCCGTATATGTTCTTAGTTTAGAAAGGCAAGGCTTTCCCATACAGGGAAAGTCTTTTTCTTATACTTTAAGAAAGTATAAATTTCCAGATGGAAAGCAATTCGACAAGCTTTTTGGCGAAGACAGCGGCGCAAGAACCGAGCATGCCTTCACCTCTCACTCGTATTCTGATATAATTTCATCAATTGTAAATTTTAAGCCGTAATACGCAAACAGCGCGGTCATTAAGCTTGGAAAGCCAAAGCGGGAGCCGTCTTCATCAGGAATGAGTCCCTTAATCAGCTTCGTATCAATGTGGGCATCCGTAAATTGCTCAAGGGATTGCTCTCCTTCTTTGATTGCGGATATGCCGACGATAAAGCGGCCTTCTGCCTGCATGCGCTTTGCCAGATCCAATGCCTCGGCGTCTGTGGAAAAACGGCTGATGAGCAGCACGCGGTCTGCTGAAGAGATGGATGCCAGATCTCCTCCTTCGAGCAAGGCTTTGGCCCCCTTCAGCGGTTCCTCCCCGTATAGCGCCTCTGTCACTACGCCTGCCATTTCTTTAGTGCCATGCATATAAATAGAACCATTTCCTACTAATGCCTGTGCTAGCAGCCGTGCGCTATCTTCTATATTCATTTCTTCCTGCTCAGCGATCTTTTTGAAATATCCACTAAGCTGCGTTGAGAAAATTTTTAACAAAATCATCCACTCCTTTTGAAATCCCTGTCCATTATATCTTATTTTCCGAAAAACTCGAAATAGGAGTTGGCAGAAGTAGAAAAGGACAAGTACAATGGAGAAGGAAATAGATTTCCACATGAGAATGCCTTCTTAATATATCGAGTTTTGGAAGTTATTGGGAATGGGGAAGGAAAACAATAAAACGTATAGAACTAGTTTGTGAGAGAGAAAGTAGAATACACATGCATGTTTTTAACTAAGAAAGGTTGGGGGAAACAATGGCTGGAAAGATTTTAATTGTAGATGATCAGTATGGAATCCGTATTTTGCTGAATGAGGTATTTCAGAAGGAAGGATATCAAACATATCAGGCAGCAAATGGTTTTCAGGCAATTGATATCGTTCTAAATGACCGCCCGGATTTAGTTGTTTTGGATATGAAGATTCCTGGTATGGACGGGATTGAAATTTTAAAACGCGTGAAGGAAATTGATAAGGATATTAAAGTTATCTTAATGACAGCATACGGTGAGCTGGACATGATTCAAGAAGCAAAGGATTTAGGAGCTCTTATGCATTTTGCGAAGCCATTTGATATCGATGAAATACGCCAGGCGGTGCGAGCAGAAATAGGTGTAAACGCTTAGATTTAAAAATTTCAAAAAATAATTAGAAAAAAGCGTTTTCAAATGCTGGAAGCTTTCTGAATTCAGTTGAGTTTTCCTAGACAAGTTGTTATTCTATGAAGGTAGAAAAAAGTCCGATACGGTTGGATACATATTTTCTATTATGTAGGTAACAATACCAATGACAAAACTTTATCGGATGCAAAAAACGGTTTAGGAGGATTCACCATGCCTTTAGTTTCAATGACAGAAATGCTTAACAAAGCATTAGCAGGTAAATACGCGGTTGGTCAGTTTAACCTCAACAACCTTGAGTGGACGCAAGCAATTCTAGCAGCTGCTGAAGAGGAAAAATCTCCTGTTATTCTTGGGGTTTCTGAGGGTGCTGCTCGTCATATGGGCGGTTTCAAAACAACAGTTATGATGGTAAAAGGCTTAATGGAGGACATGAACATTACAGTTCCTGTTGCAATCCACTTAGACCACGGCTCTAGCTTTGAAAAATGTAAAGCTGCTATTGAAGCAGGCTTCACATCCGTTATGATCGATGCTTCTCATCACCCGTTTGAAGAGAACGTTGAGACTACAAAGAAGGTAGTAGAATATGCTCACGCTAACGGCGTTTCTGTAGAAGCTGAATTAGGAACTGTAGGCGGACAAGAAGACGACGTTATCGCGGATGGCGTAATCTATGCGGATCCACAAGAATGTGCGGAGCTTGTAAAACGTACAGGCATTGACTGCTTGGCACCAGCTTTAGGTTCTGTTCACGGACCTTACAAAGGTGAGCCAAACCTAGGCTTCAAGGAAATGGAAGAAGTTCGCAACTTAACTGGCGTACCATTAGTACTTCACGGTGGTACAGGAATTCCGAAAAAAGACATCGACAAAGCGATTTCTTTAGGAACATCCAAAATTAATGTGAACACAGAAAACCAAATCGCGTTCACGCATGCAGTTCGTGAAGTATTAGCTAGCGACGCTGAAGTTTATGATCCTCGTAAATTTATGGGACCAGGCCGCGAAGCAATCAAACAAACTGTTATCGGCAAAATCCGCGAATTCGGTTCTAACGGTAAAGCAGTTTAATTTATTGTTGAAATAAAATTGCAACTTGGAAACCGTCTAGTCCGTTAGACGGTTTCCTTTCTTTGTACGATGAAAACGTCAACATTTTACAAAAATAGACAAAAAATAACAATGTAATGAAAAAGTAAAAAAATATGGTATGCTTTATACATTAAAGGGATAAGCCGCGGGTCAAGTTGTTTGTCACTTCGATCTCGCATGCTTTATACATTACAAGGGGGATTTACTTATGAAATTTTTTATCGATACTGCAAACTTGGAAGAAATCAAAAAAGCTTATAAGCTAGGGGTATTAGCTGGAGTAACTACAAACCCTTCCTTAGTAGCTAAAGAAGGCGTTAAATTCGAGGACCGTATTGCTGAAATTTGCCAATCCGTTCCACGTGTGGAATCTGTATCAGCTGAAGTAACTCCAGATGCGCTTACTGCTGAAGAAATGATCGCTCAAGCTGAAGAGCTTATCAAAATCAACGGCGGGGATGATAAGGTTACAATCAAACTTCCTATGAATTTAGCTGGTTTAGAAGCTTGCCGTTACCTTGCAGATAAAGGTGTTAAAACGAACGTTACACTTATTTTCACAGTGAATCAAGCGTTGCTGGCAGCTCGTGCAGGGGCAACTTATGTATCTCCATTCTTGGGCCGCTTAGATGATATTTCTGAAGATGGTGTACAATTAGTATCCAAAGTAGCAGAATTGTTCCGTATCCATAATTTCGATACTCAAATCATTGCGGCATCTGTTCGTCATCCGGATCATGTTACTCGCGTAGCTATGGCAGGTGCTCATATTGCAACAATTCCTTATAAAGTAATTGAGCAGATTTCAAAACACCCGCTTACAGATAAGGGAATCGAGCAGTTCCAAAAAGACTGGAATAATCGTTAAAACAAACCACCGGTGGAGCGTATCCACCAAGAAGGGAGAACAAAATGGAAAAGTTGATCATTCAAGGCGGAAAGCCGCTTAGCGGCTCCGTTCGCATCAGCGGTGCAAAAAATAGCGCTGTCGCCCTTATTCCGGCGACCATTTTGGCAGAAACTCCTGTTACAATCGGCGGTATCCCCGGTATTTCTGATGTACAATTATTAGGCGATTTGCTTGAGGAAATCGGCGGTGTGGTTTCATATGATGGACAAGACATGACAGTGGATCCTTCCCGTATGGTATCTATGCCGCTTCCAAACGGCAAGGTAAAAAAGCTGCGTGCATCTTATTACCTAATGGGCGCAATGCTTGGACGCTTCAAAAAGGCAGTTATCGGTCTTCCTGGCGGCTGCCATTTGGGCCCGCGTCCGATTGATCAGCACATTAAGGGATTTGAGGCACTCGGTGCACAGGTAACGAATGAACAAGGCGCTATTTATTTGCGTGCGGACGAGCTGCGCGGCGCCCGTATTTACTTGGATGTCGTCAGCGTAGGTGCTACGATTAACATCATGCTTGCCGCTGTCCGTGCAAAGGGGCGTACGATTATTGAAAATGCGGCCAAGGAGCCGGAAATTATCGATGTTGCAACGCTGCTTACAAGCATGGGCGCCCGTATTAAAGGGGCGGGGACAGATGTTATTCGTATTGACGGTGTTGATACGCTCAAGGGCTGTTACCACTCCATCATTCCAGATCGGATTGAAGCTGGTACGTTCATGATTCTAGGAGCAGCGGCTGGTGAAGAGCTATTGATTGACAATGTGATTCCTCAGCATCTTGAATCAGTAATTGCAAAGCTTCGCGAGATGGGAGTCCAAATCGAAACGAACGATGATCAAATTATCGTGAGAAGCAGCGGCAGCCTAAAGATGGTAGATATTAAAACGCTTGTTTACCCTGGTTTTCCTACCGATTTGCAGCAGCCATTCACAGCTCTTTTAACGAAAGCAAATGGAACAGGTGTTGTTACGGATACGATTTATGGTGCTCGCTTCAAGCATATTGATGAGCTGCGGCGGATGAATGCCCGTGTGAAGGTAGAAGGACGCTCTGCTATTGTCACAGGTCCTGTCGAGCTAAATGGGGCAAAGGTAAAGGCGAGCGACCTTCGTGCCGGTGCAGCTCTCGTTATTGCTGGTTTGATGGCGCAGGGGGTAACAGAGCTAACCGGTCTTGAGCACGTAGATAGAGGATATGAGGATTTGGAAGAGAAGCTTAGGGGGCTCGGTGCTCGCATCTGGCGTGAAAAGCTGACTGAGCATGAAATCGAACAAATACAAAATTCGTAACAGTGCTTACGGTTTATAAGGAGAGGGACGAGTATGGAAAGAAGCTTATCGATGGAACTTGTTCGTGTAACAGAGGCTGCCGCTTTATCAGCTGCGCGTTGGATGGGACGCGGCTTGAAGGATGAGGCTGATGAAGCAGCTACATCAGCAATGCGTGACGTATTTGATACAGTACCGATGAAGGGAACGGTTGTAATCGGGGAAGGTGAAATGGACGAAGCGCCAATGCTTTACATTGGAGAAAAGCTCGGAACAGGCTACGGCCCGCGTGTAGACGTAGCTGTTGATCCGCTTGAAGGAACGAATATCTTGGCAACAGGCGGTTGGAATTCTCTTGCTGTTATTGCGGTCGCTGACCATGGCAACCTTCTTCATGCTCCGGATATGTATATGGAGAAAATTGCTGTCGGTCCGGAAGCAGTAGGAGTAATCGACATTAATGCGCCTGTCCTAGATAATCTTCGTGCAGTTGCAAAAGCGAAGGGTAAGGATATCGAGGATGTTGTAGCTACCATTTTGAACCGTCCGCGTCATGAACAGATCATTGAGGAAATCCGTAAAGCCGGCGCTCGTATTAAGCTTGTTAATGACGGCGATGTAGCAGGTGCCATTAATACAGCCTTCGACCATACAGGGGTAGACATTCTGTTTGGTTCCGGCGGTGCGCCTGAGGGCGTATTGTCTGCGGTAGCCTTGAAATGCTTAGGCGGAGAAATCCAAGGTAAGCTTCTTCCACAAAGTGAAGAAGAGCTCATTCGTTGTAGAAAAATGGGCATTGATGACGTGAACCGTGTCTTGTTCATGGAGGATTTAGTTCGCGGAGACGATGCAATTTTTGCGGCGACAGGCGTAACGGACGGAGAACTGCTTCGCGGTGTACAATTTAAAGGAAATGTTGGCACAACGCAATCTCTTGTTATGCGTGCTAAGTCAGGAACAGTTCGTTTCGTTGATGGTCGTCATAGTCTGCACAAAAAGCCGAATCTTGTTATTAAATAAGACAACGAAGGCAGCAGTTGCTGCCTTCGTTTCTCCTTTTCTTTTTAGTAAATGGTTGATTAAACCGAGAAAATCGGGTTACAATAGTGAATATTATTCTACTTGCATTCACTTGCCTTTCACGATACCTTCCTTTCCTTTCACCCTTAAAAAAAGAAAAAACTAAAGAGTGGTGTTTCAATGAGCTTAACAATTGCAGCATTAGAAAATATGAAATTAAAAGAGCTGTATGAGCATGCCAAGGAATTTAAGATTTCTTACTACAGCAAATTAACAAAAAGAGAACTCGTTTTTGCGATTTTGAAGGCACAAGCAGAAAAAGAAGGCTTTTTCTTTATGGAGGGCGTTCTTGAAATTATTCAATCTGAAGGTTTTGGCTTCTTACGACCTATCAACTATTCTCCAAGTTCGGAAGACATTTATATTTCTGCCTCGCAAATCCGTCGTTTCGATCTTCGAAACGGAGATAAAGTATCCGGCAAAGTACGTCCTCCTAAGGAAAATGAACGATATTTCGGACTATTGCAAGTAGAAGCAGTGAACGGAGACGACCCGGAATCCGCCAAGGAACGCGTTCACTTTCCTGCGCTCACGCCTTTATACCCGAATCGTCAAATGAAGCTTGAAACACAGCATAATAAGCTATCCACACGTATTATGGATTTAGTGGCGCCTGTCGGTTTTGGACAACGCGGTTTGATTGTAGCTCCTCCGAAGGCCGGAAAAACAGAGCTCCTAAAGGAAATTGCTCACAGCATTACAACCAATCATCCAGAAGCAGAGCTGATTGTTCTGCTTATTGACGAGCGTCCAGAAGAAGTAACAGACATAGAGCGCTCTGTCCAAGGAGACGTTGTCAGCTCCACCTTTGATGAGGTTCCGGAAAATCATATTAAGGTAGCGGAGCTTGTATTAGAGAGAGCGATGCGTCTAGTTGAGCACAAAAAAGACGTCATTATTTTAATGGATAGTATTACTCGATTAGCGCGTGCGTATAACCTTGTGATTCCGCCAAGCGGACGCACATTATCCGGTGGTATCGACCCAGCAGCGTTCCACCGTCCGAAGCGTTTCTTTGGTGCGGCGCGAAACATTGAAGAGGGCGGCAGCCTAACGATTCTAGCAACGGCTCTCATTGATACGGGATCCCGTATGGACGATGTGATTTATGAAGAATTTAAAGGAACAGGCAACATGGAGCTTCACCTAGACCGCGGCCTGGCAGAACGCCGTATCTTCCCTGCGATCGACATTCGCCGTTCCGGCACGCGCAAGGAAGACCTGCTTATTCCGAAGGAGCACCTGGACAAGCTCTGGGCAATTCGCAAGGCAATGACAGACATGTCCGACTTCACGGACCGCTTCCTGCGCACGCTCAAAACAACAAAATCAAACGAAGAATTCTTTCAGCTGATCTCACAAGAGCAAAAAGACAAAGGCGTTGTCACAATAAGGTAAATAGAAAAGCGGATGCAGCCGTTTTACTCCTTGAAAAAACAGGTAGTTGCAATTTCAATACACTGTTGTTATAATTTCTTCATGTGTGTTTCATCTAAGATTTTGCCGAAGGGGCATTACATGGTGAAAAACTCTGTTTCGAAATAGATTCAGGGCGGAAGGAGATGACAAGAATGAAAGCAGGAATTCATCCGAACTATAAAAAGGTTGTATTCATGGACGTGAACACAGGTTTCAAATTTTTGACTGGTTCTACAAAGCACTCCAATGAAACAATCGAGTGGGAGGACGGTCAAACATATCCATTAATTAAAGTGGAGATCAGTTCTGACTCTCACCCATTCTACACAGGTCGTCAGAAGTTTGCTGCAGCGGCTGGCCGCGTAGATCGCTTCAACAAGAAATACGGTCTTTAATCCATGTAGACATAAAAGCAGGCAAGTGTATATTCGCTTGCCTGCTTTTTTTGCGATATAGTAATGTAGAATCTCATTGGTCCAGCGGCTAGGCTGGAATATAACATAGATTATTAAAATGGGCACTTTTCTTCCCGCTTTCATCTAGCGGAGGAAGGATGGAGGATACGCCACATGTACCTAATGAACCAAAACGGTTGGATTGAGGTAATTTGCGGCAGCATGTTCTCTGGTAAATCCGAGGAACTGATTCGCCGTGTGCGTCGTACGCAATTTGCCAAACAATACGCAATCGTATTTAAACCGAGTATAGATAACCGTTACAGTGAAGAGGATGTTGTATCTCATAACGGTGCAAAGACAAAAGCCATTGCGGTGACGTCTTCAGCTGAAATTCTGGATGCTGTAGCGGAAGAAATAGATGTAGTTGCAATTGATGAAGTACAATTTTTTGATGACCATATCGTTGAGGTCGTACAGCAGCTAGCGAATTCCGGATATCGCGTGATCGTTGCAGGGCTTGATCAGGACTTCCGCGGATTACCGTTTGGAAAGGTTCCTGAGCTCATGGCTATTGCCGAGCAGGTAACAAAGCTGCAGGCAGTTTGCTCTGTATGCGGTGCGCCTGCAAGCCGCACGCAGCGGCTCATTGATGGAAGACCTGCATCATTCCATGATCCGGTTATTTTAGTTGGTGCTGCAGAGTCATATGAACCGCGCTGTCGTCATTGTCATATTGTACCAAAGTAAAATCAAACTCGCTCAAATAGCGGGTTTTTTTGAAAAGCAAGAAAGTATAACTTTTGGGTGCCATGGCCTGCTTGCAGCAAAGACGAGCCATGTTTGCTCTTCTTATACTTATTTGATTTTCTTTGTTTTTCTCCCATATACTATTTGTTAGAAATTGAAGATTGAGGTGAAGGATATGTTAGATCGTTTACAGGCGGTTGAAGACCGCTACGACAAATTAAATGAGCTATTGAGTGATCCGGCAATTGTAAATGATCCGAAGAAGCTTCGCGAATATTCAAAGGAACAAGCTGATATTCAGGAGACAGTGGAGGCATACCGCGAATATAAAAGTGTACGCGAGCAATTGAAGGATGCAAAGGCAATGCTTGAGGATAAGCTTGATGCAGAGATGCGCGAAATGGTAAAGGAAGAGGTTTCTGACCTTGAGAAGCAGGAGCAGGAGCTAGAGGAGCGCCTTAAGATATTGTTGCTTCCAAAGGATCCAAACGACGATAAAAACGTAATTATTGAGATCCGCGGTGCTGCCGGCGGTGATGAAGCAGCTCTATTTGCAGGCGACTTATACCGTATGTACAGCCGTTATGCAGAGGCGCAGGGCTGGAAATCAGAGGTAATCGAGGCAAGCTATACAGAGCTTGGCGGCTTTAAAGAGATTATTTTTATGATTAACGGAAAGGGCGCATACTCGAAGATGAAATTCGAAAACGGTGCACACCGCGTACAGCGTGTACCGGAAACAGAATCCGGCGGACGCATTCATACGTCTACAGCAACGGTAGCAGTACTGCCGGAAGCGGAAGAGGTAGAGATTGAAATCCATGATAAGGATATTCGTGTTGATACGTTTGCATCAAGCGGACCGGGCGGACAGAGCGTAAACACGACGATGTCAGCCGTTCGTTTGACACATATCCCAACAGGCGTTGTTGTATCATGTCAGGATGAAAAGTCTCAGATTAAAAACAAGGAAAAAGCGATGAAGGTATTACGCGCCCGCGTGTATGATAAGTTTCAGCAGGAAGCGCAGGCAGAGTATGATCAAAACCGCAAGCAAGCAGTTGGAACAGGTGACCGTTCTGAGCGCATTCGCACATATAACTTCCCGCAAAACCGTGTAACGGACCACCGAATCGGCTTAACGATTCAAAAGCTTGATCAAATCCTCCAAGGTAAGCTAGATGATTTCATTAATGCCCTAATCATGGAAGATCAAGCGAAGAAAATGGAGTCCGCACTATAATGCGCGTGTACGAAGCCCTCAAATGGGCTTCTTCTTTTTTGCGGGAGAAAGGGCGCGATGAAAATGCGGGGGAGCTACTGCTTTGCTATGTACTGGGGACCAATCAAACCGGCCTTTTAATGAATATGAGAGAAGAGTTAACCGATAGGCAGCAGCAAGCATTCTCCGATGCGGTAGCCAAGCATGGAGATGGGGTTCCTGTGCAATATATAACGGGCGTTGAATCCTTTTACGGCCGGACATTTTTCGTGAATGAAGAGGTACTCATCCCGCGGCCGGAGACGGAAGAGCTTGTACTCGGTGTGCTAGAGCGTATCCAAAAGAAATTTGGCTCTGCTTCAATTGAGGTTGCCGATATTGGAACAGGCAGCGGCGCGATTTCGATTACGCTTGCGCTTGAACATCCGGGCCTGCATGTATCAACAGTTGATATTGCACCCCAATCCATTGAGGTGGCGAAAAGAAATGCCGAGCACCTCGGTGCGAATATAACCTTCTATCATGGCGACTTATTGCAGCCGTTTATACAAGAAGGAAAGAAGCTGGATGTGGTCGTTTCCAATCCGCCCTACATTCCGTATGAAGAGTGGCAGGAGCTGTCTACAGTGGTAAGGGACCACGAGCCGGTGCGCGCTCTTGTAGGCGGGGATGATGGCTTGGATTTTTACCGCCGCTTTATGACGGAGCTGCCGCTTGTGCTCCGGGAAAGGGCAATTGTAGCGTTTGAGGTAGGTGCCGGGCAAGGAGAAGCGGTAAAGAATATGCTGCAGCAAACCTTTAAGACGGCTGCTGTCGAGGTTGTTTTTGATATAAACGGAAAAGACCGGATGGTATTTGCAGATATTTAAAGGCTCTAGAATTAAGGAAAGAGCGTGGGCGTTCATGCATGTCGGACGCTCTTTTCCTCCGAAAAAACTGGATTTAAATTTTTTATGCTAGTTTCTCAATCTGCTAGTTTAGATTGTCTGAATTGTGTCTACACTGTTTTACTGAAGGGACGGTGTGGGGAGAATGAAAAAGCAAATTATCGCATTTCTTTTATTGATGGTAATCGGCGCACAAATGATGGCGCATTTCGGATATACAAAAGTGGAAGCAACTGAGCAAAAGGTGATTCCGGACGAGGCCATTCGCCTTCGTATTTTGGCTAATAGTGATTCCGAAGAGGACCAGGCTTTAAAAAGAAAGGTTCGCGATCGCGTAAAGGCGCAAATTGACACTTGGGTTGCAGACCTAAAGTCGATAGACGATGCGCGCCGCATCATTCAAAGCCGCCTCCCAGAGCTAGAGGAAACAGTTGAGAAGACATTAAGAGAAGAGAAAAGCAATCAGTCCTTTACAGTAGAATTTGGAAAGCATGTTAAGTTTCCGACGAAGGTATACGGCAATTTTCTCTATCCCGCAGGAGAATACGAAGCGGTGCTAGTGAAGCTTGGGGAAGGTGAAGGGGCAAACTGGTGGTGCGTGTTGTTTCCGCCGTTATGCTTCCTAGACTTCTCAAGCGGTACGGCTGTTGCACAGAAGGATGTGCAGACGGCTAAAGCAGCAGAGGTATCTGCAAAAGAGAAAGAGCAAGAAGAAGCAGTGTCTGAGGAACCGCAAAAGACAGCGGTGCAGGAGGATGCAGAAAACGAGCAGCCTGAGCAAGAAGAAAAGAATGTAGAAGAGACAAAGGCAGAGAAAAAAGCAGAGAAAAAAGCAGAAACAAAAAATGCTGTAAGGGCAGAAACAAAATCAACAGATAGAAAGGAATCCAAAGTTCAGGAGGAGGCTTCTGAAGCGAAGAAGGAAAAAGCTGAGGAACAGCCTGAACCGGAGGAGTTAGATAAGAAGGAGCAGTCAAAGACAGTTGAGGTAAAGGAAGAGGAAGAACCAAAGGTGAAGTTCTTTATCGCAGAAGTATTTTCCTCTCTTTTTTCTAAATAGGTTCTATTTTATGTCCCCTCCGCATATAGTAGTTCGTAATGATGATGCGAGAGGGGATATGAAATGGCTGACATGCGGTTTGCGGCAAAACAGGATGTGGATAACTTACTTGCTTTTCTTGGACAAGTACATATGCATGATGTACGCATTCCAAGTATGTATGCCCAGTTTATGCTGTTAGAGGAAGAGGGCGCAATACAAGCGGTAGTCGGATATGAACGTGCAGGTGCAGCAGCGCTGCTGCGGTCGCTCGTTTTCTCGCCAAATGTGGATCAAATGCAGCTGCTAGGGTTTCTTCAAATGTTTTTAGAGCAGCTGCATCAGCTTGGAATTAAGGATTTATATTTAGTGACAAATAGCAAAAGCTCGGTACCGCTTTTTAGGCTGTTCGGATTCAAACCTGTGGATAAAGGCCATGTTCCAGATGAAATTGCTTCGCTGGAGCATTTTGCAGGCAGCATAAAAAGGGAAAATTCCTTTATTTTGAATTGTCAGCTATTCACAAAGATATCCACAAATTAACAAGGTTTATCCACATTTTGTGGATAAACCTTGTTTGTGCTTCCTTGTTTCTTCATAGTACACTGAAGAAATAAGGGATTATGAAAGAAAAAGGGATGTGAAGGATTATGAACACAAAAGTATGGGTTGTGGATAAAAATGTGGAAAATAAAAATGGTTATCCACAATTGGAGGAGGCTGCTGCGCTTTTACGACAAAAAGAGACAGTTGCATTTCCTACAGAGACAGTATACGGACTAGGAGCGGATGCGACAAGCGATGAGGCAGTTGCAAAAATATTTGCAGCAAAGGGGAGACCAAGCGATAACCCTCTAATCGTTCATATTGCTTCCAAGGAGCAGTTAGATAACCTGGCAGCATATATTCCGCCAGCCGCAGACACGCTTATGCAGCTGTTTTGGCCTGGCCCTCTTACGTTGCTGTTTCCAAAGAAGAGCAGTGTATCTGACAAGGTAACAGCCGGTTTATCCACAGTGGCAGTGCGCATGCCGGATCATCCGCTTGCCTTAGCGCTTATTCGGCAGGCGAATGTTCCAGTTGCAGCTCCGAGTGCGAACCGCTCCGGACGTCCGAGTCCGACGCTTGCCTCTCATGTGTACGAGGATTTAAATGGGAGAATCCCTGGTATTGTAGATGGCGGCCCGACCGGTATCGGCGTTGAATCTACTGTGCTTGATTGCACAGGAGACATTCCGGTTATTTTGCGTCCAGGCGGCATTACAAAGGAGCAGCTTGAGGAGGCAGTTGGACAAGTTCTATTGGATCCAGCTTTAAAGGACGAAACGAAGGCGCCAAAGTCGCCAGGTATGAAATATACACATTACGCACCAGAGGCTCCGCTCACGATTGTAGAGGGCTCGAGAGAATTTTTACAGGAGCTCGTGAGACGGCGAAGAGAGGAAGGTCTTCGCGTTGGCGTACTGACAACAGAAGAGAACCAAAGCCTCTATGAGGCGGATGCCGTGATTCCATGCGGGCGGCGCTCCGATTTGGCGACTGTTGCCGCTCATCTATATGATGTGCTGCGTTCATTTAACGAAGCTGGGGTCGATGTGATTTACAGCGAAGCATTCCCGAATGAAGGAATTGGCATTGCGATTATGAACCGTCTTACAAAGGCTGCCGGTCGCCGCATTCTCTCTGAAAAATAGCTTCTATCCGTCCTTGGCGCTGCATATCTTTAAGTAGCAAGTCCAAGGGGGGAAGGTATGGACATTCGACATGTATTTGGGGAGCTGATGACACTCATTATTATGGCATTTGCTTTAGGGCTGGATGCATTCTCGGTCAGCCTCGGTATGGGCATGATCTCCATGCGGCTGAGGCAAATGTTTTACATAGGCATCGTAATTGGTATTTTTCATGTAATTATGCCTTTATTGGGGATGATAATTGGACGGTTTCTATCAGAGCAATTCGGTTCCGTTTCTACAGTAGCAGGCGGTATGCTTCTCATGGCATTAGGATTCCATATTATTTATTCGTCGTTGTTCGGGGAAGAAGACAGCAAGATGGCTCCGGTTGGCTTCGGACTTATTTTATTTTCGCTCAGCGTGAGCTTGGACAGCTTCTCTGTCGGTTTAAGCCTCGGGATTTATGGTGCCCGTACATTAGCGACGATTATCATTTTTGGTGCAGTCAGCATGCTTCTTACATGGGCAGGCCTTCTGCTTGGGAACCACGTGAAGAATTGGTTTGGTACATACGGGGAACTTCTTGGCGGAAGCATTCTCATTGGGTTTGGATTAAAGCTATTATTTCCTATATGAAAAAACGGCACCATGGGCGTGCCGTTTTTTTTGTTGGCCGATGAAGCAATCTGTTTCCGCTTGTGTACGGTATGGGGGCCATATTGCTTTAGCTTCTCGCCAGGCAAAGATGTTTGAACAATATTATGTGAAATATCGCTTCAATAAGGATAATGGTCAAAATGTATACTCTCCGGTAAGTGCTTCGTGTAAAATAAAGGAAAAAACCGGGGGTTATTTATGAATATTTTATATTTAGAGGATGATCTGGAAATTGGGAGCTGGGTAAAAAAAGATTTGGAGTCTAGAGGCTATACAGTAGAGTGGCATACTTCAGGATTAGAGCTTTCTCATCATTTAGATCGATATGATTTAATGATTTTGGATGTCATGCTGCCTGGCTTGGATGGCTTTTCCTTGGGCAGACGACTAAAAAATAAGTATCCTCAAGTCCCAATTCTTATGCTATCGGCAAGAGGGGCAATTGAAGATAAGCTGGAGGGATTGGAATTTGCTGATGATTATTTGACGAAACCCTTTCATCCCGATGAGCTGGCAAAGCGCATTGAAGTGCATTTGAGAAGATATAATAAATTATTATCACCGGTATTACAATTGCGCCACTTAGAGATAGACCAAGCGAAAAATAGTATTATCAACACGCTAACAAACGAAGAGATTATTTTGACAGGTAAACAATTTCAAATTTTTAACTATTTTTTGCGCCATTTAAATCAAATTTTAACGAAGGAACAGCTATTTGAAGGAGTATGGGGAGAACCGTATATTGAAGGTGATAAAACTTTGATGGTACATATTCGTTTTTTGCGTGAAAAAATTGAAAAGAATCCTTCAAATCCTGAAATTATTGAAACCATTCGCGGGATTGGTTATCGGGTAAAGCAATGAAGTGGTATGACTCACTGCTCTTCAAATTCACTTTAATTGTACTAACAGCGATTTTGTTTATTCCTATTGCAATACCATTTGCATCCCTTATTACATATGTACCTACTATTCTACTGAAGAAGGAAAAGACGCCATACAAAGGCTACAATGAGTTGGAACGCATGTGGCATGAAGAGGCTCAAAAGCTAGCAGGGAAAACAGATGAGGAAATACAGGGAAGGCTGGAGGCCCTTCATGAAACGTACAGTGATTCCCAAATGTTTTGGGTTGACCGCATGGGAAAAACACGGGATACATTTTCGTATAAGGATGAGCTTCCTGCACAGTGGTCTGTCCCTTATACAATTCAATTTATGAAGGATAGTATAGATGCAGATCCATTCACCGTTATCGCATTTTTAGGGGAAGATCCATCTGCCGGGTTTATGGTGATTAAAGTAGACCGTATTTTGCTGGATCCGCCGATTCAGCGTCTTCCAAATGGATATGACTATTTTTTTATCTCTTTTTTCTGTGTGACTTTCATTTTATTTATTTTGTTTTCATCGCTATTTTTCAACAAGATACGTAAACGGTTAATACGTTTACAAGCTGCCATGCAGGACAGGCATCAATCAGGCATCCCGCTGCCGGTTGCAATTTCAAAAAACGATGAAATCGGCCAGCTTGAAGAGAGCTTTAATGCGATGGTAAAAGAATTAGGAGAAGGCCGCGAGCGTGAGAAACAGGAAGAAAAATTACGGCGTGAATTGATTGCCAATCTGTCCCATGACCTTAGAACACCTCTTACTATTATTCGCGGACACCTGACTTCCATGAGGCAGGAGGCACTAACGACTAGAGGCAAGGAAGTGTTGGCGAGTATTGACCAAAGGATTGATTTCTTAAGCAGCCTCATCGAAAACCTGCTGTCATATACACTATTATCGAGCGGTAAGTATCCTTTCCGGCCGGCTGCTACGGAGATAAATCGTCTCATTCGAAGCAGCATTGCAAGTTGGTATCCGGTTCTAGAGCAAAATGGAATGGAGATAGTAGTGGATATAACAGATGAGGAGTTTCATTGGTTAATTGACCGCAGCTGGCTGGAACGGATTATTGATAACCTGCTTCAAAATGTACTTCGTCACGCTGGCGAAGGTAAGTACGTTAAGATAATAGTCATAAAAGATCAAATTATTATTCAGGATAAAGGAAAAGGATTCTCTGAAAAGAGTTCCCAAAAAGGCATTGGAATAGGCATGGTGATCGTGAATTTAATGGTACGTGAAATGGGTTTATCTTTAGAAATTGATTCTGCTAATACAGGAACAAGTATTACAATTAAAAAAAGCGGTTAAAAAAGGCACTCTATTTCCTCGAGTGCCTTTTAAACTATTTTTAAACAAATTGGTACCTTTATTTTAAATACAGCGCTCTATGATAGCTATAGAGGTGATTAAAGTGAAGGAACATATGGTTATTCAAACAACTAATTTAATAAAAAGCTTTAAAGGAAAAACAGCTGTGAATGGAATCAATTTATCTATTAAAAAAGGTGAGATTTATGGCTTTTTGGGACCGAATGGATCAGGGAAAACAACCACAATCCGTATGCTTCTTGGTTTAATGAAGCCGACTTCCGGATCCATTGAATTGTTTGGCAATGATGTGAAAGGAAACTATTTACATGCACTGCGGAAGATTGGTTCATTAGTTGAATCCCCCTCTTACTATGCCCATCTGACGGGGCGAGAGAATTTAGAAGCCATTCGAAAAGTTCTTCAAGTGCAAAAAAGCCGGATTGATGAAGTGCTTAATATTGTAGGGTTAACAGCAGATGCGAATCGAAAGGTAAAGGAATACTCCCTCGGAATGAAGCAGCGGCTGGGAATTGCATCTGCATTGTTAGGAAATCCTGAACTGCTTATCCTCGATGAACCGACAAATGGTTTGGATCCTTCTGGAATCCATGAAATCCGTGATTTGATTAAGAGCATGCCTAATCGCTATGGAATAACTGTTTTAGTTTCAAGTCATTTACTTTCGGAAATTGATCAAATGGCTTCGAAGGTTGGAATTATTTTAAAAGGAAATCTCATTTTTCAAGATAATATTGAAGTGCTTAGAAATAGAGCGAGATCCCAAATTAAGCTTCGCGTACAAGATACCGAAAGGGCAAGGGCACTCCTCTTAACGAAAGGAATTGTTGTTCGCCAAGACAATCGGGCACTTTATCTCGAAGAGAGCAAGGATGAGAATGTTGCCGAGGTTATCCATACACTTATTCACAACGATATCTCTGTCTATCGTGTGGAGGAGGAAAGGAAATCGCTAGAAGAGATTTTTCTTGAATTGACGAGTGGAGGGGATCTGCGGCATGCTGGACATTCTGCAAGCTGATTTGCTGAAGCTGAAGAGAAAATGGTTTTGGCTGCTTGTTTTTCTAGGTCCCTTCGGCGTTATTTCGTTACAAATGGTGAATTACGGGGTGAGGTATGACTGGTTAATCAGGCAGCAGCCAGATGTTTGGATGGGGCTTATCCAAAATATAAATATGTTTGTCACGCCTGCCCTATTGCTGGGAATGACGATTCTTGCTTCGCAAATCGCAAATATTGAACATCAAACAAGCTCCTGGAAACAGCTATTGAGCTTGCCGGTTAGACGAAGGGATGTATTTTCATCCAAATTTATTATTGTATTTTTCATGCTGCTGCTATCCTGCGCTCTATTATTTATCGGAACGATTATCTTAGGGGTCTGTTTGAAATTTGGTTATAGCTTCCCGCTTCTCCTGATTTATAAAAACAGCTTCTATCCCCTTTTAGCAGGAATGCCTATCCTTGCAATACAGGTCTGGCTTTCGATTACGATCCAAAACCAAGCTTATCCGCTTTCCTTTGGTATTCTGGGCAGCGTATGTTCTCTGTACGCCTATTACGCACCAGACTGGGTAATTTGGAAGTGGCCGCTAATGCAGGCAGGGCAAGACCAGGATAAATTCGTTTTGGCCGGGCTTTTGACGGGGGCTGTTATTCTGCTTGCCGGCATCGTTGACTTTCAAAGGAAGGACGTGAAGTAATGCTTTGGTCTCTTATTGCGACAGAGTATTTTAAAATTAGAAAAACGAGGATTTTATCCCTTCTTTTTATAAGCCCTATCTTTGCCGGGGTGGTTGGCTTGGCGTCGAGTGATTTGTTATCAGGATCGAATAAGTGGCTTGCGTCTTTATTAGCTATGTCGCTAACACACTCTCTTTTACTGCTGCCGCTCATGATTGGAGTGCTGGCAAGCTTTATTTGCAGATATGAGCACCTTCACGGCGGCTGGAAGCAGCTGTTGAGTCTTCCTGTCCGCCGCGAGCATGTCTATTTAGCTAAATTTATTGTGATTGCGTTGCTAATTGCTGTCAATCAGCTTCTTTTCGGGATCAGCTGGATGATAGTTGGAGCAGTAAAAGGATTTACAGATCCTATTCCGCTGGAAGCCCTGTGGAAGAGCTTAGCGGGAGGGTGGATTTCCACACTTCCTCTCGCTGCCCTTTTGCTTTTTGTATCCATCGCATGGTCAAGCTTTGCCGCACCGCTTGCCCTAAATGTAATCTTTACGCTTCCTAACATCCTAGTAGCTAATTCCAAGCAGTATGCTCCCTATTATCCGTGGGTGCAGCCGTTTTTGACTATGCTCCCTAAGGAAGATGGACCGTGGGGAGGCTTTTTTACCTCATTTGAGTCGCTTATCTTTGCAATTTGCGGCAGCTTTCTTCTTTTTTTCGCTGCGGGACTATTCTATATTCGTCGAAAAGCAATTTGAAAAAGATGGGCATAAAGAAAACTCGCCATTGGGCGAAGGTAGAGGGGTAATTGTGCTTATACTGTATTCCTAAAATTTCCTGATTGTCAAAATTACAACTCTTTCTACTAAGTACGGAAATACTCGGTAAAGAAGGAAAAATAGGCATCATTGGAAGCGCAACAATGGGAAATGAAAATAGTCAGAAGTGGATGTGGCATTTCTGGGGACCAAGTAATATATCCTATAGAAAATGGGAAGTAAAAGCCTTTAAACAAGGAGATAAAGAAAAAATTGATCCTATAATGTTAAAAGATGAAACTTTAGTTCCTCTTGGCGAAAATATAAAAGGTCATAGTCACTCAGGTGCGGGATTTGATTCCGTAGGATTATGGAAACTTCATTTATAAACGGTGAACTGTTTGATGAAATGATTGTTAATATTAAAGCTTAAAATTAGCAGTCTAGACAGGAAGTTTTTCTTATTCAACAAACAGGTGCGTTTATGGATGCGAAATGTTCTTGGCTCAAATGAAATGTGGTCACACAATTTCGGTAAAGGTCAGGCAGTTTTAAATTTCTAAAACTGAAGGGTTATGTCGAAGAGTCGAATGAGGAGGTAACGATCTGAAAGGCTCCCCCTGCGTCGAATGGCACGCTGTTTAGTAAGAAAAGGCGGGTTATAAGCTCGGCTAATAGGCATGAGAATTTACGAACTGGACGTATGCGGGGAAACTCGCCCGTACGGTATGAGGTGGGGGAAAAGCTGGCGATAACTTCAAAAGCTTACCTATCACTATAGTAACGAAAAAGCCCAACTTCTCAATATTAATGCTGAGGAATTGGGCTTTTTAATATTGGAATTTCCTTAACATTGTAAATCCGCATGTTCCTGACGCTAACCCTAGAGGAAAGGGGGCAATAATAGCCTATTTTTATCTTTGAGGTCTTTAATGAAAGTGGTATCTTTCTGAGATTATTCTCTTTTTAAAAGTGCATTTGCGGTTGATATATCTGTTACAAGTACGTCAATCCATTTTCCATGTAGTGCTGCCAGAATGGCTGCTACTTTATCATGTCCACTTGCAAAGGCGATTACATTTTTAGCTCGTCTCATTTCCGATGCGGATAATCCAATCATACGATTTTCTTCCTCGTAAGGAATTACGTTTCCTTTTTCGTCAAGGAAAGATGTACAGATGTTTGCTACTGCCCCTTTTGCATGAATATTGTAAATGTCATCCTGATTAAAATAGCCCGAGCTTACAATGGTTGCATCCTCGGAAACCTGCCCGATACCAATTAAAGCTACCGTGGATTTTTTTCCTAGTTTGATAACTTCGTTAATATCTTGTTCCGCCATAAGAATGTCACGAGCTTGTTGTGAACCAACGATAGCCGGGGCGTTAAGAATCCAATACTTTGACTTTAGTTTCTCACCAAACACCCTTGCATTTGCATTCGCATGCCACTCCGATCCTTCGGCACCCCATCCCCCAATGAGAGGAACGAATTGCATATTTTTCCGTGAGAAGTAACCAAGTTCGGTACCAACCTCTGCAATACTTCTACCGGCCATAACGCCAACGATGTCCTGATCTCTTAAAACAGACTCTAGTAGTTCTACACCTGACTGAGCAAGATGTTGATCAAGGAGTTGCTTATCTGCTCCAGGAACGTTAACAACGACTGCATTTTTAATCCCGAATGTTTCAATGAGTGCACGTTCTATCTGATGTTCCTCAGAAAAAGGATCTTTAATACTAATCTGAACAATTCCTTTTGATCGAGCTGTACTTAACATCCGACTAATTTGTGGTCGAGAAATTCCTAATCGTTCAGCGATCTCTTGTTGATTTAAACCATCGATATAATATAACGTACTTACTTTGACAATCATACGAATTCTTTCTTCCATCATTTCATACATTCCTTCATCCTCCTGTTTGAACAAATGTTCATTATTGAATTTTTGTTAAGTTGATTATAGAATGATATTACAGTATTTACAATTATTTCTTATAAGATTGAGTAATAGCAAAGAGCAAAGGCCTAGATAACTAAAGATATCTGAGTGGAAAATAATTATTTATGAGTTCTTTGTCTATGAAAATTAGATTCTCTCTACGCTGTTCTCTACACGACATAGAGGGTTTATTTTTATTTAAAGGGAGGAAGCAAGGACATGATTACTCAAGAAACATCTACTAATGGTAAATTTGGTAAGTATGGAGGGGGATTTGTCCCAGAGACACTGATGTATGCATTGAAAGAATTGGAAAATTCCTTTCTTCAGTACAGAAAAGATCCTGATTTTATTGAAGAAGTGAAACAACTCCTTCAGGAATACTCAGGAAGGCCAACTCCCTTGTATTATGCAAAGAGATTGACTGAGTACTTAGGTGGAGCAAAAATTTATCTTAAACGAGAAGATTTAAATCATACAGGTGCTCATAAGATTAACAACACCATTGCTCAAGCTTTATTGGCTAAACGGATGGGGAAAAAGAAGATTATTGCTGAAACAGGAGCTGGCCAACACGGGGTGGCTACAGCTACGGTTGCTTCTCTTTTAGGATTAGAGTGCAAAATCTTTATGGGAGAGGAGGATATTAAACGGCAACAAATCAATGTGTACCGGATGCAGCTATTAGGGGCCGAGGTAGTACCTGTGACTTCAGGTTCTAAAACATTAAAGGATGCTGGAAACGAGACGCTTCGTTATTGGGTAGCACACGTAGAAGACACCTACTTTTTATTTGGAACTGCTGCAGGCCCCCATCCTTATCCAGTGATGGTAAGGGACTTCCAGCGAGTTATTGGGGATGAGACAAAGGAACAAATCCTTACTAAGGAAGGGCGTTTGCCGAATACGATCATCGCCTGTGTCGGCGGTGGAAGTAATGCGATCGGTATATTTTATCCTTTCTTAGAAAATACAGATGTGCGTCTAATTGGGGTAGAGGCAGGGGGAAAAGGTATAGAAACAGAAAAACATGCTGCTTCTTTAACAAAAGGAACCCCCGGCGTGTTTCAAGGATCAATGAGTTACCTACTACAAGACCAGTTTGGCCAAGTAAAGGAAGCTTACTCTATTTCCGCAGGACTTGATTATCCGGGGGTAGGGCCAGAGCATTCTTATTTAAAAGATGTGGGGCGTGTGCAGTATCGTTCTATTACAGATAAGGAAGCATTACACGCCGTTCAAACTTTGAGTCGAGTAGAAGGAATTATCCCTGCTTTAGAGAGTTCTCATGCTGTAGCTGAATGTATGAAAACTGCCCCTGCACTTCCAAAAGATCATATTTTAGTTGTTAATATTTCGGGAAGAGGCGATAAGGACATGGAATCAATCATGAAATATATTGGAGGTGTTAAAAATGAATCTAATTGATCAAACCTTCAATCAATTGAAAGGGAGAAATCAAACTGCCTTTATTCCGTTTATTACTGTTGGTGATCCGGATCTTCAAACAACTATCGAGATCTTACTCGAGTTGCAAAATGCTGGTGCCGGTATCATCGAGTTAGGAGTTCCTTATTCTGATCCTTTAGCTGATGGCCCCGTAATTCAACGAGCTGCAAAAAGAGCGCTTAAACATGGAGTGACAATATTCGATGTGTTCAATGTAGCAAAGGAAGCGAGAAAGGCTGGTATTCATGTTCCATTTGTCTTATTTACGTATTACAACCCTCTTTTACAAATCGGATTTGATACAGCTTTTTCTTTAATGAAGAATAGTGGGATTAACGGGGTTATTATTCCTGATTTACCCATAGAGGAAAGCGCAACGGTACGTTCCTTCTGCTCTATGTATGAGATTCACTATATCCCCTTAGTAGCACCTACGTCAAAGGATCGGATTGAACAGATTGTGAAGCAAGCGAAGGGATTTATTTATTGTGTATCTTCTCTTGGTGTAACAGGAGTCCGTGAGGAAGTTCACCAGGGGATTGGGGAGGTAATTTCCTCGATAAGAAGTGTTACAGATTTACCTATCGTTGTTGGTTTTGGAATATCCAATCGGAATCAATATCAAAAAATCTCTGAGCTATGTGATGGGGTAGTTGTAGGAAGCGCTATCGTTCAGGTTATTGAAGAAAATCTGCATTTGTTAGGTGAGATAGACACCCATTCGTTGGGACTTAAGAAAATACACGATTTTGTTACTAGTTTCTCAGAGTAAATAATGAGCTAAGGTATATTTAACTTTATAGTTTATTAGTCTAAAAGCAATACCAGTAGTTCACAGTAAGTGAACAGTTGATCGAATCATAAATCATTCAGTCTTAAAAACTTCTGTTTTTGAGACTTTTTTTCGAGGGATTGTTGTAACTTTCTTTATTAATTTGAAGTAATTTCTCCAAATCAAGTAAGCTAAGAAAATTACGTTTATGATCTTAGCTTACTTGAAAATTTATAAGAGATTTCTTAAAGATCTTTTTAGTAGTCTTATTTATATCTAGGAGTGTAATATCCTATATCTAAATTTATAAATATGGATTAAAAATAGGATGCAATAAAATTCCCTACGAACTCCCCTATAAAATATTTATAGATTAAAGACAGAAATAATAAGGATAACGATGCAATAAGTGTAGTTCGAATAATAGTATCTCCTTTTTTAATAGCTAAACGACTGCCTAGATAGTTCCCTAGTATGTTTCCAAGAATCATTGGAATACCCTTTAGTAATAGTACTTTACCTGCCAATACGAAAGCGATTAATGCTCCTACATTAGAGGCAAAGTTAAAAATCTTTGAAGTAGCTGATGATTCAACCAGGTTAAACTTTAAAATATAATGGAATAAGATAATCATTAAACTCCCTGTACCAGGTCCAAAAAAACCATCATAAAAACCAGCGGAGAAGCAAACAATAAACAGGGTTATAAATATGGATTTAACGTTAGATAAAGTTAGATTATTCTTTTGAGATTGTTTTTTGGGTAAAATTGTAAAAAAGAGCCCGATTGGAAATAAGAAAACTATTAATTTTCCTACCAATTCTTCATCAAAAAATAAGATTAGTTTTGCGCCTACATATGCCCCGATGAGTGCGAATACAATCCCAGATCCAACGACCTTCCAAACAATTTTCTTGCTCTTCATATAATTCGTAATAGCTACAACTGTGCCTATAGTACCTACTAATTTCTCTTGAGCTAATGCAGTTTGTGCGGGTATACCGGATAAAAGAAATGCTGGTATCATAATTAAGCCCCCACCGCCTGCAATACTATCAATAAATCCTGCTAGAAAGCAGCAAAAAAATAAAATAATTGTTAATGTTAATCCATCGTATAATATATCTGTCACTATACTCACCTATCTTATGATTTTTTAAGTAGCAAAAGGATTCTCCGGTAATTCATATGAGCTCTGTACTAATACGGCTTTTAGGAATTAATTTATTTCCCGCCTATATCTAAGGTTGAAAAAGAATTTCAACCTTAGATATACTAACACAAACTCGTTATGGCACTTTTTAAAAATTATGCTTCTAATACATAAGGAATATTATTTTTCACAGGAACTCCTCTGCTCAAATCTTTTAATCCGAACATTCTTATCATCCATCGATCGAGTCCATTAAATTCCGGTACAAACCCATCCCTAGCATGTAAAGTTTTTTGATTACGAAAAATAACATAGTCTCCAGGTTGAAGAATAAATTCATTAATTTTGTCGCTGTTATCAATTGCATCTTGGAATGCCTTTAATGCTTCGTTGGCTTTCTCATTTTTCCCCAATACATTTTCCTTATCATATCTAGATATGAATTCTAGAGATTCATCTTTGGAAAGAACAGGTAAGCTATCACCCTCAACATTCATACCAACGAAAGAGTCTGGTCTTTTTACTCTAAACTGAGGTTTTTGTAATTCCTCTATAACATCTGCTGATAAATTTTTAATTACATCGTCTAAAAGCATAACCTTAGTAGGAACGTTTGGATTGAATCTTAAACTATGCAACGATAAATATTCCGGACATCCAGATAGTTTATCAATAGGCTCTGTGACTAAAGGAAGATCTGGATTATCAACGTGCATTCCAAATGCTATTTTGGATCCGTGTGAACTAATATCAGAAACTGCACTAACAGAAGGAGCAACATGCCTTACAATTCGATTATCATTTTCTCCTTTGTAAGTAACGGGACATACATTAAGTAAATTCATCATGCCAAAAGATATTGATACAGATAAAGGTAATGATTCCAAACTACAATATCCTGTGTAGGGAGTAGCTGGTAAGTTTTTTTCTACAGGGAAATTCCGAATAACTAAGATATGGTTCTTTAAATTCTTGAATTCTTCTATCTTTTGTTTACTTTCTGGGTTCGAACAAATAATGTTTTCTAAGATAAATCCAAAAACGTGGCTTGAATTTAGTAAAGAGCTTTCATCATTTGTTTGAAACAAAGGTAATAAATCTTCAATTTTTCCCCGTTGTTCTTTCGTAATAATAACTTCATTTACTCCCGATCCTGCACCATTCTGAGAAACTTCTCTTACTGCGATCGCTTGACTCATTTTTTCATCTCCATTACATTTTTTAGTTGATTTTACAAAAACAATAAACTTTTCCATAAAATCACAATATTAAGAACCAAACATTTGTAATTTTAGTTAAATTTATCCACATTTTCAACATATTTTTACAAAAATTCAAAATTATTGAATATTATATTGTATTTGTGTAGAATAAATATTGGAAATTTCAATAATTAACAGATTAGGAGTTGTAGTTTTATGGATAGTAAAAATTCAGTCATAGGTTTTATTGGAACAGGAGTTATGGGGAAAAGTATGGCCAGCCATATTCTAAATGCTGGACATACTGTTCTTGTCTATAATCGTACTCCAGAGAGAGCTAAAGGATTAATAGAACAAGGAGCTATTTGGAAAGACACAGTTTCTGATTTAGCTAAGGAAGCAGATATTATTATTACCATGGTTGGTTATCCTAAAGATGTAGAGGAAATTTATTTAGGAGATCAGGGAATTCTAAGTGCTGCAAAACCAGGTACATATGTTATTGATATGACAACATCCAGCCCTATTTTAGCTCGGAAAATTTATAAAGCAGCTAAAGAAAAAGGTATTCACTCTTTAGACGCCCCAGTATCAGGTGGAGATGTGGGTGCAAGAGAAGCTAGATTAGCTATTATGGTTGGTGGTGACCAAGAAGATTTCAAAGCTATGAAATCCATTTTTGAACTCATGGGAACTAATATTGTTTTACAAGGGAAGCCTGGTTCTGGTCAGCATACTAAAATGTGTAACCAAATTGCAATTGCTTCTAACATGATTGGAGTTTGTGAAGCTGTAGTATATGCAAAGCAAGCTGGTCTTGATCCTAGCACAGTCTTAAAAAGTATTGAAACTGGAGCAGCTGGAAGTTGGTCACTAAGTAATCTAGCTCCTAGGATGATCACAGGAGACTTTAACCCAGGATTCTATATTAAACATTTTATAAAGGACATGAAGATTGCCCTTGAATCAGCAGAAGAAATGCATTTAACAACTCCGGGTCTAAAACTAGCTAAATCACTATATGAACAATTGGAAAATGAAGGAAAAGGCGATTGTGGTACGCAAGCTCTATATCAATTATTATCTAGACAATCTGTACACATATAAAGTGCCCTAAAATGCTTCATCCATTGCAAGGATGATCCTTTAGAAAACGCTGATTATTGAGATATAGTGAGAATCTATAGATTTTTACATATAGAAAAAGGCAACTAACAATGAAAGCTACAAGAAATGTTTTCCTATGGAGAACTTGATGGTGTTTTTATAAATCGTACTCATTTCACCTAAATATGGTCAAAATTTACAGAGAACATAATTTGGTAATATTTTAAAGAAATGATCTTTCTTTTCCATTCGATGAAGCTAGAAACTAATCTGTTATTCTATTAAAGAACGCATTTATGGGATAACGAAAAAAGCTCAATTTCTCAATTTTAAATGCTGAGGAATTGGGCTTTTTATATTGGAATTCCTTAACGTTGTAAATCTGCATTTTCCTAACGCTACCCCTTAAAGTGCAAAAAAGGTTCGGCATCTACCGAACCTTTCCCTCAAAGCTTCTCATCAAACCAAATCTTTGCCGCATCTACCTCACCGCGCGTCAGCTGATGGCCAAATGAATGCCAATATAATTGTACATCTGCACCGGCACCTTGCAGCAATGCTGTTAAATCGTTCGTCTCCTGCGGCGGGCAAATCGGGTCATTGTCTCCCGCCCCGATGAAAATCGGCGTTCCGTTTAAGGCAGGAAGGGCTACGCCTCGTCTTGGTACCATTGGATGAAAGAGGATCGCTCCTTGCAGGGCATTCTCATAATGAAATAATAGGCTGCCCGCAATATTGGCACCGTTTGAATAACCGATCGCAACGATTTTGCTGCGATCAAACTCATACTTTACAGCTGCTTCATCTAAAAATTCCTTCAATTCTTTCGTGCGAAATACTAAATCCTCTATATCAAAGACACCCTCAGCCAGTCTGCGGAAAAAGCGGGGCATCCCATTTTCCAGTACATTGCCGCGTACGCTCAGTACGTTGGAGGAAGGAGAAATCATTTCAGCGAGCGGAAGCAAATCCCGTTCCGTTCCTCCTGTTCCGTGAAGTAAAAGCAATGTTGTTTCATTTGTCCCTTTTTGAAAAATGTGCTGCATTTATTTGTCCTCCTCATAATACCTTTACTCTCGCCGGAAGTAAAATCGGTTTGATTTTTTGCCGGAAGATATTTGTTTTAGAATAAAGTATAGGCGCCCGGACCGATAAGTGCTACCCCAATGGCTGCTGCAATCAAAACAAGGTTAAACTCAAAGCCGTTTTGCGAACTCCATAATCCATTTTTAATATGAACTGTAAATATTGCAACAAGCATTGTAATCGTAATAAGAGCAGCACCTGCCCATGTAAATACACCTGCTGCAAATAATAAACCGCCGACAAGCTCGCCTGCTCCTGCCAAGAATGCCATAAACACACCCGGCTTTACACCGATTGATTCCAGCCAGCCGCCGGTTCCCTTTAAGCCGTAGCCGCCAAACCAGCCGAACAGCTTTTGCGCGCCGTGCCCTATAAATAGAATTCCCACAACTAAGCGAATAATTAAGAGACCTGTGTCCATCATGTTGTAATCCTCCTAAAAGTTTATTAACTTATCTTACGTAAGTAATAATATGTTTCTTAACTTACTTTTGTCAAGTGACTTGTAAAAAGTATATTCTTTAGATTCTTGTCTTATGCAAAAAATATAGGAATAGAAGTGATTTGTTTGAGCATGAAAAATGCGTTAAAGCAAGATATACGACGATTTATACACAAATGGAGCATCCCATATATTCCTTGCCGTGGAGGAAAGAGATGTTAGATATCTTTCAAAAAAGCTGTTCGTGTAAACGGATAGCTTTTTCTGCTTAACAACACACCTTCTTGTGCTGTATGATGAAAATAATATGAAATGTGTGACCAATTTTTACAGGCAGGAAAAGATTATAACGATTGAGACAAAATGAAACAACCAAACCTAAGAAAGGGGAAATGGGATGAAACGCATATTGTTTGTGTGTACGGGTAATACATGCCGCAGTCCGATGGCAGAAGCAGTTCTTCGTCATCATGGGAAGGAGCTCTTTGAGGTGAAGTCAGCCGGTGTATTTGCAAATGCGGGCAGCGATGCCTCTGCGCATGCCAAAACGGCGCTTAAGGAACAAGGAATAGAGCTCAACCACATTTCCCAGCAGCTAACAGAGGAATTGCTGCAATGGGCAGATATTGTATTAACGATGACGAGAGGTCATAAGCAGACAATTGTGCAATATTATCCAATGTTAGAGGAGAAGGTGCATACGCTGTATGAATATATAGATCGCATGGATCGTGATATTTCTGATCCATACGGCGGCTCGCTCGAAGTTTATAGAGAGACCTTGAATGAATTGAAGGAGCTGCTGCAGCGTTTTGTGAAAAATCAAGCCGGTGAAGACGGCGGGCGTGTATAATAGGGTGTAGGGAGAATATATTTGGAGGGACCATGCATGAAGGTAGTAGTAGCATCTGACCACGGTGGCGTGAATATCCGTAAAGAAATTATAAACTTATTAGAAGAGCTTGGTATGGAGTATATTGATCTTGGCTGTGAATGTGCAGCTGGGTCTGTCGATTACCCTGATTTTGCGTTTCCGGCAGCTGAAATGGTTGCAAAAGGCGAGGTGGACAGAGGTATTTTAATTTGTGGTACAGGCATTGGTATGTCTATCGCAGCTAACAAGGTAAAAGGTATTCGTTGTGCGCTTGTGCATGACACATTTAGTGCGAAGGCAACGCGTGAGCATAATGATTCCAATATGCTGGCGATGGGAGAGCGCGTGATTGGGCCGGGCTTGGCACGGGATATTGCTGAGGTTTGGCTGACGACGGAGTTTCTAGGCGGACGTCATGAAAATCGTATTGGCAAAATTAAAACGTACGAGGCAGAGTAAAAAAGCTGCGTTCCCTGTAGAAAAAATGGAGATGTTTCTTGCTTTTATGTATACAGCAAGCGTGATATAATTTGTGGAACCAATTCCCACGAAAGGAAGAATCGTGATGGTTGATTTAGAACAAGTAAGACAGCAAATACGAGCAGTGCTTTCCGATTTTCAAGAGCAAGCTTCTCTAGAGGCCGGACAATTGTTTGTTGTTGGCTGTAGTACGAGCGAAGTGATGGGCTCGCGGATTGGTACATCGGGTACAATGGAGGTAGCACAGGTTCTCTTTGAAGAATTGAAAGGATTTCAGGAGAGAATCGGCATTTCCCTTGCATTTCAATGCTGTGAGCATCTAAATCGCGCGCTTGTTGTAGAACGGGAAACTGCACAGAAGTACAGTCTGGAGATAGTTACAGTAACTCCTGTTCGTTCTGCAGGAGGAGCGCTGCCGACATATGCCTATCACAATATGAAGGATCCGGTTGTAGTGGAATTTATAAAAGCGGATGCTGGTATGGATATTGGCGATACATTTATCGGGATGCATTTAAAGCATGTTGCTGTTCCAGTGCGTACCGCTTTAAAGCAAATCGGCGACGCACACGTTACCATAGCGAAAACCCGTCCGAAGCTCATCGGCGGCGCCCGCGCAGTCTATGCGGCGGAGCAAAAGGAGACTGTAAGCTGTCACTCATAGACCATCCCTCGGGATGGTCTTTCCTGTTTTTGGAATAGGATCTTTTCTGTGAGAAAGGAAAACTAAAAAGGCAGCGTTCTTTGGAACAGGTGTGTAAAGGGAGATTTCCGCATTTTATCAAGAAAAGACAAGATCTCCTCATGAAGCGATAAAAAATATGCAAATGGAAACGGTATCATCTACCGATAAATAAGAAACGCTAATATATTTTATTTTTTCTTTTGACGCCACCTAAAATCATGGTAGAATGAAATTGAAAATATGAATGTTGAAAATGAATTACACGTATAATTTTCGTATTTTTTTAAGAAAATCCGAAAATACATTGCCTTTACCGCTTGTTGCCGTCCGTTTCGGCTATAAAAGCTTCACAGCAGCAAAGATATACCGCAAGCGGTAAGATGGTATTGTAATTCGTTAAAGGGAAAAAAAGGGGGATTCTTATGGAGCATTTAAAGCTGCAGGATGAAAAAGTGTTTCAGGCTATTCAAGCAGAATTAGGAAGACAACGTTCCAAAATCGAGTTGATTGCTTCAGAAAACTTTGTTAGCGAAGCGGTAATGGAGGCTCAAGGCTCTGTGTTAACGAACAAGTACGCGGAAGGTTATCCGGGGAAACGTTATTACGGCGGTTGTGAATATGTGGACGTAGCTGAGGATATCGCAAGAGACCGCGCGAAGGAAATTTTCGGAGCAGAGCACGTGAACGTACAGCCTCACTCTGGTGCGCAGGCGAACATGGGTGTATACTTTACAATTCTTGAGCACGGCGACACAGTTCTTGGTATGAACCTAGCGCACGGCGGCCATTTAACGCACGGAAGCCCAGTTAACTTCAGCGGTGTGCAATATAACTTTGTAGAATACGGCGTAGATCCAGAAACGCACCGCATTGATTACAACGATGTTCTTGAGAAAGCACGCGCACATAAGCCAAAACTTATCGTTGCAGGTGCAAGCGCATATCCGCGCGTAATCGACTTCGCAAAGTTCCGTGAAATCGCGGATGAGGTTGGCGCATATTTAATGGTGGACATGGCTCATATCGCGGGATTAGTTGCAGCAGGGCTACATCCAAATCCAGTTCCTTACGCTCATTTCGTAACGACAACAACACACAAAACATTGCGCGGACCTCGCGGCGGTATGATCTTATGTAAAGAAGAATTCGCGAAGCAAATCGACAAGGCAATTTTCCCTGGCATTCAAGGCGGCCCGTTAATGCACGTAATCGCTGCAAAAGCAGTTGCGTTCGGCGAAGCGTTGCAAGATAGCTTCAAAACGTATGCACAAAACGTTATTAATAACGCGCAGCGTTTAGCACAAGGCTTACAAAAAGAAGGCTTAACTCTTATTTCTGGCGGAACAGACAACCACTTAATTCTAATCGATGTCCGCAACCTAGACATCACAGGAAAAGTGGGAGAGCACGTTTTAGATGAAGTTGGCATTACTGTAAACAAAAATGCCATCCCATTCGATCCTGCGAGCCCGTTTGTAACGAGCGGTATTCGTATCGGTACAGCGGCGGCTACTTCCCGCGGCTTCGGCTTAGAGGAAATGGACGAGATTGCATCTATCATTGCTTACACATTGAAAAACCATGATAATGAACAAGCATTAGAGGAAGCAAGACAACGCGTTAACGCGCTTACTGAAAAATTCCCAATGTATCCAGGATTGTAATTCCATACAGCAGTTTATTCAAGACACCTTGTATCTAAATATGCAGGGTGTCTTTTTGTATACAAGGCGTGAATTCTAGACAAAGCTTCTTTCCCCGGAAATGTCGGACTTTTCTGCCTTCATAGCCTTAGGATTCTTTCCATAAACATGTCAAGAAAAGTGGACGAACTATACTTGAATATTGAACAGGTTTTCTATACAATCGTAAATAGTGTTCAAAAGGGCGTGTCGATGAACGCCATATTCCCCGAAAAGGAGAGATTTAAATGGGAAAGGTATATGTTTTTGACCATCCACTTATTCAGCACAAGCTTACATACATTCGCGATAAAAAAACAGGTACGAAGGAATTTCGTGAGCTGGTAGATGAAGTAGCCAGCTTAATGGCCTTCGAGGCAACACGTGATCTTCCATTACAGGAAATCGAGATTGAAACGCCTGTAAGCATTGCGAAGACGAAGGTTCTCGCAGGGAAGAAGCTCGGATTAATCCCTATCCTGCGTGCAGGACTCGGAATGGTAGACGGTATTTTAAAAATGATTCCAGCTGCAAAGGTAGGGCATGTAGGTTTATACCGCGATCCGGAAACACTGCAGCCGGTTGAATATTATGTGAAGCTTCCTAGTGACGTGGAGGAGCGTGATTTTATCGTGCTTGATCCAATGCTTGCGACGGGCGGATCGGCAGTTGAGGCCATTTGGTCATTGAAAAAGCGCGGTGCGAAAAACATTAAGCTGATGTGCATTATCGCTGCTCCAGAAGGGGTAAAGGCTGTGCAGGAAGCGCACGAGGACGTAGATATTTATATTGCGGCATTAGACGAAAAGCTGAACGACCACGGCTATATTGTGCCTGGTTTAGGCGATGCGGGAGACCGTTTATTTGGTACAAAATAATTATAAAAAGCGAGGAGGGAGCCCCTTCTCGCTTTTTCGTTTTTTCGCAGCAATTCTCTCGTTTCCGGCTTCTCACCTCTGTTCTTTTTTATACATGAAATAGGTGGAAATGGAGAAGCATATAGGAAAAGGGAGGTTCATTATGCTTCGGGTTTTACTTCTATTCACTCTTCTTTTCTTTACTACAAAAGCAGAGGCGACCGTGTTTCCTGATCGTCCGCCTGTACCGCTTTCCTATGAAAATGAACAGGTGATTGTCATTATTGAGACTGCGCCTGAAAGAACGGAGGAGGTGCAGCAGGTGATTCGGCGTGAATATCCGAATGTGCAGGTGCGATGTGTGTATCAAACCGCACTGTCTGGCTTAAGTGTAAAAGGAAGCAGAAGGGAGCTGCGCCGCCTTGCCAATATCCCGGGCGTGTCCCGCGTTACCCCTGTATCTGTTTATAAAGCTGACATAACAGAGAGTGTCCCGTTTATTGGAGGGACCAAGGTGCATGGGTATTTTGATGCAGCGGGCAGACGTTTAACAGGGGCAGGGGTGCGCGTCGGGGTCATTGATACGGGAGTGGATTACCGCCATCCAGATTTGCGGCGCAGCTATGCAGGCGGCTATGATACGATAGATAACGATGATGACCCGATGGAGTCGAAAATGAAGGAGCCAACGCGGCACGGCTCCCACGTAGCCGGCATTATTGCCGCGAACGGGAAGATGCGCGGCATAGCGCCGGATGCGAAAATCCTTGCATACCGCGCGCTTGGACCGGGCGGCGTCGGCTCGACTGAAACGGTGCTCGCGGCAATTGAGAGAGCGGTAAAGGATCGGGTGGATGTTCTCAACCTCTCGCTCGGCAACGACGTAAACGGTCCAGACTGGCCGACGAGCATAGCATTAAACCGAGCTGCTAAAGCAGGTATTGTCCCTGTCACTGCATCGGGTAACTCAGGGCCTTCCGTTTGGACAATCGGATCCCCGGGAACGGCAGCAAATGCGATTGCGGTCGGTGCGTCAACGCCGCGTCTTCGCATTCCTTATCTGCGCATTGCAGGAAAGGAGCTCCAGTTGGCGCAGCTTAGCGGGGCAAAGGAATGGAACCTAGACCGTACATATGAGTGGGTATATGCCGGTCTTGGGAAGCTATCTGATATGAAGAATGTCCAAAATAAAATTGTTCTTGTTAAGCGAGGGGAGCTTTCGTTTGCGGAAAAGGTACGGAATGCACAGAGAGCGGGAGCAAAGGCGATTATCATTTATAACAATATGCCAGGCTCCTTTGAAGGGATGGCTAACGGAGCAGCCATTCCCGCTGCAGCCATGTCCGGCCGTGACGGTGCGTGGCTTAGAAAGCAAACGGACTCGCTTGCGAGTACAGTGTTTCATACGGAGCAGGATCGTCTTGCTGATTTTAGCTCGCGCGGTCCGGTTACGGTAACCTGGGGGATTAAGCCCGATGTTGTCGCGCCTGGTGTGGGCATTACCAGTACGGTTCCTGAAGGGTATATGTCGCTGCAGGGTACGAGCATGGCGGCTCCTCATGTGGCGGGCGCCGCCGCATTGCTGAAGCAGGCGCACCCAAGCTGGACACCGGAGCAGGTGAAGGCGGCGCTCATGAATACAGCGAAGCTATTATATGAAGGAAAGCAGCCGTACCATGTGTATGAGCAGGGAGCCGGACGCGTTCAGCTAGAGCAAGCGCTGCATCCGCCTTTTCTGATTTATCCTTCTTCTTTGTCGTTCGGACTCATTCGGTCATCGCAGGGGCATACGGTGCGTACGATTGCTGTGACGCTTGATAATCAAACGGAACAGGTGCAAAAATATGTTTTCGAGATGCCGCATGCTAGGACTGGTATACAATGGCGATTGCCGCATACAGTGTATGTAAAGCCCCATGAAAAACAGCGTGTTGCCATTAGTGCGGAGCTGAGCGCTTCTACCCTGCGGGAAGGGGTGCATGAAGGCTACCTGCAAGTCCGGAGCGGCGGCGGTGCTGCGATGCTTCCTTATCTGTTCTTCGTAGAGGAGCCGGATTATCCGCGCATTATGGGGTTTCGATTTGTACAAGGGGACGCCCCTGGATTGTATCGTTATGAAATGTATTTGCCTGGGGGAGCGGATGAACTAGGAATTGTTTTATATGATCCAGCCACATTTCGATATGTAGACTACATTACGTATCGTCAAAATGTGACAAGCGGAAGAGTGGGAGAAGTTATATCGGTAAAACAATCTATAAAAGGGGCCTATAAGGCGCTTATATTTGCAAAAAAAGGAGAAAGGGAGGATACGATAGAGAAAATTCTTAAATTCAAATAGGAAAGCGCTTAAATTGTGAACATTTATTGACAAATGAAAGATTGAATTGGAATTTTTCGATTTTTTTCGATTTGCCGTTGACACTATTTAACACACTATTGTATGCTAACAAAGTGGATATATGATAAGGTTTTCAGCATTATATTTTCATCTGTTTTTGACAAAATAATCACTTTTAACAATTTTGAAAAATGATTCTCCTATAAAAAAGAGTAATCATAGAACATCTCACACCGCATTCTGCACCAAACTCCTCATACCCGTTTGGAGGGATGAACTTTTGCAAGGGAAACAACGGAATCCAATGAAGGCGTATGCCTTAATGACGGGCATTCTTTCCCAACTAGTAGGTTCCATTCTCATCGGAATTTTTGGGGGTAAATGGATTGACGGAAAACTCAACACCTTTCCCTTATTTCTTATCATTGGCCTTTTGCTTGGTCTTGCGACGGGCATTTATGCAATGATTCGACTCGTCCAACAATTTTTCTCAGGAGATCAATAATGGTTGATATGCATGAACTTGTTATCAGGCAAAAGAAATATACGTATTATCTTCTTGCACTCTTTGTATTGGGCTGGGGATTCACTCCGTACCAGAGGGTGTTTCTTGGTCTGGTTATCGGGGCTGTTGTGAGCTTTGCCAGCCTGTATCTTGTTGCGAAGAGAACGGACAAGCTAATGGAACGGGTATTGAAGACAAAGGAAACGAAAATTCGTTATAAGGCAACAGCGGTGAGTACATATTCTCGTTTGGCCGTCATCGGGCTGGTAATCTTGCTGGCTGTACGATATCAACAGTACATTGAGGTGTGGGGCTTTGCTTTAGGGTTGATGACAGGCTATCTTGTCATGATCATAGATTATATATACCTACAATACATCAAAGGCAGGGAAGAGAGGTGAATTACAAGTGGAACACGGTAAGTTAGTTGAATTTTTCGGCCTAACTTTCGACTTGTCCAGCGTAATCATGTCAACTGTTGCTGCGCTTATCGTATTTGTGATTGCGGTAACAGCAACACGTGCATTGTCCCTTCGCCCGACAGGAATGCAAAACTTTCTTGAGTGGGTGCTGGACTTTGTGAAAAACATCATAAACAGTACGATGGACTGGCAAACAGGAGGCCGTTTCCTAACGTTAGGCGCTACGATTTTGATGTACATTTTCGTATCTAATATGTTAGGATTGCCGTTCATGATTTCAACTCATGGGGCAGAAGGTCACTTGACATGGTGGAAATCACCTACATCTGACCCAGCTATTACTTTAACATTAGCTGTCATGGTCGTTGCCTTAACTCATTATTATGGGGTTAAGATGAAAGGCGGCAGCGAATACGTAAAGGGCTTTTTCCAACCGATGTCATTTATGTTCCCGTTAAAGATTATCGAGGAGTTTGCAAATACGTTAACTCTTGGTCTTCGTCTTTTTGGTAACATTTATGCAGGTGAGATTTTATTAGCATTGCTTGCGGGATTAGGGACAAGCGGAATCGGAGGAGCGCTAGGCGGAGCACTGCCGATGCTTGCGTGGCTAGGCTTTAGTGTTTTCGTTGGTGCAATCCAAGCTTTTATCTTTACAATGCTTACGATGGTTTATATGGCTCATAAAGTAAGTCATGACCATTAATAATAATTACCTTTGGCAAACTATATTTTTTCCCAATTATAAAGGAGGAACTTTTCAATGAATTTAATCGCAGCTGCAATTGCAATTGGTTTAGCGGCACTAGGTGCAGGTATTGGTAACGGTTTGATCGTATCTCGTACAGTTGAGGGCGTTGCTCGTCAACCAGAATTACGCGGAACTCTTCAAACAATCATGTTCATCGGGGTAGCGTTAGTAGAGGCGCTTCCAATTATCGGCGTAGTTATCGCGTTCATCGTACTAGGTAGATAAGAAAATAGTATTTCTTACGTAGAAATGGCGAAGATCGTTTTTTAGACCTTCTTCGCCATTGCTTTATGCCATTTAAGTATGTATGGTGTAAGCCCGGAAACGGGAGAATTTCGACTTTCAATCAGGCAGCGTAAGAGTTCTGCCTTATATAAAGCTTAATATACTGTAAGGCTTAATGATGTCTGCACAGTATAATCTAATGCCAGTGGAGATTGTGCAGGCGCGGGCATTATGCCGCACGAATCTATGAAGCAGGCAGCCCGATCCCGAGAAGGCGAGAGGGAAGGGCAATATTCTATTGTTGAAACCAGATTTTTGAAGGGAGGAATCCTTGTGCTGTTAGGAGCTGCTATTCCATACGGAACGATTATTTACCAACTGGTTCTTTTCCTAATTCTATTAGCATTGCTTCGCAAATATGCATTTGGACCGTTGATGGGTATCATGAAACAACGTGAAGAGCATATCGCAAGCGAGATCGAAGCTGCTGAAAAGAACAATGCAGAAGCTAAAAAGTTAGTAGAAGAGCAACGTGCATTTATGAAGCAATCCCGCGTAGAAGCGCAAGAATTGATTGAAAGAGCGAAAAAGCAAGGTGAAGAGCAAAAGGATGGCATTATCGCTGCTGCGAAAGCAGAGGCGGAATCCATTAAAGAAGCTGCGGTGAAAGAAATTCAGCGCGAAAAAGAGCAAGCGATTGCTGCATTACAAGCACAGGTTGCTGTTTTATCTGTTCAAATCGCTTCCAAGGTCATTCAAAAGGAATTGAAGGAAGAGGACCAAGCATCGCTTATCCGCGACTACATTAAAGAGGTAGGCGAAGTGCGATGAGTAAGGACATTGTAGCAAAACGTTACGCGGTCGCTCTTTTCAGACTTGCGAAAGAGAAGCATATGCTCGAAACGTTTGAAGAAGAGCTGCGCACTGTAAAGGAAGTATTCCTTACAAGCAAAGAACTAAGCACGTTCTTAACTCAACCGAACATTTCTACTGGAAAGAAGAAAGAAGTAATCCGCCAAGCGTTTTCTTCTTTGTCTTCTTATGTGTTAAATACACTTTCTCTTTTAATTGATAAGAAACGCGATGACATCATCGTGGATATTGCAAACGAATATTTTGCTTTAGCGAATGAAGAGCGCAACGTAGCGGATGCTATCGTCTACTCTGTTCGCCCGCTTACTGAGGATGAACAAGTAGGAATCGCTGAAGTGTTTGCGAAGAAGATAGAAAAAGATGCGGTACGCATTAAAAATATCGTAGATACTGATTTATTAGGCGGCATTAAAGTCCGCATCGGCAACCGTATTTATGACGGAAGCCTGCAAGGAAAATTAGCACGTATTCAGCGTGAACTTTTGAACAATAGATAGGGGTGAAACGCATGAGCATCAGAGCTGAAGAAATTAGCGCACTGATAAAGCAACAAATCGAAAACTATCAGTCTGAAATCGAAGTTAGCGATGTTGGTACAGTTATCCGTGTTGGTGACGGTATCGCACTTGCTCATGGTCTTGATAACGTAATGGCTGGGGAGCTTGTAGAGTTCGCTAACGGAGTTATGGGACTAGCGCAAAACTTAGAAGAAAACAACGTAGGTATCGTTATTTTAGGGCCTTACACAGGCATCCGTGAAGGTGACGAAGTGCGTCGTACAGGACGTATCATGCAGGTGCCAGTAGGTCCGGAACTTATTGGTCGTGTCGTAAACCCTCTTGGACAACCTGTAGATGGATTAGGTCCAATCAATACATCTAAAACTCGTCCAATCGAAAGCCCGGCTCCTGGCGTAATGGATCGTAAATCCGTTCATGAGCCGCTTCAAACAGGTATTAAAGCGATTGACGCTCTTGTACCAATCGGCCGTGGACAACGTGAGTTAATCATCGGTGACCGCCAAACTGGTAAAACAGCAGTAGCGATCGATACAATTCTAAACCAAAAAGATCAAGATATGATCTGTATCTACGTTGCAATCGGACAAAAAGAGTCCACTGTACGTAACGTAGTTGAAACATTGCGTAAATTCGGCGCATTAGAATACACAATCGTTGTAACAGCGTCTGCTTCTCAGCCGGCTCCATTACTATACCTAGCTCCTTACACAGGTGTAACAATGGGTGAAGAATTCATGTACAACGGCAAGCACGTTCTTGTTGTATACGATGATCTTTCTAAGCAAGCAGCAGCATACCGCGAGCTTTCCTTGTTGCTTCGCCGTCCTCCAGGCCGTGAAGCGTATCCAGGGGATGTATTCTACTTGCACTCCCGTTTATTAGAGCGCGCTGCAAAATTGAGCGATGCAAAGGGCGCAGGTTCCTTAACGGCACTTCCGTTCATTGAAACACAAGCAGGGGACGTTTCTGCTTACATTCCGACAAACGTAATTTCGATTACAGACGGACAAATCTTCTTGCAATCTGACTTGTTCTTCTCCGGCGTACGTCCTGCGATCGATGCAGGTACATCTGTATCCCGCGTAGGGGGAGCTGCTCAGATTAAAGCGATGAGCAAGGTTTCCGGTACACTTCGTCTGGATCTAGCATCCTTCCGTGAGCTAGAAGCATTTGCGGCATTCGGTTCTGATCTTGACAAAGCAACACAAGCGAAGCTGAATCGCGGTGCGCGTACAGTAGAAGTATTGAAGCAAGGCTTGCACAAGCCGCTTAAGGTAGAAAAGCAGGTTATGATTCTTTACGCACTAACACGCGGATACCTTGATGACATCCCAGTTGCGGACGTTCAACGCTTTGAAGCAGAGTTCCTTGCATGGATGGATTCCAACCGTGCAGACGTGCTTGACCAAATCCGCACAACTCGCCAGCTTCTTGACGATGCGGTAATGGGCGGCGCAATCGAAGACTTCAAAAAGACGTTTGTCGTTTCTGAATAATAACGAAAAGCGGAGCTGACTCGTTCAGCCCTCAGAAGAGGAGGTTCCGGCCACCTAAAGGCGCTTTTTGCCTTTACGGTGGACGGGTTCTCCTCTGGGGGAGGGCTAGTCGGCGAAGCTGGATCATAACGAAAAGCGGAGCTGACTGCTTGGCTCCTTATAAATAGTAACAAGAGAGTAGGCTTGCCCTATTCTCTTTCCATGCCTACTTTCGACAAAAGGTGGTGAAACCCTGTGGCATCTTTACGCGAGATTAAATCGAAAATTACGTCCACGAAGAAAACGAGCCAAATTACGAAAGCGATGGAGATGGTGTCTGCATCCAAATTGAACCGTGCGGAGCAAAATGCGAAAGCATTCGTTCCATACATGGAGAAAATTCAGGAGGTAGTAGCCAGCATCGCGAGCGGCAGCAAAGGAGTTAATCATCCAATGATGACGGCTCGTCCTGTAAAACGCACAGGATATATCGTAATTACATCCGACCGTGGACTTGCAGGTGCATATAACAGTAACGTATTACGTGCTCTAAGCAAGGAAATTCAAGATCGTCACAAGTCGGATTCCAGCCAGTATGCTATCGTTGTAATTGGTCGTGTAGGTCGTGACTACTTAAAACGCCGCGGCTTTAACATTATTGATCAAATTACAGGATTATCTGACCAACCGGCATTTGCGGACATTAAAGAAATCGCGTCTCGTGCAGTTTCCATGTTTGCAGATGGAGCATACGACGAGCTATACATTTACTACAACCATTATGTGAGCAAAATCCAGCAGGAGGTAGCATCTACAAAGGTATTGCCTCTTACTGATGTTGCGTCCGATAAACCGAATACAGTATACGAGTTTGAGCCTTCTGAAGAAGACATTCTGAAGGTATTATTGCCGCAATATGCAGAAAGCTTAATTTACGGTGCCTTGCTGGACGGTAAAGCAAGTGAGCATGCAGCGCGTATGACGGCGATGAAGAATGCAACAGACAATGCAAAAGACGTTATCGATACGCTTACGCTTTCCTACAACCGTGCACGTCAAGCAGCGATTACGCAAGAAATTACGGAAATCGTCGGCGGTGCAGCTGCGCTGGAATAAAAAGCTTTCATTAAGTATGTTTATTAGACTTTCATCAACAAACACAGGTCTGTTGATGTTAGCTGAACGGTAACAAACAATTAGGAGGGAAACCGATGAATAAAGGACGCGTTACAGCGATAATGGGTCCGGTTGTAGACGTGAAGTTTGAAGACGGCAAGCTTCCTGCTCTCTACAACGCCCTTAAAGTCACAAACGAAGCAAGCGGTAAAGGCGAAGCTTCCATTAACCTTACATTAGAGGTTGCTCTTCACCTTGGTGACGATACAGTTCGTACAGTTGCGATGGCTTCTACAGACGGACTTGTTCGTGGCATGAGTGTAACAGACACTGGCAGCCCGATTTCCGTTCCAGTAGGGGACGCAACTCTTGGCCGCGTATTTAACGTACTTGGCGATGCAATCGACTTAGACGGCGAAGTTCCTGCAGATGTTCGCCGCGACCCGATTCACCGTCCAGCTCCTGCGTTTGAAGAGCTTTCTACAAAAGTAGAAATTCTTGAAACTGGTATTAAAGTAGTAGACTTGCTTGCTCCTTACATCAAGGGTGGTAAGATCGGTCTATTTGGTGGTGCCGGCGTAGGTAAAACGGTATTAATTCAGGAATTGATCAATAACATCGCACAAGAGCACGGCGGTATTTCCGTATTCGCAGGTGTAGGTGAGCGTACTCGTGAAGGTAACGACCTGTACCACGAAATGAGCGATTCCGGCGTTATTAAGAAAACAGCGATGGTATTCGGACAAATGAACGAGCCGCCTGGAGCACGTCAACGCGTAGCCCTAACTGGCTTGACAATGGCTGAATATTTCCGTGATGAGCAAGGACAAGACGTACTATTGTTCATCGATAATATCTTCCGTTTCACGCAAGCAGGTTCTGAGGTATCCGCGCTTCTTGGCCGTATGCCATCTGCCGTAGGTTACCAGCCAACGCTAGCTACAGAAATGGGTCAATTGCAAGAGCGTATCACATCTACTAACAAAGGTTCTATCACTTCCATTCAGGCAGTATACGTACCAGCGGATGACTACACTGACCCGGCTCCTGCAACAACGTTCGCTCACTTAGATGCAACAACAAACCTTGAGCGTCGTTTAACACAGATCGGTATTTACCCAGCGGTAGATCCATTGGCGTCTACATCTCGTGCATTGTCTCCTGAAATTGTAGGAGAAGAGCACTACACAGTAGCTCGTCAAGTACAGCAAACGCTGCAACGCTATAAAGAGCTTCAAGATATCATCGCAATCCTTGGTATGGATGAGCTATCTGAAGATGATAAGCTAGTTGTACACCGTGCGCGCCGCATTCAATTCTTCTTGTCTCAAAACTTCCACGTAGCGGAACAATTTACAGGACAGCCTGGTTCTTACGTACCTGTAAAAGAAACTGTACGCGGATTTAAGGAAATTCTAGAGGGCAAATACGACGATCTTCCAGAGGAATCCTTCCGTCTTGTAGGTCGTATTGAAGAAGCTATCGAGAAAGCCGCAACGTTAGCATAATAAGGCCTTAGGAGGGAAAAATCATGAAGACAGTTCCAGTCAGTATCGTGACTCCTAACGGACCGGTATATGAAAATGATGTTGAAATGGTCATCGTGAAAGCGGAAAGCGGGGAAATGGGGATCCTGCCGGGTCACATTTCTACAGTAGCACCGCTGCAAATCAGCGCTGTTCGCCTAAAAACAGGCAACAAAACTGATCAGGTAGCAGTGGCTGGCGGCTTCATTGAAGTTCGTCCCGATAAGGTGACAATTTTGTCTCCTTCCGCTGAGGAGGCATCTACTATTGATGTACACCGCGCGAATGAAGCGAAGCGCCGTGCTGAGCGTCGATTAGAAGATAAGCAAGCCCACATCGATTTCAAACGTGCCGAACTTGCTTTAAAACGAGCAATTAACCGCATAGACGTTTCTAATAAGCGATAATAAAAAGCTGCAAGAGGGATACCTCTTGCAGCTTTTTTATTTTAGAAGCAGGCAGAAGAATTTTGCACAGCAAGATTACTTAAAATCATTCTTACCTTTACTCTTATAAATGCTACACCTTCATTTTGTTAGCAGCCCCAAAATAAACCCTTACTTTCAAGCCATTGTACAATAAGAGGGTTTTCACGCAGTTCTGATTCTAGCACAAGCCAGGCTCCTGTCTCACCTTGCACGGCCTTGATTTCCCCTGTTTGGCATTTCGTCTCAATCCAGCGAATAGACACCTGCGTAAGATTAGATAACTCCTGCGATGAAATGGTCTTCATAGCTTCCACCCTTCCTATAATTCTCTCCTCATTGTATCTAAACTTCGCAAAGCAAGAGAGTATGTCCTTCTGTTGTTCATATCTTTTCCCTCCTCTGAATACATATGGCAACAGGAGAACATGTCTAAAAAAGCAGGGGGAGGAAATAGAGTGATGACAGGTGAGTTGAAGCGGCTGGCAGCAGCATCTTTAAAAGGAAAATGGGGGATTGGAGCAGGTGTTACTTTCTTGAGCCAGCTCATCCTTTCGTCAGGCTCCTTTACTTTGTATCTTCCATTTATGGTCGCCGCCTTATACGCGGTGAATACAGTTTTGGAGGAGGTCGTGATTGGGCTGCTGTATGCTGTATATTTAGTAGTTTCCGTGACTTTTTCGGGCATTATCACAATGGGACATTTGAAGCTATTTCTCTGCCTGGCGCGGCAAGAATCGGTGACGGCAGATTTTCTGTTTGATTATTTCGGCACCTGGAGAAAGATGTTGCAGGCATGTAAAGCCTCATTTCTTATCTCCTTTTATACATTTTTATGGAGCCTGCTGCTGATTGTACCTGGCATCATAAAATCATTTTCTTATTCAATGACTCATTTTATATTGATGGATCATCCCGAATATACAGTGCATGAAGCGTTGGATCAAAGCAGGGAGATGATGAATGGGCATAAATGGGAGCTGTTTTTGATTTATCTCAGCTTTCTTGGCTGGCTGCTGCTTACAGCTGTTACCTTTGGAATTGCAGGCTTTTGGGTTATTCCGTATATTTGTACCACGGTTTCCCATTTTTATCTTCGTCTGTCAGAGAAGGACGAGCCAGGTGAAGTGTCCTATAGCTAGTCGCTTTGCCATACAGATGGGGCAGCTTTGTCACAAAAGCCTCAATTACTCTTAGAATGGTCCTCTTAGCTGTGAGGAATAGCTGCTCCAGAAATCCCTCTGGATATTAACTAATCCATCTGTTACATAAAAGTTGGTTTATAATGAATGTGCAAGGAAAGGGGGGCTGTTATTTGGAAGCGATCATTATAAATGGAAATGTCTATCACATCGAATGTGTTCCTTTCGAAGACAAGAGTGAACAAGATAAAGATGGAAGCTACGAATATTATTACAAAGGAAAAAACATATTCTTTCACTCAGACAAAGAATGTATAAAAGCTAGAATGTATGAGGGGGAAGAGGTCATTTCTTTCTTTCAAAATCCTATCCTTGCTTTTGGCGGAGATTTTGAAGTGATTAAGTTATATCTAAGTAAGGAATTTGGTATAAGAAGATTTCAGTTTCTGGATAGGGAAAGTAAGGTGTCAGGTTATACGGAACTATAGCTAGAATCAACCCTATCTTTAACAAGACCTAGACAAGAACTCAAACTAGATTTGCTGCATCCAAAAAATTGAGCAACTTTCGTTTCCTTCCTGCAATTGGTCGACTAGGAAATGGAAATTTGATATAATGATTACGGTTGCATTATTTAGAAAAATAAGAAAAAACAAGGTGCTTTAGCAGATTCACAGGCTTTTATTGGACAAATTTAAGCAAACGGGGGGAGAATTTGAAGATGTTCAACTTGTATCAGAACAACTATTTAATTGTAGTTGTCTTTTTGCTTTTAGGTATCCTGCTGCCTGTCGTTGCATTGACTGCCGGCAAGCTGCTCCGTCCGAATCGTCCGAGTGCTGCAAAGCAGACTACGTATGAAAGTGGTATTGAACCGTTTCACGAAGCAAATGTCCGGTTTCATGCCCGCTATTACATGTTTGCGCTACTGTTTGTCATTTTTGATGTAGAAACAGTCTTTTTGTATCCATGGGCAGTTGCATATGATCAGCTTGGCTTGTTTGCTCTCATTGAAATGTTGATTTTCGTTGTCATGCTTCTGATCGGACTTCTATATGCTTGGAAAAAGAAGGTGTTGAGATGGCTATAAACTTTGAAGAGCTTCATCCAGATGAAAGGGCAGAGCTAGAACGTAATATATTCTTCACAACGCTGGAGCAGGTCAAGGGATGGGCACGAAGCAATTCGCTTTGGCCAATGACATTTGGACTTGCCTGCTGTGCCATTGAGATGATGGGAGTTGGGTCATCACACTATGACCTGGATCGCTTTGGTTCCTTCTTTCGCACTTCTCCGCGCCAGTCGGACGTTATGATTGTATCTGGCACTGTAACAAAGAAAATGGCACCGATTGTGCGTCGATTATACGATCAAATGCCAGAACCGAAATGGGTTATTGCGATGGGCTCATGTGCAACAGCCGGAGGACCGTATGTGAATTCGTACGCAGTTGTCAAAGGTGTAGACCAGATTGTTCCGGTTGATGTATATATACCAGGATGCCCGCCAAACCCGGCAGCTTTGATTTACGGTATTAACAAGCTGAAGGAAAAAATTCGTTACGAAGCGAGAACTGGGAAGCAGGTGACGAATCGATGAGTGAAAAGAGCAAGGAAGAGCTAAAACGAGAGGCGGCAGCACGAGCGAAGGAAGAGGCGCTGCGAAAGCTGGCCGCGCGAAAAGCTATACAACAAAGTTCGACATCAGCAGAGGAACAAGCTGTAACGAATGAAGAAGAGAAAGCGCTATCAATCAATAAGAAGGAAAATTTGGAAAATAAATCAAAATCGGAAGCGGAAGACCCGGCAGAAGTGAAAAAACGCGCAGCGGCGGAGGCGAAGGCAAGGGCTCAGGAGCTGGCGAAGCAGAGGGCAGCGGAGAAGGCAGCCGGTGAGGCAGCGGCGGAAGATCCGGCGGAAGCCAAGAGGCGCGCGGCAGCGGAGGCGAAGGCAAGGGCTCAGGAGCTGGCGAAGCAGAGGGCAGCGGAGAAGGCAGCCGGTGAGGCAGCGGCGGAAGATCCGGCGGAAGCCAAGAGGCGCGCGGCAGCGGAGGCGAAGGCAAGGGCTCAGGAGCTGGCGAAGCAGAGGGCAGCGGAGAAGGCAGCCGGTGAGGCAGCGGCGGAGGATCCGGCAGAAGCCAAGAAACGCGCGGCAGCGGAGGCGAAGGCAAGGGCTCAGGAGCTGGCGAAGCAGAGGGCAGCGGAGAAGGCAGCCGGTGAGGCAGCGGCGGAAGATCCGGCGGAAGCCAAGAGGCGCGCGGCAGCGGAGGCGAAGGCAAGGGCTCAGGAGCTGGCGAAGCAGAGGGCAGCGGAGAAGGCAGCCGGTGAGGCAGCGGCGGAGGATCCGGCAGAAGCCAAGAAACGCGCGGCGGCAGAGGCGAAGGCGAGAGCGCTGGAGCTGGCGAAGCAGAGGGCAGCGGAGAAGGCAGCCGGGGAAGCCGTCTCACCTACAGATGAGGCGAAAGCGAAGGCTGCAGCAGAGGCAAAGGCAAAAGCGGCAGCAGCCGCGAAAGCGAAAGCAGCAAGGGCCGGGGGAACTGCAGGGGATGATGAAAAGGCGAAGGCGATTGCAGCTGCAAAAGCCAAAGCTGCAGCAGCGGCAGCTGCCAAAAAGAGAGCGGCCTCAGAAGCGGTGGTGGAGGAGCCTGCCGAGGAGAAGCCGTCACCAAATCAGCCTTATCTTGATAAATATGTAAATGTTCTGAAGCAGCATCTTAGCGAAGGGGCCTTAGAAGAGTTCTACATTAATAGATTATCTAAGGATGTTCCGACTCTCGTTTTGCACAAGGATCATTATTATAAGGCTATGGAGTTCTTAAAGTATAACGAACAGCTTGCATTTAATTATATGTCTGAGCTGCATGCTACAGATTTTGTTACACATATGGAAGTGTATGTCCACTTATATTCTTATAAAAACCAGCAGTCAGTTGCTGTAAAGGTAAAGGTGGATCGCGAAGAGCCAAGGATTGCATCCATTGCAAGGCTTTGGCAGGGGGCGAATTGGCCGGAGCGCGAGGCATACGATTTGCTTGGCATTATATTTGAGGGACATCCAAACCTAAAGCGCATCCTCTTGCCTGATGATTGGGTCGGATATCCGCTGCGAAAAGATTATGAGCCTTTTGATGTGGAGGTGTAACGAGCATGATTCGCACAGAGGAGATGCTATTGAATGTCGGTCCTCAGCATCCGAGTACGCACGGTGTATTCCGCCTCGTTTTGAAAATTGACGGGGAAATTATTAAAGAGGCAACACCTGTAATTGGCTATCTGCACCGGGGTACTGAAAAGCTTGCGGAGAACCTGCAGTATACGCAAATCATTCCGTATACGGATCGCTTGGACTATTTGTCCGCTATGACAAATAACTATGTCATCTGTCATGCGGTAGAAACGATGATGGGCCTTGAGATACCGGAACGAGCCGAATATTTGCGCGTACTTGCTATGGAGCTTGGACGCGTTGCGAGCCATCTTGTGTGGTGGGGCACAAACTTGCTCGATATCGGGGCGGTGAGTCCATTTTTATATGCGTTTCGTGAGCGCGAAATGATTATTAACTTTTTAAATGAATTGTGCGGCGCACGTTTAACTTTCAATTACATGCGTGTAGGCGGTGTGAAATGGGATGCTCCAGAAGGCTGGATTGATAAGGTGCGAGAGTTTGTTCCTTATATGCGGGAGCAGCTGCAGGGCTATCACGACCTAGTAAGTGGAAATGAAATTTTCGTAAACCGCGTCAAGGGAGTGGGAACGTACACAGCTGAGGAGGCGATTGAATACTCACTCAGCGGAGCAAACCTGCGCTGTACAGGCGTGAAATGGGATCTTCGCAAGGATGAGCCATATTCCATCTATAATCGCTTTGCATTTGATGTGCCGGTCGGAGAGGTTGGCGATGCGTGGGATCGCTACATATGCCGTATGCAGGAAATTGAAGAATCCTTGAAAATCATTGAGCAAGCTGTCGAGCAATTCCCAGCAGACGGACCAATTTTGGCGAAGGTGCCGAAAATCATTAAGGCACCCAAGGGCGAGGCGTTTGTACGCATTGAGTCGCCGCGCGGAGAAATTGGCTGCTATATTGCAAGCGACGGCAAAAAGGAGCCGTATCGTTTAAAATTCCGCCGTCCATCCTTCTACAATCTGCAAATTTTGCCGAAATTGCTAAAGGGCGAAAATATCGCAAACTTGATTACGATCTTAGGCGGCATTGATATTGTACTCGGGGAGGTAGATGGATGATGGTGGAGCACCTCTTGCAATCCACACCTGGCTGGACGAACTTTTTTATTTTTTTCGGCTTGGCAGCGATTCTGCTGTTCGTTGTGCTCGGCTTTGTTACATATGGTATTCTAGCTGAACGCAAGCTAATGGGCTTTATGCAAGGGCGTATTGGGCCGAACCAATTGGGTGGCCGCTTCGGCCTTTTGCAAACAGTAGCTGATGTACTCAAGCTATTGCTGAAGGAGGACACCATTCCAAAGGCTGCGGACAAACCGCTTTTCATTTTAGGTCCGGTCATCGCCTTTGCGCCTGCGTTCATGGTGCTGGCGACAATTCCTTTTACAGAGAATCTCCAGTTTGCTGATTTAGGAGTCGGCCTTTTGTACTACATTGCTATTTCTGGCATTTCAACCATTGGCATTGTAACAGGGGCATGGGGATCCAATAACAAATACTCTCTGCTCGGCGGCATGCGTGCTGCAGCACAGATGATTTCCTATGAAATTCCGCTTGTCATGAGTGTAATTGGCGTTGTTCTTCTAACAGGGAGCTTAAATTTAAATGAAATCGTGCAGGCGCAGGAGCATATATGGTACGTATTCGTGCAGCCAATTGGCTTTATCGTTTTCTTCATTGCTGCGATCTCCGAGCTAAACCGTACACCGTTTGACTTACCTGAGGCTGAATCTGAGCTTGTTTCCGGTTTTCACACAGAATATTCTGGCTTTCGCTGGGCGTTCTTCATGCTTGCTGAGTACGTCTACCTATTCGGGATGTCGGCGCTTATCACGGTATTGTTCCTTGGCGGATGGCAGCCGGCTTTCTTCCTAAGCTTTATTCCAGGCGCTGTATGGTTTGCGCTGAAATTCATGTTCATCGTCTTTTTGCTCATGTGGATTCGCTATACGTTTCCTCGTATGCGGGCCGATCAGCTCATGGAATTCGGCTGGAAGGTACTCCTGCCAGTCGCACTCGCAAACATCTTCTTAACGGCACTTTTAAAAGAATTATTTTTCTAACGAAAAGCAGACGCGGCTTGTTTAGCCCTCCGGCAGAGGGCTGGCTGTGAATGCTAGACAAAGGGGCGAAAACCAATGATAGGATTATTTAAAGGTTTGAAGTATACCCTGAAAAATTTAACGAGGGAAAAGGTTACGTACGACTATCCCAATCAGCCGCTTCCGCTTCCGGATCGGTTTCGAGGGATTCAAAAGTTCTACCCTGAAAAATGTATTGTTTGTAACCAGTGCGCGCAAATTTGCCCGACAAACTGTATTCAGCTAACAGGTAAAAAGCATCCGGATCCGGCGAAAAAAGGGAAAATCATCGACACCTATGATATTAACTTTGAGATTTGCATTTTATGCGACCTGTGCACGGAGGTGTGTCCGACAGAGGCGATTGTGATGACGAATAATTTTGAGCTGGCAGAATATACGCGCGATGATTTGTTCAAAAACCTACAATGGCTGGATGAGAATGATACGAATGTAAGAAAGGAGAATAAAGTATGAGCGGTGAGCTATTGGCGTTTTTGGCGCTGGCCCTTGTTGCGATTATGGGCGGTGTGCTGATGCTGAATTTTACGAAGGTCATGCATATGGTGCTCGCCCTCGTCTTTACCTTTCTCAGTATAGCAGGCTTGTATATTACGCTGTCAGCGGAGTTTGTCGGCGTTGTGCAGGTGCTCATCTATTCTGGTGCTGTGACGATTATTATGATCTTTGGCATCATGCTGACAAAGCAGGATGATGACAGCGAAGGAAAGGGTAAGCTTCGTTCCTTCCTTGTCCTTCTTGGTGTTGTCGCGTTCGGTGCGGTGATGTATTATGCCGTAAATAACGCGCAGTTTACGCCGGCAGCGGATGCCCCAGCCCTTCATGAGGAGAATACGAAGCAAGTTGGGGAAATGCTGTACACGAAATATATCATTCCATTTGAACTAGTGTCCGTTCTTCTGCTGGTTGCTCTTGTAGGAGCGATTATTTTAGCTAAAGGAGACGGAAAAGAGGAGGGACGCTCCGATGAGTAATGTTCCAGCATCCGCGTATTTGGCGCTTGCGATTATTTTGTTTTGCATCGGGCTTTACGGGGCGCTGACAAAGCGTAATACCGTCATCGTCTTAATTTGCATTGAGCTCATGCTGAACGCAGCGAATCTAAATCTTGTTGCCTTTAGTAAGCTTGGTACATTCCCAAGTCTGACGGGACAAATTTTCACGTTGTTTACAATTGCGGTCGCTGCAGCGGAGGCAGCAGTCGGTTTGGCGATTTTGATTTCCTTATATAGAAACCGCTCAACAGTAAATACAGATGAAATGGATTCCTTGAAGCACTAGGGCAAGAAGGGAGAAAAGACAATGATGGAATATGCATGGCTCATACCGCTTTTTCCGCTCGCCTCATTTGTTCTCTTGCTGATTGCTGGTAAGAAGATGGGAGAAGCGAGCAGCCTTGTCGGCATAGCGCTAACGTTTCTTTCATTTGCAGGCTCGGTGCTTGTGCTTGTCGAGCGTATATCCGCTTCTACGCTGAAGCAGGAATGGACGTGGCTTAGCATCGGCAAAACAAGCGTGACATTCGGATTTGAAATTAACGCGTTGAACGCTTTAATGCTGTTAATCGTAACGCTCGTTAGCTTTTTGGTGCATCTGTATTCTCGCGGATATATGCACGGCGATGAACGGTTTTACATGTTCTATGCATACTTAGGGCTATTTACGTTTGCGATGCTCGGTCTTGTCATCGCGACGAATTTACTGCAGCTTTATATTTTCTGGGAGCTTGTCGGTTTAGGGTCCTTCCTATTAATTGGCTTCTACTTCTTTAAGGAGGAAGCGAAGGCTGCGGCGAAGAAGGCGTTTATTATGACACGTATCGGGGACGCTGGCCTGTTTATCGGGATGATTCTATTATTCTGGCAGGTTGGCAGCTTTGAATATGATGAGATTTTCAAAGCAGTGCAGGCAGGTGAATTGTCAGGGACAATGATTACGCTGACGGCGATTTTAATCTTTGTCGGAGCAATCGGGAAATCCGGTCAATTTCCGCTTCATACATGGCTTCCGGATGCAATGGAGGGTCCGACGCCTGTATCGGCTCTCATCCATGCGGCTACGATGGTAGCGGCGGGTGTATATTTGGTTGCAACGATGTTTCCGCTCTTTGAAGCAAGCAAGGCAGCGATGATGACCGTTGCGGTTGTCGGTGGATTTACGGCGATTTTTGCGGCATCAATCGGTCTTGTGCAAACAGACATCAAACGCGTGCTGGCATATTCAACGGTAAGCCAATTAGGCTACATGATGCTTGCGCTCGGCTCTGCCGGATATGTAGCGGGCGTTTTCCATTTAACGACGCATGCATTTTTCAAGGCACTCTTGTTCTTGGCTGCAGGAAGCGTCATTCATGCGGTACATACACAGGATATTGAAGAAATGGGCGGCTTGTTCCAAAAAATGAAGGTAACAGGCACACTGTTTTTAATCGGTACAATGGCAATCAGCGGAGTTCCGCTGTTTTCCGGATTTTTCAGTAAGGATGAAATTTTAGCTGTGACGTGGGAGCATGGCAATTACGGTCTATTCTGGCTTGCTGCCCTAGCAGCATTCTTTACGGCATTTTATATGTTCCGTTTATTCTTTATGGTATTTATGGGTAAGCCGCGCGGTGAGCAGCATGGCGTGCATGAATCTCCGGGGGTTATGACCGTGCCGATGATGGTACTCGGCGTGCTTGCTACCCTGGCAGGCTACATCAATACACCTTGGTTCGGAACGTTTCTGGGAGACTGGCTGACGGAGGATGTGCCGTTTCAGGTGCATGAAGGACACGGTCCGGCATGGATTATGATCGTTGCAACACTCGTATCGCTCGCTGGCATCTTCCTTGCGTATCTTATTTACGGAAAAGGAACAATCTCGCGCAGCTGGCTTGGCAGCAGCAGATCCGTTGGCTATAGAGCCTTGAAAAACAAGTACTATATCGATGAATTATACGGAGTAACTGTTTTGCCGCTTGTAAAGGGAGTCTCGCTCGTTCTTAGTGCGATTGAAAAATATGTTGTAGAGGGCTTGGCTCAAACAGTTGGTGCTCTTGTACGGGCAATCGGTCTGCTTGGCTCTAGACTGCAAAGCGGTCAAGTGCAAACATACGGTGCGGCGGCATTCATTGGGTTGGCTGTTCTGCTCGTTATTCTGCTTGTAACAGGGGGGTATATGTAATGAACATCCTATTGTCTGTATTCATTTTCTCCCCGCTTTTAGGTATTTTATTCCTTTCTCTTCTGCCGAAGGGACGGGAGAAAACAGCGAAGCTGCTCGGCATTGCAACAACGCTGATTCCGCTTGTCTGCGCATTTGCACTGTACGGCTCGTATTTGTCAGGAAAAGGCTTTGATTCGTTTACAGAAAAAGTAACATGGATTCAGTTTGGTAGATTCGAAAGCTTGCCGGAGGACTTCTTCAGTATTTCATATGAGCTTGGCGTTGACGGCTTTTCGTTTGTGATGATGCTGCTGACGGCAGTATTAGCAACGCTCGCTGCGGTAACGGCTGCATCTTCCATTAAAGAAGCGCTTAGAAGCTTCTACATGCTGCTGCTGCTTCTAGAGATTGGTATGCTCGGCGTATTCGCAGCTAAAAATCTACTTCTCTTTTTCGTATTCTTCGAATTAACATTGCCGGCGATGTTCTTTCTTGTTGGAAAATGGGGGAAATTCGAGAGTGAAAAAGCATCGTACAGCTACCTGGTTTATAACGGAATCGGCTCTGCTATTTTATTGATTGTTTTTACAATTTTATTTGCAAGAACAGGAACAACAGACATTGCCTCGCTTCGTGACATTTTGGAGGCAGGCGAAAGCCCGATCGGTCCGATTTCCAGCTCGCTGCAAACAGCTCTGTTTGTTGCGATGCTCATCGCCTTTGGTATTAAGCTTCCGGTGCTGCCGCTTCACCGCTGGATGGTGAATGTGCACGTACAAGCTCCGCCGGCGGTCGTTATGCTGCATGCGGGCGTGCTATTGAAAATTGGGGCGTACGGCTTAGTCCGGTTTGGAATCGGGATTTTTCCGAAGCAGTTCGAGAAATTTGCTGTGCTCATCGCCATTCTCGGCGTTGTGAATTTGCTATATGGGGCGTTTTTGGCACTTGTACAAACAGATTTCCGAAAGGTGCTTGCATATTCCAGTATTTCGCATATGGGAGTTGTACTAATTGGCCTGGCAGCACTAAATGAGGCAGGAATAAAGGGCGCGATTTTCCAGGTTGTGTCTCACGGCTTAATCGCAGCGCTATTGTTCTTCCTTCTTGGCATTATGGAGGATCGCTTCGGCACATCAGATATGAAGCGTCTTGGCGGCTTGGCGAAATCAGCTCCGCTTTTTAGCGGTTTTCTATTAGCCAGTGCCATGGCATCGCTTGGACTGCCGGGTATGTCTGGATTTGTCAGTGAATTCCTAGCGTTCCTTGGCTTGTTTGAGTCCATGCCAGCTGTGGCGGCAGTCGGAACTCTCGGTATTATTTTAACGGCGGCTTATCTGCTGCGCGCTGTGCTTGGCATGACGTTTGGACAAGAGAAGCAGGCAGCGAAGGCGGATGTACGAGGTGCGGAATTCGTGCCTGTGCTTGTACTGCTGCTGCTTATTATTGCTATCGGCGTAATGCCGGATGTACTCGGCGGACCGCTTGGTTCTACATTACAATCGTTAGGGATAAGGGGGTAGATAGAATGGATATGCATACACTTCTTGGTTATCAGTGGAGCTTAATGACGCCAGAGTTTATTATTGTCATTGCAGCTATCCTTCTATCGATCCTTGATTTGCTTCTGAAGGATTCCTTTAACCGGCAGCGTTTCGCATACGGAGCGGTTGGGGCAAGCGTGCTCGCGCTTATTTCGCTTATCATGCTGTATGACAAAGCAACTGCTGATATTTTGGATGGCACATTTGTTTTAGACGGATTTGCAAAAGCATTTAAAACCTTGCTTCTGATTGGGGCATCGCTCGTCTTCCTCCTTGCGGCAAGCGAGGAGAAAAAAACACCGATTGCGGATAAGGGAGAGTATTATTATTTACTGCTAACAGCACTTCTCGGTGCGATGTTTATGGCATCAAGCGCCGACCTCATTACGCTGTTTGTCGGGCTGGAATTACTATCGCTTTCCTCATTCATTCTCGTCGGCATTCGTAAGCGCAGCAAGGCATCAAATGAGGCTGCAATGAAGTATGTGATCAACGGCGGTATTTCCACCGCGATTACACTGTTTGGCTTTAGCTATTTGTACGGACTTACCGGGTCGACAAATATCCTTGCAATGCGCGAGGCGTTAGCTGCAATTTCCGACGGCAGTATGCATCTCCTGCTGGCGCTCGCCTTTTTGCTTACATTTGTCGGCCTATCCTTCAAGCTTGCGACAGCGCCGTTTCATATGTGGGCGCCCGATGTGTATCAAGGTGCAGCAACACCGGTTACCGCCTTTTTAGGGACTGTATCGAAGCTTGCAGGCTTTGTTATCATGATGCGCCTGTTCATTATGATTTTTGCGGTGGTGCCAGATGTAACTGGAGAGCAGTCACTGTTTATGAGCATGCAAATGTATATCGCGGTTCTGGCTGCAATTACGATGATTGTCGGTAATACAATTGCCTTAAAGCAGCAAAATGTAAAGCGTCTGTTTGCGTATTCTGGTATTGCGCATGCGGGATACTTGCTTGTGCCGCTCCTCGTACTTTCACCGTTTATGCTCGACAGCATGTGGTTTTATATGCTTGCTTACCTGCTCATGAATATTGGTGTATTTGCCATCATCCACGGCCTGCATCGACAAAGCGGCAGCGAAGGTTTGGACTTGTTTGCCGGCTTGTTTCAACGCTCACCGTTTGCGGCAATTACGATGACGATTTTCATTCTTTCGCTCGCGGGCATTCCGGGTACGGCTGGTTTTATCGGGAAAGTAAATATTTTTATCGGTGCGTTTGTTATGGAACCGGGTCATTACGTGCTGCCATCCATTATGATGGCAACAACAGTTGTATCCTTTGTGTACTATTTCCGCATCCTGCAGCAAATGTTCTTCCGTAAGCCGGAAAGTGAGCAAAAGCTAACCTTACCTTTTAACGTAAACATCGTCATCACTCTTTGCGCGGTGCTTACACTCTTATTTGGAATTCTGCCGGCAGTTGGCTATCATTTCTTTTACGAAAATTTCCCTCTGCTGAAAGATTTCTTTTTTACAGGAGCAAAATAGGTTAAAATAGAGACAAACCAAAAGGTGTAGAGATGAACTCTACACTTTTTCTTTGCGTATAAGAAAAGCGGGCGAGCTTGTTTAGCCCTCTCTCTGGAAGAGGGACCGCCGATATATCCTGAGATAAAGGGGGCGTACTGTGCAGATTTTCGGACAGCAGGCACTCATTGCAATCGTGTTGCATTTACTATTTATTGCACTTACGTGGTGGGCGCTTCAGGGCATCCACTTCGAGCATCTGATGAAAAAGGGAAAGGTTGCACAAACGAGGGTGCTGCTTATCCTGTTGACCATCGCGATCGGTTCATCGGTAAGCAGATTCTTTTTGGACTACCTCGGTTATTCAAATAGTTTGACGTATCTATTTAAGTAATAATTGGACATTTTTTGTCCTGGGCGGCTAGGGTTTGCCCATGCGAGAGCTGTATCCGCTTTTCTGTGTGGTTTTTGTCGAGCTGTTGAGGGTATGGATTGTTTCTTCCCCGTCCAAAATGGAGATAAAGGGGAGTGGGGAAGAGATGAAAAAAATGATACAAATGCTGTTGGTACTGTTTGTTGGAATCGTTGCCTGTTTTCTTGGTTATGTGCGTATCGAAGCGCAGGGACCAGAGGAGAAGCTTGAGAAGATGATTGCGGTCGTGGAGGCAAATGGAGCGACTGTGGAGCAATGGTCTTGGCTTGCGAGAGAAGAGCAGGATTCGGTGCATGATGTACATACATTTCATGAGCTGTTAGACAGCTTGGAAGAGAAGGGCGCGGCAGCTGATTGGAATATAGAGAAGTCGCCTGAGGGGTACAAGGCAACAGCGGTAAAAAAATTTGCGCATTATCAAGAAAGACTGGTTGTAACATGGACAAAAGTGAATACTAACAACAAAACCTTCGTTGTATATGAAGCAAAAGGAACAAAGTGGGACGATGCGATTTTAAAAAATATGAATAAAATTTTTAGACAAAATCCTGCAACTTTCACTTGTGTTCAAGCTGTTTTCGGTGATAAGATTGAAGGTGTTTTGCAAAATAAGGCAACTGAAATATTAGAAGATTTATCTGCTAAGCCTATCGAGTCTTTAGAAGAAATAGCATTCGTCTCCGTCTCCGCATATACTGAGGAGTGGAAAGACGCTCTTGCGGTAAATAGAGAAAAAATGAATGTGCAGGTTGCGCTGCGCAACACTGACAACAAGACGACTGTTATGGTTGGCACACCAATTATTACGTCTGAGTATTGAATAGATAGTGTATAAATTTAAGGACACGGAGGGGAATACCTTTGGAAAAGATCATTGTCCGCGGCGGAAAGAAGCTAAGCGGCTCTGTGCGCGTAGAAGGCGCAAAGAATGCCGTATTGCCCGTTTTGGCCGCAGCCCTATTAGCAAGTGATGGAAAAAATACGATATGCGATGTGCCAGCTCTTTCCGATGTATATACAATCAATGAAGTCTTGCGTTATTTAAATTGTGACGTTGTGTTTGAGAACGGTCAAGTCATCATCGATGCATCAAAAGAGCTGAACATTGAAGCACCGTTTGAATATGTACGGAAAATGCGTGCATCTGTTCTTGTAATGGGTCCGTTATTGGCGCGCAAGGGTCGTGCTCGCATCGCGTTGCCTGGCGGCTGCGCGATTGGCTCTCGTCCGATTGATCAGCATTTAAAAGGCTTTGAAGCAATGGGTGCGAAGGTGAAGGTTGGAAATGGCTTTGTTGAGGCACATGTAAATGGAAGATTGCACGGAGCGAAAATTTACTTAGACTTTCCGAGCGTAGGAGCAACAGAAAACATTATGTCTGCTGCTGTATTAGCGGAAGGGACGACAATTATTGAGAACGCCGCAAAAGAACCGGAAATCGTAGACCTTGCTAACTTCCTAAATGCAATGGGCGCTCATGTGCGCGGTGCTGGAACAGGTACAATTCGCATTGAGGGTGTTGCTAAATTATTTGGAGCAGTTCATCATGTTATCCCTGATCGTGTGGAAGCCGGTACGTTTATGGTGGCGGCAGCCATTACGGGAGGGAATATCTTAATTGAAAACGCCGTACCAGAGCACCTAAGCCCTATTAGTGCGAAAATGAAAGAAATGGGCGTTACGATTATTGAAGAAGCGGAAGGCATACGTGTTATTGGACCGGAGAAATTAAAAGCGGTAGACATAAAAACAATGCCTCATCCAGGATTCCCTACAGATATGCAGTCGCAAATGATGGCATTATTGTTAAAAGCGGAAGGAACAAGCATGATTACAGAAACGGTGTTCGAAAATCGTTTTATGCATGTGGAAGAGTTCCGCCGCATGAATGCTGACATCAAAATTGAAGGACGCTCTGTTATTATGAGCGGACCATGTGAACTGCAGGGGGCAGAGGTAGCAGCAACAGACTTGCGTGCGGCCGCAGCTCTTATCCTTGCAGGGCTTGCTGCATCAGAGGGTTACACACGTGTAACGGAATTAAAGCATCTTGACCGCGGGTACGTAAATTTCCACGGCAAGCTAGCTGCGCTTGGCGCTGATATTGAACGCGTGAAAGAGGAAGTACAGCAAACAACAGCTGAAAAAACGATTTCTGATCTTCATGCATAATTGAGAGGCAGCTTTTATACTTTTGGAGACAAAAGTATAGAGGCTGTCTTTCTTTGTATAAGAGTAAGAAAGTATAACTTTTGCAGGAACGCCGCCCTGCTCCTGCGGCATGCTAAAACTCTCACGCCTATTACTATTGTTATAGTCAAGATATAGACATAATATTCTAACAATGTGAAAAAATTATGAAAGCATTTCTGACGTTCTAAAAGCTCGTCCTGTTCCATAAGATGAAAGTGACACTTTAGGTAGCAGGGGTTCATCCTGCGCGAAACGGGTCCTTGGATCCGTGTTGTATCTATTTTCGTGACGGAGGGCCATCATGAAGCTAAAAAAGCCAATTCTTATTCTTGTTTCTTTTCTCGTTGTGTTAGTCATTGTTGTACCAAGCCTGCTTGTGCTTCCTTATCGTACAGAAACAAAGCAGCTGTCATCACAGACAGAAGCTGCTTCTGCTGCCCCCTCTGCCTCTAATGTGCCCCAGACCGTCACAAGCAACATTGAGGTAGCGGTATATCGAAGCAAACAGAAAAAGATTGAAAACGTACCGCTTGAGGATTATGTTGTAGGGGTAGTTGCCGCTGAGATGCCGTCAGACTTCGAAATGGAGGCGCTAAAGGCACAGGCGCTCACCGCCCGCACCTTCGTTGTGAAACGCATGGTTAACGGCGCAGTGCTGCCGAACAAGGCGAATGTCACCGATACAGTCGACACACAGGTGTATTACAGCCTGTCAGACTTGAAAAAGATGTGGGGGCAAAGCTATGACTCGAAAATCGAGCGTATCCAAAAAGCAGTGCACGCAACGGCAGGACAAGTACTGACCTTTGACGGACAACCGATTACCGCCTCCTTCTTCTCTACAAGCAATGGCTACACCGAAAACGCAGAGGACTATTGGGGCAACCCGACTCCATATTTAAAAAGCGTAGATAGTCCTTGGGATAAGAATACACCGAAGTTCTTAAGCGAGCAAAAATTCAGCGTAGCTGATTTTGAAAAGAAGCTTGGTGTGAAGGTGCTTGCAAATGGGAAGGTTGGAGACATCACAGAACGAACATCCGGCCAGCGAGTGAAAACAGTCAGCTTTAACGGCAAGAAGCTGAGCGGAAGAGAGGTAAGAGAAAAGCTTGGGCTTCGCTCCTCAGACTTTACGTGGAAGCAGGAGGGCAGTCAAATTGCCATTACGACAAAGGGCTACGGGCATGGTGTCGGCATGAGCCAATATGGCGCAAACGGTATGGCGAAGGAAGGCAAGTCATATCAGGACATTGTGATGCACTATTACAAAGGAATTGAGATTAAAGGTGTCAATGAGTATGAGCAGAAGCTTACCGCAAAAAAGTAGCCTTCGGGCTACTTTTTTGTTCCATAGCAATCCTATTATACATACCCGTGCCTGCTTCTAAACGAGGCTTCCTGCAGCAATTGCTGTGCCTGCTGCGCTTCAACAGCCTCTCGCCGCGCATGCTCAAAGCTCTCTAGCTGCTTGGCGCTTGTATTATTTTGACGAAGCGCCTCCTGTAAAACCTCTGCTAGTACCTCCGCATCCTTTAACGAGCAGTTCAAGCCAAACGCACCCGTAGGACTCATTGTATGGGCGGCGTCCCCCATGATAACGAGCCCATCCTGTACCCATGCTTCACAACGGCAGCTCTGGACTTCTAAGAGAACAAAATCATTCCAGGACTGAATATGCTGATGAACGATATTTGTTAGCTCTGGAAAAGCATTGACAAGCTGCTGAATGAATGGCGTAAAGGATTGCTTTCGTAAGGCTGGATAGGAGCCTTCTTCAATATTCCAGCCAATTTGAATAAAACCGCCGGCCTGCGTAAATAAAGCAAGCTGATGATTCCCCGTCATAGTCAGCCTAATGGTCGGCTCCCATCCTGCCGGGCTAGGGATTTTAGCCCACAGCAAATCATATCCATGCTTTATAATGGCCGTTGGAATGCCAGATAGCTTGCGGACGGTCGAATAGCGCCCATCCGCACCGACGACAACAGAGCTATGAATGGTGATTTCTTCCCCGTTCCGTTTGGCCTTCACACCGATATACCTTCCTGCCGCATCCTGAAGCAAGGCGGCTGCCCTTGTTTCCGTCATTAGCTGATAATGCTCAAACTGCTTAGATTCCGCAGCAAGGACATGAAGCAAATGCTGCTGCGGAACGTGGATTCCCACGTGGCTGCTGCCGGCGTCAGGTGTCACGGTCTTAATCACCTTGCCATGATCCCAATACTCTACTCGCTGCATGCGAAGAATCCCAGCTTCCTCGACCTTGTCAAAAAGCTTATGGGCTCTCAATACCTGCTCCCCTTCAGAGTTGAGATGCTCGCCCCTAAACTCCTTATTCATTTCTCCATGACGTTCGAGAACGATGGTCGAAATATTCTGTTTAGCTAATAAATATCCTAATAGGGCGCCTCCGGGGCCGGCGCCGACGATACATACATCTGATTTCAAATCCATGATTGATCCCCTATATTTCATCAGGTGGTTTTTGTACAGTTATGCTGTGTTCATATAGTCTAGACAGTTCAATTTGAGACATCCGCGCGGCTATGACATAGAACACGGCAGTCTCGGAAATGAACGGCCTCTATCATTATTTTAGTTACTTTATGTAAGTTAGTATATCTTTTGTACTGAAAATTCGTCAAGGAACCGCGTGATTGGATTGAGCTTTAATAATTAGACTTCTAAATTAAAATAAACATTAGCTCTTTAAGGTACCTGCGATTAAGTAATTGGCTGAGGCCTGAAGGAGCCGTGATCCATAATAATTTTTTTGTATTCATATTTGTCTAACATGTTGGCATGCTGTTTCCCATATATGCTGCCCAAAGTTTGCCCACTTCTGCTGATGTAAGTTTTTCTTTGGAGATTGATTCATTTGAACTTATTGTAATTGGTTGAATCGTTTGCATGATAATATCTCTTTCCTCAAATTTTCGCTTAGTATTTTCCGCTATGAAAAATATATTCTGAACTAAGGCAATGGGATTAAATTATTTTATATAGAAATAAAAATATTTTGGTTGTTTTTGTATTCAACATACAGATTGAGTAGTATTCATACTGACAAAGCATGCATAGCTTAATTGACAGAAACATTCTAGCTTAAACATAAAAATATATTAGGAAACGACAGTAAGCGGCCTTGTTCATCCCTTTAGGAATCACAAGGCCGCTTACACTATTTCTTCATTCATTATATTTAAAATCCTTTCAATTGTTTTTTATGAGGAGGACCACCCCCGCGTGACTAGAGAGTTTTTCTAGAAATTACTTCTGTTGCCTCACTATATCTTTTCATTTTGCTCACTTGATCAGCATCACCTTTTCTTTCGTTCGATTTGCTTTCCTTTTCCCAGGTACATTTCTGTACACTTCGCCTTTCACTACTTCACTGGCATCTCCTTCTTTTTTTGAGGTAGTGTGTGTTGCTTGTACTTATCATACAAGGAAAAGGGAGATTTGTAAATACTAAATATTATAAATTTTCTAAGAATTCTGAATAATTGTAAAGAAATGGAAGGCTATGTTACAGGCAGGACGGCGTCCAAAAAGTGATTGTATAAGAAAGCCCATAGGATCCTTCCACGGGCTTTCTGCTGTTATGAAAGGGACTGCGAAGATAAGGATTGATAGGAAATAACCCGATTCCGCCCCTGCTGCTTTGCCTGATACAACGCTTGATCCGCCTGTGCAATCAAATCATCTACAGTCGATAAGGAACTTGGAATCATGCTGGCAGCTCCCATGCTGATGGTTACCACGTTGGAAACCTCAGAGTCCGCATGCGGGAGCTGCAGCTTCTCGATATTGTTTCGAATCCGTTCTGCTACAATCAAAGCATTTTTTAAAGACGTATACGGGAGAACGATACAAAACTCCTCTCCTCCATACCGCGCTGCTAAATCGGTACTATGTATGATGGATTCCTCTGCTGTTTTTGCGATAAGCTGCAAGCAGCTGTCGCCGGCTTGATGGCCGTAATAATCGTTATACCGTTTGAAGAAATCAATATCAAACAAGATGATGGAGAGGGGAGCGGAATGCTCCAGCCCCAGCTTCCAGCTTTGCTGTAGGTAGCCATCCAGAAAGCGGCGATTTGACAATCCGGTAAGGCCATCTGTAAAGGAAAGCTCGCGAAGCATGCGATGTGCCCTTTTTTGCTCGGAGATATCTCTCATAATTCCATATACTCCTATAATCTCATGGTCGACAACAATAGGGATGAGGGTAATATTCACATCAACTAGCTGTCCCCCCTTTTTGATGATGACTGTATCAAAATTTTGCGGAATTCCTTGCTTTGCTTGGTTAAAGTAAAGCAGGTTTCGACTCAGCTCCTCACCAACAATGAGATCTCTTGGCCTTCCTCGTTTTATCTCTTCCTTCGTATAGCCTGATAGAACTTCGCAGCCATGGTTTAAGCTGACGTAGCGTCCGTTCAAATCCAAGGAATAGACGGCATCAGGGTGCTGCTCAAATAGAGATTTGTAGCGCTGCTCGCTCTCTGATAATACGGAGTATAGGCGGTTGGTCTCATATACAAAGGTACTTAATATGACTGCAGCTGAAAGGAGGCTGCTTACTCGTGATGCATACCAGCCCAGCGTATAGCGGCTGCCGGCAAGCAAGGTAATGCCAATATCTAAGAGAAATATGAGAACAGATAATGTCAGCCATACATGAAGAATCGTTTTCGTACGGGCGAGCCGCAGTATAAAGGCAAATGCTATTACATTGAATAGTAAAAGAGCCGGACCGATTCCTGACGCATTTAAGCGATGACGCCCATTTGGACGAATCAGGACCGGCAGGTGATCATGAAATTTTGTAGCAAGCACAACTAATCCAATTACGAGAAGAATCACGCCTGTATACAGGATATATGGGAGTAAATGGTATATCTTACCCTTCACTATGCTCCCTTTGGATACATAATGGCTCCATACATATAGCAGCAGCCCGAAAGGAAATCCAAGGTGCCAAAATACCCAAAGCCATGCGGCTGTCTGCGAACCTGCACCTAGCCATCCAGTAGCCGAAAATACCCGGGGGACCGTTAAAATATACGGCAAGATAATGCAGCCGCAGTAGAAAAAGGTTAAAGATAAAACAAGCGAAGGAAGCTCCCGGCTTGTCCTGAACTGCCAAAATAAGAGATAGGCAGTGAGTATATATGTAATATAAATAGCGGTAATAAACATGGGCAAAAACGGGCCGATTTGTATAAAGGGCCGCTGTGCATAAGGGATCATGCATAAGGAAAGTAAAAGAATGATAAGGCCGATTAAGCGAACGTTTCTCCTTTGGCGAGGAGAAGCAATAAAGTTAGAAAGATTCGGTGTGTTTTGTAAATCCTGAGTATTCAAGAGCGGCCTTCCTCCTTTCAAAAGCATAAAATTGCGATATGTTATAGTATGCCGCAGCCTGTGTGAAAACACCCGCTTGAAAAATGTTGTTAGAAAAATCAGGCGAACTTGCGCAGGTTATAAAAGGCTGTAGGGGCGCCTCAGAATGCTTTACTATGTGAAATATGAATGAGGCGATATAATAAGAGTGATTAGGGATAACAGGGGGATAAATAGATGAATTGGCTATTTTCAATTATCGCACTTGGAGGCGGAATTGCACTGGGCGTGCAGGCAGCAATTAACGGCGGTCTCGGCAAGCGGGTTGGCGCGCTGGAGGGGGCGTTTATCTCATTTGCCGTTGGTACTCTCGCCATTTGGCTCGTTATGATTATATTTGGGAAAGGGAGCGTCTCCTCCATATGGACCGTTCCGAAGTGGCAGCTAACAGGCGGCTTGCTTGGAGCCTTCTATGTATGCGCTACCGTTATTCTTGTACCCAAGGTCGGAGTAGCGCCAATGCTCATTGCCGTTATTTTCGGGCAGCTGTTTACGGGGGCAATTATTGACCACTTTGCGTTGTTTGGCGGAAAGCACGTTCCGCTTGAAGGAAAACGTATCGTTGCGCTGCTTTTAATGGGGGCGGCTGTGTATATATTCTACAAAAAATAAGATAGAGATTGCAGCTTGTACACTTTGCCATAGCCTGTAGGAGGGAGGCTGGCTGCAGCAGCAAGGCTGACGAAAAGCAGCAAAAATCCAAAAAGGACTGCTCCAAATGGGTTAAACCCGCTTCGGAGCAGTCCTTTTGTTTAGCGGTTTTATGCTCTAAGCAGCCTGTCCGTTTCCTTCAGTACCTCAGCCGCCTTGCCATGAATGACGAGGTCAAATCGGTCGTCGAATGGCGTCTCATCCATGTTGATAATCGCAATCTTGCCTTTTGCCTCAAGCGGTAATTGATTGACCGGCGATACGCGCAGGCTCGTCCCGATGATAAGCAGTAAATCAGAGCGGGCGATTTCTGAAAATGCCTTGCCCCATACGTCCTGAGGCAGCATTTCCCCAAATAGGACGATATCCGGCCGAAGCCTTCCGCCGCATGATGAGCATGGCTTCTTCTCTAAGAATGCCTCAAGCGTCGATGGTGTCCCGCAATGATGGCAGTAAATATGATCCAGGCTGCCATGCAGCTGGGCAACATTCTTGCTTCCCGCCCTTTGGTGTAAATTCTCTACATTTTGCGTTGCGAGAAACTTTAATGTACCTGCTGCCTCCCAGCGTGCCAATACCTTATGCCCTTCATTTGGCGAAATGCTCTGGAGCTGCTGTGCAATACGCTGCCCATAAAAGCTATGAAAGGCGTCGTAATCGTTATCGATTGTATCAACATGCGAGACGGTAAACGGATCGTACTTTTTCCATAAGCCTTCAGATGAACGAAAATCGGGAATGCCGCTCTCTGTGCTCATGCCTGCCCCGGTTAACACAACCATGTGCTTTGCGCCTTGCATTAGCGCCGCTAGTTGCTCTGCCTGATTCAACGAACAGGCCCCCTTTCAAATCTAATCAAAATCACTGCTAGTATTCATTAGTCTGTCTGGTTTCTGTGACATGTCCAACGGGTCTTGTCTAACTCTATTGTAACAGAATTCCTCTTTAAGAAAAAAAGAGAGAAGTTATACAAAAACAAAGGATTTTCGCGCTATTTTACGGATAAATTCACTTAAAATCTACACTCCGCAGCAGCTTTCATCTATTTCCTCGGAAATTCTACAGCTTTTCATGCATATTTATCTGAAAAAGTCGAAAAATACTTAGTTAGGCGTGTATAGTTTGTTGGAAAATTGTTCAAAATGATTGCTGAGGTGATGATAGAATGAGAGATGGAGAAAAGAAACAATCTTCTCGAAAGGTAGTGCGCTTATTTCAAAAGCGCTGGGTATTTCCAACCCTTTATATCGCTTGTGCAGCAATTATTTTGACGGCAGCCCTTTGGTATCAAGCATCGAAGGATCCGAAGCAGCTTAGCCAAAAGCCATCTGCCCCATACAGCCAGCAGGACAATCCGACTATCTCGGTAGCGAATCCGTCGGAAATCGTGAAAATGCCGGCAGCTGATGCAGATCAGGTTGTAGTGAAAACGAAATTCTATGACGACAAAGCAAATGCAAAAGAACAGGAAGAAGCACTCGTATTCTATAACAACACATACTCTGCTAACACAGGTATTGACCTTGCAGCGAAGGACGGTTCAGCATTTGATGTAACAGCTGCGGTAAGCGGTACAGTAACAAAAGCAGAGAAGGATGCATTGCTCGGCTATGTTGTCACAGTTGAAAGCGGAAATGGTATTACAACATTCTACCAAAGCTTGTCTAAGCTGGAGGTAGAGCAAGGCGATACAGTATCGCAAGGCGATGTGCTTGGTCAAGCAGGTATGAACGAATTGAACAAAGAAGCGGGCAACCACGTTCACTTCGAAATTCGCAAGGACAATGTTGCGGTAAATCCGGAAAGCTACTTTGAAAAATCAGTTGCTGATATTAAAGTTGAGCAAGTGAGCACAGAGGCGAAGGAAAACAGCAATCAGCCTGCTGAAGAAAAGCAGCCTGCTAAGGACGAAAAGAAGCAAACTGAAGAGGATAGCACATCCTCTGATAGCAGCAAGAAGCAAACAACTGAAGAGGATAGCACATCCTCTGACAGCAGCGAGAAGAAAACAACTGAAGAAGGTACATCTTCTCAAAGCGACACATCTTCTTCTGAAGCTGGAGAAAGTACAACACCATAAAAAATATCCCCTGAGGGCTGACCTCAGGGGATATTTTTTGGCTCTGTTTCTTGCTGCAATATGACCAATTATATCTCATTTTACTGCGGCATTATTACTTTTTTGAATCAGTTCCTTCCAGCTTCATGAAATACTTGAGAATAGACCAGCAAATTAAACCTAGTATCCAGTAAATGGGAAAAGAATAAAAATGCTTCCATGTTATTGCCTTATATACATGTAGCCACTCCATAAATACTTCTGCTACAAAAGCCAGAAATGCTGACAGCAGACCCGTAAAGAAAAAGAACCTTTTAAAATCACTTCCCCATCTTTGATACACGAGCATAAAAGGAATGATGACAACACCAATATCGTAAGGATATAATTGCGGGTACAAATAAGGGGTAAGACGAACAGGATATGTCCATACCAAAGCATTGCTTCCTATCGAGTCAAGAATAGTCGCAGCAATACCATAGAACAAACCGAATGATGTTATTTCTATTATTCGCTTTTTATTAACCAGCTTCCACCAAATAAGCGGCGGCAAAAAACTTAGGATGACTAAGAACCACCATTTTGGAGTTAAGTAATTGTGAGCACGCCAATAGGCTTGAAGCGTTTCATAAAATTTTCTCTCTACTTCTAGCACTTCGTTTAAGGAAATGGAGCTTAGAACATATAGATTTAAAAAATCAAAAATAAAATAAGTCATGAGCAACACCGCATTCTAATATTTTGCTACTTATTCTAACCAAACAATCACGAAATAAAAGGTGCTTATTATGCCAAATGGTCCAATTCCGCTTTTCGCAGCCTGCTTATACATTTTTTCTGTAATCTGGGCTCTATGCCTACATATACATAGTAAGAAAAGGAGGAATATAGGGATGTCTCTTATTTTTGCTATTGCGGTAGGTATCGTATTTTGGTTTATTATGTTTGCGCTCTACTGGCTCGTTACAGGCGACTCTAAGATGGATGCAAAGCATTCACCGCAGTATTTGGTCGAGGAACCATACGATGAAGCCGTGGAACGAAGCCGCTGATGGCACTCTGGCAGTGCCTTTTTTTAGGAAAGGATACTTTTTGGAGAATCAGCGCCTAGCTCCGCGCAGTCAAATAACCTTCCCCGTAAAAGTCAAAAAGCGCCTCATCGTTTGAGAATTGTCCCCTGCCGCGAGTGAAAGGCCGATTTTGCTTTTTGATTTATGTACAGAAACACGTATGGTTTCCCTGTATAATAGAGGCAAAGGGGGGAGCGAGATGACGGATTTGCTGGACGGGGAAGAACGATATTATCCAAAACCAAATCATCCAGGCTCAGGGATTGAGATTACGAATGTTCGTATTACAGCAAAGGGCAGTGTGTATTCCACAAACTATATTGCAAGCATCAGAAAAGACCAAAGTAAGAAACGAAAGCGCTGGGAGATCCTGTGGAGTATCGTAGCTGTCATGTTTGCGCTGCTGTTTGGCAGGGATCTGATTGAACAGGAGGTGAACCTTCTGTGGGCTATTCTCGGCATTCTTTTTGGCATCTATGCTTATTTTCTATATAAAACCGATGTACAAACCTATTTCATCCAAGTAAAGATGACAATGGGAGACGAGATTTCCCTTTCGTTCAAGGAGGATAAGGATCGTGACGAAGCCTTCCAAGCCCTCAGCAAAGCACTTGCCTTTTGGCGCATTCATCAAACACCAATAGAAACCGAAACAAGAATGGAACGATTTCATTCTTAATCAAACGTTTGATTAAGAATGAAATATAAACAAGCTCACTTTTTAACGCTTCCGCTTTTTTTGTATCATTTTGCGAAATCCATGCGAAGTAGAAGATAGCTTGTACAAGGGCGTGTAAACCTCGGTTTAGCAGGCTCTTTTTGTTTACCTAGAGACTGTCCTTCTCAACATTCCTCTAAATTTTCAAGAAAAATTCACCTTTTCTCATAAAAACTTGTAATTTTTGTCATCTTAGTCCGCAAAAATGCACTCATTGTAGCATATAACTCGAACACGCACAATACAATGTTATAAAGTGAGACGGCTATCCAATGGCTGTCGAGCCAACCGGGCTGCAGACAATGAGCGCGGAATAAACTCAACAAAGAGAGTGTTTGAGGTGAGAAATCGTGGAACATTTCATGATAAACAGCAAGGATTCGAAGACTTATGACCCACACTCGAACTTACTTCCATGTACAGTGCAGCGAGTCTCATTTCACACTTCTCACATCCATTTCAGGGAGGCGAGTGGTGTGCACGATTACATCAAAGAGAGAACTATCAAGATTGGAAAGTATATCGTGGAGACAAGAAAAACGGTTCGCGTGATTGCGAAGGAATTTGGCGTATCAAAGAGTACCGTTCATAAGGATTTAACGGAACGGCTGCCTGAAATCAATCCTGAGCTCGCAAATGAAGTGAAGGAGATTTTAGATTACCATAAATCGATTCGCCACCTTCGCGGCGGGGAAGCAACAAAGCAGAAATACCGCAAGGAAGAAACGGAAAAAACGGTACGGCAATAAGGAGATTCCCGCAAACTCTCCAGTCCACCTTGAAAAGCATTAATCGAAAAATCTTAATACACTTGTTACGTTTACGTAAAACTTATGATAAAATCTTAAATTAGGTGTGAAAAGAATTCGGTGCTCGATATGAGTGAAATAACCAAGGAGGATTTGGCAGGAATGTTTGCGAGAGATATTGGAATCGACCTTGGCACGGCCAATGTATTGATTCACGTGAAAGGTAAAGGAATTGTATTGAATGAGCCGTCTGTTGTCGCAATTGACCGCAATACGGGAAGAGTATTGGCAGTAGGTGAAGAAGCAAGACGCATGGTAGGACGTACACCTGGCAATATTGTGGCGATTCGTCCGCTGAAAGACGGAGTAATTGCAGACTTTGAGGTTACAGAAGCAATGCTGAAGCATTTCATTGATAAATTAAATGTGAAAGGCTTCTTATCTAAACCTCGTATCTTAATCTGTTGCCCAACGAATATTACATCGGTTGAACAAAAAGCCATTCGTGAAGCAGCTGAGAAATCAGGCGGAAAAAAGGTGTACTTGGAAGAAGAGCCAAAGGTGGCTGCGATTGGAGCCGGAATGGATATTTTTCAGCCAAGCGGGAACATGGTTGTGGACATCGGAGGGGGTACAACAGATATCGCGGTGCTTTCGATGGGCGATATCGTAACCTCCTCCTCCATAAAAATGGCGGGCGATAAGTTTGATTCAGAAATTCTAAGCTATATTAAGCGTAAATACAAGCTTTTAATTGGAGAACGGACTGCGGAGGAAATTAAGATTAAGGTCGGCACAGTATTCCCAGGTGCACGTAAGGAAGAGATTGATATTCGCGGACGTGACATGGTATCAGGCTTGCCGCGCACGATTACAGTTGGTTCAGAAGAAATCCAACAGGCGCTCAAGGAAAATGCGGCTGTCATTGTACAAGCTGCCAAAGGTGTTCTAGAACGTACGCCTCCTGAGTTATCTGCTGATATTATTGACCGCGGTGTCATCCTGACGGGCGGCGGTGCACTGCTGCACGGCATTGATATGTTGCTTGCGGAAGAATTAAAGGTACCGGTGTTAATTGCAGAGGATCCGATGCAATGCGTTGCAATCGGAACGGGCATTATGCTTGATAATATCGATAAGCTGCCAAAGCGCAGTTTGATCTAAGGGAACAGAGATTGACCTGACAGGTGCGTTATGTGCTTGTTAGGTCAATTTTTTTATTAGACTCTCTTATATATTACGAATGATGCTGCGTTGAAATAAACAGGAAAATCAAACCAAATACATATGGAATGCGCACCATGACTTCCTGTTACTTTTTTGTAAAGCTATGACAGAAATGGTTTTTATGTTAATCTATTTGGTGTGACAGCAGAGCCTGTGTAGAATCAGCATGAGGGTAAAGCTAGGAAGAGCAGGATTGTGTGATATGGATGAACAAGGGTGCTGTGAGAAAAGTCTCTTAGCATAGGTATAGAAAATGAAAAATTTTCTGTATTCAGAAGAAAGTATTTCTATTGCATAATAAAAAGGAATTTCGATGAGGTAATAAAGGGTATGAAGATGAAGGTAAAACAGGATAATATAATACATCAAGCATTACAAAGAAAAGTGGTTACAGTATGATTGCGTTGAGAACAGTATTTCAGGAACAATTACAAAACTTATATTTAATCTGGCGTCTTTCTCTGTATGAAGCAAAAAAAATATATGCGGCAAATGTGCTTGGCAACGTTTGGGTGTTTCTTGCTCCGGCTTTGCAAGTAGCTGTATATTGGATTGTATTTGGCCTGGGCATTCGCCAAGGGGCTGCCGTAAACGGTGTACCCTTTTTAATATGGATGCTTTGCGGCTTAATTCCATGGTTTTTTATTAACAATGGCATTGGGAGAGGGACGAATTCAGTTCATTCCCGTCTAAGTGCGGTATCGAAGATGAATTTTCCTCTTAGCGTTATTCCGACCTATGTGATATTAGCACAGCTTTACTCTCATTTGATTTTGCTTAGTATTTTGTTTGTAGCTATTATCGCTAGTCAAGGATTGCCGACGTGGCATTGGTTTGGAGTTGTATATGGGGTAGCGGCAACGTTTAGCTTCTTAATAGCGGTTGCATTCGTTACTTCTACTTTGGCGACAGTTGTAAGGGATATTGCGCTGCTTGTCCAATCCTCGACACGTATGCTGTTTTTTTTGACTCCGATTTTATGGGAGCCGAAGGAAACCATGCCAGAGAAATTTCTATTGCTTATTCAAATTAATCCGATTTACTACCTGATTGAAGTATATAGGGGAGCTTTAGTATACCAGGATGTATCTATTATTGCTTCTAGCTATACTTTATACTTTTGGGGTATTGTATTGCTTCTTTTTATGCTGGGGGCAATGCTTCATATTAAATTTCGAAAACAATTTATTGATTACTTATAAAAGGTGAAAGCCCATGTATAAAGTGCAGTTTAAAAATGTTACAAAAAAATATAAGATGTACAACAAGCCTTCTGAAAAGCTGAAGGATTTATTTTCCCGCAAAGAAACGGGAGAATACCATTATGCTTTGAGCAACATTTCGTTTGAGGTAAACGAAGGTGAAATTGTTGGGATTATTGGATTGAACGGATCTGGAAAAAGTACGCTTTCCAATCTCATTGCAGGTGTTACAATGCCGAATAAGGGTCAGATCGATATTAAGGGAACAGCGGCGTTAATCGCGATTTCATCGGGCTTGAATCCGCAATTAACAGGGCTCGAAAATATTGAGCTGAAGGGCTTGATGATGGGGCTGACGAAAGCGCATATAAAAAAAATCACTCCTAAAATCATCGAATTTGCTGAAATCGGGAAATTTATTAACCAGCCTGTGAAAACATATTCAAGCGGAATGAAGGCGCGTCTCGGTTTTGCTATTTCCGTTAATATTGACCCGGATATTCTCGTGATTGATGAAGCATTGTCTGTTGGAGATCAATCCTTTACGGATAAATGCCTGGAGAAAATGCAGGAATTTAAAGAAAGAGGAAAAACCATTTTCTTTATCAGCCATTCCCTGTCTCAGATTAGAAAGTTTTGTACGAAGGCGTTATGGCTTCATTACGGTCAATTGAGAGAATTTGGAGACTTGAATGAAGTGGCTGCCCATTACAAAGCTTTTGTAGATGAATACCGCAAGCTAACAACGCAGGAAAAAGAGCGCATGAGAGAAGAGTATCAAAGGCAAGCGCTGGAACAGGATCATTTGGGTGTGTCACCGACTCTTGGAAGCAGAAAAAAGAGAGCAGCTGTCAAGGGCTTCAGTGTATTAGCAGCGGCTGCAGGAGTTACCGCCATGCTGCAATATAAGGACGGCGTGGAGCAGCAGAAAAAAGCTGAGGCGATACAAACATCCATGCAGCAACAAGAAGCTGTGAAGGAAGCAGCAAAGGAGTCATCAGAGCCATCACGCTTTGCTGTAAATGGAAGCGAAGTGCTAATCCGGAAAGAGCCGGGCTCTGAAGCAGCAAAGCTTGACGTTGCAAACTTTGGGGAGGTATTCCTCGTCAAGGGACAGGAGAAGGATCCCGTAAAGGATGGTACATGGTCACAAATCACAACCGCATCGGGACAGACGGGGTGGATTAGCTCGCAATTTTTAACACAGCTTTCACTGCCGCCTCTTCCTGATGAAAAGCTAAGCGTCTTAGACAGTACATTCAGCAATCAATTTGGTGCAGCTCCGCTTCGATTTGCCGCCTATTTAGGAGAAACATGGGACGAAATGAAGGAACGATACAAAGGAGAGCTTTCTGAGTTAAGGCCAGCAGCTAAAGGCCAGCAGATTGCCGATTCGGACAATGTTCGATTTGTGATTTCCGGACAAGCTGTAAAGGAGGTACGGTTCATGGATGCCTCTATGGACTTGACTGATTTGAAGCAGCAGCTTGGAGAGCCTTCCTTAGTAAGCGGGGATGCGTACTTTTATGAAACAGCCAGCTATTATGTAACGGCCAAATCCGGTGAGAAGTCAGATAGTCTCCAATTCACTATAATAAAAAAATAATAATTACCGCAGAATACACCTTTATTTCGAATAGAAATCTTCGGAAGGAGGTGTATCTGCACATATCGTTCGAGCATATGGAAGCTTCAAGTATCTTTTCCGTTACATAGTTGTAAATTGCATAGGGATTGTGTATGATGTTCGTATAAATTTGTAATATTTATATAATGCAGATACAAATTGCTGCTGCCTTTTATAGCTAGAGCGTACACGATTGGTTGAAATGTTTTTGAAATGGAATTATTTTGAAATATTTTATTCACTCTTATAGATAAGATACCTTTGTGTTGTTTGAGCAAGCAAATCTTGTTGTTTCGGCCTTTTCCCTTTCTCGTTGGAAATGAAGCATAATTCGTACGAACTCACCGTAGAGTTTAGTGTTATTTGTATGCTGTATTTCCAAAGAGAAAGTAATAAGATGCACTTTATAATTGAAAGCTTTTTCATGGTTTATTACAAAAATTAACACGCGTGATTGTGTTTACAGATTGATTGAATTTCGATATGATTGCTTTCGAGCCCAGTTGAAAGAAACAACGAGCTTGTAAGTGAAGTTGGAGGTATAAATGGCAAATTATTTATTTCTGAGAGGAAATCGAAATAAGAAATTTTTTCTCGATATTGCAAATGAATTGCAAAAAAATGGCCATACATGCTATCAAATTAAATTTGAGCTGGGCGAATTGTTATTCAAAAGCAACATATTATCTGCATTTGCTCCGTTTAAGGTGTCTCAACAGGTCTATCCAATTACAGATGAGACACTTCTTTCTATGCCAATTTATAATATCACCTACAGACAAAGAATCTTAAAGAAACAAGTGTCTCATAAAGAGCTTTATATATATATAAGAAGTATATGTACTTTATTGATCGGTTTATTGAACAGTATAATATTGAAGTCATTTGTTTGTTTAATGGTTTTCATTGGATTGATCAAGTGACAAAATATATTGCAGAGAAAAGAAATATCAAAATTTATTACTTTGAAGACGGGTTATTTCGCCCTTATACGGTAACATGCGATCCGTCAGGCATTAATGCCAAGGCATCAGTGCCAAGGTCTGCCGCATTTTATGATGCGTTACAGATCGATAAGAAAAGGCTGGAGCATTTTTTGTTCAAGCCGGAAAATCCAATTTTTCTAAATCGGCATAAGGAAAGCCTTTGGAAGGTTGCGGCAGTTAAGGCAGTCAGTATGTTTGGCAGTCTGATAGGACTGCATCCGAGCTTTTATGTGCATATTACGCTATGGCAGGCCATGAAGTATTTTATATATAAACAAATCTTTCGCTATCGAAAGCCGGATTCCGTTGATTTGCCTGAAAAATACGTTTTTCTTCCTTTTCAGGTTTCAAGGGATACCCAAATTTTCTATAATTCACCTTATGTAAAAGATATGGAAGAATTATTGGATTACGTGTATAATGCTATAAGTGTGTACAACAAAGCACACAATAGCAATTTAAAAATTATTGTAAAAGAACATCCTGAGGATTTACCTCGAAATAATTATAAGCAATTAAAGAAAAGATATGCGGACAAGCCGGAAGTTATATTTGTCCAAAAGTATGATGTGAAAAAACTGATTAAAAATGCCGTAGCAGTTATTACGATTAATTCTACGGTTGGAATAGAAGCACTAGCGCAGTATAAGCGTGTTATCACGCTTGGCGATGCGTTTTATAATATTGAAGGGATTGTAGAGCACTGCTCTTCTCCTAACGAGCTATACGCTGCATTAAAGAAGGTTTTCAGCAAGAACGTGAACAAGGAAAGAATCGCTAAGTTTCTATACTACCTAAGGTTTCACTATCAGGTAGAAGGAACGATTAACTCTTCGAGTGAGGCTACAGCGAAAAATGTCGTGCAACGTCTTACTTTGTAGTCTATGCTATATATGTGAACCAACTATATTGTTGTGAAATAAATCATATAAAGGGGAGTGTCTCATTTGAAGGCTATCGGAGTGATTCCTGCAAGATACGGATCAACGAGATTTCCTGGCAAACCGCTTGCGATGATTGCAGGAAAGCCAATGATCCAGCATGTGTATGAAAATGTAAAGAAAAGCAGCGGCTTAGATGATGTAGTTGTAGCAACTGATCATGAAGACATTAAGCAAGCTGTAGAAGCATTCGGCGGCAAGGCTGTTATGACGAAAAAGGATCATGAAACAGGCTCTGACCGTATTGCAGAGGTTACTTCGCAAATCGAAGGAGACTTCTTCGTCAATATTCAAGGGGATGAACCGCTTATCCATCATAATCTGATCGATGCACTTGTGGCGACAGCGCGTGAAGCTGAAAACGCGGTTGTAACTGCCAAGACAAAGATCAAGGACGAGAAGGATGTAGCGAATCCTAACGTCGTGAAGGTTGTAACAGATAATAATGATAATGCGTTATACTTCTCACGTTCTCCAATTCCGTACAATCGGGCGCAAAAGGAAGTAACGTACTATAAGCACTTAGGAATTTACGCGTATCCAAAGGCTGTTTTGAATGAGTTTGTAAAGCTTCCTCAGTCGAAGCTTGAGGAATTAGAAATGCTTGAGCAGCTCAGATTACTTGAAAATGGCTATACGATTAAAGTAGTGGAAACTACCTATGATGCAGTAGGTGTTGATACACCAGAAGATATTGAAAAAGTAGAAAAAATCCTAGGAGGCAAATAACATGACTAATCAAACTGAAGTAGTATTAAACGAAAACATTAAATTTGGCGGAAATAACCCATTCGTATTAATCGCTGGTCCTTGCGTAATTGAGAGCGAAGAGCTTGTAATGCAGGTAGCTGAGCAAGTAAAAGAAATCACAACAAAGCTAGGCATCCCGTACGTATTCAAAGCTTCTTTTGACAAAGCAAACCGTTCTTCCATCTACTCAAACCGCGGACCTGGTTTAGAAAAAGGTCTTGAAATTTTAGCGAAAGTAAAAGAACGCTACGGATTGCCTGTTACATCTGATATTCATGAATCCTACCAAGCAGAAGCAGCAGGAGAAGTATTGGATATCCTTCAAATCCCAGCTTTCCTTTGCCGTCAAACAGATCTTCTTGTAGCGGCTGCAAAAACAGGAAAGATCGTAAACGTGAAAAAAGGACAATTCCTTGCTCCATGGGATATGAAAAACGTTGTAACAAAGCTTCAAGAGTCTGGCGCAAAAGGCATCCTATTAACAGAGCGCGGTTCAACATTCGGATACAACAACCTTGTTGTAGATATGCGTTCTCTTGTAACAATGCGTGAGCTTGGTGCTCCAGTTGTATTTGATGCAACACACAGTGTTCAAATTCCTGGCGGAAACGGTACTTCTACAGGCGGAAAGCGTGAATTCGTACCATATTTATCTCAAGCTGCTGCAGCTGTCGGCATTGACTCTATCTTCATGGAAGTGCATCCAAACCCAGACGAAGCATGGTCTGACGGTCCAAACATGGTAAGACTTCATGAATTAGAAGAAGTATTAAAGCCAATTAAAGCAATTGATGAAATCATTAAAAACAATCGCTAAAATCCTTTATCGAAATAATATTAAATAAAAATAAATTCAGGAGGGAAACACGGAATGTTAGAGATGAATGCACCTGTACGTGACTTTACAGCTGACGTTGTTGAGGTTTTGGAAAAGGAAGCACAAGCGATTTTAAATCTAAAGGAAGTAATCGGTGAGTCCATTAACGACGCGATTCAAATGATTTTAGATTGCAAGGGCAGAGTGGTAGTTACAGGTATGGGTAAGTCTGGAATTATCGGCCGCAAAATCAATGCGACATTAGCTAGTACAGGTACACCATCTCTGTTCCTTCACCCTTCTGAAGGCTTGCACGGAGATTTAGGGATGGTTACGGCTGACGATGTTGTCATTGCCATTTCAAACAGCGGAGAAACGGAAGAAGTATTGAACTTATTCCCATCCATTGAGCGTATCGGGGCTAAGATCATTGCGATTGTGAAAAACCCTGACTCTACCCTAGGAAATAAAGCCGATGTTGTACTAAGCATTGGCAATGTGCAGGAAGCATGCCCGCTTGGCTTGGCGCCGACGACGAGCACAACTGTAACGTTGGCGCTTGGCGATGCGATTGCAGTTGCGCTTTTGAAGGCGAGAGGCTTCCGTCCTGAAGACTTTGCTTTATATCACCCAAGCGGTTCGTTAGGAAGAAAGCTTCTTCTAACAGTACGCGACGTTATTCAAGCAACAGGCAAGAATCCGGTTGTATATGCAACGGATTCTATTAAAGAAGCATTATTCCTTATGACAGCACAAGGAATGGGAGCTACAAGCGTTGTAGACGAAGATAATAGACTTGTAGGTATCGTAACAGATGGAGACATCCGAAGAGCGCTGGCTTCATCGATGGATATTCTAAATCGCAAAGCTGTTGAGCTGTGCAACCCGAATCCGTATGTGGTACAAGCGGATATCTTAGTAGCACGTGCGCTTGAATTAATGGATCAAATCAAAGTTAACGTTCTTCCTGTTTTAGATGAAAATAACCGTCCAATCGGCATGATTCACCTTCATGACCTTATGAACCTAGGACTGTAAAACTATGAAACAGATTAAATTAATTGTTTTAGATGTAGATGGCGTATTGACGGATGGAAAGCTTTATATCGGTTCGGACGGCAATGAGACAAAAGCATTCCATACGCAAGACGGCATGGGGCTTAGCTTAGCCCGCTACGCTGGGATTAAACTGGCTATTATTTCAGGCAGAGCGTCTGAGGCGGTAACAAAGCGTGCAAAAGAACTGAAATTTGATTATGTTTACCAAGGTATTCATGATAAAGTGGACGTACTGCATGAGATCGTAAGCAGCGAGGGAATCAGCCTTGAAGAGGTATGTTATGTTGGTGACGACATTAATGATTTGCCAATTCTTCAGATTGTCGGCTTCCCTGCAGCACCGAATAATGCAGTTGAGCTTGTAAAGCAGCACGTGGATTTCGTTTCAAAGGCGAACGGCGGCGAAGGTGCTGTTCGTGAAATCGTTGAATATATGTTGCGCGAAACATATGACTTTAATGCAATTTTATTCGAATATTTAAACGGAAAAGTGAAAATTACACAATAATTAAGAGGAGTGGTTTCTGTGATTACATGTCCAATTTGTGAAAAGCATTCTCGCCTGCAGGAGGCAATTTATGAGGATGAGGATTGGTTTGTGACTCATGGGCCACTTTCTTCACAAGTTTTAGGTTATATGTACATTGAACCGAAGCGCCATGTTGAGCATTGGGCAGACTTTACGGATAAGGAATTGTCTAAGCTTGGATTGTTGGTGAAGCGCCTGGAAATAGCACTAAAGCAGGAGCTGCCTGTTGAACGTGTGTACACTGTTACAATTAGTGAAGCAGTTCGGCATTTGCACGTTCATGTTATTCCAAGGGAGAAGGAGAATGATGTGAAAGGTCTCCCGCTCATCCAGCAGGCGACGCAACAGTCTGGCAGCGGAGAAATTACGCAGGATGAAATAGATCGCTTAGTCAATAAATTAAAGGAATATATGTCATAATATATGCCAAGCGGTAAGTTAAATATTGTCATGTACGTATGATGTACAATCCTCCACCTTCAGCAATATGTATAGCCTTTATGCTGTATACTATTTCTTGAGGGTGGATTTTGTTCGTTTTCTAAATTGGGGGGCAGAAAACAACAATGGAATGAAAATGAACTAGGGGGTACAAAAGTCTTGAAGAAATTATTGAAACGGGTAAAAAGAAAAGTAGTACGAATTATAAATCAAACGGACGCAAATAAAAATCCAAATCAAAAGGCAGATGCAGTGAAAAAGCCAAATCCAAATCAAAAAGCAGATGCAGCGAAAACGCCGTCTGTGAAGAAGCCTAAGAAGGTTGTTAAAAAGCCATATGAAGAAATAGGTGCAAACTGGAAAACTAATGATAAGCCTGTTGCTTTCATGTTCGGCTTCAACCCATGGAAACGTGAGCATATGAGCAAGTTCTTCTCTGAGTACCGTACTGCATATGTATTCGGGAAGGCGAATATGGAGAGCTTGCTAAAAGCTTTTGATTCTGAGCCGGAAAAGGTTTTTATTGTTTGGGGATTTAAAGAACCCGAGGAGGTTCTGGAATATGCGAACGAGCATAATGTAACGCTGTACCGGGTTGAGGATGGCTTTGTTCGTTCCGTAGGTCTTGGAGCGGCGCATACATTACCGCTTTCTATCGCGGCGGATTCTCGAACGCTTTACTTCAATTCGCGAGAGGCTTCAGATTTAGAGGTGTTGCTGGAAACACATGATTTCTCTCAGGATGAAGAGTTATTGGAACAAGCAAAGCGCTGCATGGACATGTTAATCAACATGGGAGTGAGTAAGTATAACCATGCTTCCAGAAAGAACATAGAAGAGATTTATGGCGAAAAGACGAAACGACGCATTCTTGTTATCGGGCAGGTGGAGGATGATGCATCCATCCGCTACGGCTGCGCAAAGCCAATGACAAATAATGATCTTGTTTGGGCTGCGTATAACGAGAACCCTGATGCAGAAATCATCTATAAGCCGCATCCAGATGTTCTAGGAGGCTACCGTAAAGCTTATTCAGATCCGATGGCAGTTTCTCATATCGCGAAGGTTATTACAGAGCCGTTAAGCCTTGTAGATGCCTTCGAAACAATTGACCACGTCTATACGATCACTTCCCTTGCTGGATTTGAAGCGTTGATCAGGGGAATTTCAGTTACATGCTTTGGTGCTCCATTCTACTCTGGCTGGGGACTGACAGACGATAGACAGCCTTGTGAAAGAAGAACGCGCAAGCGCACAGTTGAAGAATTGTTCGCAGCTGCTTATATGCTATATCCAAGATACTTGCATCCGGAAACAGACGAGTTAATCGACCTGGAAGAAGCGATTCAACTTCTGTACGATATGATCGCTCAAAGTACGTTTGCAAGCGGCGTAGAGAAAAAAGAGAAGAAGCAATTTGAGGCTGCTGAAGCTCTTCTTCGCCAGGCTGTGAAGCAGTGCAAGGATAGAAATCTGGCGATAGAATGGAATTTAGAGCTGATTCAAGTTCTTCATGAATTAGAAAACTATAAAGAGATGCTTAAGACTAGCGAAAAGGTATTGAAGAAGTGCTACACTGGTTCCCGCCAAGCTATGCTTCATCATCAAATTGCGCTGGCATATAAAGGCTTGGGGAGATATGACCTCGTAGAAGAGCACTTACAGACTGCTCTAAACTTAGATCGCTCCTTCGAGTATCTAAATACAATGATCGATTTTATTTGGGAAACACAGGGTCCTTCGAAGGCTTTGTTCGGCTATGTAGAAGAAGCATTAGCCAGCAGCGAGGACATTTCCAAGGAGCTTTTGCTGAAGTATGCGGCTATTTACCATAACGGCGGCCATTATACAAAAGCAATGGACCTGTGCCGTGATGCCAAGGTTAAGAATGCAAACATTCCTTATTTGGCGCTTTCCGCTTCAGAAGGCTACAAAAAGAAAGTATTACAACAAGACTTATCCTTCGAAGAGCAAGTATACGACAAGCTTATGTCCATGGAAGGAACCTTTGAGAAGCTTGTGAAAAACGCAGCGGGCAGCATTTGCATTGTTGGAAATCACGGATCTCAGGAGACTGAAAAAGGAAACTTCATAGACCAGCATCAGTTAGTCATCCGCCTGAAGGATTTCACAACAGATTATCCAGCTGCTCTGCATACGGGAACAAAGACAAATGTCTGGTTCAAAAAAGGCCTTGATCCATATGCAGTGAGCCAGGAAAAAGAAATCGCTCATTTAGATCTGGTGCTTCTAAGCGATGTCAATGCGATTCATAGACAGCAAAATAGTACAGACATGTTTATCAGCTACTTGAAGCAAGGAAAATCTGTTCAAACATACCCTCAGAACTACTACAGCGAATTGGTTTCTCTCCTTGGACAGCGTCCAAGTGAAGAAATGATGATTTTATATTGGGTATACAAAATTCAAGGCCCTCTTTCAAAGGATGCTGTTATCGGCTTCCCGCATGAAAGTGCAAAAGCATCTGAAAAAGATGCAATTGGAAGAGAAAAGAAGCTATACGAGAGCTTGCTGCAAAAGCAGGCTTCACATATTGTGTAATACAAGATCAGATTTGATTGTATCTTGATCACAAAAGGGGCAATATAAGGTTGCCCCTTTGTTTCATTTTTTAGATCGAATAAAGAATATACGAGGGCTTTTGGAAGGTGCTTGCATGACATACATAAAAAAACTGAAAAAACTAATAAAAAAAATCATTAAATTTTGCCTATCGATTCTAATTATCCTTGGCTGGAAATTCAGGCCTATGAGGCAATCAAGCAAAACGATGGCTTTTGTATTCCGCACATCCCGCTGGAAGCATCCTTATATCCCTGCTTTTTTAAAGGAGTATGACATTCGGTTCGTCCCGTTTGACCAAAAGCTGAAGTTCTTACGGTACGAATTAGAAAAGTATCCTAATAAAGTGTTTGTGATTTGGGGATTTGATGAGGATCCAGAAATATGCGAGTATGCAAACAAGCACGGCATTCCTGTTTACAGAATGGAGGATGGCTTTGTCCGCTCCGTCGGCCTAGGCTCGATGCATACCCCGCCCTTTTCTATTTGCTTGGATAAAACAGGCATGTACTTTGATTCTACAAAGCCTAGCGATTTAGAGAACATCTTAAACCATTATGATTTTCAAAAGCATCCGGACCTGCTAGCTCAAGCAAGACGCTGCATGGATCAGCTGATCCAGATGGGCGTGAGCAAGTATAATCACGTGCCGCAAAGGGGAGTAGAAGAAATCTATGGCCCCAAAACAAAAAAGAGAATCTTAGTCATCGGGCAGGTAGAGGACGATGCATCGATTCGAAAGGGCAGCGACAAACAGTGGACGAATTATGATTTGGTTCGATTTGCCTATGATGAGAATCCGGAAGCAGAAATTATCTATAAGCCGCATCCTGATGTATTAACAGGGCGGAGACCGAGCCGATCAAGCATGGATGATGTAAGAAAGCTTGCAAAGGTAGTTGAGGAGCCTCTAGGATTAGTGGATTCCTTTCAAACGATTGATCACGTCTATACGATCACATCCTTATCAGGCTTTGAAGCACTCATTCGGGGATTGCCTGTCACAACCATCGGCGCGCCGTTCTATTCAGGGTGGGGACTTACAAATGACCGCCAAATTGTAACCCGCCGCAAGAGAAAATTAACGATCGAGGAGCTGTTTGCAGGAGCTTACATTCTCTATCCAAGGTATATCAATCCTGAGACAAAGGAAACCATTACCCTGGAAGAAACCATTCAGCAATTGATAGAACAAAGACAAAAACAGCAAGCGTGACAAACAAGCCGAGTTCTTCGCGTGAAGAACTCGGCTTGTTGTGCTCTATATCCAAATCAACCATTCAGCTTCCAAAACTCCCACCAATGTTTTTTCCGCGCCAGGCTTTCAATGGATTTTTGCGTTAAAGCTGTTCTGAATATGCTCATTTCATCAAGCTGACCATTAAAGTAGTCAGATAAGGCCGGGCTTCTGCCAATCACATCCTCTTCTGCAGGCTTGCCCCGTTGATACGTTGTACTGCCAAACCGTACAGGAGAGCTATCCCTGGCTGTTTGCTTCACTCCATCTATATAAAGCTTGATATCATCATTTTTAAAATCTAAAACTCCTGCAATATGGTGCCACTCTCCAAGCCCAATGCCTCTTATCGGAAACTCCTTCTTGTAAAACTCATCAGATGCTTGGCTGCGTCCTGATACTTGAATGGATCGTGATTTTCCATTGAACATCAGCTCAACACCAGCAGTGTTTGCATCGATTCTGGAGCCAAAAAGGTACATTGTCTTAGGTTCAAGCGTTGCAATGTTGACCCAGCCTGCTATCGTGACGCCTGTTGCTCCATTCAGATAGGAGCCGACTGTATAATCCAGGTCAACTGAATCATCGAAGCCGTCAAAGCTAAGGCCCTTTCCTTTATAGCCTGAAGCCCAGCTTGCACCGTGCAGGACGCCAAAGTTGTTATATTTCGATGAATCATCCGCCGCATTGCCTTTCCCCTCATTAAAGCTCCACTGTCCAACCAATTCGTCTAGCTCTCCCTCCGGAGAAGGCTCACGAGGCGTCTCTTTCTGTTTAAAATTATTTTTCAAATAATATAAATGTCCATCCTCTGCACCAATTAACAGGTCGGGAACGTCGTTTTTATCCCAATCCACGATGGTAGGGAAGGTTTCATGCCCAGCCAGGATGCCCTCGGCCACATCGCCCATATTTCTAAACAAGAACGGCTCGTCCTTTGTTCCGACATTCAGAAGCAATTTAATATTCGGACGGCCATTTACAAGCAAATCAAGCTTTCCATCCCCGTTCCAATCCACCATTGTAAATTTTCGCCGGCCGCTGCCGCCTGCAGTCTCGACATTCATTTGGAGAGGGCCCTTCGGCGCATCAATGGCATTTCCGTGACGGTCAAATTTAGATGAACCCTTTTCCCCGATAAAAATTCGTTTGCCGGGAAGCAGCTTTAATTTACCTGACACCTTTTTACGTTCAAAAAAGGAAAGATAGCCTTCATGGTCAAGCATAACTAAATCATTCAGCCCATCCTTATTCAAATCAATTACATACGGATTGGTTCGCCACTGGGTTACGAGATTATTTTCCTCCGGATCCCACCAATTCCATTCTGGCTTTGGGGCTTTGCCTTTCCACTCAACCTCAATAGGCTGTGCTGCAGCTAACCTAGGCTTTGTACGGGTTCCTATATTTTCGTACCACAGAACCTTCCCCCATATACTATTGACTAAAATATCGGGCAGGCCATCCTGATTCCAATCCGCTACCGCAGGAGCTGTATAGCCCCATTTCGCCTCTGCCGGTCCCTGAATGGAGCCCTTAGGCCCTGCTATTATCCGAATCTCTTTTCCATCAGCCTTTAAATAGACAGGTGCCGCCCACTTTGGCGGATTCCCGCCATCAAGATTTTCGATAAAGCTAATCCTGCCTGCTGCATCCCCGACAATTAAATCGTCCTTACCATCCCCATTCCAGTCGAAATTGACAGGATTGGCGAGTGCGCTAATCTTAACGTTATCCGCCGCTTGCCGGAAGAAATAAGGATCCTTAAATATCGGTTTTCCATTCACCGACTTGCCTGTATTCTCAATTAATGCGACTCGTCCGCCCTCTTCTCCGACAATCAAATCTGTAAAGCCATCCTTCGTCCAATCAATCGCTGTAACAATCAGCACCTGCAAATCCATCTTAATAATCCCTGTTTTATTTTTCACATACTGTCCTGCAGCATATTTAGGCTTTGTACGAGTCCCTATATTTTCAAAAAAGGTAAGCTTATCAAGAAACTCTCCTGTAATAATATCCAGCTTGTGATCGCCATTAAAATCGGCAACAACCGGAGAAGGATTTCCATATACATCAATCGGCTTGCCGCCCGCCTCAACGAGAACGGGCTGCTTATAATCCGGCTTTTTATTTGTACCAGCGTTTTCGATGTAATAGATATAACCGTGTAACGGGCCGTTCGTCCACTTTCCATTTTTATCGAACGCATCCTCCCAGCCATAATCAATCCAATCGCCAATTCCGACAATTAAATCCAAAACACCGTCTCCGTTATAGTCCACATAATTCCATTCATTTCCGCGGATCCTTCCGTCCTGATTATGAACTTCCCCTTCAAACGGTATTGGCTCGCTCGGATACAGCCCCGTTTTCTTAATATCAGGGTACACCCTCCCAGGGGTGGTCACGATCGGCTTATCGCCATCATATGAGATTGTCACATTACTCGCGCCATGACTAATACGAACAGCCGGCTTAAATAAAGGGTGCTTCACATCCCCGCTTATATTTTCAAAATAGTACAGTCCGTTATAAGGATCATCATTGGACACAACAAGCAAATCATAATCCCCGTCATCATCATAATCCATAGGCAATGGCTGAGCCCAAGCCCCTACAGCTAAATCAACAACAAGATCTGATTGATTGTATTTCACCCGTTCTAACGAGGGGCTGCTCACAGCCTGCTGCTTCTCTGCCGAGTCATCTTGATTACAAGAGAATAATATACCTGTCAATATAACGATCATTACGAACAAAATAGTGAGCTTCTTACCCATTTTGACTTTCTCCTTGACTTAATGATAGATTCAAATGCTAATGCACAAAGGATTAGAGAGCTAATCCCCGGCTATATGTAAAAGCAGCTAGTATTGTAAAATCACTTATCGTAAGAATAGAAAAGCAAAGCATATGAATATCCCTCATTCCTATTCAGCACGGCATATAAAGCAGTGCAGCAGAATGATTGCTAAGGGCATAATGGTAAAAACAATCCTTCGTTATTTTACCATATTATCTAAAAAAGGTAGCTTATTTCGAGCATTGGATTTACAGAAAAAAACCAATGCTCTATATTGCTTTCTACAGCAGATGCATCCAGAAAATGTAAGTATAACAGCTGAGGCAGGAAAAGTATAGAACTGTATGCTCTTTATATACAAATGAATTTCGTATATTTCTTTTTACACCAGTAAAAGATAGAAAAAAAGGAGTAGATTCCCTTAATATTGTTTCATTAAAATCTTCTAAGAATATCCTATTTGGCGATATCATATGGTAAAATGCTGTCTTAGGTACAAACTAATTTCACTACGATCCAAGTTGAATCTAATCTTCTATTGGTTTCTAACATTACATATCAGAAAGGAGAACTGGTTGATTTATTAAATTAACCAGACACATTTCATCATGACCGTAACGAAAGAGGAACTTTTAAAACAAGGTATTTGGATTAATGATATAGAAAATCTTGCGAAAAAATCTAAAGTTGTATTTGAACCGCCTGTTAGGATTTTAAATACTGTAATTTCTAACTCTGGGGTAATAGGGGCCTATACAAATATTCGAGGAGGAGTCATTCGAAATCTGAAAAGCATCGGAAGGTTTTGCAATATTGCTCCTGGTGTGACGATAGGCATGGGAGAACACCCCCTTACTTACTTAAGTACACATAACTTCCAATACGAGAAAGGCTTCGGCTTTGGCTTTTGGGAAGAGGCTGCGAACTTTAAACCAGGAGCAGCTCCTATGCCAAGTAAAGAGAATCCCATCATTGGGAATGATGTATGGCTTGGCGCAAATGTTACGATTTTGAAAGGAGTAACAATAGGCGATGGGGCAGTAGTCGGAGCCGGGTCTGTTGTTACGAAAGATGTCGCCCCTTATGAAATTGTCGGCGGTATCCCCGCAAAGCATATTCGATTCCGATTTGATCCTGAGATCATAGAAAGGCTCCTGGCCATTCAATGGTGGGACTATACATTAGAATCATTAGAGGGAATTAACTTTGCCGATATTCATGAGGCTTTGAAGCAGCTTGAAGAACGAAAAGCGCAAGGGCTATTGATTCAAAGAAAACGGCCGAGAGTCAAGGTTGTGAACCGTGAGATTGTTACAACTAGACAAGCCCAAGTCAAGAGCACTCTAACAGAAACAGCTCCTCAAAGTGCAGAGGAGAACGAAATTGTAAAAGCAAAAGAGAACGAAATTGTAAAAGCAGAGGAGAATGAAACGGTAAAAACTGAACAGTAATATAGGGAACTTCCTTCTCATGTATGCGGGAGGGAGTTCTCGCTGTTACATTACAGATGGATAAATGCGTAAATAGTTTAAATTAGATTGATAGTAATGTGTTATGAGTAGCTTTTATTCCTCCATATAGTCCTTTTTATGGGGATATTCGAATGTTCTAGGAGTGTGCATATGAAGAAGACGAAAATTTTGGTGGTTATCTCAGTCGTACTGGCATTTCTTTTGGGAGGGGGCTCCTTTTGGCTGTTTAATAAGAGCTCAGAAGCTAAGGCCAAGCCCGCTGCCAGCAAAATGGTTTATGAAAAATTACAAGAAGGCAAAGACCTGAAATACTTAGTAGTTGGAGACAGCATTGGAGAGGGCGTTGGCGCATCGAGTGAAGCAACTCGCTGGCATCCCTTGCTAAATCTATACCTAATTGACAAATATAAAGCAAAGCCAGATGTAACGTTACTTACTAAGGGCGGATCCGACGTCTTCGATGGGTTAGTAGAATTAAATAATTTCAAAACAGGTACGAAATACGATTTGATTTTTGTCAGCTTTGGCCAGAATGATCAAGGATCTTTACCGATCGATAAATTTAGAGAAAACTATAGTACCCTCTTAGAAACCTTAATCAAAAGATTTCCTGACGCACAAATTGTTACCTTCGTTGAAAATGCTCTGAAAAAGACGGAATACAAAGATGAAATCAAGAGCCTTTCTGCAAAATATGGAGCAATTTCGATTGACATGCAGGAGGCATTTAAACAATCAGAAATCAATGTAAAAGACCTAACGACAGACGGTATCCATCCAAACGATAAAGGCTATAAAATTTATGCAAACACAATTAGTAAAGTGTTAACTGAGAGTGAACAAAATCAGGATAAGCTAAACAAACCGACTGTACAAGTAACGGGCCCTGTTCAAAAAATGAATATTACAGCAGAACCAAGCAAAACGAAGGGATTTCAAGAGAAAAGCATTCAAGAAGATACGAAGCTAGCTAACTACGTAGTTAGTGACACCAGCAAGTCATATGTAGAATATAAAGTACAAACAGACAAGCTGCTAGGTGTTTCAATCGTAAGCAACATAGACGGCGGAGAATTTGATGTGTATGTTGATGGAAAGAAGGTTAAAACCCTAAGCACTTTCTCCAAAAGACGTGCAATACGCCACCTGCTCATTGACGAACCTCTGGAAGAGGGAAAACATACAGTAAAATTTGTTGTTAAGGATCAGAAGGATTCTGAAAAACATGATGTTAGAATTGCAGGTATTATTACAAGATAACAAGGGAATCCATTGATAGAAGAGTGGAAAATAAACAGGGGAGCAGCTCCATAAGAGGCTTGCTCCCTCCTTTTCCTTTCTGTTCTTTTTCACCTTATGAAAGCGATTTTAGAAAGCGTTTTTATAAACACCTATATAATGGAAGAAACTCGGAATTTTTTTTAATTTATAAAGATTTATTTTATTTATATTCCTGCTGTATGGAACAAAAAATGTAATTCTTGGTAGTGTGTTTTTATTTCTTCTATTATATATATGTATGTTTGTATACATGAATGATGCGAGTAAAATCTCTTGCCGTTATACATTCACAAAACGGGGCAACAATGGGATAATAGATGATGTACATTACCGCGGCATCAGCATCTGACATGCCGCATAAAGGAGAGAAACAAATGCTAGACATCCAGCAAATTAAAGAAATCATCCCGCACCGCTATCCGTTCTTGCTCGTTGACCAAATTCTAGAGGTAGAAGAAGGACAGCGCGCTGTCGGCATCAAAAACGTAACGGCAAACGAAGAATTCTTCAACGGCCACTTCCCTGACTTCCCAGTAATGCCAGGCGTTTTAATCGTAGAAGCATTGGCACAGGTTGGCGCAGTCGCGATGCTGAAAAAGGAAGAAAACCGAGGCAAGCTTGCTTTCTTTGCAGGAATCGATAACTGCCGCTTCAAACGCCAAGTGCGCCCTGGCGACCAGCTTCGTCTTGAGGTTGAAATGACGCGCGTACGCGGTGCGATCGGCAAAGGAAAAGGTGTCGCAACCGTAAATGGCGAGGTTGCGTGTGAACTGGAAATGACATTTGCACTTGGAAAATAAGGACCGTCCACGGACGGTCCTTATTTATTTATAAATTCAGAATTTGGTAAATTTTACACTGTAAAATTTGGATATTTTAAGTTGTGAAAATATTGGATAGCTTGTATTATTCTTCATATGAGCCTACAATGTGGTTATTCTTCTTTGTTTTAACACCTTGAAGTTGCTATATAAAGGCATTCATTGAAACTTTGTGGATACCTTTAAACTTAATTTTTATTAAGAATGTAAGAATTAATAACACAATGCAACACAAAAGTATGAAAACTTACAAAAACCTTAAAAATTTTACATATTTATCCTTGTAAGGGGAAGGTAATGTATGTATTATATTCTATGTAAGTAAATCCGATACATATTTATCATGATATTACAATATGAAAAATACGATATTTCATAGTAAATGTTACTTAATTCACAAAATGTTCATAAGTTTTGACAATATCTTACAAGGAAATGGGAGGACATCCATGGAAGAAACTATTAGTCTAAAAGAGTTATTTCAGGTTTTGCGAAAGCGGTTGTCAATGATTGTTGGCATTACTTTTGCAGCAGCGCTTGTGAGTGCCATCGTTAGTTATTATTTTCTGACTCCAATCTATCAATCTTCTACGCAAATCCTAGTAAATCAGAAGAAGGCAGATAACGCCGCATTTCAATACAATGAGGTTCAAACAAACCTTCAATTAATTAACACATATAGTATTATTATTAAAAGTCCAGCTGTTTTAGATGAGGTGAAAAGCAAACTAAATCTAGATATGTCTGTGCAGGAATTAACAAACAAAATTTCAGTTGCAAGCGAAAAGGATTCACAGGTTATTTCGGTGACAGTGCAGGACTCAAATCCTGAAAAGGCACGCGATATTGCAAATACAGTGGCTGCCGTATTTAAAGACAGAATTGTTCAAATCATGAGTATAGATAATGTTACAATCTTGTCCCAAGCAGAGATAGTAAAAGGACAGGCTCCTGTAAAGCCACGACCAGCATTGAATGTTATCATTGCTTTAGCAGTCGGCTTAATGGCATCTGTCGGATTAGCCATTTTACTAGAAGCTTTGGACAACACCATTAAGAGAGAACAGGATATTGAAACTCTTCTCGGACTACCTGTCCTAGGGGTTATAACAAAAATGGAAGAGAATAAGGAAGGTATATCAGCAGCAGTTGCGAAAGTGAGGGAACGTACAATTGGCTCTTAATTTTAAACGAAAACAAAAAAAACAAACACAGCGTCAGCTAATTGCTCATAAGCAGCCGAAATCACCGGTTTCAGAGCAATATCGCAACGTACGAACAAATATTCAATTCGCAGCTGTTGATACAGATTTGCGCTCTTTCCTTGTAACATCAGCAAACCCGGCTGAAGGAAAAACAACCACAACGGCTAACATTGCAGTTGTCTTTGCCCAGCAAGGAAGAAAGGTGCTATTAATTGATGCTGATATGCGCAAGCCGGCTATGCATACGCTGTTCCGTGCAGACAACATCTTAGGCTTAACAAGTGTTCTCTCTAGACAAGGAACCTTGCGAGGCTGCGTACGTCAAACCGAAGTAGAGAACCTTGACTTTCTGCCAAGCGGCGCTGTTCCGCCGAACCCAGCTGAGCTGCTTAGTTCAACAGCGATGAGAGACCTGCTTACAGAAGCAAAGGGCGAATATGATCTTGTCATTCTTGATACACCGCCAATCCTTGCAGTAACGGATGCACAGGTTCTTGCCAATCAAGTGGATGGCAGTGTGCTCGTTGTACGCAGCGGACAAACGGATAAAGACACAGCAATAAAAGCAAAAGGTCTATTGGAAAACAGCAAATGCAAATTGCTAGGTGTTGTATTAAATGATAAGGAACAAAGAGAACATCAATATTACTATTATTACGGCAACAAATAACATTATATAAAAGGGAGCGATGTTGCGATGATAGATTTACATTGCCATATCTTATACGGCGTAGACGATGGTCCGAAAACCATCGAGGAAAGTGTTGAACTTGCGAAAGTAGCTGCAGACCAAGGGATTCATACAATTGTCGCAACTCCTCACCATCAAAATGGCAGATACTTAAATGAAAAGGAAGCAATTCTCCACCAAGTAGCTGAACTAAATAATGTGTTGCGTGATAAGGAGATTAATATAACAATCTTACCTGGTCAAGAAATTCGTCTGTACGGCGAGGTGCTAGAAGATTATGAAGCAGGCCGTATTGTAACAATCAATGAAACGAATAAATATATTCTTATCGAGTTTCCAACGAATCACGTACCACGCTATGCAGAATCATTATTCTATGATCTACAGCTAAAGGGATTCATTCCTATCATTGCCCATCCAGAACGGAATGCGGAAATGATAGAACGTCCATCTATCCTCTATGACCTAATCAACAAAGGAGCCCTTGCGCAGCTCACAGCTGCCAGCGTAACAGGGGATTTCGGCAAAAAAATTAAAAAGTTTTCCATGCAACTTATTGAGCATAATCTTGTACATATGATTGTATCTGATGCTCATAACACGACAAACCGAATGTTTAAATTACGGGAAGCATATACGGAAATCCAAAACTTGTTCGGTGATGAGGTACTGTATCAATTTCAAGATGCGGCGTACGAAATCATTAGTGGAAGAACAATAGATAAATATGAACCAGAGCGGATTCGCAAAAAGAAATTCTTAGGAATTTTGTAACTACTCAGGCTACCCACCTTCACGGTGGTTTCATATTTTCTAGTTTTTCAAGGTTTAGTCCCTCCCATCCCCGTTTACACTAAAGATAGACGATAAAATGGAGGTGAAGGGTATGATAAACCGAGAACAAATTTTAGAAGCGTATCATCAAGGTCCAGAAGCTGTTGTTTCCTTGTTTACGGAAACATTCACAGCCTTAGAAGCACGTGTTCAAGAATTGGAAGCTCGCACTAAAAAAAACTCCAAAAACAGTCATAAGCCCCCGTCATCAGACGGGCTACAAAAGCCGAAGACAAAGAGTTTGCGCGGGAAAACAGGACGGCTCACGGGTGGACAGCCAAAGCATGTGGGCTATACCCTTCATCAAGTTGAGACACCTGACCATACGGTGCGCCATTCTGTTACTTCCTGTTCGCAGTGCCAGACTTCCTTACAAGGAGAGCCTGTTATCGGTGTAAAGAAACGACAAGTGTTTGATCTTCCGCTCATCATTTTGGAAGTGACAGAGCATCAGGCAGAGAGAAAAATCTGTCCACACTGTCTTCATACAGAAGAAGCTACTTTTCCAACAGAAGTGAAAAATGTTGTACAATATGGACCGCATGTGGAACTCATGGCGGTGTATTTGGCATGCCATCAGCACTTGTCTCTCTCACGGACAGCTGAGTTTTTTCGAGATGTCTGCCACCAATCCATTAGTGAAGGAACTCTTAACACGATGATTCAACGTTGGAGTACGCGCCTTCAGCCAGTTGAAGAAGAGCTGCGTGAACTCGCTCTGATATCTCCTGTCGTACACTGCGATGAAACTGGAATCCGTAACGAAGGAAAGATAGAGTGGGTGCACACATTCAGCACAGAACGGGTAACGCTCCAATATCATCATGTCAAGCGCGGCAAGGAAGCGATGGATGAAATTGGGCTTCTTCCTTCTTACGAAGGAATCACTGTGCATGATGGCTGGTCTTCTTATTTCAAGTATGACAAGTGCCAGCATGTGTTGTGCAATGTCCATCATTTACGAGAACTGCAAGGCATCTATGACCATCGCAAAGAGGAGTGGGCCAAGGACATGATGGACTTCTTCCAGTCCGCCAAGAAAGCAAAAGAAGAAGCAAACGGAACATTAACACCCCATCAACTCCTAGACTTGGAACGAAAATACGAAGCCATTCTTACCGAAGGTGAGAAGATTCATCCACCCGCCAAGAAGGAAACGAATACGAAAGGTCGCGTCAAACAGAGTAAGGCATATAACCTTCTCCGTCGTCTAAGACTTCACAAAGATGCGGTGCTGGCATTCCTCATTCATCGGGACCTTCCGTTTGACAATAACTTAGCGGAGCGAGACATTCGCTCTATCAAAATTCGCCATAAAATCAGCGGCTCGTTCCGAAGCAAGTACGGTGCCAAGAACTATCTGCGTATCCGCAGTGTAATCGGTACTCTACGGAAACAAGGAAGATCTGTTTTTCAAACACTCAAAACGTACAACGAAACAGGAGTGATGACTCTGACTCCTATGCGATAAGCATAGGGGCTGCCGCTTGGTAGCCTCTATTTGTCTTGCATATCTTTAGGGAGCCTGAGTAGTTACGGAATTTTTTAACTAATAAATGATGCTAGCCAGTAAGAGTATAGTAAACCTACAGAACGGCAATGCTGCGTAAAAGGTACTGAAACTGGATTAAGATTAAAATATGTATGTATTTATATAGCAGGAGTTATTTGGATATTTATATTTCGATATTGAAGTCAGAAAAATTAAAATATTATAGTGATAGGTGATGTCTTCTTACCATTATCAATGAAGACACTCGGTCATGCTGTGGGTTAGGGAAACCTAACCTTAGACGCTAGTCGTCAGAAGTATGATGTGAGGGCGGGTTAGATGCCCAATTCTATTATACATATATAGAAGATCTAGGTATGTGGTTAAATGTTAATTGACCTTATATCTAGGTTTTTTAATTATTTTAAATTACTAAAAGTTAAGAGGGGGAAGGACTTTGAAAAAAGTAAGAAAGGCTATTATTCCAGCAGCAGGATTAGGAACACGATTTTTACCAGCAACAAAGGCAATGCCAAAGGAAATGCTTCCAATCGTGGACAAGCCAACGATTCAATACATAGTAGAGGAAGCGATTGAATCTGGAATTGAAGATATTATTATTGTAACAGGAAAAGGAAAGCGTGCGATTGAGGATCATTTTGATCATGCGTTTGAACTGGAGCAAAACCTGTTAGAGAAAGGAAAATATGAGCTTCTAGAAAAGGTACAAGAATCATCAAAAGTAAATCTTCACTATATTCGTCAAAAAGATCCTAAAGGACTCGGACATGCAGTTTGGTGTGCGAAGAAGTTTATTGGAAATGAGCCATTTGCGGTACTTCTAGGTGATGATATTGTACAGGCTGAAACACCAGGATTACGACAATTAATCGAGCAGTATGAAGAAACAAAAGCATCTGTTATTGGTGTACAAACTGTTGCAGATAATGAAACACATCGTTATGGAATTATTGATCCATTAGGACAAACGGGTCGTCGTTATCAAGTAAATAAATTTGTGGAAAAGCCATCTCCTGGAACAGCACCTTCTAATTTAGCTATTATGGGAAGATATATTCTAACACCTGAAATTTTTATGTTCTTAGAGGAACAGCAAGTAGGAGCTGGCGGGGAGATCCAATTAACAGATGCGATTCAACGTTTGAATGAGATTCAGCGTGTATTCGCGTATGACTTTGAAGGTAAACGCTATGATGTAGGTGAGAAGTTAGGATTTATTACGACTACGATTGAGTTTGCATTGCAGCATGAAGATTTAAAGGATCAATTAAAAGAATTTATGCGTGCTGTATTAGAAGAAGAAAATTCATTAGTATAAAGCGAGGGATGAGAGTGGATTTAGTAAAGGTATCATCAACAGGAGGTACAGTTACAAACAAATCCCCTATGCTTGCACAAGCGGACGTAAATAATCGTAAATTGTACTTACTAATAAAACGCCTTATTGACATAGTAGGGGTAATGTGTGGACTTTTATTATTGTCACCTTTATTTTTCATTGTTGCTTTATGTATTAAGTTAGAGGACCCAAAAGGTCCTGTGTTCTTCAAGCAAATTCGGATTGGTAAAGATGGTAAAGAGTTTTACATGTACAAATTTCGATCCATGGTTACAGATGCCGAGAAACGCTTAGAAGAATTATTAAAGCATAATGAAATTCAAGGTGCTATGTTCAAAATGAAGGACGACCCTCGCATTACAAAGATTGGAAAGTTTATTCGAAGAACAAGTATTGATGAACTGCCTCAACTATTGAATGTTTTGAAGGGTGACATGAGTTTAGTAGGACCAAGGCCTCCCCTGCCTCGTGAGGTAAAAGAATATACAGAATATGACATGCAACGCCTACTTGTAACACCAGGATGTACAGGACTATGGCAGGTGAGCGGCCGGAACAGCTTAAGCTTTCATCAAATGGTAGAACTAGATGTGCAATATATACAAAAAAGAAATGTATTGTTTGATATGAAGATTATATTTAAAACAGTCAAAGTATTATTTGGCTCTAGTGATGCTTATTAAAAAAGAAGGTGTGAAAAAGGTGAATCAAGATTCCAAAATTTATGTAGCAGGTCACCGAGGTTTAGTTGGCTCTGCAATTTTACGAAAACTACAGGAAAAAGGATATACAAATCTAGTGTACAAGACTAGTAAAGAACTAGATTTACGTGATCCAAAGCAGGTAGATGAATTCTTCCAAGCAGAAGGTATTGAATATGTATTCCTAGCTGCGGCAAAAGTAGGAGGAATCGTTGCGAACAACGAATATCCAGCTGACTTTATCCGTGATAACTTAATGATTCAAACAAATGTGATTGATTGCGCATACCGCTATGGTGTGAAAAAGCTTTTATTCTTAGGAAGCACATGCATTTATCCAAAGCTTGCACCGCAGCCATTAAAAGAAGAGTACTTATTGACTGGTGAATTAGAGCCAACAAATGAACCATACGCAATCGCAAAAATTGCTGGTATTAAAATGTGTGAATCTTATAACCGCCAGTATGGCACAACATATATATCCGCAATGCCGACAAATCTATATGGAGAGAATGATAATTTTGACTTACATACTTCCCATGTACTTCCGGCATTAATTCGTAAATTCCACGAAGCGAAGCAAAGCAATGCGCCATTTGTAGAGGTATGGGGAACAGGTACACCAAAGCGTGAATTCTTATATTCTGACGACTTAGCTGATGCTTGTGTATTCTTAATGAATACATATGAAGGCAATGAAATTGTAAATATCGGTGTTGGTGAAGATATTGCAATTGGGGAATTAGCAGCGAAGGTAAAAGCAACGGTTGGCTACGAAGGAGAAATCAAGTTCGATACAACAAAACCGGACGGAACACCTCGTAAGTTGGTTGATGTAACAAAAATTAACTCCCTTGGCTGGAAAGCATCCGTTTCTTTAGATGAGGGCTTGCAAAAAGCATATCAATGGTTCTTAGAAAATCAAAAAGAAGCAGTGACAAATTAATGCAACTGTGATTATTGGAGGATAAAATGAAAAAAGCATTGATTACTGGCGTAACAGGACAGGATGGGTCTTACTTAGCAGAGTTCCTACTAGAAAAAGGATACGAGGTACACGGTATGATCCGCCGCAGCTCTTCCTACAACCAAGAGCGCTTAGAGGATATTATGTCTGCGGAAGAAGCAGATGCATTATTAAACAATCAGAATTTCCATTTACACTATGGTGATGTTACCGATGCATTAAATGTTACTCGTGTAATTGGTGAAATTCGACCGGATGAAATATATAACCTAGCAGCACAATCGCACGTACGTGTTTCTTTTGACATGCCTGGTTACACTTTAGATGTTGATGCAAAAGGTACATTAAATATTCTTGAAGCTGTACGTATTTTAGGATTAACAGAAAAAACTCGTGTATATCAAGCTTCTACATCCGAACTATACGGTAAAGTGCAAGAGGTTCCACAAAAGGAAACAACGCCATTTTATCCACGTTCTCCGTACGGCGTAGCAAAAATCTACGGCTTCTGGATTACAAAGAACTACCGTGAATCCTATGACATGTTCGCAGTAAACGGAATTTTATTCAACCACGAATCCGAGCGCCGTGGTGAAACGTTTGTAACACGTAAAATTACACTTGCAACTGCACGTATTGCACAAGGTAAGCAAAAGAAATTAACGCTTGGTAACCTTGATTCTCTTCGTGACTGGGGCTACGCAAAAGATTATGTTGAGTGCATGTGGTTAATTCTTCAGCATGACAAGCCAGAGGATTTTGTAATTGCAACTGGTGAAATGCACACTGTACGTGAATTTGTAGAACTTTCCTTCAAGCATGTAGGTATTGAGATTGAGTGGACAGGTTCTGGTGTAGAGGAGAAAGGTATTAACAAGGCAACTGGTGATGTCATTGTTGAAGTTGATCCGAAGTTCTTCCGTCCTGCAGAGGTAGACCAGTTATTAGGAGATCCTACAAAGGCAAAAACATTATTAGGTTGGAATCCAACGAAGACGTCCTTTGAAGAACTTGTTCGTATCATGGTTGAGGCGGATATGAAGAAGGTTGAGAAGGAAGACAGAGTTAAGAAGATGTTTGATTAAGTTTTAGTGTAAATTAGAATTTATTTTTGTAATTAAATATTAATTGTTTGTCATATAAAATCATGCATTAAATTTATATGAATATATAATAGGCATTGGGGTCAACCTCTTTCTATTCTTTTTTTGTTCATTTCGTAACTTACATTATACAAGAATTGAGGAGGTACCCCTTTTTTCATGACTTGGAACACTTAAGAAAATACTCCATATGGTGAGGGGAATTAAGTGCTCTTTATTTCATTTGATGGGGGTAATAGATACAGCGATGAGCTGGAAGATGTTCTGAATAAGGTCTACACACATGACCTTTATATAAGAGATTAATTCAAAGACAAGTATATAGAGGCTGATGCAGTCAGTCTTTGCACTGATGCATATGCGTGTAGCCTCAACAGATAGGGAAGAGATACTACATGGCTGAAAAGATAAAAACTGAAAAGAAAAAGCTTTTAATATATGCACATTACTATATTCCAGATGTTGCTTCAACAGGTCAGATTCTAAAAGAACTGGCAGAAGGAATGCTTCATGCATTTGATATAACAATAATTTGTGTTGTTCCTTCCTATACAGGAAAGGTAGCTGCCGAGTATAAGACAAAGATGTTTTATAAGGAAGAAATCAACGGTGTAAAGATTATCCGGATCCGTGTTCCGGAGTTTACCAAAAGTAACAAAATCAGCAGAATTAAAAACATCCTAGCATACTTCTTTGGAGCTATGATTGCCACGTTTAAGGTCGGGGATATGGATTATGTGTATTCCATTTCTCAACCACCTATCCTCGGAGGTTTGCTCGGTGTTTGGGGTAAATGGATGAAGCATGCCAAATATATCTATAATATTCAGGATTTCAATCCGGAGCAGACCATGGCTGTTGGATATAGCAAGAATAAGCCGATTCTGAATACGATGATGTGGTTCGATAAATTTAGCTGTAAATGTGCTGACAAGGTAATTGTTGTTGGTCGTGATATGGTTGAAACCCTAAAAGGCAGATTCAAAGGTAAGAAGGTACCGAATCATGTGTTCATCAATAACTGGATTGATGAGAAGGAAATCTATCCCCTGCCAGCCGATAATGAAAAAGTGGCAGCTTTCAAAAAGAAATATGGGTTGGAAAATAAGTTCATCATTATGTACTCCGGTAATCTAGGTCTCTATTATGATCTTGAGAACTTGATGCATGTTATCAAGAAGTTTAAGGATAGGGACGATGTGGCTTTCGCATTTGTAGGAGAGGGTTCTATCCGAGATAAACTAGTACTCTATAAAGAAAAACACAATCTTAATAATGTAACTTTTATTCCTTATCAGGATAAATCGGATCTGGTATACAGCCTGAATGCCGGTGATGTTCACTGGTGCCTAAATGCCAAAGGTATCAAGGGGGTATCCGTTCCAAGTAAGCTCTATGGAATCATTGCGGCAGGAAAACCGATACTGGGTGCACTGGAGGAAGGTTCCGAAGCACGCTTGATTATTGAAGAAACAAAGTGCGGCTATGTCACTGAACCGGGCAATTACGATGAGGTTGAAGCCATGATTGAAAGATTTTTGAACGAGAAGGGAACCTCTACACTTACTGAAATGAGCAAGCGTGGAAGAGTCCATTTGGTTAAGAATCTGACTAAGGATGTTTCTATAAAAAAGTATATTGAAGAGATTAAGTCATGTTAATTAGAAGATCCTTTTAAAATAGTCTCCTCAATTTAAAAAGTACGATTATAGTGGTACTTTTAATGATTTTATTAAGTTGTTTCTTGAATAATCAATTGATATTAATGGGCCAAGTATTCAATTATTAAGAGTTACTTTCTTAACGTACATTAATAGTTTTATATCAGTCTGGTTTTGGTATATAGCATATTGAATCAAAAATATTGGGAAGAATTAGGAAGGTAATGAGAGTGGAACAGAGGAGAAAGAAAGTATGTTTGATATCGTCTTCCGGCGGCCATTTAGAGCAAATTAAACAGCTTAAGGAAGTAACTAATCGATATGAGTGCTTTTATGTAGTCACTCGTACAAAAGCCACCGAAGCGATGAAACAGAAAAAATATATAGTTAGTGATTTGGTACGCACTAATAAATTTGTCTCGATAATGAGAATGGCGAAAATGATGATTGAACAACTGGGTATTTTCCTGAAAGAAAAGCCAGATGTTATTATCACAACTGGAGCCGCAGTAGCTATTCCAATGTGTGTGATTGGTAAAGTTTTCAGAAGAAAAGTAATTTACATAGAAAGCTTTGCACGAATCAATACACCGAATAAGACAGGAATGCTCATCTATAAATTTGCTGATATGTTTATTATTCAATGGGAAGAGCTGGAAAAACATTATCCTAAAGCTGTTTATGGGGGATGGATATATTGAAAGTACTGGTTACTATAGGCTCTATGGTCGAAAAAAAGTTTACGAGATTATTTAATATTATAGAAGAACTTTGCGAAGAAAATGTCCTTGATGGCAACCAGGTTATTGCCCAAATTGGATTCGATGCCTATAAGCCTAAAAATTTTAAAGCCTTCGATATGATTGCAGATGAAGAGTTTAAAAGGCTTATTGATGAGTCTGATTTGATAATTGCTCATGCAGGAACTGGCACAGTTACTTCATGTTTAAAGAAAGGTAAAAAAGTTATTATCTTCCCAAGGATGGCTCAATATGATGAACACTATGATGATCATCAGTTAGAGTTGGCCGAAGTTTTTACTCGGAACAATAATGTGTTATGTGCAAAAAACAAGAAAGAATTAATTAAGTGCATAAAAGAGTTAGATTCATTTGTACCAAGTAAATTTGTTTCCAATAATAGCAAGATGAATAAATTAGTGATTGATTTTATTGAACAAGTTTAAAAAAAGAGGTATTTATATGAGAGGATTATCGTTAATTATTATTACGTATAATAGAAAAGATGAATTAATTTATACATTAGAAACCCTGAAAAAGCAAGATTATTCGGGCATATTAGAAATTATCATAATCGATCAAAATTCTAATGATGGAACTGAAGAGGCTATTTCCCATTTAAATGATAATAACATAGTATATATTAAATTAGAAAAGAACCTTGGAGTTGCTGGTGGTAGAAATGTGGGAGTAAGTTATGCATCTTTTGAAAATATGATATTTTTAGATGATGATGCCCACTTTGTTTCATTAAGTGCATTGTCTGAGATAGAGAATATCATGGATACAAATCCTCATAAAATATTTGCATTTCAAATTAAGGATTTGGAAGGTGGATTATTTCATTGGCCATACGGTAATAAACTTTTGAAAAAACGGGAGGAAACCTTCGTATGTAATAAATATATTGGTTGTGGACATGCAATTAAGAAGAGTTTCTTTAAAAGTGTAAATGGCTACTCTAATGATATGTTCTTTGGATTTGAAGAAACTGAATTAGTAATGAAAATGTTTGGAAATAATGAACTTCCAGTATTATATACCGGTTCTGTGGAAATTGTACATCGAGTAACGCCAATTACAAGGATCGTTGATAATAAAAGATTTTACTATAAAGTAAGGAATAGATTATTTGTAATCCGTGAAATGCATCCTGTGGGTGGAGGGACATACCTTCTTTACTATTTAGCGGCATATTTGTATAGAGCTATAACATTGAAGACTTTTAAAGAATATAAAGCCGGTATTCGTGATGCCTTTAAGGCTCCTGTAGATAAACGATATAGAATGTCCTATAAAAACTTCTTTAGATATTTGTCAAATAACTAGAATAGGTGTATACAATATGATTTATAGTAAAAAAGACTTAGAAGAGTATATTGAAAGAGACTTAAGTTACTATTTTGCAAAAAAAGATAGTAGAGTTAAAAGAATATATTCTTGGGTAATTAAAGATAATGTTCAATTAATAAAACAGTTTGTTGTACAATTACGAAAATGTGAATACTATCTGAATAATTCATATAGAACATCAGGAAAGAAAGTAAATATAGGATTCGATATAAAATATCTTATAGCAAAAAGAAAGTTAAATAAGTTACAGATTGCACTCGGTCTGGAAATTTATGAAAATTCATTTGGTTCTGGGTTGACCATTTATCATACAGGAGGAACGGTAGTAAATCCACAATCAAAGATAGGAAAAAATTGCAAGTTACATGGGAATAATTGTATAGGTAACAATGGAGAAAGTGGAAGTCTATGCCCAGAAATTGGGGATAATGTACAACTTGGTGTTGGAGCAAAGGTTATAGGCAATATTAAAATTGCTGACAATATTAAAATTGCAGCAGGTGCAGTTGTTGTAGATTCTTTTCTTGAACCGGGAATTGTACTTGCTGGAGTACCTGCTAGAAAAATTAGATAGCAGGATAAGGAGATAATATGTTTAATAGTGAAAAGGTTAGCATAATTATTACTACGTATAAAGGTTCAAGTTGTATTAGAAGAGCAATAGGAAGTCTATTGGATCAAACATATAGAAATATAGAAATTATAGTCGTGGATGATAATCCTCCAGAGTCCGTAGAGAGAAGTAAAACTGAAAAAATAATGGAGGAGTATAAGGATAAAAGAATTAAGTATATTAAACATGAAACAAATTTAAACGGTGCTGCTGCTAGAAATAGTGGAATCAAGGTAGCAACAGGGCAATTTATTGGGTTTTTAGATGATGATGACTATTATCTTCCAACAAAAATAGAAATGTGCGTAACAGCCTTAAATGAAAATAAAGATTGTGATGCGGTATTTTGTGGGGTAGTTATTACTGATAACGTGCATATATTAAAAGTTATAGAACCTAAAATTGATGACTCTAATACACAAAAAAAATTACTTTTTAATGTAAATATGTTTGGAACTGGTAGTAATTTGTTTTTTAGAAAATCATCTGTAGATGAGGTTGGCAGCTTTGATGTTTCATATTATAGGTTGCAGGATCTTGAATTTATGGTTAGATTTTTTGAACATCATAAAGCTTGTTGTGTAGATGAACTTTTAATTGTAAAGGCACGTAGTAATTCTAATAACTTACCAGAATATGATAGATTGTTCAATATTAAGCAAAAGTTTTATGAAGATTTCGCATTAACTTTAGCAAAACTGAGTGATGATGAATTGAACAGTTTTTATACAAATGAATATGCAAGGTTATTACAGAGTTGTTTCGGGAAAGAATCATTGAAAACTCTACTAAAGGCTAAACAGGACTTGGGGAAATATAGAAATTTAACAATTAAAGAAATGGGATTTATACTGTTAAGTATATTAGGTAAACCAAATAATAATGCATACACACTAACTAGATCTTTATTATCTATTATGGCGAAACCTGTAAAAAGTATTAATTTAAAACATAAATATAAAATTCAAGATGGAATTATTAAATAACTTATATTCACACTGATGTTAGCATGGTTTCATGACACAATTTAGTACGTCGTATTCGCTACTTAAATCTTTAGCTAGGCTATTAGAGTTATAAAGATTATGGACTATCTTTTTAAATCATCGTTAAATTTTTTGTACTTTCGTTTCCCATATGGACAAACCTTTCTAAGTAATACTTAAAGAAAGTTAGATTTAGTTCATATGGGGAAAATTTGAGTTGATTGTTGAGAATGTGAGGAATTTTATGAATTTAGGAAATAAACTTGTTCCTGTATCTTGGATTATCGTGTATTTTTGTATGATAATGTTACCTGTTGGCTCAGAAAATTTTTGGTTTTCAGACATAATAAAAATTAAGAATAATATTACTGTATTTGATTTGTTAATTGTAATAATAGTTACAGCCATTTTTATTAATAAAATGAGTCTTAGGTTTAGTGATTTAAAAGTTGGTAAATTTACGCTTGTTTCGGTTTTATATATAGTATTTTTGTTGTTAGCATTCTTCATAGGATATTCTGTTTACATGCAGTCGGCTTTTAACGATGGTATTCTTTATTTGAGATGTTTTTTGATATTATATGTTGCTAAAAATATTTCCAAATCAATTTTGAATTTAGATGTTCTTTTAAAAATCACAACATATGCCTTAATTTGCAGTTCCATACTCATAATAATTATGTATTTAGTAAATTTTATGGGAACTTCTACTCGACTAGGAAGCGGAAATTTGAGTTTGTATATCGTTGTATTAAGTTATTTGCTTTATAAGTCTACAAGTGAAAGAAATGTAAAATTCAGAAGACTATTAATAATATCAGTTGTTTTGTTTGCTATTACAGCGTTAATATCTCAAATTAGAACAAATATTATCTTAACAGTTTTCGGAGTTTTTATTGCATCTATATATATCGTTTTTCCGAAGGTGAAAAAAGGTGTTATTGCTGTTAATATCCGTAAGTTTTATATTCTGTTTTTTGTTATTATATTAGTTACTTTAGGTATTCTAGTGTTATATTTCACAAATACAGGATTAAGCAATAGGTTTTTAGAAAATGAGGGAAATACTGGTTTAGCAAGAATATATACATTTCAATATTATTGGTCGCAATTTATGAATAACCCTATGGGGTATGGGTTTGGATATATAATGCATTTTGTAACGGAGAATAACTATCTTCTAATTCAAAAAGGTACATTTCAGATTGATAATTCAATTATCGTTTATGCAATAAAAGGAGGTATAGGATTTTTAATTGTTAATATGTATATGCTTTTGAGACCGATTAGAATAATGAAAAAAAAGGATTCAAAGTATTATAGTATAATGGGATGGTTGTACTTTTTGTTGTTAATTTCAGCAACCTGGATTACTAGTCAATCTATTCATAGCATCGCTGTCTCAGCATTTGTTTGGTCAATCGTCGGGATATCATTTAGAAATTATAAAAATGTAATGGAGGAAGAATATTAACAAATAGGAACGAAAATATATATTGAATTTTTCAAAAGAAAAAATTTATTTCAGATTTATAATTATACTAATTGTTTAACCTGCATGTTAACATTTTGAAAAAGTTACGTAGGTATGTATAGGAATTAAAATTATCGTTCCCTTGTTATTTGATGAAGATAGAAGATAAATGTACGATGTAAAAAGAGAGCTGGCATTAAACCTTGACCTTGGTATTCCCTTACAACAAAATGGAAATATAGTACATTGCCATTAATAAAAGATATAGATAACTGGTAGAAAATGCATGTGGTAATTTTGAAAAAAACTTAGCACATAATACAGTTAGATGGAAGAAAGATTAATAATGTTCTCATAGATTTTTTAGTAATGAAAGTCTATTTGAAGTTTAATGGATATACATTAAGAAAAGATTTAATATTGGTATACTAACGAGGTGTAAAATTGGCTAATATAAGTATAAAAAAAGCTGCGTTAATAAATGCAACTGCAAAATATTCCACAACAATCATGAATCTACTTCTTAACGCTGTTTTAGCAAGAATATTATCTCCAGAAGATTATGGTGTCGTAGTGGTCTCATTCGTTTTTATTGCATTTTTTTCAATTATAGCCGATTTAGGATTGGGTAGCGCGGTGATCCAAAATAAAGAGTTAACCGAAGATGATATAAATAATCTATTTTCTTTTACTTTCCGATTAGCAGTTGTTTTGTCGATAGGATTTACCTTATTTTCTATTCCAATGGCCCTATTTTATAAAAACACAGCTTATATTCCAATTGGGTTATTGTTGTCAATAGCATTGATTTTTAACACATTAAATATGATTCCTAATGCAATGTTGATGAAAGAAAAACGATTTGTATTGATTGGAGTAAGGACATTTTTAATTGCTGTCTCTGGTAGCATTTTTGCGATAGTTCTTGCACTTTTTGGATTAAAGTATTATGCGTTAGTATTGCAGGCTGTGTTTGTAGGAATAATTACATTTGTGTGGAACTATGCATCTACAAGACCAAAATTTAAAAGAAAATATGATAAAAGTAGTATTGAAAAAGTACGTAAATTTTCATCATATCAATTTAAATTTAATGTTATAAATTATTTTGCAAGAAATACGGATAATTTACTTATAAGCAAGGTTATGGGAGTAGCTGCTTTGGGGTATTATGATAAAGCTTATAAGATGATGTTATACCCTGTACAAAACTTGACCCTGGTAATATCACCAGTGTTACACCCTATACTATCTGACTATCAGAATGACCGCTTATATATTTATGAAAAATACATGAAAATAGTAAAGATCTTATCATTGCTTGGAATATTAATAAGTGCTATTTGCTTTCTTGCTGCTGATGAAATAATCTTAATAATGTTTGGAGAACAATGGAGAGAGTCAATACCTGCTTTTAGATTATTAAGCCTTTCAGTTTGGGCTCAGATAGTTACATCAAGTACAGGAGCAATTTTTCTAAGCTTAGGTAATACAAAGATAATGTTTCAAGCGGGCTCAATATCTGCAATAATAACTGTAAGTTGTACCATTTTTGGATTAGTAATTGGTGATTTAGTTTATCTTGCAATGTTCGTGGCAATAGGATTTAATTGCAGTTTTATAATAAATTTTCTATTTCTCATCCTTAAGGGTTTCAAACTTAGTTTTAGGGATTTTTTAATGAGGTTTATTCCTGATGTGATGATAGTCGGTGCTATGGTTTTAACCATAATATTCTATTCGCTTAATTTTAGTAATGTGTTTATAGCGCTCGCTATGAAAGTGATTATTGTTACTTGTGTTTTCGTTATATCTTTGTTTTTAACAAAACAACATAAAATATTTTTAGCTCTAATTGCAAAGGGGAGATATAATGGGAAAATTGTTAGAAATCCCAAAAAAAATAATTCGAAAAGTCAAACGAATGTATTATAGTGTTGCTTATTACATTATTAAGCCAAGATATGGTCTTAATAAAAAGGAAAAAAGAGAGAAAAAAGTTATTGTTTCACTGACAAGTTACCCTGCAAGATTTTCTACAATACACTATTGTATTACAAGTCTATTGCATCAGACATATAAACCAGATAAAATAATTCTCTATTTAGGTGCAGATACAGCAGAAGTTGATATAACTAAAAGAATGAAAGAACTTGAAAAATATGGTCTTGAAATAAAGATGGGATATGAAAATTTACGCCCGCATAAAAAATATTATTATGCTATGCAGGAGTATCCTAACGACATCGTCATTACTGTTGATGACGATGTAATTTATGATAGAAATTTAATAAAATCATTAATGGAATCTTATAATAAATATCCAAATGCTGTTTCAGCCAGACGGGTTCACAAGATGACGAAATCTTGCGGCAAGCTTCAATCCTATAACAATTGGGATTTTCAATGTACATCTATTAGAGAGCCATCTATGGAATTGGTGGCTATTGGTGTTGGAGGCGTTTTGTATCCTCCTACTTGTATGGGGAAGGAATTATTTAACCTTAATTGTATAAAGAGAATATGCTTAAATGCAGATGATATTTGGCTGAAATTTATGCAAGTGTTGAATAATACACCTGTTGTATGGGTAGAATCGGCCTTTTTACATCCAGTAGGAATTAGTAAAACACAAGAAACAGCACTTAATCATTCTAACTGGGTCGAAAGTAAAAATGATATATATATACAAGAAATGGAAAAAGAGTATGAGATAAAGTTAGTAGAATATATCAAATAAGTAAAATCATAGTTGGAGTAATAGGACAGAGGACAGGGCCCGTGATTCAAAATGTGTGGAATCAATAGAAATTACATCATCCGTAATAAATTCTTCCTGAATAGCTTGAAGAAGCAACTCTTTCTGCACCTGTTCGAGTGCATTAGACTCACTTAACTTCTTTATCAGCCGAGAGAAGGAATACGGTCTGAAAATAAAAATCCATACTCTGGATAAAACATAAAATCATGACGTAGTCGCTTCACCAAATCTTTAATAGTAGGGATACATTCTAGAATTCGAGCGACAAGCACATAAATCATTGTCAGGTAGTTAAGTTTAGTCGGTGCGCCATATACATTCTTTTTAGAAATGGCAAACAACGGCGATTCAGTGTGAAGTGTTGAAAAAACAGCTTCAAATCGCTTAGAAGACTCTAAATTGTATAACTCTTGCATGTCAAATAGACTTTCTTGTTGTATAATAGACATAGGGAGTCAACCTCGTTTCTTGGATAAAGTGTGTGTGGTAATCACTATTATACAAGAACTTGGGGAGGTACTCCTTTTTTTATGTTTGAAAACCCTTGGCACGCGCAGGCTGGGGGTTATGAAATTGATTCAATTATCAAGGGTTAATTAATAGAATTAAAGAAATAAATTCAAATCTTTAAATACCATAATAGATTAAATTAAGATTATAAATATATTGAAGGAGTGACAAAAATGAAAATTGCAGTAGCTGGAACGGGTTATGTCGGGTTGGTAACTGGTGTCTGTCTTGCAGAACACGGTCATTCTGTTACTTGTGTAGATATTGATGATAATAAGGTTGCTTTAATGAGAACTGGTATTTCCCCAATATATGAGCCAGGTTTAGAAGAATTAATGGTTAAAAATATGGATCGATTGAATTTTACAACTGATTACAAAGAAGCCTATAAAGATGCAGATGTTATTTTTATAGGTGTTGGAACTCCAGAAAAGCAGGATGGTTCAGCTAATTTAAGTTATGTTTATGGAGTAGCTGAGCAAATTGCTGAAAGTATTGAGAAAGATTGTGTAGTAGTTGTTAAATCAACAGTGCCAATAGGTACAAATGATAAAATTGAAGATTTGATTAAGTCTAGTTTAGCAAATGATGTAAATGTATATGTTGCTTCTAATCCGGAATTTTTGGCACAAGGTACTGCTGTAAGAGATACATTACATACATCAAGGATTGTTATTGGAGTGGAAGATGAATTTGCTAGTGAGGTATTAAAAGAAGTTTATAAGAATTTTGATGCTCCAATTGTGGTGACAAATAGAAAAAGTGCTGAGATGATCAAATATGCCTCCAATGATTTTTTAGCTTTGAAAATATCATTTATAAATGAAATTGCTAATCTTTGTGAAATTATCGGGGCTAATATAGAAGATGTTGCACACGGAATGGGATACGATGGCCGCATAGGAAATAGATTCTTAAATGCAGGTATAGGATATGGAGGGTCTTGTTTCCCTAAAGATACAAAAGCATTACATTGGCTGGCAAACTTCCATGATTATGAGTTAAAGACTGTGAAGGCAGCTATTGATGTAAACGAAAATCAGAAGCTCAAATTAATCAAAAAATCTCGAAAATATTTTGATAGTTTAAAAGGATTGAATGTAGCGGTGCTAGGATTAACCTTCAAACCAGGAACGGATGATTTAAGAGAAGCACCTACTCTTGTGAATATTCCATTTATGATTGAAGATGGAGCGAATGTTAAAGCGTGGGATCCTGTGGGAATAGATAACTTTAAAAGATTATATCCACATGGAATCACTTACTGCTACTCCATAGAGGATACCCTTAAGGACGCAGACATTTGTTTTATTTTTACTGAATGGGACGAAGTGAAAAACTTTGACCTAGAGAATTACAGTAAATTGATGAAAAATCCGATCGTACTTGATGGTAGAAACTGCTATGATTTGATGAGTGCTAAAAATGCAAAGATCATATATGATTCAATCGGGAGAGAAACAGTAAATAGTTTAGAAATTTCTCTAGTATAATATTTGTTTTGTAGTTAAGTAAGGTCTAGAGAAGATCTTGTTTCTAACATATTGTCTATTTAGTTTTGAAGATACTGTTTTTATGTGGAGATATCATTCAATGGGCTGTAAACAATAAATATTATGCGAGTGGCACTAGCGTTTATTTAAAATTAAGTCAGGTCCAAGCGGCCTGATTTTTTTGATGGAGGGATTCTATGAAACTTGTATTACTTTCTGGTGGTTCTGGCAAACGCCTTTGGCCGTTATCCAACGATACACGTTCTAAGCAATTTTTAAAGGTGCTCGAAAACGAAGAGGGCCTTCGCCAATCAATGGTACAGCGTGTTTGGAGTCAGCTTGAAGCGGTGGGTTTGGCTGAATCAGCAGTAATCGCTACTTCGAAAACACAAACTGAAATTATGTATAGTCAATTAGGAACGGATGTTCCGTTAATTATAGAACCGGAGAGAAGAGATACGTTTCCAGCGATTGCTCTTGCCGGTTCTTTTTTATTTTCTGAACAGAATGCTAATCTTGATGAAACAGTCATTGTATTACCTGTTGATCCATATGTAGAGGATCGTTTTTTTGATAGAGTTAAGGATTTAGAGAAGGTGTTAACGGAGTCTGGTGCAGATTTAGCTCTTATGGGTGTAAAGCCGACATATCCTTCTTCTAAGTATGGATATATTGTTCCAAACCTGCAGGAAAGCAATAATGAATATGTCCCTGTTGCAAGATTTACGGAAAAGCCAAGTGAGGAGCAAGCAGTTGGTTTAATTGAGCAGCATGCTCTTTGGAACTGCGGTGTGTTTGCCTTTAAATTAGGTTATCTAATTAAAATCCTAGAGGAACAAAATGCTCCAATCACATATGACGCACTATCTAAGCAATATCAAATACTTCCAAAAATCAGCTTTGACTACGAAGTTGTTGAGAAGGCAGAGCATATTGTGGCACTTCCATATGAGGGCTATTGGAAGGACCTAGGTACGTGGAACACATTGACGGAAGAAATGGCAACCGAGCAAATCGGTAAGGGTATCATTTGTGAGAAGTCTGAGAATACCCATCTTGTGAATGAATTGGAAATTCCAGTTACAGTAATTGGTCTTTCTAATGTTGTAGTTGCTGCAAGTCCTGATGGTATTCTAGTAGCTGATAAGGCAGCAAGCCCGAAGGTGAAGGATTTAATTGGGGGCTTTGATCAGCCACCGATGTATCAAGAACGTATTTGGGGCTGGTCAAAGGTTCTTGATTATGCCAAGTACCAAAATGAAGAGATGGTTACAAGACGAATTTGTATTCAAAAGGGTAAAAACTCGACCTATCATTATCATAATATGCGTAATGAGGTATGGACAATTGTACGCGGAGAGGGCGAGTTAATTCTTGATGATAATATTCGCCGTGTGAAAGCTGGGGATATTATTCATATTCCTGCTGGAAGAAAGCATGCGATTCGCGGTATTACAGAGCTTGAGTTTATCGAGGTACAAACAGGCCGAGAAGTAATTGAGACGGACTTTGTTCGTTTGTATTGGAACTGGGAAGAGATTCTACAACATTATTACAACTCGCAGGCACAAGTTATTTTGTGATGAATAGGCTTCCTATAATATGAAGACAATCGCTTTTTATGTTTCTGAGTACGGCTATGGACATGCGGCACGGTCCATCGCTCTTATTAGGGAGATGCTACGAATGACAGATGATGTGCAAATCATTGTTTGTCATTCGTTTGCTTTGCCTTTTATGGAGGCTTCTCTTAAGTCTTATGAGGAAAGAGTACTTTTTCATGAGGTAGAGACGGATATTGGCTATGTACTAAATCAGCACTCCTTGTTGCTGGATGAACGGGCTTTAAAGAAACAGTGTGAGTACTATATAAGGGGTTTATCAAGTGTAGTGGAATTGGAAATTGCATTTTTGAAGGGTTTTCAGGTTGCTTGTATTATATCTGATATTTCCCCGATTGCTTTTGAGGTGGGAGAGAAGTTAGCTGTTCCATCTATAGGTATTTCTAATTTTACATGGTATACAGCTTATCAAGATGTATTACCTGAAGATTTACTTAATTATTTCTTTTACCTATATGAAAAGATGGACTGTTTTTATTCGTTAGCTGGAAGCAAAGAGCAATGGGGTAAAGGGAAGAGTAAGGAGTTTGGATTTTATAGCAGGCAAGCTGATCCTCTAGAGGTTGAAAGAATTCGCAATGAGTTGAATCCTAATAGAGATAAACAAATTGTTTTTGTACCAATTGGGATGCGAATTGATGTTGGAGATATTAGCAACTGGGAGTTATGGAACAACGAGGCATGCTGCTTTGTTGTTTCTAGTAATATGGATGTAAACCATCCCAATGTTACTAGGATTCCGAGGGAGTATACAGAGTCACAAAATTATGTTGCTGCTTCTGATATTGTTATTTCAAAGGCTGGATGGGGAACTGTAAGTGAAGCTGTTGTGCATGGCAAGAAGCTATTTGTAATTGATCGGCAAGGAATGAGAGAGGATCAAAATACGATTGAATTTTTGCAAAAGCATAACCTATGTGAGTTGATTACATGGGAACAACTGCAGAGTCTTCCTGTTCCTATACATCATAGTAATGAAGCAAGGTCATTATATGTGAATGAGGTAACAAATATTACCTCGCAAATCCTTACGTCTGTTTAGGCAAGGAACATCGAATGGAAAGAAGGAGAAATGGATGCAATCACCAATCTTTTTGCAACCTGTACTGCAGGAGCGCATTTGGGGCGGAAAGGAACTTGAAGCTTTCGGATATGAATTGCCATCACAGTCCACAGGGGAATGTTGGGGCATTTCTGCTCATCCCAACGGGCAGAGTATCATTCGAAGCGGAAAGTATAAAGGAAAAACGTTAGAGGATCTTTGGCGAAACAACAGAGAATTGTTCGGTAACTATCAATCTGATAAATTCCCACTTCTTATAAAGATTCTAGATGCCAATCAAGATTTATCTGTTCAAGTTCATCCAAATGATGCATATGCAAATGAATATGAGAATGGTGAACTTGGGAAGACGGAGTGTTGGTATATTATTGACTGTAAAGAAGGGGCGGAAATGATTTACGGTCATCATGCCAAGACTAAGGAAGAGTTTGTAGAGATGGTACAAATGGGAAAATGGGACGAATTATTGCGTCGCGTGGCAATTAAGCCAGGCGACTTTTTTTATGTCCCGAGCGGTACAATTCACGCTCTTTGTGAGGGAACCCTCGTTCTTGAGACGCAGCAAAGCTCTGATACAACGTATCGCGTCTATGATTATGATCGTATTGATGCAAATGGTGAGAAGCGGGAGTTGCATTTGGATAAGGCAATTGAAGTATCTACTGTGCCGCATGAAGATGTAAAGTTGCAATTTGAACAGACAGCTTTAAATGGTGCTGTAATTACAAAGTTTGTAGAAGACACATATTTCTCAGTGTATAAGTGGGAAATTGAGAAAGAGTCTTCCTTTTATCAAGACAAATGTTTTCAGCTTATCAGCGTAATCTATGGTGAAGGAACCGTTACGACTGCAGAGGGAGTAGTATCCATTCAAAAGGGTGACCACTTTATTTTACCTAGTGGAATGGGTGCTTTCACCATAAAAGGCAAGGTGACATGTATTATTTCGCACCCGCAGTTATGTGCTGTGCAACCAAAAGCTAACGATGAACTTGTAGAAACTGCATAAGTATTAGTACTAATATGCGAACTACATGAGTGGAGGAGCAAACAATCAAGCAGTACCTAGAGGACACAAAGGCTGCCGGGGAAACATCATCCTTGGTGGGTAGCCAAGATTACTTTCAGGAGCAGTACGAGGAAGACTTGAGGTATAATAACAAACAGGAAGCGCGCCTAAACTAATATGTCTAGGCGTTTTCGGGGTAATGAGAAACTCTTGTGACTTCTTGATTTTTTATCATCGTGACCAAGAAAAAATAAAGATATATAAACATGGTATTATAAGAGAAACTGCCCTTCATCTGCCCTTTTTTGGCCAGATGAAGGTAATTTTTTTTATGTTTTGACACAATTCGATGAGGTATGTGCTTGTTCATACAGACTGCAATCTTCAAAATTATTAACAACGGTTTAATTTTGGTTTTTCCATAATTTTGGTGAAGAAATTAAGGGTAGAGTCATATGATCAGGGATATCTTTTGAGAAAAACATCAAGTGAGATGATAGAAGGCTTTTTGCTTAGTGAATCTAGGTTAGCTTATCTATACATTTGATGCTTGATAGCCTTTAGTCAAAGTCTCACCAGACATGCCTTTCAATGCTAGCTGTAGTAATATATTATCAACTGGACAAGCAACTTTCCAACTAAAAGGGGCACAAATTTCTTTGGCTAATATATGAAGCGTATTTATTATGAGTAATGATGAGTATATGGTTAAATTATTCAAAGTAACGGAGTTTTATTCTTATCTTGTACAATATCTGTACGTTTTCTGATATCTGTGAAAAATGAGAGCTACGTATACAAACTTTCGATATCAGGGAGGTGGGTCTTAGTGCGATTTAAATCTAGGATATTAAAAGGGAACATATATATAATTATTTCTTTATGTTTATTTCTTAGTGGATGTTCCTCCTCTCTGGGTATATCTGAAAGCTCAGAGGAGGTAACATCACATGTTAAAATAGCAGATGCTCAAGAAATAATTAAGAACTTAAAAGAAAAATCAACTAATAAGCAACATCCACGTTTAATGGCGACGGATGAAGACTTTAACCGGATTAAGAAGCAGTTAAAAACAGATGAGAACTTACAGAGGTGGTATAAGAGTTTACAAGCAGAAACGGAAAAAATACTTCATACACCCACTGTAAAGTATGAGGTTCCAGATGGTATACGCTTATCAGGTAGTGGGACAGTTCTAAAAAGAACTATTAATCTAGCGTTAATGTATAGGTTAACAAAGGATAGGAGGTATGCCGATAGGGCATGGAAAGAGCTAAGTACAGTTGCGGACAATAGGAAATTTCCAAATTGGAATCCAAGCCATTTCTTAGATACAGCAGAGATGACTAATGCTGTAGCAATCGGGTATGATTGGCTTTATGATTACTTATCTGTGAATCAAAGAGCAGTACTACGTAGGGCATTGATTGAGAAAGGGCTCAATCCCGCACTTCAGGTATATAGAGGAACTGCAAGGGCCCCTCAAGTTTCAGCTTTTTGGAGAGATGTAACAAATAATTGGAATACAGTTTGTAATGCAGGTATAGGCATGGGAGCTTTAGCCATTGGTGATGAATCCCCTGAGGTGGAAGTAATGTCAGGAGAAGTACTGCAATATGCAATAGAATCTATTAAGAAATCCTTAGCAGCATATGCTCCGGATGGAGGCATGCCAGAAGGTCCTGCATACTGGGATTATGCAACTATCCATATGACTTATTTTCTCTCTGCATTGGATTCTGCACTGGGTACTGATTATGGTTTATCTAAAATGGAGGGGATTTCAGAAACAGGGTATTATCCCATTTATACTGAAGGGACAAAAGGAACCTTTAATCTAGGGGATGCAGGGCCTAATATTATTTCAAAGTTACCTCAGATGTTTTGGTTTTCTAATAAATTTAAAAACCCAGATTTTTTTAATTTCGCATTAAAGGGAAATGATCCAATGAATTTAATTTGGTATAGGAAACCAAAGGAAAAAAGTTCATCTATGAATAGGGTCCCTTTAGATAAACTTTTTATGAATTCTGAGACCGGTATCGCTACTATGCGTAGTACTTGGAATCAGGATGCGGTTTTTGTTGGGATACATGCCGGCTACAATCAAGGTAGTCATGGTGATCTTGATATCGGGAGTTTTGTGTTAGATGCATTAGGAGTGCGATGGGCATATGATCTCGGTAGGGATAATTATAATTTAAACGGTTATTCTGATATGAAGTCTCAGCGATGGATGTACTATCGTAAGAGGGCCGAGGGGCAGAATACAATCGTTATAAACCCTAGAAGTGAACCAGATCAAAATCTTACTGCAAAGGCAAGAATTACAAACTTTATCTCTACTCATCAGCAAGGATTTGCGATTGTGGATATGACCAGTGCTTACAGGGATGCTCTATCTGCTAGAAGGGGAATAGCTTTGACAGGGAGACGTGAAACGGTAATACTTCAAGATGAGCTGAAGCTTAAGAGGCCATCTGAAATTTATTGGTTTATGCATACACAGGCACAAATAGAGTTAACAAAAGATAGAAAAACAGCTATACTGACTCATTCAGGAAAGAAGATTTATGCCTACATTGTTTCTCCTGGAGCAGGTAGTTTTACAGTTATGGAGGCGAAACCGTTACCAACTTCCCCTAATCCGATAGGACAGGCATCTAATAAAGGGTTTAGAAAATTAACGATTCGTTTAAATAACATACAAAATGTAACATTATCAGTTCTATTTAAGATAGATAATGGGGATGAGACAGAAATTGACTATTGGCCCAAACCGCTGTCTTTAAAGAATTGGAGTGCATCCAACGTTTTAGACTGACAATAAGATATTTTTTAAAATACTAACTATTTCACGTTTTTATCATAAACATTGAGGGAAAGGGCAAGGTGATGAACGACCTTTGAGATTCTATGATTTCTGATCAAAACCGTGTAACAGCCAAACTAAAGTGGTTCTTATGAACTTTTGAAGGCGCCTTTTTTGTCAATTATTTTAATAAAATAACTGACAAAACGGGTAACCATTATGTTGATAGGATTTCCGTCATCAGGCATAGGATTAATGTATGTAATTGAAAAAGAAAGTTATCTCATGATTGTAAAGGTCATATGTTTTTCTCGTGCTTGTCCTTCTCATGGGAGACGTTCTAATTGTGTACATAATTACTATAAGCATTTAATTTAAGGCATTTCAGTTAACGAAAAATGTGTGTATCTTTAAGTGTAAGTTCACAAATTCTTTTGTACTGTCACCAACGAGTTTAGTATTGATCTTACATTTTTTATAGTAAATTATAGATTGAGGTGTAAAATAGAATGAAGGCAAAAATAAAATTTTTAATCCAGCTCATTTTTTATAAGTATATCTTAAAGAGAGACAACATGGCATTAAAGGTTCAATATTATAGAGATTTAGGTGCAAAAATTGGAAAAAATATGCGAACATTCTCTCCCTTAACATCTGCAGAACCATATCTGTTGGAATTTGGAAACGATATAACTGTGAGCTCCGGCGTAAACTTCATCACACATGATAATTCGATTTCAAAAGTAATACCGGAAGCTACTGATTTATTTGGAAGGATAAAAGTAGGAAACAATTGTTTTATTGGTTTGAATAGTATAATTATGCCTGGAGTAGAACTTGCTGATAATACTATAGTTGGTGCTGGAAGTGTTGTAACAAAAAGCTTTTTACAAGGAAATGTTGTTGTTGCAGGAAACCCGGCTAAAGTAATAACAAGTATTGAAAATTATAAAAATAACTCTCATGATTATGCATTCAACACATTAGGGTTAGATTAGCAATCTAAGAAACAATTAATTCTTCGTAATGAGGATAAGCTATTAAAAAAATAACTATCTAATTGTGATTTGAGGTTCTTTCGTAAGTCCTTTTTCCTCTAAAGAAGATATGAAGACAGCATGATAGATAACAATGCTAACCTACTAAATTCTGCTGATTGGTTAATCAAGACGTTATTGCTGCTATAATCATCGATTCGTTAGGAATTTTATTAGATTATTATTTTTTGAAGGTGTCTAGTCCGTTTAAAAGCAGTATAGAGAGAGCTATAAGGTAGATATATGAGAAATAATAAGCGCCTAGACGAATTGTTTAGGCGCTGTTTTTATACGAATTTACTAATCAAACGTTTGTTTAAAAATAGTCATAAGGTTTATCCTCTTTCATGCTTTGGGCTACGCAAAACAGTGACTGGCCCTCCAGCTGATTTCATCTGATCCAACCCTAAGAATTTTTTTGTCCGCTCTACCTCTGATTCATTTGTTGATGTAATGCGGGAAGCAGGATGCTGGCTGTGATCCTTACGATTAATGTACATAAGGGCGCGGCTCGGACCCATGTCGGCTAAATATTGCACAAACCATTCCTTATCCTGAAAATTAGAGAACATAAAGATCTCAAGCAGCTCACCAAATTCGTATTGCTCATCTGCTACACGGCTCATAATGTAGAGAGCGACTGTGTAGGAGTCGTTGTGCTCACAAGATATTGCAAGAATACCCTTACGTTTGTCCTCTAGTAAGATGGCTCTATTTTCGATTGTTGGAAAGATGGTATACAGATGTTTGGGTATAACAACAGCTAATGGCGATGTATCCATTTATATTTTCTCTCCTTTTCCTTGTACATTTTATCATCAAGAATATGTAAGCCCTTTAATGATTCACCTTTCTCCTCTGGCTTGCGCAACACAATAACCCGTTTTCCTTCTGTTTTTGTCTGATCCAATCGTAGGAATTTTCTCGTCCATTCTACCTCTGATTCAATTGTTAATGTAGTATGGGAAGAGAATACGGCTGGGACACATGTAAGCTAAATATTACGAAAATCGTTCCTTATCCTGAGGATAACAGAACATAAAGAGATCAATTTACAGAAGCCATTTGTATTGATTTTGTAGTACCTCGATAAAGGTGGCTATGAAAAAGCCGTTGGGTCCGTAGCATAGTACATAAGTTTCCTTACGATTGCCCTCAAGTTCTTTTTCAGCCATGAAGGGGAGGGCACAAATGTCCTTCGATGTAAGAAAAGCTAATGGCAGTTTATTCATTATTATGTTTTCTCTCCTTTTCTTTTATATGTGGATATACGTAAATGCTTCTAAACCTGTTGTATAGCTTAAGCGATGTTGCCCAGTGTGACAGCGGTGGTTAGATCTGTGTTGAGTTGTTTCGGAAGCTTTTTGTAGCTGCACCTCCTTGTTTTTTAATGGGAAGTTAACCGTTTGATTGGAATGTTCCGTTTAACTGGTTTTATTATAGCGAGACTAGATTTAATTGGAAAATCAGGAAAATGGTGAAATTTTGGTAGGGATTCCTCTGTTTGTATGGGGGATTTTTCCAAAATGGGGCTAGAAAAACTAATTTTATAGGATTTTTAATGATTTTTATTAAAGACTATCATTTTTTTATTTGTAATATTTTCTCAAGGAGAAATAGGAGAATTACCAGGGGAGCTGTGTATAAAATATTCTAAATGATTGTGCTCCGATGATAACAAATGCATGTCAACAACGGTTTGAATTATCTCATTTTCAACGGTCTAAAGTTCCCCATTTTTAGCGTTCAATCGGTATCGGTTGAACGCCCGCTTTTTGTTTTTCTCTTAAACGATATGAGTTGCCTTTAATGTTAAAAGGAGTAGAATGATGTAATAGACGATCCAGTACAGCTGTTGCGAGAATGTCATCTCCAAATACATTTCCCCAATCCACATACGACTTATTAGATGTGAGAATGATGGATCCTTTTTCATAACGTTGAGAGACAACTTGAAAAAAGATAGTGGCACTCTGCTCGTCAAATGGAAAGTAGCCTATTTCATCCATAACTAGGATGTCACGTCTACACAGTTTACTAATCAATCGACTTGTAGTTCCATTTTGCTCTGCTTTTTTACAAGCTGAGATAAAATCATCACAACGAGTATAGTAAGCTGAATAGCCTCGTTGGAGCGCCTCTACTGTAAATCCAATTGCTAGATGTGTTTTTCCAACTCCTGGCGGACCCAAGAGTAGGACGTTTTCTCCATTCTCAATAAACCGACAGGTTAATGCTTCCTTAACCCTTCTTTCGTTGATACTTTGTTGAAAGGTAAAGTCAAAGTCTTCTATCCTCTTGATATAAGGGAGCTTGGCTCCTTTCATTCGTTGTTGAAAGGCTTTTTCTTCTTGAAATTCAATCTCCCGCAATAAAAGGGTGTCTAGAAACTCAGAGTATGATACATTATGTTTAGAGGCATCTTCTAGAATGCCTTCTATTTGGTCAGCTGTAAGCTGAAAACCAACTTTCTTAAGACGTTCAGTTAGAAGAGACAGACTCATCGAAGTTCACCTTCTTCCAACTGTTCTTCATACACCTGAAGGGAACGTTGTTCCACTTGAGGTCCAGAGATGGGAATGTGACGGGTCGCCAAACCTTTTGTTGTCACATTCTCTTCTTTTTTCTCCTGATAATGCTCAAGACTAGTTAAGGATGTTGTTTCTCCTGATAGAATAGGATGTGTTGCGATACATTCTAATTCATAATAAATTTCAATGTGATGATGCAATGTTTCTTTTATTCGTACCTCTAAACCTTTGTATCGGTAAGGAACAGAATATTTACAACTCTCATATGTAACGCAACTATTAGAATCAACTGTTACTGTCATCCACCTATGAATAGGGAATAAAGGTCGTATATTCCACTTCATCAATTTCTCCTGTTCCGCTTCAAAACGCTGAAATGGGGATTCCAATGTTGTTTGATTACACTTTTTATTTGCGACTTGATCTAGCCAGTTCTGTAAGTGTTCATTCATTTCATTGAGCGAAGCTGGGAGTTTACGCTGCATAAAGTTCTTCTTTAAATATCCCACTGCGCTTTCCACTTTTCCTTTTGTCTGAGGTCTTCTTGGTTTACACGCTTTAGGTACGATTCCATAGTAAGCTAGAAATTCTTCGAATTTCTGATTAAATCGGATATCAGCCGGAGTATGCTTGGTTACTACAGTTTTCATATTGTCATATAGAATTTGTTCTGGAACACCGTTAAAGTAAGAGAATGCATTCATATGGCATTTCATTAATTGTTCCATGTTCATGGTAGTAGTAATCTCCATGTACTTCATTCGTGAATACCCAAGCACCATGACAAAAGCATATAACTTTTGTTTTTTCCCATCCATTGTGTACTCTCCGAGTTCTCCCCAATCCATTTGAGCCTGTTTACCTGGAGGAGTCTCAAAACGAATACTTGTCTGTTTCTTTGGTTTTTGACGGTACGGACGTATAAAGTCTCTTAGAATTGTCATTTTCCCATCGTACCCCATACCCTGTATTTCCTCGAAGAGGACAACACAATTCGTCGTTCCTTCTCTTAATCGCTTCAGAAGATATTCCTTATAATCATCTAGTTTGCCTTTTTTGTTAGTTTGTTGGTTATTTTTTCTCCTTGGTAGTTCATCTTGTTTTAAATATTTCCGTATGGTTTTTCGATCAAATCCAGTTTCGGCTGCGATGGCAACCTGTGTCCACCCTTTTTGATGTAACTCTCTAATCATAAAAAATTCCCCGCTTTTGACCACTGTCTCTCCACCTTGTAATCTTCTTAGTTTTGAGACAATTATCCGTTATTTATGGGAACTTTTAAACCGTTCATATTGGAGAGTTTACCACCGTTGTTTGCAGCAAATTACTTCAGCAGTATGAAAGAGAAAAATGGAATGCTAGGAGGAAGAGATAAATGACTTCTTCATTCGTCTGGTTGGGATTACAATAGAATCTATAAAGAGATTAAAGGTAGAAAACTAATACAAACAAAAAAATCCCGAGCCTGGGATTTCTCTGTGCTTGTATACTAATCAAACGTTTGTTTAAAATTAGAATGATTATTGAAAATGCTCTGCAACTATTTTTTTCATTTCATCCTCATTAACCACTAGCTGATAATTGGTATTTTTTAAAATATCATCATACAGCCTCTGTCCTTCACCACTCAGCTGATAATATTGAAGATTTTGAGCTGGGTTGGAATCCCTTACAGCCAGTCCTAGACTCAGCATATCCGCTGTTGTCATGTTTGAGGCAGTTAAAAACTGCGGAATAGTTTGAACAAGCTTCGGTAAGTTCTTAATATTTGCAGGATCTAGCGCTGCATTTGCAATACCTACAAGTGCTTCCTTCTGTAGCTGCTGACGGCCAAATTCCCCATTTTGTAGCGAGTAACGCTGACGAACAATCTCTGTAACCATTTTTCCATCTAAAAACTGGGTTCCTTTTGGAATCACTTTATTGCGATTTTCAGGATACCATGCCTGCAAGATCTTTACATCAAACGGTACATTCATATAAATACCGCCAACAGCATTGGTTAGTGCTTGCAGACCTTCATAATTTGTTTCTACATAGTAATTAATTGGTAAGCCGGTTAACTCACTAACAGCCGTGGCTGCCGCTTCAACTCCTTTTTGGGTTCCCTCTGTTGCTTGTTTAATGTACTGGACGCTTGTTAGCTTTGTGTAGCCATAGCCGTCTAAGTGTACACGGGTATCACGTGGAATACTCATTGCACTATACTCTTTTTTATTTATGTCAACATGAACAACAATCATAGAGTCAGAATGTCCAATGTTTTCTCCTTTTCGCTGGTCTGAACCAATTAATAGAATATTAAATGCACTATTTTGAACCTTGGATTCCTGTTCGTTTGTTTGGGCTTCCTTTGTGTTATTGGAACTTACAACAGGAACTGTTTTGAAATGATTTTGCGGCTGCAGCTGTTTGTAGGCATAGGCAATAGCACCAGCGGCAATAATGACCAAGGCTAGTAGGCTATACCCTAGTATTTTTAGCTTTTTTCGTTTCAACATAGAGACCCCCCAATGCTTTTAGATATAAGAGATTTATAATTTCTATAAATAACCATGGTACGATGATACCATTAATAGGTTATATTTCCAATGATGAAAATCTTATATATTGTTAACAAATGATAATAAGAAAAGTTAGTTCAAATAGTTTTTATTTTTATACACAGACCTTAGGGATGCGTTGGTGCATCAAATTATTTAGTTAATGATAAGGATTTGTAAAACGTTATAGCAACACAACCAAAAAAGTCCTCTAAAATATATAGAATACCCGTTATCTCTACAACTAAATGGTAAAGTTTTCTTACAAGGATTCTTATTTAAAGTACTGTAGTCTTAAAATAACTTGGTGGAGGATATCGTGAAACCTTTTGATGAATTACCGATTAAAAAATGATTGCTACAAACAAATGAGTTAAATTTGGCTAATTAAACTAATAGCATCCGTAACTTTAACGTGATGTTAATACAATATGTTCTAAGGATTCACAAAAAGGAGATAAAATGTTTAGAAGGGGAGAGGTGGAAGGATGAATTACGTTCGTTTGAAAACGGGGCTGCATGCTGACCAGGTTGAGGATAGAATGCAATACAATCCTGAAATTATTGAACTGCATTTGGTTGAGGACGACTTATACCGGCCCGAAAGGATTATGCAATGTATACGGCTGTTAAAGTCTAAAGGTGTTCGTGTGTATATGCATCATCCCATGACCCACAAGGAACAATTCTTAGATATTATTAGTTCAAGTCAGGATATGCGTGATCATTATGACTGGTCCTGCAGCGTTTTAGCGTCGATTTGCAAACAGGAAGATATTAAGTGTGTAATTCATTGTCAATATGAGTCCTCAGAATATAGCGATTATCGAAGCCCGGTTATGCGAAAGGAAATGAGAAAACGAATTGAAAAGGTATTACAGATTTGTAGTGAATCTTTTCTTTGGGAGGATACAACACGGGGAATATTCTCAGCTGAAAATCCATTTCTGCTTTCGGAAATTGTAGAACCATTGAATTTGTCTTTGACTATTGATGTAAGCCATTCTTTTATAGCATTAAGAGGAGACAATAAAAGATTACAGGAGCATTTAGAAAGCTTTCATATCTTCGCGAGATATTTTCACCTGGTAGATAGTATGGGTATAAGCCATGATGCCTTGCCGCTCGGTAAGGGAAGAATTGATTGGGGAATGGTGAAGCCTTATGTTAAGGATAAGGATTTCATTTTTGAGATAGATTTAGAGTCTTCAAGTCATAGTGACTGTACTCCTATGATTCTAAGTGCAAATTACTTTAACCACATTTAAGAGAAAAATAGAACGTCAAGCTGAAATTATGGGATGATCTGCTTCTATCAGATTTTCTCTATTATCCAATCTCATAGGCGGTAGATTATCGTTCCTTTATATTAATTTGCCTGAAGGGTTTGGATGGAAGACAGAGACTCTTTAGAAGACATCATTGCATCCGCCTGGAATTGGCATTGTAGATTAATTGTATGAGAAAAAACAGAATAGACAGATGTATTTTTTAGCATCTGTCTATTCTGTTTTTTTGTTTTTTGTCGTAAGAAAAGAATAAAGATATTATCAGTATATGTTAGACAATCTTGCCGTTTGACGTGAAGTCTATTTAACCCTGTTTTTGTTTAAGTGAACGAGATATTGTTCGATATGGAATTTCTATTATAAGGCTTTTTATATATGCTTTAGACGATGTCCCTGCTTCTTATAATAATATTTTCCTGCTTCTCGTTCTTTAAAAATGCGTATACCAAATAATTCCAATGGGGTCCAAATCTTTTTTAAGTATAAAATTGGCATTTTCTGTCACCGCCTTATTGGTAATTTGTGAATAATATGGTAAATATATATGTCGTTATTATGTTAATAAAAATTACCATTTTAGTCAACAATTGTAATCGCTAACATAAAAATTGTATGTGATTAGGGATATTTAGAGTGTTTTTTGCAATCGTTTTCAAATGGGTTTAGGTAAAAGACGAACGATGTTGTTTTGGTTGAACTCCCTTTAGTTGTTTCAACAAATATGCGTAAGAGTCCAAAATATAGGAAGCAGCAATTAAACCCCTATTTAAATAAATGTATTTATGGAATTGGGGGGAGTTATTGATTTACTAATTTTTATGTGTATTTGATAAGAAGGCGATTAACAAAATAATGGGGAAAATCTAATTAATCGTATTGACTATTTTAGATTGGTAATCTATTATACTTTATGTGAATAATATTGATAATCATTTTCAGTAGAATGATTTATTTTTTTATTTAATGTTGATAATGATTCTCAAAATCAAAATATAGCGAAGGAAGACGATAGGAATGGATATTCAAGCACAACAAGAGCAGGCAGTCAAAGTAAAGAGCAGGCCGGTTTTAGCTGCGCAGGTCCTTCTTGGTAGCGCGCTGCTTCTGATTGTGGGCTTGATTGGTTCCGTTTCGATAGGAGCAGTCCATATTGATTTTCGAACGGTATGGGAAGCTGTTTTCCATTTTAATCCTGATGTGACTGAGCATCAGATTATTCAAGAGTTGCGGCTGCCGCGTGCTTTGGCAGGTGCGATGGTTGGCAGCTGTTTTGCGGTGGCTGGTGCTATTATGCAGGGAATGACGCGCAATGTGCTGGCGAGTCCGGGATTGATGGGGATCAATGCGGGGGCGGCTTTTGCATTAGCTGTTGTGTTGGCCTTTTATCCGGGCCTTTCGTATCAGTATGTTATTGTTTTTTCTTTCGTTGGAGCGGCTGTTAGCGCAGGGATTGTATATGGGATTGGTTCGATGCATAAGGGCAGGACTAATCCTGCCAGGCTGGTTCTCGCTGGTGCGGCTTTATCCGCTTTGCTTAGTTCATTAAGTGCCGGAATTGCGATTTATTATCATATCTCTCAAGATATTGCCTTTTGGTATGCAGGAGGAATGGGAGGGGTAAAGTGGTATCACATCAAATTGATTGCACCGTGGATGATTGGCGGGGTGATCGGGGCATGCATCCTGTCACGTTCAATTACTCTTCTTAGTTTAGGGGAAGAGATTGCAACCGGGCTTGGGCAGAAGACGAAATGGATTCAATTGATGGGCACTGCGATTGTGTTTATCCTTGCCGGTGCAGCTGTAGCTGTGGTGGGACCGATCGGTTTTATTGGGCTTGTGGTTCCGCATATTGCCCGATTTCTTGTTGGTGTAGATTATCGATGGGTGATTCCTTGTTCGGCTCTTTTAGGCGGTTTGCTGCTTGTTTTGGCTGATATGGGGGCAAGAATGATTAATGCTCCCTTTGAGACGCCGGTAGGCGCCATTACAGCTTTAATCGGGATTCCGTTCTTTCTTTATTTGGCCCGTAAGGAAAGGAGGGAGCTGTAATGGGGCAGAGAGCTATCACGAATTTTATCCTTGTTTTGCTTGTGTTAGGCCTGCTTATTGTAGTTGCTTTTATGGTTAGCATGAATACAGGATATTCCCGTCTTGCTCCGATTGATGTGCTGCAAACACTCGTTGGTGCAGGAACGGAAAAACAGAGCTTGATTCTATTTAATTTCCGGCTTCCCAGAATTGTGATTGCTATATTAGTAGGGGCTGGTCTTGCGGTATCGGGTGCTATTCTGCAGGGGGTTTCCCGTAATAGTTTAGCCGATCCGAGTATACTTGGCATTAACGCGGGGGCGGGTTTGGCCGTTGTATTGTTTATTTCATTCTTTTCCAGTAAGCAGGCTGCTCCTATTTTATTATTGCCGTTTCTGGCTTTAGTTGGGGCAGGGGCTGCTGCCGCGCTTATTTATGCTCTTGCCTATAAGAAAGGGGCAGGGGTTTCCCCGCAGAGCTTGCTACTGGTTGGAATTGCCGTGGGGGCAGGGATTGCCGCTACAATGCTTGTGTTAACGACCAGAATGGATCAAGGAAAGTTTGAGTATGCTACGATCTGGCTGACAGGGAGCATTTGGGGTGCGAATTGGAAATTTGTACTCGCTTTGCTGCCATGGATTCTCATATTGATTCCATTTGCGATTTATAAATCCAGGGTTTTAAATATATTGACTTTGGGGGAGCAGACTGCGAGGGGCCTAGGGGCTTCTGTAGACAGAGAGCGGCTTGTCTTGCTTATTGCTGCGGTTGGGTTGGCAGGAGCCTGTGTTGCGGTTGGGGGAGGTATTGGCTTTTTGGGCTTGATAGGTCCGCATCTAGCACGCAGATTGGTTGGTCCTAGATACCAGTTTGTGCTTCCTGCCTCGGCTTTCATTGGCGGATTGCTCTTATTGGTAGCTGATATTTTTGCACGCGTTCTTTTGCAGCCTACGGAAATCCCGACAGGAATTGTTGTTTCTGCAATTGGGGCGCCTTACTTTCTTTATTTATTGGCACGATCCAAGGATTAAAGTGATTAGAGGAGCGAATGCATGGGGGTAGCGCTTGTGTAATCCTGTTCTTTCATTATTATATAGAAGCTTTTACTTAGAACATTGGTGTATGTAGACAGAAGGAGGAAGATGGCATGGTTGCTTCACGAAAAAATGTATTTGGTTTATTGGCCTTCATACTGATGAGTGTACTGCTTCTTGCCGGCTGCGGTTCTGCCCAAGACCAAAGCGCAGCGGCGAAGGAATCAAGTGCGAATGCGGATGAAGGAAAACGGGTGATCAAACATCTGAAAGGGGAGACAACGATTGAAGGTGAGCCTAAGAAGATTGCCGTGTTAGATTATCGGCTTGCTGATTCTCTGTTAGCGCTCGGTATTAAGCCCTACGCTATGACAAGCTACATGGGTGAAACGAACCTGGAGTACTTGGATGGAAATCCCTTAAAAGATGTCAAAAATCTAGGGGATGAACCGAATCTCGAAGCTATTTTGGAGGCTGAGCCAGATTTGATTATTGGCCGGGAGCCAGATGCCCAGATTTACGATGAATTAACGAAAATTGCTCCTACTATTATTTTGCCAATGCCTGATGATTGGCGCGCTGCATTCGTTGAGTTAGGGGAGGCATTAGGCAAGAGGCAGGAAGCGAATGAATGGTTGGCCCAGTATGATAAAAAGGCGGAACAGGCAAAGCAAAAGCTTGCACAAAAGGTTGGAAAAGATGAAACGGCACTTTATATGCGAGTGATGCCAAAAGAATATAGAATTCATGGTCCTAATCAGTTTCTTGGATCTACCCTTTCTAAGGATTTAGGATTGAAGCCGCTTCCTGAGGTGGAGTCTATCAAGAAGTTTGAAGCTATGTCTATGGAGAAGCTGCATGAGCTCAACCCGGATTATATTTTTCTGCAAATTGGTGCTCCGGTAAAGGGCGGCGATAAAGAGGCGGAAAAGAAATATGAGGAATTGAAGCAAAGCCCGATCTGGAATAGCTTAGAAGCTGTAAAGAAAAACCAGGTTTATATCGTTCCTGAGTGGGTCATCAGCGATTATCCGTATATTCATGATAAGTCCATTGATATCGTGCTTGAGAAAATGGGTGTTAAGCAATAAGAAGAGTATTTTCTAGCTGCATGGGCAGGCGTATTTATTAGCGTCTGTCCATGCAGTTTTTTGTGTTCTCTGCCATTTTCTTATTAGAAGGGAAAAAGGCATTTCAAAATGCATATACATAGTCCGTGGCTCTTCAAATCCCTTTACTGTTAACTTAACGTTAAAAAATTCAAAACAGTATTGACTCTGTACCAAGGTACAGGGTTCATAATAAGGAAGGGGAGGGAGATTATGACAGGACTAACGATGAGCCAAGTAGCAAAGGAAACGAACGTGAATATTGCCACGGTACGTTATTACGAAAAGCGGGGACTTATATGTAAGCCGCCTCGAACGGAAGCCGGCTACAGAATGTTTTCTTCCCAAACGGTTGAAGACATTAAATTCATTAAAAGGGCACAGGATTTAGGCTTTACTCTTGAAGAAATTAAACATCTGTTATCTATATGTAAGGGAGAAGGAGCCCTTCCAACAGAGGAAATGCATCAATTTGCAGTCAAAAAGCATAAGGAAATTGAAGAAAAAATCCAGCAATTAATCAAGCTTCAGTCATTATTAGAATTAGTCGCTGTACGCCCGCCCTCGGAGCATCCGCTTTCAAAGGAACAGTGTCCTATCCTTAAAAAACTAACAGAGGGAGAGATTCATATTGGCTAAAAAAATCGAGGTTTTTACGGCTGGCAGTTATTTGTGTGATGGTGTAGTGAAGCAAGTAAAGCAGCTAGCTTGCCGGCATTGTGAAGTCGTCGTGTATGATTTAAATAGAAGCAATTCTACTGCCGAAGGGGAACAAAAATCTAAAGCATATGGAATTCAAGCGATCCCCGCTGTAGCGATCGATGGAAAAGTCATTGATCTTACGAAGCTGAAAGGAACAAAATGAGGTTTATTCCTGCATGATGCTAAAGCCATGGATGAAGGGAAGATATGGTGGGGAAAGGGAATGTCTTCACTATTTCACAAAGTATGAATAGGGGAAAATAGGAGGGAAGGTCATGTCTTCTTCACATATTTTAAAGAGAACTGGCGGACTAAGTTCGTTTATTTCGGGTATATTATTAGCTTTGGCGCATCTGATTAACCTGTTTAGCGAAGCAGAGTACGGTACTGTATTAGGAAATAGCTTCGTTTTTGCTGCTCATGTCCTGCTGGTATTTGCCTTTATAGGTCTGTATCATGCCCAAGGAGAAGGTAACGGTGTATTAGGTATTTTAGGCATGTTATTCGGTGTACTCGGAACTATATTCGTTTCAGCTGTTGTTTTGATAGAGATCGCAGGTGCATCAGGAGTTAATATTGTACCAATATTTGAACTAGCCGTTCCTAATATGATCCGTACAATAGGGTCTCTTATGTTTGTGATTGGAATGATACTATTCGGTGCTTCCATAGCTAAAAATAAGAAATTACCCTTTTGGGGAGGAGTTCTTTTAATAGTAGGAACCATTGTTTTCGCAGCGGGCAGTGCTGCGGGAGATGCAGAGCCTCTTATTACTGTGATTGGTGCTGCGATTACAGGAGCCGGGTTTGTTTGGATAAGTTTACCCGTTTTTAAGCGAGATACTAGTGTCTTCAAACGAAGTTCAGAAAGTCACAGGCTTTAAGGCAGGGAATGTTATTGCTGTACCAATAGCTGTCTTTCGCCGATCATGCCGCGTTGTACAACGCGGCATCTTTAGCTTTTAATTGACGGGTCTCAAATTTGAGTAACGATGTATGAAAAATGGGTCAAAACAGGTAAATTAATGGTAATAATTATATTCAAAAGAATGCTTCTATAAATATAAAACGATAAAGAGGGGAGGGATTTTATGAAAGAAACGGATGTGGTCATTGTTGGTGCCGGGTTTGCGGGACTTTCTGCTGCTTGGGAATTAACAAAGAGAAAAATAAATGTAGCCGTAATAGAAGCGATGGACCGTGTAGGCGGGCGCGTGTATAGCTTTCAAACGAAGGATGGTGTAACGGTTGATCTTGGGGCACAGTGGATCGGACGCTATCACAGTCGGATGAAGTCTCTCGCTAAAGAATTTGGCTTGCCTCTTGTGGGCACTTATACCGAAGGAAAAACAACCTACCATCTAGGAGGAACGATAAAGAGGATGGAAGGAGAAGATCCTCCCCTTTCACCTGAGGGTCTTTCTGATTTATCCCAGCTCAAGCGTAAAATGGAAAGCCTGGTAAAGGGATTGCCTAAGCAGGAAATATGGAAATCACCTTTGGCAAAGGAAATCGATACATACACGCTAGATGCTTGGATTCAAAGCAATATGTCTACAGAGGAAGGAAGAGCTTTTTTTCGTCGATTTGCAGAGGTGATGTGTGTGGAGCCTTATGAGCCGTCAGCTTTGGATTTCTTATGGGGCTTAAAAACGAACGGCGGTTTTCAAAGGAGTTTAACAGCGGAGGAAGAGTGGTTTTCAGAGGGGGCACAGACACTTGCTTTAAAGATGGCAGATGCAATGAAGGATAACATATACGTAAGTACACCGGTTAAAAAGATTGAATACAGCAAAGATGGTGTGCTTGTTTTTTCTGAAAAGCAGGCTTGGAAGGCGAAGAAGGTCATTGTTGCTGTTCCGCCAAGCGTTAGTGACCGCATTGAATATAATCCGCCTCTTCCAGCGGGACGCGATTTAATGACGCAGAAAATCGGCCAATCATCCATTATAAAAATGGTGCTTATTTATGAAAAGCCTTTTTGGCGGGAGGAGGGTTTAAACGGTGTTGTAGAATGCGGCAGAGGTTTAGTCCGGTTTGTTGCAGATAGTTCGCCGGATGATGGGAAAAGGGGAGTTTTGACGGTTCTCTCCGGGGGAAGATATGCGAGGGAATTAGCGAGGCTTGAAAAGCACGGTCGAAGGCAAATCATTTTAGAGGACATGGGTTGCCTGTTTGGTCCAAAAGCCAGTCAGCCGATCGAGTTTTATGAAAAGGATTGGGCGGAAGAGCCATGGATTCGAGGGGGATATTCTGCTCATTTTCCGCCCGGGATTATTACCTCCTTTGGAGAATGGCTGCGAAGGCCGATTGGGCCGATCCATTGGGCCAGTACGGAAACAGCAGATGAATGGAAGTTCTATATGGAGGGCGCTGTGCAATCAGGGGAACGCGCGGCAAAGGAAGTATTTGATGAGCTGAATTCAACTGACCCGCCGCCTGCCCGCTAGCGTATTAGCGGGCAGGCGGCGGGCAGTTCAATTGATTTCAAAGCAGCTGTTAGAGAGTTCGTAAACTAAAAATATGAATATGGCGTTAATTCTATTTAATTAGCACAATAAGTATCGGCAAAATGATAAAAGAGGCAAGTGTCGTCCAAACAATACAGTTAGAGACAATGCTTGAGGATGCACTAAATTTCTCCGCTAAAATGCCGGCATTCACTGCCACAGGCATACACGCCAAAATAAAAAGAACTAAAAAGAGCGTGCCGTTTATATTTAAAATATATAAACAGAATAATGCTATAAATGGCGATACAATCAATCGGATAAACAGCCCCGTCAAAAATGCCAGCTGCCCCTCGCGCTTCAATCCGTTGACTTTAACACTTGCCATTTGGGCGCCTAATATAGCCAGTACGATTGGAGAATAAGCCGAAGCAACCATTGAAACCCCCTGTTTAACGGAATGCGGAAATTGGAGGTCGAATAGGCGAAGGAAAATAGCTATTAACACTGCGTAAATAGCAGGAAGCGAAAAGATTGCTTTCATAGCATTTGTTATTGAAAATTGTGAACGTGCTGCAAAGTATACGCCTATTGTATTCACAATAATCATTTGGGCAACGACATAAACCGATGCCTTTTCCAGCCCAATTTCTCCAAATGCCAGCAGCACAAGCGGGAGTCCATAATTAACGCTATTTGTTAATGTGGAAACCAAGGTGAGTGCAGCATTCTCAGGAGAGGGCAATTTTATGATTTTACCAAAAGATTTAGCAACTGCCCAAAGAAGAATAATATTTAAAATGCTAAAAGTAACAGTCTGATAGATTTCATTGATGGAGATCTCTGCTGTGGTTAAGGTATTCAAAATGATTGCTGGGCTTAAAACATACAGGTAAATCGTTATTAAGGGTTTTGTATCGAGGTTCTTAAAAATCTTAAGGATTGCCCCGCAAATGACTGGTATGGAAAGCGGGATAATAATCTGATATAGGGTAGAAAAAACTGTCTGAAACATAATTTATACCGTCCTTTCTACAGCTGCGTAAAACGAATCCATGTAGTTTAAGACATAGACGATCGATAGGTATATTTGTTCACTTCGTGAAGGAACTCCTTTTCGGGCAGCTGCCTAAAGCATGTGATGGATCATTTCAACCATTTTCATAACCCTTCAATCAGATTCAAATCCGGGCTATACGGCGGCGGGAACACAAGTTTTCCGTTTTGGAATCGGCGTCTTCCGGTGTCTGATGCAACGCGATGCCGCGTAGGCGTTGTTCCTGCTTCAGTGTAAACCGGCGAGGCGCATCCGGAGAGTACGATATGGTCAGACCCGATAATCTGCCGGTTCGATAGTGTTTGATATATACCCGCCGCCGCGGTCGTTTGGGGTTCAGCGCATCTGTCATTGGTCCATGCGTATAGCAGCCTTTCAAATAAAGAAATACCGCCTGTCAAAAGCCGTCCATTCGTTTTGTATATTCTAGCAGTTAGTTGTTTGTATTTTCTTACTATAATAAAAAGTTATTAAAATATTCTTTTGAAACGAGAGCAGTTTCCTTTTTATCACGGAATATTGCTTCATAATTATTTTCATCCTGCTTCACTAATTCTTTTAGAGAAGATTTATTAATAATAAATGAGCGGTGCGCCCTTAAAAAATTACTCGGCAGTAGCTCTTCTAGTTTTTTTAAAGGTACCCTGACCGATACTTGATTTTCTTTGCATTTTATAAAGGAGCACTGATTTAATCTTTCTATGTAGTACACTTCATCCAAAGGAATGAACAGGACCTGCCCTCTCTTTACAATAACCATTTTATTTGAAACAACAGAAACTGCCAATTCAATCACCCCATTCCCAAATTAATTTACCGAATTTATTTTAAGAGATAAGAAAGTACAGCCTGCCAAGGCTTTGTCTAGCCTCCACGGTCTGCTCCCGGTGGAGAAAGATCCCCGCCCGCCGAGGCAAAAGGAGCCTCATTGTACGGAGAACTGTCTCCTTCAGGAGCAGGGCGGACCGTGTCCGCTTTTCTTAATTCATTCTAGGCAAATAGCTTGGTCTTGATTCTTCGTAGCTAGTAATCAATTCTTCATCACGTAAAGTTAAACCGATGTCATCTAAACCATTGATTAAGCGATAACGCGTAAACTCATCTAATTCAAAGTCTATTTCAAAGCTGCCGCAGCTTAATTTTCTATTTTCAACATCGACACTCAATTCGATATATGGATTTTCCTTAACTACTTCGATTAGCTCTTTTATGGTAGCATCAGATAATTCAACTGTAACTAGACCAACCTTGGAGCAATTCGTTTTAAAGATATCTCCAAAGGAAGGGGCTACAATCACCTGAAATCCATAATCCTGCAGTGCCCAAGGAGCATGTTCCCGGCTTGAGCCGCAGCCGAAATTTTCACCAGCTAGTATAATAACGGAATCTTTATACTCCGGCTTATTTAGAAGAAAATCAGGATTTTCACGCCAATCTCTAAACAAGAAGTCGCTGAAGTTGGCGCGTTTTGAAAATTTCATCGCATCACTTGGGGCAATTTGGTCTGTATCGACATTTGAGAAACCTAACGGCAGTGCTTTTCCTTTAACCTGTTTAACGGCTTTCATTGGACAACCTCCTTATTTAGATCCTGTAAAGATGCAAAGCGTCCCATAATCGCGGTAGCAGCTGCAACTGCTGGGCTAACTAAGTGAGTTCTGGCACCTTTTCCTTGTCTTCCCTCAAAATTTCTATTGCTGGTTGAAGCACATCGTTGTCCTGCTTCAAGGACATCTTCATTCATTCCTACACACATGGAACAGCCGGCAGCACGCCATTCAAAACCAGCATCCTCAAATACAGCAGCTAATCCTTCATCCTCAGCCTGTTGTTTCACATTCATAGAGCCAGGCACTACAATTGCACGTACCCCTTCTTTAACCTTATGGCCTTTCACAATATCAGCTGCCGCTCTTAAATCTTCGATTCTAGCATTTGTACAGGAACCGATAAATACTGCATCCACTTCAAGATCTTTCATTCTCATGCCTGGCTTAAGTCCCATATATTCTAAAGCTCTTTCTTCTGTTGCGTCCTTAGGAACCGGCACTCGGTCATCTATTGTAATAGATTGGGCAGGCGTTGTACCCCAAGTTGTAAATGGCTTTAGTTCAGAAGCATCTATAATTACCTCTTTATCAAACACTGCTCCTTCATCAGAATAGAGCTTGCTCCAAGCCTCTACTGCCTTATCCCATTCTTCGCCTTTAGGCGCATTTGGTCTTCCTTTTAGATAATTAAAGGTAGCTTCATCCGGTGCTATCATTCCTGCACGGGCACCGCCTTCAATCGTCATGTTACATACAGTCATTCTGCCTTCCATAGAAAGAGAGCGAATCGCTTCCCCGCGGTACTCAATTACATGTCCTACTCCGCCATCAGTACCTATTTTTTGTAGTATTCCTAAAATTAAGTCTTTTGCAGTTACATCTTTAGGCAGTTTTCCTTCAACGGTAACCGCCATCGTTTTAGGCTTTCGCTGCGGCAATGTTTGTGTAGCTAAAACATGGGCAACCTCACTAATGCCAATTCCAAAAGCCAAGGCACCAAATGCGCCATGAGTAGATGTATGTGAATCTCCGCATACAATCACCATTCCAGGCTGAGTCAATCCTCTTTCTGGGCCGATTACATGGACAATTCCCTGTCCGCTGGTTCCCCATGGGAACATTTGAATACCAAATTCTTCACTGTTCTTATGTAATGCATTCATTTGTTCTGCAGCAATTGGGTCTTTTACAGGTTGACCAAGATTCGTAGTTGGAACCTGGTGGTCCATTGTAGCAACAGTTAAATCCGGTCTTCTCACTTTTCTTCCCATTTGTCTTAACATATTAAATGCATGAGGCGATGTAACTTCGTGCATCAAATGAAAATCTACATAGAGTAAATCCGGTTCCCCACTTCGGCTGCGGACTAGATTTTTTTCCCACACCTTATCAAAAAGCGTCTTTGGACTATTCATAATGATCCCCTCTCCCTCTACTTTTTTATAAATTCTTAACATTAATAGCAAAAAATCTTTACAAATCCCACTATGTGAGATATGATTCTCATATGATGGATAAACATAGTATAAATGAAAATAATGGTAAGTTCAATAGCGGAGTTGGGGTTTTGGATAAATTTGTTTATATTTTGGAATTTTTAGCAGAAAGGGGTTCAGCAGATCTGAATGAAATTGTTAGGGCAACTAACATTGCCCGTTCTACAGTCCATCGATTATTATCTGCCATGGAGGGGCATCATTTAGTAACAAAAAATAAAGATGGATATCTGTTGGGTTCAAGAATAGCAGGCTGGGGAGAAGTATCGTATTCCAAGAATCTTGTAGATTTAGCTAAGCCTATCCTCGTTAAATTAACAAGCCTGACTGGGGAAAGCAGCCAGATTTACGTTAAGGAAGGAGATAAACGAATATGTATTGCCTCAGTTGAACCGAGCCTGGGATTAACCAATACAGTACCAGTTGGTTCTATATTTCCTTTAGAGGTAGGTTCAGCGGGTAAGGTTTTTTTGGCTTGGTCAGAAAACAAGTCGTATGAGGATAAATATCATAGCATCCGTCAGCAGGGATGGGTGGAAAGTGTAGCTGAAAGGGAAGAGGGCGTAGCCAGCGTTAGTGCCCCCATTTTTTCAGAAACAGGTATTCTTAAAGCAGCGATCAGTGTCAGCGGCCCTATATCCCGCCTTGGTACAAATCCTTCTAAAAAGCTGGCGGAGTATGTTGTAAACGCAGCAAAAGAAATTCAATCCTCTCTCAAAAATTAAATATGGGGCATTCCTTTTGGAGGCTGGGAAATGAAATGGGACATGGAAGAAACTATTGTCCCATTTCATTTGAACGTAATAGTGAAAAAAGATAGGTTTGTTGATGATTTGAGAAGCTCATGCTGATATGGGCTTCTTTTCTTATTTACGTAATTCATAATAAATTTTAATCTTTTTTACACTTAGAAAAGGCTTAAAATGTAAAACCCGCTTCATTAAATCTAGTAGACAGATATTTAAATACAAAACATGCCTAATTGGATAAAATTTACCTTATCTGTAAATTAAATCTAGTATAATTCCCTTTGTAAGTATATTAGTTTGAATTCGGAGGTAAATGATGAAAGTAAAAAATTTAGTACTGTCACAAGAAGCAAGTGCAAGAATTTTTAACTTATTAATTGGCCTAGAGAACAACCCGTATCAAAATTATACACAGTTTAGGGATGAAATTAGCTCGTACATAAAAAGGGATGAGATTCCAAAGGATTTCTTGGTTCTTTGTGAGGAAGTAATAGCTGATCGTAAGACAGGGGCAACGTACGCTCATCTTTTAAAGAATTGTCCGATTGATCCTGTACGTCCTACTTTCGATCACGATAATCCTGTTCAAGATAAATATAATAAAAAGAATACATATGTGGGTGAAGGTTTCCTGGAGTTAGTTGCACAATTATGGGACATGCCTCCTTTAGCATATGACACACGCAATAATGGAGATTTTTTCCATGATGTGTATGCCCAATCTAAATATTCCGGCACGCAAACTCAAAAAACTGATAGCGATCTATTCTATCATAATGACCGTACAGCACATCATGTCCGTGCAGATTACCTGGCATTATTAGGAATGCGTACCCACGATGAAAATCGGGTTTATACTGGGTATATTGATGGAAGGGCTATTCTCAAGCATTTAACAGAAGAGCAGCAGCACGTGCTTCGGCAGCCATACTTTTTTACACCTTTCGATGAATATTCACGAGACTCTAACAAGGAACAAGATATTTCGGAGGCTCATTATATTTTAGAGGATATTCATACATTCCGTTACTATGAAACTCGAACTACTTACTTACACAATGCTCCTGTTGAGGCGAAGGAAGCATTACTAGCTTTGAAAAATGCAATATTATTAGCTGAAAAGGACCACGTGCATATTAACACAGGAGAGTTATTTGTATTCCCAAATCAGCAGGGGCTCCACAATAGATTAATTTTGGAAGTTAAAGATCCAGAAGAGGCAAAGAAGCGTTGGTTGCTTAAAACCTATAATTTTAAAGATAGTGCGGCAATGGAAAAATATCTAGATCATTTCCATTCAGATGTCCCAGGGTTAGTTAAAGAACCTATTCCTGTAATATAACAATTAACGGGGAGAGGGGAAGAACATACTCTCCTCTCCTATTTGCTTTATGAAATGAACAGCAAAGGTGATGAATACAATGAACAAGCTGCTTGAACCAACAACGGAAAATATTATTAGGGCTGCAGAATGCATCAAAAATGGCGGAGTGATTGTTTGTCCGAGTGATTGTAATTTAGGATTGGCAGTGGATCCGTGGAATGACGAGGCTGTGGCAAAGACGTTTGTAATTAAAAAAAGACCGGCAACTAAGCCCCTTACATTATTTATATCCAATCCGGATGATTGGAAGAAATATGCTATTTATGATAGCGAAACAGAACAAATTGTAGAGAAATTAGCTCATGCATTTTGGCCGGGGCCTTTAAATATTATTCTAAAAAGAAATCATAATGTTCCGCAGAAAATGGTATGCGGGGGAGATTCTGTTTCTATTAGCTGTATGGCTAATCCTGTATTGAACAATTTAATCAAAGAATTTAATATGCCGGTGGCAATGACCTCTGCAAACATGGCTGGACAGGCTGATGGGGTTCTGGTTGATATAGAGATGGCAACCAAACAAGTGGGAGATGAAGTGGATTATATCCTTAAGGGCGGCGCACAAGGAACCACCAAATCGAGTACGATTATTGATCTGACTTCAAAACCAACTGTTGTAAGACATGGTGATATTACAGAAGAACAATTAAATCGTGTTGTGAATATTTTCACTGCTGAAAAAGGTTGATTGGATGAAACGAAATATAATCTTTTTCTATATGTATCGCATATCCTCAAGACTCTATTTTCACTTAGCGGTGCTGTTTGTTTATTTCTATGTCAATCATATAGAAATCATGAAGATTGAATTATTTTTAGCGATTTATGGAATTATGCTGATGGTGTCATCGCAGTGGAATGCCAAATTAACAAATTACATATCCGAAAAGTACGTTATTGCTTTGGGTGAAATGGTGAAAGCTGCGGGCTTATTTTTCCTTACGTTAGAGTTTAATTTTTGGCTGCTTTTGGTTGGTCAAGTGCTTTCGGGTATTGGCTATAGTCTGACTGCAGGAACAGATTCAAGCCTTTTAAGGACATTATTATCCGGAACAAACTTTGACAAATACAAAAAGGTCGAGTCCTCCTCCAACAGCATGATGTTTATAGCATTTTTGTTTGCTGGAATTATGGGGAGCATTCTATTTAGCCTTAATGAAAAAAGCGTCTTTTATGTTTCCATGATCGCCAATCTTATAGCGATACTTGCTATTTTAAGTATCCGGGCTGCTAAGGATGAGAAACATACACAAGCAGCAAGTGAGGCGGAAAGTAAGGATCGCCATTCCAGCTTAGAAAACTCATCCTTACAAGGCTTTTGGGTAACATACTATGCTTTATCAAGAGCATTTCCGCTTGCGATTTTTGTTGGGTTCTTACCATATTTTCTATTTGTGGATATTAAAATTAGTCTTTATTTCTTTGGGTTAATTCTTAGCCTGTTTACATTTGCGGGATTTCTTGCTGCTAGATTGCTAACTGGTCTAAGTGCTAAGTTTGACCATAAAGTAATCACAATTGCTTCTATGTCCCTGTCTATTATTTCAATGCTGCTGCTTGGATTAATAGATAATGTTTATATCAGTACGATCGTTGTTTTTCTATTAGGCTTATCTTCTGGCGGAGTCCGTCCATTAGTCGTGATTCATTTAAAAACAGGCCAATTAGAGCCAAAAGAACGAATTTCGCTTTTTTCTTCAATGGAAAGACTGTATGGGTTTTGGAATGCCTCGCTGCTTATATTAGGAGGAGTATTATTTAATCTGATTGGATTCCAATATCTAATGATTTTATTTGCCTCTTTATATACAGTGTTGATTTTCATATTTACAAAGAAATACAACTTTAATTTTAAAGAAAATACCTCAATACATTCGATTAGTAAAGGAGAATCTCTATGAAAATAACTTATTTAAGCCATTCATGCTTCTTAGTAGAATCTGATAATGTAAAGGTCATTATTGATCCATTTCTGACAGGCAATCCGCAAGCATCAGCCCGCGCGGAGGATATAACAGTGGATGCAGTATTAATCACTCACGGCCACTCGGATCACGTAGGAGATGCTGTAGCTATTGCAAAAAGGAATAATTGTAAAATCATTGCTAGTTTTGAGCTGGCTATGCATCTTGCAAAATCCGATGTTCAGGTACATCCATTAGGTATAGGCGGTTCATTTGATTTTGGATGGGGCAAAGTAAAGCTGACGCAAGCATTTCATGGTACAGGTATCGAAACTGAAGCTGGTGAATTGATCTATGGAGGAATGCCAACGGGTATTTTATTAACTATAGGCGAGAAGACATTCTATCATGCAGGTGATACAGGCCTATTTGGTGATATGAAAATAATCGGGGAATTCAATAACATCGATATTGCTGCATTACCAATCGGGGACAATTTCACTATGGGCGTTGAAGATGCTGTTATTGCGGCAACATGGCTTCAGGCAAAGCAATATGTACCGATGCATTATAATACCTTCGATTTAATCAAACAAGATGCAGGAGAATGGAAATCTTTAATGGAAAAACAAAGCTTGGATGGGGTAGTGCTTTCTGCAGGTGAATCTATTTTAATTTAGTTCTATTGGAGAGAAGATGCCTTTTCAATAGTTTAAAAAATGAGCCGTTTTGAAATGGCTCATTTTTTGTTTGTTCCATCACTTGATGAAAGTAATCATAGTCTTATCTATCATTATTTCTGTATATCATGCAGGTGTATTTTATTAAGCTGAAAAATTTTTTTATAATCTAATTTTTTATTTTAATTGAACAAAAGCCGATCATTACATTATTGCTGAAATATATAAAATTTTTGCATACTTGATAATCTTATAAACAGCAAATAAACTCTGATATAATCAGGATCATAGAGGTTATAGAATTGATAACGCGATGTTACGTTAACTATAATTGAATAATTTTATACCAATTCATACATGATAACCTAACTTTTTAAAAGAAGGGTTTTACAGACTTTATTACGAAGTTAAACTTACCTTAAACAAATTATATCACTAGAGCAAGCGGGGGATGGATTACATGATATTCGAAGATCTCTTCATTAACCTCTCTATCTTTTCTTTTTTGGTTAGTACATCTATATTCATTCAAGTTTTCGTAATCCGCAAAATTCATAAGTCTTACCATTGGTTTGGCGGATTGTATGCAGGGGTTGTAGCTGTTATTTTGATGTATTATCCAATTCAATACAATGAACTACTATATGATCTTCGAGACATCCCTTTAATACTTTCATTTGTTTACTTTGGCCGTACTGGCGGATGGATTACAGTAATCAGCATTTGTATAATGCGTATTTATATTGGCGGTCATTGGGTACCAGCCCTGCTTGCTACAATTGGAACCGGTCTTCTACTCACGATGCTTAAAACGTATTTTAAAAATCTTCACCCCTTCAAAAGCAGCTTTCTTTATCTAGCTGTTCATATGAGTATGTATAGTTTAGTATTTCAATCCGTTTTCCTGTTCGAAATATCCCCATTTTTTGAAGCGCAACGTATATTGTTTATTTCTCTCGGACTTTTAATTGGCATTTTTCTTATCGAGTCTTATCATAAATTGCACCGTTTGACACAGGAATTATCGAAAATGAATCAAACATTAGCACAAGCAAAACAAGAACTAAAGGATACCGTGCATGAACAGCAAGGAGGAATTTTTAAGTTTAAAAAGGTGAATGGGTGCTTTATCCATACTTTATGTGATGGACAGTTCTTTTATCAAAATGGGATTCGTCCTGAACAAGTGGTAGGTAAAGATTTACAAACTATGGACTCTTCCATCGTTCCTTCACATTTAGTTCCCCCGCTGCTTGAATATTATCAACAGGCATGGGAGGGGCAGGAGGTTACGTTTGAGCTGCCATGGCCAAATGATACAACCATTATTTTCACCTCGCTTAGACCTATTAAGCGAGATGGAAAGGTTATTGAGGTTGTCGGTTCTGCTATTGATATAACAGGGCGAAAAAAAATGGAAGAGGAGCTAAAGACGACCAAAGAACGGCTGGAATCATTCATCAGTCATAACATAGATGCTATTGTTATATCTGATTTAGAGGGATATATTTTACAAGTCAATAAAGCTTATGAGGAGATATTTGGTTGGTCAGCACAAGAAATTGTGGGGCAAAAGTTACCTTGTGTACCTGATCATTTAATGGATCAAGCTTTAGAAAATATGCAAAAGATCATATCAGGAGAATCCATTATTACTAGATTGGAAACAGTTAGACACCGAAAAGATAGAAGTCTTATCGATGTAAGTGTGACGGTTTCACCTATTCTGGATTCAAAGGGAAATGTGATTGCTTTGTCAGTAATCTGCAGAGACATTTCTACAAGAAAACAGGCAGAGAGAGAGCTCCATCAATTGCATCAACAATTGCGGGAAAGCGAGATGAAATACCGTGCGCTATTTGAACAGGCAGCTGATGCGGTATATCTAGTAGAATTGAATGAGGATCGATTTCCAACTCGATTTCTTGAAGTGAATCCAGTTGGATGTGAAAGATTTGAATGCAGCAGGGAAGAACTTCTCTCGATGCAATTTACCGATATTATTTTGCCCAATTCCGTAATGCTCATAAGAACCTTGGAAGAAATCAAAGAAGGGAACCGTGAGTTCACTCTACAGGACGAATATGTTTTTAAAACAGGAAAAAAGATGAATATTGAGTTTAATGTCCGTGTTTTCAGCTTAGGAGGAAAGGAAGTTTTCCTGGCTATCTCCCGGGATATCACGGAACGGTTAAAAACAGAGGAATTATTAAGAAAATCGGAAAAGCTTGCTGTCGTAGGGCAATTAGCTACAGCGACTGCCCATGAAATTCGAAATCCTTTAACGGCCATAAAAGGATTTATGCAATTACTAAAATCAATGGAAAATGAGAATATTCAGTTTTATGCAGATGTGATGTTATCAGAGGCCGATCGAATAGAGAGTATTACGAATGAATTTATAACGATAGCCAAGCCGCAGGCGGTTAAGGTTCAACCTAATGATCTGCAGATGTTAGTAGAACAGATTACAACCTTGTTTCAACCGCAAGCGATGATGAATAATGTCCAAATTAGGACAAATTTTGAGTCTGACATTCCTTTAGTTTATGGTGAAGGGAGTCAATTAAAACAAGTGTTTGTCAATATCCTGAAAAATGCGATTGAAGCGATGCCGCTGGGAGGAGAGGTTGTAATTCAAATCAATAAACTTGAGGATCAGCAGGTATGTATTTGCTTTATTGATCAAGGATGTGGAATTCCCAAAGAGCGTATCCCATATCTCGGAGAACCGTTTTATAGTATCAAGGAAAAAGGGATTGGTTTAGGATTAATGGTCTGTTATAAAATTGTTGAAGCGCATCAAGGCAAAATACTTGTTGAAAGTGAAGTAAATAAAGGAACAACAGTTAATGTCATTCTTCCTATCTATCCTTTTCAAGGTCAAGATGTTTATACATTTTCTTATGCTGAAGCGAAAGAATAAAAAGGTTATGGTGCAAATATGGTGCGCTTTTGAGATATTCATACAGATCCCTTCTGAAATCGAGGTTTACGCAGTAATTCCGAATCATTGATGTATGAACTTCATTTGATTTTGGACAGACGTGTCCCGTAAGACAAGCTGCCCTTTTTTAACCATATGCACGGCTTCTATTCCAGAAGTATGGAAAGGCTGCAAAGCGATTCTTCAAGAAAGCTTTGCAGCCTTTTTGTCTCTTGTTTTGTTTAGATAAAACTCAACGGTATTTCCTTCAGAATCCACTGTACGATGCAGATACATCCTACGAAATAAAACATCCTCAAGAAACTTTTAAAAGCTGGAACTTCAGGGTGTTGATATGCGCTTTAAAAGTCTGCTAATGCTTATTGAGATTCCGCCTGCACTTTAAAGAAAATATTTCAATTTAGCTAGTCTATCCTCATATTTATTTACTATTAAAAACAAACCATGTACAATGACAATATCTGGATTGTGATAGGGGTGAAGCGAAATGTATTGGACTCCCTTATTTGAAAACGATGTGCCAGCAGCACTTCTCCGTCCTTAATGGAGCAGAAGTGACTGCATCTCTCCGTTAGGGGCATTCTCGACCTAATCTTAAAAACGGAGGGCATAAGCATGAAAAATACCTTGTTAGGTTCTATATATTTAACTTTGGCCGCCAGCATTTGGGGCGGTATGTATGTCGTTGTTAAGGTTGTAGTATCGGTCATACCGCCATTGGAGCTAGTATGGATGCGCTATTTGGTGGCTATTATCGCACTTTTCATTATCGGCTTGCTAACGCGGCAATCATGGCGGATTCATAGACGGGACCTTCCATTAATCATAGCCATTGGACTCATCGGCAACACGATTTCCATCGTCACTCAGGAAATCGGAACCAAATTATCCTCGGCACAAATGGGGGCAATTATCACCTCCTCGACACCAGCATTTATGGTTATTTTTGCCCGTCTTCTATTAAAAGAGCAGTTGAATATGAAAAAGGGATTGTCTGTTTGCTTAGCAACAGCAGGGGTATTGCTTATTGTTGGGAATAGTCATACGGATATGTCCAACCAGCTTGGCGGTATTTCGCTGCTTGTTGCTGCTTTAACATGGGCTCTTATGTCTGTCCTGGTAAAACGTGTTCCAGGTCATTACTCGCAAATTGTGGTGACGGCCTATTCAGCCTTAGTTGCCATAGTGTCGCTGACTCCTTTTGTTTTGGGGCGATTACACGAAATACCTATCCACCAGCTGGCTCATCCGGCTATTTGGGGCGGAGTCTTGTATTTGGGTATTGTTTCGACGGCTGGCGGATTTCTGCTTTGGAATCGAGGGCTCCAGCTGCTTGAGGCATCAAGCGGCGGGTTATTTTTCTTTTTTCAACCCTTAGTTGGAGCATTGCTCGGATGGCTTATTCTAGAAGAGAATATAGGCGGAACGTTTTGGATAGGGTCTATCCTAATTCTTAGCGGTGTTTTAATGGTGGTAAGGGAACCAAAACAGAGTCATGCAGGGCAAGTTAATAGAATATGAGTATTTCGTCAAAATAGAGTAACGGCAGGGAGGCTTCTCCCTGCCGTTTTCTTGTTGTGATCAATCTAATATGATGACAGCCTCCTGCATGGTGATAACAAACTCTATTATATCAACTAATTGTAATATTTTACCCTATACTAAAACCCGGTAAATTACTATAATTAGATTAAGGGCAAACCTTGTGAAAGCTTGGGACGCAAAACTTTAGGGGCTAAAATAGCGAATGCTATCAAGCCAGCCAGTTGCCGTTCACAGGAAAAAAATTAGAGGAGTGAATGTACATGAAAAAGGTAGTTGTAGGAGCATTAGCCGCGTCATTGATATTTTCTCAAGGGCTAGGTGTTGCTGATGCCAAAGGGAAAGATCAAAAAAATGCCGCGAAGGTCGACAAAGATAAGAATGGGATTCCTGACGATTGGCAAAAGAAATATCATTTAGGATACGGAAAGTATGTTGCAGCAAAGGATAACGATAAGGATGGATTAAATAATCTTGAGGAGTATCAATTAAACCTAAATCCAATATCAAAAAATACAGATAAAGACAAATTGTCTGATGGACAAGAGGATAATGACAAGGACCAATTAACAAATCTGCAGGAAATCGAAGCGGATTTAAGCCCATTAAAAGCCGATACCGATAAAGATGGGGTTAAAGATGCAGAAGAAGACAATGACTCCGATGAGTTAAACACAAAAGAGGAATTCGTAGTAGGAACGGATCCTATTAATAGTGACTCAGATAAGGACGGCCTAGTTGATGGCGAAGAAGATAAAGATACAGATAAACTAGAAAACTCTGTTGAATTTGATCTAGGCTATAATCCGAACGATTCCGATAGTGATAATGATGGTTTACAAGATTATAAGGAAGATTCTGACGGTGATGGAGTTTCCAATAAAAATGAAGTAGAAGAGCTTGAAATAGAGCTAGTCGATGCGGCTGATCGTGAATTCGAATTGGAATATGAAATTTCAAGGGAAGGATCTGAAACCAAAATCAAGGATGAAATTGGAATCAAGGACTCTGGAACGATCGTTGAACGATTGGCTTTAACTCCAAATATGACAGATGAGGAGTTAGTTGACCAGGTGAAGCAGGTTCTTGGTACTGAGGATTTTGCAGAATTAAAAATTGAAGTTGAATTTATAGGTGGACAAGAGTTAGAAGCAGAGCATAAATCTGCAGAGGAAACTCAAGAAGACGAGGATGAAGACGAAGAGTAATTTTCTATCCGAAAAAGAAGGAAGGAGGAAGTCTCCTTCTTTTTTTTGTCTATTTGGGCAATTTTTTTTAAGTATAGGTATGTATGCTTCTTAGTGTTTTAGATAGTGTTAATCTTTCATATGGAATTGCTATGATCTTCTTGATTTGATGGGCATGTGACGGTATCCCTACATTAATTTTGAAATAAACATTGTTGCAATTCCAAAATAAATCAGTAGTGATAAAATATCATTCAATGTTGTAATCAATGGACCAGAAGCCACTGCTGGATCTATTTTAAATTTATATAATATAATAGGAATAATAGTTCCAGATAAAGTTCCTATTATTAAAGTCATGATTAATGAACTTCCAACCACTAACCCCAAAATTGGATTCCCTTTCCAAATAAAAGCTATTATTGAAATTAATATTCCGCAGGTAATGCCTATTATCAAGCCAACTTTAAATTCCCGAAAAATGAGTCGCAAAATCATACCTTTATCGATGTCACGGGTAGTGAGTCCTCTTACTACAACAGCTAAAGATTGGGTACCTGTATTTCCGGTCATTCCTGCAATCATAGGCATAAAAAATGCTAAAGCAACTACCTTTGACAATGTTTCTTCAAAACCGCTAATGATGGTTCCTGATACTACTCCGATAAATAAAAGTAAAATTAACCAGGGGAGACGGCGATATGCAGCAACAAGTGCCTTTGTATCAAAGTCTATTGCTTTTCCAGATGCCGAAAGTTTTTCAATATCTTCATTCGCTTCCTTAATGAAAACATCAATAATATCGTCAACCGTTACAATTCCCACAAGCTCATTGTTGTTCTCAACAACAGGAACTGCTAAAAAGTCATAACGTTCAATTACACGAGCTACTTCTTCTTGGTCCGCATTAGCAGAAACAGAAATCACACGGCTGTACATAACATCCTGAATTTTATCCGTTTCATCTGCTAAAATTATATCTCGGTAAGATACAACTCCGACAAGTTTCTTATCGTTATCAATCACATATACATAGTTTATGGTTTCAGAGAATTCAGCAAATATTTTGAGTTTATCGACTGTTTCCCGAATTGTATAATGTTGAGGAATCCATACAAAACGATTTGTCATTAATCGTCCTGCTGTCTCAGGAGGGTAGTTCATGATATTTTGAACGATTTGAGCTTCTTCTTGTTTCATTCCAGAAAGAAACTCCTCTATTTTATCAGGAGATAGGTTCTCAAGCAGTGAGGCTAAATCGTCATTTTCCATTAAGTCCATAACTTGTCCTGATTTTTCAATCCCTAATTTAGTGAGAACTTTTAACTGAATTTCATTTTCAAGTTCCTGAATTAGCTCAGCAATTTGTTCGGAAGAAAGAAACAATAAAAAACGCGTATGATGTTTTTCCGGAAGGTTTTCAAAACATCGTGCTATATCATAAGGTTGCAGCTCTTCCAATATTGTCTGGAATTCTTTCTTTTTCCCTTCTTTTAGTGCCTTTATAATTTGAAGAGTTAATTGGTCCTCTTTCATATTTCTAACCACCAATCCCTTTTAAGTAAATAAAATACGAGCCCCTCAAACAGTAATAAAAAACATTCAAACTGCCTTTTCTTATTATTCCTACAATCCATTGCAAAGTAAGAGGGAACTAAAAAGAACAGGGGAACCAGTAAGCCAAACAAGTATTCTTAACCCCAATATATAATAATGATTCCTGATATTCAAATGCAAAAAATAAGGTTAACGTGACATCCGCGCCAATGGGAAGTGTTCCGGCCGGAATTTGCTTTTTATAATATTGGTTGCTATATTTGCCTAAGGGAATTTGGAAAAAAAGATGTGGAGGTATAAGCACTTGATTCGTGTATTAGCTGTTACGCATGATCATCAAATTTTAAGCGATTTAGGGTTAGACATTCTTAAAAGAAATGATATCAAGTGGTACTGGGTAGATTTTAACATGCCAACAGAAGAAGAAGCACAATTATTAGATACATATTTTCAATTCCACCCATTAGCTATTGAAGATTGTCTTCATCATTTACAGCGGGCAAAGTTGGAGTATTATGATGATTACAGCTTTTTAGTGGTTCACGCAATCAATGATAGTACATTGGAAACGAGTGAAGTGGATTTATTTATAGGAAAGAATTTTATTGTTTCTTTCCACTTTGATGAATTACATGAAGTCGAATCTGCTTGGGAATACTTTCGGCACTTAAAAGATATAAAGAAAAAAGGACCAACGGACGCAGCACATAAAGTTATGGACAAACTGGTAGATACGTATTTTCCTATTGTTTACGCCATTGAAGAGCGGATTCAAGGTCTGGAAAGACATGGGCGAAGGGGTGCCATGTCTGCTTTGATTAATGAAACTTTTATTATAAGAGGAGATTTATTGCATCTTCATCATACAATTACTCCAATGCGTGAGCTGTTATATCGTATACTTGAATCAGAACGTATTCCGATTCAACCAAATAGGAGAGCATATTTCCGAGATATTCATGATCACCTGATAAAGTTAGGGCAATTGATTGAGACAAACAGAGCCATCACCTCGGAAATTCGGGATAATTACCTTTCTTTGAACTCTTATTACATGAACAGCATTATGAAAACATTAACAGTGATTACAACCATTTTTATGCCGCTGACGTTCATTGCAGGAATCTATGGAATGAATTTTGAGAATATGCCGGAGTTAACTTGGGAGTACGGCTATTTTGTTGTATTAGGTATTATGGGGGCAATAGGAGTTGGAATGGTTTTTTGGTTTAGGAAAAAGGGCTGGTTTAAAAGTTAATCATATATTAAGAAGGCAGGGGTCATGCCGACTCCAAACCAAGCTAGTCTAATTATGTGTCCCCTATACGGGAAATACGCTATCCTTTTCGCAGAATTACGAAAAAGGATAGCGTTTTTTAGTGGATCATTTATGGAGATAATCGTTTTAAAATAGTTGTCTTATTCTTTTCAGTGGATTTTTTATTCAATGCCAGCAATAAGATCATTCCAATGATACAAGCAGTACCAATCCATTGAAAGAATCCAAAAGGTGCCTGCAGCCAAACGACTGTTGTTAGAACTGCTGCCAGCGGCTCTAAACTGCCAAGAAGGCTTGTTTCTTTGGGTGAAAGGCTTTGCAGGCTTTCTATATAAAACCAAAATGCGATCATTGTACCGAATATAATAACAAATATTAAATATAGATAAGTTTCTGCCGTTAAACTTGCGAAGTCTAGCTGCCAAGGCGGATGGATAAAGCTTAATGCAGAACCGCCGATCACCATCGCCCAACCAACAATGACAAGAGAGTCATATTGTTTCAGCAGAGAAACAACCTGTAAAGTATAAAATGCTAACGCCAATCCAGATAAGACACCCCAGATGATTGCAAGTGCCGGCACAGATAGTTGAGATATTGATCCATTTGTTAGCAGGAAAAAGCAGCCGATCAAAGCAAGCGAAACGGTTAAAACATCTTGCCGTGTTAAAAGAGCCTGTTTGCGTAGAACGGAGTAAATGATAATCATGACAGGCGCTAAATATTGTAATAGCGTCGCAACGGCGGCATTGCCGTGTTTGATGGATGCCATATAAGTATATTGAACTGCAAGCATGCCCAGCAATCCAAAGATAACCAGTTGAACAGCTGTCCTTCTGTTTTGCCAGACACTAAGTATCTGAGAACGGCCTTTCTTAAAAAATTGAACGGTTAAAAGTAAAAAGCCAGCTATGAGCAATCGTGTTGTTACGAGCCAATTTACATCAATTACAGATTGTTGAAAGAGTTTTTTTGCAACTGTGCCTCCAATCCCCCAAAATATCGCTCCTGTTATGACGAGAAATAAACCTGTTCTTCTAGCATGTTTATTCATGATTGATTTTCCACCCCGCATATAATAATAGTGTTATGATAAGTGGAAAACAGTATGAAAAATACTTAAATTGAACGAAAAAATATCAATATATTGAGGTGGTACTTTGCAGATTAAAGATTTCATGATTGATCAAAGTTTAAAAGAGCTGACTGAACATCGCACAGTCACGTTGCCGGTTGCCTGTTATGAAACAACCATTAGGCAAAATATACATGGCTATATCCCTCTTCATTGGCACGATGAGATTCAATTTGTTTTTATCTTAGAAGGGGAAGCAAATTTTCAAATTAATGAAGAGAAACTAGTGGTTCAAAAAGGGGACGGTCTTTTTATAAATAGCGGCTGCCTGCACATGGCAGAAGATAAGAATTCGTTAGGCTGTGTCTATATCTGTTTAAATGTTTCGCCGCATTTCGTTTTACCGCCAGAACTCTATACGACCTATGTATATCCCTATATCCAAGCTACTAATTTACCTTACTTATATATAGATGCGAACCAATCTTGGGGGGGAAATATTTTAGGTGCTATTGTAAAAATTAATCAATGGATTCAGCAAAAGACACCATACTATGAAATTGACATTACTGTACAGCTTATGTTCATATGGCAAAACTTAATCATTAGTGGTTTTCACTTAGAATACGACCAGACAGAGATGCTGAAGAACCATCGGATGAAGCAAATGTTGAATTGGGTACATGAGCATTACGCTGAAAAAGTCACACTAGATGATATTGCAAAAGCGGGACAGCTGAGCCGTTCTGAATGCTGCCGCTACTTTAAACGAATGCTAAAGACAACACCTTTAAGCTACGTCACTGACTATCGGATTCAAAAAAGCTTGCTCTTACTGCAGCAAACGGAATCAAATGTGACAGAGGTTGCCTATCAAGTAGGATTTAATAGTACAAGTTATTTCATTGAGAAATTCCGAAAGCTGATGAACATGACACCATTATCCTATAAAAAATTAAAAATGAACCTACAAAAATAAAATATCTCCCTGATAAAAGGGAGATATTTTAACTCTTAAATTTTTGTTTACATTTTGGCAAAGTTCGGAGTTTGTGCTAGAACAGAATAGAGCACTAACTCTAAAATAATAATGCATAGCGTTCCTGCACCTACTAGCGCTATTTTTTTGAGAATTTCATTTTCTTTATTAGAAATCTTGCAAACTGAAGTTCCCAGGGCGACTTTAGACGGATTTACCATAATCATTAAAGACGAACTAACATTCTGTGCACAAGCTAATACAATTGGGGGTAAACCAATTTGAAGGGCAGTTTGTGTTTGCAATCTAACAAACATAGTATTTGAGGCAGTATTGCTGCCAGTTAAAAATCCGCCTATTGCTCCAATAAATGGCGTTACATATATGAAAAATTCACCAAAGGATTGCGCTGCCAATGAAGACAGTATGTGTATCATGTCTGCTTCAGCCATTATCTCGGATACAGAAACAAACAAAAGAGTAGTAAGTATTACAGGATTGCATTTTTTTATCGTTAGTTTAACGCTGTCTAAAGTGTCGGACTTACTAACACGAAACATCAATATTGTAAAAAGACAACTTAAAATAAGAAAAAATCCTGGTGAATACAACAAGGCTAAGTGAAAATTGTATTTTGGCAAATTTAAATTTAATATACTGTTTAAAACTTCCTGAAGTGAAGGAAAAGTTCTCGATGTAAACAAAGTTACAATTAAAAACAGATACGGGGCTATGTATTTCAGGAATATAAATTTTTTAGTTTTATTGGCTGAGCTGTCAGGATTCTCATTAACACTTTTACCCTTGCGCAGCTTTATTAGACTAAAAATAACTAACATAACTAGTAAAGATCCAAATAAGCCAGCAAGCTCTACACTTACAAATTTATTGCATAACCAGACCGATCCTCCTAGAATTCCTCCGATTAGGAATACTTCATGTATCCTTTTCATTAACTCTTTTCTGCCAACTGCAACGTATGAGACTAAAATTGCAAAATATATAAAGGTAGGGACACACATGAGTGAACTTCCTACGCCCATTTCATTTAATGGTACGTCGCCTAAGGTTGCTCCAATAATTGTACCCATCGCGAGCGTGCCCCAGGGGATTATACAAAGACTAATTAATGAGATGAGGGTGGATTGCATTCCGCTAAATCCAAGTGCCATAAGAATTGGAGCTATTACAATTACTGCGAGGCCAAAACCGCTAACAGCTTCCACTAGTGGCGACAAACCTAAGGCTAATATTAAAACCTGATAAATTTTATCATTGGTTGATGACGCAATAGTGGAAGCGATCCCTTCAATTGCCCCAGCTTTATCCATTAGGTGAAATAAAAAAATCCCAAAAAATAGTATATAGACAACAATAGAAGTTGTTAAAAAGCTTTTCATAAAAGGTTCTAATAATTGAACAAATTTAACATCGAATATTGGCAATAAAGCAATACATGCAGTGATAATACATGAGATTATGCCTGTAGTTATAGAAGATTTCTTTAATATGAAGATCATAAACAAAATACTTAAAATAGGCAGTAAGGATAATAAAATTTTTATCATTACAAATATGCACTCCTTTTATGTTTATTATTGTGGTTTTTACATCTATACTATAAATATAGATATTTACCATAGTGGAATTTTGTTTGCTATAGAGTAATATGTTACACTATAGTGGATTCTATATCTACCCTTTTTTGGAAAATTTAATTTAAAGGTGGAATTTCTTATGGGATTTGGAAATCGGGTGAAAATGGTTAGGAAGAGCCGCAACTTGACTATTCAAGAGCTTTCATTGTTGAGTAAAGTAAGTTCGTCTATGTTATCTCAAATAGAACGTGAAGAAAAAAATCCAACCATACAGGTCGCCTGTCAAATAGCTGAGGCATTAGACACTACTCTATCAGCTTTATTAGATGAACAAGAAAAAAGGAATACAGTGATAATACGGAAGGACGATAGACTTGTCTATCGTGATGAAAAATCAGGGTTTCAAAGGCATTTATTGTCACCATCTTTTCCATCTAGAGGAATTGAATTTATTTTAAATATTGTCCCTCCACAAAAAGAGTCAGGAGTGTTTCCTGCACATAAGATGGGGGTAAAAGAAATTATTTACGTTGCCCAAGGTAGGTTAAGAGTGGAGCTGGGGAATGGGACTTTTATAGAAGAATTGGGAGAAGGGGACTCGTTCTATTTTGAAGCGGATACTGAACATCGATTTATAAATATATCTGATATAGAATGCCACTATTTTCTGGTAATTGACTCGGCCAATTCAGTTAACCTGTAATGATTTTTTCGGTAGTCTATAAAGTAAAGAATTGTACCGTTACTTAGAAGTGATTAATCTTTTTTAGCAGAATTATGTAAAGATGTACATTGCTCCGGCATGAAACACTCATTTTTTATCGAATTAGAACCAATATTTTTATAAGAACCTTGGATATAAAAGATTATGAATATTTATACTGGAAATTGCTTGAGAAGTATCCTCTGTGAGCATGATTCCAGCGAAAGGCGGCACGGTAATCCATACTACGCAAGGTAAACAGCCTGCCATTTCCACTATTCCCGCCATTCCATGTAAGGCCGTGCTTCTAGGTTATAGCTTATTGAATTGTAAACACCCTTATAAAATATAGCTGTCTTATTTTTATAAGGGTGTTATCTGCAAAAACAAGGTTATTCAGTAAGTGTATCTAAACCTCTAAGCAATCATTCTTGATGCCAGAGACCGTGTTTAACCAATCAATACCTTTTTATCGAGAAGGCATTGTCTTACCAGATTTCAATATATACCCTTCTTTAATAGCATTAGCAGTGCTCCCTACAATAGGAGACTTCTATTGTACAACAAAAGCTCTTGGATACCTGGAAGCTAATAAAGTTCAGTTTTTAGAACTGAGTGAACCAATCTTTGCTACAATCTTTGCTTTTGGATTCCTTGGTGAAACCATTAAAGGTGCAGAGTGGTTAGGTGCTTTGTTAATTCTAATTGCTCTATACATATCAGAATATTCACCAAAAGAAAAAGCGAAAACTGAAAAATCCTTTTAAAAATTTAAAAACTTAAATGTATCCTTTGAATAAAGTTTGGTTGAGGATTAGGGAATATTTTCCGTTTTTGTGTTTGAGGATGAAATGGACTGTCGGTAACTGGTTTTGTATCTACTGGATCAAAAAAAATCGTGTAAAACAACAGTAAGCGACCTCGTCTATCCGTATTGGAATGACAAGGTCGCTTACACTATTTCTTCATCCATTATAATGAACCCTTTCATTTATTTTTATCACGTATTCGGACAGGGGGAGATTAGTAGAAAAAGCGCCTCCTTAAGCAGTATTGTGATTCTTGGATACCTAACGGATCAATTATCCGTTTTCGCCTTACCTACTTCATTGGACTCACCTTTTCCTTAGCTGGATTAGTCTCGTCCCATGTACATCTCCGTACACTTCGCCTTTCACTATCGCACTGGACTCACCCTTTTTGATAGATTTTGGTTATATACCCTGTACATCTTGTACATTCGCCTTTCGCTATCGCACTGGACTCACCCTTTTTTGATAGATTTTGGTTATATACCCTGTACATCTTGTACATTCGCCTTTCGCTATTTCACTGGATTCACCTTCTTGTTGGATTTGTATGTTTTACTTGTTTTTATTATACAAAGAGGGTCGAATCTTGTAAATACTAAAAATTATAAATTTTCTAAAATTTCAGATTATATGTAAGGAAATGGTAAATAGATAAGAGCAGTGTGGAGTTTATAGAAATATAGTCTCTTTTTATCCATAGTATGAACCTTATCACTATCCTAAAAGTGAAGGAGCCGAAACTCTACAATCCACTTAATAATTCATACTATTTTAATTTTTTAAAAGATTCTTAATATTTAGTATTTACACAATTCAGCTTTCTTTGTATTATTTAAGAACAAGAAATACATACATACCGAAAATATCAGAAAAGGAGGCGAGTCCAATGGATTAGGTAAGGCGAAGATGTATAACATATATGCTGGGTATGAGAAAATCATGGAATGTCGTGAAGGATCTCTTTTACAACTATAATCTCCCTGTCCAATTACATTAAAATGAAAATAACTGAAAGGATTTCAGGTTAATGGAAGACGAAATATTATAAGCGGCCTTGTGATTCCTAAGTGGATGGATGATCAAGGTCGCTTAGTTATATATTTTAGAGATAAAAAGATTTTTCTTCTTACTTTTACATGTGTCCAACTCAATAATTTCTCAACAGCATCTATTCATATAATATTCGTGGATTCGATTCTCATTTTCTCTTATAGTTAACAATCCTTGTCTACCAAAAAGGAGATGTGACAATGATATGGATGGATATTTTAGTGCTAGAACACTTAATTAGAGAGAAAAAAGCTCAGTTAATAAATATAGGTGAGAACTATGGACTTAATCATCTTAAGACGATTCAATGCAGCCAAGAGTTAGATCAACTATTGAATCTACACATGAAAGAACAAAATACAGTTACGTATGTAAGCCAAACGTGTGGCTATTCACCTATACATGGCCCTTAGTGAAATCGTTTTCAGGAAATCGTACAAGAGAAACTCGTGTCCATTCCATCATTCAAACAGGAGGTTCTATTGTCATAGGCTATAATGGGGGGCCCATGTATACAATATGCATAATTTTTGTTCTTTTTTGGAAATATACATTTATGAGGAGAAGCGTGGAAAACTGAGAAATAATGAACCTTCTGAAAGTAGTAATCCTGAGTTGTGAATAAGGAAGTGACCTGCGGTGAGTACCAGCCATAAAGACCATATTACGACGCCTCAAGCAACTATTATCGTCATCAATTATGTACTTGGAACGGGGGTTCTGACCTTGCCCCGAACAGCTGCAGAGCAGGTTAAAACACCAGATATCTGGCTAACTGTGATTTTAGGCGGGCTGATCGCGATGATGGCAGGGGTTATCGTAGTCAAATTAAGCCAACAGTTTCCGGGAAAAACTTTTTATCAATACACCCAAGAAATTGTAGGGAAATGGGTGGGCGGGTTACTAAGTCTGCTCCTTGTATGTTATTTTTTTACGATGTGTGGGTTTCATGCCCGTTCATTAGCAGAAATAACAAGTTTTTTCTTGCTAGAAGGCACCCCCCTATGGGCCATCCTTATGCCATATATGTGGACAAGTCTCTATTTGATCATGGGCGGCATAAATCCGATTGCCCGTCTATTTGAAATCATCCTCCCCATTACGGTCGGCATTTTTTTGGTGGTTGCCTTTATGAGCTTCGAAATGTTTGAGGTGGATAATCTGCGCCCGGTACTAGGGCTCGGGATTATACCAGTACTAAAAGGAATAAAAACAACTGCTCTCTCATACACAGGTTTTGAAACCATGTTGCTTCTGTTGGCGTTTATGAAACAGCCAAACAGAGCAGGAAAAGCTGTTCTAGTTGGAATTTTCATCCCGCTGATCTTTTACACGATAACTGTCGTGATGGTCATCGGCGCGTTATCCGTCGATGGAGTGATAACAAGAACATGGCCGACGATTGATCTCATGCGAAGTTTTGAAATGCCTGGTTTGCTATTTGAACGGTTTGAGTCTTTACTGCTTGTGATATGGATTATGCAAATGTTTACTTCCTTTACCGTCGGCTACTATGCCGCTTCTTTGGGGCTGGCCCAACTCTTTAAAAAGAACATTCATCCATTTATGTATGGCTTACTTCCGATTATTTACATCATTGCCATGATGCCAAAAAACATCAATGAACTATTTACACTCGGGGACATGCTGGGTAATAGTGCATTGTTTTTATTTGGTTTACAACCGCTGCTGCTTTTGCTCATCTTGAGATTGAAAAAGAGGAAGAGTGAAGTAGAGTCATAACAATGTACGGTTTCTTTTAGTTTCGCTGTCGGTTCTTTTGCTTCTGCCTCCTACTGGGTGTTAAAGCAGCAACGAAATTGAAAAGTTCTAAATACATCGACTTCCGCTTTTGAATCTTATATCGACCGACAGTCCTAATTAGGGCTGTTTTTTTGGTTCTTAGCGATCAGGTCTGCGTTTTGACGTCAGAACCCCATACCCATCAACCTAGGAAAACAAGTTCCCTCTAAAACAATAAAGGTAGACATCTTTAGAGTAAAAGTGTACAAAATTCTCGTTTTGGAGGGTAATATAAAATCTTAGCTTGACGGGTATGCGTTAGGACCTCTAATAGGGATAAATTTTGCTGAAAGGGAATTACAATGCCTATTCCAGTTCATAGAAATAGTCCAAAACAAATTGTTTAAATAGTCTATTGGGCATCTTGATAACGTCTTCCGCATAATCAATAAAGTTATGTGGTTACCTTATTGCTATCAATGATACTAAAAGCTGCTCCTTCATCATTGCAGTTATACATACTAAGAACTAATAAGGGATTATGCTAACTAAGCATGGATAGAATATACATAATGATATATATCTAGTCTGCCTCTAACAGCATTTTTATATATTCAATAAACCTTTTAGCAGCAGGGGAGATTTCTTTTAGGGATGTTGCGGCAATGCCGATCGTCCGATGCTGCTCTGGCTCTAGACTAAGAATTTTAACTTTATGCGGCATACCTTGCAGAACTAATTCAGGCATGATGCTTACACCTAGTTCATTTTCTACCATTGCTATAATAGCTTGGTCATCAGCCATTTCAAATCTATTTTTGAGAGTAATGCGGGTTTCTTTACATATACGTTTTATATCGTGGTTATGGCCGGACTTATGTGTAATAAAGAGTTCATTCTCTAATTGTTCGATACGAATTTTATCTTGATTACTAAGAGGATGATTGTGTGGAAGGATACACAACATCCTGTCTCTTTTTAGGTGTATCGTTTCAAAAGATTCCAACGTAGGTGAAGTAATAAAGCCAAAATCTATAACTCCGCTAGCAATCCACTCTTCAACATCTTGATAGCTTCCCTGGAAAATCTTAACTTCTATAAAGGGATGGTCTTGTTTAAAATGCTTCATGCATTCAGGCAGCCATTGAATACAAACACTTGTAAATGCTCCTATCCGAACTGTACCAACTTCAAGTCCATTGATAGAGGCGGCTTCTTGCTTCAGTTTTTCATCCCAATGCAGGATCGTTCGTATATGTTTTAATATTCTCTGCCCATTGCTTGTTAAGGTGATACCAGACCGGCTCCTAATCAGCAGCGAGAATCCAAGCTCAGCTTCAAGGTTTGCGATAGAATAACTAACAGCGGACTGAGTTAAATTTAAAGCCTCCGCAGCTTTCGTTAGACTACCGAGCTCAACAACAGTGTTAAAAACCTCGTATTTTGCAAGGCTCATTTTATCATCCCTATCCATAAATTTTATTCATGCTAAATATTTAAAAGTTTGATTTTATTTATATGTAGTTTACCTCTATAATTTGATCAAACACAACTACATAGAAATGGAAAGGTGAAACAAAGTGATGTTAATAGGGGTTCTAGTAAATGGAATAGGTGTAGGTATTGGTACCTTATTAGGTAGTGTACTTCGTCGTATACCGGATAGCATGAAGGACACTGTTATGAATATAATGGGTTTTGTTCTTATAGTTTTGGGAGTACAAATGGGATTTAAAAGTGAGAATTTCCTGATCGTAATTTTAAGTCTTGTTATTGGGGCAGTAATTGGTGAGCTAATTGCCTTAGAAGATAAAATAACCAGCCTAGGAGGTTGGTTAGAGAAAAAAGTCGGCTCAAGTAAACGGGGAAATATATCTCAAGGATTTGTAACAGGTACTTTAGTATTTGTTGTTGGAGCAATGGGTATCATTGGTGCTTTAGATAGCGGCATTAGAGGTAATCATGATGTGTTATATACAAAGGCTGTTATAGATGCATTTATAGCGTTAATATTATCTACAACATTAGGTATTGGGGTCTTATTTTCTGCCATTCCAGTCATTTTATATGAAGGTTTAATTGCTATTTTTGCAACCCAAATTGATCGTTTAGTTCCGGATGCTTTAATGAATCAGTTTATTATAGAAATGACAGCTGTTGGCGGGATTATGATCGTTGCTATCGGTTCAAATTTAGTAGGGATTACAAAGGTCAAAGCAGCCAATCTTCTTCCTGGAATAGTAGTGACTGCATTGCTTGTCTCAATTATTTACGGTTTTAAAACATATTTCTGAATATATATATATTAAATTAAATGGAATTAGAAGAACTAAGGTTATATGTTCAGCGATTGGATTAGTATTTTTTCAACAATTACCTACTCCTAAAGAAGAATTCGTTTTGAAGCACAGAAAAATAGTCCAAGCTCTTATTGAAAGTGGCAGCAAGATTGTTTATGAGTTGATGGAACAAACTGGTTAAGGCCTCCAATTCAATTTTGGATTGGTCCTTTTATTTGTTGCTAGCCTGAGCTAACGTATCCTTTTTAGAAAAAGACGCGGATAATAAGAAGCCAAAATTATCAGAATAAGGTAAATGAAAAGAACGTGTTGTTTATGGAAAATAAAGGGGTTGTAGTCTTCCGCTAACTAAACAGAATGATTGGCCCTGCAACCAATCATTCTGCAAAGAATTTTTTTCTTTCTAAAGGTATCCAAGAGTCCAATTCCTTATCACTTTCCCGTACTAATCGGTTTACTAGAATATCGTGCCATATATAGTCCTCCAACAGGTATACATGGACAGGATCATCTGTATAAAAGGCCTGTCCTTTCTGTTCAATAGAATGGCCATATACCATTTCCTTTCCATCAATTGAAAGAATAAACCATTTTTGATCCCCAATATCACGGATATAATCCGTTTCCCGATGAACAATTAGATTTTCTAAAGGCTGTTCCACTTGAAAAACGATTCCTTTTATATCGCACTCCTGTTGTTTGATTTGCAGGTCTTTTAGAAGGGCAGTATACATAGGATTCCACATTGATAAAATAATCCGACGCTGAGCCCTGCGGATTAGAATACGGCAAAAGGAAAGGATATTATCTGCGCCTTTAAGCGTCGTGACGCGCGGATCCGTTTCTGAATCTTTATTTTCAATCTGTTTTAGCCCTTGTTCTGCAAAGTTATATGTCTCTTTCCATTTATCATGAATCGATTCTAAGAATACCTCCACAGGAAGGGGGGAATATTCGATAGCATCATTAATTTCTTCCTTCATAACAAATCCCTGCTGCGCTAATCCATTCAATATTTCATAAATTCTAGCGCGAGGCACACCTGAAGCCTTGCTGACTTGATAGGCATTGGAAGGACCTAGCTTGACTAAGGCAATGTATGCTTTAGCCTCGTATTGACTGAGTCCTAAGCTTTGAATGTGTTGTACTAAGTTTTCCATAACGTCTCCTTAGATTATTAAGAAACTATCTTCATTTTCTCCTATTTCTTCAATCTAATCTTATTATGAAAGCTCTCTTTACAAATTGCAAATATGTAGTTACTATTTAAGTAGTTACTATATGTTGCGGGAGGGAGCCACATGGAAGACATACATCTTAATACATTACTTTTCTTGGCACTTGCTGGATTTTTAGCTGCATTTATCGATTCAGTTGTAGGGGGCGGCGGGCTGATCGCATTGCCTGCATTGTTATTTGCAGGGCTGAATCCAGCAGCGGCTGTTGCTACGAATAAATTAGCAGGGACAGTAGGCTCCTTAACAAGTACACTGATGTTTTATCGTTCAGGTAAACTCGATTTAACATCAGTGTATAAATTATTTCCACTCGTTTTTATCGGCTCGATGATTGGGGCATGGACTGTTCATTTGATGGACCCTGAAGTGCTAAAGCCATTGATGCTAGTCATGCTCGCAGCTGTTGCGGTTTATACGATTTTCAAGAAAGATTGGGGCAGTACTTCAACCTATAAAAAATTGTCAGTCCGCCGCCTTATTATTTTTACGGTTTTAATTTTTTCTATTGGTTTCTATGATGGATTTTTTGGTCCTGGAACAGGGTCATTTTTAATATTTGCTTTTTTAATGATTGGATTTGACTTTTTAAAGGCAGCGGGGAATGCGAAATTTTTAAACTTTGGCAGTAATATTGCTGGATTGTTGATGTTTATATATTTAGGACAAGTACATTATGCTTATGGCTTGATAATGGGACTTGCACAAATTGCTGGTGCGGTTTGCGGCTCAAGGCTTGCGATTAAAAGAGGAAGCGGTTATGTTCGTGCGCTGTTTATTACAGTAACCTTTTTGCTGTTAGCGAAAAATGTGTATGATTATACCCATTAATATCCAAAAGTTCATCTTGTTGGGAAGGTGCTGTTTCCTTAGGGCAGCATTTTATGTTGAAATTTGCTTGGCGTACAAAATGCGTGTTTTACAGATGCTGCCCCATGCCCATCAAGCCAAGAATTCAGAGTTACCCCAAAACAAAAATTCTATAAAATTTTTGTTTTGGAGTAGTTTATTTTTATTAAGTTGATGGCTATAGGGGGCACCACAAGAACAGCAAGGAGAGAAGATGAAGCAAGTCCCACAATTAGAGCAAAAAAATTCAAAAACAGAATTAGTTCTTGATAAATCAGTGAGCGATAAACACTTAAGTTCAGAGGAAAAAATGATAAAGCTAATTCATAAGGCCTATGCAAAGGCTGGTATGAGCGTACCCCCGAATCTGGAATCGATGACGCTTGAAGAATTAAACAATATCTACCACAGGATATGTTTTTTAGATAGATAACAGACATCTCTTTAAATTGAGGAAGACATTTTTCTGTACTTCCTGTAACGATGATTATATGAACACGAATCCCTTCCAGTAAAGCGATCTGGAGGGGATTTCTATAGGCTTCTAGATACATTGACTCCCGATAATGAATGTTATGTTAACCAGCTCCAAAATTGGGGCTGTCGGTTGATGTAAGATAACTTATCGGAAGTTAATCCTAATTTTTCTGTGTTTTAGATTCAACCTGTTGGTACATATTGTCTTTTACTTAAGGAAATAGTAATTGAGATAAAATATTGTACTTTGGAGGTTGAAGTATGCGAAAAATAACATTTGTTCTTTTTTATATGTTGTGTTTTGTATTTGTTAACAATATATCAGCAAAAGCATCCTCACTTGGTCCTTTACCTATATCAGAGTCTTCTGAACGTTGGCAATTAAAAATTGGGAAAATGGACAATGATCCAAGTCTTTCACAACCAAAACCGGGTGTAGTTAATATGTATAGTTTAGATGTTAAGAACCTGGGAAAGGATGTTTATAATTTAGATGTAGACATATACAGTAACTATAGTGATTCTAAGACTTTGCGGGCAAATATGGATGGAGATGCGCCCGAGAGTACAGCTCCTCAGAATGAAATGCATTTTTCTAACTTTCCTGTATCAGTAAGAGCAAAGGGGATTACAGTTATTATTACATGGCAAGAAGAACTACCTAAGATGTTTAAGGATGGTCAAAAATTACAAGCAAGAAAATATAAAGAAATATTTGTATTTGATCAAAAATGAACGATAAAAAGCTCTCTTTAAAATTTAGAGAGCTTTTTCTGTGTTTAAGTATGAATATCATATCCATGTGAGATTTACATAACATCCGAAAGCGGAAGTTGGAACAAGTGTAATGTTATATCTTTCACCTTAGTTTTAGACTATCAGTATTAAGTTTATTGAGGTCTTAGTTGTTCTGAATGTTTACCATCAGAATCATATAAAGAGGCAGATTTAGTATCTTCACGCCATTTAAAAACATATCCATTACCAGGTTCATCTCTAAATTCAACAATAACTATGGGGGTTCCTGGTGTAAAAGCTTTAAAGTCTACAGCAGCTTTTATATGTAATATATCTTCCTTATGATAGCCTTTCTTTTCTAAATACCATACTGTTCCTACGAGAAGTTTTTCTCTCGTTTCTTGATCACCAATAAAAAATGCACGATCAAGAAGTAATTTCCCGATACTTATAATAGCTATACTTATAAAAACAACTCGTAACAATTTTGACATGTATCTCATCCTTTTATGTCCTTGAATAATTGGAGTTTCATTCATATTTAGTTGTACAGGAAGCACTATTACACAGCAAACCCCTCCCGTTCGGAGAGAGGTTTATCCTTTATTCTGTTTTTCTAACAAATCAATTATTCTGCCTAACTTCTGGTTAATTTGCATAATATTTTTCTGGTTCTCAAATAGACTTCTCATGATGGAAAAACCGCAACCTATTAAAATAAGAATACCAAAAAGATAGAAAATCGTTACCATAGACATTTACCAATACCATCCTTTTTCCTTATTGTACCATCCGGAAGAAGTAATATGTTGTACAAATTGGATGTATATTCCATACATGTGAGGTTAACATAACATGTCATCATCGGAAGTGCCATGCCCATGGGATTCCGCGCCAATACTGAGTTTCTCGCAATCTCAAACATTATCAAGTATGCAGGATTTTATGCAATGCCTGAGTGGCGTGGCTTTTGGCTTCCCCATTCTTTGACAAGCCTCCCTACTTTTTGCATAAAATCCTGCATATTTTATTTATGTTGTTCAATATTAGCACCCGATTGTTGAAGATCTTAACTACTTTTTCTTGTTGAACTAACGCCCCCTTTAGTGTAAGTACATCTTTTCACATTTAATCTAAATCAAACTCAAACTCAAACTTAAAACCTGCAAGTTTAGCGTATCAAATACGTTTCATGAAGTCCTTTTTCGTTGGGCACATGAAACTGGACATATTTTAAAGAATCCAGTTGCAACAATATATTATGTCTTCTAGTTTGAATCCCCTCTTTTTAACTTTAGTAATGAAAATAAGCCAAAACTATGCAACTCTGTATAAAAAGCTGCATAATATCGGCTCTAAGGATTTTATACGTTATAGAAGATTAGCTTTTCGTTATATAGAGCCTTTCTAATTAAAAATTATAGGAAAAGTAAATGTAACGAAAGCTGCCCAAAGTCCGTAGACCGGCAAATACTTAGTAACGGCATCTTGGATAGTTGAAGGTCCGGATTTGTTTTGTAGAAAACGCATATAGGAGAGCATAATCCAAATTAGATTTGCCCAGATAAGTATGTTTACTCCTAAAACAGCAAGTCTATTAGGCGTAATCCCATAAGAAGAAAGTCTGAACACGATGGCTGACAAAGCCACACTGTCAATGATAAGCGCAAGAACAATTAAGGAAAAATTTATATAATCTGAAATGTTCTTTTTCTCGTCTGAGTCGCTCTCGGTAATGGAAAATATGGTAACGGCCAATACACCAAGGAGTACTCCGTTAAAGGCTATCAGGAAATTACGGTCCAAGAATGGATTTTTTCCGACCCATATAACCGTTATAAGATAGACTAACAATGTGACCAGGACAAGAGGACTAAAAATTTTAGCTATATATGGTGTAATATTCTTAGCAAGTTTAAGATTCATTGATACCAGGTATGCAGCCACAATAGCGAGAGCGGCAGCACCAAATAAAACGACATTACTAAAATAGAAGTCTTCTATATCCAAGCCAACAAAGCTAAATAACTGCATGGTTAATGCTGCTAGTACCATTCCGCTAACTGCCATGCTGGCGTAGAGAATACAATATTCCAAATTAAATTTAATATAGGCTAATCTTGTACTGCCTTTTGAATATTCATTTCCTGTAAATGCAAGCCCTACCAATACCCATAAGAATATGGGAAGGTGTAAATAAGCAAGGATAATACTGTCTTTATAATTTAATGGCAGTATATTAAGATAAAACCCGGAAATTAGGAACAACGCTGCAAGGGAATAAATAACACTTTTTTTCGGAGTATTATTGTAAACAAAATAGGCAGCAATAAAGGGAATTATACCAAAAGCCAGGTTAATTGGAGCAATTGCTTCCTGTTCGACAAAATGGAAAATGATCCTGGTGCTTATCCCGGCCAGAATGGCTAAAATGCCCATGAATAAGAAACCTTTTTGAAGCAAGGAGGATTTTTCTGTATTTGCCGTCTCCTTGAAATGCAATCTTTCATACCAAACGCCAAGAACCTGAGAATCAGGATTTTGTTCCCATGCGTGTGAGAATGACTTTTTAAAAGCTTTCGGGTCTTTTCTATACATTCTCTCCAGCTCATGAGGGTTAGCAATATTTTCAATAATCAAATTGTTAATGTCCATAGTTATACCTCCCCTAATAATTGTTATGTTAAGTTTCCTCAATATGTTTAACTGTCTTCGTCACTTTTGTATTCTAAAATATCTCCAGGCTGACATTCTAAAGCCTTACAAATTGCCTCTAAAGTGGATAATCGAATCGCTTTTGCCTTTCCATTTTTCAATATAGAAAGGTTCGCCATTGTTATTCCAACCTTCTCCGAAAGTTCTGTTACGCTCATTTTCCTTTTTGCTAACATCACATCAATATTAATTATAATTGCCATTGTTATTCACCTCAGACCGTTAAATCATTTTCTGATTTGATATTAATTGCTTCTTGTAAAAGTTTTTGGAGAACGGCCGCAAAGACTGCGATAACCATCGAAGCAAAAGGAACAACCAATCCGACAAAGATAACTCCTGGTGCGTCATCTACTTCCGCAAAGATATAGAAGAGCGGCCAAACTAGCACATGCAAAATACTGATTGTGATGGCACAGTATTTGATTTTCTTTAAAGCTTTTACAGATAAATCGGAGAAAGCTTTATTTTTGTCAATATAGCATAAGAGTCTGAAAGCCTGATACAAAGCAAAGTAAAAAGGTATCGCAGATGCATCAAAAGCGATGAAAACGAGATATTTTATAAAAGCAAACTCTGGAAGCAATTTTGCTGCAAGATTCGCCATCTCAGGCACCAAAAAGATGCACAGAGCAAGAACTGGGACCCCTAAAAGAATAACAGCTATTTTTAAAAACAACGTTGTTACTTTTTCCATAAAAAGCACCTCACTTATTTATTCTGATTTTGATTTTAATATATATTTTATCGTTTTACAATAAATTTTTATTAGTTTGGATAATATTTTTATTGTGAGTTTTTGTTTTAAGTAAAAATAAAACGCATTCCTCATTCAAAGAAATGCTCTATAACTTTAAACCATTAAATTTATAACTTGTACAGCTAACCTGTCCCGTTAGCTTAAGTACGTTTCTTCACAATCTTCTTGTAAAAGAAACAAATTTATTATGATTCAACAGCACTCTAATTTTAATATATAGCGACAAATAATTATGCAAGAAATACGACAAGTAAAAGACAGGTACACACCAAAACGATAAAATGAACTTCTCGTAACAAAAACGAACGTTTTTGTTACTGTAAGATCAGCAACTTTTCATATAAATTATGCCTGATTGCCCATTATAGCGTGGCATTCTCCAAAGATACTTTGTCCTTGGTCGCACCGACGCTGGTACTTGGCCGTATAGCACCGGTTTTATTGAGTTTCACGGAAGAGGTAGACTGGACAGCTCTCCACCCGAAACACCCGCCTTTTCTGTAATCTTCAGGACAATTGTAATTAAATAGCGAAAAGTAGAGGGGAATATATAAGGAACCATGAAACATTAAAATACACAGGTTATGCGATTGGAGGTATTTTAGTTATGGAAGCAGCTTTTTCATTGTTGATAGCAGGATTTGCGGTTTGGTTTTTAGCGGAACTCATGGCCAAATTAGAGGCAAAATACCCAAATGACCGACAGGGTACAAGAAAATATCCCATTTCTGTTAAGTTAAAATTCTTAGGGTTTGTAGTATTGTTTCTACTTATCCAATTGTATGTAGTCACAAAGGTTTGGTCCTTAAAAGATTTTACTGGCGGCAATTTCGTTAATATTGTGATATTTGCTATTACTGTTGTGTATTTTTGGATTCCTATGTACCATTATCATCGTGTACTCAACAGGTTGAAAAAAGAACAGGAGAAAACACAAGACTTTAACTAAAGAATACTAGAAATATCTGCACCAAAGATAATGGCGTTTTTTTATATCTTAAAAGTGTCATAACTTAATAGAAGAAACTTATCCGAAGTGGAAAAATAGAGAAATAACTGGAGTTAAATTTATGGAACTATTAGAACTAAAGAAAAATACTTTTTATAAAATAATAAAAGAATATGAAGGTACATTAAATTGAACCAGCTATGAGGGGTAGTACCAGCGAAGCTGACACCACCCGCAATGTAGATGTAATTAAATGGGAAACTTATTGATGATCTCGTTATATCCCTGCTGGGCATCGGTGATTGCAAGCTTTGAATAGACCTCCAAGGACTTGCAGCTATGCCCCTGCCCGCTTCCACTCCGTCCAACCAACTCCTCGTCACGTCCTGGTTCTGCCCCAATAAGGTCGATGAAATTCACTGGCCTTTTTTTAAACGAACGACGAACCACGGGCTCGGTGTCAGTCTTCGATTGCCTGGTAGACCATGGTCCAGAAGTCGTGGATAAGCCGCGCTGAATCCGGGGTGGACATCCCGACCTGGGTGAGCAGGATTCCGATGAGCTGTTTATCCGGATCGGCGTACGTCGTGGTGCCGCTTCCACCGTCCCAGCCGAACTGGCCGATGGACGCGTAGTCACCACGGTAGGTGCGCACCGCCATCCCGAAGCCCCAGCCGCCGTGCTGCCCTTGGCCGAATGACACATGGACGTTGTTGCTGGCCATGGCGTTTCGGGCAGCTTGTTGCTCGGGCGTGAGGCGGTTGGTGGTCATCAGCTGGACGGCGGGCCGGGACAGAATCCGTTTGGTCCCGTGCATCCCGTGATTCAGCAGCATCCGGAAGTAGGCGTGGTAGTCGTCGACGGTGGAGGAAAGTCCGCCGCCGCCGCCCTGGAACGCCGGAGGCTGGCTGTGGCGTCCCCTCTTGGCCTCGTCCCACACGATGAACTCTCCGGTCTGCGGGTCGGGGGCGTAGAGGGGCGGAAGCCGGTCGATCTTGTCGGCGGGCACGTGGAAACCGGTGTCCTTCATGCCCAGGGGGGCAAAGATGCGTTCGCGCAGGAACGTCTCAAACGACTGGCCCGTGACCCTGGCGACGAGCACGCCGAGTAGATCGTTGCTGATGTGGTACTGCCAGCGCTCTCCGGGCTGGTGCATCAGCGGAAGCGTGCCAAGGCGGCGCATCCACTCATCCGGCTCGGGCATCGGCTCCGGTAGATCGGGCGTGAGCCCCTGTTTGAAGACCGCGTCCATGATCGGAGTGCCCAGCGACGTCATATCCATGCCGAGCCCGAACGTGGAGGTCAGCAGGTCCCGTACGGTGATCGGCCGCCGCGCAGGCACGGTATCGTCCAGCGGGCCGTCGGCTCCCTTCAGCACCTGTCGGTTGGCGAGTTCGGGCAGCCACTGCTCTACTGGGTCATCCAGCCGCAGCTTGCACTCGTCGAGCAGGACCATCGCCGCTGCCATCGTAACCGGCTTGGACGTCGAGGCCATCCGGAAGATCGTGTCCCGGCGCATCGGCGCGCCACCGTCATGGCGCATCGTGCCGATCGCTTCGACGTGCGTCTCACCATATCGGCTAACCAAGGAGACGAGCCCAGGAATCTTCCCGGACTCGACATGCCGTGCCAGCACGTCGCGCATTCTGCGCAGCCCTGTTTCGGAAAAGCCGCTGTTGCTTTGTCCCGTTGTAATCTTTTTCATTTGGTTTCCCTCTCTTTACTTTTTTATCAGCCCTATTTGTTCTACAAATTCTCTTTTGTTATTCATGCTTGAAAGTCCTTTGTCACTCTATCTAATCTATTTCCTTTTAGATATAGATATAACTGTTCATTGAATTTTATACCTAAAGATAATAGAAGAAAACCATTCAAAATGGAGGAATGGAGAAATAACAGGCGTTATGTTTATGGAGATGCGTCAGAACCCCATGCCCATTAATTTAGCGGAACAGGTTACTCAAAAAATGATAAAGCTAGCCTTATAGCGAAAAGTATAAAACCCTCGTTTTGGAGGAATCACAAGATCTTAATTTGATAGCGCGGAACTAAGTCAATCCGAGAGCCTCTTAGAATACATAGACTCCATAAGCCGGTTATATTTTCCTGACAATACCTAGGAGCTGTTCTTTAATATTATTCTTACTTAATCCTCCGTGGTAACAAATTACTTTTTCAATATCGAGATCTAAATACTTTTTCAAGGATTGGTATGCGGTATCCATATCTGGTGTGGACGGTGGATGGGGTCCTTGTAAAATGCCTTCTACACTGAACATTGAATCTCCAGCAACAAGAGTTTTACTTTTTCTTAAATAAAGGCTGATATGGCCTGGCGTGTGGCCAGGTGTAAAGATAACGCGAATTCCCCCGCAGTACGGAAGCTCCTCGCCATCAGCCAACGTTCTGTCCACTTTGGCCTTTGGAGGACTCTTTACTGAGGCCAATACTTCCCGGCGTTTGTCTTCTGGAAGCCTCTCTAATTGCCAAGCCATACTATTGGGATTTCCTTTCATGAGAGGTAGTTTCCCTTCGATATATGGTTTATCTGCCTCATGAGCATAGACCTCAATGTCTCCGCCAGATTCTTTCAGGATTTCGGGCAAACTGCCTATGTGGTCAATATCCTGATGTGTTAGAATAATGACTTTTAATTTTTCTAAGGAGACACCGGCCTCATTCATGGCTATACGTATTTGTTCAAATTGTCCAGGTGTGCCGGTATCGATCAGAATGGCAATTTCATCGTCCCAAATCAGAGTGGGATTCAACTCCTGATGACTGCCAAAAGCTTCAATCTGCAATTTCAGCATTTTTACTCTATTTGAAACTAGCATTACTATCTCCCCCTTATATAGATTTAGTGAACGTTCCTTATGAGGGCCTCCCTCTAGAAAATTCACTCCTTATAAATAGCAAACGAATAAGGGAGCTAAAAAGATACGCGGTAACCTTAATTTTTTTCAAGATTTTTTGCACGAAAAGTTTAACCTGTTCTGTGGAAAAAAAGTTGTTTACTTTGTAAAAAAGTTCTTTACTGGAACAGATGATTGTTCTTCCACAAACGGGCCATTTAATGGAGGAAGAATCTCAAGGAGAATTGAATACTTATGGTAATGATTATGGAGTTTGTGAAAGATTATACCTAAACTATAGGGAGGTTAGTTGAAGAAGTATACTTGATGATAAGAGAATAAAACTAATGATATATTGTCTTAATTAATGGGAAAGAATTGGAGAAATTGAGAATGATCATTCTTGAGTGTCAGCTGATCAAAAAATTGAAGAGGGGTGTTCCTTGATGACAAATAGTAGAATGAATCCTAAGGTTGATGAATTTTTAAGTAAATCCAAAAAGTGGAAGGAAGAATATGAGAAGTTGAGAAGTATCGTTCTTGACTGTGAGCTGACCGAAGAATTTAAGTGGATGCATCCTTGTTATACGTTTGAGAAAAAAAACATAGTTTTAATACATGGATTTAAAGAATATTGTGCGCTTCTGTTTCACAAAGGTGCCTTGTTAAAGGATGCCCATGGAATTCTAATCCAACAAACGGAGAATGTACAGGCGGCGCGCCAGATTCGGTTCACCAATGTTCAAGAAATAGTTGAAATGGAAACCATCTTGAAAGCCTATATTTATGAAGCCATTGAAGTTGAAAAGGCCGGTTCGGAAGTGAATCTTAAAAAGAATACAGAATTCATAATTCCTGAAGAACTTCAAAATAAATTCGATGAACTCCCTGCCTTGAAAACCGCTTTTGAAGCATTGACGCCGGGACGACAAAGAGAATACATTCTTTATTTTTCTAAAGCCAAAAAATCCAAAACTCGAGAGTCAAGGGTTGAAAAAAGTATGCAACAAATTCTCAATGGAAAGGGATTAAATGATTGCACTTGTGGACTATCTCAAAAGCAGCCCTATTGTGACGGCTCGCACAAGTACATTCGATAAGAAAATAAATTAATCAAACTTTAAGATATTACCTCACTTTGCGTTCATTCGAACTCCCTTTTAGATCGCAGGTAACACTCAATCAAATAATTTAAAATGGACAAAAAACAAAAAAGTGATTCGTAGAGTATAAGCAAACTAACGTATAACAGGCTACGCATTACCAGCTAAGAAAAGAAAAATACTGCACACAAAAGTGTACTCTTTGGATTTTTGCTGAAGGGTACACTTTTCTTGAACGAACGGGTGCGTTTCTTCAAAATGTTCTTTGAAAAGTTCTTCCACAAAACGGGAGTAAAAGAGGTAGAACGTTACTAATGTCTTTTAAGATTATCTTGAAATCAAGTCCAAATTAACTTCCTGCAACGGATGCTGTGAAGCATCTTCAGAATAGCAGGGGCGGTTTGCCGTATTACAAAGTTACTAAAAAGGAGAATTTATGAGGAAAAAAATTTTAGTTTTCATTGCAGCCTTAATCATATTAGTTGGAGTTCTTCCTCCGATAGTAGCACCTATTGTTCACGATGATTCCTCACCAACATCGGCAATTCGTAATTATATTTATCAGCAAGGATCTCCATACCAGAGTTTCTTTGCTCTTATTCGTTTTCAAGAGACAGACCCTGAATATGGCGAGAGATATGAAGTGGCCTGGATTGATTGGGATAGTCCTACTGGCGATACAGCGACATTGTTTTATGCAAAGAAGGCAGAAAACGGAACATACAAAGTAGAGGCTGGAACAGGTCCATGATGCTCAATTAAGGTGTATTGTTCAAAATTAGTGTATCAGGCATTCTTAAATGTGGGAGCAGGTTAACTTGACGTGGATACATATGCATTTTGAAATTTTGTAAGCAATGATGGGCAGTTGTACAAGCAAAACTATCAAATCTTAATATTATTTTATTATGACTTAGTAGAGGAGGTGTAATATGGGAAATTACTATGATAAATTAAGAGATCAAAGAGGTGAGTACGACAATTTTTACAACTATGATTACAGCGATTATTCACGGAGCAAGAAACAAAAGCATGATGCTCCTATTATTAATGTGAATGTAGATTGTTGTGATCATAAGAAGGATGAGAAAAAAGAAAACGTAAGATCATCAGCGTTCAGGGCGGTCAAAGCAGCAAATCAAATTGTTGCAGCAAATACAGTAGTAAAAGTTCTCTATCCAATTGAACAATTTGATTTAGCGAATGAATATAATGCAGGTCTATCAACATTTATTCCAGCAACAAGAGGTGTATACTCTATCATTGCAAGTGTTAGATTTGCGCCTAATAATACTGTCAATCCTTATAGAGCGTTACTAATTATTGCGGTAAATGGTGTGCAGGTAGCGGCAGATAACGATTTCTTTAGTACAATTTTTTTCAGCAATGTTATAACTGTTACTACTGACATTCAGTTAAATGCCGGAGATAGAGTAGAGGTGTTTTTTCAAAGTTCCGCAGCTGGTCAAATAATTGCAGACGCTACATCTTCACGCTTTGAAGCCGCTAGATTTCCGTCTCCAGCTCACTAGATTAAGAGCTCGTAAAAAAACTTGAATTTCTCCAGAATTCAAGTTTTTTTATGCCTAAAAAGAAAAGTATAAAATTTCATTTATTTTACATCTCTTTAAAGTGAATCTAATTTCTAATAACGCATCCTATATCAACAGACAGCACCAAGAAAAAGCGGATTTACATCAAAAATAGGGTGAACTATCCTGCACTGTTTTTGATGAAATTTCAGAATGAATAATGTTACATAATATTGTAACCCCTTGCTGTAATAGCTGTTCGCTCATATAAGAGTAACTTAATCGTAAATGATGATTTTCGTGCTCTACGGGGTAGCATGCTGCTCCGGGTAAGAATGTGAGCTGCTGTTTTTTTGCTTCTAATAGGAGGCGATTCGTATTCATCCAGGAAGGAAGGCTAATCCATAGGTTTAATCCCCCCTCTGGGATTACCCATGATACCCCGGCAGGCGAATGCTGTGAAAGCACTTCAAGAACCAAATCGCGTCTTATCCTTAGAGCGGTTCTTAGTTTTTTCATATGATCTATCATTTTTTCAGACTGGATAAATGGCAAGATTGCTTTTTGTGTGAGCAAGGGACTTCCTAAGTCAGTATTTGCTTTGGCTGCCAATAGACGATTGAATATGGAACCGGAAGCAGCTACTATTCCAATCCTGCAGCCTGCCGCTAGTGTTTTACTCAAACCTTTCAAGTAAATCACATGACCGTAGTGATCCATACTTTTAATTGGAGCTGGAGGTTTTTTCCCAAAGTAAATCTCACCACATGGATCATCCTCAATAATAATGCTTTGAGTGCTTTGAGCTATATCAAGAATCTGTCTGCGGCGCTTTGGAGTCATAACAGCACCGGTTGGATTATGAAAAGTAGGGATTGTATAAATGATTTTTGGTTTGTACTTATCACATATATTTTGAAGTATGTCTACCCGCATCCCATTATGATCAACAGGCACGGTAAGTATGGTAGCACCCCTCCCACGAAAAACATCAATCGCTCCTGGATAGGTAGGGGCTTCCATCACAACCACATCACCCGGTCCGACAAATGTACGAGTAACAAGATCCATTCCTTGTTGTGAACCGCTCGTAACTAAAATGTTATCAGGTGCAGCAGGAATTCCCAATCTTTTTAAATACTCGGACATTGCATTTCTAAGCTGTGAATCACCCTGGATCTCTCCATATTGAGATAAAATTCTAGGGTTTTCAGAAAGAATTTGATGAATCCCCCGCTCTAAAGATCGATTAGGAAGAAGTCCAGGATCAATCATAGAGGATGCAAGATGAATTTTCTCAGGGACCTGATGAAATTGGGCAAACTGAGATCTAGTTAAATAATCTTGAACAGATAGCTGCCAATCAAAAGCGGGAACCTCTTGCGCTGTATCTACTACGTCTTTTCTTTCCGCATTTATGAATGTTCCTTTTCCTTGGATAGAGATAATGAAGCCCTCTTGTTCCAGCTCCTTGTACGCTTTCACTACTGTAACCAAACTCACTCCAAGCTGTTTTGATAGATCGCGAACTGAAGGCAATTGTGCTCCTTCCTGCAAGAGTCCTGAACGGATGTGATCAATAATAGACAGGTATATTTGCTTAGAAAGTGAAATCTCAGCTTTACGTTGAATTTCAATGTGCATGGTTGATCTCCTTTAAGTGTTATACAGGTGTATTGAGTGTTATATATGGTATTGGCGTAAAATAGCACTAGTGAACGAACACATTATAACACTCGGAGGGATATGATGTGCAAAATTATTGGGTTTTAGAAGTTCCGCAAAAGAAAAAAGCTCCGGAATTTCCTTCGTTTTCTCATGGTAATAAATATGGCTATTGTAATTGGGATACTTGCCTGCGCCTTAATGATAATGAAGAGGGATCATCCTGTACGTTTACCTTCATATATTGAATCCAAAGTTGGATAGGCTGTACTTAGTTGGACAGAAAAGTTAACTGTTGAATTTCAATGTACATGGTTAATCTCCTTTAAGTGTTATACAAGCATATTGAGTGTTATATATAGTCTTGATATAAAATAACATGGTCTAGTGAATACATTATCATGTTTAGAGAGGATTTAACGATGTAGTTTTACTATGAGGCGGGAAGATGGGTAATAGTGTTATTGCGCAAGAAGAAGCGGGTATGTTTGCCAACTGTATGAGGTTATTTGGGCATTGGATTTGCTGCTGGGATGATTGCCGTGCATGGCTCAGCCTTTGCTAGTTCTAAGCTTGATTAGTTGATATAAAAACAAGGAGGTTTATACAATGAAATGTTACGTTGTAGACGCGTTTGCTGAGAATTTATTTGAAGGAAATCCTGCTGCTGTTTGTATTATGGAGAAATGGCTTCCAGATGATACAATGCAAAAAATTGCTGCTGAAAATAACCTTTCTGAAACGGCATTTGCTGTGAAGGAGGGAGACGGATATCGGTTAAGATGGTTTACTCCTGGGGGAGAGATCGACCTATGCGGACATGCTACTTTGGCAACAGCGTATGTAATTGCCAACTATTATGAAAAGAATGTGGATAGAATTAAATTTCAGACAATGAGCGGGGAGCTTGTTGTGGTAAAAAAAGATGAACTTTACGAAATGGATTTCCCTAGCAGAATGCCTGAAGCATTTACGCTAACAGAGCAAATGGTTGAAGCTCTTGGCGTAAAACCTATCGAAACTTATCTTGGCAGAGATTTAATGTTTGTACTAGAAAAGGAAGAGGACGTTCAAAATGCATCTCCTGATTTTTCTAAGCTGGAACAATTGCCGGATGGTTTGGGTGTTTTAATTACAGCAAAGAGTGAAAAATACGATTTTGTTTCTAGATGCTTTTTCCCGAAATTAAATGTAAATGAAGACCCTGTATGTGGTTCTGCACATTGTAATTTCATCCCTTTCTGGGCAAACCGTCTGGGCAAGGATGAAATGGTGGCAAGACAGCTTTCCAAGCGCGGCGGAACATTATACTGCAAATTGGTCGGCGACAGAGTAACAATCAGCGGGTCAGCAGTTTTATATTCCATTGCAGACCTTCAGGTAAATCAATAAGGAATTGCACGTTATGGAAATAGAACGGAAAATTGAAAAACTGGGACTGTAAATTTTTAAGATTGTAGGTGAGGGCTTGAAGCGTATTCATTATAGTTGGATTATTTTGATTATTTCTTTCTTCTCCATTATTGTAGCTGGAATTGTTAGGTCATCATCGGGGGTTTTCATCGATCCTTTTGAAAAGGAGTTCGGCTGGGATCGATCTGTTATTTCACTCGCTTTTGCAATTGGTCTGTTTTTATATGGTATCTCAGGTCCTTTTATGGCTGCATTAATTGAAGTGCTGGGGTTAAAGAAGATAATGGTGATATCTATGGCAACATTGTTGGCTGGCCTCCTGCTAACCTTTGTTATGCAGCATTCCTGGCAGCTCATTATGATTTGGGGCGTTATCATAGGATTAGGGTCTGGATTATTTTTGACAGTATTAAGTCCATATATTGCAAATCGTTGGTTTGAGAAAAAAAGAGGGCTTGCAGTAGGGATATTAACTGCCAGTACAGCAACAGGCCAGTTAATACTGCTTCCTGTCTTAGCCATTTTGATTGATCATTATTCGTGGCGATGGGCGGTTGGATTGATTCTGGTCCTTAGTTCTATCATGTTTGTTATCATCTTATTATTTATGAAAAATACACCTGAAGATATTGGCATCCTTCCATATGGACTTGAGGGAGAGAAACAAGAGAGAGATAACTTTGAAAAGAAAAATCCTATCATTATTGCTTTCAATGGTTTATTCGAGGCGGTGAAGGTCAAGGAATTTTGGCTATTAGCCGGGAGCTTCTTTATTTGTGGACTTTCAACGAGCGGATTAATTGGTACGCATTTTGTTTCTTACTGTATGAGCTTCGGAGTACCTTTAGTTACATCTGCTTTGCTGCTTTCATTTATGGGAGTCTTTGACCTTGTAGGCACAACTATTTCTGGCTGGTTATCAGATCGTTTCGATAACCGATGGCTATTATTTTGGTATTACAGTCTAAGGGGAGCTTCTCTCCTATTGCTTCCTTATGCTTTATTTGAAGGTTCCTTCACTTTGCTAATTATCTTTTCTGTGTTTTATGGATTAGATTGGATTGCAACTGTACCGCCGACTGTTGGTATCTCAAGACAAGTCTTTGGTACTCAAAAAAGCAGCGTTGTTTATGGGTGGATTTTTGCATCTCATCAGGCGGGATCAGCAGTAGCCGCTTTTGGCGGGGGAATTATTTATCAAATATTAAATTCCTATACATGGTCATTTATTCTTGCAGGGATTTTTTGTTTGTTAGCAAGTTTATTTGTTATCGTAATTAAAAAACAAACATCCGAGTCCATAACTAAAGAAGAGATGTTAAAGGCATAACATTAATTTTGGAGTTATGTTATGGTAACAAAACAATATAAAGAGAAGTTAAGGAGCTATAGATCATGCAATATCTAGAAGCGGCAACGGATGAGTATCTAACAGATATTAGAGATATTTTTGTGGAATATGCAACATCAATTGGAATTGATCTAAACTTTCAAAACTTTGAAGAGGAATTAGCAGACTTACCTGGAAAGTACGCACCGCCTGACGGTTCTTTAATTCTTGCGTTAGATAAAGAGGTAGCAGGCTGTGTAGCACTTCGTAGATTAGAAGATGACATATGTGAAATCAAAAGGCTTTACGTTCGTCCAAGCTTTAAAGGGAGAGGCATTGGCCGTCATCTGGCATCTTTGATTATTAAAAAGGCAGCAGAGCTGGGATACAAAAAAGTACGGCTCGATACACTGTCTTCCATGAAAGCTGCTGTATCGCTGTACACAACCTTAGGATTTGAACAAATAGCTCCATACTGTTTTAATCCGATAGAGGATGTGGTATATATGGAGTTAACGATATCCTGGTAAGGAGAGAAATAAGTTTAGTTTAGGCTAACTCCCGCCAACACTTGATGATTTAAATACGAATGCCCTCCAGATTGCTGGAGGGCATTTTTGTAAGCCTCTAGATGCATTGAATTCCGATAAACACATTCGTGTTTTGACGGAGAGACTCTACTCCGAAAACAAATCCTCAATCAAAATCAATAACACTAGGCTTGGACTAAAAGATCCCTTGCATGAAGAAACAATCATCATGTATTCCTAACGGGCGTAATAAAATGATGGTAGCCGCCCTGCTAGTATACGTTAAAAAATTCTTACTATTTGAAGCATGCATTCTTAAAGGAAGAACATTCATGTTAACGGGAGGAAGAGGGATGCACCACAACAATCGAAAGGGAGAGTGGAATGGCTTTTCCAAGGCAATTCCGTATTCTCTTTTATATGTAAAGGATGAATTAAAGAAAAAAGGTGAGAACAAACAAACCTCCGTTAAAGCATGGGAGTTAACGGAAGATGAGACAATGCTCATTCATGAAATTAAAGAACGAACAAGAAAACATAACAAAAATAATGTGACGCGAACACATGCCTATTATCAATTTTACCTCCGGTACCCAGAAATACACTGGGCACTGCTTGGACATATGGTATCGCGTAATGGCGGTTGGAATATGACAGATTTAAAAGGGGAGCTATATACAAGACTATTGTCGGAAGAAGATCAACTCACCTTCTTTTCTTTTTTAGAACGGGGGAATTGGTTGATATTCCAGGATGTGTACCCGCAACTGTTGTTATATGAACAAAGTGTCAAAAAATCTCGCAGACTGTTTCATCTTCTGCCTTTTTTCAATGTATCAACGTTTATGGAAACGATGTGGAACCATTTTTGGAGAACAGGCGACCGCTATACGTTAGCCATTGCCACTGTTATTAATGAACAAAGCTATTTAGAAAAACGGGTCATTCAAAATGACTATTTTAACAAGACCGTACTAAGTAGTATTGGATTCAAGCTTTATGATTTTTTTCGCTTTAATCATATTCTTTTCCCGTTCTATGAGGATGAGACCAAACAAAAAACATTGCTACTTGGTGATACAATTAAGCATTTCACCTCCCTTCATGAGCGGATCCTGCTGGGCAAGCGATTATATTCACTGCTGTTTCGCCGTGAGAGCATATTATCAGGCGTAATAGATTGGGCTCATGATCATCGGCATACCGGTTCACGAAAAGACTACTGGCCGCATTTGTTTTATGATGTAAACGAATCATTCTCTCGTGCATTTTATAAACGCCGGATAAAAAAATGCCAATTAAGAGAAGGGGCGGATCGTTTATACAGTCCGCGGTTAATATACGCATGGAAGGATATTGATCATGAAGAGGCGGAAAGCGGGGACTGGTTTGAAGACTGGCGTATCATAGACTATTTAATCGATAAGGAAGAAAATACGGCTGGGGGGATTTATGATGAATACTGCAAAACGCTTGAAAAGATTGAACTTGCGATTTTGGCCAAAAAAAACGTCCTGCTCCGGGAGGAAGCAGAAGACGAGTAATTATCAGGCCCTTGTAGCCACCATCATTTTCTCTTGTTTCATCGGGACGTATTTAGACTTACTATTTGTCGGTAAACAAATGTATGCCTTTCCAGCAAGGCCATTCCCAGATGTGTTTGGAATCAATGTCGCTTTTACTTTATTGGTGTTACCGGTATTTACCGCCCTCTTTTTATGGACCGCGAAAACATTGCCTGCATTTTTAAGAATCCTATTTATCATTTTGATTGGACTTTGTATGAATGTTTCCGAACAATTTGCGGAGAATTTAGGATGGTTTACCCATAGCGAAGCATGGCACCATTCTTATTCCTTTTTCGGGTACACGATCTTCATGCTTCTTATATGGAAATTTTATCGATGGGTCCAATAGCAGGCTGCTGTTTTATGGAAATCTAAAAACAAACTTCCTTGGTAGATTTATGAATGTGGGTTCTCTTCTTAATATGATTTTTTGATGCTATATTCCCTTTTCTAAACAACCCCGCTAAATTTCTGTTTATAATGAGCGAGAGCCAACAACGGCCAAATATACTCATAGCTATGATAGTGGATGTAGAATGCTCCTGCCATTCCTCTTCCTGCTGGGTAGCCTATCGTCCAATCCTGTGGCTTTATATCTACTAAAAATCTCACTCCCCGTTCAATTTCAGGCGTAGCTTTAGCTGAAGCCGCGATCAGTGCATCCAGCGCCCATGCAGTATGTGTACGTGTACTTACCGTTAATGGCACATACTGTTTTTCTATATCGCTTTTACAAGATTCTCCCCAGCCGCCATCCGGATTTTGGATTCCATGCAGCCATTTCACAGCCTTTTGAATAGCGGGATGATCCGATGCTATTCCAATAGCGGACATTCCTGTTACGGCTGCCCATGTCCCATAAATATAGCATATTCCCCAGCGGCCATGCCAGGAGCCGTCCTCCCTTTGGTTATGCAGCAGCCAATCTACTCCGCGTTTGATAATTCGATGGTCCCTATTCAAAAGTGTGCAGTTTCCAAGGAACTCCAATGTTCTCCCTGTTAAATCAGCCGCCGAAGGATCAATCAGAAAATCTTCTCCTCCCTCAACAGGCAGCCAGGTAAGAAATTGGTGATCTACATTTTTTTCGAATGCAGGCCATCCGCCATCACTGTTTTGCATCGAAATGACCCAATTGATTCCCCGGTCCCATGATTGGCGGTAAGGGGCCTGTTCTGTTGCGAATGTTCGAATTGCCCTTAAAGCAGCAGTTGAATCGTCCACGTCAGGGTTAAGGGTGTTCTCGTTTGAAAATCCCCAACCGCCCGGCTGTGTATTCGAGTTATGAATTGCCCAATCGCCATGCTTGTCATGCTGGCGGGAAAGTAAATATTGGTTCGCCTTTTGAATGACCTGGGCTGAAGCAGGAACCCCCGCTTCTTGCAAAACAGAGCTGATTAACGCTGTGTTCCAAATAGTTGCCGTCGTATACTGTATGTGAGGCCCTCCGTTAATTTGCGAAACCATCGACTTTAATCCCTGAACCGCACGGATAATAACCGGATGATTTTTCGAATAACCCCGAGCTAATAAAGCAAATATCATCAGAAAGGTTGAACTAAAATAATTGTAAAATGTTCCGTCTGGTTCAATTCGCTCTACCATATATTGCTCTGCCCGGCGTAGAGCCGTTAAGTGAAGCTCCTCGGGAAGACCTTGAAGCGTTTGAATCCCTTGTTTGACCATCGCCAAAATTGATCGCCATTTGATCTCTTCATCCTCGTTCAATTGTATATCCTTAAAAAAGGGAATCCCTCTCTCCAGAAACAGATCAGCTAAATCTGGAGAGTATGCTGTTTTTATGCTAAATTGATCGTCAGCAAGAATTAAAATCGGCGCAAGGTTTACTCTGGCATATACAGACAAATCAAAAAAGCTAATTGGAAATGAAACCGGAAGGAGCATCGCTTCAATTGGAACAGGAAAATCACTCGGCCATTCGTATTGTCCGGTTATAGCCAACATCAATTTTGTAAACATATGAGCCTTCGAGATACCGCCCTTAGATAGGATAAACTGTCTTGCCATTTGCATTTCCTGATTATGCTTATTTCGATAACCTGAGTAAAGAAGCGCATAGTATGCTTCAACCGTAGCAGACAGATTTCCCTCCTCCTCATCACGAAACAGCCTCCATGATCCATTTCGCCCCTGTTTACTGATAATTCTATCGACTAAAGCCTTAATTAGTTCTTCATCATTGATTTCTAATGTCCGCAATAGAATGATCATATAACAATCTGATGCAATCCCGGTCTCAAACGGATAACTCCACGACCCCTCCGGTAATTGATCATGAAGCAATACCTTCACAATTCGGTTGATTTTAGTCTCCGCTTTATGCAGCATGTGCTATCAACCCTCTCCCCAATTAAGAAATATATCTTCATATACATATTCCTTAGACTGCATGGAAATTCATCGGATCAAGGAAGGGGGATGGCAGTCAAAATGGGCAAAACTTTTTCAGGCATGGCTTTCCTTTGCTAATCCATCACTAATCAAAAAAATAGTTTTCAAATATCAATACCCTGTGCAGAAGATTATGAGCATTTATTGGACTTTTTACAGGAGTTCATTTATTTGTGATGAATCTATATACTGACATTAATAGTAAATGAGGGGTAACTAAGCGTATCCAGGTATCCGTAATTGAAGATATCAAGAATGATTGGTTTATTGGAGGCGCAGATGAGCCGGAGCTGCAGGTATTCTCATCTGATGTACAGCCTTGTCATGACTTCTAAGTTTTGGGGGAATCAGTTTTGTTCATATCAGCTTGATGGATAGGCAGTAAGATCCCTCATAAAAAATAATTTATGGTAGGAGCATGATTTATGAAAAGCAGCGAAATAAAAAGATTAATTCAAAGTTATGTAAGTGCGTACAACTCTTTTGATGTTGATGGGATTTTGAAACTTTTACACGAAGATATTGAATTCAGAAACATATCAAATGGTGTAATTAATGTTGAGACAAAGGGGATCGATCAATTTCGTGAAATAGCCGAACAATCAAAAAAGCTTTTTTTACATCGACATCAGACGATAAACCATTATTCGATCACGGATGATATGATTGAGGCTGAAATTGATTATGAAGGAACACTAGCGGCAGATTTACCTAACGGACTTAAAGCTGGGGAAAAAATAAAGCTTCAAGGGAAGTCAGTATTTAAGATTAAAGATGAGAAATTATTAGTAATCGAAGACTATAGCTAAGGAAATAAAGGATTAGCAGAATATTGAGTATCCGACAAACATACTCCTTCGTCTGTACATGCTTAAGGAAGCCTTTCAGTCAATAATGAATACTGCGAGGCAGCAGCTTGCTGAGCCAGGCAAGAACTCCATGCTAGTTTGGAAATGGCGGAATAGCTATAAGGATTAACTATTGTTAGTTTTCCGCTTGCCGTCGTAAATTTGTATTTTTCGAATGCTATCCCATAGCCATCAAGCTAAATATGAAAAGTACACCCAAAACAAGAATTTTGTATATTTTCAATCTGGAGATATCAAATTTCTCGTTTTGGGGGATTTGTTTTTGCTAGGTTGATGGCTATGGTAATGCTATCAAATATCCAATAGTATGAAATCTATACTTGGTCCTTTTTCATCTGCCGGATCTCAAATTTTCTAGCTGTCTCCACCAATTATCGATGAGACCGTGCCAATTATAGAAGAGTGTGCTTCGCGGGGACAGTGAAATTCGACCGAAATCACTGTCATTAAAGACTTCACTGCCTATTATATGAACAGCGTCATGAAGGAATGAAGCAAGTAAAAAACGTCCCAATTCATCAGATGAACGGAAGGATGACAGATTATTAACAATTCGATATTCTGCATCTTCCAGCTCTTCGGTCCATCTAGGGTGATTTTTTATTTCGGAAGGAATAGAGGACCAAGGTTCTACCAAGCTTGGATTTAGTCCTTGCGCGTTGTACCAATCTAAAGCTTCCTGCAAAAAAAACCGGTGAAATGAAAGAAAGTCTACCCCATCGCCTGAGCGTGCCCGCCCCATGTGCTGCATATGCCATCTGCTGTGTTCATTAATAAGGCCTTGAGGAAAGTTCTGAATTCTAGCCATTGTTACTCCCTTTTCTTTTGGTTTAATATGATTATATTTATATTTAATTTTAGTGATTTTGTTTGTGCGTTTGTCCAATAAGAGATAATATCTTTGACAGGTTCAGTATTAGCAGCTTCATTTGTCCATGCTGGTTGGTGTGGATTTCTTGGCAGCGGCAGAGAAAAAATGGAGGAGTACTTACTTTGGGAGGGCAGCAGCCCTTAGCAAAAGGCGGGACATCCAAAGAAGCTAACTGTCTAGGTTTATAGGGGAGTTAGCTTCTTTGTTCTTCAAAGGAGCTTTTTAGAGTCCTTATGGCAACGTTGCATATGGGCAAGCCCTGTTTCTTATTATGAGAGGGAATGCAATCCTTGCTTTCGTTTATGCAAACGGGAGTAAATATCATAATAGCTTTTGTCATTTGCCACATGTTTCGATAAAAATTGTATCTTTTCTTTTCGTAATAGCCTTAAAAAGGCATCTGTGACTTCTGGATCAAATTGTGTATGCTTGTTATTTTCAAGTGAACGAAGGGTGTACTCCCAGTCAAGGGCCTCCCGGTACACACGGTTGGAGGTCATCGCGTCAAAGGCATCGGCAACAGCAATGATACGTGCTGATAGTGGGATTTCCTTTCCTCTTAAGCCCTCCGGATATCCTTTTCCATCATATCTTTCGTGATGATACAATACCATATCTGGAATGCCGGTTTCTTTAAGGATAGAAATATGCTTTACTGTTTCATACCCAATAACAACATGAGTCTTAATAAAAGCAAATTCCTCGTCCGTTAATCGTCCAGGCTTTGTGAGTATATGCTCCGGCACTCCAATTTTCCCAATGTCATGGAGTAAACCGCCTATACCGATTGCTTCACACTGATATGCAGGCAGCTTCATTTCCTCTGCTATCCGTTTCGCATAGCGAGCTACATTGTGAGAATGAACTGCTGTGTAAGGATCCCTAAAATCTAGAGATTTGAAAAGAGCTGCTATGAATTCCGAATGATTTTTTTCCGTTTGCTGATAGTTTCTCATTAGGGTAACAGAGATCAGCATGATGATTAGGTAAGTAATCCAATAAAATAACAGCATAAGAGAAATGATCTTTGATGTGTCTATCAGATATACACGGTAAACAGCCAAAATCGTAGTTAAGAAGGCTAAAAGCCAGATTGGCAGGCTCCAAAAGCCAATTCCTAAAAATATTACAGCAAGGATAAGGAGCGGGAGAACAGGAAGTTCTTTTGAAATGCATTCATGTATAAATGGAATGCATATAAAAAGTAAGAGAAATCCGTAACGGAAAAAAGTCGAATTATGTAATGTTAGATTGATTATTTTAGAAATCAGAATCACATCCAGGCATATTATTTTTGGTGGGTAACATAGGTAAATAAGGGTGATTTTTCTATGATTTAGCGCTTTATGCAGAGTATATGGTTTATTTTACAATAGGTTAGCTAGGGAATTGAATTCTAACCGATAATGAAAGCGATATCATATTGCGCCAAAATTCGACTTTTTTCTTGTTTTTAATAGAATAAGGGGATTTGGATGCATCATCCTTCCCCTAAACAAATTTTTGTTGTTACCTATGATACTATTTTTAACGATGTGCTTATTCTAATCCCTGATCCAATCTCCATTGGATTCCGATTTTTTTTGCCTCTTGCCGATCAGATACCTGTAGTTTATTTAATATATTGGTCACATAATTGGCAACAGTTTTCACACTAAGATGAAGCTTCGAGGTAATTTGCACATTTGTAGCGTTTCTGGATATCAACGTTAAAATCTCACGTTCCCGCACTGTCAGTTCAGTATAGGCTGGATCATTCGGCTCATAACGATTAGAAATAACAAAGTAGTCCAGCATTCTGGCCGCTATGTCTGATCCGAAAACAGCGCCGCCGCTTGCTGCCGTCCGAATGGCATGAAGCTTGCCTGGTTGGCAATGGAAGGAAGGTGACATATATTTCCAATCTATTTATGAGATGCGCGAAATACACGCAAAATATAGGAGATTTTTGTATAATCACGCAGTAATTCTATGCTTCTATTACTAAATTTCTTTTTAATTCTACGTAATAATCTATTTTTACAATAAATGTGAGTGACAAGGATGTTTAAATATGTATAATTATGGTTATGTAGGTTTATTTTATCTGAATGTAATTAGTTAAAGATGAATGAATCTATTATCAGGGACAGTTCGATGAAAAGAAAATACATGTGAGGAGGAGGCTGCACAAATAAAAAACAGGTAAAAAGAATACTAGAAAAGCAGGATTTATTTCGGGGGGCTTACGCTACAAGTCTATATTAATATGAAAAAGGGGTTTTAGTATGTTTAAGAGGGTTATACCGGTTACAGCGATTACCACTCTAGCATTATCCCAGATGCTATTTCCAGGTATATCGATTGCAGAAGGTACAGCAGGAACATCAGCAAGCGCAGCTGCTAATAAATCGATCGAGGAGATAGGAATTACACAAGCTGGAGGTTCACCTGATTTTATCTCTGGTACACTCACAGCTCCTTCTAACAGTGCTCCAGAAACGATTGTATACGGGTTTTTAAATAGCGCAAAACGTACATATCAATTGGAAAGTGATGCTAAGGAATTATTTACAACGGCTAAGGTAGAGAAAGACGACTTGGGATATCAGGTTGTTCGCCTCCAGCAGGTATATAAGGGTATTCCAGTATTCGGCTATCAGCAAATTGCCCATATCAATAAAGGGACTCTCCAATCCTTCTCCGGTTCTATCGTTCCTGAAGCTGTAGTTAAAGAGGGTATTAAGGAAGAGAAAAAAATTAGCCCGGATCAAGCGATTGCTACAGCGCAGCAGGATTTAAAATTCAAGCCGACATTTACTCAAAATCCAACTTCCGATCTTAACATCTATGTGTCTGAAGGCAAGGCACATTTGGCCTATTTAGTAAAATTGAATTTCCTTAGCCCTGAGCCTGGAAACTGGTACTATTTTATTGATGCTGTATCGGGGGCTGTTATTCATAAGTTTAATAATATCCACTTTGAGGGCACGTCGGATATTACAGCACAAGCGAAAGCGACAGCAAGCGGGATTGGCGTTCTAGGTGATAAGAAAGTACTTCGCGTAAATAAAGTAAAGAACAGCTACTATCTGCAGGATTATACAAGAGGGCAAGGTATTAAGACGTATGATGCGAAGTCTACAGAGGATCTGCCAGGGAAGCTATGGGTGGATGCTGATGGCAAGTTGAATCAGACGTATGATGCACCAGCCGTCGACGCTCATTATTATGCAGGTGTTACATATGATTATTATAAGAAGACGTTTAATCGAAACAGCTTTGATGGCAATGGGGCTATTATCCATTCTACAGTGCACTATGGTCAGGACTATAACAATGCGTTCTGGGATGGTACACAAATGGTATATGGCGATGGGGATGGAGAGGTATTCCGCCCGATATCCGGTGCTCTAGATGTTGTTGGCCATGAGATTACACATGCTGTGACTGAGCATACTGCAGGCCTTATCTATGAGAATGAATCCGGGGCCATTAACGAATCGATGTCAGATGTATTTGGTACGTTGATTGAATTCTATAATAAGAAAAACGCAGATTGGGAGATTGGCGAGGATGTATATACGCCAAACACACCGGGGGATGCCCTTCGTTCGATGGCCGATCCGACGAAATCTGGGGACCCAGATCATTATTCCAAGCGTTATACGGGCTCTGAGGATAATGGGGGCGTGCATACAAACAGCGGTATTAGCAATAAGGTAGCGTATTTGATCAGTGAAGGTGGAACACACTACGGTGTGAAGGTAGCAGGAATTGGCAGTGACAAGCTAGGGAAAATCTTTTACCGAGCACTTACACAATATTTAACGCCTACATCTAACTTCCAGCATTTACGATATGCTGCGATACAATCTGCAAAGGATCTATATGGAGCAAAGGCAGCTGAAGTTACGACAGTAACAAACGCATTTGCTGCGGTTGGAATTAACGGACTGCCTGCTGAGTCCAAAATCACTACTTTAAATATTGCAAAGCCTTTTTCTTTCCAATTTAAAAAAGCAGGGGATGTAAGATGGTTTAAAATCGACCCTAAATCTGTAGTAGATAAAAACTCCCATATTAAATTCTCTGTGACCGGGGATTATGATTCTTATATTTCAGTATATAAGGATAAAGACGATGCAGAAAAGGGAGAAGGCTTCCCAGGCTACACCAACCAATTGAATGAGATTGATTTCCCATTAGCGTGGGAGGGTACATTGTACGTGAAGGTAGAAAGTACTGGAATAGGGGTATTTACAATTAATAATGAGCCGATCTACAAGGAGCCGACTGATCCTCCAGAAGAGTGTTTAGTAGAAATTAGTGCTCAGGCTAACACTTCTCTTGCAGGAATGCTGGACAGCTTAAGAGGCATTCGTGAAAATCTCCTGCGGAAAACAGAGAAGGGGAAAGCGATCATTGATCTATACTACGGCATTTCCCGTGAAGTAGTAGATGATGCAATTGTAGATTCCAGCTTCCGCAGCTCAGTTACTAATGATCTTAAGCAGCTGCAACCTGTTATAGCTGAGCTTCAAAACATAAGTGCAGGAAAAGCCAGCTCGTATAAATTAACAAAGCAGGATATTCAGGTTATGCAGCATCTGAAGGAAACAGTTGAGAAAAAGGCCTCTGCAGAACATGTGAAGCAGCTGAATGAGCTTTGGAATAGCTTGAATCTTGCTGGAGGAGATCTTTCAACAGCTATCCAGAACCTTGGATTAGCACAAGAATCATCCAATAAGATTATTGTGAAGACTAAGAAGGGTATCAGCTTGGACGAGCTTACAAAGTCTGTTAAGAAATCCGTGGCTGCTTTAGGCATTAAGGATAATGTGCAGGTTCAAAGCTTAGCTAATGATGTTGTAAAGGCTGAAGATACGTATGTCTTTGAAGTAAAGAGCTCTCAATTGAAGCTGGTAGAGTTGTTAAAGAAGCAAAGCATCTTTGAATATGTTGAAATCAGCAAAACGATGCATGCCTTAAGTAAGGATATACAGTATCCAACGCAATGGTCACTGGAAAATACAGGCCAAACAACTGGAGAAAATGGAAATGCCGGGAAGGCAGGCGCGGATATTAAATTCGTTCCAATGGAGAAATTCCTATCCGGAAAGAAACTCCCTGATACTACGATTGCAGTTGTTGATACGGGACTAAATTATGAGCTTAGCGATTTTGCAGGAAAAGCTCTTACAAACATTGATTATGATTTTGTAAATAAGGATGCGGACGCCTTTGATGATGGTGATCATGGTACACATGTTGCTGGTATTATTGGCGCTGCTTCAGGAAACAATTACTCGATGGCAGGAATCAACCAGCATACGAAGATCTTACCAGTTAAGGTTTTGAATGCAGAAGGCTCAGGTTATGTTGAAGACATTGCTTTAGGTATTCGCTATGCAGCTGATAAAGGAGCAAAGGTTATTAACCTAAGCCTCGGCGGTCCAGAGCCTAGCCCTGTTATGGAGGATGCGCTTAAATATGCATCCAGTAAGGGAGCTACGATTGTTGCATCATCAGGTAACGATGGGGAAGGTACATTAAGCTATCCGGCTAGCTCAGAATTTGCAATTTCCGTAGGAGCTACAAATAACCTCGATGAATTAGCTGACTTTTCGAATACTGGTGAAGGCCTTGATTTAGTTGCCCCAGGAGATCGAATCCCAAGCTTCTATGCTAATGGCGAGATTTATTATCAGAGCGGAACTTCCATGGCGGCTCCGCATGTGTCAGCGGTTGTAGGTCTGCTTTATTCAATCAAGCCGTCTATTAAGTCTAATGAAGTGCTTAAAGTATTGCAGAAAACAAGCGTTGATTTAGGCGACAGCGGCTATGACTCTGCATATGGCTGGGGACGTTTGGATGCATACCAGGCTGTCAAGTACCTTTCCAACCGTAAATAGCCGCTCGGTGCACCTCGAATAAATCCTGTTTCTAATAAGGATACGTTGTAGCAGAAAAAGCAGAGGCGAATGCTGCTAGGCATCAGAGTGCCGCGGCGTCGGTAACTATGATTATCAAAAAGTAAAAAGCTGTATTCGGCATAAGCGAATCACATGCTTCATAAAAAAGAGATAGGCGGAATTTGGGCCTATCTCTTTTTTCACAAACGCAAGAGCGGGCGATTCCGTTTTTTTAAGGAGGGAAACCGATGAAAAAGGTAGCAGGAATCCTAATACTTGCAGCGATTGTGCTTTGCGGCTGCGGACCGACGAAAACGAGTGAGAAGGAAGCGACTCATCAACCAAAAAATCGAGGCATTGCTTATTTCGGGATTGAATCTACCTTGGAATTGGTGGAGGATGAGCAAGGAAAAATATTTCGTTTCACATTAAAAAATCAAAATGACCGTCCTGAAAAGCTGGAATTTTCCTCCTCGCTGGAATACGATTATAAGGTTATCAATCAGAGCGGTGAAGTAGTAAAGCAGCGATCAAAAAATATAGTTGCTGCAGAAAGGCTAAAAACTGTTACGCTAAAGCAGGCACAAGAGTTGGTTTATGAGGAAGAGTACGACAAAGTAACGGAAGGGCTGCCAAAAGGCTCCTATACGGTTGAGTTTTCCTCCACAGCAAAAGGAAAGCAAATTCATTCGTCTCTTGCCTTTGAAATCCAGTAGATGCTGAAAAGGAGCTAACTTTGAAGGGTTAGCTTCTTTTTTATATTTAGCTGCGATTTGCTCATTTTATTTTTCTCTTTTTTGGTTGAATTATGAATGCTTGTTTACTGTCTGATTTGAAGATGGTACCTTAGGCAAGGCCGCAAAGATGATATAACTTATATCGCCTTGTTTGTTGGAATAAGGCTGAGAGGCTAGTGGGATGAATAAGAAGGAGAAGAAAGCAAAGGTTCCTCGTGAAATGATATGCATTAGCTAATAGCTATAATGAGATACAATTATCTTGGAAAATCGGGAAAATAATGAAATTTTGTACATCTTTTGGGGAGAGATCATTTGTTTTCTGAGGAGATCGTTTTGTCAGCAAGCACACACTTTCCATACCATCCCTATTTTCATTTTCTTGCAATTGCTATATAATAATAACCATGTGTTTTGTAATATAAAGAAATTTGACATAATACCTAATATAATAGGAATTTTTGGCGAAAGCAGGGAGAGGGAGCTAAATGAAGAAAAAGGTCCTTTTATGGATTGCCGGAATTATCGGCGTTCTTGTCATTGGAGCCGGTATTTATGCATATACGTTATATTCGAAGGTTTCAAATACACTGGAAGCTGTGCAGCAGCCTTTAAACCGTGATAGCTCAGATAAGCGTACAGATAAAGTAGACTTGGAGAAGAAAACGCCGATTTCTATTTTAATGATTGGTGCGGATGAGCGCAAAACGGAGCAAGGCCGTTCAGATTCTTTGATGCTTATTACGTTGAATCCAAATACGAAGTCGATGAAAATGGTGAGTATTCCGCGTGATACGTACACAGAGATTGTCGGCAAGGGCATAAGCGATAAAATTAACCACGCGTATGCTTTTGGCGGCATTGATATGTCAGTCAACACAGTGGAGAACTTTTTGAATGTTCCAATTGATTATTATATTGAAGTTAACATGGCAGGATTTAAGGACGTTGTAGATGCTGTCGGCGGTGTCGATGTTGTGAATGATCTTGATTTTTCGTATGGCGGTCATCATTTCGCAGAAGGCCCGATTCACCTAAACGGGACGGAGGCACTTGCGTATTCCCGTATGAGAAAAGAGGACCCGCGCGGTGATTTTGGTCGTCAAATGAGACAGCGTCAGGTCATTAAGGCCGTGATTAAGAAGGGCGCAAATGTTGAGTCACTTGCAAACTTCGGTGATATTCTAGGAGCAATTCAGCGCAACGTGAAAACAAACCTAACGCAGGACGATATGTTCCGTATTCAAAAGGATTATGCGGAGGCGCGCAATGAAACAGAGGAAATTCAAATTGAAGGAAAAGGCGGAATAGCATCGGACGGCATTTGGTATTACCATGTATCAGATGAAACACGTCAGCAGATTTCACAAAAGCTTCGTCAGCATTTAGAGCTGCAATAAGCGCTCTGCTTCAGACTATGGAAAACGACTTTGTCAATTGACAAGGTCGTTTTTCTATACGAAAATAGGCTGGATGTTTCTGGATGGTTTTTTCTCCAAATAGAGGGGATAATGCTTTCCCAAGCAGTAGCTCTGTATTATAGCCTATCGCAAACAGTGGACCGGGAATCACTCAAGATTCATATTTTTTGAAAATTCTTTTTGACACCCTGAGATTATTATGTTAACATGGCTATTAAATTCAAAATATTAATAAGATACTAAAAACTCTTATTGAGAGCGGTGGAGGGACTGGCCCTGTGAAACCCGGCAACCATTCAACAGCTTTGTTGAAAAGGTGCTAATTCCTGCAAAGCATATTGCTTTGACAAATAAGAGGGGATTCCATAAATAATGAAGCCTCTCTATTTGGAATAGAGAGGCTTTTTATATTTAGGAAGGGATAAGCTAAAAGCGGGCCGAGACCCAGCATCTTTCTTATTAAAAACTACATAACAAAATGCATTAGGTGCTGTGTAAATCATTTACTCAGCTTAAAAGGGAAGACCGGTGAAATGCCGGCACGGTCCCGCCACTGTGATGGGGAGCGACTTATCAATGAGCCACTGTTTCATGTTGAAATGGGAAGGGATAAGAAGCGATGAGCCTAAGTCAGGAGACCTGCCTGTTGTGTGCGCTTGTACTCTACGAGGATATAGAGAGGAGTGAGGAATACGTGTTGAGAAAATCAGGATATCTCAACTCTAGTTAGCTATGCGTATGAATCTCTCTTTTCTATTTAGAAAAGGGAGATTTTTTAGTTGGGGATGAAAATACAAACATATGAGGAGTGTAAAAAATACGATGAATACAGTAAAAAGCTCAAATTTAGGCTATCCAAGAATTGGTGAAAAACGCGAATGGAAACAAGCACTTGAACAGTTTTGGGCAGGGAAACTAGAAAAAGAAGCATTTTTAAAGCAAATTGAAGAGATTCGCCTGCAGCACCTTCAGAAGCAAAGGGAGCAAGGAATTGATCTGATCCCGGTTGGAGACTTTAGCTTGTATGATCATGTACTTGATACAGCTGTTATGTTCGGCTTAGTGCCAAGACGCTTTGAATATGGCGGAGGTACAGTATCGCTTGAAACGTATTTTAATATAGCACGGGGCACTAAGGGTGCGGTTGCGTCTGAAATGACAAAATGGTTTAACACAAACTATCACTACATTGTTCCAGAGCTGGGCGAAGCGGTACCTGCTCTTGTTGAAAACCGTCCGCTTCAATTTTATAAAGAGGCTAAACAAAAACTTAATATTGATGGAAAGCCAGTTATTTTAGGACCTGTAACATTTGTAAAGCTGTCAAAAGGCTATCAAAAAAGTGAATTTAAAACAGTTGTTAATCAATTTGTACCGCTTTATGCTGACATCCTGCGCACATTACAACAAGAAGGTGCAGAGTGGGTACAAATCGATGAACCGATTTTATCAACAACGCTTTCGAAAGAAGAGGTTGCGTTATGCAATGATATTTATCAAACATTGCATGAAGCAGCACCAAACATAAAGGTAATTTTGCAAACCTATTTTGAGAGCATTGAACATTACAAAGATGTCATCTCACTTCCTGTTCAAGGAATTGGACTTGATTTTGTACATGATTCCGGCCAGAATCTTGCTGCTTTGAAAAAGTACGGGTTCCCAGAAGACAAGGTGCTTGCTGCTGGAGTAGTTGACGGGCGTAACATATGGCGTGCAAATCTTGATGATAAGTTTTCCATTCTTACAGAGATTGCAGAGGTAGTTTCAAAAGATCGCCTAATTGTGCAGCCTTCATCAAGCTTACTGCATGTGCCTGTGACAGTGAAAAGCGAAGAAACGCTCACTGAGACTCTAAAAGATGCATTATCATTTGCTGATGAAAAATTACATGAAATTGTTGTACTTACAAAAGGACTGCAAGAAGGAAAGGAAACAGTGCAGACAGAAATTACTGCAAGTGTAGAAGCTATAGAAGCATTAAATCAATCATCAGTTCGAAACAATACACAAGTTCAGGAAGCGATTCGCAGCCTGCATACGTATAGAGCAGAGCGGCAAGCACCATTTACAGTCCGTCAAGAGCTGCAGGAAAAGGCTTTTCAATTACCGCTTCTTCCAACTACAACAATCGGAAGCTTCCCGCAAACACAAGAAGTAAGAAAACAGCGTTTAAAATGGCGGAAAGCCGAGTTAATTGATGCAGAATATGAAACTTATATAAAAGCAGAAATTAAAAAGTGGGTCGAAATCCAAGAAGAACTTGGTCTGGATGTATTTGTACATGGGGAATTTGAACGTACAGACATGGTTGAATATTTCGGCGAAAAACTAGCGGGCTTCCAATTTACGAAATTTGGCTGGGTGCAATCATATGGCTCACGATGTGTAAAGCCGCCGCTTATTTACGGTGATGTTGCATATATAGAACCAATGACAGTCGCAGAAACTGTATATGCCCAATCGTTAACAAGCAAACCTGTAAAAGGAATGCTGACAGGTCCAATTACTATTTTAAACTGGTCGTTTGTACGCGATGATATTCCTCGTTATGATGTGGCAAATCAAATTGCGCTTGCGCTTCGAAAAGAAGTTGAAACACTAGAGAAAAGTGGAATCCGTATGATTCAAGTCGATGAGCCAGCGCTTCGTGAGGGGCTGCCGTTAAAGCATGAAAAACGGGAAAGCTATCTTGATGCTGCAGTTTATGCGTTCAAACTTGCAACAGCGTCTGTCCAAAATGATACACAAATTCACACTCATATGTGTTATTCAGATTTTAAAAATATTATCGATGCTATCAAAGCGCTCGATGCTGATGTCATTTCGATTGAAACATCAAAAAGTCATGGTGAATTAATTCATTCCTTTGAAGAAAATACGTATGATAAAGGTATCGGCCTTGGTGTATACGACATTCATAGCCCGCGTGTACCAAAGCTTGAAGAGTTGACAAGAAATATTGATCGTGCCCTTCAAGTGCTTGATCCAAAGCTATTCTGGATCAATCCTGATTGCGGCTTAAAAACACGCGGTATTGATGAGACGATTGCAGCACTTAAGGTGATGGTTGAAGCGGCAGAACAAACGAGAGAAAAGCTGCTTGTAAGAAAGGGATAAAACCTTTGGGGGAAGTTCTAGCTTATTCCTAAGTAGGGTAGTTCAATATCTGGTAAGAGAACTTTAACTACAGGATCCTTTCTTGCTAATAATTATAGAATTTGGACTAGAAATCTTTCTATTATATATGTCACTCGACTCTATCATTAAACCAAAAGCTCTGGCACTTTTATAGTGTCAGAGCTTTTGATTTTATCTCCGTTTTTTTCAATCTCTTCATCATAGAAATGATTGTTCATTAATGAAAAATGTTGCTTAAACTTAATCATTCAATATCTTGGTTTCTACTTCCAAAGAATTAACTAAAGACCGGCTCTTTTTCGCTTAGACCAAGCGTCTGCGCTGTTGAAGTATGAATTTCGTGCAGAAGCTCTGGGTTTTCCATTAGTGACACGCCATAAGAAGGAATTATTTCTTTGATTTTCGGTTCCCACGCTTTTAGATGTTGCGGGAAGCATTTTTTTATTACCTCAAGCATGACGTGAACGGCGGTAGAAGCACCCGGAGAAGCGCCGAGCAATGCTGCTATCGAGCCATCAGCGGCACTAACAACTTCCGTACCAAATTGAAGCGTTCCTTTGCCGCCTGCAGCAGTATCTTTGATAACCTGCACACGTTGGCCCGCGACCACTATATCCCAATCCTCGTTTTTGGCGTTCGGAATAAACTCGCGTAACTCTTCCATGCGCTTTTCTTTCGATAACATAACTTGCTGGATCAGGTATTTTGTCAATGGAACATTTTTTGCGCCTGCCGCCAACATAGTGAAGACATTATTTAGTTTTACGGAACCTATCAAATCAAAATTTGAACCAGTTTTTAAGAACTTCGGTGAGAAGCCGGCAAACGGTCCAAACAGCAATGCTTTTTTGTTGTCGATATATCTTGTATCAAGATGCGGGACAGACATTGGAGGAGCACCAACCTTAGCTTTACCGTATACTTTTGCATGATGCTGCGCTACAACTTCCGGATTGTTACATACCATAAATAGTCCGCTTACCGGGAATCCTCCAATATGTTTTGACTCAGGAATACCGGTTTTTTGCAGTAAAGGCAGGCTTCCGCCCCCGCCGCCGATAAAGACGAATTTTGCAGTATGGTATTCGATTTTACCGCTATCGATATCATGCACTTTTAATTCCCACGAGTCGTCGCCAGTACGTTTAATATCCTCAACACTATGTTTGTAGTTTATCTCGACGTTTTTACTCTTTAAGTGGTCAAACAACATGCGTGTTAAAGCACCAAAGTTGACATCCGTTCCAGAGTCGATTTTTGTTGCCGCTATCGGTTCATTCGATGTACGGCCTTCCATGATAAGCGGAATCCATTCCTTCAGTTTTTCAGGGTCATCGGAAAATTCCATCCCTTGAAACAGGGAATTGTTTGCCAGTGCTTCAAAACGTTTTTTCAAAAACGTTACATTTTTTTCCCCTTGTACTAAACTCATATGAGGCAATGGCATGATAAAGTCCTGCGGATTACGTATCAGATTGCTGTTTACAAGATAAGACCAAAACTGTCTTGAAAGCTGAAACTGTTCATTAATTTTTATCGCTTTGCTAATATCTATGGATCCGTCCGGTTTTTCGACGGTGTAGTTAAGCTCGCACAGTGCCGCATGCCCCGTTCCCGCATTATTCCATTCGTCAGAGCTTTCCTCTCCTGCGTTTGCGAGCTTCTCAAACACTGTAATTTTCCAGTCCGGTACTAATTCTTTCAACAGTGTTCCCAAAGTCGCACTCATGATTCCGGCACCAATTAAGATAACGTCTGTTCTAGTTTGTCTGTTGCTCATTTTTACCTTCCTTATCCCCTAAGATTCGCAGAAAGAATGTAGGCGCTCCTGCTTAGGCGCCACAGCAAGCCAGAGCGCGACCTAGTCACACATCTTTTCTGGATCAATTATAATCTGAAAAATAGTATATCACTGTTCGGTTATGGATTATAAATAGTATATCACTATTGGATTATAACCTAAAAATAGTATATCATTTTTGTTTATAGATTAAAATATTTATTTACTATTATTATGATAGTTATAAGCTATTTAAAAGCTGGTCAGAAGTGAGAAGTCCGTCCACAAGGCTCTAGAACATACAAAAAACACAGCCCCTTGCAAGGGTTAAGGCTTTGGTTTGCCGTTGCCAGTGAACTTCCAGATCATCGGTCCATTAATGTGTTGCTCTTACTCTATGTATATACACGCTGATGTGGTGGTGCTGCCCTATACCCCCGGTTGCCTCAATAGGGGGAAAACAAAAAAGCTGGCGTAAGTAAGCCGGCTTTTTTTACATTTAACCCTAATATTCCTTATATCGCTCCTCCTTATAGTCCCAATACCCCTTCTTATACAGGTTTTTCTTATGATCACAATCTTCTTTATCCTGGTCTTTCTTATGATCACAACAATTTACATTTACTTTTACTATATTCACAATCGAATTAGCATCTTTTTCTTTCTTGTCCCATGAATGCTCATCATATTGATCCTTCTGTTTCTTTTCCTGTGAATCATTATCGTGCCCATCTTTATATGATCCCATATTTTTCCTCCTTCTTTGATTTGTAATACCATTATATTAAATATTAGTAGTTTTGCTACTATGCTTGTCCCTTATTTTCTAAAAACTCTAAAAATGTATGTATATACGTGTTAAGTTTACATAGCCTATCATTATCGGGAGTCAATGTATTTAAGAGACTACCAAAAACCCTTCAGTTAAATGAAGTGAACCCTAATAGTGGGACATGAAAAAAACACCCCCTTGATTCGCATACTAAAAAAGACGAATCAAGCGGAGGTGTTTTTATTTTGGTTACAAGAGTACATTACCCAGCGGAGATTAAATGGAAAGCAATTGAAATGAAAGAGGCAGGCTACACAAACCATACGATTATGGAAACGTTAGGGATTAAGAATAAGTCACAGTTGAAAAGATGGATGAACTGGTATCGCACGGGACAGACCCATCGATTTGAACAACCTGTGGGAAAACAGTACAGCTATAGGAAAAGTCTAAAAGAACAAGATGAATTGGAACAGTTACGGTTAGAAAACAAACGGTTGAAGGCACAACTTCTTGTATTGGGAAAGTACCGGGAGATCGAAAGGAGTGGAAACCAGACCTTGTCGTCGCGACGTGGCAAGAACTGAAAGGATCCATTACGGTAAAGGAGTTCTGTAACATTCTGAGCATTCCTCGCTCTACTTTTTATCGTTGGATTCACAAACCTGAACGCACATCAGATGACACAGAAAAACAAGTTCAGCGTGTGTGCCGGCAATATAAGCAGCGATATGGATACCGAAAAGTAACAGCGATTCTCAAACGATTGGGATTCCATGTGAATCATAAGAAAGTATTACGAATTATGAGAATGTCTAGCTTATTATCTAGGGTTCGGCGGAAGAGAAAAGTATATATAGGAGGAGCGGAGCCAGTTGTATCTCCCAACCTTCTCCAAAGAGAATTTGAAGCGACCGCACCAAATCAAAAGTGGTTTACAGACGTAACGTATCTCATGTTTGGAGAGCGTACCTTATATCTTTCTACCATCATGGATGCCTACAACCGTGAGATTATCAGCTCTGCCATCAGTGAATCTCCTAATGTACGACTCGCTCTGGATACACTCAAACAGGCGATACGTAAGCGTAATGCGAAGGGTGTGATTCTTCACTCTGATCAAGGAAGCATCTACACTTCTAAGGAATTTCAGATGTATGCCAAAGAAAACGGCATTACCACAAGCATGTCCCGTAAAGGGAACTGCCATGATAATGCCGTCATGGAAAGCTTCTTCGCCGTATTAAAGTGCGAAGCTTTCTATTCACAACAGATAACAAAAGTATCTAACACAACTGTGCGAGAGATTGTGCTAGAATACATTCATTATTATAATTGTGTGCGAATTCAAGAGAAATTAAACTACCTGTCCCCCGTAGAATACGGGGAACAGGTAGCCTAGGTGTTTTATATGTGCCCCATTTTGTGGGTCCACTTCAAAACGATCTGAAGGGCTATTGTGTTCACATAATTAACGAATGCGGAAGTTCTATATACCATTTGACTTAATCTAAATATCTCTTATACTGGTAAGTATGGAAAAATATTGTATAGGAGATTTATTATGTCAGATCTAATCATAGCTTTAATTTTAGGAATTGTAGAAGGCTTAACAGAATTTGCTCCTGTTTCTTCTACGGGGCATTTAATTTTAGTTGGACATTTACTTGGGTTTGAAGAAACTACTCGTGCTACTACATTTGAGGTAGTTATTCAGCTAGGATCTATTCTCGCTGTAGTCGTTGTATTTTGGAGACGATTGTTAAATATTATAGGAATCGGTAAGTCACTTGAAACCGCAGTTCCTCACAAATCCCATCTCAATATTTTACATGTTTTTATTGGGATACTTCCCTTTATGATAGGAGGATTACTACTCCATGATTTTATTAAACATGTTTTATTTTCTCCAAAGACGGTAGTGATCGGATTAGTAGCTGGCGGAATTCTTATGATTATTGCTGAATTATTGCATAAGAACCGTTCTAATACTTTAGATCTTGATGCTGTCAGTTATAAACAAGCCTTGTATATGGGGTTATTCCAATGTTTAGCCTTAGTTCCTGGTTTCTCTAGAATGGGATCAACCTTATCTGGTGGTTTATTAGTTGGTATGAATCATAAAACTGCTTCTGAGTTTAGCTTTATTATGGCTGTGCCTATTATGATTGCAGCTTCTGGTAAAGATTTATTTGAGAGCTGGGGTAATTTGAATACTAGTGATTTACCTTTGTTTATTACGGGCTTCCTAACAGCTTTTATAGTAGCTTTGTTGGCCATCAAGTTCTTTCTCAAACTTATTTCCAGAATAAAATTGATTCCATTTGCCATCTATCGTTTTGTACTAGCTTTAGCATTTTGGGGCTTTATTTTATAAAAAAGAAGGGGCTGACCCAAAAGGGGAGTAATGTTCCTTTTTAAGCTAAAATGGAAAAATAGACCATCATTGAAAACCCAGTAAAATCAAGGGTTTCGATGATGGTCTATTTCACATACTACCGTTAATTTTCATTATTTAAGGGCTTTTGGGTCAGCCCCTTGTATTTTTTGAACTAGGAGTCCTGCCTCATTGCCGTCAATCTGACGAAAACAAATACTTCATAGCAATCACAGAATTTTCGTTTTGGGGTACTATAAAACCTTCACTTGATGGGCATGGGGCGCTGCCCCTAGTTAAAAAGTAAAACAAATCTATCATTAAGAGACCTTTTGCACTTCTCTTAAATATTCTTGGCCCTTCATTTTGTTGTATTCGCCTTCCCATTTGGACATCACGACCGCTGCGAGGGAATTTCCGACTACGTTTACAGCTGTACGAGCCATATCAAGAATACGGTCGATACCCGCAATAAATGCTAATCCTTCTGCAGGAATACCTACAGAGCCGAGTGTTGCTAATAATACAACGAAAGAAACGCCCGGTACACCGGCAATCCCTTTAGAAGTTACCATCAACACAAGAAGAAGGGTAATTTGCTGAGTAATCGGCATATCAATACCATACATTTGCGCTAAGAAAATGGCTGCAATCGCTTGATATAGTGTTGACCCATCTAAGTTAAACGAGTAACCTGTCGGGATAACGAAGGATGAGATAGCTTTCGGGCATCCGAATTTCTCCATCTTCTCCATGATTTTTGGTAGAACCGTCTCTGAGCTCGCTGTAGAGTAGGCCAAAATCAGCTCATCTTTGAGGATTTTCAGGAACTGGAAGATATTGATTCCAGCTATTTTCGCTACGATACCTAGTACAACAACAACAAAGAAAATCATAGAACCGTATACTACTAGTACTAGTTTTCCTAGAGGGATCAGCGATCCAACACCAAACTTAGAAACCGTTACGCCAATCAGTGCAAATACACCAAACGGAGCGAACTTCATCACTTGGTTTGTTACATAGAACATTGCATCTGCTACACCTTGGAAGAAATGAAGTACTGGCTTGCCTCTTTCTCCGATGACAGCTACGCCAAGTCCAAATAAAACAGAGAAGAAAATGATTGCAAGCATGTCGCCTTTTGCCAATGCATCCACAATATTTGTAGGAACAATATTTACAAAAGTATCAGCCATAGAGTGGCTTTGTACTTGCTCACTTGTACTCACATACGTAGAAATATCTGTTTTTTGCAATTGCTTCATATCCACGCCAGAACCAGGCTGGAATACGTTTGCAACCAACAATCCTAATACAATTGCAATTGTTGTGATGATTTCGAAATACAAAATTGTTTTACCGCCCAGTTTACCAAGCTTTTTCACATTGCCAACACCGGCAATACCTACTACGAGACTTGACACAACTATTGGAACAACAATCATTTTAATAAGACGGATGAAGATATCGCCAATCGGCTTTAAGTAGGTAGCGACTGCGGGATTTCCATAAAATGCAGCACCTACAGCAATACCTACAATGAGACCAATTAAAATTTGCCAAGCTAACCCTATTTTTTTCATATTTGTCTCCTTCCTCTTTTTGTTGATTTGTGAGTCCCCTCTTCTCTAATAAGATCAGAGAAAATCTAACAGATTCATTTAAGCGTTTTCATGTATTGCTCTAGAACAACATATCTTTAATTTATAATCAAAACTACAGAAACCAACAAAAAACTACAAAAATAATCTTTTTATTTTTTAATTATTTAAAATATTAAAGCAGAGGTAACGTCCCATGTCTATCAGCTAATTTGAATAAATATCCCCCATATGCGAGAAATACGCTATCCTTTTAGAAGAATTATTGATAAAGATGGCGTTTTTTATAGATATTTCACTCTCAGAAGAATTGCATCCCTTTGTTTGAGAATTACAGTCGACTCCTTCAGAGGTTTGCGAGAGTATTCTTTCGCGGAAGAAAGGGTCGTGGTTATCATTTAATCAAACGTTTGATTAAATCCAATATTGTGAGTGATTTAGACATGAAAGGCGTGCAGGGGAGTACTTCTGTAAGAATGTTGTCAAAGAGGGGGAGCTGTTGCTTATTCGAGGCATGCCTGTTCAAGAAAAAAGGCAAGAGGTTTGTCCTTTAGTGAGGTATAAGATTCTGGCATGAAAGCTGTTCATTGTGGCGGAAATTTTTAAATATAAAGTATAAACACGCCTCTGTCTTTGCCTAAAGGCTCGCCAATCGGCGAGTTTTCTTTATGACATAGCATAGGCATATTGCTTTGATTCATACAGTTCTAGCAGTTCTCGGTCATCCAGCTCTAGAATGGCAGCTTCATGTAACGCAGCATCTTGTTCTAATACCTTTTGTTCATATGCTTCTCGTTCCAGCTCATTTAAAAAATAATGTTTTATAATCATAACTCGTTATCTCTCCCTAGTACTTCTTTTTTAGAAAGAATTATACGTGAAGCTATTCTGACAATCAAATAAGAAGCTTTTCTTTATAATGTATGATTTTCGGTGAGTATAGCTGATTCATAAGAAAAAGTGCCGTCCTCCGTGAGGACGGCCATTTTGTTGTACTGATTAAGAAAAGGGGGTACTAGTATTGTATCCATCTCTTTTTTTCTTCATACATAATTTTGTTTATAAAATTCAATCTATTTCCTATTAGTGAAAAATTTGTAAAAATAATAGGGATTTCGTTGTGTATATATGGAAGTAAAGATATAATTGTATAATGTAAATGGAAGAAAGAAGGAGAGAGAAGCATGCAAGCTAGCACGGCATTGGCTCCGAAAAAGAAGAAGGCATGGATTATAATCGGAATTATTACGCTTATCGCAGTGACTGCTGCTATTAATATAGCAGTCTTGCAGAATAAGAAAACGAGCAGCGCAGCAGAGTTGAAATTTGCAAGCATAGAAGAAAGAACATTAAACAGCACAAAGCTTGTATCGGGGCGTGTGACGCCGGGCAGTACGGAAACGCTGTATGTCGATGCGACTAAGGGAAGCGTGAAGGAGATTTTTGTAAATGAGGGCGATGATGTAATCGAAGGCCAAAGGCTATTTTCCTATGAAAATCCTGAGCTGGATTTGCAAATTAAGCAGGCGGAGCTGCAGGAGAAAACAACCTCCCTGCAGTATGAGCAAGTAAAGGAAAAAATCAAATCGATGAATAAGGAGATTCAAAAGGCGAAGGACGAAGGTGCCGGTGATGCGGTAATTAATCCGCTAGAGTCCCAGTTAAAGGAGCTGGAGCTGCAGCAAAAAACAACAGAGCTCGAAAAGGAGCAAAATAAGCTGCAAAAGCAGCAGCTAGAGAAAAAACAATCCGAACTGACCATATACAGTACGATTAACGGACGCGTACAAACGCTTGATAAGGATGCGGCGCAATCCTCTTCAGCAGCGGCAGGACAGGCAAAGGTATTTATGCAGCTTGCATCAAAAGACCCATACCGGGTGGAAGGAACATTATCGGAGCTGCAAAAGGCACAGGTGCAGCCAGAGCAACCGATTACTGTTACAGCTAAGGCTGTAGCTAATAAAAAATGGACCGGAAAAATCATTGAGGTAAGCGATTATCCAACAACAGATACGACAACGGAGATGAGCGGTGGACAGGGAACACAAAATATTTCCTATTATCCATTTAAAGCAGTGCTCGATGCACAGGACGGGCTATCACCTGGCTATCATGTGTCGCTTGAAATCCAATTGTCCTCGAATACAATGATCGCAGCACCTCGCAGCAGCATTGTGGAGGAGGGAGAAGAGAAGTTTCTCTACCTTGTAAAGGACGGCAAGCTGCAAAAGCAATCGGTCAAAACTGGTATGAGCGACGGTGAATGGATTGAAATTACCGAGGGAGCAGAGGCTGGACAACAGGTGCTTGAAAATCCTTCCGACAAAGTGAAGGATGGAATGGAAGTGACTTCAAAATGATTAGCTTAAAGCATGTCTATAAAACATACCAGCAAGGCATGCTGAACGTGCCTGTGCTGCATGACATTCATGTGGAAATTGAAGGAGGCGAGTTCGTTTCTATTATGGGGCCCTCCGGTTCAGGAAAGTCAACGCTGATGAATATTATCGGCTGCTTAGATCGTCCGACAGAGGGAGAGTACATATTAAATCATATTAATATCTTACAGGCTGATCAGAAGCAGCTCGCGCTTTTGCGAAATAAGAACATCGGCTTTGTGTTTCAGCATTTTCATTTGCTGCCGCGGCTTTCAGCAGTAGAAAATGTGGAGCTGCCGCTTGTATACGGCGGAATAAGCAAAAAGGAACGGCGCAAGCGGGCGCTTGAGGCATTAGAAAAGGTTGGATTAGCGGATCGGATTGATCACCTGCCAAATCAATTGTCGGGCGGCCAAAAGCAGCGTGTGGCGATTGCGCGCGCAATCGCTAATCATCCATCCTTTATTCTTGCCGACGAGCCGACGGGCGCGCTTGATTCGAAATCGGGCGAGCAGGTAATGGATATTTTTACGCAGCTCAACCGAGAAGGAACGACAGTTATTATGGTTACGCATGAGGAAGAGGTAGCTGCCTATACGAAGCGCCGCATTATTTTACGGGACGGTCGTATTACGGAGGATCGGAGGGAGCAGGCATGAGCTTTATGGATAGCATTAAAATTGCGCTTTCCTCCATTATGGCGCATAAGCTGCGCTCTGCTTTGACAATGCTTGGCATTATTATTGGCGTTGGCTCCATTATTACAGTTGTAGCAATTGGCCAAGGTGGTGAAGCGGCATTAAAATCACAAATTGCCGGCGCTGGAAATAATACTATTCAGCTTACATTTACACCGGATGAAGAGGATCCGTTTGCCAATCCTTTTGACCAGCCGCCGACATTTACACAGGAAAATCTGTTCCAGCTTAAGAAGATCCCAGAGATTGCCCATGTTATTACGATGAACAGTACGATGGATAACATTACGGTTGGAGAAGAAACGAAGAGCATTAATATAAATGGAATTACAGAGGATTATTTTGCTGTGAACAAGGTAGAGGTAACGAAAGGGCGAAAGCTCGACGAGGGTGATTTCTCTCAATCAGATAACGTTGTCATGGTGAATGAACGAGCGGTAGAGGAAGTGTTTCAGGGCAAAAATCCAGTGGGACAAATTATTGAGGTGGCCGGGCAGCCGTTTCGGGTCATTGGCGTATTTAAGTCAAACGACGAGTTTTTAGGTTTTGGATTCCCGCAAATGCTCATGCCGTTATCGCTTTGGCCTGTCCTATTTGGAACAGATGATATTCAATCTGTTACGATTCAGGCTGTTGATGCGGATAGCATGCAAATTGCAGGACAGAAGGCAGCTGATATGCTAAATGCAAGTAAGTCTGACGAACTAAAAGGGAAGTATGAGGTATTCAATTTGGAGGAGCTGGAGAAGCAAATTTCACAGCTGACCGGCATTATGACGAGTATTATCGGCGGGATTGCCGGCATTTCCCTTCTTGTCGGAGGCATTGGTGTTATGAATATTATGCTTGTATCCGTGACGGAGCGGACAAGAGAAATCGGCATCCGCAAGGCACTCGGCGCAACGCGCGGCAAGATTTTGCTGCAGTTTCTCATTGAGGCGATGATGCTCACTGCACTTGGCGGTATCATCGGTATCGGTCTTGGAGTTGGCGGGGCGCATATCGTTTCTATATTTGCGAAATGGCCTCCTCTCGTCTCATGGCAGGTCGTTGTCGGCGGCGTCCTATTCTCAATGACGCTCGGCATCGTCTTCGGGCTTATTCCGGCAAACAAAGCAGCTAAGCTCGACCCAATCGATGCACTTCGGTATGAATAAGAAAAGCATAATCGACCCGGTTTGCTCCCGCAGCAACATGTTCATCACCGCCAAAGGCGCTTTTTGCCTTTGTGCGGCGGGGGTTATTTTGCGGAAGGGAGCAGGTTGCTGGAGCTGGACAAAAGAAAAGCGGATGCAGCCAGATTTGCCCTCATAGTCATAAGATAGATTGCTTGTATCATATAATTATTAATTAAAAGGAGGAGATACCTGATGGAACCAAACGTAACAGCAACAGATATAGAGTTAAAAAAACCGTCTTTATTGGGTGTCATTACATCGCCATCCTTGCAATTTGAAAGGATGAAGCAAAAGGCACCTATCGGTATGCCGCTTCTGATTATGGCACTTTTGTATGCTGTTATTGGGGCGCTCAGTGCCTATTTGATCGCAGCTAGCCCAGAGGCAGCAGGGCAGGTACCGACCGATATACCAGAGGAGGCGAAATTTTTTGCCTCGCCGGCATTTGTCTCTATTATGGGCGGTGCGGGCACTTTAGTAGGTATACCGCTGTTATATGTAATTACAGCACTGTTCTATAAGGTTTGTATGATGATCATCGGAAATGATACATCTTATAAGAAGCTATTATCGATTTCAATTTATACGAGTGTAATCGGTGTGCTTGGCGGAATCGTGAACGTGCTGCTGATGGCTGTATTTGGCGGTTTAGATGTGCAATATACAAGCCTTGCTCCGCTTTTTGAAACAGGTACGCTGCTGCATAGTATTGGAAAGGCATTTGAGGTATTTAGTATTTGGGGCTTTGTTGTAACGGCCATTGCATTGCAAAGGGCAGCCGGCCTTCGCAAAGGGCAGGCAATAACGCTTGTTGTGATTTTCTTTGTCATTAGCCTTGGCTTTAGTATGCTTGGCGGTATGTTTAGCAACGCCAGCTTTGCGCCTTAATAAGTAAGAAAAACGCCGCCATTGATTTTGTAGTCCTAGGGTCAACGGCGGCGTTTTTGAGAATGCTCCTTGTTTAGTCTTGCTTGTCCAATCAAAGGAAATAGGCGCATTTTACGCAGCCTCGTTATGCCTTCTGGATGTGAAGATGATAATTGTTCTTTCCTTGTCTTTTTACCTCATACATTGCTTCGTCTGTATATCTCAGCAAAGCCTCGGATGTTTCACCATGATCTGGATAAAGCCCCATACCGATACTAGCTGTTACGCCAACAGCCTGATTTTGAATCATGAAAATGGGCTGCAGTGCCCTAAGGAGCCTTTCTGCAACCTCAATAGCATCTGCTTGAGTAATATTGCTGAGCAGTACAGTAAATTCATCTCCTGCAAATCGCGCTAAACAATCCCCTCTCCGAACACAAGTCATGAATCGTCTGGAAACTTCCTGTAATAATAGATCGCCCGCTTTATGTCCCCATGTATCATTTACTTCTTTAAAGCCATCTAAATCGATAAACAACAAAGCAAATTGTGTCTCATTTTGCTTATGCTGAGCAATCTCCGCATCTAAGCGCTGCAGAAACATACGTCTATTCGGTAAGGATGTTAAGGAATCATAATAAGCCAGCTGCTCTATATTTTTGTACGCCATTTCTAGTTCGGTTTGCTCTTGTTTTAGCTTTTCTGTTGATACGCCAACCATATATGAAATAATCACGCTTAAGCTTAATTGAGTGAAAATAAAATACATATCATCAATTAAAAAATCTGTTCCAGCATGCTTCACGGCCTCATAAAAGCTATGGATTATTTGCAGTATAAAGCTTAGGAGGATTGCTCTCTTTAAGCCGAAGGAGAAGGCGAATGTGATAGGAGGGAGGATATAAACAAACCATGCCATTTCTATCAAATCATGTCCTAGCTCAGAAGAATATATGGTAATTGATGTATCAAATAGAATAGGAAACAGGAGTACAACAATAGTACTTACCCATATTTTAAATGGGACAACATGCGAAAAAGCTGCGTTTCTGGACATAGTACACTCCCTTCAGCTATCTATTGTATGATAGAGTAATTTGGTTTTTGTATGTATAGAGATAGTTAACTATCAATATATGCTATAAAATTATATTTATTATTTTACCATGTTTTGTGCTAATGAGGTAGAAAATGCTAATTTTTTATGAATTTCTGCTTTAAGATAGTGTGAAGTTTTGGTTGAAAAATGTAAGAAAATAAATAAAAAGGTAAAATAAGGAAGGTTGTTATTGTTCTGTGACGAATATGTAGATTTGGGGTTTTTTTTATTAAGTTTTAGGGGTATCTAAATATACCCTATTTATGTTATTGTTTCCCCTATGTTTATATTACATTTAGGAAGGAGGATTTTACATAAGGGAATCTATAAGATCTCTTGCCGTTCATTTCATATGCTTGGTCGATTTTATTAAAGAATTCAGGGGGGCATTATGAAAAAGATTACTAGTTTCGTTCTAAGTACAAGCTTAGTATTTTCGGCTATTCCTGCTTTTGCAGAATCTGCTCAACCAGCAGATAACCCAGCTGGAAACCTGAAGAAAGGATCACAAAAGGTAACTCCAATTGTTCAGATTCCGGCCAAAAGTACAAAAAAGGGCAAGGTCGTACCAAGCTCTAAGGTCAACAAAGCTAAAAAATTTAAAGACAATGAGCTGATTGTGAAATTTAAGAATGCCTATGATGTGCAAAGTCTAGGAAAGGTAAAGGATACACTGGGTTTAAAGACAAAGCAGGATCTAGGAAGCAAAGGCACCAAGCTTGTAGAGTTTAAATCCGGGGTGAAAATCGAGGATGCGATCAACGCCCTGAAGGCCTCATCTCTAGTGGAATACGCGGAACCGAACTACATTCTGTATCCCGAGGAGATAGCGGAGGCAACGCCACAGGATGTTACAGATCCTTTATACGGAGAGCTATGGGGACTGAAAAACACGGGGCAAAGTATTGAATGGGTCACAGGAAAACCAGGGATTGACATTAAAGCAGAGGGTGCGTGGCTCAGAACGCAAGGAAGCTCAAATGTTGTGGTGGGTGTTATTGATACAGGTACAGATATTAATCATCCAGATATAAAAGATCGAATCTGGAAAAACCCGGGCGAAATTGCAGGTGATAACATTGATAATGACAAAAATGGCTATATCGATGACGTGAATGGCTGGGATTTCTTTAATAAGGATAATACAGTCTTTGATGAGGGTGATGGGGACGAGCACGGTACGCATGTATCGGGTACAATCGCAGGCTCTGCTAATAACATAGGAGTAATCGGTGTTGCATCAAACGTAAAGGTTATGCCGCTTAAGTTTCTTGGACCGGATGGGGGGAGTACTTCTGACGCTATTCTAGCAATCAACTATGCTAAAGCAAAAGGTGTGAAGATCACTAACAATTCATGGACCGGCGGCGAATTTAGCCAAGCCTTATATGATGCGATTAAAGGATCAAACTCCCTGTTTGTAGCAGCAGCTGGAAATCAAGGGCTGAACGTAGATACACAGCCTGTCTATCCTGCCGCCTATGATTTAGCTAATATTCTATCGGTAGCTGCGATAGATAATACAGGAAATATAGCTGATTTCTCTAACTACGGTGCGAAAAATGTGGATATAGCAGCTCCTGGAGTAAGTATAAAAAGTACTGTTCCGAAAGGCTGGTCTTCGGATTATTCTTACGCCTATGAGTACATGAATGGAACATCAATGGCTGCTCCGCATGCGGCAGGGGTTGCAGCATTACTGCAGAGCACGAACAGCACGATTAGCCCGGCAACTATGAAGAGCTCTGTTATGAATACGGTTACAAAACTTTCCTCCTTAACAGGAGTAGTTGGAACGGGAGGTCTATTGAATGCACAGGCTGCCGTTAACACGCAGGCGGATAACGATATCCCAGGCAAGCCTTTCCCTGGTACAACAGTGAGTGATACTGTAAGCGCTACAACGGATTTGGATGATGTATATTCTTTAGATTTGAAAAAAGGGGAAAAGGTAACAGTAACACTAACGGGTGCTACTGGAACAGACTTTGATCTCTACCTCTATAAGCCTAGTGCAACAACGGTAAAAAGCAGTGATGGAATTGCAATTTACTCCGAAAAGGCTGGAACTTCCAGTGAAACCTTCACATATATTGCACCTCAGGAAGGAACATATTATTTAGATGTATATGCCTATAAAGGAGCAGGAAGCTATACGGCAACAGTGAAGCGAGGGGCAACGGCAGGAACGTATGAGAACACTGCCAAGGAGATCGGATATATAGGAGCATGGAGCACTACCTCAAGTTCGTATGCATCGGGAGGCTCCTATAAAAAAACGAATACAGGCGGATCCCAGGTACAGTTCGTATTTAATGGAACAGGTGTAGCATTAACAGGACTTAAGAATAGCACCCAAGGGATTGCAAAGATTACGATAGATGGTGTGAGCTCGGAAGTGAGCTTATATTCTACATCCACCGTATATAAGTCTCAATATTTTAAAAAGACGGGACTGGCAGCAGGAAGACACGTATTGACAATTGAGTGGACTGGAAAAGCTGCACCAGGTGCCCGTAAGACATCTACCTATATTAATTTAGATACGATAGTTGTATATTAATCATTTAGGGATATCTTATGGAAGGTGAAGAGAGCATTATCAAGACCTGAATTTTAAAAATCCCTAAAACTAAAGGCACTTACGTATTAGACATAACTAATATGTAGGTGCCTTTTTATTTGTTTAATTAAGGGAGCATTAACTTTTAAATATGAAGTATTTTTTCTATATTTAAGGGGTCATTTCTTAATCTAATGGCTTTGTTAATAACAGATGTTACTCTCGAAAAAAATCGTTCAACTTCGTTTATTTAGATAAAACTCATAATTTCCCCATCATTTGGAATCATTACTTGTTTGTATAAAGCATTTTTGTTTAAGTAATTATGTAGTTCAATCCTTTTGAGACTGCAATGATTAACAGCTTCTAAATGTACTGCAATCACTTTAGAATTTGATATATTTGCGACTTTCAGCACGTCTTCTTTGGTCATTGTGATAGGCTTGCCAAAGATTAACTGTGCTTCTCCTGAATTTACTACTGTTACATCAGGCTGATGGTCTTTTAAAACTCTTTCTACTACTTTGTTATACACCGTATCTCCCGCTATATAGAGTTTTTTCCCTTTTCGGTCTTCAATAATAAAACCAGAAACCTTTCCCATTAAAAGACCAGCTAATCCTGTACCATGCTCCCCCTTGACTCTATAAATCTTCATTCCTTCCCATTGGTGTACATTGTTTATTGAGGTTACGTTATTAAAACCCGATTTTCGAATACTTGCCTCATCTTGTGGTTGGCAAAATAACGGTAGGTTTTTAGGAAGAATTTCCTTGGTCACTTCATCAAAATGGTCAAAATGCCGGTGAGTAATTAAAATTGCATCAATGTCTATTATTTTTTGCAACGAAACTGTCAAAGGCACAATTGGATTTTTTTTCTTATTTCTTGTTAATGGTACGGTTTTTATACTACCAACTTCCCCCAGCATTGGGTCAACCAAAATTTTTTTGCCACCGATATTTACTAAAAGCGTTGCATTTCTTATTAATTGTATTTCCAGTTTCATCACCTTTTCTCTTTGTATATATTATCAATCTAAACTTCTGAAAAATTATACCGAATTCTACCATATTTTTATCTTTATCAAATATTTATAAGCCTCAGGCAAAAGTAGTTACGAAAAAAGCCTTTTTAAGTAAGAAAAGCATAACCTTCGGGGCATTGTCCAATTCCCGCAGTCTATCCATTTTGTATATGTAAATTTAAGTATACCTGCAAGGTTGACTGGATCATGTGATGTAATGTAAACCGGGATTGTACAGTTTGTCTGGATGCTTCTGCCATTTGCTTATAAAGCTGCTGATTGAAATAAAGCAGTAGGACCTTTTCGCTAAATTCCTTTTCGGAATGCGAGGGGATAAGGAAGCCGGTTTGTTCATCTATAATAGCTTCATTAATGCCTCCCTTGTCTATCGCTATCATTGGTGTACCAACTGCCATTGCCTCTAGGATAACCATCGGGAAGACTTCCCGATGTGAAGTGAGCAGCAGTACATCCATCTCGCGAATAAATTGTTCTGGATGTTTTATTTCTCCTAAGCAATGGACCTTTTTTGATAAACCAAGCTCTTTAATTTTTTGAAGAATAGAAAGCTGCTCGGGCCCATTCCCTCCTATGTAGAATTCGAAGCTATCCGGATAATTTTTTTCTAGTTCATAAGCAATTTTTAAGAATAAATCATGGTTTTTCTCGCTGGAAAGCCTAGCTAATATTCCTATTTTCTTGACTGCAGGCTTTACCTTGTGTGAGAAGGTGAATTGCTTCAAGTCAACACCATTATAGATGGTGGTTATAAGGGATTCACGCACTCCGCTAAGGACTAAGTTATTTCTTTCGTATTCGCTCACTGTAATAACACGGTCTACGTAACCATTTAAAATTTTAGAAAGTATAAGTTTATATTTTCCATCCAATAAGGTCAGATTGTGCTTTGTGTAAACGATTTTTATTTCCCTTCTAATTAGCTTCTTTATAAGGATAGCGTAGAAGAGCATGCGGAGGCTGTTTGCATGAATCATATGAATATCGCAAGCTACTACCTTTTTGCTTAATCGTTTGATGTTACGAAAGTGATTTTTCTTGCTTAGTATTGTAAACCGCTCCTTTTGCTTGAGATTTCCATATAAATCCCCATACCCTGCAGCTGTATAGAGTGTGAGATCCGGATGCTGCAGTTCGTTCTCCAGCTTACAGAAGTATGTTTCCGCCCCCCCTGTTATGAGTTTGTCGGTTATAAATAAGACATTCATACACGAATCCCTGCCTTGTTTTTGATATAAGCATTTAATGCATACCTCATGAAGTATATGCTGGCTTGCATCCAGTTCAGCTCCTCCTGTGTCCGAAGCAGGCTCCAGTATCTAAAGGCAGCTTTTAGCTTATTACGGGATACCGAGCCTGGCGAGATCCGATAATATGCTAAATTTTTGGGGATGCTATAGGCTTTATGACCCTGCCGAAGAAGGGAAAGCCACGTTGCTGTGTCCTCCGGTTTTACATTAGGCATGCTAATTTCTCCAATCTTTCTCCGATCTAACATAACTGTCAGGCAGCCGATGATCGTGTTCCCAGCCAGATCCTTATAATCGAGAACTGCAGGTGGATAAATCTTGACTCCAAGCTCTTTTCCCTCTTCATCTATATGACAATAGCCTGTGAAGGAAAAAGCAATGTCATTTTCTATCATGAAGGAGGTCTGTATTGCCAGCTTCTCCGGCTTCCACATGTCATCTCCGTCCAGAAAGGCAATATAATCACCGCAGGCGGCTTTTATCCCTGCATTTCGTGCCTCTGCAGCTCCTCTATTTTCAGGGAATATGATCATTCGAATACGGCTATCGTTTCTTGCAAACTCTTCAATGATTTTCCTTGTCGCATCCTGGGAGCAGTCATCCACAATGATGAGCTCCCAATTTCGGTAGGTTTGCTGCTGCACGGATCGAATTGCGCTTGGAATAAATGCAGCGCAATTATAGGCAGGAATAATCACAGAAACAAGCGGCATGTTATATGTCTTTTCTGCTAAATTATCCATAATTTTATTCCTCCAAATCTGGTAAAGTGAAGTACTTACAAAGAATTGCTAAATAGACAAAAAACATTTCATTCACAATAAGAGACAGAGAAGCCATTTGGAGCAGAAATGCGATGAAAGTCAGAAATAGATACGGAGCTTCCTTATATAGCATAGTTGTAATTAACTTTTGTGCCACGAGGAAGAGGAATATAAGGAATACACAAAAGGCTATTACACCCGACTCCGCAAGAATTTCTATAAATGTGTTGTGTACATACAGCTTCTCTCCATAAAAAAAGAAATTATATTCAGAAAAGTTGAAGGCGCCAATTCCCATGAAGGGATGAGCGATAAAATATTCGATTGCCCGATTCCAAAGCTCAAACCGCCCGCTACCTCTGTCTTCTTGAAAGTCTTCTATCCTTTGGTTCAGGATGCTCATAATATCAAATTTCATAAACATAGTCGTCACAGATACAGTAATAGAGAGGAAGCATGTGAAATGAAACATGAGCTTTAGCTGCTTTCCGGGCTTACTCATAAGCAGATAGATAACAAATACGAGCAGCAAAGCTATCAGTCCGCCGCGGGAAAAGGTTAACACACTAGTTGTAATAGATAAAGCAAGGCCGCATTTGTTTTTTAGTGAATGACTATTGCATAAAAAGTAAAGCAAAAAGATTGTATTATAAAAAACATAAATATTGGGATCATCCAAAAGACCGATCAAGCGGGGATATCCTCTATCAATTAAGACACCGTATGCACTTATTTCATGCTCGCTGAATTGAAAGTGTAAGCTTTGCAGACCAATTAGATACAAAATAAGACTAACCAGATTGAAAAGAAGCCCTGAGTTTCCGATTGCGGTCTCGATGAGTTTTCTAGAATAATTGCCTATTGCGGATTTCATAATAAAATAGCAGCAAAGGACCAGGGTAATTCCTAGAATAATGCGCAGGCTAGAGCCTGCATATATAGAGAGGGCTCCGCTCAAGCTGTAAAGAAAATAAAAAGCCAATAGTGCGATTTCATGACCGTATAATCTTGTAAAATAGAAGGAAGCAAGATTTAAGGAAAACATAACGAATAGGAAAATCATATACGGCTTTAAAGAAAACCCAATCTGGAGATTGTACCTGCTCAATGTAATAAGGAACAGGAGAAGAAAGAGCATTCTTGTGTTTGTATTGAAATCATTAGCATTTCTAATGTCCATCTTAATTCTCCTAAGCGCTATGAACTTTATTTTTTTGAGTGATTCTCTGTTCCTTTTGCTTTTTTATATGATGCAAAATGGTTTCTCTTAGCTCTTTATCTATAAGGATAAGAGTTAATAAGGCAAAGCTTATAATTATGGCAGCTATCGGGAATGCACCAAAGAGTTGACCGGTGCAAAGCAGGATTACAGAGAACAGGGATATATAGGGAAGTAATGCCTGTTTTGCTGTATCCCATCTGTTAGGGCTAAGCATCCAAAAGCCAAGCAAGGCCAATATTTCTATAGAAAGCGCAGCATATACGGCACCTGTAATGTTATATTCGGTGCTTAAAATCCAGTAGAGGGCTGCGCCGATCACGGTGGTGGAAAATTGCACTATCGTTCTCCTAGTTTGTAGTCCCTGCGTTGTTAAACCATCTGCCAGAGCAACGCTAATGCCTTGCAGTATCAGCAAAATAGATAGCATACGCAAGGGTTCTGCTGCGGCCATCCATTTCTCCCCAAACAAAAGCTTAATGATCCATCCTGATAAGTGGAAGATTGGGATTGTGATCATGATTCCTATAATCCCCATGATCTTCACCTGTAGGATGCTTAGCCTTGCATGCTCCTGCCTCCGATTGGAGCTGTAATGCTTGAATAGAACGGGATAAAAGGCTCCGCCTATAATTCCTGGAATTTGGTACAGGGCGGAAGGAATGCGGTAAGCAACTGCAAAAATTCCTATTTGCTTTAGTGTTATTGTCTTCTCTAACACAAGGGGCCCCATTTGGGGAAGGAGCATAATTAGCAGCCCACTTATAATAAAGGACCAAATATTATCCAGCAGCCCCCTTTGGAAATGATGCTTCATTGTGAGCCCAATGCTTGTATGAACCATATATAGTCCATATAATCCTGCCAGGAAATATGATATTCCAAACAAGAAGGACATGATATAAGGCTGCACAGACAGAATCATTCCGATGCCAATCATAATGCAGAGCAGCACGGAAGACCAAATCCGTATTGCACCCAAATAGTGCATTTGTTCCGTTAGCTGGAAGTATGTAATTCCAATACTTTGCATAGCGAGACCGAGAACCATGGGAATAATAAGATAATAGGTCATGTGAGCCAATTCGTTGTTGCCATAGAGGCTGCGGATGATAATGAATGCTCCAAGGAATGTTGCCATAAGGAGAAAAATTCGCAGCCTGATGTAAGAGGCTACAATAGCCTGAAGATCAGAATTTTGCCGCGATCCTTCCCTTAAAACGGTATTGCTGAGCCCGGCATCTGTGAAATATCCCATGACCATGGCGAATGCCAAAGCGACGCTGAACATCCCATATTGATAAGAGTTAAAATATTTTGCTAAAACCATTAACGCAGCCGCATTTAAAGCCCTTGAGAGTGTAGTGCTGATAAATAAGTGAAGCACATTTTTACCAATAGAATTTTTTTTATTTTGATTCATTGTGTAGCCCGCCTAATAAAATAAGATTGTCCCATACATTTACTGTAAACCCTAGGGGGTAATAAGGAGCTTGGAATGGGAATACGAAGCTGCCGCCTGCTGGCTATAATATTTGAACGTAGAATGCAGCCCTTCTGTAATACCGTATACGGGTTCCCAATTTAAAAGCTTAATGCTTTCTTTATTGCATAGGATGCTATCCCTAATATCACCGCTGCGCTGCATAGCATATGCGGGAGATATCGTGCTGCCGCTTTGCTTTCGAATTTCATAGAAGACATCATTTATGCTAATGCCAGCAGCTGTAGAGATATTGAATATACCACAGGAATCGTATTCAACCGCTTTTAGGTTTGCCCGGCTGATATCCTTTACAAAAACAAAGTCTCTCGTTTGCTTACCATCTCCAAAAATGACAGGCTGTTCGTTGTTTAGAATTTTATCAAAGAAAATGGATATAACTCCGCCTTCACCATGTGCATTTTGTCCAGGGCCATAGACATTGCTATAGCGGAGGATTACATAGTCGATCCCGTAGAGCTTCTTAGCCAGCTTTAAATACTGTTCAGCGGCATATTTAGACAAGCCGTAGGGAGAAGCTGGCTGTTCCCTGCTTGTTACGGAGATAGGAAAAGCTGTAATGTCTCCGTATACAGCTGCTGAGGACGCAAACACAATTTTATTCACTTGATGCTTCCTGCAAGCATTTATGAGATTTACCATTCCTATTATATTGATGTCGGCATCTTCGCGACAATCTAATACAGAGCGTTGTACACTGACTTGGGCAGCCTCGTGAATAATACAGCTAGGTTTAAAGGATGCTATAGCATGCTCTAAATCATCATGTATAATATTCCCTAAGTAAAATGTGGCGTCCTTATCCTTAATGTTTTCAAAGGTTCCGGTTGAGAGGTTATCAAATACGGCTACCTCATACCCATTCCTTATAAGCTCATCCACAATATGGGAGCCAATAAAGCCACAGCCGCCTGTTACCAATACTTTTTTCATAGCATTGCCTCCGAAATTTTGATTTATCTGGCTCCATCACCAGTAAATAGAATTATAGATGTTTTTAGAAGAATACGGATATCCAAGCGAAAGCCTGCATGATGAATATAATATAAATCCAGCTGCAGCTTTTGGTCGGGATCGATATCATATCCCCCATTCACTTGCGCCCATCCTGTTATTCCGGGTTTTACAATAAGCCTATTACGAAAACCAGGTATTCTTTTTTCAAATTCATTATAAAAGTACAGCCGCTCTGGCCTTGGTCCAACGATTGACATATCTCCCTTTAAAACATTCCATAACTGCGGCAGCTCATCAATACGAGTTCTTCTAATAAATGAACCGATCCTTGTAATACGCGGGTCATGCTTTAAGGCCCACTGAGCCCCATCCCTTTCAGCATCATGTCTCATAGAGCGCAATTTAATGATCGTAAAGCTCTTTCCATTCAATCCTAAGCGTTCCTGTAAAAAGATTGGCGAACCTGGTGATTCTAATACGATAAGAATACTAAAAATGAGCATCATGGGTACGGCAACCACCAATCCTATAAGCGAAACAGCCATATCAAATAGTCGTTTCAGGACGAGGTACGAGGAAGGAAGGTCTTTGGCTATTATGTTGTATTTCTCCAATTGAACTGATTGATGCATGATTATTTACACTCCTTTGCACGCAAAAGTTTACAGGAAACCCTCTTAATTAATGAAAAATAAGATTATTCTAAATATTTCACACATGCTTACACACCAATTTTTTCTCCCTGAGAGGATGTATATGCTGTTTTCCCTCCCTGCCCCTGTTTGTTCTTTTTGCTTCCAGTACGCAGATCCATTTGGCTGGAATCATCTAAATGATCACGCAAAAATGCTGCACCAATTCCCGTTAATAATCCCATGATCAGAGAGATTGCTATACTAGGAGCTTGTTTGGGAAATACCATCTCTGATACCTCTGGGACATCCCCTTCCAGTAATATAGTAAAATCCTGTGCTTTCATCAGCTCCTTTATTTTTTCTTTAGCAATCGAAGCAGCTGTATAGGATATCTTTTTTACTGTTTCAGGATTGTTGTCTCTTACAGTAATGCTGATAACCTGAGAGTTTTCATTATTAGTTACTGAGATTTGCTGCTGCAAGTCAGAAACGGATCTATTTAATCCTAACTGTTGAATTGTTGCTTGCATGATAATGGGACTTTTCACAATATCCATGTAAGAAGCAATAAGCTGAACATTGGTTTTTCCATTATAGGAGCTAACACTGTTTTCCTCTTGTACCGAGCTTAGAACAACCTGTGTAGAAAACTGATATATAGGCTTTAAAACAAAGAATACGGTGCAGAGGATAGAGCATGTAATGAATATGGCTGTCAATACAAGCGTAATCCATCTCCTTCTAAGCAGATGAAGCAATTCCTTTAACTTCATTCCTTTTTCCATCATGAACCTCCTATGAATAGCAGGGAGCACCCTGGCTAAGTTTCTGTTTTGCTATTAGAAATCGGCTTTGTAAATAATACGATTCCTTTTGTTAGCTTTTTCCCCAGTCTATGTGAGGGTTTCTCAAATATTTTATAAGCAATCCCAGCTATAAATATGGAGCTGATAAAAGCTATAACTAGTATCAGTCCAACCGGAATGACTCTATAGAATATATGGATCAATGATAATAGAGAGATTAAGTGATATAGATAAAGGCTATAAGAAATTTTCCCTAAAGATATCAGTGCTTTTTGTTTTAGAAAAGAAGAAATCATGGGAGAAGATAGGCTGAGAATAATAAAAATACAGCTTCCCAACGCAATCGATATATTCCGGAATATTAGGTTATTCAGGAATGGATAGTCTCCTGCCCAGCCTTCATATAAATAGAAAATGAAGCCTATAAAAATAATAAGAATTTGGTAGATAAAAGGAATCCCTCTATAAAGCTTGCTCAAAGCATGCCGGTATTTTGCCAAATAGGCCCCAGCCAGGAACAGGGTGCAATAATGAAATGTAAGCAGGAAGCTTGTAGGATGAATCTGTTCCCTGTTAAGAGCAAGAAGAACGGAGGAAGCAGCAAATATTGTCGCTAGAACGAATAAGGACCTTTTTAATCGATATTGCAAAGGGATCATCATCACTGGATAGATAAGCGAAATCCTCATTTCATGAACAAGGGACCATATGACATTGTTATACGCGTCTGTATTATAGGTTCCGATTAAAAAAAGATGGCCTAATAATAAGCTAGGGGAGTCTATAGACGTCCACGAACGGTAAAACCAGCCGCTTAAACCGGGAATCTTCTCTCCGCTCAGTAAAGCTTTGCACAGGATTGCTATTATAATAGAGCAAGCGTAGGGAATATAGATTCTGCATATTCTTCTTATGATATAGGTGCTATACGCGGTATTTTTGTTTCCATAATATGGAAGGGACAGAACAAATCCGCTTAATACAAAAAAAAGGATTACAGACTCATTTCCGCTACTAAAGATCAGGCGGAGAGGACTTTCCTTAAGAAGATGAATAAGCGCTGGGGAGTTGTTATTATATGTGTAATTAGCATATTCAGGCATAATCATAAAAAGATGCCCAATCATCACAAATAAAGAAGCCAGTCCTCTTAAGGAATCTAATTCTACATATCGATTATTCATCTTATCACCTGCAAAATGCACATCTCTTCTTTTATAGTTTATTTTAGGGAATCAAGCTTTGGTTCTTGTATCCGTATTGCAGAAACTAGCAGCCGCAGTTTGGCTGTGTTCTTCACTTTTTGTTATTGTAAATCTATATGCTGAATAAAATGCAGCTTTGAATGATTTTATTTGTGCAGCCTTTTAGGTGAAGGGAAATCACTTAATAACGCTTATATAACCATCAATTCACCTTTTTACACTTTAAGAAAGTATAAATTTCTAGCTGGAAGACAATTCGGCGTAGCGAGAAATTTTAGGAATAAAGTATAAGTGCAACTGCGCCTCTGTCTTCGCCCAAAGGCAGGGCTCGCCAATCGGCGAGTTTTCTTTATCTTTTTAGCCAAGAAGACTCCTACTTCCATTTCGTGAAGGGCAAAGCCCAGAAATAAGTGGGAGATGAATTGGCTTTTTGCGTAGCAAAACATTTGTTCCTGTGGTAATATATCCCTGTGTAGATTGTCCTTTGAAAGAGGTTGTAGCAGGAAATCCGTCTGCTGCGTAAAACCTTTAATCTTCTATCGCCTACGCCTACCGAAGTAGAGCGAAAACGAGGCCGAGCAGGAGGCGTGCGGGTCCAACTTACAAACGATTGCTATCAGGGCCGGGACGGTCCGTAGAGACTGCTAAAGAACTAAAGGATACTTTGGTGTTCGCAGGAAGAATCCCCCACTTCAAGCGTAGCTAAGTGGGAGGAGAGCTCACCCCATAGGCATTCCTTATAGAATTCAATAGTTTTTTTAAAATCTTTATTATGTTTCATATACTTTTTTTCTTATGTTACAACCCCATAATAAGTAAGTATCCATATAGTATAAGGTTTGGTAAATGTAGGGGAGGACCAAAAAATTACCCCTTCCTAACTTAGGGATAACATGATAGAATTATGGTTTTTTAGTGTGTAATAAGATGACCAAGGGGGATAATGCTCTCCTGTGAGTTAAAATGGAAAATAGGCCATCATTGAAAACCGAGTAAAATCAAGGGTTTCAATAATGGCCTATTTCGCATTCTTACTTTAATTTTTATTGTTTAGGGGCTTTTGGATCAGCCTCAAATCTTTATTATACAGATAATTTCCTTTTAATGGACTGCATTTGTTTTTTTACAGTCTCTACAGATTTAAAAAGTGCTTCAGCAATCTGCTTTTTGCCATAGCCTTTTTGTTGAAGCTTATAAATTTCCCGTTCTGAAGAAGTGAGGACCTGTATTTTTTTATCTTCTCTTATCTTAGATAATAAGGCTGGTGCAGCATCAGAATGTATCCGAGCTTTACCTTCAACGACTTCTTCTATAGCTGTTATAATGTCAAATATACTGGACTTGTTTAAATAATTGATTACCCCCGATTCAAAGGATCTAACAATGATTTCCTCATCCTCAATTGAGGTCAGGGCAATGGTTTTGATTCCTTGATTATGTAATATTTCTATAATTTCAATCCCATCCAAATTAGCTCTGGAAAGGTTGATATCTATAAGTACGACATCTATTTTGGGTTCTCTTTTGATGACTTCCAGTGCATCCTCTTTACATCCGACAACACTGACTACTTTGATATTATTTGTCTCTTTTTCAAGATGCTTAGATATGTTTTCCTGCCAGAATGGTTCGTCCTCGACCAATACCACTTTTATTTTTTTATCTCCTAACATATGAATCCCCCAGTCCCAAACTATACGGTCATTTAAACATTAAGTATTCGGGATTTAGGGAATTGAATAATGACAGAAGTACCTTTGTCTACTTCACTATGTACAAATAACTCGCCATCATGCGCTCGGATTACCTGGTAAGAAAAACTAAGCCCTAAACCATGATTTTTTATGTTCCCCTTTGTTGAAAAGAAGGGTTCCATAATCCGGTTAAGCTCTTGTTTAGGAATTCCGACCCCGTTATCATTAATCTCAATACTTATTCCGTTCTTTATATGAAACAGATAAACATGTATCATACCTTCCTGTACGACGATAGCTTCCATAGCGTTATTCAGGATATTTTTCATCACTTCCGATAAAAGAACATTATCGCAATATAACGTAATATCGGTTTCTAAATGGGTTTTTATTGTAATGCCCCGGGCATTACAAATAGACTGTACTTCATCGACACAATTCTTAATCAATTCCGCTATTTGAACACTTGTTTCTTTAAGAATAATTTCTTCTGTTTTTGACCTTATGCGATCTACCATATTGTCAATGCCTTGAATCGCAGAAAATACTGATTCAATAGAATCTTTAGCTTGATCTAAGTCTTTTTTTTCAATAGAGTTTTTGGCGAGATTGAAGAAAAATTTAATTTTACTAATTTCATTTTTAATCGTGTGATTTAAAATTGCCGTTCCTTCACTCATGATTTTCATAGACTTGTCTAATATATACTGTTGTTCTATTTTAACTCTAATTCCGAAAGCGCCAATGATGAAAATATATACGATAAATAATATGTAAGCGATGAAAAAGAATATCGGGACAATCCGAAATAATTCGGTATCTGGATCAATGGCTCTGAACGTGTAATTAAAAATAAAAACACCTAACCACGCAGGAACCAATACGATAAATACTCGAAATTTACTTTGTTTGCGATATATGTTTATTTCGTTGCGCCAAGTGTAAAGCATGAGCCAGCTTGCAATTAAGAAATACGGAGCAGACCATACTAGCAGTATTCGAAAATTAATTGCAATGTCTGGGTAGAAATCAGTAAAAAATAACATAATAGCCATTGGTGCCGCGAGAATGTATGATAGCCTTTTTTTAATCTCTACCTTAACTATTGCTGAATACACGATAGAGTACATAAGGATTGCATAAGGGGAAATAATCTCACTTAAAAATTGAAAATAAATATGTACCTGAAACAAAAGCTTAGAGAGAGATATAGCTTTCATGGTTTGTAATACTGGTATCATGTCACTCACGATGGATTCTGAAAGCGCACCTATTGCAGCAGACATAGTGAATGTAATCATCCAGCGATTCGCTTCATTTTCTTTAGGTTGGCTAACAAATAAAATAATTGCAAATAACAAATTAAAAAAGAAAATAAACAACATTGGTTATCTCCCCGAAACAATATGTAAAATATCCTTCGGCTGTTGTGCGACATGATCTGCATGCCCTGTGTTCAAAAGTTCAGCTGAATCGTAGCCCCAGGCTGCCGCTATGCAACAAAGCTGATTCCTTTTAGCTGCTTTAATATCTCTTAGCTCATCACCAACATAAATAACCTCACTGTGGTGTAGCGTATTGCTTTTAAGAAAGGAGGCAATATTTCTTGCTTTCGAAAAAGAATTAAATGAATAATGAGCATAATCGAAAATATTAATGGAATTGTTTTTTAAAAATTGGTTGATGCCAGCACGGGAGTTGGTTGTCAAAAACCCTAAACGAAATCCCTTTTGCTTGAGCTCGTGAATTACTTCATTTATGCCATCGACAGCATTCAAATTAGGGATGTACTGTTGATACCTTTGCTTAATGGTTAGCCCAACAAGAGGCATTTTGTAAATAGGCACATTCAGTCTTTTACATCTGTCAGGTACTGACAGCGTACTTAAATATGGAACGTCTTCTTCATTAATTTTGTTGTAACCCTGTTTTTCTGCAATTTCATTAAAAATGTCAATTGCCAAAGATTTTGTGTTCACAATCGTTCCATTGAAATTAAAAAGTATAACTTTAGACATAGCACTCTCCTTAGAATCTAGTGATTTATAAAATATACATTCTTCTTCATTATACCAAAATATATAAATTATGGTTTTGTAGCGCACTTATTTGTTGTTTTTAATATCGACCATTTATGTTTAAATATTCCTTTTTATATGAATTTTGGTATGGATATACATCGATTTTCTTATCAGAATTCCATTACCTGGGGGTTTACAGGCGTATTATGTTTTCCATGCGAAACGGAATCTTCGTCGATATACAGATGGAGGACAAGCATTTTGCCCGTCTTTTTTAAGAAGGTATAACCTTTTAGAACCAATTCTGCTTTCTTGCTTTTTCAAATCCTCGTCATCTTGTAGATAAAATGATAAGAGGGGCTATTTTTATACAGAACAGCCGCCTTTAAACTGCTAAATTGAAGTTACGTCTAGCCAAATTTCAAGCTAGGCATACATATGGTCATGTTTGATTAGGTGAGCCATCCGGGTATTTCTTTTATTGTAAAGGTACCGCGGAATAACAAGAAGGACGCGTCTTTCAGAAGGACGTTAATTTATGAAGCCATCGACGTTTGAGGAAGCAGCCCAATTATATGAACAAATGATTTACAAGCAATTAAAGAGGCTGTGCATCTATCGGAATCAAGATGAGTTTTATCAGTGTGGCTTAATTGCACTTTGGAGGGCATATGAACAGTTTGACGATCGAAAGGGAGCTTTTTCGACGTATGCCTTTTATACGGTGCGCGGCTATTTGCTTAGGAAGCTGTATGAGGAGCGGAGGGTAGAGGAGAGGCAGATTATGCTGGAGCCGGAGCTTGCGGAAACAATTTCATCAAAGGAGCAGAAGGATGATGCTGATTTTTTTCAGTATTTGGCGCCTTTAAATCCGAAGCAGCGTTTGGTTGTTGAGGAGCGCTTCTATCACGGCAAGAAGCTGACTGCCATTGCGCAGGAGCAGGGAATGACATACGATCAGGTGCGCTCATTTTACCGAAGAGCAATTCGGAAAATGAAAGAGTATGCCTGCGAGCAGAGGTGGATATAAGGGCGGGGAAGGCTGCTAATAGGCAGCCTTCATAGGTCGGAGCAAAGCTGAAAGTGAGTAAGAATGCGGGCAGCCTTCTGAAGCTGCTGCTTTGTGCGGTATGCGCTGCAATTGAGAAGAAGCTCTTCGCCATTTGCAAATAGCAGCAGTGTTTTCTTTCCGTGCGGCCGTACCTCGCGTACATGGGCATAGCAATACCAAATGCAGTCCCATTTATTTGGCGATGTAGATGGAATAGGACAAATATTCCGTTTCCAGCAAAGCGGAATCGGGAGGTTTCTCTGTATATGCAGCAGGCGCTTGATGGCCTCTCGTTTGCCTTGGTAGCTTGCGCCAGTACGGATGCAAGCATCATCGAGCAGTTGTTTGCAGGTTTTCTCGGAATAAAAGACACCTCTTGTATCAAGAATTTTCGTTTGGTATAGCGGATGGGCATAGGGAAGAAATGCAATGGTGTATTCACAAATGTGATAATCTGTTTGATTCATTGGAAATCCTCCTTCATTTTTGGAGTTTTATTTCGTATTTATATTATAACTGGAAATTAGTTTCTTTGGGCTGTAAAATTTAAAATTTCATGGTGAAAATTGTAAAAGGATGTTTGAATATAGAGTTTTCGGGTACGATAACCGTATCTTTAAGGAAAAGAGAGAGCAGGCATGAAACGAAAACGAATCTTTATTTGGCTGGCCGTTTGTCTCGCAGTGCTTGTGGGAGGGGCTGGTGTGTACGCATATCAAGTCTATTCAGATGTGAATCAAACACTTCAATCGGTGCATCAGCCTGTGCGGAGGGAGGCAATTGAAATAAGACCGGAGCCTCTTGAGCTAAAGCAGCTCGATCCCGTTTCTATTTTGCTGCTTGGCGTGGATGAGCGGGAGGGAGACAGAGGACGTTCTGATTCCCTTGTACTTGTTACCGTTAGCCCGAATGAGAATACAACAAAGCTTGTTAGTATTCCGCGCGATACATATGTCACGATTGAAGGAAAGGGCAGGCAGGATAAGATTAACCATGCGTATGCTTTTGGGGGTGTACCAATGACGCTGAATACGGTGGAGCGGTTTCTAGGCATTCCGATTGATTATTATATTGAGGTTAATATGCAGGGCTTTCAAGAGATTGTTGATGTGGTCGGCGGCGTAACGGTTAATAATCCATTTCCTTTTAGCTATGAAAGATATTCATTTGCAAAAGGAAGCATTGCACTCAATGGGGCGCAGGCGCTTGCGTACGCGCGTATGCGCAAGGAGGACCCAAAGGGTGATTTCGGAAGGCAGGGGCGGCAGCGGCAGGTAATTGAGGCGGTGATGAAAAAGGGTGCTTCCTTCTCTTCCTTGACGCATTACGAGAAGATTTTACAGGTTATCCAGCATCATGTAAGGACGAATCTAACAGCTGCGGAGATGTATGAGATTCAAAAGGATTATCAACAAGCTGCGCAGCATGTTGAACAGATTGAAATTACTGGGGAAGGAAAAAGAATTGGCCGCATTTGGTATTATGTTGTATCCGAGGCGATGCGGCAGCAGTTATCGAATCAGCTGCGCAAGCATTTGGGACTGGCTGCGGAATCTTAAAGCAGATTGGAGTATTCCAGTCTGTTTTTATTTTCCTTGATTTGGTAGTATAGATAATGAAGGGAGTTGGTATGATGTGGAAAAAAATTGGAGCAGCAGGTGTTGTTGCTTTGACACTGGGGGTAACAGTAGCCGGTAATATGCATTTTAAGGAAAAAATTCAAGCTGCAACAAATAACATGAAGACGGTGCTTCGAGATGCTGTACCTGGGACTAAGCAGCAGGATTCTTCCTACACTGTGCATATGAAGAACCTGCCAGAGGCAGTGCAAATGAAAATCAAACAGGCAGTGGAGACGAAGAAGCCGCTTCAGCTTGTGATTGCTGGAGATGAGGCTGCAACAGGATGGCCTGACATATTGGCAAAAAACCTGCAGGATACATACGGATCTGATGTGTTTCAGGTTACTGTGAAATCGTACCCACAAAAAACAACGCAGCAATGGGTAGATGAGAAGGTTTTTGAGGATGTAGTCAATTCGAAGCCGGATATTTTGTTGTACGAGCCTTCCTTGCTTGTGGATGCGGGCGTAGTTAGTAAGAAGCAAACGGTGAATAATATTTCCATCATTTTGGATGAGATTACAAAGCGCGTCCCAGGTGTTGCGATATTCGTACAGCCGCCGAATCCGCTGCACCAGGCAAAGCACTATCCGAGTACTGTACAACTATTAAAGGACAGCATGCAAAGCAAGGGAATTACATATCTGGATCATTGGACAAGCTGGCCTGATCCAAATGGAGATGATATTCTGAACTATCTTGAAAAATCGGATGGTTGGGCAAATGCACAGGGACAGCAGGTTTGGGCGCAATATTTAACGGGCTATTTTATAGCGAACGAGAAGGAATAGACTAGGAATCTACTTGAATATGTTGACTTCATTTCTATTTGCTCCTACGATTAGAGAGAGCATATACAGCAGTGAGGGGGAGCGGGAGTGTTTTCGGAATTTTTGAAGAAAAATAAGAAAATGGCATGGTTTCTAGCAATCGTGCGTTTTTTCTTGGGGGTTGTATGGTTCAGGCATGGGTTTGAGAAAATTTCAAACAAAAGCTTTGACGCTTCCATTTTCTTGAAGGATGCAATCACTAAAACATCAGGGGATAATGCGGTTGTGCAGGATTGGTGGGCATTTATCGTAAAGTATTTCTTCCTGCCAAATGTTGATATTCTGAATTATCTTGTGCCGATTGGGGAGTTTTTCGTCGGTCTTGGTCTCATTGCCGGTGCATTTACAAGACCAGCCCTCTATTTTGCACTTATTATGAATTTCTCATACTTGCTAAGCGGTTCCATGGATATTAATCCGCAAATGATTCTTTGGTCGTTGCTGCTTCTATCAGCGCGTGAAAATGCCGGACGCATCGGGGCAGATGGTTGGATTTTTTCTTCCCTCAAGAAGAAAATGAGCGCGCCGCCGGCCAAGCCCCCGGTATAAAGCAGCTTGTATAAGCTGCTTGTTTTATTTTTAAGGCTGCCTTCATATGTATATTAAGAAAAGCGTTCACTAGATAACATCTGAAATTTGATAATTTTGCAGTGTGGAACAGCTAAGGAAATGGGGGTGAAGAAATGAAATGGCGTTATATTTTACTGCTTGCACTCATGGGCGGTCTCCTATATTTAGCGAATACGAATCCAGAAAAGGGAGAATACACGAAATGGGCTTCTGAGCAGCTGATTCACAGAAGTGACCTCCATAAGTCATTATCGAAAACCGAGAAAGAGGATGCTGGCGGCCTGTTTGGAGAGCTGGCGTCTCTTGGTAAGCAATTGACGGAGAAATACGTACAGCCGCAAGTCGGTTTGCTGATTGACAAATATACAACAAAGAAGGACTATATATTTTTCTCTACATATACGACCTCATTTACCATTGGGGGAACGACCTATACGTATGTGACAGTTGCGGTGGCAGATCGCTTCGTGCCGGTTCAGGTACCGGAGCAAACAAAAAAGGAAGGGGCCTAGAACTCCTTCCTTGAATAGATTATTATTAGTTAATATATGGGCATATGTTTAAATGTTTGCAATACGAGCTTGATCCAACCGATGAGCGAGATCCATAAAATTAAAGATAGTATACTTCCCCAAAAAAGTCCCTTCAAAAAGTTTCCTTCTGTGTATGTATTCATACTATCCTTCCTTTCTGGAGCGAATAATCGTCACTATTAGTTTGGACTTCTTATAGTATATATATTCTACATAATGTTATTGTAAGCCTTTTCACAATTGGAATTTAATCAAAAATAATTAAAATCTGACTCTTTTATCAAAAAAAGGGGCGGGAGAACACTCCTTCTTCAATCATGTGAAGGGTGATGATATTAACCCGCCTCTTTATCTTTTCTCAGATCCTCATCATAACCAAGGGCCTGATCGGATTTTTTAGACATGAGAAGCAGGCTCATCGTAAAGACAGTAACAATACTCCCAACAAAAGCACCTAAAATAAAACTCCACATAAATTATTCCCCCATTAGCCTTTGTTTACAATTCAATCAAAATTAACTAAAAAACCTGTGTTCGGAAACTGACATATTTACAGAGAATTACGTCCTGCTGCAGCTTTGCAAGATTCCTTTTCGTATAAATGATATATTATTAATAATATTATATAAAAATATCCTTATGAATAGGGATATTTTCTTTGTGGTAAATTGAACCATCATATATACAAACGAAGGAGTCTTCTCAGGCTCCTTCGCTTCTAAGTTTAATTTAGTTTTACTTCCGCTACTGTTCGTTCGATAAGGCGAGCACCCTTTTTGCGGGCATTTTGCCCAAGCGTCAGAAATACATCCGATGCGAGCACTGTGTCCATGGCGCTGTTCACCGCTGCTTCATTCACTGGAATGATTGGGCTATCAACGGTGAATGTGACTGTTTTTCCGTCTTCGCGTAAAAACTGCAATTCAAGAACCTGCATGTAGGCATCCTCCTTTTTATACTTTAGGAAATTTTAGAAACAAAGTGCAACTGCGCCTCTGCCTTTGGAGCAAAAAGCGCCCCATCTGGCAGAGACTGTCCCCTTCGCAAGCAAAACAGGCTTTTCTATTATGCCTGGGCTACATCGTTGGTGCTTAGCATTTGCACTGCGTCTAGTGTGTATGTTTGCAGGGAAGCAAGTGCAACTGCTGCTTCGTGCACTTTTTCAGGCTGTGCATTTAGCTTAATTCCTTTGTACAGCTTGTTTTTCAAAACTGGTTTGCCGTTCGTGCCCATCCCGCTATTTAAAACGAGGCGTACACTTACATCTGTTACCACTGTTTGTACTGCCATCTCTCTCACCCCCTTTGCCTTATATATAAGTGCGAAGAGAGAAAATGGGCTTGGCAGGAGAAAAAAATTTGGTTTTTTGAAGAAATGCCCATTTTTTTGATATATGATACACTGAAGGGGAGATGGAGGGACTAGAATGAAGAAATGGATTCAACTATGGCTGCCTGTGCTGCTTTGGATCGGGATGATTTTTTACTTTTCTTCGCAGCCATATGAAAAACAGGATATGAGACCGAAGCTTTCACAATATGTAGATGAGCAGGCTGTGGAGGAGCATTTTTCCTGGGTAGACTTCAGTTATGCGAAGCATACGATTAGCATTCATCATTTAGGGGTACCAGGATTTTTAGAGTTCTTTTTACGAAAGGCTTCACACTTCTCTGTATACTTTGTATTAGCTATTCTATTGCATCGTGCGCTTTCCCATTATTCTATGCGGAAGGGGCAGGCTATTATACTTGCGCTGCTGTTAACGGCTGCGTATGCCGGATTTGATGAGATTCATCAATCGTTTACGAAGGATCGGACTCCGCTTTGGCAGGATTCAGTTTTGGATACAGTCGGAGGAATGTTCGGGATTGCCGTTCGTTTGTTGTTTATGAAACAAAAGCGAAGAAATCAGGCTGTTCGTATATAGGAAAGATAGTGTGAAAAACATAGGAAAAGAGGCGGGGGAAAGCAGACTCCGCCCTTTTTTTGTTCACATTTTAACAAGGTATAAATTTTCAAACGGGAGCAAATTCGATGTAGTAGGAAATTCTAGGAATACAGCATAAGTACAACTACGTCTCTTTCTTCGCCTAACGGCTTGCCAATCGGCGAGTTTTCTTTAAAAGAAAGTATAGTACATACACATCCTTTTGAACTGAGAAATATCAGCATGTCCAAGATTTATAGATTAGTTTAAAAAGCAGAAAAAATTATTATTATTATTTGTAGCTTTTTGTTTAATTTTGTAGTTCCGATAATAAATTAAAAATGTGATTTTATTTGATTTCAATAAACGTGAAAGCGCTTAATAAATTAATTGTTTTTCAACCTTCTAAATTGAGCTGACAATGTCCCTGTTTCAACTAATTTGCTTTAAAAATAATAAATGTATTCCTTTTCAATTAGACGATTATGCACTTAGTTCGCCAGATATCTGGTTTATATAGATAAAAATACAAAAAATCTGTGCTACAAAGTTTTGTGAGTTCAACATAGGGACCGTAATGAAACGTTTGTTCGCATTTTTGCGAGTAATATTTTTAGGTGGTGATGCGTTAATACTTATATTATTGTCTTCTTTATGTAGGTTAGATACTAAAGCTGTCAAGGAAAAGAAAAGTTTATCTTAAAATTTTTCTAGGTTAAAACTAAAGCAATATTTTCGTTAAAAACGTAATTATTAGGTTCGTTCCTTTTGCTATATTTGCTTTAGTTAGTATTGCCATATCAAAATTCATTAAGCTTTTAAGCAAAATGCTATAGGAACCTGAACTTTGGAGGGCATGATTGTCTTTCCACAATTACTACAACTTGCATGAAAGGGGTTAATTAATGAATAAATTAAATCAAAAGATGGGGACTTTCGCGCTGATTATGGTAGGGCTTGGATCTATTATTGGATCCGGTTGGTTATTCGGGGCCTGGAGAGCCGCGCAAATTGCCGGGCCGGCTGCTATTTTCTCTTGGATTATCGGTATGATTGTTATCTTATTTATTGCGCTTTCTTATAGTGAATTAGGCGCTATGTTTCCCGAAGCTGGGGGAATGGTGAAATATACGCAGTATTCTCATGGTTCTTTTCTAGGGTTTGTTGCAGCTTGGGCAAACTGGATAGCGATTGTTTCAGTTATTCCAGTTGAAGCAATTGCGTCTGTTCAATATATGAATTCATGGCCATGGGAATGGGCGGAGTGGACACATAGTTTAGTAGTAAACGGAAGCCTTACCGGAAAAGGTTTGGCTATTGCTTCTGTATTAATGCTTGTTTACTTTTTCTTGAATTACTGGACAATAGGTTTGTTCGCAAAAGCGAACTCTACTATTACTATATTTAAAATTGTTATCCCTGGGCTTACGATTGGTGCACTCCTATTTGCCGGCTTTCATGGAGATAACTTTACGTCTGGGCAAAGTATGGCACCTAATGGCTGGGCAAGTGTATTCACTGCCGTAGCAACATCTGGTATTGTATTCGCATTCAACGGTTTTCAAAGCCCGATCAATATGGCTGGCGAGGCCAAGAACCCCGGTCGTTCTATCCCGATTGCAGTCGTCGGTTCTGTTCTAATCGCAACTGTTATATACGTTCTATTGCAAGTTGCTTTTATTGGGGCTGTTGATCCTTCCGAGCTTGTTAATGGCTGGCATCATTTAAATTTCAACTCTCCATTTGCGGATTTGGCAATCGTGCTTGGCTTGAACTGGCTGGCCATCTTATTATACGCAGATGCATTCGTTTCTCCTTCCGGGACAGGAATCACTTATACAGCTACAACAGCGCGGATGATATACGGAATGCAAAAAAATAAATATTTGCCAGAAGTGTTAGGAAAGCTGCATCCTATTTACGGTATACCGCGTCCGGCTATGTTTTTCAATTTAGCTGTATCCTTTTTGTTCTTGTTCTTATTTAGAGGCTGGGGCGTATTGGCAGAGGTTATTTCAGTTGCTACTCTGATATCCTATATTACGGGACCTGTTACTGTAATGACATTAAGACGGACAGGTAAGAATTTGTATCGGCCTTTGCGTCTAAAAGGCTTGGGCATTATCGCGCCATGCGGATTTATATTTGCTTCTTTAACCCTGTATTGGGCGCGTTGGCCGCTTACAGGACAAGTATTATTCATTATTCTGATCGGGCTCCCTATTTACTTTTATTACCAAATGAAAGTGAAATGGAAGGGATTCCAAAAGAACTTCCTGGCAGGGCTTTGGATGGTCTTTTACTTATTATGCATGATAGCCATTTCTTATTTAGGAAGTGAAAAGTTCGGCGGAATCAACGTCATTCCATACGGCTGGGACATGCTTGTGATTGCATGTATATCCCTTGTTTTTTATACGTGGGCTGTAAAAAGCGGATATGAAACAGAATACCTGCAAGAAGCAAACAAAGTGAATAAGGAAATGGAAAGAAGAGAGGAAGCAATAGCATCTAAAATAGATAAAGAAACTGCTGTGTGAAAGTAAAAGCAGGAAATCTATCGCATTTAGAGATGCTAATACTATCAATAAAAAGAGATCAAATTTAGTATGATGAGTGGAAATTATGTTACTTCAAAAAGTATCTATCAACCTATGTAAAAATGAAAAATTATCTTTTAATTGGAGGTATTTTTTGATGTGGATAATCACTGTCTATGCAAAAGAAAACACTACCCTGTTTGAATTTGGCACAGAAGAAGAAGCAAGAGAAGCTTTCGAGAAAATTCCAGGTTGTAAGATCCTTTCTGAAGTCATCTACTTTAATGATCCTTGTTTCGCTGCAGCTGCGGTTTGAAATTTGTAACATGGCAACTGAGATGAAAAGGGGCTTGTCCAAAGATATAATACCTTTAGACAAGCCCGCTTTTTTTCTTCATCCCTTAATTAAGTGCTTAACCGGTAATTGAATCGTGAAAATTGCTCCTTTTCCTCCCGGTCTGTTTTGGAATGTAACTTCACCTTCAAGCTGTTCCACCATTTCTTTTACATAGGATAGTCCGATACCTGTTGAAGGGTTACCGTCATTGTCGTATTTAGAAGTAAAACCAGGCTTGAAGATTAAATCCTTGTACCTCGGTGCAACACCAGGGCCATTATCTCCTATCAGAAATTGAATTGAGTCCTGCTCCTTACTAATAAAAATCGTGATGGTTCCTATGTCTTTGATAACCTCTACCGCATTTACAACAATATTATTTATAATTGATAAAATGGTATACACGTGATAAGGCAGATGCGCACCTTCAATTGTGTACACAAACTGAATCTCTTTTCCCAGTAAACGGGCATATTTCTCATTTGCCCGCACAATGATATTGACTAGTTCATGTATTTCCATATAATCTTCTGCAGGACCTTCATTGGAAATCAGTTTTGAAAGTCCTGCAAAGATACGTTGGTTATCCTTTTTCACCTCATGAACTTCACCAGCGATTTTTAATGCTTGTTTTCGTAAATCTTCTACCAAAAAATTAACCTGTTCATTTTCTAAATCATTTAAACTTTTGTACAGATCGTATGATTTTTTTGTTATATTTTCAGTATCACGTAATGTTTTTTTTAAATGAATGGATTCTTCATATAAATTGGAAATGAGCATTAGCATGTGTTCATTTCGTTTTCTAGCTTGCCTTTCCCTAGACTGTGCTTCATATAATTTCATCATATTGAAAAAGCTTAGAACGATAAAACTGTGAGAAAATGCAATAATGATAATTTCATTCAATCCCGCTAACGTAATCGTTGTTTTTAACATAAAATATTGCATAATCAGCTCTGCAAAATCGGATAGTATTTCGATTACAAGGCCAATAAGACCAATTATTAAAGACTGGTCTTGAAAGTGATTGACTTTTGCTTTTGCTACATAAAAAAAGCAAGCATAAGCGAAATAATAGAAAAAACTAGGGAAATGGACTTGAAAAGAGGAAGCCCAATCAAAATGTTCCTGCGTAATGGCATCTAGCAGAATACGAAACCCTACCACTGCTGTTCCTGTTAAAAAGCCTGGTAAAGTTGCCGGCATTTTCTGCAGCAATAGTAAAAGAAAAAAAAATGTTGGTGCACCAAAGCTGATCCGAAATGTTTCATTTAGAGGATAGAACTTTAATTCGCTTGCTAATGGCACTATAAATATCATCAGGGCAAGAATGTAGCTATCTTTTTTTAATACAGTATTGAGATTCAAGATTGTCACTTCCTAATTTTAAAAATCCGTATACTGTTTCACCAATCTCAATATAACACTTACCACTAGCCTTAAAAGGTACATATAATTATACAACTAATCATCATTATAATGCAAAGTGCTCAGTAGTATGAAAACTTTATTAACGAATGCACCTTTTAGAAAATACTTAGATCCCATTCCTGCGCTATATGTTTTAATAACATTCCCCCGGCTAAACTATTGCCATATTCATCAATAGCTGGTCCATATATACCGATGCCAAGTTCACCTTGAAGAGACAGCGCTCTTCTAGTGCTTGAAGGAGCTAATGCCATAATCCCCCCGGATACACCACTTTTGGCTGGAACTCCAACAAAAGCCGCAAATTTTCCTGATGCATTATACATTCCACAAGTAAGCATTAAGGCTTTGGTTAATCTAGCTACTTCTTTAGGCAAGATTTGTTCCTTACGGATAGGATGGTATCCATCCAGGGCAAGAATTAATCCAATCAAGGCTATGTCTTTTGTATTCACTTCTATAGAACATTGTTTTAGGTAGACCTCTAAAGCTTCTTCTACCTCTGAGTCTAAAAACCCCGTCTCTTTTAAATAGTGGGCTAAAGCTCTATTTCGATGAGCTGTTTTCCATTCAGATTCAAACACTTCTTCATTAATAGTTGGACGTTTCCCTATAATTTTTTCAATCAATGTATATAGAATCTCTAATTTTTGCTGCGGGGATTTCCCAGGCAGGAGTGAGGATACAGTAATTGCTCCTGCATTAATCATAGGATTAAATGGCTTTCCAGGCTTATGCATTTCTAAACGCGTAATTGAGTTGAATGCATCTCCAGTTGGTTCTACATCAACCTTTTCTAATACATAAGAAATCCCACGGCTTAAACATGCAGCTATAAAGCTAATCACCTTGGATATACTTTGTAAAGTGAAAGGAACCTCCCAATCTCCTGAATATATCATTGTGCCATTGGGTTCTGCTATGCAAATGCCCAGCTGCGACGAATTTGCCTTTTCTAAGGCAGGAATATAGCTGGCATTTTGTCCTTTAGCAGCATAGGACCGATAATGTGTTACCCATTCATCCAGGCTAGCTTTCTTCATTTGCTCCTCTTTTGTCATTACTTGAACCATGTCCTCTCACTCCCTTAAGTGTGTATAGTGTAAATTTTTCACTACCCAAACTTTCATTTTGTGCTGAAGCTATAAGTAGTTATATCTAAATCTAGCAAAAAAATAAGTAAATGAACCTCCCCCGCCTGCGCAATGCGTGGAGGCGGGGGATTTTTTGCTGATTCCTTATCTTTAAGCCTGGTAAAGGGACTTTCCTTGTGACAGGGGATAGATTTCATATAGAATTTTTTGCAACATTATCATTTTCCTATTTAGCTGTTGCCTGATCTTTATTACAGCTGGATCAGAGACACCCTTATCCCGTACCAATTCATACATATTCCGGTGATCTTCATTGATACTCTTACTTAAATCCAGGGCGTTCTTCAAAATCATTAGTCTCATTTCCTTTCCCTTAGACCTATAACCAACATACTTATACCCAACCGCGAAAATGAGCTGCTTCTGCCATTTTTCTTATTCCAACCATATATGCAGCCAAGCGCATGTCTACCCGGTATGTTTGAGCTGTAGAGAAAACCCTTTCGAAGGACTCTACAATCTTACTGCGTAACTTTTGGGCTACTTCCTCTTCTGACCAGTAATACCCTTGATTATTTTGTACCCATTCAAAATACGAAACGGTCACACCGCCAGAGCTAGCAAGCACATCCGGTACAAGCAGTATGTCGCGTTTTGTTAATATATTTGTTGCTTCAAGCGTTGTTGGTCCATTCGCAGCTTCGACAACAATTTTAGCTTTAATGCGATCCGCATTTTCGCGTGTAATTTGATTGGAGATTGCAGCAGGAACAAGAATTTCACATTCTTTTTCAAGCAATTCCTGATTCGTAATGACATTTGTAAATAAATTTGTTATTGTACCAAAACTATCTCTTCGGTCAAGTAAATACTCTATATCGAGTCCTTCCGGATCATAAAGTGCGCCAAGTGCGTCTGAAATACCGATTACTTTTGCTCCTGCATCCTGCATAAATTTCGCAAGATAGCTTCCTGCATTCCCAAACCCTTGGATAATAACGCGTGCACCCTTTAATGGAATCCCTTTCCGTTTCGCTGCCTCTTCAATACAAATTGTTACTCCTGTAGCAGTCGCTGTTTCACGCCCTTGTGAGCCGCCAAGCACAATCGGCTTTCCTGTAATAAATCCTGGTGAGTCAAATTCTTGAATACGGCTATACTCATCCATCATCCAGGCCATAATTTGCGGATTTGTAAATACGTCTGGTGCAGGAATATCTTTCGTTGGTCCGACAATTTGGCTAATAGCACGCACATATCCCCGGCTCAAACGCTCTAATTCAAAAGACGACATGCTGCGAGGGTCACATACAATGCCGCCTTTTCCGCCGCCGTACGGAAGATCGAAAATGCCGCACTTTAAACTCATCCACATTGACAGTGCTTTTACTTCCTCTTCATTTACTTCCGGATGAAAACGCACGCCGCCTTTTGTAGGTCCCACAGCGTCGTTGTGTTGGGAACGATAACCAATAAAAATTTTAGTGGAACCGTCATCCATTCGAACAGGGATACGTACGGTGATGATTCTGAGCGGTTCTTTTAATAACTCATACATGGCATCACTATACCCTAATTTTTGAGTTGCCTCTTTTATAATAGATTGTGTTGAACTTAATAAATCTAACGTTTCATTATCCTGTTTTATACCAATTTTCATTTTCATTCCTCCCACCGCTAAGGTTATAAATTGTTTACACGACAAATAGCTGATAATGGTTCAATTTCCCAACCGATGCTACTTATGCAACAGCAAGACCGAACCGAATAGTTTCGTTCAATCTTGATAAACAAGCATTCCTTTAATAATTGAATTGTTGATAACACATAGTTTAATCGTAGGTTGATTCCAGCTTTATGCTAAATCCACTGCTTTTCTGAAGTATATAATGCTGGCATTATTACCTTTTACAACACCCCAATCTTGGTTAAACGCTTTCATGTTTTTTCTAACAAAAACTTAACCCTAATTTATAATGAAGACTACATAAAGACACAAAAAGATACAGAACATTTTTTTTGTTTTTAAACATTTTTAGAAAACTAAATTTTACTATTTTCTCACAGAATATCCCTCTTCAAGCGCGTTACACATTTAACGAGCAGGTGCGGGCAGTTCAATCCCAAATAGAGCTTTCTTCATCCAGAATTGTAAAAAGCGCCTCAATGTGCAGAGAGCTGTCTCCTTCGGGAGCAGGGAGGACCGTGTCTGCTCTTACCATGAAAAAAGGAGTGCAGCATCATGCTACACTCCTAATAGCTCCTTCAATTCATCTGTTGTTAATTCTGTAATCCAGTTGTCGCTTGTAATAATTGCATCGTTGAGCAATTGCTTTCGGTCGAGCATTTCATCAATTTTTTCTTCTAGGGTTCCGGTCGTAATTAGCTTGTGTACGTGTACGAATCGTTTTTGGCCGATGCGGTAGGCACGGTCAGTCGCTTGGTTTTCTACAGCTGGATTCCACCAGCGGTCATAGTGGATAACATGATTGGCAGCTGTGAGGTTGAGACCAATGCCGCCCGCCTTTAGCGATAGAATGAAAAATTTATAGCGCCCGTTTTGAAATTGTTCAATCATGCTGTCGCGTTCTGCTTTCCGAACACTGCCGTTTAGGAAGAGAACACGTTCTCCTGTTGTTTCTTCGATGAGCTTTTGCAGCATATCACCCATGCGGATGTATTGCGTGAAAATGAGACAGCTTTCGTTGCGGTCTTGAATATTGTCTACAAGCTCCAGCAGCTTTTGCATTTTTTCTGAGCGCTCTATTACATCACGCGGCTCTGTCTCCTTTAGATACAGCGCCGGATGGTTGCAAATTTGCTTAAGCTTGTTGAGCATAAGCAAAATGAAGCCCCGCCGCTCGATGCCCGAGAGCGTTTGAATATGAGAGAGTGTATCCTGCACCAGCTGCTCGTATAAGGAGGCTTGCTCGACGGTAAGCGGGCAATATTCCTTTTGCTCCTGCTTGTCCGGTAAATTGAGCGCAACGTCGGGGTCCTGCTTTGTACGGCGCAGCAAAAATGGTGAAATGAGACGCTGCACCTGCTGAATTTTCGAATGATCATTATCCTTTTCAATCGGTGTTACAAAGCGGCGCTGAAACTGCGGCAGACTGCCGAGGTAGCCGCGGTTGAGAAAATCAAAAATGGCCCATAGCTCAGAAAGGCGGTTTTCCATCGGCGTACCTGTCAGTGCGATCTTATGATGTGCATCAAGATGGCGGACAGCGCGGGATTGCTTCGTTTGGGCATTTTTTATATTTTGCGCCTCGTCGAGGACAACGCTGCTCCATTTATAGGAGGAAAGCTCTTGTTCATCTAGATTAGCTAACGCGTAGGATGTGAGTATAACATCGTTTCCCTCTAAAGATGACAAGAATTGATCGCCTTTTGGACGGTTGCTGCCATAATGCAGGGAAACGCGTAAGCTTGGCGCAAAGCGTTCGATTTCTTTTTGCCAGTTGCCAAGCACGGAGGTCGGAGCGATGATGAGAGCCGGCCCTTGGCTTAAGCCATGTTCTTTTGCGTATAAAAAATAAGCGATTGTTTGGATGCTCTTTCCCAATCCCATATCATCGGCTAACAGTGCTCCAAACCCCAGCTCACGCAAATACAGCAGCCATTCCACACCCTTTTGCTGATACGGACGCAGCTCGGCGCGGAGCAGCTCCGGCATACGGACCGGCGGCACGTCACCGATTTCTGTTAAGCGGTGCAGCAGCCCATCATAATAATCATCCAGCTCAATTTCAATCTCGGAAAATGGATTATCCTCATCAAAATCCTTCAGCTGCTCGGCATCGGCGCGGAGCAGCTCCTGCTGCAGCAAATCCTTCATTTGCAGACCGTACCGATCCGCTTTGTCCATTAGCTTTTTCACCTGTTCAATAAATGCCGGGTCTAGCTTAATCCATTGTCCATTGATGTTAATCAGCCTGCGATTTTGTTCGACCAGCTGGCGAAATTCCGCCTCTGATAGCTCGATGCCGTTTGTGGAGATGCGCCAATCGAAGTTGACGAGCGTGTTGATGCCGAAAAAGGATTGGCCGCCGCGCACGTTAGCATCGCTTTTTACCTTGGCGCGAAGAGAGAAGGCATTTTGCGTGAGCGCCTGCCACCAGGATGGAAGCAAAATGTCAACACCAGCAGCCAATAGCTCATTGCTCGCCTCTGTTAAGAAGCGCCATGCCTCCTCTTCCAGTAGCTCATGACGCCAGCGCCCATCCTCCAGCAGCCATGGGACGAGCTTTCCCCAGCCTTCATAGGTGTTCTGGATGCGTTCCTCATATCCTTGCCAGCGCTTTGGGAGAGAAGCGGCATTCTTGTATACGTACGAGCGTTTCGCGCCCCGTTTTGGAACGAGAATCGTTTCGAGCCTCCACATTTCTCCGTCTTCATGCGGCTCTAATAGGCGAAGACTGATTGTAAATGGTATATCATCCTCAATGTAGCCAATTTTGCGGAGCCAATCCTCCTCATCTGTTGCGGCGAGCAGCTGCTTGATAGAGAATTCGCGATGGTCATGCAGCCGTTTTGCTTTTTCCCACTCGTCGCTCGGTAATGCCCCTGTGCGCAGCGTTTCATTTACTGCATCGGAAAATAATTGCGCGAGAATTGAACCGCTGATGGAAGCGTGCACTGGCTTCCAAATAGGTTCGCTTGCCCAACGTTCCATATCTGGTAAAAAGAGCCCTTCCTCGTAGTCGCTCCATGCCTCCTGCGCTGCTGCGCCAGGCATCCATGCCTCCATGCCGTAACGCAAGGGAGCGAAGGAGTTTGCGGGGCGCTTTGCGATAGATTCAAATGCTTGAACAGCGGTTAATACAACACCGTCTTGCCCCTTGTAGCGTTCTTCCTGCAGAAATGTTCCATAAAATGATGAGGCGTGCCAGGCAAAAGCATGACGAAGCCAAGAGGAACGCGACACCGGAGCGCCCGTTTCATCTTCTCCCGACAAAAACCATGCTTGTCCCGTCTTCGTTAGACGAAGTGTAATTTCAGAGTTCATCGAGCAACTTTCCTTTCCTCAGTTCTTCTTGGAATGCCCGCAAGCGGGAGAATGATGATGAAAGCTGTGTGATATAAACATTCCATTCTTCCGTTCGCTTCAATTTCTTGTAGTGTGTACGCAATTTTTTTAAATAGCGAACAGCCAGCTTGTAGGCCTGTCTGTTTTTCATCCCAATGGCATCGATTACGCCTTGATGATACAAAGGAAGAACAGCTTCACGGTCTTCTTTTTCTACTTCCCTTAAAGCTTCCTTTAATCCTTCCAGCGTCTCAAAGCCAACGAACATGCGCAGCTCTGCCCAAGTGCGGTATTGCCCTTTCGCAATTAAGTACGCTTCGTATTGCCATAGGCTGTGCGGAAGCAGTTCCTGTAAAATGGTTTCGAATCCGCCAGTGTCGTTTGTGTGATGCACATAATACTCATAGGAGGAGAGGAACAGCCGGACAATGTCATTCTTTAAAAACTGCTCTTCAGCTCCAGCCACATACTGCTTGAGCTTTTTATATGAAAACGAGAGCCATTGCTCCACACGATCCCACTGCAGATCGGCGCACAATTCCTCAATCCAGTAAAAATAAAAGCCGACAAGCATGTCTGACTCTGCTTCCAGCAGCTCCATTGCTTCTGCATCCTTTTGATGGAGAAAGAGTAAATGCGACGTTGCAAGCGAGTGAAGAAGGGAGGGCTCCATTGCCTCTAGCTTTGCTTGCTCTTCTGCAAGCCAGTCCGGTTTATTCAATATGTCGGTCCAAAGGTAGCGGTACAAAAAGAAGCGCTCCTGCAGACAGAGGATATGTGAAAAGAACAAGGAATGTGCGAGCTCGCTTGTCCGTTTTAATATAGGGTCAAATGCAAGCGGAAAGGCAGTGGTTTTCATTTTTTCAATATGCATTTCGATTTCGTCAATAAAGCGGTGTGCCACTGCAGTTGGACTAAAGTAGGAGTAGACCTGCTGGGCTGCATATTGCTCTGCCGCCTCGAGCAAACGCTCAAAGGAAAATAGAGCAGCGCTTAGTCCAAATAGCTCGCGCAGCGCAGCAGAGCGCGGCGCTTTTCTCAAAAGCTTCATATAAAAGTCTTCAAAGATGCTCATGAGATAGTACATTTTTCGATACGAATATTTATTTTGCTCTGCATTAAATGCTGTAAATTCCTGATCGAAATAACGAAGCCAGCTGTCAAAATCAAGCTCATCATATGCTGATGCCTGCAGCAGCTGCTTTGCTGTTTTTAGCTGAGGCTGAGCAGGCTTTCCTTTTTCTTTAAATAGCTTTGTAATCTCTCCTACTTGTCCAAAGCTTGATGCGGCATAAAACAAAACAGCAGCCTGATGCTCGCAATAGCCGATTTCAAAGCAGTCACAGCAGCCTGATGCCGCATCGCTGATGGGAAGGGCTGAATCGTACACGCCGGTTTCATCCTCCACAGTTCCTTCGAGAACAAAGCCGTTGAAGGAAACATTATAGACACGTCCTTCCCGATACAGCTGCAGTCCCTTTGTCATGAGGGCGCGATCCGATTCTGATTTCGGATCTAGCTCGGCAATCATCGTATGAGCCATTGATAACACATCTTCTTTTCCTAGTGAATGCTGAAGCATACAATCCCTCCGTGCAAAAAGAATTCCATCTACTCATTATAGCCTAATTTTTGAATTATGAGAATTCGGCTGGTGAGGCTGGGAGATTGACGCGAGAAATCAGTATAAAGGAAGCGGATCAGAGGCAAGCTTGTACATAAGGATCCTGTAGAATCCTCTGAACGAGGGGCATCATGTCATTTGTAAATGGAATATCGATCGGATACGGCTTTTGCGCCCCAGGCCTCACGCCGTACTGCTTACATTCATATTGCACACCGGCGCTGTTTGTCCGAATGACAAGTCTGTAGCGGTTGTCATCATTCTCTAATGAAAAATCGATGGCAAGAACTTCATCCTGCTCGTCTTGATAGCGGCGAGGTGTGCCAATCCAGTCTGGCTTTGCGTGTATGTTCATTTAAAAATCCCCCATTGCTAATTGTTTGCGTAAGCGGATGCAGCCTGCTCCAGTTTGGCATAAAAGACAAAAGGAACCTTTCATAGTGAAGAACACATAGAGAGCTTCCGTGAATAGGCTTCGCCTGAACCGTGCGTTTTGCACCCGCTTTTCTTATTATAGACAAAAAAGAAGCCTATTTCCCAATGAGAGAAACAGACTTCTTCATAATTTCCGTCCATTATTTTAATACTTTTACCTTTACCTTTTTGCGGCCCCATTGTAGAGCTTGCTTTGTTGTTGGCATTAAAACGTCAATTTTGTAGCCTTTAATTGCTCCGCCTGTGTCACCTGCAACGGCTTCACCATAGCCTTCCACCCATACCTTCGAGCCAAGCGGAATGACTTTTGGATCGACTGCGATAAGCTTCATATTCGGGTTTTTCTTCACATTGTAGCCGTACGCTGTGATACCTGTTGTAGACTCCCATGGTGTGTAGGCTGTTGCTTCTACATAAAATTCTTTTGCGACAGACGTTGCCGCAGGAGTCACATATGGCTTATACACATATGCTGTTTGGCCGTTATGATTGATCTTCATCCAGTCGTTTCCTGCATCAGCTATTACTTTGACTGTCTGTCCTTTGCGAAGCTGTCCAATCACTGCATAGCCTGTTCCTGGACCCGTGCGTACATTTAAGGATTCTGCGCTTACGTAATACAATTTAGAAGAAGGAGCCGTACCTGTTTCCTTTGTATATGCTGTGCTCACGTAAGCTGTTTTCCCGTTATATTGAATTTGAAGCCAGCCGTTCAAGCGTTTTGTTACCTGTAAAGATTGACCGTTCGTTACCTTTCCTACAACGGATGAGCCAGTCGTCGGCCCTTGCCTGACATTGAGTACATCTGCTGTTACGACTGTTGCTGCATCTGCAGAAGATGCGAAAAATCCGAGACTGAAAAGTGCAGCTGCTGTGATTCCAAATAATTTCTTCATACTTGTCCCCCGTTGACCGTTGTTTGCTGTCTTCATTATAGCAACTTTTATACTAGTAAACGGGGAAATTACATAACTAAAAAACTATTGTAATATTACTGTAACAGTTTGTAATATACAATAAATTGGAAATAACGTGTCGAACCTTGTGGGACAAGGTGTTGTAAGCGTTATCAAAAAATGGAATGTAACAAATTAGAATGTCTATTTCCTAAGAAATAAATCGAATAGCTTCTGTAAGCGTCAGGATGGGACAAGACATTTCATATTATTATAGAAGAAGCGATGTATAAAATTGTCTGTTTGTGGAAAAATAGGTTGCTTCTTTATGGGAAATGTATTATATTATTCATTGGAAGCGGTTGCAAATAGGTGGGGGATATGATTATATAAGAAGGTAAACTGCTTACGGCTATAAAACAATAGGGGAAAGCTAGGGAACATGAAGTGCTGCGAGAAAAGATAGAAGGCTGCTTTTGTCAAAGCTTCAACTTCCACAGCGGTTGCTTCCTTTATGGGGATGAAGGAAGCTGCATAGTTTTAGAGTAATAGACTACACACAACAAAAAAGATGCGGCAATTGTCTAATAGCCGCATCTTTTTTGTTGTGCGTAAATATATGTCGAATGGCTGTTTCTGATTTTATGCCAGTTAATATGTTTTCACTATAATAGTGGCATGTGCTTTGTCGGCCTGTACAAAAAATACGTCTTGCTAGGCAAGACGTATTTTTTGTATATGTACATTCAGGTACATATTTGCTTTTCTAGAGTAATAGATTTGTAAAGAAAACTTACCGATTAGCAAGCCTTTGGGAAAAGACAGAGGCGTAGCTGCCCTTATACTTAAAATTTCCCGCTGCTTCGAATGATTTCCTTACTGAAAGTTTATGTTCTTTAAGTGTAACAAAAGAAAGTAATCTAGTAATAGATGAAGAAGATAATCAATTTCTAGTTTGCTTTTGCATAGCCCAAGAAATGCTGCTTCCAATATGGGTTATTGAGAGAGCTGATGGCAACACCAGAATCTCCAGCTTGTATAAAGCTGTCTCCCCCGAGGTAAATCCCCATATGAGAAGGGCCAGCTGTATAGGTGTTTTGGAAGAAAACAAGATCACCAGGCTGCGGGTTTGTCGTTTTGTTTAGGCTTCTCCAATAATTCGCTGTGCTAGTGCGGCCAAAGGAGCTATTGAACTTGTTGTAAACATGATAAACAAAGCCGCTGCAATCAAATCCCGCCGGTGTTGTTCCGCCCCAGACATAAGGTGTGCCCACCAATGATTTTGCATAAGCTAGAAGCGATGCCGTATTTGATGCAGGAGGAGACTGCTCAGGCGCTGTAGGTGCTGCCTGCGCTACCGGTGTTTCAGAAAGATATGCTTTTGCAACATACCCAGTCTGCCCATTGTAGCTAATTTGGAAAAAGCCGTTCTGCTCGTTGGAGACCTGAAGCTTTTGTCCAAGTTTAACGCTTCCTAGCGGTTCATATTGTGTACCCGCTCCGCTTCGGACATATAAGGAGTTCACGTTCACGTAGCGGTCCTGCGGTGCAGCGGTCGTGCCGCCCTCTATAAAGCGTACATATTCACTGCTAACATAGCCTGTTCCGCCGTTATGCGTGATGCGATACCAGCCATTTTCTACTCCGTTTACCTGCAATTTTTGTCCTTCCACAACACCGCCGATGACGGAATGGTAGACTCCAGCCCCAGCTCTGACGCGCAGGGAGGTAGCAGTTACAACATATGTTCCATTTTGCTGTACAGAGGTAGGAAAATTTGCTTGTGCTGCCTCGTCTTCATTTTTAGAAATATAATCCTTGCTTACATAGGCCGTTTGCCCATTATAGTTGATTTTATACCAATGCTGCAGCTCTGCCGTTACTGTAACTTCTTGTCCCTTCTGAACATATCCAATAACAGGGTGAGCGGTGCTTGGACCGACGCGAACACGCAATGATGACACAGTAACAGTGTAGGTAGTGCTGCGAACATAATCTTTACTAACATATGCAGTTTGTCCATTATAGTCAATTTCATACCAGCCTTGTTCTTCGCCTGTGACTTGCAGGGCCTGTCCTTCTGTCACAAGTCCAAGAATGCCGTAGGAGGTGCCGGGACCAGTGCGCACACGAAGGGAATCCGCTTCTACCGTATGCAAGGCAACACTTGTCTCACTTGGTGCGGATTGTTCTGGTGCCGCTTCTGCATGGTCGATAGCCGCTGTGGCTCCTAAGGCAGACAGGGCGGCAATGCTGCCGAGAACTTTCTTCATTTTTTCGTATCCTTTCTTCTCTAAATTTCAGTTGATGAAAAATTTACCAACGTTAAAAATCTTAAAATGGATACGCGATACTGTCAATGATTATTCCTTAATTGATATATGAATGAGAAACGTGATTTTGATATAGAGGGGGAGGGAGGAAACCAGGGGTGAGAAGTCGATTGAAGGAGGCAGCCTTGTCCCAATCCATTCTCTTATTCCTGCAGTAGGAATTGTTGAGAGAGGAGATATAAAAAAGACCGCTGCGGGCGGTCTTATAGCAGAAATGTAATTCGTTCCCCAGGCAAGCTTTCTTGAAAGCATGTTTGCAGCTGCCTTGTCATTCGACCGACAATTCCATTTGAGATAGCGGTACCGTCAAGATGCGTGACAGGGGTAATTTCTGTTGTTGTTCCTGTAATAAAGCATTCATCTGCCTGCAGTACATCTCGTACGCTAAATATCTCCTCCTGAACAGGAATACTAAGCTTTGCAGCGAGAGAGAGGACATATTGCCGGACGATGCCATTTAAAATAAGGTGATTGGCAGGATGTGTATAGAGCGTTCCGTTTTTGAAAATAAAGCAGTTTGAGTGGCTTCCTTCCGTAACGATACCATTCCGGACGAACAGAGCCTCCTGGCAGCTTTTTCGTTCCGCACTTGTTTTTGCCATGACATTTGGAAGCAAATTGAGTGATTTAATATCGCAGCGAAGCCAACGGATATCCTGCTCTGTGCAAACGCGAATACCACGGAGCATCGCATCGGCTGGGCGTTCTTTTTTGATAAGATAGGCATAGAGCATTGGCTTGATATTTGAAGCGTATACATGATTGCGGGGCTGAACGCCGCGTGATACCTGTAAATAGACAGTGCCATTTCCAGTAAATTTGTTATGCTCCACAAGTTCGTACAACCATTTCACAAGCAGTGCTTTTGAAAAATGAGGGGTGAGTTCAATTTCCTCCATGGAGCGGTACAAGCGTGCTAAATGAGGCTCCAATAAGTGAAATGTACCTTCGTACAATCGAATTACCTCATACACGCCATCACCGAACTGCAAACCGCGTTCCTCCATGTCGATAGAAGGCTTTGCTTGTCTCGTATCTACAAAGTGTTCTCCGAATAATACAATTGGTTCATAGCTCATATGTATTTTCTCCCCATTTCTATTCGCATTAAGATGAAACAAGGCTCTTTTGAATACAATTAGGCATTTTTTTTTAAAATCCTGCTAATTTTTCGTAAAAAAAGACAACGTTTCGATGAAAAACGTTGTGCGTAGTGTGATCCACTACCGTGTAAAAAGGGTTGCTGTTCCTGCTAGGGACATCATCTAGACAAATTTAGTATAAGCTATGAACATGAAGTCCCTGTAAAGTGAACGTGAAGCTTTTGTATAGGGGATGAGGGTGCAATCCTTTGTAAGAGAAAGGAAGAAATGTTTTGTTATAATAAAGAGGAGATTCTAAAGGAGAGAGGATTATACATATGCAAACAGTACAGCTTTCAGAAAAAGTATCATTTTCGCGTATTGTGCACGGGATGTGGCGGCTGCGGGATTGGGATATGAGCAGTCAGGAGCTGCTTCAATTAATCGAGGAGTGCATGGAAATGGGGATTACAACCTTCGATCATGCAGATATCTATGGCGATTACAGCTGTGAGGCTTTGTTTGGACAAGCATTGCGTCTGATGCCATCCTTGCGTTCCTCGATGCAAATCGTAACAAAATGCGGCATTAAGCTTCGTTCCGCTAAATATCCTGAGCATCTGGTCAATCATTATGATACAAGCAAAGCCCATATCATTCAAAGCGTAGAAAATTCCTTGCGCCATTTCGGAACAGATTATGTGGATACACTTCTCATCCACCGTCCAGATCCGTTTATGGATCCGGCGGAGGTAGCAGAGGCGTTTGCTCAGCTAAAACAGCAAGGAAAGGTGCTTGAATTTGGCGTTTCTAACTTTTTACCGTCGCAAATGGAAATGCTCTCCTCTTATCTTGACATGCCGCTTGTGACCAATCAGTTAGAAATTTCCGTTATGCAATTTGAGCATTTTGAAAAGGGAACAATTGAGAAGTGCCAAGAGAAGCGTATCGCACCAATGGCATGGTCGCCGCTTGCTGGCGGCAGTATTTTTTCTGCTTCAACAGAACGTGCAATGCGGGTTAAGAAAACTTTAGAAGAGGTAAAAGAGGAAAGCGGTGCGGGCTCCATAGATGAGGTAATGTATGCATGGCTGCTGGCACATCCAGCAAAGATTATGCCAATCGTAGGGTCAGGAAAGATTGAGCGCATCCGTACAGCTGCACAAGCAGCAAAGCTTACGCTCAGCCGTCAGCAATGGTTCCGCATTTACATTAGCTCCCTTGGGCATAACGTACCATAACAAGAAAGACGGATGCGGCCTGGTTTGCTCCCGTAAAAGCTAGATAGAATAAGAAAAAGGCGGATCGATTAATCCGCCTTTTTTCTTATTCTTTTGCTGTTTGTTCTTTAATAGTTGTTTTTACAGTTCCGGTTTGAATCTTATTTCCATCAAAGAAGCGAAGCAAGTCGCCTGAAATAATAGTATCAGACATACGCAATTCATTTTGAGCACGGTCGATCAGTGCTTTTGCTTCTGCTGCAGGAACTGTTACTACTTCGCCTGTGTTGCGATCGTAGAATGTGCTTCCGTAGTAGTAATACTTGTCTGTTACAAAGTTACCGTCACGGAATACGACAAACGGTTTACGATCTGGAGCAAGCAAGTCCTGACCAAATTCGATATCGCTCGATGTATCAATGCCGAGTAAGCTTAGGATTGTAGGCTTTACATCCACTTGACCAGCAGGAGCGGAAATTGTTTTTCCTTCCGTTTGCCCTGGAACGTGAATAAATAGCGGTGTACGCTGTAGGTTCACGTGATCAAAATCAGTGATTTCTTCTTTACCTAAGAATTTTGCCATAGCAGTGTTATGGTTTTCGGAAATACCATAATGGTCACCGTAGAACACAATAATTGAATTGTCATAAAGTCCTTCGGCTTTTAACTTTTCAATAAAATGTTTTAATGCTTCATCCATGTAGCGAGCCGTTACAAAATAACGGTCCAAGACGCCGTCACCAGAATTAAATGGCTCGACCATCTTCATGTCATCATTGTACGTAAATGGATAGTGGTTTGTTAACGTAATAAAGCGAGTGTAAAATGGCTGCTTGATTGTTTTCAGCATATCAACAGACTGATCAAAGTATTCGATATCCTTTAAGCCCCAGCCAATTTTTGTTTCCGGCGTAGCCTTGTAGTCTAATTCATTGAAATAACGATCATAGCCTAATGCTGGATACATCATGTTACGGTTCCAGAATGTTGCATTGTTTGCATGGAACACGGCTGTATAGTAGCCTTGCTGGCGTAAAATTTCCGGTGTTGCTACGAATTCGTTATTTGAGTGTGTAAAGTATACAGCACCGCGGTCTAACGGATAAAGGGAGTTATCAATAATAAACTCTGCATCAGACGTTTTTCCTTGACCAGTTTGATGGAAGAAGTTCTCAAAGTAATAGCTTTCCTTCGCAAATTGGTTTAGGAATGGAGTAACCTCCTGTCCGTTTACCTTTGCTCCTATTAGGAATGATTGTGTCGATTCAAGGGATACTACGATTACATTCTTCCCTTTTGCGCTGCCGAACAGCTTTGAATCTGACTGTACATGGTTTGCTTTTACATAGTTTTCTGTTTCCTGCAGCTTGCTGCCGTCAGCGAAAGCCTTTTGTGAGCTTGCTCTTGCTTGCAGTCCTAAATCATATACCTGATGTACATATAATCCTAAGTTTTTGACAAGCATAACACGGTCGAATGAACGTGTAAGCAGTTCTGGACGCTCCATTTCAGCGAGTCCAAGATTCACTAGGAACACTGCAGCTGTTACAAGAAAGTACAATGCTTTAAATGGGCGGCTCAAGCGCTCGGCACGTACATAGCTGCGCGTCTTTCTAGCGATATATAATAAGAAGAAAATGTCTGCAAACATTAATAAAATTTTGTAGTTGAACAGCTCCTGTATACTGGAGCCAAGGCTTCCGAAGTTGGACGTTTGCATTAAAACAGGCAATGTCACAAAGTCATTAAAGAAGCCGTAGAACATTACGTTCCCAATTAAAATAACTGTTAAAAGGAAGTCCATAAAGATTGCCATATAGTTTCGCTTCTTACCCGTCATAAACAGTGATAAGCCAACTAGCAGCAAGGACGATGCAAGTGGACTAATAAACAAAATAAGTTCCTGCATCGGCGACTCTAATTTTAAATCAAAGCTTATACGAGTGACGATATATGTTTTGAGCCATACGAACAAAGCAGCCAATAAAGTAAATTTCGAGTTCTGGAACTGTGCTTTCAAGGATTCCTTCATTCACCCTCACCCTTTCTATTTCTCACCTTGCAGAGCTTTTTATGCAAAAAGAAAAAAGGAGTTCCGCAATGAAGCCGCATCGTTTGTCTTTTCATGGAGGCATATAAGTATGCTCTATGCAAAGTTTTTAACTGCGTTCCTATTGCGTCATTCCCGCTTTTTTCTATTCATATGGGAAATTTATCAAATGTCATTTTTGTATTATACTATAAATGGGATTGTTTAGAAACTATATAATGGGTGTAAATTTTTACAAATGATTTACATTAACCAAACAAAACTTTATCATTACGTTTATATGCTCGTCAACAATTAAATATAACATAGCTTATCCATTTTGTTCTTGGGAAAGGAACCTGTTAGATTAAAGGTGGATTGGCAAGCAATTTTGAAAAAAATCTCATTTCTTCATATAATAGGAATTATGGGGAATCTGACTGGAGGTCTTGTAGATGGAGCAAAAATTTTCGGTAGAAGCATTTTGGGATAAGACGAAGGGGGCTGCAAAGAAAGCCGGCCATTTCGTGATTTATACAGGCTTGCTTTTGTTTTATGTTCTGCAGCGGCCAGATGTTCCAAAGCGAGTAAAGGTTGCAATTATTGGGGCATTGGCTTATTTCATCGCGCCTGTTGATGCGATTCCAGATATAATTGCGGGCCTGGGGTATACGGATGATTTAGGTGCTCTTAGCGCAGTGCTGCTGCAGTCTGCGGCGTATGTTGATGATGAAGTGAAGCGGAAGGCGAAGGAGAAGCTCTCGCAGTGGTTTGGCGAGGACGCGGATACTTCGGATATTGATCACAAAATAGAAGGAGCAAGCGAACAGAAATAAGCTTGCCTGTAAATAGTTGAGGAGAAGCTAGAGATGCCATCAGGACGAACACATACAAGATTAAATTTATTGGTTCTGCCCGTCGTTCTTTTTTTACTTGTATCATACGGTATGACGAGCCGGGAGTTCTTACTTTGGTTTACGGGAGGATTTGTTTTTGGCACGTACTTTTTGACGCCGGATTTGGATACCGTAAGCTCTGCGTACCGCAACTGGGGACCGCTGCGCATTATTTGGCGTCCGTATCGGGCTGTCATGCCGCACCGGTCCGTGCTTACGCATACGATTGTGCTTGGAGACATTATTCGGCTATTGTATTTACTCGTCATTTCGCTGCCGTTTCTGTACATATTAGATGCTAAGGTATTAGACGGTGCGCTGCCGGGATTGATCCATGCGCATAGACCGATGCTTGGCGCAGCAGTGCTTGGGGTTTTCACGACGAGCGCCCTTCATATTATGCTTGATACAGTGAATACGAAACGAAAACGGATGTTTCGACCAAAGAGGAGCAAGCGATAAAAGGCTCCCATTAGTAGAGACAGTTCTCGCCCGCCGAAGCAAAAAGCTCCTCCATGTGCGAAGAACTGTCTCCTTCGTGTTCGCTTTTCTTATTCAGAAAATGCTTTGTCTTTCCATTATTTTCTGTATAATAAGAGTGTAAATTAATTTTATAAGTGATACTAGGGGTGCCTCATATGCGGGGCTAAGAGAGAAGCGCGAATAAGCTTCTTAACCCTTTGGACCTGATCTGGTTCGTACCAGCGTAGGGAAGTTTTTAGACGTGTTGCATCATGTACATATGCTGCTTACGCCAGGTCCTGTTTTGCTATGAGGACCTGGCGTTTTTTGTTTTATAAGAAAAGCGGACATGGCTCCACGTCCATCAAGTTAGAATTTTATGGTGTCCTCCAGAACGAAGATTTTGTGACATTTGTCCATTTCTATCGTTTTGGGGGTATTTTTTTTGCTAGATAGATGGGGCTGGCTTTCATTACATGCATCAGTCAGATTGAAGGGAATTAATGATTTCTTTTCGTATATCATGACTATATAAATTAAACAGAATCAATTGTATATTTAAAGAACTCCACACCGAGAAATTTAATAGAGATATTCAGTAACCACTTTCTTGTTTTTGAGTTTTTTATTCATGGTTTATAGGTGCGTAAAGATAAATTTCATATGTTTTATACATCTATAGACTTGTAAAGGAGGAGTGCTGGCCTATATATATTCTCTACCGTGTTACGTATATATCAATACGCCTTGCAATAGCATCTCTGCTTTTAATTCTTATCTGCTTTAACTAAATTTTTTCATTATTTCTCGGATCATTTATTATGAGTAAAAGTGTAGGTTATTTTATTATGTAACCGCTTAAATTACTCTAACTATTTCTATAATTGATAAACATCCCGATTCGTTATTATCATTAATCACTATAATATTTTCTAGGAGGATACTGTGGATGAAGATAAAAAGAGTTCCCTTCTTTTCTCTACTAATGGCCGGTATTCTTGCTGCTGTTACTACACTTGCTAGCGCTGCCGACAATAAAGCTAAAGTATTAGAAGTTCCTATTAAGGAAAATTCCATTAATTTAATTTCGGGTGTCATTTACTCTCAGCAACCTATTTATGGGTATTCTAGTCTTCCTCTTGAAATGGATATTTTACAGCCTGAAAGTAAAGAAGCTCTTCCTGCAGTTGTATTTGTACCAGGTGGCGGATTCATGTCAGCCAATAATGATAAGTCTATACAACAAAGAATGTCTATATCAGAGGCAGGGTATGTTGTCGCTAGTATTGAGTATCGAGTTACACCTCAAAGTATTTTCCCTTCACCACTTGAAGATGTTAAAGCGGCCATTCGTTACCTGCGTGCCAATGCTAAAAAATTTAATATCGATCCAGAGAAGATCGCTGTGATGGGTAGTTCAGCTGGAGGATATCTTGCAGCGATGGCTGGCACAACAAATGGTTTAAAGGAATTTGACAAAGGGGAGCGTCTAGACCAAAGCAGTGATGTGAAAGCAGTTATAGATTTGTATGGTCTTTCTGACTTAACGAGAGTCGGATATGGCTTTTCAGAAGAAGTTCAGGCTCTTCACAAATCGCCTTCCGCACCAGAAGCTATGTGGGTAAATGGACCTTCCGTAATGGGGCCTGGTGGTTCAATTCATGATAATCCTGAAAAAGCAGCCAAGGCAAATCCTATCACATATATCAATAAGGATGCACCGCCGTTCTTAATTATGCACGGAGATAAAGATACACTGGTTTCACCAAATCAAACTGAAATATTACACGATGCTTTAATTAACAAAGGGGTGGATTCCACTTATTATATTGTAAAAGATGCTGGCCATGGTGGAACGCACTGGGTGCAACCAGAAGTCACAAAAATTATAATTGACTTCTTAGATACACACGTAAAAGGTAAAGATAAGTAAAGGTTCTGATGCAAAGATGATTTCAGCAAAACATAGGACATGAACTTCTTGTTAGCTTACGGATTATGATGTGATGCCACATAGTTTACCAATGAATTCTTTCTGATTTTGGGCAAGTTCACCCTTTGGTGAACTTGCCCTTTTTTCATCATATGCATGACTTCAATGCCACATACTATTGCAGTAGCAGTTTCATACGTTTTGAATCCTAGCATGGGGCTTACTCTTTTCTTAATGAAACGATGATCTTGTTCTATGATAGTATTGAGATATTTCACTTGTCTCATTTAGGTGATAGCCCAAAAGGCATCTATGTATCTTTTGGGCTATCACCTATTCCTTTTTACTGCCTATAAAGGTACGGTCCTTCAAAAATAAATTCCAAAACATAATAAATCCCGGCAGCAAAATGGCGATACCGACTGCATACAAGATCAGCAGGGAGTAGAAGGTTGTCTTTTGCGTGAAGCTTGTATACACCGTAACCTCCGGGAAAATAATGTACGGCAGGTGCGCTTTTCCATATGCATAGCTCGCAAAGGCGTATTGTGCAACGACAGAGAGAACCGCAATCCGAGGCCAGCCGAGTTCAGTGTGGTTCTTGTTGCTCCACCAGAGCGATGCATATCCAATGACAAACAATCCAAGTGAGATTGCGAACCAAATAATTTCATCCCCTAAATTGGATAGAAGCCAGCCGGCGGTGCCCTGGATTGAGACAGAGACGAGCGCAATAACAGCGCTCAGAAGAGTGGCAGGTCCGAGAATAATTGCGTTCACTCTGTATATCCGGTACGCACTCTCATCACCGCGTTCACGAGAGAAGTCCGCTAAAAAGAGTGCGGACAGAAACAGTGCAGATGTTAATCCGAACAGCATATAGCTGTACACAGACGGGCTGCTTAGCAGCTGTTTGTACAGGAGTGTTTCCTTACCGTCTACCATTTTGACAAAGGATCCTTCTGTGACCGGCAGCACAGTGATGAGCAGGGCCGGAACGAGAAGTCCTGTGATGCCTGAAATGAGGCGCAGCTGTCTTTCATTGCGCGGCAGGGAATGAGAAAAGACCATGAATGAACTGCGCACTGCAATTAAAGCAAGAATTAATGTAACCGGAACGAACATGGCAGTAGCTAATGAATAGGCGGCATTTGGGAAAAAGCCGATAAAGGCAACGACGACAAAGACGAGAAACGTATTCGTCAATTCCCATGTGGGAGACAAATAGCGGTTCGCAATATCTCCAGCAGCCGTGTTGCGTTTCATATATACCATCGACCAAAATCCAGTCCCAAAGTCAATAGAGCCAAGGATGCTGTATGCGAAGACGAGTGCCCATAAAATGAGAATCGCAATGCTTTCTTCATGCATTTGACTTGCCTCCATATGCTTCAAGATCCCGGTTCAGCGGATTACGTCTAAAGAAGGTGCGCAGCACGATGACTGTTAAAACCCCTAGAAACATGTATAAGCAAATAAACACGAAGAATAGAGGTCCGACATAGTCTGCCTGTGTAGCTGCCTCGGTTGTTCTTTGGAAATGATAAATTGTCCATGGCTGACGGCCGCTGCAGCTGAAAATCCAGCCTGTTTCAATACCGATAAAAGCAAGCGGACCAAGCGCAACTATTGTCCAAAGAAGCCAGCGCGGAAACTGCACGTTTCGTTTTTTAGAAATGAAATACCAATATGCCAGCGCGATTGCGGCAATTGCAAGCTGCAGCATACCGGCAAATACCATTAGGTTAAAAAACAGATGTGTATACGCAGGCGGCCATGTTTCACGCGGAAATTCATTTAATCCCTTTACAACGGTAGACGGCTTCCAATCTGCTAAAATGCTGAGGGCCCAAGGAATTTCGATTCCATATTTAATCTCGTGTGTGTCCGGGTCCACGATGCCGCCGATGGTAAGGGGTGCGTGCGATGTTGTTTCAAATAGCCCTTCTGCTGCCGCAAGTTTTTCAGGCGAATGTTCATACAGATTGACCGCAGATTCGTGACCGGAGAGCCCCATAATAAGGCCAGAGACGAACGTAACGACTAAAGCCAGCATCAGCCCTTTTTTATGGTAGGCAATTTCATGGGCATTTTGATTACGCTTTAGCAGCTTGTATCCGGCAATCGCAGCGATAACAGCGCCGCCTGATAGATAAGCCGTAATGACAACGTGAAACGAACCGCTAAAGAAGCTCGGATTAAAGAAGGCTTCCCATGGATTTACATTGAAAATCGTACCGTCTTCACGCATGGAGAAGCCAGCGGGTGTGTTCATCCATGTATTTGCTGCCGTAATTAACACAGCGGAGGCAGTTGCCCCGAGCATAACGAAAAAAACAGAAAGCAGGCGCATAAATGGTGACAATTTATCCGCTGCATATACGTAAATGGACATGAACAGCGCTTCTAGAAAGAAAGCGAAAATCTCAATTTGAAATGGTACGGAAATTACCTGCCCAACAATCTTCACAAAGCCGGGCCAGAGCAGGGCAAGCTGAACGCCGACAATCGTACCAGTTGGGATTGCAACGCCGAGCAAAATAGCGAATGCCTTCGTCCAACGCTTCGCCATTACTGCATAATCCGGATCTTTTTTCCACTGGTATAGAACCTCCATAAGCAAAATCATAAGCGAGAGACCAATTCCAAGTGTCGCGAAAATAATATGGAATGCTAACGATGTTCCAAAAAATGCCCGCGACAAAGTGACTGTATCCATCTTTGTTATCCCCTTCACTTTTTGCCATTATTTTCTTACAAGGAGGGTAAATTTATACAATTATTCTACAAAATCTTATATGTCTTGACAGGTGTAAAAATTATGTTATCATAATGTTGGAATTATCAGAAAAATTATTATATTGTTCCTCTTAGCATTTTTACTTTGCAATTGAGAGCAACTTATAATATGATACGAACGTAGGTTCTATTTTGCGTGTGGTAAGAAATAGGGGGAATTTTCATGTATCCAGAGGTAATTAATAAGATGGCTTTTTCTAAAGAGCATAAAGATTTGCTGTTGAAGCTTTACAATAAAGAGATTACAAGACGTGAGTACGATCGTCTCGTGCAAATGCTTTATCGTCCATCGAAGGAAGAACGTACATATCAAGGATAAAAATAAAAGGGAGCTTACCTGAAAATCCAATGCAAGCGGGATTTTGGTCAGCTCCTTTTATTTTTGGAAAACTACAATTTCCTATCAAAAGGAATGAATAATTGATCTGGTTTGCAGTGATTGCTTCCATTGTGAATATATCGTCACTTTACCATAGTTAGTAAGGGATTCCTTCGAATGGATACATATTTCTACCCTGAAAATAAGCCGTATACAGTGATATGAACCTCATACTATGAGCAAAGCAATTTATTTTTATGTATCATGGTGCTCAACTTCTTTAACATGAGTGTCTCTGTTAAAGATTGTTATTAATTTTTGGTAAAAGGGTCTTCAAATGAACTCTTTTTATGTTAGAATCAAACCGCTTAAAACCATAAGGATATTTAAAGTTATATGCCATATAATCGAAGGAATAAGGCTTTGGGATTTAATCGTAATTCCTCCATAAAACATTCCTCCAAGAGAAAAAGCAATACAAATAGCCCAAGGAATTCCAAGTGAGTAATGTTGCAATCCAAATCCTAAACTTGTTATTATAACCGCCCATTTTTCACCTAACTGCTCTGAGAAGCGGCTTAAAAGAGTCCCTCTCCAAACCGCTTCTTCAAGCACTGCGTTTGTGATTGAAAATATAATAGCTAATAACCAGATTTCTTGGATAAAAGACCAGCCATTTTGAATAGCAAATGGCATTAAGGTAACGATATTGCTTGCTAATGCTATGAGGAGAAAGAATTGTACTTTTGTTTTGTGAAAACCTGACCAAATGAATGGAAAATAAATCAGCTCGTTCCATTTTGGCATTCCCCAATACCTTATAAATGGGGATTTAGAAAAGAAAGATAAAGCAAATAACGGAACCAAAATCAAAACCAATGAGAACCTGTTGAAAAAGATACGTAATTCTCTTGGCTGCATATTTACGGTCCAATGTGAGCTCGTATACAAATAAAGAAAGAAACCGATGCCAAATAATAGATTTGTAACAATAAATGATTTCATCAACTTATCAAAAGCAAAAAAAAGGAAAATAGTAACGAGTATCCATATGCTAATCAATAAGTAATTTTTCATTTGTAACAAAATAATAAGTGACACAAACAAACACAAGGAAACTACATTTCTAAGTAAGCTGTTATTTATAATGAGTCACCTCCTTAAACTTGCTTATTCTTTGACTATCAAATTTGAAATGAACTTGCACAGCTGCCCTTTTTTACCCTTACGAAGGAGATTCCTTCTTCATTGACAGTGCCCGAAATGAGTACCTATAATATATAGTACAATACTTAATCCCCTTTTGATTGGTTTAATTTTACATAATAGCCGTATATTCCCCAACAATCATAATCTCTCATTCATTTCTTGCTTTTCCAGAGCTAGAGTGTGAAATAAAAAATGGAAATGAATACATAACAGAATTATATACGAAGCAGGTGATTTGGTTATGAAGCAAAAAAAACATTCACGTGTTACGCTGCAGCAGGTAGCGGAGCATGCCGGCGTCTCTCGTGCGACTGCATCGCTTATTGTTCGCAACAGTCCCAATATTTCTGAAGCAACGCGTAAGAAGGTGCAGGAGTCTATGCGTGAGCTAGGGTATGTTTACGACCGCGTTGCTGCAAATTTACGATCACAAAGCTCCTCCACGGTTGGTCTGATTATTACCGATATTGCAAACCCGTTTTATTCAGAGCTGTTAATAGGTGTTCACCATGCTTTAGAAGAAGACGGATATACGGTTGTTTTAGGAACAACCTTTGATTTAGATACGAAGCAAGACCGCCTTCTCGAAACGATGCTGGAGCATCGAGTAGGCGGGGTCATTCTATGTCCGGTCTCCAACAGCTCAAAGGAAACCACTGATAAAATCAAGCAATGGAATATTCCGATTGTTCTTGCGGTTCGGGAATTGCCGGATCTGCATTGTGATTATGTTGGGATTGATTATGATACGGGAGCTCAAATGGCTGTCGAGCATCTTCTGCAGCAGGGGCATTCTCGCATCGCTTTTCTTGGAGGTCTCTCTCATTCCTTAGCCTGGGAGGCAAGAAAAAGAGGTTATTATCGTGCTTTACATGAAGCGGGCATTGAGCTTGATGAAACGCTTATCATTGGCAGTCCTGCTACGAGAGAAGGCGGCATGGATGCGATCCAGCAGGTGCTGCGTTACGAAAATCCGCCTACAGCTGTGTTTTGCTTTAATGATCTAGTTGCGTTTGGCGTGATGCAGGGCTTGAAAAATGCTGGATTAAGTCCGGGGAAGGATATAGCGGTAGTTGGATTTGATAATGTCCCTGAAGCAGAAATTTTTACTCCATCGCTTACGACGATTTCATCATTTCCGCGGCAGATCGGTTCTCATGCTGCCCATTTGCTGCACCAGCGTATCAAGGATATAGAAGGAGAACAACGAAAGATCATTTTAGAGCCTGAGCTGGTGGTTCGCGATTCCTCTCAAAAAACGTGAGGAGGAATAGGATCGATCCTTGCTGTCTAGCCTTTCAACCTGCGGAAGCGTCTCCGGCCGAATATGCAGAGGACGGTTCTTTTCATAAAGCAAACAGCCGGGCGCCTTGTAAACGCTCGGCTGTTTGAAGTTTTTTATTTGGACCTCGGTTCATACATATCCCAAGCTATCTTTAAGGAATCAACGATATAATCTGCGATTTCCTCAATCGCAAGATTATCCGTTCCGAGCTTAGAATGATGGGCTGAGTAGATGCCTTGACGTTTATAGAATAGCTGCTTAATCTCCTCAAGGGAAAGGCCTTGTAGAACAGGGCGGCTATCGATAATGATGTTTAAGCGCTCCTTCCAGGACTCCCAAGAGATATCAAGAAAGAAAACGATGCAGTGAGCTAAGCAGAATTCCCGGATTTCATCCTGCAGAAAGGCGCCGCCGCCTAATGAAATAATTTTCAGCTTCTGCTGGCAAATATCCTTAATCATATTTTTTTCTTTTTCTCGAAAGGCTTTTTCGCCAATACTATTAAATATTTCCCGAACGGGCATCTTAAACTCTCTCTCAATTTCCTTATCAATGTCGATAAAATCTCTATATAATTTCTTTGCCACGCGCTCTCCAATGGCAGTCTTTCCCACCCCCATAAAGCCGATAAAAACGATGCTTTTTTCTCTGAGGGATGTATGATCGTTTATCATTCGCAAGCACTCTTTCTTATATTTTTCTCAAGCTTAAAACCATTAAAATTATAATATACCTCGTTGGATTTGTAAAAAAAATTTTCAATTTTTAGGCAAATGTATGGAACAAATACGCACTGCAGATGCCGAGCAGCATGTAAAATACTGCAAATCCAATGTTCCACATTCCCATTCTATACGAATTTAGTCTTAACTGTTCAGATAGAATTGATACGGACAGATTAAACGGACTATACATGACCGTAGATAAACTGCAGGAGACGAGTACGATAGCTAAAGAGATCGAGGATATCTCCGGTAAAATCGGCTGCAGCAGTTGCACCAGCAACGTAATTGAAACTAAAGGATGAAAGCCGATCAGAGAAGTGACTAGGAAATATGCCCCAATGAGCAAATATAGAGAAAATAGATTTGCAGAAGCAAATTGAAAAGCAGACTGCACGAAGGCTAGATGTCCTGACAGTGACAGCATTTCGACAAATAAGCCCGCGCTTAAAAACATAAAAAAGTAATTCGATAACCCGTTTGTCCTCTCTTTCCAATGAGGGATTGTAATAAGGAAGTATCGTTTCGTTTTCCCGATGCTTACAGCCCAAATAATAGAAATAGGTACTAACGAAAGGACGACAGAGAATAGAAAGCCTGTTTCTAAAATATGCTGAATAGTGGAAACTACTACAATCAGTACGAGCAGCATTAGGAGCATTTCCCGAAGCTTTTTATAAACCTTTTTGAGTGATACATCCTCTGCTGCTTCCGCCGCTATGGGTGTATTTCGGTATTTGAAAAATGCAAGTGCATAGTCTGCAGCAATTGTAAGCAATGCAAGAGAAATCATAAATGGAAGCAGGTGATAGTAGCTAGTTTTGGTAACATCTAAAGATATACTTACCATTACCTCCATCGGACTCCATGTCAGACAGAGTGTATAAGCGCGCAATAGGTTTTGTGTATATTTTAAAAATTTTTGGAATATTTTAAATGAAACCTTATTGCAACTCTGTGAATTTTGTTATAAGATTATGAAAACGCTTTATTTCTTGTGTGCATCTAGTATACTCAGTTGGTTTTTTCGAGTACCAGAGGTTAGATTGGCTCTATTATTAGATCGATCTAATAAGCGGCTGTAGGCAGATAAGGCTTTCTTCCTAGAGCAGGACATGCAGTCTGTGCTTTGGGAGGCACGATACTGTAATCGATTTGTTTATTTAGAAGAGAAGGCCTACCCATGACTGATCTGCAATCGCTTAAGTCTGAATGAATTAACTATAAGTATTTATTAGATCGATCTAGTAAACTGCACAAAGCAATCATTCTTTTAATCCAAATGAAAGCAGCACGAAGGAAGCGGGTGATAGCGATTATACAAATAAAGCTGTGATAGGGACGAATATGATGATACTGCAAATTCCAGAGGGTAAAGAATCACGAGAAGAAAAGAACGTAAAGGCTGGGAGCATTACAATTTTTTCGTTGAGCGGCCTAGACTCCCATCATAGCCATCCTAGGTCAGAGGAGAAATGATACATAGAATACCTGCTGTGAGATGGCATTTTCATGCTTTTTATATAACCAGTACATTTATACAGAAACACAGCATTTGGTCGAAATTCGAGTCATTTTTTGGGCGTTTTATAGCATATGAAGGCCTCCAGTGTTAGGGCAGCCTCTTTCCCAGCTCTATTCATAACAAGTGTAAGTATGCAATGTTTTACCAAACTATTATTAAGGGGTGTATGTTATGAAAAAAATAGTTAGTGCTCTTTCTGCATCTTGCTTACTGTTGCTTGGTGCTTGTTCAGGAACGAGTGAAAAATCGTCGGCAGCCAACAGTGGTTCAAAATCTAAAGCAGTGAAGATTATGAAGCTATCGGTTGTTACTCCAAAGGATCGTTCCTTAACAAAGGGCTTGTACAAGTTTGAGGAGATTTTGGAAAAGGAAACAAAAGGCTCTATTGATGTACAAGTGTTTCCAGATGGACAGCTTGGAGGAGACCGCGTCGTATTTGAAGGCTTGAAAATGGGCTCTATTCAAGGAACGACTATGTCCAGCGGTCCAATTGCGTCATTTGCTAAGCGCTTTACTGCCTTAGATTTACCATATCTATTTAAGGATGAAGCAACAGCCTATAAAGTGTTAGACGGAGAGGTTGGAAAGGAATTACTTGGAGATTTGCCGGCAGTTGGCGTTATCGGCTTGAACTATTGGGAAAACGGATTCAGACATCTCACAAATAATGTAAGAGAAGTGAAGTCCGTTAGCGATATTAAAGGACTGAAAATTAGAACACTAGAGAACGAGCTTCATATTGATGTGTGGAAGGAGCTGGGTGCAACTCCAACTCCAATGGCTTACACTGAGTTATTTACGGCTTTGGAGCAAAAGGTTGTAGATGGTCAAGAAAATCCGGCTGGAAACGTAACGACTGGAAACTTCTTTGAGGTGCAAAAGTACCTGACAGCAACCGGACATATTTATAATGCCAGTGTGTTTATGGTGAGCAAGAAGTTCTGGGATACCCTTTCTAATGATGAAAAAGCAGCAGTGAAAAAAGCAGCTGATGAGGCAAAAGACTATCAACGCAAGCTAAATCAAGAAGAAAGTATGGAAGCCTTGAAGACATTGAAGGAAAAAGGTATGACAATTACTGAATTGGGCGATGAACAGAAAGAGAAGTTTGCAGAGAAGCTAAAGCCTATTTATGACAAATATGCCCCTAAAATTGGAGAAGATCTAGTTGAAAAATTAGTAGATGCAGCAAAATAAGTAGAAATGTAAATAGATTTAAGGAGGCTGATCCTCCTTAAATTTTTCTTGTGCGTTAAAAAATGATAGATTTCCAGCTGGGAAGCTTTAAAAAGCATCAGTGCAACTAGTCCGTTGCCAGCCTTCCCAAGGCCTAGCGTTAGTTCGGTAAACGTCTTTTATGTAAAAGGGGGAGCGTGCCTATGAATCGAGTGTTTAAATTACTCAATAAATTTACAAGCGCTGTCATTGCTATTTGTTTAGCGGCTATGGCGATTCTAGTATTTGGAAATGTTGTGTTGCGTTATGCGTTTAGCTCCGGTATTACGTGGTCTGAAGAGGTTGCGCGGTTTCTCTTTATTTGGATGACGTTCCTAGGAGCAATTGGTGCGCTAAGTGATAACAATCATTTAGGTGTGGATATGCTTATAAAGAAGCTGCCATTGCAAGCAAAACGAGTTGCCTTTGTAGTAAGTAATATCATTGTTCTGTATATTTTGTGGCTTGTTCTTGATGGAAGCTGGAAGCTCACGTTAAGCAGCACGGAGAGTACGGCTCCTGCAACTGGAATGCCTTTATCCTATATTTACATTGTTGGCGTTATTATGAGTATCGGTATGGGACTTATTGTTATATCTAATATTTACCGCGTATTATTCCAAAAGGATGCAGTGGAAGAGCTTACAAAAATGAAAGAATCTGAAGAAGAAATTATGAATGAGTTTCACGAGACGGAGCATGCGAAGGTTGGAGGGGGAAGATAGATGTCTTTAGGTATATTTGTTGGTTCACTTCTTGCCGTTATGGCTCTTGGAATGCCGATTGCTTTAGCACTTTTAGTAAGCGGTCTTGCTTTAATGCTGTATATGGATGTGTTTGATAGCCAAATTATTGCGCAAAACTTAATTAACGGGGCCGATAGCTTTCCGATGATGGCTGTTCCTTTCTTTATCCTTGCAGGGGAGCTAATGAATGCTGGCGGAATTTCCTCGCGCATTATTAACTTTGCCATGTCCACCGTGGGACATATTCGCGGCGGCTTAGGGTATGTAGCAATTATAGCCAGCGTTTTGTTTGCCGGATTATCAGGGTCTGCAGTTGCGGATACAGCAGCTTTAGGCGCTATTTTAATTCCGATGATGGTAAAAGCGGGATATGATAAAAATCGTTCCGCTGGTTTAATTGCAGCAGGAGGAATTATCGCTCCTATTATCCCGCCAAGCATTCCCATGATTATTTTTGGGGTAACAAGCGGTGTTTCGATTAGCAAATTGTTCACAGCGGGAATTGTTCCTGGCATTTTGATTGCTGTCGGCCTAACTATTGCTTGGACGATTGTAGTGCGCAAGGAGAAGGTTGAGGTGTTTCCTCGCAGATCATTGAAAGAAATACTAACAGCTACAAGGCAAGCAATCTGGGCATTGCTTTTGCCGGCCATCATTATTGGGGGGCTTCGCGGCGGGGTCTTCACTCCGACAGAGGCAGCGGTAGTAGCAGCATTTTATGCATTATTCGTCGGAATGGTTGTCTATCGGGAATTGAAGATTAAAGATTTATACAAGGTACTCATCATTTCTGCAAAAACAACAAGTATTGTCATGTTCCTTGTAGCAGCAGCAATGGTGTCTGCTTGGATGATCTCAATTGCTAATATTCCAGCAGCTGTGACGGATCTGCTTCAACCATTTATGGGCAATCAAATTGTTCTCTTACTAGCTATTAATCTATTAGTTCTCATTGTTGGTACAGCAATGGATTTAACTCCGACCGTTTTAATCCTGACTCCGGTTTTAATGCCAATTATTACACAGGCTGGGATTGATCCTGTCTACTTTGGAATTTTGTTCATTTTGAATAACTGTATCGGACTCTTAACACCTCCTGTTGGTACGGTATTAAACGTAGCCTCGGGAGTTGCAAAAATCGGCATGGAAGATATTATGAAGGGGGTATGGCCGTTCTTGCTCGTGGAAGTGCTTGTGCTCATTCTACTAATCTTGTTCCCTTCTATCGTAACCGGCCCGTTGGCATGGCTCCACTAAATTGTGATATCATCAGCAGCCCCTGTTTTTTGTGACAGGGGTTTTTTTGCGTACGAAGTTAAGCAGCATCTGATAAATACAGAATACTCTATACATGATATATGAAGGTATGCCATAATGAATGTAAAAAATGATGCCGCATGCATCTAAAGCTATGAGGGTGAATCATGAAAAACAGATGGTTTGGTGAGGAAAAGCTTCCGTATGTATGTACGCCTTTAACGGGCAGGAGTACAGATGAGCTGATTGATGAGCTAACAAGTATTGTGTTGAAAAAGCCAGATGTGATTGAGTGGCGCGCTGATTTTTATACTAATATCGCTGAGTTTGACCAAGTTTTGGCGACAGCTCAGGTGATTTATGAAAACAGCAATGGTATTCCGATTCTGTTTACAATCCGTTCTGATAGAGAGGGCGGGGAGCAAATCTCTTTATCAGAAGAAGCAAGAGTCGAGCTTATTGGCGAGTTATGCAAAAGCCATTTTATAGATATGGTCGACTATGAACTCTCGAATGAGCCAAGCAACATTCAGCGCGTTCGTGAGGTTTCTAGAGAGTACGGGAAGGCTCTTGTATTGTCCTATCATAATTTCGCATGTACGCCTAAGAAGCCGGAGATTTTAAAGCAAATTCTTTTGGCAGAGTTTTACGGCGCTGATGTGGCAAAGGCATCCGTTATGCCTTTGGACAAACAGGATGTACTCACTTTATTAGAGGTGACAAGAGAGGCAGCAGACATGCTAACCATTCCCGTTCTCACCATTTCGATGGGTGAACTCGGATGTATGAGCAGGGTAATGGGCTGGATGTACGGCTCAGTTATGACCTTTGCAGTTGGTGCAAGCAGCTCAGCGCCTGGACAGATTCCAATCGAGGATTTACGACATATGATTGGGATGGCACAGCGATTTATGGGAGTAAAGAAATAGATAAACATGTATACTTTGAAAAAAAATAAGTCAGCTTGGACATGCGAGATGTTTCAAGCTGGCTTATTTTTTCTGCTCTGAAAGCTCGGCTTCTGCTTATTAAATTGCTGGCTATGGGACCGTGTCCCTTTTTCCTACTGTTTTTTCACACGAGTAGGAAGAGGTAAGGGGAATAATGGAAGATTGATTTCCGGTTTCACCGCCGGTCCTGCTACAAGGCGTCCAAATGGTACGAATGTAAACAGTACAATGCTTCCAACCGATAATGCTGTCGTGCAAGCAAATAAAAGCAAGGCGTATACAATGGAGTTTGTCGGAATCGCAAACGATGCAAGCAGGCGTACGCATATATGCAGGAAGAAGAAGTGCCCTAAGTATGCCCCGTACGTAAAGCGCCCAATAAAACGCAGCAGCTTGTATACAAATGTTCTGCTATTTACAATTGTCATAGATAGTGCATATAGCAGCATAATTTCCGAAATGATGTAAAGGAACATCGAAGGCTTCAGATATGTTGATGCCTGCAAGTGAATGTCCCGTATCCCATCAAAGGAAAGCAGCTCATAGCCCACCTTTAGGAACAAGGCGATAAAAAGAAATGTATTAAGTGGAATATGCTTAATAATAAATCTGCGCCATTTCGGTAACGTTGCCGCTGCTATACCACCGAAGGCAAAGTAAAATGAATAAAATAAAAACGACCGGTCTGTATATTGCAGCAAAATTGAGTTTGTTAAGCGCTCTCCGTTAAAAATATAGTTTGAGGATACCCACATTAATAAAAAGTATGCGAGTGCAAGAATGCCAATTAATTTATACAAGCCGATTGTAGAGTGTATCCTGCGGCTGAACCAGTGAAAGAGAACAAATAAAACAGGGAACAGCAGATGAATTTGGAACATCATCACAACATACCAGAGGTGAGGAGCTGCACTTCCTGTTAAAATCGCTTTTATTGCCTCTGAAGGCGCACCGCTTGATAAAAATGGCATGCTCTGCGTTGTAATTAAGTAGATGGCTGACCAAATCATATAGGGCACGATAAGTTCTGATACTTTTTCCAAAATATAATGCTGATAGCGAACCTGCTTTTCATGATAATAAAAGAGCGTAAAGCCTACGATAAAAATAAAGGCAGGAGCTGAGAATTTTGCAAAGTTAAAGAACATCCCGATCATAATCGCTTGCTCCAAAGCAATGTTTGGCTGGTTGATTGTATAGGTAAGCGTGCTTTGAAGAACAACCGCAAGAAAGGCAAGGCTTTGCAAAATTTTTAGCTCCGGTACTTCTTTTTTACAAGAAACACGCGTTGTCATAAAAAATCATCTCCTATTCTATACTACAGATTATAGTACGGTTGCTTACTAGAAAACATGGCGAGTTTGTGAAATATTTAACATGTTTTTAGAAAAAAAGAATGACATGAAGATGAGGAATATTCTGCAGGAGAATAAAGCGTTTTCCTTTTAGGGGCTAGGATAAAAAATTATAAAGAAAAAGTATTCACCATTTCAGACAGGCATTCATCTAATATAGTAGGAGGTGATAAGGATGGTATATTATAAAAAGCATCTCGAGTATTTAATGGTTCCGCTCGGTTTGTATGTAGGATGCTACTCGTCACCTTGTCCCCCTAAATCGCCTGAGCCTTGCTGTTGTTGTAAGAGCTGTTGTTGTAAGAGCTGTTGGTGCAAGGACTGTTGTTGTGAGAGCTGTTGTTGTAAGAACTGCTGTTGTGAATCTTGCAAGTGTCAGAAGCAAGCTGGCTAAGGAAGGAGAAGGGAACGAGGCTGTTCCCCTCATATAAAAAGTCGATTGTCAAATGACGATCGACTTCTTTACTTTTCAAAAAGGTTTAAATTTCCAGATGGGAGCTCGTTCGATGTAGTAGGAAATTTTAAAGTGCAACTACGCCTCTGTCTTCGCCTAACGGCTAGTTTTCTTTATAAACGTGCATCATTCCAAAAATTTACCTCCATATGATAATCTGGGCTGTAAGGAAGCAGCTCATAGCCGTTTTTGCGTAAAAAAGCGATGATGTTAGGTAATGCTTTGACGGTTACAGCAGAGTCATGCATTAAAATAACTTCTACATTATGTTTGCTTTGATTGATCACATTTTTGACTAAGGAAGAGGAGGTTTGCGTTTGCTTCCAATCATCCGTGTCAATGGTCCAATCCCATAGCTTGAAATGGGAGCTGGCAAGGGCGTCGCGGTATGGCTGCTTTAAGTAGGGTCTGCTTCCGTATGGGACGCGTACTAAATTTGTCTGTACGCCAGTTACAGCAGCAACAATGTCCTTTGTTTCCTTCATCTCTGTAAGTAAAATTTCAGGGTCGCCGTTGTATAATTTTCCAGCGTTATGTGACATGCTATGTAGGCCGAGATAGTGACCATGTTGCAGTATCAGATGCATTGTCTGTGGGTAGCGGGATACTTGCCTGCCGATGACGAAGAAGGTTGCTTTTGCATTTTCTTTTTTTAATATACTTAAAATGTGAGGTGTATATTGGTTTGGGCCGTCATCAAAGGTTAAGTAGGCGACCTTTTTGGGATAATGAAGCTCTGCATTGACGCATTCCTTTACGAAGCGCGATTGCTTTTGTGAGAGCGATTTAGGCGACAAGCTTGACTGGCGTTCTCGGTGAGTATGAACGGGTGAAGCAAACGAAAAATGATACGCTCTAACAGATGTTGAGAAGCAAAAAAGCGAGATAACCGTGCTCACACAAAGAAGGTAAATGAGCAGAAGTTGTTTTCTCATAGTGTTCATCACCTTGCATAGGATGGAGTTATATTGTTATTGTATTCGAATAAATTTCTCCTAAACGGAACAGATTATGGAAACAAGAAAAGCGGATGCAGATGTAGATTTAGATAACAAAAAAACGCCGTTCCCTTTCGGGAATGGCGTTTACATATCCTGGTAGCGCGATTGCTGACGCGTCTTCATTTTCTTATAGAATGATAAAAGCGGTTTGTATCGTTCATGCACAATTCCAATAATTTCTGCTACGATCTCCATGAGTAAAATCAAGCCGAATAGAATGATGATCGATACCCATACGGTTGCGCTTTTAAACAAGACAGCAATTAAGCTAAAGAAAATGCCAAATGCATAAATGAGCAAGACTGTTTTGCGATGGGAGAAGCCCATTGCAAGCAAGCGATGATGCAAATGTGATTTATCTGGCGCAGAAATCGGCTTTTTGTTGACGATTCTGCGAATAATAGCAAATGTAGTATCAAAAATCGGTACACCCAAGATAATAATGGGAACGATAAAGCTGAACATCGTTACGCTCTTGTACAAGCCTAATAATGAAAGCACCGCAATGCAATATCCTAAAAATAATGCACCTGTATCGCCCATGAAAATTTTTGCCGGATGAAAGTTATAAAACAAAAATCCGAGCGTACTTGCCAATGCAATAATAGCAAGTGTGAAAATCATAGCTCTTCCGTCTAAAAAGCCCATGACAGCAATCGTTGCCAATGCGATGGAAGAGATGCCGCCGGATAAGCCGTCTAGTCCGTCAATGAGATTAATAGCGTTTGTAATAGCGACAATCCAAATCACTGTAACTGGATATGCCCACATGCCAAGCTCATATTTGCCAAGAAGCGGAATGGTAAGATGGTCAATTGTAAGTCCGCTTTTTACAATGAGAACGGCCGCAGCAATCTGGCCGATCAGCTTAAGCTTTGGCGATAATTCATATACATCATCTAACATTCCGATGCCGACAATAATGATGGCACCTACGATGATCGTTGTCATTCGTTGATGATACAATCCGCTTGCAAAATATCCTGCTGCAACCCCGATAAAAATCGCTAATCCTCCAAGGCGAGGCATAATTCGCTGATGCACTTTGCGGGCATTCGGTTTGTCAATCGCACCGATTTTAAAAGCCAGCTTCATAACAACAGGGGTTGCGATCACTGCTGTGATCAGGGATATTACAAACGCAAAAATAATTTGCGAGTTCACTCATACCCCACCCTTAAGTATAGTTTTCAAATGGTTTTCACAAAACTATTTACAGGCTACCAATATATACGTTCCTCAACTCATAACATATCGTATCACAAAAAACCTAGAATTCAATCTTTTTTTCTTGTAAATTTCGTTACCTATTTGTAACAATGCAAGAATATACAGGAGGGATTTTTTTACAGAAGAGAAATTTTTATTTTCCATAATACCCGAGGCTTCGACAGTTATAGGCATGAAAAGGATGAATATGGTATAATTATAACAGATTGGAATATGATTAATTCTTGTACTTGAATAGATTTATATAAAGCTTGACAGGAGGGATATATCTTGAAAAGAATTCGTAAAGCTATTATTCCTGCAGCGGGTCTTGGTACGCGTTTTTTACCTGCAACGAAGGCAATGCCAAAGGAGATGCTGCCGATCGTCGAGAAGCCGACTATTCAGTATATTGTGGAAGAGGCAATTGATTCCGGTATTGAAGATATTATTATCGTAACAGGAAAAGGAAAACGGGCAATTGAAGACCATTTCGATCATGCATTCGAGCTGGAGCAAAACCTGTTGGAAAAGGGAAAGTATGATTTGCTCGAAAAGGTGCAGGCCTCCTCAAGGCTGGCAAATATCCACTATATCCGCCAAAAGGAGCCGAAGGGACTCGGGCATGCGGTTTGGTGCGCTCGGAATTTCATCGGTAACGAGCCGTTTGCGATTTTGCTCGGCGATGACATTGTACAGTCGGAGAAGCCATGTCTGCGCCAGCTTATGGACGAATACGACCGAACCTTTTCCTCTGTGATTGGCGTTATGCAGGTAGACGAAGATGAAACGCATCGCTATGGCGTCATTGACCCAATCGAGCAAACAGGACGCCGTTATCAGGTTCGCAAATTTGTTGAAAAGCCGAGTCCGGGAACAGCGCCTTCTAATTTGGCGATTATCGGCCGCTATATTCTAACGCCGGAAATCTTCTTGTTTCTGGATCGCCAGCAAATTGGCGCTGGCGGCGAGATTCAATTAACAGATGCGATTGAAAGCTTAAATGGCATCCAGCGCGTATTTGCCTATGAGTTTGAAGGAAGACGCTACGATGTTGGGGAGAAGCTTGGCTTTGTAGAAACAACTCTCGAATTTGCTTTGCAAAATGATGAACTGAGACGTCCGCTCCTAGATTTTATGAAGAGCAAGCTGAAGGAGCACGAGAAATCAAGCGAGATATTTTGAGAACTCATTTAGAATACGTTTCTTGTTTTCAAAACGATACAGGATTTATAACGTCCAGCCTAGCTGTTTGGGAGCTTGGATGATTTTTCAGAAAACATTCAGCTAGGCCGCGGAATTTTTTTGTATAATAAACGGTATATAGTAGAATTTGGAGGGGAACAGATGATTTTAGTGGTCGGAGGCGCTGGTTATATCGGCAGCCATACAGTAAAGCAGCTATTAGATAAAGGACATGAGGTTGTTGTACTTGATAATCTCTCAACGGGGCATCTAGAAAGTATTGATACAAGAGCGGCGTTCGTCGAAGGAGATTTAAGCAGCCCTGCAGATTTAGACCATGTATTTGGAACATATCCTATTGAAGCGGTGATGCACTTTGCAGCAAGCAGTCTTGTCGGGGAATCAGTCAGCAATCCGTTAAAATATTATAAAAATAACGTTGCCGCAACCCTAACGCTGCTTGAAAAGATGATGGAATATCAAGTGGACAAGTTCATTTTTTCTTCTACTGCAGCTACATACGGTATACCTGAAACAAATATCATTAATGAGTCAAATCCAACGAACCCGATTAATCCATATGGCCGTTCAAAGCTTATGATTGAACATATTCTGCAAAACTTCTATGATGCATACGGTATGAAGCATGTGATTCTTCGTTATTTTAATGCAGCAGGCGCGCATGAGGCAGGAGAAATTGGTGAGGATCACAGTCCGGAAACGCATTTAATTCCGCTTGTGCTTCAGCATTTATTAGGGAAGCGCGAAACAATTTCTGTCTTTGGAACAGACTATCCTACGCCGGATGGAACATGTATCCGTGATTATATTCACGTGACAGATCTGGCAGAAGCTCATATCCTAGCGCTGGAAAGCCTGCGCAATGGATCAAAAACAAATGAAATTTACAATTTAGGCAATGGAACAGGCTTCTCTGTGAAGGAAGTTATTGAGGTGTGTGAGAAGGTAACGGACAAACAGGCAAACGTTGTGTATACAGACCGTCGTCCTGGCGACCCTGCACAGCTTGTTGCATCATCAGAGAAAATTTATAAGGAGCTTGGTTGGAAGGCAAAGTATTCTCTTAAGGAAATGATTGAAACGGCATGGAGATGGCATCAATCTCATCCGGATGGATACGGACAATAATATAGGTGAAGGTTCATACTCCCTTTTTAGGGAGTATTTTTTTATTTTTCACTGTATTTTCTCTTTTGCTCATTAGAATGCAAATTGTAGACAGGCTACCTTATCGAAAAGGAGGTGAAGAGATGAAAAAAGGAAAATGGTTACTTTGGGCGTTTTTGGCGGCTGTAGTTGTTTTCGCGGCCCGCAGCATCGTTCAGCAGTTTGGCGGATTGGGCATGCAAGGTGCGGCTGCAAGCTTTCGAGGTATAGCTTCAAATATGCAAGGTGCAATTCCGAGCCTTCAAGGCTTCGTTCCCAATGTACAAGGATGGTTCCAAAGTCTTCAAGGCTTCGTTCCCAATGTACAGGGATGGCTCTCAAGCCTTCAGGGCTTCGTTCCTCATGTACAAGGAGGACTATTGCATCTGCAGGGTATGATCCCGGATGTTCAAGGCTGGATTTCAAATATGCCAGCAAAAGAATGGATGCAGCATGCTTTTGATGGTTTCCGCCAGATGAGAGGGCACGAGGATGGATATATGTGGCGTTTAAGCATAGGTTCCTTCCTTGTACAAGCTAGCCTTTTTGTAATCGGCTGGGTGATATGGAAGCTTTCAACGGGCAGTAAACTCTGCAGATGGCTAGGCGCTGTGTTGATGGTGTGGGGCGCCGCGCTTTTAATGTCGAAGATCCTGCTTGTTCCGTTTATCCTTGCGGTCGCTTATTTTACTTACAAAATTGCAAGAAACGGACAAGCTGCATCTGCTCCTTTTGCCGCAGATGCATCCAGCTTCGGTTCACATACACTTGATTACTTAGATGAATGGGAAAAACAGAATGTTTAAATGAAGGAGTGACAAATAAGATGGGTATTTTTAAACGATTGAAAAGAATTACACTTGCAGATGTGCATGGTGTACTAGATAAGGCGGAGGATCCGATTAGCATGGTGAAGCAGTATATCCGTGAAATGGAGGAGCAGCTTGTAAAGGCGCAGCAGGCTTTAGCCCGGCAAGCAGGTTTGGAAAAGAGATGCGAGGCTCTTGTAGCTCAGGCGCAGGATGTTGTAGAAAAGCGTCTCCGTCAAGCAAATCTAGCAGTAGAGCGCAATGAGGACGAGATTGCGAAGCTGGCGCTGCAGGATAAAATTGTGAACGAGCGCAGGCTGTCAGCGTATAAGCAGCAATATGAAGCTGCTCAGGCGCAAACCGCTGATTTGCAAATCAGGGTGAATGACCTGCAGGAAAAGTATGAAGAACTAAAGCTGAAGCAGCAGGAGCTAGTCTCCCGAGTGCATGCAGCACAAGCGGTACAAGCAGTTCAAACAACCGTTTCTTCCTTTGGCGCTGACAATGCGGTGCGAGGCTTTTCAAGAATGGAGGAGCGTATATGGGCGCTGGAGGCCGAAGCGAAGGCAAGCCAGACTTTGGAGGCGCCGCTTCAGCCGAGCACGAATGTTCTCCTGCAGGCTGAGGCAGAACGAGAATTGGAACAATTAAAAGCAGCGAAGCATGCAGCTGTTTAACTGAAGAAACTTTGCTTTCCCCCTATTCCCTATAGAAAATTTCATCCCTCTTGCAAAAGAGGGATTTTTTATGCAAGGCAATGTTTTTTAGAAGGTGTTTTTTGGAGGATCACTCTGACATTGAACTGTCCCTCGCCACGAGCAAACCGGTCCGATTCAGCTTTTCTTACGTATGTTAAAAAAACGTAAAATATTTTCTGTTTTGTTGTACTAGAAGTCGCTTCCTTATACTCTAGAAGTAGAGAAGAACAAGCAAAACGGGAAGACGTAATGGGATACAGTAAGGAAAATAAGCTCCTTTAGAGAGGTGTAGGATGGACATTACAGTTGTAGGAACAGGGTATGTTGGTCTCGTGACGGGAGTCGGATTGGCGGCAATTGGACATCGCGTTACCTGTCTGGATATTGATGAAGAGAAGATGGAGCGGCTGCAAGGCGGCGAGGTGCCAATTTACGAACCCGGTCTGGCTGAATTGATGCGGGAAAGCATGATGAAGGGGCGTCTTACCTTTACAACGAATGTACAGAAGGCGTATGAGAGGGGAGAAGTTGTTTTTATTGCGGTGGGAACGCCGCCAAATCCGGACGGATCCGCCAATTTAACATATATTACGCAAGTATGCGCTCATATAGGGATGTATGCCTCTAAGGATACGATCGTAGTGACGAAAAGCACCGTTCCTGTTGGGACAAATGATTATATAAAGGAAACCATCGAGCGGCATTTACGCTCTGATGTGTCGATTAGCGTTGCTTCTAATCCTGAATTTTTGCGGGAAGGCTCAGGCGTGCATGACTTTTTTCAGGGAGACCGCATTGTAATTGGAACAGCTGATGAGCAAACGGCAAGCGTGCTTGAGGAGTTGTTCAAGCCGCTTGCAATTCCTGTTTTTAAAACGGATATTCGCAGTGCGGAGATGATTAAATACGCCTCTAATGCCTTTTTGGCAACGAAAATCAGCTTTATCAATGAGATTTCGAATATCTGTGAGAAGCTTCATGCCGACATTGAGGATGTAGCGGCTGGAATGGGGCTTGATAAGCGGATCGGAAGTCAATTTCTGAAGGCAGGCATCGGCTACGGCGGATCCTGTTTTCCAAAGGATACAGATGCACTCGTCCAAATTGCGGGCAACGTGAAGCATGATTTTCAGCTTCTGAAAGCAGTGATCGAAGTAAATAATAAGCAGCAGGCTTCGCTTGTTCAGAGGGCGAAACAGGTGATGGATTTAAAAGGAAAGAGGGCAGCTTTGCTTGGCTTGGCATTTAAGCCCAATACAGATGATATGAGAGAAGCACCTTCACTTGTGATTATTGACCAATTGCTTGCAGAAGGAGCATATGTTGTTGCATATGATCCACAAGCTAAGGAGAATGCAAAGCGCCTTTTGCCGCATATTCAATATGCTGGTAGTATCGATGAGGCAATTGCAGAAGCAGATGTTGTATTTCTTGTGACAGAATGGGATGAGATAAAGCAGTATCCGCTGGAGCGCTATGAGGAGCTTATGAGACAGCCTGTTGTATTTGACGGTCGAAATTGCTTTGAACTGGAGAGGGTCAGGCAGCATGCGATGGATTATTATTCAATTGGACGTGTGCCGGTGCTTCGCAGGCAAATTTCGGTGTAAGAGATGTAGAAGCAACAAAGCCTGTATCTGCTGCAGGCGGTGCTAGATAACAATCCAAGGGTTAAACTTATTTCGTAAAAAAGGAGCAGCGCAAAGCGCTGCTCCTTTTCTTTTACGAAGCCTATTTTTAAGCTGGAAACTCTATTTTATTCATAGAGGAATTTGTAAATTCGTGAGAGCAAGTATGTGCTTTTTTATATTAATACGAAGAAGGGAGCATAATTCAGAACGTTTGAAGAAAAATAATGATACGCATTTTTGTAAAAGTAGGTGTGACGATGCTTTCATTTTCTATATATGCGGAGGCATTTCTTCTCTGCTTTCTTATCGCTTTTTTTGCGACTCCTTTCGTGATTTGGCTTTCCTGCCGCTTTGGGATTGTAGATAAGCCGAATGAGCGAAAGGTGCATACGCGTGCGATGCCGCGCATAGGGGGCTTGGCTATTTTGGCAGGTGCTGCAGCAGGACTGTTGTTTTTACCCATATCGTTTCCCGGATTTTCCGGTATTGTGCTGGGTTCCATTATTATTATTGCGACAGGACTGCTTGATGATATATACGCGCTTCCTGCTTTATATAAGCTAGTTGGACAAATGGCCGCTGCGGTCGTACCGATTGCATCCGGCATTTCGATCAATAAATTTATGCTTCCGTTTTATGGGGAAATTAATTTAGATGTAACAAGCTATATTATTACATTCCTTTGGATTATTCTTGTTACAAACTCCATTAATCTTATTGACGGTCTCGACGGCCTAGCTGTCGGTGTGTCCACGATCGCACTTACTATTATGCTGTCCATTGCAATTGCGCAGCAGCAGTATTTCCTTATTGGCTATATCGTCATTTTAGTTGCCAGCAACTTAGGCTTTCTTGTATTTAATTTTCACCCTGCTAAAATTTTTATGGGGGATGTGGGATCGCTTTTTTTGGGATATTCTGTTTCGCTCATTTCCATTGTGGGCTTCTTTAAAGGGATTGCCCTAACAAGCGTGCTCGTTCCAATTATTATTTTAGCTATTCCGCTGTCAGATACGTTCTTTGCTGTTATTCGGCGTTTGTTAAACCGCCAAAATATTATGGCTCCTGATAAGTTTCATCTTCATCATTGTTTGATGCGGCTAGGCTACAGCCATCGGACGAGCGTGTTAATTTTGTATGGAGCAGGTGCCCTGTCAGGCGTGTTTGCATTCTTTTTTCCATATGATAATTACCGTTCCGCCGTTGTGCTATTTATTGTCTTTTTAGTACTGGTGGAGCTATTTGCTGAAGTTGTCGGGCTCATTGGAAAACGAAGGCAGCCAGTGCTTAGCCTGCTGCGAAAGCTTGTGATGAAGCTGTATTGAAAATGCTGCTGTGACATTTTCTAAAGAAACCCGCCGATTGGCGAGCCTTTAGGCGAAGACAGAGGAGTAACTGTACTTTCCTGCTACGTCGAATTAGCTTCTGGCTGGGAATTTATACTTTGCTAAAGTATAAATGAAAAAGCTTGGGATCTGTGTCCCAAGCTTTCTTATTGATCCGACTCTGATTCATTTGAAGAGCTGCTTGTTGGCAGGTCAAGTATTTCCCAAAGCCTGTCGTGTATTTTCTGTTGGCTTTCTTCTCTTGGAATGTAATAATAAATCCCTTCAATATAGTCATCATCACCTTCAAGCTGAAGCGTTTCAATGCTGGATGCTTTAAATCCAGAGAATTTCTGATACAGAGCCAGGCCGTCGGAAACTGGAATATCTGTTTTGACGTATTTTCCGATAATTTCAGCAATGTCGTCCACCTTCGTCACGATGGAAGGAGAATTAAGTTTCTCAACGAGAGCCCCTAATACTTGCCGCTGCCGCTGTGCGCGGCCAAAATCGCCCATTGGATCATGCTTTCTCATTCTTACGTAGGCGAGAGCTTCTTCTCCGTTTAAGTGCTGTGATCCTTTATGGAAGGTGATCCCTTTTCTTGGGTTTAAATCGGACCCCTCTGTGAAATCAAATGGAACGTCTACTGTGACACCATTTACGGCGTCAACAATTTCTTTAAAGCCTTCAAAGCCGATTTCGATATAATGGTCAACCGGAACGTTTAAAAAATCCTCCACGGTTTCCATTGTCATATCTATACCGCCATATGCATGGGCAGCGTTAATTTTATCGAGCTTATTACGCCCTGCAATGTTAACGCGTGTATCACGCGGAATGCTCAATATTGTGACCTGCTTTGTTTTTGGGTTGATGGTAGCAAAGATAATCGAGTCGGTTCTTCCATTTTGTCCACCCGACGCATAATCTTCAACACCTGTTAACAGGATAGTGAACGGTTTTTTGGTGATCTCCGCATTCTCTGTCCGAAGCTTTGATTTCTCCCGTTTTGTCCCGCTATAAATATTAGCTAAGGATAAGAACGAGTGAAGGGAGGAATAAGCGCCGTATCCGATTCCGCTAATGATAAGAAGCAGCACAACCACCACGAGGATGCGCCGCCTTCTCCGTTTCACCCTTCTTCGCTCTTGTATATATTGATGACGATCTTTCATAAGGCAACTCCTTTAAGCTTAGATTGAAGCAGCCGAAACATCTTGCTCCAGGTACAGCATTTCTCCTTCAGCAATTATGCAGCGGCCATTTGTTAGTTCTATCGCCCATTCCCGGAATGCTTCCTTTTCTCCTTCCTCTACGTAAGCATCAAAGGTAACATCTTCCAAGTAGTGAATATCCTTGATTGTATATCGAGACTGGCGCAATTCATTTTCTACCTTCCCAAGCAGCGTATAATCTACCTTTGTCTTCATTACCCGCATCAGCTTTCGCTCAACGATACCGGCATGATTCAAGCCTTCACTTGTGCTTTTGCTGTAAGCGCGTATTAAGCCGCCCGCTCCGAGCTTAATGCCGCCGAAGTAACGAGTGACGACAACAACGGTATCCTTTAGCTTTCGCTTTTTTAATACCTCTAGCATTGGTACACCAGCTGTACCGCTTGGCTCACCGTCATCGTTCGCTTTTTGAATTTGATCGTGCTCGCCGATTAAATAAGCGGAGCAGTTGTGGGTAGCGTCCCAATGTTTCTTTTTTATATCTTGAATAAAGCGCTGTGCTTCCTCTTCGGCAGCAGCACGGCTTACATAACAAATAAAGCGGGATTTCTCTATAATAATTTCATGCTCTCCGTACCCTTTAACAGTGAAGTATTGTGCTAACAATGGTATACGCTCCTATTCATTAAAATTACCTATAAACTTTATTCTAAAAGGGAACTTTTTGAGTTTCAAACATTTTCTCATTTTTTGTCAGTCGAATAAGGTAAAAATATAGATGTATTCTATATTTTTTGTTGAAATTTGTGAAATAAATCATTATAACTCCATACCTTTTTATTACCAGTGAGGGATGCGCCTTTTTTTATTTTCGTGTACAATATACGGACTGAAGGAAAATTCATTTTAAAGGATGGTAGCAAGATGAGAACGGCGATTGTGACGGACAGCACGGCATACATACCGGAAGAAATAAGGCGGCAGATGGATATTCATATGATTCCTCTGAATGTTATTTTTGGCGATGCTTCTTATCAGGAGGAGCTGGAATTGACAGCTGACCAATTTTATATAAAGGTGAATGAGCAGGAGGCGCTTCCGAAAACCTCACAGCCTGCGATCGGTTTATTTGTCGAGTTGTTTGAGAGTTTATCGCGCGAATATGATGCTATTATTAGCATTCATTTATCAAGCGGAATTAGCGGAACGTATCAAACAGCTACAGCAGCGAGCCAAATGGTGGAGGGAGCGCGCATCTATACATACGATTCGGAAATTAGCTGCGCTATCCAGGCGTTCTATGTACTTGAAGCGGCGCGAATGGCAGCGGCAGGAAAAGCGCCGGAGGAAATTTTGCAGCGTATGGACGAGATTAAGCAATCAGCTGATGCTCTTTTTGTTGTGGATGATTTAAACCATCTGCAGCGGGGAGGACGCTTAAGCAGCGCACAAGCCTTCATCGGAAGCCTGCTTCAGGTCAAACCGGTGCTGCACTTCGAAAACAAGGTAATCGTCCCGCTCGAAAAGATCCGCACACGCAAAAAAGCGCTAAAGCGTGTTGTAGAATTATTTGACGAAGATGCACGTCAAGGCGTACCTATGGAGGCCGTTGTGATTCATGCCAAACGAGAGGAAGAGGCACAGGAGCTTGCACAGCAGCTGAGGGAGGCATATCCGCATGTTGAGGTCGGTGTGAGCTATTTTGGCGCTGTAATTGGCACGCATTTAGGTGAGGGTACAATCGGTTTAGGCTGGTATAAAAAGTGATACTGCTGTACGTATTCAATTTATAAATGTGATAAGAAGACTCCTTCCTTCGGCTGAAGGGGTGAGCCGCAGGAAGGACAAAGTCTGCTTTTTTATGCTTTTTGTAAGAGCTTGTTCATTTTGGATATAATTTATAATACATTGATACTTACTTTTTATAAGAAGCTATTTTATAATGAAATGGAGGTGAAGGGCATATGGAACACAATTCAGCATTATGTCCAAAATTTGAGTCTGCCTTTACGCTTCTTAGTAAGAAATGGACGGGCTTAATTATCCAATCGCTGCTGGCGGGACCGAAGCGCTTTCGTGAAATAGCGGATATCATTCCGAATATGAGTGACCGGATGCTGTCGGAGAGATTAAAGGAGCTGGAAAGCGAAGAGATTGTCGTGCGCACGGTATACCCGGAGGTTCCGGTACGTATTGAGTACGCATTATCCGAAAAAGGAACAGCGCTTGAGGCGGTTATGCGGGAAGTGCAAAAGTGGGCAGAGCAATGGGTGTAAGGGAAACATGTAAAGGCGTAACAAAATGTAAACATTTTGTTACGCCTTTTTTGTGTTTTTACAAAAATTAGGCTGTGTTTAGGATCCCTCTAGGGAGGTTTTTTACGACAAATTGTAACAAACATATACTGGGAATTTATAAGGGTTTGTCGAGAAAAGCTTGCTATGTAAGCGTTTTTCATCATAGATTGACAAGGTTAGGAGCGATACTTCATGATTCTACAATCTGCGTGTTACATTTATTTTACAAGTTTGTAACAAAGACAAATTTTATTGGTAAATATGGTATAAATTTATTTGGGAAAGGGAAGGTGTGAATATTATGAACAATTGGAAAGCTGTATCTTGCGCTATTGCCGCAGGATTTATGATATTTACGACAACAGCTCCGGCAGCAGTACAAGCTGAGGACACGGTTCAAGTAGAGTCAAGTGAGAGAGCAAAGCAGATTCAAGAGTATCAAAAGCAAATCAGTGATATGAAGAAAGAAATTGAAAAGTACGAGCAAGACCGCATTGCGAACGAACAAAAGCAGGCGGAAACACAAAAGAATTTAACAGAAACGCAGCAGTTAATTGCGCAAAAGAATGCAGAAATTGCAGAGTTGGAAAAGAAGATTCAGCAGCGTCAGTACGTGATTAAAAAGCGCCTTGTTGCACTTCAATCCCAGCAAAAAGCAAACCTTGTAACAGACGTTCTTGTGGATGCAGAAAGCTTTACGGATCTGCTTGACCGCATCAGCTCTGTAAGCTTGATTTTCCAATCGGACAAGGATATTTTAGCAGCACAGCAGCGTGATACGGAAGCGCTAAAGGCAGCGCGTGAGCTTGTTTTACAAAAAGAGCAGGAGTTGCGTGAGTTTGCCGCTTATTTGGAAAAGGTAAGTGCGGAAATCGCGGCAGCCCGTCAAGCGAAGCAAGGGGCTATTGATGAGCTTGAAGGGAAAATACAAGCGCTCGTTCAAGAAGATTTAAATGAGAGAGCAAGAAAAGAACTAGAAAAAGCAGCAATGTTTGCGCAGCGTATGTCTGATGAAACATCCATGACTACATCAGCAGCGCCAACTGCAACAGCATCAAATGCAGCAGCATCAAAGCCAGCGCAGGCTAAACCAGCTCCGGCAGCACCAGCTCCAGCGTCAGGCGGTGTTGTGGCTCGTGCACAGCAATATCTTGGTGTTCCTTATGTATTCGGCGGTGCATCTCCAAGCGGATTTGACTGCAGCGGATTTATCTCTTATATATATGGGAAAGCACGTACAAACGTAAGCGGCTACTGGGGTTCTGTATCTCACATTAGCCGTGACCAATTACAGCCAGGAGACCTTGTATTCTTCCAAAATACATATAAAGTGGGTCCATCTCATATCGGTATTTACGTTGGAAATAACACAATGATTCATGCAAGCGATAGTGGTATTGCATATTCTAATCTTAGCAGCGGCTACAATCAATCACACCTCCTAGGGTACGGCAGATTTTAAAAATAAACAGGCTTTCCAATGAAACGATCAATATGAAGCCGATAACTTGCTATTTTCACAGCAGGTTATCGGCTTTTTCGTGTTTTGCCAGCAGCAGCCTGCGTTGCTATAATGGGCGAAAAAAGGGGGGAAATAATGTACTCAGCCGAGCTTTGCGCATTTTTGGAGGGAAGGAGGCTCCTTCCAGGAGAGCTGCCGTTCCCAGAGGAAGTACTGCGCCAGCATCAAAGAGAAGGTTTTCTTGCAGAGGAGCCGAGTGTGAAGCGGATAGGGAAGGGATATCGTTGCACCCGATGCGGTAATGAGGATCCTATGTTTTTTTCATGTTTTTCTTGTGCACGTTGCCAAACGATTTGCACGTATTGCCGCCGATGCGTCATGATGGGCAGAACAAGTGAATGTACCTCGCTGCTTCATTGGAAAGGGCCATTAGCGGACAGGGGCGGGACGCAGGCAGAGTTTATATGGGATGGTGTTCTTTCAGATGAGCAGCGCATCGCTTCAGAAGCAGTTCTGCATGCGGTAGAGCAGAAGGAGGAATATCTCATTTGGGCAGTGTGCGGCGCTGGAAAAACAGAAATGCTCTTTGCCGGCATACATGCTTCTCTCACAAAGGGAGAGCGCGTCTGTATTGCAACGCCGCGTACTGATGTTGTGCTGGAGCTTGAACTGCGTCTTAGGCAGGTTTTTGCGAATATCCCGATTGCGGCATTATATGGAGGCAGCTTGTGCCGGCACGTACAGGCTCCTCTGACAATTGCCACGACGCATCAGCTGCTTCGATATTTCCGCGCATTTGACACGTTGATCATTGATGAGGCAGATGCGTTTCCGTATTCAGCCGATTCGGCCTTACAGTACGCAGTAGAGCATGCGAAGAAAGAGGATGCGTCTGTTATTTATGTGACGGCCACACCAAATCCGCGTTGGAAGAAGGAGGTGCGAAATGGAACGCGAAAAGCAGTCGTCATTCCAGCGCGCTACCATCGCCAGCCCCTGCCTGTACCTTCCTTCCTTTGGTGCGGCAGCTGGAAGAGGAAGCTTCGGGGGCGCAGGCTTCCCAAAAACGTTATGCATTGGGTAGAGAAGCATGCAGCTGCTGGGCATCCCGTATTTTTATTTGTTCCTCATATTCGGCATGTTGAGCCTGTTGTGGCTATCCTAAAGCAACTAGATGGACGGATTGAAGGTGTGCATGCAGAGGACCCGATGCGAAAGGAGAAGGTTCGTGCATTTCGAGCAGGCAATATTCCGCTATTAGTTACAACAACTATTTTAGAGCGCGGTGTCACAGTAGCTAATTTACAAGTGGCTGTGCTCGGAGCTGAGGAGACTGTATTTACGGAAAGCGCGCTCGTACAAATTGCCGGAAGAGCCGGGCGGAATGCAGCTTATCCAAAGGGCGATGTTGTCTATTTTCATTACGGAAAAACAGAAGAAATGGTTGCAGCGAGGCGGCACATTGAGACAATGAACAAGGAAGCGAAGCAAAAGGGGTGGCTTGTATGACAGAGCATTGTTTGCTTTGCTTTGAGAAGCTGTCGTATTCCCCTGGTTGGCTTTCGTTTCTGTTAAAAGGAGAAGAGCAGCTTCTTTGCCGGGAGTGTGAACAGAAATTAGAACGGATAGAGGGGGAGCTGTGCACAGTATGCGGACGTTCGCTGGAGCATCTTGCTGCCGCGCATCAAGAACAAGGGGTGTGCAGGGACTGCTTGCGCTGGGAAGAGGGGGCGATGCGCGGAGCGTTGCTGCAGAACCGCTCCTTGTATGTATACAATGATTGGGCGAAGGATGTATTGGCCCGCTATAAGTTTCGCGGCGATGCTGTCCTCTCTAAGCTTTTTCATAAGGAGCTGCGGCGAATGTATAAGCATTTCCCGCGCTCTTGTCGTGTAATCCCTGTTCCGCTGAGCGTAGAACGGCAATATGAACGCGGCTTCAATCAAGCGGAGCTGCTCGCTGCTTGCTTTCCGTACGCCATGCCGTCTCCTGTTACGCGCGTACACACCGAAAAGCAGAGCAAAAAAACACGGGCGGAGCGCTTGCAGGCACAGTCTCCATTTTTACTTTCCTCCCATACTCGATTTGACGGTGAGAATATTTTGCTCATTGACGATGTATACACGACAGGTACAACGCTGCGTCAAATAGGGAAGCTGTTTCGTGAGCAGGGAGCTGCAGCTGTGTATGCTTTGACTGTATTTCGAGGATGAAAATTGCTGAAATCGTGACAATCTATATCTATTATCCTTAAAATCTAGTAGAAATCGCTTCCAAATGTCGAATGGTGGCATAAAAACACGACAAGACGGTTTGGACTTTACCTCTCTTTATCCGTTATAGTCAAATTGTGGGGTTATTCCACGAGTTTATGATTGAAGGGAATGGGAGTCATGCAACAAGGTACAGTAAAATGGTTTAACGCAGAAAAAGGATACGGCTTTATCACAGTAGAAGGTGGAGAAGATATCTTTGTACACTTTTCTGCGATTCAAACTGAAGGCTTCAAAACTTTAGAAGAAGGACAACGTGTATCCTTCGATATTACAGAAGGCAACCGCGGTGCTCAAGCTGCAAACGTTGTCAAGCTATAAGAACCCAGTTTATAAGCAGCGTACGCTTCATATAAAATAGGGAAATGCAATGCCGCCTCCATTTTTTTGATGGAGGTTTTGTCGTAAGCGCTTGCTTTTTGCTGAAGCTGAAATCCAAGAGCAAGGACATCCGAAGGGCTTTACATATGATTCTCCTAAAAATCACGCCCTCGCAGTATGATGCGAATGTCGAATCTTTAGATAAAATTACGATGAAACAGCTTAGACATTCAGCATTTTCGTATATTATAGTTAAGATAAGCATTTATACATGAGTTTATAATTGAAGGGAATGGGAAAGCATGCAACAAGGTACAGTGAAATGGTTTAATGCAGAAAAGGGATTCGGATTTATTCAAGTTGAGGGCGGCGATGATGTATTCGTTCATTTCAGTGCAATTCAAGGCTCAGGCTTTAAAACACTGGAAGAGGGCGCAAAGGTAGAGTTTGAAATTGTACAAGGTGCACGTGGTCCACAGGCAGCAAACGTGGTAAAGTTATAAGAATTACTTGTTCATTTGTATACAGCTGAAACAATGTGAGGAAAAATGGAGCCCATTTTTGACTTTTTGATATTCAATCCGTTATAGTCAAATTGTGGGCTTAACCACAAGATTCAAGATTGAAGGGAATGGAAGGCATGCAAGGAAAAGTAAAATGGTTCAATGCAGAAAAAGGTTTCGGTTTTATCGAGCGTGAAAATGGAGACGACGTATTCGTACACTTCTCCGCAATTCAAGCAGATGGCTACAAGTCTTTAGACGAAGGCCAAGAAGTAGAATTTGATATCGTTGAAGGCGCGCGCGGTCCGCAAGCAGCGAACGTAGTAAAGCTATAATAACCCGTTTATAAGCAGCCAGGCTTCATATAAAGCAGGGAAAAAAGCGATTAGCCCCCGTTTTGTAAAACGGGGGCCTTTTCATGCTCTGAAAAGCTATTATGCTTTTTCGGTGGTTTGGTGTTTTGTTCTTGGGTGTAAGAGTGACTGAACGGCATTTTCGTTATAAAGTCTCGGCGGCCAAGCGCAAAGGTCAAATGGAAAGTCAGATCCAGGCACGACCCTGTCTTCACCAACAGTCTTCGCTAAATAATGGACTGCTTCATCATTCCAAAGAACTGTATCAAACCAGAAGCGGCGCAAATATTCTTCTGGAGGAGCATGCAAGGAACCGGCAACGGCCGGCCACTTTTCGTAGCCCTTGTTCAAACGTCCGATTTGGTACGGAAGAAAGCCGCCGCCGTGCGCGAGCAAAATTTTTACGTTCGGATATGTATCAAGCAAACCGCTCAGCAATAAATCAGCAGCGCAAACTGTGGTTTCCCAAGGAACCCCGATTAAGTTCGGCATCATCCGTTTTTTCAGCCGCGGATCTTCGCAAAGAAGCGGATGAATGAAAATGATAGCTCTTTGGTAGTTTGCCTCCTCCCAAAATGGGGTAAAGCGTGCATCTGTTAGCATTGCATCCGATAGACCAGGACCGATAATTGCGCCATGTAAGCCGCGGCCCATCGCATGCCGCAGCGCCTCAGCCGCTCGAATGGGGCTGTTAAGCGGTACAGTAGCTAAAGCGGATAAACGCTCATTGTTGCATTGCACCCAGTTAGCTAAGGCTTCATTATACACGCAGGCAGCCTCGCTTGTAATCTCCTCCGAAACATCGTACATAAACAGCTGGGGAACAGGAGAAACAAGGGAGTGGGATACGCCTGCAGCTTGCTGCTCCGCCAAGTACAAGGAAGAATTGATAAACGACTCCTTTAATTCAAATCCCCACTTTCCGTTTACCGTTAAAAACTCAGCCTGATTCGGTGACTTTGTCTCCCATTTTGCATGAACTGTATGCTCATGATCCTTGAGCCAACGCAATACATCTTGTGGAATAAAGTGAGTATGTATATCGAACAAACAAACCACGCTCCTTTACATGTATAGAAGAAGCCATTATGGCCTCCAGTACCCAAGCTTTTCGGAAATTTCCTTTGCAGCGTTTTTTACCTTGCTAATAATCGAGAGGTTGTGCGGATTCATACGATGAACAGGCCCGATAATACTTACCGCGTATACGACCTTGCCTGTATAGTCCCGAATAGGAGCGGCAATGGATGCAACACCTTCCCGGAGCTCTTCAATGCTGATTGCATATCCCTGCTCCTGGATGCTTTTTAATGCTGTGCGAAGGGTATCACGATTTGTAATAGTGTTCACTGTATATTGCTCCAAGCCCTCATCCAGATATTTTTCAATAAAGTCCTTATTCTGGTGTGCAAGAATCACCTTTCCTGTACTTGTGCAATGAAGGGGGTTCCTTCTGCCGATGTGCGATAAAATTTGAACAGGATGCTTACATTCTACACGATTTAAATAGACGACATCTGTATCCTCAAGCACCGCAATAGTTGCTGTTTCGCCAATCTCATTAACAAGGCGCTGCAAAATGGGCTGAGACTCTCGGTTGATTTCCAGATTTGATGTGACAATAGTGTTTAAGTTGAGAATTGTGAGGCCTAGTCGATATTTTTGCGTTTCTGGATCCTTTGTAACAAAGCCTTCACTAGCTAACGTATTTAATAGACGGCTGATGGTGCTTTTTCCAAGCCCAAGCTCAGCTGCTAAATCCGTCACCTTTTTCTCTGGTGCATCAAGTGAAAAGCTGCGCAGCAGGCGAAGTGCGTTTTTTACTGAGGATAATAAATATTCTTCATTTACCTTCGTCTCCATTCTATATCCCTCCTTTTTATGTTGCTTATAGAAGAACTGAATTTCTCTATAGTGTACATATGATTGTAGCACGAAACTCAATTCGTTTAAATATTAAGAAAAGTACAAAATTTTTTCGTTTTGTTCCGTATATAAGAACTATGGTGTTGTATGATAAACAAACCTAAATTACTATAAATTTACAACATCATATCTTTTCATAATTTGAGGAGGTTATTTTATGCAGATGCAAACGACAACAGAACAAAAGGTAACGGCAATTGATTGTAAGCATTTCATTAATGGTCAATATATCGCTTCACTAAACGGCAAGGCTTTTGAAAATGTAAATCCGGCGACACAAGAGGTTATCGGAACGGTAGCCGAGGGAGGGAAAGAAGAAATCGATCTTGCAGTAGCGGCTGCGAGAAGAGCATTAAACGGGCCGTGGAAACGGATGACAACAAACGACCGAATCGCAGTTATCCGCCGCATTGGTGATATTATTCTTGAGCGTAAGGATGAATTAGCACAGCTTGAATCGTTAGATACAGGCAAGCCGTATTGGTTATCCAGTACAATTGATATCCCGCGTTCTGCGTACAATTTTCATTTCTTCGCTGATTATTTGCGCGGGTTAGGAACTGAAGCATATCAGATGGATGATGTGGCAATCAACTATGCAATTCGCCGTCCGGTCGGCGTCGTCGGCCTGATTAACCCATGGAACCTGCCGCTTCTATTGTTGACCTGGAAGCTGGCTCCTTGCTTAGCGGCTGGAAATACAGCTGTGATCAAACCGGCTGAACTCACGCCAATGACGGCTACCCTGCTTGGAGAGATTTGCAAGGAAGCAGGCGTACCAGATGGTGTAGTGAATATTGTGCATGGCTTTGGCCCTGATTCTGCCGGCTCCGCTTTAACAGAGCATCCGGATGTGGATGCCATTTCCTTCACAGGTGAAACAACGACAGGAAAAATCATTATGCAGGCCGCTTCCAAGTCATTGAAAAAGCTTTCCTATGAGCTTGGCGGCAAAAATCCAAATATTATTTTTGCGGATTCTAATTTAGATGAAGTAATTGAAACAACATTAAAATCAAGCTTTATTAATCAAGGTGAAGTGTGCTTGTGCGGCTCCCGTATTTATGTAGAGCGCCCGGCTTACGAAGCATTTTTAGAGAAGTTTGCTGCAAAAACAAAGGAGCTTGTTGTGGGCGATCCGTTCGATCCAAAAACAAAGGTAGGCGCTCTTGTATCGGAAGAGCATTATGAGCGTGTGAACAGCTATATTCAACTAGCTGTTCAAGAGGGCGGCCAAATTGTAACCGGCGGCAAGCGTCCGGAGGGATTAGAGAAGGGATATTACCTTGAACCGACGATTATTACCGGCTTAGACCGCAATTGCCGCGTTGTACGCGAGGAAATCTTCGGACCTGTGGTGACGGTGATTCCGTTCGACTTCGAGGAGGAGGTTGTTGCACAGGCGAACGATACGCACTATGGATTAAGCGCTTCCATTTGGACGAATGATTTGCGCCGTGCACATCGTGTCGCAGGGCAAATTGAAGCCGGTATTATCTGGGTAAATACTTGGTTTTTACGTGATTTGCGTACACCGTTTGGCGGCATGAAGCAAAGCGGAATCGGACGCGAGGGCGGCGCTCATAGCTTTGAGTTCTACAGTGAGCTGTCCAATATTTGTATTAAGCTATAAGGGGGAGCTTGTGATGAGCATAGTTGATGTAGATAAAGCGGTCCGGCTTTCCGGATATTTAGAACAGGCAGAGATATCGGGGCGGGGAGTTTCCCCGCTCACGGAGCTTGAGCCAAATTTGACGATTGAGGAAGCATATCAGGTGCAATTAGTAACCATTCAAAAGAGACTCGAGGCGGGCCGGATTGTTGTTGGCAAGAAAATTGGGTTAACGTCCTTGGCGATGCAAAATCTGCTTGGTGTAGATCAGCCTGATTACGGTCATCTTCTTGATGATATGGTCATAGAAAATGGCGGACAGATTCCGATGAAGCGTATACTGCAGCCGAAGGTAGAGGGCGAAATCGCTTTTGTGCTAAAAAAAGATTTAACAGGACCGCGTGTGACGGTGTTAGATGTGATCCAAGCAACGGATTATGTGCTGCCAGCGCTTGAGATTGTCGACAGCCGCATTGCAGATTGGAAGATTAAGCTGCAGGATACGATTGCTGATAATGCATCTTCCGGTTTGTATGTGCTTGGCGGTAAGCCGGTTCCGGTCGATCAGATTGATTTGGCGCAAATCGGTATGGTGTTATATCGAAACGGTGAAATCATCAATACAGGCGTCGGTGCAGCAGCTCTTGGCAATCCAGCCGTTTGTGTAGCTTGGCTAGCTAATAAGCTGTTTGAATACGGCATTACATTAAAGGCTGGGGAAGTCATTTTGTCCGGTGCTCTTTCTGCTGCGGTAAATGCGGAGGCAGGGGATTATTTTCAGGCAAGATTTGCGCATTTAGGTGAAGTCAACGTACGGTTTTCTAAATAGATAGATTGCGAGAAAGAGGAGGATATATGTATGTCTAAGGTAAAGGCAGCAATTCTCGGCTCCGGAAATATCGGAACAGATTTAATGATGAAGCTAGAGCGCTCCAATGTGCTGCAATTAACAGCAATGATCGGGATTGACCCTGAGTCGGACGGCTTGCGCCGCGCAAAGGAAAGAGGCTATGAAGTGATAGATACGGGATTAAAAGGATTTTTGGAGCGGCCGGATTTGGCGGATATTGTGTTTGATGCTACTTCTGCGAAGGCGCATATTCGTCATGCAAAGATGCTGCGGGAAGCAGGAAAGATTGTATTAGATTTAACGCCTGCGGCGGTAGGGGAGCTAGTCGTTCCTCCGGTTAACATTCGTGAGCATATAGAAGCGGATAATGTAAACCTCATTACGTGCGGCGGGCAGGCTACGATTCCGATTGTTCATGCCATCAATCGTGTTTGTCCGGTAGAATATGCGGAAATCGTTGCGACCATTTCAAGTAAAAGTGCAGGTCCTGGTACACGTGCAAACATCGATGAATTTACGCAAACAACGTCTCGCGGCATTGAGGTGATCGGCGGAGCCAAGCGAGGCAAAGCCATTATTATTTTAAACCCTGCTGAGCCTCCGATTTTGATGAGAGATACAGTGTATGCGCTCGTAGAAGACGGAACGATGAACGAAGAAGAGATTATCCGTTCGGTTCAGAAGATGGTTGAAGCAGTACAATCGTACGTGCCAGGCTATCGCTTGCGGACAGAGCCGATTATTGAAGGAAATAAAGTAACGGTATTCCTTGAAGTAGAAGGAGCAGGGGATTATTTGCCAAAGTACTCCGGAAATCTTGATATTATGACAGCCTCGGCTGTAAAGGTTGCAGAAGAGCTTGCCAAGCATCATGCGGCAAAGCAAACCGTGTAAGGAGGGGAAAACAATGACAAAACAACGTGACATTATGATTACTGAAGTAGCGCTTCGAGACGGCAGCCATGCGATTGCGCATCAATATACAGTAGAGCAGGTTACGCAGGTTGCGAAGGCCTTGGATCAGGCGGGTGTTCCTTATATTGAGGTGGCGCACGGTGATGGGTTAGCGGGTTCCTCCTTACAGTACGGACTATCCCGCACAAATGAATTCGATCTAATTGAGGCAGCTGTGGACGCATGCACAGAATCCAAAATCGCTGTATTGCTGCTTCCAGGAATCGGCACGATGAAGGATCTAAAGCAGGCGGCAAGTCTTGGAGCAAAAATGGCTCGTATTGCGACTCATGTGACGGAGGCGGATGTGTCTGCCCAGCATATTGCGTTAGCGAAGAATTTAGGCATGGAGACGGTTGGGTTTTTGATGATGTCACACATGGCTCCTGCTGACAAATTGGTTGAGCAAGCAAAATTAATGGAAAGCTACGGTGCTGATATTGTGTATGTGGTCGATTCTGCAGGCGCATTGCTTCCTCATGAGGTAAGGGAGCGCATTCGTGCTTTGAAGCAAAGTGTTGGCGTGGAAATTGGCTTTCATGGTCATAACAATCTCTCATTGGCAATGGCAAATACACTGGCTGCGATTGAGGAGGGAGCAACACGCATTGATGGCAGTGTGCGCTGCCTAGGTGCTGGTGCCGGCAATACGCAAACAGAGGTATTAGTTGCAGTATTGGATCGTTTAGGTATCGAAACGGGTGTAGATTTATATAAAGTGATGGACTTGGCAGAGGATATTGTGGCGCCGATTTTACCGGTGCCGCAGGAAATTACAAGGGATAGTCTCGTACTTGGCTATGCTGGCGTATATTCGAGCTTCCAGCTTCACGCACAGCGCGCCGCAAAACGACTTGGCATTGATTCCCGCGATATTTTAATTGAACTGGGCAAACGAAAGGTAGTTGGCGGACAAGAAGATATGATTGTAGACGTGGCGGCAGAAATTGCAAAGAAAAAACTAGAGACCGTTCGCTAAGGAGGGATGCGAAATGAATGCGCTAAACTATAGATCTACAGCTGAATTTCTGCATAAGGCAGAGCTTGAAAAACGCGAGGTGATTCGCATTACGGCCGACTATCCTGACATGACCGTTGAGGATGCCTATAAGGTGCAGGAAGAGCTAGTGGCGATGAAGCTAGAAGAGGGGCATCGCATCGTCGGCCCGAAGATGGGATTAACAAGCCAAGCAAAAATGAAGCAAATGAATGTGGAAGAGCCGATTTACGGCTATATCTTTGATTACATGGTTGTACCGGACGGCGGAACGATTCAAATGGCGAATTTTATTCATCCGAAGGTGGAGGCGGAAATCGCCTTTGTGTTAGGAAAGGATATTCAAGGGCCTGGCATAACTGGTGCTCAAGTGCTTGCTGCTACAGATTATGTAGTGCCGGCGCTTGAGATTATCGACAGCCGTTATGAGAATTTTAAATTTACGCTTCCTGATGTTATTGCTGATAATGCCTCCTCTTCGAGCGTTGTGCTTGGCAACCGCCTGACGCGTCCTGCCGGCATCGAGCTTGACCTGGTAGGCGTGACGCTTTCGATTAATGGTGAAATAAAAGATTTGGGCGCTGGAGCGGCTGTTGTGGGGCATCCAGCCAATTCTGTAGCAATGCTTGCCAATATGCTGGCGCGAAAAGGAGAAAAATTAAAGGCAGGGGATGTTATCTTAACGGGTGGCGTAACCGGTGCAGTTATGCTTACAGCTGGGGACATTGTATCGGCGAAGCTAGATGGTTTAGGAGAAGTCTCATTTCAAGTGGAAAAATAAGAAATTCTAAAGCTAGCGGAGGATTATATGCCGATCATTAATATTCAAATTTTGCAAGGAAGGCCGGAAGAAAAGATTAAGAGAGTTATTGAGAATGTAACAGAGACCATCTCCGCCACGCTTGAGGTGCCAAAGGAGACAGTCCGTGTGATTGTAACGGAGATTCCAAAAACACATTGGGGTGCCGGCGGAATACCTATGTCTGAAAAATAGAAAAGCGGAGTCGACTGCACGGCTCCGAAAGCCAGATATTTCTTCCTATCAAAGCTGCCGTTTGGCTTTGAAGGGAAAGGGATATTTGACCATAAGGAGCCAAGGGTCGAAGCAAGACAAATAGAAAGGCAGTAAAAGGCTTGCTTTCTTAATAAAAAATAAAGAATGGGGAGAAATACTATGACACTTGAATTAGGATTGCTCGTCCCTCATACGCCAAGAATGTGCTTTGAAGATCGGACTCCAGATTTTCAAAAGGAGCTTGTTGCTGGTATGCATCATGCTGCAAAGGATATTGCAAATGTAAAACCAGATGTAGTTGTGCTTATCTCTTGTCACTGGCTCTCGAGCTTTCATCACTTTGTAGATGCAACACCGGAGCATAAAGGGATTTTAACGCCGTTCGAATGTCCGGAGCTTATTTCAGATGTTCCATATTACTATCCAGGGGATTCTGATTTAGCAAATGAGCTTGTTGAAGCAGGACGTCAGGCGGGGCTTACTGTTATTGGCGTAAATGATCCAACGTATGTATGGGATTACGGTACCGTTGTGCCTCTTCGTTACCTTGTCCCGAATGAGGATATCCCTGTTATTGATTTATCAGTTACATGGGCTGCGAGTTTAGAAGAAACATATGAATGGGGCCGCCTGGTTGGCAAGGTGCTGCGCGAAAGCAATAAGCGCGCTGTATTTGTAAGCAGCGGTGCTCTTTCACATAATTTGCTGCGAGGCCCGGAGTTGTACCCAACCTTGGCAGAGCAGGCGATGGATCGTCAATTTTTAGAGTACTTAAACAATAACGATTTGGAGGCTGCGTGGCGCATGCTGCCGCAATATGCAAGAGCTGCAGGTGTGGAGTCGGGCGGGCGTCATATTGCCATGCTTTTGGGTGTACTCGAGGGCAGCTATACAAGCACCTATTACGGCTACGGCCAGTCATCAGCCAGCGCGAATGTTGTCATGACCTTCACGCCGCAAAGTGTTGCATTAGAAAAGAATGGAGCCTTGCAAACGGTAGAGTCAGAGTAAGTGTCATCCTGTTTTATATGCGTTTCTCTTGCATGTTCATTTTTGAAAGCGGGTACATGAGTCCGGGATAAAGGAGAGCGTAGTGCAGCGCATCAAATTGTATCGGATCAAATAGAACGTACAAGACTAAGGGGGCAGATCAGCATGATGAGAAAAAATAGAATTGATAATAAAACATTGCAGATGCTCAAGGATAAAATGAAGGAGGGGCTGATGCCGCAGTGGGTCGTCACGGATCCTGATATTTATGAGCTAGAGATGGAAACAATCTTTGGCCGTACGTGGCAGTTCTTAGGGCATGAGTCCGAGCTGAAGAAGCCGGGAAGCTATGTGACACGCTGGATGGTCAGTGATCCTGTGCTGCTTGTAAAGAATAAGGCAGGAGAGTGCAAGGCATTTCTTAATTCCTGTACACATCGCGGGGCGCATCTATGTACAGCCGACCGAGGCAATAAGAAGACGTTTACGTGTCCGTACCATGGCTGGAGCTTTAATACAGATGGGGAACTTATTGGAATTGTAGCCGGTAATAAGGTGTACGGGGAGGAAATGCAGAAGGATGAGTGGGGCCTTCGCCCGATTCCGCGCGTCGAATCATATCAGGGCATGATTTTTGGAAACCTTGATCCAAACGCGATGCCGCTTGAGGAATATCTCGGCGAAATGAAATGGTATTTTGATATTTTACTTGGCAGAAGCGACGGCGGCATGGAGGTAAGAGGGGTTCCACAGCGCTGGGTTGCACAGGCGAACTGGAAGGCAACGAGTGAAAACTTTGCAGCAGACCCATATCATGTACAAACGACACATCGCTCCACTGTAGAGATGGGCATTAGCCCAAAGGATCCATTATATGCAGGTTACGGCCATCAGGTTGTGATGAAGAACGGTCATGGTATTAATGTCATTACATCCTCAACGGGCCGATCCCATTATCAGTTCCAAGGATTGCCAGAATCTATGTGGCCGATGTTTGAGAAAAACCTAAGCCCGAGCCAGGTCGAGGTTTTGTCAAAAACAACTGTATTTGTCGGCGGGGTATTCCCTAATCTCTCTTTTGTAAGTCCTGTTCATGGTACGGAGGGACACTTGCATAATTACTTAAACTTCCGCGTTTGGCGGCCGTTAGGGCCGGATAAGGTTGAGGTTTGGTGCTGGTTTATGATTGATAAGGCTGCACCAGAGGATTACAAGGAAGCTGCTTATAGGGGATATCTCGGCTCATTTGGGCCTTCAGGGACGCTGGAGCAGGATGATACGGAGGTTTGGGCGAGAATGGTACAGGCAAATAAGGGGCTAATGGCACGCGACAAGGAGCTGAGCTACAACAATCTGTGCAATTATTTAATGGGCTTTGGCGGATTGGAGCCGGATGAAAGCTTCCCGGGGCCGGGCATTGCGTATCCGACGTGCTATGCAGATGCCATTTCAAGAAGCATGCATGAGTTTTGGCTGGAAATGCTGACGAAGGATATGCCTGCATCAGAGGAGGTGCGTCGATGAGCTCTAAGCTGTTCACTCCATTTGAGCTGCACTATGAGATTACGAATGTATTATCCCGTGAAGCGCATTTTCTGGACAATCGCAGGTATGAGGACTGGCTTGATCTATTAAGTGAGGATATCGTATATCGCATGCCGATGCGCGTCACAACGGAAACAAAGGATGGATCAGATATATTAGATGAAATGGCGTTTTTTGAAGAAACAAAGAAATCGCTTACAACAAGAGTGCAGCGCCTCCGCACCTCATCGGCATGGGTTGAAAATCCGCCGACAAGGCAGCGTCATCTTATTACAAACGTATTGGTTGAGCCAGGTACACAGCCTGATGAATATGAGGTAACAAGCAGCTTTCTTTTCCTGCGCAGCAGAGCTTCAGATTTACATTTGGAGCAGCTCTCTGGAGAACGTCACGATGTGTTTCAATTCGTGGAAGGGAAGTGGCAAATTGCCGCCCGTACCATTTATCCAGATCAGGCTGTGTTAGGGGTTATGAATTTAAGTATGTTTTTATGAATTCGCTGCTTCTGTCAATGGGAGCAAGAGCTGTAAGGATACATACTGTAAGACAGCCCTTAGCTCCCCAATCCCATATCGGGTATAATAGCGGCCCCTTCTATGATTCAGTACAATCCGCAATCTATCTTTCATTTCTTACAACTCTATCAAATGTATAACTCTCATTTTGAAAAATTTATTTTTGTTATTCCGTATAAAGGAACATTGGTGTTGTATAGGAAACATAGCGATTATATGATGATTTACAGAAAGAGTATTATAAAATAATAGGGGGAATTGTATTGCGCACTGTTAATGCTTCAGAGGTAGTAGCTGCAAGTAAATTTAACCGCTTTCATTTGACTGTTTATCTTTGGTGCTTTTTTGCAATCGCTTTTGATGGCTACGACATTGTCATGTATGGTGTAGGCCTGCCTTGGATGATGAAGGAATGGAATTTAACGGCAGTACAAGCAGGGGCAATTGGCAGCTATTCCTTGGTTGGAATGATGCTTGGCGCCTTCATTTTTGGACCTCTTGCCGATAAAATCGGAAAGAAAAAGGCGCTGGCGATTTGCTTGTTCCTATTGAGTGTTTTTAATTTACTGGCTGGCTTTGCAAATAGCCCGGCCTTATTCACGGTAATGCGCTTTATTGGAGCGCTTGGAATGGGTGGTTTAATGCCAAATGTAATTTCCTTAATGACGGAATATTCTCCAAAAAGCAACAGAGCAGTTATCGTTGCGACAATGTATTGCGGTTATTCAATTGGCGGTATTCTCGCTTCTCTAGTTGGAATGTATATTGTAGCTGATTTTGGCTGGAGGGTACTATATTGGATCGGAATTATTCCCCTCCTTGCATTACCATTTTTCATGAAAAATTTCCCGGAATCCATCTCCTTGTACATTTTGAAAAGAGAAACAAAGAAGCTAGTAGGAATTTTAAACCAAGTAGATCCAACCGGAAACTATAAGGAAACAGACGACTTTCAATTCGCAGCTGCAGAGAAACACGCAAAGGGTATGCCAATCAAAAAGATATTTGAGAAAAATCGTGCAATCAGTACATTTGCTTTTTGGGTTTCTGTTTTCTGCTGTCTTCTCATGGTATACGGATTGAATACATGGCTGCCAAAAATTATGCAGCAGGCTGGCTTCGGTCTTACTTCCAGCTTGTCATTTAACCTTGTATTATGTGTAGGACAAATTGGCGGTGCTTTAATCGGCGGTTATTTAGCTGATAGGGTTGGACACAAAAAGGTATTAACAGCACTATTCCTGCTTGGCGCACTTTGCTTTGTTGCTTTAAGCACCACATCTAGCACAGCATTCCTTTATATTTTAATTATGATTGGCGGCGCTTGCACAGTTGGAACGCAAAATATTGCAAACCCTTACATTTCTGAGTACTACCCAAGAGAGGTAAGGGCAACGGGAATAGGCTGGGCACTTGGAATCGGCCGTATCGGCTCCATCCTTGCACCGACAATCATTGGTATGATTCTTGCGACAGGCATCGAGCCGCAAAGCATATTCATGTACTTTGCGATTCCAAGCATTGTGGCGGCAATCGGAATTTTAATAATTCAAGAGAAATACGGAAGCTTTGATAAGCTGCAGCATTCAGATGCAAAGGAAGTAAAGATTGGTCCGGAGGTTAATGTATAAGAAAGATATAATCAACAAAAAGGTGTCCCAAAAGGTCGTCAAGCACAGCCTTTTGGAGACGCCTTTTTTAGAGCACTGTTTGGATATATCAAGGTGTTGCAGGGGAGAGTTCCTTGCTTCAGATCCTTTACGGTATAAAGGAATGGTATATGATCGCTCAAGCAGAAAAGTACTAATTGCTAGTTATGCAATTTCTCTAGATTCATAGCACCAGCAGCATGTCAAAGATTGAGACGTTTAATTGCAATTGTCCTAAAATTCTTTTACTAGAATCCTTAAACGATTAACTTTATATAAAGGATAGTAAAGAAACAGACCAACTATACTCTGCCTTTGAAGATGCAAGAAAGCCGATAAAGATGAAGGCTATTCCTTACTTCACTTGGGGTAACAGAGGCATAGGCGAAATGAGAATTTGGTTAAGATATTAAGTATTCAATTGGAGTGGACTGTGGAGCATAATTAGGGAGAGACGTACTTGTTGATATGGCAACAAGTACGGAGATTGCTACTGCAGTAAAAGAGTATACATGAACACAGTTTTATCAAAAAATAGGCGAGAACACCCCTTCCTCAAGGAACGTGAAGGGCAAGGCTCAGTGAATAGGGAGGGGATGAATCGCCTTCTAACAAGAGATGGCGACTTGCCATCTCGATTTTTGTTTCTTTGGAATGCCTCTGACAAAGAGGATGGAAGGGCTTGTTGTAATTGCCTTATGACTTATTTGCCTAATGTTAAAAGCTCTGCCTCCTCAGGCCATTCCATTGGCAGTCCGACATAGTTCTCGGCCAGGCTTGTCGCTGCAGCCCTGGACGATGTAACGTAGTCAAGCTCAGCTAACTGAATTTGATGCTCAAATGGCGTATAGTTGCTGTGGCGATGGAGCGTTGTTGTCATATACCAAGAGAATCGCTCTGCCTTCCAAATACGGCGTAGACAAATCTCAGAATACCGTTGTAATAGATTTGTACTGCCGGATGTGTAGAAGGATGTAAGAGCTCGCGCCAGCACCTGTATGTCGGCCATTGCGAGGTTCAGTCCTTTCGCTCCGGTTGGCGGAACGATGTGTGCTGCGTCACCAGCAAGAAATAGCTTGCCATATTGCATTGGGTCACAGACGAAGCTTCGCATTGCTACAATGTTTTTTTGAATAATAGGACCATCAATCAGCTTCCAGCCGTCATTTGTCGCAAGCCGCGTATGCAATTCGCTCCAAATACGGTCGTCGGACCAGTCAGCTATGTTATCACTCGGGTCAACTTGAATGTATAGGCGCTGAATTTCTGGAGAACGTGTGCTAAGAAGTGCAAACCCGCGCTCGTGGCTGGCGTAAATGAGTTCAGGTGCGGATGGCGGTGCTTCTGTTAGGATCCCGAGCCAGCCAAAGGGATAAACTTTTTGATATTCGCTGCGGATGCTTTGTGGAATAGCCGGCCGGCTCGGACCGTGGAAGCCATCACAGCCGGCGATATAATCGCAAACAATTTCTTCATCTAAACCATTTTGACGAAAGCGAATTTTCGGTGAATCTGTATCCAAGTCGTGTAGACTTACATTACTTACACGAAACAGGATATTTCCTCCTGCCCGCATCCGGACGGCGACTAAATCCTTAATCACCTCGTGCTGCGGATATACTGTGACCTGTTTTCCTCCTGTTAGCTCATGCATGTTAATACGATGTCTGCGTCCGTTAAATTGCAGCTCAATCCCGTGATGAAAGTGAGCTTCCTTCATCAGCCGCCCGCCAACGCCTGCTGCATTCATTAAATCTACTGTACCTTGCTCGAGCACACCGGCTCGAATCGTACCTTCAATTTCCTCACGTGTTCGGTTTTCAATAATAATAGATTCGATTCCCTGCAAATGAAGCAAATGAGATAGCATGAGTCCAGACGGGCCGGCTCCGATAATTCCAACTTGAGTGCGCATTTTATTTCCTCCTTTATATAGATTTTTATATAAAAGTAAACGCTTCCAAAATTGATTGGTCTGCACAGCTTCTACTAGAGGAACGGGGATAGATGGTGTAATGAAACGTCTGTTTTTTCTATTTTCTCACTATTGGAAACGTTTTTAATGTTGCTTGAATTTATGTTATAATATGGATGTACCAAATGAAAGACCATGATTCTTGTATGCAGAACATGCCGAACTTTTTTGTGGGGTGCTACAATGGAAAAGCGTGATTATTCTCTTAGCTCTGTTCGAAATGGAATGAGGATTCTACGTCTGTTTACAGCGGATGAGCCTGTATGGGGAGTAACCGAAATAGCTGATCGAATCAGTTTGAGTAAAAGCAGTGCACACCGTTTAATTGCCACGCTGCATAAGCAAGGTTACTTGGAGAGAGAGCAGAACGGAAAATATCGTCTGGGTTGGGCTTTGCTTGGCTTAACCGGTGTTATTACAGCACAAACAGAGCTGTATCGGGAATCATTGCCGATTTTAGAGAGATTGGCAGAAAAGATCGGTGAAACGGTTCATATTAATGTGCTCGAAGGATACCATGTCGTCTACCTTCATAAAGTAGAATGTAGGCAGCCGGTTCGCCTTCTTTCCGATATTGGCAAACGCAATCCCGCGCATTGCTCTAGTGCAGGGAAGGTAATTCTTGCGTATCAAGGGAAGGATGTTATTCATAGGTTTTTGCAGCAGGAACTGCGCTCTTACGGTCCAAATACGATTACAAATCGTGAGGCTTTGCTCGAAAACTTTATGCAAATTAAACGCTGCGGCTATGATATTGCCGTAGAGGAAATGCATGAGGGAGTAGTAAGCATTGCTGTTCCTGTAAGCGATTACACAGGAGGGGTAACTGCTGCAATCAGCGTTGTTGGACCTATGCAGCGCATGACTGAGAATCGTTTTTCTTCATATGTAAAAGCGTTGCAAATTTCAAGACGGAAGCTTTCTGAAAAGCTTGGATACATAGAGAATGTGCAATGAGGATAACAGGGGGGAGTAGGGATGCGTTTTACAAGCCTAGAAAATGCATTGCGTTTATTGGAGCTGCTTTCAGTAGAGGAGCCTGAGCTTGGCATTTATGAGATGGCCGATCGGCTTGGAATTGCAGATAGCACTGCGCATAGACTGGCAACAACGCTTATGGGAGAGGGATTTATTACGCAGGACCCGAATACAAAATTATACCGTCTAGGAGCATCTGTTTTGGCGCTTGGCCATGTTGTGATTGGGCAATCTAAGCTGTATGCTGCTTCGAATGCTGCACTGCAATCGCTCGTTAAGCAATCCAATGAGACGGCCCATATCGGTGTATTGCGTGACTTTGACGTTATGTACTTAAATAAAATTGAATGCTCTCATCCTATTCGTTTGCTTTCATATCTCGGCAAACGAAATCCTGCCCATTGCACGAGCAGTGGACAAGTTTTGCTTGCGTACCAGACCTCGAGCTATATCGATTCCTTTTTGCAAAGAGGGATGGAGCAATATACAGCAAGAACCATTACTGACCCCGCCATCCTGCTTAAACGCCTTGAGCGCATTAAAGAGCAAGGCTTCTCCTTTTGCGAAGAGGAACTGCATGAGGGAGGATCCTCTCTTTCGGCTCCCGTTCGGAACCGAAAAGGACAGGTTGTTGCTTGCGTGACGCTTGCCGGTCCGGTGCAGCGCATCAACAAGTATACTGCTCCAAAGCTAGTGAAGCTTATTACAAAGACAGCTGATGAGATTTCTAAACGGTTTGATTATGCTCGCTGCTAGATATCTTATGTCTGCGCTGCTGTGAACGAACAGAGACAGAAGGGCGTTTGTCGTTTAATACATAATAGACACCAATACCGATTAAAACGAGAAGGGCGCAGTACAGATATAAAGAGCTTAATTGAATATGAACTGCAGCCAGGCCAATTAGAAATGAACCAATGCCAAACCCGGTATCAAAGATAGAAAGAAAGGTTGCGGTGGCCACTCCTCTTCTCGCTGGCTCTGCTTTCTGAATGGCGAGCGCTTGAAGGCATGGAAACATTGTTCCCCAGCCGAGACCGATACAAGCTGCTGCGAGCAGGAACAGAAGGGCTGTATGCGCCAGACTAAGAAGCAGCATGCCGCTTGCAAAGAAAACAATAGCCGGATATATAATGACGTTTGCACCGCGTTTGTCAAATAATCTTCCTGTATACGGTCTTGACAACAGCATAACAGCAGCATAGACAACAAAAAAGTAGCTGGATGCTTTTTCGAGCCCAATTTCCTTTGCATATACCGATACAAAGGAAAGAATGGAGGCATACACAAACGAGAAAAAAGCTGCGGTTACGGATATGCGGACGGCAGAGGTCTCAAATAAATGCTTGATGTTAAAGGCTGCTTGCGTTTTATTTGTTATAGTCTGTGCTTCCTTCGGCAGTCGAAGGGATCCGCCGAGAATCAAAGCGAAAAGGGCAAAGATACTGCTTATGATAAAGGCAGCATTCGCTCCCCATTTATAAAAGGTTGTTAGTCCGATAAATGGCCCCATGACCATTGCCAGATTCATCGCCATGGCGTAATAGCCCATGCCTTCTCCTCTGCGCGAATTTGGAATTAAGTCAGCCACAATCGTGCCGCAAACAGTTGTTACAATTCCAAAGCTAATACCGTGAATAAAGCGAAGCACGAGCAGACTAAGCATGGAATTGGTAAAGAAATAAACAAGATCTGCAGCCAAAAACAAAAATAAAGAAACAAGAAGCAGCTGTTGTTTCCCGACGCGGCCAAGCCACTGACCGGCAATCGGTCTTATGAGAATGGATGCAAGCAGAAACACTGTGACAACGAGTCCTGCATCCGTTTCCCGGCCGTGCAAATCTTCTAATGCATGCAGCGGTAAGATCACAAGCAAGCAATAAAACGTTAAAAATAAAAACAGTGTACTGGCGGAAATGCTAATAAAGTTTCTTGTCCATAGTTTTTCTGAACTCATATTCTCTCCTCCTCCAGCCGAAGTTCCTTGAGCCAATCAGAGAGCAGCATATGTAACTGCGTTTGTGATGAGACAGGCAGTGAGTCAAGCAGTGATTGATGTGTATGCAAAATAGCCTGCTCCCATTTTGGAAAAGCAGCGATTGCTTCGTCCGTTAGCACAATTTTCTTCGCACGTTTGTCCTTGCAGGGAACTTGCTTCACGTACCCTTGCTTAATGAGACGCTGAATCGTCCGAGTCATTGGCGGCGCCTCTACAGATAAATACTCACACAGCTCCGTTTGTGTTAGTGTGCCTTTTATATGCAGCGTGTACAAAACGGACCATTGTGCACTATATAATCCGAACGGCTGCAGGGCTTCGTTTATTCTTTTTGTCAGCTGCCGGGACAGCTGGTTAATTGAGTGAAATAAACTATGATGGTCTGACACGTTACCTCTCCCTATCTACCAATATACTTACCTAGGTAAGTTTATCACGAGGTTGCAGAAGGGTCAAATCGTATATTGAGATGGTAGAAAAACAAAAAGGCGATGTATGCTGCATAAAGCAGTATATATCACCTTTTTATTGGGACTGCATAAGAGGCAGCAGCCACCTGGTTTCTTCCGTTTCTTTTTGCTGTATATAGAGCTTGATCAGCAGCGTCAATTAGCTCCTTCGCGCTCTTGAATTGCCCAGGCTGCGCAGTAGCCACTCCAATGCTGCTGGTGACGCTGTCGCTTACTTGAGAGTACTTATGAGGGATATGCAGCCCTTCAATTGCTGAGCAAAGCATCTCAGCAATCTCCCGCCCCTCCGCCTCTTTTGTATTAGGAAGCAGGACAGCAAATTCTTCTCCTCCGTAACGGGCGAATAGACAATTAACTCCGCTTAAACTATCTGTTACACCTTGTGCAATCCTTTGGAGCACTTCATCCCCTTTTTGGTGGCCATAGTGATCGTTATATAGCTTGAAATAGTCAATATCAAATAAAATAAGGGAAAGGGGTGCTCTATTTTTTTCTAAGTCTGCCCATTCCTGCTCTAAAGAACTATCGAAATAGCGTCGATTGGCAATGCCGGTTAAGCCGTCGGCATGCGCCAGCATCTCTAATGTTTTATTCACAGCCATAAGAGTGCGCTCTGCATCCTTTCGGCTGCTAATGTCACGTAAAATAGCCAGCATAGCTGGATGGCCCTGAAATGAAATTTCCCGGCCGAACACTTCCACATCAATGATTTTTCCATCTAAGCGATTGAGCCTTGTTTCAATACGCTGCTGTGAATCATTCTTTTCCTTTCGCATGAGTTCGCTATCAAGTACAGCTTGAAGGTTTTCTGGCAGGATAAACTCGAGAACACTTTTGCCAATTAGATTCATTGGAGAAGCAGCACCGACGATAGAAGCAGCGATGTTGTTTGCATATACAATTCTTTTCTTCTGGTAAATGAAGACTGCATCTGGCAGCCATTCTACAAGCTGGCGGTAATGCCGCTCCTGCTCCTGAACTTGCGAAAGAAGGATATGCAAATCGGCTTGCTTTGTTTCTAGCTGCAAATTGGTCATCTCCATCCTAAGATTATGCTCTTGTACTTGTGCAACCATCTTATTCAGTTCTTCTTGCTGCATCATAAGCTCTTCGTTTTGATCCTCAAGCATTCTATGCTGCTTTTGCAGCCTATCGTTGTTTTCTCTTAATGTATGCGATAGATGAATTTGCTGCAGCCTGTTTGTAAGGACAAGATAGGATAAGTAGCCCGCTAGGAAAGAAATGATAACAAATGAAATTATAAACGGTACGTATAGGGACAAGTGCTTGGATAGACCAATTGAGTACCAAATGATTTGCAGTGCAGTTGTATAAGACAAAATCATCGCAAAGCGTAAAGCAGATGTTTGTATAAAACGTACGAATAGATGGGCACCGATCCCCATAAGTATAATGAAGAAAGAGGCAGCAGCAGCTGTTTCAATCGGTTGAAAGAAAAGCAATCTTGCTAGGGCCATTATGCCGGTACAAATCCATAAAGCAGGAATACTTGAAAATGAAGCGATGACAACTATCGAAATATGCCGTAAATCAAACAGTACGCTGTCTATCTGAACAGAGAAATACATGAGTGTAATCCCTAAAGCGCCTGAGGAAATTGCTGGTATGAGGTGCGTACGTAACGATAGTGGTATATTCTCAATTTTGCGCAGCATAGCGCTTCCAACAAGAAGGTAATAAGCAAGTAAAGTAAAAGCATTCACCAATAAATCCCGAAGCATAGTTTACCTCCCTTCGACAATATTCTACAGTAACTTGTTTAGAAAATTAATATGTAAATGATTCCCTCTATACAGTTGTTTTTTCCCAATTTTATAAAAAAATAAGAGTTTACGCATGTGAGGTGTTAGTAGTGTTTATGATTGTAAGGGATCATGTACCTAGATACTCTGGCTGTAAAATGGCTGTCTTTACTAAAAGAAAAACCTTATTTAAGGGGGGATGCATGGAAAGCGTTTGTGAATAAGCTTCGCCTGCCGCGCGTTTTATGCACGGGTTGTTTTACTGCGGGAGCATAACGGGCTAATGCCGCTTTTCTTAGTATGTAACGAATTATTCATATTTGTGTTCAGCTTTTGTCTTGTTTATGAGGTATACTCTAAGTAGGTAGTATACTCGCTCTTTCAACAAAATTCGTGGAATCTGAAGCACTTTTTGTGATTTTCACGATTTGTGGAAGGGATATTCGACATCACCGTCGAATATAGTAATACATAGCCTGAAAGGAGGAGTTCATCTATGAAATTCAACATTCGCGGTGAAAATATTGAGGTAACTCCAGCATTAAGGGAATATGTAGAGAAGAAGCTAAGTAAGCTTGATCGCTATTTTGATACATTCCCGGAAATTAAAGTAAACCTTAAGGTGTATTCTGATCAGCAACGTGTGGAAGTGAACATTCCGTTTCCAGATTTATTGCTTCGTGCCGAGGAAGCTCATATAGATATGTACGCAGCAATTGATTTGGTTGTTGATAAATTAGAACGGCAAATTCGTAAGCATAAAACAAAGGTACATCGCAAAGTGCGTGAAAAGGTCGCAGTAGCAGCAACAGCAGCTGCAGCTCAGGAGATTGTGGAAGAGGATGATATTGAGCTTGTGCGTACGAAGCGATTTGACCTCAAGCCAATGGATATTGAGGAAGCAATTTTGCAGATGAACATGCTAGGACATAACTTCTTCGTGTTTACAAATTCTGAAACAAATGAAACAAGTGTTGTGTATACACGTAAGGATGGAAAATACGGCTTAATTGAGACAAAATAATCGTTTATACGGGCACGGTCCGAATGGATCGTGCCTTTCTTATGAGATCAGAAAGTAGAACTTTTTGGAGCATTGTCTAATGAATGCGATGTGCTCCGCAAGACTCTGTGTACTATCGTTTAGTCAGATCCCCAACCTCCCCCCTGCGTTTGTCCTTTTCCTATAGTATTGGCATATTTTTAATGCAAGTGTTACAATTAGCCTATCCGTACTTTTCGTTCTTATTTTAAAAGTCCTCATATCATGTATATAAATGAACCATTAGGGAAGTTTTTAATCTTTATATGGTGAAAGCAATGATAAAATAGCATTCTTAGTTCAGTCGAAAAATTTTTCAGTAAAAGAGGAGCGTATTGCCATGATTGGTATTTTAAAAAAGGTGTTTGATACGAATCAACGTCAAATTAACCGTATGCAAAAAATCGTGGATCAGATAGAAGCACTAGAGCCGCAGATTTCCGCTTTATCGGACGAGCAGCTGCAGGCAAAAACACCAGAATTTAAGGAACGTCTCGCAAAAGGTGAAACGTTGGATGATTTGCTTCCAGAAGCATTCGCAGTTGTGCGTGAGGCTGCGAAGCGTGTCCTTGGCATGCGCCCGTATCCGGTCCAGCTTACAGGAGGCATTGCTCTTCATGAAGGAAACATTGCCGAGATGAAAACGGGGGAAGGGAAAACATTAACTTCTGCACTCCCGGTATATTTGAACGCCTTAACAGGAAAAGGCGTCCATGTTGTGACAGTAAATGAATACTTAGCGCATCGTGATGCAACGGAGATGGGAAGGCTTCATGAGTTTCTCGGCCTAACGGTGGGCCTAAACTTGAACTCGTTATCCCGTGAGGAAAAGCAAGCGGCCTATGCAGCTGATATTACGTACACGACAAATAATGAGCTTGGCTTTGATTATTTACGCGATAACATGGTGCTGTATAAGGAACAATGTGTACAACGACCGCTTTCTTTTGCAATTATTGACGAGGTAGACTCGATTTTAATTGACGAAGCGCGTACACCGCTTATTATTTCTGGACAAGCGAAAAAGTCAGCAGAGCTGTATGTGTTTGCGAATGCATTTGTTCGCACGCTTAATAAGGAAGTTCATTTTTCATATGATGAAAAAACAAAAAATGTTATGCTGACAGAAGAGGGCATCACAAAGGCAGAAAAAGCGTTTCATATTGAAAACCTGTTTGATTTAAAGCATGTAACGCTGCTGCATCATATTAATCAAGCGCTCCGTGCACATGTTGTTATGCAGCGCGATATTGACTACGTTGTGCAGGACGGCGAAATTGTGATTGTTGACCAATTCACAGGTCGATTAATGAAGGGGCGTCGTTATAGCGAAGGCTTGCACCAAGCAATCGAGGCAAAGGAAGGCGTCGAAATTCAAAATGAGAGCATGACGCTTGCGACGATTACATTCCAAAACTATTTCCGTATGTACGAAAAACTTGCTGGTATGACTGGTACAGCAAAGACGGAAGAGGAGGAATTCCGCAATATTTATAACATGAACGTACTTGTAATCCCGACAAATCGCCCTGTGCAGCGTGATGATCGACCAGATTTAATTTTTAAATCGATGGAGGGCAAGTTTAACGCGGTTGTAGAGGACATTGTCGAGCGCCATCGCAAAGGACAGCCTGTTCTTGTCGGTACAGTTGCGATTGAAACATCGGAGCTGATTTCGAAAATCCTTACGCGCAAGGGAGTGCGCCATAACGTATTAAACGCAAAAAACCATGCTCGTGAAGCGGAGATTATTGCGGATGCCGGGCAAAAGGGCGCGGTAACGATTGCAACAAACATGGCGGGGCGCGGTACGGATATTAAGCTTGGAGAAGGCGTGAAGGAAGTTGGCGGTCTTGCGGTTATTGGTACAGAGCGCCATGAAAGCCGACGCATTGACAATCAGCTGCGCGGTCGTTCAGGACGTCAAGGCGACCCGGGTGTAACGCAGTTCTACTTATCTATGGAGGATGAGCTGATGCGCCGCTTTGGCTCTGATAACATGAAAATGATGATGGATCGTCTTGGTATGGATGATGCACAGCCAATTGAAAGTAAAATGGTCTCTCGTGCAGTAGAGTCCGCGCAAAAACGTGTTGAGGGCAATAACTTTGATGCCCGTAAGCAGCTTTTGCAATATGATGATGTGCTTCGTCAGCAGCGCGAGGTTATTTATAAGCAGCGTCAAGATGTACTCGAAGCAGAAAACCTGCGCACGATTATTGAAGGTATGATGCACGGTACGGTTGAAAGAGCTGTAGCGGCTCATACAGCAGAGGATCTTGAGGAAGAATGGAACATAAAAGGTTTAATTACTTTCCTTGAGACAACTGTTCTTGAAGAAGGCGATGTAACAGAGGACGAGCTGCGCCGCCTTGCTCCGGAGGAAATGACGGAGGTCATCATACAAAAGGTGAAGGAGCATTATGATGCAAAGGAGCAGCAGCTTCCGTATGAACAGCTTCGTGAATTTGAGAAGGTAGTTGTGCTTCGTGTTGTTGATTCGAAGTGGATGGAGCATATTGATGCGATGGATCATTTACGCGAAGGTATTCATTTGCGCGCTTACGGTCAAATCGATCCGCTTCGCGAGTACCAAATGGAAGGCTTTGCGATGTTTGAGGCAATGATTGCGGCAATCGAAGAAGAAGTGTCCCGCTACATTATGAAGGCGCAAATCGAAAACAACTTAGAGCGTCAAGAGGTTGCGCAAGGAGAGGCTGTTCATCCCAAAGATGACGGCGGTGAGGTAAAGAAAAAGCCTGTTGTCAAGGGTGAGCAAATCGGTCGCAATGAACCATGTCCGTGCGGCAGCGGCAAGAAATATAAGGCCTGTCACGGTGCCTTAGAATAAAGTTAGGCATAGTTTTCTTCTTTCCTCGAGTGAATGGTTGACTTCAAGCAGGGATTTGAGGGAAGATACAACATATAAGTGTCATGCGGGCAAACTCTCTCTGCTTAGGCAGAGGGAGTTTGCTTTGTGAGTAAGCTGTCTTCAAATACAATATAGAGGTGGATAACATGGAATTAGCAGAAATTCGGCAAGAGTTAGAGAAAATGGCTAAGCGATTAGCGGACTTTAGGGGGTCTCTTTGACCTTGCTGGCAAAGAGCAGCGCATTGAGGAATTAGATGAAACGATGTCTGATCCTAGCTTTTGGGATGACCAAAAAAGCGCACAGGTTGTTATTAACGAAGCGAATGCGCTAAAGGAGCAGGTTGGGCAGTTTAACGAAATGAATGAAATGCATGAAAACCTTGAATTAACATATGAGCTTGTGAAGGAAGAATACGATGAAGAACTGAAGCAGGAGCTCGAGCGTGAGGTTCGTGTGCTATTGCAAAACATGAACGAATTTGAGCTTCAGCAGCTGCTAAGCGATCCATATGACAAAAACAACGCGATCTTAGAATTGCATCCGGGTGCGGGCGGAACAGAGTCGCAGGACTGGGGCAGCATGCTGCTGCGCATGTATACGCGCTGGGCAGAAAAGCGCGGCTTCAAAGTAGAAACGCTCGACTATCTGCCGGGTGACGAAGCGGGTATTAAGAGCGTCACGCTTTCTATTAAAGGACATAATGCGTACGGGTATTTAAAAGCCGAAAAAGGTGTACATCGCCTTGTGCGTATTTCTCCATTTGATTCTTCAGGCCGCCGTCATACATCGTTTGTATCCTGCGAGGTTATGCCGGAGTTTGATGACAATATTGAAATTGAAATCCGCACTGAGGATTTGAAAATCGATACGTACCGAGCGAGCGGTGCGGGCGGACAGCATATTAATACGACGGATTCTGCTGTTCGTATTACACATGTTCCTACAAATACGGTTGTAACATGCCAGACAGAGCGTTCACAAATTAAAAACCGTGAGCGTGCAATGAAAATGCTACAGGCGAAGCTCTATCAAAAGAAATTGGAAGAGCAGCAGGCGGAATTGGATGAAATTCGCGGTGAACAAAAGGAAATCGGCTGGGGCAGCCAAATTCGTTCCTACGTTTTCCATCCATATTCCCTTGTGAAGGATCACCGTACAAATACCGAGATCGGAAATGTACAGGCAGTTATGGATGGCGAAATTGATGCGTTCATTGACGCATATCTACGCTCCCGTATGGCATAAGAAAGCGGAGCCGATTACTCAGCTCCGGAGGATAAACAACACGCGCGGTTCGGCGCAAGCTAATTCAAGGAAGCATTCCTTGTGTTCCTCGCCATGGAAGGTCTTTTTTCCTTTTGCGGCGAGGTTCTTTTATAGATAAATAGGGCAGGCAGCTAACTTGCCTTACTATTGGCTAATAAAAAATGCCAACGCGATGTTGGCGAATGGGGAGAAAGAGGAAAGGAATCTCTATCTTCTCTCTATGTCGGGGAGTGCAAGGGGAAGAGAAGTTGGATGACAGCTTCTCTTTTTATGAATGGCATGTATATCATAACCGACATACATATTTGCTGTAAAAAGTCGAAAATTAAGGAATATACAGAGGAGGCTTACGATAATCCTTCTTGCAATTCCCGGTTTCGGCAGGACAGAAAATAGAAAAATATTAGTATGTATACAAAGAGACATACATTTTGTTTTGGAGGATTTTAACGTGAAACGGAATGAAGTAGATTATCATCCAAGGATAGCAATCATCTTAGAATATGTGTACATTCTTCTTGGTTCTGCTATTATAGCTATTGTTTTTAACGTAGTTTTATTGCCAAATAAAATTGCTTCGGGCGGTGTAAGCGGCATTAGTACGATTTTGTATGAAGTATTTGGGTGGCAGCCTGCTTATGTACAATGGGCTTTTAATATCCCGTTGTTTATTGCGGGGGTTATACTGCTCGGTAAGCAATTTGGGGCAAAAACGCTTGTAGGCACTCTGTTTTTACCTTTCGTTGTGTATCTATCAAGGGATTTGCAGCCGGCGACACATGAACCATTGCTTGGTGCTTTATTTGGCGGCGTTGGTGTTGGCGTTGGTCTTGGGATTGTCTTTCGCGGGAAAGCTTCTACAGGCGGAACGGATTTAGCGGCGCAAATTGTTCATAAGTATACAGGACTTAGTCTTGGGATATGCGTTGCAGTCATCGATGGCTTGATCGTGGCAACATCTGCAATGGTGTTCAGCTTAGAGAGCGGGATGTATGCCCTGCTGAGCTTATATGTAACAAGCAAAACAATTGATATCGTCCAAGTCGGCTTTAGTCGATCCAAAACAGCGCTCATTATTACGAATTGTGAGCAGGAAGTGAGACGCGGCATTTTTGAGGAAATCGACCGTGGTGTGACAAGATTCCCAGGACAGGGCGGCTTTACGGATGATGAACGCCCTGTATTGATGTGTGTTGTGCATCAACGGGAGTTCACAAAATTGAAACAACTTGTGCGGCGTCTTGATCCTTCAGCTTTTGTCATTGTAATGGATGCATCAGAGGTACTTGGGGAAGGCTTTAGCAGAGCATAATTCTTTTTTTAAATCGAAGAAGGGTTATTATAATAAAAAGATGGGATAAAACTCTTTCCAAATTAGGAGGCGAAATAAATGAACAAGAAATTGCTAGCTCTTGTTGCAGGGGCAGTTCTTATTCTAAGCTTGGGCGCATGCGGGAACAAGGAAGAAAACACATCTTCTGATTCAACCTCTAATCAAGCAGCAAGCAGCGGCGCAGATCCGGATAAAGTGTATCAGCAAAGCTGTGCAAGCTGTCACGGCAATGATCTCCAAGGTCAAATTGGGCCAAATTTACAAAAGGTTGGAAATAAATACACACAAGAAGAAATTGAGAAGATTATTCTAAAAGGACGCGGCGGCATGCCGGCTGGGATTGTTAAGGGCGACGATGCAACCAAGATTGCAGAATGGCTTTCCCAAAAAAAATAAAATGATAAAACCTTCTGCCGCTTAAGGCAGAAGGTTTTATCATCTTTAGCTAAGAAAGGCTCTCTCCTCCGCGGGAATTTTAAGTGTAAAGTATTAGTGCAACTATGCCTCTGTTTTCGTCAATTGACGGGTTTTCTTTATTTGGGAAAATATACCCCTTGTTTTTTGTTTGTAACAAAACTGTAATAAAAATGTAGACGCATTTGAAAAATAATGATGTTACAATGAGGAGCGTAGCTAAATACGTTTATTTTTTTTGTGTAGAATTTAAGGGAATTTGTCGTATAGATTGGGAAAATGTCGAAGGGAAAATATGTTTGATCGGGTGGTATAATTATGATAAGAATGAACAATGTATATAAAACATATCCAAACGGCGTAAAAGCTATTAATGGGATTTCCGTGAACATTAAGCAGGGCGAATTTCTTTATGTAGTTGGACCGAGCGGTGCAGGGAAATCAACCTTTATTAAGATGATGTACCGCGAGCAAAAGCCGACTACGGGCTCTATTAACGTAAATGGCATTTCGCTTGAATCGTTGAGTGAGCGGGATGTTCCATATTTCCGTCGTCAAATCGGCGTAATCTTTCAGAACTATCGTCTTCTTCCAAAGCTTACTGTATATGAAAACGTGGCATTTGCCTTAGAGGTGATTGAAGAGGATCCAGAAGTGATTAAGAAGCGCGTGATGGAAGTATTGAAGCTTGTGAAACTCGAGCATAAAGCCGAATCGCTTCCAAATCAGCTTTCCGGCGGCGAGCAGCAGCGCGTAGCGATTGCCCGCGCCATTGTGAATAAGCCGAAGGTTGTAATTGCAGACGAGCCGACAGGGAATCTGGATATGAACACTTCTTGGGATATTATGGATATTTTTAAAGAGATCAATTCGCAAGGCACAACGGTCATTATGGCAACTCATAATGCTGATATTGTGAATACAATTCGCAACCGCGTAATCGCAATCGAAGGTGGAAAAATTGTGCGAGACGAGGCTGAGGGAGGATACGGCTATGAAGATTAAAACCTTTTCCCGGCATTTGCGTGAAGGAGCGAAAAGTCTAGCGCGGAATGGCTGGATGACATTTGCTTCTATCAGTGCTGTTACAATTACACTCTTGCTGGTTGGTGTATTTTTGGCAGTTATTATGAATATGAACTATTTTGCTTCAAAGGTTGAAAATGATGTGGAAATCCGCGTACACATTGATCCAGCCGCTACTAAAGAGGATCAGGAGGCCTTAAAAGCAAGTATTCAAGGTATTCCAGAAATTAATTCTATTAAGTTTTCTTCTAAGGAAAAAGAATTACAGCGTGTAATTGAAAGCTTTGGAGAGAGCGGCAAGTCTTTCGAGCTGTTTGAGCAGGATAATCCGCTGAAGGACGTATATATTGTAAAAACGAAGAAGCCAGCTGATACGGTAAAAGCGGCGAAAAAAATTGAAAAACTACAGTATGTAAGCATGGTACAGTACGGAAAAGGCCAGATTGAAAAGCTCTTCAGCACGGTGAAAATTGGACGTAACATCGGAGTGGTCTTAATTGCCGGTCTGTTATTCACAGCAATGTTTTTAATTTCGAATACGATTAAGATTACAATTTATGCAAGAAGTACAGAAATTGAGATTATGAAGCTTGTAGGTGCGACGAATTGGTTCATTCGCTGGCCGTTTTTGCTTGAGGGCTTATTCCTCGGCGTTCTCGGTTCTATCCTGCCGATTGCTTTAATTTTATCAGCATACAGCTCTGTGCTCGGCATACTGAATGAAAAATTGACAGGTACGATTTTTGAAATGCTCCCTTATAATCCATTTGTGTTCCAAATTTCTGCCCTTCTTCTGCTTATCGGTGCGGTTATTGGAATGTGGGGAAGTGTAATGTCGGTACGTAAATTCTTGAAAGTATAAGAATACGCCGGTAAAAAGTTGCAAACATATTTCGTACAAGCTTATCATATAGTAGACATAGATTAGGCATCGCACAGTAGTGTGATGCCTTTTCATACACGTACATACAGCTCAGCCAGGTTTTCTTGTATCTATAAATTCGGTTGAAGGGCTGAAACATTATGCGAACCGGAAAGGAGAATTCCGCATTGAAACGTAAAGTAGCTATCATTTGGATTATTGCGGCATTTTTGTTAGGAGCAGGCGGAATGTTTGCCGGCGTACGTTATTGGCTTGGGGCAGGACAATTGCCGCAAGCAGGCTTATTGCAATCGGATTCTGCAACGAAGGAATCTGATTTACAAAAGATTGAACAGGCATATGACCTAATCGATTCCCGTTATGTGAAGGATGTGGATGATCATAAGCTTGTAGAGGGAGCCATTCAAGGGATGCTTGAAACACTAAAGGATCCATACTCTACTTATATGGATAAGGAAACAGCTACCCAATTTCAACAATCTCTGGACTCATCACTAGAAGGAATCGGTGCAGAGGTGAATAAGGTTGACGACAAGCTGATTATCGTTTCTCCAATTAAGGATTCGCCTGCTGAGAGAGCGGGGATTAAACCAAATGACCAAATTGTAGCAGTAGATGGAGAGAGCGTAGCGGATTTAACGCGTGAAGAGGCAGTACTGAAAATTCGAGGGAAAAAAGGGACTGTTGTAACGCTTGATATTAAACGTCCAGGAACGGATGATACAATCACGTTTAAAATTAAACGAGATACGATTCCAATGCTAACAGTGTTTAGTTCGATTAAGAAGGAGAACGGAAAGGATATTGGATATCTGCAAATTACCTCCTTCTCGGAAGATACAGCGAAGGAATTTGAAAGCAAGCTTGAAGAGCTGGAGAAGAAGGATATTGCAGGCCTTGTCATTGACGTACGCGGGAATCCAGGCGGGTATTTAGAAAGTGTACAATCGATTTTGAAGGAGCTTGTAACGGATAAAAAGCCAATACTGCAAATCGAAGATCGAAACGGCAAGAAACAAAAGTACTTTACAGATTTAAAGGAACGTAAGCCGTATCCAATTGCTGTATTAATTGATAACGGCAGCGCATCCGCATCTGAAATTTTGGCAGGAGCGCTTAAGGAAGCGGAAGGATACCCGCTTATTGGTATAAAATCATTTGGAAAAGGAACGGTTCAGCAGGCAGTACCGATGGCCGATGGCAGCAATATTAAGCTGACGATGTTCAAATGGCTGACACCAGAGGGAAATTGGATTCATCAAAAAGGAATTGAACCAACGCTGGAAGTTAAGCAGCCAGATTACTATTATGCTACGCCGATTCAGTTTGAAAAAACCTTGTCCTTCAATGATAACAACGAGCAGGTGAAAAGTGCGCAGCAGTTATTGAAGGATCTTGGTTACGAGACAGGACGCGAGGACGGCTACTTTAACAAAGAAACAGAAACAGCGGTTAAAACATTCCAACAGGCAAACAAGCTTGAAGCAACTGGAAAAATTGATAAAAAGACAGCAGAAGTGATTCAAAACAAAGTAATAGAAAAAATTCGATCCGGTGAAAATGATCTGCAGCTGCAAGCAGCGGTGAAATTGTTGGCGAAATAAGACAGGGATTTTATAGAAATTGTCGAAAGTATACAGACAAGGTGTCTGTATACTTTTTTTATAGGCAAAAATCGAAAACAGCCGTGAATATGGTAAACTTAAAACAGAAAGCTTATGAGTAAGGTGGTGTAGCAATGAGCATATTTGTTTCAGAAATAATTAACGCATTTGGACGCTTTTTCCTGCATCCTGTTTTTTATATATTTTTCATTAGCAGCCTGCTGGTTGGATATTGGCGCGTGAAGCGGGAGCGTAAGGATTTTTCATTTAAAGTGTATGATGTTTGGTATGAGCTGCGTACGTCTGTCATGGCTGGATTTGGCTTTGGCGTTATATTATCTGTCATTTCTGTTGGTATCGGTATTGTTCTTTCAAAGGCAAGTCTTTTCATCATTGCCTGTTGGACTATTGTGTTTGCACTTCTTATGCAATATCGCTACTTGTCAGCTGCATACAGCTTTGGCATCGCTATTTTTTATTTCGCGTTTTCTCCAGCATGGACGACAGGGCAGGATGCGGTGGATACATGGCTGGCAGACAGCAGTGCTACTAATTTAACAGCGCTTGCGGTACTGATGTCATTTCTGCTTATTGTGGAAGGCCTGCTTATTTTAGGACGAGCTTCCCGCACATCTACGCCGAAGATTTTAAAAGGAAAGCGTGGTATGCATATTGGTATGCATGTTTGCAAGAGGCTTTGGTTTGTACCGATTTTTATATTAGTGCCAGGCGATGCAATTACGAAGCTATTCGCTTGGTGGCCGGTGATAACCATTGATGCTAAGGCCTTTTCTCTTTTCCTTGTACCGTTTAGCGTCGGGTTTTCCAAGTCTATAAAAGGGCAGCTCCCTAGCCAGGCAATCTTTTATACCGGGCGCCGTGTAGCTGGTTTGGGTCTTCTTGTGCTTTTGTTAGCGATTATTAGCTATTGGCTGCCAGGTATTGCGCTTGCGGCTGCAGGTGCCGCAATGCTTGGCCGATTTTCTATTACTATTCGCGAGCAAATGGGGGATGAAAAGCAACCAGCGTTTTTCTCGCCGAAGGGTGCTGGTTTAATGATTTTAGATACGCTTCCGAATTCACCTGCCGAGGAAATGGGCCTTAAGCCAGGAGAGATTATTGCAAAGGTGAACGGTGTTGTACCAAAATCGCTTCGCGAGTTTTATCAGGCACTTCAGCACAATGCATCAGGCGCCTTCTGCAAGCTTGAGGTCATTGATGCCAATGCCGAGCCGCGCATACTCCAGCGCGCTATGTTCGCTAACGATCATCATGAGCTGGGGATTATTTTCGTGCAGCGTGAGTATGATTGGGGCACAGAAGCGGTATAATTCTGTGATTTTTCATAAACATTTATAATCATTTCACAATGGCTTTAGGACGGAATTGGATAAATATATCAAAGAAAAAAGCTACGTACGATTTCTTTACTGTAGCTTTTTTTATCATTTTCCGACAGAAGATCCCCGCTTCAAGCACGAGATGGGCGCAGCCCAGTGGTAAGGAGAGCACTGAAAAAGTATGTGCTTTCGGCAAATACAGAGATTTTTATCGATATATGTAAAATAAAAACAAGCTAACCATCTACATATAGTAGGTGATCAGCTTGTTTTTCTCTTTAAGTGAACTTTTTCAGTGCCCTCGTGGTAAGTGGGGGATGAATGTCGGCTAGGCGATCGCCTAGCATGTTTTGTGAATAGGGAAATCTCAATATACAAACATATGTTCTTTTTGGTATATAGTTACCAAAATGAACCAAAAGGGAAGGATCCATCTTGTTGCAGAGAGCAGAAATGCTCTCTTTTTTTAGGCAGTTTTTTGCGGATATTGTTGCTTTTGCTTCTTGTCCAGCAGCACGTATACGGCACTGTGGGAAGCGATGGGGAGTTAGAAATGAGAGGCTGGTTGCAAGAGGTGAATAGCCTCTTGCTTATATTGAAACACGTTCTTTTATTCCTGCAGCAACAATTCTTTAGAAAAGAACCTTTTTTTATAAGAAAAAGTTTATGTTTTTTAGAACTTTCACTGTATTTTCTTTTTTCTCTACTACAATGCAAAGTGTAGACAAGATAGCTTATTGAAAAGGAGGTGACAGTGATGAAAAAAGGGAAATGGCTCGTGTGGGCGCTTATTACAGTAGCGGTATTTGTAATTGCGCGCATCACATTCCAGCAGTTTCATGTTTTTGGAGGAGGAGGCTTCAGTCAGCAAGGCATGTCTCAGTTCCAAGGCAATGGATTCGCTCAAGGCGGACATTTCCGCGGCGGTGCAGATTTTCATAGAATGGGCAGACATGGCCATATGCATGGCTTTGGTATTATCCATCTCCTCATTCAAGCAGGCCTTTTCGTAATCGGATGGGTGACATGGAAGTTGGCGGCGGGCAATCAGGTCCGCAAATGGATCGGAATCGTACTTATGGTATGGGGAGCTGTTCTATTATTACCAAAGGTGCTGATTCTTCCAGCTATTCTTGTGACGGCTTACCTTGCTTATAAAACCAGCCGAAATAGGAATGCTTCTTCTGCAAATTATGGACAGGCAGAAGCAGCAGGCTTCTCTAGCCTGGATTCACATAAACTTGACTATTTAGATGAATGGGAAAATAAGATTCGTAAGGAGGAACAGTAAGATGGGCATTTTTAGACGGATAAAGAATATCGCACTTGCTGATATTCACGACGTGCTTGATAAAGCGGAAGATCCGATCAGCATGGTGAAGCAATATTTGCGCGAAATGGAGGAGCAGCTCGTAAAGGCGCAGCAAGCCCTATCAGAGCAGTTATTTTTGGAGAAAAAGTATGAAATGCTTGTTGTACAGGCGCAGGAGACTGTTGAGAAGCGTCTTAGACAGGCAAATCTTGCGGTAGACCGAAATGAGGATGAAATTGCAAAATTAGCGCTGCAGGATAAAATTGTACAGGAACGCAAGCTTGCATCGTACAAGCAGCAGCATGAAGCAATGCAAGCACAAACTGCTAATTTGTATGAAAAGGTGAAGGCTCTGCAGGAAAAGTATGAAGAGCTGAAGCTGAAGCAGCAGGAGCTGATTGCAAGAGCACATGCAGCGAAGGCTGTGAAGGAAATCAATACAACGATCGCATCCTTTAGCGCGGATAACGCAATGCGCGGCTTTGCCAGAATGGAAGAGCGCATATGGGCGTTAGAAGCGGAAGCGAAAGCAAGCCAAGAATTTGCAGCTCCACATCAGCCGAGCATGAACCCCCTCTTGCAGGCTGAAGTGGAACAGCAATTGGAGCAGTTAAAAGCAGCGAAGGCTTAAGCAGGACAAGCTGCTTTAATCGGTTAGACCCTTTCTCATGTATGCCTTACCCCCTTTTAATATAGAATGTGTTATCCCTCCGTTTAGGAGGGATTTTTTTTGATAAATTGGTAATTTGGATTTTTTATTTACTTTATTAGGATGTATAGATAAAATGAGGGTAATATACTGGAGACGTTAAACTATTATCCGTATTTGGACACTGGGATAGCGGGGAAGCTAGCAGTGTACCCACCCGGCTGTTTTTTCTATTTGGTCGGGTTTTTATGTTTAGAAAGAGAGGGCTTTATGTGCCAAAGCAATATATATTTTTATTTTCTATCATGCTTCTGGGGCTACTTGCTCTGGGCGGCTTTTATGCTTCGGGCTTATTAGGGGCAAGTTTGTATTTTTTGAAGTACTTTCTAGTGTGCATCATACTGTTAGCAGTTGCTGCCTATGCTTTGTTATTTAGCTCTCTGCGAAGAGGGGATCGTCTGCAGGAAAGCAAGAGCCGATACCAGAAGCTTCTAGCTTTGGCGCCGGAAGCTGTTATGGTATGTGAAGGAGAATGTATTTCTTATGCGAACAGACAAGCACTTGTTCTTCTTGGAGCGCAGTCGCTTGATCAGGTTGTTGGGAAGCATGCAGCAGAATTGATTCAGTTAGGTAATATGTCTACTTTTATGAAACAAAAGAGCCAGCTATTTCAGCATGCTTGTCAGCTAGAGAAGCTAGATGGAACTGTCATTGATGTGGAGATATCTGTAAATCTATTTTTAGACGAGGGACAGGAAACTTTTTTAGTATATGTCCATGATATAAGTGAACGTAAGAGATTAGAAAAAGAGATTTTTGAATTAGAGGAACGAACGGAGAGCCTGCTGGAATTCATTGATGAACGATTCTATAGCGTAAACGAGCAATGGGAAGTAGTGTATCATAATCTTCCTGATACAGAAGACGCGGAGCGAACGGGAGAGGAATTGTATGGAAAAAATATATGGGAGGAGTATCCGTATCTTGTTGGGACAAACATTCACCATCAATGTAAACGGGCGATGGCAGAGAGAATTAAAATTGAATTTGAGGAATACTGCCAACCGCTTGATAGATGGCTTCTTATTCGGATTTACCCAACTAAAAAAGGCCTATCCATTTTTTATCGTAATATCACAGAGCAAAAGAGAAACGAATTAGAGGCCCAAAAGGTAAAGGAGAAATATGAGATTGTTGTAAATACCATTCATGAGGCCGTTTTTCATACGGATAGAAGGGGAAGGCTAACTTTTCTCAATCCATATTGGGAGGTTATGCTAGGATATACAGTAGAGGAAAGTTTAGGGAAGTCTCTCCTTCATTATATGCATCCAGACGACCGTGAGAGAAACCTGGAGTTGTTTCGTTCTTTTCTTAGAGCAGACGAGCAGTATTGCTGTTACGAAATTCGCTGTATTTCTAAAGAGGGAGCTGTTTGCCTAGTTGAGCTGTTTGCGACGCTCATATTGGATGGAGATGGGAATATAACCGGCGCCTCTGGCACGCTGCGGGACATTACAGAGCAAAAGCAAACAGAGCAGCGTTTAATAGAAGTAAACGAACGACTGCAAATTCTAGCGAATGTGGACGGTTTAACTGGTATCGGAAACCGGCGTTATTTTGATGAAATGCTGGATAAGGAATGGAAAAGGGCTATACGTGAGAAGCAGCCGCTTTCTGTTATTCTCTTTGATGTTGATCAATTTAAGCTGTATAACGATTACTATGGCCATCAAATGGGTGATGAATGTTTAAAGGAAGTATCGGGGGCATTGGTCGCATCTTTATACCGTCCGAGTGATATCGGGGCCCGGTATGGGGGGGAGGAGTTTGTTATTCTTCTTCCGAACACGGATTACGATGGAGCACTGCAGGTTGCTGAGCGTACTCGCCGCGCTATTGAAAATCTTGGGATACAGCATGAGCGCTCTAATGTAAGCCATGTAGTAACAAGCAGCTTCGGCGTTGCCAGTATGCTGCCGACTATGCTCAGCGATGCATCAGAGCTTGTCGCCGCAGCAGATAAAGCATTATATCAAGCAAAACGTGCTGGTCGCAATCGCGTTGCTTTTTATAGTATGGAGCCCGAAAAGAAAACGGACGCAGGGGAACATGAGGAAGGGAACGCAACTGAGCTTCTGCCTACAATTGAAGGCTATCTATCATCTCTTCATGCATACGATGAGATAACATGGGAGCACTCTAATAGGATTGCTTACTATGCGATTCATTTAGCACAGGAGCTAGGATTGTCATTAGAAGAAAGAGATCATGTATATATGGCTGCTCTTCTCCATGATATTGGAAAAATGAGTATTCCAAAAAGTATCTTAAATAAGCCAGGCTGTTTAACGAAGGAAGAATTTGAGGTTATTCAGCAGCACCCGCTTCTCGGATATGAGAAGCTGATTCGTCATGATATCTTAAAGGAAAAGCCTCAAATTTTGATGGGGGTGCTGCATCATCATGAGCGTTGGGATGGCAATGGATATCCGTACAGATTAAAAGGGGAAGAAATTCCTCTTTTGGCCAGAATTCTTGCAGTTGTAGATGCATTTGACGCAATGACGAGCGATCGTGTGTATAGAAAAGTCTTCTCTATAGAGGAGGCTCTGGAGGAAATCAAGCAGAACATAGGAGTACAGTTCGATCCGCAGATAGCCGAGTTATTTATTCGCATTTGCCTCAGCTATGAGGAGATGTTTCAAAGCATGGGTAAAAGCCAGGCTGTGAATACTTAAGGACGGATTGAGCTGTGTATAAACATAAGCAAAAGGGATTTCAAAAGTCGTATATGACCGTTTGAAATCCCTTTTGCTTATAAAGAATGTAAGGAGAATTAATGCATGCCTCCTCCGCCATGCCCGCGGCCCATTCCTTTGCCGCCGATAAATCCTAAGCCATCACCCTTATGGCCATCTTGGGATAATGTCTCCGCTGTTTCAGGGGACTTATTAGAAATCTCCTTCATGAGCTCCTGTGTTGTTTTGCTGCTTGTTTCAATGCCAAGCTCTTTCGCTGCCTTTAGCACCTTCGCATCTCGTACTTCTTTCGCTAATGTTTGTGTGTCTTTATCATCAGTGGAGATGCCAAGCTCTTTTGCTTCTTTCTTCACCTGTGCTTCACGCACCTCTTGCGCTAGCGTTTGTGTATCTTTACCGTCAGTGGAGATGCCAAGCTCTTTTGCTTCCTTCTTCACCTGTGCTTCACGCACCTCTTGCGCTAGCATTTGTGTGTCTTTACCGTCAGTGGAGATGCCAAGCTCCTTCGCTTCAGCCTTCACCTTTGTATCGCGAATTTCTTTTTGTAAAGTTTCGCTATCCTTGCCGTCAGTGGAAATGCCAAGCTCCTTCGCTTCGGCTTTCACTTTCGTATCGCGAATTTCTTTTTGTAAAGTTTCGCTATCTTTGCCGTCGGTAGAAATGCCAAGCTCTTTTGCTTCAGCCATCACCTTCGTATCGCGAATCTCTTTTTGTAAAGTTTCGCTATCCTTGCCGTCGGTAGAAATGCCAAGCTCCTTCGCTTCGGCTTTCACTTTCGTATCGCGAATTTCTTTTTGTAAAGTTTCGCTATCCTTGCCGTCAGTGGAAATGCCAAGCTCTTTTGCTTCAGCCATCACCTTTGTATCGCGAATTTCTTTTTGTAAAGTTTCGCTATCTTTGCCGTCGGTGGAAATGCCAAGCTCCTTTGCCTCCTTCTTCAGCTGTGCATCGCGCACTTCTTTAGCCAATGTTTGTGTATCTTTACCGTCTGTTGAGATGCCTAATTCCTTCGCCTTTTGCGCAACAGCTTCTGCGCTTAGTTCTTTTCCATGCCGCCCCTGTTCACCTGCTTGTGTCGTTTGTGTTGTAGTACTTTGCGCTGCAAATGCCGGAATGCTGTTTGCAAATCCTATTCCAAGTGCAAGAGCTCCTGCGGCTACAATTCCTAATGTGCGTTTTTTCATAATTTTTTCCTCCTAGGTTTCTATATGCTGTGTATGTGATTTCATTGCTCCTTACAAGCTCTACTATACGGACAAAGAATGAAAAGAGAGTGAAAAAAGAGATACATTTTTTGTGGAGTATACAATGCATATTTGTTCCTTATGAAGCAATTCATGAAAGAAGCATGTATGATGGAGCTATAAGAAAAGAAGGCGGGGTTAAGCGGATGGGGATTAAAGGAATTTTATTTGATAAAGACGGTACACTGTTGAACTTTGGCATGCTGTGGGTAGCAATTGAGTATGAAGTAATTGATGCATTGCTAGACAGAGTAGGAGAAGCACGGAATACTAAGCTAAAGGAAGCGTTATGTGCATCCATCGGTCTGTGTAATGGTCAAGTTGATGAGAAAGGATATTTTGCAAGCGGTACGTCGCTTGATATTGCGCGTGCATTTCAAGCTGTGCTTCCCTATAATATACCCGACATGCATGAATGGCTTGTGGAGCAGGCTACCTTGAAAACGAAGGAGCATATTCGAAAGGTGCAGCCGACGTGTGACTTACAGACGCTGTTTTCGGAAATGAGGGAAAAGGGGATCGTCATTGGCATTGCTACGTCCGATGATAATGAAATCACAAGGCTCTGTATTGAGGCGCTTCGTATCAAGGAGTATATTACATTTGTTGGCACGGCTGAGTTGTATCCGAAAAAGCCGAACCCTAGTGTAGTGTACGCATTTTGCAGGCAGTTTGGATTGCAGCCGCATGAAGTAGCCATTGTCGGAGATACGGAGAAGGATTTACAGCTTGCTAAAAATAGCGGTGCGGGCTGCGGTATTGGTGTATTATGCGGTGTCGGCTCCGAGGAAGAGTTGTCTATTGCTGCTGATTTTATTGTGCCAAGTCCTGCACATCTCATCCGGGATGGAGAATTCATTTGGGACACACATTGAATCTTTCGGCCGGCATTGGTATCGCATTATATCCTGAAGATGAAACAGATATTCGAAGATTGCTCAAATATACAGATGCTGCAATGTATCAAGCAAGGGAAAAAGGGAAAAATAATTATCAATTTTTTAACGAAGCCATTTAAAATGCTTGTCCTGCATGTATGAATTCCCTCTTTTTTATTCAAAATAGATAAAAGAGGGAGGTTTAAAACGTGAAACTTATAACCGTACTGCTCATTAAATTCATATCCTGCATCATTGCTTTTGCGATTGGCTTAGATTTATTCTTTGACGCGAGCATTGCTGATATTCTTTCGTTCAGTTTGTTCGTTACTGTCGCTTCGTATATGCTAGGTGACAGAATCGTCCTGCCAAACTGGGGAAATGCGGCTGCTACTGCGGTGGATTTCTTTTTAGTATATTTAAGCGTTTGGATTTTCGGCAATGTTCTGCTGCACAACTATTTACAAATTGCTTGGGGGAGCATTTTGTCAGCGGTAATTATAGGCGCCATAGAACTCTTCGTTCATGCGCGGCTTCTCGATCGTATTGGACTCGAGCGGACAGTCGATAAACAATCAGCCGGCTTTAATCCAAGGCTGGCATACGGAACAGAGTTTGCGGAAGAACAGGATATTCGGTCAGTCAAGTACGAAAAAGAAAATGAAGAGTAACGGACCGCCAGCACGGGTGAACAATCGTTTCACCCGTGCTTTCGTTTTGGGCTAATTAGTCCGATATGTTTTATCTATATTTGAAGAAGCTGTAGAAGGCACCTTTTTTAGGTTTTCTCATAAGTTTATATACGGCTTGCTAGGGAGAACACATTCTTCCATGTGCCTTAAGAAAGCATTCTTGTTAGGTTTGGGGCATTGTCTAGTTGTCTCTATGTAATCAAATGCTTATTGACACAGCAATTGTTTTCTTTCAAACTAAAAAACTTCTATCGAATATCTGTTCGTTTTCTTGGTGTTTTTTCCTTTCTTCATGGTACAATAAGGATAAATTTGTTTTCTGGAGGTTAGACATGCTGGAACGTCCATTTGAAGTTGTTTCGTCGTACTCTCCGCAAGGCGATCAGCCGAAAGCGATTCAACAGCTAGCGGAGGGAATTAGACAAGGAAAACGTCATCAGGTGCTGCTCGGTGCGACAGGTACAGGAAAAACCTTTACGATCTCTAACGTCATCAAAGAGGTGAACAAGCCTACGCTCGTGCTTGCTCATAATAAGACGCTTGCCGGGCAGCTGTACAGCGAATTTAAAGAGTTTTTTCCGAATAATGCTGTTGAGTATTTTGTTAGCTATTATGATTATTATCAGCCGGAGGCGTATGTGCCGCAGACTGATACGTATATTGAAAAGGATGCGCAAACGAACGATGAAATTGATAAGCTGCGCCACTCGGCGACATCGGCTTTATTTGAGCGCCGGGACGTTATCGTTGTAGCGAGTGTGTCATGCATTTACGGCTTAGGTTCGCCGGAGGAGTATAAGGAGCTTGTAGTTTCTCTTCGCGTTGGTATGGAGAAGGGGCGCGACGCTCTGCTTCGTCAGCTTGTAGATGTGCAGTACGCGCGCAATGACATGAACTTTCAGCGTGGAACGTTTCGTGTACGAGGCGATGTAATAGAGATTTTCCCTGCCTCCCGCGATGAGCATTGTATTCGCATCGAGTTTTTCGGTGATGAAATTGACCGCATCCGTGAGGTGGATGCGCTAACGGGCGAAGTGCTTGCCGAGCGTGAACACGTTGCGATCTTCCCGGCATCCCACTTCGTTACGAGGGAAGAAAAGCTAACAGTTGCGATTGAAAATATTGAAAAAGAGCTTGAAGGACGGTTGAAGGAGCTGCGTGAGGCAGGAAAGCTATTGGAAGCGCAGCGTCTGGAGCAGAGAACGCGTTATGATTTAGAGATGATGCGTGAAATGGGCTTTTGTTCAGGAATTGAAAACTATTCGCGGCATCTAACGCTAAGGCCGCCTGGATCAACGCCATATACACTGCTTCATTATTTTCCGGATGACTTTTTGATGGTCATTGATGAGTCGCACGTGACGCTTCCGCAGGTTCGCGCTATGTATAATGGTGACCAAGCGCGCAAGCAGGTGCTTGTGGATCATGGCTTTCGTTTGCCGTCTGCGCTTGATAATCGCCCGTTGACATTTGATGAGTTTGAGAGAGCCACTCATCAGTTGATCTATGTTTCAGCAACACCAGGACCGTATGAGCTAGAGCATGAGCCGCAGCCTGTTGAGCAAATTATCCGCCCAACCGGCTTGCTTGATCCTAAAATTGATGTTCGTCCAATCGAAGGTCAAATCGATGATTTAATCGGTGAGATCCGCGATCGTATCGCGAAAAACGAGCGCGTGTTAATTACAACGCTCACGAAAAAAATGTCCGAGGATTTAACAGATTACTTAAAGGATATTGGGATTAAAGTCAATTATCTGCATTCGGAAATTAAGACGCTTGAACGAATTGAAATTATCCGCGATTTGAGGTTAGGGAAATATGATGTGCTTGTTGGTATTAACCTGTTACGGGAGGGGCTTGATATTCCAGAGGTGTCGCTTGTTGCCATACTAGATGCTGATAAGGAAGGCTTTCTTCGTTCGGAGCGCTCTCTTATTCAGACAATTGGACGCGCCGCACGGAATGAGAATGGCCACGTTATTATGTACGCCGATAAAATCACGAAATCTATGGAAATAGCAATAGCTGAGACGCAGCGCCGCCGTGAAATTCAGGAGGCGTATAACGAACGCCACGGCATTACGCCGCAGACTATTCGCAAGGAGGTACGCGATATTATCCGCGCAACGCAGGCCGCCGAGGAAACGCCGGTATATGAAGCAGGAAAGCCGTCCCGTAAGAAAATGTCCAAGGAAGAGCGCGCCAATATGATCGCAAGACTCGAAATCGAAATGAAGGAAGCAGCCCAAGCGCTCGATTTTGAACGTGCTGCTGAGCTTCGTGACTTGCTGTTGGAATTAAAAGCAGAGGGGTGACAAGGATGAATGATAAAATTATTGTAAAGGGTGCGCGTGCCCATAATTTAAAAAATATTGATGTCACCATCCCGAGAAATGAGCTCGTTGTTGTGACAGGACTGTCCGGTTCAGGAAAATCCTCCCTCGCATTTGATACGATTTATGCGGAAGGGCAGCGGCGCTATGTTGAATCACTTTCAGCGTATGCCCGCCAGTTCCTCGGGCAGATGGATAAGCCTGATGTCGATGCCATTGAAGGATTGTCGCCTGCTATCTCCATTGACCAAAAAACAACGAGCCGCAATCCGCGTTCTACAGTTGGAACGGTGACAGAAATCTATGATTATTTGCGCCTATTGTTCGCGCGCATCGGCACGCCGATTTGTCCGAACCATGGTATTGAAATTACATCACAAACGATTCAGCAAATGGTCGATCGTATTTTAGAATATCCGGAGCGAACAAAGCTGCAGGTGCTCTCGCCCATTGTCTCAGGGCGAAAGGGAACGCATGTAAAGGTGCTTGAGGATATTAAAAAGCAGGGCTATGTTCGCGTCCGTGTTGATGGTGAGATGCGTGAGCTGTCTGATGATATTCAGCTTGATAAAAATAAAAAGCATTCAATCGAGGTCGTAGTAGACCGTATTGTGATGAAGGAGGGCATCGCATCCCGTCTTGCGGATTCGCTTGAAACAGCGCTCAAGCTCGGAGAAGGCCGCGTGTTAATTGACGTTATCGGGGAGGAGGAGCTGCTGTTTAGCGAACATCATGCCTGCCCGCTTTGCGGTTTTTCTATTGGGGAGTTAGAGCCGCGCATGTTTTCCTTCAACAGCCCGTTTGGGGCGTGTCCATCATGTGACGGTCTTGGCGCGAAGCTGGAGGTTGACTATGAGCTGGTGATTCCAAATCCGGATCTTACGCTGCGTAACCATGCCATTGCGCCGTGGGAGCCGACGAGCTCGCAATATTATCCGCAGCTGCTTGAAGCGGTATGCAATCATTATGGCATTGATATGGATATGCCGGTAAAGGATATTCCAAAAGCTTTGCTTGATAAAGTGCTGTATGGAAGCGGAGAAGAAAAGGTATATTTCCGCTATGTAAACGATTTTGGGCAATTAAAGGAAAGTGAAATTTTCTTTGAAGGCGTCATTCCGAACATTGACCGTCGTTATCGCGAAACGAGCTCAGAATATATTCGCGAGCAAATGGAGAAGTACATGGCGCAGCAGCCGTGTCCGAAATGTAAAGGAGCACGTTTGAAGCCGGAAACCTTAGCTGTTTTTATCGGCGGCAATACGATTGCAGATACAACAAAGTTTTCTGTAACGGAAGCCTATGAATTTTTTAATACACTGTCACTCACAGAAAAGCAAGAAGCGATTGCACGGTTGATTTTACGAGAAATTAAAGAACGTCTCAGCTTTTTGATTAACGTTGGACTGGATTACTTAACGTTAAACCGCTCGGCAGGGACGTTATCAGGCGGAGAAGCACAGCGCATTCGTTTAGCGACACAAATTGGCTCACGCTTAACAGGTGTACTCTATATTCTTGATGAACCATCAATCGGTTTACACCAGCGAGATAATGACCGCCTTATTCAAACATTGCAAAATATGCGTGATCTTGGCAATACGCTCATTGTTGTAGAGCATGATGAGGATACAATGATGGCGGCGGATTATTTGATTGATATTGGACCAGGTGCAGGTATTCACGGTGGGCAGGTTGTCTCTGCTGGTACACCTAGTGAAGTGATGGAGGACGAGAACTCGCTGACGGGGCAGTATTTAGCAGGTAAAAGGTTTATTCCAGTACCGCTGGAGCGCCGAAAAGGCGATGGCCGCAAAATTGAAATTGTCGGCGCGAAGGAAAACAATTTAAAGAATGTGAGGGTGTCTTTCCCTCTTGGTACATTTATTTCAGTAACAGGTGTGTCCGGTTCTGGGAAAAGTACGTTGATTAATGAAGTACTATACAAAACGCTTGCCCAAAAGCTGCACAATGCAAAAAGCAAACCGGGGCATCATAAGGATATAAAGGGTCTTGAGCATCTTGATAAGGTGATTGATATTGATCAATCGCCGATTGGCAGAACACCGCGCTCAAATCCGGCTACCTATACAGGGGTGTTTGATGATATTCGTGATGTATTTGCGCAAACAAATGAAGCGAAGGTGCGAGGCTATCAAAAGGGACGCTTCAGTTTTAATGTCAAAGGCGGGCGCTGTGAAGCTTGTCGGGGCGATGGCATTATTAAAATTGAAATGCACTTTTTGCCGGATGTATATGTACCGTGCGAGGTTTGTCACGGTAAGCGGTATAATCGTGAAACTCTTGAAGTAAAATATAAGGATAGAAGCATTGCTGACGTATTAGATATGACAGTTGAGGATGCGCTTGAGTTCTTTGAAAATATTCCAAAGATTAGAAGGAAATTGCAGACGATTGCCGATGTTGGCCTCGATTATATGAAGCTAGGCCAGCCAGCCACAACGCTCTCGGGCGGTGAGGCGCAGCGCGTGAAGCTTGCATCAGAATTACATCGTCGTTCGAGCGGTCGTACACTATATATTTTAGATGAGCCGACAACCGGTCTCCATGTTGATGATATTGCACGTTTGCTTAAGGTGCTGCAGCGTCTTGTGGAAAATGGGGATACAGTGCTTGTAATCGAGCATAATTTGGATGTGATTAAAGCTGCAGATTATATCATCGACCTTGGTCCAGAAGGCGGTGACAAGGGCGGACAAATTATTGTGACTGGTACACCTGAGCAGGTGATACATGAAGAGAAATCGTATACGGCAAAATATTTAAAAACCATTTTAGAACGTGATAAGGCCCGGATGAAGCAGCGGGTGGAAGAAGTCGAGTTGATGAAGTAGTTCCAAAAGCTCCAAAAGAATGGCTTTTCTTTTGGAGCTTTTTCATACATAAGCTTTAAAGGATGTGTAAGAGAATGAGATGGATCATCTCAATTATAAGCAACAGCATTGTGCTCATTGTTGTAGCAGGACTTTTTAGAATTTTGGTGCCGTCGTCCTTTTATATAGAAAATGTTACGACGGCATTAGCTGCGAGCATTGTATTGGCCCTTTTGAATGTATTTCTTAAACCGCTTCTTATTGTAGTGACGCTGCCAATTACAGTTGTTACATTTGGGCTGTTCCTTATTATTATCAATGCCATTACGCTAAAGATTGCGGACAGCCTGCTCGGGGCATCGTTTGATATTAAAGGCTTCGGCACGGCTGTAGCGGCAGCTGTATGTATTTCGGTTTTGAACATGCTGATTGATAAGGTGATATTGGAGCCTCTTTCCAAGAAGGACTAAACAGATTGTTGTTCTCATGTCTTGAAAAATGTGAGGACTTAATCGGTAAAACCTTGAAGGATAGGGAAGTAACATTGCGATTACGTCTTGCGTTGCGTATTAAAGATATAGGCTGTTTTCGCATAGATTGTGGCTTTTGCCTCTGGCACAGCAGCATGATACAGCACTGTGGGAAGAGGCGGGAAGTCAGAAATGGGAGGTTGATTGCAAGAGGCGAACAGCCCCTTGCTTGTATCGCACTTTTATTCCTGCAGCAACAATTGTTTAGAAAAGAGCAAAAATATAATAAATCTATCTTAGGTCTTTTTGTTAGATTATCTTACAAAAAAGCGGGGTGATTTGGTTTTTGAAGCAATCGCCCTGCTTTTTTGATGGAAAAATAATGATAATTTAGATATTTGTAGAAAATGTGCATTCCTTTATTTCCTTTTTGTGTAAGGTAACTAATGACAGTACTTGAATAATAGATTAACATGTTAATAAATATAACATTCAGTGTTATTTAAACTAATGGAAGATACTCATACGATTGGAGGAGAATTGCATATGAATGAAAAAGCAAGTGGTGCCAAGATCATGTCATTAGGCCTTCAGCATGTGTTAGCTATGTATGCGGGAGCTATTTTAGTGCCGCTGCTCGTCGGAAGGGCATTAAAGCTGTCCACAGAGGAGCTATCGTATTTAGTAGCTATTGATCTCTTAACCTGCGGGATTGCGACACTCTTGCAGGCGTGGAAAACAAAGTACATGGGTCTCGTTCAGTTATCAAACGTTAAGACAAAAAATGTAGTGGTGGCAGCAGGCGGTATTCTCGTCGTGCTTGGCTGTATTCCGAAAATCGCTGCTGTCGCAACAATCATACCGACACCTGTGCTTGGCGGAGCGATGGTTGTGATGTTTGGTATGGTTGTTTCTTCAGGTATTAAAATGCTAAGTTCGGTAGATTTTGGGCGTCAAGAAAACCTGCTGATTATTGCCTGCGCTATTGCGTTAGGAATGGGTGTAACAGCGGTTCCGGAGTTTTTTGCGAAGCTTCCGCAGATGCTGCGCATTCTTGTCGGTGACGGCATTATTACAGGTAGCTTAACGGCTATTCTTTTAAATGTATTTTTCAATCTTCGCGGCCGAAGCTTTGTCACTTCGACAGAGCATGAACAAGCGCTGGCGAAGCAGGTGTAACAATGGCAGGGGAAGGAGTGTTGGTGAGAGTGGTAAGCTTGCATGAGCTGAATGAAGGAAGGGAAGACGTGTTTGTACAAACGCTCGGCGGGATTTTTGAGCATTCGCCATGGGTGGCGGAACGGGTGGTATCATCCCGTCCATTCGCCTCGCGAGCTGCGTTATATGAAGCGATGGTAGCGGCGGTAGATCAAGCTTCTATGGAAGAGCAGCTGCAGCTCATCCGAGCGCATCCAAATTTGGGGGCGAGAATCGAGATGAGTGCCGAGTCCAAATCGGAGCAAGGCGGCGCCGGGTTGCGTGATTTATCAGAAAAAGAATACGAAAGCTTTCTTTCTTTAAATGAGCAGTATATGAGTACATTTGATTTTCCTTTTATTATCGCTGTAAAGGGTAAGACAAAGGAGGAAATCTATGAAATGCTGCAAAAACGATTACACCATTCGCTAGAAAGAGAGTTTCAGACAGCATTGCAGGAGATATATAAAATTGCTTATTTCAGGGTGGAAGAGAAGGTGCAGGAGATTTAGGGCTGATTATAGTGTTTTATTTTATATGTTAGAAATCTATAAATTTCTAAGTAGAAGACCATTAGATGCAGCAGGAATTTTAGAAAGTGTCTGTTTTTCGTGGTGTCTAGCTCCGGCAGCCTATTACAAAAGGGGGAATTTTTGATGAAAGCTGAAAACAAACGAGCGATGTACTATGGAAAAGGAGATGTGTTTGCGTATCGCACATATTTAAAGCCGCTTACTGGGGTGAAGCGCATTCCGGAGTCAGCCTTTGCAGGACGAAGCAATGTCGTATTTGGGTTAAATGTGAAGGTAGCAATTGGAGGAGAGCAGTTTCTTTCCTCTTTTACAGAGGGCGATAACAGTCTTGTTATCGCGACAGATTCTATGAAAAATTTTATTCAGCGCCATTTAGGAACATATGGAGGCTCTACAGCCGAAGGCTTTTTGCAGTATACAGCCGAGTCTTTTCTACGTAAATATCCGCATGTAGAAACGATCCAGCTTATTGGGGATGAAGTGCCGTTTCAGGCGGTGCAGGCAGTGTGTGATGGAGCACTGACAGATAGCCAGCTTGTGTTTAGCCGTTCCCGAAGCGAGAATGCGCAGGCTATGGTGGAGATGAAGCGTACAGAGAAGGGATTTAAATTGACGGGGCAGGAAAGCAGCATTCGTGATTTACAGCTCATTAAGGTAAGTGGAAATTCATTTGCTGGCTTTATCCGTGATGAATATACAACGCTGCCGGAGGACGGAAATAGGCCGCTGTTTGTATACCTTAACATTGCATGGAAATACGAAAATGCAGAGGATGCCTTTGGTAACAATCCGCTGCAATACGTAGCAGCCGAGCAGGTGCGTGATATTGCTGCTTCTGTATTCCATGAAACAGAAACGCCGTCTATTCAATACTTAATTTACTTAATTGGCAGCCGTGTGCTAGAAAGATTCCCGCAATTAAGTGAAGTGAGATTTGAATCCCAAAATCATACGTGGGATAAGGTGGTTGATGAAATTCCAGGTTCTGAAGGCAAGGTATATACAGAGCCGCGTCCGCCGTACGGCTTTCAAGTGTTTTCTGTGAAGAAGGAAGACTTATGTACGGGGCAGGAGCAGTTTGCTTCGAGTCAATCAGCGGAATAAGGGGCGATTTGATGAAGATAGGTCTGACAACACATATATTGGATACGGCGCACGGTTGTCCGGCAGCCGGAGTGAAAATTGATTTGTTTTTTCTAGAAGGAGAAGACTTTGCGGAAAGAACGTATGTAAAAAGTGTTGTGACAAATGAGGATGGACGATTGCAGAACCCGTTGCTGGATGCGGAGGAGATGCGTGTTGGGATATATGAATTGCTGTTTTATGCAGGAGATTATTTCCAGAATCGCCAAATCCAGCTGCCAAAGCCGAGTTTTCTTCAGGTAATACCGGTGCGTATTGGTATCGCCGATCCTTCAGCTCATTATCATGTCCCATTGCTTCTCTCCCCTTGGGGGTATCAAGTATATCGGGGAAGCTGAGCTTCTTTAGAGCCTGTGCGGAATTACGCACAGGCTTTTTGTTTATACTTCACAAATTATACTATCTTTATTTTTTGTTTCCTTAAAAAAATGATACAATGAACAACGTATACTTAAGATGGAGGTAGCAATATGCCGAAGGTTCGCGCAAGAGATTTAATTGAACAATTTCAGCTGCAGCTTGTCAGCGGGGAAGAGGGTGTAAACCGCCCGATTCAAACGAGTGATTTATCGAGACCGGGGATTGAAATGGCCGGCTTTTTCACATATTATCCGGCCGAGCGTGTGCAGCTGCTTGGAAAAACGGAGCTAACATTCTTTCATACGCTTAGTCCGGAGCAAAAGGCGGAGCGGATGCAGGCGCTTTGTACACCGACAACGCCGTGCATTATTGTAACGCGCAATCAAGAAGTGCCGGAGGAGCTGATTGCAGCTTCGCGTCAGACAGATGTTCCAATCCTACAGTCTTCTTTGAAAACAACACGGTTATCCAGCCGTCTTACGAACTATCTAGAAAGTAAGCTTGCACCGACAACAGCGATTCATGGTGTATTGGTTGATATATACGGCGTCGGCGTACTCATTATGGGCTCAAGCGGCGTCGGAAAAAGTGAAACAGCGCTAGAGCTTGTGAAGCGCGGACATCGTCTTGTTGCCGATGACAGTGTGGAAATTCGTCAGGAAGATGATGATACGCTTGTTGGCAGCTCGCCTGAATTGATTGAGCATTTGCTTGAAATTCGCGGCCTAGGCATTATTAACGTTATGACATTGTTTGGAGCGGGAGCGGTGCGCAATCATAAGCGTATTTCGTTAGTCATCAATCTTGAGCTGTGGGATCAAAAGAAGAACTATGATCGTCTCGGTCTAGATGAAGAGAAAATGAAAATCATTGATACGGAAGTAACAAGAATTACGCTTCCTGTTCGTCCAGGTCGGAACCTTGCTGTTATTATTGAGGTGGCTGCGATGAACTTCCGTTTGAAGCGCATGGGTGTGAATGCAGCGCAGCAGTTTTCTGAACGCCTTATGAGCGCGATCGAGATGGGTCAGCAGGATTAACCTAGGGGTCGTCTTGTCCCAGAACTAATCACGAACCGAGAAACAGAGAGGAGCGGAGAAGATGCTGCTTGGAAATATTCCTCATTTAGATCGCGTTGCCATTCAGCTCGGGCCTTTTCCAATTTATTGGTACGGCCTGATTATCGGCTCAGGCGTACTGCTTGGGCTGTGGCTTGCTATTCGGGAATCAGAGAGACGAGGCTTGCCGAAGGATACGTTTGTTGATGTTGTATTGTTTGCGGTACCGATTGCGATTTTGTGTGCCCGTGCGTATTATGTGCTGTTTGAATGGGATTACTATTCTGCCAACCCAAGTCAAATTATTAATATCCGTCAGGGCGGTCTGGCGATTCACGGCGGCTTAATTGGTGCAATGATAACAGGTATTGTTTTGGCAAAAATGAGAGGCCTGTCATTTTGGAAGCTAGTTGATATTGCAGCACCGAGCATTTTGTTAGGGCAGGCAATTGGCCGCTGGGGCAACTTTATGAATCAGGAGGCGCACGGCGGGGAAGTAACGCGCGAGTTTTTAGAAGGCTTGCATTTACCTGAATTTATTATTAATCAAATGTATATTGATGGTGCATATTACCATCCAACCTTTTTATATGAATCGCTTTGGAATATTGCCGGGGTCGTTGTTTTATTATTGCTGCGAAAAGTGAATCTTCGCCGCGGTGAACTGTTTTTAACGTATTTAATTTGGTACTCTGTCGGTCGCTTCTTTATTGAGGGCTTGCGAACAGACAGCTTAATGCTTGGAACCCTTCGCATTGCGCAGGTTGTGTCCATCACGCTTATTGTTTTAGCTATTGTACTCATCTTCATTCGTCGGAAAATGGGGTACGCTGATAAACGCTACCTAGAGGCGTAAGCCTGCAGGTGATGTATTTAGCATAGCGCTCTTTAAAAGGGCGCTATGCTTTTTGAGTAAATACGAAAGCGTTCCTTTGTGGATGTCGCCCGGCTTCAGGGTCAGCTCCTCGCAGTCAAATAACCTTCGCCGCAAAAGAAAAAAAGCGCCTTGTGCACGGGTTGTTCTTCCGCCGGAGCGAAGGCGAACCTGCCGCTTTTCTTAGGGGGATAAAGCTTGTTGGGAGTGCTGAAAAGAGGAAGTATCTCTGGGATTAAAGCAACATGGACGTTTGGGAAAGTTATTTTTCCCATTACGCTCTTTATTACAATTTTGAAGTATCTCCTGTTTTATCATGGATCACCAAGCTTATGGCGCCGTTTATAGGTCTCCTCGGCTTACTGGGTGATGCGGCGCTTGTGCTCGGAAGCTTTTTGAATTTATATGCCGTAATTGGGGCTATTCTAATGTTAGAACTTAGAATTCTTGTGGCGATTATACTCACAATTATGGCTTCAATCATTTGGAGAAGAGTCGAACGAAAGGAATGAGCTTATGAAAATTAATACTGTACTATTTGATTTAGATGGGACGCTAATTAATACGAATGAGTTAATTATTGCATCATTTTTACATACGCTGGATCTGTATTATCCCAATAAGTATAAGCGGGAGGATGTATTCGCATTTATCGGGCCGTCGCTGCGCGAAACCTTTTCAGCTATGGACACGGAGCGTACGGAGGAAATGATTCAGACGTACCGCGATTTCAATCATGCGCATCATGACGAGCTTGTACAAGAATATGAGACTGTCTATGAAACAGTAGAACAGCTTGCGAAGCAGGGGTATAAGCTGGGTATTGTCACAACGAAAGCGCGTAAAACGGTAGAAATGGGCCTGAACTTGACGAAGCTAAATCAATTTTTTGATGTAATTGTTACAATCGATGACGTGGAGCATGTGAAGCCGCATCCGGAGCCGATCGAAAAGGCACTTCGTCTCTTGGATGCTGACCCTGCTGCTACGCTGATGGTTGGAGATAACCATCACGACATTTTGGGAGGTAAAAATGCCGGCACCAAAACTGCAGGTGTAGCCTGGACGATTAAAGGACGCGATTATTTAGCTGCATATAAGCCGGATTATATGCTGGAGAAAATGAGTGACTTGTTGACTATTTTGTAAGAGGAGAGAAAGTTGTGAGGCGGACGACGCGGTATCCTGTATTAGGTGCGAACTCGCTGTGGCAGATGTATAAAACGGTATCGTTTTGGAAGGTGGTCAAAACCTTCATTATCATTCAAATAGCACGGTATACGCCGTTTCTTAATGTGAAAAATTGGATGTACCGCACCTTTTTGCATATGAAAATCGGTGAGCAAACATCATTCGCGCTTATGGTCATGCCTGACACGATGTTTCCAGAGAGAATTACGGTCGGGCGCAATACGATTATCGGCTATAATACGACGATTTTGGCGCATGAGTATTTAATCAAGGAATACCGCCTTGGTGATGTCATCATCGGTGATGAGGTAATGATCGGAGCGAATACAACGATTTTGCCAGGTGTGACAATTGGTGACGGCGCTGTTGTATCAGCAGGTACACTTGTACATAAGGATGTTCCAGCAGGTGCATTTGTCGGCGGGAATCCGATGCGGGTCATTTATACGAAGGAAGAGATGGAGAGGCGTAAGTAACAAGGCAATCGGCAGGAAGTCGATTGCTTTGTCTTTTATGTCGATCTTTTTATGGCTGAGGCCGCTTTTTGTGGTGCCTAACTCCCTCAGCCGGCGCCCATCCGTAGAATAATCTTCGCCGCAAAAGACAAAAAACGTCCTTGGCGGTGAAGGACATTTTGTTACGGGAGCTAAGCGGGCCGGATCTGCTTTTCGTGGTATCTGTACGTATTGCATAAAAAGCCATAATTTGTATATAATATATTGTTTTGTTTTCTTTGGAATCGTTTATACTTATAATTAGAGATATTATGGACTTCGTGTGGAACAAAGAGAAAAGTGGAGGTTTTATGGGGAAAAATCAAAGAATGCGAGAAGCGAAGGGACAAGTTGTTGCCTTCCATCAATCTGCCGAATTTTTTTATGAAAGAGGCATGAAAGCATATCGGCGCAATGATCTGCAAGCGGCGGTTAAATATTTAAAGAGAGCGGCGAATGTGAAAAAGGAGCCGTTTATTTTATGTCAGTTGGCTATCACCTTATCCGAGGTTGGGGAGTATCATGAGTCTAATCAAATTTTCTCCGCTGTTTTGCGGGCGGACGCTTCTGTGAAGGAATGCCATTATTTTATGGCAAATAATTATGCATACCTTGGATTGTTTCAGCAGGCAAAGAAATACGCCCAGCGTTATTTGGAGACGGCAGAAGAGGAAGAATTCGTTGAGGAAGCGCTGGATTTACTTGATTTGATTGCTGAGGAAGAAGGAGGAGAAGAGTTCGAGGACGAAGATGAGCTCATTCTCATGCAGGAAGAAGCAAACGGGCATATCCGCAATGGAAGACTGGAGGAAGCTACTGCGGTTTTACAGGAGATTATCGCTTTATATCCAGAATTTTGGGCTGCTTATAACAATTTAGCAATTGTTCGCTTTCAGCTCGGGGATATTGAAGAAGCGCTTCGAATTTGTGAGGAAGTATTGGAAAAAAATCCAGGGAACTTGCATGCTTTATGTAACAATGTTATTTTCTTTTATGCAATTGGCCGACAGAAGCAGGTTGAGGAGTTGGCAAGAGGATTAGAGCTTGTATACCCGATTTTAACAGAACATCGCTTTAAATTGGGCACAACGTTTGCTACAATTGGGCGTTTTGAGCTTGCTTATAAATGGTTGAAGTTACTAAGACGCCGTGGTTATGAAGGAGATGTTAGCTACTATTACTGGCTTGCATATTCCTCTTATATGATTGGCGATGAGCATATGGCAGAGCAGGCATGGAAGCAGGTAGTTGACCTCTATCCGGAAAGGGAAGGCAAGGAGCCTTGGAGAGCCGTTGATTTTACGGAGGACGGTCCCCATCAGCAAGCTTTGCTTATGCAGCTGAAGTATTCGTTTGAAGAAGAGGAAACGATGCAAGGGAAAATGCTGGCCCTTTATTTAATGAATGAGCTGCAAACGAAGGAAAAGGCGGATGTTTTTCTACGTATTGCACAATTATCCTCTGAATTTGGGATTCTCTCTGACTGGGCACATTATTTCTTTTTGAAGACAGCTGGCCAAACAATAGATAGAGAGATGGAAATATTTGATAAGTGCGCACGGATTGCGGATGTTTTATACAACTATACACGAAAAGACGATGAGTTAACTGAAGAATGCTTACAGTTTTGGTTTTACACGTTTTTGCATATGCATGAAAGCAGTACAAGGCTGTCTAATGCATTTGCTTGGTCAGCTGCTGTTGAGTATATTGTGCGCAGCGATCAAAAGAAAAACATGACACAAGCGGAAATTGGAGATATATATAATGTGTCAGTATCAACTGTCCGCAAATATGTTCAGGTGTTAAAGCAGGTTTTTAGGGAGGCAAATCAGTAGAAAAAAGACACGCTGAGACAGTATAATGAACCTGTGAATGAAGAATATAGAAGAAGCGTATGAACTTGATGCGGAATAAGGAGTGAGCAAAGTGGCTGAAGAAAAGATTTATGATGTTATTATTATCGGGGCTGGACCAGCGGGGATGACTGCCGCACTTTATACGTCCCGGGCGAATTTGTCTACATTAATGATTGAACGCGGTATTCCGGGCGGGCAAATGGCTAACACAGAGGAAGTAGAAAACTATCCTGGCTATGACCATATTTTAGGACCGGAGCTGTCAAACAAAATGTTCGAGCATGCGAAAAAGTTCGGTGCGGAGTATGGCTACGGTGATGTGAAGGAAATCATCGATGGTAAGGAATATAAGACGGTTATCGCAGGCAAGAAGGAATACAAGGCACGTGCAGTTATCATCACAAGCGGTGCAGAGTATAAAAAAATCGGTGTTCCTGGTGAAAAAGAGCTGGGAGGCCGCGGTGTATCCTATTGTGCAGTGTGCGACGGCGCATTCTTTAAAGGAAAAGAGCTCGTTGTTGTCGGCGGCGGAGACTCTGCTGTTGAGGAAGGTGTGTATTTAACTCGCTTTGCAACGAAGGTTACAATCGTACATCGCCGCGACAAGCTGCGTGCACAAAAGATTTTGCAGGACCGCGCTTTTGCGAATGAAAAAATATCCTTTATTTGGAATCATACAGTGAAGGAAATCAATGAAGAAGGCGGAAAGGTCGGAAGCCTTACGTTAACAGATGTTAACACAGGAGCGGAGCAAGAGTTCAAGACGGATGGTGTGTTCATTTATATTGGAATGCTGCCGCTCTCTAAGCCGTTTGAAGCGCTAGGCATTACGAATGAAAATGGATATATCGAAACAAATGACCATATGGAAACGCGTGTGCCTGGTATTTTTGCGGCGGGAGACGTGCGTGAAAAGGCGCTTCGTCAGATCGTAACGGCAACAGGCGATGGAAGTATTGCAGCGCAGGCAGCTCAGCATTATATTGAAGAGCTAAAGGAAGAATTAAAAGTCGCGAAATAGTAATAAATTAGTAATTATTCTTTCATTTTGTTGTAACAGTAACGCAATATAAGTGGGGTATAGTATACGTAGCAAGTACCCCCCACTTATTTTTATCATATGTAGAGCATAGGCAATGAGGCTTATGCTCTTTTTTTGCAATCAGCAGGAAGCTTGCCTGGAAATGAGTGGTAAAGCAAATATCGAGCAGAGTGCTTTCGATTCCTCTATAATTGTTTTTGTATTTTTTACTTATTCTCATCACGTCTCGTCCATTCATTGTGACAAACTGGAATTGATAGTATAATGGAACATAAGCATAGGCAGAAAGCGGTGTAGTTTGCCGTTTATATAACTGAGGTGAATGAGTTTGCAAAGAGTAGCGAACTGTGTATTATTAAAAGACAATCAAATACTTTTGTTGCAGAAGCCGCGCCGTAACTGGTGGGTGGCGCCCGGCGGAAAGATGGAGCGCGGTGAAACAGTTCGCGAAGCTGTCGTGCGTGAATACAGGGAGGAAACTGGCATCTATTTAAAGAATCCTTCTTTAAAGGGTGTTTTCACATTTGTTATCAAAGAGAACGATAAGGTTGTCTCAGAGTGGATGATGTTTTCCTTTCTTGCTACTGACTTTACGGGCGGGAATAAGCCGCAAAGCGAAGAAGGAATTCTGCAGTGGCACCCGTTAGCTGATATTGACTCCTTGCCGATGGCTCCGGGTGATTATCATATTATAGATTACTTACTTCAAGGAAGCGGCATGATTTATGGAACATTTGTATATACGCCTGATTTTGAACTGCTGTCATATCGTTTAGACCCTAGTTAAGTCTAAAAAGGAGGGAATCGGCTATGCAACAGCAAAATGACATTAAGATGGTTATTATTACAGGTATGTCTGGTGCAGGAAAAACAGTAGCACTGCAAAGCTTTGAAGATTTAGGGTACTTTTGTGTAGACAATTTGCCGCCTGCACTCCTTCCGAAATTTGTGGAGCTTATGAGCGAAGCGGCTAATAAAATGGATAAGGTAGCGCTTGGTGTGGATTTACGCGGCCGCGAGTTTTTTGACCACTTATGGGAAGCTCTCGATGACTTAACAGAACGCACATGGATTATCCCAAACATTTTATTTCTTGAGGCAAAGGATAGTACCCTTGTATCACGTTATAAGGAAACGAGACGGTCGCATCCTCTTGCTCCTACAGGTCTCCCATTAAGGGGGATTGAGATAGAGCGTGAATTATTAGTTGACATGAAGGCACGTTCTAATTTGGTACTAGATACATCTGATTTAAAGCCGAAGGAGCTGCGTGAAAAAATTGTAGAGCTATTTTCTACAAACGATCAGCATACATTTCGTGTAAACGTCATGTCATTCGGTTTCAAGTATGGTATTCCTATTGATGCAGACCTTGTGTTCGATGTGCGTTTTCTGCCAAATCCGTACTATATTCCTAATATGAAGCCGTTAACAGGACTTGATGAAGAAGTGTCCTCTTATGTTCTCAAGTTTAATGAAACGCATAAGTTTTTAGAAAAGTTAACTGATTTACTTTCCTTTATGTTGCCGCATTATAAAAGAGAAGGAAAAAGCCAGCTTGTTGTCGCGATTGGTTGTACCGGAGGACAGCACCGTTCCGTCACGCTTGCTGAATACATTGCGAAAAAATTGGGTGATGATTATAAAACGCATGTGTCTCACCGCGATGTGGAAAAGAGAAAGGGACATTAGCAGATGGAGAGACAGAGAAAGCCGAAAATTGTAATTATAGGCGGAGGTACGGGACTATCTGTTCTGTTGAGAGGTTTAAAAAAGTATCCGGTCGATATTACGGCTATTGTCACGGTGGCAGATGACGGGGGAAGCTCTGGGCGTCTTCGTGATGAGCTGGAGATTCCGCCGCCTGGCGATGTGCGTAATGTACTTGTTGCACTGTCGGATGTTGAGCCGCTTGTGGAAGCGCTATTTCAGCATCGGTTTAAGACTGGGGATGGTTTGTCTGGCCATGCGCTTGGCAATTTGCTGCTAGCTGGCATGATTTCAATTACGGGCGATTTTTTTCATGCAATTACAGAAATGAGCAAGGTACTTAATGTACGCGGCCGTGTGCTTCCTGCGGCAAACCAGAGTACCGTCCTGCATGCGGAGCTTGAGGATGGCCAAATTGTAACAGGCGAATCGAAAATCCCGTATTTTGGAAAACGTATTCAGCGTGTGTTTTTAACGCCAGAGGATGTTGAGCCGCTTAACGAAACATTGAATGAAATACGGAGAGCAGACTTAATCGTATTTGGTCCTGGCAGCTTATATACAAGTATTTTGCCAAATCTGCTTGTTCGAAAGATTGGGCAGGCGGTAGTGAAAGCGAAAGCAAAAAAGGTATATGTATGCAATGTCATGACACAGGCAGGGGAAACACTGGGATATACTGCAGCTGACCATGTTCAGGCGCTGCATGACCACCTCGGCACAAATTTTGTGGACACAATCATTGTAAATAATGGAGAAATCCCAAAAAAATTGCTTGAAAAATATAAGCAGGAATTATCAACGCCGGTTTTATGTGACGGCGAGCGTCTGCAGCAGCTTGGAATTGACATTATTGAAGCGGAGCTCGTGAGGTATGATGATGATGTTATTCGTCATCATACGTTAAAGCTTGCATCTATTTTATGTTCGCTGCTATAGTATGCATCGCTGTCTCTCGTGTGCAACTCATAAGAGGCAGGAGGTAAATGAGGTGTCCTTTGCATCCGAAACAAAAAAAGAATTAACAAATTTAGAAAGTAAGAGCTGCTGTGTGAAGGCGGAGCTATCAGCGTTAATTCGCATGAACGGATCGCTTTCGTTTTCCAATCGACACTTTGTGATTGATATTCAAACAGAAAATGCAGCCATTGCTCGCCGTATTTATACACTCTTGAAAAAAAGCTATGAAGTAACGGTGGAATTGCTTGTTCGAAAGAAAATGCGTCTGAAGAAAAATAATGTCTATATCGTCCGCCTTGTCGAAAAGACGAAAGAGGTTTTGGAAGATTTGCGTATTATCCACAACGATTTTACCCTCATTCATAATATCTCAAAGGAGCTTATTAAAAAGAAATGCTGCAAGCGTTCCTATTTGCGCGGCGCATTTTTGGCGGGAGGATCGGTTAACAACCCGGAGACATCTTCTTATCACCTCGAAATCTTTTCCCTATACAAGGAGCATAACGATGCGATATGTGAACTCATGAACGAGTTTGAGTTAAATAGCAAGACGTTGGAAAGAAAAAAAGGTTATATTACGTACTTAAAGGAAGCAGAAAAAATTACAGAATTCCTGAATATTATCGGTGCACACAATGCGCTGCTCCGTTTCGAAGATATTCGGATCGTGCGCGATATGCGTAATTCCGTGAACCGTCTTGTGAATTGTGAGACGGCAAATCTCAATAAAACGATTGGTGCTGCGTTGCGTCAGATTGAAAACATTCGTTACATTGACCGTACTGTCGGACTAGATTTTCTTCCTGGAAAACTCCGTGAAATTGCTGAGCTGCGAGTGAATTTTCAGGACGTGACCTTGAAAGAGCTCGGAGAGATGGTATCGGGCGGAAAAATCAGTAAATCAGGTATTAACCACCGTTTACGTAAGATAGATGAGATTGCTGAGAAGCTGCGGGCTGGTGAAATATAAAGAAATGAATAAAAGGGGGAGACAGAATTGGTTCAGAAACAAGTAGAGGTTTTATTAAAATCCGGATTGCAGGCTCGTCCAGCTGCATTATTTGTTCAGGAAGCAAACCGCTTTCAATCAGATGTCTTTATTGAAAAAGACGGAAAGAAAGTAAATGCAAAAAGCATTATGGGTTTAATGAGCCTAGCTGTGAGTGCCAATACTACGATTACCATTGTGACAGAGGGATCTGATGAGGTAGAAGCATTGGACGCACTCGTAAAATATGTACAAAAAGAAGGATAACAAAAAGAGAATCGAGATAAAGAAGGATCAAGAAAAAGCTTATGATTTCCGTGAGCTTTTTCTTTTTTATTACATAAATATTGTCTAGCTTCCGTGTAAAAGGCAGACCATGTTCGCGTTTCCTATGGAAATAAGCATGTATAGGTGCTCATGTGCCGTTTAACTCCTGCAGCTTATGTTTGCTTTTCTGAAATCTTCGTCGTTTTAGCGGTTGTAGCTTCGATATATTGTAACAGATAAATGATTGTTTCAAATGTTACAATAGTAGGTAATATAAGAAGGGAGATAAGGGTATGGAGAAAAATACTCAGGATGTCTTTTTCTTTTTAGAAGACCTCAAGAAGGGGTTAAACGATAGATTAGATCAAATCGAATCCCGCTTAGCCAGACTTGAAAAAATGGATAGCATCGAGCACAGGGTGGCAGTGAATCAAATAGATTTAACCGATATTAAGGAAGTTCTTGAGCGTATTGAGGGTCAGCAAGAGTCGACTTCCTTCCATATGCAAAGGAGACTTGACTTACATTTGCTTAAAATAGCCAAAACAGAGGAAGAGCTAGCACTTCTAAAAAACAATGAGAGGAGACTTTCTCCATAAATAAAAAAACAAGCAACCGACTATCGATTGCTTGTTTTTTACATTATTTACGCTCAGCAATAATTTGATCGATGAGACCATATTCCTTCGCTTTCTCAGCAGTCATAAAGTTATCGCGTTCTGTATCGCGTTCAATAACTTCAAGCGGTTGGCCCGTTCTTTCAGCTAAAATTGTGTTTAATTTGTCACGCAAGAAAAGAATGCGTTTTGCTGCGATTTCGATTTCTGTTGCTTGCCCTTGTGCGCCGCCAAGCGGTTGGTGAATCATTACTTCGCTGTTAGGAAGAGCAAAGCGTTTACCTTTTGCGCCTGCCGCTAGCAGGAATGCACCCATAGAGGCAGCCATACCCATGCAAATTGTAGAAACCTGCGGCTTAATAAATTGCATTGTGTCATAAATCGCCATGCCGGCTGTAATCGAACCGCCCGGGCTGTTGATGTATAGATGGATGTCCTTCTCAGGATCTTGCGCTTCCAAGAACAGGAGCTGTGCAACGATGGAGTTTGCAACATTGTCGTCAATTCCGCTTCCGAGCATAATGATACGGTCCTTTAAAAGACGGGAGTAAATGTCATATGCGCGTTCACCGCGATTTGTTTGCTCAATAACTGTAGGAATTAAATTCATTATGTATTCCTCCTTTTTTAGAACTTACTTTTTATGATACAAGTATGGTCAAGAAAGGTCAAATAAAATCACTTATGTTTCATTTATTTCAGCTGAAACAATTAGACCGTACTTTCTGTATTCGCTGTAAAAGAAAAATTACCTTCTTTTTGGAACACTTCTCATCATTGCCCTATCTATCTCCTTTTAGTCAAAGATATGCTTACTTATGTATTTTGTTCTTTGAATCTTAACATTAAATTAAAGTGAATATTTTTTATGCGACATACCTCTTGCACAGAACGAAAAGAAAAGGTTGCTGAAGAACTAAAGGAACTCATAGATGGAAGTAGAGAGTACTTTACAGGCGCCACACACGTCTTTCTGACACAGGAAGGAGGGCAAGTAGACAAAGACCTTATACGAAAGCGTATGTATCGCTATGAGTAGCTTGCGTTATACCTTTGCTACAAATTTTTTGCGTAATGTTGGCAGTATTAATGCACTCATGCGGGTTAGGGGGCATGCTGCAATGTAGAAAGACGATATGGGCGAAAGCCTAAAGTCGGAAGGGACATATTCGGAAACCTCAGTCAACGACTGACGCTAGTATGTGCTTTTCCTCTTATTCGCAGCGATATATTAGCTATCTTTGTGATTAGGGGTGAAGTCTGCCTGCGTTTCCTAGATTTTCCTCCATCTGCTAGTTATCCAACCAGGGTATTCATCCCTGTCTATTTTATATTGGACAAGCATGGACAAACATACAAGCAAAAATCCCCTACTTTACATTAAATATAATAAATATGTAAAGAAAGGTGTTTGATTATTTTTGTCCTCAAAAAATCGAAAACAGTTCAGCTGTTATTATCCTTATTATCCTCATTATCCTCGTAATCGTTATAAGCCTTGTCCTATGCCCCCTCCTCAAAATTGTCAGTTTTGCGAAAATGCGGATCTTTTAGACGGGCTTGATTCCACTCAGTTTCTGCGTTCAGATACATCAGATACTTTAAATGGCGATTTAACAATTAATGGTAACTTGCAAGTTAATGAGGATTTTATTCAGTTCCCACGATCTGCTGCCCCTCCATTTAATTGTGATGCTACTACAGCAGGAGCTGTTTTTTTTAATGTAGCTATAGGTAAATTACAAGTCTGCAATGGAACAAATTTTGAAACAATTGACAGTTTCTAAAAAGGAACTGAAATAAATAATTCAACTAAAATTAATTTCATAAACAGATTTTATGTAAACAAGCAGTCCAGAGGGGCTGCTTTCTTTTTAGGAATGTATCATGTTAACGAATATGCGTATAAGCTATTCGCGGCTGCTTGTCACTCAAGCTCAGATGGGGGTATAGAAAGGATGCAAGTTAAAAGAAATGGATTCCAATTTGATTTCATGAGCTATGAAGATCCTCTGCTCAGGGAAATACAGTTTTACCTCATTGAATCTGAGTTGCATCAAGCTATTGGAAGAGGTCGTACTTTGCGTTCCACCTCTACAGTATATGTGTTCGGTAACTTGCCAATTAAAGAAGCTGATGAGATGTATGTAAGAGGGAAACAAGTTATTTGATTTTACTTTGTTTTTCAGAACTACAGTTATAATTACTATAGGGGAGATTGATTCAATCTCCTCTATAATAAATTAGTGTGTAAATTGTTATGAGTTAATTTAATAAAATCGGAAAAATATAGAACTATTGTAAAGAATACATTGTTTTTTAGGCTTGCGCGATACAACAAGAAACGTTATAATAGCGTATGTAACATTTCGGGCACCTAGTTTTATGTGTTAGTGCCCTACGTCAATTTTTCGATTAGAATAAGTCGAAACAAGACGGAGGCTAAACGTTGATTTTATCGTATTTGATACGATGTAATATGCGCTCGTAGCTCAGTCGGATAGAGCGGTGGTTTCCGGTACCACGTCTTGCGGGGGTTCGAGTCCCTCCGAGCGCGTCCTAGCTTGATGTAACAGTGTTTGTGACGCTCATAGCGTTGTGGGAATGCCGTGAAAGGACGGAAACAAAGTAAAGCGGGCTATGTTGATTTCATACTCGTACACGTACAAGTCCCTGCGCATCATATGGTTCGCAGGTCGAAAATGAATAAATCTGTCGGTGAGAACCCTCGTCTGAAAAATATTCAGAACGGGGGTTTTTTGTTGTCTAAAAAACGTATGTAAAACATCGTAAAGACGTTACCGGCTTTATCTCCAGCGCAGAAGGGTTAGCACTGAGGGTGCTATAACCATCGCGAGTCAACAGTTTATCACAGAAGGCTTTAGGCGCGCCTGGTACCATTACTCAGGTGACGGCAACACTGAGGGATATGAACCATACCTTTCCAGATGATATTGATATCTTGCTTGTCGGGCCACAAGGACAGAGCGTTATTCTCATGTCAGATGCAGGAGGCGGTGGGAATCTCGTTAATGTAGCATTGGCATTTGACGACTTTGCACCATTTCTGCCGGACTCAGACCAAATCGTTACTGGTACGTTCCATCCGACTAACTATAAAGGTGGCGATACCTTCCCAGCGCTACCATACGGATCGGCCCTAAGCGTTTTCGAATGTTATCTATAGGCGATAGCTGATGCAGGAAGAGATAACGTTTTGCGGAACTGGTCGTACTATCAGCTACAATAATTTATCGAACATAAGGCTGCCATCTCTCGGGCAGTCTTTTTAATTTCCGAAGAATTGTTTCTGCGGTAAATTTTTGAAAATAGACCGTTGAGACATAGGTATCGTCAAAATAACCCCGAATATATAAAAGAAAGGAAAAATATAGGAGGGGGTTCGTTTGTGTGAGAAGGTGATAGTAAAACCGAGATTAGCTGCTATTTTAAAGGAACGGGGGATTGATAGCGTAGAACTAGAATTTTTGACGGGGGTAAGTTTAGCGGTTATTCACCGCTTTGACCGATCCATTGGCTTTGATATCAGGGATCTCATAAAGCTTTCAAGAGCCCTGGATATGACTGTTGAGGAGTTGTTCGATATACATATACATATACATACAGAGGAAGAAGCGCGTGTTTAATGCATGGTACATATAAGAGACGCAAAGGTCAGGTCACTTGACTCTTTTCAGCGTTGGCTTTAAACCTTAAACGAATGGTCAATGCCCTTTCGTAGAAGGAGTTGGTCAATAAAAATAGGTGTGAAATAGAGAAACCTGAAAGGAAACATATAAAAAGGGGGGCGCGCAAAGCGCTCCCTCCCTTTTGTCAACAGCCCCCTTGCGGGTGGCTTTTTGTTATTGGCTTTTTACGGCATTAAGAGTTTCAGTATTGGACTTTTTCGGAGCGAAATAACCTTCTGTATTAACAACAGCAGTTTGCTCCTGATACTGACCATCAGCGTGTTTTTTCTTTTTTACATGTGGGTCTTGGTTGTTTCCCATGTTTATCACCTCCACGGATAGTATGCGCTACTGCTCGAAAAAACTTTTGCCTGGCTGTCAAAAACGAGAATTCTGTATGGTATCTAATAATGAGAATTCACCTAAAGACGAAATATAGATGCGGACAATGCTCTAAAATCTCATATTTTAGGACTGTTTGTATTTTTAGGATATGATAGCTGCGGTACATCCTTTTTTGTTACATCTATTGCGTTTTTTCCTATATTTTTGTCGTATTTCTTTTTCCTCCTTAATAAGAATAAAATAATCAGTTTTGTAGAGGGATTTTTTACAGTTCATTTTTGAAAATATATTGTACAATAGAAGACAAGGGGGAGATGGAAGTGAAGGTAGGTCTTTTACAGGAACAAACAATGCGTTTGGCGATGACACAAGAATTAAGACAAGCAATTGCGATGCTGCAATATAACGCACAGGAATTAACGGAATTTTTATATGAACAATCGCTTGATAATCCTCTTATTGAATTGAAGAGTTTTGATCGTGAAAAACGAAGAAAAACTCATAGACAAACAGCGAATAGCATTGAAATTTACGGAGATGTTTCTGTAAGCATTCAGCAGCATTTGCTTGAGCAGCTTCATGATTGGAAATTAAGCTCTGCTGAGAAACGAATTGCTGCTTTTGTTATCTCTAATATTGATGAAAATGGGTATTTGCAAGAAGCTGCAGATGAGCTGGCGCAATGGCTGTCTGTTTCTGTAGAAGAAATCGAGAATAGCATACAGCTTGTACAGAAGCTGGAGCCGGCAGGGGTCGGTGCACGAACGCTGCAGGAGTGTCTCACAATCCAGTTAAAGCGCTTACAAAACAGGAATGCAATGGCTGAGTGTATGATTGAAAGCCATTTTGATCTGCTTGCGAAAAAGGATTGGAGACAGTTGGCTCAAGTTTTAAAATGTAAGGTGGAGGATTTGCAGGAGGCAATGCAATGTGTATTAGCGCTCCAACCAAAACCGGGGCTGGCGTTTTCAACAGAAAAGCCATTTTACATTGTACCTGATTTAAGTGTGACAAAGAATAATGATCGGCTTGTGATTCAATTAAATGAGGAGCATATGCCGAAAATTGAGGTGCATGCGCAGTACAGCGCGTTGCTGCGAGAAGCGGAGCAAGAGGTGGCCTCTTACATATCCGAGAAGCATCAGCAGCTGCAATGGCTTGTACGCAGTTTGGAGCAACGTAAACGGACAATACTTCAGGTGATGGATGTAATTGTTGATAGGCAGCGCCAATTCTTTTTTCATGGTCCGCTTTTTTTAAGGCCGCTGCAGCTAAAGGAGGTTGCTGAGGAGCTTGGGCTTCACGAGTCGACGATTAGTCGGGCGACGCGCGGCAAGTACGTACAAACTCCGTACGGTTTGATGGAAATGAAATATTTCTTCAGTAATTCTGTATCAGCGGGAGAAGACGGGATTTCATCTAAGCGGGTAAAAGGGCTCATTCAGACGCTTGTAGATGAAGAGAATAAGAAAAAGCCGCTTTCTGATCAAAAGATTTGTGATTTACTCGCACAAAAATATGATATTTTAGTATCAAGGAGAACGGTAGCGAAGTATCGAGAACAGCTGCATATTCCTTCATCTTCGCTTCGAAAGACGATTGGATAGGTGTGTGACGAATGAAAGTAGTGTTGTATTCGAAAGAGAATTGCTGTCTTTGTGATAATGCCAAGGAAATTTTACAGGATCTGCAGCAGGAGTTTTCATTTCAAATAGAAGAAGTGGATATTTATAAGGATGATGCTTTGCTTGAAAGATATCAGATTATGATTCCTGTCGTAGAAATTGACGGAAAAGAAGTACAATATGGAATTATTCAGAAAGATATGATAAGAAAGCGCTTAATAAAATTTTCAGGTGTTGAATAAATGTGATCCTCCTGTTACAATAATAAACGTAGCAGGAATTCTTTTTTTTACAGCATGTGGGACATAATACGTCACTGTGGGACGTGAATTGACCAGTAAGCAAAGGGCGAGTATTGCGAGGAAAAGGACATGAATTCATGGATTCAACATGCACAAAAATTATTGCCTGATCTGCTACCTGTTATGCAAACGCGGATGCAAATTTTGCAGTACATACGGCTCATGCAGCCGATTGGCCGAAGGAATTTATCTGCAAGTCTCGGCATGACAGAACGGGTCTTACGAAGTGAAGTTCAAGCTTTGAAGGAACAGAACCTGATTGAAATTGCATCTTCTGGTATGACTTTGACAGAAGAAGGAACGGATCTCATTGTTGCTCTCGAAGACTTTATGAGAGAAATTTCGGGTCTGAAGGTTTTAGAAGAAAAGCTTAAGGAAACATTAAAGTTGGAGGACGTTTTCGTTGTAGCCGGCAATAGCGACGATTCACCATGGGTTAAGCGGGAAATGGGCCGCGCGTGCGTGTCCTGTATAAAGGAACGTTTGACCGTGAATAATATCGTTGCCGTAACCGGAGGAACCACGCTTGCGGCTGTTGCAGACATGATGCAGCTAGATTGTAAGAACTTACATACTCTGTTCGTGCCAGCACGAGGCGGCATTGGGGAAAGCGTTGAAAATGAGGCGAATACGATTTGCGCGAAAATGGCGCAGCATACAAATAGCAATTACCGTCTCTTATATGTACCCGATCAAGTAAGCAGCGAAGTGTACGCTTCCATCGTAACTGAGCCTTCTGTAAAAGAAATTCTAGACCTTATTAAATCTTCCAGCATTGTCATCCATGGAATTGGGGATGCTGTTACAATGGCACGGAGACGAAGTACATCCGATGCCGAGTGGGATACGATTATAACAGGGCATGCAGTGGGCGAGGCCTTCGGGTATTACTTCAACGAGCAAGGAGAGGTTGTACACAAGGTGCGAACAATCGGCATGCAGCTTGAGGATTTGCAGAATGTTTCCCACGTTATTGCTGTAGCGGGAGGCGCATCAAAGGCAAAAGCCATTCAGGCTGTTATCGGGCAGGGACATACCTCGATATTGGTAACAGATGAAGGCGCAGCAAGAGAGTTACTTAAGGGCATTAGCTCTTAACCATATATTTCACCCATACATTGAGGAGGAAGTTAACATGGCAGTTAAAGTTGGTATTAATGGTTTTGGACGTATTGGTCGTAACGTATTCCGTGCGGCTCTTAAAAATGACAATGTAGAAATCGTAGCAATCAACGATTTAACAGATGCAGCAACATTGGCTCACTTATTGAAATATGATTCTGTACACGGTACATTGCAAGCAGAAATCTCTGCAGCTGGCAACAGCATCGTTGTAAACGGAAAAGAAATCAAAATCCTTGCTGAGCGCGACCCTGCTCAATTACCTTGGAGCGACTACGGCGTAGAGGTTGTTGTAGAATCTACAGGCCGTTTCACAAACAAAGCGGACGCTGAGAAGCATTTAGGCGGTTCTGTAAAGAAAGTTGTTATCTCCGCTCCTGCAAGCAACGAAGATATCACAATCGTTATGGGCGTAAACGAAGACAAATACGATGCGGCTAACCACAACGTAATCTCTAACGCATCTTGTACAACAAACTGCTTGGCTCCATTTGCAAAGGTTCTTCATGAGCAATTCGGAATCCGTCGCGGTATGATGACAACAGTTCACTCTTATACAAATGACCAACAAATTCTAGACTTACCACACAAAGACTGGCGTCGTGCGCGTGCAGCTGCTGAAAACATGATTCCTTCTTCTACAGGCGCTGCAAAAGCAATCGGTCTTGTTCTTCCTGAGTTGAAAGGAAAATTAAACGGTGGTGCAGTTCGCGTTCCAACTCCAAACGTATCTCTTGTTGACTTAGTTGCTGAGCTTGACAAGGAAGTAACAGCAGAAGAAGTAAATGCGGCATTAAAAGCAGCTGCTGAAGGTCCATTAAAAGGAATTCTTGTATACAGCGATGAGCCGCTAGTATCTCGCGACTACAACGGTTCTACAGCATCTTCTTCTATCGATGCTCTTTCTACAATGGTAGTAGACGGAAACATGGTAAAAGTTCTTTCTTGGTACGATAACGAAACAGGCTACTCTAACCGTGTTGTAGACCTTGTTGACTATATTGCATCTAAAGGTCTTTAATTCGATCGTTATATAAAAAGGAAAGGGGGGAGAGGCAATATGCCCTCTCCCCTTCTCTTTACATATAATTAACATGCGCCAATGACAAAATCTCTTTACCTGAAGTTTAAATTTCCCCTAAATTGTGGTAAGCTTTGGAGTGGGTTTTGTCAATCCATTTATGACGGAGGGAAATCCAAATGAACAAGAAATCGATTCGCGATGTCGATGTAAAAGGAAAACGCGTATTTTGCCGCGTAGACTTCAACGTGCCAATGCAAGATGGTGTCATCACAGATGAAACGCGCATTCGCGCAGCTCTTCCTACTATTCAGTATTTAGCAGATAACGGAGCAAAGGTCATTTTGGCAAGCCATTTTGGTCGTCCAAAAGGACAAGTAGTAGAAGAGTTACGTTTAACACCGGTAGCAAAGCGCTTAGGCGAGCTGCTTGGTAAAAACGTCATCAAAACGGATGAGGCGTATGGTCCTGCTGTACAGGAAGCAGTTGCTGGCATGAGCGAAGGAGATGTTCTTCTTCTTGAGAACGTTCGTTTTTATGCGGGTGAAGAAAAGAATGATCCGGCGCTTGCAAAAGAGTTTGCAGCATTGGCTGACTTGTATGTAAACGATGCGTTCGGCGCAGCGCACCGTGCGCACGCTTCCACAGCAGGAATCGCGGATTACATCCCAGCTGTATCCGGCTTTTTGATGGAAAAAGAAATCGAAGTATTAGGAAAAGCGTTGTCTAACCCAGATCGTCCATTTACAGCAATCATCGGCGGTGCGAAGGTAAGAGACAAGATTGGCGTAATTCGCAACCTGCTTGATAAAGTAGACAATCTTATTATCGGCGGTGGACTTGCGTATACGTTTATTAAAGCGCAGGGCCATGACATCGGCAAATCCTTGCTAGAAGAAGACAAAATCGATCTTGCAAAGGAATTCATGGAAATTGCAAAGCAAAAAGGTGTAAACTTCTATGTACCTGTTGATGTTGTAGTAGGAGACGATTTTTCCAACGATGCGAACACACAAGAGGTAGCTGTTGATGCGATTCCTAGCGACTGGGAAGGAATGGACATCGGTCCGAAAACGCGTGAAATCTACGCAGATGTGATTCGTAACTCAAAGCTTGTCATTTGGAACGGACCTATGGGTGTGTTTGAAATGGAAACATTCGCAAAGGGAACAAGAGCGGTAGCAGAAGCTCTTGCTGAATCTCCGAATACATACTCTGTAATCGGCGGCGGTGACTCTGCAGCAGCGGTTGAAAAATTCGGCTTAGCTGACAAAATGAGCCACATCTCTACAGGCGGCGGCGCATCTCTTGAATTCATGGAAGGCAAAGAGCTTCCAGGCGTTGTACGTCTAAACGATAAGTAAGAAAAGCGGACACGGCTTGTTTTGCTTCTATTAAGTATGGATTTTCACTGCGTAGCAGCATGTCTGCCATTGGTGAGAGGCCCTCTTTGGCAGAAGGCTGACTACCTTGAGATATCAAAATATGGAACGAATAAGCCGTAAGAGCTACACTCGAATAAAGGACGGTGTACCGAATGCGTAAACCTATTATTGCAGGAAACTGGAAAATGCATAAAACATTAGGCGAGGCAGTGAGCTTCGTGGAGGAAGTAAAGGGACAAATTCCTTCTTCTTCAGCGGTTGATGCTGTTGTTTGCTCTCCAGCTCTATTCCTAGAGCGTCTTGTAGCAGCAACGGAAGGCTCCGAGCTAAAAGTTGGCGCACAAAACATGCACTTTGCAAACAGCGGCGCGTTCACAGGCGAGATCAGCCCAGTAGCGCTTGCTGACTTGAAAGTAAGCTATGTTGTGCTTGGACACTCCGAGCGCCGTGAAATGTTTGCGGAAACGGATGAGACAGTAAATAAGAAAACATTAGCAGCGTTTGCAAATGGTTTAACACCAATTGTCTGCTGCGGTGAAACATTAGAAGAGCGCGAAAGCGGCAAAACATTTGACCTTGTAGCAAATCAAGTAAAGCAAGCATTAGCTGGATTAACAGAAGAGCAAGTAAAGGCAACTGTTATCGCGTATGAACCAATCTGGGCAATCGGAACAGGAAAATCCTCCTCCGCGCAGGATGCAAACGAAGTATGTGCGCATATCCGCAAGGTTGTAGCAGAAGCATTTTCTGCCGATGCTGCAGCAGCGGTTCGTATTCAATACGGCGGAAGCGTAAAGCCTGAAAATATTGCTGACTACATGGCGCAGCCTGATATCGATGGCGCGTTAGTCGGCGGCGCAAGCTTAGAGCCTGCATCCTTCTTAGGGCTTTTGGAGGCAGTGAAGTAATGGCAAAGCAACCAACAGCTCTAATTATTTTAGACGGTTTTGCGTTACGTGAAGAAACATACGGTAACGCAATTGCACAAGCAAACAAGCCGAACTTTGACCGATATTGGGAGCAATATCCGCATACGACATTAACAGCATCCGGAGAAGCGGTCGGTCTGCCGGAAGGACAAATGGGAAATTCTGAGGTTGGTCACTTAAATATCGGTGCCGGCCGTATCGTGTATCAAAGCTTAACACGCGTAAACGTTGCAATTCGTGAAGGTGAATTTGATCGGAATGAAACGTTCGTGAACGCGATGAATCATGTAAAGCAAAAAGGCTCAAATCTTCACTTGTTTGGCTTACTTTCTGACGGTGGCGTACATAGCCATATTAATCATATGTTTGCACTTCTTCGTTTAGCGGCGAAAGAAGGAATTAAGAATGTGTATATCCATGCATTCTTAGACGGCCGAGACGTCGGTCCGCAAACAGCAAAAGGATACATTGAGCAAACATACAAAGTGATAGAAGAAACAGGAGTCGGACAGTTCGCGACAGTATCTGGCCGCTACTATTCCATGGACCGCGACAAGCGCTGGGATCGTGTTGAGAAGTGCTACCGCGCCATGGTATACGGTGAAGGTCCAACATACAAGGATGCGTACGAGTGCGTAGAAGATTCCTATGCAAACGGCATTTATGATGAATTCGTATTGCCATCTGTAATCGTTCGTGAAGATGAAACGCCGGTTGCGACAATTGGCGATGATGATGCAATCATTTTCTACAACTTCCGTCCAGATCGCGCAATTCAAATTGCGCGCGTGTTTACAAATGACGACTTCCGCGAATTCGACCGTGGCAGCAAAGTGCCGCATATTCCGGAGTTTGTTTGTATGACACAATTCAGTGAAACTGTTGGCGGCTATGTAGCATTTAAGCCGACAAACCTTGATAACACATTAGGAGAAGTAATTTCACAAGCAGGATTAAAGCAGCTTCGTATTGCCGAAACTGAAAAATATCCGCATGTTACTTTCTTCTTTAGTGGAGGACGTGAAGCTGAATTCCCTGGTGAAGAGCGTATTCTAATCAATTCTCCAAAGGTTGCAACATATGACTTGAAGCCGGAAATGAGTATTTACGAAGTAACTGATGCGTTAGTAACGGAAATTGAAGCGGACAAGCATGACGCTATCATTTTAAACTTTGCAAACTGCGACATGGTTGGTCACTCCGGTATGTTGGAACCGACAATTAAAGCGGTTGAAGCAACGGATGAATGCTTAGGGAAGGTAGTCGAGGCTATTCTTGCAAAAGGCGGTACAGCAATTATCACGGCTGACCATGGAAATGCTGATGAGGAATTAACACCAGAGGGTCAACCGATGACAGCTCATACGACGAATCCAGTTCCGTTTATCGTTACAAAAGAAGGCGTTCAGCTTCGCGAAGGCGGTATCTTAGGTGATATTGCTCCAACGATGCTAACTCTTTTAGGCTTAGAACAGCCGAAGGAAATGACAGGAAAAACATTAATTACACAATAAAAGGAGAGAAAACATATGCCATTCATTACTGATGTTTATGCACGTGAAGTATTAGACTCCCGCGGTAACCCTACTGTAGAGGTAGAAGTATATACAGAATCTGGTGCGTTCGGACGCGCATTAGTGCCAAGCGGTGCTTCTACAGGTGAATACGAAGCAGTAGAGCTTCGCGATGGTGACAAATCCCGTTACCTTGGAAAAGGTGTTTTAAAAGCAGTTGAAAACGTAAATGAAGTAATCGCTCCTGAAATCGTTGGTCTTGACGTAACAGACCAAGTAGCAATTGACCGTGCAATGATCGAATTAGACGGTACGCCAAACAAAGGCAAGCTAGGCGCAAATGCAATCCTAGGTGTATCTATGGCGGTTGCTCATGCAGCGGCTGACCTAGTAGGTCTTCCATTATACCGTTACCTTGGCGGTTTCAACGCGAAGCAGCTTCCAACTCCAATGATGAACATCATCAACGGTGGATCTCACGCGGACAACAACGTAGACTTCCAAGAGT
>NZ_AP048547.1:4852500-4962500 GCF_059698935.1 Ectobacillus sp. OTK | reverse complement strand
GCCCAGACCGCCAGCTAAGGTCCCAAAATGTATGTTAAGTGGAAAAGGATGTGGAGTTGCTTAGACAACTAGGATGTTGGCTTAGAAGCAGCCACCATTTAAAGAGTGCGTAATAGCTCACTAGTCGAGTGACTCTGCGCCGAAAATGTACCGGGGCTAAACATACTACCGAAGCTGCGGATTGATACCTTTTGGTATCAGTGGTAGGGGAGCGTTCTAAGGGCGGTGAAGCCAGATCGGAAGGACTGGTGGAGCGCTTAGAAGTGAGAATGCCGGTATGAGTAGCGAAAGATAGGTGAGAATCCTATCCACCGAATGCCTAAGGTTTCCTGAGGAAGGCTCGTCCGCTCAGGGTTAGTCGGGACCTAAGCCGAGGCCGAAAGGCGTAGGCGATGGACAACAGGTTGATATTCCTGTACCACCTCTTTACCGTTTGAGCGATGGAGGGACGCAGAAAGATAGGGGATGCATGCCGCTGGTTGTGCATGTCTAAGCAGTTAGGCTGGTAAGCAGGCAAATCCGCTTACCGTAAAGGCTGAGCTGTGATGGGGAAGCCCTTTATGGGCGAACTCCCTGATTCTACGCTGCCAAGAAAAGCTTCTAGCGATGGTAAATGGTGCCCGTACCGCAAACCGACACAGGTAGGCGAGGAGAGAATCCTAAGGTGAGCGAGAGAACTCTGGTTAAGGAACTCGGCAAAATGACCCCGTAACTTCGGGAGAAGGGGTGCTCTTCGTAAGGAGAGCCGCAGTGAATAGGCCCAAGCGACTGTTTAGCAAAAACACAGGTCTCTGCGAAGCCGCAAGGCGAAGTATAGGGGCTGACACCTGCCCGGTGCTGGAAGGTTAAGAGGAGAGGTTAGCTCCAGGCGAAGCTTTGAATCGAAGCCCCAGTAAACGGCGGCCGTAACTATAACGGTCCTAAGGTAGCGAAATTCCTTGTCGGGTAAGTTCCGACCCGCACGAAAGGTGTAACGACTTGGGCACTGTCTCAACCAGAGACTCGGTGAAATTATAGTACCTGTGAAGATGCAGGTTACCCGCGACAGGACGGAAAGACCCCGTGGAGCTTTACTGTAGCCTGATATTGAATTTTGGTACAGCTTGTACAGAATAGGCGGGAGCCTGGGAAGCCGGAGCGCCAGCTTCGGTGGAGGCGCCTGTGGGATACCGCTCTGGCTGTATTGAAGTTCTAACCCGCGCCCCTCATCGGGGCGGGAGACAGTGTCAGGTGGGCAGTTTGACTGGGGCGGTCGCCTCCTAAAGTGTAACGGAGGCGCCCAAAGGTTCCCTCAGAATGGTTGGAAATCATTCGAAGAGTGTAAAGGCATAAGGGAGCTTGACTGCGAGACCTACAAGTCGAGCAGGGACGAAAGTCGGGCTTAGTGATCCGGTGGTTCCGCATGGAAGGGCCATCGCTCAACGGATAAAAGCTACCCCGGGGATAACAGGCTTATCTCCCCCAAGAGTCCACATCGACGGGGAGGTTTGGCACCTCGATGTCGGCTCATCGCATCCTGGGGCTGTAGTCGGTCCCAAGGGTTGGGCTGTTCGCCCATTAAAGCGGTACGCGAGCTGGGTTCAGAACGTCGTGAGACAGTTCGGTCCCTATCCGTCGCGGGCGCAGGAAATTTGAGAGGAGCTGTCCTTAGTACGAGAGGACCGGGATGGACGCACCGCTGGTGTACCAGTTGTTCTGCCAAGGGCATCGCTGGGTAGCTATGTGCGGACGGGATAAGTGCTGAAAGCATCTAAGCATGAAGCCCCCCTCAAGATGAGATTTCCCATAGCGTCAAGCTAGTAAGATCCCTGAAAGATGATCAGGTTGATAGGTCTGAGGTGTAAGCATGGCGACATGTGCAGCTGACAGATACTAATCGATCGAGGGCTTAATCATAATTACACAGCACAGCGTGTTATCTAGTTTTGAGGGAATACCCTTCAAACAAAATAGGTCTAGTGATGATGGCGAAGAGGCCACACCCGTTCCCATACCGAACACGGAAGTTAAGCTCTTCAGCGCCGATGGTAGTTGGGGGTTTCCCCCTGTGAGAGTAGGACGTCGCTAGGCAAAAAAGACTAAATCTAATTGATTTAGTCTTTTTTTGTTCAAAGGTAAGAAAGTATAACTTTTTAGGGGACACTGTTTAGCTCCCGTGATTTGCTTGCCGTGGAGAAAGACCTCCGCTCACTGAGGAAAAAAGCGCCTCAATGTGCGGAGAACTGCCTCCTTCGGGAGCAGGACGGGCCTTGTCCGCTTTTCTTAAAGAATAAGAAAGTATAGCTTTTGGAGGATGTCTGATTTCATCGGCCTGCTATCTGCGGAGGAGCGCCCTTCTTCGTGAGCCAAACGGGTCGATTTCGTTTTCTTACGCAGCTTTTGCAAGAAAAGGGAATCCATATATTGCATCCCTTGTTCCTCCAGCCCCTTTATGGTACATTTATAATAAGCTTAACTGTGTATGACATATGGGAGGTTATTACGTGCATACGTTTTTATCAGTCTTATTAATTATTGTATCCCTTGTTATGATTGTATTGGTTCTACTGCAATCGAGCAAAAGTACAGGTCTTTCCGGTGCGATTTCAGGCGGCGCTGAGCAGTTATTTGGAAAGCAAAAGGCTCGCGGCTTTGAAGCGGTTTTGCAGCGTTTAACGGTTATATTTGCTGTTTTATTCTTCGTACTTGCTATTTTAGTGGGGTACGTAGCATAAAGCTATCAGCATATGTAAAAGATTCACCGTCCTCGGTTGGATCTTTTTTGTACTTTCTTTCAGATAACATAAATTTCTAGCTGGGAAGCTATCCGATAGACTGGAAATTTTATATGTAAAGATAAGTGTAACAATGCTTTTATCTCTGCTCAAAAGCCTGCTAATCGGTGAGCTTTTGGACAAAGCTTAAGCAAGCATAACCTTTTGGCCGTTGTCTAGCAGATGCGGCCTGTTTCAGTTTCTAGAATAACCTTTGCACCTTGTGTGACAGAGAATATTCTCCTGCCAGAGCAAAGGCTGGCTTATTCCACTTTTCTTATTTTTGTTTGTGATGTTAGATTAATCCAAAAGCAATATGATACACTACTATTATTGCTATACAATTATAGAAAGAGGATATGAATATGAAGATAACATCTCCAAAACCGTTTACATTTGAGGCGGGAGAGCGTGCAGTACTGCTGCTGCACGGATTTACAGGACATTCAGCAGACGTCCGCATGCTTGGACGTTATTTAGAAAGCAAGGGTTATACATGCCATGCACCAATTTATAAGGGTCACGGTGTCCCGCCAGAGGAACTTGTACATACAGGACCGGTGGATTGGTGGAAGGATGTCATGGAGGCGTACGAGTTTTTAAAGGAACGAGGGCATGAGAAAATTGCTGCTGTCGGTCTTTCACTTGGCGGTATATTCTCGTTGAAACTCTCCTATACAGTACCTATCATAGGCGTAGTGTCGATGTGTGCACCGATGTATATTAAGAGCGAGGAAATTATGTATCAAGGAGTTTTAGCATACGCTAGAGAATATAAAAAAAGACTAGGCAAATCACCGGAACAAATTGATGAGGAGATGCTTCGTTTTAAACAGACACCGATGGGAACCTTAAAGGCGCTGCAAGATTTCATGCGTGATGTACGTAACAATATTGATATGATTTATGCACCAACGTTTGTTGTGCAAGCGCGCCATGATGAGATGATTAATACAGATAGTGCTAATATTATTTACAATGGTGTGGAATCGAATATAAAGCAGATTAAATGGTACGAGGAATCTACGCATGTAATTACATTGGACAAGCAGAAAGATGAGCTGCATGAGGACATCTATCAATTTTTAGAGAAGCTCGATTGGTAAATGTTACAGGTTTAAAAGGGATGAAGGACAGCAATAGATCTTGCATACAGAAGATGCTGTCCTTTTTCGTATTAAATACTATTTATACATACCGCTTATTTAGGAAATAATGATAATATCTGTGTTACAAGAAGGAGGGATTTTATTTGGACGACATAATACAAAAGCATATAGAAAAGCTATTGTCCTTCATGAAGGAAGAAGTATATAAACCATTAACTGTACAGGAGTTAGAGGAAGCATTCGGTATTGAAGAAGCAGCGGATTTTAAAGACTTTGTTAAAGCGCTTGTTACAATGGAAGAGCAAGGTTTAGTTGTACGCACTCGCAGTGACCGCTACGGTTTGCCTGAAAAAATGAATCTGCTGAAAGGAAAGCTTACAGGGCATTCACGCGGTTTTGCGTTTGTTGTTCCGGAGGAAAAGGGGAAGGACGACATTTTTATTCCACCGACAGAGCTAAATGGTGCGCTGCATGGTGATACGGTGTTAGCGCGAATCAACTCTGAAACGAGCGGTTCTAGAAAAGAAGGAACAATTGTCCGTATTATTGAACGCGGCACCAAGCAGCTAGTTGGTACATATACAGAATCGAAGAATTTTGGATTTGTTATTCCTGATGATAAACGTATTATCAGTGATATTTTTATCCCAAAGCATGCGACGATGGGGGCGGTAGAAGGTCATAAGGTAGTCGTAAAAATTACTGCTTATCCGCAGGACCGTATGAGTGCAGAGGGCGAAGTCATCCAAATTCTTGGTCATAAAAATGATCCAGGTGTTGATATTTTATCTGTTATTCATAAGCATGGTTTACCAATGATGTTTCCGGCGGATGCATTAGACCAAGCAAACAATGTGCCAGATACAATTGACCCGAAGGATTTAGAGAATCGCCGTGATTTGCGGGATGAAGTGATTGTGACAATCGATGGTGCAGATGCGAAGGATTTGGATGATGCCGTTACCGTGACAAAGCTGGATAATGGAAACTACAAGCTTGGTGTGCACATTGCAGATGTCAGTCATTATGTAACAGAGGGGTCGCCGATTGATGTGGAAGCAGCAGACCGCGGTACGAGCATCTATCTTGTTGACCGCGTGATTCCAATGATTCCGCACCGCCTATCAAATGGTATTTGCTCTTTAAATCCAAAGGTTGATCGGTTGACCCTTTCGTGTGAAATGGAAATTAGTGCAAAGGGCGAGGTCGTAAAGCATGATATTTTCCAAAGTGTCATTAAAACAACGGAGCGGATGACATATTTTGATGTAAATCGCATTCTTGAGGATAAGGATGAGGAGCTGCTTGCTCGGTACGAGACACTCATTCCAATGTTTCAGAATATGGGTGAGCTTGCAGCAATTCTTCGTGAAAAGCGGATGAATCGAGGTGCGATCGATTTTGATTTTAAGGAAGCAAAGGTTATTGTGGATGAAGACGGTCAGCCAAAGGATGTTGTGCTGCGAGAGCGGTCTACGGCAGAAAAGCTTATTGAGGAGTTTATGCTAGCTGCCAATGAAACAATTGCGGAGCATTTTCATTGGCTGAACGTACCGTTTATGTATCGTGTGCATGAAGAGCCGAAGGAAGACAAGCTAGAGCGCTTTTTCCAATTTATCACGAACTTTGGCTATACGGTAAAGGGGAAAGCAAATGATATTCATCCGCGTGCCCTTCAGCAAATTCTTGAGATGGTACAAGGCCAGCCGGAGGAGGTAGTGATCTCCACTGTCATGCTTCGTTCCATGAAGCAGGCACGTTATGATGCGGAGAGCCTCGGTCATTTTGGACTATCAACGGAATATTATACACACTTCACTTCACCAATCCGTCGTTATCCTGACCTAATTGTCCATCGCCTTATCCGAACTTATTTAATTAATGGGAAAATGGATGCGGATACGCAGGCAAAGTGGCGTGAAAATTTACCTAATATCGCAGAGCATTCATCTAATATGGAACGCCGCGCTGTAGAAGCTGAACGTGAAACAGATGAACTGAAAAAAGCGGAATATATGATGGATAAAATCGGTGAGGAGTTCGAGGGCATGATTAGCTCTGTTACAAACTTCGGTTTGTTTGTTGAGCTGCCCAACACGATTGAAGGTCTCGTTCACGTTAGTTATTTAACGGATGATTATTACCGCTATGATGAGCAGCATTACGCAATGATTGGAGAACGTACAGGAAAGGTGTTCCGCATTGGAGACGAAGTAACGATTCGTGTTGTGAAGGTAAATAAGGACGAGCGGTCGATCGATTTCGAGGTTGTTGGCATGAAGGGAAGCCCAAGACGCGAGCGCAAGGATCGTCCTACAGTTATTGCTGAAGCGCGTGGAGGACGGAGAAAGCGAACGGAAGAAGGAAATGGGCATAATCGCCGCGGTGCGAAGCCGAAGTCAAGGGATGGCAAGAAAAAAGCATTTTTTGAAAATGCGCCGAGCTTTAAACGTAAGAAAAAGAAAAAGCGTTAATGAAAAAGACGATGGGCAATCATCGTCTTTTTTAAATGATAAGAAAGTATAACTTTAGCGAACTGTATCCGCTTTTCTTATTCAATCGCACCTGTTCCTTGAATTTCTGTATCAACATACACACGAAATTGTACGTTAGGATATAGCTTCTTCCACCCAGCATACAATTCTTTTTCATCACCGATATGGCGGGAACGAAAACGCAAGCCAAACCCTACAGGATCTACTCGCTTCTTTTGCAGCTTACGCAGCAAGGAATGGACACTTTTTTTTACTGTTTTCGAGGTTAGGATTTCATACTCTTTTAAGTGTACCTGCTGAAGAGGCAGACTCGATTCTTTAATAATCCCCCTAATTTTTATATACATATTGATATATGGTTCCTTCTTATTTTCTGTATGGATTGAATATGAAACCGAAGAACCATTCATGGCTAAGATAAAGTAGTGTTTGTCTTTTTTTACCTTCAAATCTGCTTTGTGATAAGCACGCGCTACGATATTCAAAAATTTTGTTTCATCTTTACCTAGCGTAAGAACAGTTTTTTCGTTCTTAAAAATAGAGGTTTTTTGGATTTGATGTACACTGCTGTCCTTACTAACTTCAATAATAGGAAGCAATGCACTAAGACCTGGCTCCTGAAGGCGGCGGAGAAAATCAAATAAGTATGTATACATAATATAGGGAGATTCTGTGCCAGTATCACCAAAGAACTGAAGCAGTACACTGGAGGGCAGCCGCTCCGTTTTTGGTTTTTGCTGAAGCACCTTCTCAGCGCTTGGCCTGCCAATCGTTATCCAGGCAATTTGTTGAATATCTTGCCGCCGCATAAACCAATCTATAGTACGGCGAACGTCTCTTTGCGCTGCTTCATCACCGATAACAATGGTCTTTGCCTGACCGAAATCCAGATTTTTATTAACTCGTGATTCGATAACCTGGATTGCTTCGGAAATGCTTTGTCCTTCTTCGGATACAATAGTAAAATTTTTCGTCCCAATTTTGGGATCGGAGTGCGGCAGTGCTAACTTTAAGCTCACCTTATAGCCGTCTTCAAACTTTGTAGATGAGTCCAATCCGATTGCGATGACAAAAAAACGTTTATCAATGTCTTTAAAGTCACAGCCGTTCAGAATCACAGTCAATAAGATCCATATAGAAATGAGAAAGGAACGATTCATGCTTTTTGCTTCCTTGCTAGCCATGCAAGCGGCAGAATGGTAAACAGCAGGAATGGGATCGTAGCAGATATCCAAAATCTGGCGATCATATAAATGTGTGCCTCATTCGTAAAAATCGTCATCACACACGATGCTGTAATAAGAAAGGCCATCACGAGCAGCGGTATATTGGATTTCTTTTGTTTTTGAACCTGCGGAAACATACTTTTCAACCATTCAATCCCGACGTGCCAGTGAATCATAACGCTAACAAGTGAGATCGTGATGTATAAAAGCAAAAACATAAATAACATACGTTCAACAAATCCAAATTCCATGCGCAGTGTATCAGCAGTTGACACCCAAGGAAATACATATTTTCCGACTTGAATCGTGCCATGCATAGCAATTGGCACGAATGCCGTTGTAAATAAGTTAATGAGACCAATGACTGGTACAAGCCAAAGCCATTTTCGATTTAGCTTCGGGATTGCTCGATTGAAAATGACCAAGCTTGAGAAGCCAAGAAAGGTGTAAAGGGCACCTGAAATCGTAGTCCAGGAAGGTAATTCGTAAAAGTGTGTCATTGTCACCAAGATCATATCCCAATTAAAAAACTCATTGGTGTACGCCTTGAAAAAAATAAAAAGCATAATAGGTATATTGGTAAGAAGCAGTATTTCAAGCAGGAATAACAGCATTTTCGTTTCCAGCAGTGCTCCGCCGCCGCTGACCAGTGCAAACAGCAATGCAATAGCAAATGTGTGAGTATTAGGATTTAGGAAACTCTTGGTAATATCAGAGAAAATAATGAGTGTGATGAACCCTGCTTGGAACCAGAGAATGCCTTGCAGAAAAACAAAGAAAAAGCGAAACGATGATGGAACGCGATTCTTCAGGATTTCCGGCAGGCCCTGCGCTGGAAATTTAGCGAGAACACTCGTATACCAAAATAGAAAGCCTGTGCCAAGGATGGTAGCGATAATGATAGCCAGCACCATGCCGGAAAACCGTTCTTTTAGCAAAATATGCGGGACATAGGCAACAACATTGGCAATCATGTTTAGTAAAATAAGCCAGTATAGGTGGCGGCTCATTCCCATGCAGTTTTCCCTCCTCCTATGAGTTGCTGTGTTTAATTTTTTCCGGCTTCTCGCCGTATGCAATACGAAGATATGGCTCCTGAAAGCTTTTTAGATGTGCTAAATATACGAGGATTGCAAGCATTCCAACAATCAGGCCGACGAATCCGGTTGTTGTTGTTAAGAGAAGCAATATATATTTGACAACGCGCATGGCAAAGCTCATTTCGTTAATCGGAATTACAAAATTAGAAATAGCAACAGCGGCAACAATAATAATCATAATATTGGAGACAAGCGCAGCTTCTACAGCTGCCTGTCCTAAAATCAGCCCGCCCACCGTTGTTGCGGTGGAGGAAATTGTTTTCGGCAAACGAATGGATGCTTCAACGAGCAGCTCCATCATAAGCAGCATGAACAGCACCTCCAAATAGGAGGGATACGGGACGGCGATGCGACTTCCCGCGATCGACAGTGCGAGCTGCACTCGGAAGACTTCTGGGTTGTAGGATGTTAATGCCACATAAGCCGAGGGAAGACATAGGCTAAGAAATAGTCCAATATAACGGAGCGTGATGAGAAATTTCCCAACCCAATATGGTTGATATAAATCATCCATAGAGCTCATAAAATCGACGAAAACGGCAGGGACAATAAGAGCGAACGGGTTTCCTTCGATCATGAGGACGATTTTTCCTTTCTCTAGATTATAAGCAACTCGATCAGGGCGTTCTGTAACCATATAGATAGGGAACAGCATTTTTCCATGTCTATTCAGTAGTCGGTGCAGTTCTCCTGTGGATTGGATAATCTCCTTTTTAACTTGATTGAGATGCTGCTTTACATCCTCCAAAACGTCTGGATTTACCCGTTCTAGGTCGTATAGCATCACCAGCTCCATCTCGTTGACTGTTCCAACTGTTCGCGGAACTTCAATTTTGAGTGAAGGCTGATGATATCGGTGTCGAATCAGGCTGATATTTGTATCGAGATTTTCACTTAGTGCCTTTTGCGGACCTTGAATTGTCGTTTCTACCGATGTATCGAGCGGCTCCTTCGTAAACGCACTACGGCAGCCTAGGAGAAATGCTTCCTCTTCTATTAAAATGAGTACAAAGCCGCGTAATATCGATTGCAGCGCCTCAGCTTCGTTTTTGTATTCTTTATAGCTTTCCATGCTTTTAATGTACTGCTTAAAGGCGGAAAGAGATCTCATTGCATAAAAGGGAAAAATTAGTTTGTTTTGCAGAGACGCACTATCGCATACGGAGGACAAGTAAATACACTGAATCTGCTGATCGCCTGTTTTGATGATTTGAAATTGCGCATCATCGCTATGACCGATATTCTCCCGAAAAAATAGATTGATTTGATCGGATAGCATCTGTTATACACATCCTTTATGCATCCGCTGTTTTGGTTTTTAGTTCCTTATATTACGTTAGATTATTTTTGATGTTGTGTGCCATTTGTAACCGGTTTATGGATTATCTTGTATTGTTGAATGAGCATACAGTTTCAATAAAACCTTTCTCTTATGTACGAGCTATATAGGTATTGTTAGTATGGCTTATAGATAGAGATTTTTATGTAAGAAAAAGGAAATTTTTCAGGCGGCAGATCCAAGCAATTATGCTGCATTGAGAAATATCATATTGTTTGCTATAATAATGCAAATAAGGGAGGGACAAACTATGCCAAAGGGTCACGGCAAAGTAATTGCACAAAACAAAAAAGCATTCCACGACTATTTTATTGAAGACACATATGATGCCGGTATTGTCCTTCAAGGAACGGAAATTAAATCAATTCGCGCTGGAAAGGTGAACCTTAAGGACGCGTATGCCCGTATTCAAAACGGAGAGATATGGGTATTTGGCATGCATATTAGCCCGTACGAGCAAGGGAATCGTTACAATCATGATCCGCTCCGCACGCGCAAGCTGCTCTTACACCGCAGAGAGATTGAAAAGCTAATCGGTTACACGAAGGAAACAGGGAACACAATTGTGCCGCTTAAGCTTTACTTGCAAAATGGATTTGCCAAAATCCAGCTTGGTTTAGCAAAGGGTAAGAAGAATTACGACAAGCGCGAGGATTTAAAAAAGAAGGAAGCAAAACGTGAAATTGAACGTGCCTTCCGCGATCGTCAAAAAGGCTAATACAAAAACTTACAATTGCAAAGTGTAAATGTTATGTTATAATAAGTTTGTAAGTGATTGATGCACATTGAAAAACAGCTCATCATGAGCTCTCTTGATAGCTTCCCGTAAAGGGTCTTCTTATAATGGGGACGTTACGGATTCGACAGGGGTAGTTCGAGCTTAAGTTGCGAGTCGAGGGGATCGGCCTCGTTAAAACGTCAACGCCTATAACTGGCAAACAAAAATTAGCTTTAGCTGCCTAATTAACGCAGCTGCTCCTCCCTCCGTTACCTGTGCGGTAGGGTAAGGGGCCCACTCTTAGCAGGTTACGCCGGCGCCCGCCGTCTGAGGGCAAAGGAAGAGAATAACCAGACTAGCTGCTTCGAAGCCTGTCGATAGGCTGAAGAGCTTGCGAATTGCGAATATATCGACTACGCTCGTAGAAGCTTAAGTGCCGATATTTCTGGACGTGGGTTCGACTCCCACCGTCTCCACCAAATACATACTTTGGTGGATTTTTTATTTTTGTGTGTTAAACCATAAGGTAGCCGATTTGGCTATTTTATGGTTTATTTATTTTTGACCAATGTATCCTTTCGTTTAAAATTAAGACTAAGAGCATAATTCTGCTTCTCGCGTATGACCATTTCATGCTTTAACGTACATCTATCCGTTACTTTAAGCTTGTGGCTCTAATATAATATCTACATAAGAAATCATATTTAAAAATTTTTCTCTAAACATTGACGTAAGATTTAAAAGAAGAAGTTGGCTAGTTTCTCGGTAGTAACATAACCCCAACACCGATAATACAAATTACCCCGCCAATCCAGTCGTATGTATCGGGCGCTTTTTTATCAATTCCCCAACCCCAAAATAAACTCATCACAATAAAAACTCCACCGTATGCTGCATATACACGCCCAAAGTTAGGAAAGGCCTGCCAGGTAGCAATAACTCCATATAAAGCAAGCGTTATGCCCCCTAAAAGCCCTAACCAACCTGACTCTCCCTCGCGTAACCATTTCCAAATCAAATAGCCTCCCCCAATTTCGGCTGTTCCTGCGAGTAAAAAGACGAAAATTACTTTTATCACTATATCTCCTCCATATGACTTATGACCTCATTGTATACCATATTTACATGAAGATGACATAGCGCCGCGCTATAAAATCATTTCTATCTATCAGGCCTGCATTGTGCTTAAATTCTCCTGAAAGTTCCCTAGTGTAATATAAGGGGTACATCTGGTAACTGAAATGTCTCCTTCTGAAGCAATTTCAACAATATTGTAACAGCAGTTTTATGCAAGATTCAGAAAATAATGTAGAGATTCATTGACACATATGAATAGTGGTGCATATAATAAGAGAAAATACATGAACAATTGAATAGTTGTTCATATGTGTATAGGAGTGAGAGAAGGATGGCACAAGAAAAGAGAGCAGAAGAGCAGGTTGATGCTTGTGCGGAATCATGTAATCAAACGGTTATCCATCTTGAGACAGTAAAACAGGTGCAGCAAACCATTCCAAAAGACGGAACGCTAACGGATGTGGCGGAGTTGTTTAAAGTGTTAGGGGATCGAACGAGAACGCGCATCTTACATGCATTGTTTGAAACGGAGATGTGTGTATGCGATTTGGCTTATGTATTAGGCATGACACAATCATCTATTTCACATCAGCTGCGTGTGCTCAAGCAAGCAAAGCTCGTTAAAAACCGTAAAGAAGGAAAAGTTGTTTATTACTCCTTGGCAGATCACCACGTGAAGCATATCTTTGATCAAGCATTCCAGCACGTGAATGAGGACCGGAACTAAATTAAGGGAGAGAAACACTATGGGGGAACCGGCGGTAAAGCGGGAATTTGAATTGGATGGATTAGATTGTGCGAACTGTGCCTTGAAAATTGAAAATGGTGTGAAAGGGCTTGAGGGTGTTTCCTCTTGTTCTGTTAACTTTGTCACAAAAACCTTGACTGTAGTGACTGCAAAGGAAAAGGAAAGCAAGGTTGTTCAAGAAGCAAAGCAGCTTGTCAAAAAGCTGGAGCCACATGTTGAAGTAAAGGAAAAGACAGTAAGAAAAGGCTCTGCTCGCAAGCAGGTATTGCTGTTAGAGGGGTTAGATTGTGCAAACTGTGCGGCGAAAATCGAGAAACAAACTGGAGAATTACCTGGTGTTGCGGCTAGTACGCTAGATTTTGTATCAAAAAGGCTTATCATTGAAGCGGAAGATGCTGGACAAATAGCAAGTATCATTGAACAAGCAAAGCAAGTTGTGAGCCGTTTAGAGCCGGATGTAAGGGTCGTTCCAGAGCAAGAACGTAAGGAAGCGACCACTCAAGATGATCACGGAAAAGCGGAAATGCGCAACACCATTATCAAGCTGTCTATTGGTACAGTGTTAACTGCAATTGCTGTATTTGCTTCCCTAGAATTTCCATTTGACCTCGCATTGTTCGTAGCAGCATACATCCTCATTGGAGGTGAAATTGTTGTTCGGGCATGTAAGAATATCGTAAAAGGTCAAGTATTTGATGAAAACTTCCTTATGGCCATTGCCACACTTGGAGCCTTTGTGATAGGTGAGTACCCTGAAGGCGTAGCTGTTATGTTGTTTTATCAGATTGGGGAGCTATTCCAAAGTTTGGCTGTCAACCGGTCTCGAAAGTCCATTACGGCACTTATGGATATTCGGCCAGATTATGCAAACCTGCGAGTCGGAAAGGAAACAAGACAGGTCGCACCAGAGGATGTTCGTGTAGGAGATGTAATTTTAGTAAAGCCAGGGGAAAAGGTGCCTTTAGATGGAAGAGTGCTGGAAGGTTCCTCCATGGTGGATACATCTGCTTTAACAGGGGAGTCGGTTCCTCGTGAAGTAGAAGCTGGCAATGAAGTGCTGGGCGGCTTCATCAATAAAAATGGAATCCTGACAGTCGAGGTAACAAAAGAGTTTGGCGAATCTACTGTATCCAAAATTTTGGATTTAGTGCAAAATGCGAGCAGCCGGAAAGCGCCGACAGAGAATTTTATCACGAAATTCGCACGTTACTATACGCCATTTGTTGTCATTACAGCAGCTGCACTGGCATTTCTCCCGCCATTATTGATTAGTGGAGCTGCGTTCTCTGAATGGATTTACCGTGCATTGGTATTTCTCGTCATTTCTTGTCCATGTGCATTGGTTGTGTCCATTCCTCTTGGTTTCTTCGGCGGAATTGGAGGCGCGTCCAAACGCGGCATCTTGGTGAAGGGAAGCAACTATCTTGAAGCATTGAATGATGTCAAGTACGTCGTATTTGACAAAACAGGGACACTGACAAAAGGCGTATTTGATGTGACTGCGATATGTCCTGCAGGCAACATGACGGAAGAGCAATTGTTAGAATACGCGGCTTTTGCAGAGGTGCACTCAAACCATCCAATTGCAATTTCTATACACAAGGTGTATGACAAGGATGTTAAAGAAGAGCTGATCCAGAGCTACGAAGAGATTTCCGGACATGGGACACGAGTTGTTGTAAGTGAAGAAGAAATTTTAGCAGGAAATGCAAAGCTGATGAACAAATATAATATTGCGTTTACTGTACCTGCAGAAGTTGGAACGGTCGTACATGTAGCTGTGAATGGGAATTATGCTGGTTACCTTGTCATTTCAGATGAAGTGAAGGAAGATGCGGTAAAGGCAATTCAAGCTTTGAAGGAACTGGGTGTGAAGAAAACAGTCATGCTTACTGGGGACGCAAAGCCTGTTGGAGAAGCTGTAGGCCGGCAGCTAGGCTTAGGTGAAGTGCATGCCGAATTGCTGCCGCAGCAAAAGGTAGAAGAGGTTGAGAAACTGGATGCCAAGAAGGCTAAGAGAGAGAAGCTGGTGTTTGTAGGAGACGGCATTAATGATACACCAGTACTTGCGCGTGCTGATATCGGAATTGCAATGGGAGGACTTGGCTCGGATGCAGCAATTGAAGCAGCTGACATTGTCATTATGACAGATGAGCCATCAAAAATTGCAACTGCTATTGGTGTTGCGAAGCGAACAAGACGCATTGTCTACCAAAATATCATTTTCGCGCTGGGAGTTAAAGCTGCTTTCTTGTTACTTGGTGCATTCGGTATTGCAACCATGTGGGAAGCTGTATTCTCTGATGTTGGTGTGACGCTCTTGGCAGTATTGAACGCGATGCGTGTCATGAAGGTTGAGAATATATAAAGATAGGGAGGCCAGCTGTATGAAGGAAGATATGGCTGGCTTCTTTAGAACAGAGATCAGTTAGCTCATCCAGCGGATTATATTGGGGGATTTCAAGTAACCATGTCGTTTCCAGCCTAGAAGGAAATGATTATAAAGCAACGCGGCTGCCTTAGTATGTATCATAATTTTCAATATGCTTGGATATGATTTTATGAGCATGCTGAAAGGGGAGAATGCTTGATGACGAGTTTTGAAACAGCAGCGAAATTCGAACATGGTTTTTGGTTGCAAATATTGGGGGATCATGCTCGTTTTATTCATGATTCACTCGCTCCGAAAGAGAAGCAGGAAATCGATACCGCTAATAAGTTTATTCAAGTATTTGATCAGCTTCTCGAAAGCGTTCAGAGCGATAACTTACTTTCATTAAGCAGCAAGGCGGCAGAGGAGAGCAATGCATTAAGAGAATTTAAACTTCACTTAATAAAGCGGCACTTGATTGGGGAAATTCAAATAGGGCTGGGGCCGATCTTTCTGAGTCATATGGTGAATGAATTGGAGGAGTATTTGCGAATTTTAGACTATTTAAAACGGGGAGAGGCTCCGCCAATCTTTCATGAACTTCACCATCATTTATTATGGCTTTTAGATGCGGCAGGCCATGCCGGAGCCATCTCGGTTAATTTGTGCAGAGTTGAAAAGAAAATGAAAGAGAAAAGTGACAATTTTACAAAGGATTTTGAGGAGTTCTATTTAAAGGCGGTGGAACTAAAAGGGTTCTTAAGAACAAACTTATCCTCTTTCCCTGCATTGGAGAAATTCAACCAAGATACTTCGCTAGAAATGAAGCTTTTTATGAATTTTTTAAATGAAATTGAGGAGTTAGAGCTTAGCAAGAAAGCTTTAGGAACCTTTGCGCCTTTGATGGCTGATCATATGATGAGAGAAGAATGCTATTATTTAACAAAATTAGCACAAGCAACAGAGCTTCAGAAACCGAACTGCGATCCGACAAAACCGAGGTTAAAGGGTTGACAGGATGTAAAGGCAGATAGGGTCCGCTTTTCTTATAAAATCAGAAAATATAACGTTTTAGGTGTCACCCTGCTCCAGAATAGCCTTCCACGCAAAAGGCAAAAAGCGCCTTTTGCGTGAGAGAACACAATGAATCTGCTTCACCCGAACCGTGCTTTTTGTGTGCAGGTTGTTTTTCCGCAGGAACAACGGCAGGACGTGTCCGTCTTTTTATACTCTAAGAAAGTATAAGTTTCCAGCTAAAAGCTAATCCGATGCGGCAGGAAATTTTAGGAATAAAGTATAAGTGCAAATACGCCTTTGCCATTGCCTAAAGGCTTGCCAATCGATGAGTTTTCTTTATTTTAAATGGGCTGTGAATGGGTGTAACATATTGCTGCAATCAGGTTCATGAACGGGAGCATTTATCATATCGTATACATATAACTCTGTTATGATCGAAATACTGATTTGCGCCTCGATATTGTGAATTTTTGATCATATACAAATGAAAAAGGTGATGCACAATTAAGCCCTGGGTAAAGTCCACTTTCTTTATAAGTGTAATAGCTGTTAGTGTGTACATTGTGGTCAATACGGATTTGTTCTATTTTATACGAACTGGAGATTTTCAAGCAGTACCGTCTTTTTTAAGAGAAAATCTATTCTACACACTCAGTATTTTGTTAGTAGCTATGATTATTCAAAATGCATTTACGGTCATTCCACTGCTTGCCTTAATTACCGTTAATGTCACTTTGTTTGGTTTTTTCAACGGATTTCTTTGGAGTTGGTTTACGAGCATTATAGCGGCAATTATCATTTTTATGGGCGTTCGCTATTGTTTTCAAGACTGGGTACTAAAGAAAATGAATCCAGCATTAATTGCGAAAATAGAGAAGGCAGGACTTATGTATGTCATTCAAGGAAGAGTTTTTCCCTTTGTACCAACGAGTCTTGTGAATATTATTGCTGGGTTAAGCTCTATCCGATTTACGCATTTTTTACTTGGAACAATCATTGGGAATTTTATATATTTCTTTGTGTTATCTCTCATTCCGTTTGGGATCCTGTCGGTGAATCTGAATAAATACGTGCTTGGAGGGATTGTTCTCCTTATAATTATTGTTTTCTACGTGTATAGGAAGAAGAAACATACACTGAGCATTGTCAATCAGCAGAAAGAAAATGAGGCGGATGGGAATTTTTGACCGTCTCTTTCTCTTTCTGTCATACTCCTGTTCCCGACCTGCAAGGTCTCTCGTATACAGCCTCTCCTGTCTGTAAAAAAATTCTCGTTTTCATTAAACTTTCACCGTTCCCTTCTATAATCTCCTTGAAAGATGTGAGTAATAATCATTGAATATGCATATATAACAGTTTAATAAAGTTAAAGAATAGCTTTTTTAAGGAGTAGAGGGCAGGGAGATGGGAAGGATGAAGAAAATAACGTATGTGAAGTTTGCCATTGATATCGTGATGGCAGTTGTCTTTGTATTGCTGTTTAACAAGCGGGTGCTGGGAGGACTGACCTTTCATGAGATTGCTGGCTTAGCAATTGCGGTTATTTTTCTTACGCACGTGCTGCTTAACGCACAGTGGGTAAAGAAGGTGACTTTAAAGCTATTTGATCGTAAGCTGCCAGGGAAGACCCGTTTTGGTTATTTGCTAAACCTGTTGCTATTAATTACAATGACATTTAACATGGTCAGCGGAGTTATTATTTCAAAAGTTGTATTTCCGAACATCAACATTGGAAATGAAATGTGGTTTAAGGTGACACACATATCAGTTTCCTTCTTAACACTTATTTTAGTAGCTGTTCACGTTGGGCTTCATTGGCAATGGGTGATACAGGTATGGAAAAATATTTTTAAAGTGAAATCAACAAAATTGCCGCTTGGCATCATTGCGAAGGCTGCTGCAATCCTTATGCTTGCGTTTGGCGGCTATGAAATGTATTCCACTGGCTTTGTTTCCAAGCTAAGTGGTGTAAGCTTTGTGTTTGGCGCAGGTTCCACGCAGCAAATGCCGACGCGCGGTGAAGGTGGACCGCTGATGATGGAGGGAAGCGGACAAGCTGCAAAACCGGAATTTTCCGGAAATCAAACTACGGGAAGTGAACCAACAGCTTCCGTACAAGCAGGCTTCCCGCAAAATGGAGAAAGGCCGGCACGCCCTGAAGGCGGTATGGAGGGCGGTATGAGAGGCGGCGGACAAAGTGCGAGCGTCCTCGGTGTGCTTGCTACATACTTTGGGATTATGTCCGTATTCATTATTATTGTGTATTATTTAGAAAAAATTATATTGCGAAATAAACGAAAAATAAAACTAGCTGAAGGTGTGTAAAGGGAATAATACTTAAAAACAAGCTGTACTTTATTGGAAATTTATTTTCCAATATTGCCAATATGAGAAGGCTTATGAGATAATGGGCTTGTTTTCAATTTATATAGTATAAAGGAGATTATCAACATGGCTGAATTAAAAGTAACAGTAACAAGCGACTCTGGTATTCATGCGCGTCCTGCGACAGTACTTGTGCAAAGCGCAAGCAAATTTGAATCTAATGTAGAACTTCACTATAACGGCAAGGCTGTTAATTTAAAATCCATTATGGGCGTAATGGCTTTAGGCATTCCGCAAGGAGCTGCGATTACAATTACAGCGGAAGGCTCTGATGCAGATGCTGCGATCACTGCTTTAAAAGAAACATTGAAAAAAGAAGGCTTAGCTGAGTAATAGAGGCAGCTTAAATAAAAGTACATGTCTACGTGACATGTACTTTTTATTTTTTAGTCATAAATCATTTGCTCTCTAGAGAAAACTAAGCTGAAGGGAGCGATTCATATGCAATTTCATTATACAGTTATTTCTCCGTACGAAACGGAGGAAACGATTCATCGTTTGGAGAACGCATTGCAGGGCGACGGTTTTGAAATACTGTGGCGCTTTGATGTACAGGACAAGCTGCAGGAGAAGGGGTTCGCATTTACTGAGGAATTGCAAGTGCTTGAGGTATGTAACCCTGAGGAGGCACACCGCATTTTAAGTGAAAATATGATGGCCGGCTATTTTCTGCCCTGTAAAATTGTCGTGTATACGGAGCGTGAGCAGGTACATATCGGTATGCCGAAGCCAACAGCATTAATCAGCATGCTAGATCATGACGAATTAAAGGGATTTGCAGCAAGCATTGAGCGACGGCTTGCCAATGTGATTGATAAGACTGTGCAATAGAAGACATACAGCGAGCGGGCATCTTCTCATTGTCCGCTTGTTTTGAGGACAAATGGCGTTACGAAGGCTGCAAATGGGCAGCTTATTAAGATTTTCTAGATTTTTTCTTATTATTACTTGACGTAAATTTATTACCTGTATATACTAACTTACATAAAGTAATCTACTATAAAATTATATGGAGGCTGTCAGCATGATTCCTTCTTTGTTTTTAGCTCATGGTTCACCGCTGTTAGCTATTGAGGATAGTGAGTATACACAGTTTTTAGAGACATTAGCGGGACAGATTCGCCCAAAAGCAATTGTCATTTTCACAGCACATTGGGAAAGTGAAACGTTGACGATTTCTTCCTCTGATGATATGTATGAAACCATTTATGATTTTGGCGGCTTCCCGCCTGAGCTGTACGAGATTCGCTACCCTGCCAAAGGATCAGCGGCGATTGCTAACCTCGTAGCTGAGCGATTAACAAAGCAAGGTATTCCTGTACAAAGGGATACGAAAAGGGGACTGGATCACGGGTCGTGGACGCTGTTATACCGTATGTACCCAAAGGCTGATATTCCAGTTGTGCAGGTATCGGTCAATCCGTATCTTCCTGCGAGTGAGCAATATCGCATTGGGGAAGCGCTCCGCGGGCTCGGACAGGAGGACATTTTAGTGATCGGAAGCGGTGTGACGGTTCATAATCTTCGCATCATTAAGTGGGGGCAAACGACGCCAGAGCCTTGGGCTGTTGCGTTTGACGATTGGTTAATTGAGAAGCTTGCGGAGAAGGATAAGGAAGCCTTATTCGATTACGACAAGCAGGCTCCATACGCGCAGACAGCAGTTCCGCGCCCTGAGCATTTTGTGCCATTTTTCATTGCCTTGGGCAGCGGGAAAGAAGGAGAGGCGAGTGTCATTCACCGCAGTTATCAATACGGCACGCTCAGCTATTTGTGCCTGCAGTTCTCATAAACGGAACGAAGAACGTGGGATAATGTTCCTCACAAGAAAAAGGTTAAAACGAACAAACTACAAATGATTATTCTTCTATTACAGGAAAGGCAGGGAGATTAAGATGGCAACAGTTCTTTATATTACAGCACATCCGCATAATGAAACAGCTTCATATAGTATGGCAGTTGGCAAGGCATTTATTGAAGCGTATAAAGAGGCGCATCCAGAGGATCAAGTTACACATCTTGATTTATATAACGAGAATATCCCGCATATCGATGCGGATGTGTTCAGCGGATGGGGAAAGCTGCAATCCGGCTCAGCATTTGATCAGTTATCAGCAAACGAGCAGGCTAAGGTAGGCCGCTTGAATGAATTATGTAATCAGTTTGTGGAAGCGGATAAATATGTATTTGTAACGCCAATGTGGAACTTCTCATTTCCTCCAATTATGAAGGCATATATTGATTCCGTTTGCGTAGCTGGAAAAACGTTTAAGTATACGGAGCAAGGACCAGTCGGGTTATTAACAAACAAAAAGGCGCTGCACATTCAGGCGCGCGGCGGCGTATATTCAGAAGGGCCGGCAGCAGCCATGGAAATGGGTCACCGTTATATTGGAATTATCATGCAATTCTTTGGTGTCCCTTCCTTTGACGGTTTATTCGTGGAAGGACATAACCAGTATCAAGACCGAGCGCAGCAAATTAAAGAGGAAGCAATTGCAAGAGCAAAGGAAGTTGCGAAGGACTTCTAAGATATATAGAAAAGCTTCCCTTTGAACATGTGGAACTGAAAAAGTCTCTTTTTATCTCGGTGTTTTGGGATGGAAAGGGACTTTTTGTGATTCATACAGACTTTTCCTTGCAAGTATACATAACAATGGAATACAGACGGACGCATTCGGCTAAGATGGATGTTGAGGCAAGAATAAGGAGGATAAAAAATGAAGCACTTAATTGTATATGCACATCCGAATCCAAAAAGCTTTAACCATGCTATTTTAGAGACGCTGCAAGGGGAACTTTTGGAAAGAGGGCATGATGTGCGCGTCCGTGATTTGTATAAAATAGGATTTAATCCGGTCTTATCTGCACATGACTTTGAAATGTTGTCGCAAGGGACGATCCCTCCGGATATTCATGAGGAACAAGAGCATATTAGATGGGCGGATGTCATTATAACCATTTATCCGGTATGGTGGACCGGGCTTCCTGCTATGTTAAAGGGGTATTTTGACCGGGTGCTGACACATGGCTTTGCGTATGCATATGGTGAACATGGTCCGGAGCAGCTTCTTAAGGGGAAGAAGGGCGTATTTTTTACAACGCAAGGAAATCCAAGAGAGGTATACGTAGCAAGTCATATGTTTGATGCTATGAAGAAAACAACGGATGAAGGTATCTATGCATTTACCGGTATTGAAACGCTTGATCATATTTTCTTTACAAGCGTACCATCGGTAGATGATGAGAAGAGACGAGAGTATTTGGATGAAGTGAAGAGCTTTGTGCATACAATGTTTTAACAAGGGAGCGGCTGCTATGAATGGGGCAGCCGTTTCGTTTTGTTCTGTTTAGTTCGTTTCAATAGTGTAAACAGCACATATGTGATATGTTTTAGTTCTAAATATTAGCGTTATCAAGTAATCTATGGTAAAGCATTTTCTAACAAAGACAAGCAAATTGTAACGGTTCATACCGTTTCTTTTCTCAACTGTTTCTTTTAGGGGCGTTTATCAGCGTGCAAAAGGTGGAATAACGAGGATAGGAAGCTTACGAAAAGGAAAGAAGGGGGAGCTGAAATGAAATTCCCGTTTCACAAGTTGTATCAGCAATCTGGGAATTGGTGTGTGCTGGACGAGGAATTCCCGTGGGATATAAGCCAATTGAAACAGGATGTATTTGCTCTCATTGGAATGCGTACAACGCCTGTGTTTTTTTGCGACACATGCGAAGCGAACAGTGTTCTTTCTTATTTCGGAGAGGAAGAAGAGGAGTTTCTATATCCGGTAAACGGTTTTTATCACCGCGGGAAGCAGTTTGTATTTATTTGTGCATGGGAGAGCTATGAACAGGTGCTCGAAACGCTGCTGCACGAGCTTAGACATGATATGCAATATGAGAACAAACAAACGAGGCCTTTGTTTTATAATGATAGTCAGGTGTATGAGAAGAGATGGATTGAAATGGATGCAAGAGCTTTTGCTGAGGAAAAAATGAGGCAATATCGAAAGCAAATATAAAGCTGCCTTCTGGAATAGGGCAGCTTTATATTTGCTTTCTGTTTTAGAAGCTTTATAGCAGTGGTGAACAAATGCTTCTCCCTTATCGAGGGCATGTCTACTTTTCTAATTTCAAAGTATGCTTTTTGATAAATTCTTGCAGTTTAGAAAAAGGAATTTGTAAACTTTTGCGGAATTTGAATTTTATATAGCCATTACGAATGGATGACGGAAAAGGTGTGAGTTTTTTGCGTGTAACATTAGAAGCAGCAAAGCATATAGAAAAGCTACGGAATTTATATTCCTTATATTTGTACGATTTATCAGGGTTTAGTTATTCTCTTTCTATAAATGAATGCGGGTTGTATGAGTTTGAAGGGTTTGATAAGGTGATAGAGCGGGAGGAGCTGCAGCCACACTTTATTCAATATGAAGGAGAGTGTATAGGCTTCCTTTTGCTGGCGGAACGCCCGTTTACTGCACCAGGGACAGATTATTGTATAAATGATATATTTATTCTTCGCGCATTTCGCAGGCGTGGACTTGCTTCGGATGCAATCCATGAGCTTTTGAAGCGGAGGAGCGGATATTTCTGTGTACCTCAGCTGCAAGCAAATGAGGGAGCCTTGCAATTTTGGCGGAGCTTCTATGCAAGACATGGCATCTTTTACAGGGAAGAGCACCGGCTGATGGACGGAGAACCATGCATTATACATACATTTAGGAAATAACAGGAGCCGGTATTGAGGGCTCCTGTTATAGTTTAGAAAGCATTCAGCACCTTAACTGCTAGTGTTCCCGTCTTCTTTGTATTGAACTGCCCGTCACTTACTCGCTGGCGCTCCTTGAGGCGGGGGCTTTTATCGGAAAATGATAAATGGATCATCTAACGTCTGCAGTTAATTCGTTCATACTATAAACACAGGATTTAGAAGGGCTTTTCTCATTCAGGCCGTTCCTATCCATGGTAAAGGGTGATTGTGGCTCCGCAGCAAATCGAGATTATAAGACTTCCGTTTTTTGTTAAATCTGTAGTTGGATCTTATGCGAATTGCCAGGACGTTTTTCGATTTGAAAATGAATATAGAATATCCTGTACAATTTGCCCAGCACTTTCTTTTTGGTGGATTCTTGCAAGTGCCTGGCTCATCTCATCAAGCTTGCTCGTATGATTCAATAAATGCAGTACCTCTTTCACAATCGCTTCTTTGTTGCTGACAACAACTGCAGCGCCAAGTCTTGAGAAAAATAACGAGTTTTCCTTCTCTTGACCGGGAACAGGCCTGTATAAAATGGTTGGGAGCTGCTTGGCGGTTGCTTCTGAAAGCGTGATGCCGCCTGGCTTTGTAATCATAGCATCGGCAATAGCATACAGCTCATGTACATCGTCTACATATCCGAAAATGTGTAGACGCTTCTTATAGATGGGTTTCAGCTTGCTTAATTGCTTGTATAGCTGTTTGTTTCGTCCGCAGACAACGATAATTTGTATATCACTTTGTTCTAATATGCTAGTAGTAATAGCTTTTATATTCTTCACTACTCCGTACGCTCCAGCCATAAATAGGAGAGTTTTTCGATTTGTGGGCAGTCCATATTTGTCCTGAAGCTGCTTGGTATTTGGGCCCGATTCAAATGCTTTTCGAATAGGAATGCCGCTTACGTATATATTCGCTGGAGAAATACCGTTTTGAACAATTTTTTGTTTGACCTCCTCAGTGGCAACGTAATAGCGGTCAATCTCTGCATGTACCCATGTCCGATGCAGACAGTAATCGGTTACGACCGTGTATAGCTGAAACGGTTTTTTTGTTTTTCGTCTCCATTCGGGAACCGCTCCAACAGGAAAAGTGGTAATGATAATGTCCGGTTTTTCCTCTTCTACAACTGCTTCTAGTCTTCTTTTTCCGAGCCTGCAGTAGAAATAAGCAGCCTTCGTTTTGTACATCCTGTCTGTTCCATAAAAAAACAGCTTATAAAGCGGAGCCCCGATTGTAAAGGAGCGCTGATACAAAAATTTTGCGAGTTCATTCCAATATGGATAGGCATCGGCATATAAGTCGTATATCTTGACATTACAAACGCCATGTTCCTCAAATGTATGCTTTAACGCATGAGACACTTGATTATGTCCATTTCCAAAGCTTGCTGTTATCAACAAAATTTTCGGTTGAGTTTTCACAAGATTTCCTCCTGAAAAAAACATCCTAATTTTTGGGACATGTGTTATAAGTAAAAGGAAAGCGATATTCATGTCCATTTAGCTTTACAGTCAACTTAATCTGATTCTAGGAGAAGATTTTTAAGGGAGTATAAGGGAATTTTAAAGAGTTTATGAAGGTTTAGAGACAAGTATGACTAGCTGGTATCCTTTTCCTGGATGAATTCCATACAACATCCTCATAGAACAGGTAACACTAAAGGGAAAAGGGGGATGTGCATGCCTAGTATAGGATCTGTTTCTGCAAAACAACATGGGAATGATGAACAAGCGATAGATCACTCAAGAAAAAAACGTATGCTCTTTTTGTTTGCTGTTTCGTCTGGGACGCTATTAAATCCGCTTAACTCTTCAATGATTTCTATGGCACTGCATCCGATTCAGCATGCATTCCACATCTCATTTACAACCGCATCCTGGGTGATTTCTTCATTTTATATAGCGAGTGCTATTGGACAGCCGGTAATGGGCAAGATTGGTGATGCGCTTGGAAGAAAGAAGGTGTTTTTGGCTGGTTTGCTGATTGCAGCAGTGGCAGCTTTGACTGCTCCCTTTATAACAGCCTTCTCAGTGCTGGTGCTCCTGCGTGTCTTGCAGGCCGTCGGTACGAGTGCAATTTATCCGTCCGGAATGGGTCTTGTGCGGAAGCATATTCAAAGAAATCAGGCATTTGCTTTATCTCTTATCTCCATCTTTTCATCTGTTACAGTTGCACTTGGTCCGACAATTGGCAGCTTTGCAATCCTATCGGGGGGATGGTCTGCGATTTTTACAATCAATTTGCCGTTCCTCTTCATCAGCCTTTTTCTCGCTTGGATGGTATTTCCCAAGGATGATACAAGGGGACCGCATCAGCTTCGTGCTTTGCTTTTGCATTTGGATGTACCTGGTATTGTACTATTTGCATCAGCGCTTCTGCTTCTGCTTTCATTTCTGCTATCACTAAAAACAAGTGTACAATATACTTCAGGGGCAGTTGGAATGGTGCTTTTGCTTGCATTTATTCGTTACGAACTGCGTGCGGAGCAGCCGTTTATTGACCTGCATATGTTTCGAAAGCATCCAGCTTTGACGAAGGTCAATCTTCTATTTATTATGCTGAATGTATATAATTATGCCCTGTTGTTTGGGCTGCCTACCTACTTCCAGGATGAGATGGGGCTGAACATTGAAACGACAGGGCTGCTCATGCTATTTATTTCTGGTTTTGGTATTATTGTGTCACCGCTTACGGGAAAATGGATAGACCGTGCAGGGGTCATGCCGCCGCTATTGCTAGGTTCATCACTCATGCTTGTCGGCGCATTGCTATTGGCCTTTACGTTTACAGTCATTCCGTGGCAGTGGGTGATCCCGGTGCTTTCCATCATGGGTATGGGCTACGGCTTCAATAATGTAAGCCTGCAAACAGCTATGCTTCGCGCCGCTCCTAAAGAAGAGGTTGGTGTATCGTCTGGATTGTTCCAAACCTCACGCTATATGGGAGCCATTGTATCTTCTGCATTACTTGGCTTTATTTTTGGCCGCGATATTACAGCCTTTCATATGCAAATGGTTGGCTGTATTTTGATTGGCGTGTCGCTGCTTAGTATAATGGTGAGCTTTCGCTTTTCTCGGGTATAGCAAAAATGCGTTCCAGCGTTGTATGTTGTACAATAATAAGGAGAGAAAATCTGTTAGAATAAAGAGAGTATATACATAGGAGGCTTTGCAGCATGGCAATTGTTGATATTACGATTATTCCGATTGGAACACCGACAACGAGTGTGAGTGAGTATGTAGCCGACATTCAGAAGGTATTAGAAAAAAATAAAGAGCGTGTCAAATACAGACTTACACCGATGAATACAATTATTGAAGGAGAATTATCTGTGCTATTTGATGTAATTCAGCAAATGCATGAGGTGCCGTTTACGAAGGGGGTCGGCCGCGTAGCAACGAACATCCGTATTGATGATCGTCGCGATAAAGAGAGTTCGATGGAGAAGAAGCTGCAGTCTGTACAGTCGAAGCTGTAAAAAACTGCACCTCCAATTGTCAGCTGTGTCTAACAATTGGAGGTGGAGTTCAACGTTTAGGGCTTTTTTTACATATTGCATAGCATTAGCCATGCCTAAATATTTATAGTATGCTGTTCCTCCGTTGGAAGTTTGTAACAGCAACAAAGGTTTCTTATAATAGAAGCAGCATGTAAGGAAAGGGGAAAATAGGGATGACGAAGATATTTGAAGAGCAGTTTGATGGATTGCTTGAGAAGTACACGGAGCTGCTGCTTGGTCAAAGCGACGGAGAATTAAAGAAAAAGGTGCAAATGTGGGCGCTATATTCATATATTGCAAAAACGATGCCAGCACTTGCTAAGCATTGGAATGATACATATCCAGATGCGAAGCAAGAGATGATGAAGCTCATTGCAGAGATTAAGCAGCTGAATGAGGTACACCGGGAAAAGAAATAAGAAAATTGTTTATACTTTAAGAGGATATAAATTTTCAGCTAGAAGCTAATTCAACGTAGTAGGAAATTTTAAGAATAAAGTATCAGTGCAATTATGCCTCTGTCTTCGCCTAAAGGCCCGTAATCAGCGGGTTTTCTTTATGCAAAACCGTTTCTTCCTTGAAGCAGCGGTGTTGTTAGTAGAATCATCTTCTAGAAACTCCCTTACTTTTATAATCTGCTGTCTTTTTCCCGCTTTTGAATTTTCTATTCGTTTCCTCATTCTATCCTTATATTTCTGTCAAATCATTTTTAGAAAACAATATAAATAAAGTAAGGTACAAAGGCTTATCATAGGAGTGGAGGGCATGGAGCGATTGCTGCGGGATTCCTTTTTATTTTTATCAAAAAATAGAACACTTACAAAGTTTGCGAAGCGATATGGCCTGCGCTTTGGTGCATCTCGGTTTGTTGCAGGGGAAACGATCGAGCAGGCGATAGCCGTTATAAGGGAGTTAAATCAAAAGAAGCTTGCTGTAACAATTGATTATTTAGGAGAGTTCGTAGAGAATGAGCGCGAGGTAAATGAAATGGCGAAGCAGTCTATTGAAGCTATTCGAATAATTGGCCGTGAAGGGCTAAATTCTCAGCTTTCCTTGAAATTGACATCAATGGGACTGGATATATCGGATGAGCTTGTGATGAATCATATGTGCCGTATTTTAAATGTTGCTAAGGAAAATGGAGTATTTGTAACGATAGATATGGAGGACTATTCCCGCTGCCAAAAAACGATTGATATTTTAAAAAGGCTGCGAGAAGAATATGACAATGTTGGAACTGTGATTCAAGCTTATTTGTATCGTTCTCAAAAGGATATTGAGGATTTACATGTATACAGACCGAATTTGCGGTTAGTAAAAGGAGCCTATAAGGAAGCTGCGAATGTAGCATTTCCCGATAAAAAGGATGTAGATGATAACTTTCGAAAGATTATTAAACTTCATCTATTAAACGGAAATTATACGGCTGTTGCTACGCATGACGATGTGATCATTGAGTATACGAAGCAGCTTGTGCAGGAACACCAGATTCCTCTGAATCAGTTTGAATTTCAAATGCTGTACGGCATTCGGCCAGAACGGCAGCTTGAGCTCGCGATGGAGGGATATACGATGCGTGTATACGTGCCTTATGGAACGGATTGGTATGGGTATTTTATGCGGCGTCTTGCTGAACGTCCGGCAAATGTCATATTTGTGTTAAAGGGTATTCTTAAGAAGTAGAAGCAGGAGTATATGAAGGTTATGCAATGGACCCTTAAAGAAATCGAGTGTAATCGAGGATTTCTTTAAGGGTCTATTTTTTTAAAAACTTATGGTCTTTATGTTGTGATTATGCAATGAGTTCATAATTAGACGCAGCAGGAAATTTTAAGTATAAAGTATTAGGACAGCTACGTCTTTGTCCTCGCCGATTAGCGAGTTTTTCACAGGGAGTAACGCGCTATGATAGAGGCATCCTTGTACAGATGATCTTCATCACAGCTCAATACAATACTAATAACCCTCTTTCCGTCTTTTTCATAAACGGCAGCCAGAGTGTAGCCGCCAATGTCAGTACGCCCGCTTTTGCTGGCAATGACATATGGATCATGAAATAGATCCTTGCGGCCATAGTTTGTAATTTTTGTATTTTGCAAAGAGGTATGAATAGGTGTTGTGACGGTGTGCATCGCCTCTGCTGCTTCTGGATGCTTAAGGAGTTCTTTGGCAATTAAAGCTAAATCATATGCTGACATATGCTGTCCCCATGCTTCTATACCACTTGCATTTTTAAAGGATGGATTCTTAATGCCCAGCTCCTTGGCCCGCTTGTTCATAAGAGCAACAAACTTCTCCTTAGAGCCGGCAAGCTGTTCCGCGACAGATTCCGCGACAGGATCCACACTAATCACAAGCATCAGACGTAACGCTTCATCGCGCTTTAGCGTTTCTCCCGCTTGGAGCTTTATTTTTTTCGTACCCTGCTCTGTATTTAGTGCATGCTGCGTAATTGTTACTTCATCCTCTGGCCGCATTTGTTCCAGCAGAAGAAGCGAGGTCATCAGCTTCACAAGACTTCCAGGCTGTGCAGCAGTATGTTCGTTTTTTCCGTACAGAATTTTACCTGTGTTTGCATCAATCGCAATTCCTGACTTAGCATAAATATCCGGCTGGTTTGCATGAACCTTTGTTTCAGGTTCGTGGCGAAATGCGAAAAACAGTAAAAATGTGACGGTTAGAACTGCGGTGGTAATGATAATTTTTTTCTTCATTGAGATCCCTCTTACAAACAGAATAAAAAACAAAAAGGCAGGAGATGGCCTATCCTTCATTATGCCACGTTTCCTACCTTTATTTGTATCCCAAAATCTTATTTATCACCCATATTTTGCTTTCCGTATTGTTGGTTGGTGCTGTGTCTTCCTTTTTCCTTCCCATTATTATGAGGACCTGCATTGCCCCTTACGCTTGCTGCGCTCACACCGCCCTTGGAAGGATTTCCTTGCATCTTTGTCATTGTTACCACCTCCGTTTGCAGTATGTAGTATGTCCACAAGCTTATAGACTATGTAGACGATGGAGAGAATCGATATTACATGGAAAACATGCTAAAGGTATTGCCAGAATTTTGAAAACGATGTATATTTGTAGATAGAGAACTCATTCATCACATTTAAAAATTTTTGCAGAAAAACTGAATGAGTATTCATTCAAAGTATGAGGAGGAGAGGAGAATGTTTCAAATTCAAAAAGCAGCTGTCATTGGCTCTGGTGTAATGGGATCAGGTATAGCTGCCCATTTGGCTAACATCGGAATTCCGACAGTGTTATTGGACATTGTTCCGAAAACGCTTACAAAGGAAGAAGAGGCAAAGGGCTTGACGCTTGATTGTAAGCAAGTTCGTAACCGCTTTAGCAGTAATGCTGTGCAAAAGCTGTTTAAACAAAAGCCAGCTCCCCTCACTGCAAAGGAAAATGCTGCGCTTATTACGGTCGGCAATCTAGAAGATGATATGGAGCTTTTAGGGAATGCGGATTGGATTATTGAGGTAGTTATCGAGAATTTAGCCATAAAAAAACAAGTTTTTGAACGGGTTGATCGCGTGCGTAAGAAAGGAAGCATTGTGAGTTCCAATACATCCGGTATCTCTGTAGAACAAATGGCAGAGGGACGGTCTGAGGATTTCCGCAAGCACTTTTTGGGCACGCATTTTTTTAATCCGCCGCGTTATTTGAAGCTGCTTGAGGTAATCCCGACCAGGTCTACGTCTCCCGAGGTGCTAGCCTTTATGAAGAGATTTGGAGAAGATGTGCTCGGAAAAGGTGTAGTAGAGGCAAGGGATACACCAAACTTTATTGCAAATCGTATCGGCACCTATGGATTGCTTGTAACGCTGCGAGAGGCGCTGCGGCATGGATATACCTTTAGTGAAGTGGATTCTGTAACAGGACCGCTTATTGGCCGTCCGAAAAGTGCGACATTTCGTACGCTTGATGTTGTTGGGCTTGATACGTTCGTTCATGTTGCGAACAACGTCTATGAAAATGTTGAGGAAGAGGAGAAGGACGTATTCAAGATTCCGACATTTCTTCATGTGATGATTGAACATAAATGGCTCGGAAGCAAGACAGGTAAAGGATTTTTTATTAAGCAAGGAAAAGAAATTTTAGAGCTGAACCCGGACACCCTGCAATATGAAGCCTGCAAAAAGCTGCAAGCGCCTTCTATAGAAGCAAGCAAACAAGAAAAGGGGCTGCCTAACAAATTAAAAGCTCTTGTTTATGCAGGTGACCGTGCTGGGACATTGCTATGGAGTATTTTGACTCCAACACTCCTTTATGCGGCAAAGCTGAATAAAGAAATTGCTGACAACATCGTTGCGATTGATCATGCAATGAAATGGGGCTTTGGCTGGGAAATGGGTCCATTTGAAACGTGGGATGCAATCGGTGTCCGCAAATCAGTTGAGAAGATGAGAGAGAACGGATTAACCGTTCCAGTATGGGTACAGGAGATGCTGGAGAACGGCTTCGAAACATTTTATAAACGCGACAACGGTTTTGTATATTATTACGATAACGGCGGATACAAGTTGTTAGAGCAAAATAAGAAAGCGATTAGCCTGCGGCAAGTCAAGGAACAAAGAGGCGTTCTGAAAAAAAACAGCGGCGGGAGCTTAATTGATATAGGGGATGGTGTGCTTTGTCTCGAATTCCACTCTCCTAATAACGCCATTGGTATGGATATTATTCAGATGATTCATTTTGCCGTTGATGAGGCCGCCCGCAATTATAAAGGGCTTGTCATTGGAAACCAATCGAAAAACTTCTGCGTCGGCGCGAATCTCGCGATGATGTTAATGGAGGCGCAGGATGATAATTATTTTGAGATCGATTGGGTTGTAAAGCAATTTCAAGCCGCGATGATGAAAATCAAATACAGCCAAAAGCCTGTAGTTGCAGCGCCTTACGGTATGACACTCGGAGGCGGTGCTGAGGTTTGCTTACCTGCTGCCAGTATCCAAGCGTCGAGCGAGACTTATATCGGGCTTGTCGAGGTTGGAGTCGGCTTAATTCCAGGCGGCGGCGGCAGCAAGGAGTTGTATATCAAGCACCTTAACCAAATTCCACAAGGTGTTGAGATCGATTTACAGAAGGTAGCGAACAAGGTATTTGAAACGGTTGCGTTAGCGAAGGTATCTGCCTCTGCACAGGAGGCGTTTGGAACAAATTTCCTTGGTGTTAAAGATGCTGTGAGTGTAAATGGCGACCATTTGTTATATGATGCAAAACAAAAGGTTCTTGCCTTATATGAAGCTGGCTACAAGGCGCCTATACGTAAAAAGGTTCCGGTCATCGGGGAAACGGGATACGGGACGCTGTTATTAGGGGCGCAGGCGATGTATTTATCCGGTCATATCTCTGACTATGATTTATTCATCGCGAAAAAGCTGGCATACGTTATTGCAGGCGGAAGAGTGCCGTACGGAACAGAGGTCGATGAACAATACCTGCTGGATTTAGAGCGAGAAACATTTATCAGCCTCATAAAAGAAATGAAATCGCAGGAAAGAATGCAGCATATGCTTGTAAAAGGAAAGCCGCTGCGTAATTAAGGAGGGGAAAACATTGAGAGAAGCCGTGATTGTTGCAGGAGCAAGAACACCTGTCGGAAAAGCAAAGAAGGGGTCGCTTGCGAGCGTGCGCCCGGACGATTTAGGAGCGTTAGCCGTAAAGGAGACTTTGAAGCGCGCAGGGAATTATGAGGGTGAAATTGATGATCTTATTTTCGGATGCGCGATGCCTGAAGCAGAGCAGGGCATGAATATGGCACGCAATATTGGTGCTTTGGCTGGTCTTCCATATACGGTTCCGGCTATTACAATTAACCGCTACTGTTCCTCAGGCTTGCAGTCTATCGCTTTTGGAGCAGAGCGTATTATGCTTGGGCATTCGAGTACAGTGCTTGCGGGCGGTGCGGAATCCATGAGTCTCGTTCCTATGATGGGGCATGTTGTTCGTCCGAACCTTCGTCTAGTTGAAGCTGCGCCTGAATATTATATGGGTATGGGGCATACAGCGGAGCAGGTCGCTGTAAAATACGGAATTAGCCGCAGTGACCAGGATGCTTTTGCAGTTCGCAGTCATCAGCGCGCAGCAAAGGCGCTGCAGGAGGGCAGGTTTGACGATGAAATCGTTCCGGTTCACGTCACGGTGCGTTCTGTAGATGATAACAATCGAATGTGTGAAAAAGCCTTCGTGCTTTCCCAAGACGAGGGAGTACGCGCAGAAACGACCACTGAAGTACTTAGCAAATTAAAGCCGGCATTCCATGTACGAGGCTCTGTCACAGCAGGTAACGCTTCGCAAATGAGCGATGGCGCAGCGGCTGTACTATTAATGGATCGTGAAAAAGCACAAGGAGAAGGCTTGCAGCCAATTGCAAAATTCCGCTCCTTCGCAGTGGCAGGTGTTCCTCCAGAAGTAATGGGGATTGGTCCGATTGCTGCTATTCCAAAGGCGTTGAAGCTGGCTGGCCTAAGTATCTCAGATATTGGCTTGTTTGAGCTAAATGAAGCATTTGCCTCACAAGCCATTGGGGTCATTCGCGAGCTCGGCTTAGATGAAGAGAGGGTAAATGTAAATGGAGGAGCGATTGCATTGGGGCATCCGCTCGGCTGTACAGGTACGAAACTCACATTATCATTAATTCATGAAATGAAGCGGCGCGGTGAGCAATTTGGCGTTGTTACGATGTGCATCGGCGGGGGTATGGGCGCTGCAGGCGTATTTGAATTAGTTTGATAGACTGGGAGGAAGCGGAAATGACGAAAAAAACAGTTGGGAGCGCAGTCAAAGGAGGCAGCTTTCTGCTTGATACGATTACAGTTGATCAAGTATTTACACCGGAGGACTATACGGATGAACATAAATTAATTGCAAAAACTACAGAGGATTTTATTGTAAATGAAGTACTGCCGGAATTAGAATATTTAGAGGATCACGAGTTTGAGCGCTCTGTTAAGCTCTTAAGGCAAGCGGGAGAACTTGGGCTGCTTGGGGCCGATGTGCCCGAGGAGTATGGCGGCATCGGTCTTGATAAAATCAGTTCCGCATTAATCGCAGAGAAATTTGCACGTGCGGGCGGATTCGGGATTTCACATGGCGCCCATGTTGGGATTGGCTCACTTCCTATTGTGTTGTTCGGCAATGAAGAACAAAAACAGAAGTATCTTCCATCCCTGGCCATGGGTGAAAAGCTTGCGGCTTACGCATTGACAGAACCAGGCTCGGGTTCTGATGCGCTCGGTGCGAAAACTGTTGCCAAATTAAATGAAAACGGCACACATTATGTGTTAAACGGGGAGAAGCAGTGGATTACGAACTCTGCGTTTGCTGATGTATTTATTGTCTATGCGAAGGTTGATGGCGAGCATTTTACAGCATTTATCATTGAACGTGAATTCCCTGGTGTATCGACGGGTCCGGAGGAAAAAAAGATGGGAATTAAAAGCTCATCTACCCGTACGTTAATTTTGCAGGATGCGCTTGTACCAAAGGAAAACGTGCTGGGTGAAATCGGCAGAGGTCACGTAATTGCATTTAATATTTTAAACATCGGACGCTATAAGCTTGGCGTCGGCGTTGTCGGTTCTTCTAAACGCGGTCTGGAGATTTCTGCGCAATATGCGAATCAGCGTCAGCAATTTAAGCAGCCGATTGCCCGTTTTCCGCTTATTCAGGAAAAGCTTGCGAGTATGGCGACGAAAATTTATGCGGCGGAAAGTTCCGTGTACCGTACGGTTGGTTTGTTTGAGGCACGTACGAGTCAGTTAACGGATGAAGAAATAAAGAATGGTAAAGCAGTGGCAGCTTCTGTTGCGGAATATGCAATAGAGTGCTCCTTAAATAAATTTTTCTGCTCAGAAGTATTGGATTATGTTGTAGATGAAGGTGTGCAAATTCACGGCGGTTATGGATTTATGGCAGAATATGAGATTGAAAGAATGTACCGCGATTCCCGCATTAATCGTATTTTCGAAGGGACGAATGAGATTAACCGCCTGCTTGTGCCAGGCACGCTGCTTCGCAAAGCGATGAAGGGCGAGCTGCCGTTATTCCAAAAGGCGCAGCTTATTCAGGAGGAATTAATGATGCTGATGCCAGAGGAGCCAGGCGATGAGCCGCTTGCACAAGAGCAGTATCTTGTGCGAAACGCAAAGAAAATTGGGATGCTGGCTGCAGGTCTTGCGGTGCAAAAATACGGAAAATCGCTTGACCAGGAGCAGGAGGTGCTTGCAAATATTGCTGATATTGTGAGCAATGTGTACGCGATGGAATCCGTCCTGCTTCGTACGGAAAAAGCGATTCGAAATACTGGCCTTGAAAAGAACAGGCAAAAGCTTTTGTATACACAAGTATTTTGTCAGGAGGCATTTCACGAAATTGAAGCGCATGCGAAAGAGACTCTCATCGCAGTTGAGCAAGGTGATACGCTGCGCATGATGCTGTCTGCGCTTCGTAAGCTGACGCGCCATTTGCCGATTAACGTGATCGCCAAAAAGCGTGAGATTGCAGCAAAAATTCTAGCGGAAGAAAAATACGTTGTGTCATGATTAAATTAAAAAGAGCACGGAAGCACTGTCTTAGCTGCTTTTGTGCTCTTTTCATATGTTCCACTTTAAGAAAGTATAAATTTCCAGCTAGAAGCAAATTCGACGTAATGGGAAATTTCAGGAATAAAGTATAAGTGCAACTACGCCTCTGTCTTCGCCAATCGGCGAGTTTTCTTTAAAAGTTTAGCTTTCCCAAACAAATTGATAGCCTTGTCCACGAATATTCCGAATGTAAGAAGGTAAATGAGGATACGCCTCCAGCTTTTTTCGCAGGTTACTAATATGTACCCTTAAGGTGCGTGTATCCCCATTGCTCTCTGCTCCCCAAATCCAGTGATATAGTTCATCCTCGCTTATAATCGTGTTAGCTTTTTGGGCAAGCAAGCTTAAAATGGAAAACTCCTTGCAAGATAGGGGTAACGTGCTGCCTCGTACCACTGCTCGTTGATACATTAAGTCAATCTCTAGATCGCCAAAATGCAATCTTTGATTTTCTGAGTTTGACTGCTGCAAATGAGTTTGTGCAGTCAGGGAAACAGCCGGAAATGTTTCGCGATTAAATATAGGAGCACGACGCAGGTTTGCTTTAATTCTTGCAAATAGCTGGTATAGATCAAATGGCTTTGTAACGTAATCATCTGCTCCTAATTCAAGACCGTGAATCACATCACTCCCGTCACGTAAACAACTAATAAAAATAATTGGGACATTGGATATGCTGCGAATATATTTGCAAATTTGAAACCCGTCCATATCTGGAAGTTGTATATCCAGCAAAACAAGATCAGGCGGATTTTGCTCGAATTGACGAAGCGCGTCCATGCCGCTTTGGCAGCCGAGAACACCATATCCTTGTTTCTGTAAAGCAATTATAAGCAAGTCCAATATTTCAGAATCATCTTCAACTATTAAAATTTTTCTATTCATTGCTCTTCCTCTCTTTTCGTAAAAACGCTGGTAAGGTAATGGTAAATTGACTTCCCTTTCCCAACTCGCTGCTGACAGAAATCATACCGCCGTGATGTTTTATAATTTGCTGACAAATGGCCAAACCAAGACCTGTTCCTGTTTTCGAGGATGTCCGTTTTCCTTTTACAAAACGTTTGAACAGATGTGGAAGCAGTTCGGGCTCAATACCTGAGCCTGTGTCGCAAAATAAAATCTGAATCTCCCACTGCTCTTCGTTATTTGAAGAGGTATGGCAGTATACTTCGCTATGCAAGGAGATTTTACCTCCTTCAGGCGTATGACGAATGGCGTTTTGCAGCAGGTTGGAAAATGCTTGCTCTAACCGGATGAAATCGACTTGTAGAAAAAGCTTATGGCCTGCAGGAACATGAGTGAGAGCGGTCTGCTCACAGCGCAGACCGCTGCGTTCGATTTCTACTTTAGATCGTTGGCCAAAATATGAAAGCAATTCTTTCATTTCCACTTGTTCAAAATGAAATTGAATTTGATTTTCCTCCATTTTTGCTAAATCTAGTAAGTCAGTAGAGAGTCGATTCAGAAGTCTTGTTTTTTCATAAACAATTTGCAGATATTTTTCCTGTTCCTTTGGCGGTAAGCCTTCTTGTATCAATTGTACATATCCTTGAATCGACTGCATAGGTGTTCCCAGTTCATGCGCGATAGTAGAGAAGAGCTGCTGCCTCGTTTGTTCGAGTGTTTGCAGCGCCTCGTTTGTTCGCTGTAATTCTTCATTCATATCCTTTAGTTCCATCGTACGCTGTGCAATTCTCCCTTCTAGGGATTGGTTTACCTGCAGCAGCTCCGCAGACAGACGTTCTACATTTGCAAGGGCATAGGATGACTTTTGCGCAATAATCAGCGACTGCACAAATAAAGCGATAAATGATCCGAGCGGTGTAGCATCTGTACCGGTCGGGAAAAAATGATAATAGAAAATATCATTCAAAATAGAAGCGATTGTAATGACGAGCATGACACAATTTATGAATGCTCCGACTCTTTTTCGAATGGCCGCACAGATGATTATATATATGATATACAGCAAGATTGGGATCAAACAAATTTGAAATAGAAACAGCCACTTTGTGAAATAAATGGCAGGGAGTAAGGTGGTAAGACTAAAAAATATACAAATAACTGAAAAGGCCTTAACAATAAATCGGTTCGATTCTTCAGGATATAAATAGGTAACAAAGATAAATAACAAGGGGCATCCGATATAGACTGTTAAGTATTCTAACTTTACGCTGAATTCCCATGGGATAGAAGGAATCCAGTAGATGAGCAATCGATCCCCGACTAATAGGGTACGCAAGGTCATCAGTAAACAAAAGCACCCTAAAAATAGAGATAGCGGATTTTTTCTATGAAACAAATAAATAATAAGCTGAAATGAGCCCAGTACTAAAAGACTGCTTGCGAGGAACACATCTTTTAAAATCGAGTGTTCCCTTGCTTGAAGAATAAGGGAATCGCTGCCGATTTGAATGCTTTTCCACATTCCGCCCCTTCGCTGTGTAAAATTGGATACCTGCAGGATCAGCTCAATTTCATTTGTCTTTGGTTGAAACGTTACAATCTTTGCATAAGATTTAGGCCTCATGTTTTCTTTACTTATACCAACAACTCCATTAGATGCAGCTAGTTTGCCGTTTACCCAAAGCTTATAAGCTGAAGAGATAGATGGTATATATAAAGACAATGGCTTTGACTTGTTTTGTTCAGAGAGGACAATGCGGAGACGATATGTCCCATATCCTTCATTACTTAATGTTTGCGAGCCAGTATAGCTTGCGTCGGCCCATACGGATGGCACTTCAATTATCGCACGGTTATTGCTGTGAAGATGCTTTGGATACTCTAATCTTTTCCAATAGAATTCCCATTCGCCATTAAGAGAAAGAATGGTTTGCGACAAATCTAGAGAACGAGCATCCAAAATACCATGTCGGGCAGCGATTTGTTGCTCTGAGTTAGCGTAGGATACGAAAGGAAGTGCGAGAGCATATACGATTATTAGGACGAGTGTTACTGTAAAACTTCTCATTTATTCTATCCTTTTATTAAGAAAAATTTATCTTATCTTATTTTATCCTACTTTATGAAGCACACACAATTATATCCCGTGTAAATAATGTATCCAGATACAAGACATGCAATTTGGATAGGCAGAGGAATGACTGACTATGTATTTCGAGAAATGATATATCAAGTATACATTAGAAGGCATGAAAGAGCGATATACCTTATTATGGGGTTTTACAAAAAAATGGACAATGTAAGAGGGATGAGAGCAATATTTATGAAAAGGAAATTCATTCTCATCAATATATTATAATGAAATTGTAGTGTTTTCAGAAAGCTCCTCATAATCTACTGCATTTTACATAGTAACAGTTCTTTCGCTTTTTTATAAGAAATTCTCCAAAAACAAACAGGAATTTACACATTTTCACATAATTCTAATACTATCAATCTTTTTATAGGTGATAACAATGCATATTAGCAAATTTGTAGCACCGGAAATTATCTTTGGCAACAACACGATTCAGCAGGCAGCAGATGCTTGTATGCGTCTGGGAGCAAAAAAGGTGTTCATTGTCAGCGATTTAGGAGTTGCGCAGGCCGGTTGGCTGGAGACGGTAATGACCTGCTGCAGACAAGCTGGTTTGCCATTTGCGACGTTTATGGATATTACGACAAACCCGAGGGACACGGATGTTATGAAAGGCTGTGCCTCATTTACTGAAAACGAGTGTGATGCGGTCATTGGCGTTGGAGGCGGGAGTGCTTTAGATGCAGCGAAGGCTATTGCTGTGCTGGCAGCAAATGGAGGTACGATTCGTGACTATGAGGGGGTCGACAAAATTGAAAAGCCGCTTCCGCCTATGGTCATGATTGCGACAACAGCAGGATCTGGTTCCGAAGTTTCACAGTTTTCGGTTATCACAGATTCCCAGCGTAAGAAAAAGATGACAATTATTTCAAAAACACTAGTTCCCGATATCGCGATTGTAGATCCGTATACATTAATAACAAAAGACAGCTCATTAACGGCATCTACAGGCCTAGATGTGCTCACGCATGCTATTGAATCGTATGTGAGCATCGCGGCTACCCCGCTGACGGATGTGCAGGCGAAAAATGCGCTCTCGCTTGTATCTGCCTATCTGCGTCCGTCCGTTGCTTCAAGAACAAATGCAGAGGCAAAGGAAGCAATGGCGATGGCAAGTCTGCAGGCTGGTCTTGCTTTTTCTAATGCCATTTTAGGAGCAGCGCATGCCATTTCCCATGCGATTGGAGGTATGTCACCTGTTTCTCACGGTGAAATTAATGCCATTTTGCTCCCATATGTGATGGATTTTAACTTTATAGCTGCTCCGGAACGATTTAGACAGATTGCCGATTGTATGGGAATTGATACGCGGGCGTTAACGCAGCGAGAGGCGGGAAATGCAGCCATTCAGTTTGTACAGGAGCTATCAATTGACATTGGAACGCCGCAGCGGCTGAGCGAGCTTGGCATTATAGAAAATATGATTCATAACATTTGCGTGACAGCGCTCGAGGACGCCTGCATGATCACGAATCCGCGTGATATGACGCTAGAGCAGGCAAAAACCTTGTTAGCCCGAGCGTTTTAGGAGGGAGAGGCATGCTTGAGGACAAGCAAGAAATCATTGCTCTTTTAACGGGTGTCAAATCTTCGAAGCGCAATTATTATACAGAACTGAAAGAAACAGTTGGTCAGCTTCGTAAAAAAAATATGCAGCTGGAAATTATAAGTGAAGTGATGAAAAGCATGAAGGTTGATATGTCGCCCGAGGAGATTTTGCGAAATGTCATTGAGAAGCTCCGGGTGCTTATTCAATTTGAACGTTTTGGTCTGCTTCTGCTGCAAGATTCTCAACTTATTTTAGCAAATGTTTATCCGGAGGACAGCTATATGCTGGAAATCGGAACTCCTATTCCGCGTGAAAACTCCTTATATTGGTCCGCATTAAACAAGAGACAAATTATTTTTCAAGATTTGCTTGATGAACAGGCCTCTTTTTATGAGAAGCCGTACTTACTTGGACTAGGTATCAGAACGATATTAATGCTTCCGATTTATAGTAAAAAGAAAAGAATTGGCATTTTAAGCATCGGTCGCCGCGATAGCTCAGACTGGAGAATAGACGACCTTGCTTTTTTAGAGCAGCTAACCGACCATCTTGCTGTGAGCATCGAAAATGCCCAGCTATACAATGAGGTGCTTCGAGGCAAGCAGCAGTGGGAGGATACGTTTAAAGCAGTGAACGATATGATTATTGTATTTGATAAGGAATTGCAGGTACTGCAATGTAATGATGCTGTGAAGGGTTTTTTCCAGGCTGAAGGCTGTTCGGATGTACCAATGCTGCACGATATGCACAAGGAGCTCCTGAGAGAAACCTTTCTATCCAAAAAGCCTGGATATATAGAGGTATATTTTCCGAATGGGTCTATTTGTGAGATGTATACATATCCAGTACAGAATAATGAACAGCACGTCTATGGCGTTATTGCATATATCAAGGATGTAACAGAGAAACGAAAGATTGAGATGCAGCTGCAGCACTCTGGAAAACTGGCAGCGATCGGGGAGATGGCAGCCGGTATTGCGCATGAACTAAACAGCCCGTTAACAGCTATTCTTGGAAATGCTCAGCTGCTGCTTCGAAGCACGGCAGAGCAGGATACGTCTTTTACTCTTTTAAGGGATATCCATAGCTGCGGTAGTCGCTGTAAAACAATTATTAAAAGCTTGCTCACCTTTTCGCGGCAGGATGAGTATATATTCTATCCATGCTCCTTAAATGAGGCAGTAGGACAGGTGCTTGATTTATTGAAGGGGCAGCTTAAGCAGCAGCGAATCGTTATAAGGCAGCGACTGGAGCAGTCTCTGCCTCTCGTTGAAGCAAGCCAGCCGCAAATTGAGCAGGTGATTATTAATTTGCTCTTGAATGCAAGAGATGCGATCGAAGAGAGGGAACAACAAGCGGGGGAGATTGTAATTCGAACGTTTTGGGAGGACGATTGCGTTTGTATTTCGGTTAGCGATAACGGAGTCGGCATTGAAGAGAGTAAGCTGTCGCAAATTTTCCATCCCTTTTACACAACGAAGGGAGCCGGAAAGGGAACTGGTCTCGGTTTATCGGTTAGCATCGGCATTGCCAAGGCGCACGGAGGTACGATTGAAGTAAACAGCCGTGTGTATGAGGGCAGCACGTTTACGCTGCGATTGCCTCTTCAGTTTGTAAATCATACGGAGGTGTGACTGTTGATTCGGATTTTAATTGTGGATGATGAAAAAGAAATTGGAACTTTTCTTTCTCATTTATTTACGTCGAAGGGATATCTCGTCACAGTAGTAAACAGCGGCAAGGAATTCTACAATCTCGATTTGAAAAAACAGCGCTTTCACGTGGCCTTACTGGATCTTAAGCTTCCTGATGTAAGCGGGCTTTCCTTGTTACAGTATTTGAAGCAGCAGCAGCCGGCATGCAAGGCTGTGATTATGACAGGATACAGCACCATTCAAACGGCAGTTGATGCTATGAAGCTTGGGGCAAGCAATTATTTAGAGAAGCCGTTTGAAGATATTGATGTATTAGAGCAGCAAATAGATGAGCTGCTGGCTGGCGGCGATGAATCTGTGAATCGGTATTTGCAGGAGGCAGCCGTAAGAAGCGGCCTTGTAATTGGGACGAGTGAGAAAATGAAGCAGCTGCTTCAAACCGTTTATAAGGTAGCGCAAAAGCCTGTAAACATTTTAATAGAAGGGGAGACAGGTACAGGTAAGGAAGTGCTGGCCCGTTTTATTCATGAAGCGAGTTCGCGCAGCAAGGAGGCTTTTATTGGTGTGAACTGCGGGGCAATTTCCGAATCACTTCTTGAAAGTGAGCTGTTTGGTCATGAGAAAGGGTCTTTTACTGGGGCGGCGCAGCAGCGAAAAGGGCTGTTTGAGCTTACCAGTAAAGGAACGCTATTTTTGGATGAGGTAGCAGAGGCTTCTCATCTGATTCAGGTGAAGCTGCTTCGCGTACTGGAGACGCGGGAGTTTATGCGTGTCGGCGGTACAGCTGTGCTGCGTACAAATGCTAGAGTTATTGCTGCTTCTAACGAAAATTTACAGGAAGCTGTTCGAAAGAAAACCTTTCGCGAGGATTTATTCTATAGATTGAATGTAGTTCATGTAAAGATTCCTCCCCTTCGTGAGCGGCAAGAGGATATTCCGCTGTTGATCCAACATATGCTAGAGAGGTATGGAAGCGGAAATATGTCATTTAATAAGGATGCGATGAGACGCTTACAAGAGTATCGCTGGCCAGGCAACATTCGGGAGCTCGCCAATTTTGTTGCGAGAACCATTGCGCTTGCTGATTCTGATCAAACCGTTATAACAGCAGAGGATTTACCGCTTTGGGACACAGAGGGGGCTTCTATACGTATGCCGTCTGTTCTAGAATCAGATGTACATAAAGATCATGAGCTCGAGGATTATTTACGGACGTGGAGTCAGGATGTTTTAACAATGTTTCAGAAAAAAGACGATGTTCATCTTGAGGATGTGCTCGCGCAGGTTAAGCAGCTGGAATCCCAAATTGGGAAAGCTTTTATTCTTAAGGCGCTGCAAAATACCCTTGGAAACCGGAGTGAAGCAGCAAAACGCTTGCAGATTACGATACGGAAGCTGCGCTATTTATTGAATGAAAAAAAAGGGGATACCGGTGCATAAGAAACTAATATGTATGATTTGATAGCCGTATTCCCCGTATGAAAGGGGACTTTCACGGGAAAAAGGCCCCCGTTTGCACGGGGGTAATGACATTTTTGTGTGCAGTGAGGATGCGAATGATTAAAAGTGTTTAAGCCATCGTTAAAACAATTCGCCCGTTAATTTGTCCTTTTTCCATGCGCTCAAATACTTCATTGATGTTATCAAGCGGCTGTACTTCAATATTTGTACGAACTTTCCCTTGTGCAGCAAAGGCAAGGGACTCCTGCAAATCCTTTCTCGTTCCGACGATGGAGCCTTTTACCGTTACTCCATTTAACACAGTATCGAAAATTGGGATCGGCAGTTCATCATTTGGAAGACCAACAACAACGAGGGTGCCGCCGCGTTTTACAGAGCGGTAAGCTTGTTCAAAAGCCCGTTTCGTTACAGCGACGCTAACAGCGGATTGGACACCGCCGACACGCTTATAAATTTCTTGGACAGGATCTACCTTCATACCATTAATTGTAATATCTGCACCAAGCTGCGCGGCTAGTTCAAGCTTGTCATCTTGAATATCCACAGCAATTACATTAAAGCCCATCGCTTTTGCATATTGCAGGGCAACGTGCCCGAGGCCGCCGATGCCGTAAATAGCGACCCAATCACCAGGCTGAGCTTCGGACACCTTTAATGCTTTATATGTTGTCACGCCAGCGCAGAAAATTGGAGAAACCTCTTCAAAACTCAGTCCATCCGGAATTTTGACGATATAATTGGCAGGAGCTTTACAATATTCAGCATAGCCGCCGTCTACGGAATAGCCAGCATTCAATTGATGCGGACATAGTGTTTCGCGTCCTGTTAAGCAATATTCACATTCACCGCAAGCGGAATATAGCCAAGGAATGCCAACTGCATCACCCACTTTAATGGATGTTACGCCAGGACCTACTTCCTCTACAATACCAACACCTTCATGTCCCGGAATTAATGGAAGCTTTGGTTTTACTGGCCAATCGCCGTGTGCAGCATGAAGGTCTGTATGGCAGACACCGCAAGCCTTAATTTTGACAAGTACTTCGCCATAGCCGATTTCAGGAATCGGTACCTCTTTAATTTCAAGCTGCTGTTTAAACTCATTTACAACTGCAGCCTTCATCGTTTTATTTGTACCCATTTTCAAATCTCCCCTTTTCATTTTCGCACTACACCTTTATATAAGCAAAGGCCGTGCCAACTTTTTTGATGTGTAGTGTTGCACAAAATGAAAGCGTTTGCCGAAAATTCGGCATAGCGTGCCGAAAATTCGGCATAAATTAGACGAATTATCGGCATATTTGTCTAAAAAAAAGACAGGAGGCGTTCCTGTCTTGTTGGGCAAAAGTAATTTGCAGAGAATAGCCTTCTTCCCGAACAAACCGGGCAGTGTCCGCTTTTCTATAGCTGCTGCAGTTCTTGATCTGTAAATACACGCGACCTCGTCAAAAATCGTTTTCCTTCCGATCCTTCGAGCGAGAACATCCCGCCTCTTCCATCCACGACATCAATAATAAGCTGCGTATGTTTCCAATATTCATACTGTGCGCGGGCAATATAAAACGGGCAGTTTCCAATATAGCCGAGTAATATATCGTGATCTCCGATTAGGAGCTCACCGGCTGGATAGCACATTGGCGAGCTTCCATCGCAGCAGCCTCCTGATTGATGAAAGAGCAGAGGACCATACTTGCTTTGTAAATGTTGAATGAGCGCAAGCGCTGCATCTGTTGCGGTAACGCGCTGTATTTCCTCCATTTTGCACCTCCTAATATGAAAGCTTCCGCTGCGAGGAAGCAAGCGGAAGCTTTTGTTTTTCTTAAAAGAATCCTAATTTTTTCGGGCTGTAGCTTACAAGCATATTCTTCGTTTGCTGGTAGTGGCTGAGCATCATTTTATGTGTTTCGCGGCCGATGCCTGACATTTTATATCCGCCGAATGCAGCATGAGCCGGGTAGGAGTGATAGCAGTTCGTCCAAACGCGTCCTGCCTCAATTGCCCTGCCGAAGCGGTATGCTGTGTTAATATCGCGTGTCCAAACGCCTGCACCTAAGCCGTAAAGTGTGTCATTGGCGATTTGGAGCGCCTCCTCCGGCGTTTTAAACGTTGTAACAGAAACAACGGGACCGAAAATTTCTTCTTGGAAAATGCGCATTTTATTGTGACCTTTAAATACAGTCGGCTTTACATAATAGCCGTTCTCAAGGTCGCCGTCTAATATATTGCGTTCGCCGCCTGTAAGAAGTTGTGCACCTTCTTGCTTACCAATATCGATATAAGAAAGAATCTTTTCAAGCTGCTCAGCTGAGGCTTGTGCGCCAATCATTGTGTCAGGGTCAAGCGGGTTGCCCTGCCTAATGGCATTTACACGCTGCAGCGCACGCTCCATAAAGCGGTCATAAATGGATTCCTGGATGAGCGCGCGGGAAGGGCATGTACAAACCTCTCCTTGGTTTAATGCGAACAATACGAAGCCTTCAATCGCTTTATCAAAGAAGTCATCATCTGCATCAAGCACATCCTCAAAGAAAATATTTGGCGATTTTCCGCCTAATTCAAGCGTAACAGGAATAAGGTTTTGAGATGCATATTGCATGATAAGACGACCTGTTGTCGTTTCCCCCGTAAATGCGATCTTCGCGATGCGATTGCTAGAAGCAAGCGGCTTACCGGCTTCAAGACCGAAACCATTTACGACATTCACGACACCATCCGGAAGCAAATCGGCAATAAGCTCTATTAATACCATAATGCTGACAGGTGTCTGCTCCGCTGGTTTTAATACAACACAGTTCCCGGCTGCAAGAGCGGGAGCGAGCTTCCACGTTGCCATAAGAAGCGGGAAGTTCCAAGGGATAATTTGACCAACAACGCCGAGCGGCTCATGAAAATGGTAAGCAATAGTATCTTGGTCAACCTCGCCAATTGTGCCCTCTTGTCCGCGGATGCAGCCCGCGAAATAGCGGAAATGATCAATAGCTAGCGGAAGATCGGCATTAAGCGTTTCACGGACTGGTTTTCCGTTATCCCAAGTTTCAGCAACAGCCAGCATTTCTAAATTTTGCTCTATACGGTCCGCGATTTTGTTTAAAATGTTAGCTCGATCTGCAGCCGGCATTCTGCCCCATTTGTCTTTTGCGGCATGTGCAGCGTCAAGTGCCAATTCCACATCCTCGGCCTGTGAACGTGCCACTTGGCAAAACACTCGTCCAGTTACCGGAGAGATTACATCAAAGTATTGTCCGTCAACAGGAGCGGTCCATTTGCCCCCGATAAAATTGTCATATCGGTTTTTAAATGAAATTTTTGCATCCTGTTCGCCTGGTGCGGCATAAATCATTTTTGTTGCATAAGCCATTTTCATTCCCCCTATTCTAACTGTATTCACTTTTTATATATGCAAATTGTGTGCCAATATAGAGAGGGGGGAATGTTTTGCACTTTTAAGAAAGTATAAGTTTCCAGCTAGGAACTCATTCGACGTAGTAGGAAACTTTAGGAATAAAGTGTAAGTGCAGCTACGCCTCTTTCTTCGCCTAACGGCTCGCCAATCGCGAGTTTTCTTTAAAATATGTGAGGGTGTGCATCCTTTTGTATAGCAAGTAAGAAAACCTTGCAGGATAAGAATAACAGACAGCGAAATAGTATAAAGCTTGCAATAGGTGAGCAAATTAGGAAAAAAATCCCCGCCTATGCTACAATAGGGAGAGTAAAGGGCAGGTGATAGGTATGACATTGACATTTTATTCTTATCCAAAATGCGGAACATGCCAAAAGGCAAAAAAATGGCTTGAAGGGCATAATGTTCCCTACAGCATGATACATATTGTAGAAAATCCGCCGTCTAAGGAAGAGGTGCGTAAGCTGCATAAGGCGAGCGGCCTTGATTTGAAGAAGCTGTTCAATACGAGCGGCATGAAGTATCGTGAGCTTGGCTTAAAGGATACATTAAAGACGGCAAGCGAAGAAGAAATGCTAGACCTGCTTGCATCTGATGGCATGCTGCTCAAGCGTCCCATTGTGACAAATGGCAGCAAGGCAACAGTTGGCTTTAACGAAGAGCAGTTCGAGCGAGAATGGCTGTAATGCCGATTGGGCATTTACATAATTGATACAAAGTGGAGGGGACAAAAATGAACATTCCTAAAGAGTTGCGTTATTCCGAAGAGCATGAGTGGGTGAAGGTAGACGGGAGTCGTGTGACTGTCGGCATTACTGAATTTGCGCAGCATGAGCTTGGTGATATCGTATTTGTAGAGCTTCCGGAGGTTGGTGCTGTATTAAAGGCAAATGAGCCGTTTGGCAGCGTAGAATCCGTGAAAACAGTTTCTGAGCTTTATGCTCCTGTTAGCGGTAAGGTTGTGGAAGTGAATGGAAACTTAAGTGACAGCCCTGAGCTTGTGAATGAATCTCCATACGAAGGGGCATGGATGCTTGTTGTTGAGCTTTCGGATGCAGGTGAGCTTGATAGCTTATTAACTGCTGAGCAATATGAGGAAATGACGAATCAAGGGTGAGAAATGAGGAGGCGGGAAAACCGTCTCCTTCTTGCTTTTATAAAGATCAGAATTTATAACTTTTGGGGTGCTGTCTAGGTTCCTTCCGCAAAAGCGCCTTATGTACGGAGTGCCCTTAGCAGGAGCAAAGGCGGACCGTGTCCGCTTTTCTTACAAAAATGACAATATTTGCGTACAGTCGGTTTCGATAAAACAGGAAACAAGACGAAAAGAAAGAATATACTATATATTAAGTTTGTATCATAGTCCACATTAGTCAGGTGATGCACAATGACGGAAATGGAAAAAGTGATAATTGTTGAGGGAAGATCCGATAAAAAGAAAATTGCAAATCTTATTAAGGAGCCTGTAGAAATCGTATGCACGAATGGCACGATTAGTTCATCTAAAATGGACGAATTTGTTGACAAGCTTTATGATAAAGAGGTGTACATACTGGTTGATGCGGATGAAGCAGGTGAGAAGCTGCGCAGGCAATTTAAACGTGAATTTCCTCACGCAGAGCATTTGTATATTGACCGTACGTACCGAGAAGTAGCAACAGCACCAGTACAGCACCTTGCAAGCGTGTTGCTTGGAGCGGATATAGATGTGTATGCAGAATTTTTAAAGTAAGGATGACGCGAATGGTCGAGTGGACAGGAGAAGAGGCAGAATACGAAATTCGAAATGGGGAAGCAACCGTCCTTTATGTGCAAACGCCTATGTGCGGAACATGCCAGCTTGCGAAGAGAATGTTAACGGTTGTAGAGGCGGCGCTTGATACTACAGTTGGCGCAGTCAACCTCAATTATGCTCCTTATTTAGCGGAGCGGTATGAAATTGAGAGCGTGCCGTGCCTGCTTGTTTTCAAGCACGGCATTGTAAAAAAACAAATCTATGCGTTTCAGTCAGTAGACTTTATTTACAATGAATTGCAAAAACTCGACATATTTCCTAAGAAATAAGAAGAAAATGTCGAGCTGTTATTAAAGGGTTGTTTCGCGAACGGATGGAAAATATATACAGAACCTGTTCGCGAGGAGTGATGGAAATGACGTTGCAAGCATTGTTGCAGTCATTTGCGGATTACGCAAGCACACAATATCATTTAGAGCCGCTTCTGCCTTTGGAGGAAAAGGTCATTTGTTTTCGGTTTAGGGGAGAAAGCTGCTCTTTAAAAATGTCACGCCATGAAATCACATTGTCGGAAGGATTGAACGGAACAGACACGATTACATTTCGGAAAGAAGAGGACTTGCATAGCTTAGTAAATGGTCTTGTTCGGCTGCAGCTGCTATTAAGGTGGAAGGGAACAGAGTATATGGGATCATATCGAACACTTTTACTAGCAGAGTCGCTGTTTCATATATGCAAGCCATTAGAAAAGGGAGCGTAAATGCTCTCTTTTTTTATTGTTTATTCATATTTTTGAAAAGTTTTAAAAATAGTAAATTTTCTGTATTTTTTAAGACGAAAACCTATTGGCATCGTGGAATAATTTGTTTTGAAGTTTTCTAAAAATAATAAATCATTATCATTGACATAAATATGCGAGATTGATAGAATGACAATCATGTGATAAAAAAACAAATCAGATTATTTATGTCTGATGTGCTCTTATCAAGAGAGGTGGAGGGACTGAGCCCAATGAAGCCCGGCAACCGTCAACATGTGTTGAAATGGTGCCAATTCCTGCGAAGCGAATGCTTTGAGAGATGAGAGGGAAGGATACGCGACGATTGTTCGAAAACCTTTCTGCTCATCTGGAGCGGAAAGGTTTTTTTTCTGTAGGATAACGACTGAATGAAGAGGTGAGAAGATATTGATTCTACTAGAGAACGTTCAGAAGATCTATCGTTCGAAAAGCGGAACAGTTACTGCTGTTCATGATGCAAATTTAGAAATTCGCCAAGGGGAAATCTTTGGCATTATCGGATATAGCGGAGCAGGAAAAAGTTCGTTACTACGTATGCTAAATCAGCTGGAGAAGCCGACTTCCGGCCGTATTACAGTAGCAGGACGTCTAATTTCTGCGATTCAAGGCAAGGAGCTGCGCAAGGCCCGTCAAGAAATCGGGATGATTTTCCAACACTTTAATCTTCTATGGTCAAGAACGGTTCGTGAAAATATTGCATTTCCATTAGAAATTGCAGGGGTGTCCAAGGAAGAGCGCCAAAATCGCGTTGATGAACTAATTCGTCTTGTTGGGTTAGAAGGAAGAGAGGATGCGTATCCGTCCCAGTTAAGCGGGGGACAGAAGCAACGTGTTGGAATTGCTAGAGCCTTGGCAAATAATCCAAAGGTTTTGCTTTGTGATGAAGCAACATCTGCTCTTGATCCGCAAACGACAGATGCTATTTTGGATTTGTTAGTGGACATTAATGAAAGGCTCGGCTTGACAATAGTGCTGATTACCCATGAGATGCATGTAATTCGCAAAATTTGTCATCGAGTGGCTGTTATCGAGAGCGGGAACATCGTGGAACAGGGAGAAGTTCTTGAGGTATTCAAGCATCCTAAACATGTAACTACAAAAAAGTTTGTGCAACAAGTCACTGAACCGGATGAAGCGAGAGAAACAATTGAACAATTGCTGCATCAGTATCCAGATGGGCAGATTATTAAGTTAACGTTTGTTGGTGATGCTGCGGAGAAGCCTCTTATTACGGATTTGGTTCGTCATTTCGAACTGGATGTTAATATTTTGCAAGGGAAAATTTCCCAAACGCAAAAAGGCTCCTATGGGACATTGTTTGTTCAGCTTCAGGGCAAGAATGAGGAGATTGCAAGGGCCATTGCTTTTATTCAAGATAAGATGGTAGAAGTTGAGGTGGTCGAATATGCAAAATGAGTGGTTAGAGCTAATTAAATTGGAAAAATTAATCGATGCGACGCAAGAAACGATTTATATGACAGCTATTTCAGTCGCAGCCACATTTATTTTAGGGCTGGCGCTAGGATTGCTTTTGTTTTTAACTGCTAAAGGAAATATGTGGGAAAACAAGGCTGTTAATACGATTATTGGGTTGTTTGTAAACGTATTTCGTTCAATCCCATTCATTATATTGATTGTATTGCTTATTCCTTTTACTAAATTGATTGTAGGAAGTATTTTGGGGGCCAATGCAGCTTTACCTGCTTTAATCATTGGTGCCGCACCGTTTTATGCCCGCATGGTTGAAATTGCGCTCCGTGAAATTGATAAAGGGGTTATAGAGGCCTCCTATGCTATGGGAGCTTCTAATGGACAAATTATTTTTAAGGTGCTTATACCAGAATCATTGCCGGCCTTGGTTTCGGGAATTACAGTTACGGCCATTGCTCTTGTTAGCTATACAGCTATGGCAGGGGTTATCGGAGCTGGGGGACTTGGGAACTTCGCATATTTAGAAGGGTTTCAAGGCAGCAACCCGTTGTTAACATTTGTTGCTACGGTAGCTATTTTAATTCTTGTGTTTATTATCCAATTTATTGGAGATTATTTTACTAAGAAATTAGATAAAAGGTAATTAGGGAGGAATCTAGAATGAAAAGACTACTTAGTCTCATTGCAGCTGTTTTTGTTCTTGCTTTAGCGGCTTGCGGCGGAGCAGACACTGCGAAAGAAAATGAAAAGACAGCTGATGGAAAAACAAAACTAGTTGTGGGAGCGTCCGCTGTTCCACATGCTGAAATTTTGGAAGAAGCAAAGCCATTGCTTGCAGAAAAAGGAATTGACCTTGAAGTTAAGGTGTTTCAGGACTATGTTTTACCAAACGTTGCCTTAAAGGAAAAAGATATTGATGCGAACTACTTCCAAACTCCAGGGTATTTAGATTTAGAGATGGAGAAAAAGGGTTATGACTTTGTGAGCATTGGTGAAGTTCATAAAGAGCCAATTGGGATTTATTCTCAAAAGTACAAAAGTTTAGCGGATCTTCCAGAAGGCGCGAAGATTATCATGAGTAACTCGTTTAGTGATCATGGGCGTATTCTTCCGATTTTTGAAAAAGCTGGGTTAATTAAGCTGAAAGAGGGCGTTGGTGCAAACGCACGCGTGGAAGATATCGTAGAAAATCCAAAGAAATTAGACTTTTCAACATTGATTGAAGCAAAGCTTCTTGCTACTTCCTTTAAAAATGGGGAAGGAGATGCGGTGGTAATCAACACAAACTACGCGCTTGAAGGAAAAGTAGATATTAAAAAATACGGCATTGCGTTCGAAGGAAGTGATGTTGTTCCTTCCAACTTAGTAGTTGTCCGCAAGGGTGATGAAAATCGTAAAGAACTGCAAGCATTAGTGGAAGTACTGCAATCTAAGGAAATACAAGATTTTATTAAAGAAAAATACCAAGGTGCTGTTATCCCTGCTACAAGTAAATAAACAATTGGAAGCCCGTGAGGATTCCAAGGGCTTCCAATCATGAACAAAACCCCTGCGGGAATCGCAGGGGTTTTGTTCATGATTGGAAGTATAAATTTCCAGCTGGAAGCTCATTCAATGTATTGGGAAATTTCAGGGATAAAGTATCAGGGCAACCATGCCTCTGTCTTTTTAATTGCTTTTAATATAGCTCCCTGCTTTTTTACATAGGGATTTGAATAAGCAGATTGCTGTTTTTGGGGAGGATATAGAGTATAATGGTGCTCGGGTCCGTTTTCTCAAAAAATAGGAGAGAATACCCTTTCCTTCGACCGAAGGAGGTCCCTTGAGGGAAAGGAGCGTTAGCGAGCAGGCGGCAGATAGGTCAAAGTTCGAAGCAAGGGCATGATACATACAGTGTTTTCGATTGCAGTGTAAAATACAAAAAAATGCAAATGATAAAACAGTGCAAAGCAGTTAAGGTATCGTTAAGTTAGAAAGTTCTGAAAATTTTCTTCTGTTTGATATATGTTTTTAATTGATATAAAATAAGAATGAGAATAGAATGAGAATGTGAAAGTTCTACAACAATTTTTCTTCTATATAGAAACAAACTGGAGGTATTGTGATGGCTGGTTCAACTTTAACAATTAAGGATCTACATGTATCCATTGATGAAAAAGAAATTCTAAAAGGTGTAAATATCGAAGTGAAGGGCGGAGAAATCCATGCAATCATGGGCCCGAACGGAACGGGTAAATCGACGTTATCTTCTGCAATTATGGGTCATCCGAAATATGAAGTAACAAGCGGAAGCATCACGCTTGACGGCGAAGATGTATTAGAAATGGAAGTTGATGAGCGCGCTCGCGCAGGTCTGTTCCTAGCAATGCAGTATCCTAGCGAAATTAGCGGTGTAACAAACGCAGACTTCTTGCGTTCTGCAATGAACGCACGTCGTGAAGAAGGAGATGAAATTTCTTTAATGAAGTTCATCCGTACATTGGATAAAAACATGGACTTCTTAGAAATGGATTCTGCAATGGCGCAGCGTTATTTAAACGAAGGCTTCTCTGGCGGCGAAAAGAAGCGTAATGAAATTCTTCAATTAATGATGCTTCAACCGAAAATTGCTATCTTAGATGAAATCGACTCTGGATTGGATATCGATGCATTAAAGGTTGTATCAAAAGGCGTAAACGAAATGCGCGGCGAAGACTTCGGCTGCTTAATTATTACGCACTATCAACGACTTCTTAACTACATCACACCTGACTTTGTACACGTTATGATGAACGGCCGCGTTGTGAAATCCGGTGGTCCTGAGTTGGCACAACGTCTAGAAGCAGAAGGCTATGATTGGATTAAAAAGGAACTCGGCATCGAAGACGAAGCAGAGCAAGAAGCGTAAGCGGATAGGAGGATAATCATGACAATCGGTACACTACCATTCGATCAAGACTATGTTCGTCAATTGGCAAGCGGAGAGCCTGCATGGTTGACGGAGCTTCGCTTACAAGCCCTTGCCAAAGCGGATGCACTTCCAATGCCAAAGCCAGACAAAACGAGTATCGCTAAATGGGATTTCATCGGTACGGGACGTGTGGCAAAGCAAGAGGCTGTAAGCTCCCTTGAAGAGCTTCCAGAGGACGTAAAAAAGCTTTTCAATACAGAAGAAGAGAAAAACGTGCTTGTACAGCGCAGCGGCACGCCAGCTTTCGTTGTATTATCTGAAGAAGCAAAAGCAAAAGGTGTTATTTTCACTGATATCGTAACGGCGGCTCGCGAGCACGGCGATTTAGTGCAAAAGTATTTGATGACAAAGGGAGTTAAAGTCGATGAGCATCGCTTAACAGCCCTTCATGCAGCTTTAATCAATGGCGGTGCGTTTGTATACGTTCCAAAAAATGTTGTACTTGAAGCTCCGCTTCAGGCTGTATTTGTCGTAGATAGTGAAGAATCCAATCTTTATAACCACGTTCTTGTTGTGGCAGATGAAAACAGCTCTGTAACGTACGTAGAAAACTATGTGGCAAATGAAAATACAACGGGTGTTGCGAACATCATCGCCGAAGTAATTGCTGAACAAGGTGCACAAGTGAAATTTGGTGCAGTTGATCTTCTTTCTAAAGGAATTACAACCTACGTAAACCGCCGCGGTACAGTTGGGCGTGATGCGCGTTTAGAGTGGGCACTTGGCTTAATGAACGACGGAAATACAATTTCTGAAAATATTACAAATCTAATGGGTGACGGCTCTGTTGGCGATACGAAAACAGTAACAGTTGGGCGCGGCGAGCAAATCCAAAACTTCACAACAAGCGTGGTGCATTTTGGCAAAAACTCCGCAGGTAATATCTTAAAGCACGGTGTACAAAAGGATGCAGCAACATCCGTTTTCAACGGTATCGGTAAGATCGAGCACGGCGCTTCTAAATCAGATGCGCAACAAACTTCCCGCGTGCTGATGTTAAGCGAAAAAGCGCGCGGCGATGCAAACCCGATCTTGTTAATCGATGAAGATGATGTAATGGCAGGACACGCAGCCTCTGTAGGACGCGTGGATCCAATGCAGCTGTACTACCTAATGAGCCGTGGTATTCCTAAAAAAGAGGCTGAACGTCTTGTGATTCATGGTTTCTTGGGACCAGTTGTGAATGAGCTTCCAATTGAAGGCGTAAAGGCACAGCTTGTTGAGGTCATTGAAAGGAAAGTTCGCTAATGGATATTCAAGCAATACGCCAACAGTTCCCGATTCTTCATCAGCAGGTGAACGGCAAACAGCTTGTGTATTTGGATAATGCCGCAACTTCACAAAAGCCGCTCTCTGTTATTGAGACACTAGATCGTTACTATAAAGAATATAATTCAAACGTACACCGCGGCGTTCATACGCTTGGCACGCAAGCAACTGATGCATATGAAGGCGCACGCGAGAAGGTTCGAAAGTTTATTAATGCACGTTCGATGCAAGAGATTGTGTTTACGCGCGGAACGACAACAGCGCTAAACATGATTGCAAGCAGCTATGGTATGGAGCATGTCGGTGCTGGTGATGAAATCGTCATAACGTACATGGAGCACCATGCTAATATTATCCCGTGGCAGCAGGTAGCAAAGAAAAAAGGCGCAACGTTAAAATATATCCCGCTTCAAGAAGACGGTACAATTTCTCTTGAAGATGTGGAGAAAATAGTTACGCCGAGCACGAAAATTGTATCTGTTATGTATGTCTCCAATGTGCTTGGCACCATTAATCCGATCAAAGAAATCGCTGAAATTGCGCATCGCAATGGTGCGATTATGGTAGTAGATGGAGCGCAAAGCACACCGCATATGAAGGTGGATGTGCAGGATTTGGACTGTGATTTTTATGTATTGTCGAGTCATAAGATGTGCGGTCCTACTGGCGTAGGCGTATTGTACGGCAAAAAGCACATTTTAGAGAATATGGAGCCGGCAGAGTTTGGCGGTGAAATGATTGATTTTGTAGATTTATACGAATCAACATGGAAGGAGCTTCCGTGGAAGCATGAAGCAGGCACACCAATTATCGGTGGCGCTATCGGACTTGGTGCAGCGATTGACTTCCTGGAAGATCTCGGTCTTGAAAACATTGAAGCCCACGAGCACAAATTGGTACAGTACGCAATGGAGCGCTTATCAGGAGTCGATGGCGTGACAATTTATGGACCAAAGCATCGTGCTGGTTTGATCACATTTAATATCGATGATGTGCATCCGCATGATGTTGCGACTGTTCTAGATGTAGAAGGAATTGCAGTTCGTGCTGGACATCATTGCGCTCAGCCGCTCATGAGATGGTTGAAGGTGTCCGCAACAGCACGGGCAAGCTTTTATCTATATAATACAGAAGAAGAAGTGGACGCATTTGTTGAAGGGCTAATTAAGACGAAGGAGTATTTCACAAATGTCTTCTAATAATCTCGATGCATTATACCGTCAAGTGATAATGGATCACTATAAAAAACCTCGCAACCGAGGTGTTTTAGGTGATGATAGTGTAACGGTAGATTTAAATAATCCGACCTGCGGTGACCGCATTCAGCTGACAATGAAGATTGAGGACGGCATCGTACAGGATGCGAAGTTTGAGGGAGAAGGATGTTCCATCTCGATGTCATCCGCATCAATGATGACGCAGGCAGTGAAGGGAAAGAAAGTAGAAGAAGCACTGAAGCTATCGACAATTTTTTCCAACATGATGCAAGGAAAAGAATATGATGATAGTGTAGACTTAGGAGATATCGAGGCGCTTCAGGGCGTTTCGAAATTCCCGGCGCGCATTAAGTGTGCCACTCTCGCATGGAAGGCGATGGAGAAGGGACTGCACGATCATAACTAATGCTCCCCGGGATATTAAGGAGGGAAAATAAAATGGCGAAGCAAATGCCGGATATCGGCGATTATAAATATGGATTTAAAGATAAAGACGTATCAATTTTCCGTTCTAAGCGCGGATTAACGAAGGAAATTGTAGAAGAGATCTCCCGTATGAAGGGCGAGCCGCAATGGATGCTTGACTTCCGTTTAAAATCGCTTGACCATTTCTATAACATGCCAATGCCTCAGTGGGGCGGAGATTTAAACGACTTAAACTTCGACGAAATTACGTATTACGTAAAACCGTCTGAGAAGTCCGAGAAGTCTTGGGATGAAGTACCGGATGAAATTAAAGCAACCTTTGATAAGCTTGGTATTCCAGAAGCGGAGCAAAAATATCTTGCAGGTGTATCGGCTCAATACGAGTCTGAGGTTGTATACCATAACATGAAGGAAGACCTTGAAGAGCTTGGAATTGTATTTAAAGATACAGATAGCGCCTTAAGAGAGAATGAGGATATTTTCCGCGAGCATTTTGGAAAGGTTGTTCCTCCAACTGACAACAAATTTGCAGCATTAAACTCTGCAGTTTGGTCAGGCGGCTCCTTTATCTATGTTCCAAAAGGAGTAAAGGTTGATACGCCTTTACAAGCGTACTTCCGTATTAACTCTGAAAACATGGGACAATTTGAGCGGACATTAATCATCGTAGATGAAGATGCACATGTTCATTATGTAGAGGGCTGTACAGCTCCTGTTTATACAACTAACTCGCTTCACAGCGCTGTTGTAGAAATTATCGTGAAAAAAGGCGGCTATTGCCGTTATACAACAATTCAGAACTGGGCAAACAATGTTTACAACCTTGTAACGAAGCGTACAGTTTGTGAAGCAAATGCGACAATGGAATGGATTGATGGCAACATTGGCTCGAAGCTGACAATGAAATATCCTGCGGTTATCCTAAAGGGAGAAGGTGCGCGCGGTCTGACACTTTCTATCGCAATTGCTGGTAAGGGTCAGCATCAGGATGCGGGTGCAAAGATGATTCACTTAGCACCAAATACATCCTCAACAATCGTATCTAAGTCCATCTCGAAGCATGGCGGAAAAGTAACATACCGCGGTATCGTTCACTTTGGACGTAAAGCGGCAGGCTCCCGCTCAAATATCGAATGCGACACGCTCATTATGGATAATCAATCGACGTCGGATACAATTCCATACAACGAGATTTTAAACGATAATATCTCGCTTGAGCACGAAGCGAAGGTATCGAAAGTATCTGAAGAGCAATTGTTCTATCTCATGAGCCGCGGTATTTCCGAGCAGGAAGCAACAGAAATGATCGTTATGGGCTTCATCGAGCCATTTACACGTGAGCTTCCAATGGAATATGCAGTTGAAATGAACCGCCTTATTAAGTTTGAGATGGAAGGTTCTATCGGCTAAGACTATCGTTGTCTGAATTAGATTGATTTTATAGTGAAACACATCAACAGGCTTTAGGGAAGGTTCCTAAAGCCTGTTTCATTTGAATATACATGTACCCTTACCGCCGGGCTGTACCTTCCTTTATAAGAGAGCTGTCCCCTCGCAAGCTAATCGGGCTATGCCCGCTTTTTTGAGAAAAAATCTCTTTTGGAAACCCGTTCTTTTTATTGATTTTTCTCCTTGAAATAACATAATTTAAAATAAGGGACTTGTACAGTTGCCGTTGCCTTCTATATTGTACGCAAGTGGGATAAAGAAGATGGACAAACGGAGAGAGGAGTGTTGTTTTCTGAAACAAGACCATGAAACAGTCGTTCATTTATACCATACAAATGATTTACATAGTCATTTTGAAGAATGGAGTTCTATTTCCCGGTTTGTCCGGCAGGAAAAGCAAAGGCATAAGCAGCAGGGGGAAGCTGCTTTTATATTAGATATTGGTGATCATATTGATCGGTTTCATGTTATTTCCGAAGCAACGGCTGGTAAAGGGAATGTGAAGCTGTTAAACGAAGCCGGGTACGATTATGTGACAATCGGAAATAATGAAGGCATTACGCTCTCTAAAAAGCAGCTGGATGAACTGTATGAAGACGCAAAGTTCCAAGTGCTGCTTGCAAATTTATTTGAAGAGAACGGAAGTCGCCCGAGCTGGACAAAGCTGTATGATCTTTACACATTGCCAAACGGAGCTGTCATTGCGTTTTTTGGCCTTACTGTTGCATATGAAGCATTCTATTCGCAGCTTGGATGGAAAATCGGCGACCCATACGAGGCGTTGGAGGAGGTATTGGCGGAGATTCGGCATCAGGCAGATGCTATTATTCTTTTATCTCACCTTGGCCGCAATGAGGATGAGTATATCGCGGAGCATTATGATATAGATGTTATTCTTGGCGCGCATACGCATCACTTGTTTGAAACGGGACTGTTTGTGAACAATACGCTTCTTTGTTGTACTGGAAAATGGGGACAGTATGTGGGCCATGTAAAGCTGCAATTTACGGAGAATAAGCTCACGAGTAAGCAGGCGCGTGTGATTTCCTCGAAGCTTCTCGGCGGATATGCAGGGACGGATCATAGCATGCGGATACTGCAGGAGGAAAGTGAGCAGTTGATGAATGAGCCTGTTGTCGAATTAAGAGAAACACTATATGCACATTGGTATGAGGAAACGGCATTTAATAAAATGCTCGCGGACTCTTTAAAGGAATGGTGTGATGCTGAAATTGGCATGCTGAACGCAGGGGTGCTTCTGGATTCACTTCCGCAGGGACATATTACGCGTCGGGATATTCACCGTATTTGTCCTCATCCCATTAACCCGTGCCGTTTGCTTATTACAGGAAAAATACTGCGGGATGTCATTATTAAAGCACGCAGGCCGCAAACGGAACAGCTGGAAATTAAAGGTCTTGGCTTTCGCGGAAAAGTGATGGGGAAAATGATTTATTCTGGTCTTGAAGTGACTCCTGATGACATTCCGGGGAATAAGCTGCTGCTAAAAGAGGTGCTGGTGAATGGGCAGCCGCTCGAGCCGGAGCGGATGTACTCCGTTGGCACGCTTGATATGTTTACATTTGGATACATTTATCCGGAGCTTGCAAATGCAGCCGAGAAAAAGTATTTTATGCCGGAATTGCTGCGGGATGTATTACAGGACACCTTAACGAAATTGTAACATCTACTTCCTCCTTTCATACAGATAAAAGGAGAGGAGTGTGAGAAGCAGTGGTTACATTAGAGCCAATTGTCATCAACAATCATATCTTTTTGGCAGTAAGCGTGCAGCTCCCGAAAACAAATCTGCTGGCAGTTATGAGCGAGAAAGGCTACATTATGTGCGGTGCGCTCGATGTTGCTTTATTGAATGAAAAGCTGCGTGATCGCGGCATTATTGCGGGGCGTGCAGTTGGCGTACGCACGATTGAGCAGCTCCTTGAAGCACCTTTAGAATCTGTCACGTACGAAGCGGAGAAGCTTGGCATTACAGTCGGCACAATTGGGCGCGATGCGATGCTAAAAATGATTTAACAGATATTGTCCTTTCTTCCTGCATACATATGGTTAGGAAGGAGGGATTTTTTATGCGCAGAATACGACGCAGCTTCAGGCTTCGCCGCGGTCCGCTCCCATTTCGGTATGTGCTAATGATTTCGTTTTTCATTTTTCTCGTACTGACCGTTCAAGGACTATGGATTGTAAATAAAAGCATTGAACCGACGCTCATATCTTATGCGGAAGTACAGACGAAGCGGCTTGCTACCGTTATTATTACAAAAGCTGTGGAAGATAAGGTATCAGAGGGATTAAATACAGAAAAGCTTGTAAAGGTGAAGATGGATAACGATGGCAATGTATCGTCCGTCGACGTTGACGCACAAATGGTGAGCTCCATCGTGACGTCTACGACAACTACTATGGAACAGTATTTGCATGAAGCAGAAAAGGGAAATATAGAGAAATTAGGTATTAAAGAGACGGCGAAGGTTAATTTGGCCAAAAGTTTAGCTGATGAGGGCATCTTATTTACGGTACCGCTTGGACAGGTAACGAAAAACGCTATTCTTGGAAATATTGGCCCCGAAATTCCTGTTAGCTTTACAACAATCGGAGATGTAAGCGCAAAGGTAAAGGAGCAAGTTAAGCCGTATGGGATTAATAATGCCATGGTGCAGGTCGTCATGGAGGTAGAAGTGATGCTGAAGGTCATTATTCCGTTTGAGACGAAGGAAACGAAGGTAAAAACGGATATTCCGCTCATGATCAAGATCATCCAGGGAGATGTTCCAAGCTATTATCACAACGGAGGAGCAAATGGTGCAAGCCCGGCACTTCCCTCTTTAAAGGAAAAGAATTCATAATTAATTAGTAAACTATTCTGTGGATTGCCCTTCACAGAGCTAAGGAAGGGGACTTCTTTCAGAAATAAACTAAATCCTTCCCTTATACATAGCGGGGGAAATTGATTCTTTGGCAGAGGAAAGCAGCTTTTCTTTTCACTTTGCTGTAAAAAGAGGTATATGGCATTTTTGATCATATACCTCTTTATTGCTTTTACAGCTTGATTTATCTTTTCTTCTTAAGCATTTGCCATTCCTGGCGCTCCCAAAAGCTAAGTTGATAGTAAGGATCGTACGCCCATTCCGTATAGCCGTTATCTTTATATGCTCCATAGTGGAGATGGGGCGGGAATTTTCCAGCTGTTCCTGGAGGCCCGTAGCCTGTGTTGCCGACAAAGCCAATTACCATACCCGGCTCGACAATTTGTCCAACTGCTACGTTCTTTGCAAAACCTCCTAGGTGGGCGTAATAATGATAGTTGTTGTTTAAGTCGCGAATCCCAATGCGCCAGCCGCCTAGACGGTTCCAGCCCTTTAATTCTATAATGCCATAGCATGTTGCGCGAACAGGAACACCGTGAGCCGCGAAGATATCTGTCCCTTCATGCATGCGTCGTCCGCCGAAGCTTCGTTTGTCACCAAAGGTACTTCGGTAGCTATGGTTGCTTCGAACCGGTACAGGAAAGGCATTTCCTTCAATTTGTAAACGTCCGTAATGATCATAGATACGGGCGTACCCTAAAATAATTTCAACTGTTTTGGCGCGTTTGTAGTACTCCCAAAGCGCAATTTTTAAGTGGTCACGGTCTGTACCGAAATGGCTGAGCACTGTAGCCATCGTATACAGTACATCCCTGTCATTATTTTGGTCAGCAGAGCCATCCCCGTCACCGTCTAGTCCCATTCCTCCAAATAGCCCAATTGTATAGGGATTGCTGTCCCCCTGGTTTGGATTGCTAGGGCCAGCCCACATTTCCGGTTTGAAATAAATAGAGATGACACCGTTTTGCTTTTTAGGAATATCACGGCGTACAGATCGAACGCTGCGTTCGTATTGATCGACTGCTGCGTAGTAATACCACGGAATAAACGTGACAGTTTCCATTTCCTTATATAAAGCCATTCGTTTTTTGTAAATCTTCTCTTTATCTGCTTCTCCGTATACTTTTCCTTGAAAGAGAAGCAAACTAATACTCATGAGAAGGAAGAGTTTTCTATACACGGGTATAAGCTCCTTTCCAGCCGTTACTCTTTATAGTTTGGGATATACACGGTATTTCATAATGGTAAATTAATGGTAATGACACGCAATGTTTGAGCATTTTGCAGAATTCCTTTAGAATAGATATGGGACTTTGAAGTATGCGGAAAAAGTGGAGTGATGATAATGACAAATAAAACAGAACATGTGCGCAAGCCGGAATGGTTAAAAATTAAATTAAATACCAATGAAAATTATACGAGCTTAAAGAAAATGATGCGCTCGGAAAATTTGCACACGGTTTGCGAAGAGGCAAAATGCCCGAACATTCATGAGTGTTGGGCGGTAAGAAGAACGGCAACATTTATGATTCTTGGCGATATTTGTACACGTGCCTGCCGTTTCTGCGCAGTCAAAACAGGTTTACCGACAGAACTGGATCTCCAGGAGCCGGAACGTGTAGCAGATTCTGTGTTCCAAATGAATCTAAAGCACGTTGTAATTACGGCAGTTGCTCGAGATGATTTGAAAGACGGGGGAGCGGCTGTGTTTGCGGAAACAGTTCGCGCAGTACGCCGTAAAAATCCATTTACCTCTATTGAAGTCCTGCCTTCTGATATGGGCGGTGTAGAGGAAAATTTAAGAATGTTAATGGATGCGCGCCCTGATATTCTCAATCATAACATTGAGACGGTACGCCGCTTATCTGATCGTGTTCGTGCACGGGCAAAATATGACCGTTCTCTTGAGTTTTTGCGCCGTGCGAAGGAAATGCAGCCTGATATTCCAACAAAATCAAGTATCATGATTGGTCTTGGGGAAACGAAGGAAGAAATTGTGGAGGCATTGGACGATTTACGCGCTAATAATGTTGATATCGTTACCCTTGGACAATATTTGCAGCCTACTAAAAAGCATTTACCGGTTGTAAAATACTGGTCTCCAGCTGAATTTGCAGAGCTAAAGGAAATCGCACTATCCAAAGGCTTTAGCCATTGTGAAGCAGGCCCGCTTGTTCGTTCGTCTTACCATGCAGATGAGCAAGTAAAATCTGCACAGGAAAATAGCGCACAGGCTCAATAAATATGAAAGCGGAATCGCTCGTCTTAAAGAGGAAAACAAGCAGCTGAACATTCAGCTGCTTGTACTATTTCTTCATATTTTGCAGTGAATCATCACGCTGATTGTTCAAATGTGGCTTAGTGCTCATTTCTTGCTTCAACATATCAATTGTTTGGGCGAATTCTGTATTGTTCATTCTTCCGGATTTTAAGCCTTCCATTTGCGTCATCAGTTTCTGCTCCGTGGATGTATACACATGATAGTAGCGCGGTACGACGGAAAGTGCAGTTCTGCGGACTTGATCTTGAACGAGCTTTGGATTGGTTGTGTTCGCCCGGTAGACAACAAATACTTCATCATCCGTTACCATCGTTGCTGCATCTGTTACATCTGGCATCTTAATTTCTAGATCGGTAATAATATTGGCGAGAGTTTCTCTGTCAATATAGGCAACCTGATTGCGGTCGCGATCTGTAGTGTCATTTTTTTGTCTGCGTGAATAGCCCATATTTGTCGTTGCATACCGCATATGGCTTGTGTCAGATCCATGTCTGTACATACTGTTTCCATTTCCCTTATTGGATAGAAGTACACGCCCGCCTTCTTCCTGCTGGAGTGCATCACCTCCTTCTCCCACTTCAGCTGTATCCCGTGTTTGGCATGCTGTTAAGAGAGAAAGGGCGGCAACGGTTGTTAGCAATATCTTCTTCATTACTTTCACCTCCTTAGACTTATCATTTGTCAGTAACGCCTTTTTCAGATTAGAAATTGTTGGCTGTCACTCTTTATGATACGATTAGGATAATTACGTGCAGAAAGGAAAGGAAACACGATGGAACAAAAGGAAGAGGTAACGAAAACGGTCACCATCAATAACATTTCCTATGAACTGATGGACGAGCATCGGGAAGGCTTTAATGAACAGGCGTTTAAAGAACGCTATGCTGAAATTTTAAATAAATACGATTATATTGTTGGTGATTGGGGCTATAATCAGCTGAGGCTGCGCGGGTTTTTTGAAGACAGCAGCCAGCGCGCAACATACGATACGAGAATTAGCACATTGTCTGAGTACTTGTATGAGTTTTGTAATTTTGGCTGTGCGTACTTTGTCTTGAAGAAAATAAAGAAGTAGGGCGTACGGATCTGCGATCTGTACGTTTTTTCTTTGGAGAGGATATCTTATTAAGGGGTTTTAAAGGGCTGGGAGAGAAGAAATAGAAGTGTGCGCCCAAGCTTCATGGAAACAAGGGCACGCATGTTAGATGAGAAGATGATAGCGTGTCTGTCTGCTTTTCTTAGATCAGAAAGTATAACTTTTTGCGGGGACGCCGCCCTGCTCCCATGACCCGTTTGCTGTAGGGAAAGAACTCTGCCTATTGGGGCAAAAAGCGCCTCAATGGGCGGAGAACTGTCTCCTTTGGGAGCAGGACGGACCGCGTCTGCTTTTCTTGCTAAAACGGTTACATAATGACTTCATATAAAAATGAACGGAGTTCCTCTGCCCCTTCTTCATCAAGACCGTATGCATATTCTAAGTATCCAGGTTCGTCTAGATCATCTCGGCCGATAATGGCAAATCTGTTTCGCAAAATGTCTAGAACCAATACCTTACCATAATAACGGTCAGATATAACTAATGCTAAATCGTAGCGCTCGCTTTCCCCCATAAAACTAACAAAGCGCGTTTGCGTCGTTACGGTATCATCATATAGAAAAAAACGTTCTGACATATGTTTTTAACTCCTTTTTACCGGCTTACTCTAAGCGCGGTTTATAATTTAGGTTTATGAAGAGCTGGATTGAAATGTACTATTTTTGTTATGGAGACGTTGCTTGTCATCTCCACTCCTAAATAAATTGACACATGCCCCCCTATAACTAACTATAACAGAGTGAGAAGAAAAGTTGAATTTGAAAAAACATCGATTTTTCCTGTATAAAAAGATACAATGAAAGTGAATATTTTCTAAAAGAGTGCACTTTTTTAAGTGAAAGGTAAAGGGTGACAAACATGTATTTTGTAGATCGGAAAAAAATTGAACAAACTCTGCAATGTCTTGAGCAGGTAATGACTGTTTTTTCTGCCAAGGAAGAGTACGTACAGCAGACAGATCAATATGCCCTAGAACGGATGGCACATCTTGTTATTGATTGCATTCTAGATGTCGGGAATGCAATGATTGATGGCTTTATTATGAGAGACCCAGGCAGCTATGAGGATATTATCGATATTTTAGTGGATGAAAAGGTCGTACAGTCAAAAGAGGGAGAGAGCTTAAAGGAAGTTGTCCGTCTTCGAAAGATGATTGTGCAGGATTATGTGAGCGTGCAGCATAAACAAGTGGTATCAACCCTGCAGGAAAACCGCGCTGTAATTGAGGCGTATCCTTCCCGTGTGCGTCGTTATCTCGAGCAAGAGCTTGGTCCTGTGTCAGCGTTTACAAACCTATAGGAAGAAAGAAGGGAGAGGCTAGGACGGATCATACTCTTGTTTATACGAAATTGCATCCAAGTAGTGAAACGCTTTGCACCGAAGCGTTTTTTCTTTGCAGCTTAAGGAAGGGTAAATCTCCAGCTTAGAAGCGAATTCGACGTAGTCGGAAATTTTAGGAACAAAGTATAAGTGCAGCTACGCTTCTGTCTTCGCCTAACGGCTCGCCAATCGGCGAGTTTTCTTTTCACATACAAGCGGATTTAAGCTAAAAGGGATTCTTATTGTAAAGGAGAGGGAGAATATGAAAGCATATAAAGGCTATTTAATTGATCTGGACGGTACAATGTATAAAGGAGAAGAAAAGATTGAAGAAGCAAGCGACTTTGTGAAAGCTTTGCAGGAGAAGGGTATTCCATACTTATTTGTTACAAATAACTCATCACGTAAGCCAGAGCAGGTGGCGGATAAGCTGATGAGCCTCGATATTCCGGCGGCACCGGAACAAGTATTTACAACAAGTCAGGCAACAGCAAACTTTATTTATGAACAAAAGCCTGATGCGTCAATTTATATGATTGGCGAAGAGGGATTACATGCGGCTCTTGTAGAGAAAGGCTTTACCTTTGACGATAGCAATCCAGATTTTGTGGTGATGGGCATCGATCGCGATATTACATATGAGAAGCTTGCGAAAGCATGCCTAGCTGTGCGTAACGGTGCAACCTTTATCTCGACAAACGGAGATATTGCGTTGCCGACAGAACGCGGCATGATGCCGGGCAACGGCTCTCTTACCTCTGTTGTTGCTGTTTCAACAGAGACGAAGCCTATTTTTATCGGCAAGCCTGAGTCCATTATTACAGAGCAAGCGTTAAAGGTAATAGGTACACCAAAGGAAGAAACAATTATGGTCGGTGACAACTACGATACTGATATTATGGCGGGTATCAACGCTGGACTGGACACGCTGCTTGTACATACAGGAGTTACGACTGTCGAGAAGCTGCGTGGGTATGAAACACAGCCAACATATGCCATCCATTCATTAACAGAGTGGCTGGAGAAATTATAGTATCTTCCGCAAAAAGGTACAGCCTAGATTTTGGAATCGATTTCTTATATAATGGTGAGGGGAAACAAAGTAATTTACTTACTTTTGTAAGAATACGATTCATAGGGGCGGGAGATATGATGAAACGACAACTGATTTTCTTTGACATAGACGGTACGCTTTTAGATCATGATAAGCAATTGCCGCTCTCTACGAAGCAGGCAATCGGAGCATTAAAGGAACAAGGCCATGAGGTTGCAATTGCTACAGGGCGTGCTCCTTTTATGTTTGAAGAGCTTCGCAAGGAATTAGAGATTGATACGTATGTAAGCTATAATGGGCAGTATGTAGTCGCAAATAATCAAGTCATTTATAAAAACCCATTGTCGACAGAAACATTAACAGCTCTTACCCATACTGCTGCCGCAAATGATCATCCGCTAGTCTATATGGATCATGAAGATATGAAGGCAACGGTTGAAAACCATCCTTACATGGAGGAAAGCATGGGTACGTTAAAAATTGATCGTTATCCAACGCATAATCCTAAATATCTTGAGGAACGTGAAATCTATCAATCTTTGTTATTTTGCAAGGATGAAGATGAAGCACAATATGCAAATGCGTTTGCACAGTTTCGCTTCGTGCGCTGGCATCCGCTATCAACGGATGTTTTGCCTGCGGGAGGATCTAAGGCAAGAGGAATACAAGCTGTGATGGAAGCATTCGATTTCACAGCGGAACGGGTGTATGCGTTTGGCGATGGATTAAATGATATTGAAATGCTGCGATTTGCAGGAAACAGCGTTGCAATGGGAAATGCCCCTGATGAGGTAAAGAAGGCAGCCGTGCATGTTACAAAAGACGTTCAGGATGATGGCATCTTGCATGGACTTGAGATGTTAGGACTATTAAAATAAAGTAAAACAGCTGCGGGTGAGAGATGCCCGCAGCTGTTTGTGAGATTAGAAAGTATAACGTTTTGGATTTAGCTTTTCTACTCTGCATGTGCTGCGCGGTGAGCAAGGCGGCTGGATGCTGCAGCGGCAATCGCGCCGACAATATCGTCTAGAAATGTATGCACATATCCGCTCGATTTATCATTCAACATCTTTAAAATACCCGGCTTTACTTTGTCTACATATCCGAAATTTGTAAATCCAATAGAGCCATATACATTGACGATGGACAAAGCAACAACCTCATCGATTCCGTACAATCCTTCATCATTTTTTATAATGGTTTGCAGGGGCTCCTCTAGTAAGCCTTTTTCTGCTAGCATATCAAGCTGAATTCCGGTGACAAGCGCATTTTGTACCTCTCGCTTGGATAATACACGTTCTACGTTATAGCGGCATTCTTCCATCGTAAGATTTGGATGGTAGTTTTCTTGTAGAAAATAAACGAGCTCTGCGATATGCTCAATGGTTACCCCGCGCTGCTGCAAAAGCTCCATTGCTTTTTCTCCAATTTGTTTTTCTTTAGTCATCGTATCACCTTTTCTTTTTAATATTCTATACGTAAAGACGCTTTATTATGTGAAAAGACACCACCTATGAAAAAATAGGTAAAACAATCGAACGCGCTCATATACATAGAAGTAAAAACACGAGGTGAAATAGATGATACAAGAGCTGTTCGATCAATATCAAATCACCGTTAGCCAGCTTGCCCCATTTGGACCGTACAAAAGCTTTTGGATTCGCAACAAGGTGTACATCCTCGTGCCTGTCGGCAAGTTTCAAGAAGAGGAGCTTGTTGAGATGAAAAAATTGAGTGATTATATGACAGAGCAAGGAGATTTGAGTGTTGCCTCCTTTGTCCCGACTATACACGGTTATTATGTGAGTGAGATCGAGAACCAAAACTATTGCCTGCTCAAAACGATGCGACAGCTGGACCGGCAGATATCCGATTTGAGCGAGGGAAAGGAATTGGCAGTATTTCATGAGCGCAGCAAGCTGTTTCCCGAAGAGATTACAGAATTGGCCCGTATTGGTGAATGGAAGGGACTTTGGGAAAGGCGGCTTGATCAGCTCGAAAAGTTTTGGCAAGGAAAAGCCGGCTCCCATCCTGCTGATCCATTTGAACGATTATTTATTGAATCGTTCCCGTATTACTTAGGGATAACAGAAAATGCAATTCAGTACGTTGTAGATACTGAATTAGACGATGAACCGAAGCTGGCCGATGCTGCAGCTATTTGCCAACAGCGCTTTACACCACAAACGTGGCAAAAAACAAAGCGCATCAAAATTCCAATGGAATGGGTATACGATCATCCGACCCGCGACCTGGCAGAATGGATTCGCTGCACCTACATGGAGGAGCAGGATGGTGCCGAGGAGCGGATTCTGCAGTTTCTCACCGATTATGAAAGCGTGAGCCCGCTCTCTTCCTTTGGATGGCGTATGCTATTTGCCCGTCTCCTATGTCCGCTGCAATATTTTGAAACAGTCGAAGGGTATTACTTAGCCAACAAGGAGGAGGTACGAAGTATGTATTATGAGAACCTCCAACAGATGATAGAACGTTCAAGGGAGTTCGAGCGCTTCCTAAGCGGCTTCTATAAAATGGTTCGTCTTCCTGTTCAAAAGCTCGGTATTCGAGAAATTGACTGGCTGCAGCGATAAACAGGGAATGTGTTTCAAATTTGCAGCATGATCATCTTAGTTATTCTCTCTTCTCCAAGACTGACTCCCAGCATGAAGCAGCGCTTCTGAAGACGGTTCTAAAGGTGACAAAAAAGAGACCTTTCCAAAAAGGTCTCTTTTCAATTGCATATATACAAGCCTCCGCCCTGAGCAAGTCAGTTTCCAAACGGCAGCTTTTCTTAAAAGAAAAGAATGTATGAATCTTCTCAAGGGGCAGTGTCTAGCTGTATCGGCCAGCTCCCATCCGTAGAATAACCCTCTCCATGCAAAGGCAAAAGGGCCTTTGATGGGGAGGAACATTTTACTGCAGGAGCAACTAGGCCGATTCCGCTTTTCGTATTAAAATACTTGTTCTACTTCTACAACACCTGGAACTTCTTCTAAAAGAGCACGCTCAATGCCTGCTTTTAACGTGATAGTAGAGCTCGGGCAGCTGCCGCAAGCGCCCATCAAACGTAATTTTACAATACCGTCTTCAATGTCAACCAATTCTACGTCTCCGCCGTCACGAAGCAAGAATGGACGCAATTTATCTAATACTTCCTGAACTTCTTCAAACATGTTTTCGTTTGCCATTATTATCGACTCCTTTCTTCCCTTTTATTATAATCATTATAAAGCGAAAAATCTATTGATATCTCTTAGCTTTCAATGAGGATCCGACAGACATAGTCGGCTCCTATAGTATATGCGTTTAAAAGCTAGCTTGTCAGGAGGTTGGGGTATGGTGAAAATTAGCATTTATGGAGCGAAGGCTATTTGCGCCAGCTGTGTTGGCATGCCTTCATCGCTCGAGACATTTGAATGGCTGCAGGCAGCAATCGGGCGTAAGTATCCGGAGCAGCTGTTTCAGTTTGAGTATATCGATATTTTTGAACAGCAGGAGGAGCTCCACAAGCAATTGTTTGCACAGCGCATTATAGATGAAGATTTGTTCTACCCGGTTGTACTTGTAAACGATTGTATTGTGGGAGAGGGAAATCCGCGTTTGAAGGATGTATATGAGGAAATTGAAAAATATTTATAAAGAAAACTCGCCGATTGGCGAAGACAGAGGCGTAGCTGCACTTGCACTTTATTCCTAAAGTTTCCTGCTGCGTCGAATTGGTTCCTAGCTGGAAGCTTATACTTTCTTAAAGTGTAAGAAAGCGGACCTGGTCCGCCTTACTCCCGAAGGGACAATGTCCCCATAAAAAATTATACTTTTTTAACCTTATAAAAAAGAGCGAGGACCTCGCTCTTTTATCCATTATGATATTTGTACATCCAAAGCAATCCGGATTTTAACAGACGCGGCACACGACCAATTAGTGTTTGATTAGCTAGTAAGCCGAATCCCCGTTTTTTACCGAGAGAGCCAAGCACACCCTTGAGCTTAATGATAGGCATTTCTTCAGGGAGCGGCTCATTCTTCCATCTCTTTTGCAGGACGCTGACAACCTGCTCAGCCTGTGCCTCCGCTAGCTGTGCGGACGGTGCATGGGCGGAATGCGCACAATCTCCAATTACATAAGCGTTCTCAAAGTTTGGTATATTATGGTATTTCGTTGTAAGAATCCGTCCCATGTTGTCTTTTTCTACTGGAAGCTGCTGTACAATGTGATGTGCTTGGATACCTGCTGTCCAGACAATTGCATCGCATGAAAGCGCTTCATCATGATTGTATACAATGCCCGGCTCTACCTTCGTAATGTTAGAGTTACGAATAATCGTTACATCGTGATCGATAAACCAATCTTCTACATAGTTGCTTAAACGCTCAGGGAACATAGAAAGGATGCGTGAACCGCGGTCGAATAAGTAAATCGTCAAATCCGATCTGCTTTCACGTAATTCGCTTGCAACCTCAACACCGCTTAGACCTGCGCCAACAATGCCGACTGTTGCGTTCGGTTTTAAATCGTTTAAATGCTGATACGTTTGTCTCGCTTTTTCAATGGATTGCAGGCTCAATGTGTGTTCTGGGGCACCGGGTACATTATGATATTTGTCCTCACAGCCGAGTCCAATCACAACGTCATCATACTGAATTTTTTCACCATTTTCCAGTTCTACAAAGCGATTTTCAAGGTCGATATGAACAACAGTACCATATTTTTTTGCTAAGCGTGGATGCTCTGGAAATGGCATACGAACGTGCGTATCTGAAATTGTTCCAGCTACAAGTGCATAGTATTCTGTTTTGAAGCAATGATATGGAACTTTGTCAATCAAGGTAATTTGGACATCGTCCGGAAGTAGATTGTTTGGAAGAAGACGTTGTAAAATTCTCATTCCACCGTATCCGCCACCGACAAGAACAAGGTGCTTCATGATGGATTCCCCTTTACTATAGAATGATTCCTTTTAAATGTAAAAATTTTATATCGAAAAAAACTTTTTTGTATCTTGCCCAACAAAATTATAACGAATTCATGAACAAATAACAATGAATATATAGGAAACTGAGAGAAAAACTAGAATGTTGACGAGAAAAATAAAAACTATTACAGTAGGGGGAGCGAGGTGAGAAGCAGTGATAAAGCCAATTATTGAGTTTTGCATCAGCAATCTGGCGAACGGGTCGCAAAAGGCGCTTGCGGTGCTAGAGAAGGATCCGAATCTAGATGTTATTGAGTATGGTTGTCTCGGCTATTGCGGCATTTGCTATGAAGGTCCGTATGCTTTAGTAAATGGAGATGTCGTGACAGGAGAGACACCGGACAAGCTCATTGAAAATATATATGAATATTTGGAAGAGAATCCAATGTTTTAAGCATGGCCTTATAGGCGATGCTTTTCTGTTTTAGGATAAAATAAAAAAGAAAAACCCTATCTAACGGGCTTTTCCTTTTATAATGAGAAACGGGGGATGTCTCTATTGTGCTCAAAAACATCTCGTCTTATACTTAGATAAATATATTTTTTGGAGTGGAATAAAATATGAATCAATTTTCCTTTACGAAAATGCATGGCCTCGGTAATAATTATATTTATGTGAATCTGTTTCAAGAGCATCTAGAAGAAGCGATGCTTCCTGAACTTGCCCGTCGAGTATCGGATGTGAATACCGGTATTGGATCGGACGGTATGATTTTAGTTTGTCCTTCGGAGAACGCACCGGTGAAAATGCGCATTTTTAACCGCGATGGTTCCGAGGCAAAAAGCTGCGGCAACGGCTTGCGCTGCGTAGCAAAGTATGCGTACGAGCATAATTTGGTAGAGGATACGGTATTTGCAATTGATACGTTATCCGGACTGGTACACGCGGAGGTAACGGTTCAGGAAGGAAAGGTAACACTTGTTACGATTGATATGGGGCAGCCGCGCTTAACAAGAAGCGAAATCCCGATGCTTGGAGAAGGAGAAACGCCGTTTATTATAGAAGAGTTTTTATATGAAAATAACCGTTACGAGCTGACAGCAGTTTCAATGGGAAATCCGCACGGTGTTATTTTCGTGGATCGTATTGAAGATGCACCGCTTACGACGCTCGGGCCGGTATTAGAAAAGCATGAAATGTTCCCGGATAGTGTAAACGTAGAATTTGTTGAGATTGTAAATGAGAAAGAAATGAATTTTCGCGTATGGGAGCGCGGTTCCGGTGTAACGCAGGCGTGTGGTACGGGCGCGTGCGCTGCGGTAGTTGCGGCTGTGTTAAACGGCAAAATGGAAAAAGGAATGGAAACGATCGTTCATCTGGCAGGAGGAGATTTGTTCATCACCTGGACAGAGGATGGTACTGTTTTAATGAAAGGTCCTGCCGAAACGATTTGCAGCGGCATATATTATTACTAAAATTCTACCAGTAATCAACAAATCTCTCTGTTTGAGGGGAGATATGTCTAAAGGGTATAATAGGGCAAGAAAGGAAGGTGTTATACGTGATTGTTGTAACAGAACAGGCAGCATATCAAATTCAAGAGATGATCAAGGAGGCTGGAGAAGGAGAGCAATATGTACGTCTTGCAGTAAAGGGCGGCGGTTGCAGCGGTCTTTCCTACGGCTTAGGCTTCGAGAAGGATGCGAACGAGCAGGATGAAGTTCTTGATTTTCATGGTGTGAAATTTCTTATCGATAAACAGGATGCTCCGATTTTACAGGGAGTAAAAATCGATTACAAGCAATCCATGCTTGGCGGCGGCTTTACCATCGATAATCCGAACGCGATCGCAACATGCGGCTGCGGCTCCTCGTTCCGCACAGCGGCAAACGCGGGAACGCCAGAGCAGTGCTAGTGCTAAGGAATCCCAATAAATCAACGCTTTCTTACAGCGAGATATGATTGGTCGATCTTTTTCGTAGACAAGTAGCGCATAGGTGCGGCGTAGGAGTGAGGGCAGTAAAGAGCGTCCACAATCTGCGCATCAAGTGGTCACGATTCTATACTCGATCTTGGAATGCGCTTATAAGGGTTGATAATAACGACCTTCTTAACGGTGAATGATGAAATTCATTCGTTAGGGAGGTTTTTTATTGGCTCTTAAGCGTAAGAAGAAGCGAGCTGAATATGCTGCGCGAAGATTGGAAGCTATGTGAAAATTGAAGGAGGCACAGGCGGCAGAAATGCACATAGTAACATTTAAATGCTTGTCAATATTGCATAGTTTGGGTATGATGTAGGTAGCACAATACATTGTCAGTAAGATGATTAGTATTAACCGTTGGAGGAAAGAGTCATTACGCTGCACGTGTATAAAGGTCAAGGTCAAGAAGCTTCTTAGTGTGATTCGTCGCTGCCTGCGAGGACATTATGCCTTCAAAAGGCTGTATCTGTATTGGCAAACTCTGAATTGCCTGTCTGGTAATCAAGGCAAGGATGTTGAATGTTACTTACTATCATGTGCATTAGATACTTTTTTGGGTTCTAAAAGAGTTAAATGTGAGTGCTTTTTGTAAAGAAAGTTTATAAAAAATTTGCTTTTGTAATCATTTTTACACACCATAGTGTTTCATTTTGTAATATACTATACGTTGGTGATTGAAAGTGGAAAGACAGGATGAATTGTTAGTTCAAATTGGAAATACGATCAAAAATGAGAGGCTGCGAAAGGGACTTTCCCAGGCTGAGCTTGCGGAACGGGCTGATCTTCATAAAAACTTCATCGGTATGATCGAACGGGGACAGCGCAGTACAACCATCTCTTCTCTGCGGAAAATATGTCTAGCTTTAGGGATTAGTTTAACGGAATTTTTTCATTATTTGAATGTATAATCGAAGTATAAAACAGATGCCATCCCGTTGCTCAATGATTTACCCGCAGCCGAATGAAATTGAGGGACGGTAAAAAAGGATTGATAAGCACATGCTATCAGTCCTTTTTTTATGGCTAAGAAAGTATAGCTTTTGCGAGCAAAAACGGACCGCTTCCGCTTTTCGGTGCCTGGCTCCCTCAGCCTGCTCCCATCCGTAAAATAACCTTCCCTACATAAAAGCAAACAGCGCCTTTAGTGGTGTGAAGAATACATGGAAAGTTTCTACGAATAAGCTTCGCCGAACCACACGTTTTGTGTACGGGTTGTTTTGCTATGGGAGCAAAACAGGCTGTGGGGGCTTTTCTTTGTATAAGCCTGTTTTTGTTTTTCGCCCACCCCATGTCCCCTTAAGATGAATAGTATACATCGAGTCCATTAGCTTTAGGAAATGATTTCTGAGGCTTGTAACATAAAAGGGGGAAGACAGATGAGTGAAAATGGCGTACAAGGAGCGCATGACAAAGACTGCGACCATGGTCATGGACATAGACATGGGCATTTCGGTCATGGATTTGCGTTAATTGTGGTCCTATTTGTTCTGTTAATTATTGTTGGTGCAAGCTGGGGCAGCGGCGGCGGCTATGGCTACGGCTATGGCTACGGCTATTAGTAAACTGTAAAAAAATATATGCTCACAAGGAATCCTCTCTTGAATGGGAGGGTTCTTTTTATGTTTTAAGAATTTATAAATTTTCAGCTGGAAGATCTCTGCCCACCGAGGAAAAAGCGCCCCACAAGCAGAGAACCGTCTCCTTCACACGATTGAAGTAGCGGTACTCTTTCGGTCAAATCTCATAGAATAAACCTTCCCTGAATAGAAATAAATTTGGTAAGGTTTTTATAAAAAATGTACTTTTATATCAAATATATAGACAATTAAGTATAGAGAGCTATAATAGGAGTTAAGTCTCGTTTTTCCATTTTTTTGAAATGTTTGTTTTTGTGGAAGTTAAATTTATTAGAGAAATAGAGTAAGGGGATGGGAAACTGAAAGATAAACGTCTGGGAACTCGCAGATTGAAGGAAGAGTAAACAGAGGTGTTTGGGAACATCCCAGCCATTTGTCTTACTATTGAAAAATATACATAAGGGAGAGATTTCAATGATTAAACGAATCGGTCATCTTGCGCTTACTGTGGAAGACATGGAGAGATCCTTGCATTTTTATTGCAATATTCTTCGTTTTCAAAGAGCCTTTGATATTAAGGATGACAATAACAATCCGTGGATTGAGTACATCAAAGTATGTGATGGGCAGTTTATTGAGCTGTTTTACGGAGGGAAAAATAGATCTGAGCCCATGCAGGATCAAGTTGGCTTTAACCATTTATGCTTGGAGGTTGAAGATATTTATAAAATTGCTGATCATCTAAAATCTCATGGTTTAACGTTGGATGTTGAGCCTATGCGGGGAAAGGACAACAATTATCAATGCTGGGTCCGTGATCCGGACGGTAATCGTATTGAGTTTATGCAGCTTGATCCAAGTTCTCCACATATGAATTGTTAGATTTAGGTTATGTATAAGAGGTGCAGGTGAATACACTACATCATATGTTTTAAAAGGCTGTTATTCAAACAACTCATTGCTGAGTTGTTTGATTTATGAAGAGGCAAAAAAAGCGCCTATTCAACATGGCAACAGGAGCAAGGAGGGATTGGAATGGAGAGCATACGTTGGATATGGGGTTATATGAGAAGGTATAAGGTTCGGTTTATGTTTGGAATGTGTCTTGCCCTAAGTGTGACTTTTTTAAATCTATTAAACCCGTATTTCTCAGGGAGAATTGTCGATGATGTCATTAAGGGGGATCGAAGTGATTTACTTTGGAAGCTGTTAGGCTTTATGGTTGTGGTAACTATATGCAAAACAGTAATCCGTTATTGCTACCAAATGCTGTTTGAAACAGTATCGCAAAGCGTTGTATTTGTAATTCGTCAAGAGATGTACGACAAATTGAATCGACTAGACTTCAATTTTTTTGATAAGACGAAAACAGGCGATATAATGGCTAGGATGACAGGCGATATGGAAGCAGTCAGACATTTCACCGCCTGGGTAATGTATATGATTTTCGAGAATAGTATGATGCTATTGTTAGCTATTTGCTTCATGTTTTATATTCATCCGCCGCTTGCGCTCGTACTGCTAACAGTTACGCCTGTTATCGGGTATGTTGCGTATCGATTAAGCACGGATGTGCAGCCGACATTTTCAGCTATTCGTGAGCAGTTTTCAAGATTAAACTCTGTTGTACAGGAGAATATAAGCGGCAACCGAGTTGTGAAGGCTTTTGGAAAGGAAGATTACGAGATTAAAAAGTTTTCGGTGCAAAACGGAGACTTTAAAGAAAAAAATTTGATATCATCTAGAATTTGGAGCAAATATTTGCCTGTTCTTGACTCTTTAGCAGGTATGCTGCTCGTTCTTATGATTTTCGCAGGAGGAACGATGGTGATCCGCGGATCACTTACAATCGGAGAGCTTGTCACATTCAACTCCTTGCTTTGGGCACTAAACAATCCGATGCGTATGGCAGGTTGGCTTGCTAATGATATCCAGCGTTTTATCGCTTCTGCCCGAAAAATTCAAACATTATTACAGACAGAGCCTGAAATCGTAAACAGCCCGCAGGCGAAAGCACCCCAGAATTCGCATGGGTATGTTTCCTTTTCTAACGTTAGCTTTCGTTATGAAGATGAGAAGGTATTAGAGGGTGTTTCCTTTCATGTAAAACCAGGCCAGACAGTTGGCATTATAGGGCCTACTGGTTCAGGGAAATCGACACTTATGAGCCTACTTTGCCGGTTTTACGATGTAACAGATGGAGGGATTTTTGTAAACGGTGTCAATGTAAAGGAATGGGATGTGCGTAAATTAAGAGAAAATATGGCGCTTGTCATGCAGGATGTTTTTTTATTTTCGGATACAATTGAGGGGAATATTTCCTATGGGATCCCTGATGCTTCTATAGAAGCTGTTCAGGCGGCAGCAAAGAAGGCGGAGGTACATGAATTTATTTCCCGGCTTCCCGATGGCTATGATACGATTATCGGCGAACGGGGAGTTGGCCTTTCGGGAGGACAGAGACAGCGCATTGCACTTGCGAGAGCTATTTTAAAGGATGCACCGTTTCTGATTTTAGATGATACAACATCCGCAGTAGATATGGAGACGGAGCTTCGTATTCAAAGAACCTTAAAGGCTGTGTTCCAAAATAAAATCTGTTTTACGATTGCGCACCGGATTTCCTCCGTAAAGGATGCCGATTTCATTCTCGTTATGGAAAATGGCAGGATTACGGAACAAGGCACACATGAAGAATTGCTGTGCAAACAAGGCTACTACTACAAGGTATATCAAAACCAATTCGGTAATTTTGACAGTTACGTTTCCAACGAAGGAGTGGTGTAGATGGCTCGTAATAAATTTGATGTCGATGAGGAGCTGGATACCCCGTTTCAATGGGCGCATTTCAAGCGGATGCTTCGCTATATTCAACCATATAGAAAGCAAGTTGTATTTGCGGTTCTTCTCATGCTGGCGGCAAGTGGTGCCAATTTAATCGGTCCGTACTTAATGAAGCATGCGATTGACCAGGAGATTCCAAATGGAAATGTGAAGGGGCTTGCTTTGTTGGCGGGGATTTATTTGCTTGCTATTGTGATAACAGGACTATGTATGAGGTTTAGAATTCGGATTATGTCTGAGCTTGGGCAGAACGTGATCTACAACATTCGAAAAGATTTGTTTACCCGCTTACAGGAGCTTTCCTTTTCCTATTATGACAGTAGACCGCACGGGAAAATTTTAGTCCGGGTTGTTAACTATGTGAATTCCTTGAGTGATTTACTTTCAAACGGAATTATTAACCTTATTGCCGATTTGTTTAGCCTGCTTGTGATTGTTGGTTTTATGCTGGCGATCGATGTGAAGCTGACGCTCTATGCAATGGCAGGTTTTCCAATTTTGGCAGCTGTTGTGTTTGTCATTAAAAATGCACAGCGTAAAAGCTGGCAGCAGCTAAGCAATAAGCAATCCAATATGAATGCTTATATTCATGAGAGCTTAAATGGGATAAAGGTAACGCAGGCGTTTGTAAGAGAAGAGGAAAACATGCGAATTTTTCTTGATGTTTCAAACAGCTATAGAGGAAGCTGGATGAAGGCTGTTTCTATTCAATTTTTACTTTGGCCGGCTATCGAAAATATCTCTGTTTTAACTGTTTCCTTTGTCTATATTATGGGAATTCAGTCTATGGGACAGGGAGAGGTTACATTAGGAGCGCTCGTTGCCTTTGTCGGGTACATTTGGATGTTCTGGATGCCCCTTGCGAATATCGGAAACTTTTACAATGCGATCATTAATGCAATGGCCTATTTAGAACGGATTTTTGAGACGATGGATGAACAGCCGGAAGTAACAGATGTTCCAGATGCCGCAGAGCTTCCGACTATTAAGGGAGATGTAGAGTTTGAGGATGTTGTGTTCGGATATGAAGATACTGCCATCCTGGATCGCACAAGCCTCCGAGTTAGTGCCGGTGATACCATTGCGCTTGTCGGGGCGACTGGGTCCGGAAAAACGACGATTGTTAGCTTAATCAGCCGCTTTTATGATGTGAAAAGCGGTGCTGTGAAGATTGACGGGATGGATATTAGTAAGGTAAAGCTAGCCTCGCTTAGAAGACAGATGGGTGTTATGCTGCAGGATCCTTTTATTTTTTCGGGCACAATTATGGATAATATTCGGTATGGCCGTTTGAATGCAACAGATAAAGAGGTCATCGCGGCAGCGAAGGCAGTTCGGGCACATGAATTTATAATCGGTTTACAAAGCGGCTATCATACCGAGGTGAACGAGCGTGGAACAAGGCTATCCGCAGGACAACGCCAGCTCATTTCGTTTGCACGCGCTTTATTAGCTGATCCCCGCATTTTGATTTTGGATGAAGCAACATCGAGCATTGATACAGAAACAGAGCTTGCTTTGCAAAAAGGTTTGGAGAAGCTGTTAAAGGGGAGAACATCTTTTATTATTGCGCATCGGCTCTCTACGATTCAAAATGCGACGCGTATTTTATGCATTGAAGCAGGTAGAATTGTCGAGGAAGGTACACACGAGCAGCTCATGGAAAAGAAGGGGCATTACTGGAAGCTGCATCAATCGCAGCATACGTCGTTAATTGATGTATTCTAATTTTAGTTATTTACGTGCTGCAAGCAGGGAGACGCATGGGGGACACATAAGTTCAATCGGGAATAAGCTGATATGTTTATTATGGCGAAAGAGAAGGCAGATTCTGGGGAAAGAATTTGTCTTCTTTGCATGCTTAAAGAGTTTATAAATTTCCAGAAGGAATTTGAAAATCACATTTCGAATATGTACAGAAATAGAGGGGGAAGGCCATGATTCAGGATATGAATGCGGCTGTTGCACCAACCTTGCCGCCGTGGGTATGGGTCTGTTATTATTTTTGTATTGCAATTGGTTTAGCGCTCACGGTGATGCATTTGCTGACAGGCAGCAGCCATCCGCGTGAGAGAATGTTCAATTTGTTTAATCTAGTATTTCTGTTGTCTGTTCCAATCATATTTCTTGTAAATTCTATTGGACAAACTGGTACCGAGTATGACAATTTCTTAACCGCGCTGCAGAAAAATGAGAGCTGGGCGTTATTTGTTGTGTGCGGGTATGTGTATGTGTTCATACGTACGGGCATTATTGTGAAAAAGCTCTGGCGTCAACATAAACAGAAGAATGGAAGAAAATTGACGTTATAGAAGTAACGATGGGAGCAGGACATATACAACCTACAACAAAAGCATCGGCTCAGCCGATGCTTTTGTTGTTCCACTTTAAGAAAGCATAAATTCCCAGCTAGAAGCTCATTCGACGCAGTAGGAAATTTTAGGAACAAAGTGTAAGGGCAACTACGCCTCTGTCTTCGCCTAACGGCTCGCCAATCGGCGAGTTTTCTTTATAGAAAGATTAATCGAATGTCCGTACAGTCGGCACGCGAAGTGCGACGAATAGAACAAACAAAATAAGGGCAATTGCACCAGTTTTCATAATCGTTAGGACGGATAGGCCGAGTGCTAAAAGAAGAGATGCTCCTGCATACGATACAGGAATAAGTCCCATCGACGATAGCATAAGCAGGCTCATCACCCGTCCCATCATATCCTCGTGCACAGTGGACTGAATGACGCTCATAAGCGGAATTGCTGCCATAGCAAGCGTTACACCGAATATGACCGCAGCAAGCAGCGCCTGCCAGAGAGTGGTGCTGTAATTAAGTAGTAAAAAGGAGATTCCTGCTAAAAAGAGCATGATGATACAAAACCAACCTCGTCGCTTTTGAATGTTTAAAATAGCAACTAGAATAGCTCCAATTGCCATACCTCCCCCAGCAGATCCCTCTAAATAGCTAAAATGCAGGGAGTCACCGTGCAGGACAGTTTTCACGAAAATCGGGAAGCCAATTTGCATAGGTCCAATCAGAAAGAAATTTAAGAAGGCACTGCAAATCAACAGAGTTGTTAGAAAAGAGGACTGCTTTACATACAGAATCCCTTCTTTAATAGAAGTAAGCATGTCTTTATCGTGCTGCTCCTCTCCCTTTTGTGTCTCCATCCGAATGTATTGTACAAGAACAGCTGAGATGACAAGCATGACAATTGTAATAATGAAAATTGTTTCATAGTTACCAACCTTAATAATTACGCCAGCCAGCATCGGTCCGAGAATGAGTGACGACTGATTTGTCATTTGCGTAATAGAGTTTGCTTGCGTTAGCTTGTCCTTTTCTACCAGCTCCGGCAAAATAGAGCCGTCTGCTGACCAGAAAAAAGCATCCGCCAATCCGAAAAATAGGGCAAACAGAATGAATGTATACAAGGTAATGTGACCGAAAAGCAGCCAGACAAGAATAGACCCTACAAGAAGGGCACGAATAAGATTTGAAAAAAACATGATGTTTTTCTTTGGAAACTTGTCAGCCACTGCACCGCCGACAATCATAAAAATCAGACGCGGCACACTTGACGCAACGAAAACAATTCCAAGAGATGCTTCTAAATCAAGTGTTTTGACGATATACCACGTTTGGGAAAACATAAAAAAGGCAAGCGCAAAGCTAGAAAATAGTGTAGCCGCCCATAAGTATAAGAAGTTTGCATTCCGAAACAGCGAAGTGCTAGGCAACGGAACAGAGAGCTTTTGATTTTGCTGTAATTCTTCCATAGTATTTCCTCGCTTTTAAAAGGTGACGTGCTTTACATCTAGATTCCATTGTAGACAGAAAAACAAATGTTTTACAATGTATTTTAAAAAATATAAGATATTATGCAGTTTTATATAAAAAGGCCTGAAGTACATAATGTACAACAGGCTTTTTAAAAGATAAGAAAGCATAACTGTTTAGCTCCCACGGTCTGCTCCCTTCCGAAAAATAACCTTCCCCAGTGTATTGGAAAAAAGCGCCTCGATGTGCGGGAAACTGCCTCCTTCGGGAGCAGGGCGGACTGTGTCCGCTTGTCTTACACTTTAAGAGAATATAAATATCCAGCTAGGAGACCATTCGGAGTAATGGGGATTTTAGGAATAAAGTATAAGGGCATCTGCGTCTCTGTCTTCGCCTAATGGCTCGCCAATCTAGAACATGCTGGAGCTGTGGAGCGGTTGGATTTTCGCTTTCGGGTCAATGTATGCTTTTGCATTATTAACTGCTGTTGGTGCTTCACCGAAGCCGCAAGCAATCAGTTTTACTTTTCCTTCGTACGTACAAATATCGCCAGCTGCATAAATGCCAGGAATGTTTGTTTCCATTTTTGAGTTAACGACAATGCTGTTTTTTGCGATAGAAAGACCCCAATCTTTAATTGGACCTAAGGAGGAAACGAAGCCGTAGTTCACGATTACATCATCTACATCAATGGTGATTTTTTCTTCTGTTTGTACGTGCTGAATGACAACCTGCTTAATGGTGTCGCTGCCAATTAATTCAACAGGAACATATGGTGTTTTTACAGTTGCGCGGGAATTCATTAGACTCTTGACACTGTGTTCATGTGCACGGAATTTATCACGGCGGTGCACAATCGTTACTTGCTCTGCAATTGGCTCAAGCATAAGTGTCCAGTCTACTGCGGAATCGCCGCCTCCGAACACAATAACCTTTTTGCCGGCAAATTTATTCATGTCATCTACAAAATAGTGCAGGTTTTTCTTTTCATATTGTAACGCACTCTCGAGCTCTAGACGGCGAGGCTGGAATGCGCCATTTCCCGCTGTGATAATAACAGTCTTGGAATAGTGTGTTTTTTTATTTGTAACAAGCTTGAAAACCCCATCTTCTCGTTTTTCTAATGTTTGTACAGATTCCTCAAGACAAACAGTCGGTTCAAATTTGCTCATTTGCTCCTTTAAATTATTTATAAGCTCCTGCGCGCGAATTTTGGGAAATCCAGCTACGTCATAGATGTATTTCTCTGGATAGAGCGCAGACAGCTGACCGCCGAGCTGAGGCAAGCTTTCGATAATTTTTACGCTGGCTTGCCTCATGCCGCCGTAAAACGCAGTGAACAATCCCGCAGGACCTCCGCCGATAATGGTAATATCGTATACATTTTCATTTCCTGACATTGTTTACGCCCCCATCGTTATGTACTCAAATCAGATTTTATGTACAGTTTAAGCAAAAGGTACCGCACCTTTTACATAAAAATCCAGGTGCTCATAAAAAATGATATCATATTTCTTATAAAAAATCTTAGCTAAAGATAAGAAAAGCTCTCGCGGTCTGCAGTTTGTAACGGTGGTTATTTTGAGGAGAGGCTAGACACTGCCTCAAAAAGGAGTGCATATCTTTAAATTAAAGGAGAAATATCCACTTGCATATATTTGTAGGGAGGGGAAAATCATCACAAGCAGGCAGGAAGAAGAGAAATGGCTATTGTATACAGGATATGCTTGAAAAATGAAAAAAAAACGACTAATATAGGATAGAATATAGTAGTTTTTATGACAAATTTCTAACAAATTATTATTTTCTCTTGTGAGAGATTCCACAAAAAGCGGCAATTATATATATGCCGTACTCCTTCAATTTTTCATTTATATTATAAAGAGGGTTGTGATTAGGGTGAGAAAGCCAAAAATCGTTGTTTTAGGTGCGGGCTACGGCGGGATGATTACTACTGTGCGCCTGCAAAAATTGTTATCGGTAAATGAAGCCGAAATTACACTTGTTAATAATAACAGCTATCATTATCAAACAACTTGGTTGCATGAAAATGCAGCTGGTACGTTGCATCATGATAAAACTCGTTTAAATATTAAAGATGTGATCGATACAAGCAAAGTAAATTTTGTATTAGATACAGTGACAGAAATCCGTGGAAAAGAAAAACGCGTTATTTTGAAAAATGGTGAGCTTGAGTACGATTATCTTGTAGTCGGTTTAGGCTTTGAGTCCGAAACATTCGGCATCAAGGGCTTAAAGGAGCACGCATTCTCCATTGCAAACATTAATGGCGCGCGTCAAATCCGCGATCATATTGAATACATGTTCTCTCGCTATGCAACTGAAAAACGCGACGAGCTATTAACAATTGTTGTCGGCGGTGCGGGCTTTACAGGTATCGAGTTCGTAGCAGAATTAGCAAACCGTGTACCTGAGCTTGTACATGAGTATGACCTTCCTCGTGAAAAAGTGCGCATACTTTGTGTAGAGGCTGCACCAACTGCGCTTCCTGGATTCGATCCTGAGCTTGTTGAATACGCGGTGAAATTCCTTGAGAAAAAAGGCGTAGAATTCCGCATTGGTACAGCAATCAAAGAAGCAACTGAAACAGGCATCATTGTCGGCAAGGATGACAAAATTGAGGAAATTAAAGCTGAAACAGTAGTATGGGCTGCTGGTGTTCGCGGTAACTCTCTTGTAGAAGAATCCGGCTTTGAAGCAATGCGCGGCCGCATTAAGGTAGACGAATTTTTACGAGCTCCTGGTCATGACGATGTATTTATCGTGGGAGATGCAGCGCTTATTTTCAATCCAGAAAACGATCGTCCATATCCGCCAACTGCACAAATCGCAATCCAAGAGGGCTACAATCTAGCAAAAAACTTAGCAGTTCTTGTTCGCGGCAAAGGTGAACTTGAGCCGTTTAAATTTGACAATAAAGGTTCTGTATGTTCCTTAGGTCATGATGACGGCATTGGTGTTGTATTTGGTAAAAAGCTAACTGGCTGGCAGGCTGCCTTCATGAAGAAGATTATCGACAACCGCTACTTATTCTTGCTTGGCGGACCATTATTGGTATTGAAAAAAGGAAAGTTAAACTTCTTTTAATACATGAAAGAGCAGAAGCAGCGTGAGTTGTTTTTGCTCTTTTCTTTATAAGGTAAAAAGTACAGCCTTTGGGCCGTGTTCGCTTTTCTTGAGTCCATTTTTTACATACGAGGGGAGGGTAGGCATGGGAAAAAGAAATCATGTGTGGCTGGCTGTAAGCGGTCTCGTTGTGACGAAGGATGGACGATGGCTTGTCGTGAAAAAGAGATACGGCGGGCTAAAAGGGACGTGGTCAATTCCGGCCGGATTTGTCGATCCTGGTGAAACAGTTGATGAGGCAGTGCTGCGAGAGGTGCAGGAAGAAACGGGGATTGCTGCCGAGGTTGTCGGTGTGATTGGCATTCGCTCTGGTGTTATTCGGGAAGAAATTAGTGACAATATGATTATGTTTTTACTCAAGCCGCTCCATGAACAGATTGTGACCGAAGAGAAGGAGTTATACGAGGCGGCCTTCATGCATCCGGATGAGCTGCGCTTTGATGAAAACGCTTCAGTTTTAGTCCGCTATTTATTAGATGCAAAACCGCGTCCCGTAATGGAAATAGACAAATCGGTGAATCCGGGTGACCATTTCGGGTATACGGCATACCATTTATTTTTGCAGCGTGGAAATTGACGATTTCAAAAGCCGTCAAGTACACTAGAAAGAGAAGGAATGGGAGAAGGGGAGACAGGTATGAGTATACCAGTTTTACTAATTTCAATGCTGTTGTTTTTTGTGTTATTCTTTGGAATTGGTTTTCTGTTAAATATGATTTTACGGGCTACATGGGTGATGGTCATTGTGTATCCGCTCGTTTGTATATTGATTATCGATAAAGTAAGCGTGTTTGAGTATTTTAAAAGCCCGTCTGCTTCCTTGCTCGCATTAAAGACACATATACTTGCCCTTGGTCAAGCGGATATGATTATTTTAACGACAGGATTGATTGGTGCAGCATTATCAGGTGTAACGATTCGTATGCTCCGCCAACGAGGCTATCAAATGTTCTGAACCTCCCGATATGGGGGGTTTTTTTATGCTTTAAGAAAGTATAGGTTTCCAGTTAAGAAGCCATGTAACGCAATGGGAGTTTGCTGCAGGACCAACCCAGGCTGTGTCCGCTTTTCTTTGTATAAAGTAGTGTCATGTTGGTTAACACTAAGCATGAAGGAGTGTTGAGAACAAGCATGACCATATTTAGACGATTTGTTATTCGCATAGTTATGACATGTTTATTTTGTGCGGCCTTTTTTGTTACGTTCCAAGCGTTTTCCGGTGTTACTGTCTCTGATTTAGAAGAGTGGTATAGAAATCGGACAGCGGCCGATGCTGTTGTCGCGCAGCCTCCAGCGTATACAGCGGCGGAGCTTAATAAACAACCGAAAGAAACGCTCGAGCAGGAGATGGAGCGATCCAATTATTATTCAATTACAGTAACGGCAACTGGATATACGGCAGGAGTGGAATCCACAGGGAAGGATGCAAATCATCCATCCTACGGTATTACGTATTCGGGTGTGCGAGTTAAAAGAGATTTATACTCTACTATCGCTGCAGATTTAAAGGTATTTCCGATAGGCACCATTTTGTTTATTCCAGGCTACGGCTATGGTGTAGTAGCAGATAAGGGAGGGGCCATAAAGGGAAATTCCATTGACCTGTACTATGATACTGTACAGGATGTATATAAGCAGTGGGGCAAACGGAATGTTAAGATATACGTGGTAAAGGTAGGGAATGGAACGTTAACAGAAGAAGAGTTAAAGCGTTTGAACGAAAATGAGACGATGCAAGTATTTCGGCAGCAATATCGAAAGCAAAAATAGTCTAGAGCAGCTTTGTTCTAGACTATTTTTATGAACATTTTTCCTAAAATAAAGAGCCGCTTGCAAGGGCGGCTTGTTTTATTGATATAGTGAATATTGGGATTTTCGATTCTGTGTTTGTTTTTGATATTGTAAGATGAGCTTGTCTAATATTTGACTGATTCTGACCGTTTCAGCGTGCATTAGCCCCTTTTGTATAGCGGCTTCATGCATTTCTATACGTATCCGTTCTATTTCATTCATCAACATGCATAATGCTTCATTCATAAGCAGCCCTCATTCGCGTTTGAAGTAGAGGATTGTTCCTTTGTAATATAACGTTAACATAAGAGCAGAGTGTATCGCAAGTATCATTTTACAAACGGTTACAAATTAGTAATCGATTCCTATTTGAGATGTATTCTTCAATATTTTATTTCGGTTTTTCTGATAAAATTGTATACGAATGATGAACGGAAATAGTAGGTGGAGGATGAGCGATGGCGGATTATCCAATGGAGTACTACGAGTTTTTCATTGCATATAATGAGGGAGATTACTATACATGTCATGATTTGCTGGAGGCAGTATGGCTGACGGAGCGTGATAACTATTTTTTAAAGGGACTACTGCAAATGAGTGTTGCTTTGTATCATTACAGTTATGGAAATGTAAAGGGAGCCCGGCTCATGATGCAGACTGCACATAGCTATTTACAGCCGTACCGTCCGCTTTATTGGTCGCTTGATGTAGAGAAGGTATACTCATTTATCGAAGAATGCTTACACATTATGCCAGCTAATATAGAGAATGTACCCTTTGAGAAAGCAAATGCGCTTCCCATGCTTCCGCAATTGCTTTTGTATATGGAGGAGCATTGAAGTTCTCATTTTTAGTTAAATAGGATTATAATGGAAGAGAAGTTGAGATGGAGGTGTGGATTATGTTTCAAACACAAGAGCAGCTCAGCAGCTATGAAGCAGTTGTTGTCGCTGTATTCGAAGGTGACGATACGAGCTCATTCATCAAGGATATTGATGATTCGTTAGATGGACATATTACAACTTTATTAGAAGAAGGTGAGATTTCTGCCAAGAAAAAAGCAGTATCAAAGGTATATACATTAGGAAAAACAAATGTAAAACGCTATTACTTTGTTGGTCTTGGCAAAAAAGAGGCGTATACAACAGAGGTGCTGCGTCATTCTTTCGTTCGGTTGTTCAAAACGTTGAAAAGCGTAAGCCTAAAGAATCTGTCTGTACTGCTGGACTCATTTGCAGCCGGGGATATTACAGCACTTGATGCAGCTCATATTTTGGCGGAAGCATACTGCCTTGGTACATATCATATTGAAACGTATAAAACGAAGCAAAGAGAAAAGAAAATCTTTGATGCGGTTACTGTGATTACAAAGGAAGAACGATCAGAGGTACAGGCAGCACTTACAGTTGGCTACACGTATGGGCGTGCAACGAATTCCGCGCGTACGCTTGTGAATATGCCGCCAAACAAGCTGACGGCTGTAGAGCTTGCTGATTATGCGATTGAGCTTGCAAAGAGATACAATCTGGAATATAAAGTTCTTGAAAAAGCTGACTTAGAGGAGATGGGAGCGGGTGCACTGCTTGCAGTCAATCAAGGGTCTGTAAATCCTCCGAAAATGGTTGCGCTTCTTTATAAAGGGAAAGAAGAATGGACGGACGTCATTGGTTTTGTCGGAAAAGGGATTACGTATGATACGGGCGGATATTCCTTAAAGCCGCGCGAAAGCATGGTCGGTATGAAGGGTGATATGGGGGGAGCAGCTTCTGTGCTTGGCGCTATGGAAATTATCGGTGAGCTGCGTCCAGAGCAAAATATTGCGGCAGTCATTCCAATTACAGATAATATGGTGAGCGGAACCGCTTTTAAGCCCGATGATGTGATTACCTCACTTAGCGGAAAAACGATAGAGGTCCTAAATACAGATGCGGAAGGCAGGCTTGCATTAGCCGATGGCATCACGTATGTAAAGCAATTAGGTGCGAACTACTTAGTGGATGTGGCAACTTTAACGGGAGGTATCATTGTCGCACTCGGTAATCAGACAACAGGTGCTATGACAAACGATGAAGCGTTTTATGAGCAAGTACTTGAAGCTGCGCTGGAAACCGATGAGGCAATTTGGAGACTGCCCATTTTTGAGCGTGACAAGGAGCGCGTCCGCAACAGCAAACTTGCTGATTTAAATAATTCACCTGGCCGCGACGGCCATGCTATTATGGCGGGAGCGTTTCTTGGCGAGTTTGCCGAAGACACGCCCTGGGTGCATCTTGATATCGCGGGAACATCTGATACAAAAAACGATCATGATTTAGGTCCTGCAGGCGCAACGGGAGTGATGGTCCGTACGTTGGCGACGCTTGTAGAGCGTTTTGGGCAGAAGGAGGAGTGAGAGACGGGAGATAAACAATGTCTCAAAGAAATGCTTTCTTAATCCTATAAAAAACAGGACGCGTCTTAATGATGCGTCCTGTTTTATGCATTTAGTTAAGCAGATTGCTTGCGTCCAACGATCGTCGAACGGGAGACAGCACGATATAGACGCGGGGCAATCACCGCTCCTAGTACTGTAAACGCCAAATCCTTTACCATAAACCAAGTCATGATTTTCCAAGCGGCTGCATAGCCAAGCTTGCCGTTTGAAACGAAGAACATATAGTTCGTTCCAATGACATAAATTAGAACAATCCCGACTAAGGAAGCGATAAGAAACGTTCCAAACCCTGGAGATTTTTTAAGTTCTACAATTTTACCAGCTGCATAGGCTGCTGTGATATAAGAGAAGATAAATCCACCTGTCGGTCCGAACACAACCCCGAAGCCAGCAGCAAATTTTGCGAATATTGGTACACCAGCTGCTCCTACAAGCATATATACAAGCAGGGAAAAAGCACCGAGACGGCTGCCGAGTAAAAGACCTGCTAAAATTGCAAAAAATGGACCCATAGAAAGAGGGACGCCTGCCACCTGTAAAAATGGAGCCCAGGATGTAATATTTGCGCCAATTGCCATTAACGCAACAAACATTGCTGCCAATGTTAAGTCTACCGTGCGAAATTTACGCATTCTAATGTTAACCTCCTGATATTTCGAGTTAACATTATCGTAGCGACAAAGGTTTTACTTGTCAATCAAAATTTTTCGATAATTTGGTTTTAAATCGTTTTGCAGCAGCGTGTAAGGGATTCGGAATGTTGGAATTCCGCTCGCATACGGCGCAATTTCATAGAGTGGATAATATAATACAATATGCTCTGGTTCGAGAAAAAACTTGAATGATGTTGCTTTATCTATAAGTGCTGCCGCATCTGGAAAGAACTTGCTGCTGTCTTGTTCAATTTGCCGTTTGGCTTCTTGTTTGATTGTCTCCATAAATTTGCTGTCCTGCTGGAATAAATCTGCAAGCGAGATTTCTTTCTCTTTATCTATATCAAAGGTATTTGCTTTCCATTCGTACATGCCATGTGCTCCGCCGGTGTATTGGTAGTAGCTAATATATAAGCTTAAAAGCGGTGCCTTGTTCAAGGTAATCTTATAGTCGACATGAGCAACGTACGGATGCAGTGTTGTTGGATTTTGTTGGGCTTCATCATAATACTTCTTTGCTTCCGCTTGGAGCTTCTTTTTAAAGGAAAGAATGTTTGTTTCATAGTAAGAGTTCAGTTTCTTCTCAAAGCCTTTATTTTTGATATGGTCAAACGTAGGGATATTGAGCTGATAATGAAAGTAATCTGTTTTTCCTTCTTGCTTTTTTGTTCCTACTTCTACATTTTTCTCTTCTTGTGAGCTTGCAGGCTGATATGCAAATACGTATTCTGGTACAATATTGGTACAGAAATACAATGCTAATGCAAGGTACCATAATTTTTTCACAGACGTAGCCTCCTTTTCTGATTACAATGGTAGTTTTCAGTAAAACAGCAGGATTTATACATAATTTGGCAGTGAGGCGATCGAGAGCTTCGATATGGAAAGGAGAACAGTATGAAGCATACATTAATTGATTTACTGGGAATTAAGGTGGTGGAGATAAATGAGGAAAAGGCGATTGCGACGATGCCGGTAGATGAGCGGACGCATCAGCCATTTGGTTATTTACATGGAGGTGCATCGTTGGTGCTTGCTGAAACAGTAGCGAGCATGGGCACCTATCATCTAATCGATAAGGAACGAGAGCTTTGCTTTGGTCTTGAAATTAATGCAAATCATATACGTTCAAAGCAAAGCGGGACCGTGACTGCAATTGGAACACCGCTTCATAAGGGGAAAACGACAATGGTGTGGGACGTGAGGATTGTAGATGAAGATGAACAGCTCATTTGTGTATCACGTTGTACGGTAGCGGTGAAGGAAAAGCGCAGTTAATGGATAAAAATTTTTACAAAAAAGAGATATTGTTTACATTATTTTGAATATATTGTAAAATATAATTAATAACAGCATACAGGATTCAAAGGGGAGTAGCTTCAGGGGAAATGCCCTGAAACAAAGTCGTCATGACGTGAATAGTTGGATTCACCGGCTTTGTTGACATGAAAACTATGTCTTGCAAGACCTTTGCCGCTATCGGCAAAGGTCTTTTTGATGTCTTTGGACATACTCGACAAAGGGAAGGAGAAGTACTGATGAAGAAAACAAAAAAAATTATGCTCGGCGTAACAGCAGTACTGGGAGGAACATTGGCTGGATGCGGGGAAGAAGAACTGCCGCCTAAGCCAGAAGATCCATATTGCGCCAAGTACGAATATGACTATGGTGATGATGAGTGGGAGTGTGATGACCCCGCTTCCCGTCATTATCGTTATTTTTATGTTGGTAACACAGCGTATCCGGATACGGATGAATATAAAAGCAAAAAATCATCCATTTCGAAAGGAAAGGCAACGAGCGGCTTTGGGGGAAGTAAGGCAAGCGGTTCTTAAGTAAATATCAGATGCAACGAGCTTTTGAAGTGCAGCGCCGGGCAGGATGGATCAAATGGACATTGTTGCGCATGAAATTCAGGCTGATGTCTCTATGATTACTAATGATCAGCTTTTTCGGTTGTTTTTTCAATATAGAGTGAGTGTATCCATACAAAAAGAAAAGCTGCTAAGGTTGATACAAGTCGCACTTTAGCAGCTTTTCTACAAAAAGTATAGCTTTTAGGATATTGCCTAGCATACGTACTTTTTAGTCCATATTGATCATATCAAGGCGAACGCGGTCAATCAGCTTTCGATCCGCTGTTATTCGATCATCCACTTCATTACCCTGCGGATCCTCAATGCGGGCAATTCGTTCTGTTGCTTCGATGGAGCGTGTTTCCTTATCTTGTTGTTTTCGATCCATTTTCCTATCTCCTTTTTACTTCGATGTCTTGTTAGTATGCACAGGAAAATAAGAATATATGGAGTTTTTGCAGCTGGAGTATGAAAAACAAAAAAAGGAAAAGAGCAGCTTTTCTAAGCAGCAAAGAGAAGAGCTGAAGGAACGGAAGAGGGAATGAACCGTCAAAAAGCGAAAGAAAGGTATTGCGGGAGATAGTGCCCTCGAATGAAAATAGAAGAAAAGCCGCATAAGATCGATTATGCGGCTTTTCTTTTTATAAATTAGTTTAAAACGCAATTTTCTGTTCTAAGAAGCTCTTCAATTCGCTAATTGGCATACGAAGCTGTTCCATTGTATCACGATCACGCACTGTTACTTGTTTGTCTTCCACAGAATCGAAGTCAAATGTAATACAGAACGGTGTACCGATTTCATCCTGACGGCGGTAGCGCTTGCCGATCGAGCCTGTTTCGTCAAAGTCCACCATAAAGTGCTTTGATAGCTCTGCATAGACTTCAGCTGCACCTTCGGAAAGCTTTTTAGATAACGGAAGAACCGCTGCTTTAAATGGCGCAAGAGCTGGGTGGAAGCGAAGCACAGTACGTGTTTCGTTTTCTAGCTGCTCCTCTTCGTAGGCATCACATAAAAATGCTAATGTAACGCGGTCCGCACCAAGGGATGGCTCGATGCAATATGGAACGTAGCGTTCATTCGTAACAGGATCAACATAGTTGAAATCTTCGCCAGAATGCTCCATATGACGCTTTAAATCGAAGTCTGTGCGGTCTGCAATCCCCCAAAGCTCGCCCCAGCCGAACGGGAACTTGAATTCGATGTCTGTTGTTGCGTTGGAGTAGTGGGACAGCTCATCTTCTCCGTGATCACGAAGGCGCATGCTGCTCTCCTTCATTCCAAGTGTTAACAGCCAGTTTTTGCAGTAATCGCGCCAGTATGTGAACCACTCTAGGTCCTCACCAGGCTTACAGAAGAACTCAAGCTCCATTTGCTCAAATTCGCGTGTACGGAATGTAAAATTGCCTGGCGTGATTTCATTACGGAAGCTTTTTCCGATTTGGCCGATACCGAATGGCAGTTTTTTACGCATTGAACGCTGTGCGTTTTTAAAGTTAACAAAAATACCTTGTGCTGTTTCAGGGCGCATATAAATTTCGTTAGCGCTTGACTGTGTTACACCCTGGTGAGTTTTAAACATTAGGTTGAATTGGCGGATTTCTGTAAAATCCTTGCTGCCGCAGTCTGGGCATGTGATGTCATGCTCCTGGATTAATGCTGCCATTTGATCAAAAGAAAGACCGTCGACAATCATTTCGATGCCTTTTGCCTCTAATGCATTCTCAATCAGCTTGTCAGCACGATGGCGCGCTTTACAATTTTTGCAGTCGATCATTGGGTCGTTGAAGTTGCCTACGTGACCGGATGCCACCCATGTTTGCGGGTTCATTAGGATTGCTGCATCAAGACCGACATTGTACGGGGATTCTTGAATGAATTTTTTCCACCATGCTTTTTTAACGTTGTTTTTTAGTTCAACACCAAGCGGACCGTAGTCCCAAGTGTTTGCTAAGCCGCCGTAAATTTCAGAGCCTGGAAATACAAAGCCGCGATGCTTCGCTAAGTTTACGATTTGCTCCATTGAAGCCATTGTTAACACCCTCCTTAAATTAAAAAACATAAAAAAGCTCGTCCGAAGGCCTAATGCCTAGGGACGAGCTTGTATGCACGCGGTTCCACCCTAGTTGACATGCAGATGCATGCCCACTTTATCAAGTATTGCTCGAGACTGCCGTTTCCTTGCGTTTTCAGGCTTTCACTATCCCTGAATCGCTGGGGTGCAAGTACTTATTTGTCTGTCATCGCTACAATATGAAAATGGCTGTCCATATTCTAACACGTTGCGAAAAAAATCACAATACAGGTTATCTGCAGCTTATGTAATTTTGTAAGATATGTACCTATTCAGTATGCCCAATTGTGTTCTGAATATGCTTAAGTGCCTCCCTTTTGCTCAAGGGAGCAAGTGTATGGGAGGAAACAAATTGTAAAACAGTGTGCGGGCTTGTTTTTGCGTACTCACGCAATACCCAGCCGATTGCTTTTTGGATAAAAAACTCTTTTGAACGGCTGAGCTCTTGAATTATAGAAAACAAGAGATCTGTGTCCGTTTTGTCCTTGTACTTAAGCTGAAATAAAATGCAGGTGCGCTGCAGCCAAATGTTGCCCGATGCCATCCATTTTGGAACATAATCTCTAATGAGCTGCGGCTTTTGTGCAAAGATCGGACCAACTAAGCGCGGGGCAATGTAATCGACTGTGTCCCACCAGGATTTTGTTGTAATGATGTGTTCTAGAAGAGGAAGAAAGGTTTCATCTATAAGCTTATGCTGTTTTTCCAGCAGGTTGAGGGCGATAATTTGGAACTCCCGCTCAGGCAATTTCCACAGATCTTGTACAATATGAGAGAGTTCATCCCTAGAGGATACACCATTTTCCTTCAAAAATTCGCGGAGAAGCTGCGTTCGCTCTGGTGCTTGAATGCCGAGGAACGGATATTGATTTCTCATATACTGTCTCATAGGTTCCGCTTTTTCTGGATTTCGATATGATTCGAAATATGCTTGTAGGGCTTGAGAGTATTGATGCACACAAACATCTCCTTTTTATCCTTGTTTTTATTATCATACAAGCTAGGCATGTTATAATCCAACCCTTATATGGCATATGAATAAAAAATGTATAGAGTAAAAATAACATCTTAGAGGAGGCTCTCCATGGACGATCAAGTGTTATTTGAGCAAATGCTGGCGTGGGGAATCGTTTTTGCATTCATTATGATTATCTGGTGCATTGCCGCATATTTGCTATCGGCATTTGCATTGCACACGATGGCGAAAAAGCAAGGCCTTGAGGATGCATATTTTGCGTTCATTCCTATCTTGAATTGTAAAACATGGGGAGATTTAGTAGAGTCAAAGCTGCCGGACTACTTGCGTCCACAGTCCGGATGGAAGGTGCTTGGGGTATTCGTTGCGTGCTTTATTTTAAACTTTATTCCAATTGTCAATTTTATTTCATCGATAGTTTCTCTTGTTCTCGCTATTTGGATTATGTATTTGCTATTAGAGCGATATACAACAAATTCGGTCTTATTTACGGTTATCCATCTTATAACAGGTTCTTTGTTCTTTCCGCTGCATCTTTTCCTTATTCGGAAAAACGAGCCAAGATTTTGAGAAGAAAAGGAGGGGGCGTTGCTCCTTCCTTTTTTACACTTTTAAGAAAGTATAAGTTTCCAGCTAGGAGTTAATTAGACATAGTAGGAAACTTTAGGAATAAAGTGTAAGTGCAACTACGTCTCTGTCTTCGCCAATCGGCGAGTTTTCTTTAAAAGATAAAAGTACAAGTTGTTTGTATGGACATGGTCTAACTCCCGCGGTTTGCACCCTTTTGTACAATAATCTTCACAACAAAAGATAAGGAGTGCCTTCTGTGGTGAAGAACAGACAGAATACTGCTGTAAATTGTCTCTGCTCGAGCTGTATGTTTTGTGAGCGGGTTGTTTTCCTGCGGGAGCAAAGGTGATGTTAAGACAAGCTGTTTTTAGGTGAATTCCATATTTTGTGCAAAAAATGGAACGAATTTTTCATTTTTCGCCTTGTCAGCGTTGTTTTATGAAAATATTTGTCTTGCTGTTACATATATATAAGATACATCATAATGAGAAATTATGGAGAAACAGAAGAGAGAAGCGCCGCGTTTTTAGTTGATACGTGCTATAATGAAGGTACGTAAGACGGAAAGAAAAGGTAAGGAAGGGATGTCATGAATGAACAGCAATTTTTATTTGTAGACTTTGAGTTTACGATGCCGGAAAACAAGAGACAGCCGGAAGGATTCGTTCCTGAAATTATTGAGGTTGGGATTGTAGCGGTTGTTCGTGATGAAGTGCTTGACACATTCTCCTCGTATGTGAAGCCGCAACAATTTCCGATTTTGACAGAACGGTGCAAAAGCTTTTTGAACATCGGGCAAGAAGCCATTGATAGCGGTATTTCCTTTTCTGGACTGATTGATCGGCTGGCGAACTATGAATCGGCATATCCGAGTACAGTTGTCACATGGGGCAATATGGACGTAAAGGTATTAAAGCAGAACTGCAGTCTGGCAAAGATCCCCTATCCTTTTAAAGGCAAGCATCGCGACTTGTCGCTTGAATACAAACGTTTTTTTGGGGATCGTAATCAAACGGGTCTTTGGAAGGCGATAGAATCCTATGGAAAAAAAGGGACGGGTAAGCATCATCGTGCGTTGGATGATGCCCTGACAACGTATAGCATTTTTAAGTTGGTAGAAAAGGATAAAGAATATTTACTTAAGCCCGCTCCAACGAAAATTGGAGACTTAGTTGATTTTGCGAAGCTAATGAAAAAGGTGAGTACGAACTAAAGGCCAAATTACTGTTAGTAGTAATTTGGCCTTTAGTTTTGCGAGATTCAAAGTATATGTATGACCGGCTGCCGCTTAGGCTTGTATGTTACAGCTTGTAGTCACGCTGCAAGCTTCTTAGACTTTCAAGAGAACGCTCTGCCCAAGGTGAACCATCCTCCTGCAGTTCGCTTATTTGCCGTTCCAAGGCTTGGCGAAGGGACTCTTTGTAATCTGGAACCTCCTCCTCATAGCGTTTTACCATTTGCTGCGGGATATTTGTTTGCTCTCGGAATGCCAAAGCGCGGCGTTCATGAAAAAACGGTACATCTGCCTGTTTGACGCTATGCAGATCCCCTTGTGTCGGATGCTTCAGAACAGCCAATACTTTGACGAGATAGTGCTGTGGTCTAATATCAGTAATTTCCCCGATATATTTCCCAGTTTTATATATACCTGTTACAATATCACCGATTTTCAGTGTATGTTCCATCTTCTGGCCTCCTTTTTCCCATCGTACCGAATTTGCAAGACTCCTGTCAAAGGTCCGCGCTATATTTTTGAAGCGGGATTTTATATAATGAAAGAATAACCATGCTCGTCAATAAAGGGGTGGAACGGTCACGATGCCATTATTGTATTTTCCAGAAAATAAGCTTGAATATATTCCAGCCGGTCTTACGTGTTTATTGTTTATTCTTGGTGCATTTTTAACATGGAGAATGTTCGTGAAGGCTTCCAAGCGGGAGCAGCAGCAATTTGAACAGATGGAAAAGAATTTGGAGGAAATGAATGATACAGTATCGGATACACCTGCACCGAAGTAAGCGAGCTTGCCTATGAGGCGGCTTTTTTTGTATGCGGGCTGTTTTACTACGGCAGCAAATCGGGATGTGTCCGCTTTTCTTAGTATGTTTTGTTTGGAGCGGGAGAAGATAAGGAGAGAATGACTGTTGGAGGGGGATTGTATGCAACGAAAACTGCTATGTTCGTGTTTTGTACTCGTTCTTCTTGCGGGCTGCGATCAAGGTGAGCCGAAGGAAGTAGAGGTGAAGCTGCAAAATGCAGCTGGAGATGAAGTAGGGAAGGCAACGCTTTCTGAACAGCCAGGCGGCTTACAAATTAAGATTGAGGCAAAAGGCTTTAAGCCTGGTCCGCACGGCTTTCATATCCATGAAGTAGGAGTATGCAAGGCCCCTGATTTTTCTTCCTCCGGTAATCATTTTAACCCAGAGGGAAAAGAGCATGGCCTGCTGAATCAGAACGGGGCAGAGAACGGCGATTTACCAAATTTGATTGCGGATGATAAGGGAGCAATTAAGGCGGAAATTATGGCGCCGAACGCATCATTGACAGAAGGGAAAAATACGTTGCGCCGTAAAAATGGAGCCTCTCTCATTATTACGGAAAATGCGGATGACGGCATGACGCAGCCAACAGGTAAGTCCGGTAAGCGTTTAGCCTGCGGGGTAATTGTAAAAAAATCTGCGGGGTAATTGTAAAAAAAAAAAATCAATGGAAACAAAAAAATAAGGCGGCCCCGCCTCCTGGGCCGCTCTTTTACATTCAGCTGCCTAGGCGGCGGCAGATTATGCAATTCCGCTTTTCTTGATGTCTAGCTCCATCGGCCAGCTCACTGCGTGAGAAAGACCTTCCCTCATAAAGGAAAAAAGCGCTTTTTCGTGGGAAGAACTGTCTCATTCGCGAGCAAACAAGGCCGATGCCGCTTTTCTTATATGTTTTGCGTAGATTCTTTTACAGCATTTCGCAAACGAATTAATGCTTCTTTCAAAATAGCTCTTGGACAGCCAAGGTTGAGACGGATAAATCCTTCGCCGCCTGGACCGAACTTTTCTCCTGGTTCGACAACAATTCTTCCCTTCTTTTGAAGGAGATTAAGGCGCTCTTCCTTCGACAGCCCCAGCTTGGAACAATCTACCCAAAGCAGGTATGTTCCTTCAGATCGATATGGCGTTAGCTCTGGAATTTCATTTTGAATATATTCATATGCGAACCGAGCATTTTCTTCTAAATATAACAGGAGCTCATCCAGCCAATCGGCACAGCTTGTATAGGCTGTCTCCATTGCTGTTGAAGCGAACAGATTCAATGAATAGAAGCCTTGCTGCTGCAATACTTTTGTAAATTGCTTTCGAAGCGCCTCATTTGGAATAATGGAAGCTGAGGCCTGTAAGCCGGCAATATTGAATGTTTTACTTGGGGCGATGCATGTAACAGTACGTGAAGCAAGGTCGTCGGACAGTGAAGCAAGCGGTGTATGAACATGCCCGCTGAAAATAATATCGGCATGGATGTCATCTGATACGATGATTACATCATACTCTATACACAGCTGTCCTAACCGCTGCAGCTCCTCCTTTGTCCATACGCGTCCAACTGGATTATGGGGACTGCATAAAATCATAAGGCGGATTCCTTGCTTAAATTTCGCCTCTAGATCTTCCCAATCCATTTCATATCGACCATTTCGGACAACGAGAGGATTGATCACTACCTCTCGTCCGTTTTTCGCCACCATATCAAAAAATGGTGCGTATACAGGAGGTTGAACGAGCACCTTTTCACCCGGAGCCGTGAAGGCCTGAACGGCAACACCCAACGCTGGTACGACACCTGGCGTAAGCGCAATAGAGCTTTTCTCAATTGTCCATGCATAACGATCCTTTGTCCAATGTATAATGGCGCGGTATAAATCTTCACTGCCAAATGTATACCCGAAAACTCCATGCTCTACTCGCTGCCGCAGAGCATCCTGAATCGCTTTTGGTGCGGCGAAATCCATATCTGCCACCCATAAATGCAGTAGGTCCTCGTCCTTATGTAAATCCCATTTCACAGAATTGGTTCCACGCCGATGTATCTTTTTATCAAATTCTCCCATGAATGTTCTGCCTCCTTTGTTGATATCTTTTTTTTCAGCATAGCGTATGTGTTACAATAAAGAAAGAAATCAATCTTGTAAAAAAGGAGCTAATCTATGGACAACGTGTACGCACAGATGGTTGAAATAGTAAAGGAGTGGGATCCGTTTGGTTATGGTCCTGACTTTTACGAAACAGAAGCTATCGATGTCGTGCAAATTGCTGATGCATTCGATGATGCTGATTACATTTCCAGAAAAATTCAGCATGTTTATTTTATGTCCTTTGAAGAAGTCGTTGCGATAGAAAAATGCAAGCAGCTTGCAGAACGACTGTTGAGCATTAAAAATGCAGGAAGCTGCGGATAGAGCTCGGTTTAGTCATAGGAAATGTAAAAAGATGAGTCTTGTATAGGCTCATCTTTTTACTATGAACACATACATTTTTAGGTGCTATCTAGCGGGTGCTTCTAAACATTTCCGTGTGCGGAGGTTGTCCCCTTCGCGAGCAATTGGGTCGTGTTTACATTTTTTATGGATGAGCAAATAAACGGGAGATATTTATCAGGATTATGAACCGCCGGCAAATTCCATGATGTTTTCATACACATGCTGCGGCTTTTCTTCCGGAAGCAGATGACCTGCTTTTTCATAGGAAATAAATTGCGAGTTTTCTAAATCGCTATGCAGGCGTTTTCCGACAGAAATAGGAACGACTTTATCCTCCTCTCCCCAAATGAGAAGAGACGGTGTTTTAATTCGTTGCAGCTCACAGGATGGCAAGTCCCCTTCACGATCGCGAATCATGCGTGTTAAAGCATGGAAGATGCGTTCATCAAAAAACGGAGCAGCATAGCCTTGCATCATTTCATCATCAATCAACGAGCGATCATGAATGACATTGAGCAAATTTTTCAGCACGCCGCTGCGCACAAGCCAATTTTTGACATACAAATAAAAGAATGGCAGGTACGAGGAGTACACGAGAGAAAAATGAGACTTCGGTAAATATCCTGAGCTGCAAAGGAGTACTGTTTTATCCACAAGATCAGGACGCAGCCTGCTAATATATAATGCGATTTGCCCGCCCATAGAATGTCCAACGAGAATGATATTGGAAAGGTGTAAGTGCTCAATGAGCGAAATTACAATACTTGCCATGTTTTTATAAGAATACGTAAAATCTTTTGATTTGTCACTTTTTCCAAATGGCGGTAAATCGAGAGCAATAACGGTTCCATGCTGGGCAAGCAGTGGAATCATGCGACGATAGCTGAAGGTAGAGGATAAAAAACCATGAATTAAAACAAAGGTTGGTTTTTTTGAATTGGGTTCATAATTATATAGCTCATAATGAACCGTAATACCATATATGGAGAATGGAGGGAGAGGGAACTGCCCGTGTTGTTTCATCTTTTATCACCCCATCATTTTTTTTTCTATCATCTCCATTTTGTTATGTTCTATGCTCAGGAAAAGACAGAAGTGTTAGGAGGATATATGCGGTCTTTCATTTTTTCGTCTCCTTCTGTCTCATAATTGTGGCATAATATAGAGAGATGCTTGCGTTTGCAAACATATTTCTTCTCTGGCTAGTTGAAAAGAGAAATTCTCAAAAGTTCAGATAATCTGTATACTTTTAGTGAAAGTACATGAATAAGGAGTTTAGAAAGATGACTGAAAAAGAATTGGAATTGTTGGAATGTCTCGAAAAGAATAGCCGTCTGCCGGTTGATACATTGGCAAAAATGCTGGATGTTGATGTTGAAGAAGTGCAGATGATGATGAAAAAGTTTGAAGAAAATAAAGTAATCGTTAATTATGTGACACTTGTTGACTGGACGAAGGTAGCAGAGCAGGAAGGCTTAACGGCGATGATCGATGTGAAGGTCACACCAAAGCGCGATGTTGGCTTTGATGAAATCGCAGAGAAAATTTACCGGTATCCAGAAGTGAAATCTGTTTATTTAATGTCCGGCGCATATGATTTATCTATTGTTTTAGAAGGGAAAACCATGTCAGAGGTAGCTAGCTTTGTGGCGCAAAAGCTTTCTACACTTGATTCCGTTTTATCTACAACGACGCACTTTATTTTAAAGAAGTATAAGCATGACGGTATTGTGTATGATCAAGGTGATAATAATGATAAGCGGATGATGGTGACGCCATGAAGACGTTCACTTTGTCTGAAACTGCAACATCGCTGAAGCCGTCTGGCATCCGCAAATTTTTTGATCTTGCGTCAGGTATGGAGGGTGTTATTTCGCTTGGTGTTGGTGAACCGGATTTTGTAACTCCTTGGAATGTGCGCGAAGCATGCATTCGTTCGCTGGAGGAGGGCTATACCGCTTATACGGCAAATGCCGGACTGCTGGAACTGCGTCAGGAGGCATCTAGTTATTTCAAACGAAAATTTGATGTTTCTTACGATGCGTCAGAAATTCTGATTACAGTAGGAGCAAGTGAAGCAATTGATATTGCGTTACGAACAATTATTAATCCAGGCGATGAGGTGCTTATCATTGAGCCGTGCTTCGTTGCATACGCACCGCTTGTTACGCTTGCGGGTGGAATTCCAATCCCTGTTTCCACACGTCCTGAAAACGGATTTAAGCTGCAGCCAGAGGAATTAGAGACAGCTATTACAGAGCATACGAAAGCAATGCTTCTCTGTTCGCCAAGCAATCCGACCGGCACTTCATTAAACAAGGCAGAGCTGGAGGCGATTGCTGATGTTGTGAAGCGGCATAATCTGATTGTGCTGTCTGATGAAATTTACGCAGAATTAATGTATGACGAGCCGTATACAAGCTTTGCAAGCATTGAGGGTATGCGCGATCATACTATTTTAATTTCCGGCTTTTCTAAAGGTTTTGCAATGACAGGCTGGCGCCTTGGGATGGTGGCGGCTCCAGTCTTTTTTCTTGAGCATATGTTAAAAATTCATCAATACACGCTCATGTGTGCACCGACGATGGCACAGTTTGCGGCGATTGAGGCACTGCGGTCAGGGGAGCGTGATGTGATTGCAATGCGGAAAAGCTACAAGCAGCGAAGAAATTTTATCGTAAAATCATTTAATGAAATGGGTTTAACGTGCCATATGCCAGGAGGTGCATTTTATGCGTTTCCGTCCATTCGCTCCACAGGCATGACATCGGAACAATTTGCCGAAGAATTACTGCTTGAGGAAAAGGTTGCGGTTGTGCCCGGCTCTGTATTTGGAGAAAGCGGCAGCGGGTATATTCGCTGCTCATATGCAACCTCCATGGAGCAATTAATGGAAGCCGTTAAGCGCATCAAACGTTTTGTAGACAAAAAAAGAGACAAAACGATGAACGTTTTGTCCCAAAAAGGGGGGGAATACTAGAAAGCCATGTGTTAGTATTGTATCCGCATTTTTACAATTTATACGTGATGACAGAAAAAATTTTTCGTAATTTTGAATGAAATAGGAGCGCGTGGTATAATTTACTAATATGAAGAAAAGGTAAATTTATAGGAGTGTTTCTATGCCGGACAAATATCATCGCGGGACAGTTGTGAAAGGAAAGGTTACAGGCATTCAAGGATACGGGGCGTTTGTTGCTTTGGATGAATCAACGCAAGGCTTGGTCCACATCTCGGAAATTACAAACGGATACGTGAAAGACATTCGGGATTTTTTAAAAGTGGGAGATGAGGTACAAGTTAAGGTGCTGTCTGTAGATGAAGAAAGCGGGAAAATTAGCTTATCACTCAAGGCGACCCAAGAGCCGTCTTTATCAAAGAGACAGACAGTACTGCATGTTCCAAAGCCGGATGCCGTAGGCTTTAATACGCTGCGTGACAAGCTGACAGAATGGATTGAGCAATCACAAGAACATAATGCAGTAAAATGAGGACATCTCCCTTAGTCTGTTTTGTGACCATGGGATAATGCTTCTCGGTATGGAAGGAAGCAGGATAAGGGAACGAACAAATAAAAAAGAAGGCGAATAGCCTTCTTTTTTATTTGTTCGTTATACTAACGTACTTCCCTAGCTTCTGGACGTGTTCCGAGTTCTTCGGAAGGCTTAAATAGCAAGCCGAGATTGATGAGACCAGAAAGTCCTACAAGGCCGTATACGATACGTGCTAATGCTGCATCTTGTCCGCCAAAAATGGCGGCTACTAAATCAAATTGGAAAAAACCGATGAGTCCCCAGTTTAATGCACCAATTATCGTTAATACTAAAGCAATACGTTGTAAAGTGCTCATATAAGAGTCCCTCCTTGTTTTCTTGCTTCTTTTATAGAATGTATTTCACATAATCTCCTTATGCATATTTTTTTGGAAAACGGATATTTTTTGTTATGTTAGTATTTAAGGGTGTTGTATTATACGTAAACGGTGAATCTATTTTATGAACCGATAAACAGGAGTATTTCAGTTAGCATTTGTGTTGATAGGTATTAACTCTTAGTTCTTGAGCAAGAGATTGGACCTCGCCCTGTAGAGAAAGTTATATTTCTAAAAAAGGAGGAACATGCATGCAGAATTTTACATTTTATAACCCAACGAAGCTGATTTTCGGCAAGGGACAGCTGGAGCAATTAAAGGTAGAGGTGCCGAAATATGGTCAAAAGATACTTGTTGTATACGGCGGCGGCAGCATTAAGAGAAGCGGTTTGTATGACCAAGTGATGGATATGTTAAGCGGGCTCGGGGCAGAGGTACATGAACTGAGCGGCGTGGAACCCAATCCCCGCTTAACGACTGTTCAAAAAGGCGTGGATATCTGTAAAAAGCATAATATTGATTTGCTCTTAGCTGTTGGGGGCGGAAGTGTGATTGACTGCACGAAGGCTATTGCAGCAGGAGCGAAGTATGACGGGAATGTATGGGATGTTATCACACGTAAGGCAGCAGCAACTGGAGCCCTCCCGTTTGGTACAGTGTTGACACTTGCGGCGACGGGATCTGAAATGAATTCTGGCTCCGTTATTACAAACTGGGAGACGAACGAAAAATATGGATGGAGCAGTCCATTTACATTTCCGCAGTTTTCTATTTTGGATCCTGTACATACATTTACTGTTCCGCGCGATCAAACGATTTATGGAATAGTTGACATTATGTCGCACGTTATCGAGCAATATTTCCATCAGGGAACAAATACGCCGCTGCAGGACCGTTACTGCGAGTCGTTGCTAAAAACGGTGATCGAAACAGCTCCGAAATTGGTAAATGACTTGGAAAATTACGAGCTTCGTGAAACAATTCTCTACTGTGGAACGATGGCATTAAACGGAATACTGCAAATGGGCGTACGCGGCGATTGGGCGACGCACAATATTGAGCATGCTGTTTCAGCGGTATACGATATTCCGCATGGCGGAGGCCTTGCGATTTTATTCCCAAACTGGATGAAGCATGTACTTGATGAAAATGTAACACGCTTTAAGCAATTTGCTGTGCGTGTATTTGATATACAAGCAGAAGGAAAATCTGATCGCGAAGTTGCGCTCGAAGGCATTGAGGCGCTGCGCAGCTTCTGGACATCAATTGGTGCTCCTGCTCGTCTTGCAGATTATAAAATTGGTGATGAGAATATTGAGCTTATGGCGGACAAAACAGTCGTATACGGACCGTTCGGCAACTTTAAGAAATTGACGAAGGAAGATGTTATAGAGATCTATCGTGCATCGTTATAATGTGTTATAAAGGCGGCTTTGGCCGCTTTTTTTATATCTTTCATTTGTATACGCTTACAATGATAGGACTGCTTGATTTACAAGCGCTGTTTCGTTAAAGTGAAAAGAGGTACTAATTTTTACAATTGGAGGGAGAATTATGACACACGTAACGTTTGATTATTCCAAAGCATTATCGTTCATCGGTGAGCACGAAATTACATACTTACGCGATGCAGTAAAAGTATCACATCATGCGCTTCATGAGAAAACAGGAACTGGAAATGATTTCTTGGGTTGGATTGAGCTTCCGGTTGCGTATGACAAAGAAGAATTTGCACGTATTCAAAAATCAGCTGAGAAAATCAAATCTGATTCTGATATTTTGCTTGTTATCGGTATCGGCGGTTCTTACCTAGGAGCACGTGCTGCGATTGAAGCATTGAATCATTCCTTCTACAGTACATTAACGAAAGAACAGCGTCGTACACCGCAAGTTATATTTGTTGGTCAGAATATCAGTTCCACATATATGAAAGACTTAATGGATGTACTAGAAGGAAAGGACTTCTCCATTAACGTGATTTCCAAATCTGGTACAACAACAGAGCCTGCTCTTGCTTTCCGTATCTTCCGTAAAGTGTTGGAAGAAAAATATGGAAAAGAAGAAGCTCGCACACGTATTTTTGCGACAACAGATAAAGCACGCGGTGCATTAAAAACTTTCGCAGACGAAGAGGGCTATGAAACATTTGTAATCCCAGATGACGTAGGCGGACGCTTCTCTGTATTAACAGCTGTTGGATTGCTTCCAATTGCCGTAAGCGGTTTAAATATTGAAGAGATGATGAAGGGTGCAGCACAAGGCTATGAAGATTTCGGAAAATCCGAATTAGAGGAAAATCCAGCTTATCAATATGCGGTTGTGCGCAATGCATTATATAACAAAGGAAAAACGATTGAAATGCTCATTAACTATGAGCCGGCATTGCAATACTTCGCAGAATGGTGGAAGCAGCTGTTCGGCGAGAGTGAAGGGAAAGACCAAAAAGGAATCTATCCGTCATCTGCAAACTTCTCAACAGATTTACACTCCTTAGGACAATATGTTCAAGAGGGACGCCGTGATCTATTTGAAACGGTACTGAATGTGGAGAAGCCTCGTTATGAGTTGGAAATCGAATTGGAAGAAAACGATTTAGACGGTCTGAACTATTTGGCAGGAAGAACAGTAGACTTTGTCAATAAGAAGGCGTTTGAAGGTACTTTGCTTGCTCATACAGATGGCGGCGTGCCAAACTTAATTGTAAACATTCCTACATTGGACGAGTATACGTTCGGCTACCTTGTTTACTTCTTTGAAAAAGCTTGTGCGATGAGCGGTTACCTTCTTGGGGTGAATCCGTTTGATCAACCAGGAGTAGAAGCATACAAGAAGAATATGTTTGCGCTTCTTGGTAAGCCTGGATTCGAAGAATTGAAGGCGCAATTGGAAGAACGTTTAAAATAAGAAAATAAGAAAAAAAGAAAAGGGCTTTGGCTTTAGCTAAAGTCTTTTTCTTTTTAAAAGGGCGGCAAAGTATAACTGTTTGGGCATTGTCTAGCTCCAACGAACATATTTCCGCCTCCATAATAACCCGTGTATGCCAAAGCGAATTTTTCTGCTTTTCTCGTCAAAAAGTCTATTCTTTTCAGTAGTAAAAACGTACCATGCTTGCTAGGTTTATTATTTATTGGATGCAAATGGAAGAGAGCTGCTTTGGGTAAGCTATATGCAAAACATACTATGGAAAGGAAGAAGAATATGATCCCTATTTCATCTAAACTAGAAGGGCAGGTATTTCAGTTATATAAGCTGGAGCGGCTTTTAAAACCGCTCGGCTATGTAATAGGCGGCGGCTGGGATTATGAAAGAGGCTCTTTTGACTATAAGCTTGCAGAGGAAAACGGTTATCAGTTTTTGCGTATTCCGTTTGAGGCTGTAAATGGTGAGCTTGACGCCAGAGGAGCGGTTGTAAGAATTGGTACCCCGTATTTGTTATCCCATGTGTATGAGGAGAAACTTGATGATCATGTCAATACATTTACCTCAGCGCTAACATCACTTGATCAGTTTTCTGAGCCGAAAAATCCGGACGGTCCAGTTGATCAAAAATACGTAGATGCTGGAGCCGCCCTTTTGAGAGAAGCAGAGGAAAGGATTCTTACCTCGTAATTACAATTAACATATCATCCTGGTAAAGAGGGAAGGGATGGGGAGGGTTGATATAATTCTCACCGTCCCGTTTTACCCCAAGCAGCAGAATATTTTTCTCTAGAAAACGTATGCTGCATGATCGGAATGTCTCTTCTGCTTCGCTGTCATGGGGGATGAGACGAATGCTTGTTTCCGATGAATGATTACAGAAAGAAATTAATGTTTGCGAGACGGTCGGGAATAAGAGCGAGGCAGTCAGAATGTGGCTTACTAGCTTATTTGTTTGCACGACTTCATTTGCTCCAGCGCGATTTGCGTTGTCTACTTGCTGCGATGTCAATATTTCGGCAATGCAATAGAGAGAAGGATTGATTCCTTTTGCTGCTAAAATCGTTAATACAGACAGAGTATCAGCACTACTCTCATCCTTTTCCTGATCCGCAGTAATTACAATTGTTTGGGCGCTTGTAATGTTAGCTCGTTTTAAGGTGTCATCGTGGTACGGGCATCCTTTAATGAAAAATAAATGGGCAAATTTTTTTGGTAATATTGGCAATGTTTCATCGATGAGTACAAGATTTGTTTTGGGATAAAGTGTCTCTAATTGCAGTAAAAGCTGCTTTACACGTTCATTCCAACCTACGATGATAATATGATTTTGAAATGAGACGATAGACTTCCCTTTTTGTCTCATATATTGCCTGCTCAGCATTTCTGTTGCGAATGATACCATATAGTAAGAACCGAATCCTGTTCCGAGTAAAATTAAAATAATAGCAGTTGTGCGACCTATATATGTTTGGGGAACAAAGTCTCCATAACCTACAGTAAAGGTTGTTACAATGGCCCACCAGATTCCATCAAAGAAGGTGGGGAATGTTTTGGGTTCCAGGAAATGAGCAATAATACCGAATAATAAAATAAGGCCGCCCATAATGGCGATTAAGCGCCAAAGAATGGATAATCGAAATGTTTGTACAATTGAATCGTTTGAATCCAAAAGCTGCTCCCTCCTAAAGATTGAAAAGTTGTATGTGTTATTTATTTTTGTATAAGAGGAGAGCTGGGATTTAGAAGCTCTCAACTTCCGTGCTGCGTACGTCCGCAATGTTTTGAATCGCGAAATAAATATCCGGTGTACGGAGTTTTTGATCAACTGACAGTTTTACTTGTATAAAATGCTCTCCTGTATCCAATGCTTTGAGTCTTATATTGTTTACTTTAATACCCATACTTTGAATTTCTTTCATAACCTTTGGGATGTTTTGTAAATCGTTTACTATTACCTTTAGTCCGAGTTCGCGTTGGCGAAGCGGTCGAGGTCCGAATACATTCATAATCAAAGGAATGAATTCTACACTTATAATGAGAAATATCATTCCGGCAATAGATTCGATATAAAAACCTGCACCAACTGTAATCCCGATACCGGCCGCCCCCCAAATCATTGCTGCTGTTGTAAGACCAGCAATGCTGTCGTTTTCTCTTCGTAGAATCACGCCTCCCCCTAAAAAGCCGATACCGGAAATAATCTGTGCTGCGAGACGCAATGGATCCATTCGAATATGGTCAGGGCTAGGGAGTCGATATGATGCTTGAATAGAAACAATTGTAAGGAGGCAACTGATAATTGAAATTACAAGACACGTTTTTAAACCGAGCGGCTTTCTTCTCAACTCCCGTTCCAATCCGATAATAAAGCCGAGAAAAGCCGAAAGCCCGAGTTTTAAAAGAGCATCAGCATAGTCCATTCTTTTTCCTCCTTTAACCTAATAGATAGTATGCCAAAAGTGTTGGTATTTTAATTTATATGGGAGAAGGAAGGGAAGTTCACCTTATGATATAAAAAAAATAAAAAAGATGTTGCATTTCATTTTAGGCGATGATATATTAATAAACGTCGCTGATGCGAAACGGTTGAAGCGAATGTTTTAAAAAGTTGACATCGAAATGAAGAGATGATAATATGAGGAAGTCGCTTTGAACGATAAATAGTTCTTTGAAAACTGAACAAAACACAAAACGTCAATGTTTTATTTAAGAAGCTAGACAAACACTTTTATGGAGAGTTTGATCCTGGCTCAGGATGAACGCTGGCGGCGTGCCTAATACATGCAAGTCGAGCGAGGTTCTTCGGAACCTAGCGGCGGACGGGTGAGTAACACGTGGGTAACCTGCCTGTAAGACTGGGATAACTTCGGGAAACCGAAGCTAATACCGGATACTTTTTCGCATCGCATGATGTGAAATGGAAAGGCGGCTTTGGCTGTCGCTTACAGATGGACCCGCGGCGCATTAGCTAGTTGGTGAGGTAACGGCTCACCAAGGCGACGATGCGTAGCCGACCTGAGAGGGTGATCGGCCACACTGGGACTGAGACACGGCCCAGACTCCTACGGGAGGCAGCAGTAGGGAATCTTCGGCAATGGGCGAAAGCCTGACCGAGCAACGCCGCGTGAGCGATGAAGGCCTTCGGGTCGTAAAGCTCTGTTGTTAAGGAAGAACAAGTGCGAGAGTAACTGCTCGTACCTTGACGGTACTTAACGAGAAAGCCACGGCTAACTACGTGCCAGCAGCCGCGGTAATACGTAGGTGGCGAGCGTTATCCGGAATTATTGGGCGTAAAGCGCGCGCAGGCGGTTTCTTAAGTCTGATGTGAAAGCCCACGGCTCAACCGTGGAGGGTCATTGGAAACTGGGAAACTTGAGTGCAGAAGAGGAAAGCGGAATTCCACGTGTAGCGGTGAAATGCGTAGAGATGTGGAGGAACACCAGTGGCGAAGGCGGCTTTCTGGTCTGTAACTGACGCTGAGGCGCGAAAGCGTGGGGAGCAAACAGGATTAGATACCCTGGTAGTCCACGCCGTAAACGATGAGTGCTAAGTGTTAGAGGGTTTCCGCCCTTTAGTGCTGAAGTTAACGCATTAAGCACTCCGCCTGGGGAGTACGGTCGCAAGACTGAAACTCAAAGGAATTGACGGGGGCCCGCACAAGCGGTGGAGCATGTGGTTTAATTCGAAGCAACGCGAAGAACCTTACCAGGTCTTGACATCCTCTGACAACCCTAGAGATAGGGCTTCCCCTTCGGGGGCAGAGTGACAGGTGGTGCATGGTTGTCGTCAGCTCGTGTCGTGAGATGTTGGGTTAAGTCCCGCAACGAGCGCAACCCTTGATCTTAGTTGCCAGCATTTAGTTGGGCACTCTAAGGTGACTGCCGGTGACAAACCGGAGGAAGGTGGGGATGACGTCAAATCATCATGCCCCT
>NZ_AP048547.1:2070000-4850000 GCF_059698935.1 Ectobacillus sp. OTK | reverse complement strand
ACTGTCTCAACCAGAGACTCGGTGAAATTATAGTACCTGTGAAGATGCAGGTTACCCGCGACAGGACGGAAAGACCCCGTGGAGCTTTACTGTAGCCTGATATTGAATTTTGGTACAGCTTGTACAGAATAGGCGGGAGCCTGGGAAGCCGGAGCGCCAGCTTCGGTGGAGGCGCCTGTGGGATACCGCTCTGGCTGTATTGAAGTTCTAACCCGCGCCCCTTATCGGGGCGGGAGACAGTGTCAGGTGGGCAGTTTGACTGGGGCGGTCGCCTCCTAAAGTGTAACGGAGGCGCCCAAAGGTTCCCTCAGAATGGTTGGAAATCATTCGAAGAGTGTAAAGGCATAAGGGAGCTTGACTGCGAGACCTACAAGTCGAGCAGGGACGAAAGTCGGGCTTAGTGATCCGGTGGTTCCGCATGGAAGGGCCATCGCTCAACGGATAAAAGCTACCCCGGGGATAACAGGCTTATCTCCCCCAAGAGTCCACATCGACGGGGAGGTTTGGCACCTCGATGTCGGCTCATCGCATCCTGGGGCTGTAGTCGGTCCCAAGGGTTGGGCTGTTCGCCCATTAAAGCGGTACGCGAGCTGGGTTCAGAACGTCGTGAGACAGTTCGGTCCCTATCCGTCGCGGGCGCAGGAAATTTGAGAGGAGCTGTCCTTAGTACGAGAGGACCGGGATGGACGCACCGCTGGTGTACCAGTTGTTCTGCCAAGGGCATCGCTGGGTAGCTATGTGCGGACGGGATAAGTGCTGAAAGCATCTAAGCATGAAGCCCCCCTCAAGATGAGATTTCCCATAGCGTCAAGCTAGTAAGATCCCTGAAAGATGATCAGGTTGATAGGTCTGAGGTGTAAGCGTGGCGACACGTGCAGCTGACAGATACTAATCGATCGAGGGCTTAATCATAAACTAAAAGCGGACGTGAGCGGTTAGCTCCGTAGGGCAAATGTTCTCAGGCAAAAGAAGCCGATAGACTTCGTTGCATGAGGTTATTTGACCAAAGAGAGCTGTGAACTGGAGCTGGATAGAAAAACATTACAAAGTGCAGTGTGTTATCTAGTTTTGAAGGAATATCAAAATTCCTGTTGACTTTATAAAAGAGCGTGATATAATGATCATTGTCTCTAATATGAGTCAAGAAAATAGGTCTAGTGATGATGGCGAAGAGGACACACCCGTTCCCATACCGAACACGGAAGTTAAGCTCTTCAGCGCCGATGGTAGTTGGGGGTTTCCCCCTGTGAGAGTAGGACGTCGCTAGGCAATGTGGAGGATTAGCTCAGCTGGGAGAGCATCTGCCTTACAAGCAGAGGGTCGGCGGTTCGAGCCCGTCATCCTCCACCATAAATATGCCGGCTTAGCTCAATTGGCAGAGCAACTGACTTGTAATCAGTAGGTTGGGGGTTCAAGTCCTCTAGCCGGCACCATATAATGGCGGTTGTGGCGAAGTGGTTAACGCATTGGATTGTGGCTCCAACATTCGTGGGTTCGATTCCCATCAATCGCCCCATTATATCTTGCGGGTGTGGCGGAATTGGCAGACGCACCAGACTTAGGATCTGGCGCCTTTGGCGTGGGGGTTCGAGTCCCTTCACCCGCACCATTTACAATTGTATATGATTACAGTGTTTGTCATGCGGAAGTAGTTCAGTGGTAGAATACAACCTTGCCAAGGTTGGGGTCGCGGGTTCGAATCCCGTCTTCCGCTTTCATGCCGGGGTGGCGGAATTGGCAGACGCACAGGACTTAAAATCCTGCGGTAGGTGACTACCGTGCCGGTTCGAGCCCGGCCCTCGGCACTGTTTCATACAATATATATTCAATAACATGCGCCCGTAGCTCAATTGGATAGAGCGTCTGACTACGGATCAGAAGGTTATGGGTTCGAGTCCTTTCGGGCGCGCTTGAACGGGAAGTGGCTCAGCTTGGTAGAGCACCTGGTTTGGGACCAGGGGGTCGCAGGTTCGAATCCTGTCTTCCCGATATGGGGCCTTAGCTCAGCTGGGAGAGCGCCTGCTTTGCACGCAGGAGGTCAGCGGTTCGATCCCGCTAGGCTCCACTTTAATATTAATATCATGGCGGTGTAGCTCAGCTGGCTAGAGCGTACGGTTCATACCCGTAAGGTCGGGGGTTCGATCCCCTCCGCCGCTACTATAAGGACCTTTAGCTCAGCTGGTTAGAGCAGACGGCTCATAACCGTCCGGTCGTAGGTTCGAGTCCTACAAGGTCCACCATTTAATGCTTTACGGAGGGTTGGTAGAGCGGCTTAATACACCGGTCTTGAAAACCGGAGACGGTAACACGTCCGTGGGTTCAAATCCCACACCCTCCTCCATTTATGTAAATACTTTATCATCGCGGGGTGGAGCAGTCTGGTAGCTCGTCGGGCTCATAACCCGAAGGTCGCAGGTTCAAATCCTGTCCCCGCAACCAAAATGGTTCCGTGGTGTAGTGGTTAACATGCCTGCCTGTCACGCAGGAGATCGCGGGTTCGATCCCCGTCGGGACCGCCATTTGGCTCGGTAGCTCAGTCGGTAGAGCAGAGGACTGAAAATCCTCGTGTCGGCGGTTCGATTCCGTCCCGAGCCACTTTTAATGAGGACGAAGGACAAGTACTCTTATTTGGTAATAAAAATATATTACGCCGGCTTAGCTCAATTGGCAGAGCAACTGACTTGTAATCAGTAGGTTGGGGGTTCAAGTCCTCTAGCCGGCACCAGTTATGAGCCATTAGCTCAGTCGGTAGAGCATCTGACTTTTAATCAGAGGGTCGAAGGTTCGAGTCCTTCATGGCTCACATTTTGCGGGTGTAGTTTAATGGTAGAACTTCAGCCTTCCAAGCTGATAGCGTGGGTTCGATTCCCATCACCCGCTCCATAATAGGGGCCTATAGCTCAGCTGGTTAGAGCGCACGCCTGATAAGCGTGAGGTCGATGGTTCGAGTCCATTTAGGCCCATTGTTTCAATTATTTAAAATTGAATTATTCCGCAATAGCTCAGCGGTAGAGCAATCGGCTGTTAACCGATAGGTCGTAGGTTCGAATCCTACTTGCGGAGCCAAATAGAGAAGTACCCAAGTGGCTCAAGGGGCTCCCCTGCTAAGGGAGTAGGTCGGGTAACCGGCGCGAGGGTTCGAATCCCTTCTTCTCTGCCATTTAGGCCCGTTGGTCAAGTGGTTAAGACACCGCCCTTTCACGGCGGTAACACGGGTTCGAATCCCGTACGGGTCATAAAAAAGAGTTAGCGATATATCGCTAACTCTTTTTTATGCTTTTATTTATCATTTTCTGACAGAAGACCTCTACTGTTACGGGCGCGGCCAGCGATAAGTGGGAATGAGTGTCAGTTAGACAATCACCTGGCATTTTTTGTGAATGAAGAGCTTCTAATGGACAGGCGAACATTCTTTCAGTAAAATATAGTTACCAAAATAAACCAAAAAATTGATGGAGAGAATAAAAGCATGCTATTTTTCCAATCGGATCTATACACACACTGTACCTCAGGACTTGAATTGGGAACTCCCTTGTTCTTTCCAGCTTTATAACCAAGCGATGTGTTCGGTCTATGTGTGGAAACACCTTCGTACGGGGGAAGAGCGTTTCCGGCATTTAAAAATTTTCTTCAAAATGTGTGATTTCCTCAAGTCATGTCGAGAGGCGAGTTCGGAGCCTTGTGTTTTTAACGAACCTCTAGATATTCCTCAATCTTTGCACAAAATGTATAATTTAGTCTCATTCCTTTGGAGTATTTGTGAACAAATTGTGAATGAATATTTTTCTTTACAAAGTAATCTACAAGTTGTTCCAGCTTCTTTACATGATTATTTTATGATTAATGTCAGAATTCCTCCTAAAAAACATATCTCAAATGATAAAAAGGCTACATTATAGTTAACTCGTTTCATTAAAAAGATAACACTATTTTAGTATAAAACGCTTCCAATTCAACCATCGCCAAAATATGATATCAGACGCCTAGTTTGACGAAAAATGACTGATTTTAGCGGACGAAACTATATATTTTCCCTAAATCTGCAAGGGATTTCTCCTTTTTTTACAGAATACTTTATTAAGAAATGTTATTTATACTTGTGAGGTGAAACACGTGGTTACAACCCATCCTACAGATTATGAAGTTCATCTGTTCCATGAAGGGAGTTTGTACGAAAGCTATCAAGCCTTCGGAGCGCATACAACAACCGAGGATGGAATTAGGGGTACTCGTTTCTCCGTTTGGGCTCCACATGCTAAAAGTGTGAGTGTCGTCGGAGAGTTTAACGAATGGAGCAATGAAAGCCATGTAATGGAGAAGTTAAACACAGAAGGAATTTGGTCCTTATTTATTCCGAATATTGGTCAGGGAGAGCTGTATAAGTACGCTATTCAAACGAAGGATGACCAAGTGCTGCTGAAGGCAGATCCCTATGCATTTTTTTCTGAGCTAAGGCCGCATACAGCTTCTATCGTCCATACTTTAGGGAATTATAAATGGAATGATGAAAAATGGATGCGTGCTAAAAAGCGAAAGAAAGTATTTGAAGAGCCACTAGCTATTTATGAGCTTCATTTTGGTTCGTGGAAGCTAAAAGAGGACGGGTCCTTTTATTCGTATCGTGAGATGGCAGAGGAACTCATTCCATATGTTTTAGAGCATCAGTTTACACATATTGAAATTATGCCGCTTGTTGAGCATCCATATGATCGCTCGTGGGGCTATCAAGGAACCGGCTACTATTCTCCGACAAGCCGTTACGGTAAGCCGGAGGATTTAATGTATTTCATTGACCGTTGTCATGAGCATGGTCTCGGCGTGATTTTAGATTGGGTGCCTGGGCATTATTGTAAGGACGCACATGGATTATATATGTTTGACGGAGAACCGACATACGAATATACAGACATACATGTAAGGGAAAACCCAATATGGGGAACGGCAAACTTTGATGTAGGAAAGCCGGAGGTTCAGAGTTTTCTTATTTCCAATGCGTTATTTTGGATGAAATATTATCATGTAGACGGCTTTCGGGTCGACGCTGTTGCGAACATGCTGTATTGGAATGCGAACGGACAGTTCCAAAAAAATGAATTAGCAGTTTCCTTTTTACAAAAACTGCATGAGGCAGTATTTGCGTATGATTCAAATGTGCTTATGATTGCAGAGGACTCTACCGATTGGCCTCTTGTGACAGCTCCAACATATGAAGGAGGTCTCGGTTTCAATTATAAATGGAATATGGGCTGGATGAATGACGTGCTAAAGTACATGGAGTGCGAGCCGGAGCATCGGAAGCATATTCATGATAAAATCACGTTTTCTTTGCTGTATGCCTATTCAGAGAACTTCATTTTGCCGCTTTCTCATGATGAAGTGGTACATGGAAAAAAATCTCTCTTAAATAAAATGCCTGGAGATTATTGGCGTAAATTTGCACAGCTGCGCCTTCTATATGGTTACTTTATTACACACCCTGGGAAGAAGCTTCTCTTCATGGGAGGGGAATTTGGGCAGTTTGACGAGTGGAAGGACTTAGAAGATTTAGATTGGAATCTTCATGAGTTTGAGATGCACCGTCTTATGAATCATTATTTCAAAGAATTGATGGTGCTATATAAAAATTCTAAACCGTTTTGGCAGCTTGATCATACGTATGAAGGTTTTGAATGGATTGATGCGGATAATCGCGAGCAAAGCATTTTCTCCTTCATTCGCAAAGGGAAAAAAGAAGATGACATGCTAGTTGTTATTTGTAACTTTACAGAACGTGTGTATGAGAACTATCGAGTAGGAGTGCCGTCATTCAATTCTTATACAGAGGTTTTAAATAGTGATGGAACGCAATACGGCGGTTCTGGACAGGTAAATGGAAAACGAATCAAAACGATTCATGAGCCATACCATAATCAGCCGTCCCATATCGAAATAACAATACCGCCTTTTGGCATATCTATACTAAGACCAGCAAAAACAAGGAAGGGGAACAAAAGTAATGGGACAGAGAAAAAAGTGCGTAGCCATGCTATTGGCAGGAGGAAAGGGTAGTCGTTTAAGCTCCCTTACAAAATATCTAGCTAAACCTGCTGTACCGTTTGGAGGAAAATATCGCATTATTGATTTCACGTTAAGCAACTGTACAAATTCAGGCATTGAAACGGTCGGTGTTCTCACGCAATATCAGCCCCTTGTGCTCAACTCTTATATTGGAATTGGAAGCGCTTGGGATTTGGATAGGAATAATGGAGGAGTTACAGTGCTTCCTCCTTATTCAGAATCCTCAGGTGTAAAGTGGTATACAGGAACAGCAAGTGCTATTTATCAAAACATGAACTATCTTAAGCAATATGATCCTGAGTACGTTTTAATTTTATCAGGGGACCATATTTATAAAATGGACTATTCCAAAATGCTTGATTATCACATTGAAAAGGATGCGGATGTCTCTATTTCCGTTATTGAGGTGCCTTGGGAAGAAGCAAGCCGCTTTGGCATTATGAACACAAACGAAGCTATGGAGATTGTGGAATTTGATGAAAAGCCGCAGTTCCCAAAAAGCAACCTTGCATCCATGGGGATTTACATTTTTAAATGGTCTATTCTAAAGGAATTTTTGGAGATGGATGCTCGAAATCCGGAATCAAGCAATGACTTTGGAAAGGACGTTATCCCGCTTTTGCTTGAGGAGAACAAGAAAATTGTTGCTTATCCATTTGAGGGATACTGGAAGGATGTCGGAACAGTAAAAAGCTTGTGGGAAGCGAATATGGATCTGTTAAAGGGCGACTCCACCCTCAACTTGTACGACCGGGATTGGCGCATTTATTCTGTTAATCCAAATCAGCCTCCGCAATACATTGCGCCTAGTGCAGTTGTAGAGGAGTCACTTGTAAATGAAGGCTGTGTGATTGAGGGAGATATACAGCATTCTGTATTATTTCAGGGTGTGACCATTGGAGAGGGGAGCAATATAAAGGACTCCGTTATTATGCCGGATGCACATATTGGAAAAAATGTAACGATTGAAAGAGCCATCATTGCACCTGGAATGGTTGTGGAGGACAATGCTGTTATTCGTCCATTAAAAAATAGCGAGGATGTTATTCTCGTGGCTGATGAAATCTAAAGGGGGAACTAGGCAAATATGAACGAATCCATGTTAGGAATTATTAACGCAACGTATGAATTTTCACCTTTACAAGCACTGACGCAGCATCGCTCTCTAGCTGCCCTTCCTTTTGGAGGACGATATCGTTTAATCGATTTTATGCTATCGAATATGGTCAACTCCGATATTCATAGCGTAGCGATTTTTACTGGGCATAAAAACCGTTCCTTAATGGATCACCTCGGATCCGGTAAGCAGTGGGATTTGGATCGCAAACGAGATGGCCTGTTCGTATTTACGCCAAACAGCCAATGTGATAACGAAGAATTTGGTTCCTTCAATCAGCTTGCTAGGAATATGGACTATTTTCTGCGCAGCAGACAAAAGTATATCGTGATTACGAATTGTCATATTGTAACTGCAATGAACTTCAAGCCGATTTTAAGACGCCATATTGAAGTCGGGGCAGCCATTACAGAAGTACGCCATGATGGACAATCCTTGCAAACATATATCATGGAAAAGGACTTGCTGCTGAATCTGTTTCATCAATATAAAGACAAGGGATTCCATAGCTTGATTGATGTTGTTAAAGAGCAATGCAGTACTTTATGCTCACATAAATATGAGTATGAGGGCTATGTTGCGATTATTGATTCAGTGGAGAGCTACTACAAGCACAGCATTGAAATTTTAAAGCCAGAAGTGTGGAAGCAGTTATTTATGACAGGAGCGCCTGTATTTACAAAAGTAAAAGATGAGCCTCCAACAAGGTATGGCAGAGAAGCAAAAGTAAGCAACTCTATGGTTGCCAATGGCAGCATTATTGAGGGGGATGCACATAACAGCATTATCTTCCGCGCTGTAAAAGTTGGAAAAGGATCTATTGTACGAAATAGCATCATTATGCAAAAAAGCCAAATCGGAGAGAATTGCGTACTAGACGGCGTAATCATCGACAAAGATGTTAAAATTGAAGACGGAACAATTTTAACAGGGACAGCAGGGGTTCCGCATGTAATTGAAAAAGGAACAGTACAAGGAGCGTTGATGAATTCGTGAACATTTTATTTGCAGTATCTGAGTGCGTACCATTTATTAAATCAGGAGGTCTTGCCGACGTAGCAGGTGCGCTCCCAAAGGAATTGAAAAAGCTCGGCATGGATGTGCGGGTAATGCTGCCGAAATATAGCCTTATCCCAGAGCGGTTACGTGAAGCGAGCACTCTGCGCAAAGTAATTACAGTACAGCTCGGATGGCGTAACCAGCATTGCGGTATTTTCGAAACAGAGCTTGACGGCATTACGTATTACTTAATAGATAACGAATATTATTTTAAAAGGGATTCCTTGTACGGTCATTATGATGACGGTGAACGTTTTTCTTTCTTTTCTAAAGCCGTTTTGGAGAGTATTCCACATCTGGACTTTGTGCCGGATGTTTTGCATTGTCATGACTGGCATACAGCAATGGCTAACTATTTGCTAAAAGAACAATATAAGGGCATTGAACCATATGCACATATGAAAACAGCATTTACTATCCATAATCTACAGTTCCAGGGGATATTCCCTTATAGTGTAATGCATGATTTACTCGGTCTTGGAAACGAGCATTTTACAAATGACCGTCTTGAATTTTATGGGAACATGAACTTTATGAAGGGCGGCATTGTTGCATCTGATGTGATTACGGCAGTTAGTCCGACCTATAAAGAGGAAATTAAATATCCATTTTTTGGAGAGAAGCTAGATGGCCTCCTGCGAAGATATAGCGATAAGCTAGCTGGTATCGTAAACGGAATCGATGCTGCATTTTATAACCCGCGTACTGATCAAGAAATTGAGGTACCGTACAGCGAAGAGACATTAGAGCTTAAGCAGGAGAACAAGCGTGCGCTGCAACGCCGATTCGGCTTGCCGGAACGTGAGGATGTACCTATCATTTCTATGGTCACTCGTCTTACAAAGCAAAAGGGACTTGATTTAGTCCGTCGTGTATTTCATGAGTTGGCGGCGGAGGATGTACAGATATGCATCGTCGGGTCGGGTGATTGGGAGTATGAAAGCTTTTTTAACGAAATGGCAGCTCAATATCCGGATAAGGTAAAGGTATACATAGGATTTAGCGAATCGCTCGCACATCAAGTATACGCTGGCGCTGATTTGTTTTTAATGCCGTCTTTGTTTGAGCCGTGCGGTCTTGGACAGCTTATTGCCTTGCAATATGGGACACTGCCGATTGTAAGGGAGACGGGAGGATTAAACGACACCGTGCAATCGTATAATGAGAGCACAGGAGAAGGAAACGGATTCAGCTTTGCCAATTTCAATGCGCATGATATGCTGCATACCATTCTTAGAGCTGTTTCGTACTATCACCAAAAAGAAGTATGGAATACACTCGTGAAGAGAGCGATGAGCGAGGATTACAGCTGGGGACAGTCCGCAAGACAATATAAGGAGCTGTATGAAAGCTTAGTCGACTAGTGATATAGAGGTGAGGAGCATGTTTTCAAGTAAGGAAGGCTTTAAAGCAGCTTTTTTGGATAAGCTCGAAACCATGTACGGGAAAAGCTTCAAAGACTCCACGCCGCGAGATCAATATAATACGTTAGGGCATATGGTCCGGGAGTATATTAGTTCACGTTGGATTGCCACTAATGAAAGAAATCGTACAGAAAATCATAAACAAATGTACTATTTATCGATTGAGTTTTTGCTTGGCCGTTTATTAGGCAGCAATTTAATGAACCTTGGCATTTGGAAAATGTGTGAGGAAGGGCTCCGTGAGTTAGGAATTAGTCTTAATGAGCTAGAGGAAAATGAAGCGGACGCTGGACTTGGAAACGGTGGACTTGGAAGGCTTGCGGCATGTTTTCTTGATTCATTGGCTTCTCTTAATTTACCGGGCCATGGCTGCGGGATTCGCTATAAGCATGGTCTATTTGATCAAAAAATCGTAAACGGTTATCAGGTTGAGCTGCCAGAGCAATGGCTTCGCCACGGTAATGTATGGGAAGTACGGCGTCATGATCAAGCAGTAGAAGTCAGCTTTTGGGGAAATGTGGAAACATCCAACATGGATGGAAAGCTAGAATTCCATCATCGTAAGGCAGAGGTCATTATGGCGGTACCATATGACATTCCGGTTGTTGGCTATAATACGGAAACAGTGAATACACTGCGTCTTTGGAATGCGGAGCCTGTTCCATTTCCTCCAAACAATCAAAACGTACTCGTATATAAACGGGAAACCGAGGCAGTCTCAGAGTTTTTGTATCCTGACGATACACATGATGAAGGAAAAATATTACGTCTAAAGCAGCAATATTTTCTGGTATCGGCAAGCCTGCAAAATATCGTAAAGCTGCATCGCGAACGAAATGGAACATTGAGAAATTTGCATGAGAAGGTTGCCATTCATATTAATGATACCCATCCTGTTTTAGCTATTCCTGAATTAATGCGTATTTTGCTTGATGAGGAAAAGCTTGGCTGGGAGGAAGCTTGGAATATTACAGTAAATACAGTCTCGTATACCAATCATACAACCTTGTCTGAAGCGCTTGAAAAATGGCCTATTCGGATTTTTCAACCGTTGCTGCCGCGCATCTATATGATTGTTGAGGAAATTAATGAGCGCTTTTGCCGCGACTTATGGGATCGGTACCCATATGATTGGAAACGTATTGAGGATATGGCAATTGTAGCCCATGACCTTGTTAAAATGGCACACCTTGCGATTGTGGGCAGCCACAGTGTGAATGGTGTTGCAAAAATCCATACAGATATTTTAAAAAAGCGGGAGATGCAGCTATTTCATGAGTATTATCCCGAAAAGTTTAACAATAAAACGAATGGGATTACGCATCGGCGCTGGCTGCTGAAGGCAAATCCGCAGCTTGCGGGTCTAATTACCGACACGATTGGTCCAGGATGGATTCGAAAGCCTGCGGAGCTGCAGGCTCTTGCGAATTATAAGCACGATCCCGCATTTCGGGAGAAGTTTCACGGTGTCAAGCAGCTTCGGAAAGAGCTGCTGGCAAAGCGTATTGAGGAGCAGACGGGGGTACGGGTTGATACGAATTCGATTTTTGATGTGCAGGTAAAGCGCCTGCATGCTTATAAGCGGCAGTTATTGAATGTACTTCATATTATGCACCTATATAATCGTCTGAAGGAAGACCATGGCTTTACTATGTATCCTCGCACCTTTATTTTCGGGGCAAAGGCTTCCCCTGGCTACTATTATGCGAAGAAAATTATTAAGCTGATCAATGAGGTAGCAGAGAAAGTGAATAACGACCCGCAAACGAGCGAACGTTTAAAGGTTGTCTTTCTAGAAAATTATCGTGTTTCCTTAGCTGAGGATATTTTCCCTGCCGCTGATGTCAGCGAACAAATTTCTACGGCAAGCAAGGAAGCATCTGGCACGGGCAATATGAAATTTATGATGAATGGAGCAGTAACAGTTGGAACGCTAGATGGAGCGAATATTGAAATTCAAGAAGAAGCAGGAGCGGACAATATTTTCATTTTCGGCCTAACAGCAGAAGAGGTGCTTCATTATTATCAAAGCGGGGGCTACCGTTCTGGTGACTACTACCATCATGATAAACGAATTAAAAAGGTAGTAGATCAGCTCATCAATGGGTTTTTTCCAGATGGAGGAGATGAGTTCGAGGCAATTTATGATTCTCTTATCGTTCAAAACGACGAATATTTTGTGCTTCGTGATTTTGCTCCGTACGTTGATGTGCAGGACATGGTCGGAAAAACCTATGAAAATCGGAACCGTTGGCTGGAAATGAGCATTTCGAATGTAGCGCGATCTGGCTATTTTACAAGTGACCGTACAATTTCTCAATATGCTTCTGATATTTGGCATATCAATCCTGTTTTGTTAGGAAGTAGATAAAGATTTTTGCATACTGATCACTCCTTTATGCAGACAGTGTAAACAACCCGCTCAATTTACGCGGGTTGTTTTTTTTACAAGATAAGAAAGTATAACTTTTTGGAGCGCCGGCCTGCTCCTATGACCTGCTTGCTGCGGGGAAAGGCCTTTGCCGACCGAGACAAAAAGCGCCCTATTGTGCAGGGAACTGTCTTTCTTCGGGAGCAGGGCAGGCCATGTCCGTTTTTCTTAGTAAGTCTCTTTTTATGACCAGCCTTCAATCGATGACTTGTATGTGGTGATATGATGATTTTTAGAAATGGATCCAAGATTTGCTGCGAATGTGATGCCGTTATTTACATGGAAGTATTCGTATTCTTGAGATGCTTTTTCAAATTTAACCTTGTGCGGCGGCAGAAGCGGGACCACATCAAATAGATTGACGATCCGGAAGGTTTTGGCGACCTGTAAATTGTAGTAATTGCGAAAAGCAATATCGCCTGTTTTGGGAGCACCAAAATTGTACATGATGTAATCTGCAAATGAAGTGTTTACTCTGGCGTCAAGCATATGAAGGACTGCGAGAGCACCTCCTAAGCTATGGCCGGTTACGAGCAGTTTTTTTTGCTTTGGAAGCGTGACGAGCGTTTCCATAATAGAATCACGGCATGTTTCATAAATAGACAGAAAGCCGCTGTGAACAAGGCCGCTGTTTGATGTGTACGGATAGATACGCTGATTGATGAGAGAATCAGCAATCCAATCAGTGTCGGACTGTGTGCCTCGAAATGCAACAACAATCGATTGTTCTGATTCGGCAATAAAGCCGAACCATTCCGTTGTTCCAATGGCTTGTGCTTGAAAGCTGCGTATATGCTGAAAGCCTTTTGGCGGTTGAAATACACCATTTTGTTTATATTGTTCGTATGTCAATTCGCAGCAGTCAGCCAGAAGCATAGCGAGCTCTTTGTTAGCAGCTGAAGATAACACATTGAAACCCCCTTAGCGCTGTATCGTAGTGCGCAAACACTATCCAATATATGAGGAGAGATAGGTAATCATGCAGACTGGGTGCTGAAGCTAGAAAACGCCTCAAAAAGGTTATGTTTTATTTCTTAAATTTCCTGCTTTGTTAAAGGATTCTCTAACCAAAAAATTTATAATAAATTCGTAAGTTGCAGAAATGAAAAGAACCAGCATCAGAGGCGATGCTGGTTCTTTCTATTAGTCGATTCCGTCTAGTATACGGCCGATTCCCCCGAGGACACTGCCTTCTCCGCCGCCCTTAACGCCTGCGGACCCAGCAATGCGCTGTGCTAAACGGCTAAGGGTTAATGATTGAATCCAAACAGTACCTGGACCTTCTAAGGTTGCGAAGAATAGCCCCTCTCCGCCAAATAAAGCTGTTTTTACGTTGCCAACAAACTGAATATCGTAGTTGATGGTCTTTGTCATTGCTACAAGGCAGCCTGTATCAATACGGAGACGTTCCCCCGGCTGTAAGTCACGCTTGTATACCGTCCCTCCGGCATGCATAAAAGCCAAACCATCACCTTCAAGCTTTTGCATAATGAAGCCTTCTCCGCCAAAGAAGCCTGTGCCTAGCTTTTTTGTGAATTCAATGCCTACGGACACTCCTTTTGCCGCACAAAGAAATGCATCCTTTTGGCAGATAATTTTCTCGCCGTATTGCGTTAAGTCAACCGGAACAATTTTTCCTGGATAGGATGCAGCAAAGGATACATGGCGTTTCTTGCTGCTGTTGTTTGTAAAGACGGTCATGAACAAGCTTTCGCCTGTGACCATCCGTTTTCCAGCCCCCATCAGCTTGCCAAATAATCCTTTTTGTTCGGAGCCGTCACCAAACACCGTTTCCATTTCAATGCCGTCCTCCATCATCATCATCGCACCAGCTTCTGCGATTACGCTTTCCCGAGGATCTAACTCAATTTCGACGAATTGCATATCATCTCCGTAAAGTTTATACTCAATTTCGTGTGCTCTCATTTTAACTCACCTCTCCTATTTACTGATATACTGACTATACTTCTTTATGTATATATTCATTCTATCGAAAATACAGAAAGAGTGGAATGAATTTTTTGTTATTTTTTACAATTCACTCCGTAGTTTTCAGTTGACTGAATGCATGTTTTCATGATAAATTAAAGTAACTATTGAACTACATATAGTCTTTCGGAAATAAAGCACGTCTTTACCATGGTTTGATGTTTTCGTCACATGCTTGGAACAGATCGTTTTCTTTATATCCTCCTATATGTGGGGTAAATAGCTTCATTTTTTTCTTATATCTAGGAGGTACTACAATGCAAGTAGGTAAAGTAAAATGGTTTAACGGCGAAAAAGGTTACGGATTTATCCAAGCAGAAGACGGAAACGACGTATTCGTTCACTTCTCCGCAATCCAAGGAGAAGGATTCAAAACTTTAGAAGAAGGTCAAGAAGTTTCTTTCGAAGTTGTTGAAGGAAACCGCGGACCACAAGCTGCTAACGTAGTAAAGAAGTAATAAGATAATGAGCATTCCAGCGATGGAATGCTCTTTTTATATCGTGAAAAATATACCGTATTTAGAAATGTGTGCCTTTCGTTGCCTGAGCAAACTTTTCTTAGCGTTTCGGGTAATAACTGTCTTCTGGTAGATCGCCTCGATATGCTTGCTCCTCGTAGTCATCAATCATATCTTCATATAGCTCATGATCATCCGCTCCTGGATAGACCTTTGGATTTTTTCCATATATATCTGTGCCGATGAAATTCTCAAATGACTCTACATAGCCTACAGGATCATCAGATTCATTAAACATGGAGTTATAGTGCCTGCTCTCGCTTCTTTCAAAATCGGAAGGCGTTTCTGATGTGCCGTAATTTGCTACATCTTGCCAGCTATCCTCAGAATCATACGCAACATTTTCTTTTTTGTTGTCCATATCATGAACACCAAATGGTGGATATAAAACTTCTTCTTCAACAGGACGTATATCCAATCGAAGCTTATTATGTGTATGCTCTACAAGTGTCGTGGCAGTCGGCATAGCCTCTAAACGCTCGAAAGGAATCTCCTCGCCAGATACCTCGCAAATACCATACGTGCCATTTTCGATTTTTTCTAATGCATATCTTACATCCGCCAGTTGTTTTTCCCGAAATTCAATGATGCCAAAATCTTTTTCTCGCTCAAACAAATCGGTCGCTGCGTCACCGGGATGGTTATCGTATAGAGAAAGCTCGCTTGTGGCGTCTCGCATACCGTCCCTGTCGTTATTGTGATGCATTTCAATGCTGTCTTCCAGTTCTTTTTTTTCGTGCAGTAGCCTTGCTTTGAGCTCGTCCAGCTGTTGTTGAGAAAGCATACTGGTCACCTTCCTCTGCGTAATCTCTTTTGTAGTATGAACCATTTTGCCAAAAATATAAGAAAGGGGAGGCGCGGAAAATAAGTGAGATAAGTGCGATGGTGCTAAGCAGGCTGCCCAGGCTTTTTATCCCAATAAAAAAACGCAGGCAAAGCCTGCGTCCTAAAAGAGATAATCCAATAATAAGCCGAGTGCAAACAAGAATCCGAAAATGGTGTTCGTCTGCGCAGTCGCTTTCATTGCTGGCATCATTTCAAGCGGAATGCGTTTACCAATGAATCCTCTTGTAGCTGCAATTGTTTTTGGCAGGCTGAGGAATACGACAAAAATCCATGCTGATACAATGCCTGTAAAAACGAGTGCAACGGACCAAATGTAAGATATGATGAACATCCCAGCTAATACACGAATCGCATTTTGACGTCCGACGAGAATAGCGAGCGTCTTACGACCGTTTTCTTTATCCCCGTCTAAATCGCGAATGTTGTTCGAAAGCAGAATGGCTCCAATTAAGATAGAGGTTGGAATGGATAGCATGATAATTTCTGATATGATTGTTCCCGTTTGGATAAAGAAGGCGATACCGATAATAATAACGCCCATAAATAGCCCAGCTGTCACTTCACCGAACGGTGTATAAGCAATTGGGACAGGACCTCCTGTATAAAAATAACCGACAGCCATGCTAATAAGACCGATTAAGGCAAGCCACCAGCTCGAATGCATACAAATGTAAACACCGATTAGCATAGAAACAGCAAAGAAGCTGTATGCCAAATATAGGACTGTTTTTGGCTGTATGCCTTCGCGTACAATCGCGCCTCCTATTCCTACAGAGCCTTCATGATCTAATCCTCTCTTATAATCGAAATATTCATTGAACATATTCGTTGCCGCCTGTATGAGAATACAGGCAAGAAGCATCATAAAAAAAAGAGGAAGATTTATCTTATCGGTACCTCCGATGTGAAGTGCATAAGCAGTTCCGATAAAAACCGGAATGAATGCGGCTGTTAACGTATGTGGACGGAGTAAGTTCCACCAGACACGCCAGCTCTTTCGCTGCTTTGTCTTCGGCTCTGTAAAAGAGGAGTTCGTTTCTACTTTCATATTCATAAGAATCCTCCTTTTTGTTCTTAGAAACGTATTCTAGCTCCCGGATTGCTCCTATCCGTAAAATAACCTTCCTCATGAAAGGACAAAGCGCCTTTGATGGTGAAGAACACATGGAAGACTTCTGCGAGTATTCCTCGCCAAACCGCGCGTTTTGTGCACGGAGTGTTTTATTACGGCAGCAGACCGAGCCGGTTCCGCTTTTCGTCACATAAAGTACAAAATTAAGTTTAGGTAAAAGACATATACAGTGTCAACGTTTTTCCTTCGGGAGCCTGTAATTTTCGCAAAACTGCTAAAGATTGACACATGTTTCGTTCGGGGTGTATCTTAAAAACACAAGGGTAATTTCAGTATTTTTACCCGAGTAAGGGGGAAATCAAAGTGCTTCGAACAGAACACAAAGGATTGCATCAATCGCTCCTTACTGCTGTACAACAAGCTGCAACAGACACGAAAGTATTAGTTAGTGCCGTAAAGAAGGTAGAGTGGACAGATCCGCTTCTTTTTTATGCTGCCGCAAAACAATTCGGTTACACGGAGCGGTTTTATTGGTCCGATCCGGAGCAACATGTAATTTTCGCAGGAATTGGCTCTACTTTCACTATAGCAAATTCTTCTCAAAAGCGCTTTCAGGACGCGCAGAACCAATGGCAGCAGCTTCTGGATCGTGTCATTGTGAACGGACCGGCCTATTCATTTGGCACAGGGCCTCTGCTGTTTGGCGGGTTTTCCTTTGATCCGCTGAAGCAGAAAACAAAGCTTTGGGAGACGTTTTCTGATACAGTTTTAGTATTACCGTCCTTCTTGCTTACAATGAAGGAAGGAGAATCTTGGCTAACAATCAATCAGTTGGTAGATCATGATGATTGTGCAGAGGATCTATATAAACGTATGCAGAATATGGAGGAACAGCTGCTTGCGTATAGCAGACAGCATTTGTCAGAACAAGAAAACTCCATTATCGGTCAGCATGAGGTACAGCCACAAAGCTGGATGGAAGCGATTCAAGCCGTTCAAAGTGAAATAAAGCAAGGACGTGTGCAAAAGGTTGTATTAGCGCGTGAATTGCGATTAACAGCAGAAAATGAGTTTGATTCGGCACATATTGTTCAAGCATTACGCATCGGACAGCCGGATTGCTATATTTTTTCAATTGATTACCAAGGATCTTGCTTTCTTGGTGCAACGCCTGAGCGACTCATCAAAAAAGAAGACCAATTGTTTACCTCTATGTGCCTAGCCGGTTCTATTGGACGCGGCAATACAAAAGATGAGGATGAACAGAATGCGGCAAAGCTGCTGCAGGATGGGAAAAACTTAGCGGAGCATCGCTATGTTGTGGACATGATTCGAGAAGTAATGACATCCGTTTGCAGCGAGGTCAATATTCCGTATGAGCCGGGAGTCATGATGACAAAAAATCTGATTCATCTCTATACGCCGGTAGAAGGAAAAGGAACGTGCAATTTGTTCGAAATGGTAGAGAAATTGCATCCCACCCCTGCCTTGGGAGGTACTCCGCGCGACGAGGCGATGAGGCTGATTCGCGAGCAGGAGGAACTGGATCGCGGCTTGTATGCAGGCCCAATCGGTTGGGCCGACTACAAGGGAAATGGAGAGTTTGCGGTTGGAATTCGTTCCGCGCTCATAAGAGGTACGAATGCCTCACTATTTGCAGGGTGTGGTATTGTAGAAAGTTCACAGCCGCATATGGAATATGAAGAAACAAAAATGAAATTCAAGCCTATGCTCTCCGCATTAGGAGGAAACATGAAATGAGTTATACAGAAGCTTTATCATATTATTTAGGCGCCTTTGTCGATGAATTAACACGCCTTGGCGTGTATGAAACCGTCATTAGCCCTGGTTCCCGCTCGACGCCGTTAGCGATGCTAATGGCGGAGCATGAAGGAATGAAAACGTATGTGCATGTAGATGAACGATCGGCCGCTTATTTTGCGCTTGGCATTGCAAAGGCAAAGAGGAGACCAGTAGCTATTCTTTGTACATCTGGTACAGCGGCAGCAAATTATTGGCCGGCTGTAAGTGAAGCATTTCACTCTCGTGTGCCGCTTCTTGTTTTAACAGCGGATCGGCCGCATGAGCTGCGGGATGTAGGAGCTCCGCAAGCTATGAATCAACTAAACCTGTTTGGTTCTTTTGCAAAGGAGTTTATCGAAATGGCGCTTCCAGAAGCATCAGAACGAATGTATCAATACGTACGTACGACAGCGGCAAGAGCTGTTTCCATCATGCGAGGGGCTCCAAGTGGTCCTGTCCATATGAATTTTCCGCTTCGGGAGCCGCTTATTCCGGATTTCTCCTTACCGAACCTTTGGGAAAAGGGGAAGGTTGGGCGCGCGAATCAATATACATCTGTTACGTTTGGGAATTCAGTACTTCCGCCCTTCCATGCTGCATCGCTAAGTGAACGTCTTGCATCTATGAAAAAGGGGCTGATTGTCTGCGGTGAAATGAATGATCCTTCCTTTGCAGATGAAGTTGTTTCCTTCGCTAAAGCATATCAGTACCCAATTTTGGCGGATCCGCTTTCTAATGTGCGCAGCGGCGGGCATGAGAAAGAAAATGTGCTAGAGTGCTACGATGCCTTCTTGCGTAATGAGAAAATCCGGGAATGGCAGCCAGATATCATCATTCGTTTTGGAGCTATGCCTGTGTCTAAAGCATTGACACAGTATATACAGGCTCAAACATCGGCTGTTCATCTTGTGGTGGAAAAGGGAGGCTGGCGTGATCCGGCTTTAATTGCGTCTGAGATGCTATATGCGGACGAAGTCTCTGTTTGCAGACAATTAACCGCATTTGCTCCTGCAAATCAAGGAGAAACAGCTTGGCTGCGTATGTGGCGTGAGCTGAATGCAATTGCACGCGAGCACCTCTCTTATGCCGGCTCGGATGGAGATCTATTTGAAGGTCGTGTGATGGTGGAGCTGGCAGATCTATTGCCGGATCAATCGGCACTCTTTGTTGGCAACAGCATGCCGATTCGAGATGCAGATACATTCTTTTTGACGAGGGACAAAAAGATCAACATTTTAGCTAACCGCGGTGTGAATGGAATCGACGGGATTGTTTCAGCTGCCCTAGGTGCAAGCACGCATTATGAGCCGCTTGTGCTGGTTCTCGGTGATTTGTCTTTTTATCATGACCTAAATGGATTATTGGCGGCAAAACTGCACAACTTAAATGCGACAATCGTTGTGATTAACAATGACGGCGGCGGTATTTTTTCATTTTTACCGCAATATGCGGAGAAAAAGCATTTTGAAACATTATTTGGAACGCCGCTCGGACTTGATTATGAGCATGTTGTAAACATGTATCATGGGGTTTTCAGCCGGCCGGAAACATGGGAGCAATTCCGGAGTGCTGTAGCTAATGGAATTTCCTCTAACGGCCTGCATGTGATTGAAGTTCGTACAAACCGTGAATCGAATTTGCAAATGCACCGTTCTCTATGGTCAACTATTTCTGCGTCGATAACAGAGAAGCTGCAAGGAGCCGGCAATGAGGATTAAGCTTGGTGAGATGCACTATGAATATGACATCACAGGAAGCGGTGATGCGCTGTTACTGCTGCATGGCTTTACCGGAAGCAAGGATGTGTGGCACCGCTTCATTCCCTTGTGGAGTCGTGATTTACGGGTCATTGCCGTCGACTTGCCGGGTCATGGGAGAACGGACAGCCCGAATGACTGGAAGCGTTACAGCATTGAGCAAACTGCTGCTGATATGATTGCACTTCTTGATGCTTTAAATCTAAAGCAGGCGCACGTGCTTGGTTATTCAATGGGGGGACGTCTTGCTATTACCATAGCCTCATTATATGCAGAACGGGTACGGTCACTCGTGCTAGAGAGTTGTACTCCTGGATTAGAGAGTGAAGAGGAGCGCGAGGAACGCAGGCGGCAAGACCAGCAGCAGGCAGATTTTATTATGGACCACGGTATAGAGGCTTTTGTAGAGAGGTGGGAGAATATCCCCTTGTTTGCTTCTCAAAAGCAGCTTCCTAATTCCGTGAGGGAACAAATGCGGCAGCAGCGTTTGCAAAATAACCCGCTTGGTTTAGCTAATAGCTTGCGCGGTATGGGAACGGGAATGCAGCCTTCCTGGTGGGAGTCGTTGCATAAGCTGCACATGCCGGTTTTATTGCTTGGCGGAGAATATGACGAAAAGTTTCTCGGCATTTTGCAGCGTATGAAGAAGCGTCTTCCTAATGCTGAATTTGTACAAGTTTCTGGTGCTGGTCATACAATTCATGTGGAACAACCAGAAAAGTTTGATACAATAGTAAGGGGCTTTTTCCAAACACAATACTTAAAAGGAGGTTTACATCATGACTTTTGAATGGGTACAGCAAGGGAAGTATGAAGATATTATTTATTCTACATACAATGGTATCGCTAAAATTTCGATTAACCGTCCAGAAGTACATAACGCATTTCGTCCAAAAACGGTGTCTGAGCTGATCGATGCATTTGCACGCGCACGTGATGATGCTTCTATCGGTGTCATTATTTTAACAGGTGAAGGCGGCCGCGCATTTTGCTCCGGCGGCGACCAAAAGGTACGCGGCCATGGCGGATATGTAGGAGAGGATGAAATTCCTCGTTTAAATGTACTCGATTTACAGCGCTTAATCCGAGTGATTCCAAAACCGGTCATTGCGATGGTAGCAGGCTACGCAATTGGCGGAGGCCACGTGCTTCATATCGTTTGCGACTTAACGATTGCAGCTGATAATGCAGTATTTGGTCAAACTGGACCAAAAGTGGGCAGCTTCGATGCAGGCTACGGTTCCGGCTATTTAGCTCGCATTGTCGGTCATAAAAAGGCGCGTGAAATTTGGTATTTGTGCCGTCAATACAACGCGCAGGAAGCGCTTGATATGGGACTTGTTAATACAGTAGTTCCACTTGAGCAGCTTGAAGAAGAAACAGTGAAATGGTGCGAGGAAATTTTAGAGAAAAGCCCAACGGCAATTCGTTTCCTAAAAGCAGCATTCAATGCGGATACAGACGGTCTTGCAGGTATTCAGCAATTCGCTGGAGATGCAACGTTATTGTATTATACAACAGAGGAAGCAAAGGAAGGACGCGATGCGTTTAAGGAAAAGCGCAAGCCGGACTTCGGTCAATTCCCTCGTTTTCCTTAATTGTAGAAAAGGCTTGATGCATTGTCATCAAGTCTTTTTTCTATCAGATTGTAACGCAATTCACAGAAAGGAGCGACGATGATGGAGACAATGCCAAATTGGCTCAAGCAACGGGCGTTTTTAACGCCGGATCGCATTGCTCTCGAAACAGAGCAGGAGCAGTTGACATTTCGTGAGCTTCAGCAAAGAGTTGCGGCTCTGGCTGGAAAGCTGCATAGCGCAGGAGCTAAGAAAGGAAGTCAGGTTGCAGTTTTAATGCGTAACAGTATACAAATGGCTATTACGATCCATGCCTTAGCCTATATGGGAGCGACTGCTGTGCTGCTAAATACGAGGCTATCGGAGGAAGAGCTTGCATGGCAAATGAGCGATGCTGAAGCTTCCCTTCTGCTTGCGGACGAGGCGCTTCGGCATTATGGAAGAAACGTTGCTACGTATACGATAGAGGAGATCTCCTCTCTTGAAGCGCAGCCATATATTGTACAAGAGGAATTTTGCTCCGAAGATGTAATGACGATAATCTATACGTCCGGTACGACAGGGAATCCAAAAGGCGTATTGCTTACATATGGAAACCATTGGCATAGTGCTGTCGGCTCTGCACTCAATATAGGATTTCGGGAGGATGATTGCTGGCTTGCTTGTCTGCCCTTTTTCCATGTTGGCGGTTTATCAACTTTGCTGAAAAGCGTTATATACGGTATGCGTGTTGTGCTTGTAGAGAAGGTGGATGCAGCCGTATTAAATCGCGCGATTCAAGAGAGAGGTGTTACGATTATTTCCGTTGTAACGAAGGTGCTTACAGATATGATGCAATATCTTGGAGAGGGTGCGTATCCAAAGTCGCTGCGCTGTGTGCTCCTTGGCGGCGGACCAGCTCCGAAGCCTTTGCTGGAGGCGTGTATGAAAAAAAGCATTCCCGTATACCAAACGTATGGTATGACGGAAACCGCTTCGCAAATTTGTACCTTGTCCTCTGATTATATGTTGACAAAGGTGGGCTCAGCTGGTAAGCCGCTGTTTTCCTGTCAGCTTCGGATTGAGGCAAACGGAGGGGAGGCACCTGTAAATGCACCGGGAGAGATTGTTGTTAAAGGACCGAACGTTGCAAAAAGATACTTCAAGCGGGAGTCACATTTAGAGAATGGCTGGCTCCGAACAGGCGATATTGGCTATGTGGATGAGGATGGATTTTTGTATGTGCTCGACCGCCGAAGCGACCTTATTATCTCTGGAGGAGAAAATATTTATCCTGCCCAAATTGAAGAGGTGCTTCTCGCTCATCCTGACGTTGAGGAAGCAGGCGTTGTTGGGAGGGAGGATGAAATGTGGGGGCAAGTGCCTGTTGCGTTTGTTCGAAAAGCAGAGGTGAGCCGTGTCACGGAGAAGGAGCTTCTTGCGTTTTGCGGCAAAAGGCTGGCCCGCTATAAAGTTCCGCGGGAGATTCAATTTGTAGATGCCCTTCCGCGCAATGCTTCTAACAAGCTATTGCGTCGTGAGCTCAAGCAAAGATTGAGGGAGAATTCGTATGAAAATTAAGCGAGTCACGCTCTATGTTACGGAAATGAAGCTGGTTTCTCCGTTTGCAACAAGCTATGGAACATATCGGGAGCGGGAGAGCGTTTTAATCGAAATGGAGGATGTGGATGGACGCATCGGCTGGGGAGAGGTTGTTGCCTTTTCACAGCCTTGGTATACGGAGGAAACCGTTCAAACGGCATTACATATGCTGCAGGAATTTCTTGTTCCTATCTTGCTAGGTAAGAACATTGACCACCCAAGTGAGCTGCCTCAGCTATTTTCAAATGTAAAGCGAAATAATATGGCAAAAGCGGGGCTTGAGGGGGCTGTTTGGGATTTATATGCACAGCATAAGAATCAGCCGCTCGCAGCGGTGCTTGGCGGCGTACGCAGCGACATTGAAGTAGGAGTGGTAGTTGGGATTGATACGCTGCCGCGCATGCTCGGGCAAATCGAACGATATGCCGCAGAGGGATATCAAAGGTTTAAAGTGAAAATTAAGCCAGGATATGATTATGAGCTGCTGCAAGGGATTCGTCAGGAGTTTCCTAATATTCCTTTAATGGCTGATGCCAACTCAGCTTATACGCTGCAAGACAAGGCGCAGCTAAAGAAGCTTGATGAATTTGGACTGATGATGATTGAACAGCCATTATCAGATCATGATATTTTGGACCATGCACTGCTGCAAAAAGAGCTGCACACACCCATTTGCTTAGATGAAAGTATCCATTCCTTTGAGGATGCACGCATGGCGCTTACGCTCGGAAGCTGCCGTATTGTAAATATTAAAGCAGGCCGAGTCGGAGGACTGACCGAGGCTATTCGCATTCACGATTTTTGCCAAGCGCATCATATTCCTGTTTGGTGCGGAGGTATGATTGAGACAGGTATATCCCGCGCACAAAATGTGGCACTTGCCTCTCTTCCAAATTTCACGATTCCGGGAGATATTTCGGCTTCCTCGCGTCACTGGGAGGAGGATGTGATTATTCCTGAGATAAAGCTATCCAATGGGAGAGTGTGTGTATCATCGGCATCTGGTCTCGGGTATGAAGTGAATCGCAAGCGATTAAAGGACATTACGATGCAAACAATCGTGCTTGAAAATCCGTTATGAACAAGTTTAACTCCTTTTTATATTCTGTGATTTACGGTATAGTGAAGGAGTGAGCAAATTGTGGCAAAAATGTTACGGAAGTGTATGTGAACTATGGTAAGTTTTTGTCATGTGTAAAAAGTGTAATGCAAATCATTGTCTATTTTTTAAGCTCTTCTCTTGACTTGTTTTTTCAAGAAAGAGAAGATTAGAAAAAGGAGGAGTTATGTATGACGTTGTTACATGAAGTGTTAACTTTTAATGAGAAGTTTGTGCAGGAAAAAGAATATGAGAAATTCCAGACAGATAAATATCCAGATAAAAAGCTCGTTATTATTTCTTGCATGGATACAAGACTTGTTGAACTGCTTCCGAAGGCGATGAATCTTCGCAATGGGGATATAAAAATGATAAAGGTAGCTGGGGCTGTCATTGCCCATCCGTTTGGTAGTATTATGCGCAGTGTTCTTGTTGCTTTGTACGAGCTTGGCGCTGACGAGGTGTGTGTCATTGGCCATTATGATTGCGGCATGGCAAGTTTGCAGGCACAAAAGACAATCGAGAAAATGAAGGAGCGCGGTGTTTCAGAAGAGAAACTTGATACGCTTCGTTTTTCTGGTATTGATTTAGATCGCTTCTTACATGGCTTTGAAAGCGTAGAGGATAGCGTTAAGCACAGTGTGAATATTATACGGCAGCATCCATTAATGCCAGAAGGCGTGCCGGTTCATGGATTAGTCATTGATCCAAAAACAGGGCGTCTTGACTTAATTGAGAACGGGTACGAAGCCTAATGGCCTTTATCCGATTTTTCCGGGACGGGGTCAAAGCCGCCCGGATGAAACGGATGACATTTACAAATGCGTTTGAATGTGAGCCAGCCGCCTTTTGCTGCGCCGTGACGGCGGATAGCCTCTAAGCCATAGTGCGAGCATGTAGGATAAAAACGGCATGTCGGCGGCTTTATTGGGGATATTACGAGCTGATAAAAGCGAATCAATGCGAGAAGAATAGATTTCATGAGCTTGCTCCTTTTCGTTTTATTGTATGTTTTTTATGCCTGTAAACAGGTAGAGATAAGTCGTTTTAGACAGTATTCTTTACCAAACCCTCACTTTCGAATATCATTATGGAGTGTATCTGAATAAGATGCAGCACTAAAAAAAAAAGGAGGATTTGATTATGCCATCAGTAGAAAGCTTTGAGCTTGATCATAATATTGTAAAAGCGCCGTATGTGAGACATTGCGGTGTTCACCATGTAGGAAGCGACGGCGTTGTGAATAAGTTTGATATTCGTTTTTGTCAGCCGAATAAGCAGGCAATGAAGCCTGATGTGATTCATACATTAGAGCATTTACTTGCTTATAACTTAAGAAAGCACGTAGAAAAGTACGGCCATTTTGATATTATCGATATTTCTCCAATGGGATGCCAAACTGGCTTTTATCTTGTTGTAAGCGGTACGCCGACAGTTCGTGAAATCATTGATCTATTGGAAGACACGATGAAGGATGCGGTTGAAGTGGCAGAGGTGCCAGCTGCAAATGAAACACAGTGCGGGCAGGCGAAGCTTCATGACTTAGAAGGTGCTAAGCGCCTCATGAACTTCTGGCTACAACAAGAAAAAGCCGAGTTGGAAAAAGTATTCGGTTAATGAACTGAGGGCTTGTCCTCGTCCTGTTTTACATAAGGGCTATCTTCGGCACGATCCACAGAGTGCTTGTAAGAATAGCCCTTATTGATTGTGAGAACAGATAAAAGCAGCACCACAATCACCACAATTACGGAAATCACCAGTATATGAAACATCTCCATTTCCCTCCCCTTCTCCTCAATAGTACCATGTCTGCAGTGTTCTGCATATTTCTCGCATTGTTAGGAACAATGAAGAATAGAGGAATCATCAGCGTTTATTAAGCCAATCACGCTGTTTAAGGCAACGCAGTATTTCACAAAGTGAGGGACAGCAAATGGAGAAACAAACATATTATGTATCAATTGCAGACGGTGAGATTTCTAAGGTGAAATCCGCGAACACATATAGCTTTGAAATTCAGGCAAATGATATGGAGATTGTGCAGCTTCGTCAATATTTTGATGAAGCGTATCGGGCAGATTTAAAAACCTTCGTCAGATCGCATATTCCGTTCCTTGAGTATCATCATGACCCGGAAAACCATGAATATGACGACAGCCTTCAAAAAGCGTATCGAATGATTTATAGCCTGAGTGATCAGGAGACACAAGAAATCATCGCGCAATTAGGTATTATAGACGGGCTGTAATAATAGGCATAGGCGCGAAGAATGTGCTACAATTTGTGGTAAGAAAAATTCGCCACAATTGTTAGGGGAGCGTGTGAATGTACACTTTTAAAGATTATTACCACAATACAGTACAATTATCCTTCGAAGATCGTCCGTTTTCCCATGAGCCCAAGCACGTATGGGTTGTTTGTCGTCATGAAGATGAATGGCTGCTGACGCATCATTTGCGACGCGGATTAGAATTTCCAGGAGGAAAGGTAGAGGCCGGGGAGAAGCCTGAAGAAGCTGCTGTGCGTGAAGTGCGGGAAGAGACTGGAGGGATCGTGTCCCAGTTACAATACATAGGACAGTATAAGGTCTCAGGAAAGGATAAAATTATCATTAAGAATATTTATTTTGCTACGATTAGCGATTTACAGGATTATACGCATTACAATGAAACAAATGGACCGGTTCTGCTTAAGACGATACCAGATGATATTAAAGAGGATAAGCGCTTTAGCTTTATTATGCGTGATGATGTGCTGCAACACAGCTTAATGTATATTCAACAGCATTTTTTAAATTCCTCAGGGACGATAGAGAGAAAAGTACGGGAATTCTAAAGCTGATTTACATATAAAAACAGACCGAGCCGTGTTGAACTGAACCAATTGGGGTGCAGTTCATGTGGACTTGGTCTGTTTTTACACTGAGTATAAATTGTAAGTGCAGCTATGCTCCTGTCTTCGCCTAATGGCTCGCCAATCAGCGAGTTTTTTTATATGCTTTACTGGATATGTCGATTCAATATATGTTCAAACCATTCGACGAGCACATACATAACAGTAGCAAATACGCACGTAAGCAACACGCTCATGAGAACGAGGGTAAAGTTGAATACCTGAAAGCCGTAGCTAATTAAGTATCCTAAACCTTGCTTAGAAACAAGAAGTTCGCCAAAAATAACGCCGACCCAGGAAAGTCCAACATTTACCTTTAAGGTTGAAATAATAATCGGCAGTGAAGCTGGAAGTATAACCTGTTGATAGCATTGTCGTCTACTGGCTCCAAACGTTTGCAGCACCTTCAAATAATTCGGGTCCACCTCACGAAATGCGGAGTAAATAACAAGAATCGTAATGATGATGGAGATAATTACCCCCATGGCGATCGAGGATGTAATAGTTGGTCCGAAAACAACAATAATAATTGGTCCGAGTGCTACCTTTGGCATGGCGTTTAATACAACAAGATATGGATCGAGAACCTTAGCAAGAAACGGTACAGCCCATAATATAGTTGCAATAAGCGTTCCGAGGACAGTGCCGAGGATAAAGCCGGCAAATGTTTCTAAAAGCGTCGTCCAAATATGCGGATACAGCGAGCCGTCCATTATCTTGTCAGCCATCATGTTAAAAATGCTGGAGGGAGAACTGAAGAGCAACGGGTCAATCCACTGGGTGCGGCTTGCAGTTTCCCAAAAAATAAAGAAGGCAACTAATATAAAAATCTGTAATAATAAAATGGCTTGCCTTTTCTTCTGTTCTTTTTGCGTATATGTGCGATGAAGGAAGGATAAATCTAAATTTTTATACTTCAAGCCTCTCCAGCTCCTTCCATATAGATTGAAATAGCTGCCCGAATTTCGGGTGCTGGCGCGCATGAAATGGGGAAAGCAAACGAATGTCCTCAGGGACGAGGATTGTTTTGGCAATGCGGCCGGGATTGGTGTGAAGCAGAAAAATGCGGTCACTCATGGAAATCGCTTCTTCTATATCATGGGTGACCAGGATAGCTGTTTTTTTAAACTGCTTCAGTAAGGCGTACACGAGCTCCTCTAGTTTAATTTTTGTTTGGTAGTCCAGGGCTGAGAACGGTTCATCCAGCAGCAGCATTTTTGGATTGGTAGCAAGTGTGCGTACGAGCGCGGCCCGTTGCCGCATACCGCCCGACAGTTGGCGCGGATACAGCCTTTCTACATTTTCGAGTCCGACTTCACCAAGCAGCTTCAGTGTTTTTAGCTTTTTTTCTTCATTATACGTTCCGGTAATGTGAAGACCTGTCATTATATTTTCTTCAATTGTTTTCCACGGAAACAAGTAATCTTGCTGGAGCATGTAGCCGATTGAGGAGGTCGGCTTCCATACACGCTCTCCCTCAATCTCGATTATTCCATCTAGCGGCCGAAGCAATCCAGCGATGATAGAAAGAAGAGTTGTCTTGCCGCAGCCGCTTGGTCCTAAGAAAGAAATGAATTCTCCTTGCTCCACCTGAAGATGAATATCAGCCAGCACGAGCCTCGCTTCCTTGGCATCGAAAAAGCAATGGTATAAATTTTGGATCGTCAAAAAGCTCATGCGGAATCACTCCTATTGGTTAATGACGCTTTCCGCGATGGAAGTGTCCACTAATACCTCGTACGGCACTTCCTTTGGCAGCTCGCCAGCTTCCTTCATAATGTTTTGCAGGTTGTTCCATTCTTCGTTATCTAAAATCGGATTTGTCGCATAAGAGTTTTGGTTTTTATAGCGCTCAATGACTTTAATGATAATATCCTGTGGTGTATCCTTGAAAAATGGCGTTACCGCTTTTGCAATTTCCTCTGGACTGTGGGTATCCACCCATTGCTGCGCCTTATAGAGGGCCCTTGTAAATTTCTCTATGACCTCCTTGTTGTCTTTTAAATAGCTTTCTTTTGTCATAAAGGATGTATAGGGAACCTTGCCGGACTCTTTGCCAAAGGATGCAACGATATAGCCCTTTCCTTCTTTTTCAAAAATACTTGCCGTTGGCTCAAACAATTGTACAAAGTCACCTGTACCAGAGGCAAATGCATTTGCAATATTGGCAAATTCAACGTTTTGAATCAAAATTAAATCCTTTTGTGGGTTGATGCCATATTTCTTCAAGACGTACTCCCCAACCATTTGCGGCATGCCGCCTTTTCGCTGACCAAGGAATGTGCTTCCTTCTAAATCGCTCCAGTTAAAGGAGTCGAGCTTTTTGCGTGAAACGAGAAACGTTCCATCTGTTTGTGTGAGCTGCGCAAAGTTGATAACAGGATCCTTTGCCCCTTGGTTATACACATAAATAGATGTTTCTGAGCCAACAAGAGCGATATCGATGCCGTTTGAAAGAAGCGCAGTCATCGTTTTATCGCCGCCGGCTGTTGTTTGTAAATCAATATCCAGTCCTTCATCCTTGAAATATCCGTTTTGTAACGCCACATATAACGGTGCGTAGAATAAGGAGTGCGTTACTTCTCCGATACGAACCTTTTGCAGTTTCACTTGTTTTGTTTGATTGCATGCTACAAACGTAAAGAAGCTTAACATCATGATTGTCAATACAGTAACAAGCTTTTTCATAGATGCACCTCCTAAAGTAAGCCTATTTTACTGTATGTGAAAAAGCGCCCATGTGTGAGCGCCCAGAAAAATTTTTGCTTGTACCGGAAGTGAAGCGGCTAGGAGTATATAGAAAAGAGCAGCCTGTCGGGAGGCTGCTCTTTTTCTAATATGATCGCTTCGGGAAAGCTAGGGTTTTGTCGGAAGATACAGCTTTCCCGAAGCGGTATTAGACGAAATGCTACAAGATTGGTCCGCCAAGCTTCACTGTACGCTCGGGAACTGTTGTGAACTTTTTGAAGTTTTCTTTAAATTGAGCCGCAAGCTCTAATGCTTTTACTTTATATGCAGCTTTATCAGCCCATGTTTTTTCAGGTGTTAATACATCATCTGGAACGCCTGGCACATGAATCGGAATTTCAAGACCGAAAATATCATCCTTTACCGTTTCTATGCGGTCTAACTCACCGTTTAGCGCAGCCTGCACCATTGCGCGTGTATACGCAAGTTTCATACGTTTTCCAGTGCCGTATTCTCCGCCCGTCCAGCCGGTATTCACAAGGAATACTTTTACGCCATGCTTTTCGATCTTTTCGCCGAGCATATCTGCGTAGCGGGACGCATTTAGCGGCAGAAACGGAGAGCCAAAGCATGTTGAGAACGTTGCCTGCGGAGATGTGATGCCGCGCTCTGTACCAGCCAGTTTGCTTGTGTAGCCGCTTAAGAAATGGTACATCGCCTGCTCCTTCGTTAATTTGCTGATAGGAGGCAGTACGCCGAATGCATCGGCTGTTAAAAATACAATTGTGTTCGGATGGCCAGCTACGCTTGGAAGCACAATGTTTTCGATTGCCTCAATCGGATACGCAGCACGCGTATTTTCCGTTAAGGAGACATTGTCGTAATCTGCAAATCTAGTATTTTTATCTAACACAACGTTTTCCAATACAGAACCGAATGTAATCGCATCAAAAATTTGCGGCTCCTTCTCACGGGACAAGTTTACGCATTTTGCATAGCAGCCGCCTTCAATATTGAACACACCGTTGTCAGACCATCCGTGCTCATCATCGCCGATTAATTTACGATTCGGATCAGCGGATAATGTTGTTTTTCCTGTACCGGATAAGCCGAAGAACAATGCTACGTCCCCTTCTTCTCCTACATTGGCCGAGCAGTGCATAGAAAGGATGTCCTGCTCTGGAAGCAAGTAGTTCATAATGGAGAAAATGGATTTCTTCATTTCTCCCGCGTACTCTGTACCTCCAATCAGCACAATACGCTTTTCAAAGGAGGTGATAATGAAAGCCTCGGATTTTGTTCCATCAAGTACTGGATCTGCCTTGAACGTTGGAGCAGATATGATGGTAAATTGCGCCTCATGGTTTGCAAGCTCTTGTTCCGTTGGACGGATGAATAGCTGATGTGCAAATAAGTTGTGCCACGCAAATTCATTTACAACCTGAATCGGAAGGCGGGAGTTACGGTCTGCACCTGCAAAGCCCTTGAATACGAAAAGCTCCTCTTTTTCTTTTAAATATTCCAGCACTCTTGTGTATAAGTGATGAAAGGTTTCTTCAGAAATTGCTTGGTTCACTACGCCCCAATCAATTTTATCTTTGACGGATGCTTCGTGAACGATAAATTTATCTCTCGGAGAACGTCCTGTATATTTCCCAGTTGAAACAGAAACAGCACCTGTAGAAGTTAGATTTCCCTCTTCTCTCATCAAAACCTTTTCTACTAATTGCGGTACGCTTAATTGCACATGTGCATTGCTTCCATTCAATAGTTCATGTAACTCGATTTGGACATTCACAGTACTCATCATCAAAACCATCCTTTGTTTAAATTATAGAGAAATATCTCACATCATCTACAAAAAGTATAACACATTAAAATAAATAATGTATACTATTTATTGATAATTGTTTGTACATTTGCACCTTTTTGAATGTTTTTCCTTCGACAAAAATTAATAAAGGATATTTTGCAGAGAATTGATGTGAACCATTGGACTTGTTTTGCCTGCATTTATCATCACATAAATAGATAGGATTTTTTTGCTAAAATGTGCAGATAATGAATTGACAAAGTTATGTTATTTCTATACTATATCCTTTAGACGGATACTCTCTTATCCCGAGCTGGCGGAGGGACAGGCCCTATGAAGCCCAGCAACCTCACCGAATAGGTAAAGGTGCTCAACCTGATGCAAGGCATGAATGTCTTGAACGATAAGAGTGAAAGGCAAAGAAATGACACATTCAACCTTTCCTCGAATGGGAAGGTTTTTTATTTTGCTTTCTTGGGAATTTTAAGAATGTCGTATGACAATTTAATTTAGGGATGAGTTCCGTACGCAATAGATTAAGGGAGGTTTACCAATGACAAACAAGCGTCGTCTTTTCACGTCTGAGTCCGTAACTGAGGGACATCCGGACAAAATTTGTGACCAAATTTCAGATTCTATTTTGGATGCGATTTTAACAAACGATCCCAATGCACGTGTAGCTTGTGAAACAACGGTAACAACGGGTTTAGTGCTAGTAGCAGGGGAAATTACAACTTCTACATATGTAGACATTCCGAAAATTGTTCGTGAAACAGTTCGTGAAATCGGCTATACTCGCGCGAAATATGGTTTTGATGCTGAGACATGTGCAGTATTAACTTCCATTGACGAGCAGTCTGCTGACATCGCAATGGGTGTAGATAAAGCACTAGAAGCACGCGAAGGCTCTATGTCTGATGAAGAAATTGAAGCAATCGGCGCGGGCGACCAAGGTTTAATGTTCGGCTTTGCATGTAACGAAACGAAAGAGCTTATGCCTCTTCCAATCTCTCTTGCACACAAGCTATCCCGCCGTTTAACGGAAGTGCGCAAGGATGATACATTACCGTACCTTCGTCCGGACGGTAAAACGCAAGTAACGGTTGAGTACGATGAAAATGGCAAGCCAGTTCGTGTTGACACAATCGTTATCTCCACGCAGCACCATCCAGAAGCAACGCACGAGCAAATCGAGCGTAACCTTAAAGAATATGTAATTAAGCCAGTTGTTCCGGCCGAGCTTGTTGACGAAAATACAAAATACTTTATCAATCCAACAGGCCGCTTCGTAATTGGCGGACCACAAGGCGATGCTGGTTTGACAGGACGTAAAATCATCGTTGATACGTATGGCGGATATGCCCGCCACGGCGGTGGTGCGTTCTCCGGTAAAGATCCTACAAAGGTAGACCGTTCTGCAGCATATGCAGCTCGTTATGTTGCGAAAAATATCGTAGCAGCAGGGCTTGCAGAAAAAGCGGAAGTGCAGCTTGCATACGCAATCGGCGTAGCGCAGCCAGTATCTATTTCCGTTGATACATTTGGAACAGGCAAAGTAACTGAAGATGTATTAGTTGATTTAATTCGCAAAAACTTCGACCTTCGTCCAGCGGGTATCATTAAAATGCTTGACTTGCGCCGCCCGATCTACAAGCAAACAGCAGCGTACGGTCATTTTGGCCGCAACGAGCTCGACCTTACTTGGGAGCGTACAGACAAAGCGGATGCGCTTCGTCAGCAAGCAGGACTATAATCATTGTAAAAAAGATCCATGCAACGCATGGGTCTTTTTTACAATTTAAGGAACTTTCTTGGATTTGTCTAACCCTTCGCAGTCAACTCATCCTCCCCAAGTAGGTTGGCAAAAGCGCCTTTAGTGATAAAGAATCCACGGAATACTTGTATGACCTCGCTTCGCCTGAGCCGTGCATTTTGTGCACGGGCTGTTGGTCTGCCCCAGCTAACCAGAACGTCTCCGCTTTCTTAAATTGCGAAAAAAAGGAATGATTGTATTGTTTACTTTCCTCAAACAATAAGTTTGCAGATGCATTTTCAGTTCGTTCCCCTTATGGAGCATAAGCAGTGTAAGGGGAAGAGAAAGGGTGGGCTGCAATGATTAATAAAATTGCTTATTTATTTTGGCTGCTTTGTCTGTGTATATTCCTAAGCGGTGTAGTTTGGACTACCTCCAAAGAGTATGAACATGAAAGAATTATGCATTCTGTCGTACATAAAGTGCAAATACAAAGAATGTACGATGAGAAGGTACATGATATACAGCTATAAGCTAGAGGAGAGCAGCAGAAGAATGATACGCCCATTCGGCTGCAGTTCCATGATACATGCAAAAAGCCTTGAGTTAGAGAATATGACTCAAGGCTTTTATATGAAAAGAGTAGCATTACTTTTGCTGCATGTTATATGCTTGAGTTGTGGTTTAACATAGCAAAAATACATCTACGGTTGTATAGAAGGCGGGATTGTGAAATGGAGCAACATACTGTACAGGCGGAGCTTTGTCTTATTCGAGATCATGGCTACGCGGTGCCAGATGATACGGATGCCTATCCGTATGCACAAATTATAATGGAGGAAATTGGATCAACCGATGCTGATTTCCGTGAGTTGATTGGTAAGGTGCTGAAAAACTGGATTGCAAACGGAGTCTTTCGTCATAAGGAGCTAAGAGGTTTATTGCTTCAAGCAATTAGCCCGGATTATTTATTGTATGGGATCGGAGAGAATGGAACGGATTCTGTGTTTCGCCGTGCTGCTTCAGCTTCTCTTTCAGCAGCCATTGTATCCTACCATGAGCGTGATCCATTTTTATCAGAGACGCAGCTAGAGAGCGTTGCCGAGCAAATGATAGAGTATATGTACTTAGAACAAGATATAAGAGGCTACATAGAAGGAAAAGGAAGTGCAAAGCCTATTGCCCACGCAGCCGATGCGCTTACTGCAATTGCCCGTTGCTTAACAGAGGAGCAGGCATCGCTTGCCTATGCGATGCTGGAAGCGATTAAGGAAAAGGTGTGTAATGGGGAGCAAGTATATGCTCATTTCGAAGATGAGCATTTTGTAGGTGCAGTGCTCGCGCTTTGGGAAAAGGGGCTTATTAATGAAATATATCTGGCAGCTTGGATTGTGAATTTTCTTGAAACAGAAGAAGCCATGCAGCCGACTAGGGATATTGTAACGCAAAACATCAAAATGTTTTTACGCAGTTTGTATTTTCGTATGGCAGAAGAGTATGACAATATTGCATCTGTGCTGCTTGAGACGCTGCAGCAATTAGGGCAGAGAGAGTAGCTGAAAAGAAAGTATCTGGTTGCATACATTCTTAAAGCTTTTTTCGTTCGAGCAGCGAGCATACCGGCATGGGAGAGAGCAAGGAATAAAAAGACATGTACCATAGAATGATGGTACAAAAAGGAGAGTGGCTATGCCAACTGTAAGGCTTCTTGTCCTGCTTAGCTTTTTAGATGCGTATTTTACTGATATTGGTTTACGTTCCCAAGCTGTTGAGGAGGAAAATCCGATTGCCAAGCTGTTGTACGAGACGGATGTGGCATTGTTTTATGGATGGAAAATCGTTTTGCCGCTGCTCCTGCTGTTTTTGTACCCAAAGGTGAAAACAAATGCTTTTATTTCTCGAATGGCACACGGTGCATGTATAGTGTATGCTGTGTTGCTTCTCTATCATATGTATTGGTTTACTCACATGTTTTCATAAAGTGTGTAAAGAACACTTGCCGTTAAGCGAAGACATAGTTGCATTTGCAATTTATAATCTTAAAGTCTAACAAAAAAACAAGCAAAGGAGTAAGTCTTTGCTTGTTTTTTTGTTAAAACCTCTGTTCTGCCTCTAATACGAGCGCCTCACCGTGAATCGTTGCTTCTCCTTCAGACGTAAGCAATGTGCAGCTTGTAATTGCAAATGCTTCTCCTTCTTTACTCATCTCATATTCCAGTAGAATGCCGCTGTCCAGAAGTTCGCCGTCCGCATAGACATGGACATATTCCCCCTGTGAGGAATGCAGCTTTTTTTCATGCAAAAAGCGGCTCCACTCATCCCAATTTGTTACGATATAAGCGGGCGTTCCGTCCATTAAATAGCCAAGCATACTGCCTTTATCGAAGACACGTCCATTTGTTTTTTTCGAAAGCATGACAAGAAAGCGGTGAATTAAGGCGTATTGTGCGTACGAGAGCTTTTCGGAAAAAGAAACAGTGATCTCCTTTGTTTCCTCACGCACCTTTGTTGTAATCAATTTGTCTAAAGTGTTTGTGATAAGTGTTTGTATATACTCTTCAGGATTGCCATTCTGATATGTAACTCTTGCCTTTAACATTGTGAAGCCTCCTTAATTATATAGTACTTTTATTATGGCTTACTGGTGATGAATATTCTGTGAACATGGTCACAGATAGGCCTGTTTTTGTGATAAATATCACATTTCTTTTTCTGTAACCACTATAAGATAAGAGCATAGAGAGCGCACTCCATCTTATCCAAATTGAAATGAAAATAACTCAAATGCAGAGAGGGGAATGTATATGGCGACTGTTGTAGGAAAACAGGTTAAGAAAAAGCAGAGTCGTATCGGTGCAAACTGGGATCCAGAAAATCCAACATTTTGGGCAGCGGAAGGAAAGCGTCACGCGACACGAAATCTTTGGATTTCTGTTCCAGCGTTAATGCTCGCTTTTATCGTTTGGCAAATTTGGTCTGTTGTTGCAGTAAGATTAAATGATATCGGTTTTTCCTTTTCGCAAGAGCAATTATTTACCTTAGCGGCAATTCCGGGTCTTGTCGGCGCAACGCTTCGTTTCGTATACACATTCGGTGTGGGACAATTTGGCGGACGTAACTGGACTGTATTTTCGACAGCAATTCTTGCAGTTCCGGCAATTGGAATTGGAATAGCGGTACAAAATCCAGACACACCATATTCTGTTATGCTTCTATTAGCGGCGCTTTGCGGACTTGGCGGCGGAAACTTTTCTTCTTCCGTTGCGAATATCAGCTTTTTCTTCCCGAAAAAAGAAAAAGGTACAGCGCTTGGTATTAACGGCGGTTTAGGAAATATGGGTGTATCCGTTGTACAGTTTGTTACACCTTTAATTATTACAACAGGCACATTCGCAGCAATCGGCGGCGAAGGGCAAGTATTGAAAAATGGCCAAGAACTTTGGCTGCAAAACGCAGCATTTATTTGGGTCATTCCGATTATCATTGTAACACTTGCAGCATTATTTGGAATGGATAATGTTCCAGGTGTGAAGCAGTCTCCAGCAGCACAATTTGTGATTGTAAAGCGTAAGCATACTTGGATTATGACTTGGTTATACGTTGCAACATTCGGTTCCTTTATCGGGTATTCTGCAGCATTTCCGTTATTATTAAAAGCGCAGTTCCCTGAGAAATTATCGCTTGCCTTCTTAGGTGCGTTGCTGGCAGCGGCAGCTCGTCCAGTTGGCGGCTGGATTTCTGATAAATTCGGCGGCTCTAAAGTAACAGCATTCACGATTGTTATTATGGCAATTGGAGCACTAGGTGTGATTCATTTCTTGGGTCAAAAGGATTTTAACGGCTTTTTAGCATCCTTCCTTGTACTGTTCGTGTCGGCTGGCCTAGGGTCTGGTTCTACATTCCAAATGATTCCGAACATTTTCCCTGCTAAAGAAGCTGCGCCAGTATTAGGGTTCACGGCAGCATTTGCGGCGTATGGCTCCTTCTTTATTCCGAAATTGTTTGGATGGTCTGTAAAAACAACAGGAACACATGCAACAGCACTCTATTTCTTCATCGCCTTTTATGTCATTTCCTTTGTATTAAACTGGTATTTTTATCAAAGAAAGAATGCGGAAATAAAATGCTAATGCTAAAGGGAAAGGTTACTCTTTCCCTTTTTTTGTTTAGCGTATAAGGAAATAAGAGGTTTAGATGCTATCTACACTTCTCGCTGTGGGGAGAGGTTTCCGCTCGATGAGAAAGTCAGATTGTTTTCATTTTTCTTATAATAGAGATGTTTATATTGGAATTTATAGAGTTTCAGCGTTACAATAAAAGGATGTTCTAACAAGAGTAAGAGTGTCGGAAAGGAGAGCGCTGCGATGGAAGATAGAAAAGTACAGGATATGCATAAACGCTCGCTTCGTGATTTACGTATTTCGGTGACAGATCGCTGTAATTTTCGCTGCATCTATTGTATGCCAATTGAGGAATTTGGTTCGAATCACTGCTTTATGCCGCGCGAACAACTGCTCACCTTTGAAGAGATTACTCGGCTTGCGAAGCAATTTGTCCGCCTTGGCGTAGAGAAAATCCGGTTGACTGGGGGAGAACCGCTCCTTCGCAAGGATTTACCTGTGCTTATCGAGATGCTTGCGGCAATCGATGGAGTGAAGGATCTATCTCTTACAACGAATGGTCTTTTACTGAAGAAATATGCACCGATTTTGAAGCAAGCGGGTATCCAAAGAATTAATGCGAGTCTTGATGCGCTCGATAATGATATATTTACGAAAATGAATGGAGTAGGTGTTCGTTCCGAAAGAGTTCTAGAGGGGATCGAAGCAGCCTTGCAAGCTGGGCTAAAGGTAAAGGTTAATATGGTTGTGAAAAAGGGTATGAATGATTCGCAAATATTACCGATGGCGCGTTTTTTCAGGGAAAAAGGCATTACGCTTCGTTTCATTGAATTTATGGATGTTGGTTCAACGAATAATTGGAAGCTTGATGAGGTAGTTACAAGTAAGGAAATTCACGATATGATTCATAGCGAGATGCCGCTTGAGCCTGTTGCTCCCGATTATGCGGGAGAGGTGGCGAAACGGTATCGCTATGTAGGTACTGAGGCAGAAGTTGGTTTTATTTCCTCTGTTTCAGCAGCCTTTTGCTCATCATGCACGCGTGCCCGGTTATCAGCTGATGGTCATGTATATACATGTTTGTTTGCAGAAAAGGGAACACCGCTTCGGGAGTTTGTTCGTTCTGGTGCTTCAGATGAAGAGCTGTTTGAAAAGCTGCGCGGGACGTGGGAAAAGCGTGATGATCGTTATTCTGAGGAGCGTTCCTCCTATTATAAAGGAGGAAAGCAAAGAAAGCCGATCGAAATGTCATATATCGGCGGGTAAGAAGGAGACAGTGTATGAGCGTACAGGAGCATAAAAGACGGGGAGCGCAGCATGTTTGCTGCAAGGTGATTACGATTTCGGATACAAGAACAAAGGAAACCGATAAAAGTGGTGCAGCTATGATTAGATTGCTTGAAGAGCATGGTATAACAGTTGGCGCCTATGAGATTGTAATGGATGATAAAGAAAGTATTCAGCAGGCTGTGTTGTCCGGCTGCCGCGATGCCCATATTGACGTTGTCCTTACAAACGGCGGTACGGGCATTACGAGAAGAGATGTAACGATTGAAGCGGTGCGCGAACTGATTGAGAAGGAAATTGTAGGATTTGGCGAATTATTTCGGATGCTAAGCTACACAGAGGATATCGGCAGTGCAGCGATCATGAGCCGTGCAATTGCTGGTACCATTGATAGAAAAGCAGTATTTTCCATGCCGGGCTCTACCGGTGCAGTCCGTCTTGCAATGAATAAGCTCATCTTGCCGGAGCTTGGGCATGTTGTATGGGAATTGAACCGTCAATGAAGACGGCGGGCATTGTATTAGCTGGCGGACAGTCACGGCGCTTCGGGGAACCAAAGGCGCTTCAAATTTGGAAGGGAAAGCCGTTTCTATCCTATTCTATCGGCGCACTGCAGCCGAGCGTGGATGAAATTGTTGTAGTTAGCCACCTTAAGGAGCTGGTTCATATACCTGGAATTGTTGTGCGTGAGGATTTGGAAAAGTATCGCGGCATGGGACCGCTCGCTGGTATTTTAACCGGGATGGAAGCAGCTGCTGGGGATTGGTATATTGTATTGCCTTGTGATGTACCGCTTGTAACGAATGAAATCATAATGAGCATAATGGGTGAAGTAAAGGGAAATGTGGACGCGGTTGTGCCGATCGTAGATGGACGGACGCAGCCGCTGCTCGCATGCTATCACAAAAGCATCAAAGAGAAGCTGGAGCAGCTTTTACGAGAAGGTAAACGAAGCATGAAGGACCTCCTCTCTCTGTGTACAGTTGTATATGTGACAGAGGAGAAGTTAGGGGCAAACACGCAATCATTCATAAATGTGAATACAAGGGAAGAATATAGGAATTTACCGTGAGCCGATTTCGTATCAAGGAAATCGGCTGCTTTTTTATACTTTAAGACATTATAAAATTCCAACTGGGGAGCTGTTCGATGCAGTAGGAGATTTCAAGAATAAAGTATAAGTGCAGCTAGGCTGCCAACCTTTCCAAGGCTTGTGCTAGTTAAGCTTTCTTTACACTTTAAGAAAGTACAAATTTCCAGCTAGAAGTAAATTCGATGTAGTTGGAAATTTTAGAGGTAAAGTATAAGTGCAACTACGCCCCTGTCTTCGCCTAACGGCTTGCCAATCGGCGAGTTTTCTTTATGACAAATTTGTTTCAAGACACGATTTTCCTAGAGAAAGTGTGATTTGTATCACACTTTCTCTAGAAGCAGTTCTTTATAGTTAAACATGTGGTAATCATTCGTGCAAGAGTAACCTAATGCATGTATCTTAAATGACAATATTGAACTCTCCCCTCTATTTGTTGGAGCTGTCACACCTTCGCATAAATTGAGGAGGGAGTCTTCTTGGCTAAAATGATAAAAGATAATACAATACAAAGATAGGAAAAAAGGGGTGGTTACATTGACGCTGTTTCGAAAGCCGATTCCAATTGAAGAAGCGTTGACAAAGCTAATGCAGTTTCCAAAACAAATAGAAGAAGAGTATATAGAATTAACAGCGAGTGCCGGCAGGGTGTTGTCTCGTGATGTATATGCACCTCATCCGGTTCCTTGGTTTATTCGTTCTCCATATGATGGCTATGCTGTTCGGGCAAGCTCGACTAGGGAAGCAGGGGAAAGCAATCCTGTTTGGCTAGAACTTCTTGGTACAGTGGCTGCTGGAGAGGTGTGGAATGGTACAGTACAGGAAGGACAAGCAGTGAAGATTATGACAGGAGGTGCTGTTCCTGAAGGGGCAAACGCTGTAATTATGCGCGAGCTGACAAAGGAAGAGGAGCACGGCGGTAAGACATTCGTTCAGCTAAAACGAAAGCTGAGGGAGGGAGAAAATATTTCTAGCATCGGAGAGGATATAGAGGAGGGCGCACGGATCCTTACAAAGGGGACGTATATTAATGCGGGAGTGATCGCGTTATTAGCAACCTTCGGATATGAGAAGGTTCCCGTTACCCGAAAGCCAAAGGTTGCCATTATTGCAACGGGAAGCGAGCTTCTTGGTACGGGTGAGCCGCTTATGCCGGGAAAAATCCGCAACAGCAATGGTTTTATGCTTTACACGCAGGCGCTTCGCAGCGGAGCCGAGCCGATTTCCTTTGGCGTTGTAAAGGATACATTTGAACAAACGTTGGAGACGGTGCAGGCAGCGCTGCGGGCAGCGGATATCGTTGTGACTACAGGCGGTGTTTCTGTGGGAGATTTCGATTATATACCAGCTGTCTATAAAGAGCTTGGTGCAGAGCTTCTATTTAATAAGATTGCGATGCGTCCGGGAAGTGTTACATCAGCAGCAGTGCTGGGAGATCAGCTGCTGTTCGGATTATCAGGTAATCCGTCCGCTTGCTATGTCGGATTTGAATTATTTACAAGACCAGTAATTCGAACGATGCTCGGCATGGAGAATGTCTATTTACAAAAGGCAGCAGCAATCTTAAAGCAGGATGTGCTAAAAGCAAATCCGTTTACACGCTTTGTGAGAAGCAAGCTATCCTTTGAAGGCGGACGCTTGTATGTACAGCCGTCTGGGAAGGATAAGTCCAATATCATTTCTTCGCTGCCGGGAGCGGATTGTTTTATGGTACTGCCGGGCGGTACAAGAGGATGGCAGGCAGGAAGCATGGTTGAGGTTGTACTCATCGAAGGGCAGGATGGCATGAAGAAATGGGACTGAAGCCTATCATCCTGCAAATTGTCGGTTATCAAAATAGCGGAAAAACAACAGCGGCAGAGAATATCATCTCTTTTTTAACGAAGGATGGCCTGCGTATTGCTTCCTTTAAGCATCACGGTCACGGCGGGAAGCCAGCTCTTCCAGAAGGAAAGGACTCGACCCGTCATATGCAGGCCGGTGCCATTGCAGCTGCAGTTGAGGGAGATGGAACATTTGCGGCAGCCATTCAAGATCAACAATTTCAATTAGAGCAGTGGATAGAGCTGTGCGGTTCACTTAGTATTGATGTGCTGCTTATTGAAGGATATAAAGAGAAGGAATATGAAAAAATTGTATGCATTCGCAGTGAGGAAGATCAAAAGCTATTGCGGCTTCCGAATATTATTGCGGTACTATCATGGATACCGCTTGAAAGCGATGCCCCTGTTTTCTCCATTCAAGAGGAGGAACTGTATTGTACATGGGTAAAAGGTTATATAGGGAGGAAACAGCATGTTTGAGATTACAGCATCTCCTATTTCTGCTGAGGAGGTAACGGAGCAGGTGATGCACCGAAATGCAGGTGCGGTTGTAAATTTTATCGGCACGGTGCGGGAGATCACGAAGGGCAGAAGAACTTTATATTTAGAATATGAAGCGTATGTTCCAATGGCAAAGGCAAAGCTAGAGCAAATCGGCAGAGAAATAGAAGAAAAATGGCCAGGCGCAAAATCTGCAATTGTGCATCGCATTGGACGATTGGAAATTGGTGAAGCGGCGGTTGTCATTGCTACGTCTTCTCCGCATCGCGCGGATGCGTATGAAGCAAATCGGTATGCGATTGAGCGGATTAAAGAAATGGTTCCGATTTGGAAAAAGGAGCATTGGGAAGATGGAGAGCTTTGGATTGGCAATCAGCAAGGAACGATTTCCTATGAAAATGGCAAGCCTGAGGTGAATGAAGAATGATTACAGTACTATTATTCGCTCATTTACGTGAGCAGCTCGGCACACGTGAGCTGCAAATAGAAGAGCAGTCAATAACAGTAGCAAACTTAAGAAAACGGCTAGAAGAGAAATACGAATTCCTTGATACGAAAAGTATTATGATTGCGGTAAATGAAGAATTTGCCGACGATGAGGATGTAATTCAAGCAGGTGATACAGCGGCACTGATTCCACCGGTAAGCGGAGGGTAAGGAGGAGAAGCAATGAGTGAATTTACACATTTCAATGCAGAAGGAAAAGCACGCATGGTTGATATTTCTGAAAAACATGAAACAGCACGTACGGCACATGCCGCATCGAGCGTGATTGTTTCAAAGGAAGTATATGAAAAAATGACAAAGGGAGAAGTGAAAAAGGGAGATGTCTTATCCGTTGCGCAAGTTGCAGGTATTATGGGCGCAAAGAAAACGGCGGACATTATTCCAATGTGCCATCCCCTTTCTTTAACAGGAGTAGACCTTTCGTTTCGTTGGGAGGAGCGTGGTGATGAGTACGAACTGCATATCGAGTCCTTCGTGAAAACAAAGGGAAGCACGGGCGTAGAAATGGAAGCATTAACGGCAGCTTCCGTTTGCGCCTTAACGATTTATGATATGTGCAAGGCGATTGATAAGGGGATTGTAATCGGACCGACTTATTTACTGGAAAAAACAGGCGGGAAAAATGGTGATTACAAACGCTTAAAGGGGTAATCAGCATGAACCGATATTCAAGACAAACACTTTTTGCACCGATTGGAGAGCAAGGGCAGAAATTTCTGAGACAGGCTCATGTACTCATTGTTGGGGCCGGAGCGCTTGGCTGCGGTAACGCTGAAATGCTTGTTCGAGCTGGCGTGGGGAAAATTACAATCGTCGACCGAGATTATGTGGACTGGAGTAATCTGCAACGGCAGCAGCTGTATGAGGAACGTGACGCTGAGCAAGGGATGCCAAAAGCGATTGCGGCGAAAAATAGGCTCAGCCGCATTAATAGCGAGGTGGAAATTACAGCGCATGTTTTAGACATTACACCTGATGAAATTACCATTTTCTGCGAACAGGGAGTGGGTGTTATTATAGATGCGACGGATAATTTTGAAACACGTCTTCTTATTAATGACGCATCGCAAACATATAATATACCCTGGATTTTTGGCTCTTGTACAGGAAGCTATGGGTTATCGATGGCAATTATTCCAGGACAAACGCCGTGCTTTCGCTGTTTGCTCCCGCATCTTCCATCTTACAGCTTAACGTGTGATACCGCTGGTGTAATTGGTCCAGCCATTGGTATGACAGTGTCTTATCAAGCAGCAGAAGCATTGAAAATATTGACTGGAAATATGCAAGCAGTACGACCGTCATTGGCTTTGTTTGATATTTGGAATAATGAGAATATGTTTTTGCGTGTCGGAAAGAGAAAGAATAAAAAATGTCCATCGTGCGGAGAAGAAAGAACATATCCGGCTTTAAAGGAAGAAGATAGAAGCAAGGCAGCTGTTTTATGCGGCAGGGATACGGTTCAGCTTCGGAGTACGAAGCCGTTTGAGCTAGAAAAGCTTGCTTTGCACATGAAGCGTGCCGGATATGATCTTCAAAGCAATCCGTATTTGGCGATGATGCAGCTAGAGGGACACCGTATTGTCCTATTCCGCGACGGCAGGGTGCTTATTCATGGAACGAAGGATGTTACGGAAGCCCGTTCTATATATCAGCGTTATTTTGGATAACCTACAGAAGGGAGCAGATCCATGCCGACAGTTTTAAGCACTGAGAGTGTAGAGCACTTATCCAGACTGGCATATCAAACGCTGAAGATAAAGAAAGGAATACATTTGTTCCAAGAAGGCCAGGACGGAGATCGATTTTTTGTGGTGCTAAAAGGAAAGTTTCAAGTCAATAAGCTTTCAGGTGATGGAAAGCAGCTTTGCTTGCGTTTGTGCGGACCAAACTCAATTATGGGAGAACTTATGATTTTTTCGAAAAACGGAAAATATTTGTTCAGCGGCCGCGCGCTCGAAGATAGTGAAGTACTTGTAATTAAGAACGAAACAATCGAAAGGGAATTGCTTACAAATCCGCTGTTTGCGGCGGACTTTATGCCTGTTATGACGGACCATATTCGCAAACAGCATACAAAATTTCGTGACCTTGTCTTGTACGGGAAGAAGGGGGCGCTCTATTCCACTCTAATTCGTATGACAAACAGCTACGGTGTGCCGGTAGAAAACGGTATATTGCTTGATGTGCAAATTACGAATCAGGATTTAGCGAATTTTAGTTCAACAACACGGGAAAGTGTTAATCGTTCCTTAAATGAGTTAAAGGGGATGGGGATCCTTTCCTTTCAAGGAAGAAAAATTATCATTCATGATATAGAGTATTTGAAGCGGGAGATCAACTGTGAAAATTGTCCGGCTTCATATTGCAATATTGAATAGAAGTAAGCAGCTATCTGATGATGGCTGCTTTTTATATTGCACAATAGTTCAGATAACTGTCACGACATTGTCAAACAAATATGTGATGTACGTCACAGTGATTCCGCTCACTCATGCGTATAATGAAAGCAACAAGATGGCTTTCAAGAATAAGGGAGGGAATGACATGAATATAATCGAGCGCAAGTTTTATTCAAAAGCGCGGTTTTATTCATTTGTTATAACATTGCTGTTAGTGTTGACAGTGTGGTATGCAACAGATCAGTTTACCCATATTGATTTAGCAACGCTCGGGTATTTGCTTTCTTCTATTGTATTTGCAATTGGGATGACAATCCGTGTTTGTTTTTGGTTCGCGAGGCCGGCAACACATCAGGTTGTGAAACGGAGCTTACAAAACTTAAAGTCATCCAATCGTGTCAAACGAAATATTGTGTCTGTTTTAAAAACAGGATTTGAAAATATATTTTTGCAAAAATTTATTTTTAAACGCGGTATATACCGTGGATTGCAGCACTTTTTAATTGCATGGGGCTGTATTGGGTCTTTAGCCTTTACATTCGGTTTAACATTTGGTTTGTTTCGTTTCACTTTAATTGATGCTCATACGTATGGCGTTATTGTGTTCAACCGCCAGATGATGAAAATTCAGGCACATGGCCTTGTTGCAGAGCTTATGTACAATTCACTCAACATTTTTGCGATGATGCTGCTAATCGGTGCAACGATGGCGCTTATCCGCCGCACAATGAATAAGGATGTTCGTGTAACGCAGCGATTTGAATTTGATATTTTACCGCTTCTTTTATTGCTCGGTGCAGCAGTAACAGGATTGATGCTTACAATTTCTTATGTCTTCCTAAAAGGATTTATTCATAATTATATAACGATTATACATCAAATATCTGTTGTGTTTTTCCTTATATATTTCCCATTTGGCAAGCTATTCCACGTTCCGATTCGCCCGCTTGCAACAGCTGTTCCGATGAACTATCAGGAGGTTGTAAAGGTGGATACAAGAGCATGTAAGAAGTGCGGCACGAATTATAGCAATGACGATCAGATTTCAGATGTAAAAGCCATTTTAGCAGCGCAGCAATTTGATTTGCAACTTGCAGACGGCTCATATCTAGCAGATTACTGTCCTTCATGCCGCAGACGGATGCGCGTGATGAAGCAGTTAAATATGGAACAAACAATCGGCAACCCGTACGGACCGATTCAAACAAATAACGGTATTCATGTACCAGGCTTTGGACAAAAACGTTCGGAAAAGTTTTATGAAGCAAAAAAAGATGAAGCAACAATAAAATAACGGGGTGAATCAGATGGCTCAGATTGTGAAGCAAGATAAATTCGTGACAAAAGACAATGTAAAAAACCTGCATAAGCCTGGTGAAAAGCTTATCACAACACATTGCTGCTATTGCGGGATGCAATGCGGTATGCATATTCGTGTAGAAGAGAAAACAGGAAAGGTAGTTGGTGTAGAGCCTCGCTATGATTGGCCGGTAACGAACGGGAAAATGTGTCCAAAAGGTGTGACAGCATATCAAACAATTGAGCATCCGGACCGGATTACAAGGCCTTTAATTAAACGAAATGGAGAATTTACAGCCGTATCTTGGGATGAGGCGCTAAGCTATATTGCAGAAAACTTCCAACGTATTCAACGTGAATATGGCAAGGACGCGATTGGAGTGTTTGGCGGTGTATCCATGACAAATGAAAAATGCTATCTAGTTGGTAAATATGCACGCGTTGGTCTTGGAACGCGTTACATCGACTACAACGGCCGCTTTTGTATGAGTTCTGCGGCAGGAGGTATGCTGAAAACTTTCGGCATCGATCGCGGTATGACGCTGCCCATACCAGAGCTTGAGCATACGGATTGCTTCTTCTTAGCCGGAACAAACTCTGCTGAGTGTCATCCGACAAGTACGCAATGGCTATGGAAAGCAAAAGACAAGGGTGCAAAAATCATCGTTGCAGACCCTCGTGAAGTACCAATTGCCCGTGTAGCTGATGTGCACCTGGATTTGAAGCCGGGTACAGATTCTGCTTTGGCGGCAGGCATGATTCATTTGTTAATTCAAGAAGGATATGTAGATAACGAATATGTAAGGGAGCGTTGCAATAACTTTGAAGAACTGAAGAAATCTGTTCAGCATTGCACTCCAGAATATACATCCAGCATTACAGGTATTGCAGTTGAGAAATTGATAAAAGCAGCACATATTTATGGTCAATCTCCACGCTCTGTTGTCATGTTTGCCCGCGGTGCGGAGCAGCAATCTAAAGGTGTGGAAAACGTACAAATGTACATTACAATGTCCTTGCTGCGCGGTATGGTCGGTAAATTCGCTTCCGGCTGCGGCACGTTTACAGGACAAGGAAATGGGCAGGGTGGTCGTGAGCACGGCCAAAAGGCAGATTTGCTGCCAGGCTATCGTAAGCTAACAGATCCAAAAGCGATTGAATATGTATCTAGCGTATGGGGCATTGATCCGAAAGATATGCCGCAGCCAGGCGTATCCGCATTTGAGATGTTTGACTTGATGCATAGCGGTGAAATTCGTGCGCTTCACTTAATGTGCAGCAATCCAGCCGTATCAGCACCGAATATTAACTATGTAAATGCAGGATTTGAGAAATTAGATTTTATGGTTGTAAGTGACTTCTTCTTGTCTGAATCAGCTGAGTATGCAGATGTTGTTTTACCAGCAACTTCTTGGGCAGAGGACGAAGGAACAACAACAAACTTAGAAGGACGCGTTATCCGTATTCGTAAGGTACGCGAGCCTCTTGGTGAAAGTAAACCGGATTGGGAAATTATGAAATTAATTGCTGAGCGTATGGGAAAAGGAAAATTCTTCCCTTATAAGGATGCACGCGATATCTTTGAAGAGTTTCGAATCGCGACAAAAGGAGGCCCTGCGGATTATTACGGCATTACGTGGGATCGAATTGATAAAGAGGATGGTGTATTTTGGCCATGCCCTTCTGAGGATCATCCGGGAACTCCGCATATGTTTAAAGAAAGATTTGGGACATATGATGGTAAAGCAAACCTTGGCATCTTTAATTGGAAAGAGCCAGGTGAGGTTCAAGATAAGGATTACCCGCATGTATTGACGACAGGTCGTGTTGTGTTTCATTACTTATCAGGAAATCAAACGCGCCGCGTTGACTTCCTAATGGAGCAATGTCCGGTGCCGTACGCAGAAATGCATCCGGAAATGGCAATGCAGTATAACTTGGCAAACGGTGATAAGGTAAAGCTTGTGACACGCCGCGGCCATATGACAGTCGATGTCCGTTTAACAAAAACAATTCGTAAAGATACAGTATTTGTTCCATATCACTGGGGTAAGGAATTGGCGGTTAATCAGCTGACAAATCCTGCACTAGATCCAACCTCTCGCATGCCAGAGTTCAAAGTGTGTGCAGTAAAAGTAGAGAAGGCGTAAGGAGGATATACTATGAAAAAGGTAATGTATTTAGAATTCGAACGCTGCATCGGCTGCCGCTCTTGTCAGGCAGCATGTCGAGAATGCGGTGATCATGAATATAAAGAACGCAACTATGTAGAATACGTAGATTTTATGGAAAGCCGTCAAACCTTTCCGATGATGTGTATGCAATGTAAAGATCCTGCATGTGCGCGTGTTTGTCCGGCAAATGCGATTCAAATTACGGAAGAGGGCGTTGTCCTTTCCGCGATGGAAGAAAAATGTATCGGCTGCCGTAACTGTACGTTTGGCTGTCCATTCGGGATTCCGAAATTCGATTTTGAAGCAAATAAAATGTATAAATGCGATATGTGCTATGACCGTACAAAAGAAGATATCCCGCCAATGTGTGCATCAGTTTGCCCAAGTGAAGCGATTCGTTTCATTGACTTTGATGAAATGCAGGCTCTTCGCCGCAGCCGTGCCCGAATGAACTTAATTGAAGGCAAGAAACCGTCTGAAGGTAATAAATGGAACTTTGTGCCGGAGTTTTTCGGTGTCTATTCTGAGTAGTCCCGTTTGGAGGGGAGGAACGTCCGATGAGTGAACAGGAGAAGAAAAAAAAGCGTCATCGCGAGGAAACAGATCAAGATATGATGAATCTGATAGATAATTTAAAGCGTGTGGATGATGTAAAGTATAACCGCCGTGCATTTATTAAATCCATGACGGGGGCAACGGTGGCAATAGGTCTGGCTACCATCCCGTTCCAAATTGTCAGTGCCAATAAAAAGGCAGATAAAGAAGCGCGCGTAAAGATTACGGAGCTGGCTTCTTTGCCGAAAGGGCAATCTGTAAACTTCAGTTATCCGACAGAAGCAGATACTGCTATTTTGGTCCATACGGTGGAGGGTGAGCTTGTAGCGTATAATAATAAATGTACGCATTTGCAATGTCCGGTGTTTTATGAAAAAGAGCGTGACATCCTTGTTTGCCCGTGTCACCGCGGTTTCTTTAATATTAAAACAGGACATCCGGTGGAAGGGCCGCCGCAAAGAGAATTACCGCTCATTGAATTAGAGGTAGCCAACGGTGTTGTATATGCGGTTGGAAGGAAGTATCGTCATGAGTAAACGCGGATGGGTTATTATCATTATGACTTCGCTTATCGTGAATGTCATATCCTTACAGCATACGATTGAGGCGTATTACGGCAGGGAATATGGTACAGTGACAACATGTATGATTGTGAGTATAGTCTCAGTTATTGTGGCATTGATGGCATACTTTAACTGGAGAAAGCTAGAATATAACAGATAAAAAGCAAAGGTGGGAGGCCTTTGCTTTTTTGCAGTTTACTTAGTTTGCCTGTTAGAGAAAAGAACTGACTGCATCCGCTTTTCGTTATGCTAACAATTTATCTTGAGGCGTTTGAATAACGTCTTTGTAATGACCCAGAAGGTTCTCGAAAATCGTGTCCCAGCTTTGGGACAATGCATACTCTCGTCCGGATCGTCCCATTGCGGCGATTCTGGAATGATGGCTAAGAAGATCTTTAATTGCAGCGCAAAATGCATCAGTCTCTTTTGGTTCACATAGGTATCCTGTTATGCCATGCTGCAAAATATTCTTCACTCCCCCCGCGTTCGCTCCGATTACAGGCGTACCGGAAGCGAGCGATTCCAGCACGACATTGCCAAACGTTTCTGTTGCGGATGGGAACACCATTAGGTGTGAGGAAGCATAGACAGCTGCGAGTTCTTTTCCTTTTAAATAACCGGTGAATGTTACGTTTTCGTTTAGCATTGCTTTCATTTCCTCTGCGAGCGGTCCATCCCCGACAAGGAGCCAGTGAACAGAGTCTCCAAGCGTTCGATTTGTTTTTTGAATAATTTCTGTCAGTGTATCGATATCCTTCTCCGGAGCCATACGACCGACGTACGAGAGAATATATTTTGCTTGTATGTTGTATGTATCACGTATGGCTTTTTCCTCATAATGCGGATGATAGAGATTACAATCAACGCCGCGTGCCCAAATGTGCAGGTCTCGGAACCCTTTGTTCTTTAGCTGCTTGAGCGTTTCATAGGAAGGAACGAATGTTTTTTGAAGAGAGCTGTGGAACCATCGTAAATAATTCCAAAGAAAGCGAGAGAGAAAATCTAGTTTGTAGTACTTCAAGTAAGCGTCAAAATCAGTATGATACGATCCGACAAGCGGAATGCCTAACTTCTTTGCGTAATACATACCGCACAACCCTATGTTAAAGGGGGTTGCGACATGAATAAGGTCAGGCTGAAAGCGTTGTAATTCTTTTTTTATAAATACTGGGTTTGGAATCGCCAGTCTGCATTCCGGATACACGGAAAGCGGAATGCTTTTCATTTTTTTCACATTCGTAACAAAGCTGTCCTCAGCAGTATTTTCGGGTGCAAATACATAATATTCTATTCCCATGCGCTGTAGGTACTCCGTGAAGCGTTCCAGTGTTTTCGCAACCCCGTTTACTTGCGGTACAAAGGTATCGGTAAAGATAGCGATTTTCATAAGACGCCCTCCCCACTTACAATAGTTGTATGATTTGAAAGTAAGAAAGAATGCCGGTGAGCGTTCCAAGGCACATGCCTGCGAGCACATCGGATGGATAATGAAGACCCAGATAAATACGGGATATACCGACGCTTAAGGCAAGAGGAAGGAACAGGAATACTGATACAGGCACATAGATAATGAATGGGATTACGACTGAAAAGACAGCAGTGGTATGCCCAGAAGGAAAGGAATGGTCTTGCAATGGGTTCAAATGATGCTTTGTTCCATCAATCATTAAATACGGGCGTTTTCGCGGATACAGCTTTTTGAAAATTTGCACCGGAATATGGCTGATAGCAAGGGAAACAGCGCTTGCTACTGCGGTTTCGCGAAGCGAACCCTTTGATAGGAGCAAGAGAAGCAATACGGAAAGAATGGCACATGTTGCCCCCCCTGCATGTGTAATTGTGCGAAAGTATAGGTTTAGTGCCTTTCGCTCAAAATAACGGTTAATTCCCTTGAAAATGTAACATTCTATTTCATATAAGGCGCTGATAGAACGTGCTATCATCAGCAGCACCTCCCTAATGTCAGTATATTTCGTATTGCATTTCCATTTTAATAAGAATTTGTTGAGAAAGTGATAAGGGATTGTAAAAAAATAGTGGATAGATTCTAAACAATGATGAAGGAAAAGGGGAGAAAACTTTTATTTTGATGAGCACAGGCCTGCCAAAAAGCGTCTATCCAGGCTGGAGTATTTTCTATATCGGCAAAAAGCCCGGTATGCACCGAGCTTTCCTCATATCAATTTATTTTTGCTGTACACTCTTATAGAATTGTCCTTTTTCCACATATTCACGGCGAATACGAGCCATATCCTGCTTATCTTCTTCTGTTAGTTCGCGAATCACTTTTGCCGGACGTCCAAATGCTAATGTATTCGGGGGAATAATCTTTCCTTGCGGCACGAGGCTGCCGGCGCCGATAAATGCACCCTCTCCAACCTCCGCGCCGTCAAGTACGATAGAGCCCATGCCAACTAATGCATTTTTCCGGATTGTGCAGCTATGTAAAGTAACCTGATGACCGATTGTTACATCATCCTCTAAGATAAGCGCGCATCTTGGACTTTGATGGAGCACACATAAATCTTGCACATTGACGCGATCGCCGATAATCGTAGGAGACACGTCGCCGCGAATAATTGTGTTAAACCAAATACTGGAGTACTCGCCAATTGTCACATCGCCTGTAATTGTGACATAATCAGCAATAAAAGCACTGTCTGCAATGTTTGGATATTTATCTTTATATGGATAAATCATAGATCGAAACCGCCTTTCTGTTCATGTACTATTAGTGTATCAACAATATTTTAAAATGAAAACAGGGGGATGCGCATGTGGAGCTGGGAAGCGAAAGCGGCAAAAGCTGTTGTGGTAATTGTTCATGGGGCCATGGAGCATCACGGTCGTTACGCAGCGCTTGCCGATATGTGGACGGCAGCAGGATATCATGTAGTGATGGGTGATTTACCGGGGCATGGAACATCTTCAAGACAGCGAGGACATATTAATAGCTTTGAGGAATATATACATACGGTGCGGAAATGGATTGAGGAAGCAAAGCGCTACCGCCTTCCCCTTTTTTTGCTTGGTCACAGCATGGGAGGTTTAATTATTATTCGTCTTCTTCAGGAAACCGGGATGCAGGTGCAAGGTGTTATTTTAAGCTCGCCGTGCCTAGGCGTATTGGCAGAGCCTCCTATCTTGTTAAAGGCCGCAGCGAAGGTATTAAATGCACTCGCCCCAAAAATGAAGTTTTCTTCCCATTTAACTGCTGAGATGGCAACACGCAATAGAGATATCCGAGATGCCATGGAGAATGATTCCTTGCTTTTGCAAAAGGTATCGGTGCGTTGGTTTGTTGAACTGACAAAGGCAGTTTCAATCGCACACGAGCAGGTTTCAGCCTTTCCAGATGTCCCCCTTCTCATTATGCAGGCATGTGAGGACAAACTTGTGGACCGGATGCAGGTTCGCAAATGGTTTAATGAAGTGAATAGCAGCGATAAGGCGTATAAGGAATGGAAGGATTGCTATCATGAATTGTTCAACGAGTATGAACGTGAGCAAATTTTTGCGTTTGCGAAAGCCTTTACGGGAGTGCATATTGATGAAAGGAGTGAAGTAAAGTGAAGATTCCTACAAATCCCATATCTCTTATGTCCAAAGTCTATCGGAATGTGATGCCGCCGGTGCATCAAGAGCTGGTGAAATGGACGGAGCGGGCGCAGAGGATTCCAAATGAGGAGCTGCGCAAGCAAGCGCTAGCGAGTATTGAGCATAAAACCTTTCATTGCGAGGGGGGAAGCATTCTCGCCATCTTGGCAGGTACAGGGATGAATGAATGTGTTCGCTTTATTGTCGCCTATCAAACCATCAGCGACTATTTAGATAACTTATGCGACCGCAGTACTTCTTTGGATCCGCTTGACTTTGAAGCATTACATCAGTCGATGCTTCATGCTCTTACTCCGGGAAGCTCTATAGAAAATTATTATCGCTTCCGTGAAGACCAGAACGACGGCGGCTATTTGGAGGCACTGGTTCGAACGTGTCAGGATGTCCTGCAGCATACGAGGCATTACCCAAAGATAGCTGGAACATTGCGGGAACTCGCTCGTTATTATTGTGATCTGCAGGTACATAAACATGTAGCTCTCACAGAAAGAGAGGGGCGGCTTCAGGAGTGGTTTGCTGTGCATAAAGAACAGCTTCCTGCAATGAGTTGGTATGAGTTTTCTGCCTGTGCCGGCTCAACACTCGGCATTTTCTGTCTGGTGGCATATTCCTTCCATCATGAGTTAAGTGAATCACAAATTATAAAAATTAAAAAAGGCTACTTTCCTTATTTGCAGGGATTGCATATTTTGCTTGATTATTTTATTGATCAGGAGGAGGATAGGCTCGGCGGGGATTTGAATTTTTGCAGCTATTATGAGAACCGGGAAGAAACACTTGAGCGGCTGAAGCATTTTGTGCAAGAGACAGATAGATGTCTACAGGAACTGCCGCATGCGAAATTTCATCGTTTGATTAGCCGGGGCTTGCTTGGTATGTATTTGTCCGATAAAAAGGTAGCGGAGCAAAAGGAGATGCAGCAAATGGCTCGTCATATTGTTAAGTATGGCGGAGTTGTTTCCTATTTCTTTTATGTGAATGCCAAGCTGTATCGTATGCGGGCGTAGGAAAAGATGTTGACTATAGCTGTTCCATTTCAAGGAGGGACGTAGTCAAGCTATATCGAATGGCAATGCGGCCGCCTGTATGAACAATCATTTTTATACGAAAAAGGTGTCAGCTTTATCCGACACCTTTTCCATTTTTATTCCACACATGTAAGATCAGTTCTCCTGATTTACTATCGTTTTTCGATTGCGATAATAAATGGCGGATGATTGCTTTGGTTAATAAATTCATATCGCAGTACGTGTGCGATTTGCTGATCAAGATTCATCGCAAACTCTACGACTGCATCACGCTCTGCCTGTCCTTCTTCATGACCATGGTAAATCACGAGTACAATGATTCCCTCCGGTGCCATAAGCTTCAGGAGCTGTTCAATTGCGGCGATGGTTGAAGCTGGCTGTGTGACAATGCTTTTATCACCGCCTGGCAAGTAGCCAAGGTTAAACACAGCCCCTGTCACTTTTCCCATTGCATCAGCGGGCAGCATTTCCAGCAGCCTTTCGTGACTTTCATGAAGCAGTACTGTACGATTGCTTAAATCTTGCTCCATAAGCCGTGCTTGTGCATTCAGAATTGCTTGTTCTTGAATATCAAAGCCGAACACTTTTCCAGTTTCTCCGACAAGTCGTGCGAGAAACGCTGTATCGTGTCCATTTCCTATTGTAGCATCCACCGCGTAGCTTCCGTCCTTTACTGCCATTTGCAGAAGCGTACGCGCAAATGGCAAAATGCGTTCAAGCTTCATATGTTCATCACCTTTTCCGCAAATTTTCCTTGCCAGCTGCCTCGGCGTACAAATTCCGCATCAATTGTATTGAGAACTTCCCATTTTCTCAGGCTCCACATCGGACCAATCATGAGATCAGCCGGACCGTCACCCGTGATGCGATGCACAATGACCTCTGGCGGAATGATTTCAAGCTGGTCAACAACGAGCCTTATATACTCCTCAAAAGACAGAAGCTCAAGCAGCCCCTTTTCGTATTGCTTTACCATTGGCGTACCTTTTAACAAATGAAGCAAATGAATTTTAATGCCTTGAATATCAAGTTTTGCGACTTCGCGTGCTGTTTCCATCATCATGTCATAATTTTCAAGAGGCAATCCGTTAATGATGTGCGAGCAAACGCGAATATTATGCTTCCGCAGCTTTTCTACCCCTTTTACATATGTCTCATAATCGTGCGCACGATTGATGAGAAGAGCAGTTCGTTCGTGAACTGTCTGCAGGCCGAGCTCAAGCCACAAATACGTGCGTTCATTAAGCTCTGCCAAGTACTCTACAACATCATCGGGCAAACAGTCAGGGCGGGTTGCGATGGAAAGGCCGACAACTCCTTCCTCTTCTAAGACAGGCTCAAATGTCCGCTTCAGTACATCGAGCGGGGCATGTGTGTTTGTGAATGCTTGGAAGTAGGCCATATATTTGCCTGCCTTCCATTTTTCATGCATTTTCGCTTTAATTGTATGAAATTGCGTAATCACATCTTCGGTGCGATTACCGGCAAAGTCACCAGAGCCGGCAGCGCTGCAGAACGTACAGCCGCCGAACGCAACTGTACCGTCGCGGTTCGGGCAATCGAAGCCCGCATCTAATGATACCTTAAACACCTTGCTGCCGAATGTTTGGCGCAGGTGGTAGTTCCATGTGTGATAACGTTTGTTATCTGCCGAATACGGAAACGGATTGTTCATCGAATCTCCCTCCTTTAAACAAGCACTATTTCTGTGAAAAGTTCAGTTCATCTAAAAGGAAACAGTATTCATTATAGCACACCAGCTCATATAGTTTGCAGGATGGGGGATAATAAAACGAGACTTCCATCGGCATAGCTTGCCGCTTGGTGGTTAGTGATGTACATGAAGCAACATAAGGGGGCTAAGTATGACAACACGTGATTCGTTAAATCAATATATTGATGAAGCGGAGCAAGCGCTGCAATATGCAAAGGAGCAGCTTGAGATAGGAAAGCGTCAGGAACACTATAATATGATGGAATATACAGACGCACAATTGCAGCTTGAGCAAGCTGTAGCGGCTCTTGAGAAAATGGAACATAACGCAAATGAACAACAGCGTGACCGCATTGAGCGTGCGCTTATCCAACTGCGCAACATACAGCATGAAATGATTACTACACGGCATTAATAAAGGAGGAAGAAGACGATGAAAAAACGTTCAAAGCAAAATAATCCAGAACAAAAAACGCAAAATGGTCATAACCAAGAGTTTTCAAATGAGATGGATCCAGTTGTGCAAGCAAAGAAAAACTATGCACGTCAAGGGCAGCCGCAAAGATCAAAGCAATAGTGCTGTGATGGCCGGAAGCTAAGGGAATCCTTCATTACTAAATGAAAGGAGCCATCATGGGAAACCTATTATTTATGGTTTCCCGGATGGCTTGCTTATTATTTTTACATGCTTTTATATTATTGCTGAATATTTCAGGCAGCCTCCTCCGCTTTTGCATAACATGCTCCCCTTAAACATTTTTCTCATATCTCCGAAAATATTACGGTTTCTATTAGGAGAACAATGGTAAATATGAATCAGAAATCAATATTACATAGCATAATGCCGTATAAGAGGCCGACAGGCGGTTTGAAAATATTTTGCATACAGAGAGTAACTAAAGCATAGGGGCACAAATCAAATGGATTATGGTGAACTTCTTCGTATAAAGGATTTGATATACAGCTTTTAGAAGCGACATCTGTGGATAGTTCTTATTTTATTTATCCATATAGATTAATTTATTATCCTTGTAATAATTTATGCATAGATTGGTTATGCTGTTTGTATCTATCATTGTGCCTATCTTGTATAACCGGCAATCCAAAGCCGATAGCAGCAGAAAGCATAGACAGAAGCAAACCTTAAATACACTAAGCACTGTTTGACGGAACAACACAGATGTTTTAGAATAGGATGTATGTAAATACACAACAACAGTGATAAGGAGCAGTAGTAGTACATACAGGTACAGAGAGTTGACGGTTGGTGCAAGTCAATCCGCGTTGTATTATGAACTCGCCTTTGAGTTGCAGCTGTGAAGAAAGTAGCGGCTGCCGTTTCTCCGCGTTAAGGAATTGAGTGAATGTTTTTACATTAATTAGGGTGGTACCGCGGGAATATAACCTCTCGTCCCTTTTGGGATGAGAGGTTTTTTGCATTTTACAAAGGAATAAACGATTGGAGGATTTACTTGTGAGCTTCAACCATAAAGAAATAGAACAGAAGTGGCAGGCGTATTGGGAGGAACATAAAACATTCCGCACGCCGGATGAGACAGACAAACCAAAATTTTATGCACTTGATATGTTTCCGTATCCATCCGGAGCGGGCCTGCATGTAGGGCACCCGGAAGGATATACGGCAACGGATATTTTATCGCGTATGAAGCGTATGCAAGGCTATAATGTACTGCATCCAATGGGCTGGGATGCGTTTGGTCTGCCTGCTGAGCAATATGCGCTTGATACAGGCAACAGTCCAGCGGAGTTTACGGAGAAGAACATCAATACGTTCCGCCGCCAAATTAAGTCTCTTGGCTTCTCTTATGACTGGGACCGTGAAGTGAATACAACGGATCCAAATTATTATAAATGGACACAATGGATTTTCCTTAAGATGTTTGAGAAGGGCTTGGCTTATGTGGATGAAGTTGCGGTAAACTGGTGTCCAGCGCTTGGCACGGTTTTGGCAAATGAGGAAGTAATCGACGGAAAAAGCGAGCGCGGCGGTCATCCGGTCGAGCGTCGTCCGATGAAGCAGTGGGTACTCAAAATTACAGCTTACGCGGACCGTTTGCTTGAGGATTTAGAGGAGTTGGATTGGCCGGAAAGCTTAAAGGATATGCAGCGCAATTGGATTGGCCGTTCTGAGGGAGCTGAGGTACGCTTTCGGGTAGACGGAACAGAGGAACAATTTACGGTGTTTACAACTCGTCCTGATACATTGTTTGGTGCAACCTATGCAGTACTGGCACCAGAGCACGCATTGGTAGAAGCAATTACAACGGCTGAACAAAAAGAGGCGGTTGAGGCGTACTTAGATGCGGTGAAGACGAAGAGTGATTTAGAGCGTACTGATCTTGCGAAGGATAAAACAGGCGTATTTACAGGTGCCTATGCGGTGAATCCAGTAAATGGCGAAAAGATGCCGATTTGGATTGCTGACTACGTGCTCGTGAGCTACGGAACAGGCGCCATTATGGCGGTGCCGGCGCATGACGAACGTGACTATGAATTTGCGAAGAAATTCAACCTGCCAATCCGAGCAGTTGTGGAAGGCGGAGATGTGTCACAAGAAGCTTATACAGGAGACGGCAAGCATATTAATTCTGAATTCCTAGATGGCATGAATAAAGAGGAAGCTATTACAGCGATGATTGTATGGCTTGAGGAAAAAGGAATCGGTACGAAGAAGGTAACATATCGTCTGCGCGATTGGTTGTTTAGCCGCCAGCGTTACTGGGGTGAGCCGATCCCAGTAATTCATTGGGAAGATGGTACAATGACAGCAGTGCCGGAGGAAGAGCTGCCGCTTGTATTGCCAAAAACAGAAAATATTCGTCCATCCGGAACAGGCGAATCTCCGCTTGCGAATGTTGAGGAGTGGGTGAACGTTGTTGATCCGGTGACAGGCAAGAAAGGCCGCCGTGAAACGAACACAATGCCGCAATGGGGCGGAAGCTGCTGGTATTATTTACGCTATATTGATCCGCACAACAGCGAGCAGTTGGCTGATCCGGAAAAGCTAAAGCAGTGGCTGCCAGTTGATATTTATATCGGCGGAGCGGAGCATGCGGTGCTTCACTTATTGTACGCACGTTTCTGGCATAAATTCTTGTACGACCTTGGCGTTGTACCAACGAAGGAGCCGTTCCAGAAGTTATTCAACCAAGGTATGATTCTTGGTTCTAATAACGAGAAAATGAGTAAATCGAAAGGCAATGTTGTAAACCCGGATGATATCGTGAGAAGCCATGGCGCTGACACGCTTCGTTTATATGAAATGTTTATGGGACCTCTTGAAGCATCGATCGCTTGGTCTGAAACAGGGCTTGACGGCTCGCGCCGCTTCTTGGATCGTGTATGGCGTTTGTTCGTACAAGACAGCGGGGAATTAAGCGAGAAGATTACAGCAGAGCCAAATAAAGCAATGGATCGCGTATATCATCAAACAGTGAAAAAGGTTACAGAGGATTACGAAGGCATTCGCTTTAACACAGCGATTTCACAAATGATGGTGTTTATTAATGAAGCGTATAAAGCAGAAACGCTGCCAAAGGCGTATGCTGAGGGCTTTGTGAAGCTATTATCTCCGGTTGCGCCGCATTTGGCTGAAGAGCTGTGGGAGAAGCTTGGACATAGCGAGTCTATTACGTATGCAACATGGCCGGCTTATGATGAAGGAAAGCTTGTCGATGATGAAATTGAAGTTATCGTACAGGTGAATGGCAAACTGCGCGGCAAGGTAACGATCGCAAAGGATGCAACAAAGCAGCAAATGGAAGAGGCTGCGCTTGGAAAAGTACAAACGCAAATCGAAGGCAAAACGATCCGTAAAATTATTGCTGTTCCAGGCAAGCTAGTTAACATCGTTGCGAACTAAGAAAAGCGGAAACGGCCTGATTTGCGCTTATAGTAAAACAACTGATATATATGATTTTTTATGAAAGCAGATAAGTCCTTTTAAAGCTATGCTTATCTTTATCAAACGGTTCCCCGTAATAGGGAACCGTTTTTTCTTAGAAGAAACGATTTATAACTTCGGGGCGTCGCCTAGCTCTCTTCCGTAAAATAACCTTCTCTGCAAGAGGAAAAAAGTTCCTTCCAGTGCAGAACAAACGGAATACTTCTACAAATAAGCCTCATTGAACTGTGTCCGCTTTTCTTATTCCATTGATTGTACGATTTTCACAAAATCTTGGATGCCAATTTTTTGTCCAGCCTGCCGCCTTATTCCTAAATGATATTCTAAGCCGTTTTTTTGAAAAAGAAAAAAGCAAAAGGCGTTGCCTGCCATGGAACGGTATATCGCTTTTGTCCCGTCCTTCATTGTGTACGTCCGGTCTATGCGAGGAATGACCGGAATTTGTCCGTTTGCTGGGCGAATGACCATTTTAAAATGCTCCTGCGGATTTTGGGCGTTGAAGTAACTAATATCTAAGTGAGGCGGCCTGGTATTGTCTAATTTTCCGAGACTGTGGGTAAATGTGAAAGGAGGAAGCTTCTTAGGAAGCATTACCTTCTTTTTATACATGTCCTCGAATTGCTTAACGGCTTCTGGGAGCGGCTTGTAGCCCTGATTGAGTTCTGTATGTTCAATTGCTTGGAAAGCAGATGGATGAACTTCAGCGCCTATGGCAAATAAAGCAAGCGGGATGTATAGAAAAAGAGCCCAAGTTCGTTTCATGGTGTCCCCCCTTTTTTCTTAGTGTGACAGAGGAGCGGAAATATATGTGCTTTTACATGTCAAAAGTAGAAACTTACCCAATTTATATTTACATATAAGAAGCCTTGTCTGCAAATCATACATATGAATGCACAAGAAGGAGGGATGGGCATGAGCAGGAAAAACAACGGTGGTCAAAAGCAACCGAATTTTGATGATTCTTCAAATTTTTCAAGCAATAAACAAACTCAAATTAAAAAGCAAGATAAAAACAAATAATTGGCAAGAAAGGCCCATCACGGTACAGTGATGGGTCATTTTATATATCATATAAAGTGAAAATTCAGCGGATGGTTCAGAGATCTATGTTTAGTTTCGCAGCTAAAGCATGTGCTATGGAGGAGGAATTATACGCTAGAGCATATTTGTGTTGTATTGCACTTTGCTAATAGCACTTTAGCTTGTTAGAATAGGATGAAAGGAAGCAGAAGGAGGAGCAGCAGATGGACGAAATTAAAACAATCACACCGGCAGAGGTGGAACAAAGGCTGAAAGAGGGAGAAACATTGTTTCTTGTAGACGTGCGCGAATACGAAGAGGTTGCGTACGGTAAAATTCCAGAAGCCGTCCATATTCCAATGGGAGAGATTCCAAATAAGCTTGATTCTTTCGATATGGATAATGAATATATTTTCATTTGCAGGTCCGGTGTTCGCAGCGAGCATGTTTGCCGTTATTTAGATAGTCTTGGCTACAAAACGGTGAACATGATCGGCGGTATGCTGGCATATGAGGGAGAAACAGAGTAAACGGAACGAGCAGGTTCCGTTTTTTCTTTTTAGATAAAGCTGCTTCTCTGTCTATGGTCCATCCTTATATAAGAAGGATGGACCATGTTTGTTTTGCTTACATACAATATAGCAGGCCAAGGAAAGGACGATGAGAATGGCACCGCGCATTCGCAAGGTAAAGATTATCAATAACAACGGCTCAATTAATTTTGGACAACGGGCCTGCTTGACCCCTTTTTCTGTTTCAAAGGAGTATAACGGATCAGGAGGCGCAAGTACGGGAGTTATTGTAAATGGCCGGCGTACAGGGGGGGGAGTTGGAGCAGGGCAGCAAGTAGTTGAAGGGACGGAGCTTCAGCAGGGCAGCCCCTTTGAGTTTTGAATACCAGGAGGAAGCAATGGGTATATGTATTGAAAAATTTATTGTTGTAAACAATTACGGAACAATTGAATTTGGAAATGGCCGGAGGGAGGTATCTTTTTCGGCCTCGAAAACGAATAATGGGGCAACAGGAGTAACTGTCGCTGATTTTGTGAATGGAAGACGTGTAAGCAATGCAGAAATTTCGGCTGAAGTCCCTGAGATAGTCAGTCAGGAAGAGATTGACCTATCTAGCGGGCTGCCTTTTTAGCTGTGAACGAGCATTGATAGCAGATGCTCGTTTCTTTTTGTACTTTAGGCAGTGTAAATTCCCAGCTAGAAGTTTATGAGACGAAGCAGCAAATTTTAGGAATAAAGTATAAGTGCAGCTTCTCGCTGCCCTCTACTAACGGCTCATCAATCGATGAGTTTTCTTTAATAAATTTACATGTCCTGTATCATAAATTCTCTCTTACATAATAAAATAAAGCAAATCACTCTCTTTTGAAGGGAGGGGGAAGGTGTGGAGAAAACGCTGAAAATTGATATTACCGAAAAAGTAACAGCAAAATTTAAAGAGGAATATTTGGAGTTATATTCTCATAAATTTAGAATTGGCAAGTTTTATATACATGCAGAGAAGAAGTACGATTTAGAAGAAGGATATATCTATGAAAATGGAAGGTTTTATCGGCTTATTCAGACACGTCGTGATAGAAATCATTCAGAAGAAAGCAATTTAGGATGGTGCTGAGATGATTCGGGTGAAGGTGTTTGACGAAGGTCACGAGAAGGATCTAGAAGAAGCAGTGAATGTATTTTTGAAGAAAATAGACGATGAGAATGTAGTAGATATTAAATACCAAGTCGCGGTTTGCAATAATGATGAGGAGAATCAAATCTATTGTTTTTCTGCTATGATTGTATACAGAGCCTAACGTTTCGTTAGGCTCTCTTTTCTATGGGAAACTGCGCCTCTGTCTCACCAATCAGCGAATTTCCTCAAAAGATAAGGAAGTATAACTTTTGAGGGACACTGCCCTGCTCCCACGGTCTGCTCCCTGTGGAGAAAGACCTTCGCCCGCCGAGGCAAAAAACGCCTCAATGTGCAGAGAACTGTCCCTTTCGCAAGCAAACTGGGTCATGTCCGCTTTTCTTATTTTGCATAGCGTGCTGCAGATGTACCCGCAATTCGTCCAGTTACGAGCGCTGCGGTAATGTTGTAGCCTCCTGTGTAGCCGTGAATATCAAGGATTTCCCCGCAAAAGTACAAGCCATTCATAAGCTTAGATGCCATCTCTTTTGGATAAATTTCTTTGACAGACACGCCTCCTCCCGTAACGAAGGCTTTTTCTAGGGGCTGTGTGCCATTTACAGTGAACGAAAATCCTTTTAAGTCTTTTATAACGCTGCGAATGCTTTCACCTGATAGCTGTCCAGCAGCATGTGTTGGGTCGATATTATTTTTCTCAAGCAAAAAGAGAAGATATCTTTCTGGAACATAGCCCTTTAACACGTTTTTGATTCCCTTTTTCGGTTCGTCCTTAATTTGCTGCATAATGCGCTGAAATAACGGTTCTTCTTTTTCAGCCGGCAGTGCATCGATGCGCATCGTTACTGTCTTTGTTTGAAATTTTTTCATTGTTTTTAGTACATATTGACTGCAGCGGAGTGCAGCTGGGCCAGAAATGCCGAAATGTGTGAAAATCATGTCCATAATATGTGTTTTGACGAGCTTTCCTTTCGGGTCTACTACGCTTAGACCAATATTTCGCAAGGAAAGCCCTTGGAGAATTCGTTCTTGAATAAACGGTTCATTTGAGGTGATTGGCACCTCTGTCGGAAACAGCTCTGTAATGGTATGCCCTGCTGCCTCCGCCCAAGCATAGCCGTCTCCGGTAGAGCCTGTATGAGGTACCGATTTGCCGCCAACAGCAATGACAACATGCTTCACCGGGATGACTTCGCCCGTTTGCAGGACAACTGCTGATGTTTGTCCATTTTCATACTGTACAGTTCGGACAGGTGTATTTACGCGAACGTCAACCCGCAGCTCTTTTAGTCTGCGCAGTAACGCATCCACGACAGACTGCGCCTTATCAGAAACAGGGAACATCCGTCCGTGGTCCTCTTCCTTTAGATGCACACCGAGTTTTTCAAAAAATGAAATGATGTCCTCGTTATTAAAAATAGAGAATGCACTGTACAAAAATCGGCCATTACCGGGAATATGCTTAACAATTTCGTCGACAGGAAGACGATTTGTGACATTGCAGCGCCCGCCGCCGGAAATTGCGAGCTTTCGTCCGAGCTTGTCCCCTTTGTCAAGAAGAAGCACCCTCGCTCCTTCCTCAGCTGCGCCAATTGCCGCCATTAAGCCAGACGGCCCGCCGCCGATTACAATTACGTCATAGTCCATACAATCACCCTTCGCAAGAATTACTGTAAACTAGCATAGCAGAAAGGAAGGAAAAAGAAAAACAAGGCCGTCTTTAGAAACTAACAGCAATTGTGATACAATACTAAGGTTAGAATGCATGAGGGGGCTTTTTCTTATGTCCGATTCGAAGTTTTTGCGCGGCACGCTCATTGTGACGCTTGGGACGTTTTTAGTGAAGTTTTTAGGTATGATTTATGTATTCCCGTTTCACGCTTTAGTACAGACAAATGGCGGTGCCTTATACAATTATGGATACGTGCCGTATACTATCTTTTTAAGCGTGGCAACGGCGGGTGTGCCGCTTGCGGTTGCCAAGTTTGTTTCGAAATATAATGCACTTGGCGATTATGCGACAAGCCGGAGAATGTTTCGTTCCGGTATGAAGCTGATGATTGCGATGGGGATTTTGTCGTTTGCTGTCCTCTACATAACGGCACCGCTGTTTGCCGAGGCGTTTCTTGGCAGAGGGAACTTAGAGAATACGGTGGAGGAAGTAACACTGATTATTCGTCTTGTCAGCTTTGCGCTTCTTGTTGTTCCGGCAGCTAGCCTAATTCGCGGCTTTTTTCAAGGTCACCAGTCAATGGGACCGACGACTGTGTCGCAAATTATTGAGCAAATTATCCGTATCGCAATCCTTCTTGGCGGCAGCTTCGTTGTTATTAAAGTTTTGCACGGTACTGTCGCGACTGCCATTGGTGTGTCAACGTTTGCTGCATTTATTTCGGCACTCGGAGCGCTTGGCGTATTGCTAGTGTATTGGAGAAAGCGAAAGCCGTCCTTAGACCGGCAGCTAGAATCTCAAACTGTGCAGCCGTCTAGCGTGAGCACAGGACAGCTTTTTAAAGAACTGTTCGCTTACGCACTTCCATATGTGGTGGTTGGACTGACCATTCCGTTATATCAAGCTGTGGATACTGTAACCTTTAACCGCATGATGTTATCTATTGGCAAAGGGGAAATTGCAGAAGCTGCCTACAGTATTTTCACGATGTGGACGCACAAGCTTATTATGATCCCTGTTTCGCTCGCCACAGCCTTTAGCTTAACGCTTGTACCGACGATTACAAAATCATTTACAGAGCGCAATTCAGTCTTATTGCAAAGGCAAATTTCACAAACCTTTCAAATTAATGCGTTTGTCACACTTCCTGCTGTAACCGGTATTTCTGCACTGGCGTATCCGATTTATAGTGCATTTTACGGTGTGAGTGAGCTTGGCGGCCAGATTTTGATGTGGTATGCACCTGTTGCGATGCTGTTTGCTTTATTTTCTGTAACAGCGGCTATTTTGCAAGGAATCAATCAGCAGCGGCATGCAGTTATCGCGCTTGCAATTGGAATTGTGTTAAAGATAATTGGAAACCTTGTGTTAATTCGATATTTTGAAACAATTGGCGCTGTGCTCAGCACAGGCATCGGCTTTTTTGTCTCTATTTGGTATACGAATGTACAAATTCGCAAGTATGCAGGCTTTGATTTTACAATCGTGTATAAACGGATGTTCCAGATAGCGGTCCTAAGTGCTGTGATGACAATCGTTGTAAAACTTGTACAATGGGGACTGTCACCGCTGTTTGGAGATTCTAAAAGTCAGCTTGACGCTGCCGTTGTTGTTGCAGCAGGAGCGATCATTGGTGCAGCTGTCTATGGTTTATTGGCAATTCGGACCGGCATGCTGCAGCGTATATTTGGGGACGAGCTTTTGGATAGACTAAAACAGAGATTTGGAAGAAGATTTAAAATGAAGGCGAAAGGTGCATAGGATTTCTTTTTGAATATCCAGCCTCCTTCTGGAAATGTTCCTCACTATAAAAGGCAAAAGTGCTTTTCATGGTGGGGAACATTTTACTACGGGAGTAAAGCACAGAGACCGGGTACGTCTTTCGTATTGATAAGCATAAAGAAGGTGACATAATGAGAATTGATAAGATTTTATCTAATATGGGCTATGGCAGCCGTAAAGAAGTAAAAAAGCTGTTAAAGGAAGGTGCGGTACAGGTAGATGGTGTACCGGTAAAGGATGCGAAGCAGCATGTTGATGTAAATGAGCAGGAGGTCACGGTTCACGGTGAGGTTGTCGAGTATAAGGAATTTATTTACTTGCTGATGCATAAGCCGCCGGGGGTAATTTCTGCAACAGAGGATGACATGCATGAGACCGTTATTGATTTGCTTGAGCATGAGGATTTGATTTTTGAGCCGTTTCCTGTCGGTCGTCTTGATATTGACACAGAAGGATTGCTGCTGCTTACAAATGATGGGCATTTGGCGCACCAGCTTCTTTCCCCGAAAAAGCATGTTCCGAAAAAGTATTATGCGCGCGTACGCGGCCGGGTAACAGAGGATGATATAGAGGCGTTCCGAAAAGGAGTTGTACTTGACGATGGTTATGAAACGAAGCCAGCGGAACTAACAATTTTGCAGCGCGGAGAAATGTCAGAAATTGAGCTGGTGATCACAGAAGGAAAGTTTCATCAAGTAAAGCGTATGTTTGAAGCGGTCGGAAAAAAGGTAATATATTTGAAGCGTACGGAGATGGGGCCGCTTACGCTTGGAGATTTAGAGCTTGGAGAATATCGCGAATTGACAGACGAGGAAGTGCAGCAGCTAAAGGAATATCGCGTGGAGGCATAGCTCGTTCCACGCAAAGAAAGCCCCTTTCTATTCATAGAAAGGGGTATGTATATGCAGCGTTATTTGCTATGATGTTAATTTGACTTTCTTTCCTGTTGTTGTCCATTTCCCCCGAGTTGGGCTGTATACAAGTTCGTTGAACTCCAGCACGTTTAAATCGCGCTGTACCGTTCTTGGGGTAATACCGAATTCATCCACAAGGTCTTGTGTTGTAACAGTACCTCTTTCATTAATGTACATGTAAATTGACTTAATCCTTGTTAGCATACGAGAAGTTGTGAGTTTCAAAAAACCACCCCTCTACGAATTTTTTATTGACCAACAGAGAAAGAAAGCTATTTATTCCCATTGTACTCTATTTGCTAAAATTCATGCTTTTACTAACTTAATTTTAACATAATTTTAACATGTCTATCATGAATGGAAAAGGTTTGTTGTGAAATGTTTACGGAGGATTTTTTTTCTAGTTTCCATACGTAATAAACAGAAATTCTATAAAAGACAGGGAAATCCTTTATGTTACCTAGCAAATGTTAGGCTGCAAATGGTATTATTTCACTTATATTCCTGTAGTATTCTGTTTCGTTCGCAAATTTCCATTAAAGGAAAAAATTATCAATAGTAGTTTTAGATCAATAAAGAGGTGAGTACGATGTCGAATATCAATTGGTTAGAAGAGGTGCAAAAGCGGCAGCAGAGCTTAATTGATGACACACAGCAATTTTTGCGCGTGAGAAGTGTTCTTGATGAAGCGACAAAGTGTGAGGGTGCTCCTTTTGGAGAAGGCATTGCTCAGGCCCTTGCATTCATGCTTGAGACTGGAAAGCAGGATGGCTTTGTGACGAAGAATTTAGATGGTTATGCGGGCCATATTGAAATGGGGCAGGGCGAGGAGTTAATCGGTGTATTATGTCATGTGGACGTAGTGCCTGAAGGAGATGGATGGAAGAGTGACCCATACGCTGCGGACATTCGGAACGGCAATATTTACGCGCGCGGTGCAATTGACGATAAAGGTCCAACGATGGCTGCCTATTATGCAATGAAGATTGTAAAGGAGCTAGGGCTTCCTTTGACAAAGCGTGTTCGAATGATTTTAGGAACGGATGAGGAAAGTCATTGGCGCTGTGTAGAGCATTATTTTCGTCATGAGGAAATGCCGACGATGGGATTTGCTCCGGATGCAGATTTCCCAATTATTAATGCTGAAAAAGGCATCTGCGATGTACATATAGCACAGCAGTCTTCAGCTACAGATGGAGAAAAAGTACTTTTGTCATTCCAAGCAGGCAGACGGCTCAATATGGTACCTGATTATGCTAAGGCAATAGTACAAACAAAGCAAGCGCAGGAGCTTGCTGCTGCATATAAAGTGTGGGTGCAGTCCATGGGATGTATAGGAAAAGCAAACGTGAGCGGTGATGAGGTCGCACTTGATCTAAAGGGGCGTTCTGTACATGGATCAACTCCAGAAAAGGGTGAGAATGCCGGCATACGTTTAGCCGCATTTTTAGCAGAACACGAGTTGGATAAGCAGGGGGCCTCTTTCGTACAGTTTGTTTCCCGATCTTTTGGAACAGATACTAGAGGCACACTTTTAGGCATACAGTATAACGATGATATTACCGGTGACTTAACTGTGAACGTCGGTCTTCTCTCCTACAGGAAGGAGGAAGGAGGTACATGCGGCCTCAATATTCGCTATCCGGTTACGACAGACTTAGAGGGTACCTTGAAGGTTTTGCGCGATTCTGTAGGCGTTCAAGGTTTTGAGATAAGGGATCTGTCTGATTCTAAACCGCACCATGTAGATAAGGACCATAGATTAGTGCGGACGCTTCAGCGTGTATACGAAGAGCAAACGGGAGAAAAGGCGGAGCTGCTGGCAATTGGCGGAGGGACGTATGCCCGCTCACTGCAAGCAGGTGTAGCGTTTGGACCGTTATTTCCAGGAAAGGAAGAACTCGCTCACCAAAAAGACGAGTATATCGAGATTGAGGATTTAGTAAAGGCAACCGCTATTTACGCACAAGCGATTTATGAACTGGCAAAATAGGTATACCGCTCTCCGGGAAGGAGAGCGGGCTTCTTTTTGCTTTATAAAATTAAAGAAGGTATAACTTTTAGAACCCGTCTCCGCTTTTCTTAATGAGGAGGAATGAAATATGAATGTATCTGTGCAGACGGAAAAGCGAAATGCTGGGAACGTATTTCGTTTATATTATTTTGTTGTTTTCTTTGGCATGGGAGCATTGTTCCCGCTGCTCGGGGTATACTTAAAAGAATACGTGCATTTATCGGGTGTGCAAGTTGGAAATATTATGTCGATTGGTCCAGTTATCATGATTTTTGCTCAACCGCTCTGGGGGATGTTGTGTGATTATACGCAAAGGCCTCGGCAAATTTTGCTTCTAACGCTGCTTTTGACTGCAGGGATGGCGTTTTTGTATTCCATGACCGCAGTATATCCGATGCTGCTTCTCATTGCTGTTTTGCTTGCGTTTGGGCAAAGCGGTGTCATACCTGTTTCAGATAGTATTACGCTCAGCTATGTGCAAAAGGTTGGGGGCAATTATGGAGCCATTCGCTTGTATGGAGCTCTTGGCTTTGCAGCAGCTGTGTTAATCTCAGGAAAAGCGACCGATTATTTCGGTGTACATATTATTTTTTATATCTTTACCTTTGTTTGGGTAACGGCGGCACTATTAACAAGAATGCTGCCAAACCATGGAGCACCCCTTCGTACAAATATAACAGAAGGTACAAAAATACTGCTGAAGAAGCATGAGTTTGCTGTGTTTTTAGCGTGTACCTTTTTAATTATCGGGCCGGCTCAAGCAAGCAATACATATCTTGGCATGCTTATCTCGGAGCTGGGAGGAACGATGACGGGGATCGGCTTTGCATTTTTGTTAGCTGCTGGCAGTGAAGCTCCGTTTATGAGAACGGCATCGTACTGGATTCAAAAGGCAGGCATGCATCAAATCCTCATTCTTGCTGCTTTCGTCTCTGCACTGCGCTGGCTGCTTTACTTTTTTGAGCCGCCTTTAGCAATTGTGTATGCGACGACAATTTCGCAAGGAATATCTGTCGGTTTATTTATTCCAACTGCCCTGCAATATGTTCGGGACATGGCCCCGCCTTCTATGCAATCTACCGCCGTGTCGCTGTACGCGACAGCCGGAGGAGGATTTGGTACATGGTTTTGTACGTTTATTGGCGGTTTCCTGCTGGACCGATTTGGAATTCAAAGCGTATACTTAGCGTACTTTATTTTAACGATGAGCGGTGTACTGTTATTTGTGCTGGAAGCAACACGCACAAAAAGAATAGAGGGAAGACTAAGAGGAAAGGAGAGTGTGTGATGAAGTCGCATTACTTTCTTGCTATTTCACTGCCGGAAACGGTGAAGGATGCTCTGGATGCATGGAAGCAGCAGTACAAAAAAGAGCTCCCGTTTCAGTCATGGGTACACCGTGATGATTATCATATTACACTCGTGTTTTTAGGAGAGGTATCGTCTCTAATGTTACCTCGTATAGAAGAGGAGATGAATCAGATCTCTGTAAATAGAAAGTTTCCCATGACTTTGCAAGGAATTGGAGCATTCGGGTCAGTGGAGCGTCCTCGTGTTCTGTGGGCGGGGACTACTCACCCGCCTGAGCTGTTTGCCCTGCAAAAGCAAACGTATAATCTTTGTGAAGCTCTCGGCTTTTCTCTTGAAACGCGTGCGTATCGCCCTCACATTACGCTAGGGAGAAGATGGCGCGGCGAGCAGCCATTAACAGGCTTACAGCAGCGAGAAATCCATGAGCTGCCGTTTTCAGTTGAGAAAATTACATTATACAAAAGCCATTTACAACGGACTCCAAAGTATGAGGAGATTTTCAGTATCCTTCTGTCTGATTCTTGAAACCGTTTACTTAAGTTGTGAATATACTATTACAAGTAAGAAAAGCGAACACGGCACGTTTTTCTCCCGTAGTCAAGCCATCCGTGCACAAGGTGCGCGGTTCGACGAAGCTTATTCATTAAGGGGCTTTCCGTGTGCCTCTTATCATGAAAGACGGATTTTGCCTTTTGTAGGAAGGGGTATTTTACGGAGAGGAGCCGGTCGTGGAAGTAAGATGAATCTGGAAAACTAAGGGAAGGATGGTGAGCACGGTATGCTGAAGATTGAACGTCTATTTGAGGCGTACTTAGACGGAATGGACTATATTGTTGTATTGCTTCCGCACTCGTACGGGGTCTCCAGCCAATTTCTGCTAAGGAACGGAAAGCAGGAATGGCAGCTTCAAGTAATACACGTACACAATCTTCCCGGATTTACAAAGTATGAGTGCAAAGTAAGCGAGCATGTTCAAATTGGAGCAGCCTACCGCGTGGTTGATGATCGGAAGAATGAGACGGATTTGCAAGTTGGTGCTGTCATTCGTACAAAGGAATTTGATGAGGCGTATTATTACGACGGAGATGATTTAGGAGTTGCCTACACAGCAGAAGAAAGTATATTTAAGGTGTGGTCTCCTCCAGCTTCTTTGGTGAAGCTGCGTGTGTACAAAGAGGATGGGTACGATGATTATGATATGGCTCGCGGAGAAAGTGGGGTTTGGAGCTGTAAACTTCTCGGAGATTGGGAGGGAGTACGGTATACATTTGTTGTGTGTATCAATCTTGTGTGGCGCGAGGTGACAGATCCGTATGCAAAAGCGATCACAATGAATGGCGAGCATGGAGTAGTTGTAAATCTGGAAAAAACAAGAGGGAAGCAGACGATAGATTTCCCGCCTCTAGTTAATTTTACGGATGCTGTTATTTATGAGGCACATATTCGAGATCTTACGATTCATCCTGATAGCGGAGTCCTGCAAAAAGGAAGGTATTTAGGGATAACCGAAGCGCAAACAATGAGTGCAAATGGGACAACAACGGGTCTTTCCTATTTGAAGGAGCTTGGAATTACACATTTAGAACTGCTGCCATTTAACCATTTTGGCGGAGTGGATGAGCAAAATCCTGAGGAAGCATATAATTGGGGATACAATCCGCTGCATTTTAATGCGCCGGAAGGAAGCTATGCAACGAACCCAGCTGACCCGTACAGCCGTATTGTGGAATTGAAGCAAATGGTTGAAGCACTGCACGAAAATGGTATTGGTGTCATTATGGACGTTGTATACAATCATGTGTATATACGCGAGGAGTCATCTTTTGAAAAGCTTGTACCAGGCTATTATTTCCGTCATGATGCAAATGGCATGCCTTCAAATGGAACAGGGGTAGGAAATGATATTGCATCCGAACGGCGTATGGTTCGTAAATTTATTTTGGATTCCATACGGTACTGGCTTCAGGAATACGGTGTAGATGGCTTTCGCTTCGATTTAATGGGAATTTTGGATTGGGAGACAATGAACGAAGTTCGCCGCGCCGTTGATGCAATCCGACCTGATGTTTTAATTCTTGGGGAAGGATGGGATTTAAATACGCCGCTTCCTGCTGATAGAAAGGCAACATTGAGAAATGCCAGATATATGCCGCGAATTGCGCACTTTAATGATCGATTTCGTGATTACATTAAGGGGAGTACCTTTTCAATCTTCGACCAAGGCTATGCGTTTGGAAACTGCAGTAAATTAGATGAGGTCAAAAGAGTAATCAGAGGGAGTGTCCCGCTGCAGGCAAATGAAACGGACTTATTTGATGAGCCTGAACAGACTGTTAACTATGTAGAATCACATGATAACCATACAATGTGGGATAAGCTGTCTCAAAGTAATGCAGAGGAGCCGGAAACGATGCGCAAGCGCCGCCATCTCCTTGCAACGACCATTACGCTTTTATCGCAAGGTATTCCGTTTCTACACGCTGGTCAGGAATTTTACCGAACAAAGCAAGGGATTGAAAACAGCTATAACTCCCCAGACAGCATTAATCAGATCGATTGGAAACGAAAGGAGAAAAATAGTACGGCAGTTGAATATGTAAAGGGACTCATTCGTTTACGCAGATCGCACGGCGCATTTCGTTTTGCATCAACTGCTCTCATTCAAAAGCATTTTTCCTTCTTGCCTGCTCCTGAACCCGCTATCTTATATCACTTACATGATGTTGCGGCTTTTGGTCAGTGGAAGGAGATCCTTGTGTTGTTTAATACGGGCGCAGATCTGAAAATAGTAACACTGCCGGATGAGGGGGAGTGGCAGGTGCTTGTAAATGAGACCGAAGCAGGTATTCTCCCTATTACTTGTCATAAGGGAGAGGAGTTTGCAGTTGCGCCGGTCAGCGCCTATGTCTTGGCGAAAATGTAACATCGCTACTTGACGATGAGAATGTAATACAGGTAGAATTGACGAAGGTAGCTATTTTGGTCATAATACCACAATAGCTCTCTCTTTTTATATAGAGGAAAGAGCAGCTGAGGCGTTTCTTTATTTTTACATGCTTGCTGCGTTCGTGCATTGCAAAGCATAGTATGATGTCAAGGCAGTTCTCTATCTAAGTTAGGGTTTGGCTGTCATATTGTTGGCATGGCAATCCTGTGCAAGTACCGATAGTAAATCATGTTTCACATTGTATGAAGAAGTGTGGAACAATGAACATGATAGAAACAGCAGGGAAGAGATGTGTCGGAAATTCACTACAACAAAAGGAACTGTTAGCGGGTAATGAACATGGAATGGTTGGAACAATGGTTAGGAGAAGATTGGAAGGTGGCACCGGCCGGCGGAGCGACAGGTGATGCGTATATTGCTCAGCAGGGAGAACGAAAGCTATTTTTAAAGCGAAACTCGTCACCTTTTCTTGCCGTGCTGTCGGCTGAAGGCATTGTTCCGAAGCTGCTTTGGACAAAGAGAATGACAACCGGAGATGTAATCTCTGCACAAGCATGGCTGAGCGGGCGAAAGCTGGAGCCTGCAGAAATGAAGAGCGAGAGCGTAGCTCTTTTATTACAAAAAATTCACTCGTCTCAAGCATTACTGCAAATGATTCAAAAGCTTGGAAAGAGGCCATTTTTTGCTAACGATATTTTAGACGAGCTTCTTTCTATGTTGGAGGAGAAGGTGAGACAGAAAGAAGCTGTACAAAAGGGCCTTCAATATTTGCATAGTTCGCTTGCGGAGGTTGTACATGAAGAGCTTGCTGTTTGTCATTGCGATGTAAACCATAACAACTGGATATTATCCGATTATAATGAATTGTATTTGATTGATTGGGATGGAGCAATTATTGCAGATCCTGCTTTAGACATTGGCATGCTGTTATATTGGTACGTGCCGCAAAGTGAGTGGAGGTCATGGCTGAAGCATTATGGCCTGGATATGACGAAATCTCTTTTGCGCCGTATGGAATGGTATGTTGTTGCCCAGTCCATTATATCTATGCAGTGGTATACAACGAAGGGGAAGCAGGAGGAAGCTTCCTATTGGCACGATTACCTAAAAAGCCTCCTTGCCTCCCGGTCCTCTTAGGATAGGCTATCTATTCCAGAAATCCATTGTGAAAGCTGGTCTTGGTGACTTGAAATATGCTGATCTAAATCGGGAGAATATTTTCCCGCCTGGCTATAATAATAAACGTCGTTTAATACGGTTCTTGTATCGTCAGCTACATTGTCGTTTGCCATGAGCGACTTGATAATACGCTCCATTTGTTCACATTCGGCTACAGTTCCGCAGCAATCACACTGATGGTTTGTTAAAATGTCCTTTAATACGGTCATTTGATGCTCGTGGTTGAGAGGCATATCAACACATCCTTTTTTAAAGATAAGAAAGTATAGATTTTTGGGCGTTGCCTAGCGGACGCGACCTTGCTCCTTTCTGTAAAATAACCTTCCACGCAAAAGCAAAAAGCGTTTGTCAAGGTGGAGAATCGTTTACAATAGGAGCAAAACAGGCTGTGTACGCTTTGCTCATTGTTCCTTTGTAGTTTCCGTGATTGCTGTTTGTTTTATACGAGAGAAGGACCGAGTGCAAGTGTACTTGGTTTTTTACACTTTAAGAAAGAATAAATTTCCAGCTAGAAGCAGCAAATTCGGCGTAGTGGGAAATTTTTGGGATAAAGTATAAGTGCAACTACGCCTCTGTCTTCGCCTAAAGACTTGCCAATCGGCGAGTTTTCTTTATGTGACAGGAAACGTTTGGGTGATGCTTGCCCAAAGCAAAAGCGGATCGTGCCCGTTTTTGTAGCATGATTGAGAAGGGAAGAATACTTAATGCGTCTTAGACATAAACCATATGCAATGGAAATGATTGAAACCTATCCGCAATTTGTAATTGCTGACCCGGCAGCTCATAAAGGCAACTGGAGAAAGCTATTCGGAAATGATAACCCGATTCATATTGAGGTCGGTACAGGGCGCGGCCGCTTTATTTATGAAATGGCAAAAGCGCATCCGCATATTAATTATATCGGTATTGAGAAGTTCTCAAGCGTGGTTGTCGATGCGCTGCAAAAGCTGATTGATGAAGAAGTGCCGAATCTGAAGCTGATTAATAAGGATGCGAAGGATTTAACTGTATTTTTTGAAGGCGAAGAGATTGACCGTATCTATTTGAATTTTTCTGATCCTTGGCCGAAGGCTCGACATGAAAAACGCCGTTTAACGTATAAAACGTTTTTACAAAATTATGAGCAAGTGCTTATAAAGGGTGGAGAAATTCACTTCAAAACGGATAATCAAGGACTATTTGAATATTCCCTTATAAGTTTTTCTGAGTACGGCATGCTGTTACAATATATCAGCCTCGACCTTCATAATAGCGATTTCGAAGGCAATATCATGACAGAATATGAAGAGAAGTTCTCGAGTAAAGGGAACCGTATTTACCGGGTTGAAGCAAAATTCCGCAATGAACCTGTGCTCTAAAGGCACAGGTTTTTTGCATTTTAAGGGTATAAATTTTCAGCTGGAAGCTAATTCAACGCAGAGGAGAATTTTAGGAATACAGTGCAACTACGCCGCTGTCTTCGCCGATCGGCGAATTTTCTTTATTTTGTTTTACAACAACTTACTTTACGTGTGTTACAATTATTGGAAGAAAGGGAGTGGGGGAAATGGATACACTGCGGATAGGAGAAATCAAAGTCACATGGCTTAAAGGCGGACGAAGCAACTTGGATGGGGGCGCGATGTTTGGGGTGGTGCCAAAGCCGCTTTGGTCACGTAAGTATGAGTATAATGAGAAGAATCAAATTCCGCTTCGAACAGATCCGCTTTTATTGCAAACAAAAGATGAAAATATACTGATTGATTCAGGAATTGGAAACGATAAAATGAGCGAAAAGATGAAGCGAAATCAAGGGGTAACCGAGGAGTCTTCTGTTAGTGAGTCACTTTCACAGCTTGGATTAACACCTGATGATATTCATATTATCCTCATGACACATCTGCATTTTGATCATGCTTCCGGCCTAACCAAGAAGGAAAATGGACAAGTAACGTCAACATTTCCGAACGCAAAGATTTATGTATCAGAGGTTGAATGGAACGAAATGCGCAGTCCGAATATTCGTTCACGCAATACATATTGGAGAGAAAACTGGGAACCAATCGTGCATCAGGTGCAAACGTTTCAAAAGGATATTGAGATTACAAAGCAGGTGCGTATGGTGCATACGGGAGGCCATAGTGATGGACATGCAATCATCATAGTGCAGGACAGAGGAGAAATGCTGCTGCATCTTGGTGATTTATTGCCGACGCATGCGCATCAAAATGTTCTTTGGGTTATGGCGTATGACGATTACCCAATGACATCCATTGCACAAAAGCAACAATGGATCACATGCGGCATAGAACAGAACGCGTGGTTTACGTTTTATCACGATTATTATTATCGTGCAGTCAAGTGGGATAGTGAAGGAGCGCTAATGGAAAAAGTACAAGTAGCGGAAAATAAAAAGTCCCTGTGAGAGGGACTTTGTTTTAGTCTTCAATTACTTCTAAAATTGTTCCTGTTTTGGCATCGACTAAAAATTCAAATCGTTCCTGTACGCCATCGATGAGGGCTGTGATGCCGCCGCGATACACATCATACGTTAAATTGTAGCGTTCTAGCACCTCTGGCACCATATGAATCCAAGATCCTGTAATTTCACCTTTATCTTCAAATGTTTTTTTTGCCATTTGCAATGCTTTTTCGGACGAAAGATGACTGCCTTGCTGTAATTTTACCGCTGCGAAATATCCGGCAGTTACACCTAAGCCCATGCCGATGAGCAAGCTTTTCCAATTCATCGCTTCCACCTCTATTGAACAGAATGGTTTGTTATTTTCAAGTATAATCGAAATTTCTCAAAAAAAGAAGAAACTAGCGACATTTGTAGAATTTCGCTACAATAAGAGTCAGTGTATATAGGAAAAAGTATCCTACCAAAAAGGAGAGTTCATTCGATGAATCAAGAAACGATGAATTTATTTCGTACGTTAACGGAGCTTCCTGGAGCATCAGGCTTTGAACATGCTGTTCGCCGCTTCATGAAGGAGGAGCTCGCGAAATACTCCGATGAAATCATTCAGGATCGCTTAGGCAGCGTTTTTGGTGTGAAAAAGGGGGATGAAAACGGTCCTCGCGTGATGGTAGCCGGTCATATGGATGAAGTTGGCTTCATGGTGACGCAAATTACGAAAAATGGCATGATTCGTTTTCAGCCGCTCGGCGGCTGGTGGAGCCAGGTACTGCTTGCGCAGCGTGTACAAATCATAACGGATAACAAGCCGATCATTGGTGTAATTGCTTCTGTTCCGCCGCACATTCTAAGCGATGAGATGCGAGCTAAACCGATGGATATAAAGAATATGCTTATTGATATTGGAGCCGATGATCGTGAGCATGCGTTGGCGATTGGAATCAAACCGGGACAGCAAATTGTGCCGATATGCCCGTTTACGCCAATGGCAAACGAAAAGAAAATTCTTGCAAAAGCCTGGGATAACCGTTACGGATGCGGCTTAGCTATTGAACTTCTAAAAGAAGTAAAGAACGACAAACTGCCAAACATACTATATTCCGGTGCGACTGTGCAGGAGGAGGTCGGTCTTCGCGGTGCGCAAACAGCGGCCAATATGATCGGGCCCGATATTTTCTTTGCTCTGGACGCAAGCCCGGCAAATGATGCAGCTGGTGATAAGAAGGAGTTTGGTCAGCTTGGAAAAGGAGCGCTTTTACGTATTTTTGACCGTTCGATGATTACACATAAAGGAATGGTTGAGTTTATTTTGGACACGGCGGAAACAAATCAGATTCCGTATCAATATTTTGTTTCGCAAGGCGGAACGGATGCAGGTCGTGTTCACACTAGCAGTTCTGGTGTGCCGTCTGGTGTAATTGGTGTATGTGCTCGTTATATCCATACACATGCGTCAATTATGCATGTAGATGATTATGCAGCGGCAAAGGAGCTGCTTGTGAAGCTTGTGAAAGCAACTGATCGTACAACGGTTGAAACGATTCGAAGCAAGTAAGCATTAACGTTGTTTTGAAAAACGGAGGAATAGAGATGAAGGTAGCAATAGGGTCTACAAACAAAACAAAAACGGGGGCAGTGCGGGGCGCGCTTCCGGAAGCAACGCTTATCCCTGTTTCTGTTCCATCTGGTGTAGCTGATCAACCGTTTTCTGATGAGGAGACATTACAGGGGGCGGTTAATCGGGCTAGAAATGCTTTGGAGGAAACGGATGCTAATATCGCAATTGGTTTAGAAGGCGGCGTGCTTGAAACAGGACGCGGCCTGTTTTTATGCAATTGGGGAGCGCTCGTGACTCGCAGCGGAGAAACGTTTTATGCAGGGGGAGCACGTATACAGCTTCCAGATGAATTTTTGCATCCGCTTCTTTCTGGAAAAGAGCTGAGCGAGATCATGGACGATTATACGAAGCGTCGAGATATTCGCAGTGGTGAGGGAGCCATCGGTATTTTTACGAACGGATATGTGAATCGGGAAGAGATGTTTACCCATGTAGCAAAGCTGCTCATTGGGCAATATATGTATTCAAAAGCATAAGAGTTGCAAGAATTCTATTTAGACGAGTAAAGTAGACAGCAGAAGGAATAAGGAGAGTGGACATATGAAAGTGCTTGAAAGCATGGAACAATTTCAGACATTACAAGGAGAACAGAACGTTGTATTTTTATTTTCAGCAGATTGGTGCCCAGACTGTGTGTTTATTAAGCCATTTATGCCGGAAGTAGAAGAGACGTACAGCGATTTTACATTTGTTTTCGTTGATCGTGACAAGTTTATTGACCTATGCCGCGAGCTGGATGTATTCGGAATTCCGAGCTTTGTTGCCTATAGTAATGGGGAAGAAATCGGACGATTTGTGAATAAGGACCGGAAAACACAAGAGCAAATTGAGACGTTTTTGGAAGGACTTCGCACGCAATGAAAATGACAAGCAAGAAAGTGAAGGACGAGCTGGTCAGGCGGCTTGAACGTCCAGATTGGCAGTTTCAGTATGACAGGGAAAAAGAGACGCTTCGAATTGAGGATAAGGAAACTAAAAAAGGGATTACAGTTTCTCTGCCGGGTATCGTTGCAAAATGGGAGCAAAAGCAAGAGAAGGCCGTAGAGGAAATCGTATATTACGTAGAAGAAGCACTTATCGCGATGCATAAAGAAGGAGCGCAGGCAGAGCGGATTTTACCTGTTATTCGCTCTACTTCATTCCCCATGGAGCAGGAGGAGGGAAACCCGTTTATTACAACGGAGCATACAGCAGAAACAAGGATTTACTATGCTCTTGATTCTGAAAAAACGTATCGTCTCATTGATCAACGTCTCCTTCAAAGTCTTGGTCTTGATGAGCAGCAGGTGAGGGAGATGGCTCTGTTTCACCTTCGATCCTTGCCGCACAAGGTAAAGTCTGATGAAGTAGCCGGCAATGTATTTTACTTTTTTAACCAAAATGACGGTTATGATGCCAGCCGGATTCTCGATGATTCTCTTTTAATGGAGATGAAGGGACAAATTGAGGGAGATATGGTCGTTGCTGTGCCGCATCAGGATGTGTTAATCGTTGCAGATCTTCGAAATGAAATTGGATACGATATTATTGCGCAAATGACGATGAAGTTTTTCTTTGAAGGTCGTGTTCCGATTACAGCTCTTTCCTTCATGTATGAAAATAAGGAGCTAGAGCCGATTTTTATTTTAGGAAAAAAACGTCGACAGAAGGACAATAAGAAAGAATAAAAAGTCTGCATATCTATCATGTTTGCTTAGGGAAGAACAGCTTTTTTGCCCCGTAGCAAGGGCAGAGCACGTATAATCCAGCACATCTATAAAAAGCAAAAACCGCTGCTTAGGTGGTTTTTGCTTTTTTATATTATGTACTACTACTAGAGTGCGCTCTGACCCCTATAATTTTTTCCCCACATTCGCTATAATGCTGTTACAATAAAAGATGTTATTATTTTGCAGAAAGAGTGGTACTGCATGTTGGATTGGATGAAAAAACTGTTGAATAAGGAGGAGAAGAGTACGGCTGAAACTCCTCAAACAGATCATTCGCTTGTTATAAACAAACACGAACCGTTACAAAAGGAAATAGAGGCAAGGGTGACTTATCAATACCCAAAGGGTAAATTTCGATTTCCGCTAGAGGTTAATGAACAGATTGAGAGGCGTGAGAACGTTCAAACTGAGCAGTTGACCCGACATGAAGAAAGAAGGTCTACTGTAGAACAGAATAGGAGCAAGCCTTATTCATTGCAGCAGGAGAGGCTTGAGCAGGTACAGCCTGTGCCGCTGTATGTACCAGAATCCAGGCTATATCAGCGTGAGGAGCAGCTCTCTACTCGTTCACAATTGCCAGAGTCCAACCGCGGCCCTTTTCGTCCAACGGAAATCGCATCCCCCATCTTTGGCTATACACGTCCAGAGCAGGCTAAAGAAAAACGAATGCCGGTTGAGGATATCGTACTGTCAAATGAAAGAAAATCAGTGGTGGATGCATGGATGGAGAAAAATGGATATGTATCAGTTTTAGAGAACAGGGAAGTGGTACATACGGAAAAGGCATATGCAGACAGTGAGGAGCAAACACTCTTAAATAAGGAATATGTGGAAACGGCTTGTGCTGAAAAGCTAGAGGTAGTTCAAGTGATGCAGGAGGAAGCAATCGAGCAAACGGAAGAAGAGACCTCTGAGCCAGCGGCAGAAGCAGCTGAGGAAGAACTCGAACTATCACCGGAAGAAGAAGCAATCGAGCAAACGGGGGAAGAGACCTCTGAACCAACGGCAGAAGCAGCTGAGGAAGAACTCGAGCCATTGCCGGAAGAGGAAGCAATCAAGCAAACGGAAGAAGAGACCTCTGAGCCAGCGGCAGAAGCAGCTGAGGAAGAACTCGAGCCATTGCCGGAAGAGGAAGCAATCGAGCAAACGGGGGAAGAGACCTCTGAACCAACGGCAGAAGCAGCTGAGGAAGAACTCGAGCCATTGCCGGAAGAGGAAGCAATCAAGCAAACGGAAGAAGAGACCTCTGAGCCAGCGGCAGAAGCAGCTGAGGAAGAACTCGAGTTATCACCGGAAGAGGAAGCAATCGAGCAAACGGAAGAAGAGACCTCTGAGCCAGCGGCAGAAGCAGCTGAGGAAGAACTCGATCTATTGCCGGAAGAGGAAGCAATCGAGCAAACGGAGGAAGAGACCTCTGAGCCAGCGGCAGAAGCAGCTGAGGAAGAACTCGATCTATTGCTGGAAGAGGAAGCAATCGAGCAAACGGGGGAAGAGACCTCTGAGCCAGCGGCAGAAGCATTGAAAAAAACAGACAAAGTGCCTTTTGCAAGCAAGACCGAGGAGCGTAAGAAAAAGCGATTTGTGCCGTATAACGTAGTAATGCTTAAGCAGGACAAGCTTCGCTTGGAACAAAAGAAGCAAGAAGTGCCAAAATATATTATTCCGCCTATACATTTACTGCATGTTCCACCGCGTTTGGAAGTGAATGATGAAGAGTGGCTGCAGGAGCAAAGGGAGTTATTGAATACAACATTTTTCAACTTTAATGTTGGCGCCAAGGTTGTGCATATGACGCAAGGACCTTCTGTTACGCGATTTGAAGTACAGCCTGAACCAGGAGTGAAGGTTAATAAAATCACCAACTTATCTGATGATATCAAGCTAAACCTGGCCGCCCGCGATATTCGCATTGAAGCGCCGATTCCAGGCAAAAACGCAGTTGGCATCGAGGTGCCAAACAAGCAAAGTAAGCCCGTATTTTTACGGGAGATTTTGCGCAGTCCGCAGTTTACAAAAAGTGAATCGCCTCTGACGGTTGCGCTCGGTTTAGATATTTCTGGTGCACCGATTGTAACAGATATCCGAAAAATGCCGCATGGGCTGATTGCGGGCTCGACTGGATCTGGAAAGAGTGTGTGTATCAACGCAGTCTTGATGAGTATTTTATATAAAGCGATGCCTCATGAGGTAAAGCTTATGCTGATTGACCCGAAGATGGTCGAATTGGCACCGTATAATGAGGTGCCTCATCTTGTGTCTCCAGTTATTACGGATGCAAAAGCTGCTACGGCTGCTTTGAAATGGGCCGTAGAAGAAATGGATCGTCGCTATGAGTCATTTGCGCATGCAGGTGCCCGTGATTTAACAAGATATAATGATCTCGTGCGGCAAAAGCAAACACCGGGACAGCAGCTGCCTTATATTGTCATTATAATTGATGAGCTGGCTGATTTAATGATGGTAGCACCTGCTGATGTAGAAGAAGCCATTTGTCGTATCGCGCAAAAGGCGCGTGCATGCGGAATTCATTTGCTTGTTGCGACACAGCGTCCGTCCGTTGATGTTATTACTGGACTCATTAAGTCAAATATACCGACACGTATTGCCTTTACTGTGTCGTCTCAGGTTGATTCGCGGACGATTATCGATACTGGAGGGGCAGAAAAATTACTCGGACGCGGGGATATGTTGTTTTTAGAAAATGGTACATCGAAAACGGTTCGCCTGCAGGGTGTATATGTATCGGATGAAGAAATTGAGCGTACCGTGCAGCACGTAAAGCAACAAATGAAGCCGAGCTATTTGTTTCAGCAGGATGATTTGCTTGCGAAGACAGAGCAGCATGCAGCAGAAGATGAGCTGTTTTATGATGCCTGCCAATTTGTGCTGGAGCAGGGCGGCGCATCTGCCTCGTCTGTGCAGCGCCGTTTCCGAATCGGCTATAACCGCGCCGCACGTCTTATTGAAGAAATGGAGGCGCAAGGCATTATTTCGGAGGCACGCGGAACAAAACCGCGCGATGTTCTTATCACAGAGGGAGAATTAGCTGCTATGCAGGATATGAACGGATAAGGACATTTTACCTCCTTTTCCTGTTTATAAATATAGGGAAGCAGGGGCAGACAGGTTATACTAAAAGAACTGATGAGATGATGGGTAGGGAGTCAATCATGATGAAAGAAATCGAGTGGAAGCTGCAAGGAAAAATTAAGCGTCTTACAAATCAAACCTTTAAGTTTGATGAGCGAGTTGGAGAAGGATGGTTCTCTGCCGTTTATTTTTTGAAAACGCGTGATATTATTCAGCAGGCTCTTCCGGGAACTGTGGTAACCATGCAATTTTTCCAGAGGGAGCATGCGGTTTTATGCGGTACGGATGAAGCAATTGCGTTATTGCAAACCTTTGCTGCGCATCCGGAGAAGCTGGAAGTCCATTCCTTAAAGGATGGCGATAAAATTAGTCCATTTGAGACAGTACTAACCATTCGTGGACCTTATGAGTATTTTGGATATTTGGAAGGTGTTATTGATGGTATTTTGGCAAGGCGTACGTCAGTGGCTACGAATGTGTACAACGTTGTGCAGGCAGCGCGCAGCGGCAGCAGAGAAAAGCCAATCATTTTTATGGGGGATCGTGACGACCATTTTACGCAGCAGGCGGGTGATGGATATGCAGCCTATATCGGGGGAACGAGTGCTCAGGCAACACATGCGATGAATGAATGGTGGGGAAAGAGCGGTATGGGAACAATGCCTCATGCGTTGATCCAAATGTTCGGAGGAGATGTTGTTGCAGCGACAAAAGCATATCATAATCAATTTCCAGAAGATGACTTAATTGTACTGATTGATTATAATAACGATGTGATTACTGATGCACTTCGCGTGGCTAGGGAATTTGGTCCGAACTTAAAAGGTGTGCGCGTCGATACGTCTCGCACGATGATTGATCAATATTTTATCCGGCATCCAGAGGTACTGGGCACCTTCGACCCGCGTGGTGTAAATCCGCAGCTTATTTTTGCGCTTCGTCAGGCTCTTGATGCAGAAGGCTATGAGCACGTGAAAATCGTAGTAACCGGAGGGTTCGATGAAAAGAGAATCCGTGAATTTGAGTCACAGGATGTCCCGGTTGATATGTACGGAGTGGGAAGCAGCTTGCTTAAAATAAATATTGGCTTTACAGGGGACAATGTTGAGCTCAATGGCGAGCCGCAGGCGAAGGCAGGACGAAAATACCGCCCAAATCCGCGCTTAGAACGTGTTGAGCTATTGGCAAAACAAGAGGTATAAGAGTTTTAATACTGCTTGTTCTTAGTTTTCATGTGATAGGGTATGCTGCGGGATAAATTTGTTTATTCCTGCGGTGTCTCCAGATCGTTAAGAAGCAGTTATGTTTTTCTCGGCCGAATAACCGGTTGCATCAGTGTTTCTTTATTCTATGCAGCTTGGGGAATTATCTATAATGGCTATGTTATGTGTTTGTTTCACGTTTCGAAATAACAATACAGGAAGAATTTTCATTGTCATTCCCAAAAACGAAAACACAATCATATACTGTCTTACAGATAGGCCGTTGTATTAGTTATAGATGTTGGAGGTTCTTTAAAATGACAGTTTATCACTTTGTAGGCATCAAAGGAACAGGTATGAGCGCGTTGGCGCAAATCCTGCATGATATGAACTATGCCGTCCAAGGATCTGATGTGGAAAAGCACTTTTTCACGCAAACGGAGCTTGAAAAACGCGGAATCGCAATTTTACCTTTTGATAAAAATAACATTCAAGAAGGGCAAGTCATTATTGCTGGTAATGCGTTCCCGGATACACATGAAGAAATTGAACGCGCGAAGGAGCTGGATTTGCCGATTTACCGCTATCATCATTTCCTTGGTGATTTCATGGGCCGCTATACGAGCGTTGCCGTTTCCGGTGCACATGGTAAAACATCCACGACCGGTCTGCTTTCCCATGTAATGCAGGGAGCATATCCAACGTCGTATTTAATCGGTGACGGAACGGGAAAAGGCGTAGAAGACAGCAAATATTTTGTGTTTGAAGCATGTGAATATCGAAGACACTTTTTGTCGTATCACCCAGATTATGCGATTATGACGAATATCGATTTTGATCATCCGGATTATTTTGCGGATATTAACGATGTGTTCAGTGCGTTCCAGCAGATGGCGCTGCAAGTGAACAAAGGGATTATCGCCTGTGGTGACGATGAGCAGCTGCAGCAAATTCAAGCCAAGGTACCTGTCATCTTCTACGGCTTTGACGAGCATAACGATTTTCAAGCCCGCAATATCCAAAAAGGAACAGACGGAACTCGCTTTGATGTGTTTGTGCGAAATACGCACTACGGAACATTTCAGATTACAGGATACGGCAACCATAGTGTACTGAACGCACTCGCGGTTATTGCGCTATGTCATTATGAAAATATCGATATAGATATTGTGAAGGAGCAGCTAACAACCTTTGGCGGCGTGAAGCGCCGCTTTAGCGAGAAGAAGTCGGGTACACAAATTATCATTGATGACTACGCCCATCACCCTACAGAAATTAATGCTACGATTGAAGCTGCAAGGCAAAAGTACCCAAATCGTGAAATTGTTGCAGTGTTCCAGCCGCATACATTTACGCGTACGAAAAAGTTTCTAGATGAGTTTGCTGCAAGCTTACAAAAAGCAGATCAAGTCTATTTATGTGATATTTTCGGTTCTGCACGTGAAAATCAAGGAGAGCTGTCCATTCGTGACTTACAGCAAAAGATTGATGGCTCGGAGCTTATTAGCGTCATGACAACAGATATGTTGAAGAAACACCAAGATGCTGTGTTGATTTTTATGGGCGCAGGGGATATTCAGAAGTTTCAAAAAGCCTATGAGAAGGCAGTCGAAGTGAAGTAATAAAAAAGAGGCGGAAAAATTCCGTCTCTTTTTTATTTCAAGATAAGAAAGCATAAACGTTTAGGATACTACCTGATTTCAGCATCCGGCCCCCTTCCGCGGTGAAAATGGAAGTCTGCTGTGGATAAACGCCGTCGAACTGCCCATTTTGTTTGGGGGTGGTTTTACTGCAGGGACAAAGGCGGACCGCGCCCGCTTTTCTTATTTTAGGTTCTCCGGATTTAGTGCTTCTAGCTCGGCAATTACAAAACGCCCGTTTTTTCGAATAAGCACATCATCGAAGTATATTTCACCGCCCCCATATTCCGGACGCTGAATGCAAACTAAATCCCAGTGGATGTTGGAGTTATTGCCATTGTAGGCCTCTTCATATGCTTGACCTGGCGTGAAGTGGAAACTGCCGTCAATTTTTTCATCAAATAAAATATCGCCCATTGGATGTAGAATGTAAGGGTTGACACCGATAGCAAATTCACCTATAAAGCGTGCACCTTCATCTGTATCAAAAATTTCATTAATTCGTGAAGTATCATTTGCTGTTGCTTCTACGATTTTACCGTCTTTAAAAGTAAGCTTTACGTTTTCAAATGTGTAGCCATTATAAGGAGACGGCGTGTTATATGTAATAGTTCCATTTACGGAAGTCTTTACTGGAGCTGTAAATACCTCACCGTCCGGAATATTCATTTCACCCGCACATTTAATAGCTGGGATGTCTTGAATGGAGAAAGTTAAATCGGTACCAGGACCCGTAATCTGTACTTTGTTTGTACGATTCATCAGCTCGACAAGTCCGTCCATCGCCTTGTTCATTTTGCTGTAGTCTAGGTTGCATACGTCGAAGTAGAAGTCTTCAAATGCTTCGGTACTCATTTTTGCGAGCTGTGCCATGGAAGATGTCGGATAGCGAAGAACAACCCATCTTGTTTTCGGGACACGAATATCACGATGGACTTTTTGTCCGATTGTTTGGTTGTAAATCTTCATTTTATCGCTTGGTACATCTGCTAACTCATTGACGTTGCTGCCGGAGCGAAGTCCGATGTAAGCATCCATATTTCTCATGACTTCTGCTTCAAAGTCTGCAATTTGTGAAAAATGCTCCTCTGAGGCACCTAGCATTAATGCTCGATTTACCTGCTGATCCTTTAAGGATACAAACGGATAACCGCCTGCTGCGTAGGCTTCCTTGATAAGCGCATTGACAAGCTCGCGCTCGAGCCCGAAGTTTTCAATTAAAATTTTTTCACCCTTTTTTAGTTTTACGGAATAATGAATGAGGTTGTTTGCCAATGTATCAATGCGTGGATCTTTCATATTTGCATCCCTCCTAAATCAAAATATCAAAATTATTGTAACCCACTTTTTCTTGTTTGTTTACTAAGATGCTAGTTATTTTCCAAAAAAATGAAATGAACTGTGGAATGTCTGTATCGTTTCGTTCTATCTTATGAGAAGATTAGAATAGCAACAGAAATAGTTGTATAATACTAATAATAGGATCAAAGGGGTGAACGGTATGGAAATTATTTTATATGTAAGTGCGCTCATCGCAGCTATTGCATTTGCGGTGCTTGCGGCGTATCTTGGCAATACGCTCGTTGCATTGCGGAGGACATTGCTGAGTCTTGCGCGTACAACAGCTGCGTTGGAAAAGCAGTTACAGGGTGTTACATATGAAACAGAGCAGCTGCTTCACAAAACAAACGCATTAGCTGAAGACATTCAGCAAAAATCTCAGTCACTGAATAAAGTAGTAAAGTCAGTGGAAGGCATTGGCACAACAATTGATTCTATTAATGGTAAGCTGACTCAAGCGACGAACTCTGTTGCACATCAAGTGGAGCAAAACGCAGATAAGGTCGCGCAGGTCATGCAGTGGAGCACGGCAGCGATAGAGATATACGACCGTCTCCGAAAACGAAAATTTGAAAAGGAGGAGCAGCGGGAGCGCAAGCAGGAAAAGCTTCCGGTGCGGGTACGGGGTGAATAGTATGAAAGCAGAAAAGCTAGAAACAAACGAACAATTAGAGCAAGCCATTGAGGCAAATCCAGCATGTATTATATTTAAGCACAGCCTTACTTGTCCTATTAGTCAAGGCGCATTTCAGGAATTTCAAGCGTATAGAGAAGAGTATGCGGAGGTTCCTGCCTTTTATTTATACGTACAGGAAGCTAGAGATGTTTCTAATCATATTGCGGAGCGCTTTGGTATTCGCCATGAGTCACCGCAAGTGCTGTACATTCAAGACGGCAAAGCGGTATGGCATGAATCTCATTGGAAAATTACGAAGCAATCCTTACAAGAGCACGTTTCTGCTACTTGAAAAAGCATTTGGGATAATAAAATTTTGAATTTTTAGAAAAATGCATTGACGAACCGCGTGTTTATGGTATTAAATAAAAAATGGAACCTCCATATGTTGAATATAGTACCGCATTATCATATACACAAGAGGCTGAAGAAAGCGATTTCCTATTGTGCTAGGTAAGAACAGCAATTCATAATGTTTGGTATACCATTTTTGAAGGGGGTCTTTACCTTGTCATCAAAAAATTTGGAAACGTTACGCTTGCAAGTGGATGAAATCAATTTAAAGATTTTAAAGCTGTTAAATGATCGCGGACAGATTGTACAGGAAATTAATAAACTAAGAGAAGTACAAGGTGTGAAGCGGTTTGACCCTGTACGCGAGCGTAAAATGCTCGATATGATTTCAGAGAATAATAATGGGCCATTTGAAACATCCACACTTCAGCATATTTTTAAGCAAATTTTCCAAATGAGTCTTGAGCTGCAGGAGGACGACAATCGAAAGGCGCTTCTTGTTTCGCGTAAGAAAAAGCCGGAGGATACAGTTGTTGAAATCAACGGAGAGAAAATTGGTGATGGTCAGGTTCATTTCATTATGGGGCCATGCGCGGTGGAAAGCTATGAGCAGGTAAAGACCGTTGGACAGGCGATGCAGAAGCAGGGGTTAAAGCTCATGCGAGGCGGTGCCTTCAAGCCTCGTACATCTCCATATGATTTTCAAGGCTTAGGCGTGGAGGGCTTGAAAATTCTTCGTCAGGTCGGCGATGAATGCGGTCTTGCCATCGTGAGTGAAATTTTAAATCCAAATGACATTGAAATGGCACTTGATTATGTAGATGTGATCCAAATTGGTGCACGTAATATGCAAAATTTTGATTTACTGAGAGCAGCTGGTGCTGTGAAGAAACCAATTTTACTAAAACGCGGTCTTGCTGCTACGATTGAAGAGTTTATTTACGCAGCTGAGTATATTATTGCGCAGGGCAACGGTGAAATTATTCTTTGTGAACGCGGCATTCGTACATATGAGCGGGCAACGCGAAACACGCTTGATATTTCTGCTGTACCGATTTTGAAAAAGGAAACACATTTACCGGTTGTAGTCGATGTAACACACTCAACAGGACGCAGGGACTTGCTGCTTCCAACAGCAAAGGCAGCAATTGCAATCGGTGCGGATGCTGTCATGGCAGAGGTTCATCCAGATCCGGCTGTGGCGTTGTCTGATTCTGCCCAACAAATGAATATCCCAGAGTTCCATTCGTTTATGAATGAGCTAAAGGCGTTCAAAAATGTAAATTTACAATCATAAAGAAAACTTGCCGATTGGAAAACGCTCCAAACAGCAATACTTTCTTATTCTTCTACAAAAGCTAGGGGGTTGAGTGTCATTCAATCACTCCCCTGGCTTTTTTGTTAGAATAAAATCTTATATACTTGAAATGTTCATGTTTTTATAAAGACTGGACATCCTCTTTTTGGTGAATTTGTACAAAAAATAACGACTGCTTTTGTCATTTTTTATGCTTTTTACACGATATTCGAGAATTTTTTTGTACATTTGAGGGAAAATATTGTCTGAATAAGTATTTGTGTCGTATGATTAAAAATGGATGTATAATATTGTTTTACATATACCTATGCATCTCATTATGTAAACGGATAAAGAACGATTTTACATAGAGTGATTTTATAAAAGGAGCGTATGACCCGATGAATGTTACAATATATGATGTAGCACGCGAAGCAAATGTATCTATGGCAACTGTTTCACGTGTTGTAAACGGCAACCCGAATGTGAAGCCTACAACCAGAAAGAAAGTACTTGAAGCGATTGAACGTCTTGGATACCGTCCAAATGCGGTAGCAAGGGGACTTGCGAGTAAGAGAACGACAACTGTTGGTGTAATTATCCCCGATATTTCTAATATTTTTTATGCCGAGCTGGCACGCGGGATTGAAGATATCGCAACGATGTATAAATATAACATTATTTTAAGTAACTCTGACCAAAATAAGGAGAAAGAGATGCATTTATTAAATACGATGCTTGGCAAGCAAGTGGACGGTATCGTATTTATGGGTGAAAACATAACAAGGGACCATGTTGAAGAGTTTGAAAAATCACCAGTGCCTATCGTACTTGCTGCTTCATTTGATGCTGAAAACACCACGCCATCCGTAAATATTGATTACGAGCAGGCTGCTTATGATGCGATCAAGTACCTTCTTGATAAAGGACATACTCGAATTGGCTTCGTTTCCGGCCCGTATGCAGAGGCGGCTGTAAATCATAAAAAGCAGATTGGGTACCAAAAGGCGCTTTCAGAGGCAGGTATTCCTTATGATGAAGCACTTGTGGCAGAAGGAGATTACACATATGACTCCGGCATGGAGGCATACGAAAAAATGGCAGAGCTTGCAAATAAGCCGACGGCTGTGTTTGTATCTTCAGATGAAATGGCGCTTGGTGTCATTCATGCAGCGCAGGATCAAGGTGTTCATATTCCTAGCGAGTTAGAAGTAATTGGTTTTGATAATACACGTCTCGCAACGATGGTTCGTCCGCAATTAACAACTGTCGTACAGCCGATGTATGATATCGGTGCGGTTGCGATGCGTTTGCTTACTAAATATATGAACAAGGAATCGGTAGGGGATCATACTGTAATCTTGCCGCACCGCATTCAGTTCCGTAACTCTACAAAGGAAGAATAATACGAAAAGCGGACAAGGTTTGCCTGCTCCTGAAGGAGACAGCGTTCCCGTAAAAAGTTACCTTTCTTATCTTGTAAAAAAAGCGGATGCAGTTCAGTGAACTGCATCCGCTTTTTTAGCTACATAATGATATTTTTCATGTTTGTTCGGATAGGCTCGAGACATTTTGTTAAAGAAATATAATTTTTTTCTTCAATCTCCTTTTTGCGTGGAATAGGCTTGTACATATTCTCCGGGTCTTCCCAATGCAGAGCAAGCGGTACAGGTGCTTGCTTTTCCCATGCTTCAATCCACTCAAGCGGCAAAAGTCCTGATGCAGCATTACGCATATGATTCATTTCAAGCCAAATGAGCGACCATGCACGCGGTACAACACGCCAGATGTCGTAGCCGCCGCCCCCTACTGCAATCCAACGTCCGTTGCAGTATTCGTGCGCAATTTCATGAGCAACTTTCGGAATCTCCCGATAGATGTTAATGGTAGAGCAAAGATGGGTGAGAGGGTCATAGTAATGGGAGTCTGCACCGTTTTGCGTTAGAATGACGTCTGGCTTAAAGTATGCCGCTACTTCCCGAATTAAAGCACGATATGTGTAAAGGAAGGATTCATCCTCTGTAAACGCATCCAAGGGAACGTTGAAGGTATACCCATAGCCTGCACCTTGCCCTCGTTCATTGATGGCCCCTGTTCCTGGAAATAAGTATCGTCCTGTTTCGTGAATGGATACAGTGCACACATTTGGATCATCGTAAAATGCCGATTGCACACCATCGCCGTGATGGGCATCCGTATCAATATACATCACGCGTAATCCATATTTCTTTTGTATATACTTAATCGCGATAGAGCTGTCATTATAAATACAGAAGCCAGAGGCCCTATCGTGAAAGCCGTGATGCAGCCCTCCGCCTAAATTTAAGGCGTGCTCTGCTTTTCCCTCTAATACGCAATCAACTGCTGTTAACGTTCCGCCCACTAACAATGCACTCGCTTCATGCATGCCTGCAAACATGGGAACATCATCGGTGCCGAGTCCATATTGCAGGGCTGTTTGCTTGTCGAGTTTCCCTTCCCCCGCTTTTTTTACTGCATCTATATATTTTTGATCATGAATCAGAGTAATCTCCTCATCAGTCGCGATACGCGGCGCGACAACTTGCTCTTCATGAATGAATCCCCCTTTTTGCAGCAAATCGTAGGAAAGCTTTACACGTAATTGATTAAATGGGTGTTCAGAGCTAAATCGATAGCTCTGAAACGCATCGGAATAAATAAAGATGTTCTTCATGACGGCATCCCCGCTAAATTTGGCCACAGTACCTGGTAGCCTTCCTTACGCAAATGTTCAATCACCTTTAGGGGGTTCATGGTTTGAATACGAAATACTAATACTTTATGATCGGGGTCCTTATCCGGATATACAAGCACACTGACGATATTAATGCCAAACGAGCTAAATACAGTCACTACCTTGCCAAGAATTCCTGGTTCATTTTTCACTTTTACTTCAATTTGCGAGCCTGGCTGATGGGCGCCTGTTAACTCAACAAGCTTATGAAAAACAGTCGGCTCTGTTAAAATACCGACAAGCTTGCCCTCCTTTGTCACTGGCAGGCAGCCGATTTTGTTCTCATACATCACGTTAGCAATTTCTTCTACGAAATCAAGCGGGTGACATGTAATTACATGTCTCGTCATAATGCGTTCAATAGGCTGCTGCAGAGCCTCCATTGATACGTTTTGGTCTAGAATGGAAGGACAAGCATCCCGAACATCACGGTCGGAGATAATGCCGACAACCTCAAGATTTCCATTTACAATTGTAATATGACGGATGCCTCTTGCTGCCAATATTCTCAGTGCTGTTGCAATCGTATCCGTCGGGCGGAGCGTTGCAGCCTTTGCATTCATAATCTCTTCGACGATCATAGATTTCCCCCTTAGTACATAAAGCGATTTTGAAAACGAATTCTGTCAAACTTTTGCATAGTCTGTTGATCGATGCGTTTTCCGACCCGCACCATGAGGCAATTAGCCGGATGCGAACAAATTTCTGGATCATCTGTTGCCATCCAGATGAGTCCGCCGGCGTTCATCATTTTTTCCATCACTTTTCTGTATTCCCAAACATTTAAGCCGGTTCCTTTTAAGTCCCAGTGCCAATAATATTCCGTTGTGATGATGATGTAGTCCTCCATGTTATCGTCCATCATTGAGACTTGAAGCATGTTTTGACCGACATGAAATCCGCGGAACTCCGGGATCACTTCAATGGCTCCGAGTTCTATTAAATTGTCCATGTTTGATTCTGACCAGCGTTCGAGCGGATCAGGATATAAATATGTGACATATCCTACAATCGTATGCTCATGCCGTGCGATAGTAACGCGTGCTTCCGGAAGCTGTGAAATTTCAATGATGGCTTGATGCTGCTGATGTGCAGGCCGAAAAGCCTTTAGGTCCTCGTGAAATTCATAATTTTCTAAAGCAGGAACAGGTACCGGTCCTTCTATCATGAGGGTTCCTTTGGGGGTCTTTAATGTTTGTGAATGATACACCTTGTTGTGAATCAATTAGTCTCACCGCCTTTTTGGAGAGGAAACAAGCAATCTGAATATATGCTCATTTTCATAGTAGCGCAAAACAGCATTGAAGTGAACTGGAAATATCGTCAGAATTATGTACAATATTCTGAATTGAGTCGGATTTTTGTAAAAAAAATATAAAATTTTGTAAAAAATGCTGAAAATTTGAAATAGTTTATATTATAATAGGCATTAGATTCTATAACGAAGGGGGATTTAAAAATGAAAGTGGAAGCGCTTCCTGTAATGAAGAGAGATAGTAATCTACTTAGTTATGAAGAAACGTACAGCAGCTTTGACTGGGCAGAAGCAGAAAAGAATTTTTCCTGGTACGAAACGGGACAAGTGAATATGGCCTATGAAGCAATTGATAAGCACGCTAAATCCCACCTGAAAAATAAGGTTGCCCTTTATTATCAAGATGCTGAACGTAAAGAAAAATACACATTTAAAGAAATGATGGAGCAGTCCAATAAGGCCGGAAACGTGTTGAAAGCTTACGGTGAGATTGAAAAAGGCGACCGCGTCTTTATTTTTATGCCTCGTTCTCCGGAATTATATTTTACAGTGCTTGGCGCGCTTAAGCTAGGTGCAATTGTAGGTCCCTTATTTGAAGCCTTCATGGAGTCGGCTGTACGCGACCGTTTAGAGGATAGTGAAGCAAAGGTGCTTGTTACGACACCAGAGCTGCTTTCACGTGTTCCGCTTAATGATCTTCCCGCATTAAAAACAGTATTTGTTATAGGTGACAACATAGAAGAAGGCGGCAAAATTACCGCGTTCAATCCACTATTCGAACAAGCCTCTAAAAAGCTCGACATCACATGGCTCAGCCGTGAAGACGGTTTAATCCTTCATTATACATCTGGATCCACCGGAAAGCCGAAGGGAGTTCTTCATGTACAGAACGCAATGATTCAACATTATCAAACTGCAAAATGGGTTCTTGATTTAAAAGAAGATGATGTATACTGGTGTACCGCTGACCCGGGCTGGGTAACAGGAACGTCTTATGGTATTTTCGGTCCTTGGTTAACAGGAACATCTAATGTTATTTTAGGCGGACGTTTCAGCCCTGACGCATGGTATGAGACGCTGCAGGAATACGGCGTGACCGTATGGTATAGTGCACCGACAGCATTCCGCATGTTAATGGGTGCCGGCGAAGATGTTATTAAAAAATATGATCTATCTGCTCTTCGTCATATTTTGAGTGTAGGTGAGCCGCTAAACCCTGAGGTTGTACGTTGGGGGGTTAGAGTATTCGGTCTGCGCATTCATGACACGTGGTGGATGACAGAAACGGGTGCACAAGTAATTTGTAACTATCCGTGTATGGAAATTCGTCCAGGCTCCATGGGTAAGCCGATTCCAGGTGTACGAGCTGCCATTGTCGATAATGAAGGCAAGGAAGTGCCTCCGTATACAATGGGCAATCTTGCGATTAAGAGCGGTTGGCCGTCCATGATGCGTGCTGTCTGGAACAACCCGGCGAAATATGAATCATACTTCATGCCAGGCGACTGGTACGTATCGGGTGATTCTGCTTATATGGATGAAGATGGATATTTCTGGTTCCAAGGTCGTATCGACGATGTTATTATGACAGCCGGAGAACGGGTAGGTCCGTTTGAAGTTGAAAGTAAGCTTGTTGAGCATCCAGCTGTTGCGGAAGCGGGGGTTATCGGCATTCCTGATCCGGTTCGCGGTGAAATTATTAAAGCGTTCATCGCGCTTCGCGCAGGCTATAAGCCTTCTGAGGAGCTCATCGAGGACATTCGTTTGTTCGTGAAGAAGGGCCTGGCTGCTCACGCGGCTCCGCGTCAAATCGAATTCCGCGACAAGCTGCCAAAAACGCGCAGCGGTAAAATTATGCGCCGCGTCTTGAAGGCTTGGGAGCTAAACCTGCCAACAGGTGACCTCTCCACGCTAGAAGACTAATAGTACTGTGAACGAGCCAAGTCTGAATGCCTTATTCGACTTGGCTTTTCTTATATTAATTAGAAAGCTGTATTTGACATGATACCGTTATCAATGGTATAAAATAAGTAAATCATGAATATTTGCGCGTTGAAAGGATCTAGTAGCAATCATTTCCCTGTTACAGAGAGCTGATGGTTGGTGTGAATCAGCACATAAATGATTACGAATTACACCCTGGAGCATTCTTCTTCGATTGAGTGTTACTCAAAAGGGGAAGGACGGCACGAGCCGTTATCGAAATGAGGCGGTGACAACATGTCACAACTAGGGTGGTACCGCGATTATATATTCAATCGTCCCTTCTTTTCAGAAGGGGCGATTTTTTTATACTTTAAGAAATTATAAATTTCCAGCTAGGAAACCATGAGACGCAGCGGGAAATTTTTAAGGATAAAGTATAAGTGCAACTGGGCTATCCCAAACCTTTACAAGGTTTGCGCCAGCCAAGTTTTCTTTATTTGAATGGAGGAGAGAAGATAATGGATATTTTACAGGATTTGGAGTTTCGGGGACTGATTAACCAGCAAACAGATGCAGAAGGATTGCGCGAGCTATTAAATAAAGAAGTGGTAAAGCTATATTGCGGTTTTGACCCGACAGCAGACAGCCTGCATATCGGCCATATGCTGCCAATTCTTATTTTGCGCCGCTTTCAGCAAGCTGGACATCAGCCGATTGCGCTTGTCGGCGGCGGCACGGGTTTAATTGGTGACCCGAGTGGGAAGAAGGCGGAGCGTCAGCTAAATGAAAAAGAAACAGTAGCAATGTTTAGTCAACGTATTAAAGAACAGCTATCCCGTTTCTTAGATTTTGAAAAAGAAGAAAATCCAGCAATTGTTGCCAACAACTATGATTGGATTGGCAAGCTTGACGTGATTACGTTCCTGCGCGATATCGGGAAAAACTTTGGATTAAACTATATGCTTGCGAAGGAATCTGTATCTGCTCGTCTAGAAACAGGTATTTCCTTTACAGAGTTTAGTTACATGATTTTACAATCATATGACTTTTTAAATTTATACCAAACACATGGATGCAGACTGCAGGTTGGCGGCAGTGATCAATGGGGCAATATTACAGCTGGTATGGAATTAATCCGTAAATCAGAGGAAGATGCAAAGGTATTTGGTTTAACAGTGCCCCTTGTGACAAAATCAGACGGCACGAAATTTGGTAAAACAGAAGGCGGAGCGATTTGGCTTGATGCAGAGAAAACAACGCCATATGAGTTCTACCAATTTTGGATTAATACCGACGACCGTGACGTTGTAAAATACTTAAAATACTTTACATTCCTGTCCCATGACGAAATTAATGAACTAGAAAAGCAAACGCAGGAAGCGCCAGAGCAGCGTGCGGCACAAAAAGCATTAGCAGCAGAGATGACGAAGCTTGTGCATGGTAAAGCAGCACTAGAGCAAGCGATCAAAATTTCAGCAGCGCTATTCAGCGGCTCTGTTGCAGAGCTTACAGCGGAGGAAATTCAGCAGGGCTTTAAGGATGTTCCATCTTACGAGCATACAGGGGAAGAGATCTCTTTAGTCGATTTGCTTGTTGCGAGTAAAATTGTATCCTCTAAGCGTCAGGCCCGTGAGGATGTATCGAACGGTGCTGTATCGGTAAACGGAGTGCGTGAGCAGGATGTAAACCGCATGATTACTGCTGCAGACCGCATTGAAGGACAATTTACAATCATTCGCCGCGGTAAAAAGAAATATTTCTTGATTAAGTACTAAGAATAATGGAGGCGTAAGTTTTTTCTTACGCCTTTTATTATTAGAGGGGAGAGAAGGATGAACATACAGCATTGGTTTCAAGAGTACGTATTCAATCCAAATAAGCTCGTAGCGGTTGGCGGGACAATTGTGAAGATTATCTTTATTTTTGCTGCGGCCCGTATTTTTTTATATTTTGCCAACATCGCTGTAGAGAAAATGTTTAAGCTTCGTTTAAAAGGGCCATTACGTCAAAGTGAGCGGCGGGAAGCGACACTTGTTAAGCTTTGTCAAAATATCCTTACCTATGTCACTTATTTCATCGCGATTATGACTGCAATCGAAGCTCTTGGCATCAATATTACAGCATTGCTAGCAGGGGTCAGTATTGCTGGGCTTGCGATTGGTTTTGGTGCACAAAATTTAGTGAAGGACATTGTAACGGGTTTCTTTATTATTTTCGAGGATCAGTTTTCTGTTGGAGATCAAGTAAAGGTAAATGACATTGGCGGTACAATTGAAGAAGTTGGATTGCGAACGACAAAAATGAAGGCTTTGGATGGTGAGATTTATTTCTTTCCAAACAGCACAATTACAAAAGTGGCAAATTATACGTTGGGCGGAAAAGAGCTAGAGAAGGATAGCGCTGCTTCGACAACTCCTGCAGCACCATCTGCACCTCCCGCACAGCCTGCGCCGGCTCAGGCACCTATTAAGCCGCTTGAATCAGTAGAGAAGGGGGCAGAAGCGCCTCAAAAAGGGAATGAGGTGGTGGAAAAGCAAGGGGAGACCGCAATGAAAGAAGGGGAATCACTTGCTAAGCAAGGAGGAATATCCTGATTGAGAACAAGCCGATGCAGTTGCATCGGCTTGTTCTCAGACTGTGGAGAAAGTCTTCCACTTGAGGGAAAGCGTTGCAATGGGGATTGCCTCCATTTTCACATCCATTGTTGCACCGTTTCTCGTTCCATTTCTATACTAAAATAATAGATAAAGGCAACTAAATATCTGAATAAAAAAGAGAAGGTATTTAGTTGCCTTTGCTGATTTGCTGCTAAGGCTATTTTACACTTTAAGAAAGTATAAATTTCCAGCTAGAAGCGAATTCGAAGCAGCAGGAAATTTTAGGAACAAAGTGTAAGTGCAGCTACGCCTTTGCTTCGCCTAACGGCTCGCCAGTCGGCGAGTTTTCTTTAAAATAAAAAATACCGACACACAGGTGTCGGTATTTTTGTTATTAACGAGAGTAGAACTCTACGATTAATGCTTCGTTGATTTCAGCTGGTAATTCAGAACGCTCTGGTAAGCGAGTGAATGTAGCTTCTAGCTTGTCAGCGTTGAAAGCTAGGTATTCAGGAACGAAGTTGTTTACTTCTAAAGCTTCCTTAACAACAGCTAAGTTAAGAGATTTTTCACGTAGGCCGATTGTTTGACCTGGCTTTACGCGGAAAGACGGGATGTCTACGCGAGCACCGTCAACAGTAACGTGGCCATGGTTTACCAATTGGCGAGCTGCACGACGAGTGCGAGCAAGACCCATACGGTAAACTAGGTTGTCCAAACGGGATTCAAGAAGAATCATGAAGTTTTCACCGTGCTTACCAGACATTTTTCCAGCAATGTCAAATGTGCGGCGGAATTGACGCTCATTTACGCCGTACATATGGCGAAGCTTTTGCTTCTCTTGTAATTGTAAACCATATTCGGACAATTTTTTACGTTGACCTGGACCGTGTGGACCTGGTGCGTAAGGGCGTTTTTCTAATTCTTTACCTGTTCCGCTTAGAGAGATTCCAAGACGGCGAGAAAGTTTCCAAGATGGACCTGTGTAACGAGCCATGAATAGCTCCTCCTTCAATGTTTTTATTTTACGTAAAATAAAAACAGACGTGAGACTTCCGTTTATGCGTATTTTATTTTCATGTACCATCGCTCCAGCAGCAGGGAGTTACACGATACACCTCCTTGGAGGAATAAAATACAAACATAAATATATTCTCAAAGGCTGCCTTTTTATTTTACACAAACGCTATTATATCCTTTTCTACAGCTAGAGTCAAGGTGATTTCCTTGTCTTTTGAAAAAGGAAATTTCAGGAGAAATAAGCGTGTTTTTGCAGGTGCTATAACAATAGGTTGCAGCAGCACTGTTATAGATTCTTTACTAATGATTCCGCGAATTTCTCCAAGTACTTTTGATCAAGTTCGTCAAAACGGTTTTTACTAGGGCTGTCGATATCGAGTACACCGATCAATTCACCGTCTTTGATTAGCGGCACGACAATTTCGGAATTCGAAGCTGCGTCACACGCAATATGACCAGGAAATTGATGTACGTCTGGTACGAGCTGCGTTGTTTTCGTTGCTGCCGCCGTTCCGCATACACCTTTGCCAAATGGAATGCGTACGCAAGCGGGGAGGCCTTGGAAAGGCCCGAGTACGAGCTCATTGCCTTCTGTTACATAAAAGCCGACCCAATTAATATCTTGAAGAAATTGATGTAAGAGAGCAGACGCATTGGCCATATTAGCTACTGCGTTCGTTTCTCCTTCAGTTAGTGCCTCTAATTGTCGAATCACTGTGTCATAATCTTTTTCGCGTGATCCGCTGTATGTCTCTGTATGAAACATAAAAATGCCTCCTTTCGTCATAGAAAGTGTAGAGTCTTGGCAAAAGATGTGTGTTTTGCCTTAACTTTGTCGATAGAAAGTTAAAGGAATTTGTCTTAAAAGTCAAGAACTTAGAATGCAGAGAGTGTCGACGAAAGGGTGAATTGACGTGACACAGACAAATACGAAGAAGAAGATTATTGATGCGGCGATTACGTTGTTCAATACGAAAGGCTATGATGGCACAACGGTAAGAGACATTGCCAAGGAAGCGAATGTGAACGCAGCAAATATCTCCTACTATTTTTCGGGAAAGCAAGGGCTATTGGAATATGTGGTTACCAGCTTTTTGGAAGAGTATATTCGGATTTTAGAGAATGCGTTTACGCAGGATGGTTTATCACCGAAGGAGATGCTGCTTGTCATTATACGCCAAATTCTTCATTACCAGTCAAATCACCATCAGCTCACCCGCTTTTTTTATCGTGAAATTTCTTTAGATAGCATGCTGATTCGAGAAATTATGACAACGTATTTGGTAAGGGAAAAATATTACTTGCAAACGATTATTCACAAGGGGATTCAACAAGGAGAATTTCAAAAAGTTTCGTTTCCTGTATTTATGGTGCAGTTAAAAGGAATGCTGCAAAGTCCGTATTTAAATGCACAGTATATTGCAGAGGTATTGTACGCGCTTCCGTCGGAGTCCTATTTTGCAGATCGTTACGCAAAGGAGGTAGAGAGCTGGTTAGCTCACGCACTGTACAAGCCGTCAATAGCGCCAATGCCTGCAGCTGCTCAGTTTTGACAAGGGAAGGGGCCAATGTAAAAGCCGCTTGCAGCTTTTACATTCGGCTCCTTTTTATATCCTTTAGAGAGTTACTACTCTAAAGCCATTTAAGAAATGAATGATCATGCTTGTAAAGCTAAATATAGATCCTGAAAAAAATATAAAAAATGAGGTCAAAAACAGTATATAACATGGTATCATTAATACATTGACATTTTTCAAATAGTGATACATATAGACAAGAAACGCCCCTTATTTTAAAAGAGAACGAATATTGCACGACAGGGTCGTTTTTATGATATTTAAATAGATTTTGATAAATAGTTAAGGAAATCCTCATACAAGAGATAAGAGCAAAAAGGGGAGGAAAATGGATGGGTTCTATCCTGACGATCATTATCATTGTAGTGAGCTTTATCCTTATACTGCTTATGATAGAGCTCGTGATAAGAAATCGTTTATATAAAGATTTACAAGAGTGGAAGCAGTATAAGCAAAAACTGAAAGATAAGCCGATAGCCGATGAACTGAAAAAGGTAAAAGATTTAAATATAACTGGGCAAACAGAGGAATTTTTTGAAAAGTGGCGCCACGATTGGGATGAGATTTTGGCCGTAACTATCCCTGAGGCGGAACGAAAGCTGCAAAAGGCTGAGGGTCATGCAGCTCAGTTTTCCTTTAGAAAAGGTCGTGCTGCGCTCAATGAAGCGATTGTGGCGCTAGAGGATGCGAATCATCGGACGGATGAGATTTTACATGAGCTGCATAACCTGCTTGAAAGCCAACAGAAAAATAACAGCCAAATCGAACAGCTTCGCCATACATATCGGGAAATGAAAAAAAATGTGCTTGCATATCGTCATATGTTCAGTCTGGCAGAATACAAGCTAGAGCAGCTGTTAGATGAAGCGCTGCAGCAGTTTCAAACCTTTGAAGAAGAGACCAGCAAAGGGAATTATTTGGAGGCGCGCGACATTGTGCTCAGCTTGGAGCAAAGTGTTTCGTATTTACAGTTTTTAATCGCTGAAATTCCAGATTTACAGGTTGAATGTCAGTCAGCTCTTCCTGGGCAATTGGATGACTTGCTAAGTGGATATGAAGAAATGAGCAGGCAAGGCTATGCGCTAGAGCATCTCGAAATCCCGAGGGAAGTACAGGAACTGAGACAAGAGCTGCAGCAGTGCATTGCAGACCTTCAGAATGTGGAAATTGCGAAAGTTCAGGAGCGTATCGCCTTTTTAAAGGAAAAGCTGGATGCATTATACGACCAATTGGAGGCGGAGGTTACGTCCAGGCATTATGTCGAGAAGGAATCGTATATTTTGATCGATATGCTGGAGGATGTACGCGAAAAAGCAGCAGAGACGAAGGAAGAAACACAGTTTGTAAAGCAAAGCTACGAATTAAGTGATAAAGACGTAGAAATACAAAAATATATTGAAAAGCAGGTCAATATGTTATTAAAACGATATGATGCACTGCATCTTCGGATTGCAAAGCAGGATATTGCATTTTCTGTCATTCGTGAGGAAATCGAGGATATTCACGATCAAGTAGAGGCGGTGAAGCGTACGCACCAGCATTATAAGGAAATGCTGCAAACGCTGCGAAAAGAGGAGTTTCAGGCGCGTGAAGCGCTGCAACAGATGCGAAGCACGATGATGGAAACGAAACGCCTTTTGCAGCGCTCGAATCTTCCGGGCTTGCCAGAGCATTTTTTAGGCGGTGTGCAGCAGGCGCAGCTTTCTATGCAGAGGGTATATGAGCAGCTAGAGCACAAGCCGCTGAATATGAAGGCAGTGAATGGGGCTTTGGAGGAGGCGCTTTCTCTTGTGAATAGTACTCATGCTGACACAGCCGCACTCATTGAAAAGGCATACCTGGTCGAAAAGGTGATACAATATGGAAATCGATACCGAAGCCAGGATGCTCGTATTGCTGAGGGATTAGAGCAGGCAGAGAAACGCTTTCGACAATTTGAATATGAAGCATCGCTTGAGCAGGCTGCTGCGCTGCTTGAGGAATTGGAGCCGGGCGTGGTTCGAAAGATTGAGGAGTTCATCAAAACGGAGTAATATACAAAAAGGGTATGTGAAATAGACCATCATGGAGATCCTTTATCACAGGATTTTACATGACGGTCTAGTTCGCGAGGTGATTCAAACGGATCACCTCCTTTTGTTTTTGGCTGGATAAGGCAGCTTTGTGCAGGATGTCTAGCTTCTATGGCGGCTTTTCTAGTCTCTCATGTATGCCCTTTTGAAGGGCAACCAAAACTAAATGTAAGGCAGGGCAGAATGATCTGTTCTTACAAAAGCATATAGCTGGTGCGTGTGTAACCATATGAACAGAAAACATTAAGAGATGTTGCACGCAGCATGTAAACTCAATTAGGGGGAAGCTTCGATGATTTATTTAGATAATAGTGCTACGACGAAGCCATATGATGATGTGCTGCAGTCTTATATAACAGTTGCGCGAAACTACTTCGGCAATCCGTCCTCCCTTCATTCGCTTGGGAGTGAAGCAGAGCGGTTGTTATCGCAATCGCGCTCTGTTATCGCTGGATTACTTGGCGTAAAGCATACAGAAATTGTCTTTACATCTGGCGGAACAGAGGGAAACAATCTGGCTATTAAAGGGACTGCGATTGCACTTCGTTCCCGCGGACGTCATATTATTACGACGCCTGTAGAGCACGCATCTGTATCGGAGGCGTTTAAGCAATTAGAGATGCTCGGTTTTGAAGTAACATATGTACCTGTTGATGAAAATGGAGTTGTTTCGGTCCAAGGCATTCAGCAGGCATTGCGTCAAGATACAATTCTTGTGTCGATTATACATGTCAATAATGAAACAGGCGCTGTACAGCCAATTGCTGAAATCGGCAGGCTGCTGCGCAAATACCCAAAGGTGCGCTTTCATACGGATCATGTGCAAGGAGTTGGAAAAGTACCTCTTTCCTTTTATGAGGCAAACGTCGACCTTTGCACCATTTCCGGGCATAAATTCCACGGAGTAAAGGGAACGGGCATTTTATATGTGAGAGAGGGCGTGATGCTAGATCCGATTTTATCAGGCGGACAGCAGGAGAACCAGTATCGCTCTGGAACGGAGAATTTGCCTGGTATTGTTGCGATGGCAAAGGCGTTGCGCATGACGCTTGAAAAGCAGGAGGATAAAATACGGCATGTGGGTGAAATGAAGAGTGCATTGATTTCTTTTTTTAGCGGCATGCCGAATGTTGTATTGAATACGCCCAGCGTTTCAGCGCCGCATATTGTGAATATTTCCTTTCTTGGTCTAAAGCCTGAGGTGGTCGTGCATGCGCTTGAGGAGCGGGATGTATTTGTATCGACAAAGTCTGCTTGTTCATCAAAAGCAAAGGAAGTGAGCCATGTTTTGCTTGAGATGGGAAGAGGCCGTGAAGCGGCAGAAAGCGCGATTCGGATTAGTTTATCCACAGAAAATACCATGACTGAAATTCAGCAGTTTCAACAGATTGTACGAGAAGTAATTCCAAAACTATATGAAGTGACGAGGTAAAGAAATGAAGTATGATTATTTATTAATTCGCTATGGCGGAGAAATGACGACAAAAGGGAAAAATCGTTCGAAATTTGTTAGTATTCTAAAGGAAAATATTAAATATAGACTTAAGAAGTTTACAAATTTGCAGTATGAGGCAACGCGGGACCGGATGTACATTCAATTGAACGGAGAGGACCATGAAGCAATTGCAGAGCGGCTGAAGGATGTGTTTGGCATTCACTCATTTAGTCTATCCTTAAAGGTGGAAACAGAGCTTGAGGCAATGAAACAGGGTGCTCTTGCCGCATTCTTAGAAGTTAAAAAGGAAGTACGCACTTTTAAAGTGTCTGTGCACCGTGCGTATAAACAGTTTCCGCTGCAAACTAATGAATTGAACCGTGAAATCGGCGGATATATTTTACAAAATACGGACAATATTACAGTGGATGTTCATTCCCCTGATGTAAATGTGCGCGTAGAGGTTCGTCCTGATTTTACGTATATTATGTGCGAGGAAAGAATGGGGGCAGGCGGCCTGCCGGTCGGTGTCGGCGGTAAAGTCATGCTTCTATTATCAGGGGGCATTGATAGCCCGGTAGCAGGATATTTGGCGATGAGGCGCGGTGTTACGCTTGAGGCGATTCATTTTCATAGTCCGCCGTTTACAAGCGAACGAGCAAAGCAAAAGGTCATCGATTTGACACAGGAGTTGACGAAGTACTGCAGAAGAATTAGCGTGCATGTTGTTCCTTTTACGGAAGTGCAAAAGGCTATTCATAAGCAAATTCCTGATAGCTATACGATGACAGTCATGAGACGGATGATGCTGCGTATTGCAGAGCGTATTGCGGAGCAGCGTGGTGCACTGGCGTTAGTGACAGGAGAGAGTCTTGGGCAGGTGGCAAGCCAAACGCTTGATAGTATGCATACGATTAATGAGGTTACAAATTATCCAATCCTTCGTCCGCTTATTACAATGGATAAGCTGGAAATTATGAAGATTGCAAATCATATTGGCACGTACAATATTTCGATTCTTCCTTATGAGGACTGCTGCACAATCTTTACGCCGCCGAATCCTTCTACGAAGCCGAAACGCGAGAAAGCAAACCGATTTGAAGGGTTTGAGGATTTTGAACCATTATTGCAGGAAGCAATCGCGCAAACAGAAACAATACTAATACAGGCAGCAGAGGATAAGGTGGCCGAGGAATTTAAAGAGCTCTTTTAAAACCATAAATTACCAATATGTTTTTTGTATGAAGCTATGTGTTTCTTCACACTCTATACTCACAAGGAGGTGAAATACACATGGCAAACAACAACAACCAATTGCTAGTTGCAGGCGCTGAATCTGCATTAGACCAAATGAAATATGAAATTGCACAAGAGTTTGGCGTACAGCTTGGCGCTGATTCTACATCTCGTGCTAACGGTTCTGTCGGCGGTGAGATTACAAAGCGTCTAGTCGCAATGGCTGAGCAACAATTAGGCGGTTTTAGCAGATAATCACATATAACTTGGCTTTGAGAGCGGGACTTCTCCCCCGCTCTCTTTTATTATTCCACTTTTAAGAAAGTATAAGTTTCCAGCTAGGAGCTAATTCGACGTAGTAGGAAACTTTAGGAATAAAGTGTAAGTGCAGCTACGCCTTTGTCTTCGCCTGACGGCTCGCCAATCGGCGAGTTTTCTTTAAAACAATGCCGACATAAATAAAGCGCGGAAATAGAGGATTTTTTTCATGTAATGTATAGTAATACGGACAAGTGCTGTCGGAAAACCTCTACTATTGTTGCCCACTAGTCAAAAAATAAACAAATTTGTCCGATGAAAAAACGTTCAAAACATACTGTAAATTCTTTATTATAAGTAAGAGGAGTACCGGGATGGAGGAGGAACAAAAATGAATCGTGAAGAGTTAATTGCACCGGAGTCTTATAATCTTGTGCAGGAGATGGAGCGCTATGCTGCAGATAAAGAGAAGCTTGCGCTTATTTGGCAAAACGAAAGCGGCGACAAACGAGAAATTACATATGAGCAGCTTATAAGAGGTGCAAATAAAATTGGGAATGCCTTCTTGCGTGAAGGTCTGCAGCAGGGAGATAAGGTGCTGATTATGGTGCCGAGGATCCTCGAAGCGTACATGATATATCTTGGTGCTATTAAAATGGGCTTAGTCGTGATTCCAAGCTCGGAAATGCTTCGTAAAAAAGATATTGAATATAGAATCAGTCATGGGGATGTAAAAGCAATTGTCAGCTATGCTCCCTATGTCGACCAGTTTGATGGAATTAATGCCATCGATTCGCTGAGAAGATTTGTGATTAGCGACGTAGCTATTGATAGATGGATAAACCTAACAGAACGACTACAAACGGAAAGTGACGTGCTTGAGGCCGCGCCGACAAAGCGTGATGATATGGCGTTTTTATCCTATACATCCGGCACAACCGGCAATCCAAAGGGTGTTGTGCATACGCACGGCTGGGCTTATGCACATTTGCGTACAAGTGCTCCGAATTGGCTTGGTATTAGAGAAGGGGACCTCGTATGGGCAACAGCAGGTCCTGGTTGGCAAAAGTGGATTTGGAGCCCGTTTTTAGCGACGCTGGGCTCCGGTGCAACGGGTTTTGTCTATCATGGGAAATTTGAGCCGCGTACGTACCTGCAGCTGTTAAGTGATTATGGAATTCAAGTGCTTTGCTGCACACCGACAGAATATCGTTTGATGGCGAAGGTGGAGAACTTAGAGCAATATAATTTATCCGCGCTTCATAGCGCTGTTTCGGCTGGAGAGCCGTTAAATCGCGAGGTAATCGATACATTCCGGCGTTATTTTAACGTTACGGTGCGTGACGGCTATGGCCAGACAGAAAATACCCTGCTTGTTGGCGTAATGAAGGGAATGGATATCAAACCAGGCTCTATGGGCAAACCGACTCCCGGCAATACCGTGCATATTATTGATGAAAGTGGCAATCCTCTGGGAGCTGGTAAAGTAGGAGACATTGCGGTTCATATTAGTACACCAGCCCTATTCCAAAAGTATTACAAGGACCCTGAACGTACGGAGCAACAATTTAGAGGAGACTACTATGTAACGGGTGACAGAGCAAGGCAGGATGAAGATGGTTATTTCTGGTTTGAGGGAAGAAGCGATGATATCATTATCAGTTCCGGCTATACGATTGGACCGTTTGAAGTAGAAGATGCGCTTGTAAAGCACCCATACGTGAAGGAATGTGCGGTAGTAGCGAGTCCTGATGAAATACGGGGAAATGTTGTAAAAGCGTTTGTTGTATTGCAGGATGGAGTAGAGGAAGATGCAGCTCTGATTCCCCTTTTGCAGAAGCATGTGAAAACATTTACGGCACCGTATAAATATCCGCGTAAAATAGAGTTCGTCAGCGAGCTTCCAAAAACAGCATCTGGGAAAATTCGACGTGTAGAATTACGGCAGCGTGAACAGGAGCTATCGTCTAACTAAAAATACGCGAGAAAACAAGGTTATTTCTGTTTTCTCGCGTATTTTCATATTTGTGTGAAAAATATTGGGGGTGTTGTCGGTGGGGCAGCTATGGTATGGCGGTGTAATTTACACGATGCGTCAAGAAGGTGAAACAACAGAGGCTGTATTTGTAGAAAATGGTACAATCGTTGCAATTGGTGAGAAGGCATTATTAGAAAAACGATATAAGCATGCTATTGATAGGGAACGGGACCTGCAAGGGGGTGTTATGCTGCCAGGCCTTACAGACAGCCATATGCATTTAATTGGTCATGGAGAGCGCTTGCTGCGGCTTGATTTGTCAGAATGCAGATCATACAGAGAGATGCTTCTGCTTGTAAAGGAGAAGACAGCTGAAAGTCCAGAGGGAGAATGGGTTATTGGTGAGGGCTGGAATGAAAATGCATTTGCTGATACGAAGGAGCTTCATGCACGCGATTTAGACGCAATCTCTGCTAAGCATCCTATTTTATTAAAAAGGGTATGCCGTCATGCGGTGCTCGTTAACTCTTTCGTTTTGCGGGCGGCACATATTACTGCCATAACGCCTCAGCCAAAGGGAGGAGTGATTGGATTCGGGATTGACGGTGCTCCGAATGGCTTATTATATGACCGTGCCATTAATCTGCTTGATCATATCGCGCCAAAGCAAACAGAAGGGTATTTGCAAAAAGCACTGCGAACAGCTGTCGAGGATTGCTGGCGTCATGGCCTTGTTGGCTGTCATACGGAGGATTTAAATTATTACGGCGGATTTGAACGTACATACCGGGCATTTACCAGCTTTATTGGGGGAGAGAATCGATTTAAAGCACATCTTCTCGTTCATCATGAGGTAGTCGATAATTTGGAGAACTACGAAGATCAGAAATACATTGAATTTGGTGCAATGAAGGTGTTTGCTGACGGTTCACTTGGCGGGCGGACGGCCCTTTTAAGTGAGCCGTATAGCGATGCCCCGGAGACCAATGGAGTAGCCGTAGTTGAACGAGAGGAATTAGCGGCTCTTATTGCTAAAGCGCGCAGAAAAGGTCTTACAGTGGCCATTCATACGATCGGAGACTTGTCATTTGAATATATTCTTGCTGCATTGAAGCAGTACCCACCAAAGAAAGGGCAGCGGGATCGCCTGATTCATTGCCAGGTGCTGCGTAAGAATTTAATTGAACAAGCAAAGCAGCTGCCAGTCGTTTTAGATATTCAGCCTGTTTTCGTAATGTCTGATTTTCCCTCAGTTATTGAGAAGCTTGGTGTTGATAGGCTGCGGTATGCATATGCATGGAGAACCTTGCTTCAGAAAGGTTTTATTTGTGCGGGAGGCTCTGATGCGCCAATTGAGCACGTAAGCCCGTTTCTCGGGATATACAGCGCAGTGACGAGAAAAAGCCGATTTGATGGAAAAACCTATTTGCCTGAGGAGAAGCTGACGGCATTCGAAGCGGTTTCCTTATTTACATCTGGCAGTGCATATGCTATACAGAAGGAAAACAGCCGCGGGAAAATTTTACCGGGCTATGAGGCTGATTTTACAATCGTCGACCGAGATGTTTTCTCGATAGAACCTGAGGATATATTACATACAAAGGTAAATATGACAGTTGTTGATGGAATAGTTGTGTACGAACGCTAAAAACCGGAGATGCCCGTAGCGGCATGTCCGGTTTTCTGCTTTTTTACACTTTAAGAATAAAGTGTAAAAAAGCTGCGCCTCTGTCTTGCCAATCAGCGAGTTTTCTTTATAAAAACGTTCGTTGTACCTTCTCCCAAAACGAATTATTCTTTAGCTTAACTGTTTTAATTCGTTTCTCACTCAGCTTAATCGTGATTTTGTCTACATGCTTAATGCTTAACGCCTCGTTATCCATCCCCATTACTGGATAATCATTTCCATCCTGTTTAATTTTAAGGGTTAACGTGCGGTCGCTGCTTAGCAAAAACGGAGAACCGAGCGTACGGTAGTTGTTATTGTTAACAGAAGCGAGCTCGCTTACTTGAAAACAAGGAAGCATAGGATCGACAACTGCACCGTGTAGAGATTTGTTATAAGCAGTGCTGCCAGTTGGCGTAGAAACAACCAATCCGTCACCGCGGAATGTTTCAAAGTATAAGTCATCAATATGAACATCCACAACTAATGTTTTAATGATGCTGGAGCGAAGTGTAAATTCATTTAAACAGTAGAAGGCTGTGTCATTATCGATGGTAACATGAATGGTTGGATATCTTCTTACCTCAATTTCTGTATTGGTGATTTCTCCAAGTGCTTTTTCAGCTTGGTCTATATGGAAATCACAATAAAACGAGGTCGAGTCCCCTGTCGCTATGCCTGCATATAAGCAGTCATCACGGAATCCAGTTTTTCTTACTGCCTGCAAAAATGTGCCATCACCGCCGACACTAATAATGGCGTTGGCAGATTTGGGGCTATCTAATATAGTAAACCCATTTTCCTCCAGCTTACGATAAATGGGCTGCATTTGCTCTAATAAAGGTGAATGGCTCTGCTCATAAAAAAAGTATAAATTCCGACGATCTGGCATGATTTCTTCCCTCCGCTGTAGTTAACATATTGTGTTTATATACTATATTTCTATACTAAAACGAGAAATCCTTCTTTATTTTTAGAAAAGTTTGTATTTTTAATGTCTTTTCCCTGACAATATAAAGACAATAATTTTTATGATGTTCGCCTGATCCTTCCATGTTTTCCTATGTTTATTTCCTTTTTCTTCCGTCTATACTGGTTACGGAATGAAAGGATGAACGCGTATGACTTGGTACACTATAGTCCCTGCAATTTTACTGTTGTTATGCTTAGTCATTTTTATAACAAAACTTTCCATAAAAGCAATTGTTTTATATACACCGCAAGAAAAACAAGTGCTCCTTCGTGTGCGTGTATGGTTTATTCCCTTTACGATTGATGTGTTGAAACTGTTGCAAAAGCGGAAGGAAAAGCAAAATAAGGAGCCGAAGCAGGAAGAGGAGACACCAAAGCATTCTGCAGTAGAGTGGCTTGAAAGAATACCGAATTTGATAAAAAGCGCTGGAGACATCCATACTATACTTAAGGGTTTTCTCCATAAAATAAAGGTAAAGAAATTTTCATGGAGCTCTCATATTGGCACAGGAGATGCGGCCGCCACAGGCATACTGGCTGGACAAGTTTGGTCTGTAAAAGGAATAGCAACTGGACTGGTTAGTCATTACATGCGCGTCGTAGGGCAGCCTCAGCTGGAGGTACATCCTGTGTTTCAGGGAACAGCCGCAGCCACTCATTTTGAGTGCGCTGTTTCGTTTCGAATTGGTCAAGCTATTTTTGCGGCAATAAAGCTGCTTCGGTATATACGTAAGCATCGTTCTATCTTGATTGATCAAACAGAGCATCTGCATCAGTAGGAAATGTCGGCGGATAAGGCGATGAAATAAGCATTGAAGAAAAGCTGAAGGAGGTCTATTCTATGGCAGAACATCCGATTCAAAGCTTAATGACAACAGCGATGGAAAATTTAAAGGTGCTTGTCGATGTCAACACGATTATCGGGGAACCAATTCAATCTCCTGATGGCAGCGTGATTTTAACTGTTTCTAAGGTAGGATTCGGCTTTGCGGCTGGAGGAAGCGAATTTGGTAAAAATGGTGGAGAAAAGCTGCCGTTTGGGGGCGGAAGCGGAGGCGGCGTGTCGATTACACCGATTGCGTTTCTTGTTGTAAATGGGAAAGGTATCAAAGTGCTCCATCTCGATGAAAATACACATTTAATGGATAAAGTAATGGACCTGGCTCCACAGGCGATCGAGAAAATACAAGACATGCTAAAGAAAAATAAACAAGAGGCTGATCAAACTCAGACTCATTAGCCCGAAGAGCTGATGTCGCTTGGCATCAGCTCTGCATGTTGGCTCATCTGAGGGAAGCGATATTGTCATTATTTTTCGACAAAGGGAAGCCTTTTTGTTGCATTCTGTTTCTGTTCCCTCTATCATTGACACTGTACATATTTTCTTGTGAAAAAAAGGAGGATTTGTAATGGCAAACGTTACATTTAAGGGGAATCCTGTTACATTGCTTGGCAACGAAGTAAAGGTAGGAGAGCAAGCACCGAATTTCACAGTATTAGCTAATGACTTATCTCCTGTAACATTAGAAACTTACAAAGGCGCAGTGAAATTAATTAGCGTAGTGCCTTCTGTAGATACAGGCGTATGCGCTGCGCAAACACGTAAATTTAACGAAGAAGCTGCAGGCCTTGACAATGTGAAGGTGTTAACGGTTAGCGTGGATCTTCCATTTGCCCAAAAGCGTTATTGTGCAACAGAGGGTCTTGAGAATGCTGTTACACTTTCTGACCACCGCGATCTTTCCTTCGGCAAAGCATACGGCGTTGCAATTGAAGAGCTTCGTTTATTAACTCGCGCTGTGTTCGTAATCGACAGCGAAGATCGAGTAACATATGTAGAATATGTAAGCGAAGCAACAAATCATCCAAACTACGAAGCAGCGCTTGAAGCTGTAAAAGCTGCGAAATAAGTAATGACATAAGCAACGAGGCCTCCATTTTGGAGGCCTTTTTTGTTAGATAGGAAAGTATAATTTTTTGGGTCCGCCCTGCTCCCATAATCTGCTTGCTGTGAGGAAAGACCCCTGCCCGCCGAGGCAAAAAGCGTCTCCATGTGCAGAGAACTGTCCCCTTCGGGAGCAGGGCGGACCGTGTCTGCTTTTCTTGTACTTTAAGAAAGTATAAAATTCCAGCTGGAAGCTCATTCGACACATCAGGAAATTTTAGGAATAAAGTATAAGTGCAGCTACGCCTCTGCCTTCGCCTAACGGTTCGCCAATCGGCGAGTTTTCTTTATTTATAAAGATAAGATTCACGTTATGTCTGCTTTTCTTATAGTGCGCCGATACTGAATAATATCGAGCAGTGTGGTACACTATGTTTGTTTTGTGATTTTGAGAGGAGTGTAGAAAATGAGTTCTAAAATAGAAGTGTTATTTTCCATTCTAGATACATCCACAATCATTTTGCGAAATGAACTGGATCTTACATATTTAGAAGCTCTTGCTGAAGCAGGCGACAATATATTCGAGGGGGCAGTTTTGCAGGAAGGGCTGCGGCAGTCCGCCCTGGAAAGACTGCAACGGGAGTATGGAAAATTCCACGAAGAAAAATATACAAGCGAAGATATTCGTAAAGCAGTTCAGCTATGCCTGTTAAAAGGAATGAAGGAAGGGGTACAGGCTACGCATGAAATGACACCCGATGCAGTTGGCATGTTTGTAAGCTATTTATTTAATAAATTTACAATGGGCCAAACGGATTTAACCGTTCTCGATCCGGCTGTTGGTACGGGCAACCTGCTGACAACCTTGTTTAATCACCGGGAAAAGGGCGTGCAAATGAGCGGATTTGGTGTAGAAGTTGATGACGTGTTGCTTCGTCTTGCCTTTATGAATGCGAATCTGCAAAAGCATAGTATTGAGCTGTTTCATCAGGACGGCTTAGCATCGCTTTATATTGACCCGGTTGATGCCGTCGTATGCGATTTGCCGATTGGCTATTATCCAAATGAGGAGAGGGCTAAGGAGTATACGCTGCGTGCAGAAAATGGTCTGTCGTACGCACATCATCTGTTTATTGAGCAAAGCATCAAACATACAAAGGAAGGCGGCTATTTGTTTTTTTTAATTCCGAACTTCCTATTTACGAGTGAACAGGCGCCAAAGCTGCAAGCATTTATCCGAGAGCATTGCCATATTCAAGGGGTGCTGCAGTTAGCAGTTTCCATGTTTAAAAATGAAAAAAATGCAAAAAGTATATTTGTTCTCCAAAAGAAGGGATTGAATGTGCAGCCGCCGAAGCAAGCGCTGCTTGTAGAACTTCCAGCATTCTCAAACTTCAAGGCTACAGAGAACATAATGCTGCAGCTCAATCGGTGGTTTTCAGTAAATAAAGATATATAACAGATAGTGAAGATGATATAATACAGTTAGAAGGTATTGTAATTTTTTACATTATATTAAGTTGGAAATTCCGTTTTTTTTATTAATCTGTAATATAAAAAAAAATGCTGTGTTTCAGTCTTTTTGCTTGAAATATAATGAGTACGGTGTTTAAATTAGTAATGTGATAAAAAATGACAAAACTTGCGTAATTTCAACATCGTTAACAAGGTAAAAAGGAGCGGAAAACTAGATGACAAAAGTGATTGCCATCAATGCAGGCAGTTCATCTTTAAAATTTCAATTGTTTGAAATGCCGAGCGAGACGGTTTTAACAAAAGGATTAGTAGAGCGTATCGGTTTAAATGATAGCGTGTTTACGATTACAGTGAATGATGAAAAGCAAACAGAGGTATTAGATATTCCAAACCATGCAGTCGCTGTAAAAATGCTTCTTGACAAATTAACTTCTACAGGAATTATCCAATCCTTAGAAGAAATTGGCGGTATTGGGCATCGCGTTGTACATGGCGGTGAAAAATTTAATGATTCCGTATTGATTACAGAAGAGATTTTACAGGAGATAGAGGAGCTGAACGACTTAGCGCCGCTGCATAACCCTGCCAATATCGTCGGTATTCGAGCGTTTCAAGAGGTGCTTCCAAACGTGCCGGCTGTTGCGGTATTTGATACGGCATTTCATCAAACAATGCCAGAGGAAGCATTTTTATACAGTCTGCCGTATGAGTATTATGAAAAATATGGAATCCGTAAGTATGGCTTTCACGGTACATCCCATAAATATGTTACGGAGCGCGCTGCGGCAATGCTTGGCCGTCCAATTGAGCAGCTTCGTCTTATTTCCTGTCATTTAGGAAACGGAGCAAGTATTGCGGCTGTTGAGGGCGGAAAATCAATTGACACCTCTATGGGCTTCACACCGCTTGCGGGTGTGACAATGGGAACGCGCTCTGGTAACATTGACCCGGCGTTGATTCCATATATCATGGAAAAAACAGGAAAAAATGTAGAAGAAGTGTTAGATGTTTTAAATAAAAAGAGCGGAATGTTAGGGATTTCTGGTTTTTCTAGTGACTTGCGCGATATTGAGCAGGAGAGCGCCGAAGGAGACTACCGTGCACAAATAGCGCTTCGTGTATTTGCAAGCCGTATCCATAAATATATCGGCTCTTATGCCGCTCGTATGAAGGGCGTTGATGCTATTATCTTTACGGCAGGTATCGGAGAGAACAGCACTACCATCCGCGCTAGTGTGTTGGAAGGGCTGGAATTCATGGGCGTATATTGGGATCCAAGCCGCAATAAGGTACGCGGGGAAGAAACGTTTATCAGCTACCCGCATTCACCAGTTAAAGTATTAATTATTCCTACAAACGAAGAAGTAATGATTGCGCGTGACGTTGTGCGCATGGCTCAAGTATAAGAAAAAAGACGGGACATCCCGTCTTTTTTTTGCACTTTAGGAAAGTATAAATTTCCAGCCAGAAGCTAATTCGACGTAGTGGGAAATTTTAGGAACAAAGTGTAAGTGCAACTACGCCTCTGTCTTCGCCTAAAGGCTCGCCAATCGGCGAGTTTTCTTTATAAGTAAGAATAAGAAAGTATACCTTTTTGCGAGGACGCTGTCCAGCTTCCACGGTCTGCTCCCTGTGGAAACAGACCTCCACCCGCTGAGATAAAAAGCGCCCTGATGTGCGGAGAACTGTTTCTCTCGGGAGCTAGGCGGGCCGTGCCCGTTTTTCTTAGGAGAAATATGGTATAATATTAGGGGCTACATAGTAGAAAAATGATGGTACAGAGTAATCCTGTACCAAGCAATGCTTTCTCAGATAAGGAGCTGGTATTATGCCATTAACAGAACGGGAGCAAAAGGTTTGGAATGAAATTCAAAGCTGGGAGTATCAACTATCGCAGCAGGAATCAACCGACTTTCAAATGCTGTATGACAAATGGGTGAATGCGGCCCTAAATGGAATACCGGCTGGCAAGAGGATGGAAGCTTTTGCGAAAGTAGATCAATGGCTGTTTCATTTACATGCGTTTATTCAAAGCTCGCAATCGCAGTTAGATGCGCGAGGGCGTATCTTATCAGCAGCACGTTTATTTAATGAGCGTATTGAGCACCTCGAAGAGCTCCGTACATTATCTATTGATCAGCTTATTTATATTGCAGAGCATCAAATTGCCCGTCATCGTGTCTATTCTTTCATACAGGGCGGAGCAGCGGGGGCCGGCGGCTTTTTATTGCTTAGTGCGGATCTTCCTCTTATGCTCGCCTTGAATTTGAAGGCCGTTCAGCTTATTGCAACAACGTACGGCTATGATATGAATAAGCCCTATGAGATGATGATTGCCCTAAAGGTGTTTCACGCAGCTATCTTGCCGGCGAGATTACAGCGCTATGCTTGGCATGGATTATTAGATGAAATTAACGAGACGGAAGCTATGCCGTTTTTTTATGCAGGAGAAGACCGAGTCGTAGGTGCAGGATCCTTACAGGCTATTTTGAAGCAGACGCTTAAAACATATATCATTTACACGCTTCGCCGCAAGCTCGTTCAAGGGATTCCGCTTCTCGGAATTGCCGTTGGATCGACGGTGAACTATCGATTAACCCGTACTGTTACAGAATTTGCCCATCGCTTTTATCAAATGCGGTATTTGCTTGAGAAACAAAAATAAGCTTCTGCCTCTAGCGGAAGCTTATTTTTTTACATGCAGGAAATGATGCATAGAGTACAATGAACATTTTCGCAGTTCTTCTCCCTGTAATTAGCGTATAGTGCAAATGGAATATAGGAATAGATATACTATGAGTGTGTTTTTTCGGCAGATATATCCTGATTTGTACGATACCAAAGCCATAAATCATTAATAACAGAAGCAAGATCAGCAATTTCCGAATTTAATCTGCAGGAAATTTCAAAATTTGCTTCCTGATTCAGCTGCTGCTGCTTTCGATTAATCGCTTGTTCTAATTCTTGAATTCGATCAGGAATATACCCGCGTATGCTTTCCCATTTCAGCAAGATATGCTGCTGGTCTCCCTCTGGTATTTCATCCCAGTCTTCTTGTAAATCCGGAACCTCAATGCCTAATCGTTCATCTAATGTAAAGTACCGTTTCATAAATTCCCCTCCGTTTACCTATATTCTATACGAAAGGCGAATCAAATTCGAAAGAATTGTCTGAAAAAAGAAAAGCAAAAAATAATTCTTGCGTGGTGAGAAAAAAGTTGGTAAAGTATCACTATGAATGAAAATGAATTTAGATGAATATTTATTCTTTTAATATATAGGAGGATGTCAGATGGGCAAGCAAAAATTAGTATTGGCATATTCCGGAGGCTTAGACACTTCCGTTGCAATTAAATGGTTACAACAACAAGGTTATGATGTAGTAGCGGTAGGATTAGATGTTGGTGAAGGGAAAGACGTTGAATTCATCAAGCAAAAAGCATTACAGGTCGGCGCGGTAGAGTCATATTCCATTGATGCAAGAAAAGAATTTGCTGAGGAGTATGTTCTTCCTGTTCTTCAAAGTCATGCATTATATGAAGGAAAATATCCGCTCGTATCCGCTTTATCACGTCCGTTAATTTCAAAAAAGCTTGTTGAAATTGCAGAGCAAGTAGGAGCGGTTGCAGTTGCTCATGGCTGCACAGGAAAAGGAAACGACCAGGTTCGTTTTGAAGTTTCTATTATGGCTTTAAATCCAGATTTAAAAGTAGTAGCTCCTGTACGTGAGTGGAGCTGGTCACGTGAAGAAGAAATCGAATACGCGAAAGAACATAACATTCCAATTCCGATTAATTTAGATAATCCATACTCTATCGATGCGAACCTTTGGGGAAGAGCATGTGAGTGCGGTGTGTTAGAGGATCCTTGGGCTGCTCCTCCGGAAGGCGCGTATGATATGACAACACCTCTTGAAGCGACTCCAGATCAAGCGGATATCGTTGAAATCGAGTTTAAGCAAGGTGTGCCGGTTGCATTGAACGGAAAAGCATATGAGCTTCATGAATTAATTTTAGAGTTGAATGTTCTTGCTGGTAAGCACGGCGTTGGCCGCATTGACCATGTTGAGAATCGTCTTGTGGGAATTAAGTCTCGTGAAGTATATGAGTGCCCGGCTGCTCTTACTTTAATCAAGGCGCACAAGGAGCTAGAGGATTTAACATTAACGAAGGATGTAGCGCACTTTAAGCCGATCATCGCTCATAAATTAACGGAGCTCATTTACAATGGCCTATGGTTCTCTCCATTGCACAAAGCATTGCTTGCATTCATCGAAAGCACACAGAAGAATGTAACAGGTACAGTGCGCGTGAAGCTGTTTAAAGGGCATGCTATTGTAGAGGGCAGAAAGTCTGAAAACTCTCTATATGATGAAAAGCTTGCAACATATACAAAAGAAGATGAGTTTAATCATCAAGCAGCGGTAGGCTTTATCGAATTGTTCGGATTACCAACAAAGGTTTACAGCCAGCTGCATAATCAGAAGAAGGTGGAAGTGTGAAAAAGCTTTGGGGCGGCCGCTTCACGGAAGGAGCCGAGGCGTGGGTAGAGGAATTCGGAGCATCAATTTTCTTCGATCAAGAGCTTGTGCTTGAGGATCTTGAGGGGAGTATTGCACACGTCACGATGCTTGCGAAATCTGGTATTCTTTCGGAAGAAGATGCGGCAAAGATTAAGGAAGGACTACAGGTTCTTCTTGAGAAAGCAAATAACAATGAATTGACATTTTCCGTTGAAAATGAAGATGTTCATTTAAACCTAGAAAAAATGTTAATTGAACAAATCGGCGAAGTGGGCGGTAAACTGCATACTGCCCGCAGCCGAAATGATCAAGTTGCGACAGATATGCATTTGTATTTGCGTAAGGAAGTTCGCGATATTATTGTTAAGCTTAAAGGATTGCAAGAGGTGCTAGTAAAGAAGGCTGAGCAGCATGTTGAAACAATTATGCCAGGTTATACGCATTTGCAGCGTGCACAGCCAGTGTCATTTGCACACCATCTTCTTGCATACTTTTGGATGCTGCAGCGTGACGTTGAGCGCTATGAGGATTCTTTAAAAAGAATCAACATTTCTCCGCTTGGCGCAGGTGCTCTTGCCGGTACAACATTCCCGATTGACCGCAGCTATAGTGCATCGTTGCTTGGATTTGACGGCATTTATGAAAACAGCATGGATGCGGTAAGCGACCGCGACTTTATTCTAGAGTTTTTAAGCGGCTCTTCTATTTTGATGATGCATTTGTCTCGTTTTTGCGAGGAGCTTATTTTGTGGAGCAGTCAGGAATTTCAATTCATTGAAATGAGCGATAAATATTCCACAGGAAGCAGCATCATGCCACAAAAGAAAAACCCGGATATGGCCGAGTTAATTCGTGGTAAGACAGGACGCGTGTACGGAAACTTGTTTAGCCTGCTTACGGTTATGAAGGGTCTGCCGCTTGCCTACAATAAGGACCTGCAAGAGGACAAGGAAGGCATGTTTGACACGGTGAAAACAATTAAAACCTCTCTTCTTGTTATGGCAGGCATGATTGACACAATGAAGGTAAATGCCGACAAGCTCGGACAGGCAGTAAAGCAAGACTTCTCAAACGCAACAGAAATCGCGGATTACTTAGCAGCAAAAGGCCTCCCATTCCGTCAGGCGCACGAAGTAGTAGGGCGCTTAGTGCTGATGTGCATTGAGAAAGGCATTTACCTATTAGATTTGCCGCTTGAGACGTATCAAGAGGTATGTCCATTATTTGAAGCGGATTTGTACAATGTATTGGATCCATACGCAGCAGTAAAGCGTCGCAATAGCGAAGGCGGTACTGGCTTTGATCAAGTGCGTCAAGCACTTGAGAAAGCAAATGCTGTATTAGGAAAATAAGTCAAGGCGTATGCCTTGACTTATTTTTTATATTTAACATAATTTTGAAAGAAGTCCCCTTCGCAAGCAGACCGGGTCATGTCCGCTTTTTTATGCGTTTGTTTACAGCTCGCCTTGTTCCTCGTTCTCGCCGCGTACTACAAGGACATCGCATTTTGCATAGCGAATAATATGTTCAGATACACTGCCGATCAGGAAGCGCTCTACTGCATTTAAACCTGTGGCGCCGCACACAATAAGGTCAATATTGTATTTTGGTGCTACTTCCTTAGCGATTTGTGCTTTCGGGTTTCCATACGCGAGTACAGTTTCTACAACTGCTACACCTGCTTCAAGTGCAGATTTTTTATAGTCCTCTAATAAATCTTCAGCAAATTCGTTGGCACGGTCCGCAATGGCGAGGCTGTAAGCTTCTACGGCGGAGTATGCTTTTACATCAACAATGTGAGTGATGATGAGCTTTGCTTCATTACGCTTTGCGACATGGATGGCTTTCTTAAAGGCCTTCTCCGCTTCCTTAGAACCGTCAACGGCAACCAGCACATTTTGATAATTTGACATGAAAACCCCTCCCATATGGATAGAAATACAGTGATACTTCTAACAGCAGTATATGCTTGCTGTTGGTATATCAAGGAAAGTTTCGCTTTTTACATCGGCAAGCTAGATCCGTGTACAAAACGAAATTACTTTCTATATCTATTATAAAGGAAAGTGCTTTCGAAAATTTAGCGGAATTGTTACAGTATTTCATCAAGAGTTCAAAATGGTGAAAAATAATATAACTACTGCAGAAACCCAAAATAGAACTGGCTTCTAAATATTTTTTAATTGTGTTGCATATGCTAGCAGAAGACGGGCTTTTACTATTTTAAGGGGGAAGGCGCAGTGCGAATCGGTATACCAAAGGAAGTTAAAAATAATGAAAATCGTGTAGCTATGACGCCAGCGGGGGTTGTTCATCTCGTTGGAAGCGGGCATGAGGTATATATTGAAAAGGGAGCGGGGATTGGCTCCGGATTTACGGACGAGGAGTATGTAAAAGCCGGTGCTGTTATCGCTCACACAGCACAAGAGGCGTGGTCGATGGATGTAGTAATGAAGGTCAAGGAACCCATCCAAAGCGAGTACGGCTATTTTCGTGAAGGACTGATTTTATTTACTTATTTGCATCTTGCGGCGGAGCCTGAGCTAACAAAAGCACTAATTGAGAAGAAGGTTGTCGGTATTGCCTATGAAACAGTACAGCTGGCAAACCGATCGTTGCCGCTGCTGACGCCGATGAGTGAGGTAGCCGGTCGAATGGCTACGCAAATTGGAGCACAATTTCTTGAAAAGACCAAAGGTGGAAAAGGGATTTTACTCGGCGGTGTTCCGGGAGTGAAACGCGGGAAGGTAACGATTATCGGCGGGGGTGTAGCGGGCACAAATGCAGCAAAGATTGCGGTAGGCCTAGGTGCCGATGTAACAATGATTGATGTGAATCCAGAACGTCTCCGTGAGCTGGATGATATTTTCGGTCATCGTATTACAACCCTCATGTCAAATCCGTATAATATTGCTCATACAGTGAGAGAAAGTGATTTGGTGATCGGAGCTGTGCTCATTCCAGGTGCGAAGGCTCCAAAGCTTGTGAGTACAGATATCATTCAGTCTATGGAGCGAGGTTCAGTGATTGTTGATGTTGCGATTGACCAAGGCGGTATTTTTGAAACGACGGATCATATTACAACACATGACAATCCAACGTATACGAAGCATGGCGTTGTTCATTATGCTGTTGCGAATATGCCGGGAGCTGTACCGCGTACCTCAACGATTGCTTTAACCAATGTAACGGTGCCATATGCAGCACAAATTGCTAAAAAAGGCTACCGGCAAGCATGTTTGGATAACGAGGCATTGTTAAAAGGTATAAATACCTTAAATGGTCATGTAACATATCAGGCAGTCGCACAAGCACATGGCCTGCCATATGTAGATGCAGCTGCGCTTCTGCCATAACAGGAAAAGGACCCATTTTATTTTAAATAGGTCCTTTTGTATGTTTGTCAGATAAGCTTTGTATTCGGAACATTTATAGAATTAACTCGCGTTATAACGTTTCCAGTGAATTTTCCTAAAATCAAGGCCGGCAAGAAATAAGGTAAGCTCGGTTCTGCCGTGATATACTGGTCTACCTTTCCGATCCTTGCTTACTAGGACAATGGGCACGTTTGGAAAATATGGTACAAATTTATTACGGACTTGATCGATATAGTCGTCCGAGTTATAAAATAAACCATTTTCTACAACGGCAATCGCAAACGTCACACCTTGTTCCTGAACTAGAGCTCCTTCGAATTCCATGGTACTCCATCTCCCTTCATAGATGTATTCCGGTACAATTCGCTACAGATAAGAAAAATTCCTTCTAGTAATGTATCAAAATATACAAAATCGACTGAAAAAAGAAATTTATTTTTTTATAACCTGCAATTCTTTTGGATATTTAGTCAAGATTTCTGTGCCCTGTTTCGTTACGTATACATCATCCTCAATACGTACACCTCCAATAGCAGGGACGTATATGCCGGGCTCAATCGTAAATACCATCCCTTCCTTTAAGGGAGCTGTATTGGCATCTGTAACAGAAGGGTATTCATGTACGCTAATTCCTAAGCCATGACCGAGACGGTGCGGAAAATAATTTCCATACCCAGCTTGCTCAATATGTGAACGTGCGGCACGGTCAATCGTATCAAATGGTACACCAGGCTTGCACGCTTCAATTGCTTTTTGCTGCGCCTTGAGCACAGTATTATATATGCGCTTTTGTTCTTCCGTCACATTTCCGAATGCAACAGTACGTGTAATATCGGAGCAGTAGCCGTCGATGACTACACCTAAATCAAATAAAACAAAGTCACCGCGCTGAATACGGTTCGCACCCGGAACGCCATGCGGCAGGGCTGAGTTTGTGCCGGTTAGCACCATCGTATTGAAAGCCATTTGTTGAATCCCTTTTTTCTTCAGCTCTGTTTCAATCGCTGCCAAAATTGTAAGTTCTGTTTTTCCCTCCGCAATTTCATTTACACCGATTTCGATTGCATAGTCCGCCATATATGCTGCTTGGCGCAAAATAGTGAGCTCCTGCTCATCTTTTATAAGGCGAAGCTCATGCAGCTTTGCTTCTGCAGTGATAAAATCGGCATTCGGAAAGAGGCCCTGCAGGCTTTCATACCGTTCTACGCTTAAATGCTCCTTCTCAATTGCTATCGTGCGATCGAGAACACCTCGCTTTTCAATCGCTTTTGAGATAAGCGACCATATATTGTCGGTATCGCTGTATCCAATAATTTCGTGCAGCCAGCCTGCATTCCGCGCTTGGTTCTCTTCCATTTTTGGACAAATTAAAATCGGCTCGCTTTCGGGAAAAATAAACAATCCCAGCAGCCGCTCATGCGGCTCGCAATAAAATTTGCTCATGTAAAATACATTCGGTGTAGATGTAAGGAAAGCTGCATCTGTATCGTGTTCTTGCAGCCAATGCATCATATTTTGCAGCCGTTGGTTCATATCTCAACCCCCCTGTTTCGTTATTATAACTTTACTGTTTCTCTGTTGCGATGACAAGGGAGTAAGCGTTAAAACAGACAAGATTTACTAAATTTGTATATAATAGAAGGAGTGAAAAAAGATTTTAAGGAGGAGAATCAAAATGAAGGTATCTTATCATGGTCATTCCGTCGTCAAGATTGAAACAAGTGATTCTACAATTTTAATTGATCCGTTTTTAACAGGAAACCCACAGGCGGATTTGAAAGCGGATGAGGTAAAAGCTGATGCCATTTTACTTACGCACGGCCATGGTGACCACGTTGGCGACACAGTAGCGATTGCGAAGCAGAATGATGCCTTGGTTGTAGCAACCGCTGAATTGGCGGCATTTTTGGGCTGGCAGGGAGTAAAAACTCACGGCATGCATATCGGGGGCTCACGCGCATTTGACTTCGGTACGGTAAAGCTTACGCAAGCGTTTCACGGCTCTGCTTATATTGACGAACAAACAAAGACAATTACATATACAGGCATGCCGGCTGGGATCTTGTTTACGGCAGAAGGGAAAACTATTTATCACGCAGGGGATACAGCACTGTTTTCGGACATGAAGCTGATTGGCTCCCGTCATTCCATTGATGTAGCATTTTTGCCGATTGGTGACAACTTCACAATGGGACCCGAGGATGCAGCGCTTGCCGCTGAATGGCTTGGCGCAAAAATTGTGGTGCCGATGCATTATAATACATTCCCGCCGATTCAGCAGGATCCGCACCGTTTTGTGGAAATGCTGCAGGGAAGTGTGGGCAGAGTATTACAGCCGGGAGAAGCAATTGAATTGTAGAAGAATAAAGGAAAGAGGCGCTTAGGGGTTGTGCGCTTCTTTTTTTTGTGTATTATAAAAGAATAATACAGTTTCTGTTCCTTTCAGTGTAACAGTCTTTGTTTTATCAAGAAATAGGCAAGAACACCGCTTCCTTCGACCAACGGAAGTCCCTTTGTGGGAGAGGAGCGTTAGCGAGTAGGTCGCGGGCAGTTCAAAGTGTAATGTTATTATAATGATGGAAGGAAAGTATGGTGAAGCTACTTGGCTACGAAACACAATCAGATTTTAGAGCATATTAACAGCTTGCCGGTAGGGCACAAAATCTCGGTGCGGCAAATTGCGAAGGACTTGAATGTAAGCGAAGGAACGGCATACCGAGCGATTAAGGATGCTGAGAATAAAGGCTATGTGAGCACGATTGAACGTGTCGGAACGATTCGGATCGAGAAAAAGAAGAAGGAAAACATTGAAAGGCTGACATATGCTGAGGTTATTAATATTGTAGACGGACAGGTTCTCGGCGGACGGGAGGGCTTACATAAGACATTAAATAAATTTGTAATTGGTGCGATGACGCTCGAAGCCATGATGAGATATACGGATGCGGGAAATCTTCTTATCGTCGGAAATCGGACGCAGGCGCATCAACTTGCGTTAGAAGCCGGGGCAGCCGTGCTGATTACAGGCGGATTTGATACAGAGGAGCATGTAAAAAAATTAGCAGACGAACTGAAGCTTCCGATTATTTCAAGCAGCTATGATACCTTTACGGTAGCAACGCTTATTAACCGTGCAATTTACGATCAATTGATCAAAAAGGAAATTGTGCTTGTAGAGGATATTTTAACGCCAGTCGAAAAGACCATTTCGTTTAAGCCGACAGACTTAGTTGCAAAGTGGCATGAATATAGCCAAGAAACACTTCACGGCCGTTATCCAATTATCGATGAGAATTTAAAGGTGCTGGGGATTATTACGGCAAAGGATATTATCGGAGTGCCGATAGAAACGCCTATAGAAAAGGCAATGACGAAAAATCCGATTACGGTAAACGGAAAGGTATCCGTTGCTTCAGCAGCACGGATGATGGTATGGGAAGGCATTGAGCTGCTTCCGGTTGTTGATGAGCAAAACAAATTGCAGGGTATTCTAAGCCGTCAGGATGTCCTGCAGGCACTGCAGATGATTCAACGTCAGCCGCAGGTCGGGGAGACCATCGAGGATATTGTTACCAATCAGTTTATCGATACGAAGGAAACAAAGAACGAGAGTGTCTACCGCTTCTCTGTTACGCCGCAAATGACAAATTCTATTGGAACATTATCATACGGTGTATTTACAACGATTGTGACAGAAGCGACAAATCGGGTGCTGCGTGCACATAAAAAAGGAGATCTTGTAGTGGAAAACTTAACAATTTACTTTGTTAAGCCAGTGCAAATCGATACAGTTATTGAAGTATATCCAAAGGTGATGGAGGTTGGAAGAAAGTTCGGAAAAGTGGACGTAGAGGTGTATCAAGAAGGGGAGGTTGTCGGAAAAGCACTGTTAATGGTGCAGTTAATCGACCGCTAGTAAAACAGAGTTCCACTTTAGTTATATCCTCTGTACGTTTTAGAGGGCTTGTGGTGCTTGATGCAAAGAAAGGATAAAGCTATCCGGTAAGCAGATAGCTTTATCCTTGTTAATTTAATTTTTCAGCTTCTTCTATAGCAAGAGGAAGAAAATGCTTGTATTGACGAAAGCCGTTATATGCACTTGCACCTCCTACCAGTATAAACAATACTCCTATGACGATGCTTATGGTAGAGAGATGAACGAAAAACTGATTCAATCCGAATAATGCAACAAACAATCCGAGCGCCATGCTTGATTTTCCAGAAAGCCATCCCTTTTCCATTGGACGGCGTGTACGGAAATACTTTGTTTTGTAAAATAGATAAAACATAAGTGAAACAACGATAAAAACAGCTAATACAGGCATGACTCACAATCCCCCATCATATTAGTAATTTATTTTTATTTTATCTGAATTTTCCCGCTGCTTGAAGTGTTTTCATGTATGATAGGAGCAGGAGCTATGAAGAAAAGGAGATCTATAAAGCTATGAAAGAACAAATTTTGCAGGCTATTAAGCAATTTGATACGATTATCATTCATCGTCATATTCGTCCAGACCCGGATGCATTAGGATCACAGTGCGGGCTTGGTACAATGCTGCAGGCATCGTTCCCAGAGAAAAATATCTATATGACCGGAGCGAATGAACCAACCCTTTCATACATGCACATCATGGATGAAGTGAATGACAGTACATATGAAAACGCGTTAGTCATTGTATGTGATACAGCCAATGAAGATCGCATTTGTGACCAGCGTTATAAAAATGGCAAAATGTTAATTAAGATTGACCATCATCCGAACGCAACACCGTACGGAGATTTGCTGTGGGTTGATACGACAGCAAGCTCGTGCAGCGAGATGATTTATGAGTTTTATTTATATGGACAAGACAAAGGTCTTGTATTGACAGAGGAATCAGCACGTCTTATCTTTGGCGGTATTGTCGGTGATACAGGACGCTTCCTATTCCGCAACACATCACCAAAAACATTTGAATACGCGGCGCAGCTTGTGGCGATGGGCATTGATTTTCCAGAGCTGTACAATGAAATGTACAAAACAAGTGTGAGCCTATCGCGTTTGAATGGATATATTTTGCAAAATTTCGAGCTCACGGAGGAGGGAGCATCCTATATTAAAATTTCCCGTGAGACAATGGAGAAGTTTGGCGTTACAACAGCAGAGGCTTCATCGGTTGTTGGAACGCTTGGAAGCATCGCGGGTATACGTGCATGGGTCTTGTTCCTTGAGGAAGAGAACTCCATTCGAGTTCGTCTTCGTTCCAAGGGGATTGTGATTAATAAATTAGCGGCCAAGTATAATGGCGGCGGGCATCCGTTAGCATCGGGTGCAACGGTCTATTCATGGGATGAAGCAGATGCGCTTGTTGAGGATTTACGTGCGCTTTGCAGACAATAGAGGGATTTTCAAGAAAAAAGCCAATTATCCTGCGTGGTCAGGACAATTGGCTTTTTTGGGATAGATAGGGAAGGATGTTTCCGCTTTTCTTATACTTTAAGAATTATAAATCTCTAACTGGAAGTCTATTCGACGGAGTAAGCAATTTTAGAAATCAAGTATCATCGCAACTGCGCTTCTGTCTTCGCCTAAAGGCTCGCCAATCGGTAAGTTTTCTTTATTTATCCGCAATTTTTAAGGAGATTTCCAATACTGTATCGAAATAAATGGAGTCGACTTTGAACCTATACTGCCGATCATCCCGCTCGTACGTTTTGTTTTCAATTGCCTTTTTCAGGAGTGCTTTATTTTTAGCAACGCTTTGAATGTCCTGTGTAAGCAATTCTCGCAGGTCGTCACGTACTGCGGTTGTGAGAGTGTGAACGGCCAGGCCATCTAAATCATACGCATCATGGTTAGTGATTGTAATTTTAATGTCTTGAATCGTTAAGATGCGTTTATTTTGCTCATTTTGCTTCTTTTGGTCCTCAAGCAGTAAATGCTTGTCTTGCTCCAATACTTGTATTCTTAGCTGTTGCTTTGCAATTGTAGAAGTTTGCTCTTCATGATAAATTCCGTACATATATAAAAAAATAATCCAGCTCAGTACGCCTCCGATCGCTGCTCCCGCAAAAAACATTTGCCATGTTCTTGTTTTATAGAGTGGAGGAATTCTCATACATGCTCCTGTGTTATCCACTTAATGATCGTAAGCCCGGTTTGCATCCCGCCCATAGCAAATAAGATAAGCAGCACCTGTTTGATGATATCCCTCGTCTCACCTTGGAAAATCCCGCGTTCAAAGCTATAAAAGGTATCGAATGTTCCGCCAATGGCCGCTACGAGCGCCCAAATACGCAGATTTTGCGAAAATCGGTTAATCATAGTGAGCGGCGGTTCTCCGGCTAAAAATGAGCCGAGACCTCCAAGCAGCGACCCTCCGAGCATAACGCCAAATGCAATGAAGTAACTCGTAATGAGAAGAGACAAAAAGGTTTGTTTTACCTCCAATGCGACCACCCTTTCCTATCACTATATATATGGACAGGGACTGGGGAGTATGTTTTGATTTCACGTTAAACCATCACTTATAATGAAAGAATGTGAATATGTGAGGAAATGGGGTGCAGCAAGTGACATTCGTACATTTGCAATGCCAAACTGTGTACAGCTTGTTGCAAAGCGCGTGCAAAATTGAAACGCTTGTACGCCGTGCGAAGGAATTGGGGTTTCAGGCGCTTGCTATTACAGATCAAAACGTGATGTACGGTGTAATTCCGTTTTATAAAGCATGCAAGGCGGCTGGTATACATCCAATTATTGGGTTAACGGCCTCTGTATTGGAGGATGGAGAAGCTTCGTCATATCCACTCGTGCTATTGGCCGAAAATGAGATAGGCTATCGGAATTTACTTAAGATTTCAAGTACCATTATGACGAAGACAAGGAATGGGATTCCGAAGAAATGGCTTGCTCGTTACGCAGGCGGCTTAATTGCCATTTCACCGGGCTTAAAAGGAGAGGTGGAGCAGCTCCTGCTTCAGCAGGAGGACGAGCGGGCGAGAGCAGTGATTGCCGGCTATAGGGAGATCTTTTCTTCTTTTTATCTCAGTGTACAAAATCATGGTTTGCCTGAGGAAAGGCTGCTGCAAGCACGTCTGCTGCAGTTGAGTGAGGAAATGCATGTACCGCTTGTGGCAGCAAATGATGTTCATTATGTGGATAAAGCAGATGCCTTTGTTCAAGATTGCTTGTTGTGCATTGAGCATGGCGTAAAGGTAGAGGATTCAAACAGACCGCGTCTTAGAACTGAGGAATATGATTTAAAATCAGCGGAACAAATGGAGGAGCTATTTCCCTTTCTTCCAGAGGCACTCAGTCATACAGTACAAATTGCACAGCGCTGCCAAGTTGAAGTCACCTTTCATGAGAGCCGTTTGCCAGAGTTTCCAATCGATACGGGCGAAACGTCAGATGAGTTTTTACAGCGTATTTGCGAGGAAGGGCTTCATAAGCGCTATGAGCGTATAACGGCTGTACATAGAGAGCGGCTGCAGCATGAACTACGTGTCATTAGCAGTATGGGCTTTAGCGATTATTTTTTAATTGTATGGGATTTTATGAAGTATGCACATAGCCTTCGTATGCTGACAGGACCTGGCCGAGGGTCGGCTGCCGGCTCGCTCGTTGCGTATGTATTAGAAATTACAGATATTGATCCTATTCGATATGAGCTGTTATTTGAGAGATTTTTAAATCCAGAGCGTGTGACAATGCCTGATATTGATATTGATTTTCCCGATGTCCGCCGCGACGAAATCATTTCGTATGTTGCGAAGAAATACGGTCAGCTGCACGCGGCGCAAATTATTACATTTGGTACGCTGGCTGCAAAAGCCGCAGTGCGTGATATCGGGCGTGTGATGGGGCTGTCGCAGCGCGAAATGGATCAGTTTTCCCGCCTAATTCCCTCACGCGCGGGAATCACATTGGAGCAGGCCTATGAGGACTCCGCTGTTTTACGAGAGTATACGGCAAGCAATCCGAGGTACGAGCGTGTGTTTTCAGTTGCCAAGCGTGTAGAGGGAATTCCGCGTCACACGTCGATTCATGCTGCCGGTGTAATTATAAGCGATGCCCCTCTTACAAATAGCGTAGCAGTGCAGCAGGGACACAATGATGTCTATATTACACAATATCCTGCAGAGGTATTAGAAGAGCTTGGATTACTTAAAATCGATTTTCTTGGCTTGCGCAATCTTACTATTTTGGAGAACATTTGCAGCTTTATTTCTGAAACGAGCGGAGAAGCGGTTGATTTACAGCGCCTGCCTCTTGATGATGAAGCGACCTTTTCACTTCTTGGACAAGGAGATACGACGGGCGTGTTTCAGCTTGAATCATCAGGGATGCGCAATGTCTTGAAGGCGCTGCAGCCCTCTGTGTTTGAGGATATTGTTGCTGTCAACGCTTTATACAGACCTGGTCCCATGGAGCAAATCCCCGCCTTTATTGAAGCGAAGCACGGAAAGAGGGCTGTACAATATCCGCATCCGGACCTAGAACCGATTTTGAAAAAAACATACGGGGTTGTAGTATACCAAGAGCAGATTATGGAAATTGCTTCTAAGATGGCAGGTTTTTCTCTCGGTGAAGCAGATTTGCTGCGCCGAGCTGTCAGCAAGAAGAACCGTGACATTTTGGATAGAGAGAGGGAGCCGTTTGTAAACGGCTGTTTAGCTAAGGGCTATGACGAAGCAACCGCTCAGGCTGTATACGACTTAATTGTTCGTTTCGCGAATTATGGTTTTAACAGAAGTCATGCTGTTGCCTACAGTATGGTTGCCTATCAGCTCGCTTATTTAAAAGCGCACTACCCGATCGCCTTTTCAGCAGCACTTTTGACGAGCTCGCTTGGCAACGAAGAGCGCATGATGCAATATGTGCGTGAAGCGAAGCGAAAGGATATCCGAATTTTCCCTCCTTCTATCCAAACGAGTGCTTATCAGTTTTATCCTGAGGAAGACGGTATTCGATACAGCTTGCTTGGTATTCGCGGCATCGGCAGTGCAACAGTAAGAGACATTTTGCAGGAGCGCCGCAAAGGGCCCTTTGCTGACCTGTTTCAATTTTGCGTCCGTTTGCCGTCGCGAACTGCGAATCGAAAGCATCTAGAGTTACTAATTGGAGCGGGCTGCTTTGATTGCTTTGGAGTAGAGCGAGCTTCCTTGCTTGCCAGCATAGATGCAGCATTGGAATATGCAGCACTCGTTCGGCCGGATGATGAAAATCAAGCCGAGATGTTTTTAGACGAGGACCTTGTTCCAAAGCCAGCGTATACGGAGACAGTCCCGATGCAGCTCGCTGCACGGCTGCGTTTAGAAAAAGAAACACTCGGTTTATATTTATCCGGCTATCCGACGCAGGAATACGAATCGCTTATACAGGAGCTGCAAATCCCGACGCTTTCGGAGGCCGTCAAAAGCCGGAATAAACATGTTCGTTCCATTGTCTTTATAACCGAAGTAAAAGTAGTTCGTACGAAGGCAATGCAAAATATGGCCTTTTTGACCATTTGCGACAGGGAGGAAGAATGGGAGGCAGTCGTATTCCCAGATACGTATGCGCAGTTTCGTTCCGTTTTGCAAGCGGACAGCACAGTGCTTCTTGAAGGGACGGTGAGTGTGCGCAATAACCGAACACAATGGGTTGTCAGCGGCGCATATACGCTCGGGCGCATAGAGGATTACGAAGCAGCAAGAGATAACCGTTTATATATCAAGCTGCCGTCTCGATACGACAAAGGACTGCTTGCGAAGATTACGAAAACTTTATTGCATTATCCGGGACTTGCCCAAGTATTTATTTATTATGAAAAAGAACATAAAATGGTACAGTTATCCCGTCCTTTTTCTGTACATCCTAATGAAGAATGCATCGAATCGCTGAAGGAAATTTCAGGCGCTGAGAACGTTGCATTAAAAATGTGATAGACTTTTTCGTGTCTTGTCCATTATATTAATAATAAAGCTCGTGGTCAGACCACTTTGGAGAGAAGAAAAACGCAGCTGCAATCCAATATGAGGAGAGTGAACGTTTTGTCAACACTTCGCGACGAAGCATTACATATGCACCGGGTACACCAAGGGAAGCTTGAAACTGTATCAAAGGTTAAGGTGGAGAATGCAAAGGACTTAAGTCTTGCGTATTCACCAGGCGTGGCAGAGCCGTGCAAAGCTATTTATGACGATAAAAGCAAGGTGTACGAGTATACAGTGAAGGGAAATATGGTTGCTGTTGTAACTGACGGCACAGCTGTATTGGGTCTCGGAAATATAGGTCCAGAGGCTTCGCTGCCCGTTATGGAAGGAAAAGCGGTGCTATTTAAAAGCTTTGCTGGTGTTGATGCATTTCCAATTGCTTTAAATACAAACGATGTAGAAAAGATTATTGAAACTGTCAAATTAATGGAGCCGACATTTGGCGGTGTTAACCTTGAGGATATTGCAGCACCAAATTGTTTTATTATAGAAGAACGCTTGAAGAAGGAAATGAATATTCCTGTGTTTCACGATGATCAGCATGGTACCGCAATTGTTACGGTAGCGGGACTTGTGAACGCTTTGAAATTAGTAGGTAAAAAGATGTCTGAAATTAAAGTTGTCGCAAATGGAGCGGGCGCTGCCGGTATTGCAATTATGAAGCTGTTATATCGCTATGGTGTTCGTGATATTATTATGTGTGATACAAAAGGTGCCATTTACGAGGGGCGTCCGATCGGCATGAACGCAGTAAAGAATGAGATAGCAAAATACACGAATCGTGACCGCAAGCAAGGCTCGCTTGCGGATGTCATTCAAGGAGCGGATGTGTTTATCGGTGTATCGGCAGAAGGTGCCCTAACAAAGGGGATGGTGCAAACGATGAACCGTCAGCCGATTATTTTTGCGATGGCGAACCCTGTACCGGAAATTATGCCGGCAGATGCGAAAGAGGCGGGTGCAGCAGTCATTGGCACAGGAAGATCTGATTTTCCGAATCAGGTGAACAATGTATTGGCGTTTCCAGGCATTTTTCGAGGTGCGCTTGATGTGCATGCCACGCAAATTAATGAAGAGATGAAGGTCGCAGCCGTACAAGCAATTGCGGAGCTCGTATCAGCTGAGAAATTACATGCTGACTATATTATCCCAGCACCGTTTGATCCGCGCGTTGCTCCGCAGGTAGCGGCATACGTGGCAAGGGCCGCAATGGAGACGGGTGTGGCGCGCCGGAAGGTGAATCCAGACGAAGTAGCTGAGAAAACAAGAAGATTAGCGATTATAGGAAAACAGTAAGCGGGGAATGTCCATTGACAGTAGCACAATCGAAGGTATATCTAGAAATTGTTCATAAAATTCGTTCCATTATGGAGGAAGATGGCCTTAAGGCTGGTGACCGTCTTCCTTCAGAAAGAGAACTGAGTGCACGCCTGAACGTCGGGCGTTCCTCTGTGCGTGAGGCACTTCGTGCACTGGAGCTTGTCGGTTTAATTGAAACGCGCCGCGGCGAGGGAACGTTTGTGAAGCATTTTTATGAGAACGGTCTTGTGCAGCTGATTGCAACGTTTTTGCTGCAGGACGAAAAGACAAAGCAGGACCTGCTGCAGGTGAAGATGCTGCTCGAGCGAGATGTATTAAGCCTTCTGATTGGCAAAACAGAGGAACAGCTTCTGCCGCTCTCACAGCTTCTTTCCTCTGATGAAACGTCCTTATTCATTTTTCATCAAGCGTTTTTTAAGCAGGCTGTTGAGCTTACGAACAATTACCTGCTATACCGTATTTGGCTTATTGTGAGCGAGTATGCAGCGACATTTTCTTGTAAAGTTGAAGTGCCGTTGGAAGATATAACCTATTACAAGGAAATTTATAGAGCAATAGAAAACAAGGATATAGAACAGATGCTGCATTGTTACGAGGAGATTTCAAAAATAATCCTGTTGCACATGTAAGCTTTGGAATTTGTCGAAGCGGCCTTGACATGTTGTGACAAACATTCTATTTAGCAATGTTTAAAGTAAAGAGAACGGTCAGCTTATTTCTAGATTCGGATAAAGCTGTATCCAACTACAAAGGAGGGGTAATGTGCTAAGAGATTTGTTTATTAAGAAAAAGAAATACGCAGCAATTCCTTCAGAGCAAATGAGAAGAGATGTACCGGACGGTCTTATGACAAAATGTCCGCAGTGTAAAAAAATTATGTATACGAAAGAGCTTCTAAAAAACCTAAAGGTGTGCGCAAATTGCGGCTATCACCATCCGATGAATGCGTGGGAGCGGTTAGACAGCCTGCTTGATGAACAAACGTTTTTAGAATATGATCAGGAAATGATTTCGGCGAATCCGCTCCAATTTGAAGGCTATGAGGAAAAACTGGAGGGAGACCGCAAACGAACGAAGCTCAATGAAGCGATTGTAACCGGAGAGGGAACAATTGATGGGATGCTTGTTGTTGTCGCTGTAATGGATTCGCGCTTTCGCATGGGGAGCATGGGTTCAGTCGTGGGAGAGAAAATCGCGCGTGCTATCGAAAAAGCGCGGGAGCTGCAAGTACCGTTCCTTATTTTCACGGCATCGGGCGGTGCAAGAATGCAAGAAGGGGTATTGAGTCTGATGCAAATGGCAAAAACAAGTGCCGCCCTAAAGCGATTTAGCGAAGATGGAGGCCTTATCATTTCTATTATGACTCACCCAACTACGGGCGGTGTTTCAGCAAGTTTTGCATCACTTGGAGATTATAACTTAGCGGAGCCGGGTGCTCTTATTGGTTTTGCAGGGCGGCGCGTCATTCAGCAAACGGTGCGCGAGGAACTGCCAGAGGATTTTCAAACGGCAGAATTTTTGCTTCAGCATGGGCAATTAGATGCAGTGGTGAACCGTCTTGATATGAAGGAAACATTGAGCAAGATTATAGGAATTCATCATGTAGGAGGGACGGAGCATTGGCAGAATTAGAGTTTGAAAAGCCGATTGTCCAGCTGCGAAATAAAATTCGCGAACTGAAGGAGTACACGAACAACAGCCAAATGGACTTTAGCGAGGAAATTCGTATTCTAGAGGCGAAACTTGAGAATTTGGAGAATGAAGTATACGGCAATATGAAGGTGTGGGATCGAGTACAGACGGCTCGTCATCCAGAGCGTCCGACTACCTTGGATTATATTGAGCATATATTTACAGACTTTTTTGAGTGCCATGGTGACCGGGCTTTCGGAGATGATGCTGCTATTGTTGGGGGAATTGCCAAATACAAAGGAACTCCAATAACGGTGATTGGACATCAGCGCGGGAAGGATACGAAGGAAAATATTCGCCGCAACTTTGGCATGCCGCATCCGGAAGGCTATCGAAAGGCACTTCGCTTAATGAAGCAGGCTGAAAAGTTTAAGCGGCCAGTTGTTTGCTTTATTGATACGAAGGGTGCGTATCCTGGAAAGGCAGCAGAGGAGCGCGGACAAAGTGAAGCAATTGCGCGTAACTTGTTTGAGATGGCTGGTCTAACCGTTCCGATTGTTTGCATTGTCATTGGTGAAGGTGGAAGCGGCGGTGCGTTAGGTCTTGGTGTTGGAAATTATGTGCATATGCTGGAAAATTCAACTTACTCTGTTATTTCTCCAGAAGGAGCTGCGGCTATTCTTTGGAAAGATGCAAGTAAAGCAAAGGAAGCGGCAGAAGCGATGGGGATTACAGCAGCGGATTTGAAGCGTCTGGGCGTGATTGATGAAATTATCCCAGAGGTGCGCGGCGGAGCACATCGTGACGTAAAGCAGCAGGCAGAGCTCATTGATGGAGTGCTAGAGCAGTCGCTAGAGAAGCTGAAGCAGATGACTAAAGAAGAGCTTCTTGAACAGCGTTACGAGAAGTATATGAAAATGGGCCAAATTTCGTTTTCTGAAGAATCGATTTGGGCACAATAAAGAAAACTCTCTGATTTGCGAGCCGTTAGGTGAAGACAGAGGCATGGATACGGCTAGACTTTGCTCCTGCGGAAGAATGTTCTCCGTCACACAAGGCGATTTTTGCCTTTTGTGACGGAGGTTATTCTGGAGATTGGAGCATGCCGCGTACGCTAGACATTAAGAAAAGTGGAGGCGCCTTTGATTAGCCACGATAAGCAAACAATCCACGCACAAAACGCGAAGCTGTTCATAGAAGCTTCTTTGCCATGAAAGGTGCTTTTTTCCTTTTGTGTGAAGGTTATTTGGCTGCGAGGGTTTGGGCGCCGGAGCTAGATAATGCCTCAAAAAGCGATACTTTCTTAATCTATAGAAGAAAAAGCGTGCGTTCCTTTCTGAGAATGCACGTTTTTTCTTCTTAAATACGCATCTTCCCATTGTATTTCCATAATTTTTCGTGGTATTTTATTATAGGGCAAATAAACTTTCGAGGTGATTGCAGATGAAACGTATTGGAGTTTTGACTAGCGGCGGAGATTCGCCGGGAATGAATGCTGCTGTGCGCGCAGTTGTCCGCAAAGCAATTTATCATGACCTGGAAGTGTACGGTGTGTATCATGGATACTCAGGTCTCATTTCAGGTCATATCGAAAAACTAGAGCTTGGTTCTGTTGGTGACATTATTCATCGCGGAGGAACGAAGCTGTACTCAGCGAGATGTCCAGAATTTAGAACATTGGAAGGACAGATGAAGGGCATTGAGCAATTAAAAAAATTCGGTATTGAAGGACTTGTTGTAATTGGCGGCGACGGTTCGTACCAAGGAGCAAAAAAGCTAACAGAGCATGGTTTTCCTTGTGTAGGCGTTCCAGGAACGATTGATAATGACATTCCGGGTACTGATTTTACAATTGGTTTTGATACAGCGCTGAATACAGTAATTGACGCAATTGATAAAATTCGTGATACAGCAACTTCTCATGAACGTACATATGTGATTGAAGTTATGGGTCGACATGCTGGGGATATTGCGCTTTGGGCCGGTTTAGCGGATGGTGCAGAAACAATTCTGGTTCCAGAAGTAGACTATGATATGGAAGACATCATTTCACGTTTAAAGCGCGGTCACGAGCGCGGCAAGAAGCACAGCATTATCGTAGTTGCTGAAGGGGTAGGCAGTGCGATCGATATCGGTAAGAGAATTGAAGAGGCAACAAAGCTTGAAACACGTGTAACAGTATTGGGTCATGTACAGCGCGGCGGTTCTCCAAGCGCATTTGACCGTGTGTTAGCCAGCCGTTTAGGTGCGAGAGCTGTTGAGCTTCTCTTAGAAGGAAAGGGCGGCCGTTGCGTCGGTATTCAAAACAATAAGCTTGTGGACCATGATATTATTGAAGCGTTAGCGCAAAAGCACACAATTGATGAAGGTATGTATCGATTATCTCAGGAATTATCTATTTAGTAGGGCATAATTCGAATTTGTTACGTCAAAATTGGGAACGTTTCCATAAATAAGCGGAGGTATTGTATGCGTAAGACGAAAATAGTATGTACTATTGGACCGGCAAGTGAAAGTATTGAAAAATTAAAGCAGCTCATGGAAGCGGGTATGAATGTTGCTCGTTTGAATTTCTCGCACGGCAGTCATGAAGAGCACGGGGCACGTATTGCTAATATTCGTGAGGCAGCAAAGCAAACAGGAAAAACGGTTGCAATTTTGCTTGATACAAAGGGACCTGAAATTCGTACGCACGACTTTGAGAATGGACAAGCTGAATTAACAACAGGTTCAGAAGTAATTATTTCCATGGAGCCAGTTTTAGGAACAGCAGAAAAATTCTCAGTATCATATACAGGATTGTACGACGATGTTGATACAGGATCACGTATTTTAATTGATGATGGTTTGATCGAATTACAGGTTATTGGTAAAGCGAACGGCGAGATTCGTACGAAAGTATTAAATAGCGGTCTTGTGAAAAATAAAAAGGGTGTCAACGTACCAAATGTAAGCATTAAGCTGCCTGGTATTACTGAAAAAGATGTACAAGACATTCTTTTTGGTGTTGAGCAAGGTGTAGATTTTATCGCTGCTTCCTTCGTGCGTAAGGCATCCGATGTTTTAGAAATTCGTGAACTGTTAGCAGAACAAGGCGCGAAGCATATCCAAATCATTCCGAAAATCGAAAATCAAGAGGGTATTGATAATATCGATGCTATTCTAGAGGTTTCCGATGGTCTTATGGTTGCCCGCGGCGACATGGGTGTAGAAATTCCGCCGGAAGAAGTACCGCTCGTACAAAAGAGCCTGATTAAAAAGTGTAATCTTCAAGGAAAACCAGTTATTACAGCAACACAAATGCTTGACAGCATGCAACGCAACCCGCGTCCGACACGCGCAGAAGCAAGTGACGTAGCAAACGCAATTTTTGACGGTACAGATGCCATTATGCTTTCCGGTGAAACGGCTGCAGGACAATATCCTGTTGAATCAGTTAAAATGATGGCAACAATTGCGACTCGTGTAGAAAAGTCTCTAGGGTATCAAGATATTTTCCGTAAACGTATTAAGGAAGTACGCTCAACGATTGCAGATGCGATTTGTCAATCGGTTGCACATACAGCTCTTTCTTTAGATGTGGCAGCAATTGTAGCGCCTACAGAGAGCGGTCATACAGCAAAAATGATTTCTAAGTATCGTCCGAAATCTCCGATTATTGCTGTTTCTTCAGATGACCGTGTATGCCGCAAGCTTGCACTTGTATGGGGTGTACAGGCATATTTAGCACAAGATGCTGTATATTCTACAGATGAAATGCTTGAGGGTGCAATTCAAGCATCAAAAGAAACAGGTCTTGTTAAATCAGGAGATACAGTTGTAATTACCGCAGGTGTGCCGATTGGTGAAACAGGAACAACGAACTTAATGAAGGTTCATGTTGTAGGCGAGCAAATTGTTAAAGGACAAGGTATTGGCCGCAAAAGCAGCAAAGGACGAGTTGTTGTTGCGAAAACAGCTGAAGAAGCAATCGCAAAGATGCAACCTGGAGCTATTTTAGTTACAACTAGCACTGATAAGGATATGATGCCGGCAATTGAACAAGCAAGCGCACTTGTAATTGAAGAAGGCGGTTTAACAAGCCATGCAGCTGTTGTAGGCGTATCTATCGGGATTCCGGTTATCGTAGGCGTAAATAATGCTATTTCTGTTTTAAAGGACGGTCAGGAAGTAACGGTTGATGCAGCACGCGGTATTGTCTATAACGGACATGCAGTAGTTCTATAAGGGATTAAAAAGGGAGAGAGTAATATCTCTCCTTTTTTCACACTTGCAGAAAATTTTAGGAACAAAGTGCAACTACGCCTCTGTCTTCGCCTGCCGGCTCGACAATCGGCTAGTTTTCTTTATAGGAGGGGAAAATCGTGGTAAAGTTTCTTGTCCTGTTATTTATTGCTGTGCCTGCTTTGGAGGTTGTGCTGCTTGTAGCATCGAGCCATTTGATTGGTATCTGGCCGACATTTTTGATGATTATGGTAACGGGCATCGTTGGGGCATATTTGGCGAAGAAGCAAGGGGTAGCAGTTCTGCGGGATATTCAGTATCGTCTGAGCCGCGGTCAAATGCCAACGGAATCCCTTTTGGATGGGGGATGTATTTTGATTGGAGGAACATTGCTGCTTACACCGGGCTATGCGACCGACATTATCGGCTTTTTTCTTCTGCTCCCGGCTACAAGAAAGATTGTTAAATACTGGGTCATAAAATGGGTTGAGAAGAAAATAAAGCAAAATAAACAGACGATTATTTGGAAATAAAAAGCGATTCGGCAACAGTCCGAATCGCTTTTTATAAGGAAAGCTATGCTTTAGTGCCTTTAATAAAACGCCAAAGATCGCGAAATACATTCGCGTCATACAATGTTTTAAGAAGAACGAGCGTCACTGGGCCGATAATAAGGCCAAGAAAACCATATAGCTTAAATCCAACAAAAAGCGCAATGAGTGTTGGGAGCGGGTCGAGACCGATGTTTGAAGATAATACCTTTGGTTCCATGATTTGCCGCTGTACGATGACGACAATATATAAAACAAGAAGGCCGACAGCAAGCGGGGTACTGCCTGTAAAGTAGGCGTATAAGATCCATGGTACAAATACTGCCCCTGTTCCAAGGTACGGTAATAGGTCCACAATTCCAGTTACAATAGCAATTGTAATAGCATATGGTACGCGTAAAACGAGCAATCCGATGAGTACAATAATGGTTGTCATCGAGACAAGCGTGAATTGCGCTTTAATGAAGCCGAGGAGCGCTTTACGTAAATCACCGAAAATGGTTTCGCTATATACGTGAATGCGTGTTGGCAGTATGCGTTTTACACCACGCCCAATTTTGTGCCAATCGTTGCTAATAAAAAATGTGGCAAGCAAAATAAAAATCAGAACAGTTGCTGTTGTTGGAAGAACACGTAAAAAGTTGGTCAATCCGCTTAAAATGGCTGTAAGTAAATCTTGCGCTTTTTGTGTGAGATCCGCGCCCAGATTTTGAATATTAGATGAGATTGTATTTTGCTGTGTTTCCCCAAGACGATTAAACCTTGTAGCTAAATCCTCATATAGCGGCATAATATTATGAACAATGATATTCTGTACATATGCAACAAGCTTCGGGAATTGATTTGGCAAAATCTCAAGCAAGTACGTAGCGGCAGCGATAGCCTCCGTTACGAGAAGAATGACAAGCCCTACTACTGCACCGAATACAAGGATGAGCGTTACGAATACGGCAAGCGATCGCGGGAAGCGAAGCCTTTGCTCGAGAACATCGACGATCGGATTCATCGCATATGCTAAACAAAGGGCAACAATAAATGGATATACCAGGCTTGAAATATAAAAGAGAGCATACAATCCAACCACTATGGATGCTGCTACAAAAATAAGCCGAAGTACTATGTTCATGTAATCTCGATTTAAAATGGAGCATTCCTCCTGTTCGGAGTATATTTTTTATAATATGGGGAGATGTAGTTTTTCCCACTTCTTATTTTACATGGTATTAAGGAGAAAAAAAAGCCGCTCTCAGGCAAGATTTTCCTAATATTTCTTAAAGTATTTGTAAAATATTATTTTTATAGGAAAGGGTAAAAATTTATGTTTAGTCAATCTGTTTTATTTTTATTCATTTTACTCGTTATCGGCTTACTTGCGAAAAATCAATCGCTTACCATTGCCGTGCTTGTACTTCTCCTCGTGAAGTGGACATCCCTTGGAGAGAAATTATTTCCGTATTTACAACAGAAAGGAATTAATTTTGGCGTAACCATTATTACGATTGCTGTTCTCGTTCCTATCGCCTCTGGAGAAATTGGCTTCAGGCAGTTGACGGAGGCGGTAAAATCCTATTATGCTTGGATTGCACTAGCGTCCGGTATTGCTGTGGCACTGCTGGCTAAGGGAGGGCTGAACCTGCTTGCAAGCGATCCTCATATTACAACAGCTCTTGTGCTTGGAACAGTGATAGCTGTTGCGCTTTTTAACGGGGTCGCGGTTGGACCGCTTATTGGAGCGGGTATTGCGTATATGGTTCTGCATATGGTACAAATGTTAAGGTAGAGTGATTTTATCCTGATATAAAATATATGAATTCTTTTCATTCACAAAAGTCAGATAATTGTTTATAATGGTACGTAAGGGAGTGCCCAGGATATACCGGCAATGAAAATTGTATGGTGGAAAAGTAGCACCAACATAAAACAATGCCAGGCTGCATTGTTTTATGTCGTGTTATTTTTCCTCTAGGCACTTCAGGGTTGGGGAGAAATCTGTGGAAAAGGAGAGATTACTATGGCAGTTACTCGAGGTCTTGAAGGGGTAGTAGCCACAACCTCATCGATTAGCTCTATTATTGATGATACTTTAACGTATGTAGGCTATACGATCGATGACTTGGCAGAGAATGCTTCATTTGAAGAGGTTGTGTACTTACTATGGCACCGCAAGCTTCCGAATAAGGCAGAACTGGAGGAGCTAAAAGCTCAGCTAGCTGCTAACGCGCAGATTCCTGCAGAAGTTATTGCATATTTAAAAGCAACAAAATTAGATACAGCCCATCCAATGTCTGTTCTACGCACAGTTATTTCCATGCTATCGTTATACGACGAAAGTGCGGAAGCAATGGACGGAAAATCCAATTATTTGAAAGCGGTTAAACTGCAGGCGCAGGTTTCAACAATTGTAGCTGCATATTCTCGTATCCGCAAAGGCTTAGAGCCAATTGCACCAAATCCCAAACTCGGCTTTGCAGCTAACTTTTTGTACATGCTGAATAACAGAGAGCCGAATGAAATCGAGATCCAAGCATTTGACAAAGCGCTCGTTCTGCATGCTGATCATGAGCTAAATGCATCGACATTTACGGCACGCGTATGCGTGGCGACGCTTTCTGATGTGTATTCTGGCATTACAGCTGCACTGGGTGCGTTAAAAGGCCCTCTTCATGGCGGTGCAAATGAAAACGTAATGAAGATGCTTATGGAAATTGGCGATGTGGAAAACGTTGAGCCGTACATCTTAAATGCCTTAAACAATAAAGTAAAGATTATGGGCTTTGGACACCGCGTATACCGAAGCGGAGATCCGCGTGCGAAGCACTTAAAAGAAATGTCTAAACAGTTAGCTGCAATTACTGGAGAAACAAAATGGTATGAAATGTCTTTGCAAATTGAAGATATCGTAACATCTTCCAAGAATTTGCCGCCGAATGTAGACTTCTACTCTGCTTCTGTGTACCATTGCTTAGGAATTGATCATGATTTATTTACGCCAATCTTCGCGGTAAGCCGCATGTCTGGCTGGCTTGCTCACATTCTTGAGCAATATGAAAACAACCGTCTTATCCGTCCACGTGCGGACTATACAGGTCCAACGCACCAAACATACGTGGCAATTGATCAAAGAGCGTAATTTCCGTTTGGGATTTTGCCTGTTTCGGGCAGACTGAATAATGGAAATAGGAAAACCAGCTATTGAGATTGATTAGGACCCGCTTGCGGGTCTCTAGTCTGTTTCATACATATTTTATAAATATGGAGGTAATCACATTGACTACAGGTGAAAAAATTACAGTAACGAACGGTGTACTGAACGTACCAAACAATCCAGTTATTCCTTTCATTGAAGGAGATGGAACAGGTCCAGATATTTGGGCAGCATCTGTACGCGTATTAGATGCAGCAGTTGAAAAAGCATATAAAGGCGAAAAGAAAATTGTTTGGAAGGAAGTACTTGCGGGAGAGAAGGCTTTCAATCAAACAGGTGAGTGGCTTCCTCAAGAAACGCTAGATGTAATTGATGAGTACTTGCTTGCGATTAAAGGCCCTCTAACAACTCCGGTAGGCGGCGGTATTCGCTCTCTAAACGTAGCATTGCGCCAAGAGCTTGACTTGTACGTATGCTTACGTCCTGTTCGTTATTTTGACGGTGTTCCGTCCCCTGTAAAGCGTCCAGAAGACACTGATATGGTAATCTTCCGTGAAAATACAGAGGACATCTATGCAGGTATTGAGTATCAAAAAGGTTCTGCAGAAGTACAAAAGGTACTTGAATTCTTACAAAATGAAATGGGCGTAAAGAAAATCCGTTTCCCTGAAACATCCGGTATTGGTATTAAGCCTGTTTCTGAAGAAGGAACAAAGCGCTTGGTTCGCGCTGCTATCCAATATGCAGTAGATCACGGCCGTAAATCTGTAACGCTTGTTCATAAAGGAAATATTATGAAGTTTACAGAAGGTGCGTTCAAGAACTGGGGCTATGAAGTGGCTGAGCAAGAGTTCGGCGACAAGGTGTTCACTTGGGCACAATACGATCGTCTTGTAGAAGAGCAAGGCAAGCAAGCAGCTAACGAGGCGCAGGCAGCAGCAGAAGCAGCTGGCAAAATTATTGTGAAGGATTCTATTGCGGATATCTTCTTACAACAAATCCTAACTCGTCCGAAAGAATTCGACGTAGTAGCAACAATGAACTTAAATGGCGACTATATTTCTGATGCATTAGCAGCGCAAGTAGGCGGCATTGGTATCGCGCCTGGTGCTAACATTAACTATGTAACGGGACATGCTATTTTCGAAGCAACGCACGGCACGGCTCCGAAGTATGCTGGCCTTGATAAAGTGAATCCATCTTCTGTTATTCTTTCAGGTGTACTAATGCTTGAACACCTTGGCTGGAATGAAGCAGCAAACTTAATCACAAGCTCCATGGAGAAAACAATTGCATCTAAAGTAGTAACATACGATTTCGCACGTTTAATGGACGGTGCGACAGAAGTAAAATGCTCTGAGTTCGGAGATGAATTGATTAAAAACATGGACGCGGTTCAAGTAAACGCGTAAACAAGAGGGCGGGGGAATTTCTCATGACAATTAAACGTAAAAAGGTTTCTGTCATCGGTGCAGGCTTTACTGGAGCAACAACAGCATTCCTATTAGCACAAAAGGAATTAGCAGATGTAGTATTGGTTGATATTGCACCATTAGAAAATCCTACAAAAGGAAAAGCGTTGGACATGCTTGAAGCAAGCCCGGTACAAGGCTTTGATGCGAATATTATTGGTACTTCCAACTATGCGGACACTGCTGATTCCGATGTAGTTGTAGTCACTGCGGGTATCGCGCGTAAGCCTGGTATGAGCCGTGATGATCTTGTTGCAACAAACTCCAAAATCATGAAGAGCGTAGCACAAGAAATCGTGAAGTATTCTCCAAATGCCATCATTGTTGTTTTAACAAATCCGGTTGATGCTATGACTTATACAATCTTTAAGGAGTCTGGCCTTCCGAAAGAGCGCGTGATTGGGCAATCTGGCGTTCTTGACACAGCTCGTTTCCGTACGTTCGTAGCGCAAGAGCTAAATCTGTCTGTAAAGGATGTAACAGGCTTCGTGTTAGGCGGCCATGGTGACGAAATGGTTCCGCTTGTGCGTTATTCCTATGCTGGCGGTATTCCGCTTGAAACATTAATTCCAAAAGATCGTTTAGATGCGATCGTAGAGCGCACGCGTAAAGGCGGCGGTGAAATCGTAAACCTTTTAGGAAACGGCAGCGCATACTACGCTCCAGCTGCTTCTCTTGTTGAAATGACAGAAGCGATCTTAAAAGACCAACGTCGCGTATTGCCGGCTATTGCCTACTTAGAAGGCGAGTATGGCTATAGCGATTTATACTTAGGTGTTCCTGTTATTCTTGGCGGAAACGGAATTGAAAAGATTATTGAGCTTGATCTTCTTGATGAAGAAAAAGCAGCTCTTGACCGTTCCGTAGAAGCTGTACGCAATGTAATGAAGGTTCTTGCTTAATTATAATTCGGAAAAAAGATTCGGGGTTTCCCCGAATCTTTTTTCTTTTACTTGAAAAATTTTCAGGTGCTATCCTTTATTGAGAAAAAATGGACTAGGAAGGGGTCCGAATTTTCGTATTTTTTAGTTGAATAAGAATGCTGAAAGCTTTAGCATAAAGGATATAAAGAGATGCTTTGTATCAAGAAACATTTTGATTAAAAGGAGCACTGCAATGGAATTAAACAACTGGTTAAATCGCGACATGCCTGAGGTGGCACAAAAGCTAGAAAAAATTAATATGGATCATTTTTTTAAAGAAAAGACAATCGGATTTGCCGGTAAAGAGATTGTATATAAAGTGCTATTTCATTTACGCTCTGCGCTATTTCCAGGGGTGTACGAAAACTATCCTATTGATGAGACGAGAGCGAATATTCTAATTGGGAACCGAATCCGAAATGCTGCCGTAGATTTGAGTAACTTAATCGAGAAGGCCTTTAAGAATGAATGTGCGATGAAGTATAAAACATTAGCCGAACGAAGAGATCGTGCAAATGAAATTACGATTCATCTGATTAGCCAACTGCCTGAAATACGTGAAACCTTAAATACAGATATTGAGGCTGCTTATAATGGAGACCCGGCAGCATTAAATACAGAGGAAATCTTGTTAAGCTATCCTTCTATCGAGGCTATTAGTATATACAGAATCGCGCACGTATTATATGAGATGAATGTACCGCTCATCCCGAGAATGATGTCAGAATATGCTCATCAACTAACGGGAATCGATATTCATCCAGGCGCTAAAATCGGAGAAAGCTTCTTTATTGATCATGGGACGGGTGTTGTAATTGGTGAGACCTGCATTATTGGGAAGAATGTAAAAATATATCAAGGCGTGACGCTCGGAGCAAAAAGTTTTCCGCTTGATGAGAATGGCAATCCAATAAAAGGAGTTAAAAGGCACCCTGAAATCGAGGATGGGGTTGTCATTTATGCTGGGGCTACGATTCTTGGCGGAGATACAGTGGTAGGCCATGATTCTACGATTGGCGGCAATGTTTGGCTTACTCATTCTGTACCGCCGTTTTCACAGGTATATAATTCCCAACCGTCTCCGATTATTAAACAAAGCGTTCCAAAATAAATATACAGCTATTCCTATATCGGAGATAAAAGTATCCTTCTATCGATTTCAACAATATATCCTGTCTAGACAGTATCTGTGCTTTGAGGCTTTGGATTGAGCAATTATTTGTTTTCTAGTATGATACAATTAATAAAATATACAAACACTACTTGGATGAAGAGGGGTTTTACTTTTTAATCTGGAGGAATAGAATGAGCAATCGTATTTTAGTAGTGGATGATGAGGAGTTTATCTTAACGTTAATTGAGTTTAATTTACAGCAAGCTGGATTTGAGGTCATCACCGCTATGGATGGAGCAGAAGGTCTTCGTAAAGCAACGGAGGAGAATCCGGATTTAATTATATTAGATTTAATGCTGCCGAAACTGGATGGAATGGAAGTATGCAAGGAGCTTCGGCTGCAGCGTATTATGACACCAATTCTGATGCTGACTGCCAAAGACGATGAATTTGATAAGGTACTGGGTCTGGAGTTAGGTGCAGACGACTATATGACAAAGCCGTTCAGCCCTAGAGAGGTTGTGGCGCGTGTGAAAGCGATTTTGCGTCGGACGAGACTAAGTGACGAGAATGTACAGGAAGAGCAGGATACGAGTCGCATTATGATCGCTGATTTAAAAATTATGCCGGAGTATTACGAAGCGTACTTCCGGGGAGAGAAGCTGGAGTTAACGCCTAAGGAATTTGAGCTTCTTGTCTATCTGGCTAAGCATAAGGGGCGTGTGTTAACACGCGATCAGCTGTTAAGCGCTGTGTGGAATTATGATTTTGCCGGAGATACTCGCATTGTGGATGTGCACATTAGCCATTTGCGCGATAAAATCGAGAAGAATACGAAAAAGCCGGCTTATATTAAAACAATTCGTGGACTAGGGTATAAGCTGGAGGAGCCAAAGGTCGATGAATAAGTTTCGTGCGAAGCTTCTTTTTACTTTGATTTCGCTGATTGTTGGGGCCCTTGTTGGATTGGGGCTGCTGCTTAGTCAGCTTTTTAAAGGTTTTTACATTGATAACTTCAATGAACGAATGGAAAGAGAGCTTCGATATACTGCCTCTGTTTTAGAGGAAACAGGAATTCATGAGACATTGCTCCACCCAGAGACCCTAATCCAGATACAGGATAATCTAAAGGTAAACATTACCCTATTAGATCTAAAAGGGAAGCTATTATATGGTTCAGAGGAAAAGAAGCATAAGGATGATGCGGAAGCCATTCAAAAGCTTTTGTCAGATTTAAAGGACAAGCCTCAAGATGTAGAAATGAGGTATACAGGCAACGATACGTATTATTATGGAGTATTACTGAGCGATAGGCGCTATGATGAGGCGTATTTAGTGGTATATTTGTCTATGAACTCATTTTCATATCTTCAGCAAAAAATATGGGGCCTGCTCATTGGCAGCTTTTTCGTTGCATTTATCGTCATCTTTTTATTAGGACTAAGAATTACTGCTAAGTATACGAAACCGATTGAATCGGCGACGAGGGTCGCTATTGAGCTTGCGAAAGGAAATTACAAGGCTCGTGCATATGAAAATCGTGCCGATGAAACGGGCATGCTGAGTCAGGCAATCAATATTCTAGCACGGAATTTACAGGAAATGACATTAGCACAGGAAATGCAGCAGGACCGTTTGCATACGCTTATTGAAAACATGGGAAGCGGCATGATTTTAATTGACAGCCGAGGATATGTCAGCCTTGTAAATCGGTCATACAAGGAAACATTTCATGCAACAAATGAGCAATATTTGGATCGTCTATATTATGAAGCATTTGATCACAAAGAAATTATTGAGCTTGTAGAAGAGATTTTCATGACGGAAGTAAAGGTGCGCAAGCAAATGCTGCTGCCGCTTCGGATTGAGCGCAAGCATTTTGAGGTATACGGCGCACCGATCATCGGGACAAATCATGAGTGGAAGGGGATTATTCTTGTTTTCCATGACATTACTGAGCTGAAACGATTGGAGCAAATGCGAAAGGATTTTTTAGCTAATGTATCTCATGAGCTGAAAACGCCGATTACTTCTATCAAAGGATTTTCTGAAACGCTGCTTGACGGAGCGATGGAGGACCGAAAGCTGCGGGAATATTTTTTAACCATTATTTTGAAGGAAAGCGATCGAATGCAAAATCTGATTGCGGATTTATTGGATTTATCCAAAATTGAGCAGCAAGGCTTTAAGCTGCAAATGGGTGATGTAGACTTAAACATGCTGCTTGAGGAGATCGTGTTTATGCTAAAAGGAAAAGCAGCTGACAAAACAATTGATTTGCAGCTGCAAGCGGCTGAAGCCGCCAGCATTCCCGGTGATCCGCATCGGCTGAAGCAGATTTTTCTAAACTTAATCAGTAATGCAATTGTATATACGCCAGCAGGAGGAAGGGTAGTTGTCTCTCTTGAGGTATCTCCTCATTGGGTGAGCGTAAAAGTATCGGATACAGGAATCGGTATTGAGAAGGCTGAAATTCCGCGGATTTTTGAACGATTTTACCGCGTGGACAAAGCGCGTAGCCGCAATACGGGCGGTACAGGTCTTGGTCTGTCCATCGTAAAGCATCTTGTCGAAGCGCATCGCGGTCTCATTACAGTAGAAAGTGATGTAGGGGTCGGTACTACCTTTACGGTGATGCTGCGTAAGAAACAGAATTAACAGGTGGTTTACACTATATTAACAATACGTTCATTCTATGTTAATAAAAATCTGTTATTCTGATTAACGAAAACCCCTTCATCCAAGGAGTAATTCAAGGCGGGAACGCGACTTCCTGTTTCCGCCGTCTTTTTTGTGCTTTAAAAAAGTGTAAGTTTTCAGCAGGGAAACTGTTCGGCATAGTGGGGAATTGTGAGTATAAAATATAAGTGCACCTGTGTCTTTGTTTTCACCCGAAGTCTCCCTAACCGGTAGATGTTCTTAAAAAATCCTGCGTATATATACTTTTATCGAACCGTTATTTTCCTTCTCTCGTTAGGTCATGCTAATATAGAGAAGAGAAAGGACGGTTTTTTCTTTTATATCAGTTATGTTATGAAATGGGGAGGTTTGCATATCTTGAAGAAAAAAGTAGTATTAATTGACGGCAACAGCATTGCATACCGCGCTTTTTTTGCGCTGCCGCTGCTTAGCAATGATAAGGGAATACATACAAATGCCGTGTACGGCTTTACGATGATGCTGATGCGAATTCTCGAAGAAGAGAAACCGACACATATGCTCGTTGCATTTGATGCAGGAAAAACAACATTCCGTCATAAAACCTTCGGAGAATATAAGGGAGGGCGTCAAAAAACGCCGCCGGAGCTATCAGAGCAATTTCCGTTTATTCGGGAACTTCTTGATAGCCTTCAAATTTCCCGCTATGAGCTTGAAAACTATGAAGCGGACGATATTATCGGTACATTGGCTAAGGAAGCGGATGCTGAAGGGGCTGAAGTAAGAGTCATTTCAGGAGACCGTGACCTTATTCAGCTTGTATCGGAGCATACGAGCGTATTGATTACAAGAAAAGGTATTACAGAAGTCGATGAATACACGCCGGCAACATTGTTTGAAAGACTATCGCTTGAGCCGAATCAAATTATTGATATGAAAGGCTTAATGGGTGATCAATCTGATAACATTCCGGGTGTACCTGGTGTAGGAGAAAAAACGGCAATTAAGCTGCTCAAGGAATTTGGAACAATAGAAAAGCTGTACGACAACTTAGACAGTGTAAGCGGAAAAAAGCTAAAGGAAAAGCTAGAGGAAAATAAGCATCAGGCCTTCATGAGCAAGGAACTGGCAACAATTTATACAGAAGCGCCAATCACAGTTCATTTACAAGACATTGCATACAAAGGGTATGAGCAGGAGGATGTAATCCCTCTTTTCAAGCAATTAGGATTCAACTCCTTACTGGATAAGCTGCAACCTTCAGGAGAAGCGGCGGAAACGGTGTTGGATGAGCTGTCGTTTACAATTGTAGAGGAAGTAAATGAGGACATACTGCGAAGCGGAAGTGCTGTAATTGTTGAGGTGCAGGAGGAGAACTACCACGGCGCTGCGATTCAGGGCTTTGGCATTACAAATGAGGTGGGCAGCTATTTTATCCCCGCTGAAGTTGGAATGGGCTCAGGACGCTTTCGAGAATGGCTTGCTGATGATAGCGTGAAAAAAAGCACGTTCGATGCGAAGCGGGCAATGGTTGCTCTAAAGTGGAAGGGCTTAGAGTTAAGAGGAATTGATTTCGACTTGCTTCTTGCTGCTTATTTGCTTGACCCGTCTGAGACGGATAAGGATTTTCGCGCTGTTGCAAAAATGAAGGAAGCTCATGCGGTGAAATCAGATGAAGAGGTGTATGGCAAAGGAGCGAAGCGCGCGGTTCCAAATCAAGAGGTTCTATCCGAGCACGTGGCGCGCAAGTCTCGAGTGCTATATGAGGTGAGAGCATCATTTATTGAGGAATTGCAAAAGAATGAACAGTATGAGCTGTTTACAGATTTAGAGCTGCCATTATCTCGTGTGCTTGGAGAAATGGAGTTTATGGGAGTGAAGGTGGACACGAATCGTTTGCTGCGTATGGGAGAGGAATTGTCTGTACAGCTGCAGGCGATTGAAAAAGAAATTCATGAGCTTGCAGGCAGTGAATTTAATATTAACTCACCAAAGCAGCTTGGGGTTATTTTATTTGAAAAGCTCAATTTGCCGGTGTTTAAGAAAACAAAAACAGGCTATTCGACTTCAGCAGATGTGCTTGAGAAGTTAATTGACCATCATGAAATCGTTCCGAAAATCTTGCATTACCGCCAGCTTGGAAAGCTATATTCGACTTATATTGAGGGGCTGCTCAAGGTTGTGCATAGTGACTCCTCCAAAATCCATACGCGCTTTCAGCAGGCGCTAACGCAAACAGGGCGTTTAAGCTCGACGGAGCCGAATCTGCAAAATATTCCGATTCGGCTTGAGGAAGGACGGAAAATTCGTGAAGCATTCATTCCATCACAGGAAGGATGGGTTATATTTGCAGCGGATTATTCGCAAATCGAGCTGCGTGTTCTTGCTCATATTGCCAGGGATAAAGGCTTAATGGATGCGTTTTTGCATGATATGGATGTTCATACGAAAACTGCGATGGACGTATTTGGCGTAAGTCAGGATGAAGTAACGTCTAATATGAGGCGTCAAGCGAAGGCGGTAAACTTCGGAATTGTATACGGGATCAGCGACTACGGCTTATCACAAAATCTTGGCATCACAAGAAAAGCGGCTGCTGATTTTATTGAAACATACTTTCGAAGCTTTCCTGGTGTAAAGGAGTATATGGATAGCATTGTACAGGAAGCGAAGCAAATGGGGTATGTAACAACGTTATTGAATCGCCGCCGCTATATTCCTGAAATTACGAGCCGTAACTTTAATTTACGAAGCTTTGCAGAGCGTACTGCTATGAATACGCCTATTCAAGGAAGTGCGGCTGATATTATTAAAAGGGCTATGATTGTGATGTTTAAGCGTCTGCAGGAGGAAAAGCTAACTGCGCGCCTCTTGCTTCAGGTGCATGATGAATTGATTTTTGAGGCTCCGAAGGAAGAGATTGAAAGGCTGGAGAAGCTTGTTCCGGAAGTGATGGAGCATGCGGTTGAGTTATCCGTTCCATTAAAGGTGGACTACTCCTATGGTCCAACATGGTACGATGCAAAGTAAAGCACTGTGATAAAACTCCCTCCATTTGTGGGGGAGTTTTGTTTAGGAGCTGACGGAGGGTGAGGAAGGAACGCCCTTATGGCGTTATCTGTATTGCATGCATCGCATTTCCTCTCTATAGAAGGTTTATGACAACAAAGCAAGGATGTGATGAATATGCCTGAACTGCCAGAGGTAGAAACGGTGAGACAAACATTAGAGATGCTTGTCAAAGGAAAGCAAATTGAAGATGTAATGGTGACATATGGAAAGCTTGTGAAGGAGCCCGATGACGTTAAGCTATTTCAAGAGATGTTAAAGGGGGAAGTTATTGAAGGAGTACGACGAAGAGGGAAGTTTTTGTTGATTGATTTGACGCATTATACGCTCGTCTCACATTTGCGTATGGAAGGGAAATACCGCCTGCACGATGCGAGTGATCCTGTCGACAAGCATACACATGTACGATTTCAGTTTACGGACGGAACGGAGCTTCACTACAATGATGTTCGTAAATTTGGAACAATGCATATGTATAAAAAGGGAGAGGAGCATCTTTGCCCTTCTCTTTCCGATTTGGGGCCGGAGCCCTTCTCAGATGAGCTGACTGCGGCGTATTTGATGGAGAAGCTAAAAAAAACGAATCGGAAAATTAAGGCGGTCCTGCTTGATCAGCGCATACTTGTTGGACTAGGAAATATTTATGTAGATGAAGTGCTATTTCGTTCTCGCATTCACCCAGAACGAGAGGCGTCTTCCTTGAAGGCTTCCGAAGTTGAGGCAATGCGGAAGGAAATTGTTGCAACTTTAGCGGAAGCGGTGGAAAAAGGGGGCAGCACCATTCGGTCATATATCAATTCCCAAGGGCAAATTGGAACGTTTCAAAAAAGTCTGTACGTCTACGGGCGAAAAGGAGAGTCTTGCTTATCATGCGGAACACCAATTGAGAAAACAGTTGTTGGGGGACGAGGTACACACTATTGCCCAATTTGTCAAAATCGAAAGGGACAATAACATCGGATAGGCTTTTGTCATATATATACACCATATGAACGTAAACAATGCTTTCCCCTTATCCTAACGGGAAAGTCGGACATATGGAAAGGAGCCTGACGATGCACCACTATGTTGCTTTATTTCTTTTGGCATTGACGCTAAGCCTAGACAGCTGCAGCGTAGGCCTTACGTATGGGCTGAGAAAGGTGAGGATTCCGATAAAATCGATTATTGTGATATCTTTTTGTTCGGCAGCCGTAATGATCTTTTCTATGGGAATTGGTCATCTCATTGCCCAAATCTTTTCTCCTGCTTTCGCAACAAGGATTGGGGGGATTGTTCTTATTGGGATTGGCGCATGGGTGCTGTATCAATTTTTCCAAGAAGACAAAAAGGAAGAGCAGCCAACAGAGGAAACAACAGTATGGAATCTGGAAATCCGTTCCCTTGGGATTGTCATTCAAATTTTGCGAAAGCCGACGATGGCCGATTTTGACAAATCGGGTACAATTTCCGGCATTGAGGCGCTTATGCTTGGATTGGCACTATCGTTAGATTCCTTTGGAGCTGGGATTGGAGCTTCATTGCTTGGATTTTCTCCAGTCATTCTTGCTATACTTGTTGCAGTGATGAGCTCTATATTTTTAACAGTAGGCATAAAGGTTGGCATGTGGTTTTCCGGTACTTCATGGCTGCAGCGCTTGACTTTTTTACCAGGTGTTTTGCTTATTATTATTGGTATTTGGAAAATGTAGCAAGGGGAAGTGTTGTGAGAAAACTATATCAGCTTGAAATAATTTTCTATACTTAATATGTATGAGGTGAATCAGAAGAGGAGATTTTTTCTCTTGTTGATCACCTCTTTTTTTAGGAATGAGAAATCATAGTTTTTTGGAGTGTTGTCGTCTGCTCTGGTTTTCAGAACAACCCCCTAGTACAAAGGTTGTTTTCACGGATATGTTGCTTTTGCCTCTTGCTTATATCGAAGCGAAGCACGCTCTTTTATTCCTGCAGCAATAATTCTTTAGAAAAGAGCCAATACAAAAGGCAAAAAGTGCCTTCTGCAGCGAGAAACACATGGAATACTTCTTTGAGTAAGCTCCGCCCGAACTGCGATAGTAAGCGGGCTGTGTTCGCTGTTCTTAGATAAGCTTGTAGAATGATGGAGTATAATATAGGTATAAAATGACAGGAGAGATGCTATATGACAATTGTGATTGGATTAACAGGAGGCATTGCAAGCGGAAAAAGCACTGTTTCTGCCATGCTGCGTGATTTTCATATCCCTATAATTGATGCAGATATCATTGCGAGGAAAGTAGTGGAGCCAGGAAAGGAAGCATATAAGGGGATTGTTGATGCCTTTGGACAAGAAATTTTACAGGTAAATGGAGAGATTGACCGCCCAAAGCTCGGAAGCATTGTATTTCATAATGAGGAAAAACGATTGCTTCTGAACAGTATTGTCCACCCTGCTATCCGTATGGAGATGAATAGGCAAAAGGAAACGTATATTGGACAAGGGGAGAGAGCAGTTGTTCTCGATATTCCGCTTCTGTTTGAGAGCAAGCTAACCTCGCTTGTACATAAGGTGCTGCTTATATATGTAGATGAGGATGTACAATTACATAGGCTCATGCAGCGTAATCATTTGACGGAAGAAGAAGCGAGGGCGCGCATTTCTTCGCAAATGCCTTTAGCACAAAAGGTAGCATTGGCGGATGAGGTCATTAATAATAATGGCACAATAGAACATACAAAAGCCCAATTGGTTAACATTTTAGAAAAATGGTCACTCAAAATATAAGAAAATAGCTAAAAAAATGAAATTTTTAGTGACTGCCTCTTTATTTATGTTATACTATTCATGGGGATAAGGATTAATAGTATAACATAATTGAGAGGGGCTTATAATAATGGTACGTGTGGCGATTAATGGATTTGGTCGTATTGGTAGAATGGTGTTTCGTCAAGCTATTAAAGAAGGTGCATTTGAAATTACAGCAATTAATGCCAGCTATCCTGCTGAAACATTAGCCCATTTAATTAAATATGACACAATACACGGAAAATTTGACGGAACAGTGGAAGCGTTCGAGGATCATTTATTAGTCGATGGAAAAATGGTGCGTTTACTGAGTGAACGTGATCCAAAGCTGCTTCCTTGGAAGGAGCTCGGCATTGATATTGTGATTGAAGCAACAGGAAAATTCAACTCGAAGGAAAAAGCGATTGACCATGTCCGGGCGGGAGCAAAGAATATCATTTTAACGGCACCAGGAAAAGATGAGGATATTACAGTTGTAGTAGGGGTTAATGATGAGCAGCTTGATATTGCACAGCATATTGTCATTTCTAATGCTTCTTGTACAACCAATTGCCTGGCACCTGTCGTAAAGGTTCTTGATGAGCAGTTTGGCATTGAAAACGGTCTAATGACAACTGTTCACGCATATACGAATGACCAAAAGAACATTGACAATCCACATAAGGATTTGCGCAGAGCCCGAGCTTGTGCACAGTCTATTATTCCAACAACAACAGGAGCAGCAAAAGCATTATCCAAGGTTCTTCCTCACTTGTCCGGTAAGCTTCACGGTATGGCGCTTCGCGTACCAACACCAAATGTTTCGCTCGTTGATCTTGTCGTTGACGTAAAGCGTGATGTTACCGCCGAGGATGTTAACAACGCGTTTCGGGCTGTCTCTGGCGGTTCCATGATGGGGATTATCGAGTTTTGTGACGAACCGCTCGTATCAGTGGACTTTAATACAAATGCAAGCTCCGCGATTATTGATGGTCTATCCACTATGGTAATAGGAAATCGTAAAGTAAAGGTGCTTGCGTGGTACGATAATGAATGGGGCTACTCTCGACGTGTTGTGGATCTTGTAGGGATTGTCACTGCACAATTCACGAAGAGAGCGAAGGCGCAGCCTGCTTAGAAGGCCGTTAAACGTCTGCAGAAAAAATCTGCAGACGTTTTTTGTTTTGCTCAAACGGACTGTATGCTCTAGATGCGCGATCTCTTTGTTGAAGCATTACATATATTTTTATTGAAATTAAGAATTAATACATACAAATATAAAAATGACAATCGTTTTTGTTCCTTGTTAGTAATCATTTTTTTTTCAGTATGCTCCATGTCTGAAGGGGAAAAGTAACAGAGAATCGCCGCAAAAACCCTTTAACAAATCCGTGGGAAAATCGATAAGACGTGTTGCAAAATAAAGATAAACAAAGTATACTATCTTTCGTGAACTGAAAAGCATGGGTAAAGTAGCTACTTAAAGGGTTAGGACCTCTTTGGACTAACTTTCCCCCGTGGTAGTTAAACGTCCCATACTGTGCATTAGGTTTTCAAGTGGCTAGTTAAAAGAAGTTAAAGGGGGAAGTTTATATGCATACTATGGATACTTTTGGCCGTCATGTTATCTCTGAATTATGGGGCTGTGATTTTGAGAAATTGAATGATATGCCGTTTATTGAAAAGTTATTTGTAGATGCTGCATTACGCTCAGGAGCTGAAGTACGTGAGGTTGCATTTCATAAATTTGCACCGCAAGGAGTGAGCGGAGTTGTAATTATTTCCGAATCTCATTTAACAATCCACAGCTTTCCGGAGCATGGTTATGCAAGCATTGATGTTTATACATGTGGTGATCGTATTGACCCGAATGTAGCAGCTGACTACATTGCAGAAGGTCTTGGTGCAAAAACACGCGAAAGCATTGAATTGCCGCGTGGAACTGGCAGTTTTGAAATTAAACAGCGGGACGCAAAAGTTCTTTAAAAAACAATATATTTGCTTTAAAATAAAAAGAGGTGTATTCTACACCTCTTTTTTAGTTTATTATGACTTGTATATATAACTACAATATATTGTCGTGCAGGAGGAAATGTTATGAGCATCATGCAGAAAATGAAGCAGGTTTTTTCCACACATGCTGAAACAATGGACTCTCATCCGGATGAACAGCTAAGAAGCCGTTATTATAAAACAAACACGCAAAATGCGTTAAAAGCTGTAGAAGATGTTATTCGTGCTCTAAAAGGCTATACGGTTACTTCTATTTCTCCTGAACGCGGTGAAATGAGCGTGAATATCGTTGGTTCTAAGAAAGCATTTGTTGTTGTGACTGTAATTACCATTCGTCCATTTGAAACAGCGATTGACTTTTCTGTAACGACTGAAACGCCGCTGCCAAGTGATTTCGGATTTAGCAAGCGAGTTATTACGGAGCTCTACAGCCACTTGGACAAGCAGCTCGTGTTTATCGGATCGGGATTAGGCGCAAAGCTGTAACGGAACAAGAGTAAAAGAAATAAATGAGGAGTGATGACGATGCGTTGTCCGACTTGTTCTCATAATGGTACAAGAGTGCTTGATTCTCGTCCTGTTGATGAAGGGCGCTCTATTCGTAGACGCAGAGAATGTGAAAGCTGTCTGTATCGTTTTACGACGTTTGAGCGCGTTGAAGAGACACCCTTGATAGTTGTAAAGAAGGAAGGTACGCGTGAGCAGTTTAGCAAAGAGAAGATTTTACGAGGGCTGATCAAGGCTTGCGAAAAACGACCTGTTTCCTTAAAGCAGCTTGAGGATGTCACGCAGCATGTGGAACGAGAGCTGCGCAACATTGGGGTGTCTGAGGTGGAAAGCGATAAAATCGGTGAAATGGTAATGGAAGCACTTCGGGATATTGATGAGGTAGCTTACGTTCGTTTTGCCTCAGTCTATCGGCAATTTAAAGACTTAAATGTGTTTATTGAAGAATTAAAGGATATCCTTCAAAAAGGCGGAAAGTAAAAAAGAGCTTGAGGCGTAAGTGCTATCGGCTCTTTTTTATCCGATAAATATACAGTGAAAGGAATCAATGAAGATGGAAAGACAGTCATGGAGAGAGCTGCTGCCGATGGACCGGTATCGCGTATGCGCCAGCGGACTGCTGCACGAGCATGACCGTCATGTATTGACGATGCTATATCAGCCGTTAGTTGGCGGCAAAGCAATCGGTTTATACAATACATTGTGGAGTGAATTGAAACAGTACGTTTCTGGCGGTGAAGAAAGTAATCATCATGCACTGATGATTCATATGTACATGCCGCTTCCTGAAATTTATGAGGAACGGATGAAGCTCGAGGCGCTTGGGCTGCTAAAGGTATACGTAAAAAAAGAAGAGGATATACGTTCATTTTTGTACGAATTACAGCCGCCGTTGTCGCCAAAGCAGTTTTTTGATGATATTGTATTAAATATCTTTTTATATAATCGTCTTGGTAAAACAAAGTACAATAAGCTAAAGCAGTCCTTTTTGGAGCAGGAACCTGATATCTCGGCTTACAGCGAAGTAACGCATTCCTTTAATGATGTGTTCCAATCCTTCTCTCCGGCGCAAATCGCTTCCTTGCAGGAGGAAGTGAGCCTGCCGCCGGGTTTTGCGGCACCGGGACGTACGGCAGGCAAGGCGCCAAGCGTTTGGAACGATTTCTTTGATTTTGAGCTGTTTGCGGAAGGGCTTTCTGCGCTTGTACCGAAAAAGGCCATTACAGCACAGGTGAAGGAAGCGATTGTGAAGCTTGCCTACGTATATGGTATGAATGCGTTGGCGATGCAAAATGTTGTACTCGGCGCAGTGACGGAGCATCATACGATTGATATGGAGAAGCTGCGCAAAGGCGCGCGAGACTGGTACCAGTTTGAGAATGGAAGTGCTTTGCCGGTATTCAGTGAACGCGTGCAGCCGCTTGATGCAAGAACGATGCAAAATAAAGAGCCGTCTAGTCAGGAGGAGCTGCTCATTCAGCAGCTTGAGCAAATCTCCCCAAGGGAGCTGTTAAAGGAAATCTCAGGCGGAACGGAGCCCACTGCAGCAGACTTAAAGATTGTAGAGGATGTTATGCTGTCGCAAAAGCTGTTGCCAGGTGTAGTAAATGTACTGATTTATTACGTTATGCTAAGAACAGACATGAAGCTCTCTAAAACATATGTTGAGAAAATAGCAGGGCATTGGGCACGTAAAAAAGTAACAACGGTAAAGGATGCAATGATGCTCGCAAAGGAAGAGAACCGCCAATATCAGGAGTGGGCCACATCGAAAAAGACGCCAAAGAAGCGAGCGACGACTCGCAAGGAGCAATTGCCGGAATGGCTGGAGGAACAAAAGCAGTCGGCTGCTTCTAATAGCCAAATAGAGGGTGTAATCGATTTAGAAGAAGAACGGCGTCGACTAGAGGAAGAATTGAAAATGTATAAGAAGGAATAAAGGGACTTGTGCCCTTTGGAGGTGAGAAGATGGAACACATTCAGAACTCCTTCGCCAAGCTCATTCAAAATGAGGATTTCAAGAAACGGTACGATTCGTTAAAGGAGCAGGTGCTGTCACATCCGCGTATTCAACAATTTATGTTTGAGCACGAGGGAGAGGTAACCACCTCTATGCTTGAAGGAAGTCTCGTGAAGCTGTATGAGTATATAGGCCAAAGTGTAAATTGTGGTGATTGTCAAACATTGGAATTGTGTAAAAATATGCTGCAGGGCTATCATCCTCATCTTGTGATGCAAGGAAAACGGATTGACATCCAATATGAACGCTGTCCTCGCAAAGTGGCATATGATGAACGTAAGAAGCAGGAGTCGCTCATCCAAAGCTTGTATGTGCCAAGGGACATATTAGAGGCCTCCATGGCAGGATTAGATCTCTCTCAATTGGAGCGAGTACAAGCAATTCGCGCTGCTAGTGAGTTTCTAAAGGAATACGAGCTTGGCAAGAAGGTGAAAGCTTTATATATATATGGTCCATTTGGCGTAGGGAAAACATACATTTTAGGGGCGATTGCTAATGAACTAGCCGAACGGAAAATTTCTTCCATGCTTGTATACTTACCGGAATTTCTGCGTGAAATCAAAAGTTCCATTCAGGATAATACGCTCGGTGATAAAATTGACGCGGTCAAGAGAGTGCCGGTGCTAATGCTCGATGATATTGGGGCAGAAGCGATGTCAAGCTTTGTTCGAGATGATGTGCTGGGAGCTATTCTGCAGTTTCGGATGCTAGAGAACCTGCCGACCTTCTTTACTTCTAATTTCAACATGAAGGAGCTCGAGCATCATTTAACTTACTCACAGCGCGGAGAGGAAGAGCAGATGAAGGCGGCTCGCATTATGGAACGGATTAAATATTTGGCGAAGCCGGTGCAGGTAGGAGGAAAGAATCGCCGTCATCAAGGAGAGTAAGGATAGCTTGCTTTCTTTGTTTTTTGATATACATGTACGTAAGATTGTATGAAAATTGTTTTACTACGGGAGAAAAGCGGAGCAGTTCCGCTTTTCTTTTTTGTCAAGGTTTTCTTGTATCATTTTTTACCTTTCCTTTTAATATACATAAAATAGGCGATGACCTTAAAGGGGGGACAAAAGTGATCGAAATCCGCTTTGAAGAGGAGCATGATGCACGGATGATGTACGAGCATTTGCTGGAAGGTGCGGGAACTGCGTATGGAAGCATGAGCGTACTTTTGGATGGTTCGACGGTGGCCGTTCATATTCCGCCTGGAGATGCATGGTATGTAGAAGAAGTATTCATTCCGGCATTTATTCGTTTTATCGTAGATGTGAAGGAAGAGAAATGGATTTTATCGATTTTAGAACAGTCCTTTTTATACCACGACCAGGAGGAGCGGGCGCAAATTCTACATATCGTTCATTCGCTGCTGGATGGGAAGCTGCAGGATATACCATACAAAGGTTTGGAGGAAGAAAGAGAGCGTTTGTTAGGGGCGTCCCTGAAGGAATTTGTACAAGACCCTGTCTCATTTTCCTTTGATTCATATGTGAGATTTCGTTTGAAGCATTATATGGCTTATTTGGTTCGCTTAACGGAGCTCGCGATTGATGAATATAAACTTGAGCAGGAGTATCAAGCCTTTGTGGAAATGCTGCGGCAGTATGTCTGTACACGAAAATCCCGTCTTTCCTGTCTTCATCTCGTCTATAACGGAAGTTTCATTTTTTATGATGAACGTGGGTTGCGTTTAAATCAAGAGAAACTGGTCCAATATATAGACGAGAGCATAGTGTACAATCGAGAGCCATATATTGATCCGAATGTCATTGCGCCGCTTTTATCAATTGCACCGAAAACGATTTATTTATATACTGCTCATACAGACCATAACATGATTATTACGATTCGAAATGTGTTTCAAGAACGCGTAATTGTTCAGACCATCGGAGAATTTGAAAAAATGGTGGGCAAGCAGGTAAGAAAACGGTAATGCTCCCTTGCTTTTCTTTTGTGTTGCGAATATAATTACGTACATAATGTGAATATAGCATAAGTAATGATGAGGACATGAGCTTCTTTTTACGATTCCCAGAGAGGGGAGCCTTAGGCTGTAAGCTTCCTAATACGAAAAAGTTGTTTACCACCTCTGAACTTCAGCGATGAAATGACAGTAATTGCTGACGGCAAACACCGTTATGAAACTTGAGCGATTGACGTATGTGAATCGGAACAAGGGTGGAACCACGAGAAATCAACACTCGTCCCTTTTTAGGGACGGGTGTTTTTTATTTTTATGAAGGAGCTGAATGGCATGGCAGAAAGTATTAAAATTACATTCCCAGACGGAGCCGTGAAGGAGTTTCCGTACGGGACAACAACAGAAGAGATTGCAGCTTCCATTAGTCCTGGCTTAAAGAAAAAGGCTGTGGCAGGAAAGCTAAATGATACATTGCTCGATTTAAAAACACCAATTGGGCAGGATGGCAGCATCGCTATTATTACACTGGATTCCAAGGAAGGCATAGAGATTTTGCGTCACTCTACAGCCCATTTGCTTGCGCAGGCATTAAAGCGTTTGTATAAAGACGTGAAGCTTGGCATCGGGCCGGTTATTGAAAATGGTTTTTACTATGATGTGGATCTAGAAGAGCCGATTACAGCAGAGGATCTTCCGAGGATTGAGAAGGAAATGGAGCGCATTGTAAAGGAAAACCTTGAGATTGTGCGCCAAGAAGTAAGCCGTGAGGAAGCGCTTCGCCGCTATGAAGAAATTGGCGATAACCTAAAGCTAGAGCTTATTAACGACATTCCGGCGGATCAAACATTGTCCATCTACGAGCAGGGTGAATTTTTTGACCTATGCCGCGGTGTGCATCTTCCGTCCACAGGAAAAATTAAAGCATTTAAGCTATTAAGCGTAGCGGGTGCATATTGGCGCGGCGACAGCAAAAATAAAATGCTCCAGCGCATCTACGGTACTGCGTTTGCGAAGAAGGAAGAGCTTGATGAGCATCTTCGCTTGCTGGAAGAGGCGAAGGAGCGCGACCACCGCAAGCTTGGCAAGGAATTAAAGCTATTTACAAACTCGCAAAAGGTTGGACAAGGCTTACCGCTTTGGCTGCCAAAGGGAGCGACGATTCGCCGTATTATTGAACGCTATATTGTAGATAAGGAAGTAGCGCTTGGCTATGACCACGTCTATACACCTGTTATGGGAAGCGTTGAGTTGTATAAAACATCTGGTCACTGGGAGCATTATCAAGACGGCATGTTCCCGCCAATGGAAATGGATAATGAGCAGCTTGTGCTTCGTCCTATGAACTGTCCGCACCATATGATGGTGTATAAGCATGATATTCACAGTTACCGCGAGCTGCCAATTCGTATTGCGGAGCTTGGAACAATGCATCGCTACGAAATGTCTGGTGCGTTAACAGGTCTGCAGCGTGTCCGCGGCATGACGCTGAACGATGCTCATATCTTTGTGCGTCCAGATCAAATTAAAGAGGAATTCATCCGTGTTGTTCGCCTCATTCTTGAGGTGTATAAGGATTTTGGTCTTGAGGAGTACTCCTTCCGTTTATCGTATCGTGATCCAGAAGATAAAGAGAAATACTTCGATGATGATGATATGTGGAACAAAGCGCAGCAGATGCTAAAGGAAGCTATGGATGAAATGGGCTACGACTATTATGAGGCAGAGGGGGAAGCAGCATTTTACGGTCCAAAGCTTGATGTGCAGGTACGCACAGCTCTTGGTAAGGATGAAACATTATCTACTGTACAGCTTGACTTCTTGCTTCCAGAGCGTTTTGATTTAACATATGTCGGTGAAGACGGGAAGCCTCACCGTCCAGTTGTTATCCACCGCGGCGTTGTTTCTACAATGGAACGTTTTGTTGCGTTCTTAATCGAAGAATACAAGGGGGCGTTTCCAACATGGCTTGCACCGGTACAGGTACAGGTGATTCCTGTTTCTCCGCAGGTGCATCTTGATTATGCGAAGAAGGTGCAGGAGGAGCTTCAGCTCGCAGGCATCCGGGTTGAATTGGATACACGCGACGAAAAAATTGGCTACAAAATCCGTGAGGCGCAAATGCAAAAAATTCCGTATATGCTCGTAGTCGGCGACAACGAGGTACAGGAAACTGGCGTAAACGTGCGCAAGTACGGCGAGCAAAAGTCAGAAACAATGGCGCTTGCGGCGTTTGTAGATATGATTCAAAAAGAAGGAAAACGATAAGAAAGATTGCTTATTTTTGAAAAAGAGGAGGGTGCCGCGTTATGCGGCACTTTTTGATTTGTAAATGGTTTAGTCAAGATGCGGCGGCAGGTGGATTGTGTAAGTGTAGAAGTGTAAATACTATCTGTTAGAATAATAGAAGAAATATAGTATTGCCTAAGAATTACGTTCTAAACATGCTCTTTCAAAAAAACATTGCATCATTTCCATTTCTCTGCTACAATATTTTTTGTTGTTACTTTTACATGAGACTTCTTGACATACGATTACCAAATATGGTATAGTTTCTGAGGAAATAGAATACTTAATTTGTGAACAAGCAGGAGCACCCCGCTTCTCACCTGATTGACGCTATTAGGCAGTTGACAGGTTGCAACATCATGTTGTGTGTAACGGATATGAACGGTTACAGTGTGGGTGTATTGTATATGCCCGCACTTTTTTATTGGGCACAAACATTCTGCCGCAGAAGTATTCTGATAAAACCTTGGAGGTGGCTTACTATTAGCAAGGACATGATGATCAACGAGCAAATTCGTGCTCGTGAGGTGCGTTTAGTTGGACCGAATGGCGATCAGCTTGGAATTAAATCTCGTCAAGAAGCGATGGAAATCGCTGCGAATGTGAATCTCGATCTTGTAATGGTTGCTCCAACTGCGAAACCGCCTGTATGCCGCATTATGGATTACGGGAAGTTCCGTTTTGAGCAGCAAAAGAAAGAGAAAGATCAGCGTAAAAACCAAAAGATCATTAGCGTTAAAGAAATTCGTTTAAGCCCGACAATTGATGAGCATGACTTCAACACGAAGCTTCGCAATGCCATTAAGTTTTTAGAGAAAGGCGACAAGGTTAAAGCATCTATCCGCTTTAAAGGACGCGCGATTACTCATAAAGAAATCGGTCAACGCGTATTAGATCGTTTCTCTGAAGCTTGTGCAGAGGTAAGTACAGTGGAATCTGCCCCGCGTATGGACGGCCGCAGCATGTTCTTAGTTTTAGCACCTAAAAACGATAGCAAGTAATAGAGGAGGAAACCCACATGCCTAAACAAAAAACTCACCGTGGCGCTGCAAAGCGTTTCAAGAAGACTGGAACTGGTAAGCTTAAGCGTTCCCACGCTTACACAAGCCACTTATTCGCTAACAAATCTACAAAAGTAAAGCGCAAGCTTCGTAAAGCTGCAGTAGTAAGCGCAGGCGACTTCAAACGTATTCGCCAAATGCTTGACAACATTTAATAAGACTACGGTTAACATAGATATCTTAGGAGGTAAGAAATATGCCAAGAGTAAAAGGCGGTACAGTTACTCGTAAACGTCGTAAAAAGGTTTTAAAATTAGCTAAAGGTTTCTACGGTTCTAAACATACATTATTTAAAGTTGCTAACCAACAGGTTATGAAATCTTTAATGTATGCATTCCGCGACCGTCGCCAAAAGAAGCGCGACTTCCGCAAACTTTGGGTTACTCGTATCAATGCGGCTGCTCGCATGAACGGTCTTTCCTACAGCAAATTCATGCACGGCTTAAAATTAGCTGGCATCGAAGTAAACCGCAAAATGCTTGCTGACCTTGCTGTAACTGATGCACAAGGCTTTGCGCAATTAGCAGAAGCTGCGAAAAACAGCTTAAATAAGTAATTTACTTATCCCTTTAGGACATGTCCTGAAGGGGTTTTTATTTTTTTCAGCAAGAAGTTAATTCAATGTATAAAATATAAGTGCAACTGTGCCTATCTTTGCTTAAAGGCTCACCAAGCGGCGAGTTTCCTTCAAAAGGATAAAAATTTCTAACTTTTCAGTGTTGTCTAGCTTCCGCGGTCTGCTCCTATTTCCAGAATCACCTCTGTTACAGAAAGAAAAGGCCCCTTGTATACTGGGGAATATTAGCAGGGATGGAACGTATTTTTTTATATATTACTAAAGTGGTCATGCAATCAACTAAAAACTGAAATAATAATGTAAGCGTGCCCTTATTCCAAGAATGCCCTTTCTTCATATAATTTTCAACCCTGTTTGTGAGAATATGTACAGGGTAGCATCCAAAAAAGTCTTGACAGGGTCTGGCGAATTTTATATTGTTTTCAAGTATGTTTTAAAAATAAGGGGGACAACATGAACAATCAGGTACAGCAAGTTAAAATTACAACGGCAGATCCATCAGCACTCGGATTATTTGGTCTTGCGATGGTGACGCTTGTCGCGTCTTCACAAAAGCTCGGTTTGACCGAAGGCACTTCTCTGGTTTTGCCATGGGCTATTTTCTTAGGAGGCTTTGCTCAATTGTTCGCTTGCATTCAAGATGCAAAGCACAATAATACATTTGGAACTACAGCATTTGGCGCGTTTGCTTTATTTTGGTTCGGCGTTGGTGCATCATGGCTTATTAAGCTGGGCGTTTTTGGAGAGGCCTTGGCGAAAGCGGCTGATGTAAAGCAGCTTGGAATTGCGTTTATCGGTTATTTGATTTTCAGTATTTACATGACAATCGGAGCAATGGAAACTCATAAAGTACTGTTTCTTATTTTTGTCCTTATTGATTTCTTATTCATTGGTTTATCATTAAGTACGTTAGGTATTGCTCCTGAATTCACACATGAAATTGCGGCATTTGCAGAGCTATTCATTGCATTGTTCTCGTTTTACGGTTCAGCTGCAGCAGTGCTGAATACACATTTTGGACGTGTTGTTCTTCCTGTTGGAAAGCCGTTTGGGATTTTTAAGAAATAATTTAACTACAAGACGCTAGACCTTCTATTTTAATTGAATCATCAACAGATGAAGGCCGGGGAAATCTTACTTCGGCCTTTTGGCTTTGTTTTTATACAGTACATAAAAAAATATAAACAGCATAGATAAAGAAACGAAAGTAGAGCACTTTCGTTTCTTTAAAAAGAAGGAGTTCTTTATCTAATTAATTTAACCTGCTCTGCCTGGTTCTCCATGATGATTTCTAGATAATTTTTTCCCCATTGGTACATAGTTTCGAGAATTGGCAGTAAACTTTTTCCATGTTCGGTCAGGGAGTACTCTACTTTTGGAGGTACAACGGGATATACTTTACGATAAACAATGCAATCTTCTTCTAGTTCCCGTAATTGAGCTGTTAGCATCCTAGGGGTAATACCTGGCATTAGAGTCCTTAATTCTCCAAACCGTTTTGTTCCTTCTTTACCTAAATTCCATAAAATAGATATTTTCCATTTGCCTCCAATAATAGAAAGAGTCAGTTCTTTTTCACAGTAAAAGCTCTTATTGCAAACATGTCCCATATGCTTCATCTCCATGTTTAGTATAGCTATTAGTAATTTTCTGTCGCAAGGACTATCAAGATATATAACCATGCCTTTTCACTACTATAAAAGCAACTTCGGCTTGCTTTATCATCAGTAGAAACATTTTGGCTCATCATCATCTTATTTTAATTTTTTCAATCATTCTATTTCTGTACTAGCAAAAAGTATTGCTAGGGGAAGTGCCTTAACTCGATTTCGGGATTTCTGTGGTTTCATCTGTTACTTGAATTGTATTATAGGCAGATTCTTCATGAAAACTGAGATCTAGTCCCATCAATTCTTCTTCTCTGCTTACACGTAAAGGAATAAATAGACCAATCACTTTCAAAATAACAAATGTTCCTATCACAGCCAAGGCTACGGCTGCTGCAACTCCTGTAAGTTGATGGAGCAGCTGCTCAGGGTTACCGTAAAGCAATCCGTTATTTCCTGCTGGATTCACTTCTTTCGTAGCAAAGATACCGGTAGCAATGGCTCCCCAAATACCGGCCATCCCGTGTACTCCGAACGCATCTAATGTGTCATCGTACTTTAGTCGGGTCTTTAAGAAGTTAATACTGAAGTAACAAACGGGGGCAGCTGCCAATCCGATTATTAAAGCAGAAGGAATGGTAACATACCCAGCCGCAGGAGTAATGGCAACTAATCCGGCAATGGCTCCAGTAGCTGTCCCTATAAGAGTTGGGCGCTTTCGTAACTTCCATTCAATAATAAGCCACCCAATTCCGGATGCTGCGCCGGCTGTATGTGTAGTAGCGAAGGCAAGAGTTGTTATCTCTCCGGAAGCGAGTGCACTGCCGCCGTTAAAGCCAAACCATCCAAACCATAAAGCAGCAGCTCCGAAAAGGAATAAAACGATATTGTGCGGACGATGCTCATGATACGGATATCCTTGTCTAGGGCCGATGATTAAAGCAGCTACAAGAGCACCGACTCCAGATAAAATGTGTACAACAGTTCCGCCGGCGAAATCAAGTTCACCCATTTGAAAAAGCCAGCCGCCTCCCCATACCCAATGCGCCATTGGAGCATACACAAGAGTAGGCCATAGAATACAGAATATTACCCATGCTGAGAAAGAAATCCGGCCGGCAATTCCTCCTGAAATAATGGCTACTGTAATGGCTGCATATACAATTTGAAGCATAGCGAAAAGGTAGTGCGGTATAGTTAAAGTTCCGAGCGCTGCTTCACCGCTGATATCTTTAAAGCCAAGGTAATCAAGCCCTCCTATGAAGCCGCCAATATCAGTGCCATAGCTAAGACTATATCCCCAGAGTACCCAGATGACACTAACGATTAGAAGACTTATAAAACTATGCATCATCGTAGAAACAACATTTCGTTCGCTCACTAGCCCGCCGTAGAAAAGTGCCAAACCTGGTACATGCATGAATAGTACAAGTGCAGTTGCAATAAGAATCCAAGCTGTATCCCCGGTATCAATCTTAGGCGGCGCGGTTTCTGCTGCAAATACGTTTAATGGAAGGATCATAAAGAGGGCTAATACTGAAAGTAATACGCAGCTTCTTCTTTTGAATAAAGAATTCATATTAAAGCCTCCTTCTATAAAAATAAATTACGTTACAGAATAATGATGATGTTGTCAAAGACTATCAAAAGATATAAAAAATTTTTTAGCTGCCTATTATTCATTCCCTGTATGATGATGGGTGTGGGTATTTATAGGTTGTGTACTATCAGTATGATTGTGATCCAGGAAGGTTGCGATTGCAATAAAAAGAAAGGGGATCACTAGCTTTAGAAAAAAGGAATAAGGCTTGCTTCTAGTTGGGATTGGGAAATCTGCCTTTGCTGCTGCTTCCTTCTTAATGAGCATTAGAATAGAAGAGACGCTAAACATGTAGATGGCATCCATAGAGATCATCACAAGTGTAGTTTGATTGGATGGCAGCATCGCTCCTAGCATAGCCCCCATCATACTGCCCATTAGACTAGCCGCCAGTGCCTCTATCACGGCTAGAGATCCGAATGGATGACTAATAAACCAAGCGGCAAGCAGGCTTATCAAAACAGATAAAATAGTAGAAACTGCCAGCTGGCTTTGAAGGGGAATGGCTATAATAAGACCCATTGCCAAACTGCTTACCATCCCTATTGCCATTGAGATGCTTTTCCCTGTCATTTGGCTCAAGAATTGTTTGTTTAAATAAATTTTTATTCCATAGTAGATGGTATAAAGTAAGATAATACATGCACTACTAATTAACAGCATATTCCACCTCCGGAGGTTTAAATTTGCATTCTGTTAGGAAAAAAGGAGTTGAACCAACTCCTTTTTTCCCTAAATTAATGCTGACAAGAGGAACCAGCTTTCGTATGGCACGATTTCGGTGTAGGCCGTGGTAAGTCAAGAGCAGGATTGCGATCAAAGAACCCAACTGGTTTTAATTGGAAGTTTATGTAAGCTGTTGGCATTACCGGCCAATCCTCTGGGCGAGTAATATGATGGTGACCCATAGTATACCAAACTACGATATCATCGTTCTCAATATTACGGTTTGCTTGGGCATATTTTGTTAGCCCATCTCCGCCTTTGTGCTGGTTTGGATATTTACCGGAAGCATAGATTTCATTGCTATCAAATTTTGTTACATGTAAATGGTTTTTGATAAATCCTGCTCGTTTAATTAAACTGGAATCATCATAAGCGAAAGGAAGGCAGTTTTCACCTGGCATAATTTTATATCCTACAGGCTGTCCGACGGCGTTCAGAGAATTCGGGTTGATGATTTTCCATGTTCGTTGAGAAGCTAGATCCATAATGCGTTGTGCTTCTTGCTCTGTTTTAAATGTTGTCGTTTCAATATGGAAAGCATTATTAAAAGGATTGTGCGCTCCTCTCTTTTCTGGTACTGTATTTATTTCCACTACGGAGTTATTCATTCCATCCAATTGTGTATCAAGGCGGAAGTTAAAGAAATGTTGGTGGAAAGGTGCATTCAACTGCGGTGCAATCATCGTCCCATATTTCGGCTTTTCTCCTTCATCGAGGGCGCCTGTATTTAACATTCCTGTTAACTTTACTTCCATTTCCATCGTGCCATCTTGATAGAAGGACCAGAAAAATCCATAATCATAGTTGGCAACCGTTGCGAAAAATGAAATTACAAGACGGCGTGAACGGCGTACTTCGACTGCTTCTGTTCTCCAGTCTGTATGCTTCCAGGAAATTCCATAATCTTCCTCATGCAGACAAATCGCATTAGGGATCGTTTTGATATTTCCTTTGCTGTCTGTCATGACCGCATCGAAATAACGAATTTCACCTAGACAGTCACAACCGAGTGTTAGGGAGTTAGCTAATTGGCCCATTCCGTATTCTCCGGCATCAAAGGCATTTTGACGATTGTGCATATCACTTGCTTCTCCATAAGGAACGACCATTTCTGCTAATGAAGCGCGATACAGGATCGGACGAATTTTCCCTTTATCTTCATATCCTACTGTGTGTAGAACAAGTCCCTCTCTCGGAGTAAAGCTGAAACGGAAATCCCATTTTTGCCAGCGGATATGATGTCCGTTTACTTCAAAGCTAGGACCTTCCGCTTGGATGATCTCTAGTGGTTTCAAATCTTTCCGTAATTCAATAGAATTAGATGTTTCTGGTGTGTAGTTTCCATCTAAAGGAGGAAGGGGCTTCACAGCGTAATCTTCTATTCGCATTACTTCCATCTTGTTCAAGTCAACTACAGCAATAAGACCTGTCAATGGATAGGCATACCCATTATCATTTGGAGATTTTCTAACCCAGGCTAATGCACGGGCTACCCTTTTTCCTTCATCTTCTTCTATATTAAAGTAACCCGCTGACCAAGGATCAATCATCACTAAATCAGGATCTGTCACACCGCGTTTTAATAGGGCGGCCTGATAGTCAGGGTTGTTTTTCACAACTCGTTCGCATTCCTCAAATTCATCCAACATAAATCCTGGTTGAACGTTTGGAATATGCTCCCATGAGATGACTTCTTCATTTGTAATTGAGACAACTGCTTCATAAGTTTTTTCTGTGGCGTTATCTAAAATGATAATGAAGGCTTCACGATTAACGGCATCTCCTTCCTTATAATGTAAGACAACTTCTTTTAAAGGCTCCTGTAATACCACCTGTGCAAATCTTGCTGAATTGCTTAAATTCTGTTTCTCTCGTAAAATCGCAACGGCTTTTGTAATTTCTTCAGCTGTTAGGGGTTCTAAAGGATGAAGAACTTTTTGCATTTTGATTTCTTGTGTTTGCATGAAATAATCCTCCCTTTAAAAGGTTTTTAGATTTACTAAAAAGAACTGGGAACTAATTTTTTCGGAAATGTATTCAATTTCCTTTATCAGAATTCATTTCTCTTTCTTTTCTGTTGCTTTGTCTTCTTAAGGATAATTGTTTTCGATGGGGTTTTATTGTAAAAAACGAAACTATGTAAAAATTAATTACATTAAATGTAATAAAATCTAACATAATAAAGCTGCAAATTGGTTCCGGGATAAGAATCAAACAAATAAATGAGGAGGGGGAGATCCGAATGAAAAGTTAGGGTTTTTGAAAAAAAACGGTTATCTGATCTGGTATATTAATTTTTTTAAGTAAAAATCAATAGTATTACTGTTAGAATCGATCTTACATTTTTTATTTTGTTATATTACACCTAAACAATTCAGAAATTTGTCACATATATGTCACAAACCTAAAACCTATTTCGACATACAGGTATATTTTACTTGTCATATACTTACTGATAATTAATTCGCATGTTATAAAAGGTGACAAATATGAATATAGGAGAAATCAAATATGACTAATCTTATAATTTTAAAAGAAGAATATTATTTTCCTTTTCAACCCGAGCTCCAAATGAGTACCCAATCTTATAAGGAATTAAAACCTATCGATTGTTCAATTAGTAAAGATATTGCTTTATTTTATCAATTTAAGACTAACAAAGATTCACTTACTTCTCTTTCGCTTATTCCTGATGGTTGCTTTGATATACTATTTTGCTGCAGCTCAAAGAGTCCTTCTGCTTTTCTTTGGACCAGCCCGTTTCAACGACGGAAGCAGCCGCATTTTCAAAATGACTGTGAATATTTTGGAGTTAGATTTTTTCCGGAGCAAGGAGTAATAAAGTTGAACTACTCAATGAGAGAGCTTTTGGATAAGCAAATTCCATTACTTGATGTAATGTCTGCAGATTTATCTATTATAGAGGAAATAGCAGGCGGGAGGTCTTTTGATGAAAGAATTGAACTATTTAAGCAGTTTATAAAAAGGACTAATTTTGATATAAATTATGATCAAAAGATTGTTGACTATGCTATCCAGAAAATGTACCTAGCTAAAGGCATGTTAAATATTAACCAATTATCAAAGCAGATTGGATACTCGGAGCAATATATACGCAGAAAGTTTGAGGAGTATATCGGATTTTCACCAAAACAATTTTGTCAAATTATTAGATTTCAAAATTCTTTAGACGGATTACTTCGAACGGATAGCTCTGACTTATTAGATATCATTCATGAAAATGGTTATTATGATCAAGCTCATTTTATTAGAGGATTTAAACAAATGACGAATTTAACACCTAAACAATATAAAGAAAACTTTGTCCGGAATCTCGGGGTTCCGATGTGAGTGAAACAGAATTCCAACCGCTTGTCTAATGACATGCGTTTTTTTCTTGATAGCTAATTCTGACATTAAATGATTAATGATTCTTAGCTATCAAGATAAAGATATGTATCCAGCATTAGGAGGAGTTTTCAGACTGTAAAAAATAAAAAACGCCAACTTGAAAACAATCTAATTCCAAGAGGCGAGCATTCCGATAACTCCTAAGTGAATACAGGAGACCGCTTTAATTCTAAAAAAGACTACACATTAAAATTTCTATTTCATTTCAACAAAATACGATCTATCTTCGTTTCAGCCAACCTAATTCCTCTGAGACTTCTTCAGCTGCTCTTTGTGTAAAATCTATAATGTCTTTTATTTGATTTTCTGTAAATCTTGTGTCTGAACTAACTACACTTATAGAAGCAACCACCCTATCCTCCCAAGAAAAAATTGGAGCGGCTATATTCATAGTTCCTTCTGTTATTTCCCCAAATGATATAGCAATCCCGCATTTCTGAATAACTATTAAGTCTTCTTCCAGCTTTTTTAAATCTTTGATATTACCTTTTTCTATAAGGTTTTTTATAATTCGTCGCTTTGCTCCTATATCCATATAAGCTAAAATCACTTTTTTAGAAGCTCCAACACATAAAGGGACTCTCATACCAATTGGATAGGCATCTTTTAGGGGCTGTTGGGAATTAATACAATCAATAAATACCCCTTCATCACCTTCCGGGATTGTTAAATAAACACTTTTTTTTGTTTTACTCTCTAGTTTTTTCATAACCGGAAGCGCGCTATTCCGAACTGATAAGTTATCTCTGATAGAGAGTCCTAACTGCAGTAAGGTCAATCCTAGCCGGAATTTTTTTGTTTCTTTATTTTTAAATACAAATCCGTATTCTTCAAGAGATGAAAGCAGTCTGTGTACGGTTTGGACAGGAATATTAAGTTCTCGGCTGATCTCTGTTGCGCTCCACTCTTCCTTTTCTTCATTTGGCTTAATGGCAGTTAACAGTGTAATAGACTTCCGAATCACCTCCGACAAGCTTCCCTCTCCTTTCTTTAATAGTCCAAGTTCATCGTGGTGCTATCCTATAATAAAATACTGATTTTGCCACTAAGTAAAATTTACTATGAATTTTTCTTCTTAAGAATAAATGTTTTTTGCGTTTTCGCATTGTAAAAAACGAAACTATGTAAAGGGTACATTTCATCGGTGAGAGTTTTCAACGTACAGTATACGCTGGTGAAGATACGATGTGTTAGTTTATATAACATAAAATCCGCCTATATCCCAATAATTAAGAAACACAGGTGGGTTTTTCTGGATTTTTATGTAAGTATATGGGTGTACTAACCTAATAAAGTTAGATAACATCCTATTTTTTCAGGAGGATAAAAGCATGAAACAAAAGGATTCTATTCTTATAAACCAAGAAAAAGTTCCAGGTGCCCCTTTAATAGACCGTTTTCCATTTCCTTTTAAAGGGGACTCGTATCGTTATTCCAATAATTCTGAGGCGCTTGACCCACCAGTTCTGCTTGATATTACACCTGAATATATTGAGGAAATTGAACAAAGACGAAGGCTATTGAAAATTAGGGGGAAACAATGCTATCAATCCTTCTCGCATTCTCTTGAAGCCCAATGGGAAATTTTAGAGATGATTATAAATGAGATGTCCTCATTATATCCGGATTATTTTAGTGTAAAGAAAAATAGGGATCACTGGATATTCTTTAATCATTTATTAGGAGAAGAACAATCGTTTGTTTTTGGTGATTCTTCAAGTTTGCCCTATGAACCATTAGATTTTATTGGTCGACATATTCAGGAGGATTTAGTTTATATTGCACAAAGAGATGGAGATCTTTATATGGATGCTGGGCAGCTGTGCTTTCCCGCTAACTGGTCAATTGCTTTTAATCTTGGGATGACTTATACAGAATTTCACTCACCTGTTCCTCATTTTTCGGACAGCGGCTTAGCTGAAAGAGTGCGTAATTTCCTTTTGAGGATGGAGGCTGGAAAGCCCTGGACGCGTTTGAACTGGACGTTAACAGTTGAACCGATTCTTGATACGTTTCCTGAAACGTTCGATGACTGGGGAGCAAAAAAAGAAAATATTACCCCTGATAATGCTGGAGAACTGATTTATTTGAGGGTAGAGGATCAGAGGCTATTTCGCCTTCCGCGCAGCAATGGCATCCTGTTCAGTATTCATACCCATTTAATTTCCCTTGATGAACTAAGGAAAAATGAAGAATGGATAAGTCGATTTTACCAGGTGTTAATCGATTTACCGGATTATATTGCTCAATATAAAGGTTTTATTTCTTATAAACATAGAATTATCAGTTATTTAGAAACAATCATAGAAACCAAGGGGGTGTGATAAAGTGAGTACGATCAAATGCTTGTTAATTCGTGAAGAAAAACTATTTGAAAACGTTTATATGGCAGAAATAAAGGTAGTAGACGGCTTTTTTCCTCAAATGGCTGGTGTTATTGAAAAAATTCAGTGTAAGGATGGTCTTTTTCCATTTCCTATTCATTATGTGGAGATTTGTAAGAGCGAAGGAATATATCGCCTTTTTTTTCATATTTCAAATGGCAAGGAAAATGAATATTTGCAGTTAGTGGGTTATCTTCGCAACCAACTTGCTGAGTTGGAAGCTTCAGATTATCCACTTTCCCAAATGCAATCTAACTCTAAGAAAGTGTTGCTGCTTATCGATGAATCAGCTATTTTCGAAAGTTTGGCTATGATTCATCTTCTATCCTTAAATGAGGTAGAAACATATCTTTATGTAAAAGCAGGGCGAGAGCAGGAGGAAACAATGAGTTATCTTCAAGGCCTCCTGCCAAACCGTATTCGTTGTATGTCGTCTTTTTCTTCCCAGGAAATCTCCTCAATTTTTGATAAGCAAGTAATGGGTACGAAGCTTTTCATTTCCGGCATGTGGCCTATGATTAGTGAAGTGAAGGAAAGAGCTTACGCTGCAGGTTTTACCGATGAGGAAATTCAATACAAAGGAATAGGGTGCAAAAGTGAGACAGTATTTTGTGTGAAGTGTTATCACCTAAATAGAAAGAAAAACGAATATGAGCTAACATGTGAACGCTGCAACACAATTCTCGACGTTTCTGCTCATTTTTCAAGAAGGCTTAATGCATATCTTGGTTATATTAAAGTTGTATAAAGAGAAAGGAAATGCAGGAAAGGGAGGGAGATACATGACAGTTCGTACAATTGAAGTTGTTGTAGAAGAAATTAAATATGAATCTCCAGCGGTTAAAAGTTTTAAGCTGGTGACGGCAAACGGTTCTTCGCTGCCGCGTTTTAGCGGCGGATCCCATATTACGACATATGTACAGACTGAACAAGGGCTAATTGAACGTCCCTATTCACTAACAACAGGTCCTGATATAAAAGATTACTATCAAATTGCTATTCGCCGTAGTGAACATTCAAAGGGAGGATCTGTTTATTGGCATAATCATATAAAAATAGGGGATAAACTTGAGATCAGCTATCCCAAAAACCATTTTCCTCTTAGTTTCAGAGCGAAACATCATGTATTTTTTGCTGCTGGTATCGGAATTACTCCTTTTCTTGCAATGGCGGCAGACCTAAAAAGGAGAGGGAAATCCTTTGAATTGCATTATGCGGCTCCCTCAAAGGAATTGTGTGCCTTTCATGACTTTCTCGTCTCTACTTATCCAGATGAAACACATTTTTATTTCTCGAAAGAAAAGCGAAAAATGACAACAGATTTAATGGAAAATCAACCAATTGGGACACATGTCTATTTTTGTGGCTCTGAAGCTATGATGAGGGAATATGCCGAGGCTGCAAAAGCATACGGTTACCCCGAAAAAAGTATCCACTTTGAGCTCTTTACCCCTCCTGATTTTGGTCCAACACAAGCTTTTTCGGTAAGGCTAAATAAAAGTGATAAAGAGCTTGAGGTGCCGGAAGGGGAAAGTTTGCTTGAAACTCTGTTAAAACATAATATCCAAGCACCGTATTCCTGTAAAATGGGTGGATGCGGAAGCTGCCAAATCGATGTGTTAGAAGGAGAAATTGATCATAGAGATTTCTTCCTTTCCGATACTGAGAAAAAAGAAGGTAATGTCATGTTAACATGTGTTTCGAGAGCAAAAGATGATTATCTTGTTTTGGACTTGTAGTGATAGAAGGAGCACATAAACAGAGAAAGGAGTTATCAAAACATGCACACTACGAAGGTTATGAGCACTGGGGATTTCGATTTTATGATTAATGATGCAGAGTGTTCTCTTGAGGATGTATTCCCAGGCTTCAATGAGCATGATCGACTGGGTATTGTTGTAAGGCAACCTGGTGGAAGCACTGGTGCAAGTGCGCTGCTTATGGCAGCAATCACGAAATTCTATGATTTTTATCGTCCGCAGCTAGGAAATGAATCTGGAAAACTGCGAATCTACCCGGAATTCTTTATCTTTCATGTGGGAAGAAAGCATATGGACCATTATTGGATGGATGTATGGACACCGAACAAGGAGGTCATTGTGGAGGATGATCCTGAGCAAATTCTAGAGGCAATAAACGACCGTGGTATAACTCGTTTGCTCGTTGAAGACATTGCACCATTACCCGCAACATTTTTACAAGAGACAATCAGCAGTGCTGCAAACCGAATTATTAGCGCTCTGGCTTACTCTCCAACAGGACGAGTTCATAATCATGATGTGAGCATTACGAGCTGCTCAGCTGCAGAGCGGTTTGTCTTTGCATCGTTTAAAAGATGGAGAGAGCCTTCACAAAATACATATGAGCTGTTTCAGCGGGAACGAGAGGCCTTGGTGGTTTCTAATGGTCGTGTAGTAGAAACTTATCGTCGAATTGAGACAGCTGACGCTATTTATATGCTCACTCATTCCGTTGGTCCAGGTCCTACTACAAGGCATTATATTTCTATGCTATGAGAATCATCTTCTAGTGCTCATGTAGTTAATGGAAGTTCTATGAATTTTTTCTTGTTTTAGAATGGTATAAATTTCCGTATGAAAGCGAGTTCGATACAGTTGAAAATTTGGGGAATAAAGTGCAACTACGCCTCTGTCTGCGCCTAACGGCTCGCTAATCGCTAACCAAGCGCTTCTAAAAAGGCCTTGGTCTTTTTGGCGTGCCTCTAAATCCAGTTTTCATGGATTCATCCACTTCCAATGTACGTTGGAGAACCAAAATGGTAATGAAGTTCCTGTTTAACATTTTCAATAGCAACATTTCTTGCAGTTTGATCCCCTCACATTTATTTGTTGTAAGTTTTTGTTACATAAAATTCAGTTTAATCTCAATATTCAGGAAAATTCGGTTTGTTTATGAGCCGATTTGTGTGAATATAAGGCTGTGCCACAAATACATTGCTAGATTTGTTATTATTCATGACATTGAAGAGAGGGTTTATGGTAAGCAAGAGTGGTTGGACAATAAAAGAAAGACAAAAAAACGATGGGGTGGAAAAATGAGTGAGAAAACATTAACAACAGCGGAATTCAATTATTTAAGCCAAGGGCCGGGGGTTCAATTAATTAAGTCAGGTACTTATGCAAAGAAAGAGCTGAATGAATTATTAGGAATCCCGGCATTAAAAAGCCAAATTATTGATGTACCAGTTTGTTCAAAAGAAAATGCACTATCACTAGGTTATTTCTCTATGCAGCCATCGGAAGATTTTGAATTCACCTATACATATTTAGAGGTAAAGGTGATCTTAAAAGGTAAGATTGTGGTGCGTGATGACCAGGGGAAAAAGTATGTGGCAGAAGCTGGGGATGTTTTAATCTTTACTCCTGAGACAACGGTCATTTTTGACAAGGAAAGTGACGGAGAAGCTATTTATACGGGCCATCGATTGCCTGAGCCTGCCTTTATGTAACATACAATAGCATGATTAGGCTTAGCCAAGCTTAGAAATTTTTATGGAAAGGTTTATAAGGGGGAGGGGAGAAGGATTTGTTTATATTTATTCCCTGACCCTCCTCCATATATATCAAACTTGTTAAGGAGTGAAGAAACATGGCAATCAATAGCACAGTGTTAGAGGACGGAATCATGCAAATTCCCAGCTGGTGGAGATGTCCGACAGGGTATGAAAAATTGCTCGAAAAGGCACATGAGCTTGGGAGGAATGAGTTGCTTCCCCGTGCTTTCAGCTCTGATAAGGAGGGCCGTTATCCTCGTGAAAGTTTAAAGGCAATTGCTGAAGCTGGGTTTGGTGCCGTTACTATTTCGATTGAGGATGGCGGCCTTGGAGCAGGACTTACTGGATTTGCCGTGTTGGCGGAAAGCTTCGCACATTACTGCGCTTCATCCACTATGTGTTGGATTATGCATACAGCGGCAGTACAAACGCTTTACTCAGCTGGGTCCGATGAACAGCGCCGGCGTTACATTCCCGGTGTAATTAAAGGAGAAATTGGCGCATTGGCTTTTAGCGAACCTGCAACTGGGAGTCATTTTTGGAATGTCGTTAGTTCAGCCCCTCGAGTTGGAGAAGGGTACTTATTAAATGCAGAAAAGTCATTTGTTACAAGTGCCGGCGAAGCTGACTGGTATGTTGTCTGCACAAATTACCCGGACAGTATCAAATCCGATAAATTAATGTTTTTATTGGTGGATAAGGATCAGAATGGGATTGAATATTTTCCATTCTCAGCTATGGGGCTGCGTGGGAATTCCAGTGGCCCGATGAAATTTAAGGATGTTTTGGTACCAGTCAACAATCGTCTCGGCAGTGAAGGAGGAATGAACTATTTTAATGATAATGTAGTAGATCCATTGTTCTTATTAGGGACTTCTGCCTGTTGGATTGGCATTGCTCAAGGGGCGCTAAATGCTGCAATTGATAGTGCAAAGAAAAAGGTTCACCAGGATACAGGAAAATCCGTTGCTGGCTATCAAGTTATTCGCCATGAACTGGCAAAAGCCCAAATCTTGATTGATGGTGCAAGAAGTATGATGTATCGTACGGCTGAAGCTATGGATCAATGTATAGAAAGCAAGCAAGCATTATCTGCATGTCTTTATCCGCTTTGGGAACTGAAAACCCATGCTGCTGATATTGTCATTCAAGTAACAAATCAGGCATTGCAAGTTTCGGGCGGAAGAGGCTATTTGACAGGACAGGTGGAGAAATATTTGTGTGACGGTCGTGCAGGGGCATTAATGGGACCTACAAATGAAATCTTACGTGAATGGATTGGTCGTACGTTAGTTGAAGTTCCGTGGTTTGAATAGGGCTATGAAATGTAAGTAACTTCTGATGTGGTGAGGGAAAGCTGTCAATAACCAAATTTTATTGTATATGGGGGGATTATAGTATGGGATATTTATTTAAAAGAAGAATTCCTCGATTAGTAATATCCACAGTATGCCTTTTATTAGCTTTTCCACTATCCGCATTTGCACAAGGAAACACGCCTGAAATCGACACGGGTGATACAGCATGGATTTTAGCTGCAACTGCTATTGTATTGTTTATGCACGTACCCGGCCTCGCCCTTTTCTATGGGGGGCTAGTTAGTCAAAAGAACGTAGTGTCTACAATGATGCATAGTTTTGCTAGTCTTTTAGTTGTAAGTGTGGTCTGGGTTCTGTGGGGATATAGTCTTAGCTATGGAACGGATATCGGGGGTGTCATAGGGGGGCTTGATTATCTTGGCTTTAAAGGAGTTGGGGGAGAAGCGACGTTCGGGACATTAACGATTCCGCACTATCTCTACGCTATCTTCCAGACTACATTCGCTGCCATTACAGTTGCTATTGTTTCGGGCGGAATTGCCGGTCGAATTGCATTTCCGGCCTGGATCATGTTTTCGGCTCTATGGTCCTCCCTTGTGTATGCTCCACTGGCTCACTGGGTCTGGGGAGGCGGGTGGCTCTCCCGTATAGGGGAGCTGGACTTTGCAGGAGGAACTGTTGTTCACGTTCTTGCTGGAGTTAGTGCTCTGGTGGCAGCATTGATTATTGGTCCTAGGCACGAGAAACATGAAAATACCCCGCATAATCTTGTTTTGTTTCTAATTGGCGCCGCTACTCTTTGGTTTGGATGGTTGGCATTTAATGGCGGCAGTGCGCTTGCTGCTGGAGGATTAGCGTCACTTGCTTTTGCTAATACACATGTGGCTGCGGCTGCAGGTGGTTTAGGTTGGCTCTTTATTGAGTGGAAAATCCGAAAACGGCCGACATTGGTCGGGACAGCGACAGGTGCGATAGCAGGTCTTGTTGGTATTACTCCTGCAGCAGGATTTGTGACGACACCCTCAGCTCTAATCATAGGAATTACTACTGCCCCTGTTTGTTATCTTGCTATACATTTTCTTAAGGAGCGCTTTAAATATGATGATACACTGGATGCTTTTGGTGTTCATGGTATTGGCGGTATATGGGGAGCCATTGCTACTGGTATTTTTGCAACAAAAGATGTGAACCCAGCTGGAAACGATGGATTACTTTACGGCAATCCAGAGCAGCTCCTTCCTCAGATGATGGGAGTAGGAGTAACAGTAGTGTTAGCTGTCGCAGGAACATTTGTTGTTTTAAAAGTCATTAGTTTGTTTACTCCATTACGTGTGAGCAAGGAAGATGAATTGATAGGTTTGGATTTAAGCTTTCACGAAGAACTTGCATATGCAAATACTGATCCATCGTATGATAAAAATTCACAGAGTATAAATCCAACCAAAAATGCAGGTTCATTTTCAAATCACTCATTAGAGAGCTAGAGTAAATAATCTAGAGTTAAGTTAGCTTATGATATAAAGGGGTTTTATTGTTTTATACCTAATAAAATATCATTTCAAATAGTCAATAAATGATTTAATTTCGTTTTGGGCAGACTCCGTCTTTTGATGGATTTGCTTTTTTTATTTTAAATATGCGGCTTCAATAGATTTAATTCTTATCCAACTGTAAGCAATGATAGTATTACGGATAAAAGACTTGAAGGGGTGATCTAGATGCGAGTACATACCGAGCGAGTTTTACAACTCTCTGCATCAGTACTGACTATTGGAGCGCTTGATGGTGTTCACCTTGGGCATCAGACCTTGATTTTTCGTGCAAAGCAGCGCGCAAAGGAACTTGGGGTTCCATTAGTGGTGTATACTTTTGACCCGCCGCCGCGAGTGTATTTTAAGAATACTATGCTGTTGACGCCGCTAACAGAGAAGATCAAAAGGCTTGAATTTCTTGGAGTAGACCATGTGATTGTAGCACGCTTCGACGCTGATTATGTTGCAAGAGGAGCGAGTTCATTTATTGATGAACTTATAGATTTAAATCCTTTAGAGATTTGGGCAGGTCCAGATTTTCAATTTGGAAAAAATAAAGAAGGAAACGTCAGCACTTTGCGTCAACATTTTACTGTACATGTTTTAGGTTCAATTTGCTGTAGTTTAGGAGAAATCATTTCTTCAAGTCGAATTCGTACCCTTATGATGCAAGACAGGTTACAGCAAGCCGAACAGCTTTTGGGCTGGAAACATGTATTTCATGATAGTAAGGGAGACAAATATGTAACCAATAAATAAAAACCCGTCAAGTTTCACTTGACGAGCCTGTTGCTGTTATTTTAAAAAGGCGCTTAGCATCCAGACATGCTTTTCTAATACAGTATGAATTGCTAAAAACATGTCCGCAGTTGTTTCGTCTCCCGCTTCTGCTGCGATATTCATTCCTTCTTTCAACTCGGAAATTATCACAGAATAGTCATTTACAAGAATGTGAACCATTTCTTCCGCCGTTTCATTGCTTGTACTTTCTTTAATAGTAGCAGTCTCTAAGTATTCCTTCATTGTTGCGAGCGGCTGTCCCTTTAGTGCTAAAATACGCTCAGCCAGTTCATCAATATAGTTGGAAGCTTCTGTATACAGTTCTTCAAACTTTGTATGCAGTGTAAAGAATTGCGGCCCTTTCACATACCAATGAAAATTATGAAGCTTTACGTATAACACATTCCAGTTAGCTACTTGCTTGTTCAGCGTATTCACTACATTTACTCTGTTATCCATTATTATCAACACCTCACCTTAATTAAAATTATTATCATTTAATAATTAATTTAATTATAACATCCTTTTGAAAAAACGCAAGCAATCCAGTCAGACTGTAACCAAGTTTTAAGAACTTTAGTATTTCCCTTAAACAAAGATCATGCTAAAAGATGAATCGAAGTTTGTTACAGCTATCGAGTTAACAGTTGATGGCGTTTGGATTAGTAACTGAATCATGAGAGCGGCTGGCGAAAACCAGATCGTTGTCAAAGAGAAGAAGAAATTACTTAAGATAAAATAAGCTTGGCTGCCGCAGCCAAGCTTATCTTTCTTAAAAAATTAACATAGTATGTAAACAGAACCTTTAGTTTAACGGAATTCCGAAAGAAGTCCCCTTCCTCAAGCATGATCGTGGTAGGTGGGGGAGGTTCATAAACAAGCATTCAATGAACTCTTTATCAGCGAATTTGTTTTTATCTGATTTTTTTGTTTTGTCAGCTCACCTCGAATCGTTTCGGTCTGAAAACCACCTTTTATTTTTTTAGAGATTTCAACCAATAATTCGATATCAGAAAAGGAATATTTACGAGTACCTGAGGATGTGCGTTCTGGGAAAATCAATTCTTTCTTTTCATAATAGCGAATTTGTCTCTCAGATAAGCCTGTCAATTCAGTTACAATTCCCATTTTCATGACTTTTTTATTTCGGTAGAAAGATTGATTTTCCAATATAAACTCCTCCCGTTGTATATAAAGAATGTAAAGAGGGTGAGATAAAAATCACTTTGAGTATCTCAAGATATGAGATATAATAATAGCCCTGCTTATTTGGAAGGAACTTGAAGTTTTGTAAATGAAAATATACTAAATCAGAGTGCAGCGGAAGACTGATACTGATACAGTTCCTCAGCAAATAAACGAAGTTCTTGCTCATCGTTCACAAAAAGCACGTCATCCTTTCTTACGTAACATAGGAGAAGGATAACGTGCTTTGGAGTTTGAGGAAAAAATCCTGCTTAACTTGATGGATATAGGGCGTGCCTGCTAAACAGCTTATTTGCAGCGGCCTTTGGCATCCGTTTCATATTTACACTTTAAGAAAGTATAAATTTCCGGCTAGAAGCACATTCGGCGCAGCAGGAAATTTTAGGGAAAAAGTGTGAGTGCAACTACGCCTCTGTCTTCTCTTAACGGCTCGCCAATCGGCGAGTTTTCTTTATGGGAATCTTCATGCTGCAAGCTTATTCGAGATTAGCGTGCCTGCTGAACATAGCAGTAGAGTCTAATCCTTTTTTCTCCATAAACCTCAATATAACAGCATCGTAAAATAACAAGAGAGTTTGCTCGAATAAGGATGCCATCGGCTGTATGGTCTTGTATTGGGCGGCTTCTTTATCTTTAGGTGAGCCCGGCAGTTTCACTACGATGTCTGCCAGTTTTCCGATGGTTGATTCAGGGGAGATGGTTACAACAGCCAGAGTCGCACCTATGCTTTTAGCTTTTTGGGCCATAGATACCAGACTTTTTGTTTCCCCTGAACCAGATGCAATAATGAAAATGTCATTCTTCTCTAAGTTGGGAGTAACAGTTTCGCCTACTACATAAGGATCTAAGCCCATATGCATCATTCGCATCGCAAACGACTTAGACATAAATCCAGATCGCCCCGCACCAGCTACAAAGATCTTCTTTGCTTCAAGAATCCCATTTACTAGTTCCTCAGCTTCTCCAGCTGCTATTAATTCAACTGTTTGGTGCAACTCTTTTGTAATTTCAGTTAAATATTGAGTAGTTTGCATGATTATTATGCTCCCTCTTATGCAAAGATTTCTTTCTTAATTAATCTTTGCATTTGGGAGGCTGCTGCTTTTTTATCTTTCTGGCTTGTGATTCCGCCGCCTACAATTACAAGATCAGGCTGTGATTGGACTACTTCCGGAAGGGTATTTAATTTAATACCGCCAGCGACTGCTGTTTTTGCATTTTTTACGACGCGCTTAATCGTTTGGAGCTGTTCAAATGGGCTTTCTCCCGCTGCTTGAAGATCATAGCCTGTATGTACGCAAATATAATCAACACCAAGTGCATCTACTTCCTTTGCACGCTGCTCAAGATCCTTTACATTAATCATATCAACAAGGATTTGTACTCCTTGTTTTTTAGCCTCTTCCACTGCCCCTTTAATTGTAGCGTCATTGGTTGCGCCGAGCACAGTAATAATATCGGCACCAGCTTCAGATGCCTTCATTACTTCATACGCACCCGCATCCATAATTTTTAAATCAGCCAATACTTTTAAAGAAGGAAAAGCCTCCTTGATTTCCCTTACGGCTCGAAGACCTTCGTTAATTACAACAGGTGTGCCGATTTCTACAATATCAATGTGCTCCTGAACTTCTTTCACCACTTGCTTTGCTTCTGGAATGTTTACAAGATCTAACGCTAATTGAAGTTCCATCAACTCTTCACTCCCCTAAGTAATTTTGTTTTTTATTCGCTACAACTCCATTCTAGATTCGCAGCTAACAAAAAAAAAGTACGCACTTTAAACTCATATAGTTACTAAAAGTATATTGTGAGGGAGCTTTAGTGATCTAAATTAATGTGCACGAGGGAGTTTTGCTGCAAATATGAAAAAACCATTAACTACATCTAATTAAGCCTGTTATTGCAGATTTTTCAGCCAGTTGCGCTCCGGTTTTTTGTTTTGTTTTTTAATTCACTACATAAGATACTTACAGTACCTTTGCAAATAAATCGTCTTTCCTCAATAAAAATGCACTGATATAATGAAGTGTGAAAATGCTAGGGGGAATTAAAAAGTGGATTTATTACATTTGTTTAAGCTGCAAAAAGAATTAGATGAGCGTATCCTGCAAGAGCATAAATTAGAATCGAAAAAGCTATTAAAGGAAAAAACACTTGCACTGCTTGTGGAAATCGGAGAATTAGCTAATGAAACGCGCTGCTTTAAATATTGGAGCACAAAGCCGTCCTCGGAGCGTGACATCGTTTTAGAGGAATATGTAGACGGGATTCATTTTATTTTATCGATTGGAATCGATTTAGGTGTTGATAAAAACTTTTTATTTTACAAGTGCGCACAGGCGAATAAGACGATTGTGCAAATCTTCCTGGATGTGTATGCAAAGGTGATTCGTTTCCACGATCAGCCATCTATTACAAACTATATTGAATTATTTACGAGCTATTTGCGTCTTGGACAAGCACTCGATTTCTCGCAGGAGGATATTGAGAAAGCGTACCTAGCTAAGAATGAAGTTAATCATCAGCGTCAAACACAAGGCTATTAAGAGCCTGCTTTGAACATCATTGTGCCCTCCTGTATAATGGAAGAGATAGACAAAAAGGAGGGTAAGATGATGGAAAATCTAGATCCTACATTAACGATGCTCAAGGAATTAACAGATGCGAACGGCGTTGCCGGCAATGAACGTGAAGTGCGCGAAGTGATGAAAAAATACATAGCACCTTATGCTGATGAAATCATGACAGATAACCTCGGAAGCTTAATTGCAAAAAAGACAGGCGATGCGAATGGTCCGAAGATTATGGTAGCTGGGCACTTAGATGAGGTCGGCTTCATGGTGACGCAAATCGACGACAAGGGCTTTCTTCGCTTCCAAACAGTCGGCGGCTGGTGGGGGCAGGTTATGCTGGCGCAGCGCGTAACAGTCGTTACAAGAAACGGTAATATTACAGGCGTGATTGGTTCAAAGCCGCCGCATATTTTGCCGGTCGAAGCGCGTAAAAAACCGGTGGAAATTAAGGATATGTTTATCGATATTGGTGCTTCCAGCAAGGAGGAGGCTTCAGAGTGGGGCGTTCGTCCGGGTGATCAGGTTGTACCGTATTTTGAATTTCAAGTGATGAAAAATGAAAAGATGCTTCTTGCAAAAGCATGGGATAATCGTATTGGCTGCGCCATTGCGATTGATGTATTAAAGCAGCTCCAGAACGAGCCTCATCCGAATACAGTATACGGTGTCGCGACTGTACAGGAGGAGGTTGGTCTGCGCGGTGCAAAAACATCTGCACACCTTGTCGAACCGGATATTGCATTCGCAGTGGATGTCGGCATTGCGGGTGACACACCAGGAGTAACCGAAAAAGAAGCGCAAGGAAAGCTTGGAAAAGGTCCGCAAATCATTTTATATGATGCGTCTATCGTATCGCATAAGGGTCTGCGTGATTTTGTCGTCGGGGTGGCGGATGAATTAAGCATTCCATACCAATACGATTCAATGGCGGGCGGCGGAACGGATGCGGGCGCTATTCATGTTACGCTCAATGGTGTACCTGCTATGTCCATTACAATCGCCACGCGCTATATTCACTCAAATGCAGCGATGCTTCATCGCGATGATTATGAAAATGCGGTAAAGCTCATTGCAGAAGTGATTAAACGATTAGATCAGGCGACTGTACATCGTATTACCTTTGAATAAGAGAAAAAAAGGCGAAAAGGGACATAACCCTTCGCCTTTTTTGTTTTTATGTTAGATTATTTGAAGCAAATTAGTTCCTATCTGCGAAAAAACTCATTATAATATGAAAGTATGCTCTTGCTTAAAAGAAAAACTAGAGCGGCACAATGGATTCGTATGCTTTTGCCATTTAGTTAACATTATGAACAATTATCATGGTTTAATAAAATAAGAATCTAGGCCGGCTGTTTTTCGCTATACAGGTGAGAGACACTAAAAAGAAAGGACGAAAACGAATGAATCAGTTTCGCCGACTCATAGTAGTTAATATTATTACTTTGCTTGTATTGGTAGGGGGAGGCTTTCTTGGCTATTATTACTACAATCAAGCACAAAACTATTTAACGACGGACAATGCCAAAATTGATGGAAAGGCAATTCCGATTGCTTCTCCTGCAGCTGGAAAGCTTGTTGAATGGACAGCAACACCAGGAAGAGCATACAGTGCAGGAGAAAAAGTAGGAGCTGTTCAAACGAGCGGCAATGCAGCTGTGCAGCAGCTTGACATTACAGTTCCTGTTGGTTCAACGGTAGTTCAGTCCAGTGCGACTGAAAATACATTTATTGCTGCGGGTTCTCCGTTGGCATACGCATATGATATGAACAATTTATGGGTAACAGCAAATATTAAAGAAACGGACATTGATGATGTGAAAAAAGGACAGGATGTAGACGTGTATGTAGACGCGTATCCAAATACAACATTAACGGGCGTAGTAGATCAGATTGGTTTAACAACAGCCAATACATTCTCCTTACTTCCATCTGGAAATACGACGGCCAATTATACGAAGGTAACGCAGGTCATTCCAGTGAAAATTGCTTTAGACCATACGAAATCTGTGAACATTGTGCCTGGGATGAACGTGTCAGTCCGCATTCACAAGTAAGGGGGAGGTTGTATGTCCTCGACAATCATTGCTGCATACGCTGTTTTTTGCGTTGTTATATTTGCTGTTGTGAATTTATTGCTTCGTCGCAAAAAGGATGTGGAGCCGTCGCTTCAAGGGAACAGTGGCATGAAGAAACACGAACATGTTGAAGAAACAGTTGATCAGGCAGAGGCAACGGCAGCTTCTCAGAAAGAAGATCGTACCTCTTCAGGGGAGGTTCTGCAGGCCGCAGCAACAGCGGTTGAAGAAGAGATTTCTGTCCCAACGCCCGAGCAAGCAGCACGAAAGCCAGAAGCAGCATCGAAACAGACACCGGAAGCTCCTGCTTTTAGTATAGGTGCTGTTTTGACCGTGCTTGTGCTTGGAATGTTCGTCTCTATTTTAAATCAAACAGTTATCAATATCGCGCTGCCGGCATTAATGAATGAATTTAATATTTCCACAGCGACCGGCCAATGGCTATCTACAGGCTTTATGCTTGTGAACGGGATTTTGGTTCCAATTAGCGCATATTTAATTCAGACCTTTACGTACCGAAAGCTATTTTTGGCCGCTATGATGTTCTTTACAGTTGGTTCGATCATCTGTGCGATAGCAGTCAACTTCCCAATTATGATGGCAGGGCGTGTCATTCAAGCAGTAGGTGCCGGTATTTTAATGCCGGTTGGGATGAATATTTTTATGACGCTCTTTCCGCCGGCCAAGCGCGGGGCGGCAATGGGGCTGCTCGGTGTCGCGATGATTTTGGCTCCGGCGATTGGACCTACGATTGCGGGCTGGCTCGTTGAAAATTATACGTGGAACCTTATGTTTTACGGGATGTTTGTGATTGGAACTATTATCCTTTTACTTGGACTTCGTTTGTTTACGCTTGTGCAGCCGTTATCAAAACCGAAGTTTGATTTGGTTGGTGCGATTTCCTCAACTATCGGCCTTGGCAGCTTATTGTATGGTTTTAGTGAAGCTGGCAATAAAGGCTGGGATAGTGCAGAGGTTATGATAATGTTCATAATCGGGGTGATCGGGCTCATATTCTTCGTACGTTGGGAATTGAAGGCTGAAGCGAAACTCCTTGATTTAACAATCTTTACAATTCCGGCTTTTTCCTTCACTTTGTTTATTAATATGATTATCACGATGGCTTTGTTTGGCGGAATGCTGCTGCTTCCAGTTTACCTGCAAAACATTCGCGGCTTCACACCGATTGAGTCAGGCTTATTGCTTCTTCCTGGATCACTGATTATGGGGCTTATGGGACCGTTTGCTGGAAAGCTATTTGATAAATACGGCATTCGGCCGTTAGCTATTTTCGGTATGATTCTCATGACGTACGGAACATACGAGTATACGCATCTTTCGCTTGATACGTCATATGCGCACATTATGAGCATTTACATCCTGCGCTCCTTTGGGATGGCGTTTATTATGATGCCAATTATGACTGCAGGGATGAACGCGCTGCCGATGAATAAAATTTCACATGGCACTGCTTCGCAAAATACACTGCGGTCAGTAGCAGGCGCAATTGGAACAGCGATCCTCGTTACGGTTATGACGCGGCAATCAACCTTCCATGCGGCTGATTATGCAAATGCGGTGACTGCAACTGACCCAGTGATGAGCACGAGCTTTACACAGGCAGGGCAAAGTGCAGCTGCGCTTGCGCATGTTTCGCCGCAGGCGGGAGCAACACTTGAAACGACACTGCTGTATGGGCAGGTCATGAAGCTATCAACCATTAATGGAATTAATGATGCATTCTGGGTAGCAACTGTTTTATCGGGAGTTGCACTTGTTTTGTCATTTTTCTTACATTCTGGTAAGCGGCAGGCAGCCAAAAAATAAGAAGAGCATAATAGAGAAAAGGCGAACCATTTTTCTGAAGATGGTTCGCCTTTTGCATAGGTTTTGCTTACACTTCTTTTTTAATTAACTTCTGAATTTTGCGCTTCTGTATATATAGCGTAAGAAAGAAGACAAACGTCCCTGCGCACATGATGAGAAAAGGCAGTCCTAAATTTTGCGTTGTAATCCCATCATATAGAGACCATAAAAGCAAAGATGCACTATATAAAAAGAATGCGTTTCTTGCTGCATAGTTTGCATGATGCTGTTCCATCTCATCTGCTCTTTTCTTGAACATATTATCTTCATCCCTTTCTCTCATTCTCTATTCCACAAGTTCAAATATACTTTCTACACTCATCTTAAAGTAGCGAGCCAGCTTTAAGGAAAGCTCCAAACTTGGATTATAATGATGGTTTTCAATTGCAACAATGGTTTGTCTCGTCACCTCAAGCTCCTTTGCCATTTGCGTTTGGGTAATGCCATGTTGTAGCCGCAATTCCTTAATCCGATTGTTCACAGCCATTTTCTCACCTGTAATGTAAAGATATCTTTACTTGTAAGTATATAGAAAAAAATGGGTGGTGTAAAGTTATCTTTACACCACCCATTTCTTATATAATCTCTTTTAATGGTTTCCGTCTTTCACACCATTCTCCAGTGTGGACAGCATTTGATGTTTCTCCTGCTCATTTGAATGATTCCAAATCACTTCAAATAATACACCAAGACCCGGCAGCATTTTTTCCTCACCGCTTTGAATCGCATCAACAATTGTTTCCTCCAGCTGTTCTTGTGAGTTCCCGGAAATGTTTGCAAGTACTGCACCGCGTAAATTAAAATTCATTCTGCACACCTCTTTTATGTAATGTAAAAAAGCACTGTAATTATTGTTTGTTGTTTTATTAGAAATATGCAAAATGGTTTATAATGTATAGGGAAGTGAGGGATATCATCCATGAACAGAATTGATTCATTACAAAATCCGCGCATTAAGCAGTGGAAAAAGCTGCAAACAAAAAAAGAGCGCGATAAAACAGGGACCTTTATTGTGGAAGGCTTTCATCTCGTGGAAGAAGCGTTGAAGGCGAATGTCGTGCAACAGATTATTCTAAGTGAGCATACAGATTTGCCTTCAAATTGGAGCGTGGATAATGCAGATGTATTTGTTGTAACGGACGCTATTAGCAAGGCGATAAGTGAAACAGAGACGCCGCAGGGGGTGTTTGCGGTATGTGAGAAATTAGAAAGCAGCGTGCAGCTTGAAAATGGGAAGTTTTTGTTGCTTGATGGAATTCAAGACCCTGGCAATTTAGGGACGATCATTCGTACAGCTGATGCGGCTGGCATTGATGCGGTGATAATTGGAGAAGGCTGCGTCGATGTGTATAACAGCAAGGTGCTTCGCTCGACGCAGGGATCCGTGTTTCATTTGCCGATTGTAAAAGGGAGCCTGGACCAATGGATTGAAGAGCTGCAGCAGCATGACATCCCAATCTATGGAACAGCTTTGCAGCATGCAGTGCCATATACGGAGGTTAAAGCGCCGGGAAGATTCGCGCTTATCGTTGGCAATGAAGGAAGCGGTGTACGTCAGGAATTGCTGGAGAAGTGCGACCAAAACCTATACATTCCGATTTATGGACAGGCTGAGTCATTGAATGTATCTGTTGCGACAGGAATTTTGGCATATTATTTACAAAGCAAGGTTGATAATTAGAAAAAAGACAATTATAATTAAGTCTTGAATAAATTGTTATGAAACTTAAAGTACATATAACCAAAAATGATGATAGAGAAGAGTAGCTAATTGTTCGCCATACAGGGAGAAAATGCCTAAGACTGGAAGCATTTTTATGGTAGAGATTATGTGAATTCACCTCTGGAGTTGGCGCCGGGACCATGCACATGCATGTAAAGGCGTTCCGGCATGATGCCGTTATCGAAATGAAGCGGGCAGATATATTTCTGCCAATTAGGGTGGTACCGCGAGACGAATAAGCCTCGTCCCTTCACAGGGATGGGGCTTTTTTATTTGTAAAATTTTCACTTAATATAATATATAGGAGGTTTTTTTCATGGAAGCACGTTTGAAAGAGCTGCAGCAGGAAGCGCTTGAAAAAATTGAAGCGGCATCTGAGTTGAAGGAGTTAAATGATGTGCGCGTGGCGTACTTAGGAAAGAAAGGACCGATTACGGAGGTTTTGCGCGGCATGGGCAAATTATCCGCAGAAGAGCGTCCCCGTATGGGAGCGCTTGTGAATGATGTGCGCGAAGCGATTCAAAATCGTCTAGACGAAAAAGTGGCGCAGCTTGAGCAAGCAGCAATCGCGAAGCAATTAGAGTCTGAAACAATTGACGTAACATTGCCAGGGCGTCCAGTAAGCGTTGGTTCACACCACCCGCTTACAGCTGTTATCGAAGAAATTGAAGACCTATTTATTGGTATGGGCTATGAAATTGCTGAAGGTCCAGAAGTGGAACGCGACTACTACAACTTTGAAGCGTTAAATTTGCCAAAGGGTCATCCGGCGCGCGATATGCAGGATTCCTTCTATATTACAGAAGAGATTTTGCTGCGTACGCAAACATCTCCAGTACAGGTGCGAACAATGGAAAAGCACGGCGGAAAAGGACCAATTAAGATTATTTGTCCTGGTAAGGTATACCGACGCGATGACGATGATGCGACACATTCGCATCAATTCACACAAATTGAAGGTCTTGTGATCGATAAAAATATTCGTATGAGCGATTTAAAAGGTACATTGCAAGCATTTGCGAAGAAATTATTTGGCGAAGAGCGCGAAATCCGTCTGCGCCCAAGCTTTTTCCCGTTCACAGAGCCGTCTGTTGAGATGGATATTTCCTGTATGATGTGCGGTGGAAAAGGATGTCGCACTTGTAAAGGAACTGGCTGGATTGAAATTTTGGGAGCAGGTATGGTTCATCCGAATGTTCTGCGTATGTCAGGATATGATCCGACAGAATATCAGGGCTTTGCTTTCGGTATGGGACCTGAGCGTATTGCAATGTTGAAATATGGCGTAGACGACATTCGCCATTTCTATACAAATGATGTACGATTCTTACAGCAGTTTAAACGAGCGTAAAAGGGGAGGGCACAAACATGTTCGTATCTTATAAATGGTTACAGCAATATGTAGATATTGACGGTTTAACGGCAGAGCAATTAGCTGATAAAATTACAAAGGCCGGCATCGAAGTAGAAGGCGTAGAGCTTTTAAATAAAGGCGTAACAAATGTTGTCGTTGGCTATGTGATGGAACGCGAAAAGCATCCAGAAGCGGATAAATTAAGCAAGTGTCTTGTAGATGTTGGGGAAGACGAGCCAGTGCAAATTATTTGCGGCGCGAAAAACGTAGCACAAGGGCAAAAGGTAGCGGTCGCAAAGGTTGGCGCGCGTTTACCGGGCGGCCTTAAAATTAAAAAGGCGAAGCTTCGCGGCGAAGTATCGCAAGGAATGATTTGCTCCCTGCAAGAGCTTGGCATTGAAGGAAAGCTTGTACCAAAGGAATATTCAGAAGGCATTTTCGTATTCCCTGCGGATGCAGAGGTTGGGGAGGATGCGATTGAGCAGCTAAACTTGGATGATCAAGTGCTAGAGCTTGGCTTGACACCAAACCGTGCGGACTGCTTAAACATGCTTGGTGTAGCGTATGAAGTAGCGGCAATCCTTGGCAAGGAAGTGAAGATGCCAAGCATTGAACTGCAAGAAACAAATGAAAAAGCATCTGACTATATTTCCATTCGTGTAGATGCGCCAGAGCAAAACCCGCTGTATATTGCGAAGGTTGTGAAAAACGTAAAAATTGGTCCATCACCAATTTGGATGCAAACACGCTTAATGGCAGCCGGCGTTCGTCCTCTGAACAACGTAGTGGATATTACAAACTACATTCTCATGGAATATGGCCAGCCGCTTCATGCATTTGACTATGATAAGCTTGGCTCCAAGGAAATCGTTGTTCGTCTTGCAGAAGAAGGCGAGAAGGTAGAAACACTTGATGGCACAGAGCGCACATTAAAAGGCGATCATTTGTTAATCACAAATGGATCGAAAGGCGTTGCGATTGCCGGCGTAATGGGCGGTGCAAATTCAGAGGTAGATGAAAACACAGTGAATGTTTTAATCGAATCTGCTTACTTCACAGGTACTGCAATTCGCAAGGCGTCCAAAGATTTAGGCCTTCGCAGCGAAGCAAGCGCGCGCTATGAAAAGGGCATTGATCCACAGCGTACATTTGAAGCAGCACAACGCGCGGCTGCGTTAATGGCACAGTATGCAGGCGGCGAAGTGTTAGAAGGTGTCGTAGAGGTTAATAACCTGAAGCTAGAGCAAAGCACTGTTTCGATCTCTGTTGAGAAAATTAACAGTGTGTTAGGAACGGCGATTACAGCTGAAGAGGTAGCTGCGATTTTCACAAACTTAAAGTTCCCATTCTCACAAGCAGAAGGAACATTCCAAGTAGAAGTGCCAACAAGAAGACCTGATATTACAATCGAAGAAGATCTAGTAGAGGAAGTAGGTCGTTTATACGGTTACGACCATATTCCAGCTACGCTTCCAGTTGCGGAAACAACGCGCGGCAAGCTTTCTGAAAAGCAGGCGAAGCGCCGTAAAACGCGCCGTTATTTAGAGGGAGCGGGGCTATACGAAGCAATTACGTATTCCTTAACAAGTGCGGAAAAAGCGAAGCAATATGCGCTGAAGGAAACGTCCCTTGAGCCGATTCGTCTTGCACTTCCAATGAGCGAAGAGCGCAGCCAGCTTCGTTTAAGCTTAGTACCGCATTTGCTGGAAGCAGTTTCCTATAACAACGCGCGCAAAATCGAAAACGTAGCACTTTATGAAATCAGCTCTGTTTTCTTGCCAGCAGGACAAGACGAGCAGCCAAAAGAAGAACAGCACCTTGCAGGTGTCATGACTGGACTTGTACTGAATCACCCATGGCAGGGTGAGAAAAAGGCAGTTGATTTCTATGTCATGAAGGGCGTGCTTGAAGGATTATTCGATGTGCTTGGTGTAACAGAGAAGATTTCATATGCAGCGACTCAACGTGCTGATCTGCACCCAGGACGCACAGCCAGCATCTTGTTAGATGGCCGGGAAATCGGCTATATCGGCCAAGTGCATCCAGAAATGCAAAAGCAATTAGACGTGAAGGAAACCTATGTCTTTGAATTATCTCTTGAGGCATTGTTTGGTGCTGATGTTGCTGAGGTAAGCTATGAAAGCATTCCGCGTTTCCCATCTATGACACGTGATATGGCGCTTGTTGTGAAAGCGGATGTCCTTGCTGGTGATGTACAACGCACGATTGTGGAAGCCGGCGGCGAGCTGTTAAAAGAAGCTGCTTTATTTGACCTATACCAAGGTGAAAAAATGGAAGCAGGCAAAAAATCGTTAGCATTCTCGCTTCGTTACTATAATCCAGAGCGTACGCTAACGGATGAAGAAGTAACAGAAGCACATAGCCGTGTGTTACAGGCTGTGGAGGAAACGTTTGATGCGGAGCTACGTAAGTAATAGGAAATAAATAGACAGGGACAATGCGGATGCATTGTCCTTGTTTTTTATACTTTAAGAGAGGATAAACTTCCAACTGGAAGCTAACTTCATATAGTGGGAAATTTTAAGAATAAAGTTTAAGTGCAACTACGCCTCTGCCGTCACCTAAAGGCCCGCCAATCGGCGAGTTTTCTTTACACTTTAAGAAAGTATAAATTTCTAGCTGGAAGACAATTCGACGTAGCGAGAAATTTTAGGAACAAAGTATAAGTGCAACTACGCCTCTGTCTTCGCCCAAGGGCAGGGCTCGCCAGTCGGCGAGTTTTCTTTATACGAAGACGGATTAATCCCTTGCTAGTTGAAAATCCTCTAATTGAATGACGCGCTTTTCACCGCTGGAATGGATCTCCGCTAGTGCAACAACGTATGGCGCAACATTTGCAGGATCATCACCTATATTAGCTAAATTCGTTTTCATCACACCTGGATTAAAGACATGCACGTGAATCCCGTTTTTATGCTCCTCATCCTGAGCAGAATACGTTAATGCTTCAATTGCTGCTTTACTTGCAGCATATGCGCCAAAGCCTGCCGCACCTTCTCGTACCAACCCTGACGTAATATTGATAATATGGCCGGATTTTTGACTTCGCATAATCGGAATACATTCCCTCATCATTAGAAACACACTCGTAGCATTATTATGGAATTGGTACTCCCATGAATCTAGAGAACTATCAACAAGATGATATTGCTGGAACACAGCTGCATTATTAATTAACACATCAATTCTTTGAAACTTAGCAAATGCAGCCTGTACAAGCATTTTTACATCGGACTCGGATGATACATCTGCGCGGATTGGCAGCACTGTGGCATTATACTGACTTGTAATTAGGCTCTCCACTCGTTCGAGCTTGGCATAATTACGACCGCAAATCACAAGATTCGCCCCAGCCTTTGCGAAGGCCAGAGCTGTTTCCTTCCCTAAACCGCTTCCCGCACCGGAAATAATGACTACCTTTCCTTTTACATGTTCCATAGATCGTCTCCCTCCATTAAAAAGCATACATGATCTTCCTATGATGATTACTGTTATTATATACCATAGTAAAAGTTTATGTATTCAAAATATTATGACTGTTTTAGAGGCATAAGAAAATGCAATGTGATGCTGCTTTTGTTCTTATGGTCTGATTTTGGAAATTTAAAAAAATTGCGGTTTTCCGAAGATAAATTTGCGGAAAACCGCAATTGTATTTCTGTTAATATAGAGACAATCCAATTGAAAGATCCTTAGCTGCCCGCTATTTCATTGGAGAGTTGTTACCCCCTGCTGAGATATGCCATGAACAAAGACAGGTGAAATGAGGTGATTGTGTGAATGGGTAAGGCTCCGGTGGATTTTCAAATGCTGCAATTCGAAAGTTCCAGCATTCCGGAGACATGGAAGGCAGTTCAAAGCTTGCAAAAGGAACAAGCTACTCAATTCATCGTAGAGGCCTTGCAAGACGAGCATAATTCTATAAAAATGCTGGCGGTAAGGATGGTGGATAAGTTAGGTGAAGTATTTTCAGATGCCATACCTGTAATCGTCCCTTTGCTGTTTGACGCAAAGGAGCAAACAAGAATGGCGAGTGCTTTAGCACTAGCAAGGATTGGGAGAAAGAGTGTACCATACCTAATCGAAGCGCTGGATTCAGGGAATAGGGTCGGTCGTTTTTGGGCAGCTTGGTCTATTTCATTGATTGATTCCTCTTATCTGACCTATAACGCACTAGCGTTACTGGAGAGTGTATGTGATAATCCAAGGAGTATGATAGAAATGATGGCAGCAGAAGAGGCATTAGGAAAAATAACTGCTCTAGCACCCTATAAAAATAAGATAAAAGTATTGGTATAAAATCGTTATATGTGGTAATTTAGTTTTATATAAGGTTTTGGAAAGGTGGAATGTAGAAAGAAATGATTGCTACGAGAGAGTATTTCATTCAAGACAAGCAGCTGCAACAGCTATATGAAGACTGTTTTGCTTATAAGGCGAAGCAAGGCCTGCCATTTGGCTTGGTAACCTTGCAGCATTACCAGGCCTTTGGAGGAACATCTTCTGATATCCAGCATATCGCTGATGCAGTGGAACAGTTTATTTTGTCGCTTGATATCATAGATGATTTGCAGGATGAAGATCTTGCTTCAACAGCTCCTTGGATGAAAATTGAGAAGGCACAAGCCTTAAATATTGCTTTACTATTTTTGAATTCCTCTATGAATCGCATCACAGCCTTATCCTTCCGAAATCAGAACGCAGCTGCCCGCTGCATGCATCAATGCCTTCACAGCTCCATAGAAGGACAATACTTAGATATCAAAAATGCCATTATGGATGAAGAACAATACTTGGCCATGTGCCGCAAGAAGTCAGGTTCCTTGCTTGCGCTAGCCAGCTTAATTGGTACCTCGCTTGCAACAGATGATGTGCCCGGTTGTATTGCTGCGTACGCAAGCGATATGGGAGTGGCTGCACAAATTGCCAATGACATGAGAGATGCTGTCAATATAAAAGGGAAAAATGACTGGAGAAAGAAAAAACGAACGTTACCTATTTTATATTTGCTGCATCCAAAGGCAGAAAAGGGAAAGCTTGTTCGCGATTATTTTGCCGGAACGATTTCCTTTGAGGAATTGTTGCGAAGAGAAGATGAGCTTGTACATATTGTGAAATCCTCTGGGGCGCTTGTGTATGCAAATGCTGTAAAGGAGCTTCATCAAAATCAGGCTATCGCTGCAATTGATGGTTTACAGGTGGATGAAAGAAGCAAACAGGCCTTAAAAGAAGTCTTTTTAAAAAAAATATAAAAAAATATAGATGAGGAGTGTGCAATTATGCAAGAAATGGTTTTATATTTAACGGAGAATCTAGAAGCTTTAGAAAGTGTGAAAAATGGCCATTCTAATTTGCTAGGTGTATCAGCGGAGGAGCAGAAAGCTATTTTGAAATCCTTTGAAGGAAATCAAGAGAAATTATACCTCTGGGCATAATCCCTTTTGAAAATTTATGAGAAAGCCCGCGTTGTACATAATTCCTATACTTTTAATTGCATGTATCGCTGTTTATTTTGCGTATATTATTAGCACCTATCCTTTAGTTGGAATGAAGGTTTATCAAATAAGGGAACATCATTATACCGTTACAGATGTATATCCGAACGGCTGGGCTTATATACATGGTATTCGAGCAGGGGACCATGTTGTCATTCAGGATGATCGGGTGAATGCGGTACGTACGCATAGCAAGGTGGAGAAAATACGCGCTTTGCTTATAGAAAGAAGGGAAACATACGGCTCATTTTTTATTAATTATGAAGGAGCCCCTATCGCATATCTGTTTTATTCCTTTTTTCCGCTTGTGTTGTTTGCGCTTACTTTAGTTATCGTTTTGTACGTGTATCAAAGATTTAAAGAGACAGAGAGTATTCTTCTTCTTTCTGTCTTTCTTTTAACTGTAAGCATTTGTTATGTCAGCAGCGGGATTTCCGCCAGATTTGATCAGGTTGGTCTGTATATAATGGGACTATCTCTGATGATGTGTCCTGTTTTAGTTAGTCATTTTATGTATCAAGTATATCGTGAGCATTCTATTCTGCTATTTCCTAGAATCATTCTCTTTATCTTGTATATATGTGCTATATTGTTTTCTGCGATTAGCTATGTGCTTGTTTACTTTTTTCACATTTCAGGGGGAATCTATTTATTCCTATTTTTGCTTATGTGTACAGCTGTGGCTGCGCTTATTTATAAGAATTGCCGAAACTATAAGCGTGTGCTTAATCATGCTAAGTTAAAGCTGGTTTTCTATACAATCCTCTTTGCGTTTCTTCCATTTTGCTTATTATATGCGCTTCCTAAGATTTTGATAGGAACTGTAATTGTCTCTGCTGAATATACATCCTGCTTTTTAGCTATTTTGCCGTTTGCCGCCTTGTATATTTTGATGAATAAGGAATTGCATGATATAGATTATGCGTTAAGGAGAATGTTCTATTATGTGTTACTCTCATGCTTTCCTGCTTTGGCACTTATGCTGGGATTTTACTTTCTGCACCCAGCCTCTTTTGAATGGATTTCCTATTTGAGAATCTATATTCTATGCTGGGCGATTATGGCGGTTCTTTTGTTTATAAAGGAAGAAGCGGATGTAGGAATTGAAAGCAGGCTATTGTTTAATAAAGCAAGGTATGAGGCCAGCTTATTACGATTTTCCAAAGCAGGGATGAGCAGTACAAATGCGGATAGCATTATAGATAGTTTGATTAATGAGATTAAAAAGGTGTTATTTGTGAAGCAGGTTTTTAAATTAGAGTTTTTGAAGACTCAGCAACGTTTTTGCCTGTCAGAGGATGACTGCCAAATGGATTTAGCTTTTCTAAGAGAAAAGCTTATTCATGAACAAATGGTCGTGGGGACGGTAACTCGCGGGAAAAGCGGGTATTTTCTATTGGTAGGTGAAACTCCAGAGCTATATACTTGTATGTTCATAGGCTATAAAAAAGATCAGATTCGCTTTAATCATGATGACCTTGTTTGGTTACATACTATTGCGCTGCAGACAAATGTTTTATTGCAAAGCTTTGTACATGTTCAGGAGATATTACGGGAGTTTGAACGTACACGTGATGAACGGGGGACTTCCTCCTTATTGCTGTCGAAGATGCTATTTACGGTTTCTGAGAAAGAAAGAGAACGGCTGTCGCGGGATATTCATGATACGCTGCTGCAGGAGCTTATTCTCATCTATCGTGAGATCGAGCAAGGAAAGGATATAGATGCTGCAAGAGATCATTTAATTCAACAGATTCAGTATATTCGTGAGGAGTGCTATCAGCTGCGGCCGCCATTTTTGCTGGAAATGGGGATTATCGATGGACTGCAGGCATTAATTGAAGACCATAGGATGAAGGAGCATGTTTTGATTGAGTTTGTTTCTAATCTAGATGTGACTGAAACACTTGATGATTGGTATACTGTACATTTATATCGGATTATGCAGGAGCTGCTCCACAATGCAAGAAAGCATGCTAAGGCAAACTGCATCTTTATTTCCCTGTATAAGAAGGAAAACAGATTGTTGCTTGTATATGAGGATGATGGGGTAGGCATGGAGCTGAGTTGTCTTGGAAATGTAAAGCAGCATTTTGGCTTGGCAGGAATGAAGGAACGAACCCAAGCGATGAATGGAGAGCTGTCTATTTCATCTGCGCCAAATGAGGGGATGCTGATTCGAATAGAACTTCCATTGCAGATTAAAGAAAAAACGGAGGGGGAACCAGCATGACAATCCGAGTTCTAATCGTTGATGATCACGTCGCTGTAAGCCAGGGAATGAAAGCAGTGCTAGAGCATAAAGCGGACATGACAGTAACGGTGCTTTCTTCTTCCTTAGAGACGATGGACTTGCTGAAAAAAGAAAATTTTGATGTGATTTTACTTGATTTACATATGCCGGAATTGAATGGAGTGGAGCTTGCACAAAACATTTTGTATGAAAAGCCGGAGAGCAAAATTGTCGTTTGGACAGGCTTTGACCTGGCAACTCATATGAATCTTTTAATAGAAGCGGGAGTATATGGTTTTATTAGCAAGACTTCTTCCACTGAGGATATTATGATGAGTATCACAGCTGCTGCAAGAGGACTGTCAATTCTTCCGGTCAGTATATTACGGCAGCTAACAAAAAAGGTGGAGGGTTCTCATCTAAAGAAAACAGAAGAGAAAAGGTCGATTCGTGTAACAGAGAAGGAGCAGGAGATTTTAACAATGATAGCGGAAGGATTAACGAATCGGGAAATTGCCGAAACGTTGTTCATGAGTCAACGCGCAGTGGAGTATGCGTTAACAAAGCTGTTTGAGAAGCTAGGGGCTCGTTCTAGAACGGAAGCATTGATGAAGGCAAGGCAGTATCAGTTGGTTTCCTTCAAAACAGTGTAATCAGGAATCGACTATTTTGAAAGAAATGCGGAAGGAATGACTTGTTAATGGTCATTCCTTTTTTAACAAAAAAGTATAACTTTTTGCGGTAACGCTGCCCTGCTCCGATGACCTGCTTACTATGGGGAAAGCCCCCGTCCACCCAGGCAAAAAGCGCCTCAATGGGCGGAGAACTGTCCTGCTTCAGAGCAATCTTAACGCTTTTTCGGTATTGGCAAAATGCAGCTTCGCAAATTCCTTCAATTTCTCTTTTCCATGCATGCGCATCAATTTTGCAGCCGCAGCATCCACATGTGCACCCGCTCCTTTTGGCAGCGTAAAACCAGCTTTTTTACTAAGCTCGTCAAATTGCTTTACGAAGCTATAGCGTGCGAGCATGGAAGCTGCCGCAACCGCGAGATGCACGCTCTCACCCTTTGTGGAAAAATACACATTTTCACGGTGAACCGTTTTTTGTTTGGCTAAATACTTATAATATGTATCAGGCTGGACAAACTGATCAATTAGGATGCCTTCCGGTTTTGTTGGGTTCAGTTTTTCTAACACCTTGCCGATTGCCTGATTATGAAGCCATGCTTTGATTTCGCCCTGGTTCATCCCGCGCTGCTGCAGCTCGTTATATTTTTCATTATGTAGTACAAGCGAGCTGTATGTGATGATCGAAAGTAAATCCCTTGCGATTTTTGCAATTTGGTCATCCGTTAAATCCTTCGAGTCCTTTACACCTAATTCCTTGAGAAGAGGAATTTGCTCTTTGGAGACGTAAGCAGCTACTACGGTAACCGGTCCAAAATAGTCCCCGGTGCCGACCTCGTCTGAGCCGATAATGGACATTGTACTAATGGAGGAAGGAGGAGAGTATGGCGTTTGCTTCTTCGTGCTTGTTTTCAGAGCAGCGGACGGCCTAGCGCTTTCTTGCCAACGCGCTGCTTCTGCCTCGGCTCTGGGTCCTTGGAACAATACCTTTCCAGACTTATAGGCTGTAATGCTGCAGGAAGGAGCTTTAGCGGAAAATATCCCGCCTTGGGGAACTTTTGGACTTAGCATGCTTCTGTAATGCTGCTTCATTTGTTCTATTGTTGCAGCGCTCACTTGAATGACTTGATTAGACAAATTGTTCTCTCCTTTTCCGTTTACTTACAATTTTATCATACCTCATATGTGATAGTGTTTCCATCTAAGTCTACTTCATGGTATGATAAAGTTTAGGATTCTGAAAGTTGATTGGAGGACAATAAGTTGTCACAGCAAAAAGACAATAGAACGCGAATTACAGTAGATATCTACGGCCAGCAATACTCTGTTGTTGGCGACGAAAGTACAAGTCATATTCGCATGGTCGCCGCAATTGTGGATGATAAGATGCGTGAGATACATGCTAAGAATCCTTCTCTTGACATAAACAGGCTAGCTGTGCTAACTGCGGTGAACGTTGTGCACGATTATATAAAACTGAAAGAACAACACGAAAGGCTGAAAGAAAAATTGAATCAAAAGGAATGAGTGGATCATGATCGATATTTTCATTATTATCCTGCTTTTTATAGGATTTATTATCGGCTTGAAACGGGGGCTCATTCTCCAGATCATACGTCTGGTAGGCTACGTTTTAGCATATGTTGTGGCATATTTATACTACGATCGTTTGGCGTTAGTGCTGCAAGCTGCTATCCCGTATCCGCTTAAGGAGCATACAAATGTACCAGAATGGCTAAAAAGCTCGGATGTGGAAAGCATGTTTTACCGTGTGATTGCCTTCATCCTGCTGTTTTTTGTCACAAAATTTGCGTTTTCGCTCTTTGGACAACTCCTTAATATGATTGCACAAATTCCGGTGCTGAAGCAATTGAACTCGCTCGGCGGCGGCTTGCTTGGATTTGTTGAGGTCTATATCGTATTGTTTATTGTGATTTTAATCGGAACACTCGTACCGATTCAGCCGCTTCAATCCTCTTTAAATGGCTCTGTGCTTTGCCGGACGATTATAGACGATACACCGGTTTTGTCAGACAAGATGAAGGAATTATGGGTTCAGCAAGATAGTGTATAACTTCTCTTTTGCATAAAGAGAAGTTTTTTTCTATACTTTAAGAAATTATGTATTTCCAGCTAGGAAGCCGTTCGGTGTAGCGGGGAAATTTTTCAAAGATAAGAAAGTATAATTTTTGGGAGATATCGTCTAGCGACCGCGGTCTGCTCCTTGTGGCGAAAGCGCCTCAATGTGCGGAGAACTGTATCCTTCGGGAGCAGGGCGGACCGCGAGAGCTTTTTGTAATGATTAAGGGAGAATGATGGTGAAAAGGTGGGGTAATGGTGAATGTAAACAAAAAACAGGTTATTAAACTGCTAGAAACAATTGCTTTATATATGGAGCTGAGAGGGGAAAACCCGTTTAAGATTTCTGCATTCCGGAAAGCGGCAGCTGCTTTGGAGACAGATGACCGCAGTTTATCAGAAATCGAAGACTTCACAAAAATTAGCGGTATCGGTAAAGGAACCGCTGCAGTCATTATAGAGTACATAGAAGAAGGGAGAGCATCTGTTCTAGAGGAGCTGGAAAAGGAGGTTCCAAGTACGCTTATTCCTTTATTAAAGCTGCCGGGTCTTGGCGGCAAAAAGCTGGCTAAGCTATATAAGGAGCTTGGTGTGACAGACATTTTTTCTTTGCGGCAAGCGTGCGAGGAGCAGCGTGTCCAGGCTCTTGCCGGCTTTGGAAAGAAAACAGAAGAGAAAATATTAGAAGCAATTGCCCAATTCGGGACTCGTCCAGAGCGGCTGCCAATTGCAGATGTTCTTCCTATTGCCTGGGAAATTGAGCGAAGATTGTCGGAAATCCCCGAAGTGGAGCGCTTTTCACGTGCAGGAAGCCTGCGGCGCGTAAGGGAAACAGTGAAGGATTTAGATTTTATTATTGCCACGACCAGTCCTTCTGCGGTTCGAGATGCACTGCTGCAAATTCCTCGCATTGAAGAAGTTATCGCAAGCGGCGATACAAAGGTTTCACTTCGCCTCCAATATGAATATGAGATTTCAGTTGATTTTCGTCTCGTCCAGCCAGTGGAATTTATTACAACGCTGCACCATTTTACCGGCTCGAAGGACCATAACGTAAAAATGCGGCAAATTGCCAAAGCACAAAATAAAAAAATTAGCGAATATGGTGTAGAGAATCTCGAAACAGGCGAGGTTGTAACGTTCGAGAGTGAGGAAGCCTTTTTTGCCCATTTCGGACTGCCTTATATTCCTCCTGAGGTGCGCGAGGATGGGCGGGAAATCGAATGGATCCAGCAATATCCAAGCTTCATCCAGCTAGCTGATATAAAGGGCGATTTGCATATGCACACAACATGGAGCGACGGTGCTTTTTCAATAGAAGAAATGGTACAGGCTTGTATTGCAAGAGGCTATCAATATATGGCTATTACAGACCATTCGCAATATCTGAAGGTCGCAAATGGGCTTACGAAGGAACGCTTACTCCAGCAAGGGGAAGAAATTGAGAAACTGCGGGCAAAATATAGAGACATTACAATCCTGCGCGGCATTGAAATGGATATCTTACCGGATGCTACGTTAGACTTTGATGATGAAGTATTAGCGCAATTAGACTTTGTTATTGGTGCCATCCACTCCAGCTTTTCGCAGGACCGAGAGACAATTATGAAGCGTCTTCGCGCCGCCATTGAGAACAATCACGTAACGATGATTGCCCACCCGACCGGCCGCTTAATCGGCAGACGGGAAGGATATGATGTGGATGCGGATATGCTCATTCAGCTCGCCAAGGAGACTGGAACGGTGCTTGAGCTCAATGCTAATCCGAACCGTCTGGATTTAAGCGCTGAGCTGCTCAAAAAAGCGCAGGATGAGGGTGTGAAAATTGCAATTAACACCGATGCACATACATTAGATATGCTAGAGCATATAGAAATTGGTGTAGCGGCAGCAAGAAAGGGCTGGATTCAAAAGGACACTGTCCTGAACGCTTGGGAGACAGACAAGCTGCTGGCATATATTCGCCGCAACAAATAGGGAGGATTTTAAAGCTGTGTTAGAACGAACATTACGTGTATTAGAGTACGATAAAGTAAAGGAACAGCTCATGGAGCATGTTGCGTCCTCGCTCGGACGAGATAGAGTCAGAAGCTTACAGCCCAGCACGGATTACGACGAAGTTGTTCGGCTGCAGGAAACAACAGATGAAGCTGCAACTGTCGTGCGCCTGCGCGGAAATGCGCCGCTTGGGGGCGTATTCGATATTCGTCCGAACGTGAAGCGCGCAAAAATCGGCAGCGTGCTGAGTCCGCATGAGCTGCTTGATATTTCAAGCACGATGCGCGCGAGCCGGCAAATGAAGAACTTTATTGAGGATTTGGCAGAGAACGGACCGGAGCTTCCGATTCTTTTAACATATGTAGAGCGCATTATGTCTTTGCAAAATCTAGAGCGCACGATTAATAACTGTATCGGCGAGGGCGGTGAGGTACTTGATAGCGCAAGCGATAAGCTGCGCACGATTCGCCAGCAAATCCGCTCCGCTGAAAGCCGCATTCGTGAAAAGCTGGAAGGAATGGTACGCTCTTCAAATGCATCTAAAATGCTCTCTGATGCGATCATCACCATCCGCAATGACCGCTATGTAATCCCGGTAAAGCAGGAATACCGTGGACATTACGGCGGGATTGTGCACGATCAATCTGCTTCAGGCCAAACATTGTTTATTGAGCCGCAGGTCGTAGTGGATTTAAACAATACATTGCAGGAAGCACGCGGAAAAGAAAAGCAGGAAATCGAACGCATTTTGCATATGCTGACAGTCGAGGTTGCGAACGATGCGGAGCTTGTCCTTGAAAACGTGGAAGTCATGGCGGAGCTTGATTTTATTTTTGCAAAGGCACATTATGCAAAGAAATTGAAGGCATCGAGACCAGAGATCAACAACGAGCGATATATGATGCTGAAAAAGGCCCGTCATCCGCTCATTTCGCAAGAGGTTGTCGTGCCAAACGACATCGAGCTTGGCGGCGATTTCACAACAATTGTCATCACAGGTCCAAATACAGGCGGTAAAACGGTCACGCTTAAAACAATTGGCCTATGTGTACTCATGGCGCAATCCGGTTTGCAAATTCCGGTGCTCGATGGCTCGGAGATTTGTGTCTTCCGTAACGTATTCGCCGACATCGGCGACGAGCAATCGATCGAGCAAAGCTTAAGTACATTTTCCTCGCACATGGTCAACATCGTCGATATCCTAGAGCAAGCTGATTTCGAAAGCTTAGTATTATTCGACGAGCTTGGTGCAGGGACAGACCCACAGGAAGGGGCGGCGCTTGCCATCTCGATCCTGGATGAAGTATACAATCGCGGCTGCCGGGTTGTAGCGACAACGCACTATCCGGAATTAAAGGCATATGGCTATAACCGTGAAAAGGTCATCAACGCGAGTGTGGAGTTTGATATAAATACGCTTAGCCCAACGTATAAACTGCTAATTGGCGTACCAGGACGAAGCAACGCATTTGAAATTTCCAAACGACTCGGTCTCATCGATCGTGTAATTGAGCGCGCGCGCGGACATATTAGCACTGAAACGAACAAAATTGATAATATGATTGGCAAGCTAGAGGAAAGCCAGAAAAATGCCGAACGCGCCTGGGAAGAGGCGGAGGAATTCCGAAAGCAATCTGAAAAGCTTCATAAAGAACTGCAGCGTCAAATTATTGAATTCAACGAGCAGCGCGACAATATGCTATTAAAAGCTCAAAACGAAGCGGCAGAAAGAGTAGAAGAAGCGAAGAAGGAAGCAGAAACAATCATTCGCGAGCTTCGCCATCTTCGCAAAGAGCAGCTAGCTAACGTAAAAGAGCATGAGCTCATTGAGGCAAAAAGCCGCCTTGAAGGAGCCGTGCCGCAGCTTGTGAAAAAGCAGCCAAAGCAGCAAGCACAAACGGCGCCGCAGAAAGCACTTCGACCTGGAGATGAAGTAAAGGTACTCACATTCGGACAAAAAGGACAGCTGCTTGAAAAAGTAAGCGATAATGAATGGTCAGTGCAAATCGGAATCCTAAAAATGAAGGTAAAAGAAAAGGATATGCAATACCTCAGCAGTCCGAAGCAAACAGAAAAGCGCACTCTTGCGACGGTAAAAGGAAAAGACTATCATGTTGGCCTTGAGCTTGACCTGCGCGGCGAGCGCTATGAGGAGGCGCTGCATCGGGTAGAGAAATATATAGACGATGCCTTGCTCGCGAATTATCCGCGTATTTCCATTATCCACGGAAAAGGAACAGGAGCGCTCCGTCAAGGCGTACAGGAGTATTTGAAAAAGCACCGAGCCGTGAAAAGCTTCCGCTACGGCGATGCAGGAGAAGGCGGCCTCGGTGTGACTGTGGTAGAATTTAAATAATAACATTCTTCGCAAAAAGGGGTATGGGGATATGTTTATGGAGAAGCTGGCGAAGGTTTTGCTTGTGCTTTGCGGGGGATTTATGGTTGTTGGAATTGTATATTGGATGTTTTTTGCGTAGGCCAGCTGTTTTATGAACCGAGCACGGCTGATAATAAAGAAAAAATAAATGATGCTATGAAAAAAGTCTGGGAAACCAGGCTTTTTTTATTGTAAAAAGTTTTCTGTGAAGTTTCTAGTTTTTCGGATGATTTTATCTTGCCCATAAGAAATTGGAACCGCATAAATGCTAATATTGCTAATTAAATAACAACGAATATTATCTTACAAACCACAATGAAAAAACAAAAATTAGTAATATATTACTATGCATCTCTGCAAAACAGCCCCCCTCCTAAGCAGCCTCTTTTTTGAGTATTTGTAAGAAAAAACCACTATTTTCTAAAAAATAGGTAATTTAAACAGAAAATTTCGAAGAAAAACCTAACAAAATCCTAACAAAATCCCCGACTACCAACATTATGAGTATACAAAAACTGTTAATTTTGTATATTTACAACGATAGATGCATTTGATACCATATAACTAATCATTAGGAATTACTAGTAGGAGGTAATAATCTAAAAAACGAGATAATGCATAATAGTTATCAAACTAGGCTTAGAGAAAAAATGTGTCGGGCATAAGCTCTTATGTGTAATGAAGAGAGAGTTTATTTTAAGTTAAAAACGATCAGAAGATGGATATCGATACATAATAAAGGAGAGTGAAACGTGAGGTTAACGGTAACCATGAGGCCTGTCAATGGTTCTTTAAGGCTGCCTCTCAATTATCAGTATGCGCTGCAGGGATTTCTATACCGCTCCCTAACAGAGACAAGTTTTGCCAGCTTCCTTCATGAGGTTGGTTTTCAAAAGGGAAAACGGACGTTTAAGCTGTTTACGTTTAGCCGCCTGTTCGGGACGCATAAAATTTACGTGAAACAAAAAAAGATTGAATTTACTGACGCCGTTACATGGCAGGTGAGCAGTGTACTGGAGGATTTAATCCGGCAGCTTGGGGAGCATTTTCTTATGTCCGAAACTGTACAATTGAATGGACAAACGTTATACATTGATAAAGTAGAAGTGCGTAAGACGAGAATGCAAAAGGGGCGTTATAAAATTAAGATGCTGTCGCCTGTGACGGTATATAGTACATATGAGGAGGAGGAGCGGAAGAAAACCCATTATTTTCAGCCGCCAGATCCTGTGTTTCCGATTTTAGTAGAGTCTAATTTTGTAAATAAGTATGAAGCGTATCATGGAATAGCGCCTGAGCATGAGTTTAAAGTGTATCCAATTGCAGATGGAGAGTGGTCTAAGGTTGTGACAACCTTTAAGGGGCATATTATTACAGGCTGGCTTGGGACGTTTGAGGTAGAAACCTCGCCTGAGCAGTTGGCATTTGCGTATGATACCGGAATTGGCGGTAGAAATTCGCAAGGCTTTGGAATGTTTGAGATTGTAGAATAAATCATGTCAGTTTGGGAATGTATATAATTTCTAGACTGACATTTTTCTTTTTTTGGGGAGATGCATATTTTCCGTTTTGTTTCTGAAATATTCTATATGAATGTAAAATGTTAGGGATTCAAAAAAACATGATAACTATGTTCGAATCAGATATTTGTCCACAGGTAGTGAACGACCCTCGCTTACCCACTATCGCAACTTCACTCGCTGGAAGAAAGGGACTTCTAGGTTAAGTTCGTTAAAACGGCTCCAACGCTATATATTTTAGGTGCACTACTTTTTTGATAAGAAAAATATAATCATAGTTTCGTCTGTTTCAGAGAAATGATGAATAGCCTATATATGAGGGAGATTTTCTGTTTTTGAATCCCTGGTATTCTTATATAGGAGGAAGGTCAAATGGAAAGACCATGGCTGCGCCATTATCCGAAGGAAATTCCTCATGTTGTGAATTATGATCTTCAGCCTCTTCATTTCTATTTGAAAGAAACTGCCTCTGAATATCCCGATAAAAAAGCGATTCATTTTTTAGGGAAGGATGTGACGTTTTCGGAGGTGTACGAAAAGGCGAAGCGTTTTGCATCATTTTTACAGAAAAATGGGCTGCGTAAAGGTGATAGAGTGGCGATTATGCTGCCAAATTGTCCGCAGGCAGTGATTGGGTATTATGGCGTGCTGCTCGCAGGCGGTATTGTTGTGCAGACAAATCCGTTGTATACGGAGCGGGAGCTGGAGTATCAAATGCGGGATTCCGGTGCCACCTTTATCCTATGTTTGAATCTTGTGTATCCGAAGGTTTCAGCTGTTGTCCCTTCAACGTATTTGCAGCATATTATCGTAACGGGCATCGGTGATTACTTGCCGTTCCCAAAGAATGTGCTGTATCCGTTTGTTCAGAAGAAGCAGACAAATCTCATTGTGAAACTACGGGAAACAGAGACGGTTCGTTTGTGGAAAACGGTTATGCGTACATCGCCCAATTATACGGATGTACCGTGTGATCCTGCGAACGATTTAGCGCTTTTGCAATATACGGGCGGGACGACCGGATCTCCAAAAGGCGTGATGCTTACACATGAGAATCTTGTTTCTAATACAGTAATGGGGATTCATTGGCTGTATAACTGTGAGAAAGGGCAGGAGGTTATGCTTGGGGCACTACCGTTTTTCCACGTCTACGGTATGACAGCAGTAATGAATATTTCTATTATGCAGGCATATAAAATGGTGCTTGTGCCAAAGTTTGATGTTGAAATGATATTAAAGGCGATCAAGGAACAGCGTGTGACATTGTTTCCAGGCGCGCCGACAATGTATATCGCCTTGCTGAATCATCCAAATTTAATAGAATTTGATGTATCTTCTATACGTGCTTGTATTAGCGGGTCGGCTGCACTTCCTGTTGAGGTGCAGGAGCAGTTTGAGACACTAACAGGCGGAAAGCTTGTTGAAGGCTATGGCTTGACCGAATCTTCGCCGATTACGCATGGTAATTTTCTTTGGGCAAAGCGGACGAAGGGGAGCATCGGCGTGCCATGGCCAAATACGGATGCGTGTATTATTTCGCTTGAAACGGGAGAAAGATTACCGCCCCGGGAAATTGGGGAACTGATTGTGAAAGGGCCTCAGGTGATGAAGGGGTATTGGAAGAACGAGGAGGAGACAGCGGCTGTACTGAAGGACGGCTGGCTGTATACGGGCGACCTCGGCTATATGGATGAGGAAGGCTTTTTCTATATTGTAGATCGGAAGAAGGATATGATTATTTCAAGTGGATTCAATGTGTATCCGCGCGAGGTTGAGGAAGTATTGTATGAGCATGAGAAGGTAAAGGAGGCTGTTGTAGTAGGTATACCGGATTCATACCGAGGAGAAACGGTGAAGGCGTTTGTTGTGTTAAAGGATGGTGTGACGTGTACGGAGGAGGAGCTGGATCAGTTCGCTCGTAAGCTGCTTACAGCATATAAGGTTCCGAGAGTGTATGAATTTCGAAAGGAGCTGCCAAAATCCATGGTTGGAAAAATTTTGCGGCGTGTATTGGTAGAGGAGGAAGTAAATAATAAAACGGAGTAGATAGATTTATGGAAGCCCTTTCTTTTTTGCGGAGAAATGGCTTCTATTCGTTCCTTTTGCAGGATTATATTGACAATTAAAGGAATTGTCAGTATGATGAAAATATGAATGAATGGTCATTCATTTAGTTGAAGGAGAAGTTAAATGTGAAAAAGAATAAGCCAAAATATTCTCAAATCCTAGATGCAGCTGTAATTGTAATTGCAGAGAACGGATACCATCAGGCGCAGGTTTCAAAAATTGCCAAGCAGGCTGGCGTTGCGGATGGTACGATTTATCTCTATTTTAAAAATAAAGAAGATATTCTGGTTTCCTTGTTCGAGGAGAAGATGGGAGAGTTTGTCGAAATAATCAAAGAGCGCACAGCAGGAATTGAGAGTGCTGCAGAGAAGTTATTCATGTTAGTTGAGAGTCACTTATCCTTGCTTGCGGAGAATCATCATCTTGCCGTTGTGACGCAGCTTGAGCTTCGTCAGTCGAATAAAGAAATTCGCTGGCGTATTAATGAGGTGTTAAAGGGCTATTTACGGGTGATTGATGAGATGGTGGAGCTTGGTGTTGAAAGAGGAGAGTTTCAAAGCGGTTTGAATGTTCGCATTGCGCGGCAAATGATATTCGGAACGCTGGATGAAGTGGTGACCAACTGGGTGATGAGCGAGCGGAAATACGATTTGGCTTCCTTGACTCCTACGGTGCACGAACTTTTAGCAAACGCTTGCGGCTGCCGAAAATAAAAGGGGGTAATACATATGGGTTTCCTTACGTTAAAAGTGGAAGAGTATGTGGCTGTCCTTACGATTCAAAATCCGCCTGCGAACGCGATGGCGGCGGCAATTATTCACGAATTGTCTGAGGTGCTTGACCAGCTGGAGCAAAACGATAGCGTACGAGCGATTGTAATTCATGGCGAAGGTCGTTTTTTCTCTGCCGGCGCTGATATTAAAGAGTTTACGCTCGTTGAAGAAGCGAAGGGTGCAGCAGAATTGGCGCAAAACGGTCAGATTGTGTTTGAGCGTTTGGAGAAGTTTCCCAAGCCTATTATTGCGGCGATTCATGGTGCGGCGCTCGGCGGCGGTTTAGAGCTGGCGATGGCGTGCCACATGCGGATCGTAAGCGAGAACGCAAAGCTTGGTTTGCCGGAATTAAACCTCGGCATTATCCCAGGCTTTGCGGGAACACAGCGTTTACCTCGTTATGTCGGCAAAGCAAAGGCGCTTGAAATGATGCTAACAGGCGAGCCGATTACAGGAACGCAGGCGGTGCAGTGGGGTCTTGCGAATGCTGCTTACCCAGAGGAGGCGTACCTGGAGGAAGCGATGAAAATCGCGAAAAAGGCTGCAGGCAAGAGTCCGGCATCCGTTCGTGCTGTATTGGAGCTGCTTCAGACAGTGAAAACGTCCGAATATTATGAGGGCGTGCAGCGAGAGGCGCAGCTGTTTGGCGATGTCTTTACCTCACCAGACGGCCGAGAAGGAGTCGAAGCATTCATACAAAAACGTAAGCCTGTGTTCAGCGGTAAGTAATTCCCTAGTATTTTTTTGAGAATAATAAACTGAATATTTTCAATTAAATGTATGTTTTTACATTTCGGGAGGGGAATGCGGAATGAACATCTACGTACTTATGAAGCGAACTTTCGACACAGAAGAGAAAATCGTCATTAAAAACGGCAGTATTTATGATGACGAAGCAGAATTCATTATAAATCCATATGATGAGTATGCGGTTGAAGAAGCAATCCGTGTTCGCGATGCAAAGGGCGGCGAGGTGACCGTTGTAACAGTCGGCGGTGAGGATGCGGAGAAGGAGCTGCGCACAGCGCTTGCGATGGGTTGTGATAAGGCTGCGCTCATTAATATTGAAGACGATGTAGAAAACTGTGACCAATATACAACGGCGAAGGTATTATCCGAGTACTTAAAGGATAAGGCTGCCGATTTAATTTTAGCGGGCAACGTAGCGATTGACGGCGCTTCCGGCCAGGTTGGCCCACGTGTGGCGGAGGCGCTTGGCATTCCCTATGTAACGACGATTACAAAGCTGGAGATTGACGGTGCGAACGTCCGCATCGAACGCGATGTAGAAGGGGATACAGAAGTGGTGGAAACAACACTGCCGCTTCTTGTAACTGCACAGCAAGGTTTAAACGAGCCACGCTATCCATCCTTACCGGGAATTATGAAGGCGAAGAAGAAGCCGCTGACCCGAATAGAGCTTGATGACCTTGATTTAGAAGAGGACGATGTAGAAGCGAAAACGAAGACAATTGAGGTATACTTGCCGCCGAAAAAGGATGCAGGAAAGGTGTTGCAGGGGGAGCTTGCCCAGCAAGTAAAGGAGCTTGTAGCTTTGCTGCATACGGAGGCAAAAGTCGTCTAAGTTTGTGAAAAGCGCCAAACATATCTCGGAGGTGGATTAGATGGCTCGTAAGGTATTAGTTTTAGGAGAAGTACGTGATGGTTTCTTGAGAAATGTGTCATTTGAAGCTGTGTCCGCAGCAAAAACAATCGCGGAGGGCGGCGATGTCATTGGTCTTCTGATTGGTGAGAGCGTGGCTTCTTTGGCCCGGCAGCTCATTCAATATGGAGCAGACCGCGTAATAACGGTAGAAGACGCGAAGCTGAAATCCTATACATCTGATGGTTACGCTCAGGCAGTTTTAGCAGCGGTGGAGGCGGAGCAGCCGGAAGGTCTTGTGATGGGGCATACGGCGCTTGGAAAGGACCTGTCGCCAAGGCTTGCTGCAAAGCTAGGCGCAGGCCTAGTTTCTGACATAACCGCCCTAGAGATTGCGGGAGGGAATGTTGTATTTACACGCCCGATTTATTCAGGTAAAGCCTTTGAAAAGAAAATCATAACAGATGGCCTGCTCTTTGCGACTGTGCGGCCAAACAATATCGCACCTCTCGTATTCGATGAGTCCCGCATAGGCGAAATCAAGTCTCTTGCGGTCACAATTAAGGATTTGCGTACAATCATTAAGGAGGTTGTTCGCAAAACAGCTGAGGGTGTAGATTTGTCAGAGGCAAAGGTAATTATTGCTGGCGGACGCGGTGTCAAAAGTGCGGAAGGCTTTAAGCCGCTGCAGGAGCTCGCCAAAGTACTAGGAGGTGCGGTCGGAGCCTCCCGCGGTGCCTGCGATGCTGACTACTGTGATTATTCGCTGCAAATTGGACAAACGGGAAAGGTCGTAACACCTGACCTCTATATTGCTTGCGGTATTTCCGGTGCTATTCAGCATTTGGCCGGCATGTCTAACTCGAAAGTAATTGTAGCGATTAACAAGGATCCAGAAGCGAACATTTTTAAAGTAGCAGACTACGGCATTGTCGGCGACTTATTTGAGGTTGTACCGCTTCTTACAGAGGAGTTCAAAAAGCTGACAGTTCGTTCGTAATCTCAATGAAAAGGCGAGAGGGTTTTCCTTCCCGCCTTTCGTAATGTCCGGTTTCCTATTCTAAAACCATCTTTCTAATATAAAGGTTGAGCCTGTCTGTCCTGTACAATCATGAATAAATAAAAAACAAATTGAGACACTACATAACGGTACATAATATTCGCCACGATGAAAAGATAGTGATATACTTTTGGTTAGATTAGGTATTAAGGAGGAACTTAAAATGGCAATTGTAAATGCAAATGATCAAACTTTCACGGCTGAGACAAGCGAAGGTCTAGTACTTGTTGACTTTTGGGCACCTTGGTGCGGACCTTGTAAAATGATCGCTCCTGTTTTAGTTGAACTTGACGAAGAAATGGGCGACAAAGTGAAGGTTGTTAAAGTAGATGTAGATGAAAACCAAGAAACAGCAGCAAAATTCGAAGTAATGAGCATTCCATCTCTATTTGTAATGAAAGACGGTCAAATCGTTGATAAAGCATTAGGATATAAGCCGAAGGAAGCGTTAGTGGAGCTAGTATCCAAGCACTTCTAATTTCAAATGCAGTTTTGCGGCAAGGGTTTTATGTTAGCGGCTTTCTGAGTCGCATAATAAAATTCGCAATGATTACGGCAAAAGGAGCTGACACAAGAGTTCGCGAAAAACGGGCTTTTGCTGTCGGCTCTTTTTTGATTCAGATAAGATCTCACTGCCATGCATACTCTTTGTATCAAAAGGGAACGGATAATGTGAAAGGAGTGCATGCATATGAAACGAAAACATACGAATCAAGGCGAACCGGTTCTCGCTCCCGGATTGGATCGCGGTCAAGAGCTTGAGCGAAGTGCAACGCCGGAAGAGGTTGAGCGCGGCGAGTATACGAAGGTTTTCAAGCTGTCCTTCGATGAAGTAGATGCATCTGATCCTCAAGGATAAAGCTGGCTGCAAAAGGTCACATTTTCAGTGACCTTTTGGGTCAACCTCTCTTTTATCACACTTTAGGAAAGTATAATTTTCAGCTAGAAGCTCATTCGACGTATTAGGAAATTTTAGGAACAAAGTGCAACTACGCCTCTGTCCTCACCAATCGGCGAGTTTTCTTTAAAAATTAGCATGATGCTAGTAGATTGTGCTTTCTTTTATCGAGAGACATTCCTCATAAAATTTATCGGGCTCTTCATAATTCAGCAAATGCGCAGAGTTTTCAAACCAAATCAGTTTTTTATGCGGGCACTCTAAAGTGTTGAAGTATTGCTCCACTAATTGAAACGGTGTTTGGTAATCGTATTTGCCAACGAAAAAGTAAACAGGAACCTCTAATTTTGGAACAGAGGCAAAGAAATTAATCTCTAGTACTTGCGGCCATAATGCAGTCAAAGCGGTTTTGCCTGCTTTTATGTAATGAAACCAGTCTTTTAGCGTGTATTCTGTTGCAAATAACATGTTAGAGTAAATCAGATGATACATATTTATCCCAATCATGGAGCCGCCGAATTTGATTAACCAGTTCCGCTGTACGGCTAGGTATTTCATATCAGCGGGGTTAAAGGTTAACTGTTCTAGCTTTTTTAGGGCTTTTTTATTTTTTAATTCATGTGCCTTTGCAACCGTGTAGTCGTATGAAATTTTTTCCCCTTCCTTCATGTTGACGACTTGACCAATGCCGATATAGCCATAGATGGATTGCGGAACTTTTTCAGCAGTTCAATACATAGAATCTGTTCATTATACGAACGTTTTCCCCTTGGTAGGACTGAATGTACAATATTAAAAAACTCATTGACAATGAGAATTGTTCTCTCTTATACTAACGATAGTTAAAAGTGAAAATCATTATCACTTACAGACATAGGGGGAGCAATACATGAATTGGAAGTTAAAGGTATTATCGGCAGCAGCGGTGACGTCTATTTTGTTTGCGGGCTGCAGCAAGCAGGAGACAACGTCAAGTACTACTTCAACAGAGACAAAGCAAACAGAGAAAAAAGAAGAGACAAAAGCAGAAGTAACAAAAGAAGCGATCGTACAAGCTTATAAGGATGCTGTTGCGGAGCTAGACAAAGCAAAAGCAGGGCAAGCTGTTGACTTTGATAAGGTAGCAACTTTATATAAAGAAAAGTTGCAAACTCTTGTACAAGCACGTGATGCTGAATTTACAGAGCAAATTGACCAAACGATTACAGCAGCACTGGAAGCGGGTAAAAAGAAAGAGATGGACCCGGTTGTTGCGCGTCAGTTGTTTGATAAATTAATGCAAAAAGAATTGTTCCAAACAATGCGTCACGAGTTTAAAGAAATCGATGCAAACTGGGGCAAGACAGAGGAAGTAAAGGAAGAGTATGAGGAAGCGTTGGCGTTTTATAAAGTACTTGAAAGTACAGTAACAAAACGTGATGCAGCGTACGGAACGAAGATGGTGGATACAATCAACGGCGGCTTCAGCGAAATGAAGGCAGCAATTGATAAAGGGGATAAGCTTGCGTTCCACCTTGGCAAGCAGGTAGTTGATAAAACGTTAATGAAGACATTCTACTTTGCAACAGGCGCCCTGCCAAACGGTTATGCAACAAAGGCTGCTGAAAAGGCGAAAACTGATGCAACCGCGGCTAAGATCGAGCAAGCAGAAGGCTGGGCTTTCTATCAAGCAATCTATCCGTACTTGAAAAAGAACTCTCCTGAAGAGGGTGAGGCAATCTTAAAGCAATTTGATCTGCAAACAGATGTGAAAACATTAGATCCAGCAGTAGTGAACAAAACATTTGTACGCGGCTGGGTGAATGTGGCGCTTGCTGAGTATAAGGAAAGCCAAGAAACATTTAACGAAGATAAAGGTGCCATCACAGCAATTGAAGGTGCATTGTTCATTAACATGATCGAGAGCGACTTGAAGAGATTAATCGGCGAGCAGGAAACAGCAGCTTTAACAGCATCTGCGCAAGCATACCTTGATGCGGCAAAAGCGAAGGATAAAGCAGCAGCAGACAAGGCTTTAGCTGAGATTAAAGCGGCGCTTGATAAAGTCGTACAAGCTACAAAATAAGCAGAAACCGACACGCTTTTACAAAAATCGTTTATACTAGTATGAGAAGACAACCTTGTTGGAAAACAAGGTTGCTTCTTTTTGTTATAAATGTAAGAAAGCGTAACTTTTTGAAGGCCTAGCTCCCTGCGGAGAACTTTCTCTCGGGAGCAGAGCGGACTGTGTCCGCTTTTCTTACACTTTAAGAAAGTATAAATTTCCAGCTAGGAGGTCATTCGACGCAGCGGGAAATTTTAGGAACAAAGTGTAAGTGCAACTACGTCTCTGTCTTCGCCTAACGGCTCGACAATCGGTGAGTTTTCTTTAAAGAAATGGAGGAACTGCGCGTGAACGTGCTTATTACGGGAGGCGCCGGCTTTATCGGCAGCCACTTGGCGCTTCGGCTTTTGCAGGATGGAAAGAAGGTTGCATTATTAGACAGCCTTCATCCACACTATTCGCGGGAGCGCAAGCAATACCATATTCAGCAGGTGCAGCAGCATGGAGCAGTATCGTTTTATGAGTGCGATGTGCTACATAAAGAAGATGTGAGAGCTGTCATACGGCAGGAGAGGATTGATGCGGTCGTTCACTTGGCTGCTTTGCCTGGCGTGCGTCCTTCTTTGGAAATGCCGTCTGTATATATTGATGTAAATGTAAAAGGAACGAGCAATGTCCTCTCATGTGCGGGCGAGGAGGGAGTCAAGCAGGTTGTGTTTGCTTCTTCCTCTTCCGTATATGGAGAGCAAGCAGGAATACCTCTTGCGGAGCATATGGCAAACGGAAAAGTGCTGTCTCCGTACGCTGCCTCCAAGTTCGGTGCGGAGGCGCTTTGTTATGCGTTTCAATATATGCATGGCTTTCAAATGAATATCCTGCGCTTTTTTACGGTATATGGACCGTGGAGCCGGCCTGATATGGCGATTGGGATTTTTCTGCGCAAGCTGCTGCGTCAAGAAGAGATTAGCGTGTACGGCACAGGAACAGGACGCGATTATACGTATATTGACGATATTGTAAATGGCATTGCCCTCACGCTGGAATCAAAGAATAGCGATGTGTACAATCTTGGCTCTCATGCGCCTGTGCTGATGACAGAGCTGTTAGATGAGCTTCGCCGTTATTTTCCATATATGCAAGTGAGGCAGGAGGAAGGAAGAATGGGTGATGTGACGTCGACATGGGCGGATATTACAAAGGCACAAGCAAAGCTGGGCTATAAGCCGAGTGTTTCGTTTGGGGACGGATTAGAACGGACAGTTGCCTGGGCGAAGAAGCATGCGTATCTTCTTTAGAGCTATCGGTGCTGTTTGTTTGCTTTTGTTTTTTGTATTATCTTTTCGTGTATTGGATGTGCAGTCTCTTGTTGCGCAGCTGCGCTCTCTTTTACAGCGTCCTATTCTTCTTGCTGTGCTGGTCGTCTTGTACGGGGCTTCATTTTTGCTGAAAGCTTATGCCTGGCGTTTATATTTGCATCATAAGATTACGCTGCGCGAAGGGGTGTACGGCCTGGTGTACAGTCTGCTTGTAAACCATTTATCACCGCTGAAAATTGGCGATGCTGTCCGCATCGCCGCCGTGACGAAACGGGAACGCGTTTCTTTCGCGGAAGCGGCGCAGTCTGTCATTGTGATGCGCCTGCTCGATTTGCTGACACTTGGTTTATTCGGTGCTTTCGGGACGCTGCTCCTGTTTCAAAAGGTGAGTATACGTGTGCTGCTGTTTGTGCTAGGAATCGTCCTTATACTAACCATCGCCTTATTTTTGCGTCATAAAGCGCCGCGCTTTCTTCAGAAGCAATTGCAGCAGCTAGGCGGTGCCTTACAAGGCGGTCGCGGCGCAGCTATCGTTTTGCTCGTTGCAGTGAGCTGGATCTTTGAAGCATTTGTTATTTTTGGCATAAGCAGTAATGTTTCCTTTTGGAAGGCTGTATGGGTAAACAGTGTTACAATTGCGGGACAAGTATTTCAGTTAACGCCAGGAGGGGTCGGTACGTATGAAACAGTGATGACATTTGCACTTGGGGCTGTTGGTGTGTCCATGCAAAAGGCCTATGAATGGGCGCTTCTCAGTCATGGCTTTAAATTTTTGTTTTCGTATGCAGCCGGCTTAGTTGTATTTCTTGTATATCCAATTCAACTTGCCTCGTATCTACGTTATAAACAGAAGGGAGAGACTAGCGGGTGGAGGAAGTAAAAAAAGCATCAAAGTTTGAAAAAATTGCAGCGCGCTGCTGGAATGTGCTGAATGAAGGCAAGCCGTTTACGCCAGTATTTGTTATCGGAACGTTTCTTTTGTTCCATATTGCAGAGGCGGGAACGAGCGGCTTTTGGGGGAATATGCTCGGCAGTCTTCTTCTCGTGCTGCCGCTTCTCATTTTATACTATTTGTTTGATTTTCCATTATTTTTGCGAAATTATTTATGGATTCCGTTTATTGCTTATTTCATGATGTTTGGGCAGTTTACATTATCCCTTTTGCTGCTGGCAATCGGATTATACTTCTTTTTTACAGTATTTTTCTGGGGAACGTTTTATTATCATTTGCGCATTGGCACATCGTGGCTCAATTTCACACGCTTTTGGAAGCTCGTCTTAAAAAACAGCGATTCTACAAGCGGCAATGCGCAGGAGCAGCTGCCTAAGTTTTTGCTTATATTGTCACTTTGGCAATATGAGTTCAATACACTTTCCGCAGGCGGCTTTGCCTCTGTGAATGCTCCAATGCTTCTTATGTTTTACGGCGGTTTGCTGCTGTATACGATCATTTTGCACCGTAATTTATTTGATTGGAAGCCAAAAGCAATTGAAACGTATACGAACAATGCGGCTGTGCCGGCGGAAGCGATTAGCGAGAAGGTTGTCGTCATTGTCATTGACGGTATGAGAAAGGATCGTTTCGATGTCGCGCATACGCCGTATTTGGATTTCCTCCGAAAAAATGGTACGGAGTTTACAAATATGGAAACGGTGTATCCGGCTCGGACAGTTGTTTGTTTCTCGTCAATGTTTACCGGTACGTACTCATTTGAACATGGAATTAAATCCAATATGGTTTGGAAGCACGGCGTAAATGTGGAAAGCATTTTTGATTCTCTTCGCAAGATTGGAAAGAAGGGGAAGATGCTCGCAGTTGCCCACCTTGTTGACGCGTTTGGTGATGATGTAGAAACGTATACAGCTGTGATGAAGAATGATATTGTAGACTCGCAAATTATGAAAAAAGCAAAGAAAATTATGGATGAGCAGAATCCGGATCTTTTCATTGTACAGCTTATTTCGACAGATCAAACCGGTCACAGTCGAGGTGTATTGTATGACGAGTACCTTCAAAAAATATATGAAGCAGATCAGCATGTAAAAGATTTTATTAAGCATTTGGAGAAAACGGGAAAAGCAAAGAATACGACATTTATCGTTTGTGCTGACCACGGACAGGCAGACGGCATTGGCGGTCATGGGCATTTAGATGAGGGAGAGCGTATTGTGCCGTTTTTTATGTACGGTCCCAATATTAAGAAGGGCGTTCGGATTGAGGAAAAGCAAAGCCTTGTATCCGTCGCTTCTACAATTGCGTATTTGCTCGGGGCTCCGTATCCGTCACACAGCCGCGGTCCTGTTTTATTAGATGCTGTCGAGGAGAGAACAAAAGAATGAAGCAGCATGTAATTGTATTTTTACCGGCGCATAATGAAGAGGAGGCCATTGGAGAGGTGATTCGCAATGTGCCTCGGCATTTTCATCCGGATGTTTTGGTAGAGGTGCTTGTCATTGATGATGGTTCAACTGACAGGACGATGCAAGCCGCGAAGGAAGCCGGGGCGGATTATATTGTTTCGAAACCCGTAAATGAGGGGCTTGGTGCAGCGGTGCGGACAGCTCTTCAGGAATGCTGTAAGCTTGGGGCGCATATCGGGGTCATGATTGATGCGGATAACGAATATCCGGCGGATGAGATTCCTAATATTTTGCTGCCGATTTTTGAAGGGAAAGCTGATTATACGATGGGATCGCGTTTTTTAGGAACAATTCGCGGCATGAGACTGCATCGAAGGCTTGGGAACTATTGCTTTACGCTTTTGCAGTCTGTACTTCTTAGAAAATGGATATATGACGGCCAATCCGGTATGCGTGCCTTTTCGCGCCAGGCGATGGAGCATGCGGAAATTGTGCATGATTATAACTATGCGCAGGTGCTAACCTTAAATTTAGTCAGGAAGGGATTTCGCGTTCAAGAGGTTCCGATTACGTATAAGGTGCGAGAAACCGGCGAATCCTTCATTAAGTTTCGAAAGTACCTATTTAACGTGCTGCCGGCTATTTTTCGAGAAATGAGACGCCCTGTACAAAAGGTGCAAATTGATTATAAGGCACATTTGTTAATAGATAAGAAGAAATGCTCATGATGGGTATTTCTTCTTGCTTCTTTTCTTGACAATAAAATTGATAATCATTATCATTAGCAGGGGAGGGAAATGTTCATGAAAAAATTTACGCTATCTTTTTTAGTTGCAATTTTCGCAATATTTTCTATACATACGAGCATATTCGCTTATTCGTACGGAAATCCGAATGAGGAAGCAATTGCTGAGGCCTATAAACAAATGGCAGCGAAGCTTGATGAGAATCCTCCGAATTATACGGAAGCGAAAAAGATTTATGAAACGGTCCGCGAGGAAATTGATATGCATATGGGGCCAGAGCCTTCTAAAGCAATTATGCAAAACTTTGAGAAAAAGCAAAAAGATGAGCTTGTACAAAATATGCAAAAGCTGCTCGTCCTCAATATTAACCGCCGTTTGGCGAATATTGAGGAGAATTTTAGTGACTATGATACGAGCAAGAGGTTGCTGGCAAAGGGATTTGCGACATATGAAGCCCTTTCTCCAATCATCGCAAGCAAGGATAAGGAGCTGGATACAAAGCTGCGGGACGAATTTAACAAAGCGCTTGATGCGCTTGGGAATCCCGGATTGTTCGGAGTTGGAAAAAAGGAAGCGAATAAAGATCAGTTTCTAGAAAGCAAAAAATTCATTTTAAGCAGCCTGCAGAAGGAATTTAAGGTTGAAAGTCTGAAGGCTGGCCACTTCACAGCAGCTGGCGAGGAAACAACATCAGCGGCGGCAAAGACGGAGTGGACGGATCTCAGCAGCTTGAAGAACTGGCTGCCAATTGTCATTATTGTCATTGTGCTTGTTGGCGTTGTTGTATACGCGTTACGAAAAAGAAAGAAATAACGAAGGATGATAAAGGGGAGGAAGAGCGATGCAGCTGCAGGCGTTTCTCATTACGTTTCGTGAAGTGCTGGAAGCTTTGTTGATCGTTGGAATTATTACAACGTACTTAAAGCGAACAGATAATAAGAAGTTTGTGAAATATGTTTGGATGGGAGCAGGTCTTGCAGTTGCAGCGAGCTATTTAATCGCTCTTCTTTTTCAGGTTGTATTCACTGGCTTTGCAGCCATGGGCAGCGAGATTTATTTAAAGATCGGGATTATGTTTGTATCAGCTGTTCTGTTAACGCAAATGGTGTTTTGGATGGCGGAGCATAGCAAGGACATTAAGTCCAATGTGGAAGGAAAGATGGGGCAGTTCATTACAGCCGGAAATGTTGTTGGCATGGTGATTCACTCCTTCCTTGTTGTTGTGCGTGAAGGTGTTGAAACAGTATTTTTCTTTGCGGCGATCACTGGTGGTAACATTGGTCAGGCGATGCAAGGATGGGGAGCGATTTCTGGTGCAGCAGCTGCTGCGCTTGTGAGCTATCTGTTCTTTAAAGGAACGATGCGCATTTCGCTAAAGGCTTTTTTCAAAGCAACAGGAGTGTTTATTGTACTGATTGCTGCAGGTTTGCTTGTTCAGGGAGTGGCAATTTTACAGGATATTAAATTACTGGGCAGCGTAATTCCTCATTTATATGATATTACATGGCTGCTTCCGGAGCATCCAATTGATTATGCTCACTACTTGCGCGATACAGGAACTGCACCGCTATTATCCGGTGATATCGGTGTTTTCCTAAAAGCGTTTCTCGGTTATTCTTCCATGCCTTCTATTGAAGAGGTTATCGTGTATCTCGGCTACTATGTGGTGATCTACTTGTTCGTTTCATCGAAGCAGCCAAGCACAAAGGCGGGGGAAGATCCTGAAAAAAAAGTATTACAGCCAAATAAATCGATTAACTAGAAGTACAAGGCGCAAGCCTTGTACTTTTTTTGCAGATATGTAGGGAGGGAACTGTGTATGCATGTTGTAAGGGGAGTTGCAATTATTTGTGTCGCAGCGGCAGCTGTTATCCGTTTTTTATATGCAAGTCCGTTTGCGGCCACATGGGATGAAGTGGATTTTGCGCTCGCGCTTGATGAATATGATATAACGAAAATGCAGCCGCATTTTCCGGGATACCCATTTTTTATTTTAGGGGGAATGGCGGTTCATCATTGGATTAGCAATCCCGTGCAGGCGCTCTCTATATTCAATGCTGTGCTTGCTGCAGCGGCAATTTTTCCGATATACAAGCTGGCGCGCCGTTATGTAACAGGGACACAAGCGCTCGTTGCTGCTGCGCTGCTGCAAACAAGCAGCTATTTTTCAATTCTCGCAGCGCAGCCAATGTCAGAGGGGGCGGCACTGTCAATTGTATGGTGGTACCTTTGGGTGCTTTTAGCTGCTTTTGAACGGAAGGAGTTTCATTTTCAAATTTGGCCGCTTGTTTTGTTTGCACTTTTAATGGGGATCCGTTTGTCGTACGCGCCATTTGGGATTGGCCTTGTATTTCTTTTGCTTTGCAGGCATAATCGAAATGCGCTGCGCCTTGTTTCCCTCATTATAATTGCTGCTTTGCTGCAGTCTGTTTGGATAAGTGCTCTTGTCTGGAATGTGGGAGGATTAGACGGACTTTTAAAGCTAGCCTTTGGATTTGTGGAAGGGCACTTTACAGAATGGGGTGGAGCGGTGACGGAGACAAAAGAACCGATTCTATCAAGATTGTACCGTCTTGTTGCTATAAATATTGTATATGTGGGTATTCTTTCGCAGTCACTTGTTTCAGGTGTCATTCTTGCTTTGCTTATTATTCTCCTTATGCTTCATAAAAAAAGAGGTCTTCATGGGGAGATGGAGCGGGCGACATGGCTGCTTTTTGGTATAATAGCAACCTATTTTCTCTGGAACTTACTTGGACAAAATATTGATAAGCCGAGACATTCCTATCCCATTGTGATGCTCCTATTGTTTTTACTCGCCGTTTCATCCATGAAGATGCGTCCTGTAAGTCAGTGGCTGCTTTTGGCATTTTCCGCTGTGCAGCTTATCACTGGGTTTGCACTTGTGAAAGAACAGGCTTCAAATGAGCCGGCTGCCTATCAGCTTGCACGCTATCTAGAGGAGCGGAAGCAGCCGCTTATTGTGTACACATGGGAAGAAACGAGAGTGATGGATTATTTGCGTGTATCATATGAGCATAAACGTTTTTACACGTATGACTATTATTTACAAGACAAAAAATATCGGCAAAATGATACAATATACGTTACGAACCACCTTATAGAAGGATTTCGCAAGCAAGGAGCAAGGATAGAAGGGAATCTGAAGAAGGTGGCGGAGTTCCGATCGAATCCTTTGTTCGACCCAATTTACAGCGAAATTATTTTATATGAATGGAGAAACAAATAAAGGGGGGAGAGGTATGCATGAGAAGCTGCGTGAAAAGCTGGCGATTTTGCCGGATCAGCCGGGCTGCTATTTAATGAAGGACAAGCATGGCACCATCATTTATGTCGGCAAAGCGAAGGTACTAAAAAACCGTGTGCGATCTTATTTCACAGGAACACACGATGGGAAAACGTATCGTCTAGTCAATGAGATTGCTGATTTTGAGTATATTGTTACATCCTCCAATTTAGAGGCATTGATTCTAGAGCTGAATTTAATTAAAAAGCATGATCCGAAATACAATATTATGCTTAAGGATGACAAAACCTATCCGTTTTTGAAAATTACGGCGGAAAAGCAGCCGCGTCTCATCATTACGAGAACTGTTAAGAAGGATAAGGGAAGATACTTCGGACCATATCCCAATTCACAGGCGGCGCATGAAACGAAAAAGCTGCTTGACCGTATGTATCCATTCCGTAAATGTACAAACATTCCCGACAAAGTGTGCTTGTATTATCATATGGGACAATGCTTAGCTCCTTGCATCAAGGACGTGACAGAGGAGCAAAATAAAGAGATTGCTGAGCAAATTACCCGTTTTTTAAACGGCGGTCACAAGGAAATTCGTTCGGAGCTTGAGACAAAAATGTACGAGGCGGCTGAAAAGCTGGAATTCGAACGTGCGAAGGAGCTGCGGGATCAAATTGCTCATATGGATGCGCTCATGGAGAAGCAAAAAATGATTATGGGTGATTTTCTTGACCGGGATATATTTGGTTATGCTGTGGATAAAGGCTGGATGTGTGTGCAGGTGTTTTTTGTTCGGCAAGGAAAGCTGATTGAGCGTGATGTTTCCATGTTTCCGATTTATGATGAGCCTGAGGAGGAATTCCTAACATTCATTGGGCAGTTTTATGCGCAGGAGAGTCACTTTAAGCCAAAGGAAATTGTGCTCCCAAATGCTATCGATCAAGAGCTGGCGCAGCAATTTCTGGAGGTAGATGTAGCGCAGCCGAAGAAAGGTAAGCGGAAGGAGCTTGTTGATTTAGCTTCAAAGAATGCCGCTATTGCGCTACAGGAAAAGTTTTTCCTCATTGAACGTGATGAGGAGCGTACGATTAAAGCGGTGGAGAATTTAGGAGAAGCAATGGGGATTCCAACGCCGCACAGAATTGAGGCGTTTGACAACTCGAATATTCAAGGAACAAACCCAGTTTCTGCAATGGTTGTGTTTGTCGATGGAAAGCCTGATAAGAAGGAGTACCGGAAATATAAAATAAAAACGGTGCAAGGGCCTGACGATTATGAATCAATGCGTGAGGTTGTGCGACGCCGTTATTCCCGCGTGCTGCGCGAAGGCCTGCCGCTCCCGGATCTCATTATTATTGACGGCGGAAAGGGGCAAGTTGGTGCAGCGATAGATGTATTAGAAAATGAGCTCGGTCTATTCATTCCTGTTGCCGGCCTGATGAAGGATGAAAAGCATCGAACGTCACAGCTTATTATAGGAGAGCCTGCACGGCCAGTAGAGCTGGGACGGAGCAGCCAGGAGTTTTATTTGCTGCAGCGTATTCAAGATGAGGTGCATCGTTTTGCGATTACGTTTCATCGCCATTTGCATGGCAAGTCTGCTATTCAATCCGTGCTTGATGAGATTCCAGGTGTAGGGGAAAAGCGAAGAAAGCTGCTTTTGAAGCATTTTGGTTCTGTTAAAAAGCTGAGGGAAGCATCGATTGAGGAAATTACGGCAGCGGGTGTTCCGCGAAATGTAGCTGAAGCAGTGCGAAATCACTTTGAGCAAGCTTCTTCATAATAGCTTATATGATTTAGTATAATATGCGCTCATTTCTTTTTCCTGACAGCTTGGTTACAGAGTATTTATATGAAGAAACAGGAAGTATAATGATAGAGAGAAAAAAGCGGAAACGTTTCCCGTGTTGGCACGTAAATTCGCAGCTGTTACAATAGGACTGCGGAGCGATTGAGCAGCCGCTCGCTCCGTCGGCTGGCTGCATAGCTTGAAAATTATGCTTAAAGGTGCGAAAAAAGCCAGCGAAAGCCGGCTTATGTATCAAGAGTATCCTTTGCGTCCCATTTCACGGTAAATAGTACCTTTTCGGCGCGTTTTTTCTGGTTTTCATAGGCTTCAGCAACCACTTGGCGCTGCTGCTGCGTTTGTTGTGCAAGAAAGCCTGCCTCTAATTGATACGTTGTATTTCGTTTGTTTTTGTAACGCTCTACAATAAGAGGACTAGTTAGTTGTAATTGCATTTCACGCCGGTTTTGCTCAACAATGCTTAAGTCACCCCAACCGGCTTGTTGAAAAAAGATAATAATATCATCAAAGGTTTCTAATGTGTATTTTCGGGCAAGGTTTTTTCCCGCCCAATATAATATACGGTCTAATTCTTTGCCGATAATGTCCGGAAGAAGCTCTTCGCGAATTAACTCGTAGGCGAAAGCGTTCATTGGAATCGTTAGTAGTTGTTCTATATTTGTTTTGTTGCTCACGAGATTTCCCCTCTTTCTTTTCTGACGTTATTATATAACATTTCGACAAAAGAAACACATTATTTCGTGGAAATGTTACAAAAGTATTACGATATTTGGATAGGTGTCAATAATTTGTTCTTAAATTTTATACAGATATTATGTATCCGTTTTCTTGACGCTCTTAGGAAGTAGGAGTAAAATGGATTTGTCATAAATTATACTGTAATATTTTGAATAATTTTTACAATCTTTTGACGATGGTAATGAAAAAATACTATTGTTTGAAAGTAAGTAATTTATGATGGGAGCTAAACATTCAAGGGGGGTAATGGAAAGATGAAAGGTCAAGAATATGCTTACCGCAAGTGGCACTCTTTATTGGGAGTGATTCCTGTCGGTATCTTTTTGACACAACACTTAGTAGTGAACCATTTTGCTACGGCAGGCGCAGAAGCGTTCAACAAGGCTGCCGGATTTATGGAACAACTGCCATTTCGAATTTTCTTAGAAACGTTTGTGATTTTTTTACCATTGTTGTATCACGCAGTCTATGGAATTTATATTGCATTTACTGCTAAGCACAACGTCAACGCTTACGGCTATTTTCGTAACTGGATGTTTTCTATTCAGCGTTTTACTGGGGTATTCCTCGTTGTCTTTATCGCTTGGCACGTTTGGCAGACACGTATTGCTGCAGCATTAGGCCAAGAAGTGGATTACGAAATGATGGAAAATATTTTAAGCAACCCTGGTATGTTTATATTTTACACAGTTGGTGTGTTATCAGCGGTATTCCACTTTGCTAATGGATTATGGTCATTCTTCATCAGCTGGGGTATTACAGTTTCACCGCGTTCACAGCGTATATCGACATATGTAACAATGGCGATTTTCTTTGCACTATCTATAGTAGGAATCCGCGCGTTGTTTGCATTCGTGGATCCTCAGCTAGCAAATATGTAAGGAGTGGGAGAGCATGAAAGGGAAATTAATCGTAGTCGGCGGCGGCTTAGCCGGCTTAATGGCAACAATTAAAGGGGCAGAAGCAGGAGTTAAAGTCGACTTATTCTCTCTTGTTCCTGTAAAACGTTCTCACTCTGTTTGTGCGCAAGGCGGCATTAACGGCGCTGTTAACACAAAGGGTGAAGGGGACTCTCCTTGGGAGCATTTTGATGATACGGTATACGGCGGCGACTTCTTAGCGGACCAGCCTCCTGTTAAGGCGATGTGCGACGCAGCTCCTGGAATTATTCACTTAATGGATCGTATGGGTGTTATGTTTAACCGCACGGATGAAGGACTTCTTGACTTCCGCCGCTTTGGGGGCACGAAGCACCACCGAACAGCATTTGCGGGTGCGACGACTGGCCAGCAGCTGTTATATGCATTAGATGAGCAGGTGCGACGTCATGAAGTCGCAGGTCTTGTTGAAAAATTTGAAGGATGGGAATTTTTGCGTATCGTTGTGGACGATGAGGGCGTTTGCCGCGGAATTGTAGCGCAAAATTTACAGTCATCTGAAATTAAAAGCTTCCAAGCTGATGCTGTCATCATGGCAACAGGCGGCCCTGGCATTATTTTCGGAAAATCTACAAACTCGATTATTAACACAGGTACAGCAGCTTCTGCTGTATATCAGCAAGGTGCAATCTATGCGAATGGCGAGTTTATCCAAATCCACCCAACTGCAATTCCTGGGGACGACAAGCTTCGTCTTATGAGTGAATCTGCACGCGGTGAGGGCGGACGTGTTTGGACATACAAAGACGGCAAACCTTGGTATTTCTTGGAAGAGAAGTATCCAGCGTATGGAAACCTTGTACCACGCGATATTGCGACTCGCGAAATCTTTGACGTGTGTGTAAATCAAAAGCTCGGCATTAACGGCGAAAACATGGTATATCTTGATTTGTCTCATAAGGATCCGAAAGAGCTTGATATTAAGCTTGGCGGTATTATTGAGATTTACGAGAAATTCACAGGCGACGACCCACGCAAGCTGCCGATGAAAATTTTCCCTGCTGTTCACTATTCAATGGGCGGACTATGGGTAGATTACAATCAAATGACAAACATCCCAGGCTTATTCGCTGCGGGTGAGTGTGATTTCTCCATGCACGGAGCAAACCGTTTAGGAGCAAACTCCTTATTGTCCGCTATTTACGGCGGTATGGTAGCAGGACCAAATGCGATTGAATATATGAAGGGTCTTGAAAAATCAGCTGATGCTGTATCTGCTTCTGTTTACGAGCAAAACGAGCTTGCCGAAATTGAAAGATATAACAACATTTTATCCATGAATGGAACTGAGAATGCGTATGTGCTTCATAAGGAGCTTGGAGAATGGATGACGGATAACGTAACAGTTGTACGTTACAACAAAAAGCTTCTTCAGACTGATGATAAGATTCAAGAGCTGATGGAACGTTATCAGCGCATCAACATCAATGATACGGCGAAATGGAGTAACCAAGGTGCTTCCTTCACTCGTCAATTGGAAAATATGCTTCACTTAGCCCGCGTTATTACGCTTGGTGCATATAACCGTAATGAAAGCCGTGGAGCACATTACAAACCAGAATTCCCAGATCGTAACGACGAACAGTTTATGAAGCATACAATGGCAACCTTCGACGCAAATGCGAAGGCACCAGCTTTCTCTTACAAGGACGTAGATGTAGATTTAATTGCACCGCGCAAGCGCGACTACACTACAGATAAGAAGAAGAAAAGCGTAACGGCAGAAAAGAAGGGGGATAAGCAACATGTCTGATAAAACAATCCGCCTCATTATTACGAGACAAGATTCTCCAGATACACAACCGTATGAACAAGAATTTGAAATTCCATATCGTCCAAATATGAATGTCATTTCGGCATTAATGGAAATTCGCCGTAATCCGGTTGATGCAAAAGGAAATAAAACAACGCCTGTTGCTTGGGATATGAACTGCTTGGAGGAAGTATGCGGTGCGTGCTCGATGATTATTAACGGCAAACCGCGTCAATCTTGTACTGCTCTTGTTGATAAGCTGGAGCAGCCGATCCGTTTGCAGCCAATGAAAACATTCCCTGTTGTACGTGACCTGCAAATCGATCGCAGCCGTATGTTCAACGCATTAAAACGCGTAAAAGCATGGGTTCCGATCGATGGCACGTACGACCTTGGTCCAGGACCGCGTATGCCAGAGAAGAAACGCCAATGGGCGTATGAGCTGTCAAAATGTATGACTTGCGGCGTTTGCTTAGAGGCTTGTCCGAACGTAAACGACAAATCATCCTTTATTGGGCCAGCACCATTATCGCAAGCACGTCTGTTCAACGCGCATCCAACAGGTGCTCTGCATAAAGCAGAGCGTTTGCGCGCTGTTATGGGCGATGGTGGACTTGCTAACTGCGGAAACTCGCAAAACTGTGTACAATCCTGTCCGAAAGGAATTCCGCTTACAACATCAATCGCTGCATTGAACCGTGACACAACATTACAAGCGTTCAAAGATTTCTTTGGCAGCGACAACAACTATTAATCTATTATGTTTCGCCTCTTCTGTATGAAGAGGCGATTTTTACAATGTGTTCTAGCCGCGAGTAGCAAGTTTTTTATAATATTTCACTTTGTGAAATGACTGGGAGTCGATGGAATGAAACACATATCATATATTGAGAATGCTCTAGAATGGGAAAAGGAATTTATCTTTTTTATACCGATAAAGGTTCGTTTCTCAGAAACGGATATGTTTGGTCATCTCAATAATAAAGCTCCATTTACATACTTTGAAGAAGCACGAATTGAATTTTTTAAAGAGCTTGGCTTTATGCAAAAGTGGATGGATAAAGAGACGGAGGCTATGATTGTTGTTGCAAACCAGCAGTGCGATTATTTGAGGCAGGTTTATTTTGATGAACGGCTAAAGGTGTATATAAAGGCACAGTCTGTGGGAACCTCCTCTGCTGATCTGCATTACATGGTGAAAAATGAAGCGGGAGAAATCTGCCTTACAGCAAGAGGAACCATTGTACAGGCTTCGAGAACAACTGGAAAAGGCTTGCCATGGTCTGATGAATGGAAAGCGAAATTGCTTGCGAGATGATCGGTGCAGGAACAATAAGGGAGTTGCCTATATAAGAGGCGACTCCCTTTAAAAGTTTAGAGATCAGGTCAGGATGTTTTTTCTTGTTCCTCTTGTGGGGAGGATGAGGATACAGACCATTCCTGTGTTTGAATTTGTCTGGAGTACAGGTCGGTCTCAATGGTATAACGAGGCCGTTGTTTCACCTCTACATACAGTTTCCCGATATATTCCCCAATTAATCCGATACTCATAAGCTGAATCCCGCCCAATAACCAAATCGAAATGACAATCGACGTCCATCCTGGCGTTGTAAAGCCAAGAAAACGCTGGCCGAGTGCATAGACTCCACATAATAGGCTCATCAAGAAGACGCATATTCCAATGATTGTAATCCAACGAATCGGTGTTACGCTAAAGGATGTAATGCCATCGAAGGCAAATGACAGCATTTTTTTCAACGGATACTTTGATTCACCAGCAAAACGGGCTTTTCTCTCATATGTAACAAAAGCGGAACGAAAGCCAAGAAGCGGAATGATGCCCCGCAAAAATACATTGCGTTCTTGATACAGGCCTAGCTCATCAAGGGCGCGTTTACTGAGCAGGCGATAGTCTGCATGATTATGTACAATATTTACGCCTGTTTTGTGTAGGAAGCGGTAAAACAAAACAGCGCTTGTTCTCTTAAAAAATGTGTCTGTATCACGCTTGCTTCGTACTCCATATACAATATCGCAGCCTTCTTGATATTTTAAAATAAAGTCGCGGATAACAGCAATATCGTCCTGTAAATCAGCATCAATTGAAATGACGCAATCTGAATATTCCTTTGCCTGTAAAATGCCGGCAAGGAGCGCACGTTGATGACCAACGTTGCGCGCCAGCTTAATTCCGGTTAGAAATGGATTTACTTTGCTTATTTCCTCTATGAGATTCCATGTTGCATCCTTGCTGCCATCATCCACGAACAGCAGCTTGCTTCTTGCGTGAACGAGCTGCTCCCGGATGAGCTTTGCCAGTACAACTGAAAGCTGCCCAATTGTTTCTTTCAGTACTTTTTCTTCGTTATAGCAAGGAACTACAATTGTTAAAATAGGTTCTGTCATGATGTCACTCTCCTTGTGTTTCCACTTCATATAGATAAATGCGCCAAGGTGTTTCTGGATGTTCAAAGGATCGCTTGAAGCGAAGGGCGTTTGCAGCTGCGTTTTGAATTGGAACAGCTGAGAAAATGTAGCGTCCCCCTAATGAGGAAAATGCTGCTGTGTTTAACTGTAGATGACGAATTTTTTTCTTGGATGTTTTTCGGTAGTCATACCATTTTCCAAGTTCGGCAGAGAATAGATAGCAGCGGCCGCCCCAAGTGTCGAAATAGCGTTTCAAATGTTTATTTTTTTCTAGTTCGGCTGCGATGATTTTTCGAAATTGACGTTTATAGGACAACGGATAAAAGTTGTTGTATGTATCTAATGTGTAAAAGCCATTATATTGCGCAATAGCGGGGTGAAGCCCAATCGTCGCAACGCGGTAGCTCTGCTTTGGTTCCCCAATATAATCCGCGATATTCTCAAATAGCGAGACTGCGTAGAATTCCTTAAAGGAAGGAGCATGTACGCGTCTGTAATACCACTCCTCGTTACAGTAAAATAAGATGAGACATTGTGCGATAACAGCCAGTTTTACAACTGTCCTCCATCTTTTCCCAATCCGCCAAAGAAATGCGAGGGAAAGGGCAAAGAGTACATATAGCACAAGCGGCCGCAAAAAGTGGAACCGCGCAAAATTGAAGGTATTCAATACTGCGAAACGTTCCTTGAGAGGCTGCCAACCAGTATAAAACCAAAAGGCATACCAAACTGACAAACAAACATTAAGAGTAAACCAACCTAAAAAGCTGCGCTTCAGCATGCTTTGTTTCTGCCGCAAAATTAGGATGAGTGTAAACAGCTGAAGCGGAAGAAGAACAAAGGTATGAATGGTTAGTACGTGGCCATGTCCAATTACGAAATTCTTTCCTGCCAGCCGAACGCATCTCCAAAATGGAAGAACAGACGAGATAAAATCATTTCGGCTTGTCGGCTCCTGCGGAAACAAAAGAGAGTAGACAAATCGATAATCAATAGCCAAATACAAGCCTGTCATCATAACGATACTCGCCCCAAATACAAGATTGAGGCGGCGAGTCCGCAGGATATCAACCAGCCACAGTATTCCCATTGCAGTTAGAAAAAAGAAAAAGCCTAACACGAAGCTTGAATACAGCGGCAGCAGAAGGATAACAAGCCAGTGCTTCCAAGAGGCCGTGTGACGGCGAATATGCAAAAATGCCCACAGAGCAAGAGGGTGCCCAAGCGTACTTAACATGCCGGACGGCCAAAAAGGAGTTAAGGCAAAGGTTAAGGCAACTCCCGCAGAAATCCAATTCGTGTCTCTTTGTGGAATAATGTGATCATTAAGCAGATAATACATTCCAAAAAAAGCAACAAAGCGGACAATCGTTTGGCTAACTGCATAAGCAAGCATAGAAGGAAGCAGCGTATGAAGCCAGACGAGAAGACTAAATTCTGTTCCAAATGTGTTGCGAGGCAATCCATTGATAACCTGAGGAATCGTTGCGTCGATTGCCCCAAACAGCTGTCCACTCTCCTTTAGTACCTTATACCAAGCGATATTGGAATCTAAATTATCGTGCATACGAATATGTGCATCTTCCCCCAGTACGTATAGAGGAAGGAGAAAAAGAGCAATTATCGCGCATGCTAGTAAAACAGCACGATACTCTCGAAATTTCAGCAGCATGTTTCATCACCCAAGTTATAGGATAAGCAAACAATGGAAAATCATTCATTATTTTACAAATACCTTTTTTGAGGTGCGGTTTATATTATAAGGATAAGTTATTATGATTTAGTGGATTATAAAAGGTTCATGGAAGGATAAATCTCTTGTATGAAGAGTTTATTTAAATAGAATGCTATATACACAATGCTGTCATGTAGGCTTAGTCGATAACATCTAGATAACTTCCAGTGAACTTACAAGGTAGTTAGTGGGAATCTAAGATTATATCTATTGTTTTTTTAAATAAACGCATATAATTAGATATAGAAGAAATTGAATATAAAAGTATTGTAAAACATGTCTGCCTGAGTTAGATGAAGTATTTGAATTCATCCTGTTTTCAGAAAAAGAAGATATATTTTTTTGTAAAAAAGCTATTTTTTTATTCTATATTCTTATAGAATAATATAGTAGAAGTTTGTTTATATTAATATTTAGATTGATTGTTTTTTGGTGGGAGGAAACAGCAAATGGATATCGCAACGTTGGTAGGAATCGTGTTAGCTATTGTTGCAGTAGTCGTGGGAATGATTTTTAAAGGTGCCGATGTAAGTGCATTAGCAAACCCGGCAGCTTTAATGATTATTTTCGTCGGAACGGCAGGAGCAGTTAGTATCGCGGTACAAGGAAGTCATCTAAAGAAATTGCCGAAGCTGTTCAAAATTATTTTTACAACGAAAAAGAAGGATTTATCTTATCAGGATATTTTAGAATTGTTTGTTCGTTGGGCAACAGAAAGCAGAAAGCATGGTATTCTCTCTCTTGAGGCGCAACTAAAGGAAGTAGAGGATGATTTTATTTTAAGAGGCATGCGCTTTGTAATCGATGGGATAACAGCCGAGGATTTAAAGGACATTATGGAGGCTGAAATTGAGGCGATTGAAGAGCGTCATGCAAAAGGGGCAAGTATCTTTACGCAAGCCGGCACATATGCTCCGACTCTGGGGGTATTAGGCGCTGTAATTGGCCTTGTTGCCGCTTTAGGAGATTTGTCTGACATGGACAAGCTTGGCCACGCAATTTCAGGCGCGTTTATTGCTACGATTTTCGGTATTTTCAGCGGTTATGTACTATGGCATCCTTTTGCGAACAAGCTAAAACAAAAGTCTGCCGATGAATTAGATAAGAAACGCTTGATTTTACAGTGTTTGCTGATGCTGCAGGCGGGGGTATACCCATTCTTAATTAGAAATAGAGTGCTTGGAGCTTTATCCGAAACAGAACGCAAAAAGTTAGAGCAAACAGCGGGAGCGAAGGACAATGGCTAAGAAGAAAAAGCATGAGGAACATATTGATGAAACATGGCTGATTCCATATGCGGACATGCTGACGCTCTTGCTTGCGCTATTTATTGTATTGTTTGCGATGAGCAGCGTAGATGCCGAGAAGTTTAAGCAAATGGCGATTGCTTTTAATGAAGAGCTTAAGGGCGGGACTGGTAAGAAGGAGTTTTTGAGCGAGGAGAAGGCGAAAACCGAGGAAAACTTGACGGAGGCGCAGAAAACAGAAGAGCAGCTAAAGCAAGAGCAGGAAGCATTGAAAAAGAAGAAGGAAATGGAAGAGCTTAAGCAGCTTCAGGAGCAAATTGAGCAAGCGATTAGTCAAAATAATTTAAAGCTATCGCTAAAAACAACGCTTACTGATCGAGGCCTCATGGTTACAATTGTTGATAATGCATTATTTGATTCTGGGAAAGCAGATGTAAAGCCGGGAGCCGGCCAATTGGCAAAGGAGATTGCCAAGCTCTTGAAGGCAGCTATGCCTCGTGAGGTTATGATTTCCGGTCATACAGATAATGTTCCGATCTCCAATTCCAAATATCCATCCAACTGGGACTTAAGCTCTCAGCGTGCCTTGAATTTCATGAAGGTATTGTTAGACAGTGACGCAAGCCTGCAGCGTGATAAATTCAGCGCGATTGGATATGGGGAGTATCGTCCAGTAGCAAAGAACGATACGGATGGAGAAAGAGCAAAAAACAGACGTGTAGAGGTATTGATTTTGCCTTTAACATCAACGGAAGCTGTAGCGCAGCACTAAGGATAGAGGATGGCAGCCGCCCTTCTCTATTTTTAGTATAAGAAAGCATCGTGTTTATCGGCTTGCCCCCGTTTCTAGAATCTCCTCTAGCACAAAAGGAAAAACACCTTGTGCGCAGGAGAACATATGGAGAAAGCTTCGATGAATAAACTTCGCCTGAACCGCGCGTTTTATGCGCGGTTTGTTCTTTCAGAGGAGAAAATCGGCTGATGTGTAACAAGCTCATCCTTTGAAAAGAAATAGGATGAGCTTCTTTGCGTTCTTATTGATTTTGATTGTTTCGGTGCTGTGATTGATTTTGCTTATTTGGAGACATCATATCGGTTAACTGGATACCGCCATTTCTCATCATACGAGATGCAGCTACGCCAATTCCAATCCCAATCCCGACAGCTGTTAAAGCAGAAATGGTTCCGATTCCGTTTCGTCGAAACATCGTAACCCCTCCTATCGTATAGAGTGTTTGCTTGAAGCCTTTATAATGTGTGATATACGCGCGGAAAACATAAGTACAAATCATTGCCAATTGAAAGGCTTATCTTTATTTCTTGCATGTACAGCCTACATTTTTTTGATGTCATATCCTTTTCTTTCTAGCTTAATATCCTTCCCTGCCACATTCTCCATAACTCCATCAACAGTTCCTTCTGTGTACGTATCGCTTACCTGCTCGTGTGTAACCGCAAACGATTGAGACAAGCTATCACTTTTGGTGTAATCCTCAGGGGTATACTGTCTGTCTGAAATGCTGCTGCTTTGCTTCTGTAAAGCATCGTTTTGTTTGTTGGTCATTTGTATCAGCTCCTTTCTGCCATAGTGTCACCGTTTCCGTACTGAATTATAAAATTTTGTCTTTTTGTTATGAAGTTTGTTGGAATAGTGCCTCTTTTGTAAAACATTACTGTGAGGAAGCTAGATAAAAATATGCATACATAAAAAACGGCAGGGGTGGAAAACCCTTGCCGTTTCTGTTTTTTTAGAAACTTTCCTGCCAGTAATGTCGCCTTATGTTAACTTGGTGTGAATATGGTATACAGGATTTTTGTTCAACTATTCTGATAGTTTAAAGTAGACATCCGAAAAAGGAGTTTAAATGCTCCTTTTTTCTATGATGATCTACACTATTTTCGTCAAATTTTCCATTTGACATGGTATGCGTTTCATAATCTACACTCATAACAAATAACAGAAAGCGAGGAGAAAATCTTATGTTTGCATTAAGTATACTTTGCTTTGTTATTTATTTGTCAGCTTACTTTTGTTTAAAGGCATCTGGACAACCGATGGAAGTGAGATCGATCCAATCTCTTGATGATTATTTCATTCAATTTAATGAAGAGAACTCAAATAAAAAATAACCTTCACCTCTCAGTAAATTTGAAGGGTATTCCTGAGAACACTAAAACAAACTCTTGAAGAGTTACAAGCAGTATCCAGATAATCGACAGGTGATCATCTTAGAGTTTTTGATGATGATTACCGTGTTTTTTGAAAAGGTGAGCATATGACAAATATTAAAGATTTGGCAAAGATGGCCAGAGTATCCGTCACAACCGTTTCTCGTGTATTAAATAATCATCCATATGTCAGTGAAGAAAAGAGGAATGCTGTTTTAGAGGCTATCAAGGTCAGCAATTATCATAAAAATATAAATGCTGTTCATTTAAGTAAGGGAAAAACGCAGTTGATGGGTGTAGTTCTCCCTTTCTCGGATCATCCTTATTTTGCTCTATTATTAAAGGGGATAGCAAAGCAAGCATTGGAAAATAACTATAAGTTGGTCTTATTTCAAACCGATTACATGGAGAGTAGGGAAATGGAAGCTTTACAGATGTTAAAACAAAAACAGATTGATTCATTAATTATTTGTTCGAGAACCTGTGATTTGTCCACGATTGAAGAGCATGTGCCATTTGGATCAATTGTATTATGTGAAAACATCAAAGAAGGAAACGTAGCATCCACTTTTGTAAACCACTACAAGATCTTTTTTGAAGCATTAGAATATTTGTATCATAAAGGTCATAAAAAAATTGGTTATTGTATTGGCAGGAAGTCAGGAACAAATAGTCAAGATCGGGAGCGTGCATATAGAGATTTTATTGAAAAATATAATTTACCGTATAAGCCTGACTATATTATTGACGGGTGCCTGTATTTTGAGGACGGTGAAAAAGTCATAAAACAAATAAATGAAATGGATGCACCGCCATCAGCATTGTTAGTCACAAGTGATCAAGTCGCAGCTGGAATTGTTACCTGTTGTCAAAATCAGAACATATCAATACCAGATGAACTTGCAATAATCGGTTTTGATAATCAACCAATAGCTAAAATGATGAATATTACAACAATAGAAATTCCTCTTGAGGATATGGGAAAGAACCTTTTTCTTCAAGCTGTAAATGGTGATTCATCAAATAAGGAAATCCCTGTTGAACTAATTGAGAGAGGAACGGTTTGAACGTGTGCATCTGTCGCTATTTATGGGTATGATGAATTGTAATTAGAAAGAATTAAAATGATTTAAGTTATATGAGTGTCTAGGCTGAATGCTAATATAGCTAATTCCAAGTGCTATAAATGAGCTTAAATTAAATATACATCGAAAGTTGGAACACAAATGATGAAACGAAGCGTTATCTTTTTTGATATAGATGGAACCCTGCTTACCCATGATAAAGAGTTGCCCTCTTCAACAAAAGAAGCAATTTTTAAATTAAAGGAACATGGACATGAAGTAGCCATTGCAACAGGACGAGCCCCTTTTATGTTTGATGATTTACGAACAGAGTTGGATATTCATACTTTTGTTAGTTATAACGGTCAATACGTCGTGTTAAATGGTGAAGTGTTATATACAAACCCATTAAATATCCCATCCCTTGAAAAGTTAACAGAAGCAGCTCTTCATAACAATCATCCTGTTGTCTTTATGGACCATGAAGATATGAAAGCGAATGTTCCAGAGCATACCTACATTAAGGAAAGCATTGATACATTGAAAATTAGCCGTTTTCCTGCGCATGACCCACATTATTACAAGGGACGCGAACTGTATCAAACTCTCCTTTTTTGTCCGGAAGGAGAAGAAAAACAATACGAACAGAAATTTCAGGACTTTGACTTTGTGAGATGGCATCCTGTTTCAGTCGATGTTCTCCCAAAGGGAGGGTCAAAAGCCAAAGGGATTGAAAAGATAGTTCAAAAACTAGGATTTCCACAAGAACGTCAATATGCCTTTGGAGATGGGCTGAATGATATAGAAATGCTCCTAACTGTAAAAAATAGTGTGGCAATGGGGAATGCAGAAGAAAAGGTTAAGGCGGTTGCAAAACATGTTACGAAATCGGTTGAAGATAACGGAATTTTTCATGGTCTTCAAATGTTGGGCCTGTTATAACTTTTAAAGTATAATTTTTACAAAAGTTAAAGGTAATTGGTATAGTTATCATTACAATTCTAGCTATCCGTATTTAACTAATGGATGTTAAAATAAACCAAATACTTTTCTTCTAAGAACGCTAATTATATGAACACAAAAGCCCTTCAAATCGCTTAACTGAAGGGCTTTTGGCAGTCCCATACATACATTGAATCTCGGTAATGTGACAGAAGACTAAGGTGATTAATAATATAGACTAAAAAACATACCTAGGGATCATAAAAGAGCTGATGCTTATTAATTCGGCTTTTTGAACCATTACTTATTAAAGTGATGAAATTAAATTTAAAGAGTAACTTATAAAGAAAAATGTGTATAGAATTTGAAGATATTATACTTCCTGCCCCGTTGGAATGACGGGTTTATTCTATGCTTTTACCATAAAATAAACTATTTATTCATTTCTTTTTAAAGTAACGGACGCTTTAGTTGAATAAGATATCTAGAAAACGGGACAAGAGCCAGCCTCTCGTATACGGGCTTCAATGAATTTTTTTCGTAACCGCTTTAGAAAACTCCTTCTTTTCATGCACGTTGCAAGCACCCTTTTCATACAATGCTATGACTAAATAGATACCCATCCCAAAACATGTGGAGCGCTGTTTAAGCAAGGAGGGTTACAGCACTTGAAGGAAAAAGACTTTGCATCTAAACCATTACTTACGAAGCGGGAACGAGAAGTATTCGAGTTACTCGTTCAAGATAAGACGACAAAAGAGATTGCGGGAGAATTGTTTATCAGTGAGAAAACAGTTCGTAATCATATCTCAAACGCTATGCAAAAGCTTGGAGTGAAGGGGCGCTCGCAGGCAGTAGTAGAGCTTCTCCGTATGGGAGAGTTGGAATTATAGGAATCAGCCGGCTTTCTTCCCGCCGCAGGAAGGCCGGTTTTCTTTGCACTTTAAGAAAGTATAAATTTCCCGCTCGAAGCAAATTCGACGCAGTAGGAAGTTTTAGGAACAAAGTGTAAGTGCAACTACGCCTCTGTCTTCGCCAATCGGTGAGTTTTCTTTATACATAAAGCCTTGCAATTTTATTTGAAAAAGTGGAAAATAGACAATGGTTTGCCAGAGGAGAGATTACGCCTGCTGACAACAGTATACAGACAGAAAATGGGGCGATTTTTTGAACAGAGCAATCGGTGTTATCGATTCCGGTGTCGGCGGGCTAACGGTAGCGAGAGAAATCATCCGTCAGCTGCCGAAGGAGCGCATCATTTATTTAGGAGATACGGCAAGATGTCCGTACGGTCCGCGTCCGCGCGAGGAGGTACGGAGGTTTACTTGGGAATTGACCAACTATCTGTTGGCATATGATATTAAGATGCTTGTTATCGCATGTAATACAGCAACATCTGTTGTGTTAGAGGAAATGCAGGCAGAGCTGCCGATTCCGGTTATCGGCGTGATTCATCCAGGGGCGCGTACGGCGCTGAAGGTGACAGAGAATCACCATGTCGGTGTCATCGGTACAGTCGGGACAATTGCGAGTGGGGCGTATGAACATGCGCTTCGCGCGATTCACAATCGGGTTACGGTAGAAAGCCTTGCGTGCCCGCCGTTCGTTCCTTTAGTGGAAAATGGAATGTTTGGGGAGGATGAGGCGTTAGAAGTTGTTGAATGTACGCTTGCGCCGTTAAAGAGGACGAATATTGATACATTAATTCTCGGGTGTACACATTATCCGATCCTTGGGCCCGTGATTCAACGAGTCATGGGAAATGACGTTCAGTTAATTAGCTCTGGGGATGAAACTGCACGTGAGGTAAGCACAATTTTGTATCACAGCGGTTTATTACATCAAGAGGATAGGCACGGTGAGCATTTATTTTTAACAACTGGTCCAACAGATAAATTTAAAGAAATCGCCTCTAGCTGGTTCGGGCAACCGATTGAAAATGTCCAGCATATTTCTTTATAAGGAGGCATTGTCCACGTAAGAAAGGCTCCCCGATCACGGGAGCCTTTCTTTTTGGGTTGTCTAGCTTCATCGGTATGCTCACTGTGAGGAAAAGAACTCCGACCAATGTGGCAAAAAGCGTCTCATCGTTCGAAGAACCGTCCCCCTTCACGAGCAAAGCGGGCCGATTTCGTTTTTCTTATATGGACAAGAAATTTCAGCGCTTCTGGTCTAAACGAAAAAAGGGCTCGTATACATATAGTACAAACCGTATGAGGAGGGGAATGGCATGCGAAAATGGATTGTGTGCACCATTGTATGCACTGCTGTACTGGCAGGCTGTGGGATAGGTGGAAACAAAACAGCAACGGAGCAAATCGACCCGCCAAAGGAAGTGACATATAAGGATCAAGAAGGAGCAAGCACAAAAACGGAGCCAACGGCTAAACAGGGAGAAAAGACCCAAGCGGTCAATCGAGAGCTGTATTTAGTGGATAAAAACGGCTATGTTGTTCCGCAAACATTGGCAATTCCTACTCCGCAGGATAATGCCGTTATCAAACAAGCGCTGCAATATTTAGTGAAGGAAGGTCCAGTCACGGGCATGCTGCCGAACGGATTTGAGGCAGTGCTTCCGGCTGATACAGAAATTAACGGCGTAGATGTAAAAGACGGTGTGGCAATAGCTGATTTCTCTGAGGAATTTAAAAACTATAAAAAAGAAGAGGAACGCCGTATTGTAGAAGCCGTTACGTGGACACTGACACAGTTTAAAGAAGTGAAGCAGGTGAAGTTCCGCATAAACGGAAAGGATCTCACGATGATGCCGGTGAATAAAACGCCAATTGGCAATGGTGTGAGCCGCGCAGATGGCATCAACTTTGATGATGAACAAGTAGCGGACGTTACAAATACAAAGCCAGTGACGCTTTACTTCCTAGCGCAAACAAATAAGCAAACGTATTATTACGTTCCTGTTACACGCCGCATTGCAAACAGTGAGAAGAACGAATTAGCAGCAGTTGTTAAGGAGCTGGTCAAAGGGCCATCTCCGCAGTCTAAGCTCTCAAGTGATTTGAATCATGACGTAAAGCTGCTGGATGAACCAAAGTACGAAAACGGAGAAGTCACGTTGAATTTTAATGAAAATATTTATGGCAGCCCGGATAAAAATATTATTTCGACATATGTACTAAATTCCCTTGTTCTATCTTTAACCGAGCAAAAAGGCATTAACAGTGTATCTATTGAGGTAAATGGCAAGCCTGATATTGTAAACGAGCAAGGTCAGAAGCTGACAAAGCCGGTGACACGACCACAAAATGTCAATACGGGTAGTTTTTAAGGAATAGAATTTGATATACTTGTGAGGATGGAGGAGAGAGAGGCTCTCCTTCTTCTTTTTTCATATATAAGTGCAGATAGGCTATACTACAGGTAGAATGGCAAGGAGGTTTTTTTATGAGAGCGGACGGACGTCAAAAGGATGAGTTGCGCCCTATACATATGCAAACACACTACATAAAGCATGCTGAGGGATCTGTTCTTATTGAAGTCGGAGATACGAAGGTAATTTGTACGGCAAGTGTTGAGGATCGTGTACCGCCTTTTATGAGAGGAAAAGGGAAGGGTTGGATTACAGCGGAATATGCGATGCTGCCTCGCGCGACGGAGCAGCGCACAATTCGGGAATCCAGCAAAGGAAAGGTATCAGGACGCACAATGGAAATTCAACGCTTGATCGGCCGTGCGCTTCGCGCTGTTGTTGACTTGGACATGCTTGGGGAGAAGACGGTATGGATTGATTGTGATGTTATCCAAGCGGACGGCGGCACAAGAACAGCTTCGATTACAGGAGCATTCGTCGCGATGGTGCTGGCATTTCAAAAACTTGTTGAGATTGGAAAGCTTCCAGACGTTCCTGTTAAGGATTATTTAGCGGCAACCTCTGTTGGAATGGTAGAGGATGCAGAGGTTGTGCTTGATTTAAATTATGTTGAGGATTCCAAGGCGCAGGTCGATATGAACGTTGTGATGACCGGTAAAGGACAGTTCGTGGAATTGCAAGGAACGGGCGAGGAAGCGACATTCAGCAGAGAAGAACTGCAGCAGCTTTTGGAAACGGCAGAATTGGGTATCCTGAAGCTGATTGAGATGCAAAAAGAAGCGTTAGGTGAAATTGCGCAAAAAATTGGATAAAGGCTGGGGTGAGTATGAAGCAGGTAGTCATAGCAACAAAAAATACAGGTAAGGTTCGTGAATTCGAACGATTATTTGAGAAATTTGATTTAGAGGTGAAATCTCTCTATGATTACGCGCATGTTAAAGAGGTAGAGGAGACAGGCGATACGTTTGAAGAGAATGCAATTATTAAAGCAGAAAGCTTGAGCAAGCAGCTTGAGCAAATTGTAATTGCTGACGACTCTGGACTCATCGTTGACGCTTTAAATGGTAAGCCGGGTGTTCGCTCTGCGCGTTATGCGGGCGAGGAGAAGTCTGACGAGGCAAACATGCAGAAGGTGCTGCAAGGAATGAAAAATGTCCCGGAAGAGAAGCGGACAGCTCGTTTTTATTGTGCGCTCGCCGTTGCGTTTCCAGAGGAAGACAAAAAAACAGTGGTTGTAAATGGAACGTGTGAAGGGAAAATCCTAGAGCAAAAGCGTGGAGATAAGGGCTTCGGCTACGATCCTATTTTTTATGTAGAAGAATTTAAACGATCGATGGCAGAATTGTCTCCCGAAGAAAAAAATAAAATAAGCCACCGCGGCCGTGCACTTCGCAAGCTTGAACAAAAAATTCCAGAGTGGTTTCTAGAGGAGAAGTCTGACGATTTTGATGGTTTGTAATGGGGGAGAATGATGAAGGCTTTAATTGTAAGTGACAGTCATGGTTTAACTGGGGAGTTGGAAGAGCTGAAGCGAAAGTACGAGAATCAAGTAGATGTCATGATTCATTGCGGCGATTCTGAGCTTTCGCCGCAGCAGAACGAGCTGCAAGGTTATCAGGTCGTAAACGGTAACTGTGATTTCGGCAGTTCGTATCCAAATGAAATTATACAGGACGTACGAGGCATTCGCTTGTTTGTCACACACGGTCATTTATATAATGTGAAGTTTACAATGCAAAACCTGCTGTACCGGGCAAAAGAAGCCGGGGCACATGTTGCATGCTTCGGGCACTCGCATATTATGGGAGCAGAGGTTGTAGACGGCGTTCTTCTCATCAATCCAGGAAGCATTTTGCTGCCGCGCCTGCGCAAGGAGAAAACATACGCGATTTTGGAAGTGAAAGGTCATGACGCTTCTGTGACATTTTATGATTTAAGTGGAAGTATTGCCGCGCAGCATGCTTTTCAGCTAAGTTAGAGAAAAAATCTCTAACTTAGCTGAAAAAGTGTTGACTTTCGCTATGGATGCGAATATAATAAAAAATGTCGATAGGACGACGTTGCTTAATTATCAAGTGCGGGTGTAGTTTAATGGTAGAACTTCAGCCTTCCAAGCTGATAGCGTGGGTTCGATTCCCATCACCCGCTCCAATATGTCTAGTATGTCCCAGTAGCTCAGCAGGATAGAGCAACGGCCTTCTAAGCCGTCGGTCGGGAGTTCGAATCTCTCCTGGGACGCTTTCATAAGAAAACGCTAGTTGTACGTTAGGGTTAACGATAATCCCATACGTAATGACTAGCGTTTTTTTGTACGTCGGAAACCGCTAAAATTCACGTGTGAACGCGTGATCGTTACGCTCTCTTTCGTTGGATTATTTACCAGTTGAGAGGGGGCGTTTTTGGTTTTATGCGAAAGTTTACCAGGGGGGAGGAAGCGAGTAGTTCAGCGTGCACCTGTCTCGGAATTATTAACGTTTGATGAGGCGCTAGATCTATTCATTAAAGCGAAAGAGCCGGAAGGTATGCATCCTCACGTTATGATGCCGTTAAATAAAGAGCAATTAACATGTACCTCCTATCGCTCCAAAAATAAGTACGGAGCATTACCCGACGTATCAGCATCGGATCTTCTTCGCATCGAATATACGATATGCAATATCGAAGGTATCACCTCCCCACGTTTAACCCTCCGTAATTTTAACCATTTACACAAGTTCGATTTACGTTTAATCCGTCGATATATGTACGATGTCCTTTACGTTTATGTAACGCACTTTTCCTTTAACGTCAACTATGCGAAGCTGATTCCGTTGTGTATCGTAGTAATGCACATGCCCGCTAACGTGCGCTATATATCCATTTCGCCAGAAGTCGACGTACAGCAGGTCGTTATTCTCCAATGCATCGTCTACAATCGCCTCGAATTGTTCTAGCCCTGGGTCATCCATTTGTGGTTGATTGACCTTCGTTTGTGCGGGGAGCGAACCATCTAGCATGGCCATCTGCTCCGATATAAACGTTGCTGGTCGCCATTCCTTCATTACGATAACCGCCTTTCAGAATCGAACCTATGTTCTAATTTTACCGCTATACACAAGCAATATGCAAGCAGATGTTAATTGATAAATTCCGAATTTCCCGCGTTTCCGCCGTTAAAACTTGTACTTTCTTTCCGATTCTGCTAGCCGAAGGGTCGCGGCGGACGCGTGCCTTCAAAAAAACAGGGGGTTCAGCACTTCCGTTTCGCAAGGTTTTGGCGATAGCAGCGGGCGCAAATGCCCGTCGTTACATGGGGGCAGAAGACTATAAATAAAGGCATGAGAAAAGATGTAGTGCTAACAGAGTTTACATCAAAGAGGAAAGGAAGCATTCGCTTTTTTACGTGCGTGTTTATTGGAATTGTGCAGAGCCAATGAAATTGTAAGATGCAGTGTATAGAGGAGCAAGTGAACATTCATATAAGCATATTGTAATGTTGTAGGTGTATTTTACTTTAACAATTGGGAGAGATGATTGTATGCAAAAATGGAAAGCTGTAATATTTGTTTCATTTCTTCTGTTATCATCCTTGCTTTTTACGGGGTGCTTTAGTAATAATGCTTCTAATGAAAAAGCTAATCCCAATTCTGAACAACCGAAACCAACACCTTCACAACAGCCTAATCCGAGACCAGATGCAGAGCCAGCTCCGACTCCAACTCCAGAACCAGAACCAGGACCGCCGCAATATGTAGTGCCAGCGCCAATCCCATTATCATTTCTCGAACCTAATGCTCTTCCTGATGAAATGATGGAGCAATTTTTACTTAACTTTAATGCATATTCGACTCAAATTGGATATGAGCTTCAGCAAGTTGGGGATATAGAACATCTTGAAGACGGTACTAGATTCAGAGCTGTCTTCCCAAATGGCATGCCATTTACAATTGCATTTCATGCTAAAACAAACGACATTATGGAAGTCGTGATTGGGTTGGATGACCAATCGCCAGCAGCAAAAGATAGTGATGAATTTTATCAAACTGTTGGTATCTTTTTAAATTGGTGGCTTGGATTGAGTGGAGGTACAGATACCTCTGAGCTTCTGGAGCATCTCGGCTACGGAGGAAATATATTGACTCAAGATTATGAAGTTTTTGGGAATGGATATAGGTACTATGTACACTATGATCCAACTACAAAGACATTTATGTTTTCACTCAATAAGCAATATTGAGGAAAATTTAGTTGAATAAAATTTTAAAAGCCGATTCCCAAACTTGGAAAATCGGCTTTTTTGATTTTGCTAAACAAATAGTATGATAACTTATTAGTACTGACGCTCATTTTCCGATGCCAGATAAGCCTGTGATTCTTTGTATAGCAGTTCCCACTGTTCATATAAACTTTTAGCTATCTGGAACTCAACAAAATCCGCTCTTAAATCTCCCTGTAATTTTTCTTTTAATTCGCAGCATAACTCTTCCCATTCATCTACAGTTTTTAAATCAAAGAGTCTTGAAAACCTCGGTTTCATATTTTCCCAATGACAATATATATGATTACACCATTCTAACAAGTATTCAGCGTATTGTTTTTGCTTTTGTTCTTCCATTTCCATACATCTCCCTGCGAATGAAATATTAAAGACCACTTTAAATTATTTCAAGCTAAAGCTTTAGTGCATGTATACTCCATAAAAAGGCCTTATTCTCATTTTCGAACTTATCTTTCCTAAGTAAGTTCAAAAAGAGATGATCCTAAATTTCCTTCATCAAAAGCAATATCCCCAACCTCCTAAGAGAAGCATTGCTTTTCATGGAGGGAACCTACTTTCGAGAGCTCCAGTTAGCTAAAGAAGAAAATTGACACCACTTTTTAACAGGCTTAATAAGCATCTATTGCCCACGGTCTTTTTTACCCAACTCCTGCTTATCAAATACTCTATTTATAGTGGTTTAAAATATTCATTTTATTAATTATAATAAAGATGTGTAAATAATTACTAAAAATATGCAGAGGGGTATCTCATTTGAAGGGGAAAATTATTTGGACAACATTCTGGATCTTGATCGCGGGTGCTGTTTGTTGGAGTGTTTACACGGTCACACCGTATGTTTTAGGGGAAAAGAATGTTGAAGCAACGAAAGAAGAAGCACCCGTCAAAAAAAAGCCTGAAGAAAGCCCGCAAACGACGGAAGCAGACGAAGAAATTGAATCGTTGGACAGTGAAAATGCTTCGGGATTCATTTCTTGGTATCACCGTAAAATGAATGAATTTACGGGTTGGAACAATATCAATAATCCAAGATGGGATGACATACATTCCGCAGCAAAATCTATTGTTTCTGAGATTGACGCAATGGGATATAAAGAGAATGCCGATTTGGTAAAGGATTTCGAAGCAATTCGCAATTTGGCGAAAGAGCTTGAAACGAATGAAGACAAAGGCGACCTTCGAACACTTCACCGATATTTTCACGATCTTGATGTTGTAATGAATGACGGTAACGGCGAAGGTAAGTATTATGGGGTGACGGCTTGGGGCGAAGCGAATAAACAAGGATAGAACGGCAAAAGTCGTTCTTTTTTCATATCTTCTCGTGAAACGAAACATCTGTCTGTTGGGTTTGTATCGCAGCCAATAAGTTGTCCTTCCATGCAGCTGTTTCTTTGGTTGCTCAAAAGATATCTGAGTTAAATATAAAAACACCACATCTAGAGTGGTGTTTCACTAAAGGTAAGAAAATGGTTGACAATTAATGTTCTATTAGGCTGGATACAGAAACACTTTGTTTATTATTTGGGTTGTCAAGGGAATGGATTGTAGCTGTTCCTTTTTGCTCATCTACATGTTCAATGTAGACGCGTTCCCCATTACAGGTTACATTAGCCATAATTGGTGAAGCAGAAATTTCTTGCGCTCGTTGTGCATTCATTATAGCCACCTCCTTTTGATTTACAACAGTTATAATATTTGTTCCAAATTGCTTAGATATACTTATTGTTGGAGTAATTCCAATTTTAATTGCGATAACGGCCTAAGCTTAGAAAGTGACCATTGTCCTGAGAAGAAGAAAAAGATTTATATATCCCAGTAGCTCAGCAGGATAGAGCAACGGCCTTCTAAGCCGTCGGTCGGGAGTTCGAATCTCTCCTGGGACGCTTCATAAGAAAGGCGTTGATTACGCGGTCTAGGATCGTTAAATCAACGCCTTTTTTATTTTCATTAACATGAAATCTATTACCCATATTTCTGGTTTAACAACGCCTCATATTCGTAAGTACATTACGCTATGGTCTTCTTTTTTACATTGGCATTATGTAACAGTATTTAATTACAGTCTTGCTTAATAATACAACAGTACCAATAAAACGATATTGAAAGGGGCGTTTTCTATGGAGGACTTGGAATTTTATAAAAGAATTCCTGCGAAAGTATGCCGCGGCTGCGGTTGGAAGATCGAAGAGCAACATGAATCATATTTACACGAGTGCGAACATTGCAAAGAACTAATTAACAAAGAATGAGACTAAGCCCTTACGTTTAACTACGTAGGGGCGATTATTTACTCACTTTCAATTGTTAATAACTTTTTTTCCAGACGACATACCCATTTATAATACCTTAACAAGATAAGAAGAAGTATAGGGTCAACAATTGCTGAGTACTGCAATCCCCACCAGCTATAATGAAAATATCCCCATGGTGCAGGAAGTAATGTGATTACTTCATAAATCAAGATGCCTATTGTCCAAGCCGCAATATACATAACCTGTTTCCATATTTTTAATTTAAATGGATACCAATTCAGAAACATCATATTAACTGGTGGAACTAATATGGTATGTGGAAGAAGTCCTGTCCAATCGACTTTTTTAGTAAAATACCAATAACCGTGATACTTGAAGTCGATATATAAATCAAAGATACTTTGGAATGCAATTGTAAATATCCAAATGTGAGCAATTTGATTTGCTGTTAATCGCGTATTTGTTTTAAAGGCAATAAGGTTAAATAATATGATTACAACAAAAAAGTCCTATCATAAATTTTTCCTTTTTAATATTATAGTACCCATTGTATATAACAACGATACCATTTATACGATAGTTGAAGAACAATTGCCTTTTCGGCCTTATGTCATTTTGGTTAATTCAGGTCGGAATACCTGATTTATAGTCGGAGAGAAATTTTTCCTATTTTGTGGAATTTTTTTATTTATGGAATATAATAAGTAGTAAGTGATAAGTAGTAAGTGGTAAGTAATTGTCGTTCATAAATCCCAATTTAAAAGGAGGTAAATATAATGTTAAAGGATTTAACCATTCCTCAAGAATTTGTATTGTTAGCTTTAGACAAGGAAACGAATAAACTAAAGTCTGTTTTTCGCCAACATATCGGGCTCTTAGCCGTCATGGCTGGTATTGTTGAGTTATCATTAAAAGGGAAAGTAAAATTTACAGATGACGATACAGTAATAATCGCGGATTCTACTCCAACAGGAGAAAAGTCACTTGATCGTCTATTAGAACTGATGACTTTAGAAAAACCGAAAAAAATCAAAAAATGGGTATCTTACTTCTATAACCACATATTTAAACAACGAGAAATCTATAAATTGGTTATAGAGAGCCTTGTGGAAAAAGAAATTCTCCAAGTTGAAAATACAGAAATCCTATTTTTTGTACAGAAGAAAAAATATGTGGATTTAACCAACACTCGTAATTACATTGTTGAGAAAATCCGGGCTGAATTATTAGAAGAAGGAAAAGTAGAGGAGCATACAATAGGTTTAGTCCTATTTTTAAATGTGAAGAAAATGCTAAACGATTATTTCTCAGAGTTTGAGCGCAAGGCGTTGAAACAAAAAATTGAACAACTTCGTAAAGAAGAAATCTTTGAAACCATTAATGCCATCGATAAAGCAATTAAGAATATTGATGCCTCACTTGCTGCAATTGCAGCATCAGCAACATAAAAGGTGAATAGAAATGGGCAGACAGCGGAGTTTAGAGAAAATTGAGAACTCAGAATACGTAAGCATAAGTGAATTGGTTCAACTTTCAGGTGTTCGATATAGTACCATTAAATTTTATGCCGAGGAGGGACTGGTTCCCTTTAAACAGGAAGATACCAGGTTAACACGAAGATTTCCTCGTGTCATAGCGCTTAAACGATTAGCAGAGATAAAAGAAATGAAAGAGAATCAAGGGCTGACAATAAAAGAAATTAAAGAGAAATTATTGGAGAATAAACCGTTGAATAACTCATAATGTTGAAGGAGCTGATCCAAAAGTCCTTAAATAATGAAAATTAATGGTAGTATGTGAAATAGACCATCATCGAAACCCTTGATTTTACGGGGGGGTCAATGGGGGTCTATTTTTCCATTTCAGCTCAAAAAGGAACATTACTACCCTTTTGGGTTAGCCCCTTTTTTTGTTGTCTATCTTATACAAACCTGCCTGTTAGCTAACCATGAAAAAAACACAAAGTGTCGATAGAAATCACACATTGTGTTTTTCTTTTTACTATGTTAAATGCTGTTAACACGGTTCTTTCTTAATTTCCAAATTACATTTGCCACAGCAACTATCCAAAGTGCTGCAAGTACTAAATAGGTAGAAACGCTTACTGTATATGATACATCTAATGCTCCTAATAAAGTCCGGATGTTAGTTATGATAATAATTCCGCCAACCAGGGTGCCTAATAGATTAGTCGGTATTATCTTGACTAACCAAGCAGCAATTGGAGCTGCAATAAGTCCGCCTATCATTAATGCAATTACCCATTGGATGTTAATTTGAGACCATCCTAATGTTAACAGAAATCCTAAAGTAGAAGCTACAGCTATTGCAAATTCGCTTGTATCTACTGAACCGATTACTTTTCTTGGTTCCATTTTGTTGCTAGTTATTAGTACAGGTGTTGCAATTGGCCCCCAGCCTCCGCCTCCAGTAGCATCAAGGAAACCGGCAATAAACCCCAGCGGCAGCAATTGTTTTTTTGACACTGTCTTTTTTGAAATTTGTTGTGAAGTATTAAAATTAAAGAGGAAACGGTAGATTACGAAGAATCCCAATAGTAATAGAAAAACAGAAACATATGGTTTCACTATATCACCAGGAATACTACCTAAGAAACATGCGCCTATAAAAGCACCAATAGAACCAGGTATGATTAATTTATAAACAACTTGTTTATCTACGTTGCCAAACCGGATGTGCGATACTCCTGATGCAGCAGTAGTTACTACCTCCGCCATGTGGACAGAGGCTGATGCCACAGCTGGCGCTATCCCAAACATAAGCAGCAGAGAGGATGAAGTAACTCCATATGCCATGCCTAAAGATCCATCTACCAGCTGTGCTGCTAAACCTATCAAGGCTAGAATTATTAACCTTCTCAAAAGAACCACTCCTTTTTTAAAAATTCCCGAATAGACTAGATATAAAGCATAAATGTATAAGTGAAAAACGGTTTCGTAATTGTTGACTAATCTAATCAAGTTTCTCATCATACAATATGGAATTTCATATTAGTGGGTTCTCTCATTTATTGAAAATAGGTGAATACCCAAGATATATGATTCTAAGGGAGAGATTTTTTGATGAAAATTTCAAGTAGAGGAGAATACGCATTACGTGCTCTAATATGTTTAGGCAGCAGCAACAATCAGCTGACTTCCATTGATGAAGTATCTGAAAGGACATTGGTTCCAGTTAACTATTTAGAACAGATTCTCTTGCAATTAAAAAGAAATGGATATGTTCAAAGTAAAAGAGGTGTTAACGGAGGATATAAACTGAGCAGAAGCCCCCGTGAAATAATTATTGGTGAAGTTATTAGGAATTTAGAGGGACCACTCGCTCCTATGGGATGCGTGAGCATTACCTCTTACGAAAGTTGTCCGCTTGAGGAGGGATGTTTACTCAAACCATTATGGGCTATTGTAAGAGATACAGTTGCCGAATTACTGGATAGGACAACTTTGATGGATTTGTTGGATGGTAATGTAAATAAGACATGATGATGGTTTAATTTCCTGCTTCAACTAGTACGAACGGGTGTGTTAGTTGAAGCAGGATAGAAAATTCTTCACCGCCCATCCTGATCAATACGTCTGATTCGCTAACGTTGCTTTTCATAATAGCATGGATAGCATTTATCAAAGGCGCGAGCATTGAGGCCGTTCTTAGCTGCTACAAGCAGGTAAGAAGAAAAGGCTCATCAACTGTCCCCACACAAATGCCCATACATCTACATATAATGAGTGTGTTCAATAACACATCATTCAGCAAAGTATCTAAATTTAGAAAAATACTTCTAGACTGGCATAGTGTGAAAGGAGGAAAGCAAAGGATGGTTAACTCAGGATATGTTCCTAATAATACGAACATAAAAAAAAGCACGGGAACCCCAAATCTCTTTTTTGACTCGCGGAATAATGTACTTTTCAAGAGAAATGATAAAAATATTGCTTATGAAGTAACCTCAACACAGTTACCTGCTATGGTAGGCGGAGCTTTTGTTAATCTCTTTCTAACCAAGGGGTTTATAAGGGAACCTCACTGGCATCCAAACGCTTGGGAGCTAGATGTCGTTATTTCAGGAGAGGCAATCATTTCCATTCTTGACCCGGATGCTAGGCAGTTGCATCATTACCGGGCAAAGGCAGGTCAAGTGGTCTTTATACCTATGGGCTGGTGGCATTGGATTACACCTGTCTCAGATGAAGCACACCTCCATCTCTTCTTTAATAATGACCAGCCAGAAAATGCAAACGGCTCTGATATGTTGCGTTTCACGCCTCCAGAAGTGTTCGAAATTGCCTACAACGTAAATGCGAAACAATTAGCAGAGGTACTTGCCCCGATAAATGACTCTGTGGTAATAGGACCTCCAAATACAACTGTAGACCAACGATTAAAAACAAAACGAGATGATCAACACAATAAAGATAGCTCGATAACCGTAAAAATTGGAGAAAACACGATTATTTTAGAGGATGGCATAGGAAGCTAATACGGCAAATTAAAGTTTCTTTAACGAACGGCTGCGTTAAAGAAAAAGAAGTGGCTTGGAACTGATCCAAAAGGGAAATAATGCTCTTTTTTGAGCTGGAATGGAGAAATAGACCATCATTGAAACCCTAGTAAAATCAAGGGTTTCGATGGTGGTCTATTTTATACCCTTCTTTTAATTTTTATTGTCTAGCGGTTTTTGGCCAGCCCCGTTTTGAATTACCTAAAACAATAGCTTAGCATGATCTATTATTAGAATAGAAGAATCAACTTGCCAAAATTTTACGTATTAAAGTATTATCTAGAAGGTAATTCTTGGCGAGGCTTGTTCCCGTCTGGTATAGAGAAAAAGACGAAATTCTACTTTGGTGTGAAAGGTACAAATGTAGAGGACAGCCAAGCTGAATAAGATTTTTGCTGCGTTTATAGAGAAGGTAAACAACAGCTTGATGCAGCAGGTGTAAAGAGAGAAGATAGGGGTTTCTTGGGGGATAGTATTTTCGCTGACATATCAATACAGTTATTCAATTTGCTGAATTGTTGAATGCACTTATCGTTTTCTTTCAGGACAGGCCCTCCTATAGGAGGATAGTATCAACTGCATTCAGCAATCAAAAAGCAGGACTTCTGTAATTTTTGCGAAGCAATAAAGATTGGATAACGTGAAAGGGGAAACTAAGATGAAAAGAAAGCTATTACTTTGGATATCAGGAGTTATGGGATTTGTTCTTATTGGAGTTGGAATATACGTCTACTCTGTATACTCCAACGTTTCCAAAACATTGAATGAGGTGAATCAGCCGTTAAAGCGTGATACTTCACCGAAACGGTCTGAAGATATGAAGCAGGGTGCTCCTATTTCAATTTTACTCATGGGAGCTGATCCTCGCGGAGGGGAACGGGGCCGTTCAGATTCGTTAATACTGGTTACACTAAATCCGAGCAAGCAGTCTATGAAAATTGTAAGTATTCCGCGCGATACATACACAGAGATTGTTGGGAAGGGAATCAAGGACAAAATCAATCATGCCTATGCGTTTGGAGGCATTGATATAACAGTTGCCACTGTTGAGAATTTTTTAAATGTACCTGTGGACTATTATATTGAAGTAAATATGGAAGGGTTTAAGGATATTGTGGATGCGGTAGATGGTGTGGATGTTGATAATGATCTGGAATTTACGTATGAGGGCGTACACTTTAAGAAAGGGGCTCTGCATTTGAACGGTGAGGATGCTCTAAAATACTCCCGAATGAGGATGCTCGATTCACGTGGTGATTTTGGCCGTCAAATGAGACAGCGTCAAGTTATTCAGGCTGTGATCCAAAAGGGTGCGAATGTAGAAACTCTTGCAAACTATGGGACGATCTTAAGCGCTATTCAAAAAAATGTGAAAACAAACTTAACGCAAGATGAGATGTTTAAAATTCAACAAAATTATAAAGAAACCCGTAATAACATTGAAGGAATTCAAATCGATGGTGAAGGAAAAATGATGGAAAATACTTGGTATTACATTGTCTCGGATCAGACACGTCAGGAGCTATCCAGGAAACTGCGCGAGCAGTTAGAATTATCCGTACAATAACATGAATGGTTTTGACCCAAAAGAGTAATCATGCCCTCTTTTGGGTCGAAGGGGAAATTGGACCATTAAGGAACCCAGGTAAAATCAACGGTTTCTATAATGGTCTATTTCGCTTGGGGTCAACCCTTTCTTTGTGTTGCCTGAACAATTAATCATAAATTAATTGTTGAGATTTTATTTTAAGACAATCAGCAATTATGTTGTGTATGGTCATGAAAGTAATACAAATTTAACAAATTTAACAATTGGATATATTTACTATCAAGCATAACTTTGTTAGGCTAAGCGTTAGATTAATTAGATTAATAGCTAGGTTGTTATGAAGGTCGAGCGAAATAGTATTGATTATATACTTGGCTGCGACAAAGGAAAGCCTGTTAAAAGCAAGGACGCAAAATCTACGGCTCTGTTCAAGAACTATGACGGCTGGGTTACCGAATAGTTCTCAGGAAAGAGATATTCGATTATAGATAAGGCTGACTCTTTTTGTGTTGTAACGCCTAGAAAAGTTTGAAATATGAAGGAGGGAGTGTACTCTGATAACAGCCAATGTTTTGAAATTTAACTATATCTCCACTGTGATGACTCAGCTAAAAATATTGTAAAGTTAGGTGGCTGCATGCTTAGAAGATTATCAAATGATATGTATAAGAAAGTTAAGAATCTGTTATGCTACTATCGACGTAAAAAAACCATCTCAAACTATGAAACTGCTAATGGAAAATTTGTATTTGAGGATCATTCAAAAAAAAGACAAATTGTAATCAGGTGTTTTCTCGTTAGTTTTGTCATCCTCTCCCTTATGCTGTTAGTTATACCTGGTTTAAGTTTATATATGAGTCCTTTGTTGCCAAAATGGGGCACAAAGGAAGTGAATGAATTTTCAAATATTAGGCCCTCAGGGAAAGTGACTAATGATCCTCTTACACCTTTATATAATGATACAAACAGCAAGCTTCAACAAAAAGAAGATATACATACTGGTGATATGTATGCCTTCTATGTGAATTGGGACCCGAATAGTGAACGATCATTAAAGCGTAATATAGATACGATAGATATTCTAATCCCCCAATGGTTCCATCTGCAGCCTAATTTAGAGCTGGGAGAGGACATCCAAAAGGATATAGGGCAGCTAGCAAAAAAGCATAATGTTAAAGTAGTTCCTTTAATTAGCAACCTAGTTCAGGGTGAGTGGAATCAGGAGATCGTTCATAACTTATTGATTTCTCCGCAAGCACAGTCAAAACTCATCCAAGATTTACATAAACAAATTAAAAAGTATGGCTATGACGGCATAAATATAGACTTCGAAAATATAAAAGCGGATGATAGGGCATTGTTTACAGCCTTTATAAAGGAGCTATATGGTGTGTTTCATGAGGATGGACTTCTAGTGACAATAGATATGCCTCCAAATGATAAAGCATTTGATTATAATGAATTACAACAATACTCAGATCGTATGATTGTGATGTTGTATGATGAGAATTTTCAAACACCAGGTCCTATATCCTCATCCATATGGTATCAAGAAAATCTTGCACGTATACCTAAGGAGAAGCTTGTCGTTAGTTTGGGCAATTATGGTTATGATTGGGATTGGGAAAGCAATCAGCCCGGGGAAGTAGTATCCTTTGAAAATGTTATGAGAATGGCAGATAAGGCAAAATTACATATCCAATGGGATGATATGAGCAAAAATCCTTATATTAGATATATGGATAAGGATAAGCTGCATGAATTATGGTTTTTAGATAGTGTTACATTCTACAACCAATTAAAAATGGCTTCATCAGCTGGTGTTAAGGGAGTTGCGTTATGGAGATTAGGTACGGAAGATCCATCTGTTTGGGATATTCTGGAGAATCGAGGGGCTGATGCACTGCGTAACATAAAGAATGGATACAGCATCTATAACTATGGACAAGGCAATATTTTTCGCGTTAAATCGCTTCAGGAAGAGGGAAAGCGTGACCTTGTTTTGGATGATTCTGGTCAAATTTCAGGCGAGGCCTATCTATCTATACCTAAATCGTTTGAGGTAGAGCATTTAAGTAACGCGGAAACTAAGGAAGTGGTGCTAACCTTTGATGATGGACCTGATCCGGATTATACGACACGTATATTAAATATTTTAAATCAGTATCAAATAAAGGCGACGTTCTTTGTTATTGGTAAAAATGCTATGCTCAATCAAGATATTATGAAACGGATGTATAGAGAGGGTCACGAAATTGGCAACCATACGTTTTTCCATCCGAATACGAATAACATATCGTATGACCAATTAAAACTTGAATTGAATGCGAGTCAGCGCTTAATTCAAGGAATTACTGGACATTCTTCCTTATTGTATCGCCCTCCGTATGGGTATAATGATGAAAATACTGTAAATTCAGATTTTCAAAGGCTTCTGCATACGACTGAAATGGGATACCTTACAGTTAATTATGATATCGATTCCATGGATTGGAAAGCAACGAATAGCAAGGAAATTGTTGATAATATTATGCAGCGGCTGTCTAATGGTAATATTATTTTACTTCATGATGGTGGGGGCGACAGAAACAGCACTGTTCAAGCGCTTCCCGAGATTATTGAGAGCTTACAAAGCAAAGGTTATACATTTGTAACAGTCAGTCAACTAATGAATACGGACAGAAATCACGTTATGCCTTCTGTCAAAGAAGAGGAAAGTCCGTTAGTAGAGAGTGTTAACGTTATTTTAGGAAATATATCTGGCTTGAAAGGCTTGATGTCCCTATTGTTTTATAGTGTGTTATTTCTCTCTATTCTTCGTATGTCTATACTAGTTTACTTTGCTTTGCAGCATAAAAGGCGGACTCGATTGTCTTATACAGACGATGATTCATTTCAGCCCTTTGTGAGCGTCATTATTGCTGCTTATAATGAAGAAAAGGTCATAAAAAGGACCATACAGTCGATTTTAAAAAGTGATTATCCCAATTACGAAATTATTGTTGTAGATGATGGTTCACAAGATCGAACCTTTGCGATTGTATCTGAGAATTTCCATGCCAATGAAAGGGTCCATCTAATTCGCAAAGCAAACGGCGGGAAATCTTCAGCTATTAATCGGGGAGTCCAGAAGGCAAACGGCGATATCATTATTGCTATCGATGCTGATACAATTGTTTCGCATAAAGCTGTTTCATTACTTGTCCGCCATTTTATAGATGAAGAGGTTGCTGCCGTATCTGGAAATATAAAGGTTGGGAATGTGCGTAATATATTAACGGCTTGTCAGCATATTGAATATGTGACAGGGTTTAATTTAGAAAAACGTGCTTTTGGTGTCCTGAATTGTGTCACAGTTGTTCCTGGAGCAATCGGTGCTTGGCGTAAACAGGTGATCATGGAGTGCGGAGGATTTACGGATGATACATTAGCGGAAGATACGGACATGACTTTACAAATTCTACGTCAAGGTTATAAGGTCATCGTTGAAGAGCATGCATATGCTTATACAGAGGCACCAGAAGGCATAAGAGGTTTTCTTAAGCAACGGTATAGATGGACCTATGGAACTTTACAATGTCTATGGAAGCATAAGCGCGCTTTTTTTGCTAGAAAGCACAAATCATTAGGGTGCATTGCAATCCCTAATATATTGCTATTCCAATTTACATTACCTTTGATTGCCCCTGTTTCAGATGCTTTGGCTATCTTAGGAATACTTTCTGGAGATGCAAAGAAGGCATTGTTATTTTATACATGCTTCTTTATGATTGATCTCTTCATTTGCTTACTTACTTTTAGATTAGAGAAGCTAAGTCTTAGGCCGCTTATTTTTCTTTTCTTGCAACGGATGTTCTATCGTTACGTAATGGCTTGGATTGTTTGGAAATCTATTCAAGCTGCTATAAAAGGGACACGAGTTGGGTGGAATAAGCTGCAACGATCTGGAAATCTAGAAGTGGGCGAATCGGTCAAGAAAACAGGATAATGTACATGTTACTGATTTTACTATAAAGTAAGTACACATGCTTTTTTGCACGTGTAACTTGAACGCCCCCTTCGTTTGACCAAAACGAAGGGGCGTTTTTATTTAAAGATTGAGATAGAAAATAAGTGTTTCTAGCTATGTAAAATATGCCATATATTGTGTTTCAAATCTTCTTCTGCTATATTACCTGTAAGTGTAGAAAACCTTAAAAAGAGGCGAAGGTATGGAGGAAAAAGAGAAAACGGTCGTGATGTTTCCGAATCTGGGTGACCGTTTGCGGGAAAAAGGCTTTGATTCGTTACATAACAAACAATTTTCCGAGGCGCTGGACTGTTTTGAACAGCTATGTGAATATGGGCTTCAGGATGAGCAATCAGAGTTTGCAGCTGTTGTCTGTCTCATGGAGCTGCATGATTTGAAGGAAGCTAGAAGGCGGTGCGGAGCCTTGCTAAAGGAGAGTGACATCTTATTTTTTGAGGTGCTGGAGATGTATCTTTCCATCTTGCTTCAGCAGCATGATTATCAGGCAGTTACAGAGGCTGTTGAATTTGCTTTAGGAGATCATAAGCTTTCTGATGAACAAAGAGAAAAGCTATACCCGTTGCTTTCTTTTGCAGAAAAAATGGAAGGCTTAGAAAGCGGAATCCCTAAATCGTCTGAAGAGGAAGAACTAGTGACGGCACTAGGAGAGCGTGATGCAGCAAAGCAGCTGCAAGCTTTATATAATCTAAGACAGCGCGGGCCTATTCAGGCTGTCCCGTTCGTTATACGCTTTCTTCAGGATGATACCAATCATCCATATGTAAAATCCGTTTTGCTGCAGTTTTTGATGGAAAGCGGTGTTCGAGATGAGGTTTCTGTGACAAAGTTTGGCAGAACCATGTCTGTTGTTCCCTGTGAGCTTTCCGACATAAAAGAAAATGCGTTTGTTACTGGTGTGCTGCTTGAGGCGGAGCGAGGAACAGGGGGGCAAAATCCAACGATGATCCAGGCTTTGTCGGAGTATTGGTATGAAATGATGTTCCTTGTCTTTCCGTTTTCTCTTCTTCCTCCTGATGTCCGGGTTTGGGCTGCTGTTCTTGAAAAAATTGGCAGTGAACGCTTTATGCTGTCGTCGATCGATGAACAAATTGTCTCCCATTACGGCATCTCCCAAGCAGATATGGAAGAAGCATATTTGCAGCTTTTGAAGCTCGAGCAGGAAGGGTTTCTGCCGCTTTAAAGAAAAAGAACGTGCGGTGATGTTGAAACGATAATATTCTATGTTATAATGTAATGGTTGCAGGAGACAGATTCCTGCCTTTTTCGTGAAGCAGGTAAAGCAACAGCACTTTACTCAGTTTCGTATTGTTCTCGGACATACATACCGAGTCATGATAGTTTATTAATATCGTTGTTGGAGGGAAAGAATAAATGGTTGCAAAGTGGGAAAAATTAGAAGGTAGCGTTGGTGTACTAACAGTAGAGGTTGACGCTGCAGAAGTAAATCAAGCATTAGATGCAGCATTCAAAAAGGTAGTAAAAACAATTAATGTACCTGGTTTCCGTAAAGGAAAAATGCCTCGTCCGTTGTTCGAACAACGCTTTGGTGTAGAATCCTTATATCAAGATGCATTAGACATTATTCTGCCGCAAGCATATTCTAATGCAGTGGAAGAAACAGGTATCTTCCCTGTTGCGCACCCTGAAATTGACATCGAGCAATTAGAAAAGGGCAAAAACTTAATCTTTACTGCGAAGGTAACAGTGAAGCCTGAAGTGAAATTGGGAGAATACAAGGGCTTAGAGCTTACAAAAGAAGATGAAACTGTAACAGATGAAGATGTAGCAAACGAATTGACAAAGCTTCAAGAGAAGCAAGCTGAGCTTGTTGTGAAGGAAGATGGCGCGGTTGAAAACGGCGATACAGCTGTAATTGATTTCGAAGGCTTCGTTGACGGTGTAGCATTCGAAGGCGGAAAAGGCGAAAACTACTCTCTTACAATCGGTTCCGGTACATTCATCCCAGGCTTTGAAGAGCAATTGATCGGCTTAAAAACAGGTGAAGAGAAGGACGTAGAAGTAACGTTCCCTGAAGAGTACCATGCGGCAGATTTAGCTGGCAAGCCTGCTGTGTTCAAAGTAAAAGTACACGAAATCAAGGCGAAAGAGCTTCCTGCTTTAGACGATGAGTTTGCAAAAGACGTAAATGAAGAAGTTGAAACGCTTGATGAGTTAAAAGCGAAGCTTCGTGCAGACCTAGAAGAAAGCAAAAAGCGTGACGCGGAAAACAAACTTCGTGATGATGCAGTAGCTAAAGCTGTTGAAAACGCGGAAGTTGAAATTCCAGCAGCAATGATTGAAACAGAACTAGGCCGTATGCTTCGTGAATTCGAGCAGCGTCTTCAATTCCAAGGCATGAACCTAGAATTGTACTACCAGTTCACAGGTACAGACGAAGCTGCTTTAAAGGAGCAAATGAAAGAGGATGCGCAATCCCGCGTAAAAACAAACCTTGTGCTTGAAGCAATTGTTGAAGCAGAGGGTATTGAAGCAACAGAAGAGGCAGTAAACGAGGAAGTACAAAAAATGGCTGAAATGTACAACATGACAGCTGAGGCTGTAACACAAGCTCTTGGCAGCCTTGAAGGATTGAAAGAAGACTTGAAAGTTCGCAAAGCAGTTGATTTCCTAGTGGAAAGCAGCAAAGTTACTGCGTAAATCATATATAAACAGGGCGCGATGCTTGATCGTGCCCTGTTTTATAAAGAAGGCTTTTTCTAAGGAGAGGTATCCAGCTCCCATAGCCTGCTCCTACCTGCAAGATAGCCCTCTTCATACAAGGACAAAAAGTTCCTTTGATGAGAGGCAAAAGGCTATGTCTGCTTTTGCCTATAATCATTTTTTCGGGGCAGCAGGAAAACGCTTAGGTGACGCAGAATATATATTTTTTAAAGGTTGTCAAAATTTGCCCTGTACATATGAAACCATATAATTTGTATTTCTAAGCACATAGTGACATAATATGTATTTACATACGGTAGTAATTTCATTCTACATATAGTGGGTACTGTTTCTAGCACTTTTTAAGGGGTGTGAAGGTATGTTTAAATTTAATGATGAAAAAGGGCAATTAAAATGTTCTTTTTGCGGTAAAACGCAAACGCAAGTGCGTAAGCTTGTAGCAGGACCAGGAGTTTATATTTGCGATGAGTGTATTGAGCTTTGTACTGAAATTGTTCAGGAGGAGCTATCTAAGGACGATGAAGTAGAATTCAAGGACGTTCCAAAACCAACGGAAATTCGTGAGATTTTGGATGAATATGTAATCGGACAAAATAAGGCAAAAAAAGCTTTGGCAGTTGCAGTATACAACCACTATAAACGTATTAACTCTAACAGCAAGATCGATGATGTTGAATTGTCCAAAAGCAATATCGCCCTAATTGGACCGACAGGAAGCGGTAAAACGTTATTGGCGCAAACCTTGGCGCGTATTTTGAACGTTCCATTTGCAATTGCTGATGCAACTTCTTTAACGGAGGCCGGCTATGTCGGAGAAGATGTAGAAAACATCTTGTTAAAGCTGATTCAGGCGGCTGATTACGATGTAGAGAAAGCAGAAAAAGGTATTATCTACATAGACGAGATTGATAAGGTAGCCCGCAAGTCTGAAAATCCTTCGATTACACGTGATGTATCGGGAGAGGGCGTGCAGCAGGCGCTTTTGAAAATTTTGGAAGGTACGGTTGCCAGCGTTCCGCCGCAGGGAGGCCGCAAGCACCCGCATCAGGAGTTTATTCAAATTGACACAACGAATATTCTCTTTATTTGCGGTGGAGCATTTGACGGCATTGAGCAAATCATCAAGCGCCGCTTGGGCAAAAAGGTGATTGGCTTTGAGTCCGGTACGGCAAAAAAACAAGTGGATGACGAAAAAATTCTATCGCATGTACTTCCGGAGGATTTGCTGAAGTTTGGTTTAATTCCGGAATTTATCGGCCGTCTTCCAGTAATTGCGAACCTAGAGCAGTTAGATGAAGATGCACTTGTTGAAATTTTGACAAAGCCAAAGAATGCGCTTGTAAAGCAATATCAAAAGCTTCTAGAACTCGATGATGTAGAATTGGAGTTTGAAGAAGGAGCCCTGCTTGAAATTGCTAAAAAAGCAATTGAGCGTAAAACGGGTGCGCGCGGATTGCGTTCCATCATTGAAGGCATTATGCTTGATGTGATGTTTGAACTTCCATCCCGCGATGATATTGAGAAATGTATTATTTCACAAGAAACAGTTGCCGACGGAGCGCCGCCAAAGCTTGTGCTTCATGATGGCACGATATTAGAGCAAGGTACAAAAACATCAGCGTAACGTATAGAGAAGAAACAGCAATTGTCCGCAATTGCTGTTTCTTCTTATGTTTATCTCACACCCTACTCGGAGATACTAAAAGAAAATAGTAGGCTTTGGGAGGGATTGTGATGAGCTGGACGAACATTATTTTGCTCATTCAGTTGGCGCTAGGTGTAATTGTCGGTCTCTACTTTTGGCATTTGCTTAGAAGTCAGCGCACGCAAAAGATTTCAATTGATAAAGAGTCAAGAAAAGAGATGGAGCAGCTGCGGAAAATGAGGATGGTTTCCTTGACAGAGCCGCTTGCCGAACGAGTGAGACCATCTTCGTTTGCTGATATTATTGGTCAAGAGGATGGCATTAAGGCGCTAAAAGCAGCGCTTTGCGGTCCGAATCCACAGCACGTCATTATATATGGACCGCCGGGGGTTGGTAAAACGGCTGCTGCCAGACTTGTGCTAGAGGAAGCGAAAAAAAATGCGAAATCTCCATTTCGTGCAGCCGCTGTTTTTGTTGAGCTTGATGCAACAACAGCACGATTTGATGAAAGAGGGATTGCAGATCCGCTTATTGGTTCGGTGCATGACCCGATTTATCAGGGAGCAGGAGCAATGGGGCAGGCGGGAATTCCGCAGCCGAAAAAGGGAGCAGTAACTGATGCGCACGGCGGAATCCTCTTTATTGATGAAATCGGAGAACTGCATCCGGTACAAATGAATAAAATGCTTAAGGTGCTTGAGGATCGAAAGGTCTTTTTAGAAAGTGCGTATTATAGCGAAGAAAATACGATGATTCCTACATATATTCATGACATTTTTCAAAATGGTTTGCCTGCGGATTTTCGTCTCGTCGGTGCAACAACCCGTTCGCCAGAGGAAATTCCTCCAGCGATTCGTTCCCGCTGTCTTGAAGTCTTTTTCCGAGAGCTTGATACAGAGGAGATTGAAGCGGTTGCCTTAAATGCGGCATCCAAAGTAAACTTAGAGATTGGACGGAAAGGGCTGACTATGATTGGGCAATATGCTCGAAATGGTCGGGAGGCCATTAATCTCGTGCAAATTGCAGCAGGCATGGCGATTAACGAAAATCGTTCGTATATTCAGGATGAAGATATTGAGTGGGTCATTCACTCTAGTCAACTCACACCGAAGCATGAAAAACGTATTTATCCAATTCCAAGAATCGGTCTTGTGAACGGCTTAGCCGTATACGGTCCGAATATGGGGGCCCTTTTAGAAATTGAAGTGACAGCGATACCGACTGATGGAAAAGGCTCGCTTACAATTACGGGAATTGTAGAAGAAGAAAGCATTGGAAGTCAGACAAAATCGATTCGCCGTAAAAGCATGGCCAAAGGGTCCGTTGAAAATGTCACAACGGTTCTTCGATCTCTTGAATTGCTTCCGCAAGGATACGATGTACATATTAACTTTCCAGGAGGCGTACCGGTAGATGGTCCATCTGCGGGTATTGCAATGGCGGTTGGTGTATACTCAGCGGTACATGGCGTATACGTAAAAAATGAGATAGCAATGACGGGTGAAGTGAGCATTCATGGGGAAGTGAAGCCGGTAGGCGGTGTGTATGCAAAAATTAAAGCGGCGAAAAAAGCAGGAGCCAAAATGGTTCTCATTCCTGCTGAAAATATGCAGCCAATTTTATATTCCATTAAAGGCATTGAGATTGTACCAGTTCGGCATATGAAGGAAGTACTGGCACGAGCGATCGTTTCGGCTCCTTCCTCTGCGCGGACAAATATTGAATCTATTCCGTCTTCCTTTAATGAGGGGGATATTCAATCTATATAATCGGTTGAAAAATAATTGGGCAGGCCTATGTGGAAAAGAAGCACGCTTTTTAAGAAACAGCAATCGGCTGCCCAGCCGGTTACTTGCGTTTGACTTCGTTTAAGCATTGCTGCTTAAGCGAAGTCCATTTTTCGTTTTACGTCCTTTTTTAGAGGAGAGACCTGTATTTATATTGGAAAAAGCTCCTTGTACGCCCAAGAACATTCTTCCGTAAGAGGGCCGTGGCCACTTTTCTTAGTGTCTCAGAAATTGCATAACAGTTCTGTTGTAATATACAATAATGAAACAGAGAATTTATAAATCGGAGGTGCTATTACAACATGAAGGATAATGAAAGAGTTGTTCCCCTCCTGCCATTGCGAGGTATTCTTGTGTATCCAACGATGGTTCTGCATCTTGATGTAGGACGTGAAAAATCGATACAGGCGCTTGAAAATGCGGCGATAGACGATAATATTGTGTTTTTAGTAATGCAAAAAGACGTAAATGTTGACGAGCCGCATAAAGATGATTTGTATCCAATCGGTACGCTGGCAAAGGTAAAGCAAATGCTGAAGCTGCCGAATAATACGGTACGTGTGCTTGTAGAAGGTTTACATAGGGCAGAAATACAGGAGCTTTTGGAGGAAGAAGATGTTACGAATGCCGCTGTCCGCATTTTAGAGGATGAGGAAGCAGGTGATTTGGAGGAAAAGGCTTTGATGCGTTCACTGCTTGATCAGTTTGACGAATACATCAAGCTCTCCAAGAAAATCTCCAGTGAGGTATTTGCTACTGTTGCAGATATAGATGAGCCTGGGCGTTTAGCTGATTTAATTTCCTCCCATCTTCCGTTGAAAACAAAGGAAAAGCAGGAGATACTAGCGATTACTAATATTAAAGAACGTCTGCAGACACTGATTGCTTTCATTCAGGACGAGCAGGAGCTGTTAAATCTTGAGAAGAAGATTGGGCAGCGTGTTAAGCGTTCGATGGAACGGACACAAAGAGAGTATTTTCTCCGCGAGCAGATGAAGGCAATCCAAAAGGAGCTTGGCGATAAGGAAGGAAAAGGCGGAGAGGTTGAGGAGCTGCGGGATAAAATTGAGAGCTCCGGTATGCCAAACGAGACGAAGCAAGCGGCGCTTCGCGAGCTGGACCGTTACGAAAAGCTGCCAGGCAGCTCTGCTGAGAGCGGGGTTATTCGCAATTATATCGATTGGCTGCTGGCGCTTCCTTGGACGGAAGCAACAGAGGATATTTTGGACATTGAGCGTGCTGAAACGATTTTAGATGAGGATCATTTTGGGCTTGAGAAAGTAAAAGAACGCGTACTAGAGTATCTTGCCGTACAACAGCTCACACGCTCCTTAAAAGGACCTATTCTCTGTCTTGTTGGTCCTCCGGGAGTTGGGAAAACATCGCTTGCTCGTTCCATTGCAAGATCATTAAATCGCAATTTTGTTCGTATTTCCCTTGGCGGTGTACGCGATGAGTCAGAGATTCGCGGTCATCGAAGAACGTATGTCGGAGCAATGCCTGGCCGCATCATTCAAGGAATGAAAAAAGCAAAAACAATCAATCCAGTTTTCCTTCTGGACGAAATTGATAAAATGTCAAGTGATTTTCGAGGCGATCCATCTGCAGCCTTGCTTGAGGTACTAGATCCGGAACAAAACCATAACTTCAGTGATCATTATATTGAAGAGGCGTACAATTTATCAAAGGTGATGTTCATTGCTACCGCTAACACGCTCTCCAGCATTCCAGGCCCGCTCTTGGATCGGATGGAAGTTATCTCGATTGCCGGGTATACGGAGCTGGAAAAAGTGCATATCGCAAGCGATCATTTGCTGCCAAAGCAAGTGCGGGAGCATGGCCTTAGTAAAGGAAAGCTGCAGGTTCGAGAAGATGCACTATTAGACATTATTCGTTATTACACACGCGAGGCCGGTGTTCGGACACTTGAGCGTCAGCTCGCAACGATTTGCCGCAAAGCGGCTAAAATTCTTGTTACAGAAGATAGAAAGCGGATTGTTGTTACAGAGAAGAATGTGGTGGAGCTTCTTGGCAAAAAGAAATTCCGCTATGGAGAAGCAGAGCAGCAGGATCAGGTTGGTGTAGCGACAGGTCTTGCTTACACGGCAGCGGGTGGAGATACGCTTGCCATTGAAGTGTCGCTCTATCCTGGAAAAGGAAAATTGATTTTAACAGGAAAGCTTGGCGATGTTATGAAAGAGTCTGCACAAGCAGCTTTCAGTTATATCCGTTCCCGTGCGGCTGAGTTACATATTGATCCTGATTTCCACGAGAAAAACGATATTCACATCCATGTACCGGAAGGAGCCGTGCCGAAGGACGGGCCGTCTGCCGGCATTACCATGGCAACCGCACTTATTTCTGCGTTAACAGGGAAGCCTGTCAGCAGAGAGGTTGGCATGACAGGGGAAATTACGCTTCGCGGACGTGTATTGCCGATCGGCGGCTTAAAAGAAAAGTCATTGAGCGCGCACCGTGCAGGACTAAAGAAGGTTATTATCCCAGCAGACAATGAAAAGGACCTCGATGATATTCCAGAGAGTGTTAAGGAAAATCTAACCTTTGTACTTGTATCACATCTTGATGAGGTACTAGAGCATGCGTTAGTAGGAGTGAAGCAATGAAAGTAACAAAGTCAGAAATTGTCATCAGCGCTGTAAAGCCCGCTCAATATCCGGAAGGTGATCTTCCGGAAATTGCCTTGGCGGGGCGCTCGAATGTAGGAAAATCATCCTTTATTAATAGGATGATCAACCGAAAAAGCTTAGCGCGTATTTCTTCTAAGCCTGGAAAAACACAAACATTAAATTTCTATATTATTAACGATGTCATGTACTTCGTGGATGTGCCTGGCTATGGCTATGCCAAGGTGTCTAAGTCTGAAAAAGAGACGTGGGGGAAAATGATTGAAACGTATTTTACTGGACGAGAGCAGCTTAAGGCAGTTGTTCTTATTGTTGATTTACGCCATCCCCCTACAAATGACGATGTTATGATGTATGACTTCTTAAAGCATTACGAGATTCCTGTCATTGTAATTGCAACGAAGGCTGATAAAATTCCCAAGGGAAAATGGCAAAAGCATTTGAAGGTTGTGAAGGAGACTCTGGATATTGAAAAGGGAGATATCGTTGTGTTATTTTCTTCCGAAACAGGTCTTGGCAAAGAAGAAGCTTGGAAAGCGATTCATACATTTACGCATATACGTGAAGAGGAAAACGTGTGATGGATTCATCACGCGTTTTTTTCTTGCAAATCCTTTTTTACAGACTTTCCGAACAGGAAAGCCTAAGTTTAAAAGCAAGAAGAATGAAGTTCATTCCTACACATCAAAGTGTAACTATAGTAAGAGTGGTCCAACGATTCGAGTTGAACAAGATGATTTTGTTCGTATTCCAAAGTTAGGGCTCGTTGCATTTGTTCACACACAAGATGTAAAAGGAAAATTTCTGTCTGCTACTGTTAGTATGGAAGTTTCTGGAGAATATTTTGTTTCACTTCTAACAGCGCGAGATCTTAGAATCCCACTGCTTTAGCTGCGGGAGTGTCAATTATGGAATAAAAAGGTTTGAATTGAAAAAAATATTTGTGAGAAATACAAGCTTGTGTATATGTGAGTAAATGGATAACTGGCTGTTATATAAACGTTATGCAGAAGTAGTTCTCTTTTCTACAGAATAGTTTCCATGGCTTGATTATGCTGTCATTTTTTGATAACGTACAAGGTAGAATGTTTTATTTCGTTATGCTTTGCAGAAATATGTTATTGAGATTTTAAATAAATAATGTTCACATATTTGTCAGGTTTAAGCGGGTCAAGTTGTATTATGATAGGTAATAGATGAAAAATCGGGTGAAAAGGGGGGACAAAGCATGCACGTTCTTACTATTGGTGTGAATTATCGTACGGCCCCTGTAGAAATTCGTGAAAAGCTGTCATTCCAAGATTCAGACTTAGAAAAGGCTATGCTTCAGTTACAGCAGCAAAAGAGTGTACTGGAGAATGTGATCATATCAACATGCAACCGTACGGAAATTTATGCAGTTGTTGATCAGCTTCACACAGGGCGTTATTATGTAAAGAAATTTTTATCCGATTGGTTTGGTCTTCCGCTCGAGGAAGTGTCTCCTTATTTATTTATTCGTGAAGATGACAGCGCGATTGAACATTTATTCCGCGTGTCATGCGGGCTAGATTCGATGGTGGTTGGAGAAACACAAATTCTTGGACAGGTGCGCTCAAGCTTTTTGCAGGCGCAGGTTATGAAAACAACAGGTACAATTTTCAATGAGTTGTTTAAGCAAGCAGTTACGACTGCAAAGCGTGCGCACTCAGAGACAACGATTGGCAGTAATGCTGTTTCTGTTAGCTATGCAGCAGTAGAGCTCGCAAAGAAGATTTTTGGAGAGCTGCAAGAGTGTCATGTTCTGATTCTTGGAGCAGGAAAAATGGGAGAGCTTGCTTTGCAAAATTTGTACGGAAGCGGCGTTGGCAGGGTAACGGTTATGAACCGTACGTTTGAGAAGGCGGAATCGATGGCTCAAAAGTATGCAGGACAGGCAAAGCCATTAACAGATTTGCAGCGTGTGTTAGAGGAAGTGGATATTTTAATTAGCTCAACAGGGGCCGCGCATTATGTTGTTACCAGAGATATGATGGCAAAGGTAGAAAGAGCAAGACGTGGTCGTCCCATTTTTATGGTTGATATTGCTGTTCCTCGTGATTTAGATCCAGCCATTAGCGAACTTGAGAGCGTATTTTTATATGATATTGATGATTTGCAAGGTGTTGTAGAAGCAAATATGGAGGAGCGTCTGAAGGAAGCAGAAAAAATTCAGCTTATGCTTGAAGAGGAAATTGTTATCTTCAAAGCTTGGATGAATACACTCGGCGTCGTGCCTCTTATTTCTGCACTTCGTGAAAAAGCGCTCGCGATTCAAAGTGAGACGATGCAAAGCATCGAACGTAAAATTCCCACATTGACAGAACGAGAGCGCAAGGTGATTAATAAGCATACGAAGAGCATCATTAACCAGATGCTAAAGGATCCGATTCTAGTTGCAAAAGAACTAGCAGCTGAACCGGATGCACAGGAAAAGCTAGAGCTGTTTGCGAAAATTTTCAACGTAGCATCCTCTGCGCAGCAGGAAAGCAGACAAGAGCAGATCAAGCAAGAACAAAAATGGGCGCTGTCTGCTCAGCATCTTGTGTAGCTTAGTGAGGATAAAGGGATGAGCATCCTCGGCGGCAGCATAATTTATCACGTTGCTATTATTTTGTACGCCTGCAGCGTGAGCTTATATTTCATAGATTATTTGCAAAGTAACCAAAAGGCAAATCGTACCGCCTTTTGGTTACTTTCCATTGTTTGGGTGTTGCATACAGTATTTATGGTGATGAGAACGGTAGAAACGAATGCCAACCCAATGCTTACATTGTTTTCAGGCATTTATTTTTATGTATGGCTTTTAATTTCACTATCTCTAATGATTAATCGCCTGCTGCGTATTGATTTTCTTGTGTTTTTTACAAATGTCATTGCATTTGGCGTGAGCGCATTTTCCATCTTTACGCCGATGGGGAGAACGTCTCTCGTGTTAGCGAATCGATTAGTTTCGGAGCTGCTGTATGTTCATGTTGGCATGGCTTTCGTGTCATACGCAACGTTTACAGTCTCTTTCATTTTTTCGGTCATGTATTTACTGCAATACCGGCTGCTAAAGCAAAAAAAATGGAATGCCCGTTTAAGAAGACTTGGAAATTTAACGAAGCTTGACTCGTTATCATACATATTAAATCTATTTTCTATTCCATTTTTCTTTCTCGCCCTTTTATTGGGATGTATTTGGGCTTATGCAAAACTTGACCATTTTCATTGGTATGACCCGAAGGTAATTGGGTCATTTATCGTATTGTTTGTATATTGTATCGGTATTTATTTACGAGTATCCGATAAACTGCAAGGAAGAAGTGTGGCGCACTGGAATGTTGGTGCCTTTCTTGTTATGCTGATGAATATCTTTTTGTTCAGCAGCTTGTCATCATTTCATTTTTGGTACTCATAATGGTAGGAGAGAAAGTGTATGCGCAAAATTATTGTAGGTTCTAGAAGAAGCAAGCTTGCATTAACACAAACCAATTGGGTAATTGAGCAATTGAAGCAGCTCGGTCTGCCATTTGAATTTGAGGTGAAGGAATTTGTCACAAAGGGAGACGTTATTGTAGATGTGACGCTCTCGAAGGTGGGCGGAAAAGGCTTGTTTGTAAAAGAAATTGAACAGGCAATGCTGGATAAGGAAATCGATATGGCTGTACACAGTATGAAGGACATGCCGGCTGTGCTGCCAGATGGGTTAACAATTGGTTGTGTACCGAAGCGGGAGGACCCTCGCGATGTTATCATTTCCAAGCAGCATGTTCCATTTGCAGATCTTCCGTCTGGAGCAGTTGTCGGTACAAGCAGCCTGCGACGCAGCTCGCAACTATTAGCTGCCCGTCCTGACTTACAGATAAAATGGATTCGCGGTAACATTGATACACGTCTTAAGAAGCTGCAGGAGGAAGAATATGATGCAATCGTGCTTGCTGCTGCAGGGCTGAAGCGAATGGGCTGGGCTGAGGATGTGATTACGGAGTATTTGGAACCCGTTACATGCGTTCCGGCAGTTGGACAGGGGGCGCTTGCAATTGAATGTCGCTCGGATGATGAGGAATTGCTGCAAGCATTGCAGCTCTTTAACGATGAGAAAACAGAACGCACAGTAGCGGCAGAGCGTGTGTTTCTTCATCGGCTTGAGGGCGGCTGCCAAGTGCCCATTGGCGGATATGCGACAATAAATGAACAAAACGAGCTTACGCTTACAGCTCTCGTTGGTGCAAAGGAAGGATCAGTTCTTTTAAAAGAGACAGTAACAAGTCAAGATCCACAGCAGGCAGGGGAAGAGGCGGCTCGTTTGTTAATTGCCCGCGGCGCAGATAAGCTAGTGCAGCAATCAAAGGAGCAGGAGTAGGATGAGTACTCTTGCTCCTCTTTCTCATATCTCCGTTTTAATTATGAGGGCGGAGGTACAAGCGAAGGAAATGGCGGAGGCTGTTCGCAGCCGCGGCGGTATTCCGATTGAAATACCGCTACTGCAGATTGAGCCTTCTGTCATGCAGCTAGTAAGACCTCTGGATGAGTATGCTTGGATTATCTTTACAAGCAAGAACGGTGTTCGTTTTTTTCTTGAAGGAATCGGCATGAGTGGAATTCCGGCCTCTGTCAAGCTTGCGGCTGTCGGAGAAAAAACAAAACGTGCGCTTGAAGAGCACGGCTATCACGTGCATTTTATGCCGGAAAAGTTCGCAGCTGAGGTGTTTGCGAAAGAGTTCACGCCGCTTGTTCAGCAGGGAGAGCGTGTGTTGTTTCCAAAGGGAAATCTAGCGCGAGATGTGATTCCGAATGAACTGCGTGCAAAGCATATTCTTCTTGATGAGATTATTGTATATGAGACAAGACGCAATGAAGCAGCTAAGGATCTGTTGACAGAGGTGCTATGCTCTGGAAAGGCAGATGTTTTGACCTTTACGAGCCCATCGACTGTTTTACATTTTGCAGCTTTGCTTGAGGAAACAAATTGGAGAGAATGGACGAAACGTTGTACAATTGCTTGTATAGGGCCAATTACAGGGCAAGCGGCTCTAGCGTATTTTCCTTCTGTTCTCGTCCCTGATACATATACGATCGAAGGCTTACTGCAAAGCTTAGAGAAACATTTTGCAAACGGGATACAATAGGAAGAGAAACTGAAAATGAATGGGAGATGGAAAGCGATGAAGCATTTGCAATTTCAGCGTCACCGCCGCCTGCGGCAAACAGCAAATATGCGTGCGCTCGTTAGAGAAACGCACTTGCATACAGAGGATTTTATTTATCCAATTTTCGTTGTAGAAGGAGAAAACAAGCGTAATCCAGTTGCTTCTATGCCAGGAGTGGAGCAGCTTTCGTTAGATCTTCTGAATGAGGAGATACAAGAAGCAGTAGATTTAGGAATCAAGTCTATTATCGTGTTTGGTGTTCCGAATGAAAAGGACGAGGTTGGCTCTTCTGCATACTGCGATAATGGAATCGTCCAAAAGGCAATCTCTCAGGTGAAGGAGCAATTTCCAGAGCTTGTTGTCATTGCCGATACATGCTTATGTCAATTTACAAGCCACGGTCATTGCGGAGTCATTGAAAATGGTGTAATCGTGAATGACGAATCATTAGAGCTGCTAGCTAAAACAGCGGTCAGCCAGGCAAAAGCAGGAGCTGATATTATTGCACCTTCCAATATGATGGATGGATTTGTGGCGGCCATTCGTCATGCACTTGATGAGAATGGTTTTTCGCATGTGCCAATTATGTCATATGCTGTGAAATTCTCGTCTGCTCACTACGGTCCATTCCGCGACGCAGCCCACAGTTCACCGAAGTTCGGAGATCGGAAAGCGTATCAAATGGATCCAGCTAACCGTTTGGAAGCATTGCGTGAGGCGGAATCAGATGTGTTAGAGGGAGCTGATTTCCTCATGGTGAAGCCGGCCCTTTCTTATTTGGACATTATTCGTGATGTGAAAAATAATTTTAACTTGCCGATAGTTGCCTATAACGTAAGCGGTGAGTATGCAATGGTCAAAGCAGCTGCGCAAAACGGTTGGATTAACGAACGTGAAATCGTGCTCGAGCAGCTCATTAGCATGAAGCGTGCAGGAGCTGATTTAATTCTTACGTATTTTGCAAAGGATGCAGCAAGATGGCTGAAGGAAGGGGACGTTAGCAAATGAGAAGCTTTGACAAATCAATTGAAGCCTTTCAAGAGGCGAAACGTCTTATGCCCGGAGGTGTAAACAGCCCGGTGCGGGCCTTTAAATCGGTAGGCATGAATCCGATTTTTATGGAGCATGGTAAAGGCTCGAAGGTATATGACCTTGATGGCAATGAATACATTGACTATGTGCTATCATGGGGACCGCTTATTCACGGCCATGCAAACGACAGGGTAGTAGAAGCGCTAAAACGCGTTGCCGAAAAGGGTACAAGCTTTGGAGCACCGACTGCAATTGAAAGTGAGCTTGCAAAGCTTGTAATTGAGCGTGTTCCATCGGTAGAAGTTGTGCGGATGGTGAACTCTGGAACAGAGGCGACAATGAGTGCGCTGCGTCTTGCGCGCGGTTATACAGGCCGAAATAAAATTGTAAAATTTGAAGGCTGCTACCATGGCCATGGGGATTCCTTGTTGATTAAAGCCGGCTCAGGTGTAGCTACGCTTGGTTTGCCGGACAGTCCTGGTGTGCCCGAGGGGGTAGCTAGCAACACAATTACAGTTCCATATAATGATTTGGAAAGCTTGCGCGTGGCATTTAAGCAATATGGCGATGATATTGCAGCTGTAATTGTAGAGCCTGTAGCTGGTAACATGGGAGTTGTCCCGCCGCTTCCTGGCTTTTTGGAGGGGCTGCGCAGCATAACAAAGGATCATGGTGCTTTGCTTATTTTTGATGAGGTTATGACAGGTTTCCGCGTTGGTTATCAGTGCGGTCAAGGCTACTTTGGTGTAACGCCGGATCTTACATGTCTTGGGAAGGTAATTGGGGGCGGATTGCCGGTCGGAGCGTACGGCGGCAGAGCGGACATTATGGAGCGCATTGCGCCAAGCGGCCCGATTTATCAGGCAGGAACATTATCGGGCAACCCGCTTGCGATGACAGCAGGCTACGAAACATTGATTCAGTTAACGCCAGACTCTTATCGAGAGTTTGAACGAAAAGCGGAATTGCTAGAGAACGGCTTGAGAGCAGCGGCTGAAACATATGATATCCCGCATTGCATTAACCGTGTAGGTTCAATGGTCGGCTTCTTCTTTACAAATGAAAAAGTTGTTGATTACGAAACAGCAAAAACATCGAATCTGCAGTATTTCTCCGCGTATTATCGCGAAATGATCGAGCAGGGTGTATTCCTTCCTCCGTCCCAATTTGAAGGACTATTCTTATCGACTACACACAGTGATGAGGATATTGACAAAACAATTCAAGCAGCGACAATTGCATTTTCTAAGCTGAAGGGTTGAGAAAAAGGAGCTAACCTAACGTCTGCTGAAGGCGCATTAGGTTAGCTCCTTTTGTTTAAAGATACGTATAGCTCTAGTCCGCGTCCCGCTTCTGTCTTCAGAATAACCTCCCGCGCAAAGGGCAAAAAGCGCCTTGTACGCAGGAGAATATATGGAAATCTTCGATGAATCAACTTTTCCCGAATCGTGCATTTTGTGCTAAGGTTGTGCTTCCGCAGGAGCAAGGGAGCTGTGCCCGCTTTCCGCCGCTTGTTTACTCAAAAATCTCACCCCATTTTTTTTCTTTATCATAAAACATACATTTTGCACATAAACCTGTAATGTCATAGACGTTTGAGAGGGGGAACTCGAAGTGGCAGCAGATAACCAAACATCACTTAGCTTTTCCTTAAAAGAAACGGTATGGTTCCAAAAGGGACAGGAAGTCGAGCAGTTACTTTCCATTGCGCTTGATCCGGATATCATGATACAGGATAGAGATTATGAAATCGTTGTGAAAGGGCAATTGCAGCTGACAGGAGAATATATTCCACAGGACAGTGAAGAAGCATCCTTCTCATTGCGTGAGCTATCTCCTGTACGCACGGTAGATTATGTGTATGTGCGGGAGGATGGAGTAAATGAATTATCGCATTCGTTTCCTTTAGAGATTTCTATTCCGCGCTCTCGTGTGAAACAGGCGGATGATTTATATGTAGAGATTGAAATGTTTGATTATGAACTTCCTGAAAAGGGCTGCTTACAGCTTCTTGCAGATATTGCGATCTATGGATTAGCTGATCAGACAATTGCAGAGGAGCAGCTAGAGGAACGAGTAGAAGAACAGGGGGAATTAGAAGAGCAGTATGCTGCTCCTGCCTTTGTTCAGGAGGAAGAGGATGTCTTTGAGCCTTTTGAATTTGAGGTGCGTAAAGAGCCTGTACTAGAGGAAGAATTGCACAAGGAAGAGCCGGTCATGCAGGTTGAACTGTTTGGCCGTGCCGAGCAGGCGAAGCAGCAGCCTGTTCCTGAAGAGAGCAAAGAGGAAGAGTTTGCGTATTCTAGCCGTGATGAAAATGCATTATATTTAACAAGATTGTTTGGAAAGAATCAGGAAGAGCAGTTTACAAAGCTGCGTATGTATTTTGTACAAACGGGTGATACGGTCGAATCGATTGCAGAGCGGTACGATACAAATCTTCAGCACCTCGCGCGTATAAATCAGCTGGATGATTTATACGTATCACAAGGCCAGGTCTTATATGTTCCGGTGTCAAAAACGAAATCTAAATCATCATGATGCTGATGAGCGTGAGGGAGTCTTTTATCTACGAAATTTCTCAAGAGACGCTGTCTAGCTTCCACGGCCTGCTCCCTGTGAGGAAAGATCTCCGCCTGCTGAGGCAAAAAGTGCCTCAATATGCGGAGAACTGTCTCCTTCGGGAGCAGGGCGGACCGCGTCCGCTTTTCTTACGCCTATTCTGTTAGAAAGGGTCGTTCATCGTATGGAAACTGCAGTGAGAGAGCAATATGAACCTCTTTTGCAAATGTACCGCTTAAATCCAGAACATTTAGAAGAGCATGGAAGCGTATTGAAGGTTTATACGAATCAGGGACCTTATGCGTTGAAAAAGCTGAGCCCGAGCCGACTCGAAAGGAGCAACTTTGTACATCATCTTCGCTATCTTTCAGAGAAGGGATTCACCAATTATGCACCTGTGTATCATGCAAGTGACGGAGAGTATTTCTTATCGGACGGACAAAATCAGTATTATTTAATGCCTTGGCTTGACGGCGCGGAACAAAAGGGTGAGGAGAACGACCATTATCATCAGATGTTTCAAGCGCTTGCTGCCATGCACCAAAAGACAGTACGAGAAGAAAAGATTACAGAGGAAATCATTGAAAATCATTATAACATGCTGTCAGGGCGTTGGGAGCAGGAACGTGATATGCTCGATACATTCTTGACGCAATCTGAAGCAAAGTGGTATATGTCTCCATTAGAGCTGCAATATTGCACGTATTACCATCATATTTTACGTGCGCATGAGTTTGCTACAAGGCAGCTGGAGGAATGGCAGGAGCTTATGAAGGAGAAGGAAACCACCCGAATCTCTTTAATTCATGGAAACGTGTCTCAAAGTCATTTTTTATTTGATCATGAGCGAAACGGCTATTTTATTAGCTTGGAAAATTCGCAGTTTTCCACGCCAGTACAGGATCTTGTGCAATTTTACACTCGTTCGTTTAACACATATCCCATTGCAAGAAATGACCGCTACGAATGGTATCAAATTTATCAAAAACAGTTTCCTTATACGAAGGAAGAAAAGAAGCTGATGCTTGCCTATCTTGCTTACCCACAAAACTTCATCAGGCAAATTGCCCGCTACGTAAAAAGCGGGGAGCAGCGGGATGAACGAAATGAATTGCAGTATGTGAGGCATCTTCAGCAAAGCCATTGGCTTGTGAGCAATACCGAGCACTTCGTATCGCAAATTCAAGCGGCGGAGCATCAAGCAGAGCAAAATCAGCAGCAAACATAAAACCTCTCCAGAACCGGAGAGGTTTTATGTTTGCCAAAATGCAATGGTACAAGATACATGGCTATAAATTCATGCTGCTCCCGCACCCTGTCAATGGGCCTATGCTTGAAAATGTGTTTTAATCGTTAATCCAATAAAGACAATTAATAATATAAAATCTAAAAGTGTTGGAAAGAGCAGTGTTCGAATAGCTTGAAAGACTGTGAGCGGAATAACGAAGTCGTATAGCATTGTTTGAACATTCCGCATCCAGCTCGGCGTTGCAAAATTATAAGTACGTTTAAAGCGTCGCATTATACATTCCTCCGAAAAAACGGTTTGTAGTACCATATGCAGGGCAAATACCCTGTGTGCGCCTTGTGCACTTTTTTCTAATTTCCTGCATATATTACAAAAAACTTGGCAAAGCTTATTGACGATTACAGTTTCTTTTTTTAGACTATAGTTTGTATAAGAAAATAACAAAATGCTTGGATAGGGAAGAGTACGATGTGTTTGCATCTTTCAGAGAGAGAAATCAGTAGCTGCGAGATTTCTTAGATGACAGTGTCGGAAGGTCGCCCTTGAGCTGCTTCTTTGAATATGTAGTAGAGGAAGTCGGGTGTAACCCGTTACCAAATGAAGTGTGCAAGCTTTTGCTTGCAAAAAAAGGTGGTACCGCGAATATAACTCCATTCGTCCTTTTCTGGATGAGTGGAGTTTTTTATTTTGAGAAGGAGGAGTTTGTATGACGAATACGGATAATAATTTGCCAACAAAATACGACCATAAATCCGTAGAAGAAGGACGCTATGAATGGTGGCTTGCAGGAAAATATTTTGAAGCGAAGGGGGAGGCTGAGAAGCAGCCGTACACAATCGTGATTCCGCCGCCGAATGTAACGGGTAAGCTTCATTTAGGGCATGCATGGGATACGACACTTCAGGATATTTTAACGCGTGCAAAGAGGCTGCAGGGCTATGATGTATTATGGCTTCCTGGCATGGACCATGCCGGCATTGCTACGCAAGCAAAGGTAGAAGCAAAGCTGCGTGAAGAAGGTGTAACACGCTACGATCTTGGACGTGAAAAGTTCTTGGAAAAGGCATGGGAGTGGAAGGAAGAGTACGCATCCCATATTCGTGCGCAATGGGCTAAGATCGGCTTAGGTCTTGATTATTCCCGCGAACGTTTTACGCTGGATGAAGGATTATCCGAAGCGGTGCGACATGTATTTGTTTCTTTATATAAAAAGGGACTCATTTACCGCGGCGAATATATTATCAACTGGGATCCGGCAACGCGAACGGCTTTGTCTGATATTGAGGTTATTTATAAGGATGTACAAGGTGCGTTTTATCATATGCGCTATCCGCTTTCTGATGGCTCCGGTTATATTCAAATTGCAACGACTCGTCCGGAAACGATGCTAGGTGATACAGCCATTGCCGTTCACCCGGAAGATGAGCGCTACAAGCATTTAATCGGCAAAACTGCGGTTCTTCCAATTGTGGGCCGTGAAATCCCGATTGTCGGTGACGATTATGTGGATATGGAATTTGGCTCCGGTGCTGTCAAAATCACTCCGGCCCATGACCCGAACGATTTTGAGATCGGAAATCGCCATAACCTGCCGCGTATTCTTGTGATGAATGAGGACGGTACAATGAATGCGAATGCCGGAGTGTATCAAGGGATGGATCGCTTCGAGTGCCGCAAGCAGCTTGTAAAGGATTTGCAGGAGCAAGGTGTGCTTGTCAAAATTGAAGAGCACACGCATTCTGTTGGCCATAGCGAGCGCAGTGGCGTAGTGGTAGAGCCGTATTTGTCCACGCAATGGTTTGTGAAAATGCAGCCGTTAGCTGATGCGGCAATCGAGCTTCAGCAACAGGAGGAAAAGGTAAACTTTGTACCAGAGCGCTTTGAGAAAACATATCTGCACTGGATGGAAAACATCCGTGATTGGTGTATTTCCCGTCAGCTTTGGTGGGGGCACCGCATTCCGGCTTGGTATCATAAAGAAACAGGTGAAGTGTATGTAGATACGAAACCGCCTGCTGATCTTGAAAATTGGGAGCAGGATAACGACGTTCTCGATACTTGGTTCAGCTCAGCGCTTTGGCCGTTCTCGACGCTTGGCTGGCCGAACACAGACTCTGAAGACTTTAAGCGTTATTACTCAACGGATGTGCTTGTAACAGGCTACGACATTATTTTCTTTTGGGTATCGCGCATGATTTTCCAGGGTCTGGAGTTTACGAATCAGCGCCCGTTCAAGGATGTGCTGATCCACGGCTTAGTTCGTGATGCGCAAGGCCGCAAGATGAGTAAATCGCTTGGCAACGGGGTAGATCCAATGGATGTGATCGAGCAATATGGAGCTGACTCTCTTCGATTCTTCCTATCTACAGGAAGCGCACCAGGTCAAGACTTACGTTTTAGCATCGAAAAGGTAGAGTCTACTTGGAACTTTATCAATAAGATTTGGAACGCATCCCGTTTCGTGTTAATGAACATGAATGGTATGACATATCAAGAACTAGATTTGACGGGCGAGATGTCTGTTGCTGATAAATGGATTTTAACGCGCTTTAATGAAACAATTGAGAGCGTGACGAAAAATCTTGATAAATATGAGCTCGGCGAGGTAGGTCGCGCACTGTACAACTTCATTTGGGATGACTTCTGTGATTGGTACATTGAAATGGCGAAGCTTCCGCTTTACGGTGAAGAGGAAGCAGCAAAGAAAACAACCCGTTCTGTATTGGCGTATGTACTTGAAGGAACGATGAAGCTGCTTCATCCGTTTATGCCGTTTGTAACGGAAACAATTTGGCAGCATCTTCCGCATGAAGGCGAATCGATTACGGTAGCGAAGTGGCCGACAATTCGCGAGGATTTAGCGGATAAGGAAGCAGCGGAGGAAATGCGCCAGCTTGTGGAAATCATTCGTTCTGTACGTAATATCCGCGCGGAGGTAAATACGCCGCTTAGCAAGAAGGTTCAACTATACATTAAGGCAAAGGACGAAGCGACGCTTGCAAGTCTAAAGAAAAATAGCTCCTACATTGAGCGTTTTTGTAACCCAAGCGAGCTCGTTATTGAAACAGATGTACAGGCGCCAGAGCAGTGTATGACAGCAGTTATCACCGGAGCAGAGCTATTCCTGCCTCTTGAAGATTTAATCAATCTAGATGAGGAAATTGCTCGTCTAGAAAAAGAGCTGAAACGCTTAGACAGTGAAGTAGAGCGTGTGCAGAAGAAGCTCAGCAACGAAGGCTTCGTGAAAAAGGCACCTGCTCAGGTAATTGAAGAAGAGCGCAAGAAGCAGCAGGACTATACAGAAAAACGTGAGGCGGTTCGTCAGCGTTTGGCAGAATTAAAGAAATAAGCTGATATGCGAACCCGGCAAGATGTGTGCGAAGCCCGGGTTCGCTTTTTTCAGAAAGGAGACTCAGATGACATACGAGGAAGCGGTAAGCTGGATTCATAACCGATTAAAGTTCGGCATCAAACCGGGCTTGGAACGGATGAACTGGATGCTTCAGCAATTGGATAATCCAGAGAGAAGGCTTAAATGCGTTCATCTTGCCGGTACAAATGGAAAAGGTTCTACACTTACATATATACGCTCGGTATTAGAGCAAGCAGAGTATAAGGTCGGTACGTTTACTTCACCGTATATTGAAAGCTTTAATGAGCGTATTAGTATAAATGGAATGCCGATTCCAAACGAGGATATTGCGGAGCTTGTACGCATCGTGAAGCCTGTCACAGAAGCTTTGGATAAAACGGAGCTTGGAGCAGCAACTGAATTTGAAGTTTTAACAGTTATGGCTTTTTATTATTTTGGCAGGATCAATCCATGCGATGTTGTTTTACTAGAAACAGGACTTGGCGGTCGTCTTGATTCGACGAATGTAATATATCCTGTGCTATCTATTATTACAACAATCGGGTATGACCATATGCATGTATTGGGAGAGACGCTTGAAGAAATCACATTAGAAAAGGCAGGCATCATTAAATCTGGTGTACCAGTTATAACCGGTGTTTCCCAACAGGAAGCACTTGCGATTATTGGGGGAGAGGCAAAGAAAAAGAGGGCGAAGGTATATACGTTTGGAGAAGAGTTTTCTGCGAGGCATACGCAATCAGCTGCGGATGGAGAAACGTTTACCTTTGAGGGTCCGTTTGGCATCATGGAAAACTTACGTATTACGATGAAGGGAATGCACCAAGTACAAAACGCTGCGCTTGCATTAATGGCGGTGTATTATTTAAAAACATATCAGTCGTTTCTTGTAGAGGAAGAGAGCATTCGTCAGGGATTAGAGAAGGCCTTTTGGCTTGGCCGCTTTGAACAGCTGTCTGATAGTCCTCCCATTGTGATTGACGGTGCCCATAATCCAGAAGGAATTGCTAGCCTTGTGCAAACGGTACAATCTCATTTTTCTGATAAACGTGTAACGATATTGTTCAGCGCACTTGGGGATAAAAAAATAGATGAAATGGTAGCAGGGCTCGAAACCATTGCAGATCGTATGGTATTCACAACCTTCGATTTTCCCCGTGCTGTTTCGCCAGAGCTATTAGCCGAGCATTGCAGGCTAGGACAAAAGGATGTCTATAAGGATTGGAAAGAAGCTGTAGACAAAATCACACCAATTCTTACGGAGGATGATTTGTTTCTTATTACAGGCTCACTCTACTTTATTTCTGAGGTTCGCAAATATGTACGAGAAAGCAGATAGCGCACGCTATCTGCTTTTTTTACACTTTAAGAAAGTATAAATTTCTAGCTAGAAGAAAATTCGACGTAGCGAGAAATTTTAGGAATAAAGTATAAGGGCAACTATGCCTCTGTCTTCGCCCAAGGGCAGGGCTCGCCAATCGGCGAGTTTTCTTTACAAGGTAAGAAAGTATAACTTTTTGCGGAGACACCGCCTTGCTCCCATGACCTGCTCCCTGTGGAGAAAGACCTCCATCCGCCGAGACAAAAAGCGCCTCACCCGGCAGAGAACTGTCCCCTTCGCAAGATGAGGAAGGGCCTTCTTGATCTAAATACCTCGAAATTACTCTCTTTCAACATCATGCTTATTCTTTTCTTTTTCTTTGTTCTGTTAAGCATTAAGTGAGAATAAACATAGAAATATGAAACAAATTGACGAAAATGATTTTCCTTCTCCTGACAAATCTCACGTTCTTTTTTAGAACAGCTGTGATACCATTCTAAAAAGTAAGAAAAAGGGGATGAAGCCATGGACAAGCGTTCTCCGAAAATCTTAATTAAAGTGAACGGCACAGAAACAAAATATAAGGAAGAGCCGGCAAAGCAAGACGCTCCATTGCAAGAGGAGTTTCAATGGGTGCTCCCTTCAGAGCAGGTTTCGCAGCATAATGTTGTACCATTTCGCGGGGGGAGTGAATCTTCAGCAGAACCAAAAAAAAGGAAAGGGCGCAGCAAGCGGACAATTATTACCGTTGGAACGGCAGTTTTGCTTGGAACGGGCTTTGGTTTCGGTGTATTACATGTATTAGACGGTACGAAAGCGGAAAAAAGCATGCCTGCAGCAGCTAGTGTATCCCCTGCACCAGCCGCTTCTGCAGAGGAGAAGAACTCCTCGGAGCAACAAGTGCAGCAGTCGGCTGCCCTAGAGGGGCTTACTGTGTATGTTATACAAGGGAGTGTATTTTCTACAGCGGAAAGAGGACAAGCGGCACTAGAGGATATGAAGGCAAAGGGAGTACCGGGAGCTCTCATAACCTCCGATGGAAAAACCTTTTTGTTTATCGGTATAGCTAATGATGAAAAAGGAGCGAAGCAGCTCGCCGCTTTCTACAAGGCGAAGGGCTTCTCCGTACTAGAAAAGCAACGGGCTGTTGCGGGCAAGCAGGTACCGGCAGCGTTGAAGAAGTACGAGGGGCTGCTAATCAAAACTGAGAAGTCGCTTCGCACTCTTATTGAGCAAGCCTCAGCTGTATATACGTCGGGAAAAATCAGCAATGCACAGTGGAATGAGCTGGAAAAAAGCGTGAAGGAGCTTGCCAAGGAAGGAAAATCGGCAGAGAAGGACGACGTGAAAAAGCTGCTTACGTACGTGTCTCTTTCCTATAATGCCTTGCAGGAATATAAGGAGACAAAAGATGAGAAAACGTTTGTAAAGCTGCAGCAGCTTTTGTTGGACGGGCTGGTTTCCTATGAAACAGTTACGACAGGAAAGGGCTCGTAATGAACGGAAAGAAGAGAGAATTCTTCTTTCTTTTTTGTTTTCAAAGGATAGGCTTACAGAAATCTATGAACAAAGCGGTATTTTGTAAAATTGAGAGGAAGCTGTATATTTGATACGATACAAGCGTATCTTCCTTCTAAAACAACACAGGAAAGGTGATAGGATGAAAACCCTTATTTTAGCTTCAGCATCTCCAAGACGTAAGGAGCTGCTAGAGCTTGTGCAAATTCCATTTGAAATTTATGTGAGCGAGGTGGAGGAAAAGATTGAAGAAAACGTATCCCCAGCGGAGGTCGTGATGTCACTAGCTATGCAAAAGGCAGTGAATGTTGCGCAGCATCGCCCTCATGCTGTTGTATTGGGGGCAGACACGATTGTGACATACGGTTCACGTATGCTGGGAAAGCCAAGCAGCAAGGAAGAAGCTTTAGAAACGCTGCGCCTTTTATCAGGAAACACGCACGAGGTGTATACCGGGGTTGCGCTCGTTTCTGAGGAAAAAACCTTTACTTTTTATGAACGAACAGAGGTGACGTTTTGGGATTTATCTGAAGAGGAATTGAGGGCTTATGTTGCAACAGGGGAGCCTCTTGATAAAGCGGGCAGCTACGGCATCCAAGGAAAGGGAGCTGCGCTAGTTAAGAAAATTAACGGCGATTATTACTCTGTTGTTGGTCTTCCAGTGGCACGTATTGTGCGCGAGCTGCGATCTTTCATATAGGAGGGAAACGATGAGTGTAAACAGCATTCGCGATGTTGCAAAAGATGATCAGCCGAGGGAACGTCTATTGACGGAGGGAGCAAGCAGCTTATCTAATACAGAGCTGCTTGCTATTTTATTAAGAACAGGAACGAAGGAAGAATCTGTTTTAGCGCTTGCGGGCCGTATTTTACATCATTTTGACGGTCTGCGGATGCTAAAGGACGCAACGGTGGAGGAGCTGACAAGCATTAATGGTATTGGGATCGCGAAAGCTGCACAGCTCATCGCAGCTTTCGAGCTGGGGCGCAGAATGGTGCGGCTTGAATATAAAGAGCGTTATAGCATCCGCAGCCCGGAGGATTGCGCAAAATATATGATGGAGGAGATGCGCTTTCTGCAGCAGGAGCATTTTGTTTGTTTATATTTAAATACAAAAAACCAAGTGATGCACCGGCAAACAGTATTTATCGGCAGTTTAAATGCCTCCATAGTACATCCGCGCGAGATTTTTCGCGAAGCATTTCGCCGCTCCGCAGCCTCTATTATATGCCTTCATAATCATCCCTCCGGCGACCCGGCCCCGAGCCGTGAAGATATCGAAGTTACAAAAAGATTGGCAGAGTGCGGAAAAATTATGGGAATTGATTTGCTTGACCATATTATCATTGGAGAGCATCGTTTTGTTAGTCTAAAGGAAAAAGGTTATATTTAAGTCTATTCATTTTTTTCATTTTGTTTTATAATGTATTTTATGAGTTTTTTATAGGGTTTAGCGAACAATAAAGAAAGCTATAGATAGAAACGTATTGTTTTTAAAATATATAAATAAAATAAGGAAAGTATTTTCGTTTTGGAAAGGAAGATACACATATGTTAGGATTTGGTGGTTTTACTCGTGACCTTGGAATAGACTTAGGCACTGCGAATACGTTAGTATACGTGAAAGGAAAGGGAGTTGTTGTACGCGAGCCTTCTGTTGTGGCGATGCAGACAGATACGAAGCAAATTGTGGCGGTCGGCAACGATGCGAAGCAAATGATCGGACGTACACCAGGAAATGTTGTAGCGCTTCGCCCGATGCGAGACGGTGTAATTGCGGATTATGAAACAACAGCTACGATGATGAAATACTATATTAGGCAAGCGCAAAAATCGAACGGTTTCTTTTCGCGCAAGCCATATGTTATGGTATGTGTTCCATCAGGCATTACAGCTGTAGAGAAGCGGGCTGTAATCGATGCCACACGTCAAGCTGGTGCGCGTGATGCGTATCCTATTGAGGAGCCGTTTGCGGCAGCGATTGGTGCAAACCTTCCTGTATGGGAACCGACGGGCAGTATGGTTGTGGATATCGGCGGCGGTACGACAGAAGTAGCAATTATCTCGCTCGGCGGAATTGTAACGAGTCAATCGATTCGCGTAGCAGGCGACGAGATGGATGAAGCAATCATCCAGTATATTAAGAAAAACTATAACCTGATGATTGGTGAACGGACAGCTGAAACATTGAAGCTGGAGGTTGGTTCTGCTGGTACTGGAGAGGGCATTGAACCAATGGAGATTCGCGGACGTGACCTAATTACAGGATTGCCAAAGACGGTATTGATTAGAGCTGAGGAAATTGCAGATGCGCTGAAGGATACGGTGGCAGCTATCGTCGAATCTGTAAAGAATACGCTTGAGAAGACACCTCCTGAGCTGGCAGCAGATATTATGGACCGAGGTATTGTATTAACAGGCGGGGGTGCGTTGCTGCGTAATTTGGACAAGGTCATTAGCGACGAAACAAAAATGCCTGTGCTTGTAGCAGAAAATCCTCTTGACTGCGTGGCAATCGGAACGGGAAAAGCGCTTGATAATATCGATCTGTTTAAAACAAAACTAAGCTGATTAAGAGGGTGTAAACGTGCCGCAGTTTTTCTTAAACAAACGGTTAATCGTTTTATTAGTAAGCATTATCCTTCTTGTGGCATTAATCGGCATTTCGTTAAAAGAGAGAGAACGGCTAACATGGCCAGAGCAATTTATAAAGGATACAGTTGGAGTAATGGAACGGGCCTTGGAAAAACCCGCACACGCTGTGGCGGGTTTTTTCGAGAGTATTGAAGATATTAAACATACATATGAAGAAAACCAGCTGCTAAAGGAAAAGTTGGACGAGTATGTGAAGCTTTCAGTGGAAGTTAAGAATTTGCAGCAGGATAATGAAGAGCTCCGGGCTATTTTGGGCAAAAAAGACGCACTTCATATTTATAACCCGTTGCAGGCTACAGTCATCGGGAGAAATCCTGATAAATGGTACGACTTAGTTGCAATCGATAAGGGAGAGCAGCAAGGTGTGAAAAAGGATATGGCGGTTATTACAGAAAAAGGACTTATAGGCAAGGTAAAGAGCGTATCGCAGTTTACCTCTACTGTTGAGCTACTCAGTTCTTTAAACCGTACAAACCGTATTTCTGCCGTTGCACAGGATGATGAAAAAGTGTTTGGCTTAATTGAAGGATATGATACAGAAAAGCAGATGCTCGTATTTACAAAAATTCCGTCAGATGCACAGGTGAAAAAGGATCAGTATGTTATGACATCTGGTCTTGGCGGCATTTTCCCAAAGGGGCTTGTTATCGGACAAATTATTGATGTAACACCGGATGAGTATGGTTTAACACAAACGGCTTATGTCAAGCCTGCCGCTGATTTAAATGATATCGATCATGTTATGGTAGCGAAGCGAACGATGCCTACGGCAGAAAAAGAGTTACAGGAGTAGGGGGGGGGGACGAATGCAAAAGTGGATTCTTTCCCTGCTTCTCATCGCTGTATTTTTGCTCGAGAATGTGTTTTCTTTTACTGTTCCCGCAGATTTTCTGTGGAAAGGGAGCGTAGCGGCTCCCCACTTTTTGATTATCGTGCTCTTCTTTATAGCTGTATATTATCATTCGTTGCAGGGTGTATATTTTTCTTTGTTATTCGGTTTTCTGTTTGATATCGTAAATACAGAACTTATCGGTGTTTACTTGTTTCTCTATCCTTTATTGACGTATTTAGTTATTAATGCCATGAGAATTTTACAGGTGAATGTATTCATTGTTTCGGTGCTTGTATTAGCAGGAATTATAGCTTTAGAATATGCGGTGTACGGATTGCTGCTGCTCCTTGGGCAAGTTGATTTGGCACCAAGCATGTTTTTTGAAAAGCGAATCCTCGCTACTCTCATTTTAAACAGCATATTTTTACTGTTGTTTTGTGTCCCGCTGAAAAAATATTTCTTGCGCCTTGCTGAGGTGAGAGAAGAAAAATAAAAAGGATTTTCTGACTTTATGTCGAAATGAATCGGTGGGGTGAGCGTTAGTGAAGGAACGAAAGCAACCATATGTAACGATTAAAGGAACAAAGGACGGTTTAACGTTGCATCTCGATGATACTTGTTCTTTTGACGAGTTATTACAAGAGCTTGAAGAGAGGCTGTCCACAGCATTATACGATAGCGGAGAGCGCTCGCTGATTGAAGTGCATGTAAAGGTGGGCAACCGCTATTTGACGGGAAAGCAGGAGGAGGCACTGCGCACTCTTGTTCGAAATAAAAAGAACCTTGTAGTCAATGAAGTAGAAAGCAACGTAGTTACAAAGGAACAGGCATTGGAGTGGAAACGGGAGACAGAGATTGCCTCTGTTACGAGAATTATCCGCTCTGGCCAAGTTCTTCATGTAAAAGGAGATTTACTATTAATTGGGGATGTGAATCCAGGAGGAACCGTCATCGCTGGCGGGAATATCTTTATTATCGGGGCTTTACGCGGTATTGCCCATGCTGGATATTCCGGTGATAAACAAGCTGTTATCGCTGCGTCACTCATGAATCCACTACAGCTTCGGATTAGTGATGTGACGAATCGAACCCCCGACTATAAGGGGAAAGGAAACGAAATGGAATGCGCGTACATTAACCAAAACAATCAAATCATAGTCGACCGCATTCAAATTCTTACTCATCTCAGACCTAATTTAACACGGTTAGAAAGGGGAATCATATAGCTGTGGGAGAGGCAATTGTTATTACATCTGGAAAAGGCGGAGTCGGGAAAACAACGAGCTCTGCAAATCTTGGAACAGCCCTCGCTTTATCCGGCAAAAAGGTCTGTCTTGTTGACACGGACATCGGACTCCGTAACTTGGATGTCGTGATGGGACTAGAAAATCGTATCGTGTTTGACCTTGTAGACGTAGTGGAAGGCCGCTGCCGTTTGCCGCAAGCTTTGATTAAGGACAAACGATTTGAAGAATTGTACTTATTACCCGCTGCCCAAACGAGCGATAAATCAGCGGTTACACCAGAGCAGATGATTGATATCATTCGTCAGCTTCGTCAAGATTTTGACTACGTATTAATCGACTGCCCAGCCGGAATTGAGCAAGGTTTTAAAAATGCTGTTGCAGGAGCTGACAAGGCGATTGTTGTTACAACTCCTGAGGTTTCTTCTATGCGCGATGCTGATCGCATCATCGGACTGTTAGAAAAAGAAGAAATCGAACCTCCTAAGCTTATTATTAACCGCGTTCGCAGTCATATGCTAAAAAATCATGAAATGCTCGACGTAGATGAAATTGTGCGAACCCTTTCTATTGAGTTAATTGGGGTCGTTGAGGATGATGAAGAGGTTATTAAAGCGACAAACAAGGGAGAACCAGTCGCTCTTATCCCGAACGGGAAAGCATCCATAGCATATCGCAATATTGCGAGAAGGTTGCTTGGAGAGTCTGTCCCTCTCCAGTCATTGGAACAAGAAAAAGGTACTGTCTTAACGAAAGTGAAGAAATTTTTTGGTATTCGCTAAACACTTCGCGGCAAAACGCGAGGTGTTTTTTCTTTTGTGCAAGATAAAGTTTTCGAAGCGGGCTGTGTTCGCTTTTCTTTAAAAACGTCTGCGTTGAGACGAATATCTACTCTGGACAACTCATACATATGTACAAACTATGTAAAGAGGAAGGGGACAGCATGAGAAAAAGGAAGATTGAAGACATTCGTAAGAGAATTGCAAAGCGAAAAGCGGAGCAGCAGCGATATGCACCCTTTGAACAGGCAGAAGAATTGTTTCCAGAGCTAGATGAGCAGGGAGATGAGTTTGGACATGTTATATTCGAGGAGCCAAGGGAGGAGACACGTTCATTATTTCGAAAGGAAGTATTTCTCATGCAGCTGCTCTGTTCCGCCGCTCTTGTGCTGGGGGCGGGTATTATATTTAAAAACAGTAATCCATCCCTAGAACAGGCTCGTACAGCTATCCAGCAGGTCATGCAGGAAGAGTTTCAATTTGCTACCGTCTCTAACTGGTATGAGCATCAATTCGGCAAGCCTCTGACTTTGCTGCCAACTTCCCAGACACAGTCAACGCAGAAGGAGAAAAACTATGCTGTGCCTGCATCTGGAAAGGTGCTGCAAAGCTTTAAGGCGAATGGGCAGGGCGTGTTTGTGCAGACAAACATTAATGCCCCTGTAGATGCCGTAAATGAAGGGGTGGCTGTATTCGTGGGGAAGAAAGAGGGACTCGGAAATACAATTATTATTCAGCATGCTGACGGAACGGAATCATGGTATGGCAATTTATCAGAGGCAACGGTCGCGCTTTATGATTATGTAAAACAAAAGCAAAAAATCGGTGTGGTCGCAAACAGTGAAGACGGAAAGTCAGGAACCTTTTATTTTGCTTTGAAGAAGGAGAACCAATTTATTGATCCGATTCAGGTGATACCATTTGAATAGATACGTAGAGACACTAACAAAGGTGACGATTCATCCGTTGTTTTGGGCTGTCATAGCAATTGGAGTACTAACTGCTCATTTTAGGGAGCTGCTCGTTTTATTTGGAATTGTATTAGTGCACGAGTTGGGACATGGTCTAGCAGCTGCTCATTTTCGCTGGCGGATTAAAAGTATCCAGCTTCTGCCGTTTGGTGGAGTGGCAGAACTAGAGGAGCACGGCAACAAACCTTTGAAGGAAGAGTGTATTGTCGTGTTGGCAGGGCCTGTTCAGCATATTTGGATGGGATTGGCAGTATATGGTTTGTATACTGGGGGTTGGATTTCGGAAGCATCGTATTCTTTTTTCATGTGGAATAATATGACCATTTTCTTTTTTAATCTTCTCCCAATCTGGCCGCTTGATGGCGGGAAGCTTGTGTTAAATATATACTCGGCCTTCGTTCCATTTTTGCAGGCGCATCGCTTAACGCTTCTTACGTCTGGAGCTTGTTTCCTAAGCCTGACAGCTGCCGCTCTCCTTTGGAATGCTTATAATGTAACTATGTGGATCGTTGTCATTTTTTTAGCTGTGTCCATATATTTGGAATGGAAGCAAAGGCAATACATCTTCGTTCGTTTTTTATTGGAACGCTATTATGGGAAGAAACAAGATATTGAAAAGCTAACGCTGATTAATGCCGATGCAAACGATCCGCTTTATACAGTATTTACGCAATTCCGCCGAGGCTATAAGCATTCAGTTGTCATTAAAGGCAAGGAACGGCAGCAATATACGTTAGACGAAAATGAGCTGCTATACGCATATTTTACAGAAAAACGCATCAGCTCCTCAATAGGAGAACTGATTAGCTAGTGTTGACGCAGGCACTAGCCTTTTTGTATGGTAAAAAGAAAAGCGGAATCGGCCCGTTTAGCTTGCGAAGGGGGATTTTACGGAAGGGAACAGGTCGGGGAGCTGGACAAAAAGAAAAGCGGGCACAGCTTGTTCCCTTCCGCTAGACAAGAAGAAAAGAGGTAACAAAAGTGAGAACGTTATATATGAATCTGCTTGGAGAAGAAAAACGTATTGCGGTAGAGGAGGACGGCAGGCTGGTGGAGCTTTTTTTACATCGCCCTAACGATGAAGATATTGTTGGAAATATATATCGGGGCCGTGTTGTCAATGTACTGCCGGGTATGCAGGCTGCGTTTGTCGATATTGGAACGGAAAAGCATGCGTATCTCCGCCGCGAGGACCTTCCATCCTTTACAGAGGGTGTATCCATCAGCCAGTTGGTGCATCAAGGGCAGCAAATAATCGTGCAGGTTGTAAAGGAAGCAGTGGATACAAAGGGTCCGAAAATTACAGCTAAGATAGAGTTCACGGGGAAATATGTTGTCTATATTCCGTCTGACTCGTATTCTGCTGTCTCCAAAAAAATTCGAGATGAAGGGAAGCGAAATGAGCTGCTTCAACTTGGAAAAGCGGGCGGTTTTGTGTTTCGTTCCGCCTGCGAGACAGCTCTTATTGCACAGGTGCAAGCTGAGATGGAGGAGCTTTGCCGTACATATGAGGCCATTCAAGCAAGCAACCAGGGGAAGGTGCCGTTACTTCTCTATTCCTCACAATCGTTGCTTGACCGTGTATTCCGGGAGATCCCGACAGAAACAGTTTCTCATGTAATCGTTGATGATCGTCTGAGCGTACGTGAGCTTGCTGAAAGGGTCAGTAAGGAACGCGTTACCTTATATACTGGAAAAGAAAATCTATTCCTTTCGTATGGTATCGAGCATGAAATCGAGAAAGCATTAAAAAAAATTGTCTGGCTTGAGAATGGTGCTTATCTTCTAATTGAACAAACAGAAACGATGACGGTAATTGATGTAAATACAGGGAAATTTACAGGTAAGCAAACGCTGCAGGATACGGTGAGAAAAACGAATGAGGCGGCTGCAGCAGAAATTGCAAGGCAGCTGCGGCTGCGGGATATTGGCGGTATGATTTTAATGGATTTTATTAATATGAAGGATGAACGTGATAAGGAAGCGGTGCGCAACCTGTTAATAGCCGCACTAAAGCGAGATGGTACGCCGACAAGAGTGTTCGGATTCACCGCTCTTGGCATTTTAGAGATGACACGAAAGCGGAAGCGGAAGTCATTGCGGGATATGCTTGAGTCTGCCTGCGGAAGCTGTAATGGCAAAGGCAGCGTTTCTTCTCCTGAAACGGAGGCCTATCGCTTACAACGTGAGCTGCTCGCTTATAAGGGAACGGATTATGAAGCGGTCCTTGTTGAGTGCAGCCCGGATGTGAAGAAAATCTTTCAAGGCTATCAACTGCAGGATGTATTAACGATGGAGGTGCACTTCATAGACAATAGATCACATATGTACCATGTTCGTCATATGGGAACAAAGCAAGAGGTCATAGAGCGAAGTCTGTAAAATCCGTTATTGACAGATTGCTTTCATCTATGATAGGATTCTTTTGTTATAGTTTATAGCACCTATAGCTATATGCTACAACCGCACGCATTAGGTTTTCAAAGACAGATGTCTACCGATTGCGGCGAGTCTGAGTATACTTATGAGGAGGTGCAATTATGTACGCAATCATCGAAACAGGTGGAAAACAAATCAAAGTTGAAGAAGGTCAAGCAATCTACGTAGAAAAGCTTGGCGTTGAAGCTGGTGAAACAGTTACTTTCGACAAAGTTCTTTTCGTTGGCGGTGAAAACGTGAAGGTTGGCAGCCCAGTAGTAGCTGGCGCAACTGTAACAGCGAAGGTTGAGAAAGAAGGCCGTGCGAAGAAAATCATCGTTTTCAAATACAAAGCGAAAAAGAACCAACGCAAAAAGCAAGGTCATCGTCAACCATACACTAAGCTTGTGATTGAAAAAATCAACGCATAAGGTATGATACAGGTTACGATACATCGCGAAAAAACAAATGCCATTCAGTCATTTACGATGAAGGGACACGCCAATTACGCCCCCCATGGACAAGACCTTGTTTGTGCCGGCGCTTCAGCTGTCGTGTTCGGCGCGATTAACGCAGTGGAGGCGCTCACGGGTGTAGTGGCAACCATCGAGCTTGGAAAGGGCGGAGGCTTCCTGGAGTATAAGCTTCCAAATGATTTGGACGACCAGTCATTTGTGAAAGCACAGCTGCTTTTGGAAGGGATGCTCGTTTCTTTGCAAACAATCGAAATGGACTATGGCAAATATATCCGCATAAAAGAAATCAAGCAGGAGGTGTAAATCATGTTAAGATTAGATCTTCAGTTTTTCGCATCTAAGAAGGGTGTAGGTAGCACAAAGAACGGTCGCGACTCCATCTCGAAGCGTCTTGGCGCTAAGCGTGCAGACGGTCAGTTGGTAACAGGCGGATCTATCCTTTACCGCCAACGCGGTACTAAGATTTATCCAGGTGTAAACGTTGGCCGCGGTGGTGACGATACTCTATTCGCGAAGGTTGACGGCATTGTACGCTTCGAGCGTCTTGGCCGTGACCGCAAACAAGTGAGCGTATATCCTGTTGCTCAAGAAGCATAAGAAACTCACGGAAAACTCTAACCTGGGTGCAGGTTAGAGTTTTTCTATATTAAAGAGGGGTAAACCGATGGATAAAAAATGGACGGTTATAGATGCTTTGCGACATTCGCGTCATGATTGGCTGAATCGATTGCAGTTAGTCAAAGCGCATCTTTCACTCGGAAGTGTAGATCGTGTGCATGAGCTTATTGAAGAATTCGTAGGTGAATCACAGCAGGAAGCACGTCTGATGAATTTAAAAATACCTCTGTTTGCCGAGCTTTTGCTTACCTATGGCTGGGAACCTCAACCATGCTCCTTGGAATACGAAATACTAAGCGACATACATACATTATCCCATTTAGATGAAGAATTAACAGCTTGGACGAAGCAATTTCTCTCTTTGCTGCATCCTTGTTTAGATAAGTATAAGGAAAATCATCTGTGCGTAACAGTTGAACAGGAAGAGGAAGATATTTGTTTCTTTTTTGATTTTCGTGGAAAGCTAACCTCTATAGAGAAGATGACACAATGGCTTGCGAAGCAGGAAAGCAGTGTGTTTTCTGTTTCATATTCGTTAAACAATGAAGAAGGATCAGTTGCTCTGCAGCTGAAAGAAAAATAAAGAGTGGTGAAACTATGTTCGTCGATCAGGTCAAGATTTATGTAAAAGGCGGCGATGGCGGTAATGGAATGGTAGCATTCCGCCGTGAGAAATATGTACCAGAGGGCGGTCCAGCGGGCGGTGACGGCGGCAAGGGTGCCGATGTTGTGTTTATCGTCGATGAAGGACTGCGCACGTTAATGGATTTCCGTTATCAGCGGCACTTTAAGGCGCCGCGCGGTGAGCATGGCATGAGCAAGGGCCAACACGGTAAAAACGCGCAGGATATGGTCGTCAAGGTACCGCCGGGAACAGTGGTGATGGATGCTGATACAGGACAAACGATTGCTGATTTGGTTACGCATGGACAAAAGGCTGTTGTTGCAAAAGGCGGCCGCGGCGGCCGCGGCAATACTCGTTTTGCAACACCAGCAAATCCTGCACCGGAAATCGCAGAAAACGGTGAGCCGGGACAAGAACGCAATTTGACGTTGGAACTAAAGGTGTTGGCTGATGTGGGGCTGGTCGGCTTTCCGAGCGTTGGAAAGTCTACGCTGTTATCTGTTGTATCGGCAGCGCGCCCGAAAATTGCAGCTTATCATTTCACAACGATTGTTCCAAATCTAGGTGTTGTTGAGACAGAGGACGGTCGCAGCTTTGTTATGGCTGATTTGCCGGGATTGATTGAAGGCGCGCACGAGGGAGTCGGACTTGGGCACCAATTTTTGAGACATATTGAGCGTACGCGTGTAATTGTGCACGTCATTGATATGTCTGGAATGGAAGGACGCGATCCGTACGAAGACTATGTGACGATCAATAATGAGCTGAAGGAGTACAATCTGCGGCTCACTGAACGTCCGCAAATTATCGTAGCGAATAAAATGGACATTCCAGAAGCAGAAGAAAACCTGCGCATTTTTAAAGAAAAGGTAGAGGAGGATGTAAAAATCTTCCCAATTTCCGCTGTTTCTCGTCAAGGATTGCGTGATTTGTTATTTACAATTGCTGATCTTCTTGAAACAACTCCTGAATTCCCGCTTGAAGAGGTGGAGCAGGAAGCAACAAATGTGATGTACAAGTTCCAAAAAGAAGAAGCTCCATTCAAGATTACACGCGACAGCGATGGTGCTTGGGTACTGTCTGGTGCGGAGCTGGAAAAGCTGTTTAAAATGACGGACTTCTCCCGTGATGAATCAATTCGCCGTTTCTCCCGCCAAATGCGCGGTATGGGCGTTGATGAAGCATTGCGCGAGCGTGGAGCAAAGGATGGAGATACAGTCCGCATTATGAAATATGAGTTTGAATTTATTGAGTAAAGCTGCCAAATGTAGGCAGCTTTTTTTATTATAATATAAGAAGGGGGGCTGCTCATGTATAAAATCTTAATTGTAGAAGATGATGAGAAAATTGCACGTATTTTAGAGGAGCATGTACAAAAATATGGCTACAGCTCATATATAGTGCGGAACTTTCGGGAGATTAAGCAGGAGTTTCTTATGTATAGTCCGCATCTTGTGCTTCTTGATGTTAATTTGCCGTATTTTGATGGATTTTACTGGTGTCGGCAAATTCGTACAGTATCAAATGCTCCCATTTTATTTATTTCTGCGCGAACAGGAGATATGGATCAGGTAATAGCCATTGAATATGGCGGTGATGATTACATTACAAAGCCGTTCCATCTTGATGTTGTAACGGCAAAAATAAAGGGAGCATTGCGGAGAGTGTATGGGGAATATGCGGCAAAAAATGATCAGGAGTGCTATGGCATCAATGGGTTACTGCTCTTTCCTGCTCAGCATATGGTGCAATGGAACAATAAAAAAATAGAGTTAACAAAAAATGAATATAATTTACTATCATGTCTAGTGAAAAAAGCCAATCAATATGTCACAAGAGAGGAGCTGCTAGAAGCGCTTTGGGACGAAATAGCGTTTATTGATGATAATACGCTTACTGTTAATGTAAAGCGTGTCCGTAATAAATTGGGGGAACTTGGAATCACTGGAGCGATTGTGACAAAAAGGGGCTATGGATATTCCTTTACAAGTGATTGGGGGGAAGAGCAGTGAAATACATACGCGATTGGCTTCCCTTTCTCCTTGTGTACATTCTAAGCCATGTGTTGCTTATCTTAGTGGTCCAGCTTGATTTACATATTCACAGAAAGTCACTTGAAGTGTCAACAATCCTATACGGAACCTCACTATCACTTTTTCTGCTTTTGCTGCTGCTAGGACAAGTCTATCGGAAACGAAGACGATTTATCAGGCAGCTTAAGCATTATGTAGCATCAGGAACGGCGCTCACCGATTCCTTTACAATTCAAGAGCCGCCATATCATGAGCAGAGGCTGATGCTAGAGGCGTTAGCGTCTATGAGACAGCAATATATGGACAGCATGCAGAAAAAGGTAACAAAGGAGCAGCAGCAGGTTGTTTTCTTGAATCAATGGATTCATCAAATGAAGACACCTGTTTCTGTCATTGAGCTGCTTGTGCAAAAGGGCCTTGCTAATGGAGATAGTGCTGAAGTCCTAAAGCAAATTCGCGAGGAGAATGAACGGATTTTACAAGGACTTGATTTGGCGCTGCAACTCGCCAGACTTGAGCAATTTGAAAAGGATCATAAAGTTGAAAGTGTCGAATTGCGAGAATTTATCCGAGCATTTATTAATCAGCATAAAAGGCTGTTTATCCAATACAGTGTATATCCGAGGCTTCAAGGAGAAGAAATGAAAACTGTTATTCAAACGGATCGCAAATGGTTGTCTGCTGCATTATGGCAGGTTATCGGGAATGCGCTAAAATATACGAGTACTAGCAGCAAGCAGCAAAAATACATAGAGATACGCATTGAAAATCAAGAGAATAAGGCTGAACTGCATATTATTGATAACGGTATCGGGATTCCGAAGCAGGATGTTAAGAGAGTGTTTGAGCCTTTTTTTACAGGAGTGAACGGAAGAAAAATGAGAGAGGCAACAGGGATGGGCTTGTATATTGCTAAGCATGTTTGTGACAGGCTTGGCCATCGGCTTACCGTTGAATCTGAGGTTGGTGCAGGAACCACGGTGAGCTTTGAATTTAATAAGGATGAAGCTTACTACAATATACTATCTCAGGTGACAAAAATGTAAGATAACTCACGATTTTGTAAGGAGAATCACTCGTTTCGCTTTCTGTATTCCCTTATAGTAAGGGTAGAGAAAGGGGAATGAATCAATGAGTATATTAGAAACAAAGGGACTTACTAAGGTGTATAGCACAAAGGGAGCAGTGGCGACAACCGCTTTAAATGGGATTGACTTAAGTATCGCAAAGGGAGAGTTTGTTGGGATTATGGGACCATCTGGGAGCGGGAAAACGACGCTTCTGAATATGCTTGCCACGATTGACAAGCCAACATCCGGGCAGATCCTTATTAATTCGCAGGATGTGAGCAGGCTAAAGGCGGAGGAACTTGCTGTGTTCCGCCGAAAAAATCTCGGCTTTATTTTTCAAGATTTTAATTTGCTTGATACATTAACAATTCAGGAAAATATGATTTTGCCGCTTGTAATGGACCATCGTTCTGTTACAGAGATCGAACAACGAGTAGGAGAGATTGCCAGCTTTCTTGGCATTACAGGGGTGTTAAACAAAAAGGTGTATGAGGTATCGGGAGGGCAGCAGCAAAGAGCAGCTGCTGCGCGTGCGATGATTCATGAGCCTGCCTTGCTGCTTGCTGATGAACCGACTGGAAACTTAGACTCTAAGTCAGCAAAGTCTCTCATGACGGCACTCGGGCAGCTGCATGAGCAAAAGCAAGCGACTATTACAATGGTAACTCATGACCCGGTAGCAGCTAGCTACTGTGAGCGGATTTTGTTTATCCGCGATGGGGAAATTTTTTCTGAGCTTTGTAAAGGAGATAGTAAGCATTCATTTTTTCAGGAGATTTTAGATGTATTGTCCATGATGGGAGGGGATTATCATGAACCTTCGTCATCTCGCCTTTAAAAATGTAAAAGGAAATTGGCGCAGCTATAAAGCTTTTTTATATAGCAGCTGCCTTTCGATTATCATTTTCTTTATGTACACATCATTTATCTATCATCCTGACGTGATCAATGGACCAATTAATCCGCGTGTGCAAAAGGGGCTCGTCGCCTGTAATTATTTGATTATAGTGTTTTCTGCGCTATTTATTTTGTATTCAAATGCAACATTTCTACGCTCGCGGAAAAAAGAGCTTGGACTGTTAACACTCATCGGTGCTACAAGGAAGCAAATTGCTCGTATGGTTATGCTTGAGCAAATGCTGATTGGGATTTTATCGATTGTCATAGGTGTAGGTACAGGGATGGTGTTTTCAAAGCTATTTTTTATGATGATGAGCATACTGCTCGAGGTGAAAAACCCTATCCCATTTGTTTGGAATGGAAAAGCGATTATACTAACGTTTGTAACCTATTTCCTATTATTTTTCATGCTATCGTTATTGGGAGTATGGAGGATTCGAAAGCTAGAAGTAGTAGAGCTATTAAAAGATGCACGGAAAGAGCGAATTGAGCCGTTTTATTCCAGATGGCTGCTTCTGTTAGGCGGGGCATGTATCACAGTTGGCTATATTTTATCTCTTCGTGTAACATTAGTAAGCTTTGGGAAGCTTTTCTATCCAATCGTTGGTCTTGTGACAATTGGAACATACTTTCTCTTTACACAGGGGAGTGTAGCGTGTTTAAAGGGACTTCAGCGTAAAAAGAGTTTGTTTTACCGATATCCAAACTTGTTTGTTATTAGCAATCTTGTATATAAAATGAGGGACAATGCAAGATTTTTGTTTACGATTTCTATTTTAACTGCGCTTGTTGTTTCAGCGACAGGAGCAATGCTGACGTATTATGCAGATTTAAAGAATAAAGTAGTAGAAGGCCGGCCATATGCATTGTCGTATACAGAGAAGGGAATTGGTTCGCATACCGTTTTACAGCCTGAACGATTGAAGGAAGCATTGCAAAGACATGGTTTTTCTGAAGCGAGGGAAACTATCATTGAACAGCTTCCTGCAAAGTTTTTTTCCATAGAAAAGCAAGAAACAGACATTATGATTGTTTCGGAAGCTGCGTATAATGCTGAGGCGAAACGGCTTGGCAAACAGGAGTGGCACAGCAGTCCAGGAAGCGGTGTGCTTTTGTATCCGAATGCGTACGGTGACTTTCGTTTTTATAAAGGATCTGAATTTGTTTTCACCTTCATGGGAGTAAAGCAGAAGATGGGGCTGCGTACGCAGAAGGCAGATTCTATTTTTGCATCCGAGCTATGTTTTTTGGTAAATGATGAGGACTATAAGCGGTTTGCTGCTTCTGTTCCGGAAAGCGGAAGATATGTATATTATGCTTATGAGATTACAAATTGGGAGAAAACAGAGGAGCTTGCGCGGGATTTACAGCAGCAGGTGAAGAAAACTGGGCTGGAGCAACGCCGGTTTGAGGGGAGAATTGCACCTGTACAGGTGTTTGAAACGAGGATTTTACCATTTATCGAAATTAAGCAATATGGTGCGCTTACGTTGTTTATTGGCGGATTCATTAGCGTTTTATTTTTCCTCTCCTCATGCAGTATGACATATTTCAAATGGTTCACAGATATTGAGCAGGATCGTTCTCAGTTTCATTCGTTGCTGCGCATCGGGATGACGCGGAAGGAAATCAATCGGATTGCCGCCCGGCAAATGGGAGTTGTGTTTTTTATTCCAATTGTTACAGGCGTGCTTCATAGTGTATTTGCTCTATATTCATTAAGCCATATGCTCGATATTAATTTATTGCGAACAAGCCTTCTTGTTGTTGGGATATACTGCATGGCAGCGTTGCTGTATTTCCTTTTTGCACAGCGAGAATATATGAAGCATATTTAGCCTTAATCCTGCTTTTCTTTGTACGAATATTAGAAAAATATCTAGAAGGAAAAGTGTATCCATGATATAACTAAGAGCATAATGAATGAAAAAGGAGAGACTTCATGAGCTACCGAATTGGATATTTAGGACCGGAGGCAACGTTTACAAACATGGCTGTAACGCGTTTCTTTCCTGGAGAAATAAGCATTCCATATGTGACAATTCCCGATTGCATCGATGCCGTTGCATCTGGGGAAATTGATTATGCTGTCGTGCCGCTCGAGAATGCGATTGAGGGCTCGGTCAATATTACAATTGACTATCTTGTGCACGAGCAGCCAGTGCCGATTGTGGGGGAGATTACGGTGCCGATACAGCAGCATCTTCTCGTTCATCCCAACCATGCCGATGCGTGGCGGGAGGCGAAGACGGTATATTCCCATCCCCATGCGATTGCGCAATGCCATAAGTTTTTAAGTCAGCATTTAAAGGGGACTCCGGTTGAGGATGTAACATCGACAAGTGCAGCAGCACAGCTTGTAGCGCAGCATCCGGAGGAAAACCTTGCAGCGATTGCGAATGAAGCAGCAGCTGAGAAATACGGTCTAACAATTGTGCAGCGAAGCATTCATACGCATCAAAATAACCATACAAAATTTATCATTTTGCATCAAACGCCAGAAACACAATTCCAAAAAAACGAGGATTATTGCGGGGAGAAGGCAACGCTTATGGTAACGCTGCCGTCTGATTATGCTGGTGCGTTGTATCAAGTGCTTGCCGCATTTGCATGGCGCAAAATTAACCTTTCCAAAATTGAATCTCGTCCGATGAAGACAGGACTTGGAAACTACTTCTTTTTAATTGACGTTGAAGGAGAGTACGACAGCGTTCTTTTATCAGGAGCGAAAGCGGAGCTGGAGGCACTGGGCTGTTCAGTGAGCTTTCTTGGAAGCTACCCGTGCTATTCCTTTAAACAAAACGAAAGCGCTAAGTCATAAGACTTTGCGCTTTTATGCTTCTACGAGAAAACCGGCCGAGTCAAGAGCCCGGCATGCATCATCCAATTTGCGGATTGAATCGGCTTCAATAGTGTGCAGGTGAACGCCTCCTGTTAATTGTGATAGGTAGGCTGCGTTCGTTTCTTTTATTTTTTGTAAATATTGTGCCACCTCATTGCGCGTGCTGACAAAAATGGGTGCTGTTAAATCTCCATAAACTGGATGTTCAACCTTTACATCCCGAATTGTAACGCCGTGGTCGACAAGAAGAGTCAGCTCTTGCTCAACCTGCTCAGGCCGATGAATGCAGGCGATTACCCGCTCAAAGCGCTGCTTGGGGGAGAGCGGCTTCACATATATATATCCTTGCGATGTAGCGATAATCGGTTCGTTCCGCGCCTTGAGGAGAGAAATATCCTGCACAATTACTTGTCGGCTGACATTTGTTTTCTTTGCTAATTCTCCGCCAGACAACGGTTTTTCTGCTTCCGTCAACCAATGTAAAATGAGCTGTCTTCGTTCCTCTCCCAATATTTTTTTTCGTTCGTTTTCACTCATGTCAAGCTAACTCCTTTAAAAAATTGCTGAAGCATTGTTCTGAGCACCTCTAGCGTTTTATAAATATGTTCCTCCGTTGTATGAATGCCAAATGAAAAGCGGACATATTGCTTTGCCTCCTCGGCCTCCTTGCCAATAGCGAGCATCGTTTTGGAGGGCTCTTGCTTTCCGATTTGGCAAGCACTTCCCACTGAAATCGCGATACCGTGTCGATTGCATTCGAGCATTGTATACTGACCTTCGATTCCTTTGATGGTAACACCTATAATGTTTGGTAAACAAGCTGTTGGATGTCCCTCAACTGAAATTGAGTGCCCAATCGATTGTAACCCGTCCACAAACAAACGGCGCAATTGTTTCAGGCGAGCCGCTTCCTGCTCCATTTGTTCTGTCATGCGGCGAGCTGCTGTAATGAAGGAGGCTATGCCAGGCACGTTCACAGTGCCGGGGCGAAATCCGCCCTCATGAGATGTGCCCTCAAACATAGGCTGCCAGCGGATCTGCGGGTTTATATAGCAGGCACCAACTCCTTTTGGACCGTACAGCTTATGTGCCGAAATAGATAGACTGTCGATATGCATGCTCTGAACATCAATCGGAATCTTTCCGAATGTTTGTACACAATCTGTATGAAACACTATATCATATTTTTTTAAGATTTTTCCAATCTTTTCAATATTTTGAAGAGTTCCGATTTCTGAGTTCGCGTGCTGAATGCTTGCTAATATAGTTTGCTCTGTTATGGCGTTCTCTAGAACCTCTAGATCAACCGCCCCATAACGATCCACTGGTAAATACGTAACGCGATACCCATCCTTTTCGAGTTTCCGAAAGTAGTTTCGAATTGAAGCATGTTCTACCTCTGTTGTAATAATATGACTTCCCGGCCTGTGTACAGCTAGCAAGGAATGAAGAGCTAAATAGTTCGATTCTGAGCCGCCGCTTGTAAAATACACACCCTGCTCCTTGCCGCCGATCATACCCGCGAATTCTTTCCGGCATGCTTGCAGCAAGGCTGCTGCAGAGGTTCCTGTATCATGCAGGCTTTGTTCATTTCCAAAGTATTGCTGGGAGGCCTGCACGAAAGTCTGTAAAGCTTCCTCACTCATTGGAGTTGTTGCTGCGTAGTCCATATATATCATAATCGTGGCCTCTCTTCATAGAAGAATATTTGCTTTCTTTTACCTTTTCATAAAAAGCTCTTGTCATTAGTTTAAATATATGTAAATATAGGTGTCAAGACAGTATAAAAAGTGGAAACAGGGGGCGTACAGGATGGACGTCTTAATTGTTGGAAGCGGGCTGGCTGCATTGCAGACAGCGAATAAGCTCAGTCAGTCAAAGAATGTGATTCTTATCACAAAGAAAACGAAATATGATAACAATTCAAATATGGCGCAAGGCGGTGTTGCCGCTGTTTTCGCTCCGGAGGATCACTGGACCTCACATTACGAAGATACGCTCCTTGCCGGCTGCCATTACAACAATGAAGCTGCAGTACAGTACTTGGTTCAAGAGGGAGCGAAGGAAATCCATCGTTTAATTCAAGGTGGTATGGTATTTGATGGAGATGAAAACGGTCCTAGCCTCGGACAAGAAGGAGCGCACAGCATGAGGAGAATCCTTCATGCAGGCGGAGATGCTACTGGAGCAAATATCATGCGGCATACATTGCAGTATCTCTCTGATCGCGTACAGGTCATTGAGAATGAAATGGTGTTAGATTTAATTATTGAGGACGGAAGATGCCTTGGAGTGACAACGAGGGATGAAGAGGGTGAAGTGAAGTGCTACTATGCATCTCATACTGTACTCGCAACAGGCGGAAGCGGCTCACTTTATTCTTTCAGCTCAAACAACGGTACGGTAACAGGAGACGGACTGGCGATGGCATACCGAGCTGGTGCGGACCTCGTTGATTTAGAGTTCGTGCAATTTCATCCGACAATGCTGTATGTAAATGGAGGGTGCCGCGGTCTTATATCGGAGGCGGTACGCGGGGAAGGAGCTCTCCTTTATAATTCTCGGGGTGAGCGTTTCATGGAAGAAATCCATGAGCAAAAAGAACTCGCTCCAAGGGATGTTGTAGCGCGTGCGATTCATGAGCAAATTTTGCAGGGGGAAATGGTGTATTTAGACATCAGGATGATTGATCATTTTGCTTCACGCTTTCCAACCATTGCCTCTTTGTGTGAAAGTAATGGAATTTCTTTGGAGGAAGGTCGTATTCCTGTCGTGCCGGGCGCTCACTTTCATATGGGAGGCATCCGGACAAATTTGGACGGTGAAACGACGATTCCAGGATTATACGCTGTCGGAGAGGCAGCATGTAACGGAGTACATGGTGCTAACCGACTTGCGAGTAATTCCTTGCTAGAATGTCTTGTGTTCGGTAAACGGCTCGGAGAACATCTGCTCACAAAGCCAGATGTAAAGATAAAGCCGAGAAAGCCAAATCCTCAAACCGTTTTCTTTGATACTGCACTTCCATCAAAGGAAGCTCTGCAGGAGATGATGATGAAGCACGCTGGTATCGTCCGAACGGAGCAATCCCTACAGGAAGTAAAGCAATGGATTGAGCGTTACCTATCTTCATCAGTAAATGAAGCGCTTCCGTACAAAGCATTAACAAATGAGCAAGTAACCATATACAACATGATGACAGCTGCGTGGCTTATGGTGACGGCTGCGCTAGAACGAAGAGAAAGTATAGGCGGACATTATCGAAGTGATTTTCCGAATAGAAGCGAAACGACAAAGCCAATTGTACTATCAAAAGAGATGATGCTTTCACTTGTGTGATAAGGGGGAACAACATGAATTTGTTAAAATTGAAACACGCATTGCAGCAATTTTTTATGGAAGATATCGGAGAGCGTGATGTAACATCACAGCTTATCTTTCCGGGAAACATGCAGGCGAAGGGAACGTTTCTTGCGAAGGAGAGCGGTGTGTTTACCGGTGCGGACGTGATTGAGGCTGGCTTCCATCTGCTTGATCCAAGCATTAAGATTGAACTTTATAAAAAAGATGGAGATCGTGTGGAAAAGGGAGACATTCTTGCGGCGGTGCAGGGACCGATTGTACAGCTGTTAACAGGTGAACGCGTCATTTTAAATATCATCCAACGTATGAGCGGTATTGCCACATTGACGAGAGAAGCCGTAGAGCGGCTAGATAGCGAACATACGCGCATTTGTGATACAAGAAAAACAATGCCGGGTTTGCGTATGTTTGATAAATATGCTGTAACGTGCGGAGGCGGCTATAATCACCGTTTTGGGCTGTATGACGGCGTCATGATTAAAGACAATCATATTGCGTTTGCTGGTTCGATTACAAAGGCGGTTGCAGCTGTTAAACAGCAGCTTGGGCATATGGTGAAGGTCGAAGTCGAGACGGAAACGAGAGAGCAGGTGCTTGAAGCGATTGAAGCAGGTGCAGACATTATCATGTTTGATAACCGTACGCCAGAAGAGGTAAAGGAGTTTGCAGCTCTTGTGCCAAGAAGCATTGCAACAGAGGCATCTGGAGGCATTACATTAGCGAACTTGCACGAATATGGCAAAACCGGGGTTGATTATATTTCGCTTGGAATGCTGACGCATTCGGCAAAGGCGCTTGATATTAGCTTTAATATTGAGGAATAACATAAAGGGTGTTAGGGGGAAAAAGCATGAGCATTTTTGAAATGGTAGAACAACATGGTCAAGTAGCACTTCCAGAGCGATATACGAACATGTCAGTAGAAGAGATGGAGCAGCGCGTTCGTGAAATTAAGGAGAAGTTTGGAGAGGAATTATTTCTTCCTGGACATCATTATCAAAAGGATGAGGTTGTGAAATTCTCTGACTCTACAGGAGATTCCTTACAACTTGCACAGGTAGCAGCAAAAAATACGAAAGCAAAATATATTGTGTTTTGCGGTGTGCATTTTATGGCGGAAACAGCGGACATTTTAACGACTGAAGAGCAGGTTGTCATTTTGCCGGATATGCGAGCTGGCTGTTCCATGGCAGATATGGCGGATATTGAGCAGACAGAACGTGCGTGGCCGAAGCTGCACGAGTTATTTGGAGATACAATTTTACCGCTCACATATGTAAACTCTACAGCTGCTATTAAGGCATTTTGCGGTCGAAATGGCGGAGCAACTGTTACATCGTCGAATGCAAAGCAAATGGTAGCATGGGCATTTACGCAAAAAGAACGCATTCTGTTCTTACCGGACCAGCATCTAGGCAGAAATACAGCGTATGACTTAGGTGTGCCTCTTGAGCATATGGCAGTTTGGGATCCGCAAACGGATGTGCTTGAGTATGAAGGAAATCTAGAAGATATTAAGGTGATTTTATGGAAGGGGCATTGCTCCGTCCACCAAAACTTCACAGTGAAGAATGTAGAAAATATAAGAAAGCAATACCCGGACATGAATGTAATTGTACATCCGGAATGCTGTCGAGAAGTTGTTGCTGTTTCTGATTACGCAGGCTCCACAAAATATATCATTGATATGATTGAAAAAGCGCCGGCAGGAAGCAAATGGGCAATTGGAACAGAGATGAATCTCGTTCAACGCATTATCGCACAGCATCCAGATAAGCATATTGTATCGTTAAATCCGTACATGTGCCCGTGCTTAACGATGAATCGTATTGATTTGCCGCACCTGCTATGGACATTAGAATCGTTAGAACAGGGCGAAGTAGTGAACGTGATTCAAGTGGATAAGAAAGTTGCGAAGGACGCGTTGCTCGCGTTAGACCGTATGCTCGCTTTAGCATAAAAGAATGAAGATAGGAAAAAGCAGGGAGATATCTCCTTGCTTCTTTTTTTAGAGATAAAAAGCATAACTTTTTGGGGCATTGTCTAATGAGAGGGGGACATGCAGCTTTACACAGGGTTGCCCAGAAATTTTGTACATAAAGTCCTTTGCTAGCGCATAGATTGTGATGAAGTCACATGGCACTCAAACTTTCATTCCTAATTATAGAGACGTTATACAGGAGGGGGAAAAGGTGAAAATTCACATCGTGCAAAAAGGGGATACTTTGTATAAAATCGCAAATAAGTATGGAGTAGATTTTAATGCATTAAAAAATGCAAACGCCCAGCTTAGCAATCCAGAATTGATTATGCCGGGCATGAAGATTAAAATACCGTCTGCCAGCGCGGCGGTTAAGAAAAATACTGGGGCAGGATCAGTGTCTCCGAAAGAGTATGTTAAAGAGGTGCAAATGAAGCAGCCTGCTTCAGAAGTTAAGACGCTTTCGATCGAAGAGGAAGAAGAGGTTACACTAGAAGTAGGTCCAGCTACAGAGCAGCCCGCGATGCAGCCAGAGACTATGCAGCAGCAAAAGGAATATCCGTTGCCTACAATGACGCAAAAGGAAATGCCAATCCAAAAAGAAGCGCCAATCCAAAAAGAAGCGCCAATCCAAAAAGAAATGCCAATCCAAAAGGAAATGCCAGTCCAAAAAGAGGCGCCAATCCAAAAAGAAGCGCCGATCCAAAAGGAAATGCCAGTCCAAAAAGAAGCGCCGATCCAAAAGGAAATGCCAGTCCAAAAAGAAGCGCCGATCCAAAAGGAAATGCCAGTCCAAAAAGAAGCGCCGATTCAAAAGGAAATGCCAGTCCAAAAAGAAGCGCCGATTCAAAAGGAAATGCCAATCCAAAAAGAAGCGCCGATTCAAAAGGAAATGCCAATCCAAAAAGAGGCCCTTGTTCAGAAGGAAGCGCCTCTCAAACCAGCGCCGGTTACAAAAGCAGCAGCTCCGCAAAAAGAAGCAACGAAGTTTTCAGTCAATATCTTACCGCAGCCGCCGCAGCCGCCAACAAAGAATTTTCATATTGCCAATGAGTTCAAGGTTGGAGGGGCGGAAAAGAAAGCAGAAAAGCCCATCGTTGTCTCGGGAGCTAACAAGTCCAACGCAGAAGCTGTTTCACCGATAGCAAGTAAGGGAAGCAATAGCTTCCAGTTCACTGCACCTGATGCTGAAAAAGCGAACACGAATATGTTTGTATCCCCAGCTGCAGGAAAAACGAATGTGAATCCTGCTGCTGATAAAGCAAATGTAAATCCAATTCTTCCTGAAGCACCGGCGCCAAGCTTTACAGCACCATCGGCAGAGAAAACAAGTATGAATACATTCGTCTCTCCCGCCGCTGATAAAGGAACCACTGGAGCACCTTCCCAGACTGTAAGTATACCGGGGTTAAGTCCTGTGCAGGCAGAAATACCAAATCTAATCCTTCCTGCTGCGGATAAAAGTGCAGGGAGCTTCCCGAAACTGCCTCTAACGGGTTTTATGCCTCAAATGACAGGTATACCGAATGTTGGTGCAATGACTGCACCGAATCCGGGAGCGGTGTTACCGTCAGCAGATATGCCAAATCCGCCAAATCCAGGAATGATTTCACCACTGGGAGACATGCCAAATCCGCCAAATCCAGGAATGGTGTCGCCACTGGGAGACATGCCAAATCCGTCGAATCCAGGAATGGTATCGCCGCTAGGGGACATGCCGAATACATCGAATCCAGGGATGGTATCGCCGCTAGGAGACATACCGAATATATCGAATCCAGGGATGGTATCGCCGCTAGGAGACATGCCGAACATGATGAATCTGCCAAATGAAGGGATGGTATCACCTTTAGCAATTGCGCCATATGAGAATGCAGTACCAGGCAATATGGCAGCAATGCCGAGCCAGCCATATATGCCGTCATACAATCCGTACTCCGCTCCAGTCGTTTCTCCAGCATATGAAATGAATCCGTACGGAGCAATGCCGATGCCAGCTTATGTTCAGCCGCCGCAATATATGCCATATCCGCCGTATCCGCAATATGTACCATCATATCCGCCGCAGGCACCATATTATGGGGGAATACCGTACCAGCAGCCATATCCGCCTGCGTATCCTGGATATGTACAGGGAGCTTATACGCAGCCTGAATCATCTTCCTTCATGCAGCCGAGTCATCATGCTCCTTACGAATCGTCTTCTTTACAAATGCCAAAGTATGATCCGAATGCATCTGCAATTAGTCCTGCTTACGATAATAATATGCCGCCGGTTATGAATCCTTACGCTCCGCAAGAGGATTGTGGCTGCAGCGAGCCGCAGCCATCCTATCCATACGCGCCGCAGCCTGGCGGGCCGTACGGATCGCCATACTATCCATCTTATCAGCAAGCGCCGTATTATCAGCCAACGCCGTATACACCATACGCGCCGCAGCCTGGCATGCCGTATTATCGTCCTGCACAAACATCGATGTTTGGTACACTGGACATTGATCATGAAGATGAAAAGGAATAGGGACCAAGTGGAAAAAGGCGATGCATTAACAGCTCGCCTTTTTTTCTTCTTAAAGAGGCATCGGATGAACGTACGGTATATTGTACAATTGCGGCCGATTGTTTTTTTTATTCAATGTGAAACAGGAGCTTATATATTAAAAGGGTACGATACGTATGAGAAGGTAAGGAAGCAAATGGTATTTCTGCAGCATCTGCAGCAAACTGGTTTTCAGCTTACCTCTTATATGCAGCCATTCCCGTCTGGATTGCATTACGGCTTTTTTCAAGGGAAATATTGGTTGTTATTTCAGTATATCAGGCATATAGGGATGTTTAGCTTTGATACGGAGCAAAACAGACAGCAAGCTGCAGCGGTGCTTGATGAATATCACCGCTATGCCTCTAGACTGCCGCACTACTTACTGGCATATGTGCCATCTCTTGAATGGACTGCAAAATGGCAGAGGCGCACAGTCAAGTTTCAGCACCATGCATCGTTGATTTCATCTTTCATTGGCAGTGAAATGACAAGCCAACTGATCCGTTGGGCAGAGTTTTCTTTGTGTGGGTTAGCCTCTTTTGATTGGTCTTCGCTGCCGCATGGATTAATTCACGGCGATATTATTGAACATAACTTTGTCAAAGGAGAGCACACCTATATCATTGATTTTGATTGTGTTAGCTTCGGGCCTGTTTTGTATGATTATGTGAAATATTGCTACGGGATTCTTCCTTTTCTCAATTGGTCATTTGCCGCCTTAACTCAGTATGAGGAACTCCGGCCATTTTTTTTAAATCAGGCATTCCTGTTATCTCTTATGTTTCCAGGCGATATCATGAGGGAATGGGATTATTTTTTAGCGCTTCCTTCCTGTTTGCAGGAGAAATTTCACAGAGAGCTTATTTTATTTACGAAAAATAACTATGAATTGCGCTTCGCATTTGTTGAGAAATTATATAATGTGATAACATAGCTACAGGTAACAAGTCTAAGAAAAGGGGTAGCAGGAAATGGAAAACAAAATTGCGAAGCTAGTAGAATGGCTCCAACAAAAAGTAAAGGAGGCAAATGCAAACGGTGCGATTGTCGGCATTAGCGGCGGGATTGATTCCGCAGTTGTGACGCACTTAATTAAACGTGCGTTTCCAGATCAATCACTCGGTTTAATTATGCCTTGCAAAAGCAATCCAAAGGATCAAGAGGATGCATTACGCGTTGTAGAGAGTTCTGGGATTGACCATTATGTAATCAATTTGACAGAGACGCACCAAGCGTTGTTTGGCGAAGTTGAAAAGCAGCTTCAAGCGGCTGGCGAATGGAATGAGGAAAAGGCCCGTCTTGGAGATGGCAATACAAGGGCACGTTTGCGCATGACTACTTTATATGCAGTTGCGAACAATTTCAATTATTTAGTTGTTGGTACAGATAATGCCGCAGAATGGCATACAGGTTATTTCACAAAATACGGCGATGGCGGTGTTGACCTAGTACCGCTTGTGCACTTTACAAAGGGAGAGGTACGCGAAATGGCTCGTATCCTCGGAGTACCGGATGAGGTGATACATAAGGCGCCGACTGCTGGTCTTTGGGAAGGCCAAACGGATGAAAATGAAATGGGTACAACGTACAACATGATTGATAAGTATCTGAAGGGAGAAGAAATCCCTGAGAAGGATCGTGTGATTATTGAAAGAATGCATGCACGTTCTGAGCATAAGCGTCATTTAGCAGCAGCCCCGCCAAAATTCTAAGTTAAATACTTACAGTTTAAAAACCCTCCCTGCTTGTCATGATAAGAATGAGCATTGTATTGATGATGCTCATTCAGCAGAGGGGGGTCTTTGTATTGAACAACAAGTGGAAGCTGCTTACAACATCATTGTTCGTCGTCGGTGCTTTAACTGCTTGTAATACAGATAGAGATACAGCTATGGATAATCGTAATACACATAAAGTATCAACCCGTGAGTATCAGCGGAATGTTGCATACCGCAATAACAAGGTTGACGTTCCAGACGGTACAGCTGATGGGACAGCAATGCGCAGGCATGTAAGAAACCAATTTGCAGGGCTTGGCGATAATAATATTACAAATCATCTTGATAACAATATTACAAATCATCTCAGAAGAACAGGAACAAACGAATCTAATCGTAATAGGGAACGTACAGGTATGACGGGAACAGGCACATATCCTGGTGCGGGCATAACAAATGTTGGGACAACACGTTCAGGTGCTGGTGCTACAGGAACGGGTGCAGGTATGACCGGTACAGGTGCTGGAGTGGGCAGAACTGGCCCGGTTGAAGGCACATATCCTAGTGTTACCAATATTGGCATGACGCCTTCCAATCAGATTTACGGCGGGACAGGAACACGCGATTACAATATGAATCGTGTGACAAACCGTTATAGCAATCCGGATATGGCGGAGTATAATCGCGCTTATGATGCAAACCTCGTCACAAACCGTGGGACAAAAACGGACGATTACGGAAATGTAAAATATTCCAAAGTCAATCAAAAAATGAAACAAATTTGGAATAACGATCCTAACTACAATTATTATGGTTCCCGCAACTATCACGGACATTTAACAAACGATGGGTATCCGGCGCGCAATATAACAATCAGCGATTACAATGTCGATGGGGGAGGCGCAGCAGCGGAAAAGATTCGAAATCGCGTGAAGAATTTACGTGATGTAGACCGCGTTGCAGCTGTCACATATGGAGATGATATTCTTGTTGCGGTTAAGCCGCGTAATGCCGCAGCAATCGGAACATTAGAGAGTGATGTACAACGCGCTGCCCAACCGTATGCGAAGGGGCGTACCGTCCATGTTACAGTAACCAATACAATGTACGACCGTGTTCGTGATATGAGCAACAGAATGAGAAATGGTGCCATGACAAATGAAATGAATCGTGACATGGCTGATTTATTCCGTTCGATTCGCGCGGATTATCGCCGAGCAGTTGATTAATTCGAGCAAAGAGGAAATGGCAGATCTGTCATTTCCTCTTTTTGCTAAGAAAGCATTCCTTTTTGGATATTTTCTAGCTCCCGCAGCCTGCTTCCCGTCCACAGAATAACTTCGTTAAAGCTGTGCGTTTTGTGCACGGGTTATTCTTTTGCAGGAGGCCGTGTCCGCTTTCTTAATAAGAAAAGGAAATAATTATAGAAGGGATAAAACAACTTATTTCGGTAAAACTACAAATGTATTTGCGCTATTCTTGATTCCCTTCAAAGAGGTGATTCGTATGGATATCATAATGAAGGCTGTATTCACAATGATAATCGCCTGTTTCATTATGTTAAATGAGGGAAATGTGGTGGCTGCGCCAATAGAGCCGATTATCCCCAAGCGCCCGGATGCTTCTCATGAAGAGCCGCGCATAACTGTTATTTTGCAGCGTACATATTTAGATGGAGAAGTGAGTGAAGAGGTTTTTACAGAGAAAATGGAGCAGCTGGAACAAGTACTGCGTCAATACAGAGACTGGCAGATTATCGACCGTGATGATGTAGAAATTGTTTTACAAAAGCGTATCAATGATATATCTCCCTTACTAAAAACGAGTGGTTATTTCGGTGTTTCAAAGGAAGGAATATTGCAAATTTTTAGAGGGGCACCAAACAGTGAAAATGTTATTCACTCGTTTTTTCAAATTGATACGAAAAAGCTGAAAACCGATCGCCGCCATCAGCTTGAGAAGGGAATTCGTATTCAGTCAAAGGAACGCTTCGCAGAAGTACTGGAGGAAATGAAAAGCTACTCCAATTCGCAAGACTAGCCAGCCGCTAGTCTCTTTCTTATTTTTACAAACTAAGAGCGCCTCTCCTGTTGCTGTGTTTGTACTTTTTTCGGCAACTTATGATACAATGAAATTCATGACTAAAAAGGGAGAGGTCGTACCTTGTTTGAATATATTACAGGAAGCGTGGAATATACGGGGCCGGAATATGTTGTGATTGATCATAACGGAATCGGGTACCAAATTTTGACGCCCAATCCGTATGCGTTCCGGCCAAGTAAGGAGCCCGTTCGCGTTTATACATATCAGTATGTTCGAGAGGATGTATTGGCTTTATACGGCTTTCAAACGAGGCAGGAGCGTTCCTTGTTTGTGAAGCTGCTGGGTGTTTCTGGTATCGGACCAAAGGGAGGGCTGGCTATTTTGGCAGCCGGTCAAATTGAGCAGGTTGTGCAGGCGATTGAGCAGGAAAATGAGGCATTCCTTGTAAAGTTTCCGGGAGTCGGTAAAAAAACGGCCCGGCAAATGATTCTTGATTTAAAGGGGAAGCTTGGAGAGGTGTTGGCTGATTTTATGCCAGATTTATTCTCTGCTCCGTCCCGTTTTGACGAGGAGGGGAATACTCGCGAGCTGGAGGAGGCATTGGAGGCGCTGAAGGCGCTTGGCTATGCGGAACGCGAAATCAATCGTGTTGTGCCCGATCTGCAAAAAGAGTCTCTTTCAACCGAGCAATATATTAAAAAGGCACTTCGTCTTCTATTAAACGGTAAGAGGTGAGGATCGTGGACGAACGTCTCGTTTCTGGGGAAGCGGTATTTGAGGATACTGAATTGGAATACTCGCTCAGGCCGCAAACGTTAAAGCAATATATCGGTCAGGAAAAAGTAAAGCATAATCTAGAAATTTTCATCGAAGCTGCAAAATTGCGTGAGGAAACACTCGATCATGTTTTGCTGTATGGTCCGCCAGGTTTAGGAAAAACAACTTTAGCAAATATTATAGCGGTGGAGATGGGGGTTCATATACGAACAACATCAGGACCGGCAATTGAGCGTCCGGGTGATCTGGCAGCGGTGCTGACGGCTCTTGAGCCGGGTGACGTTTTGTTTATTGATGAAATTCATCGTTTGCCGCGCGCAGTCGAGGAGGTGCTTTATCCGGCGATGGAGGACTTTTGTCTTGATATCGTGATCGGAAAAGGTCCTTCTGCCCGATCTGTTCGCTTGGATTTGCCTCCATTTACTCTCGTTGGCGCAACTACACGTGCCGGTGCACTCAGCGCACCTCTTCGTGACCGTTTTGGTGTGTTAAGCCGCTTAGAGTATTACGATGTGAATCAGTTGTCTCACATCGTTGAACGAACAGCGGACGTGTTTATGATTGAAATCGAATCATCCGCGGCATATGAAATCGGAAGACGCTCACGCGGAACTCCGCGTATCGCTAACCGCCTGCTTCGCCGCGTGCGGGATTTTGCTCAGGTACGAGGAAATGGCATTATTACCTTTGAGATTACCCAAACAGCGCTAGAGCTGCTCCAGGTTGACAAACTCGGTTTGGATCATATTGATCATAAGCTATTGCTTGGTATTATTGATAAATTTCGGGGCGGTCCGGTGGGCTTAGATACGGTAGCAGCGACAATCGGCGAAGAGGCGCATACAATTGAGGATGTATACGAGCCGTATTTATTACAAATCGGCTTTCTGCAGCGTACGCCGCGCGGACGCATTGCTACTCCTTTGGCGTATGAGCATTTTCAGCGGGAGGCACCGGAGCAATGATGGATTTTTCAAAATTATTTTTGACGCTCGGTGTTTTGTTTATTGTGATCGGCCTTATTTGGAGGTTCATTGGCAAGCTTCCGGGTGATATCTTGATTAAAAAAGGGAATGTTACCTTTTATTTTCCCATTGTGACATCAATTCTAATTAGTGTTTTGCTGTCGCTTATTTTTTATGTAATAGGAAGATTTAAATAGGAATAGGTGGAATTATGGATATTCGTTTATTTGATTTTGAATTGCCGGAGGAGCTTATTGCCCAAACACCGCTAGAGAAACGTGAAAGCTCCCGCCTGATGGTACTGCATCGGCAAAGCGGCGACATTGAGCATAAGCGCTTTGCTGATGTTCTTTCATATTTAAATCCGGGCGATTGTCTTGTACTAAATGAAACAAAAGTAATGCCTGCAAGGCTTTACGGCGTGAAAGAGGACACAGGCGCGCATATTGAAGTGCTGCTTCTAAAGCAGGAGGAGAATGATTGCTGGGAAACGCTTGTCAAGCCGGCAAAACGTGTGAAGGAAGGAACTGTGCTATCGTTTGGCGAGGGCAGACTGAAGGCGACATGCGTTGGCATAGGGGAGCAAGGCGGACGTTTGCTGCAGTTTTCGTATGACGGTATTTTCTATGAAATTTTAGATGAGCTTGGCGAAATGCCGCTTCCTCCTTATATAAAAGAACGCCTAGAGGATCGGGATCGTTACCAAACAGTGTTTGCGCGCGAGGTTGGCTCAGCGGCAGCTCCGACCGCGGGCCTTCATTTCACCGAAGAGCTTTTGCAGCTAATTCGCGACCGCGGTGTGCATATCGCATTTATCACGCTCCATGTCGGACTTGGAACATTTCGTCCGGTAGCAGCTGAGACGATAGAGGAGCATGAGATGCACTCGGAATATTATCATATGTCTGAAGAGACGGCTGCACTTTTAAATCGTGTGAAGCAAGGCGGCGGACGCATTATTACGGTCGGGACGACGTCCACGCGTACGCTTGAAACGATTGCATCTCAATTTGGAGAATTCCGCGCTGCCTCTGGCTGGACGGATATTTTCATTTACCCAGGTTATCAGTTTAAGGCGATCGATGGATTAATTACAAACTTTCATTTGCCGAAATCAACGCTTATTATGCTTGTCAGTGCGTTTGCAGGGAGAGAGCATGTTATTCATGCGTATGAAGAAGCGGTAAAGGAGAGATATCGCTTTTTCAGCTTTGGAGATGCGATGCTTTTGATTTAAAGGGAATTCAGGCAATGTAGTGGTTAAACGATTTTGTTAACCACTATTATGGTAAGGGCTGTTTTTTCTTTTGTATGTGAATAGGAAGGAGCTATTTTATGGCAGTAAAGTATGAACTCATCAAGAAATGTAAGCAAACAGGTGCACGGCTGGGCCGTGTGCATACACCGCACGGCTCATTTGAAACGCCAATTTTTATGCCTGTTGGTACATTAGCTACTGTAAAAACGATGTCGCCTGAAGAGTTGAAGGAAATGCAGGCAGGTATCATTTTGAGCAATACGTATCACCTATGGCTTCGCCCAGGGCATGAAATTGTACGTGAGGCAGGCGGATTGCATAAGTTTATGAACTGGGACCGCGCAATTCTAACGGATTCCGGCGGCTTTCAAGTGTTCAGTTTGAGCGAGTTTCGTAAAATTGAAGAAGAGGGCGTACATTTTCGCAATCACTTAAACGGAGATAAATTGTTTTTGTCTCCAGAAAAAGCGATGCAAATCCAAAATGCACTTGGTGCGGACATTATGATGGCATTTGATGAATGTCCGCCGTATCCAGCTGAATATGAATATATGAAGCGTTCTGTAGAGCGAACAAGCCGTTGGGCAGAACGATGCTTAGCAGCGCATGAGCGTCCGCATGACCAAGCATTGTTTGGTATTGTACAAGGTGGAGAGTACGAGGAGCTGCGCCGCCAAAGCGCGCAGGATTTAATTTCACTCGACTTCCCGGGCTATGCAATTGGAGGATTGTCTGTTGGAGAGCCAAAAGATGTGATGAATCGCGTGCTTGATTTTACAGCGCCGCTTCTTCCGGAAAACAAACCGCGTTACTTAATGGGAGTGGGGTCGCCGGATTCATTAATTGACGGTGCGATTCGCGGCATTGATATGTTCGATTGTGTACTGCCGACACGGATTGCCCGAAACGGAACATGTATGACAAGCGAAGGCCGTCTCGTTATTAAAAATGCAAAGTTTGCAAGAGACTTTGGACCGCTCGATCCAAAATGCGACTGCTATACGTGCCGCAACTATTCACGTGCGTATATTCGTCATTTAATTCGATGCGATGAAACCTTTGGAATTCGTTTAACATCTTATCATAATCTTCATTTTCTGTTAAAATTAATGGAGCAGGTGAGACAAGCCATTCGAGAAGACCGTCTTGGCGATTTCCGTGAAGCGTTCTTTGAGCAATACGGCTTTAACAAACCGAATGCAAAAAATTTCTAAGTCATACATATGAGACTTAAAAGGAGGAACAGGGCATGAATGGTTTAGTAACACAGGTGTTGCCACTCGTATTAATGTTTGCGGTGTTTTATTTCTTGCTAATCCGTCCGCAGCAAAAACGTCAAAAAGCAGTAGCGCAAATGCAAAGCAGCTTGCAAAAGGGTGATCACATTATCACAATCGGCGGGCTGCATGGTATTGTTGACTCTGTTTCAGACACAACACTTGTTCTAATAGGGAGCGATGGATCCCGTTTAACGTTTGACCGCAGTGCGGTACGTGAAGTGAAAAAACAGCAGCAAGCATAAAAGCAGAAAAAACTTGGCATACAGAGTGCCAAGTTTTTTTGTTTACACGTTAGAAAAGGATAAATTTCCAGCTAGAAGCTAATTCGACGTAGTAGGAAATTTAGGAATAAAGTGTAAGTGCCAACTACGCCTCTGTCTTCGCCTAACAGCTCGCCAATCGGCGAGTTTTCTTTAGAAGTATAAGTTTGCGGATGCTGTCTAGCTCCCATGACCTGCTTGCTGTCGGGAAAGATCTCCGCCCGCCCGGCAGCGAACTGTCCCCTTCGCAAGCAAACTGGGTCATGTCCGTGTTCCTCATTCTTTCTTTGCTACGTTTACCCCGAAAATACCCCCGATCATGCTTGCAGCGATGAGACCGAGGTGATACAGCATATTATCATTGGAAAGCCCTTGTGAATGCCCTAGATAGTTGAAGAGAAAAACGAGGACAGAGTAGGCAATCCCTGTTGCTCCCCCGGCAAACCATCCTCTTATTTTTGCCTTTAATCCTGAGACGAAGCCGGCAATAATCATAGAAATAATTGCGAGAATCATAATAACAATTGCTAAATTAGCCTCATCCACCTCCGTCATTTTCAGCAGCATGGCTACAATCATACTTGTGAGCGCAGCTAAAGCAAGAAGTGTTCCTAAACCAAACAGGACAGCTGCTCCTAATCGTTTTGTTGATGACATATGATCCCCTCCTTATAATACAAGCATATTGAGCAATCGGGCGAGATAGACTAGTTTCTATCGATCAAAAAGTGAAAAATATGGGTGATAGTTCTGCAGGCAACGGGAAAGCTAAGCATGGAATATGTGCAGGAGAAGGGGAATTGAGAGTATGGGATGGCATGAGCTAGAGATTGTATGGCGAACAATTATACTGTACGGCGTTATTTTAGTAATCTTCCGTCTGATGGGTAAACGGGAAATTGGTGAACTAAGCGTGCTGGACTTAGTTGTCTTCATTATGCTCGGTGAGATTGCGATCATCGCGATTGAGGATAGGGAGAAACCGCTTGTGGATCAAATTATTCCGATGGTAACCCTGATGCTCATTCAAATTATTCTTGCGTTTGTGTCATTAAAAAGCCAAAAAGCGCGCAGGATGCTTGACGGAGAGCCTGTTATTGTAATTCGAGACGGAAAAGTGGATGAACGGCAAATGCGTAAGCAGCGCTATAATTTTGATGATTTGCTCATTCAGCTTCGCGAAAAAGATATTGGAGATCTGCGCAATATTGAATACGCCATTTTGGAACCATCAGGCCGTTTGTCAGTATTTCAAAAGCAGCCGGATCCAATAAGCAAAAATCAACATCCAACCTTTACCTTTCCGCTTATCTTAGATGGACTTGTTCAGCATGCGTATTTGCAGCAAATGAACAAAACGGAGGTATGGCTTCGGCAAAAGCTGCAGGAGCTTGGTTATACAGATATTACGAAAATTTCGTATTGCAGCTTTCAGGATGGACAGTTTTTTGTGGACTTAATAGATAAATAAAATAGCCTCCATGCGCGGAGGCTATTTTACTTTAGAAAGGACATATTGCGAAGCACTGGAATCCGGCGCAGCTCATCTTTTCGAATTAAACGAAATATCATGAGCAGTACAATATATGCGGCTGTCGTGACAACAATAGAGCACAATGTCTGCATACCAAGCGAGTTGGAAAAGCTCAATCGCTCATTGCAGTAAAACCCGGCAAATCCGGTTAAGAAAATCGCAAACATACCATAGATATAATCCCGTGCGTAGATGGTAAATGTAATACGTTTTAGAACAGTTGCGTAGTGTAGAATCGTTACGGTTGTAAGTCCGGCTACAATTGCTAACGCGAAACCCATAATTTGAAAATCAGGGCGCGAGGCGAGCACAAAGATGACGATGATTTTTACAACTGAGCCGATCAGGCTGTTGATCATTGCTGTTTTTGCCATGTCCAATGCTTGTAAAACAGAAGCAAGCGGTCCTTGAAAGTAGTAAAAGATAAAGCAAGGAGCGAGCACCTTTACAAACACAGCCGCATGGTCGGAATGATACATAAGCGTCATAATGGGAGAAGCAAATACGTACAGAATAACAACTGCCCAGCCGCCTGAGATAAATGACAAGCGGAGCGCTTGCTGCAGCCGATATTCGACGAGCTGGTGCTGTTTTTTTGCCGCCGCCTCGCTAATGGAGGGGACAAGCGATGTAGACAGGGCGTACGTAATAAAGGACGGCAAAAATAAAAGCGGCAGCGCATAGCCGTTTAATTCCCCGTACTGCCTTGTCGCCACTTCTGCGGTGACGCCTGCAATCGCCAAGCTTCGAGCGACAACAATGGGCTCTAAAAAATAGGAAACAGAACCGATGAAGCGGCTTCCAGTTGTCGGGAGGGCAATGGACATAAGTGAGCCAAGTGTATCCTTGCTGTTTTTCACTGTATGGAAAAAGCGAGAACGAACGGCAACGTGTTTTTCATGGTGGAACATAAGAAGCATATACAAAAGAGAAGCTAGCTCGCCAATTACAGCTGAAATCATTGCTCCAGCCGCTGCATATTCTACACCAAGATGCAAGAAGGCGCGTGTACAAACGGCAATTAATGTAATGCGAACAACCTGTTCAATTACTTGTGCAAGCGCACCCGGCTTCATATTCTGTTTTCCTTGGAAATAGCCGCGCAGCACGGAGGATACGGCGATAATTGGTACAACAGGCAAAATGGCCATAAGCGGATAGTAGGTCCGAGAATCAGTCAGAACGGTCCTAGAAAGAATCGGTGCCGCGATCATGAGCGCTGCTGTAATGATGACGCTTAAGGTGAGCGTCACTGCAAGCGATACGGTCAACACCTTTTTAACCTTTTGCTGGTCTCCTATTGCTTCAGCCTCGGCGACGAGCTTGGCAATTGCGATAGGCAGTCCAATCTGCGTGACGGTGATAGCTAAAATAAAAGTTGGAACGGCCATCATATATAGTCCGACGCCTTCTTCTCCTAAGATCCTTGCCATTACAATCCGATTTACGAAGCCGAGCACCCTCGTTATCAGACCAGCAAGAATTAAGATTAATGTTCCGCGTAAAAAGCTTTGCTTCGTCATTTGTTTCCCACCTTCTCAAAAGCCATAGAATGATTTACAATAATTTATATGCACTCGATAGGGTCAAGCATGACAAGGTGTATATGTACAAGCTTTTTTATTGCCTTTTGCACGCTAGAACATAACTGCCTGCATATATGGCGTTGAGTGTCCAAAAAGGAGCTATGAACAGCTGTTAATAGCATAATCAACCATTTCAATCGTGACCTGTAGGTTAGGGGTTTTCCGTTGCTTTCTAGCTCAAATAAGTGCAGAGAAGAGAAGCTTTCTTAGCACGATGGACTCCATTGACCAATCAGGTGAAGACACACCGTCGGGTCCTGCTCTAGCCCGCCGCTTTGTGAGTGATGTGTTACGACTGTTCCCTAGGTTATGGGGACCAACAGGCGCATGACATATCCCTTTGGTTGACATGAGCGAAGGGAACCATATCCGAAAGGAGGACTATTGATGATGACTGATAAGGAATTTGTAATTGATGCTTATCGGAAGGATCTTGGCATTGTGCTGCAAAGTAAGGTGGAGGAATTTCAATTGCTCGGGTATGACCGCGTTACGGAGCAGGAAATATGGGAATGCTTGAAAAGCAAGAAGTGGAAGCGTTTACCTGAAGAGATCAAGCTTCATCAGCTCGTCAATGATGTTTTAACGCTCTCTACAAACGACTACATGACGTATTTGACGATGCAGGCCTATAAGGCGCCGCTTTGGTCGTTTGAGGAGTATGAAAACAAATAACCATTAATTTGACAGGCGTTTAGACTTCTTTCTATAATGGTTTCGTATGAGAATGAGGAGGCAATCGACAGAAATGGCAAAACAAAGCAGAATTGTAGCTTTCTTTTTAATTGTGCTGCTAATTGGCGGCATAATTGGAGCGACAACAAAGAATATTACACAGGGTATTAATCTTGGACTGGATTTGCGGGGCGGCTTTGAAGTTTTATATGAGGTCAAGCCGGCGAAGGAAGGCGAGAAGCTTACACGCAAGACGCTTTTAAGTACAGTAGAGGCGCTTGAGAAGCGTGTTAACGTTCTTGGGGTGAGCGAGCCAAACATCCAAATTGAAGGGAATGACCGCATCCGCGTACAGCTTGCTGGTGTAAAGGACCAAGCGAAGGCGAGATCAATTCTGGCAACGCAAGCAAAGCTGACATTCCGTGACGTAAATGACAAGGTATTGATGGACGGAGCCGATTTGAAGGCAGGCGGTGCGAGCCAAACATTTGATGAGCAAGGAAAGCCGAGCGTAGCCCTTACTCTGAAGGATGCGGACAAGTTTAGAAGTGTAACAGAGCAAGTACTTGCAATGAAGCCGAATAATTTAATGGTCATTTGGCTTGACTTTGAGGAAGGAAAGGATTCCTATAAAGCAGAAGCGGCAAAGGTAAAGCCGAAATACTTATCTGCTGCATCTGTTAATCAAGTATTTAACCAAACGGATGTATCAATCGTCGGAAACTTTACGGCGGATGAAGCAAAGGAGCTTGCAAACCTGTTAAATGCAGGGGCGCTGCCAGTTGAATTGAAGGAATTGTATTCTACGTCTGTTGGGGCAAAATACGGAGAAACTGCGCTGCAAAAAACAATCTTTGCCGGTGCAATTGGGATTGCTCTTATTTTCTTATTTATGATTGTGTATTACCGTCTTCCGGGATTGGTTGCAGTGATTATGCTCACATTGTATACATATATTACGCTCGTTATCTTTCATTGGATGCATGCAGTCTTGACGCTTCCAGGCATTGCAGCCCTTGTGCTCGGTGTTGGTATTGCCGTTGATGCGAACGTTATTACGGATGAACGCTTTAAAGAAGAGTTAAAAATCGGAAAGTCAGTGATGGCTGCGTATCGATCTGGAAATAAGCATTCCTTTCTTACGATTTTGGATGCGCACGTTACAACTTTGCTAGCTGCTATTGTTCTGTTCATATACGGCAATAGTTCGGTAAAAGGCTTTGCAACAAGTTTAATTGTCAGCCTTATCGTCGGCTTCCTTACAAATGTTGGCGGAACGCGTTTATTATTAGGTCTTCTTGTAAAGAGCCGTTTATTTGATAAGAAGGTAGAGTATTTTGGCGTAAAACGACGTGATATCCTCCCTCTTTCGAAAGGTGTAGAGCATGCGCCGACAAGATTTGATCGCGTTGACTTTGTAAAAGTGGGCAATCGCTTTTTGATTTTTTCAATCGCAGCAGTCGTCGTAGGTATTATTGTAGTATCATTGTTCCGTTTAAACCTTAGCATTGACTTTTCAAGTGGAACGCGCATTGATGTAACAAGCAACAAAACAATTGTCGTTTCTGAGCTAAAAAACGATTTGAAAAAGCTGAATATTAAGCCTGAGGATATTGTATTAACAGGAACTGATAATAAAGGGGCAGCTGTGCGAACGCTTGGTGTTCTTTCGAAGGAAGAGATTGCCGGATTGAAGGATGCAATCAAAAGCAAGTATGGAAATGAACCGAATGTAAGTACTGTTTCACCAACAATCGGGAAAGAGCTGGCGCGCAATGCGCTCATCTCCGTACTCATTGCATCGGTCGGTATCATTTTATATGTGAGCCTCCGTTTCCGTTTTACGTATGCGATATCTGCTGTGTTAGCACTCTTACATGATGCTTTTTTCATCATTATGGTGTTCAGCATGCTGCGCTTGGAAGTGGATGTACCGTTTATTGCGGCTGTATTAACAATCGTAGGTTATTCCATTAACGACTCGATCGTAACATTTGACCGAAACCGTCAGCTTTATAAAGAGAAGAAAAAAATCCGATCTGCGAACGATCTAGAGGATATTGTAAATATGAGTATCCGTCAGACGCTTGGTCGTTCGGTCAATACGGTGTTAACGGTTCTTTTACCGGTTATCGCGCTGTTGATTTTCGGAAGCGAATCGCTTCGTAATTTCTCATTAGCCCTGTTAATCGGATTAATTGTAGGAACGTATTCCTCGGTATTCGTTGCTTCGCAAATTTGGCTTCTTCTTGAGAAGAACCGTCTGAAAAAAGGGAAAACAAAACGGGAGCCGGAGCCGACATCAGACTTACTAGTATAACAAGAAAAGCAAAAATGGCTGTTACAGCCATTTCAAAAAGGCGATGTATATCTACAATACGTAGGAAGCATCGTCTTTTTCTTCTTTAAGAAAGCATAAATTCCTTAGCTGGACAGCCATTCAACGCAGTAGGAAATTTTAGGGGTAAAGTGCAGCTACGTCTCTGTCTTCGCCTAATGGCTCGCCAATCGGCGGGTTTTCTTTATTACAACCAGAATCAATCTGCATCAGGAAACGCTGCGTGACATTTCGTTGTCACCTTATAGCGCGTTTAGTATAATGAATGAATTGAGGGGTGATTTCGTTGTTACAACCGAAAACGCGTTGGAAGCACATGAGAGGGAACGAGGAGCTAGCTCAGCAGCTATCGCATACACTGCAGCTATCGCCAATTGTTACCTCTTTATTAGTTCATAGAGGACTTCATACAGAAGAAGAGATTACAAACTTTCTACATAGTGAGCGGCATTCATTTTACGACCCATTCCTGCTCAAAGATATGGATCGGGCTGTAATGAGAATTCACACAGCCATTCAAAACGGGGAGCAAATTCTTGTATATGGCGATTATGATGCTGACGGTGTTAGCAGCACAACAGTTTTAATGCTTGCGCTCCTTGAGTTGGGCGCTGATGTGGAGTTTTATATTCCAAACCGATTTACAGAAGGGTACGGACCAAATGAGGGGGCGTTTCGTTGGGCGCAGCAAGCTGGCTTCTCGTTAATTATTACAGTTGATACGGGTATTTCCGCTGTGAATGAGGCAAAGCTTGCAAAGGAGCTTGGTATAGATTTAATTATTACTGATCACCATGAGCCGCCGCCGGAGATTCCGGATGCGTACGCAATTATTCATCCAAGACTTAAGGGAAGTGCGTATCCGTTCGGGGAATTGGCTGGTGTTGGGGTTGCATTTAAGGTAGCGCATGCCTTGCTTGGGAAGGTGCCTGAGCATTTGCTGGACATTGTGGTGATTGGCACAATTGCCGATCTTGTTCCGCTTCATGATGAAAACCGTTTGCTTGCGATTCGCGGTTTGGAAAAACTGCAGCAAACGAAACGTCCTGGCTTGCTTGCTTTATTTCGGGTGTCCAATGTGCAGCAGCATGCGGCGAATGAAGAAAGCGTTGGGTTCTCAATCGCTCCTCGCATTAATGCAGTCGGCCGGCTAGAGGACGCAGCTCCGGCGGTTCACCTTCTCCTATCAGAGGATATGGAGGAAGCGTTGGAGCTCGCGCAAGAGATTGATAGCTTAAATAAGCTTCGTCAGGATATCGTGCAGGAAATTGCAGCAGAGGCCATTCAGATGGTAGAGGAGCACTATCCTCCTGAAACAAACCGTGTACTTGTTCTAGCAAAAGAAGGATGGAATGTTGGCGTCATCGGTATTGTCGCCTCCCGGCTTGTAGAACGCTTTTACCGGCCGACCATTATTCTTGGCATCGACAGCGTGAAGAAAATTGCAAAAGGATCAGCTCGCAGCATTGAAGGCTTTGATTTGTTCGCCAACTTATCTGATTGCCGTGACATTTTGCCGCACTTTGGCGGACATACAATGGCGGCGGGGATGACGCTCCATATGGATGATGTAGACGAGTTAAGAAAACGGCTCAATGAACTGGCGGCGAAGCAGCTTTCAAAGCAGGATTTGATTCCGATTAAGACTGTTGATGCGGTGTGTCGCCTTGAGGATATTACGTTACCTGCAATAGAGGAGATGCAGCAGCTTGCACCGTTTGGGGTCGGCAATCCGAAGCCGCGTATCCAACTGGAGAATGTAGCGCTTGAGAGCGTGAAACCGATCGGTTCGGACGGTTCTCATTTAAAGGTCATGTTTACAAATGGCCAAACTTGCCTGGATGGTATTGGCTTCGGCTTAGGTGCGTTGGCGGAACAAATTTCGCCTACGGCACGCGTTTCTGTTATTGGAGAGCTGTCTATTAATGAATGGAATAATTTTCGAAAGCCGCAAGTCATGATTCAAGATATTGCGATTACAGAGTGGCAATTATTCGACTGGCGCAGCCTGCGCGGGTTTGAGAAGCAGCTTGCAACGCTGCCTCGCAAGCGTCTTAAAATCGTGTACTTTAATGAAGCGGTCTTGGAAAAGCTGCCGCAGGAATATGCGCGCTATGCTATATATGCTCATGCACCTGACATTCAGTCAGGCATTTTACAAGAGCAATATGTTGTTCTCTTAGATTTACCGTCCTCGCTTGAGCAGCTGCGTGATGTGCTGGCCTGTGGTTTTCCGGCCCGTATTTATGCAGTGCTGCTCAGTGAGGCGGATCATACGTTTAGCACGGTTCCAACCCGCGACCATTTTAAGTGGTTCTACGCTTTTCTGCGGCAAAAGTCTCCATTTTCTCTTGCGCAGCATGGGGAGGAGCTATGCCGCTACAAAGGCTGGTCAAAAGATACAGTAAATTTTATGGCACAGGTGTTTTTTGAGCTGGAATTTGTTAAAATAAAAGATGGTGTCATTTTTCTATCTCATTTGACCGGGAAACGTGACTTAACAGAGTCTAAAACATATCGCAAGAAATTTGAACAATTACAAGTGGAAAAAGAATTGGTGTATTCTGCTTATCAGCAGTTAAAAGAAGTGCTGGAAACGATTCGAAACGGTTCTTTTGTACACAAGGAGGCTTACTATGGATCTTAAGAAGTATATCGCAATCGTCCCTGACTATCCGAAGGAAGGGATTGTGTTTAAGGACATTTCCCCTTTAATGAATGATGGTGAAGCGTACAAGGCAGCAACAGATGCGATTGTTGCATTTGCGAAGGAAAAGGAAATCGACCTAATCGTCGGACCGGAGGCACGCGGCTTTATCATCGGCTGCCCTGTTGCTTATGCCCTTGGAATTGGTTTTGCGCCAGTTCGTAAGGAAGGCAAGCTTCCGCGTGAAGTGGTAAAGGTAGAATACGGAAAAGAATATGGCAAAGACGTATTAACCATTCATAAAGATGCAATTCAGCCTGGGCAGCGCGTTCTCATCACAGATGATTTACTTGCGACAGGCGGAACAATTGAAGCAACGATTAAGCTTGTTGAAGAGCTGGGCGGCGTAGTAGCCGGAATCGCGTTCCTTGTCGAGCTTACGTACTTAGATGGCCGCAATAAACTAGAAGGCTACGACGTATTGGCATTGATGCAATATTAATTGGATAGCGGTTTGTGTCTGCTTCTATAAATAGAGAGAAGGAAATGCGAGGAGAACCGTTACAAAAGTCCTTGCTTGTACCACGCAGTATGAAAGTTCCTTTCGCGAGGTGGCTTAACAGGGGATAGGTTCCCCCTTTTAGGTCACCTCCTTTTTCTATATAAGAAGGTGTAGGAAGGATTTACTATCCTCTTGATTTTCACATGTTTCAACAAGTGAGTTATAATGTTACAATATAGAATAATTCTTTTTAGTAGATTAGAGCTGAGAAGCTTTTCCAAGATATCTGGCTTCTACCCGCAAAATACTTCTTCCTATGCAAAGGAAAAAGCGCCTTCCATGGTGAGGAACACATAGTCTGCTGCGGTGAATAGCCTTCGCTAAAGCCGCGCATGTTGTATGCGGGTTGTTTGTCTGTCAGGATAAGCAGGGCGCTTGCGCTTTTCCTTAGAAACAAGAAAGTATAACTTTTTGGGGCGTTGTCTAGCTTCATCGGCCTGCTTCGCTATGGAGGAAAGACCTTCGCGAGCAAATCAGGCCGATTCCGCTTTTGTTAAAAATAATAATCTATATTTATAAAGGTGATTCCATGGCGAATGAACAAGTGCTAACGGCTGAACAAGTGCTGCACAAGGCTGCTCAATATTTAAGCGGTCAGGATTTGGGAATCGTGGAGCGCGCATATGAGTTTGCTCGGGAAGCTCATCGTGAGCAATATCGTAAATCAGGGGAGCCGTACATTATTCATCCTATTCAGGTGGCAGGCATTCTCGTAGATTTAAGGATGGACCCGGCAACTGTATCTGCAGGCTTTTTGCACGATGTTGTAGAGGATACAAATGTAACATTGGAGGATATGGAACGTGCGTTTACAAAAGAGATTGCGATGCTTGTAGACGGCGTTACCAAGCTCGGTAAAATTAAATATAAGTCACAGGAGGAGCAGCAGGCAGAAAATCACCGCAAAATGTTCGTTGCCATGGCGCAAGATATGCGTGTAATTTTAATTAAACTGGCTGACCGCTTGCATAATATGCGCACGCTGAAGCATTTACCGCAGGAGAAGCAGCAGCGTATCGCTAACGAAACATTAGAGATTTTCGCGCCGCTCGCACACCGCCTTGGGATCAGTACGATTAAATGGGAGCTTGAGGATACATCCCTTCGTTACTTAAACCCACAGCAGTATTACCGGATCGTTAATTTAATGAAGCGCAAGCGAGCTGAACGAGAAGAGTATTTAGGCGAGGTTATGGATGAAATCCGCGAAAAGCTCCGCGATGTTACGATTATCGCGGAAATCTCTGGACGCCCAAAGCATATTTACAGCATCTATCGCAAGATGGTTATGCAGAATAAGCAGTTTAATGAGATTTATGATTTGCTTGCGGTTCGTGTAATTGTAAATAGCATTAAAGATTGCTATGCAGTGCTGGGGATTATTCATACGTGCTGGAAGCCGATGCCCGGAAGGTTTAAGGATTATATTGCGATGCCAAAGGCAAACTTCTATCAATCACTTCATACGACAGTTATCGGGCCGAAGGGTGATCCGCTTGAGGTGCAAATCCGGACAAAGGAAATGCATGAAATAGCGGAATTCGGAATTGCAGCACATTGGGCATACAAGGAAGGAAAAACGCTTCAGGCTGATCATGAGACGCTTGGGAAAAAGCTGTCTTGGTTCCCGCAAATTTTAGAATGGCAAAAGGATGCATCCAATGCTGAGGAGTTTATGGAATCGTTAAAGCTCGACCTTTTCTCGGATATGGTATTCGTATTTACGCCAAAAGGGGATGTGCTTGAATTGCCGCTCGGATCGGTGCCAATCGATTTTGCATATCGTATTCACTCAGAAATCGGTAACAAAACAATTGGCGCGAAGGTAAATGGAAAGATGGTTCCGCTCGATTATAAGCTGAAAACTGGTGATATTATCGAAATTATGACGTCCAAGCACTCGTATGGTCCAAGTCAGGACTGGGTGAAGCTTGCGCAAACGTCACATGCGAAAAATAAAATCCGTCAATTTTTCAAGAAGCAGCGCCGCGATGAGAATGTTGAAAAAGGGAAAGAATTGATTGAAAAGGAGCTCAGAAGCTTCGATTACGATATGAGGGAAGTACTTAGCCCTGAAAATCTAAAGCGGGTTGCCGAAAAATTCAATTTTCCGAACGAAGAAGAAATGTATGCAGCTGTAGGGTATAACGGCATTACTGCAGCACAAATTGTTACGCGTCTAACTGATAAATTCCGTAAGAAGAAGGAAGAGGGGCAGCTTTTGCATGATGCGATGGCTGATGTGAAAACGCAGCCGATGAAGATTAAGCGCCGTGATACAGGTATCAAGGTAAGCGGGGTGGACAATCTTCTTATCCGTTTATCAAAATGCTGTAATCCAGTGCCGGGAGACGATATTATCGGTTATATTACGAAGGGACGCGGTGTGTCGGTTCATCGAGCGGACTGTGTAAATACGCAGACGGATGAGGCGAAGGACCGGCTGCTTGAGGTAGAATGGGAAATCAGTCCGGAGAGGGAGCTCGAATATAATGTTGACCTTGAGATTTCAGGCTTTGACAGAAGAGGGCTTTTAAATGAAGTGCTGCAAGCGGTAAACGAAATGAAAACAAACATCTCCGCTGTCTCAGGACGGAGCGATCGCAATAAAATGGCAATCATTCATATGTCCATTTCCATTCATAACGTAAATCACCTGCAAAAGATTGTGGAGCGTATTAAGCAGGTGCGCGATGTGTATGCAGTGCGAAGATTGATGCATTAAAGGAGTATGTAGCATGAGAGTAGTAGTACAAAGATCAAAGGAAGCTTCCGTAACGGTAGACGGTGAAGTTGTTGGACAAATTCCCTTCGGCTTGATGCTGCTTGTTGGTGTCGCACATGATGATACAGAAGCGGACGGTGCCTATATTGCTGAGAAGATTGCAAATTTGCGTATTTTCGAGGACGAGAGCGGGAAAATGAACGTATCTGTTCGTGACATTGGCGGTCAAATCTTGTCAGTCTCGCAATTTACATTATACGGAGATTGCAAAAAGGGGCGCCGCCCGAATTTTATGGAAGCAGCAAGACCGGAGCATGCGCAGCTTATGTATGAGGCCTTTAACGAGGAGCTTCGTAAGCAAGGCCTGCATGTGGAGACAGGTGTATTCGGCGCTATGATGGACGTGCGTCTTCTCAATGATGGACCGGTTACGCTGATTGTGGAAAGTAAATAGAAGAATTTTCCTTATGCGTGCCGAGACTATCCACTTTCGCCAACAAAATAGGCGGTGCCCATTTTTCCTTATTTAAGGGATAAATTCCCCTTTTTCGTGGGTAAACTGAAAGAAGAAAACCCACGAAAAAGGAGAAAAACAATATGCGCATGAATGAAAGCGGGAGGAACGCGGCAAATAGTGCGAATCAAATGCTGCACATGAATTTCCAGGATTTTGTTTCCAAGGAGCAAAATACAATTTCCATGGAGCTTGCTTCGGAATTTGGTGTCTCCTTACAGGACGTAAAAAAGTTGAAGAAGCATTTGGACCGTCGCTAAGGGTCTTGACAATAGCACACGAGAACACGTATATTTATAAACAAATTGAATTTTTCATAACTACATATGGAAAAACCGATGATGGAGAAAAGTAGATAAGAGTACACATGAACAGAGAGGGAATGCCTTGGCTGGAAGCATTTCTCATGATGACTTATTGAAAGAACACTCCGTAGGTTTCACTCTGAACAGCTGAGGGCTCAGTAGGAGATGAACGTTTGAGGCGTTAACAAAAAGTGGAAGCGTAAAAGCTTCAATTAGGGTGGCACCACGGGTATAAGACTCTCGTCCCTACGTTATGTAGGGATGGGGGTCTTTTTTATTTTGAAAATAGGAGGACTAACAGCATGTCGATTCAAATTCCAAGAGGAACGCAAGACATTCTTCCCGGTATGGTCGAGCTGTGGCAATATATTGAAGCGCAAGCGCGAGAGATTTGCCGCCGTTATAATTATAAAGAAATTCGTACTCCAATTTTTGAGCACACGGAATTATTCCTGCGCGGCGTGGGAGATACGACAGACATCGTTCAAAAGGAAATGTATACATTCACGGACCGAGGCGAGAGAAGCCTGACGCTGCGCCCAGAGGGCACAGCAGCAGTTGTGCGCTCGTACGTGGAGCATAAAATGTATGGCGATGCAGCGCAGCCAACAAAGCTGTTTTATATCGGACCAATGTTCCGCTACGAAAGACCGCAATCAGGCCGTTACCGTCAGTTTGTGCAGTTCGGGATTGAAGCGCTTGGAAGCAATGACCCTGCGATTGATGCAGAGGTGATCGCACTTGCGATGGAGTTTTATAAAGGTTTGGGCTTACAGCATGTAAAGCTTGTGCTCAATTCCCTAGGCGACCAAGAGAGCAGAAAAGCACATCGCGAGGCGTTAGTGAATCACTTTGCGCCGCGCATTCATGAGTTTTGCTCAGATTGTCAGTCTCGTCTAGAAAAGAACCCGCTCCGTATATTAGATTGCAAAAAGGATCGCGGCCATGAATTGATGAGTACGGCGCCGTCCATCACGGAATACTTAAACGAAGGCTCGCAGCAATACTATGAAAAGGTGCAGCAGCTTCTGACAATGATGAATATTCCGTTTGAACAGGACCCGAATCTTGTGCGAGGCTTAGATTACTATCAGCATACAGTATTCGAGATTATGAGCGAGGCAGAGGGCTTCGGCGCCATTACAACATTAAGCGGCGGCGGGCGCTACAATGGTCTTGTTCAGGATATTGGCGGCCCGGAAACACCAGGGATTGGCTTTGCGCTAAGCATTGAGCGTTTGTTGATGGCGCTTGAGGCAGAGGGCATTACGCTGCCTGTTTCGCAAAGCATCGATTGCTATGTGGTGGCGCTTGGGGAACAAGCAAAGGACTATGCAGCAAAGCTTGTGTTTGAACTGCGGAAGGCTGGTGTAACGGCCGAGAAGGATTATCTTGATCGCAAAGTAAAAGCGCAATTTAAGGCAGCTGACCGTGTTCAGGCGAAATATGTGGCGGTGCTTGGCGAAAATGAGCTCGAGCGCAGCGTGATTAACATTAAGGATATGAGCACCGGCGAACAAGAGGAAGCCGCTCTCGATACATTTGTTTCGTATGTAGCAGAAAAGGTATTATAGGAGGAGAATGGGATGTCTGAAAGAACGCATTATTGCGGAGAAGTAACATTACAGGATGTTGGCAAGCAAGTACAGTTAAAGGGCTGGGTACAAAAACGCAGAGACTTCGGTGATTTGATTTTTATCGATTTGCGCGACCGCACGGGAATTGTGCAAATCGTGTTTACACCAGAAAGCTCAAAGGAAGCACTTCTTCTTGCGGATGCGGTGCGTAATGAATATGTTTTAGATGTAAAAGGTCTTGTTGTAGAGCGTGATCCGGAAACAATCAATCCTAATCTAGAGACAGGCAGGATTGAAGTAAAGGTTACAGAGTTAAATGTATTAAATAGCGCAAAAACACCACCGTTTGCCATCTCTGATCAAGTAGATGTAGCGGAGGATGTACGTTTAAAATACCGCTACCTTGACCTGCGCCGTCCGGTTATGTTTGAGACGCTTAAAATGCGTCATCGTGTAACAACAACGATACGTAATTTCCTAGACAAAGAAGGCTTTCTTGATGTAGAAACGCCAATTTTAACGAAAAGCACGCCAGAGGGAGCGCGTGACTATTTAGTGCCAAGCCGTGTGCATCCAGGCGAGTTTTACGCATTGCCGCAATCGCCGCAAATCTTTAAGCAGCTTCTGATGGTAGGCGGCTTTGAACGTTATTATCAAGTGGCACGCTGCTTCCGTGACGAAGATTTGCGTGCGGATCGTCAGCCTGAGTTTACACAGGTCGATATCGAAATGTCCTTCTTAACGCAGGATGAGCTTCTTGGTATGATGGAACAAATGATGACGCTTGTGATGAAAGAGGCGAAGGGCCTTGATATTCAAACGCCATTCCCGCGTATGACATACAACGAGGCAATGGATCGATTTGGCTCAGACAAGCCGGATACACGCTTTGCTTTAGAGTTAACAGATCTATCGGAATTTGCAGCCAACTGCGGATTTAAGGTGTTTTCGGGTGCAGTACAAGGCGGCGGACAAGTAAAAGCATTGAATGCAAAAGGTGCAGCTGATAAATATTCCCGTAAAGATATTGATGCGTTAACAGACTTTGTGAAAATTTACGGTGCAAAGGGTCTTGCATGGCTGAAGGTAGAAGAGAGCGGCTTGGTGGGACCAATAGCAAAATTCTTCAATGAAGAGGAAAGTACGACAATGATTCAATTGCTAGAAGGAGAAGTGGGCGATATATTCTTCTTCGTAGGCGACAAGAAAAGCATCGTAGCTGACAGCTTAGGAGCGCTTCGCTTGAAGTTAGGAAAAGAGCTTGGCTTAATCGATGAAAGTAAATTTAACTTCCTTTGGATCACAGATTGGCCGCTTCTTGAGTTTGATGAGGAGGCAGGACGTTACTTTGCGGCGCACCATCCGTTTACGATGCCGGTACGCGAAGACCTTCCGCTTCTTGACAGCGACCCAGGCAAGGTACGCGCGCAGGCATATGACCTTGTGCTCAATGGTTATGAACTTGGCGGCGGTTCCCTTCGTATTTACGAGCGCGATGTGCAAGAAAAAATGTTCCAAATGCTTGGCTTTACGCAGGAGGAAGCGCAGGAGCAATTTGGCTTCTTGCTTGAAGCATTTGAATACGGCACACCTCCGCACGGCGGAATCGCGTTAGGATTAGACCGCTTAGTCATGCTGCTTGCAGGCCGCACAAACCTTCGTGATACGATTGCATTCCCGAAAACAGCAAGCGCAAGCTGCTTGTTAACAGATGCACCGGGTGAGGTAGCTACAGCGCAATTAAACGAGCTTCATTTACAGTTGAAGCTGAAGTAATAGGCTATGAGAAGAATCCTATGTGGGTATACTAAGCCCACATAGGATTTTTTTGAGGACATATATAGAATTTTTCTATTCAAAGAATTGAAAAATCGGTAGAATACATAAGGAATGATTTTTTCAATAGGAGTGTGTAACATGCTGCATCAATTTTCACGCAACGAGCTTGCCTTCGGAAAAGAAGGGTTAGAGATATTAAAAAATACAACGGTTGGTATATTGGGTATCGGAGGAGTTGGTTCCTTTGCCGCGGAGGCGTTGGCGCGTTCCGGCGTTGGCCGTCTTGTTCTTGTCGATAAAGACGTTGTAGATATTACAAACGTTAATCGTCAGGTGCATGCGCTGTTATCAACAGTTGGACAGCCAAAGGTCGATTTAATGAAGGCGCGAATTGCCGATATCAACCCGGAATGTGAAGTGCATGCGCTGCGTATGTTTTACACAGATGAAACGTACGAACAGTTTTTCTCATACGGTCTTGATTTTGTCATTGATGCATCTGACACGATTTCTTATAAGATTCATCTTATCAAGCAATGCCTGCGCCGGAAAATTCCAATCATCTCAAGCATGGGGGCAGCGAATAAAATGGATCCAACGCGCTTTCAAATTGCGGATATTTCCAAAACGCATACTGACCCAATTGCAAAGGTCGTGCGCACAAGGCTTCGTAAAGAGGGGATTAAAAAGGGCGTGAAGGTTGTGTTCTCGGACGAAAGTCCTATTGTCATTCGAGAAGAGATACGTCAGGAGATTGTGCCGGATGATACGACGAAGATTCGCAAGGCGAAAATGCCGCCTTCCTCAAATGCATTTGTACCGTCTGTTGCTGGTCTCATTACGGCAAGCTATGTTGTACGCGAGAGACTGAAGGGTGTGAAAGTAGAGCGGGTAGGGCAGGAATAGCATAAGAAGAGAAAGGGCTAATCGAAAGACAATTGCGTGACTTTTCGGTTAGCCCTTTTTCTTTATTTTGAAATAATGTCCAAGTTACCGTTTTTATCCATCTTGAAAATAGGCGCCATTCGATCCTCAGGCTCGTCAAACAGTACAAGCTTACGCGCTCGATCCATAATACGGACGAGTGTTTGATAGTCTTCCTGCACCGCATCCTGTTGTTGCATGAGTTTTTGTAGTCGTTTTTCTAATGTTTCATTTTGCTGCTTTAGCTCTTCATTTTGTCGCCGTAATATTTGATTTTCTGCCTGTAGCTTCGTAGTATCAGCAGTTTGCTGCTGATAGCTGCGTAAATACGTAATTACATCGTCCATTGATAGAGAAGTCTGCTTCGATGGCAGTAATTCCTCTGAAAACTCTGCATCAATGACAAGCTGAGGCGTACGCGATGGCTGCGCTGCAACTATGCTTTGCGGTTGATTAGCTAGTGCCCGTTTCATTTCCTTGCGCTGCCGCTTAGCGATTTGCACCGCTTCCTCATAGTTTTGCCGTACTTCTGCGTTCCAACGAAAGCCGCAGGCGGCAGAGGTGCGATTTAACTTATCTCCTACCTCATCAAACGCCTTTAGCTGTGTGCTGCCTTCTCTAATATGCCGAAGCACAGTTTCGGCAAGCAGTAAATCATCTTCTGATGTCCATGCATCTTGACGCGTTTTCATAGTAAAACCTCCACATAACGGATGTTTTTTGATTATGTTTCCCGCACTCTTGTATTTTATACACAGTTTAAAAGAATTCACGTTATCTATAGCACTCCTAGGAGACTTCTATATGTATCAGTTAGGAATCCGACTTGTTCTATAGCAAGGGTACCTGATGTCACTAGATTCGGGAAAGATTTTTAACCCCTTTTTCATAAAATTGGTACATATGTAAAATTCTAATAATACTAACGTGCGATAGGAGGAGGAAACATGATATTTGTACATACGGCTGTGGAATTGCTAGTTGGTTATATTAGTTTATTTATTATTACAAAATTATTAGGGAAGATGACCATTACACAAATTACGTTATTTGACTTTATTTCGGCTCTTGTGTTAGGTGACCTTATTGGAAATGCTCTCTATAACGACGATATTAAAATAATACAAATTATATTTACTATCTTTTTTTGGGGATTTTTAGTATATATAGTGCAGGTTACCACGCAAAAGAGCTTTCGGCTGCGAACATTGTTAGAGGGGAGCCCCGCTATTGTCATTCATGAAGGAAAGATTTGCTACAAGGAGTTAAAGAAGCAACGTTTAGATTTGAGTCAGCTTCAGCATTTGCTGCGTACAAAAGATGCATTTTCCGTGAGTGAGGTGGAGTATGCCATTTTAGAGACAGATGGCTCGCTGAGTATTTTGAAAAAATCAGACTATGCCGCTCCAACAAAAGCTGATCACAAAATGCCCAATCAGCCGCCCTGCTTGCCTATTACTTTCATTAGTGATGGGAGATTATTGAAGGAAAACTTAAAACAAAGCGGTATGGATGAAGCATGGCTGCAACACGAGCTTCATAAAAAAGGGATTCGTAAATATTCAGAGGTGTTACTGGCAGAGTGGAAAAAAAAGAAATCTATATTATATGTTCAAAAATATTAGTGCGTGCAGCTGCTGGTTCTGTTCTATCCCCTTATTCTCTTTTCCTATGATATGATTTGATTAACAGCTTTCATGTATGAATAGCTTTCCAGTACAAAAGTGAAAGGGGATAGAGCATATCGTGTTTCATACTGAACCCTTAGCGTATCGCATGAGACCTAGAACATTAGATGAAATAGTTGGACAAGGTCATATGGTGGGTCCAAATACTGCGTTTTATCGCATGATTCAACAAGGGCATGTCCCTTCCATGTTGTTATACGGCGAGCCGGGCATCGGCAAAACATCGCTAGCATATGCCATTGCGGGTTCCGCCAAGAAACATTTTGTTGCTCTTAATGCAACAACGGCAGGAAAAAAAGATATTGAAGAAATTGTAAGCGAAGCGAAAATGTATGATGGTATGATCCTCTTTCTTGATGAAATCCACCGATTCAATAAAGCCCAGCAAGACTATCTTCTTTCACATGTGGAGAGTGGGCTCGTTACATTGATTGGGGCAACGACTGAGAATCCCTTCCATGACGTAAACCCTGCCATAAGAAGTCGATGTAATCAGATTAAACAGTTAAAGCCTCTCGTCTCTTCTGATATTCTCAAGGTGTTAAAGAGAGCGCTGGAAGATGCGGAACGAGGATTAGGGAGACTGTCTATTGAGATTACAGAAACGCAATTGGAAATAATTGCGAATGGCACAAATGGAGATGTCAGGGCTGCATTAAATATACTAGAGGATGTTGTGTATGGGGCTGAAATAGAAAACGGTACATATCATATCAGTAATGATATGATACGGGAGTTTTTGACTCATAAGGGATTTTCCCATGATAAAGACGGTTCCGCTCATTACAATGTGTTATCTGGTCTTCAAAAATCAATAAGGGGCAGTGATGTAGATGCTGCACTCCATTACTTAGCTCGCCTTATTGAAGCTGGAGATTTAACGAGCATATGCCGAAGGTTGATTGTAATTGCATATGAGGACTGCGGACTGGCATCCGATATGGGACATAAGACGTATCTGGCTTGTGAAGCCAGCAAAGCAGTCGGTTTCCCCGAAGCTCGTATTATCCTTTCAAACATCGTAGTTGAAATGTGCCTGTCAGCGAAGTCGAACTCAAGTTACCTTGCGATAGACAAAGCGTTGGAAGACGTTCGGAAGGGTGCTTATTACGATATTCCAGCCCATTTAAAAGACGCTCATTATGGCGGTGCGAAGACGTTGGGACACGGCACCGGATATGTCTATCCGCATGACCATCCGTTAGGCAGTTTTGGCGGTTGGGTAAATCAACAATACTTGCCAGACGAGCTAAAGAACCGACAATATTATTATCCAAAAGAGGCTGGTAAAGAGAAGACGCTAGGTAACATTTATTTAAAGTTACGAGACATGAAAGAGAAATGAATTGGCTCACTAGCTTAATGCTGGTGGGCTGCTTTTATGCTAACGGGCAACCATGTAAGACGTGTAGCTGAATTTTCTAAACTGTTGGCATTAAAATACGGTTTATCAAAGGAAGAGGCAGAGTTAATAAAAGTTTCATCTTCCTTACATGATATTGGAAAGGTAGGTATTCCCGATTCTATTTTAAATAAACCTGGAAAATTAACAAAAGAAGAATTTGAAATTATGAAAACCCATACAACAATCGGGTATCAAATGTTAAAGCATTCAAACAGAAAGCTATTGGAAACAGCAGCTATAATAGCTTTAACTCATCATGAAAAATATGATGGCAGCGGTTATCCCAAAGGTTTAAAAGGAGAGGAGATCCCTTTATATGGGAGAATTACAGCCATATCTGATGTTTTTGATGCCTTAGGTACTGATAGAGTTTATAAAAAGGCATGGGAAATGGAAAAAATAATTGAATTTCTCAAAAGAGAAAAGGGAAGACATTTTGACCCAACTCTAGTTGAGATTTTTTTGGAGAATTTTCATGACTTTGTAATAATTAGAGAATCTTATAAAGATGTATAAGGTTGGACAGATTGATGGATGACTGTTTTTATATGATACGGAAATTTTTGGCTCATAAGGGATTTTCCCATGGTAAAGGCGGCTACGTCCATTACAATGTGTTATCTGATCTTCAAAAAAGTATAAGAGGCAGCGATGCAGACGGTGTGCTCCATTTAGGCATCTTTGGAGGCTGGGTGAATCAATAATACTTACCGGATGAACTAAAGGGCCGGCAATACTACTATCCAAAAGAAGCAGATAAGGAGAAAACACTTGGTACGATTTACTTAAAACTGCGGGAAATGAAGGAGAAATGAACGGGAATATAAACTGACTTGTAGTTTGCATCATTTTCATATAAGTACTTGAAATGCTTTGTCGTCTTATTTTATGATATAATTTTCCTGACTTGAGATTTTCGATCTTTCTTATATAAATAAGGCTGGAAAGAGGTGAATGATATGAAAATTTCTACAAAGGGTCGTTATGGCTTAACAATTATGATTGAACTGGCAAAGAAGTACGGAGAAGGTCCCATTTCCTTAAAGTCTATTGCACAGACGCATGATTTATCCGAGCATTATCTAGAACAGCTTATTTCTCCGCTGCGTAATGCGCGCCTTGTAAAAAGCACGCGCGGTGCTTATGGCGGCTATGTGCTATCAGATCAACCGTCAAATATTACGGCAGGAGATGTCATTCGCGTGCTGGAAGGACCGATTAGCGTCGTGGAAATGATTGATGAGGAAGCACCTGCGCAGCGTCAGCTATGGACACGTATTCGCGATGCTGTTCAGGAAGTGTTAGATAGTACAACGCTAGAAGACTTAGTACGATACGATCAAGAAAATACAGGCGGCTATATGTTTTATATTTAACAGGGTGTGAAACACTGAGGAAAGGAGGGATGACATGGAGCGTATTTACTTAGATCATGCAGCAACATCGCCGACGCATCCGGAGGTTGTAGAGAGCATGCTTCCCTATATGACAGAAATCTTCGGCAATCCGTCAAGCATCCACTATTATGGACGGCAAAGCCGGCATGCGGTTGATGAAGCTCGTCGCGCTTGTGCAAAAAGCATCGGTGCTCAGCCAAATGAAATTATTTTTACATCAGGCGGAACAGAGGCAGATAACCTTGCCTTGCTTGGTGCAGCGAGAGCGAATCGATCTCGCGGAAATCATATTATTACAACTGCAGTTGAGCATCATGCTGTGCTACATACATGCAAGCAGCTTGAAAGAGAAGGCTTCCGTGTAACATATCTGCCGGTTAACGAGAAGGGGCGCATCAGCATGGATGATATGAGGCAGGCACTCACGGATGAAACGATTCTTGTTACGGTTATGTTTGGCAATAATGAAGTAGGAGCCATTCAGCCGATTCAGGAAATCGGAGAGCTGCTTCGCAGTCATCATGCCTATTTTCATACGGATGCTGTGCAGGCGTATGGTCTTTTATCTATCAATGTAAAAGAGCTCGGCATTGATCTTCTCTCCATTTCCGCTCATAAAATAAATGGGCCAAAGGGAGTCGGCTTTTTATATGCTGGTCAAAATGTCAAGTTTGCACCGCTTGCCTTAGGCGGAGAGCAGGAACGAAAGCGCCGCGCTGGAACAGAGAATGTGCCCGGTATTGTTGGTCTGCACCGTGCTGTATTGCTTGCGGAAGGTGCGCGTGAGCAAAAAGTGCAGCAATATCGTTCATTTAAGGATATAATGATATCTGTCTTTCATGAGGAAGGCATTATATTTGAGGTAAACGGGGGTTTGGAACAAAGCTTGCCGCATGTGCTGAACGTGAGTTTCAAAGGAATGAATGTCGAGCCTTTTCTTGTAAATTTAGATTTAGCGGGCATTGCCGTCTCTAGCGGTTCTGCTTGTACGGCTGGTTCCATTGATCCGTCGCATGTGCTCGTGGCGATGTTTGGCAAACAATCCGATACAATACGTTCATCAATCCGCTTTAGCTTCGGTCTCGGCAACAGTGCTGAGCAGATAGAAAAAGCGGCTTACGAAACAGCGAAAATCGTGAAGCGGTTGGCGCAAATTTAAACAGCGGAGGTGATGAAGATGAACAAATTACCTCACGACACACGCGTTGTCATTGGGATGTCCGGCGGCGTTGATTCTTCGGTTGCAGCTCTGCTTTTAAAGCAGCAGGGCTATGATGTAATCGGCATTTTTATGAAGAACTGGGATGACACGGATGAAAATGGCGTTTGTACGGCAACTGAGGATTACAACGATGTCATTCAAGTATGTAATCAAATCGGGATTCCGTACTATGCGGTCAATTTTGAAAAGCAATATTGGGACAAGGTATTTACGTATTTCTTAGATGAATATCGCGCGGGGCGCACGCCGAACCCGGATGTGATGTGTAATAAGGAAATTAAGTTTAAGGCGTTTTTAGAGCATGCATTAGCGCTTGGAGCTGACTACGTAGCAACAGGCCACTATGCGCGCGTGGAATATCGCGACGGTGAGTATAAAATGCTGCGCGGCGTTGATGAAAACAAGGATCAAACCTATTTCTTAAATCAGCTCGGTCAGGAGCAGCTATCTAAAACGATGTTCCCGCTTGGCGGCTACAACAAGCCAGAGATTCGTAAAATTGCGCAGGAGGCAGGTCTTGCTACCGCAGCAAAAAAGGATAGCACAGGCATTTGCTTTATCGGTGAGCGTAACTTCAAGGAATTTTTAAGCAATTACTTACCAGCGCAGCCAGGTGAGATGCGAACATTAGATGGTCAAGTAAAGGGTAAGCATGATGGTCTGATGTATTATACTATCGGCCAACGTCACGGTCTAGGGATTGGCGGCGATGGCGATCCTTGGTTCGTTGTCGGCAAAAACCTACAGGACAATGTACTGTACGTTGGCCAAGGCTTTCATAACGAGCTGCTGTATGGCGATGAAGTAATCGCAGTCAATATGAGCTGGGTAAGCGATATGCCAAAGCAAAAGGAGTTCAGATGTACAGCGAAGTTCCGCTATCGTCAGGCCGATAATGCGGTTACGGTTCACTTGATGGATGACGGTGTGGTCCGTATCGTGTGCGACGAGCCGATCCGTGCGATTACACCAGGACAAGCCGTGGTGTTTTATGATGGTGAAGAATGCTTAGGCGGCGGCACAATTGATGAAGTGTACCGAAACGGTGAAAAACTTTCGTATTTAGCATAATCGCAGAGACCTCAGCCTTTTCATAGGCTGAGGTTTCTTCTATGATGGAAGAAGAAGAAACTTTTGATAACGAGGTGGCAGGATGACAAAGCTAGAGCAAGGCATTCAATATATGCAAGAGCAAAACTGGGAGGAAGCGGCGAAGCTCTTAACGGAGTACATAGACGAAAATCCAACCGATGGACTTGGATATGTAAACTTTGGGAATTTGCTCGATGTACTTGGTGAACAGGAGCGTGCGGTTTCTTTTTATAAACGGGCTATCGAGCTAGATGACAAACTCGCAGCGGCCTATTATGGACTTGGAAATGTATATTATGAGCAGGAGCAGTATAAACAAGCGAGAGAGATGTTTGACAAAGCAGTACAAAATGGTTTAGAAACAGGCGATGCTTATTTTATGCTCGGCTTTTCATGCGTTCAGCTTGGAAATGATAGGCTGGCTCTTCCATACTTACAGCGGGCCACGGAATTGAATGAAACGGATGCGGAGGCTGTGTTTCAATATGGTTTATGCTTAGCGCGGCTTGAGTATGTGAAGGAAGCCAAGCCGATGTTTGAGAAAGCAGTTGCACTCGACCCGGATCATGCCGATGCGTATTATAATCTCGGTGTTGCATATGTGTTTGAGGAAAATGCTGAAAAAGCACTAGAAATGTTCAAGAAGGCTGTAGAGATTCAGCCGGATCATTTTTTGGCTGGGAACGGTATTAGGCTGATGGAAACAGAAGAGTAAAAAAGGGGGCAGCTCCGTGCAAAACAGTATGGACTTGTTTGAAGAAGAGCAGAAGTATATAAAAGCTCAAACGCTTCATACGATTTTCCATAATGAGGAAAATATGTATTCTATCGTTCGCATGAAAATTCTTGATACGAATGAAGCATACGAGGAAAAAGAGGTCATTGTGACGGGATATTTCCCCCGTATGCATGAGGATGAAGTTTTCACCGTGCAGGGACGCTTTAAGGATCACCCGAGACACGGTCTGCAGTATCAGGTAGAGACGTTTAAAAAGGAGCTGCCGCAGACGAAAACTGGCATTATCCAATATTTATCGAGCGATTTGTTTAAAGGAATCGGTAAGAAAACGGCAGAGCGCATTGTCGATCAGCTCGGGGAGGCGGCCATTTCTAAAATTCTGGATAATGCAGCTGTTTTAGAGGGGATTTTGCCAAAGGAAAAAGCAAATGAAGTATACTACACAATTGTTGAGCACCAAGGACTAGAAAAGGTGATGAGCTTTCTGAGCGGATACGGCTTTGGGACGCGGCTAAGCATTAAAATTTATCAAACGTACCGGGAACAAACACTTGAGGTCATTCGAAACAATCCATATCAGCTCATCGAAGCTGTTGAAGGAATCGGCTTTGGACGCGCAGACGAGATCGGAAGGGCATTCGGCATTCATGGCAATCATCCAGACCGAATTCGTGCGGGCTGCTTGTATACACTTGAACATGTATCCCTGCAGGAGGGGCACGCCTATATGACCGCAGATCAGCTCATTGAACAAACGAAGAAGCTGTTAAATGCCAGGGAGTCAGCAGTTTCTGATGAAGATATACTAGCGTGCCTTGCGAAGCTAAGCGAGGAGGAAAAGGTTGTTGTAGAAGATGGCCGCATTTACCTAGCTTCCTTGTATTATGCAGAAAAAGGACTTGTTACTTCGATTTTTCGTCTGCTTCATCAAGACGAAGAGGTAGAGCAGTTTCCGGAGTCGGAGTTTTTGCTGCAGCTTGGCACGATTGAAGAACGTCTAGATGTACAGTATGCGCCCCGGCAAAAAGAAGCGGTGCAAACAGGTATTCATCATCGTATGATGATTTTGACCGGGGGACCAGGGACGGGGAAAACAACGGTCATAAAAGGAATCGTTGAAATGTATGCAGCACTTCATGGTCTATCGCTGAACGTAAAAGATTATGGAGAAAAAAATCCGTTTCCCATTTTATTAGCTGCACCGACAGGAAGAGCGGCAAAGCGGATGAGCGAATCAACCTCCTTGCCTGCTTCGACGATTCATCGACTGCTCGGCTGGACGCCGGAAGGGACGTTTCAGCGTGATGAACATGACCCTGTGCAGGGGAAGCTCCTCATTATTGACGAGTTTTCCATGGTCGATATTTGGTTAGCTAATCAACTGTTTAAGGCGCTTCCTGCCAATATGCAGGTAATTATCGTTGGGGACGAGGATCAGCTGCCGTCTGTTGGGCCAGGTCAGGTACTCAAGGATTTGCTTGAGGCAGAGCTCATTCCGACTGTGCGCCTAACCGAGATTTATCGGCAAGCAGAAGGATCGTCCGTTATCCAATTAGCCCATAGCATTAAAAAGGGACAAGTTCCGCCTGATGTTGTAAAGGCACAGGGAGACCGCTCCTTTTTGACATGCAGCGGCACACAAATTGTTGAAGTCGTTAAACAAGTATGTGAAAACGCCAAAACGAAAGGTTTCAGCGCCCGTGATGTACAGGTGCTTGCTCCGATGTACCGTGGTCCAGCGGGGATTAATGCCCTCAATGCAGCATTGCAAGAGGTGTTTAATCCAAAGAGCGGGAAAAAGAAGGAAATTGCTTATGGGGATGTTGTATACCGCGTTGGGGATAAGGTACTGCAGCTTGTGAATCAGCCGGAGAGCCAGGTGTTTAACGGCGATATTGGCGAGATTGTTTCCGTCTTTTATGCAAAGGAGAACGTTGAGAAGCAGGATATGGTTGTCATTTCGTTTGACGGCATTGAAGTGACGTATACAAAGCCGGATTTTTCCCAGTTTACGCATGCATATTGCTGTTCGATTCATAAATCGCAAGGCAGTGAATTTCCGATTGTTATCCTTCCTGTTGTAAAGAGTTATTTCCGTATGCTGCGCCGAAATTTAATTTATACGGCGATTACGAGAAGCAAAAAGTTTCTCATCCTATGCGGTGAAGAAGACGCGTTTCGTTCAGGTGTGAACCGTACCGATGATGCATCAAGGCAGACTACGCTTTGTCATAAGCTGAAGGATCGCTTCTTGCCGCAGGGCGAAATGGTGGAGGAAGACGAGGAAAATCTTTCGCCTTATGATTTTATGTAAGGAAATCCATACTATACGTACATATAAAGGTATGTCCTTTATATCCATATAGCTTTTTTAGCGTATAAATTCTGCAGCTTTGGGCATAATGGCGTAATAGAATTCAGGGAACGCAAGGAGAGAAATCGCCATGTTCAAATGTCCAAACTGCAAAGGAAAGGACCTCGGCAAAATCGGGGTAAACCAATTTTATTGCTGGAATTGCTATATTGAACTGTCCGTATCTAAAGGGAAAATCTTCACGCATCAGGTGGAGGAGGACGGATCGTTAAGCTCGTTGGATGACTTGTTCAATGAAGAGGAGCGCACAATTAGTTAAGAGGGGTGAGTAGCTTGAGAATTGGATCATCGCTTATTGCAATTGGCTTAGGGGCGGCAGCCTACAGCTATGCTCGTAGAAACAATATGCTGTCACGGAGAAATATAAACAGAGTACGCAAGATTGTTAAATCCTATGTATAAATGAAGTCCCCGCTGAGCAAGCGGGGTTTTCTCGATACAGAGTCGTTTTGTATCAATGATGTTCTTTACAGTGAGTTATAACCGCTTTCGTGTATAAACGATATTCTTCCTTCGCACAATAAGTAGCAGCGGAGGGATTGCCGTTGAAAAACTTAAAAATGATTTGGATTTATCGTTTGGCGCTGTTATTGCTTCTTTTTTTATGCGTATTTGTTTTTTATAAGATAAAGCCTATATGGCTCCCGATTTTAGATATTCTAAAGTTGGTATTAACACCTTTTTTAATTGCATATTTTATCGCGTATTTGCTGCATCCTCTCATCGAAAAGCTTCATGCGCAAGGGATGCCGCGGACTATTGCTATTTTACTTATTTATGTTTTGTTTTTTGGCGGAATCGGATATGGTGTATATAAAGCTATTCCGATTGCGATTTCCCAACTGCAGGACATGAATCGAAATTTTCCGGAGTTTATGAAAATGTACGAATCATGGACGGATGGCATGCAGAAAAAAATCTCAAGCTTTCCCCAGTTTATTGGAGAGAGACTGAGACATGCAGTTTTGGGAGTAGAAGCAAAGCTGCAAGATTTAGTTAATCGAATGATGAGCACGGCGCGAGGGGTCTTAGACTCACTCTTGATTATTGTCTTGGTTCCGTTTATTGTTTTTTACATATTAAAGGATTACGGCGAGCTATATCATTTGTTTTGGAGGCTCGTACCGATGAAATGGCGCAAAGATGGGCAGCAGCTTGTGAAATCAATCGATGAGTCCCTTGGCAATTATATACGAGGGCAGCTATTTGTCTGCACCGTTTTAGCAGCATTATCTTCGCTGGCGCTTTGGATTGTTGGTTTAAAATATCCGCTTTTGTTAGGGATTATTATCGGAATCACCGACATTATCCCGTACTTTGGTCCTATTTTGGGCGCAGTGCCAACTGTTATTGTGGCGGCTACCATATCTGTGAGTATGGTAATAAAAGCAGTGATTGCGCTGCTTGTGCTGCAGTTTGTGGAAAGCAATATTCTATCCCCGTATATTGTTGGGAAGTCGCTGCGTATGCACCCAGTTGTTATTATGTTGGCGCTTCTTGCGGGAGGAGAAACGGCTGGCCTTGCAGGGCTTCTTTTAGCTGTGCCGGTACTTGCCGTTATTCGGGCAATTGCGATTCATGTAAAGCCGGTGTGGGGGAAGCGTTGACATTGTTTTACGAATTCGCTATACTTTTTCACAAGTGCATAACACAATTCTATGATGGATCGAGTATGCTGCAGACCGTGTATCAGAGAGAAACCCCCGAGGCTGAGAGAGGTTTTACATGAAGGGCAGCTGAACGCTAATCCGGAGAGCAGTTAATTCCTGACGTATTGCCACGTTACGGCAGCTTAAGGTGACGGATGCTTTTGTCCGTAATCAGGGTGGTAACGCGAGTATACTCTCGTCCCTGCAATAGGGGACGGGAGTTTTTTGTTTGTTTTTATAAAGGAGGATGTAGTAATGAAAAAACTGAAAGGTTCAGAAATTCGCCAAATGTATTTGGACTTTTTCCAAGAAAAAGGACACTCCGTTGAGCCGAGTGCATCCTTAGTTCCGCATGATGATCCGTCATTGCTATGGATTAATAGCGGTGTCGCAACACTAAAGAAGTATTTCGATGGACGCGTGATTCCAGAGAATCCGCGTATTACGAACGCGCAAAAATCAATTCGTACAAATGATATTGAAAACGTTGGGAAAACCGCCCGTCACCATACATTTTTTGAAATGCTTGGAAATTTTTCGATCGGTGACTATTTCAAGGAAGAAGCGATTACGTGGGCATGGGAGTTTTTAACGAGCGAGAGATGGATCGGCTTTGATCCAGAGCGTCTTTCCGTTACAATTCATCCAGAGGACGAGGAAGCATTCAAGCTTTGGAATGAAAAAATCGGTATTCCAGCTGAGCGTATTGTACGTTTAGAAGGGAACTTCTGGGATATTGGAGAGGGACCAAGCGGGCCGAATACGGAAATCTTCTATGATCGCGGCGAAGCATATGGCAACGATCCGGAAGACCCGGAATTGTACCCAGGCGGAGAGAACGAACGCTATCTTGAAGTATGGAATCTGGTATTCTCCCAGTTCAATCATAATCCAGACGGTACATATACGCCGCTTCCGAAGAAAAACATTGATACAGGCATGGGCTTAGAGCGGATGGTGTCTGTTGTACAGGATGTACCGACAAACTTTGATACAGATCTGTTTATGCCGATTATTGAGGCAACTGAGGCGATTTCCGGAGAGAAATATCGCGCAGGCGACTTAGAAAAGGACACGGCGTTTAAGGTTATCGCGGACCATATCCGTACTGTAGCCTTTGCTGTTGGAGATGGTGCACTTCCTTCTAACGAAGGCCGCGGCTACGTACTTCGTCGTTTGCTTCGCCGTGCGGTGCGCTATGCAAAGAAATTGAATGTGAACCGTCCATTTATGTATGAGCTTGTACCGACAGTAGCGGAAATCATGCAGGATTTCTATCCGGAAGTAAAAGAGAAAACAGAATTTATCCAACGCGTTATTAAGAACGAGGAAGAACGCTTCCACGAAACACTGCATGAAGGAGAAGCGATTCTTGCTGATGTGATTGCAAAAGCAAAAGCGGCAGGAAGCGATGTGATTGCAGGTGAGGATGCGTTCCGTTTGTACGATACGTATGGCTTCCCAATTGAATTAACAGAGGAGTACGCAGAAGAAGCAGGTATGACAGTTGATCATGATGGCTTCGAGGTAGAGATGGAAAAGCAGCGTGAACGCGCGCGAGCAGCTCGTCAAGATGTGGATTCTATGCAGGTACAAGGCGGCGTATTAGGAGAACTAAAAACACCAAGTCTTTTTGTTGGCTATGGTGATTTTGAGACAAACAGCAGGGTAATTGCTCTCGTTCAAAATGGACAATTTGTCGATGAGGTACAAGCAGGTGAAGAAGCACAGGTTGTTCTAGACATTACTCCGTTTTACGCAGAGAGCGGCGGCCAAATTGCCGACCATGGCTACTTAACAGCTAATGGCGTGAAGGCTTTCGTGAAAGATGTGCAAAAGGCCCCGAATGGCCAACACCTTCACAAGATTGTTGTGGAGGAAGGTACTTTAGCAGCAAATGCACAGGTACAAGCGACGATTGATCAAGCAAATCGCGCGCGCATTATTAAGAATCATACAGCAACGCATTTATTGCACCAGGCGTTAAAGGATGTTCTAGGATTGCATGTTAACCAGGCGGGATCTCTTGTGACGGCAGAGCGTCTTCGTTTTGACTTCTCGCACTTTGGCCAAGTGCAGCCAGAGGAGCTTGAGCAGATTGAGCGTATTGTGAACGAGAAAATTTGGGATAGTATTTCTGTGGAAATTTCTCAGAAGGCGCTCGATGAAGCAAAGGCAATGGGGGCGATGGCGCTCTTTGGCGAGAAATACGGCGATGTGGTCCGCGTTGTTCGCGTTGGAGATTATAGCCTGGAGCTTTGCGGCGGCTGCCATGTTGAAAACACGGCTAGCATCGGTATTTTCAAAATTGTATCCGAGTCCGGCATCGGAGCGGGTACGCGACGGATTGAAGCAGTAACCGGCAAAGCCGCTTATGAGTTAATGAACAATCAAGTAGGGCTCTTAAAGGAAGCTGCCGGTAAGCTAAAAGCAAATCCAAAGGATATTTTAGCGCGCGTGGAAGGATTATTTGCAGAGCTTAAGCAACTGCAAAAGGAAAATGAATCGCTTGCGGCGAAATTAAGCAACATTGAAGCTGGCAACTTAGCAGATCAAGTGCGTGAAATCGAAGGCGTAAAAGTGCTAATTAGCAAAGTCAACGCAACGGATATGAATAATTTGCGAACAATGGTCGATGATTTGAAGAACAAGCTTGGCTCTGCGGTCATTTTGCTTGCTTCTGTCAATGAGGGAAAAGTGAATCTGCTGGCAGGTGTAACGAAGGACTTAGTGCAAAAAGGATATCATGCCGGTCAGCTTGTTAAAGAAGCGGCAACGCGCTGCGGTGGCGGCGGCGGCGGCCGTCCTGACATGGCGCAGGCGGGCGGCAAAAATCCAGAGCAAGTCGATGCAGCTCTATTGGGCGCTGAGGCGTACATCAAATCTGTTTCAAAATAATCGTTCGGTAGTGTACAATGATAGGGAGAAGACAAGCCTTCTCCCTATCTTATCAAAGTGAGGTGCTTGGTATGGACTCGTTCGACAAAACAATGAAGTTTACCTTCCAAGAGGAAACGCAAAGTGTCCAAGTAACAGATGTATTGTTAACCGTTTATGACGCACTTCAAGAAAAGGGATATAATCCGATTAATCAAATCGTTGGTTATTTATTAAGCGGAGATCCTGCATACATACCTCGCCATAAAGATGCTCGGAGCATTATTCGAAAGCTTGAGCGTGATGAGCTAATTGAAGAATTGGTGAAATCTTATTTGAAGCATCATCGTGAGGATTAAGCATGCGCATACTAGGCTTAGATGTTGGAACAAAAACCGTCGGTGTCGCGTTAAGTGACGAGATGGGCTGGACAGCGCAAGGAATCGAAACAATTCGAATTAACGAAGAGCGAAATAAATTTGGATTTGAGCGTGTTCAAGAGTTAGTAAAACAGTATAATGTGGACACAATAGTAGTAGGATTACCAAAAAATATGAACGGTACGATTGGCCCGCGCGGGGAAGCATGCCAGCAATATGCTGAGCAGCTTCGCGAATTGCTTGGTATCGAGGTTATTATGTGGGATGAGCGTCTTTCTACGATGGCGGCAGAGCGTCTCCTCATCTCGGCGGATGTAAGCCGCAAAAAAAGAAAACAGGTAATCGATAAAATGGCAGCAGTTGTTATTTTGCAGGGCTACTTGGACAGCAAACAATAGGAGTGAAAAAATGATGGAAGAAAATCAAATTACAATCGTGGACGAGGATGGCAACGAGATTCTATGTAATATCGAATTTACATTCGACGCACAGGAATTCGGAAACAAGTCATATGTTGTGTTCAGCCTTGTCGGTGAATACGATGAAGACGGAGAGCCAATTTTCGACGCAATGATTTATGAAGAAAAAGAAGGCGAAGAGGGCGGCGGCCAGCTGTTCCCAATTGAATCCGAAGCAGAGTGGGATATGGTTCAAGAAGTGTTTAATACGTTTATGGATGAAGAAGAAGGCGAAGAATAAAAATGAGGGCAGGCTGCATAAGGCGGTCTGCTTTTTTTAGAAAATAGAAAGGCGATATGCTTTTTATATTGCTGAAGAGATTACTTGCTTAAGCAAACAAGAAAAGGATGTCTTAGGGACTGCAGCTGTTGATCCGCGTTTTCTCCCTAATAAGGCCGGTTTTTCCTGCCCCCTATTCTCTCCTCTTTATCACTCTCCTTAGCAAAACATATCGAAATTTGTCAGATGTTTATAGTATAATTGTACAGATTATGAAAGAAAGGAGCCTTCCGTTTATTATGATAGGTTGGAACGAGCAAATGCGGAGAAAGAAGAGACGACGACGTATTGCAGCCGTTATATTACTCATTCTTCTTTTAGGCGGCTTTGGAGCAATTTACGTTGTCTCAGCGCTGCAGCCGTTACAGGAAGCTAGCAAAGAAAAAAAAGAAATCACCATTCCGAAGGGAACATCGACGAGCGGTATTGGACAATTGTTGGAGCAGCAAGGGATTATTAGGAATGGAAACATCTTTCAATATTATGTAAAAGCAAACTATCGAAAAGGGCTGCAGGCAGGTACATATTTATTAAGTCCGTCTATGAGCGTGCGTGAAGTGACGGAGCAATTGATTGCGGGAAAGGTTTATCACCCCGTTCGCTATAAGCTGGTGATCAAAGAGGGAATGCAGCTAACGGAAATTGCTGATAGTATTGCGACAGAGTTCAAGCTTAATAAAGAGGAGGTTCTGCAGCAATTCAATGACAAAGCATTTCTAGAAAATTTTCGAACGAAATATCCAAAGCTGTTAACGGATAAAATGCTGCAAGCGGGCATCCGATACCCTCTTGAGGGCTATTTATTTCCCGCGACCTATTCGTATTATGAAAAGTCGTATACAGTGCAGCAGATTATTGATCCGATGCTGAAAAAAACAAACGCGTTTATCGTACAAAATGAAAAGCTCATGAAGCAACAAGAACTTGATGTGCACCAATTGTTAACATTGGGCTCCTTAATTGAAGAAGAAGCAACTGCGTTTACGGATCGTCAAAAAATAGCGAGTGTATTTTATAATCGGATTCGAGTCAATATGCCGCTGCAAACAGATCCGACAGTGCTGTATGCGTTGGGCAAGCACAAGGACCGGGTATTATATGCGGACTTAAAGGTAGATTCGCCATATAATACGTATGTGGTAAAAGGTCTTCCAATTGGTCCGATTGCCAATGCCGGCGAGCCCTCCCTGCAAGCTGCACTTAAGCCGGCGCAAACAGAATTTTTCTATTTTCTTGCTGCTCCGAGCGGTGAGATATTCTTTTCGAAAACACTTGAGGAACATAATGCGCTAAAGGAGAAATATATTACGCAGCAGCAGTCCTAATATTTCCAAGGAGATGGCAGGTGAAATATTCGCATCTCCCTCTTGTTTATGATAAAATATATCGGGTTCAAAACTGGCGGTATATAGTCTTTGTGAGCCTATAGCGGAAAGTGTCCGCTTTTCTTTATGTCTAGCGTCCGCAGCTAGCAAGACGGATCGTATCCGCTTTTCTTTTATTCCTCTAAGGAGGCTTTAAAATGGAACAAACCGCAATACAACAATATTTGCTCTCCTTTGTGAAGCAAGAGGATGAGCTTCTGGCAAATATGGAGCAGTATGCAAGCGAGCATCATGTGCCGATTATGGACCGCCTTGGTATGGAATTTATGCTGCAAATGCTCCGCTTAATTCAACCGAAGGCTATTTTGGAAATCGGCGCAGCAATTGGTTATTCGGGTATTCGGATGGCAAGTGCTGTTGACGGTGCCCGCGTTGTAACAATTGAACGGGACAGCGAGCGATATGAGAAGGCTGTTTCTTATATACGGAAATCAAGTGTAAGTGAACGCATCTCCCTCTTGTACGGAGATGCGCTTGAAGTATTTGAAGAGGTGCAGCGTCACGGAACGTTTGATGTGATTTTTATCGATGCAGCAAAGGGACAATACCAACGTTTTTTTGAGCTGTATGAGCCTCTTTTGAATGAAAAAGGAGTTATTATTACAGACAATGTGCTGTTCCGCGGTCTCGTTGCGGAGGAAAATATTGAAAATAAGCGTATTCGCAGTTTAGTAAAGAAAATAAAAACCTATAATGAATGGTTAATGACACATCACGCATATGATACAGTTATTTTTCCAATTGGAGATGGAGTAGCGGTTAGTAAAAAGAAGGGGTGAACCATTTTGAAAAAACCTGAATTGTTAGTAACACCAACAAAGGTCGATGATATAGAGAAGCTCGCACAGGCAGGAGCGGATGCGATTGTTGTTGGAGAGCAAAAGTTTGGCCTTCGTCTGGCGGGAGAATTTTCTCGTGAGGAGGTAAGGAAGGCTATCCAGATTGCGCATGCCCACAATATGAAGGTGTATGCAGCAATGAACGCATTGTTTCACAATGAACAGGTAGACGAGCTAACGGATTATGCATCATTTCTGAAGGATGCGGGTGCGGATGCGATTATTTTCGGCGACCCAGCTGTACTTATGGCTGTACGCGAGGCTGCTCCTGATATGAAGCTTCACTGGAATACGGAAACAACAGCGACAAACTGGTTTACATGTAACTATTGGGGCCGAAAAGGGGCTAAGCGGGCAGTGCTTGCACGCGAGCTGAGCATGGATGCTGTTATTGAAATAAAAGAAAAGGCAGAAGTCGAAATCGAGGTACAGGTGCACGGCATGACAGCAATGTTTCAATCCAAGCGTTCCTTAGTTGGAAACTACTTTGAGTACCAAGGGCGCGAAATGGAGATTGAGAAAAAGAAGCATGAACCGAATATGCTGCTGCATGATAAAGAGCGCAACAATAAGTACCCAATTTTTGAAGATGCAAACGGCACACATATTATGAGCCCGAACGATATTTGCATCATTGATGAGCTTGAGGAGCTGATTGATGCAGGCATCGATTCTTTTAAAATTGACGGTGTATTAAAAAGTGCAGAATATATCATTGAAGTAACGAAAAAGTATCGCAAAGCGATTGATTTATGCGTAGAAGACCGTGATGCATATTATGAGGTGAAAGATGAGCTGTATCGCGAAATTGAAGCGATTCAGCCAGCACACCGTCCGCTTGATACAGGATTCTTCTATAAAGAAACAGTATACTAAAAAACTCCAACGGCCTTCTCCGCTGCAAGCAGGCCGATGGAGCTAGATATAGAGCAAAGCGGACAGTCCTCTCTGTCGGGCGGGGCGCTTTTTGCCTAGGTGAGCAGAGGTCTTCCCCCGCAGCAAGCGGGTCATGGGAGCTGGACATCAAGAAAAAGCGGAATGGCCCGTCTTGTTCGTGAAGGAGACAGACGTTTTTGGAAAATCTATCAATTTATAGGGATTAAAAGGGGGTAAACCATTATGGCAATACAAGAGATTTCTCGTGTAATAGATGGAAAACGTGTGGTTGTAAAAAAGCCGGAGCTTTTGGCGCCAGCTGGTAATTTGGAGAAGCTGAAGATTGCCATCCATTATGGAGCGGACGCTGTATTTATCGGCGGACAGGAGTTTGGCCTTCGTTCAAATGCTGATAACTTTACGCTTGAGGAAATGGCAGAGGGCGTAGCGTTTGCGAACAAGTATGGTGCAAAGATATATGTAACGACAAATATTTTTGCGCATAATGAAAATATGGATGGACTTGAAGAGTATTTGCAGGGCATCGAAAAAGCGGGTGTAACCGGTATTATCGTGGCGGATCCGCTCATTATTGAAACGTGCAAGCAGGTTGCGCCATCATTAGAGATTCATTTAAGTACGCAGCAATCTTTATCCAACTGGAGAGCGGCACAATACTGGAAGGAAGAAGGCTTGCATCGTGTCGTATTAGCGCGTGAAACGAGCGCTGAAGAAATTCAGGAAATCAAAGAAAAGGTAGACATCGAGATCGAGACGTTTATTCATGGTGCGATGTGTATTGCCTACTCTGGACGCTGTACGCTGAGCAACCATATGACAGCGCGAGACTCAAACCGCGGCGGCTGCTGTCAATCTTGCCGTTGGGATTATGATTTAATACAAGTACAAGAAACAGAGGTACCGCTATTTGAAGAGGGCGACGCACCGTTTGCGATGAGTCCAAAAGACTTAAATTTAATTACAAGCATTCCAAAATTAATTGAGCTTGGCGTTGACAGCTTAAAGATTGAAGGACGAATGAAATCCATTCACTATGTTGCAACGGTTGTAACTGTATATAGAAAAGTAATTGACGCTTATTGTGCAGATCCAGACCACTTTGAATTTAAGCAGGAATGGATTGAAGAATTGGATAAGTGCGCTAATCGTGACACTGCTTCTGCGTTCTTTGAAGGAGTGCCGGGGTACCAAGAGCAAATGTATGGAAGTCATAGCAAGAAAACGACATACGATTTTGTAGGGATGGTGCTCGATTATAACGAAGAAACAAATATTGCAACAATTCAGCAGCGCAATCATTTTAAACCGGGGCAAACTGTTGAATTTTTCGGTCCGGAAATTGAGAATTTTACACAAGTTGTCGAAAAAATTTGGGATGAGGACGGAAACGAGCTTGATGCAGCGCGTCATCCTCTTCAAATTGTAAAAATACGTGTGGATAAGCCGGTATATCCTTACAACATGATGAGAAAGAATATGCTTCAATCATAGGTAGCATACTTCAACGAAGAAAGAGGTAATACTATGCCGAAGAAAAAACCGATCGTCATCGGTATTGCGGGCGGTTCAGGTTCGGGCAAAACGAGCGTAACCAAATCGATTTTTGACTCTTTTCGCGGTCACTCCATCCTGATGCTAGAGCAGGATTATTACTATAAAGACCAAAGCCATTTGCCGTTTGAGGAACGGCTGCGAACCAACTATGATCATCCGCTCGCATTTGATAATGATTTGCTCATTGAACACATCGAGCATCTGCTGCGATACGAGCCGATTGAAAAGCCTATATATGATTACAAAATGCATACAAGGTCCAATGAGACGGTGTTAGTAGAGCCGAAGGATGTCATTATTCTAGAAGGCATCCTCGTATTAGAGGATAAGCGCCTTCGTGATTTAATGGATATCAAGCTGTTTGTGGACACAGATGCGGATATTCGTGTGTTGCGCCGGATGCAGCGTGACATCCAAGAACGCGGGCGTACGATAGAATCTGTCATTGAGCAGTATGTAAATGTTGTTCGTCCAATGCACAATCAATTTATTGAGCCATCGAAGCGATATGCTGATATTATTGTGCCAGAGGGCGGCCAAAATCACGTTGCGATTGATTTAATGGTTACAAAAATTGCAACCATTCTTGAAGAAAAGGTTATTTTGTAATAGGATAAGAAAACAGGACTCGATTTTGCTTCTGTAGTAAAGTATTCCTCGGCATGGGCGGCGCTTTTTGTCTGTTACGGTGACGGTTATTTTACGGAAGGGAGCAGTCTGAGAGCTGGACATCACCTAAAAAGGTATACATTGTTCTCTTTTAAAAGGACTGTTTTTCAAGCGTTTCTCTTTGTTGCCATACATGTCGTGAATGGTGGCAGCTGAATGTTCGAAGGAGCACTTTCGAAAGTAACGCTAGAAAAAGATGTTCGATGAGAAGGGATTTTTTCCTTCCGTATCGAATACAATGGAGCATGCATCCTCATCTGGTGTCAGATGGGGGCATATTTATATGTAAAACTCCTCTTGGCAGGGGATTGTGCAGACAGAAAAAGGAGTGGAACTGATGGCAATAGAAAAAACATATCCAATGACACAAGCTGGAAAAGAAAAGCTTGAGCAAGAATTAGAATATTTAAAAACGGTAAGACGTAAAGAAGTTGTAGAGCGCATTAAAATTGCCCGCAGCTTCGGAGACTTATCCGAGAACTCTGAATACGATGCTGCGAAGGACGAGCAGGCATTCGTTGAAGGGCGCATTACACAAATAGAAAATATGATCCGCAATGCGGTTATTATTGAAGAAAATATGGAAAACTCCTCAACGGTGACACTCGGAAAATCAGTTACGTTCGTTGAACTTCCAGATGGTGATGAAGAAACGTATACGATCGTCGGAAGCGCGGAAGCAGATCCGTTTGAAGGTAAAATTTCTAACGATTCCCCAATCGCAAGAAATCTGCTTGGTAAGCAGGTTGGGGATGAAGTAATGGTACAAACACCAGGCGGAGACATGCGTGTGAAAATCGTATCCATTAAATAAGAAGCAACGTTTAAAACACATTTGATACAAACATGTATGAAATAAAAAACACCTCGTCTACACTAAGATGAGGTGTTTTTTTGTATGAAATGGAAAAAACGAATCATGGGAATTCTTCTCCTTTTTATATGCGTATTTCTCATTCTCATTGGACGGCTCGCGCAAATTCAGATTGTCTCTACAGAATCATTTTCGGGCAGGCATGTGAACCTGCTGGAAAAAAGCGTAGAACAGCGTACGCATGCACTTGTCCTTGATGATGGACGGGGGCGTTTTTCGGATCGTGATGGAAAGGAGCTTACAGACGATTATCGTCCGAGTTTAATTTTATTTCCATTTTTAAAAAGAATCGATTGGCCTGTTCAAAAGGTAGCACATGTATTGGGTGTGTCAGGGCAGGAGCTGCAGCGGCAAATAGAAGCTGCTAGCAACCCGTTTGTATTTCAAGCAGAAGGGACGGCGGTGCGTCTTACAAAACAACAGATGGAGGACATCAATGCACTCGGGATTCCAGGAGTCGTAGCAGCAAATGCAAGAATCAAAGGAGGGCATCCGCTTGCGGAGCATTTACTTGGATTGACAGGTCAAAATGAAACAGAGCTGAAGAGGAGATATGCGGAGCTGCTGCAGCGGGGAAAGCTGTCTCCTGATACATTAATTGGTATTTCTGGTTTACAGCAAGCATTCGATGAGTTTTTGCTTACTGACGGTGAAGCGAAGCTGTTATATCACGTGGACCGGCAGGGGGAACCGATTTTCGGAAAGCATGTAAAGTATACATATCCAGCTAATCCGTTCTATCCGGTTGTGATTAAGACGACTATTGTGAAGGAGCTGCAGCAAAGGGCGGAAGAGCTTACTGAGCAGCATGGAATTCAAAAGGGCGGTCTTGTGCTGCTGGATGTGAAAACAAGCGAGATTCTTGCGATGGTAAGCAAGCCGTCATTGAGCACAGCCAGTCCTGAAGCATATCAGCAAGGTGCGGTCAACTATATGCTTACTCCACAATTTCCTGGCTCTGTTTTTAAAACGGTAATTGCAGCAGCTGCTATTGATAAAGGAATCCTAGCACCAGGCCGCATGTTTGACTGCAACCGGAACCCATACGGAGAAGGGGTGGCAGAGCGGCCAATGGGGCAGCTTTCCTTTGATGCAAGCTTTGCGCGCAGCTGTAATCGAACGTTTGCCGATTTAGGACAAGAGCTCCTAGAGCAGGATAAGGATGCGATGGAGAACTATGCAAGAATGCTTGGATTAGAGAAAACAGTTGGATGGATGGGAGATGTGTTTCATTTCCAAAGATTTCGCCAGCTTCCCGAGGAGAAGGAAGGGACCATTTGGGGGGATGAAGCAGATAAAACAGTGAGCAAGGCAATCGCACAAACTGCAATTGGTCAAAAGAATGTACGCTTGTCACCGATTGCGGTCGCCAATATGATGGCAACAATTGCTCGAGGAGGCAAGAAGCTTGAGGTCAAGGCTGTTCAGGAGATTCAGTATAAAAATGGTGCGAAGCTGTACCAATTTCCTGAGCATGAGCAAGGTGGAGAGACCTTGCGAGCAGAAACGATTCAAAAGTTGCAGCAGCTGTTGCGTCATGTTGTAAGTGATCCAAATGGAACAGGTGCTATCTATCAATCACTGCCGCTCGCGGTCGCAGGTAAATCAGGAACAGCACAAACAGGTAAGGATAACAGTGTGAATCGATGGTTTGCCGGCTACTTTCCAGCTGATCGTCCGCGCTATGCGCTCGTTGTTATTGATTTAGAAACGAAGTCACCAGCGAATCCAACAAGCGCTGTATTTGCGGACTATGTACGCGCAATTGCCTCATGGGAGAGAAGCGGGAATTTAGAAGCACGGTAATGCAAAAAATAGTTTGAATAGACGTGGAATACAACTTCTTCTTTTCCCCATTGCCTATTTGATGTTACAATAAACGGTATGCGGAAACATGATTGATGGGGGTTGAAGTATGTCACAAATTCCAAACAGCTCACGATTCCAGAAAAAGCAGGAAAAACGCAGAAAAGGCATCCTGTTAAATATTCTTCTCGGGGTCGTTCTGCTCACTGCTGTAATGGTTGCGTATCAGCTTTTTGCGTCTTCGCCTGAACAAGCGGCGACGAAAGAAACGGAGACGAAGCCAGCTGCGCAGAAGGAAAAAGTAAACAATGGTCAACTCGTGGTAAAAGAGGAAGATAAGGAAGATAAGGAAGATAAGGAAGATAAGGAAGATAAGGAGTCGGCGAAGGAAGAGGAAGAGGAAGTATCTGCCCAGCCGACAGAAGATACGAAGGTAACGGTGTCAAATCAGAACGATCCAAGTATACAGGAGGCTTACACCAATCCTTCCTGGCAGCCTATCGGCACATCACAAAGCGGACCGCATACTACGCAATTTGATGATAGCACACAGGATTGGAAGGAAATGATTCAAGCGATTTCCTATGCGATTCAAGTGCCGGCTGATACATTGACCATCTGGCATCTTGGCAACAATGGTCCAAACAAAGCAGTAGGAACAGTGACCGCCAAGGATACGAAGCAAAAATATAAAGTGTATATTGAATGGGTAGACAATCAAGGCTGGAAGCCGACGCTTGTGCAGTTAATGAAATAAGGGAAGGGCGCTTTAGGGCGCCCTTCTTTTTTAAGGCTCTTTTCTAAACAATTGTTGCTGCAGACATAAAAGAACGTGTTTCGATATAAGCAAGAGACTACGCACCTCTTGCAAGCGATCTCTCATTTCTAACTTCCCATCTTTTCCCACAGTGCTGTGTGCGTGCTGCTGGGCAAAAGGCAAAAGCCGCAATATCTGCGAAAACAGCCTTTTTAAAAGATAAGAAAGTATAACTTTTTGGGGACTGTGTCCGCTTTTCTTATCCTCTAAAGGATAAAACTCAAGCAGGGAAGCAATTCGACGTAGTAGGAAATTTTACGTATAAAGTATAAGAGCAACTACGTTTCTCTGTCTTCTCCCGAGGATGCGCCAATCAGCGAGTTTTCTTTAGTTTAAAATGAACAATCGCGCTGTAATGGGGTTTTTTACTGTCTGGGTCAAAACACATTTGATGGGATACGCTGCTCACCTCAAGTAAAAGCGCCTTATTATGGTCAATTTGCTCATTAATTTTCTTTTCTAAGACTGATAAGGATGCAGCCTCAAAAAACTCGATTTTATCTTCGATCATTTCAAAAGAAAATGCCATGCTCCAATCCTCTTTTCTTTATTAATATTTGTTATAAGTGTAGCAAACACTATTCAAGAATTCTATCGCTGCTTCTTTCCTTTAGCAATTTTATGTACCCAGCATATAATGTTGATAAAACCTATAAGTGAAAGAGGAATTAACATGGGTACAGAATTTAACGAGTTGTTTGATGAATGGGCATATACGTATGATGCTTTTGTAGCTGGTGAAAATGAACAGTATAAAGAGGCATTTACTAACTATGATAAAATTTTAAAAGAAGTTGCCCGAAAAGCAGTTGGTACTGTATTGGAATTTGGCGTAGGAACGGGTAATTTAACGAATCAATTGCTGCAGGAAGGTCATATTGTTTACGGTGTGGAGCCCTCTCGTGAAATGAGAAAAATTGCAGAGCGAAAGCTTCTTGGGAAAGCGATAATAATGGAAGGGGATTTTCTGCATTTTGCTGTTCCTGATCAGATTAATACTATTGTTAGCACATACGCTTTTCATCATTTAACAGACGCTGAAAAAATTAAGGCGCTTCAGAAATATAGTGAATTGTTGAAAAAAGGTGATAAAATAGTATTCGCTGATACAATCTTTATAGATCAAGAGGCGTATAATCAGACTGTACAAGCTGCAATCGAGAACGGCTATCATAATTTAGCGCACGATTTGCAGACGGAATATTACACGCTTCTTCCGATCATGAGGACGATGTTTGAAAATAACGGCTTTTCTGTTACATTTACTCGTTACAATCACTATGTGTGGGTGATAGAGGCCGTGAAGAATTAAGAAAGAGGGATATAATTGAGAATTGCTGTAATTGGTGCAATGGAAGAAGAAGTGCGCATTTTGCGCGAAAAGCTTGAACAGGCGAGAACAGAAACGGTCGCTGGCTGTGAGTTTACAATCGGAGCATTGTCAGGCCATGAGGTCATCCTGTTGAAATCCGGGATTGGGAAAGTAAACGCGGCTATGTCAACGACGATTTTATTAGAACGCTACAAACCGGAAAAAGTAATTAATACAGGCTCGGCCGGAGGTTTTCATCATACTTTAAATGTAGGCGACGTTGTTATTTCCACAGAGGTTCGTCATCATGATGTGGACGTTACAGCATTTAACTATGAATATGGCCAAGTGCCGGGCATGCCGGCTGCATTTGAAGCTGATGCTGCGCTTGTGGCGTTAGCAGAGCGATGCATGAAGTCCGGCGATGATATTCAAGTTGTGAAAGGCACAATTGCAACAGGAGATTCTTTTATGAACGATCCGCAGCGTGTGGAGTTCGTTCGCAGCAAGTTCAATGATTTATATGCGGTAGAAATGGAAGCGGCAGCTGTAGCACAGGTATGTTATCAATACAACGTACCATTTGTTATCATTCGGGCGCTTTCTGATATCGCGGGAAAAGAATCCGATATTTCATTTGATCAATTTTTGGATCAAGCGGCTCTTCATTCTACAAATTTTGTTGTAAATATGCTGCAAGAGCTGAAGTAATTTATAAAGAGACAACTGCCGCCGAAACATAAGGAGAAGCAGTTGTCTTTTTGTTTGAAGGGACAAAAAGTACAGCATCCTGAGAAGGTTCACGGGTGAGGGAGGATTTCATCATGAAGGTTTACAGCGGAGTTCATAACCTGATTGGACACACACCGCTTATGGAAATTAAACATTTTGTACTTCCGGAGGGTGTGCGTTTGTTTGCGAAGCTTGAGTTTTTTAATCCGGGCGGAAGTATTAAGGATCGGCTTGGAAAGGAACTAGTGGAGACGGCTTTGCAAAAAGGCTTTGTCCGCCCCGGCGGAACCATTATTGAACCAACGGCGGGGAATACGGGAATAGGCTTGGCTCTAGCTGCCTTACAATATGATTTACGTATTATTCTTTGTGTACCGCAAAAATTCAGCATGGAGAAGCAGGAGTTGATGAGAGCTCTCGGTGCCACTGTGATTAATACGCCAACAGAGCAGGGAATGAAGGGTGCGATTGCGAAGGCGAAGGAGCTGCTGCAGGACATCCCGAACTCCTATTGCCCGCAGCAATTTGCCAATGAGGCAAACCCGTATACCTACTATAAAACGCTTGGGCCAGAACTATGGGAGGACTTGAATGGGCATATTGATATATTTGTGGCAGGAGCTGGTACGGGCGGCACATTTATGGGAACAGCTCGTTACTTAAAGGAACAGAATCCAAAGATAAAAACAGTCATTGTTGAACCGGAAGGCTCCATTTTAAATGGAGGAGCACCAGGCCCTCATGCAACAGAAGGCATCGGCATGGAATTTTTGCCAAGCTTTATGGATCCTTCTTATTTTGATGCAATTCATACAGTTCTTGATATGAACGCATTTCGGCGAGTTAAGGAGCTCGCTAAACAGGAAGGCTTGCTAGTTGGCAGTTCTTCTGGTGCCGCCTTTCATGCAAGCCTGCTGGAAGCACAGGCAGCTCCATCTGGAACGAATATTGTAACTATTTTTCCGGACAGCAGCGAGCGATATTTAAGCAAGGATATTTATAAAGGGTGGGATTAAGGTGAAAGCAAAAACGAAATTAATCCATGGTATTCACGTTGGTGATCCATTAACAGGCGCAGTTACCGTCCCGATTTATCAAACGAGCACGTATCGCCAGGAAGGAGTCGGCAATCATAAGGGGTATGAATATTCCCGTACCGGCAATCCTACCCGAGCGGCGCTTGAGGAAATGATGGCTATCCTGGAAAACGGTCATGCCGGCTTTGCTTTTAGCTCGGGAATGGCAGCCATTACTGCGGTCATGATGCTATTTTCAAGCGGAGACCATATTGTTTTAACAGATGATGTATACGGCGGTACTTACCGCATTATGTCTAAAGTGTTAAACCGCTTTGGTTTAGAGTATACGTTTGTAGATACAACGAAGCTTGAAGAAATACGAGAGGCTATTCGACCGAATACGAAAGCAATTTATATTGAGACCCCTACGAATCCTCTTTTAAAGGTAACAGATATTGCAGGAGCGGCAAAGCTCGCACAGGAGCACGGTCTTTTGACGATCGTCGATAATACATTTATGACCTCCTATTGGCAATCCCCTATTTCATTAGGTGCAGATATTGTTCTGCACAGTGCTACAAAATATCTTGGCGGCCATAGCGATGTTGTAGCTGGTGTTGTGGTAGTAAATACGGAGAAGCTGGCACAGGATATTCATTTCATACAAAATGCAACAGGCGGCGTATTAGGAGCACAGGACAGCTGGCTGCTCATGCGCGGATTGAAAACACTTGGCATACGCATGGAGGAACATGAAGGAAACGCTCAGATGATTGTTGAGTTCCTGCAAAGTCATCCGAAAATTAAGAAAGTGTATTATCCAGGGATTCCAACACATCCAAACTATGAAACGGCAAAGCGGCAGGCAGCTGGCTTTGGCGCGATTGTTTCGTTTGAGGTGGACAGTGAGAACACACTGGAACAGCTTATGAGGAAGCTGAAATATTTTACGCTCGCGGAAAGCCTGGGAGCAGTCGAAAGCTTAATTTCTGTTCCATCCAAAATGACACATGCTTCGATTCCAGCAGAACGACGTGCTGAGCTTGGCATTACGGATACATTAATTCGTATTTCAATCGGCATTGAGGACAGCGAGGATTTAATTGAAGATTTAAATCAAGCGCTCCAGTAATTAATGCTATATTATCTCTCCAATGGTGAAAATTACTTGATTTCTAGATTACTAGGATATGATACAGTAATCATGGAGAGTGATGAGGATGAAGCAGTTGCAAGAAAAGGCTGTCGACTATACAAGGTTTGGTCAGATCCTATTGGCTCTCAGTACCATCTTAATGCTCGGCTTGCTAATTCCGAATGGGGAAAAGCAAATGCTGCAGCTTTATGTGATGATGGCTGCGATTGTTAGCTTTTTAGGAGCAGCGTTTTTCTTTTTCTATCGCGTAAAAAAGCTGCGCGAGCGAATTGAGGAACTAGAGCATGATCAAACAAATTAACATATAAAAACCCCTTCAACCAAAGAAATAGTTGTAAGGGGTTTTTTCGGCTGAATTGTATTGTATAAGTAACCGTTTTCCATTTTTTATGTTGATGTTGAACTATCTTGTCAAAGCTTGTAATGTTTTGGTTCTATATTTTTAAAAATATAGAAGAGCTGCCTTTTCGATTTGTATAAGGATGGAAAGTTTAATTTTCGTATTTTGTCACAATGTAAATGAATATACAACTTTTACCGTGTAGACATGTTGTTTTTTTATTTATTATAATTATTTTGCATATATATATATTTGCATATGTGCATTTTGTTTAGGTTTGCAGTACGTACATGTTTTTTATAAGAGATAAAAAGAAGATGTTTCGTAGTGCAGTCTATTGCTCTATCCGTTAGGCTCTTCCTTTTATAAGGAAAACCTATATAGGGGTAAAGAGTGATTATATTCGCTTTCTTAACAACAGCTCTTCCATAATCTGCAGAAGGAGGTGTGCGGCTATGATCGGAAATTATATATCGACGGGAATAAAGGGACTTGATGTTTTACTAAGCGGTGGGATTCCGCAGTGTTCTTCCGTTATTGTAGAGGGAGCGCCTGGGACGGGCAAGACGACACTTGCAATGCAATATGTGCTGCAGGGAGTGCAGCAAGGGGAGCCTGGTTTATATATTACCTTTGAAGAACTGCCTGAGCAGTTATACAAACGGATGAACGCGTTTGGCTGGAGCTTGAAGCGATGGGAAGAAAAAGGGCTGCTGCGCGTGATTAGTATGGATTTTGAGGTGTTCTGTACAGATATTTTTGAGACAGAAGGTATTCTAGAGCAGATTATTGCACAAACGGGCTGCCGCCGACTAGTGATTGACAGCATTAGTTTATTAAAATATACAAGCGGGAACGAGAAGGAACGGAGGCTTTTCTTGTACACGCTGCGTAACGTGCTGCAAAAGAAGGGAATTACTTCTCTCTTTATTAATGAAGAAACAAACCAACCTTCTGTTGAACATTATGTACTAGACGGTGTGATTCGCCTTTCGTCGTATATCAAAGATGATAGAAGCTGCGAGAGAACGTTAAGAATAGAAAAAATGAGAGGTGCACCTGTTCGTGAAGGTGAGCATCTTTACAAGATTACGGAGAACGGCATTCTTCTTGCTCCTTTTTCCGGTACTTAATACAAAAAATTGAAGGATGGATGAGAATGAACGACCTGCTTCAAAAAGAGGTTGAAAATGAATGCTTGCTTTTTTTTAAAAAAAATCCATTTTCCATTGAAAGTGCAGAAAGCTTGCAAGTGAAGTTAGGAAGAAAAACAGACATACTATCTCCGATTCTAGAGGCGCTTTCAAAAGAGCAGCTTCTTCTTATACGAATGTCGGGAACGAGACATTTCTATGAGCTAAATCGGGACATGCATGATGAGAAGAGGGAGAAGGAGCTTGGACCAGAGCAGCTGAAATTGCAAGAATTTTCTCTTTCCTTAAACAAATTAACAAAGCGCGAAAAAGATATTATTCGCTTGCTTCTGCTTGGAAAGGCGAATCAAGAGGTAGCAGATGCTCTTTTTATTAGCCCAAATACAGTCAAAAATCACATTTCTAATATCTATTTTAAGTTAAAAATAAACGATCGATATGAACTCATTTCTATGCTATATCAATGGCAAACAGAAGGATGTGTTTTATAGTCTGTTTCAAAACCTGCTCCTGCAAGCAAAGCTCTTTTTATTATCGAAAGGGGGAATAGATATGGATAAGCATCGAGTATTAGTCGTAGATGATTCGGCTGTGCTGCGAAAGCAATTAACAGATATAATACAAACCTCTCCCTTATTTCATGTTGTGGGAATTGCCAGAAATGGAATGGATGCCGTTGAGAAAGTAAACCGCCTGAAGCCATCGCTTGTTTTAATGGATATTGATATGCCTGTTATGGATGGGATGTCGGCATTGCAGCAGATTATGAAGCAGATGCCGACTTCTATAATCATGGCCGGAGAGTCTTATGATGAAGGACTCAAGCAACGATGTAAGCAGCTTGGTGCAGCAGGATTTGTTGTGAAATCTTATCTTATTAATCCAAAGCAAGAGGAGCTAATCCCAGGTTTCCATGAATTGCTTCTTCAGGCTGTGACTAGAAAACCTCAACCTGCCGTCTCCCTGCCTGTTAAAACCCAACACCTGAAAAAAAGAAGCTCAGGATTACGTGCTGACCTTGTTGTAATTGGTTGTTCGACAGGCGGACCATCTGCCTTACAGGCCATTCTCCCGTTTTTTACAAAAGACTTTGCTGCTCCTGTAATGGTTATTCAACATATGCCGCCGGGATTTACAAAACCATTGGCAGAGAGATTAAATAACAATTGCGCATTAACAGTAAAGGAAGCGGCAGATGGAGAAAAGCTTGAGGCGGGCCATATTTATATCGCACCTGCTGGCTATCAAACGACTGTTAAGCAACAGGAATATATGAAGGTGTTTTCTGTGGTCCCTTCTACAGGTGAGCATTTATATAAGCCTTCAGTCGATGTGACCTTACAATCACTGGCACCTATATATAAAGATCGTCTCCTTGTGTCTATACTCACGGGAATGGGAGTAGATGGAACAAAAGGATGTAAAGAGGTAAAGCGTTATAATGGTCATGTTTTAACCGAAGCACAAAGTACATGTGTTGTGTATGGCATGCCAAAATCAGTGTTCGAAGCAGGCTATTCGGATGAAGTTGCGGAGCTTCACTCTATGTACAAAGCAATCATGAGATACTTACAATCATAAGCAATGGTTTTCATGTGCCGTAAAGCTTTATATCTAGCTTTCGTCCTGTATCCCAGCCGTTACTGCATAAGTAAAACCATAGTGATAACGCAGCTGAGAAAAGGTGCTACAAATTATACGCTCTAATGTGTAGAGTAAAAAGTGTCTTGGCATTGTCCTTCAACAAAATAAGCGTGAACATGTTTTGCACCTGCGCTTACGAGCAGATTCAAGAGAGGCTGCCATTATGGCTATTTTGAAGCGGCTATCCTTCAAAATAGCCATAATGGTAATGATAAAATGAAAAAGTGTAGTAAAACGAAACTTTTTGTATGTTGATAGAGCGGTAATTAAAATGATAATGGCAGGAGTACCCATGACAAATTGCTGGCAGGCTTGATAAGCGGCCCTATAAATACGGTGATAACAACCAATAATAACAATAATGAATCGTTACGACACTTTTTCCTTTCATATCAATCACTCCCAATTACTTTACTCTAAATAGTTATAAGGAAGCTGAAAAATACAGCTCATTATAAAAAAAACATTTTTTAAATCTTTTTAGAACCTGGCATTGGAAATTTTCCTTCGTAAAGTAATTTAGATACTCTTCTTCTCTTAAAATGTACTCACCTTTATCATTTGATCTCATGAACCAATTACTTATTGGAGACTTTTCAAACAAACAAGGTTCCATAACAACAATTCTACCTTCTGGTTTTAATACACGCTTGAATTCTTTTACATAACCATAAACCTTTTCTGGAGGGATATGGTGCAGTACAGCAACAATTAAAATAAAATCAAAACTATTGTTGTCTGAAGGAAGTTCATTTCCCATAAAAGTTTCAAATCGGTACTGGTTATACAAGCGTTTGGCATATTCAATCCTGTATGAATCTGGATCAATCCCAAAATAATGATCAGGGGAACATAGGGTGCAGTTTGCTCCGGTACCTGACCCAAAATCCAGTACTTTTTTATCCAAAAAATTAAAATGCTGCTGAATATGATTTTGAATATATAATTTTGTAAGCCATTTAGGTCGAATCAACGAGTGATAAATTTTTGGTGATAATTGCAATTCGAAGCACCTGTCCTTTATTATTTATAATGGGTTCCATTCTTTCGAAAGAGCAGTTTTAGGTTAAGAAGGAAGCAACACTTTTATGCCTTTTAATTTGCATTTTAAGTTAATAAAAAAATGGTAATAATAATTAACCTAGTTCGAGTAAACAATATCCCTTTACCTATTTTTCAGTTCATTACCCAATCGTTTCCATTTCCCCTTTTCCTCCATTAATTCCCGCTATAATTCCTCTTCGATTTCTATATAATAAGAAGATGTGAGGAGGAGATGTAATGAAATTATTCTTTTTACTTTTTGTATTTTTAGGTTTTTGGCTCCTTTTCTATAAGGCATACAAAAATACTCATAGAGTGACTTTAAATAAAGTTAATTTATCTAATATAGATTCTGATCAGCCACAAGGGCCTCTGTTAAATATTTTACAAATCTCAGATATGCATTTAGAAAGGATTTCTGTTTCTCCTGAACAGCTTTATAACATGTTAGCCGGAGAGAAAATTGATTTAATTGCTTTAACGGGAGACTTTCTTGATAAAAAGCGCAGTATTCCAAAGCTAATTCCTTATTTAAAAGTTTTTAACAGGCTAAATCCGCGTTATGGTATTTATGCTGTATTTGGTAATCATGATTACAAATTAAAACAAAAGGACTTTGAATTATTAAAAAATACAATGGAACTACATGGATGTAAGACTTTGCAAAATGAGAATGGGACAATTATTGTCGAGGGAAAAACGGTTCATATTATTGGTATTGATGATTTACATTCAAAAAGAAGCAACCTGGAAACATCATACTCAGGTTTAAAGGACGGATACCATTTAGTTTTAACCCACGACCCCAATATCGTTCTACACATGAAGGATTGGTATTTCGATTATCTTTTATCAGGTCATTTCCATGGCGGCCAAATATACTGGCCTAAACCGTATCATCTCGTAAAATTGGGAAAAACGATGATGCAGATGGATATGATTAAAGGGTTGCATTATTATGAAGATAAACCTTTTTATATAAGTGAAGGATTGGGACAAACATCTATTAATATCAGACTAGGCAGTCGTCCGGAAATTACGCTTCATCAACTTTCTTTAAACAAAATGGGAGAGGAAGAGATTCAGGCTGCTGTTTAACGTCAAAGCCAATCCGTTTAATCAATATAAAAAGACTAGTGAAAAAAAGCTGCTGGAGTAATTCCAGCAGCTTTTTTTGGTTAAATTATATAAAAAGATGAATGGGCAAGGTTAGAATTACACCTGTGCATAACCGCTAAACAGCCTGCAGCAACAAAAATATTGCTGCAAATCCCTTTATACCTTTCTTTCGAAAAGATAGAGAATTGTGGTAAAATTTGTATAAATAGTGTGATTTTTTAAGAAAAATGTCTATTTTTAGTAGACAAATAGAAAGATTACTACTATTCTATATTGAAAGCGATTTCTTACTGTTATGGAAATGACTATTCTTGTTTAGACGCGATAGCAGCATAGAATGATTTGTAGTGATGATGAATTAACAGGAGTGTAAAGATAAGAAAGAGGAGATTGTTGCAGCATGAAGCTCTACCGCAAACTTTCAGCTCAGTCATTACAGTTTAAACTTATTTTGGGATTCCTCATTATGATTGTGCCGATTATCTTATTTTTAATGTACAGTAACTTGTATGCAATTGGAGTTGTACGGAATCAAATTTCTCAATCCAATGAGAATATGGTAAACCTGTACATGGGACAAATCGATTCTACTTTAGCGAGAATTGATGAATATCTCTACAATTTTGCTGCAGAGGATACAGATCTGCTTAATTTTGACTTGCCTGAGGAAGGGAACAATCAAGACTATTACTTTTCAAAAATTCAATTGGCGCAAAAGATTTCTACAGATATAGATCGGTACCCCTATATGGGAACGCTCTTTATTTATTCTGCAATCAATCAAGACCTCATTACTGCCCAGCATGATATGGCGCATCTTCCGCAAGATGAAACGGTTCAGCAAGCTCTTGTACAAATGCTTCAAGGTGATGAGGCGAGCAAATATCGAACTGATGAATGGTTTATGTATTCTTTTCATGAAAGGTATTTTTTATGCCGTGTTGTGAAAATCGGTCGTGTATATGTCGGAGCCATCAGAGATGCTCAAACCTTAATGGTGCCTATGAACTTAATTAATCTAGGGAAGAAAGGAAAAGCACTTCTTACAACAGAGAACTTTGAACCGACAGATCATGAGGAGTTTATTCAAGAGAATCATATCAGCCTGCAATATAGGTATAAGGTGTACCAGCTCACAGGAGGCCGAGATAAATACTTAGTTGTTGGAGCCAAGTCGAGTAAAGGGAACTTTAGTTTGGTAGCCGTTATTCCAGATAAGAAAATTTTAGAAAAACTTCCATACTTACAAAGAATTAACTGGGTAATTTTACTTGGGTCCATTGTCATTTTACCGATTCTATATCTATTTTTAAGAAAAGTCATCCTTCTTCCGATTCAGCGGATTGTTTCAGCTATGAGAAGACTCAAGGATGGCAAGCTGGAGACAAGAATACAGTCCTATTCGACATCTCAGGAATTTGAATTAATGAATAGTACATTTAATAGCATGGCAGCGCAAATTCAAGAACTGAAAATCCATGTATACGAGGAGCAGTTAAACAGTCAGAAAGCGGAATTGAAACATTTACAGCTGCAAATTAATCCCCATTTTTTCTTAAATTCTTTAAATATTATTTACAGTCTTGCTCAAGTGAAACAGTATCATCTCATTCAAGAAATGGCCCTCAGTCTTGTACAATATTTTCGTTTTATGTTTCGCAGCAATTCTGATTTCGTTTCCTTACATGAGGAAATTGAACATACGCGTAATTATTTGCGGATTCAGGAAATGCGATTTCCAAACAATCTAACGTATGATATTTCCGTTCCTGATTCATTATTACAATATCTTGTTCCGCCGCTTCTTATTCAAACCTTCGTGGAGAATACGATTAAGCATGCGGTTACGATGGATGAAGCGATTCATATTCATGTTCATATTCAATTAACCAGTGGAGACCCCGGTGCTTTAAGAATTCAAATTCATGATACAGGAAAAGGCTTCTCAGACGAGATACTAGAGCATTTGCAAGAGCATAAAGGAGCTTTGAATGAGCAGGGAGAACATATTGGAATTTGGAACGTACAACGCAGGCTAAAGCTGTTATATGAAAAAAAGGCGAGTATTCTATTTTCAAATGGACATGACGGTGGTGCCGTTGTTACCATATATTTTCCGTTGCATCAACACAATTAAGGGGGATGTATATGTACGAAATGTTAATTGTCGATGATGAAATTTATGCGGCTCAAGCCATTCAGTCTGGAATCGAATGGGACAAGCTTGAGGTTTCCCGTGTTCATGTTGCTTATAATATCCGGCAGGCAAAGGAGATTTACGAAAATCATCCGATTGATTTGATGATTTGCGATATTGAAATGCCGCAGGGAAACGGACTTGAATTGCTAACATGGGTGCGGGAGCATTATCCAACGACGGAATCCATCTTTTTAACATGTCATGCTGATTTTACGTATGCAAAGCAAGCCATTCGGCTAGGAAGTCTGGACTATATGCTAAAACCGGCACGCTTTGAGGATTTGGAAGCGGCTGTGAAAAAGGCAATTGACAAAATTGACAAGGATCGAGAGCTTGTTGCGTATAAAATGAAGTATGAACACTACCTAAAGCTTTGGTCTTTATACGAGCCGCTTTTGATGGAGCGCTTTTGGCTAGACTTACTGCATCACAATATTCCGGCACATCCCGACCAAGTGAAGTATGTGATGCTGCAGAAAAATATTCCTTACACAGATACGATGCAATTTCAGTCTATATTAATTCGTGTACAATGCTGGCACAGGGAGATGAATGCACGTGATGAAAGTATTATGGAATTTGCCCTGCGTGATGTTGCTGACCGCATGCTGTTGAAGGGAAATAAGCTAGGGCAAATGATTCAGCTTCGGAAAGGGCTTCTGCTGGCAATTCTCCCTGTAGAGGATGCATCTACTGCTTGGCAGGAGCAGCTGCGGGAGGATTGCCAGAATTATATTGAGTACTGCTGCCGTCATTTTTACGGAGAGCTCTCTTGTTATCTAGGTGAGCTTGCTCTTATTCATGATATGCCAAATATGCTTGAGTCTTTGCTTACATATGAAAGCAACAATGTTTCCAGTACGAACTGCATATTTTCATTAAGTGAACAAAAGCAGAGCTTACTTACAATTCCATTACCAGATATGAACAGCTGGTCAGAGCTGTTAAAGCAAGGATGCAAACAGAAGCTTCTTGTTGAAATTGAGGAGTATTGGTGCTCGCTAAAGAGCATGGAGGGTGTAAGTGTTGCATGCCTAAGAAAGCTGTATCATGATTTTCTTCAAATGGTTTATTATGTTTTGAAGCTAAAAGGATTGTCTGCCCATCATATTTTCTCTGAAAACCTATCACCGGAAGCAGTAACTCGTTCTGTTTTGTATCTGCAGGCATGGGTTGCAGATATTGTAGAGCGAACAGTAGATTATATGCAGGCTTCAGAGAAAACACAAACTGTTGTCGATAGGGTAAAAGCGTATATTACGCAGCATATCAATCAGGACTTATCCCGTGATGATATCGCAAATCATGTGTTTTTAAACCCTGATTACTTAACGAGGCTCTTTAAAAAGGAAACCGGTCTATCTATTTCTGATTACCTGCTGCAGGAACGGATGAAAATTGCGAAAGAGCTGTTAATGAAAACAGATATGTCGATTAAGGACATTGCGCTTGAAGTAGGGTATTCGAATTTCTCCCATTTCTCTAAAATCTTCAAAAAGGCAACAAATATGAACCCGAAGGATTTTAGGCAGGCTGAACAGAAGCATGCCTAATAAATATGGGTAAACCACTAATTGATAGTGCTTTATGCAGATATATTTATTCTGAAAAGTCTGAAAAGTGTTAGGAAACAGTCGGTTTTGCGGTAGGTAATACTTTGCAATTCCTTTATGATAGTTACAGAAGGGGCTTTCAAATGAAGAAGATACTGCATAGAAGTATTTTTATATTTGAAAGCGGTTTCCTTAAGGGAGCAAATGGGCAGGGTCTAGTTCGTGTACAGTGAAGAAGTATTGATACATACAAATCCCTATTGTTCCATCCACCCCAATGAAACAAGGGAGAGTATGCATTGTTGCAGCATATAAACGAATTGGCCCTCCTGATGCTTGCTGCAGCTTTTGGAAAGGAATGCATCTGCTAAATTTTTCTGAAAGAGGGATAGGGAATATGACAATGTCAGTTGGAATCAACTTATACTCAGTATTTCGTGAACTAAATGAGGATTTCTTTGGAACATTAGAACAGGTAGCAAAAATGGGCTATACAGATGTGGAGCTAATCTCTGCCAATTTTTCTACAGGTGTCCGCTTTAGCGACACATTCACTGTCCCGGTTATTAAAAAAAAGCTGGATGAGCTTGGGCTTCATGCGTTTGCGGCTCATGAAGGTGTAGCGCCAGGCCAGGAGCTAATTGATGGGGATTGGGATAAAATTATTGAAATAAATAAAGAGCTAGGCTGCCGCTCTATTGTATTGCCTTTTTCTTTTATTCAAGGAAGAGAAGATACATTAAAGGCTGCGGAGCAAATGAATGTAATCGGTAAAAAGGTGAAGGATGCCGGGATGGAGTTTTACTACCATAACCACGCGCATGAATTTGCGAGAGTAGGGGATACATCGTTGTTCCATATCCTAGCTGAAAATACAGATCCTGAGTATGTAAAATTCGAGCTTGATTTAGTTTGGGTCATGCGTGGCGGATATGATCCAATCGATATTTTGAATATGCTTGGAAGCCGCTGCGATATGATTCATCAAAAGGATTTAGGAAAGCAGGTACAGCCGGTTAACCTATTTGCTGCTATCTCTGAAGAGGACAAGCATTTGGACAGTCTGCAGGTTCTTCGCAAGTATGTGAAGCCAGAGGATTTTGTAAATCTTGGTACAGGTATTTTTGATTTTGAAACAATGTATCAAAAGATGAAGGACATGGGCCATATTCGCTATGCGATTGTCGAAAATGAAGGCAATCAAGGAGATAAGCTAACAAGCATTGCAAGTGACTTACAGGTTATCTCAAAATACGTAAATCCTATTTTACATACTTGATAGAGAAGGAGTGTTGTAGAATGACTACAGGTAAACTAAAAATTGGAATTATCGGCTGCGGTGGAATTGCTAATCAAAAGCATATGCCTTCTTTGGCAAAGCTTACTGATTTAGGAGAAATGACAGCATTTTGCGATATAGTGGAAGAGCGGGCGCGGAAGGCGGCGCAAGAGTTTGGTACGCCAGATGCACGTGTGTATACAGATTATCAAGAATTGCTGGAGGATAAATCCATTGATGTTGTTCACGTGTTAACGCCAAATCTTCAGCACTCCTTTATCACGGTCGCTGCACTTGAGGCAGGTAAGCACGTGATGTGCGAAAAGCCAATGGCCATTAACTCTGAGGAAGCGAAGAAAATGCTTGAGGCTGCGGAGAGAACGGGTAAGAAACTAACAATCGGCTACCAAAACCGATTCCGCGATGATTCTCAAGTATTGTACCAAGCTTCCCGCGCTGGTGAATTTGGTGAAGTATATTTTGCGAAGGCGCATGCGATTCGCAGACGCGCTGTTCCGACATGGGGTGTGTTCCTTGATGTTGAGCAGCAAGGCGGCGGTCCTTTAATTGATATCGGTACGCATGCACTGGATTTAACGCTTTGGTGCATGGATAACTATAAGCCGCTATCCGTAACAGGCTCTGTATTCCAAAAATTAGCTGATAAGAACGAAGGGAATTTATTTGGTCCATGGAAACCGGAGGAATACAATGTTGAGGACTCTGCGTTCGGATTTATTAAAATGGAAAATGGCGCAACAATTGTATTGGAGTGTTCCTGGGCATTAAATACAACGGATGTTCGTGAAGCAATGACCACGCTTTGCGGAACAGAAGGCGGTGCGGAAATGAAGGCGAATCCGTCCGGCGGCGGCGTGAGTGAGCTGGTATTTAATAGTACAAGATATGGAAAGCTCATTGAAACGAAGCCAGCAACTGGCGGCGGCATTGCATACTTTGATGCAGGTGCAGAGGACCCAGGCGTTAAGGAAGCGCGCCAATGGCTTGAGTGCATTATCAATGACACAGAGCCGTTAGTAAAGCCTGAGCAAGCATATGTTGTAACGCAAATTTTAGAAGCGATTTATGAATCGGCAAAAACCGGGAAAACAATCGAATTTAGTGCACATAGTATTGTTTAAAAAAACGAAAATGATTGGAATGCCCTCCCGGTGTTTCAATCATTTTCTTATGTTTCAAGAGGAGGAGTAATGATGAAACGAGTAAGAGTAGGTGTCATTGGCTGCGGGAATATTAGCAGCGCGTATTTTACGGGAATTCGGAAATTTCCAATTCTGGAGCTTGTTGCGTGTGCAGACTTGGATATGGAGAGGGCAGCAGCTCGCGCTGAGGAATTTCATATTCCAGAGGCTTGTACGGTAGAAGAGCTGTTAGCACATCCGAACATTGATATTATTGTAAACTTAACCGTTCCACAGGCGCATGCTAATGTGTGCATGGCGGCATTAGAAGCGGGTAAGCATGTATATGTGGAAAAGCCGCTTGCTGTTACAAGAGAAGACGGAAAGCGTGTGCTGGGATTGGCAGAGCAGAAGGGTCTGCTAGTCGGCTCTGCTCCTGATACGTTCTTGGGCGGCGGCATGCAGACGTGCCGTAAGCTGATTGATGATGGCTGGATTGGTACACCTATTGCCGCAACTGCTTTTATGATGGGAAAAGGACCGGAATCGTGGCACCCGGATCCAAATTTCTTTTATCAAGAAGGTGCAGGCCCGATGTTTGATATGGGACCGTATTATTTAACTGGATTAGTGAATTTATTAGGTCCAATCCGGCGTGTTACAGGTTCTGCACGTATTTCATTTCCGGAGCGGAAAATTACAAGTAAGCCGCAATATGGGAACATAATTACAGTTAATACGCCAACGCATATTGCCGGAGTCATTGATTTTGTAAGCGGCGCAATCGGGACGCTCATTACAAGCTTTGATATTAAAGGAGGTGCCTCTGCATTCCCTTATATTGAAATTTACGGTACAGAAGGCTCGCTCAAGGTGCCGGATCCAAATACATTTGATGGTCCTGTATATATCAAACGAAACGGAGCTGCTGATTGGAGCGAGGTGCCGTTAACACACGGCTTTACCGAGCAAGGACGCGGACTGGGCGTTGCTGATATGGCATATGCCATTCAAACAGGGCGGAAGCATCGTGCGAACGGACAGCTAGCGTACCATGTGCTCGAAGCGATGCATGGCTTTCATGATGCTTCAAGAGAAGGAAAGCACTATATCATGGAGAGTACATGCGAACGACCGGCTGAGCTGCCGCTGCATTTGCCAAACGATGCGCTTGATTATTAATATAAAGAAGGAAAATGAAGTAAAAAACCCGCTTGATGCATTGCACCAGGCGGGTTTGCTTTTTAGCCTTGCTTCGTATCAAGCGGCTTCAAGCGCGCTTCAATTTCCTTGCGCTGCGGCTCGAAAAACGGCGGCAGAGCAAGTGATTCACCTAAATGCTCCAGCTCTTCATCTGTATCAAAGCCAGGGCCGTCTGTTGCAAGCTCAAATAGAATGCCATTCGGCTCTTTGAAGTAGAGGGAATGGAAGTAGAAGCGGTCCACAAAGCCAGAATTGCCAAATCGTGCTTGCTTGATGCGCTCAATCCAAGCATACAGCTCTTCATCGTTATCAACGCGGAATGCAACGTGATGAACGCCGCCGCGGCCGAGTCGCGCTGGAGGAAGATCTGTTCTCTCTTCTATATGCACCTCAGCTCCTGTTCCGCCTTCTCCTGTTTCAAACACGATAATATCAGGCTGGTTTGGGATGGAGGATGGATATTGTCCAACTTGACGGAATCCCATTAGCTTTGTTAATACAGCAATGGTATGCTCAGCGCGGCGTACTGTTAACTGAACAGGACCTAATCCAAGAATGCCGTACTCGCGGGGAACAGGACTTTTTTCCCACGGAATGCCGCCTGCTACACCTTTGTTTGTTTCGTCTGATACAAGAATGAGACGCTGTTCTTCAAAATCCTTAAAAGCAAGGGTGGAACGGCCTGCCCGTTCTTTAATTTCCTCATGCGCGACACCTGCTTCTTCAAAGCGCTTCTTCCAGTAGGATAATGCTTCATCACTGGCTACGCGAAGAGAAAGCGCTGAGATGCTGTTGACACCTTCATAGTTATGTCCTGCTCTTGGAATCTCGAAAAATGTAAGTTCTGTTCCCGGGTTGCCTTTTTCATCCCCGTAAAATAAATGATAGATAGATGTATCATCTTGATTTACTGTTTTTTTCACTAAGCGCAGACCGAGTGTTTTTGTGTAGAACTCAAAATTTTTCGGTGCAGCGGCTGTAATAGCAGATACGTGGTGAATGCCTTTTAACTCCATGTGGATGCCTCCCAGCTTTATTCTCTAATTGTAATTGTTCTATACCACTTTTTCTAAAATCGTGAAGTTATTAAACTAACTTTATGTAAGTTAATATATATTTATGAAGATATTATGTCAATTTCTATGTGCAATTGTCTCTCGCTTGATAGCAATTAGTATGTAACACTGTAAAAAAAGAAGAGAAAAAAGCTGCGAGGAAAGTCGAAATCAAAGAGAAAAAGCAGTTCTTTTGGGTATATTATTCTGAAAAGTCTGAAAAACGGTAGGAAAAAGTCGTTTTTATGGTAGGTAAGCGATTACATCTCCTGTATGATGAGAATATCAAAAGAAAGCTAAAAACAAAGGGAGGGAGCGAAAAAGCATGGCAGAACTATCAGTGAAAAATCAAGAGATAGAAGCAACTGCAGGATCAGAAGCGAAGACAGGGCTGGCAAGGCGGCTAAGAAAGTTTAAAAGGTACAGAATCCTATTTTTGATGACAATACCGGGTGCCTTGTACTTATTGATTAACAACTATTTGCCGATGTTTGGGTCAGTTATTGCTTTTAAAAATTACAATGCTGCCGATGGTTTTTTCGGAAGTGAATGGGTAGGCTTCAAAAACTTTCAGTACTTGTTTCAGACAAGAGATGCATTGGTTATTACACGAAACACGCTCTTGTATAACTCCGTCTTTATTGTATTGAATACCGTTTTTGCATTGGGTTTAGCTATTTTATTGAATGAAGTGAGAAATAAAATTGCATCGCGCTTTTACCAAAGTGTAATCATTCTTCCACACTTAATTTCAAGCGTTATTGTTGGATTTTTGGTGTTTGCTTTTTTAAGTATTGAAAACGGTTTCTTGAATAAAACTATTTTGCCAATGCTTGGGATGGACCCAATCTCTTGGTATAGTGAAGCGAAATATTGGCCATATATTTTAACCCTTGTGAATCTTTGGAAAAGTGCTGGTTATCTGTGCGTTGTCTATTTAGCAGCCATTATCGGGATTGATAAGGAATACTATGAGGCAGCAGAATTGGATGGTGCAAGTAAGTGGCATCAAATTCGCTACATTACGATTCCAATGATCACACCGATCATTACAGTAATGACACTATTAGCAATTGGCCGTATTTTCTATGCGGACTTTGGTTTGTTCTATCAGGTTCCGCTGAGTGCAGGGGCACTGCAGCCTACAACAGATGTAATCGATACTTATGTATACCGCGCATTGCTGAACACAGGAGATATTGGAATGTCGTCAGCAGCTGGTATGTATCAATCGGTTGTTGGATTCCTTCTCGTTGTTCTCTCAAACTATGTTGTTCGTAGAAAAAGCAAAGAAAATGCTTTATTCTAATTAGGAGGTGTAGCTTATGAACAAACTCAATAAAACACCGTGGATTGCCCATGTCGTCTTAATACTAGCTGTGCTAGCTTGCTTGCTGCCATTTGTTCTGTTGTTTATGTCATCGATTATGGATCAGTCAGTACTTATCAAAGATGGTTACACCTTTTGGCCAAGCGAATTTAGTATGGCTGCATACACGTTTTTAGCGAAGAATATGTCCTTAATCGGAAAAGCCTACGGTATTACAGCGCTTGTAACGGTTATTGGAACGACTCTTGGTCTTGCATTAACAGCCCTAATTGCGTATCCATTATCAAGGAAGGACCTGCCATTTCGAAAGGTTCTTGCATTATTCGTCTTTTTTACAATGCTATTTAATGGCGGATTGGTACCGACGTACATGGTCTATACGCAGGTACTTGAGTTAAAGGATACGATTTGGGCATTAATTTTACCAAACTTTTTAATGAACGCCTTTTATGTATTCTTAATGAGAACGTTCTTTGAAACATCCATTCCATTTTCACTTGTGGAATCTGCGTATATGGATGGCGCAAGCGAGTTTAAAATTTTCTCAAAAATCATTTTGCCTCTTTCCACACCAGTGCTGGCAACAGTTGGTTTATTCCAGGCACTTACGTATTGGAACGATTGGTTTAATAGCTTAATCTACATTAACAATCCAGAGCTTTATAGCATTCAATTTTTGCTGAATAAAATTTTGCTGGATATCCAGTTTTTAAGCTCCAGCAACTTCGGTTCTGGTGCGGCAGCAGAGATTTTATCGAATATCCCGACAGAAACAGTACAAATGGCGATGGCATTCGTCGGAGTTGTACCAATTATGATCGCGTATCCGTTCTTCCAAAAGTATTTTGTAAAGGGACTTACAATTGGGGCTGTTAAGTAAGGTTGCTCTCGGCGATCAGTCGATTAGCTAATATATATAAATGGGGGAAATTACATGAGGAAATTAATGAAAAGCATTAAGTTTACCCTAGCAACAGGGGTTGCCGCGTCAATGATTTTGGCAGGCTGCTCTAACAGTTCATCCAAAACAAGCAGTAACGAATCTGCTGGTAAGTCTGGTGAACCGTATGAAATTCAAATGTTATTCCCAATCGGGGGAACAGAGAAGGGATTAAATGAGGTTCTTGATGAGATGAATAAAATTACAAAGGAAAAAATCAACGCTACTGTGAAGATAAAAACAACGAGCTGGGCAGCTTGGACACAGCAAAGCAATCTGCAGCTTGTCAGCGGTGATAAGATTGATATTATTATGGAACGGGGAGATACACTGGGTACACACGTAACGAAGGGCTTCCTTTTACCTCTTGATGATCTATTAAAGAAAGAGGGTAAAGGCATTACAGACATAATGGACCCAGATTACTTAAAGGCTGCTTCTGTTGACGGAAAGGTGTATGCGCTTCCAAGTATTCGTGATATGGCTTCGGCCTGGGGCTTTGTAATGCGTAAGGATATCGCGGACAAGTACGGTATTGATGCAACGAAGATTAAAACGTTTGATGAAATAGAAGAAGCGTTTAAAAAGGTGAAAGAGGGAGAGCCAAATATGACTCCTGTTTCACCAGAGGTTGGTCAATCCATTATTTGGCGCTATCTGAACACAGTACATGATCCGCTCGGTGATAGCATTGGTATCTTGCCAAATATCGATAATGGTTTAAAGGTTGTGAACTACTATGAAACAGATGAGTACAAGCAGCTAGTAGAGCGGATGAGAAAGTGGTATCAAGCTGGCTATATCACTAAAGATGCAGCAACAAACAAAAAGGTACCGGGAGAACTGATTAAGTCAGGGTCAGTATTTGCATATTCTACTGGTTTGAAGCCAGGCTTTGATACTCAAACAGAGAAACTCACAGGAATGCCGATGGTTTCTGCAGAAATTGCATCGCCAACGATGACAACAACACAAGTATCTGTTATCAACTTCTCGATTCCTAAGAATTCGAAAAATCCAAAAAAGGCAATGGAATTTTTAAACCTGATGTATACAGACCCGCAAATTGTTAACCTATTTGACTGGGGTGTAGAAGGCAAGCATTATGTGAAGCGTTCTGATGGTTTCATTGAGTACCCGCAGGGAACAGACCCGGCAAATCCGCCGTATGGTATCAGCCAAGCTTGGATGTTCGGTAATCAGCTGCTGTCTCATATCTTCGTTGGAGATGATGCAGATCTTTACAAGAAGCTAGATGCATTTAACAAAGGTGCAAAAAAATCTAAAGCCCTCGGCTTTACGTACAATCCAGAGCCTGTCAAAACGGAGCTGGCTGCCATTAACAATGTTATCACACAATACAAGATTGGTTTAGAAACTGGTACGCTTGATCCGGCTGAAAACTTGCCAAAGTTTATTAAAGCATTAAAAGCTGCCGGCATTGACAAAGTCATTGCTGAGAAGCAAAAGCAGCTAGATGCTTGGGTAAAAACACAAAAGTAATGCATTGACAATAATAAGGGTCCTGAGGAAGCTGTTTCCTCAGGATTGTTTGTCATAAATAGGATGGGGGTTGTCTTATGCGGATAGAGGGAACGTTATATCGCATTTGTGTATGGATTTATCAACTTGCGTACTTGAACGTATTATTTCTCATTAGCTGTCTTCCTGTTGTTACGATATTTCCAGCAACTGCTGCCATGTTTGGGATTGTGAGGGAATGGGTGAACAAAAGAGAAGTTCCGATTTTCTCTACGTATCGACGACTATTTAAAGAGAATTTGAAACAAAGCTTTACAGTCGGTATCATCATTACATGTATCAGTGTCATGCTGCTAGGAGATTTATATTTGTTAACAAAACTGAAAACAAACCTTACTCCTTTTATATTAAGCGGTGTAAGCTTTGTTGGTTTTTGCTTCGTTGTTTCTGTTTTGTATGTCTTCCCATTGATGGTAAACAGCCATTATACCTTTAAGGAACTTGTGAAAACGTCTTTTAAGTTCGGACTTTATAAATTTTCATTTACTGCGGCGAATTTGATTGTGCTGGGAGTATGGCTGTATTTCTCGCTAAGATTTTCCTTCTTTCTTGTTTTCTTCTTTTTTAGTATTTCTGCATTTGTTACATATTGGCTTGCAGGGCAGAAGCTGTCGAGCTTAGAGAGGGAACAGCAGCTTGTTCCACAGCGATCGGCATCAGCCCGCTCCCGTATCCGTCTTGTGAAGTAAGACTGGATATAACGCAGTGTGCTGTACGTATCTATGCAGTCAAACAGACCTAAAACAGCAAGGGAAAAGAACCTTGGTTGTGTTTTAGGTCTTGTTTGGTTTATTCGTAGAGCAGCAGTAATAGGTATTTGCTTGTTTCACATAAAATTTTAACAGCACACTTTTATCCGAAATGGAGAAAAGTGTGCTATGATAGTAGTAACGAAGCCGCATACATGGGGGGAATCATATGAAAACGGACTTGAAGCTGTTGTGGGGAATTTTCTTAGTGTTTTTAAAAATTAGTCCTGTTACGTTTGGTGGAGGATATGCAATGATTCCTGCTATTGAAAGGGCGGTTGTTCGGCAAAAGAAATGGTTGAAGGCGGAGGATGTGACGGATGTATTTGCCGTAGCAGGCTCTGTTCCCGGGGCGGTTGCGATTAACGCTGCCACTTTCATTGGATATCGCATTGCCGGAATCGGCGGCGCAATTGTCGCCATGATGGGTGTATTAGTTCCTACCTTTTTAGTTGTTGTTGCAATTAGCCTTTCCTTCTTTTATTTAAAAGATAATCCCAAAATGGCTGCTGCCTTTAAGGGCATTCGACCGGCAATTGTCGCATTGATTACATTCGCCGGGTATAAAATTTGGAAGACGGCTGTTTTTGATAAAACGACATTAACTACAGTGTGTGTAACGGTTTTCTTTTTATTAATCTTACACATTCATCCTGTCTTTGTGATTATATGCGGAGGAGCAGCAGGGGTTGGATTGGTAAAGGTAAAAGAGAAGCTAGGATATGCGACTCGTTTGGATGAGCCGAAGACAGAGGAAGTTCCCGATATTCATTATTTTATGGGCGCAGGTATATAAGAGGGCAGAAAGAGGGGAAGAGTATGCTTTTATGGGGGCTGTTTAAAACGTTCTGTATCATCGGTCTTGTTTCGTTTGGCGGGGGCTATGCGATGATTCCTGTAATTGAAACAGAGGTTTCAAGAAACGGCTGGATGACAACGCAGCAGTTTACGGATGCTGTTGCGATTGCCGGTATGTCTCCTGGCGCCATTGCGACGAACAGTGCGATGGTTGTTGGTTATCAAACAGCTGGTGTGTTGGGAGCGGTCGTTGCTGCTCTTGGCATGATTTTGCCTTCCGTCGTTATTATCCTGCTTGCCGCTGTCTTTTTTAGCAGAGTTCATAAAAATAAAACCGTACAATCGGCATTTTACGGATTACGGCCTGTTGTAGTCGGCATGATTATCTATGCGGCGGTGAAGCTCGCTCTTTCTAATGGGATGGTGAATTCCGTTTCCTATTATTCTATTAGTGCCTTTCTATTGTTTTCGCTTTCTTTATTTGCTTTAATCCGTCTGCGTATGCATCCTGTTTATGTGATTATTCTTGCAGGATTAGTCGGTGTAACCTTATATTCCTAGCTAAATAGGCGAGTGGAGAGGAAGGAGAGGATGCTTATGCTGAAGCATTTTCTGCAAGCAGACTTAAGAAAAGATAAAGAGCTAAAATCGTTGTACCAGCTCATTCATAAAAAAGGCCCTGTTACGAAGGCTTGGCTGCTTGAGCAAACCAAAATGAAGCAAACGACGCTGACGAGAATGATGGATGAGCTTCTTAACAAGCAGTTGATTCGCGAGTGCGGCTTGGCTGAGTCGAGTGGAGGAAGGCCGCCTGTCCTGTACGATATCGATGCAGGCAGCCATTTTATAGTTGGTATTGATATTACCCGGATTCAAACACGAGTTGTGCTGACGGATCTCCGCTTTCAGCAGATAGAGAAAAAATCGTTTGTAATGACGGATGAACATACACCGAAGAGAACGATTTCCGAGATAAAGAGCATCATTTCCGGATTTATGAAGAAATATCAATTTACGATGGATGAACTGCTTGGAATTGGAATCGGCGCGGTCGGACCACTTGACCGGGATACAGGGATTATTTTGCACCCGGAAGCATTTTACGCTCCTGACTGGGCGCATGTATCGATTGTGCAGCAGCTGCAAGAAGCATTTCCTGTTAAGGTGCTGCTTCGAAATGGGGCACATACAGCTATTATTGGGGAATCCTACCATGATCCCTTTGCGGGAGAAGATATTCTGTATTGTATAAGCGGCGAAGGTCTTCGCTGCAGTGTGATGACCAATGGCGAGCTGCTGCAAACGAAAACCGGAGATGTGAGTGCCTATGGCCATATGATTATTGAGGTGAATGGGCGTCCGTGCGCATGCGGGAAAAAAGGATGTATTACCTCTTATATATCGCACAAGGCGATTCGGCAGGAATTGGGTCAGTTATTGAATAGAAGCTCGATTACGACGGAAGAGATGATGAAGATGATCGAGCAAAGACAACCTGCGGCTGTACAAGCGGTTATGAATTCTGCTTATTATTATGGAGTTGGGATTGCAAACATGGTGAATTTACTGCATCCGGACGTTGTAATGCTAAGCGGAGCCCTAATATACAATTATCCAGAATATTATAAAGCTGTTATTGATGCCGCTCTTCAGCATGTGTACCATATGGGGCAGGAGCACGTTACTTTTACCCAAGGTGTGCTAAAGTCGGATGCGGCAGCTATAGGGGCGGCTGTTTTTATTTTTCAGTCGTATTTTTGAATAGTAAAACTTTGGACAAGGGTGTTGGAAAACGCCCTTTTTTCATACATATCAAAGTCTGAACAATGATCCTAAGCGAGAATCGCTAAATATTTTTTGTGCTACAAAAATTGCTTTCTTATTAGAAATGATTTATGATTTTTTGTAGAACAAAAAATATGAGGAGAGCATATGAAGGAGCTGACATTTACATCATTTGAGCAGTATGAGCAATATTTAAAGGAGAAAATAGCGTATAAAGCAAGAAAGCGAGGCTTGCAGGGGAATGCTTTGACTGAATACTTGCAGAAGCATGAGAATGATGCAGCACGTATTTGGAAGGAGCATGATTGTCAGACATGGCTTGAGAAGGACGGCTATGTGACGATTGCTGTGTGGAGGGACGAAAGCGGTCAGCGGAAAATTGGAAGAGGCAGGCCGAAGAAGGCAGAGTGTGAAAAGCTGAAGCACTCGATCCATGTTCGCTTAGATGAGGAAACATATCAAAAGCTAAGCCATTTTTGTAAGGAAAAAAATATGGACATTTCCGAGGCAATCCGGCTTTTGATTCGACGTATGTAATTTGAAAATCTCTTGATTTTTTCTAATTAGCTTTTCGTTCAGGAAAGGAATGATTGTATATGGGGAATTCTTTAGAAGGCTCAATAGATAACACTCTATCAAAATCTAAGCGATTATGGATTGCAGCTATATTAGGAACATTAGCCGCATTTGGTCCGTTGTCCATTGATATGTACTTGCCGGCACTGCCGGATTTGGCGAATGATTTTCACACTAGCCCTTCTTTTGTACAGCTTAGTTTGACCTTTTTCTTACTCGGTCTTTCTTCGGGGCAGCTGCTTGCCGGTCCGCTTAGTGATGTGTATGGACGGAGAAAACCACTTCTCATTGGGCTCATTATTTATTTTGTTGCATCGATCTTATGTGTGTTTAGTCCTTCTATTTGGACGTTAATTTTGCTTCGGTTGATTCAAGGAATGGCTGGGGCTGCCGGAATTGTCATTTCCCGTGCGATTGTACGGGATTTATACTCTGGTTCGGAACTCACGAAGTTTTTTTCATTGCTTTCTCTAGTAAACGGGATTGCTCCTATTTTGGCGCCTGTATTTGGTGCGCAGCTGCTGCGAATCGCACCGTGGCAAGGGGTATTTGTCGTGTTAAGCTTCATCGGCTTCGCTATGTTTTTCGTTGTTATGTTCGGTCTTCCTGAAACGTTGCCAAATGAACGCCGCTTAGCGGGAGGCTTGAAAAATACGCTGCTTACGTTTCGGAATATCCTTCGTGACCGCAGCTTTCTCGGCTATGCACTGTCGCAAGGCCTTGTATTTGCTGCGATGTTTGCCTATATATCAGGCTCACCGTTTGTTGTACAAAACATATATGGGGCATCGGCACAAATGTTCAGCTTGATCTTTGCTATAAATGGGCTGGGAATTATGCTAGCTAGTCAAACAACGGGCAGATTAGCCAGCATAGTAGGTGAGACAAGGCTTCTTGTCACTGGTTTATGCGCGGCCTGGGCTGGAGGGGTTACGCTGCTTATTGTATTGCTGCTTCATGCAAGCTTGTATGTCGTATTAATTCCGTTGTTTTTTGTTGTTTCAAGTGTCGGAATAGTAAATGCGGCGGGATTTTCATTGGCTATGCAAAAGCAAGGCAAGTCGGCAGGCAGCGCATCGGCCCTGCTTGGGGTGATTTCATTGGCATTTGGCGGCATGGTTGCGCCTCTTGTTGGATTGGGAGGCGAGCATTCGGCCGTTCCGATGGGAGCGATTATTGCAGCTTTAGGTACTGGCGCTGTTTTGTCTTATCTATTTTTAGTGAGGAAATCATCTGTAGCACGTGAAAACTCAGTTTCATAATCTCAGAAGCTGAAAAAATATTTTGCCTGTTTTCTATAACAGAACAATGATATTGTAAAAGGAACATTCCCACGATGAACCGAATGTTCCATTCGGTGGTGAGAAGGCCTCTGGATTGGGACGCTATAATGGCGTTTAGGGATTGGAAGAATTTACGACGTTTAAGTGGGTATCTGTACAACACAGCAAGCGAGAGTATCCATTTTGATGGATTTACTGCTAGTGTTTACTTCAGGTCAAAATTCCCTGGACGGATAAACACGATGAAGTGTCTTGCTGGACATTGCTCTACTAACGGATCTGAAATTGAAAAGGAATGGAAAATGCACCCTAATCCACTTGAGTGGATTAGGGTGCATTATGTTTTTCTGGCATTACAACGCGGAATCGGCTTTACTTACCAGCTATGCCTGACCAGATATAGGTGCAGCTGCGTTTGCCACTTGACCTTGATCACTAATATCAGAATCATTAACACCGGTTGCCATCACGCTATTAGCAAAGGACAAATCCCCTAATGTAAAACAAGCACCCATCATTTTGCTGTTGGCAGTGTGGCTGTTGTGAACGGTTGGACCGATATCAATATTACCGTTTTGTGTTACACCGTTAACTTTAATATTAAAGACGTTTATTGCATACGGCATGAAATGAGCCTCCTAATTTTATGAGTTTTGTTGTTACCCAACAATTGGTGATTCTGTATTGGCAGCTTCGGATTGGTCAAAGTAATCTGGATCATTCACACCTAAATCTACTTGTGCATGTACTGGGGATGTATCACCTACTGAGGTGGAATTCCCTAAAAATTTGCTATGGGCAGAGTGGCTATTATGGAAAGCAGGACCGATATTGACGGAGGCGTTACTTGCCATGCTGTTTATTTTTATATTTTGGATATTTATCAGAAGCATAATTTACCCACCTATCCTTCTCCGTTACACTTACCACAGTATATGAAGTTGTTCGAAAAGCGTTAAAGAATTAGGGAGGATTACAGCTGCTGATCCATGTGTCAGTACTAAAGGTTTTAGACAATTAATATGATAAAGTAGCCGCGAAAAGAGGTCTTATATGGACCAATATCGTGTGATTGGAAAAAGTATTACCAGAAAAGAAGTGTTCGATAAGGTGATGAGAAAGACGCAGTATATGGATGATGGGCATGAAACAGGAACGCTGCACGTGAAGCTTTTGACGAGCAGGTATGCTCATGCAACTATCAAGAAGGTGATGATTGAGCTTATATTGAATATAAATGGAGAAAGCCGAAAAGGGATTGTTAGGACAGCAGATACTGAGGAGCGGCTGAGCTCAAACATTTGCCGCGGCCGAAGACGCAAAGCCGCTCGTTCGCTTGGCCAGAGAAACTGGTTTTTTTATTACTGTTTGTGATTGGCGTGAGGGATTATGCACACCGTTAAGGTTTCCCGAGGCAGACTCCTGTATGATTGGATTTCCAAAAGAAGTGATATCTAGATTAGCAATTATTGAACATGATTTTATAGTTATAATGACACATCATTTCAAGCGGGACCAAGAGCTACTCACGCTCCTGCTGCGTCGTCCCTGCCGCTATGTAGGGATTTTAGGGTCAAAGCGGCGTACGGCCCGCTTATTTGGAGAAAGGGAAAAGCCTGCGTGGATTTCTTCCCCGGTCGGTTTATCCATTGGAGTACAGGGGCCGTCGGAAATTGCTGTTAGCATCATAGCAGAACTGATACAAATAGTGAGGATGAAACAAGATGAAAATAGTAGGGATATACCTAGCAGCGGGAAACAGCAGAAGAATGGGACCTGGGATGCATAAGCTCTGCCTTCCCATGCAACAGACATTGCTCGGAAGCCTGGCGCTCGATACTGCGCTTGCTTCACATTTAAACGAAATTGTAGTGGTTACGAATAGCGCATCTTGGCTTTTAGATGGAGTTCATAAGGAAGAGGTACATATTCTTTCCTGTCCGAACGCATCTTTAGGCCAATCCTATTCTTTACGCTGCGGCATCGTGAAAGCAGAAAGCATACAGGCGGATGGGGTTATGGTCATGCTGGCTGATCAGCCGTTTATTACAGCTGCGCTTTTGAATCAAATCATACATGAGTTCCAGCAACAGCCGGATATTCAGTATGTAGCAGCAGCTTATCAAGGTATTCCACGTCCCCCTGTTTTATTTTCCAATCAGCTTTTTTCAGTTTTGAAAAAGCTAAAGGGAGATCAAGGAGCCCGTTTTATTTTTTCTGATCCTTTATTTCGAGGGAAGGTCCTTCCGTATGATGATGCGAAGCTGTTTTATGATGTAGATACATGGGACGATTATCATAAAGTAAATCGTTTCTTTTCAAAATGACTGTACTGCAGAGAAGGAAGGACCTGTAGTAACTTTTCCTTAGCTGCGCATATTGCTGTCGGAAAGGAGTGCAACGTCACTTGCTTTAGGCTGAGTGAAGAAAAAGATGAAGGAAATGATGAGCACTGCCATAAAGAAAACTATGCTAAAGATTGATTCGTTTTATTGACCTATTTTTATGTAAAATGCGCTGTACATATGTGTTTACAGCAGCCTATGAATAAGCAAGCCCCTGCTGATATCCAGCAGGGGCTTTCAATGCTGTCTGTTAGTAGAGGAGCGGGTCAAGGCAGAGATTTGAAAGAGATTAAAACAAACAAGAGAACAAAAATAAACAAAAATAAAAAAACATATTTAAAAATAAAAAGATATGTTATATAATAAATTCAAACATAAACAAACTATTAAAACGAGAAAACAAACATAAACAAAGGTGGTAAAACAAAATGGTAAAAAGTCTATGGCAAGCAGAGCAAGCAGCACAATTGCAGCAAGGTGTAGAAGAATTAGCATACCGCTCCAATTTAATTGGAACAGATCGATCCGTATGTAACTGGGGCGGCGGCAATACATCGATGAAAACGTTTGAGAAGGATTTCCGCGGCCGCGATGTGGAAGTTATGTGGGTAAAAGGAAGCGGTTCCGATTTAGGAACAATGAAGGTTCAAAATTTCACCGGCTTACGTATGGAAGATATTCGTCCATTAATCGAGCGTGATGAAATGCCGGATGAGGAAATGGTAGCATACCTAGCGCACTGCATGATCGACAGCAAGCATCCGCGCGCATCCATCGAAACATTATTACATGCATTCTTACCGTTCAAGCATGTAGACCACACGCATCCAGATGCAATCATCAGCCTTTGCTGCGCAGATAACGGCAGACAGCTGGCTGAAGAAATTTACGGAAATCGTTTCGTTTGGGTACCATACGTACGACCTGGCTTTACATTATCCAAAATGATTGCGGAAGGCGTAAAAAATAATCCAAACGCTGAGCTTGTATTAATGGAAAAGCATGGTCTTGTTACATGGGGCGAAACATCTGAAGAGTGCTATGCAAAAACAATCGCAATTATTAACGAAGCTGAAGAATATATTAATGCTCGCATTGACGAAGAAAAGGTATTTGGCGGTCAAAAATACGAAGCACTTTCCGCTGAGGAGCGCAGAAGCATCCTAGCACAAGTCATGCCTGTAATCCGCGGTGCGGTAAGCGATGAAAAGAAAATGATTTTATCCTATGATGATGCAGAAGATGTACTTCAATTTGTAAACAGCTACAATGCACCTGAGCTTTCCCAAGTTGGAGCAGCTTGCCCGGATCATCTTGTGCATACAAAGCGCACACCGCTTTACATTGACTGGAATCCGCAAGCTGAAGATGTAAACAGCTTAATCGAAAAAGTGAAGGCTGGCGTTGCAAGCTTTAAAGAAGAGTATGCAGCATACTTTGAACGCAATAAAAACGAAGGCGACAAAATGTTTGAAGCAGCGCCTCGCGTAATCCTCATCCCTGGTATCGGTATGGTAAACTCGGGTAAAAACTTAGCGATGTCACATGTAAGCGGCGCATTATACCACCGTGCAATCGCAGTTATGAAGGGCTCTACAGCACTAGGTGAATTTGTATCCTTAAACGAAAATGAATCTTACAATGTAGAGTATTGGCCATTAGAGCTTTACAAATTAACACTTGCTCCAGCTGAAGCTGAATTCTCCCGCAAGATTGCCTTTATCACAGGCGGTGCAGGCGGAATCGGCAGCGCAACAGCACGTCGTCTTGTGTCTGAAGGTGCGCATGTTGTATTAGCTGATTTGAACCTTGAAGGCGCACAAAAAGTTGCGGCTGAAATTAATGAAAAATATGGCGAAGGCCGTGCGATTGGCGTGAAAATGGATGTTACAAGCGAAGAGCAGGTACAAGCAGCATTTGCAGAAGCAGCTCTAGCATACGGCGGTGTAGACATCATTGTAAATAACGCAGGTCTTGCAACATCCAGCCCATTTGATGAAACATCACTTAAGGAATGGAACTTAAACATGAACGTGCTTGGAACAGGCTACTTCTTAGTGGCGCGTGAAGCATTCAAGCAAATGAAGGTACAAGGCGTTGGCGGAAACATGGTATTTGTTGGATCTAAAAACTCTGTGTACGCTGGCAAAAACGCAGCAGCATACAGCTCTGTAAAAGCTCTTGAAACACACTTGGCGCGTTGCATCGCAGCTGAGGGCGGCGAATTTGGAATTCGTGTAAACTCTGTTCTTCCTGATGCGGTTCTACAAGGCTCCGCAATTTGGGGATCCAACTGGCGTCAAGAGCGTGCAGCAGCATACGGCATTGAACCAGATCAATTAGAAGAGCATTACCGTAAACGTACAACATTGCTTGTTAACATTTACCCGCAGGATATCGCAGAATCCATTGCATTCTTCGCATCCTCCAAGGCAGATAAAACAACAGGCTGCATGATTACAGTTGACGGCGGTGTACCAGCTGCGTTTACGCGATAATGATAGATAGTAGCCTCTATTTTCCCCCTTAGATAGAGCTATAGAAGCAAAAAAGGACTAATCCGTAAAGCTGGATTGGTCCTTTTTCTTTGTTATATTAGGGGATTTCGTAAATTCCTTATGTAGAACAATCATTATTAGTCGATATATGGTGTAAAAATCTATTGCAAGGCCGTGAAGGGAATGTAACGATGCATAACGAATACAAAACATAATGAACAAAATCATATATTTCAGTAATCTATTTCATCCAGTTATCACAGCATTTTCCAAGCCTGCTCATCCCAATCAAAAAGGTTGTTGTTCCTCCTTTATGTTATAATGGGTTTAGAAGGATGTGAAACTGTGGAATTTTTTATACCGGATGGCTCTATGTATATAGCGTTTGTCTTGCTGACTACGTTCTTTCTATGTATGGCATCGCAATTCGCTGCAGCCCAGTCCGTACATAAGCAGGTTTCTTTGCGACAAGGAGGCTTGTATGTTGTACAACATATTGATGTTCGTTCTGGTTATAACATCGTGCCGTCTATTTATTCCAGATATAAAATGATTTGCTCTATCTGCAGACAAGAATCTGTTGGAGAGCAAGATGATGAAGGTCCATATCTCCCACTGTTTTTCGCATAACAGAAAAACAGTGGAGGGGAATATATGTCAAAACTTATAAAGATTTTATCGATGACGCTGTTATTTGCAGGTATACTGGCGGGATGCAGCGCAGCCGCATCTTCTTCAGGGCAACATACTGATTTGTGGCACCACTATTTTATTTATCCGATGTCGTTGCTTATTGTTCATATCGCGAAGGCGTGGGTATTCCAAAGCTTTGGCTTTGCCATTATGATTGTAACTGTTGGCGTGCGGATGCTTCTCATGCCTCTCAATATTATGCAGTATAAGAATCAATTGAACATGAAGCGGCTTCAACCACAGCTACAGGAGCTTAAAGAGAAGTACTCATCTAAGCATGCAGAGGAACAGAAGCAATACCAAATGGAAATGATAAAGCTGATGCAAGAGAATAAGGCAAATCCAATGATGGGATGTCTTCCTCTCATCGTCCAGCTTCCGGTTTTCTCAGCTGTTTACTATGCGATTCGACAAACAAAGGAGATCAGCGATTCTTCCTTTTTATGGTTAAACCTCGGGCATCCTGACCCATACTTTGTGCTTCCGCTTCTTGCAGCATGTATGACATATATACAAGCGAAGGTCGTTCAAGCGGATGTTCCAAGGGAACAGATGGCGCAGGTTAGAATGATGCAATTTATGTCACCGGTCATGGTCCTTATGTTTGGCTTTGCTTCCCCATCAGGACTTGTGTTGTATTGGCTGACAGGCAGCATTTTTATGATTGTACAATATACGATTTTGAAAAAGCTGTATCGAAATGAAACGGCTTCAGCTTAAGAGGGGGAGAGAGCATTCTGTCATGGCGGAATGCTCTCTTGTTTATCCGATAAGGGTAGGAGGAAAACTGGATGACCTTTGATTTACTAAATGAGTTAATAGAATTGACAGAGGAGGAACAAGCCATCCTCCAGCAAAAAAAAGAAGTACGAAGAGAGCTGTATACAAGTCAGGCTCATTTTATCATTGAAGGCGACAAGTTTCTCAATAAAGAGAAAATGATTATGGTTCGGAAGCATACACGCTTTGTAGATTTTCCAAAGCATAAGCATGACTATATTGAAATGAATTATGTGTATAATGGCACGCTCAGGCAAAAGGTCGGCGGGAAATCGATTAATTTAAAGCAGGGCGAGCTGCTTATTTTGAATCAGCATATTGAGCATGAAATTGAAGCTTGTGCAAAAGAGGACATTGTTATCAACTTTATCATACGAGCGGAATTTTTTGATTTTATTTTCTCTTACTTAAACTCTGAAAATATTGTGAGCGATTTTTTAATTAACAGCTTATATAACAATACGCAAAATGGACAATTCATGTACTTTAAAGTGGCGGAGGTCACCGAAATTCAAGAGATGCTTCAAAAAATCATTATAGAGATCATGAATCCCTCTTTATTGTCGGAATCCACAATTAAGCTATATATGGGACTTTTCATGATTGAGCTCATCAAGCACTCCGACAAGGTAGAACAAAGGGAAGAGTCCTCCCTGCAGCACTTTTTAGTTGTTGAGTCGTTAAAATATATTGATCAGCACTTTCAGAATGCATCCCTGTATGAATTAGCAGACAAGCTGAACCAGTCTCACTATGGCCTCAGCAAGCACATTAAGAAGGCTACGAATTATACATTTAAAGAGCTGCTGCAGGAAAAGCGCTTGAGTAAAGCAAAGGAACTATTAGAGAGCACTGATCTGCCGATTGCTTCAGTTGTCGAGCAAGTAGGCTATGATAATATTAGTTATTTTTATCGTATTTTTAAGAAGAAATATGGCCGAACACCGAAGGAATGGAGGGATTATGAAGCAAAGGCGTAGCTTGCCTATAGCCGTTTCTGCATAACGAATGAGTGATAGTAAGTAACTAAAGTAAACGAGCGAAAAAACTTCTTAGGAGCGCGATCATCTTGAAATGGAAGCCGTTTTTATTGATTATAGCCGTAATAGCCCTTATTTTCCCTATTTATATAAGAACACATTTTCACTATCCTCCAGAAACGTGGAATCTCCTGCAGATCGGGACTTTAATTATGATTTTGCTGTATCCGAGATGGATTGTACTTGTATGTATGCTTGGAGTGACAGGAGGTATTATTTACGCGTGGGAGCCGATGTTTTCAGGCCCTATCTCTCTTTCGCCATTTAGGATGGTATTGCCTAGTATTATAACAAATGGTCTTCTATTAATGATTGTCATGTACTATCGGATTCAAAGCGATACAGCGATGAAAAAGCTAGAGGAGCTTTCTTTTAGGGATCCGCTCACAAACCTTTGGAACCGGCGTTATTTTGAGCACTATAAGGAAAAAAGCTTTCAAGTTTTACAGAAAAAAACAAAGGAACAGAGCATCATTGTTTGTGATATTGACCATTTTAAAAAGATTAACGATACCTATGGACACTTGCTTGGCGATGATGTTATTAAAGCGGTAGCAGGTCTTTTAAAAGAGCAGAGCAGGACAAGTGATATAGCTGTGCGTCTTGGAGGAGAGGAGTTTTTAATTTTCCTGCCTGATACAGGGGCAGAGGAAGCCTTTCAGATTGCTGAAAGCATCCGGCAATCAGCCCTAGACTGCCGGGTTCAGGACCAGGAAAATACAATCTCATTCACGTTGAGCTTTGGAATCGCAGTATATAACGGACGAGAGAGTGTTCAGCAATTCATCCATAGGGCAGATCAGGCTCTCTATCAGGCTAAGGAATCAGGCAGAAATCGAACATGCCTGCATACAGCAGAAACAGAGCATTCCTTTTAAAATTCCTTGCAGCTCTTATGCTATTTCAACAAGATATGTGCAAATAAGGACAATAAAAAGGCGACTCACGTTATTTTTTTTTGTCCTTATTTCCCTTATCCTATAAACATAAGCAAACGCTTTCAATATAAAGGGTGATAAGAATGACAAAACATTGTTTAGCAGTTGATATCGGCGCATCAAGCGGGCGGCTCATTGCAGGCCATATAGAGGATGGCGTCTTACAACTACAGGAAGTACATCGTTTTGAAAATAAAATCGTGCAAAAAGGCGATCATTTTTGTTGGGAAGTAGATATGTTATTTGCGGAGATTAAAAAAGGCATTCACAAATGCCGTGAGCTTGGTTTAAAGCCGGAGAGCATCGGTATTGATACATGGGCGGTAGATTTTGTACTGCTGGATGAAGAAGGAAAGCCTTTAACAGATGCAGTGGCTTATCGCGATCCAAGAACAGACGGGATGATGGAAGAGGTTTTTAACATTATCTCAAAGGAACGCCTTTATTTAGAAACGGGTATTCAATTTCAAAAGTTTAATACAATTTATCAATTGTATGCTCTTAAACAAAGCAATCCGGAGATTTTAGAAAAAGCAAAAACGTTTTTAATGATTCCAGAGTATTTTAATTACTTATTAACGGGCAAGAAGGCGAACGAGTATACAAATGCTACATCCACGCAGCTCGTGAACGCTTTTACAAAGAAATGGGATAAGCAGCTATTGGAGCAATTGGGCATCAATCCTGATATGTTCCAGGAGATTCAAGCGCCGAAGACCATCTTAGGGAATTTGACAGAAGAGCTTGTAGCTGAATTCGGATTTGATATGAAGGTTGTCTTACCGGCAACGCATGATACAGGGTCAGCGGTTATAGCTGTTCCGGAACTAGAAGATACGATTTACATCAGCTCTGGTACTTGGTCTTTAATCGGTGTGGAAAATCCGTTTCCGATTTGTGTGACGAAGGCTTTAGATTACAATTTCACAAATGAAGGCGGAATTGATTATCGCTATCGCTTCTTAAAGAACATTATGGGTCTTTGGATGATTCAGGAAGTGAGAAGAAATTATAACAATCAATATTCCTTCGCTGAGCTTGTACAGCTGGCACAAGAAGCTGCAGATTTTCATTCTATTGTGAATGTTGATGATGCAAGATTTTTGAAGCCGGATAATATGATTGAAGCAATTCAGAACTATTGCCGGGAAGCAAACCAGCCGGTGCCAAGCACAGCAGGAGAGGTCGCGAAGTGTGTATTTGACAGCCTGGTAGTCAGCTATCAGAACGCTATTTGTGAGATTGAAGAAATCTTTGAAAAAGAGTTTAAAACAATCAATGTCATCGGCGGCGGCTGCCAAAATGAGCTGTTAAATCAAATGATTGCCGATGCGACAAATAAGATGGTATACGCTGGACCTGTTGAGGCAACCGCGATTGGAAATATTGCCGCACAGCTGATGGCGTTAGGTGAAATTGACAGTCTAAATGAAGCAAGAACACTCATTAAGCAGTCATTTGAAGTGAAAACATTTGTGAAAACAGAGGCTTATATAAATTAAGGGTGCAGAAAGGAAATGTGGATATGACAACGAAACAAAGTTATGAATTAGCGAAGCAGCAGTATGAAAAGTGGGGCATCAATGTTGATGAGGTTTTAGAGCAATTAAAGAAGGTACCGATTTCCATCCATTGCTGGCAAGGCGATGATGTAGCGGGATTTGAAGTAAACCAAGGCGAATTATCCGGCGGTATCGATGTAACAGGAAACTATCCAGGTAAAGCGAGAACTCCTGAAGAGCTTAGAAGTGATTTGGAAAAAGCACTTTCTTTAATCCCGGGGAAACACCGCTTGAATTTGCATGCCATTTATGCGGAAACGAACGGAGAGGTTGTAGAGCGTGACCAATTAGAGCCAAAGCACTTTGAAAACTGGGTGAACTGGGCAAAGGAGCAGGGGCTTCACGGCTTAGATTTTAATCCAACATTATTCTCTCATGAGAATGCAGCGGAAGGCCTTACTTTATCCCATCCAAATGAAGAAATTCGCGAGTTTTGGATTCGTCACTGCATCGCGAGCCGCAAAATCGGGGAATATTTTGGTAAAGAGCTAGGAACACCATGCCTTACAAATGTTTGGATTCCAGATGGCTATAAGGATATTCCGAGCGACCGTCTTACTCCAAGACAGCGTTTAAAAGAGTCGTTAGATAAAGTTTTTGCGGCGGAGATTGATGAACAATACAATCTAGACGCGGTGGAAAGCAAACTATTTGGCATTGGCTCCGAATCCTATGTAGTTGGATCACATGAGTTTTACATGGGCTATGCTTTGAAAAACAATAAACTATGCTTGCTTGATACAGGACATTATCATCCAACAGAAACAGTGTCTAACAAAATTTCCTCCATGTTGATGTTCAGTGACAAGGTTGCACTGCACGTTTCTAGACCAGTCCGCTGGGACAGCGACCACGTTGTAATTTTAGACGATGAATTGCGTGAAATTGCGCTTGAAATCGTACGCAACGATGCAGTGGAGAAAGTGATGATCGGCCTTGATTTCTTTGACGCAAGCATTAACCGTGTAGCTGCATGGACAATTGGAACGCGGAATATGATTAAAGCATTGCTATATGCGATGCTGACGCCAAATGCATACTTGAAGCAATTGCAGGAAGAGGGCAATTTCACAGAACGATTGGCGCTTATGGAGGAGTTTAAAACATATCCGTTCGGCGCAATTTGGGATTACTACTGCGAGCAAGCAGGCGTGCCTGTGAAAGAGGCTTGGTTAGAAGAAGTGAAGCAGTACGAGAAAGAAGTGTTAGCGAAACGATAATATCGAAAACGGACTTATCTCAGCGGAGAGGGTCCGTTTTTTGTGCTCGAAGTATGATGAAGTGATTACTTGTCCAGCTAGCAGTCCACACCAAGTATCCATTTTTTAACATAAAAACTTTTGATTTTATAAGTTGGAGGCTCGCATAGCTAACATCCAGTCTAAGCAGTGCTTTTTATTAAAAAAATTTCAGTTGAAGGATTTTTGTTATTCACTAACGTAAGATGTATTAAAAGATAAAACAAGCGGAGCCAGGGTTATGTTTATATAACAAAAGGAGAATTGTAAGATGGAAAGCAAAGGCATAATTTCAGTTGATGGTTTTAAATTATCCTACTGTATTGAAGGCGAAGGTACACCTGTACTTGTAGTGGGCAGTTCAGTCTATTATCCTCAACTCTTTTCACAAGATATAAAAAAAGAATTAAAACTGATTTTTATTGATCATAGAGGATTTGTTCAGCCGCCTCGAGTTTTAGAGCCAGAAGACTATACGTTGGATAAAGTTCTAGATGATATAGAAACGGTGAGACAAACTCTTAATCTAGAGGATTTTATCGTATTGGGGCATTCAGGACATGCTTTTATAGCATTGGAATACGCAAAAAAATATCCCCAATATATTCAGAAAGTCGTTTTGTTAAATTCAGCACCTACAAATAGCCAGGAAAGGCAGCAAGAAAGCTTTGCTTTTTTTCATAGCACTGCAAGTCCAGACAGAAAAAGAAAATTTGAAAAAGACATGGCTCTATTAGCTGGTGATATTGAAAAAGATCCTGAACGACGATTTGTTCATATGTGTATTCGTATGGGAGCGCAAAGTTTTTACGATTATACACTTGATACAGCTTATATGTGGAATGGTGTATACACAAACATGCCAATTATCGATCATTTGTGGGGAGAAGCGTTTGGACAACTTAATCTGATAGAATTGTTGGCCGATTTCAATAAGCCAGTATTTATTGGTTTAGGGAGATATGATTATTTGGTCGCCCCGGTCTCACTTTGGGATCCAATTGATGAAACATATGTAAATGTGAAGAAAGTGGTTTTTGAGCATAGTGGGCATAATCCTATGTTTGAAGAACCTAATTTTTTTGATAAAAGCTTAGTCGAGTGGATCAATAAAGGTAAATAGATTATTTTTAATAAATGAGAGGTTATAGGGATCTAATTACTCATCATGTATACCTTATACACTCCTTATTTACTTATTCAAGACAGAGGACATTTTTGCTGCACACAGCAATGGCAAGGCCTCCCCGCCCTCGTAACAGGCGGGGATGAAAGTTACAGAGAAAAGGCTTCATTTTTAGGCTGTACCGCAGTTAACTCGATTCCTCTTTCCTCCAGCACCTGCTTAGTACTGTTCTCTACGTAAGAATCGGTGATGATATGGTCAATATCGCTTATCTGTGCTGTCTGCACAAAGGTACGGACACCAAATTTGCTGGAGTCGACCATTAAAATCGTTTGCTTCGCGCTGTCTATCATTCGTTTCTTTAGTAGTGCCTGCCATTCATTCGAATCGCTTAAGCCGCTTTCTAAATGAAAGCCTTTGCAGGAAAGAAAGACTTTGTCCACATGATACGCAGCAAGGGAGCGCTCTGCCAAAGGACCGACATAGGATAAGGATTTAGGAAGCAAAATGCCGCCTGTTGAAATAACTTGGATTTTTTCTTTTTTGCTTAGTTCAATTGCTACTTTGATTGAGTTGGTAATGACTGTAAGCGGCATATTAGGAAGTGCCTTCGCTAAATACCATGCTGTTGTGCTTGCATCGAGGATAATACGATTACCGCTTGTGACATGTTTAGCAGCCTCATAGGCAATTGCTTTCTTTTCAGCTATATTTGTAATTTCCCGCTCGGATACATCAGTTTCGGATTCCTCTTGAATGCTGACGGCTCCCCCATGGCTTCGTTTTAGTTTATTTTCCTTCTCTAGCTTCTCTAAATCGCGGCGAATGGTTTCTTCTGTTACGGAGAATAGCTTGCTGAGCTCGCTCACGCGAATGCTTAACCGTTCATTGACGAGTTCAACAATTTTTTGGTGTCTTTCTGCTACAAGCATTGTGAACTTCCTTTCTGTTCTGTAAATAGATGAAATACTTTGTAAATAAAGTTTCAAATTTTTGTTTGTTTTTATTTGTGTTTGTTTATAGTATACCATGTTTTTGTTTGTGAGGTGTGATAATCTTTCAAAAATGTTTCTGAATATATCAGAAGAATCTCCCCCCTACCTGATAACCATCTCCTATAAGCGCTTTCAATTCTTGTATATAGTTAAGGTATCAAGAAATTCATATCAAAATTTCACAGAAAAGTTTGTAACCGCTTCACCTTAATAAGGGACAGAGAGAAAGGAGAGGGAAGAATGGCAAAAGGGTTTGGAAGTAAAAAAACAACTGGTTGGAAGGCTACGGCATCTGTTGCGATGGCTAACTATATTGAAGCTGGTTCTATCGTAGCTGGTGCAGGCGGATTGTCGCTTTGGGTAGAATATTTACATCTCGATGACATTAAAATCGGACTATTGGGTGCGGTGAGTGCCAATGCCTTCGGTGCTGCAATCGGAGCATTGCTTGGAGGCTATCTTTGCGATAAATACGGACGTAAATTTATTTACACGTATGATTTGCTCATTTACATGCTTGGGATGTTAATTACGATTTGCTCGGTAAACTTCCCGATGCTATTAATTGGCTACATTATAACAGGATTAGCAGTCGGTGCTGGGGTTCCTGCTTCTTGGACGTATATTGCTGAAGAAGCTCCGTCTGATAAACGGGCAGCGCATACAGGGATGGCGCAGCTTGCCTGGTCGCTCGGACCTGTGCTTGCATTATTGCTTTCTGTGCTATTAGCACCATTAGGTCTCCTTGGCAGCCGTATTATTTTTGCACACTTATTTGTAATCGCATTCATCACATGGTATATCCGACAAGGCTTATCTGAGTCCTCGATGTGGAAGGAAGAAAAGAAAAAGCAACAGCAAAGCGGTCAAGCCAGCACTAGCTCTTTAAAGGAATTATTCAGCAAAAAGGTAAACAGAAGCGCATTATTTCTTCTGCTTGGCGTGTATCTATTTTGGAATTTAACAGCTGGCGCAATGGGATTCTTTATGCCTTACATTTACGAAACTGTCGGCGGACTTTCCGCAAGCACAGCAAACTTATTACAAGCAGTTCTTTGGACATTTACAGTGATTTGCACTTACGCAGTCTTTATGAAATTGGGAGATAAAAAGAGCCGCCGCGCAATTTATGCTGTATCCGCGATTATGGCAATTCTTGCTTGGGTTTTGCTTGTATATGCAAAAATGACAATGCCGGTTCTACTCGCTTTTGTTTTACTATGGGGCTGTTCTGCAGGCTTTGGGGCACAGGCTTTCTATGGATTATGGGCAAGCGAGTTATTCCCGACAAAATATCGCGCAAGAGCACAAGGTTTCATGTTTTTTGTGGCACGCATAGCCGTAGGATTATGGACTGCTGTTATGCCAACGATTATTTCTAAGCTTGGCTTTGCGGTTGCGGGAGGAATTATGATTGCATTCCTTGTTGTGGCAGCGTTTATCGGAATTGTATATGCTCCTCGCACACAAGGAAAGACCCTGCAGCAAATTGAACGAGAGCGTTATGGAGATGATGCAGCTGCCAGAGTTCAGGCAAGCAGCCGCGCTCTATAATTGATTAATAGTGAGGAGAGAGAGAAATGAAACAGAGAAAAGGCGCTACACATTGGGTTATTCCGGATGGATACATTCCGCCGGTAAGCTCAGGGGAGCTGCTCAGCCACGAATCAATTTGTGTACTCAATTGTAATGAAGAGGATGCAAATCTTATGGTGACGGTTTATTTTGAAGATCGGCCTCCATTAGAGCATATTCCTGTAGTTGTGAAGGGCAAACGAACAAACCATATCCGTACAAGCTCTCTTCAGAAGGATTCCGAGTATATTCCAGTCGGCGTTCCTTATGCGCTTGAAGTAGAAAGCGATATTGCAGTGATTGTGCAATACAGCCGTCTGGATGCAACGCAGCCTGAGCTTGCATTAATGTCAACGATGGCGTATCCGTCATAATATATAGAAAGAATGTCTCCTTACCGCCAAGCTGCATCTATAGCTTGGCGGAGAAGGGGACTTTCTGCCGTTTGATTATACCAGTCAGTAGTTTTGATATAATAGCTTTAAGGAGGGAGCATCGTGCTTTATAAATTACTGACTTGTGTACTTTTGCTGTTTATTGTAAGCGGTTGCGATTTGCGTAATAATCCACCGAAGTACGAGATTATTTATAACGGTGAGGAGAAACAAAGCAAGCAGAATAAACAAAATCAGGACAACTATACCAATGAATATACGATTGCGGTCGTTCCGAAGGTAAGCGGGATTCCGTATTTCAATGCTGTGAAGGATGGCGCATTGGAAGCGGGACAGGATCTTGGCGTGAATGTTCTATATATGGGACCGACCATTGCGGATTGGGAGCATCAAGAAAAAATTGTAGAAGAGCTGGTGCAGAAGAAGGTGAACGCGATTGCGATTTCTGCCAATGACCCAAAAAAGCTGGGTCCTATTTTGCTGGAAGCCCAAAAGAAGGGGATAAGGGTAATTACATGGGATTCGGATACGGATTCGGCATTTCGAGAGCTTTTTATTAATACAGTGGACCCTGAAACGCTTGGCCGGCATTTAGCGGATACGTTGGCAAGGAGTCTGGGGGAGCAAGGAAGCTATGCGATTATGACGGGCTCGCTGGATGCAGCAAATTTAAATGAATGGATGAAATGGACAAAGGTGCAGCAGCAAATGTATTATCCGAACATGAAGCTTGTTGAGGTTGCTGCTACAAATGATGCTCCTGCAGAAGCGTATGAGGTTGCCAAAGGTCTGCTGGAGAAGCACCCAACGCTGGCTGGCATAATCGGACTTTCATCTGTCGGCCCTCCTGCGGCAGCCCAGGCTGTACAGGAGGCTGGAAAGCAAGGAAAGGTTGCGGTAGTGGGACTATCTACCCCAAATTTAATGCGGGCAGATTTAAAGAGTGGAGCAGCGCAGGTTGTGACGCTTTGGAGTCCAAAAAAGCTGGGCTATCTGACTGTACGTTTGGCAAAAGACCTATTGGAAGGGAATATGCCATATGATGGGAAGCATATTCAAAACATCGGTGATATAGAGGTGAAGGGAGACATAGTCATTATGGGACAGCCGATTGATTTTACAAAAGAAAATATTGATCAATATGACTTTTAACGTACAGAATATGAAAAAATTAAAAAATATTAGGCTGACAAATAAGCTCATTATTACGTACATTCTTTTAACGATTATCCCGATGACTGTTTTAGGATATATAGCGTATTCCCAATATACGAAATCGATTGAGGAAGAGGTAGGAAGGTATGTACCTAAGCTGCTCAAGCAGGCCAATCAAAATATTGAAAACGAAATGAATAAGCTGGAGGACTTACCGGACCTGCTGTACAGCTCAAGCGATATTATGACTATACTGAGAGATAGTAGATACCAAAGTCAATCTCAATTGCTGCAGGACCAATTTGTAGTAAAAAACTTTCTTACAAGAACGTACTTGAATAGCAATTCAGAAATATTAGGAGCATTCCTCCTATCCAAAAATCGTTTATTTGTAAGCTCGCGTGTTGCATATAGCGGCTTTCATCTAACTGAAAAGCCGTTTCCTTATGGTGAAGATTTTGATTTAGAAGGAAGCATGCAAATCCTTCCGCCCAATGGAGTCGATTTAACATTTGAAGGGCAGCCTCCTTATTTGCTGCTTATGAAGCAGGTTACGGATTTTGATAATCGAAAAACACTCGGAACGTTATTTTTGGCAGTGAAGGTGACCTTTATTGAGAAAATTTTGCGGGATTTAGATGAACAAAGCAACGCGGTGATGTGGCTGATGAATGAGCACGGGCAAGTGATTTATCATACGGATGCCTCCAAAATCGGTAAGGTACTGGAGGAGACCAATGATTATCCTTTATTAAATGGAAGCTTCCGCACGACGCTGCATGGGAAACGGACGTTGATTAGTGTAAGTGAATCAAAGGCGCGCCATTGGGTTCTCGTTCACCAAATTCCGTTGAAATATTTAACCGAAAAAATAGATACCGTGCGCAATGCAATCATCCTCATTTTTATCATACTTGCCGCAGTGACAGTTTTGATTTCCATTTTTCTTGCTTGGACTGTGACAAGGCCGATTCATACGCTGAGCCGATTAATGAAACAGGTCGAGGGCGGAGACTTTCAGGTGGAAATCCCGATTCATTCACAGGATGAAGTCGGGATGCTGGCACGCAGCTTTCATTCGATGGTGACCAAAATACGGGAATTGATTCAAAAGAATTATCATATAGAGCTGCGGCAAAAGAATGCTGAGCTATATGCTCTGCAATCTCAGATTAATCCTCATTTTATGTACAATACATTGGAAACGATCAGTATGGCGGTAGAAGATGGAGAATCGGAAATGGTCGTAGACATGGTAACGCTGCTTGGAAGAATGCTTCGTTTTTCCCTGAGTAATAAAGACCGGATTGTGCCGATTTCTGAAGAGGTTCTTCATATTAAGGACTACCTCCATATTCAAAAGTTTAGGTTTGAGGAGCGTTTATCCTTTCAAATTCGCGAGGAAGTCGATAGTGCGTCTTATTATACACCGAAATTTGTACTACAGCCTGTTGTTGAAAATGCCATTAAATACGGATTGGAAAAACGAAGAGGCATTTTCATTGAAATTGATGTTCGGCAGGAAGCGAAGGATATTGTACTGATGATTCGCGATAATGGGCCAGGTATCGAAGCTGAAACATTAGAGCGATTGCAAATGCTCCTGCAATCGGATCCAATGGCCGGACGCGATTCAGGGTTCGGTATTATCAATGTTCATGCCAGAGTGGCCATGATGTTTGGAGATCCATATGGACTGCAAATTTATAGCATGGAGGGGCAAGGAACAGAGGTTATCATTCGGATTCCGATGATTGCGCATGAAGAAGCAGTGCAGTTTTTGAACGGGGGAGACAGGAGAGAAGACAATGAACAGCATTAAAACGATTATTGTAGATGATGAGGCGCGCATCCGCAGAGGAATTGAGCGGCTTGTTCGATCCTGCGGAGAGGAATGGGAGATTGTCGGGACATTTGCTGAAGGAAAAGAAGCATATGAAGCAATCGTGCAGGAGAACCGCTCATTTGATTTGTTAATTACGGATGTTCGGATGCCTGAAATGGATGGCTTAACTTTAGTCAAGGAACTTAAAAAGACGCATTCCTTTTCTTCTTTGATTGTGAGCGGATTTGATGATTTTCAATATTTACAAACCGCCCTGCGGGAAGGCGCAATGAACTATATTTTAAAACCAATTGATCGAGAGAAGTTTCGGGAACAAATCGAAGAGGTGAAGGAGAAGATTATTCAGCAGCGGAAAGAACGCTGCGAATGGGAGGAAATGCAGGAAAAGGCGCTGCGGCTAACATATACAAAGCAGGTTCAGCTGTTAAGCGAGGTAACATGGAATCATGATATGGATGTATCCTTATTAAACTGGACACGTGAATTTCCAAAGGGGATGTATCGGCTTGTATATATGAGCACGGATCAAAGGGTACCGAAAACAAAGGATGGGGAATGGGAAGCCTGGAGAGATGCTATTGAAAACATGATAACAGAGCTGTTCACGAGGGAATGGCACAGTGACCATCGAAGCTATTGGTGGTGGAGAGGGACAAAGCTAAGCTTCTGGCTATTGCTGCTCGATGAAGAACAATCGATAAGCTCCTCTGAAACGAAGCGAATTCTGCAGCAGCTCAAGCAATCCATTCAGCGTTTTACTCCTTTTACTGTTTCGATAGCTCTTGGAAATGAATTTGAGGATGTATCTTTTCTGCCAAGTGTTAGAGATCAACTCCTATCCCTATTACAGTTCCGTATGATTCAAGGGGGAAATCAAATTTTTCAATTGGATTCGATTCAAGATATGATAGACGAAGCACCTAGAGGAATTTTAGCTTCTGTTTACAAAAGCACGCATCAAATCCTGCATACGTTAGAACAGGAAGCGGGCGAAGAGACAGAGAAGGTGCTCCAACAGTTTTTCCATGAAATCCAATCCCTATCATCGCCTGCGGCTATCCAAGAAGCTGTACATTATCTATGTATTCGCATCATAAATAGATGGATGGAGCATGAAGGATTTAAGGAAGATCCGCAAGTGTTTACTGAGGCATTACAGCTTACAAGGCATGCTGCGGATTTTACGCAATTAAAGGATGATATAAAGCAGTGGGTGCTTCGCATGAAAAACAAAATGCACACACATCATGATCTGAATCCAATTCAGCAAGCAAAGGAATTTATCCGGGATCATCTAGGCGAGAATATTACGATTAAGAGGATTGCGGATTATGTGTATATGAGTCCTACGTATTTCTGTGAATCCTTCAAAAAGCAAACGGGTGAAACCGTTTTAGATTATGTTATAAGAAACCGGCTGGAGAAGGCGAAGGAATTATTAGAAATGACAGACCTTAAGGTGTATGATATCTCCGCAGAGGTCGGGTATCAGGATACAAAGTATTTTAGCCGCTTGTTCAAAGAGTGGATCGGCCAATCGCCTTCCCAGTATCGGGAGCATTATGCAAATCGGGAATAGTCAGCAGCCCAATCATTTCTTGATTGGGCTGCTGACACTGTTCTACTTTAAGGATGTATAAATTCCCAGTCAGGAGCTAATTCGATGTAGTGGTAAATTTTTGGGAATCAAGTATAAGTGCAACTACGTCCCTGCCTTCGAAATATAAAAAGCGAAAGCTTATGTGATATAAGAAATCTTTGAACGCTACCTTTTATATGAAAATTTCATAGAATTGTCCGCCTTTGTCCCTTACAAAATACTCTCTCTCTACATTTAATAGAGTATACCAGTTGTAAAGAGAGGTGATGAAAACATGAATTATTACTATTATCAAAATGAGTGGCGTTACCGCAATGGAGGAAATGATGTTTCCAGTGAGGGGCTTTACCACAATGGAAGAGGCAATGTTTCCAATGAGGGGCTTTACTGCAATGGAGGAAATGACGTTTCCAGTGAGGGGTTTTTCCGCAATGGAGGAAATGATGTTTCCAGTGAGGGGTTTTTCCGCAATGGAGGAAATGATGTCTCCGGTGAGGGGTTTTTCCGCAATGGAGGAAATGATGTTTCCAGTGAGGGGTTTTTCCGCAATGGAGGAAATGATGTTTCCAATGAGGGGTTTTTCCGCAATGGAGGAAATGACGTCTCCGGTGAGGGGTTTTTCCGCAATGGAGGAAATGATGTTTCCAATGAGGGGTTTTTCCGCAATGGAGGAAATGACGTCTCCGGTGAGGGGTTTTTCCGCAATGGAGGAAATGATGTTTCCAATGAGGGGTTTTTCCGCAATGGAGGAAATGACGTCTCCGGTGAGGGGTTTTTCCGCAATGGAGGAAATGATGTTTCCAATGAGGGGCTTTTCCACAAGGGAAGATGCTATTGCCCTTGCAATCAAACGCCGCCGACCGCATTCTGCTCCTGCAGCTCTTCTAATATTCGCGATATTAGACGGATATCCTCATTCGTCTACTTCGCTGACGCCGATTTAGAATGCGAAGGATTTTACTGCAGCGGGCGTGACAGCGATATCTTGTATGAATGGACGCTAACGCGTCTATCGGGAGACGTTCGTATTGAAGGTCCTTCGAGAAAGCGCGGAGACGGTACAGTCATCGTACTTGGCAGCGGCACGTTTAGACTCACTGTTAGAGTAACCTTCTATTGCAGACTTGCTTTCCCTGATGCTTCCATCAGCTGTGTACGTGATTTGACAAGAGAATTTAGTCAATGATGCAGCTTCTGGTGAGCTATTTAGAGGTTGAGGATGAATTAAGAGTGCTGAAAAGGAAGCTTGTCAAAAATGGCAGGCTTATAGGAAGGTCGTCATAGCCCGGTTGTTACAAATTTAAAAGAGATATTTCATCTAAGCTAAGAAGTGAATGGATTCAAAGTGGTGAGCATTTCCCTTTTGGGTCCGCTCGCTTTTTTGTTATACTTTTTACTAGATATTAATAAGTAAAAGATTTATTTTTAGGAGCTTACCTTTAATAGAAGTCTAGAAAGTGATAGGAAAAAGTCGTTCCTGCGGTAGGCTGTATGGGAGAATGTGCTTTACAATAAAAGAAAGGCGGGTTAATAAGGAAAATAGAGAGTAAAAAGAAAGCGGTTACGGAAAGGGTGGCTGGAATGACAAGCATCAAGCAAGCAGCAGCTATTCGGTACATAAAAAATGAAAATGGCCCGACGCTCGGCTATTGGGCTGAATCAGGCGTCAATATTTTAACAGTAGATGGCTTGCATTTTAAAGACCTTAACAAAGATGGAGAAATCGATCCATATGAGGATTGGCGTTTATCCCCTGAGGAGCGGGCAAAGGATCTTGCTTCTAAGCTCTCCATTGAGGAGATTGCCGGTCTCATGCTTTATAGCAAGCATCAGGCAATCCCAGCAAGCAAGGGATGGTTTCCTAGTACATGCGGCGGCAAGTCTTTTGAAGAAAGCGGTGCAAAACCTTGGGATCTTTCCGATCAGCAAATTGAATTTATAACACAGGATCATTTACGCCATGTTCTCATTACCACGGTAGAGGATGCAAAAACGGCAGCACGGTGGAACAATAACGTGCAGGCTCTTGCCGAAAGCATCGGCTTTGGTATTCCGGCAAATAACAGCTCTGATCCGCGGCACGGTATTGATGCAAGTACAGAATTTAAGGCGGGAGCAGGAGGAGCAATTTCCATGTGGCCGGAGACGCTTGGAATGGCGGCGACATTCAATCCTGAGCTTGTCAAGCGCTTCGGGGAAATTGCGGCGAAGGAATATCGTGCACTCGGTATTACGACAGCTCTTTCTCCGCAAATTGATATTGCGACTGATCCGCGTTGGATGCGCTTTGAAGGAACGTTCGGCGAAGATCCGCAGCTATCTGCTGATATGGCCCGCGCTTATATTGACGGCTTTCAAACATCTGAGGGAGAGAAGGAGATTGGAGAAGGCTGGGGCTATGATAGCGTAAATGCGATGGTGAAGCATTGGCCTGGCGGCGGCTCTGGTGAAGGCGGGCGCGATGCTCACTTTGGATACGGAAAGTATGCGGTATACCCGGGAAATAATTTTGATGGGCACCTTATTCCATTTCTGGAAGGCGCGTTTCAATTAGAGGGTAAAACGAAGCAAGCATCAGCAGTTATGCCGTATTACACGATTTCATACGGGCAAGACCCAGTGAATGGAGAAAATGTTGGAAACTCGTATAGCTCTTATATTATTAAGGACTTGCTTCGTGAGAAATACGGCTATGACGGTGTCGTTTGTACAGATTGGGGCATTACAAATGATGAGCCTCCTGCAGTTGATATGTTTGTAAGCCGTCCATGGGGCGTGGAGGCCGGCTATACAGTTGCTGAGCGGCATTATAAGGCATTGATGGCCGGCGTTGACCAATTTGGGGGCAATAACGAAGCCGGTCCGATTTTAGAGGCATATAAAATTGGCGTTGCCGAGCATGGAGAAGAGTGGATGCGCAAACGCTTTGAACAATCTGCTGTCCGCTTGTTAACGAACATATTCCGCACAGGTTTGTTTGAAAATCCTTATTTGCATGAGGAGGAGAGCAAAGAAACAGTCGGCGCAGCGGAGTATATGGAGGCAGGCTATGAAGCCCAGCTGAAATCGATTGTAATGCTTAAAAACAAAGATAATGTCCTGCCAATCTCAAAAGGAAAAACTGTGTATATTCCAAAACGCTATGTGCCGGAGAGCGTGAACTGGTTTGGGCACAGAACGCCGTCTAAGCTTGATGATCCTGTAAGCCTAGACATTGTGAAGAAGTATTTCAATGTGACGGATAAGCCGGAAGAGGCGGATTTTGCCCTTGTTTTTATCAAAACCCCAGATTCCGGCCCAGGCTACAGCAGAGCTGATGCGGAGATGGGAGGCAATGGCTACGTGCCGATCAATCTCCAGTACGGCCCGTATACGGCGGAGCATGCGCGTGAGCAAAGCATTGCCGGGGATGAGAGAGATGTGCTGAATCGTTCGTACAAAGGCAAGACGGTTACCGCTGCGAATGTTACAGATTTGGAAATGGTGCTGAAAACAAAGGAAGAGATGAATGGAAAGCCGGTCATTGTTTCACTTCATTTGTCGAGGCCAACTATTGTAGCGGAGTTTGAACAAGCGGTGCATGGGATTCTTGTGAATTTTGGCGTACAAGACCAAGCAATTTTTAATATTGTGAGCGGCGCAGCTGAGCCATACGGATTATTGCCTGTGCAAATGCCGGCTAATATGAAGACCGTAGAGGAGCAGTTTGAAGATGTTCCGCACGATATGGAGTGTTATAGAGATACACAAGGAAACGTGTATGATTTTACGTTTGGCTTGAATTGGCGCGGTATCATTCAAGATGAGCGGACTGCGAAATACAGGAAAAGAAAATGACAGAATGAAAGGAGAAGCGTTGTTTGCTTCTCCTTCTGTAATAGGATGATTGACTGAAAGAGCAGGGCAATAACGGGTACTAGTTTGTTTTACCCGACAAAAGGGAGTGCGGGGTTTGGAAACACAAACGAACCGATTATGGACGAAGCAGTTTGTAGTGATTATGATTTGTAATTTACTATTGTTTACGAATTTGCAGATGCTGCTCGCGTCGCTTCCCTTATACACGAAGGAAATGCTTCATGCAAGCGATGTGACAGTCAGCCTTGTAACGAGCTTTCTATCCATGGCCGCCATTACGCTGCGGTTTGTAGCTGCCAGGGGACTGCAAAAAGGGCAGCAGAGCGCCATTTTAATGATTGGTTTATGTATTATGGCAGTCTCATCCGCCGGCTATTATTGGTGCGGCAGTGTATTTTTTCTGTTGCTTCTGCGTATCTTGTACGGTGCGGGATTTGGTTTGACGAGTACAATCTTTCCGACAATGGCCTCTTATACACTTCCTGTAAGCCGGATGGGAGAAGGGATGGGGTATTTCGGTTTTTCCTCCTCCATTGCGATGTCGATTGGCCCGGTTGCCGGCTTATGGCTGCTTTATGAAAAGGGCTTTGGCTCGCTCATTGCCATCTCTTTCTTCATCATATTAACTATTTTTCCGCTTGTATTGCTCATTCGTGTTTCGCCGCCGCAAGCATCAAAGCATTCAGTTAGTAAAGTAAAGCTGTGGGATCGTAAGCTTATACTGCCGGCTTTGCTTCATTTTTGTCTAGCTGTAACATTTGGGGGAATTATCAGCTTTTTGGCGCTGTTTGGAAAAGAAGCGAGTATCGAACATGCAGAGCAATTTTTTCTGTTTCAGTCTCTCGCTATGCTAGTAGCACGGCCTGTTACTGGAAAGGTGTTTGACAAAAAAGGTCCGATGTTTGTACTGATTCCTGGGGCGGCCCTGGTGCTAATTAGCTTGCTTTCATTATCATATGCATCTGGCACTGTGTCCTTGATTCTATCAGCGATTCTATACGGTTTTGGTATGGGGGCTGTTGGTCCGTCGCTGCAGGCTTGGATGCTGCAGCTTGTAGCTCCAGAGCGGCGCGGGGTTGCCAGCAGCATGTTTTTTAATAGCGGTGATTTAGGTGTTGCGTGCGGTGCGATGCTTCTTGGAATTGTAGCCGAAGCTACAAGCTATGCGGTCATGTATCGCATTGCCGCTGGATCGATGGTTGTATTTATTTTCCTATGCTTCATTATGGAGAATGTTAAGGCGAAGCAGCGCAAAAGGAAAACAGGGGAATCTGCTGTTACGATGTAGCGCGTATGTACAGATGAGAGAATATAGGGGGAAGATAAAATGAAGGGAACATATGAAGAGCCGTCTTTAAGCTTTAAGCGGGCGCCTATCGTTGCGCTGCTTCTTACGGGCGGCTTTGTTACTATTTTAAACCAAACGCTGCTAGTTACTGCTTTGCCATCGATTATGCAAGAGTTTCATATATCGGCAAATACGGTGCAGTGGATTACAACCGGATTTATGCTGACCAACGGTGTTATGATTCCTATTACTGCGTTTTTACTGCGAAGATTTACGACGAGGCAGCTGTTTTTTACTGCGATGAGCGTATTTTCAATAGGAGCTCTGATTGCTGGAACAGCACAGATTTTTTCGGTGTTGTTGATTGGAAGAATTGTGCAGGCGTGCGGTGCCGGTATTATGATGCCGCTCATGCAGACGGTGTTCTTAACGATTTTTCCACGGGAAAAGCGGGGTGCAGCGATGGGAATGGTTGGTCTCGTCATTTCGTTCGCACCTGCTATTGGCCCGACATTTGCCGGCTGGTTGGTAGACCAATATTCCTGGCGCACCCTATTTTTTATCGCGCTTCCGATTGCGCTTCTTGATATTGGGTTCGCCTTCTTTTATTTAAAAAATGTGACGGAGCGGGCATTTCCAAAAATTGATGTACTGTCTATCATTTTATCTTCATTTGGCTTTGGCGGTGTGCTCTATGCGTTTAGCAGCGCCGGCGGGAGCGGCTGGTCAAGCTCGGAGGTCGAGTTGTCTCTAATTATTGGAGGAACGACTCTTATTTGTTTTATATGGCGTCAGCTGAAGCTAGAGGAGCCGATGCTTGAATTTCGTGTATTCCAATATGGCATTTTTAAGCTAACAACGATGATTAACGTTATTGCCTTTTCGTCTGCGATTGGGGCGGAAATGCTGCTGCCGATTTATATGCAAAGCACGCGCGGTACCTCAGCGTTTGAATCCGGCCTGCTGCTGCTGCCGGGTGCAGTCGCAATGGGAATCATGTCGCCGATTGCCGGGCGAATATTTGATAAATACGGTGCGAGACCGCTTGCGATAATCGGGATGAGCATTGTTGTGATTACTACAATCCCGCTTTGGCTGTTGTCACCAGACACTTCTTTTCTTTTTATATGTGTAATGTATACAGTGCGGATGGCAGGTGTTTCGATGCTGCTTATGCCTGTAAATACAGCAGGATTGAATGAGCTGCCAATGCATTTGCTGCCGCATGGAACGGCAATGACGAACACGATGCGTCAGGTTGGAGCATCAATTGGCACGGCTCTTCTCGTCACGATTATGACGAATGGTGCAGCGCATGCGGAGGGAAAAACAATGCATGAGGCGCTTATTCATGGGATCAACCTAGCGTTTCTCGTGTGCGAAGCCTTTGCCGTTCTTGGCTTAGGGCTGTCGTTTTATATCAAGCGTATGCAGTCTAAAAAGGAGCATGCTGCAACGGCTGGTGTAAAAGGGACTGGGTGATGAAAGAATCGGGATCTGTCCTGCTTTTAGTATTCTGGGAAACTATGGACATAGTTCGAACATAAAAAGGTTGGGGAGGTACGTCCCTCAATCTAGTATCCCCTTCAAGTAGACAGTGTAAAAAGCCTGCGTAGATTGCGCGGGATGCTGCACTATACTTGAGGGGAATTTTCTATGGCGAAAAAGGGACAAATTCAACAAGGGATGCAGCCTTGTCCAAAAACAGTCCATGCAAAAAATATTTTCGAAAAATATTTTTTGCATCAGAGCCCCTTTCTTTGTATCCGTTTGCAAAAATGTCTGCTTAAAAGTTGTATTTTAAGGATTTTTCTTCAATTCAATAACAAATGTATTTAAGGCCCTTCTATATGTCAATTCAGTTTATCGGAGATTACAAGCTGAATATTATGATTTTTTGCATATTCCTGGTAATTTTCACTTGGGTCAGTATCAGTAACAATATAATCAATCTCATCCAGGCCGCAATAGGTAATCAGGGCAGACTTATCAAATTTATCCTGATCCACCAGTAAATATACTTTTGAACTCCTTTTAACGACCGTTTGCTTTATTTCACTCTCAAGAGGAGATGAATGAGTTACACCATTTGATATGGAGATGCCGGTTGAGGCCATGAAAGCTTTGTTAATATTATACGATTTTAATAAATCCATGTTTTTAAAACTAACAAATGATTTTGTTTCACGGTTCACTACTCCTCCTGTCGAAAGTACATTTAAATTAGGATAAGGAAGAGAATGAATAATAAAATCCAGGTTATTAGTGATGACGGTCACATGCTTTGTCTGTAAGTACTCCACCATTTCTAATGTTGTTGTTCCAGAATCAATATAAATAATATCCCCGTCCTCAACAAAATTCGCTGCCGCTTTGGCAATTGATTCTTTCTGTCCTTGATTACGCGTTTGCCTTTGGTTAAATGATTCAAGCGTGGCATGATTTACAGCTACTCCGCCATAGACTTTTTTGATTTTTCCTCGTTCAACTAACTGCTGAATATCACGTCGAATCGTGTTTTTTGATACACCAAACACCGTAGTAAGCTCATCTAAAGATACTGTTTGGTGCTCAAAAATATACTCCTGTATTTGTTCAATTCGTTTCGTTTTTAACATGTTTCTCCCTCGGTTTACTTTTATTTTTATTTTAACTTAGCTGCTGATAAAAAATATAATCCAGCATTGCAATTCATACGACCATAGGATTAGAACTGTACTTCTAGTGGTAATATAGGTATTGTAATGTATCTTAACAAAAGTTATCCAAAAATTCACCATGTTTTTGTTGTATGGATATTAATTTGAAGTAAAATTGGAGATCATCCAAAAAAGGTAATTATGTAATTTAGTGTTTATAATTTTGACGAAATTTGATAGAAATCTCTTGGTTTAGAAGGGTTTTTCTATTGATAACTCAAGTGGATAGAAAAAAATCTTGGATTTTTTATTGACTGAAAACGTTTTTAACAGTATTATGGAATCAAACATATCCAACATGTTACCGAAACATAACAAGGTTGTCTCGAGAGAGGTGGAAAAACAAGACGATGTAATCGATTGCATCACTTTCTTGATAATCTGGATATGGTTAAGTCTTGGTGATATCTTGATGCTATTTGAAATTAAATGGTATCAAGATATATAAAAACAAGACGATGTAATCGATTGCTTGGTTGCCCAATAATTTGAATGCGATTAAGTCTCTGTAGGATTTGAATCCTATTTGAAATTCATGTTATAAGGGTATAAAAGACAGAACGATGTAATCGATTGCATTAGCCGCCCAACGATCTGAATGTGATTAAGTCCTTGTAGGATCTAAAGCTATTTGAAATTCATATGATAAGGGTATAAAAGGCAGAGTGGTGTAATCGATTGCATCAGTTGTTTAACAATCTGAATGTGATTAAGCCCTTGTGATATCTGAATCCTATTTGAAATTAATGGTATAAAGGTATAAAAAACAAGGTGATGTAATCGATTGCATTGGTGCCCAACGGTCTAAGGTATTTAGACAACCTTATATCTAATATTACATGAATTTTAAATATGACACCACTGGTTTAACGTAACTAAATTAGCTTTGGAGGTTATTTATTATGCCGTTAATTAGATTTGATTTAATAGAAGGGCGAGACGAGGAGGCACTAAGAAATCTATTAGATGCTTCTCACCGGGCGATGGTTAAAGCTTTCGGTGTACCTGAAAGGGATCGTTATCAAATCGTTCACCAGCATCCTGCTCATGAAATGATTATACAAGACACTGGTTTAGGTTTTGAGAGAAGTAAAAACTTAGTAGTGCTAAGTGTAACTAGTAAGCAAAGAACTGATGAGCAAAAGCAGAATTTTTATAAACTTTTGGTTCAAGAGCTTGGGGAAAGTTGTGGAATAGAACCGAATGATATTATGGTTTCCATTGTTACCAATGGGGATGCTGATTGGAGTTTTGGACTAGGAGAAGCCCAGTTTTTAACTGGTAAATTATAACCTTTCTTAAAGTGTTAAAAAGGGATGCGGAATTTGCCGTGTGAAGACCCGAATAGGTTATTAAAGTTTTTTAAATAATCGCTAGAAACAAAAACAAATTTTCTAAGGAGGAAGAAAACATGTTAGAAACAGTAAAAGCAGTAAAGCTAAAAAATTACATTAACGGTGAGTGGGTTGAAAGTAAAACAACAAAGTATGAGGATGTTTACAATCCAGCTACAAAAGAAGTCATTGCCCAAGTTCCAATCTCAACAAAAGAAGATATCGATTATGCAATCGAAGTTGCTGCAAAAGCGTTTGAAAAGTGGCAAAAGGTTGCAGTGCCAAGACGTGCAAGAATCCTATTTAACTATCAACAATTGCTAACAAAGCATAAAGAAGAATTGGCTCACCTCATCACAAAGGAAAATGGAAAAAGCTTGACGGAAGCACTAGGGGAAGTACAGCGCGGAATTGAGAATGTTGAATTTGCTGCTGGAGCACCTTCTCTAATGATGGGAGATTCATTAGCTTCCATTGCTACAGATGTAGAAGCGACAAACTACCGCTACCCAATTGGTGTTGTTGGAGGAATTGCACCATTTAACTTCCCGATGATGGTACCTTGCTGGATGTTCCCAATGGCAATTGCGTTAGGTAATACATTTATTTTAAAGCCATCTGAAAGAACACCGCTTTTAACAGAAAAATTAGTAGAGCTATTTACAGAAGCAGGACTTCCAAAAGGCGTGTTCAACGTTGTTCATGGTGCACACGATGTTGTAAACGGTATCTTAGATCATCCTGAAGTGAAAGCAATTTCCTTTGTTGGCTCTAAGCCGGTTGGCGAATATGTATTTAAACGAGGCAGCGAAAATCTAAAACGTGTTCAGGCGTTAACAGGTGCGAAAAACCATACGATTGTCCTAAATGACGCGGATTTGGATGACACAATCACAAATGTTATTTCCTCTGCATTTGGTTCAGCAGGCGAACGCTGCATGGCATGCTCAGTTGTAACAGTGGAAGAGGGAATTGCTGATGAATTTATAGCGAAGCTGAAAGAGAGAACGGCTAATATTAAAATCGGTAACGGTTTAGATGATGGGGTATTGCTTGGCCCAGTGATTCGAGAAGACAATAAAAAACGTACAATTGGTTATATCGAAAAAGGAATCGAAGAGGGCGCGAAGGTTGTATGTGACGGCCGTGAACGTGCGTTAGATGAAGGCTTTTTCATCGGACCTACTATTTTCGATGATGTTACACCGGATATGACGATCTGGAAAGAAGAAATCTTTGCTCCGGTACTATCCATTATGCGTGTGAAAAACTTAAAAGAAGCAATTCAAATTGCAAATAAATCAGAGTTTGCGAACGGTGCTTGTATCTTTACAACAAATGCTGCATCTATCCGCTACTTCCGTGAAAATATCGATGCAGGTATGTTAGGAGTTAACTTAGGTGTACCAGCTCCTATGGCATTCTTCCCATTCTCTGGATGGAAATCATCCTTCTTCGGAACATTACATGCGAACGGGAAAGATAGCGTAGACTTCTATACACGCAAAAAAGTAGTAACAGCGCGCTATGCAGCACCTAAATTTGAGTAAAAGAGTTTGTTAGATTAATAGATAGTTTATGATTGAAAGTTTGAGCAATCGGTCCATTATATTTGCTAAGTATATGGACCGGTTGCTAATACAAAACTTGTAGAGCAGCCTGTCAAGGGATGCTGTGACGGTTTGTTTCCACCGTGATGATAAGGAGGTATAACATGAGTAAATTGCTCAGAAAGCCAGAAAAGAACGAAGTGTCCCAAGGAGTCACTATTGTTCAAGAGGTAACGACAGAAAATTCCCCATTAGAATATGTTGGGTTTAAAATAGTTGATTTAGCTCCAGGTGCTAAATATTCAGAAGTACTAGGAAAGCAAGAATGCTGCATCGTGGCTGTGACAGGGAAAATTAATGTCACAGATGGCGAGGAAGTGTTTGAAAATTTAGGTACTCGTGAAAGCGTATTCGAAAAAGTACCAACAGACAGTGTGTATGTGTCAAATGATCGACGTTTTGAAGTAGAGGGAGTTAGCCAAGCTCGCGTAGCATTATGTTATTCTCCTTCTCAAAAACAATTGCCTACGAGACTGATTAAAGCTTCAGATAATAGCGTTGAAAATAGAGGAATTCTTAATAATAAACGTCTTGTACACAATATTTTGCCTGATTCAGATCCAACTGCTAATAGCTTACTTGTTGTTGAAGTGTTCACAGAAAGTGGAAACTGGTCAAGCTATCCACCGCATAAACATGATCGTGACAACTTGCCGGAGGAGTCATTTTTAGAGGAATCCTACTATCATGAAATGAACCCGCCGCAAGGTTTTGTATTCCAAAGAGTCTATACGGATGATCGTTCCATTGATGAAACAATGACGGTTGAAAATGGTGATGTTGTTCTTGTGCCAGCAGGATACCACCCAGTTGGGGTACCAGACGGTTATACGTCCTATTATTTAAATGTAATGGCAGGACCAACACGTATTTGGAAATTCTATAACGATCCAGCTCATGAATGGATTCTTAAACGTTAATAAAAATATAAGGAGTTGCTATCGGAGATGAAGTACGAATTCAATACAGAAAGAACATACGATATTATTGCGGTTGGACGTGCATGCATTGATTTGAATGCAGTAGAGTACAATCGTCCGATGGAAGAGACAATGACATTTTCAAAATATGTGGGAGGTTCGCCTGCGAATATCGCAATCGGCAGCTCTAAGCTAGGGTTAAAAGCTGGATTTATCGGTAAAATTTCAGATGACCAGCATGGACGCTTTATCGAGCAATATATGCGCGGGGTTGGAATTGATACATCTAATATGGTAGTAGATAAAGAAGGACACAAAACAGGGTTGGCATTTACAGAGATTAAGAGTCCGGAAGAGTGCAGTATTTTAATGTACCGCCAAGATGTAGCGGATCTGTATTTAGCACCTGAAGAGGTCAATGAAGAGTATATCAAACAATCTAAAGTCCTGCTTGTTTCCGGAACAGCTTTATCCAAAAGCCCGTCTCGCGAAGCAGTGTTAAAAGCAGTCAGCCTAGCGAAAAGAAATAATGTAAAAGTTGTGTTCGAATTGGATTACCGTCCGTACTCTTGGAATTCTCCTGAGGAAACAGCTGTGTATTGTTCACTCGTTGCAGAGCAGGCAGATGTCGTCATTGGTACTCGTGATGAGTATGATGTAATGGAAAGCAAAACAGGCGGAAAGAACGAAGATACAATTAGTTACCTGTTTAATCATTCCCCTGAATTGGTTGTTATTAAGCACGGTGTAGAAGGATCATATGCTTACACAAAATCAGGCGAAACATTCAGAGGCCGAGCATACCAGACGAAGGTATTAAAAACATTTGGTGCAGGTGATTCCTACGCTTCCGCTTTCTTATATGCTTTAATCAGCGGAAAAGATATTGAAACTGCTTTAAAATACGGCAGTGCATCGGCTTCTATTGTTGTAAGCAAGCATAGCTCTTCAGAGGCAATGCCAACAGCGGAAGAAATTGAGCAATTAATTGCTGAAGGATCTTACATTGAGGCAGGGGTGACGAACTAATGGGAACAATTCGGTTAACAACAGCCCAAGCATTAATTAAATTTCTGAATCAGCAATATGTCTCTATTGATGGACAAGAAACCCCTTTCGTTGAAGGGATCTTTAATATCTTCGGTCACGGTAATGTACTAGGGATTGGTCAGGCTCTTGAACAAGATTCCGGTCATTTAAAAGTGATTCAAGGAAAAAACGAACAAGGAATGGCGCACGCAGCGATTGCTTACAGCAAACAAATGCTGCGTAAAAAAATATATGCTGTTACAACTTCAAGCGGACCAGGATCAGCAAACTTGGTAACGGCAGCGGGCACAGCACTAGCTAATAATATTCCTATCTTGTTGCTGCCAGCTGATACGTATGCGACACGTCAGCCTGATCCAGTGTTGCAACAAATAGAGCAAGAACATAGCGTTGCGATTACAACAAATGATGCATTACAGCCAGTATCAAGATATTGGGATCGTATTACCCGCCCCGAGCAATTGATGTCGAGTTTGATTCGGGCATTTGAAGTCATGACAGACCCAGCAAAGGCAGGCCCTGCTACAATTTGTATTTCGCAAGATGTGGAAGGGGAAGCGTTCGATTATGATGAGAAGTTCTTTGAGAAACGTGTGCATTTCATCGATCGTCGCTTACCAAATGACCGTGAATTAAATGGTGCAGCCCAATTAATTAAAGCGAGCAAAAAACCGGTAGTGGTTGTTGGCGGCGGAGCTAAATATTCAGAAGCACGCGAAGCTTTAATCGAATTTTCACAAAGATATAACATCCCGCTAGTAGAAACACAAGCTGGTAAATCAACTGTTGAGTCCTCATTCAGCAACAATTTAGGCGGCTTGGGAATCACGGGAACATTAGCGGCGAATAAAGCAGCACGTCAAGCTGATTTAATTATTGGTATTGGTACAAGGTTTACTGATTTCGCCACTTCTTCTAAAACTATTTTTGATTTTGAAACAACAAAGTTCTTAAATATTAACGTGAGCCGTATGCAAGCCTATAAATTAGATGCATTTCCAGTTGTAGCAGATGCGAAATCAACTTTGGAAGCATTAATTCCAATGCTGGAAGGATACGAAAGCGAGTTTGGTGGTGCGATTGCGGAATTAAAAGAAGAATGGCTAGCTGAGCGTGATCGTTTAAGTAAAGTTGTATTTAATAGAGAAAACTTTGATCCTGAAATTAAAAATCACTTCTCACAAGAAGTATTAAACGAATATGCGGATGTGTTAAATACAGAATTACCGCAAACAACGGCATTGATTGCTATTAATGACACTATCGATCCTGACAGCATCATTATTTGTGCAGCTGGTTCACTTCCAGGAGACTTGCAGCGTTTATGGCATTCAGAGATGCCAAACACATACCATCTCGAATATGGTTACTCATGTATGGGATATGAAGTGTCAGGTACATTAGGTCTGAAGTTGGCTGATCCGGCAAAAGAAGTATACACGATCGTTGGCGATGGCAGCTTCCTCATGCTGCACTCTGAATTTGTTACAGCCATTCAGTACAATAAAAAGATTAATGTGCTTCTGTTTGATAACTCTGGATATGGTTGCATTAACAATCTACAAATGGATTTTGGAAACGGCAGCTACTATTGTGAATTCAGAACAGAGGATAATCAAATTTTAAATATTGATTATGCAAAATTAGCTGAAGCATATGGAGCGAAAGCATATCGTGCGAATACTGTAGAAGAACTAAAAGCGGCCTTAGAAGATGCAAAAAAACAGGATAAATCTACTTTGATCGAAATGAAAGTACTTCCAAAGACAATGACAGACGGCTATGAAGGCAGCTGGTGGAACCTTGGAGTACCTGAAGTGTCTAACCAGGAAGGCGTTCAAAAGGCGTATGAATTAAAGCAAGAAAAATTGAAAAAGGCCAAGCAATATTAATAGGCGAGAAAGGGGAAGTTTAACATGCGTTTAGCATATGATCCGTCACATTATCGTGATAATACAAATTTAAAAGATACTATCGATGCAGTTGCCAGATTAGGGTATGAATATGTAGAGTTATCACCGCGTAAAGATTTCATTTGGTTTTATGAATATCCAAAGGTTGATAAGCAGCTGATAAAGGATTTAAAAAGATATTGTCTAGATGCCGGTGTTAAAATCTCTTCTGTACTTCCTGTGCAACAATGGTCTTCACCCATTGAAGAAGAACGTCAAGCTGCAGTGAGAAATTGGAAACGTTGTATTGAAATCACTTCTGAATTAGGAGTGGATTTAATGAACAGTGAGTTTGCCGGCGACAAAAGCCGTCCGGTTGAAAGTGAAGCTGCTTTTGTTAAATCAATGGAAGAACTCATGCCAATTTTTGAAAGAGAAGGTATTAAACTTAATTTACAATCCCATCCTAACGATTTCATTGAGTTGAATACAGAAGCCATTCGAATGATTCGTGCACTGGATAAAGATTGGATTAAGCTGGTATATTCTGTTGCACATGCTTTCTTTTATGATGATGGTATTGGCGATGTAGAGAAACACTTAGAAGAAGCAGGAGATTTACTTGCCCATGTTCTCATTGCCGATACGCTTAATCATAAAGCAGCATTTGGATTACGATATATTGTGAATCCTCCTAATGCAAACGTAACCATTCACCAGCATTTGAACCCTGGTGAAGGGGAAGTAAACTTTGAAGCATTATACCGGAAATTAAGAGAAATGAAATTTGATGGAATTGTAACAAATTCAGTATTCGCTTACCCTGATAAACCAGAATGGTCCAACGAAGTAACGCTGAAATCCATTAAAGAGGGATTAAATCTTTTTAATATAAGAGTATAACTTTAAGTATAGTTTTGCCGATATCTTTACGAAAGGGGGACGATGCTGGTGACTTTAGTATCTATGAAAGACCTGTTGCATAAGGCTAAGGAAGGCAATTACGCTGTAGGTCAATACAATATAAATAACCTAGAATTCGCACAAGCTTTTTTGCAAGCTGCTGAAGAGGAACAAGCGCCTATCATACTGGCGGCGTCTGATAGACTTGTTGATTATTTGGGAGGATTTAAGACGATTGCTGCAATGGTCAAAAGTCTTGTAGAAGAAATGTCCATTACTGTTCCGGTTGTACTGCATTTGGATCATGGGATGAGTGTGGAACGCTGCAAAAAGGCGATTGATGCTGGGTTTACATCGGTTATGATTGATGGTTCCCATCATTCAATTGATGAGAATATTGCTATGACGAAACAAGTTGTGGACTATGCACGTCCAAGAGGAGTATCTGTGGAAGCGGAAGTTGGAACAGTCGGCGGTATGGAAGATGGGCTAGTGGGCGGAATCAAGTATGCCGATCCTGATGAATGTTTACGAATTGTCAAAGAAGCAGGGATTGACGCGTTGGCAGCTGCTCTAGGTTCGGTTCATGGACCATATCAGGGTGAACCTCAGCTAGGCTTTGATGAGATGAAACAAATTTCTGAATTGACGAATGTACCGCTTGTCCTTCATGGAGGTTCAGGAATCCCTGATTATCAAATCCAGAAGGCAATTGAACTCGGGCATGCCAAAATTAATGTCAATACAGAGAACATACAAGCGTGGGCGCAAGCTATCCGTGAAGTTTTGGCTGCTGACGAGAGGGTGTATGAACCTCGTGCTATTATCACACCAGCTAAAGAGGCAGTCGTAGCTGCAGTTAAAAGTAAAATGAGAGAGTTTAAAACAAGCTATAAAGCAAGAGAAGAGGATTCTGGTGTGAAAATGGTTTGATAAAAAATAGGAACCTATATAACCTGTTAATTTATGAGCTATAATGCCATTTCGAATAGCTTATATAGAGTTCCGCTTCATTTTGGACAGACTTTACCTGTTGGTGAAGTTGTCCTTTTTTTTATCATAGTACCAGTATGGCCAAGATTAGAGGCTCATTGCAAGAGTCATTGATGTTTCCTGCTAGTTATGAAGAATATCAGTAAGCTTAAGAAGGAGGGATTGTAATGAGAATTAGAGGAGAAATTTTCAAACAAAGACCGTATCCAAGGCTTTGGTATAACAATAGTGATTGTATTTCCTTTCTTGAGGTCGAACATGGGGTTCAGATAGGAGAAGATCGAATTAAGGTCATTCCCATTCTAAGTGAAGAAGCAGACGTTCCTTTGATTGTTGGGGAGACAGTCGAGATTGAGGGTGAAATTAAATGGAAGCGAATTATTACTTCTTCAGGTAAACTTAGTTTTTTCCCTACTCCAGTTTTCATGATACAAGACATAAAAAAATTAGTCTCTGTATCAAAACCAGTTGATAGGATTCTGGAATCTGTATAATTTTTTATATAATTTTCTATTTTTAACTCTTGAATAGCTGCGAGAGGCACTGGATTTTTACACTTTGCAGGGACTTTTGAAGTAAGTGCAGGTTTTATAAGGAAATAAATTGGTTATAAGCTGGGTTTGAACATTCAATTATTTAATATCGACTATATAGATACCATATAATCCAGGAAAGAGAGGGTGGATGTTTCATGATGGAAAGAAGAGTTGTCATTCAGCTCCCGCATGGTCTTCAGGCTCGATATGCTAATCAATTTGTACAAAAATCATCTTCCTTTGACAGTGAGATAAACATTATTAAAAATGGGAGAATGGCAGCTGGGAAAGGTATTATAGGAGTGATGGCCTTAGCCATTAGAAAAGGGGAAGAAATTACCCTGCTTGCAAATGGAAGTGATGAACAAGATGCTATTGCAGCCCTAGAAAGTTTTCTTTCTGGTAGGGAGTGCTGAAAATATTACGCCTCTATTAAGTGAATGAGGAGCTTTTCATAATAAGCAGAGAACGGGGATGTTTAATGATGGAAAGAAGTTTATCAATGGAACTTGTCCGTGTCACAGAAGCAGCTGCATTAGCTGCGGCAAGATGGATGGGAAGAGGAAAGAAAGCAGAAGCGGATGAGGCAGCCACACAAAGCATGCGGGATGTATTTGATACGATTCCGATGAAGGGTACGGTTGTGATTGGGGAAGGTGAGATGGATGAGGCTCCTATGTTGTACATCGGAGAAAAGCTAGGGACAGGCTATGGTCCCCGGGTAGATGTAGCTGTCGATCCATTGGAAGGAACCAATATCGTAGCTGCAGGTACATGGAATGCCCTTACCGTTATAGCAGTAGCTGATCATGGCAATCTTTTGCATGCACCTGATATGTATATGGAAAAGATTGCAGTTGGGCCGGAGGCGGTAGGAATGATTGATATCAATGCACCTGTCATTGAAAATCTGCGGGCTGTTGCGAAGGCAAAAAATAAAGAGGTGGAGGATTTAGTTGTTGCGATTTTAAATCGAGAACGCCATGAACAAATGATTCAAGAGATTCGAGAATCTGGCGCAAGAATTAAATTGGTTGAAGATGGAGATGTAGCTGCAGCCATTAATACAGCGTTTGAGGACACAGGCGTCGATATTATGCTTGGTTCAGGAGGAGCTCCTGAAGGGGTATTGGCCGCTGTTGCGTTAAAATGCTTGGGTGGCGAGTTCCAAGGAAAGCTTCTGCCGCAAAATGAAGAAGAGTTGGATCGCTGCAAAAAAATGGGGATCGAGGATGTGAATCAGGTATTAAGGATGGAAGATCTCGTGAGAGGCGACGATGCCATTTTTGCTGCGACCGGTGTAACAGACGGAGAGCTTTTAAAAGGGGTTCAATATAACGGAAACATAGGAACGACACATTCAGTCGTAATGCGTGCGAAATCCGGGACAGTTCGTTTTATTGATGGGAAACATAGTTTGAAAAAGAAGCCAGACTTAGTAATCAAGCCATAAGTAGTTTCATCACTTTAACTTTCAGAATAGATAAAACATAATTGTAATATGAAAGAGAGGAAAAGCAGTATGAATCTATTAGATGCAAAAGTCATTAATACTGTACAGGGGTTAGAAGTCTATTTAGATTTGTCAGAAAGTATTGAAATAAAAGAAATTCGTATTCAAACTATAGGCAGCCCATTTTATGAAGTTCAGTTTGGAATTGAGTATTTTCTTTTAAGGAAAGAAAACTATTATAGTAGCCAAAGAAATTATTTTCGCATTTGCATGAATCATGATTTTAGCTTGATTGCATTAAAAGAGACTGAGACGGAAAGTTTATTTGCAGTGAAAAGCGAAGATGAGAGAGCGGCAACAAAGAAGCTTTTAGGAGAATGGTTGATTCAAACCAATAGTTATAAAGAAGCTATAAGCGAATGTATACAAAAGGTGAAAAAGGAAGATGTTTGCACAGTAGAAGACATTCAAAACAAAACAGAAATGATAAAATTCTTAGGAAAATTACTTGAGTTAACAACGGAAGATATGGAACTAGCTTCTGTAGAAAAACCAGTTCCATTACAAGTAAGTTCGTATTGAAGGATGAATTGAGTACCAGAGAATCCTGTGGTTTTCAATCTACTGTTGAAGAACTCCAAAAACGATAAAAATTCCATAATATGATTTATTGGAATTTTTATCTAAAAATGTAGGATAATGAGTATGATATTTTGATAATGAGAGGGAGAGGAATATAGAATGGTGAAGCAAACACGACTTGGAAAAACAGATTTATATGTAAATCCGATTGGGCTTGGAACAAATGCGGTTGGCGGTCATAATCTTTATCCAAACCTGGACGAAGAAGCAGGAAAAGAGTTAGTTCGAACAGCATTAAATAACGGCATTAATTTTTTAGATACGGCTTTTATATATGGACCAGAACGCTCGGAGGAATTAATCGGTGAAGTATTAAAAGAAAGAGGAAATCGTTCAGAGGCGGTTATTGCTACAAAAGGCGCTCACAAATTTGTTGGAAAAGATGTTGTGTTTGACAACTCACCAGCTTTTTTAAAGAAAGAGGTTGAAGCGAGTTTAAAACGTCTTGGAACAGATTACATAGATTTATACTACATTCATTTTCCGGATGAGGATACACCGAAAGCTGAGGCAGTTGGCGCTTTAAAACAATTGAAGGACGAAGGTAAAATTAGAGCAATTGGCGTTTCCAATTTTACTATTGACCAATTAAAAGAAGCGAATCAAGACGGATATGTTGATGTATATCAAGGCGAATATAATTTACTGCAGCGAGATGCAGAGAAGGAATTGCTGCCATATACAACAGAGCAGAATATCTCGTTTATTCCTTATTTCCCGCTTGCATCCGGATTATTAGCCGGTAAATATAATGAAAATATGGTCTTTAATGACCTGCGTGCAGAATTACCGTATTTCCAAAAAGAAGTATTTGTACAAAATTTACAAAAGGTGGAGCAATTACGCAAAATTGCAGATGCTAAAGGTACAGAAATAGCTCATGTAGTTCTTGCTTGGTATTTAACACGCGATTCCATTGATGCTTTAATTCCAGGGGCAAAGAGAGCGGATCAAGTGTTAAACAATTTAAAAACGTTAGATGTTCAGTTAACAAATGAAGAGATTCAACAAATTGATCGTATTTTTCGATAATAAACAAGAGAGATTTTTATCCTAATAAGACAAGAGATAAGTAGACCGCAAAGCGCTTCTTTAAGAAAGTTTTGCGGTCTATTTGTGTTTCTAATCCTGTGTCATGCCAGCCGATAGATAAATAAAAGTGTTTACTTAGTAAAATGTCTTTGGAATACAAAAAATATGTCCTTATAATACAAATAAAACTATTATATGTTGTCCTATAATTATAACTATAAACGATAATTTTTCGAGTGGTTTTCAACCGTGATGACAACGGTTGTATTATAGAGTTTTTAGCGAATGTCAACTTGGAGGAGGAGTTGATAGTGAAGGTTACGAACCAAGTTTTCACTTAGGATAATATCTTTAAAGTGTAAGGGTGTATCTTCATAATATAAATACATTTAATATGTATTGGCTTATAATTACAAATAACTAATTTCTGGGTTGTCTTTTTAACACGGTCTAACGCAAAATAGAAAGCGGTTTCATTACTGGGTTCTTTACTAAATTTCATTTGTGGAAAAGGAGCCAATAATGAAGTTTGGAAATGCAGAAAAGGAATAGGGAACTAATTAATGGATTGTACTTTTGGGTAGCAATAAATAAAGGAGACTTCCATCAGTTCTAATGTGGAGGAAAAACTATTATGAATATTAACTATCCTATGAGGAATTTTTATTTAGAATAAACATTGGATTTTCACATTGTAAAAATATTCTATAATAAGAGACCTAACGAAACAGGGGAATAGTTTCTTTATTTTAGGACGAGGAGGAATTTTTGTGAATTTGAATGATTTTATATTGGGGAAAGTCTCTTTGAACCAATATGTTCATCGTTTAGTGCAAAATGGAGCATCTTTTCATGTTCATTATTGGGGTGTCATGCCAAAGCATTATGACAATCTACCGCATAAACACTCTCTTTTTGAAGTGTGTTTTGTAATTAAGATAGTAGGACTGGTTGGAGCTGGCTAGGGAAAGTCCATACAAATGCATTTGTAAGCGTTTGTATGGACTTTTGATTTGAATCAGATGAAAAGGAGAAAGTCGTATTGTCTGCTAAGTATATATTGAGGAGACGATAGCCTAACAGGGATTTCGAGATTTTGACATAGATGGTAAAGTTGTCGCTAGAAGATGGGACGTTACCTGGTACAGTAGCACAAAATCCTTATGATATGGGGTATATAAGGATTGAAACTGCATTAAAAGTCATAAAGGGAGAAGATGTTAAAAGAAATATTGATACAGGCGTAGATATTATTAGCAAAGATAATGCGAAGCTGAAATTAGATTTTCTGAGAAAATTGATGGAATAAAGTGTTATTATTAGAAGATGTTTACAAACTAAATCAATATATTTCAGACATGGGATATAGTAAATAAAAAAGAAGACAAACGCATATTATAGGCGGTGTCTTCTTTTTGTTTGAAATAGGGATTTGTCAACAGTCCTATAAGTATCCTCCTTTTATCATAGATGTTACTTGAGTGAACAGATTATCAAAATTCTTTCGGTTTCTATATTAATTTTGCGTTATTTTTCCGCTTTATATTTTTATTTAGGCAACCTAGCATTGATTTGTTGATGAGTAACATTAAATGAAAGAAGAGGCTAAGTATAGATTCTATAAGGCTGCCTATGCTTAGCTTTTTCATTTTACAAAAAGTATGATTATAGATTTAGAAAGTATAAATTTCCAACTGGAAGCAAGCTCGATCCATCTGGAAATTTTAGAAAAAAAGGGCACCTACGCCTCTGTCTTCGTCAATCAGCGAGTTTTCTTTATAAAAAGGCCTTAACTTAGAGGCACTACACAACATGGTATAAACTTATTTTTCGTAGCCAATACGTAATAGAAAAACTAGAAAAAATCGATTTTTTCTTTTTTGTCCTTAAATCATAAAGAAAGGTCGTCATTTTATAAACAAATAGAAAGCGGTTTCTGATACAATGAACTCAAGTCGAAAGCGCTTTCTAATAGAATGTATTTAAATCAAAGTAATGTCTTTATATTAAGAAAGAAAGGGTGCCGTCTGCTGAGCATAATCGGGAAGACGATAGCCTAAGGGGACCGGGATATGAATGATTGCTGGACGGGTATATGTGCTACATTCCAAGAAAGCACCTAAAACGACCGATGAAAAGAAAGGATGGACTGGTTATACATGATACGCTTATTTGGTTCGGTTGGAGGAAGGAGGCACCTAATAAATGAAACTCACAATCTATGATGTTGCAGAAAAAGCGGGGGTTTCAATATCTACTGTGTCAAAGGTTATGAATAATCAGCCGATTGGAAAAAAAACAAAACAAAAGGTTTTAAAAGTAGCACAGGAGCTGAACTATAAGCCAAGTGTCCTTGCATCGGCATTAACGGGTAAGCGAACATCTACAATAGGATTTTTATTACCGGATATATCTAATTCCGTAATTGCAGAAATGGCACGCGCAGTAGAGGATCGTGCAATTGAATACGGATTTAACCTCGTTATTTGCAGTACTGATTTTAAATCCGAGAAAGAAGAGCGCTACGTGTCCTTATTAAGGCAGAAAAGTGTGGATGGATTTATCTTGGCTGGCGGTTTTAGGAACAGAGAGGTAATTTCTGAGTTATTAAGCGAAGCTGTTCCAGTCGTCCTTCTTTCTGAGTATCATCCAGGTTTCTCCATTAACACCGTAACAGTTGATAATTTCATGGGGGGATATGAGATAGCTGCCCATTTGATTTCTCTTGGCCATACAAGAATCGCAGTGATTGCAGAAGACAATTCGAGCAGTCAGGAGCGTATTCGCGGATACAGGCAGGCATTACAAGATCATAATCTTGAGGCTTATGAGGACTTGATTGCTATCAGTGATTCGAGTGTAGAACATGCGCAGCGTTTAGCAGGAGATCTGTTAGATTCTTTACACCCGCCTACTGCAATCATTGCTTGTAATGACATATTAGCAATAGGCACTCTTCTGGGTGCGCGAGAAAAAAATGTAAAGATTCCTGAAAATCTCTCTATTACGGGATTCGACAATACTTTGTTATCTAAGAGCAGCGATCCTCCTTTAACAACAGTCGAAATACCGCTTCGAAGCATGTGTTCGCTAGCTGTAGATTTACTTCTAGAAGAGATAGAGAAAAGAAGCGAAAGAAAGAAGGTAGTTTTAAAGTTACCTAAGTTAATCATTCGAGAATCAACTGGAGTATGTCCGGTGAATGATAGGAATGAAGAATAAAGTTTAAAAACAATATATATAGTTATAGAGGTGTTTAGAGTGGGGATTAAAATTGCAGGAGCACCTTGTTGCTGGGGTGTAGATGATCCGAAAAATCCATATCTTCCGTCATGGGAGCGGGTGTTACAGGAAGCATCACAAGCTGGGTACAAAGGGATTGAGCTAGGACCTTACGGTTATATTCCGATGGATATTGAACGGGTGCAAGCAGAGCTTTCCAAAAACGATCTGACAATCATTGCTGGAACGATTTTTGATGATTTAGTATCAGAATCTAATTTAGAAAGCTTATTGCATCAGGTGGACGATATTTGTTCTTTGATTACTAAACTTCCGCCCTCACCGCAGGAAAAAGGACAACATTTTCCGACTCCTTATCTAGTGCTCATTGACTGGGGACATGAGGAAAGAGATTATGCAGCCGGTCACCCTGATCGGGCAAAACGTTTATCCGAGCAGGATTGGAACAATATGATGGCACACATTCGTGCACTTGCGGAGCGGGCATGGACAAAATATGGCGTACGATCTGTTATTCATCCTCATGCAGGCGGCTACATCGAATTTGAAGATGAAATTAAGAAGCTTTTAGAAGATATTCCATATGAAACTGCAGGGCTTTGTCTCGATACAGGGCATCTCTATTATTCAAAAATGGAACCGATAGAGTGGCTTCGGGACTATGCAGATCGGCTCGATTATATCCACTTTAAGGATATTGATCTAGAAATCTATGAGCAAGTGATGGGAGAGCATATCCGTTTCTTCGATGCTTGTGCTAAGGGCGTAATGTGTCCGATTGGACAGGGGATCATTGACTATCATTCGATTCACAAGCTATTAAAAGAAATTGACTATCATGGCTATATTACGATTGAACAAGAACGTGATCCTAGAAATTCTGATACTAGCTTGCGAGATGTTAGTCAGAGTATAGCTTTTTTAAAGAGTGTTGGCTATTAATCAAAAATACATATAACAAAAGGGGAAATGGCACATGATTTACGGTGAAAAAAATATCGATAAACCTATACGCTGGGCAATGGTAGGCGGTGGACGAGGAAGCCAAATTGGGTATATTCATCGTTCAGCTGCGTTACGTGATCATAATTTTCAATTGGCGGCAGGTGCGTTTGATATTGACCCGGAACGCGGTAAAGACTTTGGAGTCAATTTACATGTGGACCCAGAGCGTTGCTACCCTGATTACAAAACCATGTTTGAAGAAGAGGCGAAACGTGAAGATGGCATTCAAGCTGTTTCGATCGCGACTCCAAATGGTACCCACTATGAAATCTGCAAGGCTGCGTTGCAGGCTGGGTTGCATGTAGTGTGTGAAAAGCCCCTATGCTTTACTACTGAAGAGGCAAAAGAACTAGAGGCTCTTGCGAAAAAGATGAATCGTGTTGTCGGCATCACATACGGTTATTCAGGTCATCAGGCAATTGAGCAGGCGCGTCAGATGATTGCGAATGGGGATTTAGGCGAAATCCGAATTGTAAATATGCAGTTTGCGCACGGTTTCCATTCTGGAGCCGTAGAAGAAAACAATGCGAGTACGAAATGGCGTGTGGATCCAAAAATGGCTGGCCCAAGCTATGTACTGGGTGATCTAGGAACACATCCGCTCTATTTGTCAGAGGTTATGCTGCCAAATATGAAAATCCAAAAACTATTGTGTACGCGCCAAAGCTTTGTAAAAAGCCGTGCGCCGCTAGAAGACAATGCCTATACCATAATGGAATATAATAATGGTGCCATTGGGACTGTGTGGTCTTCTTGCGTAAATGCTGGTTCCATGCATGGGCAAAAGATTCGGGTCATCGGTTCCAAGGCTAGTATTGAATGGTGGGACGAACAGCCTAACCAGCTGCGATATGAAGTACAAGGAAAACCAGTACAGATATTAGAGCGCGGAATGGACTATCTCTATCCTGAAGCATTAGCTGATGACCGCATTGGCGGCGGGCATCCTGAAGGTTTATTTGAAGCATGGTCCAATCTGTATACCCGTTTTGCAAAGGCTATGGATGCAGCAGATCGCGGAGCAACGCTAGAAGATGTTTGGTATCCTGGAATTGAGGCAGGAGTAGAAGGCGTCCGATGGGTTGAGAACTGCGTACGATCTGCAGATAATGGTGCTGTATGGGTTGAATATCAATAACGAATGTGAAGCAGCCTTGTATATCGAGGCTGCCTTTTTCTATAAAAATCTTTTTTCTGAGTATAATGCCGTCTTAGCTTCTTATGTTTAAAAGTAAGGCCTAGTGGAGAAGAGTACGAATGGATGTAAATAGATTGAATATAAAATGATTGTTAATATGTTAGATTGTTGACAGGTATTTTGGTAAACTCTTGATAATATTTTTAGTTTAACTGGAGGAATATGATGAATGTCGGTACAGCCATTTATGCACTGCAAAAAGAAGCCATTTATTTGCCTGGCGATGAGGCCTCTTTTCGTGTCTATTACTGGGGAGCACATCCGAATCACCAAGACAATCCAATCCACAAACATTCATTTATTGAAATATGTTATGTCGTGGACGGTTCAGGTCTTTACTTAGAGGACGGAACGGACTACATACTTCAGAAAGGGACATTTTTTTGTTCGCGTCCTGGTAAACTGCATAGAATCCATAAAGGGCAGAATTTGTTTTTGTTATGGGTTGGATTTGAAATTGATGAGGATGCTTCAACTGAAGAGGCGATCCATTTATTTAGAAAGCTTGCTGAAACATCAGATTTTTATATTCAAGACGCTGCCCAATCACCTGCGGCACTTTTATGGCAAACATTACTGGAGCATGCGAGTCATCCATGTCCAGATGTACTTTTGCGTTCCCTTGGTTATAGTTTGCTGTTTTCGCTGCAGGTATTATTTTGCCGCATGAACATTGTTGATGAGCGTAAACATCTCCACGCCTCTGCTAATAAACTTATTCATCAAGCACAGTTATTTATTAAAGATAACCTAGCCCAACCCCTTTCCTTAACGGATGTAGCCCAATATCTGCACATTTCGCCCCGGCATTTGTCTCGTTTATTTAGTCAGAATTTGGGTGTATCCTTTACATTATTTATACGCAAAGAAAGGGTAAGAGCTGCAGCCGAAATGCTGCGTTCAACGAACCTAGCGATTAAAACAATATCAGAAGCTACCGGTTTTTCCTCTGTCTATTATTTTACGTATGTTTTTTCTGAAGACACAAGTATGACGCCGGGAGAGTATAGAAAGTTAAATCAACTACAGAAAGAATAGAAAATGAAATTGATGAGGCTGTAAAGAAGATCTGCAATCGAGTAAGATAAGGAATGCAATAAAGGGGCTGGTTCATTATATGGGACCACCCTCTTTTCGTTTGAATATCGAAAAAAAGCTGTACAAGAAGAAAAGGTTATCAGGTACAGCTCACTTTTTAAAATGTATTATAAACATTTTCACAGGTCTCGGCCGTTGGTTCATAAAAACAATGTTTTTTGTAACGTCCTACGAGAGGCTGGTTATACCACCGGCTTGGACAAGAGCCCGGAGGTCTAAAATACCATAAACTAAACTTTGCAGGCCAGCGTCTATGCCCATTAATTACTTGTCGAGCTAAGCGTTTTTCATTTTCTCTTGCCCTTTGGTAGAAATAACCGTACTGAACGGCTTCAAATGCATGTTCCTGATACACCATTTGCGGAATGGTACGAAGTCCTTTAAAGTCAGAACAGTTTGCTCGAATTCGGTTGATTCCTACGTTCCCAACAAGCAGCATGCCTATGTTGCCTTCTCCTTCAGCTTCTGCTCTAAGTAATCTTGCTAAGAGCGCAATATGAGCTTCCGTAGCATGAACAACTGCCATAGTCTCACCTCCATTACTTTTGTACCTCTCTTATATGTATTCCTTTTTTAGTTAGTACAATAACTGCCGTAACGGTTCTTGTGAGAAGTAAAGTTTATCAATCAATCTTAATCTTGTTAACTCTTATATTGTACATGCATACATTAATGTACAAGGCTGATTACATTTATTAAGGAGGCTTACTCCATGGCTGGATATATTAGGGTTGGCAAAATTCAAGTTAACGGTGTTACACAAAACGGGAATATCAATGTCAATGAAGGTTCTATTGTTCACAATAGCCATACCGCGAACAGTAAATATGTCGGCATTTGCTTTACGATGGGAGATTGCTCACAAGCGAAGTGTATTATGAATAATTGGATAAAGAGTACGATTTTCAGCGACCAAGGACAAATTGATATTTCTTCTCCAGAACAGCCGTAACATGATATGGAGCTGCCTTTCGTGTATGAGGCGGCTCTTTTTAAAAGAATAAGAGGGGCATTGTCCGGCTTATTGCGCTTATGTCATTTAGGATAGATATTGCCTTACTGGGTATAGTAAGTGTAAAGTTTAACAATCGGAGGAACGGACAATGAAGCATGTTCTATGTTTAGCTTCCTGTATATTCATGTTTATGATAGTTCATTCCCTGCCTGCCCACGCCTTTTCGCCCAAAACTCTTCCTATATCTCAGTCTTCTGATCATTGGAAGGTCACAATTGGAGAGCCGGTTTTGGATGGTATACAGCCTCAGAAAGGCATTGCCGATTTCTATAAAATTAATGTAACAAACATTGGTGAAAGCGTCTATGATGCTACAGTAGAAGTATATCAGGATGATCCTGCTGCCCAAACGAGATATCGATTAGGTACATATGAAATACCAAAGACACAGAGTTTTTTCGAACATCAGAATCTTCCCGTAGCTGTAAAATCTAAAATGGTAGAGGTTGTGGTGACTTGGAGAGAGAAGCCGGCGGTAAACGGGCAGATGGATTCGGCAAAGAAATTTAAGCAAAGCTTTTCATTTCAGCAAGATTAGGTTGCAGAAAAGAATCTCTAGAAGTAAGCATTGCCAGCTGCGGAAAATCATTTGTGTTTGAAAGGGGCCCCTCTTAATTGGAGGGGTTTTTATACTTTTGGGGAGGTATAAATAATCATTCGACATGATGGAAAATAAAGCGAAAAAATATTGACCATATGGGTCAACAGGAATATAATCATATTGACCGGTATGGTCAGTGTTAATGCAACTCCTAAAAGGAAAGTAGGCATCTCTCATGTTTTCGAAGTTTTTTAATCTGGAAAAAGAAAAGCAAGCCCGTATCTTGAATGCGGCTATCAAGGAATTTGCGCAAAAGGGCTATGAAAAGGCCTCGACAAATGAAATAGTAAAGGAAGCCGCCATATCAAAGGGGCTATTATTTCATTATTTTCAAAATAAGAAGCAGCTGTATATATTTTTGTATGACTATTGCATAGATATCTTGACGAAAGAATTTTTTGAAAAGATCGATCTTACTGAAACTGATTTTTTTATGAGGATACGCCAAGCCGTGTTAATTAAAATGGGACTTTTGAATCAATATCCTCATATTTTTCGATTCATTGAAAGCGCCTATATGGAAGATGCAAATGAGGTGAAGGAAGAATTGCATCAAAAGAAAAAAGAACTCACTAAAGTTAATACGAATAAAATCTTTCAAGGGATTGACACATCTCGGTTTCGAGATGATATCGATCTTCAAAAGACCTTAAAAATTATTACTTGGACATTTGAACAATTTGGAGAAGAGGAGCTGCAAAAAGCAAAGCAATCCCCTTCTCATGAAATTGATTATGAACAAAGCTTTATTGCCGCAAATGAATACTTTGATATTTTCGTAAAATGCTTCTATAAATAATGGGGGGCTATACAGATGAATGTGATCGAAATTAAAAATCTAACGAAAACGTATGGCAATGCAAGGGGAATTACCAATGTGAGCTTTGCGGTAGAGGAAGGAGAAATTTTTGGATTTATCGGACCAAATGGAGCAGGAAAGTCCACAACCATCCGAACTTTATTATCACTGATTTATCCAACGAGCGGCAGTGCTACCATTTTTGGTAAGGATTCTGTAAAATATGCTCCTGAAATCAAAAAAGAAATTGGCTATTTGCCTTCTGAGGTCTTTTATTACGACAATATGAAGGTGAAGGATTTGTTAAAGTATTCTGCCAGCTTTTATAAGAAGGATTGCAGCAAACGAATGCGTGAATTAGCTGAGATTATGAATCTGGATTTGAATAAAAAAATTGACGATCTGTCATTTGGAAATAAAAAGAAGGTAGGAATCGTGCAGGGGCTGCTTCATGAGCCGAAGCTAATTATCCTTGATGAGCCAACAAGCGGATTGGATCCGCTCATGCAGCAGAAATTCTTTGATCTATTAAAAGAAGAAAACGAAAAAGGGGCGACAATTCTATTTTCTTCCCATATTCTGAGTGAGGTTCAAAGATTATGTGACCGTGTGGCAATTATTAAAGAAGGCCGGCTTATTGCACTCGAAAAAATAAGTACGCTGCAAGAAAATAACTACAAAAAAGTAAAGCTTGAAACGAAGGTACCGATTGCTGCTCATTTTTTAAATCTTCCAGGTGTAAATAAAATCGAAATTCAAGATCATACAGCAAGCTTTTTATTTAGAGGGAATATTAATGTGATGCTAAAAAAGCTATCTGAATTAGAGCTGACAAACCTTTTGATTGAAGAGCCTGATCTGGAAGAGATTTTTATGCATTATTATGAAAGGGAGAGCTGAGGCTATGAATATGTTTCTGCATGAGCTTAAGGCATATCGGAAATCGACGATTATTTGGACGCTATCATTAGTTGCATTGATTGTCTTCTTTTTATCGATGTTTCCGGCCTTTTCAAGCGACGCGGCAGCCTTCAAAAAAATCCTCGAGGGGTATCCGGAATCCGTTAGAAAGGTATTGGGAATTTCGATTGATAGCATTTCTTCCCTGCTTGGATTTTATTCCTATGTATTTGGGTATGTTCTGCTGTGCGGAGCGATTCAGGCTATGAATATCGGAATCTCCATTATTTCAAAGGAAATGCGTGAAAAAACAGCAGATTTTCTATTAACAAAGCCTGTGACCCGGACGCAAATTGTGACGGCTAAGCTTTTGGCAGCCATTGTCTCCTTGCTTATTACTAATCTGATCTATATCGCTGCCGCAAGTACGGCGGCGTCGATGGTAGCGAAGCAATCGTTTAGCCTTACAGTGTTTATCATGATTTCGCTTACCGCCTTTTTTGTTGAGCTCATGTTTCTTATGCTTGGTATACTGGTTTCGGTCATCACTTTGAGAATCAAATCGGTGCTGCCTCTTTCGCTTAGCATTGTATTTGCCTTTTTTATAATCAGCATGTTTGGCTCTGTGCTTGGCGAAACTGCAATCCGGTATGCGACACCATTTAAATACTATGATACTGCATACATTATGAAGCATTCTGCCTATGAGGCGCCGTTTATGATTGCTGAAATCGTGTTTATTTTGGCAGCTGCTATCGCTAGCTATTTCATCTATTTGAAAAAAGATATCCATGCGGTCTAATGGGGGAGAGGTTTGCAATGAATGTATTTTTGAGAGAAATGAAGGCAACCCGAAAATCCTTAATCATTTGGTGCATCACTATGATTGTGATGGTAGCTGGCGGGATGAGTAAATATGAAGCCATCGCTGCATCCGGTCAATCTATGAACGATATCATCTCACAAATGCCGAGATCTTTACAAACAATTATGGGGATGGGGGCTTTTGATTTATCAAAAGCGATTGGCTATTATGGTCTCTTGTTTTTATATTTAGTTCTGATGGGGGCCATTCATGCTTTAATGCTTGGTACTACGATGATTGTAAAGGAAGAGCGCGATAAGACAGCAGAATTTTTACTGGCAAAGCCGATTTCAAGATATTCAATTATAACCGCAAAGCTGATGGCGGCATTCGTCAATATAGGAGTATTAAATGTGGTTACACTATTTACATCTATTAAGATGGTTAGCTATTACAGCAATGGAGCGACACATGCAAACGATATTGTCATTTTGATGGCGGGGATGTTTTTCCTGCAGCTGGTATTTGTAACGTTAGGGGCAGGGATTGCAGCGGTCAATAAGCATCCAAAGACTGCTGTTTCAGTCGGCACATTCATTCTTTTGGCCATGTTTATTCTATCTATGATGATCGATATCAACAGCAAGCTAGAGGGCTTAAAATATATAACACCCTTTCAATATTATGAAGCAAAGCAAATATTAGTTTCCGGGGAGCTAGATTCGGTGTTTGTCACGTTGTCGGTTATAGAGGCTGCTATCTTATTAACGATTACTTATGTTTCCTTTGCCAAAAGAGATATGAATGTGTAGATGGGAACAGGCCGATTATACCAATCGGCCTGTTCCCAATTCTCCTCAAAAAAGGAAGCGGAGCGCAAACATCGAAGCAATTCCTACAAGAACCGTCCCAAGCAAGCTTTTTGTCCAAATGGCAACAGCAAATGCAGGAAGGGCTGCCCCGATTTTCAGGATATTCTCACTAGGAGAAAACGCCCCCTGTGATAGAAGCAGCTCCTGCGCTAAAAGCGCAGCCATAACAGAGATCGGAACATGCTTGAGCCAACGAATAAGCCAGTTTGGCAGCTGCATTCGGCTCAGTACCATAAGCGGAAGCACACGCGGGAGGAATGTTACAATTGCCGACCCTATAATAATCAGTAAAATTGTCCATCTTACTTCCATTTCTCAATCACCATCCCAACCGTCGATGCAATAATTGTTGCGATAATAATTCCTGCACTGCCGGAAAATAAAAAGCTGGATAAGATTATAATCGCAACCGCACTTAAGGCAACCATCGTATCAACAAAAAGCTTCCGTTGGCTGGTTAATTGCAGGACAAGGAGCCCGATAAACATTGCCGGCAGTGCGAAATCAAGACCAAATGCTTCAGGATTTGGAATCCATTCCCCGAAAATCCCGCCTGCAATATTCGCAATAATCCAGTTCAAGTATGCGGTAAGATTTAAGCCGAGCATCCACATATAGTTGAGCGATATGCGATTCGCAGCAGCGTTCATCGCTACTCCAAAGGTTTCATCTGTTAAAAGCGTACCAATCACCATATTTTTCTGCGGCGAGAGATCTCGAAAATAGGGAGATAATGCGGCGCTCATTAATAAATGGCGAAGGTTAATAAAGAAGATGGTAAAAATAATAGCCGAAGCTGGATTGCTTGCGGCTATCATCCCAGCGGCAATAAATTGCCCGGACCCCGCATAAAGAAGCACGCTCAGCAAGGTTAACTCAGCAATGCTTAATCCCGCTGTTTTCTCGACAACACCGGCAGCGAACCCAATGCTCAAGTATCCGAGCAAGGTTGGTACGCAATCCTTAACGCCTTGCAGAAAGCTTGCCTTTGCGCTTAGATGTTCGTCTGTTTTCATCATGGCGTTTTCCATTTGCGATCCCCCTTATTGTGTGTATTGTGCCAATCAGCTTCCCGCTATTTTTTTATTTCTAATCTTGTAAAATCAAAAAGGAATTATAGCACAGCTAATAAAAAATGAAAATATAGTTTACTATGTTTAATAATTTAGAAGGATGCAAATGATAAAATACAGGCAAGTAAAAGGCTGTTCTGAATGCTGTATAAAATAGCTGCACATATAGGATGGATGAACAAAGTGAGGTAAAGTCATGAAACAAAAAATGCTTGTTCCGTACTATTTAACACAATTTCAATGTATCGGCGGAGCGTGTGAGGATACGTGCTGCGCAGGCTTTCACATTCCGATTGGACAGCAATCGTATGAAAGCTATCAAACAGTAGAAGGGGAGTTTGGCGAGCGGCTGAAGGAGCATGTGAGAATCAATCCAAAGAGCAATTCGCCTGTGAGCTACGCAGTTATTAATGCTGCTGCAGGATGTCCGTTTTTAAATGAGAATAAGCTTTGTTCTGTTCATGCCGAGCTTGGAGAAGGTATGCTCTCTAGCGCGTGCTCGAAATATCCAAGAAGCATGAACATGATTAATAAGCAGCTAGAAAGAGCGGCAACGCTGTCATGCCCGGAGGTAGCCCGTCTTGTGCTGCTTAATCAGGAAGGCTTAGACTTTACACATATCGAGGGGGACATCGACGAGCGGGATCTGGCAAATATCGTGCTTGATACGAATATGCTTCCTATGACCAACTATTTATACGAGCTGCGCGACTATTCCATTTCTGTTATACAGGACAGGCGCTATCCTTTAAATAGACGATTGTTTGTGCTGAAAACCTTTTATAGTAAAATGAACAAGCTTGTTGAAGAGGGGGAGGAAGGGCAAATTCCTCTTCTCATTGCGGAAACACAGCCTGAAAGCTATGCAGGACATGTGGAGCCTCTGATTGGGCTGCAGGATTTAATGGGTGCATTAGCATATTTGCGAAAGGTACATCCGTTTGTACGAAGATATGAAACGGTATATGAGCAGCTATTGGAGGGAAGCAGCAGGGAGACAAGCATCGGTTCTTCGTTTTTAAAGGAGCATGAGTATTTGCTTGAAAATTATTTAGTGAATTATATATTTAAGCACTTATTTCCATTTTCGTACGGAGAAAATGTATTTCATGCATATTTGATGCTGCAGCTTCATTATGATGTAATCTGTCTGCACATTCGCAAGGTAGCCGATTATTTAGGGTATATGAATAAGGAAGAAGCGGTACGCGTTATTCAAAGCTGGGTCAAGGAAGCGGAGCATAATTCGATTTATATGCTCACATTGTTTAAACAGGTGTGCGGGCCTTCTGTCAGAAAATGATAAACAACGAAAGGGACAGCCTCGAAATAGAGTTGTCCTTTTGGTTCTATTTTTATTTTAGGGAATCAAAATAATTTTTACGTATAGATATTCGGGTTTTGTGATGATGAGCTTCCGTCAAATGAAGTGAATAAGCAGAGCTATCCTTAAAAAGTACAGGATAGTTTTCCTATAATAACAAAAGCTAATAAAGGAAAATAGTGTAAGGGGAGATACAGGTGTGAAAAAAGTACGGAAATTCCTCAATATACTTTTGTTTACCTTTGTTGGTCTTTGCATCGTTTCTCTTGTTTGGGATACGGCTGATCGAACTTTGGCAGAGAGAAAGAAGGTATTCCATAAGGAGCCAGTCCAATATCCGATTCGGCAAAGCGATGTGGCCTTGTACACAAATGGAAAAGAGTTTTATGAGCAATTATTAGAAGATATAGCAAACGCAAAGCATTATATACATCTTAGCTTTTTCTCCATTGCTGATGATCAAATCAGTCATCGCTTCGAGAATCTCTTAAAGCAAAAAAGCAAAGAAGGAGTAGAGGTGTACTACGCCGTAGACAGGCTAGGGGGCATTTTATTAAAAGAAAAGGATAAACAATCGTTACTAAAAGAGGGAGTGCATTTCACCTATTACAATAAGCCTGCTTTTCCTTATCTCTTTTCCTCTCTAGAACATCGCAACCATAAGCGGATTTCAGTCATCGATGGAACTATAGGCTATGCAGGCGGATTTAATATTGGGAAAAAGTATTTGGGAGAAAAGGAAAAGCTAGGTCACTGGAGAGATTATCATCTCCGTATTCAAGGAGAAGGAGTGCAGGACCTGGAGCAGCAATTTGAATTGGATTGGATAAAGCATGATGGAGACAAGATATGGAAAAATCATGTCTCGAACGCAAAGGGGAAGACTTCTCTTCGGTTTAAAGCGTACAGCGGAGAGAAGATAGCACATGACTATGCGAATTTCTTTCATCAGGCCCAAAAGTCCATCACAATCCTCTCCCCATATTTTATACCAAATGACAGCATCATTTGGCATGCATTAATCGATGCTAGAAAAAGAGGGGTAGACGTAAAAGTTCTTTGGTCTCCTAAATCGGATGCTCCCCTCACTAAGCAGGCTGCCTATCCTTATATTCGGAAAGCTCTGCAACATGGTATGCGTGTTTATGGGTATACAGATGGGATTCTTCATGGCAAAGTATTCGTTATTGATGAGAAGGTGGCGATGGTAGGAAGCGTAAACCTCGACTCACGTTCCTTACACTTAAATGAAGAGCTGAATTGCTATATACATGACCCTGCTTTTATTAAGCAAGTATTAACAAAAAAGATTAATGCAGATTTTCAACATGCAAAGCGTATTAATTCCTCTTATGTCAGCGACTTGCCCCTGCAGGAAAAGCTAAAGGAGCATTTGGCGAAGCTAGTAGAGTATCATTTGTAAAGAAAACTCGCCGATTGGCGAGCCGTTAGGCGAAGACAGAGGCGTAGTTGCACTTACACTTTTTTTCTAAAATTTCCTGCCACGTCGAATGAGCTTCCAGCTGGAAATTTATACTTTCTTAAAGTGTAAGAAAAGCAGGCCTGCCTTTGCCCACTGTGTGTTCTTCCGCGCACAAGGCATTTTTGTTTTTTTTTGTGGCAATGGAAGCTGGACAGTGCCCCAAAAAGCTATACTTTCCTACCTTGTAAAAGAGGCCCCGATATGCCGGGGCCTCTTACATGTAATATCTATTTATTTTGATTCTGCAGTTAGTAAAACATTCTTAGAAAAGTAACTATTTTCTAAATTATCTTGACGAAATAAGCACAATTTTATTACCATAACTATTGTGACTAAAGTGTGAACTAATTGGAGGGAAATTGTTCGTGACCATTCGGCTGCTTACGATTTGTTTTTATCTTACATTTGTGTATTGGGCATCTTCTCATATTTCTGTAAATAATATGCTATTTTATCCGACACTAGGAGCATTTAGCTACTTTTTTGTCAGCCGAAGCATGAGCAAGGCGGAATCTCTTAAAACGGTTCTTGCCGCTGTAATTGGCGTAACATGCGGCAGCATGCTTCATATGCTAAGCGCGGGTATTGTAACCTTTTTAGTCACCTGCCTTATTGCGATTTCTATGCTGCGTATTTTAAAATTGCACGCTGCTCCAGTTGTAGCGGTTTCATTGATTCCTTTTTTCTCAAAGACTCCTTCGTTATGGGTTCTTCCTGTTTCGGTTCTTTGTTCACTAAGCGGCCTGGTTCTTGTATTATGGAGTGCGCAGCTCGTGGAAGCAAGATGGAATGCTTCAAAAGAAAGATTGTACCCTTCAGCGAGAGGAAAAAGCTTTGGGAAAACTTTGTAGCATAACGGGAATAGAAGGTTTTTATGTGCTCTTGTAAGGTGACCTAATCGAAACGGTCATCTTTTTTTGTACTTAAAAAAATATAAATTTCCAGTTGGAAACTTATTTGGCGCAGCAGGAATTTTAAAGTATAAGTGCAGCTGGGCTTCTTGTCTTCCCCAATCGGCGAGTTTTCTTTATTGAGGATAGTTTACGCATTTTACATTTTTTACGCTGCGTTATATTGTATAGCTATAATGCAGTGTACATAGGGCTGGCTTGCTGGTGCTGCTTTTTTACCGCTTGATAGAGTGAAATGGGGCTGCGTAGCTGTCTTAATTTAGGTATCGAGGGAGAAGAAACGTATGAACAAACAAAAATGGGGCTTGCAGGCGACTATAACAGTGCTTGTTTGCTGTGTTGTAGCGGTTTGCTTGCTTGTAACGGATATACGCATTAGCAAAACGATTGCTGATAGTATCGAGAAAAGCCAGCAGGAGAAAGCGACGAATGTGGCACGTATGGTAGCACATTCAGACATTGTGATAGATGCTTTGGAGAAAGGAAATGGTGATATCCAAGGATTTGCGGAGAAAATACGGGGATTGACGAATGTGCAATTTATTGTCGTAATGGACATGAACAGTATTCGCAAATCGCACCCTGATCCTGCTAAGATTGGAAAGCGCTTCGTTGGCGGTGATGAGGGGGCTGCACTTCAGGGAAAGGAGAATGTGTCTATTTCAAAGGGGACATTAGGCATTTCGCTTCGATCCTTCACACCTATTTTTGGCCATAATGGCAAGCAGCTTGGGGTAGTGGCGGTTGGAATTTCTTTAAACAATGTGCAAAAGGCTGTTAGTCAAGGCCGTGAGGATGCGTACATGGGTACATTATTCGGTGTAGTAGCTGGTCTGCTCGGTGCAATTCTGTTAGCAAGATATATTAAGAGCATTCTATTTGGACTGGAGCCGTCTGAAATTGCGAAGCTGCTGCAGGAGCGGGGAGCGATTTTACAGTCAGTAAGGGAAGGGATTATAGCTGTTGATCAGGAGTCCCGGATTACACTTATTAATAAGGCGGCACTTCGTTTGCTTCAAAAGGCTGGTCTTGCAAAGGAGCCGCTTGACATGAAAATGGAGGAATATTTGCCAAACTCGAAGCTTGGACGAGTATTGGAAACCGGGCAAGAGGAGCTTGACGAAGAGATGGAGTTAAACGGGATTACGCTAGTTGTAAACCGTGTTCCAGTCGTGCTGCATAACAGGATTGTCGGGGCTGTTGCGACGCTTCGTGATAAAACGGAGATGCAGCAGCTTGCTGAACAATTAACAGGTGTACGCTCGTATGCAGAGGCGCTAAGAGCGCAGTCTCATGAGTTTATGAATAAGCTTCATGTTATTTTAGGGATGGCGCATATGGGCTATTATGATCAAATGACGCAGTATATAAGTGAGCTTGTGCATCATCGCAACAATGAGATTGGAGCGATATCAAGGCATATAAAAGATCCTGTGCTGGCTGGATTTTTAATTGGAAAGCTCAGCTATGCGCGTGAAGCAGGTGCTGAGCTAATTATCTCGAGTGAAAGGGAAGTACCGGAACCGCTCCATTCCCGTACATCTCATGAGTTGATTACAATATTAGGAAATTTAATTGAGAATGCCTTAGATGCGGTATCAGCCTCTAGTATTAGGAGAATTGACGTGCATTTTGATTATGGGGATGATATTTTAACCGTTGAGGTACGAGATACAGGAGTTGGCATTGATAAGGAAACACAGCATGTGATGTTTGAAAGAGGAGTTTCCACAAAGGGAGAAGACCGAGGTTTTGGGCTATTTTTAGTAATGCAAAGCTTGGATAGGCTTGGAGGAGAGATTGAGGTTTCCTCAAAGCCATCGCAAGGAACGAGATTTGTTGTGTATATACCATACGATTGCAAGGGTGATACAAAATGATACGAGTATTGATTGTAGAGGACGATCCAATGGTGGCGGAGTTTAATAAGCGTTATTTGGAGCAGGTGGGAGGCTTTCAGCTTGTTTCCATCGCTGCTTCTGTAAATGAAGCATTGCGTGTGCTGGAGGAAAAGGCAGTAGATTTAATGCTAATGGACATTTTTATGCCGGGGAAAACAGGGCTGGAGCTGCTGCGGCATATTCGGGAAACAGGCAGGAAAACGGATGTTATCTTCATTACAGCTGCCTCAGATATGGAACGAATTCAAACAGCGCTGCGGTATGGCGCAGTCGATTATTTAATTAAGCCTTTTGAGTTTGAACGGTTTAATGAAGCGTTATCTGCCTATCGTGAAAAGTTTGCCTTTATGCAAAATCAGCAAGTATTAAGTCAAGCAGAGCTTGATCGGCAAATTCTTCAGAAGGAAGCAAAAGCGATTACGGAAGAGCTGCCCAAGGGATTAACAAAGGGAACACTGCATGTAATTGTAGAAGCTGTGCAAAGCATGGGAAGGTCTCCCTTTTCTGCAGAGGATATTTCTGAACGTACGGGTATTTCAAGGGTATCAGTTAGAAAATATTTAAAATTCTTGAGTGATATACATGCTCTTCAAGTAAAGGTTCATTACGGCACAATTGGCAGGCCTGTTTATCAATATCAGTATTATGAAGAAAATGAGAGCATTCTAAAGCAATTTTTGTAAGCGGCCTATATAGGCCGCTTGCTTATTTTAATTACAAAACTCATGAGAAAAGTTACGAAAACTATGAAAGCGTTTGAAAAAGCGGTAAGCTGTGAATATGAAAAAGGAGGTATACAGGTATGCAATCAGTAAAAAAACTGCAACCGCTTACGTATTCAGAACCAAAAGAAACTATTTTTTCAAGGATTGTCAATATGAAGATAGGTGTGATTCCTTTGCCGCTGTATGTAGTACTGGCAGCTATCATCTATGCGGCATCCGTATATAACCAGCTTCCTGCTGATATGATCGGCGGCTTTGCGATAATTATGATTATGGGAATTTTCTTAGGACATGTCGGAATGAGAATCCCGGTACTTAAGGATATCGGCGGACCGGCGATTTTGGCATTATTTGTTCCATCCATTATGCTATTTTTTAACTGGATAAACCCGGCTTCTATGGCAGCCGTTACGACTTTAATGAAAACGTCTAACTTTTTATATCTTTATATTTCTTGTTTAGTAGCGGGAAGTATACTTGGAATGAACCGTAAAGTACTTGTACAGGGCTTTATGAGAATGTTTGTTCCGCTTGTTGTCGGTACAATTGCTGCTGCTGCTGCCGGCGTGGGGGTTGGACTCCTGTTTGGATATGAAGCAAAGCACACGCTTTTCTTCATCGTTGTTCCGATTATCGGAGGGGGAATTGGCGAAGGGATTTTACCGCTTTCCATTGGTTATTCCGAAATTTTAAATCAGCCAGCTGAGCATTTTGTATCTCAAATGATTCCTGCTGCGGTTATCGGCAATGTTATTGCGATCATTGGGGCCGCTTTAATGAAAAAATTAGGTGAGAAAAAACCAGAACTTACCGGAAATGGTGTATTAGTAAAAACAAATGCAGACAGAGACATCCAGGAGGCAAAAAATATAGACAAGCCTGTTGACTTCTCCTTAATGGGAGCTGGATTGCTTATTGCTTGCAGCTTCTTCGTTTTTGGGAATCTGGCACATAAATTTGTTGGAATCTCTGGAGCAATTATTATGATTTTTACGGCGGCGGCAATTAAGTATGCCAACATTATGCCAGCAAAGATGGAGCAAGGAGCCTATCACTTATATCAATTCGTATCAAAAAATTTGACATGGCCGCTTATGGTTGGATTAGGCTTGCTGTATATTCCGCTTGATAAGGTTGTAAACGTTGTTACACCAGCTTATGTTATTATTTGTGCAGCTGTCGTAGTTGCTATGATTGGCAGCGGATATTTCGTTGGAAAGCTTATGAATATGTATCCTGTTGATGCAGCAATTGTCACTGGCTGCCATAGCGGTTTAGGCGGAACAGGCGATGTAGCGATTTTATCGGCATCGAACAGAATGGAATTAATGCCGTTCGCACAGGTTTCTACTCGACTTGGCGGGGCCGGAACGATTATAATAGCTACTTTGTTAATGAAGCTATTAAGTTAATCACTCATAAAGATAAGCTGTTTTCGAAGATATTGTTGCGCTTTTGCATCTTGCCCAGCAGCACGTATAGAGCATTGTGAGAAGAGGCGGGAAGCCAGAAATGGGAGGTCGGCTGCAAGAGGCGAATAGCCTTTTGCTTGTATCGGAACACAATCTTTCATTCCAGCAGCAACAATTGTTTAGAAAAGAGCCTAAAGATAAGACAACAAGGATAAGACATCAAAGATAACCTTTCGCAGGATCGGAAGAGGAGAGAGTATAATGGGAAAGATAGAAGAACAAGCCCTGCAGCTTCATAAGGATTTAGTTGGGAAGATTGAGATTGTAAGCAAGGTAGAACTAAATTCTGCGTATGATTTAAGCCTTGCTTATACGCCAGGAGTAGCAGAATCATGTAAGGACATTGCAGAAAATAGCGAAGCCGTTTATGAACAAACAGCACGCGGTAATATGGTGGCAGTTGTAACGGATGGAACGGCTGTACTTGGATTAGGCGATATTGGTCCGATGGCTGCGATGCCTGTTATGGAAGGAAAATGCGCTTTATTTAAAAAATTTGCAGGTGTAGATGCGTTTCCGCTTTGTTTGGCAACGAAGGATGTAGATGAAATTGTTAATGTTGTAAAAGCGTTGGAGCCTACGTTTGGCGGCATTAATCTTGAAGATATCGCAGCGCCGCGTTGCTTTGAAATTGAAGAGCGTCTGCGCAAGGAGCTGGGTATCCCTGTATTTCACGATGATCAGCATGGAACGGCAATCGTGGTATTGTCGGCACTTTTAAATGCCCTTCGTGTTGTGAAAAAGGATATTACGGCAATCAAGCTTGTTATTAACGGAGCAGGCTCTGCCGGAATTGCTATTGCAAGGCTGCTATTGAAGGCAGGTGTAAAGCATATTTCACTTGTTAGTCTAGAAGGTATTGTATGCGAAGGGGAAGCATGGATGAATCCAGCGCAGGCGGAAATGACGAAGCTTACAAATAGAGAGAAGGTTCGAGGTACACTAAAGGATATTATTAGCGGTGCGGATGTATTCATCGGTGTTTCCGGTCCTGGCGCATTAACAGGGGAATTGGTGCAAACGATGAATCATGATGCGATTGTACTAGCTATGGCAAATCCAACACCGGAAATTTTTCCTGAGGAGGCGTTAGCAGCCGGGGCAAAGGTAGTGGGAACAGGACGTTCGGATTATCCAAACCAAGTAAACAACGTGCTGGCATTTCCGGGAATTTTCCGCGGCGCACTTGATGTACGTGCAACGGATGTAACAGAGGAAATGAAGCTGGCAGCCGCTTATGCGATTGCAAATATTATTTCTGATGAAGAGCTAAGTCCAACCTATATTATTCCTAACCCGCTTGATGAGCGTGTTGTTCCGGCTGTTGCAAAAGCGGTAGCAAAGGCAGCGATTGCAGCGGGAGTGGCGCATGCTTCCAAGCGTGTACAGCACTAATCTATGATAAAGGAAGCCGTGCGAACGGTTTATAGAAAGAAAAGCCTTGAGGGATTAGAAAAATCACTCAGGGCTTTTTGTCTGCAAATAGTTGAAGGAATATCAGTTTTTGGGAAAATAACAAAAGGTAATACTTATCTAGGTAAGTAATGCAGAAAACAATTTAGCAAGGGATGCTTCATAGGTTCTTGCACAGGGGGGAATACACTTGGCAATTGCATTAACAATGTTTGCGATGGGGATTTTATTAGGATTTGTCGGAGCGGGAGGAGCTGGCTTTATTATTGCGCTCTTAACTGTTCTTTTCGGGGTTCCTATTCATACTGCTTTAGGAACCTCGTTAGCGGCGATGGCCTTTACGACGATGTCGGGAGCTTATAGTCATTTTCGGCAAGGTAATATTTCGCTCAAAACCGGCTTGCTTACTGGCGTATTTGGAGCTGTTGGCTCTTATATTGGCTCTCAAACAGCCGGATGGATTCCGGTGCATTCCTTACATTGGTTAACAGCAGGAATGCTGTTTCTATCTGCTGTCGTTCTTTTGATTCGTTTGTTTATTGTACAAAAAAGGTTTGAAAATCGTAAAACGGAAACCGTACATGTCCCATGGATCCTTCCAAAAGCAGTACTAGTAGGAACCGTATCAGGAATATTAGCCGGCACTTTCGGAATTGGCTCGGCTCCATTTATTCAAATCGGGCTTCTCACTGTGCTGGGCCTCTCGATTAAACAATCCGTAGGAACGACAATGCTAGTCATTTTGCCGATAGCGTTTGCTGGCGGGATTGGCTATTATACTGAAGGATACTTAGACGTTGTCCTGCTGCTTCAGGTATTGATAGGAACGATGACTGGTTCTTATATTGGGGCAAGGTTTACGAATTATGCCCCGCAAGGCCTGCTAAAGAGCGCAATGGTTCTTACACCGATTACTGCGGCAGCAATTATGCTTATTAGCTAAGACATGTGATAATCTGTATCGTAAAAAATAAAAGATATAATAGTTAGCAAAAATCCCCTCAGCTTCAGCGAGGGGATTTCTCATAGTTTTTGAGATTAAAATGCAACTGCAGCATCCGCAGCCTTTTGGATTCCTTCTGCAATAATTTCCGCTGCTTTGTCAGGGAATTGATTGTGGCCTTCGACAATAATAGTTGTGATATCTTGTACGCCCCAGAAGCCTAAAATTGTTTGAACATATTTTACGGACATTTCTACTGCTTGTGCCGGCCCTTCAGAATATACGCCGCCTCTTGCATTTAAAAGTGCAACCTTTTTGTTAGTTAAGAGACCAACCGGGCCTTCTGCTGTATAGCTGAACGTTTTGCCTGCTTGGCTGAGATAATCAAGATAGGTATGCAGTACTGCAGGAACAGTGAAGTTCCAAAGCGGGAATGCAAATACAACCTTGTCAGCTGCTAGGAATTGATTTAAGTATTTGTTTACAAGATCTGTTGCTGCTTGCTCTTCTGCTGTTAGCTCCATGCCTTTAGCAAGTTTAAACATACCATTGATTTTATCTGTATCATAGTACGGCAGGTTCTCTGCGAATAAATCAAGCTCTGCCACTTCGTCCTGTGGATGTGCTTCTTTATAGCTTGCTAGGAATGCCTCGTACAGTTTAACGCTAACAGCTTGTTCTGCTGGGCGGGAGTTTGCTTTTACAAATAATACGTTTGCCATTATCTTTCCTCCTAATTACTTATCAAATATTTTGGTTGTTGTAGCAACTAATATATGAAGCTGCATTTACGGGATTGATTGTATCACGCTTATAGTTGTTACAGCAACTATAATGCTTCAGAATGCGCTGAAGGTTATTTCACATTCGCGCGCATTTTAGTCAAAATTCTTCTTAGCTCCTTTAATTCTTCATCCGTGATTCCATTACAAATGAGATCCTGAAATTCCTCGGCAATGGGAATAACAGAATCGCCAAGCTCTTTTCCTTTTGGGGTGAGGTATACTTCTAACGAGCGGCGATCATGCTGATTTACGGCTCTTCGAATAAACCCCTTTTCCTCTAGATTAGCGACCATACGGGCAATATTTGTTTTGTCTTTATCTAATTTTTCAGCAATTTCATTTTGTGTTAAGCCATCCTGCTCCCAAAGAAGCATCATAATCAGATTTTGTTCAGGAGCAATGTTAAAAGGAGCAAGTCTATCCTTTACACAGTTTGTAAGAGCTAGGTCTGTTTGGTGAATAAAAATACTAATATAATCGCCTAAAGATAATTTCATGTAGATCCCTCGCAGTTCAGTGCTGTACGCATTATATGTAGAAGAATTGATATTGTCAATCATTAGGAAGAGTTACACATGGAACAAATAATGAGATAACGGTATATATAGAATCCCCTTTTCTTTAAGATAAATAAACACCATAAATTTTTGGGAGAATAAATTTGTAAATCGTGTAAATTCTAAACAAGGTAATTTCATTTTACGAAGGCGAGGCATTCTTTATGTATTATTACAAGGAAGAACTTATTAATATAATTAAGCCGGACAAGCCAGATCCGGCAGCTGCTAAAGTATTGCAGGAGACGCTCGGCGGACAGTTTGGAGAAATGCGGACAATGATGCAATACTTTTTTCAAAGCTCTAACTTTAGAGGAAAGAAAAAGGCATATCGCGACTTAATTCGGGGAGTGTTCCTAGAAGAAATCAGTCATGTCGAGCTTGTACAAAGTACAATCAATCAACTGCTGAATGATTCCGGCGCCTCTTCAGAAGTAGGGGCTGGCGGTGTGGACGGTGCGCCGCTTGATGAAGCAATTAAGCATGCGAATCCGCATCACTTTATTGTGGGAGCGCAAAGCTCGCTTCCTGTAGATGCGGCCGGAAATCCATGGAATGGGTCATGGGTATACAATCACGGCAATTTAATTGCTGATCTTATGAATAATCTTATCCTCGAATCTACAGGAGTGCTTCAAAAAACAAGAATTTACGAGATGAGCTCAAACCAAACACTTCGCGAAACACTTGGTTTTCTCATTGTGCGTGACAATGCGCACCAAAACGCATTTGCGAAAGCATTAGAAACATTAGGTGTTGAATGGGCGAAACTCTTACCGGTGCCGAATTATGATATCAATAAGTACCCAGAATGCAGAAAGTATGTAGAAATGGGCTTCCATAATGCACAATTTAACTTTAGATTAGATGAAACAAAAATCGGTGAGATTTTTCAAGGGCAGACTCCAAGCAGAAATGGAGGAATGCTATCTGTAATAGAACCGCCAAAGGGCTTCCCAGTTCCTGAGCTTCCGGAGATGCCGAATGAGCATAGCCCTGGATTGCGGGATATGGATTTTTAGTGGATTTGAGCTTTCAATAGGATATGCAGCCTCTAATTTTAGCTGGAGGCTTTTTTATTTTATCATCTTATACATATGAATAGCTCTCATCCATCCTTAGTATAATAGAAATATATCGGTTGCCGAGCTTCCTATAATTCTCGTAGATGAATAGTATTTTTATTCTTGTCTTATGAAGGAGAGTAATATGTTAACATTTCATCTATTTAGAAGGATGATGTAAAATAGGAGTGCTTTGATACGTTAATCTATGAAAAATTGTTCTCTCATGAAAAGGCAAAACTGTAGTGTATTATCATTGAGGATATGATGTTAAGGAGAAATAACCTTGTCAAAACAAACTTATGTTAGTATATTGCTAGTTGGATTTTTTATTTGTCTTGCACTTTCAGCCATTCGCCCGCATGATTATTTCACATGGTTTTTGGAGGTGCTGCCAGGTATTTTTTTGGTGCTTGTTCTTATAGGGACCTATCGTTCATTTCAGTTTACAAGCATGACGTATACATTTATATGGCTGCATATGCTCATTTTGGTGATTGGTGGACATTATACATATGCAGAAGTACCGTTATTCAACTGGGTACGGGATGAGTGGGGATTAGATCGAAACTATTATGACCGCCTTGGGCATTTTGCACAAGGGTTTGTACCAGCGTTGATGGCAAGAGAAGTACTGTGGAGGCATGTTGGTGTTACGAAGCACGGCTGGCTAGCTGTGCTTGTTGTTTCTGTTTGTTTAGCATTCAGCGCTTCTTATGAATTGCTGGAATTTTTGGTTGCTAGGCTGACCGGGACGGCGGCTGAAGCATTTCTTGGTACACAAGGAGATGTGTGGGATACACAATGGGATATGACACTGGCACTCATTGGGGCTATTACAGCACTGTTTTTTGGCAGCATGCAAGACAAAGCGATGGAGAAACAGAGCTAAGCGAAGTTGTTTTGCTGACTGTTTTACCTTCATAATCAGAAAAAAGCAATTCCCTTTGTGAGGAAATTGCTTTTTTTACATCCGATTAACTTTTACCCTCGTAATTCGTCGATTTTGTACCTTTTCCACTTGAAATTGTATACCGTTATATTCGATGATCGAGACGGCATCCTTATCTGGAATATGTCCGAGCTGACCGATTAAAAATCCGCTTAATGTATCATAATCCTGTGTAGGCAGATTAACTTTGAGTACATCTTCAACCTCATACAGGTTAACTAGACCATTTATTAAAAAGGAGTTTTCCTCGAGCATTTTAATTTCCTGCTGTTCCTCTGGTTCATCGTGCTCATCGAAGATATTGCCGACGATTTCCTCAATTAAATCTTCAATTGTAATAAGACCGTACGTTCCGCCATATTCATCAATGACGATTGCGATATGAACTTTATCCTTCTGCAAGTCTCGAAATGCTTTGTCCGTACTTTTCGATGCCGGAAGGAAGTACGGTGTCCGTAGTACTTCCTTCAGGTTAAATTCCCTCTTGCATAGCTTTTCGATACGTGGAATGATATCTTTTACGTGCAGGATGCCAATAATATTATCTAAGCTATTTTCATATATTGGAAATCTTGTATATTTTTCTGTATTCATGATTGTTAGAATTTCATCTAAGGTAGCCTGTATCGGGATGCCAACGATATTTGTTCTGTGCGTCATTAAATCTGAAACTGTTTTGTTGTTAAACTCAAAGATATTGTTAATCATCATTTTTTCTGTCGGTTGAATTGTACCTTTTTCCTCGCCTACATCAATCATCATACGAATTTCTTCCTCTGTGATTTCTTCTTGCTTCGCATTCGGATCGACCCCAAAGAGGCGAACGATTATGTTTGTGGAGAGCGTTAATAATTTTACAAAGGGAGCCGAGAGCTTAGAGAGTATCGTTAAAGGGATGACGGCAAGCATCGAAATGGATTCCGCTTTTTGCATGGCCAAACGCTTTGGAACCAATTCACCTAACACTAATGTAAAATAGGAGAGAAATACAGTGATGGCGATAACCGATATTGTTTCAAGAATATTTTTGGGGAAAGGTACGCCGATTTGAACAAGAAGAGCAGCTAATTGCTCTGCAAAGCTTCCCGCGGCAAAGGCACTCGCCATAAAACCAGCAAGGGTAATCCCGATTTGAATTGTTGCAAGGAAGCTGCTCGGCTCACTGAGTAAATTGCGAAGCATCTTCGCCTTTTTATCACCAGCTTCTGCCATGTATTTTACTTTATTGTCATTTAAAGAAATAAGTGCAATTTCCGATGCTGCAAAAAAAGCATTGAGGAAAATCAGTAAAACTAATATCGCTATTTCCATAGGTGGCGAATCTCCTCCAAACCATTTTTCTTCATTATATCATTATACAGTAAGGGAAGTATTTGAAAAAAAGGGGATAATTGGATCGTAATAATTGTAAATGATATTTACTTGTGGTTTCCTGTCGATTTTTATTATGTTCTTTCTATAGCTTATTTCGGAATCTTATCCATGTTTAATGGAAAAGGCTTGATCAGAAGCACGCATGCGGTGCTTTTGATCAAGCCCATTCCATTAAAAATAAACAATATAGATGATAACTGCCAAAACAATCCGATATATTGCAAACGGCAGGAGTTTAATTTTGTTGATCAGCTTCAAGAAGAAGCGTATCGAGATTAACGCGAATACAAAGGCACTTAGAAAGCCTGCGATAAAAAACGGCAGTGTGTCGATCGTGAAATATTGCCAGTTTTTCAATAATGATAGAAAGCTTGCACCGCACATAATAGGAACAGCCATGATAAAGGTAAAATCAGCCGCTGCGCGGTGGCTCATTCCAAGCAAGACACCTCCGGAAATCGTTGAACCTGATCGAGAGAATCCAGGCCACAAGGAGAGGCATTGAAAAAGTCCGATTGCGAATGCTTGCTTGTAGGTAATTTGGTCAACACTTTGGACCTTTGGTTCCTTACCACCCAATCGGTCTGCAAGAATCATAAAGATAGCGCCGAGAACTAAACCGATTAAAACAGTAGCAGTTGAAAACAAATATTCATCAATATAGTCTTCAGTTAATACCCCTAAAATGCCAGCGGGAATTAGTCCTACAAGGACCTGTGTGAGCTTAAGGCGCTGCGGCTGGAGAACCGTTGATCCTTTTTGGCGGCGTCCTAATCCCAGCAGGTCAATAAAGCGGTCCTTAAAGACAACTACAACAGCTAATATCGAACCGAGCTGAATAACAACCTTAAACGTATTTGCAACATATTTTGTTAAAAATTGTTCCGATTGCAGCCACATATCGTCAACGATTATCATGTGGCCCGTTGAAGAAACAGGCGCAAATTCCGTTACTCCTTCTACAATCCCTAAAATGATAGCCTTTAAAATCGTAAGAAAATCCATTTTGTTCAACTTCCCCTTAATTCATTAGATTCGTGCTTGTATGAAGCTCGTACATTCTGGCGTCAAATGAAAAGGTACGAGAGTGCATATAATAAAAATGACGAGCGCAGCTATGTAGTACATGGATAGAAGTAATTATGTAAAGTGCCGAGTTATTTGTCATCTTTTACAGCATTCCAATGTTCCTTTTCGTATTGCACCTCATTGTATTGTATCAAATATTGGCAAAAAGCCAATGGAATTCTAGATTTGTATTTTAATTTTTACAATTCTAGATGAACTAGCTCCTTTTTCTTGTATAAATTTAAATGTTTGTCTAGTTAGATTAATAGGATATTTTTGGTAAATGGATATGAAAAAAGTTAAGTAATGTAATCTAAGAAAGCTATAGAATGGGGGCATAGAAAAAGCCGCTTTACACGGCTTTTAAGAACATTATAAAAGAATTTCCCCTCCTTCGGCTTTTGCGGCAGATAGGAGGGGCGCAGCTTACATCTGTCTCTTTCTTCCAAGCAGAACGGATAAGAGAGATAAAAGAACCAGAATACTGATGCATATAATAGAGTTAATGATATTACCCTTGAATAGAAAAAAGACAAAAATAGTAGCTAAGGCTGCTGCCGCGAATAATGTGCTATATGGAAACAGCCATAAGCGAAAATAAGGAGTGCTAGGATATTGCTTACGCAGCTTCAATTGAGCAAGGCAGATGCTTGTCCAAATAAACAAAATCGTAAAGCCCGGAATGGACATTAAGTATGAAAAAACATGCTCCGGCGTAAGGTAAGCAATAAGAGCTCCAATGAATAAAGCAATGCCGCTGACAATAATTCCCCAAATAGGAACACCTCGCTTTGTTACAAAAGAGAATACAGCGGGAGCTTCTTTATTTTGTGCCAGAGAGTATAACACGCGGGACGTAGCGTACATTCCTGAATTTGCAGCAGATAGTAAAGCAGTCAATAATACAAAGTTCATAATATGGGAAGCGCCCTGCAGTCCGGTTGCAGAGAAGACTTGAACGAAAGGGCTGCCTTTTGCCCCGATTTCATCCCAAGGAATAAGTCCGCAAATGACAAGAATAGGTAATGTGTAGAACAAAATCACGCGGAACATGGTTCCTTTGATAACCTTCGGGAGCGTTTGCTCCATATGTTTCATTTCTGTTACGGTCAAGCCGATTAATTCTGAGCCTCCAAAGGAGAAAACTACGATTAAGAGAGCTGCAAAGACACCTTCCCATCCTTTTGGAAGGAATCCGCCGTGATTTGTATAGTTCTCAAAATAGACAGCTTCCTGATTGGGGAAGAGGCCGAATAATAGAGCAGACCCAATGACAATAAATAAAATGAGCGTAATGATTTTGATACCTGCAAGCCAAAACTCTATTTCTCCATACATTTTGACGCTGATTAAATTAACTGACAGAATGAACATCGTACATATTAAACTGAGCAGCCATAATGGAGCGGCTGGGAGCCAGTATTGCAAAAAGCTTGCTGCTGCCAATACCTCGACAATAATAACCAAAATCCAGTTCACCCAGTAGAGCCAACCAATGACAAAGGAGAATCGAGAACCGAAAGCCTTTTGGATCATTCCTTGAATGTTTAAACCGGGATAAGCAATTGCCATTTCTGCTAAAGCAGTCATGACAATTAAAAGCAGAAATCCTGTAAACAAATACGAAACAACAATACCGGGTCCGGCGGCTGAAATTGTATCTGAGCTGCCTTTAAAAATACCTGTTCCAATCATTCCGCCCATGGCGATAAGCTGGACGTGACGCGGCTGCAGTCCGCGTTGTAGGTTTTGTTTTTCCATATAAATCCCACCTTTTGTAGTAATGAAAATCTAGCTATGCAGGTATTGAAATGACAATGAAAAATCCCCGCTGATAACAGCAGGGACGAAAAGACTTTACGGCACCACCTGAAGTATGAATAAAATTCCATATTTTATTGCTTTTTCATATAATTTATTCTGCTATAATATCTGATTTTGATTATAAGGATAGATTTTGAAGGTTGTCAAGGTTTTACATTTCTTCTTTCTAGCGGCGAGATATATAGGTATGGATTTTCGAGCATATCATCTTATGTAAATTTGTTTTCTAAAATGTGCTGTTCATGTATATAATGTATTACAATCCTATGTTCAGCGCGGGGAGGTTTTTTCTTGAGCATTACAGCTTTATGCGGAAAGCAAGTGGATGTAGTCATATCAGGAAACGCCTTTTTTCAAGGAACACTCATTGAGAATGGGAAAGATATTCTTGTATTGTTTAATGGGCAAAGATTTGTATATATCCCTTTATTGCATGTTCATAGGATTAATTTAAGTCCGGTTATAAACGATGATTTCAATGCCCCCAGTGAAGTCTCTTTAACGCAAGATGTGGAATCCATTTCCTACCGTACAATTTTAATAAATGCAAAGGGACTCTTTACTGAAATTTATGTTACAGGAAACATATCCCTGCATGGATATGTTATGGGCGTTCGCAATGACTATTTTGCTTTTTACTCTCCTGTTTACAAAATGATGTTGATTTCCTTGCATCATCTAAAATGGCTGATTCCGTATAATCTAAAAACGCCTCCGTATACTCTTAGTAAGGAAAAGCTTCCGGTTATCCCAGCAACTACCCCATTGCTTCGTTCATTTGAAGAACAAGTAAAGAAGTGGGAAGGGGAGCTTGTAGTTTTTGATATGGGAGAAGACCCGGCGAAGATCGGGTTAGTAAAGAAAGTTAGTGATGCTATTATTGAGCTTGTGGTCGCAGGGGGCGAGACGGTATATTTAAAGCTTTCCCATATTAAGTCTGCTCATGTACCATAACGTACAAAGAGGCCTTACTTATAACAATAAGGCCTCTTTTTTGTTCATTGTTTACATATGGTTGGAGAGTATCTACATGATTTTAAAGATAAAGCATAATGGACAAGTGTACATGTTGAGCTTATTGGGTCTATTGTCTATCTCTATTTTCGTAGAGTTGCATATACATAAGTATAAGGAAAATCGGACAAGCAAATACTAAGTTATTTGCAATTCCAGAAAGGAAGGGATAATACAACAATGGATATTCATATCATAATTTCAGTGCTGGTATTCCTTGTAACCACAACGGTCATATTCTGGAGACCAAAGGGAATGAGCGAAGCGTGGCCGGCTACAATTGGTGCAACGATTATTTTATTAACTGGGGTTGTATCCCGTGATGATATTCTAGATATTCTACAAAAAATTGGCGGCGCCTCGATTACCATTATCGCAACGATTGTTATGGCAGTTATACTAGAAAGCTTCGGCTTTTTCCACTGGTCGGCTGCACGGCTTGCAAGCTTAGCGAAGGGTTCAGGTTACCGTTTATATTGGTACATTCAGTTATTGTGTTTTTTGATGACACTTTTATTTAATAATGATGGCAGTATCTTAATCACTACTCCTATTTTAATTTTACTCCTCAAAAATCTTCAGCTAAAACCACATCAGCAAATTCCATACCTTTTAACCGGAGCATTAATTGCCACAGCTTCAAGTACCCCGATTGGTGTAAGTAATATTGTTAACTTAATTGCATTGAAAATTCTTCACATGACTCTTTACATGCAGACTGCGATGATGTTTGTTCCATCAGCATTAGGCTTACTATTTATGTCCTGGTTAATGTATGTAGTAGTAAAACAGAAACTTCCTAAGCAATTGCCAAATTCAGCATATGACATTGAACAAATGTTTTTTACGAAAAACTTTCATCCATTAAAAGGGCATCTTTTAGTTGAAACGAAACGTCAACGTACAAAATTTATGTTAAAGATTTTACTGTTTGTTTTTCTCATGCGCTGCTCCCTGTTTGTAGCATCTTTTTTCTCGATCCCAATTGAATTTGTCGCAGTGCTTGGCTCACTCATTTTGCTTATCTGGCGATGGTACCACTTACGTACAAATCCTATTGATATATTGAAAAAAACGCCTTGGCATATCTTTATTTTCGCTTTTTCCATGTATGTGCTCATTTATGGTCTGCATAACTCAGGACTAACAAAACTCCTTGTGGAAATATGTGAACCGATTGTACAGCAGGGAGTATTCGAGGCAAGCTTTATCATGGGAGGATTAATCTCTATTTTATCTAACCTGTTTAATAACCATCCAGCTTTGTTGATTGGAACTATTACGTTAACAGAGATGAACCTCGATCTTATCACATTAAAGACTATGTATCTTGCAAGTATTATTGGAAGTGACGTAGGATCATTGTTACTGCCTATCGGGACACTCGCTTCCTTAATATGGATGCATATCTTAAAACAGAATAAAATCAAAGTGAAATGGAAGGATTATTTAAGCGTATCCTTGATTGTAATTCCAATAACAGTAATCGTAATGTTACTCTTGTTATATAACTGGCTGCAAATATTTTTTGTATAATAATAGATTCGGAGTAAATAAAGCATGGAACTATTTTGGATATTAAAAGGATACTGCACTGCCCTTTAAGAGGAGGAATTTTGATTCAGGATTGTTCGCATAAAGTAGACAATTTATAAGCTAAAAAGCTGTCACTTCCTCATATTTTCTGCTTTCTGAGAGTTCGGAAAATGGAGGAAGAACGTTCGTGCATGGAGACTTTGTTTTTACGAACTTCTTGTCTAATCTGCACCCGGATCTCAACACGAGAAAATTACTTGCTTTATAGCAGTTTTGCAGATGTTCTTCTATCCATTTCCTCCTTTTCCTTTAACAAATAAGTGAGTGCAGAAAGGAATTTCCTTTGTGTACACAGGAGACAATATGTTCATATAAAAATATAAAGAATCTTAGATGTTATTTTATTGATTGTCACTACTACAGGTTCAATATTAGCGGTAATTCTGATCCCAAAGTGTATTTCAATACGGGAAATATATCCTATTTCTTTATTAGTCAGTATCCGTTAGATACTTTGGTGCACTTGTATTTGTTATATTACATACCCCTCTTTTTATGTATGAAATTAATATGGAACCAAGGATTTTTTTAATTAATAGATTCGAAGCTGCCTCTTTATACTTAGGAATGTCCTAAAAAGAATAGGAATTAAAGAAAGAATATAAAATGGACCATCAGAGAAATCTTTGATTTTACTGATGGTCCATTTTTTATATGATTTCAAAAGAAGGTATTGTACCCCTTTTGAGTCAGAACTAACTGAGACGATGGAAGGACTTGAATAACATCGCTTATAAAGAAACGATTCTATTCTGATTCTATTCTATGCTAGGATTCAAAGGTTTGGAGCAGCCAAACAAATCATACTTACACACCAGAGCTAACCGGCTTATCATATACACCGCTCCGTGTAAAGTAGATGCTCTAACTGGAAGGAAAGTGTTCAGTTCAATTGAGCAAAATTTGTTTATACGCGATTAGAGGTAATAACCAGTACCCGTGCCGCCAACATCTTTTCTGTTACCTTTTCTTTCCATGCGACTTTCCATGTTTCTTTCCATGCGACTTTCCATGTTTCTTTCCAGGTGATTTTCCAGGCGATTTTCCTGGTTTCTTTCCATGTTTCTTTCCAGGTGATTTTCCAGGTGATTTTCCTGGTTTCTTTCCTGGTTTCTTTCCAGGTGATTTCCCTGGTTTCTTTCCAGATGATTTCCCCGATCCCTTTGCCTCTGGGTCTTGCTTTAAGAACTCATCAAGTCCCAATTTCTTTACTTCCTCAACTAACTCGAGTATTTGAGTTTTCCCCATGTATAGAGCCACCTTTCAATATATCTCATTAAAGTTTAAAGCATTGTATTTTATGTAAATCTATTTTCATTTGTTCCAGGTTCTGCACGTTAGGAAGGGATAAATTTCCAGTACGGGAAGTCATTAGATGTTGTAAAAAATTTTACGTATAAGGCAGAAGTGCCATTACACCTCTGTCTTCACGTAATGGCTCGCTAATCGACGAGTTTTATTTATTGAATTAATTATCAATTGCATCCCCTCCCTCATATGATGATATGGAAAAAGAGGGGGGGATGGTATTATGCAGAATGATGTTATGCAGCAGGATGCTTTATCTACAATTAGTATTTTTATTGAACCCAAGCGCCTTAAAGTACTGAAAAGCAATGTATGGAACGAGGAACCTATTGCTTCTAAACTGGTAATAGACAACATCCCTTACAAAATAGGTATTACTTATCGTGGGGATCACACACGCAAATTCCGCAAAAAATCGTATAGGATTGACTTTGGCAAATACAACGAGACATTTGAAGGGCGTGAACTTCACCTTAATGCTGAGTATCGTGATCCTTCATTAATGCGAAACAAGCTATCCTTTGATTTTTTTCAGGTCATTGGGGGTATTTCACCTGATAGCAAGCATATTTTTGTGGAAATTAACGGAAATCCTATGGGTATTTATTTACAGCTTGAATCAGTCGATGATTTGTTTTTACATAAAAGGCAGCTTCCGTATGGTCCTATCTTTTATGCATCGAATCACCATGCCAATTTTTCTTTATTAACTCCAAAGCATAAGCCGAAATCTTCCCTTCTATCCGGGTATGAGCGGAAATTAGGGAATGATGAGGATAATCTTGACTTAGAAATGTTTATATGTAAAGTGAATACGATTCCACGCAGTGATTTTGGCAAAGAAATTATAAAGTACATGGATGTTAAAAAATATTTGCTGTGGCTATGCGGTGTGATTTGTACGCATAACTATGATGCTTTCACTCACAATTACGCCTTGTATCGAAATGGGGAAACGGGATTGTATGAGATCATTCCTTGGGATTACGATGCAACATGGGGCAGGGACTGTAATGGAGACATTATGGAATATGATTATGTTTCAATTAAAGGCTATAATACCCTTACTGCACGTCTTCTTGATGTAAAGGATATCCGCCAGCAATACCGTCTTCTCCTTGAAGAAATTTTGGAAACTTCGTTTACAGCTGCAGCTTTAGAACCAAGGATTGCAAATCTCCACAAGCAATTGCGACCCTATCTATCTTTAGATCCTTATAAAAAGAAGTCTATCGATATGTTTGATAATGAACCAGATTTGATTCTTCGTTTCATTTCAGATCGCAATAGCTATCTACGAAGTCATCTTAAGGATTTGATATAAAGGAGGTGATACTTTGATTAGTGTGAAAAATACAGAGAAATATGGTCGAGGGATATTTGCAACACGTGCCATCAAGAAGGATGAATTTATTGAGGAAGCACCTGTAATCATTATCCCTAAAACAGAATGGGATCTAATGAGGGAGAGCATTCTTTTAAACTATATTTTCCATTGGGGAGAGAATGAAGCTATTGCTTTAGGGTATGGTTCTTTATACAATCACTCCTACACGCCTAATGCGAGGTATATTACGAATATTGAAAACGGATCGATTGACTTCTATGCCATGGAGGATATTCAGGAGGGAGAAGAAATTACGGTCAACTACAATGGCGATCCTGAGAGTCAATCTCCGTTATGGTTTGAAGTCATTGAGTGAAAGGCGATGTCATGCTCTGGGATCAATTCTCAGAGTATTTATGTTTATTCGCGCTCTTTTAGCCAATTGGTAATACAGCTAAAGAGGGACTTAAGAAAACCTTGTTCAACCTGCTTACTGTAAATGTTACCTCCATACGAGTAAACCTTCCCTTCATTATTAGATGAGTAATCTACCTCCAGTATATCACCTGAAAATTACCATAAACAGTGGTGTCTCATAGGAATGTTTTTATTTATTGTTCTTTACTAACTTTGTCATGTGCTACACTTAAAGTAACGGATGCTTTACTTCAAAAAGGAGTAAGGCTTTTTTATTGAATAACGTGCAGGTAGTTGAAGAAGGAAGGATATAATATTGTATTAAATTACCTAATGGGCGAGTCGGTTCAGGAGAGGTGCAAAATGATTAAATTAGTACACAACAAGTCTGATGCTGTAATCATTGTAATCCACGAAATTTATGGAATTAACCAACATATGAAGAGTTTTTGTGAATTATTATCAGAACAGAATTTTGATGTTATTTGTCCAAATTTATTAGAACGTGATACTCCTTTTGATTATTCTCAAGAGGAAATTGCTTATCATAATTTTATGGAGAACGTGGGTTTCGATAACGCTTTACATAAAATAAAAGATGTATTGTTAGAGGTTAAAAATGAATATAAAAAGATATTTATCGTTGGATTTAGTGTAGGAGCAACAGTTGCTTGGTTATGTAGTAAGGAAGAATCTATCGATGGAATAGTTGGATACTATGGTTCACGTATTAGGAATTATGCAACAATCTCACCTCAATCTCCTGTAATGCTATTCTTTCCGCAAGAAGAACAATCATTTAATGTGGACAATTTAATTTCAACTTTAGATAAAAATGCTGTCAAGATATATAAATTCAACGGTAAACATGGATTTAGTGACTCGTACTCTTCAAAATATAATGTAAAATCAGCACAAAAAGCATTTAGCCAAATGATGAATTTTTTTTCAAAATATGATTGAACCTAAACTGGGGGATAGCTAGATTTCAATTTTTTATCTTTCTAGTACTTTATGCTGAAAACTGCATATAAAACGACAGTAAGCGGCCTTGTTCATCCTTTTAGGAATCACAAGGCCGCTTACATTATTTCTTCATTCATTATGCTGAAATCCTTTCAATGGTTTTATATTAGGAAGATCACCCCATAGCTAGAGAGTTTTTCTAAAAACGACTTCTATGCCCCGGCCTATGTGCTGTACGCCTTCGCCTTACTCGCTCCACTGGAATCACCTTTCCTTCGTTTGACTTATTTTTCCTCCTGTCCGCTGTACTGTTCGCTGCTTAAGTGGTATCACCTTCTTTTCTAAGGTAGTAGGTATTGCTTGTACTTATCATACAAAAAATGTCGGGTTTTGTAAATACTAAAAATTATAAATTTTCTAAAAAATTTGACTAATTTGTGAACTGGTAATGGAAATAAATTTATAATGCTGCTGTATTGGCATAAACATTCTGCTGTCGGAAGGCATTATTTTTTGACGCAGGGCATTCTTGACATATAGAAACTATGTGAAGTGCTAAACGAATTATACATAATTTCATTTCTTTTGCGTACTCCTCTAGTATAGGGCATACGTAAATATAGGGTTTAATCCTCACTATTTAAGTCGGAAAAGTAGGGGAAATCTGTTATAATAAAAAAGATGAGATAATTGTTACAGTTTGATGTATTCTATTGTCAGTGTTATAGTATTACTTTGTCTGTCTGATAAATATTAGATATGTATAGAAGTTGGATAGACATTACATTCATTTGGTTGGAAGCCCTGTAATTTTGCAGAAAGCATTTCATGTATACACAAAAGGAGCGGAAGGGGGAATTCTGCATGGAACTAGCAGAACAGATTAAACAGAAGGTTGAACACAAAAAATTGACGAAAGCCGGTATGGTCAAAAGGGCGCTTTTAATCGCTATAGGAGCTATATTGATGGCGGTGGGGCTTGAAATCTTCTTAATTCCCAATCATGTAATTGATGGGGGCATTACAGGGATTTCGATTATGCTGTCTCACCTAACAGGTGTAAACTTAGGGATGTTTCTTTTCCTGCTGAATCTTCCGTTTTTCTTTCTTGGACGGAAGCAAATTGGGACAACATTCGCTGTTTCTACATTATTTGGGATCATTGTTCTCTCAATTGCTACATCTCTGTTGCATCCAGTGCCGGGACTAACAGAGGATGTATTGCTCGCCACAGTGTTTGGAGGAATTATCCTTGGCACTGGTGTAGGATTGGTTATCCGAAACGGAGGATCATTGGATGGAACAGAAATTATGGCTATTCTGTTCAATAGAAGGCTGCCATTCTCTGTTGGTGAAATTATCATGTTTTTTAATATTTTTATTTTAGGCGCTGCCGGCTTCGTGTTCGGATGGGACCGGGCTATGTACTCCCTTATGGCATACTTCATTGCCTTTAAGACGATCGATGTTGTAATTTTAGGGCTTGATGAATCCAAGTCGGCTTGGATTATTAGCGAACGGCATAAGGAGATTGGGGATGTCATTCTAGCACGCTTGGGCCGCGGTGTTACGTATTTAAATGGCGAGGGTGCTTATACGGGAGAGGATAAGAAGGTGATTTTTGTTGTCATTACCCGTTTGGAGGAATCCAAGCTGAAATCCATTGTGGAGGATATTGATCCATCAGCATTTTTTGCGGTTGCCAACATCTCTGAGGTGCGGGGAGGACGTTTTAAGAAGAAGGATATCCATTAGGACAAAGAGGCGGCATGAAGCCTCTAGGGCTAAACGTATGTTAGCTGGAGAAAATAAAACGAGCTGCACTTGTTAAACATACTATAATTAGAAGAGGATACTATGTCCAATATAGGGCGTATATCCTCTTTTTTCTTACGCGATATACCCCATAAAACTTATAAATTTATACGTTTTTAGTGTTTTAATTAAAAGTGAATAGAATCAGGATTCATATATATTTGTTATTTTAGGTACTTAAACAACAAGTAGAGAAAAATTTGTGAAACACTTCGCTTAAACTAAAGGGTAGCGTTAGTTCAGTAAGAACTAAGTAATTTTAGGATTGAGACCATATTTTCGTTATTCCATTAAAGGGAGCTTTAATGGAGTAACGAAAAAAAGCCCAATTTCTTAATATTAATGCTAAGAAATTGGGCTTTTTAATATTGGAATTTCCTTAACGTGGTAAATCCGTATTTTCCTGACGCTACCACTAAATGATCGTATATTTGGATATTATTTTTTGTAAGTTATTTGTCTTGTAAAATAGGGTTTTTCTTCCTTTAAATTTGCAGCAATTATGATCCATCATAGCGATGGTCGTGTAAATACATTGATAAAAATGAGGAACTATGATAAATTTATATAGATACACCGTGAATTGGTTTTTGATTATAATATACCTATTTTAATTATATATCATAAAACCCTTTTCAGTCAACCCCTATTTTTATTTTTTTAAAGGAGTGTTTGATATGAACGTGGAACTTCGCCAGGAGCAAGAACGAGTAAACAGCGTAATGGAGACAATTACAGAGCAAATCAATAGATTGGAGGGCGAAACTTCCAGGCGTCGGATGGAGATTGTGAATATCCGCAAACACTTTTGGGATGAAGTAAAGGTTAATATTGATACCTTCGACGATTATCTTGAGACGATCATCGGCTTGAGACAAGAGACTCAAGCTCTGTCCGTAAGCCAAAGCACCCATAGACATGCATCTAAGAGATTATCTGCGCTGCGGCGTATGCAAGAGGTGCCCTATTTTGGTAGAATCGATTTCATTGAAGAAGGAACTTCAACTGCGGAACGAATCTATATCGGCATCTCTACGCTCACGGATACAAGCGGAGAAAATTTCCTTATTTACGACTGGAGGGCTCCGGTCTCGAGTATCTACTACGACTACCAGCCTGGTCTCGCCAAGTATGCTGCACCTGGAGGTGTCATCCATGGCGTACTGGAGAAAAAGTGGCAATATCTCATCCGCGGCGGCATTATCCAATCCATGTTCGATACCAGTCTCACTATTGGTGACGAGATTTTACAGCAGGTGCTTGGTAAAGGTACAGACAAACATATGCACAATATAGTAGCCACCATTCAACAGGAGCAAAACCGGATCATCCGGCACGATCGCGGGCGGATGCTCATTGTACACGGCGCTGCTGGCAGCGGTAAAACATCGGCTGCCCTGCAGCGGATTGCTTATTTACTCTATAAATATCGAGATATGCTGAATGCCGATCAAATCATTCTTTTTTCGCCTAATTCGATGTTTAATAGTTACGTTTCCAATGTGTTGCCAGAACTCGGCGAAGAGAATATGCAGCAGGTCACATTTCAGCAATACTTGGACCATCGGCTGAAAAGCGAGTTTCAAGTTGAGAATCCTTACGATCAATTGGAATATGTTTTGACTGCAGTGGATAACCCATTATACGGAATAAGGATTGCGAGTATCCGATTCAAGGCTACCACTCGTTTTTTTGAGGCGATCAAATCATACAGGGAGTCGCTGGAATCATCCGGAATGGTATTCAAAGGGATTATCTTCAGAGGAAAAACAATTGTAACTGCTAAGCAAATCGCGGAAAAGTTTTATAGCAGCGACACCTCGCTTCGCTTTCATAGCAGACTTGAAAAATTGAAGGATTGGCTAATTAAGCAAATAGATGAAGCCGAGAAGCTCGAACGGACTAAGCCATGGGTACAGGAGGAAATCGAACTGCTTAGCAATGAGGATTACCATAAGGCATATACCTACTTAGCGGAAAAACGCGGCTTTAAAGGAGAGTCGATTCATGATTATGAAATCGAGCCTGAAGCGTTAGCCCGCTTGATTGTTCGTCAGAAGTTAAAGCCGTTGCGAAAATGGATCAAGGCGTTTCGTTTCGTCAACATTAAGGGAATATACAAGCAGTTTTTTATCGATCCCGTCCAGATCAAACAGTGGATGGACCGGGAAGCACCCGAGGAGTGGCCGGATATTTGCCTATTGACTGTGAAAATGCTGGACGAAGGTAAACTATTTTACGAAGATGCTACTCCGTTTTTACTGATGAAAGAGCTGATTCAAGGCTTTCAGACGAACAGCTCGATCAAACATGTACTTGTAGACGAGGCGCAAGATTATTCTCCGTTTCAATTCGAGTTTTTGAAACGTTTGTTTCCTTCGGCAAGAATGACCGTGCTCGGTGACTTTAACCAAGCAATATTCGCCCATGCCAGCGAAATGGTCAACTTCCACACGCTTACTGGCTTATTCGGTCCGGATGAAACGGTTGCGATCAACTTGACCCGCAGCTACAGGTCCACAAGACCGATCGTCGAATTTACACGCGGACTCGTACCTGACGGCGAACGGATTACCGCTTTTGAACGCGATGGCGAGAGGCCTATATTGATGCAACTGTCCAATCGCGCTGAATTGCATCGCTCCATAGCTTCCAAAGTTGCAGACTTACGAAAACGGCAGTATAGCACAATAGCGGTTATATGCAAATCTGCAGTGGAAAGCACCGCTGCATACGATTCCTTGAGCGGCATCGAAGAAATTAAGCTCGTGAAGAGTGGATCGACTGAATACGAGCAAGGCGTTGTCGTCATGCCGGCGTATTTGGCCAAAGGTATCGAATTCGACGCGGTTATCATTTATGACGCATCTGCACAAGTATACGGTGATGAGAGCTTGCGCAGATTGTTCTACACCGCCTGTACCCGGGCTATGCATTACTTGCAGCTTTACAGTGTAGGCGAACCGAGCCCTTTTTTGCGCAATGTTCCACCGGAGAGTTTACTTCTGAGCTTGACTTAACACGGAATGCACAGCCACGCCAATTGTTCTGAACTGACGATTATATCGTTGATACTTTCCTAATGTTGATGTAACCATATTTTAATTAGGTATTTTGTAAATCGAAAGGAGAAAGAATTTGAAAAATCAAAATGAAACGACTCAAGACGGAGGGACATTTGGGAGCAGAGGCAACTTTTTGTTGGTCATGATTATGATTCTAGGTGTGTTTGTAGCCATTTTGAATGAAACGCTACTTAACGTAGCATTGCCGAAAATTATGAATGACTTCGGAATCGCGCCGAGTACCGCGCAATGGTTGACAACTGGATATCTACTAGTTATTGGTGTGCTTATACCAGTCACCGCTTATTTAATTCAGCGGTTCACGACAAGAAGCTTGTTCCTTGGAGCTATGGGCTTGTTTACGGTGGGGACATTTGTAGCGGCTATTGCACCAGGGATCGAAGTGCTTTTGGTCGGAAGGCTGCTTCAAGCGGCGGGTACCGGGCTGCTCTTTCCTTTACTAACCAATGTGGTATTCTCCATCGTTCCTATTGAAAAAAGGGGTTCGGCAATGGGGACAATTGGAATTGTCATTACTTTTGCTCCAGCGATTGGACCTACTCTATCAGGGATCATTGTAGAGCATTTCAGTTGGAGGGTTCTCTTTTACGGCGTTCTGCCGATCGCACTGTTTGTTATTATATTTGCATATGTGATGCTCAAAAACGTGACGGAGACGACTAACCCGAAGATTGATCCGATATCGCTTCTACTTTCAACCTTAGGCTTTGGGGGGATTGTGTATGGATTCAGCAGTTCTGGTGAAGGACATGGGGGTTGGTCGAGCAATGAAGTCCTAGTTCCAATTGCAATCGGCGTTGTTTCTTTAGTCCTGTTTACTTGGAGGCAATTGACGATTTCACAACCGTTGCTAGATTTAAGAACATTTAAATACAACATTTTTAGGATGTCGACGCTGATTATGATGATTGTCATGATGGCGATGTTTTCAGCGATGATGTTGTTGCCGATTTTTCTCCAGAATGCGTTAGGTTACAGTCCGTTGGAGGCAGGTTTGATCATGTTGCCAGGCGGTATTGTCATGGGGATAATGTCACCAATTACAGGCCGATTATTTGATAAATTTGGTGCCAAGTGGCTTGCGCTTATCGGATTGGGGTTGATAGCAAATACGCTGTGGCAATTTGCCCTTATCACATTGTCAACACCCTACAGCACGATTATGATTTTCAATACGCTATTAATGTTGGGGATTTCAATGGTCATGATGCCGATCATGACCAATGCTTTGAACGAATTGCCGCCTCCATTATATCCACACGGTACGGCTATTATCAGTACTCTCCAGCAGGTGGCTGGCGCTGTCGGGACAGCATTACTTGTATCAATCATGACCAATAGTTCTACTCGTTTTATGGAAAAAACGGTGATTAAGGAAGATGAGTCTACCTTACAAATTCTAGCGATGATTGCTGGAATGAAAAGCGCGTTCTTACTTGCATTCGGACTAGTAGCCATCGCATGGATAGTTTCATTATTTATAAAACGGTCCGTTCCACACGAAAAGAAATTGAAAATAAAGCAGGGTGCTACGAACTAACAAAGAGTTAACTCATTGTCAGGGTAGGCTGAAGACAGTTATTAACTTCATTGGAAAATTAGCTACAAAGGATAATTATTCTTTGAGCAATCAAAAGTTGTTTTAGCGGCCTTGATTATGGACATTGGGAGAAATTCACAAGTAGTGGCTTGCGTCAGGTATTCCAGAAAAGGGCGCGATTGTTGAGGAGTAATCCTAATAAATAGGCTGTTAACATATTAGTCATGTATAATATGTTAACAGCCTATATTTTTTGTTTTTTTAATTTAAGTCTTGATAATAGGTGATAGTTCGTTTTATTTTATGTTCCATAAGGGCTTGTCTGAGAGTATGTTAAGGATATACAAGGGTCTTGAAGTTTTTGCGCTGAGGCTTCAAAAACAAATATAACCTTAATAAAAGAAGTGCACCTCTTCGTATGGAATGGAGGTAGCAAGCAAATGATTAAAAGAGTAGAGCGGATTGGAATTATGGCCTTTCACATGGATGAATCTATTCAACTTTTTGAACTACCCGCCACCTACTCGCTAACGCTCCTTTCCCGCAAGGGGACTTCCTTCGCTCGAAGGAAGGGTGGGTCTCGCCTATTTTTTGATAAAGCTCTTTTTCATTTTAAATATACATAAGAGTCATTTGAATTTACATCTTCAAGTAAACGATTTATGTTTATATGCAGCAAGAGCCTATTTTGAAAAATAACCGCCATTTATGGTTCAATTGGAGGAGTTTAAATGAACGGACTAAAAGGAATACATCACGTAACAGCCATTACAAGCAGTGCTGAAAAAAACTATGAGTTTTTCACTTATGTTCTAGGAATGCGTTTGGTCAAAAAAACTGTAAATCAAGATGATATCCAAACCTATCATTTATTTTTTGCAGATGACACAGGCAGCCCAGGAACAGACATGACCTTCTTCGATTTCCCTGGCATTCCAAAAGGATTCCACGGTACGAACGAGATCTCCAAAACATCCTTCCGTGTACCCAGTGATGCGGCCTTAGAGTATTGGGTAAAGCGTTTTGACCGTCTAGAAGTAAAGCATACTGGAATCAAAGAGCAATTTGGCAAAAAGACTCTTTCCTTCGTTGATTTCGATGATCAACAATATCAATTGATTTCGGATGAATTCAACAAGGGGGTTGCTTCAGGTACACCATGGCAAAAAGGGCCGATCCCGTTAGAATATGCAATTACTGGATTAGGGCCTATTTTTATTCGTATTGCGGACTTTGATTACTTTAAAGAAATGCTGGAAAAGGTGCTATTATTTAAGGAAATCGCTAAAGAAGGGGCATTCCATTTATTTGAAGTTGATGAGGGCGGGAATGGTGCACAGATTGTTGTAGAACATAACGTTATTCTTCCTCAAGGGCGACAAGGCTTTGGTACGGTTCATCATGCAGCATTCCGTGTTGAAGACCGCGCCGTTTTAGAAGAATGGATTCAACGCATGCAAAGCTTCGGATTCCAAACATCAGGGTATGTAGATCGATACTTTTTTCAGTCGTTGTACGCCAGGGTTGCACCACAAATTTTATTTGAGTTTGCGACGGATGGTCCAGGGTTTATGGGGGATGAGCCTTATGAAACGCTTGGGGAAAAATTATCCTTACCTCCATTCTTAGAACCAAAGCGTGAACAAATTGAGAAGCTAGTTCGCCCGATTGATACAGTAAGAAGTACAAAAGAATTCATTAAGGAATAAATATAATAATATTATTCTTTGGATTTCCAGCCTTTGAAGATGGATTTGTGGAGGGATGTGCTGCAAAGCCTAATGAAGTGCAAGAAATCTTTCAGGTGAATGAAAAGAGTCAACAGGTTGTTGGCTCTTTTTGCTATGTTTAAAGGATCGTTACGGTTTCTTGAAAAAGAAATGGAGCTTTTTGCAGTTCATTCCTTTCTTTTGTATTTATGTGATAATGTTTCTGTATAGAGATTATTATTAACATAGCAATAGCAGTGTCAAGGAGGGAAAGCTAATGGATGAACGAGATTGGCTTATCTTAAAGGTTCTTTATGAAAAAAAGAATATCACGAAAACCGCTCAAAGTTTATATATCTCGCAGCCATCATTAACGAAAAGAATCCAGCAAATGGAGAAAGAGTTTAAGCTAACGATCGTCCAACGAGGAACAAGAGGGGTTCAATTCACACCTCAAGGGGAATATCTAGCTAAGTGTGCCAATGAGATGTTGGAACGTCTGCGTCAGATTAAGGAAACGGCACTTAATATGGATGAAGAGGTTTGTGGAACCCTGCGGTTAGGGGTTTCTAATTATATTACGAGGCACAAGCTGCCACGTCTTTTAAAGCTTTTCTGTGAACAATTCCCAAAGGTGAATTGTAAAGTCACAACAGGATGGAGCCGAGAAGTATTTAACCTTGTGTATAATCAGGATGTTCATATCAGCATTGTACGCGGGGATTACCATTGGGCAGAATCCAAATTGCTTCTCTTTGAGGAAAACATCTGTATCACATCAAAGGAAAAGATTGAACTTGGGGATTTGCCTTCACTGCCAAGAATCGAATATGAAACGGATACTTTACTAAAGGCAATGATTGATAATTGGTGGAGCGGGACATTTTCACAGCCTCCATTAATCGGGATGGAGGTGGACAAGGTCGATACTTGCAAAGAGATGGTTATGAACGGTTTAGGGTATGGAATTCTTCCTAGTGTTGCTGTTGAGGATCATCAAGACCTATATCGAATCGATTTGAAAGACAAAAAAGGGAATCCCCTTGTAAGAAAAACGTGGATGTTTTATCACCAAAAATCACTTGAAATGAAGGTAGTCAAAGAGTTTGTCCAATTTGTTGAAAAATTAGATTTTAAACAAGATATTTAAAGAAAGCGTGGATCAATGCCCACGCTTTTTATATGTTATCATTCCTTTTTTGTATACATATCAATACGTTATTTGTATTTTAACTGAACAGCTATTCGTTCTATGATTAAATTGTTGAGGGGAGGCGGAGCAATTGGATGGAAACTCCAAGCAACTTGTAGCAATTTTAATGAATCATGAGGGAAAAGACTTTGATGCAACATTACAGGATGATATAGAAGGTGCTGTTGGGTTTAGTTTTATGAGCTATGTTAAAGCGGCAAAAATCCACACTGAAGCAGGGCGAATAACAGTCAGTGAACCTGTCACGGGAAAATACTTTTGTTTACCGCTTAGTGGTATCTCGGAGATACATGACGAGAGCTGCGGGACGTATGATGTGGCATTTACAGTAAAATACAACAATGCCTATAACGTTTTTATACAAATATTCGAGCCATTTTGAAGGAGGGGAAAGTTGGTATTTTTATATAAAGACTACCCGTGGATTTAGTCTATATAGTTTTGAAATGGAGTTGATATTTTATGGATGTTTTGCTGCTTATCATATTGAATGTCATTGTACCCATTTTCTCTCTGATAGGGATCGGTGTGTTTCTTCATCGAAAGTTCAAATTGGATATGAATACCTTGTCAAAATTAAACAACTATTTACTGATGCCAGCTGTGAGTTTTGTCAACATATACCAAAGTAAAATTGGGGGAGATACACTTTTACGCATTCTTGGTTTTTTAGTCATACAAAATCTTTGTCTTATGATTTTGAGTACAGGAATATCCAAATTATTTAAGTTTGAGCGGGGGTTATCTGTAACCTTCAAAAACAGTGTGGTACTAAGCAATTCCGGGAATTTCGGACTGCCTGTAAGTCAACTTGTATTTCAACATAATTCCTTAGGTTCGTCTATACAAGTTGTCGTAATGATTTTTCAAAATCTTCTTACATATACATATGGATTGTTTAATTCTGTGGCGGTTAATAACAAAGGATTGAAAGCTATTAAGGTATTCCTGAAGAATCCTGTCTTCTATGCTTTTTTGCTAGGTTTGCTTCTTCGTGCTTTATCTATAAAAATCCCTGTATACTTATGGACTCCTATTGAAAAGACTTCCAATGCTTTTCTAGCTATTGCACTTGTTACACTCGGTGCACAAAGTGCTTTTTTACAAATCAATCGCTTTTCTTTACCTTTGGCTCTGAGCCTCATTGGTCGTCTAATCCTTTCCCCGTTCATTGCAATTATTATTATTTTAACTTTAAAATTGGAAGGTATTACAGCACAGGCATTATTTATAGCAAGCTCTTTTCCGACTTCAAGAAACAGTGCCCTTTTCGCTTTGGAATATGGAAATCACCCTGAGTATGCAGCACAAGCCGTTTTGATGTCTACTTTACTGAGTATAATTACAGTAACCATTGTTGTATATGTATCGAAGATTTTATTTTAATTTAAAGCCTCTATTCTATTTAACCAACGAGTGTTCATATTAAGTAAAGCATGTTGATTTATGGATACTATAGTAATACAAGCAAGAGCAGTCTAGATTCTGCCTACAAAAAGCGGATATGATATGCTATATGGTATGCGGATTTCTATGTATGATAAGTACTTTTTGCTGCATATTTGCTATCACGTATGCATGGAGGAGAAAACAAATGCTGCATATTGTGAATGGAGACTCAGTAGCTGAAAAACTGAAGCAAGGAGCTGTCCAAGGGGACATATCAGCACTCCCGTTCGTGAAGGAAGCGTTCCTATTCCACTTATCAAGATTTCCCTCGCTCTATAACGGGATCGGGAAAGTAGAGCAAGCAACTTTAGAGCTTCTGCATAAAGGACCTGCCTATGCATGGGAACTCTTTCATCAAGCAGGGACACAAGAGCGTTGGTACGGCATGGGAGATTTACAGTATTGGGATATCCTGAACAGAATGTCTCAAGGTTCGTATCCTTTAATAGCAATGGAGAGCACGTCATCATTTCCCTCTTGTAACGACCACATCTCGAAATTTCATAATAGCCGTTTCATCCTGACTGATACAGGACACCGCATCCTTACTGGGGAAGGAGACTGGATAGCTATGAATGGGATTGATCAGTGGCTGGGCGGCTTCCATTTGCAGGGACATAGGATTCCATGGCGTTGGGATGGACAGCGGAAAACGCTCGTTACGGTGGAATGAAAATAGTTTTATGGAGTCTCCGAAATTTATCCCTCCCTGCTCACAGTTTAAATGCTATAGGCTAGTCGTTTCTTAGATATGTATGAAACAAATTTCGGCATGAATACAGGATATAGTAAATAGGGCAGATTCAGTTCCATGAATCTGCCCTATTTACTATTGCTTTAATAAGAACACATTGCCATCTTCATCCTTGAATTGTACAAATGTTCCCCACTGCATTTCTTGCGGCTCACCTAAGAATTCAACACCGTTAGACTTTAATTTTTCATATGCAGCTGATACGTCATCACATTGGAATACGATAGATGCTTTCATCCCTTCTGAACCTTGCATCATAGCTTTCGGATAAATAACCAGGCGGGTTTCAGCATTTTTAGGAGCAACTTCAAGCCAGGTTGCATGGGGCCCCATTGGATGGTTCGCCACTACTTCAAAGCCAACCTTTTCTGTCCAAAACTGTTTTGCTTTCTGTTGATCTTCTACATAGACTGCAACTGTTGCAATTTGTTTAATCATTTGTTAACCTCCTGCTATTCTTATGTAACGAATAAGTAAGCGTTGTAAGTCTTTACCTTATATCACCCCTACCCGAGGCGAACGTTTGTTTTTATTTTATCATAAAGAGAAGGGGATTTTCAATAATAGACAATCCATGCTATCTTTTCAGGACGAAACATAGACTGTCTCTCTTTGTCCGTATTATACAATAATTGCATTTGATATGTTTTGCATTCACGGCTGAACAGCTTTTTCAAACATATGTTTTATGATTGGAAGAAAGCGGGCATGATCGCCATAAAAACATGAGGTATCTAACATTATTCACAAGGTCTTCGCATTTTCCTCACATTTTGGTGCCATAATGATATTGCACAACGAATGAATGGTTAGTTTCAGTATCTCCTAGGAACTAGGGAGAGGAAGGAGAGAGTTGGTGAACAGCATTTGATACATATCAAGAAATCGGGTTTCTGGATCGTGTTTTTCTTTTTATATAGTATGTTGTCTCCTATTTTTACATCTGCACATGCTTATATTACTAAAGCAAACCCTATGGAAAATGAGATTTTGACTAAAGCGCCTTCGATTGTAAGCATTGAATTCGATGAGACGATTCAGTCTTCTAGCTTCGATTCTCTTATTGTGGTGGATGCTTCAGGAAATCGTGTAGATTTAAACAATGCTCATGTCAATAAAGAGAATCCAAGGATAATGGAAGCCAGCTTGAAAGCGGATATACCAAATGGTACCTACTCCATTCAGTGGAAAGTGATTTCAGCAGATGGCCATCCTATTCAAGGGGTGATTCCATTTCATATCGGAACTGCTGAAGAAAGTTCTAATACTTCACAAGCACAAACTGCTGGCTATATACCGGGGGCGGATATGCTTATTGAGCGAGGGCTCTTGTATACGGGTTTTTCTCTTTATATAGGTGTTATATTTTTTAATCTTATTATTCGAAAGTCAGATGATCAGAAGGCTGCTAAAGTTCAATCACGAAGTCAGGCCATCCTTTGGTTATCGCTGCTTGGAATTACAGTCAGCCTGTTGTTTAATCTTCCTTTGCAAACAACACTGAGTGCAGATGTACCGTGGTCGAATGCATTTCATTTCTCGTTGTTGAGGGAAACTCTAGGTCTCCCTGGCTTTGGACAAATATGGGTTATTCAAATGATTCTCGTTACTTTGCTTTCTGCGGCAACCTATACTGCTATTAAACGAGGAAGTCTGTCTTCTTCTAAAGCATGGGGAATCCCGCTGATGCTCATAGTGGGACTGCTTGTAACGAAAGCCTTCACCGGCCATGCTGCTGGCTCCAGGTATAGGGAGATAGCGATTTTCTTGGGTTTTTTCCATTTATTAGCTGCCTCCTTGTGGGTAGGAGGGCTAGCTGGAATTGTTTTTCTCTCACCTGCCGATAATGCCGGTGCAGCAAATCATAAGAGAGACGGGTCACTGTATTGGGATGCAATTCGCCGATTCTCTCCCTGGGCAATGGCAGCTGTTTCAGTTATTTTTGTTACGGGAATGGTCAATAGCACATTCTTTGTTCCAACAATCACTTCTCTTTTTCATACAGGTTACGGACAAACCTTGCTAGCAAAGATTATTCTATTTGTAGGGATGGGTGTACTAGGTATTGTTCATTTGGTGAAGAGCAAAATACGCCGAAGTAAAGGGCTTGGGGCTGCAGCAAGCGTTGAATGGAGCTTAGGGATCATTGTGATGGTGCTCGCAGCGCTTTTAACGAATTTGCCAACCCCTCCGATACCAGCAACAGGACCTTTTCATGAAACAAAGCAGTTGGATAATGGGGATCAGCTCACTTTAAGCATTAGTCCTAATACAGTGGGAATGAATACATTTAATGTTGATTTGAAGGATAGGAATGGACAGCCTGTTACCGACATAGAACAACTTACATTGACTGTTTCTTCGCTAGACATGGAGATGGGAAAAGAGACATTTAGGGTTCCAGCTGTATCAACAGGAAGCTTTCAAACAAAAGGGATGTATTTAAATATGACAGGGCGATGGATTATACAGGTTCATGGACTGACAACGTCTCTGGACAGTTTTGATATAGACTTTCATTTGACGGTAGGGAGTCGACAATAAAGAGGGTAAGGGGATTATGAAATATGAGAAAAATGAAAAGGTTAATAGCAACGTTTATTCCAACAATAGCGGCAATGGTTCTTTTTTCAGTATCTGCAAGTGCTCACGTAACTGTAAAGCCAAATGCCTCTACAACGGGAGCATGGGAAACATATACAGTGAAGGTACCTGTTGAAAAAGATATACCCACAACGAAAGTTACCTTGAAAATTCCTGCCGGATTAGAGTTTGAACAATATCAACCTGTATCTGGATGGACATTTAGTGAACAGAAGGATGCATCTGAAAAAGTAATATCCATTACATGGACAGCAACTGGTGAAGGTATTTTACCTGGACAATTTCAACAGTTCACCTTTGTAGCCAAAAACCCGGCCAGTGGACAGAAAGCCGCTTGGGATGCGTACCAATATTATAAGGATGGCAGTATTGTGGAATGGACAGGAGAAGAAGGAAGCAAAACGGCGCATTCTATTACTGAGATTAGCACAGCTTCTTCAACAGAGAGCCAGGATCATGCAATAAAAGATACAGCAAAAACACAATCAAATCCTGGCAGTACACAAACAACCCCAATGATTCTATCTATTATTGCTCTGTTAGTTTCGATTGCAGCGTTAATTAGTGCATTGCGCCGCAAAAAATAGAACTGTGTAGGAATAAGCATTGTTTCAAAAGCTCAGATCCGAATGTAGGATTTGGGTTTTTCTTGTATATCATAATGTTTCCTGAAGTGATATGAAAAAGGAATTTCCCCGCAGTAATTGGCTGCATGTATAAGAAGCGTATGAAAGCGCATAGTAGTAACGATTACGGATAAAGGAGGGATAGCAATGGGAGGCGCTGGAAAGCAAAATAAAAACCAAAAAATGGCGCAATTGAGCCAGCAAGGTGCACATAACGATGTGGAGTTCGGTGCTGAGCAGGGCAATGCACAGTATCAGAGCCAGAAGAAAAGCGGCAAGCAGATGAATAAGAAGTAAAAAACTTGGCCTCGTGCCAAGTTTTTTTGTAGGAGTTAGGAAAGTTTCTTTTCTTAAGATTGATGGGCATGAGCAGAGATGAAAAACTCATAACGACTTGCTGTTTAAGCTAGTTTTGAATAGTGAAAAAAGAATGATGATAATGGAAAGTATTTCGATTTCTCTTCGGTTCCTTACAGGCAAGTGTATAAAGATCAAAATGGAAAGTGGATTCTTCCGAGAATTCCTTTTGAAGACTATAAAAAAATAAAGCTTATTTATGGTTTAGCCTAAAGAGTAAATATTCCTATGTCGCAAACGTTGAGTTTAATCAATTACTTTGAGAAAAGATGGAAGAAATTTATAAAAGAAAAGGTTGAAGACTCTTTTTATCCAGAAGTTTTCGTTGATACTACACAGAATGACGTAGATGCCATATTTAATGAAATGGGGGGGGAGAAAAATGAAAAACGGTGTTGTTCTTGCGATTTTATCTTCCCTTGTTTTTAGTATTATGAATGCTCTTGTAAAAGCGGTTAGTTTGTCAATCCCTTCAGCAGAAGTCGTGTTTTTTAGGAGTATAATCGGGACTATTATCATCTATTTCATGATGAGGCACAGTAAAGTAGTATTCTCTGCAAAAGGAGTTCCCATGCTTGCAGTACGTGGTGTTCTTGGTGCCCTATATCTGCTTGCCTATTTTTATACGATTTCTAAAATACCGCTTGCTGATGCAAGTATATTGGCTCATTTATCGCCCTTTTTCGTAATTATTCTCTCTGCTGTATTTTTAAAGGAAAGAATGTCCCAAAAAGTGCTTTTTTTACTCCCCTTTGTTATTTTGGGTGCCGTTTTACTTGTTAAGCCATTTCATTATTCTACGTATTCTATATATGCGTTTGTTGGCATTCTTAGTGCTTTATTTGCTGCAGGAGCAGCAACATCTATACGCTATTTAAGTAAAGAGCATTATTCGTACGAGATTGTCTTTTATTTCCTGGCGACAGCTACTCTGGTATCTATTCCGCTTATGTGGAATAACTTCGTGGTACCCACATTACTCGAACTTTTCTATCTTGTCTGTATAGGAGTTATTTCTTTGTTAGGCCAAATATTTTTAACGAAAGCTTTTACCCATGAGAATGTTATTGTTGTAGAAATAACTCGATATATTGGAATTGTTTTTAATACGATGTGGGGATTTTTGTTCTGGGCAGAAGTGCCTGATATGCTAACTATTCTAGGGGGAGCTTGTATTATTACTGCTTGCATATCTTTATCGAGGAAGAAGCAAAGCTCTATTGAGGGGAAAGTAAGATTAGCGAAGCAGTAACCTGATATGAACGAAACTGTCAACAAATACATCCCAAATGTTTTTATTTGTGTTATGATCCATCCGTCGGTGGACAGAGTTATCCTTTTTTCAGCTTACCTACCCCGGATCCTTTCACGCTGTGGTTGTCAAGGATGGTTTTTGCCCTTGACAACCTAACAGCGAGGAAAGGATACAATAATTAAGCTGAAAAATGGTAAGTTAAAGAAATTGGGATTGATGTGTATGTCGTTTGTCCATAGTGTATGATGACTATTTTTAAACCATATAAAGCTGAAATAGCTTTATATGGTTTTTTATTTGTTAAATAAATCATTAATGGAATTAAGTGTGATTTATGGAAAAAAATAATAAAAAATCATTGTAATTTACAAATTCATCAATTATAATCATGAATAATCACATTTGATCTCATATACCAAGGTATACGATGATCAAATGATTAAAAGTAAGCAAAGAATTGGAAACGTTTCCGCTGAGTGTCCAAAAATGAGCAAGAAGAGGCAAGGGGAACTATTAAAAGAAAAAAGGAGAGAAAGGAAAATGAAAAAAGCTATGTACAAAAAGTAAGCAAAGAATTGGAAACGTTTCTACTGAGTGTCCAAAAATGAGCAAGAAGAGGCAAGGGGAACTATTAAAAGAAAAAAGGAGAGAAAGGAAAATGAAAAAAGCTATGTACAAAAAGTAAGCAAAGAATTGGAAACGTTTCTACTGAGCGTCCAAAAATGAGCAAGAAGAGGCAAGGGGACTATTAAAAGAAAAAAGGGGAGAAAGGAAAATGAAAAAAGCTATGTACAAAAAGTAAGCAAAGAATTGGAAACGTTTCCGCCGAGTGTCCAAAAATGAGCAAGAAGAGGCAAGGGGAACTATTAAAAGAAAAAAGGGGAGAAAGAAAAATGAAAAAAGCTATGTACAAAGTGTTGGCACCTTTCATGGTTTTATTGCTGCTTATGATGGCAGCCTGCAGTAACGGAAGCAGTGACAAAACTAGCTCGTCCGCTTCAGACTCAAAGGACAAAAAGATTAAAATAGGTTTAACGGTAGGTACATTAAGTAATCCATTCTTTGTTTCTATGTCAAAAGGGGCTAAAGAGGCTGCTAAGGAACTTGGCGGTGAGGCGATTGTTGTAAGCGCTGACTATGATTTATCGAAGCAAATGGCACAGGTAGAAGATTTTATTACGAAAAAGGTAGATATGATTCTTTTAAATGCAGTAGATTCAAAAGGAATTGCAGCAGCTGTACAACAAGCAAAGGCAGCAGGCATTCCGGTTATCGCAGTTGATGTTGGTGCAGACGGCGGAGTAGATGCAACTGTAGCTTCTGATAATTACTTAGCAGGGAAGCTTGCTGGCGAATATCTTCTAAAGCGTTTACAAAACAAAGGGAATATTGCAATTATTGATGGACCTCCAGTAACTGCTGTAACAGATCGTATTAAAGGGTTTGAGGATGCAATTAAAGGAACAGATGTCAAGGTTGTAGCAAAGCAAAACGGTGAAGGTAACAGAGAAAAAGCGTTAACAGTAATGGAAAATATTTTACAAGCGAATCCATCCGGAAAAATCGATGCGGTATTTGCAATTAATGACCCTGAAGCACTTGGAGTAAAGATTGCTGCTGAGCAAGCTAAACGTGATAAGGAGTTCTTTATTGTGGGAGTTGACGGTGCTCCGGAAGCAGTAGACGCTCTTAAAGAGAACAAAAGCTTTGTGGCAACATCTGCGCAGCATCCTGATGAAATTGTAAAAAAAGCTGTTGAGATTGGCATGAAAATTATTGATGGAGAAAAAGTAGAATCTGAGATTAAGGTACCAGTAGAACTAGTCACACAAGAAACAGTTGGCAGCTATAAAGGTTGGTAGGATCAAAGATTTGTAGGAGTTACCAAGCGTTCGTGCTGCAATAATACATAAAAGGAGGGATACTGTGAAGCATCCTAAGACGACAGCCGGTCCTATGGCAAAAGGCAATTCTATTCTTAAAATGTCGGGTATAAGCAAAGCGTTCCCTGGTGTGAAAGCGCTTGATAACGTACAGCTGGAGCTGTATAAAGGGGAAGTGCATGCGCTTATGGGGGAAAATGGCGCAGGAAAATCCACTTTGATGAAAATTTTATGTGGCGTGTATCAGCCGGATTCCGGAACGATAGAGTATAAGAATCAAAATGTGACATGGAAAGATCCTTTAGAGGCGAAATTGAATGGAATTAGTGTTGTCCATCAGGAATTAAAGTTATCTCCTAACTTAACAATTGCTGAAAACATTTTCATGGGAACCGTTTTGCCGAAAAATAAATTTGGCATGGTGAAATGGGCGGAAGTGTATGAGAAAGCGGCTGTGGTTTTGGAATCTATCGGTTCAACGTTAGATTCCAAAACGCTCGTGTCATCCTTGAGTATTGCAGAGCAGCAGATGGTTGAAATTGCGCGTGCGCTTTCGTTTCAAGCGGAAGTATTAATCATGGATGAACCAACAGCAACGCTTACAGACAAAGAAATTGATAAGCTATTTGTTATTATTGATCAGTTAAAGGCCCAAGGCGTTGCAATCGTATATATTTCGCACAGAATGGATGAGATTTTCAAAATTTCCGACCGCTGCACTGTATTTCGGGATGGTCAGTGGGTGAGCAGTATGCCGATTGAAGAGACGAATCCAGATCATTTAGTGAAATTAATGGTAGGCCGTGAACCGAAGGATATATTCCAACGAAAACCGAATAGCGGTGCAGAGGTAAAAGAGAAGGTCCCTGTTTTGGAGGTTAAGGGACTGTCCGATAATAAAGTGATAGACAAGATCAACTTGCAGGTATATCCCGGGGAAGTAGTAGGACTTGCAGGATTAGTCGGGGCAGGACGAACGGAGCTTGTTCGAACTATCTTTGGATCTGTTGCCAATAAATCAGGCGAGATTTGGATTAACGGGAAACAGGCTGATATTGCTTGTCATCGGGATGCGATAGAGAATGGTATTGCTCTTGTACCAGAAAGCAGAAAAGAACAAGGATTGTTTCTCGATTTGTCTGTTAAAGAGAATATAGCGATGACAATGATGCAAAAGTATACCAATGCCGGAATTTTAAATTGGAAAGAAATTCATCAAGAGGCAGCAGATTATATTCAGAAGTTACGTATTAAAGTTTCATCTCCTGAACAAAAGGTAATCAATTTAAGCGGGGGCAATCAACAAAAGGTTGTGTTGGCGAAATGGCTTCTTATCCAGCCAAAAGTGCTGCTTCTGGATGAGCCGACTCGCGGTGTTGACATAGGGGCCAAAGCTGAGATTTATAAAATTATTGATGAATTGGCGAAGTCGGGAATGGCTATTCTTATGATTTCTTCCGAGCTTCCAGAAATATTGAGTGTAAGTGATCGGGTTCTAGTTATGCATGAAGGAAAAATCAGAGCGAACTTGCCAAGAGCTGAAGTGACGCAGGAAAAAATTATGTATTATGCGACAGGAGAGATAGCATGAAAACAGACATGTCAGTTTTACAGGCTAATCGTACCAAGGGAAAATTGAATATGAAAGAGGTATGGAATCAGTATAGCACGATCGTAATTCTTGTGTTAATGTGCATTGTTCTATCAGTTCTCACCCCTAATTTTCTAGAGGTAAATAATCTTCTGAATGTATTAAAGCAAATCTCTATTATCGCTATTTTAGCAGCAGGAATGACATTTGTTATTTTGACTGGCGGAATTGATTTATCCGTCGGTTCTACAGTCGCATTGTCCGGTGTGATATCTGTTATGCTTTCCCAGCAGGGAGTCAATGCTATCGTTGCCATGGCAGCCGGCGTGGCAATTGGTGTGGCGGCTGGATTTGTGAATGGCTATTTAACGGCTAAAGTAAAACTTCCGGCATTTATTGTAACGTTAGGAAGCTTTACATATATCAGAGGACTTGCTTACGTAATTAGCGGAGGATATCCAATCGTATTGACAGATCCGTTATTTAAGTTTTTTGGTGCGGGGGATATTGTAGGCATTCCTACCCCGATTTTCATTATGGCTTTCATTTATGTTATTACTTTCTTCGTTTTAAAATATACAATGTTTGGACGTCACGTCTATGCTATCGGCGGAAACGAAGAAGCTGCCAGTCTGACTGGGATTAAAGTAGGAGCCACGCTCATTAAGGTATATGTAATCAGCGGTCTTTTATCAGGGCTTGCGGGCGTAGTACTTGCGGGCAGACTGTATTCCGGGCAGCCAACAGCCGGTAATGGTTTCGAGCTTGATGCGATTGCCGCTGTTATTCTCGGCGGAACGAGCTTTACCGGTGGGGTTGGAACCATTCGCGGAACGATTATCGGAGCACTCATTATGGGAGTTCTTAGTAATGGTCTCACTTTGTTAAATGTAAGCTATTATTGGCAGCTTGTCATAAAAGGAGCAGTCATCATTCTTGCCGTTCTTTTAGACCGACTTCGTACTAAATAATCGTAGACTATAAAATGAAAAATGTGGGAAGCCAACTGCTATATAATACAACCACAAACAACAGCACCTTGCTTTTGGAGTAGAATGTAGCAAGCGTTTTTTTGAGGGAAACATTCTAACACATGCTTACGCTAAAAATCTGTACTGCTTGATATCGGCTACTACTGGCAACTCGTTGTGAAAGGTGGAGTCATCATTGCCGCTGTATTACTTGATTGTTTGCGAAACCAATCTGAACAAGCATAAGTCGAGTGATGTAAAAAATTTAAGGGGTGAAACGACTTGAAAAAACCTGTGAAAAAGCTGTTGACGGTAGGGATGGCATCTTTCTTTGCCTTATCATCAGCGGTTCCCGCATTTGCGGAGGACCCGGGATACTACCAAGAAAACTATCGTAACCAATTTCATTTTTCTCCAGAAGCTAACTGGATGAACGATCCAAATGGAATGGTTTATTATGACGGGGAATATCATCTTTTTTACCAGTACTATCCTTATGGAACAACGTGGGGACCGATGCATTGGGGGCATGCCGTCAGTACCGATTTAGTACACTGGGAACATCTTCCTATCGCCTTATCTCCTGATGAAAATGGCGATATTTTCTCAGGAAGTGCGGTCATTGATTGGAACAATACAGCGGGATTTGGTAAAGAAGCGATGGTTGCAATCTTTACCCATTCTGGGGAAAAGGGACAAGTTCAAAGTATTGCGTACAGCAATGATAAAGGAAGGACATGGAAAAAGTATGAGGGTAATCCTGTTATGCCGGATGCACCCATTCCCGACTGGCGTGATCCCAAAGTTTTTTGGCACGATGAGACAAATCAATGGGTGATGTCTCTAGCTGCGAAAGATAGAGTGATGTTCTATACTTCTCCAGATTTGAAAAATTGGAAATATGCAAGCGAGTTTGGTCCTGACGGCGGTATTCAAGCAAACGGACAGTCCGGTGTTTATTCGTATACCTTGTCACCTCAAAAGGGTGGATCTTTTGCGCTAGAAGGGGACATTACTCTTGTTGAAAAGAATGGTCGAGAAGGAGCGGGGGGGCTTGTTTTTCGTTCGAACACAGATGCAACCAGCGCATATATGGCAAAAGTGGATGCAGAAAAAGATCTCGTAACGTTAAGTAAAATCGATCAAGGGAAGGTAACCGATATTGCTTCAAAATCAATTAATCTTGAAACGTCTCAAACCTATCATGTAAAAGTAGAGGCAGAGGCAAGCCAGTTAAAAGTCTTCCTCGATGGTAAGCAAGCTGTTGAAGGAACAGACTCATCCTTTGAAAATGGACAGTTTGGATTAACTGCATGGAATTCTACTGCTACGTTTCGTAATGTGGAATTTATAAACAAAACCAACTTTGTGACGAACTTGTCCGGGTGGAAAACAGTAAATGGTACATGGAGCGATACCAATGATGGAAAACGAGGAAATTCTGACGGCGATGCATTTATTATGAGTGAGGATCAGGGAGATCAATTTAGTTACGAGACAGAAATTACTATTTCAGGTGATAAAGGAGGAAAAGGTTCAGGTGCACTCGTATTCCGCGCAGATGCAAATGCAAAAAACGGATATGTCGCTAACATTGATGCCTCAACTGATACAATCAAGCTAATGAAGCTTGAAAATGGAACCGCCACTGTGATTGCTGAAAAAAATACCAAGATCGATACGGATCAAAAGTATCGACTCAAAGTAAAAGCAGCTGGTGATCAAATCAAAGTATATCTAGACGATAATCTTATTTATGATGTGAATGATGCAACCTTTTCAAGCGGTTTGTTCGGTTTACATGTTGGGAACTCTTCTGCATTGTTCCAAAATGTTAATACAGGCAAATATATTGTGACAGAAGCAAAGGAAATTGAAAACCACGATTTTGAAACAGGAGATTTGACTGGCTGGAAAGCGGTAAGAGGAGATGCGTTTACAAACGATCATGTGACCGACACGACATCATATTGGGGGGGGGCCTTTGATCAACAAGGAAAATACCATTATTGGGGGTTTTCTGACAAGCATAAAGGAGACGATGCGACAGGAGAAATGCATTCTTCTTACTTTAAGCTAAGCGGTTCCGGTGAAATCAATTTATTAATCGGCGGCGGAAATGACATTACTAACCGCTATGTTTCCCTAGTAAGAGCTTCCGATGACAAAGAATTAATTCGCCAAGCAAATACAAAATTTGCTAATGAACAGTATCGCCGTTATGTGTGGGACGCGTCCAAGTATGTAGGAGAAGTAGTGTATATTAAAGTGGTCGATAATGCTACAGGGGGCTGGGGCCATATTAATATTGATGATGTTAACGTATATAATACAGGTAACATGCCTGCACAAGTTGACAATGTAGCACAAGAACAAGAATCTCAGGTTGCAGAACAAAGAGATAACGGAAAGTTAACTGACTGGAATACAGTGACAGGTGACTGGGTAGCGTCTACTTACGGAAGTAACAATGGTATATGGGAGTGCCCTGCATTATTTCAACTTCCGGTGGACGGAAATCCGAACAACAAAAAATGGGTGTTACAAGTAAGTATCAATGATGGTGCACCAGCTGGCGGCTCAGGTATGCAATACTTTGTCGGTGATTTCGATGGAAAAACATTTAAAAGTGAAAACCCGCCTCAGCAGACATTGTGGTCTGACTACGGTGCAGATTTTTATGCAGGGGTAGAATGGAGCGGGATTGAAGGTAAAAACGGGGAGAAGTATTGGCTTGGCTGGATGAGCAACTGGCAGTATGCAAACAATACACCAACTACGACATGGAGAAGTTCTACATCGTTACCTAGGGAATTAGAGTTAACGAAAACGACAGAAGGGCTTCGTTTAAAACAAACACCAATTTCGTTGCAAGGAATTCGCAAGCATCAAGAGAAAACATCGTTTGAGAATAAGACAATTTCCGGAAATAGTAATCTTCTTTCAGGAATTACCGGAGATACTTTTGAAATCATTGCGGAATTTGATGTTTCCGGTACAAAAGCAACGGAGTTTGGACTCCAGGTTCGTAAAGGAAGTACGGAACAAGCTACAATCGGTTATGATGTAAGTAGTCAGAAACTATTTGTTGACCGAACGAATTCCGGAGGCTTTAACTTTGGACAGAATGTAAAAGGAAAGCACACTGCCCCACTGAGTTCAACAGATGGAACGGTAAAAATGCATATTTTCTTAGATCGCTCCTCTGTTGAAGTGTTTGGAAACAATGGTGTAAGCGTTATTACTAATCAACTGTTTCCGCTGCCGTCAAGCAACGGTTTAGAGCTTTATAGTAAGGGCGGAGAAGTCAAATTAAAATCGCTTAATATTTACCCATTGAAGTCCATTTGGGGAAAGAGCCCTGTTCATACAAAAATGTCAGGATGGACAACAGTTAATGGTCTTTGGGCCGATACGATTTCCGGAAAGCAAGGCCAAAGTCAAGGAGATGCGTTTATTCTTTCAAACGAAAAAGGCAGTGATTTTACGTATGAAGCGAAAATTAAAGTACTTGATACTGATTCCCACCCAAGCGATCCATCCAAAGATACAGTTGGAAATTCAATCGGTGCCGGCGCGTTAGTATTCCGCTCTGATGTAGATGCGAAAAATGCCTATGTTGCAAATGTTGATGTTCTCAACAATGTGGTCAAATTAATTAAGTTTGCTGATGGAAGAGGCACGGATCTCGCTGTTTATAATGACAACGGAAATCTAGATTTAAAAGCGAACACAGATTACCATCTGAAAGTGATTACAAAAGGTGAAAGTATTAAAGTTTATCTGGATGACAAGCTTGTCATTGAGGCAGCGGACAATGCATTTAAAGAAGGCTATGCCGGATTAAATGTATGGCACTCTACAACTGTGTTCAATCAGATTAAATACAATTCTAAAAAACAATAATAGCAATGAGGCATCTGTACAGGCTATCGATTCATTTGATAGCCTGTAAGATGAAAAGGATATTGAGGTCCTATGTTTCTAACAAATCATATTTGCACCAGAACCAAAATATGGAGCAACTAATGGTATAAAAATAAGTTTTGAAAATTCACAAGCCCCAACAGGAAAATTATTAATTTTTATCAAATTAATGGGAGGACAATATGGAAACAAATAAATCTATTCAAAAGCCATATTCAAAAGAACGACGGAACTTTGTAGTAGGATTATCTGTTTGGTTATTAACATTTTTAAGCGGTTTTCCTTTTAAGACAAAGGTAAGCGCTTCCAATGAAACGATCTATTACCCAGTAGATTCTGGAGCACAGTTAAATAACCCCAATTTTGACAACGCACCTATTATTAATAATCTTATTAATAATATGCCTCCATCTGGAGGAGTCATTGAATTACCAGCAGGAGAAATGTGGATTCATTCTCCAATTAAAATTAATCGCTCTTATGTGACAATCAGAGGCGTTAATGCAGGTACACGTTCGAATATCGACCCCGAAGAACAAACAGGTCTAACTCATCCAGGTGGAGGAAGTAAACTTGTATTAGGTAATAACTGTCAAACAGCTATCGTTTCTGAAAGACGCGTTGGAGCACCACGAGTATCTTCGATTCAACTGGAAAGCTTTTTGATTCAAGGTCGTGGAACAGATAAAGGTCAAATTGCTGTTAATATCGACCAAGATAATGATGCAGTTCGTATTATTGGTGTTTCAACTATCAACGTAGATACAGGTTTACGATTAAAGGGAGCTGACGCATGCACAGTAAGAGGCTGTTGGATTTCAGAAGTTCGTAATGGACTTCTTTCGGTCGGTGCTTCTCAGCAATTATTAGTAGCCAATAACTACTTTGGAACACAACCGTTAGGAAAAAGTGTATTTTTAGAAAATCCTAACTGGGCAAATATTGTAGGTAACAACATCTATCCTGATGGACATGTATGTTTAGAAGCTATAGGAGCCAATGACTGTACATTTACAGGAAATAATATCCAAAGTTACTACACTGGTGCTGTTATTATTAAAGGAAATGGAAATTTGTTTTCTGGGAAAGTGCAAGCGCTCAGAGATGGTGCAGGTAACTGGAAAAGTGACCCTATTGGGCGTGATGGTCTTTATGGACTGATTCATGTTAATGGAAATGATAATCATATCACAGCGTCAACTATCAATTCTGCTCAACCAGAAAATGACACTCGTATCTTAATTATGGGTGGTAATGGAAACTGGGTGACTAATACCAAGATTTATGGTATTTCTTCGAATCGAAAAGTTGTAGTCAATGGTTCCTGCGTGGATACACGTATTGTTCATTCTGCGTCATCATTAGATGTAGATAAAGCTAGTTCAAATACAACAATCGTTTGGTAATTTATTGCTCTGCTATTAGGTCCAGTACCAGCGTCGGTGCAACCAAGGACAAAGTATCTTTGGAGAATGCCACGCTATAATGGGTAATCAGGCATAAGTTATATGGAAAGTTGCTGATTTTACAGTAACAAAAACGGTCTGTTTAGATACGGTGCCAATTTGCACTATATTTACTACCACAATGCGCCAGAAACGGCGTAACAAAATACTGTCATATAATTACCTTGTAACAATACTTAGTTAAAACCTACTACCTATCGCACTTCCTCATCTGATTCTGCTGCAATTACTTTGTAACAATACTTAGTTAAAACTCTTTGTGATACATTAAAAACCACTTAGATTTTGAAATTTCCATTGCTTACTTTGCCCCTCATCGCAGCAACACTGGAACTGGGCCTAGCAGTACGATCTTAAAATTATGTAGAAATCCGGACCATCGTCCGAGATCTTCAACTATAGTTCAAATTAATCGAGGTTTAAAAAGTCTAGGAAAAAATGTTGACATAAACGATTTTTTGGCCTAAGCCATTCTGAAAATAACGATAAACGTCTAAAAAAGAATTACAAGATTTAATTACTAGGAGGAAAATATGCTGCAAAGTATCGGAATTCCAGGGTTAATACTTATCTTAACAATCGCGCTTATCATTTTCGGCCCTTCTAAATTACCGGAAATCGGAAGAGCATTTGGCTCAACTTTAAGGGAATTTAAAAAGTCTACTAGAGAGATTGTGACAGATGATCTAAATGAAGAGACATCTAGTAAAAAAGAAAAATGAGATAAATAAATTAAGAGGAGATGTAGATCCGTCTTACATCTCTTTTTTTATGGAGTGATTATGTTGGAAGATCGAGACATGCACATAGTTCAACATTTAGAAGAGCTGCGCAAACGTATTATCATTACTTTCCTCGCCTTTCTGCTGTTTTTAGTGATGGTATTTGTATATGTTCAAGATATTTACCATGTGTTAGTCAAAGATTTGCCATTTAAGCTAGCATTGTTAGGACCAAGTGATATCTTAATCGTTTATTTCATGATTGCCAGCGTTGTTGCCATTGCAGCTACTATACCAGTCGGTGCGTACCAAGCATGGCTGTTTGTACGTCCGGCATTAACCTCAAAAGAGCGTAAAGTTACAATCGCTTATATTCCAGCACTATTTATCTTATTTGTATTAGGAATTAGTTTTGGTTACTATATTCTATTACCTCTTGTACTAAATTTTTTAATGTCACTATCAAACGACATGTTTAATACGTTCTTTACAACGGAGAAATATTTTCAATTTTTGCTTCACATGACATTGCCTTTTGGATTTCTGTTTGAACTACCCGTTGTCATTATGTTTTTAACAAGCTTAGGAATTATCAATCCGTACCGTCTGCAAAAAATCCGAAAATATGCCTACTTCATATTAATCGTCGTTTCAATTTTGATTACACCACCAGATTTTCTATCAGATATCCTTGTAAGTATACCTTTATTACTCTTATATGAAGGCAGTGTCAGTTTATCAAAATTCGTATATAAACGACAGCATAGGGCTAAAGAAGGTAATAAAGATGCATACGAATCTATTTAAAAACAAGAAAAAGTACAGATATATTCATTTGAAATTAACTTTAGTATTTGCGAACGAAATTCCCGGTTCTGGTGCAAAAATAATTCGCTAGAATCATAGAACAGCAATATCCTATTAACCTTGAGATTAAGCAGCTAACTTAAATAACTTATGAATGGTTTCAACCTCATTTTGGGCATAGTTCACCCTTTGGTGAAGTTGCCCTTTTTTATCATATGCATAGCTTCGATGCCCCTCAAAATCAAGGTAGCTGTATGAAATGATTTCAATCTTAACATGGAACAAACTCTCTTCTTTATAAAACGGTGATCCTGTTCTTATGTTGAAAATTTGTAAAATTTTAACAAAAAATCATTGAAACGTTTCCAAAAAGGTGATATATTAAAAATGAAAACGCTTTAGTAATGGAGGTAGCAGTAGTGCCAAGTATAAAGGATGTTGCAGGCCTAGCGGGAGTTGGAGTTGGCACTGTTTCACGAGTCATTAACAACCATCCAAATGTAAAACCCGAAACAAAGGAGAAAGTGAATGCGGCTATTAAACAATTAAATTATGTACCGAATGAAGTGGCAAGAAACTTTAAAATGCAAAAATCGAAAATGGTTGCGCTTTTGCTTCCAAGTATATGGCATCCGTTTTTCTCGGAGCTCGCTTATTATATCGAAGACGAGCTTGATAAGGAAGGATTTAAATTGATGCTCTGCAATAGTGGAGGCAGACCTGACAAGGAGTTATATTATTTAGACATGCTTAATCAGAATAAAGTGGCAGGCATCATTGGGATAACCTACAATGATATCGAAGATAATGTAAGTACTGATATTCCTATCATCAGCATTGATCGCCATTTTGGAAAAAAAATCACATGTGTAACCTCTGATAACTATACCGGCGGCCGCATTGCCTTAAAAGAGCTTGTGAAAGCAGGCGCTAAAAAGGCGGCGTATTTAGGAATCAATTCTTCTGCTTATAGTGAGGTTAGACTTCGTAAAACAGGGTTTATCGATGAGGCAGAGGTTCAAGGAATCGAATATATCATCTATGAGGAGCATGATGAGACTTTTAGTGATGATAAATACTTTTGGGATTTCTTCAAAATCAAGGAACATCAAGATGTGGATGGCGTATTTGCCAATACAGATACACTTGCCGCCAAATATATTGCTGCAGCTAAACAACATGGATTACGAATTCCGGAGGATGTAAAAGTAATAGGTTATGATGGAATTCAAGATAATAAGCTGCTTCACCCGATTTTATCAACGATTCGACAACCCGTCGAAGAAATGGCCAAGATGTCTGTAAGACTTCTCTTAAGAAAGATTGAAGGTAAAACGTTAGAGCAAGATATTTATCGAATCCCTGTTACGTACAGAGAAGGGGAAACGACTAACTGTTCAATTTTTTTAAATCTTTAATTGGAAACGTTTCAATATAGGGATACTTGAGCAAGACATTTATCGAATTCTCTGGTTCTGGTGCAAATACGATTTGTTAGAAACATCGAAACTTAATATCCATTTCATCAGAAAAGCTACAGGAAAAGCACGAATTCGTAAGGCTTTACTTCCAGCTATATCAAGGAAAAAGTAGTTTATGAACAAACACACTAAATTGATAGGAGAATTTATTTATGGCTAGTAAAAATTATTACGACGTAACAGAGTGGCCTGTCGGTAATCCGTATGAGGATATTGGTGAGGTAATCAATAGCATTATAGCAGATATTAAAAGTAGGCAAACGGACACTGATGTGAATAAAGGCGGAAAGCCGGGTGCGGTTATCTATATTCCACCGGGAGATTATCATCTTGGCAGTCAAGTAGTTATAGACATCAGTTATCTTAAAATTATGGGTTCTGGACACGGGTTTACATCTTCGAGTATTCGTTTTAATACTTCTGAGAATGAATGGGCGGATTTGCATGAATTGTGGCCGGGAGGAAGTCGCATACTCGTAGATATTCCCCTAGAAGTAAATGACGAGGAATATAAAGGAGCTGCATTTTATGTTGAACGAAGTGGAAATCCCCGAATAAGTTCGGTAGAGTTTTCTGACTTTTGTATTGATGGTTTGCATTTTATTGAAGATGGTTCAGGAGAAACAAATCCGGAAAACACATACACTAACGGGAAAACGGGTATTTATGTTGCAAGTGCTTGTGACTCATTTCGGATTACAGGCATGGGGTTTGTGTATTTAGAGCATGGAATTACTATTTATCATGCAGATGCACTGACTATACATGATAATTTCATAGCTGAATGTGGTAACTGTATAGAACTACGAGGTTGGGGACAGGCTTCAAAAATAACCGATAACTTGATAGGAGCCGGTTTTAAAGGATATTCAATTTACGCTCAAAATTTTGGTGGACTTTTGATTACAGCGAATAATGTTTTTCCACGAGGTGCGAGCAGTATCTATTTTGATGGTGTGACACGTTCCAGTATCACAAATAATAGACTTCATTCATTTTATCCAGGAATGGTGGTATTCAGGGAAAATTGTTCGGAAAACTTGGTTTCTTCAAATCACTTTTTACGTGACCATGAACCTTGGACTCCTTTTGTGGGAATAGACAATGGTTTAGATGATTTGTATGGTCTCCTCTATATCAGTGGCAATAATAATTCTGTAATTGCTAATCACTTTTCTGAAGTAATTAATACTCAGAACATCAAGCCGGTAGGTGCAACACCTGTAATCATACGTATTGTTTCGGGTAATGGAAATTATATTTCTAATAATCATGTTGTTGCCACGGAGGTTCATGCCAAGATAAGTGATTCTTGTTTCTCTGCGCAAGTAGACGCTTTGTTGACTACCGAAGCATCAGAGCCGCTTACCGTAACAACAGTATTGGTAGAAAAAGAATCGCTTCAAAATACGATTCTTGATTCGGGAAGTGATGCACAGGTCGTTATGGACAAGACTGTAAATGCATTCAGAGCCACTCCAACGCCAGAAGCATAAATAAGGTTCTGGTGCAAAAACCTCAAAACAATTGCAATTAATCTCTAAGACTCGGACATACTGATACTATTACTCTTAAAAAGGACGTGATCAGTATGGAAAAGCAAAATTTATTTAAGTGGAAACATTATCAACCCGACATTATTTTGTTAACAGTAAGATGGTACCTGCGATACAACTTGAGCTTTCGTAACATAGTGGAGATAATGGAGGAACGTGGCTTATTCATTGCTCACACAACGATTATGCGCTGGGTACATCAATATGGTCCTGAGCTGGATAAGAGAATCCGTTGTCATCTCAGGCAAACAAATGACTCATGGAGAGTCGATGAGACCTATATCAAGATAAAAGGAGAATGGATGTATCTGTATCGCGCAGTAGATTCCGAAGGAAACACCATTGATTTTTATCTTAGCAAAAATAGAAATGCTAAATCAGCCAAGAGCTTTTTCAAAAAAGCCTTGGCTTCTTCGCATGTATCTTCTCCCCGTGTGATCACAGTTGATAAGAATCCAGCGTACCCTGTAGCGATTCAAGAATTACAAGAAGAAAAAAGCATACCTTCTGGTACACAAATAAGACAACAGAAGTACCTAAATAATATCATTGAGCAAGATCATCGATTTATAAAGAAGCGAGTTCGTTCTATGCTAGGATTGAAATCGTTTCGAACTGCCAAAAAGATATTGAGTGGTATGGAAGCGATGCATATGCTTCAAAAGAAGCAAGTTTTCTTACGGAAGGAGTCTGTCAAAAACCAGAAAGAATTTATACACCAGTTGTTTGGACTTACAGCATAAGGTAGGATTCCGAAAGGAATCTATTCATTTTTTCAAACTTTCATTGTATTTGCACCAGAACCGTAATTTTAATATCGACCTTCGCCGGTTAGATTTTTCAATTTGCTTGCAACCCACCAGTCAGAATCAGATGAAATCTTTTTTGATTGCACGTATCGATAAGCTTTCTACTCGTATACCAGTCATCAACCAGCACATATACCTGCTCATCACTTGTTGGATGGTAAGCTTCGATATCAAAACTCCTTATGCACTAGTTATCAATACATAGTTTCTATTGTTGTATAGATTCTTTCTATAATTCATCCCTTAAAAAGGAACTTATAATTAAGTCAATCATTCGAAATACATTTACAGAAATACTAGGAACTTTATTAAGATTGGGCTTTCAAAATATGTTTAAAAGTGGTGAACAAAATGCAAAAAGTTGTTGGGATTATTGGTGGTATGGGACCTTTGGCGACAGTTGATTTAATGAAGAAAATTATTTCTTATACACCTGCAATGAAGGATCAAGATCATATCCATATCATCGCAGACAACTATTCTCAAATACCTGATCGGACAACGGCTATTTTGGGTAAGGGAATAGATCCAACTCCATACATTGTACAATCAGCGCAGCGACTGCAAAACGCTGGTGCGGAGTTTCTTGTTATTGCGTGTAATACCGCTCATTTTTTCTATGAAGCAGCTAAAAGGTCTGTTAGTATTCCGATCTTGCATATGCCTTTAGAAACGGCTCGTTTTGCGCAAGAAAACAATTTTAAAAAAGTAGGTTTGTTAGCTACGGATGGGACGATTAAGACGAGACTATACCAAAACAGTTGTCAAAATTACAGGATTGATGTCATTGAGCCCGATAAAGAAATGCAAGAAAAAGTGATGGAAGGAATATATGCTATTAAAGGTGGAAATTTAGAAACAGGATGTTTATATCTTTCAACGGTTGCTGATAAATTGAAAGAGAGCGGAGCTGAGGCTATTATAGCAGGTTGCACAGAGGTTCCCCTTGTATTGAAATCATCCGAAAACATTTGTGTTATTGATCCAACAGAAATTGTAGCTAAAATGGTTATTAAAGTAGCTAATGGAACAGAGGAAGAAATAATAAAGGTGTAATTTAGAAGTTGGGAATGCGGCAGAATTGCTGCATTCTCATTTTACACTTTAAGAAAGTATAAATTTCTAGCAGGAAGACCACTCGACGTAGTTGGAAATTTTAGGAACAAAGTATAAGTGCAACTACGCCTCTGTCTTCGCTCAAGGGCGGGGCTCGCCAATCGGCGAGTTTTCTTTATGAATGCTTGATGCATACGATCTATGTGTACATGTTATAGTAAATGATAATAGAGAGCTAAAGTAAGGAGTGTTTAGACATGAATATTGAAAATATTGAAGCTTTTATATATGTTTGTCAACTTGGTAGCTTCAATAAAGCTGCCGAAGCTCTTTATTTAACCCAACCTTCTGTAACAGCACGTATCCAATCACTTGAACGTGAAATTAATATAAAACTTTTCCATCGAAACGGCAATAAGATTTCCTTAACTGAAAAAGGAGAGTACTTTTTCCCACATGCACAAAAAATTTTACAGTCTTATCAGGAAGCAAAGTATGGGTTGCAACAAGTAGCAATCCCATATGACTTGGTAATTGGGAGTGCTTTATCAATATCTAATAATATTCTTCCCGGAATTTTACCTGGTTTCAAATCTGAATTTAAGGATGTTAGAATAAAAATTGTAACGGGTCATTCGCAAGACATCTTACAGAAGGTTATTAATAAAGAAGTTGACTTTGGCATCGTACGAACAGAAACACATCCTCAAGTAGAATCCATTCGTCTTTATAATGACCCTATTGGCCTTTTTGTACCTCGAAATCATATATTTTTAAAAGAAGAAAAAGTAACAATAAAACATGTAAGTAAACAACCCCTTATCTTTTTTGATTATGGGTCAATGGATTGGCTCATGATTCATCGGCTATTTTCAAGTAATGATGTAAATCCAACTATATCTTTAGAAGTAGATAATATGGAAACAGCGAAAAACTTAGTGATACAAGGGATGGGCATTAGTTTCTTGCCTGAACATTGTGTCAAACAAGAATTAGAAAATGGAGAATTGATCCGAGTGGAAATGGCACCTCCAGTGAAAATTAATATTAGTATTGATTTTATCTATTTAAAAGGCAGACCAAAATCTGTTTTTATTGATTTCCTAAAAGATAAGATGTGTACACAAAAACAAACCGATTGATATATCAATCGGTTTGTTTTTGTTCTGGGGTTGATAGGTATGTGAATTCTATAGATATCTTCTATTTGGATATAGTTTTCTTCTATAACTCAACTCGTTACAAAGAATTTATAATTAACACTAATAAGGGGTGAATTCTGAAAATTTTATAATTTGGGTCACTAAAAATCATATTGAGGGGATTAGCCTTAGGACAATTATAAAAAAGTTTTAATAAGGTAAGTTATTTGGAAGTTCATCCATTATTTTGAGCAATTATCACTTCTAAAAGGAGGAGATATAAACAAAGTTTTTCTTACCATGATGACAGTCGGATCATTCAATGTATGAAAGGGCAAGGACTCATCATTCTTCAATTATTATCTATAAGAATAGAGGAGTGTATAGTAAACCAAAAACGAAAAAATGAAAGGGGTTTCAACATGAAAAAATTTGGATTGGGAACACAAATTTTTATCGGACTCGCATTAGGTATTTTAGCGGGAGCTGTTTTCTATGGTAATGAAACAGCGATGGCTGTTCTTCAGCCAATTGGTGACATTTTCATTCGGTTAATCAAGATGATTGTTATACCGATTGTTGTAGCAGCTCTTGTAGTATCGATAGCGGGCGTAGGTGATATAAAAAAGCTAGGACAGCTAGGTGGAAAAACACTTCTTTATTTTGAAATTGTTACCACAATTGCAATTGCTGTTGGCCTGCTAGCTGCAAATATATTCCAACCAGGCACCGGCATCGAAATGAGTAATCTTGAAAAAAGTGATATATCTAAGTATGAAGCAACCACTAAGACAGCTGAAAGTGCGGGTTTTACAGATAAAATTGTTCATCTTGTACCAAGTAACATCTTTCAATCATTGGCAGAAGGAGACTTGTTAGCAATCATCTTTTTCTCCGTTTTATTCGGTGTAGGAGTTGCAACGATCGGAGAAAAAGGAAAGCCAATCTTAAATTTCTTTGATGGTGTGTTAGAAGCGATGTTTTGGATGACAAATTTTGTGATGAGATTTGCCCCATTGGGTGTATTTGCATTAATCGGTGTCAGTGTGGCGAAATTTGGAGTCGCGTCATTGATTCCTCTAGGAAAGTTAGTAATTGCAGTATATGCAACCATGTTCTTCTTTGTATTTGTTGTATTAGGCATTATTGCGAAAATGGCAGATACCAGTGTACTTATCCTTATTAAAGTTTTGAAAGATGAATTGATGTTAGCGTTTACAACGACAAGTTCTGAATCTGTATTGCCGAGATTGATGGATAAAATGGAAAAACTCGGTTGTCCAAAAGCGATTACCTCTTTTGTTATTCCGACCGGTTATACGTTCAACCTTGACGGCTCAACCATTTATCAGGCAATTGCTTCACTTTTCGTTGCACAAATGTATGGGATTCATTTATCCATATCGGAGCAAATTACACTCCTACTTGTGCTCATGTTGACATCCAAGGGAATGGCTGGAGTATCCGGAGCCTCTTTTGTAGTAGTGTTAACGACACTTGGGTCGATGGGACTTCCTCTCGAAGGTATGGCGTTCATCGCTGGTATTGATCGTATTTTAGATATGCTTCGGACAGCTGTTAACGTAGTAGGTAACGCATTGGCTGCAATTGTCATGTCAAAATGGGAAGGCCAATATGATAAAGAACAAGCAGATCGTTATACAGCTTCCCTCAAACAATCTAAAGTAGCGTAAATCAAACTAGCATATAAAAGGGGAGAAAAATATGATGATAGATTTAGAAGTAAAGAAAGAACCAAACGTACGAATTGAAAAAGATTTTTTAGGAGAAAAAGAGGTGCCGGTGGATGCTTATTATGGCATTCAAACATTGCGCGCTGTTGAAAACTTTCCTATCACAGGGTATATCATTCATGAAGAGCTCATTAAGGCTTTAGCCATTGTCAAGAAAGCGGCTGCTCTTGCTAATATGGAAACAGAGCGTCTGTATGAAGGGACAGGCAAGGCGATTGTGCAGGCTGCTCAAGAAATCATAGACGGCAAATGGCACGATCATTTCATTGTTGATCCAATTCAAGGCGGGGCAGGAACATCGATGAACATGAATGCGAATGAGGTTATTGCTAACCGCGCGCTTGAATTGATCGGAAAAGAAAGAGGAGAATACTTCCATATCAGTCCAAACAGTCATGTGAACATGTCACAGTCTACAAATGATGCTTTTCCGACTGCGATTCATATTGCAACATTAAATATGTTAGAGAAATTATTGGACACAATAGAATATATGCAAGGCGTATTTGAACAAAAAGCAAAGGAATTTGACCATGTCATCAAAATGGGCCGCACGCACCTGCAGGACGCTGTACCAATTCGTTTGGGTCAAGAGTTTGAAGCATATTCTCGTGTGCTTGCCCGTGATATAAAGCGCATCAAACAATCCCGCCAGCATTTATATGAGGTAAATATGGGCGCAACGGCAGTGGGAACTGGTTTGAATGCAGATCCACGTTACATTGAAAGCGTAGTGAGACATTTAAGGCAAATCAGTGGCTTACCACTTACAGGAGCTGAACATCTTGTCGATGCGACTCAAAATACTGATGCTTATACAGAAGTCTCTGCTGCACTAAAAGTTTGCATGATGAACATGTCCAAAATTGCAAACGATTTACGTCTAATGGCATCCGGACCTCGTGCAGGAGTTGCAGAAATTACACTACCAGCTCGTCAGCCCGGTTCATCAATCATGCCTGGGAAAGTTAACCCGGTCATGCCTGAGATGATTAATCAGGTGGCCTTTCAGGTAATAGGCAATGATCATACCATTTGCTTAGCCTCTGAAGCAGGACAGCTTGAATTAAACGTTATGGAACCTGTGCTTGTCTTTAACTTGCTTCAATCCATCGGTATTATGAATAACTCGTTTCGGGCATTTACAGATTATTGTCTCCTAGGTATTGAAGCAAACGAAGAACGCTTAAAAGAATACGTAGAAAAAAGCGTAGGTATTATTACGGCTGTTAACCCGCATATTGGATATGAAGTAGCGGCTCGGATCGCACGGGAAGCTATTTTAAAAGGTAAATCAGTACGTGAATTATGCTTGCAATATGATGTATTAACAGATGAAGAACTTGATCTTATATTAAATCCTTATGAAATGACAAACCCTGGAATTTCAGGGGCAGCTCTATTTGACAGAGAATAAATAGGTTTTTATAAGCTCGATGGTTAATATATTTTTTCCATATGTTTGTAAGAATGCTCAAAGTTTATATGAGTGCTGTTCTAATAGAGAGGTTTAACACCCAAAAAGCCAATTGGTTTCAGAGAGGCCTTGGCTTTTTGGTTTTTCCATAAGTCATGCCATAGTAGACTTTACGCATTAGAACTGACATAAAGAGAAGTCTTGATTATAGTCTCAAATTTCGTTGTCCTACGTTCACATGAAGGAGGGAAAATTCACATAAAAAGCAAAATACCTATTGAATCTCTAGCAGACTTGAGACGAGTGTATACACCCGGAGTTGCGAACGTTTGCCGTGTAATAGAAGCAGAACCGGAAAAAGCAAGAATCTATACTAGTATCGGCAATACAGTGGCCATTGTCACAGATGGGACTGCGATACTTGGTCTTGGAGACATTGGCCAGGTTGCGGGAATGCCGGTAATGGAGGGGAAATCAGCCCTCTTCGACCAATTATCCGATATTAATGGAGTCCCTATTCTTTTGAATACGAAAGATCCAGATCAAATCGTACAAACAGTGAAAAATATTTCCTTAGGATTTAGCGGGATTCTTTTGGAGGACATCGCTTCCCCGCATTGCTTTGAAGTAGAGGAACGCTTGAAGAAGGAGTTAGACATTCCTGTTATGCACGACGATCAACATGGAACAGCCGTTGTAACTTCCAGGACAAGCATAGTAGTAAGAACATATTTAACATCGCACTCACTAAACAACAAGTTGACAATCATTTTGCTTAAACATCAATAAGCACAGCGGGAAGCGGGGCCCGGACGGTTGTTGTCCGCTCCGTTTTTTCGTCGATGAGCAGCGGCCGTCGCAGACCAGACGGCGCCGCATGCTGGCTTCCGGATTACGCGATTGATAGAAGAGAGACGGCCGGGGCCGGTCACATCCGAAGGCTTAGCGTATATTTTCGTTAAAATGTTGGCGGGACCCCTTATAGAAAAAGCCAATCTTCCTATTTTATCCTTTTTTCTGTAATTAATTTTAAACAATAAGCTGTAATGCTACCAATCGATTCGTTTTCCATCTCTAAAGAATTCCCCATTAGGTCCTTCAGGTCCAACAGTTGCTAACCAAAGGATAGACTCAGCTGCTTGTTTTGGCGTTTTTGGAGCAGATGGTCCACCCATATCTGAGCTTACCCATCCCGGATCGACCGCGTTTATTTTGATATCACCTTTGATTTCTGCAGCTACCAATCGTGTCAATCCATTTAGGGCAAGCTTAGACAACTTATATGCGCCTACTCCTGGATAAGACATTTCGTCCAACGCCCCATATTCCGAGGAAACATTAATAATTCTTCCGTAACCTTGTTTTTCCATGAGGGGAATAAAGGAACGGATGACATGGTAAGCGCCAAAGAAATTCGTTGCCATCGTTCTCTCCAGAATGGAAGGGTCCATAGATACTAACTTTTTATTCTGATCCAAATACACGCCAGCATTATTAATCAAAACGTCTACTCTTCCATAACGCTCATTAACTGTAATCGCAGCTTGACGGATGCTTTCTTGATTATCTACATCCATCACCACAAACGAAACGTCCAGATTTGACTCATTAAGTTTTTGAGTAGCTTCATAACCCATCTCTGGATCCCGACTTGTCAAAATGACCTTAAAACCTTTCTGAGCTAATTGTTTGACTAGCTCATATCCAATTCCTCGATTACCACCAGTCACAAGAGCAACTTGTTCTTCATGTGCCATTTAAACTCTCCATTTCTCATCTACTGATAACCTGGGCTAGGGCAGTTAGCATTTTTAGATTATTTCGTTCTTTGATTCAGTTACACCTAGAAATCCTAAAAGCCAATAGGACAGGAATGATAAATCAATAATGATTAGCAAACCCTAAAAAAGTTAAATTGATTTCTTATCTAAAAGGTTGTTTTGTACACTACTACTACCCATGTAGTTTCTCATTAAAATAAATACCAAACTCAATATTAACGATAAAACCCCAACTAATACGACGTACTCGGTACCCATTTCTGATATAAATAACCCGCCTACAGCCGCACCCAATGTTGTTCCTACATTACAGGATGATATAAATAATCCATTGGCAAAATCAGGCGCTTCGGGAGCTGAAGACACAATCAAATATTGATTAATATTTGCCATTATTCCTCCAGCCAATATGCCCCAAATTAAAGTTGTAATTGCCATAGGTACGGTAAACTGTCCTGTGAAGAATAAAATGATGTAAACAGCCCCCAATAACAAAGGAAAAGATACTACAGATTTGGTGGCACTATGAGTAAGTAACTTTCCTGCGACAATGTTTCCAATAATATTGGCTCCACCGAAGATGAATAACGTTAAACTTATGGTATTCGGAGACATATTCGTTACTGTTTTCAGATATTCAGCAAGATAACTATAAACCCCAAATACGGCTGAGTTTAATAAAATGACAGTCACGATGGAAAGCCATATAATGGGTTTTCTTAATACGGAAAATTGTGTACCATAAGAAAGTCTTTCTTCAACAGGCATAGATGGTACAAAAATCAATGTTGCAATGAACATAATAGCATTCACAATAGCAAAGAATGCCATCGCCATTTCATACGAAACGGCATTATCAATAAAACTTGCGATCGGTACGCCGGCTACCATACCAGCAGATACTCCTATAAATACTTTAGCAACTGCTTTTGGAGCTTCTTCTTTACTTACTGAGGAAGCAGCTACTGTAAATGTCAAAGAACAATAAATAGGATGAAAAAAGGCCAATATTACACGAATAACTAATGTAATGGTAAAGCTAGATGTAAATAGGGAGACTATGTTCCCCAACACGAAAACACCAAGTACAAGTAACATAACCTTCTTTCGATCTATACCCGAAAACAATAACGGCATAATAGGACCAGATATTGCAACACCAAGGGCAAAAAAACTCACCAGCCATCCTGCTTTTGGTATGCTGACATGAAAGTGATCAGCAATGGATGGCAATAACCCAATAACCCCCATTTCGGTATTTAAGATGCCGAAAACTCCTATGGTCAATATGAAAATCAACAAATTATCTCGTTTAGTCAAAAAAACAACTCCTATCTTCAATCAAATGCCCCCAAAAAGCAATGGGGGCATTTGATTAAAATTTCGTTCCGAAGAATTCAAAGTTAACTTCGTCTGAAAGCTTTTGCATCCTCATAAGTGAGAGAAGTCGAAAAGCCACGATAGGCATTGATCTGCTTTTGAAGCTCTGCGACTTTCTGTTCTGCGCTAGCGATGGCATCTGAACCACCGATCCAGCGAAACGGTGGTTCCTCCTGATTTGCGATGGTGATTAGAGCCTTTGAAGCAATTGTTACTTCAAATTCTCGGTAAAGAATGCTTCCAACTTGTCGAATGGAATCAAATCCGTCTTGTCATACAGATCAACATGTCCTGCATTTGGAACGCTGTACAGCTCTTTTGGTTCTGCCGCCAATTCGTAAGCATCTTCACTAAAGTATCGTGAGTGAGCGTGCTCGCCCATGATGAACAAAATTGGTCGCGGCGAAATCGATTTAATGTGCGTAAGCAGAGGGAAGTTCATAAATGACATGCTGCTTGTCACGGTAAATTGAGTAATTGAGTTTGGGTGGTACCCACGAGGCGTAGAATAGAACTCGCCAAACTCGCGACCGATAGGGTCTGTATTATCATCAAATCCAATAGGTGCTCCTCGATCGGTCAGCGCTGGCGGGTTGCCCTCAAACTCCGCGTAGCGTTGCTCAGCAACTGCATCGAGTATTCTGATGCGATCTTCTTCGGTGAACGAGTCCTTAAAGCCATTGCGTGCCGCACGGGATATATCGTACATGCTGACCGTGGCGACTGCCTTAATGCGTCTATCAACCTGCGCTGCACTGATCGCAAAACCACCGCTACCACACATACCGATTACACCAATTTGATTCTTATCTACAAATGGACGCGTACCTACATAATCAACGGCTGCACTGAAATCCTCTACGAATAGGTCAGGCGAAGAAAGGTGCCGTGGCTCTCCGCTACTGTATCCGTTGAATGACGGGTCAAATGCAAGAGCCACAAAACCACGCTCTGCCATGTTTTGAGCATAAATACCCGAACCCTGCTCTTTAACACCACCATAGGGCGCACCTATAATAACGGCTGCGTGTTTCTTTGACTCATCAAAGTCTTTTGGCAAGTAGAGATCTGCCGCAATTTTGATGCCAAACCTATTATTGTATGAAACTGATTTCCTTGTTACCTTATCGCTTAACTCGAAAATATAGTTTGACATATTCAATAACACCCTTTCATGTTTAATAAAAACTACGATTGATGTATTCTCGACATCTGTTTATAATTTATAAAATAAATATAAGCGAAACAAGACATGAAACTCGTTGATTTAACCGGATTTGTTGTTTACACAACAAATCGATAAAAATTGTCGATTATCTCAAGAAAGCAGGGTGTTAAAACAATGGCAAAAGTGGATAGAAGAATTGTTAGAACGCAAGAAGCAATAAAAAAAGCATTTCTTGAATTGATGTCAGAAAAAAATTTCGATAGCATTACCATTCAGGATATTTCTGACAGGGCAAATATTAACCGTGCAACTGTTTATCTTCATTACTTGGATAAATTTGATCTATTGGATAAGATCATAGAAGAACATATCAGTAACATGGTTAACCTTTGTGAGTCGGAAGCTGAAATGGATTGGATTGAATCGACTGTACATTGCATGGAATATCTTGAAAGTAATTATTTGTTTTTTTCGACGATGTTGGCGAGTGAAGGAGCACGATATTTTCGCAGCCGGTTTGTTCAACATAATATTGAAGAGTTCAAAAAAGACGTGGATATAACGAAAGGCAAAAATCTCGGTCAAAACGAAGATGTAGTTGTCGAATTTGTTGCAAATGCTTACGTAGGTGTAGTGGAATGGTGGCTAAAAAATGGCATGCCTTATCCACCGAAGGAAATGGCAGAAAAAGTGGGAGATTTATTAGAAAGGATTATATAGATTTATCGCATAAAAAATCTCTCTTGTTTATTAAGGAATGAGGAGGATAATGTGTCCTTCCTCTTCAATAAAAATGTTGTATGTGAAGGGTTGCACTTAAAGTAACTGGCAGGATAGTTGAATAAGAAAAGTGTTAAAAATTTATTTTTCTATAAGGTTCAAACTACTATTATGTGACTTTAACGGTTGCATGATACGGTTCCTTTATCACGAAACCATACAGTTGCTTATACTTGACATGCAACCGTAGAGTTGCTTATAATCGATATATGAATTGGGACAAAGACGCTATATTCAAAGCACTTGGTGACTCGACTCGACGACTAATATTAGACGAACTTTCCGAACGTAACGAGCAGACGTTGTATGAACTTACGGTACGTCTCATTACGAAGCACAACCTTTCCATTACGCGACAGGCGATAGCTAAACATCTTTCTGTACTGGAAGATGCAGGGCTCGTAAAATCAAAACGAAAGGGAAAATATCGAGTAGTGGTATTTAACAACGAACCACTTAAAAATTTGCTGAAAGGATGGATCGAGTAATTTTATTAAAAAGACTTCTTACGAGTGTATGAGTTTTTCTGCATGGAGCCAGATTGTTAGCAGAGCACTATACGTTGCAAATATCAAGGGAGGCAAAAACATTATGAAAATTATTGTTACCAGTTTATTCGTTCAAGATCAAGACAAGGCATTGGAGTTTTATACAAATACGCTAGGCTTTGTAAAAAAGCATGACGTTCCCATGGGAAAATTTAGGTGGATAACGCTTGTTTCTCCAGATGATCAAGACGGTACAGAACTTTTGCTCGAACCGAATGACCATCCGGCCGCCAAAGAGTATCAAAAGAAGATATTTGCCGAAGGCATCCCAGCAACAATGTTTGGCGTTGCAGATGTTCACAAAGAGTACAAACGATTAATGCAACAAGGCGTGAAGTTTACTATGGAGCCGACAAAAATGGGCGAATTCACAATAGCTGTCTTCGATGATACATGCGGCAACCTCATTCAGATCATACAGAAGTAACTTTATGTCGAAATAGAAGTGACCTAGTTCTAAATGACTTTATTGTTATGTTTTAAGTTCGATGAAGTGTTTTTTATAAAAATTAAACAACTTTATGTTAACCCTGTCCTATTTAAGGACGGGTTTATACATGTTTAAGCTTTAAAAATAAATAACATTGTTGTCACTCTACTAAAGAAGTGTAACACTGTGAATAAGTTCACTTAAACAAACGGGTAGCAAAAGTGAAAAAAGCAACCAATCTCGATGTACTTGTACTGCACCCCAAGAGTTAGAGCTGAATTCTGTCTTTTGGGGTGCTTTTCTATGGCTAGAAATACTTTCTATAAAATTCCTGTCGGATGCTTCCGCTTAATTGTGCATAAATCCGGGTAGTTTCACTTTTTTCGTGACCTAATAAGCTTTGAATAACATCGAGAGGTGCTCCATTATTCAATAAATGGGTCGCATAGCTGTGCCTCAGTTGGTGAGGATGAATGTCTTTGTTAATACCAGCACGGTTGGAAATCCGCTTAATTATGTATCGCATCGTGGCAATGCTCATTCGATGAGGATCGCGTTCCGTGACAAAGATAGCAGGATCCCTGTCTATACGACTATCCAGGTATCGTTTTAACCAAATTTCGCAGCGAATATTAAAATAGACCTCCCGTTCCTTATCGCCTTTACCTCTTATAACAGCAGGCTTCCCGTAAATGTTCAATTTCCATTTCGGTCAAAAATTTAGGAATTCGTTTCCCAGTTTTAGGTTCTTTTATTTTAGCTGCTGGGTTTGTGGGAATATGCCCTTCTTCATGAGACCATCGAAATAATGATTTCATAAAACGAATTCGATGAGCCAAACTTGCAGGCTTGAGACTTTCACTTGATTTTGCTAAATAAGCTTTTAATTGATCCGTAGTGATCGTATCAAGTTGAACATCATTAAAAAAGCGTATAAGTAAGCCGGACTGTAGTTTATATGCTTTTAATGTTTGCGGTGAAAAGCCTTCAATACGTTTATCAGATTCATACGTTTCCCATGCTTGAGATAATAACAAGTTCATCTCTCCCCAAAAATTCTTTTTTCAGGAATTATTGACCTGTTTCTCGAAATTGAAACGGCGGTTCTTATTAAGCTAAATGGCAGGTTAATTTAAGTGAAAACATTCAAAATGTTAATTCCTTATTAAATTGAAAAAGAAGAATAAACATAGTGTTCATTCCAGTTTTAGTTTTTCTTTTGCCTAAATATATTCAACAATTTCATACTGACCCAACAGATTGCGAGGCTGCCGTCAAGTTGGCTGTTGACCGATTTGGACGCATTGATGTGTTGGTCAACAACGCAGGTAACTTCTATGGTGGCTTCTTCGAGGAATTTACCCCACAGCAGTTAGAACGTCAAATAACAACCAATCTCATTGGTCCGATGAACGTCACCCGTGCTGTGTTACCTATGATGCGCAAGGCTCGTTCTGGTCACATTATTTCGATCTCTTCACTTGCGGGATTGGTCGGATTTGAGTTCAATGCCGCTTACGCTGCTTCGAAATTCGGTCTTGAGGGTTGGATGGAGTCGTTACATTACGATGTTGCTCCATTCGGCATCAAAACGACCATTGTCGAACCAGGCTTCTTCCGTACCGAACTTTTGGAGCCAGAATCAACATTCTTTGCTGAACTATCAATCGATGACTACGCCGAACGTAATGTACAATTCAAAACTTTCTTTAAAGAAAAGAATCGAAAACAGGAAGGTGATCCCGTCAAACTTGCAAAAGCTCTAATCACCATCGCAAGTCAAGAGGAACCACCGTCTCGCTGGATCGCTGGTACAGATGCCATCGCTGGTGCAGAGCAGAAGGTTACAGAACTTCAAGAACAGATTAACGCCTATCGTGACCTTTCGACTTCCCTCGATTACGAGGAGGCATAAGCTGTCAGATGTACTAACGTAAAATAACAAATTGCCCATTTAAACGCTTTTGGACTTAAGGGGGGAATTACAATGGAAAGACCCTATATTGTCTGCCACACGTTAACTTCATTTTAAAAGAAGTCGAAAAACTGGATGATGGTAGGCTGTGGTTGAAGTATGTAACTAAACATGGTTAACCAGCGACGTAGCCCTGTAAAAAGCAGTCGTAACAGGGCTATTTTTTCTCTTCTTTTATATAATTAACGCTTGAAATAGGAGTTAGGGGGTACTTTTTTGACTAGAAAAAACAATTTGCTTATTTTTATATTAACTATCGGTGTTTTCGGCATCTTAAATACCGAAATGGGGGTTATTGGGTTATTGCCTTCCATTGCTGATCACTTTCATGTCAGCATACCAAAAGCAGGATTGACGGTTAGTTTTTTTGCTCTTGCTATTGCTATATCTGGACCAATGATGCCGTTATTGTTTTCCGGAATCAACCGTAAGAAGGTCATGTTACTTGTATTAGGAGTTTTCGTTTTGGGAAACATTGTATCCATATTTATATCTAACTTTACCATTCTATTAATTGCTCGTATTATTCTAGGCTTTTTTCATCCAATTTATTGTTCTATGGCATTTACAGTAGCTGCTTCCTCAGTAAGTAAAGAAGAAGCTCCAAAAGCTGTTTCTAAAGTATTTATAGGAGTATCTGCTGGTATGGTAGCCGGCGTACCGATCGCAAGTTTTATTGATAATGCCGTTTCATATGAAATGGCGATGGCATTCTTTGCTATTGTGAATGCTATTATGTTCATTGCAACATTGATTTTTGTACCATCTATGCCTGTTGAAGAAAGACTTTCTTACGGTACACAACTTTCCGTATTAAAAAAACCTATTATATGGGTTTCTACCGTGACTGTTATTTTATTAAATTCATCTGTATTTGGGGTTTATAGTTATCTTGCTGATTATCTGGAAAATGTTATAAATATGTCTCCAAATACCATAAGTTTAACATTATTCATCTTCGGTGGAGCCAACATAATTGGAAACATTGTCACAGGAAAGCTGCTTACGAGTAGTGCCACCAAATCTGTAGTATTTTTTCCTTTATTATTGGGTGTTGTTTACATCATTTTATTCTTCACAGGACATTTTGCCGTACCTATGGCAATTACAACTTTCATTTGGGGAATCTTTGCTGGAGGAATAATGGCAAATATTAATCAATATTTGATTGTGTCTTCAGCTCCCGAAGCGCCTGATTTTGCCAATGGATTATTTATATCAGCCTGTAACGCAGGAACAACATTGGGTGCAGCTGTAGGCGGGTTATTTATATCAGAAATGGGTACTAGGTACGTCGTATTAGTTGGGGTTTTATCGTTACTATTGAGTTTGGTGTTTATTTTAATGAGAAACTACATGGGTAGTAGTGTACAAAACAACCTTTTAGATAAGAAATCAATTTAACTTTTTTAGGGTTTGCTAATCATTATTGGTGTATCATTCCTGTCCTATTTGCTTTTAGGATTTCTAGGTGTAACTGAATCAAAGAACGGAACAATCTAAAAATGCTAACTGCCCTAGCCCAGGTTATCAGTAGATGAGAAATGGAGAGTTTAAATGGCACATGAAGAACAAGTTGCTCTTGTGACCGGTGGTAATCGAGGAATTGGATATGAATTGGTCAAGCAATTGACTTTGAAAGGTTTTAAGGTCATTTTAGAAGTCCGGGATCCAGAGAGGGGTCATGAAGCAGCACAATTATAAGGGAATGGTTTGTTAATTCTTAAGCATGGATTGAACTTAGTCAAATGAATTGACATAAACAATGGAGATTTCAGCGATCAGTAAAAATTATTTCTGGGCTCTGATACATTTTTATGAATGATAAAAGAGCCATATTTTAATTGGAAATCATCTCGAAATCAGCTATAAAATTTTCAGGTGAGGAGTGAAAAAATTGAATAAAGTAAAAATTGCAGGAAGGAAAGTTTTTCCCATAGGCTTAGGCACTTGGAATATGGGAGACAAAGCATATAAATTTGAACAAGAAGTAGAAGCAATAAGAGTTGGTCTTGATAACGGCGTTCAAGTTATTGATACTGCTGAAATGTATGGTGATGGAAATACAGAGAGATTAGTTGCACATGCTATTAAGCCTTATAATCGTGAAGAATTATTTCTCATTTCAAAAGTTCTCCCTTCAAATGCCTCAAAAAAGCAATTACCGATTAGTTTAGAAAATAGCTTAAAAAGATTAAATACAGATTATTTAGATCTATACTTACTCCATTGGAAAGGGAATATTCCTATTGAAGAAACTATTGAAGCCTTGGAGAAAGTAAAAAGTCAGGGGAAAATTAAGTCATGGGGTGTTTCTAATTTAGATGTTGGTGACTTAGAAAAAATAATGAAATTACCTGATGGAATAAAATGTGCAACAAATCAAGTACGTTATAATTTGGGAGATCGAGGGATTGAATTCGATTTAGTACCTATGATGAACAAACTTGAAATGCCATTAATCGCCTATGCCCCAGTTGCTAGGGGCGATAGCTTTGGTACTAATCTAACTAAACAAAAAGTTTTAAAGGAAATTGCTGAAAAACATCATTCAAATAGTTTTCAAATTTTATTAGCATGGTGTATTCGAAATGGTCAAACAATTGCCATACCACAATCTAGTAATGCCGCTCATGTGATAGATAATGTGAAAGCAGTTGAGATTCAATTAACACAACAAGATTTGGAGCTAATAGACTCAATCTATCCAAAACCTAGCAAGAAACAGCCACTTGCTTTATGGTAAGAAGAGAATGTAGAAATTACTAAGCTAGAAAATAGTTGGTTCGTATTAAAAAAATTATGCCCTTCTTGTGATGAAAATGTATTTGAGACGAAAATTCATGGTCCTAACAATAAGCAAAAGTTTAATTTGCCAACGAAACAACTTGGATAATGGATGTGAGCTATTGATGTAAGTATCCATCATGTGATGCTACATTTGGGCTTTTCTATGCGATGGTATATGAATATAACTATTTTCAGACGGAGGCGTGCAAAATGAATCAAGGGAAACGACTGAATACCAATGAACCAGGAAATTTTTATGTTACTTCAGCGTGCATCAACTGCGATCAATGCCGTCAAATTGCACCTCATACTTTTTCTGAAGTTGCGAATTTATCAGCTGTGACAAATCAACCGAATGAATACCATGAAGTTATTAAAGCCTTTTATGCTCTTATTTCCTGTCCTACAGGCGCAATTGGAAGTGAACAAAAGGACGGACTCTCCACAGCTATACAGGACTTTCCTTTGCCTATTATCGACAACATTTTTTATTGTGGATTTACTTCTCGACATTCTTGGGGGGCGAGTAGTTATTTGATTCTCCATCCAGAAGGGAACTGGCTAATTGATTCTCCACGCTGGTCACCTCAGTTGGTTAAACGGATCGAGGAAATGGGGGGAATTAAATATATCTTCTTGACTCATCAGGATGATGTTGCCGATGCGAACAAATACGCTAAAAGATTTCAAGCCGAGCGATTTATTCATGCCTTAGAAAAAGAGTCTCAACCTGATGCCGAACATGTGATACAAGGTACGGATTCAATACAATGGCATGCAGATTATAAGTTTATAATGGTTCCTGGTCACACGAGAGGACATATGGTTTTGCTTTATCGCAATAAATATCTGTTTTCAGGTGATCATTTAGCCTGGGATAATGAACTAAATGGTTTATCCGCACATAGGGATGTCTGCTGGTTTTCATGGAAAGCACAAACCGAATCTATGGAGAGGTTAGCTAAGGAAAAGTTTGAATGGATACTCCCTGGGCATGGGAACCGTGTTTTCCTTTCTCAGTTAGAAATGAAAAACGCCATGGTGAAGTTGATAGAAGAAATGAAATCTTAAAATATCCTTTACACCATTTTAATTGGTTAAAGGATGGAATGCCTAAAGCGCCACATGTAATGGCAGAAGAACTGGGGATTTTGTTAGGGAGAATTGTATAGGTTACTTATTAACAAATTGTGAAAGATTTTACTTAAGCTAACGGGAGCGTTTATTTAACAACATGATGCGGCTCTATATGTTTTTTAATTAGTGAGCGATCATATACCTATTTAAGAATAGGACGCTATTGTTTAAGATCAAAGGTAGAAAACGATCAAACTTTTTTATAAAACCGAAACTTAACTATGCTAGAGGGGAATTCATTTTGATCAATCTTTTTTTCAAAATGGATTCTTCTTATTTACCATAAAATACGGGTTTGTGAGGAGTTTTTGATCAAACTTTATTTCAAAGCAACAATAAAAGCTTTCTTAAGCCTCCGACAGAAATATCCATCGGTATAATTCGGGTTCCAGAAAGAAACAAAAGATAGATTGTGTTTCCTGCTTAGCGTAAGGAGGTAAGGATTTTAACTTTTAGAAAATGTATTAGTGGACAATACCCGTATTTTAGGACAAATAAAAACACCCCTCGGGGCCGTTGCAAACAGAGGGGTGCGTTACAAAACAAGAAGGAGAAATGAACAAACTTGCAAGCAAGGGAGTCCTTGTCCATTTCCCTGTCATTATATTTTTGTTATTGTTCTAGAATGAGAGAAACACAGTATTGGCGCGGATACCCGAGAGAATCCACTTCCGATAATGAATGGTTATGCTAACTACAAGTGTATGGAATATTCATTGCTACGTATGGAAGAATTACATGGTTGATGCTTAGTTGCATCTGGATTAGTTTTTTTTAGAATATCCGTTAGTTTATATGTCCCAATAATGTTGAGTATATAAGTATCTTTTATCAAAAATTACAGTCGAAAAAATCGTTCCTTTTTTGGGGCGCACTCTATCTATATGATAAAACATGATGCGGAAAAAGTCTATAATTTCATTGATTTTTATATTATAGTTTGATTACTGAATTCAGTAAGATCCATGGATAAATATAATATTGAAAGGAAAATGTATATGAAACACAAGCGTGTCCCAGTTTTAATTGTTGGGGGAGGACTTACTGGACTCACCTCTGCCCTTTTTCTTGCACGTCATAACATTGATTATTTACTCGTTGAAAAGCATGCTGGCACAGCTATTCATCCAAAAGCCGGAGGAATTACTTTTCGTACGATGGAATTATTTCGACAATTAGGATTAGAGAAAGCCATCCGTACTGCTAGTGAGCCGTTAGATAATATTCGCGGACGAATTGCTGTAGAAACAATCAAAAACATAGACCCAACAGAATTAAAACAGGGAGAGAGTACTCAGAGGGAAATCGACAAAAAAATAGTTGAAATGATTGAAAAGATTAGCCCTTCAAAAGCAGCTTCTTGTTATCAAATGGATTTAGAACCTATCCTTCTTCAAGCTGCTGAACAAGGGAAGGGGCATATCCGCTTTAATACTGAACTTATAGAGTATCAACAAGACGATTTAGGGATAACAGCCACTATAATGGATCGAGAGACAGGAACGAAAGAAATTATTCGAAGTGATTATTTAGTTGCGGCAGATGGTGCTAAAAGCACAATTCGTAAACATACGAAAATTCCAACTACAGGAAGAGGAGTCATAGGAGGCCATTATATCAATATCTATTTCCAGGCGGACTTAAGCACTTTTCTGCAAGGTAGCCAGTTTGGTTTTTATCAAATCCTGAATCCGGAAGTATTTGGTGCACTTATTACAGTGAATAATCGGGATCAATGGATTTATCATGTCGCTTATGATCCTTCGAAGGGAGATCATCCTGAAGATTTTTCTGAAGAAAGATGCTGTGAGATTGTTAAAAAAGCTATAGGAGTACCGAATCTTAATATTGTTATATTGAGTATTTTGCCTTGGGCAGCTGTAGAAAGGACAGCCACTAGTTTTCAAGATAATCGAGTCTTTCTAGTTGGTGATGCAGCTCATCTCATGCCACCTACAGGAGGATTCGGTTCGAATGCAGGTATTCAAGATGCTCATAATTTAGCTTGGAAATTGGCAGCTGTGATACACAAACAAGCTCATCCAAGATTGCTCCAAACTTATCATGATGAAAGACATCATGTTGTAGAAGTAACAACGAAATATGCCAGTGATTTGTTATTTAGTGCAATAAATAAAGGTATAAGCAGCCTCAATAATATGGATCATCTTGCAGTTACTGTAGGGTATAAATATAGCTCGACAGCCATTATTGAGGAAGCCCCCACTACAACACATAGAATGGATCGATTAGAACTAAACGGAAGACCAGGTACACGTGCTCCACATATGTGGTTGAAGTATCAAGATAAGTGTATATCCACCTTAGATTTAATAGGTGAAAATTTTGTCTTATTTACGGGGGAAGATAATAGCCTTTGGCGCACTGCTGCTCAGAATGTATCTTCTCACTTAGGTATCCCTATTAATGTTTATAGTATCGGTTCACAAGGAGATTGTGTTGAGTGTGAGGATAGCTGGGAAGCATTGTACGATGTTACGCCTCAAGGAGCTGTATTGATAAGACCAGATGGTTTTGTAGCATGGCGTACAAAAGAGGGAGAATCAAATCCTAGTCTGATTCTTAAACAGGTCATGACTAGCATACTATGGTAAATCTGTTTAAGCTAACACTAATGCGTCTGATTTAAAGTTGATTAAAAAGAGGAGAAATATTCTCCTCTTTTTATTTTTTTGGTACTCTCCTTGCTTTTGAGCAGAGACTGGGAGAGTGGGGATAAGGAACTTCCTATAATGTGGGATTATGTAAACATGAAATCCCTTCAGATTGCTGAAGGGATTTTCTATTTTTTTGGTGTCATAACTTATGAGTTTTAGCACTCCTCTTGCTTTTGGTCTGTCGGCTTAGCGAAGAACAAACCACGATCCGAAAAAAATTGTGCAAGGACAACTAAGAAGGGGAGTACCCGCAAAGCTGTTACCACCCGCAATAAGGAATATCAAGTTAATTTCAAAAACGTATCGCTACTTTTAGGAAAGTAGCCTTTTTTATTTCATCGGTGTAACAAAAACGTTCGTTTTAGTTACTGATTGAGCGTTCTGTTGTTTTAATGAAAGAAGCATAAGTTAATTGAATAAGAATTAAAAGATACCGAACCAAATAATTCTTGTAAAAAACTTTCAACTTCCGCTTTCTGTTTTTTCTAAAAGTTTACATTCGAAACAGACCATGTTCTCAATGGGATGAGAACATGGCAAGATGGATGAAAGGTTATGGCAACAGCCTTCTATTTCTAATATCCGTTAATATTACTCCTTTATGTAAATTATTTAGTTTTGAAAATAAAAAAGCTAGATAAAGAATACTTTACTCCTGACTGTACCAACAATGGGACTAGCTATGAAGTTAGATAAATGTATTGACTCTCGATAATGCGAGATTATGTTAGTGTAGTGCTTTTCTAAAATGAAAAACTAAAAGCACTCATCTATTGTTAAAAGGTTTGTAAATTGTATCATTTCAAGCACTTAGAAGAAGTTTTTATCTTTAAACCTCTATTTACTTTGTTTCTCACAGCTGTAATATCCCCAGCTCTTCATTGTGCATAAGTCTGAATAAACTCATCTAGCGGTACCCCCATGCTGTAAGAGTGCCAAGAAATACTGCCCTTCTCCACACCTACAAGGAAGTATTTTATTTGTCATTGTACATAAACGTTCAACTATTACACATACTGCAATGGGAGGGCTCCTTGGTCTAAAACACTAACATATTCCTTGTAGATATTCTAAAACTACAAAATCAGTTTGTGTTTGGTGCTTACGAATTAATTTGTAGTATATACCATACAATAAAACAGCACGCTGTGAAGCATGCATACTCAGATGCACTTTGAAAAATCACCCCTCCCAGCCTGGGTGGTTTTTCTTGTGCTTCTTTTCCTGTTGAATGTTAATGAGACCGAACTGCACGATAGTCACCCATAGTTTCTCTCTAATAAATTAATCAAAATTTAAACGTATTCCAGTTTTGTTGTGTAAATCTTTTCTTAAAAGCCGAATATAGATTTAGATAGGCAAGCTTAAAAGCATTACCAACTTTGGTACATAGGTAATGTTTGGATTTTTGTTATCAAATGCAATAACCAAAAATTGGATATATATTTTGATAACAAGGCAGGCATTCTATATTTCGAAGTATATTTATTTAGGAGGTATTCATGTATGACCGTCATCAATAATCTTAAACAAACTGTTGCTGGATTAAAAAGTGCTCAAGCGAGCTTAGAAGGATTTGCTCTTGCCACTGACAACCAACAAGCAAAACAATTGTATCAAAATGCAGCTCAGCAAACACAAACTATTATTGATTCTTTAAACCCTCGCATTCAGGAGATTCAACAAGAAGAACCTCAGTATAAACAATAAAATACAATGATTACGAACTCTTGAGCCTAAGCAGGATTATCGCTGGCCGCTTGTAATTGAAAAGGATGATTTTATATCGTCCTTTTCTCTTTTAATCAATATATATAAATGAAAAGTATTGGGGTGATAGAATAATGAAAGGAGTAATTGTAACAAAGTTTTTTTTCTCTGTCCTCTTGTTCGCTATCGTTGTCGGATGTGACAATGAACAAAATAAAAAAACAGCTAAAAATGAACCTCCATTAACAACAGTTAGCACGAATTCTTTCAATCAGCGTCCCGCTCAAAATGCCGAAAAGCAAATTGTTTCTCTAGAAGAAGTAACAGCTGCAAAAGCTGTCAATTCGGATAAAGAGCTTTATATTGCTGCAACACCGCAGCATCATGAACGATTTCAATTAAATCGCTTAAAAAAGAAAATGAAACAAAAAATGAATGACTCTTACCCAAATTTAAAAAGCTATATAAGTGTTGATAAAAAGATCTTCATGGAAATTGAGCAGTTGAAAAATGACATTCAGAACGGGAAAGCAGATAAGAAAACAATCGAGAAAAAACTAAAAAAAATAAAATCAGACATGAATTCTGATACTTGATGTTTCGAGAACAAGAAAAGCAAGACCTACTTGGTTCGGGACAGAATCCAAGGTTTCCAATCTGGTGAAGCTAGAGAAATTTAAGCATAGCATTTCACACTTTTTTATCCTTAATAAAAAGGAAGGTTTCATATGTCCAAAAAAAAGAAAAATGTAACACCTGCCCAGCAGGAATATCAGACATTTGCCAGTGAACGTGAAATCAAACGGCCAGTTTTAAAAAATTGCATCAAGGCATTTTTTGTTGGCGGATTGATTTGTTTAATTGGCCAGCTCATCTCTACTATGTATATTACTTATTTTGACTTTACGGAAAGATCAGCAGGAAATCCTACTGTAGCTACGATGATTTTTATCTCGATGCTCCTTACAGGATTTGGGGTTTATGATCGATTGGCTCAATTTGGAGGTGCCGGCACGGCTGTTCCGGTTACAGGATTTGGAAATTCAGTTATCTCCGCCTGTATTGAACACCGCACAGAAGGATTCGTTCTCGGGGTAGGAGGAAATATGTTCAAGCTGGCTGGTTCGGTTATTCTATTCGGTGTTTTCGCCGCCTTTGTTATTGCTATCATCAAGACAATTTGGGTGCAATGGGGAGGTTTTTAAATGTTACAAGGACATCGAACATGGATATTTGAAAACAAGCCCGTAATTATATCAACAGGGGTAGTTGGAGGACCTTTTGAAGCAAATGGAAACGTTCCAGAGGATTTTGATCTTCTTCATGAGGATTTATGGATGGGAGAAGACTCCTATGAAAAGGCTCATCGGGTTCTTTTGGAAGAAGCTTGCAAAAGAGCGACAGAGAAAGCGAAGCTGCGCACAAACGATGTTCAATTCATACTAGCAGGAGATCTAATCAACCAAATCACTCCCTCAAGCTTTGCCTCCCGTACACTTGGAGTTCCTTATTTGGGATTGTTCGGAGCATGTTCCACATCAATGGAGGGACTTGCTTTGGGTGCATTTATCGTGAACGGAAAAGGGGCCAAATACTTGCTAACGGGGGCATCAAGTCATAATACCGCTGTAGAAAAACAATTCCGATATCCTACGGAATATGGAGGTCAAAAGCCTCCTACCGCACAGTGGACAGTAACAGGGGCAGGAGTTGCTCTGCTGAGCAATCAAGGAGAAGGTCCTTATGTTACCTCCGCAACAATAGGAAGAGTTGTAGATATGGGGTTAACCGATCCATTTAATATGGGAGGGGCTATGGCTCCTGCTGCGGTCGATACAATAGAGGCTCATTTTAGAGAGCGTCAAATTGACCCTTCCTACTATGACCTAATTGTAACAGGGGATCTCGGGCGAATTGGTCGAGAGATTGCCCTTGACTTATTGCATAAACACGGATTGTCTATACGTAGCGAGCAATTTCAAGATTGCGGATTAATCATTTACAAGGAAGATCAGCCAATTTTAGCTGGCGCTAGCGGTCCTGGCTGTTCTGCAACCATTGTTTATGGTCATTTGCTAAATCGAATGAAGAAAGGAGAATTTAGCAAAATTCTTGTAATAGCAACAGGTGCTTTGCTATCTCCCATATCCTTTCAGCAAAAAGAAACCATTCCTTGTATTGCTCACGCCGTGTCCATTGAATTTGGAGGTGTACAATAAAGTGATCTTTTTTTGGGCTTTTGTAATCGGCGGAATCATATGCGTAATCGGTCAAATTATGTTCGATGTAGGTAAGCTTACACCAGCTCATACGATGTCTACACTGGTTGTGATTGGAGCTATATTGGATGGGGTAAATCTTTATGAACCGCTCATTGACTTTGCTGGGGCTGGTGCAACTGTTCCTATCACAAGCTTTGGAAATGCTCTTGTTCACGGAGCAATGGAAGAAGCGGGAAAACACGGATTGGTCGGTGTTATAACAGGTATGTTCAAAGTAACAAGTGCGGGAGTATCAGCGGCTATCATCTTTGGTTTTATTGGAGCGCTATTATTTAAACCAAAAGGATAGGAGGTGTTTATATGACTATAGCTTCAAGTGTGAAATCTTGTCTCGCAAGTTTGAAAGGTGCACAGGCAAGCTTAAGCACCTTTGCTCAAAATGCCACCGATGAAGAGGCTAAACGGGTTTTTCATGAGTGCATGCTGGAAATGGATGATATGATCACGGATATTCAAAAAAGAATCGGTGTGCTAGAACGCGAAGAACCTCAATATAAAGGATTTTAAGAGAGGTGAAATAAATGTCTGATTTTCCAACATGGCTGCTTGTAATCGTACGTTCCTTCAGCTTCTTAGTTATATTGTTTTTATTAACAAAATGGCTAGGAAAAAGACAAATATCTCAGCTTTCATTCTTCGAATACGTAGTAGGCATTACGATTGGGAGTATTGCCGCTGAAGTATCGACAGGACTCGAACGAGATTATTTACAAGGTCTCTATAGCATGCTGGTTTGGGCTGTAGTACCTTTTACCGCTGGCCTTCTTGCTTTAAAAAGCAAAAAGATACGAGATTTTGTTGATGGAAAAGCCACTATCTTTATAAAGGATGGAAAAGTTCTTGAAGATAATTTAAAGAAAGAAAAGTATACAATCGATGAACTGTTGGAACTGCTTCGGAAAAAAGATGTGTTTAATATAGCTGATGTAGAATTTGCAATATTAGAAGATTCTGGAGATTTAAGCGTCTTGCTAAAGAAGGAACATCGACCGCTTATTCCAAAAGATATTGGACTAAAAGTAGCATCGGACAAAGAAACGCAAACAGTAATTATGGATGGAAAAATATTGGATGGGCCTCTTTCGGCGAGTGGTCATAACCGAGGTTGGCTCCAAACAGAATTGGAAAAAATCGGAGTCACTCTAGATAATGTGTTTATTGGACAAGTTGATTCCTATGGACAACTAACGGTTGATCTATATGATGATAAAATTCAAGTGCCTTCTCCCCAAGAAAAACCCTTATTATTAGCTTCTTTGAAAAAATGTCAAGCTGATCTTGAACTATTCGCTCTAGAAACAGGATCGGTTACAGCTCGAAATATGTACACAAAGAATGCTGCACGTATGCAGGGGATTTTAGATAAGGTAACCTATCTTCTAAAGGAATAAGGAAGACATACAGATCCCTTCTTATCGGCTAATAGGGTTCTGATGCAAATATGATTTTTTAGAAACATGGAACTTCAATTTTTCATCTGTGAGTTATGATACTATTCCAAATCATTTGGTATGAATTCAATCTTGCTTTGGACAGAATTCACCCCTTGTTGAAGTTTTCCTTTTTAATCTCAGCATAGGATGGACTCTAAAACGACGGTCTTGCTCTACTATGTTATTCAATTGCTTCTGTTGTCTAAGTTGCGTATCGTCAGGTATGCTTTCCTCTTTTTTAACAGTTCAATTATTATAAGGTCCGACCAACATTTCGCGAAAAAACATATGCTAAAACAACAAGCCTTGATATATAAGGCTCCTTCCGCAGTTGTGGCGAAAACGTTCGTTATTGCTCCAAAATATCTTTAACGTAAGAAAATTGCGATTTCAGCCTCCGGAAAATGTATTAGTGTATAATATATGCATTTTGGCGTCGAGATCCCTTATAGAATTAAGTCGTCATGATGGTACGACTCTTGAAACCGTAACCAAAAAGATAGAAGACACCACTAAGATTTATGTCATTAACAAGAATGCTTCATTTCAACAAGAGGTAAAGCATTTTTCTTTTTGAACTAAAGGATGCTAATGTTAAATCAATTAAATGAATTTACTTCCGCCTTCGAAAATTATGTAAACAAACAATGCCCTCCAGATCAACTTAGCTGGAGGGCTTATGGTAGGTTCCTAAATACATTGGCTCCCAATAAATAATTTTATGTCAACCGTAGCCCCAATCGGACATTTTTCGTATCTTAGCATATAATGTCCGTGTTTTACCGTCAGAGCCCCATATTGATAAAGTACTATCAAAACAATAGATCATTTGTAAGGTTACCTTTTAGTTAATAGTTCCGCAACTAATACAATAGCTTGGTTCTGATTGATACACTTATGATTCAAGAGGTCCTATTGGAAAACAATAAACAATTGCTTCAGAAATTAGAGCCAGGAGACTATCGGGCATTGACTCCTTTAATATATAGCCATGTTAATCCTTATAGAATATTTCAATTAAACATGAATCAAAGACTACCATTAAGAAACATCATCGCTTAAAAAACAATAATGTAATGAATCAAATTACTATCCAATATTAAAAAAATTAGCAGCGGAGTTTGAAATGAAGATTGCTCTCCCTTCAAATCCCGCCGACATAACTCTTTTTTTAATTCTTCTGTTTGGAAAAATATGTATTGATGTATTCTAGGGTATCATTGTGGTATCTATTTGTGATCTCATCGATCCGTTTGTGAACATTACCTTCAAACTTGCCACCGTGATAGCAGAAGACAGTTTCGATTGGGAAAGTTTTAAATTTCTGTAATGAGTCAATCGCGGTCTCCAAATCAGGAGTAACTCCGGGATCAGGAACCGGTCCTTGCAGTTCTCCGTTCACCACTGCCATTGCATCCCCAGTAATCAGGGTTTTACTAGGTTCGTGGTAGAGGCTCACGTGACCAGGTGTGTGCCCAGGAGTATGAATGACGACTAAACCACCAGCGATAGGGAGATGATCACTATCTTTTATTACATGTGTGACGTTTGCTGATGGTTTGGACAAATAGAAGGCTTCAAGAAGGTTACGGCGGTTCTCTGGCAGCATTTGTATGAATGTTTCGGGCCTTTTGATAAGCTGCTGGTGACCATTGATATAAGGTTTGTCTATTTCATGTGCGTAGACATTGACCGAATGTTTTTCTATGAACTGTGGTAGACTGCCTATGTGATCAATATCCTGGTGGGTGAGGATGATATCTGACAGGTTTGATGCCGGCAGTCCTAGTTCTTCAAATTGTTTCAGGATTTCTTCGTACTGACCAGGCATGCCAGTGTCAACAAGGACATACGAATTGGAGTTTTCATTGTAGAGTACAGTCGGATGATACATCCATTTTTCTTCAAATGGTAAGTTAAGCATGTGAATTGTTTTTGTCATTTTATGATCAAAGCTATTTGCTTTGATCCACCTCCTCTTTTATGATCTGTCTATTTGACAGGGGGAAGTTCAACTTAATTTCTCATTCGTCTCCTTTTATTTCATCCAGTGCATTCATAGTCATCTTTTTTATCTTTTGGACCAAGTCATCCGCTTCTGCTGTTGTTAAGCCGAATGAAATCGTTTGAGTCCAATAATTCAGTTTGGTTTTAATAAAATTGCGCATCTCTAATCCTTTAGCGGTTAATGTAACCAAATACGCTCTGCTGTCATTTGGATCTCGGGTTCTTTTTACATAACCGAGCTTTTCAAGTCGTCCAATTGCACGCGCTGTAGCAGCTTTGTTAATAAATAGATTGGTGGACAGCCGCTCTTGGGAAATACCATCTTTTTCATACAGATTAACCAAAAAGATGTATTCAGATGAATTAATATCGTAATCTTTTAACTCTCTGTTCAGGTAAATTTGAAATTGACGATGTAGCACGGAAATCCATCTAGCAATGCTTTCTTTTTCCATAAGTATCCTTCTATTCATATAGTATACTAGTTGACCATATGGAAAATTATACCATCAATTAGGTTGAGTAATCAACTAAAACTGAATTATATCGTTAAAAGCAGAAATCATTTTCGTATCCTAATCGTCGAGAAGCGTGTTCAATAAGTTAGGAGTTTCTATACACATCTTCATACGCCTCATCTACGTAGCCTCGTGAGCTGTAAAAACCCATCAAATATTCTATGTTCAGTTATATGCCTCATCGTTAAGTTTTGATACGATAGTTCATAATTATTTGGATAGGAGATAACATGATGAATGTGGGTTATACTCGGGTTTCAACAGGGCTTCAAAATTTAGATCTTCAAATGGATGCTCTCACAAAACATGGATGTGTAGAAATTTTCACGGACAAAGTCAGCGGGGCAAAAGAAAAACGAATCGGACTCGAAGAAGCACTCCGATTCATTCGAGAAGGAGATACCCTTGTTGTTAGGAGAGTAGATCGACTAGGAAGAAACATGCAACATTTAATTCAGCTCGTAAATGAGTTGAATGATAAAGGAATTAGTTTTCATAGTTTACAAGAGAACATCACCATGGATCGCTACAATGCAACTGGACAACTTATGTTTCATTTGTTTGCAGCTTTTGCTGAATTTGAAAGGAACTTGATTCAAGAGAGGTCAGCGGCAGGAAGAGTTGCTGCTAGAGCAAGAGGAAGGTTAGGAGGAAGACCTGAAAAGTTTGGGAAGAAAGTCCCTATTGGGGAAAACAGAGTGAATGGATTGGTCGAAAACATGTCATGTTAATTGGATTAGGAAGCTGTTCGGCGCTATACATGCTATTTGCCTTTATATTGAGAGTTGGGGCTTATCATATCATGTACCAGCTACCAGCTCTTTTATTATTCATACTATTATTGCTGACTCGTATAGCTTCGGGTATATTCTTTTCAACCGTTCCGGTTGCGGCACAAGCTTACATAGCAGACACAACCCATGGAAAAGAAAGAACTTCTGCACTTACATTCGTTTGGATGGGGAGTGGACTAGGATCTATTATTGGCCCCTCATTGGGGATCATTTCAGGATACGGATTAATGATCCCTCTTTATGTTGGAGCAGTTTTACCTTTAGTAGGTCTTATTCTAGTCTGGATACTACTTCCTTATTTGGTGATGTACTAGAGTGTGTTAATATGCGATCTAATACTTTTCCAGTAAATGGTATAAAGTAATTAAGTATTAGCCCCCCTAAACAAACGGTTAATAAAGTTCCAACGCCAATTGGTCCATTTAAAATCATTGCCATTATCAAGAATACGAGGTAAATGAATGTTCTCGAAAAAAATATATTTGTTCTAGTTAATTCTTGTATGATTACTGTTAATCGGTCAACTGGAATCGGTGCAAAATTTGTATGTAAATATGTTGCAGTTCCTAATCCTATAACAACTAAACCGATTCCAAAACAAACAACTTTGCTGTACCATAGTTCAGGTGTTATCAAATTGTGCAATAAAAAAAGCCACATATCAATCCCAATACCCGTTATAAATGCTGTTAACAACCCCAAAACTTCTGGTCTTTGTCTTTTTAAAAACGAATTACAACATATCAATATTAAAGCTATTATTATTTCCCAACTTCCCACAGTAAGCCCCACATTTATGGACAGTCCTACCAAAAGTGCATCAAAAGGTGAAGTTCCAAGGTCTGATTGTATAGTGAAAGAAATACCAAGGGTTAATATTAAAATTCCTAATACATAAAAAACATATTTCACTTTACTCGACCTCCTTATCATTATTTTTTGTTGCAAATGCAACAAAGTTAGGTTAAATTTAATATATTCTATTTTTATTGCATTTGCAATAAAATATGTGCTAAGGAGTTAATTATGAAGGAAATTCTTCGTGAAATTGGAATGATAGCAAGGGCATTAGATTCTATAAGTAATATAGAATTTAAAGAATATGACCTTACAAAAGGGCAGTATTTGTACCTTGTGCGAATATATGAGAATCCGGGAATCATTCAAGAAAGGTTAGCGGAAATGATAAAGGTTGACCGCACAACAGCAGCCCGTGCAATAAAAAAACTTGAGATGCAAGGTTTTATTGAAAAGAAATTTGATGATGATAACCAAAAAAATAAAAAACTATTTCCAACTGAAAAAGGGGAAGAAGTCTATCCTTTTTTAAGGAGGGAAGGGGAATATTCCAATAAGGTTGCATTAGCTGGATTTTCACCAGAAGAAACAGAAACAATCTTTAATCTTCTACAAAGAGTTAGGAAAAATATTGAGATTGATTGGGAATTCGTAAAAAAGGGAAACAAGAGAGAATATTGAAAAAGCCTAAAAAATAAAAATTTTTAACTTCCGCTTTGGTGGCATTATGTAACCTCCCATGTATAGGATATACATTGTTCCTTGTTCATTTATATCGGTAAAATCATTATAGGAACATTAGTGCTAATTATTTCTGAGCAAGGTCAATATGTTTGCTATAAAAAATTTATCCTATGGAGAAATTTCATAAATATTAAGGAGACGTATCAGTATGACTATCGATATGAAAAAATGCACGCTTGAAGATTTACAAACACTTCAAAAAATAAGCTATGAAACATTTAACGAGACATTTAAACATCAGAATTCACCCGAAAATATGAAAGCTTATTTGGAAAGGGCATTTAATCTAAAACAGTTAGAAATAGAATTATCTAATCCCTCTTCAACTTTCTTTTTTATGTATGTTAATGGTGAAGTTGCAGGATATCTGAAGCTTAACGTCAATGAAGCCCAATCGGAAAAAATGGGTGACGAATCACTTGAAGTTGAGAGGATTTATGTAAGAAACAAATTTCAAAAACAGGGATTTGGAAAATATCTAATCAATAAAGCGATTGAAATTGCAATAGAACAGAATAAAAAGAACATCTGGCTGGGAGTTTGGGAAAGAAATGAGAACGCAATTGCTTTTTATAAAAAAATTGGTTTTCTTCAAACTGGAGCCCACTCTTTTTACATGGGAGATGAAAAACAGACAGATTTTATTATGACTAAAGGATTGGAGTCAACTGGAGAATAAACTCCTTGTACGTACTTCCTGTAGAATGTACTTTTTAAAAAGGGGAGAGATACATATGTATATACCTAAGCATTTCAAAATGACAGACATAGAGCAAATGTACGCTGTAATGGAAGAAAACAGCTTTGCTACGGTCTTTTCTACGCATAATGGTAAACCGTTTGCCACCCATATTCCGCTTGTTCTAGATAAAGCAAACCAATGTTTACGTGGACACTTTGCTCGCCCTAACCCACACTGGCGAGACATTGAAGGTCAAGAGATTCTTGTGATTTTTCAAGGTCCACATTGTTATATTTCTCCCTCTTGGTACGAAAGCAATGAAGCTGTTCCAACGTGGAACTATGTATCAGTGCATGTATATGGTACATTAGAGTTCATTGAAGATGCTATGCAAATTCAGCATGACTTAAACAGCTTGGTCAGTAAGTACGAAAAAGCCGACAGTCCTTACCGTTTGGAAGAGGTCGATGATGACTATATGAACGGGCTTAAAAGAGGGATAGTCAATTTTAAGATTCATATCAATACCATTGAAGGGAAAGCGAAGTTAAGTCAGAATCATTCTATTCAGCGCCAAGAATTGGTCATAAAGCAACTCGAACAAAGTTTGGACGAGAATGATAAAAAGATTGCTCGTCTCATGAAAAAGAATCTTCCAACAAAATAACTTCCGCTTTCGAGTTTTATGTCAACCAATAGTCCCAAAGGACTGTTTTTTGTTTCTCAGCAGATAAAATCCGCATTTTTCCGTCAGGCCCCCATAGCCATCAAGCTAACGAAATAAATTACCCCCAAAACGAGTAAACTGAGCAACTTACTCGTTTTAGGGGTTTCTTTGTTTAACGTGATGAGTATGTGTCGGAACCTGACAATACGAATAAACATAAATTTTGATACTGTTTTTTCTGATAAGACCATCATTTATGCTGATGATTTTGTTCTTTTAGCTAACACTTTATTAGTTGGAGAAGCTAGAGCCAATGGATATTTCACTATCAAGAGCACTGCAACTGTTCTCAAAGGAATTACGGTTGTTACCTATCACCTTAAATCTTTCATTGCTTGACTGCTGACAGCCTGTCCCTTTATTTACTAGAGAGATAGCCATTATGTGTTTGAGCTATCCTGTTTTTTGGCATCATAACGAAATAAAGAATTAACTGGGTAACAGCAGTAATCACCAGTAACCAAGCGATTAGATGATACTCCATTCCATTAGCATACATCATAAGAAGGAGAACTGGTAGAATACGACCAAGATTTAAGAAGATTTGACGAGTGATAATTAACTCTGTCTTTAATTTTTTTCCGCCATTGGGGAGTCCCGATATTAAGCAGTACATATGGCTTGTATACGAATTTCTAATTTGTGGATCAAAAAAAGCATTTCCGATCATAAAGATCAAAACAGTGATAATACTTATTTTATACAATAGCAGGGCGAGTGTCGTTACGGTCAAACCAATAGCCGCAAAAAGGACATACAAATGATAGTGCTCTTTTTTCCCAAAGCGGCCCAACAACTGGTTGGATACAATACTCACCGCTCCGAACAACACGGTTAGTAAGCCAATAATGCTTTCTTTATGTACAATATGATAAAGGAGAATTGGCGGCAGTAATAGGGTGACACCTTCTCTTATCCCCATAATAAACCATCCTAAAAAGTGGTTTTTCCACATTGTTTTCTTTAAATCCCTTTTAAAAATAAAAGAAAGCAGGAAGGTTTGAGAACGGAATGTTTCTTTTTTTATAAAGAAGCTTCCCGCGATAGTTAAAATGAAAAGTCCAAAAGAGCTGGAAAAAACAACGATATAACCAGTTAAACCCGGAAACCAATCAATTATATACCCTGACATAAGCGGTCCCAAGATACCAGCCAAAGCAATAGCACCATTGTCCCAGCCAAAGTATCTTAAACGGTTTTCATTCGTCGTAACATCATAAGCCAAGACCAACATAGTGATCCAATAAAAGCCTTGTGCCAATCCATTGAGCATCCCCAAAAAAACAGGAAAGGAGGCTACTTTTTCTTGAAACATGATAACGGCAAGAAAAAAGAATGCCATGATGAAAATACCTAAACGAAATGGGAACAAACAATCTTTTCGTTTGGACATCCATCCTCCGATAATAAAGCCGACAACAACAAAGATGAACAGTGAAATATAGTATAAGCCGTTAATTATCCAGCTCTCCGTTAATCTCCATAAATAAATTGATAAAAAAAGCCCTGACAGGGAGGTAGAGAACGCAAAACCGAAATTCAGCCAGATCAATAATTTACTTTCACGTGAAAGCCTGCTGTTTTCTTCCATGGTCGTGATCAAATGCTTCACCATCTTTTCCTGTAATTATATTCTTTTTTCTCTCTGTGTTTCCTGACATACTTGTAAAAATCATAATAAATTTCTTCATACTTTGACCCCTCGCTAAGAATGAATGATTAAAACGTTTATCAAGCTGTAGGAAGTACTTGATGAATAGAGGACCATGAACGTTTCGCGTAACAAATAGGAATATCTTGTTCTTTTGCTCTTTGCTTAATAACAGTCGATAGATTATGATTAATATAATCCGTAAGTATAAGAATAAAATCGATATGTTCTGGAATTTTCCATTTGACCGTTTGCACCTTTCGACCGCTTAAATGAACTACCTCTTTATAACCAATATCCCATAATTTTTTTGGAATATTTCCTAAATGATCAGCACCGATAATTAATAGTGAACACATTTGCTTTTTCCTCCATTTCTATGTATCCATACCGTTCCAGTCCTTCACCTTCACCGCAACATGGACATAATTCAAAACAAATCATATTTTTATCCACATAACCGCAATCATGACAAATCACGATATACATTGAGCAATCGTTGGGAAGTATTTTGATCACACCTATCTACTGAGAACAATTATCAATCTTATTCTAATTGATAACGATTATCAAAATCAACTAAATTTTAATTTTTTCTGAAATCTTTGACTTAGAAAGTATTAAAAAAGAGGTTCTAATCGTTTAAGATTTGCTATCCAACTATGTGTCTGATGTCATCTTGTTTTACTATCGAACGAATAAATAGTAAAGCATGGGATGCAGAAGGAAACAGCTTGGATGAGGCTAAGGTAAAAGTATATACCCAGGGGAACAGCTAGGATGTGAAGGAAGGGAATTAATGAACAGTAATACTCAATAATACATACTCTTCTGCTTTTTTTTATCAATTTTTTGATCTTACAGTTTTAAAATGGAAAAAGAAGGTTTCCTTGCACGCAAAGAGATGAATACGACTTGCTGCTATGCTGTGCAGGATAAATTTGGGGCAACAGACCCAGACGGAAAGGAGCGGAGTTTTTCCATACAAAAGCAGACGCTGATGTGTATGCTAAGCAAGTAGATACGTGTTGTGTTAGTACGCCGCCAGTTGTCTAAATGACTTGTTTGCTGAATTTTAAAAGGAATGTCTTGATTGGAGCTCCTCTTGTTTATTGAAATGGAATAAGCAGTTTTCGAACGGCACAGACGTTGAAGAATTAAAACATTTGTTAACACAGGCGAATAATTGAAACAAACATAAGAGCCAATTTTACTTGAAAGTCACATTCCAAAAGCTCCTTATGTATAAAGAGTGATACTACCCAACATAAATGTGCGTACTTTTTCCTTTCCCATTTAGCAGATAAACTCTATTTGTAAGGTCACTTCAATAATGTAAAGAGGAGAGAAAGAATGAAAAAGGTAGCCGTATTAGTTGGGGAAATGTACCACCAAGAGGAATTACAGGTTCCGGCAACAGCTATTAAAGAAGCTGGGAATAATATTACTCTAATAGGTAAAGAACCTAATGTTACCCTAAATGGTGTTTATGGAGGCACTATTCAAACTGAAGCGGGGATCGATCAAGTAAACCCGGATGATTTTGATGCTTTACTTATTCCTGGCGGTTTTTCACCGGATATCCTGCGAGCTGATGATAGATTTGTATCATTTGTAAAAAGAATAGCTTATACCCATAAACCTATATTTGCGATCTGCCATGGTCCACAGCTTCTTATTAATGCTGAAATCCTTCAAGGAACGACCATTACAGGTTATAAGTCTCTTCAAGTAGACTTACGAAATGCAGGTGCTACAGTTTTTGATGAACCTGTAGTGGTGTGGAACAACCTGCTTGTCACAAGCAGAACACCAGATGATTTGCCGCAATTTACTGAGGCTATTCTAGAAGTATTGAACAAACACTAATAGTCGTGTTAAATCTCTTTCTTAATGTTATAAAAACATTACTAAATGAAAAGGGGATGTTTCCATCAGTAAACGTCCCCTTTTCATTTTTTGGACTTATTTTTAAACCATTAATAATTTTGGTGCTGCTTTTTTATTTACATTTTGGATCGATAATAGTTGTTCAGCCAATTTTTCATAATCATGCTTGTCAATGGAAGTTTGAAGGAAAGCGAGATATTTACTCCATTGATCTTGGTCAAATTCACGAGCAGCCAAGCTATTTGTTTTGCCTGCAATTAACCGTTGAGCCCAAGTAACCAGTGGATGTGAACTATCAATAGGTAATGCAGCGATATGTGCTAAATCATAAATAGTTTCTTCCAATTGAGCTGCCTGATTGTCTCTTAACTGTGTAAAGAGCAATTCGCGCTTTTGGTTATCTTCAGGAGTGATACTCCTTTCGAAGTACATCCGATCCAATCTGCTCAAGAGGATAGCTGCTCGCCCTTCAATATCTTTCATTGCTTGTTCTCTAATTTCCAGTATTGTAGAGATATTCTCTTCTTTAAATGGACCATGGTAGCCGGTTTCCTTATCCATATAACGAAGGATTTGAGCGCCGCCCAATCCTATACCATCTACCCCTGTGTAAAGAACTTGAGGTAAGTGATGAAACCTGAACCCAGCTGAGAAATAAGTGAGCAATCCTGCTTCATGTGCTTTGTGAACCAGCGTTAAAGCCTCAGAAAAGGTAAGTTGTTCAATGATACATTTACTTGGATAGGAATTGGCTGTACCATCCCACGTTACTTTATCAAATCCCCCCTCTTTTACTAATTCAATACCCAGCATTCCAATTTCAAAACGCTCCGTCACTAATTTTGGTTGACCGTTATTATTTTTCAATGTTTGCTTACGGTCATCTAATATAGGCGTATTAATGTTAAAGGCAGCGGAAAGCGCTTGAGTATGCCGATCTCTTCGGACATTTCCTGACATATACTTCATAAACTCAATAGCTTCACTTGCTGTCATGCGCTCTATCGCTAATTTACATTCGGTCAGCCCGTCCATAAAAATAGCAGAGCATGCCGCGGCTAACGTATGAACAGTTTTTAAAACAGACGGTTTAAAATCACTTTCAAATATAGGTCTACCGACGTAAGAGGAAGAAGGTGCATGGCTGCCAACATTCAGCTTTACTTTTCCAATAATATTAAAATTAGGAATCCGGTAAGGCTCAACGGCCTCCCGATCTTGGTCGCTGCCCCTTTCAAGATGTTCAATATGAACAATAACACCCTCAAGATATCGGTCGGATCTTAGCGTACCATATAAATGGCCAATACCTGGGTCGGTAATAGAAGCGTAGGTCTGAATATCGCGGAAACCTGAGTTCCCCCAAGGGATGATTGGTGCTTCGAATCGCTGCCCTTTAGCTAATAATTCATATGCCAAGCGGATGGCCAAACGCTCTTCGCAAGTTGGAAAACGGTCTTGATTCCTTAATTCGGCGCTAAGATGACTAATAAGGCATAAATACTCGGAATTAGATAATTCTTTAGCACCATTAGTATCTAGATTCTCATCTTGTTTCAGCTGTACCAGTAAATAAAGGGTATTTTCCTTAACAATTAATTCGCTGGTGTTTTGGCCACTTTCTTTCCAACCATCTAGGAAGGTGTTGAGTACACGAGCAATATGGTAAAAATAATTCAGTAATTGCTTTATATCCTGATCTAGCTCTAATAATTTACTAAGTTCAGGCAGAATAAGAATTTGAAAATCCTCTAAATCTGGGAATTCTTGAACCAATCCCTCAAGATTACTGCTGATTTTTTTGTACAGTTCATTTAAAGTATAGAATTCTTCCATTTCATAAGGGACATTTTTTCTATAATCATCATCTGAAGGAGATAATTCTTTTGTCTTTTTTATCCTAAGTTCTTCAATAGAATCTAATAGATCAGACAAAATTGCGCGCCTAAAAAGCCCATCATTAATCCTTAAATAGCCCTCTTTCACTGAAAGATTTGATACATTTTTATGGTTAACAAATAATTGAGTCATATGAACCTCCTATTAAGTTCTGATTAATTAGAGTTTTTGAAGCAGATGTAAATATCTTGCAAAAAAATTTACGAAAGTTTAAAATGAAACCATAGAAAGTTTAGCAATCATTTCCTTTAATCGTTATCTCCTGATGCGGCCAAACATGCAGGAGATAACGATATCTCCACCAATTGGAACCCAATACTATTCATGTCGCAGACAATCATTCATCCCTCCTTCTAATCATGATTTTCCCCTCAAACTAAATTCCTGAAATGTTTAATTTTACCTGAAGAGGAAGTACAATCCTATTATAGGTTCGTTGGAATTTTTCAAAAAGTAGGCACATTCTACTCTGATAATTACAACGGTTATAGCTAGTTACGCCTAGGTAACTATCTATTCATCATTTTCAGGAGGGATTATATGTGTGAAGAACAGCATGGTAGAATATCTTTTGAGGAGAAAATGTCTGAATGTCCTATTAAAAGTGTTTTAGATGTGATTGGAGGAAAATGGAACTACCAAGTTCTATTAAGTTTGAGTGATGGCTGTAAAAGGTTCTGTGAATTGTTAAAGTGTCTGAATGGTATAAGCCCTAAGACTTTATCCAGTTGTTTAAAGGAATTAGAAAAAAGATATATTGTTAAGAAGACAGTTTATCCGGTTATCCCGTTACATGTCGAATATGAATTGACTCAAAAAGGAAATGAATTACAAAATATTTTTAAAGAAATGAAAATATGGGGAGAGAAATGGAATAGAGAAATAAAAGGGTAACGTAAAATTAAAGAATCTCCCAATAGCTATAATAAAAACGGTCTAGTCTACTTTATAGGTCGTTTTTATCGCATATAAGGAAGAAAAGATAGATGCAAAGAGGAAGGAAAAATGTATATAACTGATTAACAGTTCCATCTTCATGTGTCTGATAAGCCCCTATATCCTTTTCTATACCGGCCATTTACGGACTGCAAACTCGCGCTGCCATCACGATTCTAGGAACCGTGATGGCAAAGACCGGAAGAGTGATGCACCAGACGGCTTCTTCTTGTAAGTAAGAGTCGCTTTCGTCACTTTCGTCACTTTTTCAACAAGTGCAGGTACAGTACGAAGGCAGATTTGTAATGATGGTGCTGGACACTGCCTGCCTCCATGAAGCAAATCGTTTCAAGTCTTTTTTACGGGAATATAGAGAACGGTTTTTATTCAGTTTATTTTCCGCCCTATTCATCAAATGTAAATCTAATCGAACGACTATTTTCAATGTGTTTCACTCGACAAAAGTATTCATTAAGGAAACGGTGCAAGCATCTCTGACAGAGACCGCACAAACACCTCAAATTGTGCTCGGCAAGTTTAAGCTGAACGAAGCTTTATGTCAAGAAAGTTATTTATATATTAGCGTATATGATTGTAAATGGCGCATATGACTACAAGGAAAGTGCTTATTCACCATTCCCTTTTTATAAAATCTCTCTATTTTCTATGAATATAAGGACTCTCCAAAGATTGTTTCTTTTATTTACGATTGTATTACTTAATCTCTTACCCTCAACCCTTCCTCTTTAACTAGTGATTTATAGTTTTCTCCCCAATCTCTCATTAATAAAATGATAGGTTCTAAAGTTCTTCCGAATTCTGTTAGTGAATATTCAACTTTTGGTGGAACTTCTGGATATATCGTTCGATAGATGACGCCATCATTTTCAAGCTCCCTCAATTGGAGTGTTAACATTCGTTGTGTAATTCCAGGTATTAATCTCTTTAACTCATTAAAGCGCTTTGTTTCCTCGACCAGATAAAATAAAATGACCCCTTTCCATTTTCCGCCGATGACATCAAGAGTAGCTTCCACTGGACAGCCTTCAGGACAGCCATATCCGCTTTTTCTGTTTCTCATGTTTAAATACACCTCACTGATAAAATCATTGCTCAATATATAAATAACATAAATGGTACTATAACACAAAATTGTGCCTTCTTACCAATTGGGTAATTGCTCTCTATAATAAAAATTGCATTCGAAATTACTTTTAGGAGGCGCTAAAGATGAAAGCTGTAGGATTGTACAATTATTTGCCAATTGAACATGAGGAGAGTCTAGTAGAGGTGAACCTTGAGAAGCCAGTACCTACTCATAAGGACTTACTTGTCAAAATTAAAGCTATCTCTATAAATCCCGTTGATGTTAAGGTTCGAGCACCTAAAAATAAAAAAGAAGAAACGCCCAAGATCCTTGGATGGGATGCTTGTGGAGTGGTAGAGGAGACAGGTCCAGATTGTACCTTATTTAAGCCTGGGGACGAGGTTTATTATGCAGGAAGTATTACAAGACCTGGCACATATAGTGAATACCATTTAGTGGACGAGAGAATCGTTGCGAAAAAACCAAAATCATTAAATTTTGCTGAAGCAGCTGCACTGCCATTAACAGCTATTACAGCGTGGGAAGGCCTGTTTGATCGCCTGGGGATTAATTTAAATAACAAAAAGGAAAATGAAAACAAAAAAATTCTCATTATTGGAGGCGCTGGAGGAGTTGGTTCCATTGCTATTCAATTAGCCAAATTAGCTGGCCTTACGATTGTTGCCACTGCTTCCCGAGAGGAAAGTAAAAGCTGGGTAAAAGGGCTTGGGGCTGATTATGTCATCAGTCATCATCAACCATTCTTAGGGCAAATTCAAGAATATGGTTTCAGTGAAGTAGATTATATCTTCTGTCTTAACAACACAGATTTACATTGGTTAAGTATGGCCGAGGTCATTGTACCACAAGGGAAAATTTGCTCTATTGTCGAGAATAGTGAACCGCTTGACCTTAATGTGTTAAAAAGTAAAAGTGTTACATTTGTATGGGAATTTATGTTTACTCGTTCCATGTATCAAACACTAGATATGGAAAAGCAGCATGAGCTTTTAACAAAATTAAGCCAACTGATCGACGAAGGCAAAGTTCAGACAACATTAAAAGAAAAGCTCTCTCCGATCAATGCTGCTACCCTGCGTAAAGCCCATGCTTTAGTCGAAACAGGAAAAATGATTGGAAAGGTTGTTTTAGAGAACTTTTAATTATCTTTAAAATTCATATGTTTATTTTTAGGTAAACAGTAGGGGTATTAGCTAATTTTAAAAGAAAAGGGCGATAAATCAATGGTAGTTATTAATGCTCTAATGAAAGTTGATTCTCAATATCTTGAAGAGTTTATAGAAAAGGTAGATACTTTGGTAAAAGCATCCCAATCTGAAGAAGGGAATATTAGCTATTCTTTATATCGAGATGTTAAACAACCGAATGTATTTGTCATGGTAGAAAAATGGAAAGGGCAAGAAGACATTGATTTACATGTTCAAAGCCCTCACTTTACTCAATTTATTGATTATGCACAAAAGGTTCTGCTTGAACCACTACGTGCAGAACGGTATTACCCAATGGGAAACTAACCAATCTGTATATTAGTTAGTCTAATCTATCAATAAAGATTCTTTGTCCATAACACTCCTAGCAGATGATATTAAAAGATTGACAAAAAGGATTTAGTGTCGGTACTTTGTTGCTTTATAAAAGGATACCAAGGAATTAAAGGCATATATACTCAGTTGAAAAGGTAGGATATACATGACATATGTAACAAAAATAACAAAAGAACAAATTCTAGAAGCATACCATTTTAGACATGCTTGCAAAGAATTTGATCGTGATAAAAAAATTAAAAAAGAAGATTTTGAACTTATATTAGAAACGGGCAGACTATCTCCAAGTTCATTTGGGTTTGAGCCATGGAAATTTATTGTATTACAAAATCAAGAAATTAGAGAAAAACTAAAATCTGTATCCTGGGGAGCACAGAAGCAGTTAGATACTTCCAGTCATTTTGTCATTATTTTAGCAAGAACAAAAGAGGATATGATCTATAACTCTGACTATATTCTTAACTTTATGAAAAATATACAGAAACTTCCGGAAGAAGTAGTGATTGGAAAAGGAAATGCTTATAAAACATTCCAAGAATCAGATTTTAAATTATTAGACAATGAGCGAATCTTATTTGAGTGGTCTTGCAGGCAAACATATATTGCGTTAGGGAATATGATGACTGCAGCTGCCCAAATTGGTATCGATTCTTGTCCAATTGAAGGATTCGACAAAAACAAGGTTGAACAAATATTGAAAGAAGAAGGTATTATTACAGGAGATAATTTTGGTATCGCTTGTATGGTTGCATTTGGATATCGAGTAAATGACCCTCGTGAAAAAACACGACAAGCTATGAATAAGATTGTTGAGTGGATTGATTAAGTCACCACAAATAAATTATCGTCATTCTTTAATTTCTAAACCACTTCTAAATTTTAATTTAGGAGTGGTTTTTTGCAGGATAATTATACATTACCATGTTTCAGGAGGAAGTTGCTTTGAATCAAAATCAGATCATCAAAGGTACCATCCTATGTCTAATTACCGTCCTCTCATGGGGAGGACAATTCCCGATTGCTGGAAGTGCATTAAAACGAATAGACCCATTTTCTTTTACTGCTATGCGTTATACCGCAGTTATGGTGATTTTTGTAATTCTCCTTGCTTTGATTGAAGGAATTCACACTTTAAGATTTGAAGGGAAAGCTGGTTCTTTATGGATTTATGGTACAATCGGTTTTGCCGGATACAATTTTTTGATGTTTTGGGGACAAAAAATGGCTGGAAGTTCCGGTGCTATTTTAGCATCTATTATATTAGGTTTGATGCCGTTAATTAGTATTCTGATAATCTGGGTGTTTAAGAAGAACAGACCCCACAATTTTACACTAGGCTGTATGTTAGTCGGGTTGATTGGTACTTTACTAGTTGTTACAAAAGGTGATATTGAAGTATTTATTTCTGCTGGAAGTAATCTGATTCCGTTGTGCTGGATGCTACTCGGGGTCATTTGTTGGATTGTGTATACCTTGGGAGCTAGTCAGTTTACTGGATGGACTCCCCTTCGCTATACGACGCTGAGTTGTGTGCTTGGTACTATTTCAACAGTTATTATAGTCGTTGTCTCTACTATGATGGGGTACCTGGCAACCCCCTCATTCACTTTGGTTATGGATATTGGATGGGAATTAGGGTATATGATTGTATTTGCTGGCGTCTTAGCTGTATTTTGTTGGAATGCAGGAAATAAAGCTCTTACACCCAGTAACGGTGTTCTCTTTATAAATATTGTTCCTGTTACTACCTTTACGATTTCCATATTACAAGGATATAAGCTAACAACAGTAGAACTTATAGGTGCGCTAATTACAATTGGTTCCCTCATCATGAACAATCTGTATCAGAGAAAAATCACCAAAAAATCTATAGCAAAAGTAGAGCATTGTACTGCCAGACATGAAGTTGTAAAGAACTGATATTCTTTTCTGTGCAATAAAAACATAGGGCCATTCATTTTTTTGAGACACCACCACCGCCGGTAACTCCTCCTTCTATGATTCCACCAAAGCCAGGAACTATGCCGCCAGGAGTGTATGGTTATGTTCCACCTGTTTCTATTGGAAGCTGTATGTATAAGATGTCGTATATTTGGCCGGCGGGTGAGGGACAGGGTTTTTGGTTTTGGCCGTATTATGTAGATCAAAATTTAGCAGCAGGATATATATGGAATCCAACATATTAAACTTGGATGCCAACAGGATTTGATTTAAAATTAATTGACCTTATAACATGTTTATAAAGAAAGAGCAGCCTATTTTCATAGCTGCTCTTTCTTTTAAGCTATATTTTAGGAATAAAGTGTAAGTGCAGCTGCGTCCCTGTCTTTGCCTAAGGGCTCGCCAATCGGCGAAGCTTCCTTTATAGCTCACATTCTTCAAGAGACAACACTTTCGTTTTCTTCTTTATTTTATACCCAAGCCAAATAAGAAGGAAAACGGGCAGACCAATGTAGGAAACGAGTATACCCTTCCAATCGATGGTGCCTCCTGTAAAAGCAGAATAGTTTTGTCCTAAAATGACGACTGTACATAGCACGAAAGCAAAGATCGGACCGAACGGGAACCATGCAGCTTTATATGGCAGGTCCTTTAGGTCATATCCTTGCGCAAGATATGCTTTGCGGAAGCGATAGTGGCTAATGGCAATTCCAAGCCAGGCGATAAACCCAGACATGCCCGATGCGTTTAAAAGCCAGCTATACACAACGCCATCCCCAAATAAAGAAGCAAAAAATGCAAGAGCGCCAACTGCAGAAGTGACAATTAACGCGTTAACCGGTATACCGCGCTTGTCCAGCTTAGCAAGAAACTTCGGTGCTTTGCCTTCACGTGCTAAGTCCCAAAGCATTCGTGTTGAAGCGTACATTCCGGAGTTTCCTGCTGATAACACTGCAGTCAAAATAATTGCGTTCATGACGGATGCAGCAAAGGCAATTCCAACTTTATCAAACACGAGCGTGAATGGGCTGACTGAAATATCACCGTTGGCTAAATTCTCATTTGTATAAGGAATTAAGAGAGAGATTACGAGAATGGCCAGAACATAGAATAAAAGAATACGCCAAAATACTTGTCGAACCGCACGAGGAATATTGCGGCGCGGATCCTCTGTTTCGCCGGCTGCTACGCCTAAAAGCTCTGTCCCCTGAAAGGAGAATCCAGCAGCCATGAACACACCGAGCATTGTCATAAATCCGCCATGAAATGGAGCGTCGCCGATTGTAAAATTCTTAAAACCGACTGCTTTTCCGCCAATAATTCCAAAAATCATAAGAAACCCTGCGATTAAAAAGATAATAACAGTAACAACTTTAATTAAAGAAAACCAGTACTCTGCTTCTCCGAATCCTTTGACGGATAAATAGTTGAGGCCAAACATAACGAGTAGAAAAAGAGCACTCCATAAGAGAGAAGAGCTTTCCGGGAACCAAAACTTCATAATCATCGTGACAGCGGATAATTCAGCTGCAATTGTAATGGCCCAGTTATACCAATAATTCCAGCCAAGTGCAAATCCTAATGCAGGATCAACAAATTTCGTTGCATATGTGCTGAATGATCCGGCCACAGGCATGAATGTTGCCATTTCTGCCAAGCTGGTCATAAGGAAGTACACCATAATCCCGATAGCGAGGTAAGAAACAAGGGTTCCGCCTGGCCCGGCTGTGTGAATAGCACCGCCGCTTGCTAAAAATAAACCTGTACCAATCGTTCCGCCGAGTGAAATCATTGTTAAATGCCGTGATTTTAATCCGCGCTTTAACTCAGTTTCTGCTGGTATGACGGATGATACTGTTTTTGTTGTACGTTTCATACAAATACTCCTATTCATTCGTGATAGTGGAAGGAGCGGGGAAATAGAAAAAGCCGTCGAAGGATTGACGGCTGTTATATACTGCCCACATCATGCCTTCCGTAAGATAGCGCATCACGTTTGCCGGATTTCGCAAACGTGACAGTTCTGTCCCTGTTCGGAAACAGCCCCAGCTCATGCCCCCAGAGAGAAACACAAACTTCGGCGACTTTTCCTTTCTAACGGAGTCTATGATGTTCTCTGCATCTCATCCGTCCTACTCATAAAAGCCGCGACCTCTACCTCATCGGATTGATGAGGATTTCATATCTATGAAATTTTTAAAGACGAAATAAATTATACAAAGAACGGAAAGAAGTTGCAATAGTTTTATTAATATAGTAAGTGTCCGCAGCTTCAGTGTTTTGTAATCCACACGATATCTTCAGCCGGACTTTCTCCACTTCCTTAAAATCCCCTAGGACAAACAAGGACACCCCCGCTGCCGCATACATATAATAACGAACACCACTTTTCGCGGAGGTGAAGGGATGGGTTTACTCGCAGCAATCGGTTATATGATTAAGGAGCTCTTATTGTTTGTCTCGTACGTAAAAAACAACGCGTTTCCGCAGCCGCTTTCGCCTGACGATGAAAAAAGATACTTGGAATTAATGGAGCAGGGTGACGCGAATGCGCGCAATCTCCTCATTGAACATAACCTGCGGCTTGTGGCACACATCGTAAAGAAGTTTGAAAACACTGGGGAAGATGCAGAGGATTTAATCTCGATTGGAACGATTGGTTTAATTAAAGCGATCGAAAGCTTTTCGCAGGGAAAGGGGACGAAGCTGGCAACGTATGCGGCTCGTTGTATCGAAAATGAGATTCTGATGCACCTGCGGGCGTTAAAGAAAACAAAGAAGGATGTATCGCTTCATGATCCGATTGGTCAAGACAAAGAAGGGAATGAAATTTCTTTGATTGATATTTTGAAATCGGAATCTGAGGATGTGATTGATACGATTCAGCTCAGCATGGAGCTTGAGAAAATTAGGGAGTATATTGATGTGCTGGATGAACGCGAAAAAGAGGTCGTCGTCAATCGATTCGGTCTTGGGATGGAGAAGGAAAAGACGCAGCGGGAAATTGCGAAGGCGCTCGGTATTTCAAGAAGCTATGTGTCACGTATTGAAAAGCGTGCGCTTATGAAGATGTTTCATGAGTTTGTGCGGGCAGAGAAGGAAAAAAAGACGAGAGAGTAAAAGGAGGATTCCCCGAGGGTAAAGGCTTGTCGGGGAACCCTCCTTTTACATTTTTTTCACTTTAAAGCTGCTTACCATTAAAAAGGAAAGAAGAAGCAGAAGAAATAGAAGGGCCCAACCTGGTACGGAGCCAATTAGGAAATAGGCAAGTGTTACGAGACAGCCTGCTGCTGTAATGGGAACTCCTTGAAAATAGCCATTCGACTCGGACACATTAAAGCGTGCGAGACGAAAGGCGCCAGATGCTATGTATAATGTAGTGAAAAATACAGCTGGTGCACTATACTCATGTAATGCCCCTTGATACAGCAAAAGAGCGGGGGCTACACCGAAGGAAACGAGGTCGCACAGCGAATCGAGCTGTTTGCCAAGCTCTGATTCAATGCCTAATTTACGCGCGATCATACCATCAAAACGATCTGATAAAGCAGCCAAAAAAATAAAAATAAGAGCGAGATTTAGTTCGTTGCGGACGGTGAATAATATGGAAGCGCTTCCTAATGATAAGTTAAGCATAGTAAAGATGTTGGCAGTTTGGGCTTTGAGCTTCTTAAGTGTGGCATCTAGATTTTCTAGAAAAAACAAAGGCTGTTCACTCCTTATAGATTGAGAATAGATTTTAGAATATAATAGCAATATTGTAAAGAAGAAACACGTATTCGTAAAGACAAATTTTGGGAGGTTTCATATTTGCGGCGTACATTGTATCGATTTTTGATTGAACTAACAAACGGGCGTATCACATCATATTTGCTGCGTAAGTTTGCGCAGTCCCGCCTAAGCGCCATGATAATACCATCATATGCAAAAGTATTTCAAATACAACATGGTGAGATGGAAAAAGAATTAAAGGACTACCGTACACTGCATGAGCTGTTTACAAGAAGGCTGAAGGAGAGCGTGCGTCCTGTTGATCCTGATCCTTTAGTGATTAGCAGCCCGGTTGATGGAGTGTTTGAGGCTTACGGTCCGATTGAAGAGTCGACAGAGTTTGTTGTAAAAGGCAAGCGTTATTCTCTTGTGGATATGCTTGGCAGCGAGGAGGCGGCTTCTGTATATCGAGGCGGTACATATGTGGTACTATACTTAAGTCCAAGTCATTATCATCGGATCCATAGTCCAATTAGCGGAGTTGTACGGAAGCGATTTGAGCTGGGAAGAAAGTCCTACCCAGTTAACAGGATCGGTCTTGCATACGGTAGAGAGCCGTTATCAAAAAATTATCGGGTCATCACTGAGGTTGAGAGTGAAGGCAAGCATGTTGCCATCGTCAAGGTTGGTGCGATGTTCGTTAATAGCATTGAATTGCTGCACAGAAATGACGTTTTACAAAAAGGGGAAGAAATGGCGTATTTTACGTTCGGCTCAACCGTTGTCCTTTTATTCGAGCGCGATATGGTGGAAGTGAATGCGTCTTTGCAAAGAGGACAGCAAATCCGTGTAGGACAACGGCTGGCGGTGCAGAAAAGGTTGTAAAGATGCCGATTTTGTGTTAGAAAGAGAAGAGCCGTCTTTTTTAGATGGCTCTTTTTCGGTTGTCTTTATCTATGATGAACGCTTTTGATCAAGCTTGTCCTCTAAGGAACGGCGAATAATTTCTTGTTTAATAAGCAAGATGAACTCAGGATTTAATTTCAGCTCTTTTGCTTTATAATAAGATTCAGCAAGCAATTCATCTGATAACTTTTCCATAGTTCCATGCCACCTCCTAAGAAATGATAGAGAAGCTGTCTGTATTGTTTTGTTGAGTATACTGTATCAAAAATATTCCAGTGTCACAACATCTCGGTTATCCACACCCTAATGTGGGCAACCTGTGCAAAGATTGTGTGTAATGTTAGAATTGAAAGAAAGCAGTTGTGTGGAAATTGTGCATAGAGTTATCCACAGCGAGATTTGCAAAAAATGCTGTCGAAACATTTTACATAAAATTCCTTTGAAAGAGATGAAAGTATGCTTAAATTATTTTTACCACAAGAATATGTGAAGAATGTATATGAAATTACGCCCGAGGCATTGACGGAACGCGGTATAAAAGGCATTATTACGGATCTTGACAATACGCTCATTGAATGGGATAGACCAAATGCTACGCCGGAGCTGGAAAAATGGCTCGAAAGTATGAATAATAGCGGCATTAAGGTTACGGTTGTATCTAATAATAATGAACAAAGAGTAAAGGATTTCGCTGACCCATTGCTCATTCCATTTATTCATAGCGCCCGCAAGCCGATGACTCGCGCCTTTAAACAGGCATTAGATACGATGGGACTTCAGGCGCAGGAGGTTGTTGTAATCGGAGACCAGCTGCTCACAGATGTGCTTGGCGGCAACCGTCTCGGCTTATATACGATTCTTGTTGTGCCTGTGGCGCAGACAGACGGCTTCATGACGCGATTTAATCGGAAGATTGAGCGGCAGATTATGCGGAATTTAAGACAAAAAGGTTTAATTCAATGGGAGGAATAACGATTGACAGAAGCAATGAAATGTATTGGGTGCGGCGTTTTAGTTCAAACGGAGGATAAGCAAGGAATCGGCTATGCGCCGCCATCGGCTTTAGAAAAGGAGCCGCTTATATGTCAGCGTTGTTTTCGTTTAAAGCATTATAATGACATTCAAGATGTGTCCTTAACAGATGATGATTTTCTTCGTATTTTGAATGGAATTGGTCAGACGGATGCGCTTGTTGTGAAGATCGTAGATATTTTTGACTTTAACGGAAGCTGGCTGCCGGGGCTGCATCGCTTTGTTGGAAAGAATAAAGTGTTGCTTGTCGGAAACAAAGCGGATCTTATTCCGAAATCTGTGAAGCCGGAAAAAGTGATTCATTGGATGAAGTATAGCGCTAAGCAGCTTGGATTGAAGCCTGAGGATGTGTTTTTAATTAGCGCAGCGAAAGGAAACGGTATCGAGGAATTGGCAGGTGCAATCGAGCATTATCGCGAGGGAAAGGACGTCTATATTGTCGGATGTACGAATGTTGGAAAATCAACGTTTATTAACCGCATGATTAAGCAATTTAGCGATGAAACAGAGAACGTGATTACAACATCGCATTTTCCGGGAACAACGCTCGATTTAATTGATATTCCGCTTGATGACGAGTCTTCGATGTATGATACGCCGGGCATTATTAATCATCATCAAATGGCACACTTTGTCGATAAGAAAAGCTTAAAGGTGATTACGCCGACGAAGGAAGTAAAGGCGATGGTGTTTCAATTGAATGAACAGCAAACGCTCTTTTTCGGCGGATTGGCACGCTTGGATTATGTGAGCGGCGGCAGACGGTCCTTCGTGTGTTATGTATCTAACCATTTGAAAATTCATCGTACAAAGCTGGAAAAAGCGGATGATTTATACAAAAATCATCTTGGAGAATTACTCACGCCTCCATCAGGGGAAGAACTCAAGGAGTTTCCGGAGCTTGTGAGGCATGAATTTACGATTCATGAGAGAAAGACGGATATTGTATTTTCCGGGCTAGGCTGGGTAACGGTAAATGAGCCGGGCGCAAAGGTTGTTGTACACGTGCCGAAGGGTGTAGGCGCTTCGCTTCGGAAGTCTTTAATTTAATGCATCTTAGAATCCACATCATGTTCCTGCAAAAAATACAAATAGGGAAGTGGAGAGACTATTATGAAACAGCTATACGGTGTAATTGGCAATCCAATTGGGCATTCCTTATCGCCGCATATGCACAATGATGCATTTACAGCGTTAGGAATTGATGCACATTACCATGCGTTTGCCATTGAGGAGGAAAAGCTTGAGGACGCAGTGAAGGGCTTTAAAGCGATTGGACTGTCAGGCTTCAATGTCACGACTCCTCATAAGGTGAATATTATGAAGTATTTAGATGAAATTGATGAGCTGTCACAGCAGATCGGCGCTGTCAATACGGTTGTGAATCGCGATGGGAAGCTGATTGGCTATAACACGGATGGAATAGGGTACGTTCGTTCGTTACAGTCTATAAGTAATGAGCCGCTCACTCAAAAACGCATTTTAATCATCGGAGCAGGAGGGGCCAGCCGCGCAATCTTTTTCACACTTGCATCGATTGGCGTTGCATCCGTTGATATTGCAAACCGGACGCTCGAAAAAGCTGTAGATCTCATTAGGTCGTGCCGCTATAGCGTACAAGCAGAGGCGCTTACAATGCAGCAGGCACAAGAGCGTCATCATGAATATGATATTATTATTCAAACGACAACACTTGGGATGTACCCGAATGTACAGGATACTCCTTTACAAGTGCAGCAGCTGAAGGAAGGCGCGATCGTGTCAGATATTATCTACAATCCGCGTCAAACGGCGTTGCTTCGAGCAGCTGAGCAGCATGGAGCCGTGGTTCAAAACGGTATTGACATGTTTGTATACCAAGGAGCGATGGCGTTTGAAATGTGGACGGGCCAATGGCCGGATATAGAGCGGATGAAGCAAATTGTCATAACAAAGCTTGGAGGATAAATCAATGTTAACAGGAAAACAAAAGCGGTATTTGCGCTCGCAGGCGCATCACCTCACACCGATTTTTCAAGTCGGTAAAGGCGGCGTAAACGAGCATTTGATTAAGCATGTTCAAGAGGCGCTTGAAACACGCGAGTTAATTAAGGTAAGTGTTTTACAAAACTGTGAAGAGGATCGCCACGAGGTTGCGGAGGAATTGTCTGGCGGCGCAGGAGCGGAACTGGTGCAGGTAATCGGGAGTACGATTGTGTTATATAAAGAATCGCAGGATCATAAACAAATCGTTCTGCCATGAAGAGGATTGGAGTAATCGGTGGGACGTTTGATCCGCCGCATAACGGGCATTTGTTAATAGCTAATGAGGTGTACGATGCTTTGCGGTTGGATGAAGTGTGGTTTATGCCGAATGCTTCTCCTCCGCATAAAATGGAGAAACATGTGACAAGTACACATGATCGGGTTGAGATGCTGAAGCTTGCGATTGAAGGGGAGCCGCATTTTTCCCTTTGTCTTGTTGAATTAGAGCGTCAAGGACCTTCCTACACATACGATACGATGCTAGAGCTAAAGAAAGCATATCCAGATACTGGCTTTTACTTTATCATTGGCGGCGATATGGTGGAATATTTGCCGAAATGGTATCGGGTTGAAGGGCTGCTTACGCTGGTCACCTTTGTCGGAGTCACGCGCCCTGGATACACATTATCGTCTCCGTATGATATAGTTACACTGGAAATACCGGAATTTTCCGTGTCCTCCTCGTTAATTCGCGAACGATTTGCAGAGGGGAGAACGACACGTTACTTGCTTCCGGAAAAGGTTCAGGATTATATTGAGAGGAATGGAGTATATGGAGCGGCAGCAAGCATTGGAAATCGTCCGCAAGCAAATGCATGAAAGGCGATATATTCATACGATCGGCGTAATGGAAACGGCAATAGAGCTTGCCGGGCTGTATGGGGCTGATGTGAAAAAAGCGGAATTGGCTGCTATTTTTCATGATTACGCAAAGTGCAGACCGATTGCGGAAATGGAACAAATTATAAAGGAACAGAATATGCCGCAGGATTTATTGGAGTATAATAAGGAATTGTGGCATGCTCCTGTTGGGGCCTATCTTGTGGAAAAAGAAGTGGGTATAACTGACCATGAAATTTTACAGGCCATTACGTATCATACAAGCGGACACGAGAAGATGACGCTGTTAGATACCATTATTTACGTGGCGGATTATATAGAGCCGGGTCGAAAGTTTTCAGGGGTTGAGGAAGTGAGGGTGTTAGCGCGCACGGATTTGCAAGCGGCACTCCTGCAGGCGGTGAAGAATACGATTTCTTTTCTAATGAGCAAAAATCAAACGATTTATCCGCTCACGTTCTACACCTATAATGCATTGCTGAAGGAGGAACAAGCTGAATGAATGAAAAACAACTGTTGACAGTAACAGCTAAAGCAGCTGATGATAAAAAAGCAGAGGACATTATTGTTTTAAATATGCAAGGTGTTTCGCCGGTTGCGGATTATTTTTTGATTTGCCACGGTAATTCTGATAAGCAAGTACAAGCAATTGCTCGTGAAATGAAGGAAAAAGCGCATGAAAATGGATTTCATGTAAAGCGTATCGAGGGCTTTGATGAAGCGAAGTGGATTCTTGTTGATTTAGGTGATGTAATCGCCCACGTGTTTCATAAGGAAGATCGCAGCTATTACAATTTAGAAAGACTTTGGGGCGATGTTCCGCGTGAGGATATAACGGAAGCGTTGAGCCGATGAGCTATGGACAATTTGCTTTGCTGTACGACGAATTGATGAGCGATATGCCCTATGATAAATGGGTTGCGTTCGTCGACGCGAAGCGGAGGGAAACAGGTGTGTCCGGCACTTCTTTGTTGGATCTTGCTTGCGGCACAGGCAATATTGCATTACCGCTTACAAAGGCCGGCTATGAAGTAACAGGCACAGACTTGTCCGATGACATGCTCACAATCGCGCAGCAAAAGCTGACTGCAGCAGGGATAAGTATTCCGTTATATCAGCAGGATATGAGAGAGCTGGATCTTCCACAGACGTTTGACATTGTGACGATTTTTTGTGATTCCTTAAACTATATAACGGAAGAAGAGGATGTGAAAGAAACATTCTCCCGCGTACATCGTCATGTAAAGGAAAATGGTTTATTTTTATTTGATGTTCACTCTCTCTATAAAATGCACCATATTTTTTTAAATGAAACATACACCATTAATGAAGAAGATGTCGCGCTTATTTGGCATTGTTTCGAAGGCGAAAAACCAAATAGTGTGGAGCATGAGCTTACCTTTTTCGTGAAGGATGATGGGGATGTCTATCGACGCTTTGAGGAGCTGCATGTGCAGCGCACATATGAATTGGAGAAGCTGCAGCTCTGGCTGGAGGAAGCTGGCTTTAAGCTGCTAAGCATCACAGGAGATTTTGAAGTTGCAGGGCCGGTTACCGATACGACAGAGCGCATCTTTTTTACGGCGCAAAAAAAACGTACGTAGCAGCGTGTATATTTTCTAATCAGAAGCCGCTTGGAGACGAGACTTTTATATAAAGCAGTCCCCAAGCGGCTTTTTAATGGGGCGGTATATATTGAAAAAATCCTTTTTATCCAAGCGGGCTCCCTTCTTAATTTGTGTGGAGGTGCGACAGCACTAACAAATAGACGCGAGATGAATGTTTTTATCTTCTAGAAGGAATTGCAGTATCGTTTGTCGTACATATAATTAGCAGTCCTCAAATTGCTCGCTTACCAGTTCTATATCCTCTTTAAATTTTGTATGAGTACGCTGAAGTAAATGTTCAAATATTTCCCCTAATTCCTCCTCCAGTACTTGAATCCCCTCTCCTGTAATACCGCCCTTAACGCAAACCTTCTCCTGCAACGTCGGCAGTGTGAAAATTCCCTTTTCCAACAGCTTTCCCATTCCAATTAACATACCGCTAGCTAATAATGTTGCTTGTTCCTGTGTGATTTTTGTTTCCTGCGCTGCTGCATCGATAAATCTCTGTAGTAAATAGCTGAAAAAGGCCGGACCGCAGCTGACAATGTCCGAGGCTACGCGTGTAATATCTTCCTCAATGATTGTCGGAGTGGAAATACCTGAGAACAGGGTAATGATAGCATCCTTCCATTTTTTGGAGCATCTTTCTCCGAATGTACAAAGTGAAATGCCAGATAACGCTCGATTTGTAATGCTTGGGATGACGCGAGCCACGTGACAGTTGACAATGGATTCCAATTGTCCTGTGCTAACGGGGCTTGTAATGGAGACTAGACATTTATCCTTTGTAAAGGAAGAAGCTGCCTCCTTTAAAATTGGATATATTTCAAGAGGCTTTACACAAATGAAAATGATATCGGATTGTTCAATTACGTCCTCTATTGTTTCCCCTATTTGAATGGCTGGATACTTCTCTTTTATAAAAAATGCTTTTGCTTGTGTTCGGTTAATAATTGTCAAACGAGAAGGCTTGACCATGCGTGCCTCAATGAAGGCGTCAATAAGAATACGCCCCATGTTTCCGGTCCCAATCACTCCTATGTTCATTGCTTCATCCCCTCCTTTGCAATAGCTTTCTCCTAAACAATATGAACTGTTTTCACGATTTATGAGTTTCGAATCACGGAAAAAGGAGTACGAAAAAATGGAGAGATATAAAAAATGGGGTGTACTTGCTGTTGCTATCCTTCTCCTTTTGTTTTTATTTTATTGGCAAACAGGCCGAGGAAAACAAGAGGAGCCCCTTCCAATTGCTTTGAAGCAGGAGCAAAAAGCGGAAGAATCAGAGCCGGCGGTGTCCTCTGTTATGGTTGATATCAAAGGAGCAGTAAGAAATGAAGGAGTCTATGAGCTGCCAAATGGTTCGCGCGTGAAGGAAGCACTTGAAAGAGCAGGCGGCTTGCTGCCGGATGCGGAAACGAGCAGCATCAATTTAGCTCAGCTTGTGCATGATCAAATGATGATCGCTGTGCCAAAAAAGGGGGAGCAGCCACTGTTCTCCCCTTCTAGTGAGGGAGCAAAGGTCGCAATTAATATTGCAACAAAGGAGGAGCTTGAGCAAATACCAGGGATCGGGCCGAAAAAAGCAGAAAACATTCTGCGCTATCGTGAGCAGCACGGTTCGTTTCGAAAATTGGAGGACTTACTTGAGGTGGAGGGGATTGGTGAAAAATCGCTGGAGAAGCTGAAGGATGAGATTATCGTTCCATGAATCATTGACGCCTTATGGTGCTCTCTGTACACTAAAGGAAACAAACTACTATAAGGTGTGTGCAAGATGAACAGAATTTCATGGGATCAGTATTTTATGACACAAAGTCATTTGCTTTCATTGCGGAGTACGTGCACCCGTCTTGCTGTCGGGGCAACGATTGTGCGTGACAAGCGTATTATTGCCGGCGGCTACAATGGCTCGATTGCCGGCGGGGTGCATTGTACAGATGAAGGGTGCTACGTGATCGATAATCATTGCGTGCGCACTGTGCATGCTGAGGTGAACGCGCTGTTGCAGTGTGCTAAATTCGGCGTGAAAACAGAGGGAGCGGAAATGTACGTTACGCATTTTCCATGCTTGCATTGCTGTAAGGCAATTATTCAAAGCGGGATTACGGCTGTATATTACGCACAGGATTATAAAAATCATCCATATGCGATTGAACTATTTCAGCAAGCAGGTGTAAAAGTGCGGCATGTCCCTCTTGCATATACAGTTACAACGCTGGAGGAAAAGGATGAGGCTTCACAAATCAGGGAGCTGTTATCCTCTGTAGATGAACAAATGGAGCCGGATGAATTGCGGAGGCTGCTAGAGCAAGCAAAACAATTCGTAAAGAGGTGAACGAGTTGCGCAATCAATGGGGGTATGCTGCAATTGCTGCTATGTTCGGCATTGCAGCCGCCTGCTCTCATGCTTCGGCGGCTTCTGTTACCGCTGCCGTTGCTTATGTAGTGTATTGCTTTTGGAAGCTAAGAAAAGTCCCTTTTATAATCTGCACCGCAAGCTTATGTTTGTGTTTGCTTTATACAAATGAAGTTGAGAAGAACAATCAGCCTTCTCATTCCTCAGCTGCCTCCCCGCTTACCGCTGTCATTGCATCTTCCCCGGTGATAGACGGAGACAAGCTCTCATTTACTGTAAAAACAAAGAAGCAGGAGCAGCTTCGGATGTTCTACAATATTTCATCCTCTGAAGAGAAGGAAGCGTTAAAGCGTATGCGAGCCGGAATGGTCTGTACGTTTACAGGAGAGCGGAGCAGCCCGCAGCCGGCTCGAAATTTCGGTGCTTTTGACTATAAGGAGTATTTACATCGGCAGCATATTCATTTCATATACAACGTCTCCTCTTTTTCCTCTTGTTATGAAGATCCTTCCTTTTGGCAGTGGCTGTTTTCCATCCGCCAGCAGGCTCTGCAATATGTACAGAATAACTTCTCCAAGGAAACAGCCGGCTTTGTTAACGCACTTGTGTATGGTGACAAGCAGGCAATGTCGGCAGAGACAGAGGAAAGCTACCAGCAGCTTGGGCTCATTCATTTACTTGCTATCTCCGGATCCCATATTACGATGCTTGTCGCTGCATGCTATTATGTGCTGCTTCGGCTTGGCAGCACGCGGGAGACAGCAACAGTGCTGTTGCTCGTCATTATTCCGTTGTATATGTATATGGCAGGTGCATCTCCCTCGGTTGTGCGCGCTTCTGTTACGGCTGTAGTTGTATTGTCATGCTTGTTGTTCTCAGCGCGTCTATCTGGTATAGATGCGCTCAGCATCTCGGCGATTTGTATGCTTTTGTTCGATCCATACGTATTGTTTGATATCGGCTTTCAGTTTTCCTTTTCAGCGGCCTTTGTCTTACTTCTTTCATCAGTCTCTATTTTGTCACCGGAAAAATCCGTTCTGCAAAATATGTGGAATGTCGCCTTAGCGGCACAGCTTGCCTCCCTGCCTGTTTCCCTTCATTACTTCGGACAATTCTCTCCGTATAGCCTCCTATTTAATCTTATCTACGTTCCATTTTTGTCATTTCTCATCTTGCCGCTCTGTCTTTTTGCGTTATTTTTGTCTATGCTTCTTCCTGTAATTGGTGAATGGATTGAAACGATTCTTTCGTATCTCTTATCTTTTTCTAATAAATTGCTGTTTCTTTCTGAAAAGCTGCCATATAACAAGCTTATATTTGGGAAATCACCTGCTTGGCTGACGGTATGCTATTGTATCGTGATTATGCTTCTTTTTGCGGCATGGGAGGACAAGAGGAGGAAACGGTGTGTCTTGCCGGCTGGCGGTGCGTTAGTCCTTCTTTTGGCAGCTCATTATATGTTTCCCTATTTCAATCCGTATGGGAACATTACCTTTTTGGATGTAGGACAGGGCGATGCTATTTTAATTCAACTTCCTTATGCAAAAGGAACATATATGGTTGATACAGGAGGCGCAATTACGTTCCCAAAAAAAGAATGGCAAAAGCGAAAAAATGAATTTTCGATTGGAGATGATATTGTTGTTCCTTATGTACAAAGTGCGGGAATTCGAAGGATTGACAAACTAATTTTGACGCATGGCGATGCAGATCATGTTGGCGCTGCTTTGGAAGTATTAGCCTCCGTGCCTGTGGGAGAGGTTGTGCTTGGACGAAAAAGCAGCTATTCCGATATGGAGCAGCATATTTTGCAGCAGGCAGAGCAAAAAGGAGTTCATATTGCCTTTGCAGGAAGCGGAATGGAGTGGAGAAATGGAGACGCGTATTTTAAGGTGCTGTCTCCTTTTGGAGAGGAGGAGAAAGAGAATGATCAATCTATTGTGCTGCATGCGAGAATCGGCGGACTGACGTGGCTGTTTACAGGTGATTTAGAGGAGGCAGGGGAAGGTCGTTTAGTAAAATCATACGGCAACTTGAGTGCGGATGTGCTGAAGGTTGGCCATCACGGCAGTAAAACCTCTACATCAGATATGTTGCTAGAGGCTGTGCAGCCACGTATTGCTGTTATTTCTGTCGGAAGCAAAAATCGATACGGCCACCCGCATGAAGAGGTGCTGAAGCGGCTTATAAAGCAACACGTAGCCATTTGGAGAACGGATGAGAATGGGGCGATTACGTATATTTTTTCAGAAGATAGAGGAACGTTTCGCACAAAGCTTACATATGATGAAAGCACAATAGGCAAGGAAAAAAATAAGACTGCACGGAGCAGTCTTTTACGAGCCGATGAATTTGATAACAGTTGCGATGATAAATACCGTTGCAAAGAATCCGAAAGAGACAAAAAAACCTACCCCTGAATCGACAGCGTCGTTCCGTTTGCTTTGAACGTTCTTTTCAAATTCATTCACCTTGACCCCTCCCAACTTGTCTTTTTCAGTATAAGATATTGTCAGAAAAAAATCTACAATTTACCATGTTCTTTCCATGCATGTAAACAGTTGTCACTTATACTTGTGAAGCCGGAGTAAATAATAACAGTACATCATTACCGTTACTGCGTAAGAAGCCCGGGACTTATTCAGTAACGTTTTTATATAGATGCAGGAGCGGGTGTCACACCCGCTTCTTTATCCGAATAGAGGAGTATATCGCTTTTGAGATATTGGCCCAGCCTTGCTCTCTCCCCATATGATAGAGAACAAACAGGAAGCTTCGTCAAGCCTTACATTTTATACGCAGGTTGTTTTAATTTTGGAACAAAGACGGTTCGTGTCTCCCTTTCTTATTGTAAAACGAAAAATATATAGGTAGTATATATATATGTAACAAATTGGGGAGAGGCACATGAACGATTTACATAAGAAATTCAAGAAAAAACAATTTGCACCGATATATTTGCTGTACGGTACAGAAATATATTTTATCAATGAAACAATAAATATGCTGCTTTCAGAAGCACTTGAGGAAGAGGATCGCGAACTAAATACTGTCGTGTATGATTTAGATGAAGCGTATTTAGAGGACGTTGTTGAGGATGCTCATACGCTTCCGTTTTTTGGAGAACGAAAGGTGCTTCTCGTGAAGTCTCCTTATTTTTTGACTGCACAAAAGGAAAAGCTAGAGCAAAATGTAAAGGTACTGGAGAAATATATAAGCGAGCCATCACCATTTTCCATTGTGGTGTTAATTGCTCCATTTGAAAAGCTGGATGAGCGGAAAAAAATTACAAAGCTATTGAAAAAAGAAGCAGAAGTGATGGAAGCAAATGCGCTGCAGGGGCAAGATGTACGAGCTTGGATTGCGAGTCAAGCGGCGGAGCAGCGTGTTCAAATGGATAACGATGCGGTGGATTTGTTGCTTGAGCTTGTCGGCAGCAATATGATGATACTGTCGCAGGAAATACAAAAACTTCTTTTATATGCCGGCGCAGACAGTGTAATCAATCGGGATCTTGTGGCGCAGCTTGTTCCGAAATCGGCAGAGCAAAGCGTATTTGCACTTGTAGAGCGGGTGGTGCATAAGGATATTGCCGGGGCAATGAGAATGCTGGAGGAGCTGCTTGTGCAACAAGAGGAGCCTATTAAAATATTGGCGCTTTTGGCCAGTCAATTCCGGCTATTGTATCAAGTGAAGGAGCTGCAGCAGCGGGGGTACGCTCAAAATCAAGCGGCGTCTCATCTTGGTGTGCATCCATACAGGGTAAAGCTGGCGATGGGGCAGGCGCAGCGCTTTTCATTTCAAGAGCTGCGAAGCATTATAGATCACTTAGCGGATGCAGATTATGATATGAAGACAGGGAAGCTGGATAAGCGGCTCGTGCTGGAAATCTTTTTAATGCGCTTGAATCATAGGTAGAGAACAAAAAAAGTTCATGCAGATCTTGTTGCATGAACTTTTTTTACACTTTAAGAAAGTATAAATTTCCAGCTAGAAGCTCATTCGACGTAGTAGGAAATTTTAGGAACAAAGTGTAAGTGTAACTACGCCTCTGTCCTCGCCAATCGGCGGGTTTTCTTTATAGGAAAGCATAGCTTTTGGCTGTTGTCCAGCTTCATCAGCCTGTCCCCCTTTGCAAGCAAACAGGGCTGATTTCACTTTTCTATTGCCTGGCCTCCAACAGTCTGCTTTTCTATATTTTCATAGTTGCAAAGAAAAAACGACCTATATGAGGTCGTCGTTTTGTAAGATTACGCGTTTGTCACGTTCAATCTCTTCGCTAGACGAGATTTTTTGCGAGCAGCAGCGTTCTTGTGGATTAAACCTTTAGTAGCAGCTTTATCAAGCTTTTTCGCAGCAGTTGCGAAAGCAGCCTTTGCAGTTTCTAAGTCATTATTGTTAAGTGCAGCTTCAACAGTCTTAACCGCTGTACGAACTTCAGACTTTTGAGAAGCATTTTGTGCACGACGCTCTTCACTGATCTTAGCGCGTTTGATAGCAGATTTAATGTTTGCCATATCTTTCACCTCCCTGGTGCGATCGAGTAACTCGATACTTACATAGAACAAGGAACATTCTATCAAACGTATAGAAGAAATGCAATAGTGAAACGAGATGAATTTTATACAAATAGAGACTTTTCTAAAGAATGTTTCTTGCTGTTTTTGGAAATTCTAATTTTATTCATAAATTAGGGGGGAATTATCAATGAGTGAGTCTCTCGATTTAAGCAAGTATTCTGTTCGTACTGATTTAGCGGTGGAAGCACATGAGATGCTGATGGAGCAGGAGGAAGCGCAAAGCTCTATTAATGGTGTCATTGTAAAAGAGAGGGAAGAAGATGGCGTTACTATTACAAAGGTAACGATTGATGAAAACGGTACTGAGGCGATGGGGAAGAAGCCGGGTAATTATTTAACACTGGAGGTACAAGGAATCCGTCAGCAGGATACAGAACTGCAGCAAAAGGTGGAGCGGGTGTTTGCGAAGGAATTTGCGAACTTTTTAAAGGAGATTGGCATTCACGATGATGCGAGCTGCTTGGTCGTTGGGCTCGGCAATTGGAATGTCACCCCTGATGCACTTGGACCGATTGTAGTGGAAAATACGCTCGTCACACGACATTTGTTCGAGCTTCAGCCTGAGCATGTCGAGGAGGGATTTCGGCCAGTTAGTGCGATTCGCCCTGGTGTAATGGGGAGTACTGGTATTGAGACGAGCGATATTATTTTTGGTATCGTTGAGAAAACAAAGCCTGATTTTGTGATTGCAATTGATGCGTTGGCAGCGCGTTCAATCCAGCGGGTAAATAGCACGATTCAAATTTCGGATACCGGCATTCATCCAGGCTCCGGCATTGGGAATAAACGGAAGGAACTAAGTAAAGAAACTCTTGGCATTCCGGTTATTGCAATTGGTATTCCGACTGTTGTTGATGCCGTTTCAATTACAAGTGATACAATCGATTTTATTTTAAAGCATTTCGGACGCGAAATGAAGGAAGGAAACAAGCCGTCGCGTTCATTGCTTCCAGCTGGTTTCTCCTTTGGCGGCCGAAAAAAGTTTACGGAGGAAGATATGCCGGGTGAAAAGGAGCGGAATATGTTCATGGGTATCGTTGGAACACTTGAGGAAGAGGAAAAACGGCGGCTGATTCATGAGGTACTCTCTCCATTAGGACATAACCTGATGGTAACGCCGAAGGAAGTGGATACCTTTATTGAGGATATGGCTAATATAATTGCAAGCGGCTTAAACGCTGCTTTGCACCACCAAATTGATCAAGATAATACGGGCGCATATACCCATTAAAACCGTGTTGCCGCAACACGGTTTTTTTAGAGCGTAATAGAAGGCAGGATGTGTTTTGCATTGTCCGGCTTTGTCGGTCTGCTTGCTGCAGGAGAAAGCCCCCTGGCCAATGAGGCCAAAAGCGCTTCAATGTGCAGAGAATCGTCTCCTTCGCAAGCAAACCGGTTTTTTTAGAGGAGGTGTAACGATGAGACGATTTTTTATGAGATGCGTGATGTTAATAGGTATTTTGTTCGTGTCTGTGCTCGCCGGTATGCAGCTTGCGAATGACGGGTTAAAGCGAATGAAGGGATATAATGATCCAACCTATGAACAGGTTGCTCATATTACAGGAACGGAGAATGGGGATGTAGAGGCGACGCTTCTTGGTAATACATTTATAATTGAAGAAAAGCAAAAGGAGCTCGAGCGCTTAAAAACCTTTAATATGTTTTCTAGACTAGGGGATGGATTAACAGCCGGGGTACAAAAGGCTGCGCAAGCCTCTACAAATGCATTTGCTCAGAAGATTCAAGACATCTTTCAGGAAATTAGGAAGTAACAGACAAAAGGCCGGCACGTATCGCTGCTCTGCATTTTCTTTTTGCATCAAATGAGCATATCATAAGGTAAGGATACCGTTTCCATTACTTTTCGTTGAATCTTTACAATCGTATTGATATAATCAAAAGCAGTGTATGTTGGCGACTTTAGTAGGAGTGAGAAACAATGAATCAAGAAGAACGAGCAAATAGGCAATCCCGCATTCGAAATTTTTCCATTATTGCCCATATTGACCATGGGAAATCCACGCTAGCGGATCGTATTTTAGAGAAAACAAATGCGCTCTCGCAGCGCGAAATGAAGGCGCAGCTGTTGGACTCCATGGATTTGGAGCGTGAACGTGGAATCACCATTAAGCTGAATGCGGTGCAGTTAAATTATAAAGCAAAAGATGGCCAAGAGTATATTATTCATCTGATTGATACACCGGGTCACGTCGACTTTACGTACGAGGTATCACGCAGCTTAGCGGCGTGCGAAGGTGCAATTCTTGTTGTGGATGCAGCACAGGGCATTGAGGCGCAAACGTTGGCAAACGTATACCTTGCGCTCGATAATAACCTTGAAATTCTTCCGGTTATTAATAAAATTGACTTGCCAAGCGCTGATCCAGAGCGTGTCCGTCAAGAGATTGAGGATGTAATTGGACTTGATGCATCAGAGGCGGTGCTTGCTTCGGCGAAGGCGGGCATCGGAATTGAAGAAATTTTAGAGCAAATTGTAGAAAAAGTACCAGCCCCTTCAGGAGATCCGGAAGCGCCGCTTCAAGCGCTAATTTTTGACTCTTTATATGACGCATATCGAGGTGTTATCGCGTATATTCGTGTTGTCAATGGTACGGTGAAGGTGGGCGATAAAATCCGCATGATGGCAACAGGCGCCGAATTCGAGGTAACAGAGGTCGGTGTATTTACGCCGAAAACTGTTTTGCGTGATGAGCTATCCGTTGGGGATGTTGGCTTTTTGACCGCTTCGATTCGAAATGTCGGCGATACGCGTGTAGGGGATACGATTACGCACGCAAAGCGCCCGGCAGCGGAGCCTCTTCCAGGGTACCGTAAATTGAACCCGATGGTATTTTGCGGCTTATATCCAATTGATACAGCTCGCTATAATGATCTGCGCGAGGCGCTGGAAAAGCTGCAGTTGAACGACTCTGCTCTTCAATTCGAACCCGAAACATCACAGGCGCTCGGCTTCGGCTTCCGCTGCGGCTTCTTAGGCTTGCTTCATATGGAAATTATTCAAGAGCGTATTGAGCGTGAGTTTAAGATTGATTTAATTACAACAGCACCAAGCGTTATTTATACGGTTCATCTGACAAACGGACAACAGCTTACAGTAGACAATCCGTCCAATATGCCAGATCCACAAACTATTGACCGTGTAGAGGAGCCGTATGTAAAAGCAACTGTTATGGTGCCGAACGACTTTGTCGGTGCGGTTATGGAGATTTGTCAAGGGAAGCGCGGCACGTTCATTGATATGCAATACTTGGATGAAACACGCGTCACGTTAACATATGAGATTCCGCTTTCAGAGATTGTGTATGATTTCTTTGACCAGCTGAAATCCAGCACAAAGGGCTATGCATCCTTTGACTATGAGCTTATTGGCTACAAGGCGTCCAAGCTTGTAAAGATGGATATTCTGCTAAATGGGGAAACAGTCGATGCCCTATCCTTTATTGTGCATCGCGACTCTGCATACGACCGCGGTAAAGTAATCGTTGAAAAGCTGAAGGAGCTTATTCCAAGACAGCAATTTGAGGTGCCAATTCAAGCAGCGATCGGAAACAAGATTGTTGCCCGTTCGACGATTAAAGCAATGCGCAAAAACGTATTGGCAAAATGCTATGGCGGTGACATTTCCCGTAAACGTAAGCTTTTGGAAAAGCAAAAAGAGGGTAAAAAGCGCATGAAGTCCGTCGGCTCTGTAGAAGTACCGCAGGAAGCGTTCATGGCTGTTTTACGAATGGATGATAAGTAAAGAAAACTAGCCGTTTGGCAAAAACAGAGGCGTAATTGGGGGTATACTGTATACGTTAAATCCCCTACTGCGCTGATTGGTCTTCTAGCTGGAAATTTATAATTTCTTAAAGTATAAATAGAAATTGGGAAGCCGCACGGACTGCGGCTTCTTTTCGTTACGAGCAAAGTTGGCTTGCTTCTCGCAGCAATCAGGAAGGAGAATAAATGATGATCCAATCCGCCTATATTCATATCCCATTTTGTCAGCATATTTGTCATTACTGCGATTTTAATAAAATGTTCATTGACCGGCAGCCGGTGGAGCAGTATTTGGATTACTTAGAGAAAGAAATTGAAAATACGGTGCAGCATATTCCCTTTGGACAGCTGCAAACGATTTTTGTCGGCGGCGGAACACCGACTGCTCTTAACATGAAGCAAACAGAGCGCCTTCTTTCCATGATTGATAAGCATTTGCGCCCTAGAGCGGCCGGATATGAGCTGACGTTTGAGGCAAATCCGGGTGATGTGCCAAAGGAGAAGCTTAGATTATTAATTGAAGGCGGTGTGAATCGTCTGAGCTTTGGCGTACAAACCTTTCAGGAGGATTTGCTGAAAAAGCTCGGCCGCACGCATACGAAGCAGGATGTGGTCAAATCGGTAGAGGATGCGAAGGAAGCTGGATTTTCCAACATAAATCTAGATTTGATTTATGCGCTGCCGACGCAAACTATCCAGGATGTTCGGCAAACGCTCAAGGAGGCATATGCCTTAGATGTACCGCATTTTTCAGCCTACTCGTTAATCATTGAACCGAAAACGGTATTTTACAACATGATGCAAAAAGGGAAGCTGCCGCTGCCAAGTGAGGAACACGAGGCCCAAATGTATGAAATCGTTATGGATGAGATGGAGAGAAACGGTTATTATCAATATGAAATTAGCAATTTTTCAAAAGCTGGATATGAAAGCCGTCATAATCTTACGTATTGGAATAACGAGGAGTATTACGGCTTTGGTGCAGGCGCGCACGGGTATACAGCAGGAAAGCGGACACAAAATGCAGGGCCGTTAAAAAAATATTTTAACGCTATTGATGAAACGGGTTTTCCATATGTAAGCGAGCATGAGGTAACGAGGCAGGAGCAAATGGAGGAGGAACTATTTTTAGGGCTCCGCAAAACGGAAGGTGTCAGCAAGGAAATATTTTTTCAAAAGTTTGGTCTGCACCTAGACGCTATATTTCAAAAACAAATCGAAGAGCATACACGTCTTGGGCTGCTCGAGGAGACAGCTGCAGCCATTCGATTGACAAGAAAGGGCAAGCTGCTCGGAAACGAAGTATTTCAATCCTTTCTTATTAATGAATCTTGATCGCTTTTGCATTGACAACGGAGCGCTACTTTTGGTAATTTAATAATAGATTTAGCACTCGAAAGATTAGAGTGCTAACAGAGGTGATTGTACATGCTTACTGACCGTCAGCTCTTAATTTTGCAAATTATCATTGATGATTTTATCCGTTCGGCACAGCCTGTCGGATCGCGCACGCTGTCTAAAAAAGAAGAAATTACATTCAGCTCTGCGACGATTCGGAATGAAATGGCCGATCTAGAGGAGCTGGGCTTTATCGAGAAAACGCACAGTTCCTCCGGACGTGTTCCCTCTGAGAAGGGATACAGATTTTATGTAGATCACCTCCTCGCTCCGCAGCGTCTGCCGCAGCAAGAGGTTGTGCAGGTGAAAAGCTTATTTGCTGAGAAGATTTTTGAAATGGAAAAGCTGGCACAGCAATCAGCAGAAATTTTGTCTGATTTAACAAAGTATACGTCAATTGTGCTTGGACCGAGAGTAGGCGAGAACAGGCTGAAAAGCGTGCAAATTGTTCCGATTGGTCCGCAAACAGCTGTGGCTATCATTGTTACGGACACAGGACATGTGCAAAATAAGACAATTACTGTGCCGCCCAACGTTGAGCTTGGCGATTTAGAGAAGATGGTAAATATTTTAAACGACAAGCTTGTAGGCATTCCAATTTCTGAACTGCACAATAAGATTTTTAAAGAAATTGTCACTGTTCTTCGTCAGCATATACAAAGCTACGATGCGGTGGTAAAGATGCTCGATGGTACGTTCCAGTTTCCGTTATCAGAAAAGATGTATTTAGGCGGAAAAACAAACATGCTATCGCAGCCAGAGTTCCATGATATTAATAAAATTCGTTCTCTTTTAATGATGATGGAGCATGAACAGGAATTGTACAGCATGCTGCGTGATAAGCATTCGGGTATTCAAGTGAGGATCGGCCGCGAGAACGGTTCATCAGCTATGGAGGATTGCAGCTTGATTACGGCTACGTATTCGATAGGTGAAGAACAACTTGGAACGATCGCGATTTTAGGACCGACCAGAATGCATTACTCTCGCGTTATTAGCTTGCTGCAGCTATTTACAGGTCAACTGACCAAGGTGTTTCAAAACTTGCATCAAACGAAGGAATGATGGGAAAATAAGGTAGGTGCAGTTACTGGGGGAACATGCTTCTTCCAGTAACCTAGTTGCAAGAACACTCTTTAAGGGAGGTGAAAGTAATGGAAGAACGTAATGAACAAACAGTTGAAGAAACAAACGAGCAAACAGTTGAGGAAACAGTTGAACAACAGAAAGAGCAGGTCGAGGAGCAAGCAAGCAATGAGGTGTCTCCTTTAGAAGAGAAAATCAATGAACTGCAGGCGAAGCTCACTGATACAGAAAACCGTATGCTTCGTTTGCAAGCGGACTTCGATAACTACCGTCGTCGTGTCCAGCTTGATAAGGAAGCAGCGGAGAAATATAGAGCCCAAAGTCTGGTAAGTGATTTATTGCCGGCTCTTGATAGTTTTGAAAGAGCGCTAAAGGTAGAAGTAAAGGATGAATCCGGCATGGCACTGCTGCAAGGGATGGAAATGGTATACCGCCAAATGATGGAAGCTCTTCAAAAAGAAGGGGTAGAAGCAATTGAGGCGGTCGGCAAGCCGTTTGATCCATATCAGCATCAGGCTGTGATGCAGACAGAGGATAGCGAGTATGAGTCTAATACAGTTGTAGAGGAGTTTCAAAAGGGCTACAAGCTAAAAGACAAGGTTATTCGTGTTTCGATGGTAAAAGTAAATCAATAATCATTACATAGGAGGGATTCTCTATGAGTAAAATTATCGGTATCGACCTAGGTACAACAAACTCCTGCGTAGCTGTCATGGAGGGCGGCGAGCCGAAGGTAATTCCAAATCCAGAAGGGAATCGTACAACGCCGTCTGTTGTAGCGTTTAAAAACGGAGAGCGTCAAGTAGGTGAGGTTGCAAAGCGTCAATCCATCACAAACCCGAACACAATTATGTCCATCAAGCGTCATATGGGCACAGATTACAAAGTAAATGTTGAGGGCAAAGATTATTCTCCTCAGGAAGTGTCTGCTATTATTTTGCAACATTTAAAAGCGTACGCGGAAGAATATTTAGGCGAAAAAGTAACAAAAGCAGTTATTACAGTTCCAGCGTACTTCAACGATGCAGAGCGTCAAGCAACGAAGGATGCAGGCCGCATCGCGGGTCTTGAGGTAGAGCGCATTATTAACGAGCCGACAGCAGCAGCGCTTGCATACGGCTTAGATAAAACAGATGAAGAGCAAAAAATTCTTGTCTATGACCTTGGCGGCGGTACATTTGACGTATCGATTCTTGAACTTGCAGAAGGTACATTCGAGGTAATTGCGACAGCTGGAGACAACCGTCTTGGCGGTGACGATTTTGACCAAGTCATCATCGATTATTTAGTTGCTGAATTCAAAAAGGAAAACGGCCTTGACCTCTCTCAGGATAAAATGGCATTGCAGCGTTTAAAAGACGCGGCAGAAAAAGCGAAAAAGGATTTATCCGGCGTAACAAGCACGCAAATTTCCTTACCGTTTATTAGTGCCGGCGCAGCGGGACCGCTTCACTTAGAAGTAACATTAACAAGAGCGAAGTTTGAAGAACTTTCCGCAGGTCTTGTGGAAAGAACATTAGCACCAACACGTCGTGCGCTGCAGGATGCAGGTCTGTCTGCAAACGAAATCGACAAAGTCATCCTTGTTGGTGGTTCTACACGTATCCCAGCGGTACAAGAGGCGATTAAACGCGAAACAGGAAAAGAGCCGTACAAAGGCGTAAACCCTGATGAAGTTGTTGCACTCGGCGCAGCTATTCAAGGGGGCGTATTAACAGGTGATGTAAAAGGCGTTCTATTGCTCGACGTAACTCCGCTTTCTCTTGGTATCGAAACAATGGGCGGTGTATTTACAAAGCTTATTGAGCGTAACACAACAATCCCAACAAGCAAATCACAGGTATTCTCAACAGCAGCTGATAACCAAACAGCGGTAGATATTCATGTATTGCAAGGTGAACGTCCAATGGCGGCTGATAATAAAACGCTTGGCCGTTTCCAATTGGGTGACATTCCGCCAGCACCACGCGGCATTCCGCAAATTGAAGTTAGCTTTGATATCGATGCGAACGGTATCGTAAACGTGCGTGCGAAGGATTTAGGAACAAACAAAGAACAAACAATTACAATTACTTCTTCTTCAGGTCTATCCGATGAAGAAATCGATCGTATGGTACGCGAGGCGGAAGCGAATGCGGAAGCTGATAAGCAGCGTAAGGAAGAGGCAGAGCTTCGCAATGAAGCAGATCAGCTTGTATTCCAAACAGAGAAAGTGGTTAAAGATTTAGAAGGGAAAGTAGATGCTGCGGAAGTAACAAAAGCAAATGAAGCGAAGGATGCTTTAAAAGCAGCGATCGAAGCAAACGATCTTGCTGAAATCCGCGCGAAAAAAGACGCGTTGCAAGAAATTGTGCAGCAGCTATCCGTGAAGCTATACGAACAAGCGGCACAAGCAGCGCAGCAGGCACAAGGAGCAGAAGCAGGTGCAGGTGCGAAGAAGGACAATGTTGTAGACGCTGAGTACGAAGAAGTAAAAGACGATAAGTAAGATGACAAAAGTCAAAGTCAAGTATACCTTGGCTTTGGCTTTTTTCTTAGAGTGTATTTTTGGAGAAGCAAACCGGGTCGTGTTCGCTTTTCTTGATCTAGCTCCCACGACCTGCTCCCTTCCGTAAAATAACCTCCCCCACAAAAGGCAAAAAGCGCCTTCCGTGGTGGAGAACATTTTACTGCGGGAGCAAACCGGGTCGTGTTCGCTTTTCTTATTTGCAAAGGTATTTCTTTAGGTGTTACAATTACGTTTATGTGAAAGGAGTCGGGGGTGTTACATTATGAGTAAGAGAGATTACTATGAGGTGCTGGGCGTTAGCAAAACAGCCTCTAAAGATGAAATTAAGAAGGCATACCGCCGTTTAGCTAAGAAATATCATCCGGATGTAAGCACAGAGCCGGATGCAACAGAGAAGTTTAAGGAAGTACAGGAAGCATATGAAGTTTTAAGTGATGATACAAAGCGTGCGCAATATGATCAATTTGGTCATGCAGGTCCAAATCAGGGCTTTGGCGGCGGCTTCGATGGTGCAGATTTTGGCGGCTTCGGCTTTGAGGATATTTTTAGTTCGTTTTTTGGCGGCGGTGGCGGCAGAAGACGCGACCCGAACGCGCCTCGTCAAGGAGCAGACCTTCAATATTCAATGATGCTAAGCTTTGAAGAGGCGATTTTTGGAAAAGAGACAGAGATCGAAATTGCGAGCGAAGAAAATTGCGATACATGTCACGGCTCTGGCGCAAAGCCGGGAACTTCAAAGGATACATGTTCGCATTGCGGCGGAACGGGTCAAGTGAGCGTGCAGCAAAATACACCGTTTGGCCGTATCGTAAACCGTCGTGCATGTGAGCACTGCCGTGGAACTGGCCAAATTATTAAGGAAAAATGTACGACGTGTCATGGCTCAGGAAAAGTGCGTAAGCGTAAAAAGATTAATATCAAAATCCCGGCCGGCATTGATGATGGTCAGCAAATTCGCATCGCAGGAAAAGGAGAAGCTGGAACAAACGGCGGACCTGCGGGAGATTTATACGTTGTTGTACGCGTCAGACAGCATGAGTTTTTTGAAAGAAATGGCGATGATATCATTTGCGAAATGCCGCTTACATTTGCACAGGCTGCGCTTGGTGATGAGGTAGAGGTGCCGACCGTTCACGGTAAGGTGAAGCTGAAAATTCCAGCTGGTACGCAAACGGGTACAGAGTTCCGTTTAAAAGGAAAAGGAGCGCCGAATGTAAGGGGTTATGGTCAAGGTGATCAATATGTAATTGTGCGCGTTGTGACACCGACAAAACTTACATCCCGTCAAAAAGAGCTGTTAACAGAGCTGGCGAAGGATGGACATGAGGATTTGCATAAGGATGATAGCTTATTTGCTAAGCTTAAAAGAGCATTTAAAGGGTAATACTGGTTGATATGGTAAAGCCTCTTTATCCGGTTATGTTCCTGCGGATGAGGTGAGTAAAGCAAATCAAATCAAATCAGGTTTTTAGCGTACATGAGCCCCCTTTTATAGGCAGGGGGCTTGTGTATGCTTAAAAAACATAGGAGACAAGTGTATTATGAAATGGTCAGAAGTTACAGTTCATACATCACAGGAAGCTGTTGAGGCAGTTTCCCATATTTTGCATGAAGCAGGTGCAAGTGGTGTTTCGATTGAGGATAAAACAGATTTTACAAAGGAGCGTGACAACCGCTTCGGTGAAATTTATGAGGTAGATGCGGACCAGTATCCAGAGGAAGGTGTACGTGTAAAGGCGTATTTTGCACTCAATGATACATTCGATCAGCTGTTAGAGCAAATCCGTGCATCTGTTAGTGCCCTTTCATCCTTTGGGCTTGACATTGGAGCTAATATTGTGACAGCGTCAGAGGTTGATGAAGAGGATTGGGCAACGGCTTGGAAGCAATATTACCATCCCATTAAAGTATCCGATACGTTTACGATTGTGCCAACATGGGAGGAGTATACACCTGAGGTAGAAACAGAGCGTATTATTGAGCTTGACCCGGGGATGGCATTTGGGACGGGTACGCATCCGACAACGATTATGTGCATCCAGGCGCTTGAAAAAACAGTCCAGCCAGGTGATCTTGTGATTGACGTTGGTACTGGATCCGGCATATTGAGCATTGCGGCTGCAAAGCTTGGCGCTTCCGCTGTACGGGCGTATGATCTGGATGAAATAGCAGTGAAGAGTGCGCAGATGAATGTGGAACTCAACCAAGCAAATGACGTTGTCACGGTCGGGCAAAATAATTTATTAGAAAATATTGAAGGGCCTGTTGATGTCATTGTTGCAAACCTTCTTGCAGATATTATTTTATTATTCCCAGATGATGCGGCAAGGGTGTTAAAGCCGGGCGGATTATTTATTACATCCGGTATTATTGCGGCGAAGAGTGAGGGTGTCAGTGAAGGGCTGCAAAGAGCCGGGTTTACTATTGAGGAAGTTATGATGATGGAAGACTGGGTTGCAATCATTGCCCGCAACAAGGCGTAAGGGTGTGAGCGAATGCAGCGTTATTTTGTGCATACAGAACAGGTAAATAACAACCATATTATAATAGAGGGTGACGATGCGCATCATATTGCCAGAGTGATGCGTATGGAACCAGGAGATGCAGTGTATTGCTGCCTGGACGGAAAAACAGCGCTTTGTACGATTGCTGAAATTACCAATACATTTGTAAAAGTGGCTGTTGTACAATGGGTGGAGGAGCATAGCGAGCTGCCCATTGCGATCACCATTGCAAGCGGACTGCCAAAGGGAGATAAGCTTGAGCTCATTTTGCAAAAGGGCACCGAGCTTGGGGCAGCCGCCTTTTTGCCGTTTCAGGCATCTCGTTCCATTGTAAAATGGGATGGCAAAAAGAGCGAGAAGAAGGTAGAGCGATGGGCAAAGATCGCGAAGGAAGCGGCAGAGCAATCGCACCGGAGCATCGTGCCGTCCGTAACAGCACCGCTTTCCTTTAGGGAGTTGCTTGCGGCAAGCACACAATACGATGCGTGTATCGTAGCATACGAAGAAGAAGCAAGAAAAGGCGAAAAAGCAAACTTTGTGCAAACACTCGAGAAGCTTCAGCCGGGGCAGCGCCTTCTTATTGTATTTGGTCCAGAGGGCGGTTTGACAGAGGATGAAGTCCAGCGTTTGCGTGAACATAATTTTGTTTCCTGCAGCTTAGGACCGAGAATTTTACGAACAGAAACAGCACCGCTTTATGCGTTATCCGCTGTTTCCTATCATTTTGAATTAATGAGGTGATTATATGGCAACAGTTGCGTTTCATACGTTAGGGTGCAAAGTCAACCATTATGAAACAGAAGCAATTTGGCAGCTCTTTAAAGAAGCGGGCTACGAGCGCACCGAGTTTGAGCGGGCGGCAGATGTGTATGTCATTAATACATGTACGGTAACAAACACAGGCGATAAAAAGAGCCGACAAGTCATTCGCCGTGCTGTCCGTCAAAATCCGGACGCTGTTATTTGTGTAACAGGGTGCTATGCACAAACATCTCCTGCTGAGATTATGGCAATTCCTGGTGTTGACATTGTAGTTGGTACACAAGACCGCAGCAGCATGCTTGGATATATTGAGCAATATAAAAATGAGCGTCAGCCGATTAATGCGGTGCGTAACATTATGAAGACTCGTGTATATGAGGAGCTTGATGTCCCGTATTTTACAGACCGTACACGTGCGTCGTTAAAGATTCAAGAGGGCTGCAACAATTTCTGTACATTTTGTATTATTCCATGGGCACGCGGCTTAATGCGTTCACGTGACCCGCAGGAAGTTATTCGTCAAGCACAGCAGCTTGTGGACGCAGGCTATCAGGAAATCGTCCTAACCGGTATTCATACAGGCGGATACGGCGAGGATATGAAGGACTATAATCTTGCGATGCTGCTTCGTGACATGGAAACGCAAGTGAAAGGATTAAAGCGTCTCCGTATTTCATCCATTGAAGCGAGTCAAATTACGGACGAAGTGATTGAGGTACTCCGCAATTCTAAGATTGTCGTGCGTCATTTACACATTCCGATTCAATCAGGATCGAATACGGTGTTAAAGCGTATGCGCCGCAAATATACAATGGAGTTTTTCGGGGAGCGTATTGAGCGCCTGAAGGAAGCACTTCCGGGCCTTGCGATTACATCGGATGTCATTGTTGGCTTCCCGGGTGAAACAGAGGAAGAGTTTATGGAAACCTTCAACTTCATCCAAGCAAACAAATTCTCTGAGCTTCATGTATTCCCGTATTCTAAGCGTACAGGTACGCCTGCCGCTCGTATGGATAACCAAGTAGCTGAGGATGTCAAAAATGAGCGCGTACACAGGCTTATTGCGCTGTCTGATCAGCTAGCGAAGGAGTATGCTTCTATGTTTGAAGGTGAAGTGCTCGAAATCATCCCAGAAGAGGCATTTAAGGATCAGGATCAAGATGGTTTACTCGTTGGTTATACAGACAACTACTTAAAGGTTGTATTTGAAGGCACAGAAGATTTAATCGGCAAGCTGGTAAAGGTGAAAATTACAAAGGCTGGTTACCCGTATAATGAAGGGCAATTTGTCCGCGTTGTCGAGACGGCGGCTGAAACAGAAGCTGCCAGCGCCTAATAAGAAGCATGCAAACGAGGCGTTTGCATGCTTTTCTTTTTTGGGTCTTTTTATAACGGGAGCGCCCTGTTTTTTCCTGTGTTATATCTTTCTTGTTTTCCCTGATCAGAAGGAACACAGTTGTTGTATAAATTGTACATATTAACGGAACAACGGTAAATGCTGCGTGTAAAAAATACTTCCTGCCAATAATGAATACAGACATGCAGCAAAGGTGAAAAATGTATATGCTTTGCTCCTGTATATCCATGCATAGACAAAAAAGTGAGAGCTGCCTAATAATCCTATAGTGAGAGGCAGCCATTCAGGGACATAGGTATAGACAATTTTGAAGACAGCTAAGTATGAAATCATAGAAAGCGGATAACTTAATAATAGGAAAGGCATGTATTTTGTGATATAATCCAGATGGTTGCAGTTGTCAGACAACTAACTTCATACATAGTAGTGCGGAAAGGAGTAAAAGAATGAATTATGCCAAACTAATTGATCATACATTATTAAAGGCAGACGCCAAAAAGGAAGCAATCGTAACATTATGCGAGGAAGCAAAGCAACATCACTTTGCATCCGTTTGTGTCAATCCTGCTTGGGTAGAGACGGCGGCGCAGCTTCTTCATGGAACAGATGTAGCCGTATGCACGGTAATCGGCTTTCCTCTAGGGGCAAACACACCGGAAACCAAAGCATTTGAAGCTCGTGACGCGATCAGCAAGGGTGCAACAGAGGTGGATATGGTTATCAATATCGGTGCATTAAAAGGTGGAAATGATGAGCTTGTTGAACGGGACATCCGTGCGGTTACCGAAGCAGCACAAGGGAAAGCGTTGACAAAGGTTATTATTGAAACGGCTCTTTTAACAGAGGAAGAGAAGGTGCGTGCTTGCCAGTTAGCAGTTAAGGCGGGAGCGGATTTTGTTAAAACGTCGACAGGATTTTCAACGGGCGGTGCAACGGTAGAGGACATTGCCCTTATGAGAAAGACGGTTGGACCTAATATTGGTGTAAAAGCATCAGGGGGGGTTCGAGACTTTGCGGGCATGGAGGCAATGGTGCAGGCGGGAGCAACAAGAATCGGAACAAGCTCCGGTGTAGCGCTTATTAGCGGACAAGCAGCACAAACAGACTACTAAGAAAAGCAGAAACGGCCCATTTTGCTCATGGCGAGAGACAGTGCCTAAAAAGTGATGCTTTCTCCTTGTATTGGGCGCTTTCGTTTTTTAAGGATATCTGTCAATCAAATTTTCTTTACAATATGGTTGACCAGGCAGGAAGCAATGTATTATAATCTTAAAAGACATGCTGAAGAAGTGTTTCTTTTTTGCATGCCCTAGAATCTAAGATGTAAGTGGATGTTTCGGAGGGAGGGAAAGAAGGATGTCTAAAACAGTCGTTCGCAAAAACGAATCTTTGGAGGATGCGCTTCGTCGTTTTAAGAGAGCAGTTTCTAAAACTGGTACGCTTGCAGAAGCAAGAAAACGCGAGTTTTACGAAAAGCCAAGCGTAAAACGCAAGAAGAAGTCTGAAGCAGCTAGAAAGCGTAAATTCTAAGAGAGGGTGTATTTATGAGTCTTCTCGATCGTTTAAACGATGATATGAAACAAGCGATGAAGAATAAAGAAAAAGAAAAGCTTACCACCATTCGGATGGTAAAGTCTGCTTTACAAAATGAAGGCATTAAGCTGCAGCAACAGTCCTTGTCTGAGCAAGATGAGCTGACAGTATTGACTCGTGAATTAAAGCAGCGCAAAGACTCCCTCCTTGAATTTGAAAAAGCGGGTCGCGAAGACCTTGTGAATAAAATAAAAGGCGAAATTGCAGTTTTAGAAGTATATTTGCCGCAGCAGTTGAGCGAAGAAGAGCTAATAGCCATTATTAAGCAAGTGATTGCTGATACAGGCGCAGCTTCCAAAGCTGATATGGGCAAAGTAATGGGTGCGGTGATTCCAAAAGTAAAAGGAAAAGCCGATGGCTCTTTAGTGAATAAGCTTGTTTCACAATTGCTATCATAAAAAAACGTCTCGGTTACGAGACGTTTTTTTATGCTGTTTCATGTGGAGAGCAAGATTTTATATATGGGAAAGAAACGTTTAAAGAGGAGCTGCAAAAGCATTCTTTTTGAGGCTGTTCACTTTATCTTTTTTCCCTCGCAGCCACATACCTCTTCCCAGTGTATTGGCTAACAGCACCTTTAGTAGCGAGGGGCACACAGAATACTTTTGTGGAGCCCCTCTTTTGTTTTGTGTGCGGGTTGTTTGCCTGCCGGAGCTAAGCGAAATGCCCTAGCTTTTCTTGCTCTTTAAAAATGCATTGTAGGCGGTTCGAGGAATTTTCTTCACCTTTCCCATTTAAAGCTTAAAAAAGCGCTGCCAGCATGCAGACTGACAAGTATAGAGCTTGTAATCATCCCGTCCCAAACATCGAGGCGAGGATCTAAAAAGGGGGGTTCCTAATAGTCCGCCAAGCAAAAGAGCTATAACAAAATCAAGGAAACGTAATTACGACATGGATCGTTGGCCCGTAAATGTTGCTACAAGCACCAAGAATATATAAATGATTACCCCGCGTTCAAGCCATTGCAGCATAGTAAGATGACTATGCCTCAAAAAGATAGACAATGGTTGCTCCTCCTTTCCTCTATCTATTTTCACCACCTCTTACCGTATATGTAAAACAGAGCCGTTTTTCTTTTTCGGTGCTAGAATATGCCTTTTCTTCATACATATGAGATGAGAAGGGGGGATTCTTCGGTGAGAAAGCTTCAGCAACAAATGAAAAGTTGGATTACTAAGAAGATGGACCTGCCTGCTGACGTCCTCATGGATCTTCCTCGCATTACACTGGTCGGACAAATTCACATTTATATAGAAAATCATCGAGGGCTGTTAGTATTCTCGGACACAGAGGTGCGTCTGCTTCTTAAGCAGGGGCAATTGCTTATAAGGGGCAACTCATTTGTCATCAAGACGATTCTTCCCGAGGAACTGTTGCTTGAAGGAACAATAGAACAAGTTCTATTTTTGAACGAGTAATGGAGGAGAGTCATGAAGAATCATTGGGTTACCGTCTTTTTTGGATACGTGAAGGTAAGGCTGAGCGGTCGCGGCAGCGAGCGCTTTGTAAATGAGTGCGTACGTAGAGGGATGTTTGTCTGGAATGTAAAGCGAATAGGAAGCGAAACGCTTACCTTTCACATGCTGCTGAAGGATGTGCGCAGGCTTCGCGCAGTTCGCCGTAAAAATGAATGTGATATTGCGTTTATCGGACGGTACGGCTTTCCGTTTTGGCAGAAGCGTCTCCTTCGCAATAGCGGCTTTTTAATTGGCTTTGTTATCTTTTTTGTTAGTATTATTGTCTTATCTAACATGGTATGGAATGTGAAAATCGAGGGAGCAAAGCCAGAAACGGAATATTTGTTAACTAAGGAACTGGATCGTCTGGGTGTGGGAAGAGGGAAGCTGCAATTTCAAATGCCTGATGTAGATGCCATTCAGCGTTCATTAACGAACAATGTCCATTCCATTACTTGGGTAGGTGTGGAGCTGCGGGGCACGACCTACCATTTGCAGGTTGTGGAAAAGACAGAGCCGGAAAAAGAAGAAGTGTTATCCCCTCGTAACTTAATTGCCAAAAAAGAGGCAGTGATTGAAAGGCTGTTTGTTGAGAAGGGGAAGCCGGTTGTAGCGGTGCATGATCACGTGGAGAAGGGGCAATTGCTTGTGTCTGGAATGTATGGTAAAGAAGACAATCCGACACTCGTCCCTGCCAAGGGAGTGATCTTTGGCGAAACTTGGTACAAGTCAGAGGTGGAAGTCCCTTTAAAAACAACTTTTCAGGTATATACAGGAGAGTTTTTTGTAAAGCATTATATCAAATTCGGGAATTTTAAGATAAAAGTTTGGGGATTTGAAGAAAATAAATACAAGCGTTTTAAGGAAGACGCTATGACATACAATATAAGATTTTTCCGCTGGTCATTACCGATTGCTTATGAGAAAGTTTCGGTGCGGGAGGAAGAGGCCGCAGAAAGGCAGTATACAGAAAAACAGGCAATTGAGGCTGGAAAAGAAATGGCGCAGCAGGAGCTTAAGAAAAAATTGGACGAGAAAGCGATGATTGTTGGGGAAAAAATTTTACAGAAGCAGTTAGAGAATGGTAAATTAAAGTTATCATTACACTATAAGGTAATAGAGGATATCGTTGCTACCCAGCCGATTTCTAAACCGGATACGCAAAAAGAATCTAAGCAGAAACCAAAGTCATGATCAGGCTGGTGTAAACGCAACCGAAAATGCAGGCATTAGGTAGAATGTTTGTATTGCAAAGTGTAAAAATTTAAAGAAAGGGAGTCTACTGAATAAATTATATATACGATGAGCTGCATTGGAATATATGCCTATTAGCTGACCATACAAGTTGAATCTCATGGAAGCAGCTACATATCTCAACGTATATAGTCGTATACATTTTCAGTAGCAGACTAACTAATGACCGAACAATTAGTAGAACTAACTCAACAAGTAGAAAATCAAAATGAAGCGGCCGCCCTTTTTGGTGTAAATGATGCCCATCTTAAGCTCATTGAACAGGAGCTGCAGGTTTCTATTGTTACAAGAGGCGGTTCGGTGCGAGTTTCTGGAACAGACGAGCAAGTTCAACTTGTGGAAGAAATTTTGCAGCGGCTGCTTGCGGTCATCCGAAAGAGCGTAACGATTACAGAACGAGACGTTGCTTATGCTATACAGCTTGGACAGAGCGGGCGATTACAGCATTTTGAGGAATTGTATGAAGAAGAAATCTTCCGAAATGCAAAGGGAAAGCCGATTCACGTGAAAACGATGGGCCAAAGGCAATACATACACGCTATGAAAAAGAATGATATTGTCTTTGGGATTGGACCAGCTGGAACAGGGAAAACGTATTTGGCGGTAGTAATGGCTGTTCGAGCATTAAAAAATGGTTTAGTCAAACGTATCATCTTAACAAGACCGGCAGTTGAGGCTGGAGAAAGTCTTGGATTCCTGCCAGGTGATTTAAAGGAAAAGGTTGACCCGTACTTACGTCCGTTATATGATGCTCTTCACGATGTGCTTGGGCAGGAGCATACGCAGCGTATGATTGAGCGCGGTACAATTGAGATTGCCCCGCTTGCTTATATGAGGGGACGTACGCTCGACGACTCTTTTGTTATTTTGGATGAGGCGCAAAACACGACGAGCGCGCAAATGAAAATGTTTTTAACCCGCCTTGGCTTCGGTTCCAAGATGGTTGTGACAGGCGATCCGTCACAGGTGGATTTGCCGAAGGGAGTAAAGCCTGGCCTTTCCTCTGCATCCACTATTTTACGCACCGTATCCGGGATTTCCTTTATTATTCTCGAACAAGCAGATGTTGTTCGTCATCCGCTCGTTCAAAAAATTATTGAGGCGTATGATAAAACAGAATGACCCAGTTCGGGTCATTTTTTCCATTTATGTAAGATCCTCTATGTGCGAATTGGCTGAGACGCAAGCTCCTGTCTAATTATAAGGACAGAATGGCATTTCAATTTCTGTTTAATCGGTCTTTGTACGGCTTTTAGGATAAAATTGCAATGAATCAATATCCTCTTCTGCTCCGGAAAAGGTTGGCGTTTGTTTGTTTTTTTACTATCATAAAAGAGGGAGACAGCTTCTTCACTTTTCAGAGTTGCTTTTTCCTTGCGGTGAGCAACTGGCAGGAGCTAGGCAGAACAGTAAATTTATAAGTCCCGATTCTTTCAGAAAAACCTTTTACGCTATGAATTTTTGGAGAGGAGCTTAAATTTCTATCATGTCCAAGTCACACAAACTGTCCCAATGGTTTCGAAGGATGCGGTATTCCAGACTGTTCGTTGCTGCATTATACCTCTTCTTAGGAACCGTGCTGTTTTTTACTCTCATCGGTAATGTGAGACCGGATAAGCTTGATATTAAGCTATTATCCATTGCTAAAAACTCCATTCACTCACCTGTTACGATTGAAGATAAGGCAACAACAGAGAAACGAAAGCGTGAAGCTGCCCAAAAGGTACCGGATCAATATACATATCATAGTGAGTATAAAAGCAATCGTGTGAATGTGGTGGAGTCAGTATTTAGTGCTGTGAAGGAGGTACAGGAGGAAGCGGCGGCTGTACCTGCTGACCAACAAAAGCTATCTGAACAGGAGCAGCTGGAGAAGCTGAAAAAGAAGCTGCCGGCGGATTTGGTGAAGAGCCTATCTGATCAAGGCTTGTTGGCATTGTTGAACGCCTCAGCGGATCAATTATCTGTCGCAAGGGAGTCAACAGTCACGGCGGTCAACTATTTGATGAGTGACCAAATTGATATGAATGAAGCTGACCGGGCGAAGACGCGCATTGCGAAGGAGCTTCAGAGTGTGAGTGTAAGCGGAGGATTAAAAGCGGCTATTGTAGCGCTCGGTCAATATGCTGTTGTGCCGAACTATTTTTATGATCCAGTTACGACAAAGGAAAGAAGACAGCTGGAAATGGATGCAGTGGATCCTGTTTTTATTTTACAAGGCCAAATTCTTGTAAAGGAAGGAGACACCATTACAAGAGAGGTATACGAGCAATTAAAGCTTGTCGGCCTGCTTGATGACCACCGTGCCTTTCAGCCTTTCGTTGGTTTGTTTCTTCTTCTGTCTGTACTGCTATATTTTATTTATAAGCAGTTTGAGCAGTTTTCCAAACGGCAGCGCAGCGATAAACCTTATCTTTTCGCTTATACTATTATTATAACCATCACTATTTTGACGATGAAGACCATTAGCTTATTTCAAAACATCGAGTATAGCGGTCTTGGCTATCTGGTTCCGGTTGCGATGGGCACGATGCTTGTGAAGCTAATGATTGGAGATCGCTTCGTTTTTGTAACAAGTCTCATTTTCTCTATAAGCGGGAGCATTATGTTTAATGAGGGGATCACAAGCGCATTGAATTACCATGTTGGTTTCTACTTGCTCATAAGCTCGCTTTCCGTCAGTGTTTTTTTGCGTGACAAGAAGCGGCGCAGCATGATTTTGCAGGCGGGTACTCTTGTTGCTGCTTTAAATGTTGTCGTGTTAGCTGCTTTGCTGCTGCTTCGTAACGGCACCCTCTCGCTTTCAGAAGCGGCATTGCACTTTCTAATGGCTGCTGCTTCCGGTATTGTTTCCTCGGTGCTCACACTCGGAATTCAGCCGTATCTAGAAAGCGGTCTTGGGATTATATCATCGATGAAGCTGATGGAGCTTGCAAGTCCAAACTCTCCGCTGCTGCGCAAAATCTTGCTTGAGGCACCCGGTACGTACCATCATAGCATTATGGTGGCAAACTTATCGGAGGCAGCTTGCGATGCGATTGGGGCTGACGGCTTGCTGGCGCGGGTCGGAGCATATTATCACGATATCGGCAAAACAATGCATCCGCATTTTTTTATCGAAAACCAAATGGGGATGACGAATCCGCATGATTCCTTAAAGCCGGAAGTGAGCAGGGATATTATTTTTGCTCATGTCAGTGATGGAGTAGCGGTGCTTCAGGAGCATCGAATCCCAAAGGAGATTATTGATATTGCCGCGCAGCATCATGGTACGACTTTGCTGAAATATTTTTACCATAGGGCGGTGCAAGAGGACGAACAGCGTTACACTGAAGATATGTTTCGTTATCCAGGCCCGAAGGCATCCTCGAAGGAATCGGCGATTGTCGGCATTGCTGATAGTGTAGAGGCGGCTGTCCGCTCGATGAACGCACCGACGCCGGAGCAAATTGGACAACTAGTACAAGGGATTATTACCGAACGTTTAAAGGATGGGCAGTTCAGCGAATGTGATTTAACGTTTAAGGAACTGCAAACAATTGAAAAAACGCTTTGCGAGACATTAAACGGCATTTTTCATTCGCGCATTAAATATCCAAACTTATAAGATTGCAGGTGTATACATGGGAGTGACAATTGATTTTTTTGATGAAACGAAGGAAGTAGCTGCGGAGCATATTGAAACGCTTCAGCAGTTAATTCACTTTGCTGCTAAGCGAGAAGGAATTGAGGAAGAGGCAGAAATGTCCGTGACATTTGTGGATAATACGCGTATTCAAGAAATAAATTATGAATATCGGGGTAAGAATCAGCCGACTGATGTAATTTCCTTTGCGATGGAGGAGATGGGAGAAGGAGAGCTTGAAATTGTTAACGAGGATATGCCGCGCGTTCTTGGGGATATTATCATCTCTATCCCAAAAACGAAAGAGCAGGCTGAGGAATATGGTCATTCCTTTATGAGAGAGCTTGGTTTTTTAACAGTACATGGCTTTTTGCATTTGCTTGGCTACGATCATATGACAGAAGAGGATGAAGCTGTTATGTTTACAAAGCAAAAAGAAATTTTAGACGAATACGGACTGCGCAGATGAAAAAGGGGAAACTGCTAAAAAGCTTTCAATATGCATTTCGGGGAATTGTATTTTGCTTAAGCTCAGAGCGGAATATGAAAATTCACGCAGCGGCTGCTGTGATCGTTGTATTAGCCGGTATGTATCTTCATGTGACGAAAACGGAATGGCTTGTGCTGCTTTTAACGATAGGCGGTGTATTGTCCTTAGAAATGGTAAATACGGCGCTTGAGAAAACGGTAGATTTAGCGACGGAAAAGCGGCACCCTTTTGCTGAAATTGCAAAGGATGTTGCCGCTGGTGCCGTGCTGATTTTCTCCTGCATTGCTGTTGTAATCGGGCTATTGATTTTTATTCCATATTTGCGATAGCTGACTGCTTCATTCAGCTGCATAGCAGTACTTAACTTTAAATGGAGAGGAAGAGAGATGTGAGTATTCAAGATCTTATCCAACAAGCGATAGAAGCGCGCAAAAAGGCGTATGTACCTTACTCAAAGTTTGGTGTTGGAGCGGCGCTTCTTACGAAGGATGGAAAGGTGTATAAAGGCTGCAATGTGGAAAACGCGTCATACGGCTTAACAAACTGTGCGGAGCGCACAGCGTTATTTAAGGCCGTTTCAGAAGGGGATACTGAATTTGCAGCTATTGCTGTTGTAGCGGATACGAGCGGTCCTGTGTCACCTTGTGGCGCATGCCGGCAAGTTATGGTAGAATTGTGCAAGCCGGACACTAAGGTATATTTGTCAAACTTACAGGGGGACATGCTGGAAACAAGTGTCACGGAGCTATTACCAGGAGCATTTTCATCGGAGGATTTACATGAATAAAGAAGGATTTAAATCAGGATTTGTTTCTATTATCGGAAGACCGAATGTCGGGAAATCAACATTCCTTAACCGCATGATCGGTCAAAAAATCGCTATTATGAGCGATAAGCCGCAAACGACGCGCAATAAAATCCAAGGGGTATATACAGAAGAGGACGCACAAATTGTTTTCATTGATACTCCAGGCATACATAAGCCAAAGCATAAGCTCGGCGACTTTATGATGAAAATTGCGCAAAACACGCTTAGAGAAGTAGATATTATTTTATTTATGGTCAACGCCGAAGAAGGACCAGGCCGCGGTGATGAGTTTATTATTGAGAAGCTGCAGCATACGAAGCAGCCGGTATTTTTGATTATCAATAAAATTGATCAAATTCATCCGGATGATCTTTTACCGCTTATCGACAAATATCGTACGTTGTATACGTTTGCAGAGATTATCCCGATTTCTGCTTTAGAAGGAAATAATGTTGATACTCTCGCAAGAACGGTTAAAAAGTATTTGCCAGAGGGGCCGCAATATTATCCCTCTAACCAAATCACAGATCATCCGGAGCGCTTCATTATGGAGGAACTCATCCGTGAGAAGGTGCTGCATTTAACGCGCGAGGAGATTCCTCATTCTGTTGCCGTTGTGATTGACGCGATCCAAAAGCGTGAAGGCGGTGCTGTTTATGTAAATGCGACGATTGTTGTAGAGCGTCCATCCCAAAAGGGGATTGTGATTGGCAAACAAGGCGCTATGCTAAAGGAGATTGGTAAGAGGGCGCGCATGGATATTGAAGCCCTTCTCGGATCCAAGGTTTTTTTAGAGGTTTGGGTGAAGGTTATTAAGGATTGGCGTAATAAAATGACGCAGCTGAGAGATCTAGGCTTCCGCGAGGATGAGTATTTGTAGGAAGCCTTCTAGCTCCCGCGGCCTGCTCGCTACAGGGGAAGACAAGTAAAATTAGAAAAATTTTTCTCACATGAAATCGGACAGTTAAGGTCATTTTAATAACAAGAAATTGAAACATATGCTAGTTTGACCGAGAAAGGTGGGTTCTTATGTTGAAGTTTACCTGGAATGTCTTTGCAAATACGGGCAACATTGAAACATATCTTCTCCTAAAAGAGCTTGAGCGCAGCGGGGAAGAGGTACCAAACCAGCAAAATGAGGAGCTAGCAGAAATCGATTCTTCAATTTCTTGATCTTATCTGTTCGGCCCGCGGAGGTGACGAACATGTTTCAAAAAATTGAGGGAATTGTTATTCGGACAACAGACTATGGAGAAACTAATAAAATTGTCACAATTTTCTCCCGGGAGCTCGGCAAAATAGGTGTTGTAGCAAGGGGAGCGAAAAAGCCGAAGAGTAGACTAGCAGCCATTTCGCAGCCTTTTACACATGGCTATTTTCTAATTCAAATCGGTTCCGGTCTCGGCACACTGCAGCAAGGAGAAGTTCTTTCTTCCATGAAGGACATACGTGAGGATTTAATTGTGACAGCGTATGCTTCTTTTGTAATAGAGTTGACAGATAAAGCAACGGAAGAGAAGCAGCCAAATGCATTTCTATTTGAATTGCTGTATCAAACGTTGCATTATATGGACGAGGGAGTAGACCCTGAGATTTTAGGGCTCATTTACCAAACGAAAATGCTGCCGGTTCTTGGGCTCTATCCGCAGTGGGATGCTTGCTCGGTATGCGGTCAAAGCGAACAGCTTGCCGCCTTCTCTATAAGGGAGGGCGGCTTTCTATGTCACCTTCACGCTAAGCAGGATCCCTATTGTATGTCTATAAACGAGGCTGCCGGAAAGCTCCTTCGCTTATTTTACCATTTTGACTTATCCCGTCTCGGGAGCGTATCAGTGAAAGAAGAAACGAAAAAACAAATTCGAACCGTCTTGTACGCATATTATGATGAATACTGTGGGATTTATTTGAAATCCAGACGATTTTTAAATCAGCTTGACAAATTTCATACATAGATATAAACAGGACCTATAGGAATAGGTTCTGTTTTTTACTTTAAGGAGGTATAAATTTCGAGCTGGAAGCTTATTCAACTTATCAGGAAATTTTAGGAATAAAGTGTAAGTGCAACTACGTCTCTGTCTTCGCCTAACAGCTCGCCAATCGACGAGCTTTCTTTAAAGAAATCTGTCTTTACGAAATAGCGTTCTTTTTCAAGCTCTCTATTTAGTATATAATGTTTAGAAGATGATATAACTTTTTTCGGATGCTGCGTGACGAAGGTGGTGATTACCATAGAACTGAATAAAAGACAAGAACAGATCATCCAGATTGTAAAGGATAATGGTCCTATCACAGGAGAAGCAATTGCGGATCAGCTAAACTTAACGAGAGCGACACTTCGGCCGGATTTGGCCATTTTGACAATGGCTGGCTATTTAGATGCTCGTCCGCGTGTCGGATATTTTTATACCGGAAAAACAGGCGGACAGCTGCTTTCAGAGGCAGTGAAGAAGTTAGTGGTAAAAGAGTATCAATCGCTGCCAGTTGTAGTGGACAAGAACGTATCTGTATATGATGCAATTTGCACGATGTTTTTAGAGGATGTTGGCACCTTATTTGTAGTTGACCACGATGCGTTGCTTGTAGGTGTTTTATCGAGAAAAGACTTGCTTCGGGCTAGCTTGGGCAAACAGGAGTTAACCGCTGTACCTGTCAATATTATTATGACGAGAATGCCTAATATTACGATGTGCCGCAGAGAGGACAGTCTATATGAGGTCGCTAAAAAGCTCATTGAAAAGCAAATTGATGCGATGCCAGTTGTGAAAGAAACAGAGAAGGGTATCGAGGTCATAGGACGCATTACAAAAACAACAATCTCACGGGCATTTGTCGACTTAGTAAATAATGAATTGTTGTAATAGTATATCAAAAGTGAGGGAATGGGATGAATAGTCAAATAGTCTACGTTGTCTCCGATTCCGTAGGCGAAACAGCAGAGTTAGTTGTTCGAGCTGCGATGGGGCAATTTCTTTTTGTGCCGGATATTCGCCGTGTGCCTTATGTAGAGGACACGGGAACGTTAAAAGAAGTGATTTCGATTGCCAAAAGCAATCAAGCAATGATTTGTTTTACACTAGTAAAGCCGTGGATGAGAAGCTATTTAGTGGAAGAGGCAGCCAAAGAGGGCGTTCAAGTATATGATATTATTGGTCCTCTAATCGAGCAAATCCAATCTCAGACTGGGGCAACGCCTCGTTATGAGCCGGGACTCGTTCGTCTTTTAGATGAGGAATATTTTAAAAAGATTGAAGCGATTGAATTTGCAGTGAAATATGATGACGGCCGTGATCCGCGTGGAATTTTAAAAGCGGATATCGTACTTATCGGTGTATCCCGTACATCCAAAACACCATTGTCCCAGTATTTGGCTCACAAACGACTAAAGGTGGCAAATGTGCCGCTCGTTCCAGAGGTAGATCCTCCAGAGGAGCTGTATCGCGTGCCGCGGGAAAAATGCTTTGGATTGAAAATCGACCCGGAAAAATTAAATGATATTCGCAAAGAACGTTTAAAAACGTTAGGGCTAAGCGATGGAGCAACCTATGCGAATATTGAACGAATTAAAGAGGAGCTGCGCCACTTCGAAGCTATCGTTGATAGAATCGGCTGTAAGGTAATCGACGTGTCTAATAAAGCAATTGAAGAGTCGGCAAATGTGATTTTGAATGTATATCAAAATCAACGCAGTCTATAAAAGGGGAATCATGCCCCGTCTTTTAAGCTGAAACGTAAAAATAGACCATCATTGAAAACCCAGTAAAATCAAGGGTTTCGAAGATGGTCTATTTCACATTCTTCCCATTAATTTGTATTGTTTAAGGTTTTTTGGGTCAGGAATTCATAGCTTTTTAATTGATGTCCAGCTCCCATGACCTGCTCTCTTTCACAAGATAACCTGCCTCACAAAAGGCAAAAAGCACCTTCCGTGATGAAGAACACACAGAATACTTCGGTGAATCAGCTCCGTCAACCTGTGTATTTTGTGCACGGGTTGTTTACTACAGGAGTAAAGGCGGGCATCTTAGTACATCAAAAATGTATACAGTTGGCGCATGGGCTCTCCTGAAAAAATGAAATGTTTTTGGATACTATAACATAACGATGCCATAACTGCTTCCAAATATGGGAATGATGGTAGTGGAAAATAGAAAATTCCCTTGTTTGATAAAAATATTTTAAGAAAAATAAAAAGGATTGTAGCGGATTTGAGTGAAATATATTATAATAAAAAATTGTGATAAAAACATATATTTTACGTTTAGACTTTGTTTTTTCCGAATAAACTATGGGTAGAATGATGTGGGCATCTTTTAAGGAAGTCCAACAAAAATCTAGGCAAGAAAACACGCTTTGCGGAAGGATTCAAAGAAGGGATGTAGAATAGAGAAATATGCCAAAAATCAGCAAGATTTTTGTTGATGCCGATGCATGCCCTGTTAAGGAAGAAATTGTGCAAGTCTGTGAAGCATTTCATGTTCCGATTTATTTTGTGGCATCCTACGCACACCAAACAAATTTTGGCGGAGGAACATGGGTGTATGTCGATTCCGTCCAGGATGAAGCAGATTTTCATATTTACAAGCATGCAAAGCCGGGAGACCTTGTCGTAACGCAGGATATGGGTTTGGCATCCCTGCTCGTGAAAAAAGGTGTGCATGTTCTGTCTCCAAGAGGAGCAGCCATCACGGATGAGCAGATGGACACAATTTTATATAGCCGATATGTATCTGCGAAATTACGCAGAGAAGGAACCTTTTTAAAAGGCCCAAAAGCATTTTCCAAAGAAGACAAAAAGAAATTTCAACAAAATTTACAAAAAATATTGTCGAATCATGAAGGAATTCAATAATTTGTATCGAATACAACATACAACACGGAGATGGAGCTATGGCGAACCGAATTCCTGAAGAAGTAGTAGAACAAGTTCGTCGTTCTATTGATATTGTAGACGTTATAGGCGAATATGTTCAATTAAGAAAGCAAGGACGAAACTATTTTGGATTATGTCCTTTTCATGGGGAAAGTACACCTTCTTTTTCCGTTTCGGCTGACAAACAGATTTTTCACTGTTTTGGCTGCGGTGAAGGAGGCAATGCCTTATCATTTCTTATGAAAATTGATGGCATTTCGTTCACAGAAGCAGTGAAAAAGCTGGGAGAAAGAACGGGTGTAGACGTAACGAAATATGTTTCCGAACAAGACGGCATAGAACATCCGCAAGCAGACTACGCCTCCAGCATGATAGAAGCGCACGAGTTGCTCAAAAAGTATTATCATCATCTTCTCGTGAATACAAAGGAAGGAAATGAAGCCTTTCAATACTTGCTTAGCAGAGGGATTTCGAAGGAGACAATGCTGCGATTTGAAATCGGGTATGCGAGTTCCTCTCGAGATCATGCCGCTAAAGTGCTGCAAAAAAGGGGCTTTTCACTTCCTCTGATGGAACAGGCCGGCCTTGTTATACAAAGTGAACAGGACGGCTCCTATTATGACCGCTTTCGTAATCGCATCATGTTTCCGATTCAGAACATGCAAGGCAAGACTGTCGCATTTAGCGGAAGAGCAATCGGGCAAGACAATCCGAAATACTTAAACAGTCCAGAAACGCCTGTTTTTCAAAAAAGCAAGCTGCTTTACAATTTTCATCATGCGCGCCCATCTATTCGGAAACAGCAGCGTGTGCTGTTATTTGAAGGCTATGCCGACGTGCTGGCTGCCATTCGCAGCGGCTTTGAGGAGGCGGTTGCGACAATGGGAACCGCGCTAACAGAGGAACAGGCTAAGATCATCCGCCGCAATACGGAAACTGTGGTTCTTTGCTACGATGGAGACAAGGCTGGCCAAGAGGCAACTGAAAAAGCAGGCCGTGTTTTGCTGAATATTGGCAGTCAAGTAAGGGTGGTTATGCTCCCGGATAAGCTTGACCCGGATGAATATGTTAGAACACACGGCGAGACTGCATTTCGGAATCTTGTGGAGAAAAGCGTCAGTTTTATTGACTTTAAGCTGCAGCATCTCCGCTTCGGACGCAATTTACAGGATCCACAGGAGCAGGGAGAATATATACAGGCTGCTGTTCGAGAACTTGGAAAGTTAACGACATTTGTACAAGCGCAGCCCTATCTGCAATTGCTTGCAAAGGAATTTCCATACCATATTGAGGACTTGCGGAATGAATTGCGTCAACTGCAGCAAAAAAAAGAGCGCCATGTGATTGCACAGACCATGCAGCCAGTAAAAGCGAAGCCGAGATTTGCTGGCTATGAAAGAGCTGAGCGCGAATTGATTTATCATATGCTGCAAAGTGAAGAAGTGGCTCAGCGTGTCCAACCATTCACTGAATATTTTCATACAGAGGAACATAAAGGGATTTTATATGAGCTGTATGCATATTATGAGAAAGGATACGAACCTGATATAAGTCACTTTCTCAATTGGCTTTCGAACGAGCCGTTGAAAAATATTGTTGCGGAACTCGCGACAGATGAAATGATTAACACGGAGTATTCCGAGGAATTGCTTCAAGGGAATCTTGAATCGCTCTATAAACATAAGCAAAAGATAGAACAAATGAATTATATTTTTGAACTGCGAAATCTAGAGCGAACAGATCCGTTAGCAGCAGCCAGGTTCGCACAAGAGCATATCATCAACAAGAGAAAAGCAAAACAATAGCTTTTTCCATGATAACAAGCTATAATTTTTATTTGTATCTCGCGTAAGGAGGGGAACAAATGGCTGACAAATCAGCTCGTTCTAAAGAAATGGAAACTGATGTGACTTTCGAGCAGGTAAAGGAACAGCTTACAGAGCTCGGAAAGAAGCGCGGCGTTCTTACATACGAGGAGATTGCAGAACGCATGAGCGGATTCGAGATTGAATCTGATCAAATGGATGAATACTATGAATATTTAGGGGAACAAGGCATTGAACTGATTGGTGATGCTGATGAGGACCCAAATGTTCATCAATTAGAAAAAGAAGAAGAGTTCGATTTGAACGATTTAAGCGTTCCTCCAGGCGTGAAGATTAACGATCCAGTTCGGATGTACTTAAAGGAAATCGGACGTGTCGATTTGCTTTCCGCTGAAGAAGAAATCCAATTAGCAAGACGTATTGAAGAAGGCGACGAAGAAGCAAAGCGCCGTCTTGCTGAAGCAAATTTGCGTCTCGTTGTTAGTATTGCAAAGCGTTATGTAGGACGCGGTATGCTGTTTCTTGATTTAATTCAAGAAGGGAATATGGGATTAATTAAAGCAGTTGAAAAGTTTGATTACCGCAAAGGTTATAAGTTCAGTACGTACGCAACATGGTGGATTCGCCAAGCAATTACGCGTGCGATCGCTGACCAAGCGAGAACAATTCGTATTCCTGTGCATATGGTTGAGACGATTAACAAGCTCATCCGCGTACAGCGCCAATTACTTCAGGATTTGGGTCGCGAGCCGAGCCCAGAAGAAATTGGAGAAGAAATGGATTTAGCACCGGAAAAAGTGCGCGAAATTCTAAAAATTGCACAAGAGCCCGTTTCATTAGAAACACCGATTGGCGAGGAAGATGATTCACATTTAGGTGACTTTATTGAAGACCAAGAAGCTACTTCGCCTGCTGACCATGCTGCATATGAATTGTTAAAGGAGCAGCTTGAGGATGTGCTTGACACATTAACAGACCGCGAAGAAAACGTATTGCGTCTTCGATTTGGGTTAGATGATGGACGCACTCGCACACTAGAGGAAGTAGGAAAAGTGTTTGGTGTTACGCGAGAACGCATCCGTCAAATTGAAGCAAAAGCACTTCGGAAATTAAGACACCCAAGCCGCAGCAAACGACTTAAGGATTTCTTAGAATAAATGCTTACGAAAGTTTACTTCATTCCAGGTGAAGTAAACTTTTTTTTAAAGGCTTGTTTATGCTTTTGTACAGGAAAGGACATGAGAACTAGTTACAATTCTTGTAATTTATTTTACAGAATTGTCTATTGATTTGCAAATGCTCATTTTATTATTTTTCGAGTAAATTCTGTTTTGGTTTACAATATTTAAGTTGAATAGTGGGAGTTTTTGCTGCATCACGGAGGTTTTTAGCAAAAAAATCTAGAGAAAATCTCTTTCATTTGTCAGAAGAAAAAGACATATTTTCTCTTATGTGGAAAAAATCAGAAAAATTTAGAATATTTTCCCCGCATTTTGGAGTTTATACTTTTCCGATAGAGCGTTTTCAAGTACAATAGAACTGTTCATACAAAATAGTTAATGGGGTACATAGAGGGGGATAAAAGAAATGAAACGCAACCCATTGATTCCATTCGCATTGATTGCAGTTTTAGGGATTGCTTTAACGTTTCTGCTTTCATTCCAAGGGCTATACAAGGCGGAACAACTGGCGGATGCTGAGAAAAACGGCGGGAAAACAACACAAACAGCTGCTTCGAAGCCAGAGGATATTGTTAAGCAAAGTTGCGTAAGCTGTCATGGCGATCAGCTGCAAGGAAATATTGGTCCAAGCTTGCAAAAGGTTGGCGGAAAGCTGTCTAAAGAGGATATTCAAGGTATCATTTTAAATGGTAAAGGAAGCATGCCAGCCGGTTTACTTCCTGCTGATCAAGCTTCAAAAGTAGCAGAATGGCTCGCACAAAAAAAATAATACATTCGACCCTTTGTGATTGTGACAAAGGGATTTTTTTATACTTTAAGAAAGTATAAATTTCCAGCTAGAAGCCAATTCGACGCGGAAGGAAATTTTAGGAATAAAGTATCACAACTACGCCTCTGTCTTCGCCTAACGCTTTGCCAATCGGCGAGTTTTCTTTATGGAATAAAGTATACATGTTGTGAGTCCTAACCCACTTGGTTTATCTTGTGCTAAAATAAGTCAGTACTATAGCTTGCAACAGTATAGAAAAATTTTTATGATGAAGAAAAGATGTAAAGGATGAACAGAATGAATGAGTTAAAGCTTTCAAAGCGGCTTCAGGCCGTTGCGGAGGAAATTATTCCGCAGTCAATCTTGGCTGATATTGGATCGGATCATGCATATTTGCCGTGCTATTCCGTGTTACATAACAGAGTTGTTTCCGCTATTGCCGGCGAGGTAGTAGAGGGCCCGTACCAATCGGCAAAAACTACTGTTGAACAGCTTCATTTAGAAGATAAGATTTCCGTACGCAAGGGAGACGGACTGTCAGTTCTCGCTGCCGGGGAAGCAGATGTGATTACAATTTGCGGTATGGGAGGTGCCCTTATTCGCGACATATTGGAGCGCGGTAAGGATAAGCTGCCAGGGGTGCAGCGTCTCGTACTGCAGCCGAATATTGGAGCTCATAATATTCGCCAATGGTTAATTGAAAATGGGTGGGAGTTGAAGAAGGAACGGATTTTAAAGGAGGACGGAAAGATTTACGAGGTTTTGTGTGCTGAAAAAGGGAATGAGCTGCAGCCTTATCAGGAGAACAAGATGGCGGGAATCTTGATGGGCCCATTTTTACTGCAGGAGAAAAGCGATGTATTTGTAGAAAAGTGGCAGCATGAATTAAAGAATCTTAAAGCTATTTATGAGCAGCTGAACAAGGCGGCGGAAACAGAGGAAACAAGGAAGAAGCGACAGGAATTAGTTGAAAAAATAGGCGTTATTGAGGAGATTTTAGGATGAGCAAAATTCCGAATGGTCATGAAATCATTAACTTATTTGAAGCAATGTATCCAAAGGCCCTTGCTATGGAGGGGGATCCCATTGGTTTACATATTGGTGCTTTAAATCGGCCGGTGACTAACGTATTAATTGCACTAGATGTAACAGAGGAGGTTGTGGATGAAGCTATTGAGAAGCAGGCAGGTTTAATTATTGCACATCATCCGCTTGTATATCGTCCGTTAAAAGCGATTCACACAGATACCGCTTATGGCCGAATCATCGAAAAGTGCATCAAGCATGATATTGCCGTATATGCTGCTCATACAAATGTCGACGTGGCAAGCGGCGGAGTAAATGATTTACTAGCCGAGGCGCTTGGTTTAGTACAAGCAGAGGTTCTTGTACCAACATACGAAGAAAAATTGAAAAAGCTAGTTGTCTTCGTCCCTGTTTCTCATCAGGAAGCGGTGCGGCAAGCTTTGGGAGATAGCGGAGCAGGCCATATAGGAAACTACAGCCGATGCACTTTCAATGTGGAAGGAACGGGAACGTTTTTACCGCTGGAGGGAGCTAATCCGTATACCGGAATAGAGGGGAAGCTTGAGAATGCTGAGGAAGTACGGATTGAAACCATTTTCCCAGCTTCCTTGCAGCGTAAAGTAGTACGAGCAATGCTTGCAGCTCATCCGTATGAAGAGGTTGCGTATGATATCTATCCCCTTGAGAATGAAGGACATGTGTTGGGCTTAGGTAAAATCGGATATTTACCAGAGGCGATGACACTCGAGCAATTTGCTGAATATGTAAAAGAACGATTAGATGTCCCGACCGTCCGAGTTGTCGGAGAGCTGCAGGATAGAGTAAGAAAAGTGGCAGTGCTCGGGGGAGACGGGAATAAGTACATCAAACAAGCGAAGTTCAAGGGTGCAGATGTATATGTTACGGGCGATTTGTATTATCACGTGGCACATGATGCCATGATGCTTGGATTACGTGTTGTGGACCCCGGCCATAATGCAGAAAAAATTATGAAAGCAGGCGTACAAAAGCAGCTGCAGCAAAAAGCAACTGAAAAGAAGCTGGCTGTTACAGTACACGCATCTGCTGTCAATACGGAGCCATTTACGTTTATATAAGAAAAAGCGGAAGAGAGATCTCTCTTCCGCTTTATTTTTATTGATTTGTTTTCACTTTCGGTAAAATCTTAGAAAGCGGCACTTGTCGCTTGCGTTCCCATGTTGCGGGATTGGCTGGATCGTATTGCTCAATGAATGCAATTACTTCTTTTGTAATTGGCGTAGGAGTAGAGGCGCCTGCTGTAATGGCAACAGTTTCAACTCCTTCAAGCCACTCAAGCTGGATTTCGCTCACATCGGAAATACGGTATGCCTTTGTTCCTGCAATTTCCATAGAAACCTGAGCCAAACGATTAGAGTTGTTGCTTTTTGGATCGCCTACTACGAGTGTTAGGTCCGCTTCTTTTGCTTGGTCAGCTACCGCCTCCTGCCGCACCTGGGTTGCCAAGCAGATTTCCTTATGGAATTCTGCTGTTGGATAGCGCTCTTGAATTTTCTTCATAAGATGCTGTACATCCCATTGGCTCATCGTTGTTTGGTTTGTGACCAAAATTCGATCAGTCGGGAGATTCAAGGCAGCTATATCCGTTTCCTTCTCGACAAGATGCACAATATCGGGTGCAATACCGATTGCTCCTTCTGGCTCCGGATGTCCTTTTTTGCCGATGTAAATAACGTGATATCCTTGTTCCTTCTTGTTACGGATTAAATCATGCGTCTTTGTGACGTCGGGACATGTAGCATCAATGGTTGTCAGGCCCTTTTCCTGCGCCCTCCGCTTTACTTCAGGAGATACACCGTGCGCTGTAAAAATGACAGTGCCAGACTCTACCTGTTCTAAAATCTCAAGACGGTTCGGGCCATCCAATGTAATAATCCCCTCTTCTTCAAATGCGTCAGTTACATGTTTGTTGTGGACGATCATCCCTAATATATAAATTGGCCGCGGTAAATCTTTATTAAGCGCTGCATTGCGCGCAATAACCATTGCATCTACAACTCCATAGCAATAGCCGCGCGGGGCGATTTTAATTACCTTCATCTTGTATTCCTCTCCTTTTTAGCAAGGACTTTCACTAGCTAGTCTTCTTTATTATAAAGGAGGAGGGGAGCCTTGACAAAGTTATACGTATAATTTTGGCACCGATGTTTTCATGACAACGGATGAAGCTGGCTGCTCTGGTGGTGCTTGGGTTTTTTCTGCTATTGGATTATCCTGTTTTTTTTCTGTTTTTTTAGTTTCTGGTTTTTCTGTCTTCTTAGTTGCCGGTTTTTCTGTTGTTGGCGTTTCCTGTTGTATGGCTGCCGGTGCTGCTGATGTTGTTTCCTCAGTTGCTGTTTCCTTATTGCCGCTAGGAGTGAGTGCATTTAAAATTTTTGTTAAGTTTGGGAAGTTGCGCACTAGTGGACCATATTGCTGTACAACGGGACCGACAGTTTGTGCGACCTGGACAATTTTTTCTACATTTCCTACGATAGCAGAAGGGTTGGCAACTAAGTTAGAAAAAAAGCTGCCAATTCCTCCGGAGCTGCTTGCTGCTGCAGCACTTGTTGCCGCAGCCTGCGGCATCATTCGGACATTTGTATTTGCATTTGTATTAGGAGCTGATTGTTGACGCGGATGCATCATGGGCTGCGCCTGGGAGCCGTAGTTGTTTATGGGCATAAAGCCCATATTTTGCGAATTTTCATCTTTCTTTCCAAATAGCTTTGATAAAATCCCTCCCTGCCGTTTTTGCCTCATGGGCATTGGCTGCATAGGCATTGGCTGCATGAGCATGGGCTGTATAGGCATTTGCTGCGCAGACATTTGCTGCATAGACATTTGCTGCATAGGCATCTGCTGCATAGGCATTGGCTGCATAGGCATTTGCCTCATAGGCATTTGCTGCGTTCGCTTTTGTTGCACATCCCTCCTCATTCCTCCGGTTGGATATGGGTGTGATTGCGGCATGTACATCATCGGTTGGCGGGGAGGTATTTGTGGTTGGTTCATAAAAAAGAACTCCTCTCTTGTAGGTGTATACACTACCATATGCAGCAATAAGAAAAGAGGTTAGTTTTCCAAGCATAGTATCAAACTAATAATAGCTTTTCCATGCAGAATTGGTTATAATGATATCTTGCCTGATTTGTGCGTTAAATAAGGAGAAGGAAGGTGGAATAGATGACAGCATCATTTGAACAATTTTTATTTCAGCCATTTTTATTAGAGGCTGTAAAAGAGCTCGGCTTTCTAGAGCCAACTGAAATTCAGCGTAAAATTTTTCCGATTGCCAAAAAAGGCCATAGTGTTATTGGTCAATCACAAACAGGGTCCGGCAAAACACATGCGTACTTACTGCCAATCTTACATGCGGTTAAACCGGAACGGGAAGAAGTGCAGGCTGTAATTACAGCACCGACACGCGAATTAGCGCAGCAAATTTATCAAGAAATTTTAAAACTTACAAAATTCTGCAAAGAGGAGCAGATGATTACTGCACGCTGCTTTGTTGGCGGAACGGACAAGCAGCGCACAATTGATAAGCTGAAAAAGCAGCCGCATGTAGTCGTCGGTACACCAGGACGTATTCACGATTTAGTGGAGGAGCAAGCGTTATTTGTGCACACTGCTTCAACCATTGTTGTTGATGAGGCAGATTTAATGCTTGATATGGGATTTATTGAGGATGTGGATAAAATTGCGGCGCGGATGCCGCAAAAGTTACAGATGCTCGTTTTTTCAGCGACTATTCCTGAAAAGCTAAAGCCATTTTTGAAAAAATATATGGAAAATCCAGAGTACGTACATATCAACCCGAATCAAGCAGCAGCACAAAATATCGAGCATGCGATTCTGCCGCTTCGCCATCGCAACAAGAAAGACCTATTGAGAGATATTCTTGTGCAATATCAGCCGTATTTGGCGATTGTATTCACAAATACGAAAAAGCATGCGGAGGAAGTTGCGGATGCGCTAACGGAGCGAGGATTAAAGGTTGGACGTATTCACGGTGATTTAACACCGCGTGAACGCCGGAAAATGATGAAGCAGGTGCGTGAATTAGAGTATCAATATATCGTTGCAACAGACTTAGCGGCTCGCGGTATTGATATTGAAGGAGTTAGCCATGTTGTGAACTATGAACTGCCGGATGATTTGGATTTCTATATTCATCGCGTCGGTCGTACGGCACGCGCAGGCTTTTCTGGAACTGCCATTACGATTTACGAGCCAAGTGATGAAGAAGCGCTGGATAAGCTGGAAAAGCGCAATATTGAATTCCATCATATTGACTTGCGAAGCGGTGAATGGGTGGAACTCGGTCCTCGCAGAAAGCGTCAAAGCCGTAAAAAGCAAGAAAATGAGATGGATATTATGGCAAAGAAGGTTGTAAAGAAGCCGGCTAAAATTAAGCCGGGCTATAAGAAAAAGCTAACTGAGGAACGAGAGAAAATTAAACGGAGATACAGTAAGAAAACGAAATAAGAGCATGCTCCTTTGTTTAAGGATAAGAGATCATAACTTTTGAGATATTATCTAACTTCATCGGCCCGCTCTTATCTCTAGAATAACTCCCGCTGTAAAAAGCACCTTGTGTGGCGGAGAACACAAGGAAAGCTTCAGCGAATCAGTTTCGCTGAAGCTGCACGTTTTGTGTGCCGGTTGTTTTTCTTTAGAAGCAAGGGCGGGCCGATTCTGTTTTTCTTACGTTTTTTATGTTCGTTTGCTTGGTAAACAAATGAGGTGGTACATATGTTGAAAATAGGTTCGCACGTATCAATGAGCGGCAAAAAAATGCTGCTTGCATCAAGTGAGGAAGCAGTTTCTTATGGAGCTACAACATTTATGGTGTATACGGGAGCGCCGCAAAATACGAGACGCAAGCCGATTGCAGACTTAAATATAGAGGCGGGTCTTCGTCATATGAAGGCGCATGGCATTGAGGAGATTGTTGTGCATGCTCCCTATATTATTAATATTGGAAATACGCAAAATCCTGATACATTTCAGCTCGGGGTGGATTTTTTGCGTACAGAAATTGAGAGAACCGAGGCATTGCAAGCGGCAAAGCAAATTGTCCTGCATCCGGGAGCGCATGTTGGAGCAGGCGCAGATGCAGGCATCGCTAAAATTATTGAAGGCTTAAATGAAGTGATAACTGCGGGCCAAACGGTGCAAATTGCTTTGGAGACAATGGCTGGAAAAGGTTCTGAGTGCGGCAGAAGCTTTGAGGAAATCGCTCAAATTATTGACGGTGTTACGCATAACGAAAAGCTGTCTGTTTGCTTTGATACGTGTCACGTGCATGATGCCGGCTATGATATCGTAAACGACTTTGATGGTGTACTAGAGCAATTTGATCGTATTGTCGGCATTGATCGCATTCGAGTGCTGCATATTAATGACAGCAAAAATGAACGCGGCACGCATAAAGACCGTCATGAGAATATCGGCTTTGGACATATTGGCTTTGAAGCGCTTAGCTATATTGTCCATCATCCGCAGCTGCAGCATATTCCGAAAATCCTTGAAACACCTTATGTCGGAGAAGATAAAAATAATAAAAAAGCTCCGTATAAGCAAGAAATTGAGATGCTGCAAAACCGGACTTTTGATCCGGATATTTTGCATAAAATCCTGTTATAAAGAAAACTCGCCGATGGCGAGCCTTTAGGCGAAGTTGCACTTATCGTTTATTCCTAAAATTCCCTGCCGCGTCGAATGGCTTCTAGCTGGAAATTTATAAATTCTTAAAGTGTAAGAAACGCCCCGCGATCTGCTTTCTCTACAGCAAGCAGGCTATGGGAAGCAGGTGTCTTTGAAAAAACTTATACTTATGTACTAAAAAAGGAGAGACTCTACGCTCTCCTTTTTAGTTTAGAAGCTTTTGCAGTAATGTATTCACCTGCTGAGCTGTTGACGGTGAGGTGACCTTTGCAATTTGTTTAATGAGCTCAATCCGCTCTATGTGACTATAAATATTAATATTTTTTCCTTTAATAAGGGAAACAATTTTTTGTGCCTGTTCTTCCGTAATTGGGATTTGATACTCCTTGCTTAATTTCAGCAGCTCATTCGCTGTGATACTGTTTAATTTTTTATTTACAATTTGTTGAATGAAGTTCATACGCTTCCTCCTTTTCCGCTATCTAACGGAATATATGTAAAGGAAGCTTGTTTATATTCCTTTGTTTTCCCAACTTTGAGGAAAGTATGGTATAATAGGTTTTGTTTAGGTTTGTACAAATTTTCACAATCAAAGTGTGTATTCATAGAACAAACAAATAGTATTTTGCAAAGGAGAAGCGATGGGGAATAAACAACATAAAAAAGAAAGTTTTGGTCATATCTTATATCGTCTAGTAATGATTGTGATTGGAGCTGCTTGTGCAGCAATAGCGATTGAGTTATTTTTAATTCCGAACAAAATTATCGATGGCGGCGTAATTGGTATCTCCCTCATTTTAGATTTTCTTACGCCGGAAAGTGTATGGTGGCTTAATTTTTCCACTTTAGTAGTCCTCCTGAATTTACCTTTTATGTACTCCGGATATAAACAAATCGGAAAAACCTTTATGTTTTCTTCTATTTTTGCAATCATCTGCCTTGCTGTTATTGAAGGAGTGCTTCATCATTTTCATCCATTCACAACCAATCCGATTTTAGCCACTGTATTTGGCGGCCTAACTCTGGGTGTTGGCGTTGGGCTTGTTATTCGGCATGGAGGCTCTTTAGATGGAACTGAAATTTTAGGAATTCTGCTTACGAAAAAGCTGCCGTTTTCTGTTGGAGAATTCGTGATGTTTATGAATATCTTTATTTTTGGCTGGGCGGCATTTGTGTTCGGTCTTGAGCAAGCGATGTACTCGGTTATGACGTACTATATTGCATTTAAAACAATTGATACAGTTATTCAAGGTCTTGATGAAACAAAGGCTGTTCTCATTGTTTCAGATTATTATGAGGATGTTTCAAACGCCATTTTGGACCGTCTTGGCCGCGGCACAACGAAGCTCGCTGGAAAGGGAGGATATACAGATAAGGAAAAAGAGGTTATTTATGCTGTTATTACTCGCCTTGAGGTAACGAAGCTAAAAAGCATTGTGCATGAAATTGATCCGAATGCGTTTATTACCATTATGAATACGCAGGAAACAAAAGGAGCAAAGTTTAAATCTGCAATCCATTAACAAGAGGTGGCGCCATCTCTTGTTTCACTTTAGGAAAGTATAAGTGCAGCTATACCTCTGTCTTCGCCTAACGGCTCGCCAATCGGCGAGTTCTCTTTATTTCGTGCAAATAGGCGAAAAGAGGAAAGGCCTATTCTATTGCAAGATAAATGAGTTTACAATCTGCGCGAACTGTACTATAATTCGAACAGATATAAATCGGAAGAATTCTGAATTATAAAGGTGAGATACGATGACATATTGTATAGAAATTGATCATTTGTCGTTTCAGTACGAGGATCAAAGGGTACTAGAGGATATTCATTTAAATGTTCCTAAAGGTTCTTTTCTTGGTTTGGTTGGTCCGAATGGTTCCGGTAAATCTACACTTTTAAAATGTATATTGGGTATTTTAAGACCAAACCAAGGAACGATTCGGTTATTTGGTACAGATAGCCGCAAATTTAAAGACTGGAATAAAATCGGCTATGTGTCTCAAAAGGCAAGTAGCTTTAATTCTGGATTCCCGGCAACTGTATTTGAAGTAGTATCAATGGGGCTTGTATCAAAAATCGGTTTGTTTCGATTTTTGAATAAAGCACAAAAGAAAAAGGTGCAGCAAGCAATCGCTGATGTCGGCATGAGCGAATTTATGGACCGCAACATTGGGGAATTGTCGGGCGGACAGCAGCAGCGTGTTTTTATTGCCCGGGCGCTTGTCAGCGAGCCAGAGCTTCTCATTTTGGATGAACCGACAGTGGGTGTTGATGCCGAAAATGTACAAAACTTTTACAGCATGCTGGAGTATTTAAATAAACAGCTTGGGATTACACTTATTCTTGTTACACATGATATCGGAGCGATTACGGAAAAGGTCACACATGTTGCTTGCTTGAATAAGCATTTGCATTTTCATGGAGAGACAGAGATATTTGAGGAGCGGAAGGACCATGATTTGTCATTATTTTATGGTCATCATATTCATCTGCTTGAGCATAGTCATGAGCATCACGGGAGGACAAGATGATACAAGATTTTTTGCAGTATGATTTTTTGCGTAATTCGCTTTATGCCGCTATTCTGATTGGTCTTGTTGCCCCGCTGCTTGGTGTGTTTATTGTCATTCGGCGCCTGTCGCTTATTGCGGATGCACTTAGCCACGTGACGCTTTCTGGTATTGCAGCAAGCCTTCTTCTGGAGAAAACATTATTTCCGGGAGGGTTTATTAATCCATTATATATGGGCATGGTGTTTTCCATCGGCGGAGCGCTGTTCATTGAAAAACTGCGGAGTGTGTACAAGCATTACCAAGAGCTTGCCGTACCAATTATTTTATCGAGCGGAATCGGACTTGGTGTGATTTTTATTTCATTAGCGAATGGTTTTAATACCGATTTGTTTACCTATTTATTTGGAAGTATCAGTGCGGTGAGCGAGGGGGACCTTTCCGTTATTATCGGCATAGCTGTTCTCGTCCTTGCGGTAGTTTTCCTTTTATATAAAGAATTGTTTTTACTTTCCTTTGATGAAGAGTATGCGACAGCAACTGGTCTGCGTGCCAAGTGGATTCACTTTATTTTTATTGTGCTGGTTGCGCTTGTGATTGCTGCGTCCATGAGAGTTGTCGGTATTTTGCTCGTATCATCGCTCATGACCTTACCAGTCGCGGCGAGCATTCGCATCGCAAAGGGTTTTAAACAGACCATTTTCTTTTCTATTCTTTTTGGAGAACTGGCTGTTATCGGAGGGCTTATCGTATCGTATCAACTAGATTTGGCTCCGGGCGGTACAATTGTAATGATTGCTGTTATGATTTTGGTCGGAGCGATTATGTGGAAAAAGAAAAAAACAGCGTAAAGTAGGGATGGACATGAACCTGACAGAAGCGTTAAAGCTAATGAAGGAGAACGGATTTAAGCATACAGGAAAGCGTGAAGATATGCTGAATTTATTTTCTTCACATAATAAATATTTAACAGCAAAAGACGTGTTGGAGAATATGAAGGATGATTATCCAGGCTTAAGCTTTGATACAATCTATCGCAATCTATCTCTGTTTGTTGAGCTTGGTATTTTAGAGCAAACGGAATTGAACGGGGAGAAGCACTTCCGCTTTACCTGCTCAACGACGAAGCATCATCACCACTTCATTTGTCTTGACTGTGGGAGAACGAAAGAGGTTCACGTCTGTCCGATGGACGTGTCCTTTCCAGAGTTCGAAGGCTTTGAGGTAACAGGACATAAATTCGAAATCTATGGGAAATGCCCAGAATGTACAAAATAAAAAAAGCGGACATGAGTTCCGCTTTTTTTATTTGAAGATAAGAATTATAACTTTTGAGGCGTAAGAGCTTTTCTTACTTTTGCTGCGCCTTCGCAGCGTATTCCTCTGCAATCTTGTCGACTTCTTTTTTCAATTCCTCTACCATTACAGCCTCTGGTACCTTACGGACAATTTGGCCTTTGCGGAAGAGAAGACCTTCACCGCGGGCGCCGGCAATACCGATATCCGCTTCTCGTGCTTCTCCCGGTCCGTTTACCGCACAGCCTAACACAGCTACCTTAATCGGCGCTTTTATTTTGGAAATGTATTCTTCAACTTCATTCGCGATGCTAATTAAATCAATTTCAATGCGGCCGCAGGTTGGGCATGAAATTAATGTAGCAGCATTGGAAGAAAGGCCAAATGATTTGAGTAATTCACGCGCAACCTTCACTTCCTCTACTGGGTCAGCGCTTAAGGAAATGCGCAATGTATTGCCGATTCCCTTGCTTAAGATTGCACCGAGACCTGCTGCGCTTTTCACTGTTCCGGCAAACAATGTTCCTGATTCTGTAATGCCAAGGTGAAGAGGGTATTGAAAAGCTTTTGCTGCTTTCTCATATGCTTCAATCGCTAGGTTTACATCAGATGCTTTCATGGACACGATAATGTCATGAAAGTCCAGATCTTCCAAAATCTTAATATGGTGAAGTGCACTTTCCACCATTCCGTCAGCTGTTGGATAGCCGTATTTCTCTAAAATATGGCGCTCCAAAGAGCCGGCATTGACACCGATTCGGATCGGAATACCTTTCGCTTTTGCGGCATTTACAACGGCTTCTACCTTTTCGCGTCTTCCTATATTTCCTGGATTAATGCGAACCTTATCGACGCCGCCCTCAATTGCCTTTAAAGCAAGACGGTAGTCAAAGTGAATATCCGCAACAAGAGGAATATTGATTCGCTTTTTAATATCCGCGATGGCATTCGCAGCGCGTTCATCTGGAACGGCAACGCGAACAACCTGGCAGCCTGCCTCCTCTAGGCGGAGAATTTCTGCTACCGTTGCCTCGACATCATGTGTTTTTGTTGTTGTCATGCTTTGTATCACTAATTCATTATTTCCACCAATTGTTAAGTTTCCGACCTTCACTGGTCGGGTTTTTGTACGATGTGTAATTTCATTCACGAACATATCGCTCTCCTTGTAAAAGAGTTAACCGTAACGGCTGCCCTCCCTATTGTATCAGTGCTTTCATAAAATTGACAAGAATTTATGATGTTCCTCATTTATATAATGGGAATTTATATCTCTTTCCTATTCTCAGCTTAGATGGAGATTCGTTTGTATTTAGCTTTTTAAAATCATTTGTAATCGTGTCTACAGAAGGCAGCTTGCCTCTTTTGTTAATGGCTTCTACAATGGAAAGAACGGTATCGCCGCTTTTCACCTCGATTTGTTCATATTCGGCATCTGCTTCGTTTTGCACGATGGTGCTGGAATCCTTAACAGGCTTTGCGGTTGTTTCCTGTGCTTTCGATTTGAGGAGCGGCAGCGTTCCAATGGTTATATCGTAAAATAAAGAGTATCCGATTAGTAAAATAACAAGCGTTATGCCGATGCGTTTCATACATTCTCCCCCTTCTTTGTAGAGAATATATGCTTGTCCTACAAAAAAATGCCGCACTCGGCGGCATTTTTACAACATTTTTTTTTCCTTTACAGGAGGAATTTCCTTCAATATTAAATAGAGAACAAAACACGCAACAGCGACGAAAATCAAAAATGAGTGTAAAACCACTATATTTAAGAATTTCATAATCATAAAAAATACAATCGGAATTGTAAAGCTGTACGCCGTCAGCGTCCATGCCTGCTTATAATTAAGATTGCGCCTCATTTGAGCGGCGAAAAACCTGCCGATGAAGGCAATAGCAGTCACGCCAAACAACACGACAAAGCTGTCAAACAAATATAAAAGCGTACCAAGAACAACTAAGGCAATCGGATAGATGCTTTGGATCATGCTAAGAAAATCTTCTATATCCGCTTTTGTGATCGTGGCATTGTTCAGCAACGAGTATTTATATGTTTCGTTGTTTGTATCTGAGACGATAACTGCTTGATGCTTTAAAAAAAACAAGCCATCCTGCTTGGTGAGAGAGGAAGGAAGCTCCTCGCTGTTTGGGTCAAACAGGAATATAAAATTATCCTCTTTTTTTAAAACGGGCTCCTGTATATCCGCTTTTAACTCTCCTTGTTCAATTGTAAATTCTGGAATTTCTGATTGTACGGTCCGTTCAGCAAGAGATAATTCCGTGCGGACCAAATTTGTCAAATGAACCATTTCTGGAATAAGGGCAAGTAAAGAAAGAAGAAATATGTATAAAATTGATTTTCCGATTTTTTGAAATCGATAGCGTGCCATATCTTTTGGGGAGTATATGCTTTTATACAACTGCTGGAATACTGACATGATTTCACTTCCTTCTTTAAAATTCGGCATCTTCATTGTAACGCAGCGGGAAGAGGAAGGACAAGGCATAGATATGGAAAGATTTGCGAGAATATGGAATAATTACGATTGACATAGTTATTTTACATATGATAAATTTATATATGTCTCAAGTTTGTATCGTTATGGCGGTGTAGCTCAGCTGGCTAGAGCGTACGGTTCATACCCGTAAGGTCGGGGGTTCGATCCCCTCCGCCGCTACCATAAAGGACCCTTAGCTCAGCTGGTTAGAGCAGACGGCTCATAACCGTCCGGTCGTAGGTTCGAGTCCTACAGGGTCCATCCATCTTGGAAAAGTACCCAAGTGGTTCAAGGGGTCGCACTCGAAATGCGATAGACGTGCAAGCGTGCGTGGGTTCGAATCCCACCTTTTCCGCCATACATATGATCAAAAGCTCAAGCTCCCAATTTGGGGCTTTTTTTATTTACTCTGGACAACTGCCAACATCAGTGATTCCTGAACAAGACAGGCTTTTCCGTTTCGTTCATTATGGGATGCTTCTTGCGAAAGAATCGCATTCCAAATTGTGTAAAATAAAAAGCAGATTTATTTTCCATCTTGAAAAAATAGTGTACAATAAGTATGGGCTATAGGCAGAGAAGCTTGCGTCCAAGTACATATACGGGAGGAATTACAAAATGGCAAAGTATGAATTACCACAATTACCTTACGCTTATGATGCGTTAGAGCCTCATATCGATAAGGAAACAATGAACATTCACCACACAAAGCATCATAACACTTACGTAACAAACGTAAACGCAGCTTTGGAAAACTATCCAGAATTGGCAGCGAAAAGTGTAGAAGAGCTTATCTCTAACATGGAAGAAGTACCAGAAGCAATCCGTACTGCAGTTCGCAACAATGGCGGCGGTCATGCAAACCACTCCTTATTCTGGACAATCCTTTCTCCAAATGGCGGCGGCGAGCCAGTAGGCGAGCTTGCAGCAGCAATCAACACAAAATTTGGCAGCTATGCTGCATTTAAAGAAGAGTTTACAAAAGCAGCTACAACTCGCTTCGGTTCTGGTTGGGCATGGCTTGTTGTAAACAATGGTGAAATCGAAGTAACAAGCACTCCAAACCAAGACTCTCCATTAATGGAAGGAAAAACACCTGTTCTTGGATTAGACGTATGGGAGCATGCGTACTACTTGAACTACCAAAACCGTCGTCCTGACTACATTGCTGCATTCTGGAATGTAGTAGATTGGAACGCTGTTGAGAAACGCTACCAAGAAGCAAAATAATGATTTAGCAGGCCGGATATCCGGCCTGCTTTTTTTAGGCTGTTTTCGCATAGATTGTTGCTTTTGCATGTGGCCGGCAGCACGCTGCAGCACTGTGAGAAGAGGTGAGAAATTAGAAATGAGAGGTTGATTGCAAGAGGCGAATAGCCTCTTGTTTGTATCGAAACATGTTCTGTTTATTCCTGCAGCAACAATTGTTTAGAAAAGAGCCTTTTTTATGCTGCTGCATGGGTCTTCAGTTGTTCTCCCCTTTTCCTTACATAATTCTCCCGTAACTCGGAAGACTAAACTTTGAAGTAAAGGGGAGTTTTGAATGATGAAAACAAAGCACTTAATTGGAGATGTGGAAATCAACCGTGATCTTGTTTTGCTGTTAACAATCGGCGGATTGTACACATTAGCTATTTCATTGTCCAATACGTTTGTAAACATTTACATTTGGAAGCAAACGAAGGATTTTCTGAATATCGGGATCTATAATTTAGCTGTTGTTGTAGCGCAGCCGGTTACATTTGCGCTTGCAGGGAAGCTGGCGAAAAATGTGGATCGCATCATTATTTTGCGCTTAGGAGTGAGTGCACTTGCCGCGTTCTTCATCACCGTTTTATGGACTGGAACGCATGCATCACAATATATTTTACTTATTGGAAGCATGCTTGGAATTGGCTATGGATTTTATTGGCTCGCATTTAATTTACTTACATTTGAAATTACGGAGCCGGAAACGAGGGATTTTTTCAATGGTTTCCTCGGGCTCTTAACGTCACTTGCCGGCATGGTCGGTCCTATTTTGGCCGGATATGTGATTTCCCACATGAAAAGATGGAATGGGTACACTTTTATTTTCATTCTTTCATTAACCTTATTTACTATTGCGATTGTGCTGAGTTTTTTCTTGTCACGCCGGGAGTGTGAGGGGAAATACGAGCTCATGAGAATTATTCGGGAACGGCGATATAATCGAAATTGGAACCGGGTGACGCTTGCTCATTTTTTCCAAGGACTTCGAGAGGGAACCTTTGTATTTGTTGTCTCGGTCTATGTGTACATAACAACGGGAAGTGAGCTTGCCATTGGAAAGTTCGGGCTTGTCAGCTCAGGTGTTTCGTTTATTTGTTATTATCTGGCAACTCGCTTCATTAAAGATAAGTATCGGAAAAAGGCAATTTTTCTTGGGGGACTGCTTTTGTACGCAGCGGTGTATCTTGTGATTATCGATGTCACCTACCGGAAGCTCCTCATTTATGCAGGCTGCATTGCGGTGGCGTATCCTATTTTGCTTGTGCCGTATATGTCCATGACATATGATGTGATCGGAAAGGCTCGTCAAGCGAAAGAGCTGCGTGTCGAGTATATCGTTGTCCGTGAGCTGTTTTTAAATTTCGGAAGAATCTGCTCCATCGTCTCCTTTTTGCTTGCTGTTCATTTTTTTCAGCCGCAGCAAAGCCTCCCTGTTTTGCTTGGCATTTTAGGAATCGGGCATTTTCTCATTTATTTTGCAGTTCGTAATGTAGCATATCATCCAACCGTGCAGCCTAAACCAGGACTGCAAGTATCTCGAACGAGGCAGGAACTTACGGAAGGTGAAGGTTAACTTCTCGTATGTTTTATGGTAGAATAAGAACTATGTGAGGACACCTTGTCTACAAGGTGTCCCTTTTTCCGGCTTACTCAATATAGCTGACTTCCAAAGCTATAGATGATGTGTTTGACTGAAAGGAGGGGAAGAGGAGAATGTCTCTTTTATAAGAGATTCCCTTGTGAAATGAAAAAGAAAAATAAAAAAAAGAAAAGCCCTGTGCCGCTCCGATTGAATATATTATTTTTTATGGTCTTTCTTATGTTCTCCGCGCTTATTCTGCGTCTTGGCGTTGTGCAAATTGTATACGGGGAGGATTATAAAAAGGAAGTGGAGCGCACCGAGAATTTAACGGTGAGCACGTCGGTGCCGCGCGGAAAGATTTATGACCGCTATCATCGTATTGTTGTCGACAATACCCCTCTGCGAACGATTACGTATACAAGAATGCAAGGATCTACAAATGAGGATCGCCTAAAGGTAGCCAGACAGCTTGCGCAGCTAATCGATATGCCGACCGATAAGGTTACCGAGCGCGACAAAAAGGATTTTTGGATGCTGCTAAATAAGGATCGCGCAGAGAAGAAAATCACAGCAAAAGATCGACAAGAGTTAAAAGATAAAAAAATTGATGATAACGAAGTATATAAACGCCAGCTGGCGCGAATTACGCCTGAGGAGCTGGCAGAGCTGACGCCGGCTGATTTGGAAGTACTAGCTATCAAGCGGCAAATGGATAGCGGCTATGCGAATACGCCGCAAATTATTAAAAATAAAGATGTGACGCCTGAGGAGTATGCGGTCATCAGCGAAAATTTGGATAAGCTGCCGGGTGTTGATACAACAACGGACTGGGATCGAAATTATACTTACGGCAACATGTTCCGAACGATTCTCGGCAATGTATCGAGCGCTGACGAAGGGCTGCCTGTTGATCGGCTGAATTATTATTTAGTGCGTGATTACGACCGTAACGACCGCGTGGGCAAAAGCTATATTGAGCAGGAGTTTGAGGATGTGCTGCACGGCACGAAGGCCCAGGTGAAAAATGTTACAGATAAAGATGGGAATATTTTAGAGACGATTTATCTTTCCAAAGGATCACGCGGAAACGATTTGATTTTAACGCTGGATATGGAGCTGCAAAAGAAGGTAGAACAAATTATTGAAGAAGAACTAAAGGCAGCAAAGGCCAAAGGGGAAACAATGCTTGACCGTGCGTTTGTTGTGATGATGAACCCGAAAAACGGGGAGGTTTTATCTATGGCCGGCAAGCAGCTCGTTACCAAGGATGGAAAGCAGGAGGTGCAGGATTTTGCACTTGGCACGATGACGAGCTCTTATGCGATGGGCTCTACTGTCAAGGGAGCAACGATTTTGACAGGTCTGCAAACAGGAGCCATTAAGCCAAATACAGTGCTGGTGGATGAGCCGATCCAAATTAAAGGAACTCCTGTTAAGAAATCGTGGAAAAATATGGGTTCTATTGGGGTAATCACGGCACTGCAACAATCATCTAACGTGTATATGTTTAAAACTGCGATGAACATCGCAGGCGTACAATATGTTCCAGGCCGTTCTATTGATGTTAAACAAAAAACCTTTGATACGATGCGTATGTACTTTAGCCAATTTGGCCTTGGTGTACCGACGGGTATTGATTTACCAAACGAGTCGACCGGCTTTAAGGGAACAGCTGACCAGCCAGGGCTTCTGTTGGACTTTTCAATTGGACAATATGACACATATACGCCGCTGCAGCTGGCGCAATATGTGTCTGTGATCGCGAACGGCGGCTATCGCATTAAACCGCAGGTCATGAAGGAAATTCGTGAACCGAGCACAACGCCGGGAGCGATCGGAAAAGTAGTAGAATCAACTGAGCCGGTTGTTCTTAACCGTATTGATATGGATGAGAGCTATCTTAAGGTTGTACAGGATGGCTTCCGTGCGGTTATGCAAACATCGAATGGAACGGGAGCTTCTCATTTTATGAACGCGCCGTACAAGGTGGCCGGAAAAACAGGAACGGCTGAAACCTTCTATGATGGTCCTGACAAGTCATTCAGAGGGACAGATGCCTATAACTTAACATTAATCGGCTATGCGCCGGACGATGAGCCAGAAGTTGCATTTTCTGTTGTAGTTCCTTGGATGAAGAATGATAAAAACGCTGTAAACAAGGAAATAGGCCGACGTATTTTGGATGCGTATTTTGAACTGAAAAAAGAAGAAGCAGCAATGGAAGTAAGTCCGTCCCTATACGGAGAAGCAGGAAACCAATAAAGAAAACTCACCGATTGGCAAGCCATTAGGCGAAGACAGAGGTGCAGCTGCACTTACACTGTATTCTTAAAATTTCCTAAAGGGTAAGAAAAACGGACACAGACGGTTTTGCTTTAGATAAAAATAGCAAAAAGCACACGATTCCTTCGATGAATCGTGTGCTTTTTTTTGGACAAGCTTCATATAATAATACAGCCCGATTGCTTGTACAAGTACAGTGCTTATCGAAATATGTCGACATTTACAAAAGATTTACAAAGCATTAAAACCCTATTAATAGTTACACATTATTCTTATTCGTGTAGTCCTGTGCGCAGGACTCTTTAGGAGGAAGTAACGATGAAAACAGGCTTTACAGGCATAGCTGCTTTGCTATTTGCTTGTACTGTATTTGCGTTCGAAGTGCACGCAAATCCCTATCTGCGGGGAAATGTGACGATGGACGGATCCTCTACTGTATTTCCCATTATGGAGGCTGTATCAGAAGAATATGCACATAAGCAATTCTATGTGAAAACACCCATTAGTATCTCTGGCACAGGGGGAGGATTCAATCGATTTATTAAAGGAGAAATAGACATTAATAATGCCTCCCGTCCTATTAAAAGAGAAGAGCAGGAAGCTGCAAAACAAAATAACATACGATATGCTGTATTTCCAATTGCGTATGATGGTCTGACTATTATTGTCAGTCATCGCAATACATGGCTTAAAAACATAACGGACAGTGAGCTGAAGCAGCTTTGGTCGGAAAACGGCACACAAAAGAAATGGTCTGATATCAATCCAAGCTGGCCGCAGCATCCCATTCACTTCTATGCACCGGGTGTTGATTCCGGTACATATGATTACTTTCAGGATACCATTTTAGGAGAACGGGACATGACAAGGTTTGCTACATTTTCAGAGGATGATAATGTGCTTGTCAAAGGAGTTATGACCGACCCGTATGCAATTGCTTTTTTAGGGTTTGCATACTACTCCTTAAATAAGCAAAATGTGAGAGCTGTCGCTGTAAACGGAGTGTTGCCTGAGAAGGAAACGATTCAGTCCGGCCTTTATGCACCTCTTTCCCGTCCGCTTTACCTGTATGTGAATGAGGCATCTATCCGTGAAAAGGAATGCGTGTACGATTACCTGCGCTTTGCTTTCCAGTATGGCGGACAGCTTGCGGAAGAGGTTGGCTATGTGCAATTACCGCGCCAAAAGTATGAGCAGCAGCTGAGACGATTAGATGAAATAAAGAAAACTCGCTGATTGGCGAGCCGTTAGGCGAAGACAGGGGCGTAGTTGCACTTATACTGTATTCCTAAAATTTCCGACTACGCCGAATGATTTCTAGCTGGAAATTTATACTTTCTTACAGTGTAAAAAGAGAAAAAACATAATCTTGCCTGGAGGATGGAAAGGGGTTTTCATCTTTGGCTTTGTCCAAACGCAGTCGTTCTGTCGGTTCGGTTCGTATGTTCATTCGGCATAACCGCAAACATCACAGAAAAGAACAGCTGCTCAGCAAAGCGGTTCCGGTTTTGTTGTTTACTGTAGCAAGTATATCGATCCTTACAACAGCTGGAATTGTATGGACGCTTGCAACGGAAACGACAGTTTTTTTTCAGCACATATCGATTACACATTTTGTAACGGGAAAAGAGTGGCTCCCATTTTTTCGAACAAACGCGCAATACGGTATTCTCCCTCTTGTATGCGGTACGCTTCTCGTGACAGCTATCGCGATGATTGTAGCCGTTCCAATTGGCCTTGGATGTGCGATATTTTTGAGTGAATATGCATCAGATAGAGTAAGAAGAATTGTTAAGCCCCTTTTAGAGATTTTGGCAGGTATTCCGACCATTGTATATGGATTTTTTGCGCTAACATTTGTCACACCTATGCTGCAAACGATCGTTCCAAGCTTGCAATTCTTCAATGCACTAAGTCCAGGCATTGTGATTGGCATTATGCTCATTCCGACTGTTGCCTCTCTTTCAGAGGATGCGATACATGCCGTTCCGTTTTCATTTCGGGAAGGTTCGCTCGGGCTGGGAGCTACGCGCTTTGAAACAACGGTTAAGGTTGTTCTGCCATCTGCTTTTTCAGGAATCATTGCTTCTATTGTGCTCGCTGTTTCCCGCGCGATGGGAGAAACGATGATTGTTGTCATTGCCGGGGGTTCGACCCCTGTGTTGTCTGTTAATCCGACGCAATCGATTCAGACATTGACGGCATATATTGTACAGGTCAGCCTTGGAGATGCGCCGCATGGCACGACCGCTTATTACAGCATGTATGCGGTTGGGGCTGTGCTGTTCATTTTTACATTTTTCATGAATATGGCCGCTCGTCATATCACTCATCGCTTTAAAGGGGGCTATTCATGAGCATGATAGACCACAAAGCAGTGAAGAAGCAGATGAAGAGGCGTTTTCGGATAGATGTGCTGCAGCGCTTGTTCTTTGTATTAGCTACTTTATTCTCATTACTGATTTTATTGCTTCTTATATATCAAATTGTGAAGCAAGGGACTTCTTATATAGATTTTGATTTTGTGACGCATTTCTCGTCACGAAAGCCGGAGAATGCCGGTATTGCCGCCGCTCTTTGGGGGACAATAGCATTAATGGCAATTGTAACCCCTGTTTCCTTATTGTTGGGAGTTGGAACGGCATTATATTTAGAGGAATATGCTCCAAGAACAGTATTTACAAGGTTTGTTGAGCTAAACATTCAAACGCTTGCCGGCGTGCCATCTATTGTATTTGGATTGCTTGGGTTAACCGTTTTTGTATACGGTCTTGGTTTAGGCCAAAGTCTATTGGCTGGCGGTTTGACGATGAGCTTGCTGGCACTTCCCACAATTGTGGTAGCCTCGCAGGAGGCGCTGCGATCCGTACCGCGTTCCTTGCAGGAGGCCTCCTACGCACTCGGTGCTACAAAGTGGCGAACGATGCGATCTGTTGTAATCCCTGCAGCGTTTCCAGGCATACTAACGGGATGCATCCTGTCCTTATCCCGCGCAGTAGGAGAGGCAGCTCCTTTGCTTGTGATTGGGGCGCTTGCCTTTATTAATTATTTGCCCGTTAGTCCGCTAGATGGCTTTACCGTTTTACCGATTCAAATTTTTAATTGGATGAGCAGACCGCAGGAGGAGTTTCATTCTGTGGCAGCTGCAGGGATTCTTGTTCTGCTTGCTTTACTGCTCGCAATGAATGCCATTGCTGTATTGCTAAGAAACCGAAAGCAAAAAAGATATTGACCGTTAAGAGATGGATGAAAGGGGAATTCAAAATGGCAGCTACCGTTGTAAACGTAAAAGTAAAAGGTGAGAAGACAAAAATAGATACACCGAAAAATATCGTATTTCATACGAAAAAGTTAAATCTTTGGTATGGGGAAGACCATGCGCTAAAGGATATTGATTTTAGTATTTATGAAAATGAAGTAACAGCAATTATCGGGCCAAGCGGATGCGGGAAATCTACGTATTTGAAAACATTAAACCGTATGGTTGAGCTTGTGCCAATCGTTCGTACAACGGGAGAAATTGAATATCGCGGACGTAACATCTTCGATAAGTCCTATCATGTCGAAGAGCTGCGTACTCACGTCGGAATGGTGTTCCAAAAGCCGAATCCATTCCCAAAATCCATTTATGAAAACATTGCATATGGTCCGAAGATTCACGGCATTCGTGATAAGAAGCAGCTTGATGAAATTGTAGAAAAAAGCTTGCGCGGCGCAGCGATTTGGGATGAGTTGAAGGATCGTCTTCATGACAATGCATATGGTTTATCAGGCGGACAGCAGCAGCGTGTATGTATTGCACGATGCTTGGCAATCGAGCCGGATGTGATTTTAATGGATGAACCAACATCAGCGTTAGATCCTATTTCTACATTAAAGGTAGAAGAGCTGATTCAAGAGCTGAAAAAGAACTTTAGCATCGTGATTGTTACGCATAACATGCAGCAGGCAGCACGTGTTTCTGATCGCACAGCATTTTTCTTAAGCGGTGAGGTTGTCGAATATACAGATACAAATCAATTATTTACAACGCCAAAGGACAAGAGAACAGAGGATTACATTACAGGACGTTTCGGTTAATACTTCATTGGTAGGGGGCAGACAAAATGGTACGTGGACAGTTTCACTATGATTTAGATACATTGCAGGCTAAAGTCATTGAACTAGGCGAATTAGCGAAGGAAGCTCTTGACACAGCAATGAACGGACTTCGTTCAAAAAATATTGAGTTAGCACTGCAGGTCATTGATAATGATCAACGAGCGGATGATCTAGAGGAAGAAATTAACGATTTTGCATTGATGCTTATTACAAAGCAGCAGCCTGTTGCTATTGACTTGAGACGGATTTTTGTATCCATTAAAATTGCGACGGACCTAGAACGTATTGCGGACCATGCAGTAAACGTTGCAAAATCTACGATTCGTCTTGGTGAGAAAGAGCGTACTATTACGCTTGAGGACTTAGAAACAATGTTTAAAAATGCGCATGAAATGTTATCTGTTGTAATGCAAGCCTATAAAGAGGAAGACTTGACATTGGCGAAGAAGGTAGCAGAAATGGATGATATAGTGGATGAGCTGTACGGAAAGTCCATTCGAGAGTTTATTGCTTTTATTCCGGAACATCCACAGGAAATCGCGCAAGTTACGCAAATGTCCTTGATTGCACGCTACATTGAGCGTGTTGCCGACCATATTACGAATATTGCAGAAAATGTGTTTTACCTTGTCAAAGGAAAGCATTATTTACTGAATGAGTAAAAGAAGCAGAGATGCTTCTTTTTTTCTTTGTACCCAAAAGGTATAAGCTATCTAGATAGAAGCTAATTCGGCGCATCAGAAAATTTTAGGAATAAAGTATAAATGTAACTATGCTTCTGTCTTCGCTAAAGGCTCGCCAATCAGCGAGTTTTCTCTACAAAAAATGATGTGCTTGACTTAGGTCTTTCTTGGGAAGTTTGCTCCGTTCTTGTAACAAAAACAACCTGTATGTAATCATAGCAGCTTGGAATGCACCTAGATAAGAAAGTTTGCCTTTCCTCTGAGGCAGATAAGTATTTTTTATTGTTCATATTCCAAAATTAGACAAAATACAGCGTTGTCACCGCTATTCACAGGTGTTATCATTTTATTGAGAATTCTATTTATTCTGACTATTATTATGAAAGTGTTTACAATATCTGCATAATTAGATAAGTCTCTTTTGGTAGAGACAGGAGGGAAGTATAAAAGTGTTGCAAATTCTTCTGTTAGCGTGGGAATATCCTCCAATGCTTGTGGGCGGTCTTGGAAGACATGTATATGAACTTTCTAAGGCCGTGGCTGCAAAAGGTCATACGGTTCATGTCATTACTACATATGTAGAGGGCTTCCGGTTTTATGAACAAATCAATCATGTACATGTACATCGCGTAAAAAGTCATTATGAAAATCGGGCAGATTTTTATACGTGGATTGATGGTTTAAACAAGGCTATTGTGCAATATGCACAGGTTTTGTGTAAGGAAGTTGCATTTGACCTTATTCATGCACATGATTGGCTTGTTTGCAGCGCTGCAACAGCAATTAAGCGACAGGAACGCATCCCTCTTCTCACTACGATTCATGCAACGGAGCATGGACGCAATAATGGGATTCATACATCACTGCAGTATGAAATACATATGAAAGAAAAAGAACTCGTAAAAGAGTCCGATGTTTTAATTGTATGCAGCACATATATGAAGCATGAGATTGAGCTGATTTTAGATGCATCTCCTCATAAAATCGCCATATTTCCCAATGGAATTGATACAAACTTTTTTGAGTTAAGTGTCGGGCAAAGTGTACGAAATGCATACGCATTGCAAGATCGAATCATTGTCTTCTCAATTGGACGCATTGTAAATGAAAAAGGATTTCAAACGGTTATTGATGCTGCCCCTGATCTTTCCAGGCGCTATCCTCGTTTAATGTTTATCGTTGCGGGGAAAGGACCCATGTTAGATTATTATCGTTCAGTCGTTATAGAAAGAGGACTCGGGCATGCGGTTTCCTTTGTGGGGCATATAAGCGAGGAGGAGCAAAGAGCGTTTTTGCAGGAAAGCGATATTGTACTCGTTCCGAGCTTGTATGAGCCGTTTGGCATCGTTGCATTAGAAGGGATGCTGGCAGCTAAGCCGACCATCGTATCTGATGTAGGAGGCTTGAGTGAGATTGTCATTCATATTGAGAATGGCTTTAAGATGCATCCTGGTGATGTAAGAAGCTTAACAGAGCAGATCGAACGTATTATTACAAATCCAAAGGAAGCAGCCAGAATTGCGCAAAATGGAAGGGAATACGTTCTGCAAAAATATAATTGGACAACAATAGCAGAAAATACAATTCGTGTTTATACAGAAGCAGTTCATCATTCTAAAAGTGGGGGTTGAGAGGAATGAAGGGAGTCATTTTGGCAGGAGGAAAGGGTACGCGTTTACGGCCATTAACATGCAATCTCCCAAAGCCTATGCTGCCTCTGCTCAATAAGCCGGTTATGGAGTATAGCTTAGAATTGCTAAAGCAGCATGGAATTCGGGAGATTGCTGTTACGGTCCAATACATGGGCAATGCGATTCAAAATTATTTTGGGGATGGAAGCAAGTGGGGAGTGAAGCTTCATTATTTTGAAGATTCACCTCCGCTTGGAACCGCCGGCAGTGTAAAGCAGGCAGAAGCTTTTTTGGATGAACCGTTTGTTGTTATCAGCGGTGATGCATTAACTGATTTTCAACTATCTCGCGGAATGGATTTTCATCGAAGCGAAGATCGCTTGGTGACTATTTTTTTAAAAGAAGTATCTCACCCGCTTGATTTTGGTCTTGCTGTTACAGAAGAAGACGGACGCATTGTGAAGTACATTGAGAAGCCAGGGTGGAATGAGGTTGTTTCTAATACTGTGAATACAGGGATTTATATTATGAATCCAGAGGTTTTCTCATACATGGAACGCAATATGTTCTATGACTTCAGTCGTGATATTTTTCCAAGATTGCTAGAAGAGAAGAAAGACTTATACGGTTATTTAAGTGATGGATATTGGCTTGATATCGGGACATTTCCACAATACAGACAGGCGCATTTTGATTTATTAACGAAAAAGGTGAATGTGAAGCTTCCGTTTACGGAGGTGTTGCCAACGGTATGGATGGGGACGGATGTTACAATCGAGGATGGAACAAAAATACAAGGCCCGCTTCTTATTGGCGATGGTGCTGTTGTGAAAAGCGGCGCACTGATTGAGCCGTATTCCATTATTGGAAAAAATAACATAATCGGCGAAAATACGCATGTACAAAAAACAATTTTGTGGAATGATGTGTATGTTGGAAAGCAATGCGAGCTAACAGGGACAACGGTTGCATCCGGAACAGTGATAGAGGATGGCTCGACATTGTTTGAAAAAAGCATTATAGCGGATCACTGCAAGTTAGGAAAAAACACGGTCGTTAAGGCTAAGATAAAGGTTGCACCTGGAAAAATCATTGAAGGAAGCTCCGTATTAAGCTCATCCCTTATGTCCGAGCAGGAAAGCACGCTTTCCTTGCTGCAAAGAGGCACTGCTGCCGGTCGGGCCAATTTAGATATTACCCCTGAATTCATAGTGAAATTGGCTGCAGCATACGGTTCTATTTTTCCTCTTCATTCCTCTATTTTAATTGGAGGTGATTGGAATCCGTATTCGCAGCTTATGAAACAAACGTTTATGAGCGGGCTGCATGCAGCGGGTATCCATACAATTGAGTGTCAGCCTGTGAGCGATTCTTGCTTTCGCTATGCGGCCTTGATGGAGGATGTGGCAGGAGGGGTGTTTCTATCTGTCTTGCAGCATGAAGATGAAGAAAAAATGATTGTCCGCTTTTATGATCGAGACGGCTATCCTATTTCTGTCCGTATGGAGAAAGAGATTGAAACAATGTATATGTCAGAGCTGTATCGGCATGTAAGCGTAACAAATATAGGCACAAATGCAGAGGCAAGCATTAGTGAAGAGCAGTATGTATATTCCTTGCTGCAATCTTTAAACATATCAATCATACGAAACGAGCAATTTCATCTTCTTGTAAATAAAACAGAGAATCCATTTCATAATATGGTGATTTCATTTCTGCAGCTTCTTGGGTGCTCTCTTACATGGGTATATTCGCAGGCGAACGAGAGCCATATTAAATCCCTCATGCAATCAAGCAAAGCCGATGTTGGTATTATCTTTCATGAGCAAGGGAGAATGTTTGAGCTGTACGACCGATTTGGAAATGTATATAAAAGCATCGGACCGGAGAACACTGCTATCCCGGATATCTTGCTCCATCAGGGAGAAGGAGTACTGTATCCCTTATTGCTAAAGCATGGAGCAAGCTATGTCATTTGCTATGTTAAGGAGGAGCGTCAAGGGGGAGAGTTTAGGCATAAGAGATTTGAGCATGATTCTTTATACCAGATTGGAAAGCTATTAGAGCTCATTTCATCTCGAAAGCAACCGCTTCATGGAGTTTTTGAGCAGTATCCGCAATGCTATTTATTTTGGGATGAGGTGGTTTGCCCGTGGGGAGAAAAAGGGAAGGTCATGCGCATGCTTCTAGCTGATATGCAGAATCAGGAGATGGAGGTCATGGATGGAATTCGATTTCAGTATGAAAATGGGGACTGGTCCTATATCGTATCCGATCTCAGTCAGCCGAAGCTCATCGTGTATTCTCAGTCGTCAAACCCGGAAGCCGCAAAGGAAAAAAATATACATCTAATCGAAAAAATAAGACAATATCAAAAGGTCTAGAAATTTTGTGAAAAAGGTGATATCATAGTCTAGTCTGATTTATGCCACAATGACTGGAGGGAAATAAGAATGCGCGTAAATATCACTTTGGCTTGCACAGAATGCGGCGAGCGTAACTATATCTCAAAGAAAAACAAACGTAACAACCCAGAGCGTCTTGAGCTTAAAAAATATTGTTCAAGAGATAAAAAAGCGACATTACACCGCGAAACAAAGTAAGCAGTAGGAATTCCTACTGCTTCTTTTTTATAGCTTAAGAAAGCATAGCTTTTGTGGAACTGGCTCTCAGAGTGAGCAAAAGCGGGGCATGTCCAATTTTCTTGATAAAAGGAGGGTGTGAGATGAGCGAGGTTAAACAACAGCTTCGGAAGCAAGTAAGGGAGCGTATGATGTGCATACCAGAGGAACAAAGGAAGCAATGGTCTAGGCAAATTGCCAGTCGTTTATATGAGCAGGATGAATGGAAGCAAGCCCGTACGATAGGTATTACGATTTCCGTGGATGAAGAGGTTTCTACATTTGAGATCATTGAACGGGCTTGGCAGGAAGGAAAGAGAGTAGCTGCACCAAAGTGCGAGCGGCTTTCCAGGACAATGAGGTTTCGTGAAATACAGCGCTGGGATGAGCTTGAGAAAGTATACATGAATCTAAGGGAGCCGATTCCAGCTCTTACGAAAGAAATTGCTCCTGATGAGATTGACCTGCTTATTATGCCAGGCATTGCATTTACAGAGCAAGGAGATCGTTTAGGATACGGTGGAGGCTATTATGACCGATTTTTATCCCATTACAGCGGTCATACAATCGCACTTGCCTATTCTCAGCAGCTTGTTGCCTCTATTCCAATGGATGAATATGATAAACGTGTACAGAAAATTGTAACAGAGTCGCGGGTATATAACAGCTTGTAACGTATGGCTCTCCTCTAAGTAACCTATAGGTACATGCTTGGAGATTATTTGAATGTCGATAGCCTCTATCCATGCTTATATTATCGGCGAGCATGGCAATACGGAGCTGCCTGTATGGAGCCATGCAACGGTAGGAGCACAAACCTTGCATGAGGAGGAAAAACAAAAGTTTACTCATTCTGTGCAGGTGCTTCGCCAGACGATGTCACCTGTTTTATAAGGAAATACTGCAAAAAGACAAATCGCTAAGAAGGTTTGTCTTTTTTATATCTCATTCCCATAAGCAGCTTCCCTTTCAGCAAAGAACCCTCCTAGCTAAAGGAAGTGCTTGATAACCGCTTTTGTGATCAAAACAGAGCGATTCCGCTTTTTTGTGACCGCACAATCCTGATTAAGAGACGTACTGCATACTTTTAATAATAAGAATTAAACTCTCCCGCCTATTTGTTAGTATTGTCGCACCTCTGTACAAATTGAGGAGGGAGTCTTCTTGGCTAAAAACGATAAAAAGGGAATTGGAGGAGATTTCTTGCATCAGCGACAGGATTCCTTATATTGGGCGCTGCTCTATAGTCTCGTATCTTTACATAAGTATGAACTCCTGTATTACTCTGAGGAACAAGGAGAAGCATGGCTGCAATCCGCAGCACTTAAAAGCAATGCGATTGTCCGCGTGAAGCGCTGCGATGTGGATTGGAGCAGCTGGGTAAGAAAGGATTTGGAGCAGCTTGAACAGACGAGGCTCCAACGGTTTCGAGGAAAGAAAAAGGTATACAATATTTATATTTCGCGGTTTGAGCCTTTGGATGATTGGCAGGCGGCAGTTGCAGATACAAAAAGCCATGCTTTTGTTAGAACAGTATTCTTCACCGAACATAACGAAAAGCGGCAAATCGATTTTATGCAGATGGCGCTAAGAATGAGCGATGCAGAGACAGCAGCTGTATGTTCTCTCAAGGAGGAACCGGCTGACGTAATACGGCTTCGCCTGTACCGCTTTTTGGAATTGAAGAGAAAGCAGCAGCAGCACCTTTTAAATTATGCTCGTCCAACCATTACTAAGCTATTTGCGGCTATTCAAGTCATGATGTTTGGGGTTCTAGAATACTTTGGAAGCAGTACGGATACCACAACACTTATTACATTCGGCGCGAAATATAATCCGCTTATTTTACAGGGGGAATGGTGGCGTTTCTTTACTCCTATGTTTTTGCATATTGGCCTGTTGCACCTTTTTATGAATACGGCAGCACTCTACTATATTGGGAGTCAGGTTGAGCGTATTTTAGGAAATATGAGATTTTTATTTGTTTATTTGTTTGCGGGCTTTTGCGGCAGTCTTTTGAGCTTTGTGTCCTCAGATAGTGTATCTGCAGGTGCCTCAGGAGCCATTTTCGGATGCTTCGGGGCTCTCCTGTATATCGCTGCGTCGTATGCAAAGGTATTTTCCAAAACGATGATGCAAAGCGTTCTGACACTCATTGGGGTCAATCTGTTATTTGGGTTTGCTGTTCCCGGCATTGATAATGCCGGGCATATTGGCGGTTTAATCGGGGGATTTTTGGCAACTGTTATTGTACACGTCCCAGAGAAAAAAGGATCGTTATTTCGGAAAGCTGCAGCACTGCTTATTACCCTTTTGTTTGTCGGTGCCCTGCTGTTTTATGGTCTGCGCATTCAAGGAGGCGGCGTCTAGATGCTGACAAAGATACAAGAATGAAGCGGTGTATTGTAAATGCAGAAGGAAAAATGATAGAAAATGCCGAACATAAATAAATATGCGTAATGGATAAAGAGTAAATTGACGCCTCCTTCTGTTCTTTTTATAATGAGGATGGGAACGTTTTCTTAGAGCAGGATGCACGAAGGAAGGTGAAGCGTTGACATCCATTTACGACATTCAGCAATTATTAAAGAAATTCGGAACCATCATTTATACGGGAGAACGTGTTGCCGATTTAGAATTGATGGCGGACGAATTGCATGAGCTGCATGAGGCGCGGCTAATTGAAGCAAAGGACTATGAAGCGGCTTTGTTTGTGCTTAAACAAGAAATTCAAAAACAAAAAGACAAATTACATTAAGGGGTGCGTCATGCAGGAGAAATGGTTAGTAGGTGTCGATCTTGGGGGCACAACAATTAAACTAGCGTTTATTAGCGTATACGGCGAGATTTTACATAAATGGGAAATCCCGACGAATATTAGTGAGCAAGGAAAGCATATTACTGTTGATATTGCAAAGGCAATTGATGAAAAGCTGCAGGAGCTAGGAGAGCAAAAGAGCAAGCTTGCGGGCATCGGTATGGGAGCGCCAGGACCGGTACATATGGCAACAGGCTTGATTTATGAGGCAGTAAATTTAGGGTGGAAGGATTATCCGCTCAAGGATTTGCTTGAGGTAGAAACAGGACTTCCAGTTGTAGTTGATAATGATGCAAATATTGCAGCCATCGGCGAAATGTGGAAGGGCGCTGGAGAAGGCGCGAAGGATATTGTGTGTGTGACGCTTGGTACGGGAGTCGGCGGCGGTGTAATCGCTAACGGAGAGGTTGTACACGGCGTAAGCGGAGCAGGCGGCGAGATTGGGCATATTACGGTTCTTCCAGAGGGAGGAGCTCCGTGTAATTGCGGAAAAACTGGCTGTTTGGAAACAGTGGCATCTGCAACTGGCATTGTACGTTTAGCGAAGGAGGCACTTCAAAGCAGCAAAGAAGAGAGCGAGCTTCGCGGCAGATTGGCTGAGGCGGGTACAGTAACCGCAAAGGATGTATTTGATGCTGCGCGTAATGGGGACACATTTGCCCAAAGCATTCTTAACCGTGTGGCTTCCTATTTAGGACTGGCTATTGCAAACTTTTCCAATGCATTAAATCCAGAGAAAGTCGTGATAGGCGGGGGAGTATCAAAAGCTGGAGATGTATTGCTGCAACCGGTTCAGCGCTACTTTGAAATGTATGCATTTCCTCGTGTTGCAAAAAGTACAAAGCTGGCGATTGCTACGCTTGGCAATGATGCAGGCGTGATTGGCGGCGCTTGGTTAGTAAAAACAAAAATAGGGAAATATTAAAGTAAAGAAAAAAGCCTGCACAGGCTTTTTTCTTTTGGATAAAAAGAAGGGAGAGTGAATGATGCTGACCAAATGGCGCTTCGTGCTGACAACTGTTTTTCTGCTATGGTTAAAAACATATATCGTATGCAAAAGCGTATTTGAAATCGAACTAAAAAATAAGACACAGGAGCTGCTTTTATGCGTCAGCCCAATAAGCTCGCTTTTCTTTTTTATTGGTCTTTCTTTTTTTGTGAAAGGAAAATGGCAGGTTCTTGTTGTACTGCTTACGAATGTTTTTTTGTCACTCATACTATACGCAAATATAATATTTTACAGCTTTTTTCATGATTTTCTCACGTTCCCTGTATTGTTTCAGGGAAATAATATGGGAGATTTAGGATCCAGCATCCGGGAGCTGACAAGCTTGCAAACAGCCTTCATGTTTGTGGATGTGCTGCTGCTTGCAGCAATTGTGCGGCGGTTCCCTTCTTTTGCACGTCCAGTACATCTTTCTTATGCGGAGAAGGCAGTTTATTTTTTTTGTGTATGGGCTTTGTTTGCAGTAAATTTGGTTCTTGCAGAATTAGAGCGGCCACAGCTGCTTACGCGCTCATTTGACCGTGAAATGCTTGTTAAAAATCTTGGCCTATTTAATTACCATATTTACGATGCAGTGCTGCAATCACGTTCGTCCGTGCAGCGTGCTATGGCTGACGGAAACAAATTAGTAGAGATTGAGAACTATATTTCCATACATAAAAAGAGACCGAAAGCGCGTCTATTTGGAAGCGCTAAAGGAAAAAATATTCTAATCATTTCAATGGAATCTCTACAAAGCTTTGTTATTGACAGCAAGGTAAACGGACAGGAATTAACGCCATTTTTGAACAAGCTCAAGAGAGAAAGCTATTATTTTAATCAATTTTATCATCAAACGGGACAAGGGAAGACATCCGATGCGGAATTTATTATGGAGAACTCATTATTTCCGTTAGATAGAGGAGCGGTGTTCTTTACTCATTCCGGCAACGAGTTTATTGCTTTTCCGGAAATTATTAAGGGACACGGCTATTATTCCGCTGTGTTTCATGCAAATAACAAAAGCTTTTGGAATCGGGACTTGATGTATCCGTCACTTGGCTATGACCGTTACTTTCACGGTGCATATTATACAGCTAATACGGATAACTCCGTTGGATGGGGGCTAAAGGACCGGGAGTTTTTTGATCAGTCGATTGCTTATATCAAGTCGCTTCCACAGCCGTTTTATGCGAAATGTATTACGCTCACCAATCACTTCCCATTTAAGCTGCAAGCGCAGGACCAGCTTATTCAAGGAGTGAACTTGACGGATGGAACGCTAAAGCGATATTTTGCAACGGTTCGCTATACAGATGAAGCTATTCGGTACCTCGTAGAGCAGCTTAAGGAAGAAGGGCTATATGAGCACACATTGCTTGTTTTGTATGGAGATCATTACGGAATTTCCGAGAACCATAATAAGGAAATGGCTCAATACCTAGGAAAAGAAACAATCTCTCCCTTTGATCAGCTTCAACTGCAGCGTGTTCCGCTGCTCATTCATATACCGGGACATGAAGGTGCAACCATTTCCCGCATAGCAGGGCAAGTAGATGTGAAGCCGACACTTTTGCATTTGTTAGGCATTGACGAAAAACGAGATATTCATTTTGGGGAAGATGTGTTTTCACCGGACAAGGAATCATTTACAGTGCTGCGCGATGGCAGCTTTATTTTAGACCGATACGTATACACGCGCGGTGTTTGCTACGACAAACAAACAGCTTCGCCTGCCTTGTTTGAGAATTGTGCGCCCTACATTGAACGCGCTAAGACGGAGCTGCAGTATTCGGATCGAATTATTTATGGTGATTTGCTTCGTTTTTTTGAGGGGAGCAAACGGACAAGCAGGCAGCATAAAATGCTATATTAAAAGGGCTCTGAAGAACCAGAGCCCTTTAATATATTAGATAAAAAACGATGTACAGCTTCCTTGACCTGCTTACTGCGAAATTTCTGCCATAAGCAGGCTGAGGTCGCTTTTCTGATTAGTGTGCCGGCGGGTAACCGTTATTGAGTACAGTCATGATCGTAAACCAGCCGAAAACAAGAAAGGTTGCTGCGGAGAAGGCTACTCCTAGCATATTCTTGTCCTTGAAGGTTTTGAGCGTCGCGAATACGCCCAATAGCGTTACTAGCGCGAAAATCACTACAAGGCCCATATATATCCCCCTCTGCTCTCCCACCTCTTTGCATACGGGAGTTGTAAAAATATTCCCTCTTTTTTCATTGTACATGGTTTTCCAAAAAATGTCGAGGTGAAACCGCTGACAAATATGCAGCTCCTGTGACTCGTTTTATTTTTGAACTGCCCTCCGCCTACTCGCTAACGCTCCTTTCCCACAAGGGGACTTCCGGTGGCCGAAGGCGGGAGATTCTGATTCCTAAGAACTCCGTTCAATCGAACAGATATGGATTAGGCGATCCCTGCCGTTCCATGCAGAGAGAAAATGGTGTATCATGAAAGTAAAATACAGGTTTGGAGGAAATATACATGAAATTGAAATGGAGACAGCTTCCCCTAGGACCGCTGCAAACAAATGCATACGTGCTGCGTAATGAGAAAAAGGAGTGTGTAATCTTTGATCCAGGGCATGAAGGGGAGAAGCTGATTAGCTACCTGCAGCAGGAGGGGCTAACGCCGCTTGCGATTTTGTTAACACATGCTCATTTTGACCATATTGGCGCAGTAGATGATGTGCGTGACACCTATACGATTCCTGTTTATTTACATAAAGAAGAGCAATATTGGCTATCTGACCCCGAGTTAAACGGCTCATATATGTTTATGACAAACCGCGAAATTACAACAAAGCCTGCAGATCGGCTGATTGAAAGAGAGGGAGAGCTGACAATTGGCTCATTTACGTTTACTATACTGGAGACACCAGGACACTCTCCAGGAAGCGTCTCGTATTACTGCAAGGAAGCTGGTGCAGTATTTTCCGGGGACGCTCTGTTTCAAATGAGCATTGGACGGACCGATTTGCCGGGCGGCAGCTTTAATGAGCTGATAATGAGTATTGAAAGCAAGCTTTTTTCATTACCAGATGATACAGTAGTGCTCAGCGGTCATGGCCCTAAGACGAGCATTGGCTTTGAAAAAGCAAACAATCCGTTTTTGAAATAAGGGGAGACGCGATGCGGGATATTTTAAAGGAAGCTATGCGAGAGCGGAAAGAAAACGCTATTCCCTATAGCACGTTTATCGAGCTTGCTCTTTATCATCCGGAATATGGGTACTATATGAAAGAGAAGGAAAAGATAGGAAGAGCAGGAGATTTTTTTACAAGCAGTAATGTGTCTTCTATATTTGCTAAGCAGTTTGCCCGATTTTTCATGCGTCTTGTATCAGATAGAATTGTACCGCCGATCATTTACGAGATTGGAGCAGGCACGGGCAGGTTTGCCCGCGATGTATTGACTGAGTGGAGCACAAGTGAGCCTGACTCCTTTTCGAAGCTGCGCTATATCATCATTGAGACGAGTCCTTATCATCGCAAGATGCAGCTTGCGATGCTCTCATCGTTCGGAAATGTGGCGCAGTATGCTTCTCTTGCTGATGTACCTGAGGGACTTGAAGGGATTGTATTTTCCAACGAGCTGTACGATGCGTTTCCAGTGGAAGTGGTGGAGCAGCAGGATGGTGCACTATGGGAGGTATATGTCAGCCTGGAGGATCATCAGTTAAAGGAAGTAATGCATCCGCTGCAAAATAAAGAGATCGTTCAGTACTTGGAGAGGCACAGCTTGCATTTGAAAAACGGGCAGCGTTTTGAAATTCCGCTTGCGATGGGGCGATTTGTGCAAGAGCTTAGCAGGCGTGTAAAACGAGCTGTGTTCGTGACTATTGATTATGGTTACACAAATGAAGAGTGGATGCATCCCAGCCGCCGAGAAGGAAGCTTACGCGGGTATTATGAGCATCAGCTCGTCCGTAATCCGCTTGAACGTCCTGGTGAGATGGATTTGACGGCGCATATTCACTGGGATGAGCTGCGCCTGGCGGGGGAGGATGCCGGATTACATACATTGCTTCGAATGAAACAGCGCTCCTTTCTCCTTAGCACGGGTATTTTACAGCATCTTGTAAATCATCAGGATAGAAATCCTTTTTCAGAAGCAAACAAGCAAAACCGTGCCATTCGTTCTTTGATTTTAAGCGGCGGGATGAGTGATGCCTTTGATGTACTGATTCAGCAAAAGGGCATTCCACAGCTGCATCTAGAACGTTATATGGACTTTGCTGTTTGCTCCATGTCGTTTTAACGAAATGAAAAGAAAAATGGCCGATTGACAAGTCTTTAGGCAAAGACAGAGGCTCAGTTGCACTGATACTTTATTCCTAAAATTTCCTGATGCGCTGAATTTGCTTCTATCCGGAAATTGATACCTTATTAAAGTGCAAAAAAATTCCCCCTCCTCAAACATGTAACAGGCACAGCCTGGCGGCAGGCGGAGGAGGGGATAAATAATTAAAAGCGTAGAGACAGCTCTGCGCTTTTACATTATAATCATCTTTGCATTAAGATAAGAAAATGTAAAAGTACAAAAGTAAGTATGTTCTGCTACAAAAGTAAGTATGTTCTGCTACAAAAGTAAGTATGTTCTGCTACAAAAGTAAGTATGTTCTGCTACAAAAGTAAGTATGTTCTGCTACAAAAGTAAGTATGTTCTGTTACAAATAGGAGTGTTGATTTTTCTTAATTAAATAGTACTTGAATGAGTTGGATTACTTTTTCATTTTGTACGTCATAATAAATTTCCAGCCCTTTTCGTTCGCTTGTTACGATTTTAGCACTTTTTAGCTTAGCTAGATGCTGTGAAATCGTAGATTGCGGCATATTTAAGCAAGTGTACATAGTAGATACATTGCTAGCTCCTTTCTCAATCAATCCTTTCACGATGCACAGACGTACTGGGTGTGCGAGAACCTTTAGTAGCTCTGCGTTATTTTCATAGACTTCTAATTCTTCTTGGAACATTTCCAACATGTCTTCCACCTCCGTCTCCGTATATGCTGCAAGTATAGCACATAATATACATAACAAAATTTTAAGATGAATAGAATGGGTTTTGCAAAAAAAAAATTTAAAAATAAAGAAAATGTAAAAAAAGAGAAGGAAATGTAAAAAGGAATTTTATAAAATCAGGAAAAAGGGAGAAAACCGGCTAATTTGGCTGAAAATGAGGATTGTGAAATTTTAATAGTAAAATAAGAGACTTTACATGTGTTTTTATTTTATCTATTTTTCGAGTAATTTTGCACACTGGAATGTGTCTAATTTTTAACGTGATTTCGAAAGAACCCTCCTTCCTCAAGGAGAGCGCAGGGGAGAGGTTCATAGGACAATCGGTTAGAAGGAAAAGTACAGGAGCTTTATCTTTTGAATAAAAGCAAAAACCCAGGTTTCCCCGGGTTTTAGATTAAAGAGATACAGCGGATGCTTTAACTGCCGCAAGTGCTTGCTCCATGTCGCGAATGAGATCGTTCGGATTTTCGAGTCCTGCAGACAAGCGAAGAAGAGAAGCGGAGATGCCGCGTTTTTCTCTCTCCTCCTGCCCCATCGCAGCGTGCGACATTTTAGCAGGGTATGAAAGAATCGATTCTACAGCGCCAAGGCTGACTGCGAAAACTGGAAGCTTAACATGTGCAAGAAATTGCCGAAGCGCTTCTTCGTTTTCAAGCTCAAAGGATAAAACAGCACCTGCATCTGCTGCTTGCGCAAACTGGATAGCATGTCCAGGATGATCAGCAAGTCCTGGATAATAGACGTGCTTCACCTTTGGATGTGCTTGTAAATATGCGGCAATTGCTTCAGCGGCTGCAACGGAGTGCTGCAGGCGGACATGAAGCGTTTTTAGGCCGCGCAGCACAAGCCAAGAATCCTGCGGACTGAGAATTGCGCCAAACGCATTTTGTAAAAAGTAGAGACGCTTTGCCAATTCTTCATCCTTTACAACCGCAAGGCCTGCCATCACGTCGCTATGCCCGGCAAGGAACTTCGTTGCGCTGTGAAGTACAACATCTGCTCCTAGCTCAAGCGGCTTTTGTGAAAGCGGCGTTAGGAAGGTATTATCTACAAATGTTAACGCGCCTGCTCGTTTGGCGATTTCGCATACCGCACGAATATCCGTAATTTTCAAAAGCGGATTAGAAGGCGTCTCCATATAAATGACCTTTGTATTTGGACGGATTGCCGCTTCTACCTGCTCTAAGTCGGTCATATCGACAAAGGTATGGCTAATGCCGTAGCGCGTTAATACCTCTGTTACAACGCGGTACGTTCCGCCGTATACATCCTCGGTAATGACAACATGGTCTCCTTGAGATAAAAGAAGGAATGCAGTTGAGATTGCTGCCATGCCGGATGCAAATGCAAAGCCTCTCACACCGCCTTCTAAAAGCGCGATTGTTTCTTCGAGCACCTCACGTGTCGGATTGCCGGAGCGGCTGTAGTCATATTTCCCAAATCCATCTACATCAAGCTGATGGAACGTAGAGGAGTTGTAAATCGGAACGCTCACAGCTCCTGTACCTGGATCGTATTTAAAACCGTTATGAATTAGCAGTGTATCTTGCTCGTATCTTGTCATGCTTTCACCCCTTCACGCACTGCGATAAGAGCTTGCGTTAAATCTTGAATTAAATCTTCTGCATTTTCAATTCCGACAGAGAAGCGAAGCAGGCGATTACACACGCCGCGCGCTGAGCGAATTTCTTCCGGAATCTCTGCATGTGTTTGCGTAGCTGGATAGGTCATCAAGCTTTCTACACCGCCTAAGCTTTCGGCAAAGGTAATAAGCTTTAAGGACTGTAAGAACGGATTGACCCAGCTTTCATCCGCTAAACGGAAGGAAAGCATACCTCCGTTTCCTGGATATAAGACATCTGTAATGCCGTCAGCATCTTCTAAAAATGCCGCAATCGCTTTTGCGTTTGCTTCATGCTGCTTCATACGAAGAGCCAATGTTTTCATCCCGCGAATCACAAGCCAAGAATCAAACGGACTTAATACAGCGCCAGATGCGTTATGGTAATAACCAATTTGCTGACATAGCTCCTCGCCTTTTGCCACAATCAAACCGCTTAATACATCATTATGTCCGCTTAAGTATTTTGTAGCACTATGGATGACAATGTCTGCACCAAGTAAAATAGGCTGCTGCAGCACTGGCGTATAGAATGTGTTATCTACAATTAAAAGAAGATCATGTTTTTTCGTGATTTTTGCGACAGCGGAGATATCAGTTACTTCCATTAAAGGATTGGTAGGAGTTTCCACGAATACAGCCTTTGTGTTTTCGGAAATTGCCGCTTCCACTTCCGCTAGGTTATGCGTATCAACATATTTAAAGCGAACACCCCATTTATTTTCATGCTCTGTAAATAAACGGTACGTTCCACCGTATAAATCTTTAGATACAATCATTTCGTCTCCTGTTTTAAACAGAGAGAGAACAACAAGAATGGCAGCCATACCAGAGCTGCATGCAAAGCCTTGATCGCCGCCTTCTAGATCAGCAATAGCGTGCTCCAAAATTTTTCTTGTCGGGTTTCCTGTGCGAATATAATCAAAGCCAGTAGATTGTCCAATTCCTTCATGACGATAAGCAGTAGAAAAATAAACAGGTGGATTAACTGCTCCTGTAGCCGTTTCGCTGCGGTTTCCAATTTGAGCTAGTTTCGTTTCTTGTGAATACATGATAGAGTCCTCCTTAAATAAACAAATAAAGCCTTCTTTTTGTGAAAGAAGGCTTTGTGCGCGGCGCGAATACCTTCTTATCTCTCAAATTCTGTTAGAATTTGCTGGAGTTAGCACCTTTTTAACTATGTGTTAATGGTTGCTGAGGCGTCATCAGGCCAGATCCCTCGACCTCTCTGGATAAGAGAAAAATTATAAAATTGTAAATCCTCTATATAATTTATACTAAATGCACTATAAAAATCAATTCCCTTTTTATAATCTTCCGTAAATTCTTTGATTTCAAAAAATGCCATTGACTTAACTGAGGTACACATGCTAAATTAAGTGAAAATTGGGATTTGCTATATGAATACGATAATGCCGATTCTATGTTATCATAACCTTAGATGAAAATATAATGCTCTTATCGAGAGAGGCAGAGGGAAAGGCCCGATGAAGCCCGGCAACCTTCAAGTTTGTATGCTTGAAACGGTGCTAACACCTGCAGAACGAATCTGTTCTGGATGATAAGAGGGACATGAAACCCCCTCTTTCTGTGTGAAGAGGGGGTTTTTTAATAAGAATTAGGCGGTGTCTGCACAGCTAGCCCTTAGAAGAGGAAACCTGCCTGCCGTAAAGGCCAAAAGCGCCTTTCACGGTAAAGAACACACGGAACGCTTCTGTGAATCGGCTTCGCCCGAACTACGGCGTTTTGTGCGTGGGTTGTTTGCCTGTCCTAGCTAAGCAGGGCGCTTGCGCTTTTCGTAGTAGCATTTTCCTTCCGGGAACGGAATTGCACATATATTGACTAGAGAAAGAAGGGGAAGAGATTGAGGCTATTAGATAGATTAAAGGGAGGCATCGTGCTCGGGGACGGTGCGATGGGAACACTTTTATATTCACATGGCTTGCAAAGCTGCTTTGAGGAGTTAAACGTAACGGATCCGGAGCGAATTATTGATATTCATCGGCAATATGTAGAAGCTGGCGCGGATGTCATTCAAACGAATACGTACGGAGCAAACGAAGGAAAGCTTCGCATGCACGGCTTAGGGGACCAAGTCTCCCGCATTAACCGTGCAGCTGTACAAAATGCGAAGCAAGCGGCTAATAAAGACACATTGATTATTGGTACAATCGGCGGTATGAAGCATATCGGCGGTGTTACAATTAATGAGGTAGAACGTGAGTTTATGCTGATGGAGCAGGCAAATGCCTTGCTTGGAGAAGGGATAGACGGCCTTTTGCTTGAAACGTTTTACGATGAAACAGAGCTGCTGCACGCGCTCCGTATTTTACGAAAAGAAACGAATGTACCGATTGTTGCGCAGCTTGCTTTGCACGAAGCAGGACTTACGCAAAGCGGAACATATGCAGAAACGATTTTAGCGGAGCTTCTTGAGCAAGGAGCGGATGTTGTGGGTCTCAATTGTCGTCTTGGTCCTCTTCATATGATTGAATCATTGCAATTGGTATCCATTCCAGAAAAAGGGTATTTATCTGCATATCCAAATGCAGGCTTGCCGAAATATGCAGATGGTCGTTACACTTACGAAGGAACTGTAAAATACTTTGAGGATACAGCGGAGCAGTTTGTAAAGCAGGGAGTACGTCTTTTAGGAGGCTGCTGCGGTACGACACCTGAACATATAAGAGCGATGAAACGAGTGCTTGCAGGTGCTGCACCGGTTCTTGAGAAAGAGCGTCACGTTCGTCCGGCTCCTGTTGTTGTAAAAGAGGCGCCTTCGATTCAGAAGGCTACGCTGGCAGAAAAGGCAAAAAAGGATACAACGATTATCGTTGAGCTGGATCCGCCAAAAACACTGAATACGCAGCTTTTCTTTGAAGGGGCAAAGGCGTTAAAACGCGCAGGAGCTGATGCGGTTACGCTTGCTGACAATTCACTGGCTAGTCCTCGCGTTTCTAATATGGCGATGGGCGCGCTTCTAACTCGTAACGATATTCCGGTACTCACGCATTTAACGTGCCGTGACCATAATTTAATCGGACTGCAATCCCATTTGCTTGGATTATCGGCTTTAGGTCTTCATGAGGTGCTTGCGCTCACAGGCGACCCTGCAAGAGTCGGTGATTTTCCTGGGGCAACATCTGTATATGATGTTTCTTCCTTTGAGCTCATTCGCATGATTAAGGAAATGAATCAAGGACGCTCGCCTTTAGGAAAAACGATTGGACAAGCTACGACCTTCTCAGTAGCGGCTGCCTTTAACCCAAATGTACGTCATTTGGATGCGGCTGTACGAAGAATGGAGAAAAAAATAGAAGCGGGTGCGGATTACTTTTTAACGCAGCCAATTTATGATTTGGACGTGCTCTATAGAACATACGAAGCGACAAAGCATATCGAGCAGCCTGTGTACGTTGGGATTATGCCGCTTGTCAGCAAGAAAAATGCAGATTTTCTGCATTATGAAGTACCAGGTATTACATTGCCTGAGGAAGTGCGCCGCCGTATGGATGGCCATGCTACGCCGCAGGAAGCGGCTCAGGAAGGCATTCGTCTTTCCGAAGAGCTTGTAGATGAAGCAATGAAGCTGTTTAAAGGCATTTATTTAATTACGCCTTTCTTGCGATATGAAATGACGGAAACGCTCGTCCGCTATGTAAGAGAAAAACAAGAGCAAAGAGAGGAACTAAACGCATGAAACCAATCGAACAAGCGCTTGAAGAACGCATATTAATACTAGACGGTGCGATGGGGACAATGATTCAACAAGCTGATTTGAACGCGGATGATTTCGGCGGCGAGGAATATGAAGGCTGTAATGAATATTTAGTTATGACGCGCCCCGATGTCATTGTAAATATTCATAAGGCATACGTTGAAGCAGGCGCTGATATCATTGAAACGAACACATTTGGTGCGACAAATATCGTACTAAGCGACTATAACCTGCAGCATCTGGATGAAGAGCTGAACGTGATTGCAGCGAAGTTGGCAAAGCAAGCCGTGTTAGAGTGCGGCAAGGAAGCATACGTGGCCGGTGCAATGGGGCCGACAACAAAGGCGATCAGCGTAACGGGCGGTGTTACGTTTGATGAGTTAATCGAGGCGTATCATCGCCAAGCGCGCGGCTTATTGCGCGGCGGGGTAGATTTGCTTTTAGTTGAAACAAGCCAAGATATGCGTAACGTAAAGGCTGCCTGCATCGGCATTGAAAAGGCATTTGAGGAGCTTGGCGTGAAGGTGCCTCTTATGATTTCCGGAACGATTGAGCCGATGGGAACGACGCTTGCGGGTCAAACGATCGAGGCGTTTTATCTTTCTATCGAACATTTAAAGCCGCTGTCTGTTGGATTAAACTGTGCGACCGGACCAGAATTCATGCGCGATCATATTCGTTCATTAGATACACTTTCCGAGTGCTATATTTCTTGTTATCCAAATGCCGGTTTGCCGGATGAGGATGGACATTACCATGAATCGCCGCAATCGCTCGCTCATAAAGTAAAGGCATTTGCGGACGAAGGCTGGGTAAATATTGTCGGCGGCTGCTGCGGTACAACGCCGGATCATATTCGCGCGATGAAAGAAGTGCTGGAGCAGTCCCAGCCGCGCAAGAAAACAGCCCGCTCCGGACATGCTGTCAGCGGTTTAGAGTCATTGCAATACGATGACTCTATGCGCCCTTTGTTTGTTGGAGAACGGACAAACGTTATCGGATCTAGAGCGTTTAAACGTATGATTGCGGAAGGGAAGTTTGAGGAGGCGGCTGAAATTGCCCGCGCCCAAGTGAAACGGAATGCTCACGTAATCGATGTTTGTATGGCGGATCCGGATCGTGACGAAATGCAGGATATGGAGACATTTTTACAATATGTAACAAAAATGATTAAAGCTCCGCTGATGATCGACTCTACTGACGAAGCGGTTATTGAACGTGCCTTAACGTATTCCCAAGGAAAAGCGATCATCAACTCTATTAACCTAGAAAACGGGGAAGAACGCTTTGAAAAGGTTGTGCCGCTTGCGAAACGATATGGTGCTGCTCTTGTTGTCGGTACGATTGACGAGCAGGGGATGGCAGTTAGCGCGGAGCGGAAGCTTGAAATTGCAAAGCGCAGCTACGATTTATTAACGACTAAATACGGCATCCGTCCGTCTGATATTATTTTTGACCCGCTTGTATTCCCGGTTGGAACAGGGGATGAGGAATATATCGGTTCTGCAAATGCGACGGTAGAAGGTGTTCGGTTAATTAAGGAGGCTATGCCGGAATGCTTGACGATTCTTGGCGTAAGTAATATCTCCTTTGGTCTTCCTCCTGCTGGACGCGAAGTACTGAATTCTGTGTTCCTGCATCACTGTACGAAGGCTGGGCTTGACTACGCTATTGTTAACACAGAAAAGCTAGAGCGCTTCGCTTCGATTCCGGATGAAGAAAAGCTGCTAAGCGATCGTCTTTTATTTGAAACGAGCACAGAAACACTTGAGGAGTTTACGGCATTCTACCGTGTGGCTAAGAAGAAGGAAGAGGTTTCTCGTGAAAGCTTAACGCTTGATGAGCGTCTAGCGCGTTACATTGTAGAGGGCACGAAGCAAGGCTTATATGATGATTTACAAATCGCTCTTGATGAAGGCCGCAAACCTCTTGATATTGTAAATGGACCGCTGATGACAGGTATGGACGAGGTTGGCCGTTTATTTAACAACAATGAGCTGATCGTTGCTGAGGTATTGCAAAGCGCGGAAAGCATGAAGGCAGCTGTTTCCTATTTAGAACCGCATATGGAAACGGCAGATGTTGCGAAAAAAGGAAAAGTCATGCTTGCGACAGTTAAGGGCGACGTGCATGATATCGGCAAAAACCTTGTTGAAATTATCTTAGCTAACAACGGCTTTGAGATTGTGAATCTTGGTATTAACGTCCGCTCTGATCAGCTTGTGCAGCAGGCGAAGGAGCATAAGCCTGATATTATCGGCTTGTCTGGGCTTCTAGTAAAATCCGCACAACAGATGGTATTAACAGCTGAGGACTTAAAGGCTGCTGATATTCATATCCCAATCTTAGTAGGCGGTGCGGCGCTTACACGTAAATTTACGGAAACGCGTATTTCCCCATCCTATGAAGGTCTTGTATTGTACGCAAGCGATGCGATGAATGGTTTAGATCTTGCGAATCGCCTGCAGCATGAGGAAGAGCGGGAGAAGCTGGCGCAGCAAAAGCAGGAAAAGCTGCAGACAATTGTTGTGAAGGAAGAAAAGGTTGTAGAAATTCCAAAGGAAATCGAGAAGCTTCCGCCAGCACCAGTGATGGTTCCGGATTCTACAAAGCGCGTTGTGCTTCGTGATATTCCAGCATCTCATGTGGCACCGTTTGTAAACCGCCAAATGCTGCTTGGTCACCACCTTGGTGTGAAAGGTCAAGTGAAAAAGCTGCTAAAAGAAGGCGACAAGCGTACGCATGAGTTGAACGATTTAATTGATGAATTGCTGCAGCAAGGCGAATCTTGGCTTCGTCCGCAGGCTGTGTATCAATTCTTCCCAGCGCAAAGCAACGGTCAGGAGATTCTTATTTATGACCCAGAGGATACATCTCGCGTGCTTGAAACATTTACGTTCCCAAGACAAATGAAGGCGCCGTACCGTACGCTTGGCGATTATTTACGCCCAGTTGGAGACGAAATGGATTATGTGGCGTTTTTCTCCGTAACTGTTGGAGCAGGAGTAAGAGAAGTAGCTGAGGAATGGAAGCAAAAAGGCGATTATTTGCGCAGCCATGCGATCCAATCGTTGGCGCTTGAGCTGGCGGAAGGACTGGCTGAACGGACGCATATGCTCATTCGTGACCGTTGGGGCTTCCCAGATCCGGCAAGCATGACAATGGATGAACGCTTCCGTGCGAAATATCAAGGTATTCGTGTATCATTCGGCTATCCGGCTTGTCCAGAGTTGTCCGATCAAGAAAAGCTATTCCGTTTAATTCGACCAGAGGAAATCGGGATTCAATTAACGGAAGGACATATGATGGAGCCGGAAGCGTCTGTTACTGCGATGGTATTTGCTCATCCGAAGGCTAGCTACTTTAGTGTTATTTAATGGCTATTTTCGGGTAGATTACCGCTTTTGCATCTCGTACAGCAGCACTGTGCGAAGAGGCGGGAAGTCAGAAGTGAGAGGTCGACTGCAAGAGGCGAATAGCTTCTTGCTTGTATCGAAACACGTTCTTTTATTTCTACAGCAGCAATTGTTTAGAAAAGAGCCTATTTAATAAGAAAAAGCGCTCCCGCCGCTTGCCAGGAGGGGGCGTTTTTTCTTTCACTAACGCCCATAGTAGGAATAAAACCTTTGAAACTTGACGGTATATAGTATAATGGATAAGGAAATCTGTTCATAAAGGAGCTGCCAACATGAAAAAAATCGTGTTTACAGGCGGAGGGTCTGCCGGACATGTAACGCCGAATTTAGCGCTCATTCCGAAATTACAGCAACGCAGCTGGAACGTTCATTATATCGGTTCAAAGGACGGCATTGAAAAAGGAATTGTAGAGGGAGCGGGTATTCCGTATACAGGGATTTCAAGCGGAAAGCTGCGCAGATATTTTGATTTAAAAAACTTTAAAGATCCGTTTAAGGTAATGAAGGGTATCATGGAAGCATACGCGCTTATACGCAAGCATAAGCCGGATGTTGTGTTTTCAAAGGGCGGCTTTGTCTCCGTTCCGGTCGTAATTGGGGCGTGGCTCAACAAAGTGCCGGTATTTTTGCACGAATCGGATATTACACCGGGACTGGCTAATAAAATTGCACTTCGATTTGCGACGAACATTTTTGTAACCTTTGAGGAAGCGAAAGCGCATCTTCCAAAGGAAAAGGTAATTTACACTGGTTCACCGATTCGAGAGGATTTGTTAAAAGGAAAGCGTGAAAAAGGATTGACGCTGCTTGGATTTACTCCGCGTAAGCCTATTATCATTGTGATGGGCGGAAGCTTAGGAGCAAAGCGAATTAATGAAGCAGTTAGAGCGGCTTTACCGGAGCTGCTGCAAAACTATCAGGTTGTTCATTTATGCGGTAAAGGGAATAAGGATGAAAGTTTAGAAGGAACTGAGGGCTACCGACAATTTGAGTACATAAGCAGTGAGCTCCCTGATGTATTGGCCGCAGCTGACCTTGTCATTTCGCGCGCTGGCTCTAACTCCATCTTTGAGTTTCTCACATTGAAAAAGCCAATGATTCTCATTCCTCTCTCGAAAGCAGCCAGCCGCGGAGACCAAATTTTAAACGCGCAGGCATTTGAGAAAAAGGGGTATTGCCATGTGCTATATGAGGAAAATCTGGAAAAGGATACGTTAATTGAAGCGGTACAGCATGTTCAGAAAAACCGTCTTCACTATAAAGAGAATATGCTGCGCTATTCTGCAGAAAACTGCCTTGAGGAGATTATGGGCTATCTGGAGAATGCACGAAAAAAATGACCTTTTATTGGGTCATTTTTTTCGTGTGCATATTGTTGATTTCAACTCTTTTATTTTACAGTCTATAAGCCGCTTACCCTCATACATACAAGCATACTCATACAAGGCCGAGTGACTGAGGGCATGAGGTAGAAATATGCATAGATTGCTTACGACTCCGTTATTATCCGGGTTGAAAATCCAGGCAAGAGGCTTCCAGTCAAGAATACCTTCTGTCATGGCAACAGGAGTATCATAACAAAAAGAGTCTGGTACTTCAGCAAGAAATAAATGCATGCCTCCATAATATGTCTCATTTTCGCTCCAAGTCACCACACCTTTATAGGTAACAGAAGGAAGAGAAATATGGGTTTCTTCATAGACTTCCCGCAAAACACCAGCCTCTGGTGATTCCCCGGTATTCAGCTTTCCGCCTACCCCGTTCCATAGTCCCATATTTGGTGAAAAGTTACGGTTTAAGAGAAGCAGCTCTTTGCCTCGCTTTATAAAACAAATCGTATACATATACATCGTATATCCCTACTTTATTTACATTCTGTTATAATTATACAATAGGACTGAGTTAGGAAAAAGAAATCTTTCTATCTTGCTTTAGCAATTGTACTTGTATAGCCAAACATCATAATGTGTAAGAAGCAGGAACGGTAAAAAAGAAAAAATAGTCGAATGAAGCAAGGATGTATGCTACAATAGGGATATTTAATGGGGAATTCCAGTTTATTTCACCATCATATAATGTAAAGGCAAGAAGCTGTGAACAGTTGATTGTATTATACAGCATAAAAAAGTATGGAATCGTTACCTTTAGATTTTGGACTGTCCGTTCATTGTTTTCCGGCTCAGGTGAGTGTAGAGGAGTGTAGAATATGGGGATGCATCTCTTTGGAAATATTATTGTCGTTTTATGTATTTTATCTTATATTGGGAGCTTTTTGTTTTGTGCAATCAGCCCTTTTTTACACGAAAGAAAGCTAAAGAGGCTGGAGCTTGCAGCAGAGTTAGCTATTCTATCAGAGAAGCTGTACAGAGAAAACAGAGTTTAGGAGAACATCGTTTGTAATATTTTGATTTTGCCTTTCTTTTTTTCAATCAGCGGGTTGCGGAATTCCTCTTCATTTAACGACATGCAGCAATATGCTGCATATCGTTTCTTCTAGCTTTTGTCTCCTTAGAATTGTTCATATACAAAATTAATCTTGTAATCTATTACATATCTCCCATTTCCTGTTACTAATGTGAAACCGTATTCCGTTACCAACTTTTATGTTATGCTGATAGTAGATTCAAAGAATAGAAAAAGGGGTATCGATCATGATTCCGAGACGAAACAGAACGAGGAAGAGGAAAAAGAAGATAAGGTTGTCACTTTCTATTTTTTTAGTTTCTACGGCTGTTGCCGCAGGAGGAATTTCGTGGTGGTATAGTGCAGGGGGAAAACAAGAGATCGGTGCTAAGCGTACAACAGCTGTAGCAAATGAAGTGAAAACAGAAACTCCTGAGCCTAAGTCTCCAGAGCCGGTTCCGCAGGAGGATCCTGAAATCAAACTTGTTTTTTCAGGGGATACAATGTTTGATTGGGCGCTGCGTCCTGTTGTAGCACAAAAGGGAGCGGATTTCCCTTTTCAATACGTCAAACCGCAAATTGAAAGTGCTGATTATGCATTTGTAAATTTGGAAACGTCATTTACCACGCGCACTCAAAGGATTCCAGGGCAAAAGTTTTGGATTAAAAGCGATCCAGCAACAATCAATGCTATTAAAAATACAGGCTATGATATTGTATCCTTAGGGAATAATCATTCATTAGATTATGGCAGAGGAGCATTACTGGACTCTATTGCCAATGCTGAAGGTGCCGGGCTGCAATACGTGGGAGTAGGCCGGAATGCAGCGGAGGCCTATGCAGCGAAGGAGGTCACAATTAAAGGGAAGAAAATTAAGTTTCTTTCTTTCGTTCGTTTTATGCCAAGTGCAGACTGGACAGCAACGGGCACAACGCCTGGCGTGGCTGGCGGCTACGATTTAAATGTAGTAACAAAAACCATTAAAGAACAAAAAGGCGATGCAGATTATCTAATTGTATATATGCACTGGGGTGTAGAGCAGACAAATACACCGGCTGCTTATCAAAAGGAATATGTGGCAAAGATGACGGAAGCAGGAGCGAATGCGATTGTTGGAAGCCATCCGCACTGGCTGCAAGGCTTTGAATATTACAATGGGGTTCCGGTTGCATATTCGCTTGGAAACTTTCTATTTCCAGAATACGTAAAAGGACATTCTGCTGAAACAGGTGTGTTAACGCTCACGTGTAAGGGAAAGGACATTCAGATGTCGTTCTCGCCATATGTCATTCGCGGCAATCAGATTCAACCGATAGATGGACAGGAAAAGGCTGCGATGTACCAGTATTTACAATCGATTTCCTATGATGTGGAAATTACAGGTGATGGAAAAATCGTAAATAAACGAACTGTTGCACAGTAAAACGAATAGGGCTGCTTCAAAAGGAGTATGATGCACCTTTTGAGGCAGCCCTATTTTGTGCTTTAGAAAAGTATACATTTCCAAGATGGGCAGCGATTTGATGTAGTGAGAAATTTTGAGTATAAAGTATCAGGACTACTCGTTTACTGAACAAACGATAGGAAACTTCATTTGAAACTGGGCCAAGTTGAAAAAATAATACATCGGCGATTGCTTCTAAAACGAGCAGGTATCCTGTTTAAGCCATTTTGCATATTCACTTTTTTAACGTTGGCTGTTATTTGGATTCAAATAGGAGGGAGCGATACTCATTTGGAGTGAGACCCTCGACCTTTTTAAATACTTTACGGAAATATTTATCATCTTGATATCCAATCATATGGGCAATTTCATAAATTTTGAAATCCTTATTTTTTAATAAAGCCTTTGCTCGATTCATTCGAATCTTTACGACATAATCAGAGATATTCTCCTTGAATTCTTGCTTGAATTTCCTTGAGATATACTCTCTGCTTAAATAAAAGCGATCTGCTATCTCTTGAAGCTTTACATCTCGATCGAAGTTAGCCTGAAGGTATTTTTCAATGTCGTAAATAATATTGATGTTTTTCTGCAGCGATCGTCGTTTTATTCTAGTTAAGAAGAGAGAAATCTCTCGTTTTTTTCTTTCAATATATTTTTCTAATTGAAAGGTACCGTTTTGATCGAAGAAAAGGTCAATATGCCCAGTATCAGTCTCTGTTACAGCGGAAGGAAGCTCATATTTTTTAATCCACCGATTGCTTATAACTTGATATTCCTTTTCAAAATGCATAAGCTGTTTTAATGATAAGAACCCGTTTTGCGTAAATTCCTTCGTAATTCGTTCAATGATTTCCTCAAATGCTCCTATTTCACCAGCCTGTACAGCCAGTTCAATATCAGAAGAATAAGCCATTAAACTCTTTACATCAGTCTCAGCTGGAATTTTGTGTACATAGACTTTTTCCTCGTTTGTGCTCAGTATATTACTGTTTAATAAAAGCTGTTTGGCATAATGGTAAGAATCAATCAATTTGGAGCTGTGATTCACTGGGCTTCCTAAGGCGATCGGACAAGACACGTGCAGTACATCCCTTAAAGCCTGATAAATGCGTACTAGCAATTCGGATATTTGCTCAAATTTGTCCCAGAATATAATAATCACTTCGCCTTTATTGGATAAATAACGAAAACCAATACCGCAGTCATTTTTCGTTACTATTTCATTAATCACGTTCAATACAGTAAAGTAGGTTAAATCCCGGTCACCTTGGAATTCTGCAATCGTTCTGCCGCTTATTCTGACAAGAGCAGCCATATAATCTTGGGATAAATGAAATCCAAGCTCTTCATATACGTTTTCCTTAATGGTATCGTTATTTATAAATTTGGTAAGCATTCGATCCCGATAAATCGGCTTCATTTCATTAATTAATTGATGGCTGCTTTGATGTTTCTTTCGCTCAGCTTCTTCTTTTTTCCATTCTATTACCGCATTTTCTAACGTTTGATTTAAAATCTCTGGATCAATGGGCTTTAAAATATAATCAAAGCTCCCAAAGTGAATGGCTTTTCTCATATAGTGATAGTCGTCATATCCGGTTACACAAATCGTCTTGCTCGTTGGGTGTTGTTCTTTAATCTTCTCCAGCAGCTCGATGCCATCCATCTTTGGCATCTTCATATCTGAAAAAATGATAGCTGGTTTATATGTTTGAATGAGAGAGAGGGCCTCTTCTCCATTTGCTGCTTCATAAATTTGATCAATTCCATACCGTTCCCAATCTCCTAGCAGCCGTATCCCCTCCCGAACATGCTGTTCATCATCTACAATTAGTACTTTCATGAGGGTTGCATCTCCTTGCTTAAGGTCTTTGGTATTTCGATCATAACCGTAAATCCGCTGTTTTCATCACTTGTAATGAGCATTTTTGCCTCATTATTGTAGTAAATCTGTAAGCGATCATAGATATTTTTTAAACCAATCGATTCTCCTTGCTTTGTGGTAGTAGGAGATCGTTCTATCAATCCTTGCTGAAGCCTTTTTACCTGCTCGCCATTCATTCCTCTTCCATTATCCGTTATATTAATGTAAACGATTTTGTGGTCCTGCAAATGAGCGTCGATATGAATAAGGGCTGTTTCTGTTTGCTGATCAAATCCGTGCTTAAAGCAATTTTCTATAATTGGCTGCAACATCATTTTTGGTACAAAAACATCTTCTAATTCAGGTTGAATATGCAGTTCATATTCAAGCTGATCGCCAAATCGTTGTTTTTGTAAAGTCAAGTAATCCTTCACATGCTGCACCTCTTGTGCAAACGGTACAATATCATCCTTCATATTTAAGCTATATCTCATAATCTTCGATAAAGAAGTTAGCAGGGAGTATACTTGAACTGCTTTATGCTTTAAAGCCAGCGTACCGATAGACTGAAGGGCATTATACAGAAAATGCGGATTAATTTGTGATTGCAATACCTGCAATTGCGAGCGTTTATTTTCAAGCTCCAATTTATATTCCCGCTGAATCAAGTCATTAATCGTAGCAATCATTAATTTGAAATGCCTGCCGAGCATTCCAAATTCATCGTTTCCTAATGAATCAAAATCAGCTTGAAATTCGCCTTTTTCCACCCTCTTCATATTTGCGATTAATACCTTAATCGGTGAGGTGAATTTGAAGGAAATAACCATAGTGGCCAATACAACGATAATTAATGTAACAATACCAATTAAAATATTAATAAAGGCAGTTTCCCTAGCGCTTTGATATAGAAAATCATAAGGAATTCTTTTTACAATATACCAGTCTTTAAATGGTGCGGAAAACCTCTCATGAACAATCACACCAGAAAACTGCTTATCCTTCCATTCCAAGCTGTGACTTGATAAAGGCGCCTTTTTCACATTTTGAAACCATTTTTGATTATTTTCTGTTCCTATTAACTTTTCTTCAGAGGAGTAAATGATTACTCCATTTTCATTCATAATATAAAAATTTTCCGCTCCTTTCATATATAAACGATCGGCGATTGCACCGAGCTGCGAAAGGTTAATATCAATGGATAAAAAGCCTAAAAAATCTTCGGAGGGGACATTTTTTATTATATTATGAAAGCTTAAAACCTTTTTCTTTTCTGAATCCGGAATAACAGATAAATTGTTATAGCTATAGATTTCATGCGGCGGTTCAATTTCAGTATAGTTATGGGATGTAATTAATCGAAAATAGTATGGATGTGAAAAGACATCCTCATATCTCCCGCGTCCGCTTACATTCCAATGGTAGTTCGTATAGGAGTCCTTTCCCTCATGAATATACAGATGCAATTGTTCAAATTCAGGACGCGTATTATACAAATACAAGAGTACTCTGTTCACTTCTTCCTGGTTTTGTTCTAAATTGCTGGAAATCCCGGCCCTTAAGGTATTCATAAGCGGGTTATATGTGTACAGTGTTGTTGTGATTTGGGCGATATCCTGTAAATAGGTTGTAATATCCTGTTTCCCGCTTTCAATTACATCATGATTGGTTGAAACAAAACGATCCTTAAGAGACTCCTTTGTATGATAGTATGTGATTGCGATGGCTGACCCAAAAGGGAGGACGGTTACAATCATTAGAAAGATAATAAGTTTTTTACGAATACTCCATCCCATATCATTTTGGTTAGTTTAAGGTGTATAGCAGTACAAAACATCATACGAAACTAACCACTCCTCCTTCTCATAAGTCTTTTAAATATTCTAGAGCATACATATGTTTTTTCATTGTAGCATAAATCGGAACCGGTTTTAACTGGTACAGAATCGCTTAGCAACATCTTGACTTTATCAATATTTGCTGCACCTAACAAGAGATCAATTTTAGAGTGTGTTCAATATTTTACACCCTATCGGTCAATGTAAGCCGTTTCATTATTTCTGCTATCCTTTAAAATAAAGATATCGGAGGTGCAGTTGATGAATAATCAGAGTAAATTGGAAAATGCAAATGTGACAACCCTGAATAACGGGAAACATACTAAGGTTTCTGAGGCAGCTACCTTGCTGAAGCAAAGGAAGCTGAAACAAGCAGGATTGTTCGCACTATTTGTTGGGCCAGCCTTTTTAGCCTTTACCCTGATCGTCTTAATTCCATTTTTCACAGGGATGTATTACGCATTTACCGATTGGAATGGGATCACGGGTACCGTGAAGTGGGTTGGACTCGATAACTTTAAATATTTATTTACAGAAGACAAGCAGTTTCAAACATCCTTTTGGCTAACACTTCGTTATACGGTTATCGCAATTATCCTTACAAATGCAGTAGGCTTTGGACTCGCATTGATTGTGACGAGAATGCTGAAAACAAGAAATGTGCTGCGCACAGTGTTTTTCTTGCCGAACTTAATCGGAGGCTTGTTGCTTGGATTTATTTGGCAGTTCATTTTTATCAAAGGCTTTGCATCAATTGGACAGCTGACAGGTCTTTCTTTCTTTAAATTGTCTTGGCTTGGGGATGAAAAAACAGCCTTCTGGGGCATTGTCATTGTCAGCGTATGGCAAGGTGCGGGTTATCTGATGCTAATTTACACAGCGGCTCTGCAAAACGTACCGCAGGAGTTGATTGAAGCAGCAACAATTGATGGAGCGAACCGCTGGCAGGTGCTTCGCCACATCACATTACCAATGGTAGCGCCGGCTGTCACAATCTGTTTATTCCTTACCATTTCATCATCATTTAAAATCTTTGATGTCAACCTATCGTTAACAAACGGTGGTCCATTTAAATCAACAGAAATGTTAGCGCTTAATATTTACACAGAAGCGTTTGTCAACAACCGCTACGGCCTTGGAGAAGCAAAAGCATTAGTGTTCTTTATCGTAGTAGCGCTCATTACAGTGATTCAAGTTACGTACACGAAGAGAAAGGAGATTGAATCATAATGGGAAATAAGTATACTGGAAAATTATTTATCCTTGAAATCATCGCCATTTTGATCGGTCTTGTCTTTCTAATTCCGTTCTATTATGTCGTAACGAACTCTTTAAAATCTTTCTCTGAGATTTTAATGAATACATCCGCTCTGCCATCTGTCCTGCAGTTTAAAAACTATGTGAACGCATTTCAGCAGATGGATTATTTGAAGGTATTTTTCAACTCACTCATCATTACAGTAGCTAGTAACGTTATTATTGTGGTGTTCTGTTCGATGGCAGCCTATATGCTTGTAAGAACGAAAAAGAAAATTAGTAATATCATCTTTATGACGTTTGTAGCGGCGATGGTCATCCCATTCCAGTCCATTATGATTCCGCTTATCAAGGTAGCGGGGAATCTTGGGATGCTCAACAGCATTTGGGGATTGGTCTTTATGTATCTAGGATTTGGATCCGGGATGGCAATCTTCTTGTACCACGGTTTTATTAAAGGCATTCCGGTAGAGCTTGAAGAGGCGGCAATTATTGATGGCTGTTCACCGCTTGGGGTGTTCTGGAGAATTGTATTCCCGTTATTAAAACCGATTACAGTTACGATTATCATTTTGAACAGCTTATGGATTTGGAATGACTTCTTATTGCCAATGCTTGTATTACAAGACCCAGAATTACGAACAATCCCGTTAGCGACGTTCTTCTTCTTCGGTCAATATACGAAGCAATGGGATATGGCACTAGCAGCATTAGTGATCAGCATTATTCCATTATTAATCTTCTTCTTCTCGATGCAGAAGCACATTATTAAAGGTATTACAAGCGGCTCAATTAAATAAGCCGGGAAATGCGGTTAATATCATATGTCTGCCCCATAGGATGGGTAGACATATGATAGAGATAAATTAGATATATATACTAGGGGGTAAATAAACATGAAAAAATTTCCATTCGCAGCAGGTGCATTGTCATTATCTTTGCTTTTAGCAGCAGGTTGTTCTAACGATAAGACAACAGGAGAGAAAAAAGATACTGCCGGCGGAACAGGCGATAAAGTTGTTATTGACTTGTTCCAAGGAAAGGTTGAAATTGCCGATCAATTGAAAGCGCTAACAGATCAATATACAAAAGAGCATCCAAATGTTACATTCAATCTGCAAACAGTGGGCGGCGGTGCAGATGCTTCAGCAGCATTAAAAGCGAAGTTTGCTTCGGGAAGCGCGCCTGATATCTTTACGATCGAAGGCTACCAATCCACTATAACATGGAAGGATAAGTTAGAGGATTTATCTGACCAGCCATGGGTAAAGGATGCATATGAAAGTGCATTAAAGCCAACGACACTAGACGGAAAAATTTATGGACAGCCAGCTAACCTAGAAGGCTATGGCTTTATCTACAATAAAGAATTATTCAAAAAAGCTGGCATTACAGAGCTGCCAAAAACAATGGATCAGCTAGAGGAAGCAGCGAAAAAGCTAAAGGCTGCCGGTATTACCCCATTCTCAATCGGATATGCGGAGTGGTGGGTACTAGGAAACCACGGCTTGAATATGCCATTTACAACGCAGGCAGATCCGGATGCATTTGTTAAGAGCTTAAATGACGGTACAGGTAAGATTGAAGGAAATGAACAATTCAAGAAATACTTCGACCTATTAGACTTAACAATCAAATACGGCAATGCAAACCCATTAACAACAGACTACAACACACAAGTTACATTGTTTGCGAGCGGCGAGGCTGCGATGATTCAGCAAGGGAACTGGATTCAACCAATGCTTGATAAGCTAAAGCCAAACATGGATGTCGGCATCCTGCCAATGCCTCTTAGCAATGACGCTGCTGCTTCCGATAAGCTGGCAGTTGACGTACCAAACAGCTGGGTAATTCACAACGGGGCACCTGAAGCAGACAAAAAGGCTGCAAAGGAATTCTTAAACTGGATCGTGTCCTCTGAAGCAGGAAAGAAAGCAATGGTGGAAGAGTTCAAATATATCCCGGCCTTCAAAACAATTGAAGCAAAAGCAGAAGATATCGGACCATTAGGTGCAGAACTTGTGAAATATTCTAAAGAAGGAAAAACCTTCTCTTGGCAGTTCCCGAAATATCCAGATGGTGCAGCACAGCAATTTGGTGCAACTTTACAAACGTATGTTGGTGGAAAAGCATCTGAAGAAGAGACTATGAAGGCTCTTGATGCAACTTGGGCTAAATTGAAAAAATAATAGATAAGTGACTCAAAAGGACTCATTCAAAAGGTGGAGTATATACCTGTTGGATGAGTCCTTGTTTTGTAATAAGGAAAAATGGTTTACACTATATAGGAATATACATAAGGGAGATAAAGAAATGAATGTACAGGATCAGTGGAATACAAAATTTTTGGACGTTGTCCGCCAAAGCGAACTCAAACGTGATGCAACGCGAGAGCAGCTATTATTTCCAGATAGTGAAGAAGTCGAAGAATTGATGGATGACTACGGATACGAGGCTGTTTTGGAGCGGGAGCACGATGACGAACTGGAGGGGATACTGGGCGAGAATCTCTTTGAGATTATGGAGCGTTCTGTTTTTTCAGCTGAGCATCCGCGCAAGCAGCTCATTTCATTTATTAACGGATTAGGGTTTCATCTTCTTGACTGGATTGTACTGCTTGAAACGGAGTTTGGTGTAAGCAGTGCACAATTTACAGGAGAGGTTACGAAAAAAATGGAAAAGCGGCTGCCGCACTTTCCATACATCGACAGAGAAACAAGCATCTTTGATGTAACGTTTGGGGAAGCAATGGAGCTTTTGGAGCAGGTAACTGACGGAGCGGTATCGATCCGATAATTTTACACTTTAAGAAAGCATAAATTTTCAGCTAGAAGTTCATTCGATGCAGCAGGAAATTTTAGGAATAAAGTGTAAGGGCAACTACGCCTCTGTCTTCGCCTAACGGCTCGCCAATCGGCGAGTCTTCTTTATCGGACATAAAAAAACTCGTTATAGATGAATAACGAGTTTTTTTGTGTCCGTTTGTGGCTGCTTGTTTAGAATACGATTGAGTTTCTCCACAAGGAATGTACACATCTCCAGCCGCTTTGCTACCTCTTTCAGTTCTACAATGTTAGAGGTTTCAATCGGATACATGCAGACGTTGAACTTTTTAAAAGCTTTGCTGTATATAATTGTCACGTAGTTGTTCATAATATCTGAGTTATTATGGAAGTGGAATTGTTTTGTTTTCTTGCAATACTCGACATCCTCAAAGCCGAAAGATTTCAACGCCTGCACAATTTGCATGATCGTCAGGTTGTTCATAATAACCCCTCTTTTTGAAATTTTTTCTAGCTCCTTGGTTCCTTCTTTATTGTAAGGCCTTTTATCGCAATACTCAATGAATTGTGCTTGGTTTTTAGTACCTTTTTATCAGATTGAAACATCGTAAAGGAATTGTAATAAATTTTGAGATTATGCAATAAAGGAAAGGGACTATTTTTCAAACTTCATCATATACATACAGAAATGGAGCAAGAAAAAGAGGTGAATTGCTTGAATTTTGACATTACAGGGCAAAAAGCCTATGTGAAAAACGGTCCGCATCGAGATCAGATCGGAATGGTAAAGCGGAATACAGGAAGCGGTCCAGAATATACCCTCGTAATTGGGGGCGAGCTTCATGTAGATGTAGAGCTGCAAGACTTAGTGCTTGTAGACGTTGATTTGAAAGAGTTTCATGATTGGTGTGAACGCAATGGATATATCTAAAGGGGACAGGGGGGTCCTCTTTAGCATTGTGTGATTCGTTCCAGCTATTTATGTCATGCTGATGCAGAATACATGGTACACAATAATGACGGCGGGCATAACAGCTGAAATGGACAAGTCTTGAATCTAAGAAATTAAATATTTGTATAAAAAGCGACGGATCAGAGGACCGCCGCTTTTACACTTTACGAAAATATAAACCTCCAGCTAGAAGCTCATTCGACGCAGCAGGACATTTTAGGAACAAAGTGTAACTACGCCTCTGTCTTCGCCAAATCGGCGAGTTTTCTTTATAATATCAGAATGTATATGTTGCTCTTTTTTTGTTCTGTAAGAAATTTGGGGAATTGTCTAGCTTCAGCACCCAGCCCCTCGCAGTCAAATAGCCCTCACCACATAAGGACAAAAAGCGCCCTTAGCGGTGAGAAGCATTTGTCTGCCCCAGCTAAGCAGGGCGCTTGCGCTTTTCTTAATGACCTACACCTGGAACGAGCAGGAACGTTGTGTAATATGTAAAGCCGATGAAGAACACTGTTAAATATGCGCCAAAAACATACACATACATGCGTTCCGACAACTTTAAATAGCTTAAAAGTACGAAAAATCCAGTTTGACCAAAGAACAGTAATGCTGTTTGCGGCATATCGCCTAGATAAAACATAACAGCGAAGATGCCTGTCCAAAAGCCTAAAACGCGAAACATACGCTCCATTCGTATCCCCTCCCCTTCGGATAATTGGTCTCTCCGTCTCCATTATAAAGGACTTTTCTTATTATTGTAAACATTTACAATAATAAGAAAAGTGCCAGGGTTCAATTTTGCCCCAAATATACAACGGAGTTTTCCATTACAAATCAATATTTTGACAGATATAGCGATCCAAAGGAATAAGCCCCATTGTGTTGGAAACATTAGGAATAACACAAGCGAAGTCTGTCCGGTTGTTATCGGAAGCGAAAACAAAAAAGAAAGATGAATATGTTAGCATATAAAAAGGTGTGTGCCGGCATTATCAGCCGAACTACTAAAATAGAGCAGTGTCTAGTTTCATCGACTTGCCTGCTATGTGGGAAGGCCTGATGACCAATAGGAAAAAAGTGCCTCATCACTTGGAAAACTGTCCCTATCGCGAGCAAATTAATTAATATGAACCTTATAATTGCAGGATTTGCAATCGGTAAGCATGCTTTCTGTACGAACAAGCTTTACAGCTGGGAATAGAGCTTGAAAAATGCCTTGCATCATCAACCCGTGCATATTGCAAATGGCCTTCGGATACTCTGCAGCCATTTCCTTAAAAGGACAATTATGTACTTGATAAAATACCTTCGTTTCATCCTTACTCAGTTCAAATTGAGGGGATAATCCTGCTGTTGTCATTGCTTCCTTTGCAATGTTGACTTTATCTTCTTTTGAGAGCTCTTCTTCGGAAATGCTAAGCTGATTTATGTGACGCATCATTAAATCCCGGCCGAAATGTTTTCCTGTTTCGAATAAAGCCTGCTCGCCGATGCTTCCTAAGCGAAGCAATGCATCAAGGGCAATTTGCGATAGCAGCTTGTAGTCGCGAAACGGAAATTGCAGCTGGATGACGTCGTTCGAGAGACGATATAAACGGCTCGGTCTGCCGCCTTTTCCTGTTTTTTGTGTTTCGGAAATGAGCATATTTACATCTTCAAGTTTTGTTAAATGGAGGCGGGCTACATTTGGATGAATATTAAATTCATCTGCAATTTCCTGTACTGTTACCTGGTCGTGCTTTTGAGAAATATATTGATAAATGTAATATCTCGTTGGATCTGCTAATACACTCGTAATCTTTAATGCCTGTTCCATTTTAGTCGCCACCTTTATATGTGTTGGAGGATATTAACATTATAATACAGGCAATGTTACATAATAACAGGGCAGGAGCACTATTCATGAATTGTTCATATTTCTCCTATAAAATATGTCTGAAATGTGAAGCGGAAAAGGCGAACATAGCAGGAGGAAAAGGCTTTAATAGCAATTTTTCTTCTCGTTGCTTCTATGGTATATAAAAGAGAGAGGAGGTGATAGATATGAAAAATGTGGAACAATTTGCAGATAAGATTTTAAAGGAGGCCTATGAGTTAAAGGCATCGGATATTCATCTCGTGCCGACAAGAGAAGGAGCAGAGATCCGGATGCGGGTAGATAAGGATTTGGTTACAAAGTATACAATTTCTAAGGATTTTTGTGAACGAGTAATTTCCCATTTTAAGTTTTTGGCGGCAATGGATATTGGCGAGAGAAGAAAGCCTCAAAATGGTTCACTTGAACTGCAAATGGGTTTTGGTGACATGCATTTGCGTATGTCGACCTTGCCGACTATTCAAAATGAAAGTCTTGTTATTCGTGTTCATTTACAAGCATCCGTACAGCCTCTTTCCGAGCTGTCCCTCTTCCCGAATTCCGCCAAAACGCTTCTTTCCTTCCTTTACCATTCCCATGGTCTCATTATCTTTACAGGACCAACTGGTTCCGGTAAAACGACGACGATGTATTCGCTGCTAGAGACAGCAAAAACAACATTCAATCGGAGTATTGTTACGCTTGAGGATCCGATTGAAAAGCGCAACGATGGCCTGCTGCAAATTCAAATTAATGAACGTGCCGGTATTACGTATGAAACGGGATTAAAGGCTGTCCTCCGCCATGATCCTGACATTATTTTAGTAGGGGAAATTCGTGATGCACAAACTGCAAAGGTGGCAGTTCGTGCCAGCTTAACGGGCCATCTTGTGTTAACGACACTGCACACAAAGGATGCAAAGGGAGCTGTACTGCGCCTGCTTGATTATGGTATTACTCTAGAAGAGATCGAACAATCGTTGCTTGCGGTTGCTGCTCAAAGGCTCATTGAAGTAAAATGCCCATTTTGCCAAGGAAAATGCTCACCGCTTTGCAAAAAGCTGCGTCGTCTTCGGCGCCTTAGCGTATATGAGCTGTTGTATGGACAAGCCTTGCAGGAGGTGATTCGAGAGGCGAGGGGCGAACCAGCTTCGTATTGCTATACAACGCTCCGACAGGCGATGAATAAAGGGTATGCGCTCGGATTTATCGGAGAAGAGGATGCCCGTGTATAAGCGGACTGTAACAAAATGGACGTTGCGTGAGCAGGTTGTGCTGCTTCGTCATCTTGGCAATTTGCTTGAGAAGGGCTACTCGCTTTGGCATGCGCTCGAGTTTCTGCAATTATATGCGACAAAGGAAAAACAACAGCAGCTCCATCGGTCAGTTGAGCAGCTAAAAAATGGCGGCAGTCTGTACAATGTTTTTACAGACCTTAGGTTTCACCGCGATATGCTGGCATATTTGTTTTACGCTGAGCAGCACGGCGATATCGCCTTCGCTTTAAGACAGGGAAGTATGTTTCTAGAGCGGAAGGAGAAGCATTATCGAAAGCTGCTGCAAGTGCTGCGTTATCCGATATTTTTACTTTCCTTTTTGACTGTGATGATCGTTTTGTTTAACACCGTGCTGTTTCCGCAGTTTGCAAGTCTTCACAGCTCTGCAGCTTCTGAATCCTCAATGCTGGTGGATACTATTTTGCTGTTTATCCGCTTGCTTCCTTACATGTTTGGAATCTTCCTTTCCCTCATTGGGCTAGCTATTGTTTTGTACTATGCGTACTTTCGAAAGCTGCACCCGGTTACGAAAATGAACTATCTCCTCTCGATTCCTATTATCAAATCCTTTTGTTTGTCGCTAAACTCGCATTATTTTGCCGTGCAAATGAGCAGCCTGCTGCAAGGCGGCTTGTCTGTATTGGAGGCTTTTTTATTAATGGAGCAGCAGCGTCATCAGCCATTTTTTCAGAGTGAGGCCATGGATATGAAGCGTCTGCTTGTCGGAGGTGAAACATTGGAGCACATTTTGAAGGAGCGGCCGTACTACGAGAGGGAATTGTCTTATGTAGTGACGCATGGGCAAGCAGGGGGGACCTTGGCGAACGAGCTGGCAGATTACAGTGAGATGGTTGTAGAGAAATTAGAAGCACGTGTAAGCAAGCTTGTGCTAGTAGTACAGCCTCTCTTATTTTCTGTTGTCGGCCTGATTGTTGTCCTGATGTACTTAGCTATTTTGCTTCCTATGTTTCAAACGATGAGTTCTATGTAAAGGGGAAATCGCATGAAAAATGAAAAAGGCTTTACCTTGCTGGAAATGCTGCTGGTTATGTTTGTCATTTCTGTTTTATTGCTGTTGATTGTGCCCAATATCGTCAATCAACGAAAGATGGTAGAGGGAAAAGGCTGTGATGCATTGCTTCGTGCGGTATCTGCACAGGTGCAGGCATATAAGCTGGAGTATGACAAAATTCCAACTATTGAAGAACTGGAAACAGGCGGATATATCACTTCAAAAACATGTCCGAATGGAAAGGTGATTCAGGTTTCTGCAGAAGATGGTTCCGTTAGCGCAGAATGAGCAAGCAGATCGTACGTAAGGAGAAAGGCTTTACCTTTCTTGAAACCTTGCTTGTTTTGCTAATCATGTCGATTCTGATCTCCATTGCCTCCGTTACCTTGCTTCCGCTTTCTGATAGCCGGAAAGCGAAGCAGTTTGTAGAACAGTTTCGTCAGGATATTGCATTTATGCAACAGGCAGCGATTAGCAATAATAGCCGATATAGCCTGCGCATGTATACGGCCGACCATAAATATGTCATTACAAAGTCAGGGGATGCCGGTATTGTACTGTCGAGAAGCTATGACCCTATGGTAGCGATCGATATCAATACGATGCCAAATCCTCTTACATATGGTCAAGACGGCAATATTAACAAAGCAGGCACGATGTATGTTCGGCATAAAGAGGTAACATATCGCGTTGTGTTTCAGCTGGGAAGAGGGAGAATGTATTACCATGAGGAGTGAAGGAGGGTATCTTATGCTTGAAATGCTCATATCACTTACAGTTTTGCTGATGATTGCTGCATTTTTGCTGCCGCAGACCATTGCAGTCATACAAGATAGGAAAAACATCCGACTGGCTCAGGCTGCAAATGTATTTTTACGTGAACAGGTTGTTTCTTACCGATTTGATGCCCGTCCCCCGGATTCTGCGGTGCAGAATGTACATGGCACGAAGTATACAGCTAGGTGGAGCGAAACAGGGGATGCATACAGCGTATGCGTAATTTGGAAGAATGTGCAAAGCAAACAGCAAAGCAAGTGCCGCTATGTTGCGAAATAAAAATCTCGGAGAACATGGTTTCACATTGCTTGAAATGATGTTTTGTGTATTTTTGCTGTCAGTGCTGCTTCTGATTGCACCGCGGCTGCAGCCTTTGTTTTTTGGATTGCCCAAGCAAAAAAGCTTTAACGAATTTGAATGGATTATTTTTTTGCAGCAAGCACAAATGGAGTATCGGGAGGCGAAAACAGTACAGTCTATTGATAAAAAATTGCTTATGAAGGACCCAAGCGGATTTCTCGTCACGTACACGGCGGCAGGGACTCAGTTAATTCGAAAGGTAAACGGCAGTGGAAATGAAATTTTATTACAAAATGTAAAGACCGTGTTTTACGAGCGATCCTCAAACAAGCTTGTTATCCATGTCCAAGATCTGGATGGCAATATGCACAAGGGGATTTTAACCCGTTTGTCTGCGTTGGAGGAAGCATAGGTGCGGAATGAACGAGGAGCTACCATGCCGGCTGTTCTTATATTTACTTTTTTATTTCTTGCGTTGTTTCTTCATCAGGTAAATCTCTGTCTATTAGAAAAGCGGTTTTATTATGAGACGGAGCAGTTTTTTCTATTGGAGAATATAATGACGAATGCAGTTTGGGAGTTTCAACGCGATGTGCAGACGAATGACATCCCGGCTGCCTATGAGTATGAAGAAGGAACGGCACGTCTATCGCAGTCCCTTTCTTCGTCGGGTTTGCTGCAGGTTTCGATTCACTGTGTAACAAAGGAAGGAAGGGCATATAAAGCAAGCTTTTTCTATGATAGAGATAACAAACGAATAACGAGTTGGACAGAGAAGCGATAAGGAGAATCAGCTGGTGATTAAATAAAAATGGAATGGGCATACTGATCATTTAGAAATATGCAGGTGGTGAGAGTATGTCGACTAATGATTACGTAAAATTTGTCACACAGCAATTCGTGACATACATGGATAGTCCGAAGCAGGAACGAAAGCAAAAGCGGGAGCAGCGCCGCAGCATGCGTGATCCGTTTCTTGTCAGATGGTTCGGCATTTTGCCTCTTAGTCTGGCGCTGCTGTATAAGGAGCTGCGGATGAAGCATGAGAATACCAAAAAAGATGCATAGCGCCTGCTTTTTGGGCGTTTTTTCTATTTTAGAAGAGTATAAAGTGAAGGAAGGGAGGAATAGAGATGCATAAGCCGAAATTATTCAGTATCCTTTTCTTTACACTATGCTTAGGAATGATAACAGGCTGGATTACATATATGATGACAATCGCTATGAATATCTTATCCAAGTGAGAAGAATAATCAGTTTAAAATTATTATTACTTAATGTTGACTTAAAAGTAAAACTTGCTATAATAAAGATTGTAATCATTCTAAATAAGTAATCAATGTTGTTTATGCGTGAGGAGGACCATCAACGTGGCAGAACGTTTAGTAGGAAAACAAGCACCTCGCTTCGAAATGGAAGCAGTATTAGCTAATAAAGAATTCGGTAAAGTAAGTCTTGAGCAAAATATGAAAGAAGGCAAATGGACTGTACTGTACTTCTATCCAATGGACTTTACATTTGTATGTCCAACAGAAATTATTGCGCTTTCTGACCGTTATGATGAGTTTGAGGACTTGGATGCAGAGGTAATCGGCGTATCTACTGATACGATTCATACACATTTAGCATGGATTAACACAGACCGTACGAAAAATGGTTTAGGAGATCTTCGCTACCCATTAGCCGCTGATACAAACCATGTTGTATCTCGTGAATATGGCGTGTTAATTGAAGAAGAAGGAATTGCCCTTCGCGGTTTGTTCATTATTAGCCCAGAGGGAGAATTGATGTACCAAGTTGTACACCATAATAACATTGGACGCGAGACAGACGAAGTATTGCGCGTATTGCAAGCATTACAAACAGGCGGGCTTTGCCCGGCAAACTGGAAACCAGGTCAAGCAACACTATAATAAAGGGGGATATAATCATGAAATTACGTGAACCAATGCCAGCTTTAGACGGCGCAACACATACATTAAACGATGCGGTGGTAAGAGAAGATTTAATTGGAGATGCTCCAACATTAATCCATTTCTGGTCTGTAAGCTGCTACTTATGTAAAGAAGCAATGCCGCTTGTAAACGAGCTTCGCGACGAATATGACGACCGCTTAAATGTAGTGGCAGTTCATATGCCTCGTTCCGAGGAAGATTTAGATTTGGGCTTAATTGAGAAAACAGCAGAGAGCCATGATATTATTCAACCGATCTTGGTTGATAATAACCATGCGATTACAGACGCATTTGAAAACAAATACGTTCCGGCATATTATGTATTTGATAAAACAGGTGTACTTCGTCATTTCCAAGCAGGTGGAAGCGGTATGGAAATGCTTCGTAAGCGTCTTGAGCGTGTATTAAACGAGCAATAAACAAGAAAAAGGGCCGGGCGCCATTCATTAGCGCCTGGTCCTTTTTAAAGGATAAGAATTATAACTGTGAGTAATGTCCAATCTTAGTACGAACCTCGCGTTTTGTGCACAGGCGGTTTGTCTGTCGGGATTAAGCAGGGAGTCCCAGCTTTTCTTATTCAGTAATCGCTCCGTCCTGATGCTTTTGCTCCTGATGTCTTGGCGCAGTGGCTTCAGCTTGCTGTTTGCGCTCTGCTGTAATATTATTTCTGTTAACCTTTTGTTCGTTGGATCCTAAATAAACGCCTCTATCATTATTCCTAACAACCGCATGAAAATCTTCATTAATCATTGGTTTTAAACTCCTTTTCTAAAGCATTTCTTCCTTAATATGTGCATAATAAAGGGGAAGTAGTCGATATTTGTCTGAGATATGAACATTGTTCACAAAATGTTCGTAAAATAATTGTATGCACGGTTTTTATATTGTTTTATAATGAAACCATGCAAGACCTTTAGCATACATTATTGTGAAATGACTAACATATAATGCTTGTTCATAGAAATGAAAACGTTGTCAAAATGGAGGGAGAAGAAATGAGCAAATTTTTTTATGATCGAAATTCAGCTGAAATCGAAAACGTAAAGCTGTTAGAGTATGCGGAAGTGATTTATGGAACAGGAGGCCGCTCTGTATTGGAGAACTTAATGGCTAAGGCCTCGATTCGCCTTAGGGATTTGTATCCTGACAAATCAGACGAGCAAATATCCCATCTTGTGAATCAAGGGCTCTATCATATGTTTAGCAAATATGTAGAAAAGCAATAAAAGAACGTCTTGTTTTTATACTTTAAGAAAGCATAAAATTCCAGTTAGAAACTTATTCGGCGCAGCAGGAAATTTTGGGAATAAAGTATAAGGGCAACTGCGTCTCTGTATTCGCCTAACGGCTGGCTAATCGGCGAGTTTTTCTTTAAAGGCCATTGCATAAATTCACCCTTCTGACAAAAGCTACAAATGAATCACTTTTGGCAGGAGGTGCAGCATATGAGCAATGGGTCCGGGGGTTCTAAAAAGAATCAAGAAAGCGATGCGAATCAGGTGACTGCGAGCACAAAAGCGCATCAGCGCCGCATGACGAAGATTCATCAGCAGGAGCATAATGACGGTCGTAAGTATAACGGCAAGATATAGGCTGGGAACGTACGGCGATATACAGTAACGTAAATAAAAAGCAGCGTCGATCAAGAGACGCTGCTTTTTATTATACTCTATTGGGCGTTAAATAAAACAAGCCGCCGTTAATAATTTCAAACACAATTTTTGGTTCGTACTGCTCCTGCAGCGCTTGCTTCTCAATCTCGTAGCTGTCGGGAATTTCCTCCATATCCGTATAAAATTGATCCAAAAGCTGCAAGTCATGCGCCCATCTTAGGCGCGCTTCCTCTGCCCATGTATGGTCCTCCCTAGAAACAAGAGACTTCACGGCTTCTTCAATTCGGATTAACCCGCTTTTCGGCATAATCATCGGCGTCAGCGTAAAGCAAAAGTCAGGAATCTTCGGTGTGAGCGGGATTGTTTGCAGCGTCTCGTGGAAATTGCTTACCATCATCCCCGTAATGAGATGCAAACCGAGTGAATACAACGTTTCTTTTTTTCGGTCGCATTGATAAGAAACCTTCAGATTGACTCCAAGCCATGGGTGAAGGGGGATATTTCCGTTTTCACTCGTATGGACCTCTTCATATAGGCGAATATAGGCACCAAGCTCCTGCGCCGCACGGAAGACTTGATGAAGACGAGGAGACCCGTAGTGAACCGCTTCCCCTTTTACGTCCTCAGGAGCGCGCTGGGGATCCGTAATAAAGGTAATCCGCATTGGGTTCGGCACGCCGCCTGTTTTCTCTAAATAGTGCCAATAAAACGGCCGATTCATGAGCAATTTATCCATCTCGACAGTGAGCTGTACATCTAGTAAGGCGTTCGTGGCATGTTTGATTTCACATTGATTTGCTGTGAAAAAACGGTGCAGGTAATTATGAATTTCATGTTGCTGCATAATGATCCGCTCCTGTTCCGCTTCGCTGTGCAAGCTCGATAACGGAAGTCAAATTATCCATTTTAATTCGTATTTCTCCTTCACTTTTAGAGCCGGCAAAAATTTCGTGCAGATGGTCCTCAATATTTTTCATATCAATTCGTGTTAAAATATCATCCAATTCCCCAATTACCCGCTCAAATAGATTAATTTTCTCATACAGCAATTTTAAAATATGCTCCTCTACCGTGTTTTTTGTCGCCATGTTGTAAATATGGACATCGTTCTTCTGACCGAGGCGGTGAATGCGGCCGATGCGCTGTTCAAGCCTCATTGGATTCCATGGTAAATCGTAGTTAATCATATGATTACAAAACTGCAAGTTAATCCCCTCGCCGCCGGCCTCTGTTGCAATTAATACTTGTGCATGATTTTGGAATAATTCCTTCATCCAATCCTTTTTGCCCCGCTTAAATCCTCCGCGAAACGGAACAGATGAAATGCCATGCTGCTTTAAAAACCACTGCAAATACATTTGTGAGGCACGGTACTCTGTAAAAATAATAACTTTATCGTTAATGCTTTTAATAATCTCCAGCGTTTTCGCCGCTTTTGAGTTAGAAGGAATCGCATTAATTTTCTCCAGCATTATATGAATATGAGGGTCAATGACGTAATCTGGATTGTCCCGCTGCCGTTTTTCTACATATTTTTTCAATGAGAAATAGACGGCTTCCCGGCTGCTGCATGCCTCCCGTTTTAAGGTTAAAGAAGAAAAGGCCGATGTAAAGGCATTTTCAGTCCTCCAGTTGTGAATCGCTTCATACAGCTCTCGTTCCTGCTCGTTCAAATCAATAAACACAGTATGAACCTGCCGCTTCGGCCACTCAATGCCCGTATTGTGGCGACGGTTTCGCACCATTACCTTATTGATAAGCTCCTTCAAATGCTGGTCGGTCTCGAGCGTTCTGTTGTTAGAAGCGTAATATTCCTCAAAGTTAGATTGATTGCCGAGATGCCCTGGCTTTAAAAGCGAGACGAGGTTAAAGATTTCATCAATTTTATTTTGAACGGGCGTAGCTGTCAGCAGTAAGCAAAACTTCTTTTTTAGTAGTTGCGCAAACTCATAGTTTTTTGTTTTATTGTTTTTTAGCTTGTGTGCTTCATCAATAATGATTAAATCGTATTCCATGTTAAGCACAATGTCGCGGTGCGGTGCCCGTTTCGCTGTGTCGATGGAGGAGACGATAACATCAGCCTGCTCCCACGAATAGCTTTTTCGGTGTGCAATAGCAGGAATATAAAACTTTGTATTGAGCTCGTATGCCCATTGGGAGACCAGTGAGGCAGGGACGAGAATGAGTGCCTTTTTAACTAGCCCGCGAATCATATACTCCTTCAGAATCAGCCCGGCTTCAATTGTTTTGCCAAGTCCGACTTCATCCGCTAAAATGGCTTTTCCGTTCATTTCTTCAATGACTGTTTTCGCTGCTTCCAGCTGATGGGGTAAAGGTGTTAAGTGCGGCAAGTATTTTGGCGCCTGCAAGCCTTCAAATGAAGGGATGAGCAGCTGTTTTTCCGTTTCGTATGCAAGATTGTACAAATCCCAATTTGACCATGGTCCATCGTCTTCTATTTTTTTCAGAAACTCTTCCTGCCAAGACCGGTTTGCCGTCATTTCCACATTCATGTGCTGCGCCCTGCCTTTCTATAAAAAAATTATGAAGCAAATTTCCTAATAGGAATATTGCTGATATGAAATGAGAAATGTTAGGATATGGATAAAGAGAATGAAATCTTTTGTATTTTATCCTGAATTTGTAACTTTTATGTATATTTTTGTCATAACGTATTTTTCATCGTTTTGTCCAACATAGCGCAAGGGGGAGGAAACATGGTTCGGTTACATCGCACACCTTTATTTGACGTATACGCAGCATACGGAGCGAAAACGATTGATTTTGGCGGCTGGGAGCTGCCCGTTCAGTTTTCAAGCATTAAGGAAGAGCATGAAGCAGTACGTACGGCAGCGGGATTATTTGATGTTTCTCATATGGGGGAAATTACAGTAAGGGGAAGCGGCAGCTTCGACTTTTTACAGCTTATGCTGACAAATGACCTTGCTTTGCTTTCAAGCGGCGGTGCACAATATACGGCGATGTGCTATGAGGATGGCGGCACAGTAGATGATTTGCTTGTATATAAAAAAGGGGAGCAGGACTATCTTCTCGTTGTGAATGCAGCTAATATCCAGAAGGACTATGAGTGGCTTCTTGCTCATGCTGGAGAAGACGTGCAAATCGAAAATGTTTCGGACGAAATCGCACAGCTTGCGCTGCAAGGTCCGAAGGCGGAAAAAATATTGCAAACCTTAACAGTAGAGCCTTTGCAAGATATTCAGTTTTTTAAATTTAAAGATGATGTAGATATACAAGGCATGCCTACTCTCGTATCTCGAACCGGTTATACGGGAGAAGACGGGTTCGAGCTATATTGTAAGAGCGAAGATGCACGCAGGCTTTGGGAATTGCTCATGCAGGCGGGGGAGGCAGAAGGGTTGAAGCCGTGCGGTCTCGGCGCCCGCGATACTCTTCGTTTTGAAGCTGCGCTTCCATTATACGGCCAGGAGCTGACGAAGGAGATCACGCCTATTGAGGCCAGAATTGGCTTTGCTGTGAAGACGAATAAGGAGCGGCATTTCCTAGGAAAAGAAGTGTTAAAGGATCAAAAGGAAAATGGAGCGCCGCGCAAGCTAGCGGGAATTGAGATGATAGAACGGGGAATTCCGCGCAGTCATTACGCGGTGTTTGCTCAAGGGAAGAAAATCGGTGAAGTAACGAGCGGGACACAATCACCAACATTAAAGAAAAATATCGGTTTGGCACTGCTGGACGAAGCGTTCGCAATGCTTGGTACGGAAGTCGAGGTGGAAATTCGCGGTAAGCGGGTAAAGGCTATTGTAGTACCTATCCCGTTTTATAAACGATCTAAATAGGGGGTATATGTGATGCTGCATCGTTATTTGCCGATGACAGAAGACGATAAAAAAGAAATGCTCCATGTAATTGGCGTCGAGTCGATTGAGGAATTGTTCTCAGATGTTCCAGAGCGCGTGAGATTTCAGGGCGATTTACAATTGAAGCCTGCAAAAGCTGAGCCGGCATTGTTAAAAGAATTGTCGCAGCTTGCCGGCAAAAATGCAAACGCAAAGGAATATGCATCGTTTCTTGGAGCCGGTGTGTACGATCATTATGTTCCGGTGATTGTAGACCACGTAATTTCCCGCTCCGAGTTTTACACAGCATATACACCGTATCAGCCTGAGATTTCACAGGGAGAATTGCAGGCTATTTTCGAGTTTCAGACGATGATTTGCGAATTAACAGGTATGGATGTAGCCAATTCCTCCATGTATGACGGCGGTACAGCCCTTGCGGAAGCAGCCATGTTAGCAGCAGGGCATACGCGTAAAAAGAAAATTGTCGTATCAAAAGCAGTTCATCCAGAAGCAAGGGATGTACTCAAAACATATGCCACCGGACAAAACCTAGAGGTGGTAGAGATCGGCTGCACGGATGGCGTAACAGACCTAGAGGCCCTTGAGCGCCAAATGAATGAGAACGTTGCTTGTGTTGTTGTGCAGTATCCCAACTTTTTAGGACAAGTGGAGCGCTTAGCGGATATTGAAACAATCGCGCACCAGCATAAAGGGTTGTTTATCGTATCAGCGAATCCGCTCGCGCTCGGGGTATTAATGCCTCCCGGCAAATTTGGTGCAGATATCGTGGTCGGTGACGCGCAGCCGTTTGGCATTCCAGCTCAGTTTGGAGGGCCGCACTGCGGTTATTTCGCTACAACAAAGGCGCTCATGCGCAAAATTCCGGGACGTCTCGTCGGCCAAACAACAGATTCAGACGGAAAAAGGGGCTTCGTATTAACCCTGCAGGCACGTGAACAGCATATTCGCCGCGATAAAGCGACGTCTAATATTTGCTCGAATCAGGCGCTTAATGCACTTGCTGCAGCTGTCGCGATGACGGCGCTCGGCAAACAAGGCGTAAAGGAAATGGCTCTTCAGAACATTTCTAAAACACAGTATGCGAAGAAGAAATTTGAGCAGGGCGGCTTTACCGTTGCGTTTTCTGGACCGGCCTTTAATGAAATTGTTGTCAATTGCAAGCGTCCGGTAAAGGAGATCAATGAAGGGCTCATGCGCTGCAATATCATTGGCGGCTATGACCTGGGCAAATATGATGCAGAGCTTTCCAATCATATGCTCGTCGCCGTAACAGAGCTTCGGACGAAAGAGGAAGTCGATATTCTTGTGAAGGAAATGGGGGATATGCAATGACAATGCAGGATCAACCGCTCATTTTTGAAATCAGCAAGCCGGGACGCATCGGATACAGCCTGCCTCCTTTAGACGTAGAGGAGGCGGACCTAGAAGCTTTATTTGGCAGCGAATACGTTCGCACCGAAGCCGCCGAGCTGCCGGAGGTATCGGAGCTAGACATTATGCGTCATTATACAGCGCTATCGAGACGTAACCACGGTGTGGATTCTGGCTTTTATCCTCTTGGTTCTTGTACAATGAAATACAATCCCAAAATCAACGAGCATGTTGCTCGGCTTGCAGGATTTTCTCATATTCATCCGCTTCAAGATGAAAGCACAGTGCAGGGTGCGATGGAGCTTATGTATGACCTTCAGGAGAGCCTAAAGGAAATTACAGGAATGGACGCGGTGACGCTGCAGCCGGCAGCGGGTGCTCATGGAGAATGGACAGGACTTATGCTCATCCGAGCCTACCACGAAGCAAGAGGCGATTATAAACGTACAAAGGTGCTCGTTCCCGATTCAGCACACGGCACAAATCCTGCTTCTGCAACCGTAGCCGGGTTTGAGACCATTACAGTGAAATCTGACGAAAACGGGCTTGTCGACTTAGAAGATTTAAAGCGATATGTTGGCGAGGATACAGCGGCTTTAATGTTGACAAATCCGAATACGCTCGGATTATTTGAGAGAAATATTTCAGAAATGGCGAGCATTGTACACGAAGCGGGCGGAAAGCTGTATTACGACGGTGCTAATTTAAATGCAGTACTAAGCAAGGCTCGTCCGGGAGATATGGGCTTTGATGTTGTGCATTTAAACCTTCATAAAACATTTACAGGCCCGCACGGGGGCGGCGGCCCAGGCTCTGGTCCTGTTGGTGTGAAAGCTGATCTCATTCCGTTTTTGCCAAAGCCGATATTAGAGAAAAGAGAAAATGGCTATGTATTTAACTATAACTGTCCAGAGTCTATTGGCCGCGTGAAGCCGTATTACGGAAATTTCGGCATCAATGTCCGTGCGTATACGTACATTCGCTCTATGGGGCCGGAGGGCTTGCGTCAGGTTACGGAATATGCTGTGCTAAATGCCAATTATATGATGAGACGACTGGCGCCGTATTATGATTTGCCGTTTGATCAGCATTGCAAGCATGAGTTTGTACTATCGGGCAGGCGTCAAAAGAAGCTTGGTGCAAGAACGCTTGATATTGCTAAACGTTTATTAGACTTCGGCTATCATCCGCCAACGATCTATTTTCCGCTTAATGTTGAGGAATGTATGATGATTGAGCCGACGGAAACGGAATCGAAGGAAACGCTGGATGCGTTCATTGACGTGATGATTCAAATTGCGAAGGAAGTAGAGGAGAATCCGGAGGTTGTGCAGGAAGCGCCGCATACAACTGTTGTGAAGCGTCTTGATGAAACAAAGGCGGCGCGCAAGCCTGTTTTACGCTACGAAAGGATATAGGCAAGGCCTGTAGAGGAGCTGGACATGTCTAGCTCCCGCGACCTGCTCCCGTCTTCAGAATAATCTCCCATGCAAAAGGCAAAAAGCGCCTTTCATAGGGAAGAACACACGGAAAACCCATGAATAGGCTTAGCCCCAGCTTTTCTTATGTATGTCCTTGCGCCTAAGCTTGCGCCCATGATATAGTTGGAACGGAATGGAAGGCCAAAAATAGAGAGAATTCGCGGGTTTTGGAAGCCTTCGATCGATATCTATTATTCATTTACATATTGTTTACAAAAAACAGGCATATAATAGGGCCTGCAGCCATACATTTTGAAATGGTAATACCGTGAAGAGAGGGGAACAGTATGAGGCAAAACATCAGCTTTTATCTATTTATCACAGCTTTCGTGATGGTAGCTGCTGTAACAGTCTATTTGATTGTGAATAATGACTGGTACAATGCTGTAAATCCAATTATGTTAGTGTTTATGTATATCGGCATTGCAGTTGTCAGCTTCGGCATGAGAGAAGAGATGTTAAACCGATTTGAGAAGTAGTACATAGAAAAAGAGCTAAACGATCGTGTTTAGCTCTTTTTTGCAGAATAGCCTTCGGCAAAAAAGGAAGAACTGCCTGCTTTGCCGGAGAACATTCTTGCGAGGAAGCCCGAGGCAGACCGTATTCGCTTTTTTATACTTTAAGAAAGTATAAAATTCCAGCTGGAAACTCATTCGACGCAGCGGGAAATTGTAAGAATAAAGTGCAACTGCGCCTCTGTCTTCGTCTAAAGGCCCGCCAAGAGTTTTCTTTAGCGAAAGAGGCTTGTGACAATATGATAAAACGATCTCGTGCTCCAAAAATGAGCCGGAATGTTATACGAATGGGCTGTCATGCTTAGAAATATAACCAAAAGGATAAACAAAAAGAAAAAAAGCAAAATGTGTTTATGAAAGGATAACTCCATCTCATTCGCTCCCTTCTCTATATATGTTTATCTTTTGTTAACAGATATAATTTATGAGTAAAAATCTCAGCTGATTGCCTTTAAACCGACGGCACCGATTACGATACAGCTTAAATACATCATGCGCCGCCAATCGGCAGGCTCTCGGAAAAATAAAATACCAATGATGACACTGCCGGCTGTTCCAATGCCCGTCCATACCGCATAGGCAGTTCCCATCGGCAATTCCTGCATTGCTCTTGATAAAAAGAAAAAGCTTAAGCTAAAGCTTGCAATAAGCGATAGAAGTGAAGGCCAATTTTTTCGTTCACTGGCCATTTTCATCGAAAGTACGCCCGCTACTTCCCCAAGCCCTGCCAGAATCAGAAATACCCAAGCCATTATTACTGCGCCTCCTTTTTCTGTTCACTTGTTAACCGCTTTAAGCCCATTACACCCCCGATTAGGAGTGCGATAAACATCAGCTTTGCGATCGATACAGGCTCTCCGAAGAAAATCATCTCCACAAGGACAATGCCGCTTGTGCCAATACCTGTAAATACAGCATAAACCGTGCCGACAGGAAGCGTTTCAAACGAACGAAACAAAAACCAGAAGCTAAGTAAAATAGCAGCTGAGACTCCTGTCCATTCGAGGAGAGAGCCCGCATGCTTTAAGCCCATTACCCAAATAACTTCAATAAGGCCTCCTACAAGTACATAGATCCATCCCATTATGAATCTCCTTTCTTTAGATACGAATTCCTCGCCAGAATATAGGCCACGTTGCATGTAGACGCTTTTGAAAGCCGTCTGGCCCGCTGCACTGCAGTTCAACCATAAGTCCATCAAATAAGCATAAATAAGCAGCCACAGCCGCCTCAGCGCTTGCTGCAGCAATTATGTTTTTCTCTATAGCCTCTGAAAACACAGGAGTAAGCAAGTCTCCTGCTTCTTCCACATACTGGTTTGCTTTTTCTACAATCCGCTCCTTGAATGCAGCCGGCGGAAAAAATAAGGATCGAAGCCAAAACATCGCTTCTGCATTTTCGCAAAAGCGTCTTTCATAGCCTTCGAGCAGCTCATATAGGAAAGAGGATAGGCTTTTATTTTTATGCACTGCCACACAGCTTCGCAAGTAATGTATATCTTGCTCTAACGATTCGTCTAAGCAAACGAAATAGAGCTGCTCTTTTCCTGTGAAGTGTGCGTAAAGTGAAGGCTTCTTAATACCAACATCATGTGCGATGTCGGAGAGAGACGTACCTTCATAGCCGAATTGGGCGAAGCGGGCAAGTGCCGCCTCCTTAATACGAGTAGCTGTCATAGTAACCAACCTTCCTACCGTTTGGTAGTTTAAAGGTAAAAGAAAAAGGGAAAAAAGTCAAGGAAGGAGTTTGTCGCAAACGAGTCGAAAGGGTAAGAAAAAGGAGGCTTTAGGAGATGATTTTCTTTTCGTTTCCTGTTTTAGAGACAGAGCGATTTCGATTGCGAGATTTAAAAAGAGAGGATGCGCCTCATTTGTATGGCTATTTTTCCGATGAAGAGGTTGTACAATATTACGGCTTAGAGCCGTTCACACGAAAGGAACAGGCAGAGCAATTTGTGACGCAGGTGAAGAGCGGGTTTCGTAATGGAACGATGATTCGGTGGGCAATTGTTGATAAACAAACAGAGGAGCTTATGGGGTCGGTTGGCTATCATAATTGGAGCAGGCAGCATCACCGTGCGGAAATCGGCTATGAATTAAAGAAGGAGATGTGGAGACAAGGCATTATGACAGAGGTGCTGGAAATGGTGATTCCGTTTGGATTTGATAAGCTCCTTTTGAATCGAATCGGCGCAACTGTACGTGAGGAAAATGTTTCCTCACGCGAGCTTCTTCATAAATTCGGATTTTCGGAGGAAGGTATACTTCAGGAATACCAATATTACTTAGGAAACTTTTATGATTTGCTGATGTACGGCTTAACTCGCAGCACGTATGAGGCAAGGATAGAAAAGAAACAATGCTAGTAAATGTGCCCCTCTGCTTAGTCTTTAGTTAAAGGAGAAGAAAATAAGAGGAAGGAAGTTTGCTATGCGAAAGATTAGTTTGTTGTTGATAACTCTTTGTTTCTTTGCGGGCAGCTGCCAATCAAAAGAAGAAACTTTGCCGGTGAATCAAAGCTCTGAGCCAAGGGAGGAGTTTCAATTTATGGCTGAAGCTGCTGTGTATGAAGATCGTGCTGAAGTAAAGCTGCAGCTTTATAATAGGGGGGATAAGCCGCTTTCATTAACTTTTCCATCTTCCCAACAATTTGAGGTTATCATAAAGCGTGCAAGCGGAGAGGAATTGTACCGATATTCAAAGGGTAAAATGTTCTCGCAAGCATTAACAAATGTTGAGCTGCAGCCAGGGGAAACAAAAACATGGCAGACAACTTGGAATTACGATAAAAATCCGTTTCAAAAGGGAGAGGAGTATACGATTATAGCGAAACTGCTCCCAATTAAGGTAAATGGGCAGAAAGTATCAGCAGATCTGTTCACAAAAACAATTTCTTATAAAGGCGGTGACGTGACAAACCCAATCGAAGCAGCGTTAACATATCCTTAGAGAAAACTCGCTGATTGGCGAGTCTTTAGGCGAAGACAGAGGCATAGCTGCACTTACACTTTGTTCTTAAAATTTCCTGCTGCGCCGCATGAGCTTTTAGCTGGAAATTTATACTTTTTTAAAGTGTAAGAAAAAGGACATACTCTCTAGCGGTGAGTATGTCCTTTTTCTGCAAGATTAAGAAGATACGAATGTTTGTTGCCTGCTTTTTTAATTTATGCTTTCTTTTTAATTTTTCCTGTCCAAGTTTTAAAGCCGCCTTTAAGCTGATACAGTTCCGTATATTTCTTTTTCTTGAGGAACTGTCCCGCGCGTCCTGTACGAAGACCGTTTTGGCAATATAGATAAACCGGTTGATCAGGACGAATTTCCTTATAACGCATCCGAAGCTGCGATAGTGGAATGTTACGGGAACCTAGGATGTGGCCTGCGTTATACTCATCTGGTTCACGAATATCAATTAGTTGAGCCTTACGGTAGCCGGCGCGGAATTCTTCTTCAGTAAGCGATTTAACAATTTTACGCTGATAAAAGAATAGAATTACAGAGTATGCCATAAACGCTACAACAGCTACAAGGAAGATGGTTAGATTAGCTGACAAGATGAATCGACTCCTTTTTTCTTACTTCTACCATTTCATATTATAATGGTGCTAGCATGATATGCAATATATTCATGAATTGTAGGACGAAATTTCGTATCTTTTCACAAACTCTTGCGAATTTGGTAGACTATAACATGCAAATAACACTAGGCAAGAGGTGTAGTATGGAAAAAGAGCAGTGGTATTATATCAACTCAGGAAAGTGTTCCCCTTCTTATAACATGGCACTTGATGAATGCCTGCTGAACTGGCAGAGCGCAGGCGCTATGCCGGCAACGATTCGATTTTATGAATGGGAGGTCCCAACTCTATCAATTGGATACTTTCAGCGTGTCGAAAAGGAAATTGATATGGAGGAAGTAACAAAACGGGGTTTTGGCTTTGTGCGCCGTCAAACAGGGGGGCGGAGCGTGCTGCATGATCGCGAACTCACTTATAGTGTGATTGTCTCGGAGAATCATCCAAAGATGCCGAAAACAGTAACAGAAGCGTATCGCGTTATTTCTCAGGGGCTTCTAGAAGGCTTCCGAGCGTTAGGATTAGATGCATATTTCGCTGTTCCAAAGACCGAGCAGGAGCGTGAGGATTTAAAAAATCCGCGGTCCGCTGTTTGTTTTGATGCACCGTCCTGGTATGAAATCGTTGTGGAGGGGCGTAAAATTGCAGGAAGTGCACAAACGCGCCAACGGGGAGTTATCCTGCAGCACGGATCGATTCCGCTTGAAATTGACCTAGATACACTATATGACTTATTCCTCTTTCCAAATGAGCGCTTGAAGGAGCGTATGAAGAGCATGTTTTCATCTAAGGCGGTAGCAATAAACGAACTAACGGATCGGACATTTACAATCGAACAGCTTACCGAGGCGTTTCGGGTTGGTTTTGAAAAGGGGCTGGATATTGAGCTGGTTCCATATGAGCTGACAGAGGAACAACGCGAGGAAGTAGAGCGTCTTGCAAAGGAAAAATATGAAAGTGATGAATGGAATTATAAAAAATAAAAGTGGACATAGCAAAGCAGACCGCTGGAGCTGGATGATGCTTCGAAAAGGAATGTTTTCTTCTTTAAAGAAAACTCGCCGTTAGGCGAAGACAGAGGCGTAGTTGCACTTACACTTTGTTCCTAAAATTTCCTGCTGCGTCGAATGAGCTTCTAGCTGGAAATTTATACTTTCTTAAAGTGTAAGAAAGGCGGCTAAAACGAGATGCTTTTAGCCGCCTTATAAAAGACCAACAAGCAAAGCCTGTAAAAGGGTTTGTTTGTTGGTCTTTTTCTCATGTGCTTTTTTCTTGTATCACAGGCGAATGGGAGCCGCTGCGAACATCCCAGCCAGCCTGCTTAAAATAAAGGGTATCTTTTAAAAAATTACGATACAAAAGGGTGAGATGATCTTATAGTACCACGCTATTTAGAAGGTCTGCTCTGTTATTCTAAAAGCTCAAGTTTTTATACAAGATTTAATATTTTATCAAGACTGATGCCTCTTGTTTTTAGTTCACGAAGGCTGCGAACAGCATCCATAATTTCCGCGTCAAAATCTAATGAAACTCCCTGCTTTTTTAGTTCTTCTTTTAGAGCTTCAATGGAATCATCCATATCCAGGCCTAAATCATAATCCTGACACACCTCTTTTGCTTTAGAAACGAGACGTTCATAATGGCCAGCCAACTCAGATTGTGTTTCCTGTGCAAATGGTTCCTCTATTACTGCAGGCTTGACCGGAGGGACTGCTGCTTCCGCGGCGCGTACAATTGGTTCAGGGGCAGCCTGCTTCACAGTCTGTGTACTGGATGCGCTTACTGTCTCAGCCTTTACTTGCGGAACGATCGGCTTGTTCACCTCTTGTGGTTTAGCCTCTATACGAACTGGAGCTGGTGATAGAGGTTCGGCTTTCTTTGCTCTATCTTTCTCTGGAGATATCGTTGTATGTATAGCAGCAGGTTTGCTCTCTTCCTCGCTTATTGCAATCGGTTCGGCTTCGGCATCCGCTTCTTCCTGTGCATCCTTGCTCCACATCACACGTTCGATTTCTAAGATAACGTTATTTTTCTTCATATCTGTTAGCAGCGCCTTACCAACTTCAGCTTTGCCTGTAAAATCAACCGTTTTGTAAATGACGCTTTTATTCCAATCGACCTTACCGCTTAGAAATAACTCTTCATTGGACTTTGGGTGTAACCCCTCGATTTTAATTTCCTCATTCACGCCATTTTTGCTATATACCATAATTAAAGATGCAGTTACCTCTTTATCAGCAAGCATGAGTTCACGCACCATTTTCCCAGTCCGCACATTCGTTTGTTTCTTAACCGACATTCCTTTTCCCCTCTCATCCATTCATAGTTACAAAAATCCGAATAATAAAATAACGGCTCACGAAATCATATCATACAGAGAAAAAAAGAGGCGAGTCAACAATTTGCTTTTTTATACTTTAAAAAATTATAAAACTCCAGCTAAAAGCTCGTCTGACGCAGCGGGAAATTTAAGTATAAAGTATATATGCAACTACGCCTCTGTCTTCGCCAATCGGCGAGTGTTCTTGAAAGAATTAAGAAAATATAGCTTTTAAATCGTTGTCTAGTTCCCGCGGCCTGATCCGCTCTCCAGAATAACCTTTGTCACAAAAGGAAAAACGCATTTTGTAAGAGAGCATTTGCCTGTCGGGATAGGGCAGGACGCTTACGTTTTTTTATTTTGGGTCTTTCTTGCATAATTATGTCTGTCAGTTGTTTGTAAAATTAGTCAGGTATTATTGCTGCGTATACACAGCCCGTACGGAAGGAAGCAGTATTTCTTCTTCATGCAGCCGTTTCGCCAGCAGAAATTTTGCTTCCTGCGCCGCTTGCAAATAATGCATATCCTGCACCGTGGCAGCAATGGAAAATTTGAAGCCATAGGGGGATGCATCGAGAGAGGATAATCCCCAGTAGCGGTACGATTCTGCAAAATTACCGTCTGCATCCCGCAGCAGATATTCCCTCTGCAGCTCGTTTAACTCTTCGCATAATGACTCCAGCAGCACGCGCACACGGGTCGGATCTTCTTTGAAATCTATAATGACGCTTTCGAAGACACGCCGGTGATTCACGTTTCCGTTCACAACCTTTAACACTTCTCCATTTGGCACCGTCATTAATCGTCCATCCGTCAAACGAACGCTCACAGCACGAAATCCCAATTCTTCTACATTCCCTGCCAATTCGTTATTGATGGTGACAAAATCCCCTTTTTTCAGCTGACCCTCAAACAGAAAGAAAAATCCGTACAGAAAGTCTTTAATGGCAGATTGTGCACCAAAGCCAACAATAGCAGTTAGCACGCCGCCCGCAACAAGGATATTTCTCCAATCAACAAACGGTTGGATTGCCGTTATAAGAACAAGGATAAGCGTTAAGTACTTGGATGTGTTTTTTACAACAGACTCAATGGTATTTTCTTTTTTCTCATCGATAAAGTTTGTTCGCTTGAAAAATTGATGAAGCGAGTAGCGAAGAACCCAAAATCCACAGTAAGCGATAATATAAGTAAAAATCACATCAATGACGACTTGACCGTAGCGATTGGCGTAAATACCTGATACGAACTCCCACATTGCTGTTCCCTCCTTTGTTAAGTAAGTGCCTAGTGTTCATAGCGAGCAAACCGGGCTGTGTACATTTTTTTATGTATTCTTTTCAATTATACAGAATTACAAAGAAAAGTGATGTTGGCAAGGACTTTTTTATAAGTTTTCCATTTTTCTTGGTATGGAAATCATTAAACTTACGCAAAGGTAGTATTTCGCCCATACTACAGGTAAAGCAGGGTTTTATAGAAAGAGGTGAATGCAGTGGAGCCGTTTATACCGAAATTAGTATATATTGAGCCGCAAGCGTTAGAATATCCGCTCGGGAAAGAGCTATATGATAAATTTACAAACATGGGTTTAGAGGTTCGCGAGACAACCTCTCATAATCAAATCCGAAACCTTCCGGGAGAGAATGAGCTGCAGCAATATCGAGTTGCGAAATCCACGCTCGTTGTCGGAGTAAGGCGTACACTAAAGTTTGATACGTCAAAGCCTTCAGCAGAATATGCGATTCCGCTGGCGACCGGATGTATGGGACATTGTCATTACTGCTATTTACAGACGACGCTTGGCAGTAAGCCGTATGTTCGTGTATATGTGAACCTTGATGAGATTTTTTCCCAAGCGCAAAAATATATGGATGAACGTGCACCGCAGATTACACGCTTTGAGGCAGCGTGTACATCCGATATTGTTGGAATCGATCATTTGACGCATGCATTGAAGAAAACCATTGAATTTATCGGAAGGACAGAGTATGGCCGCTTGCGATTTGTTACGAAATACTCGCATGTTGATCATTTGCTGGACGCGGAGCATAATGGGAGAACGCGATTTCGCTTTAGTGTCAATTCCCGTTATGTTATTAAACATTTTGAGCCGGGGACATCTCCGTTCGAGGATCGAATTGCTGCTGCACGAAAGGTAGCGCAGGCGGGCTATCCTCTTGGATTTATTGTTGCACCTATTTATAGGCACGATGAGTGGGAGGAGGGCTATCATGAATTGTTTCAGCGTTTGCATGCATCTCTGCAGGATTTAGATCTGCCGAACCTATCGTTTGAAATGATTCAGCATCGCTTTACAAAGCCTGCTAAAAAGGTCATTCAGCAGCGCTATCCGAACACGAAGCTCGAAATGGATGAAGAAAAAAGAAAGTATAAGTGGGGCCGGTATGGTATTGGAAAATATGTGTATCCAACAGATGAGGCTGCGCAGCTAGAGAAAACCATACGTTCCTACATTACGGAATACTTTCCACAGGCGGAAATTCAATATTTTACGTAATGGGGCTTATCATCTCTTCCCTTGTCACGAAGCGCTTTCTATTGTATCATTTTATTGATTGCTTAGCGCGGAGGATAAAGAAAACTCGCCGATTGGCGAGCCTTTAGGCGAAGACAGAGGCGTAGTTACACGTATACTTTATTCCTAAAATTTCCTACTACGTCGAATTAGCTTCTAGCTGGGAATTTATACCTCCTTAAAGTGAGAAAAAGGATTGGATGGAGGAAACTGATGCCTACCCCTAGTATGGAAGATTATATAGAACAGATCTATCTTTTGATTGAAGAGAAGGGCTATGCCCGCGTATCCGATATTGCGGAAGCGTTAAGTGTACATCCGTCGTCCGTTACAAAAATGGTACAAAAGCTTGATAAAGACGAATACTTAATTTATGAAAAATACAGAGGACTTGTATTAACCGCAAAAGGAAAAAAAATTGGAAAGCGTCTCGTATACCGTCATGAACTGCTCGAGCAGTTTATGCGCATTATCGGGGTGGAGGAAAGCGCAATTTATGGGGACGTTGAGGGAATTGAGCATCATTTAAGCTGGGATGCTATCGACCGAATCGGTGATCTTGTGCAATATTTTGAAGAAGACGCTTCGCGTGTAGAAGCGCTCCGCAATATACAGAAAACGAATGGTGAATAAGAAAGCGGACACGGCCTTCCCTGCTCCCGAAGGAGACAGTTCTCTGCACATGGAGGCGCTTTTTTGCTCGGCAGGAGGCGTTCTTTCTCTACAGGGAGCAGACCTTGGGAGCTAGACATGCCCTAAAGGTATGCTTTCTTATCTCACAAAAGAAAGACCGCACATCAAAACGATGCACGGTCTTTCTTTTTGCCCTTTTTCCCCTCGATAACAGTTAGATGGGATGGCTTTCGCTTCTTTTTCAATAAACCAACAGATGTTTTTTTGTTTTTTGCATCTAAAGACAATTTTTTGCTTAGAGGTGTTACATTCGGTTTTGCATATTTCCGCTTAGACTGTTTAGCTGCACGGTCGTAAGAGGAGCGGGAATTTTTTCCCTGACCTGTAAACAGTTTGTAAAGCCAGTAAAAAGCAACTACCACAATCCCGATGGTTAACAAGTTTTTTAAGAGACCGCCAGGATCCTCAACAGCAAAGGAGACAAGCTGGAATACTGCCAGCCCGATTACGAGAAAGAAAAGGACTAAGGCAAAGGATCGACCGTTCAAGGGATACACCTCCTAATGTCATTGCTTTAGAAAAACGAAAAATACAATTATTGCTTGCCTTCTAAACGAAGCAGTTCATCAAATGATGCGATGGCAACCTCTACTTGATCATCTGTAGGTTCCTTCGTGGTGAGAAGCTGCAGCCATAATCCCGGATATCCGAGAACGCGCAAAACGGGAATATTGCGCACCAAATTTGTAACCTGCAATACTTCAAACGAAATTCCCAGCACAACGGGAATGAGAAGGATACGATTGATAACGCGTGCCCACAGCGGGTCTGTCGGTACAAGCAAGTATACAAACATCCCGACAATGACAGTAAATAGAATAAAGCTGCTGCCGCAACGATAGTGGAGACGCGTTTGAGCCTGCACATTTTCCACGGTTAGCGGAAGGTTGTTTTCATACGCGTTAATCACTTTATGTTCTGCTCCATGATATTGAAATACCCGCTTAATAAGCGGTGTAAGAGAAACAAGATAAATATAGATGAGAAGAAGAATAAGCTTAATGATGCTCTCGATCATGACTTGAGCGAGGTGCGAAGGAAATATGGATCTCGTCAAGTCTGCCAGTACCGCAGGAACAGCAGTGAAAATAACTTTTCCAAATAGAAAGGAAAGAACGCCGACTGCCGCTACTCCAAGGAACATTGTGAGCTTAGATTGTTCTTCTTGTTTCTTTGCGATCGTGTGATCATCATGCGGATCTACATCAAACCGTTCTGATGAGAAGTTCAAATGCTTTGATCCGTTTGCGCTCGCATATAAAATTGCAGCAATGCCGCGCAAGAATGGAATGCGTTTAAGAACGTCAAGGAATCGGTTCTTCATACGCGGCAATCGGTAAAATTCGATTGATAAATCCTTTCTTCGAACGGCTGTAACAGTATATTCTCTGCCGCCGAACATAACTCCTTCTATTACGGCTTGCCCGCCGTATATTTGTTTTGCTTCCTCTGCCATGTAAACACCAACCTGTATTTATTTTCTTCATTGTATCGGTAAAACTTGCCTTCTGACAAGCAAAATAGAAAGGTTGGGTTTCCATACTCTTTGTTTTCGTTATAGACATGTTTTTTTCCTTTTAAACTCCAAATTTCAACATAAAATTTCTCTGTTGTGGGCATATTAACAATCGGGGTGAAAAAATGGAAAATAAAAAAGAACAACCGTTATCTTTCACAAAAAAGGTGGCGCAAATTGGGTTTTTTGGTGGTTTGTTTTGGAGCTCTATCTGGTATTTTCTCCATATCTTTTCCTTCTCGAAGGTTGGGCCGAATTATATTATTATGCCGTTTGCGTTGGGAGATTGGAAGCAAGGTGTTTGGGGGAATCTATTGGGCATTGTGCTTATGGCCATACTATCGATTCTGGCTGCCATTTTATATGGAGCTTTGTTTAAAAGGTTTCAAGGTATCATTCCAGGTATTATTTACGGGATCTTTTGGTGGGCCGTTCTTTTCTTTGCAATCGGGCTTCTATCTCCAGTCGTGGAATCTGCGCTGGAATTTCCGCGGCCTACGTTCGTTACAACTCTTTGTATTTTTATTTTATATGGCGTATTCATCACTTATTCCGTGTCCTTTGAAGCTGCAGAAGAAAATCGCACAAAACCTTCTGATGAGACAGCCTATTCAAATAAGCCTTGAGCTATGATAGAATGTTCTAAGAACATTCTTTTTTGTTAGGGTCTCAGACAACGAGAAGATTGCTCCTCATGAACGGGCCAAACTTAAGCCGTCGCGGCATGCAGGACATGTACGGCGAAGAGGCGTAGAACAGATTATGTTATGGGGAGGCGTAAGGATGGAAAGATTAACAAAGCTGAGAAGTATGCTGGAGCAAGAAGGCATTGACGGGCTTTTGCTCACAAACAGCTATAATCGTACATATATGACAGGATTTACGGGAACAGCCGGTGTTGTATTGCTTTCTGCAGCGCGCGCGCTTTTTATTACAGATTTTCGTTATGTGGAGCAAGCGCAAAAGCAGGCAGTCGGCTATGAGATCATCCAGCATACAGGTCCGATTGTAGAAGAGGTGGCAAAGCGTGCAAAGGAGCTTGGTATCACGAAGCTCGGCTTTGAACAAGATACTCTTACATACAGCGAATATAGAATGTATGGTGATGAGACAGAGGCAGAGCTTGTGCCTGTTTCCGGTCTTGTAGAAAAGTTACGCTTGATTAAGACCGATGCGGAGATTAAGATATTAAAGGAAGCTGCACAGATTGCGGATGCTGCCTTCACTCACATTCTATCATTCATTCGCCCAGGCGTTTCCGAGCTTTCAGTGTCGAACGAGCTGGAGTTTTTTATGCGCAAACAAGGTGCTGCCTCTTCTTCGTTCGATATTATCGTTGCTTCCGGGCATCGTTCCGCGCTGCCGCATGGCGTAGCATCTGAAAAGCTGATTGAAAAAGGTGAGTTTGTTACATTGGACTTTGGTGCGTATTATAAGGGATATTGTTCGGACATTACGCGTACAATCGCTGTCGGCGAACCTTCTCAGGCGCTGAAGGATATTTATGATGTGGTTCTTGAGGCGCAGCTGCGCGGATTGAATGGCATTCGTGCCGGCATAACCGGAAAAGAAGCAGACGCCTTAACGCGTGATTACATAACAGAAAAAGGCTACGGACAGTATTTTGGCCATTCTACAGGTCACGGTATTGGTCTTGAAATTCATGAAGGACCCGGGCTGTCTTTTCGTTCTAACACGGTGCTTGAGCCGGGCATGGCTGTTACTGTCGAGCCGGGCATTTATATTGCGGGCTTAGGCGGCGTACGCATTGAGGATGACGTTATTGTAACAAAGGAAGGTAATGAAATTTTGACTCATTCCTCGAAGGAGCTCATTATTTTATAACATACTAGTAGGAGGATTTTTAGAATGATTTCAGTAAACGATTTTCGTACAGGTTTAACAATCGAAACAGACGGCGGAATTTGGCAGGTTATCGAATTCCAACACGTAAAGCCGGGTAAAGGGGCAGCATTCGTACGCTCCAAGCTCCGCAACCTTCGTTCAGGCTCCATTCAGGAGAAAACATTCCGCGCAGGTGAAAAAGTAGAAAAAGCGCACATCGAGAACCGTCGTATGCAATATTTATATGCAAGCGGTGAAGCTCATGTATTCATGGATAATGAGAGCTATGAGCAAATTGAAATTCCAGCGAAGCAAATTGAGCGCGAGCTGAAATTCTTGAAGGAAAACATGGAAGTATTCATCATGACATTCCATGGTGAAGTGCTTGGCGTTGAGCTTCCAAACACAGTAGAGCTAAAGGTTGTAGAAACAGAGCCTGGTATTAAAGGCGACACTGCATCTAACGTAACGAAGCCTGCAACATTAGAAACGGGCCTAGTTGTACAAGTGCCGATCTTCATTAACGAAGGTGAAACGCTAATCATCAACACAGTAGAATCAAAATATGTATCCCGTGCGTAATAATATAGGAAAAGAAGAAGAGAGCATAGTGTGCTCTCTTTTTTTTTTAGAAAATATAACGTTTTGCGTACTATCTCCATCGCGGGCAAAACAGCTCGATTCCATTTTTCTTATAAAGCTTTATCTCTTTTACCTCTAAACTACAAATGGCTCCTGTTCCAAGTCTCTCCTGAAAAATCCTTTTTTCCACTTCTGAAATGGACAACCGACGCATATCGTGGTACAAACGTATTTTTTACAGCAGGAAGGTGAGCAGATGAAACAATGGATAGCGGGGATGGAAGCAGCAGTGCTTGCGATGGCGACGCTCCGTCTTTTGTCGGGAAGCATTGAGGTTTTGGCAGCGCTGCTGATGCTTCATTTCAATGATGCGAAAAAGGCGCTGGCGATAAACGGAATGCTTGCATTTGTCGGACCAACAGTATTGATCTTGACAATGTCGATTGGAATTTTAAGCGTAGCGAATGAGCTGTCGTTTTTAAAGCTGTTTTTTCTGGTGCTCGGTGTGAGCTGTATTTTAATTGCAGTATTTAAGTAGAAATAAATCGGGGAGAAGGCCATGAGAGAAGTATTAGAGATATTGCCAAGAGAAATACAGTCCTTACTTAGAAAAGAGCCGCTTGAGGGGCTGGAGGAAATTCGCATTCGCCTGCAGAGACCGCTTGAATGTGTGATGCGGGGAAAGCCGCATTTTTATGATTATATCGTCAGTGCAGATGATGCACTGTATTTGCTTAACAAGCTCAGTCAATTTTCGCTGTATACGATGGAAGAGGAGCTTAAGCGAGGATATGTAACACTGCGCGGCGGACACCGCGTGGGCCTGGCGGGTAAAGTGATTACAGAAAAAGGCGCTGTGAAAATGATTCGCGATGTGGCGTCCTTTAATATTCGCATCGCTAAACAAAAGCTAGGCATTGCCGAGCCGCTTTTACCGTACGTATATGAAAATAGATGGCTGAACACGATGATTATCGGACCGCCGCAAACAGGGAAAACAACGCTGCTGCGCGATGTTGCCCGCATGATAAGCACTGGTGTGGAGAAACGGGGAATCCCATCTTCTAAGGTAGGGATTGTAGATGAGCGCTCCGAAATTGCCGGCTGTGTAAAGGGAGTTCCGCAGTACGAGCTCGGAGCACGCGTTGATGTGCTAGACGCTTGTCCAAAAGCGGAAGGGATGATGATGCTCATCCGCTCAATGAGCCCCGATGTGCTTATCGTGGACGAGATAGGGCGTCAGGAGGACAGCGAGGCGATTATGGAGGCGGTAAACGCGGGTGTGCAGCTATTTGTAACGGTTCACGGCTATGAGAGAGACGATGTATTGAAACGGCCATCCTTGCGCGGACTGCTGGAGCTTGGCTTATTTGATAGATTCATTGAATTATCACGTGTACATGGACCGGGAACTGTACAGCAAATTAAGGGCAGATCCGGGCAAACGCTACTGCAAAAGGCGAGGGTGAACAGCGTATGATCAAAATCATTGGAGCGGTTCTCATTGTTGCGGCAACAACATGGATTGGCTTTGAGTTTGCAAATAAGCTCAGGGAGCGCCCGCGGCAGCTTCGATTAATGCGCTCGGCGCTGCAGTCGCTGGAAGCGGAAATTATGTACGGACATACGCCGCTTGCAGAAGCAGCGCAGCGGCTTGCAAAACAAATGCCAAAGCCGCTTTGCTTCCTATTTGAGGGCTTCGGGGAGCAGCTGAAGCAGGGAGAAAAAACGGTGCGGGAAGCATGGATGGCTAGCTTAGAGAATGTATGGAAGCGGGCAGCAATGAAGCAGGCAGAGTATGAGATTTTGCAGCAGTTTGGCGAAACGCTTGGGCAGCATGATCGGGAGTCGCAGCAAAAGCATATTCGCTTATGCTTAACGCATTTAGAACGAGAAGAGGGGGAAGCAAAGGAGGCGCAGCTTCGCTCTGAAAAAATGATAAGAAGTCTCGGGGTGTTGTCGGGGCTCCTTATCGTCATTTTATTGCTGTAGGGGGAGAGGAGCATGTCCATCGATGTTGGCTTGATTTTTCAAATCGCAGGCATTGGCATTATTTTAGCCTTTATTCATACGGTGTTAAAAGAGCTAAAGCGCGAGGATATCGCCAACTGGGTCATTCTCGTCGGCTTTGTTGTCATTTTATTTCATGTGGCGTTTTTAATTAATAATTTGTTTGAAAAAATTAAAAGTGTCTTTTTGTTCCAGTAAGGGGGGCGGCTGTCATCGAGATTTTGCAAATCGTCGGCTTGGGACTTGTCGCCACCTTTTTGGCAGCACTTTTGAATCAGCATAAATCAAGTTTAACCACTTTGTTTGTCGTATTTGCCGGGAGCGTGATGTTTCTTATCCTAATTGATCAAATTCAGGCTGTGCTGCATATGATTGAGCGAATTGCCAGCCAAGCAAAGGTAAGCAATGTGTACGTGGAAACATTGCTGAAAATCATTGGAATCGCCTACATTGCTGAGTTTGGCGCACAGGTGACGAAGGATGCGGGACAGGGTGCAATTGCTTCAAAAATCGAGCTAGCCGGGAAAATTTTAATTCTCGTGATGGCGATTCCGATCCTAACAGTTGTCATTGAAACCATTCTTGGTTTTTTGCCGAAGTAAGGAGGTGAAATGATGCTAAAAAAAACAAGCGCCAAGCTGCTATTTTTGTTTCTTTTGCTTTTTTCTTTGCCGAATGTAGTACAAGCTTCTCCGCCGACGCAGCAGCCGATTGATGAGCAAATTGTAAATGACCAGCTAAAAAAGCTTGGGATTGAAGACATTCGCACCTATTGGGAGGAGCTTGTAACAAACTACGGCGGCTATTTGCCCGAAAGCCAAAAAGGAAGCTTTTTGGAGTTTATAAAAGGAGAAAAGCACTTTTCGATCCAGGAATGGTTTAAGGGGCTTGTCAAATATTTGTTTCATGAGCTCATCGCTAATAGCAGACTGCTTGGGACGCTCATTTTGCTAACGATATTCAGCGCGCTTTTGCAATCGCTGCAGTCAGCGTTTGAAAAGAGCAGCATCGGAAAAATTGCAGATGCAGTTGTTTACATGGTACTAATAGTGTTTGCGTTAAACAGCTTTTATATTGTCACAACGTATGCGAAGGATACGATTCAAATGATGATTGATTTTATTCTCGCGCTTCTTCCGATTCTGCTTGCGCTCATCGCAACTGGAGGCGGCGTCGTATCTGTTTCATTCTTTCACCCGATTATCGTCTTTTTAATGAATACAAGCGGCATGTTGATGAATTATTTCGTGCTTCCGCTGTTATTTCTAGCTGCGATTTTAAGCATTGTCAGCACGATGAGCGATCAATACAAGGTAACGAAGCTATCCAAGCTGCTGCAAAACGTAAGCGTTGGCGCACTTGGCGTGTTTTTGACGATATTCCTCGGCGTTTTATCCGTGCAAGGAACAGCAACAGCGGTGGCGGATGGCATTGCAGTGAAAACGGCAAAGTTTATTACCGGTAACTTTATTCCTGTTGTCGGCCGCATGTTTACCGAGGCAAGCGACACGGTGCTAGGCGCTTCAGCTCTTCTAAAAAATACAGTCGGCATTGCGGGGGTCGTCATGTTGCTTTTAATTGTTGCATTTCCAGCGATTAAAATTTTCGCGATTGCGTTTATTTATAAATTTGCTGCAGCCGTGCTGCAGCCGCTTGGCAGCAGCTCTGTGATTCAATGTCTTGATATTATCGGCAAAAGCATCATTTATGTCTTTGCAGCACTCGCTATCGTCTCTCTTATGTTCTTTTTGAGCATTAGCATCATTGTTGCAGCCGGCAACTTAACGCTGATGGTGCGCTAGGAGGTGAGGGAATGGAATTTGTAACAGAGTGGGTTCGCAATATTATTATCTTTCTTTTGTTAGCAACTGTTCTTCATATGGTCTTACCAAGCTCAAGCATGCAAAAGTACGTGAAGTTCGTCGTGAGCCTGCTGCTTATCGTTCTCATTTTAAGCCCCCTGTTTAAGCTGATGAAAGCAGATGTGCCTGAGCTAATCGACAAATTGACCCAGAAAACGTACGGTACAGAGGGAGGAATAGAAAATTTAATAGATCAAAAGAAAACAGAAATACAAGCCTCACAGCGTGCATATATTTTAGAACAGATGGCTGTCCAAATGAAAAAGGAAGTGGCGCAGAAGCTGCAGGATGAATATGGCGTCACAATAGCCAATCTGCATCTCATCGTTCCAGAAGACAAGCAGGATGTGAAATCGCAGCAGGATATTCAGTCGGTCGCCGTTACCGTCTCCAAAGAGGAACCACAGCGCTCAGGAGCCGTGGAGGTGGTGGAGAAGGTGGATATCGACACAAGCAAACCGTATGAATCGCGCATGGACAACGATGCATCTCAGGATATTCAAAAGTTTCTCGCGCAGGAATGGCAGCTAGAGAAGAGCAAAATTCAAGTAAATACAGAAGGGGGGACAGGAGAAGCAAATGAATGATAAGAAGCCTAACATCTTTCGCAAGCTTTTCAAGGGAGACGGCGAAGATGACAAAGCGACAAAAAAGGTCGCGCCGAAGCTTGTGCTCGTATTGCTGGCGCTGGGTATTGTGCTCATGTTTTCTGGAAGCTTATTTCAGCCGAGGAAAGAAGAGACGGCCGTATTTAGTCCGCAAACGAGCACTGAAGCGGAAAAGGACGTCCCTGCATTTGCCAGCAAAAGCAATGATTCTTCCTCTGTCATTGAAAGGTATGAAAAAGACTACGAAGACCAGCTGCGAGATGTCCTTGAAACGGTAAAGGGCGTCAAGGATGTAAGTATCGTTGTTAATCTCAATTCCTCGGAAGTGAAGGTTATTGAAAGGGAAACAGAAACGCGCACGCAAAGCACGGACGAGACAGACCGTGATGGAGGACAGAGAAAGGTGACAGAATCCTCCACCAATCAAAAGCCAAGCATTATACGGGAAGACAACAAGGAAGGTCCTATCGTCACGCAAGTAGATAAGCCGGAGGTACGCGGCGTTCTCATCGCGGCGAAAGGAGCCGATAACATAGAGGTTAAAAAAATGATTATCGAAGCAGTTACACGCACACTCGGTGTACCGAGCCATCGTGTCTCTGTTTTGCCAAAAAAACAATAGGGAGGAACAGAAGTGGTGAAAAAGCAAACAGTATGGTTGTTAACAATGCTTAGTCTTGTCGTAGTGTTGTCTGTCTATTACGTAACAACGCCCGATAGCCAGAAATCAAATATGGTAACGAACCCTGTGGAGCAAAGCACGAAGAGTAAGGATGCAGCTTCTAAGGATACAAGCAAGGATACTTCGGTGAAATCCACCGGAGATGAGCAGTTTACAGAACTTCGTTTACAGATGGAAGATCAGCGCAGCGAAGCAAAAGCAGAATTACAAAGCATTATCACATCCACTACTGCTTCTGCACAAGAAAAAAGCAAGGCATATGAAGATTTTAAGGCAATCAATACATTAGCTGAAAAAGAAGCGCTCCTAGAGACATTAGTAAAGAGCCAAGGTTTTGATGACGCACTTGTACGCGCAGACGGCGAATCTGTCCGCATTACAGTAAAAGCTGAAAAACTGTCTAAGCAGGAAGCAAACAAAATTATTCAGCTTGTCAAGAGCGAGGTTGGCCAAAAGCAGGTTGCTGTAAAATTTGAGCCATCTAAATAAGAGTACAGTAGCTACTGGGAGTCCCCCGGTAGCTTCTATTTTTGAGAAGGCTTGCCCGGCTTTCCTTTTGAGTGTTGATCCGTTATCTCCCTCATTTGAAAAGGTTCTGCAGTGCACTCCCGCAAAGAAACAGAAGCGAAATTCTAAAGAAAACTCGCCGATTGGCGTAAAGTATAAGAAAGTGGTCTTGCCAATTTCACATAAGGCTTGCTATTATTACTAGGTAATAAGCAGTGACCAACTGTAAAATTTTTTCAAAAAAACACGCAGGAAGCCTAAAAATAATTGGAATTTAAAAAAACCTGTCGTAAGATGGAATTAAATACGTAACCAAGACAAGTATATGGGAGTGAGTGTAGATGTTTAAAATCCAGGAAGTTCGTGAATTAATTAAGCTAATAGACAACTCGAACATTGATGAATTCGAATACGCAAACGAAGGCACAACAATCAAAATGAAGAAGCAAGGAAACGCTACAGTTGTGTATGAAGCAGCTCCTGCCCCGAAGCAGGCGGCTCCTGCCCCGGCAGCTCCTGCTGCAGCAGCTAACCCTGCTCCTATCGTCCCTGTGCCAGCTGCTGCAGTTGAGCAAGAAGCAGCTCCGCAACCGGTAGAGAATGCAAATCTGCATAAAATTACATCACCGATGGTTGGTACGTTTTACGCTTCCCCATCTCCAGATGCCCCTGCATATGTAGGAGTCGGAGATCGAGTAAACAATGACACTGTTGTTTGTATTGTTGAAGCGATGAAGCTCTTTAACGAAATTGAAGCAGAAGTAAGCGGGGAAATTGTGGAAGTATTAGTGAAAAACGGTCAGCTTGTTGAGTATGGTCAGCCATTATTTCTTGTAAAAGCTTAAAGGAGTTAAGAGCTATGATAAAAAAAGTATTGATTGCAAACCGCGGGGAAATTGCAGTGCGTATTATCCGCGCCTGTAAGGAGATGGGAATTGAAACAGTTGCCATTTATTCCGAGGCTGATAAAGAAGCGCTTCATGTGCAGCTGGCTGATGAGGCGTATTGCGTTGGCCCGACCCCTTCAAAGGAAAGCTACTTAAACCTCACGAATATCATTAGCGTCGCGAAGCTTACAGGCTGTGATGCAGTTCATCCCGGCTACGGATTTTTGGCCGAAAACGAAACCTTTGCGGAGCTTTGCCGTGAGTGTAACATCATTTTCATAGGACCAAGCCCGGAAGCTATTACAAAGATGGGCATAAAGGACGTAGCGCGCGATACAATGAAGGAAGCGGGCGTACCAATCGTACCCGGCTCGCAAGGAATCATTGAAAGTACGGATGAAGCGGTTGAACTCGCAAATGAAATGGGATATCCTGTTATTATTAAGGCGACAGCTGGCGGCGGCGGAAAAGGAATTCGCGTAGCACGCAATGAGCAAGAGCTTGTGAAGGGCATTCAAATTACGCAGCAGGAAGCTAGCACGGCATTTGGCAATCCGGGCGTATATATCGAAAAGTATATTGAAGATTTTCGTCATGTTGAAATTCAAATCATGGCAGATTCACATGGAAATGTGATTCACCTCGGCGAACGTGACTGTACGATTCAGCGCCGCCTGCAAAAGCTGCTTGAGGAAACACCTTCCCCGGCATTAGACGAAAACATTCGCCGCCAAATGGGTGAGGCTGCGGTCAAAGCAGCAGCAGCAGTAAACTACACAGGGGCAGGTACGGTTGAATTTATTTACGAGCACAAGCTGAAAAAGTTTTATTTTATGGAAATGAATACAAGAATTCAAGTAGAGCATCCTGTTACTGAGATGGTAACGGGCGTTGACTTAATCAAGGAACAAATTCGTGTCGCATCAGGAGAGCGTCTTTCTCTTACGCAAGAAGAAGTAAGCTTTAACGGTTGGGCCATTGAATGCCGCATTAATGCGGAAAACCCAATGAAGAACTTTATGCCATCTCCTGGAAAGGTGCAAATGTACTTGCCGCCGGGCGGATTTGGTGTACGTGTCGATTCAGCTGTGTATCCTGGGTACAGCATTCCTCCTTACTACGATTCGATGGTTGCGAAGCTAATTACGTATGGAAAAACAAGAGAAGAAGCAATCGCAAAGATGAAACGCGCTTTAAGCGAATTCGTCATTGAAGGTGTACATACGACCATTCCGTTTCATTTGCAGCTTCTTGACCATCCTGATTTTGTAAAAGGAGATTTCAACACGAAATTTCTTGAGGAACATGAGCTTGTAAAGCGATAAAACAGCGGAATTGGCTCGGTTTGTTCGTGAAGGGGACAGTTCTCCAAGCGATGGGGCGCTTTTTGCCCCATTGGCCAAAGGGATTTTTCCCGCAGCGGGCAGGCGATGAGGCTGAACAGCATCCCAAAAGCTATACGTTCTTATTTTAAAAAGGAGGTTTTGTTCATGGCGGAAAATATGTTAGATATGGGGCAAGAAACGAACCTCGGTAAAGTAGAAATCGCTCCTGAGGTCATTGAAGTGATCGCGGGTATTGCTGCTACGGAAGTAGAAGGAGTTGCAGCAATGCGAGGCAATTTTGCAGCAGGCGTTGTAGAACGTCTTGGAAAGAAGAATCATGGTAAGGGTGTAAAGGTAGAGTTAACGAATGAGGGAATTGTTGTGGATGTATATGTGCTTATGTATTTCGGCGTATCCATTCCTTCAGTTGCGCAGCGCATTCAAGACAACATTCGTCAAGCTTTGCTTACAATGACAGGCCTTGACTTAAAAGAAGTCAATGTACATGTTGTAGGCGTTACCTTTGATACGCCAAAAACAGAAGTAGATCCGATTTAACGAAGAAAAGCGGACATAGCTCGATTTTCCTGCGGCGGAGATTCCTCCAAAGCGGGGGCAGATGCAGTAGCTAGATAGACCCAAAATTTATTACTTTCTTGTAGAGAAAGGACCGATTGGGCATTATGCCTCGGTCCTTTTTGTACTGTTAAGAAAGCATAATATTGGGGGCTTTATCTAGCTCCCATGACCTGCTTGCTGTGGGGAAAGGCCTCCGCCTTCCGGAGCAGGGCGGATTGTGTCCGCTTTTCTTACACTTTAAGAAAGAGTATAAATTTCCAGCTAGAAGCTCATTCGACGTAGTAGGGAATTTTAGGAACAAAGTGTAAGTGCAACTACGCCTCTGTCTTCGCCTAACGGCTCGCCAATCGACGAGTTTTCTTTACACTTTAAGAAAGCGTAAGTTTCCAGCTAGGAGTTAGTTCGACGTAGCAGGAAACTTTAGGAACAAAGTGTAAGTGCAACTACGCCTCTGTCTTCGCCTAACGGCTCGCCAATCGACGAGTTTTCTTTATTAAAATTTATTTTGTCATTCGTATGTATGGATTGTTGTAAATCCGTACATTCTGCAGGAAAAAACAGGTTGAAGTTAACTTTTTCGGCAAATGGCAAGGTGAGTCTGTGTATAAAGCAGTAAATTGTGGTATGATTATGGTATTATGAACAAACATACATATTGAGCTGATAAGCTGATGCTCGACTTATAAATTATGACAGTATAACAAAGCATAAGCATAAAAGTAAAAGGAGAGTTACCATGAAACGCAGGACGGCTAGAGAAAGAGCGATGCAAGCACTCTATCAAATGGATATCGCAGGAGATATAGATCCGAAAACAGCGCTTGCTAATACCTTAGAAGAGGAAGGAGAAAGCAGCAACGCCTTTTTGGAGCAGCTTGTGATTGGCTGCGCAGAGCATAAGGATGAAATTGATGCCATGATCAGTAAGCATTTGGAGAACTGGAAGCTTGATCGCGTCGGCACAGTCGACCGCAATATTTTACGCATTGCTGTATATGAGCTGAAGTATATGGAGGATATCCCGCATAGCGTATCCATTAACGAAGCCATCGAAATTTCAAAAGTTTATGGAGATGATGAATCGCGCCGATTTATTAACGGTGTGTTATCTAAAATTAAAGAAGCATTATAATGTTGATTAGGGGGATTTAACATGACAGCAGAATTAATTAAAGGATTAGAAATTGCACAGAAAAAAAGAGGCGAGCTGAAGGAACAAACGGCGAAGCTAAAGGAGCAAGGCGTAACGCCAGGATTGGCAGTGATTCTTGTCGGAGATGATCCAGCATCTCATTCCTATGTAAAAGGGAAGCAAAAGGGCTGCGAAGAGGTTGGAATTTACTCAGAGCTTATTAAGCTTGACGCTACGATCACGGAGGAGCGCTTGCTTCAGGAAATCGACCGCCTGAACGAAGATGACAATATTCATGGCATTCTTGTACAATTACCGTTGCCAAAGCATATTAACGAAGATGCTGTCATTGAGCGCATCTCTCCTGAGAAGGATGTAGATGGATTTCATCCGATTAGCGTTGGTAAAATGATGATCGGACAGGATACGTTTCTGCCATGTACACCGCATGGCATCATAGAAATGGTAAAGGAAAAAAATATTGATATGCGCGGCAAGCACGTTGTTGTTATCGGTCGAAGCAATATCGTTGGAAAACCTGTTGGACAGCTTTTCTTAAATGAGGATGCGACGGTGACATATTGCCATTCCAAAACAGTGAACCTTAAGGAAATTACAAAGCAGGCTGATATTCTTGTTGCGGCGGTTGGACGTGCAAAGATGGTTACAGCCGATTACGTGAAGGAAGGGGCAGTTGTCATTGACGTTGGTGTAAATCGTCTTGATACAGGCAAGCTGTGCGGAGATGTTGATTTTGACGAAGTACAAAGCATTGCAAGCTATATTACACCAGTTCCAGGCGGCGTTGGTCCAATGACGATTACGATGCTGCTTCATAACACTGTATTATCCGCTGAACGCGCGAAGGCTGCTTACGCTAAAGCGTAACGGAGCCAAAAGGGTATGGAAACGAAATATTTAACTGTCACGGCTTTAACGAAGTACATTAAAGCGAAAATGGAACGCGATCCGCATTTGCAAATGGTTTTTCTAAAAGGAGAAATTTCGAATTTTAAGCACCATGGCCGCGGCCATATGTACTTTACGTTAAAGGATGCAGGAGCCAAAATATTGGCGGTCATGTTTGCCGGTTATAACCGAAGCCTTGCATTTATGCCGGAGGACGGTATGACAGTTTTGGTGAAGGGGCAGATTTCTGTTTACGAGGCAAACGGCAGCTATCAAATATATGTGCAGGAAATGCAGCCAGACGGTGTCGGCAATTTGTATTTGGCATATGAGCAGCTTAAGGCGCGATTGGAGCAGGAAGGGTTGTTTTCACAGCTGTATAAACAACCGCTGCCGTCTTATCCGCAAACGATCGGGGTCATTACGTCCCCGACTGGAGCGGCTGTTCGTGACATTGTAACGACCATTAAGCGCAGGTATCCGATTGCAAAGGTTATCGTGCTGCCAGCTCTTGTACAGGGAGAATTTGCGGCTGCATCTATTGCCCAGGCGATTCGTACGGCCAATGAGCTTGGAACAATTGATGTGCTCATTGTCGGGCGCGGCGGCGGCTCCATTGAAGAGCTGTGGGCGTTTAATGAGGAAGAGGTTGCCAGAGCGATTTACGCAAGTCGTGTGCCTATCATCTCGGCGGTTGGACATGAAACGGATTTTACGATTGCTGATTTTGTAGCAGATATGCGTGCGCCGACACCTACTGCAGCAGCGGAGCTAGCGGTGCCAAATATCATTGAGCTGAAGGAACGTGTTGTCCAGCGAACGCTGCGGTTAAATCGGGCGATGCACGGTTATATGAGGGAAAAACGGGAGCTGCTGCAGAAGCTGCAAAAATCGTATGCGTTTCGATATCCGAAGCAGCTGCATGTGCAAAAGGAGGAGCAGCTAGACCGGCTGCTTGACCGGCTGCAACGGGCTAAGCAGCAGTATATGGAACGCAAGCATACGCATGTGCAGCGGCTTTCACTCCGCATGCAAAAGCACCATCCTGCGGCAAAGCTCGCGCAATCTAGAGGAATACTCGCTTCACTGCAAAAGCAGCTGCAGCGGGAAACCCAGACAATCGTGAAGACGAAAGCTTTTACCTTTACTCGGGCAGCCGAAAAGCTCGATGCATTAAGCCCGCTTCGCATTATGATGCGCGGCTACAGCGTTGCCAAGGATGAGCAAAAGCGGATTTTAAAAAGCGTAAAGCAAGTGCAGCCCGGAGATGCAATCACAGTACAGGTTCAGGATGGGCTGCTTGATTGCCATGTATGGGGAATTGAGGAGCGTGACTTACACGATGGAAAAGAACATAAGCTTTGAAGAAGCGATTGCAAAGCTAGAACAAATCGTTGAAAAGCTGGAGCAAGGGGATGTCCCGCTTGAGGATGCCATTTCGTATTTTAAAGAGGGAATGGAGCTTTCAAGCATTTGCGATGAAAAGCTAAAGGCAGCAGAGGAGCAAATGACGATTATTCTTGGAGAAAACGGCGAACTTCGTCCATTTGATGTCGGAGGATCCGAAGCATGAGCGTGCCGTTTGACATCTTTGCAAAAGAAAGCAAGCAGGTAATTGAAAGCCAAATTACAGAATATGCAAAAGCAGTTTCGTGTCCGGCTGTTTTACGGGATGCAATGCTGTATTCGCTCAAGGCGGGCGGCAAGCGAATTCGTCCTCTTCTTCTTTTTGCGACGCTTCATGCGTTTCAAAAGAAACGGGAAATCGGTCTCGCCGCAGCGAGTGCTTTAGAAATGATTCATACATATTCTCTCATTCATGATGATCTTCCTTGCATGGATGATGATGATTTACGCCGCGGTAAGCCAACCAATCATAAGGTGTTTGGGGAAGCAATGGCGGTGTTGGCAGGAGATGGACTGCTAACATATGCGTTTCAGGTGCTGGCTGAAAACCGCCACCCGGAAGTAACAGAAGCGATGAATTTACGGCTTGTGCTTGAGCTATCAAAAGCAGCTGGACCAGAAGGCATGGTTGCTGGACAGGTAGCGGATATGGAAGCGGAAGGAAAACAGCTGACGCTCTCACAGCTTGAATATATTCATCGAAACAAAACAGGACGGTTGCTGGAGTTTTCTGTATTAGCTGGAGCGGTGTTAGCAGGAGCTTCTGCCATGCAAACGGAAAAATTGATGGAGTTTGCGCGCAATCTTGGTCTTGCCTTTCAAATTCGTGATGACATTTTAGATGTGGAAGGAAACGAAGAAGAAATCGGCAAACGTGTTGGAAGTGATGCGACGAACGAGAAAAGCACATATACGACACTCTTTTCTATGGAAGAAGCAAAGCAAATTTTATACGAAACGACGGAACGTGCTAAGAGCGCTGTTCGCTCCTTGCAGCTGCAGGACGAATATTTACTGCAAATTTGCGAGCTTGTGGCAAATCGTACTCATTAGAGCATACACGATTTGGATCAATATAGTATTTTTATTCTGCAAAAACTCGCGTTTGTTGAGCACTTTTATATTTTATGATATAAATGTAAACAAAGGTTTTTCTCTTATGGTGATAAAAATTGTATAAAAGAGAAAGTAACGGCCGTTATCACTCTGTGTTAGCGGCTCTTTTTTCAAATACTAGGAGCCGGCTATGTACGGAGGCTCTCTAAAGCCCCAAGGGCCGTGCGTATTGGTCTTGTCCATGTCACTGCTATACAAAAGAGCTTGTCGAGAACCGCATATCCTTGTCTGTAGACGAATATAGTACGAACAGGAGCAAAGCGGCCGAGTCCGCTCGGCTTAAAGAAAATGCTACTAACTTTACAGGTTTTTTTCTATAATAATTCAAGTGACGTATCTGAATACGATTATGAAATGAAAGTGAGTGATCCTCGTGGATCTGACGCAAATTCAAAACCCCAGCTTTTTAAAAGATATGTCTATAGAGGAATTGACAGAGCTGGCCGCTGATATTCGCAGCTTTTTAATTAAAGAACTATCCAAAACGGGCGGACATATTGCACCGAACTTAGGAGTCGTTGAATTGACAATTGCGCTTCATAAGGTGTTCCGCAGTCCAAAGGATAAATTTCTTTGGGATGTTGGTCATCAATCGTACGTGCATAAAATTTTAACTGGACGTGCGAAGGACTTCGACACACTACGTCAATATAAAGGGCTATGTGGATTTCCAAAGCGCTGTGAGAGTGAGCATGATGTATGGGAGACAGGCCATAGCTCTACTTCCTTATCAGCTGCAATGGGTATGGCGATTGCACGCGATTTGAAGAAAACAAATGAATATATTATTCCGATTATCGGAGACGGCGCGCTAACAGGCGGAATGGCGCTAGAAGCGCTTAATCATATCGGACATGAAAAAACAGATATGATTGTGATTTTAAATGACAATGAAATGTCGATTGCACCAAATGTGGGAGCGCTTCATAATGTGCTCGGCCGTTTGCGCACAGCTGGCAAATACCAATGGGTGAAGGACGAGCTGGAATATTTGCTAAAGAAGATCCCTGCTGTTGGAGGCAAGGTAGCTGCGACTGCGGAAAAGGTGAAGGATGGCTTAAAATATATGTTTGTTTCCGGGATGTTTTTTGAAGAGCTTGGTTTTACATATTTAGGGCCGGTTGACGGCCATGATTATGAGAGCTTACTGGAAAACCTTCATTATGCAAAAAAAACAAAGGGTCCCGTCCTTGTTCACGTTATTACGAAAAAAGGGAAAGGATATAAGCCGGCTGAGAGCGATATAATCGGTACGTGGCACGGGACTGGTCCTTACAAAATCGAGTCTGGTGATTTTGTGAAGCCGGCGGGCGATCCTCTTCCTCCTGCTTGGAGTAAGATCGTGAGTGATACAGTGCTGAGAATGGCAAAGGATGATCCCCGCATTGTTGCGGTGACACCGGCGATGCCTGTTGGTTCGAAGCTTGAAAAGTTTGCGAAGGAATTCCCTGATCGTATGTTTGATGTAGGGATTGCGGAGCAGCATGCGACAACGATGGCAGCTGGTCTGGCAACACAAGGGATGAAGCCATTTTTGGCCATTTATTCAACGTTTTTACAGCGGGCGTATGACCAGGTATTGCATGATGTATGCCGGCAAAACTTAAATGTGTTTTTCGGCATTGATCGCGCTGGACTTGTTGGCGCGGATGGTGAAACGCATCAGGGTGTGTTTGATATCGCCTTTTTGCGTCATATGCCAAATCTTGTGATTATGATGCCCAAGGATGAGAATGAAGGACAGCATATGGTATATACAGCACTATCGTATGATGATGGTCCGATTGCGCTTCGTTATGCACGCGGAAATGGCTTAGGCGTTCCGATGGAGGAGGAGTTGAAAAACATCCCGATTGGAACATGGGAAACGCTCCGTGAAGGGGCTGATGCAGCAATCTTAACATTTGGTACAACAATTCCAATGGCAATGGAAGCAGCGGAGCTTTTAGAGAAGTTGGGTATTTCCGTACAGGTGGTCAATGCCCGCTTTATTAAGCCGATGGATGAAATGTATTTACACGATCTATTCAGCAGGCAGGTGCCTGTCTTAACGCTTGAGGAGGCATGCCTTGCAGGCGGATTCGGAAGCGGAGTGCTTGAATTTGCACACGCAAAGGAATACCATAATGCATTGGTGGAGTGCATGGGTATCCCAGATCGATTCATTGAGCACGGCAGCGTAAATAAACTGCTTGAGGAAATTGGTCTTACAACAAAAGACGTGGTGGAGCGCATTCAGGCGATTGTTCCATCCAAACAAAAAAGGGCGTAATATATGAGCGGAAAGAAAGAACGAATTGATGTATTACTTGTAGAGCGGGGACTTGTAGAAACGCGCGAAAAGGCAAAGCGCGCCATCATGGCAGGTCTTGTATATTCCAACGAAGGGCGCCTTGATAAACCAGGCGAAAAAATTGCAGCGGATACACCTTTAACGGTGAAAGGGCAAGTCATGCCATATGTCAGCCGCGGCGGCTATAAGCTTGAAAAGGCACTGAAGCATTTCCACATTGACTTGACGAATAAAATTATGCTCGATATTGGCGCATCAACAGGCGGATTTACTGATTGCGCGCTGCAAAACGGTGCAAAGCTCTCGTATGCACTTGATGTCGGCTATAACCAGCTTGCCTGGAAGTTGAGGCAGGATGAACGTGTGGTCGTAATGGAGCGAACGAATTTCCGCTATGTTACGCCTGCCGATTTTCAAGAGGGAATGCCGGAGTTTGCGAGCATCGATGTATCATTTATCTCACTTCGCTTGATTTTACCGGTGCTGAAAACAGTGCTCATGCCAGAGGGCGATGTAGCAGCGCTTATTAAGCCGCAATTTGAGGCAGGGAAGGATCAGGTCGGAAAAAAGGGAATTGTACGCGACAAAAAGGTGCACGAAGCTGTTGTAGAGAGCATTGCTTCGTTTGCATTAGAAGAGGGCTATGATGTTTGCGGTTTGACGTTCTCTCCCATTACAGGCGGAGATGGCAATATTGAATTTTTAATCCATCTCAAGTGGCGGCCTGGGCGAGAGCGCGGAGAAAATCTTTCTCCTGTTTCCGCTGCGGAAGCGGTGGCCGAAGCGCATGAGACGCTAAAGCAAAGGGAACAACATGAATAATTGCTGAAAACGTAAGGAGCCTATCATCTCTAGTAACGGATGATAGGCTTTTCTCTTAGAAAGCACAGCTTTAGATCATTCTCTAACGAGTACGGGTTGTTCCTTCTGCAGAGGCAAAGTATATGTTTTTTTAGGGTGATTACGTACAAACTAACGGTTATAAGCTAAAGGCTGCTGTGTTGACTATGTTGAACCATCCAGTTTATGTGCATAAATATACATTAAGATGATCTGAGCATATTGATTATGCTTGAAAACAAATATGTACAACTGTTTCATTATGCGTTAACATAGAAAATGAGAGACTAGAATAGGGAGAATCTTTGGAAAAGTGTGTGAGGTGCAAGAATAATGAATAAAGGTCAGCGCCATATTAAAATTCGTGAAATTATTGCGAATAAAGAAATTGAGACGCAGGACGAGCTTGTTGATATTTTGCGTAATGAAGGTTTTAACGTAACACAAGCTACGGTGTCCCGCGATATTAAAGAACTGCACTTAGTAAAGGTGCCGCTTCATGACGGCCGCTATAAATATAGCCTTCCGGCAGATCAACGATTTAATCCGCTGCAAAAGCTAAAGCGCAATCTAATTGATTCCTTCATCAAGCTGGACAAGGCAGGTCATATGATTGTATTAAAAACGTTACCTGGTAACGCGAATGCTATTGGAGCGCTTATCGACCATCTCGAATGGGATGAAATTCTCGGAACTATTTGCGGCGACGATACATGCTTAATTATTTGTCGTACACCAGATGATACAGAATCGATTTCTGATCGGTTATTAAATATGCTATAACAGACTGCGTGTCTGTCGCTATGCTTCAAAAAGGTCTGATATCCTTTCTGTTTAGAGAAGCTTAAAAATGAACCGTTGTTTTTTTATTTCGGTATAAGGAAAAGCAGGAAAGCGCCCGGAAGTTTTTGAATTTCGAGCGCTTTCTCTTTTTTTAGAAATATGGTATTGTGAAAACGAGGTGAATGAGGCATTGTTATCGGAACTATCGATTAAGAACTTTGCGATTATTGAGCTATTAAATATTTCGTTTCAAAAAGGCCTTACTGTTTTGAGCGGGGAAACAGGTGCGGGGAAATCGATTATTATTGATGCGATCAGCCTTCTTGTTGGCGGACGCGGCTCATCCGAGTTTGTGCGCTATGGGACGGAAAAGGCTGAAATTGAAGGATTGTTTTATGTAGAGCATGCCGCCCATCCGTGCGTGGAAAAGGCAAAGGAATTGGATATTGATGTTGAGGATGGGATGCTCATTCTAAAGCGTGATATTTCCGCGACAGGAAAAAGCATTTGCCGCGTAAACGGAAAGCTTGTGACGCTTAGCGCCCTGCGGGAAATAGGCAAGACGCTTGTAGACATTCACGGGCAGCATGAAACGCAGGATTTAATGAGCGAAGAGCGCCATCTTTCTATGCTTGATTATTTTGATGCTGATATTGTGATGAAGCAGCTCGAGATCTACCAAGGCTATTATGATCAATATGAAAAGGTAAAAAAGCAGCTGAGGTCGCTAACAGAAAATGAACAGCAAATGGCGCACCGGCTTGACTTGATTCAGTTTCAAGCAGAGGAGATTCGCAAAGCGGATCTGAGGCCGGAAGAAGATCAAGAGCTATTAGAAGAGCGGACCAAAATTGCAAACTTTGAAAAAATTTATAAGGCGCTCGGCGATGCGTACCGATCATTATCCGGAGACAATTGCGGATTGGATCATGTGCGAAATGCAATGGGACAAGTTGAAGGCATCACGGATATTGATACGTCGCTTAAGGAGCAATACGATACAATTGCAAACAGCTATTATTTGCTGGAAGAGGCTGCATACGCGCTGCGCGAGAAACTCGATATGATGGAGTATGATCCAAAGCGTCTTGACTATATTGAAACGCGTTTAAATGAAATTCGGACGCTGAAAAAGAAGTACGGCCATACGGTGGAGGAGATTTTGGAATATGCTTCTTCCATTGAGGAGGAAATTTCCACGATTGAAAATAAGGACGTACATATCGAAAAAACAAAGAAGCAGCTAAAAGAGCTTGAGGCCGCAGCGGTGAAGGAAGCCATAGCACTTAGCAACATGCGTCAGGAGCTTGCTGTCCGTTTGACAGCTGCCATCCATCAGGAATTAAAAGAACTGTATATGGATAAAACAAAATTTGAAATTATAATCGGAAAGCGGGAAGGCTCACTAGATGATCCAATTGTGGACGGCATTCCAGTAAAGCTTGGTACAGACGGCTACGATCAGGTGGAGTTTTACATTTCCACAAATCCAGGAGAACCGCTAAAGCCGCTGTCTAAGGTTGCATCAGGGGGCGAGCTGTCACGTATTATTTTGGCGTTAAAAAGCATCTTTTCCAAGCATCAAGGTGTAACGTCTGTCATTTTCGATGAAGTGGACACGGGCGTAAGCGGGCGTGTAGCACAAGCGATTGCCGAAAAAATTTACCGTGTGTCTGTCGGCTCACAGGTGCTTTGTATTACGCATTTGCCGCAGGTGGCATCTATGGCTGATACGCACCTATTTATTCGGAAGCAAATTGCAAATGAGCGTACGACAACGACAGTTAATGTATTAAATGAAGAAGAGAAGGTGACAGAAATTGCCCGGATGATTTCCGGCGTTGAAATCACCGACTTAACAACCGAGCATGCAAGAGAGCTCCTGCAGCAAGCGGGCGCTCTCAAGCATTCACAAGCTATCCTGTAGATGGGATAGCTTTTTTCTTTCCAGTGGTTATAAACAAGGCGTGACAAGGAGAAATTAAATGGTGAAGCCGCTTGGCTCAATGTGGGTTAGAAGCGAGGAGAGTGAAAGGTTTGAAATTGAGACAAATTAGATATATATTTGGTGCATTTCTCCTTGTTTCGCTGCTAGTTATCGGGTTGTGCAAACCCGTTCGAGATTTTTTGGTTTTCCCTAAGCAAGTTGTATTATTTGAAGGACAGCATTCTCAAGTTTCACCATCGGTTCCTGTGTTTCAAGCAACCTCCACAAATCCATCTGTTTTTACAATTGGAGACCCGCAGCAAAAGGAACAAGCGCTATCAGTGAATGCCCATGAAAGCGGCGAAGCTGAAATGGTACTGGAGTTGGCAGGATTTCCTGTGAAAAAGGTAAATGTAAGGGTGCTAAAGGATTTTAGAGTACTTCCCGGAGGACAATCCATCGGAGTAAAGCTAAATACAAAAGGTGTGCTTGTTGTTGGGCATCACCTGATCCAAACAGCAAACGGCCGATTATCTCCTGGAGAAACAGCCGGCATTAAGGTTGGAGATATGATTACCGAAATAAACGGTAAAACAATCGAACGCATGAGCGATGTTGCTCCGTTTATTCAGCATAGCGGAAAAACAGGCGAGCCTTTAAATATTGTGCTGCTACGGGATTCAAAGCAGATTCGAACGAAATTAACACCGCTGAAGGCAAGAGATGAGGAGTCGTATCGCATTGGACTATATATCCGCGATTCGGCAGCCGGCATTGGAACGATGACGTTCATCCATCCACAAACAATGAAATACGGCGCACTTGGTCACGTCATTTCGGACGGTGATACGAAAAAGCCAATTCAAGTAGAGAATGGACAAATCGTTCGTTCAACAGTTACATCTATCCAGCGTGGAAGCAATGGAGACCCTGGCGAGAAGCTGGCGCGTTTTTCACCGGACCGTGCGATTATCGGAAATATTACCACGAACAGTCCGTTTGGCATATTCGGCAAGCTAAACACAAACGTCAAGAACGGCATTATGGATCAAGCTCTTCCGATTGCTCTATCACATCAAGTGAAAGAAGGTCCGGCCAAGATTTTAACGGTCATTGAAAAGGATAAAGTAGAAGAATTTGATGTGGAAATTGTCAGCAGTATTCCGCAAAAATTCCCTGCTACAAAAGGAATGGTTGTCAAAATTACAGACAAGCGGCTTCTTGAAAAAACAGGCGGTATTGTGCAGGGCATGAGCGGAAGCCCAATTATTCAAGGCGGTAAGCTCATTGGAGCTGTTACCCATGTCTTTGTAAATGATCCAACCAGCGGTTACGGTGTTCACATCGAATGGATGCTAAACGAAGCAGGAATTAATATTTATGACCAATATGACCATCAGAAAAAAGCAAGCTGATCCATCTCAGCTTGCTTTTTTCTGCCAGTTTCACATTTAGAGGTTTTTCCCCTTTTTGTTTTAGTGTAAAATGAGAGAGGATAATGTTTTTTCTTCGTACAATCATATATAGAAGCAGAAAGAAGAAAAATGCTGTCTCCTGCTGTCTGATAGACATAAAAAGCGGGGAACGAAACGAAAAGCTGCTGAAAAACAAAAAAAACGTGAGAAAATCAGGATTTTTCTTGCTTTTTTAGTAAATGAGGAAATTTTTTAAAAGGAAATTTTAAACAATTGTCGAAAACTTCATTCATGTAACTTGTACTTTGCAAAGGAGAGAACTGGAGTTAGGAAAAAGGAGGAAGAGCTGTGGAGAAGATTAAAGTATGCCTCGTGGATGACAATAAAGAACTAGTCTCCATGTTGGAGGGCTATGTGTCGGCACAGGACGATATGGAAGTAATTGGAATCGCCTACAACGGACAAGAATGCTTGAACATGCTAAAAGATAGAAATCCGGACGTGCTCGTATTAGATATTATTATGCCCCATTTGGACGGTCTAGCTGTTTTGGAGAAGCTTCGCATGATGGACAAACTAAAGCAGCCAAATGTGATTATGTTAACTGCCTTCGGCCAGGAGGATGTCACCAAGAAGGCCGTAGATTTAGGAGCTTCATACTTTATCCTAAAGCCGTTTGATATGGAAAACCTAACGAGTCATATTCGTCAAGTAAGCGGAAAACCGAGCGCCATTGTAAAACGTCCGCTTCCTGCCTTCCATTCTTCGATTTCAGACGGAAAGCCGAAAAACTTGGATGCGAGCATCACAAGCATTATTCACGAAATCGGTGTTCCAGCCCATATTAAAGGATATATGTACTTACGCGAAGCGATTTCCATGGTATATAACGATATTGAATTGCTTGGTTCCATCACGAAAGTGTTGTACCCGGACATTGCCAAGAAATATAACACAACTGCAAGCCGCGTAGAACGCGCAATTCGCCATGCGATTGAAGTAGCTTGGAGCCGCGGGAACATCGAATCGATTTCCTCCTTGTTTGGCTATACAGTTTCGATGTCAAAGGCGAAGCCGACGAATAGCGAATTCATCGCGATGGTTGCGGATAAACTAAGACTTGAACATAAGGCTTCTTGAGAGGGTTAGAAGCAAGGAGTTGGGCGTTTTTGTAACTAAATCTGAAAACCAACGAATTACGTATGTAACGAATGAATTACATAAGTAATCAACGTTGAATAATAAAACCTTCTATATTATTGGAATGATCCAGTAGATAGGAGGTTTTTTATTTTAAACAATCTGAATTTGCTGCAAAAGCTTACATTCGTCATAAAAATAAAAGCCACGTTCCTTTACCATCAGAACGCGGCAAGCGGGAATTTGCGAGGAATACCCACTACTCTTATAGGATTTGTTGAAATTTGATTTTTTATGTACTTTGTTAGTTGTAGTCCGGTGCTGGTGTTGTGTTTTTAGGAAAATGTCATTACCTGTAATGCCGACTTATGTAAGCCTGACATCCATATGATATGTATCCTTGTTTTTTATTAGGTTAAGTATATAGACCATCACACAGGAAAAAAACTCATTTTGCATTAGATATATTAAATATGAATAAAGGAGCTTGATGATTCTTGTCCTCAAAAAATAGAAAACATTTTGACCCTTGCAATCCTTATCCTTGTGTGTCTCCTATCCCGATTCCAGGTCCTCAAGGCCCCCCAGCAATTTTAATGGCTCTTCAGTTCAACCTGTAAATAGTACAGATGTAATTTTTGCCGGAGAAGGATTTGTATTTATAAGAAAGGTAATCATTGCACCGATAGTAACGTGCGTACGATTCCCTTCATGTTCACTTCCTTAAAGTTCTATCATTCTTAACATGATTTTATGATATAATTTTTTAGGTTCATTGTATGTTGTTAAAAAAGCAAGATTAATAGATTAAATAGATAAAAAATGATAGAGGGGGTAAGGGGAATTGAAACGGTTCTTTATACTTTCACTGGTTATGGCAGTGATGTTCTCCCAATTTTCTTTCTTCAATTATGCACAGGCCGAAGAAGTAGAACCGACTATTTCAGTGAAGCTAGTCAATTATTTAGGGAATCAAGGTGAGATTACGATCAAGCCTGCTGATGTGTATGTTGTCAAGGATACAGCCTTACGATTAGAGGCAAATGCTGAGTATCAAGTGAAGGCGACGAGTAACGGCGTTGCTTTGTATCAAGGCTCTCAAAGCTTAGGGACATTTACAAGCTTTGAAGTTATTCCTTCTCATTACAGTGCGCCATTATTCATTAATGGACGAAAGTATTTAGGCAAGGTTTCTTTTACAAATGAAAGCGGCAAGTATGTCCGGCCAATTAATACGCTGCCGATGGAGGACTATGTGAAGGGCGTTGTTCCAAATGAAATGCCTGCTTCCTGGAACTCGGAAGCATTAAAGGTACAAGCTGTCGCAGCGAGAACGTATGCCTTGCAGTATGTAAATAAGGTCATTAACGATACAATTAGTTATCAGGTATACGGCGGTTATACGTGGTATGAGCGCAGTACAAAAGCGGTTGATGATACGTTTGGTGAAGTGTTAAAGTACAACAATTCATTAATTAGCGCTGTGTTTTCTGCGAGCAATGGCGGACGAACAGAGTCTAACGCGAATGCCTGGGGAAGCACTGCGCTTCCGTATTTTACCATTAAGGATGACCCGTACGATATTGCTGCTGCTTGGGCATTTACATTGCAAAAAAAGCAGATCGATTTGTCTAATAAAGATTTGAAAAATCCAGGCTCGTGGTGGAACACGGTGAGTGAAGCAGATGCGAAAATTACCGCTAATATAAAATCGTGGATGCTGGCAAATGGATACGAAGGGAAAGATATTAAAATTGTCAATATTCCAAAGCTGACATTGTATGCTCCTTCATCTGGCGGTCGCGTCACGAAGGGCGATATCAGCGTTGAATATATAGTGAAAAATGAATTAGATGCAGCTGGAAACCTGCTTGTGCAGCATTTGGATTTCACTGGTGCTGCCGCTTCGAGAATTCGAGCTATGATTGGCAATCGTGTAATCTTAAGCTATCTTGTGACCGAAACAAATGAGAACAGCACATCTATTACTATTAAGGGAAAAGGTGACGGTCACGGTGTTGGGATGAGCCAATACGGCGCAAAGGCAATGGGTGAAGCAGGGAAAAGCTATCGGGAAATTTTAGACTTTTATTACACAGGCGCCGCTCTTTTCCCTTCGTATCAAACAAGGGCTGAGAAAGAGGAAGCGCCAGCGGAGCTCCCAGCTAAGGGAGAATTAGATAGTCCACCATCTGGAGCGGCACTAAGCGGAACACAAACGGTGAGCGGCTGGTTCTTAGATGGAAGCGGTGTGTCGAAGGTTGAGGTATTGGTAGACGGTGCGGTAAACGGTACTGCCCAGTACGGCATCGCAAGACCGGATGTAAAGCGAGTATACCCAGCATACAATAACGGAAATGCAGGGTATCAGTATGTATTAGATACAACGAAGCTAAGCAATGGAAGTCATACAATTACTGTGCGAGCGACTGGCAATACTGGCAAAATGACGACGCTGCCGGAACGCATCATAAATGTGTCCAATCAGACGCTGGCAGCGCGCGGCGCATTGGACAGCCCAGCGGCAAATGCGGCAGTAAGCGGAACACAAACGGTGAGCGGCTGGTTCTTAGATGAAAGCGGCGTGTCAAAGGTCGAGGTACTGGTGGACGGTGCGGTAAACGGTACTGCCCAGTACGGCATCGCAAGACCGGATGTAAAGCGAGTATACCCAGCATACAATAACGGAAATGCAGGGTATCAGTATGTATTAGATACAACGAAGCTAAGCAATGGAAGTCATACAATCACTGTACGAGCGATTGGCAATAATGGCAAAATGACGACGCTGCCGGGACGCATCATAAATGTGTCCAATCAGACGCTGGCAGCACGCGGCGCATTGGACAGCCCAGCGGCAAATGCGGCAGTAAGCGGAACACAAACGGTGAGCGGCTGGTTCTTAGATGGAAGCGGCGTGTCGAAGGTTGAGGTACTAGTGGACGGCGCGGTAAAGGGTGCTGCCCAGTACGGCATCGCAAGACCGGATGTAAAGCGCGTGTATCCAGCATATAACAACGGAAATGCAGGGTATCAGTATGTATTAGATACAACGAAGCTAAGCAATGGAAGTCATACAATCACTGTGCGAGCGACTGGAAATAATGGCAAGGTGACGACGCTGCCGGGACGCACCATAAATGTGTCCAATCAGACGCTGGCAGCGCGCGGCGCATTGGACAGCCCAGCAGCAAATGCGGCAGTAAGCGGAAAGCAAACAGTGAGCGGCTGGTTCTTAGATGGAAGCGGCGTGTCGAAGGTCGAGGTACTAGTGGACGGCGCGGTAAAGGGTGCTGCCCAGTACGGCATCGCAAGACCGGATGTAAAGCGCGTGTATCCAGCATATAACAACGGAAATGCAGGGTATCAGTATGTATTAGATACAACGAAGCTAAGCAATGGAAGTCATACAATCACTGTGCGAGCGATTAGCAAGACCGGCAAGGTAACGACGCTGCCAGGACGAACAGTGAAAATTGCTAATTAATGAACTAAAACCAATGAAAAGGGCTAACCTCAAAAAGGCACGTAATGTGACTTTTGGGGTTAGCCTTTTTAGTTGGCAGATGAAATAAATATGAGGCAAGTACAAATAGACTAAGGATTGTAACTGCTAGCAAGGTGAATTGTTTTTTCATAAGTGCTCCTATTCTATATAGTGGTAATTTGTTATAAATCGAATTATACCAAAATTTCATGGTATGACTTTGCTGATTTATATTTAAAAACCCCAGTAAAATATTGGGCATGTCCGATGGTCCGTTTACACTTTCCGATATTACAAAAGCGATTATGAAACTGCATGGAGAGGGTACAGTTAATTTGAAGGCAGAGGCTGCAAAATCCTTTTAAGCAGTCAATCCATTAAAAAAGGAGATTTGATTGATGCGGGAGCCGCAATAGGAAGAGAGACGAGCTAGGGGCTTCGAATACATTGATATAAGGAAAAAAGCAGGTTCCCCCTGCTTTTTAATTTTCTTCCTTCTTCTGTTTCTCAAGCTCCATAAGCTTCTTAACTAAAATATGCTGCGGCATATGCATAAGCTGCTCAAGCGGCACATTTAAAGCCTTTGCCAGCTTGACAGCAGTCTCCGGTGAAAGTTGTAAAGGTCGCATGACTTTCCCTCCTTTTTTGTATAGTATAACATAACAGGGAGGGATGAATCATGACGCTTATCTTTGGACACCGCGGCGCGGCGGGTACGTTTCCAGAAAACACAATGCCGTCCTTTCAAGAAGCGGCACGGCTTGGTGCTGATGGTATTGAGCTCGATGTACAAATGACGAAGGATGGAACGGTTGTTGTGATTCACGATGAAACGGTTGATCGGACGACAAATGGCAGCGGGGCGGTTATTGATTATACATATGATGAGCTGTCAAAGCTTGATGCGAGCCATACGTTTAGCGAGAAAACCGGTTTTTGCGCTATTCCGACATTGGAGGAGGTACTGCGCTGGCTGAGCAAAACTGAGCTGCTCATTAATATTGAGTTTAAAAATAATAAACGTAAATACCGCGGGCTAGAAGAGGAAGTCATTACCCTTGTGCGAAAATATAGTTTAGAGCAGCGCACCGTTTTCTCTTCTTTCTCTCACATGAGCATAGTCAAATGCCGTGAGCTGGCGCTGGATATCGAAACTGCTCTCTTATATAAGTTTGGTGTGCGTATTCCATGGCTGTATGCAAAAAGATTAGGCGCCAGCGCGATTCATCCGAATTATAGGTACATTGCAGTGCCGGTGATGCGGCTGACGATGCTAAATAATATTGCGGTGAGACCGTATACGGTCAATGATGAGGAATCTCTGCGGAAGCTTGGGAAGCTTGGAATTTCCGCTGTTATCACAGATTATCCGGATAGGGCTGTTCGCATACTGCGCCGCAAAGAGGAGATTCTCCTCTGAGAAACTCCTCTTCTAGAAAGAATAACCTTTTGGAGTGTTGTCTAGCTCCTGCAGAATAACCCTAGGCCAAAGGAACAAAGCGCCTTATGCGCGGGTTATTCTCTTTTACAGGAGCATGGGCAGGCTTTAATAGTTTCGTTCATACCAGTGCAGCTGCGCCTCTGTCTTCGCTAACAGCTTGCAATTGGCAAGTTTTCATTATTTTCGAAACCGGGCCTGCACTTTGTTGCGCTTTCGATCGCGGTGCAGGATAAAGCCTCCGAACACGTATATACCGACTCCAAACAATACAAGGCCTATCAGAAATTGCACCCATAATGCAGGGAGAGGCGGCTGTAAAATAGCAAATACGGTATCACGCATGAGCTTGATTCCTGTGACAGCAAGGAAAATGGGAATGAGAGCGAGCAGCAGGGCGATGAAACGGATCATATGTCTGTCTTCCTTTCAGAAAATTCCTATTTATATAAAAGCATCTTACAGCTTGTATTTATTTGTCAAGAAGTATTAAAGTAAGTATGATAAGTGTATGAAAAATCTTGCATGATTTGTCCGGGGAGATGACAAATGTGAAGCGAAAGGTCATGATTATCGGGGCAGGAAAAGGCGGGAGTGCCATTTTACGTTTGCTGAAGCAATCGAATGTTCTTGATGTCAAGGTAATGGTTGACTGTAACGAAGCAGCACCGGGAATGGTGCTGGCAAAACAATTTGGCATTCGAACGGAAACCGATTGGAGAACGGTTGGACAAACAGAGGTGCATGTTATTTTTGATACAACAGGGCGGCAAGACATGTATCAAGCTCTTTTACAAGAGAGAGGGGAGCATGCTATTATCGTCCCTGGTGCGGCTGCAAAGCTGATTGCCGGGCTTGTGCAGGAAAAGGATTTGCTTATTGTACAGCTTAAGGAACAATCCAAGCAGAGGGATTTAATTTTCAACTCCGCTCATGATGGTATGATTGTTGTGGATCGGACTGGGTGTATTACGTTATTTAACAAAAGTGCAGAAAAGATGACTGGCTATAAAATGGATGAGGTCATCGGAAAATACATAGTAGAAGTGATTGCGGGGAGCAAGCTTCCCCGTGTACTCCGTACTGGAGTCATTGAGGTTCACCAGGAGCTTGAGCTTGAAAATGGCACCAAAATTATTACGACGCGTATTCCTATTATAGGTGAGGATGGAGATATAACAGGAGCATTCGCTGTTTTTAAAGACATTACAGAAGTTGTAAGCTTAGCGGAAGAGGTAACGAATTTAAAAGAAATCCAAATGCTGCTGGAGGCGATTATCCATTCTTCAGAGGAGGCAATTTCCGTTGTGGATGAAAAGGGGCGCGGTATCATGATTAACCCCGCTTACACAAGACTGACAGGCCTAGAGCGGGAGGATGTGATTGGAAAGCCGGCCACCGCCGATATCGCTGAAGGAGAGAGCATGCATATGAAGGTGCTGCAAACGCGCCGTCCCGTCCGCGGCATTCAGATGAAGGTCGGACATAAAAAGCGCGATGTAATCGTTAATGTTGCACCTGTCATTGTAGACGGTATTTTAAAGGGAAGCGTTGGCGTGATACGCGATGTTTCGGAAATTCAAAAGCTAACCGGAGAACTGCAGCTTGCCCGTCAAATTATCCGTACACTGGAGGCGAAATATTCATTTGAAGATATTATCGGCTCCTCGGAGGGAATTTCTCTTGCCATTGAGCAGGCGAAACTCGGGGCAAATACGCCGGCCACTGTTTTGCTGCGCGGAGAATCTGGTACGGGCAAGGAATTGTTCGCGCATGCTATTCATAATGGCAGCAACCGCAAGTACAATAAATTTATTCGCGTCAACTGCGCCTCACTTTCGGAATCTCTTCTCGAAAGTGAATTGTTTGGCTATGAAGAGGGGGCCTTTTCTGGAGCAAAGCGCGGCGGAAAACGAGGATTGTTTGAAGAGGCGAACAATGGAAGTATTTTTCTTGATGAAATTGGCGAGCTATCAGCGAGCACGCAAGCAAAGCTGCTTCGCGTCCTGCAGGAAAAGGAAATTGTCCGCGTCGGCGGCACGATGCCAATCTCGGTAAATGTGCGCGTGATTGCAGCGACGAATGTGAATTTAGAGAGGGCGATTTTAGAAGGGAAATTTCGAGAGGATTTATATTATCGAGTTAATAAAATTCCGATTTATATCCCGCCGCTGCGGCAGCGCAAGGGGGATATTCCCGCGATTGCCGAACGGCTTATTCAGAAAATTAACCAAGATTATGGACGAAATGTAGAAGGATTAACCAAATCGGCAATACAACGTTTACAAATGTACGATTGGCCGGGAAACGTCCGTGAGCTCGAAAATATTTTAGGAAGAGCTATTATTTTTATGAATTATAATGAGATGTACATCGATATCTCGCATTTACCATCGCTTCTTTCTGAAAAAGAAGTGGAAACAGTAAAGAAAGCTTCAGAAGCATCTGTAGAGACAGCCTCGCTTGAGAAGCTGGTTGCGGAATTTGAAGGGCGAATTATTACTGAGTACTTAGACAGGTTTGGGGGCAATAAAACAAAAACAGCAAAAGCATTGGGCATCTCCCTCCGAAACCTGTATTATAAGCTTGATAAATATGAGCATGCAAAAAATAGCACGCAATAATTTGCATAGCATGTAGGTTTTTGCATAGTTTTTCTGCAGCTTTTAGAATGATTCGCATTGTCTTTCAATAGATTTCCCTCGGTTTATAAAGGAGGTTATTTTTTAGAAGATCAGAAAGCATACCTTTTTGCAGGGACGCTGTCCAGCTCCCGTGGTCCAGGGCGGACCGTGTCCGCTTTTCTTATTTTACACAAAAATGGAATAGTATTTGCTTGCTAAAAGAGCGAGGGTAAAATAAGGAAGGCTGGAAACAGATTTAGATATGCTTATCAAAAAAATTCCGCAGCAGGAAAAAGAACTGTAGATGCTGCGGGAGATGCATATAGTTTACTCGTTCCGAACATGGAAGCAGGTAATCTCTCATACAAATGACTTGTTTATTTCGCATATGCACGGATCAGTGCGATGGTTGCAGGCTCAAATACCCCAATTGTTGTAGTGTCGCGTTCGGATACGGTGAAAACCAAACTTTATTCGTCAGCTTTAGCAGCGATGGCTGTTTTATCATCATGGGTAGACATACAAGGGGGAACAAAAGGTGGAAATTTTCCAGTACATGGAGAAGTATGATTATGAACAATTGTTATTTTGTCAAGATCGGGTCTCTGGTTTAAAGGCCATTATTTGTATTCATGATACAACGCTTGGTCCGGCTCTTGGCGGAACACGGATGTGGACGTATGATTCTGAGGAAGCAGCGATTGAAGATGTTCTTCGCCTCGCAAAAGGCATGACATATAAAAATGCTGCGGCAGGCCTGAATTTGGGAGGCGGCAAAGCCGTAATTATCGGCGACCCGCGAAGGGATAAAAGCGAGGCGCTGTTTCGAGCGTTTGGCCGCTTTGTTCAAGGCTTGAACGGACGTTACATTACGGCTGAGGATGTTGGCACAACAGTAGCGGATATGGACATTATTCATGAAGAAACAGACTATGTAACAGGTATTTCCCCTTCGTTTGGTTCCTCGGGTAATCCTTCTCCAGTGACAGCATTTGGTGTATATCGCGGGATGAAGGCAGCGGCAAAGGAAGCGTTTGGTACAGATAGCTTAGAAGGAAAAATAATTGCTGTGCAAGGTGTTGGAAATGTAGCCTACAATCTATGCAAGCACTTGTATGAAGAAGGAGCCAAGCTTATTGTGACCGATATCCATAAAGAGTCGGTCCAGCGCGCTGTAGAAGAATTTGGGGCAAAAGCTGTTGACCCGCAAGAGATTTACAGTGTACAGTGCGATATTTATGCGCCGTGCGCGCTCGGTGCAACTGTAAATGATCATACGATTCCTCAGCTGAAAGCGAAGGTCATTGCAGGAGCAGCCAACAATCAGTTGAAGGAAAACCGTCACGGAGATGTATTGCACAACATAGGTATCATCTATGCGCCTGATTATGTGATCAACGCGGGCGGTGTGATTAATGTCGCGGATGAACTATACGGTTATAATAGAGAGCGGGCCCTTAAAAAGGTTGAAGCAGTGTATGAAAATATCGAGAAGGTTATTGAAATTTCAAAGCGAGACGGCATTCCGACATACCTGGCGGCAGACCGCTTGGCGGAGGAGCGTATTGAGCTTATGAAGCATGCAAGAAGCACATTCTTACAAAACGGCCATCATATTTTAAGCCGTCGTTAATTTAAAGGAGAGAGTGGAAGGAAATCTTTTGTTTTTCGCGTAATGGTTATGAAGGAAGCATCTTTGCATAGATTTCACATCCGTATCATCGATCCGGGAAGTACATCTACAAAAATAAGAGTCTTTGACAATGAACGATCTATTCTAGAAGAAACGATTTGACACAGCGAGGATAAGCTCGGAATATATCTGTGTACTATCGATCAGCACGAGTTTCAGAATGAGGCGATTTTAGCAGTTCTCCATTCCTATGGCAGCAATACCTCAAAGCTCCGCGCTATTTTCGGCTGAGACGGGTTGCTGCGGCCATTGAGGGAGGCTGAGCTTGTATACCGCGCCATGGCATATCGGAAATTGGCGCGGCAAGCGCCGTGCTAATAGGAAATATAGATGCTATTATTTTAACAGGCGGATTGGCATACAGTAAATGTCTCATCAGGGAAATACAAGAGCGTCTCCCGGAGTGCCGATGTCATTACGTGACTGAGGGAGCGCTTTGTGTTCTTCTCAAAGAGGAAAGTGCAAAAGAGTATATTGTAAGAGAAATGGTAGGCAGGGGCTGAAGAACATGGCAACAGAATATGATTTAGTCATCATTGGCGGCGGCACAGGCGGCTATGTCGCTGCAATCCGCGCTTCGCAGCTGGGATTGAAAACAGCGCTTGTGGAAAAAGGAAAGCTTGGCGGCACTTGCCTGCACGCGGGATGCATTCCAAGCAAGGTGCTGCTGCGCAGTGCGGAAGTATATAGGACAACGAAAAAAAGTGAGGAGTTTGGCATAATCACGAGTGATGTGGCGCTTGACTTTTCAAAGGTGCGAACGCGTGTGGACAGCGTTGTGAATCAGCTGTACCGAGGCGTACAGCATTTGATGAAGCAAGGGAAAATTGATGTATATGAGGGATACGGCCGTATTTTAGGGCCTTCTATCTTTTCGCCGATGCCAGGGACGATTTCTGTTGAGATGAAGAGCGGGGGAGAAAATGAAATGCTTCTTCCGAAAAACGTAATAATCGCAACAGGATCTAGGCCAAAATCACTTCCTGGCTTAGAATTAGACGGTGTATACGTCATGTCTTCTGATCATGCCTTGCAAATGCAGAAGGTACCGAAATCGATTATCATTGTAGGCGGCGGTGTGATTGGTATTGAATGGGCATCGATGCTGTCTGATTTTGGCGCAGAGGTTACGGTGCTTGAATATGCCAATCGTATATTACCATCTGAGGATGCGGACATTTCAAAGGAAATGGAACGTCTTTTAAAGAAAAAAGACATCCGCGTTGTAACCGGTGCGAAGGTATTGCCGGAGACGCTTGTGAAGGAAAACGGTGTGAAAATTCAAGCGGAGCACCAAGGTGGGCGAGCAGAGTTTACTGCTGAAACTATGCTTGTGTCTGTTGGGAGACAAGCGAATATTGAAGGCTTTGGCTTAGAAAATACAGATATCGTGATAGAAAACGGTTATATTCAAACGAATGGATATTATCAAACAAAGGAGTCACATATATATGCAATCGGCGATGTAATTGGCGGCTTGCAGCTGGCGCATGCGGCCTCGCATGAAGGAATAATCGCAGTGGAGCATATTGCCGGGCAAAAGCCGCTTCCGATTGATTATTCGTACGTTTCAAGGTGTGTATACAGCAGTCCCGAAGTCGCGTCCGTAGGCTATACAGAGCAGGAAGCAAAGGAACGAGGCTGTCAGTTGAAGATTGGGAAATTTCCATTTCGCGCCATTGGCAAGGCACTCGTCTACGGGGAAACTGACGGATTTGTAAAAATCATTGCTGATAAGATAACAAATGATATACTCGGCATTCATATGATTGGCCCGCACGTAACAGACATGATTTCTGAAGCAGGCTTGGCGCGTGTACTTGACGCGACACCGTGGGAAATCGGAAAAACGATTCACCCGCATCCATCCTTATCCGAAGCAATCGGGGAAGCCGCCTTGGCAGTGGATGGAAAAGCGCTGCATTCGTAATTTGGGAGGGGAAATTGATGATTCAAAATACATTGCGTCACGAAGAGCTTGGCTTAACGAATGAAACGGTATTAGATATGTATCGAACGATGCTGCTGGCACGCAAAATCGACGAACGGATGTGGTTATTAAACCGCGCTGGGAAAATTCCATTTGTTGTTTCGTGTCAAGGACAGGAAGCAGCACAGGTTGGAGCGGCGTTTGCACTTGACCGGGATAAGGACTATATCTTGCCGTATTACCGTGATATGGGCGTTGTGCTAACATTTGGAATGACGGCAAAGGAACTAATGCTTTCTGCGTTTGCGAAGGCGGAGGATCCAAACTCTGGCGGCCGGCAAATGCCAGGCCACTTTGGACAAAAGAAAAATCGCATCGTTACCGGATCTTCTCCGGTAACAACGCAGGTGCCTCATGCAGTTGGCATTGCGCTTGCCGGACGATTAGACGGAAAGGATTTAGTCACTTTTGTAACGTTCGGGGAAGGCTCTTCGAATCAAGGAGATTTTCACGAAGGAGCGAACTTTGCCGGCGTTCATAAGCTTCCTGTTATTTTTATGTGCGAAAATAATAAATACGCGATTTCCGTACCAGTTGAAAAGCAATTAGGCTGCAAAAACGTATCAGATCGTGCAATTGGATACGGTATGCCGGGTTATACAGTGGACGGAAATGATCCGCTTGAGGTTTACCGAGTCGTAAAGGAAGCGGCAGATCGTGCGCGCAGAGGAGAAGGGCCAACCTTAATTGAAGCTGTCTCCTATCGTTTAACGGCGCACTCAAGCGATGATGATGACCGTGCGTACCGGACGAAAGAGGAAGTGGAGGAGGCAAAGAAAAAAGATCCAATCCACACCTTTGCCCTCTATTTAAGGGAAGCCGGCATACTGACAGATGAAAAAGAACAGCAGCTGTTAGATGAAATTACGACGATTATAAACGAAGCGACAGAGTATGCAGAGCAAGCTCCTTACGCAGATCCTGAAGCTGCGCTGCGATACGTATACGGGGAATAAGGAGGAACATCTTATGGCGGTAATGTCTTTTATTGATGCCATTACAATGGCGATGCGCGAGGAAATGGAACGAGATAGACGCGTATTTGTGCTAGGAGAGGACGTAGGACGAAAAGGAGGCGTATTTAAAGCAACGCAAGGCTTATATGACGCCTTTGGCGAGGATCGCGTCATGGATACGCCGCTTGCGGAATCGGCCATCGCCGGCGTAGCAATCGGTGCGGCCATGTATGGCATGCGTCCTGTTGCGGAAATGCAGTTTGCTGACTTTATCATGCCGGCTGTAAACCAAATTATTTCCGAGGCGGCAAAAATTCGCTATCGTTCTAACAATGACTGGACTTGTCCGGTAACGATCCGCGCTCCGTTTGGAGGAGGCGTGCATGGTGCGCTCTACCACTCGCAATCTGTAGAAGCGGTTTTTGCTAATCAGCCGGGTTTGAAAATTGTGATTCCTTCGACTCCGTATGATGCAAAGGGCTTATTAAAAGCAGCGATTCGCGACGCGGATCCTGTGCTGTTTTTTGAACATAAGCGCGCCTACCGCCTTATAAAAGGGGAGGTGCCGGATACAGATTACGTACTGCCGATCGGCAAAGCGGACGTGAAGCGCGAGGGTGAGGATATTACAGTTATCACATACGGCTTATGCGTGCATTTTGCGCTGCAGGCGGCCGAGAAATTGGCGCAGGATGGAATCAGCGCTCATATTCTTGATTTGCGTACGGTGTACCCGCTTGATCAAGAAGCGATTATTGAAGCTGCATCCAAAACGGGAAAGGTGCTTCTTGTGACAGAGGATAATAAAGAAGGAAGTGTAATGAGCGAGGTAGCAGCAATCATTGCAGAACATTGCTTATTTGAGCTGGATGCGCCGATTAAGCGTCTAGCAGGGCCGGACGTACCAGCAATGCCGTATGCACCGACGATGGAGAAGTTCTTTATGGTAAACCCGGACAAAATTGAAAAAGCGATGCGCGAGCTTGCAGAATTTTAATCGGGGGAGGAACAGCAATGACTCTTGAAAAAATTATAATGCCCCAGCTCGGTGAAAGCGTAACGGAAGGTACAATTAGCAAATGGCTTGTATCCGCAGGAGACTATGTGAAGAAGTACGACCCGCTTGCTGAGGTTATGACAGATAAAGTAAATGCCGAAATTCCGTCTTCCTTTGAAGGTGTAATTCAAGAATTGGTTGCAGATGAAGGGGATACGCTTCTAGTTGGAGAAGTGATTTGTACGATAGAGGTAGAGAAGAAGGAAGCAGACATTCAATTAGGCGGAGCCGAGGAAGGGATTCAGGCAAGCATGGATACAAAAGCGCCTGCTCAGAAGGTGCGTTACTCCCCAGCTGTCTTAAGGATTGCAGAGGAGCATGGAATCGATTTGCAGCAGGTGCATGGTACGGGACTAAACGGCCGGATTACGCGAAAAGATTTGCTCAAGCTGGTAGAGCTTGGCAGTATCCCAACACCGCAGGCAGCACTCCCAGAAGCACTGCCAGAAGTGTCGACAGAAACGCCGGCTCCTGCTGCACAGCAAGAGCTGAAGGAAGAGCCGAGACCGAAAGAGGCTGAAACGAAGGTGCTGCCTCGCGCAGTGGTTATGCCGGCCATGAAGGGGGATGCCATTATCCCTGTATCCGGCGTGCGCAAGACAATTGCTGCGAATATGCTGCGCAGCAAGCATGAAATCCCTCATGCTTGGATGATGGTCGAGGTGGATGTAACGAATCTCGTTGCTTACCGCGATCGCATTAAGGATGAATTCAAGGAACGTGAAGGCTTCAACTTAACGTACTTTGCGTTTTTTGTAAAAGCAGTCGCACAAGCCTTAAAGGAATTTCCACAGGTGAATTCCATGTGGGCGGGAGATACGATTATTCAGAAAAAGGATGTTCATGTCTCCATTGCCGTTGCTACAGAAAACGAGCTGTTTGTTCCTGTGGTTAAGCATGCGGATGAAAAAACAATTAAGGGCATCGCACGCGATATTTCTGAGCTTGCGCGTAAGGTACGAACCAAAACCTTAAAACCGGATGATATGCAGGGCGGGACGTTTACGGTCAACAACACAGGCTCGTTCGGGTCCGTTCAGTCGATGGGCATTATTAATTACCCGCAGGCGGCAATCTTACAGGTCGAGACGATTGTGAAGCGTCCCGTGGTGATAGATGGCAGCATGTTAGCTATTCGCGATATGGTCAATCTTTGTCTGTCTCTTGATCACCGTGTGCTGGACGGCTTGATTTGCGGGAAATTTTTAGCGCGTGTGAAGGAAATTTTGGAGAATACATCAGAAGAACATACGCCGATTTACTAACGGCTGCAAGAATGGGAAACGAGGAGGATGATCCAAACATACACTGATGTGTGTGTTAGATCATCCTTCTTTTGTTTATGGGAATCCATGACCTCGCATTGTACAGCATTAATCCTGCTTTTAGGGCACTGCTTTCATGATAATTGTTAACGTAATGGAGAGATTAGCAGAGAAACTTATATTTTGGGAATTATGTAATATTTTGGGTTATAAAAAATAGGAAACTTAAGAAGGTAAATGGAAGATATTAGTTGAAAAGAATAATTATATGCTTCATTCAGACATGGTTAATTTGAGGGGATATATCTCCTTTTAGGAGGAATATATGTGAAAATTTGGAAAATCATCGTATTCTATATCCTGACAGCTATTGTATACGCACTATACAAAGTCATTTTTATAGCCCTTCATTTAGAGTTGAATGCTTCTTTGACCTATGAAAAGATACTCAGCTATCTTGGCTTTGCTTTGTTCCTCTTCTTTTCCTTTTCTGTTGCCTACTCTTATAGAAAACGCTTACACCACGCGTTCCTTCTCACTTGCTTTTCCTGCCTATGGACATCCAATGTTGTTTGGCTTTGGGTATATTTGCGTATTTTGCAATAAAGAAAAACCGCCGATTGGCGAGCCCTTGGATGAAGACAGAGGCGCAGCTGCACTTATACTTTATTCCTAAAATTCCATGCTGCGCCGAATCAGCTTTCACCTGGAAATTTACACCTTGTCAAAATATAAAAAAACGCTTGCCCTGTTTGGCAAGCGTTTCTTATTGCTGTTTTTCTTTCCCCTCTACATGGATGCGATATAAATTGGCGATAACATGCGTTTTATACAATTCAAGCTTCCGCTGCTCATGCTTTGAAATCCCAACCGCTTTTAATTGCTGAATATACCAGCCCTTTGAATACATATACGCCATGAATCTATCCCTCCCTTTGCCATATGTATATGAAATATTTTCATTGAAGAGAAGAAAAAAATTGGCGGTCAAAAAGGGAAGAGTTATAGTAAGCTAAAAGAATGAAGTGAAAAAACAAAAAAGAAAGGCTTGCGAATATGGGATATGTAGAAGAATTACGAAAGCTTGTCGGACATAGGCCGCTCATCCTTTTTGGTGCAGTTGTGCTTTTGCTCGACGATAAAGGGCGCGTTCTGCTGCAGCAGCGTACAGAGCCGCGCGGCAGGTGGGGTCTTCCGGGAGGGTTAATGGAGCTTGGAGAATCCCCCGAGGATACAGCTCGGCGTGAGGTGCTAGAGGAAACGGGTATACAGGTGAAACAGCTGCAGCTCATGAATGTCTACTCAGGGCCAAATTATTTTGTGAAGCTGGCTAATGGAGATGAATTTCAAACTGTAACGGCAGCATATTATACGCATGACTATGAAGGAGAGCTTACGGTGAATCAGAATGAGGCATATGCACTGCAATTCTTCGCCATCAACGAGCTGCCGGATGACATGATCGGCTCTCATAAACGAATGGTTGAAGCATATGCCTTGCTAGGAAAGAAGAACGAGTAATCAAAAAAGGTACAACCTATAATATGAAAAACCCACCTTTAATTTATGTATAACCCTAAATAAACATTGAAATCAAAAGCTTGTATCGACAATTACTAAGTAATTATTGATACAAGCTCTTTTTTATTTGGCTATGTTCATCTTATTTCTCGTTTTGCAATGCATCGCACCCTTCTTCACCCGTCCGGATTTTGATTGCATTCGCAATTTCATACACAAAGATTTTCCCATCTCCAGGTTGTCCCGTCTTTAATACTCGGCGAGCAGTATCAATGACTGATTGGACAGGTACTTTACAAACGACAATTTCAAGTTTAATGCGTTCATGCATATCCACTTCACGTTTGACACCACGATATAATTCCGTAAAACCCTTTTGCAAACCACATCCGAGCACATTTGAAACAGTTAAACCACTAACACCAATTTTTGCTAATTCTTGTTTTAATTCATCGAATTTGATAGGGCGTGTAATAATTTCAATTTTTGTTAACTTATCACTCATACAATCACCCTTTTCCTAAAATTTATTCGTGATACGCTTTTTCGCCGTGCAGTGTAATATCAAGTCCGAGCGCTTCTTCCTCATCACTTACACGAATAGGCATAAAAATGCTTACACCTTTAATAATAATATAAGTTACGACTGCAACAAATAGATATGTTGCAATAATTGCAATAATTTGTTTCCAAAGTAAGCTCGCATCACCATAAAATAATCCGTTTGCCCCAGCTGAGTTGACAGATGTAGTAGCAAATAACCCTGTTGCGATGGCGCCCCATGTTCCACCAATACCATGTAGTCCAAATGCATCTAATGCGTCATCATAGCCAAGCTTCGCCTTCAACGAAAAAATAGCCCAGAAACAGATAGCACCGCCAATAAAACCAATTAAAATAGAGGCAAAAGGTGTAACAAATCCACAAGCTGGTGTAATCGCAACCAGACCAGCTAATGCACCCGATACAGCACCTAGCATAGTTGGTTTTTTATTGATGAGCCATTCAACTAGAACCCAACCGACGATACCTGCTGCGGCGGCTGTATTTGTATTTACAAATGCGATCATTGCTACATCGTTTAACGATAACGCACTGCCAACATTAAAGCCAAACCAACCAAACCAAAGGATTCCTGCTCCTAGTACCGTGAGCGGCAAGTTATGTGGAGTTGTTGTGTTTGCATTCTTTCGTTTCCCTAATACGATAGCCAATACTAAACCTGCGACACCAGATGAAATATGAACAACGGCTCCTCCTGCAAAGTCAAGAGCACCTAGTTCACGTAACCACCCCCCTACTCCCCATACCCAATGAGCAACAGGAGCATATACGATGACTGTCCATAGTGATGTAAACAAAATAAAAGCTGAAAAACGCATGCGTTCTGCGAGAGCACCTGACATAATAGCAGGAGTTAAAACCGCAAACATCATTTGAAACATCATAAATAGGTTATGAGGAATCGTTCCGCTATAATCAGGATTTGGTTTAAAGGAAACACCTTTTAACCCTACCCAATCCAAGCCTCCAATCCAAGCATTCCCTCCTGGAGCAAATGAAAGAGAATATCCGACTATAATCCATAAAATAGAAACGATTGCAACGGAGCCATAACTGTGCATAGTTGTACTTAGAACGTTTTTACTTCTCACCATGCCACTATAAAATAAAGCTAAACCTGGTGTCATCAACATAACCATAACTGTTGCAAGAAATACAAAGATCGAATCACCCATTTGCATACTTTATTCCTCCATTTACATAAAAAGAAAATAAATTTTAACATAACTACGTTAGATTTTCTTACACGAAAGATTATATTACATATCATATAATCTTTATTTGTGCCTTTCAATCTTTTTCTAAATGTATATTTTCCCAAATTTATAAGGAGGAATCATCCATTGTTTTATTTTCAATTATACGAAAAGATACAAATTCTTAATTTTTACATTGTAAATTTTTTATTTTAATGCTCCCCCCTCTTTACAACAAAAATGAGGAAGAGTATAGTAACAAACAGAAACCAAATTATACCGCTGCAAAGCAACCTTATATCGCTAAATCCGTAAAGGAACGGGGGACCCAAATTATGTGCATCGTCACTTGGGGTGAATCCTTCTTACTGAAGGTAGGGCTACTCTTTAGGCCCGAATCCGACAGCTAACCTCGTAAGCGTTTGGAGAGGAGGTCTACTTTTGTGTTGCCTTTTTTAAAGGACACTGGGTGATACCTCAGTGTCCTTTTTACATTTAACAATTGGAAAAAAATAACTTTTTTTAAAAAAAGAAGAGAGTCGAATGTCATTCTGGTAGTGCATTCATTAGATTTATGATATCTAGAATCGATCTTAAAAAGTGGTCAGGTGTTGTAATCAAGGAAAATCAAAAACAATGATTGGCATGTGAGAACTTATGACAGCAATCGTCATTTGAGGAGCTTTATATTCTAGAGCTTCCCTCTTGTAATAGTTTTGCTAAAGCACATATTTTATATTCTATTTTTAGAAAATGCCATGTACGAGTTAAATTAAGAAGGATAAACAACAAGGTAATGGAGGATTCCAAAATGAATTATTGGAAAAGGTTGTTGATAGGAGCTCCTGTTCCTACCAAACAACTTTCAGAAGCGAAGCTAACAAAAAAGAAAGCATTAGCTGTATTTTCATCTGATGCACTCTCCTCTGTCGCGTACGCTACGGAAGAAATTTTACTTGTTTTAGTCTTAATTGGTACGCAAGCCTTTATGTATTCTCTTCCTATTGCGCTTGCTATCATATTGCTGCTATTAATTGTTACTCTTTCATATCGCCAGGTGATTCACAGTTTTCCATCTGGCGGGGGAGCCTACATTGTAGCTCGTGAGCATATAGGACGAAATACGAGTCTGACAGCTGGTGCAGCTTTAATGATTGACTATGTATTAACTGTTGCGGTAAGTATTAGTTCTGGAGTGGCTGCTTTGTTGTCAGCTTTTCCTGCTTTACTTCCCTATCGTGTCGAGTTAGCAGTGGTACTTGTCATTGTATTAATGATTATTAACTTGAGAGGGATTCGAGAGTCTGCCAGTATTTTTGCGTTTCCGACATACATCTTTGTAGCGTCAATCCTCATCATGATTGGAGTTGGAATTTGGAAGCTGCAAACGGGAGATTGGCATCATTTATCAGTCCCGCATGAAGCAGAGCACTTTTCCTTATTCTCTTCGCTGGGAACAAGCTTTTTGCTATTACGGGCTTTTGCCTCCGGCTGTTCAGCATTAACAGGTGTAGAGGCCATTAGTAACGGAGTTCCTGCTTTCCGTGAACCTAGCTCTAAAAATGCGATCATTACGATGTTTTGGATGTCATTTCTGTTAGGAATCATGTTCCTGGGGATTACGTTTTTAGCTAATGGATTTGGTGTTACACCAAAAGAAAATGAAACAGTTGTCTCCCAAATTGCGGATCATGTTTTTGGAAAGGGGTTCTTCTACTACTTTGTTCAAATCTTTACCATGATCATTTTATTTCTAGCTGCCAATACCGCTTTTGCTGGATTTCCGCAGCTTGTTTCCATTATTGCACAAGATGGCTATCTCCCAAGAAGTTTGACAACACGAGGAGATCGATTAGTATTCTCCAATGGTATTCTCTTTCTAAGTGTCTTGGCTATCCTTTTAATCATCTTTTTCCAAGGAGATACCCATGCACTCGTACCACTTTATGCCGTTGGTGTATTCTTGTCTTTTACGATTGCGCAATATGGACTGATTAAATACTTTTTAGAACGAAAGTCACAACAGAAGGTTTGGTCCAAAATCCTTGTTGTAGGGATTGGGATGATTATAACTGGAATTGTTACGATCATAACTGGTGTAGCCAAATTTCAAACCGGCGCTTGGATGGTAGTAGTGGCGATTCCATGTATAGTGTTTTTATTTCATAAAGTTCATCAGCACTATTCTGACTTGGCAAGTCAACTTAGTCTTCAAGGACAAGATCCAAAGCAATTGGTGAAGGTTTCTCCTTCTAAGGTGATTATTCCGATTTCCAGTGTAAGCCGTGTAGCCATTAACTCTATTGGCTACGCAAAAAGTATATCGAATGATGTTGTGGCACTGACTGTGTACTTTGATGAACAGCAAAAGGAACGGGCAGAGAAAAAGTGGCAAGAGATGGGACTTGATATTCCCCTCGTCGCTGTTCATTCCCCTTATCGAAGCTTGCTCATGCCGCTGCTTCAGTATATAGATGCACTGGAGGAAAGCGAAAGAGGAAAATATATTACGGTTCTTATCCCACAATTCTTTGTGAAAAAATGGTGGCATGTCTTTCTTCATAACCAAACAGCACTTCTTTTACGCACGGTTCTCTTATGGAGAAAGGATATTGTCATTGCTACAATCCCTTATCACCTAAAAAAATAACAAATCGAGTAAAAAAGTGTAAAAAAGAAGGGGCTCCTTAAATATATTAAGATGGTTAAACACTTATAAAATAAGACCTCTATCTTCGTTTACTAGGTAAGCAAAGATAGAGGTCTATTTTTGCTGCATGCTATGTTTTGCAAAGAGAGTTATTGTGGCAGTAGTCTGCCACAATAGGTCTTTCGTGTGGTCAATCATTAACGTAAGTGACTATATAGTTTATTACTTCTTATAGATAAAAAGGATGGTAAAGAGTATTGTTCTTTACCATCTTTACTGTTTAATTTAATGTAACTTTAAATTAAAGGTGTTTTTTGTATATATCTACATTTATGAAATGTTTCTGCATTATTTTAACACCTCGACAGTTTGAAGCAATTTCTATTTACTACCATACCTATTTTATAATAAACTTTAATTGTTAGATAGTTTTGAAAATTTAATCTCTTTGATTTAGGCTGAGTAAGGACAGACAAAGGGGGCGAAGGGATGGGGAAATGCACGTTCCAAGAGTTTGAGAATGTTAGCTATGAGGCATGGAAGCAGCTTGCCGAAAAAAACTTAAAGGGAAAGCCCTTTGACAGCACTTTTACTGATACGTATGAGAATATTACATTAAAGCCATTGTATACAAAAGAGGATGCGAACTCTGCAAGGCTCGCGCAAGCAGCAAGCTTATTTCCGGTATACAGGGATATGATTGCACAGGAAATTGTTGGGAATAGTCCGTCCGAGATAAATCAAAAGGTGCTGCAGGCGATCGTGCATGGGCAAAGTGTTTTACATTTGCTGCTTGATAAAGCTACGCGGCAAGGAAAGGATTCTGATATGGCCCTTCCAAATGAGGTGCTGCAGGCAGGGATTCCGATCAATTGTGTATCCGATCTTGAACATATTCTACAAGGGGTGCCATTAGAGAGGCATTCATTGCTCCTTTATACAGGCTATTGGGCTGCACCGATGCTTGCGATTGCAGCAGCTTACAGCAAGCAAACCGGCGCAGCGCTTTCGGGAACGATTGGAGCTGACCCGCTCGGCTGTCTTGCTGAGGAAGGAAGTATACCTTTTACACTAGAACAAAGCTTTGATGCAATGGCAGGTACAGTGAGATGGACGAAGCAGCATCTTCCGAATGTTCGAACGATTTTTGTACGTACAGACGGGTATCATAATGCCGGAGCAAACGCTGTTCAAGAATTGGCAGCAGCACTTGCAACTGCTGTCCAATATGTTCGTGAAGGCGTCAAACGAGGTGTAACGGCAGATGATATGTGCCGCCAGCTAACCTTTAGCTTTTCTGTCGGAACACAGCTATTTATGGAAATTGCGAAGCTTCGTGCTATTCGTGTGCTTTGGAAAAAGACGGCGGAGAGCTTCGGAGCAAAGGAAACTACTGTTTATCTTCATACACGCACATCAAGACGTACAAAAACATTGTACGACCACCATGTAAATCTCCTTCGCGCCACAACAGAGGCGTTTTCTGCAATCGTAGGCGGTACAGATACTCTCCATGTTAGTACATACAACGAAGCATACAGCATCTCAGAGGAAAACAGCGAACGCTGGGCAAGGAATATTCAGCACATTTTGTGCGGCGAGTCTCACCTGTTAAAGGTGTTGGATCCTGCGAGCGGTTCTTACTATATTGAGGCATTAACTGAGCAGCTTGCTGAAAAAGCCTGGGGGCTGTTTCAGGAAATCGAAGCAATGGGCGGCATGAGTGCGTCTTTACAGCAAGGCTGGCTGCAAACAAGGATTTCGGAGACAGCGAAGCAGCGTTATCGCAGCATTACGGCGCTTGAGCAAAAAATTGTTGGAACGAACGTCTATGTGAAAAAGGATGAGCCAAGACAAAGCGTAGAGCACGGACAAGGGGTGGAAAAGGTACAGTATCGCATATCCGAGATGATTACATACAAGGAGCAGCGGCTTTTGAAGGAGCATATGCGGCGGGATTTGCTGCTGCGCGATGAGCGAACGCTCACTGAGCTCGTGCACGCATGCTCTCTAGGTGCGACAATTGGTGAAATGACTGCAATGTTTGCCGGAGCAGGGGAAGGTATTGCCCCGCTTCGGGCTATGAGAGATGCAGAGCCGTTTGAGAGAATGCGTGAAGCAGCAGAAAAGTATGAGGAACGAACAGGAATGCGTCCGCAAGCGTTAATCGTACAAATTGAGAAGGAGATGAAAGATCAAGGACTGTCTCCTCTTGTTAAAGCAATGCTGGAGGCATGCGGATATCATGTTTCAACAGAGAGGAAAACAGCGGAGATAGCTATGATGGCCCGAGCGGACCACGCTGCATTATTTCTAGAGGGGGATCAGAGAACAGTAAAGGAAGCGCTTGCAACCGTTAGGCAAGCCGGATATCCTGGGAAAATATTTGTCATCGGGCAGTTTGCGGAAGAGGAAAAGCAATTGCTCTTGGAAAAAGGGGCAAGCGGTTTTTTACAGGAAGCAGAGCAGGTTCTTCCATTGCTATATGAGCTTCAAAATCAGCTGGAGGTGATTGTATGACTATGCCGAAGTTTACCGAAATGGACTTTGCCAGTATATTTGCAAATGAAGACTGGCAGGCAAGAGATGCGGCAGTAGCCTACACATCCAATGAGAAAATTGATATAAAAACGTTCTATACAAAGGAGGATGTCCAAAGCTTCGATTATCTAGATTTTAAGCCGGGTTTTGCTCCGTATCACCGCGGGCCGTATGCGCTGATGTACACCAACCGCCCATGGACCGTTCGGCAATATGCGGGGTTTTCCACTGCAGAGGAAAGCAATGCCTTTTATAAACGAAATCTGGCTGCAGGACAAAAGGGATTATCGGTTGCCTTTGATTTGGCAACGCACCGCGGCTATGATTCGAATCACCCTCGCGTTGTTGGTGATGTCGGCAAAGCGGGCGTAGCCATCGATTCTATTTTAGATATGAAAATTTTGTTTGATGGTATCCCGCTTGATCAAATGTCCGTTTCTATGACGATGAACGGTGCGGTGCTTCCAGTGCTCGCTTTTTACATCGTTACGGCTGAGGAGCAGGGCGTGAGGCAGGAGCAGCTGTCCGGGACGATTCAAAATGATATTTTAAAGGAGTATATGGTACGTAATACGTATATTTACCCGCCGGAAACATCGATGCGTATTATTGCTGATATTTTCTCGTACACGTCTAAGCATATGCCAAAATTCAACAGCATTAGTATTTCGGGCTATCATTTGCAGGAGGCGGGGGCACCAGCTGATTTGGAGCTTGCGTATACACTTTTAAACGGTGTGGAATATGTCCGTACGGGTCTTAAGGCTGGTCTTGCCGTCGATTCGTTTGCGCCGCGCTTATCCTTCTTTTGGGCGATTGGAATGAATTACTTTATGGAAGTCGCAAAAATGCGTGCAGGTCGTTTGCTATGGGCAAAGCTGATGAAGCAATTTAATCCAAAGGACAGCAAGTCGTTAGCATTGCGCACGCACTCGCAAACATCGGGCTGGAGCTTAACGGCGCAGGATCCATTTAATAATGTCGCACGTACGTGCATTGAGGCGCTTGCTGCAGCTCTCGGGCATACGCAGTCCCTGCATACGAACGCTCTAGATGAAGCGATTGCACTGCCGACCGATTTCTCGGCACGCATTGCCCGCAATACGCAATTATATTTACAGGAGGAAACCGGAATTTGTTCGGTAATTGACCCGTGGGGCGGCTCGTATTATGTAGAAACACTCACTGCGCAGCTCATGGAGCGTGCCTTAGAGCATATTGAAGAAATCGAGGCCTTAGGCGGTATGACAAAGGCGATCGAAAAAGGTATTCCAAAGCTTCGCATTGAAGAAGCGGCAGCGCGCCGGCAAGCGCATATTGATTCTGGCAAAGAGCCGATTATCGGCGTGAATAAGTATCGTTTAGAGAATGAGCAGCCGCTTGAAATTTTAAATATTGATAATACGGCTGTACGAAAGAAGCAAGCAGCAAGATTAGAGGAATTAAAACGCTCAAGAGACAAGCGGCGTGTGCAGCTTGCCCTCGAAGCCATTATAAAGGCAGCTGAAACAGGAAAAGGAAATTTGCTTGCTTTATCAATCGAGGCGGCGCGTGCCCGTGCCACACTTGGAGAAATTTCTGATGCGATTGAACGCGTTGCTGGTCGTCATAAAGCGGTCATTCAATCTGTAAGCGGCATATATCGTTCCGAGTATGAAAAGCAGGATGAGATAGAACGAGTCCGTAGGAAAATTGATGCATTTGCCGAGCATGAGGGACGCAGACCGCGCATTCTTATGGTAAAGCTCGGGCAGGATGGTCATGACCGCGGGGCCAAGGTCGTTGCAACTGCCTATGCTGACCTTGGCTTTGATGTAGACATCGGGCCGCTATTTCAAACGCCCGAGGAAGCCGCGCGTCAAGCTGTTGAAAACGATGTGCACTGCGTTGGCATGAGCTCGCTTGCCGGCGGACATAAAACGCTGCTGCCGCAGCTTGTTGAAGAACTGCATCGGCTTGGCCGCGAGGATATCGTTGTGGTTGTTGGAGGCGTCATTCCGGTGCAAGACTATAAGTTCTTATATGAGCATGGAGCTGCGGCTGTATTTGGACCGGGAACAATCATCCCATTAGCGGCTGAGAAAATGCTAGAGGAAATTCAGCAACGTCTTGGCGACGAGGATGTGGAATAGGCGATGGAGCAAAATAAGCGACCAGAACGGGTTCCGGAGGACGGGGACAATCAGGATGCTTTCACGACATCGGTTATGAAGGGAAGCGTGCAGCCGCAGCCGTCAAAGCGGGTATTCCGGAAAAAAACAGTGACGATTGAAGAGCTGGCAGAAGGAGTGAGGCAAAATAATCGCACGCTTTTAGCGCAGGCGATTACGCTTATTGAAAGCAACGCTCCGAGGCATCAGCAAAAGGCGCAGCAGCTAATTCAAAGGCTGCTGCCGCACACCGGACGGTCAATTCGCATCGGCATTACCGGTGTACCCGGCGCTGGAAAGAGCACATTTATTGAAGCGTTTGGAACGATGCTTTGCCAAGCGGGGCAGCGGGTAGCCGTTTTAGCGGTCGACCCAAGCAGTTCGTTAACAGGCGGCAGCATTCTTGGAGATAAAACGCGGATGGAGAGGCTTGTTCAGCAGCCAAACGCATTTGTGCGCCCGTCTCCTTCTAGCGGTGCGCTTGGAGGTGTGAATCGGCGGACCAGGGAAGCAATGCTTGTGTGCGAGGCTGCAGGATATAATGTCATTTTAATTGAAACAGTTGGCGTCGGACAAAGTGAGGGAATCGTTCGCGATATGGTTGATTTTTTTCTATTGCTTACGCTAACAGGCGCTGGGGATGAGCTTCAGGGCATCAAACGAGGCATTCTAGAGCTCGCCGATGGGATTTTAATTAACAAGGCGGATGGAGACAATGCTATTCGCGCGCAGCAAACCGTATCACTGTATAAGCAAATGTCCCGCCTCTTTCTCCCGGTCACAGATGGATGGGAGACGTATGTCGGCTCCTGCTCCGCACTTCACAGCCAAGGGCTTGAGGAGTTTTGGCGCGCTGTTCAGCAATTTAAAGACACAACCAAGGCGGCAGGTATGTTTGAAAAAAGACGAAATGCCCAAAAGCGAAATTGGCTGTACGCATCTATTCGCGAGCAGCTGGAGCAGCGCTTTTTTTCCAATCCATCCATGAAGGAGCGTCTTATATTAGCTGAGCGCGAGATTGCAGATGGAACGCAAACCGTAACGGCAGCTGCTCTGCGGCTGATGGATGAGTATGACGGCATCCAGCGTTCTGTCAACCGTCTGTAAGCTATGTGCGTTAAAGTTGTATTTCTCCTTTTACTATTGGTAATATAAGAAGAAGACCAGATTGTGCAGAGGAGGAAATGCAAATGGTAAATTTCAACTTTTTTATGAATGATGTTGTCCGACAAGCACGAGAAGAAATCGTAGCTGCTGGCTATACAGAATTACATGACGCAGAAGCGGTAGATACAGCATTCGCGCGTCCGGGTGTAACGCTGGTGATGGTGAACTCCGTATGCGGCTGTGCAGGCGGAATTGCTCGTCCTGCAGCAGCGCATTCTGTTCATTATGATAAACGCCCTGATCAGCTTGTAACGGTGTTTGCCGGCCAAGATAAGGAAGCAACAGCGCGTGCGCGCGAATACTTTGAAGGCTATCCGCCGTCTTCTCCGTCGTTTGCGCTGTTAAAGGACGGGAAAATTTTGAAAATGGTTGAGCGTCATGAAATTGAAGGACACTCACCGATGCAGGTGATTGAAAAGCTGCAAGGCTACTTTGATCAATATTGTGAAGAAGTGTAAAAGTCGGCTGTGCCGGCTTTTTTTTTATTCCACAAGAAAAAAGAATTAGAGCGGAACTATACCTTCGTTTATGACATTTCCTTCTCCTTTTTTACAAAATAAAATTCTTTTCGCCACCCCCTTAAAAAAATTGTCGAATCCGAATATGTATAATGACCAAAGCAAATAGGGGGAAGACATGATGAAACAGTGGTTAGTAAAAAGCTCACTTTCTGCGGTGTTAGCTTGCAGTCCGTTTTTGGTAACAACAGCAGCCTTTGCTGAGGAAGGTGTTTTAACAGTAGTTGAGCCAACTGAGCAAACGACAGATGCACCGGCGGAACCAATGCAAACGGTAGAGCCGGCAGAAACAACGGATCAAGCAGAAGTAACGAATGAAACAGAAGCAACGGACGAAGCCGAGAAAGCAGAACAAACAGAGGCAACGAACGAAGCTGAGCAAACAGAGGCGACAGACGAAGCTGCAGAGAAGCCAGCTTTAGTACAAGGTGACTTCTTCTATTTTGTGAAAACAACAGCAGAAAATATTCGCTTAGCGATTGAAACGAATGATTTAGAGAAAGCCAAGCTATTAGCTAAGATGGCGGCAGAGCGTATTGCAGAAGCGAAGGTGCTCATTGAAGAAGGAGAAGATGAGCATACTACTGATACATTAGAGAGAGCCGTAGAGCAAATCAAGCAGGCGGACGAGCTGTCTGAAGAAGCGGAAGGAAGCAAATCAGAGCAAGCCGAAGTGCATGTGAAGCTTGGATATAATGTAGAAGCATTGGCACGAGTGTTAGATAAAGTGAAGAATCCAAAAGCGCAAGCAGCGATTGCAAAGAACCTAGAGAAAAGCTTTACAAAGCTTGCAGCCAAAATTGAAAAAGAACAAGAAGAAAGCCTTACTGTAGTAGAAGGTGAGAAATCTGAGGATACAGCGCCTGAAACGGAAGTCGTGGCAAATACAGAGGCTGAAGCAGCTAATGAAGCAGCACAGACAGAGACTGCTTCGAATGAGGCAGCGACAGCTGCAGTACCTGCGGCAGCTGCTGCGGGCGTGAAACAAACAGAAAAAGCAGCTCCAGCTGTGAAGCACGAACAGAAAAAAGCAGAGCAAAAGGAAAAGCACGAGCAGAAAAAAGCGGAAAAGCAAGAAAGCAGTGAACAAAAAAAGTCTCACAAGGATGAAGAGCACGGTAAATATAAAGGAAAAGATAAAGAGTAAGATAGGCGGCAATGGTCACTTCGCAGCGAGGTGACCGTTCTGCCATTTTTTGAACAAGGGGGCGGTGGGAGCATGCTGAGCTTATTCTGGCAAGCGGTAAAACCGAAACAAACCGCAGAGGATACCGTAGCAGCGTTACAGGAAGGAAAAGGTGATAAGGAATCCTTTCTTCTTCAATATAAGCCGTTCATCCGAAAGTCTGTCTCTTCTGTGTGCAAGCGTTACATTACGGAGCAGGATGACGAATTCAGCATTGGATTGTTCGCATTCCATCAAGCGATTGAGCAGTATTCCTATAAAAAGGGAAAGTCCTTTTTCGCGTTTGCTGATCTTCTTATAAAAAGAGATGTGATTGACTATTTACGAAAAGAAGCTCGTCACAATTTTGTCTTTTTACAAGAAGACCAGCAAGAAGATGTGTACGAAATGCGAACGTCGCTGATGGAGTATCTAAGCAGTATGGAGAATGAAAATCGAAAGGAGGAAATTCTTCATTTTCAGCAAGTGCTAGGTCAATTTCGTATTTCCTTCTCAGACCTTGTAAATGACTCGCCAAAGCATCGTGATACACGCGAGCATCTTGCTGAAATCGCTCGAACGATTGTACGGGAAGAAGGAATGATTGAGGAGCTGTTCCAAAAGAAGCGCCTGCCCTTAAAACAACTAGAAACAAAAGTACGGGTTAGCCGTAAAACGCTTGAGCGGCATAGGAAATATATTATTGCCATGTGTATTGTGCTGCTTAATGATTATGCATATTTAAAGGAATATATAAAAGTGGGGGAATGACTATGAATCGAGGCATAGTTATGGAAGTGCAAAAACGGAGCGTACTTGTTCTAACTCCAGAGGGCGAGTTTGTTAAATGTAAGAAACAGCACAGAGAATATGAGGTCGGGGAGGAGATTTTGTTTCCGCAAGTAGAGAGAATCAAGCAGCGCAGCAAAATCTTGTTTTTTTCCTTGCCGAAGCGATTTGCTCTTGCTGCGAGCAGTGCACTCATCGCATGTTTATTTTTGTTTTTTTATGGCCCTGCCGAAGAAAAGGCAATGGCATATGTAGCTGTTGATATCAATCCGAGCCTTGAAATGAGCGTGGACAGCAAGCTGCATGTGATGAATATTGAGGCATATAATGAAGAGGGCCGGCGAGTACTGAGTAAGCTGCAGACATGGGAGGATGAGCCTTTGTCTGAGGTAATCCGCGCCATTGTCGGGCAATCCAAGCAAGACGGCTACCTAAAAGCGGATAAACAAGTGACAATTACATCCGTGGCGGCGAGTGAGGCGGACGAACAAACCGAGAAACGTATAGACGAGACCGTTACAGAAGTGCAAAAGGCATGCGAGAAAGAAGCGGTGACTGTTGTGTATCAAACGGGCACATTGCAGGTACGTGAGGATGCAAAGCGTGCAGGCATCTCGACCGGTAGATATATGAAGCAGGAAAAGGAACGATTACAGCAAAAGCAAGAGGCGAATCAGAAGCTGGAGCAAGCACCGGCTGCTGAGCAGGAACAGCCGAAGTCTGCACCAGTCCAACCGTCTGCGCCTGTTGAGCAACAAAAGAAGACACCTGCTGCTCCAAAGAATAATTCGGGCAACCATGCTCCGCCGCAGCAAAGGAAAACGGAAAAAGAGGAACAGAAGACGGAAAAGAAAACAAAGCGAGAAGCAAAAGAAGAGAAGAGGAAGGAAGTCTCCAAAAAAGAGGAGCGGAAAGATAAATAAAATAAGCATGACTAATAAGAGATAGAAGCAGATGGCATCTGCGAAAGTTGTCCTTTCGTATTCTAAAAAAGAGCGCAGAAAATAGAATGTTTTGCGCTCTTTTTTATCCTTTTACTTGCGTCGGGCAAAAATATTTATACATATTCAACATGATTGTCCATGAGAATGGAAGCTTATTAATTTCTTGGTAAATAATAAGTTTGATTTAAAACAAGTTTCTACTATAAAGTTCTTACGATTCCTAAAGCAATAAACAAATGAAGCCGAGATTCCTTAGCATACAAAATTCGCATTTTTTGTTTTAGCCTCCAGAAATATCGATACAACACGATAATTTCATTTATGGATTCGTATAAATATAAGTTCAAAAACCAGAACACATAAAAAATTTCAGTATAACCAAAATAAATATATTAATAAAACTCCTTTTATGGAATTTTTTTGTTTGAATGCTAAAAAAACAGTATTATCAGGCTAAAAAAAATTATAATTTAATATTGCATAAATATGTGCATGTGTTAAAATACGTTTTGTCGAATAAAAATAATAAACAACCCCTTTACAAACGAGGATAGATTTCTTTCGATGAAGAACAAGCATATTCAGAAAATTTAAAAGGAAACCGGGAGGAAGCAAAATGAAGAAATTCGTATCTATTTTTCTTGCAAGCTTACTTGTAATTGGCCTTCTTGGAGCTTGCACGAAGAAAGAAGAAACAACAGACAACAAAGAAAAGAAGGTTCTTGTGATGGGAACGTCCGCGGACTATAAGCCATACGAGTTTGTTGATTCAAAAGTAAGCGACGATGTTATCGGCTTCGACGTGGATATCGCGAAATACATTGGAAAAAAATTAGGCTACGAGATCCAAATTAAAGATATGGATTTCAGCGGCTTGCTAGCAGCAATGGAAGCAAAAAAGGTTGACTTTGTCATGGCAGGTATGACACCAACTGAGGACCGTAAGAAGAACGCTGATTTTACAGATATTTATTTCACAGCAAAAAACATTGTAATCTCCAAAGACGGATCAGTGAAGAGCATGGCTGACCTACAAGGCAAAAAGCTAGGCGTACAAACAGGATCCATTCAAGATGGAAAAGCAAAGGATTTACAAAAAACAACACAATTTACAATAGAAGGCCGCAACCGTATCTCCGAGCTATTTGAAGAATTAAAGGTAGGACGTGTTGATGCAATTTTAGTAGAAGATGCTGTTGCAGCTGGCTATTTGAAAAAGATGCCAGAACTAAAAAGCGTAACCATTCCAGAAGCTGCTGATGAAGCTGGCTCTGCAATCGCTCTTCCAAAAGGAAGCGACAAAACAGAACAATTTAACGCCGTGTTGAAAGAAATGAAAGAAAACGGCGAAATGGACAAGCTAGTAAAGAAATGGTTCGAGGGCAACGAATAAGTCTCGCCTAACCTGTAATATTGAGGAATCTCTCGGCAATGCGCTGGGAGATTTCTTTCTGTTGTTATATCGAATCACTTTTCAGCTGGAATTTTATAAATCCTTAAAGTATACAGAAACAATTTTTTGTATGCATAATACTGCCTATTCATGTATCATGTTTTGGTGGATACTAAAGATATTCAGATTTTATTGAAGAGGAGAACGGAACGATGAATCTTGATTTTTCGCAAATTGCTCCGTCTATGCCGTACATTCTAAAAGGTCTGCAAGTGACGCTGCAAATCGTGGCGGTTTCAGCTCTTTTAGGATTTGCGTTAGGGACGCTGCTGGCTTTATGTAAAATTGCGCGTATAAAGGCACTGGGCTTCTTTGCTGATGCATATACGTCCATTTTCCGCGGCACACCGCTTGTGCTGCAATTGATGATTATTTATTATGGCTTTCCGCAAATTACAGGCTATGATATTAGCGCGTTTTTGGCAGCAGTCATCGCGTTTGGATTAAACTCTGGCGCTTATATGTCTGAGATTATCCGTGCGGGCATTCAGGCAGTTGATAAAGGACAAACAGAGGCTTCCATGGCCCTTGGTATTCCATACAGAAAAATGATGAGCGATATTATTTTTCCGCAAGCGTTAAAGAATATTTTACCTGCGCTGATGAACGAGTTTATTACGCTTACGAAGGAATCAGCGGTTGTAACAGTTATCGGTGCTGCCGATTTAATGCGCCGTGCATACATTGTCGGCGGAGAAACGTATTCATACTTTGAGCCGCTTCTATTCGTAGGGCTTGTATATTATCTGCTGGTTATGGTACTCACACTCGTTGGAAAAGCGGTCGAAAGGAGATTGAGCAAAGGTGATTAAGATTGAAGGATTGCAAAAATCATTCGGCAAGCTTGAGGTTTTAAAGGGAATTTCTACAACAATTGAACAAGGACAGGTTGTAGCGATTATCGGTCCGTCCGGTTCCGGTAAATCAACATTTTTACGCTGCATGAACCTTCTTGAACAGCCAACGGGCGGGCGTATTTGGATTGATGGACAGGAAATCACAGATGCAAAAACGGATATTATGAAGGTGCGCCAAAATGTTGGCATGGTGTTTCAGCATTTTCATTTATTTCCTCATAAAACAGTGCTAGAAAATTTAACGTACGCACCGATAACGGTAAAAGGCGTATCTAAGCAAGCAGCAGAGCAAACAGGAAAGGAGCTGCTTCAAAAGGTCGGTTTGCTTGAGAAAGCGAACGAGTATCCGACACGTCTTTCCGGAGGACAAAAGCAGCGCGTTGCTATCGCGAGAGCACTCGCAATGGAGCCGTCTGTAATGCTGTTTGACGAGCCAACCTCAGCATTGGACCCAGAGATGGTAAAAGAGGTGCTGGAGGTTATGAAATCCCTTGCTCATACAGGCATGACGATGGCGATTGTAACGCACGAAATGGGATTTGCAAAGGAAGTCGCAGACCGTGTTATGTTTTTAGATGGGGGCTATCTCGTAGAGGATGCGCCTCCAAATGAGTTCTTCACAGCACCAAAGAGCGCGCGTGCGCAAGAGTTTTTACAAAAGATGCTATAATATAGAAGGGGGTGGCAAAATGCCGCCCCTTTTTTACAAGATAAGAAAGTATGGCTTTTTATAGGGAAAGACCTCCGCCCGCCGGGGCAAAAAGCACCTTTCATGCTGAAAAATAAACGGAATACTTCTTCCGCTAAAGCCGAGCTTTTGTGTCCGGATTGTTTGCCCGCCCTAGCTAAGCAAGGCGCTTGCGCTGAGGCTATAGCTTTTTAGGCAGGTGCCCGTAGCCCGTGCTTGTCCCGTGGCAGCCAGGTCAAAGACAAGGGGAGAAGTCGCTGTGCTGTACATATGTATGATGCTTATTGATTATTAACATTCCTTATTATTTACATATAAATAAATGGAAGAGGGTTAGGCCTATATGTTCAAAATTGGATATCGCACTGTAAAAACAGCTGCGGGAGCTGCGGCAGCCACTTTTTTGGCGCAAGCGCTGCATTTGCAGTTTTATAGCTCGGCCGGTATTCTTGTTATTTTATGCGTCCAAAATACAAAGCGAAAATCGCTAAAGGTTTCGTTGCACCGTCTTGCTGCCTGTCTTTTATCTATTCTGTTTTCATTTGTGATATTTGAAACGATTGGGTATAATGCGATGGCTATTGGTTTGTTGCTTCTATTATTCATTCCAACAGCTGTGATGCTGCGAATTGAGGAGGGGATTGTCACAAGCTCCGTTATTGTCATGCACCTTTACTCCGTAAAAATGGTAACATGGCCGCTTGTTTTAAATGAGGTGCGTATTTTGATTATCGGTATTGGCATTGCCCTTCTTGTGAATTTGTATATGCCTAGCGTGGAACGGGAGCTGCGGAAATATCAACAGCTGGTGGAGGGACACTTTAAAATTTTACTGCATGAGATGGCTGTTTATTTGCGGAGCCGCGAGAGTGATTGGGCCGGAAAAGAGATGATTGAAGCACATGAGCTGCTGCAGCGGGCCAAGGCACTTGCATTTCAAAAGCTGGAGAATCAATTTACAAGAGAAGATGATTATTATTACCGATACTTTACAATGCGCACCCGTCAATTTGAAATCTTGGAGCGTGTCATGCCGCTTGTTGCTTCCCTCTCCTGGACATATGAACAATCGGAAATGATTGCTGAATTTATTGAAAGCGTCGGAGCTGCGATTTGCCCTGAGAGCACTGGGCTCATTTCGCTCCGTTACCTTCACGATCTTAGAGAGCAGTTTCGTGAGATGCCTTTGCCGACAACACGAGAAGAATTTGAAACGAGAGCCATGCTGCTGCAGCTTCTCAATGAAATGGAGCAATATTTAATCATTAAAAGTGAATTTAAAGGGAAGCATACAGACATACAATCGGTATAAGAAAGAGAGGTATGCTATATGCTTCGTATTCTTTCCCTATTGCTTTTTGTTTCGATGTCACCGCTTTGGCCGCTCGGCGATAATCCAAGAGTCGGCGACCCATATATTATCGTCAACAAGCAAACAAATAAGCTCGCCTACATTAATCAAGGCAAAATTCAACGTGTATTCCCGGTTGCAACAGGCAAAACAAATGCTTTAACACCGGAAGGCGAATTTGATGTTGTAAGAAAGGCGAAAAACCCGTATTACATAAAAAAGAACATTCCTGGCGGCTCTCCCAAAAATCCGCTTGGATCGCGCTGGATTGGCTTTAACGCCCGAGGAACGGACGGAAGCAAATACGGGATACACGGTACGAACGATCCAAGCTCCATCGGCAAATATATCTCGCAAGGCTGCATTCGGATGTATAAGCAGGATGTCGAGTACTTGTACGACCGTATTCCAATCGGGACAAAGGTGCTAATTGTAAAGTCCAAACAATCATTTGAACAACTTGCGAAAGAAAAAGGCGCGATCGCAAGAAACGAACAGCCGGTTCCGTAATGGGACCGGCCGTTTGCGTTTTTCTTACATTTTAAGAAAGTATACATTCCCAGCTAGAAGCGAATTCGACGCAGCAGGAAATTTTAAGAATCAAGTGCAGGTGCAGCCGCGCCTCTGTCTTCGCCTAACGGCTCGCCAATCGGCGAGCTTTCTTTATCCGAACATGCTGATGCCAGCTAGAAGTGTTGTAATAATCATCGAAAGCAACATGATGTAGACAACGATTTTTTGCGTTCTTCTATTCATCGCTTGTCCCTCCTTTTACAGCTAATTCTATTTTAAGGGGAAACAGAGGCAAGGGCAAGAGAGACGGAAAATGACAATTTTCGAGGGCTAACATACAGAAAAGAAGGAATATTTTGAATTTACAGGGAATATAAAACATGTATGTCTACTATTTAAACCGTTTTCGCAACTCACGTTTAGTCAAGGAGAGAGGGACATGATTAAGAAAATCGATCATATCGGGATTGCAGTAAAATCTCTTCAGGAAGTCCTTCCCTTTTACACCGAGACGTTGCAGCTTGAGCTTTTAGGGGTGGAAGAAGTTGCTTCACAAAAAGTAAGGGTCGCTTTTTTTAAATTGGGAGAAAGCAAGCTTGAGCTGCTTGAACCAATATCAGCTGATAGTCCTATTGCACAATTTATCGAAAAGCGTGGTGAAGGCATTCATCATGTAGCGTTAGGGGTAAGCAAAATTGAAGAACGCATTCAGGAAATGCAGGAGAAAGGCATTCGCATGATCGATGCTGCTCCGCGTGCTGGGGCTGCCAGTTCGCATATTGCATTTCTGCACCCGAAGTCCGCGCATGGTGTACTGTATGAGCTTTGCGAAAAAAAGGTAGAGGCGGAGGGCTAACAGATGGTAGATATTTATGAAAAGCTAAACGAGCTGTATGACAAACGACGGGAAATTGAGCTTGGCGGCGGTGATGAAAAAATCGAAAAGCAGCATGAGCGCGGCAAGCTAACTGCTCGCGAGCGCATTGAACTGCTGTTGGATGAGGGTACCTTCGTAGAATTGAATCCGTTTATGGAGCATCGCTGTACAGATTTCGGGCTGGCAGCAAAAATTGGACCTGGCGATGGTGTTGTAACAGGTTACGGAAAAGTGAATGGGCGTCCGATTTACTTATTTTCACAGGATTTTACAGTGTTTGGCGGTGCGCTCGGCGAAATGCATGCAAAAAAGATTGCAAACGTAATGGATTTAGCGGCACGAAACGGCGCGCCGATCGTCGGACTAAATGACTCCGGCGGTGCGCGTATTCAAGAAGGTGTCTTATCGCTTGACGGCTACGGTCATATTTTCTATAGAAACGCGATTTACTCAGGTGTTGTTCCGCAAATTTCGGTGATTATGGGCCCATGTGCGGGCGGAGCAGTATACTCCCCAGCTATTACGGATTTTGTTATTATGGTAGAGAACACGAGCCAAATGTTTATTACTGGCCCGAAGGTAATTGAAACGGTAACAGGAGAAAGCATTTCACCTGAAAATCTAGGTGGGGCAAAGGTACATAACTCCATTAGCGGAAATGCCCATTTTGCGGCGGCGAATGAGGCGGAAGCGATGGAGCTGGTGCGCATACTTTTGAGCTATTTACCACAAAGCTGTGAAGAGCGCCCGCTTTTATATGGAATACCGGATGAGGACGATTACCGCCCTGATTTAACGGATGTGATTCCGTTCGATGCGCTCCGTCCATACGATGTGCGCAAAGTCATCGAACAGGTCGTTGATGATGGAACATTCCTTGAGATTCAAAAGGATTTTGCAAAAAATATTGTAATCGGTTTCGCGCGCATAAAAGGGGAGTCTGTCGGATTGGTATGCAACCAACCGAAGGTAATGGCGGGAAGCTTAGATATTGATTCATCCGACAAAGCGGCACGCTTTATTCGTTTGTGCGATTCTTTTAATATTCCGATCATTACGTTTGAGGACGTAACGGGCTTTTTTCCGGGGATTAAGCAAGAGCACGGCGGCATTATTCGTCACGGTGCGAAAATTTTGTATGCGTACTCCGAGGCAACTGTTCCGAAAATTACGGTTATTCTCCGCAAGGCTTACGGCGGGGCGTATGTAGCATTAAACAGTAAAGCAATCGGTGCAGATTTAGTCTTCTCCTGGCCGAACGCTGAAATTGCGGTGATGGGTCCGCAAGGTGCGGTTAATATTATTTTTGCAAAAGAAATCCAAGGAAGCAGGACGCCAGATACAACACGGACGGAGCTCATTGATGAATATCGGGAGAAATTTGCAAATCCATACGTTGCAGCAAAGCATGGCATTGTCGATGATGTAATCGATCCTCGTGAAACAAGGAGAAAGCTGGTTCAGGCACTGGAAATGCTGCGCACGAAAAAAGAGGAACGCCCGAAGAAGAAACATGGAAATATCCCATTATAGCATAAAGAAGCGAACGCTCAGTCGTTCGCTTCTTTATGTTTTTTGTATCCAAATCCCTTTCTTTTAACCGAGGGGAAAAGGGATACAAGCTGATTTGTCCCTCTTGATACTGGGAGGATATACAGTTGTCGAAAAATACAGGTAATTTACTCCTCGGTTATTGAACGTAAGAAACGGGGGTTTTCTTAAGAATTTTTATCTTAGCTGAAAAATAAATTAATAATGGGAATAAGAAATAATTGGAAATTGAATTGACAAAATCAAACATTCGTTCTTATTATTGATATGAGCGAAAAATTGTTTTCAGAAATGATTTTTTGTAACTGAAGAAAGGAATTAGTAGATTATGAAGAGAAAACAAAGTAATTTAAAAGTTGTGCTGGCAGGTCTCTTGTTAGCAATCTTAATGGCATCTATGGATAATACAATTGTCGCTACTGCAATGGGAACAATTGTAGGTGAGCTTGGTGGTCTCGACAAGTTTGTATGGGTTACATCTGCTTATATGGTTGCTGAAATGGCAGGCATGCCGATATTCGGTAAACTATCGGATATGTTCGGACGTAAAAAGTTTTTTATTTTTGGATTAATTGTCTTTTTATTAGGGTCCATTTTGTGCGGAACTGCGACAAGCATTGTCCAGCTTAGTGTATATCGTGCGATTCAAGGAATTGGCGGCGGGGCACTCATTCCAATCGCTTTTACCATTATGTTCGATACTGTACCTGTTGAACAACGCGGTAAGCTGGGAGGCTTATTTGGGGCTGTCTTTGGTTTATCCAGCATTTTTGGCCCGTTATTAGGTGCTTATATTACAGATTATATCAACTGGCGCTGGGTGTTCTATGTAAATATACCTTTAGGTCTACTAGCTTTAGTATTTATCGTCCTCTTCTATAAGGAATCAGCTGTTCACACCAAACAAAAAATTGACTGGTGGGGCGCCTTGACACTAGTTGGAGCTGTAATCAGCTTGATGTTTGCATTAGAGCTGGGCGGTAATGAATATGCTTGGGATTCCGCCTTCATTCTAGGCTTGCTTACTGCTTTCGTCGTATTGTTTGTCGCATTTATCTTAGTTGAACGAAAGGTTACAGATCCGATCATTTCATTTCCCATGTTTAAGGTTCATTTGTTTACCACGAGCAATTGTTTAGGGCTATTGAGCGGCATGGCGTTCGTCACAGCTTCTGTATATATCCCTATTTATATTCAAGGTGTGCTAGGGGGAACAGCGACAAATTCAGGTCTCGTCCTGCTCCCAATGATGTTAGGTTCTGTTGTCTCTGCTACAGCTGGAGGTTTTCTAATGAGCAAATGGAACTATCGCAACATCATGATCTTTTTTACTATTATTTTCACAGCAGGAATGTTCCTATTAACCACATTAAATCCAGACTCTGGACGGCTCTTAGTAACAATCTACATGATTCTAACAGGCTTAGGGATTGGAGCTACCTTCTCTGTACTCAACAATGCAGCAATTCATCATTTTGAGCCGTCACAGCGCGGTTCCGTTAACTCTACTGTATCGTTTATCCGATCATTGGGTATGGCGCTTGGAATTACTGTTTTCGGTATTATTCAAAGAAATGATTTTTCTTCTAAACTGAATGATATTTTTGCAGGCGCAGGACAGGGGCAAGAAAAAATGGCAGGAAATCCAGTATTCCAAGACCCTCGCGTACTACTTGCTCCTGAAACTCGTACTCATATACCGGCACCGATTTTAGATAAAATTACGGCAGCACTATCTTCCTCTATCACACATACATTTATGTGGGCGCTTATTCCGACGGTGCTGGCGTTTATTGCAGCGATAATGATGAGCAAGGAACGGTTGGATTCATCTATCGAATATCAGCAGGCTAGAGGGAACATTAAGTTGGGTCATGCGCGCAAATAGGGATAACTATACTTTTCTGCAGAAAACACAGACCGAGGATTAATTCATATTGAAAAACTTAGGAAGAATAAAAAAGCTTCAGCGAAAGTTGAAGCCTTTTTTCATCTTAGAGAAAACTGCCTCGGTTAAAGGACGGATAGCGCCATACTTTAAACTGCCTCAGCTACTTGCTACATTCGTTGCACATAATTGAAGTAGGGGCACTCTTTCGGTAAAATCAGATAGAAGAGTGATTGTAGTCTATTTGTGAGAAAATTTTCTGCATAGACAAGATTTCGGCTAAGTGAGAGCGAAATAGGAAGTATACATAATTTTTTGGAGGTAATAGAATGATTAATCAAGAGCGTTTGTTAAATGAGTTTTTAGAGCTTGTACAGGTAGATTCCGAAACAAAGTTTGAAGCGGAGATTTGCAAAGTATTAAAGGAGAAGTTTTCCGCTCTTGGTGTAGAGGTATTTGAGGATGACACAACTGCCGAAACAGGGCACGGTGCAGGCAATTTAGTATGCACGCTTTCAGGGACAAAGGAAGGTGTTGATACGATTTATTTTACGTCTCATATGGATACCGTTGTTCCTGGAAAAGGAATCAAGCCTTCTGTTAAGGATGGTTATGTTGTAACGGACGGTACAACAATTTTAGGAGCGGATGACAAAGCCGGCCTTGCGGCGATGCTAGAAGCGATTCGTGTGTTAAAGGAACAAAACATAGCGCATGGAAAGATAGAATTTATCATTACAGTCGGAGAGGAATCCGGTCTGGTTGGGGCAAAGGCACTAGACCGCTCTCTCATTACTGCTAAGTACGGCTACGCACTTGACAGTGATGGTAAGGTTGGCGACATTATTGTGGCAGCTCCAACGCAGGCGAAAATTAAAACGATTATTCGCGGAAAAACAGCGCATGCGGGTGTAGCACCTGAGAAGGGCGTCTCTGCCATCACAATTGCGGCAAAGGCGATTGCCAGAATGCCGTTAGGCCGTATTGATGAGGAGACAACTGCAAATATCGGTCGTTTTGAGGGCGGCACGCAAACAAATATCGTATGTGACTATGTTTCGATTCTAGCAGAGGCCCGTTCTCTTGTGGGAGAAAAAATGCAGCAGCAGGTTAACAAAATGAAGGAGGCATTTGAAGCGGTAGCTGAGGAGATGGGCGGACAAGCCGAGGTTGAGGTAGAAGTGATGTATCCGGGCTTTAAGTTTACAGACGGCGATTATGTCGTTGAGGTAGCAAAACGCGCGGTGACAAGTATTGGACGTACGCCGGCACTTCACCAAAGCGGCGGCGGCAGCGACGCAAACGTAATCGCCGGCCACGGCATTCCAACGGTAAATCTCGCTGTTGGCTATGAGGACATTCATACAACAAATGAGAAAATGCCAATTGAAGAACTAGCTAAAACAGCTGAGCTGGTTGTTGCGATTATTCAAGAGGCTGCAAAATAAGAAAAGCAGGGAGGGGACAAGGATACTCGTCCTCTTTTTCTGTTTGTTGAGGCTGTTAATCAGGGCGCTTGCGCCTTTCTTATGAGAAACATTTGCCAATCTGCCCAACATTCCGTAAGATGAACGATATATACTATGATATTTGGAGGAAGCTGTGTGGAATTATTGTTTTTAGGAACAGGTGCAGGCGTTCCGGCAAAAGAACGAAATGTGTCTGCTGCAGCGCTGCAGCTATTGGAGGAGCGGGGTGCAACATGGCTGTTTGATTGCGGTGAAGCGACGCAGCATCAAATTTTACATACATCTATTCGGCCGCGCCGGATTGAAAAGATTTTTATTACCCATTTGCACGGGGATCATATTTTTGGGTTGCCTGGACTGCTTGGCAGCCGTTCGTTTCAAGGCGGGGATACGCCCCTGACTGTATACGGACCAAAGGGGATTCGTTCCTTTATCGAAGTGTCGCTTGCGGTGAGTACAACGCATGTGAAATATCCGCTTCACATTGTTGAAATCGAGGAAGAGGGCATTGTATTTGAGGATGAGCAGTTTACGGTCGAAGCAGCACGGCTATCTCACGGAATAGAGTGCTTTGGCTATCGCATTACAGAGCATGACATTCCCGGACCGCTGCTTGTTGACAAGTTGCTTGAACTCGGTGTGAAGCCGGGACCTATGTTTAAGCGTTTAAAGAACGGAGAAAGCGTTGAGCTTGAGGATGGAACGGTGCTGCATGGCACAGATTTTATTGGGCCGCCGCAAAAGGGGCGGATTGTCACAATTTTAGGCGATACGCGCTACTGCGACACAAGCATCCGCTTGGCGCAGGATGCAGATGTGCTTGTGCATGAAGCAACGCTTGCGGCTGCCGAAGAGAAGCAGGCTTATGAATATTATCACTCTACAACGCACCAGGCTGCCCGTGTCGCGATGCTGGCAGGAGCAAAGCGGCTGATTTTGACGCATATCAGCTCACGTTATCAAGGGGCGCAGTGTGCTCAGCTGTTAGAGGAAGCACAGGAGATTTTTCCCCATACAGAAATGGCTGATGATTTAAAACGGTTTTTGATTGGGAAATAAATAACTATCGAAGTCCGTCATCTTCGTCTTTTAGCACTACAGGGGGGAGTTTTGTAATACCACGCCGGAAGCTTTTTGGAACCTTAGGCCTAGCCCAAGGTTTCCTTTTCTATAAAAAGAGAACACAATTGATACGCGTGTTCTCTTTTTTCTCTATAAATCTCGTCGTAGCGCCGATAGCACATTTGTGCGCGTTGCTTTAGCGGCCGGACGGACACCAGAGAGGAGTGCGACCGTAAGACTAATAGCGACCGCAATCAGCACGAGCGATGGCGGAATGGATGAGAACATAAAATCCTTAGGTGCTTCTGTATTCGCAAATTGCTTCAGTAAAAGAGGGATGAGCGCATTTGCCGCAAAACTGAATGCGTAGGATATGAGTATAGCAAACACTGCGCCGACAAGTCCGATCCAAGCACTTTCTAATATAAAAATGGTACGGATGACACTAGGCTGGGCACCAATGGCTTTCATAATGCCGATCTCTTGTGTTCGTTCCGTAACCGCCATCGTCATCGTATTGAAAATACCAATCGAAGCAATCAGAACAGCAATCGTGCCGACAAAAATTAATCCAATTTTCACAAGCAGAAAAAATGTATTAAATTCCTCTAATTCATCGGTAACGGAGTAGACCATATAGCCCTGTTTCTTGAGGGTACTGCTAATTCCTTTTACCTTTTCAACAGATGTGGCATATACTTGCACCTCTGGGGAGGAAACTTCCCCCATTTGTTTTGCTTCATCACTGTCCTTTAAAAATAACTCAAGGCTGCTTTCGATTTGCTCGCCCATATACACCGTTTGATCCTGCGCCCATTCGCGCGAAGGCTTAGGACCAACACCGACGATTTGAACAGTGTAATCCTTTTTCTCCTCTTCACCGTCCTTTAGCTTGCTCACCGTCAATGTAATTGTTTTCGATAGGAGGTCGCCCTTATAGCCTTCAGGCTGCGGCAGATCTTCTCCTTCCTTTACCTCCTCGGAGAGCTTTTTTTGCTCTTCCTCTGTAAGTAACGCTTTGGCAAAGCTATATCCCACTATAACTTCATTCTCAGCTTGCGGCATACGACCCTGCGACAGCTTAAAGCCTGCCGCTTTCTCTTCCTTGCTATTCATCGTAATAAACTGAACATTACCAGTGCGATTTTCTAGAGAAACTGCAAACGGGACATTCCAATGTTTTTGGTAAGACACTGCTTTAACATCCGCTATGTCTTTCATCTTTGCTGCTTCATCCTCCGCAACAGGCTGCTCACCCTCTTTTTTGCCGTGCACCTGTATTTTTGTTACGTCATTATCCATTAAAATATTTTTTTGAATACTCGCCTGTAAACCGAAGCCAAGGGAGGCAAGAATAATTAAAAAAGCACAGCCTATCGTTGTGGCAAGAATTGTCATAAATAGTCGCAGCTTGTTTTTCTTCATATTCTTTCGAACAAATGAAAGTTGATCTTTAAACTTCATGAAGCATACCTCCTTGTAGAAGGACTCCATCTGCAAGTCGAAATTGCTGGTTGGCGATAGAAGCGACCTGCTCATCATGTGTAATGATGACAAAGGTAATGCCATGTTCTCTATGTAATGACTGAATAAACTCGAGAATTTCTTGCTCGGTTTCCGAATCTAAGCTGCCAGTCGGCTCATCTGCTAGAATCAGCTGCGGCTTTGTAACAAGAGCGCGTGCAATGCTTACCCGTTGCTGCTGACCGCCTGAGAGCTCGTTTGGATAATGATCAGCATACGGCTCAAGTCCGACTTCTTGCAATACAGCTGTTACCCGCTCTTCCCGCTCTTGCTTTTCTATGCCATTTAAGGTTAATGGCAATTCAATATTTTCAAAGGTTGTTAGACTTGGAATAAGCTGAAAGCTTTGAAAAATAAAACCGATTGTGTCTAGGCGGAATTTTGCCCATTGCTTTTCCGTAAATGACGTGACATCAGTCCCGTTGATGCGAATCCGTCCGCTGTCCGGCGTAATATAACCGGATAATAGATTGAGCAGCGTTGATTTACCTGATCCGCTTCGTCCAACAACGGCGACAATTTCACCCCTCTTTATCGAAAATGATACGTCCTTTAGCACAGGCAACGTCTGTTCCTTTCCTTTTCTTCCAATTCGAAAGGCATGGGACAACTCTTGTACCTCAATCATAGCTTTTCTCCCTTCTTCTCCTGCTGTAGATAAAAATATATCACAAATATCCAATATAACATGTTTTTTACAATAATCATATATCTTGGATAAATAGGGAAATTATTGAAATTGGTTATATAGTTTTATATCAAGTATGCTTTCTTAAATATACACAAAAAAGGCTGGCATTTGGCCACCCTTTCTAATCTGGATACAGTATTCAAATTGCTGGCATTCTATAAACAAGTACACTGTTATTTGATTTTGTTCACTGTTTTGGGATCTAGGAAAAAACTTACTTTTGCTTCATCAACGCTCTTAACGTTTCACCTAGCTCATGGGAGCGTTCTGTTGCCCGCTTGATGCATTTCATAACCGCGTCTGAGAAGCCATTGCTTTGCAGTGTTTCAATCCCAGCTTGCGTTGTGCCGTTCGGCGATGTAATTTCCGCACGCAGAACAGACGGATGCTTCCCTGTTGTGAGCAGCATGTCTGCTGCTCCGGATAATGTTTGTAAAATCAGCGATTTGGCAACCGCGTCGTCAAGACCAGCCTCGCGCGCTGCCTGCTCCATTGCTTCGACCATATAATAAATATAAGCTGGTCCGCTGCCAGCTAAAGCTGTGACTGCATGCATTTGCTCTTCATCCACAACCGAAACGCTGCCGATTGCTTCGAATAGCTGCCTTGCAATGTTAAGATGCTCCTCTGTTGCGTGAGCAGATGCACAAATTGCTGTTGCAGATTTTAAAACGGCTGCCGATGTATTTGGCATAGAACGGACAATCGGTATGTGTTTTCCAAGCAATCCTGTCATGGAAGATGTTGAAACACCAGCGAGCAGGGAAATAATGAAATGCTGCTCTGTGATGTAGTCCTTCACCTCAGCGATTGCTTCTACTACGTCCTTTGGCTTCATAGCAAAAAAGACGATATCAGCGCCACGCAGAAGTTCCTTTTTATCGTGCGTTCCATTTACGTCATATTTGCTTTTGAAATAAGCAAGCCGGTCCGCATTAGAACGGTTGCTCACTGTAATATCTTGTCCCTCAACTAAATTTGCTTCTAATAATCCAGCAATCACGGCCTCCGCAATGGAGCCGGCCCCTAAAAAGGCGATTTTATAGCTTTGCATGATAAGCCCCCTGATAAAATGTACTTCCATATCGCATGGCATGTTTTCTGATTGTTTCGCATTTTTATCACTATACTTCAGAATGTGTTTCCATGTAAAGAGTATATGTCGCTCGGAAAAGAATGACAAAATTTTACTCAGCGTGTAAACTGAAGGGAGATTCATTTTTTATGATGCAGGAGGATAAGGGGGCTGAGCAATGGATACGATTTACCGATTGGAGATTCCGGTTCCGTTTGCGGTGGAGATAGTGAATGTGTTTTTGATAAAAGGCGATTCATTGACGCTCATAGATACAGGCACAAATACAGCAGAGGCCCGCGCTGCTTTACAGGCTGGGCTTGGTGAGCTTGGCTATCGTTTGTCTGATATTGAAACGGTAATCATTACACATCACCACGTCGATCATTCTGGGCTGCTGAATGATTTTTCTGACGATGTTGCGATTATCGGGCATCCGCGAAATGAGCCGTGGATTAGTCAAAATCCGGACTTTTTAACATGCTATGAACAATTTTTTCAGGATATTGTACCGCAGTTTGGCATCCCGGAAACGATCGCTAAGTATGGACCTCCTATGAAACGGACTCTTGCTTATTCGAGCAAGCGCTCGTTAAGCGCATCTGTCCAAGAGGGAGATCGTCTGAAATCCTTGCCGGAGTTTACCATTATTGAGACACCAGGACATGCTTCTACTCATATTGCGTTATTTCGGGAGCGGGACGGCTTGATGATTGGCGGAGATGCCTTACTTGGCCATATTTCCTCGAATCCATTGTTAGAGCCGCCTTATTTCGGAGAGACAGAGCGAAGAAAACCGCTTCTGGAATATAATGGTACATTACGGAGACTTGCGGAGATGCCGATTTCACGTATTTTGCCGGGGCATGGCAGCGACGTAACACATGTAAGAGAGCTTGTAGCGGAGCGGCTGAAAAAACAGGAGGCTCGTTCGCAAAAGGTTCTGGATATGCTGAAGGAAAAGCCGATGACCGCGTTTGAAGTATGCGTACAGCTGTTTCCGGCACTTTATATGAAGCAGTTTGCGCTTACCTTGTCTGAAACGGTTGGACAATTGGACTTTTTAGAATATAATCAACAAGTAATATTAGATACATCTTCAGCAGAGTGGATGTATTATGCGAAATAGGTGGAAATATGAAGCTTAGCGGAAAAGTTATTGTCATTACAGGTGCCTCAAGCGGCATCGGTGCGGAGCTCGCCTTGCAGGCTGCAGCTCTTGGAGCAGTGCTTGTCGTAATGGCGCGCACGAAAAGCAAGCTTGAGGAGCTAAAGGAGCAAATTGAAGCCCAGTACCGTACACCATGTCATGTTTACGTGCTTGACGTGAGTGACGAACGGATGGTGGAAGAAACATTTGCGTGTGTTGAGCGGGAAGTCGGTTCTGTGGATGTTCTTGTGAACAATGCGGGTTTTGGTATTTTCAAAACATTTCAGGATGCCTCCATGGCAGAGGTCAAAGAAATGTTTAATGTAAATGTATTCGGTCTCGTTGCTTGTACAAAGGCAGTTCTTCCAAGCATGCTTCGGCGTAACAGCGGACATATTGTCAATATTGCCTCGCTTGCTGGGAAAATTGCAACACCAAAATCAAGCGCATATGCGGCAACAAAGCATGCGGTGCTCGGTTTTACAAACAGTCTGCGCATGGAGCTGAGGAATACAAATATTCACGTCACAGCTGTAAATCCAGGTCCTATTGAAACGAACTTTCTCAACATTGCTGATCAATCCGGTACGTACGCCAAGAGCGTGCAACGATATATATTGAAAGCTGACTATGTAGCAAAGGAAACGATAAAAGCGATTGAAACCGGAAAACGGGAGTTGAATCTTCCGCGATGGATGGGCATGGGTCCCGTGTTTTTTTCCTTATTTCCTGGTTTGTTTGAGCATGTGGCGGGAAAATCGCTTAGTAAAAAATAAACGGGAAGGCTTAAAGCCTTCCCGTTTATTTTTTACTGTCTTATTCATTTGACTTTGTTATCCACTCGTATACAGCATCCTCTATCATTTCGTATAGCTCCCCGCCAGGCTGCTCCCGCTGCATCCTCCGTATTTCCTCGAGAAGCTGCTCATAATCGGACTCCGAGAGCGGCAGCGTCTCTTTTGTGTAATGATATTGATAAAAGCAATTGCGAATCATATTTCTTATCAGTGCTTTATTCATCTTTTTAGTCCCTTTTTGCATCATTTTCTAACAGTATACAGCAGAAGAGAGGAAGGATAAAGAGAAATAGGCTGCTTCTTTTTGGCCTCTCATAATTATAATTTTCATGCAATCGGATGAATAAAAACACCTCTTTCATTGAAACTGCGTTCTAAAATAGCTGAGGATACATAGCTTTATGCTATTGTGCCAAAAAGGAGTATGCTTTATAGGTCTCTTTTTAGGGCATTATTAAGAAAGAAAGGTTTCCTGATTCCTGCTCTATCTTCTAGTTAGACGTCCTCATATTATGAGAACATGAAAAAAATTCGGTCATTTATAAATATTTAATTGACGTCATAAATATACAATATTATAATCAGAGATACATTGATTTGATGAGCGGAGGGAACATATGAAAACATCTGTTATCGGTGCTACGGGATACGGAGGAGTGGAGTTGCTGCGATTGCTTGCTCACCACCCTGAGCTTGAGATTGCTTCGATTCACTCATTTTCGCAAACGGGGGAACCGATTAGCAATCAGTATCCGCACCTAAACTCGATCGTAACTGATACATTACAAGAAGTAGACGTAGATAATATTGCCAATACAAGCGAGCTTGTATTTCTAGCAACGCCTCCTGGGGTTTCTAAAGAGCTAACTCCAGAGCTATTGCGAAAAGGATTGAAAGTGATTGACTTATCTGGGGATTTCCGGATGAAAAATCCAGATGCATATGAACAATGGTATAAACGGCCGGCTGCGGGGCGAGAGGATTTAGCAAAAGCAGTTTACGGATTATCAGAATGGAAGAGGGACAGCATTTACGGGGCAGACTTAATCTCAAATCCGGGATGCTATGCAACAGCTGCATTGCTTGCGGCGGCGCCTCTTATGAAGGAACAATTAATTGAAGAGAATTCTCTTATTATTGACGCAAAATCAGGTGTATCGGGAGCGGGTAAATCACCGAACGCGATGACGCATTTCCCCGAAATTCACGATAACCTTAGAATATATAAAGTAAATGAGCATCAGCACGTTCCGGAAATTGAGCAAATGCTGACAGAATGGAATGAAAATACGAGGCCTATTACATTTAGCACGCATCTCATTCCAATCACACGCGGTATTATGGTAACAATGTACGGGCAGGCGAAGCATGAAATGACGGCAGAGCAGCTAAAGCAAATCTATGAGGAAAGCTATGCAGGAGCTTCATTCGTACGGATCCGTCAAAACGGATATCCAAGTCCGAAAGAGGTGTGCGGCTCAAACTATTGCGATATAGCTGTAACATATGATGAGCGAACAGGACGGATTACAGTTGTGTCTGTTATTGATAATTTAATGAAGGGCGCTGCGGGGCAAGCGGTGCAAAACGCAAATATTTTATTAGGATTGAATGAACGAACAGGGCTTGATATCGTGCCTTTGTATCCATAGAGGAGGAAAAAATCATGATTGAAACATCAGTGTGCGTAAAATTAGCAAATGGATCCATTGTTACTCCAAAAGGCTTTAAGGCAACAGGAGTGCATGCCGGAATTCGAAAAGCGAGAAAAGATCTCGGAGCGATTTTGTGTGAGGTGCCGGCAAGCTGCGCAGCTGTGTATACACGAAATCAATTTCAGGCAGCACCGATTGTTGTCACGAAAGATAGCATTGCCGCGCACGGAAAGCTTCAAGCAATTGTAGTAAACAGCGGGAACGCGAATGCATGTACAGGAGAGCAAGGAGAACAGGATGCTTTTGAGATGCGCACGCTGACAGCGCAGCAGTTCGGTTTAGAGGAACACCTTGTAGCGGTTGCTTCAACGGGAGTAATCGGTGAAATGCTTCCTATGGAGAATGTGCGCGAGGGAATTACGCAGCTTTCTCCTACGGAGGATGAGCAGAATGCGTTTGGCTTTTATGAAGCGATTTTAACAACAGACTTAGTTGTGAAGAAAACATGCCACCAAACAGTCATTGACGGCAAAACTGTAACAGTAGCAGGTGCGGCAAAGGGTTCTGGGATGATCCATCCGAATATGGCAACAATGCTAGGCTTTCTTACAACGGATGCAAATATTGACAGCGAGGTTCTGCAGCAGGCCCTGCGCGAGGTAACAAACCGCACATTCAATCAAATTACAGTAGACGGCGAAACATCTACAAATGATATGGTCGTTGTAATGGCGAGCGGATTGGCAGAAAACGAACCGCTTCATCCGGGACATCCAGATTGGGATAAATTTTTCGAAGCATTTAAAAATGCGTGCGAGGATTTAGCAAAGGCGATTGCAAAAGACGGCGAAGGTGCAACAAAGCTGATTGAAGTGAATGTGCACGGCGCGACTTCAGAGGACGATGCGCGTATGGCGGCGAAGAAAATCGTTGGCTCTAGCTTAGTGAAAACAGCAGTTTATGGCGAGGATGCAAACTGGGGTCGAATCATCGGTGCATTAGGTCATAGTGAGGCGCCTGTAAATCCGCGTACGGTGGATATTTCATTAGGAGATATCCTTGTACTGAAACAAAGTGAACCGCAGCCTTTCTCAGAGGAAGAAGCAAAGCGTTATTTACAGCAGGATACAATTGTAATTAATGTTAACTTGAACATTGGGGACTTTAGCGGAACGGCATGGGGCTGTGATTTAAGCTATGATTACGTGAAAATTAATGCGAGCTATCGCACGTAAGGGGAGACGGAAATGAAAGAGGCAATTGTAGTAAAGTGCGGCGGAAGCGTATTAGCACGTCTGTCGGACACTTTCTTTTCGAGCCTGCAAAAGCTGAAAGCAGAGCACGACCTTGTTGTTGTCCATGGGGGCGGGCCCGAAATCGATGAAATGTTGACGAAGCTGAACATTCCGGTAGAAAAAAAGAACGGATTGCGCGTCACAACAAAGGATGTACTGCAGGTTGTAGAAATGATTTTATGCGGCATGGTAAATAAAAATCTCGTAGCGCGCTTTGAGAAGAACGGTGCGTCAGCTGTCGGATTATCCGGCTGTGATGGCAAGCTTCTTGAAGCGGCCGCTTTAAATGAAGAGCTTGGATATGTTGGCGATGTGAAAGCTGTAAATGTGAAGCTGCTTCAAAGCCTGTTGTCACAGGAGCTCGTTCCAGTGGTGTCTCCAGTAGGCATGGATACAAGCGGTCAGCTTTACAACATTAACGGTGATACAGCAGCGGGAGCGATTGCTTCTTCGCTTGGAGCAAAGCAGCTTTTATTTGTAACGGACGTTCCAGGTGTGCTTCATAATGGCGAGCTCATTCGCGAGGCGAACGAAGAGCTGTTGTCAAGCCTCATTGAAGAGGGTGTTATTACGGGCGGCATGATTCCAAAGGTGAAGGCAGCTTTAGCTTCCCTGCAAGGTGAAGTAGAACAGGTTATTATTGTAGATGGACTTAAAGGCTTTATCGATGAAAATGGAGAAATTATTGGAACAACTGTTACAAAAGGAGTGAAGGCAGGATGAGCAGCGCATTATTTCCGAATTACAAACGTTGGGAATTGGAAATCGTAGAAGGCAAGGGCGCAAAGGTAATCGATGCGAACGGAACAGAATACTTAGACTTTGTCTCTGGCATCGCTGTATGTAATCTAGGGCATTGTCATCCTGCCGTGGTTGAAGCAGTGCAGGCACAATTACAAAAGCTATGGCATGTTTCAAATCTTTTTGAAAACTCCTTACAGGAGGAAGTTGCGTCTCTTCTCGTTGCAAATAGTGACGGACAGCGCGTATTTTTCTGTAATAGCGGAGCAGAAGCGAATGAAGCAGCTATTAAGCTAGCTCGTAAATATACAGGAAAAAGCAAAATCTTAACGTTCCATCAGTCGTTCCACGGCCGTACATTTGCGACAATGACGGCGACAGGACAAGAGAAAATTCACAGCGGCTTCGGTCCGCTGCTGCCAACATTCTCTTATTTACCATTTAACGATGCAGCAGCGCTTGAGCAGGCGATGGACCATGAAGTAGCAGCTGTTATGGTAGAGGCTGTGCAAGGAGAAGGCGGCGTAACGCCGGCACAAGCAGAATTCCTGCAGGCAGCAGAAAAGCTTTGCAAGCAATATGGGGCATTGCTAATCATTGATGAGGTGCAAACGGGAATCGGACGGACAGGAAAAGCATTCGCTTACCAACACTACGGCATTTCCCCTGATATCATTACTATTGCGAAGGGACTTGGAAACGGTATTCCAGTTGGGGCGCTTGTTGGAAAAGAGGAGCTTGCTGATACGTTCAGTGCAGGTACGCACGGCACAACGTTTGGCGGAAACATGATTGCCATGTCTGCTGCGAAGGCAGTATTAGAGAACGTAATGCAGCCGGAATTCCTAGATAGCGTGACGGACAAAGCAGCGTATTTCATGGAGCTTCTGCAAGATGCAACAACTCTTCCAGTCGTCAAGGAAGTACGCGGAAAAGGATTAATGATCGGGATAGAATGTAATGGAGAAGCGGCTCCTTTTGTAACAGAGCTGCAAAAGAAAGGCTTGCTCGTATTGGTGGCAGGACCAAATGTCGTGCGTCTGTTGCCTCCTTTAACGGTAACAAAGGAAGAGCTGGAAACAGCGGCTCACATGATCAAAGAAGTGCTGAGTAAAACAAGTGTTATCTCATTATAATAAAAGTAGAAATAGATAGATTTGCTCACATAGTGAAATATTCCTCACCATGAAAGATTCGTATTTGCCTTTTATGGTGAGTGTTGTTTTTCATAAGGGAGCAAGACAATCAAAGGGAGGCGTACTTACATGAGTGTATTACAACAAACGATAGATATAAAATTAAACGCAAAGGATGTATTAACATTAGAAGAGCTTAGCTCAGAGGAGATTTTATCCTTGATTCAGCTGGCTGTGCAGCTGAAGAAGCAGCGTGCTGAAACGGGAAGCAATCCAAATGTATTGCAAGGAAAGGTATTAGCGATGATTTTCGATAAAAGTTCTACGCGTACACGTGTTTCCTTTGAGGCGGGCATGCTGCAGCTTGGCGGACACGGTATGTTTTTAAGCGGAAAAGAACTGCAGCTTGGCCGCGGCGAAACAATTGAAGATACAGCAAAAGTATTATCGCAGTATGTAGATGCAATTATGATTCGTACATTTGAGCACGAGAAAGTAGCAGAGCTTGCGAAGCATGCGACAATTCCTGTGATTAACGGCTTAACAGATGGTCATCACCCTTGCCAAGCTCTAGCAGATTTGCAGACAATTTATGAGGAAAAAGGAACGTTCCAAGGTGTGAAGCTTGCTTATGTTGGAGACGGCAACAATGTACTTCATTCCTTATTAATTGGAGGCGCAAAGGTTGGCTTGCATGTAGCGGCTGCTTGTCCGGCTGGTTATGAGCCAAATGAGGAAATCGTAAATACAGCGAAGGAAATTGCCAAGGAAACAGGCGCTGTGATTGAGATTATGGAAAATCCACAAGCAGCTGTGCAGGGAGCGGATTTCCTATACACAGATGTCTGGACTAGCATGGGGCAAGAAGAGGAAGCGGCAAAGCGTCTACAAGATTTTGCGGCATATCAGGTAAATGAGCAATTGGTACAATGGGCTAAGCAAGATTACAAATTTTTGCATTGCTTGCCGGCACACCGCGGTGAAGAAGTGACGGCAGAAATTATCGATGGTCCACAGTCCGCCGTATTTGAGCAGGCTGGAAATCGTCTTCACGCGCAAAAAGCAGTACTTGCTGCTTTATTACAATAGCTATGAAGCAAGCGGTCTTCTAAAGGAGGCTGCTTGTTTTATTTATACTTTAAGAAAGCATAAATTTCCAGCTAGGAGCTAATTCGGCATAGTAGGAAATTTTAGGAATAAAGTATAAATGCAACTACGCCTCTGTCTTCGCCTAAAAGCTCGCCAATCGGCGAGTTTTCTTTATTGAGATAAGAAAGTATAGCTTTCGGAGAATTGTCCAGCTGGCAAATCGCAGTCAAATAGCCTTCCACGCACAGAGCAAACAGTGCCTTTCATAGTAAAAGGAGCTAAGTAGAACAGGGCGTTTAGTGCTTTGTTAAAATATGTATTACTATTTTAAATATTTACTATCTTTTTTAACTCTTCTTTATACATTATAATAGTATATACAAGGAGAAATATATGTTTCGGGAAACTTGTGAAGGATAAAACGGGAGAGATGCATGTGAAAAGGGAAAGAAGGAAATACGGCTTTTGGAGAAAGATACAACGTGCGTTTAAGCTTAATTTTTATAAATTATTTCGATCTCCTGGCGGTGCCAAAAAGGTTGCGCTTGGATTCGCACTTGGCTTTGGTATGGAGATGATTGTTCTTTCTACTGCTTCTTTAATTTACTTACTGTTTTACCCAATTGTCCGTCTATTCCGCGGATCTCTTCCGGCAGCGATTATTGGAAACGTTATCGGGAAGCTAACGTTTTTGCCTGTTGTTTTACTCCCGTTTGCTCATGCGCTCGGTAAGTTTATTTATCCAGTTAAAATAAATGATAAACCGTTGAAGGAGCACTCGCTTTTAGAGGTATTTTCGGGGAACTTTCTAGATATCGCTAAGGAACTGCTGCATAGCGGGTTATACACATTGATTGGAATGACGGTTTTTGGAACATTGCTTGGTTTCGCTTCGTATTTTATCATTTACCGTCTGTATGAAAAGGAACGGCAACGCCGTATGGAGAAAAAAAAAACAACGGCAGTGGCGCTGATGCGTACGTAACGAATAAACGGGATCCTGCGTAGATTCCGTTTATTTTTCACTTTAAGAAAGTATAAATTTCCAGCTAGAAGCGTATTCGACGTATCAGGAAATTTTAGGAATAAAGTATAAGTGCAACTACGCCTCTGTCTTCGCCTAAAAGCTCGCCAATCGGCGAATTTTCTTTAATATATGGCAAAATCGCCCACCCAAACAGCTTGTGTAATGCATATTGTTCAATATATGCATAGGAGGGATTCTATATGTTTTGGTTATACCCTGTTGTTCCGCCGTATTATTATGCTCCGACATATGCTCCTGTCTTAGAGGAGCGATTTATGCCATTCCGCCAAAACGAGCAGGTGCAGATTCAGCCGTATTTGCAAACATGGCCGTATTCGAATACGTATTACGGCAATTATTATGAATCATGAAGCTGCCCTAGGGCAGCTTTTATCATTATTAAAATAGAGAAATTGGGCTTTTTTTCGTTACTCCATTAAAGTGCCCTTTTGTGGAATAACACCAAATTTACTTTCTTTAAATTATTATTAATAGTTACTTATACTCTCCTATAAGCTTTCATTCCAAATATATATGAAATCATTATGATTAGCACCATCCAACCAATAGACACCCACAAATCATTTCCAGCAGCATGTGAATTTAATAGATTTCTGATTGTTTGAATAATTGGTGTCATTGGTTGATTTTCTGCGAAGAGGCGAACTACCTTTGGCATTCCATCCACAGGAACAAATGCGGAACTGACAAAAAGCATCATCAACAAGATGTAAGAGAAGGAACTAGCTCCTTCAATACTCCCAGCAGCCAATCCAAAAGGTACTGAAAGCCATGTTACTGTAAGAGAAAAAAGAATAATTATTAACCCCGCAAGAAGCCATTCAGAAAATGTTGCCTCACTTCTAAATCCAGCTAGGAATCCTACTAACAAAACTGCAATAATAGAAACTAACATAAAGACAACTGAAGCGAAAACCTGACCACCTAATACGGATGATTTTGATATAGGCATTGACTTAAATCTATCAAACATCCCTGCTGTTTTATCTAAGTTAATCCGTAATGAGGTATAAGCTGATCCGGTGGCAATCGTCATTAATAAGATTCCAGGAAGCACATAATTAATATAGTCCTCTTGAGACACTCCTTGAATTTGGATTGCTCCTCCAAATATATAAACCATACCTAATAACATCATAACAGGCATAGCAATAACGGTAATAAGAGTGTCGATACTTCGCATATTGTGTTTAATAATTCTATTGGCAAGTGCTAATGTATCTCCAAAATTTTGTCTGATTTTCATTATTTTCCTCCTTTTGTAAGTGTAATAAACACATCATCAAGGGTTGGAGTAATCATTTTGAAAGTCTTTAGTTCAAGTTTTTCAGTTGTTAGAGCATTCAACACGTTTAAAGTAGTTGTTATATCCTCTGTTAAATCAATGGAAATCTCACAATCGTCTTTTTTTACAGGAGAATATGGTTCTAAAAGTTTTAAAGCTATCCCGGTGTCTTGATTACTATTAAATACAAGAAGTAATTTATCTGCTCCAGCAATACGTTTCATTTCATCTGGGGTTCCACTGGCAACAATTTTCCCTTCACGTAAAAAGCCTATCTGATCAGCTAAATAATCTGCTTCCTCTAAGTATTGGGTCGTTAAGAAGATTGTTTTCCCTTGCGACTTCATTTCTTTAATAGTATTCCAAAGATCCTGCCTACTTCTAGGGTCCAATCCAGTGGTAGGTTCATCTAGAAAAATGATTTCTGGATTCCCAACTAAACTCATTGCTAAGTCAAGACGCCGTCGCATTCCTCCTGAATAATTTGAAACAGCTTTATCTTTGGCCTCAGTCAGATCAAACTTATCTAACAAACTTTCGGCAACTTTTCTCGGATTGCGTTCATGTCGCAATTTTGCAATCAATTTAAGGTTTTCGTATCCAGTCAGTACACCGTCAACAGTGGTATTCTGTGAACTAAAACTAAATAGCTTTTGTGCCGCCATAGGATTGTCAGCAACATTAATATCATGAATTGTCACCTTTCCACCATCGCTATTAAGTAACCCCGTAACGATTTTTAATAGGGTACTTTTCCCAGCTCCGTTAGCCCCTAATAAGGCATAAACGGAACCTTGTTTCACAGTGATATTTACATCTTTTAAAACCTTATTCCCTTTAAAACTCTTTTTTACATTTTTGATTTCAAGAACAGTTGAATTCATGGCTCGCTCCTTTATTTAATAGAATCTCTTAATTTATTTCTTAGTTTGTCAATCCATGTTTCTTCCGGAAACTCAGCTAAGAATGAGTCGGCAAATTCTGCTATATCATTTCCTACTACATCTCGTATACTTAAACCATCACTGGCACTACTCTCGAACATCTCTAAAATATTGTTTAAAACCTCCAACATACCCGATCCCTTAGCAAAGTTCCACATATAATTTTCAATTGCTTTCATTGTTTTTCTGTACTCTTCAGGTAATTCATTCACTCTTTTTTTATATGCACGATATTCTCGTTTTTCTTGAATTATCTTTTTAAACATCTCTTTGCTCCTTTATTTCATTCATTTTTTCTTCTAAGAATGACCAGCGTTTCCAAAAATCATTTAATTCTTGTTCTCCTTTAGCATTCAGTGTGTAGAATTTTCTCGCGGGTCCAAGCTCAGATTTTTTCTTCTCAATCTCCACGAGCCCTTTTTTCTCTATTCGAACAAGAATGGTATAGACAGTTCCTTCCACAATATCATCAAAACCTAACTCATTTAGGTACTTAGTAATTTCATAACCATAGGTTTCGCCTGTTTGAATCTTTTGAAGCACCACACCTTCAAGAACTCCCTTAAGCATTTCAGTTAAATCTTTCATATATCCTCCTTACAACTACTCAGCAATACTTAGTACTACTACATAGTATTACAAAGTAGTGGATGTGTCAAATATTTTTCTTTTTATTTTAATAAATCCCTTTTAAGTTATCAGACGTTATATTGTACACAGGGTGTGTATTTATGGAGGAAATAAATTTTATCATTGCCAAAAATTTAAAAGCCTCTAGAGAAAGGGAAAAGTTCAGCCTTGAAAAGGTCGCTGAGCTGACTGGAGTAAGTAAAACTATGATTGGTCAAATTGAAAGAGGAGAATCGAGCCCAACTATTACAACTATATGGAAAATTGCAAATGGCCTAAAGATTTCTTTTACTCCTCTAATACATAATCCGTAACCAGATACCAAAGTTGTTTTAAAAAGTGAGGTTCAAACATTAACTGAAGATAACGGAAAGTATCGAGTTCACCCCTACTTTCCTTTCCAAGATGACAGACGCTTCGAAGTTTATTCAGTCGAAATAGAAAAAGGTGGTTTCTAAGTTCGGATGCGCACAAAGGGGGAACAGAGGAATTTTTAACTGTGTTTGATGGGGAATTAACTGTTCGTGTAAATAACATTGAGTATACAATAAGAAGTGGGGATTCTATCAGATTCAAAGCTGACAGACCCCATACCTACCATAATTCAGGAAACACATTAACTCGATTAAGTTTGGTCATATACCATCCAGCTTAAAAACCCCGTTCTACGAGCGGGGTTTTATTTGGGACTTTGTAATAATGCCAATATCAAATTAAACTTCCGCCTTGTTACTTTGTTTCAACAATCCGAAGCGTCGGAAGAAATGTTTTCATATGCTGTATGATGTTTTGATATCGCTCCTTTGCAAGCGGATATTGTTCTTTTGTAACCTGCGCAAGCGGTATGACCTGATAGTGCGATTGATTGCGAGAGTACGTGAAGGTTGGAAGAAAGGACGGGTCTTCCAATACAATGCGTCCATCCTTCTCTTTTTTTATAGAAATCTCTGTAATGCCGCCAAAGTGTGTTTCTTCATTTTCCTGTCCGGCAAGAAAATTGCCGAGCGAGTAGGCAACAAAGGTTTGATTTCCTTGTTTTCCGGTCACGAATTCAGGAGGCTGCAGTACATGTGGATGGTGTCCGAAAATGACAGAAACACCGAGGTCTGCTAAAAATTGTACAATTTCCTTTTGGCTGCTGTTGGGCAGCGTCTCATATTCGGTTCCAAAATGAAGGATGACAATGACTGCATCTGCAAGCTGCTTTGCCTGTTCCACATCTTGTTTCATTTGTTCGGTTTGCATTAGGTTCACCAGATGGGGCTTTTGCAGCACTTCGATCCCATTTAAACCGTATGTATAAGATAAGACGGCGCATGTAATGCCATTTTTAGAAAAGGTGCGAATCGTATTTCTATCCTCCTGTGACGTGTATGCGCCTGTTCGGATCATGCCGAGCTGATCCCAATAGGAAATGCTGCGCTGCAAGGCTTGTTCGCCGCGGTCCAGCGTATGATTATTCGCAAGGCTAATCACATCAAATCCGGCAAAAGCAAGGGCATCAGCGATTTCAATCGGACTGTTAAAGGAAGGGTATGTGGATAAACCGATTTCTACGCCTCCCATTACCGATTCCTGATTTGCGAAGGCAAAATCAGCCTTCTCAATATAAGGCTTTACAGCAGCAAACATAGGCTGAAAATCAAATTGGTTTTCACCGGTGCGGGCATCATTATAAACAACGTCGTGAAGGAGAATATCACCAACTGCTGCGAGCCGCACCGCAGCTTCTTCAGATTGATTCGTTTGTTCAGCCATCTCCTTCGCCTGCGGCCGATTCTTAATCTGAAGAAGAAAAATGAGGCTGATGCAAGCTGCAGTAAGTAAAATGAGTATGATGGGTGAGCGTACATATTTCATTGCTGCATGACTTCCTTTATCAAAAAATAGAGTATAGAAGCTAGTATCTCCAACAGTGATTTGTGTAAAACAGCAGTAAAGGCTATTTGAAGCATGATGAGTAGGCAGCATAGGATGTGTGTTATACTAACTTGACATACAATTTATTTGAACTGCTCGCTAACGCTCTTTTCCTACAAAAGGAGTTCCTTTGGGAGCAGGGCAGATCGCATCCGCTTTTCTTACACTTTAAGAAAGTATAAGTTTCCAGCTGGGAGCCAATTCGACGTAGTAGGAAACTTTAGGAATAAAGTGCAGCTGCGCCTCCGTCTTCGCCTAACGGCTCGCCAATTGCCGAGTTTTCTTTATGATAAAATGATGAAGATGGGTAGCAGCCAAGTCTAGGATAAAGGGGAATGACACCATGAAAAATAAGAAAATGGCATCAGATGCTGCTTTGACGCTTGGCTCCGTCAGTCCGCAAACTACAAGGGAGCATGTGGTAAAATTAAAAATTTTAGAAACCTCTGATATCCATATGAACCTTGCGGATTATGATTATTATCAAGTAAAAATGGATGAAAAGGTCGGGTTGGCCCGCATAGCCACCTTCATTCGGCAAATACGCAGCAGCGAGAAAAACACGCTGTTGTTTGATAATGGTGATGCAATACAAGGAACACCGCTCGGCGATTATATGTATAAGTCCAACCGTTTGTCACAGGATCACCCTGTATACCGCGTGATGAATCTGTTGAAGTATGATGCAGCAGCACTCGGAAACCATGAGTTTAATTACGGATTGTCTTTTCTGAAGCAAGCGCTGGAGGGAGCAGATTTTCCCATCGTGAACGCGAATGTGTATCAAGATAATGGAAACAGCATCCAATCTTTAAACTGCTTTACGCCATATATAATATTGGACAAAGAAGTAATGGATGAAAGCGGGGAAATACATACAATCAAAGTTGGGGTGATCGGCTTTGTTCCGCCGCAAATTATGATTTGGGATAAAGGAAACCTCGAAGGAAAAGTCATTGTGCAGGATATCATTCAATCAGCTAAGAGGTTTATTCCAAAAATGAAGCGGGAGGGGGCTGACATCATCATCGCCCTTTCTCACTCTGGTATGGGGGATGCATCCGTATATGTAGAAAACGCCGAGAATACATCAGCCTTTTTAACAACCATTCCTGATATTGATGCGATATTGGCGGGACACTCTCATGATTATCGAGCAGAGGTGATAGATGGCATTCCGATCACGATGCCGGGATGCTTCGGAAGCGCGCTTGGTGTCATCGACTTAGAGCTTCGCAATGAAAAGGGTGCGTGGATCGTCAACAAGGAGAACTCAGAAGCAAGCCTGCTTCATATTTACGATAAAACGGCGCAGGTATCACTTGCGGCTGCAGATTCGCAAGTATTAGCTGCCATTCGGGAGGAGCATGAAGAAACAATCCGTTACGTCAATCAAGAGATAGGCATCTCTACAGCGCCGATTAACAGCTACTTTGCTTTAGTGCAGGACGACCCTTCCATACAACTCGTCACAAATGCACAAAAGGAATATGTAGAGGAATGGCTGAAGCTTCCTGAGAATAGCCAGTATGCGAATATTCCTGTATTATCTGCAGGAGCCCCGTTTAAAGCTGGCGGCCGGGGCGGCGTGCATTATTATACAGATATTGCAGCAGGAACATTAATGATTCGAAGTATTGCAGACTTATACGTCTATCCGAATATGCTAGCGGCAGTGCTGCTAACAGGTGCAGATGTAAAGGAGTGGCTGGAAATGTCAGCCGGGCAATTTCATCAAATCGATCCAGAAAACACAGGAGAGCAGGAGCTCATCAATCTAGAGTATCCAACCTACAACTTCGATGTTCTAGACGGTGTGTACTATCAAATTGATGTAACGCAGCCTGCAAAGTATGACAAGGATGGAAATATCGTGAATGCCGATGCGCAGCGCATTGTAAACCTAACATATGACGGAAAACCGGTAACTGCTGAGCAGAAGTTTATTGTAGCAACCAATCATTATCGGGGAAGCAGTCCGACGTTCCCGGGTGCGAAGAATAGCACAGTTATTTTACAAGCACCGGATGAGAATCGCCAAATTGTTGTGAACTATATCCAAAAGAAGAAAATCGTTGATCCTACTGCAGATGGTAACTGGTCCTTTAAACCGATTTACGGAAAAGCACTGCAAATTGTATTTGACTGCTCGCCAAACGCTCAAAAATACTTGGAAGGCCAAGAACGTATTCAATATGTTGGTGATTCTGTGAATCCCGGTTTTGCGAAGTATACTATCAACATGGCATATGAAGCGGCATTTTCATAATTGATGCAATTCTGCATCTGTTTTATGATACTGATAAGGAAAAGATTATAAAGGATGTTGCAAGAGGATGAGAAAATATGTTGCAGCTTTGCTATTTATAACAGGAATAGCGCTAGTAAGTATAAATGGATGGCAGTTTATTGATGCAAAGCGGCAGCAGAAGCAATCAACAGCGGAGGCACAAGAGGTGTTGGGAAAAGCAAAGGACACAAAGCCGAGCCGTGCTGCATTTCAGCCGAAAAAGAATGAAACAATCGGCATGCTTCGGATTCCGAAAATTAACGCTGCTCTTCCTATTATAGAAGGAACAGACCCAGATGACTTAAAAAAGGGAGTCGGACATTATACCGGTACAGCATTTCCAGGGGACAGCAACCAAATTTTGCTTTCCGGTCATCGCGATACAGTATTTCGGAGATTTGGTGAAATAGAAAAAGGGGATGAGTTGATTCTAGAGCTGCCGTACGGCACATTTCGTTATGTAATGGATCACGCAAAAATTGTCCCGGCAAACGATACGACAGTGATTGGTTCAACCGCACCAAATGAAGTTTTAAATGTGTCAACCTGCTATCCATTCCGATTTATCGGCTCAGCACCAGATCGTTATGTTATATATGCCTATCCTGAAGTAAAACAGCCGTAAGCAGGCTGTTTTTTTATTATAACTTTTAGAGAGATTGGCTCACTCCCGCAGCCTGCTTCCGTCCCCAAAATAACCTCCGGAACAAAAGGAAAAGAGCGCCTGTATACTGGAGAACACCCTTTTACAGGTCAAGGGCAGACCATTTCTGCTTTTCTTATATAGTTAACTATCTTGAATATTCTGCAAAAATAAAATATGATTAGGAAGGTAAAAAGGAGGAGAAGGAGAGGTACATCAATGTCACTGCTCGGAACACTCGTAAACGCTGTTGCTATCATTGCCGGCAGTTTACTCGGACTTATTTTTCGAAACATTCCTGAAAAAATGAAGGACACTGTATTGCAGTCTATCGGCTTAGCTGTTGTTATTCTGGGAGTAGGAATGGGGCTTAAAAGCAAGGAATTTCTAATCGTTATCAGCAGTCTTGCCGTTGGTTCGGCACTTGGGGAAATGTGGGCGCTCGAAGACAAGCTGAATGCGCTTGGACTTTGGCTAGAAAGAAAGGTTGGTGCAAAAGAGAAGGGAAATATCGCCCGCGGCTTTGTAACCGCTACGCTTGTCTATGTAATCGGAGCAATGGCCATTATCGGGGCGCTTGACAGCGGTTTACGCCACGATCATACTGTCTTGTATACAAAATCGCTTCTTGACGGCATATCCGCTATTATTTTCAGCTCGGCGCTCGGTATCGGGGTCGCATTTTCTGCTGGTCCCGTTTTTTTATATCAAGGCGCAATTGCGCTGTTAGCGACACAAATCCATACATTTGTACCAACGGAAATTATGGATCAGCTTATTATCGAGCTGACAGCTACAGGCGGTGCTCTTATCATCGCTATTGGACTGAATATTTTAAAAATCACGTCTATTCGTGTCGCAAATATGCTGCCAAGCCTATTGTGCACGATTATACTTGTGCTTGTCATGCAGTATATGTAAAGAAGCAGGGGGAGAAATTCCCCTGTTTTTTTATACAATTTTTTATAAAAACATGAGGAAAAAACAACCAATTGGGTAAAATAACGGTAATCTTCCATAATAAAAGGAGTGAACACACAATGAAAAAACAGGTAATAGCATGGACAATGGCTGGTTTATTGGCAGTAGGTGGAGCAGGGATGCTGCCAGCAGTAAAAGCGGAAGCGATGCATGGGCAGCTTTGGAAGGACGGCTCGCAGCATGAGCATTTGCTTAGAATGGCAAGGCATTTTGGAATTGCAACAGAAGGAAAAAGCGATGAGCAGATAAAGGCGGAGCTGCATCAAGTGCTTGAGAAAAAGCATCGGGAGCGTCTACTGCAAAAAGCAAAGGAATTTGGGATTCAAACAGAAGGAAAGACAGTCGAACAAATCCATAATGAAATTCGTAAGCTGCACGAGTCGGACTTAAAAGAGGAAGCAAAGCGCTTTGGCATTGCAACAGAAGGAAAATCGCTGTTTCAGTTAAGAGAAGAGGTACAAAAAGCACGGTATGAGCAGGAGCATGAGCAGCTCGTACAATCGGCGAAAAAACTTGGGATCCAATCAGAAGAAAAAACGAACTACCAGCTGCGTAAGGAAATTATGAAAAAAGAAGAAGCACAAGTCATGGAAGAAGCAAAAAAGCTTGGAATTCAAACGGATGGGAAATCGTACGAGGATATTAAAGGGGCAGTAGAAAAAGCAAAGAAGCAGTAAAACACAGCAGTCGGGCTCATGTTGAGTCCGGCTATTTTAGTGCGTAAAAAATGGACTCATTCTCTTATTTCCAAGAAGTTTTCTCCTCATGGGCGAATTTTCCTTTCCCCTCCTGCGCATAGTAACAATGAGAGTAAGGTCAGGAGGGTTGATATGTGCAGATATATATTAGCAACAATGACTTTTTTGATTTTATTTAAGGCGCTCAGCGCAGACCCCGTGAAGGCTGCGACGGAGCCGACGCAGCAGGAAATGCATATGCGTATTGAACAGCATTTCCGTCAAAAGGCCGAGCATTTTGGGATTGAAACAGAGGGAAAAGAGCTCAAGCAGGTGCGCGAGGAACTGCATGATGCCCAGGAGGCGAAGCGTTTAGAGATGATTCAGCGTGCAGCGGCGCGGTACGGAATTGAAACGGAAGGAAAGAGCATGCATACGATTGTTGAGGGCATTCGAGCAGCTAGAGAAAAAGAGGTACATGAGCTTGCCAAGAAGCTTGGGATTCAAACAGAAGGAAAAACGATGCAGCAGCTTACAGCTGAAGTGGGGGAAAAGCAAGAGGCTGCAAAATAAGCGATGCTGCTTACAACAAAAGAAAAGAGGTTTTAGACAATGGCGCTCAACCGGCATATTCTGCTAAATCATTGGACGCTTGTCATGCATGATGGATGCAAACTGTATTCGAGTGAAAATGATTACGTTGTATTTGATTGGGAGGGGGATATGCTGGTCGGATTAACTGTACAGGAAGATATTCTAGAGGTGTATAAGTCCTCTTGGCATTTGAAATATCGGCTGGACATTCATAGGAAGGAAATTGTCATTACAAATGAACCAAATGAAGAGTAAAAACGAGACCCGATGGCAGGTCTCGTTTTTATGTTTGAAAAAGGATAGCGTTCTTTTGTTATCCTTGCAATTGTCTGCCCAGGTTTGCCATTTCAATCGCAGAAACAGCAGCCTCCCAGCCTTTGTTGCCAGCTTTTGTGCCAGCGCGTTCGATTGCTTGCTCGATTGTTTCTGTTGTTAGTACACCGAAAATAACTGGTACTTCCGTTTGTAATGAGATCGCAGCAACACCTTTTGCTACTTCGTTGCACACGTAATCATAATGCGTTGTTGCGCCGCGGATTACTGTGCCAAGTGTAATAACCGCATCATATTTGCCGCTTGTCGCCATTTTCTTTGCGACTAATGGAAGCTCAAACGCGCCTGGTACCCAAGCTACGTCTACGTTTGCATCAGCAACGCCGTGACGCTTTAAGCCGTCTTGGGCACCGCTGAGCAGCTTGCTTGTAATGAATTCGTTAAAACGTGCTACTACAATTCCTATCTTTAAATCCGTACCAACTAAATGTCCTTCAAATATCATTGTTTTCGTCTCCTTTTATAAATAAAGTATAACTTTTTTGCATTGCCCAGCCCCTTGCTGTCAAACAAGCCTCACCACAAAAGGCAAAAGCGCCTTCCATGTGCGGGTTGTTTGCCTGTCCCAGCTAAGCAGGGCGCTTGCGCTTTTCTTACAGGCGCAGCATGTGCCCTAATTTTTCGTATTTTGTTTTGAGATATTCTTGATTTTCTCGCTTCGCTGGCAGCTGCAGCGGAACGCGTTCTACTACCTGTAAATCATGCCCCTGAAGGCCCGCGATTTTACGAGGATTGTTTGTCAGCAATTTAATATCGCGCACACCTAAATCCTTTAGAATTTGCGCACCAATGCCATAATCGCGAAGGTCTGCATCAAAGCCGAGCTTATGGTTCGCCTCGACAGTGTCATAGCCCTCTTCTTGAAGCTTATAGGCGCGCAGCTTGTTGATCAAACCAATGCCGCGGCCTTCCTGACGCATATATAGCAATACTCCGCTGCCTGCCTCTTCAATTTGAGCGAGTGCTGCATGCAGCTGCGGTCCGCAATCGCAGCGGTATGACCCTAGTACATCTCCTGTTAAGCATTCGGAATGTACGCGTACTAATACAGGCTCATTTGGATTGATTTCACCTTTTATGATTGCAATATGCTCTTTGTCGTCAAGAGAGTTTGTATAGCCGATGGCACGGAATGTTCCGAATTCTGTTGGAAGCGTAATTTCCACCTCGCGTTTTATGAGCTTTTCGTTGCGGCGCCGATATTCAATTAACGCTTCAATCGTAATCATTTTTAAATCAAATTGCTCCGCAACCTTTTCTAAGTCCCCAACGCGTGCCATTGTGCCGTCTTCGTTGATAATTTCACAAATGACCCCGGCTGGCTCCGATCCGCATAAAATCGCAAGATCCACGGCAGCTTCTGTGTGACCGGCGCGACGCAGCACACCGCCTTTTTTCGCGATAAGCGGGAAAATATGCCCTGGCCGCTTAAAATCGCTTCCTTTTGCTTTTGGGTCCAGCATTTTTTGGATGGTAAGGGAGCGCTCATAAGCGCTAATGCCAGTTGTTGTTTCCTTATGGTCAATGCTCACTGTAAAGGCAGTGCCGTGCGCATCTGTATTGTTTGTTACCATTGGTTCAAGCGATAGGCGCTTTGCATGCTCCTCCGTAATTGGTACGCACACAAGGCCGCGTCCGTGCGTGATCATAAAGTTAATCACTTCCGGCGTTGTTTGGTCGGCAAGCGATACGAAGTCACCTTCATTTTCACGATTTTCATCATCGCATACGATAATCGGCTTTCCAGCCTTTAAATCGCGTAACGCCTCTTCCACTGTATGAAACATAGCGTTCTCTCCTTTCTTACATATATCCGTGCTCTTGTAAAAAACTTGCAGTAAGCGAGGATTTTGGTGCTTCCTCCCGGCGTGTAAACCGTTCAATATATTTGCCGATCATATCACATTCAATATTTACGATATCACCGACTCCTTTATGCCCGACAACAGAATAATCGACCGTATGCGGAATTAAGGAAATCGTCACCGATGTATCGTCTAGACCGAAAATCGTAAGGCTTGTGCCGTCGATTGTAATGGATCCTTTAAAAATGCAGTAACGCAGCAAATTTCTTGGAAGCTCAATTCGGTAATAGATGGCGTTGTGGCTTTTTTTCTTCTCTACAATCGTTCCAAGGCCATCAACGTGACCGCTCACAAAATGACCGCCGAATCGTCCTCCTGCGCTCATCGCACGCTCTAAATTAACAGAGGAGCCGCGTCCTAACGCCTGCAGCGATGTTGCTTTTACCGTTTCCGGCATCACATCAACCGTAAAGGAGGAGGATGTGAAGGATGTAACGGTTAGACAGACGCCGTTCACAGCGATGCTGTCGCCAAGATGCACATCCGATAAAACGCGGGAGGCTGAAATGGTCATCGTAATGGCCTGCCCAGTTTGCTGCATCCGTTCAATTTTTCCGATTTCTTCAATAATGCCTGTAAACATGCTGCACCTCCTATTTCGGAATTGCGACGATTTTAATATCGTCTCCGATGTTCTCGATGGACTGAATGGAAAGAGAAGCAGCATCAGCGAGCGAGGAAAATCCGCTGCCGCCAAAAATAGTCGGCGCCGTCCTGCCGCCAATCAGCTTCGGGCTGATATACACAATGAGCTGCTGAAAGCATTTCGCTTGCAAGAAGCTTGCATTCACTTGCTGCCCGCCCTCTACAAAGAGAGAAAGAATTCCTTTTTCTCCTAAGATGGCAAGTACTTCATCTATCTCAATACGGTTTGTGCTTGCCCCGATAACCGTTACCATATCAGATGTATATTGTTCCCTTTTTTCCTGGGGTACATGTGAACCAACGATAATCCATGTCGGTGCCAAGCTGTCCGTTACAACAAGAGAGTCTAAAGGTGTACGCAAATTTGTATCTAAAATAACGCGAATCGGATTCTTCCCGCCATTGGGCAAACGTGTCGTTAAACTTGGATTGTCAGCAAGAACGGTATTGACGCCAACAAGAATGGCGTCATGCTCGTGTCTGTAGCGATGCACATCCAGCCGAGCCTTTTCTCCTGTAATCCATTTGCTCTCTCCTGTTACAGTCGCAATTTTGCCATCAAGGCTCATTGCTGTTTTAATGGTGACATATGGCTTATGCTCTGCCATGTAATGAAAAAAAACGGTATTGAGCTCGCGCGCTTCTTTCTCAAGTACGCCGACCTCCACCTCGATGCCTGCATCCTTTAGGCGCTGTATACCTCTGCCAGATACAAGCGGATTGTTATCTAGCGAAGCTACAACAACGCGTTTTACTTTCTTCTCAATGAGCAGATTGCTGCAAGGCGGTGTTTTGCCAAAATGGCTGCATGGCTCGAGCGTGACATATGCAGTCGCACCTTCTGCTTTATCTCCCGCCATTTTGAGCGCATGTACCTCGGCGTGGCCTTCTCCCGCCTTTAAATGGGCACCGAGGCCGACAATAACACCATCCTTCACCACAACAGCACCAACGGTTGGGTTCGGACTTGTTTGCCCCTGCGCGGCCTTCGCAAGATCGAGCGCGAGCCGCATATATTCCTGATCTGTCATAGCAAGACCACCTCTCCTAAAAAATCAAAAACCCCAAGGAAGCTCCTTGGGGTTGGGAGAGACGTTTGTTTTCAGCGGTCACAAGGATACAAAAGCACGGAGAAATAAGCCTAGCCGCATCATTTTGAAAAACGAGCAACTAGAACAAGTGTTCTTAAAAAAGAAATACACTTGCCCTTATGTAGGCATATCCTTATGCACAGCCTGAAAACGCAATCCTTCTCCCATCCAGACTATACTGTCGGCCCTAGATTCTCACTAGATCCACCGCTTTGCGAGTGCAAAGGCGGGTCACGGGCTTAGAAGACAAGGCTTCATCACCGCCGGTTGGGATTTTCACCCGACCCCGAAGGATATTGTTTTCTGAAATTATAGCACAAATTAGAAAAAAAGGTACAATAATTTGATTGTGATGAATGTAAATGGTTTATTCTTCGTTATTTTTATAAATTTTTGTGTTCTTTATTAGTATATTTGGAAAAAAATAAGGACTGATAGAAATGCTCAAAGGCAAAAGACCTTATACATGATACATATTGTGCTCTTGCTCATGTTTGCTATAATGTGAGAAAGCTGCTGCCTTATGTAACAAAAGAGAGCTTGCTATTTTATAGGGGGGAGAACATGACATATATAGCAGTAGGAATGGGGGGAGTCGTTGGCGCGCTGCTCCGGTACTGTCTTGGAATTTTTATAAAGGAAACAGCTCCAGGCATATTTCCGCTTGCGACGCTAATAGCTAATGTAACAGGCAGCTTTTTGCTTTCGTTTTTAACAATGCATCTATTTCGTCTTGGGAGGCTGCATCCTCGTTTCGCAACTGCAATCGGAACAGGTATTATTGGCTCTTTTACAACGTTTTCCACGTTTAGTGTAGAAACCGTGCGCTTGCTTCAGACAGGTGAAACAATGGCGGCGGCTTTCTATGTTGGGTGCAGTCTGTTCGGCGGTTTGTTGGCGGCTCGTTTTGGCTTTGATGCCGGAGATGCATTATTTCGCCGTTTTGCTAAGGGAAAGGAGACAGCATGAGCTTTTTATTGGTTGCGGTTGGCGGTTTTTTCGGGGCGATTGCTCGTTTTGCCGTAAGCAATTATGTGAAAGCCCGTTATGGCGGGACGTTTCCATACGGTACATTTTTCATTAACGTGCTGGGCTCATTTTTGCTCGGCTTGCTTGTTGGAGCAAGCGTGGATAATCGTGTCCTTCTGCTTTGTGGAACGGGTTTTATGGGGGCGTTTACGACGTTTTCTACCTTTAAGCTCGAGCTTATACAGCTTAGGGGAAAGGGGAATGTCTTTCTTTCATACATAACAGCGAGCTATATATGCGGGATTGCCGCAGCGTTTTTTGGTTTTTTTGTTGCTGGTATGTAAAAAGACCCTGCTCGCACAGGGCCTTTTTTCTTACTCTATGTCTGTTTCCTCCGGCTGCGGCGCTCTTACGACAGATTGGAACTTTCCTTTATGTGCACCGCTGCAATATGGCATATTTGTTGATAAACCGCAGCGGCAAAGAGAGAAGGCAGGTTTTGCTGGAAACGCATTTCCTTGTGAATCCACCAATTCTACATCACCTGTTATGCGGAATGAACCATTATCATTGACTTTAATTTGTACCTTTGTCATTCGTTCAGCCTCCTGTTTTTCATTTATTTCCATAATATAGACATTTTTCCGCCTTTTCAATCTTCCCCGTATATGTATGTTTAGAAAGGTGCTTTCTTTCCAAAAACTTAGGATGATATAATAAGCTTTACAAGAAAAAGGACATAGGTGAAAATGGATGAGCAAAAAACTACATACGATTCAAGCGATTGCGAAAGATAGAAAGTGGGTTTCCTTTTTACATGATAATCAGCCGTACAGCCTGCTGCATTGGTCAGAAGCTGGCATGGAGGATGAAGTAAAAGACGCTTGGCTGCTGCAGGATGAAATGACATTTGAAACGCAGGAGTTTGCGACGCTTGAGGAAGCGATGAATTGGATTTCTGAACATCTGAAGGATGTTACAGATGTGCTGGCATAAGGTAAAACAAGCATAAGCCGATAATGAAGGGAAGAATCGTATAACGGATTCTTCCCTAATTTTATGCCTGCTGCTTTCCCTTTCATAACAAATGAAGAAGCAAACATCGAGGGTATTATAGCTTATACCGTTCTAAGAAGCTGTCGATTGCCCTCTCATACGCTTCCTTATTTTCCACATACGACATTGCATGAGCGCCCCGCTCTGCAATAAACAGCTGCTTCGGTCCGATCTTTTGCTCATACAGCTCCTCTGTCATTTTAGATAAAATATAATCGTCATCCTTGCTGTGGATGAACAAAATCGGGCTTTTAATATGCTTCACACATTGAATGGGGGATACATCCCGCACCTTATACCCATCCCGCAGCTTTAAAATTGTGTTTGCAAGAGGAAGCATTGGCCACTTCGGCAGCCTGAATTCAACTTTAAGCCGATAGGAAAGCTGTTCGTAAAAGTCGGAAAATGGACAATCGGCAATGTAAAAGTCCGCTCCATCCTCGACCATTCCCGCATACTGCAAAAGTATGGCGGCTCCCATCGATTCCCCATGAATGCCAAGGGTAATATCTGAACCAAATCTTTTCTTGATATACTGGACAACCGCTTGTAAATCATACTTTTCATAATAGCCATAGCTCGTTGTTTTCCCGCCTGTTCTGCCGTGACGGCGGTGATCATAGATCAGAACATTGAAGCCGCGTTCTAAAAAGAGATTGCCGTATTTCACCGAATTCAGCTTATTCACTGTGACGCCGTGGCAAAAAATCATAAATCGTTTGGAATGCCCTGATGGAATGTAGTATCCATGAATTTGATAGCCAAACGGTGATTCGATCCAAATATCTTCCTTCTGGATCGACTGAAACTTCCTCAGATCAAAGTTTGTATTTGCTTCGCGCCGCATAATTTCCTCATCTGTTTTCTTTTTCAGATACATGATTTTGTTTGTGAAAAATATGCCGGCTCCAAATAACACTGCAATGAAGGTGCCCATTAAGGCGAAAAACGCTCTCATAATAATCCTCCAATAATTATGCTAGAAGATATTGTATCACACAGCCAAAAAAAGCGGGAGAAGGGATCGTATGCTGCATCCGGTTTGATCGGATATGTAACAAACGTTACATATTGCAAATTATGACCAAAATAGGGAAATAACTTCAGATTATTCCTTTTTTTTCATATTCATCTTGACGGCTCGCCTCGTTTGTTTTACGGTAAAACTGTAACGCATTACCGCAAAGAGGTGGAAAAGGTGGCAACAATTCGTGATGTCGCAAAGTTAGCTGGTGTTTCGGTAGCAACCGTGTCCCGCGTTTTAAATAAAAAGGGATACGTTCATGAAGAGACGGTGAAGCAAGTAGAAGAAGCAATAGAAAAGCTGCAATATAAACCAAATGCAGTAGCAAAGTCGCTTTTTAAGAAATCCTCTACCATGATCGCGCTTCTTGTATCTGACGATTCCGCTCCTTCCTTTTTTGAGCTGTTTTCTTCTATTGAGCAAGCAGCATATGAGGCTGGGTATCAAATTGTAATGGGAAGAGCAAATGGAAAATCATCCTATGTAGACACACTGCTGCAAAATAATGTGGCGGGCTTTCTCGTTATGAATGAAGTGTATGAGCAGGTCAAGAAGCAAATTTCCTCTACCCCGTTTGTTGTGTTGGATGGTGAAGTACATAACGCGTATGCTGCTGTAAAGTGCTGCGACTATGAGGGAGCAAAATTGGCAACGGAGCAGCTTGTGAAAAAAGGCTGCAGTTTTCTGGCTCACCTTCGCGGTCCAGAGCATAATGAGGCGATGAATGAGAGGCTGGAAGGTTTCGTCGATACTGCTGAGTACTACGGTATCCCGTACCGAATCGTAACGAGCGGTTTATCTGTTAGGGAAGGGGAACAAGAGACGATTGCGCTGCTGCAAAATGCGCCTTACATAGATGGAATTGTTGCTTGCAGCGATATGGTGGCAATCGGAGCTTTGCGCGCGGCGCATCGCCTTCACCTGTCTGTTCCCGATCAGCTTCAGCTTATTGGGATTGATGGAATAGCGGAGGGAGAATTTTTATACCCGTCCCTTACAACGGTCGGGCAGCCTCATGGGGACAAAGGGACGATTGCCGTTCACATGCTTCTTCAGCAAATGAAAGAGAAAACGAATGCAGTTCGCCGTTTACGCCCTGTTCTCATTGAGCGAGAAACAACAAGCTAAGCAATTTATATAAATACAATAGCAAAGGGTCTGCCTCACAAGCAGACCTTTTGCTATAGGAGAGAATGTAGTTTAATCTGTCTCCAAATCCATAATACCCATTCCCACAATCTCAATCGCGGCAATTTCACTTGAGCGGATGAGTCGGTGTCCGAAGCGGTTGAAGTTATATTCGGAAATCCGAAAATGCAAGTCACTTAAAGCCTCGTCCCAATCGGAATGGGAAGATGCCTCGTATACTTCAAACTCTTTTCCGCCTTTTAGTGTAATCAGGAGCTGGTACACATATTTAGCTTCTGTCATGGCCTTTTCCTCTGCTCTTTTTATTTTCTTTTATTGTACTGTGAAAATAGGAAATATGTCATCCATATTGGTTATGAAAAGGTCGGAATGATAAAGTAATCGGAACTGGAGTATGTATAGAAATAGAGAGCTGAACAGTTGATTTTATGTTATATAAAGTTTAAAAACAATAGCTGGCCTGATGCAGGTTTAGTATTGTCTGTTCCTTTCTTGCAAGCTCAATTGTGTTAGGGGGTGCGGGTCATGAAGGTAGGAGACATTATTGACCGTTTAAATAGGAGAGAATCGCTCGTCATATTGGCAAAGCAGCTTGGTATGATGCCGCACACATTATCAAAAAAGCTGCGGTTATTTGGATATGAGTATGATAGCAAAAAGAAAGAGAGAGTGTTTATCGGCGAGGGGGAGGAGCCCAGGGAGCAGAGTATTTTTGGAGAAGTGTCTCCGCCTGCAGTAAAGGAGGTATATGATTATCAAAAGCTTATGTACGAAGAATTACGTCATATTCGATCCTTGCTTGAAAACCGTCATATATACACCTCACTGCCCCAAGAGGAAGAACAACGGATGCGAAGAACCTTTACGCTTCCTGTATCACTGTTACATCATTTGGATGCAGCTTCTTCTAAACGGGGCGTTCAAAAATCAAGAATAGTAGAAGAGGCACTGCGGCTATTTTTTGGAGAGAATAAACAATGAGGGCCTCGCGGCCTGTATACTGGAAAGAAGGTAGGGCATTTGCTACAATAGTTAAAAAATAAAGCCGTAATTTAGGGGAACAACAAGGAGAGAGAGCGTATGGCGAAAAAACAAAACCAGCAAAGACAACCCGTTCGCAAAGCTGAAACTGAAAAGGAAAGCGTGCGCCTGGGAGATTTTTTAAATAACGATGTACTGCAGCAACTGAAACAAAAGCAAAAGGCGCTGCAGGAGGAGCAGGAAAAACAGCAGGAAAAGCAGCGTGCTGAGGAGTTGGAACGGAAAAAGCGCGAGCAGCGAGAACGCGAAAAAAATAAGACATTTGAAGATTTGCTTAAAGAAAGTAATTTATCTTGGAAGGATTTCAAATAGGCAAATATAAGCTATAGGAGCGGCCAAGCAAGCTGAATTTCTACAAATAGGTGCAGGGTAATAGCCCCGGAAGGATTTACTCCTTCTGGGGCTATTATTTCTATTGTTTATGTTCAAACTGTAGCTAAAAGCACTTTCATTGACAACTCCACTTCCGTATTGATTAAATGAAAAGGAAGAGATTTCTAAAACGGAGGGGAAACCTATGATTCCAACAAAAAAGCTTCATAATGGTGTGGACATGCCTGTTCTTGGTCTAGGCGTATGGCAAACAAAAGAAGGCGAAGAAGTACGAACAGCAGTGAAGGCAGCTTTATCTGCCGGCTACCGCAGCATTGACACAGCTGCTGTGTACGGCAACGAAGCAGGCGTTGGGGAAGCAATCCGTGAATCCGGTATAGCGCGTGAAGAGCTGTTTATTACAACAAAGGTGTGGAATAGCGACCAAGGCTATGAATCTACATTAAAAGCCTTTGAGACAAGCCTCGACAAGCTTGGCTTAGAGTATGTAGATTTATATTTAATCCACTGGCCTGTAAGCGGCAAATATGTTGATACATACCGTGCGTTAGAAACATTGTATGAGCAAGGAAAGGTGCGCGCAATCGGCGTATCGAACTTTCATATTCACCACCTAGAGGATGTGCTTGCAAGCTGTAAGATCAAGCCAATGGTGAACCAGATAGAGCTTCATCCGCGTCTGTCACAGGTAGAAATTCGTGAGTTTTGTAAAAAGCACGATATTGCTGTTGAGGCATGGAGCCCGCTTATGCAGGGCGGCGAGATTTTCGAAAACGAAACAATCGCGGAGCTTGCTGAAAAACATGGTAAAACACCAGCTCAAATCGTATTACGCTGGGACATTCAAAGCGATATCATAACAATTCCAAAGTCTATCACACCATCTCGCATTGAACAAAATGCGAATGTGTTTGATTTTGAATTGTCTCCTGAGGATATGGCTAAAATCGATGCATTAAATGAAAATCGCCGTCTCGGTCCAGATCCGGATAATTTTGATTTTTAATATGCGGATAAACAAAAAAACGAAAGTGCGGGATAAGCACTTTCGTTTTTTCTTATGTTATAAAAGAGGTGATGGATATGTATCATATTCGTTCTGCAGCAAAGCTTAGCAATGGAGTAGACATGCCATGGCTGGGTCTTGGCGTTTGGAAGGTTGAAGAAGGAGAGGAAGTCAAGCGTGCCGTACGAACGGCGTTAGAAACAGGCTATCGCAGTGTTGATACGGCTGCAATTCGGGGTTGGAAGCAATCCGGAGAAATTTGATACGATGTAATTATGATGTGCTCCTCGAGGATAGCAACGCTGCCGCCGAGGAGCATTTTTTTGTATGCCTGATGGTTATCTATTGAGCACGAAATACAAAAGATATGAAAGCTGCTATTCGGATTGCTTTTACGCGAAAAAAATAACAAAACTAATAGTTGCTTAAAGTAAATATTTAATGTATATTAAATATCGTTGTTGTTATATATTTATCCAGATTAAAAATTAAGGAGTGTTACACTTTGGGTGAGGCAGGATATTATATTGAACGAATTCAAACAGCAATGCATGCTGTTTTCCAAAAAATGCATCCTGAAATGCTAGAAAGCCTACAGAGCTATGAATTGACCCCGACACAATTTTTTGTACTGATGTATGTCAGTAAGCAGGGGAGCTGCAAGGTTTCACAGCTAGCCGAGCATCTGGATGTAAAGCCAAGTGCGGTAACGCTTATGATAGACCGTTTAGAGCAGAATGCGTTTGTGGAACGCGAGCATGACAAGAAGGATCGACGTGTTGTAAACATTCGTCTGACTGGGCTTGGAGAGGAAAAACTAAAGCAAGTGCTTCAGGCGAGAAAAGCTATTGTGCAGCGTTATTTATCGCATTTGACCGAGGAAGAGCTATCAGCAATGGCAGCAATTGCAGAGAAGCTCGCGCAGATAACGGTTTTTGATAAAAATAAAGAAAAAGAGGGGAAATAAGATGGCGAAACAAGAAAAGGATAGTAAACGCACCTTATTGCTGATTGGACTCATTATTGCGATGTTCTTTTCCGCGCTTGAAGGTACGATTGTCGGAACAGCAATGCCGCGAATTGTTGGGGATTTAGGCGGATTAAGCATGATGACATGGCTGACAACAGCTTACTTACTCACATCTACAACCGTTGTGCCGATTGCAGGAAAATTGGCGGATTTAGTAGGGCGCCGGGTTGTATACGTAACAGGGCTTATTGTTTTTATGGTTGCTTCCGCTTTATGCGGCATGGCTGAGAATATGACGCAGCTTATTATCTATCGCGGCATTCAAGGAATTGGCGGCGGCGTGATGATGCCAATGGCGATGATTGTTATTGGAGATCTATTTACAGGCGCGCAGCGTGCCAAATTTCAAGGTGTGTTTGGCGCGATTTTCGGTCTTGCGTCTGTCATCGGACCGCAAATCGGCGGCTGGATTGTTGATGCTTGGAATTGGAAATGGGTATTTTATATTAACCTCCCAGTTGGGATTATCGCAACGATTTTAATTGCATTGGGCCTACAGGGCCGCAAGCATACAGGGCCGATTCAGTTTGACTTTGCCGGCATGTTTACGATGATTGTTGGGGTTGTGAGCCTATTGCTTGCACTAAGCCTTGGCGGCAAGGACTATGCTTGGGATTCTTGGCAAATTATCGGCTTATTCGCACTTGCTCTTATTGGGCTGGCAAGCTTTGTCATTGCTGAGACAAAGGCACAAGAACCAATTTTGCCGATGTATCTATTTAAAAATAGAATCTTTACATCTTTGAACTTAATTGGCTTTTTCATGAGCATCGGGATGTTTGGTGCGATCACATTCGTACCGTTCTTTATGCAAGGCATTGTTGGCGTAAGTGCAACGGAATCTGGAGCGATTATGACACCGATGATGGTTTCCATGATCATTACAAGCATTGTTGGGGGTCAGCTTGTTTATAAAATTGGAGTTAAAATTCAAATCATTATTGGGATGCTTGTCATGGCAGGAGGCTTTGGGCTGCTCACAACGTTAGATATGGATACAACAAAGCTTGTTGCAACATCCTATATGGCGATTATCGGCTTCGGAATGGGCTTAGTCATGCCGCTGCTCACACTTGCACTGCAGGAGAGCTTTTCGAAGGAGGAGCTTGGCGTTGTTACATCCTCCAGTCAGTTCTTCCGCTCCATCGGCGGTACGTTTGGTATTACCATTTTGGGTGCGGTGATGAACAGCCGGGCAGGTACGGCGCTAAATGATAAGCTTGTACCGTTCTTAAATACATTACCAGCACAGGCTGGCGGAATGGTAACCAAGTTTAAAGAGATGATTGCAACAAATCCCGAGGGGCTATTGCAATCGTTGTTCAGTCCGGAAGCATTGAAGCAGCTGCCGGCAGCATTAGCTGAAAAGATGGTTCCGATTTTAAAAACATCGTTAATGGACTCACTGCATAGCGTATTCCTAGCGGGATTATTCATCATTGTCATCGGGGCAGTATTTACGCTGCTTCTGCCGCAAATTAAGCTGTCTGACAGAAAGGCAGGAAGAAAAACTGAGGAGGAAGAGGAAGGAGCAAAGACTTTCGCTTCGTCTCACTAAAGGAAAATAAGAAAGAGGCTGACTAAAAAGCAGCCTCTTTCTTATACTTTAAGAACTAATAGATCTCCAGCCGGGGCAGCAAGCTGCTGCTCCGGCTTTTTTGTATGAGTATAGTGTGGAAATCAGAAGCCGGCATGCAGGATCTTGTGCATTGTTAAGGCTGGCATAATATCCGGAAAATATTGTTGTATTAAAGATGTATATCGCAGAAAAGCAGCAAGAAAGAAGACTCCTTGCCTTTGCTGTATTTAGGAGGAATTAGCGCTCCCTTTTAATGAGATGCTATGCGAACCCCGCCTATATATGATAGACAAACTGCCCTTGGAGCGAATGTTTTTAGCTCGCATAAAATTCTATCGAACAACCAACGCGCAAGTTCCATATAATGGTATCGTGAACTTTAAAAGGGGGTAAGCGTACATGTCAATCGCAAAGGAAGTCTCAAAATAATAAAAGGGAGTTTTTATTTTGCCTTCTCCATCTTTTCAAACATCTGCGTTTTCTAGCGACGGTAATGACCCTCTCGATATTACTGTTGCAGATTTTAATGGAGATGGAAGAGCTGGCTTTGCTCATTGTTGGGAGAGGCAATGGCAGCCGCCTGCTAGATCGGAGAAAGCTTCTATACTAAAGTGAACTTTGTAAAAAGAAAGGACAAGAATCCCTAACGTTTACACAAACACAGGAACCCCCGTCCTGATTGGATAACACGTAAATAGAAAGGTGAAATATGAAACAATGTCTAAACCAGAGAGAAAAAGACTCATTAAAATGAAAATGCAATCAAAAAGTGAAGACATTACAGTAGAAAATGTAAACGCGCTCGCAAATGGAACTGATATACCACTCCCTGGCACTGATTTACCGGAGAATGAACCGAGTGTAGCAGTTAATCCAATGAATCCCTCAACCATTATCGCTGTTTCACATGATTATACAGTGGATGGATTCGCTCTTTTCCAATCTTTTGATGGGGGTGATACATTCGGTAGTTCGATTTTACCTGTTACTACCGGTTTTGATTTTTTGTCAGATCCGATTGTAGATTTCGGTTTAAACAACATATCCTTAATAGCGGGCATTGCGGTTAACGATACGGCAGGTGAGGCATCTATAATCGTCTTTCGTTCAGTAGATGGTGGACAAAACTACTCTAATTCGACCATAGTTTCTACTGAAATGGGTAATGGGATCTTTGATGACAAGGAATACCTGGCCATCGACAAGTTCCCTACAAGCCCTTTTGAGGGGAATGCTTATATTAGCTATACCCGGTTTACAAATGATGCGGCCAATTCACAAATTTTGCTTCAAAGATCAGTGGATGGCGGAGTAACATGGTTAGCACCAGTTCCCATCACCCCGGTACTCACTACATTTCCTTTTGCGCAGGGGTCAAATGTTCAGGTAGGTCCGAATGGAGAAGTGTATGTTGCTTGGATTGAGGGGAATTTTAGTAATGCCTTGTTTAAAATTCGCCGTTCGGATGATGGCGGGGTTACATTCGGGCCCACTATCACTGTGAGTAATATCGTTCGAGTTCCCTCTACTTTGAATTCCAGGGTCCCTCAATGGGGGTTTCGTACTCCTACCTTTGCGTTTCTTGCGGTAGATACTTCAGGGTGTTTTGGTTCTGCGGAGTTTGCAAGAGTTTATGCAGTATGGCAGGATTTCCGTTCTGGAAATGCCCACATCCTCTTGTCTTTTTCCGATGATGGCGGAGCCACCTGGTCTGCTCCTATACGAGTTGATAACAGTCCAGAGGGTACCCAAAACTTTTTCCCGTTTGTTACGGCTTCGCCGTGCAGTGGTACAGTAAACGTGATTTACTATACAAACCGGGTATCTACTGCTCTTCTAGATGTTTTTGTAGCAAGATCCACTGATGGAGGGCTTTCATTTACAAGCAATTCGCGAATCACAGACGTTTCTTCTAACCCTAATGCCGATCCTTCTTTTGGTGAACCGAGCTCCTTTGTCGGTGACTATATTTTTGCGGCCGTCATTCCACCGAATTTGCCAGAACCGGAAAAGTTGATCTCAGTATGGACGGACACTCGAACCGGAAGTCAAGATATCTTTGCTAATATCGATGAACAAACCAGCGCCCTTATCATCAGCTGCCCTGCCAACATCACTCAGAATAATGACCCCGGTGCATGCGGAGCGGTAGTGACCTTTCCACCGCCTACTGTAAGCAATAACTGTTCTGGCGCTACTGTTGTATGTACACCAGCATCGGGCTTTTTCTTTCCTGTTGGTACAACAACGGTCACCTGCACTGCTACCGACCCTTGTGGAGGATCGGCACAATGCTCTTTTACAGTTACAGTGAACGATATTGAACCCCCGATTATTAGCTGTCCTGCCAACATCACTCAGAATAATGACCCTGGTGCATGCGGGGCAGTAGTGACCTTTCCGCCGCCTGCTGTAAGCGATAACTGTCCTGGCGTTACTGCTGTCTGTACACCAGCATCAGGCTCTTTCTTTCCTATCGGGACGACGACGGTGACCTGTACAGCAACCGATGCTGCCGGAAATACAGCTTCGTGCTCATTTACCGTGACAGTCAATGATACAGAACCTCCTACTATTGCTTGCCCTGCCAATATTATTCGAGGGATTGACCCAGGTCAGCCTGGAGCTACTGTTAACTACCCATCGCCTATAGTTTCTGATAACTGTCCTGGCGCTACCGCTGTTTGTACACCAGCATCAGGCTCTTTCTTTCCTATTGGGACGACAACGGTGACTTGTACAGCAACCGATGCTGCCGGGAATACAGCTTCATGCTCATTTACTGTAACAGTTATTGAAGCAGCTGAACTTGAAATTAGTGTTGTATCGGCTTTTTTAACAATAAGAAAAATCCTTTGACGAAAGAAATGCATTATTGTATTTCTATTTTAAGAAAACATTTCGTACTGCTGATAAGCTTGATTATTGTAACTGATGCAGCCGTCTGTTCAACCAACAGACGGCTTTTTCGTGTACATGTAAACTTTTAGGTTATTCGTTTGCATTGACTTCTGCTTGGTATTTTTCCTTAGAACCCCAAGTAATCTTTCATTGCGAATCGCCTTTTTGACAATTTTTTCGTTTAAGCCGTAGTATTGCTGAAACAAAGACAAAAGAACCGATTTTGCCAGTGTATCTGTTTAAAAATAGAACCTTTACATCTTTGAACTTAATTGGCTTTTTCATGAGCATCGGGATGTTTGGCGCAATCACATTCGTACTGTTCTTTATGTAAGGCATTGTTGGTGTGAGTACAACGGAATCTGGAACGATTATGACACCAATGATGGTTTCCATGATTATTACGAGCGTGATCGGCGGCCAGCTTGTTTATAAAATTGGAGTTAAAATTCAAATCATTATTGGGATGCTTTTCATGGCAGGAGGCTTTGGGCTGCTCACAACGTTAGATATGGATACAACAAAGCTTGCTGCAACATCCTATATGGCGATAATCGATTTCGGAATGGGCTTAGTCATACCGTTGCTGCAGAAAACCTCCCGCGGCAACAATTTACTACTGTAATGACCACGAGAGGGCTTGACCAAAATTACGGGAGAACTATTTTACAATCGCTGATTACACTCGGACAATGGTATTGTATTAAGAGTGTATAAAACTGTGCATACCATTAGCAAATAAAAAGAGTAGTAATTATTTCTATTACTGTGTTTGAAGTATATATTTAATAATAAAGCGTCATGCTAATTTTTGTGTATATGGTATACAATACAAAGATCTAGGCTTGTCACAATGTTGTGCTTACTGAATCTATCATTCTAAAGAAATCACCAGATTTAAATGTTGCGTTAAGATCAAGAGTTCCTATAATACCAGCTGTTCCAGTCATAAATGGCACTATATTGGGAGTAAATGATCGTATTACAACTTCAAATTGACTAGGAAATACCAAAGGAGTAAAGGTCCGAAAAGCACCACTGGCTGCGGGAATTTCAAAAGTCTCATCAAATGCGATAACTTTTGGTGATACAGCTGTATTAAAAATTATAAGCCGAACCATTTGCGGCGCATCTGGGGTCTTATTCATAAGATCGATACGAAGGGTGCTAAGATTTAATAATCCACCTACTGCTCCTGTTGAAGTAATAAAAATCATAAGATATAAACCTCCTTTCTAAAATGTCATAAAATTATATTCGAATTCTTAGATTTTGATTGTGTACTTGTCCAACAATAATTTGTTATTAAATCACTCGTAACTCAAAATGGGCATTTTGAATCGAAAATATTACCAGTTAAATAGACGTGACAGGTATATCGCAAGCACGTATGTAAACTGAACAATTATCCAGCGGCATCGAATGGCTGTTTCACTTCGGATTTGGCAGCCTTGAAAACCGATCGTTCCCTTGACTTGTTTGAAGTACGTTCAATCCCAAAGTGTTAACTGTAATGGGACAGGATTTAATCTTAGACAAGCAGGCACGGGCTATTTTGTTTTGAGCATCCATAAGGCTAAGTAGCTACAAAATTTTCATATAACATTTCTAACAGATTTTAAAATGTATTGAAATTATAACAATCCTCAATCACTTCCTGTGTTTTATTCATATACATACATTATTATGACTATGCTATTTATTATTTATGGATGAATTACAAATAATCTGTACAAAAAACAACTTATAATAGGTTAGGTCATAAGATAATATCGAAGCAGGAGGAGAAATATTGAACCAATTCAAGAATAATGGTCCTATCGTTATAGGAGGAGTTGGCGGGAGTGGAACAAGAGTAATAGCAAAGATATTAAAGGACTTAGGCTTTTATCTTGGCAGTACATTGAATGATGCCTATGATAATTTGTTTTTTACTTTATTATTTAAAAGGCCGCAATGGTTTGTTGAAGTATCAAACAAAAACAAATATGAGATTTATAAAGGACTAGAAATTTTTGAAAAGAAGATGACAACACATTATAAACCTGAACCTAATGAGATTGAATTTATAATGAATGCTGCTCATAATTTTATTCATGGACAAGATTTAGCGGAAAATATAGCAGATGCTATGTTGAAAACCCAAACATTAGATTACTCTTCCTATATAGGTTGGGGATGGAAAGAACCAAATTCACATATTTATCTTCAATATATGGATAAGTATTTTAAAAACTTGAAATATATTCACGTAATACGTAATGGTTTAAGCATGGCCTATAGTAACAATCAACAACAAGTTCATAATTGGGGTCAATTATTTGATATACAAATACCAAATAACCCTGAAATACTTCCTAAAGCATCATTAAACTATTGGATTAAATCAAATGAAATAGTTCTTTTATATGGAAAACAAAATTTGAAGGATAAATTTTTAGCTATTAACTTTGATGAATTGTGTTTAAATCCACAAATAGAATTGACAAAACTAGCAAATTTTTTAAACATAGATCAATCTCAAATGAATGTATTTATTAAAGATATTATGCCACCTAAAACATTAACTAATTATAGGGATAAAGATTTAAGTATCTTTGATAAAGAAGAAATAAACTTTGTTAAAGCACTTGGTTTTCAAATCGAGGTTTAAAGTGCATAGCTCAGTTTGGCATAAAAATAATTCGCTAGAAACGATAGCGGTATCTTGTTAATTTAGAGCTTCGTTCATATATTATCTGAACATTAAACTAGACAGGTAAACAAAAAACGCTTACTTAGTTGTAAATTTGTTTAGTTGCATCAATTTCATAACCCAGCAATGGATTTTATTTGGTTGAAAGGCGTTCGTTTGAGTATTTTTGCGCATTTTTACGTTCACCAAAAAGCAGAACAGCAGATATGAATGCTTGTTCTTTTCATGTCGCTTTTAGAAATGAGGTTTTATGGAGCAAAAAAGGGATGACAGAAAAAGGATATGAGGTGTTTTTCTGTCATCCCTAGAATAAAGTAAAAAGAAATGGAAAACGTTAATTTTTTTAGCGATGCAGTTCGTACAAGTCTTGCTTTGCAGCTTTTTGAATGCGTTCATATTCCTCAGCTGTAAGAGGCGCAGCTTGTCCAGCCTTTGCGTTTGCACGGAGCTGCTCTATAGAGCTTGCACCAGGGATAATGGAAGCGACAACAGGATCGTGCAGGCAATATTGCACTGCAATTTCCTCAAGCGGGCGGTCTGATGCAGCAGCTTGCACCAACTGCAGCGTACGCTCAAGCTCTTCGTAGCTATAGGATAAATAGCCTTTTTCTCTTGCATTTTCAAGCTTGCCTGCGTTGTTTGCAGTAAGTAAGCCTTTGGCAACCGGACCGCGTGCGATGACGCTTATGTTATGCTCCTTTAGAAGAGGAAACCATTCCTCCGGGCGGCGGTTTAAGATGCTGTATTCCATTAAAATGCTGACAATGCGAGAATGTTTCACGTATTCTCGAATCACATTCGGGCGGATGGAGGAAATTCCGTAATAGCGAATGACGCCTTCCTTTTGCAGTTCATCAAATGCTTCAATCGTTTCCGCGATGTTATCCTCAGCGGTTCCGCCGTGAAGCTGATACAAATCGATATAGTCCGTACCCAGTCGGCGCAAGCTTTCCTTTACTTCTTCCTTTATGTACGCTTTGGACGGATCCCAAAACCAGCCGTTCTTCTCCTCCGTCCAGCGGTTGCCAACCTTTGTGGCAAGCACCACATCAGCTCGTCTATTGCGAATCGCCTTTCCGACAATTTCTTCGTTTAATCCGTAGTGATACAAATCCGCTGTGTCGAGAAAATTGATTCCTTCTGCAAAGGCAGCGTCAAGAATACGGAGCGCCTCCGCTTCGTTTGTACCGAGTGACATGCAGCCCAATCCTACCTCGCTGACAAATAAATCCGAATTTCCTAATTGACGTTTTTTCATATACACCCCTCCTTGCTTCTATTGTAAGCGAGGGGGGAATGCGGATACAAACAGTTTACCTTTTCATTTCGTCCAGCCATTCGGAAACAGTTGTATATTGCTTGCTATATTCCTTGAGCTTGTTGCGAATCTCCCATGCTTTGCCGACGAGCATAATTCTATTTTCTAATACATATACTTTCATTTTTTTCCTCCTTACTAGTTGTGATAGAATGTATGAAGAAAGCCTAGTGAATAGAACAAGGAGATGACACTGTGCACAAGTTTGAAGAAAAAACAACAGCAACCCAGCCAATTTATGATGGCCGCATTATTCAAGTACGTGTTGATGATGTAGTATTGCCAAATGGAGCCTCCAGTAAACGCGAGCTTATTAAGCATCCGGGAGCAGTTGCCGTCATTGCCGTGACAGATGAGGGGAAAATTGTTCTTGTTGAGCAATATAGAAAAGCGATGGAAAAGGCACTCGTAGAAATTCCTGCAGGCAAGCTGGAAAAAGGGGAAGCTCCGCTTGCAACAGCGATGCGGGAGCTGGAAGAGGAAACAGGCTACATATGTGAAGATATGAAGCTGCTTTATTCGTTTTACACATCACCGGGCTTTGCGGATGAAATCATCTATTTATACGAGGCGACAGGCTTAACGAAAAAGGAAGATAAAGCTGATTTGGATGAGGATGAATTTGTTGATTTGCTTGAGGTAACATTAGAAGAAGCATGGGAATTAATTCAGGAGCAGCGCATTCATGATGCGAAAACAATTCTTGCGATGCAATATTTGCAGCTAAAAAAATAAGACAGTAGAGAAGAGACAACCGATAAGGATGTCTCTTTTCCATTCTTATAGTCATACTCTCTCTTTTCTCTCATACAATCTACTAGAAGAGAAATGGAGGGAAAGAGATGGTCAGAAAGCAATCATGGCGGGAGAGTGTAATGTCTCATATACAAGCTCATTCCTCGCTTTATTTATTTGTCTCCGTCCTGCTGCTGATGGGCGTCATTTTCGGAGCAATTCTCGTAAACAGCTTGCAAGCGAGCCAAAAGCAGGATTTATACTTTTATTTAAACCGTTTTTTTGGACAAGTCTCGCAGGGGGAATTTGCGCAGCCGACCGAAATGTTTCAAGAAAGCTATTTTTCTCATTTGAAATATATCGGCTTTATTTGGCTGCTTGGCATTTCTATGATCGGTTTACCTCTTATTTTTGTGCTGCTGTTTTTAAAGGGGGTTGTTGTCGGATTTACAGTTGGCTTTCTCGTGAACCAACTTGGCTGGAGCGGTTTTTTATTATCAGCTGTCGCCATTATGCCGCAAAATTTTATTATAATTCCTACTTTTATCATAACGACAGTGATTGCGGTGAGCTTTTCGCTGCGGCTGATCCGCCATCAGTTCGTACGAAAGCTGCATGAGCCAATCCTTCCGTTATTTACGAAGTATACCGTGTTTTTTCTTATCATTGGCATCGTGCTTGCAGGTGCTTCTGCGGTGGAATCATATGTATCACCTGCCTTCATGAAAAGTGTCATTGAAACCATTAATAAAAAATAATTATTATATAATAACAAGCATTAGCTAATTTTTAGTATTTCCTTTTGACAGCATCCCTTCTTCTGATATAATGGTGTAAGAATGGCGAGGGAGGGAGTAGGCCAAAATGGAAGACAGAATCGAACGAATTAAGAAGCAATTGCATGCAGCAAGCTATAAATTGACACCACAGCGGGAAGCAACTGTGCGCGTTCTGCTTGAAAACGAAGAAGACCATTTGAGTGCGGAAGATGTGTACCTCCTCGTAAAAGAAAAATCGCCGGAAATCGGACTTGCGACTGTGTATCGCACTTTGGAATTATTAACAGAGTTAAAAATTGTTGATAAAATCAACTTTGGCGATGGTGTGTCACGCTATGACTTACGTCAAGAGGGTGCAACTCGTTTTCACCACCATCTGATTTGTACGGAATGCGGTGCTGTGGAAGAAATTCAAGAGGATCTGCTCGGCGAAGTAGAGAAACAAGTGGAAAAAACGTGGAACTTTAAGGTGAAGGATCACCGTTTAAGTTTTTATGGCATGTGTCATGCGTGTCAAGAAAAGAGCGTACAACAGGAAGCGTAACCTCTTCCCTTTTTGGGGAAGGGGTTTTTTTGCACTTTAAAAAATTATAAATTTCCAGCTAAAAGCAAATTCGACGCAGCAGGAAATTTTAGGAATAAAGTATACGCGCAGCTGCGCCTCTGTCTGCGCCTAACGGCTTGCCAATCGGCGAGTTTTCTTTATAGAAAACGTATAAATTTTTATAGGCTTGGCATATGTTGTAGTAAGGGTTCGTGCTAACCGCTTCAGGTTAGGGCCAAAACTTATCACTGGAGGAACAAAATGCGCCAAGCAATGAAGGTTATATTTGATGTTGTGAAAGTATTTGTATTGTTTGTAGGTTGTACGGTTTTGTTTTATTTCGCTATACTATGGGTAAATGAAGAATATCAAAACTATCATCGCTACGATAAGCCGACAGGAGAATCGGTAGAGGAAGTATCGGGCATGCATGATTCCGTTGCGGATAACTGGATGGACCGGGTGATTTTCTTCTATGAAAACGGGGAGTAGGAAAACGTGGAAGATCATTTGAAAGATTATATGCATTATATGATGGTAGAAAAGGGGCTTTCGCAAAATACGATTGTTTCGTATGAAAGGGACTTAAAAAGCTATATCAAGTATTTGCAAAAGGTAGAGCAGCTTTCATCGCTAGCTGAGGTTACACGTTTGCACATTCTTGGCTTTTTACAAGGCTTAAAGGATGCAAATAAATCGTCTAAAACGCTTGCTCGTCATATTGCATCAATCCGCTCATTTCATCAATTTTTGCTGCGCGAGCGCGTGCTAGAGCGGGATCCGTCGATACATATTGAGACGCCGCAGGGAGAGCGGAAGCTGCCGAAGGTGCTTTCCGTTGCCGAGGTAGAGGCGCTTCTTGATGCACCGAAGCTAGGCGGAGCATTTGGCCTGCGTGACAAGGCGATGCTGGAGCTTTTATATGCAACCGGCCTGCGCGTCTCAGAGCTTATTCAGCTTGATGTATCTGATGTTCATTTAACGATGGGCTTTGTACGCTGCCTTGGAAAAGGGAGGAAGGAGCGCATCATTCCTCTTGGCAATCTAGCAATTGAGGCAGTGCGGCGCTATATTGAGAGAGGGAGAAGAGAGCTGCTTGGAAAGAAATCGACAGATGCCCTATTTTTGAATCTCCGGGGGGAACGTCTGTCGCGGCAAGGCTTCTGGAAGATTTTAAAGGGGCTGGCTAAGGAAGCACGTATTGAGAAGGAGTTAACTCCTCATACACTGCGGCATTCGTTTGCGACGCATTTGCTAGAAAATGGGGCAGATTTGCGTGCAGTGCAGGAAATGCTTGGACATGCCGACATTTCTACCACGCAAATTTATACGCATGTGTCAAAAGCGAGATTGAAGGATGTATATAAGCAGTTTCATCCGAGGGCATAGCGATATGCCCTGTTTTTTTGCAGATGATGGGAATGCAGTGATATCCTTTATATCCCTCCTTTTCACAAATATTTCACAAATGTTTCTCATATTCTTTTCTACCCGTTCGGTGGACGCCTCAGCAGCGGTAGTCTATACTGAAACACAGAGGTGACAAGGATGAGAAAATATTGGATGATGATCGCTCTTTTCCTGCTTGTGCTGGCGGGCTGCAGCAGCGGACATGAAGATCATGAGAGCGAAACATCGAATAAATTGCCAAAAGAAGTGAAGGTCGAAGTGAAAACAAAGCCGGAAGCAGTAAAAGCGCATGAGCATACAGAAATACAAGCGATCGTAACGCAGGACGGAAAAGCGGTAAACGATGCGGATGATGTAAAGTTTGAAATTTGGAAGGACGGCGACGAGAAGCACGAAATGCTTACAGCAAAGGCAATGGGAGACGGCGTGTATGCAGTTGATAAAACGTTTCCTGAAGATGGCGTGTATCATATTACTGCGCATACGAACGCAAGGGAGATGCATGTCATGCCAACGGTGCAAATTACGGTCGGTACGGGCCAGGCAGCGGCGCATGTACAAGAAGAGCAGGAGCATCACCATAGCGATACTGCCATTCAGCTGGATGTCGATAAAGTTCATGCCGGTGGAACGTCTCCTGTACAGGCCCAGATACAGCAAAGCGGCGGGGCGCTTACAGGAGCGGAAGTAGAATTTGAAGTCTGGAAGGACGGCGCCAAGCACGAGTACGTTCCAGCCAAGGAAAGTGCAAACGGGCAATACGAGGCTTCGGCTGCTTTTGAAGCAGGGACGTATCATATAACAGTGCATGTGAGAAAGGGAGACCTTCACGAGCATAAGGAGCAAATAATAGAAGTCAAATGATAAAGCCTCTACTTTTATGGAGGTTTTTTCCATTTCTTCCCGAATAATTACATATATACAATCAGGAATAGGGACAGATGGCTATGAAAAAAATCTTGGTGACGCTCAGCGTCGTAATCGCCTGCTTGCTCGCGCTGCTATTTTGTTGGAATGTGTATGAGTTGAAAAAAAAGCAAGCGGAGAAGATTGTTGTTCTTGATCCGGGGCATGGCGGTAAATATCCTGGCTTTGAGTTGAACGGTCTTGTGGAAAAGGATATCGTGCTGCAGGTTTCTCGTTATACGAAGACGCTGCTTGAAGAAAAAGGCTACAAAGTCTATTTGACAAGGCAAAAGGACGAGGAGTGCAGCGAGGAAAGTTATATAAGAGATTTGAGCTGTCGTCCCGCTCTGGCAAATAAGGTGGATGCTGATTTATTCGTAAGCATTCACGCGAATGCATTTCCACAAAACTCAACGGTACGCGGTGTAGAAGCTTATTATTTTACACCGTTTCGAGATAAGGAGGCAGCTGAAGCGCTTGGTTCGGCGATTACAGCTGAAACAGGTTTGCCGCTTCGGTCCTCGAAATTTGGTAATTTTAAAGTGCTGCGCGATTCACACGTGCCTAGTACACTCGTTGAAGTTGGCTATTTAACGAATCAGGAGGATGCAAAGCTGCTCGCATCCGCTGAATTTCAGAAAAAGCTGGCAGCAGGCATCGTGAACGGAATTATGAATTATTTTGCGGTAAACAGCTAACGGCAGGGCTGTTTACTGCAAAATAGGAATTGTCCACTTATTATTCTTATAGAAGGAGTATATTTTTTATGTAAATACGAAAAAACATGGTATGATATTCGTATAAGACGTCTGACATCTGACTAAGAGAGAGGATGCGGCGTTTTCCACATTTTCGTACATACTAAGAACAGCATACATACAGATTTGGGAGGGAAGCATTGTGAAATATAAACGGATCTTTCTTATCGTCATGGACTCAGTCGGCATCGGTGAAGCACCTGATGCAGAAAAGTATGACGATATAGGAGCAGATACGCTTGGACATATCGCAGAGCATATGAATGGGCTTCATATGCCGAATATGCAAAGTCTTGGGCTCGGTAACATACGCGAGATAAAGGGAATACAAAAAGTAGAAACGCCGCTTGCCTACTATACAAAAATGCAGGAGCAGTCTGCTGGTAAGGATACGATGACAGGCCACTGGGAGATTATGGGCCTTTACATCGATAAGCCCTTTCGCGTATTTCCAGATGGGTTTCCGAAAGAGCTGTTAGATGAATTACAGCAACGCACAGGCAGGGCTATTATTGGAAATAAGCCAGCGTCCGGAACAGCCATTTTAGATGAGCTTGGCAAGGAGCATATGGAGACCGGTGCTTTGATTGTATATACATCAGCTGACAGCGTGCTGCAAATTGCGGCGCATGAAGAGGTTGTGCCGCTTGATGAGCTGTATAGTATTTGTAAGATTGCGCGCGAGCTGACCTTAGATGATCCGTATATGATTGGCCGCATCATTGCTCGTCCGTTTGTCGGACAGCCGGGCAGTTTCAAGCGGACGCCGAATCGTCATGACTATGCGCTTAAGCCGTTTGGACGCACTGTTATGAATGAATTAAAGGATAGTGGATTAGACGTGATTGCCATTGGGAAAATTGCGGATATTTATGATGGGGAAGGAGTCACACAGTCGCTGCGCACAGCTTCAAACATGGATGGTATGGATAAGCTAATAGACACGACCGGTATGTCTTTTACGGGGCTTAGCTTTGTGAATCTTGTCGATTTCGATGCGTTATATGGTCATAGACGTGATCCAAAAGGTTACGGTCAAGCGTTAGAGGAATATGATGCGCGTTTGACAGAGCTTCTCCCTATGCTAAAGGAGGATGATTTGCTTATTATTACAGCGGATCATGGCAATGATCCTGTTCATCATGGGACAGATCATACGCGTGAATATGTTCCTCTGTTAGTCTATAGCAAGGGCATGAAGAACGGCGGACAGGAGCTTCCGCTTCGCCAAACGTTTGCAGATATTGGGGCGACGGTTGCCGAAAACTTCGGTGTGAAGCTGCCGCAGCACGGTACGAGTTTTTTAAAAGAGCTACAATAAGGAGAGAACATAAATGAATCGTGAATCTATTCAAAAAGCAGCATCCTATTTACAAAGCAAGTTTGCAGTTACTCCAAAAATCGGACTCATTCTCGGCTCCGGACTTGGCATATTAGCTGATGAAATTGAACAGGCGGTAAAGGTTCCATACAATGAAATTCCAGAGTTCCCGGTATCGACGGTGGAAGGGCATGCTGGACAGCTTGTGTTCGGAACGCTTCATGGCGTTCCAGTTGCAGCGATGCAGGGGCGTTTTCATTATTATGAAGGCTATGACATGCAGAAGGTAACGTTTCCTGTGCGCGTGATGAAGGAGCTTGGTATTGAAACGGTGATCGTAACAAATGCAGCCGGAGGTGTAAACATGTCCTTTGAGCCCGGTGATTTAATGCTGATTTCCGATCACATTAATTTTATTGGAAATAACCCGCTTATCGGTCCGAACGATGCTGAGCTTGGCGTTCGTTTTCCGGATATGTCTGAAGCATATTGCAAGCAGCTGCGCCGCATGGCAAAGGATGTTGCGGAGCGATTGAATATTAAAGTGCAGGAGGGCATCTATGTTGCCATGTCAGGACCGACATACGAAACGCCGGCTGAAATTCGGATGCTGCGTACACTCGGCGGAGACGCGGTCGGCATGTCTACTGTTCCAGAGGTCATTGTGGCCCGTCATGCTGGTTTAAAGGTTCTCGGTATTTCCTGCATTTCGAATATGGCCGCCGGTATTCTTGATCAGCCTTTGAACCATGAGGAGGTTATCGAAACAACAGAGCGCGTGAAAGCAAATTTCTTATCTCTTGTAAAAGAAATTGTAAATGAAATGAGATAAAAGGGTGATATGCGATGAGAATGGTTGATTTGATTGCGAAAAAACGAGACGGACAAGCATTATCTACAGAGGAAATTCAATTCATTATTAATGGATACACAGATGGGACGATTCCTGATTATCAAATGAGTGCTTTTGCAATGGCGGTATTTTTCCGCGATATGAATGATGGGGAGCGCGCAGATTTAACAATGGCGATGGTACATAGCGGAGATACGATTGATTTATCAGCCATTGAAGGCATCAAGGTTGATAAGCACTCTACAGGAGGCGTAGGCGACACAACAACGCTTGTGCTGGGACCCCTCGTCGCATCCCTCGGCGTACCAGTTGCAAAAATGTCAGGCCGCGGCTTAGGTCACACGGGAGGTACGATTGATAAGCTAGAAGCGGTTCCCGGCTTTCACGTTGAGATTGAAAATGAAGAGTTTACTCGTCTCGTGAATACAAATAAGATTGCGGTAATCGGGCAGAGCGGCAATTTAACGCCAGCTGATAAAAAGCTCTATGCACTTCGTGACGTAACTGCAACTGTAAATTCCATTCCTCTCATCGCCAGTTCGATTATGAGCAAAAAAATCGCTGCAGGTGCTGATGCGATTGTGCTTGATGTGAAAACAGGTGCAGGTGCGTTTATGAAAACCGTAGAGGAGGCGCGTGCGTTAGCAGAGGCAATGGTGCGCATCGGGAATAATGTCGGACGAAAAACGATGGCAGTGATCTCTGACATGAGCCAGCCGCTTGGCTTTGCGATTGGCAACGCACTTGAGGTGCAGGAGGCAATCGATACATTACGGGGACAGGGGCCAAAGGATTTAGAGGAGCTCTGCTTAACGCTTGGCAGTCAAATGGTCTATTTAGCAGGAAAAGCGCCGTCTATAGAAGAAGCTCGTACGAAGCTGCAGGAAGCTATTCAGAACGGAACGGCACTTGAGACATTTAAGGTATTCCTTGCTGCGCAGGGCGGTGATGCTTCAGTTGTCGACGATCCGTCCAAGCTGCCGCAGGCGAAATATGTCTTCGACTTGGAAGCGCAGCAGGATGGACATGTTGTGGAAATCGTTGCTGATGAAATCGGCACAGCGGCGATGCTGCTCGGGGCAGGGCGTGCAACGAAGGAATCGGCCATTGACTTGGCTGTCGGTTTGATGCTGCGCAAAAAGGTGGGAGACAGCGTCAAAAAAGGCGAGCCGCTCGTTACGGTGTATGCAAACAGTGAACGGGTGGAAGAAGTGAAGCGGAAAATCTACGAAAGTATTCGCATTTCCAAAGAGGATGTTGCCGCTCCGGTGCTTGTCTATGACGTTGTAGGAAAATAGAGAGGCGTTTGAAGAGATGTAAAAGCTAAGGAGGTCTTCCTTAGCTTTTTTACTGAGTCATACAGCATAGCTTTTAGACGGAAAACCTAACCAGCACGGTTTCATTACTTACATAATTTGTTTTTACTACGTTGTAATAGGATGGGGTGATTAGTTATGATTCGAATTTGCGCAATCTATCATACGGGAGAAGTTGTATATGATGTGACACTGGAGGAAGCAAGGCAAGAGAACGTTGCGTGGTATTGGGTTGATTTGTCAGAGCCGACAGAGGAAGAATATACATATATGCTCCGGGATACCTTCCGCTTCCATCCTTTAGCGATTGAAGATTGCTTAGAGTACGTGCAGCGCCCGAAGGTTGATTTCTATGAAGGCTATCACTTTCTTGTACTGCATTCGCTGTCAAGAGAGGACCTGGACCCTCGCGAAATTGACTTGTTTATTAGTGAGAACTATGTTGTGTCATTTCATTTTCATGAAGATAAAGCGTTGCAGCGCGCGTGGGAAAAGCTATCAGATCGAACGCGCATGCAGCAAAGCCCGCTTCATTTAACACATATGATTATTGACCAAATAGTTGATAATTATTTTTCACCGGTTTACTTTTTGGAGGATCGGTTAAATGATATTGATGACAGCCTAACCCGGGAATCATCAGGTGACGTACTCGAAGAGGTGTTTGACATACGGGCAGATTTATCGAAGCTGCGCAGAACAATTGTACCGATGCGGGATTTGTTGTACCGCATTTTAAATTCGGAACGGTTTTATGATGTAAGCGACCATGAAATATATTTTAAAGACATTCATGATCATTTGCTGAAGTTAGCAGAAATGATTGAAATGAGCCGGGAGCTAACGGCCGATATACGCGATAGCTGCTTTTCGCTCAACTCAAACTACATGAATACGATTATGAAAACACTTACCGTTTTCTCGACCATTTTTATGCCTCTTACCTTTATTGCCGGTGTATATGGAATGAACTTTCAATTTATGCCTGAACTTGGATGGAGATATGGCTATTATGGATGCCTTCTGCTGATGGGTGCCATTTTTGTGGCGATGATGCTTTGGTTTCGAAAGAAGGGCTGGTTTAAGTAGAAAAAGTAGACATGGTCCGCCTTTACTTCTATAGACAAACACCCCTCACACAAAACGAGCAGTTCGGACGGGAGCTGGACAGGTCTCACAAAGTTATATGTCTTTATCATGTTCCGAAAGAAGCCCCGCTTGAAGGAGCTTTACTCCTAAGCGGGGGCAGTTTAATACATTACATATACATAAAAACCCCCTGCACCCGTACTGTAACTGTCAGCTCTCCAGGCTCAATTGGCGTCGCAGCTTTCGGGGAGGCAGCTGCGTATCCAATCAGCGGCTGCTGCGCTGCGCTTCCCTCTTCTGCGAGAGAAGCAGGAATAGGGTTTACGCTCACATGCAGTGCTTCGGCAATCGTTTTTGCTTTTGCCTGCGCATTCAACACGGCCCGCGTTAAAGCCTGCTCGTAATACAAGCTTGGGTCGGAAACGCGGAAGGCTAGATTGCGAGCGATATTACCGCCTGCCTGAATCGCTGCATCATACACCTCACCTGCTTTTTGCACGTTCAATACAGTTACCTCGTATAAATGCTCCACACGATATCCGCGCAAAGAGGAGACGCCGTCTTTGTAATCATATTCTGGCGTAATTGTATACGAAAGAGTTTGTATATCCTTTTCTTGAATACCAAGCGCTTGTAACGCTGTTAAAAGGGCATTGGAACGAAGGGCATTTTCCTCCTGTGCTGCCTTTACATTGTTGTCCTCAGTCATCACGCCGAGTGTCAAAACAACTACATCGGGCTTTGCTGTTGCACTTCCTTCTCCTTGTACGGTTATAGAGCCCTCTCTTGCGGGACGATAGTCCGCATATGGATATGAGTTCATATGGTACATCGTTAGCACCCTCTCTCCGCTTTTTCTCTAAAAATATATGAATGGAGCGCAGGAAAAATTTACAGGAGCATTCATCCTTTTTACCTGTGAAACGTGTTACAGAATGGTATATATTCCCTTATAATTAACAGGATTTTCAAATTAACGAAATTTTTAGAAAAATATAAAAAAAAACATGACATAATCATGTAAAAATCTCAGAAAAAGTGTACAACAAGAATCGACATACATTATAATGAATGAAAAATACGAAGATAAAGGGTCGAGACTAGTGAGAGAAGAACGAGAAACACTCATTTTAAATTTATCTATGTCATTTCGAAAAATGATCCGTATGCTGCAAAATGATATTAACGAATTGTTTTCTGAATATATGCCGTGGAATGAATTTTCAGTTTTACGTGCATTATACGCAAAAAGTCCGCAAATGGCTTCCCAAATCGCACAAGAGGTCAATGTAACATCAAGTCATATTACGGCCGTTACAGACCGTCTCGTACGAAAGGAGCTTGTTAGGCGTAAACGCTCCGACTCTGACAGACGGATTGTCTATTTAGAAATTACCGAAAAAGGACAGAGTGTTGCTGAAAAGCTGGAGAATGTGCGTAAAGAATATTATCGGGAAAAGTTTGCCGATTTGAGCAATGAGGAAATGCAGGTTATGATTGAATTAATTGATCGGGTGTTATAAAAGGGGAAGCTGGCCTTAACTGGCATAGAAATGCCTGCTGAGGCCAGCTTTTTTAATGCTTTTCGTTCCAAGCGAGCTTAATGCTCATGAGCCTTTTCATGATGAAATACGCGATGGCTCCGACAATGATCGCTGCTGTATAAAAAGAAATAAGGGAACTAGATGTCTCCGTAGCGCCAGGTGATGTCTCCATAGGGTTAGAGAATAGAACGCCGCCCAGCAAGCTGCAGCACACAATCACACAAGGCACAAATATTTTAGAAAGCGCTGGGAACAATAGGATTTTTCCATTCGCTTCGTTTGGCGTTTTCATATAGAGCTTTACTCCAAGCCATAAGCTGCCGATTGTATACAGCACAGGAGCAATTAACATATACAAAGAACGCATGTGCATGCCATTTTGTATATTATCGGGAAGCTGGTTATAACTCATATTAATCTCTTGCAGTTGTATTGGCAATGAAGCGGCAATCATCAATTTATAGAATGTTCCTTCAGAAGGAAAAGCTCCACTGTTATGTATAGTGGCAACATGATTGATAAGTTCATACAAGCCCATTGGTAAATACAAGAAACTAAATCCAAGAATCATTTGCGATACAACACTGCCAGCAATTGTTCCAACGAACAAGCAGAAGGTGTATACCCCTGTTAATACCAAATAGGAAACGAGAAAGTATTTGCTAAAATACGTAAAATCTTGGTATTGGTCATGAATTGTTGTTTTCTTAATCCAATACATAAGTCCGTAGCAAACAGCATGCAATGCGGTAATGTTAACAAAACCAAACAGCCATTTTGCTAGAAAAATATCTTTTCGTTGAAACGGCATCGAAAAGAGAAAATCAATCGATCCGCTGCTTCGCTCCCAGCCGATGAAAGAAGCTGCTAGGAAAAGAAGTACTGCAATCTGAAGGATGATGAATCCTTGAGCATTAAAATAATAGCTGTAGTAGTATGGACCATCTCCCATAAATAAAACACCCCAGTTTTGCCGCATATATTCCTGCTCAGCTGCACCCTGATAATAGGTAAACGGCAAATAGAAAAGCGTAATCGACCAAAGCGCAAGCATCGCCCATTTTCCCTGCTTATAATTGCGCATCCATAACGCCTTATGAAACATGGCTTTCACCTCCGAGTATGGTTACAAAAATATCCTCAAGCGACAGCGGCAATATTTCTAGTAAAAGCGGCTGTTCTTTTTTAAACTTCTCGACCGTCGCAGCTACATTCCCTTTTATGAGAAATGTATACACCTTTCCTGTTTTGTTTACCAGCACCACATGATGCAGGTTTTCTAATTTTTGCGGCAGGGAGCGCTCAAAGGCAACCTGAATTTTGGCGTAATGCTGCTGGGCAGTCTCAAGAGAGGTAATGGAAGCAATTTTGCTATCCTTGATCATAATAATCGTATCTGCAATTTTTTCGACCTCATCTAGATGATGCGTCGAAATGAGCACAGCAATGTCGCGCTCTGCAGCCTCTTCAATGATAAACTGCAGGAGCTGCCGTTTTACAATCGGATCAAGCCCGTTCGTCGGTTCATCGAGAATGATATATTCCGCTTTTACCGAAAACGCAAGAATCATCGCAAGCAGCGCCTTCATGCCGCGCGAGTAGCTGCGGATACGGCGGCTTGGCAGATTGAAGCGGTCCAAAAGAGCATAAAAGTATGCTTCATCGAAACGCTCGTACGTCGCTTGGTAAAACGCAGCAAGCTCCTTCACCGTGTAGCTGTTTAGTAGATTTGTAGAGTCAGGAACATACACAATCTTTTGTTTGGCCTCAGGCTGCTGATGAATGTCCGTGCCATCATATGTTACCGTTCCTTCATCCGGGTTAAGAATGCCGACAAGCGTGCGAATCAGCGTTGTTTTCCCTGCGCCGTTGCGTCCAAGGAGCGCAGTAATGCTTCCTTTCTCAAGTGTAAATGAAATCTCCTCTAATACTGCTCTTCCGTCAATCGTTTTCGTCACGCGCTCCGCCTTCAGCACGAATCATTCCCCCTAACGCTTTCGATTCTTCCTGCACCCACTCGCAAATCGTTTCCGGTGAAATACCGAGATAGGATGCATCTAATAATATTTGCTTGAGCTGCTGCTTCAAAGCGATCACCTTCTGTTCATCGTGTTTTGGTGCGATCGCTGCGGCTACAAATGTCCCTCGTCCCCGCAGCGTTTCAATAATGCCTTGTCTTTCAAGTTCCTGATACGCCTTGCTAACTGTATTTGGATTGATGACGAGGAGGGAAGCAAGCTCGCGGACAGAGGGAAGCTTATCTCCGGGCGAAAGCATATTTCGCAGTACGAGCTCCTTCATGCCGGAGACGATTTGCTCCCAAATCGGGGTACTGCTTCTTGGATCAAGCTGAATAAGCAAAGGAGAACCCCTCTCTTTCTGTATATTGTGTACTACTACATATAATACACTTAATACAGTATCTATTTTTACACTAATTGTCAATAGGATTTCATTAAGTTAATAAGAAAGTATAACTTTTGGGACGTTGTCCAGCTCCACCAGCCTGCCCCCTGCGAGGTCAGCCCTTCTGCCCATGAGGCAAAAAGCGTCTCATGGATCAGAGAATTATCCATTTTGCTCAACTATTTTTAGAAAAAAATGGTATAAACAATTTTTTGCTGGAAACAATAGATATGATACTGATATGGAGGGTGTGGACATGAGACGATTCATCGGAATATTGGCTTGTTTCACATTATTATGTTCCGCAGCTCCGGTTGGCTTTGCGCAATCTGAAGTAACGCCCAAGCAGCCGGTGCAAAAGCAAGCGGAAGCTTCACAGCCGAAGCTGGTGGAAAACGCTTCATCTGCCGTTTTGCTCGAGCAGGATACAGGAAAAGTGTTATTTGATAAAAACAGCAATGAAAAGCTGCCCCCAGCGAGCATGACGAAAATTATGACGATGCTGCTCATCATGGAGCAAATCGACAAAGGAAAGCTTAAGCTTACTGATAAGGTGCGTACGAGCGAGTATGCGGCTTCCATGGGAGGGTCACAAATTTTCTTGGAGCCGGGTGAAGAAATGACAGTGGATGAGATGCTAAAAGGCATCGCGATTGCCTCTGGAAATGATGCTTCCGTTGCGGTTGCTGAGCATATTGCCGGTTCGGAGGAAGGCTTTGTTACGATGATGAATAACAGAGCAAAGGAATTGGGACTAAAAAATACGCAGTTCCAAAATCCAACAGGCCTGCCTGCGGAAAATCATTACTCTACCGCATACGATATGGCAGTGATGGCGAGAGAATTAATGAAATATCCGCTCATCCGCGAGTATACAGGGAAATATGAGGGCTATTTACGGGAAAATACGGACAAGCGATTTTGGCTTGTAAATACGAATAAGCTTGTTCGTTTTTACCCAGGTGTTGACGGCGTGAAAACCGGCTTTACGACAGAGGCGCGTTATTGCTTAACAGCTTCTGCGCAAAAAAACGGCATGCGTGTTATTGCTGTTGTGATGGGAGCGCCAACCTCAAAGGAGCGTAATGCGCAGGTTACAAAGCTGCTTGATTACGCATTTAGTCAATATACGACAAAGCTGCTTTATAAAAAGGATCAGACAATCGCAACAATCAAGGTGAGCCGCGGCCAGCGAAAAGAAGTGAAGCTTGTCGCCGCTGACAACGTATCGGTACTGCTGAAAAGAGGAGAAAGCGCCGATAAGGTGACGAAGGAAATCGTCATGGATAAGAAGGTAAAGGCACCTGTGAAGAAAGGTGATGCACTTGGCACCCTCGTTATAAAAAATGAAAATGAAGTCATTTCAAAGCAGCCGATTGTAGCGAGTGAGGATATTGATGCAGCGAGCTGGTGGGAGCTGTTTAAACAGAGCTTTGGGGTGTTTTCAAAATCGAAGTAAGAAAAGTGTAATTGATCCGTTTGCTCCCGGAGTAAAACAATCGCTCGCAAAACGCACGGTTCGGGCGGAGCCGATTCACAAAATTATTCCGTGTGTTTTACCAAGAAAGGCGCTTTTTGCCTTTTATCGGGGAAGTTATTTTACGGAAGGGAGCAGGGCGGTATCTAAAAAGCTATACTTTTATTCTCGAAGTAAATCGTGAGAGCGGCTGTGAGCCGCTTCCCCTTTTGACGGCGGCTCTGCTTCCTGGGTGCGAAAATACACTTCTTTTGTCAGATGGAAGGAATCACTAATCAATAAAGCGAAAGATGTTATATACGTTCCGCGCGAATGCGCACGAAGCCTATAAACAAGGGGGAAGGAAACGTGAGTCTTTCGATAAGTTTAGAAGTGAAGCAAGATGTGCTTTGCATTCGGTTGGAGGGAGAGCTCGACCATCATACAGCTGAAGAGCTGCGTACAAAAGTAACAACGATGCTAGAAAAGAAGCAGATTCACCATATTATTTTGAACCTTGAGTCTTTGAGTTTTATGGATAGCTCCGGTCTTGGGGTTATTTTGGGAAGGTATAAGCATATTAAAAGCTTAGGCGGAGAAATGGTTGTTTGTGCAATTTCTCCTGCTGTGAAACGGTTATTTGAAATGTCTGGCTTGTTCAAAATTATCCGTTTGGAAGAAAGTGAACAAAACGCACTTGCGACATTGGGGGTGGCATAAATGAGAAATGAAATGCATTTGCAGTTTTCTGCTCTCAGCCAAAACGAATCGTTCGCGCGCGTAACAGTTGCTTCTTTTATCGCACAGCTTGATCCAACGCTAGACGAGTTAACGGAAATTAAGACCGTTGTCTCGGAGGCCGTAACAAACGCGATTATTCACGGATATGAACAGAGGCCGGATGGTATTGTATATATTACAGTTACATTAGAGGACGGGGCTGTCAAAATGACAATCCGTGATGAAGGAATCGGTATTGCAGATTTAGATGAAGCAAGACAGCCGCTATTTACGACAAAACCTGAACTAGAGCGTTCCGGCATGGGCTTTACAATCATGGAAAATTTTATGGACGAAGTCGAAGTTATTTCCAGCCAAAATTTCGGAACAACGATTCATCTTACGAAGTATTTGTCAAAAAGCAACGCTCTATGCAATTAAGGAGACAAGCCTATGGACATAGAGGTAAAAAACGAAAATGGAAAAGTGCAATTAAAGGACCATGAGCTGAAGGAACTGATTCAAAGAAGCCAAGCTGGCGATCAAACCGCACGAGATACGATTGTAGAAACAAATATGCGCCTTGTTTGGTCCGTTGTACAGCGCTTTTTAAACCGAGGCTATGAGCCGGAGGATTTATTTCAAATTGGGTGCATTGGGCTGCTAAAATCGGTTGATAAATTTGATTTGTCGTTTGATGTTAAGTTTTCGACGTATGCCGTTCCGATGATTATTGGAGAAATCCAACGCTTTTTGCGCGACGATGGCACAGTGAAGGTAAGTCGTTCCTTGAAGGAAACGGGAAATAAAATTCGTAAGATGAAGGACGAGCTCTCGAAAACATTAGGACGGGCTCCAACGATTAATGAAGTAGCGGAAGCGCTTGAGCTTACGCCAGAGGAGGTTGTGCTGGCGCAGGAGGCAAGCCGTACGCCGTCTTCTATCCACGAAACAGTATACGAAAACGATGGAGATCCTATTACGATTTTAGATCAAATTGCTGACCAAACCCAAACGAAATGGTTTGATCAAATTGCTTTGAAAGAGGCAATCCGCGAGCTTGATGAACGCGAGCGTCTTATTGTGTATTTACGATATTATAAAGACCAAACGCAATCTGAAGTAGCGGAACGGCTCAGTATTTCTCAGGTGCAGGTTTCACGCTTAGAAAAGAAAATATTGCAGCAAATGAAGGACCGAATAGGTGAATAGCCTGTTCGGTTTTTTATTTTTGTATAACAATTTTGTGTGTAAAAGTCCAAATGTAATTCATGCTGCACATACACTATATAAAGGTGTGAAGGAACAGGCACAACCCCTCTATACTTCTCTTTTGAATATTTTAGCGATCTATCCTGTCGAAATTCGATAGTCACATCGTGTTTTGTAACGTATTTTTAGCATAACCACTTTTTTCCTCATTAAACATCTTTCACTCGAATGTTCTATTCTAATATAATACATCCCGAAATCGTGTCTGCTTTTCTTTTTATCAAAAATTCGTATTAGATAATTTTGCATCAAGCATACTACAACTACGAGGAATTGTGGAGGAGATGGTGGCAATGAGCAACCTTGTCTATGTGAAAATGCGTCAGCGTTTGCAGGTGTCGCCGGATTATGAAATCAAGATAGGAGATGTTGCGCAAATTACGGCGGATAAAACGATTGTCAAACACCTGAGGCAGTGTCCCGTGTATCAAATTACAAAGCAAGATAAAACGCATGTAGTAATCGACGCAATGAAGGTAATTGAGGCAATCAGACAATGCGACGACCGATTAGAGCTCAATCTATTAGGACCAGCACAAACGATTGTGGAAATCGTTTATGAACGAAAACATGTAAATCCATTTTTCTTCACCGTCGTTTGGCTGCTTTTATTTGTCGGAGCTGGCCTCGCTATCATTTACTTTCATGAAGACGTAAGTATGCAGCAGGTGCATCAACGTATGTATTACATGGTAACAGGAGAAACGGTCAAAAAGCCGCTTTTATTTCAAATCCCATATTCACTCGGACTTGGAATTGGTATGATTTTGTTTTTTAATCATGTGTTTAAAAAGCGTATTAACGAAGAGCCGAGCCCGCTTGAGGTTGAAATTTTTCAGTATCAGCAGTCATTAGACCAATACGTGGTTATGAATGAAAACAAAGAAAGCATGAAACGGCTTGAAAATCGTTGAATACGGCTCGGTTATGTTTATTGGCTTTGCGGGCGGCATTGCGGTTGGAGGAGGATTTGTGGCTTTTCTAGCGGTGCTTGGCATTATTCCAAGGCTGGTGCAGCTGACAAAAAGTGTACATTATGTGCAGGCCTATGAATGGGCGGTTATAACAGGCGCATTAGTCGGCGGCTGGTGCAGCTTGCGAGATACGGTGCTATCAGCTTCTCCTTTTTGGGTTGTACCGCTCGGTTTGCTATGCGGCGTTTTCGTTGGTATGCTGTCGGCTGCTTTAACGGAAGTGCTAAATGTGCTTCCAGTATTAGCAAAACGAATCGGCGTAGACGGGAAAATTATTGTGCTGCTAATGGCTCTTGTACTTGGAAAGGTGTTGGGTTCCTTGTTTCATTGGCTGTATTTGATTAAATAGGAGGGATACAGATGGGGCAGAAAAAGTTAAAGGATGATTATAAAAATAATATTAAGCCATACCAGCCAAAACCGAATTATGTCGTGAATTGCGTGAGAGCGTTTATCGTCGGCGGCATCATTTGTACGATTGGAGAAGCGTTAATGAAGTTTTACATGACAGTTTTCCATTTTTCCGATAAGGATGCAGGTAATCCTACGGTAGCAACACTTGTGATCCTCTCCGCACTTCTAACGGGGCTTGGTATGTACGACAAGATCGGACAATACGGCGGCGCCGGATCGGCTGTGCCTGTAACGGGATTTGCCAATTCCATGACAAGTGCAGCCATGGAGCATCGAAGCGAGGGGATTGTACTCGGTGTGGCAACAAACATGTTTAAGCTAGCGGGAAGCGTTATTGTGTTTGGTGTAGTCGGAGCTTATGTTGTGGGGCTTATCCGCTATACATTAACACTGATTATGTAAACAAGGAGGGACAGCATGAGGCTGACAGGAAAACAAACGTGGGTGTTTCAAAATGATGTGTATGTCAATGCAACAGGCACGGCAGTTGGACCGCTGGAAGCGAACGGTCTGCTCGGTGAATATTTTGATGTAAAGTATGATGATCTCCACTGCAACGAAGACAATTGGGAGCTTGCTGAAAGACGGCTCATGAGCGATTCCATTGAACAAGTGCTGACAAAAACGGGACTTAGACATGAAGATATTAATTTTTTACTTGCTGGAGATTTACTCAATCAAATTGTAACAGCGAGCTACTCGGCACGTCATCTAGGGATTCCATACTTAGGAATGTTTGGCGCCTGCTCAACGTCTATGGAAACATTGGCGGTCGGTTCGGCATTAGTTGACGGAGGCTTTGCCAGTCGGGTTTTGGCAAGCGTTAGCAGTCATAACGCTACAGCGGAGCGGCAGTTCCGTTATCCGACTGAATATGGGGGACAAAAGCCAGGTTCGGCAACATGGACGGTAACAGGAGCGGGAACGGCTTTAGTTAGCCGAGATCCGGGACCGATTAAAATCACAGCTGCCACGATTGGAACAGTGGAGGATCTTGGTATTACAGATCCGTTTGATATGGGCTCTGCGATGGCGCCGGCAGCGGCGCGAACCATTCAACAGCATTTTGAGGATTTAGGACGCAGCGCAAGTGATTACGATTTAATTGTAACGGGCGACTTGTCTGCAGTTGGAACACCGATTTGCCGGCAAATGCTGCTAGATGAAGGTTATGATATGGGGAATGTATACAATGATTGCGGTTTAATGCTTTACGGACCGGATCAAGAAGTATTTGCCGGCGGCAGCGGCTGTGCATGCTCAGCTGTTGTTACATACGGACATTTACTGCAGGAAATGCGCTTAGGAAACTTAAATCGTTTGATGGTAGTAGCTACTGGTGCCCTGCTAAACCCAATAATGATTCAACAAAAGGAAAGCATCCCGACAATTGCGCATGGCGTTGTGTTTGAACGCGTAAAAGGAGTGTAGTGAAGGTATGGAGTTTATATATGCTTTTTTAGTTGGCGGAGCCATCTGTGTAATAGGACAACTGTTTTTAGATATTACAAAGCTAACCCCGGCCCATCTTATGGCAAGCTTCGTGATACTTGGGGCAATACTGGATGGGTTTGGCATTTATGACAACTTAATTCGCTTTGCCGGTGCCGGTGCCACTGTTCCGATTACAAGCTTTGGTCACTCCCTCATGCATGGAGCAATGGCGGAAGCGAAGCAGCACGGTTATCTAGGCCTTGGAATGGGGATGTTTTCGCTCACGTCTGTTGGGATTTCAGCCGCTATTTTGTTTGCATTTATCACTGCTCTTATTTTTAAACCGAAAGGATAAGATCTATGAAAAGAAGGGTTATTTTGGTGACGGACGGAGATGAATACGCGCTGCGCACAATCGAATATGCAGCAAAAGAGTTTGGCGGGCGCTGCATTTCGGCATCCCAAAGCAATCCGACAAGAATGACAGGAGAACAAGTAGTAAAGCTCATTCTTCAGACACCGCACGATCCTGTTTTTGTATTGTTTGACGACAGTGGTTACATAGGAGAAGGGCCAGGAGAGCAAGCCTTAAAATATGTGGCGAACCATCAACAAATTGATGTTCTTGGCGTGCTAGCCGTTGCATCTAACACACACCATCACGAGTGGACGCGCGTGGATGTTAGTATTGATCGAAATGGCCAATTAACGGAATACGGTGTTGATAAATCTGGCCTCGCTGATACGGAAATCGGGCGCATTAACGGTGACACCGTATACTGTCTTGACGAGTTAAATGTACCGATCATTATCGGGATTGGTGATATTGGAAAAATGTATGGAAACGATGATGTAAAGCGAGGCTCCCCTGTAACGAAGCAGGCAATTGGGCTGATTTTAGAAAGGAGCGGATACTATGAAAGCAACGGAGCAGCAAAAGGTTAGCATTCCCATTTCTTCGTTCTTGAGCGATAATGAAAACTATTTAAAGCAAACAGTCGGACTCGGTGTAACGTTTGATATCGGCTTGCGAAAGTTTAATTTTTTAGGAACACAGATCGGTCTGCTATTTGTAAACGGATTAAGTGATTCTAATTTCATCATGCATCTTTTAGATGAAGTTATTGATACAAATGATGTAGAAAGCCAGCGCGGCAATGTGACAGCGATTTTAGAAAACCGCCTGATCCATCAGCAGGTAAGTAAAGTGAAGACGATGGAGGAAGTGCTGTCGTCCGTTTTATCAGGGCTCATTATTATATTTGTTGAAGGAGAGGAAGAGGCGTTTGTCATTGACGTTCGCAGTTATCCAGGACGGACGCCGATGGAGCCTGATACAGAGAAGGTTGTACGCGGCGCCCATGATGGATTTGTTGAGAATATCATTATCAACACCAGCCTGATTCGCCGCAGAATCCGGGATTCACGTCTTCGCCATGAGATTCTAAAGGTTGGCGAGCGCTCAAAAACAGACATTTGTATTTCCTATATACAGGACATTGCAGACCCGGATTTAGTAAAAATTATTAAACAAGAGCTAACGAGCATCAAAATTGATGGTCTCACAATGGCTGATAAAGTAATTGAAGAATTTTTAGTGAAGCAAAGCTTTAATCCGTATCCGCTTGTACGATATACGGAGCGGCCCGACGTTGCTGCCAATCATATTTTGGAGGGGCATGTTCTCATTATCGTCGATACCTCTCCTAGTGTCCTGATTACGCCGACAACGTTTTTCCATCATGTGCAGCATGCAGAGGAATTCCGGCAAAATCCGGCGGTCGGCACGTTTTTACGCTGGATTCGGTTTATCGGGATTTTTTTCTCGCTCTTTTTATTGCCGTTTTGGCTGGCGTTTGTGTTCGACCCGAGCCTTTTACCGGATCGGCTTGGGTTTATTGGACCGAATAAAACGACGAATCTGCCGATATTCCTGCAAATTATTTTGGCTGAGGTCGGCCTTGAATTTTTACGAATGGCATCTATTCACACGCCAACAGCGTTATCGACCTCGCTTGGTTTAATAGCTGCCGTGCTTGTCGGACAAATCGCGATCGAGGTTGGCCTATTTGTTCCCGAGGTTATTTTATATTCAGCTATCTCCGTAATTGGAACATATGCGACACCGAGCTATGAGCTTGGGCTTGCGAATAAAATCGCAAAGATTTTCATTATTTTACTTACGGCATGGCTTCATGAAATAGGCTTTATTATCAGTGTAACGGTACTGATTCTCTATCTTGCATCAGTTAAAAGTCTGCAGACTCCGTACCTATGGCCATTTTTGCCATTTGACGGAGGCGCGCTTATGAAAATTTTCGTACGCCCGAAATTTTCCAGTATGAAAGCAAGACCAAGCATCGTCCATCCGCAAAACACAAACCGCTTGCCGTAAAGAAAACTCGCCGATTGGCGAGTCTTTAGGCGAAGACAGAGGCGTAGTTGCACTTACACTTTGTTCCTAAAATTTCCTACTACGTCGAATTCGCTTCTAGCTGGAAATTTATACTTTCCTAAAGTGTAAAGAACAGCGGGCATGAACCGGTTTGCTTGCGAAGAGGATGGTTCTCTGCCGGGCGGGCAGGGGTTTTTCCCTACAGCAAGCAGGTCATGGGAGCTGGACAGTATTCCGATGAAAAGTTATACTTTCTTACCTTTTAAACAAACTGTTTTCGCAGATATTGCTGCTTTTGCTTCTTGCCCGGCAGTATGTATACAACACTGTGGGGAAAGACGGGAAGTCAGAAATGAGAGACCGGTTGCAGAGACGAATAGCCTCTATTCTTCTATTCCTGCAGCAACAATTGTTTAGAAAAGAACTTTTAAAAAAGACGGCCGAAATGAGGAGAAATGTCTCCTGTTCGGCCGTCTCATTCATTTGATATGATATCCTTTTACTTAAATAATGACTTCACAAAATCAATAAAGCTTGCAAAAACCTCTTTTAGCTGCTCCAAAAAGGTTTGGCCCTCCTCTGAACTCAAGAACGCCGTTACTTTTTCCTTGGCTTGATTCAATTGATCGCCGACTTGATTCCAGTCAATATTTAAGCTTTGCATTTTCTGAAATAAGGTAACGAGATTGTTGAATTGCTCGTCAGTTAATTGAATACCAAGCTCATCTGCATATTTTTTAATAAGGGCTTGCAGCTCCTCTACTGTTTGCGGCGGATTGTCCGCAATGGCTTCCTTTATCTTTGCGACAAGTGCTACTGCCTGATCGGAGCCAATTTGGTCACCAAGCTGTGCGGTTGTTACCATTTCCTGATTTGCGACCTGCTTGACCTCTTCGGAGATCGGCTGGTTTGTCGCCACCTCATACGCCTTCATTAAGCCTGTAAGCGCAGCTGTACCGGAAACGGTGAACGGCGCTGTAATATAAATATTTGCGTCTTTTACACCCGCTGTAATAAGCGCGTTCGTGTACATCGCATCTGTTACCCAGCTAATATTTTTTGTTTGTACGATTAAGCCGGAGCCGGCCTTTGTGTACGTAATCATTGAGGACGAAATTGCTTTTGTGCCAATTTGTGCCTTCGGTACATATTTATCCAAATATTTGTGCTCTTCCGCATTAGAAACGGTAATAATTTGTGCATCGCTTGGCGCCTTCATTTCCTCTAACATTTGAGTTTTTTGTTGTTCCGTTAAGTTTTCTCCTAACGTTACGATACTGTCTCCTTCTGCTACATCTGCCAATGCAGAAACAGGCATAAGCAGTACAGATAAGGCGAGAAGCCACGATAAGAGCTTCGTTTTCACGAAAATCGCTCCTTTCCTTCTTTCCGATAATTTTAGGGCAACAAGCCCATTATAGTACATTTCTATGCTTTGTCATCAGTCTTAAGTTGGATTTTTGAAAAGTTGTCTTGTTATATTTTGGGAAGAAAAAAACATATAACCAATCAATTGGATGAGAAACGCTTTATTACATAAGGCCGTTAGTAAAGCGTTTTGCATAAATACTATTTCTCCATAAGGTCCTTGCTTTGTATCCGGCACGCAATATGATATGATAGAGGCTGAGATTGAATAAAGGAGAGATTTTCCAATGAAAAAAGGTCATATCATTATGGAAAACGGTGAGAAGATTGAATTCGAACTGTTCCATGAAGCAGCACCGATTACAGTTGATAACTTTGCAAAATTAGCTAAAGAAGGATTTTATGATGGTGTAACATTCCATCGTGTAATTCCAGGCTTCGTAAGCCAAGGCGGAGATCCAACTGGCACAGGAGCAGGCGGTCCTGGCTATTCCATTCCATGTGAAACAGCAGGCAACCCGCATAAGCATACAGCAGGAGCACTTTCAATGGCGCACCGCGGAAAAGATACAGGCGGAAGCCAATTCTTTATCGTGCATGAGCCGCAGCCTCATTTAGACGGTGTACATACTGTGTTTGGAAAAGTCATCGAAGGTATGGAAACAGTGCTGAATATGAAGCAAGGCGCTGTTATGAAGGAAGTTAGAGTTTGGGAAGATTAATTTCCCTTAGAAAAAAGCGAAAACCCCAGCCTGAAAGGGCCAAGGGTTTTCGCTTTTCTTATTTCCAAAAATGATACGGCACCGTTGCTACGACAACATCCTTTTTGTACAACAAATAGGTGCGCAGTAAAATACTTGATTGGTTATGCAAAATATTATGCCAGTTTTTCTTTGGGATAAACTGCGGAATAAGCACGGTCACAGTATGATGATTTTCCTTCGCCTTTGCATCAATTGTGTCAATGAGCTTAAATAGCGGCCGTGTTAAGCTGCGATAGGCAGTGAACACAGTAATAAGCCTTATTTCAGGCTTCCATTCTTCCCACTTTTTCTTCATTCGGATTTCATCCTCACGATCGAAGGCAACGTATACTGCAAATACGCGGTCGCCAATTGACTCTGCATAGTTAATGGATTGCTCCACAACCTTTGTGATACCAGCTATAGGCACGATTACGACATTTCCTTCAATCGTTTCCGCTTTCCCAATCGTATCGATTCGCAATTGTTCGCCAACCGCATCGTAATGGCTGCGGATTCGGTGGAATACGAACACGATGATTGGCAAAAAGACAAGGACGGACCACACTTGCCCGAACTTTGTCAGAAACAGGATGCTCAACACGGTAAAGGTAATAATCGCTCCAAGCAGGTTTGTGAGCATTTTTGCAATCCAGCCTGCAGGCTTTTCTCGGAGCCATTTTAATGTCATACCGGTTTGTGATAAGGTAAACGGGATAAATACCCCAACCGCATAGAGCGGGATCAGCTGCTCTGTTTGCCCTTTAAATGCAACAATTAAAAGAATAGACGCGAGACCAAGTGTAAGAATACCATTTGAGTAGCCTAAACGGTCTCCGCGCATTAAATACATACGCGGCATATACTTATCCGCTGCTAAATTGTACGCAAGCAAAGGAAATGCTGAAAACCCGGTATTGGCAGCAAGAACAAGAATCAGGGCCGTTGTTCCCTGTATAAAGTAATACATGAAGTTTCTTCCAAATATGTTAGAAGCAATTTGCGACACAACCGTTTCTTCCGGATTTGGCGTAATGCCATACCAATATGCAAGTACTGTGATGCCAGAAAACAACACAGCTAAAATTCCGCCCATCATTATGAGCGTGATAACTGCATTTTTGGGAGCTGGGTCTTTAAAATTTGGGATTGCGTTAGAAATTGCTTCAACACCTGTTAATGCAGAACAGCCAGAGGCAAATGCGCGAAGCAACAGAAATAATGTGATACCTGACACAGCCGTTCCGACCGGTGCATGTGCGTCAGCCGGAGCTTGTCCTGTTACAATGTTGCAGAGCCCTGCTCCAATTAAAACAACGAGGGCGAGGACAAACAAATAGACAGGATAAGCGAGTACGGAAGCGGACTCTGTGACTCCTCTTAAATTTAGAATTGTAATAAAAATAACAAGTACGATTGCGATAATTACCGTATAATCGTGAAGAGCCGGAAATGCTGATGTGATTGCATCTGTTCCGGCAGAAACGCTTACCGCAACTGTTAAAATGTAATCGACAAGCAGCGAACCCCCGGCAATTAAACCTGCATTTTCACCCAAATTTCTTTTGGAAACGACATAGGCGCCGCCCCCATGCGGATAAGAGTAAATAATTTGCCTGTACGACAGGATAAGAGCGAGCAGTAAAATAAGAACACCTAAGGCAATCGGGAGGGAATACCAAAAGGCAATCGTTCCAAGTGCGACCAAAACAAGCAAAATTTGCTCCGTTCCGTATGCGACAGACGAAAGCGCATCAGAAGATAAGATGGCCAACGCCTTTAGTTTATTAAGCTTTTGCTCCCCAAGTTCAGTTGATTTCAGCGGCTTTCCAATAAGGAAACGCTTTAGAGACGAAATCATAAATTCACCACCGTTATGTAAAATCTCCTGTGAATTGTACCATTTTTTTCATGACTTCGTATATGAAAAGTACAATTAAATGTGAAATTAGTATGTGCCTATTACGAAGTTTATAAAAGATTATTTGGGATTCCCAAACAATGGGTACGATTACTGCATATGAATAATAAATACTTCTCACCTCAAAAAAAATGGTGTAAAATAAACATATCTTTGAACATATTAATGTGTGCAAATTTGAGCCATAATAAGGGGAAGAAGCAGGGAAGGCGTTAGTGCGCGGCGTATTGTTTGTGGCGGTCGTATATTTGTTATCGTAAATTGGAAAGTTTTTTCAATAAGAAGGGATACGTTTGTATGTTGATTCGTTTCAAAAAGAGCTATGAAAAAATTGCGATGGGTCTTCTTTCTTTTATGCCAACAGAAAAAGAACTGAAAAAGCTGCAGGCTACAGTAAAGGAATACGAAACAAACGAAAATTGGCAGCTGTATTTATGGAAAGAGGATGATGATGTTCTTGGAATTATCGGAACCGTAAAGAAAGGGGAAGGCGTTGTGCAGGTTCAGCATATTTGCGTGAATCCATCACATCGTCATGCTGGTATGGGCAAGAAAATGGTGCAGGAGCTATGTGCCATGATGCCTGGGGTCACGATATATGGCAATGAGCATACTGCGGTTTTTTGCGAGAAATGCAAGGACGTATCGCATCAAGTTAGCTTATAAAAAATCGTATGATACATTGCTTTTTTCTTTAACTCTAAAAACAGAAAGAAGCACCAAAAGAAAGCAGAGCTGTTATCTCTGCTTTCTTTTTTGCAGCTGCCGCTGCCGTTCTGCGATTATATCGCTTCGGTCGCGCAGCGTGTGCCTATGAAGGAGGGACAAGTCCGTCATATTACTTTCGCTCCCAAATTGAATTCCCATTTCCTCGCATCGTTTGATGCATGCCTCTGTAAGCTTGGCGTCAGCAATCGGAAGCATGATGCTTGTATAGGCTCTTTGCTGCGTTATGTCATCCAGCCGGTCGTTTAGCAGACGCAGCAATGCTTCATAATCGAGGCCAAGCTCACAAATGGCCTGTTCCTCCTTCTTTAAAATGGAAATAGCATGCTTCATCATGCGCTCTGCGCCTTTCCAATTGCCGCGGCGCTGATGATACAAGGAAACAGCAATTTGAATAAGCCCGACCCAATGCGGCTTCCGCCTGCCCCGCGGCTCCTCCTTCCAATATTCCTCCAGAATTTCATGACACTCGAAGTAATCGCGGTCTCCATGAAAATGAACTAAGTATTGTATGTATGCATTTGGATACATGTTTAGGGCCCCTTTTTTAAGAGTTAAGAAAATTTCACTTTTCACACGAGGAATGAAACGCTAAACGGTATTTGTGTCCCATTTTAACATAAAAAAAGAATGAGCGGCCGGAAGAAAATCCGGCCGCCTTCGGGTTACCAGCAGATGCAGGCTGCGCCAACGATGATTAACAAAATAAACAACACCACAATTAAAGCAAATCCGTTATAATATCCGCATACATCACCCATAGTTTTTGAACCTCCTACATAATTGTTTGCTTCTTTACAGTGCTATCATATGTAGGACATAAGCCCCGTTGTGTGGGCAAATGTCTAGTTCCAAATAAAAGAATTTCTGACTTTTTCTAAGTGGGGTTGGATAGTTCATCTGTATGCTCTATACTTAATACTGTTCTAATGTTTGGTCTTCTAGAGGAGAAGCCCTAGCGGTATTAAGAAATTGGTGGGATGTATTGTGCAATACAATGTTAAAATTGACGCCTTTGAAGGTCCTTTAGATTTGCTTTTGCATTTAATCAATCGTTACGAAATCGATATATACGATATCCCTGTTGCGACCATTACTGAGCAATATGTGTCGTACATACATGCGATGCAGGAGCTTCAGCTTGATGTGGCAAGCGAGTTTTTAGTCATGGCGGCGACGCTGCTGGCTATGAAAAGCAAAATGCTCCTTCCTAAGCATGAGGAGGAATGGTCCGAGGCTGGAGAAGAGCTTACGGAAGATCCGCGTCAGGAGCTAATGGAGCGTTTAATAGAATATAAGAAATATAAAGAGGCGGCAACGGAATTAAAGGAACGGGAGGGAGAGCGCGCCCAGCTGTTTACACGTCCTCCAGTCGATTTGAGTCCGTTTCAAAGGCATGATAGCGATGAACGCCTGCCGATTGATGTTACGCTCTATGACATGCTTGCTGCCTTTCAGAAACTGATGCGGCGTAAAACGCTCCAACGGCCCGTCACGACGACGATTGCGCGTCAGGAAATTTCCATTGAAGCGCAGATGGATGAGGTGATGAAGCGGGTGAGATTAAGCGGAGGCCGGCAGCGTTTTTTTGATTTGTTTGTGCAAGATGACAGGGAAGCGATTGTCGTTACCTTTTTAGCTGTTTTAGAACTGATGAAGAAAAAGCTGATCACTATTGAGCAGGAGCGCAATTTCGATGAGATTTATGTGTTTCAAGCATAGAGGAGGGGAGTATAGTGAAGCGCGCAGAACAGAAAGCAATCATCGAGGGGCTTCTTTTCGTCTCCGGGGATGAAGGAATTTATCTTGAACAGATTGCAAGTGTACTAGAGATAGATAAGGGAGAGGTGCAAGTACTATTGCAAGAGCTGCAGGAGGACTACCAAGGACCAAGCAGCGGCTTGCAAATTGTTCAATATGCGCATGCATATCGTCTGACGACAAAAAAGGAGCATGCCTCCTACTATAAGAAGCTTGTTGAGACACCCACATCTGCTTCCTTATCGCAGGCGGCACTTGAAACGCTTGCTATTATTGCGTACCGCCAGCCCATTACAAGGACAGAAATTGAAGAAATTCGCGGCGTGAAGACGGAAAAACCGCTGCAAACACTCATATCCCGATTGTTAATTAAAGAGGTTGGAAGAGCCGAAGGAACGGGGCGTCCGATTTTATATGGTACAACAAAGGAATTTTTAGATACGTTCGGACTGAAAACATTGAAAGAGCTTCCTCCGCTGCCAGAGGAGGTACAGGATGTGAATGAGGCGGATTTATTTTTTGATTCCCTCCGTGAGCTTCCTGTAGAGCAAGATGCCTGACACCTGTCGGGCTTTTTTTTATGTCTAGCTCCCGCGGCCTGCTCGCTGCGAGGAAACCGGGCCGTATCCGCTTTCCTTGTATACATGAAAATTAGGCAAACGTCTTATACTAAGCAGAAAAAGGAGGCCATCTATGAAGTGTATACGGATTGTCTGTTTCTGCTTGTCCCTTCTTTTTTGCCTCCAGTTGTCCGGTGTTTCGTATGCTACATATGATTTCTCTATACAGACGAGTCAGCTCTTTTCCGAGCAGGAGCAGTCTAACAAGCTAAAGCTTACATTTTTACAGGTTGGACAAGGTGATGCAACGCTGCTTATTCTGCCAAATAAAAAGACGGTTCTTATTGATGGAGGACCGCATGAGGCTGGGGAAGTGATTATGAATAAGCTTATTGAAAAGGGGATTAAGCGTCTTGATTTGGTTGTGAGCACGCATCCAGACATGGATCATATTGGCGGGTTAATCCCTATTATTCAGCAGGTACCGGTAGCTATGGTGCTAGATAGCGGTAAACCATATGGTACACTCACCTATCATATGTACGTACGCAGTGTGAAAAAACGCCGCATTCCCTTTATCCCTGCAGAAAAAGGAAAATTTTTGCAAATAGATCCAGATGTATCCATCCAAATACTGAATAATGGAAAAGGAAAGCTGCAAAATAATGAGTCCTCCGTTGTGCTGAAAATTAGATATAAAAAAGCGGATTTTTTGCTTATGGCAGATGCGGATGTTAGAACGGAGAAGGAGATTATTCAAACATATAATGTTCATGCGGATGTGCTGAAAATTGGGCATCATGGCTCGTATACGTCAACAGGACGGACGCTTTTAGAGCATGTTTATCCGCAGTTTGCCGTCATTTCTTATGAAAAAGGAAATCCGTACGGTCATCCGCATCGGAGCGTAATGAAGCGGATTCGGAAGTTTGGCATTCAAGTATATACGACCGCCAATGGTGATGTAGAAATGGAGACGGACGGAAACAGTTTGAAGATACAAGGAGGCACACCGCTGCCGCTGTTGCGATAAGATAAGCTTATCTTATATAGGCTTGGCTTATGAAGCCAGCATATGCAGCAAAAACACACTGCTTATCGTGCTAATACAGCAGTGTGTTTTTTGCATAGTTAATCATGAATCATGCAGTAAGAAAAGATTTTTAACTTTCTAGAAGCTCCTTCTCCGCCAGATACTGCTTTAAATAGAAATGGTATTTGACAGGATAGGAACGTATAGCTTCTTGAGACATTGTCCAGCTCCCGCGGCCTGCTCCCATCTTCCCGCTGTTCTTACACTGTTTGTCGATTATACATGCGAACGTATTCTGCAGCTTCCTTTACGGAGGAGACTACATGTCCAGCATGTCGTTTCACCTCTTCGTCTGCATCCTTCATCGCAAAGCTGTGCGGCGTGAGCTGAAACATAGGAATATCATTATAGGAATCGCCGATGCACGCCATTTGATCAGCTTGTACGCCGTGCTGCTCAAGCAGTACGGAAACGGCCGCTCCCTTGCTTACGCCAGCTGGCATAACGTCAAGACATTCCTTCGCTGAGATAAAGGTACTCACTTTTCCTGCAAAGCGATCTTCAATTTTCTGCTGCAGCTCCAGTAAATCCTCCTCTTTGCCGCCGATCGTAATTTTGTGGGGAAATATTGTTTTTCCAACCTTGTGCAGCAGCTCTGGTTCCTCAACAGAATTTAGCTTCGCTTTTTCTTCTAACTCTATAATGAAAGGGGTTTTTTTCTCAATATAATAATCGTGCTCATCGCTTATATAGCGGATAAACTTTTCATCGCTTGATATTGTAAGCAGCTCAGGCAAAATATCCGGTTCGAAGGAGGCGTCCAACAACTGTTCGTTGTCATGCGTGTAGACAAACACGCCGTTTACGCTAATACGGTGAAAGTTTGTACCGATATCCTTCATCAACGCGGCAATTTCGTTGTCTAACCGGCCTGATGCGAAGCAAAGAATGACGCCCTCTTCAGCTATCGTACGAAGCGCCTTCACATCCTCTTTATCAATGATTCCCCCATGCTGCATCATTGTGCCATCGATATCGCTCACAAACATTTTAATCATAAATAACCGCTCCTTTTCGTTTGATGAAATGCTATGCTGGAAACATAGTTATAACCATTCTGTTCCATTATAGCTATAGGGACAGCGGATGTCTAAAATGAAGGATCTGTGTGCATTGTCAGTTGTTTTGCATTGACGACAACGCACTGGTTTTGTAACATGAAGACAGACTGTTTTTTCGAATAAAGGTGGAGGATATATGAGAGAAGGGCTTGAGGTACAAAAAGTGCTTAACAATAACGTCATCATCGCCTCCCATCCGGAGCATGAAGAGGTTGTCGTGATCGGCAAAGGAATCGGATTCGGAAAGAAGATGGGAGATCAGCTATCTGCAGAGACAATAGAGAAAATGTTTATTTTGACAAATGAGCGGGAACGCGAGCAATATAAAACACTTGTTCCGCATGTAAGTGAACGATTGATTGAGCTTATGAACGATATTATGCTTTACATTCAGGAACGGGTCAGTGAGCCGTTAAATGAGCATATTCATATCGCACTTACCGATCATATTGCATTTGCAATTAAGCGCTTAAAGCAAGGATTTGCGATGGACAACCCATTTTTGCTAGAGACGAAAGCTCTGTATCCTCGGGAATATGAAATCGCCAAAGGCGTTATCAAATTGCTGAACGAAAGATTAAATATTTCTCTTCCAGAAGGAGAAATCGGGTTTATTGCGCTGCATATTTACAGCTCGGTGACAAACTCGGAAGTATCATCCGTCAATCAAAACTCCCGTTTAATCTCGCACCTCATTTCTCTGACTGAAGAGCATCTGCAGATCGTACTCGACCGCGACAGCGTTCATTATCTTCGCCTGATTCGACATTTGCATTATACAATTGAGCGTGTAAAGAACGGAGAGCAAGTAGAGGAGCCAAAACGGTTTGCAGAAATTTTGAAGGAGGAGTATCCAGAGGCTTATGATTTAGCATGGAAGCTGGTGAAGGTGATGCAAAAGCAATTGCAGCTCCCGGTATATGAAGCAGAAACGGTTTACCTCACGATGCACCTGCAGCGTCTCGCGCAAGGAAAAACGACGAACTAATGTCTGTTGCTAAAAAAAATATAAAAAATAAAAGTAAAAAGTATTGAATCGCTTACATGTCCTGTGTATAATTCTTCTCATAAGTACTATGTTTCGACAAATACCGCATGGTTTTGAAAGAAACCGTTTGCGACTTGTAACAGTTGAATTATGCTATTATTTATCTCATTCGACACGTGTTACTGATTCGATCAGGCATGAGTGAAGAAGGGCTTGGAATGATAGCTGCTCATAGGGGTATACTACCCTTGAACAGTTATTTTCCGCCTTTTTCCTCATGCCTTTTTGTGTTTGTCGGACATGAACAAATAAAAAAATTTTTAAAAGGAGGAAGAGTCCAAATGTTTAAAAAATTATTTGGTGTTCTTCAAAAAGTCGGTAAGGCGCTTATGCTCCCTGTTGCGATTTTGCCTGCTGCAGGTATTTTACTTGCTCTTGGTAATGCATTTCAAAACCCGGCACTTACAACTCGTATTCCCGCATTAACGACTGACTGGTTCGTTATGATTGCAAAAGTTATGGAGCAATCAGGCGGCGTTGTCTTTGATAATCTGCCTCTTTTATTCGCGGTAGGGGTAGCGGTAGGACTAGCAGGCGGTGAAGGCGTTGCCGGCTTAGCAGCTATCGTAGGCTACCTGATTATGAATAAAACACTTAGCGTAATTGCAGGTGTAACAGCTGACAAAATTGGCACTGACCCTTCATTTGCAAACGTTCTTGGTATTCCAACGCTGCAAACAGGCGTATTCGGCGGTATCCTTGTCGGTATTTTGGCAGCATATTGCTATAACAAATACTTTAACATTGAACTAGCTTCTTATTTAGGATTCTTCGCAGGTAAGCGTTTCGTTCCAATTGCGACTGCGGCATTTTCATTACTTTTAGGCTTAGTGCTGTTCTTTATCTGGCCTCCAGTACAGCACGCGCTAAACGCGTTCTCCCATAACGTAATCGATGCAAACAGAACGGTAGCGGCATTTGTTTTCGGATTAGTAGAACGTTCTTTAATTCCATTCGGATTGCACCACGTGTTCTACACACCAATTTGGTATGAATTTGGTCAATACACAAATGCGGCGGGCGAAATTGTTCGCGGGGACCAAAAGATCTTCTTTGCTCAATTAAAAGATGGTGCAGAATTAACAGCTGGTACGTTCATGACAGGTAAATATCCATTCATGATGTTCGGTCTTCCAGCAGCTGCATTAGCAATGTATCATGAAGCACGTCCTGAAAATAAAACAATGGCAGCAGGTATCTTAGGTTCTGCCGCATTAACATCGTTCTTAACAGGTATCACTGAGCCAATCGAATTCTCATTCTTGTTCTTGGCTCCTGTATTATTCGCAGTTCACGCTGTGTTTGCTGGTCTCTCTTTCATGATTATGGAGATTTTAAATGTAAAAATTGGTATGACATTCTCCGGCGGTTTAATCGACTACCTATTGTTCGGGGTTCTTCCAAACCGTACAGCATGGTGGTTAGTAATTCCAGTTGGTCTAGTATTCGCAGTTATTTACTACTTCGGCTTCCGCTTTGCAATCCGCAAATGGGATTTGAAAACACCAGGCCGTGAAGTAGTAGAAGAAAGTGATGACGCTCCAGCGGTTGAAGCAGGCGAGCTTCCGCATGAAATCCTGGCAGCGCTTGGCGGTAAAGAAAACATCGCTTCCTTAGATGCTTGTATCACTCGTTTACGCGTACAAGTTGCAGATCAAAAGAATGTAGATAAAGCACGCTTAAAAGCACTTGGTGCAGCAGGCGTATTAGAAGTAGGAAACAACATTCAAGCTATTTTCGGACCAAAATCTGATACGTTAAAGTCTCAAATTCATGACATCATGAAGGGTCGTACACCGCAAATCGTGAAGGAAGTACAACCAGCGAAAGCAGAGCAAGCAGCAACAGCTGGTGCAGAAGTAATCGCGGCGCCAATCGAAGGAAAGATTGTGCCAATTACAGAAGTTCCAGACCAAGTATTCGCAGGTAAAATGATGGGTGACGGCTTTGCGGTTGAGCCGGCGGAAGGTACAGTTGTATCTCCAGTAAACGGTGAGATCATTAATGCATTCCCAACAAAGCATGCAATCGGTATTTTATCTGAAGGCGGAAAAGAAATTTTAATCCACTTCGGTATTGATACAGTAAAATTAAACGGTCAAGGCTTTGAACTTCTTGTGAGCCAAGGCGATAAAGTAACACAAGGACAACCATTGTTGAAGGTAGACTTAGATTTTGTGAAAGCAAATGCGCCGTCTATCATGACGCCTGTCGTATTCACAAACCTGCAAGAAGGACAAGAAATTGTCATTAAAAAGCAAGGCAACGTAACAAAAGGTGAAAAAGACGTTGTAACAATTAAGTAAATTCATTACAATAGCTTATGATTCATAGTAAGCGATGCGAGTGCACCGCTTACTATGATTTTTTGATTACAACTACACAGAAAAAGGGGACAATCACTATGGAAAAAACGTTTAAAGTGACTAGCGATGCTGGTATTCATGCTCGCCCTGCGACGCTTCTTGTAAACACTGCAAGCAAATTCAATGCTGATATCCAATTAGCATATTCCGGAAAAACTGTAAACCTAAAGTCTATTATGGGTGTAATGTCTTTAGGGATTCAACAAGGAAGCACAATCACAATTACTGCCAACGGTGAAGATGCGGCTCAAGCCTTAGCAGCTATTGAAGATACAATGAAAAATGAAGGTCTTGGGGAATAATGACGCTTCATATTCAAGGGATTGCCGCATCCAATGGAATCGCAATTGCAAAGGCATTTCGTTTGGAAAATCCTGATTTCACAATCGAAAAAAAATCTGTTGCTGATGCAGCAGCTGAAGTAGCACGCTTAGAAGCAGCACTTGAAACATCAAAGAGCGAACTTACCGCAATCAAAGACCGTGCATTGACGGAGCTTGGTGCAGATAAGGCTGCAATCTTTGAGGCGCACCTTCTTGTACTTAATGATCCAGAGCTTGTTAACCCGGTAAAAGACCGCATCAATAGCGAAGCTGTAAATGCTGAGTTTGCGATGAATGAGGTTGCCAACATGTTCATCGGCTTGTTCGAGGGCATGGACAATGAGTATATGAAAGAGCGTGCTGCTGATATTCGTGACGTAACGAAGCGCGTGCTGGCACACCTGCTAGGAATCAACTTCTCAAATCCAAGTACAATTTCCGAAGAAGTTATCATTATCGCTGAGGATTTAACGCCTTCTGATACAGCACAGCTTAACCGCACATATGCAAAAGGCTTTACAACTGATATCGGAGGACGTACGTCTCACTCTGCGATTATGGCACGTTCTATGGAAATTCCAGCTGTTGTTGGTACAAAGGTTGTTATGGAACAAATCCAAAACGGCGATCTTGTTATCGTAGACGGCTTAGACGGAAATGTAATTGTAAATCCATCTGCTGAAGAGCTTCGCGCTTATGAGGAGAAAAAAGCGAATTATGAAGCACAAAAAGCAGAATGGGCTAAATTAAAAAATGAACATACAGTAACCGCTGACGGACATCAAGTCGAGCTCGTTGCCAATATCGGAACACCAAAGGATGTAAAAGGTGTACTGGATAACGGTGGTGAAGGTGTTGGCTTATACCGTACAGAATTCCTATACATGGGCCGCGACAATCTTCCAACAGAAGAAGAGCAGTTTGATGCATACAAAACAGTTCTTGAAAGCATGGAAGGCAAACCTGTCGTTGTTCGTACATTAGATATCGGCGGTGACAAAGAGCTTCCATACTTACATCTCCCTAAGGAAATGAATCCGTTCCTTGGCTATCGTGCAATCCGTCTTTGCTTAGATGAGCAAGACGTGTTCCGTACACAGCTTCGCGCATTGCTTCGCGCAAGTGTATACGGCAACCTAAAAATCATGTTCCCAATGATCGCAACTGTGGATGAGTTCCGTCAAGCAAAGGCTGTGCTTCTTGAAGAGAAGGACAAGCTTGTACAAAGCGGTGTCCAAGTATCTGACAGCATTGAAGTCGGTATGATGGTAGAAATCCCTGCATCTGCAGTGCTTGCTGATGTATTCGCGAAGGAAGTTGACTTCTTCTCAATCGGAACAAACGACTTAATCCAATACACAATGGCAGCAGACCGTATGAACGAGCGCGTAGCGTACTTGTACCAACCGTACAATCCGTCTATTTTGCGTCTTGTAAAAATGGTTATCGATGCAGCGCATAAAGAAGGAAAATGGGCTGGTATGTGCGGTGAAATGGCGGGCGACGCGCTTGCAATTCCGCTTCTTATCGGCTTAGGACTAGACGAGTTCAGTATGAGTGCAACGTCTATTCTTCCAGCAAGAACACAAATTCGCAAGCTTTCCAAACCTCAAATGGAAGAACTTGCACAAAAAGCATTAAACATGGCAACTGCTGAAGAAGTAGTTGAGCTTGTAAAGAGCATTTAATATAGGAAACGACCTTGTCTTTGGGCAAGGTCGTTTTTATATTGACACTGTAAGAAGGTATAAATTTCTAGCTAGAAATGAATTCGAAGCAGTCGGAAATTTTAGAAATAAGGTGTAAGTGCAACTACGTTTCTGCCTTCGCCAATCGGCGAGTTTTCTGTATAAAAATTTAGAAAAATGATTATGAAAAGTGCAGAAAAGTTAAAATTGTGCCATATAGTAAAATAGTTTTGCGTTTACAATATAGCGGATTTGTATGGGAATGGCTAGATCACGGCATTCGTCAATATACAGAAGACGGAGAGGAATATTTTGCATATGGCGGCGATTTCGGTGAACAGCCGCATGATTCTAACTTTGTCATCGATGGTTTAGTCATGCCGGACCGCACACCATCACCAGCTTTACTAGAATACAAAAAAGTCATTGAGCCTGTAATGGTAGAGGCTGTGGACTTAGAAAAAGGGGAGGTGCAGATCACAAACCGCTATGACTTTATTTCCTTAGATCATCTCAATCTATCATGGTCTATTGCAGCTGATGGAATAGTAGTCGACCAAGGAATTCTATCACTGCAAAATATCGCAGCAGGTGATAGCCGGGCAATTTCTGTTCCGCATATCCTGCCTGCTATGATAAAGCCTGGAACAGATTATTGGTTAAATCTGAACTTTACTTTAGCCGCCGATACATTATGGGCACAAGCCGGACATGAGGTAGCATGGGCTCAATTTGAATTGCCGGTTCACCCTGCAATTGCTGCAGAAGATTCATTTGCCGTGATGTGTCCTTTACATGTCACTGACACCGATCAGCATCTTATTATTCAAGGACAGGATTTTGAGCTTACCTTTCATAAGGTATATGCAGCAATTAAATCATGGACATATGAGGGAATGAAGCTATTAGAAGAAGGGCCTAAGGTACATCTATGGCGCGCTCCGACTGATAATGATCTTCTTGCGAATGACAATTGGAAGAAGCGGTCCTCTGTGGAGGATTGGAAGCAATATGGTCTGCATAGGCTGCAGCATCGCGTAGATTCTGTAAGCTATACAGTGTCCACAGACAATAAAAAGATAGAGATTGTAGCTAATATTCGCATTGCACCGCCTGTACTTGGCTGGGGAATGGTAACTACCTATACGTACACGATTTACGGAAGCGGAGAGCTTATACTGGATGTGAAGGGAAGCCCTAAGGGAGATGCACCGGAAACATTGCCGCGCATCGGTCTGCAAATGAAGATTCCGAAAAACTTAGATTGTGCTCTCTGGTACGGCCGCGGACCGGGAGAAGCGTATGCCGACAGCAAGTTAGCCAATCGCGTTGGAATTTGGTCTAAAAAGGTGGAAGACTTGTATACCCCTTATGTGTTTCCGCAGGAAAACGGCAATCGTCACGATGTAAGATGGGTGTCGCTCACAAATGAGCGCGGTGTTGGATTGCTAGCAGTTGGAAAACCAAAGCTTGACTTTAGTGCGCACTATTATACAACAGAAAACTTGGAACAGGCCCGCCACACATATGATTTAAAAAAAGAGGATTACATTATATGGAATCTAGATTATAAGCAGCATGGCCTCGGTTCTGCCAGCTGTGGTCCGGATGTATTGGAACCGTATCAGCTAAAAAATGAAGATTTCCATTTCCAAATTCGTTTAAAGCCGTATGCAAAGGATTTTATTTCACCGATGGAGCTTAGCAAATGGAAGATAGAGGAAATACACAAGAAGACAGCAGCTAGCTTTATATAAATCTTGCAGACCGTAGATTCCATTTGGATGTATAGCGCAAGGAGGAATAACGTAACGATGGAAAAATGCGAACACCAGCAAGTGCGAATGATACAACAACAGCCAGGTCCTATTTTAGTTATGTGTACAAAGTGCAGTCAGATTCTTAGGATATTAAAAAGGTAGTGTTTAGAGCTCCAATCATTTTGTGCTGCAGGTAAAAATTTAAAATACATGATATACTGCCGCCTTGAAAAAGTGCGTGTCTATCATAGTTCATGAATAGGAGAGGAAAGGACGTATCTATTTTCCTTTCTTCTCTTTCATCCTCATCTTCCGTCTTGTCTGTTAGAGAAGAGAAGCAGAATAAGACTATACCCCTACATTTACAACGACATCGCGAAGAAAAGGTGCATAACTGCAATTATGAATGAATTGAAATTCCACAAAAGCCTGTACACCTCGTCCTATTTCCTTGCATATCATGTATCAATGATATAAAGGAGGTGAAATAGGATGAGTTATAACGGTAACCATGGATACAATGGCAACGTGGCAGGTGCTTATGACAATGGCGGCTTCTGGGGATGCGGCAGCTGTAAAAAACACAATCATAACCAGCATAACAATTACACCAATGTAGCAGGTGTAAACGATCTTACTCCGTTTATTAAACAATTAAGCCCCGGTACAAGAGTAACAGTGCAATACGATTGCCAGCCTCCAGCAACTGGAACTTTCCAAGGCTTCCAAAACGGCTTTGTTTTGTTAGATAATTTTAACGGCTTTCCAGGCTTGACTCGTCTATTGCCAAGTAGAATCAATGCGATTTCTCCTTTCGCTGGAGGTCGTCGCCATCACCATGACGATGACGATTACGATTACTAATTCCTCAGCAATAATCTCCTTTTCCAATGCGGCTGATTTCGTTTATGAACATGATTATATGGGAGGTGAATAGGATGAGTAACTATAACGGTAACAATAACTACGTAGCAGGGGCGAATGACTTAACTCCATTTATCCGCCAATTAAGCCCTGGTACAAGAGTAAGAGTACAGTACGATTGCCAGCCTCCAGCAACTGGAATTTTCCAAGGCTTCCAAAATGGTTTTGTTTTGTTAGATAACTTTAATGGCTTCCCAGGCTTAACTCGTTTATTACCAAGAAAAATTAATGCAATTGCACCGTTCATATCTGGTGGTCGTCACCACGACGATGACGATTGTGACGAAGATTAATTACGAATAAAAAGAGCCGGCTATATAGGGCTGTTGACAAACTAAATGGCTCTACTTCAAAACACAGAAGATAGTAAATAAAAAAGAAGGCAAACGCTACATATTGTAGGGGTTTGCCTTCTTTGTTGTTATGAACAGGGATTTGTCAACAGCCCCTATATGTTAGCTCTTTTTATTATTTGGCTGCTTTCGCAGATATTGTTGCTTTTGCATCTCTTCCCACAGTACGGTATACCGCACTGTGAGAGGAGATGGGAGGCCAGAAATGAGAGATCGGGAGCAAGAGGCGAATAGCCTCTTGCTGGTATCCGAAACACGTTCTTTGATTCCTACAGCAACACCCGTTTAGAAAAGAGCCTATTATTTTTTATGATAATAAGGAATACCGAGGTCGTCATACTGAGAAGCTAGTATCACTAGATAGAGAATATGAAAGGATTGCCGCTAAAATAAATAGAGCACAGGATATCCCCGTGCCCAGTTATAATTCTTACATGTTTACAAAATAGCAACAGCCTGAATCGCACTGATGCGAATACGCATTACATTGTCTTTCACTAAAAATAAGGCATAGCTCCTTTGAAAGCCTTCAAAATGTCCCTTAATGAAGCCGGATTCATGAAACCAAACCGCGACCCGCTGTCCTGGAGAAATATCCTGCAAAATATCAGCTTCCGGGTTTCCTGAACGAACAAAGCTATCCTCAGTCTCGTATCGCCTTGGAAATTCAAATGCCCACATGGCGGCACCTCCTTATTCATAGCATATTCAGCTTGTTTTTTGGAGGTGCGCTGCTTGTTTTCTATTTTCCAATTTATATCCGTCTTGTTTTAAAACGGATAATGATATACACAGGAATAGCAAAGGCAAGAGGCAAAAGTGAATGTATCGGCGTTCCGGCAAGACTTCCTTTTGCGAACTGCAGCCATGGAATATTAAAAACATCGCCAATTAAATAAAGAAGCAAAACGGTTACAAAATAGCAAAGAACCGCCATAAAGCTTCCATGCAATTTCAAATTCATCGTCCCCCGTTTATGTTCTTTTTCTACTATTATACCATAGTTAAAAGAAACATGTCCGCTAGAGCGTTCTTGTTACGTATAGGACGTAGCAGCGGCGATCTTCATCCAGTTCTGCCGAATCGCGTTTGCAAATACCGATTGTTGGGACGTCGATATAATCCTTCAATAAATACCGAATCACTTCCCAATGTCCCCGTCCGTACGGATTGATATGTAATGTATACAAAAGGGGCATATGAGAAGAGGAGACATATTCACGAAATTCAAGACAAATGCCTTCATTTTTGTAAAATGTTTCTCCTGGCAGCGCAGCCGCAGGTCCTAGATGCTCGACGATCAGCATCTCTTCGTCTCCGTCCATTTCATTCGAAAGCAGACGATACTGCGAACCGTTCACAATAAAATATTCGCATAGCTGTCTTGCATAAATTTCATTTGCATCAATAGACCCTTCCTTATATGTATAGAATGCTTGATAGCTCTGGTCATCCTGCTGTAGATAATAGGTAAGATGCATGGAAATTTTCTCCTTTCATCTTTTTCTTTTTCATCATATCATGAAACATAGGGGAAACTACATAAGAAAGAGGGGGCTATCTATGAATAAAACAACAAATATGATGATTGGCGTGCTTGCAGTCCTTGGAACAGCTGGCTGCGGCAATGATGAGACACTTCCCCCTAAGCCCAATGACTTAAATTGCGGGGAGTATGAATTTGATTATGATGACGGAGTATGGGAATGTGACGACCGAGACTCTCGCTACTATGGTCATTATTTCTACGGCGGGACGTGGTTCAATTCACGTCATGCGCTGCATTCTTACGCTCCCTATCAGCAGTATAAACAAAGTCCGGAATTTAAAAAAGGCTTCGGGTCCGGTTCGGCGGTGAGCGGCTCATGATGAAACGAAGTTCCTTTTATGCCGCGATTTCCGACTTCTGGCCGGACTTGTACGGTATGCCATATGCTCTATATGATATTTCTCTTATTTCGAGAGAAAAAACCTCTCAATTGCGAGAGGCATCCGCACGTGCTGGTCATATTTTTTTTAAAATGGCTTCGCTCCTTCGCCGTCTTGATGAAGAAACGCTGATCGCTATGTATTATCCGAAGGAAGCTATCCCATTTCTGCGCCTAACCTCTCCGCTTTCGGAAAGCGTCATTGCCCGTTTAGATTTTGTAGAAAGCAACGGAATCTTTAAGGTGATGGAATTGAATGCTGATACACCGACCTTTATTAAGGAGCTGTTTTCTATAAATGAACAGGTATGCGCCCACTTTGGATTTGCAAATGTAAATGAAGGAGAAGAGTATGAGCTGCAGAGCGCAGTACAAGGGGCAATTGCTGCAGCGGCAGAAGAAGGTGATGCGCACATTGTATTTACCGCTCATGAAGATAATGAGGAGGATCGCTTAACGGTTCTGTATTTGCAGCAGCTGTACGGAAAAACGTCGCGGTTTGTGCCGCTCGATAAGCTGCAAATTATTCCTAATGAGGGGCTGTATGACGAGGAAGGAAAAAAAATAGATGTACTGTATCGACAAACGTTTCCAATCGAAAGTCTGCTGCTCGATCATGATGAAGCAGGAGCCCCGATTGGCCAAATGCTTTTATCTTTAGTATGCGATGGGAAGCTGAAGATTATTAATCCTCCATCAGCCTTTCTGCTGCAAAATAAAGCCGTTCAGGCTGTTATTTGGGGGCTTCATGAGGAGCGAAATGCATTTTTTACAGACGAGGAACATGAATGGATTGCTAATTATTTTTTACCGACCTATTTAGAAGAAGACATATTTTTAATGCAGCGCATGCCGTATGTCAAGAAGCCTGTATTCGGTCGTGAAGGTGATACGGTAGAGCTGTATGACGGTACAGGAAGCAAGACAATGGAAGAGAGCCAGAAATCATATGAAGCATACGGCTTTGTGTATCAGCAGTATGTTGATTTGCCAATGCTGCAAATAGATGTGAACGGATGGAAGCAGGATGCTCATGTTATGTACGGGAGTTTTTTGTTAAACGGACGTGCGAGCAGCATCGGCTGCCGCGCTGGCGGGAAGATTACGAATAATGTATCGTATTATTTACCTCTTGGTATACAAAAGGAAGATGGATGAAAATGAATCCTCGTCCTTTGTTCCACTTTAAGAAAGTATAAGTGCAACTATGCCTCTGTCTTCGCCTAACGGCGAGTTTTCTTTAAAGATTAAGAAAGCATTTTGAGGCAGGGGATCTAGCTCCCACGGTTTGCTCCCTGTGGGGGCAAGGCCCTCCGCCCGCTGAGGCCAAAAGCGCCTCAGGATGCGGAAAACCATCTCCTTTGGGAGCAAGGCAAACCGTGTAAGCTTTTCTTATTCCATCCATTCCGCAATACGGGAAATATCCATGCGGGAGGAAGGGTGCCCTTTTACAGTTGCTTCTCCTAAAGTAATCAGCATAATCGGCAGATAGCGCGCAGAAACTTGGAATTCTTCAACAAGTGCCTTCGCATTATAGCCGCCAATCGGACATGTGTCCCAGCCTTTTGCTTTTGCTGCAAGCATAAACTGCATCGCTGCAAGAGATGCGTTACAAATAGCAGCATCGCGTGCGTATTGCGTATTGTTATGAGCGCTTGCGACGTTTTGAGCCAAACGGTCAAATGCCTCTTGCGTCATATACCCTTCCTTTACAAGAGGCCCAAATACATCCTCTACATTTTGATCTGCTTCTAAGTCGCCCAATACGGCGATTACCGCTGAAGCATCTACGACCTGCTGTTGTCCATACGCGATGGAAAGCAAGCGCTGCTGTACATCTTTTCCATGGAACACAAGAAATTTCCAGTGCTGCAGGTTCCAAGCAGATGGCGCTTTGCCAGCTGCGCTTAGCAGTTCTGTTAACTCTTCTTTTGTGATCTCTTTTTCTGGGTTGTATGCTCGTGTAGATGTACGCTCATTAAGTACTGTGAAAAAATCTGCCATTGATATATCCTCCATGCCAATCCTTTACTGAAATTGTTTTAACTCCAAAAAGTCCTTAACTAACTATTTGTAAGTATTAGCTATATTAGAATATAATACCCGCTTGTTAGGAGTCAAGTATTTTGCATATTCTGCGTATAGTATACCCAAATATAAGATTTTTTTAGAAAAAGGACATTCACACAGACAGTCTGTATTTCATGTTCATACAATAAAAAGATGGAACTTCCATAGTTTTTGTCCAAAGTAAGGATAGATTTTTGGGAGCTTTTTTAGCTTCCACGGTCCGCTCCCACAGTAAAATAGTCCTATCTGCCAAAAAACATATGGCCTTCGCGGCGAAGACAGTTTTACTGCGGAAGCAAAAACAGGCCGTATCCGCTTTTCTTAAAAACGAAGTGAGTGACGAGCGTGTGATTAGATTATTGCATTTTCTGTTAACAAACACGATTTTTCAAGATTTGTTGAAGGATCTGGAAGTTAATGTGTTGTATGTAGAAGAAGGCTGTCAGATACAGGAAGTGACAGAGAACTGGCAGCCGAAATGCTTATTTCCGGCAAACGGGATTGAGGACGGTTGGCGCATCTTTCAGCGTGTACAGCCACATGTTGTGATTTTACATGTCTCTGGAGACGATGCGTGCTCATTTGTAGAAAGAATGGAGTATGACCAAACGCAGGTTATGGTTATATGTGAGAATGTTGATTCCGACTCAATTATGAAGCTCCTCTCTTTAGGCGTGAAGCATTTTGTCATGCCGCCCATTACCCCGCAGGCTGTGCTAGAAACTCTTCATGAAAGCTTATATAGAATATCGCTTGAAAAAGAAATTGAACTGCAGAAATGTATGCTGCGTACACTGATGGAATTTCAGAGCGATTTGCTGTTTATTGTGGAGGATGATGAGGTTACCGACTGTAACACAACCTTTCTTCATTTTTTTGGCTATGAGGATCTGCCATCGTATCAAGAAGAGTATATTACCTTTGCTGATGCCTTTTTAGAAGAGAAAGGCTATTATGTTCCATTTAATAAACTTGCCTGGATCGATGATTGCCTCGCGGGAAGCAAGAAGGTCAAAATGATGAGCAGTACGGGAGAAGAGTCTGTGTTTCTTGTACGGTCTATCGCTATCCCTGATGATATGTCACGATTTCTTGTAATTGGAACAGATATTACAGATATTGAGAAGGAGTATAAGGAGAACGAGCGTCTAGCGACGATTGATTCTTTGACGAATATTTATAATCGCTTCAAATTTCAAGCCCTTTTGCAGGAGCAATGGGACCTGGCAAAAAGACGTAGAAGGCCCATTTCTATTATTTTATTTGACTTGGATGATTTTAAAAAGGTGAACGACACATATGGACACGACCATGGAGACTTAGTGCTGGCACAAATAGCAGATCTCGTTTCTAAACATATGAGGACGAATGATGTGTTTGCACGCTGGGGAGAAGAGGAGTTTATTATTCTCCTGCCAAATACAACAGGCAAGCAGGCGTTTGTCATTGCCGAGTCTATCCGATTTTTCATTGAAACCAAAAAATTTACGGGCATTTCGAAGCTAACGGCAAGCTTTGGAGTGGCGGAATTTTCAGCCGGCCTGAGCCGCGAGGAGTTCGTTCAGCGTGCTAATGAAGCGATGTCTGAAGCGAAGCGAAAGGGAAAAAATCAGGTATGTTTATACAGAGAGGGAAAAGACAAGGTGTAAGAGGAAAATCGCAGCTTATGAGTTGCGATTTTCCCAATTTGTGTAATGAGAATAACGGAAAAAAATGGTATACTTGTAAATGCGTATACATAAGAAAAGCGGATATAATGGCTTAATGCCTTCTAATAGAATAGGCCGCTTGTAAGAGGGGATGAATGGGATGAAGCAAATTACATCAGAAACAGTGATTGGATTTATCGGTACGGGTGTGATGGGAAAAAGCATGGTGCGTCATTTGCTAAAGGCTGGTTACCCTGTATCTATCTATAATCGAACAAAGGCGAAGACAGATGAGCTTGTGCAAGAGGGGGCAGTGTGGGAGGAATCTCCAGCTGCTGTTGCAAGGAAAGCAGATATTGTCATGACGATGGTCGGGTATCCGCATGACGTGGAAAGTACATACTTTGGGGAAGAAGGAATGCTCCAGAGTGCAAAACCAGGGACCATTTTTATTGACTTTACAACCTCTACGCCGACTCTTGCAGGGCGAATCTATCATGAAGCGAAAGCGCGCGGTATGTATGCGCTTGATGCGCCTGTTTCCGGCGGAGATGTCGGTGCAAGGGAAGCGCGTCTTGCCATTATGGTGGGCGGTGAACAGGATGTGTATGAAGCTTGCTTGCCAGTGCTGAAGCTATTAGGGACAAATATTATTTTGCAGGGCGGAGCCGGCAGCGGACAGCATACGAAAATGTGCAATCAAATCGCCATTGCGTCTAATATGATTGGCGTGTGCGAAGCAATTGCTTATGCAAAGCAAGCCGGCCTTGATCCAGAGCGAGTGCTTGAGAGTATTTCAACGGGGGCAGCTGGCAGCTGGTCATTAAGCAATCTAGCGCCGCGTATGATACAAGGCAATTTTGAACCGGGCTTTTATATTAAGCATTTTATTAAGGATATGGGCATTGCGCTAGCTGAGGCTGAAGCGATGAATATGGAGATGCCGGGTCTGGATCTTGCGAAGCGGATGTACGAGGAGCTTGCGGAGCATGGAGAAGAGAACAGCGGCACGCAGGCACTGTATAAACGATATATAAAGGGGAAAGCGTATGGGCTTAGAACGGTTTGATGAAATCATTGATGCAGTGCAAAGCGCAAATACAAAGGAATTGAATCCAAAACAGCAGGAAGCGTTTTGGCACTCATATAAATTTCGTCCAGAGTTCGAATACGGGCATGGCAGGGCGTTATATTATTCGGGCAACCCAAGATATGCTGAAGCAGCTGGAATATTATGCGGCACTGAAATTTGATCGGAATGATATTGAGTTATATATAGGGACATGTGAATGGGCAGGTATGCGTGTCTGTTAGTTATCGAAAGCAATCTCTCCATTTGCAGGAGCTATTTCAATTTTTGGAAAAGTACGAGTCATGAAAATAAGCAAGCGTCATAGCGACGCTTGCTTACTATGCTTTAGAGCCTTGCTCCCGTATAGGAAATGGAATGATTTCTGCTGGAACACCGCGTTTTGGCTTGACGAGTAAGAAGGTGAAGATGGCAGCAACAGGAATGGCTAAGTACCACCCATATATGACAGCGCTTACAATAGAAAAGAAAAGTCCAAGCATACCTGTTTCTAGCTTTTCCTGTAAAACTCCCGCAATCATTGGAATGATACCACAGGCCATACCGATTACAACTAAGCTAATCATTATCATGTTCTCATCCCCTTTTTCAGCTTCATATAAATCTTTGAACAAAGTAACACTCATTTTTCAAGTATTATAGCCCATTATAAAGAAAGCTTGTTGATTGGCAAGCCGTTAGGCGAAGACAAAGGTATAGTTACTCTTATACTTTATTCCTAAAATTCCTTGCTTCGTCAAATGAGCTTCTAGCTGGAAATTTATACTTTCTTAAATTATAAACGAAATTTTCAGATTTTATTCAAATAATTTTCTATTTTTTGTAACAATATGTTCAAAAATGGAAATAAGAATCTGGATTTCCTTAGATTCATTTGTTAGTAAAGAAAACAATATTAGTATTTCTTCAAATACATAAGATATAAAATCAAAATAAAAGAATCAAATATATAAGCACATTTTAGGAATGGAGGACAAAGCCTTATGCTTTGCGGGGTTTTATAGTATTATAAGAGGCTTTCTATTCAATAACTCACATATTCACATGCAAATAAATCAAATATCCACAGCATAGAAGCAATGATATGATGAAATCATAGGAATAGAGGCAATGATTTGATAGATGATGAAAATAGAAGCAGCTATTTGATACCATACTGTAAAAAAAAAGAGGTTCCCCCGTGTTAGATTGGAGGAACCTCTTCGATTTATAGGTTATATATACTGACTGGGATCGTGCTTTGCACAGATTGCTTTGCTGTATATAAATCTTATGTACGACAAATAGCCCTCGTCGCAGTCATTTTTTCGACAGGGCTTACATTGTAAGAAGATGAAGCTTTGGGATATGTTTTTTAGATGTATACTCCCTCATCTTGGCATTATGCACCAATGGATAAGGAATCTGCTGAACGGCATGCGGCAGCTCCCGGCGGAAAATCGTACGGAAATAGGCGCCAATGGAGGTTCGGAACGTAAATGTACCCTTTTGCTCCTTGATATGCTGTTCAAACCTGGATAGGCAGGAGTAGAAGAACGTCTCTAACCAGCTATCTCGATATGAATACGCCTGATTCTCTTCTTCATTTATTATGTATTTCACCACATTCACGACCTCTTGTTTAAACGAAATCATCACATCAAATAGGTCGCGTGCTTTGTAACGGAGCTTTAGGCCATCTAATATATATAATAAATTTTCCTGAAAAGCAGCTAAAAGAGGCTGTACTTCAAATTCGTCTGTATTTTCCTTCACGCATTCAGCCTTTAGGCGGAACTTTACTTGACGTACCCATAGCTGCTTGCCGCGCACTTGCACTCCGACAAGCTCGATTTCAAAAATTGCTTCAAGCAGCGTGAGCATTTCTCGAACAGCCTTTGCCCGTTTGCCAAGCTTCTCCTTCAATGTGCTCATATTACGAGTTTGCTCAACAAACGATAGCTCTCCTGTGCTGCGCAGCTTTGCAATGCCGTGACGGAATTGGTTGAGCAAGGAGAACAAGAGCTCAAATGCTTCCGGATTCGCCGTACGAACAAGCTCTGCGATGATATTTGTTTGAAAAAGGGTATGAGGAACCATAAAATAGTTAAGCTCATGTCCCTGTGCCAGCTCAGGCGTTGTATATTCCTTGTAGTTCCGCAGTACAAATGCCGGCATACCGCTTGGTAAGATTTCTTCATATAAAAAGCCGTGACGAATTAAGAATTCTCGGCCGGCATGCATTGTAGAATATGCCATGTGCAGCGTTCTTGCCCAGTGTGCCAAATTATATTCAAGCACTTTTCCTTGGCTATTGCGTTCTACATGAATTTGCTGCAGCACAGTTAGTAATACTGCGTAGGAACTTGCCGGCACTTGAATATGCTGCTGCTCCTGAAATTGGCGCAGATCTTCTAACAGCTGATGCGGAAAGCGGAAGCCGTCAATTTTAATGGCTTGCTGCTTTTTTTGCTTTACACGTTTACGGCTCATCTCATACCCTCCTTTCCTAAATTTCGAGCATTTACAACAAAAAGCATTATACTATACGGATATTTTTAAAATGACCTTCTCTAAGGGAAAGTGGCAAATGGCAGGAGCGAAGTCAAAACGTTGCGGCTGTAAGGCTGAAAAAATTTCAGGGAATTCTTTGGTGCACGGGTAAGTTCGGGAAAACGGCAAAGTGGCAAATGAATGATTGTTGCTTCTGTGTATTGAATGAGCTTATAAATGCAGTATTATCAAGGGTTTCTATGAAGGGACATGAGATTCATCCTGCACAGTAGGTTTCAATAAAAAGCAAAGTGGCAGATTGCACATTGCACAGTAAGTTCGCTGGGCGGCCAAATGGCAAACAACTGCGTTTTGCATATAGCGATTCAAAAAGTGTGCCGCCTTACTCCCATAAGGGATTGAACGTGTCGCGCATGAGACATAAAGTGCACAGTAAGTTTGATGAACAGTAAAATGGCATATTGTTTTAGGGTACATAATGCTTTGCCGTTTCCTTGAGAGTGTGCATGATTCAGTAACAGCTCTAGCATATAAATAAGGGGAAAATGAAAAAATCGGTCTAAATGGCAAACTTTCTGTACGGTAAGTTTTGAAATGGCAATCTTCCTATGAAATGATAGTGGCAAAAATAGCACGACGTAAGGTATGATGATAAAGCAGATAAAATGGCAAATGAGCTGAACGGTAAGTCCCAAAATGGAGAATTTTTCTTCGCGCAAAAACGCCAGTAAATCCTGGGGAAATGAATTCAGATGGGGCATAACCGGCAAAACGAGGTGAAATAGATGCAGCAAACGATACACATTCCTGACCATGTTCCTTTAAATCAGGAGCTTTGTCATTTAGTAATTTTACAAGAGGCGGTTCTGTTATTTCGTAACCAGCCTGATGTCATAAAAGCGTGGGAGCGATATGTACATGATATTGTGGGCGGGGCAAAGCATCCGAATGTATCACGCAGCTTTCAAATTTTATATGATCTCATCACGGGATCCCTGCGAGAGCAGAATCAAAAGCTAACAAAGCATAATATTTATCAGATTTTTTATTCGTATAATGAGCAGCTTGCGACAATTCTCCATGAATACATTGTTGAGGAATTTAATCGCAATAGTGCTGAGCGAAGCATGAATGATATGATGATTCATCAGGCAAAGGAACAGAGGGGCATTATTACAAGCATGGATTATAAGTATCATCTTATGCGGAATATCCTGACGAATCCGCAAAGGTTTTCTCCTCATGAAGGGGAGGAGGGCGTCTATGAAGCACGTGTAGAGGATGCCGGCGGCGCGTTGCAGCTGCTAGCCAGAATTAAGGAGCAGGATGATCTTACAAACATGGGATGGACAGAGGAGGAGCAATTGCAGTGGAATCAGCTTCGTTCCGCATTCTCGTCCATGGATGAGATGACAGCTGATGTATTTGATATTCTCTGTTTTCTCTTTTTATTTGCACCGCGTGATACGGACGGCTTCCTCTTTTTACATTCACAGGATGTATTGAAGCTTAGAACGAACATTGTGGACCAAAATACGGATAAGCTCAAAATCAAAGAGCGGGATCGTTTTCAAATTATGTCCCGTGTGAAGGCAATCGCAAATATTTGGATTTCGCTCAATGAAGGGGAGATTATCGAAATTGAGGATGAGGAAGGAGAAGGCATGCAAACGTTGAAATTGCGTGACTTGGAGAAGCTGGTGGAAATCGGGAAGATCCGGGCCGCATATGATACGAAGGACCGTTTTGTCGGCATTCAGGCATGCCAAATTAAGCCGACTCCGCTGCTCACATCCTTTTTAGAGCAAAATAAGCGCTTAGGTTTTATTGATTTAAGCGCATTGGAATTTCATCCGATCCGCGAGAAGTTTGAAAAGCGGTTAACACGCTACTTAGCAATCCAATGGTTTATTCGACTATCAAAGCGAAATATGAGACAGCCCTTTTTAGTCGGCACCCTAGTGCGTGAAATGGAGATGGAAAACAGCCGCCACAGGGGAACAGAGCTCGTCGATCGCTTTACGAAGGTGCTGTACAATCTGCAGGAGCATAGCATTATTAAAGAGTGGAATTTTGTGGAAGAGATTGATTACGATAAAATCGGGACGAAGGGCTGGAAGCAGTACTTCTTTTCCCAAAAAATCATTGTCATTCCGACAGAGGAAATCGTGCGGAAAAATAAGGCGAAGCTATCTATTTTAAAGGAGCAGCATCAATTTGACAGCAGCAGCTTCGAGAGGACATTAGATAGTGTCCTAAGCAAGCAGGAGCATGTATTAGCTGCGTACAGCGCCCCGCAGGCAGACAGAGAGCCCTATTACACAAATATGCTGGCAAATCCAGCTGTGCAGCTTGGGGAATCAGCCGGCTCTTCAGAGAAGCCGATGCGAAAGCAGCCTGCCATTACGGAGGAGACGCTAGAGCCTAATATGGTAGTACAGGAAATGGAACGCCGCAAAATTAGCTTGTTAAAGGCGTCCGAGGAAATTGATATTGGCTATAATACGCTCAAGCGGTTTGTGAACAACGCTACGAAGCGGAGAAATAAAAATAACGATGCGAAGATTGTGAGATGGCTGAGAGAGTCGTGGAAGAAGGCGGCTGAGGAATAAAGTTCTAAAAAAGTGAATAAAGGTCGAACAAGCTGGCATTCTTTTGTTATAAGGATGCTAGCTTGTTTTTGTCCGCTCGTTTTTTCTTAATGCAAATTACAGTATTTCTGTTCTATTGGAGAGGTTTCGTTATAAATATAAACTTGTATTTTATGGAATGTTGGAGTAAACTAAAGATACTTTGTGGGATCGATCTCGCAAGGAGAAAAAATTAGGGTGATTGAATGCCAACTATTTTAGATGTAGCAGAAAAAGCAGGGGTATCAAGATCTACAGTCTCACGAGTTCTTACCAATAGTGGCCGAGTGGACCCAGAAACAAAACAAAAAGTTTTAGCAGCGATGAAAGAATTGAACTACCAGCCGAGCCAGGTTGCACGTAATTTGCGGAGAAAAGAAACTAACTTAATTGCCGTTTTAATTCCCTGTATTTCTAATCCGTTTTTTGGAAGTCTAGTTCAGGGGATGGAAGAGGTGGCTGTTAGAAAAGGATATCATGTTATCCTTTGTAATACGGGTGAAGATCCCATTCGACAGATGGAGTATCTCCAAATGCTGGAGAGAAAACAAGTAGATGGTGTGATTCTAACTGCCTTGCGCAACCCTCTAGAAGAGGCGAAAGCTTATCTTCAGTACGGTCCAATTGTACTAGCTAGTGAATATGTAGAGGATGATTCTCTTCCTGCTGTTGTGATTGACAATATCAGAGCAGCGGAGCGTGTAACTGAACATTTAATTATGAAAGGCCACAAGAGAATAGGCTTTATCAATGGGCCGGAACATATTATTCTTTGTCGTGATCGGCAAAAAGGGTATATGCAAACGCTGGAAAAGTATGGAATATCTATTCCTCATGATTTAATCATGTATAGTGATTTTACCATTGAAGGTGGATTTGCATGTGCTAAGCAGCTTCTTGCATTAGAGGAGAAGCCAAGTGCCATTTTTGCTGCGAATGATGATATGGCCGTTGGTGTCATTCAAGCTGTGCAAGAACAAGGATTACGGGTTCCGCAAGACGTAGCAGTAGTTGGATTTGACAATGTGCAAGTGTCTAGGGTAGTTCAACCAGGCTTAACAACGATTGATCAACCAATTTTTCAAATTGGGGTAAAATCCATGGAACTCTTAATGTCATGTTTAGAGGGGGCTGTATTGGAAGACAAGAGAATCGTTTTAGAAGCAAATCTGTGTATTCGAGAATCAACATGAGTCAATCAGATTATTTTTTTTAAGAATTGCGGGATCGATCCCGCAATTCTAAGGTTCCAATACAGTAAACCATTAACCGAGTGGAAGAATAAATATGAGAGCGATAATAGGGGGATGGTTATATGAGTCTTAAAGGTAAAAAAGCAATCATTACGGAGCAGGAAAGGGAATAGGTAGAGCACTTGCCGTTGCTTTAGCGAGAGAAGGGGTACATGTAGGAGTAATTGCGAGAACTGCCGCAGACTTGGAGTCACTGTCCCATGATCTTAAGCACTAGCTACTTTAAAATTGCCGTCGCGTGTATTTGTAAAAAGTGCTGGGATTTGGACAGCCAATCCACAATAGTGGAGCGTAACTTTTAAACATATTTTGGGAGGGAACAGACCGTATGAAATATCGTCGGCTTGGGAAAACGGAACTTGAAGTTTCAGTAATTGGGGTAGGAACTTGGCAATTCGGCGGAGAATGGGGAAAAGACTTTTCTCAGCAAGAAGTAAACCAAATGTTAGATAGAGCAAAAGGATTAGGAATGAATCTAATTGATACGGCAGAATGTTACGGTGATCATCTATCTGAAGCTTTAATCGGCAAGTATCTCCAACAGGATCATCGAGAAGATTGGATTGTGGCAACAAAATTTGGCCATCACTTCCATGGTCACCTAAACCGTACTGATCATTGGTCAGCTGAAGAAGTTTTAAAGCAGCTGGATGATTCGTTAAAAGCACTTCGTACTGATTATATTGATCTCTATCAATTTCATTCTGGAAGCGATGAAGTTTTTGATAATGATGATTTGTGGACAGTCCTGGACAAGCAGGTACAGGCCGGAAAGATACGTCATCTTGGTATTTCTATTGGCAGCAATGATAATGTACACCAAACGGATGCCGCTGCAAAGATACATGCGGAGGTGATTCAGGTTGTATACAACCGATTGGATCGCAAGCCTGAAGACCAGGTTTTTCCTTCTTGCCAGAGACAGGATTTGGGTGTATTGGCCCGTGAACCTTTAGCTAACGGATTTTTGAGCGGCAAATATAATCCAGGTACCGTATTTGGAAAAAACGATTGGCGCAGTGTTAAAAATCAGGAACAGTTGAAGCTGGTTGAGGAAATTCAACGTAAGGAGCTGCCTGAAGGAGTGAATATGGCGCAGTGGGCGCTAGCCTGGTGCCTTCAAAATCCTGCTGTTACATGCGTAATTCCAGGTTACCGAAACATAGAACAACTAGAGTCGAGTGCCAAGGCAGCAGATTTGGAACTTGTGGATCATTCTCACCCTGGAGCATGGAATCTAAAATAAATTGTTGAGAGAGGAAAAACTACATGTATATGATTTCTCTTATAGCCGCACTGGCTTCAGGCCTATTGATTTCTATTCAAGGGGTTAGTAACAGTGTCGGAAGTAAACTAATCGGGACGCCCGCAATGATTACTTGGTTATCAGTCGTGCAGGCGATTCCCCCGCTCATTCTATTGTTCTGGCAAAAGCCATCTATGGGGATTGGTACTTCCATTCTTCAAGGCTTTAAATGGTATACGATTTCGGGGATGATCGGAATGATTGTTATCACTGCACTTAGTTTTGCGATTCCTAATCTTGGCGCTCTATCGGTGTTTGTAATCGTGGTTTTGGGACAGATTATAGGAGCTGCGGTTATTGATCAAATCGGTTTGTTCGGGAGCCCTGTGATCCCAATTAATCCGTTGCGAATTGTTAGTATTTGCATCATAGCTGTTGGAGTTGCATTGCTATTGAAATCAGGCGATACACATCCCGAATCTAAAGCCAAAACTGTGGAAGCAACGTCTATACATTCAAACGTATTATAAGGAGATTATATCTGTTGGAAAATAAAGTAATAATCATCACCGGCGGGAGTGAAGGACTTGGTAAAGGAGCAGCCAAAGTCTTTGCTGAAAATGACCGGATTTACACAGGCGTTAAATGGAGAAGGAAAGCCATACAATGTTCGTTGCTCTGTTGTGTACCCAGGCGGGATGGATACGAACTGGCATGAAGAAAGCCATCATGAGTTCTTAAATCCAGAAGATGTGGGACGATTTTTCTTTCATATGGTGACACAAGATCCTCGCTTTGTAGTAAACGAGGCAGTTATTACACCAGTTATCGAGAGAGGATACCCTTAAATATTGTGAGAAAAGAGGATTGTAAAACATTTATACCAGAGGCGTAAATTTTAGGGTAATCATAATTTGGTTACCCTTTTTATTTATGTTGTGGAGAATAAATATCTTTTCATGAAACGGAAATTTCAACTTTAAAATGTCCCAACATAGATTTATCAATTATACTTAATAGTGAAGAATTAAAATATTTTTTGGAAATTTCACCCTTTTTTCGGTATTATAATATAGGAGTCAAGAGAAGGGGGATTACAAATGGTCTTAAAGCTAGAAAACGTTACGAAAAGATTTGGATCTTTCACTGCAGTTGATGATTTGTCTATTTCCATTCCAGAAAAAGAGATGTTCGGGTTTCTAGGGGCAAATGGTGCAGGCAAAACGACAACATTTAGAATGATTTTAGGATTATTAGACCCAAGCAGTGGAACGGTTACTTGGGATCATAAACGAATTAACTATACTACCAGTCATCTAATTGGCTATCTTCCAGAGGAAAGAGGCTTATACCCAAAATTAAAAGTAAAAGAGCAAATTGTTTATTTAGCTAGGTTAAGAGGTATGAAGAAGCAAGATGCATTGAAAGAATTAGATTTCTGGTTAACCCGGTTTAAGGTGCCGGAGTACGGAGATAAAAAGGTAGAAGAGCTCTCAAAAGGGAACCAGCAAAAGATACAATTTATTGCTGCTGTTATACATAAGCCGAAGCTCTTGATTTTAGATGAACCTTTCAGCGGTCTTGATCCAGTAAATGTTGAACTGCTAAAAGAAGCTGTCTTGGATTTAAAAGAAAACGGAACGACTATCGTTTTTTCAAGCCATCGAATGGAGCATGTAGAAGAGATGTGTGAACATTTATGTATTATGCATCATGGGAAACCGGTGGTTCATGGCTCCCTAAAGGAAATTAAACGGTCATTTGGGAAAAAGAATTTGATCATCCATGCGGATTTTAATATGGATTTCCTTAAGGAGTATTCAGGGGTAAGCAAAACAAAGCAAACGCCGGAAGGAATTCATTTACAGATTGAAGGAGAATATGTCGCTGAAAACATCTTAAAGGATATTGTTGGAAAAGGCTTTGTTCGAAAATTTGTCCTTGAAGAGCCTTCTTTGAATGATATTTTTATTGAGAAAGTGGGTGCTTCCTATGAATAATTTCTGGATTATCTTATTTCATACATACACGAGTAAGCTAAAAACAAAACAATTTTTAATTTCTACCGCTATCACTTTGGCAATTATGATCGGTTTAACCAATATGACGAACATTATTGGCTTTTTTACTAAGGATGAAGCGCAGGATCAAATTGCTGTGATTGATGAAACGAATGCTCTGTTTGAACCGCTTAAGCAGAATGTAAAAGCAGTAAATCAGGACATTAAGCTGGTCAATTATAAGGACGGAGAGGAAAAAGCGCAATCTGAGGTAGAAAAAGGTTCCTATAAAGGTTTATTGATTCTTTCATTTGATAAAGAAAGCCTTCCTTTAGCTACGTATAAATCTATGACAATAGCAGATTCGGCGCTGCCTACAGAATTACAAAATAGTCTGCAGCAAATTAAAACGCAGCTTGCGGCCTCACGAATCAATTTATCTTCTGAGCAGCTGGCAAAGCTTTACGAGCCTGTTTCATTTGAGCGGGTGGCCCTTGAGAAAAATGCAAAAACAGAAGAAGAATTGAATCAAGCTAGAGGTTTAGTGTATGTTTTATTATTCATTATTTACTTTGCAGTCATCATGTATGCGAATATGATTGCGATGGAGGTTGCCACAGAGAAATCCTCTCGTGTCATGGAAATTTTAATTTCAAGCGTTTCTCCGATTAAGCAAATGTTTGCAAAAATATTAGGGATAGGCTTACTAAGCTTGACTCAGCTCATCGTTTTATTAGGAGTGGGCTATTATTCTATTAAACAAAATCTTTCCTCAATGAAGGGCGGTTTTTTCGAATTTTTTGGATTCAATAATATTCCCATGACCACCATCCTATATGCAGTCGTCTTTTTTATACTAGGGTACTTCCTATACGCGACTTTAGCGGCATTTTTAGGTTCTTTAGTAAGCAGGATTGAAGATGTTCAGCAAATGATTACCCCGATGACCTTATTGGTAGTTGCTGGATTTATGATTGCGATGTTTGGCCTGGGGCAGCCGGATAATACGTTTATTACGGTAACCTCCTACATTCCTTTCTTTACGCCAATGTTGATGTTCATGCGTGTTGGAATGCTGACCATTCCTGTCTGGGAGCCATTAGCAGGAATAGGTATTCTTTTAGTGACGATCGCGATTCTCGCTATATTTGGAGCAAGGGTATATAAAGGCGGAGTTCTTATGTATGGGAAGTCCAGCTCCTTTAAGGACATCAAAAAGGCAATTCAATTAACAAAAAATGGGTGAAATATGAGGAGTACGCCGTCCCTTTAGTGGAAGCATTGAAGGGGATGGCGTTTTTTTAACGTAATTTCGAAAGAATGTACAACAAATCGCTTCTTCCAGATGATAAAATAAGGAAAAAGAGGAAAAGAACATCTTTTGGACATGAGGGGAGAAGATGATGAAACGTTTCTTACCGATTTTTTGCTTGGAAATGTTCATTGTTTTGGTCATTTCGTTTAGAGCATACACTCATTGGGATTTTCCGCTTGCAATCTGTATTGGATTTGTCATCCTTGCAATTGTGCTTCTTTTCGTATTCCATAATCAATTTGAGAAGCGTAAAATGTCTGGAGTCACAGAGAATAAAGAATGATGTGAAGTCCCTGTCCAGAACGGGGAGGGGCTTGCTGTGGAGGATGGGATTGTGAATAACATCATTTTATTTGACGGGGTATGTAACTTTTGTGATCATAGCGTCCAATTTATCATTAAAAGAGATAAAAATGCCTTATATAAATTCGCATCTATTCAAAGCGATGTTGGGCAAGGAATATTAAGAAAGTATAATATCCCTGACAGCCTAGACAGTTTTATTCTTGTTGAGGGTAACAAATGTTACGATAAATCATCAGCGGCTTTACGGGTTTGTAAGAATTTAAAATGGGGATGGAAGGTATTCTATTGCTTCTTACTTGTACCAAAACCAATACGAGATTTATTTTACGATATTGTCGCTAAGAATAGGTACAAATGGTTTGGGAAGAAAGACAGCTGCTTGTTGCCATCGCCTGAAATACGGAAGCGATTTTTAGAATAGGCTGGGGGCTATTATATGAAAAAGGTAATTTTAGCAGGAGGAACTGGATTCATAGGTAAGTATTTTGAGAATAAATTTAATGATCTAGGATATGAGGTGAACATTATCTCAAGGAACAAACAACATATTTCTTGGGAGGATCAATCGGAAATTATAAAAGCATTAGAGGATTCTGAGCTTCTTATCAATCTTGCAGGGAAATCTGTGAATTGTCGATACAATGAAGCAAATAAGAAGGAAATCATGCATTCAAGGATAAAGACAACTAAAATACTTGGAGAAGCTATATTAGCATGTAACAACCCACCTAAGATTTGGGTGAATTCCAGCACAGCAACTATTTATCGGCACGCGGAAGATCGTCCAATGACAGAAGAAAATGGAGAAATTGGTTCAGGATTCTCTGTTGATGTTGCAACAAACTGGGAGAAAGCCTTCTTTGCTTTTGACCTGCCAAAAACAAGGCAGATTGCCTTACGCATAGCTATTGTATTAGGCAAGGACGGTGGAGTAATGGTACCTTATCGAAATTTAGTTAGGTTTGGGCTTGGAGGAGTTCAGGGAACAGGAAAGCAAAAGTTTAGTTGGATCCATGTCGAGGATTTGTTTCAAATCATTCTCTTTTTGAAGGATAGAGAAGATCTAAGCGGCATTTTTAATTGCTCTTCACCTCAACCTGTTAGTAATCGTGAATTAATGAAAGAACTAAGAAAAAAGATGAATGTCCCATTCGGTTTGCCTTCGCCCAAATGGATGTTAGAGTTTGGTGCAATGTTCATCAAGACGGAAACAGAGTTGGTGCTGAAAAGCCGTTGGGTTCTTCCTGAACGATTAGAACGTGAAGGTTACACGTTTACCTTTCCAACGCTTGATAAGACTTTTCAAGACATACTCTACAAATAATATGAAACGGAACAATATTCGTAAACGCTTATTTAATTTTTAAATAATGTGTGCAAGTTCATGTAATTTTCTATAGAGAACCTTTTTGTTCCTATGTTACTTTTAAGTGCCCACGGCACTTAAAAGTATCTATGGCACTTTTAAGTGCGTTCTTCTCATAAGCAGCATTATCAATCATAATAACTTTTGTCAAACAGTATGGTTGATGTATGATATACAGCTTATTAGGCCCTATATTACTTTTTAGTGTCTAATAGCAATACGTTTTAGGGAGGAACATAGGAATGATACAAAACTTACAAAGCACAACTACATTGTATAATGGCGTAAAAATGCCTTGGTTTGGATTAGGTGTATTCAAAGTAGAAGAAGGACCAGAATTGGTTCATGCAGTAAAGACGGCTATTAAGCATGGATATCGCAGTATTGATACGGCAGCTATTTATGAGAATGAAGAGGGAGTTGGGCAGGGAATCCGAGAGGGAATCGCAGATACTGGCTTATCCCGGGAGGATTTGTTTGTGACTTCCAAGGTATGGAATGCAGATCAGGGCTATGAGTCAACGTTAGCTGCTTTTGAGACAAGCTTAGAAAAGCTGGGCCTGGATTACTTGGACCTATACCTGATTCACTGGCCGGTTGAAGGGAAGTATAAAGATACTTGGAGAGCATTGGAAACTCTTTATAAAGAGGGACGTATTCGTGCGATTGGGGTAAGCAATTTCCAAATCCATCATTTACAAGACTTAATGAAAGAAGCAGAAATCAAACCAATGGTAAACCAGGTGGAGTATCATCCAAGGCTGACACAAGTAGAACTACAAAGATTCTGCAAGGAACACGGGATTCAATTTGAAGCTTGGTCTCCTCTTATGCAAGGTCAATTACTAGATCATCCAGAGCTGCAAAAAATCGCAAACAAGCACGGAAAGTCCATTGCGCAAGTTATTTTGCGTTGGGATTTGCAGCATGGTGTGGTAACGATCCCTAAATCCACAAAAGAACATCGTATTATGGAAAATGCTGATATTTTTGATTTTGAATTAACTGAAGAGGATATGAGCCGAATTGATGCTTTAAATCAAAATCATCGTGTCGGACCAGATCCTGATAATTTTGATTTCTAATACAGATGATTCCCATAAATTAGCATGCTCCTCCATATAAAAATGAGCAGCATAGTTAGTTAACTTCCGCTTTTTGAGAACTATATCAACTGAAAATATATATATCATGTGATAAAAAGTCTAAAAACTTAACAAGTTTTTAGACTTTTTTATTAGCGAAAAGAGCAAATGTTACGTCTGCTTCACAAACGAGTTCATCATCTACTGTCGCAATAGCATGGGCTTTTGCAATTGAGCCCCGAACACGCGTCATCTCCACTTCTAAACGCAGCTGATCACCGGGACGAACTTGTTTTTTGAACCGGCAATTATCAATACCGGCAAAAAGACCAATCTTTCCACGGTTTTCTTCTTTCATGAGCATGATAACTGCACTTACTTGCGCTAAAGCTTCTACAATCAAGACACCTGGCATAACTGGATAATCAGGAAAGTGACCGTTAAAAAATTCTTCATTAGCCGTAACATTTTTGATTCCGACTGCACGTTTTCCCTCCTCTATTTCGATAATACGATCAATCAATAAAAGGGGGAAACGATGTGGAATAATTTCTTTAATTTGTTGAGTATTTAACATGAAGATCTCTCCTTTATTCTCTCACAAGCAGTTATTAAATTACCATTATTTTCATAATAAGTGATTGACAAAAATTAATACCTGGTACTAATATTAAATTATAAAATCAGGTATAAAAATAGTAAAGGGGATAAACGAATGCGATCAAAAGCGAGAATTACAGCTATTGGTATCTATATACCTGAAAAAAAGCTTACCAATGATGCTTTAGAAAAAATGGTAGATACAAATGATGCATGGATTGTACAAAGAACCGGCATGAAGGAAAGAAGAATTGCTGATGATAACGAATATGCCTCTACATTAGCTTTTAAAGCCATTGAAAATTTAGCACAGCAGTATCATAAAAATCTTGCTGACGTGGATTGTATTCTAGTTGCAACGACTACGCCTGACTATGCTTTTCCAAGTGTGGCCTGCCAAATTCAAGAGCATTTTCATATTCAACATACGGGTGCTATGGATCTCAATGCAACTTGTGCTGGTTTTACATATGGATTACATCTGGCAAATGGTTTGATTACATCTGGTCTTCATCGCAAGATTTTAGTTGTAACGACAGAAACCTTATCTAAAGTTACAGATTACACAGATCGAACTACATGTATCCTATTTGGAGATGGAGCCGCAGCTGTCTTAGTAGAAAAAGATGAAGAATTTCCAAGTTTTATAGCTACCCATATGGGGACAAATGGGGAAGGAGGCATGCATGTATACCGTACAAATTTAGCTGCTGCCATGTTTGGAACTCCTTTGAAAACACATGGGAAGATAGTTCAAAACGGAAGAGAAGTATATAAGTGGGCATCACGTACACTGCCAATAGGTATTAAAGAGTTGTTACACCAGGCAGAGCTATCGATGGACGAAATAAACTGGTTTGTTCCGCATAGTGCTAATTTGCGAATGATTGAATCCATATGTGAAAAATCAGGTTTTCCGTTAGATAAAACATTAACTAGTGTAGAATACATGGGGAATACCTCTGCTGTTTCTATTCCATTAGCCTTGCAGATAGGGATGAACGAAGGAAAATTAAAAGATGGAGATACTCTTCTGCTTTATGGGTTTGGAGGAGGACTTACACATGCCGGACATATCATTAAGTGGAATTTAGCAAAGGAATAAGATGATGAATCCGAAAATAACATTAGGTGCATCTTCATGTTTATTTAAAAACATCCCTCCTGCTAAATAATCATTAGCAGGATCACCAGATGGAGCCAAACTTTTGAATTGGAATGTCCCGGTTCTATAATTCTTTATCGAATAAGGAGTATCAAAAAGAACGTTAGCCGGATGTGCTTTATAAAATAGTTCTCTTTCCATCGTTTTAGGTGTCTGGATAGGAAGAGATGCATATGGAGATTCTTTGCTTCGGTTTCTATGAAAAGTGTTTATGGGGTTTAAGGCTATAGCCATCAAGTTAACCGAACAAAACTCTCCCTAAAACAAAAAAACGCTATTCTTTCAGTAAAATACTTGAAAAGGATGGCGTTTTTTCATGGATTTCTCGCTTTCAGATGAACTGTATCTACTCTCTCAAGAATTACAACGATACTGTCTCCAGAGGCTCTTCAGGAGCATGCCAAAGAAGTAAAATTCGTGCAACGAAATAGTAAATTTGGAGCGAAACATATAGTTGCCTTATGTGTATGGCTCAGCCAAACAGTTGCGAATACACCTTTGGCGCAGTTATGTAGCCGTTTAGAATCTTCTACGGGAGTATCAATGAGTCCAGAAGCACTTAATCAGCGCTTGAATGCCGCGCTGTAGAACTTCTCCAACAACTATTAGGGCGTATGAGATATGTTCTTTCCTCCTATGGTTGGGTTTGTGTGGTAACTTATCTATATCACAGGAAGGGGAACAAGACTCTTTTTATTTCACATGGAAGAAAAATGGGAGCGATTTTGCTCGTTGATAGCTATGTAAATAGAAAGGACAATCTCACACGGGATTGTCTCTTTCATGTTTCTGATATAGGACGATTGACACGAGATGTACGACAACAATGTAATGGATGACGTTGTGGTATATGTTGTACAAAAGTATCCGTTAAATGCAAATAATGACCCTAAACGCTTTCCATTTCTTCTTTATTTCTCCGAAACGAAAACTGCTTGAAAAAACCTTGTGTGCTATATACCGTATTGGCTGCTGTACAAGCAACAACATGACGAACAGTTTGCAATGGGTGGGTAGATTGTGAAAAGCTCAGCATTTGGAGTTTCTCAACTGTAAAGCCTTTTTTTATTAAAGCTTCGTCAAACTCCTTCTGTGCAGCCTGTTTTGCCTTAAACAGCATCATCTGGATTCTGCTGTATACGTTAATCGCCCCGTCTCCCGTCGTTTCAATGGGAAGAAAAATCGCTTCCGGATGAAGCTCGGTAATCAATGACTGCACGCCATCCGAAACGCCTGATGAAGGCATACATCCAAAAGGTTTAACCGAAATGGTCATATTTACTTTACGTTTCACAACATTTAGAATCAGCTTGCCGACCTCCATATGTCCCTCTCCGCCTCTTAGATGGTTGTTATAGTGATCGTGTGCGACCTTCGCAATCTCATCCATATCAGGCAAGTGATAGCCGCGAAGACCAATGGCTTTTGCATACGTTTGGAACATCACTCGTACAGCACGGTCGGCCAACTGCAGCATCCGCAGACGCAGCTGAGGGTTCTTTCCTTCCAGCCCTTTACGACCGGTGTCTGCTCGGCGTAAATTCATCCGTTTGAGGGTATCATAGCGTCCCTCCCAGATCAAAAATAAAATCCATGCCGTCACAGATTGTACTTCTACTTCGGCCCCTTCTTCCTCCAAAAATTGCTGCAGGCGATAGTTGCCGTCTCCTTCTGTTGTCATCGCCCAAAATTCTCCAATAATGCTTACTTTTGGCTTGACGATTGTCCGGTCTACTTTCACCGCTTGCAGTTCCTTGCGGCATCGGTATAAGACTTTTATGAGCGATTTCCGTTCACCGAAGGCTTTATGCAAATGTTGTTTACAGCGATCCAAGGCAGCATCGGTTGATCCCGCAACCACTTCATAAGGGCGGATACGATAACCGAGTGCATTCAAAATATCGCCGATTAAAACAGCCTTTAAAAAGGTAATGAAAAAGGAGCTGTCTAATTTAAGGGCAGATTCTTCCCCAGTAGCCTGCTTTAAGCCGCTCTGTTGTTGGAACAGAAGAACCCGGAAACCATCAAATCCCGCATCCCGTAACGCCTTTCGGTACTCCGTCACATACGTGCCGAAGCGGCAGGGACCGCAGGAGCCGCTTGTAATGAAAAGATATTTGCGAACAATTTCTTCTTTCGATTTTCCTTCCACGTCCCTTAGGTGAGTAAGATATTTAATCAAATTCCCTACGGTGAAATAAGTCGGATTGCATTGTCCCCGATTCCCGAATTCCTTTCCATAGCGCAATGACTCTGTATCCGGACATTCCATATGCTGGACATTGTAACCCAATCCTTTCAGAGCTCCCTCGACCAAATAATCATGTGCCATCGTTAGCCCTCCGAAAAGGATGGTCGTGGAATCTTTGTCCTTGGCAAAAAATTGCCGTGGAACAGGGTCGAACCACTGATTCCTTGTTTCGTTCAAGCCTAACGCAGCTTCTTGTTCCGCTTTAAATCGATTCAATTCTTCTTCAAACACTCGCGTAATATCAGTTTGATCAATATCCTTAACGCTGGAATGTTCTTTTGCTAATTTCACGTTTATGTCGACTCCTTTTGTCATTATTCAGATATTGCTTTTTTCTCAGTACCTTCACTTATCCATTCATAGTTTGGACCACGCATTAATTCTAGACGTTTTTTCTCAATGAGAAGCTGTAATTCTTGCTTTTTGCGTGCTAAATCTTGCAGGCGTTCTTCGTGAAGCCCCAAGCTATGGGCATAAGTTTTAACACGAATTTTAATTGAACCGCTTGGCTTATTCGCATCAATATCATGAAGTGCGGAATAAGGCGCTCCAGCTGTTGATACAATTGAATCAATCAGCCCGTATGTCGGGGCATCATGTCCGCATTTAAAGCTGGATAAATCCAATACGGCCACATTTGGATGGCGGGCGGCAAATTTAGCGGCCCACACTTTCTGTACACTATTGGAACTAAAGTTTTCCGGCCATACATCCGTTACTTCCAACGCATATTTCACTCTTTCGCCTTCTAAATCATGTTTAAAGAAGCGATGCAGCCAGGCTTCGTCTTTTGGAATAGAGCGCATGGAAAGAATCGGATAGCCCAGCACTTGAAACTCGTCTAATACCCCATGGTTAAGGCCCGGATCTGAATGATAAGGACGACCAATCATCAAAATAGCCAGCTTATTTTCCGCTTCCACCTGCTCCAAAATCATTCTGCCCTTCTCCTGCATTTCCACATCAAAGAGTTCCATCGCCTTCCAAGCCTCGGCTACCGCATAATCACTCTCGTCTTCCGTGATTTGCAAGAAATCCTTAAACGCCTCATACAACTGTGTTTTCAGCATATTCGGTTCTGTAAACGTCACCGCTGGATCAAAATAGGTGATCCCCCTTGTCTTGAAAAAATCCGTTTCTTTTGTAAAGGCTGCTTTGATTACATTCGGGGCCCCGGCTACAATCGGACAGCTCGATGAGTCCATCACATTGTTTAGATGGGTCGGAATATGGGTAATGCATGGGAAAAAGATCGCATGAAGCGGCTTATTTTCTCGATGGTGCTTAAATAGCAAATTATGTACATGTGCCTGCGCTACTTTTGATGGATAGCATGGATCGATGGATCCGTACTTTCCTCCCTCTTGCCACATTTCCTCACTCGTATAGTCACTAAATATGATGCCACGCTCACTGACACCCAGCGTCTCAAAGTAAGTCCGCCAAAAAGGGGCAGTAGACCAAATATTGAGCACTTTTGGGATTCCGATGCGAAGTTGCTTCCGCCATTCCAATGCCTCGGCTGAAGAACGTTGAAACGGACGCGAATATTTCGTTCTTCTTGTGCCAAACAAACCTGATTTTACCCTTACATCCTCAATCATCTGTCCCGCTTCTGGTAAAGGAGCAGAATCATAGAAATGCTGAAACATACGACGCGCTTCATATTCAACGAGATTCGGGTATTGTTTTTTCAGCTGATTACGTTCCTTGGTCAGCTGTACCATTGCTTCTTTATCTTCTACCGTTCCCTTTTCACAGCTAAAACCAGAAATATAACGCGCTGTTTGGCCATCAGGAGTAGAAGTGTCAATAAATGTGCGGCTGCAATTGTTCGGACAAAAGTTGCAGCGTGTAGATTCATCATTGCGGGACATATATTGCATACCGATCGCAGCGTCCATCCCAAGAAACGTAGAATAACCCCTGCGTTTCACGATACGAAGGGTTTCCATCGCCGCTCCGATCGCACCTGCTTCTCCCGTATGCGGGTGGACATACACCTCGGCATCCGGAACCCGGTCTTTAATATAATCGACTTGCGCTTTGACAGCAGCTAGGTTATGTTGTGTTCCGCCCTGCAGGACAAACTTTCGGCCCAGTTCAGCCATACGTGGAATTTGGACCACATACTGCCATACATTTTTGGGCAATACCAGAGCTAGTCCTGCTAATAATTCTTCTTTCGCGTAGCCTTCCTTTTGGAAGTTTACTCGGTCTGAATCAAGAAATACGGCACAGCCATAGGAAAATTTCGGGCTCAGATCGGCTCTGAATGCTGTTTCAGCATACTCTTGTATCGGAATCCCAAATTGGTCGGCCATTGCCTGCAAAAGCATTCCGTTCCCGGCTGAACATTGGTTGGACAAACGGAAATTGCGGATATCCCCATTTTTGAGAAAAAGAACTTTAATGTCTTGTCCTCCAATATCACAAATCACATCAATGTCACCGAAAAAATGGACGGCACTCATCATATGAGCTACCGTTTCTACGATATTCACATCCGCTTTTAATGTCTTTTCCAGGACATCAGCCGCATATCCTGTGGCTCCGAAACCGATGATTTCCAGCTTGGCACCGGCTGCTTGAACCTTATCGTAAATACGTCCGAGAAGCTCTTTCGTATCTTGAATGGGATTTCCTTTAGACAACTGATATTCTTTTAACAGAATCGTGCCATTCGTATCGACTAGTACAGCCTTAGATGAGGTAGAACCTCCATCCAGACCAACGACAGCTCTAATCATCTGACCCGGTTCAAACGCAGCTGGTATAAATTTCGGAATACTGTATTGACGGCGAAATTGCTCCAATTCTTCTATACTTTTCACAAGAGGAGCGCCTGCTTTTTCCCCCAGCTTTGCTTTGCGTCCATGGGTAATAAATGTTTTTAAGTCTTCCAGCCCCTTGTAAACACCTACTCCCTGGGGTTCATGCAAACCATACATAACGGCACCATAAGCCGCATAATACTGGGCATTTTCCGGGATAAAGATCAACTCTTCCAGCGGAATATCTTTCGGATAATCATAGCCTCGCTGTTCCCAGGACTCCGGAATCCGCTTTCGCCAACATTGTTGCAGAAAAGGCAGGTATGTATTAGGTCCACCTAAAAGTAAAACCTTATGCCGCAATGTATTCCCTCGGGTCAATACCGAAAGGTTCTGCATGACAATGGCGTCTGCCAATGAACACATAATTTCAGGTGATGGAATACTGCTTTTCACCAAATTCACAATGTCTGTTTCAGCAAATACGCCGCATTTGGCCGCAACGTGATGAAGCTTTGAATCATCAAATGCCAGCTTGGCCACTTCCTCTTCCGGCAGTCCGACTTTAATCATACATTTGTCAATCGTGGCACCGGTACCAGAGGCACATTTGTCATTCATCGACGTAATCGCTTGCTTGTTTCCGGTTTCTTCGTTTTCTTTAAAAATAATGATCTTGGCATCTTGTCCTCCTAGTTCGATGACGCTGCCGACATCCGGATGAAGCTGTTCCACTGACATTGTAACCGCATTCACTTCTTGAACGAATTTGGCTCCGATATGTTCGGCAATGGGGCCACCGCCAGACCCGGTAATAAACACACGGATATCTTCCTTCTTCACATCGGAAAACTCATTCCCGATTCGAATTAAAAATTCCTGGACCTTTTCAGCCTGTTTCGTATGGTGCCGTTGATAATCCGACCAAAGAATTTCTTTATTTTTTGGGTTTACCACTGTAGCCTTGACGGTTGTTGAACCGACGTCAATTCCTATAAATAAGGAACTAAGACTTTGGATTCTATCCTCCACAAAATCACTTCCTCACCATTAAATTACAATTTTTATTATGTGTAATTAAATAAACAACATATACATAGTGAAAACTTCGATTCTTTCTTGAAGAATATTCTGACTATTAGTGCATTAGGTCCTTTTTTATTCAGTAAATAAAGTACAGCACTTTGCACTTTTTATTTGCAAAGGTCTGTACTTTTATTGAGTTCTGATGCAAAAAGAATTCAGATTGCAAATGTGTCCGTTTTATTCGCAATTAAATCCTTTATGGTGAACTTTTATGAAAAAAACCTACTAGCACTTTACACTATGTTTTATACCTATTTTTTACAATATTCGAGGTTTACACCAGAACCTCTAATGTAATCTTAATACTATTTCCATTCACCATTTGTGAGTATATGCTGTTGAGATTGTTAGAAAAATAACAATGTACATGGCTATGGCTATTAGCCAAAATAAAAACTTATTTTAGTTATACTATTAGTACCCATAACTTTTTTAGTGAGGATTTCATTATGCACATTACTTCCTTATTGCTCGGGCTAGTTATTGTATTGAATATTTTTTTTGCGATTATTGTTACTTTTCGGGAAAGACGAGATGTTGTTTCCTCATGGGCTTGGTTATTGGTTCTATTTTTTATGCCTTTACTCGGGTTTGTCTTGTATATTCTTTTCGGACAAAACCTCAGCCGATATCACCTCTTTCAATGGGAGGACTCTAAAAAGATTGGAATCCAAAAAATGTTAGGAACTCAATTGAGCCAGCTTAGTACCCACCAATTTCAATTTTGCAATCAAGCTACAAGAAACAGTAGAAATTTAATATATATGCATTTAATTAACAATGATGCTGTCTTAACTGAAGATAATTCGGTTGAATTGTTTACGGATGGTCAAGAGAAGTTTGACAGATTATTTAAAGATATCATAGGGGCAAAGGACCATATTCATCTACAGTACTATATTATTAAAAAAGACCAGCTCGGCAAAAAACTCATAGAAGTTCTAACGAAGAAAGCAAAAGAAGGGGTTAAAGTACGGGTTTTATATGATGGACTGGGCTCGAGGGGATTAACCAAACGATTTTTCAAAGATTTTCGTAAAGCTGGTGGTGAAGTGGAAGTCTTTTTTCCTTCCAAATTCCTCTTCATCAATCTACGGTTGAATTATCGGAATCATCGTAAGTTAGTCATTATTGATGGAAAAATCGGTTATGTAGGCGGCTTTAACATCGGCAATGAATATCTTGGGATAGATCAAAAATATGGGTATTGGCGCGACACACATTTAAGGATACAGGGTACAGCTGTTCATGCGATTCAGGCCCGTTTTATTCTCGATTGGAATCAGGCATCCCATCACCAAGATATTACCTATATTCCAAATCACTTTCCAGAAGAAATTTCTCAAGGAAATGTCGGAATGCAAATCGTTACAAGTGGACCTGATTCTAAATTGGAACACATTAAAAATGGATTCATGAAAATGATCTTATCAGCAAAAAAATCCGTTCTCATCCAAACGCCTTATTTTATTCCAGATACGAGTTTATTAGATGCCCTTCGAATTGCATGTTCATCTGGCGTTGAGGTTAAAATTATGATTCCTAATAAACCAGATCACATGTTTGTATATTGGGCAACCCTGTCTTATATTGGTGAATTACTTAAGGCTGGAGCAACAGTCTATATATATGACAATGGTTTTATTCATGCCAAAACCGTTATTGTAGATGAAGAAATATCATCTGTTGGAACAGCGAATATTGATGTAAGGAGCTTCAAATTAGATTTTGAGGTGAATGCCTTTCTATATGATGAGGGAATTGCTCAAAGACTGACAACAACATTTAATGAGGATGTAAAAGTATCAAGGGAACTCACTCTTGAACAGTATCAACATCGTCCACTATGGGTACATTTTAAAGAGTCTATATCTAGGTTATTATCCCCTCTTTTATAAAAGTAAACGGAGGCTGTCCTGAAAGTGAAAAAACACATTTTCAGGACAGCCTCCTAATCATCAGCCCACAAGGACTGAATGAGCGATTCAACTCCGCCGCTGTCCAACTCCTGCATGACATTCTCACTGAACTGCTTCAAAAAAAGATTACGGCACAACCCGCCATTTCCGGTGTTCATATAGAGCATTTTCGTCGCATTCGTATACTAGATTCTACCGTATTTCAGTTACCTGATACATTTGCAGATAAATATGGAGGTACTGGTGGAAGTGCTCATACTGCTGGTGTGAAAATTCAGTTTGAGTGTGACCTATTAAGCGGAGACGTACTTCAATCCGCATATTGTCCTTCACTAGCTTGATGGGCATGGGGTTTAAGGCGTAATGATCTATAATCTTTGAAACAATCAAATTCATGTTCCTCCAGCTAATAAATTGTTCGATCTTGATTTTGTATTATATTCACCCCAAAATGCAAGAAGGGTTTGCCGACAAACTTAAATAATGAGGTTTCCATATTCGACACATGTAGAAGCAGCGACTGTGCTGAAGAAGAAGTAAAACTATAAGGCCGAAAAGTGACCAAGTATATAACCTGATCACTTTTCGGTCTATTTTTCAATCGTATCCCAAACATCTTCGTCATGCTTGCTGCGTAGAATCTGCAAACCGATGAGGACGAGGACGATGCTCATGATGAGGTTTTGCAGTAAGTCATACGGAATGTATGCAGGCATGAATTGAGGGAGGTATTGTTCCAGCATCTGCTTGACCTGCTTCATAATTGTTAAACAGCCGAGACCGATGAGCACCCAGCCAAAGATGTACTTATTGCGGCGCAGCCAGCTGGTGCTCACGAGCGGTTCGTCATACAATTCTGCCATATCGCGGTGCAGACGGTACATCTGCAGAGCATCGAAATAGCTGTAGAAGACGATGACTGGCAGGACTAGTGCGAGACTTTCAAACGAATTGGCAATGATAAAAATTGTTCCGAAAAACAAAAGCATAAACTGCAAGCCGCGCGTCATGAGGCCGAGATAAAAATGTCCGAGCCCTGGCAGCAGCGCTAGCAAGTAAAGAAGCGGTTTTCGTGGATTCATTGTGTTCCCTCCATAAATTTTATAAGATTCTGCCATAACGGCAGCTTGCTTGTGATCGAGGATGTTTGCTCAATGGTATGTGTGACGTAATCATCCGTGTGCAAGACGTGCTGAATCAGGTCGGATTGCAAGAAAAGGAAGGCCGCTGCGCCAGCAAGCAAAATGTGCTGCGCTCGTACTTTTCGGGATTGCTTTGGCAGTTTCATTGGTTCTGGAAGCGGCAGCTGTTCAATTTCTACCATTAAGGCATCAAGTGTGTCTGCGGACAAGCCGTCATGTGCGGGATTCTTCCAAGCTGCATCAAGCTCCTGCAGCATTGCCCATTCTGTTTGACAGCTTGGACAATGTTGCAAATGCTGTGCGCATAGGTGCTGCTTTGCTGGCGGCAGTACGTTCTCATGATAGGCGACAAGCTGTTTGGTAGTAAGATGCTTCATGCGGTTCCTCCTTTTTTATTAAGATGCTGCAGCAGCCCGCGTGCTCTGTATAAGCGGGACTCGACAGTTTTGACTGCGATGCCGAGCGATTCAGCAATTTGACTGTATGATTGCTCTTGAAAGTAGTAGAGATAGACGATTTCCCGGTACGCTGGCGGCAGCCGGCTAATATGCTCATGAACCATCTCCCGCTCTGATTTTTGAAGCAGCGCTTCCTCTGGCGTAGCTGCCTGCGTGTCGGGTATGAAAGTGAGGATGTCATCCCCATCGGATTGGTGCGACTGCTTTCTTTGATAATCAAGCGCCTTGTTCATCGTAATGCGATAAATCCAGGTCGAGAGCTTCGCCTGTCCTTGAAATTGAGAAAGAGAGCGATACACCTGAAGAAACACCTCCTGTGAAATATCCTCAGCATCGCGCGGATGATCGGCGACCTTGAGTGCGACGCTGCGCACCTGCGGACCGTAGTGTGCTACAAGCTCCCGAAACCGTTGCCGATTCCCGCGCAAAATATCCTGTACAAGCTGTTGTTCGTTCTCCAATGCATCACCTCTTTTCTCTCTACCTTCTTAGACGTTGCATCTACCGATAAACCCTGCAAGTTTTTGAAAAAAATTTTAAAGAAAGATAGGAATCTAAGGTTTTACTGTAACACAATCAACATAGAATCTACACGTAAAGTTCCAATAACAAACTTTTGAATTTAGGGGCTTCTCCTGCTTCTTTCTTTGTGATATCAACTGCTAGATAAAAGAATATATCGCACACTTATTTGGCATGTGGTAAGGTATTATCATCTGACCGGGAATGATATTTATATAGAAATGAGGTGCTATATTCTTAATGATTAAGCGTTTCTTTAGCTATTATCGCCCTCACAAAAGACTATTCTATATAGACTTTTTTTGCGCCGTGCTAGTAGGAGTATTGGAGCTTGGCTTAGCTTCTCTGGCGACTTATCCTATGGAGAATTAGTCGCTTTCATTCTTTATCTAAATATTCTATTTAAACCTATTGATAAGATCAGTGCCTTGCTTGAGCTTTATCCAAAAGGAATGGCAGGCTTTAAGCGTTTTATTGAACTAATAGATGCTGAGCCGGATATTCAAAATGCTCCTGATGCGATTGATGTACCGTCTTTAAAAGGAGATATTAGTTTTCATCATGTTACCTTCGGATACGAAAGCAAGCGCACTATTTTGAAGGATTTGACGTTTTCTATTGAGGCGGGAAAAACCATAGCATTTGTAGGGCCTTCTGGTGCAGGAAAAACGACAATTTGTTCATTGATCCCTCGTTTTTATGATGTTGCAGAAGGAGCGATTACCATAGATGGAGTGGATATCCGCAACATGACAAAAGAATCCTTGCGTTCAAACATTGGGATTGTCCAACAAGATGTCTTTCTATTTACAGGTACCTTGAGAGATAACATTGCATATGGTAAATTGAATGCTACACAGGAAGAAATAGAAGAAGCAGCCGGAAAAGCTCACTTGACAGACCTCATAGCTTCCCTGCCAGATGGATTTGACACGCAAATTGGTGAAAGAGGGTTAAAGCTTTCTGGAGGCCAGAAACAACGGTTGACTATTGCCAGAATGTTTTTGAAAAATCCGCCAATCTTAATCTTGGATGAGGCCACTTCAGCACTAGATACTGAAACAGAAGCAATTATACAGGAAGCGTTGAATGATCTTTCAAAAGATCGAACAACTCTGATTATTGCGCATCGATTGGGCACGATAAAAAAGGCTGATCGTATTCTCGTGATAACAGAAGAAGGTATTGCTGAAGATGGAACCCATATGGAGCTTCTTTCACAAGAAAATGGGATTTTTGCGAAGCTTCATGCGCATCAGCATTGACTATACATGCTGTTAATGCTTTTTAGCGGAATATGCTTTATGGATCAATATTATGCTTTAATAATATAAAATATAAGATGAACACGAAGCCCCCAGTCAGCGCTCTGGAGGGCTTTTCTATGCACTTCTTAATAATTAAACTGTTGTATAAAAAGGGGGCTATCTATCTTGAAAGCAACGAGCATTAAGTTTTATGAATTCGGAGAACCTCAACAAGTTCTACAAGTAGAAAATATAGAAGTGAAAGATCCAGGTGTTGGTGAAGTGCTGGTACGAATGAAAACCCGGCCTATCAATCCATCTGATTTAATTCCCATTCGAGGAGCATATTCAAATCGAATTTCTTTACCCGCTGTTCCAGGATATGAAGGAGTCGGCATTATAGAAGAGGTAGGTCCTTCTGTTTCTAAATGGTTTCTTGGCAAACGAGTATTGCCATTACGAGGGGAAGGTACATGGCAGGAATTTGTAAAAGCTTCAGCTGAACTAGCTGTTATCGTTCCAGATTATCTGGAGGATTACACAGCAGCACAGCTTTATATTAATCCTATTACAGCATGGGTTATCTGTACGGAAGTATTGGCATTAAAGCAAGGAGATGATCTAATTGTAAATGCTTGCGGATCTTCTATTGGCCGTATTTTTGCTCAATTATCCCGTGTGTTAGGATTTCGTTTAATTGCAGTAACACGAAATAACATCTACACAGAGGAATTAATTCAACTGGGTGCTTCTTATGTAATTAATACAGAGACTGCCCCGCTCTACGATACAGTTATGGAATTGACGAATGGTTGTGGAGCTAAAGCGGCAATTGACTCCATTGGCGGATCATCTGGTACGAGCTTAGCCTACTGCGTCAGCCCCAATGGAATGTTTTTAACGATAGGCCTTTTGTCAGGAGTACCTGTCAATTGGACAGAGATTATGAATAATACGAAAGTACATACAAACATATTTCATTTACGCCATTGGAATCAACAAGTTTCTACGCGAAAATGGCATGAAACATTTCACCAGATTATACAGCTTATTCATACTAAACAGTTAACATTAACAAGACCCCAAATTCAGTATCGTCTCTCAGATGTCAAACAAGCTCTTGATACTAAAAATAAGGGGAAAATATTTTTAACTAATTAAAAAAATATAGATGAATGAACTTCTGCTTTTGCCATTCTGTGCAAACTGGATTATTCTTGTCATATCACAAACACTCAACGTTAGCAGGAAGTTCAGATTTTAAACAAAAGCGCGCTTTTTTGGTGTAGAATGGGGAACTGCTCCTTACATCGAGTTCCCCTAAATGTAACACAGTCTAAAATGTCCCAATTCGGGCGTTTTTTCGCTTATACGGCTTGCTGAACCCTCTCACTTCATTTATATTATTCCTCATGAATTATGCTGAATGAGTTCCTGCTTTTTCCTTTTTAGGCCAGATAAAATAGCTTGCAGTTATATACAAATCAATCGCTATAACAATCGCCCATACTTTAATAATTCCATAAAGTGCCTCAGTTTTTGAGGGATCGTCGATCAAATAAATCATGGTCGCTAAGATAGCAGAGCCTATTAAAAATGCAATGATGTGTCTAATAAATCCTTTTGCATAATGCTTGGCGAATGTAATCCCATACCTTTTGATAGGCTTAGCAGCTGTTGTCTTTGCTATATGGTATTGAAATCGTTCATCCATCCATTTGATCATGCTTTTTCCAAATGAAAGTGACACTCCGATGTAAACGGCAGCAAGTCCATGGGCAATGGTGGCTGTTGCTCCGCGGTATAAATCCATACTTGTTATTACAATTAATACCAAATCAATAAGAGGGGTTAGAGCAAGTAAAATAAGGCCCAACTTATTCAAATTGAACAGGTATCTTACGATTAAACCCAACAAAATGACAACCCAAAAGGCTATCTCACAAGCAACGATCATCCATCCAATAAAGTTCATAATAACCTCTCTTTATAATAAAGTAAGTGATATCAAACCTAATACATTTTAACATTAAATGGTAGTTAATGAACGGATTTTTTTATGATTTGGGCGTATCGTAAAATTATAACTAGCTCATCAGAGGCGGAAAGATGCATTAAAAAACGCCATTCTTTTCGTAGTGATTCTACGAAAAGAATGACGTTTTTTTGTTTTAGGAATATGATTTCTCCCCAGCTGTTTCATGGCGACGGGGCGGGGCCCCGCCTACAGTTATTGATAAGAATTTAGCTTATATTTTCATCTTGGGACATGTCTAATTTCTTATTTAAATAACTATGTTTTCTTGAATAGGATAGATACACGATTGTTCCTGCTGTAATCCAAATTGCGAAACAAATCCATGTAATACCAGGCAAGCTCAATGATAAATAGATACATAAAAGTGCGCTAACAGCCGGAAAGACAGGAACAAAAGGCACTCGGAATGCTGCTTTTAAATCTGGTTGTTTCTTTCGCAACACAATAACAGCGATAGAAATAAGGGTGAAAGCAGCTAATGTTCCCATGTTTACAAGATGGGCAAGTGTTGTTAAGTCAACGAAGCCGGCAATTCCCGCAGCAATAAATCCTGTAAGCCATGTGTTTTTAAATGGCGTTTGAAATTTAGGGTGTACCTTCGCGAAAACCTTTGGCAACAAACCGTCCCGGCTCATTGCGTAGGTTAAGCGGATTTGGGAATACAATAATGCAAGCAAGACAGTCGTAATCCCTACGATAGCACCAACGGAAATAATACCGGCTATGCTATTTTGGCCGACAAAATTAAGGGCAAATGAAACAGGGTCTGCGACATTCAGTTTTGTGTATGGAACCATACCTGTGAGCACAAGTGAAACCACAACATACAACAGTGTACAAATAGCTAAAGAAGCAACAATTCCAATTGGCATATTTCGTTGCGGGCGTTTTACTTCTTCTGATGCATTAGCAATTACGTCAAAGCCGATGTAAGCAAAGAAAACAGTAGCCGCACTTGTAACGACTCCCTCGAAACCAAACGGCATAAATGGTGTCCAGTTTTCCGGCTTTACATATTTAATCCCTGCAAAAACAAATAATAAAACGATTCCGATTTTAAGGAAAACAACCACATTGTTAAAGCGTGTACTTTCCTTTACACCTTTACTCACAAGAGCTGTGATTAATAAAATAATGATCATAGCAGGCAAGTTGACTGCTCCGCCTTGACCGCTTCCCGGTGCAGAGGCGAGGAAAGCAGGAATATGAATATTGAATCCGGCAATTAATGATTGAAAATAAGCTGACCAGCCTGTTGCAACAGCAGCAAGCGCAATGACATATTCAAGCATTAAATCCCAACCGATTAAAAAGGCTATAAGTTCACCCATTGTAGCATACGTATACGTATATACACTCCCTGATACCGGTATAGAAGATGAAAATTCAGCATAACAAAAAGCAGCCAACGCACAAGCAATACCTGCCAGAATAAATGAAAGAATAATAGCTGGACCTGCACTTTTGGCAGCAATTACGCCTGTGATAACGAAAATACCAGTTCCAATTATGCAGCCAATTCCAAGAAGTATTAAATCCAACAGGCTTAGCGCGCGTTTAAGCTCTTTATTGTGACTTTGAGCTATTAAATCTGTAATAGACTTTTTTCTAAAGATTTTGTCCATCTGGTTAACCTCCTGTTTCAAAAGATGAATTCTTAATTTTTTCATTTATATAAATCGATTTCATAATAGTTGAACATATCAATAAGACGAATGTCAAATAATTCTGAAATGATAAAGTTCATTATTAGATGACTTCCTTCTGCATTGAGCAGGTTTGACTTTGACTTCACTTACTTTTATTTCTGAGCAAACAACTTATGAAATTGACTGATATAAAATTAGATCATTTCTGCTGCTCCTATACAGTACGTACCCTAGCATATTTGTCCAAGGGATGTACCTTCTCAAGTAAAGGTTCAAATAGGAATACAGAATACTAAAGAAAAAATTAAGTTCAACTCATATGAAGAAATTTTCTGACTTTTTAAAAGTCACTTTTATTCCGAACTCATTATAGCATGGATGACTAAACTAAAAAAGAAAAAAGTTCGCGAAATGAATACAAAAAACTGGTTATTGTGGTAATTCACTTTGTAAACGGTTAAATAAGTACGCGTTATGCGTAAGAGATGTCAATTAAAATGAGGTTTCTGTTGTCTTATATTGGAGTGATCCTTTTTTCTATCACTTTATTATTGGCAGCTGTTTTTTTAAATTATTTTTGCCATAACAGGTGATGTAAAATCTATAGAGCATCTTTACAAAAAAACGTATGTACAAAAACCTTTGACAACAGTAGAAGAAAGTGTGTTTCTCGATTTAAAGTTTTTGGCTAAAAATAATCCTAAACAGCTCTTAAATGAAGAGGAGCTCAAGAGGATTGAGCAGGAGGATATCGAGATTGTTGTTAGAAGGGGCACAAATAATGGATACTAAATTTTAATCAGTGCGAATTAGCATCAACTGCCTTTGATCTTCCGCAATCGGGCGCTTTCCTGTAACAAGGAACAGTGCTCAATTGTTTTGTGATAATAAAGTTTCAAAAAGCATGTCATGATGTGAAAGCACTATGGGCACGCTAATTTTTTTGAAGGTGCTTTAGAAAACAATGGGGAATAACCCCATGCCCATCAAGGTAAGACAAAATCATATCTCCAAAACGAAAAAAACGTTATTCTTTCTGCAGATCATATTTCTATAAATGGTTGACATTTCGTCTTAATTATAATAAAATTCAGAATATTAATACTTCTATGCTGTGAAGAGGATGAAGAAATAGGGCTCTTATGTACAGAGAGTGAAGGATTTGCTGGGACCTTTGCCATAATCTCTACTTTCGAAGTCGCCTCTGAGCTGTTTTCCTGAACGAAGGATGGAACAACCTTGCTAGTAGGGAAGACCGGAAGGACACACGTTATTGTGTCAAAGGTTTCAAATATTTAGAGACCTGCTGAGGTTATACGCTGTGAGGCGTATAACAAATTAGGGTGGTACCGCGGAAGACAACCTCTTTCGTCCCTGTTACGCAATGAGTGCGTGCGTTGGGATGAAAGAGGTTTTTTATATGCATAATTTTGTTGGATGATGGATTGGTGAAAATCAAAAAGTTAGCTATGAAGAGGATGAAGAAATAGGGCTCTTATGTACAGAGAGCAAAGGATTTGCTGGGACCTTTGCCATAATCCCTGCTTTCGAAGTCACCTCTGAGCTGTTTTCCTGAACGAAGGATGGAACAACCTTGCTAGTAGGGAAGACCGGAAGGACACACGTTATTGTGTCAAAGGTTTCAAATATTTGGAGACCTGCTGAGGTTATACGCTGTGAGGCGTGTAACAAATTAGGGTGGTACCGCGGAAGACAACCTCTTTCGTCCCTGTTACGCGATGAGTGCGTGCATGGGATGAAAGAGGTTTTTTCATTTTACACTGTAGGAAAGTATAAATTTCCAGCTGGAAGTCAATTCGATGTAGTCAGAAATTTTAGGAATACAGTGTAAGTGCAACTACGCCTCTGTCTTCATCTAACGGCTTGCCAATCAGCGAGTTTTCTTTAATGAACACAACATATTTTTTGAAGGAGGATTACGAATGAGTGCTCAAAGTTCAGCTCTTTTATTAAAGGAAGGTCTTCGAGAAAAGTTATTAAAGCCTGATTACCTATCAGGTTCAGAAATTTTACTTCGATGCTTGTTATTAGAAGGGGTAGATTGTGTCTTCGGTTATCCAGGGGGAGCTGTATTGTATATGTATGATGCTATGTATGGAAACGAGGATTTTCATCACCTTTTGACACGCCATGAGCAAGGGGCGATTCATGCAGCAGACGGATATGCGAGGTCGACAGGCAAGGTAGGTGTGTGTATTGCTACATCGGGTCCGGGGGCTACGAATCTTGTTACAGGGATTGCCACGGCTCATATGGATTCCATTCCGCTTGTTGTCATCACAGGTAATGTAGCCACATCCCTGATTGGTACGGATGCCTTTCAGGAAGCAGACATTATGGGGATAACCATGCCAATTACCAAACATAGTTATCAAGTCCGCAAGGTTGAGGAGTTAGCTGGAGTTATTCGTGAGGCATTTCATATTGCTTCTACGGGCAGAAAAGGACCTGTGTTGATTGATATCCCTAAGGACGTATCAGCCGATAAAACAACCTTTGTTTATCCAGAGGAAATCCAAATACGCGGTTATAAACCAATCGAACACCCTAACAGACAGCAGATAGAAAAATTGTTGAAAGCCATTGAGGAAGCCGAACGTCCTGTTATTTTGGCTGGTGCTGGTGTCGTTCATTCTGGGGCACACCACGAGCTTTTGGAGTTTGTTAACAAAACACAAATACCCGTAACTACCACACTGCTTGGGCTGGGCGGATTTCCAAGTGCCCATCCTTTATGGATGGGGATGCCGGGGATGCACGGTACGTATACCGCAAATACGGCTATACAAAATTGTGATTTGCTCATTAGTATAGGTGCAAGGTTTGATGATCGAGTGACAATGAATTTGGCTGGTTTTGCTCCAAATGCAAGAACCATTGCGCATATTGATATTGATCCTGCTGAAATTGGAAAAAATGTCGAAACCCATATCCCATGCGTTGGTGATATAAAGTCAGTGTTGACACTAGCTAATGAAACCGCAAAGCCTGCTCAAACTGCATCTTGGATCTCTGAAATCAAGAAAAACAAACAGCAGTTCCCATTGAGATTTAAAGATGACAGTGCGGTACTAAAGCCGCAGTATGTAATAGAAATGATTCACGAAACAACCAAGGGGGAAGCCATTATAACGACAGATGTAGGACAGCATCAAATGTGGGCGGCTCAATTCTATAAGTTTAGTCATCCTCGATCTTTAATCACTTCCGGCGGGCTAGGTACGATGGGTTTTGGATTCCCGGCAGCCATAGGAGCGCAAATGGGAAATCCAGACCGTCTAGTGATTTCCATCAATGGTGACGGCGGTATGCAAATGTGTTCGCAGGAATTAGCTATTTGTGCGATTCATAACCTCCCCGTTAAAGTGGTAATCATCAATAATCAAGTGTTGGGCATGGTTCGCCAGTGGCAGGAATTTATTTATGAAGAGCGTTACAGCCAAATCGACTTATCAGGAAGTCCAGACTTTGTTCAATTGGCTAAAGCATATGGAGTAAAAGGGCTAAGGGCAAGAACAAAAGAAGAAGCTCACCGTGTGTGGCAAGAAGCCTTGGAGACACCAGGTCCTGTCGTAATCGACTTTATGGTGCCGAGAAGTGAGGTTGTTCTTCCAATGGTTTTACAAGGAAAAACGCTTAGTGAAATGATTATGGAGGAGGAATAACAAGTCATGGGGAAACAAAAAACCATCTCGCTATTAGTTAAAGATCATCCGGGGGTTATGCAGAGAGTAACAAGCCTCTTTACCCGGCGTGGATTTAATATGGAAAGCATTACAGTTGGTGCCTCAGAAGAGGCCGGCGTATCACGAATTATTATTGTTACCAATGGCGATGATAACTTAGTTAAGCAGATCATCAACCAACTATTGAAATTAATTGACGTCTACGAAGCAACACTCCTTAGACCAGAAGAAACGGTTACACGCGAATTAGCCCTTATGAAGATGAATGTAGACCCAAGTAAAAATGAAGAGCTTGCAGGTATAGTGGAAAGCTTTCAAGCGACCGTAGTAGATATCGGTACAAAGACGATGATTATCCAAGCTGTGGGAGATACAGAAAAAATTAACGCGATCGTGGAACAGTTGATGCCATATGGAATGTACCAATTGTCGCGTACGGGAGTGATGGCAATGGAGAAAGGGAGTTGACCTATATTATTAAGCGGATACAAATTCAGTGGAATCGGACGTGAATTTGGAAGTGTTGGTCTGAGCCAATATACAGAATATAAATCCATGTCCATTTAAGTTTCGAAACCAGTAATCGAGGTTATAAATGGTACAAAATAGATATATGTAAAAACCCGATTTTGCGTACAATCATTCGCAAAATCGGGTTTGCCTTGTTTACATTATTTTGAGATCGGGAAAAAATCTTATTTATCATTTGATGAAAATATTCATCCATTTGAGCTGCCGATACGTTACCGCTATTTTGAATCTACCATGTGCTAAGCGAAGAAAGGACTCTGGATAAAACTCCGCAATGATTTCGAAATAATAAAATGAGCCTTATAACAAAAGGTACAAAATCTTCGTTTTGGAGGCGTCATAAAATCTTACTAAGCTTTTCATTTGAGTAGTTCTTCTAGATTTTTTAAGTCTATTAATAATAACCCCTTTTTTTAAGAAAAACTCTCAGCTTTGTATAGAACAAGAATTATATAATCATAGAGGAAGAGGCACAAATAATCTAATTGATGAAATAACCTCTAAAAATATTTCCCCTTGTCAAATAGGAATCATTACGATACTATATGAATCGTAATGATTACGAAAAAAGGGGATTTACTATGAAAACAATTAAAAATAATAATTGGCACGGCTATGTCTGTTTTAAAAGTTTCCATGAGTACATAAGAAATCACTTTCTTAAAATTAGTATCTTATTGGTATGTATCAGCTTGTTAAGTGCTTGTACGCAGTCCTCGCGAAGTACTGATGAGGAAAAAGCAGAGGACAAGCACATCAATTTTCTCTATAATTTCTCTACTAATTCTCTAGATCCTCATGTTGATTCAAGTTATGTTCCGTTAAGAGCAGGGATAACTGAAACGCTAGTCCGACTAGATGAAGAAAATTTAACTATTGCACCATGGCTGGCAGAAAGCTGGGAAGGTGAGGATGGTCAACATTGGACGATTAAACTTCGTGAAGATGTTACATTCCAAAATGGTAATAAAATGGATGCCGAAGCGGTGAAAGCCTCTCTTGAACGAGCGCTGAAAGAGAGTGTTGCTATTCAAAACGCACTCAAAATCGATAAGATTGAAGCAGATGGCTATACATTACATATTTCAACGAAGGAACCTTTTCCAGAGTTTGTTTCTGAGCTTGTTAATCCAAATGTTTCGATCATTGACGTAACAGAAGAGGATATTGTCAACAAACCGGTCGGTACAGGACCTTTTGTCTTGAAGTCATTTACACCTGGAAGCAAGCTTGAACTTGAGCGCTATGCTGATTATTGGGATGGTGCTTCGAATCTTGATTCAGTGACATTCGCTTTTAATGAGGATGCAAATGCTCGTTCACTTGCACTGAAGTCTGGGCAAGTTGATATTGTTTATCGTCCAGAGGTAGAAAGCTTGGAATCGTTGCGAGCACAAGATGGGATTGAAGTTGAATCGACTGCGACATTCCGTGTACATCAAATGACGATGAATATGGAACGCAAAAGTTTGCAGGATGTCAATGTGCGTCGTGCTGTTGATGCGCTGATTGACCGCCAAAAGATTGTTGATACGATTCTTTTAGGGTATGCTGAACCTGCTGTTGGGCCATTTTTACCATCACTGCCGTTTGCCCCATCTTATGAACAGGGCGAAAGGGGAACGGACATAGCTGTTAAGTACTTGAAGGAAGCGGGCTATTCACTTGAAAACGGGAAAATGCAAAAAGACGGAGAGCCGCTTAAATTTACCCTTTTAACCTATAGTGCAAGAGCAGACTTGCCATTAATTGCTCAAGTTTTTCAATCGGACGCTAAACGAATCGGAATTGATGTTGCAATTCGCCAAATCGATATCCCTGAGGAATACATGGCGTCAAACCGCGATTGGGATTTGGCTACGTATAGTAATTTAACAGCCCCGCGTGGAGATGCTGGCTATTATTTAAATGCAACCTATCATCCAACTGGCGCTCTCAACTTTAGCGGTGCTCATGAGCCTGAACTGACTGCAATCATTGACAAGCTTAATCAAACCGTCAGTCAAGAAGAACGAGCTGTGCTTGCAGAGCAGGCGGCTGATTATGTCCATGACAATGTGATCAATTCATTTGTCTTGCATCCTTCCACCATTGTTGCGTATAACGAAAACAAAGTTAAAAATTGGCTGACAACGCGAAGTGAATATTACATGATTACAAACCAGTTGGATGTGAAGTAAATGGTTCAAATTCTTGCTCGGAAATTCTTTGAAGTTCTATTTTTTATGTTATTTATTACATTTGTCAGTTTTTTGTTTGTTCGGCTTGCACCTGGCGATCCCGTTTTGACCATTTTGAATGTTGATGAGCTATCAGTTAGTCAGGAGCAAGTAGAGGCATTAAGAGAGGAGATGGGATTCAACAAGCCATTGCTCGTCCAGTACGGACTTTGGCTGCTTAAATTTATCCAGCTTGATTTCGGGGAGTCTTATGTCACAGGTCAACCTGTAATGGATATGATTTTAATGGGGCTGCCTGCCACAATCGAATTAGCCGTTGGTGCGCTGATTGTCATGCTGGTTGTATCGATTCCACTAGGATCGCTATCTGCCCTTTATCGGAATAGCTGGATTGATCAGGTGAGTAGAATCCTATCAATTCTTGGTGCGGCCATCCCAAGTTTTTGGCTTGGCCTTATTTTTATCGATTTATTCGGTGTACGTTTTAACTGGCTTCCGACCATGGGGAGAGACGGATTCGTCTCATTGGTCTTACCATCATTGACGCTTGGGCTGGCCATTTCAAGTGTATATGTTCGTTTGCTTCGTTCCAGCTTGCTTGATTCGCTTAGTCAGGAATTTATCCGTGCAGCGAGAGCGCGCGGGTTGTCAGAATGGCGAATTTTTCTAGTGCATGCATTTCGACACAGCCTCCCTCCTGTTATTACCGTATTTGGAGTCAGTTTAGGAAGCCTGTTTGGCGGTGTTGTGGTGATTGAAGTTTTATTTGCGTATCCAGGGATAGGAAAGCTTGTTGTTGATGCGATACGTCAACGTGATTATCCCCTTATACAAGGGTATATTTTAATCATGGCGATCATTGTTTTCATGGTAAATACATGTGTGGATTTATCTTACCGGTATTTAAATCCCGAAATGAAACTAAAAGAAAGGGAGGCCAACTGATGAGAGGATTGTCTATACATTTGCCAAAGGTAAAAAAGCACATTTGGCAAGGGATGATAGCGCTGATATGCGTAGTCCTTGTTTTGGCAGTTGCCATATATGCTTTTTTTTATTTACGGTATGATCCAACATCTACAAATCTTGATGGACGTCTCCAGGGGATGAGCCTTCAGCATCCACTTGGAACAGATCAACTCGGCCGGGACGTACTGACTAGGCTTTTGCTAGGCGGTCAGCAGACAATCGGTTATAGCTTGCTGGCGCTGATTGTTGCTCTCATCATTGGAATCCCCTTTGGTCTTATTTCCGGATATAAACGAGGGTTAGTTGATCGGGTATTTATGCGAATTGCCGATGGATTTTCAGCCTTCCCAGATACGATTGTCGCAATTGTTCTAAGTGGTTTACTCGGATCGGGCATCGGCAACCTAGTGCTTGCTATTGTGATGGTCAAATGGGTTAGTTATGCTCGTCTTGTTCGTAGCACGGTTTTATCAGAATCCCAAAAAGATTATGTGCTGATTGCCCGCATCAATGGACTATCTTCAAGTAAAATCATGCGTAAGCATTTATTTCCTCATATTGTGGGGCATGTTCTTGTACTCGCAAGTCTTGATCTCGGCAAAATTATTTTGCTCATTTCTGCCTTTTCATACATTGGACTTGGAGCACAGCCCCCAATTCCTGAATGGGGAGCAATGCTAAATGACTCACGTCCGTATTTTCAGTCAAGACCTGAATTAATGATATATCCTGGTTTAGCTATTGTGGTTGTTGTGCTGCTAACGAATATGCTGGGTGATTATTTACGTGACCATTTTGATGTGAAGAAAGAGGTGCGATAATGATTCTATCGATTGAGCGAGTATCAATTAGCAGCAGAGAAAAGAAAATTGTTGATAACGTGTCACTCTCCATTCGTGAAGGAGAGTGGTATGCACTGGTTGGACAAAGTGGGAGCGGAAAAAGCTTACTCTCACAGGCAATTGGGCGAATGCTTTCACCTAATTTGCAGGTTGAGGGAAAGATTCTTTTTAAAGAAGAAGATTTGCTATCGTTATCACCAAAACAGATGAGGACAATTCGCGGTCAAAAGCTGTCCTATATTTTTCAAGATTATCAGGGCTCTTTTACACCGTTTAGAACAATTGGCCAGCATCTTGAGGAATACCAGAAAGCCCACGGCATTCTCGATGCCAAAAACCGGAAAATAAAGTCAATGGATGCACTTGACTCAGTTGGGTTAGATGAAGCTTTGTACAATCGATACCCGTTTCAGTTAAGTGGCGGACAACTTCAGCGAGTTTCGATTGCTATGGCACTTTTGCTGTCGCCTGATTTATTAATTGCAGATGAAATTACCACGGCACTTGACAGTGTCTCCGGGCACAGGATTTTAGAATTGCTTGCAAAGCGGCAAAAAGAAACAGGCTGTGCGATTTTATTCATCACCCATGATTGGCGCCATGTCAGACGCTATGCGACACGCCTAGCTGTCATGAAGGAAGGAGAAATCGTTGAATCAGGCGGGAAGCATCGTATACTTGACCATCCGCAGCATGAATATACAAAGCAGTTAATCCAAGCCGCACCTACACTAGAACGCGGCCTTCCATCGGGGTTACAGGAGGTAGAAAGCGTATGAGTCTGCTTACTGTTAAACAACTAACAAAATCATATTCAGCAGGAAAAACAGCGGTGAACAACCTCTCATTTGAACTGAACAAGGGTGAATGTCTTGGCCTTGTCGGTGAAAGTGGCTGTGGTAAAAGCACACTGGCTCGTTGCTTGCTGCGGATTGAATCGATTGACAGCGGCTCGATCTATTTTAAGAATGAAGCAATTGAACAGCTTAATGAGCGTCAGTTGCACCCTTACCGAAAAAAGATTCAAATCGTGTTTCAAAATCCATCAGCTGCTTTAAATCCAAAGCTTAAAATAAAGGATTCACTGATTGATCCTTACGCCCAGTATAGGAAAGAACTTAACCTTAGCCATTTTTCCTATACTTCTAAGGATGCCTTTGTAAAGCAGCTTCTTGAAGCCGTTGAGCTGCCGTCGGGTTTAGCCAATCAATATCCTCATGAATTAAGTGGCGGACAGCGGCAACGTGTAACGATTGCCCGTGCTATCAGCATTGAACCAGAGCTCATTGTTCTAGATGAGCCGACCGCAAGCCTTGATGTCATCTCGCAAGGGGCAGTGCTTACTTTATTAACAGAGCTTCGCGAAACTTTAAATCTCTCTTACTTATTTATTTCACATGATCTTGCTGCTGTCAGGCAAATGAGCCAGCGAATCATGGTTATGAAAGAAGGGAAGCTTGTCGATCAATTCAACTGCGATCATTTATTCGCTGAGGAACGCCATCCTTATACAAAAGAGCTCATTTCAATTTTTTAGATAGAACGATAGTGAATAACAACACCAATATCAATCTTGTCATTTCTTTGTTTCCATCGAAAGTTACGAAATCTCTTGAAAAATGTAGTTCCAACACAAGAAGCTTATGAGCTTGAAGTACCCAAAAATACATTTATTAGTTGGAGAAATAAATACTATTTTGGACCACTCTAAATCTAAATATCAGCAGATCGAGCAGAACAAGTTCGTAAAAAACAATTGTTTTTTATAAGGTTAAAAACAGGCAGGAAATGCCTGTTTTTTTGTGGAGTTTATTTATAATAAACATATATACGATTTGCTTTTTGCATGTAATCACACTTTTTTAACGAGCATTAGGAAATACTCTTCGAACCGTTTCATTGAATTCTTCAAATAAACCTTCTACCGGATCACCTTCATTAATTCTTTCTCCGTAATCTGTCATTCGTTTAATAAAATCGGGGTTTGATGATACATATACGTTTCGAATATCCGGATCTGTAGCCCTTACTTTATCTGCAATCTTATTTTCGAGACGATCTGTTACTTCGCCTTTTGTACCGTCGCGTAAAACAACTGCAGCATAGGCATTTCGGTTTGTAACAATAACGTTTGCTGTCTTTACTTCGTCTAGTTCTGCTATCCGATCAGCAGCTTTATCAGCTATTTCCATTCGAGTTTCGTTATCGTTATTACGGTCAAAATCATTATTTTCGTTTATATCGACATCATTCTGCCTGTATTGAACATTCCGGACTTCATTGTTGTCGCGATTGTCCATCGCTTTGTTTTCTTGGTTTGCTGCACAACCAAACAGTAAGGGAATTGGTAAAAAAGCCATTGCTAAATACTTAACCTTTTTCACTATTACCACTCCTAATGTGATTTATAACTTTTAAAATGACCAGATTTGTTATGCAATATACATAAATTAATTATGTATGCGTATAACTTATATTTTATCTTTTTCCTAAAAATAGCAGGGGGTCATGACAGTATGACGGCGAATGCGTTTATAAAAGGGAAAAGGGGGCATGACGTCATGACCCTTACAACTGCACTCCTAAAAGAATAAGAACAGCGATTTACAAATCAAATACAGCAACTTCTTCAGCAACAAGAAAAACAAGCTCAGCAGTTGGAGCAAAAATTTTTGGAGCGATTAGATCAACGGGATCAGCTACTTATGCAATATATGCGAGAGATGCAAGAAACAAAGAAAATGATTGCTGCAGCGCAAGAAAAAAATGGTGGCACTTTTGGAAAAAACAATGAAATTCGTAGCAAATAAAAACACCCCTCTAGGCTGTTGAAAACGAGGGATGCTCCTAAAACATTCCGTAGAAAGGCGAAATGGACTAACATGGAGGTCAGGGTGGTTCCCTTGTCCATTTCCCTGCTATTTATATTTTTGTCATGAACAAAGTATGTCTAAAAAATATGCAGGATTTTATACAAAAAATAGGGAGCTTTAGCGAGACATTGGGACGACAAACTCGCGCCATTTGGGCATTGCATAAAATCCTGCATATTTAATAAATTCGGAGATTGCGAGAGACCCAGTATTGGTGCGGATTTCCTTGGGCATGGCACTTACGATAATTAGATATTATGTAAACCTGACATGTATAAGGTATACATTTTGAGTTTTTTAGGAAATGAGGGACAAGCATACAAGCAAAATTATTAAATCTCGATATAATTTTATTATAATTAAGGAAAGGCGATCAAATATGGGATCCTACTATGATAAATTAAGAGCCCTAAGAGATGACTACGATCATCTTTATAATAATAGCTATGAAAATTATTTATGGGGCAAGAAACAAAAGGATAAATACGACAATCATTCATGGGATAAAAAACATGATAGTTCTATTGTTAATGTGGATGTAAATTGTTGTGATCATAAGAAAGACGATAAAAATACAACAAAATCTGCATTTAGAGCTGTCCATAGCACGCCTCCATCCCAAATCATTCCAGCAAACACCCTTGTAAAAGTTCTATATCCAAACGAGCAATTTGACTTAGCCAGTGAATATGATCCATCTGCATCTATATTCCGTCCAACACATAGCGGTGTGTATCTCATCATTGCAAGTGTTCAATATGTTCCTAATAATAGTACTGTAAATTATAGAGTACGAGTAAGTATCCGGGTTAATGGCACTGTGGTAGCTGAAGATAATGACTTCTTTGGTCCGATACCATTTGATAATGACGTATCTGTTTCAACTATTATTCAGTTACAAGCTGGAGATATAGTGGATGTAACTGTAATTAGTGATCAAGATGGCACAATTGCTTTGTTTGATGGTCCAGGTTTTGCAGCTACACACTTTGAAGCTGTTGGATTTCTATCACCGTAATTTAAAAAAGAATTGATTTAAGATTATTAATAATGATACGGAAAGGATATGGATATTTCATAGCTCTATTAATGGATCCTTCCACTACTTCACACCCTTGCTTCTGTTATAAAATCAGTATAATGTGTTATCTAGACTGTAAATTATTTACTCTAAAAAATTGATCTCAAGCTAGCGAAGAATTGTACTTAAAGGAAAGAAAGAATGCTTAGTTGAACAAGAAGCCCAAAAAAGTGCTCTTTTTTCCTGTTAATAGATTATCAATGTAGTTGTCTAACATCATAAAAAAATAAAAATTTTTAACTCCCGCATTCGGATGTTATGTGAACAAAAAGCCCCCCAGATCACAACCTAACAGGAGGGCCTTTTTATAAACACTTAGATACATTATCCAATGCTTTATAAAAGTTCAACAAGGCAATGCAATTTCTTCGGCGATTGCCTGTTCAAATCTATTTTGTTTAATTAAGCAACTACATAATATCATTACAACATCCACTAGCTATTAAACGGTTTCTAAAATCTTTGCTTCGAATAAGTTCAACGTTGAATTGAATTAAAGTATTCATAAGGTTCGTAATAGCTTCTTTGGTTAAGTGATTAAACATGACTACAATCTCCATTTTGTTCCCATTTACATCCGTAGTGTATAAAGTATTAGTTAACAAATACGAGGTTGATCCGCCTTTTCGTCCACCATACCTTAAAAAACCCGGTAAAGAGGGATATAATTCAAAAACTTGATTGGATTCAAAAATATTTTGTACAATATGATCTAGTTCTTCTTGCATTGGACATGGAAAAGATTGGTCATTGAACTTACGAAGTAAAGAAAGGTAATCATTGGCAGAAGCTGCCGGAAGTCGGTTAGACCAAATCCTGTCAATTTGTTCATTATCTATTAATACTGGGGGGGTTCGCTTAACAAAATCTTTATCCCTCGTCATTATATTCAAAAACTTAAATGCTATATAAGAATATTGGGATCTTGGCAGTTCTTTCATTTTCACAATCGTTTCTTCAACCGTCAGACCATATCGCTGTTGTAAATAGTCAGGTATATAAAGACTGCCAACCAAAGGGAATAATGTTTGATGGTCTATTAAACCCAACCTTTCTAAATTCCTATTAATGTTTTCTAACCCTAGTCTTGCGATAAGATAATCTGTATTAGCATTTCCGCTTTGCGATATCATTCCTTTGGCTACCAAACGTAAAGTGGTCTTACCGTTAAATATAAGGTTATTTTCCTTTAAAAAGTTAATCCATTCTGTAAAAGCACCTCCATCAGAGCCGGGAACATAATACCTCATCAGGTAATCCAAAGAGACTAATTCATTTGGATCAATACATCCTTTAGCTACTTGTCTGGCATATTCTACTGCTATTATTAGTTTTACTGTACTTCCAAGAGGAAGGGGAACATCTGGATTAATGGTACATAATTTTTTTCGATTTCTACTCACGGCAAGTGAAACAGTAAAATCCTCTTTATGCTTACATAAATAATCTATGACATAATCTGGACTAAAATCATTAGATAGATGGTTAATTTTTATTCACTCCATTCTGTTAATCCATGTATTATTGACTAATAAAATGAATCGTTTTATGAATTTCCTAGACTATCTATTTTGGAAAATCGATTATATTTAGAATGACATTGGTTGAGATTCTAAACTCAATAACAAATGTAGGAATAAAATCTACTAGCTGTCGAACTGTTATAAACGAATCATTCTTGTCAATGACACAAACAACATAATTTACCACACACCCGTGGGTAAAAATGATTTTTCTATATTGAATGTTGAACAGACCTTTTTGCTTGTATGATTGTCTTTCCTTTTAAAAAAATGTCTTATTGCTTCGTAAATCAACATCGGAGATTATTTTAGTATCCTAGATACATTGAATTCCGATAATGAGGGATTATGTAAACCTGACATGTATAGGATATACATCATTTATGTTTATTAGACAAGCGTACAAGAAAAAAGGGCTCGTTTTACATTTAATATATTAAATCTTGCTAAAGAAAGGAGCTTGATTATTCTTGTACTCAAAAAATAGAAAACACTTCAACCTTTGCAATCCTTGTGCAGTTCCACCTTGGTTTCCTCCAATTCCAGGACCGCCGGGACCTCCAGGACCTCCAGGACCACAGGGGGAACAAGGACCACCAGGACCTCCAATTCCAAGTCCAATCCCTACAACTAATTTATTGTACTTTACTTTTTCTGATGGTCAAAAACTTATATATACAAATGCTGATGGCTTAGCGCAATACGGAACAACTCAGATATTATCACCAGACAAAGTTTCCTATATTAATTTGTTTGTTAACGGTATAATTCAACCTCAAACTGCTTACCTCGTGCAAGAAGGAATACTAACATTGTTAACACCAACAGCACCTGAAGCTGGTGTACCGATAACGCTTCAGTTTATCCTGATTAATCATTAAAAAACATAAGTTTTCCTCAGAATCAAGTATGTTACTATTTAGGATTGTTATCACAGTATTAGTTTTTATTCAAAAAATTTTATAAAAGGAGGAAATAAATAACATTGAGTATAGAACAACTACTGATATCTAGACCCAATATAGCCTTGGTAACCAAATTGGGGGATGATTCTACTGCCTCTATTGGCGGAAATCCTTTTAAAACAATTAATGGAGCTATATCAGCCATTAATGCAGCAAGCGCTACTGGAATAACAATCTTTGTATATCCTGGAATTTACGATGAAACGGTAGTGATGCCTGCAGGAAATTCATTAAGAGGTATTAGTTTATTAACTGTAACTATTCGTCAACAGAATATAGTATCAAATACAACTTTATTAACAATGGGTGAGAATACAAGGGTAGAAGATGTTTCTCTTCTGTTAACTTCATCAAATCATGTAAACTTAACTGGAGTTGCTTTCCCTGGAACAACCTCACAAACAGCTAAATTGAGAACAACATCTGTAACAGTGGATAATTCTACTGCTTCGACAACAGGCAGCTCCAATGTTTATGGAATTCATTCATTTGGTACAGGTAATCCTTCTGACAATATTGATGCTATTAGAGCTTCAATTATAACAGTAAACTCAGCTGGCCTTGGTATAAAAAGGGCATTATTGGTTAATACGAATCCCCATAGATTTAATGGTCGTGACAATAACTTTTTAGTAACGAATGCAGGCGGAGGCGGTTCTTATATAGGGGCTGAAGTAAATCAACCAGGGGCACAATTGGTTATACGTGCATCAACTATACAAGGGGTTACAGCTGATATTTCTCAAACAGCAGGAACTTTAAGTATCGGCACTACGAATGCATTCAATTCAAATGCCAATGGTTTAGGATTTTCTACGGTTCAACAGCCTTCTACTATTATTTGGGGTGATCCAGGTAGTTTGCCAAAAGGAACCGTTCGTTTTTATCGGCCAGGATCAGCTTCTGTTTCAACTACAGAAATTTTTATTCGATTAAGCCAAAAATGTCTTTTGAAAGCGTTAAATGTACGAGCTGTAACTGGACCAGGAATTTCTAATACAGATATTTGGACGATTCGAAAAAATGGTGTTGATACATCTCTTACAGTTTCGTTAACGGGTACACAAACTTCCAATATTAATAATAGTACTTCTGTTTCTTTCCAGGCGGGAGATAGTTTATCTTTAAAAGTAACAACAAGTGCGGGGACTGCCGTGGCAGATACAGTTATTCAAGTTGATGTTTTTTAAAATTCGAGTATTATTATAGCGTTCAATGTATATATTTATATATTAGGTGTTTTTTTATAAATTCTCTTAAATTACAAATTAAAATAGTTATCTACCGTTTCCAATACGAATTTAAAGAATATCATTAAAATAAACAAGTGTGTACTTTTATAAAAAATGCATTTGTTTATTTTGAAAAAGGTGGTGAATTTAATTAATGCCTTTAGTCAAACCATTCATGGCAGGAAGAAGATTTACAACTACAGCATCAACAGGTACAGTTGCAGGTGCTGATTTGACATTTGCTAATACAGATTTCCTCGATGATGCAGGTGCTGTTTCAACATTTCCCTCTTCACCTGCGGTTGTAAATCTATATATTAATGCTTTACTTCAAACAAGTGATACTATAACAGGTCTTTCTACTACTGCAGTAACTATTGTAGGAGGTACTATTCTTGATCCTGCTACTCCGATTGTAATTGAATTTATTGTAAATTAGTTTTGTGAAAAATCTGTCTTAAAATAAATTGTTCAAAGTTGCAAAGCTTGACGAATAATAAAAGACAGCTACTTTCCTTCCGATAACACATAATTATGTGTTATCGGAAGCCTTCTAGGTCGCTTGATATGTACCCAGAACTTTCGCCATTCAAAAAGCGGAACAAATCACCTTGCTGTTTGCAAAACCTTTGATTTGGTTCTATAAGATTGCGTACCCATTTATTTGGGCATTAAATGGATCGGCACGTGTAGTAGTAGGGATTTTCGGTTTGAAACCAGCGTCCGAGCATGAAGTGGCACACTCGGAAGATGAGCTTTGGTTAATCTTATCAGAAAGCTATGAAAGCGGAGAAATTAACCAAGCAGAGTATAAGTATGTGGAGAATATCTTTGAATTTGATAATCGGATTGCAAAAGAAATCATGGTACCGAGAACAGAAATTGTTGGAGAGATTCATGATGAGGATGAGCAACCGCCAATTCAACATATCAGTGAGTATCATAAAATTGTGGACGGAAAGGTGTTAATCACAGAGATTAACGACTTGTTTGGTCTTCATATAGATACTGAAGATGTAGATACAATTGGTGGATGGATGATGGTGCAAGAGCATGATATTCAAGAAGGGCAAACCACCGAAGCAGATGGCTGTGAGTTTAAGGTACTGTCAAAAGATGTACACCAAATCAAACGAATTGAGATTCGCAAAACACAGTTGGAACAACAAACAGCAACCTCTTAAGTTGCTGTTTGTCTCCATAGATTCCATTCATACATACATGTATAACAACACAGAAAAATAAAATATGAGAGAGAGACAAACATGTTTAAGAAATTTTTAGCTCGTTTTGGGAAAGGTGCCGCTATGGTTGATTTGCGTTTTGAAAATCGTCCCTATTCTGCTGAGAAACAGTACATGGCGAAGTTCATATTCAAGGTGGGGAAGTGGAACAAAAAATCAATCACGCCTCTGCTCGTTTAATGATGAGTGTAGCGACGAAACGAGGAACTGCCACGCGCGAAGTAGCTGTGATTCCATTAAGCGGAGCGTATTCCATTCTGGCAAAAGAACAAAAAGTCATTCCTTTTACGTATCAGATCCCAACAAACTTGCCTGTTTCTGTTAAAGATTCCAGGTTGTGAAGTGTTAACGTATCAGCTCCCACTTCTTTTTTTACAACCTCAGCCACTTTATTGCTAAGATTAGGTTCGAATAAAATGTAGTGTTAGCCAAAGGTGTTGCTAAACAATCGACAGTTATATCTGCCGCCCTTGGATTGCTCTTTGGTGTGATTTCATTTTTCTTCGCAGAGCCTCTCCTTCGTATGATGGGAGCAGAACCTAAGGTTGTAGCAGATGGATCATTGTATTTCCGTATTGTTGCTGTTCCGTCTGTATTTATTTCCCTCATGTTTATTTTCGGTAGTATCCTCCGTGCAGCCGGTGATACAAAAACACCGATGAAAGTAAGTTGGTGGATTAATATCATTATTCAATACGTATGTCAAAAAGGATATGGCCCTTGGAAATCAATTCTAATTGTGAAATTATTCATAATTTTCATTGACAAGAAGTATCTTAGTAACTATTATTAGTGGGTGATAATCATTTTCAATTGAATTATTTGTTTTATTAATTTTAGGAGGGAAGTATTTACTAATGTTTAAAGGGAAAAGGAAAATCGGTATATTACTATCAGCAATGATTTTGCTCTTGTCCATTGTCTTTGTGGGTTGTACAACACAAAACAATGAGCAGACAGCTAAGAAAGAAACGAGTGATAAGGAAAAAACTCTCACTTTGTCCTGGCCGAGGGATATAGGAGAGATGAATCCGCATGTTTATAACCCTTCGCAATTGATTGCACAGGCAATGATTTACGAACCATTGGTTAGCTATGGAGAAGGCGGTAAGCTGGAACCAGTCCTAGCTGAATCATGGAAAATATCTGAGGACGGCAGGGAGTATACTTTTAACCTTCGGCAAAATGTAAAATTTTCTGACGGGACAGCGTTTAATGCAAATGTTGTGAAAAAGAATTTTGATGTGATTATGAAAAATGCGGAAAGGCATAGCTGGTTAGGATTAATCAATATGATTGAGAAGACTGAGGTCGTAAATGATTCTACCTTCAAAATCACATTGAAGCAGGCCTATTATCCAACATTGCAGGAACTGGCAGTTGTTCGTCCAGTACGTTTTTTAGGTGAAGCAGGCTTCCCGGATGATGGTGACACTTCAAAAGGAGTGAAGAAATCTGTTGGAACGGGACCATGGGTGCTAGAGGAACATAAGAAGGATGAATATGCGGTATTTACCCGCAACCCGAATTATTGGGGCGAAAGTCCGAAAGTTGATAAAATCGTAATTAAAACCATTCCTGATGCAGAGACGAGAGTGCTTGCTTTCGAAAAAGGTGAACTCGATTTAATTTATGGAGAGGGCGCTATTAGTCTAGATGCTTTTAAACAGTTAGAGGAATCAGGAAAATATAAAACAAGTATTTCTGAACCTGTTGCAACAAGACAATTAGTCATGAATACGACAAGAGAGCAGCTTTCCGACATAAAGGTACGTTTAGCGCTTCAATATGGCTTTAACAAGCAAGCATTGGTAGAAGGAGTGACTTCTGGACTGGAAGAGAAGGCAGACAATATTCTGGCTCCAAACCTCCTATATACGAATATTAAAACGAAACCTATTAAGTATGATGTAGAAAAAGCGAAGAGTTATTTAGAAGAAGCGGGCTGGAAGCTGCCATCTGGAAAAAATGTTCGTGAGAAAGATGGTAAAGCGTTGGAGCTAGAATTGATGTATGACAAGTCGAACCAAATCCAAAAGGCAATGGCGGAAGCTATTCAAGCTGAGTGGGCAATGATAGGAGTTAAGCTGAATATTACTGGTGTTGAGCTTCCTGTTCAAGTAAAACGCTTTGGTGAAAATGATTTTGACTTGAATTTGTACAGTAACTATGGAGCTCCATATGATCCACATACCTTCCTTAACGTTGTCTCAGTGAAAGGATTTGGATTCTCAGATGCTTTGTCAAACTTACCAGTGAAGCAACAGCTTGATCAACAAATCAAAGAAGTATTTGCTTCTACGGATGAGAAAAAACGAAAAGAACTATACAGCTCTATCCTACAGACATTACAGGACCAAGCAGCAATTGTGCCAATTTCTTATATTAAGAAAACAGCTGTGTACCAGAAGGATGTAACTAGCTTTGAATTCCCGGCAAATCGTGATGACCATCCGTTCACTGGAATTAACATGAATAACTAGGAAATGGCAGGAGGAGAAATAATGGGTAGCTATATTATGAAACGACTTTTTGCCATCTTTCCTATTTTTCTCTTTGCCACACTTCTTACTTTTATATTGATTCATCTGTCGCCAGTCGACCCTGCTGAAGCGTATTTGGCAGCTGCCCATATTCAGCCGACAGCGGAGATGTTAGAACAGAAAAGGCAGGAGTTTGGCCTGAATCAGCCATTGTTCGTGCAATATATTCAATCTCTTATTAAGATATGCCAACTTGATTTTGGCATATCTTATCTTTCTAACAAGCCAGTTTGGGAGGAAGTTGTGTACCGGATGCCGGCAACGATCCAACTCGCTTTTAGCAGCATTTTTCTGGCTGTACTTGTTAGTGTGCCTATCGGATTTTTAGCTGCAGTGAAGAAAAATGGTGTGATAGATCAGTTCAGTCGAGTTCTGGCTTTTTTCGGTGCTTCCATTCCGCAGTTCTGGCTTGGCTATCTATTAATTTATTTGTTTTCTGTGAAGCTTGATCTGTTTCCTGTAGAGGGAATAGGAACATGGCTGCACTTGATTCTTCCATCCATAACATTGGCTTTACCGCTAATTGCTATTTATACTCGTTTGCTGCGTGTTAGTGTGCTAGAGAATTTGCAAGATTCTTATGTCCTGTATGCGAGAACAAGAGGTATTCATGAGCGTGTTATTATGGTAAAGCATGTATTGAAAATTGCAATTTTACCAATGATTACAGGCATTGGAATGAATTTTGGGAAGCTGCTGACTGGAACGATTATTGTTGAGTCTGTTTTTTCGTGGCCCGGGTTTGGCCGTTATTTTATTGAGGCGATTTTTAACCGGGATATACCAGTCATCCAGTGCTATGTGTTTCTTGCGGCCTGTCTATTTATTGTATGTAATCTGATTGTGGATATTGTGCAAATGTATATGGATCCGCGCATCTCTTGGAAAGGAGGAACGGACCAATGATTGCGAGTATAAGAGGCGTTTTCAAGCATCAAATCACCATCGCAGTTTGCTCATTCATTTTAATCGTTCTTTTTATGCTTACGATTTTGGCTCCTTGGATTTCTCCGCATGATCCAATTCAAGTGAATTTAGCATTAAAACTAAAGCCGCCTTCGGTAGAATATCCATTAGGTACTGATTATTTGGGGCGATGTAATCTGTCCCGTCTTTTACATGGTGCTCGCATTTCCTTAGGGGTTGCATCTTTAATTTTTATTTCTTCCTTAGGGATTGGTTTGCTTATCGGAACCTTTGCCGGTTATAAGGGAGGCTGGATTGATCTTGTATTAATGAGATTTTGTGAGGGAGTAATGGCATTCCCGAATCTTGTGCTTATTCTTGGACTCGTAGGAATATTCGGTCCCGGGATGAAACAGGTGATTTTGGCAATGATGCTTGTGCAGTGGGTGTATTATGCTAGGATGTTCCGAGGCTTAGTGCTTAGTTTGAAGGAGCAGAATTTTATTGCGGCCGCGAGAATAAACGGATCCTCGCAATGGAAAATTATTAGGCGGCATATTATTCCCAATGTACTTCCACCGATTGTTGTGATGGGAACACTTGAAATGGGGTGGGCTATTATGGATATTTCCGCCCTGTCGTTTTTAGGGCTTGGGATTCAGCCGCCCACACCAGAGTGGGGTGCTATGATTCATGAAGGAAAATCATATATACGAAGTAATCCAGAGTTAATGATATATCCAGGTGTAATGATTATGCTTGTTGTTGTCACTTTCAATGTATTAGGAGAAGCTTTATCAGATCGCTTTGGAGTGAAACGACGTTTTTAAAAAGGAATGAGACGATTGATAGAAAAACAGCGTAATGTTTTGGAGGTAAGTGACCTACATGTAAAGGTGAAAACCTCCACTGGAACAATTCCCTTAGTGCAGGACATCCATTTTGAACTAAAGCCTGGGCGTGTGCTCGGGCTTGTTGGAGAAAGCGGCAGCGGCAAAACCGTTACTTCCTTGTCGCTTCTGCAGCTGCTAGACCATAAAACAACGAGTATAGAAGGTAGTATACAATTGCATGGCAGGGAACTAAATGGACTGAGCGCGAAGGAGATGCGGCGTATTCGCGGAAAAGAGATTGCCTTTATTATGCAAAATCCAATGAACGCTTTTACCCCTGTATATACGATTGGCAGCCAATTCATTGAAACGATTCGCACTCATACTGCTCTAACAAAGAAAGAAGCATTTGAACTGGCTGTCGCCTCTTTGCATGACGTGAATTTGCCAAATCCTTCAGACATCATGCGAAGATACCCATTTCAGCTAAGCGGAGGAATGCTGCAGCGGGTAATGATTGCTATTTCTTTGTCCTTGCGTCCATCTGTAATTATTGCCGATGAGCCAACAACCGCGCTAGATGTGACAAACCAATTGCAGGTGCTGCGGCAGTTGGATTATATTCGTTCGGAATATGGTACGTCCATTCTATTAATTTCTCATGATTTAGGAGTTATTTCAGAACTGGCTGACGATGTTATTGTGATGCAGAACGGGAGAATTGTAGAAAAAGCGGACGTTTATCAGCTATTTGATCATCCGCAGCATGAGTATACGAAAAAGCTGCTTCATGCCCGACCGACGCTGCAATTTAACAAAAGAGCGCAGGATTTTCTAACATTATTGGAGTAGCATTATGATCCTAAAGAAAACTCGCCGATTGGCAAGCCGTTAGGCGAGGACAGAGGCGTAGTTGCACTTATACTGTATTCCTAAAATTTCCTACAGTGTAAAAAACAGGGGGTGAGTCCATGAGTTTACTGCAGCTTAAGAATGTAACGCATACGTATGGTTCCTATAATTTGTTTGGCAGAACAGACCAACGAAAAAGGGTGCTGTCCAACGTTTCTATTTCCATAGGGCAAGGAATGTGCCTAGGTCTTCTCGGAACGAGCGGAGCTGGGAAAAGCACGCTTGGAAAAGTAATCCTTGGATTAGAGAAACCGCAAAAGGGGGAGGTCCTGTTTCAAGGGCATGATTTTTATAACGCAGACCGTACCACCCGTAAACGGCTTCGCCGAGATCTTCAGGTAGTGTTTCAAGATTGCTATTCTTCAGTAAATCCACGAATGACTGCAGAACAAATTATCAGTGAACCGTTACAAAACTATGAAAGAATGTCTCCGGATGAACAGAAACGGGCCGTTGGAGAGCTGCTAGAAAGAGTGGGTCTGAATCATGAGGATATGAGAAAGTACCCCCATCAGTTTAGCGGAGGTCAGCTGCAAAGAATTAATATTGCGAGAGCGATTTCTTTAAAGCCAAAGCTAATTGTATTAGACGAGGCGGTAAGTAGTTTAGATATGGTTAACCAAACAAACATTTTAAACTTGTTGGGTGAGTTGAAGTCAGCTTTTGGTCTCTCATATCTTTTTATTACACATGATATAAAAGCTGCTTATTCTATCTCCGATGCTTTGGCTGTGATGGAGAAAGGTGAAATAGTTGAGCAATGCGAAAATAAAGACCAGCTTTTCACCTCGCAGCACCCCGCTGTGCAAACTTTGCTCTCGTCCATTCTTTCCGAGCATCCCCGTTACCGTTCTCTTTCTGGAGGGAGACATTATGCCCATCCTCTGGCATGAGAGATGAAGGAGGTTAAAACTATTGAATCATCGATCCTATCTTACGTTAGCCATTCCCCTGATCATTTCAACCATGACCACCCCTTTATTAGGGGCTGTAGATACAGCAGCTGTCGGGCAGCTGCCTGACCCTGCTTATATTGGGGCGGTGGCTGTAGGAACCATTATTTTTAATACGATGTACTGGTTGTTTGGTTTTTTGCGAGTGAGTACATCGGGCTTTGCTGCCCAAGCGCATGGAGCAAACGATGATATGCAAGGGGTTTTAGCCTTAACAAGACCATTTGTAGTTGCAGTTGTAGTAGGGATTATTTTTATTCTTCTGCAGCGGCCTATCGAATATTTATTTTTAACCTTAATTAACCCGGAGTCTGACGTTCGTACGTTGGCATCGGATTATTTTAGTATTCGTATATGGGGTGTCCCGTTTGCTTTAATGAATTACGTTATCCTCGGATGGTTAATGGGGATGTCTAAGATTAAAATCTCTTTAATGATACAAGTGTCTATGAATCTCATGAACATCGTTCTAGACCTATTATTTGTCAACGTATTCTCTTGGGCAGTATCTGGTGTAGCTGCAGCAACCTTAATATCAGAAATAACGGCCTTTATTATAGGGCTTATTATTATATGGAAGGCTGTTCCTTTTACATTTAAGCTGCTTCCTTTAAACGAGATTTTTGATCCCGCTTCGTTCAGAAAAATGATGAGCGTTAACCGGGATTTGTTCATTAGAACACTTTGTTTGTTAACCATGTTTAATGTATTCACAGCGAAAGGGGCCTCCTTTGGAACAGAGGTTTTGGCAGCCAATGCTGTTCTCATCCAAATTCATTATATTATGGCCTACTTCTTTGACGGATTTGCGAATGCTTCTAGTATTTTTGTAGGGAAAGCAATTGGAGCAAAAGATAAACAATTGTACAAGAAGACACTTTCGCTATCATGTCAGTGGGCCATCTTTTCATCCTTTTTTATAGCAGGTATTTACGCTTTGTTTGGTCATAATATGATTATGCTATTTACGGGTATACCAAGTGTTATTGAGTTGGCAAACACCTATGGAATATGGATTACGCTATTTCCTCTTTCGGCCAGCTTCGGTATTATTATTTACGGTGTTTTTACAGGGGCAACAGAAGCAGCGCCTATTCGAAACTCGATGATTTTGGCATTAATTGCTTATCTCGTTGTTCTATTTATTGCAGTGCCTAGTTTTCAAAATCACGGTTTGTGGTTCGCCTTTATTGTATTTAGTATAGGGCGTTCTGTATTTTTAATAATGTATATTCCAAAATTAAACAGAAAACTATTTTCGGTTCAAGTGCAGAATTCTGCCAACAAAATGCAGCCCTCATAAGAAAAGCCAACTTTCCGATAAGGAAGTTGGCTTTTCTTATGAGCTTGGCCAAGTTCTTAGTAAATCGGCACCCAGCCTTCAGTTGTGATAAAGATACGAATTGCTACGACTTTGCGGTCTTCCATTAATGTGAAGTAGTGGCGTGTGTTTTCCGGTACGGAAATTAAGTCGCCTGGCTCTAGTTCTACATCGAAGAAGCGGCCGTCTTTTCCTTGGATGACAAAGATGCCGTGTCCGCTCACGATAAAGCGCACTTCATCGTCTGTATGATGGTGTTCCTGCTGGAATTTCACAAGAAGCTCTTCTAGGTTAGGCGTTGTTTCAGAAAGGGAGATGACGTCAGCTGTTTTATAGCCGCGGCGCTCGGAAATGTCTTTAATTTCATCCGCAAATACATCTAAAATCTCCGCTTTGTTTTCGTCTGTTAACGCGTAGTTTTCTTGCAAATGGGCAGGAAGCTTTGTGATGTCCCACTTTTCATAAATAACCTCTTGCTGTGCTAAAAACGCCGCTACGTCAGCATCATTTTCAATGCGTGTTTCTACTTCATGAATGCGAATTTGTGCCATGATCGAAATCCCCCTTTAGATTATTGTTGTTTGAATGATAACAGCTTTAAATGGAAGCGGAATAAAAACTCATACGCTTCTAATCGCCGCTTTGCATCAAAGCTGTCTGTTCCCCATACAGTAATGCCGTGGTTGCGGATGAGCACCGCGCCGGTATCACCTTGTACATATGGAAGGAATTCCTCTGCAAGTGTTGGGATATATGCATGGTTTTCGATAATCGGAATGGAGATTTCTGCACCTTCCTCCCAAATACCGAGTGCTTTAATGATTTCTTGATCGCGCAGCTTTACTTCTTTATTATATAGATTTGTGATGACATTGTTTTCTACAGTATGAACGTGAAGCACACAGCCGGCATTGCTGTTATTGTAGACGTGAACGTGCAGCAGCGTTTCTGCCGATGGGCGAAGATGCGTTTCCATAGCTGGCTTGCCGTCCTTGTCAACAAGTAAAAAATCATCCGGCGTTGTTTTTGTTTTATCCTTGCCGCTTGCAGTGATTAAAAACGTTAACGGCTCATCGCTTACTTTGATGGAAATATTGCCGCTCGTTGCCGGAAACCAATCACGGTTTGCCAGCTCCTTTTTCACGTCGCTAAGCTCTTGCCAGCGCCGAAACAATTCCTTCATCCTGTTGTTACCTCCACTAGTTTCTCTAGTTCTTTTTGAATGTCATAAAACGTTTCAAACGGTGTATACGCAATGCCGAGCTCCTCGCACTTTTTAATTAAATAATCGCGTGCAAATACTTTGTCCGCAAGCTTCGCGGCTTGCACGTCCGTAACGGAATCTCCGATCATAATTTTCATGCTGCCTTCCTTGCCAAGCTTGCGGATGACAGTTGGCTTACATAAGCCGCAGTCGTTGTCGCAGGCATCATCGCATGAATGAATCCAATTGACGAGAATATGCTCACCGGAAAAATCAGTCGCGTTGCAATATACATGCTCTTCATCAATAAGACCATCAAGCATTGGAAGGACAAAAAAGTCCATGCCGCCCGATACAACGTAAAAATCGATATCATGCTTCTTTGTAAAGGCAAGCAGTTCCTCAAAGCCCGGGCGGATGAGTGCAGTTTCCTTTATGTAGGAGACAATGTCTTCTTTTAAGGAAACTGGAAGAAGACCAAACATACGATGCACGCCTTCACGGATAGAAAGCTCCTGTGATAGCACCTGCTCAATGATATCGTTGACTTTTGGAGGACCAAATTTTTTCATGATGGCAACGATGTTGTCGCTGCTTGTGATGGTGCCGTCAAAGTCGCAAAAAATTTGGATGCTCATGCTTTCACCTCTTCAGTCGGGTTGCCCCATAAACGAAGCGCTGTTTGCAAATGCTCATCTTCATATTGACTGAGCGGAATGCCTTTGATAACAGCGTCAATCGCTGCGCGGAACGCTTTGCCGCCCGCTGCTGTGCCGGCAGGGTGACCGTGTACGCCGCCGCCTGCATTGACAATCGAATCGATGCCAAAGTCGTTGAACAATAGCGGTACAAGTCCCGGATGAATGCCAGCTGATGGTACCGGAATGGAACGCTTAAATGGTTCATTTGTATCGCTAAGCGCTACTGCGATGCCGAGAGCCTGCTCGCGCTCAAGCGCTACGCTGCCGTACGGAGACGGGAAGAGTGAGAAGTCCGCCCCGCAGATGCGCAGCAATTTTCCAAGCAGAAGCGGAGAGGAAAAGCCATAAAACTCAGACGGTGTCAGAGCTCCGCTTACAGATGGATGCGCCATAATTGGGATATAAATATCCTTGTCCTCTGCCAATGCTTGCAGCACGTCAAGTCCGTAAGCAAACACGTTGAATAATAGAACATCTGCACCAAGATCTGCTGCGCGTTTTGCTTTTTCCCTTAAATCGTATGTGCGTCCTGATAGATTGACCGCATACAGCGTGCGAGTACCTTGCTCCTCATAAACGGAGCGAAGCACCTCTTTGCCTGCTGTGATGCGTTCTTCAAATGGTGTGAGCGGGTTATCGAATAGAATCTCGTCATCCTTTACAAGATCAACGCCGCCTAATGCCTGTTCCTTCAGCTGCTCTGTTAGGTATGCCATGTCTCGTCCAATGACACCTTTAAAAATGCTCATTAAAAGCGGGCGGTCATAGACATTAATGAGATCGCGAATCCCGTCTGTGCCAAACTTTGGACCTGGGAACGCTTGCTTTAAATCGTCAGAAAATATTAAATCAACAAGCTTGACCGTTCCGTCAAGAGACAGCTTTCCGAATGCCGTTACAAGCATCGCCGGCAGATCAGGGCTGTAATTTGCGCTTGGATAGTGGATTGTCACTAAGCCGCGCGTCACACGTTTTCCTAAGTATGCGTTTGCCGCGGCGTTTTCCTCTAGCTCTTCGATGCGAATGACATTGCCTTTATGCTTTTGCAGCTGCTGCTGCTCGAGCAGCGGCAGGTCAGTCCATGACCCAATTGTTAAGCCGAGCGCAATGCCTTCAGCTTTTTTGGCTAAGTTATGAGAGCTGTCGTGTATAAGATAAGTAGCTGTAATCCCGCTCATTGTATCCCTCCTAAATAAAGAAAACTTGACCAGCGCCAAGCCCTTGGAAAGGTTGGTGATAGCCTAACTGTACTTATATATGTAGCATTTCCCGCTGCATCGAATTGGTTCTTGTATGGAAATATTTTCTACACTTTAGGAATAAAGTGTAAGTGCAGCTGCGGCTCTGTCTTCGCCAATCGGCGGGTTTCCTTTAAAAGAATAAAAAAACCTCTCGACAAGGAGAGGTTGTATGACCTGATTCCTTATCTATCAGCGCCTGCGCTGTGAGAATTAGCACCGTGCTCAGTCGAGTCGGTTGCCGGGCTTCGTCGGGCTCATCCCTCCGCCTGCTCTTGATAAGAATGGACTAGTGTACAAATTTTGCTATATTGGATTCTGACAGAAAGTACTTACATTGTCAATGTTTTTTGGAAAAGGCCAAGCTTTGCAATGCGGCGGATCGCTTCCTGTAAGCGCTCCTCTGTATGGAGCAGACCGACGCGCACATATCCTTCGCCATGTTCACCAAAGCCATTGCCCGGAGCAACTGCGACGTGCGCCTGTTCTAGTAAGATATCGGCGAATTGCTGCGATGTATAGCCACTCGGAACAGGGAGCCATGCAAAGAAGGAGCCTTCTGGTGCCTTCACATTCCAGCCAATGGAATGACAGGCAGATACTAATGCTTCGCGGCGTAATGCATAGCGGGCTACAAGCTCGTCAACGCACGTTTGCGGCTGGAGCAATGCTTCCCTTGTTGCTTCTTGAATGGCACCAAAAATGCTCACATACATATGATCCTGCAGCAGGTTAATCGCTTCAATGACGCTTTCGTTTCCGACTGCAAAGGCGATGCGCCAGCCAGCCATATTGTAAGTTTTCGACATTGTGTAGATTTCAATACCTGTTTCCTTTGCGTCCTCTGCTTGAAGGAAGCTAATCGGCTTTTTCCCGTCGAACCCGATTGCGCCGTATGCGAAATCGTGGCAAACTAAAATATTATGCTTATTTGCGAAAGCAACTGTTTCCTCAAAGAACTCCTTTGTCGCGATTGCACCTGTCGGATTGTTCGGGTAGTTGAGGAACATGAGCTTTGCTTCGTCCGCAATTTCCGGTGCAACCCTGCTATAATCAGGAAGAAAGTTGTTTTCGGCAAGCAGCGGCATCATGCTCATCTTTGCGTTTGCAAGAGCGACGCCGGACCAATAATCCGGATAGCCTGGGTCCGGTACTAAAATCGTGTCTCCGGGCTCAGTAAAACAGATAGGAAGTTCGACAAGGCCGGCTTTGCCCCCAAATAAAATTGCGACTTCCTTTTCCGGATCAAGTGTTACACCGTATTCGCGCTTATAAAACACCGCAACTGCTTCCTTTAAGCTGTGTGTTCCGCGAAATGGAGGATATTTATGATGCACAGGATTTGCGGCAGCCTCCTGCAGTGCTTGTACGATATGGTCCGGAGTTGGTTGATCCGGGTTCCCTTGTCCTAGATTGATGACATCATGCCCTTCGCTCATCACTTTGTTTACCTTTTGTACGAGTGAGGCGAAAAATTGAGTCGGCAGCTGTGTTAAAGTGTGAGAAGTTTTAAAAGATTTCATATCTTTCACCTCTTTGAAAAAATCTTGCAATTCTAGTGACCAATCATATATGTTTATGAGTGGTTTGTAAAGAAAAAAATGGGGGCGGGAATAGCGCTGTTTTTACGATTTTAATGGAATATGTAAGTTTTTTCTATTGTCCCCTTTTCTATAATTATAATATAAAAACTAGATACAGGAGGTTCTTATAATTATGAAAGTAGCATGCTTGCAAATGGACATTGTATTTGGCGATATTGAGGAAAATGTAAAGCGCGCGGCGGAGCAGCTCTCTGCTGTAATGGAGCAGAAGCCTGATGTTGTTGTGCTGCCCGAGCTTTGGACAACCGGATATGATTTAACGCGTCTTGATGTGCTTGGTGATGTTGACGGAGTACATGCAAAGAAGGTAATGAGTGATTGGGCAAAAACGTATAGCGTAAACATCGTCGGCGGTTCGATTGCGAAGCGTACGGACGATGGCGTAACAAATACAATGTATATGTTCGACCGAAGCGGCGAGCTTGTCGGCGAGTACAGTAAAGTGCATTTGTTCCAGCTGATGGATGAGCATAAGTTTTTAGCATCTGGCAGCGACGCAGGGCATTTCACAATCGACAATGTGCTATGCGCCGGCTTTATTTGCTACGACATTCGTTTTCCTGAGTGGCTGCGCGTGCATACGTCGAAGGGAGCAGAGGTGCTGTTTATCGTTGCGGAATGGCCGCTGCCGCGTCTTGCGCATTGGCGTACATTGCTGACGGCACGCGCGATTGAAAATCAATGCTACGTCGTGGCATGCAACCGCGCTGGAAGTGATCCAAACAATGTGTTTGCGGGGCATTCCATGATCATTGATCCTTGGGGCGAAATTGCAGCGGAGGCAGGAGAAGAAGCCGAAACGCTCGTTGGTACGCTTGATTTTGCGAAAATCCCTGAGGTGCGTCGCGGCATTCCAGTTTTTGAGGATCGCCGTCCAGATTTATACAAGTAAAAATAGCAGAAAAGCTATTGACTTTCCTATCTTTGAACTGTATATTCTTTTCAGAATCTTAAAATTTTCTGACAATCATATATACTCTTATCAAGAGCAGGCGGAGGGATTTGGCCCGATGAAGCCCAGCAACCGGCCGTAATACCATTGTGAAATGGGGCGCAAACGTGGCGCCTAGTAAGGCACGGTGCTAATTCCAGCAGAAAGAGAAACTTTCTGACAGATAAGAGGGGAGAAGAATGCTTTCAAACCTCTTTCGTTAACGAAAGGGGTTTTTCTTATGGAAAACCCCTTATTTACGAATACTAATTTAGGGGGGCTATTACGATGACATATAAACCATTAACAGTAGAAACTGCAGTCGAGCTGGCAAAGCAGCACGGATATTTTGAAGAAGATGCGCTCTTAACGTGCAATGAAATCGGAGACGGTAATTTAAACCTGGTGTTCCACATTACAAGTGAAGAGAGGGGAATTATCATTAAACAGGCCCTTCCATATGCAAAGGTTGTCGGCGAAAGCTGGCCGCTCTCTCTTCGCCGCGCGACGATTGAAAGCAATGCGCTGCAAACAGCAGCGAAATATGTACCGGAGCTTGTGCCGGAGGTTTTCTATCATAATGAGGAAATGGCGATTACTGTTATGGAGGATTTATCCCGCATGACAATTGCGCGCAAGGGGCTCATCGACGGCGAGGATTATCCGTTATTATCTGAGCATATCGGAATGTACGCGGCGAAAACTTTGTTTTACACATCTGACTTCGGTATGGAAGCACAAGAAAAACGCGTGCTAGAAGGGAAATTTGTGAATCCGGACTTATCTAAAATTACGGAGGACTTAGTCTTTACGGATCCGTTTGGAAACTACAATACAAACAACTTTGAGCCAGAGCTGCAGCCAGCGGTTGAGGAGCTTTGGAACGACAGAGAGTTAAAGCTGCAGGCGGCACAATATAAATATAAGTTTTTAACGAATAAACAGGCATTAATGCACGGCGATTTGCATACAGGAAGTATTTTTGCAACTGCGTCTGAAACGAAGGTGATTGATCCTGAGTTTGCCACGTTCGGGCCGATCGGTTTTGATTTGGGACAATTTTTCGCAAACCTGCTGATGAATGCAATCTCTCGTGAGAAGGCAAAGCGTGAGATTTTGTTCTGGCATGTTGAGAATACTTGGAAGGTATTTTCGCAAACCTTTACAGCGCTGTGGCAAACAGAGGGCGCAGATGCTTACGTGAATGCTGCTCCGGAGTGGCTGGAGGTCGTACTTGAAAACATCTTCCGCGATGCGGTCGGATTTGCAGGCTGTGAAACAATCCGCCGTACAATCGGTTTGGCGCATGTAGCTGACTTAGATGGCATTGCTGACAAAGAGGCTCGTTTAGAAGCAAAGCGTCATGCGCTTCGTCTTGGCAGAGCGCTGCTTCTTGCAAAGGAACCGGCCCTTGATATTTTCCGCACACAGTTTACAGCAGCGGAACAAAGAAAGGAAGTACAAGCATGAGCACAGTATTAGCGATTCCTCAGTCTGTAGAATGGAAGGGCGACTTTATTTCTTTATTAAATCAAACAAAGCTTCCAACAGAAGTAGAATATAAAGCTTTAACAACGATCGAGGATGTATGGAACAGCATCGTCGCGCTTGAGGTGCGCGGTGCCCCTGCAATTGGTATTACTGCTGCATTTGGACTTGCGATGCGTGCGAAGCAGTATGATACAAACGATATCGCAGAGTTTTTAACAAATCTGCGCCGTGACCGTGACTACTTGGCAAGCTCCCGTCCGACGGCAGTGAACCTGTTTTGGGCGCTTGACCGTGTTGTGGCGAGCGTAAATGATACGTTCACAGTTGCAGAGGCGAAGGCACGTGTGGAGGAAGAGGCGCTTCGCATTCAGCAGGAGGACGAAGAGGTGTGCCGCGCGATTGGTGAAAATGCGTTTACGCTCTTTAAAGATGGGGATAAAGTCATGACGATTTGCAACGCGGGAAGCATTGCAACAGCCCGTTACGGCACAGCGCTTGCTCCGTTTTATGTAGCGAAGGAAAAAGGAGTAGACTTAAAAGTATATGCAAGCGAAACACGTCCTGTACTGCAAGGTGCTCGTCTGACAGCTTGGGAGCTGCAGCAGGCTGGAGTCGATGTCACGCTCATTACAGATAATATGGCAGCAAATACAATGGCGACAAAAGGCATTGCTGCAGTGATTGTCGGCGCGGACCGAATTGTCGCAAATGGTGATACAGCGAACAAAATTGGAACGTTTGGCCTGGCAGTACTCGCTAAGCATTTTGGTATTCCCTTCTATGTGGCTGCTCCTCTGTCCACATTTGATCCTACGCTTGCGACAGGTGATGAGATTGTGATTGAAGAGCGCAATGAAGCAGAGGTTACGCATGTGCATGGTACACGTGTTGCACCAGAAGGCGTTGCGGTATATAACCCGGCATTTGACGTGACGCCAAATGAGCTCATTACAGGAATTATAACGGAAAAAGGAATTCTTCGCGGCAATTATAAGGAAGAAATCGCGAGGCTGTTTGCGTAAAAAGATTGTTAAGAGTTTTTTAGTGCAAGCAAATGAGATAGCACATAAAATATTATGGGTTTTACGCAAAAACGCTGTTGAACGATGCAACAGCGTTTTTTATTTCGAGATTTGAATCCTCTAATTCTTCTCATTTTTTAACTTTGTTCCTCATTCAGCATCTCAAAAACAGTAAATCAGTGATGGCTTCCATTGATGAATTACGAGGCAGTTCATCTCTTTCCCAAAGTGCAATAGAGGTCGTTCCTATATACGGACTATTGAATTATATACTCTGCATTTCTTTCCAAGTGTTACACATACTACAAGTAATGAAAATCGCAGCAGCAAGGAGGGAAATATGGTGAGTACAATGGTCTTTGTCTTATATTTCTTTATTCTTATAGCATTTACGGCATTATTAGATTCCTTCTTGTATCAACAAAGCTTTTGGAAGGCCTTATTCCGTCTTGTTACATACTCTGAGCATCGTCTTGTTATCTTTATGACGCTATTTATGGGGTTAGCCTGGAGTGGCGTGAATGACTGGCGCAGTAGAAAGAAGGAAAGGAATCTATGAACGAATCAATGAAGGAACATCTCTCAGCTTGGCAGGCTCTTATCCTCATTATGAATTTTGAAATCGGCAGTGCCGTTGTTGTTGGAATTGGCGTGGAGGCGAAACAGGACGCGTGGATTGCAATTGTAATCGCAACTGTGCTCGGGGTGCTTATTGTTTGCGTCTACAGCTATCTCCTTTCGCTCGCGCAAGGAGAGAACCTATACAGTGCGCTTGATCGAGGATTTGGAAAATGGATTGGCCATCTCGTTACCTTTTTATACACAGTCTATTTTTTGTATTTAGCCGCACGTATTATCCGCGATTTTTGCGAGCTTGTGAATACCGCTATTTTGCCGTATACACCAATGGAGATCATTATTTTTTCTTTCCTTATTATCATGGCATATATGGTGTATAAGGGAATTGAGGTGATGGGGAGAACAGCGGAGGTTTTTTCTCCTTTTGCCCTGTTATTCGTGCTTGTGATTAGCTTTTTGCTATGGGCCAGCGGTGCGCTGCACCTTGATGAATTCCAGCCTATCCTTGGTGACGGCTTTGCTCCAGTATTCCACGCTGTCTTTCCAGAGCTCCTTACCTTTCCGTTTGGAGAGACGATTTCGTTTCTGCTTGTGCTGCCTCTCCTTCGACATCAGAAGCATGCTAGGAAGGTTGCGGTTTGGGGCGTTATAATAAGCGGTGTTTTATTAGTAATTTCTGCGTTTGTTCAAATTGCATCGCTCGGATACGAGGCGCGCACGCGTTCGAGTTTTCCGCTTTTAAGCGCAGCGAAAAACATTTCGATCGGTGATTTTTTTGAACGTGTCGATGCGTTAGTTGTATTCGTGATGATGCTGGGAATCGTTGTGAAATCAAGTATCTTTCTTTTTTGCGGCTTAAAGGGGATTGAGCACTTAACGAAGCGTCCGTACCGTCATTTTACAATGCCTGTTTCATTTCTCGTTGCACTTACTGCTGTATGTATGTCCTACAATTACGCAGAGCACATCGAGGAGGGCATTAAGCTTGTTACGATGTATTTTCATGTTCCTATGCAGTTTGTCCTGCCGAGCTTTCTATTAGGTATGCTGTGGCTGAAGAAGAGAAGGAGGGAGAAGAATGCCTCATAAGAAGGAAGACAAGTATATTCATGTTTCGGATGCACCGCTATCTTCGAAGCTTAAAGAAAATAGAAGCCGATTGCTGGAGACATTCGGACATACAAGCGATTTAGTGGAAATCTCTGTTACAGTGGCCGGTCAGGAGGGCATATTATTATTTTTTAGTACGCTTGTGGATGCCAAGGGATTAAACAAAGAGATAGCGGAAGTGTTGACTCAAATTGATTTGCAATATAAGCAAAACATTCTCAGTATAGAACAATTCGAAAATATTCGAAAGCAATTTTTAAATGGGCTTCCTTTTAAATATGTACACACCTTGCATGAGGCAGCAGCCGCTTTGTTGGAGGGACATGTTATTTTGCTGCTGCACGGATTCATATCATCGCTTGCGTTAAGCGTTACAAATCCGAAGATGAGATCCATTGCGGAGCCTAGCACACAGACCATTGTGCGCGGGCCAAAGGATAGCTTTATTGAGGCGCTCGAGGTAAATAAAGGCCTGATTCGGCAGCGGCTCAAAAATTCCCGTCTCCGTTTTGCCGACTTCATGATTGGCTCTGAAACGCAAACGATCGTGTGCATTGCCTATTTAGAAGGAGTCGTGAAGAAGGAGCTTCTCGAAGAGGTGAAAAAGCGCCTTAATGATATAAAGGCTGTCTCTATCATAGATTCAGGGCAGATTGAGGAATTTATTACCGATAAAGCCATTACACTTTTTCCGACAACGTATAATACGGAACGCCCTGATATTTTAACCTTGCATATTTTAGAGGGGAAAGTGGCTATTCTTGTAGATGGAACACCATTTGCGTTGAGCGTTCCTGCTTTTTTTAGTGATTTCTTCCAAGTATCTGAGGATTATTATCAGCCGTTTTTCATGTCCTCCTTCGTCCGGTTTGTACGTTATTTGTCTTATTTTCTTTCTCTTCTTATGCCGGGGCTATATGTGGCGCTTACTACGTATCATTTGGAGCTTATTCCCACCCCGCTTCTTGTTAGCATTATTGGGCAAAGGGAAAATGTGCCGTTTCCTGCCATCGTGGAATTGTTCATTATGGAAATCACCTTTGAAGTTCTGCGTGAAGCTGGTGTCCGTATGCCGCGTGCCGTCGGCCAAACAGTATCAATCGTAGGCGCATTAGTTATCGGACAGGCAGCGGTAGAAGCCGGCATTGTCTCTACAGTGATGGTGATTGTCGTTGCGGTAACAGCGATTGCAAGCTTTGTATCGCCTATTTACAGCTTTTCAAGCTCGTCGAGGCTTCTTCGTTTTTTGATTGCAGTTAGTGCCGCTATATTTGGTTTATATGGTATTTTGCTGATTTTAATCACGGTTGTTATCCATTTATCTGCAATCCGAACATTTGGTGCTCCCTATCTTGCCCCGATTGCGCCGCTCATTACGGAGGATCAAAAGGATGTATTTATCCGTATGCCGACATGGATGATGCAAAAGGGCGCAAACAGGATGAAGAGGGATTTTTATGTGAACGAACAGGATACAGCTACTCCCATTCACGACCATATAGAAAAAGAGAGGGAGAAAGAGTGATGCGCAAGCTGACAGCTCTTATTTGTATGCTGCTGATGCTGAGCGGTTGTTGGGATGCAATGGAGTTAAATGATATTTCGCTTGTAACTGGAATTGGACTCGATCCAGGTAAGAATAAGCGTTATCGTGTCAGCGTTGAGGCATTGAATGCAACGGAATACTCGAAGGGACAATCCTCGCAGGCTGGTTCTTCAAATTCGGTTGTTGTCTCTGTTGAGGGAGATAACGTTCAGGAAGTGCTGGAGCGTCTTCATACGAAGCTTGCGCGATATTTAGTTTTTTCACATATGCAAATGGTTATTGTGAACGAGAAGGTAGCGCGGGCAGGATTTAATGATGTGCTCGATTGGCTCGAACGAAGCCGGCAAACACGCAATAAGCTAAGCTTTGTAATCGCAAAGGATGCGACAGCCGCTAAACTGCTGCAAACGACCTATCCAATTCAAAAGGTAAGTACGCTAAAGCTGAAAAAGCAGCTATATTCTGCTAGCCGGTATTGGGCCCTAAGTATCGATGTACAAATTCGTGATTTTTTACGGGGGATGTCGCAAAGGGAAGGTGACGCTGTTTTGCCGGCGGTTACACTTACAGGAAGCAGAAAGGGTGGGAAAAGCTTAGCAGACCCGTCGCCAAAGCCGATTGTAACGATTTCTAATTTGGCTGTTTTTAAAGGCTATAAACTTAAAGGCTTTTTGCCGCTTGCCGATGTGAAAAATGTAATGTGGGTGAGGGGGAAAATAAAACGTACTGAGGTAAGAGTGTTTTGTGAAAAAGGAGGAGAAAAGGATTCTTTTTCAGTGAATTTATATGATGTGCATACAAAGATTCGAGCGTTCTACAAAGAAAATATCCCGTATTTTCATGTAGCTATTACGCAGGAGGGAAGAATCGACAATAGCGAATGCAGTGAATCCTTAATATCTAGTGATATGTATAAGAAGATGAATAATCAGGTTTCGCAAATGGTGAGAAATGAAATTATAAGCACAATCCATAATGTACAGAAAACATACAAGGCTGACATTTTTGGCTTTGGAGAAGAGATGTACCGTCAGAAGTATAAGCAATTTAAGAAGATAAAGAATTGGGATGAGGAGTTTACCCGTGCTCAAGTTAGTGTAAGCGTTGAGACAAATCTTGTTCGCTCCGGCATGCGTACAGATTCCTTTATAAATTTTAAGCGGTAGCCTATTTTCCCTCCTTTTCTTTATATATAAAGTGAAAAGGAGGGAGTAGCTATGGAAGAATGGATGAGGCAAATCGGCAATGTTGGCTTTCCAATTGTGGTAACGCTATATTTGCTGCACCGTATTGAAAGCAAGCTGGATGCCGTCGTTGTGGCCATTGAAAAGCTGCCGCAGCACTTTTCCGTAAACGACAAGTAGAGAAGAGAGCGTGTGAAGGATGCTGCAGTGTGCGTATCCTTTTACAGCGCTCTTTCTTTTTTGTATAGTAAAGATTGGAAATGTATGCTTTTCAGAGGGGGAGATCTATATGTCAAAGCAATTTGAATTAACGCGCGGCGCCTTGCTTCGCTTTGCGGCGAGCTTAGATGAAGGTAAGGCAGATGTGCAGCCGCAAGGATTTAACAACACGATTCGCTGGCATATTGGCCATGTGCTCGTAGTAACGGAGCAGCTTTTTTTTGGATATCCAGATCGTTCGGCTAATATTCCTGCATCCTATAAAGCAATGTTTGGGAATGGTACAAAGCCTGCTGATTGGAAGGGCCATGCACCGACGCTTGAGGAGTTAACTGCGCAGCTGGAGGAGCAAGCGAAGCGTGTTCGCGAGCTGCCGGAGGATTTCTTCGCGCAAAAGCTTCCGTTTCAATTGCCGTTTGGGAATTTTGAAACATTTGGAGAGCTATTCTGCTTTGCGTTGTATCATGAAGCCGAGCACCTTGGTCAAATGAAGGCAATGAAGCGTATAATTGAAGTGTAATAAAAGAAAAACTGCCGCAGCCTGTTTTGCTCTCTGCGTTCGTTAGATATAAACAAAAGCAACCGGTTTAATTATCGCCGGTTGCTTTTTTCTTTTAATAGCGGGCTGTGCAATGCGGTTTGCCGCTGATTGGATGTGAGTAAATCCTCTGGATGGCGCCACGACTTCGGAGAAGGAATAATCGGGTACATCAGGTTATGGGAATTTGGATGATGCACTTGACCGTCGGGACTGTCTGGATCTGAATTTGTCCATACTCCTTGTTCGCGGCGTGTTAGTAAAATATGTCCAAGCTCATGGGCGAGCGTGTATAAATTTGAATGGGATGCCGCGCCGTTTGTTAAAACAATAAAGCCCTTTAGGATTCCATTTGAGACGCGAGAGCAGGCACAGGCAATCACGTTCTCTTCCCGGAAGTAGTCACCGCCAACATAGCATACATAAATATCTGCTCTTGGGGAAAGCGCTGTAGCATGATGCATCAGACGGTGTACCTTTGGCTGCTCCGTAAACGGGGTAAGGTAGCTGATTTCCCGGTCGGTGAAGATGTAAGAGGAGCTAAGACGAACGATGCGCGTAACCGAGAAGCGAATGGGGTACCAAATATCCTCCGCGCACAAAAAATCCCGTTTTAAGCGGTTATAATCCGCTTCTGCACCGGGGGCAATGCATATACATACGTTAACATACAGAGTCATAACGACACCTCTGAAGTGAGATACGACAGTATATGAGATACTTCTCTGTTTTGTTTGTACGATTATCTTGGTTATCCAGGAAAAAACGGTGCTCTTGTCGGAAAAAGGTGAATGGAAAACGTCGAAAGTCATTTTCTTTTTTTGTATAATAAAAATGGATAAATCTAGAAAATGCAGGAGTTATAAACAGTGTATTTTATCTCGTATAAAATCGTAAAAAACAATCTTATATTTTGGCCTTATAGCTTTTAGATTGTCTGTTTCTTGCTTTCAAGCTCAAATGAGCGCAGAGGGAGGAATACTGATGAATAAAGGAAGAAAGAAAACATTTATGTTTAGTTTGCTGGCATCGGCCTGTTTTAGCGGCGGAATTGCACTGAAGCCTGTGATGGCAAGTGCTCCGACTGTAGGTGTGTTTTTCGGAACGATTTGTGTGCTGGCTGCCGCATTTTTCCTAGGAAAAACAGAAGCAAAGTAACAAAAGGACAAGACTGCATTCCTTGCTTCTTTTGTTGTTAAAGATTAGGAAGATATAACTTTTTGGGATGTTGTCTAGCTCCATTCTGAAAAATAATCTTCCCCAGCGTATTGGCAAAAAGCGTTTGTAGTGGTAAAGAGCGCACAGAATACTTCCGTGAACCTGCTCCGCCCGAACCGCGCGGTTTATGCGCAAGTTGTTTTGCTGCGGGAGCAAAGGCGAGGAGTAGTGCCGCTGCCTTATTTATAGCTCTGTTATATGGTATTATTGATTTAAAAATACAAGGAAGAGGCTGCTGTATTTAAACAGAGCCTCTTCTTTGCTTGTTGTCCAAAAACAAATGACACAGTCAAAATAATCACGACTGGAATGATCATTAGTGGATGTACAAAAAATGTTGTCGGAACTGGAAGGCAGCCAAACTCAAAACTAAGATAGGTACAAGTGTTGGCACATCATGCAGTTAAGCTAGAATTCTCGCTCTTTTAAGAAAGTGCTGTCTTTTTTTGTTGAGAAAACAAGGATTTCTCCGTTTTTCGGCGAATGTTATAGGTTATATAGAAAAAGTGGGCAAATGCTAAAGGGGACTGAGAGATTGTATGAGAGTGAAGTGCATTTTACGTTCGTACCTCGGCAGAACAGATAGGGCGGCGCTTTCCTGCATGTTGCTGCAACCACATGGAGGTTGAATATATGCAGCTCGTTTGGTTGTTTGTATGTACGGCGCCAATTACAGCATTTTTATTTCTACATCAGTGTTTGTCGATGACAAGAAAGAAGAGAAGAGAAGAGCCTCATGGGAATGGCGTATTTACTGCTTTTACGCTTATCTATATAGTAGGCACGATGCTGCTGCTGACGATAGGAGGTTAGCAGTTTTCCGTGTGAAAGCAGAGTTTGCTGTGAATAAAAGAAATGTATGGATAGATGAAAGGAGAACATATTATATAGATAGTATGTTCTTTTTTTGTGGACATATATGAGAAAGGATTTATATTGTTTGAGAAAGAATCCGCCTAAAAGCTGGAAGATAAGAATAGAGGAGGAATGGCAGAATGGGATATATAGAGGAACTGCGCGGAGCGGTGGGAACGAGGCCGCTTATTTTGACCGGATCAGCTATTATCGTGCTCAATAATTTGCAGGAAGTGCTGCTCCAGCTGCGGACGGATACGAATGATTGGAGTGTACCAGGCGGAGCGATGGAAGCGGGGGAAACGATTGAGGAAACGGCATCGCGTGAGCTGCTCGAGGAAACGGGATTAACGGGCAAATCGCTGCAATTTCTTGGCGTTTTATCCGGGAAGGAGCTGTATTATAAGTATCCGAACGGAGATGAAGTATATAACGTAATCCATGTGTTTCAATCAGATTCGGTTGCAGGCTCCTTGCGAACGGACAGGGAAGGACAAGCTCTGCAATATTTTCCAATTGGAAAGCTGCCAAAGCTAAATCCGGTGACAGAGCGTATTTTACATAAGTTTTTATTCGCATTAACAGAGTAAGCTTTAAATAAAAAAGAGGCCTCCTTAAAGGAAGCCTTTTCACTTTGAACATATGGGGAAAGTCCTAATGCTTGTATTCTATGCTATAGTATATGCTGCATGTTCACCTTTTATGACATTGTAATGCAACAGAACATTCAAACCCTTCACGCGGGAATTGAACGTGATAGAATGCTTTGGATTATAAATCGAGCTTTTTCAATGGATCCTTCGCCGGCTCCGACAATGGCAGCATCCACATGAATACTTTCATTCAGCTGAGGGAAGGAGCGGATATGCTCGGAATCGCGCCAATATGGCTCTGGAAAGCGGGGCATTTCCTTGGAATGGTTATATTCGTTCATAAAATCTTCCTCCACTTCTTTTTTACAGCGTTGTCTAGCGCCCGCGGGCCATACTCCAGTCTTGAAATAACCTTTGAAAAAAGAAAAAACACCTTGTGTGCCAGAGAACACACGGAAAGCGTCGATGCATCAGCTTCACCCAACTCGCGCGTTTTGTGAGAGGGTTGTTCTTCCGCAGGAACAAGGGTGGGCCGTGTCCGCTTTTCTTATAGGACTCCCGTTATATGGAATATAATTCCTTGTAGTATTTTTTATGCTATGATCGTTACAATGATGTAAGAAGGAGGGGAGTATATGAAGCGGTCAGAAGTGCTCCTTGACCCGAAGAATCTAAATAAAATGGCTATCGTGTATATGGCTGTTATCGGGCTAATAGCGATGGCTGTCTATATTTTGATTTGGGGTGTTCAGCTGGAACTGCAATTTTCCTTTTTCATTAAGCTGGTTGTGCTATATATAGTCGGCATTTTGCTGCATGAATGGTTTCATGCCGTCGGTTTTTTTCTATTTGGAAAGGCAGCTTGGGATGATGTGGAGTTCGGGTTGGCCCGTAAACATTTTGTTCCGTATGTACATTGTAAAATTCCGCTGGCAATCCGCGCTTATCGCATCGCCTTATTGCTTCCGCTTTCGATAACCGGGATTTTGCCTCTTGTGATTGGTATCATGATTGGCAAGGGAATACTTGTGGTTGCAGCTGTGCTATTAATAGCTGGAGGGGTCGGCGATTGGCTGATTTTTCAAAGGCTTCGTCCGTTTAGCGATGATGCGAGGGTGGAGGATCATGCGAGTGAGATCGGCTGCATTGTTTATGAAGCTGTGTGAAAGGGACGGTATTGCCGTCCCTTTTATGATAATTGAACAGGGACATTGGGAAGCCCTAAACGAAAGAGCGTTCCCAATGTTTAACGGCAATTTCTTTATTGCATAATTTTATAAAGAGGGAGAAACGCTTTGGATTTAATCTGTTCTCCATCATTCTGAGAAAAACTTATGTTCTACAAGCAGCAGTAAATTGGCTGCTTTGCTTGTCAGCAATGCGAGGAGTTCCTGTGCTTGATTCTCCTTATCCGTCAGGAATGAAGCAGGCCATGACTGTTCATGAAGCCAGCGGTTTAGAAATAACATGCAGCTGGAGCTAGTTTCGGCGATTGTGTCAGAATCGAGCTCCCAAAAGCTGTCCGACGGATCGCATATCTCCAGCAGCAGCATAGCTGTCGACTCAAGCGCCGTTTGCAGGGAGAATGGTGTATCTGCTTGTAAATCGATGCTCATGCGCTCGTTTGCTTCCAGCAGCATCCCATATATGTAGAGGAGCGATACGATCGCATCTTGTTGTTGAAAAGACTGAAGTACTTTCATTTCGTCAAAGGGAAAGCTATGTTCTTTCCAAACAGAAAAGCGAATATAATGAACGAGTTTGCCAAATTCCTGATCGGATTGCCGGGTAGAGTTTTTGTAGGAAGCAGCTGACCAGGACACAATTTCATTTGATACAAGCTGTGCAATTACACTGCTCTTGAGCGGGTCTGCTTGCGGAAACAGCGGATTCGCATGGTGCAAAGTGCGCAGCAGTATGCCGCTAAATAATGTCTCCAATCCGTATGCCTCCAGCTTTTCCTCACGATGCACGGCAGGATTTTGCAATGCGATGGCTGCATCATGGAAGACATCAACGAGTCCCTCAATAAAAGGATGCAGCTCCACGCTGCGCTTAGGTGGAACAATAGACATGACGGGTTCCTCATTTCTTTTTCTTAGTTTTGAATAGGCTATGCGTATTTTACCATATGAAGGACTAAACCTGGTAGAGACTGGTGCTGCATCCTTTCTTTTTACTCAAAATCAGAAAGGTTGATGAGAAATTAGATTTAAATATATAATAAGGAATAGTATGGAAAGGAGCTGGCATATGGTTAAACAAGATGCGAATATACGTTTCGTCCTAGCGGGTCTGCTGCTGGGTATTTTTATGGCTGCAATTGATAATACAATTGTTGCCACAGCGCTAGGAGCCATTGTATATGATTTAGGCGGAATTGATAAATTCGTCTGGGTTACATCAGCTTACATGGTTACAGTGATGGCCGGCATGCCAATTTTCGGGAAGCTGTCCGATATGTACGGACGAAAGCGATTTTTTATTTTTGGCCTTTTGGTATTTTTAATTGGTTCTGCACTTTGCGGCTTGGCGCAAAATATTGAACAGCTTAGCATTTACCGGGCGATTCAAGGAATCGGGGGCGGGGCGCTTATGCCAATTGCGTTCACGATTATTTTTGACGTGTTTCCGCCAGAGAAGCGGGGAAAGATGACAGGTTTATTCGGGGCGGTATTTGGACTTTCGAGCGTGATTGGTCCGCTGCTGGGGGCGTACATTACAGAGTACATAAGCTGGCACTGGGTATTTTATGTAAACGTACCGATTGGTGCTGTATCTTTATTTTTTATCTGGAAGTTTTATAAGGAATCCACTGAGCACCGCAAGCAAAAAATTGACTGGTGGGGCGCAATTACACTCGTTGTTGCTGTTGTTAGCCTTATGTTTGCGCTAGAGCTTGGCGGAAAGGAATATGCGTGGGATTCTACACAAATTATTGGGTTATTTTCATTATTCGGTGTATTCTTCCTTGCCTTTTTGTACGTGGAAACAAAGGCATCTGAACCGATTATTTCATTTTGGATGTTTAAGAGGAGAATTTTTGCAACGTCGCAGGCTCTCGCGTTTTTATATGGTTCTACATTTGTTATTTTAACAATTTATATCCCGTTGTTCATTCAGGCTGTATACGGCGGCTCTGCGACAAACGCAGGCTTTATTCTAATGCCGCTTATGCTGGGATCTGTTGTAGGAAGCGGCTTTGGCGGCTCGCTCCAAACGAAGCTGAAATTCCGTACCCTTATGATCGTTTCTATTATTGCGTATACATTCGGTTTTTATTTACTGACAACGCTCACACCAGAAACAGCGCGTTGGCTGCTAACGGTGTACATGATTATTACGGGCTTTGGGATGGGCTTTTCATTCTCGTTATTGCCGTCTGCCTCTGTACACAATCTTGATCCGCGCTTTAGGGGATCAGCTAACTCGACGAACTCGTTTTTCCGTTCTCTTGGTATGACGCTTGGGATTACGATTTTTGGAACGATTCAGACGAATGCCTTTACAGATCAGCTGAAGGAGGCATTCAAAGGAATGCAAGGGGGCAATATGTCTAATCTCGGTGATCCGCGCTCTATCTTTGAAGCAGGGCAGCGGGCTAAGATTCCGGCTCCGATTCTTGATAAAATTGTGCAGGCGATGTCTGATTCGATTACAAGTGCCTTTACTTGGGCGCTTATACCCATTGCGGCTGCTTTCATTGTTGTGTTGTTTATGGGCAATGCACGGGTAGAGGTGAGAAAAGAAGGAAAAGGCACTCTGCCAGAAGGAAGAATGGCAGGACAATAAAATGCGACAAAAAGCATCGGCTTATTCCGATGCTTTTTGTCGTATTTTCAACAAATCTTCAGTTTTCCTTCAGCACTGTTTAAGATAAAAAGTACATAATGAAAGATAAATAGAAGAATCGGAGGAACGTGTATGCAGCAGCTACAAGGCTTTAAAATATTAGTAGTAGATGATGAGCCTCATATTGTCCAATTTTTAGAGTTCGGGCTGGAGAATGAGGGCTTTGAGGTGCGGACAGCCTTTGATGGCATGTCAGCCATTGCCGCAGCAAAGGAATTTCAGCCGCATGTTGTTATTTTGGATGTGATGATGCCGGGAATGAATGGATTTGAAGTGTGCAGAATGCTGAAAAAAACGGAGAATGTGGCAGTAATTATGCTAACGGCGAAGGATGAGGTAGATGATCGGGTGAAGGGATTAACGCTCGGTGCCGATGATTATGTGATTAAGCCGTTTAGCTTCGAGGAGCTGCTGGCGCGCATTTATGCCCGCATCCGCAATCAGTTTCCGAATTTATTCGGTGAGGTTGTTATCGGTCCGTTTCAAATTGATGACAGACGGAAGGAGATTAAGTTTGATGGCCGTGTGCTTGAATTATCTCCAACTGAGTACGGATTGCTCCATTTTTTAGTTTTGAATCATGGCCTTGTGATTAGTAAGGCAGTTATTTTAGATAAGGTATGGGGATATGATTTTGGCGGAGATGAAAATATCGTTGAAGTGTACATTCGTTCGCTGCGCGATAAATTGCAGGATAAAGATCGGCAGTTTATTAAAACGGTGCGTGGTGCGGGCTACCGGGTCGATTTATGATGAGAAATAGATTTCGTCGATTGAGGGAATTGTTTCCTTTAGGGTCGCTCCGCGTTCAGCTTTTATCCCGCACGTTGCTTATTTTGGCTGCGCTATTAATGCTAGTCGGTTTGCTGCAGTATGTATTTATGAAGGATGTTGTTTATAAGAGTAAGGCGAGCAGCTTGCAAAGTCAGGCTATGTCGATTCCTCCTATTGCTTGGGAGAGAATGGAAGGCAATAAGAAGAATGAAAAGGATCAGCCGCCATTCTTTTTTATTCCTGAGGCAAATTTGGTTTTTATAGATTGGGACGGCAACTATACAATATTGTCTGACGGCAATCAGAATGCAGCACCGCCAAAACTCGCAGAGGAGCAATATGCAAAAGCATTAAAGCGAAAGCCCGAGCTGAAGTATAGCATTGTGAAAAACAGTGCAGCAGCGGAGCAGCTTGTCGTGCTGCATCCTGTTGTTTCTAATATTGGAAACGTTATTGGAGTTGTTCAAATTAGTACACCGACGGCTCCGCTGAAAGAGCTGCTCCTCAGGCAGCTCGCAACCTTTATCGCTTTGTCGCTGCTCGCAATGCTGCTCGGTTTGTTTGGTTATTTGCCGGTGCTGAGAAGAACGCTTATTCCTCTTTTTAATATGGTGGAAACAGCAGAGCAAATTGATGCAGGGAATTTGGCAAGACGATTTCCAACTGCGCAGCGTCAGGAAGAAATTGATCGGCTCGCCGCTTCCTTCAATGGAATGCTAGAGCGTTTGGAAGCATCATTTAAAGCGGAGCAGGAGACGAAGGAGCAGATGCGCCGCTTTGTAGCGGATGCTTCTCATGAGCTGCGAACGCCGTTAACATCGATACATGGATTTTTGGAGGTGCTGTTAAGAGGGGCGGCCAATAAGCCGGATCAGCTGAATCGTGCACTGCAAAGCATGCATAGCGAATCAGAGCGTCTTAATAAGCTCGTACAAAATCTTCTGTTGCTGGCTAAGCTTGATCGTACGCCAAATCTAGAACTCATAACAGGGGATTTAGGGGGGATGCTGCGAGAGATGGAGCCGCAGCTGCGCATTTTGGCAGGTGAGCGGCAGGTGAGTCTGGAAATAAAAGGGGATATGACGTGCAAGTGTGACAGAGATCAATTAAAGCAGGTTGTGTTAAATCTATTTCATAATGCAGTCCAACATACAGATTCTAAGGAAGGACGTATTCGTATCATACTGACAGAGGAAAAGAACAGTGTGCAGCTGGCTGTTTCTGATAACGGACCGGGAATAGGACCCGAGCATTTGCCGCATGTATTTGAACGATTTTATCGAAGTGACTCATCTCGTACTCGCAAGTACGGAGGAGCGGGGCTGGGTTTATCAATTACGAAAGCAATTGTGGATGCACATGGAGGAACGATTCATGCTGTAAGCGAGGAGGGGAAGGGCAGCAGCTTTTACGTACGACTGCCGAAGGAGCTGACGAGTCCAGACTTTTCTTAATCAAGAAACCCTGTACCCGCCAATCTGAAAGTGAAAAATACCCTCAGGCGAGAATTTTTTACATATTCAATTTGAAGATGTTAATGTTCTCGTTTTGAGGGTATTTGTTTTTACTAGGCGATGTCTATTTTTATCTATCCATAAGCTTCTCTTCCATTTTACATATCGGCACATATGAAGAATGATTTAGCAATGTTGAGTGAAAATAATGGATACATTACTTTCACTCAAGCAAGATATCCTTAACGTAAACATTTCTAATAACTAACGCTTTGATGAGAATGGGGGAATCATTATGATTACTCGAGAAGCAATCTATCATCGTCCGAAAAATAACTTTGCATACGCTTATGATACACAAACGCTGCATATTCGTTTGCGCACTAAGAAGAATGATGTAAAGACAGTAACCCTCATTCATGGTGATCCGTATGTATGGCAGGAAGGTGCTTGGCAATACAAAACAAGCACGATGCATAAAATAGCGGCTACAGAGCTATTCGACTATTGGTTTGTTGCGATTCAGCCAGAGTTTCGGCGTTTACGTTACGGCTTTGAATTAAAAAGCGATGAGGAAACAGTTGTATATACGGAGAGAGGATTTTTTAATGAAATCGTTAATAAGGATATTGCTCCTTATTTTTGTTTCCCGTATTTAAATGCAGAAGATGTATTTACTCCTCCTGCTTGGGTGCATGACACAGTATGGTATCAAATTTTTCCGGAACGATTTGGTAACGGAAATCCTTCGCTTAATCCTAAAGGTACATTGCCATGGGGCAGCGAAGAGCCGACACCGGCAAGCTTCTTCGGCGGCGATTTTGAAGGCGTCATTCAGCATATGGATCATCTTGTGCAATTAGGCATTACAGGCATTTACTTCACACCAATTTTCAAAGCAACAACAAACCATAAATACGACACAGTAGATTATATGGAGATTGATCCGCAATTTGGAGATAAGGAAACGTTTAAACGTCTTGTGCAGGTTTGTCATGAAAATGGAATAAAGGTGATGCTGGACGCCGTATTCAACCATAGCGGTTTCTACTTCGCACAATTCCAGGATGTATTAGAGAGAGGCGAATCATCGAAATACAAAGATTGGTTCTACATTCGGAGCTTCCCCGTACAGACAGAACCTGTACCTAACTACGATACATTCGCATTCACTCATATGATGCCTAAACTGAACACCTCTCACCCAGAAGTACGTGAATATTTATTAGAGGTAGGCCGCTACTGGATCCGTGAGTTTGACATCGATGGCTGGCGCTTAGATGTAGCAAACGAAGTGGGACACGATTTCTGGCGTGCATTTCGCAAAGAGGTAAAGGCTATTAAACCGGACGTATACATTCTCGGTGAAATTTGGCATGATGCCATGCCGTGGCTGCAAGGAGATCAATTTGATGCAGTGATGAATTACCCTTATTCAAGTGCAGCCATTCAATTCTTCGCCCAAGGTACGATGCAAGCAGAAGAATTTGCATACAAAACATCAGAAGCACTTATGATGTATTCAGAAAACATAGCCGAAGCAGCCTTCAATTTATTAGGAAGCCACGACACACCCCGTATTTTAACAGTATGCAAGGATAATAAGGAAAAAGTAAAACAGCTGTTTATCTTTCTGCTTTCGTCTCCGGGTACACCTTGTATTTATTACGGGGATGAAATTGGTATAGCAGGGGATGTGGACCCCGGCTGCCGCAAGTGTATGATTTGGGATGAAGAAAAGCAGGACAAAGATATGTTTCATTTCGTTGCTACGTGCATTCGTTTACGCAAGGAAAACCCAGCATTCGGCAATCGAGGCACATTTCGATTTATTGCGGCAAGCAATGAAACAAACCATATTATGTATACAAAAACATTTGAAGAGCAGACAGTGCTATTTGCATTCAACAACTCTGATAAAGAAATTACAGTGGATGTACCGTTTAACTTAAAAGGCAAAAAGGTTACGAACTTGCTGACGGGCGAAGAATCTGCATATGAAGCAGAGCATGTAGATGTAGTTCTTGCGGCGCATGGATTTGTTGTATTGGAATTTTAATAAAAAAGGACTGTATCCCATCGCCATCAAGGTAAGAAAAACTAAATTTATGAAGTAAGAGTGTAATGTCTCTTACATACTAAATAAAATGTGGTCCAAACGATCGTGAAAGAGGCGGTCGAGCGGTACCAGTGTTACGAGTGCCGCTTGCTTGTTGTTGTCGGAATAACGGTCAGTCCTAGCATAAAAATCTCCCAAAGATTGTGCTAAAATAAATGCAGTGACCATTCTTACAATGATGAGGGATTTTATGTATAGAATAATGATGATTGAGGACGATGAAAAAATTAGACGGATTGTCGCTGATACGTTAAAAAAGTGGCAGTATGATGTGGTGGAAGTGACCCAATTTGACCAGGTGCTAACGGAATTTGAGCAAGCAGATCCACACCTCATTCTATTAGATATCAATCTTCCCATTTTTGATGGATACTACTGGTGCCAGCAAATACGCTCGGTTTCCAAGGTGCCGATTATATTCCTTTCATCCAGAAATCAGAATATGGATATCATTATGGCGATTAATATGGGTGGGGATGATTTTATCCAGAAGCCATTTGATTTGGATATTCTTGTCGCGAAAGTCAGTGCGCTCATCCGCCGGAAATATACCTATCAGGAAGGTGAGAGCATCCGATTCATCCATCGGGGCTTGAAATTAAATGTAACCAATTCAACAATTGAATATAAAGGAGAAAGCACAGAGTTAAGCCGAAATGAATTTATCCTTTTACAATTGATGATGCGGAATATCGGGAAAATTGTTTCGCGCGAGGACTTAATGCAGGCACTATGGAATGAAGAACAGTTTGTCGATGATAACACACTAACCGTGAACGTGAACCGGATGCGCAGGAAAATCGCTGCGCTTGGGCTGGAGGAGTTCATTGTCACCCGGAAAGGAATGGGGTATTTGATCGAATGACCTTCCTTCGCTATCTAGCCTATGAAAAGCCTTATATTTATCTGTATCTAGCCGGTTTCCTGATCTCAGCCGCGGTATTTTTTACCGATAGTAATGGAGGCTTGGCATGGGAGACATTCTTCTATGCCTTTGCTCTATCATCGATTGTGTTACTCGGATTTTTATTATTTCGCTACCAGCAAAATGTACGTGTGATCCGACAAATGAAAAGTGAGGATTATGACAGTTTGTCGCTGGAAGGAGAATTCGCAAAGCAGCACATCGATGAACTGAAAAAGCAGCATATCCGTGAAATGAATCGGATTCAAGACAGGCAGAATGAGCATTATGATTTTATCGTCTCCTGGTTCCATGAGATAAAAACACCGATTGCGGTTCTTCGCTTACTGCAGCAAACCGATATGGACGCGGATAGTTTAAGGGAAGAGATCACGAAAATTGAAAATTATGTCGATCAAGCTCTCTATTACGCCAAGCTCGATAGCTTCAATCAGGATTACGATATTCAAAATTGTGACATTATCCAGATTGCGAAAGAAATCGTTAAGGCTCATTCGAAAACCTTTTTTTCAAAAAAAATCCGCATTGACATCCAGGCAGGTTCACTGGAGGTTCAAAGTGATCCTAAATGGCTGCAGTTTATCGTCAATCAGTTATTGACGAACAGTTTAAAATATACAGAACATGGCGGGGAGATTACCATTTCAGCATCCGAAACACCAAAAGAAAAACGGCTCATAATTCGGGACAGCGGGATTGGCATCAGCCAAAAAGACCTTCCGCGAATTTTTAATCGTGGTTTTACCGGAGAGACGGGACGGACGTATACGAAGTCGACAGGAATGGGTTTATATTTGGCGCAGCAATTATCGAACAAGCTTGGCCATTATATTACCTGCACGTCCGAGGTCGGCGTATATACCCAATTTATCATTCATTTTCCGAAAGATGATGATCCGTATTTATTTTTACAGCAAAAAACGCAATGACTAGCTCATTGCGTTTTTTTGGTTGACAATTTTAAAGTAAACACTGGAAGAGGATAAATAAAACAGAAAATAGATGACAAAATACAGAATCAGGACCGCTGTAATAATCGATGTGAGTTGTGGGAAATCTTTTACTTCCTCCAAGAGTGGATAATACAGGAAAAACCAGCTGTGAAGCATACCGAGGAAGAGCGGAGGCAAGAACACAAACAGTAATTGTTTGCGTATGACCCATTTCATTTCACTGTCATCCACTCCGATTTTTCGTAAAATCGAATATTGTCTTTGTTCTTCTGTCGCTTCTCGTAATTGCTTGAAATAGATGATGCTTCCTAAGGAAAATAATGCGATGACTGCTAGAAAAGCAGCGGAAAATAACAGCAAGGATGAACTTTCAATTTGAATCGAATAAAGATCGGAAAACGAAGCGTAGTACGTTCCCGGTGTTTTTGAAACAAGGGCACGAACTTTTCGCGATAAAGCAGCAGCATTTTTGGCATCCTCGATTTGATAGATTTCGAACGAGGCAAGGACTTCCTCCCGCTTTAGGCTTTCAAATGCTTCATCGGAAATAATCAATATGGAAGGTTTCATGCCTACATTGCCGCTTGACTCTGTAGCCCTGCTTAGTAAAGCATAGTCTCTTTTTTCAACCAGATTGAATGTAGTTTCTTCCTTAAGGTGTACGGTAAATCTTGGCTGTTTGCTTTCTGTAAACTTTATTGGTTGATCTATTCCTTTTGAAAGGGCAACCGCTTCTTGATTCTGCAAATTCACTTGTCCTTCATCGCCGCGCAGACTGACGATGTCATTAAATTGTGACTCTGAGAATAGAAGGACTTTTTCAGTAAATTCATATGCCTCTTCAAAGGCGATTTCCCTGTCAGTAACTGGTTTTGCAGATAGCCCCTCGATCCTCTTATGATCAATAATCGGATGTTCCTCCTCAATGATTCGTTCAATTTGTTTCTGTGTTTTTTCATCCTGCGAGGCAAACGCAATATGGTTCGGATATTCTCTCCCCACCGCATCAAATTGAACCGCATAGTTAATGGAAACGAAGCCTACTAAAAAAATGATTACCGCACTGAATAATGAAATAAAGGTAAGATTCAAGGTATTTCCACGAATCGAAAAACGCAAAGAAGAAATCCATAACATCTTGTTACCCTCATAATATTTTTCCCGGTGGCACATCTTTTCCAAAACCCAGCCAGAAAATTGTCGAAAAAATAAGTATGTCCCACCGATGATTCCCACTGTCACTGCAATCATGCTTGCCATGAGGTTTTCTTTCCAAAAAAACGAGTTTCCTGCCTGACTTATGAGAAAGAAGGCTACTCCTATCAACAGGACTGATAATAATGCAAGCCATGAGGAAAACTTAAGCGGCTTGTCCATTTTTGCTTTTGCATGAAATAATTCTATCAATTGGACCCTGCGCACACTTAAATAACTTTGGACACTAATAATGCTAATCAATAAGATGAATAAAAGAATGGTGAACCCCACTGCCTCTATCGGGAAGGCAAAGGAAATTACATCATCGTATTGCATCAAATTCATCAACAGCATGCCAAAGAATTTTGATAGTAAACCGCCGACCAAAATCCCGCTGACGAGTGAAATCGCGCTGAGAAATAAAGTCTCAAGAAAGACCATCAAGGCAATTTGCCGTTCACTCATTCCGTAAAGCAAATACATCCCAAATTCCTTTTTTCGCTGTTTCATAAAAAACGAATTAGCATAAAGGATGAAGAAAATAATGAACAGGAATACCACAACAGACGCGATGGACACGCTGATTTGGAAGTTCTCTTTATTTTCGATCGCAGCTAAAATATCGTCATTGAACATTAAGGATGAAAACGTAAAATGAATGATGACTCCGATAAGCATGGAAATGAAATAGATCGAATACAGCCGAAAATCTCGTTTAATGTTGCGCCATGATAAATCGAGCAAACTCATCGTCGATCGCCCCCTATGGCACTTTGAATCGTTAGGATTCGGTCAAAGAATTCTTTTTCTGATTGTTCACCTTTAAACATTTCATTGACGATTTTTCCGTCACGGAGAAAAATTACACGCTGGCAGTAGCTCGCTGCATACGGATCATGGGTAATCATCAGAACCGTTGTCTTAAATGTTTTATTGAGCAATTGAATTTGTTCTAGCAGCTGGGTAGCAGATCGGGAATCAAGTGCACCCGTCGGCTCATCAGCAAACACAATCGCTGGATTGGTAATGATCGCCCGTGCTGCAGCCGTGCGCTGCTTTTGGCCACCGGAAATTTCAGACGGATAATGATGTAAGATCGATTCAATATTTAACGCTTCAATTAATTTTGCTAATCGCTTCTCCATTTCTGCGACAGGTGTTTTTTGTAACGAGAGCGGCAGCAGAATATTTTCTTTCACTGTTAATGTATCCAGTAAGTTGTAATCTTGAAAAATAAATCCCATTCGTTTTTGGCGGAATTCCCGTAAGGCTTTCTTTTTCAAATCTAACAGCGATTTTCCCTCGATCCAAACATCCCCGCCGTTAAAGGTGTCAATCGTTGAGAGGGTATTCATTAATGTCGTTTTCCCAGAGCCAGATGGCCCCATAATCGCGGTGAATTCCCCTTGTTCAATTGTCAAATCAATATTTTTTAAGACTTGTGTTTTTCCGTAAGATTTCAATAAGTTCTTTGTTTGTATAATTTTAGCCATTGTTTCGCCCTCCTTCACCACCATACTATACCGACTAATTTGTCCTCCAGCCATCGACTTAACAACATCTAAAGTGACATTTTTGTCATGTTGAGTGAAGATCGGATAAATAAAGCTCTCTTGCTGTTTGTATGAACAGCTTAACCGCGACAGAAGCCTCTTTTAAGGAAGGAATCGCCAAGTTGATTTCTCTAAACGGCTGCGGGTTAATCGTACGGACTTGGACATTAGGCGGTAATGTTGACATCGACAACGAGATTTTGGATACGATCGCCGTACCCAGCCCTTCTTGAACCATATTTAACGCCGCGTTTATGTTATGAACATCGAATTTTGCCTGCAGGGTGGCTCCGGATTTGTGAAACAGTTCGTAAATCGGCGTATCAAAACCGCCTTTACAAAGAATCATAGGTTCATTACTCAAATCGGTGATTTGAATGTGCGGATGGTTCTGCAAGGGATGATCGTCTCGCAAGAGTAAACACAAATTGTCTTTGAGAAACGGAAGGATGTCAAACTCATCATTGGGCGGCATAATCCAGCCGACATCGATGAATCTAGACGATAGCCATTCTTTAATCTCCTCGATTGTTCCTTCATACAGTTCAAATTTTATTCCGGGATACTTCTCTCCAAAGACCCGCAGAATCTTAGGCAAGAAGTGGGCAGAAACAATCGGAAAGGATCCGATGCGAATTATTCCGACCTCATAGCCCTTTTCAGCTGTAACTTCTTGCTCCACCCTATTAAAGCCATTCAAAATCTCTCTAAATATCACAAGTAAACGTTCGCCTATATCTGTAAGAATAATTCCTTTTTTTCTATCTCGAATAATGAGTGTGACCCCTAATTCCGATTCAAGCGTAGAGATGGCGCGACTAACAGCAGGCTGTGTCATATTCAATTCTTGTCCTGCTTTTGTGAAGTTTCCGGTCTCGGCTATTTTTACGAACAATAGAAGTTGTGAATGAGTCATAACAATTTTGATATACCTCCTATAATAAACATTCATTTTATTTATTATAAGATACATTGTATCATGATAAGAAATAAATAACAGGAGTTGAAGAGGTATGTTACAACTTTCGCGTACGCGGGCAGCTGTTTATATTTTGTTTCTTGTTATTATGTGGGGGGTAAACTGGCCGCTATCCAAATATGCGCTCGAGTTCACACCTCCATTACTTTTTGCCGGCTTGAGGATATTTATTGGGGGTCTCATATTAGTTCTCTTCGCTTTACCCCGTTACAAAAAGCTTGATCTGAAAAATACGTGGCACATCTATCTCATCTCCTCAGTTTTGAACATTATTGTATTTTACGTACTCCAAACCATAGGGCTGAAATTTCTGCCTGCCGGACTTTTTGCAACGATTGTTTTCTTTCAACCGGTACTGCTTGGCATTTGCTCTTGGGTGTGGCTGGGGGAAGAAATGTTCTTCCGGAAAATTGTTGGCCTGATTCTTGGTTTCCTCGGAGTCGCTGCAATCAGCCTTAACGGAGGTTCTGGCCATATTTCATCTGTTGGGATTTTGCTCGGTTTAGGAAGCTCGGTTTGTTGGACTTTCGGTACGATATATATGAAGAAAACAGCAGCACGGGTGGATGCCGTCTGGGTGGTTGCTCTTCAGATTTTCATTGGCGGAATCGTATTATTAGTTATCGGTTCCTCCATTGAAAATTGGAATGATATCGTCTGGAAAATGCCATTCATATTGAATTTGTTGTTTATTTCGGTTTTCGTTACTGCTTTGGGCTGGCTTGCTTTCTTTAAACTTGTCGGCTCGGGCGAAGCAAGCAAAGTGGGTTCTTTTACCTTTCTTATACCGCTAATAGCGCTTATGACCAGCGTCATCTTCTTTGGTGAGACGGTAACCTTTAAGTTGGTGGCGGGACTTGTTCTGATTATTACCAGTATTGTCTTGGTTAACTCAAAACCGAAAGCTTTACGTATGAAAGAACAGGGTTTATATCAAGAGTCCTAAACAGAATCATTCATTCCTCGTTAATTTTCTGGATATAGGGGTTCTGACGCATGCCCATCAAGCTGATCTAACGATATGTTCTCTAGAAGAGAAAAACGCTATCCTTTTACTAGAATTATTAAAAAGGATGGCGTTTTTTTATGAATATCCTACTCTCACAAGAATTGCAACTCTTTGTTCAGGAACTATATCCCCTCAACTTCTTCAGAGACTGATTTATCCGCCTTCGCGAACAAAGGCGGACCGATTCCGCTTTTCTCGTTGTCTAGCTTTATCGGCCTGTTCTCTATGAGGAAAATGCCTGTATCAATGAGGAAAAAAGCGACTTGTACGTGGATTATTCTTCGACAGGACAAGAGTGGGTAGTAAGATCTTTTCTTATTTTGGCTGGAAGCCTTGCTTTCAGCAAACATTCAGCTATCCCTCAAGAAGTGCTCAGTTTCTCTTAAGGGGCAATTCAGTTTCAGTGTGTATGCTAGAGACAGTCAGAAATAAGAACAAACCTAGAGCTGAGTCTAGGGTAAGGGATGAGAGGAGAAATAGAACATGAACACAAAACAACATAGGCGGTTTGACATTGTTCTCGTCGGAATCGCCATACTCTCCGCTTTCTTAAATATCTTCAATATTTGGAACAGCGGAAACGCAAACGCATATTACACCGCGGCGGTTACAAGTATGCTGCAAAGCTTTCATAATTTCTTTTACGCTTCGTTTGATCCAGCCGGATTTATTACGGTAGATAAGCCGCCGGTTGTATTTTGGGTGCAAACAGCGTTTGCTGCAGTCTTTGGTGTACATGGCTGGAGTGTTATTTTGCCGCAGGCTTTAGCAGGAGTAGGCTCGGTACTGCTTATGTATACACTTGTGAAACCGACGTTTGGCAGGACAGCCGCGCGGCTTTCGAGCTTAGTTATGGCATGTATGCCAGTTGCGGTAGCGGTGAGCCGTACGAATAATATTGACAGCTTATTAGTGTTTACGCTTCTTCTTGGAGCATGGATGCTGCTTCGCGGCGTTCGCAGCGGCAAGCTTGGCTGGGTGCTTGGCGCCTTTGCTATGATTGGTCTTGGCTTTAATATGAAAATGATGCAGGCATTTATGGTTGCTCCAGCATTTTACTTATTATATGTTCTTGCTTTTAAAGCACAATGGAAAAAGAAATTAATAGGTCTTGTAGCAGCAACAATGCTTATGTTTGGTGTGTCCGTGTCATGGGCTGTTGTAGTAGATTCGATTCCAGCAGAGGATCGTCCTTATATCGGCAGCAGCTCCACAAACTCTGTTCTAGAGCTTGCCTTTGGGTATAACGGGCTTTCCCGTTTGACAGGTAATAATTCTGTAGGCGGGCAGAGTGGAAGCGGCACGAAGCAACAGGATACGACAGCCGCGAGCCAACAAAACAATGGGAATACAGCAAATGCACAACAGACACAAAATGATACAACAAATACACAACAAAACGGAGGCACTCCGCCAAGCGGGGGACTACAAGGAGGAATGGGCGGTAACGGTGCCAGCGGCTTATTTGGCACAGGTCAAGCAGGTCCGCTTCGCCTCTTCCAAAAGGAATTGTCAGGACAAGCAAGCTGGCTGCTTCCTTTTGCAGCATTTGCAAGCGCAGCATTACTTGCGGGTATTCGTCTTCGTCAGAAATTTACGGATAAACAAATCGAGACTTTGTTTTGGTTAGCCTGGTTATTGCCAATTGCAGCATTCTTTAGTGTAGCGGGCTTCTTCCATCACTATTACTTAATCATGCTGGCACCAGCAATCGCAGGAATTTCTGGAGCGGGCTGGGTAGAGCTTTGGAGCAAGTATCGCAATAAGGAAGGATGGAAAACATGGTTATTACCTTCTTCTATTGTCGTAACAACAGCATTCCAATTGTATATTTTGCAGGCATATAGCAGCACAATCGGCATCGGCTGGTTAATTGCTGTAGGTGTTGCAGGGATGGGGACAGCACTCGCATTATTCTTTGCTCGTTCAAACAAAACGCTATCTTCACGGATAGCTTTAGCAGGAATGCTTGCTTTATTGATTGGCCCGTTATATTGGGCAGCGACACCGATTATTTACGGTGATAACACAATGATACCGCAAGCGGGTCCAAGCAGCCAAGGCGGACCAGGCGGTATGATGGGCAATGGGCCAAATGACGGCAATATGCCGCAGGGCGGACCGCCATCATTTGGAGCAACGTCTGAAAATAGTTCGACTAGCAGCACGATATCACAAGATGGAGGGCAGCAAATGAATGGTACAATGACACAAAATGGGGGATCACAACCAAGTGGCACAGGTACTGAAGCAAGAGCAGCACAGGACGGCGGAAGATCCGGAATAGGCGGCGGACAGGGAAGCGGAGTGAATGAAGCATTGCTTAGCTATGTGACAAAGAACAATACAGGTGAAACATTCTTATTTGGAACTACAAATTCTAACGCTGCTTCCTCGTATATTATTGAAACAGGAAAAGCAGTTATGGCAATGGGCGGATTCTCAGGAGAAGACCCTGCACTTACAGTCGAAAAGCTTCAAAAAATGGTAGACAATAATGAAATTAAATTCTTCTATATTTCAGATAATGGTCCAGATAGAGGCAATTCAGATGTACTGACTTGGATTAAGGAGCACAGCACAGAGGTACCGGCAAGTGAATGGCAAGGAAGCTCATCCCAGTCAAACACAATGGGAATGGGTGGATCAGGTACACTGTATCAAATTAATAAATAAGGCTGTTTCCGCAGATATTATTGCTTGTTTTTCTTGCCAAGCAGCACGTATAAAGCACTGGGAGAAGAGACGGGAAGTCGGAAATGAGAGATCAGTTGCAAGAGGCGAACAGCCTCTTGCTTATATCGAAACACGCTCTTTTATTCCTGAAGCAGCAATTGTTTAGAAAAGAGCCATAAATAAAGGGTGAGCAGGCGCGGCTCGCACCGACGAGCCGCCGGCTGTAAAAAGATTAGGAGGTTATCAGATGAGTCAAACTGTTCGGTATTCCGTCATTATTCCTGTCTATAATGAGGAAGCTGTCGTAGAGGAAACATATCGCCGTCTAACAGATGTAATGAAATCATTACAAGAGCCATATGAGCTATTGTTCATCAACGATGGAAGCAAGGACCGCACAGCGGAAATTGTAGAGGGAATCTCAAAACGGGACCATAGTGTAAAGCTGCTGGACTTCTCGCGCAATTTTGGGCATCAAATCGCAATTACAGCAGGTATGGACTATGCGCGAGGTGATGCGATTGTTATTATTGATGCTGATTTACAAGATCCGCCTGAATTAATTCCTGACATGATTGAAAAGTGGAAGGAAGGCTACGAGGTTGTGTATGCGAAGCGTTCAAAGCGAAAGGGAGAGACGTTGTTTAAAAAATGGACTGCTGCTGTATTTTATCGCACGCTCCGATCGTTAACTGAGGTTGACATTCCGGTCGATACAGGGGATTTTCGTTTAATGGACGGCCGTGTATGCGAAGCAATGCGCAGCATTCGAGAAAAAAACCGCTTTGTTCGCGGGCTTGTAAGCTGGGTAGGCTTTCGCCAAACAGCAATCGAATACGAACGTGATGAGCGCTTTGCGGGAGAAACGAAATATCCGCTTAAGAAAATGCTTCGCTTCTCGATGGACGGGATTACATCATTTTCCTATAAACCATTAAAGCTGGCAACGTATCTTGGCTTTTTCATCTCCTTCTCAAGCTTTGTGTATTTACTGGTAACATTATTCCTGCGATTGTTTACAACAAGCACGATTGCTGGCTGGACATCGCTCATTGCCTGCGTGCTGCTGTTAAATGGGGTTATTCTTATTCTGCTCGGAGTTCTTGGAGAGTATGTTGGCAGAATTTACGATGAAACGAAGGGACGCCCGCTTTATTTGCTGCGGAACAATCCGTATGCTGAAGTCTCTGTGCATAAAGAGGTGAGCGCAAGTGCTGGGCAATAAGCAAGGCGCCATTCAGTTTTTACGCTTTTGCATAGTAGGGGGAATGAATACGGCTGTCGACTTTGCTGCCTTTTTTCTTCTTCATTTCATAGGAGTACCATACACAGCAGCCCAGGTGTTATCGTATTCCTGCGGGACAGCAAACAGCTTTTTCTTTAATAGGAAATGGACGTTTGGCCTTACGCACGGTGTGAACATGCCGGAGATTATCAAGTTTCTCGCTGTAAACGGGGCTTCTCTGCTGTGTTCGTTTGGTTTGCTGTTTCTCTTATACGACACGTATCAATGGAATCTTTGGATCAGCAAGCTAATCGCAACTGGATTTGGTGTAGTCGTGAATTATATCGGCAGCCGGCTTTGGGTATTTACACAGAAGGAACAAACAAGGAGTGAGATATAATGAAAGTGAAAAAAGCTATTATCCCTGCGGCAGGGCTTGGAACGAGATTTTTACCTGCCACAAAGGCGCAGCCAAAGGAAATGCTGCCGCTTGTTGATAAGCCGGCCATTCAATATATTATCGAAGAGGCCGTTTGGTCCGGCATTGAAAGCATTATTATTGTGACAGGACGGAATAAGCGATCTATTGAGGACCATTTTGACAAATCAATTGAGCTTGAGAAAACGCTCGCTGAAACAGGAAAGCACGAAATGCTGCAAACGGTGCAAGGCATTTCAAAAATGGCGAATATTCACTACATCCGCCAGCAGGAGGCGCTTGGACTTGGGCATGCCGTGTTATGTGCGCAGCAATTCATTGGCGACGAACCGTTTGCAGTACTGCTTGGCGATGATATTATGGTGTCTGACAAACCGGCTCTCGGACAAATGATTGACCTGTATGAGAAATTTGATACAGAGGTACTTGGCGTAAGAGAAGTGGCGCCTGAGGATGTGCATAAATACGGGATTGTGGCACCGAAGACAGATATCATGCAAAGCGCAAAAGAAGCGATGTATGTGCAGGATGTGGTAGAAAAGCCATCATTAGCTGAAGCGCCATCACGGCTTGCGGTTATCGGCCGCTATATTTTAAAGCCGTCAATCTTCCCGATTTTGCAGCAGCTGCAGCCCGGAAAAGGAGGAGAGATTCAGCTTACGGATGCATTGAAGGAGCTATGCCTGAACCATCCGCTGCTCGCCCTTCCGCTTACAGGACGCCGCTTTGATGTTGGTGATAAGCTTGGGTTTATACAAGCTACGATTGACCTCGCATTAGAACGGCCGGAGCTTCGCTTAGATTTGCTTGCTTTTATGGAAGATTTACTAATGAGAGAGCGAAAGGAAGCCAATGGGCGATAAAATAGATTTTATTTGGAGGAAGATGACATATATCTAAATGGATACGGAGGCTGGAGTCATTGTGATGCAGCTGGATGAAAGCAATATACTTACAAACAAAGAGCTGATCTTACAAGCTGGCAAGCATCTTGTGAGATCAGCTCTTTTCGCGTCGATTTCTTTATTTGCTATATAAACAGACTCTTTTATAAGCGGATGAAAGAGCACTCTCATTCACATACTTTTATATAAAAGGTGTGAATTATGATGAAGGAAGAAATTCGCTCCATTCCTCGTCCTCTTGTCCGAACGAACCAATGGTTTCTCGTAGTGAGTGTACTGGCTACCTGGGTTTCTGGACAGGCATGGTTGCTTGCGTTGCCGCTTATAGCCGGGCTAATGGGTCTAATTTTTCATTTCAATCCGGTGATGCGGTTTGCTAGGCTCTTTTTACGTAAATCACCCTCTGAGTATATTCCAGAGGATTGGGAGCAGCAGCAATTCAATCAAAAGATTGCAGTAGTATGTTTGACGATTGGGCTTGTTAGCTACTTAGCCCATTGGATGATTGCAGCCTATATTTTTACTGCGATGGTGGCGTTGGCTGCTTTTATAGCGATTTTAGGCTTTTGCATTGGCTGCTTCATTCGATATCAGTGGCTGCAATATCGTTATCGACGAACGTCTAAGTAATCCTAAAGCAATATAGATGTCTGTGAAAAAGCCAGTCTCCTTCAGCTCAGCAGGAGACTGGCCTTTTCTTGTTACAGTTTGTTTAGTGCTGCGAATCCGTTGCAGCAGCACCCTTTAATTGCTTCTGCTGTGTAAACAGCAACTTCATCATTGGCGGTGTTACGATCGTTGTCACAAGAACAACGACAACAATAACTGCGAACAGCTCTTGACTGAGCAGATTGCTCTCGAGTCCAATGGCTGAGATAATTAACGCTACTTCACCGCGCGACACCATAGCCGCTCCGATGCCTAACGAGCTTCTCCAGCCGAACCCGGAGGCTTTTGCGCCTAACGACGCACCAACTAGCTTTGTTACAATGGCTACAATGCTTAATGAAAGAATTAAGCCGATGTTTTCTAGAATTCCGGAAAATTGTGCACTCACACCGATGGATGTAAAAAACACCGGCACAAAAATAGAATAGCTAATTGTTTCTACCTTTTCAAAAATCTCATGCTTGTAGGTTGTTACACTGATGGAAACCCCGGCAATATATGCACCGATAATTGCTGCTACCCCTGCATACTCTGCCAAGTACGCATACATAAAGCAAATAATTAAAGCAGCAGAAATGACAGCTTCAGTCACCCGCAGCGGTGCGAACTGTTTAAGAAGCCAAGGAACAATTTTCCATCCTATAAGAATTGCCGCTGCAAAGAATACGATCTTCTTCAAAATGATTGTTCCTAAATGAACATCTCCGCCGGCCATACTCATCAAAAATGCCAGCGCAATAATGACGACAACATCATCAATGACAGCGGCACCTAAAATCGTTGCTCCTTCACGGGATTTTAACTGATTCATCTCCTTAAGAGCCTGTACAGAAATGCTCACGCTTGTTGCTGACAGCAGCAATCCTAAAAACCAGGATTCTATGGAAGACAAATTTAAAATCATTCCTGATACATAGCCTAAAAGAAGAGGAACAATAATTCCGCCAATTCCTACAAGAGAGGATGCTTTCCCCGTACGTTTGAATTCATCCATATCTGTTTCCAATCCGGCGATAAACATCAATAGGATAACACCGATTTGACTGAGCTCCTCTAATATTTCTGTATCGTGAACAAGTCCTAATACAGACGGCCCAAGCACAATACCGATGAGGAGCTTTCCAAGAACGGAAGGCTGTCCTAATCTTACGCTTATGTCTCCAGCAATTTTGGAGGCAAGCAAAATAATTGCAAGTTGAAATACCAACATATATATTCCCGCCTTTCTCTATGGTATATCGTGTGCAAGTATTTCAAAAAAAACACAAAAAGAGCCTGTCACCATAGGACATAGTTATCCCATGGTGACAGGCTCCTCCGAAATACGCACTTGTTTTTTATCATTATAGCATAGATTGTTGATTTTGTTTACCATATTTTTATGGAAATTCGATTTGTCTGGAATTGTATTTTGAATTGGCGGTGAAATTCTCTTTGTCCGCTTGGACGGTATGGTAGAATGAAGGAAAACTGAAGTCGGATGTATCAAATTTTGTTCATTCTGCTTTTCTGGGAGTTGAGCAGGAAGGAGGTGGGAAGGAATGAAGCAAACATATCAAGAAGTTCAATATATGCCGTGGTATATGTGCATGCCTATCATATTAGTAAGCGGATTTATATGGTATGGACTGATTCAACAGGTGTTTTTTGGAAGCTCATTTGGGGATAAGCCGGCGAGTAATGCGGAGCTTTGGATGGGGGGCCTGCTAGGTTTAGCGCTGCCGCTCTTTTTCTTAACGATGAGACTTGTCACGCAAGCAGATCAGGATGGCATTACGGTTCATTTTCCCCCCCTTAAGTCGCGATACATTCCGTATACAAAGGTCATAGAAATTGAAGTTGTCAGTTATCATCTGCTGTCGTATGGTGGTCTGGGATTAAGATGGGTACCGGCTAAGGGCTGGGCTTATATAATGGGCAGCAAGCGTGGCCTAAAGCTGCGGTTTGCGGATGGAGAGGAATTGCTAATCGGGAGTAGGAATCCGGAGGGGCTGCTTCGGTTTATGGAGAGCCAAAATGAAAGTGACGGCTAGAGCTGCTGTGAATGGCTTAAGCATGGGCGCTACTATGCATGGTTTGGGTGAGATAGAACACACCCGAACATTGCGCAGGTGACGCCGATGTTTTTCTTTGTGCTTTCCAAAATCTTATACACAAAATCGTCATAAGTTATGCTATAATGAATAAGGTCAAAAGAACTACTTTTTAGATTCGTCTGTGTACCGGACAAGCAGTGCGGTCTAGAGGATGCCTATAGGGTAGGCATAAGGCAATCAGTGAACCAGAGTTGTTGATTACAGGAGGTGTGATTCCTGGTTATAAAATCTTAGCGGCAAGCGGCCTATTGTAACATTGTTTGCTGCTCATGACGCCTCTCAGAAGGCATTTTTCATAAAATGGTGTGAGAAGCGCTGCAGTATGTCTCTTTTCCTGGTTCGGAGATTGCCCTGCAATCTATTATTCTAGATTTCATGTGATTTTAGTAGCCAGGCAGTATTGTATGGAATATGTATTTCCCGTTTTAGGTGCGATCGTTTCTTCAGGTGCGTTAATTGCTTTACTCAAAATTATTGCTATTGATATTATTCTATCTGGGGACAATGCGGTCGTAATTGCGATGGCAACAAGAAATCTGCCGAAGGAGCAGCAAGCAAAAGCGATTTTCTGGGGAACTGCGGGAGCGGTTGTGCTGCGGATTGCTTTTGCAGCAATCATAGTATATTTGCTGCAAATTCCTTATGTGAACCTTGTAGGAGGAGCATTGCTGCTTTGGATTGCTTACAAGGTACTGGTTGAAGGGGAAGAAGAAGCGAACATTAAATCCCATAATGGATTGATGAAGTCGATTCAAACAATTATCATTGCTGATGCGGTCATGAGTTTGGACAATGTAATTGCCGTCGCTGGGGCTGCCCACGGTCATATTGGCATGATTGCCCTTGGTGTCATCATTAGTATTCCAATTATGATTTTTGGTTCCAAAGCAATTGTAAAAGCGATGGAGCGTTACTCATGGATCGCCTATGCCGGTGCAGGGATTTTATCATGGACTGCTGGTGAGATGATTCTAAAGGACAGAAGCTTAAATGAATTAGTGGAAATCCCGCACGGAGTGATTGCGTACTTGATTCTAGCAGCTGTAACAGCCCTTGTATTAGGAGTAGGTTACTTCAAGAATCAAAAAAGCCGTAAAAATGAAAAGCTGCAGCAGCCAGCTTAATGTCTAGAGGAGAAAGAGCGAGTGTTTGCTTTTTCTCCTTTTTTTATGGTTTGTTATTTGTATAAAAATATGTATGAATTTAAAAGCTATGGTGAAAAAAATTTGAAACACGACGGTTTTATAATTTAATGACCTTTAGTATTTTAGCCGGATTTCCCCCAACTGCGACATTGTCAGGTACATCCTTTGTTACGACGGCACCGGAAGCGATGACAACGTTATCTCCGATTGTTATTCCAGGATTAATGGCAGCCCTGCCGCCAATTCACACATTAATTTTTTCTTTTTCAGTCATGATGATTCATCCTCTCCAATATATCTTTATTCGTATTGTTTAACAGCCGAAGAAGGTATTTATAAATTATAAAATAAATTGGAACGAAATACAGGTATCAAACGTCTAATGAAAGAATGCCATACATAGTCCGCGAATAGGAGGGGTAGGATGGATGCGGAGCAGCTCGTAAAGAAAGCAAAAAAAGGAAATAAGCAAGCATTTCTGCAGTTGATTGAAGCAGAGCAGGCAAGGCTGTATCGAACAGCTTTTTTATATGTGAAAAATCAGGATGATGCACTTGATATTGTGCAGGAGACGATTTATAAAGCCTTTACCTCGGTTGCAACGATTCGAGATCCAAGATATTTCACCACATGGCTCACGAGAATTCTGATTCATAGCGCGCTCGATCTTTTAAAAAAGAAGCAAAAGGTCATTCCGCTAGAGCTGGATCTGTCCAGCAAGGTGCCGGCAAGGGAAATAGGGATAGATGACAAGATGGATTTGTATGATGCAATTGATAAGCTAAACGAGCGCCATAAAACTATCATTATTTTACGATATTATCAAGATTTAACCGTTGCTGAAATTGCAGACATATTAGGAATTCCTGAAGGTACGGTGAAATCGAATCTTCATCGCGCTCTTCAGCAGCTTAGGCTTGAGGTAAAGGAGGGGTGCATCAATGAGTGAGGACTTTCATAAATTTAAGGAGGACATCGAGAATATAGAAATCCCGGCCGATGAACTGCAGCGAGTATTATATAGTGCGGTGAACAAAGCAGAGGCGGAAAAGCGGGGGAAGAGAAAGCGGCGGTATAAGGGGACAATGGTTTCTATAGGTGCAGCCATTCTTTCATCACTTTTTTTGTTCTCGCAAATGGATGAGATGGAAAATACATCGTTTTCCACTGAGATGTCGCAGGCTGATCAGGCGCCGCAGAGCGCGTTAAAACAAAAGAAAGCAGAGGTACAGGAAATCAAAGCGCTGCAAATTAAAGAGGTTCTTTATGATGAGGATCGTCTAGAGATTACGTACGAAGTTCCGATAGATCATGAAGCAAATGCGCCGGCAATTGAAAAAACGAATTTGCAATTGTATGCAGATGGTAATGAACTGAACTATGAAATTCATGAGACCCAGGCAGGAGAATTCGTTCGCGGGACTATTTCTGTTCTTAACAATAAGCAGCTGCCTTCATCCTTTGAGCTGGAAGTTGAAATTACAAAGCTTTTTGGAAAGCAAGGGGAATGGCGTTTTGCATTTCCGCTTCAGAGATAAGAAGAGGGGGATTCATATGAATAGAAAGAGCATTCAAAGGCTTTTCGCAGTGCTATGTTTTGTCATAGCGCTGTTCACGGGCTGTTCTAACGCTGAAGAGAAAGGCAGCACAGAGATGTCAATGTCGTCTGGAGCTGCAAAAATGCAAGATGCCGCACCAAAGGCGAAGGAAACGGCGGAGCAGCAAGCGGATACGGCCGCACCAGCAACGGATACGCCATCTGTTGCGGAAAATCGAAAGCTTATTAAAAACGTCGAAGTGCGTATGGAAACAACCGAATTTGCTGCCTCAATCAGCAAGATTGAAGCATCTGCAGGAAAGTTTGGCGGCTATGTGGAGAGTAGCAGCGTTTCGGGAGTATCCGCAGGAGAAAATAGCAGCTCTGCGCGGTCTGCTTCATATACGATTCGCATTCCAGCAAACAAGCTGGACGATTACTTGAAGGAAGCCGGTAATATTGGAAATATCGTCTCTAAGCAAATTATGACAGAGGACGTGACCGATCAATATTTTGACACGGAAGCCCGATTAAAATCGCTGAAAACCCAAGAGGAAAGACTTCTTGAATTGCTCAAGCAAACAGGCTCACTTAAGGATGTTATAGAAATTGAAAAGGAGCTCGCATCTGTACGTTATGAAATTGAAAATTTGACAACAACGCTGAAAAAGTATGATTCCCTCGTTGATTACAGTACAGTCCGGATTGAGCTTACGGAGGTCCGGTCACTTACGCCCAACGCCTCGACGCTTGGAGAGAGAATTGGAGCGGCCTTTAAAAAGAGTGTGACGGGAATTTCAAATGGTGCGCAAGGCTTGCTTGTATTTGTAATTGGTAACTCGCCTGCGCTGCTTTTGCTTGGAGCGGGAGGAGCAGCAGCTTTGTTTGTTGTGAGAAGGATTCGTAAGAACAAAAAAAGTGGTGAATAGTACGGTAACCTATCAGGAAGCCAGCACGAGTAAATAAACAAAAAAGCCCTAACCGCGCTTTTTGGCAGTTAGGGCTTTTCGATTGTCTACATGCTTGATTGAGCCTTCTCCGCCAGTTCTTGTTTCGCAGCTGGTTTTAGTACGGAAGACAATAATACGACAAGGCTGCCTGCACCAATTTCCAACAAAACAGAGGTAGACTCGTTCAAGCTTAATCCTTTTCCAAAGAAAAATAATTCGCGGAGGCCCGCCACCATAAAACGCATCGGTAACCAGGAGTAAACCCATTCACGGTAGAAGGTGGACATAAACTCCGGTGCCATCGCCAAAAGCGGTGCTCCAAAGAAAAGAATGAGAACAAAAATGGGCATTCCTTTAAAGCCAATCCATGAAAGAACGGCAGAGATCATTAAGAAAAAGCAGAAATACGTAATGGCTAGAAAGAAAGCTGTATCTGTAAATTGAGGGATATGGAGCCCGATCAATCCATCAGTGATCCAGGACATACCAAACCCAGTGACTAAGGCAAGTATGGCACCGATCAGCACTTGTATGATCCTCGCAAAGAACGCTTCTGCTCGATTTGTGAAAACTAGCTTGTTCATTACTATAAAGGCAATAGCTGCTCCAACGATGCTTGCCATCCAAAGTGGTTGGAATAATGATACGGGTGCATTCCCGTTTGCGCTATGTGTACCCGTTTCATGGATGTTTCTCACTTCTTTTGTAACCGGTGAAACTAAAGCAGCTGCCTGTTGCGGAGTCAAGGTTTTCCCAAGCTTCTCAAAGCCTGCCAGTAGCTGTGTACGCATGTTGGCATTCATATTGTCAACTACAGTATTCAGCATTTGCCCTGCCATGTTGGATGCTGCAGTATTCATGCCTTGATTCACCAATATTTGCACCTTTGGTGAAGAAGGATTTGCAGTTTGAAGAGAAGCCTGCTTTTGGCTGAAATCTCTCGGAATGACAAGGGCTGCGTAATATTCTTGATTATTTAATCCATTTTGTACCTCTGCATAGCTTTTTACCTCGATCCACTTTATTGCAGGCTCTTCTCCTGATTGCGCTTTTAATGCACTCTTCATATTTTCCACAATCGTCTGACCCATATTGAGTTTTGTTTGGTTAGGCAGTTCCAATCCGTTGTCTTCATTGACGATTGCAATCGGCAGATTTTTAGGAGTTGGATTTACTGACGGGACCATTGTAAGACAAAAAATGAAAACAACAGCCAATATGATCAAGGGTAACAATACAATCAGTCTATCCTTTAATATTTTCATACGGACCCTCCTTAATTTGTATAATAATCAGCTTGTAAATGGACATGATGTTGATTAGTGATCACTGTGTTCATTATAATATGCTTATAGAGAAAAGCAATCAACAATGCCTCCAAGAGTGTTCAGTATGGAACACAAATATATATATTGTTCATTATTAGAAAAAAAAATTGTGAAAAGGCTGTGTGAAAATGTCAGATCAAGCAGTAGATAAAAGAGTACTTCGAACAAAAAGAATGATTCGGGATGCGCTTACAGAGCTTATTAAGGAGAAAGGCTTTGAGGGGATTACAGTGAGAGATCTAACCGCGAAAGCCAATATCAATCGCGGGACATTTTATCTTCATTATCGTGATAAATACGATTTATTGGAGCAAAGTGAAGCTGAGCTTATTCAAGGAATACAAAGCTTTGCAAAGCAGCTCGATCCAATAACCGCTTTTACCCATCATCTGAAAAATGAGCCCTTGCCGTTCGTGGTTAAGCTCTTTGAATATTTAGAGGAGCATGCGGACTTTATCAAGGTAATATTAGGCCCAAAGGGCGACCCGGCATTTCAAGTCAAGCTTAAAGAAGTGATGAGAGAGAATATGCTTGAAAAGCTAGTAAAACAGTTAAAAGCAGAGAAGATGCTCGTTCCTGTTGAGTATTTTACCTCATTTTTCATTTCTGCTTATCTTGGAGTGATACAGAAATGGTTAGAGAGTGGAATGGTACAATCTCCGAGAGAAATGTCATTAATTTTATCAAAGATGGTTTTTCTTGGGATTCTTGATATAGCGGGAATAAAGGATAACTTGAATTTTTGAAGCGTCGAGTTGTTTTTTTGAATCTTCTGGCTTTGAGGGGATTAAGGGCTTTCCTCAAGAGATACAAATTACATCTATTGAAAAGAATGGTAATTAGATTTTGATACCGAAGAATAACTTCTTAGTCTTGGATGTTATGTTAAATTACAGAAATTTTTTAATCTCTTTGCTTAGATTGTATAGAAAAACAGAAGCCAACCTTTTGGTTGGCTTTTATCTTAATTAGCTAACGAAGAGAATGTTCATGCCCTTCATTTAGAAATATTTTTTCTAGTTGGTCACTGGTAAGGGGTTTACTAAATAAATAGCCCTGACCAACATCGCATCCATATTGAGTAAGAAGCTGGCGCTGCTCTTCTGTTTCAATCCCTTCAGCTACTACATATAAATCTAGGTTATGTGCAGTAGCAATAATGGCCTGAACCAGGAAAGCGCTTCTTTGATTTGTTAAATCCTGGGTAAATGATTTGTCCAATTTCAAGATATCAACCTGTAATTTAACTAAGTATGATAAAGAGGAAAAGCCAATTCCAAAATCATCGATGGCAATTTTCACACCGATCTCCCTTAGGGTGTCAATGGTCTGATTGGTTTTATCTATATTATGGAGCATGGTGCTTTCTGTTACCTCTACTATTAAATATTGAGGATCTACTCCTAGTACTTTGAACACAGTTGTTATATCCTTGGTTAGGGTCCCTTTCTCAATATGCTTTGCCGAGATGTTAACCGATACGGGAATCTTGCGAAAGCCAAGAGATTCCCATTTCTTCATCTGCATGCCGACCTGTTTCAGCAGCCAGTTTGTAATAGGAACAATTAAATCCAGTTCCTCGGCACGGGGGATAAATTCATTTGGAGCGATCAATCCCTTTGTGGGATGCTCCCAACGAATTAAGGCTTCAATGGATTCAATCCGCTTCGTGGAAAGATTAAATTTTGGTTGGTAAGCTAGATAAAATTCATTGTTACGAATCGCTCTTTTGATGTTATTCCTAAACGAGACATTGGAATCAAATGGAGGTGTTGCGATTTCATGACCGCAAAGCTGGTAATTGTTTCTACCTGAATGTTTTGCATTATACAGGGCTTGATCCGCATGCTTCATTAATGCGGGAATATCTTCCCCGCAAATTGGATACATTCCAATACCGATGGAAGAGGTTGTGACAAATTCATGCCCTTGAATCTTCCACGGCTCCTGCAGAACTTGTAAAATTTGTTGCGCAACGATTCCTGCCTCTTCCGGGGAAGAAACCCCCGGTAACAAAATAGCAAATTCATCCCCGCCCAATCGTGCTAACGTATCATCCTTGCGGAGGTATGTTTGTACCCGCTTCACAAACTGGATCAACAGCTCATCGCCTACATCATGTCCCAATGTATCATTCACCCATTTAAAGCGGTCAAAATCCAAGCACATCACCGCAAATAATTCCTGGCTGTGCTTTGCCTGATTGATTGTATGATGGAGGCGTTCCATAAATAAACGGCGATTGGCAGCACCGGTTAAATAATCATAGAAAGCCATTTTCTCTAATTGAGCTTCCTGTTGTTTTCGTTCTGTAATGTCCCTTGACACACAAAGAACATGCTGAAATTCTCCATGCTCATCTAACAAAGGCGTCAATTTCGTGTCAAGCCAGACAAAATAACCCTCTCCATGCTTCACACGGTATTCAATCCAACCTTGTTCTTGTGTTTCCACAACATGATGAAACTGTTCTAGTACCCTTTCAGCATCCTCCTTATGAATGAGTTGAGAGGGGAACAATTTATTCTCTTGTACTTCAATCCCCAACACGGTTTGATGAGAAGGAGAGCTATATAAAACCGTGGCATCTGCATCAAGCAGAGCGATGAGATCGGTCATATTTTCCGCAATTAATCGATACTTTTCTTCACTTTCCCGCATCCGTCGTTCTGCCTGCTTCTTCTCACTAATATCCCGTGTGATTGCCGCAACGGATGTAATTTCACCTTCCGCATTTCGGATTGGGGAGAGACTAAGGCTGACATCGATATGACTGCCATCTTTACGGCGGCGAACAACTTCCAACCCATAGATTGCTGTTCCGTCTAATACGCTCTGAAACAGCTTTTCTGATTCCATCCCCTCTTCAGGAACGAGTATAGAAAGCTTTTCTCCGCGAACTTCATTCTCTGTATAACCATACATGGATTCAAAGGCAGGATTCACGTCTGAGACACGTTGGTCCAAATCGTGAATGTCAATAGCATCCACTGTCCCGTTAAAAAAGGATTCTAATGTTTCCTTTGTTTGTACCAGTTCATTTTGAAGTCTCTTTTGTTCGGTAATATTTTTGGCAACACCAAATACGCCTATAATCGCTCCATTGACGATGATGGGCACATTAATCACTTCAACTTCTACACGTTCTCCTCTTTTGTTATAAATGACGCAGGCATAACTTCTTGTTTCTCCTCGTACAGCGGCCTGAAAATGCTCCATTGTGGTTGCCAATGTATCAGGCGTGATTAAGAAAGCAAATGAACGATGCATAAGTTCTTCTAAAGGATACCCGGTTACTTTTTCTGTCCCTTGATTTGCATTGGTAAAACGACCATTCAAATCAAACTGAAATACTGCATCGGGATGGTAATTCACAAGTGATTGATACCGTTGTCTACTCTCTTCTAATGCATACTCTTTTTCCATTTGTTCTGTGATATCCCGATAAGTTCCAATTAAACCAATAATTTCTCCATTTTGTCCCTTGAGGGCAGAATAGGACGCGCTAACATAAACCAAACTACCGTCCTTTCGTTTTCGCAAGCTTCGATGAGAGGGGATATTTCTTCCTTGTAGTAGCTCTTTCGATAAGTCCTGGTGCTCTGCCTCATACCCCTCAGGGATCAGCCCCAAATGATCAAAAAGCAATCCAATCGTTTCGTCTTCCTTCCAGCCAAACAGTTCGGTAAATCCATGATTGATGCGGATAATATTCTGATTGGTATCGATAACGAGAATTCCATCCGTTGTGCTGGCCAGAAAGGACTCCAGAAAGGCTTTTGTACGAATTAGCTCCTCCTCGTATTGCTTCCGTTTTGTAATGTCTCTTCCGATTCCTACAATATGTGTACCGATTCCTGCATCATTGAAAATAGGGCTGATCACAATATCCCCTAGGAGCCTGCCTGCGGTAGTAGGAAGGGGTTCTTCGTATCGTATGGATTGACCGGAAATCAATGCTTGCCGAAACATGTCATTGAGTGTTGATGCATATTGAGCCGGGAGAACCTCTTCAATAAATTTTCCGTAGCGCTCCTCTTGAAAACCAGCTTTGTACGCAGCCTTATTTGCTTTGAAAAATTTAAAACGCCCGTTAACAACTTCAAATAGAATAGATATATCTGACATTTGCTCAAAAGTTTGATCTAAAATATCCAATAACGAATTTGACATATGTAAACTCCTTTTAAAAACTAAAGGCAACTGATTCTGCGATAGACTACATGCCTCTCTCCTGAAGAATGAGGCTGACTACATCCACTTTTTCTATCATGATCTTGCCTTCCTCACACACAAACAGTATATTATCGCCTTGTTTAAGTCCTAATGACTCCCTTACTGGCTTTGGAATCGTGACTTGTCCTTTGGAGCTCATTTTCGCAAGCTGCATACTTTCTCTCCTTACTTTCTTACTTTTTTACTTTTTTACTTATCTTGTCTTCTCTCTTATGTTTTTATGTGTAAGAAAGATTCTATAAACAAGGCCTCCTAATTTTTGTTAGGTAAGTGATAAGCAGAGCTTCCCTTGCAAAAGCTGTATCAACATATAGCACCCTCGTTTTGACATTAGGTCCTGTAAGAAATTATGAAAGTTAAGAATTGTATAATATTTGCTCCTATGATAATATTTCCTTAATGTTAACTTAAAAATATTTTTAGTTAACAAAAGATAAGGATTAGGTGATAGAAAAATGCTTGTAAAAGAATGGGATTATGCAGAACTGGCTCAAAAGAATAAGCAGTATGTATGGCATCCTTTTACACAGATGAAAGAGTATACAGAGGATGATCCGATTATCATTGCAGAGGGAAATGGCCGAAAGCTTTATGATGTGCAGGGCAACGAATATTGGGACGGTGTGTCCTCTATTTGGCTCAATGTACATGGTCACCGCATTCAGGAGCTTGACCAAGCGGTTCGAGACCAATTGGAGCAGATTGCTCATTCTACGCTGCTTGGAATGGCGAATATCCCTGCTATTCTTCTTGCAGAAAAGCTGATTGGGCTGATGCCGCCGGGGCTTGCAAAAGTGTTCTACTCCGATTCCGGCGCCACTGCTGTTGAAATTGCGATTAAAATGGCGTTTCAATATTGGCAGCATAAAGGAAAACCACAGAAGCAGCGGTTTATTACGATGAAGGAAGCGTATCATGGGGACACAATCGGCGCTGTTTCTGTCGGGGCTATTGATTTGTATCATGAGGCATACTCCAGCTTGCTTTTTTCATCTATTAAAGTTCCGTATCCATACGTATACCGTTCTCCTATTAGCGGAGGCGAGAAAGAGCAAGCTGATTTTTTTCTAGCTAAGCTAGAAGAGGTGCTGCAGAATCATCATGAGGAAACAGCTGCACTCATTATCGAGCCGATCGTGCAAGGTGCGAGCGGTATTATTGTTATGCCAGACGGATATTTGCGAGGAGTCCGTGATTTGTGCACCAAATACAATATTCTCATGATTGCCGATGAAGTAGCTACCGGCTTCGGCCGTACCGGCCGTTGGTTCGCCTGCGACCATGAGAATGTTACCCCTGACATTTTAACAGCAGGGAAGGGACTTACCGGAGGGTATTTACCAGTTGCAATTACTGTAGCGACAAATGAAATATATGAGGCGTTTCTTGGTGAGTATGAAGAGAAAAAAACCTTTTTCCATGGCCATAGCTATACTGGAAATCAGCTTGGCTGTGCGGTAGCGATTGCGAATCTTGAATTAATAGAAAAAAAGAATCTAATCTTTGAGGTCCAACAAAAGTCTCTTTATCTCTCTAAGGAATTAGAGAGATTCCGTCATTTGCGCCATGTTGGTGATATTCGCCAAAAGGGCTTTATGATAGGACTTGAGCTTGTTGTGAATCCTGATGCGAAAGAAGCATACGATTGGTGTGAACGGATTGGCGTTCGCGTATGCAGGCGCGCGCGTGAACTCGGCATGCTCATTCGTCCCCTTGGAAATGTTATTGTCTTTATGCCGCCGCTTGCGTCAACGCTGGAGGAGCTAGAAGCTATGCTTCACATTCTTTACCAGGCGATTCAAGAGGTTACGGAAGCATGATGTGGTCGCAAGAACTTCTAGAAATGAAGGAAGCAGGATTGTACCGTCAGCTTCGGACGGTAGACGTGATTGACGATGGTGGATATGCTATCGTGAATGGAAAAAAAATGCTCATGCTCGCCTCTAATAACTATCTGGGGCTCGCCCATGATGAACGGCTCATCGAGGCATCTGTGCAAGCGACAAGGCGGCTAGGCGCAGGAGCAACCGGGTCAAGGCTAACAACTGGGAATACGACATTGCATGAACAATTGGAAAAACAGCTTGCCCAGTTTAAGCAAACGGAGTCGGCTATTGTATGCAATACAGGCTATATGGCGAACGTAGCGGCTTTAACAACAGTAGTAGGCAAGGAAGATGTCATTTTATCAGATGAGATGAATCATGCGAGCATTATTGATGGCTGTCGTTTATCACGTGCGCAAACGATGGTATACCGCCATTGTGACTTACATGATCTAGAAGAAAAGCTAAAAGCTGCGGCCCCCTGCCGAAGACGTTTGATTGTGACGGACGGTGTATTTTCGATGGACGGGAATATCGCGCCGCTCCCTGGAATTGCAGCTTTAGCACAGCGGTACGAGGCGCTTATTATGGTTGATGATGCTCATGCAACAGGCGTGCTCGGAAGCTGCGGACGAGGAACAGCTGAGCATTTTGGATTAACGGGAAGCATAGATATTCAAATGGGGACGCTCTCAAAGGCGATTGGAGCAGAGGGCGGATATATTGCGGGAAGCCGGGTATTAATTGATTATTTGTTAAATCGGGCGCGGCCGTTTATTTTTTCAACCTCCTTGCCGCCAGGTGTAATCGCGAGTGCACTCCAGGCGATCCAGATTATTCAGCAGGAGCAGGAACGAAGACAGCACCTGCTGCAAATGAGCCGGAAGCTGTATGATGGGTTAGCGGCTTTAGGGTATGAAGTATGGGGCGGAGAAACACCGATTCTTGCGGTGATTTGCAAGGAAGCAAGTAAAGCAGTTTCTCTATCTCAGGCGTTATATGAACATGGAATTTTTGCTCCTGCAATCCGGCCTCCTACTGTTCCGATGGGGACATCACGAATAAGGCTCACTGTGATGGCAAGCCATCAAAAGCAAGATATAGAACGAGTGATTGAAGCTTTTCGTATTATCCGTTGTTAAGGGAGGCCTGGAAAGTATGAATGGATTTTTCATTACTGCCACCGATACAGATGTTGGGAAGACGATTGCAGCAGGAGGAATGGCTGGTGTGCTGCGCGCAAAGGGTTATAACGTTGGTGTGTATAAGCCGGTTCAAAGCGGTCATCCTGTGAACCATCCAGATGGAGATGCTGCACGCTTAAAAGCACTATCAAATGTAGATGATTTATTGGAGGAAATTTGTCCATACGCTGCTATAGAGCCGCTTGCTCCTGTATTGGCACTAAATCGCTCTGGGCAGCGGGTTACTTTGGAGGATTTACGGCACAGATATGAGCAATTGGCTAAAAAGCATGACTTTATGTTCATTGAGGGAGCCGGAGGACTGGCGGTTCCGTATGTAGAAGACGGACTCGTTGTTGATGCGGCTGTTATGTTTGGTTTACCTATTATTATTGTAGCCCGGCCCAATTTAGGGACGGTGAATCATACTCTATTAACCATCTCATATGCAAAGCAGCACGGTTTGCAGGTTGCAGGTGTGATTCTATCAGGCTATCAGGAAAGTTCAGCAGGAATTGCAGAGAAAAGCAATCCATCGATGATTGAACAATATAGCGGAGTTCCTGTTTTAGGCATCATTCCGCATATTGAAAATTCTCGGTCACGGGAGCATGTGCTTTCTATGATCGAGCAGTCTATAGCATGGAGTAAGCTTGGGAGATTTCAAATAAAGGGAAGAGGGATGAAGGATGAAAGTGGCTCAAGCAGATTGGAAAGCATTGGCACAAAGCGTCATTGAGGGATATAAAGTCACAGCGGAGGAGGCTCTTGCAATCGTGCAGGCGCCAGATGAGGAGTTGCTGGAGATTTTGAACGCGGCTTTTGTTATTCGCCATCATTACTACGGTAAAAAGGTGAAGCTAAATATGATTATTAATACGAAGTCTGGATTATGCCCCGAAGACTGCGGCTATTGCTCCCAGTCGATCGTTTCCGAGGCTCCGATTGATAAATATGCGTGGCTGACAAAGGAGAAAATTGTAGAAGGTGCCCAGGAGTCGATTCGTCGAAAGGCAGGTACATATTGTATTGTTGCCTCAGGGCGCCGTCCGACTACGAAGGAAATTGATCATGTCATTGAAGCGGTAAAGGAGATTCGCGAAACAACAGATTTAAAAATTTGCTGTTGCCTGGGATTTTTAAATGAGGAGCATGCAAGCAAGCTTGCTGCTGCCGGCGTCCATCGCTATAACCATAACTTAAATACATCACAGGAAAACTATAAAAACATTGCATCTACCCATACATATGAGGATCGTGTAGATACGGTGGAGAAGGTAAAAGGGTCTGGTATGTCTCCGTGCTCAGGCGCTATTTTTGGTATGGGAGAATCAGATAAAGAAGCAGTTGAAATTGCATTTTCACTTCATCAGCTTGATGCGGATTCTATTCCTTGCAACTTCCTCAATTCAATTGACGGAACGCCGCTTGAGGGACGTGCTGAGCTAAATCCGCGCAAATGCTTAAAATTGCTTGCGATGATGCGCTTTGTGAATCCGACAAAGGAAATTCGCATTGCCGGAGGGCGTGAAGTGAATCTAGCTTCCTTACAGCCGCTCGGACTATATGCAGCGAATTCTATTTTTGTCGGAGATTATTTAACGACAGAGGGGCAAGAGGTTCAGTCTGACTGGAAAATAATTGAAGACCTTGGTTTTGAAATTGAGAAATGCGCCCTGTGATCATAAGGGGAGATGCTCTGCCTTTAGAAATCCTTGATGAACTGCGTAAAGAAAACATGGGGTGGTATTTGTGCAAGAAGAAATGTTTAGCATTCGAATGAGGGCGGCTGAAGGAGGCTCTCACGAGGAGGGGGGCTTTCATATATCCGGCGGGGAAACTCTTGTTGCGAAAAGATCCTTAGAGGCTGCGGCGCAGGAGTTGATTCAAAAGGCGTTAAGGCACAGCCGCGGTGACGCTGACTTTATTCAGATTGTGATGGAAAAGATTGCATCGCACAATATTTTGCGGGTTCCTCCCTTGCCCATTAAAACGGCAGCTGCAGCGAATGTACAGGAAGCTCGTCTTCATGCAGTGCGGTATCTGCAAAGCCTTTGTATCTCAGAACAAGCGGCTCTAAAGGGAATTGAATTGCTAGAGAGTCATACAAATTTACGCGGTGCTGCGATTATGAGCGCCTCAAGCGGAAAGCGTCTCGATGCAGGCCTGCGCGGTGTGCGTGCAACCCGGATGGGATGGACAGAGAAGGGCTATAAGCAATGGGCGGATCGGCATACTATTGCATCTCCGCGAATTGCGGAGGCGATCGCTCTCGCTACAAAGGTAGCACATGCCCCTTTCGTCCTTGCTGAACTCTGTTGGTCTGATGATCCTGAATATGTCACCGGATATGTTTCTTCCCTTGAGGAAGGCTACGTACGGATTCCCCACTTAAAGGAAATGGGCGACTTTAGCGGAGGCAGAGTCTTTTACGTCTCCGATGATGCAGAGCTGGAAGAGCTGGTTGCGTATTTGGAAAAAGCACCGGTTTTGATAGATGAAGCGTAGAGTTGTCAATGCATCCTTGTGCAATAAGTACGAAACATATCGGCTATAAGGTTTTATAAATCGCAAAGAATCGATACATGCCCAGTGTATCGATTCTTTCTTAATATATAAGTATAACTTTTGGGGCTAGCTCCAGCGCCTATCCCTCGCAGCTAGATAGATAGCCTTCGCCACAAAAGGCAACGGAAAGCTTCTATGAATAGACTTCGTCTTTTTGAGATTTCTCCAAGTGTAGTCGGGTAAGCGAGGGGCATCGCTGCCCCTAACTCCCCTAAGAACCGTACGTGACAGTTTCCCATCATACGGCTCAAGCCTTCTTTTTGTCCGACTTCAGTCTCTTTAATATAGGCAAGGTAAGTGAACTAATTTTAAGTTCAGATTAGACGATATGAGGTTTTGCGGAACAGGCATGTCTTTTACGACTACCTTTTCACCGTTTTGCAGTGGAATTTTGCAGATAGCACAGCGGTAACTCTGTTTTCTGGCCAGTTTCATTCTATCCATTGTGTTCTCCGTATCAAATACCTTACGGTCTCGTTTTTCCCAGTATTCTTTCAATGCTGGGTTATCAGGACTATTTTTGAATTTCACCATGTTGTGTCTCTCAATCTTAATCCACGACATGTGTAGGAGTTGAATATTTGTTTTCGGACAGGTTGGTGTCCAATCATTTCCACCATGATGTGGATATCTGTAATATCGTGCATATATCCAATTCCACGATTTCTTAGGATGGAGCTGTCGAAAATGTTTACGGATTCTCCAATAGATATAGCTATCCATTGCGCCGAAGATTTTCTTAGAAACAACGTGTTTCCAGTATTGCCCGTACCCTCTGATAATTGGGTTAAGCACTCGGATGACTTCCCCGATGGGCTGTCCTCTCATGGCACGCAAAGTATCTCCAATCTTCTTCTTAGCCTTCTGTATACTGCTCTTGCTTGGTTTAATGAATAGTTTGTTTCCTTGTTCTGTTTGATATTGGCGAATTAAGAATCCTAGGAACTCAAATCCTTCCTCAATATGTGTAACCTTCGTCTTCTCAGGACTTAATTCTAGCCCTCTGTCTTCTAAGTAGGGACGAAGTCTCGTATATACTGACAGTGCTTGTTCCTTCGTCTCAGTCAATACCACAAAATCATCTGCATAACGAATAAGAGTAAACTTACAGGCAGGATTTATGATATAGCTATCGTTTGCTTTATAGTTTTTCTTATAGGTAATACCTAAGGTTTCTTCCATTCCATGAAGGGCAATGTTAGCGAGAAGTGGGGAAATAATTCCCCCTTGTGGAGTTCCTTCTTGCGTTTCAGTGAAGAGGTTTTGCTCCATGTATCCCATTTGAAGCCATCGCTTCAATAGCTTTTTTCCTGGGAAGTGAGAAGTTTGTTTAAGTATCCATTTATGATTGAGATGATCAAAACAGCCTTGAAAATCTCCTTCAAATATCCATTTCCTCTTTGTGCCCCCGTTAATTCTATTGAAGATGCTTCGTATGGCATCATGAGTACTTCGCTTAGGACGAAAACCATAAGAAATAGCCTCAAATCTAGCTTCCCACTGTGGTTCAAGGGCATTTCTCACTATATTTTGATAAACCCTATCTTTTATAGTTGGAATACCTAGAGGTCTCAACTTCCCATTTTTCTTAGCGATGTATATACGCTTAGCTGGTTTTGGGCGATGTTGTAACGTGTTCCGTTTTTTGAGTTGTTCATAGAGGAGATTTCTTTCTCTACGACTCAATGCTACCTGCTCGTCGACACCTGCTGTTCGCTTTCCTTTATTCTGTTGTGTTACTCGTCTAATTGATAACAGTAAGTTCGCCTTGCTTCTTAAAAGTAAACGCTGAAGCTTTCTTACCTTCCTTTGTTGTTGTAACTGTTCGGCACGGTAAATTCTTTGTCGTAACTTCGTCACATACATTTGGACTGCTTTCCAATCCACTGTGTTCCAGTTTGTATACGAGACGTGCGCCGACGCTCGTTCTGAGGTATTCATAACTGCACGCTCCTATTCGTCAGAAGATAACTTACAAATGTATTTCCATGTTGAAGACCTATAAGAAGTGGGCTCCCTTTCGGGCTTGTCATGAGTTTGTCCGTGAGGACGACAATATCCGCTCAGTTATACATATACCTATGCTTTCCTGTTTCCTTTCAGATAACGGCTTTTGCTTTCTCTTATATCCTTTACCCTCTGCCACGTCGTTTGACTTTGCAGTCATCCTACTGCTTATGCAGATGACATAGGGCTTACCAAGTTTCGCATTCTACAGAGGCGACAGGGTTAGGTGGGCTCTTTACTCCGGATAAGTTGTGGGATGCAGCGCGGCAGCCTTATGAATCTACCTTTCCTCTTATCAAGACCTGGGCAAAGCTGTACATTATCCCAAGCTAAGCGTTGCGAAGCTTATGAGCCTTCACTCTCGTTCACCGTATCTGTCTTCTCCTAGCGGTGTTCTGGATTATGTACTAATCCTCTGTTTCCGCATTTCCTCATGCAACCCACGGACTCGTTACCAAGTCCGCAGTTTCGAATGGAGATAGCCTTTGCATCTAGTCTAGTAGCGGAAGCTACACTGTGAGAATGCGACTTCTTGTCGCACCATAAATATGCTTATATATACATAATTTTAACAGTTTATATTTTCTGTTCAAATATGAATATTCGATATATTATATATAAAGGTATCTATTTAGATTTAAAATTAAATTATGTTAACAAAAGGTGGGCTGAACTATGCTTGAAAAATTATCTTTCCTATTTAGGTATTCTTGCATTCTATTCATCGCTTTTATACTTAGCTTTGTTGCTGGCTGTTCTACAATATCTTCATCTTCAAAAAGCGAATCGTCTAGCGAGTTTCAAGAGCTGCAGCTAGACAAATTTGAAGAAGCGCATGGAAAAGACTTAGAAAGCAGCTCTTATCGAAAATATGAGGATAGAATTACAATTGGTTTTGCGATGGATTCTTTAAAGGAAGAGAGATGGCAAAAGGACCGAAACCTCTTTATTGCAAAAGCAAAGCAATTGAATGCCGATGTACGTATTAAAGAAGCCAATGGCGATGATCGTTTACAGCTGTCTCAAGTGGAGGCGCTTATTGCTGAAGGTGTGAATATTATCGTTGTCGTTCCTGTAAATGGAGAAAATGCGGCAGAAATCGTTAAGAAAGCTCATGAAGCTCATATAAAGGTTGTATCGTATGACAGGCTGGTCAAGAACAGTGACCTTGATTACTACGTCTCTTTTGACAATGAGAAGGTTGGTCAAATACAGGCTAACGCGATGCTGCGTGCTGTACCGAAGGGTGAGATTGCCTATGTCGGCGGTGCTCCTACAGATAACAATGCAATTTTATTTAGGAAAGGCACTATGGATGCCTTATCGGGACAAGTAGCTTCCGGAAATATTCAGCTTGTGATGGATAAGTATTCCACAGACTGGAAGCCAAGTGAAGCTTATGAAAATGTAAAACAGCTATTAAAGCAAAAGGGCAGCTCGCTAAAAGGTATCATTGCTGCAAATGATGGAACAGCGTCAGGTGCAATTGCAGCCTTAAAGGAGGCAGGGCTTGAAGGAAAGGTATTTGTAACAGGGCAGGATGCGGATTTGGCTGCCTCTCAGCGTATTGCAGAGGGCACGCAGCTTATGACCGTGTACAAGCCAGTACAGCTTATTGCACAGACGGCCGCAGAGGTTGCGGTAAAAGCTGCTAAAGGTGAAGCGGTCCAAACAACGGGAACCGTTGCAAACGGTTACGGAAACATTCCTTCCATTCTACTTGAGCCAGTTGAAGTAAATAAGGATAACCTTAAGGAAACAGTTATTAAAGACGGATTCCATAAAGAAGCAGATGTATATAAAAAGTAGATAAGGAGGATTGCATTATGAAGATCTTCATGCAGAGAATCGCTGCGAATGCAACTATAAAAACAAAGCTCATACTTGCATTTTCATCTGTCATCATACTTATGGCAGCTGTACTTACAACATTTATGTTAAAAAGCATGTCTATGAACGAGCAATACGCTACCCTGATTCAAAATATTGCAAAGGAAGGCGAAATTAAAAGGCTCGCGGATGACATGATTACACAAACAAACGCTCTCATTCGCAACTATAATGAAGAAGATGTAAAAAAATATGAGCAAACCTGGACAGAGCTTAGTCTGTTAATGATGGATATTGAAGGGAACTTACAGAACACAGATAATAAAAAGCTGTTTACCGGGTTGAAAAATACAATTATGAATATGCGCATGGACAGTAACCGTGCTATTATTGCGGTCAAAACAGGGACCAACAAGACACGTGCGCCGGAATATTATATGGCAGCCTCTAAAAAGGCGATCTTTGTTAGTGAGATTAGCGGCGAGCTGGCAAATAAGGAACTGCGTCACCTAAACGAAGTAAAAGAACAGACAAAAGCAGCATTTGCGAGAACCTTACTCATACTTGGAATTGCGGCAGGTCTGATTCTATTATTCTCGATTGCTTTCTCCTATGTATTTTCACATACCATTTCAAAACGATTGAAATATTTATCTGTATTGGTAGACAAAATGGCAGATGGGGATCTTACTGTAGAAGAAGAGATGGTTTCAGGTCCTGTAAAGGACGAAGTCATTCAGCTCTTACAGCAATTTCATAAAATGAAGGTATCGCTCAACCACTTGATCCAGAATGTACTATCCAGCGGACGCGAGGTATCTGCCACAGCAGAGGAATTATCGGTAAGCATGGAGCAAAGCCACTCCGCGAACCATGCAATGGTTCTTTCCATTAATGGTGTACATGATGTAGCTGTTGTACAAGCTAAGTTTCTAGAAGAGTATAAGGCAGCTTTTGAAGAATCAAATCGTGTGCTTCAGCAGGTGCTGGGTCGAACGCTTGACCTCGAAACAAATGTGTCAGATTCCAAGCAAGCGATGCTTGCGGGAAAGCAGTCTGTTTCTGACATTATTACAGGTATTCAAGATATGAACGGGATGATGATGAGGTTCAAGGAACGAGTGGATGTAGTTACCGAGAATTCTATGCGAATTTCTAAAATTATTGAAGTTATTAACGCTATTTCCGAGCAAACAAAGCTATTGTCGCTCAATGCGTCTATTGAAGCAGCACGTGCTGGTGAGTCAGGAAAAGGCTTTGCCGTTGTTGCTGGTGAGATTCGCCACTTATCTGAGCAAACAAGACAAGCAACAAAGGATATTGAAGAGATGATTACAGATATGAAAAACAATACAATGCAAGTTGAAGAAGAAGTCCGAAATGGCATGCATTATGTCCAAAGTAACACGCAGCTTGCACAAAATGCGAATGAGGCATTTTCGAATTTGGAAGAAAAGAACCAAGAATTCTTCCACGGCACACAAAGCATTATTGATGAAATGAAGCAAGTGTCCCATCAGCTAGCCACAGTAGAGACAAAGCTAAGCGGACTTGACCATCACGTTACAACATTGCTGCGCACAAGTGAAGATGCTTCAGCTATTACAGAAGAACAGTCCGCTGTAATTGAAAACGTCGCAAGCCGCTCCGTGACATTGGAACAAATGGCTAACCAGTTAAATAAGGATGTAGGGATTTTTAAGGTATAACAGGCACATCAAGAGGTATAGCTGCGGCTATACCTTTTGATTTTTTTCGTAGCTTTTATAAGTAAACTCTTACTTGCCAAAATTCTGTCAATTCGTTTGTGCTATTCGCTTCCTTCCATTGTTCAATGGTTACGTTAGGAACGCCGATTGCACGGATAATAAGTATGATCAATTTAATGCAAAAATAAGAGGAAGAAAGCATTCCTTTCTCGAACATTAAAAGCAAAGAAATCTCTATCCGTAATTAATATGTAGACTGGATGCAGATTTCATACGCTGTATATTGCCCTAGGAAAAAGCCCCTGCAGTACAAACCATTTTCTTAAATTCAACATCCGCACAGCATTTTACAATCTACTTTCTGACAGGTTGACCAACGAAAAAAGGTAAGAAGGAAGGTGAAGACATGATGGAAATTCCTAAAGAATGTTACCTGTATGCTTGAAATCTATGATTTATAGTACAGATGAATAAGCTGTTGTTGTATTTTTAATATATTATTATGTTAGTATGTAACAAAAACCGGAAATATATGCTATAATTAAACAATTGTTAAACATTGGGATATTATGTTTTACAAAATAAAACCTCTAAAAGGCGGAGATATACGATGTTAGATTTTACAATTAAACAACCGAATTTAAATGGTGTAGCTGAGCAGCTTAAGGTAATTGCCCACCCAGTACGTTTGCAAATACTTCATGTTTTGATAGAACACGGACCACAAAATGTTACATCCTTATATGAGGGTTTGGGGCTTCCACAGTCTACATTGTCACAGCATCTTGCAAAAATGAAATCGGCGCGTATTGTACTAGGAAACCGAAAAGGACTGGAAATTTATTATGAGGTATTAGATTCTCGCATGAAGCAAATTGTCGCTTTAATCAATGAAGAGCTATCGTGATACAAGCAGTTTGTCATGTATGCAAAGATAATTTGTTTGCGCTATAGTGAAATTACAGAATTTAGCTTTACATAAGGATGCATTTTGCAAAATAACTACTAGCAAAGCCAGCACTTCAAGGATTTGGAAGAGGATATGGAAATTTATAAAAAGAATAAGGCTGGATGAAAACGAGCAAGGATAATTTTCCTTGCTCGTTTTTATATTTTCGACATGAACGTCTGCTGAGCCAGCATATGTATCTGTATATTGAACCAATCCATTCGTTGGAAAATAAGCCTGAACATATTTAGCTAAAATGGCAGCGATTTCTTAAGGGAGATGAGGTGAGGGATATGAATCTTCCAAAGCAGGTTGAAATCATTGAAGTGGGGCCAAGGGATGGGCTGCAAAACGAAGCAAGCTTTATCCCTACGGAACAAAAGATTGCCTTAATTAACGCATTAAGTCAAACAGGAATACGAAGAATGGAGGCGGCTTCCTTTGTCCATCCAGTATATGTTCCGCAAATGAAGGATGCAAAGGAAGTGCTGCAAGGAATAGAAAAACGTCCAAATATTCAGTACATGGTACTTATTCCGAACGAAAAAGGATATGAACGAGCAGCGGAAAACGGGGTACGCGATCTTTCTTTAGTGACAGGAGCAAGTAACAGCTTTAATTTGAAAAATGTAAAGATGACGAGGGAAGAGTCGATCAAGAGGCTTGAGGCTGTTATTAAACAGGCAAAGGCAAATGGAATGTTCATTCGCTACAATATTTCCACCTCATTTTGGTGCCCGTACGAAGGAAAGGTGGATGCGGGTCTTGTTTTGGAGATGGTTGAGAGGATCGATGCTCTCGAAGTAGATGAAATCGTAATATGCGATACAATTGGCCGTGCGAATCCGCAGCAGGTGTTTGATTTGTTCGAACGGACCTTTTCCTCGCAGCCGAAGGCAAGGATTGCTGCGCATTTTCATGATACTTATGGCTTAGCACAAGCAAATATAATCGCAGCTTTACAGGCTGGTGTTACACGTTTTGATGCTTCAATCGGAGGACTGGGCGGCTGCCCGTTTGCGCCTGGAGCAGCAGGAAATGTTGCAACGGAGGATGTTGTTTTCATGCTGCATGAGCTGGGAATTGAAACAGGAATTGACCTGCCCTCTCTTCTTTCCTGCGTAAAGCTGGTCAAATCGTTAACGGCACGTGAGTTAACAGGTCATTTTCATAAAGTTAGGGCGTAGAGAGCATAATGGGAACCCTTATACTGCAGGGAGAGACAGTAACCACGAGGGCAGCCAGGTACTATCTCATATCTTTTTTGATGATATGCGTCCGTGCGCTCGTTACGTTAGTTCTGACGCAGTTCAAATAAAAGGAAGTATCACACGTCCTCAATTTGTAAATGATAATTGTAAAGGAGGTGTGATACGATGGCTAGAGACGTTCTTTGTGAAGTAAACAACTGTAAATATTGGGCTCCTGGAGACAAATGTACTGCAGAGGCCATTTATGTAGTCAGCCATAAAGGCAAACAAGCATCCGATAGCAAGGAAACAGATTGCAAAACATTTGTACCGGAGTTGTAATATGTTTAGGGGTAACCTCTATTTGGTTACCCTTTATAATGTATATTATTGATAATAGCTATCATTTTCATTCGGATTATAGAATATTTTTTAGAATTTGTTTTAGATGCAACGTTTGTACTAAAATTTCTATAATCTTTCTTACTGCAAAGTATAAGCTATGTAGAAAAGAACGGGCGGAGAATGAGAGCTACTCCGTTTTTTTCAGAAAGCTCGAAGCTGCAATTGCGATAATGCCAACTGCAATTAAGCTAATTGCTACAAGCTTGTTCGGATTTTTGAAAATGCTGAAATTCGTGCATCCAATAGCAAACAGCAGCAGTCCGATTCCGAGTAAAGCATTTTTCATAAGATCACCCCTTTCTACAGCTTGTCTTCTAAAGGGATGGGAAGCCCTCCCTTGCAGCAGCTTCCCTAACAGAGTTTCTATACTGCTGACAAAAGAGCGGTTAGAGCAAAGGAACAAGAAACAATGAGAACGGATAAGCCAAAGCCGCTTAATAAACCGGTTACGAGCCGCAATGTATTGTTGCTTGTTCGCCATTTCCACAGCTGTGTATAGCCGTCCGCTATAAGCGGGAGCTGGCTTAATAAGCCGACCCAGAACGGAATATGCCAGCTAAGGAGCAGGAAAAGCGGCACGAACAAATATCCGGCTAAAATACCAGTGCATCTCGCACAAATCGGCATCGTCTTTCCGTTTATATGCAGACAGCGTTCCGGCTTTCGATGGCATGGAACAATTTTAAGCAAAGATATCAATTGCAATCCACCCCGCAGCACTCCAGCCCATCGCTATCACAGTCTACGCAATCAGGGTACGAACTATCGAACGTACAATTGGTGCAATTCCGCTCTATTCTTTTGTAATAATAGATACCGATAAACAAAGAAAGCATAATTGCAAGCACGAGACAGACAATTGCTAAGGTAAGCTGCCATGAATTTCGGTCCTCCGAGAAAAAGAGCAGGCCAGAGCAAATGTATAAAATTAAATCCAACGCAGTAAGCAAGAAAAACAACGATGATCCCCCCTAAGAAGCGTTTGTATTCTTTATGCAAATCAAATGTTATGCATTCCATATTTCAGAAAGCTGAAACGGATCGCTCCCTCTTTTTGCATAAAAAGATTTCCATATATTTCTGAATCCTATTATAAATGAAATTTTTCTGTTGTGGAGAAAAACAGAAGAGCATTTTGCTTGCGGAGAATTTTTACCGCAATAAGAAGGGTGTGTCTGCTTTTCATGATGTCTAGCTCCATAGCAAACCAGGCCGATTCTGCTTCTCTTATGCATGTCTTCAGAATTTTTATACTCATCATATCGTACTTAGGCGAATACATTTACAAAGAGATGAAAAGGCAGGTAGAATTCCCTGTTGGTGAATAAGGAGGGGTTTATGATGAACCAATCGAATCAAGCCTTTACTCGGATGAAATCTTATATTCCGTATCATAGTGCTTATGACCCATGTCCGCCGATTGGACAGAAATATTATTCTACGCCGCCCAATCTATATTTAGGATTTCAACCGCCTAACCTAGAACAATTTCCTCCGAAGGAAGCTTTGCATAAGGGAACCTTGTGGCCGGCTTTGTATGACTACTATGAGAATCCATATAAAAAGTAGGGGGTAATGTGTATGCAGCAGCCTTTACCGGAGGAATATTATCAGCTTCTGGAGGATTTGCAGGCAGCTGATTTTGTACTGGTTGAGCTTACCTTATATTTAGATACCCACCCTGGGGATATCAATGCCATCAGTCAATTTAATCAATATGCCCAATATAGGCAGCAAGCAAAGCTGGCATTTGAGGCGAAATTCGGTCCTTTGCAGCAGTATGGAAACAGCTACGCTGATGCCAAATGGAGCTGGAACAATTCACCTTGGCCTTGGCAGGTATAGAAAGGGAGGAGTAATATGTGGATTTACGAAAAGAAGCTGCAATATCCTGTAAAGGTGAGTACGTGCAATCCGAGGCTTGCAAAATTTTTGATTGAACAATATGGAGGAGCGGACGGCGAGCTGGCAGCGGCATTGCGGTATTTAAATCAACGCTATACAATTCCTGATAAAGTGATAGGACTATTAACGGATATTGGGACAGAGGAGTTTGCCCATTTAGAAATGATTGCTACCATGGTTTATAAGCTTACAAAGGATGCGACGCCGCAGCAAATGCGCGATGCGGGCTTGGATGCTCATTACGCTGATCACGACAGTGCGCTCTTTTATCATAACGCTGCAGGCGTGCCGTTTACTGCAACCTTTATACAGGCAAAAGGAGATCCAATTGCGGATTTATATGAGGATATTGCGGCAGAGGAGAAGGCGCGCGCTACCTATCAATGGCTGATTAATATGTCGGATGACCCTGATTTAAATGATGGTTTACGCTTCCTAAGGGAGAGAGAAGTGGTACATTCTCAAAGGTTCAGAGAAGCAGTGGAAATATTGAAGGAAGACCAAAACCAAAAGAAGATTTTCTAAGCATATCTTTAGATCTATTACACATGAAAAAATTAAGAAACGCCATCTTTCTCTAGAAAAATCGCGTTTCTTAATTTTTTTCATTTAATAAGAATAATAAACTCTCGGTACAAAAGAATTCTAAATTCCTCATATTAACAATTTTTTAAGATGTTGTTATGAATCATTTTCGTGTACAATAGTATTCAAAGATATAAATAAGGGGTTATATAAAGATAAATCAAAACATACAGAGGGATACTCTATGAAGCTAAATCAATCGAGTGTAATCAAGAGCACAGAAAATCAGATGTATTTGCCCCCTACAGAATCTATTTTAGATAATATAGGAAGCGGTTTTTTTGTGTTAGATCAAAATGGGGTTGTTACATACACAAATAAATCGATTGAAAATTGGATTGGAAGAGCACGAAATGAATTACTCGGTTATAGGATTTGGGATGTAATTCCAGAAACTGAAAACCCGAAGTTTTATGAATTTTATTATCGGGCGATAGAGGAGCAGGAGACTTTTTCATTCGAGGAATTTTTTGAACCGACGGGCGCTTGGCTGAAGGTTACGGTCGTTCCTTCAAGTCTGGGTTTGATTGGGTATGTATCCAACAGTACCGAGCATAAAAGCAATGAAAGAATGATTAAGCATATGGCTTATTATGATTATTTGACAGATTTGCCAAATCGGAGATGCTTTGAAAAAAAGCTGGAAGATGTAATTGCATCCGCAAAGAAAAATAAAAGTGGATTTGCTCTCCTTTATGTAGATATTGATCGATTTAAATACATTAATGATGCGTTAGGTCCCGGTATTGGAGATCAGTTGATTCATCAATTTGCCGCTCGGCTTGTCCAGCTTGTTGGGAATGATGCATTTATTGCGAGGCTAGGAGGAGACGAGTTTGCGATTGTGCTGGATGGGGAAGCTGTCAGTAAGGAATGGATGGAAACGCTGGCCCACAATATAAATACAAATATAGAAGAATGTCCGTTTCATATACAGGATTTTGAGCTGTATACGACAGCGAGCTTAGGAATTTGCTTGTATCCGGAACACGGCGAAGATGCAGAATCCTTAATTAAGCACGCAGATATTGCCCTGTATGGAGCAAAGGAAAACGGTCGAAATACGTATGCGTTGTACAATCCAATTCTTGATATCGATCGTTTCAAAAGGATTTTGCTTGTAAAGGGATTGCGCCAAGCGATTGAGCAGGATGAATTGGAGCTGTATTATCAGCCGCGTGTAAATACAAAAACGGGAAGAATACAAGGCGTTGAAGCTCTGCTCCGCTGGAATCATCCAGAATGGGGGACTGTGTCGCCGGCTGATTTTATCCCAATAGCGGAGGAGACCGGTCTTATCCATCCTCTGACAAAATGGGTTGTACAAACAGCTTGTAAGCAAATTCAGGCATGGAAGCAACAAGATATTGCACCTGTTCCCATTTCAATTAATGTAACGGCTAAGCTTTTTGTATCGGAGGATTTTGTCCGTAACATGCAAAATGCATTAGAGGAAACAGCAATTGAAGGGAACTGGATAGAGATAGAGATTACGGAAACATCCATTTTAGATAATGAGAGATTAGTTGAATTAAGCATCAACCGCTTAAAGAAGCTCGGTTTAAACGTTTCGATCGATGATTTTGGAACAGGTTATTCCTCCTTGGCTTACTTGTCTCACTTTAAGGTGGATACACTGAAAATTGATCGCTCCTTCATGCGGGACGTTATTACAAATCAATCCAATGCAACAATTGTAAAAGCAATTATTCACTTAGCGCACGGCCTAGGAATGAAGGTAGTTGCAGAAGGTGTGGAAACAACCGAACAAATTGATTTTTTAAGGGAACATGATTGCGATGAGCTGCAAGGCTATGTCTTCAGCAAGCCTGTTCCTCTTGCGGAGCTGATTCCGCTGTTAGCAAAAGGGGCCCTGCATTCAAATGAAGGAGATACCGTGAATCTCTATGCGCAAAAACGAAAACAGTTGCATGTTTCGCTGCTGTTTCCAATTCGCTCATATATGACAATTACTCGAATGAACGGCAAAGAGATTCGTTTAGATAAGACAGAGGTGTTAGTTGACGAACTTAGCGCAGATGGATTGAGCTTCTCGTCCTATCTTGGGCTTGCTATTCATACAGATGTGATTTTTGAGTTTGAGATTCAGCTTTTTAGTAAAATTCTTACTGTGTGTGGGTATATTATTTCCAAGGAAGAATTAAGTGATGGCACTTATCGATATGGTTTAGAATTTGTAATAGATGAAAAGGAACGCGAAGATTTAGCCGGCTTATTGAAACAGCTCCTGCTGCAAATGAAAATAAACCCATTTGTTCCGAATTGTAATATGGTGGAGTTGGAGCAAAAACAGGATATTTCCTAATGCTAGAAAGGATTGGCAAAGCGGGCAGCTTTGCCAATCCTTTCTTTGTTATTCTTTAATAAGGTGTAAATTTCCAGCTAGAAGCTAATTTGATGTATAGCGGAAGCGGCCTGCTTCAGTCTCCAGAATGAATTCTGTCATAAAAGGAAAAGAGTGCTTTATGTGATAGAATTCATTCTGTTTTTTTGTTTCTTATGGATGCTTCAAATAAATTATGTTATAATTTGTATATTAAAGTAAATGTTTCATCCTTTACCTTGGCATATATGCAAGAGATGTGTTTATATAGGTAAGGGCTTAGGCAAACTTATCGAAAGATAAGGATGCAAAGCTACGGGTCTAAGGTGCGAAAGCATGATGATTGCCAGGTTGTCATGGTTCTTTTTATTGGTCATCCTACAGCATGATAATACATACAATGTAACCCAGAAAGGACAGGAGACTACATACTCATGTCCTTTATTTGCCGGAGAGAATAATGGGTAATTATGACAAATAGAATTGTTATTTCATAATAATATATACCATGGTAGTACGGCCTTTGATCTTTTAGTTTGCTAGAAAGGAAAGAGGAGGAATTCGATGTTTAATTATGAAGTCGATACGAAGCGCTATGAATTGGTAGCGAATCAATTAAAAATAATAGCTCACCCTGTCCGTTTACAAATTGTTAAGCTATTAATTGAAAAAGGTGCACAAAGCGTGACGCAGTTGAATGTGTACCTTCATTTACCGCAGCCTACTTTGTCGCAGCATTTAGGAAAGCTCAAGTCCATTCAGACTGTACAGGCGAATCGAAAAGGAATTGAGGTATATTATGAAGTGGTGGATGAGCGTATAAAGGAGCTAATTTCTTTGCTTGAAGTGTCATTTATTGCAGGATAATACATAAGGATAAGTAAAAGCATCGATTAGGAAAATCTATTGTACAAAAACAAGCTGTGAAGAATTCTTACAGCTTGTTTTTGTATGTCGATTCCTTTATACATAGCGAGTAGAGATGCATTCCTTCAAAATCACGATAGGATCTAGATGGGATGATGGGTGGATCCAGCAACAATCAGAAAATGGAAAATGCCGCAGGGGGGTGAAGCATCCCCTGCGTTGAAATAATTAAGATCGTTTGCCTACACACTTTGCTCAACAGGACGGCTGTATTTTTTAGATGTAATATGGAACGCCCCGTAGCAAATGGCAGACACGCTGCAAAATAAAAATAAAATAAAGTAGAGATACGCAGTACCGGCATAGTCAATGATGAATCCCCCTGCTGAGTTTCCGATAATGCTGCCAAGTCCAGAGGTAACGGAGGCAAACACAGTTTGGTACGTTGCGCTTGTCTTCGTTGTTGAAAAGGATTGTACAGTTTCAACAGCGGCAGCAGTGAAAAGAGCAAAGCAAATACCATCAAGCAGCTGCATGGAAAGAACAACGAATAAGCTCGGAGACAAGGTTAACACGATACACTTTACGGCATACAAAATACCAGCGATGCATAGGACGAGAAATCGTCCTATTTTTTTGTTAAGTCTAGCGGCTATCCAAAACATCGGGACTTCAATAATTGCTGCTATTGCGTAAGCAGTGCCAATCCAGCCTTTATTGTAGCCCGATTCCTTGAAGTAGATGGGAAGAAAGCTAAAATTGATGGCAATTGCCATTGTCAATAGAAAGGAGACAGCCAGAAAGGCCATAAATGCTTTATTAAAAAATACCTGTTTGACCTGTCCTGTAAGAGAGATTGTCATCTTCTGTTTTTTTACTTTTGGAAAGCGAAGCAATGTAAGCAGAACGAGCGCACTGCAAGCCAGATAGAAAAAGAAGCTTTTATCATAGCCGATTTTTGCATATAAAAAGCCGGTGAGGAATGAGCCTAACGAAAATCCAAATGCACCCCAGGAACGGACGCTCCCGAAGGAAAAACCTTCCTTTTGCCCGATTTCCAATGCAATAGCATCGCCAATAGGCCCCGAAGGCGATTGTAGAATTGGCAGCAAGCAAGCGATGATGACTAAAGCAGCATAGCTATCAAATACATAATATCCGAGTGCAAGGAGGGGAGAAGCAATCGTTGAAATCATTAAGATAATGCGGTTGTCAGATAAACGGTCATTTATAATGCCCATGATTGGTTGAGCGATTAAACCGGTAATAGCTGCTATAGCCAGAATACCTCCGATAGCTGCAGGTGTAATTCCCTTATCGCTGAAATAAATACTTAAATATGGAGAATATGCTGACAGGCCGATGTAGTAAAAGAAGTAAAAAGTACTTATATTTCTCATGTTATTCCCCCAATTGGATAGGATAAATGCTGCCTGAAACAAACAGAAAAGGATGGATTGTGTGAAGGTACTGTTTTATCTAACAGTAGACAGCGCTTTCGTAAAGGTGTTGTTTTTGAAATATCCACAATTTGGTTAAATTATAATGTGAATTCTTAATAAATTAAATACTCTATTTGATTGAAACATCTATTATTTTGCTAATGTTAGATTCGTTTGTACGTATATTGATTTAGATAATGGAATTGTATCTTTTGTTTTTTTTCAGCCCTTTGCTATAATAAAACGTACTGATTTTGTAAATAATGAGGGACTTTTGCATATGACGTTTAAAGTAAAGACTATGAGTGAAAAGCTGTCTTCAGTGCAGCTGATTGTGTTGTTTTATTTCATAGCCGTAATGATTTCTACCGCTCTTTTACTTATTCCGGCGGCAAGAAATCCGGGTGTGGAGCTTTCTGTAGTGGATGCGTTATTTACAGCAGCAAGTGCTGTGAGTGTAACAGGCCTTACGGTTGTTTCGACGGCTGAAACGTTTAGTACAACCGGTTATTTTATTTTAATTTTCATTGTCCAGTTTGGCGGTATTGGCATTATGGCGCTCGGGACGTTTATTTGGCTCATTATGGGGAAGAAAATTGGATTTAAGGAACGGCAGCTCATTATGATTGACCAAAATCGTTCTACCTTCTCCGGGCTGGTACAGCTCATGCGGGAAATTCTGCGCATCATTATTACGATAGAGCTCATTGGGACAATCGTGCTGGGAACGTATTTTCTACAGTATTATCCAACGTGGCAGGAGGCCTATTTGCATGGATTGTTTGCTGCTGTAAATGCTGCGACCAATGCCGGTTTTGATATTACTGGTGAATCGATGGTTCCATATGCACATGATTATTTCGTACAGTCTGTTCATATCATTTTAGTGATTTTAGGAGCAATTGGCTTTCCTGTGCTTGTTGAGATTAAAGAGTATGTAACATACAAAGGAAAGAATCCGTATCGTTTTTCGTTGTTTACGAAGCTGACAACAAGCACCTTCTTTTTACTTCTCGGTATTGGGACATTTTTTATTTACTTTTTTGACCGTCATCATTACTTTTCCGATAAGACATGGCATGAATCATTATTTTATGCATTATTTCAAGGAGTGTCGACTCGAAGCGGCGGGCTGGTCACGATGAATTTAAACGAATTTACCACACCGACGCATCTTGTGCTGGCTGCACTTATGTTTATCGGGGCATCTCCCAGCAGTGTTGGGAGCGGCATCCGCACGACGACGTTTGCGATTGTGGTGCTGAGCATTTTGGCGTATGCAAAAGGACGAACTACGGTGAAGGTGTTTCGGAAGGAAATACATCCTGTTGATGTGCATCGCTCGTTTATTGTTTTGACAGTTGCGGTCTTTTTATGCGCCATATCGTTCATTGCGCTAGCTAGTACAGAGCCGTCACTTAGCTTAACTGCTATTGTGTTTGAAGTATGCTCTGCCTTCGGTACAACAGGTTTGTCGCTGGGGATTACGCCGGAGTTAAGCACGGCGGGGAAAATGCTTTTGATTGCATTAATGTTTATCGGACGTATTGGTATCTTTTCGCTTCTGTTTTTGATACGCGGAAGAGAGGTTAAGGAGAATATTCATTATCCGCAGGAACGGGTGATTATTGGGTAGGTCTGCATATGTATGAACTTGTGAACAGGTCCAGTAAATTGACCTGTTTTTCTTGCACTTTAGAAGAGTATAAATTTTCAGCTAGAAGCTGATCCGATGTATTAGGAATTTTTAAGAATAAAATGTAAGTGCAGCTATGTCCCTGTCTTCATATAACGGCTCGCCAATCGGCGAGTTTTCTTTATATATGGTAAGAAGTGTACAGCCGGCATGCTTGCATTAACAGGTCTTTTCTATCAGGAATTGCTTTCTGGCGATATGTAACATTTTCCTGCTATAAAACAGAAAAAATATCATATACGAGTGGTGCTTTTCCCTCTAAAATAGATGATAAGGAGGTTCATCTTTACTTAAATATTCAGTCATCATATGGAGGGAAGTTAGATTGCTGCAATCGATACGAAGTAAATTTATTCTTTGGTTTCTTATTATATCGTTAATTCCGCTTATTGGGACATTAAGTGTTTTGTATGCGTTGAATTCTGACCTGTTGCTTGAGAAGGAAGAGGAGAATATTCAAAGGATTGTTGCCAGTACGGCTGAGAGGATGGACAATCAGTTTCTTATATATTTGCGCGAAATATCTTTAGCTGCTAAAAGCGACGCACTTCAGTCTTCGGATATGGTATTGAAAAAAAATATGCTGCTAAGCGTAAAAAGCGGAGATCCGGAGTTTTATAGTACGATTTCGTTCCTTGATACAAAGGGTATCATTCAAGAGGATAGCAATCCCGCCGGTGAAGGCTCTACCGTCGGGGGCGATCGGAGTGACCGAGACTATTTCAAAGCGGCGATGCAGGGAAAAACGAGTGTATCCTCTGTCATGATTTCCAAATCTACAGGGAAGCGTATTATTGTAGTATCCGCTCCTGTTAAAGCGAAGAGCGGCGAAATCATTGGTGTTATTAGTGCCACAATTGATTATGAAAAGTTCATAATGAAGTACGGAGATACGTTTAAGCAATTTGGAAAAAATACACATGTTGTCATTGTTGATAATGCGAATGTTGTTCAGTATAACTCTAAGGATGAGAATGATTTTGGCAAGTCCACGCAAAAATCCAATCTGGATAACAATCTAAAAGCGTTGATGGCGAAAAGCTCGAATCAGAATGGTTTAAGCTCTTATGCCGACAAGGAAAATCAAAAGTATCTAGTTGGCTATGCGCCTGTGAAGCTGACAAATTATACAATCTACTTCAGCATGACAGAGGAATCCATTTTGGCATCTGCGACAGCTGCGTTTCAGAAGATGACGTTAACAAGTGCGCTTGTGGTTATTGTATTTGTGTTACTTGCAGCCATTTTTATTGCTAATCGAATTGCTCGTCCAATTGTTGCTTTGTCGAAAGCAGCTGAGCGTATTGCCGATGGCGATTTGCTCGTCGAACATATACCAATTCCATCAAATGATGAAGTAGGTAAGCTGACTGAAGGACTGAATGCAGTAATTGATAGTTTGCGCACGACTATTTTTTCTATTAAGCATACATCCGGCCTTGTGGCTGCTTCTTCAGAACAGCTGTTAGCATCAGCAATTGAAAGTGTCGGAGCGTTTGAACAGGTGGCAAAATCCTCAGATGATATCGCAAATGGCGCAAAGCTGCAGGTTACCGAGGCTCATTCCATGCTGGAGGCAGTGACATCCGTGGATAAAGAAGTGAAGGAGATTTATAATGGAGCATTGATTGTAGAGAAGCAAGAACAAGCTGTGCAGGAAAAAATTGCAGCTGGCGTAGCTGCTATTATGGAGTCATCCACTCATTTAAATGAGATGGTTCAAAAGGTAGAGGAAACTATGCGTGCGGTAGAGGCTTTGAGTGTACAATCTGAATCTATCGGAAAAATTGTTGTGTTTATTGAGGAAATTTCACAGCAAACAAATATGCTTGCCCTAAATGCGGCGATTGAAGCAGCAAGGGCAGGAGAGGCTGGCCGGGGGTTTGCTGTTGTTGCAGATGAGGTACGCAAGCTTGCCGAACAAACACAAAAGGCCACGCGGGAAATTTCTGGATTCATTTCAAGGCTTAGCTATGATATGTACGATGTTCGTAAGCAAATGACCGAAAGCACACAGCTTGTTAAAAATGGCGAACAATCGAGTCAATCCGTTCGTGACTGCTTTGAAGATATTTCAATTTCTGTAAATGACGTAAATGTTCGAATGACAAATATGATCCGCTCAACGAAGGAAATTGCCAAGAGTACAGCATATCTGCTGAATCAGTCCCATCAAATGGTAACTTTGGCTGAAAAGGTATCCAGTGATATTGCAAATATTGCTGCTGCAAACGAAGAGCATGCGGCAATGATGGAGGAGATTAATGCTTCTGCTGATACTCTAACAAAGATGGCGGAGGAGATGGATCAGAAGACCTCCCAATTTAAAGCAAACTAGGTAACGATCATATTACGAAAATGTTAATAATAAAAAAGGCCGGCAGATCATAACGATCTGCCGGCCTTTTCTATCTCCTGCCGTTCCTCCACATTGAAATGTACAAGAAATTTCGTTCCTTGCTCGCTCGTTTCTACCTTCATAACTGCATTGTGCCGAGCAACAACTCCATGGCAGACAGATAAGCCTAGACCGGTTCCATTTACCTTTGTGCTGAAAAAAGGAGTCCCAATTTTCTCAAGCAGTTCTTCCTTAATACCACAGCCTTCATCCTGTACCTCCAAAATAACTTCGGATCCATTTGTATATGTTTTGATGGTTAAAACACCTTCGGCTGGCATTGCTTCTAGTCCGTTTAAGGCTAGATTTAAAATTAATTGACGAATTTCCTTTTCGTCTAAGGATAAAGGCGGGCAGTCTCCAAGCTCCATGCAGGCGGATTTATGGGACACCATCGCCTTTGCCTGAATGAGAGGAAACAATGTCTGGACGATATCATTTAACTGCTTTTGCACACGCAGCGTCGAGGTTGTTTTTGTTACGGAAAGAAATTCTGTAATAATATTGTGCGTTCGGTCCAATTCTTCGATCATAATGTCAATATACTCGGTTGAAGGATGATTTTTTGACATTTGTAAAAAGCCCCGAACCGTTGTCATCGGGTTTCGTATTTCATGAATAATACCGGCAGCCATTTCTCCCATTAGGTTTAATCGGGCGAATTTTGCTATTTCTTTTTCGACGGCGACTCTGTCGGTAATATCGGTAATAATGCTAAGGATACATGCTTCTCCTCGTATTTCCATAATCTCTGTTGACAACAACCCTTCGCGCATATCACGTGATTTTGTCCAGTAGTTAATGCGCGCATTTCGGACAGGGGCTGTTAATTCGAAAATTCCAACAGAGGTTTCTCCAAGTCCATCTAAATCCATGATGTATTGGATCTCATCATGTGTCTGATTGATAATGTCCTCGTATGTATGCCCCGTATAGCTGAGCCAGCTTTCATTTACATTCATATAGCGTTTGTCCTCAAGAGAACGCAGTTCAATTAAGCAAGGAGTAGCGTTAAAGATTCGGCGGAAGCGCTCTTCGTCTGACAGCTTCCGCTCGGTCACATCCCGGATGGAGCAGACGAAAATCTGCTGCTTCTTAACGGCGGCCATTCCAATTTGAATATCGCTTGGGAACTTTGTTTTATTCCTTCGCAGCGCGATTGTTTCGACAATCCGTTCGTTTTCTCCCGACGGACGAAAGTGAAGGGTAGGGACAAGTTGATTGATATGCAGGCCGATACATTCGCCGGGTGTATACCCAAACATGTTTGTAACGGCCTCGTTTACGGTTAAGATGTGACCTGAATGGTCGAATGTGAGAATCGTATCTGTCGTTGTTTCGCCAATGACGCGCAGCAGCTCATTTTGCAGCTTAATTTGTTCTTGCTGCTGCTGCATTTCTACAAGTGCTTGAACCTTCATTCTTAATGTTTCGGGATGAAATGGCTTAAAAATATAATCAATAGCGCCGACACTATATCCGTTCTTTACATGCTCTAAGGCTTGGCTAATAGCAGTGATAAAAACGATTGGGATTTGCTTTGACTTCTCTCTCGCCTTAATAAGCTTAGCTGTTTCAAATCCATTCATTCCAGGCATTTGCACGTCAAGCAAAATGACGGAGAAGTCTTCCTGTAATACGTGTTTCAATGCCTCTTCGCCGGAACTAGCGGTAACGAGGTTATAGTTGGAATAGGCAAGAACAGACTGGAGTGCAAATAAATTCTCTGGGCGGTCATCAACCATTAAAATATTGACCTTTTGCTGGGCTTCATTTAATTTTTTGATAGATTCTCCCACGGGTATCAATCTCCTCGTAATAAATATGTTTATTAGTAGATACAAGCTGTTCCTTGCTGCCGAGACCTAAAATACCTGACGGTGCTAAGCTTTCGTAAAATAAATGATGAACACGATTGGTGAGCGCTCTATTAAAGTAAATCAGAACATTTCTGCATATAATTACATGGAACTCATTAAAGGACTGATCCACAGTTAGGTTATGCTGAGCAAAGATAACATTTTTGCATAGAAAGGGGTGAAACATAGCATTCTCATCTTTAATGGTGTAATACTCGGAGAATGCTCTGTCTCCTCCGGCATGCAGGTAGTTTCTTGTATACAGCCGCATCTTCTTTAACGGAAACATCGCTTGTTCAGCTATGTTTATGAGCGATTCGTTCATATCTGTTGCATATAATTTTGTCCGTTCATATAGTCCTTCCTCATACAGCAAAACAGCCATCGAATATACCTCTTCGCCAGTAGAGCAGCCGGCGTGCCAAATCCGGATATGAGGCAGCTCTTTTAAAATGGGAACGACTTTTTGACGAAAGGCGAGAAAGAATTCTGGATCGCGGAACATCTCTGTCACATGAATCGAGAAATCATCGAGCAGCTTCTTCATCATTATCGGATTGTGGAGCACTTGCTCTTGTAACGCTGATACATTGGGCAGGTGCTCCATTTGCATTCTATATTGGATTCTTCTTTGAATGGAGGCGAATGTATAATCACGAAAGTCAAAGCCGTAATGTCGGTATATCGCCTCGAGAAGCAGTTCAATTTCAAGCTTTTCTAAATCATCTGTACTGCCTGTCGCGTGTGGAATATAAGCATCAAATGGTTTGCTCTCTAGAATTGTCTGTCCCTCCTACTAATACAACCAAACTCTCATTACAGAAAAAAGCTGTTCTAGCTGTATAGGCTTGCTAATATAATCAGATGCACCGGCGGCAATGCATTTCTCTCTGTCCTGCTTCATTGCCTTTGCGGTTAGTGCGATAATCGGAATGTTTTGAAATTTCGGGATTTTTCGTATCGCATGCATAGCTTCGTATCCATTCATTTCAGGGAGCATAATATCCATTAAAACAATGTCGATATCAGGTTGATTTTGCAGCAGTTCAATCCCGTCTTTTCCGTTGTCGGCAAACAGCACCTGCATCCTTTGCTGCTCAAGAGCTGTCGTCAGCGCAAAGATGTTACGCATATCATCGTCAATAATCAGCACCTTTTTATCCTGCAAAAGAGGATTTTCCTCAGTGTATAGGGACTCGATTTCTATTGCAGGAGCAGCCTCCTGCTCAGCGTTCCTTGTGCTTGCAGCTTCAGAAATGGGCAAATACAGTGTAAAGGTACTTCCTTTCCCTTTCTCGCTTTCTAGCCCAATTGATCCTCCTAACAGGTGTGCGATATCTCGGCTGATAGATAACCCAAGACCGGTTCCGCCGTACTTTCTGTTTGTGGCCCCGTCTGCTTGTTTAAATGCTTGGAAAATAAACTCCTGTTCTTCTTTCTTAATGCCGATGCCTGTATCGCTGACGGAGAAGGCGAGTGCGGCCTGCTGATCAGGAAGTGTATCTGTTTTCGTTTGGTAAATATGAAGCGCTACTTTTCCTTTTTCAGTAAATTTAAAAGCATTTGACAGTAGATTTTTTAAAACCTGCCGCAGTCGTTGTTCATCTGTATATATTGTATCTGTAAGATCTGGTTCTAAGTGAACGGTAAAGGAAAGTCCTTTTTCGGCTGCCAGCTGAGCGAATTGCCGTTCTGTAAAGGCGCATATGCGCTGCAAGCTTACCTCGTCTATCGTTATATCAAGCTTTCCGGACTCTACCTTTGCTAAATCAAGAACGTCATTAATTAAATGCAGCAATTCATTGCCGGAGGAATAAATCGTCTGTATAAACTCCAGCTGTTTTTCTGTTAAATTGCCTTCCGCATTTTCTGCAAGAAGATGTGCCAAAATGAGCAAGCTATTAAGCGGTGTACGCAGCTCGTGAGACATATTGGCTAAAAATTCTGACTTGTAGGTAGAACTAAGCGCGAGCTGGCGGGCCTTTTCCTCCAGCTCTAGCTGTGCGTTCGTTAACATTTTCGTTTTTTCTTCGGACTCCCGATATTGCTCCCCGAGCTCCTCGTTTATGCTTTTGAGCTCCTCCTGCTGCATTTGCAGCTCCTCAGACTGGCTCTGCAGCTCTGCTGTTAATGCTTGTGATTCTTTTAACAGTTCTTCGATCTTCATACGTCCCATGACGCTGTGGATCGTAATGCCCACATGATTCACGACCTGCTTCAGAAGCGCCTGCTGAATCGGGGTGAACGGATGGAAGGAAGCGAGTTCAATCACGGCTGTTACTTGCCCTTCAAATTCGACAGGTATAATCATAATATAAGAAGGTGTCGCTGCACCGATGGCGGATTGGATTTGTATGTAAGAATCGGGAGGGTTCGTAAGCGTAATGCTCCGGTTTTCAAGTGCCGCTTGTCCAATTAGACCTTCTCCAAACGAGAAGCTATCCCGGCCTACTTCACTGCTGTCGTAGGCATACGCAGCAAATTTGTGCAGACGCTGCTGAGAGCCCGCTCCTTGTTTAATATAAAAAGCTCCGTAGTTCGCACCGATCATCGGTGCGATTTTTGTAAGGAACATATTTGTCAATGTTTTTAAATCATGAACACCTTGGTACATTGTAGCGATTTCTGCAGCGTTTGTTTCCAGCCAGTTTTGCTCCTGCAGCGTTTGTTTAAACTCCAGCTCCTGCTTTCGATGCTCCTCAAGCGTATAGCATAATGCATTGAAGGCTTCAGCAATCTTGCTTGTTTCGTCCTTGGAACGAACATGGATGCGAGGCAGGTTTACATTAGAGGCCGAGTAGGAAGCGAAGCCTGCGATCACCTTTGTAATTTTATGAAGATTTCCAGTAATATTTCTCGAAATAAACAATCCAATTCCAACAGCTAAGATAAAAATCAGAACATTTAGAAGTGTGTTCGTCAGAATGACTCGTTCTACAAGTTCGGTATTTGCTTCCTTGCCTTCGCTTAACATTTCCCGCTGCCGTTCAGCGATAACGTTTGCTACCGGCTCAAGCTGCTTGCCGATTGGAAATACCTCGTCTTTAAAGTACTGCAGTGCTTCCTCCTGATTGTGATTGTCTTCATACCGCTCCAACAACTCTTTGTATTTCTTTTCAAACTCCTGATTTAAAACGGTTAATTGTTGTAAAGCTTCCTTATTGCCTTGCTGTGTCAAAAGCCCTCTAGTATTACCGATAAGCTCCTGCAGGGTTTCATTTGCTGTTTGTAGTTCAACTAAAAAGTTTGTATCCTGGGTGAGCAAATAACCGCGAAGTGCATTCGTTTGCTTGAGTGCTAAAGATCGTATTTCTGCTGTATTTGCTAGAATTGTCACTCTTCTGTCAATTAGATCTGAATAAGAGTTGTTTACCTGTTTGATATAGTAGTAGGAAATTGCGCTCGTTCCCCCGAGCAAAAAGGCTATAGATAAATATCCAATCAGAAGCTTTTTTCCAATTGTCCATTTCATTCAGTTTAGCACCTGCCTTTCTCTAGTCTTCTCATTACTCTGCCGTTGTCATGTATATACATTATACAGGATTATAAGACGTTTTTTGACCTTTTGTTATATTTATTTACATTAATTGTTACTTAAAATAACACTATTTAAGTGCAACCACAAATCAATTAGATTTTTTGTCACAAAATTGTCACAAATTCCGCGCTGAATTCGACAGGCTGTTAAATTCATCTTATTGTATAGTTGTTTATGTTAATAAATTCCTGTTATGAATGTTTACATGTATCCAGGGGGAAATATGAAGAAGTTGCGGAGGAAGATCCTTATGCCGATGTTGATGAAAAAACAAGATAAACCATTATTTTATAAATATGGGACATCTTTTTTTTATGATGAAATGTTTGACTGTCAGGGAGATGTAAGAGCCCCTTATAGCATGCTGCATCAGAAATTTCTAAAGATGGGAACGGATGAAATAAAGAAGCGTAACGCCCGTATGCATTCTGAAATGGTAAAGCAGGGGATTACGTTCACACTGTACAGCAGCAATGTGGAAGAAGCCTCTCTAGAGCGGACCATTCCATTTGATATGATTCCGAGAATTCTTTCTGCCGAGGAATGGGAAGTGGTGGAGAGAGGGATGAAGCAGCGTGTTCGGGCGTTAAATATGTTTATCCGCGATATTTATCATGAACAAAACATATTAAAGGATGGAATTGTGCCAAGAAAAATGGTTGTAACGAATACATATTTTCGCCCGGAAATGGTTGGGATCCATATACCAAATGATGTTTATATTTCGATATCAGGAATTGATTTGATCCGTGATGAAAATGGTGAATTTTACGTTTTAGAGGATAACTTAAGAAGTCCCTCAGGATTATCCTACGTATATAAAAACCGTTCTTTGATGATGCACTTGCTTCCCGAGTTGTTTTTTGAATATCATGCCCGCGACATTGATGAAGGGTTAAACAATCTATTAACGAGTTTACGAAGCCTTGCTCCCGGTAACAAGCCAAATCCTTTTGTTGTGCTTCTAACACCAGGTGTACATAATGCTGCCTATTATGATCATACATTTCTTGCCCAGGAAATGGGGATTGAGCTTGTTGAAGGGCGAGATTTAGTTGTTATCGATCAGAAGGTATATATGAAAGGCATTGGAGGACTTCGCCAGGTGGATGTGATTTATCGAAGAATTGATGATGAGTTTCTTGATCCGCTCGCGTTTCGTCCAGATTCTGTACTCGGCGTAGCAGGGCTCCTCAACGCGTACCGGGCAGGGAATGTTGCGATTGCGAATGCGCCGGGAACAGGGGTAGCGGATGATAAGGCCATTTATATGTATGTTCCTGACATGATTCGCTATTACCTGCAGGAAGAACCTATTTTAAAAAATGTCCCGACCTACGATTTGTCGCAAACGGAGGAAAGGGAGTATGTTCTAGCTCATTTATCCAAGATGGTGGTAAAGGAACGGGCGCTTTCAGGAGGGTACGGAATGCTTATTGGACCTTCCGCTACGAAGCAGGAGCTGCAGCTATTTGCTGAAAAAATTGTACAAACGCCGCATCAGTATATTGCGCAGCCGACGATTCAATTGTCGTGTGTTCCATCTATTGTTAATGGACATGCTGTCTCCCGTCATGTGGATTTGCGGGCATTTGTATTTATGGGAAGTGAAACACATGTAATTCCCGGCGGACTCACAAGGGTGGCGCTAAAGGAAGGATCTCTTATTGTCAATTCCTCGCAGGGCGGCGGTACGAAGGATACATGGGTTTTATCATAAGTTCAAAATTCGGTAAAAATGGGGTGGATAAGCAATGATGAACCGCACTGCGGAGGCTTTATTTTGGATTGGGCGCTATATGGAACGGGTTGAAAATCATACAAGATTAATGGACGTGAATTATCATATGCGCCATGAGTTGAAGGGAAATGATAGAGATGAACCCGAGTATATGTGGGAAAGGCTAGTGTCGGCGATTGGAGATATTTCGTTATTTAAGCAGCGTTATCATGCTGTTACAGAGACATCTGTACTTCATTTTTTAATGTTTGACCAATCGCATAATAATTCTATTTTTTCTTGCATTCGTCAAGCGCGGCAGAATCTTCGTTCTCTTCGGCAGCTGCTTCCCGGGGAGCTATGGGAAATTGCTAATGCATTTTACCTCTGGATAGGTGAACAGAATATGGAAAAGGTTATGCTGCGTTCGCCGCATGCGTTTTATCAGCGTGTACGGGAATGGGTGGCTTTGTTTAACGGGGCCGCGGATTCCATGATGGTTCGGGAGCGCGAGTGGCATTTCATTCAGTCCGGAAAACATTTAGAAAGAACAGAAAATACGCTGCGGGTGTTACAGTCTGTGTATACAACCTTAAAGCGTGAAGGTTCTTCCCTTACAGCCAGCGGCACTTATAACCGCATGATTATTTTGTTGAAGTCTGTTAGCGGATACGAGGCGTTCCGAAAATTTTATGCAGATGAAGTGATATGTTCAAAGGTTACAAGGTTCATGATGCTAAATACAGGATTTCCGCGTTCTGTCATGTTTGCTTTAACATCCTTCGGGGCGTCGCTAACAGCCATTCAGGATCAGGATTGTCAATTTGAATCATTGCTGAATGAATCAAAAGCCATTACGGAAGAGTTAAGAGAAACGCTTGCTCGTTGCAATAACGGACTCTCTCAATCTGATATTTTAGACGGAATCGGCCGCATGCTGCTATTATGCGACCAGCTAGGGTATGCAATTTCAAAAACTTTTTTTCAGGAGGAGTTTGTTGAAGCGTGAGACTACAAGTTTCCCATCTTACTAAATATGTATATCGAGAACCAGTAATAGACAGTGTTAACGAAGTTCGCCTAACGCCAAAAACGGGGGGCTCTCAAGCATGCTATGACCATTCTATTTCCATTTCGCCATCTGTTTCGCTATTTCCATACACAGATTACTTTGGAAATACAGTTCATTATTTTTCTGTTCCGTTTCCGCATGAAGAGCTTATCATTGAATCGCGCTCTATTGTACAGACGAGCGAGGGGAGTATAGAGCAAACGAGCCGTGTGCCCTACAGTGCGGAATGTGAGATTTTACAGAGTGAAGCGTTTCAAAATCAATATGCCGAGTATTTAATGGAGACGGCGTATACGAAGGCCGCGAAGGAACTAGAGGACTTCGCACGAGGGATAGCTTCTGGCGAGAAGATAGAAAGTATATATCAGCTTCTAGAGCACATTTCGCACGCTATTTATACAACCTTTACTTATGATACAAATGCAACAAATGTACATACGACTGTCGAGGAGACGTTGCAGTTAAAAAGGGGTGTGTGTCAAGATTATGCCCATCTTATGATTGCGACGTGCAGGTTGTTTAATATACCGTGCAGATATGTGAGCGGCTATCATTATATAGGAGAGTTTGGAAGCGAAGAAACGAATGTTCAGCATTTCTCCCATGCCTGGGTAGAAGCCTATGTTCCGTTAGTCGGTTGGATTGGTTTGGATCCTACGAACAATGAGAAAACGAACTGGCGTTATATTAAAATTGGGCATGGCCGTAATTATGGAGATGTTGTACCTGTAAAGGGGATGTACCGCGGTACATCCTGTCAGCATCTGGAGGTCACGGTTGAGTTGAAGAGGGTACAGGAAGAACATTCGAGTGACGTAGAGGTAAAATAAGACTGGAAGATGAAACCTCCCATTGATTTTCTGTATCAGAAAGTCAATGGGAGGTTTTTTTGGAAAAAAGATAGGTCGGTTTCTTTGTTTAGATGCAGCTATCGTTTTTTATGTATTATACACTGTTCCTCAGTGTATAAGAGAAAAACGGAGGACTCTTTCGAAAACTAGCTAAAAACTCAAGGGGGAAAGTACTAGGGAATGTTTTACCAATTGTGTTTTATGAATAGATTGTTTGACTGCGCGATGCGGTGATGCTATGGATTGGGAAATGTAATCGTAAAGGCTGTACCCTCGCCTAGTCTGCTTTCACAGGAGATGCTTCCCCCATGGTTTTTAATGACGCGATACGTTACCATCAGTCCGAGGCCATTTCCTTTCTTTTTCGTTGTGTAAAACGGCTCTCCAAGGTGGTCAAGCTTCTCGGCAGGAATGCCGTCTCCTTGATCGCGAACAGTGACAATGATATTGTTGTCTGATTCCAGGCAGGAAACAAATACAGAGCCGCCTCGCTTTTCTTGCATAGATTCTATTGCATTTTTTAAGAGATTGAAGAAAGCCTTTTTCAGCTGGTGTTTGTCGCCGCAGGAAAGTAGGGGATTGCCTGCATAATGCGTTTGGACAGTTACCCGTCCCTTGAAGGCTTCCGAATCGAGAAGTAGTACAACCTCGTCAAGTAAGGCGTGAAGATTCACGTTTGTAATCTGCTGTGGCTGCGGTTTAGCGAGCATCATGAGTTCACCGGCTGTTTGGTTAATATGGTCAATCTCTGATTCAATGAGCTTGATGAATTTTGGTGTAAGAAAGGACTCATCCTGCAGCATAAGGGAAATAAACCCTTTGATTACGGTAAGCGGATTGCGTATTTCATGACCAATTCCTGCTGCCAGTTCTCCAAGCAAGGCCAATTTTTCCGCTTGCATTAGAGCTTCTTCTGTTTCTTTCTTCTCCTTAATATCGATGGAGGAGCCGATTAATGCCACTGTTTCTCCATTTTCCACAATCGGGCTTAGCGATGTGAGCCAATACAGCCTATTTAAGTAATGTACCTCAAATACAATTTTCTCTTGTGATTCCCAACAGCGCTGGTAATGCTCGTATAGAAATGCAGCGTGATCAGGAAGAAACAAATCCTTAATGCATGTTCCGGCCATGTCGTTAGGTGTGTAGCCGAGTTCGTATATAAGCTGTCCATCACAAAGGGCGAAATAAAAATCATCAGCATGCTTTTGAATTTTAAACATGAGTCCTTGCTGATTTCGCATCATATCTGTTAGTTCTTTATGCATGAGCCGAAGTGCTTCCTCATGTTCTCTTCTTTGGCTAATATCCCTCGAGATGCCCAGAATATAACGGCAATTTCCTGTAGCTTCTTGAAAAATAGGAATAATCGTTGTGTCGTATGTTCTTTTCTTGTTCCTGATGGTTAGCTGCTCTTCGTAGCTGAGCTTTTGTTTGCTTGAGATTGCTTTTCGATAGTTTGTATCAATGGCATGTGCTTCATCCGATTGAAAGACATCTTTTATTTGCTTGTCTTTTACCTGTGCAAGCTGTATACCTGTAGTTCTTACATAAGCGGGGTTTACGTGATTGAATCTGAAGGTGAGTAAATCGTCAACATCAATCAGGAATATCATGTCTTCTAAATGGTCGAAAATCATACATAGATGCTGCAAATCTAGATTTTTATTTGTCTGTAAAGCGGACAAATCCAACGGTACTACACCTCCATTTACAGCGGGAAATATGAATCCCAATATGGTTTAGCGGTATTTTCGGAAATGCGTTTCATGTGTTTTGCATCGTTTTTTCTCGCAAATTATCAGCCTACGTATTTAATATATCCTGTTTTGCTTGAAAATTCCATAAAATCCTAGTTTTTAGCTTAAAAAAAGAGAAAGATATAAAGCTTTGCATAAGAATAAATCGGCCTTTTGGTATTATTTTATCTTAAAATCACGATAAAAATATAAATATGTCAGTTGCGAGGCCGTTCACTTGTATAATGAAGAGGGGACGTTCATCAGGTGAAAGAAGAACAGGGGGACTTCTTTACTGAAGAGCCTTCGGGGTTTTTATCCATAAAAACTAATAAAATATACCTGTTCATTTATGTTCACAATTGGCCAAACAAAAGACCTCTTATGGCAGACCGCTGCTGTTACCACTTTTTTGTAAGAGAAAGTGTTCAATACAAAATAGACCTCTGCCTTTACTTGCTTGCTAAGCAAAGATAAAAGGCTTGCCTTAAAAGTTTTGAATGGTCTTATATATGTAAATTTTAGTGGTTTTTTATTTTAATGTATTGATAATTGAATGTTATATAAAAAGAGTAACCCCTTCCCATATGGGCGATTTGGAGGGGGTAAGCATAGGATTATCTGGGTTCCTTTATAGGATTTGCATGCTGGCTCTAATACTTTTGATGTGTGAGTGATGATTCAAACATGTCAATGATATGAAGAAACCTTTCTGCTTCACGGAAAACGTGATCTGCAAGAAGGGGATGAATATTACTTTTTATTTTACAGGATTCAATTAGCTCCCTTGCAGTTTTTTTAAAGTTACGCAATGAAACAACTGAAACACGGTTTTGATCAAGGAATTGATCCAAAATAGGGACAGTTTCAGACTGGGGACGCATAGACTCCAAATCAACTGCTTGAAAAAGAAGTTGATCAAAATCGTGGCTAAACTCTTGGGCTTGCTCTACTAATTTTCTTTCGGAAGGATCGAGAAGGTGGCCGATAAATTTAGCATGGTCCGCCATAATTTTGAGGAAAAAGACATTCTCTTTTATAATAGCTTCAGGTAAGGGATCTAATGTACCTTCGTTTAATTGTTTTAAGCGGTTAGCAAAATAAGCTGCTTCCCGGCTGGTATGATCAACTAACAACGCATAGTTATTAGAGCGAATTTCACATCGTAAAATCAATCCAAGCACTTTTCTTTTATAAGCCCAAATGGCAGCTGCGGCTTGATAAACCTGGTCGTTAAAAGTCCTAATTTGTTGGGGGTCTGAGCTAACAGAAAATTGAGTAAGTTGCTGCTCAATTCTTTCAAACAATCCGATAAATTCCTGTGCCTCTTGAATAAGTTGTTTATCATCATAATTAAATCCCAGGCTTAAAAATAAAGCATGCTCTTTCATGATTCGAGACCAGAAGCGGATTTCATCTAATGATCTTGAAACAAATACATCAGCCATTGATATCCCCCTTTATAATAAATTCCGCCCATTCATTATATGCACGAGTTATAAGGCTTAGAAGAGTCTGCTCCCGCAGGCCGATTGTTGGATGCACAAACTCTGAATAATGCAGCAAAAGATTGAGATGCCGGTTTATTTCACTCAAGTCAAGGGGAGGGCATCTCTTTTTAATTGGTTGCTAATAAAAGATACTGCTGTTGATAATGCATCTTCGGAAAGTGTTTGGAAAATCAAAAGCATCCGTAACGGCGGGAATGCGAGCAGATAGAGGGATGTTCGTTCCTTTTAATCCATGTGAATAGCTCCTCCATCCCAACGTTCATGCTCATGAAGTACTCCCCTTAGCAGCAAACAAGAAGAGGTTGAAAAATGTAATTTTTATACATATAGAAATAAATTGAAACCGATATATAAGTATAATACAATGAAGACGTATAGTAGGAGTTTGTTTATCGTGTAAGCAGCTGAGGGGAGATTACAACTATGAAGTATGAAATATTCCTTATAACTGGGGAATGGGTTGCATCTTTTGAGAGCAACTGGCATTTTAAAGAGTACGAGCATCTGTTTTTTAATGATGGAAACGAAAAGCGGAATTTCATTATTACGCGTGTGACACACGATATTTATGAGGGGATAGGGCATACAATCCGCTTATACTGTCAGGAGAAAAAGGTATACGGAGCGTAACTTTATCTGGAAGTGATTGTAAGATTCACTGCTTCAGTAGAAGGAAAGCTGGAAAAGCTCTCAGTTTCGAGAGCTTTTTTGATTGCTTAAAGCAATAATAGGTGCGAAGCACGGTGAGGAAGAGTCCCTTTCCTGAGCCTGGCTGCAACATCATACGGCTTTCTGCATATGATGGTACAGGCAGTTTGAAAGGGGTGGCGCTGCGTGAGGTTTACCGCAGCGGTCTTTGGGATGGCTGGAATGATGAGCATTAATGTATTCTGGCTGCTTGTATCAGAAATAAGCACATCCTCGTTCGCTCCGTTTGTTTCGTGGCTGTATATCGCTCAACTCTTTGTATTCGGAATACTCAGCGCATACCGATTTGGTACAAAGGTATGGTATGTGCATATTGGTATTTTGCTTATCTCATGTACTTGGGCACAAAGCTTGTTATACTCAGGTATACTTATGGACAGTCTGTTACGTACGTGCTGCGCTTTATTTGGAAGTATTGTATATGGTGTGCTGTTTCGAAGAGAGATGTGATTGATAGGGAGGCAAGCCCGCGGCGCGGTTTGGCGGGCTAAATCTATAACGAAATGTTTTGTGAAGCCGGACACAGATGTCTGGTTTTTTTTGGATTTATAAGCGGGGGCTAAAGGGCTGCATAATAGAAGAAAGGAGGGAATGCATTGTCAATTGGAATTGCAGCTATTATCATTGTTTGTACTGCTTGCTTACTCAGCTGTCTTTTATACAAGGTGTTTCCGAATGATGTTATCCCTTATATTCCTTGTGTAGTCTATGCGCTCGGTGGAGCGTATTTTCTGGCGCTTGGCGGAGCCGTGCGCGGCGAGATGCAATCGCAGATAAAGGCTTGGGCAATTGTTATGATTGTCGCGGCATTTGCAAGCTTTGGTGTATGTACATGGCTTCAAGCAAAATATTCTTCATCATAAAGAAAAGCGGACACAGCCGATTTGCTCCCGCAGTAAAACAGGCCGCGTACAGAACACGCAGTTTGGCGGAGAGGATTCACTGAAGTTTTCCGTGTGTTCCTCACCACAAAAGGCGCTTTTTGCCTTGGGTGGTGAGGCATACATATCTTTTTTATTATAAAAAAGCATAATTAAATGTAAGAAAAATTATCCCTTTTGGGTAAGTTCTTCAACCTTTTGCAATTGAAGCGCGCTTGAAATACGAAATTCTCTTTTTTGTGCTTCAAATTGCTTTTTTGTATATGGACCGAATCTTTTATTATATTGCAAGTCAATAATCCAGTAGTTTGCGCTCTGCTGATTGGGAATTTGCGCGCCAGGATTATTGGGGTCAGCCTGTAATTCCAACTGCTTCGCCAGTATGTAGCTGTCGTTCCAAGCCACCTCCGTGACAACGGGAGGGATGAGCTGCGAAGCGTTGAAAGCATCCATTTTCGGAATGATTTGAGTTGTGTTTGCGGAGGACTGCAAGACTTCGTAATCAGCACCGATATCATATTGTGTATAGCGGGACGACAAGACGCAGCCTGACAGAAGGAAACAAGTCAGGAAAAGGAGAAATGTGTTTTTCATCATCGCATATTGACCCCCTCAAACGATAGATTTATATATATTTTAACCAAAAATAGGCATTCCAGTCACGTACCATACTTTGTCTGAAGTTGTCACAACAAGTCGAGCGTGGTAAGATGGGAGCGAAAATGCATAAGGAAAGGAGGATTTTACAATGAAACTTCATGTGCATCAGCCTGCCTTTGTTATGAACAGAGTCGGAGCGTTTTTGATAGATATGTTTATCGTTTCTCTTGTATACGGTATTGCGGCTGCGGTAATCAGCGGTGATTATAGAGCTGCCTTCGATCGTTTTCAAGTAAGCCTTGGTGATGCCCGCTATGATATGCTGCTCGCTCTTATTATTATGACGGCTTACTTTGTTTTGCTTCCCTTATTTTGGAATGGACGGACAATTGGGAGCCGCTTTACGCGCATACAACTGTTAAAAGAAAGCGGAGAAGCAGCTGGAGCAGGGACGCTGCTTTGGCGCTTTGGTATCTTGGTGTTATCGAATGTGCTGCTGCTTGGTATTCCAGCTATTGTAAATATATATATGATGCTTCTTCGAAAAGATAACAGAGGCTATCATGACTTAGCTGCTCGTACGAAGGTCATTAGTAATGTATAGGCTGAGAATAGGAACATTCCGATTGAATCAGTGATCATGGGAGCGGTGGATTTGTTGATAAAAATATTTAAATTGTAAAAGAATAAAGGTTTTTTCGTTCAATAATTTGTAATTTTTTTTACAACTTTTAACTATTTTGTCGGACGAAATTTTACAATTTATGATGAAAAAAAGAAAAAAATGTTATATTTATTTGCGTGTAAATCGTTAAAACCCTTATATATAAGGGTTTTAACGGATTTTACTTTTCAGAAAATTTTTTAAGTTCTAACTATATTTCTGCAAAAATCGACATAAGTTTTTGTTATAATCGTTTTTGTATAGGACTGGCATCTCCTATATAAGTACCCTCCATTAACAGGCACGCAGACATGTAGCGTGTCTCCTTTTTTGATACACACTACATATTTCCTCTCAGTATTGTTATGGCAGCTTGGTATGCGGCAGAATAAGCCGAGGATAACCTTAGCATGAGAACAGAAAAATCAGTACGAAGAAAGAGATAAAAACATCGAGCTGCCTCACAAAGAAAGAGGACAACATGTACGTGAGTTATATTATTTGCGCAGGGAAATCTGCATTTGTAAAACGATCTTTAAGCAGAGAGTATGCATGAAGCAGACGTGTAAAGCAGTAGGATAGCAGGATTCCACTTCGTCTTTGACCTAAGGGTCTCGCACTGCAATCTCAGGAATCGATTCCTCATTGTTGCGGTTGCTGTAGAAAACGGAGTATACTGTAGGACGGGAAGTTTATCAGAAGGGGTAGAGGATGATGAAGCTAGCAGGGAAGGTTATCGTTGTGACAGGCGGAGGTATTGGCATCGGGCGTAAAACAGCACTTTTATTAGCGCAGCAAGGTGCAAACATCGTGATTACCGATATTGATGTCGATAACGGTATGGCGACGGTACAGGAGATTTTGGCCCAAAACGGCAAAGCAATTTTCGTTTCCCATAATGTGAATGAAACGGAGGATTGGAAACGGGTAGTAGAAGAGGCGATGAAGGCATACGGAACAATTGATATGCTATTTAACAACGCAGGCTTATACCGTATCCGTTCTATTACTGACGTTGCAAAGGACCGATGGGAAGATGCAATGGCAATCTATTTGAAAGGGCTGTTTCTAGAAATCAAACATCTTACATCTTCAGTTAACAAGCAGCAGGAGGAAAGTACGGTAAATGATTTGCCGCTTGCAGGCTTAATGAAAGGGAGACAGCAGTTTTTCGGAACGGCTGAACCTGCTGTATAAATATAATACGAACAGTGTTACTAATCCATCATTTATTTTCTAACGGAAGTTTATGAAAAGTCGCCTAAGGCGGCTTTTTTTCTTAACCTTAATTCCCTTCCCAAGTACAAGTAAAGCCTATTTTAGAAATGGTGAGCACCGAAATTTTTTTTGATAATAGTATAGAAGTATAATCATCCTTATCAAAGGAGGTGTTTTGCATGGATAACACATTAAAGTCTTTCTTCGCAGCATTTGTCGGTTGGCTATGGATAGTTACAGCCGGGCAGATGGACGCTTCTTTGACATCTTTCTTTCATTTCTTTTCCTTTACTGCAATTGATGGCTTTATCAACTTTCTAACATATGCGATGACTTTTATCGGCTGGCTGGCGGTTGTTTTCTTTGGCTGGTTTGCAATGAGCAGCGCGTGGAAGTCGAAATAAGTTCATTTTCTGAATAAATGTAAGCGATTACAAATAAGAGAGAGAAGAATTTAGCTCTCTCTTATTTTTTTGATAAAAAATTAAGAGAGGGCCCCCTTCTCTATGCAAGGGCAAACAGCACCTTGCATGGAGAGGAACCTTCCCTTTCGGAAGTAAAACGGGCTGACTGCGCTTTTCTTAGATCTCAGCTTGTAAAAAGCGCTCGATTCGATCGCAGCCTTCCTTTAAGGTTTCCAGACTGTATGCATAGGATAAACGAAGATAGCCTTCTCCATACTCAGAAAACGCTGTACCCGGTACGACCGCAACTCCAGCTTCTTTGACAAGGCGCATAGCGAAATCAAAGGAGCCGCTCCCAAACTGCTTGATTGAAGGAAAAATATAAAAGGCACCAGTTGGCTGTTCAACTGATAAACCCATGCTCGTTAAGCGATGGTATACATAGTCTCTTCTTCTTTTGTATTGATGACGCATCATGCGAGGCGCATCCTTGGCTGCTGTTAAAGCTTCTATCGCTGCGTATTGAGAGATAGAGGAGGCGCATGTTACATTATACTGATGAACCTTTAAGATTTCCTTGGCGATGTAAGAAGGAGCGAATAAAAACCCAATACGCCAGCCTGTCATAGAATGTGATTTGGAAAGACCGTTAATAACAATTGTTTTATCACGCATAGATGGAAATTGAGCAATTGAGCGATGGGATCCTTCATAAACAAGCTCGCTGTAAATTTCATCAGAGATTACGAAAATGTCTTTAGTCTCTAAGACACTAACAATTTCCTGAAGCTCTTCCTTGCTGAGCGTAACTCCTGTTGGGTTAGATGGATATGGCAAAACAACGCAGCGTGTATTTTCTGTAATAGCTTGCTCGAGCGCTTCGGCTGTTAAGCGAAAGCCGCTTTCCCGTACATCAACAAATACAGGCTTTGCACCCATTAAACGAATAATCGGCTCATAGCCTGGATAGATAGGCGCCGGCAGGATGACCTCGGCTCCTTCATCTAAAATCGTCCGAAACGCAATATCAATCGCTTCGCTCGCACCTGTTGTAACAATTACTTCGCTTGTCGCATTGTAATCGAGCCCGTATCGCTCTTTGACAAAAGCGGCAGCAGCCTGTCTCAGCTCAGGAATGCCTGCGTTATGCGTATAGCTTGTAATATTTTCTGTAATAGCACGCTTGCCGGCCTCCTTCACGAAGGAAGGTGTCGGAAAATCAGGCTGACCAATCGTAAGGGAAATCAAATTGTCGTATTCTTGAATCAGATTAAAAAATTGGCGAATGCCTGAAATTTGGATGTTTTTTACACGTGGATTTAATAGATGTTCCATAAAGTCTTCCTTTCTTCCGTTGCAAAATTTTAATTTATTTTATCATATCTGTGAGTTTGATTGCGAAGTTTTTATTATAGGTAGAAAACAAGCTGAAAGAAATGAAAACGCTTCATATGATCCTTCGGGTATCTATTGTAAAAAAAGATGTAAAATTCCCTAACGTTTCTGTAAAACAATGAATATAATACCAAACCTATCATAGTATGATGATAATCTCTAGTGAAAAGAATGTGGGACGGTGATTAGAGGTGCAGCAAACCTTTTGCCAAGAAACGGTATACGATCCGCTTTATAGACATGAAATTCAAGCCTTTCCTCACGAACTGGAGCTATTTCAATCAAAAACGCTCCGAAGGTTAAAATTCTTAAGCCATTATGGTACCGCTTCTCTTTACTCGCCTATTATGCATTCACGGCTCGATCATACAATCGGTGTTTGGTCCGTGATTGCCCGTTTCTTCCCAAATGATAAAGAGCTTCGTCTTGCCGCTTTGCTTCATGATATCGGACACTTACCGTTTTCTCACGCTGTTGAAAAAACACTTGGTTTTAATCATCACGCGAATACGGAAAAGCTAATCCGTGAAGGAGAAGCAGCTCGTATTCTGAAAAAACACGGGTATGCTGGTGAACATATCATTACTTTATTAAATGAAGATACACCATTGACAAGCAAAACAAGCCTGCTTGGAGCAGACCATTTCGACAGCTTCCTGCGGGATGCATATCTCGTTGGCGGGATTGCTAGGAAACCGTGGGAGTTAATTCAAAATATCCGATTTTCCGGGAATTTTGTAGAAACAGATGTAGAGACAGGACTGCATATTATGGAAGCGATGGTTGTTGATCATAATGCATTTCTCAGTCCGCTTGCGATCGCCATTGATGCTTTATTGTCAAAGGCAGTTGCAGCTTATGCGAAGCATCAGGAGGTTAAATTGTCATTTATTGAGCCGCTCACGAATTATGAGCTTATTTACCACCTGCAAACGTGTGAATGTCCGGAAGTGAAGGAACTGATGAATGTGGTGCTGTGGGAGCCTCATCGTATCTGTATACATGAAACAGCAGCAAAGGAACGGATGCAGGTAGATGTAAAAAAGGTGTATGATAAGGAAGTTCTCGTAGATGGGAACCCAATTAGCACTTTAAGTGAGGAAGCGCAGGAGCAGCTAAGAAAAGTGAAGAGCCTGCAAAAAACATACTACGTTTCCTATCAATGAAGAAAAGCGGGCATGGCTTGTAGTAAGATAATCCGCTCACAAAACGCGCTTTTGCCTTTTGCAGGGAGGGTTATGTTACGGAAGGGAGCAGGCGGCGTCCGCTAGATCGTATTCAAAATGTTATGCTTTTTAATCTTCTAACGAAGGGCCGTGATGCTGCACGGCCCTTTTCTTTTTAGCACGTGTCCGATTGCTCGTAATCTTTCACCTAAACATGGAGCAAAGCTAGTGTATGCTGCCGTATAAAATTACCGGAAAAACATAAATTTTTACAGAATGATTGGTTGTAAATGTTATAATTAGTAGAAAAAGGTAACGGGGGATGGGGGATTTGGAGCAGATTGGGGATCTTCTTATTCAACTCGCAATTGTAATCTTGCCTGTGTTTTTGTACGAAACACTTCGTTTGAGTCGTTATCACGTGTCCGTTCCGAAGCGGAATTGGAAAACAACGTCCCTTCTATCGGGAGGCATTGTGGTTTTGTCTATGATGTATCCAATTCATCTTGGAGAACATTATTATTTTGATTTTCATGCAATTCCTATTATAGGCACATATTTATACGGAGGAGGATATGGGCTGTTTCCAGCGATTTGTTCCGTCGTCTTTTACTGGTTTTGGTACGGAGGCGATAAGATTTGGATCCAATTCCTTGATATGGCGTTTCTATCCGTTATTCCTTTTTGGCTGTCGCGTAAGTGGAATACCTTCGCGAATCATAAAAAAACCATTATCTCCTTTTTATTTGCATCATTGTATGCGCTTCTTTACTTGGTTGGGAGCATCATCTCCGTTTTTCTGCAGGATTCTTTTACGCCGGCTATTTCTCAAGCGCATGCATATTTTACAGTTGCCTCGCTTGCACTGGCTGTAGCGATGGCATTTCAAGTCTACTTGGCAGAATATTTATACGACAACGCACTGCTGCGGGTCGAGATGCAAAAGTCTGAGAAACTAATGATTGTAAGCGAGCTAGCGGCGAGTGTGGCTCACGAGGTAAGAAATCCGCTCACAGTTGTAAGGGGCTTTATTCAATTATTTCAAAGAGCGGAGGAGATAAAAAACAAAGAGTATCTGGAACTTGTGTTGACTGAGCTTGATCGGGCAGAGCATATTATTTCAGATTATTTAAATTTGGCGCGTCCGCAAATGGAGAAAAAGGAACAATTTTGCTTATCGAATTTGCTCGATGAAATGTCGACCATTATGTCTTCCTTTGCGGCTATGCAGGGGGTGTATTTGCAAACGGAGATTCAGAAGGATATCTATATGGTTGGCGATCATGCAAAGCTAAAGCAAGCGATTATGAATATCGTGAAAAACGGGGTTGAAGCAATGGATGGCCAGAAAGGGTATTTGAAGGTAAGGGCGTATCAAAAGGGGGATGAAGCGATTGTGACTGTTAAGGACAGCGGTGCCGGAATGGATAAGGAACAGCTTGCAAGGCTTGGGCAGCCATACTATTCTTTGAAAGAAAAGGGGACTGGTTTAGGGCTTATGGTAACATTTAGTATTATTCAGGCGCATCAAGGAAGAATTGCCTATAAAAGCGAGAAGGGGAAGGGGACAGAAGCAAGCATTACTTTGCCGGTTCGTCCGCTAGGCATTTCCTAATGAAAAAAGTTACCGAGGGTACCGGTAACTTTTTTCATTAGCATCATTATGCTCGCTCCGGCTTCGCACGGAAGATGTTTTTAATTGTTCTTACCCAGGTGCTTTCTTGGGATGCGGCAATCATTCGCTTCGTTTCCTGCATTTCCCGAATGAGGCTCATCAATTGTTCGTCACGGCTTGACTCCTGCTTATACACATGGTTGATAAGCTTATTCATTTTTTCATCCTGCTTTGATTCTTTTTTGTACATTTGGCTAAGTACATTATCTATTTTTTCGTCCTGCCTTGATTCGGTTTGCTTGACGTGGCCGATTAGGTCATATAGCATATTTTCTTGTTTTGATTCTTTCACGTACACTTGCTGCATTAGTTCATCCAGCTTCTCATCTTTTTGGCGGTTTTGTGAGATAAGCGTTGAATTTTGATGGATAATTGCTTCGTTTAATTGTGCAAGTGTATCGAGCTTATTCATAAACTCTTCGAACTTCTTATTTTGCTCGCGAATGGTCGTATTGACATCGTCGTATATGGCAACAGCTGCTTTGGCTGATGATACAGGCTGTTTGGGCTCAGCGGGCTGTAACGATACGGGCAGGGCATCTTCTGGCATGTTTTGTAATATTGCCGCAACTGCTTCCGCAGCATCTTCATCGAGTTCAGATACTCGTTTATGAATGTCCTTCAATAAGCGGATATCTGCCATTGTAAACATGCGTGAATTTCCCGTTTTCTCAATTATGTAGCCATGCTGTTCAAGCAAATTGCTATATTTTCGCACTATATTGCCGGGAATCCCCGTTTTATTAGCGATATCCTTTGTCTTATAGCATCCTGTCATGACCCAATCTCCTTTCAAATGGTTCGTACTTACAAATTCCATATGTTCCGCGGCTCCTCCTTTGAAAAAGAATGTCGGATGATTGGAAGTTTTCTACAAGTTCCGTTGAAATTAGTAAAAAGCTGCAGAGGGTGATAGGGATAAATGTTATATTTTGGAGGAAAAAGAAGGGGAAAGGGGAAGATAGATGGCAGATCAACTTTCTTAATTTTAAAATATGCTCTCCTGGTTTTTGTAAACAAGACAATGGAAAGAAAAGGCTGTTGTAAAGTGGTTCATAAAGATAGGGCATCATAAGAAGCAATTGACGTTGATAAAAAAAGTAATACCAGTGCTCATAATGTCTCTTAACAAATGGTTTCTTTAGGAAAAACCTGTCTAAAATGTAAAAGCAGAGAATGGTTTTCATCATTCCTTGTCGAATATGGAACAAGGAGTGATGAATTTGTGTTTCGTTTCATTGTAGTACGTTTTCCTTATGGAGTAAAATGAAGCAGTAATCATATATATAATAATGAAGAAGAGAGTGAGGTGAGGGACATGTCAAAATGTCAGGACGGACTGGATATGTCAGTGTATACGGTATATGAACCGGAAGAAATACAAATGCGAGTTGCTTTATCTGCTGCGTCTAGCTTAACGGATATTGAATGTGCCATGCATCTTCCAGAGGGAGCGGTTTTGCGCTCTTCGTCCATTCCGCCTGCTAAGGTGGAGAAGGAGACTGTGACATGGATGAACCCGAATGTTTCTCTATGGGATGTAGCTGTGGCACCTTCATCAGAAACGATAAAATTTACAGCAACAGGGCGGATTGGCAGCGAGAAGGTTCTAGTAGAGCGTGTCGTACAAGGGGGAGAAAAACTTGTCCTGGCTCAGCTTGCTGTTCGCAATCATTCCGAAAATGCCTCCAGTTATCGCCCCGGTGATGTGCTGGAAATAGAAATTCGTCTCCGTAATTGCGGGACGGTGGATGTAGTACAGTTGTTTGGAAGCCACATGATTCGTGATTATTTGTCATATATATCTGATACGCTGCAGGCTGATAAAGGAGAGGCTGCTGTAGTCTTTCGGCTCGTGCGTTGGCGTATCTCCCTGTTGCAGCCTGGAGAAGAGGCTGTATTGACATTTCAAACGAGGGCGCAGGAAGGAAATCCGCATGCTCATATTGCTCTTGGTGCAACATACACGTTCCAAGCGCGTGGTACGATGTATGGTCCATACCAAGCAAAGGGAATAGTGCTTCTAAAACAGTAAAAGGGACCGGTTTGGTTCCTTTTATTTACGTTTTTGGCAGCAGACTCTTCAAAATAAGACAAAATGAGAATATAATAAATAATAGAGAAGCGTACGTGTATTTACGTGGCTATTGGTTAGGGTAGAGATAGAAAGTGCTCTGCACTTTTCATTTTCTAAAATAACTAATAATCTGGTTGGAAAGGGATTGGTAGAATGACAGATTTTCGAATTCCGCGCTTACGAAAAAAGGTTAAGCGTATTCTTGTGGCGGCAGCTGGTGTGGCCATCGTTCTTATTGGTTTTTCCTTTGTTCGATCCTTTTCATCTCCAGTAAAGGCTGTATCTGAGCAAATGCGTGCCGTTCAGTTTGTCAGCGAGCTGCCGAAGCCGGCTGCTGCAAAAGAAGTACCGGAAAAATATAACGGTCAAGTACGGAGGATTGTATATCTCACATTTGATGACGGGCCAAACGAATATACAGAAGAGATTTTGAATATTCTGAAGTCGAATGGATTGCAGGCGACTTTTTTTATGATTGGAGCTCAAATTCCAAATTATAAGAACAGTGTCAACCGTCTTGTAAAGGAAGGGCATTATCCGGGTCTGCACAGCATGAGTCACGATTATAAAAAGCTGTACAATGACGGACAAATTGTAAATGAAATGAAGCAGGCGCAGAGTATTGTGAAGGATGTTACAGGAATAAACCCAACCTTGACTCGTTGTCCGTACGGAAGCATGCCAGGGCTTACAAGCGCGCTGCGCGATCAAATGGCGGCGGCTGGTTTAAAAGAATGGGACTGGACAGTTGATTCATTGGATTGGAAGCTGACACATAACCCAAATGGTATCGTGCAAAATGTACTCACGCAATCAAGCAGAAATCTGGAAGTTGTTCTTCTTCATGAAAAAAAGCAAACCGTGCAAGCATTGCCTGGGATCATTACAGGCCTCCGGAGTAAGGGATATGAATTTGAGGTGTACGACGAGACTGCACATTTTCCGTTGAATTTTTGGCATGACAGCCGATTGTAGAGGAGGATTCCGTTTGTATAAGAGGATAGCACTAAGCGCTGCTTTATCGCTCATCCTGCTGTCCGGCTGCTTTGGACCAAAGCCGGAAGAGGAGTTATATGCTGTATTTGAAGCTGCTGTGAAGCAGGAAGCAACGCTCTTCGAGGACGCAAAAGCATTAGAAGCGCTTGAACAGAAAAATGCACAGCTGTATGATAGTATTTTGCATGAAGGACAGGATGATAGCGACCAAGTGAAGGGGGCTGTGGAGCAAGCGATGCAAGGCCTCAAGGAGCGGGCAGGTATCTTGGAAAAAGAGCAAAAAGCGCTTGAGAAGGCACATAGTAAAATGAAGGAAGCCGATCAGTATATAAGTAAAATAGGCGATAAGAAGCTGAGTGAGCAGGCAACAAAGGTTGTATCCTTATATGAGGAACGCTTCACCGCTTTTGTACATATGCACGATGCTTATGGAAAGGCGCTTGCGTCGGAAGAAAAGCTTTATGGTATGCTGCAGACAAAGACAGAAAAATTAAAAGCAATTACCGACCAAGTAAAAGAAGTAAATGGGCTGTATACTGATATGCAAAAGCATAATGAAGCCTTTAATGAGCTAACGAGGCAATATAATCAAGAAAAAATTGCATTCTATAAGCAGGCAAAATTTCGCATTCAAGAGAAAACAAAATGACAATATGAAACAAACCGTCCTTATATAGGACGGTTTGTTTCATGCTCAAAGAGGTTTTTATTTTTGTGTATAAGCTCGCTTGTACCAAGGTTCAGGCTGGGAGAGCTTTTTTTCCTGTTCAAACGCCTCCGCACCAATGTATTGCTGCAATAGCTTTTTTGCAGTTGATAAGGACATCACTGTTTTTGGGTTACGGTACGATTGATTGAGTTCGCCGAGATGAGGGAGCTTTTGGAAGTCATCTTTTGTAGGCGGGATATGAAAAAAGTAGCTGCCGACGTGAACGAGCACATCAGATTGCTGTTGGCTGAGCTTTGGATTTCGAGAAAAATGCAATCCTTCTTTCAACGCTTTTCCTTCTTGAATAAGCTTTTCAAGTGCCCGTTTCTTCAGCCAGTATAAATACTTTGGATTCGTGGCGGCTTTGGCATGACGGTTTACGACAAAGACAGCTTGAGCTAATTGTTCGGCTGACAGAGCAGGTTGTTCATCCGTGCCCGGCTTAGAAGGTCTCATGTCCTTCACTCCTTTCATGTTAACATTATCATGTATTACCATTCTCTTGCAATATTCAATCCTTTTGTTACAAAAACATTTTGTGAACAATGTAAATATATCTAGATGCCTTGGACAAGAAATGCTGTATTTTTCTTTCTAAGGTGTATTTAGTAAAAAAATAAAGTAACAAGGATGACAGGGAAATACAAAAATTTTGGATAGAAAGTCAGCAGCTTTTTACTGGAAAAGCGATAGGCTGCAAGGGATTGCCCATGTATGTATGCGTTTTTGTGAAAAAAGCAGACCGTTTTGCTTGTGAAGAACAGCCTGCTTCATAGTTTGTTTGATTATAAACTTAGTAGAAAAAGCCGGGACCACCAAATCCGCCGCCAAAGCCCGAACCTCCAAAGCCCGGACCACCAAGTCCGCCGCCAAATCCGGGACCGCCAAATCCGCCGCCAGAGCCCGGACCTCCGTAGCCATAGCCGTAGCCATAACCAGGGCCATAGCCGTAACCGTAGCCATAACCGCCATAGCCGCCAAACCAAGGCCGCCAAAATGATAATGCAGCGCCGCCAAGCAGACCGCCGGCGATACCTGCTAAAAACGGAACGCCAAAAAACGGCAGCAAGCGTGTGTCTCCTGGATTTACGGGAACGGAACGAAACGGAACAGGCTGTAAGTGAGGATACATCTTTTAACCTCCTTTATTAGACTTATCATATACTATGGAACAGGGAGGATAAGGGAGCCAGTACGTGGGGAGAAACTTGTAGAAAATAGGCAGAGCACGGCTGTTAGCCGTGCTGCAGGGTAAAAACTGTAATTTCTGGTCGAGCGAAAAATCGGAACGGTATGCGTGTCATTCCGAGGCCTCGATTTACATATACCGTCAGATTAGAAACGGTGTAAAAGCCTTCTATGTACTGCTTTGCGAGAGGAGGCGTAATGACAGGTCCGACAATAGGCAGTTGTACTTGTCCGCCGTGGCTATGGCCTGAGAGCTGCAGGTTTACTGGGTACTGTGCAATGACAGGAGCAGCATCTGGCTCATGCACGAGAACGATCGTATATAATTCTTGACGTGCTAGCTGCAGTGTTTTTTCCAGCTTTGGACTTCCTAGCATCATATCATCAATACCTAAAATAGAAATTTCACTTCCATCAACAAGACGGATACGCTGTTCGTTATTTTGCAGTAGAGTAAAGCCAGACTCATTCATAATAGCCTTATACAGCTCGGTACCATATCCGCCGTGATCATGGTTGCCATAAATGCAATACTTGCCAAACGGCGCATGGATATGTTGCAGGATCGGTGCGATACGAGGGGTGAACGGACAGGAGCGTTGATCATCAATTAAATCTCCAGTAAAAAAAACAATATCTGCTTCTTCCTGATTGATTCGATCCACAACTTTAGAAAGCCGAGACAGCGAATAATAGTAGCCCAGATGCAAATCGCTGAACTGCACGATTTTCATGCCGTGAAAGCTTTCTGGTATGAGCGGAGAACGGATGCAATGGCGGGTAACAGAAAGCAAAGAAGGTTCTATGTGTCGTGCGTAATAATAGCCAATCCCTGATGTCAATAGCGTATACAGTGAGAAACGAAAGCTTTTTTTCAAAAAGGCTCTTCTAGTAATCTTTGTCATAGTCCCTACCTATCCATTGAAATCTATTTTATTATATCATTTTTTCCTCTCATGTATGACAGTAGGCAAAGAAAAGTTATTTTTTGGATTTTAAAAAAAAATAAGTATAATCCATAAAGTGGAAATGATAAAATGAATACATATTCATTTTGAGGGAGAGGGTGGAACGTATGAAGGGGAAGGTTGTTGTTGTAACAGGCGGATCGAGCGGGATGGGAAAAGCGATGGCTGCGCGCTTTGCTTGCGAGGGGGCATACGTTGTGATTACAGGCCGTACGCTAGAAGCGTTAGAGCAAGCGAAACGGGACATTGAGCAATTTGAAAACCAGGTACTCGTTGTGCAAATGGATGTGCGTGAACCAAAGCAAGCGCAGCAAATGGTGCAACTAGCGGATGCTGCCTTCGGGCGTATTGATTATCTAGTGAATAATGCCGCAGGAAATTTCATTTGTCCAGCGGAGGAACTGTCTGTAAACGGCTGGAATGCTGTCATTAATATTGTATTGAACGGAACCTTTTATTGCAGCAGTGCGGTAGGGAAATATTGGATTGAAAAAGGGATTGCTGGACGCATTATTAATATGATTGCAACGTATGCCTGGGATGCTGGTCCCGGTGTTATTCATTCTGCATCGGCAAAAGCAGGCGTGCTGGCTATGACTCGCACACTTGCAGTAGAGTGGGGAAGAAAATATGGGATCCGCGTAAACGCCATCGCGCCGGGGCCGATTGAACGTACAGGGGGAGCAGAACGTCTTTGGGTGTCAGAAGAGGCTGCAAAGCGCACGCTAGAAAGTGTACCTCTTGGACGTCTTGGAACGCCAGAGGAAATTGCCGGGCTTGCCTGTTACTTGCTTTCAGATGAGGCATCTTATATAAACGGAGCTGTTATGACAATGGATGGGGGCCAGCATCTGCATCAGTACCCATTTTAGTTAGATTCCATAAAGTGTTATGAGAGATATCGAATATCTAGACATTTTTATAGAGGCTTGTCCTGATTTTCATGGTAACGTCTCTTATCCTTTCAGACAGCTGAAGGGATTTTTTATGCGCTGTGCTTCCTATTAAGCAAGGTACAAATCCTTTAATGTTTTGAGTATAATCAAACCATTTGTTTAATTTGAAGGCTTTTTATTTTTTATCCTTCCAAATGTATGAAAAAATATTGTAGTCTCTTATCTTCTATTCATCTTATAATAGAAGATGACACTATCTTAATAAAAGGAGTGGAGGAGTATGATAGAGCAAAGACTGCCAGAACGAATTTTGATGGGGCCAGGTCCGAGTGATGCACATCCGCGCGTTCTTCGGTCGATGGCTGCCCCGCTGCTTGGGCATTTGGACCCTGAGTTTTTACATATGATGAACGAGATGAAGGATTTGCTGCGATACGTATTCCAAACAAATAATGAATTAACGCTTGCGATGAGTGGAACGGGAAGCGCTGGTATGGAAACGGTGTTTGTGAATCTAATAGAGCCGGGGGATCAGGTGATCATCGGGGTAAATGGTGTATTTGGTACGCGTATGGTAGATGTTGCGCAGCGTGCCGGTGCAGAAGTGATTGAAATAAAGGGCTCATGGGGCGGCATTATCGAGCCAGGTGATGTGAAGCGTGCACTGGAGGATTACGGGAACGTGAAGTTAGTCGCACTTGTTCATGCCGAAACGTCAACTGGAGTATTGCAGCCGCTTGAAGAAATTGCGAATATTGTACACGCATATGGTGCATTGCTTGTATGTGATATGGTGACCTCCCTTGGCGGTGTACCTGTACAGGTGGATCAGTATGGTATTGATGCTGCGTATAGCGGTACACAAAAATGTTTAAGCGCTCCTCCAGGTCTTTCTCCTGTAACCTTCAGCAAGCGGGCGGCGGATGTAATGGCTAAGCGCCAAACGAAGGTACAAAGCTGGTACTTAGATTTAAGCATGATTCAAAGCTACTGGGGAGCAGAACGGTTCTATCACCACACTGCGCCAATTTCAATGATCTATGCATTAAAGGAAGCGCTTCATCTTATTCAAGAGGAAGGGCTGGAGCAGGTAATCCGGCGCCATAGCTTATACGGATCCGCGTTGCAGGCAGGACTAGAGGCGATGGGTCTTGAGCTTCTTGTACAGAAGGAGCATCGTCTGCCGCAGCTTACGTCTGTAAAGGTGCCAATTGGCGTAGATGAAGCTTCGTTTCGTACACGCTTGTTACACAAATATGGGATTGAAATCGGCGGCGGTCTTGGTGAGTTGAAGGGGAAAATTTGGCGTATTGGTCTTATGGGCTATAACGCAAAGCAAATGAATGTTACACTATTATTATCTGCGTTTGAGGATATTTTGTCTGAATGCGGTCTGTCAGTGCCGAAAGGAGAGGCAATTCGGGCAATGCGTGAGCGGATGCAGCAGTAAAAAGAGATTGCAGCAAGAGGTGTCATACGAACGATGAAGAGAAAAAAAGAGGGGAGGGGCGCTGCTAGTGGATGCATTAGATGTTATGTCTAACTTAGATCAAGTCCTTCCTTACTACCAAGCAATTTTCAGTGCAGATGAACATACAGTAATTGGATATGAGGCAGTAGGGCGCATTCAGACGGAGCAAGGCGTCAAAAGTCTTGCATCATTTTTTCGTGATGAATCTGTTCCGGAGGAATACCGAATAGAAGTTGATAATTTAATTTTAACAAAGGCGCTGCAAACGCATCTAGAAACGGATCCGTCAGCACTGTTATTTATTAATCGTAATGCCAATTTGCTTATGCAAGATGAGGAAGATAGCTTTTTAAATCAGCTGCTTGTTTATGAAAGGCAAGGGCTGGACTTGAAACGTATTGTATTGGAAATTCGAGAGCAAGATTTTACCGGTAATCTTGATCAGCTGGCACATTTGCTTACCTATTATCGGACGTACGGTATACAGCTGGCAATTAACAAGGTTGGAGCAGGTATGAGCAATCTTGAGCGCATCAATCTGTTGTCGCCGGATATTTTAAAAATTGATTTAAGCAATTTGAGACAAACCGCAATGCTGCAGTCCTATCAGGATGTCCTTTATTCTATCTCCTTGCTGGCGAGGAGAATTGGAGCAACTCTTCTCTATGAAGATATTGATGCGTTCTATCAGCTTCAATATGCATGGCGTAACGGGGGCCGGTATTACCAGGGGAATTATTTAAAGGAGTTTATGCCATCCTTTTTACCTGCTGATATTTTAAAGGATCGGCTTCGGCAGGAATGTCATGAATTTATCGTTCATGAAAAGCGAAAGCTGGAAAACATATACTCGTTAACGGAAAGGCTGCGCAGTCGTGTCGGTACAGTGATGGGCAAGCAAAAAAAAATTGAGAACTTTAATAAATGGCTCATGACGTTTAGTGAGGAAGTTACCGACTGCAGCTTTAGGTTGTACGTCTGCGATGAGGACGGCTTTCAGAAGTCCGGCAACCTGGTAAAGCAAAATGGCAAATGGGAGTTTGTGCCGGAATACGAGCAAAAGAACTGGAGCTGGCGTCCGTATTTTTTAGCGAATATTATGCAAATGCGTTTTGAAAAAAAAGGACGTCTATCCGACCTGTATACGGATATTGAAACAGGGGAGATAATTCGTACATTTTCGTTCCCGATTGATGACGATCAGCATTATTTGTTTATTGACTTATCGTATGAGTTTTTATTTGAGCAGGATGCGCTGTTTTGAAGAGCATATAGGCCGTGCGAGCTTTTCTGTTTGTTTAGCTCTCACGGCTTGTTTGTACTTTAAAAAAGTATAAATTTCTAGCTGGAAGAAAATTCGACGTAGCGAGAAATTTTAGGAATAAAGTATAAGGGCAACTACGCCTCTGTCTTCGCCCAAGGGCAGGGCTCGCCAATCGGCGAGTTTTCTTTATGTGGTAAAGCCGGACCGAATCCGCTTTTGTTTGTTTTTTCGTGCATTTTTTGTTTTGTTCTCTTCTTTCATGGAAATCCTGCTACATATCAGCAAAAAACGCTGTCTATTGCTGTAGCGATTTTACGAATGAAAGATTGTCTATGTCGCGTTGTGACTTGCTACAATAGAGGCAGGATGAAATGGAGGAGGAAACATGTTGAAACGATACGGAGCGTGGATTGCATTTTTGCTGCTTCTTGCGATTATTGTCGGGCAAAGTGTGGCAATTGCCACCGACAAGGGAAATGTGAAAATACATAGAGCTGCTGTGTTTGACACGATTCGAAAAGGGTATGAAGCGCAGTTTGCGATTCGGGGCAGGAAGCTGTCGATGGAGATTATGTATAAGAAGCTGTCCCCATATTTTACGGACAACTTTCTGCAGGTCTTTACAGACGAAAACAGCGGTGATGCAAAAGGAACTGGAACGCATTTACTCGCTAAAACAGCACCGTTTTCCTTTACATCCGAAACGAAAACCATTTACGATCGGGAGCATGGTCTTTTGTATGTGTACGAGCATTTAAAGGATAAAGCAATGTATGAGGTTGTATCGCTCCAACAAGTGGATGGAACATGGAAGCTGGCTGGCTATCATAGTGACAAAACATTGTTAGAAGAGATTAAGATGCTTGAGAAGGAACAGGGAGAGAGCGGGTAAGTGTAACAAGTTTTATAAATTGGCTGTTTTCGCAGATATTGTTGCTTTTGCATCTGGCTCAGCAGCATGCATACAGCACTGTGCGAAGAGGCGGGAAGTCAGAAATGAGAGGTCAGCTGCAAGAGAAGAACAGCCTCTTGCTTATATCGAAACACGTTTCTTTATTCCTATAGCAACAATTGTTTAGAAAAGAGCCTATAAATTTTAAAGCAAGAAAGCCGACAAGTCCTTAGATTGTCGGTTTTCTTGCTTTCTAGACCTGATTTTGAATATATTTTCAATGGTCTCCTTGCTCATATTTCCTATCATGCAACCAAAGCATCTGTCACTCATTCTTTTAGCTGAGTTTGAAAGTTCACCCTAGGGGGATGAAACTAGAAATACGATCGCTTCTTTATTGGAAGGTACGAAGTCTTTAGTCTCGGGATCATTCACTCCTCAATCCCAAGAAGACCTTGAAGCTTTTCGATATCAAAGCCTGTCACTGCCTCTCCGTCTACGACAACAGTGGGTGTAGAGTACGAGTTATAGTCGTGCAGAAGACGCTTACGGGCGGAACCGTCTTGCTTAATATTGTACTCTACGTAGGAAATCTCATAGTGCTTAAAAAATTCTTTTATAATTTGACATGGCGGACAGTCCGGCTGCGTGTATAGTTCTACTTTTTTCATTTCGTTCCCTCGTTTTCTTATATCATCGTTACGCTTTTTATTATATGATGAAAGGTGGATGCGTACAATGGATGAAGGGTTTTCGCATTTTCTTAGTTTGGGGTGGATAGAGTGAGGCAATATGCAAATATCTTTTGGACGGCACTTCGTCTAGGCTGTACGTCATTTGGCGGTCCTGCTGCCCACATTGGCTACTTTCGCAAGGAGTATGTTGAAAGGCAGAGATGGTTAGATGAAAAAAGCTACGCTGATCTCGTTGCGCTGGCAAACTTTTTGCCGGGACCAGCGAGCAGCCAGGTTGGGATTGCCATCGGTACGATGCGGGGGGGCATTCTGGGCGGCTTGTTGGCATGGCTTGGATTTACGATGCCGTCTGTTTTGGTGCTGACAAGCTTTGCGCTTTTTATGCACGGACAAGCCGTACAGTCCGGCTGGATTCATAGCTTGAAGCTCGTTGCTGTGGCTGTTGTGGCACAAGCGGTATTTGAAATGGGCAGAAAGCTTGCTCCCGATGCTGTGCGGCAAACGATTGTTCTTGCTGCTGCTGCGAGCCTCTTTTTATTTGAGTCTCCGTACATGCAGCTGATCATAATTGGTATAAGCGGTATTGTTGGTTATCTCGTATACAGAAGAGAAGAAGCGGGTATAACGGACATAACAGCATTTTTTGTTTCGAGAAAAACGGGTATACTTTCTTTTAGCCTGTTTTTCATATTGCTTTTAGGGTTGCCTCTTTTGCGTACATTTGTGTCCTCGCCGCTTCTTGTGCTGTTCGATACGATGTATCGCTCAGGGGCGCTTGTATTTGGCGGCGGCCATGTTGTGCTCCCGCTTTTGGAAACAGAAATTGTAGATAGCGGTATGATGAAGAAGGAGCTGTTTTTAGCTGGATATAGTGTAACGCAAGCTGTTCCCGGACCGTTATTTACGTTTTCAAGCTACATTGGCGCAAGCTTATACGGCGTAATGGGAGCGTTTGTTGCGACTGTCGGCATATTTTTACCTGCCTTTTTGCTTATCTTAGGCGGCTTGCCGTTTTGGAATACGCTGCGGCAGCATTCAGGTATTCGACCAGCACTTCTTGGCATTAATGCCGGTGTAGTCGGGATTTTGCTTGCTGCTTTATATGATCCCATTTTCAAAACATCCGTTGTCACGATGGCAGATGCAGTGCTTGTGCTGCTATATTTTGCATTGCTTAGCGTCTGGAGGCTTCCATCGTGGATTGTTGTTGGTGTTGCGCTCGGATGCGGCTGGCTTCTATAGATGTCTAACTCCTGAAGCAAATCAGGCTGTGCCCGCTTTTCTGTATAACTTTTTTCGACAAATTTATTGAGTTTCTGGCTCTCAACCGTTATCCTATTGTAATGAGACAAATTTTCTGTTGTTGCGGATAGAAAAAGTGCGGTTGCAAACACTATGCGCAGGAAAATTAGAGAAAGGGGAGATTTTATGTCTCTGCTCCAAGGAATTATTACTCGTCTTGTTAGCTTGAAAGAGCAAGCGGCAAACGGCGAAGTGGCACAGCGCTATTTTGAAGTAAACGGCGAGCGCAAATGCAGCGTGAAATACTTTGATAAAAGCGATACGTACGAGTTGGAAGTGTATCAGCCGGGAGAAAAACCGCAAACATATCAGTTTGATAATATCGATATGGTAGCGATTGAGATTTATGATATGATTTCCTAATTCATACATAAAAAACAGCACCTTAATATGAGGTGCTGTTTTTTTGTATGATTCCTTCTGAGCTTGCTCAAACTGAGGAGGAAAGGAGTGGTTTTCTATGCATACGCCTACTGTAATTTGCCCTGCATGCAAGCAGGCAGCAAGGATGGAAAATGTGTTAACCGCGCAATCAAACCAAGATGTAATTTACACATGCCCATCCTGTGGTTATATGATACGCAATATCAAAACAAGTAAAGGCTGATTTGGCGCTCTCATCCGCTTTTCTTTGACAAAAAAGCATATTTGCCTCCCGTGCATCATATAGTGAGAATGCCGGAGTTGCCATGGGAGGGGACAGTGCTATATGAGAGACTATTTCTTTTACAACTTGTCGGAGCGCCATATGAGGTTTGATGATGTATTTGCGCGCATCTACAATTTTATCAAGGCAGACCCGCGAAATGTATACCGCCTTTCTATAGGTACAGATTCTCAGGCGCATGGAAACGATACGCGCTTTATTACAGCTATCCATTTGCATCGCGTCGGAAAAGGAGCGTGGGGCTGCCTGCGCAATGAGGTTATACATAAAAAGTTAGAAAGCCTGCGTGAGAAAATATCTTTAGAAACACATCTTAGCCAGGAGATTGCTTGTTTGTTTACACCGGATTATATGAGTGAGCTGCTAGAACTGATGTATCCCTATCGAAGTGAGGGAGTTCGTTTGGCGATGGAAATTCACCTCGATATTGGAAATCAAGGGCTGACGAAGGAGTTTATCTTGGATATGACGGAGCGTGTGAGGGCTATGGGGCTGACAGCAAAAATTAAGCCGGATGCATACGCTGCATTTAGCTACGCAAATCGTTATACAAAATAAGTGTTATTCCTACAATTTCTGTGTGCGTAAATCGGCGGAATAGGGCAATACTGGAATATACCCTTCCTTATCTTCCCTTATATGTTAGGAACGGTCGAAAGATGGCGAACTTTTAGGAGTTCCATCCTCTATTAAACAAGGTGAATCTTTTATATAATAACAGCAGATGAACTTTGTTTAAGGGAGAGTCGCGAGATGGAAAAAGAAAAGGTGCTGTTAACAGAGGAAGATCAAAGTCTTTTGCTTAGTGTACTGTTTAAACAAAGATATGCAAGTGAGCTTCTTGCTTGCGAATTAGCAGATATAGAGAGTGGTTTAAAGGATTCGGATAATGCGCACTATCTACGAGTAACAAGATTGTTCGACCGCTTACGAAATGCCGATATGTGACTACCTTAATTGGTAGTCATTTTTTTCGCGTATATGGTAAAATAAAGAAGGTCAATATGAACCAACCAAAAGAAACTGAGTACGCTAATAAAGTGAAAACGCTATCATCAGTAAAGAAAGCAACAGGGCTATACAAGAAAGGGGGAAGTGTAATGATTAGTCTTCCAACAGAGGACTTTAAACAAATTCTCGTGAAGGATTTATTAATTTCTTCAGAAAAAGTGGCGCATGTGCAAGCTGCCAACAGCTTGGAACATGCCATGCTTGTTTTGGTGAAGTCTGGGTATTCCGCTATTCCTGTACTCGATACATCTTATAAACTTCAAGGGTTAATTAGCACCGCTATGATTTTAGATCGCACTTTGGGGATGGAGCGCATTGAGTTTGAACGTCTTGAGCAAATGAAGGTAGCAGATGTGATGAATGTTAATATTCCAAGATTAGGTTTGTATGATACGTTCGCGCAAGGGCTTGATATGGTGATTAACCATCCTTTTGTGTGCGTAGAAAATGAAGATGGCTGCTTCGAGGGTATTTTAACGCGCCGTGCCATCTTGAAGCTGTTAGGTAAAAAGGTGCGCCGCTACAACAAATAGTCATATAAGTGCAACTTTATGCCAAAGGTTGCACTTTTTTATGCTTTAAGAATTATAACTTTCCAACTAGAAGACTATTTGACGAAGCTGGAAATTTTCAGTGTAAAGTATAAGTGCAGCTAGGCGATTGCCGGCCTTTCCAAGGTTTGGCGCCAGCCAAGTTTTTTTATGAGCAGGGAAGAGGTGACGCAATATGCAACTAGATGATTTTCGAATGATGGTCGTTTTGGCACAGGAGTTAAATATGAGAAAAGCGGCGGAAAGATTGTTTGTGTCGCAGCCTGCACTGAGTCAACGGCTTCAGTCGATGGAAAAGCAGTGGGGGATGAAGTTTTTTCTTCGTTCTCAAAAGGGATTGACGATTACGCCTGAAGGGGAAAAGGTGACATTATACGCGATTGAGATGCTGCAGAAGGAAGAAAATGTAAAAAACGAGCTTGCCGCTCTGCAGGCGAAAACGCATGGAACACTAAAGATTGCGGTTGCCTCTATTATTGGTCAATACTGGTTACCGGGTATTTTAAAAACCTTTGTCGAGCAATATCCGCTCGTGCAAATTTCGCTGTTTACCGGCTGGAGCAGCGAAGTGCAAAAGCATTTTTATGAAGGAGATGTACATCTGGCGATTGTGCGCGGCTCACAGGACTATCCGGGGAAGAAATATCATTTACTGACGGATGAGCTATGCTTAGTTGATACAGAAATATCCGATACGGCGATGCTTCGGGATACGAATAAACCGTTTATCCAGTTTAAGAGCGATTCAACCTATTATTCACAAATTCAAAGCTGGTGGTACACGATGTTTTCAAATCCCCCGAAGCGAACGATTGTTGTCGATCAAATTGAAACGTGTAAGCAAATGGTTATGCATGGTATTGGCTATGCGGTTTTGCCGTCAAGTGTGCTGCAGACCGCAGAAGGGGTTTATAAGCTGCCAATGGTAGTCGACGGCAAGCGCTTAACGCGGGAAACATGGCTTTTAATGAACGAAGCTGCTCTTGAATTAAAGCAGGTAGGAGCATTTGCTGACCTCGTAAAGCATTTTATCACAAAAAAATAAACTTTCGTCCTTGCTACAGGGCGCTCTCTTTGGTACAGTAACAAGTAGCACATCGAAATAGGAGGAACTTCACATTATGAATATGATGGATGCAAATGAAATTATTGCTTTTATTCAAAAAAGCGAAAAGAAAACACCAGTAAAGGTATACATAAAGGGAGATCTTGAGGGAATCGATTTTCCAGAAACAGTACAAGCATTTGTAAACGAAAAAACAGGCGTACTGTTTGGCGAGTGGACGAAGGTAAAAGCAGTGCTTGATGAAAACAGCGGCCGTATTGCAGACTACGTAGTAGAAAATGATCGCCGCAACTCTGCGATTCCGCTTCTTGATCTAAAAGGAATTAAAGCTCGCATTGAACCAGGCGCAATCATTCGCGATCAAGTAGAAATTGGTGATAACGCTGTTATTATGATGGGTGCGTTGATTAATATCGGCGCTTCGATCGGTGAAGGTACAATGATTGATATGGGAGCTGTATTAGGCGGACGTGCAACAGTTGGGAAAAATTGCCACATCGGCGCAGGCGCTGTATTAGCAGGCGTAATCGAGCCGCCTTCCGCTCTTCCTGTTATTGTAGAGGATGATGTATTAGTAGGTGCTAACGCAGTAGTATTAGAAGGCGTACGCATTGGAAAAGGCGCGGTAGTTGCTGCAGGCGCAATTGTAACAGAGGATGTTCCTCCTTACACAGTAGTAGCAGGTGTACCAGCTCGTGTTATTAAAGAGATTGACGAAAAAACAAAGTCTAAAATCGAAATTAAGCAAGAGCTTCGTCAACTGAATCCAGAAGAATAATCTGAATGAAACAAACGAAAGCGTAAGAGTTTAGAGCTCTTACGCTTTTTATCAATAGGGGTGAGACTATGAATCGATTCGTGAAAATTCGCCGGGATCTGCATCAAATTCCCGAGCTTGGCTTTCAAGAATTTAAAACGCAAGCATACATTTTAAGCTATTTAGAAACGTTGCCAGAGGAGCGCGTGGAGATTCGTACATGGAGAACGGGCGTCCTTGTAAAGGTGAAAGGAAAGAATCCAAGACAAACAATCGGGTACCGTGCTGATATTGACGGTCTGCCAATTTTGGAGCAGACGGGTTATGAGTTTTCTTCGACACATGAAGGATTGATGCATGCGTGCGGCCATGATATGCATACGAGCATCGCGCTTGGGGTTGTAACAGAGCTTGTAGAGCAGCCGATTGATGATGATGCAGTCTTTTTCTTCCAGCCTGCTGAGGAAGGGCCGGGCGGTGCGCAGCCAATGATGCAAAGCGAGGAATTTCAGGCGTGGAAGCCTGATATTATCATAGCGCTTCATATTGCGCCGGAATATCCAGTTGGTACGATTGCTACAAGGGAAGGACTTCTGTTTGCAAACACATCAGAGCTGTTTATTGATCTAAAGGGGAAGGGCGGCCATGCAGCCTACCCGCATCAAGCAAACGATATGGTCGTAGCGGCGAGCTATCTTGTTACTCAGCTGCAGTCTGTCATTAGCCGTAACGTGGATCCGCTTGATTCTGCTGTCATTACCATTGGAAAAATTACAGGCGGCACTGTACAAAATATTATTGCGGAAACAGCGCGTCTAGAGGGCACAATTCGCACGTTATCTGTTGAATCTATGAAGAAGGTAAAAGAACGCATTGAAGCCATTGTCGCAGGCATCGAAGCCTCCTTTCAATGTGAAGCGGTGATTGACTACGGAGCGATGTATCATCAAGTTTATAACCATGAAGAAATTACACGCGAATTTATGAATTTTGCAAGAGAGAGCGGCCATATGGAAGTGATAGAGTGCCGCGAAGCGATGACAGGCGAAGACTTCGGTTACATGCTTGCTGAAATTCCAGGACTCATGTTTTGGCTCGGTGTTCAATCGGAATTTGGTCTGCATCACGCGAAGCTGCGTCCGAACGAAGATGCCATTGAACGTGCAATTTCGTTTCTTACAAGCTATATGAACTGGAAGGGAAGCAGGTAGGCGCAACGCCTATCTGTTTTCTTTGTTTAAGGCTGTTTCGCATCGATTGTTGCTTTTGCATCTGGCCAGCAGCACGTTACAGCACTGTGAGAAGAGGTGAGAAATTAGCAATGAGAGGTTGATTGCAAGAGGCGAATAGCCTCTTGCTTGTATCGAAACACGCTTTGTTTATTCCTGCAGCAACAATTGTTTAGAAAAGAGCCTTGTTTAAAGATAGGAAAGTATAACCTTTTGCAGGCAGATTGTGTCCGCCTCTCTTATTTTTACAGAGTTTTTTCATCGTTGCTAAACTTGTTCCCCCTCCCTAAAAACTCCAGGGTTTTCATGCATATTTTTTGTAATTTCTACACAATACTTTATAATGTAGTTGGGAGGAGAGTTTTAAGGCAATGTTAAATATTTATAATTATTCTTATATGACATTGACTCTAATTGACTTCTTCTTATATAATTACACGTGTAAATAAGAAAATGGAGGCTGATACATATGGCAGAGCGTTTAGTAGGTAAACAAGCTCCTAGATTTGAAATGGAGGCTGTTTTGGCAAACAAAGAGTTTGGTAAAGTAAGCCTAGAAGACATCATGAATCAAGGAAAATGGACAGTACTTTACTTCTATCCAATGGATTTCACTTTTGTATGCCCAACAGAAATTATCGCGCTTTCTGATCGTTACGATGAGTTCGAAGATCTAGAGGCAGAGGTAATCGGTGTTTCTACTGACACAATCCATACTCACTTAGCTTGGATTAACACGGACCGTACGAAAAATGGCTTAGGAGAGCTTCGCTATCCGTTAGCAGCTGACACAAACCATGTTGTTTCTCGCGACTACGGTGTATTAATCGAAGAAGAAGGAATCGCGCTTCGCGGTTTGTTCATCATCAGCCCTGAAGGTGAATTAATGTACCAAGTTGTACATCACAATAATATTGGACGCGAAGTAGACGAAGTATTACGCGTGCTTCAAGCATTGCAAACAGGCGGACTTTGCCCGGCAAACTGGAAGCCAGGTCAAGCAACATTAAACGTATAATATGCGTTAGGGAAAGGTCTAACAGAGATGTTAGATCTTTTTTATTTTTATCAAAGAGAATCCCTATCTGCCTCAGGAAAAGTGATATAGTGTAAATGGCAGGCAATTCGAGATATATGGTAAAATAATACATAACCAGAGCAGAATTGATTATTGGAGGAGTTTACGTGAGCGGGAACAGGAAGGAATTCGCGGTCATCGGGCTTGGACGATTTGGCGGCAGTATTTGCCGGGAATTATCGCAGCTTGGCATGGAGGTAATGGCGATTGATGTGAATGAAGATCGTGTGAATGAGTTTTCTAATATCGCATCCCATGCGGTGATTGCAGATTCAACAGATGAGATGGTATTGAAAAGCCTAGGAATCCGTAATTTTGATCATGTTGTTGTAGCTATTGGTGATAACATTCAAGCGAGTATTTTAACAACGTTAATTTTAAAGGAGCTGGGTGTAGAGAATATTACAGTAAAAGCTACGAACGACTATCATGAAAAAGTGCTGCGTAAAATCGGAGCAGATCAGATTGTTCATCCGGAACGCGATATGGGGAAGCGAATTGCAAATACGATTGCATCAACAAGCGTGCTTGATTATCTGGAGCTGTCCGATGAGCATAGTGTTGTCGAGCTCATGGCAAACAAGCGCATTCACGGACAAACGCTGCAGGATTTAAATATTCGAGCGCGGTTCGGATTAAATATTGTTGCAATTAAGCGAGGCAAGGAGGTATTTGTCTCGCCGCGTGCTACGGAAGCCATTTATGATGGCGATATTTTAATTATGATTGGTGCTGATGATGAGATTGACCGTTTTGAAGCGTATTTAGCAAAATAGAATTCCAATGCAGTAGAGCAAGGCATAGATTAGCGAGAGAAAGATCATATAAACAAAAAGGACAACGATCACGTTGTCCTTTTTGTTTATATGATAAGAAAGTATGACTGTTTGCGGGGACACTGTCCAGCCCTCATGGCCTGCTTGCTGTAGGGAAAGGACCTCTGTCCAACTAGGCAAAAGGCATCCCAATGGGCAGGAACTGCCTCCTTCGGGAGCAGAGCGGACCGTGTCTACTTTTCCTATACTTCCATAATAATCGGAAGAATCATCGGTTTCCGTTTTGTTTTTTCGTACAGGAACGGCGCTAATGTATCTGTAATTTCATTTTTGATTTCTGACCATTGTGTTGTTTTACGTTCCATTACCTTGCTCAGATGAGCGGCGATTAAGGTTTGCGCATCGCTGATTAAATCACTGCTTTCACGCATATAGACGAAGCCGCGGGAAATGATATCTGGTCCTGCTGCAATTTTGAATTCCTTCATATCAATACTAACGACTACGATGACAAGACCTTCCTCTGATAAAATGCGGCGGTCGCGCAAGACGATGTTGCCGATATCGCCAATGCCGTTTCCGTCAATATAAACTGATCCGGATGGAACCTTTCCGCCTACTGTCGCTTCATCCTCTGTTAATGTTAACACATCACCATTGTCGAGAATGAAGCAGTTTTCTTCAGCAACACCGCAATCAATTGCAAGCTTAGCGTGCATGCGCTGCATCCGATATTCGCCGTGAATTGGCATGAAAAACTTTGGTTTCATAAGACGAAGCATAAGCTTTTGCTCCTGCTGCCCGCCGTGTCCACTCGTATGAATATCTGTTAACGGTCCGTAAATCACCTCTGCCCCAGCACGGTACAGCATGTTAATCGTACGGCTTACACTCACAGTATTACCTGGAATTGGCGAAGAGGAGAAAACGACTGTATCGCCAGGGATAATTTGAATTTGACGGTGCGTACCATTCGCAATGCGCGATAATGCGGCCATAGGCTCGCCTTGGCTTCCTGTACATAAAATGACAGTCCGGTCAGCAGGCATACGATTTACCTGAGATGCCTCAATAAATGTATCCTTTGGACAGCGGATATAGCCGAGGTCTTGTCCGATTTCAATTGCCGATTCCATGCTCCGGCCAAACACCGCCACTTTTCGGCCGTTCGCGACTGCTGCCTCTACGACCTGCTGCAAACGGTGAATATTAGATGCAAATGTTGCAAAAATGATGCGGCCTTCTACCTTGCGGAAAATTTCATGAATGCTGTCGCCGACCCTGCGCTCTGACAGTGTAAAGTTCGGTACCTCTGCATTTGTGCTGTCAGACAGTAAGCAAAGCACGCCTTCTTTTCCGATTTCCGCCATTTTTGTTAGGTTGGCAGGCTCGCCAACCGGCGTAAAGTCAAATTTAAAGTCGCCTGTATGAACAATTTGTCCTTGCGGCGTTTTGACAACAATTCCGTACGCATCTGGAATGCTGTGCGTTGTGAGGTAAAAGGAAACTGATGTATTTTTGAATTGGATGACATCATCTTCCTTAATTTCATGCAAACGTGCTTTCCGAAGCAGTCCGTGCTCTTCCAATTTGTTCTTAATTAAACCGAGCGCTAGCTTTCCGCCGTAAATTGGGATATTCACTTGCCTTAATAAATACGGGATACCCCCAATGTGATCTTCGTGACCGTGCGTAATAAATAAACCTTTGATTTTTTCTTCGTTTCGTACTAAGTACGTGTAATCCGGAATCACGTAGTCGATGCCGAGCAACTCGTCTTCCGGGAATTTAATGCCTGCGTCAATAACAATAATTTCGTCTTGATACTGCACCGCATATGTATTTTTACCGATTTCTCCAAGTCCTCCGAGAGCGAAGACTGCGGTTTGGTCATTTTTCAGAAATTTCATTATACATTCTCCGCAAGCTTAAAGTTTTCGCTTTGTTGTTCATACGCAAGATGCGCGCCGGCAAGCTCTTGAACAAATTCGATATTGTAATGGAACGGCGCTAATCTTTTACGTACGTCCCGTTGTGATTCTGCTTCTACGTACAGAACCTGCGTTTTCTCTCGCACAGGTACTTCCGTACTCTTTTCTTGATAAAACACTTTAAAAATCATAATAAAACCTCTCCTTGTTTCGATTGTGTGGCTGCCTTCTAACTATTATAAAGGAAACACATTTGTTTTTCATGTTTTTTTCAGCGGTGCCGGGAAAAAAGCCATTGTTATGCGATTTTCTTTTTATGAAGCAGGTCATTTAAATAAGTTTTTAGTTTTTCTTTTAATTTTTTAAACATTATCTTAGCCTTCCTTTCTGCATTTCAAACATTCGCCCGTTTTTTAGTAGTATGAGATGTACAAGCGAAATTCATGTACGGGAAAGGAATTTATACATTTTTATATAATAATAAAACTAGAAAAGAATTGCTGTTTGTATACGAGGTATACAGTGCGGCAGACCGAGCATGTCGCAGACATTACAAGACAGTAGATGACGAAAGAAGGAAGGCTGGCTGGAAAGGCGCTGCCTGTTATGCTTTAGTTTGTTCGGCTGCTTGTTTCCCTATGCTCATGAAAGTAAGAGCAGTACATACTGTAAACATAATATAGGGATGGCATTAAGAAATTATATATTTATTTAACGGATAAATTATCCTATAAAAATGAAAAAATGCTAAAGTAATGTTCGTGCAGTAGGTATTCAATACGGAGGGGTAGGTTTAGACAATGAGAAAAAAAGCAGCATTATGGGATATTTTACCGAAAGAACAAACGACTCAGAATATAGCACTAGATCAGCCGATAGAAATGTCCAAGGAGCAAATTCAGGCATTTCAGAGTATTTTCCCGGATAACCATCGTCCAGTTCAGCTAGTAAATAGCCGTGAGGTACACGAGGTAATCCAGAAATAAACAGCATCAGGAGTGTTGCCCGATGAAAAACAGCCTCCAATCTTTGGAGGCCGTTTTTCATCGGGCAACAATGTCAACTTTTCTTATCTTTCTAGCGGAAGAGCATTTTCCGGCGGTGCAAATGGATTGCTTTCATTAATACGATCATAAAACATAACACCGTTTAGATGATCGATTTCATGCTGGAACACGATAGCTGGAAGTCCTTTGAGACGGAGCTTCAGCTCCTCGCCATCCGCACTCACTGCTTTCACTGTAATACGGGAATAACGAGGCACATAGCCTGGTACATTTCGGTCGACTGATAAGCAGCCCTCTCCGTTTGTTAAATATGTAAGCTCAACTGAATGGCTTATAATTTTTGGATTGAATAGCGCGTAGCTATGAAGTGTTCCATCCTGATCCATAACGTGAACAGCGATCATTCGCTTTGACACACCGATTTGCGGAGCAGCGAGCCCGATTCCCGGACGGAGGTTATATTGAGCCGCAATTTCTGGATTTTGGCTATTGATTACAAACTGCAGCATGCTGCGCACTGTTTGTATATCTTCTTCACTTGGCGGCAGTGCTACTTCTTGTGCAACTTGCCGCAGGACGGGATGCCCTTCCCGGACGATATGTTCCATTGTAAGCATAAGCGTCTCTCCTTTTTTCTTTCAGTCTATCAAAGTCTGCCCAAAATGTCATGATAAAGAAAAGCGGATATAGTCTGGACAAAGAAAAAGGAAGGCGAGCCTTCCTTTTTCATAGTTATTCCGTTTACATTAGTGGTGGATGCAAGCAGCCCCTACAATAATTAAAAGAACGAACAATACTACGATTAGCGCGAAGCCGCGTCCATATCCTGTACCGCAGCCGTAGCCATAGCCGTAAGCTGGCGCTGCATAAGTTGGGTAATAGCAATTTGTGTATCCGTACACTGAGTTGCCCTCCTTGTATTGTTTCCGCGGATAGCGCGGTTACTATACTGTATGAGCTTAGAGAAAATGTGTGTGGTTATCTGCCTATGGAGATGGAAGGATCCGTATATTTTCCGCAGCACAAGAGAAAAGCTAACATATAGGGGAAGCTGTGGAAGTGAAAGCTGTAGTTGTCCGTAGTTTGAGTCGTCCGGCGGATGAAGGAGGTGCTTTGCTTGTCAATAAAAAGGAAGCTCATATTAGCAGCTGCTTGTTTATTTCTCGCCTCCTGCTCGCAAAGGGCAGCCGTTACAAGTATATATGAGAGACTAGAGCAGGTTGCGGCTGCTGAGCGGACATTTGAGATAGAGCAAGAGCCGCTTATTTTGCTGGAAAAGCAAGAAAAAGCATTGTATGACATGATCTTGTCTCTCGGTCTGCACGACACAGCTAAGCGTCAGGAGCTCGCTGTAAAAGCTGAGGAATCACTCAAGGAACGCGAGCGCCATTTAATGCGTGAGCGCAGCGGATTATATGAGGCGAAGCAGAGGTTTGCGACAGTTCTCCCTTTGTTTAAGGAATTAGAGGAGGAGGGGCTGAGAAGTCGAGGAGCCACATTAATAAGGGCGATGCAGGAGCGATACGGTATATATGATCAGCTATACGCGCAGTATGAGCGTGCGCTGCAAAAAGACCGTGAGTTGTATGATTTACTGCAAAGCGACGCGATTTCATTTCGGCAAATTCAAAAACAAATTGAGGATATTAATCGGGAATATGAACAGGTTTTGCGGTTAAATCGGTCATTCAATGACTACACAGAGCAATATAACGTGAAAAAAGAGGAATTTTATAAGAGTGCCGGACTGAACATAAAACGTGAGCAGCTATAGAAAAGATTGTCTTGCCCTAAGGAAACTATGGAACAGAAGAGGGGGAACGGCTTCGATAAAGAAACAGGAATCTGACAATGCTTACATATTATTCTAAGAGAGATAACAAGGGAAACAGGGGATAATATAACAGGAGTGCTACAATTAATGATACAGAGTAGGGAAAAAGAATAATTATCCTAGTACAGCTCCGCTAATTTTTTGAACAAAATTTGAATCCAAAGTGATTGACATAAAGATTAGAATAGTTGTAAACTAAAAAACGTGGTTAATATTGTATTAATTATTTGTGAAAAAAAATTAGTACAGATTGTGTTAGGCACAAGAAGCCTGAAAAAACCGATTGTTTGGTCGGTTCTTATACTTAACATGCAGTAATGTTTTGTTTTGTTGTTGAAAGCGTTTCATAAGAAAGTTCATAAAAGAAGAAGAGGTGAATGGAATGGGTACGCAAGCAAAAGCAAAGAAAGCCCTGTTTGATGCTGAAGCACAATTTCAAGCAATTGAAGAGCAATTTCAAACATTCCAAATTTTAAATGAAGAAGGTCAAGTTGTTAACGAAGACGCGATGCCGGACCTAACAGATGAGCAATTAAAAGAGTTAATGCGCCGCATGGTGTATACACGCGTTTTGGATCAACGTTCAATCTCCTTAAACCGTCAAGGTCGCTTAGGCTTCTATGCGCCAACTGCTGGACAAGAGGCATCTCAATTAGCGAGTCATTTCGCACTTGAGAAGGAAGATTTCTTACTTCCAGGTTACCGTGACGTTCCACAAATGATTTGGCACGGCTTACCGCTTTACCAAGCATTTTTATTCTCTCGCGGTCATTTCCATGGCAACCAATCGCCTGAAGATGTGAACACACTTTCACCGCAAATCATTATCGGTGCACAAATTATTCAAGCAGCTGGTGTAGCGCTTGGTATGAAATTGCGCGGCAAACAATCCGTTGCAGTAACATACACAGGTGACGGCGGTGCGTCTCAAGGTGACTTCTACGAAGGCTTAAACTTTGCGGGAGCGTTCAAAGCGCCAGCAATTTTCTTCGTACAAAACAACCGTTTCGCGATTTCTACTCCAGTAGAAAAGCAATCTGCAGCACGCACAATTGCACAAAAGGCAGCAGCAGCTGGTATTTTAGGTATTCAAGTAGACGGTATGGATCCGTTAGCAGTATACGCGGCTACTCGTTTTGCTCGTGAGCGCGCGGTAAACGGCGAAGGTCCTACGCTAATTGAAACTTTAACATTCCGTTACGGTCCGCACACAATGGCTGGTGATGACCCAACTCGTTACCGTTCAAAAGATCTTGAAAACGAATGGGAAAAGAAAGATCCGATCGTTCGCTTCCGTAAGTTCTTAGAAGCAAAAGGCCTATGGTCTCAAGAAGTAGAAGAACAAGTAATTGAACAAGCAAAAGAAGATATTAAAGAAGCAATTGCAAAAGCTGACCAAGCTCCGAAGCAAAAAGTAACAGACTTAATTGTGAACATGTTTGAAGAGCTTCCTTACAACTTGAAGGAGCAGCTGGAAATTTACAAAGAGAAGGAGTCGAAGTAAGCCATGGCGCAAATGACATTGATTCAAGCTATTACTGATGCGTTACGCGTCGAAATGAAAAACGACCCGAACGTTCTCGTATTTGGGGAAGACGTAGGTGTAAACGGCGGTGTATTCCGTGCAACTGAAGGTCTTCAAGCAGAATTTGGCGAACAGCGCGTATTCGACACACCTCTTGCTGAGTCCGGTATCGGCGGTCTTGCGGTTGGTCTTTCTCTTCAAGGCTTCCGCCCTGTTCCAGAAATCCAATTCTTCGGCTTCGTATTTGAAGTTATGGACTCTATCTGCGCGCAGCTAGCTCGTATGCGTTACCGTTCTGGCGGCCGCTTCAACGCGCCTGTTACAATTCGTTCTCCGTTCGGCGGCGGTGTACATACACCTGAGCTTCACGCAGACAGCTTAGAAGGTATGGTTGCACAGCATCCAGGATTACGTGTAGTAATTCCATCTACTCCATACGATGCGAAAGGATTGTTGATTTCTGCAATCCGCAACAACGACCCAGTTGTATACTTAGAGCATATGAAATTGTACCGTTCTTTCCGCCAAGAGGTACCAGAAGGGGATTACACAATCCCATTAGATAAAGCAGACGTAAAACGCGAAGGTAAGGACGTAACAGTCATCGCATACGGTGCTATGGTACATGCTGCATTAAAAGCGGCTGAAGAGCTAGAAAAAGAAAACGTATCTGTAGAAGTAATCGACCTTATTTCTGTAAGCCCGCTTGATATTGACACAATCATCGCATCTGTTGAAAAAACAGGCCGCGTTGTTGTAGTACAAGAGGCACAAAAAATGGCCGGCGTAGCAGCAAATGTTGTAGCAGAGATCAACGACCGCGCGTTGTTGAGCTTAGAAGCTCCAATCGTTCGTGTTACAGCAGCTGATACAATCTTCCCATTCTCTCAAGCTGAGGGCGTATGGCTTCCAAACCATAAGGACGTTGTAGAAGCAATCCAACAAGTAATTAATTTCTAAACATAAAAATAAATAAGGAAGAAAACAGTCGGCTCTGTTTTCTTCCTCTATCCATATAAACTTACACATAAACATAAGGGGTTGAGCTCTGTGTCATTTGAATTCAGATTACCGGATATCGGTGAAGGTATTCACGAAGGCGAAATCGTAAAATGGTTCGTAAAGCCTGGCGATGAAGTAAAAGAAGATGATGTGCTTCTTGAAGTACAAAACGATAAAGCTGTTGTAGAAATTCCATCTCCTGTAAAAGGAAAAGTAGTAGAAATCCTTGTAGGCGAAGGAACAGTAGCTGTTGTTGGCGATGTTCTTGTTAAATTTGATGCGCCTGGCTACGAGCATTTGAAATTTAAAGGTCATGACGATGAAGCGGCTCCAGCTCCTGCAGAAGAGGCAGCTCCTGCGGCAGAAGCAGCGCCAGTTACTCCAGCAGCGCCATTAGCAGAAGAAAACGAGCGTGTTATCGCAATGCCATCCGTGCGCAAATATGCGCGTGAAAAAGGCGTAAATATTCGTCTTGTTCAAGGTACAGGCAAAAACGGCCGTGTTTTAAAATCTGACATCGATGCATTCCTAGCTGGCGGTGCAGTTCCAGCAGCAGCAGCTACTGCAGCACCAGTTGCTCCAGCAGCGGCACCTGCAGCACCAGCGGCAGAGGAAAAAGCAGCAGCACCTGCACCTCAGCCAATCCCAGCAGGCGAATATCCAGAAACACGCGAGAAAATGAGCGGTATCCGTAAAGCGATCGCAAAAGCGATGGTAAATTCTAAGCATACAGCTCCTCACGTAACATTAATGGACGAAGTGGATGTAACAGAGCTTGTTGCAAACCGCAAGAAGTTCAAAGATGTTGCAGCAGCAAAAGGCATCAAGTTAACATTCTTGCCTTACGTTGTAAAAGCATTAACATCTGCTCTGCGTGAGTACCCAATGTTAAATACATCTTTAGATGATGCTACTCAAGAAGTGGTTCATAAGCATTACTACAATATCGGTATTGCAGCAGATACAGACAAAGGTCTTCTTGTACCGGTTGTAAAAGATGCAGACCGCAAATCCATCTTTACGATTTCGAAAGAAATTAACGAGCTTGCAACAAAAGCGCGCGAAGGCAAATTGTCTCCAAACGAAATGAAGGGTGCTTCTTGCACAATTACAAATATCGGTTCTGCGGGCGGACAATGGTTCACACCAGTTATTAACCATCCAGAGGTAGCAATCCTTGGAATCGGCCGTATTGCGGAAAAACCAGTTGTGAAAAATGGCGAAATCGTAGCAGCACCAGTATTGGCGCTATCCTTAAGCTTCGATCACCGTTTAATTGACGGAGCTACAGCTCAAAACGCATTGAACCATATTAAACGTTTGTTGAACGATCCACAATTACTTGTAATGGAGGCGTAATCGAAATGGTAGTAGGGGATTTTGCAATTGAATTAGATACGGTCGTAGTTGGTGCAGGACCAGGAGGATATGTTGCGGCAATTCGTGCTGCTCAGCTTGGTCAAAAGGTAGCAATCATTGAGAAAGCAAATCTTGGCGGCGTATGCTTAAACGTTGGATGTATTCCTTCAAAAGCATTGATTTCTGCAGGCCACCGTTACGAGCATGCGAAGCATTCTGCGGATATGGGAATTATTGCAGAAAACGTAACAGTTGATTTCTCTAAAGTACAAGCTTGGAAAGCAGGCGTTGTAAAGAAATTAACTGGCGGCGTAGAAGGTTTATTAAAAGGAAACAAAGTAGAAATTATTCGCGGTGAAGCATATTTTGTAGATACTAACACATTACGTGTTATGACAGAAGATGCAGCACAAACATACACATTTAAAAATGCAATTCTTGCAACAGGCTCTACACCAATCGAAATTCCTGGCTTTAAATTTTCAAAGCGCGTAATCAACTCCACAGGTGCATTGGCATTAACTGAAATTCCGAAAAAGCTTGTTGTAATCGGCGGCGGCTACATCGGAATGGAGCTTGGTACGGCGTATGCGAACTTCGGTACAGAGGTTACAATTTTAGAAGCAGGCGAGGAAATTTTAGCTGGCTTTGAAAAATCTATGAGCGCGGTTGTAAAACGCGGCTTGAAGAAAAAAGGCAACGTAGAGATTTATACAAAAGCGTTCGGTAAGTCTGTAGAAGAGCGTGAAGATGGTGTAACAGTAAACTTTGAAGTGAACGGTGAAATGAAATCCGTTGAAGCTGATTATGTTCTTGTAACAGTGGGACGCCGTCCGAATACACAAGAACTTGGCTTAGAGCAAATTGGTGTGCAACTGACAGAGCGCGGTTTGGTTGAAATTAATAGACAATGCCGCACAACTGTAGATAACATTTATGCAATCGGCGATATCGTAGCAGGACCACCGCTTGCGCATAAAGCATCTTATGAAGGTAAGGTTGCAGCTGAAGTGATTAGCGGACATGCATCTGAAATTGATTATATCGCAATTCCAGCTGTATGCTTCACAGATCCAGAATTAGCTTCTGTTGGCTATACGAAAAAGCAGGCAGAAGACGAAGGATTAAAAGTAACAGTTTCTAAATTCCCATTCGGCGCAAACGGCCGTGCATTGTCTCTAAACAGCACAGAGGGCTTCGTGCAGCTTGTAACGCTTGACAGTGAAGATGGTCTGTTAATTGGAGCGCAGGTTGTTGGTGCAGGCGCATCTGATATCATCTCTGAGCTTGGATTAGCAATCGAAGCAGGTATGACTGCAGAAGATATCGCACAAACAATTCATGCTCATCCAACTTTAGGGGAAATCACAATGGAAGCGGCAGAAGTAGCTCTTGGCATGCCAATTCACATTGTAAAATAATAAAAAAAGAACAGGCGCCGCCTGTTCTTTTTTATTTTAAGTAAAGTATCAATTTTCAGCTAGAAGCTAATTCAACGTAATGGGAAATTTTTGTAATAAATTATAAGTGCAACTACGCTTTCGTTTTCACCCAAAGGCTCGCTAATCGGCGAGTTTTCTTTATGTAGAAAAATATTTCAGACTTGTCTTTCCTCTCTTCTAAAACGAGTACAGCTTCATATATATAAAAGAACCAGTTATGTAAGCAAAGGAGTTAAAAGAATGAAAGATGTACTCGTTACCGCTTTACATACGCTCATTTGGATGAGCTTTGCAATTGTACTCGCTCTATCACAGCGGGACAGGCTGCATGCAAAGATTGCACTGTTCCTGCTTTTTCTTTACTTTTGCTATGTTGTGGCTCATTATATACTGCAAAGAAGAAAGGCGGCAGTCATTTGCACATTGCGAAACAGTTCACTGTTCCTTCTAATTCAGCAGGCTGTTTCTTTTTTTCATCGTTTATAAAAATACATAGTTCGTCCATTAAATAACTGCAGCTCGCCCTCTAGCTTTTTTGCAACGTAGCGGCAAAATTCATTGGCTTTACCTTTATCTCCAAATGTAGCGCTTTCAGGGAGTGTAATTTGTACAAAATGCTGCCCATGTTCTTCACCGATCCCGACATAAATAGAACGGTATCGATCATGAGAAGACTTTAGATGAAGCGTTGTCTCGGATGTTTGTATGATTTCATAAGGAAATGCTGACTCCTCATAGCTCCAGTTTAACTGCTTTCCTGTTTGAGCCGTAATGCTTTGATAGTATGTAAATAACTGTTGTACATCTCCCAATGTAACCGTTTGCTTTGCTGATTTTGGTACAAGCTTAATAAATGCATGCTGCATAGCATTTCCCCCTGTTTTTTAAAAGATATGAAAATATAAGATTACTATTGATTTCAATGCTATAGGCTGCTCCATACGCAAAAAATCTTTTCTCTAAATGGAAACAGGCATCTGATGAGGAGCACACGGAAAGTTTCTGCGAATTCTCTTCGCTAGAACCGCGCGTTTGGTGCACGGGTTGTTTTACTACAGGAGCAAAACAGGCTGAGTCCGCTTTTCTATTGTACCATTGCTTGAAATTTTTTGACAATTCCTCGCTCATATTTTCTGGTCTTTGTTCATATATACAGGAAGAGCACTAGAATTTATGAAGGAGGGGGTTATAATGTTCGATAAGCTATATGAAGAATCAGAGCAAGGAAGAGTAAGATTTCTTGGATTTACAACTAATGATATCCGTTATGATTTCGGCATTGTATATACAAGTATGTTCTTTGGTAAGCCGCTTGTTGTTTGTATGCAAACGGGACGGTCTAGCCTGCTTGGACCTGACGACCTGGAGAATTTGCAGCATCTGAGTGAGGTGTTCCGGCTGCCTTCGGAGAAAGAAGCGAAGGACGTAGCGGACATTTTACGTTTTTATTTGCCAAGTCCATCTTTAGAAACTGAATATGAATAAAGTCGCTGTCTTAGCGGCTTTTATATCTATCGATTCTCTGCCTTTACTCCTCGAAACATTCTAATGAGAAACAATAGAGCGGATATTTCATCACACACGCTTATCCCCGGCGGTAAATACCCTTTTCAAAATAAACCAGTAGAGCTGTATCTAGATACGACCTAAAAAGTTGAATGTACATCACAATTACTTGTAAAAAAAATATTTATGTTATACTAAATAGTCATTGACTGAAAAAGTATAGCATAATATACTACAGATAGAAATATAAAGCGGTTGCAAAATGTTGAAAAACTTATTTATATAGGGGGAATGTAGGATGGGAACAATCGTATGTCAAGTTTGCGATAGCACAATTGCGCATTTTGAGGATGAAAAGGTAACGGTGTTGTACGGCAATTGCTGTTCTTGCGGCCATGCAAAGGAAGAGCATAAAAAAGAAGCATAAAAAAAAAGCCTGCGATTGCAGGCTCTTTTTTTGAAAAAATATAACTTTTTGAAGTGTTGTATAACCTCATAGGCTTATTCGCTTTTTTATTGCCTGGCTCTTATCCTGCTCCCATCTCTAGAATAATCTCCCGCACAGAAGGCAAAAAAGCGCCCTCTTCGCGGGAGAATATTCTTTCACAGGAGTAAGGACGGGTCATGTCCATTTCTCTTAGTACACTGCAGTTGTATGGCCGATTGTAGCAATCACTGCATCATCCCGAATTGGGATAAGTTCAATTTTCGTCTGAAGCTTCTCTGGTGAAGCGTATCGACTCATAATCCGATAATCAAGTCTTGTAACTAAATCTGTTAAATAGGCAGAGAGAAAAGCATTTGGCATCCGATGTGTATTTAAGTGATCTATAATCTGCTTTTCCGTACGAATTCCTACACCATGCCCGTAATAAAATGCATCCCCTAAATAAATCGTATTCTCTCCTTGCCAATGCATTTCAGCTGGATTTACCTGCGGGTTTTTAAAGTAAACTAAGTCTCCTGGAAGGATTGTGCCATTGGTTTTCGTAATAAGCTGTAAATCACGATCATAATCCCATGTGTATAATAGAAGATTTGCGAATAACCTATTAAATGTATCTGCACTGTATACGCTTAACAGAGCTTTATAGATAAGGATAATCATAGCGGTTGCGCATTCCGTTCCGTATTTCTTACCGTTTGTGAAGATATCCCGAATAGCGGAGGACGGAAGCACCCCTGGTTTGAGCTGAAAACCGCCAAGTCTGGTGCGCTGCCAAAATTGTTCGTTGCAGTAGGATTCCTCAAAGATACGAAATTGTATCCCGCTGTTAAATAGCTCGATGCATGAGAGAATAAGGTTAACGCGGAAATTTACATCAAATGAAAGCTCTTGTAATGATTGATACGTATATACTTCTTGATTGCTCGTCATTAGAGTTAATATTTCCTGCTTTGTTTTAAAAAAAGGCTCCGTATCGTCCACTATATAAGGGTGTACAATAGAACGGCCAATTACAATCATGACATGATCTCACCCCATATCGTTAAATTTCTTAATAGAGTATGATAAAAGGGAAAGAACGGTGAGGAAATATGTATTAGTACTCAGAGATATGATGCTTTCCTGAATCTATACAGTGCAAAATAGAAAAAGCCCCTGTCAAGCAGGGGTTTTTTGTCAATCTATCGAGGAATGGTACTGAGCTTAGGCCGTTTGCAAAGCCCTTAAAAATCATTTTCTTATACAATTGGTTTGTATTCTTTAATTACTCGAAGCGTTTTTAATTCCATATCTTCCGGTCCTTGTACAGGAAGACCAGCTTTGAGATTCTTCTGGATATATTCTAGGTTTTCCGCCGTAATGATTTCTCCTGGCGTAAAAATCGGAATGCCAGGCGGATAGACCATAACGAATTCAGCAATAATGCGGCCTGCTGCCTCTTCAAATGGCACAGTTTCCGCTTCAGAATAAAATGCATCGCGAGGAGAAAGTGCTAATACCGGAATTTCAGGTATTTCTACATGGATTTCCGTTCCTTCTTCCGCTTGATGTTTACATGTATCTGATAAATCTTGAAGTGCCTGCACGAGAAGATTTGCTTCTTCGTCTGTATCGCCTAATGTAATCAAACATAGGATGTTGTATAAGTCTGACATTTCTACTTCGATATTATATTTCTCACGCAGCCAGAGCTCTGCGTCGTGTCCGGTAATGCCTAAATCCTTTACTGAAATGATAAGCTTTGTCGGATCCATATCAAAGGCTGCGTCTGTACCAAGACGTTCTTCACCCGGACAATATAAGTACGGGATTTCGTTTACTTGCTTTCGCACCCGTTGCGCGAGATGAATTGTTTCATCAAGGAGTCTTTTGCCCTCCGTTGCAAGCTGTTTTCTCGCTGTATCTAAAGAAGCAAGTAAAATATACGACGTAGATGTTGTGGTAAGCATGCTGATGACAGCTTGTACGTGCTTTACGTTCACAAGTCCCTCTTTTATATTTAGGATAGAGCTTTGCGTTAGTGAGCCTCCTAGCTTGTGAACGCTTGTTGCTGCCATATCTGCTCCAGCTTGCATCGCTGACATTGGCAAGTCCTCGTGAAAGTGAATATGAACGCCGTGTGCTTCGTCAACGAGAACAGGAATGTTATAAGAATGTGCGATCTCGACAAGCTGTTTTAAGTCCGCTGCGAATCCAAAATATGTTGGGTTGATGACGAGCAAGCCTTTTGCATCTGGATGCTCCTCTAACGCTCTTTTTACGGACGCAATTGTCATACCATGGGAAATACCAAGAATAGGGTCAATCTCAGGATGAATGAAGATTGGCTTTGCCCCAGAAAAAATGATCGCCGACATAACAGATTTATGCACGTTTCGCGGTACGAGAATTTTGTCTCCTGGTCCGCAAACACTCATAACCATTGTCATAATAGCGCCGCTTGTTCCTTGTACTGAGAAGAATGTATGGTCTGCGCCAAATGCTTCGGCAGCAAGCTGCTGCGCTTCTTTAATCATTCCCTTTGGATGATGAAGATCGTCAAGTGGCGCGATATTGATCAGGTCGATCGATAATGCGTTTTGCCCAATAAATTCCCGGAATTCCGGATCCATTCCTTGCCCTTTTTTATGCCCTGGAATGTGAAATTGAACAGGATTTTTTTTGCTATGTTCGACTAAAGCAGTGAACAACGGTGTTTCATATTGGGACAACTTATACACCCCTTTATCATAGTTTCGTTCCCGGTCTGTTTCATGTCCATTAGAGAACGGGAGTTGGTTTATACAGCTTCTATTTATACTTTGCGTATAAAGTAAAAGTATAAGTGCAACTGCGCCTCTGTCTTCGCTCAAGGGCCCGTCAATCGGCGAGTTTTCTTCACACTTTAGGAAAGTATAAAATTCCAGCTAGAAGCAAATTCGACGTAGTGGGAAATTTTAAGAATAAAGTATAAGTGCAACTACGCCTCTGTCTTCGCCAATCGGCGAGTTTTTTTACAAGGTAAGAAAGTATAACTTTTTGCGGGGACACTGTCCAGCTCCCATGACCTGCTTGCTGTGGGGAAAACCTTGCTTACCCGGGCAAAAAGCGCTTCAATGTGCGGAGAATTGTCTCCTTTGGGAGCAGGGCGGACCGTGTCCGCTTTTCTTATCTGAACAAATACTTGTCATTCGATACAAAACAAATGAATTATATCACCTATGCTAATGGATGTATAGAAAAATTACTGTAACCGATTTGTTTTTTTTATATTTAGAAACAAAGAAGCAGAAAGGAGTGAAACATATTTTCAAAATCTTTCCTAATACCTATATGTTTCGCGAAAGGAGCAGCCGGCTATACGTAAGTCTATATGCTGCAGCTGTTTGTTTGACTCTGTATGTACATTGCAAGTAAGATAGAGAATACAAGCGGTTAGCCGCATCTGTTTGTATAAGGGAATCGGGACGGAGGATTTATATGAGGTATTCGTATAAGAGGAACAATGATGGATGCCACAGCTGCGCAAAATGAATCCGTATAAGATGCAGGCGGCACAAACAGAAGGAAGAAGGAATAAATGAGGTGACAAAATGGAGTATCAATATCCCCTTGCTTACGATTGGTCAACAGATGAGATCGTTGATGTAATCCGCTTTTATGAAGCGGTGGAACAGGCGTATGAAAGAGGAATTAAACGAGAAGCATTGATGAGTGCGTATCGTCGTTTCAAGGAAATTGTGCCAAGCAAGGCTGAAGAAAAAAAACTGTGCGGTGAGTTTGAAGAGATAAGCAAATATTCTTGCTACCGCGCAATCCAAAGAGCGAAGGATATGGACGACACTGCCATAGTGAAAATGTAACGCTATACACAAATTGTTTGAATTTAAAAAAAATTTTGAAATATAATAAAGTAAGTGCTATAATAGTACAACAACGAAGAAACGGACAATGCACTCATTGTCCGTTTTGTGCTACCTTCGGCTTACCTTATAAAGAGGAAGGAGTGTTGCAAACGTATCTTGTATACGCTGTAAAAAGGATTCATTATCTAGTTGCAAAACTTCTTCTTTTGAGAGATGAACGCCGACAAGTAATTCAGCCTTTTTTACCTTTGCAAGGCGTTCGAACATCAATTTTAAATCTTCCCTTGTTAAAGTACCGTGCAAAGCCGCGTCAGGTTTTGTATGATCAATGGACCAAACAAAGTGTTCTGGCACAGCCATGCGAATGTCTTCTAGATGTTCTAAATATGCTGCCGCATAATCGGCCTTTTCCGGGCATTCGTAAATAAGGCCAAAGTAAATAAAGACGTGTGTTCCCCAAAGACCTACTTGAAAATGCGGCATCATCTTATAGCCGCGTTTGTTTGCAGCAAATGCGACCCATGTATCCTTCGGGGGATTTACAGTACGGCGTGCATGCTTTGCGACATGATAAAAGAATGTCTCACCTGTTTCCTTTGTGAGGAACGGGACGAAATGTTCACCGATTGCCTCAAGCTTCGGACGTATGTGCGTGATGATTTCTTTCATACGCTCCTCTAGTCCATCCACCGAGAACGCGGCAAAATCTTGTAATTGCAAGTTTGTTTGTTTCATATGTTTTCCCCCAAAAATAAAATTTGCTTTTTATTCTAGCATAGCTTGTACCATTCATAAAAAGGAACGCTCAAAAAAAATATAGGTAAAAATACAAATTTGTTGCATAGAGGATTTATCCCACATAATATGATATAAAACAAAATATCAGAAAATTGAGCAGATTCTAGGTCATGGGCAAACTAAAAACTGGGAGGAGGCAAACTGAAATGAGACAGGTGATTAATGCACTAAAACGAACTGATGCAGAAAAGAGAATTCCGGTATTGCGTTTGGAGCTGGATTACGAACTTGCAACATTATACGATGCAATGATGGAAAATGATGAAACAAAAAAGGAAGAGTGCAAAAAAAAGTTAGAAGTATTACGACTTGAAATGATCCGCCTAGAAGCATAATAATATCGTATGTATAAACCAGCATTTGGTGCGAACCTCTTACAAGGTTCGTTTTTTCTGTGAACAGTATAGACTGGAGTGTGGACTCATGCACGAGATATGGAAAAAGATAGACGCTCATGCGAAGCAATGGACGAAGGAAGCAGGAGGCCTGCTCGTTTCTTCTTTGAAAGACTCCCTGATGATTGAAACAAAATCGAGTGCCTCTGACCTTGTGACAAATATGGATCGGCAGATTGAACAGTTTTTTATCGAGAAAATTCAAAACACGTATCCAGATCACCATGTGTTGGGAGAGGAAGGATACGGAGATGATATCACATCTGCGGACGGAACGGTGTGGCTCATTGATCCAATTGACGGGACAATGAATTTTGTGCACCAGAAACGGAATTTTGCCATTTCGATTGGCGTTTATCATGATGGTGTCGGAAAAATTGGTCTTGTTTACGATCCGGTTCATGATGAATTGTATCATGCCCTAGCAGGCGAGGGTGCGTATTGTAATGGTGTAGAAATTCCAAAGCTTGAGCCGGGATCGGTATCAGAAGGAGTTGTTGCTGTGAATGCGACGTGGCTTACCGAAAACCCGAGACTGGATTACAGGAAAATGGCAGAGCTTGTGCGCAGAGCAAGAGGCACGCGCTCCTATGGCTGCGCAGCGCTTGAGATTGTGTATGTAGCAACAGGCAGACTAGACGCTTATATAACGCCTCGTTTGTCGCCTTGGGACTTTGGCGGCGGTGCGGTAATTGTTCAGGAGGCAGGCGGAATCATTACCACGTTTGACGGGGGCTCGCTAGACCTAGTCGGTCAAAGCAGTGTGTTAGTCGCAAAGCCAGGTGTTTATGAGCAAGTGCTCGAATATGTGAACAGATGAAACAAGAAAAGGGAACGCACGATTTTATTCGTATGTTCCCTTTTCTTGTTTTGGTTGGCGCGGAAGGAAATTCTCGTTCTTAATAGATGGTGTAATCATCCTATTCAAAACGTACACGTTTTATTTATACAATCTTATTATAAGGGTAACAATTCACATAGGGGGAATAGCTTCTGTGAGTTCACAGAAGCTATTCCTTGCGAAACTTGCGCTTTGTTGCAAATCCGTATCCCATTGTTGCAAGCAGGCCGATTATACAAGCAATTGTACCAATGGAACTTTTTTCGGCAATCATAATGCCGATGCCAATCATAAAGATAACAGCGATTATGGCAAGAATCAAAAAGCGATATTGAAGTTGTTCCATATTTTCACCCTCCGTGTATATTGTACTTTACACAATTATGAGAAAACAATCGATTTTAGGATGCGAACATAAAATTTCTAAAATTTCTTCGTATATTTCAGAGAAAAAAGATCCAATGAGAGAGGCAGGCCGCGCGGGAGCACAAATCTCTTTTTGCGTGGAATAGCTGGGAATTTATTTCCTATCTACTTTCTTTACGTGATCTTGGTTGCAACTTAGTCGGTTTCGCTCTTATAATAGAAAGGGTTAAAAAGATGAATAGTAGGAGCTGGACAGATTGAAAAAACGAGAAGACTTACGTAATATCGCGATCATCGCCCACGTTGACCATGGAAAAACGACGCTTGTTGACCAACTGCTGCGTCAAGCAGGGACGTTTCGTTCGAACGAGCACGTGGATGAGCGCGCAATGGATTCCAATGATTTAGAGAGAGAACGCGGGATTACAATTTTAGCGAAAAATACCGCGATTAACTATAATGGTACACGTATTAACATTTTGGATACACCTGGACATGCGGACTTCGGCGGCGAGGTAGAGCGTATTATGCGCATGGTTGATGGTGTATTACTAGTTGTGGACGCGTATGAAGGCTGTATGCCGCAAACGCGCTTCGTTTTAAAAAAGGCGCTTGAGCAAAATTTAACACCAATCGTTGTCGTAAACAAAATTGACCGCGACTTTGCACGCCCAGAAGAAGTGGTTGATGAAGTGTTAGACTTATTTATCGAGCTTGGCGCAAATGAGGAGCAGTTGGAGTTCCCAGTTGTATTTGCTTCTGGTATTAATGGCACAGCAAGCTTAAGCCCAGACCCGGCTGACCAAGAAGAAAACATGAAGTCACTATTTGATACAATTGTTGAGAATATTCCAGCACCGGTTGACAATAGCGAAGAGCCATTGCAATTCCAGGTAGCGCTTCTGGACTACAATGACTATGTGGGTCGTATTGGAATTGGACGCGTGTTCCGCGGTACGATGAAGGTTGGACAGCAGGTAGCATTAATGAAGCTTGACGGCAGCGTGAAGCAATTCCGAGTAACGAAAATTTTCGGCTTCTTTGGCTTAAAGCGCGAAGAGGTACAGGAGGCCAAAGCTGGGGATTTAGTAGCAGTTTCTGGAATGGAGGACATCAATGTTGGAGAAACAGTATGTCCATTTGAACATCAAGAAGCGCTTCCGGTACTACGCATTGACGAGCCTACATTGCAAATGACATTCCTTGTAAACAACAGCCCATTCGCTGGGAAGGAAGGCAAATTTGTAACAGCACGAAAAATTGAAGAACGTCTCCGTGCTCAGCTGCAAACTGATGTGAGCTTGCGCGTAGAAAATACAGATTCTCCGGATGCTTGGATTGTTTCAGGGCGTGGAGAGCTTCATTTGTCTATCTTAATTGAAAACATGCGCCGCGAAGGATACGAGCTGCAGGTGTCCAAGCCTGAAGTTATTATCCGTGAAATCGATGGTGTACGCTGCGAGCCGGTAGAGCGGGTGCAAATCGATGTGCCTGAGGAAAACGTTGGTGCTATCATTGAGTCTATGGGAGAGCGCAAAGGCGAAATGCTTGATATGATTAATAACGGAAGCGGCCAAGTACGTTTAGTCTTCATGGTGCCTGCACGCGGTTTAATCGGTTATTCTACAGACTTTATGACATTAACGCGCGGCTACGGTATTTTAAACCACACGTTTGACAGCTACCAGCCGATGCAGCCAGGTCAAGTCGGCGGCCGTCGTCAAGGTGTACTCGTATCGATGGAAACTGGAAAAGCATCCTCATACGGTATTATGCAAGTAGAAGACCGCGGTACTATTTTTGTGGAGCCGGGTACGGAAGTATACGAGGGTATGATTGTGGGCGAGCATACACGTGAGAATGATTTAACAGTAAACATTGTAAAAGTAAAGCAAGCAACAAACATCCGTTCAGCGAACAAAGAGCAAACAGCAACGATGAAAAAACCGCGTATTATGACGCTTGAAGAATCGCTTGAATACTTGAATGATGACGAGTACTGTGAAATCACACCACAATCCATCCGTCTGCGCAAAAAGCTTCTCGACAAAAACGAACGTGAGAGAGCAGCAAAGAAGAAGAAATACGCAGAACAAGCTTAATACGAAAAGCGGACACAGCTCGACCTGATTTCGCAGTAAAACAACCGCACACAAAACGTGCGGCTTTAGCGGAGGGGACTCATCGGAGCTTTCCGTGTGTTCCTCGCCACTGCAGGTGTTTTTTGCAGAAAGGGAGCGGGCAAAGACGTTGGAAAATAAACACAAACAAAGCCTCCGGATTTTTTGGAGGCTTTGTTTGCATATAGGATGAAAGAGTTGTGTTACGATCCTTTATGAAAAAAGTCTGCTAGTGCATGCCCGAATTGAATCAGTTGGTATCCCATTAGGGTTACAGCGGTTAAAGAAAAAAATCCAGTCATGATAAAGCGAAGAATCATCATTGCTTCTCCTCCTTTATGACCAACACGCTTGATTTATATGCGGCGGTCTAGGTTCGAACAACTACGGGCATATTGTATTCCTTTTTAATCTATGTAGCAAGAAAAGATTTATGGTGATTTTTCCAACCATTTTTTTGCATCAGGTCTACTGGAAGAGAATGCGTTTTCGCTAGACAGGGACGTTTCCTCCATGTACTCTAAGAATAGAACGAATACAAAGGGGAGAAGCAAAGCATGCTGGAGAGAATGACTTTTTTCGCAAGGCTGTATGACGTAGGGGATAATGCGGGGACAGGCATGTGGCTTTTGTATGCGACTGTAATCGTGTTAAGCATTATTGTATTTAATTTAGGCTTTGCCCGTAAGCTGCCGTTGCTTAAAAATGTTGTAGTTTACATATCGCTCGTTCTTGGCTGCTCTGTATTAACGTTTTTTGCAGTCTTTTTACCGATTGCGGAAGGGTTGGTTATTGCGGCGATTATTCTCGCTATTTACAAAATCCGCTTGCATCAAGCGAAAAAAGAGCAAGCAAAGGGAGTGTAGCAGATGAAATCGTTACAGGATGTATTATATAACTGGCTTACGATTAAAATGATTGCGGAAGCAAGGCCGAACGACGGGGCAGCGCAGGAAACTTATGAATTATTTGATGGTATGCTTCGTAATGATCACGGTGTGGAACAGGTTACAATTGAGAAGGATGAGGAAATGTACCTTGTTACGTACATGAAGGAAGGACAGGTAAAATCAACACGCTTTCCAACAGATCTCATTGATTGCTTTTTAGAGCAAATGGAACGGGAACCAGAGAAGTTTCAAAACTACGAACAATAGTTTAGAGGCTCCGACTCATGTCGAAGCCTCTTTATTTTAGACTCTTTTCTAAACAATTGTTGCTGCAGGAATCAAAGAAGGTGCTTCGATACAAGCAGGAGGTGAATAGCCTCTTGCAACAAACCTCTCACTTCTGATTTCCCATCTCCTCTCACAGTGCTGTATATGTGCGCTGGGCAAGATGCAAAAGCAACAATAGCTGCGAAAACAGCCTTATTTTAAGAGAAGCACGCATTCCTTTTTGCGGATTGTCCAGCCCGTATGCCCGCCTTCCTCCTACCAATCCTCTTCCGTTTTCTTGCCGCTATATAAACGGAAAGTCCCTGTCTCTATGCGCTGCGCTGTCCGCTCGGAAATTCGGTCATGGCACCTCTTGCACATATATGTATGAATCGGGCGATTACGCAGACGTTTTGCCAACGGGTCTTCATCATGAAGCACTTCGATTGTGTCGCATAAAATACATTTTACTCTCATTGTGTCACCTCAAAAAAACAAATTATGTTCTATTCAGTATATCATGAAAGCTATGCTGGTTTATACTCAGATATTTGAACTGCCCGCCGCTTCCCCGCGCTAACGCTCCTTTCCCGCAAGGAGACTTCCTTTGGGAGAAGGAAGGGGTCTCGCCTATTTTCACTTTAGGAAAGTAATAAATTTCCAGCCAGAAGCTCATTCGGCGCAGCAGGGAATTTTAGGAATAAAGTGTACGTGCAGCTGCGCCTCGGTCTTCGCCTAAAGGCGCGCCAATCGGCGAGTTTTCTTTATGATAAAATAAATATTTTCAATATTCACAAATCAAGGTATGATAAATGTACAGCAAAGATTTAGCGCATAAGATGTACTGTTTTCTCTCAATAGCGGCAGAGACAAACAGTTTCGGCTCGTTAGCATCCTTCTCTTGAGCAGGAAGGAATGAACGGGGTTAAAGCGGAACTAATAAAGCATGGGGGGTGAAAACATGGCAAACGTAGTAGAACCTGTACTAACAGAAGAGCTGATTCAAGCACTTCAGGAAGAGCGCATCGTAACAGTTGCCACCATTGACTTTGAAAAAGGGATTCCGAGCGTAAGCGCAATTTCTTGGGTGTATGCAATGAATGAAGCTTCTGTGCGTTTTGCGGTTGATCAACGTTCCCGTATCATCGAAAATGTGCGCAATAATGGAGCCGTCACGTTAAATGTGATTGCGAACGAATCCGTCTATTCTATCAGCGGCACTGCAAGCATTCGAACGGATCGTATGGAAGGTGTACCATTAAAGCTTGCGCTGGTTGAGATTGCTGTTAAGGAAGTAAGAGATGTAATGTTTTATGGTTCGAAAATTTCTGTAGAGCCGAAATATGAAAAAACGTATGATGCGCGTGCGGCGGCGAAACTCGACAACCAAGTGTTATCAGCCATGAAAGCACTGTAGTGTACATAAGGGCGGACAGTAGATATGTTCGTCCTTTTTTGTCACTGAGATGAGGAAAGTTTCCGTTTTTGTCATTCTATCTTTTAGATACGGTTCATATATTGATAACAACGGTTCGTCCATAGCCTGTATGGATGAAACCCTTGTTCTACAAACTATGGTGGAGTCAGGGGGTAACAGATTGAGTAAAATCTATGTTCTCGATACGAATGTGCTTTTGCAGGATCCGTTGTCGCTGTTTTCGTTTGATAATAACGAGGTTGTTATACCGGCAGTCGTGCTAGAAGAAGTAGATTCTAAAAAACGTTACATGGATGAGGTCGGTCGAAATGCACGCTACGTCTCGAAGTTAATTGACAAATTTCGGGAAATTGGGAAGCTGCATGATAGTATCCCGCTCGAAAATGGCGGAACGTTCCGTATTGAGCTGAACCATCGTTCGTTCGTCCAACTGCAAGATATTTTTGTGGAAAAAACGAACGACAACCGTATTTTAGCAGTGGCAAAGAATTTATCGCTTGAAGAGCAAGCGAAGGAAAACGGAAGACCGGTTATTCTTGTCAGTAAGGACGTGCTTGTACGCGTAAAAGCTGATGCCCTTGGATTACAGGCGGAAGATTATTTAAGTGACCGCGTGATTGAAGTGGATAATATATACACGGGCTTCTTAGAATTCTACATATCAAAAGATCTACTGAATCGCTTTTATGAAAAAGGAGAGCTTCCTGTTTCTGAAATCGCAAATCATCCATTTTATTCGAACCAATTTGTGCTTATGAAGGATTCGCTTGGAGGATCGGGATCTGCAATCGGCATTGTTGATCATACAGGCAAAAAAGTGAAAAAGCTCGTGTTTCCAAACGAGCAAATTTGGGGAATCCGCCCGCGTAACGTACAGCAAATTATGGGGATGGAGCTTCTTCTGCGAGAGGACATCCCGCTGGTTACGCTGATTGGAAAAGCAGGAACTGGAAAAACCTTGCTTGCATTGGCAGCAGGGCTGATGCAAACAGAGGATTTAGGGCTGTATAAAAAGCTTCTTGTAGCTCGTCCGATTGTACCTGTAGGAAAAGATATTGGATATTTACCGGGAGAGAAGGAAGAAAAGCTGCGTCCGTGGATGCAGCCCATTTACGATAATCTCGAATACTTGTTTAATACAAAAAAACCGGGAGAACTTGATGCTATTTTAGCAGGCATGGGATCCATCGAGGTAGAGGCCTTAACGTATATTCGCGGCCGCAGCATACCTGAGCAATTTATCATTATTGACGAAGCGCAAAATTTAACAAAGCACGAAGTGAAAACAATTCTAACACGCGTTGGCGAAAGAAGTAAAATTGTACTAATGGGCGATCCGCAGCAAATTGATCATCCGTATCTTGATGAATACAACAACGGTCTTACCTACGTGGTAGAGAAGTTTAAGGAGCAAAAAATAAGCGGACATGTGAAGTTCGTCAAAGGAGAGCGTTCCAGCCTCGCGCAGCTAGCGGCTGATTTACTATAAGAAAGCTGCTCCGCCTCGCCTTGTCGGGGACGGCTTTTCTTCAAATTATGCAGCATTTTGAGCCTGCTCTATATGCAGCGTCTTTCTCACTATGCAAAGGAAAAAGATGTCTTTAGCGGTGAGGAGCAATTTACGGCGGTATAGAGCAGGCTGAGTCTGCTTTTTCTTGAGCAGCTCGAATGACGCTCCTTTGCGTAAATAGCCTTCCTGCAAAAGGCAAAAGGCGCCTTTTGCGGGGAAGAATATGCGGAAAGTTTCTATCAATAAGCTTTGCTAAAGCCGCATGTTTTGTGCGCGGGTTGTTTTACTGCGGGAATAAAGCGGTTTTTTCTATACCACAGTAAACTTACGAACTCGTACGATCGGTTTATCGACGTTGGAGCCGTCTCCGAAATACAGGTGAACCGGACCGTTCTCGCGAAGCGGTTTACCGTCCTTCGAAAAGCCAAGAATAGCCTGCATCGCATCCTGTAAGGAGATTGTATAAACATCTGTTTCTGTATGAATCTCGACGGAATGTGCTCCCTCGTTCACTTCTGCATTTTGCAGAAATGGACGAAGCGGCATTGCAAATGTTCCAGTAATTATTTTTTCCTTTTCAAACTTTGTTACGCTGCGTTGGATTGGAGGGAACGCAGCCCCTTCGCGAATCTCACGATCCCAATGCTCTGCGGTGCTTTTTGTATATTGCTCCAGCTGGTTTTGCTCCGGTCTTGGTTCGTTAAAGTATGTGCACAAATCTACTTTCCGATCATCAAAAATCCAAATACTAGGGTCCAGCGTAATAGAAAACTTGACGTTTCCGTTTATTAATAAGATTTCACTCATAATGATAATGCCCCCATTTGTTTTTTACTCCCATCTTTCAGTATAATAGGGACAGAAACAGTTGTCATCTGCCAAGGCCGAAGGAAATATTTTTATTGCAATTTGCCAAAACTATCTATAATATTAAGAGATAGGATAGGAGAGTTGGACGGAAACGGAGGGAACCAATTTGGCGTCTGAGACGGTAACAAATCATCAGGATAAGGCTCTTGCCCTTCTAAAAGCTGATGCGGAAAAAATTTTAAAGCTCATTCATGTGCAAATGGACCATCTGACAATGCCTCAATGTCCATTGTACGAGGAGGTGCTGGATACGCAAATGTTCGGGTTGTCCCGCGAAGTCGACTTTGCCGTTAGACTCGGATTAATTGAAGAAGCGCAAGGCAAGGAAATTTTAGGAGAGCTTGAGCGCGAATTATCCGCCCTGCATGAGGCGTTTACGAAAAATCAATGATAATGGTATAATAAGGAGCTCGGCCGAACAAGGTCCGAGCTCTTTTGTGTAAAAAGAAAGCGTTATACATAGATGAAGAAGATGTGCTCTTTAAAGAGGAAGGAATAAACGATTTTTTCATGGAATACAACATGTAAAACTACCAGAGAAAGAGGGAATGTAATGAAACGAGCATGGAAGTCATTTGATTATACTTTATTGCTTCCGCTGCTAATTGTTTGTACGCTTGGGCTTATTATGGTGTATAGTGCCAGTTCGGTTGTCGCCATTACGAAATATGCCGGGCTGCACTATACGAGCGATCACTTTTTCCGGTCACAGTTGAGGGCGCTGATCGTTGGGGCTTTTTTGTTCGTCGTACTTGCATCGATTCCATATCATGTCTGGAAAAAACGGATTGTTGCTGTTTCAATATATGCAGGGGGGACTATTGTCCTGATTCTTGTGCTGCTAATTGGTACGGTTGTGAACAATGCACAGTCATGGCTATGGGGGGCACAGCCGTCCGAATTGATTAAGCTATGCGTGATTATAGTGATTGCCCGTTTTTTTGCAAAATGGCATGAACAAGAACGAGTAGCAGGACGGAGCAAGCTTGGAACGTGGGGATTTTTGTTTGCGGTGCTCCTTCTCATTAAAATGCAGCCGGATTTAGGAACGGACATGCTGATTGCGGCAATCGCGGGAATGATGATTTTTTGTTCGGGTATTCGTATGGATATATGGCTGAAGCGGGCGGCGGTTACATCCGTTATTTGGATACCGCTTGTGTATGTGATCGGAATGCTTGGTTTGACAGAGGAGCAATATGGCCGGATTCAAACCTTCTTCAACCCGTTCCAAGACCCGCAAGGAGAGGGCTTTCATATAATCAACTCATTTGTTGCAATTGCATCTGGAGGCATCCGTGGTTTAGGGCTGGGCAACAGTGTGCAAAAATATGGCTATTTGCCAGAACCTCATACAGATTTCATTATGGCTATCGTCTCGGAAGAGCTGGGTTTTTTAGGCGTAGCAGTTATACTTGCGTCACTAGCGCTCATCGTACTGAAGGCTTTTAAGATTGCCCAGCGATGTAAAGATCCGTTTGGCAGTATGGTTGCGATCGGTATAGGCAGTATGATTGGCATTCAAACGATTGTCAACGTCGGCGGTGTGACGGGGCTGCTGCCGCTCACTGGTGTTCCTGTTCCGTTTGTCAGCAACGGCGGCAGCTCCTTGGTGGCGAATTTAATGGCGATGGGGATTTTAGCGAATGTTGCCAGCCAGGTGAAGGCGCAGGAAAAGCAAGCGAAACGGCCAGCACCGCAGAAACCGCATCTAGTGGTAGTAAAGTAGTATATGTCTGATGGAAAGGGGCTTTGTACAAATGTACAAAGCTTTTTTTATAGAGCATTTCCTGTTTGTTTCATCATTTTTATAAAAAATTATGCAACAGATGCTAAATTTCATCAAAAAAGATAATAAAAAATTATGTTTTTTGATGAATGTCTTCCTCTAAAAAATATAACCCTATGTAAAGGAAAGTTTCGTTATAACGATAGGTTTACTATAAATTGTGTCATATAACCTCCTTTTTTATGTTTTTAGAAAGGAATAGTATGTCATATCTGTTTTAAAATGACATATTTTTTATAGTTACTTTCGGATATGTGTGTTATACTTCCTGTATAAAATGAATAATACAGAAATCTTATCAAATTCTGAAAAATGTTGTATGATGATTGAAATGCGTTTCAACAAACAGCACGAAAAGGGGAGAATGTATGAAAAAGCTGCAGAACATTCAAAAGGTATTAGTTGCAAACCGCGGTGAAATCGCGATTCGTGTGTTCCGCGCATGTACAGAACTCGGATTGCGGACTGTTGCGATTTACTCGAAGGAAGATGCGGGCTCGTATCACCGCTATAAAGCGGACGAGGCGTATCTAGTCGGGGAAGGCAAAAAGCCAATTGATGCATATCTTGATATTGAAGGAATTATTGCAATTGCAAAACGTAACGGTGTAGATGCGATTCATCCAGGTTACGGGTTTTTATCTGAGAATATTCAATTTGCCAGACGCTGCGAAGAAGAGGGAATTATTTTTATCGGACCAAAAAGCGAACATCTGGATATGTTCGGGGATAAGGTCAAAGCAAGAGGACAAGCATTGGCTGCAGGCATTCCTGTTATCCCGGGCAGTGACGGTCCGGTTGAAGGCTTAGAAGAAGTGCAAAGCTTCGCGCAAACATATGACTATCCTATTATCATTAAAGCAGCTCTTGGCGGCGGCGGCCGCGGTATGCGTATCGTTCGCTCGGAGTCTGAATTACAGGAAGCATACGAGCGTGCAAAATCCGAAGCAAAGGCAGCCTTTGGAAGCGATGAAGTATATGTAGAGAAGTTTGTAGAAAATCCAAAGCATATTGAGGTTCAAATTCTTGCTGACAAGAGCGGCAATATTGTTCACTTGTTTGAACGTGATTGCTCCGTACAGCGCCGTCACCAAAAGGTTGTTGAAGTAGCGCCGAGCGTTTCTCTTTCGGAAGGCTTGCGCAATGAAATTTGCGAAGCGGCTGTCAAGTTATCAGCAAATGTAAAGTATATCAACGCAGGTACAGTAGAGTTTCTTGTAAAGGATGATAAATTCTATTTCATCGAGGTAAATCCGCGCATTCAAGTAGAGCATACAATTACTGAGATGATTACGGGAGTTGACATTGTTCAGACGCAAATTTTAATTGCGGATGGCTATACATTACATAGCGACAGAGTCGCTATCCCGCATCAGGATAAAATTCAAACGCACGGCTATGCGATCCAATCACGTGTAACGACAGAAGACCCGCTTAACAACTTTATGCCAGATACAGGAAAAATTATGGCATATCGTTCAGGCGGCGGCTTTGGGGTGCGTTTAGATACAGGAAATAGTTTCCAAGGCGCTGTCATTACACCGTATTACGATTCTTTGCTTGTAAAAGTAACAACATGGGCGCTCACATTTGAGCAAGCAGCTGCGAAAATGGAGCGAAACCTGAAGGAATTCCGTATTCGCGGTATTAAAACGAATATTCCGTTCTTAGAAAACGTAGTAAAGCATCCGAATTTCCTATCTGGAGAATACGATACATCCTTTATTGATACAACACCGGAACTGTTCGTATTCCCGAAAAGAAAAGACCGCGGAACGAAAATGCTCACATATATCGGATCCATCACGGTTAACGGCTTCCCGGGGATCGGTAAAAACGAAAAACCAATTTTCGCTGAGCCTCGCATGCCGAAATTTGACTATGCAGAACCGTTAACAGGAACGAAAAACATCCTAGACGAGCGCGGTGCCGATGGTTTAGTGAAATGGGTGCAGGAGCAAAAGAAAGTATTGCTTACTGATACAACATTCCGTGATGCGCACCAATCGTTATTGGCGACGAGAGTTCGTACACAGGATTTGAAAAATATTGCTGAGCCTACTGCTCACTTGCTGCCGAATTTGTTCTCCATGGAAATGTGGGGCGGCGCGACGTTCGATGTGGCGTACCGCTTTTTAAAAGAAGATCCATGGGAAAGATTGCTGCAGCTTCGCAAGCGTGTTCCGAACGTATTGTTTCAAATGCTTCTGCGCGCATCTAATGCAGTTGGATATACAAACTACCCGGACAATGTCATCCAAAAGTTTGTAGAAAGCTCTGCGCAAGCGGGAATTGATGTGTTCCGTGTATTTGATAGCTTAAACTGGGTTGAGGGAATGCGCGTTGCAATTGATGCGGTTCGTCAGAGCGGTAAGCTTGCTGAGGCGGCTATTTGCTACACAGGAGATATTCATGATCCATCTCGCAGCAAATACGATCTGAAATACTACACAAACATGGCGAAGGAGCTTGAGGCAGCAGGTGCTCATATTTTAGGCATTAAAGATATGGCTGGACTTTTAAAGCCGCAGGCTGCTTATGATTTGGTATCCGCTCTAAAGGATGCTGTATCGCTTCCAATCCATCTTCATACGCATGATACGAGCGGAAATGGTATTTACACTTACGCAAAGGCAATTGAGGCTGGTGTTGATATTGTAGACGTAGCGGTAAGCTCTATGGCGGGCTTAACATCTCAGCCGAGCGCGAACGGATTATACTATGCGTTAGAAGGACATAAGCGTCAGCCAGATGTAAATATCAATTCACTTGAGCAGTTGTCCCGTTATTGGGAAGATACGCGCAAATATTATGCCCGTTTTGAAAGCGGGATGAACGCGCCGCACACGGATGTATATATGCACGAAATGCCGGGCGGACAATACAGCAATCTGCAGCAGCAGGCAAAAGCTGTTGGTCTTGGCGAGCGTTTCGATGAAGTAACAGTTATGTACCGCCGCGTCAATGATTTGTTTGGCGATATCGTAAAGGTAACACCATCCTCAAAGGTAGTAGGAGACATGGCGTTGTTTATGGTTCAAAACAATCTAACGGAGGAAGATATTTTCGAGCGCGGCGCAACGCTTGACTTCCCGGATTCTGTTGTGGAAATGTTCGAAGGCTATCTTGGCCAGCCGCATGGAGGATTCCCGGTAGAGCTGCAGCGCATTATTCTAAAGGGCAAACAGCCTCTCACGGTTCGTCCTGGTGAATTGCTTGAGCCGGTAGACTTTAACAAGCTGCAGGAAGAGCTGTTCCATAAGCTGAATCGTCAAGTAACGATGTTTGATGTGCTTTCATATGCTCTATATCCGAAGGTGTTTATGGATTATCAAAACATTCATGAAAGATTTGGAAATCTCTCTGTTTTGGATACACCAACATTCTTCTACGGTATGCGCTTAGGGGAAGAGACAGAAGTAGAAATTGAGCGCGGAAAAACGTTGATTGTAAGACTTGTTTCAATTGGGGAACCGCAGCCGGATGGAACACGCGTTGTATACTTTGAATTAAATGGACAGCCGCGCGAGGTCATCGTGAAGGATGAAAGCATTCAATCTACAGTAGCGCAGCGCGTAAAAGGAAACCGCGATAATCCAAGCCATATTAGTGCAACGATGCCAGGAACGGTTATCAAGGTACTTGTAAAAGCGGGCGATAAAGTGAAAAAAGGTGATACAATCGCTATTACGGAAGCGATGAAAATGGAAACGACAGTACAAGCTCCGTTTTCAGCTTCTGTTAAGGAAGTGTACGTGAAGAATGGCGATGCCATTCAAACCGGGGATCTTCTTATCGAATTGGATAAGTAATAAAAGGAGGACGTCTATGACAAATGTCAGAGGCGTCCTTTTGTTGTGACGGAAGGAAGCAGGCTCTCTGAAGTCCACTTGTTTTTATGAAAAGAGCCTTTGTCTTATTTAGACAAAGGCTCTGTACGGAAGGAACGATCATCGTTTGCTGCAGCGCTTTTAGCTTGTTTGCTTGTTTTGCTTCGCGTCGCAAGCAGAACAAGGTAGCAAAGCACAGCGAACAAGCAAGAAATGAAGAGCGCGTGCAGTAAAGCAACGTATAGATTTAATTCTGTATATACGATGAGTATACCCGATATAGCTTGAAGGCAGACTAGAATGAACGAAGTTAGCCAGCCATAATAGATGACGCGCTGTCCTCGGTATTCCCTCGCAGCGAGCAGCAATGCATAGCCGATCCAAACGAAAATCAGGAGTGCGGCAAACCGGTGGCCCATCTGTACCCACTCGTGAAATTGTGTCGGCAGCGGGCTGTTTTTACTGCAAATAGGGAAGGTAGGGCAAGCTAAGCTTGCATGTTCATGGCGAACGAGAGCTCCTGTGTATACGACAATGTAGCTGTAAATGGCTATGCCATAAATATGAAATTTCATTTTGTGATCGAGCGCAACCGACTGTGCATCAAACTTCTTATCTACTTCAAAAATAAGAAGCGTCTGCAAAATAACGGCTGCGAATGAAATGAGAGAAATTCCAAAATGAAGTGCCAGTACAGCGCCTGATTGTCCCCATACAACTGCAGCTGCGCCAATTAGCGCCTGCGCTAATAAAAAGGAAAAGGAAACAATGGCAAGCGGCTTCGTTTCGCGTATATGTCCTAAGTACCGCCATGATAGCACACATAATAAAGATACTAAAATCCCTGCCGAGCCGGAGACGAGACGATGGCTTAATTCAATTACCGTTTCAAGCGTGAGCGGGTCTGGGATAATTTGTCCGTGACAAAGCGGCCATTGTCTTCCGCAGCCAAGTCCGGAACCTGTTTTTGTGACTAAAGCTCCACCGAGCAGAACAAATAAAAGATTTAAGCTGGTTACAACTCCTAGCAGTTTCAGGAAACGTCGCAACCCGTTCACCTACTTTCTGAAATGAAGTTATGCTACAATATTTTGATGAAATAAGGCTTCCATATATAAATAACGAATTTGTCACAGTCCTAATCATATATAAAACTTTATAAAATAGCAAAGAGATGTGAGCAATTGGAAATGGTTTTGCACGGTGTACAGATACATAGAAGAACACAAGATCTTTTACATTTTGCGGCAAAAAGGCAACAAAAATATCCAATTCTAAACAATTCAGTGCGATTTTGGACAAAATTATTTATCATGGAAACAAATTCATGGTATGATTATAACAGATAAGAAAAGCCTGTTTGAAAAAGACACATAATGTTCATGTTTTCTTCACAATTTTCTCGCGAAATGTGATTTAATATAATCGAGCAAGTTTGTATATTTTAGACTATGAACTGATAAAACAATATCTCTACTGTAATAATATTGCCGTATAGATAGAAAAGCAGTTTGTAAACGGATGGAAAGGGGTTGACGAAAGTGAGTCAAGCAACACAAGTGCACGAGCAGTCAACTGTAAATGATGTACCGCAAACGACGTGGAAGCAGGATATGTTTGCGCTTTTGAAAATGGGGATTGTCAATTCAAACGCGTTGACGACATTTACGGGCTTTTGGCTCGCTCTCCATTATAATGGGCTCAGTTTTTTAGGTGAGCTTGATAAGATGGTATTTACACTACTTGGCTCGTCGCTTATTATCGCTGGTTCCTGCAGTTTGAATAATTATATCGACCGCGATATCGATCATTTAATGGAGCGGACGAAGCATCGGCCGACAGTTACAGGGAAGTTTAAAGGGAATTTTGTCTTAACTCTCGGCATTGTACTATTATTACTTGGTTTTGCATTTTTATTGCTGACAACTCCAATGGCTGCGTTTATTGGATTTATCGGTACGTTTACGTATGTAGTACTCTATTCATTATGGACGAAACGAGCATATACGCTCAACACAGTGATTGGGAGTGTTTCAGGAGCTGTGCCGCCTCTTATCGGGTGGGCCGCGCTTGATCCGAATTTGGACTTCATCGCATGGATGATGTTCTTAATTATGTTCATTTGGCAAATTCCGCATTTCCTGGCATTGGCGATGAAGCGTGTTGAGGAATACCGAAAAGCCGGCATTCCAATGCTGCCGGTTGTACATGGTTTTGAGATGACAAAACGGCAAATCATCATTTGGGTCGCATGCTTGCTGCCGCTTCCTTTTTATATGCATTCGCTAGGTGTTACATTTATGGTAGTTGCGACACTTTTAAATATCGGTTGGTTTGTGCTTGGATTGTATGGCTTCCGTACAAAGGACGATATTAAATGGTCTGTTCAAATGTTTGTATATTCGTTGAATTACTTATTGATTTTGTTTGGTTTAATGATTGCAGTTGTGATGTTCTAAGTTTGGTTTTTAGATAAGGCAATCGGGTCACTCCGATTGCCTTATAAAAACATATATTATTCCGAAAATTGCGTTTTTTTATTGAGTGACAAGGGGATTTTTTACGTCGGGATTTACTTTAATTGCTATAAAGTAAAATCTAATCAACAAAGAAAGCGGGGTTTGTTTGCATGAAGAAACAGTGGCGATTGCTTTCGCTCGTTTCCTTGCTGTCTTTACTGTTAGGGGGATGCGGTAAAGAATTTCAGTCTACTTTGATTCCGCAAGGCGAAGCAGCAAAGATGCAGTATGATTTATTAATATTATCCAGCGTAATTATGGTTTTCGTAGTGGCGGTTGTCTCTGTCATCTTTTTCTACGTAATTGTGAAATTTCGTCAGAAAAAGGGTCAAGAGCACATCATTCCGAAGCAAGTGGAGGGGAGTCATAAGCTGGAGATTATTTGGACTGTCATTCCAATTCTCTTGCTGTTAATCTTAGCTGTTCCTACTGTTACATACACATTTAAGCTTGCGGATGTCAGCGCAGCAGAAAAGAAAAAGCTTGATAAGGACACGGTTGTAGTCGATGTTACAGCACGCCTTTATTGGTGGGAATTTGCTTATAAGACGGATAAAGTAGTTACGTCTCAGGAATTGGTCATCCCTACTGGCAAAAAGGTATACTTAAACTTAAAGGGAGCGGATATTAAGCACGCCTTCTGGGTCCCATCTTTGGCAGGGAAAATAGATACAAATACAGAAAACACAAACAAGATGTGGATTCAAGCCGAGAAAGCAGGAACGTACAATGGATTTTGTACAGAGTTTTGCGGTCCTTCACATGCGCTGATGCAATTCAAGGTGAAAGCGCTTGATGAAAGCGAGTACAAAGCTTGGGTGGCTGCCATGAGCAAACAGGATGGTAAAGGGACTGCAGATACTGCACAGGCACAACAAGGAGAGCAGATTTTCCAAAAGAGCTGTGTGGGCTGTCATGCTGTAGCAGGCAACGACTCCCGTCCCGCTGCTGCTCGTATTGCACCGAACCTAGCTAACTTCGGTGACCGCGATCTGGTAGCAGGTATTGCAGATCAAACGGACGAAAACATCAAAAACTGGTTAAAGGATCCGGAAAGCATGAAACCGGGCAACAAAATGACCGGGAAATACGGCAACTTGACAGATCAAGAAATCGACGCCTTGACAGTGTATTTAAAGAGCTTAAAGGTTACGCAGTAAATAAGGGGAAAAATCACGAAGGGGAGGTAAAAACGTGAGTTCTGTAGCAAAGAAAAAAAGCGTTCTTTGGGATTACTTAACGACGGTAGACCATAAGAAAATCGCCATTTTGTATTTAGTTGCGGGCGGATTATTCTTTGTTTTCGGCGGAATTGAAGCCTTGTTCATCCGCTTTCAGCTCGCTGTACCGAACAATGACTTCCTAGTAGGGGATGCATACAACCAGGTATTAACAATGCACGGTACAACGATGATTTTCTTGGCGGCCATGCCGCTCATATTTGCTTTCTTAAATGCGGTAGTGCCGCTTCAAATTGGGGCACGCGACGTAGCATTTCCGTACATTAACGCATTGGGCTTTTGGTTGTTCTTCTTCGGGGGTGTATTCCTAAACTGCAGCTGGTTTTTAGGAGGCGCTCCAGATGCAGGCTGGACGTCTTACGCATCTTTGACGCTCGCTTCACAAACGCATGGCGTAGACTTCTATATTCTCGGCTTGCAGATTTCTGGTATAGGTACGTTAATTGGGGGAATTAACTTCCTTGTTACCATCATCAATATGCGTGCACCGGGTATGACATATATGCGTATGCCAATGTTCACATGGACAGCGTTCGTCGTTTCTGCACTCATTTTGTTTGCGTTCCCGCCGTTAACAGTTGGCTTGGCATTGTTAATGCTTGACCGTTTATTCGGTACAGCATTCTTTGATCCGGCTCTTGGCGGAAACACAATTATTTGGGAACATTTATTCTGGATTTTCGGACATCCTGAAGTATACATTCTTGTACTTCCGGCATTTGGTATTTTCTCTGAGGTTTTCGCAACGTTCTCGAAGAAGCGTTTATTCGGATATTCTTCTATGGTCTTTGCGACAGTGTTAATTGGCTTCTTAGGCTTCATGGTATGGGCGCATCATATGTTTACAGTTGGTATGGGGCCGGTAGCTAATGCGATTTTCGCTGTGGCAACAATGGCGATTGCTGTTCCGACAGGGATTAAGATTTTTAACTGGCTATTTACAATGTGGGGTGGAAGCATCCGTTTTACGACTCCTATGATGTATGCAGTTGCTTTTATCCCATCCTTTGTAATGGGCGGCGTAACAGGGGTTCAGCTCGCTTCGGCGCCGGCGGATTATCAGTTCCACGACAGCTATTTCGTTGTGGCGCATTTCCACTATGTAATCGTGGGCGGCGTTGTATTTGGTTTATTTGCAGGCGCACATTATTATTGGCCGCTTATGTTTAACAAGATTCTCGATGAAACGCTGGGCAAGATTACCTTCTGGCTATTCTTTATCGGCTTCCATTTAACATTCTTTATCCAGCATTTCCTTGGCTTGATGGGGATGCCGCGTCGTTACTTTACGTATTTGCCAGGACAGGGTCTAGAAACAGGAAACCTAATCAGCTCTGTTGGTGCAGCTTTTATGGGCTTGGCAACGATTGTTTTATTAGTGAATGTTGTGAAAACAACTGTATCCGGCAAGGCGGCTGGACGCGATCCATGGGATGCACGTACGCTTGAGTGGTCGGTAGAGGCGCCGACTCCGGAATACAACTTTAAGCAATTGCCGTTTGTTCGCGGCTTAGATGCGTTATGGATTGAAAAAATGGAAGGACGCAAGGAAATAACACCTGCAGAACCAGTTGGCGATATTCATATGCCAAACTCTTCTTTCCTTCCGTTTACGACATCTTTAGGATTGTTCATAGCTGCATTTGGAGCAATGTACATGAATGGCGGAAAGGAAACCGAGTGGCTGATTGTCGCGTTTATTGGCTTAGCTATCACATTTGGTTCCATGCTCCTGCGTTCTGTCATCGATGACCACGGCTATCACATTCATAAGGAAGATTTAGATGGAGATGATAAGGGGGTTACGGCATAATGCAAGCAGAAGAAAGATTAACCCTTGAAACGCTTCCTGCTGATCCGGAGAAGGCGACCCTAGAAGGGAAAAATAAATTCTTAGGTTTTTGGCTGTTCCTTGGGGGAGAGACGGTATTGTTTGCCTCTCTCTTCGGAACGTATCTTGCTTTGAAAAATTCAACAAACGGCGGACCGACAACACAAGAGCTGTTTGAGATTCCGATTGTCTTTGTGGCGACTATGCTTTTGTTAACAAGCAGTTTAACAAGTGTATATGCGATTTATCATATGAAGAACCTCAATTTCAAACAAATGCAGCTTTGGCTCATTATTACGGTTTTGTTAGGTGCAGGCTTTTTAGGGCTTGAAATTTATGAATTTAATCATTATGTTACACATTTCAAGCATACGATTAAAAGCAGCGCGTTTGGTTCTGCGTTCTACACGCTCGTCGGTACACATGGTGCGCACGTCGCTTTCGGCTTGCTTTGGATTTCAGCGCTTATCCTTCGTAATGCGAAGCGCGGTTTAACTTTGTATAACGCGCCGAAATATTACGTGGCGTCCTTATACTGGCACTTCATCGACGTAGTTTGGGTGTTTATTTTCACTGTAGTTTATTTAATGGGAATGGTGGGATAAACAATGGCGTCAAAACAACCTGGGATTATAAATTCGAAAGTAAATATTGAGTACAGAAGGAAGAAGAATGCAGAGGAAATGAAGCATCAGGTGATTTCGTTTGCATTGATGATTTTCTTGACGCTCGTTGCGTTTTTAGCAGTCATGTATCCGAAAACATTTGATCCGATTTTCACTGTACCGTTCATTATTTTACTTGCGGTTGTGCAAGTTATATTCCAGCTGTACTACTTTATGCATATGAGCCACAAGGGACATGAAGCGCCTGCTTTGTTTCTATACGCTGGTATTGCTGTCGCTTTATTGACAATTTTAGCGTTTATGACACTTATGTGGTGGTAGAAATAAAAGGGGATTGATAACCATCAATCCCCTTTTATTTAAGAGGAAGAAAGTTGTCTTGGAGGTATTTAGCTCCCACGGCCTGCTCCTTCTCATAAAATAATCTTCCGTATGCAAGGGAAAAAAGTACCTTTGATTGGGAATCGCATTTTACTATGGAATAAAAGCGGACCGTATCCGTTTTTCTTAATTATGAAGGGGGTGTAATCAATGAAAAATTTATGGATTTTCGGTTTTGAGGCGTTATGGAGCCCTATCTTTTTATTGATGATGATTCTAGTGCTAGTTGCATATTTTCTAATCATTGGGAAATATCGCTCGTATATTCCCAATGCTGAGAAAGTAAGCAAAAAGCAGCAGTTTTATTTTGTCACAGGTATTGTTCTCTTATATCTTATAAAGGGCGGCCCGATTGATTTGCTCGGTCATATTATTTTTAGTGCACATATGACGGAGATGGCCATTTTATATATGGCAGTGCCGCCGCTATTGTTGCTCGGGCTGCCCGAGTGGCTGCTGGAGAGGGTGATTCAAGCAAGGCTTATCCGTATACTTCTGAATACAGTCGGAAGACCGCTTGTTGCGTTATTTTTGTTTAATGGCCTGTTTTCAATTTACCATTTACCTGTTGTGTTTGATGCTGTTAAACAAAGCCATCTTCTGCATCCATTATTTCTAGCGGTTTTATTCGTTGCAGCGCTGCTGATGTGGTGGCCTGTTTTAAATCCGTTGCCGAATAATCAAACGCTCAGCGAAATTAAAAAAATCGGCTATATGTTTGCGAACGGTATGCTGCTCACGCCGGCTTGTGCTCTTATTATTTTTGCGAGCACTCCGCTGTTTGCTACTTATACGGACCCGCAGGCTTGGATGAAGGCAATGGAGCTTTGCGTACCAGCTGATACGCTCTCCTCTCTGCAGCTGACAGGACCGGATTTTCTAGGATGGATGCCTGTTCTAGACGATCAGCAAACGGGCGGTGTGATTATGAAGGTTATACAGGAGATTGTGTACGGAACAATTATCGGGTATGTCTTTTTTCGATGGTCACGCAGTGAAAGGGAAAAAGAGAAGAGTGGAACGTATGAAGTGCCGCCGTATTTGCAGTCTAAACCGTTAAGAAAGTGAACGGCTATGCCTCTTTAGATATTACCTGAACTTAGTGCAAGCAGAATCGTAATTAGCGCATTGCATGCTGGGTTTTTAGTGCTTGGGGAGCTTCCCAGGCTTTTTTTGTGTCCAAAATAGGAAGCAAGGCATAGGATATAGAAAAAGGAAAGGCGAGGATAATAATGGATATGCAGCAAATCCCGCCGCTCGGAATGCTGTACATTGCTAAGAGAACGTTAATGGAATTAGTAGAGATGGCTCTAGATGAAGTGTTCGGGGTGAGTAAGGCCGTCTCAAAGCTTCCCGGTCCTTTTAGAAGAAAGGGGATTTGGATTGAGGAGCAGGAAAAGGGGCTTGTGATTCACGTGAATGTCGCTATTTATAGCACGGCAGCTATTGTGCCAACGTGCATTACTGTACAAGAGAGGATTAAAGAGAGCATCGAGTCAGTAACAGGCTTACCTGTTCAATCGGTTTATATCCAGGTAGAGCAACTGATAAAGGCGTATCCATCTTGATACGCCTTATATACTTAGTGTGGATCTGGAAGGTTTGACAGCGCTTCCTTCACGTTCTTTAAAAGCTGCTCGCTTTTGTTTATTATGTTTTTCGGAAAATTTTCCCCTTCACCATACTCTACACCATGCGGATAGTAGTGCTTGCCAAGAAGCGGGGTTAACAGTTTAATTTTTGCAGAGCCGTGACCAACCTCTCCTTCCACCGCATATCCTTGAAGGCGCAGGTAGTACACATCCTGCAGCATTTCGAATTTATAGTCGTATGTAACACGTTCGTAATCCCATTGTCCTGCTAAAACAAACCCGTTTTGCTTCGCTACTTCTGTCAGCAGTGTGAAATCCACAACCTGACCATCAAGTCCTGTGTTTTCAAATTTCATTGTATAGCCCCCTTAATATACATGAAAATTTTCCCTAAATTTATAATAGTACGAATAATGTGAAAGCGCAATGAATAAACAAACAAAAACAAGATGTGAAAAGGACGAGAGAATGTCTGCTTGACGAGAAAAAATATGATATATTGAATATACTAGCATATAAACAAATTGTATTTGTAATTGCTTTATTGTGAAAAAATGGAATATGAATTCTTGTTGTGCATTCCGTGTGTATACCTCGGGATACAAGGCACAGGGGGTATATTGTAGTGAAGAAGGTATTGGTTATTCTCCTTTTAACCGTTATTGTATTATTTGTTGATTTGTACGGTAAGCTCATCGTTTCACAGTATATGAAATCGTCTGATTCTCAATTAAACAAGGTCGTTACGCCGCAATTAAAGAAGCAAGGAGAGGCAGTGCCTTCTGAGGCCGTCTCACAAATGCTCGGAAAGGATTCGGAGAGTCTATTAGCGTCATTTGGAGAACCGTCGCGCGTGGAGCCATCCTCCTATGATTATGAATGGTGGGTGTACAATACTGATTTGTCACGATATGTGCAGTTCGGTGTTTTACAAAATAAAGTTGTAACCATCTACGCTGCAGGTCAGGAAGTAGATATATCCCCGTTCCATATTGGGCAAAAATATGGGGATATTTATGCATTATCTCCATTTTCGTATGAAATTGATTTAGATTACAATAATAGCAGCTATCAATTTGAGCTATCCGAGTCAGAAGTAAATGAACAGCCGTTAATTGCAGTCTCAAATGGGTGGGCACAGCTGTATTTTGATAAGTTTACGCAGCAGCTAGCTGGAATTCGCTACATGGATAATGAGACGCTGCTCAAGCAACGGCCCTATCAGCTCATGTATTCAGGTGTGCTGGTGAATCCGCAATCGTTGACGGCGGAGAGGGAAAAAGAAGTAGAAGCGGCGAATGCAAAGCAGATTTTAGACTTAACAAATATCATTCGTCTTCGTCATCATTTAAAGCCGCTTGTGTGGGATGACGAAGTAGCAGAGGTTGCTTATTTACATAGTAAGGATATGAAGGATAGCAATTATTTTGCGCATGAATCGCCGCAGTTTGGTTCACTCGGCGATCGGCTTGAGCGTGGGAAGGTGACGTTTCGGATGGCTGGCGAAAATATCGCCTCGAACTATACGGACGGCATTGCTGCAGTGCAAGGATGGCTCAATAGCGAGGGACATCGCCAAAATGTTCTAAACTCAAAATTCAATAGCTTAGGTGTTGGTGTATACGATATGTATTACACACAAAATTTTACACAAAAATAACGGGGCAGCGCCTAAAAATAGGCGAACCATGCGCCGTTTTTTTCTTACAATGTAGTATATGATTTTAATAAATGAGGTGAGGACTATGACGACAGCGCGAGGGCAACAGCATCCTTCTGTGCAAAAATTCAAACAGTTTGTACGCCATCACCCAAAAATGATTCAAATTGTACGGAATGGAGAAAAGACGTGGCAGCAGTTTTATGAAGAGTGGTACTTACTTGGCGAACAGGATGCAGTGTGGAACACGTACAAGGAAAATGCAGTAGAAACGAAGCAGGCAGCAGCGCAAACAAATGTGATGCACGAAGAGGAATCGAAAAAGGACTGGGTGGGACAGATGCTGACATTTATCAAAAATATGAATGTGGATCAAATGCAGCAGCATTTAGCGAACGTAACAAATGTAATCGGAAGCGTGCAGCAGGTTGTTCAGTCCTTTAAGGGCGGCGCTAGCACCCCGCAGCAAGAGCAACAGCCGGTACAAAATAATCCGTTTTTCTTCCAAAAAGACTAGGAGGCGGGTGTATGAGACAAGAGCTCATTGAACTTTTGCAATCTCGGGAGGATTTACAAAACTATATAAGACAGCAGCCGCATTGGTATAGACGACTTTCACGTAATCCGGGAGAGAGGGAAGCATTTGAGACGGCAGCGCTTCAATTCTACAAAAAAACAATCCCAGATCAGGTTGCTAAGTTTCAAAACCAGCTGGCAATGGCTTCGATTATGCTTGAAATGTTTCAGTATATGAAGCAGCAAAATACGAATGCAGAGTAAAAGGGTATCCGTCATGCGTAAGTTCTGTTAAAATAAAGAGCAATCATACGAAAAGGAGCTTACGGCATGACGGAAATTTGTTTAGTACGACATGGACAAACAGAATGGAATTTCCAGGAGATTATCCAAGGGAGAGAGGATATCCCGCTCAATGAAACCGGCAGACAGCAGGCAAAGCAAAGCGCTCATGCACTGCGCGGGGAGAAATGGGATGTTATTATTAGTAGTCCGTTAGTACGAGCCTATGAAACGGCAAAGGAAATTGCCGATGCTGTTGGACTTGATGTGATTCATCTAGATGAACGTTTTATAGAGCGGCATTTCGGGGCAGCATCTGGCAAGCCTGTACGCGACGTTCGCCATCGCATCGCTGCTGGCGATGTAGAAGGTATGGAAACGGATCAAGAAATTGTAGAGCGTTGCTTTTCGGCGCTGCAGGATGTTGCGAATCAGCATGCTGGCAAGCGCATCATTATTGTTGCGCATGCACACGCGATTAAGGCTATGCTTCATGCGATCAGCCCTGATGAGGTTACGTTTCAAACATTTCTGAACAATGCCTGCATTAACTATGTTGCCTTGAAAGAAGAGACGTGGAGTATCATAAGATATAATGTGGCAGAGCATATTCGTGCCTGAACGGCTGCTGCCCTTGTGCACTCTATGTACCAAAAGCAGGATTAGGAGTTATGCTGCAAATATGGTATGATAGGTAATCGGGAGGTGTCCTTTATATGATAATTGCAACGCTTGAGAGTGTAATGATTTTGGACGAGGCGGAGCAGCTTGCCCGCATGATCGTGCAATCAGAAACAGCCGAGCACTATCGACAATGCTACCATACATTAAAGCAAGACCATGTTGCACAGGAGCTCATTCGGCAGTTCACTGCCATCAAGGAGCGCTATGAGGAAGTGCAGAGGTTTGGGAAATACCATCCCGATTTTTCATCTGTTACAAAGCAAATGCGCGAGCTAAAGCGTCAAGTGGATTTACATGAAACAATCGCTTCCTTTAAGAAAGCGGAGAATGCTATGCAAAAATTGCTTGATGAAGTGAGCGTTTTAATAGGGCAGGAAGTTTCTCCGGCCATTAAAGTGCCAACGGGCAATCCATTTTTTGATGCCGGCGGCTGCGGCGGCGGCTGCGGTTCCGGAGGCAGCTGTGGTTGTAAAACGGGATGATTTCCCGTTTTTCTCTGGCCGGGCGAAAGCGGATACAGTGGAATAAGATGAGGAATCGGCTTATTCCTTGTTCTATTGTATTTCCCTATTTCCGGGCCTGGCTGTTTTTGCCTATATTACATGAAATGTAAGCATTGGAAATAAAACATATTATGGGTAGATTACTTGGATTCAAAATAGAGAAAAGCTGTAAAATCGACAATGGTGCTTCATAAGTCGGAAAAGTGAAAGGAAAGGAAAGGGGTGAGCTCTGCTCTAAATGCATACAACAGCTTATGTTTTTAGGAGCAGTTCAATATGTTTGGACAACGACAAGGAATCATTGTGTATTTGCATTCGCTCAAGCATGCAAAGCTTCTTCGTAAACACGGCAATATTCATTATATATCAAAGCGCTTCAAGTATGTTGTGCTGTATTGCGATATGGATCAAGCGGATGCGATGATGGAGAAATTGAATCATTTTCCGTTCGTCAAAGGAGTCGAGCCATCGTATCGTCCGTTTTTGAAAACGGAATTTGAATCCAAGCCAGATCGGGCAAAGGAGTACGACTATAAAATTGAGTAGAAAGCTCTCGATGCTGAGGGCTTTTTATTTTTGATCAGAAAGTATAAGCTTTTGGAGTTTTGCCTAGCTTCAGCACCCAGTTCCCCGCAGACAAATAACTCTCACCACGTAAAGGGAACAAGCGCCCTTAGTGGTGAGGAACATACGGAAATCTTCTGTGAATCCGCTTCGCTCTTTATGCGCGGGCTGTTTTTCAGCCGGAGCAAGACGGGCTGATTCCGCCTTGCTTAGCCATGTAAGAAATCATACATTTCCAACTGAGAAGCCCTTCAGCACAGTAGGAAATTTTAAGAGTAAAGTATTAGTACTACTATGCCTTTATCTCCGCCTAAAGACTCGCGAATCGGCAAGTTTTCTTCACACTTTAAGAAAGTATAAGTTTCCAGCTAGGAGCTAGTTCGACGTAGCAGGAAACTTTAGGAATAAAGTGTAAGTGCAACTACGCCTCTGTCTTTGCCTAACGGCGAGTTTTCTTTACACTTTAAGAAAGCGTAAGTTTCCAGCTAGGAGTTAGTTCGACGTAGCAGGAAACTTTAGGAATAAAGTGTAAGTGCAACTACGCCTCTGTCTTCGCCTAACGGCTTGCCAATCGGCGAGTTTTCTTTATTGCATAGGCGGGATAAAGCGGTTCATACGCAGTATGCCGATGAGATGACTATAGTATAGCTCTGTTTCGGGAAATGTCGTTGAGGGCTTTACTGTGAAGGCAACGACTTCCTTATCAAGCGAAGCAGCCGTTTCTTCAAACAGCTCATATCGTTTGCTTTTTTTGTCCTCTAAGAGGGGAATGCCCTCTCTGCATATATAAATTGGCTGAAATTTTCCTTCTGTTGTAGGATGCAGTACAACAGCAAGCGAGCAAACAGCCTTGTTATTTTTGATCGTGTGAAATGCAAGCATATGGGCGAGACGATGGCGGTTTGCTTTTGCAAGCTCCAGCAGCTCATACAAATCTGAATATCCTTCTCCCAGTTCAATAAAACGTTGAATCATATGTTCTCCTCCTTTTGTCCTTTCTGACTCAATGTCCAGCTCCCGCGGCTATGCCCCGTCTGCAGAATAACCTCCGGCACAAAAGGCAAAAGCGCCTTGTGTGCCGGAGAATATTCTTCCGAGGGAGCAGCATCAAGCCGCGTCCGCATTTCTTACTGTATCATTTGATAAAACCATTGAAAAGATGGAGAAAATAAAAAAACCCTGCATTTGCAGGGTCCTTCTTATACCGACATTACCGTCGGCAAGAAGGCAAAGGGAGAGGAGAAACCGGAGGAAGAACTTATGGGGAAACGTAAGTCTTCTCCGCGGTTGGCAACAACACCTGAAGTGATGTTGTTGTCTTTATTCTTGTCGTTTTTAGGGAAAGTTATACATAGGGAATGAAAAAATATAAAAATGAGTGCACGAGGCTTTCTAGGAAGAAACGTGCATGAATGGTTTTTCTTTCCGATGTTTTATGTTAGGATTATGAAGGATGAATGTAAGCAAAGGTAGGAATCAACATGAGAGTAGTTTCAGGAACATGCAAAGGACATCCGTTAAAGGCAGTGCCCGGTCAGACAACGCGCCCTACAACCGATAAGATAAAGGAAGCGATTTTTAATATGATCGGTCCGTATTTTGACGGGGGATTAGCGTTGGATTTGTTTGGCGGGAGCGGAGGCTTAGGAATAGAAGCGTTAAGCCGCGGAATGGAAAAGGCGATTTTTGTTGACCGTGACCCAAAAGCCGTTCAGGTTATTCGGCAAAATATAGAAAGCTGCCGATTGACAAGTCAAGCGGAGGTGTATCGTAATGACGCGGATCGCGCTTTGAAGGCTCTCATTAAGCGGGGGCTTGTGTTCGATCTTGTTTTGTTGGATCCGCCATATAAACAACAACAGCTTGTCGCCTTAATGAGCATTCTGGACCAGCACGAATTACTGGCGAAGAATGGAACGATTATGGCGGAGCATGCGGTGGATGTAGTTTTGCCGGAAACAGTAGGCCGTCTAGTGTGCAGAAAGCATGAAGAATACGGCATTACTGCTGTATCCATTTATGAATACGAATGAGGAGGCGGGGAGCAGGAATGGCAAGTATAGCAATTTGTCCGGGGAGTTTTGATCCGATTACGCTCGGACATTTGGATATCATTAAGCGAGGCGCAAATGTCTTTAATGAAGTGTATGTAGTAGTGATGAACAATTCTTCGAAGCAGCCGCTTTTTACTGTGGAGGAAAGAATTGAACTCATTAAAGAGGTAACAAAGGACATACCAAATGTAAAAGCAGACGTACATAGCGGCCTGCTTGTTGAGTACGCGCGCAAGAGGGATGCAAGCGCTATTTTGCGAGGATTACGCGCAGTATCGGATTTCGAGTATGAAATGCAAATTACCGCAATGAACCGAAAGCTTGAGGAAAACATTGAAACCTTCTTTATGATGACAAATAATCAGTACTCATTTCTGAGCTCGAGCATTGTAAAAGAAGTTGCCAGATACGGGGGAAATGTTGCAGACCTTGTTCCCCGCGCCGTAGAAAAAGCATTAAAGGAGAAATTTAAAACCCCGTAGATACGGGGTTTTCTCACTTTTGCGCCCGGCGCCGAAAGAGCAGAAATACATAAATATACAAGAAGGCAAGTGTAATGATGGGACCGTAGGCACTGATTGTGCCCCATCCTCCTGCTGCGTCAGTCTGTGGTCCTAACACAGGGATATCGTGCTCGTGAGGACGAAGGGAATGTACATTCTCGTACAATGGCTGCCAGAGAAAATACGTACAAATGGGTGCGACAATGCTTTGGATGATGCGGCCGATAAAATAGGGCCGAAAGCGAATATCAGTGTCGGCGATAATGCTGGCAACCTGCGCATGAATAGATAGCCCGCTAAAGGCTAAGATGAAGCTTGTGACCATGGCCTGCTGCAGCAGCGTTGTATGCTCTGTTTGACTTGTCATTTGACTGCCGAGCGTCATTTCAAAGAGGCCGGACAAAAGCGGCGTTGCAAAGGATCCTGGAAGTTGAACAATAGCTAGTACATAGTAGATAATCGAACTAACAGCATCTGTGAAGTGGATGACAGCGAGCATTTTGTTCATGACGGAGAATAAAATAATAAAACCGCCGACCATAAGCAGCGTTTGAATAGAGGAGACAATCGCGTCTCCAATGAGTTTTCCAATCGGACGTTTTTCTTCAAGTCTTTTTTCATGCAGCACTTCGAAGGCGTAATGAAGTGAGAATGTGCGATTTTGAGCCGGTGGAGCAGTCTCGCTTGCACCATAAAACCGCATGAACAATCCGACTGCGAAATTGCTTATGTAGTGAGAAGCCGCGAGAACCATGCCAAGATTTGGGTTTTGAAAAAAACCAACAGCTACAGCGCCGAAAATGAACAGCGGGTTGGAGGAGTTTGTGAAGGATACGAGACGCTCCGCTTCAATTCGGCTTAGCTGCTTTGCTTGACGTAAACGAGCGCTTAGTTTCGCGCCTGATGGGAATCCTGAAGCCATCCCCATTGCCCATACAAAGGCGCCAACGCCAGGCACGCGGAACAAAGGGCGCATAAGCGGCTCCAGCACCACACCGATAAAGTTTACAACCCCCAGCCCGATTAAAAGCTCTGATACAATGAAGAAAGGCAGAAGAGAAGGAAACACGACCTCCCACCACATATCAAGACCGCGAATGGAACCTTCCAGAGAGGCTTGCGGGTTTGCGATGAGAGAAGCTGTTAAAAAGGTGATGCTAATAGCTAGTAAAGCTGTTTTTAGTTTTGCTTGCATACACTCCCCCCTTTTGTCCAAGCGTTCAGTTCAGTATACGAGGATAGGGGGAGCATTTAGACCATAAGATGAAAAGAGAGAGAAATTTTCTAAAGGGTGAGGATATGAGTATACCAAAAATCGGTCTTGCCCTCGGTTCTGGGGGAGCGAAGGGTTTTGCACATGTTGGCGTGATTAAGGTATTGAAGGAAGCAGGCATTCCTATTGATATGATTGCCGGCAGCAGCATGGGGGCGCTCGTTGCTGTGTTTTATGCTGCTGGAAGCGATGTCGACCGGCTGTATCAAATCGCGAAGCTGTTTAAGCGTAAATATTATTTAGACTTTACTGTGCCGAAAATGGGATTCATTTCCGGAAAACGAGTAAAAGATATGATTAGAGTCCTTACATACAATAAAAAATTAGAAGAGCTGGATATTCCAACAGCTGTTGTGGCAACTGATATTCTAACAGGGGAAAAGGTTGTCATGACGGAAGGGCCGATTGCGGAAGCGGTAAGGGGGAGCATTTCAATTCCCGGTATTTTTGTGCCGGAAAAAATGGGGGACCGTCTTCTTGTTGATGGCGGCGTGATTGACCGTATCCCTGTATCTGTCGTGAAGAGCTTGGGAGCAGATCTTGTTATTGCGGTTGATGTGTCTCCTATTAAGGTGCAGGGGGATGTAACAACGATTTATGACGTGATTATGCAAAGCATCGAAATTATGCAGCATGAACTTGTTCACCACCGACAAACCGCATCAGATTTAATGATGCATCCTGCTGTGGAACGCTTTAGTTCCCGGACTTTTACGGACCTTGAGGAGATTATTGCTGTGGGAGAGGAGGAGGCCAGGAAGCATATCGATGCGATTCATGCATTGATCGAAAATTGGAAGGAGCAGAGAAATGATACTTAAGCGTTTACGGTACTTGTTCGTGTTTTTGCTGGCTGCTTTGTTTGCGGCTGGCATTACGTATGTGCCGCTGCCGTATTACATTACAAAACCGGGGCTGGCAGACGAACTTGACCAATATGTGAAGATTGAGAATGGCTATAAGGAAAAAGGGGATTTTATGCTCGTAACTGTCTCAATGTCACGAGCGAATGTCATTAGTTATCTTGTTGCGAAAATGAACAAATATCACGAAATTTTCAAAAAGCAGGAGATTATGCCAACTGGCCAAAGTGATGAGGATTATCAATTCCAGCAGCTTCATCTTATGCAGGAGTCGCAGGATGCTGCTATTTATAACGCATATAAGCGTGCTGGTAAGCAAGTTTCATACGAGAATACGGGTGTCATTGTAATTGCAGTTTCAGATAAGATGCCGGCTAAAAGGGAGCTGCAAGCAGGAGACCAATTGATTGCTGTGGACGATCAGTCACTGCAATCAGCGGAAGAGTTTATCGACTATATGAAAACAAAGAAACAGGGTGATACAGTAAAAATTCGGTATGTGCGAGAAAAGAAAGAGAAAACGGTTGTTCTGCCTTTGGAGCCGATACAAGGAGCAGGGGGACGCATCGGAATTGGCGTACAAATTGTAACAAATACAAAACTTAAAGTGGATCCAGAGGTGAAAATTGATTCGCACCGTATTGGCGGACCGTCAGCTGGCCTCATGTTTACGCTGGAGATTTACAACCAGCTTACAAAGAACGATATCACAAAGGGCTGGGAAATTGCAGGAACGGGCACAATGAATGCGAAGGGGCAGGTCGGGCCAATTGGAGGTATTTCACAAAAGATTATCGCTGCAAGCGATGCTGGTGCGGAAATTTTCTTCGCGCCAAATGAACAAGGTGCGGCGAACTCAAATTATAACGAGGCAGTCAAAACAGCAAAGGACATCGGCACGAAGATGAAGATTGTTCCAGTGGATACACTTGATGATGCGCTTGCATTTTTAGAAAAGCTAGAAGAAAAAAAGTAAGGAAAGCGGAGAATGGCTCGCTTTCCTTATTTTAGTAAAACAAGAAAGCATTCCCTTCTGGGGGATTGTCTAGCCTTAGCAGTCTGCATTCATCCCTGGAATAATCTTCCGCGCAAAAGGCGAAAAAGCTCCTCCAATGGTGAGGAGCACACGGAAAGATCCCATGAATAGGTTTCGCCCGAGCCGCGCGTTTTGTGCGCGGGTTGTTTGTCTGCCCTGGCTAAGCCGGGAGCTTGCGCTTTTCTGATTCGCACCATTCGGTTACAGCTATATTTGAAACCGTTTTGTATCTTCGTCATAGCGAATCGGATGCTGCGTATAGTCCTGCTTCAGCATCGCAGACTGCAGCGGCTCTGGCAGGACGGAATAATACACACTGCCTGCTCTTATATCAAGATCGAGAAGCGGCTGTGAAAATGATTTAAGATTAGAGACAAGGGGAAGTGCAGCATTTTTTTTATAGGCTGATAAGTAGCTTTGCCCCTTTTTTGACATACCAAGCAGCCGGATGTAGGCTGGCGTCTTTATGTTCATCTCTTCCTTTGTTGTATGCGTTAGCACATGAACGAGTAAGCGCTGCAGGCGTGTCCATGTGTAGCGCTTTGTTTTTAATGCTTCCATGAACGAGTCAAATGAAGCTGCTTCTTTTACGGAGGATAAGATACGATGCTCTAATCCCTCCTGCACCTCATATATACTGCCCAACTGTGCGGGAGACATCGTTAACAGCTTATATTTTAAAAATGGAAAGTATCGTTCCCAATTGTGAAACATGCCGTATATATCGTGGTAGTCCTGAAGCTCTAGCAGCGTAGAGGGAGGAATCACCCCTGAAGCGCTGTCTACGCTGTTCGATGTAAGATGCTTTCGTATGCTCGTTGCACTTGCGATGGAGGCAGATGCGAATGTTTCATCATGATACTGTGCGCTAAGGCGCGGAACTGTTTTTGGAACGATACTGCTGCCTTGTTCTGCAATCGCTTGTACATAATGAAATCCAAGAATGTTGTTAGGCTTTGACATGTCTAGTATCGTCTGTTCTCCTTGAATGGCGGCGAAAGCTTCCGATAACGCCTTTGGATAGCTAATTCCTTTCTGCATAAAGGAGCGAACCGCTGCATCAAATGCAGCCTGACGCGTTTGACGCAATTTCACAAGGGAGAGAAACTGCTGGATTTGTCCGCTTTCGCTGCCGAAGCAAAGCTCGTGAACACCGAGCGCCTGGAGAATCGATACAGCACCGCTTGCGAAGGTGGAAGCCTGTTGAACGGCGAACGCATACGGAAGCTCCACAACAAGATCCACGCCGCCTAAAAGGGCCATTTTTGTCCGGGTCCACTTTGAAACGAGCGCCGGCTCGCCGCGCTGCAAAAATGGACCGCTCATTACTGCAATGGTAACATCAGCGCCTGTTAAGTTTTTCGTTTCTTGCAAATGATAAGCATGTCCGTTATGAAACGGATTATATTCTACAATTACACCTGCGGCCTTCAAAGGTCCCGCCTCCTTTTTCAGAAGAAATGTCGCTTTCTTATGGAGTTATGTATAAGAACGTGATAATGTGTATATAGTGCATCATATTGACTTCATTATAGTGTAAAGAAAAAACATTGACAAATATAGAAACGCTCTATATAATTTTCTTTGTTGCCTTGAGGTGATTTTAAATGAAATGGTCAATCCATCAATTAAACAAATACCGAAGCAAAGGGTTAACGTTTGACGAAACAGTCGATGTGAGCGAATTGAAGGGAAATGCTGATATTCGAGACATTTCGCCCGTTCGCGTAGCGGGACGAGCGGATCTTGGTGCAAACAAGTTCACGTTTCATTTTCGCATTACTGGCACGATGGTGCTGCCTTGTTCGCGAACGTTAGCAGATGTAACATTTCCGTTTGATATTGAAACAACTGAGGTGTTCCTCACTTCAAAAGAAGAATATGAGGCCGATGCAGATGTTCATTATTTACAAGGAGAAGTACTTGACTTACTCCCTGTAATTAAGGAAAATATAATTCTGGAAATTCCGATACAGATTTTCAGTGATGAGGCTTCAAATGGGGCACCGATGAAGGGTCAGGACTGGCAGGTTATTACAGAGGCGGAGCAGACTGAGAAGGTTGATCCTCGTCTTGCGGGACTTGCGAAGTTTTTTGACAAACAACAATAGAAGACCGGCATTAGGACTTCATATGAAACAATGCACTCTTTTAAGGAGGTGGGAATAATGGCAGTACCTTTCAGAAGAACATCCAAAACTGCAAAAAGAAAACGCCGTACGCACTTCAAACTAGCAGTGCCTGGTATGACAGCATGCCCAAACTGTGGTGAAATGAAGCTTGCTCACCGCGTATGTAAACAATGCGGTACTTACAAAGGCAAGGAAGTTATCAGCCAGTAATGGCTGTCAGCGCAGAAGAATTTCTTCTGCGCTTGTTTTATTTTAGAGATCTTTAGCAGATGTTACAAAGACTCCATTTTAGGTTCGCGGTAAGCTGTGGATATCTCTAGTATGTGATGTCATTTGGAAATTTGCCTCACTTATTCTAACAAGCGATAGAAAACCTATGCATTTCTGTATCTGATGCATGAAATAAATTTATATTTTCTTTTATTAAAATTTTTAGTTTTAGGAATGAATCATGTCTCCTCTTTCGGAAGGAATTTGGCAGCTTCTCTCGAAACTTAGTACATATAAAAAGAAGCAACGGCAGATCTTTATTAAGCCTGGCTTGCGTGCAGCTGGAGCGCAATTGGCTATATGATGAACCGAGAGGAGGAGTGCAGGAGATATGCGGGCTGGCGCTGTTTACAGAAGGAGTTCGATGTCTCCTGTACGAAAGCTAATGAAGAAGGTAATAGTAGAGAGAAAGCAAGGTATTGTATGGGCGACGTTTAACAGACAGGAGCGCCGCAATGCGATTGATTTTGATGTGATGGCTGAGCTTGCAGCATTGCTGAAAGAGGTGCGGGAAAATAGGGAGGATAAAGCGCTTGTGCTAACGGGAGCAGGAAATGCGTTTTGTTCAGGCGGTGATTTACAGCTTTTTCATGGGCTTTATACGAAGGAAGAGGCGCATCCGATGCTAAAGAAAATGGGAGAAATTCTATATGAGCTAATGACCCTTCCTAAGCCGACGATTGCTTTATTGAATGGTACTGCAGTTGGCGGCGGGTGTGAAATTGCAGCTGCATGTGACTACCGCTTTGCACTTAGTACGGCAACGATTGGATTTGTGCAAGGCCGCCTTGCTATTACAACGGGCTGGGGCGGGGCAGCGATGCTGTTTGAAAAGCTTCGTCACGACCAGGCGATGACGCTTCTATGCTCTGCACAGCGTTTTAGTGCGGGAGATGCATTAAAACTCGGATTTATACATGAAATATTTGAAGGTGATGCAAAACTATCATGTCAGAAATGGATGGAAAGCATGCTTTCACCGCGCGTTGAGGTGCTGTCTGCTTATAAAACAGCAGCCATTCGCAGATGGGAGGAAACACGTTTGAAGGAACGTATGGAGCAGGAGATAGAGGAGTGCGCTGTCCTTTGGGAATCACCTGCGCATCATGAGGCTGTAGCCGCCTTTTTAAAAAGTTAACTGCTTGTAATGGCTTTTCCATACTAAAAACAGTGATATAATCAAGCAGAAATTACATATTTTTAGCAATTTGCCATTCTATCGTTTCTACCAACGGCATATGTTTAATAAAAAATGCTCAAGGAGGGCTTTAGATGGCAACAACACGCCAAGATGCTTGGACAGATGAAGAGGATTTGCTGCTGGCCGAAGTGGTGTTGCGTCATATTCGTGAAGGGGGAACGCAGTTATCCGCTTTCAAGGAGGTTGGCCGTCAGCTATCTCGAACGCCGGCTGCTTGTGGATTTCGGTGGAACTCCTGTGTAAGAAAGCTATATAAGGAGAAAATTGAAGAAGCAAAGCAAATTCGAAAAGCAGCACCTTCCTCAGCGGAGGTCGAGCAGAAAAGGGAACAGCAAGAAGGAGTTTCGTTTGCTACACTCGATGATGTAATCTTCTTTTTGCAGAATTATAAGAAGGCGAAGGGTGCTAGTGAAGCAATGAGCTGGCAGGAGAGGTTAGAACAGCTGCAGCAGGAGACTGAGCAGCTGCGTCAGGAAAACAAACGCTTACTGGGAAAACTCTCCCGCTATGAAGAAGAGTATCGTACGCTGTTTGATTATATTGACCGAAAGCGCAGTGTTGTAGAATCCGGGGAAGAACGGGAGATGCAGCTGCTGCGGGAGCGCAATGTATTAGAGCAAATTGAAAAGTAAAACAGCTGCCTTAAAAGGCAGCTGTTTTTTTCTATGCGGATTCGCTTTTTGTAATCGTATTCAAATTTTCGGAGGGATGCCAGATGTAAAAGCTATTTTCACCGACCGGTATTTTTTGAAATCCGACCCGCTCCCAGAACCCTTCCGAGTGTACGCGCGCTGTCGTTTTAATTGGCAGCTCTAAGCTTTTTGCATAGTCCACAAGCACTTTGCCGAAGCCTTGCCGCTGAAATGGCGGAAGCACTTCAAGCTTAAATAGTTCCACGAACGGTCCCTGCAAAATAGCATCCTCCGTCTGCTTGCTCATGTACAGACTCATTCTCGCAACAAGAGATTCTCCGTAACGAATACCATAAAAAGGAGATTCACTGTCATTTTCAATCATGTTTGCTTGCAGATCTTCGAGCATGGATAGCTCCTGTGCGCCGCAGCCTTTAAATTTCTTAAATTCTTCCAATGTTTTATAATTTACGAGCAATCGCTCAACCTTAGGAGAATACAAAGAACGTCACATCCTTTTCTATAGAGTAAAAAGTTTTTAAAACGGTTAGCATGCTAGCTGTTAAACTCTTCTATAACACAATGTTTGTTATCTATTGGAGCAATTTTTTATATTTAGGAAGACAAAAGAATTATGCACCCATTGATTGAAGCCGCATGGGGCTATAGCCTGCGGAAGACCAAGGAGACAGGATCCGCCTTTTCAAGATGATGAAAAATAAAAATATTCTCACTTCTATTATAACGCGGTTGGAGTGGTTTATGAAAGGAAGGAGGAATTTTCGGTATTTTTCTAAAAAATTTGTTACACTAACTGTAAGAATAACGAAGTAGGAGAGAGTGTTATGAAAATGGGAGTGATCGGTCCGGGCGCGATCGGCATGTTATTTTCCTTTTACTTACAAAAGGCCGGCGCCGCTGTCACAGTGTATACGCGAAACATGGAACAAGCAGAGCATATACGCCGCTTTGGAATTTCGTGTACGTTTGATGGGCAAGTAGAAACGCAGTTTCCCGCAGCAGTTCCCTTAGGCGCCGCAGCTATAGAGGATGATTATGTGTTTGTAGCTGTAAAGCAATACGATCTCGGCCTGATTTTGCCGCACTTGCAGCAAACGCAGGCACGGCTGGTTTTTTTACAAAATGGAATGGGGCATCTTTCCCTATTACAGAATATGCAAAATACATGCATTGCTGTGGGCATTGTGGAGCATGGTGCTAGAAAAGGGGATGCCCGGTCCTTTGTGCATACTGGCATCGGTGTAACGAAGCTGGGTATTCTAGCGGGAGAAGAGGGGTTTCAAGCATTGCTGCCGTTTTTTCAAGCTCCCCGTTTTTCAATTGTAGTCGAAGAGAACTGGGAAGAAGTTTTAAGAAGCAAGCTGATTGTAAACGCATGCATTAATCCGCTTACCGCATTATATCGGGTTCGAAATGGCATTTTATTGGATAACCCGGCTTTTCGCAAGGCCATGAAGCAAGTGTTTGCAGAGGTTATCTTTATTCTTGATGAAAAGGAAGAGCGTTGGGAGCATGTCTGTGACGTATGCCGGAAAACAGCTGAGAACCAATCTTCTATGCTGACGGATGTAAAGCTTGGAAGACAAACAGAGGTTGATGCAATTATTGGATACTTGCTTGTGCAAGCAGAGAAACAAAACAAACAGGCACCGCTCTTATCATTTTTGCACCAATCAATAAAAGGAATAGCTCCTTGAGTAAAATTCTTTGCTTTTGCATACAACATTGACTACAATTTTGTCATACACAACGTCTGGATATGAAAGGAAGAACTTTTTATGGAGTTGAAGGAAATCTCGGTTTCGCTGCCAAGCGGAGTTGCAGGAGATTACATACAGCAAAAGCAACAGATTTCAGCCTGTTTTGATTATTCGCTAGAAGAAGAGGCTTTTCAAAAGCGGGTCAAAGATTTACAAAAGCGATCGTACCCGCGCCGAGAGCTTTCTGCTCATTTATTTGCTTATAACGAGCGGCTCGGAGCAGGGGCGAAAACGCTCCAAAACATTCAGGCGCTATCAGAACCGGGTACATATGTTGTGATTGGGGGACAGCAGGCAGGACTTTTGACAGGACCGCTATATACCATTCATAAAATCGTTTCGATTTTGCAAATGGCAAAGGAGCAGGAGAAAAAGCTCGGTACACCTGTCGTACCAGTGTTTTGGATTGCTGGAGAGGATCATGATATAGAGGAAATTAATCATCTATTCGTGGCGAAAAACGGAAGCTTAAAAAAATCGGTTCTCTATCAGGCCGGTACAGGGAAAACGAGTGCATCCTCCCTTCCGCTTGAAATTGAAGCATGCTGGTCATGGGTGCAGGAGATATTTCAGACGTATCGGGAAACGGAGCATACGAATGATTTGCTAAACGTTATTAAGGATTGCTTACAAAAATCAAGCACATACGTAGACTTTTTCGGCCGGCTGATTATGGAGCTGTTTAAGGAAGAGGGCCTTATACTTGTTGATTCCGGAGATAGCGAGCTGCGCCGTTTGGAAGCAACGTTTTTTCAAACGATCCTTCATCATCACGAAGATATTCAGTCTGGTTTGCATCAGCAGCAGGAAATGCTGCGCGAGCGTGGGTATACACCTCTGATTGCTGCGAAGGAAAATAGTTTACATTTGTTTATTCACGAAGAAGGAGAGCGGTGGCTGCTAGAAAAGGATGGGGACCGTTTTGTGTATAAAAACGGCAGTTATTCCTTTGCAGAGCTGGAGCGCCTTATGATAGAGAAGCCTGAGTCATTTAGCAATAACGTAGTCACGCGTCCGCTTATGCAGGAGTATTTATTTCCGACGCTTGCGTTTATTGGCGGTCCGGGAGAGGTTGCCTATTGGGCGGAGCTGCAGCAGGTCTTTCATCATATTGGCTTTTTGATGCCGCCTGTTGTGCCTCGTCTTATGATGAGCTATCTCGAGCGAGGTATTGAGACAGATTTGCAGGAATTGCACATAAGCGTGGAGGATGTATTCCGTAAACCAGTCGAACAGATGAAGGAGGAATGGCTGGCGCAGCAAGTATCTGAGCCGGTTGAAGAAACTTTTGCCCAGGCGCGTCAGCGATTCGAGGAGACGCATAGAACACTGCGCGAGCTTGTTCGAAATATACAGCCGGGACTAAACAGCTTTGCTGAGAAAAATAAACAGAAAATCGAGGAGCAAATCAATATGCTAGAGCGTGCCCTGGGGCGGGAAATCGAGCTCGTGCATAATGTGCAGCTGAATAAATTCCGCCGCATTCAAATGTCTTTGCAGCCGTTAGGGCATTTGCAGGAGCGCACGTGGAGTGTATGGTATTATTTGAATGAATACGGCTTTGACTTTATTCCGGATTTGCTGAAGCTGCCATTTTCTTGGAACGGCTCCCATTTGTGTATTCGTCTGTGAATGACAGTTTGCCTCCTATATGGTTCGAGCTGCGAGTAAAGGATATGCTGCGCGGTCGAAATGGAAGATGCTTATTAGACCTTTTACGTTAAAATCCTGCACATGCTTGCAGGATTTTTTTTTTGAGTTGTGGAATTAATTGTAAAATGGCAGTCTGTCCGCTGGATTAGATATAGAAGGAACTGTGTTTTTTGCTATTTTACAAAAGAATGCGCAATATAATAGCGTTTGCTAAAATTCAGCAGGATTTTAGCAAACATTTTGGTAAAGATGATAAAATCTAGTATATAATAAAACAATAGTAAAAAAGCTATGATTTCACAAAAGTAGGTGCAACAATGTTTAAACATATTACAGTGCTTTTAAAAGAAACAGTGGACGGGCTGCATATACAGCCGGATGGTACGTATGTGGATTGTACATTAGGAGGAGGCGGACATAGCTCATATTTGCTGTCGCAGCTTTCTGAAAACGGCAAACTGATTGCTTTTGACCAGGATGAAACGGCAATTCGAAATGCGCAGGAAAAGTTCGCTTCCTATGGAGACCGCTTTATCGCAGTGAGAAGCAATTTTCGCTATTTAAAAGAAGTATTGGCTGACCTTGGGATAGAAAAGGTGGACGGCGTGCTCTTTGACCTTGGAGTATCTTCTCCGCAGCTTGATACACCGGAGCGCGGCTTCAGCTACCATCATGATGCGCCTCTTGATATGCGAATGGATCAGGATGCGCCGTTAACAGCGTATGAGGTCGTCAACGAATGGCCGTACGAAAAGTTAGTGAAAATTTTCTTTCAATATGGGGAAGAAAAATTTTCCAAGCAAATTGCGCGCAAAATTGAAGCGGCGAGAGCAGTAAAACCAATTGAAACGACAGGAGAGCTTGTAGAGCTCATTAAAGAAGGCATTCCGGCTCCTGCAAGAAGAACGGGCGGTCATCCTGCTAAACGTGTCTTTCAAGCTATTCGAATTGCTGTGAATGATGAGCTGCAGGCATTTGAAGAAGCGCTGGAGGCGGCAATTGAGGTAACGAAGCCGGGCGGACGTGTGAGTGTTATTACCTTCCACTCTTTAGAGGATCGGATTTGCAAAACAGTATTCAAGGCGCACAGCACAATGCCGCAGCTGCCGCCGGGTCTTCCAATCATCCCGGATGAGTATAAGCCGAAGCTAAAGCTGATTACAAGAAAGCCGTTGCTGCCGACAGAAGAAGAATTAGAGGAAAATAACAGAGCTCGTTCTGCTAAACTGCGGATTGCAGAAAAGTTATAAGAGTAAACGGGTTTGGTACCATGAAGGTAAGGGGGAAGGTAAAGCATGAGTAACCTCGCTGTGGAGCGTAAAAAGCAGACAGAACAAACCTCGTCTGTACCAAAGCAAGCCCCAAAAGCACGAACGGCAAAGGTGACGAGATTTGAAAAGCTGTTGTATGGTATGTTTCTTGCTTTTTTAGTGTACGCGTGCATCGCTCTAATTAGTAACAAAGCGGACATGTATAAGGTGAATGCCGAATCCTCGAAGCTGCAGCAAAGCATTGAACAGCAAAAGAAAAAAAATGCTGACCTAAAAGCAGAGGTAGAGCAGCTGAGCCGCTATGACCGCATCTCCAAGAAGGCGAAGGAAATGGGTCTTGAGGTTAATGAAAACAATGTAAAAGGGTTAAATCAATAAGCGGGTGTGAGAAACGGATGGATGCGAAAAAATTCCATATGAATAGAGGAGCAGGATTATTAATGCTTATATTTCTCCTGCTCTTTTTCCTGTTATTGTCACGCTTTTTTTATATTCAGTGGACGGGAACGGTACATGGACAGTCATTGACGGAACTGGCGAAGGCGAAGCATAATAAAAAGGGTGTACTTGAAGGAAAACGCGGCACGATCTATGATCAAAATGGTTTTGTGCTCGCTCAGGACATTACGGCGTATAAGCTTGTTGCTATGCTCAAAGGCGACAACCGTGTAGAGGATAAAGAACAAACGGCGCAGCAGCTTGCATCAGTTTTAGATATGGAGGCCGAGGAGATTTTAGAGAAGCTCAATAACAAAAAGGCGTATCAAGTTGAATTTGGTCCCGCTGGAAAAAGCTTGACGAAGAAACAGAAGAAGCAAATTGCTGCTATGAAGCTAAAGGGAATTACCTTTATTGACGGGAGAGCGCGCAGCTATCCAAACGGTGATTTTGCTTCGTATGTTATCGGCTATGCAAAGACGAATGACGAAGGTGTACTAGAAGGGAAGTTTGGTCTTGAACAAACACTAGATTCATATTTGCATGACGAGAACGGTTTTATCTCCTATGAAGGGGACTCACGCGGTCTGCTGCTCGCAAACAGTGAAGAAAAGGTGAAGCCCGCGAAGAATGGGGATGATGTTTATCTCACGATTGATCAGCGTGTGCAGAGCTTTCTTGAGGACGCCATGACGAAGGCAGCAGAGCATTATGACCCATCGATGCTGCTCGGTATTGTCGCTGATCCGAAAACAGGGAAAATTCTAGCGATGTCGAGCCGCCCGAGCTATGACCCGAATATGCGTAACATTACATATTATTTAAACAATCCGATTGCATACGCGTATGAGCCGGGATCAACGATGAAGGTGTTTACGCTTGCGGCGGCTATGAATGAGGGCGTATATCAAGGTTCGGCGTATTATCAGTCCGGCACATATGCAGTAGGCGGAACACAGATCAGAGATCATAACGGCGGAGCAGGCTGGGGCTCTATTACCTTCGATGAAGGGGTACAGCGCTCTTCCAACGTAGCATTTGCAATTCTAGCAGAGAAGCAGCTTGGTTTTGACCGGCTTCGTCAGTATATTCACAGATTTGGTCTTGATCAAAAAACAGGCATTGATTTGCCCGGAGAAAGCGGGAATACAATTTTATTTGATAAGCAGATCCAGCAAGTTACAACGGCATTTGGGCAAGGTTCTACTGTCACGCCGATTCAACAAATTCAAGCGGCAACAGCAATTGCTAATGATGGAAAAATGATGAAGCCGTATGTGATAGACCGTGTTGTCGATAGCGATACCGGCAAAGTTACGGAGCAGCATAAGCCCCAGGAGATTGGAGAACCGATTACGGAGGATACAGCGAAACGGGTGCGGCAGCTGCTAGAAACGGTCATTACGTCCCCGAAAGGAACGGGCACTGCCTATAAAATTGATGGGTATTCCGTTGCCGGTAAAACGGGAACGGCACAAATTCCAGGTCCTGACGGCAAATATATGATGGGGCGAGAGAACTATATTTTCTCCTTTCTCGGCATGGCGCCGGCAGACGATCCCCAGCTGCTTGTCTATGTTGCTATAAAGCAGCCGCATCTTAAGGACAGTGAATATGGAGCAACACCGCTTGCCGATATTTTTAAGTCGGTAACGAAAAATAGTCTGCAATATTTAAAGGTGAAGCCTTCGATTGTAAAAGATACAGGCAAGCTAGCTGAACAGGAAAGCATCGCTGTTCCGAGTCTAGTAGGAGAAACGGTTTCGGCTGCAAAAGAAAAGCTTGAGAGCAAAGGGCTGCGCCCGACTGTGTTAGGAGAAGGTACTGTCGTGAAGCAAACGCCGCTTGCTGAAGATAAGGTGTTAAAAGGCGAGCGCGTACTGCTTGCAGGCACGAATAATAAAATGCCAAACATAAGCGGCTGGTCGCTCCGGGATGTGATGAATCTTGCGAACGTGCTAGGCCTTGAACTGAAAACTTCTGGAAAAGGATATATAACCGAACAAAGCATCCAGGAGGGAACCGGACTAAAAAAAGGTGATCTGCTTGAGGTAAAGCTGTCGCCCCCAGTTGAGCAGCAGCCAGAAGAATAGCAGAAGAAAATCTATGGGCTTGACGCCTGTAGGGTGCTGTGTTCTAATCAAAAAGGTACAAGCATATATTGAAACGAGCCAAAGTGCAGGGAGGTTCTTTCGATATGCGCGTATCAAACGTAACGGTACGGAAACGACTTATATTTGTATTAGTGTGCGGTTTGCTTATTTTTACAGTGATTGATGTACGTCTTGGCTATGTGCAGTTTGCCCTTGGAAATATGCTGACGGAACGGGCAAAGGATTCTTGGAGCCGGAATATTAAATTTGAACCGCAGCGCGGCCGGATCTTGGACAAAAATGGTGTGGAGCTCGCAACGAATAAAAGTGCTCCTTCCATTTTTGTTGTGCCAAGGCAGATCGAAAATCCGGCGGCAACGGCTGAAAAGCTCGCTGCTGTATTGGACGCATCAAGGGAAGATATTTATAAGCACTTGACGAAAAGGGCAAGCATTGAACAGCTTAGGCCAGAAGGACAAAAGATTTCCCATGAGAAGGCAAAAGAAGTGCGCGCTCTTGGTTTAAAAGGGGTGTATATTGCCGAGGATTCCATCCGGTATTACCCGTTTGGCAGCTATTTATCGCATGTTCTTGGATTTGCCGGCATTGACAATCAAGGTTTAATGGGCTTAGAGCTTTCGTATGACGAGGAATTAAGCGGTGAGAAAGGGTATGTCCGTTTTTTTGCGGATGCAAAGGGCCGAAAGCTTGAAAATATCGGGGATGATTATAAACAGCCAGAGAGCGGACTAGACTTAAAGCTTACCATCGATACTCGCGTTCAAACGATTGTGGAGCGTGAACTGGACATTGCGCAAGCTACATATAGCGCAGATGGTATTGTTGCAATTGCGATGAATCCGAAGAATGGAGAAATTTTGGCGATGTCAAGCCGTCCAAACTTTGATCCGTCCAATTACAAAAACGTCGCGCAAGAGGTATACAATCGAAATTTACCGGTTTGGAGTACGTACGAGCCCGGTTCAACCTTTAAAATTATTACACTTGCTGCAGCTTTAAACGAAAATCTAGTTGATTTAGACAAGGACCGCTTCTTTGATGACGGAGCAGCTGAGGTTGACGGAGCGAATCTTCGCTGCTGGAGACGCGGAGGTCACGGTGATCAAACGTTCCTTGAGGTTGTCCAAAATTCATGCAACCCGGGATTTGTCGAGCTTGGGGAACGGCTCGGCAAGGAGAAGCTATTTCAATATATCTATGATTTTGGTTTTGGACAAAAAACAGGTATTGATTTGCAGGGAGAAGGAAAAGGGATTCTCTTTAACCCTGCGAAAATCGGTCCTGTTGAACAAGCAACAACAGCGTTTGGGCAAGGGGTTTCTGTAACGCCGATTCAACAGGTGGCGGCTGTTGCTGCGGCTGTAAATGGCGGTACATTATACCAACCGTACATTGCCAAGGAATTTATTGATCCAGAAACCGGTCAGATTGTGAGTCGGAAAACGCCAGTTGCCAAGAGACAGGTTATTTCGAAAGAAACCTCGGCTGAGGTGCGCCGCGCGCTCGAAAATGTAGTCGCAAAGGGCTCTGGTAAAGGAGCGTACGTTGAGGGCTATCGCGTTGGCGGTAAAACAGGAACAGCGCAAAAGGTCAAAGATGGACGTTATATGGAAAATAACTATATTGTTTCCTTCATCGGCTTTGCGCCTGCCGATGACCCGCAGGTTGTCATTTATGTGGCTGTCGATAATCCAAAAGGAACAGTGCAATTTGGCGGCGTTGTTGCGGCGCCGATTGTTGGAAACATGATGCGTGACATATTGCCGGCCATAGGTGTACAGCCGCGTGGAGGCGGAATTGATAAAGAGCTTACATGGCTCGATACGCCTTCTATTGAAGTGCCGAATTTAATTGGCATGACGAAAAAAGACTTGCAAACACAGCAGCTTGATCTTCAAATTGAAGTTCAAGGTGAAGGGGAAAAGGTAGTTGAGCAGCAGCCGCGTGCTGGTGTGAAGGTAAAGGAAGGAACGAAGATACGCCTGTATTTAGGAAGCTAATTTACGTATGAGTGCGTTTCGTTTCAGATACAATAAATAAAAAGCAGAGAGGTAAAGCAGAATGAAGTTGCATACACTCATGTCATGCTTGCATGATTTTTCCGTCATGCCGGCGGAAAACCCGGAAATTGAATCCATTGAAATGGATTCGCGCCAAGTCAGTACTGGCAGCTTATTCATTTGCATCAGCGGGTTTACGGTCGACGGGCATCAGTTTGCAAAGCAGGCCGCCGCAGCAGGTGCGGCAGCTATTGTAGCGGAGCGCCCACTTGACGTGGACGTTCCTGTTGTTCTTGTGAAGGACAGTGTGCGCGCCTTAGCGGTGCTTGCAGATTTCTTTTATGGTCAGCCGACGCAGCATTTGCATTTAATAGGTATTACAGGTACAAACGGAAAAACAACAACATCTCATATTGTGAATGAGATATTGCGCGAGCATGGCCATACAACCGGCTTAATTGGCACGATTAATATGAAAATCGGAGATGAAACGTTTGAGGTAAAAAATACAACACCTGATGCGCTCACACTGCAAAAAACGTTTCGCCGTATGCTGGACAGTAATGTAACGGCGGCTGTCATGGAGGTATCATCCCATGCACTTCATCTTGGTCGAGTGCACGGCTGTGAGTATGATGTTGCCGTATTCACCAATTTAACGCAGGATCATCTCGATTACCATAAAACGATGGATGAGTATAAGCATGCGAAGGGCCTCTTGTTTGCCCAGCTTGGCAACAGCTATCGCCATGACCGCGTCAAATATGCGGTTCTAAATAATGATGATGAAGCTTCTAAGGATTACATAATGAGTACGCAGGCAACGGTCATTACATATGGGATTGATATGAAAAGTGATATTTTCGCAACGGACATTGAAATGACCGGGGCGGGTACAGCATTTACGCTCGTCACGCCGTTTGATAGCGTAAGAGTAACAATGAAGCTTGCAGGAAAATTCAATGTCTACAATGTGCTGGCTGCAACGGCTGCTAGTCTTGTTTCGGGCGTGCCGCTAGAAACAATAGTGCGCGTCATTGAACGTATGCAAGGCGTATCCGGGCGGTTCGAGCTTGTAGATGGAGGACAGGATTTTGCTGTTATTGTAGATTACTCGCATACGCCAGACAGTCTGGAAAACGCATTACAAACCATTCGCCAGTTTGCAACAGGCAAGGTATATTGCGTTGTTGGCTGCGGGGGAGATAGAGATAGAACAAAGCGCCCGAAAATGGCGCGTATTGCTGCTAGGTACGCGGATTATCCAATTTTTACTTCTGATAATCCCCGCAGCGAGGATCCGCTTGCTATTTTAGAAGAGATGGCTGCAGGGGTCGAAGGTGAACAGTACGAAATTCTCCCTGATAGAAAAGAAGCCATTACGCATGCTGTTTTAGCTGCAGAGCGCGGAGATGTAGTCTTAATTGCCGGAAAAGGTCATGAAACTTATCAAATTATCGGTACGACAGTCATTGATTTTGATGACCGTCTCGTTGCGAAGGAAGCAATGAAACACCGTTCAAGCAGACAGCAAGATATCTAACAGCGAGAGAGAAGGGGGGCTATTTATGCTTGAACTTGGACTTTTAATTACAATTGCCGTTGCTTTTTTAATTGCCGTCGCGCTTTCTCCTGTTTTTATCCCGTTTTTACGTCGTTTAAAATTTGGACAAAGCATTCGTGAGGAAGGGCCAAAATCACATCAGAAGAAATCGGGAACACCGACGATGGGGGGCATTGTGATTTTCCTGTCCGTCATCGTAACGACTGCTTTGATGGCGGCAAAGTTTGGGGAGCTAAATACAGAAGCATATTTGCTTCTATTTGTTACATTTGGCTACGGTCTAATCGGCTTTTTAGATGACTACATTAAAGTAGTCATGAAACGAAATTTAGGGTTAACTTCAAAACAGAAGCTTGTCGGTCAACTCGTCATTGCTATTGTATTTTTTCTGTTTTACCAAAAATATTCATTCGGAACGGATCTTCGTATACCGGGAACGGATATTAGCTTTGATTTAGGGTGGGGCTATTTGCTTTTTATCGTGTTTTTGCTTGTTGGTACATCGAATGCGGTTAATCTTACGGATGGCTTAGATGGGCTATTAGCGGGAACATCTGCAGTTGCGTTTGGGGCGTATGCAATTTTGGCTTATAACCAGCATCAGTATGAAACGGCGATTTTTTGCGTTGCCGTTGTTGGAGCCGTTCTTGGCTTTTTGGTGTTCAATGCCCATCCGGCAAAGGTATTTATGGGGGATACCGGTTCACTTGCGCTTGGCGGCGCATTAGCAGCGGTTGCAATTTTGACAAAGCTGGAGCTGTTGCTGGCGATTATCGGCGGTATCTTCATGATTGAAACACTTTCTGTTATTATTCAAGTTATTTCATTTAAAACAACGGGGAAACGCGTATTTAAGATGAGTCCGCTTCATCATCATTACGAGCTTAGCGGCTGGTCGGAGTGGCGCGTCGTTGTGACGTTTTGGTCAGTCGGCTTGCTGTTTGCAATGCTAGGAATTTATATTGAGGTGTGGATGTAATTGAAAACTGTAGCGGATTATCAAGGAAAACATGTGCTTGTACTAGGTATGGCAAAGAGTGGATATGCTGCTGCCACTTTGCTTCATCAGCTTGGCGCAAGCGTAATCGTAAACGATAAAACACCATTTGAGGAAAATGAGATTGCACAGCGTCTAAGCAGTCAAGGCATTGAGGTTGTGTGCGGCTCTCATCCTCTTGAGCTGCTTGAGAGAAATATTACAACAATTGTCAAAAATCCCGGGATTCCATATACAAATCCATTAGTGGCTGCCGCGCAGCAAAAGGGAATTCCTGTTATTACAGAGGTGGAATTGGCCTATCGTATCTCGGAAGCGCCGTTTATCGGCATTACTGGATCAAACGGTAAAACGACTACAACTACACTAACGTTTGAAATGCTTCAAGAAGGCAACAAGCGTCCGCTTATTGCTGGAAACATTGGTACAGTTGCTTGTGAGGTAGCACAAGCAGCAAAGGCGGATGAAGTGATTGTAACAGAATTATCATCCTTTCAGCTGATGGGGATTGAAACTTTCCATCCGAAAATTGCTGTGCTTTTAAATTTATTCGATGCCCATCTTGATTATCATGGCACAAAGCGCGAGTATGGATTAGCGAAGGCAAATCTTTTCAAAAACCAAACATCCTCTGATTATAGCGTTGTGAATGCTGATAATGAGGATGTGGTGGAGCTAGTAAAGGGAAGTAATGGGCAAAAGGTGTATTTCTCGACGACACAGGTGCTTCCGGACGGAGCGTGTGTACAAAACGATGCGCTCTATTTCCGAGACGAAAAAGTGATAGAGATTGCTGACATTGTGCTTCCAGGAAAGCATAATCTTGAAAACATTCTTGCGGCGATGAGCGTTGCGAAGCTGATGGGTGTATCCAATGAGGCAATTGAATCTGTGTTAAAGCGATTTACAGGAGTAGCGCATCGTCTGCAGTATGTAACAGAAGTAAATGGCCGGAAGTTTTATAATGATTCGAAGGCAACGAATATTTTAGCAACGCAAAAAGCATTATCTGCGTTTACGCAGCCTGTTATTCTGCTTGCTGGAGGGCTGGATCGAGGCAATGAGTTTGATGAACTGATTCCATACCTTTCTCATGTTAAAGCGCTCGTAACATTTGGACAAACTGCACCGAAGCTAATCAAAGCAGCAGAGCAGGCGGGAATGAAATGTATCAAACGTGTCGATAATGTGGAACAAGCAGTGCAGCAGGCTTACGAACTGTCTGAAGCTGGAAACGTAATTTTGCTTTCGCCAGCGTGTGCAAGCTGGGATCAGTTTAAGACTTTTGAGGATCGAGGAGACATGTTTATACAAGCCGTGCATAAGTTAGTATAAAGCAGTTTAAAACGCCGGGAGGGTCCCGGCGTTTTAAATAAGACTTAAGCTTGTTTCCAAGAGGTGATATTCGAATGCCAGCGAAAAAAACACCCGATTTCATCATTGTTGCGGTTACGCTGATATTGCTGACCGTTGGCATGATTATGGTGTACAGCGCGAGTGCAGCCTGGGCGTCGTATAAGTTTAAAGACTCGTTCTTTTTTGCGAAGCGGCAGCTTTTATTTGCCGGGCTTGGCGTTGTAGCGATGTTTGTCATTATGAAGATCGATTATTGGATTTGGCGTGATTATTCGAAAATCATTTTGCTTGTTTGTTTTCTGTTTCTTATTCTTGTGCTCATTCCTGGAATTGGAATGGTACGCGGAGGAGCGCGCAGCTGGATTGGGGTCGGTGCTTTTTCAATTCAGCCGTCTGAATTTATGAAATTTGCGATGATTGTATTTTTAGCCAAGTTTTTATCGGAGAGGCAAAAATTGATTACATCCTTTAAAAGAGGACTTGCTCCGTCGCTTGGCCTTGTGTTTTTAGCGTTTGGAATGATTATGCTGCAGCCAGACCTTGGTACGGGTACGGTGATGGTTGGAACATGTGTGGTCATGATTTTTGCAGCAGGGGCAAGAGTAGCGCATTTTATGATGCTTGGAGGAGTCGGAATAGCAGGCTTTATTGCGTTAATTGCGTCAGCGCCTTATCGGATCAAACGTATCACATCTTATTTAGATCCATGGTCCGACCCGCTCGGCAGCGGTTTTCAAATCATCCAGTCGTTGTATGCGATTGGTCCAGGAGGCTTATTCGGCCTCGGACTGGGACAAAGCAGACAAAAGTTTTTTTACTTACCGGAGCCGCAAACAGACTTTATTTTTGCGATTCTTTCTGAAGAATTAGGTTTTATCGGCGGCTCGTTTGTGTTATTATTGTTTAGTCTTTTATTGTGGCGGGGGATCCGTGTTGCACTTGGCGCACCGGATTTATACGGGACATTTTTGGCGGTCGGCATTGTGGCGATGATTGCCATTCAAGTGATGATTAATATCGGCGTGGTCACTGGACTGATCCCGGTTACCGGTATTACGCTGCCGTTTTTAAGCTATGGGGGATCGAGCCTGACGCTTATGCTTGCGGCAGTCGGAGTATTATTAAACGTAAGTCGTCATTCCCGATACTAAGCCCTGTTCGTGAACAGGGTTTTTCTTAATGTCTCAACACGGGGTATTGCAAAGCAAAATATCAAAATAACTCGATATTTCCCGAAAAATAACGATACGCTATAACAAGAAAATAACGTTAGGTGAATGTCCTGCATATTACTATAAGTACCGGAGAATTGGATTGGGGGAGAGCAGTATGGAACAATTGGCGAGGGAGTTAATAGAAACGAATGTTGGAAAGGTGCTGGAGCAGGAGCCGCTAGCACGTCATACAACAATGAAAATTGGCGGACCAGCTGATATTATGGTGATTCCAAGCAGCATAGAAGGCGTGCGTAAAACGCTGGAGATTGTGAAGGAGCACAAAACACAATGGACGGCAATTGGCCGCGGTTCTAATCTACTCGTATCTGACAAAGGAATTGAGGGAGTCGTCATTAAACTTGGCGAAGGACTGGATCATTTAGAGGTAGAGGGAACAAAGGTGTCTGTTGGCGGCGGCTATTCACTTGTTAAGCTTGCGACGCTTTTGAGTCGTCAAGGCTTATCAGGGCTCGAATTTGCCGGTGGGATTCCAGGCAGCATTGGTGGTGCGGTCTATATGAACGCAGGTGCTCATAAGTCTGATATGTCCAAAATTGTAACGAAAGCACTTGTTATGTTTGAGGATGGCAGAGTAGAATGGCTCACAAATGAAGAGCTTGAGTTTTCTTATCGCACTTCTGTTTTGCAAAATAAGCGCCCGGGAATCGTGCTTGAGGCAGAATTGGAACTGCAAGAAGGCGACCGTGATGAAGTATTTGCACTCATGCAAAAAAATAAAGACTATCGCCGTGATACACAGCCATGGAATCACCCGTGCGCTGGAAGCATTTTTCGTAATCCTTTGCCAAATTTTGCCGGCAATCTCGTAGAAAAAGCCGGACTAAAAGGCTATCAAATCGGCGGTGCAAAAATTTCAGAAATGCATGGGAATTTTATCGTGAATACAGGAACGGCTACTGCCGAGGATGTACTTTGTTTGATTCAGTATATTAAACAGACGATACATGAGCAATATGGCATCGAAATGCATACAGAAGTGGAGATTATTGGTAGATAATAGTTGTCTACTTTGTATGGAAACATTTATGATATAATAATAGAAGATAAAGAACGGCATGCGCTTCCATGCCGTTCTTTACGTTACATACGGACAATGGGGGATCGAAATGAAAAATGGAAAGATTATTCAACTTGAGGAGCGCGTGCCAAAGCTGAAGAAGCAGCGGCAAAAGCGAAAAAAGGTGAATCGCAGGTTGATTTTATATGTCGCAGTTTTATTTTTGTTAGTTTTATTTGTGATGTACTTTCGATCTCCGCTTAGCAATATCTCTCATATCGCTGTACAAGGAAGCCATTATATGAGCGATAAAGAGGTGATGAAGCTATCAGGTATTACATATGAGACAAGCTATTTTCGAGTAAAGCCAAAGGAAGCAGAAGCAAGACTGTCTGAAAAAAAGGAAGTTCAAGCAGCACAGGTTCAAAAAGTGCTGCCAAATAAGATTGTGATTACGATCAAGGAATACAAGACAATTGGCTATGTATATAAAAAAGGTAAGCTCTATCCGCTTTTGGAAAATGGGAAGATGCTATCAGCGCTTCCAGACCAAACGCTTCCAGTGGCAGCTCCCGTTTTATTTGGATTTGAGAAGAAGGAAGCATACCAAGAGATGTCCTCTGAGCTTAAAAAGATGTCACTCAGCATATTTCGGTCTGTGTCTGAAATACACTTGAGCCCAAAGCCATCTGACCCGCTTCATCTTACTCTCTATATGAATGAAGGCTATGAGGTGAGTACAACTGTTCGAGGATTTGCTGAAAAAATGACAGCTTATCCGCTTATTATAAAAACGCTGCAGCCGAATGAAAAAGTGAGAATTCACCTAGAGTTAGGGGCATATACGGAACGTTTGAATACAGGAGAGGAGTCACAATGAAAAGAAAAGGTCGTTATGTATGGCTTTCGCTTGTTTGTCTAGTTCTTGGCTTTATGATTGCCTATTCTTACGCGGTAACGTCAAAGAAGGAGCAGAGTGAGAGAGCGGACAGGGAGTGGAACCGGGAATATGAGCTGCGCGAAAGATTGATTGACCAAGAGAAAACGAATGCCAAGCTGCAGCGTCAGGTAGCTGCTTTGCAGCAAAGCGTGCGCAAAGAGGAAGAGAAGCTCGGGGAGCAAGAAAATAACCTTTCGAATGCGGTAAGTGAGGTTGAGCAGCTGCGTGTATATATAGGAGAGGTAAAGGTGAAGGGACAAGGATTAGAAATTACGCTTGCGGATAGCACAAAAGCAATTGCTGATAAAAATGTGAATAATTATCTTGTTCATGACGGTCATATACAAGCTGTACTTCACGAATTATATGCTGCAGGCGCAGAAGCAATTGCTATAAATGGACAAAGGCTAACAACTCATTCATATGTGACGTGCATCGGACCGGTTGTAAATGTAGATGGTACGGAGCATCCGGCGCCTTTTGTAATTACGGCTATCGGCAGTCCGGATGTGCTGCAAAAGGCATTGAATATTCGCGGCGGCGTTGTTGACCGTCTGCTTAGCGACAATATTTCTGTGAAGCTTCAAACAAGACAAGATCTTGTACTGGAGCCGTATTATAAAAAGTAATGGTAAGAAGGGGAAGAATAGTGAGCCGAAAAAGATGGAGCTTCACTCTCATTATGTTAATTATTGGAGTTATGGCAGCTGTGCAGTATAAAACATTGCAAAGTCCGAAGGTTACAGACACTCGGGATGAATGGCAATTAAAGGAAAGTTTAAAGGCGGAGCAACAGGTTCAAATTGAACTGCTAAAGGAAATTCGCAAGTATGAGGAGCAGCTTGAGGGATATGAAGCGAAGCGAGCTGGAAGTAAAGCAGATGCGCTGCAAAAAACACTAGAGGAGCTGCGGGAAAAGGCTGGATTAACGGATGTGACAGGAAGCGGCATTACACTTCGTCTCGCCCCCTTATTTAGCAATTTGGGAGAGGGTGAGGAGGCGCCGGTTCTATCCCCTCAGCTGCTGCAGCGTCTCGTAAATGAGTTAAATACATATGGTGCAACAGCAGTGCAAATTGATGATCAGCGTATTATAGCTACAACGCCTATTCGAGATGTGAACGGCAAGGTGTCGGTTAATCGCGTTGTGCTGCCGCCGCTTCCACTGGAAGTGAAGGTTGTTGCCAAAGATGCGCAGGAGCTGTATGACCGCATGAAGGTATCGAATGCGTTCGATCATTTTGCAATTGACAATATTGAATTGACCATGTCGAAGCCTGAGGATAAGATTACGATCGGACGCTATGAAGGATCGATTCGCACGGAGCACATGGAGGCTATCAAAACAGAAGAGGAGGGGAAGTAGCATGTGGCTCCCTGTTTTAGGTTTATTCATCGGCATTGCGCTTGGATTAAGCTCAGATCTTACAATTCCGGAGCAATACTCTAACTATTTATCCATTGCTGTGCTTGCAGCGCTTGATACATTGTTTGGAGGAATACGTGCGAACTTGCAAGGAACATATGATGAAGCCGTCTTTCTTACCGGTTTCTTTTTCAATATAATCCTAGCGGCAAGTTTAGCTTTTCTGGGAGTACATCTTGGTGTAGACTTATATTTGGCAGCTATCTTTGCCTTTGGGGTTAGGCTGTTTCAAAATATCGCCGTCATTCGAAGGCTGCTCCTTGCTAAAAGAACAGGTAGTAAACAAAAATAAGAAAAATGTCCGTATAAAAAAAGGGAAACGTACGTAAACGTTGAATATTTTTCTTATAAATACAAGTGCCACGTTTGTTGTTCGATAGATGCATGCTTATGGTATAAATAAAAAAGGAGGTGCCAGAGTATGAACAGCAACGAAATATACGTTAGTCTTGACATCGGTACATCCAATGTTAAAGTCATTATTGGAGAAATGTCCCATGATGCTTTAAACATTATTGGTGTTGGAAATGGAAAATCGAGCGGTTTAAAGAAAGGTTCCATTGTGGACATAGATGAAACTGTACAGTCAATTAAAAGAGCGATTGAACAAGCGGAACGAATGGTTGGTATGCATATTGACCGTGTTGTTGTCGGAATTAGCGCTAATCAAGTGCAGCTTCTTCCTTGTCATGGAGTGGTGGCTGTTTCGAATGAAAACCGTGAGATTGGCAGCGAAGATGTATTGCGTGTACTAGATGCTGCACAGGTCGTTGCAATTGCACCAGAGAGAGAAATTATTGATGTGGTGCCGCAGCAGTTCATTGTGGACGGGCTGGATGAAATCAATGATCCTCGGGGGATGATTGGTGTACGTCTAGAAATGGAAGGATTATTAATTACCGGTTCGAAGACATTGCTACATAATTTGCTTCGTTGTGTAGAAAGAGCGGGGCTGGAAGTTGTGGATATCGGTTTGCAGCCGCTCGCAGCAGCGAGTCTTGCTCTTTCTAAGGACGAAAGAAATATGGGGGTAGCTTTGGTTGATATCGGCGGCGGTTCTACGACTTTGGCTGTTTTTCAAGATGGCGAGCTAAAGGCGACTAGCGTTTTGCCAATCGGTGGAGACCATATTACCAAAGATATTGCAATTGGTTTAAAAACGGCTACAGAGCATGCGGAAAAGGTAAAGCTTAAGCATGGTCATGCTTATTATCATACAGCATCAGAAGACGAAATGTTCGCAGTATCCGTTATGGGAAGTGATCAGACAGAGCAGTTTGCTCAGGCTGATTTAGCAGACATTATTGAAGCGAGACTAGAGGAAATTCTTCTATTTGTTCAACAAGAGCTTCGCAAGCTAGGTTTTAAGTCGCTTCCTAGCGGATATGTGTTAACAGGCGGTGTCGTTTCGATGTCAGGAGTGTTAGAGCTTGCCCAGGATGTTCTGCAGCATAATGTTCGGATTGCGACACCTGATTATATCGGGGTTCGTGAACCGCAATATACAACAGGGGTAGGACTAATCAAGTATGCCTACCAAAAATCGAAGCTAAAAGGAAAAACGCAGCAACAGGAACAGCCGGAATATGATCGTCGTCCTCCTATACCTGTGCAGCAGGCTCCAAACCAGCAGCCGAGGGAAGAGGAACGTGTTATGGATAAAATGAAAAAAGTGTTCCGCTATTTATGGGATTAGACATGGAAAGAAAAATGAGGTTCTAGGGGGATTTTAGATGTTAGAGTTTGATACTACGCAAGAATCAATGGCGAATATAAAAGTAATCGGTGTTGGAGGCGGCGGAAACAATGCTGTAAACCGTATGATTGAGCATGGTGTACAGGGTGTGGATTTTATCGCTGTTAATACAGATGCCCAGGCCCTTAATTTATCAAAAGCAGAAATTAGAATGCAAATTGGCGGAAAGCTTACAAGGGGACTAGGTGCTGGAGCGAACCCAGAGGTAGGAAAGAAAGCTGCTGAGGAAAGCAAGGAGCAAATTCAGGAGGCGCTGCGCGGAGCAGATATGGTATTCGTAACAGCCGGAATGGGCGGCGGAACGGGTACCGGTGCTGCACCTGTTATTGCACAGGTGGCAAAGGAGCTTGGTGCGCTGACAGTAGGTGTTGTAACGCGGCCGTTTACCTTTGAAGGCCGCAAGCGTGCAACGCAAGCTGCTGCTGGAATCGCGGCACTAAAGGAGAATGTCGATACACTTATCGTCATTCCAAATGACCGTTTGCTTGAAATCGTTGATAAGAATACGCCGATGCTTGAAGCGTTCCGTGAAGCGGATAATGTACTTCGTCAAGGGGTACAAGGTATCTCTGACTTAATCGCAGTACCAGGTCTTATTAACCTAGACTTTGCAGATGTGAAAACGATTATGTCCAACAAAGGATCTGCGCTTATGGGGATTGGCGTTGGTACAGGAGAGAGCCGTGCAGCAGAGGCGGCGAAACGTGCGATTTCCAGCCCTCTTCTTGAGACATCTATCGATGGGGCGCAAGGGGTGTTAATGAACATTACAGGCGGAACAAATCTAAGCTTATACGAAGTGCAGGAGGCAGCTGATATCGTTGCATCTGCGTCTGATTTAGAAGTGAATATGATTTTTGGTTCTGTTATTAACGAGAACTTAAAGGATGAAATTGTCGTTACTGTTATTGCGACAGGCTTTGACGACTCCGTTGCGCTGCAGACGCCGCCAGCGAAGCCATCTGTTCGTTCAACTGTTACCGGAGCAGCTTCGCAGCAGCAGTCAACTCCACAACCACAGCCGCCAATCAAACCGGTGCGGGAGGTAAAGCGGGAAGAGCCTGTTTATAACGATATTCCTCGTAATCCACAGGTAGAAGATTTAGATATTCCGGCGTTTCTACGCAATCGCCGCAGACGATAAACAAGCGGATGCAGGCCACAGAAGCTAAATCAAGTAAAAAAGGCAAAGGGAAAAAATCCCTTTGCCTTTTTTACTTGATCCAAGGATAACCATTTGAGTGATACCCAGTTCCAGCGCCCTTCCCCATAGCAGGCAAAAAACGCTCTAATGTGCAGAGAACGGTCTCCTTCGGGAACAGGACGGACTGTGTCCGCTTTTCTTAACGACTGACAGATTGCGGGCAGAATTTGCAAAATAACAAAAAAATCACATCATGAATTGACAGACTTTTCCATACCGCTTGTTCTATACTAGTCTCAACCGGCCAAAAAGAGGTGGAATACTTGGTTGTTTATGCAGATGCAATATGGCTTTTGAATTTTTGCATTGATTGTCTTTTGCTGATGCTGACTGCAGTTGTACTCAAGAGACGCATAAAGAAGCGGCGTCTGCTGCTTGGAGCATGTATTGCTTCTACGATTGTCATATTTGCTTTTACTCCCTATGCAACTACGATGACACATCCAGCGGTGAAACTTTTGTACTCCGTTCTTATTGTATATGCAGCTTTTGGATTCACAAAAATTCGTACATTCATACAAACACTGCTCATGTTTTATTTCGTTACATTTATGGTAGGCGGAGGACTTATTGGATTGCATTTTTTTATGCAGACAAACGAACTGGCTGGAGGAATCGTATCCGCAAGAAGTCTTTCATTTGGTGATCCCATTAGCTGGACACTAGTTGTGTTTGGGTTTCCTCTTATGTATTACTTCTCCAAAAAACGAATCAGCGAGATTGAAGTGACAGAAATTCGCTATGACCAAATTGTTAGAGTAGAGATCGTCATAAATGGAGCAGAGCTGCAGCTTAGCGGGCTAGTTGACAGCGGTAACCAGCTGTACGATCCTCTTACAAAAACACCGGTTATGATTGTAGAAGCAGCTTGTGCAACAGCATTATTCCCGGAATGGCTGATTCAGCAGGCCCGAATCAAGAATACGCTGCCTGAGTGGAATGAGAAAGAACCGGAGTGGACAACGCGTATTCGCATTGTACCGTATCGTGTTGTCGGGCAAAATCACGGTTTTTTGCTTGCTGTGAAGCCAGATGAAGTTCGCATTTATAAGGGAAACGAGCTTCTGCGCGTCACACGCATTCTCATCGGTTTATCTGATACGAAGCTTTCATCCGATCACGAATATGCATGTATTTTGCATCCGAAAATGTTTGTATCTGCTGACATTGTACCTGCGTAATACGATGACTAGGAGGGAAACTTATGGCGAGTATTAGGCTGAAACTGACATATCTCTTGTATAAATTATTAAGGAAACTTGGAATTAAGACCGATGAAATTTATTATATTGGCGGAAGTGAAGCGCTGCCGCCTCCTTTAACAAAGGAAGAGGAGGAAATGCTTCTTGAGAAGCTGCCAAAGGGAGATGAAGCAGCGCGTGCGCTGCTGATCGAGAGAAACCTGCGTCTCGTTGTGTACATAGCGAGAAAATTTGAAAATACGGGGATTAACATTGAAGATTTAATTAGCATCGGCACTATTGGGCTGATTAAAGCAGTCAATACCTTTAACCCCGAGAAAAAAATTAAGCTCGCCACTTATGCTTCCCGTTGTATCGAAAATGAAATTTTAATGCATTTGAGACGAAATAACAAAAATCGTTCCGAGGTGTCGTTTGACGAGCCGTTAAATATTGATTGGGACGGTAATGAACTGCTGCTATCTGATGTACTTGGTACAGAGGATGATATTATCACAAAGGATTTAGAAGCCAATGTAAATCGGCACTTGCTCCTAAAGGCATTGCATCAGCTCAATGACAGAGAGAAGCAAATTATGGAGCTTCGCTTCGGTCTTGATGGCAGTGAAGAAAAAACACAAAAGGATGTTGCCGACATGCTTGGCATCTCACAATCGTATATTTCTCGCCTGGAAAAGCGCATCATCAAACGTCTTCGCAAAGAATTCAACAAAATGGTCTAGCATAGCTTGTGCATAAAATTCCCTCCTAAGGAGATACTTTACACTGTACAGCAACTCCCAGTAGGAGGGAAGACAGTGACACGAAACAAAGTAGAAATTTGCGGTGTAGACACATCTAAACTTCCAGTACTGAAAAACGATGAAATGCGAAAGCTGTTTCAAGAAATGCAAGGCGGCGACAACAGCGCGAGAGAAAAATTGGTCAACGGCAACTTGCGGCTTGTCCTCAGTGTCATTCAGCGATTTAACAACAGAGGAGAGTTTGTTGACGATCTGTTTCAGGTCGGATGCATTGGGCTGATGAAGTCGATTGATAACTTTGACCTGAGTCAAAACGTTAAATTCTCAACGTATGCTGTACCGATGATTATCGGAGAAATCCGAAGATATTTACGCGATAACAACCCAATTCGCGTATCGCGCTCGCTGAGAGATATCGCCTATAAGGCGCTGCAGGTAAGAGAAAAGCTTATGGCAGAAAACTCAAAAGAGCCGACTGCTATGGATATTGCTGAAGTGCTTGGTGTGACGCATGAAGAGATTGTTTTTGCATTAGATGCTATTCAAGATCCTGTTTCATTGTTTGAGCCGATTTACAATGACGGCGGCGATCCGATTTTCGTGATGGATCAGCTAAGCGATGACAGGCAGCGTGATGAGCAATGGGTAGAGGAGCTTGCTTTAAAAGAAGGAATGAAGAGGTTAAACGATCGGGAAAAAATGATTATTCGAAAGCGTTTTTTCCAAGGGAAAACGCAAATGGAGGTCGCTGAGGAAATCGGCATCTCGCAGGCGCAAGTCTCTCGTCTGGAGAAAAGTGCTATTAAACAAATGAATAAAACGATTCAAGGATAAGAGCCCGTCAATTTTGGCGGGCTCTTCTTACACTGTAAGAATGTATAAATTTCCAGCTGGAAGCTTATTCGACGTGGCAGGAAATTTTAGCAACAAAGGTAAGGGCAACTCCGCCTCTGTCTTTGCCCAGCCCCTCGCAGGCAAATAGCCCTCACCACGTATAAAGAACAGAAACAAGGATTCCTTTTGGTATTCCCTAAAAAGAAGCGCTTTTCCTATGTTTCTTCACCTTCTACCCTCGTCATTCCCATCATATACTAAATGTAAAAGGAGAGGGTGCTCATGATTCGGATATCAGAATTTCAGTTGAAGGATGTTGTGAACGTATCAGATGGAAGAAAGCTGGGGAATATTGGGGATATTGACATTGACCTTCATACAGGGAAGATTCAAGCAGTTATTATCGCAAAGCCGGGAAGAGGACTTGGTTTGTTTGGAAAAGGCGAGGAAATCATTGTACCGTGGAAGCACATTGTTAAAATTGGAGAGGACGTCATTTTAGTGCGCGTTTCTAGCAGCGAGCCATCACCGAATCCAATACAAACAACGACACTTTCGTAAAATTTATTACAAATTATTCTTTTTTTTTTGTGTTATCCTTATGGAAAAATAAAAGTATGGTAAAATAGACAACAAGTACCATAAATTTTATGTGAGTAAGGTTTGCTAGCTTCAAGCTGCTTAGATAGGACGATTATGAGAAGAAAAGGAGGAAGTGCAGGAGAAGTATTGGCTAAGGCCAACGAATATTCCTCCCCCGTTTACTTATTGGGCTACGCTCTTTACATTTTTTGAGGTAAGGGTCTCCTGTGCGAATGCTGATGAAACAAGAGCCGTTTCAATACAGAGAAGGAATGCTGCATATAGCTGTATGGGAAGGCGTGACAGCTGGATTTACGACGCGCGAGGGCGGTGTGAGCAACGGTCACTTTTCCTCGATGAATGCAGGATTGCATGTGGGCGATAAGGAAGCTGCGGTGCACGAGAATCGGCGTATCCTTGCTTCCCGCCTTCATTTCCCGTTACATAGGTGGATTTGCTCCGAGCAAATTCATGATAACAGAGTGGAAAGAGTTGGAGATGCTGAGTGCGGAAAAGGTGTGTTTTCTTATGCGGATGGCGTGCCGGGCACAGATGGAATTTATACAGGGGAGTCAAGTGTTCTTCTTACCTCCTGCTATGCGGACTGTGTTCCTCTTTACTTTTACGCGCCAGGCCATAAACTAATAGGCTTAGCGCACGCAGGGTGGAAGGGAACGGCAAAGGGAATCGCGCGTGAGATGCTTCGCAAATGGCAGCAGGAGGAGGGGATTGCTCCTTCTGAGGTGCTGATAGCGATCGGTCCGTCGATTGGCGGATGCTGCTACGTCGTTGATGACCGCGTGCTCGAAGCAATGAAGCAGCAGCTGCAAGGAGATGTTCCGCACACCGTCATTTCGAAGGGGCAGTATGCGATTGATTTGAAGGAAATCAACCGTTTGATTTTCCTGCAGGAAGGAATTGCGGAGGCGAATATTGCTGCTGCTTCGTTTTGTACAAGCTGCGAGGAAACACTTTTTTTCTCACACCGCCGCGACTGCGGAAAAACAGGGCGCATGCTTAGTTTCATTGGGTTTAAGGAGGGTTTGGGCAGTTGACAGTACAAGAGAATTACACGCGTGTAAAACAGAATATTGAAGAAGCCTGCAAACGGTCAGGACGTTCTATAGAGAATGTAACCGTTGTAGCGGTAACAAAGACAGTAGGAATTGAGAAAACGAGAGAGGTGCTTGCAAGCGGGATTATGCATCTTGGTGAAAACCGAAACGAAGGATTTTTGCCGAAATATGAGGTGATTGGGCCAGATGCTGTTTGGCACTTTATTGGATCCCTTCAAACGCGCAAGGTGAAGGATATAATCAATCAAATTCATTATTTGCATTCGCTTGATCGTATCTCGCTTGCGCAAGAGATCCAAAAGCGGGCCAAGCACCGCATCTCTTGCTTCGTACAGGTGAAAACATCGAATGAGGAAACAAAGCAAGGGCTTGAGCCAAGTCAGCTGCTTCCATTTATCCAGGAACTTGCCTCCTTTGATCGCATACATGTTGCAGGGCTGATGACAATGGCTCCTTATACTGATGATGAAGAGCAAATCCGAACATGCTTCCGAACGCTCAAGAAGCTGCAGCAGGATGTACAAGCGTTAAATTTGCCGTATGCTCCTTGCAGGGAGTTATCAATGGGCATGTCTAATGATTATGTCATCGCAGTAGAAGAAGGGGCAACGTATATTCGTTTGGGAACCATTTTAGTAGGATAGGAGAGGAAAAAAACGATGAGCTGGACAAAGGTCAAGGATTTCTTCTTTGAAACGCCGGAGGAACAAGACGAACGGATTTCGTATGAAAGAGAGAGAGAACAACCTATGGATGAAGATATCCAACTGCCAAAAGCGCCGCAAAAGCAAAATGTAGTGAGTATTGAGAAGGCAAAGCAGGGCACAAAGGTGGTGCTGCTTGAGCCGCGCACATATGCAGAGGCGCAGGCTATCGCCGATCATTTAAAAGGCCGCCGCGCCGTTGTGATGAACCTGCAGCGTATGTCGACTGATCAGGCGATTCGCATCGTTGACTTTATGAGCGGCACTGTATATGCAATCGGCGGTGATATTCAAAAGCTGGGTGTGAGAACCTTCTTATGTACGCCAGACAATGTAGATATTGTTGGAGCGATTTCGGAATTGCTTGGCGAATCAGAAGAAACTAACAATAAAAGGTGGTAAGCATCATGGCTGTTGTGTTGAATGCTTTGTTTTTGCTATTTGATATTTATTACTACGCCTTAATCGTATATATTTTACTTTCTTGGCTGCCGGGCGCACGGGACTCAAGCTTTGGGCACTTTTTAGCTCGTATTTGCGAGCCGTATTTAGAGCCGTTTCGCCGTTTCATTCCCCCGCTCGGCATGATCGATATTTCGCCAATCGTAGCTATCCTCGTTTTGCGCTTTGCGAAAATCGGTTTGGCGCGTTTAGTACAGATGGTTTTGTAATTGGGAGAATACTATGAGCATTTATGATCATTTTCGGGCTGAAGAGGCCGTCTTCGTTGATCAAGCATTAGAGTGGAAGGAGGCGGCCGAGCAGTATCATAAAATGAAATTGACGGATTTTCTTGACCCGCGCGAGCAGCAAATCCTTTCCATGATCATTGGCAGTCAATCGGAGGCAGCTGTACAATTTTTCGGTGCTTTTGAGCAAGCTGAACGAAAAAGAGCGCTGATTTATCCGTCTTATATCCAGCCTGAGCTGGAGGAATTTCAAGTGGAAACACTCGAAATTTCATACGCGTCCAAATTTCATACCATTGAGCATCGACAAGTACTCGGGGCGCTTATGTCGCTTGGTATGAAGCGCGGGAAGTACGGCGATATTGTCTTGCAGCAGGAACGCATCCAGATGGCTGTGGCAAAAGAGGTAACGGATTATATCCGCATGAATTTACAATCTGTTGGGAAGGCAAGCGTTTCGTTATCGACCGTTTCGCCAGAGGATATTTTACATCAGCAGGAGGAATGGACAGAAAAGTCAGGTACTGTATCCTCAATGCGTCTAGATGTTTTAATTGCTGAGATTTTTAATCTCTCCAGACAAAAGGTTTCTCCGCTCATTAAAAACGGCCTTGTCAAGGTGAATTGGAAGGTAGTAGAGCAGCCCTCGTATGAGTGCTATGCAGGTGATGCCTTTTCTGTCCGCGGCTACGGCCGAGGAAAATTGCTGTCGGTAGATGGAAAATCAAAGCGTGACAAATGGAGAATTCTATACGGACTGCGAAAATAAACAAGCTGCAGGAAGGAAAACCGCTTGTTTTGTCGAACACATATAATCAAAATGTATTTTTAGACGACTACTTGGAGGTGGCACGGGTGCCTTTAACACCATTAGATATTCATAACAAAGAATTTAGCCGCGGCTTTCGCGGTTACGATGAAGATGAAGTAAATGAGTTTTTAGATCAGGTTATTAAAGACTACGAGCATGTCATCCGCGAGAAAAAAATGTTAGAGGAAAAAGCTGCAGATTTAGAGCAACGCCTCCATCATTTCTCCTCCATTGAAGATACGCTAAATAAATCAATTTTAATTGCGCAGGAAGCGGCGGAAGAGGTAAAGCGGAATGCACAAAAAGAAGCAAAGCTTATCATTCGTGAAGCGGAAAAAAATGCGGATCGTATCATTAACGAAGCGCTTGTAAAATCAAGAAAGGTCTCCTTCGATATTGAGGAATTAAAAAAGCAGTCGAAGGTGTTTCGTACGCGTTTTCGCATGCTGCTGGAAGCGCAGCTGGATATGCTTAACAATGATGACTGGGACAAGCTTATGGAGCTTGAGGAATCTGAATTGCTTAAACAGGAAGAAGCTTCCTTGTAAACTTGACGTTTTCGCGAGAATTACATATAATTCAATAACAAATAGTATCGATAAATACGGAGATAGGGACAAGTACTTTTTTCACACCCTTACATAGCGAATCGGGGAAGGTGAGAGCCCGGTTAAGGAGGAAAAAGGAATATCACCCTGGAGTTCCGCGCTGAACGAATGAGTAGGCGCAGGCGTGCATTCGCGTTACGAATATGAAGTGGATACAGGCATAGTCTTGTATTTATAAGGGTGGTACCGCGGGAGACCTTCTCGTCCCTTTTTTGGGGGATGAGGAGGTCTCTTTTTTGTGCCTATGTCCGGATGATGAGGAGGATTACTATGGAGTATAAAGACACGTTATTAATGCCGCAAACAGAGTTTCCAATGCGCGGCAATTTGCCAAAGCGCGAGCCTGATGTGCAAGCGAAATGGGCTGAAATGAACATTTATGAAAAGGTGCAGCAGCGCACGCAGGGTCGTCCGCTATTTGTGCTGCATGATGGGCCGCCGTACGCAAACGGTGATATTCATATGGGTCATGCATTAAACAAGGTGTTAAAGGATTTTATCGTTCGCTATAAATCAATGAGCGGCTATCATGCACCGTATGTTCCAGGCTGGGATACGCATGGACTTCCAATTGAGCAGGCTTTAACAAATAAAGGAGTCAAGCGCAAGGAAATGACAGTTGCTGAATTCCGTAAGCTTTGTGAAGAGTATGCGTATGAGCAAATCGATCGTCAGCGCCAGCAGTTCCTTCGCTTAGGTGTTCGCGGTGATTGGTGGAATCCGTACATCACATTAAAGCCGGAATATGAAGCACAGCAAATTAAAGTATTCGGCGATATGGCGAAAAAGGGCTATATTTATAAAGGTCTAAAGCCTGTGTACTGGTCTCCGACAAGTGAATCTGCATTAGCTGAAGCGGAAATTGAATATAAGGACAAAAAATCCCCATCCATTTATGTAGCATTTGATGTGAAGGATGGAAAGGGTGTACTAGAGGGCGATGAGAAATTTGTTATTTGGACGACAACGCCATGGACAATTCCAGCGAACCTAGGTATTTCTATCCATCCGGAGTTAGAATATAGCGTAGTAAAAGTCGGCGGCGCGAAATACATTATTGCTTCCGCATTATTGGAGTCTGTGACAAATGCAATTGGCTGGGAAAACCCTGAGGTTGTTAGAACATTAAAGGGAAGCGAAATGGAGTATATCGTGGCGAAGCATCCGCTGTATGGCCGTGATTCCCTCGTTATGCTTGGTGAACATGTTACAACAGATGCAGGTACGGGCTGCGTGCATACGGCGCCTGGCCATGGGGAAGATGACTTTATTGTTGGTCAAAAGTACGGTCTGGACGTATTATGCCCAGTGGATGACAGAGGCTGCATGACAAAGGATGCGCCAGGTTTTGAAGGGCTGTTTTATGAAGAGGCGAACAAACCAATCGGTCAAAAGCTGGAAGAGGTTGGAGCGCTGCTGAAGCTAAGCTTTATTACGCACTCTTATCCGCACGATTGGAGAACGAAAAAGCCGATCATTTTCCGGGCGACAGCGCAATGGTTCGCGTCCATTGATGCATTCCGCAGCGAGTTGCTGCAGGCAGTAGAGGAGACGAAATGGGTACCAGCATGGGGAGAAACACGTCTGTATAATATGGTACGTGACCGCGGTGATTGGTGTATTTCCCGCCAACGCGCATGGGGCGTTCCAATTCCTGTATTCTACGCGGAAAATGACGAAGCCATCATTACAGATGAGACGATTAACCATGTAGCTCATCTTTTCCGTGAGCACGGCTCAAACGTTTGGTTCGAGCGCGAAGCAAAAGATCTGCTTCCAGAAGGCTTCACGCATCCGGGCAGCCCGAACGGCCGCTTCCGTAAAGAAACGGACATTATGGACGTTTGGTTTGACTCTGGTTCTTCTCATCAGGCTGTATTAGAAGAACGCGATGACCTGCAGCGTCCGGCAGACTTGTATTTAGAAGGATCTGACCAATATCGCGGCTGGTTTAACTCTTCCTTGTCGACTGCGGTTGCAGTAACAGGAAAGGCGCCGTATAAAGGTGTGCTTAGCCATGGTTTCGTCTTAGACGGAGAAGGCCGCAAAATGAGTAAATCAATTGGAAACGTCGTAGTTCCACAAAAAATTATGGATCAATTGGGCGGGGATATTCTTCGTTTATGGGTTGCATCTGTTGATTATCAATCTGATGTGCGCATCTCTGATGATATCTTAAAGCAGGTTGCAGAAGTATACCGCAAAATTCGCAATACGTTCCGCTTCTTGCTTGGAAACCTATTTGATTTCAAGCCAAGTCAGCATGCATTAAGCGCCCAGCAGCTTCGTGAAGTTGATCGCTATATGCTGGTGAAGCTAAACAACCTAATCAATAAAGTAAAGGGAGCGTATGAAACATACGATTTTGCGGCAATGTATCACGCGCTTCATAACTTCTGTACAATTGATCTCAGTGCGTTCTATTTAGATTTTGCGAAAGATATTTTATATATCGAAGGCGCTGATAACCATGATCGCCGTGCTATTCAAACGGTATTATACGAGGTGCTGGTCGCGTTAACGAAGCTTGTTTCTCCTGTTTTACCTCATACTGCTGATGAGGTATGGGCATACGTGCCTGGTGTGAGCGAAGAAAGTGTCCAATTAACGGATATGCCGGAAGCAGTGAAGGTGGCGAATGCTGAAGAATTGCAAAGCAAATGGGATGCGTTTTTAAGCCTGCGCGATGATGTGTTAAAAGCACTTGAGGAAGCGCGTAACGCGAAAATTATTGGCAAGTCGTTAAATGCAAGCATTACGCTGTATCCAACAAAGGAAATGCATGCATTGCTCGCATCCATTAAAGAAGATGTTAAGCAATTGTTTATTGTCTCCGGATTTGAGGTTGCAGGAACAATTGAGGATGCGCCAGCTGAAGCGCATAAATATGAGCATACTGCTGTTGTTGTAAAGCAGGCAGAGGGTGAAACATGCGAGCGCTGTTGGACTGTTTCTACGGAAGTGGGCCAAGACAGCGAGCATCCAACACTATGCCCGCGCTGTGCAACTGTTGTAAAAGAGAACTATGTGAAGTAAAAACAAAGGGACTAACTCATAATTGGATGAGTGAGTCCCTTTTCTTTATATTTTGAAGAAAGTATAACGTTTTGGGGTACGCTGCCCTCTTCCCATAACCTGCTTGCTGGGGGCAGAGAACTGCCTCTTTCGCAAGCAAACCGGGCCGTGTCCGCTCATTCTAATAGGAAAAACTTGTGGCTTGTAAGGGCGGGCTTTTTGGATAAACTAAAGCTACGTTAAACGGTGATGGAGGGATAACAGCGTGAATATAAAAACATACTTCGAAATTAAGTATGAGCTTGAGTTGATGAAACGAGAGTTAAGAGCACGGCTAAAGCAGGAACAAAACCGTTTATACCAAATGGAAACAACTGAGGAGCGGGGCATTGTGGTGTCCGAAGAGGAAGTAAAACGAAAAACGGTGCTGCACCATATACAAGAGGATTTAAAGGATGTAGAACGTGCCTTATTTAAAATGGAAATAGGAATGTACGGCATTTGTGAGGAAACAGGAAAGCTTCTGCCGCTGGAGCAGTTGCGGATTATGCCGACGGCGCGAACAGCTCATGAATTTTTATATGAACGCTTAAAAACAGTATAAGGAAAAATAACATTGTTATTTTACACCTCAATTTACATTTTATTCTCTTTATGAAGCCATTCATTGTGAAAAGTTTAGACGTGTGCTAAACTTTTGAAGTACACTGTCATGGCGGGGGAAAGAAAAATGATATATTATTTGATTGCGCTAGTTGTCATTGCAATTGATCAATTCACAAAATGGCTCATTGTAAAAAATATGGAGCTCGGTGAAAGTATTCCAATCATTGATAATGTGCTATACATAACGTCTCACCGGAATCGTGGGGCTGCATGGGGTATGTTACAAAATCAAATGTGGTTCTTTTATATTATCACAGTTATTTTTGTAATCGGAGTCGTCTATTATATACAGAAGTACGGGAAGCAGGACAAGTTTTTAGGGTTGGCGCTGTCGCTTATTTTAGGCGGAGCAATCGGAAATTTCATCGATCGTGTATGGAGGAAAGAAGTAGTGGATTTTATTCACACGTATATTTTTTCTTATAACTTTCCTGTATTTAATGTCGCTGATTCCGCGCTTTGCATTGGTGTAGCGCTCATCATGATTCAAACGCTGCTTGAAGGTAAGAAAGCGAAGGAGTAGAAGAAGGCATGCAAGAGGTTGTACAACAAAAGGTAACAGAAGAGCAGAACAAAGAGCGAATTGATAAGGTCGTTGCGAGCATTAATGCAGAATGGTCGCGTTCGCAAGTGCAGCAATGGATTAAGGACGGAATTGTAACTGTAAACGGACAAGTCGTCAAAGGAAATTACAAAGCAAAAACAGGAGATGCCATTGCAATTACGGTGCCAGAGCCTGAAGTGCTTGATGTATTACCGGAGCCAATGGATCTTGACATTTATTATGAGGATCGTGATGTTCTCGTTGTGAACAAGCCGCGCGGTATGGTTGTGCATCCTGCGCCTGGCCATGTAACCGGAACGCTCGTAAACGGCTTAATGTATCATTGTAAAGATCTATCAGGTATTAATGGTGTCATGCGCCCGGGAATTGTGCACCGTATTGATAAGGATACATCTGGCTTATTGATGGTCGCAAAAAACGACATGGCACATGAGTCGCTTGTGAATCAGCTTGTTGCAAAGACGGTAACAAGACGGTATAAAGCGATTGTGCACGGGGTGATCCCGCATGATACAGGAACGGTTGATGCGCCGATCGGCCGTGATAAAGTGGACCGCCAAAGCATGACGATTGATGAAAATGGAAAGAACGCTGTTACACATTTCCGCGTTCTTGAGCGCTTTAAGGATTTTACGTATGTAGAATGCCGGCTTGAAACGGGACGAACGCATCAGATTCGTGTTCATATGAAGTACATTGGCTATCCGCTTGCGGGAGATCCAAAGTATGGTCCGAAGAAAACACTGGATATTGGCGGGCAAGCGCTTCATGCTGGTATTTTAGGATTTACGCATCCGCGAACAGGGGAGTATATGGAGTTTGAAGCGCCTCTTCCACAAGATTTTGCACATCTGCTTGAATATTTGCGTCGATTATCTTGACAGGTTAAAGAAATACTGAGATAATGTTAACAATTCAATAAGTCCTTTAACGCAGCCCCGTGAGGTTGAGAAGGAGACGGTTTGAAAGAAACAGGGTGACGTATACCCTTTTTCAAGGTCCTCTTGCGCGCGCGGCGAGAGGACTTTTTTTGTAAGAAAAGGTAGACCGATCGTGTCCGCTTTTCTTATGGCTTCCTGACAACAACAGCCTAGGGGTGAAACAAGTGACGGAAAAAGCAGTTGTATTGGATGAGCAAATGGTTCGCCGCGCTTTAACACGCATTAGTCATGAAATTGTAGAACGTAATAAAGGAGTAGACGAACTTGTTCTCGTTGGTATTAAAACGAGAGGAATTTTTCTAGCAAAACGTTTAGCAGAACGAATCGAACAATTTGAGGGAAAAGCAGTTGCGATTGGGGAATTGGATATCACGCTGTACCGCGATGATTTAACACTTCAACAAGACAATGATCCGCTTGTTAAGGGCTCAGATATTCCAATCGATATTACTAATAAAAAGGTAGTACTCGTAGATGATGTACTGTATACAGGCAGAACAGTGCGCGCTGCTATGGACGCGCTAATGGATATCGGAAGACCGTCACAAATTCAACTGGCAGTGCTTGTTGACCGCGGTCACCGCGAACTGCCGATTCGCGCCGATTATGTCGGCAAAAACATTCCAACATCCAGCGAGGAGCGCATTGTTGTGGCTCTAAGCGAAGTGGATACAGAGGATAAAGTAAGCATATACTACTAACTAGTAATGCCCTTTTAAAAGCAGTCCCGTGAGGCTGTCAAAGGGTCTCTACTTCCGCATGCCTGATCGCACGGCATATGGATGTACAGGACTCTTTGTGCAACGGACGCAAAGAGTTTTTTATTTATGAGGAGGATTTATTTTTTATGCAAAAACCAGTACTTGATATTCACGAAATACCAAGCCCGGGAAAATGGTTCTTACTAAGCATTCAGCACTTGTTTGCTATGTTTGGTGCAACAGTTCTCGTACCCTTCCTGACCGGACTAAATCCAGCAGTTGCACTTATTACAAGCGGGGTTGGAACACTTACCTTCATTCTAATTACAAAAGGGCAAATGCCGGCTTATCTTGGTTCATCCTTTGCGTTTATCGCGCCAATTATTGCAGTAAAAGCATCAGGTGGTCCGGGAGCCGCAATGGTGGGAGCGTTTCTAGCAGGTCTTGTCTATGCGATTATTGCAATAATCATCAAGCAAGCAGGATCCGGCTGGGTGATGAAGCTATTGCCGCCAGTCGTTGTAGGGCCCGTAATTATGGTAATCGGACTTGGACTTGCAGGTACAGCGGTTAATATGGCTATGAATGATGCAGACGGAAAATACAGCTTAACAAATTTTTCAGTTGCTTTAGTAACACTTGCCATTACAATTGCTTTCTCCATTTTTGCAAGAGGCTTTTTTAGCATCATCCCTGTCCTGCTGGGCATTATCGGCGGATACGTATTTGCTTATACGCAAGGCCTGGTAGATTTTCAAAAAGTAATTGATGCAAAATGGTTTGCAGTACCGGACTTTACGATTCCGTTTTTAACATACACACCAGGAGTTTCTTGGACAATTATTCTTCTTATGGTTCCGGTAGCGGTTGTAACAATTTCGGAGCATATTGGGCATCAAATCGTACTTGGAAATGTTATTAATCGTGATTTGTTTCAAAAGCCAGGATTACACCGTTCATTATTGGGTGACGGGGTAGCGACAATGGCAGCTGCTCTTCTTGGAGGGCCGCCAAGCGTAACATACGGCGAAAATATTGGTGTACTCGCGATTACACGTGCATACAGTGTATATTTATTCGTGGGTTCGGCAGTCATGGCAATCGTGTTTGGATTTGTAGGAAAGGTTTCTGCATTAATTAGCACAATTCCAACACCTGTTATGGGCGGTGTGTCTATCCTCTTGTTCGGAATTATAGCATCAAGCGGCTTGCGTACGATGATTGACGATAAAGTAGATTTTGGCGAAAAACGCAACCTGGTGATCGCTTCTGTGATCCTTGTTCTTGGAATTGGAGGGGCCGTTATTCATATCGGCCAATCGTTCCAGGTAGAAGGCATGGCGCTTTCCGCGATTATCGGTGTGCTTTTAAATCTTGTTCTTCCTTCAGCAAAAGAGGGAAAGAAATCAACTAAACAACGAAAAGTATCATAACCACCTTTTAAGTAAGTCCCGTGAGACTTGAAAGGGTGTAAAAAATGCTTAAACTTTTTACACCCTGGTCTCATAAAGATCAGGGTATTTTTATTCACGTATTGTTATAAATATGCCGATGTAGTATGATAAAACACAGGAATGAGGGATTAGGATGACAGTGAAGCATTTGCTAACGATGAGCGAGTTATCAGTGCAGGAGATAAAAGAGATTTTAAAGGACGCTGAAGAATTTGCCCGCGGCTGCATTGTACAGCCAAAGGAGAAAACATTTGTCGCAAATTTGTTCTTTGAAGCAAGTACAAGAACGCGCTTTAGCTTTGAAGTAGCAGAAAAGCGTCTTGGACTTGAGGTTCTCAACTTTTCCGCAGAATCATCGAGCGTACAAAAAGGGGAAACGCTGTATGATACTGTAAAAACCTTGCAATCCATCGGAGCAAAAGCTGTTGTCATCCGCCACCCAGAGGATCGTTATTTTGATGAGCTTAGGGGAAAAATAAACATTCCGATTTTAAATGCAGGCGACGGATGCGGCAATCACCCGACGCAATCCTTACTTGATTTGCTTACGATCGGGCAGGAGTTTGGCAGCTTTGAGGGGCTGAAGATCGCGATTGTCGGGGATATCCGCCATAGCCGCGTAGCACGTTCCAATGCTGAGGCGTTAACAAAATTAGGAGCCAGCGTCTTTTTCGCAAGCCCAAAAGAGTGGATGGATGAACAAAATTCTTTCGGAACATACGAATCTCTTGATGAACTCATTCCTCAGGTAGATGTTCTTATGCTACTGCGCGTTCAGCATGAACGGCATGACAAGTTTGCAGAGCATATTATGAGGGATTATCATGAGCAGCATGGCTTAACAATTGAGAGGGAGCAGCGTATGAAGCCGGGAAGCATCATTTTGCATCCTGCGCCAGTCAACCGAGGCGTTGAAATTGCAGATGAACTCGTAGAATGCGGACGTTCCCGAATCTTCAAGCAAATGGAGAACGGTGTATATGTAAGAATGGCAGTGTTAAAGCGCGCGTTGTCAGCAGAATTAGGAGGGGTGAACCATGAATTACTTGTTTAAAAACGGTTTGTATGTAAATGAAGAAGGAAACACCATCAAAACTGATATACTCATTCAGGATGGCGTAGTTGCAGAGATAGGAGAAAACCTAGAAAGCAAAGACGCACAAGTGATTAACATACAAGGGCATCTGATTGCCCCAGGATTCATTGATGTTCACGTGCATTTACGAGAGCCGGGCGGAGAGCATAAGGAAACAATTGCAACTGGTACGCTTGCTGCGGCAAAAGGCGGATTTACAACAATTTGCTCCATGCCGAATACGCGTCCTGTTCCAGACAGCGTGGAACATATGGAAAATTTGCAAAAACGCATTTCTGAAAGCGCACATGTAAATGTTCTGCCATATGCTGCAATTACAGTGCGTCAGCTTGGAGAAGAATTGACTGATTTTGAGGCTTTAAAGAAATTGGGAGCCTTCGCTTTTACAGATGATGGTGTCGGTGTGCAAGATGCAAGCAAGATGCTAGAAGCAATGAAGCGAGCGGCGGCGATACATATGCCGATCGTGGCGCATTGTGAAGAAAATACATTGATTAATAAAGGCTGTGTTCATGAAGGAACGTTTTCTAAGGAAAATGGCTTAAATGGAATTCCTTCTGTTTGTGAATCTGTTCATATCGCACGCGATGTGTTGCTCGCAGAAGCAGCTGATTGTCATTACCATGTTTGTCATATTAGCACGAAGGAATCGGTTCGTGTTGTGCGCGATGCAAAGCGTGCCGGCATTCGTGTGACGACTGAGGTTTCACCGCATCACTTGCTGCTGTGTGATGAAGACATCGTTGGACTTGATCCAAACTTTAAAATGAATCCGCCTCTTCGCGGGGCAGACGACAGAGCGGCGCTTATCGAAGGATTGCTTGATGGAACAATTGATATGATCGCAACAGACCACGCTCCGCATACAGCAGAGGAAAAAGCGCTTGGCATTGAACGTGCTCCGTTTGGGATTACAGGACTTGAAACAGCGTTCCCGCTGCTATACACGAACTTCGTTGAAACAAACATTTTAACGTTAGCGCAGCTTGTGGAATTCCTAACAGTGAAACCGGCTGAAACATTTGGCCTTGATAGCGGTCGTCTTCAGGTTGGTAAAAAAGCAGACATTACAATTGTAAACTTAGAAGAAGAACAAGAGATTGATCCGGCAACATTCGTATCAAAAGGGAAAAACACGCCGTTTGCTGGCTGGAAATGTAAAGGATGGCCAGTTATGACACTTGTCGGCGGTAAAATTGCATGGCAAAAGGAGAGTGTATTCGCATGAAGAAGCGACAGCTGATTTTAGAAGATGGAACGGTATTTATCGGGAAAGCATTTGGCGGTGAGACAGAGAAAGCTGGAGAAGTTGTATTTAACACAGGGATGACAGGCTACCAAGAAATTCTATCTGATCCTTCCTACTGCTCACAAATTGTTACACTTACGTATCCGTTAATTGGAAACTACGGCATTAACCGTGACGACTTTGAAACAATCAACCCATCTATTCATGGATTAATCGTAAAGGAAGTATGCGATCATCCATCAAACTTCCGCAGTGATTTGTCGCTTGATGAATACCTAAAAGAGCGTGATATTCCTGGTCTTTCCGGTATTGATACACGTAAGCTGACAAGAATCCTTCGTCAGCACGGTACACTTCGCGGCCGTTTGTGCGGTATGGATGCTGATGTGAACGAAGTGGTAAATCAGCTGAAGGACACTGCATATACAGGTCAGGTAAAGCAAGTATCGACAGGACATGCTTATCCAAGCCCGGGACGCGGCTACCGCGTTGTTCTTGTGGATTACGGCATGAAGCACGGTATTTTGAGAGAGCTAAACAACCGCAACTGTGATGTAGTTGTTGTACCGTACAATACAAGCGCTGCTGAAATCCTGCGTTTAAATCCAGATGGCATTATGCTAAGCAACGGCCCTGGAGATCCAAAGGATGTACCTGAAGCAATTGAAACAGTTCGTGAGCTTATCGGCAAAGTACCATTGTTCGGCATCTGCCTTGGCCATCAGCTGTTCGCACTGGCAAGCGGAGCAGATACAGAGAAGCTTAAGTTCGGCCACCGCGGCTCTAACCATCCGGTTAAAAACCTAGTAACAGGAAGAGTAGACATTACAGCGCAAAACCACGGCTATACAGTAGAACCATCATCTATTGCCAATACAAAGCTTGAAGTTACGCATGTAGCGCTAAATGACGGCACAATAGAAGGATTGCGCCATAAAGAAGCGCCGGCATTTACAGTGCAATATCACCCAGAGGCATCTCCTGGACCAGAGGATGCGAACCACTTATTTGACCAATTTTTAAGCATGATTGAAAACTGCAAGAAGGAAGGGGAAGCGTTATGCCAAAACGTTTAGACATTAATACAATCTTAGTAATCGGATCCGGCCCAATCGTTATCGGGCAAGCAGCGGAGTTTGACTACTCCGGTACACAAGCGTGTCAGGCGCTGAAAGAAGAAGGATACAAAGTTATTCTTGTTAACTCCAACCCTGCGACAATCATGACTGATACGGCAACTGCCGATAAAGTATATATTGAGCCATTAACAGTAGAGTTTGTGAGCCGAATCATTCGCAAAGAACGTCCAGATGCGGTGCTTCCTACATTAGGCGGCCAAACAGGCTTGAACATGGCGGTAGAATTAGCGAAATCCGGCGTATTAGATGAGTGCGGCGTAGAAATTTTAGGAACGAAGCTTTCTGCAATTGAGCGTGCGGAAGACCGTGATTTGTTCCGCACTTTAATGCAGGAGCTTAACGAGCCAATCCCGCAAAGTACAATTATTCATACACTAGAAGAAGCTCAGGCTTTTGTAAAAGAAATCGGCTTCCCGGTAATCGTGCGTCCGGCATTTACGCTTGGCGGAACGGGCGGCGGTATTTGCTCAAACGACGAAGAATTAGTTGAAATCGTATCAAGCGGCTTGAAGCACAGCCCTGTGACACAATGTTTGCTTGAGAAGAGTATCGCTGGCTGCAAGGAAATCGAGTACGAAGTAATGCGTGACGCAAACGACAACGCAATTGTTGTATGTAACATGGAAAACATTGACCCAGTAGGTGTTCATACAGGGGATTCCATCGTTGTTGCGCCTAGCCAAACGCTAAGCGACCGTGAATACCAAATGCTGCGTAATACATCTTTAAAAATTATTCGCGCGCTAGGTATCGAAGGCGGATGTAACGTACAGCTTGCACTGGATCCAGACAGCTTCCAGTACTATGTAATTGAAGTAAACCCGCGCGTAAGCCGTTCTTCTGCGCTTGCATCGAAAGCAACTGGTTACCCAATTGCAAAATTGGCAGCGAAAATCGCAGTAGGCTTAACACTGGATGAAATCATCAACCCAGTTACGAAAACATCATTTGCATGCTTCGAGCCTGCGCTTGACTATGTTGTATCCAAAATCCCACGCTGGCCGTTTGACAAGTTCGAGGACGCAAACCGTCTTCTCGGCACACAAATGAAGGCAACAGGCGAAGTTATGGCGATGGGCCGTACGTTAGAAGAATCGCTTTTAAAAGCAGTTCGTTCTCTAGAGCTTGGCGTGTACCATTTAGAAATGGATCACTTAAAAGAGCTTGATAAGGAAACAATGCAAAAGCGTATTGCAAAAGCGGATGATGAGCGTTTATTCATCGTAGCGGAAGCAATCCGTCAAGGCGTAACAAAAGAAGAAATTCATGACTGGAGCGCAATGGACTTCTTCTTCCTGCAAAAAATTGAAAACATCGTAAACATGGAGAAGCAGTTGAAGGAAAACGTAGGAAACCTTGAAGTGCTTCAAGAAGCGAAGGAAATGGGCTTTAGTGACCGTTACATCGCATCCGTATGGGGTACAGATGAAAGTGCGATTTATGCCACAAGAAAGCAAAACGGCATTATCCCTGTCTACAAAATGGTAGATACATGTGCGGCTGAGTTCGAATCTGCTACACCGTATTTCTACAGCACGTACGAAGATGAAAACGAATCAATCGTATCAGATCGCAAGAGTGTTGTTGTACTAGGTTCCGGTCCGATCCGCATCGGTCAAGGGATCGAGTTTGACTATGCGACTGTACACTCTGTATGGGCGATTAAAGAAGCGGGTTATGAAGCGATTATCATCAATAACAACCCGGAAACAGTATCTACAGACTTCAGTATTTCTGACAAATTATACTTCGAGCCATTAACAATCGAAGATGTAATGCATATTATCGACTTAGAGAAGCCAGAAGGCGTTATCGTTCAGTTCGGCGGTCAAACAGCAATCAACCTTGCTGCTAAGCTTGAGGCACGCGGCGTGAAAATTTTAGGAACATCTCTTGAAGACTTAGACCGTGCGGAAGATCGTGATAAATTTGAAGCGACTTTAACAGCGCTTGGCGTTCCGCAGCCTAAAGGTAAAACAGCGACAGCGGTAGAAGAAGCAGTTGTGATCGCAGAAGAAATCGGCTATCCAGTGCTTGTAAGACCATCCTACGTTCTTGGCGGACGCGCGATGGAAATCGTATACCGCAAGGAAGAGCTTCTGCACTATATGCAAAACGCGGTAAAAGTACATGCGGATCATCCAGTACTCATTGACCGTTACATGATCGGAAAAGAAATCGAGGTTGACGGAATTTCTGACGGCACAGATGTATACATCCCAGGTATTATGGAGCATATCGAGCGCGCGGGCGTTCACTCTGGTGACTCGATTGCAGTATATCCATCTCAAAGCTTAACGCAAGAAATTAAAGATAAGATTGTACAGCATACGATTTCCCTTGCAAAAGGCTTAAACATCGTCGGCTTGCTTAACATCCAGTTCGTTGTATACAAAGATGAGGTATACGTGCTAGAGGTAAACCCTCGTTCAAGCCGTACTGTACCATTCTTAAGCAAAATTACTGGCGTGCCAATGGCGAACATTGCAACAAAGGTTATTCTTGGCAGCACACTGAAGGAGCTTGGCTATGGCACAGGCTACCACCCAGAGGCGAACGAAGTGTATGTAAAAGCACCAGTATTCTCGTTTGCGAAGCTGCGTTCTGTTGATACAACACTCGGCCCTGAAATGAAATCAACAGGCGAGGTTATGGGTAAAGATACAACGCTTGAGAAAGCATTGTATAAAGGCTTAATCGCAGCGGGCATTAACATCCCAACGCACGGCTCAGTAATTATTACGGTTTCAGATAAAGATAAAGCAGAGGCGCTTGAAATCGCGAAACGCTTCTACGATATCGGCTTCAACATTATGGCGACAGCTGGCACAGCGAAATACTTGCAGCAAGGCGGCATTCCGGTTCAATTTGTGAACAAAATTGATTCTGAGGATTATAACCTGCTTGACATTATCCGCCAAGGAAAAGCGCAGTTTGTTATCAACACATTAACGAAGGGCAAGCAGCCTGAGCGCGACGGTTTCCGTATTCGCCGTGAATCCGTTGAAAACGGTGTTGCATGCTTAACATCTCTTGATACAACGAGAGCGATTTTACAAGTTATTGAATCGATGACATTCTCAGCAGTTCAAATGAAGGAAATAACAGTTCCGACTCGTCAACAGGCGGTGTATTCATGATGAAAAAGCAGCTCATGACCGTCGTCCGTCAGCAAGCAATCGCAAAAAATATTTATGAGTTGACGTTAGCAGGCAGTCTTGTGCAGCAAATGAACGAACCCGGGCAGTTTGTGCATATCAAGGTGGCAGAGGGGCATTCTCCTCTGCTTCGCCGCCCGATCAGCATTTGCAACGTGGACAAGGACAAGAATGAATTCACTATGCTGTACCGCGCGGAAGGAAAGGGTACATCTCTTTTAGCGAATAAGCGCACAGGCGATGAAGTGGACGTGCTCGGTCCGTTAGGTAACGGGTTTCCAGTTGAAGAAGCAGAGCCGGGACAAACAGCTTGCTTAGTTGGAGGCGGAATCGGTGTTCCTCCATTATATGAATTATCGCAGCAGCTTACAGCACGAGGCGTTCGCGTTATTCACATTCTCGGATTTCAATCGAAGGAGAATGTGTTTTATGAGGAAAAATTTGCAGAGCTCGGCGACACATACGTAGCAACAGTGGACGGCACACATGGAACAAAGGGATTTGTTACAGATGTGATTGACCAAAACGGCATTACCTTTGATATTCTTTATTCATGCGGCCCGACGCCTATGCTAAAAGCATTAGACGGACGGTACCAGGATCGAAAAGCGTATATCTCGCTTGAAGAGCGGATGGGCTGCGGCATTGGCGCTTGCTTCGCCTGCGTATGCCATTTGCAAAGCGATCCGAATGGTTATTCTTATAAAAAGATTTGCAGTGATGGACCAGTATTTAAAGCAGGGGAGGTTGTATTATGAGTCGATTACAAGTAGAATTGCCGGGTCTTTCCTTGAAGAACCCAATTATGCCGGCATCCGGCTGCTTTGGATTCGGACGTGAATACGCCAACCTGTATGATTTAAGCATTCTTGGCTCTATTATGATTAAAGCAACAACAGAACAGCCGCGTTTTGGAAATCCAACGCCGCGTGTGGCAGAAACACCAGCTGGCATGCTAAATGCAATCGGCCTCCAAAACCCAGGGCTTCAGAAGGTAGTAAGCGAGGAATTGCCATGGCTTGAGCAGTTTGATGTGCCGATTATCGCTAATGTAGCGGGATCGCAGACAGAGGATTATGTTGCAGTAGCGAAAGAAATTTCAAAGGCGCCGAACGTACATGCGCTTGAATTAAATATCTCTTGTCCAAATGTAAAAACAGGTGGAATTGCCTTTGGAACGATACCCGAAATTGCAGCGGACTTAACAAAGAAAGTAAAAGAGGTATCAGAGGTACCTGTTTATGTAAAACTATCTCCAAATGTAGCAAACATCGTGGATATGGCAAAAGCAATTGAACAAGCTGGTGCTGACGGGTTAACAATGATTAACACGCTTATTGGCATGCGCCTGGATTTAAAAACAGCAAAGCCAATTCTTGCCAATCGGACAGGCGGTTTATCCGGCCCTGCGATTAAACCAGTTGCACTTCGCATGATTTATGAAGTAAGCCAAGCGGTAGAGATTCCGATTATCGGCATGGGCGGCGTAGAAACAGCAGAGGACGTAATTGAATTTTTCTATGCAGGTGCAAGTGCCGTAGCAGTCGGAACAGCAAACTTCGTAGACCCATACGTATGTCCGCAGATTATTGAAGAATTGCCGCAGCTTCTTGAAGAGCTTGGGTATGATCACATTTCAGACTGTCACGGAAGGAGCTGGAAGAATGCGAACACCTATAGTCGCGCTTGATTTCCCGAGCCAAAAGGAAGTCGAGCAGTTTCTTGCACATTTCGGTGAGGAATCGCTATTTGTAAAGGTCGGTATGGAGTTGTTTTACCGGGAAGGGACGAGCATTATCACCTATTTGAAGGAACGAGGCCACCGCATTTTCTTGGATTTAAAGCTGCATGATATTCCAAATACCGTAAAAAGTGCTATGCGAAATCTCGCTATTCTTGGTGTGGATATGGTTAATGTTCACGCTGCTGGCGGAACGAATATGATGAAAGCGGCGCTCGAAGGGTTGCAGGAAGGAACGCCAGAAGGAAAAGAACGGCCGATTTGTATCGCCGTAACGCAGCTTACGAGCACATCTGAAGAAGTGATGCAAAGGGAGCTGTGGATTGAAAAATCCTTGGAAGAAACGGTACTGCATTATGCGAAGCTCGCACAAGACAGCGGGTTGGACGGTGTTGTTTGCTCAACCCTTGAAGTGCCGAAAATCCGTGAAGCGTGCGGAGAAGGCTTTGTGACGGTTACACCTGGAATTCGTATGGCAGACGACAATGTTGATGATCAAGTTCGCATTGCAACACCAGCGCGTGCACGTGAATTAGGCTCCACATATATCGTAGTTGGACGAAGCATTACAAAAGCGGAGAATCCGCTTGAGGCATATAAGAAGGTAACACAACAATGGGAGGGGTCTACTGTATGAAAAAACAAATCGCATCTCACTTATTAGATATCGGAGCGGTATTTTTACGGCCAAATGACCCATTTACATGGTCTTCTGGTATTAAATCTCCTATTTATTGCGACAATCGCTTAACGCTCTCCTTTCCAAATGTAAGAAAAGATATTGCGAAAGGCTTACAGCAATTAATCGAAGCGCATTTCCCAGAGGCAGATGTGATTGCAGGAACAGCAACAGCCGGCATTCCGCATGCTGCATGGGTGAGCGATTTGATGAACTTGCCAATGTGCTATGTACGCAGCAAAGCAAAAAGCCACGGCAAAGGCAATCAAATCGAAGGAAAAGTAACAGAAGGACAAAAGGTTGTTGTTGTTGAGGATTTAATTTCAACAGGCGGCAGCGCAATTACATGCGTAGAGGCATTGCGTGAAGCGGGCTGCGAAGTGCTTGGCATCGTATCGATTTTTACATACGAGCTGCAGGCTGGGCAGGACAAATTGGATGCGGCGAACGTAGCATCCTATTCGTTGAGCAACTACTCTGCTCTTATTGAGGTTGCGTTAGAAAAAGGCATCATCGCTGAAGGCGATCTAGCGAAGCTGCAGGAGTGGCGCCAAAATCCGGCAGAATGGATGACGGAAAAAGCTTAATCTTTAAACATAAAAAGAGCAAAGGGGCGGCCCTTTGCTCTTTTTTGTGTTTAAAGATTATTGAACAAAAGATAAAATTATTATTTTTTCTATTGCATTATTCGTTTTGTTAATTTTTTATAAAAGTATTTTACCATTTACATACGATATGTAAATTAGCCAAAGGATTCTTTAAGAATCTATTAATTTCATTGAATTCTATGGTTTTCTCTCTAGAATGGAAAAGGTAATCAATTAGTACAGGAGGTCTAGAAACGATGAAAAAATGCTTAGCTGTTTTAACCCTTATTGCTTCTATTTTCATGATGTCATTCACAGATGTTTTTGCTGCAGGTAATTCCCCATTATCTAAACAAGAGACTGTGGTCCCTCTTGCAAAAGCTCACGCACATAATGATTACGAACATATCCGTCCATTAACTGATGCTTTGGAACATGGATTTACGAGTGTAGAAGCTGATGTTTGGCTTGTGGACGGAGAACTTAATTCCCTAGTATTTTTCCATGAGAAGTCCAACTCTTAATGGAATATTATAAATTTAAAAGCTGCAGCTACAAAAGAATTTGGGATTGAGGGCTTAAAGATTTATCGATCTAAATCTAAACGTCTTCAGTTATATCATACTTTAACAATTGTCGATGCTTATAAAATTTCTCAAAAATAATACCCATTAAATAGAAAAATAACAAACCAAAACAAATGTGAATGAGTGTAAATTTAACTCCAAATGAAGCAAGTTCATATACAATAACCGGTAATTTTGCAGTTGTCCAGACTCCTAAAAAAAATACAATATAGCGTATGCTTGCTCCTTTTTTTAATAAAAGTGCCGCAATTGGAAAAGCTACGTAGAGGGGACCAGCTGCAATTACCCCTAATAATAGGGAGAACAAAATGCCATAGATGCCGGATTTTCTCCCCATATATCTAATTAATGTTTCTTTCTCTACCCATTTGTCAAGCAAACCTACGAATATTAAGACAGGAGGGAGTAGAACCAGCATATCTAAAATGCTTTTTCCTGTTAATTGAAACGCGTTCCATCCCACCGATTGGTTTATAAAAGTAAGGATAATGAGCCCAAATAATAAAATGAAAAAGAAACGATATCTTTTTAATTCATTCATCCCATCACCACCCAAATAATATATGAAAATATTAGAGACATTAACACTGCAGATGCATTGCGAGAATAGGCAAAACTTCGCCCAAATATCTTTTTTTCCATAGGTAAAGTTGTGATTCCTACTGACATTAATGTAGACATTAATACAGCTACTTGAGGGAGTCCTGCACCATTTTGGACTAATGTATGTCCAAGAGGAAATACAACAAAGCTTGGAACTAGTGCAATAGATCCAATTAATGCTGCATAAACAATACCTGTCAATCCAGATTTTTCTCCAATGATTGAAGAAATTAAGGATGGAGTTAATATAGATAGTGATAGTCCAACGAAAAGCATAATTGATAGCATGTCAGGTATAATATTACGAAAGCTTTTCCATGACTTTAATAGAGCATCTCTTGTTTTATTTCGATCTTTTATAAAAGAAATACTGAGAAGAATAATAGCGATAGCGTAGAGGATAGCGCCATTAATCATGATTAGACTCCTTCCATTCCTTGTATTTATTTAAGAAAAACGATAAGTTCTTCATTTTTTCTTCGATATCTATTTGAAAATCTTCTAATTTTCTTTTTCCAAATGTAGTAATTTTGTACATTTTTATCAGCTTATCCTGATCAGATGTATCCAAATAAGACTCAACAGCACCTTCTTTCTCTAATGATTTTAATGTGCGATATAAGATGGCACTATCAATTGGATTGATGGGAAGCTCTTCTTCACATTTCTGCAGAAGTTTCCCTCCATAGCTATCTCCCTCTGTTAAAAATAGCAGAAGAAATGCACCTGTATGTCTCCCTGTATGTTTCATGAAATATATAACCTCCTAATTTAAATGTAAAATTTTTTTCGGCAACACCATACTGTTAATAATAGTATACTGTTATTAACAGTGATATGTCACTAACAGTATGTCCTTTTTTAAAAATTTTTTATTCAATTTTTCAGTTCAGCTTTCGTAGGGTTAGTTGGATGGTGGCTTAAGAATGGAATAACAGTTCCATCTCGTGTGATGGCAGAACAAGCGGGGATATTGTTTAACAGATCTCCGAAAGAATTCCCTTCTTCAATCCTGTGAAGGGCGAAACCCAAGGGTAAGGAGGGGTCATTCGCTTTTACTCTCGTTCACTTGAGAGATGCTTAATCGAAGGAGATTTTCCTTTTAACACATATCGATCACTTTACCGAATATATCGTCAACTTTGGCCCTTTTATCGCCAACTTTCCAAATAAATTGTCAACTGACCGCAAAGGTCTCCTTGTCCCAACCGATTCTTTTAGCCAGTAGTTGAGGAACTGTTTGAGGAACTGTTAATATGATATAGTTATCTCAATTAATGAAAAGGAGTTGAAGTTTTATGTTTAACAAGCATATGGCTGAGATTGTAGCGAACGGGGAGGGTTGTGCAAAATAATACCTGCATAAGACCTCCCAAAGGTTACAATCGAAACTTTAGGAGGCTATAACATTGAATACAATAGATATGAAGCATTTAGGCCTTATTGAAACATTTATTCAGGAGTCTCAAAAATATAGAGATCTTTATATAGGGCGAGTGTCGTCTCAATTTAAAAGCGTATATAAGGTAATCACAGAAAAAGGGGAATTAACAGCTGAAATATCGGGAAAGTTTCTCCACGGCGTAAGAGCGATGTCTGAATACCCGTCTGTCGGAGATTTTGTGATGATCGATCGAACTGATGGCGCACAAGGCAACGGAATTATTCACCATGTGCTTACACGGAAAAGCGTGTTTGCACGAAAAGTGGCGGGGACGACAAGTGATCTCCAAGTAGTGGCCACAAACATTGATACCGTTTTGATCTGTATGTCATTGAACAACGATTTTAATCTTCGGAGACTAGAGCGTTATCTTTCTATCGCCTGGGATAGCGGAGCGACTCCAGTTATTGTGCTGACCAAATCGGATCTTTGTAAAGATCTTGAGAGCAGGCTTTACGACATATCATCGATTGCCATAGGTGTGGATGTTCTTGTAACGACTAGTTTATCTGATGATTGGAAACCATCCATGAAAAAGTATCTATCAGGCGGTCAGACTGTAGCATTCATTGGCTCTTCTGGTGTTGGAAAGTCAACCTTGATTAATTGTCTTCTCGGTCACAGCGTATTAGATACCGGTGGCATTCGAAGCGATGATAAGGGACGACACACCACGACAAGACGAGAGCTAATCTTGTTGCCGGGCTTAGGTGTTGTCATTGATACGCCCGGGATGCGGGAACTTGGGATTATTGGTGCGAATTTGTCAAAATCGTTTGCAGACATTGATGATCTCGCGGCTCAATGTCGTTTTAACGACTGTTCTCATAAAAGTGAACCGAACTGCGCTGTGCAAAAAGCCATAGAAGATAATCATTTGTCAGTTGAACGGTTGGAGAGCTATTGGAAGCTAAAAAAAGAGGTGAAGTACGATAGCTTGAATTCTAGAATGATTGAAAAAGAAAAAATAAATGACATCTTCGGCAGCATGGGTGGCATGAAAAATGCAAGGAATTTCTTTAGAGAACAAAACAAAAACAAAAGAAGATAAAAAGTTATTTAGGAGCTGGTCTCATATAGAGCCAGCTCTTTGAAAATAGAAAACCGACCTTCTTTCATTATTTTACTGAAAGATAAGAAAAGTGAAGTTTGAGGCTTGAATTAGCAACGAAGGCAGATTGTTAAACAATTATAGGAAATAAAAAGAGGAGTGGAGAATCCACTCCTTTTATCACGACATGTTTTTGTTTTCTTATCACGACAATTTTTCTTCAATTGGCTCTGCTAAAGAATGTTTCTGATTTTCTTGTTAAACGAACGGGGCAGGTTAGTTGAATAATTCCAACATTTGTTGAAAAAGTATATAATGGCTTTGTTAACATATTTATAAAACAAACCGATCTAAACTTTTTCGTTGGAATAGGAGAAAGTATGAAAAAACAGGACCCGCGTATACAGCGCACTAGACAGTCTATAATTGACGCATTTTATACACTAGCAAAGCGAAAGAATTTTGAAGACATTTCAATAGCAGATATAACAGAGGAAGCAAAGATTAATCGTTCTACTTTTTATTATCATTTTATGGATAAATATGATTTGATCGATTCTATCCAAAAAGAAATAATCACTAATAAATTATTTAAGGACATTGAAGAACAAGAGACTATTGATGAAAAAACCATTATTCTAACACTTCAAGCCATTATCAATTCTCAAACGGGACTTTCATTACATTGTCAACGTGCTTACGATGCATTCAAACCCAAAGTTGAGTCGGAAATAAAAAAACATTTAACCCAATCACTTCAAAATTTGTTAACTAAACAATACGGTGAACACCCTGACCACTACGTTAAAGCTACCTTTTGGAGCTGGGGGATTTATGGAGTTGCAATGGCTTGTATTGAGGGAAAAGAAACGCTTAATGTTGCGGTAACTAAATTAACGAACACCATGTTGCATTCGTAGTTACAGGAACTCCATTTCTTCTAATTGAGACACGATTTTTCGTGTCTATTTTTTTACTTTATTTTGACTTTCACTTTTTCAACAATATGTTCTTTCTGTTGGATTTCCGATAAAAGTGTATTTTTGTTGGTGTACGTTGCAAAGGCTAAGTTGTACACTATTTTTACAACAGTTGTCGAAAAAACTGTAACTGTTATAAAAACTTTGAATTTAAATCCATTTAACGGGAGGAAATATAGATGAAATTTTAGTGACAGGTGCCACTGGAGCATTAGGTAGCAGAGTTGTTGAAACATTATTAAAAAGTGTGCCAGCCAATCAAGTTGCGGTAAGTGTTCGAGATACAGCGAAGGCTGAACATTTACGTGCACATGGTGTTGAGGTAAGACAAGCAGATTTCAACGATCCAGCTTCTTTAGATAAAGCTTTTGAGAGTATTGACCGCTTATTAATAATTTCAACAACAGAGCCGATTAACGAGAAACGTATCGCCCAGCATGTCAATGCGATTAACGCTGCAAAACGTGCAAATGTAAAGCTTTTAGTATACACAAGCGGTACAAAATCTGATAAGACTACACTTGCTATGGGTTTGGCACATAAAGCAACAGAAGAAGCTATATTAGAAAGTGGCATTCCGTATTGTATTTTACGTAACAATTTATACTTGGAGGCGGAATTAAATACAATTAAAGCGTGTCTAGCGGGCGCGCCAATCGTGACAAACGCCGGCGAAGGGAAAATGGGTTTTGCACTTCGCAACGATTATGCTGATGCGGCAGCAGCCGTATTAGCCGGAGAAGGGCATGAGAACATGATATACGAATTGTCAGGCAAACTCATGACTTATGATGACTTAGCCGCAGAAATTGGTAAAGCAATCGGTAAAGAAGTATTAGTAAAACATGTTGATGATGCTGGTTATGCAGCATATTTAAAACAAGTGGGTATACCAGAAGTAATAATTCCTATGTTAACAGCTACAAAAGCTGGTGTTCGGGATGGGGTTTTAGAAGTCCAAAGTAATGATCTTGAGAAATTACTCCAACGTCCTGCAACGCCAATTAACGAAGCATTGGATAAATTAATTCTGTCTCTAAATAAATAATTATTCTTATTGTACCATGTAAGAACGTGATTTTCTTACATTTTCTGTGGTGAAGCCAGCGATCAGGCTGACAGAATTAATGAATATTTTTTGGGTCAAATGAGCCCTATCTAACATTAAAGATGCCTTATATATGCAGAGGAATTACAAAAGAAGCGCTGATGGTGACGTATGCCTTTATAAGAAGTATCTAGAAAAAAATCTTATTTAAAAATAAGGTGGAGGGACAAACTAGTTTTGAAAGGGGGAAGTTATGGAAAAGAATAAAAAAGTACCGATGAATTTAAGCTATGAATCAGATGGAAGAATAGGCAAAAAAAACAATAAGATAAAGGCTAACAAAAAAGATCAGGCGGAATTCTTTAATACCACACAAAACAGTGAATAAAAAATAAAAACCTGCTTACAATTCAACGCAAGCAGGTTTTTAATATAAATGTGAAATTATTTGTAGGTATTTAAATATGTTTGCAAAAGTACCGTTGTTTTTAATGACATAGAGAAAAATAAAGGGATGTATGTAAATCCAATCTTTTATTTTTAAAAAATATTACTTGAATTTTAGATAAATAGATGATATTGTTAACAACAAGTTAAAAAATAAAAAATAAATAGCGATAAACTTCTTATCCAGAGTGGTAGAGGGACAGGCCCTATGAAACCCGGCAACCATCAAGTCAAAATATTACTTGAACGGTGCTAATTCCTGCAAAGGTTTAATAACCTTTGAAAGATGAGAGGAATGTATTTAATCATACAACCTCTCTTTAGATTGAAGAGAGGTTTTTTGATGGAAAGAAGGCTTATCGCTCAAAGGAGCGAATTTCAATGGAAAGAGCAGTATTTGGTGCAAGCGAATTTTTTAGTCAACAAGCTTTTATTACAAGTTTTCGTGGTATTGAATATGTTCAAAGAGGACATCTAAAAGGGAAAAATGTAGAAATAGTAGAAATATGGTTTAATCCCTGGAAAGTATCTTATAATGAATTATTAGAATTGTTTTTTGACTTACATGATGCAACATCCAGAGAAGGTAAGCAATTTAAAAATCAATCATTCATTTTCTTTTCTGATATGAATCAATTAACAGCAGCTAAACAAAAGAAAAATGAGCTGAAACATATATTTAAAGGTGAAATTATTACGGAAATTACTCCAGTATGGGAACATATAAATAGCCTAGAAGAGATAAAATTAATATCTTAATAAAACTTCGCATTAGGACCACAATGTGTAATAAGTAACTTTTTTTCTTCAGCAACCCGGTGCTTTCCTTTAGCAGGGGAAGTACCTTATTTATGTTTTAGGCATATACAAGATTGACTCTACAGAGTTAAATGGAATATGTATGTAAAATATTGTGGAGATTGTGAAGGAATGTACTTAAACAAACGGGTGCAATAGTTTAAAAATGGGGTTGCGGCGGCAACCCTTTTCTTTATTTCACGAACGCGCAGGTTAGTAGAATAAGAACCTGTGTTTTAAAAGTTCATGATTTGCCCCGCAATTATTAGACATAAGCTACAATTAAGGGGTGTTTTTTATAACCAAGCCTTTTTTAGGAGCTCCACGCCAAGCTTGATTTCATCACAAGAAAGATTACTAAAACCAAGTTTAATAATCGGTTTATCGGTATTATTTTTAATGAAGTAGAGTGAGGTAGGATAAACTTTAACACCATGAAAGGAAGCTTGTTGAATTAGCCATTCTTCTGAACGTTTCAGATGTACTTTGATTAATAAATACAAACCAGACTGCTCACCAATAATGAATATATTTTGATCGAATTGCTTTTTTAATACTGATACCAAGTGCTGCATTTTTCGTTTATAAACAAGACGCATACGTTTAATATGGCGATTCCATTCTCCCTCTTCCATAAATTTAGCCATTGTGAGTTGGCTAAGAAGTGAAGTGGTACTCTCGAAATGAAGAAATTGATTTTTATAACGGTTTAAAAGTGGCTCTGGCAACACCATATAACTTAAACGAATTCCTGGAAGAAAGGACTTTGAGAAATTCCCTAGATAAATGACTCTTGCAGAATCAATGGAAGCGAGAGCTGGAAATGGTTGTTGTGTATAGCGAAATTCACTATCATAATCGTCTTCGATAATATAGCCTTGCATCTTGTTAGCCCAGTGAATAAGCGTTTGCCGTTGTTGAATGGACATGCTTACCCCATATGGACTGTGATGGGAAGGTGTTACATAGATTAATCGTGATTTCATTTGTTCTAATTGTGAAAAATCAGCACCTGCCTCATAAACTGGTAAAGGTTCAATCGTAAAACAATGAAATTGAAAAGCTTTCCTAGCGCCATCGTATCCAGGGTCTTCTACTGTAATGCTTGGAAAATCATCCTTCAGTATATGTCCAAGATTGATAAGCATGTGTTGGGTACTACTGCCGATAATAATGGCATTTGCATCTGTTTTCACCCCACGAGATTGGAGTAAGTATGTGGCAATTTGTTCACGTAGGCACACTTCACCAAAGGGTTCCCCATATTGAAAGCTCTCCTGTAATGTTAATACTTGATTGGCAATCCTCCTCCAAATTTTTAGAGGGAAATGCGTTTGATCTACGGCACCTGCTCGGAAATCAATGAGGGTAGGTGTCACTGACTCTCTTTGCTTTTTATTATGAGGAATTAACTTTTCTTGGGATAAAAGCGTCTCTAATTCATTTGCAAAATAACCTTTTCTCCCTTCTCCACGAATATAGCCTTCAGCTACAAGTTGATCATAAGCCATTAATGTCGTATTGCGACTTACTTGAAGGGAATCTGCAAGTTGACGAATGGAGGGCAATTGTTCATCAGCAAGTATGTCACCCCGTTCAATAAATAACTTAAACTGCTCGTAGATTTGTTTGTATTTGGGAGAATCATCCTTAAAAGCAAAAATGGTATTTTTCATTTACGATCTCCTTTGACATGTTTATTTATTTAAAATTGTACCTTTTTACATGTCAGTTTGTATAATACTATATTTTACAGATGAGGGTTCTCGATTATTCAAGGTAGATTCAATGAGGATAGATACTTAGTGAAAGTTGCTATGATTGTGAATAAATAATATTGACGAATCAATTGTCTGTCTGTTTAAAAGTTTATATGCAGGTGGAAAGGAGATTGTTTATGTATATCCCTAAGCAATTTGAAATAAAAGAATTAGCAGTAGCTTACGATGTAATACAGGAGAATAGTTTTGCAACATTGTTTTCCATGCATGAAGGAATGCCTTTTGCTACACATTTACCACTGCTGTTGAATAAGGAGAAAAACTATTTGTATGGTCATTTTGCTCTTCCGAACCCTCAGTGGAAAGGTATTAAAAATCAAACAATCTTAGCAGTTTTTCATGGTCCTCATTGTTATATCTCTCCCTCTTGGTATGAGACGAATCAAGCAGTACCAACATGGAATTATGTGACTGTTCATGTATACGGCGAAGTCGAACTTATTGAGGATGAACAGGAGTTAATTGATTCCTTGCATGACATGGTATTGAAGTATGAAGGTCCTAATAGTTCATACAAATTGCAAGATGTAGACGCTGACTTTCTCGCTGGGATGAACAAAGGAATTCAAGGCTTCAAAATAAAAATCAACAAGATAGAGGGGAAAGCGAAGTTAAGTCAAAACCATTCACTGCATCGACAAAAGCTAGTTATTAATCAACTGGAACAGATCCAAAATACAGATGAGCGAAAAATTTCCTTTTTAATGAAGGCAAACCTAAAAAATAACGTGTAATGTTACTGCATTAACGGGAGTGTTGATCAAATAAGGATTAACGCTCTTTTTGTTGAACTTCTTTTACTAATGAAGCAGGCTAGTTCAAGAAGAAAATCATTTATAATTGGTATAAAGTGTTATGGAACGAACTCGGCTTAGCCATTAAAATGGAGGACTTTTCTGGTTACGAAGCACTGGCCAGCATCATTAAAATGACTAACGGAAATTTCCGATTCATCCACCGATTGTTTACACAGATAGAACACGAGACGAAGAAATATGAAAAAGGCAGCTTTCAATTTTTTACCGAAAGCTGCCTTTATTCATTAGAATTTAATCGCACCTTGCTAGATAAAACTCTACATTGATACCAGCTTAACTAATTAAAAGGATTTGAATTAGAAAAACTTTATATCAGCTCTCTGCTTTGAGTCTTACGAGACCAAACAACTACAGGAATAAGCAACAGTGACAGAATAGCTCCAGAAATTGATAGTGCCGCATAACTAGAATGAGCGACTACTATTCCTGATAACGCACCGCCGGAGGCACCTGATAATGCAAGCAAGACATCAACCGATCCCTGTGTTTTTGCGCGAATAGATGGATGTGTTGCATCTACAATGAGAGCAGTTCCGCTTATTAATCCAAAGTTCCAGCCAACACCTAGCAGTACTAGTGCGCAGGTAAGCAGTACCATTGAGTCTGCTGGCGCAAAAGCTGCCAGTATACCAGAGGCTAGAAGCGTGGCACCAGAAGCAACAGCCATAGCAGTACGACCGACTTTATCTACCAATAGGCCTGTAACAGGTGAAGGAAAGTACATGGCGCCTATATGAAAACCTATGACCAACCCAACTTCCCTCAAACCATGGCCATGGTGTCCCATATGGATCGGTGTCATTGTCATAATGGCCGCCATGACAAATTGAGTCAAAACCATAATGGCAGCGCCTACGACAATTCCTCTTTTGTTCATTGTAGAACTTTCTGAATTTGGTTTTTTCTGCACTATATCGTCTTTCTCCTGGACATTCGCTATGGCTGTAGACACAACCAAAGGGTCTGGACGAAGAAAAACTAAGAGAACCGATCCGGCAAGGATAAAAGCAATGGCCGCTAAGATAAAGGGACCAGCCAAAGTTGGAACACCAATAGAATGCGCAAATTTTCCCATCACATCGACCAAGTTAGGACCGGCTACAGCACCAAAGGTAGTAGAAACCATGGCCATGCTCACAGCAGTTGCACGCTGTTTAGCTGTCGCCAGATCTGTACCCGCGTATCGTGCTTGCAGATTTGCGGCGGTACCAGCCCCATAAAGAAGCAGGGAAGCGAATAAAAGCAAGACGCTGTTGATTAAGGCGGCGATTATAACGCCGATCGCACCCAGTCCACCGGCAAGAAAACCGGCTGCAAGTCCTGCTCTGCGCCCATAACGCTGTGAAAGCCGGCCTACAAGCAATGCAGCTCCTGCAGATCCTAAAGTGAGTAAGGCAATTGGAATCCCTGCTGCACTTTCCGTCCCTAGCATATCTTGTGCAAGAAGTGCGCCTACCGTTATACCGGCTGCAAGTCCTGCTCCTCCAAAGATTTGTGACAGGATCACAATTCTTAATGTTTTTTTATAGAGCTGTTTTTGTTTTTCTGGTGAATCAATATAACCTTGCAACCAAACAGGCTGCTGTTTTGACTTACTTGTATCCCCTATTTTAGTTATCATGAACTGCACTTCCTAACAAAATAATTTTTTAGCTTTTCATGCTCCTCCCATATAAAATTAAAACTACAATTTCTGTCCGTTTTTTATCATGAATGACCCCTCCTTAACACCCTTTCGGATTGTTTGAAGAAGGGGCTTCCTGCTTCATGGACCGTAGCATAGTGGGGGTTCCCAATATGTCTTACACAATCTCCACAGGCATAGATTATCCTGTTTGGACACAACCTTGCCCTACAGTTTGTTTGGTTCAGTTTGCCACAAGGAATCCTTCCCATGCTTTTTGTAGGATGTTTCGCGCAGCATTATAGTCTCTATCAAGTACTACTCCGCATTTCGTACAAATATGAGTACGGATCGAAAGGGACTTCTTGACTCGATTGCCCTTCTTGTTGAAGCCGAATTGAGGAAACGTCATACTTGTATACTCTTTATACGTTTTTAGTTTTGGGTATTTGGCATGTTTGCGAAAGAAGTGATCGAACGCCTTTTTCAATCGTACAAACACTTCTTGTAATGGCTGAGAAGGAACTTCGTTTAGAAAGGGATACTTCTTTTTATCCAACGTTTGTTGTCTTTGCATATCGTAGCGAGTGTAATTTTCTTTGGCTTGCCTATATTTGCGTTCTTTGTCTAAGAGGGCGGAATTATACGTTTGACGGCAGTATTGGAGCCAGCGGTCTAACATCTTTTTTTGTTCCTCTGTCGGAAAGATCTCATATTTTTGATTCAACAACACTGCCGTCACCACCCTTCCATATATAACCATTATAGAACGCATGTTTCTATCATGCAATACGTTAGGCTGTGCCTAAGCGAAATTCATCCCCTCCTTACCCTTGGGCTGCGCCCTTCACAGGCCCCAAGAAGGGGAATTCTTTCGAAGATCTGTTAAAATGTGTATGATTCACCATCATCTGGCACTAGAATGTGAGAGGAGATTCCTTTTTCCTCAATAAAGCTTTTTAATTCTTCTCTGGATAATGTCCAATGGTTGACAGCTTCCATATGGCTCACAATAATTTTTGCGTTAGGGGCAGCCTTATATACTTCATAGATATCCTCTTTGCCCATGACGAGAGAACCGCCTTCAAAGAATTGATTATCACCGCCATTTACTACAATGACTTCTGGCTTGTGGGTATCAATCATTTCTTGAACCCCTTCATACCATACCGTATCTCCAGCTACATACAACGTTTGCTCAGTTGGATGCTCGAAGACAACGCCGCACACTAGACCAGCACGTTTTAGTATTTCTCCTCTTCCGTGCTCGCCTTTTGTTTTAATTAGTTGGACATCCTCAAACATTGTATCTTCTTGTAACATTTCTACATTTTGAAAACCAGCGTTTTGCACTTCTTGTGCATCTTCTTCATTTTGTACAAACATTTTGATACTTTTTGGTAATGTTTTTTGAGCTGCCTCATCAAAGTGGTCTAAGTGCAGATGAGTGACAATGACAGCATCTACGTTAATAATATCGTCAAGTGATGTGGGTAAACCAACTAAAGGATTGTATTGATCTTGTCTTAATGAGTTAGGAAAGGGCGGGTAAGTTCCCTTATCTGCTAAAAATGGGTCAACTAAAAACTTTTTCCCTGCGTATTGGATAACCAGTGTAGCATTTCTAATTTGTTGAATGTTCATACTTATAACTCCTTTTCTTTTTATTTGTGTTTGCTGCCTGTGCTTAGTTTATAATATGGGCAAGTACTATTTACATGGATAAAATCAAGTGTTTTTATCGTTTGACTTGAATTTTGAAAGGAGTTGATTTCATGTTAGATCACACAGATATGCGAATATTAGAAGAGTTATCCCAAAATAGCCGCATTACTATGAAAGAATTAGGAGAGAGAGTTCATTTGACAGGACAAGCGGCCGCATCTAGAGTTGCTAAATTGGAGGATAACGGAGTAATTGAGGGTTATACAATTAAAGTGAATCAAGTTAAATTAGGTTGCTTTATGTATGCTTTTATTAATATCTATATAAAAGATACACATCATCAGCCATATCTCTCGTTTATTAAAACGCAAGAGAAATACATTATAAATAACTATAAAATTAGTGGGGATGGTTGTTATCTTCTTGAATGTAGATTCCCATCTAATGAGCTATTAGATCAATTTTTGGTAGACTTAAACAAGCATGCAAACTACAAATTATCAATTGTTATTAATAAATAGTGGGTCAATAAAAATGGGATATAGAGGGCTTAAGTTAAAGAATAAAGGTCTTCTATTTTAAGACGACCTTTATATCTATTCACTTAAAATACCAAAATAGTTTGCTCAAAAAAGCTATTGCATCAACCCGTTTTCAAGGCATCAACATTCCTTGTTGGGCAAGTCCGACACGCAGGTGTACAACTTGGGCACGCTTTAAAAATTGCATCTCAAAACGGAATTATTAATAAAAGGGAGGAGGGCTTATTTAAGTTTCCTTAAGCCCTTCCCTTCATGAATCTCTTGAATACCTTCCTCACAAACTCCATATGAACGCCAGAAACAAGTTTCACACACAATTTGAATATCGGAGGGGACGACAAACTTTCGAATGCACGACTCAATGTCCTTCCAACTCAGAATTTGTCCGATTTTAAGCCCCATTTTCTTTAAAATAGTGGCATCTCTTTCATAAATATTGTCGTCTTGGCAGTGGTATTTACCTGAGTTGGGGTATTTTTCACACAATTGGTCAGGTCCCTTTATAAGCTGAATTAACGTCTCGGGGTTATCTCTCAAGGCTTGATGCAAACGTGTCATATTTTCCACGTATTCTTCGGAGTAGCCCATTCCTCGATAGCCCAGAAGGCAAAAAAGATAAGTGCTGAAGATGAGATAGATCGTAAATAAAAAATACTATTGAGAAATTTGATTTGTTACAAATACTAACGCGGGATATGTATTTGTATTAAAAGATTTTTATCAATTATCAAAACCTAAAACCCAAATCTATAAAAAGATACTATCAGCAAGCGGAATCATTACAAAAAAGCAAGGGAACCCTAGCGTTCCTCTTGCTTATTTTTTGTCCTTATCAATCATTTTGCTTGTAGCTTCTGTTCTCTCGTGTACATTTGAAACTTGGTTCCTTTTCGTGCCATAAAAAATCCCTCCTGTGCGACAGTATAGGATTTTTTTCCACTGTCTACACAGGAGGGATAATATCATTTCTCGGTCTTTTTCTTTGGGCAAAAATCAATAATGTGATTTAACAGAGTCTACATAAAAAACATGGCAGCAATTGTTGTGACAACAAGACCAATCACAACAGGGAGAAAATTACGACGCGCGAGCTCGAATGGATCTACCTTACAAATTGCCGCCGCTGGGATAAGTGCCCACGGAATGAGCGTGCCGCCGCCCACCCAAATCGCCGCAATTTGGCCAAGTGCTGTTAACGTAGCTGTACCATGGCCAATTGCTTCACCGAACAGATTAGCGATAGAGCCGGCGAGGGAAATACCGGAGAATCCTGAGCCGTCAAGGCCTGTAATAGCACCGATCACGGTGAGCGCGACAGCTGCAACATTTGTGTTGACAGGAACAGAGTGAGACAAGGCGACACCTAGGTCATTAATAATCCCATGGGAGCCTTTTGGCAGAAAGTCTCCAACAATTTTCGTAAAGCCGCTGTCACCGAGATAGAACAATGCAGCAATCGGAATGACAGGCCCGAAGATTTTAAAGCCGAACTGTAATCCTTCAATCAGATAGCTTGTTGTTTTTTCCAGTGCTGTGCCTTTATAGGCAAGCGAGAGAATAAACAGCATAATCACGATTGTCGTACCGCCGATTAGTGCTGTTGCATCACCGCCCTGCAGCTTGAAATGAACCATCAAATAAATATCAAGCGCATACAAAACGGGAATAAGAACCGCCCAGAAACGTTTTGTTGTTTTAGGTAAAAAAACATATTCCGTTTTCTCTGCATGATCTTCTGCAGCTGATCTGCTGGCTGCTTCAAAATCCACACCCTTTTTCATATCGCGGCGAAGGAGGAAGGAGGCTGTAATCGTTGTAACAACGCCCATAATGATGACAAGCGGCAAGCTTGCCGATACAACATCAGAAACAGGAATACCCGCTGCATCTGCCGTTAGCTTTGGTGCTCCTTGGATTACGAAATCCCCCGATAAAGCGATGCCGTGACCGAACAAATTCATGGCGATTGCGACTCCAATTGCCGGCAAGCCGACGCGCAGCGCAACAGGCAGCAAAACCGCCCCCATGAGCGCCACTGCTGGAGATGGCCAGAAGAATAAGGAAATCACCATCATAACAATCCCGATAATCCAATAGGCTAGTGCTGGAGTACGGATAAGGCTTGCAAACGGGGAAATCATGACATCGTTAATGCCGGTGCGAATTAACAGGTTACTCATCGAAACGATAATCGAGATGATAAGAATGGTTGGCAATAGTTCCGTGATGGAGAAAATAAAACTGTTAAAAATGGTGCTAACCGCCTTGCTGACAGAGCCTGTTGCAATGAGGCCGAGAAGGAAAATCATGATGATGGAGATAAGAGTTGTATCCTTTCGAAGCAAAAAGCAGCCGATGATAAAAAGTAAAAAGACAACATACATCCAATGAATTGCGACTAACTCTACGCCCATAGAAATCACATCCTTTTGCGTAATGTGATATAGGATATGGGGAAGAGCGGAGATGGTGAGTGTCCGGATGGGCTTGATAAAGATTTCTTTAGAGAACATGTGAATGATCTCTCCTTACCCTTGGGCTTCGCTCTTCACAGGCCCAAGAAGGGGAATTCTTTCGGAGATATGTTAAAAGGAAGAAAAAATGCCCTGCAAGTACAGAGCATTCATTGTTACTTAAGTTTTGGGCACCATCAAGTACTTTTTTTACAACAGATTCAGGTGAATTTGCAGCTTCTTTAATTTTTTTAAGTGGAATGCCAAGTTTGATGACGTTTCTAAAGTCCCAGAAATCATAAAAATTTAAACATAAATAAAAAGAATGTCGCATTTTGAAAGCGCTTCATAAATTATACAATCAATTCAAGAAGTCTAAGAGATCGACAATACTAAGAGACAATAGATTCATCAGAGTATTGCCAATCTAAACTTCACACAAAAAAGAAAGCGATAACAAAGGGGGTTCTATGAAACTATGAAAAAGTTAGTCTCTTTAGTTTCAGGAGTAGTGTTAGCGGCTTCGTTAGTGGGCTGCGGTTCTTCCAAGCAGTCTTCAGGCGGTGCTGATGACAAAATTGTTGTTTGGACACAAGCGGCGGCAGATCATCCAGAGGGGAAAATGTTTGCAGATCGTGTGAAGAGCTATAATGCAGAGCATCCGGACAAGCCAAAAGTTGAGATTAAAAACATTACAAGAGCTGGTGCTGGTTCAGGCTATATTGATAAGCTGAATGCGGCTATTACTGCTAATGATATGCCTGATATTTTCACACTTGATGGCCCAGACGTGTCGGCATACGTAGAATCGGGAGTAATTGGCGAGTTAGATGGTCATATGACTGATGGATTCAAAGAAGGTTTTACGAAGGCTATCATTGATCAAGGAACAGTAGACGGTAAATTTTATGCGATGGGTTACTCGGATTCCGGTGTTGCCATTATGTACAATGAAGACATGATTAATACCCTGCCGGCAGATGTGAAAGCAATGGTACCAAGTCCTGATGAAGATTGGACATGGGATGAGTTTGTAAATCTTTCTCGAAAGATTGATGATTTTGCGAAAACAACAAATGATCCTGCTTATAAGAATTATGAAGTTGCCACTAGCTTGCTTTTAACGGATATTACTGCTGGCGCTTATGAATTGGGAACCTATTATTTCACACCATTATTATGGGGAAATGACACTAATATTGTAGATAAAGACGGCGTGACTGTAGATGGCGTTTTGAACAGCAAAAAGAGTGTGGAATCTTTGACAAAGTTTGCGCAATTGTTTAAAGATCAGCCATTAGCGAATGCGGCAGAATCTGAAAAAACATTCCATAGCGGGAAGTCTGCATTAGCTGTAGCTGGCTTCTGGTATGTGAACGAAATTAAGAATAATTATCCAAACCTTAAGTTTAGAACTGTTAGATATCCGAAGATGAATGAAAGCCATAACGGGTTATATACACCATCAGGCAGCTGGGCATTTGTTAGAAACGGTCAAATTGAAGATGAAAAACGAGTGAAGCAGGTTGTAGAAGTGATGGAATGGCTTACAAATGATGAAGCGGCTAAAGAATATTATGAGAAAAACGGTTCCATTCCAACAAGAGTGAATTCGATTGATGCGATTAATACAGAAACTGATAATCCTTACTACAATGAAGCTTGGAAAGTGCTGAAGTACCAAGTTGAAAATACAAACAAGGCTCGCCCGGTATCACCAGGCTATCCATACTTATCTGAAACATTCTCCAAAGATGTTATCTTAAAAATTGCGCAAAATAAAACAACAGATTCAGAAACAATTCAAAAATATTTAGATGAAGCTGCGAAGAAAATCGATGCGGAGTTTGAGAAATATAAAAAATAGGCTGTGAAATTAAGAGGCGGGGTCACACCTCGCCTCTGTATACAAAGGATGTGGAATAGTGAGTAATTTAAAGATGGGAAATCTAAGTCTGAAACGATTTGTCAAGGTGAGAAATCCCCATGCACAACGTTACAAACGAAGTGAAGTCACAACAGCATTTGGATTTTTAACTCCTGCGATGGTGTTAGCGTCTCTCTTTATCGTGCTGCCAATCATATTAGCATTTACGTATGCATTTACGGACTATTATTTATTAAAACCTCATGCCAAACAATTTATTGGCATGAACAACTTTACTAGAATGCTAACTGATGAGGTTTTACGAACAAGCCTTTTTAATACTTTGCAGTTCGTACTGTTTGTAGTGCCTCTTCAGCTTTCTATGGCTCTCGGTCTTGCACTAATTGTGAATAAGAAGATTAAAGGCAACAGTTTCTTTAGAGCAGCTTATTTTTCACCAGCGGTATTATCTTTAGTTGTTATTTCAATTCTTTGGACTGTTATGCTGAATCCAACATCAGGTTTAATTAATCAAATGCTTGCGAACTTCGGCTTACAAAAACAACCCTTTCTTACAAGTCCTAGTCAAGCGATGTTTTCCATCATTTTTATATCAGCTTGGTCTGGCTGCGGCTATCAAATGATGATTTTCTTAGCTGGACTAAAGAATATCGATCCTAGTTTATATGAAGCAGCAGATATCGATGGCGCAAATGCACTGCATAAGTTTTTGTATGTTACCCTGCCATCCCTAAAGCCAATTACAATGTTCCTTGTAATTACAACAACGATTCAAGCGTTTAAGCTGATTGTACAACCAATGGTTATGACTGGCGGGGGACCGGATTATTCAACGATTACCATCTTGCAATACATCTATGAGTATGGTTTCCGTCATAGAAATATCGGCTATGCAAGTGCTGTTACACTCGTGTTTACAGTTTTCTTGGTTGTTGTATCTATAGGGATTAAAAAATTATTTAAGGAGGAAGCGGCGTGAAAATATTTAAGAAAACATTATTTTACTTGTTGGCTATAGTTGTAGCGCTGCAATTCCTTGTTCCTCTTGTTTGGATGATTCTTTCTTCCTTCAAAATTGATGAGGTTATATACAGGGACGCTAAGACGATTTTTGCAATCGTTCCAAAATTTTCGGATTTATCACTTAAGTCTTATGCGGAGCTGCTTGGTTTTTACAATATTTTTGGGAATTTGCTGAACAGTTTAATTTACGCATCGATCACTGTCATTTTCGGGTTAACGATCAATTCGTTAGCGGGATATGCCTTAGCAAGATTTGAATTTCCATTTAAAGACACAATTTTAATTATCATCATTGCGTTAATGATCGTACCGATTGAAGCTACGATTCTTCCGTTATTTTTAGTCGTGAACGAGATGGGATTAATTAATACAGTGCTGGGCTATCTCATTCCGTTTTTGGTAAATGTTATGAACATTTTCTTATTTAGACAACACTTTCTATCTTTTCCGGGTGAACTGATTGAATCTGCCAAGATTGATGGACTAGGTGAGATCGGATGCTTTTTCCGTATCGTTGTACCTTCGAGCTTGAATATGTATGTAACAGTAGGGATATTAACATTCTTAGCATCTTGGAATGATTTCTTATGGCCGGTAATGGCACTTTCTAATGCGGATTTAATGCCGATCCAAGTTGCACTGAACGCAGTGTTCAGCGATAAGTACAATATATTTACAAGTCATATTATGGCTGCATTAACAATTGTTACAATTCCAATCGTTATCCTATATATTGTTTTCCAAAAATATATTGTGGAAGGTTCGATGCGAAGCGGTATCAAATAAGGAGGGGTTCTGGTGAATAAATTAGAGACAGCAAACGCCTATATACAAAAAAATAAAGAAACAGTAAAAAATAGACCGCTGTTTCATTTTACTCCTGAAATCGGTTGGATGAATGACCCGAATGGTTTTTCCTTTTATCAGGGAGAATATCATCTGTTTTATCAGTATAACCCTTATGATGTTGTCTGGAATGATATGCATTGGGGACATGCGACGACCAATGATTTTGTGAATTGGAATTATAAGCCGGTGGCGATGGCCAATGATAAGCTGTATGATGCCAATGGATGTTTTTCAGGGAGTGCTATTGAAAAGGACGGAAAACTATTTTTAATGTATACAGGCCATATTGATCCTAATATAGGCTTTGATAAAGATGAATCTCAAATTATAGAGCATCAATGTCTTGCATTTTCCGAGGATGGGATTCAATTTGAAAAATATGAAAAAAACCCTATCATTGGTGAAAAGGAACTACCTGAAGGCTATATGATGTGTGACTTTAGAGATCCAAAAGTTTTGGAAGTGGACGGTGTGTATTTTTGCGTCTTAGCAGTGAGAAATGCCAAGCGGCGCGGGGAAATTATTATGTTCAAGTCACTCAATTTGTTGGATTGGACCTTCCATTCTTCCATTTATCAGTCTAAGTTTGAAGAGAACATGATGTTAGAATGCCCGGATCTGTTTCGAGTGGATGGAAAGGATGTATTGATTTTTTCAATCATGCCATGTGATCCAGAATTCCAAGGGGAAGTGATTCATAAGACAGCTTATGTAATTGGAGAGATGGATTATGAGAAGGGAAGTTTTGAACTGGAAAGTCACGGTCTTCTTGATTACGGTCACAATTTCTATGCTCCGCAATCCACTGAAGGGAAAAATGGTGAAAGAATATTAATTGGCTGGATGCAGCGCTGGCATCAAGCTGTACCACCAAAGGATTATGGATTTAATGGTATGATGTCAGTACCAAGGGTGCTGGCACTGAAGGACAATAAGCTTATCCAACGACCGATCGGGAAAATAAATAGCTATTTTAGAAACACAACAGTTTACAAAAACTTGGCATTGGAAGTGAATGAAACACTCGATTTTCATGATGGAAATGCAGCTTACTTGAGTGTAAATGCTTCCACCTTGGAGAAGCAAAAGTTTCAGTTGGAGCTCAATAAAAGTGAAGACAAAGCGACTCGAATATATGTAGATATAGAGAACGCTATAGTTTCATTTACATCTGACTATGGTGATTCCGGCCAAATTGACATTTCAGAATGCTGTAATCCCCTACAGGAAGAGGTAACACTTGAAGTATTTATCGACCTTCATTCTATTGAAGTATTCATTAATTCAGGCGAAAAGGTGCTCAGTTTTACAGCATACGATGAGGGGAAAGGAACAGACATTTCTATCCGCGGGTTAGGTCAAACTGCGTTTAAAAAAATCGTGTATGCAACCTTCAAGCCAGAAGTATGAGGTAGGTTTAGCAATACGAGTTATGTGCTTATGGGAATTGAATAGGGATATGGAAACGCAATCACAAGGAACAAGTGCATCTTCACTTGTTCTTTGTTTCACTGTAAGAAGGTATAAATCTCCAGATGGAAGCCAATTCGGTGTAGTCGGAAATTTTAGGAATACAGTGTAAGTGCAACTACGTCTCTGTCTGCGCCTAACGGCTCGCCAGCCGGCGAGTTCTCTTTATGAGGTAAGGATATTGAGTATAATGGCAACACAATTATGCACAAAATGGTAATATTTCCATGTTTCTATGGTAAACTACTATGTGAAAAAATAACAATGTAAGGTGTATATAATGAGATTCCAGCAAAAGGTATTGATTGCATTTCTAGTTTTAATCTTAGTGCCTATCATCATTCTTGGTGTAGTTTCGTATCAAGTTTCGTCTGCTGCATTAAAAGAAAAAGTAGGGAAAGAAACATTACAAACTTTGAAGGCAACCAATACAAATTTACAGATGGTAATGTCCGAGGTGAATTCTTTTTCTAATTATGTGATAGCTTCTCAGGAAGTTGAAAATTTTCTTAGGTATAATCAGGAGCAGTCGATTGTTAATTTTTACAGCAGCGGACAATCAATGGCCGGATTGTTGTATACTCAATCAAGGCTAGATGATCTTATTCTTTATAGTATAAAGGGGCAGGTTTACCATTTTCGGAATAGTGCCATTCCTTCATTAAAAGAATTTCAACAAACAGAGTTTTATCAGAAAATAGTAAGCGAAAAAGGACGGGCAGTTTGGTTATCTCCAGTTCATAATGAAATATTTGCTTCGGGAGATACTCCATTTTATATTCATGGTCGTGCTATTAGAGATGCTGATACGCTTGAGGATATCGGATATGTGATTATGAAAATTAAAATCGAACGTTTTGATGATATTTTCGCAAATCTTTACAAGGATGACTCTGAGGAAATGATTGTTGATGAAGAGGGGAGAATTATCTATCATCGCAATCGGAATTTGATTGGCGAATCAATGAGGCTTAACAATCGTTCAGAGATTCTTTCAGGTAAAGATGGAACCGGTATCGATTATCTAGACGGAGAAAAAAGTTTAGTTACGTATATTTCCGGAACCTTGAAGGACCGTAATGCGACCAAGTATTTTCTCGTTTCCATTAAGCCATGGCATACGATTTCAAATGAAACAAAGTATATTCGTCAAACCACATTTGGACTGGTTTTCATGGTGTTAGTTTTTGCTGTGTTGTTCAATCTCTTCTTTTTAAATCGGATTGTCAGTTTCATTACGGAGTTTTTAAACAAAATGAAACGGGTTGAAAAAGGTGACTTGAGTGCAAGGATGTCATCATTCCCTTTTTTGGAGCTAAACCATTTAGCGAAAGGCTTTAATGCAATGGTAGGAAAAACAGTAGTTTTGCTGCAGCGAATCAAAAGCGAGCAAGAATTAAAGAGAAAAGCTGAGTTCCAGGTGCTTCAAAACCAAATTAATCCCCATTTCTTATATAACACACTGGAATCTATTAATTCGCTGGCTGTTTTAAATGACCAGCAGGATATTAGTAAAATGACAATTCATCTTGGAAAGCTGCTGCGGATTAGTATTAATGCTTCCGATGAGGTATCTGTTCAAAATGAAATACGGCATGTTATGAGCTATATGGAAATTCAAAGGGTCCGTTATAATGATCGATTTACCTTTGAAGTAAGTGTAAATGAAGAGTTATTTCATTATAGGGTGCTAAAGCTCGTCTTACAGCCTCTGGTCGAAAACATTTTAATCCACGCGTTTGATCGTAAGCAGCAAGATGCAGTGATTCGAATTACAGGAGGGATTGAGAAGGGAAAAGGATATTTTTATATTGAAGACAATGGAAAAGGAATAAGTGACGATGTTCTTCAACTATTGAATGAACGCAATCAGGGCGTGCAAACGAGTAAACAAACGAGTCATGGTGTAATGAATGTGCAGAATCGTTTAAAGCTGTATTATGGTGAAGGACACGGCTTAATGATTTGTTCGAAGGAGAATGAAGGAACGACCATTAAGTTAACATTTCCACTGCGTAAGGGTGAAGAGAATGAAGTATAGAGTAATTATTGCTGATGATGAATCACTAATCGTTAAAAGCATAGTAAAGGCCATTGATTGGGAAGCTCTTCAGTGTGAAGTAGCAGGAACAGCCGAGGATGGGAATGAAGCTCTTGAGCTCATCAGGACACATCGTCCTCATATAGTGATAACAGATATTTGTATGCCGGAGTTGAGCGGAATTGAGTTGTTAAAAGCATTGCAAAGCTTTTCTGTCAGACCAGAGGTATTATTGGTAAGCGGCTATAATGAATTTGAGTATGCCAGAGAAGGATTACAATATCATGCGTTTGATTATATACTAAAGCCAATTGATCATGAGGAGCTTACAGCATGTATTCATCGAATGGTCCATAAATTGAAAGGAAAAGAAAAAAGCGATTATGAGCTAAAGAAACATAAACTGTATGAACTGCTTATTCTTGAAAATGCTGCTGAAACCTTTATGGATGAGCAAGGGGCATATGCTACCATGATCATGCAGTTTCGTAATGGGACAGAGCAGAACGAACAAGTTTTGAAGCAATGGATAAGTGATCGAGAAAAAGATGATACGTTCTTTCAAAACTTTTTATTTAAGTTAGAAAATAATCGGTTTCTTATTGTTTGTGTGAATACAGCAGGAGATTGTGAACAGTTATATAGCTATGTTATGAAATCTGCTCATCAGGCAGCTGAAATGTTTAAGGAGCATTGCACAATTGCGATAGGGAAATTCGTAAGTGGTATAAATGAACTTCCAGCGTCTTATCAGCAAGCCAAACAATATATGGAAAAAAGTGCGTTTTTAAAAATGAATATTGTTACTGAAGAAGATATTAAAGCTGAATACAAATCAAAACATACACCCGATGCTTTAGTCAAGAAAGCTGAACAATTTCTGAAAAACCACTTTACTGAGAATATTGGCATTGAGACTGTCGCGGAGCAGGTAGGACTTAGCGTCAGTCATTTTAGTGTATTATTTAAACAAAAAACGCGTGTAACATTTTTAGATTATGTAACGAAGCTGAGGGTGGATCATGCCTGTCTCCTGTTAGAAACGACAGATTTAAAGACGTATGAGATTGCCAATATGGTTGGTTATACGGATCAGCGCTATTTTAGTCAAGTTTTTAAGAAGTATGTAAACCTCACTCCAAGTCAATATCGAAAAAAGGTAGAATAGGTTCTCTCACAAAGGAGTGGGAGAATCTTTTGATTCACACTTTAAGAAAGTATAAATTTCTAGCCCGAAGCCAATTCGACGTAGCGAGAAATTTTAGGAATAAAGTATAAGTGCAACTACGCCTCTGTCTTCGCCCAAAGGCAGGGCTCGCCAATCGGTGAGTTTTCTTTATAACGGAAAATGAAGTAAAGCACATTCGAATCAAGGAGGAATACAAGTGAAAAAAAATGCTGTTCTCCTTGCAAGTTTCTGTCTGGTGATGAGTCTGTTCTTGAGCTCTTGCGCCTTAGCAAGAAAAGATGATACCGCTTTAGAGAAAAAAGAAAAAAAGAAACTTGAATTTTTTCACGGGAAAATAGAATCAGCAAAAATCTTTGAAGAATTAATCCAGGAGTTTGAAAAAGAAAATCCGGATATTGATATTGAGAATGTGTACGTACCACATGGCTCAACGGTTCTAAAAACACGTATTGCCCGCGGTGATATTCCAGATATTTTTGTAACGTATCCAATTGAACATGATTACGTATTACGTGTAAACAAAGGATATTTATTGGATCTCACAGATGAAGAATTTATTCAAAATATCCAACCTGAGATTCAAAATCGTTACTTAGTAAATGACAGAATGTATGGGGTAGCTTTATCACAAAATGCTGTTGGCGTTCTGTATAATAAAGATATCTTTACAGAACTGAACCTGGAATTTCCTAGAACATGGGATGAATTCATTCAAACAATGGAAACGATTCAGAAAGCAGGAAAGCAGCCGCTTTTGATGGGCAATAAAGATCCGATACAGATTAGCGTTTTTAATTTAAATCTTGTTGCAAACGAGTTTGACAGTCAATATTGGGACAAAGTCAATAAAGAGGACATAAACATCAATAATGATGAAAGATGGATAGAAATTTCGAAAAAAATGCTGCAAGTTCTCCCTTACGTTCAGCCGAATTCCTTTCATGCGGATTCCAATCAAATCAAAAAGGCATTTGCAAATGGAGAGGGTGCCATGTACGTGATGGGAACATGGGCTCTTCCAGATATTGAAGCATTCAATCCAAGTTTAAACTATGGCATCTTCCCGTTCCCTGCTACGAATGATCCTGAAAAGAACCATGTGTTAGGAGGAGTAGATGCAGGGTTTGCCATCTCAGCTGACACTCCATATCCTGACGAAGCAAAACGGTTTTTAGCCTTTCTCCTTCAAACAGAGAACGCCCAAAAATTTTCGGATTATGAAGGCAGCATTAGTGCGGTGAAAGGTGTTCAAATGAAAAAACAAGAAGTGAAATTGATCGATAAGCTTGTAAAGCAAGAAAGGGTTGTCAATTGGCCGAACCACTATTGGTTAGGTGGAACTGCTGCTGAAGATGAGTTTAGAAAGTATTCACAACAGTTTTTTATCAATCATAATATAAGGGCTTATCTTGAGAATCTAGAGAGGATGTTTTCAAGTTATAGACAAAACAAATGAACATGGGGAGCGGCCTAAAAGGAGAACTTCTGATCTCTTTTTTGGCCGCTCTTATTTTTTACTAATAGGGCTGACGGACAAGCAATAACAATTAGTTACAGATTTACACACAAAATACTCTTATATCAAAAGGAGTATTTCTAAGCTATGTAACTGAAAAAATGATTTTTTGACGATATCCTGGAACCTTGTTTTTCACCCCTGTTGAAACCGTTTATCCTAGAAATTTAAACATAAATAAAAAGAATGCCTCGTTTTGAAAGCGTTTCATACTAGTTACAATAAAGGTGTAGCAAGATTACAAATACGAGGATTACATGTTCGATCCAACCAGTTGATTTTTAATTGCCGACAAAGTAAGCGCTTTGATGGAGATCTTAAAAAATCGGCAGGGAATTTCTAAATAGAGATTTAGTTGGAAAGAGTAGTCTTTCGCAGGTACATTGCAAACACAATTGTAGTAATACATGTTACATCTTTAGTTAAAGGGGCAATTAAAATGGAAAGTTCAAAAAGTTTATATTGGAAGTTAAGTGCGTATTTTTTCTTTTTCTTTTTTACTTGGTCATCTAGCTATTCCTTATTTTCGATTTGGTTAGGGCAAGAAATGCATTTAAGCGGATCAGCTACAGGTATCATCTTTTCTGCAAACGCTATTTTTGCTTTATGCATGCAGCCATTATATGGTTATATCTCTGACAAAATAGGTTTAAAGAAAAATATCTTATTTTTTATCAGTATTTTACTAGTATTTGTAGGTCCATTTTATATCTATGTGTATGGCCCATTATTACAATACAATGTCTTTCTCGGTGCAATTGTTGGGGGGCTATATTTAGGGATTGCTTTCTTAGCAGGTATCGGAGCGATTGAATCGTATGTTGAAAAAATTGGTCGTAAATATAATTTTGAATATGGAAAATCAAGAATGTGGGGTTCGTTAGGGTGGGCAGCAGCTACATTTTTTGCAGGACAACTGTTCAATATCAATCCTAATATCAACTTTTGGATTGCGTCTGCTTCGGCAATTATATTAGTTGCAATCATTCTGTCTGTGAAGGTAGAAATGACAAATGAAGAGATGGGAAAAGCCGACTCGGTTACATTAAAAGATGTTGGCGGATTATTTCTACTGAAAGATTTCTGGTTTTTAATGATGTATGTAATTGGGGTGACATGTGTCTACAGTGTGTACGATCAACAGTTCCCACTGTATTATTCATCTTTATTCCCAACTGAAGCCATGGGGAATCAAGTGTTTGGCTATCTAAACTCATTCCAAGTATTTCTAGAGGCTGGTGTTATGTTTCTCGCACCTTATATCGTAAATAAGGTAGGCGCAAGGAATAGTTTGATTTTGGCTGGGTTTTTAATGGCATTCCGAATTATTGGTTCAGGGCTTGTTATGGGGCCCATTGGAATTTCATCTATGAAATTAATTCATGCAGTAGAGCTGCCTATTATGCTCATCGCCATTTTTAAGTATTTGGCAGTGAACTTTGATACACGCCTATCTTCTGTATTATATCTGGTTGGTTTCCAGTTTGCTTCTCAGGTAGGCGCATCTATCCTTTCACCAATCGCAGGCAGATTGTACGATAGTATAGGATTTCGCTATTCCTATATCATAATGGGAATTTCAGTTTTATGCTTTACAATTATTTCAATTTTTACATTACTCAATACTAAAAAAAGCAAAGGCTTACAAATTCATTCAGAAAAATTGCAAAAGGCTATATAGGAGGATGAGGAAAATGTTAACAATCCATACACTTCAACAGGCAGAAGAAGCAATTAAAATTGCCAAGGGAAAAGTAGATGAACAATATCGATTAGGCTATCATATTATGGCACCTGCTAACTGGATTAATGACCCTAACGGTTTAGTACAGTATAAAGGGGAATATCATGTGTTTTATCAGCATCACCCGTATGATGAAAACTGGGGACCAATGCACTGGGGACATGTTAAAAGCAAAGACCTGGTTCACTGGGAACACTTGCCGATTGCTCTTGCACCGACAGAAACGTATGAGAAGGATGGGTGTTTTTCGGGAAGCGCGGTTGATGATAACGGAGTACTGACGTTAATTTACACAGGAAACATATGGGTTGATCGTGAAAAGGACATCCTTGACCAATCACAATGTATCGCGACAAGCACGGACGGTATTCATTTTACCAAAGAAGCTGCAAATCCGGTTATTGCGAAACATCCAGAAGAAGGGTCTGGGCATTTTCGGGATCCAAAAGTATGGAAGCATAAAGATCATTGGTATATGGTTCTAGGAACTAGAAAAGAAGATACCGGAAAAGTTGTTTTATATAAATCAAAAGATTTAAGACAGTGGGAGTATCTTGGCGTATTGGCAGAAAGCAATGGAACAGAAGGTTATATGTGGGAGTGTCCGGATTTCTTTGAAGTCGACGGAAAACATGTGCTGTTATTTTCACCGCAGGGAATAGCGGCTGAAGGCGAGAAGTATCAAAATCTGTTCCAAACAGGTTATATTGTAGGAGATTTTAATTATGATACACTCAAATTTTCGCGTGGTGAGTTTACAGAGTTAGATTATGGCCATGATTTCTATGCTGTTCAAACGTTGCTTGATGACCAAGGCCGACGCATCGCTATCGGCTGGATGGATATGTGGGAATCTCCAATGCCGACAAAGGAGCATGGCTGGGCCGGTGCTTTAACATTGCCGCGTGAGCTGACTCTTACCAGTGATGGAAAGCTGGCAATGAACCCTGTTTCTGAACTTACAATGCTTCGCGAAAAACAGATTGACCTGGCGATTGATACGATTAATAGTGAAAGTATTCATACCGGGATCAATGAAGAATTACTGGAAATAAAAGTAGAGTTTTCATTGAAAGATGTGACAGCATCTGAGTTTGGTCTAAAACTCAGATGTGATGAAGCAGGAACAGAGGAAACAGTCATTGGCTTCGATGTTACATCCTCTAAATTATTTGTTGATCGTGAACAATCAGGTAAGGGCGTAAGTGGAATTCGGAAAAGTAAAGTAGATGTGCAAGCTGAGACGCTGTCACTTCATATTTATTTAGATCGTTCATCTGTCGAAGTATTTGCTAATAATGGTCTTAACGTATTGACTAGTAGAATATACCCGCAAAAATCGAGTTTAGGGCTGCAATTCTATGCAAAAAATGGAGCAGTTCAGATTAAAGATGTACAGGTTTGGAAATTAAAAGATATCTGGAAAGAAAACGAATAAGATATTCTGTCTATTACGCGCAGATAAAGGCATGCCTTATGCTGTATTGCACTGTAAGAAAGTATAAATTTCCAGCTAGAAGGTTATTCGACGTAGTCGGAAATTTTAGGAATACAGTATAAGTGCAACTACGCCTCTGTCTTCGCCCAAGAGCAGGGCTCGCCAATCGGCGAGTTTTCTTTATAAGAGGTTTATAAAGATTAAAACTAGCCAAGTGCTTTTACAGAAGCCTTGGCTTTTTGGACGTAGTTTGAGCTAAAGACAGTATTTTTAAACTATAATAGGAGAGTTTAACATTTTTCTTCTCGCATACAAGCAGTCAAAAGGTTTATAGTATTAATGACCATATTTAATATGGATCATTTTTGGGAATTGTGGTGGAGAATCGAATGCAGCAGCGCGTACAAATGCCGACGTATGAGAAAATCGCAATTGATATTGCAAATCGGATATATGATGGGAAATTTAAAGTAGGGGAGAGAATACACGGGAGGTCCACACTTGCAAGTGAATACAATGTGTCGCCGGAAACCGTAAGGAGAGCGATTAAAATACTAGAAGATGTCGACATTGTCCACTCCGCTAAGGGTAGCGGCGTTATTATAGCGTCTAGAGAGAATGCTTTTAAGTACATTAGCCGCTTTTCTAATCTAGAAAGCATTAAGGATTTAGAAAAGCAAATGAAAGCACTAATACAGGAACGTGAGAAGCTGGATGAACAGTTATTTGAAACTGTCCAGAAAATTGTAGATTATTCGGGAAAGCTGCGGCATACAAATCCCATTGCACCATTTGAAGTAGAAATTATGCCAACGTGCAGCCACATTGGAAAGACAATATCAGAAGTGAAGTTTTGGCAAAATACGGGAGGAACAGTAATCGGAATTAAGCGTAATAATGAATTGATCATTTCTCCAGGGCCATATGTGCTTATGCTAGAGGGAGATATACTGCTCATCATCGGTAATGAACAGACGTATGAGAGAGTGATAAACTTTCTGGCAGAGTAGAAGGAACTGTAATGTAACTAACAAAATCCCCGCTTGGAGTATGCTCCAAGCGGGGATTATATGTTAATCGATAAGAAAGTATAAGTTTTTGGGCATTGTCTAGCTCCCACAGCCCGCTCCAGACTCCAGCATGTTCTTCCGCAGGAGCAAGGGCGGACCGTGTCCGCTTTTCTTAATCGATTAGTTTTTCTTGTTGTAAGAAGTCTTTTGCAACCTTTGCCGGGTCTTCCTTCAGGCTGTCAACTCTGTAGTTGAGTTCTCGCATTTTTTCATCTGTCAGCTTGCCCGCCAGCATATTGATAGTACGTTTAAGCTCAGGATATTTCTTTAACGTATCCTGTTTCACAATTGGCACAGCATAATAAGGAGGGAAGAAGCCCTTGTCATCCTCTAACACTTTTAAACGAAAAGCCTCAAGCAATCCGTCTGTCGAGAAAGCATCAATGACATCACTCTCTTGATTTTGCAGTGCAGTATAACGTAATCCGCCGTCTACCGCTTTCACATCTTTAAATTGCATGTTGTACGTTTTGGCAAGCCCAATCAGTCCATCATCCCTATTTGGAAATTCAATTGTCGGACCAATAACCAACTCATTACTCACTTTTGCAAGGTCAGAGATTGTATTGAGATTATATTGCTTTGCCGTATCCTGACGTACTGCTAGAGCATACGTATTGTTAAAACCCATTGGTTTTAACAGCTCAATACCGTATGTCTTTTGAAATTCCTGCTGAACGGTTTTGTATACTTCATCAGGATTATTGACAGCTGGTTTATTTAAAATATTTACCAAGCCTGTTCCCGTATATTCCACGTATAAATCGATATCACCTTTATTTAAGGCATTAAACGCGACTTGTGTTCCGCCGAGATTCAGCTTTCTTTCTACATGAATATCTGTTTTATCCTCAATTAAATCTGCTACCATGTTTCCTAAAATGAGCTGCTCACTAAAGTTTTTTGAGCCAATGGCAATTGTGTCTTTTGCACCTGCTTTTGAATAGATAGCAGTTGCGCCAAAGCCAATGAGCAGGATAGCCGCGGCAGAGATGAAAAGCCGCTTCCTAAGTGGTGATATTGAAGTTTTGGAAGCGAAAGTCTGCTTCTTATTTTGATAAGAGAGAGAAGATTCGAGTTTGCCTACAATATAATCAATCAGTAAAGCAAGAATACAAGCGGGAATGGCTCCTGCTAAAATCATGTTGTTATCCACGGTTTGTACACCTGAGAATACAAGGTAGCCAAGTCCGCCAGCTCCAATAAACGCTGCGATCGTCATTAGGCCTACCGCTGTTACGGAAGAAATGCGAATGCCGGCCATAATCATTGGAAATGCTAGAGGTAGTTGCACCTTTTTCATTGTTTGGCTTTTCGTCAAGCCAATCCCTCTCGCTGCTTCAAGGATATCTGCATCGATATTTGTTAGTCCTGTGTAAGTGTTCTTCACAATCGGAAGAAGAGAATAGAGAACAACCATTACGATGGCTGGTGTACTTCCAATTCCGATAAAAGGGATGAAAAAGCCGAGTAAGGCTAAGCTTGGTATAGCTTGAATGACATTTGCAGCACCGATAATAGGCTTTGCAAGGCTTTTATTTTTTGAGATTAGAATTCCAAGTGGAACACCAATCGCAATGGCGATTAATACAGACATAACACTCAGGTAGATGTGCTGTCCAAGCAAACTGAAGACTTGGTCATATTTAGCAGTGAAAAAGCTCCATAATCCATTCATTAAAAAGCCACCTCCAAATCAATTAGCTGGCTGCTTAATTCGGAGAGGATGCTGCTTCTTGTAATGAGACCAGACAATTGAGCCGCTTGATTCACGACGGGAACATACCCAATTTTGTGATCATTCATTGTTTTTAATACAGAAATCAAATTTGCATCCTCAGAAACTGTGAGCACGTTGCGCTCCATAACCTCTCCTACTACAGCATTTCGGTTCTGCAGTTGAATTCCTTTTAGCGTCACCAATCCTAAAAGCAAGTTCGTTCGGTCTGTTACCAGCAAACTATCTACTTTGTTATCCTTCATAATTTCAATTGCCTGCAGAACATTTCGGTTCGGCGTAATCTTTACCGGATTGGAAATCATAATGTCCTCAGCCTTTAACAGTTCTGGATTATTCCATACTCTCCTTTTTCCAATAAAGTTTTCGACAAATTCATTAGCCGGGCTCTTCAAAATATTCTCCGGTGTATCAAACTGGAGGATATTCCCATCCTTCAATAAGCAAATTTTATCTGCTATTTTAATAGCTTCATCCATATCATGTGTTACAAAAATAATTGTCTTGTTTAATTCTTTTTGCATTTGAAAGAGCTCTTCCTGCAGGGAACTTCTTGTTACCGGGTCTAAAGCACTGAACGGCTCATCCATTAAAATGATGTCTGAATCTGTAGAAAATGCTCGTGCTACACCAATTCGCTGCTGTTGTCCTCCACTTAGCTCTTTTGGGAAACGGTGCATATATTCCTGTGGATTTAATCCAACCATATGAAGCAATTCCTCTGTCTTTTTTTCAATTGCTTCTGGAGCTTCCCCTTTTAGCTTAGGGATAAGTTCCAAGTTTTCTTTTATAGACATATGAGGGAAAAGTCCTGTGTTTTGGATTACATAGCCGATGTTTCGCCTCAGTTCAATCGTATTGATACCTGAAATGTCTGTTCCATTTACAAAAATCTTCCCGGATGTGGGTTCGATTAGCTTATTAATCATTTTTAGCAGTGTTGTTTTGCCGCAGCCGCTCGGGCCAATAAAAACAACAAGCTGGCCTTTTTCAATTTCCAATGAAAAGTTACGGATAACTGTTTTACTATGATACTTCTTTTCTATGTTTTGGAATTTTATCATTGTGTGCCTCCTTAGTAACAAGTTTATCCTTGGTTAATTGACAACTTAATGCTAACATATAAGTTGTTAGTTGTCTAATTTAGTAAAAAACAGGTGAGGGTAAATCGCCTTTTTATGTGTTAGAACGTTCATTCTTGCGGTGCGGTATTCTGTTCTTTGAAAGCCGAAGATAAGGCATATTGTGGTGTCAATTTATGCTAGTAGACACGAGTTTATCTTTACTCGTGTTTTTCTGTTACATCATGAATGGCCCATGTACAAATACGCAGTTCTGCTATGTCTTCTATATTTGAATCTCTCAAAAAAAGATTTTAGAATATAAAGAGATATAGATTTTTTCACTTTTTTCATTCCCTCTTTCAAAGCAAAATGGTAGAATAGGCATATGTAACAAGAAGGGGAGATTTCAAAAGGCTAGTAGACAGGGAAGAATGGTAGTCTTTCGTACACATAATTTGAGGAGTGTTTGGAATGGGCGTATGAGGTCCGAGGTTTTCATCCAGCTATTCAATAGACATTAAAATTTCTCAATTTATAGCTCATATCCATATGCTTTATCAGATAGAATAAGTTGCCTAATAAAGAGCAGAATAGTATGAATTTTCCCGCATTTGGCTTCGATCTAAATGGAAACGTTGTTACATAATGCTTTTTAATAGATGTAGCAGGAAATTCCTGCTGTATCTTCGGTCCTGGGAAATAGGACTTGTATTTACTTCATAAATAGGGATAGGAATGAAAAGATGGAAAAGAATAGACAAAACAAAAGGAAAAAGAGAAAGATTTTTTTATATGCTTTACTTACGCTGCTCATCGCAGGCGGCGGGATTGGAGCATATGCGTACCAAAAACTGTCGCCAGAGAACCATTTTAAATCGGTTTCGGTAGCGACTCAGCCAGCCAAAGCAAGTGAGGTAAAGCCAAAGAGCGGCGTATTTAATGTGCTCATTATGGGGACGGACCAGCGGCCAGAAGATCCGGCTGGACATTCGGATTCTATGATACTTATTCATATGAATTTAGACAAAAAACAATATAATGCAATCAGCATCCCTCGTGATACGCGTGTGTACGTGAAGGACTATGATGGCTATACGAAGCTGACAAGTGTTCAATATATTATTCAATCTGAAAGCAATTCCTTAGATAAGGGAGTGAAGGCAGCTGCTCAAGCTGTTAGTGACTTGACAGGAGTGCCGATTCATTACTATGCTGAAACAACGTACTGGGGTCTTAGGGACATTATCGACAAATTGGGCGGGATTGACATAGAGATTCCTTATGATGTGAAGATTACTCATTCATGGATTCCGCAGAATCATGGCAAAATTGTTGAAGCTGGAGCCCAGCATTTAGATGGAACGATGGCTGTGGAGGTTGCTAGGGAGCGCTATGCGGTTGCGGAGGGAGAATTTGGACGTCAGCAGCTGCAGGAAAAGGTTCTTCTTAGTGTGGCCGATTCCATATTGAAGCCGCAAAATATTGTGAAGCTGCCAAAGTTTGTTAAGGACCTGCCTGAGGTCATCACTTCTACAAATATGACGCAAACAGATGTGTTAAGCCTTGGGCTCGCGTTAAAAAGCTTCAAGCCTGAGCAACTAGAATATCATCAATTGCCCGGCGAATACAAAATGAGATACGATGATATTCTCCAAGCGAACAATGACGAGTTTGTTGTAGATCCGGATAAGATTAAGGAGCTGGTTAAGCAGTATTTTAGTAACTAAGCTGCAGCAAACGGTCTTTCATAACAGCAGGTTCACAAATCGCCTGGATGATATAACAATGATTGTAAGGAGCTGCCCCTTTAAGGGCGGCTCCTTTTTTATACTTTGGCTCTGTTAAACAAGGCTGTTGATTTTCTCGTTCAACTAGCAGGCCGGGCACGGTTAAGATTAAAATGGATCCGCAAAGACATTGTGTAACAGTCTTTGCGGATCCATTTCTCTAAGGGGATATTTACTTTAACGTAAAAGACGCTGTTCCTGTGCTGCTTTTATAGTTCGCTATAGTGGAGGCGGCCGATATTTTGTACGTTCCTTTTAGGGTCATTTTTTGTGTAGTCAGCCGCAGCACAAGTGCGCCGGAGCTGTCTGTTTTTCCTGTTGTTTTCATAATGGAACCGGAAGGAGCTGTAATGCTTAACGTCACATTTGCGTTACTAAGCTTTGTTCCATTTGGTGCCGCCGCAGCAATGGTAACGGTAATGGTTTGTCCGCTCAAATAAGTTGATTTATCTGTACGCACTGTTGTCGAGCTTTGCATGATTGGAGCGGAGGAACCGGAGCTTGACGGTGCTTGAATTAATCCATAGCCATACCATGTATCCTTACCGGATACCCCTAAGTCCGACGCAGACTGCTGCAATTTTCCTCGCAGCTGGGCAGCCGAAAGAGCAGGGTTCGCTTGCTTTAAGAGAGCCAAGTTTCCAGCTGCAAATGGAGCCGCCATAGAAGTTCCGCTCATTCTCGCATATTGGTTATTCAGATAGGTGCTGTATACCCTTACGCCGGGTGCAGCCACTTCTATAGTTGCCCCAGTAGAAGAAAACGAAGCACGTTTGTTATTGCTATCAGTCGCAGCTACAGCGATGACAGACGAATAACGAGCCGGGTAATCTACTGTATCTCCTGTTCCGTTAGATAAACCATCATTTCCTGCTGCTGCAACAACAAGAATTCCATTGCGGTAGGCTTTGTCGACTGCATTGTGAAGCGCTAACGAATCTGTTTCCGTTCCAAGGCTTAAGCTAATGATGTCCATATGATTTGATATGGCCCACTCAATGCCTGAGATAATATCTGATAAGTAGCCCGAGCCGCTTGCATCCAATGCCTTTACAGCATATAAGCTTGCTTCAGGTGCAATTCCGACCATTCCGGCATTGTTGTTCCGGGCGCCAATAATTCCGGCTGCCTGTGTCCCATGGCCATTATCGTCCGCAAATGATTTGGTATAGGAGACAATGGAAACACCGCCGGTAATGGTGAGGTCTTCATGATGGGATATACCCGTATCAATAATCGCTATCTTTACCCCTTTTCCCGTATAGCCACTGCTCCAAGCAACAGGGGCACGGGTACTGGCAATACCGTAATCCTGCACTTGGCCGCTTATTTTTACCAATACGTCATCTTCAACAGATTTGACTGCTGGGTTCTTTTTTAAGCTATTTATTTCAGAGACAGGCACAGTAACGGCTGCTGAAGGCGTTTGAGTAAATTCACGGCGAAGCTTCCCCTTTGCCTTCTGAATGATCCGTTTATCAGTTTTTTCCTTAAACGTTACAATAACACGCTTCTCTTTTGTTAGCGCTGCAGCCTGTACCTGCTCAGATGGAATAAAAGGAAAAATGAGGGCTAAGCTGCATAAGATAAGAAAAATTCGTTTCATAGATGCACCCTCTTTCGAATTGATAGACTTATAAATATATTAACATAGTAAATGAGTGAAGAGTGCGAATCTTTTTTTGGAATTTAATCTATTTAAACGTTACAATCTAAAAGAGGGTTAAAAAACAGTTTTCTGTAACGTTGTTGCATCGGGTGAGACCTCATAACAATCCCTCCCTCAATCGCATGCTGAATCTATGTGTGATCAATTGCCATAGGTACATATATGGTATGCTTATCCATGTATTAAAGAGAAAAGAAACGGATCTACAAGGGGGATGCAGTGAATCGAAATGTAAAGATAATAGGAGGGATTCTTTCTGTTATCGTGATTGTTTTATTAGCAATGGAGAACTTTTTATGTGCCATTGTACTCAGCCAGTTTGTCCTTTGGATGGGCTGTACGATGCAAATGAAAAGATTGTCCGAACAGCGGAAATATAAGGAGGCTAAACGGTTTCAGGCAATAGCTTATTTATGTGCTGTATTGTTTACAGTCGGGGCGATAGTTTTATGGATATAGTAAAAAAAGCGAACGGCTGCAGCGCTCGTCCGCTTTTTTAGCAGGTAAGAAAGTATACATTTTTGGATTCTGTCTAGCTCCCCGGCTGATCACTGTGGAGAATTGTCCCCTTCGCGATTTTCTTGCTATCCCTTAAGCTTCATCACAATATCCTCATCTGGCGTCACATACAGCGTTTGCTGGTTGTCATATGTTACAAAACCAAGCTTCGCACCACTTGGTTTTTTCACATGGCGAATTTTCGTAAAATCAACTGGAACGGAGCTGGAGCTTTTCGCCTTGCTGAAGTATGCGGCCAATATAGCAGCCTCCCGCAGCGTTTGCTCGCTCGGCTCGACGTCGCGGATTAACACGTGGGATCCTGGAATATCCTTCGTGTGCAGCCAGATTTCATCGCGCCGCGCCAGCTTATTCGTTAAATAATCATTTTGTTTATTGTTCTTGCCGACAAAAATCTCTGTTCCGTCACTTGATACATATTTATCAAGCATAGGTTTGGACGGCTTTTGCTTTTTTTGCTTCGCGCGGCTGCGGATATAGCCTTCTTCCGCAAGCTCGTCGCGAATTTCCTCAATATCCCGCTGCGAAGCTGATTCCATTTGCTGCAGCAAGGCATCGAAATAGACGATTTCTTCTTCTGTCTTCCTGATTTGCTCTTCAATAATCGCAACGGAATTTCGTGCCTTTTGATATTTAGAGAAATAGCTTTGCGCGTTTTCTGACGGTGTTTTGAGAGGGTCAAGTGTAATGGTAACCATCGATCCGTTTTCGTCATAATAGTTCATAACTTCAATTTCTGTCATTCCCTTTTGGAGCGCGTACATATTGGCTGTCAACAATTCGCCATGCAGCTGATACTCATCTGCCTTTTCGGCATCCTGCAGTGTCTGCTTTAGCTTACCAAGCTTTTTCTTATTCTTTTCGAGCTCGTTGCCGATAAACTTTTCTAAGTCATGTCCCTGCTGCTTCACGCGATCGCGCTCTGCTTTACCAAAGAAGAAGCGGTCAAGCAGCTCGCTTAAGGTAGCGAAGCTTTTGCTTTCGCCTGTTACATGGGAGAGAGGCAGCATATAAAAATATTCTTTATCATCACCTGTAATCATCACAGGTTCATAGCGGTGCTCCTTAAGTGCATGCAGCAGCTCAAAAAAGACAGGCGGCAGCGTTTGCTCATTTACGAGACCGGCGCGTGCGATGATTTCTTTAGCAAATAACGGCGAAAGGCCTGCAAATCGGCCAACGAGCTGTTTATCCATTTTTCCGCTCATAAAATCGAGCTGCATCAAAAACTGCTCTTTCGTTTCTATAGTGAATGGATTCACTTTATGCTGAGCGGGCGGCGAGATATATTCGTAGCCTGGAAAAACGGTGCGGTGCCGGTTTACAGCAGGGGATAGGTGCTTGATACTATCTAAAATGATATTCGTTGCTGTATCAATCAAAATGATATTGCTATGCCGGCCCATAATTTCTACAATTAATGTTTTTTGTGATTCATCGCCAATTTCGTTTCGGCTTCTCACGGTAATATGAACGATGCGCTCAAGCTCTTGCTGCTCGATGCTTTCGATAATGCCGCCTTCGAGATGCTTGCGCAGCAGCATGCAAAACATTGGCGGAAGAGCGGGAGAATCATAGTTTTGTGCTGTCATATGCATGCGCGCATACGTTGGATGAGCAGATAGAAGCAGCTTGTGATTTTTTCCTCTTGCACGAGTATGTAACAAAATTTCATATTTTGAAGGCTGATAGATTTTTGAAATCCGACCAGACGATAGGCTTTCCTGCACTTCTTTTGTAATTGCACGTGTAAATAATCCATCAAAGGACATCGGTAACACTCCTTTCTCGATGCAATCGTTGTTCAATTATAGCATTTTTTAGGACGAGGCTGAATACCATTTCAGTAGAGCATGTCTCGCAATCAGAGAGTTGAGGTGAGAGAATGAATTGGTATGAGCTGCGTGCCCATGATGTAGAAAAGAAAGCAAGCACAAATGTCAAAGCCGGATTAACGGAGCCGGAGGTAAACGCTCGCTTAAAACAATTCGGTCCGAATGAGCTGCAGGAAGCGAAGCGTCCGTCTGCACTTGCTGTTTTTTTGGCGCAATTTAAAGATTTTATGGTGCTCGTTTTACTAGGAGCCACGGTTATTTCCGCCTTGCTTGGGGAAATGGTCGACGCAGTTGCGATTGTTGCGATTGTGATTATTAATGGTGTACTCGGTTTTTTTCAGGAACGAAAAGCGGAGAAATCGCTTGAAGCGCTAAAGGAGCTGGCCGCCCCGCAAGTGACGGTGCTGCGCAACGGAAAGTGGATGAAAATTCCTTCCAAAGGGCTTGTTACCGGTGATGTAATTAAATTTGCAAGCGGTGACCGGATTGGAGCAGATGTTCGTCTTATAGAAACAAGCAGCTTGTACATAGAGGAATCGGCCCTAACAGGGGAATCTGTTCCGGTACAAAAGAAAATTGAAGCCATTCGAGGTACGAATATTGGCATTGGTGATCAATCCAATATGGCGTTTATGGGAACGATGGTCACGCGCGGTTCAGGCGTAGGGGTTGTGATTGGTACTGGTATGAATACAGCGATGGGACAAATCGCAAATATGCTGCAAAATGCCGAGGAAGCAGAAACGCCATTGCAAAGAAGGCTGGAGCAGCTCGGGAAAATTTTAATTGTTATAGCGTTAGCTCTTACAGCGCTGGTTGTGTTAGTCGGTGTATATCAAGGGAACAACGTCTACCATATGTTTTTAGCCGGTGTTTCGCTGGCAGTTGCTGCGATTCCTGAGGGGCTGCCTGCCATTGTAACAGTCGCACTTTCTCTTGGTGTGCAGCGGATGATTAAAAAGCGTTCTATCGTACGCAAGCTGCCGGCTGTAGAAACGCTTGGCTGCGCCTCAGTGATTTGTTCAGACAAAACAGGTACGATGACGCAAAATAAAATGATGGTCACGCATCTTTGGTCAGGAGGCCAAATGTGGAATGTCAGCGGGCAAGGATACCATCCATCCGGTACGTTCACAAGAAAAAACGAGCCGGTAGACGTAGCGAATACTCGTTCTTTATACCAGCTCTTAACCTTCGGGACATTATGTAACAACGCTTCTATTATAAAAAGGAAAAAAGATTATGTTTTAGACGGTGATCCGACAGAAGGGGCGCTCGTTGCCGCAGCCATGAAGGCCGGGATTACAAAGGAAAGGCTGCAGGAACAGTTTCAAATTGTGAAGGAGTTTCCGTTTGATTCTGCTCGTAAAATGATGAGTGTAATTGTAAAGGATAGAAGCGGAAAACAGTTTGTTGTAACCAAGGGGGCCCCAGATGTTCTGCTGCAGGTGAGCCAGACTATTCTTTGGGGTAACAAGCAGCAGCCAATGGCAGCGCTATATAAAAATGAAACGCAGCAAGCTATTCATTCGTTAGGAAGTCAAGCGCTGCGGACGATCGCCATTGCATATCGGCCGCTCAAGGATGGAGAAAAAGTACAAAACGAGCAGGACGCTGAGAGCAACTTAATGTTTATTGGCCTGCAGGGCATGATTGACCCGCCGCGTCCTGAGGTAAAGCAGGCGGTGCAGGAATGTCGTGAAGCTGGCATTAAAACGATTATGATTACAGGAGATCATAAGGTAACCGCGATGGCGATTGCAAAGCAGCTTGATATTTTGCCAGACGGGGGCAGGGCTGTAGAGGGTTCTGAATTGGCAAATATGACGGTTGAGGATTTAGAGGATATTGTGGAAAACACATACGTATTTGCGCGTGTATCGCCGGAACATAAATTAAAAATTGTCAAAGCGCTTCAAAATAGAGGTCACATCGTTGCTATGACGGGGGACGGAGTGAATGATGCGCCGGCTATTAAGGCATCCGATATTGGAGTGGCGATGGGAATTACCGGTACAGATGTGGCGAAGGAGGCCTCGTCCCTTATTCTGCTCGACGACAATTTTGCAACGATTAAATCTGCTATTCAAGAAGGACGGAACATTTATGAGAATATCCGGAAATTTATTCGTTATTTACTCGCTTCCAATGTCGGCGAAATTCTTGTTATGCTGTTTGCGATGATTCTTGCTTTGCCGCTGCCGCTTGTACCGATTCAAATTCTTTGGGTCAACCTTGTTACGGATGGCTTGCCGGCAATGGCGCTTGGATTGGATTCTCCTGAGGATGATGTGATGAGACGGAAGCCTCGTCATCCGAAAGAAGGGGTATTTGCAAGAGGGCTTGGCTGGAAAATTATAAGCCGAGGATTTTTAATCGGCTTTGTGACGCTGCTCGCGTTTATTATCACGTACAACCAGCATCCGAACGAGCTGCAGTATGCACAGACGGTTGCGTTTGCAACGCTCGTACTAGCGCAGCTGATTCACGTGTTCGATTGCCGAAGCGAGCATTCCGTGTTTCATCGCAATCCGTTTGGCAATGTATATTTAGTAGGAGCTGTAATCATTTCTGTGTTGCTTATGCTTGTTGTAATTTACTATCCGCCGCTTCAGCCGATTTTCGATACAATGCCGATTGAGCCCCGTGATTGGCTGCTTATCGTCGGATTATCGTCTATTCCGACCTTTATGCTTGTTGGTTCGCTATTAACAGGGAACAAGAAAAAGAAGAAAAAACAAGTGATGTACGAGGGACAAGTGAACTTAAAATAGGCAACAGCAAGAAAATATGGTATAATCTCAAAGGGTAATAGAGACGGTTCTCTATTACCCTTTTCAATGCGATACATACTGTATATATTTCGGGATGCCCTGGCTCCCGTAGCGAATACAAGTGGATTGTTTCCGCTTTTCTTATTTTGTTATACTATCATGACTTGGATGTGATAAGATGGTTTCAAGTATGACTGGATTTGGGCGTGCGAAGGCAGGACATTCTACTCATATTACAGTAGAGATGAAATCTGTCAATCACCGTTTTCTAGAGATGAGCATTCGTCTTCCAAAAGGAATGATGAGATTTGAGGATATGATTCGCAAAACTATCGGAGAGCGCATTCGCCGCGGACGTCTTGAAGTGTCCGTGACGGTTGAAGGGGAAGGGCTGTCCGAAAGAAAGCTGCACGTTGACTGGAGTTTGCTTGAGCAATACAGGAAGGCAATGGAGGAAACGAAGCATAAGTTCCAAATGTCTGATGCTATTACGGTGCAGCAGCTTTTTATGATGCCTGAGGTGGCGTCTATCGAAGAAACGGAAAGTTTAGATGAGGAATTTGAGGACAGTTTGCAGGAAGCAGTTGAGGCTGCTGTCAATATGCTTGGGCGAATGAGAGACGCTGAAGGGGAACGATTACATAACGACTTGCAGCAGCGCCTTCATGATATTGAAGGATGTGTGAATGCAATTGTTTCTTATGCTCCGTCTGTGGTTCAAAAGTACCGTGAACGTCTGGAAGCAAAGCTGAAAGAAGTGTACAATCATGATTTGGATGAACAGCGTTTGCTGGCGGAAATTGTGCTATATGCAGATCGATGTGATATACATGAAGAGCTTGTCCGATTGAAAAGCCATCTTGAGCAATTTCATGAAACGCTCACGGATCAGGAGCCGATTGGCCGGAAGCTTGAATTTATCGTGCAGGAGATGCATCGGGAAATGAACACAATTGGATCGAAGGCAAACGACTTGGCTATTTCAAAATATGTTGTTGATATGAAAAATCATCTTGAAAAAATTCGCGAACAAGTACAAAATATTGAATAGCTGTCAGAAATCGCGCGCTGTTATATTGCAGGAGGAATTCGGTTAGACTTATTAGGAGGCAAAGGCCATGGCTATGCGGTTTTTGAATATCGGGTACGGTAATCTCGTGTCCGCACATCGCATTATTGCGATCGTAAGTCCGGAATCCGCTCCCATTAAGCGGCTCGTGCAAGAAGCAAGGAAGCAAAATCTAGTACTGGACGCAACATACGATCGGAAAACGAGAGCGGTCATTATGATGGATGAAGGACATATCGTGCTCAGTCCGATCCAGCCGGAGACGATTGCGCAGCGGTTGAGCCATAAAGAAGACTTAAGTGATGAAGGGTAGGTTTACATATAGATGAGAAGCGAACGCGGACTACTTATCGTACTTTCCGGACCGTCAGGCGTCGGAAAAGGAACGGTGCGAAAAGCATTATTCAACCAAGAAGACATTCAGTTTCAATATTCTGTTTCAGCAACAACACGCAGCCCTCGCGAAGGGGAAGTCAACGGTATTGACTATTTCTTTAAAACGCGTGAAGAGTTTGAACGAATGATCGCAAATAATGAATTGCTAGAGTGGGCGGAGTTTGTCGGCAACTACTACGGCACTCCGATTGCATATGTAGAACAAACGCTGCAAGAAGGAAAAGATGTCTTTTTGGAAATTGAAGTACAAGGTGCGCTCCAAGTAAAAAAAGCTTTCCCAGAAGGTGTGTTTATCTTTTTGGCACCTCCGAGTTTATCAGAACTAAAAAGCCGCATTGTGGGCCGTGGAACAGAAACGGAAGAGGTTATTCACAGCCGTTTAACGGTAGCGAAGGAAGAAATTGAAATGATGGACGCCTACGATTATGTCGTGGAAAACGATGAAGTGCAGCTTGCCTGTGACCGCATTAAGGCGATTGTAGTGAGCGAGCATTGCCGCCGCGACCGAGTTGCGAAATATTATAAACAAATGACGGAGGTTGAATAATATGTTATACCCATCCATTGACTCTTTACTTACGAAAATTGATTCAAAATATACGCTTGTGACAGTAGCTGCCAAACGCGCAAGAGAAATGCAAGAGCAAGGAGAGTGCCGCGTCAGCCGTCCGGTATCTCATAAGTATGTTGGAAAAGCGCTTGAGGAAATTAACGGTAGAATGCTTGATTACAAACCAATGGAAGATAATTTCCAAAAATAATACGGACAAGCTCCACTATGAAACGCCGACAACCTATTTACAAGTAGGTTGTTCTTTTTTTACGATAAAGATAGCGTATTTTACATAGAGAGGACAAGGTCACAATGAAGGGAAAACATATTTTATTATGCGTAGCGGGAGGCATTGCCGTATTTAAAGCTGCGGCTTTAACAAGCAAGCTGACGCAGGAGGGTGCGGTTGTAAAGGTAATCATGAGTGAATCTGCATGCAAGTTTGTAACGCCTCTTACATTTCAGGCTTTATCCCGCCATGAGGTGTACACAGACACATTTGCGGAAAAGGATCCTTCTGTGATTTCCCATATTGATTTAGCGGATTGGGCAGATGTAATTTTGGTAGCACCGGCAACTGCTAATATAATTGGCAAGCTAGCGAACGGTATTGCGGATGATATGATTACGACAACCATTTTAGCAGCAACAGCACCTGTTTGGATCGCGCCTGCGATGAATGTACATATGTATGAGCACCCTGCAGTGCAGCAAAATATGCTGACGCTGCAGCGCTTTGGGTACCAGTTCATTGAGCCGGGTGAGGGATTTTTAGCTTGCGGCTATGTGGCAAAGGGCCGTTTGGAGGAGCCGGAAACGATTGTGGCGCTGCTCAAGGAATTTTGGCAGATAAAGAAGCCGCTCGCAGGGAAAAGAATCCTTGTTACAGCCGGACCTACGCGAGAAAGGATCGACCCTGTCCGCTATTTAAGTAACTTTTCTTCCGGAAAAATGGGCTATGCAATTGTCGAGGAGGCAGTCAAAATGGGAGCGGACGTGACGCTTGTAACAGGACCGACGGGTTTACAGGCGCCTTCCGGAGCAAAGGTCGTACAGATTGAATCAGCGCAGGATATGCTTGAAGCTGTACTCTCGCACTATCCAGATATGGATGTTGTTATTAAGACCGCCGCTGTTGCGGATTATCGTCCGAAAACTGTACATAGCGAGAAAATGAAGAAACGAGCAGGAGAGCTTATTCTCGAGCTAGAGAGGACAACCGATATTTTAAAAACGCTCGGGGAGAAAAAGGAGCAGCAATTGCTCGTTGGCTTTGCGGCTGAAACGGTAGATGTAGAGCATTACGCAAGGCAAAAGCTAGAGACGAAAAATTTAAATATGATTGTTGCGAACGATGTCAAGGCAGAGGGTGCAGGCTTTGGCACGGATACAAACATCGTAACAATATATAAACAAGGAGGCGATGTGATTTCACTCCCTCTTCTATCAAAAGCAGAAGTGGCGCAACGCATTTTAGAGGAAGTACAGTCGCTGCTTGAGGGTAATCTATGAGGGTGGCAAGTGTCATCGTAGACGTGCCGGCGCGCCAAACGGATCGTCCTTTTGATTATCTGATTCCGGAGCGTTGGGAGGATCTTGTTGCCCCGGGTATGCGCGTAGCGGTTCCATTTGGTCCACGTAAGCTGCAAGGGTTTGTTATTGCGGTAAAGGATACAGTCGATGTTGATATACAAAAAATAAAAGAACTGGCAGAACTGCTTGATGTAACACCTGTGTTAAATGAAGAACTGCTTCGTCTCGGCTTTTGGCTGACAGACGAAACGCTTTGCTTTACCATTTCCGCCTTTCAAGCGATGCTGCCGACTGCTATTAAAGCCTCCTATAAGAAACAGCTCCTCCTAAAAGGGAGTGTACCGGAGGAGGTACAGCCGCTGTTTCGAGGAAAGGAAACGATCGGCTGGGAGGAGCTGGATGAGCAGCCTCATCTGTACAGAAGTGTAAGGGAGAGCATTGCCTCCGGCGTAATTGAGATTGTTTATGAAGTAAAGGACCGCGTCCAAAAGAAAAAACAAAAAATGATCCGTCCGGTACCTCCTCATGAGGAGCTTGAAAAGGAGGCGGCTTCGTTACGAAATGGGAAGCAGCAGGATGTTTTATACTATTTTCTTGAAAACTATGGGGCGCTTCCGCTGAAGGAACTAAAGGAGGAGCTGGGTATTACGGATGCTCCTGTGAAGGCGCTCGTGAAAAAGGGGCTGCTGCATGAGACATATGTAGAAATCTACCGTAATCCGTATGATGATGAAAGCTTTGAGCGAACAAAGCCGCTGCTGCTTACAGAGGAGCAGCGGGGAGCTATTGCCCCCATTTTATCGAGCGTGCAGGAAAACAGGCATGATGTTTTTCTTATGTATGGAGTGACTGGAAGCGGTAAAACAGAAGTATATTTACAATCAATTGAAGAGGTGTTAAAGCAGGGGAAGGAAGCAATTGTACTCGTGCCCGAAATTTCGTTAACGCCGCAAATGGTACACCGTTTTAAGGGACGGTTCGGTTCGCAGGTTGCTGTGCTTCACAGCGCGCTTTCTGTTGGGGAAAAGTATGATGAATGGAGAAAAATTCTTCGCAAGGAGGTGCGCGTTGTGGTCGGTGCGCGCTCTGCTGTGTTTGCGCCGTTTGAAAACCTTGGTATTATCATTATTGATGAGGAGCATGAATCGAGCTACAAGCAAGAGGATAATCCGCGTTATCACGCGCGAGAGGTTGCCGTGTGGCGCGGACAATACCACAATTGCCCCGTTGTGCTCGGCAGCGCGACACCGACGCTTGAATCCTTTGCGCGTGCGAAAAAGGGTGTGTATCAGCTCCTTGAGATGAAAAAGCGAATGAACGAGAGGGCATTGCCTGCTGTTGATATTATTGACATGCGGGAGGAGTTGCGTGAGGGAAATCGTTCCATGTTTTCCCGTTTACTTTATGAAAAAATCCTGCAGCGTCTCAAGCGGGGGGAGCAGACTGTGTTATTTCTCAATCGGCGCGGTCACTCCACGTTTGTCATGTGCCGCGACTGCGGATATGTGCTGCAATGTCCGCATTGCGATATTTCATTAACCTATCATCGGATGAACCAGAGGCTGAAATGTCATTACTGTAATTATGAAGAACCTATGCCGAATGCATGTCCGGCGTGCAGCAGCGCATACATCCGTTTTTTCGGAACAGGAACACAAAAGGTTGAGGAGGAGCTGACGAAGCTTTTCCCCGAGGCGCGCGTTATCCGGATGGACGTTGATACAACGAGCCGAAAAGGATCGCACGAAAAGCTGCTCGGCGCATTTGGGGAAGGAAAAGCGGATATTTTACTAGGAACGCAAATGATTGCCAAAGGGCTTGATTTCCCGCATGTGACACTCGTCGGAGTACTGACAGCGGATACGATGTTGCATTTGCCGGATTTTCGGGCGAGTGAAAAAACGTATCAGCTGCTCACGCAAGTAAGCGGCCGCGCCGGGCGTCACCATTTGCCAGGTGAGGTTGTCATTCAAACGTACACGCCGGAGCATTATAGCGTGCAGTTTGCGAAGCGGCAAGAGTATGAAACATTTTTTGAACGGGAAATGTATATGCGCAAGAGCAGTCAATATCCGCCGTATTATTATTTGACGCTCGTGACGGTTTCGCATCCAGAACTATTAAAGGCAGTCAATATTACCGAAAAAATTGTATCCTTTTTACGTCAGCATTGCTCTCCTGAGACGATCATTCTAGGACCTGCTGCGTCATCGATCCCAAGGATAAAAGATAGATATCGCTATCAATGCATGATAAAATACAAGCGGGAACCGAACTTAAAGTACGTATTACGCCTAGTGAACGAGCATTATCAGGCGGAGCTGAGCAAGGATTTGCAAATTTCGATTGATTTTAACCCAACTATGTTAATGTAGCGGAGGAAAGGCATGGCCATTTTACAAATTGTAACGCATCCGAACGAGGTGCTTGAAACAGCATGTGACCGCGTTTTGGATTTCGATAAAAAATTAGTTAAGCTGTTAAATGATATGTATGATACGATGCTTGAGGCTGATGGCGTTGGTCTGGCTGCGCCGCAGGTCGGCGTATTAAAGCAAGTAGCAATTGTCGATGTCGGGGACAAGCATGGACGGATTGAATTGATTAATCCGGTCATTTTAGAAGAGCGCGGTGAACAGATTGGTCCGGAAGGATGCCTTAGCTTTCCTGATGTTTTTGGAGAGGTAAAGCGTGCCGATTATGTAAAGGTGCGAGCGCAAAATCGTAAGGGAAAAGTATTTGTGCTGGAGGCGAGAGAGTTTTTGGCACGTGCGATTCAGCATGAAATCGATCATTTAAACGGCATCTTGTTTACGTCTAAGGTGACGCGTTATTATGAGCCGAGTGAGCTAGAAGAGGCATAAGGAGAGAGGATACAATGGTAAAGGTAGTATTTATGGGAACACCTGATTTTTCTGTTCCTGTTTTGCGTCAAATCATTGAAGATGGTTATGAGGTGATCGGGGTTGTCACGCAGCCTGATCGTCCGGTCGGCAGAAAAAAGGTGCTTACGCCTCCACCTGTAAAGGTAGAGGCTGAAAAACACGGTATTTTGGTGCTGCAGCCGCTGAAAATCAGAGAGAAAGAGGAATATGAGAAGGTGCTGGCGTTAAAGCCGGATTTAGTTGTAACAGCTGCATTTGGACAAATTTTGCCAAAAGAGCTTTTAGAGGCGCCTACATATGGCTGCATTAACGTGCATGCTTCATTATTGCCGGAGCTTCGCGGCGGTGCGCCAATTCATTACTCAATTATACAAGGCAAAGAAAAAACAGGCATTACAATTATGTATATGGCAGAAAGATTGGATGCCGGCGATATTTTGACCCAGGTGGAGGTGCCGATTACAGAGCGGGATACGGTCGGCACGCTGCACGATAAGCTAAGTGCAGCCGGTGCGGAGCTTTTATCAAATACGATACCTTTATTATTAGATGGAAAGATTACTCCTATTGTACAGGATGAGGAACGCGCAACATTTGCGTACAATATTAAACGAGAGCAGGAGAAAATCGATTGGTCCAAATCCGGAGAAGAGATTTATAACCATATTCGCGGCATGCATCCGTGGCCGGTCGCGTATACAACGTTGCAAGGGCAAGTTGTAAAGGTATGGTGGGGGGAGAAGGTCCATGCTTCAAGGAATGAGCCAGGAGTGATCCTAGCCGTTGAAGCGGATGGTTTTGTTGTTGCAACAGGCAATGAAACAGCAATCAAAATTACAGATTTGCAGCCTGCCGGCAAAAAGCGGATGAGCGGTACTGAATTTTTGCGCGGCATTAAGCTGCAAACAGGCATACAGTTAGGAGCGGAAGAATGAAAAAAAACGTTCGCGAGCTCGCGTTAGAGGGGCTGCTGCAGGTTGAGAAAAGCGGAGCCTACAGCAACCTTTTGCTGGGCAGCTTAATTGAAAAGCATAAAGTAGAGGGAAAGGACACCGGCCTGCTGACGGAAATCGTCTACGGTACGATTCAAAGACGAGACGCGCTTGATTTTTATTTGCAGCCGTTTCTGAAGAAAAAGCCAGAGCAGTGGGTTAAAATCCTTCTCCGCTTATCCTTATATCAAATGCTTTTTTTAGATAGAGTACCAGCTCATGCTGTCATTCATGAAGCGGTAGAGATTGCAAAGAAGCGAGGCCATCAAGGAATTGCCTCTTTGGTAAATGGTGTGCTTCGTTCTGTACAGCGTCAGGGGGTCCCATCCCTTGAGGTCATTAGCGACCCGGCAGAGCGGCTTGCGGTGGAGACAAGCCATCCAAAATGGCTTGTGCAGGAGTGGGCTGAGGAGTACGGCATGGATGCAGCGAGAAAAATATGTGAAGTAAATATGCTGCCGCCTGTGCCGACCGCGCGGGTAAACGTGAATAAAATAACGGTAGAGGAAGCACTCATTATGCTGAAGGAAGAAGGCATTGAGGCGAGACGCGGAGAGCTGGCAGAGGATGCCATTTTGATTGAGAAGGGAAATGTCGCTCATACACGCGCCTTTCAGGACGGTTTTTTATCTATCCAGGATGAAAGCTCAATGCTTGTTGCCCGCGCCCTTGGGCCAGAGCAAGGGGATGATGTGCTGGACAGCTGCGCAGCACCCGGCGGAAAAACAACACATATTGCGGAATTGCTGCACGGAACGGGGCGTGTGCTTTCCCTTGATTTGCATCCGCATAAGGTGCGTCTCATTGGACAGCAAGCGAATCGTCTCGGCTTAGCAAATGTAGATACAAAAGCGATGGATGCGAGAGAAGCGGGGAAAGCTTTCAATCCGGAAAGCTTCGATAAAATTTTAGTCGACGCACCGTGCTCGGGCTTTGGCGTCATTCGCAGAAAGCCGGACATTAAGCTTGGTAAGCAGCCTGAGGACAGCAAAAGGCTGTCTCAGATTCAGTTTGCGATTTTACACGAGGTGGCACCCCTTCTAAAACGGGGAGGACGTCTTGTGTATAGTACATGTACGATTGAGAAAACAGAAAATGAGAATGTGGTGCAGCGATTTTTACAATCCCATCCGGAGTTCGAGTGGGACACTTCAATGAAAGAAAGGCTTCCAAAGGCATTAGAACCGTACATGCATGATGGACAGGTGCAGATTTTGCCGCATTACTTTGCGACAGACGGATTTTATATTGCTTGTTTGCGAAAGAAGGTGTAACAGCATGGAAACAACAGTAATAAAGAAAGAAACAAAACAAGAAAACAAGCCGTCCATTTATTCCCTGCAGCTGCATGAATTAGAGCAATGGCTCAAGGAGCAGGGAGAGCCAAAGTTTCGCGCTGGACAAATTTACGATTGGCTCTATAAAAAACGTGTGGCATCTTTTGAAGAAATGTCGAATGTTTCAAAAGGATTGCGTGAGAAACTGTCGAATTCTTTTGGCATTACCACATTGAAGACGTTAGTAAAGCAAACATCTTCTGATGGAACAATTAAGTTTCTATTTGAGCTGTATGACGGCTATTCCATTGAAACTGTGTTAATGAGACATGATTATGGTAACTCGATTTGTGTGACAACGCAGGTTGGCTGCCGCATCGGCTGTACATTTTGCGCCTCCACACTCGGAGGGCTGAAGCGGAACCTAGAAGCTGGAGAAATTGTAGCGCAAGTTGTTGAGGTGCAGCGAGCGTTAGATGAGACAGGAGAGCGCGTAAGCTCGATTGTTGTAATGGGAATCGGTGAACCATTTGACAATTACGACCATTTAATGTCGTTTTTGCGCATTATGAATCATGAAAAGGGGCTTCATATCGGTGCGCGTCATATGACAGTATCGACGAGCGGCATCATTCCGAAAATTTACAAATTCGCAGAAGAGGATTTGCAAATCAATTTTGCGATTTCACTTCATGCGCCAAATACGGAGCTGCGTTCTAAGCTTATGCCGATTAACCGCGCGTATAAGCTGCCTGATCTTATCGAAGCGGTGAGGCATTATACAGAAAAAACAGGCCGCCGCATTACCTTTGAATACGGATTATTTGGGGGAGAGAACGATCAGGATGAGCATGCAGAAGAGTTGGCGCAGCTTGTAAAAGGCTTGAAATGCCATATCAATTTAATTCCAGTTAATTACGTGCCGGAGCGGAATTACGTGAGAACGCCGCGCGAGCAAATCTTTCGCTTTGAAAAAATCTTGAAAAAACATGGCGTGAACGTAACGATTCGCCGCGAGCAAGGCCATGATATTGATGCGGCCTGCGGACAATTGCGAGCAAAGGAGCGCAAAGAGGAGACGAGGTGACAAAATGAAGACCGTTTTTCTATCCGACCGGGGAAAAGTTCGTCCACATAACGAAGATTGTGCTGGAGTGTTTCAAAACTTAGACGGTGACATTTTGGCCATTGTAGCAGATGGAATGGGAGGTCATCGGGCAGGCGATGTTGCCAGCTCGATGACAATCCAGCTGTTTCATGATTACTGGAAGCAAACGTATAACATGGATACGCCGAAAAAGATGGAGAACTGGCTGAGAAGTCACGTTCACATTATTAATGAGCGTTTGTACAAATACGCCGAGAACCATGAAGAATGTCAAGGTATGGGGACGACGATTGTGGCGGCGCTGTGCACAAGTCAATTTGTTACTATCGGTCACATTGGAGACAGTCGCTGCTATATTTTATCCGAGGATGACTTCTCTTTGGTGACAGAAGACCATTCCCTTGTGAACGAGCTTGTTCGGCATGGGGAGATTACGAAAGAGGATGCTGAATCCCATCCGAAAAAAAATGTATTACTGCGTGCGCTTGGAACGGAACAGACTGTCGATCTAGATGTGAAAACATTGGTGCTGGAGCAGGGGGACCAAATGCTTCTTTGCTCGGATGGTTTGTCGAACAAAGTATCCTATGAGCAGCTGAAGCATGTTCTGCAGGCTGACGGGGAGATAGAGAAAAAGGGCGAGCGGCTTATCCAACTTGCTAATGACGGCGGCGGCGAGGATAATATTACACTTGTAATCATTCACTATACTGATTCGTCTGATGAAAGCAGGTGAGGTGAACGTGATGATTGGAAAACGTCTCAATGACCGTTACAAGCTGTTGAAAGTAATTGGGGGCGGCGGCATGGCCAACGTTTATTTGGCGCATGACGTCATTTTGGACCGGGAGGTGGCGGTGAAAATTCTTCGTTTAGATTATTCGAATAACGAAGAGTTTATTAAGCGTTTTCACCGTGAAGCACAATCTGTCACCTCTTTGTCCCATCCGAATATTGTGAATATTTATGATGTTGGGGAAGAGGATGGGATCTACTATCTTGTTATGGAGTATGTTCCCGGTCAAACTTTAAAGCAATACATACAGCAGCATGGAATGCTTTCAGTAAGAGAATCGCTTGATATTATGGAGCAGCTCACGTCTGCTATGGCGCATGCGCACCATTTTGAAATCGTTCATCGGGACATCAAGCCGCAAAATATTTTAATTCGTGACGATGGTCTCGTAAAGGTCACTGATTTTGGTATTGCTACTGCCACGACTGCTACAACGATTACACATACGAACTCTGTGCTTGGCTCTGTTCATTATCTATCGCCTGAGCAGGCACGCGGAGGTATTGCCAACAAAAAATCCGACATTTATTCACTTGGCATCGTAATGTTTGAACTGTTGACTGGCCGTCCGCCATTTTCAGGGGAGTCAGCTGTGTCCATTGCGCTCAAGCATTTACAAAATGAAACACCGTCACCGAAGCGTTGGAATCCTGATATCCCGCAAAGTGTGGAGAATATCATTTTAAAAGCAACTTCAAAAGATTCCTTCCATCGCTATGACTCTGTGAATGAAATGAAAGAAGATATTATGACTGCATTGTACCCGGAGCGGGCGAATGAAGAGAGATTCTCCATTCCGGATGATATGGAAGCAACAAAAGCGATTCCGATTATCCGTCCAGAAGCGTTTCAGGAAAGCGATAGTGATGAAACGATTGTCATGAGCGGGAAGCGAGAGGAAATAAAGAAAAAAACGGGGCCGGAAGAACAGCAGAAGACAGTGAAAAAGAAAGGAAAGCTGTGGAGGATTCTGCTTACTTTATTTCTCCTGCTAGGCTTGGGAGGGGTGTTTGCGGTAACAGTCGTTCCTGGCTTTTTTGCTCCAAAGGAAGTAAAGGTACCCGACGTTACGGGCATGCCATATGAAAAAGCAGTAACGACCCTGGTGGATAATGGACTGGATGTCACATCGCCACAAATTATTTATAGCGACGAGGTTGCAGAAGGCGATACGATTAAGACGAGTCCGGAAGCGGGTAAGATTGTTAAGGAAAATACAAAGATTACAATTTTTAAATCGGGCGGCAAGAAAAAGCAGGAGATGCAGCAGCTCATCGGCTTGCAATATGATAGTATAAAAGCATCATTAGCAGAACAATATGCGAATGTTGTTACGTATTATACAGAAAGCGAGAAAGCTAAGGGACAGATTCTAGACCAATTTCCGAAGGCTGGAGACTCTATCATTGAGAAGGAGCAGGAGGTTCGTATTTGGATTAGTGAAGGACCAAAAAGAACGGCGCTGGCTGATTTTACCGGTTGGACAGAAAACAGCGTAAATAACTATGCTTCCGAGAAAAAGCTTGTTGCCGAATTTAAGCAGGATAACTCTAATACGGTGGAAAAAGGGCTTGTGATATCACAAAATCCAAAGGCGGGCACCCTGCTGAAAGAGGGAGATAAAATTTCTATTGTGATTTCGGCTGGCGCAAAAGAAAAGCCGCGCAAAACGGTGACAATTAGTAATATTTCCATCCCGTATGAGCCTGAGCCTGTCGCGCCTGAAACACCTACTGATGAGCCGGCTAAGCCGCAAATTGTTGAAATTTATAAAGAGGATGCGGAGCATACTATGGCAAGACCGGTTGAAACGAGGACAATTACAGCGACGACTACGATTTCTATCGATCTTTTGATTGAGTACGGAAAAAGCGCTCGATATAAAATTGTACGTGACGGAACGACCATTGTAGAAAAAGAAATTCCATATCCGGCTGATTAGTGGAACAAGGAGTGAGTATATGCCAGCTGGCAAAATCATCAAGGCTTTAAGCGGATTTTATTACGTTGCACACGAGGGAGGCATTACGCAATGCCGCGGCAGAGGGGTGTTCCGAAAAAATAAAGTGACCCCCCTTGTTGGCGATGAAGTTGTGTTTCAGGCAGAGAACAATACAGATGGTTATATATTAGAGGTGCTAGAGCGGAAAAATGAACTTGTAAGACCGCCGATTGCAAACATTGATCAAGCCATTCTTGTATTTTCCGCAGTTGAACCAGGTTTTAGCTCCCTTCTTTTAGATCGTTTTCTTATGCTTATTGAGCATAACGATATTGAGCCGATTATTTGTATTAGTAAAATGGATTTAGCAGACGATGAAACAAGGAAGCAAGTGGAGGGGTTCGCACACGATTATAGAGAAATCGGGTATGAGGTGCTGTTTACCTCTAAAACAGCAGCGGAGAGTGTTGATAGGCTGCGTCCCTTTTTAGATGGACGAGTATCTGTGATTGCCGGCCAATCTGGGGTTGGAAAATCAACGCTTTTGAATTTACTTCGTCCGGAGCTGGAGCTAAAAACGAGCGGTATTTCCTCTCATTTAGGCCGTGGCAAGCATACAACAAGGCATGTGGAGCTTATTGAGATTGGCAGCGGTCTTGTTGCTGATACGCCAGGCTTTAGCTCCCTTGATTTCATCGATATTGAGGTGGAGGATGCAACAAATTGCTTCCCTGAGTTAAAAGAACAGAGTCAATATTGTAAGTTTAGAGGTTGTACACATATGGCTGAACCAAAATGCGCGGTGAAGACAGCGGTAGAAGAGGGTGCGATAGCTCGCTACCGCTATGATCACTATGTAGAATTTGTTCAGGAAATTAGAGATAGAAAGCCGAGGTACTAATGATGATTAAAATTGCACCATCTATCCTGTCAGCTGATTTTGCGAGGCTGGGGGAGGAAATTAAAGATGTAGAAAAAGGGGGAGCTGATTATATTCATGTGGATGTAATGGACGGGCATTTCGTTCCGAATATTACAATCGGTCCGTTAATCGTTGAAGCGATTCGTCCGATCACTTCGCTGCCGCTCGATGTGCACTTGATGATTGAACGGCCGGATCTATACATTCCGCAATTTGCAAAAGCCGGGGCCGATATTATTACAGTCCACGTTGAAGCGAGTCCGCATCTGCATCGGACGATTCAACTGATTCGATCCTTTGGTATTAAAGCGGGTGTCGTATTAAATCCGCACACGCCTGTTTCTATGATTGAGCATGTGTTAGAGGATATTGACATGGTTTTACTGATGACAGTGAACCCTGGGTTTGGCGGGCAATCCTTTATACATTCCGTATTGCCAAAAATTCAAGAAGTGTCGCGTATGGTACGTGAGCGCGGCCTGCATGTAGATATTGAGGTTGATGGCGGTGTAAACGCAGAAACGGCGCGGCTTTGTGTTGAGGCGGGGGCAAATGTACTTGTCGCGGGTTCTGCTATTTATAATGAAAAGGACCGAGCACAGGCGATTCGAATCATTCGCGGAGAGTGATAACTGTATACACTAAAAAACGGCTGTCCTGTAGGGGCAGCCGTTTTTATAAGAAACTGATTTTTGATAAAACAGGAGGTCTTCGGATTGATTATTCATATTTTAGCGGGCGGACCGCTCGACCACCATCCGGATTTTTCGCAGTATGAGGATGAGCAGGCAGTTTGGGCCGCGACAGACCGCGGCGTATATTACCTGCTAAAGCGGGGCATTGTACCGCATGCAGCATTTGGCGACTATGATTCCGTAACGGACGAAGAGCTGGGGTGGATGCAGCAGCAAAAGCCGGAACTTCATATTATGCCAAAAGAAAAAGACGAAACCGATTTGGAATTGGCGCTTCGTTGGGCGCTCGAGCAGCGTCCGGAAAGGATTCGCATTTTTGGAGCGACAGGAGGACGTCTCGATCATGCGTTTGCGAATGTGCAGATGCTGGTAAGAGGAATTGATAAGGAAATTCCCATTACAATTATTGATCATAAAAATGAAATATCTATACAAACACCAGGCATATATATACTAGAGAGCAACGAGTTGTTTCCTTATATCTCCTTCCTGCCGATAACCGAAACAGTCACGGGTATCGCGCTCAGCGGGTTCAAATATCCGCTTGAAAACGAAACGATTCATTGGGGATCGACGCTTTGTGTTAGCAACGAACTCATCAAGGAAAAAGGTACTTTTTCTTTTCAATCTGGCATATTAATGGTGGTAAGAAGCAGGGATTAGAGAAACGCTTTTTGCACTTATGAATATATTACAAAGAGATTGGGAGTAATGGGGATTAGGAGGGAAACCATGAGATTTTATACGATTAAGCTGCCGAAATTCCTAGGTGGTCTTGTAAGAGCGATGTTAAATACCTTTAAGAAGGGTTAAAAAGCACCGGGAACGGTGCTTTTTTCCTTTAAATGCAAAAAAGAGCCCAATTCGGACTCTTTTTATGATTAAACGCGTTCGATTTTGCCGGATTTCAATGCTCTAGCAGAAACGTAAACACGCTTTACTTTACCGTTAACGACGATGCGAACTTTTTGAAGGTTAGCACCCCATTTGCGCTTAGTTGCGTTCATAGCGTGAGAACGTGAGTTACCAGAACGAGCTTTTCTACCTGTGATTGCACAAACACGAGCCATCTATATTTCCCTCCTAACTACCATAACGTACCTTATTTTTCAAGGGCTTAAGGGCGGCTTTAGCCCCAAAAACACTACTATAATTTAACACAAGTATTATTAGAATGCAACAGTGTTCAAAAAAGAAATCAAGAAAAATTCCTTGACATAACATCTTGACGTATGTTGTATAATAACAGTGGGCAATTTTGCTCATTCTAAAGAAAATTCGCCGATTGGCGAGCCGTTAGGCGAAGACAGAGGTGTAGTTGCACTTACACTGTATTCCTAAAATTTCCGACTACGTCGAGTTCGCTTCTAGCTGGAAATTTATATTTTCCTACAGTGTAACAAAAGGAAGCAGCGTAAAAGGGAAATAGCATTTTCCCCGAAAACCGTATATGATAGAAATAAGCAGTTCAGCTCGCTTTGAACATTTCCAAAGGGGGAAACCATATGTCAATCGAAATGAAGACAGAGTACGGACAAATCGATATTAGTACAGATGTAATCGCAACAATCGCAGGCGGTGCTGCAGTAGATTGTTACGGTATTGTAGGAATGGCTTCCAAAAATCAGCTGAAAGACGGGTTAACGGATATTTTGCGAAGAGAGAACTTTACGCGCGGTGTGGTCGTTCGCGATGAGAACGGCGAAGTACATATTGATATGTATATCATCGTGAGCTACGGAACGAAAATTTCGGAGGTAGCCCACAATGTCCAAACGAAAGTGAAATATACGTTGGATCAAACAGTCGGATTGGCTGTCGATTCGGTAAATATTTATGTGCAAGGAGTTAAAGTAACGAACTTGTGAGGCGCAATAAGGAGGAAGGTCTGTGTCAATAAAACAAATTGATGGAAAGCGTTTAGCACAAATGATTTTACAGGGAGCGACAAACTTAACGAATAATGTAAAGCTTGTAGATTCGCTAAACGTTTTTCCTGTTCCAGACGGTGATACGGGTACAAACATGAACTTGTCCATGACATCAGGAGCAAAGGAAGTGCAGGGGAATGTTTCCGATCACGCCGGGAAGGTCGGTGCAAGTCTTGCGAGGGGACTCTTAATGGGTGCGCGCGGTAACTCTGGTGTCATTTTGTCCCAATTGTTCCGAGGATTTGCAAAGGCGATTGAACAAAAAGCAGTACTCACAACAGTTGATTTTGCCCAGGGGCTTGAGGCCGGTGTGGAAACAGCTTATAAAGCGGTGATGAAGCCGATTGAAGGCACAATTTTAACAGTGGCAAAAGATACTGCGAAACGAGCGGTTGCAGCGGCGAAAAAGCAAGACGATTTCGTTTCGTTCATGGAGGAAGTTGTACAAGAAGCAAACGAGTCCTTAAACCGCACCCCGGATCTTTTACCAGTGTTAAAACAGGTCGGTGTTGTCGACAGCGGCGGCAAAGGGCTTTGCGTCGTATACGAAGGCTTTTTAGCTGATCTGAAGGGAGAGACCATCGCATCCAAGGAGCCGGCTGCAACTATGGCGGACATGGTACAGGAAGAGCATCATCGCACTGTACAAAGTCAGCTAAGCACGGAGGATATTGAATTCGGCTATTGTACGGAGTTTATGGTGAAGCTCGACCCGGAAAAGGTAAAAGAGCATTCATTTTCCGAGCAAAAGTTTCGCGAGGATATGAGCGCATACGGTGATTCATTGCTCGTCGTGGCGGATGATGAGCTTGTGAAGGTTCATATTCATGCGGAGTATCCGGGAGATGCGATGAACTACGGACAGCGCTACGGCAGCTTAATTAAAATTAAAATTGAAAATATGCGCGAGCAGCATACTCATTTATTGCACGGTGAGGACATGGTGCAAGCGGCAGCGCCAGCGAAGAGTGAAGCAAAAAAGCAGCCGTATGGTATCGTAACTGTCGCGATGGGATCAGGTATTAAAGAGCTGTTTGAAAGCATGGGCGCCGTTCAAGTGATTGAAGGCGGCCAAACGATGAATCCGAGCACAGAGGATATCGTAAAGGCAATTGAAGCGGCACATGCAGAGCGGGTGATTCTGCTGCCGAATAATGGTAACATCGTCATGGCTGCGCAGCAGGCTGCTTCTGTTGTAGGGGATCATATTGTTGTTGTGCCATCGAAAACGGTTCCGCAGGGTATGGCAGCTGTGCTGGCATTCAATCCCGCGCTTACGCTTGAAGAAAACGCAAGTAATATGAAGGCTGCCCTTTCTTCTGTGAAAACAGGGCAGGTGACATATGCGGTGCGCGATACGCAAATGAACGGCGTTGATATTAAGAAGGATGATTACATGGGCATTGCAGAAGGAACAATCGTTGCCGCATCGGGCGATAAAATAGAAGTAACGAAGAAGCTTCTTGAGCATATGATTGATGAGGATGATGAGATTGTTACAATTTTGCAAGGTGAAGATGCATCAGATGAACAAGTAGAAGAATTGCAATCCTTCATTGAAGCTGCATTTGAGGACATAGAAGTAGAGGTTTACAAAGGGAATCAGCCGCTATATTCATTTATTATTTCTGTTGAATAAAGAAAAAGCTCTGTCTCACAACAAGACAGGGCTTTTTGCTCGTTTCATAAGAAAGAAGTATTTCTTGTGGATGGTGTCTAGCTCCCATGACCTGCTTGCTGCGGGGAAAGGCCTCTGCCCGCATGTCTTATTTCTTTGTTGAGAATGATAGGTCCAAACTCTAATGTTGATAGTGCGTGTGGTAGAATAGGAAGGGCAGGAGGTGCTACGTGATGTTACAAACACCAGTTATAGATTTAAAAGGTGTCGGAGAAGAAACTGCGGCTGTATTGCATGAAATGGGTTTATTTACGGTAGGTGATTTGCTCGAGCATTTTCCATATCGCTACGAGGATTATTCCATGAAGGATCTCGCAGAAGTAAAGCATGAAGAGCGCGTCACTGTAGAAGGTAAGGTGCATAGCCTTCCTGTCTTACAATACTATGGAAAGAAAAAATCGCGGCTTACGTTTCGTGTACTCGTAGGACGTTATTTAATTAACGCAGTATGTTTCAATCGGCCTTATTATAAAGATAAAGTTAAGATAGACGAAACGGTTACTGTTACAGGGAAGTGGGATCAGCATCGGCAAACAATTTCCGTTACCGAGGTGCATTTTGGGCCTCTTGTGCGACAACAGGATGTAGAGCCGGTATATTCCATTAAAGGGAAGTTAACAGTGAAGCAAATGAGACGCTTGATTTCACAAGCGCTGCAGCAATATGGGCAATACGTAGACGATCCGCTGCCGGATGGTTTATTGCAGCGCTATAAGCTGCTGCCGCGGCGCGAAGCTCTGCAGGCCCTTCATTTTCCGAGCGGACAACAAGATGTGAAACAAGCGCGCCGGCGTTTTGTATATGAAGAGTTTTTTTTGTTTCAGCTGAAAATGCAAGCTCTTCGCAAGTTGCAGCGTGAAAATTCAAAGGGGACAAAGAAGGAATATGATGAGGAGGCGCTGCGCGTATTTATCTCATCGCTTCCGTTTCCGCTTACAGGGGCGCAAGAGCGGGTTGTCTCTGAGATTTTATGTGATATGACATCAATGTATCGAATGAATCGATTGCTTCAGGGTGATGTCGGCTCAGGAAAAACGGTTGTTGCTGCTATTGCGCTGTATGCTGCAAAGCTCGCTGGTTATCAAGGGGCGCTTATGGTACCGACGGAAATTTTGGCTGAGCAGCACTATCAATCTCTTCTTGGTATTTTTGCAGCGTTTGACGTACGGATGGAGCTATTAACAAGCTCTGTAAAGGGAGTGCGCCGCCGTGAGATTTTGGAGCGTCTGCATATGGGAGAGGTTGATATTCTTGTCGGAACGCATGCGTTAATCCAGGATGAGGTGAACTTTCATCGGCTCGGGATCGTCATCACGGATGAGCAGCATCGCTTCGGTGTGGCGCAGCGCCGCATATTACGGGAAAAGGGAGAGAATCCCGATGTTTTGTTTATGACAGCGACACCAATTCCGCGCACGTTGGCAATTACCGCCTTCGGGGAAATGGATGTATCGGTGATTGATGAAATGCCAGCCGGCCGTAAGACGATTGAAACGTATTGGGCGAAGCATGATATGTTTGAGCGCGTGCTGGCATTTGTCGAGAAAGAACTGCAAAAGGGAAGACAAGCGTATGTCATTTGTCCGCTTATTGAAGAATCAGAAAAGCTTGATGTACAAAATGCAATTGATTTACACAGCATGCTTTCTCACCATTTCAAAGGCAAATGCAACGTTGGTCTTATGCACGGCCGTTTGTCCTCGCAGGAAAAGGATGAGGTGATGCGGGCGTTCAGTCAAAATGAAGTACAGCTTCTTGTTTCTACAACGGTTGTAGAGGTAGGTGTAAATGTACCAAATGCAACAGTAATGGTCATTTATGATGCAGAGAGATTTGGATTATCCCAGCTTCATCAGCTGCGCGGCCGTGTTGGACGCGGAAGTGAACAGTCATACTGTATGCTCATTGCTGATCCGAAATCGGAGGTTGGAAAAGAACGCATGCGCATTATGACAGAAACAAATGATGGTTTCGTTTTATCAGAAAAGGACTTGGAACTGCGCGGCCCAGGTGACTTTTTTGGAAGAAAGCAAAGTGGCTTACCTGATTTTAAGGTAGCAGATATGGTTCATGATTATCGAGCTCTTGAAACGGCAAGAAGCGATGCTGCGATTCTTGTAGAATCACAAGCATTTTGGCATACTCCGCAATATGCTGGACTTCGGCTATATTTAGAGAAGAGCGGCGTGTTTCAAGGAGAGAAGCTCGATTAACAAGACAGAAGCGACAAACTTTTTTGTTGCATTCTGTTTTTTTTGCTTATATACTACTATTAGTACCTAGTCATAAGATCGGAAGGCGCGAAATTGATGAGAAGACAGAAGAAGGAACGGCAACAGCTGCTAAAGGAAACGATACGAGATAATCCATTCATTACAGATGAAGAATTGGCGGAGAAGTTTCAAGTAAGTATTCAAACGATTCGACTTGACCGCCTAGAATTATCTATTCCTGAACTGCGTGAGCGCATCAAACATGTAGCAGCCAAGCAATTAGAGGAAAATGTGAAATCGTTGCCGCTTGATGAAGTAGTTGGGGAAATTATAGATATGGAGCTTGATGTGCAGGGGATTTCGATTTTAGATATCGGAATGGAGCATGTGTTTAAGCGAAATAATATCGCACGGGGGCACCATCTGTTTGCCCAGGCGAATTCGTTAGCGGTCGCTTTAATTGATGAAGAATTGGCCCTAACTGCAAAAGCGACGATTCAATATGTACGCCCTGTAAAGCTAGAGGAGCGTGTTGTTGCAAAAGCACGCGTATCTAATATTGAAAACGACAAAGGCAGAACGGTGGTAGAGGTAAGAAGCTTTGTCGGAAGTGAGATTGTGTTTACCGGAAGGTTTGAAATGTATCGTTCGAGTAAAAACAGTGAGGATGGGAACAGCAGATGAAAATTGCAATCGATGCAATGGGCGGTGATCATGCGCCGAAGGCCGTTGTGCTTGGAGCGATGAAGGCTGTCGAAAGGTTTTCCGACATACATATTACATTAGTTGGAAAAGAAGAGAAAATTCGCAAATACTTAACGAAGGAAGAACGTATTTCCATTTTACATACGGATGAAGTAATCGAAGCAACGGATGAACCAGTACGCGCGGTGCGGCGGAAAAAGAATGCTTCCATGGTGTTAACCGCTCAGCAGGTGAAGGAAGGAAACGCGGAGGCGTGTATCTCAGCCGGTAATACAGGTGCGCTCATGGCAGCTGGATTGTTTGTTATCGGTCGCATTGAAGGAATTGAGCGTCCGGCACTTTCTCCTACGATGCCGACAACTGACGGAAAAGGGTTTATTATGCTTGATGTTGGTGCAAATGTAGATGCGAAGCCAATTCATTTGTATCAGTATGCGTTGATGGGCAGCATTTATGCGGAGAAGGTGAGAGGAATTTCAAAACCGCGTGTCGGTCTGTTGAACGTAGGGACGGAAGACGGTAAAGGAAATGACTTAACGAAGCAGACATTTGAGCTGCTCAAGGATTCTTCGCTAAACTTTGTCGGAAACGTGGAAGCTCGCGATTTAATGCAAGGTGTTGCTGATGTGGTTGTAAGCGATGGGTTTACGGGAAATGTCGCTCTAAAGGCAATGGAAGGAACGGCGCTTTCTGTCTTTTCGCTGCTGAAAAAGCAACTGACAAGCTCATTTACAAGCAAGCTGGCGGCGGCGCTTTTAAAACCGAAGCTGCTAGGATTAAAGCAGCAGATGGATTATTCCGAGTACGGAGGAGCAGCCTTGTTCGGGCTGAAGGCACCGGTTATTAAGGCGCATGGTTCCTCTGATAAGCAGGCTGTATTCAGTGCAATCCGTCAAACAAGAGAAATGGTAGCCAACGGTATGGTTGCAACGATTACAGAGGCGATTGAGAGACAAACGGAGGGGGTAAAATAATGGGAAAAATCGCATTTTTGTTTCCAGGTCAAGGCTCTCAAGCTGTCGGCATGGGAAAACAATTGGCAGATCAGTATGAAGAGGTTGCGCAAGTATTCCAAAAAGCAGATGACATACTAGGTGTACCGCTTTCAAAAATTATTTTTGAAGGACCGCAGGAAGAGCTGACATTAACAACGAATGCACAGCCTGCACTTTTAACAACGAGTGCTGCAATTCTAACGGCTCTGAAGCAATCTGGCATTACGCCTGATTATGTAGCGGGACATAGCCTAGGTGAATATAGCGCGTTGGTAGCTGCGGGCGTATTTTCATTTGAAGATGGTGTCTATGCGGTGCGCAAGCGCGGTGAGTATATGGAAGAAGCGGTGCCAAACGGAGAAGGTGCAATGGCTGCTGTTTTAGGCATGGATCCGGCTTTGCTTCGTGATGTAACGGAGGAGGTAACGAAGCAAGGGCATCCGGTGCAAATTGCGAATATGAACAGCCGCGCGCAAATTGTAATTTCTGGAACGAAAACAGGTGTTGAGCTTGCATCGCAAAAGGCGAAGGAAAACGGAGCGAAGCGGGCGATTCCTCTTCGCGTGAGCGGTCCGTTTCATTCTTCTCTTATGAAGCCGGCTGCTGAAAAATTCCGCGCTGTGCTAGACGGAATCGAAATCCGTGACGCGCTCATCCCAGTCGTGGCGAATGTAACGGCGGATGTAGTAACAAGTAAAGAAGAAATGAAGGAAAAGCTAGTCGAGCAGCTCTATTCCCCTGTTCTTTGGTATCCTTCAATTGAACGTATGGTTGAGCTTGGGGTGGATACAGTTGTAGAAATCGGTCCCGGTAAGGTATTAGCAGGATTGATGAAGTCGATTGCTCCGTCTGTAAAAACATATGCAATTTACGATGAAGAAACGCTTCAGGATACGATTTCAAAATTGAGAGGAGAAGGCTGATGCTACAAGATAAGATTGCAGTTGTAACAGGAGCGTCCCGCGGAATTGGCCGCGCTGTAGCGCTTGAGCTGGCAAAAAATGGTGCGAAGGTAGTCGTCAACTATGCGGGCAATGAATTGAAGGCAAAAGAAGTAGTCGATGAAATTCAAAAGCTTGGCAGCGAAGCGATTGCAGTAAAAGCTGACATTGGAAACGGCGAAGAAGTAAATGCAATGATTAAGCAAGCCATAGATACATTTGGGAAAATCGACATTCTCGTTAATAATGCCGGCATCACAAAGGATAATCTATTAATGCGCATGAAGGAAGAAGAATGGGATGCAGTTATTAATACGAACCTAAAGGGTGTATTCTTGACAACAAAAGCAGTATCCCGCCACATGATGAAGCAGCGCGCCGGCCGTATTATCAACATTGCGTCTGTTGTTGGCGTAATGGGCAACCCAGGACAAGCAAACTATGTGGCAGCGAAGGCCGGTGTAATTGGTTTAACGAAAACAGCGGCAAAGGAGCTTGCGCCTCGCAATATTACAGTAAATACGGTTGCGCCTGGCTTTATCGTAACGGACATGACAGACAAGCTGGCAGAAGAAGTGAAGCAGGAAATGCTAAAGCTTATTCCGCTTGCAAAATTCGGTGAAGCGGATGATATTGCCCATGCAGTAGCATTCCTTGCATCCGACCGCAGCGGCTATATTACAGGACATACGCTTCACGTCAACGGCGGCATGAGCATGTAATAGCCCTTCATATAACAAAGAATTGATTTTGTCTAGTTTTTCTGTACAATATCTAATATAATGACTTGAGGGGAGGTGAACCAGAATGTCAGACGTTTTAGAGCGTGTAACGAAAATCATCGTAGATCGCCTTGGAGTAGACGAAACAGAAGTAGTTCCTTCTGCTAACTTTAAAGAGGATCTAGGTGCGGATTCTTTAGATGTAGTAGAGCTTGTTATGCAATTAGAGGACGAGTTCGAAATGGAAATTTCCGATGAGGATGCAGAGAAAATCGCAACTGTTGGCGATGCTGTTAGCTACATAGAGAGCCACGTATAAGATTTTGAGCAAGTCCCGTTTCTACGGGGCTTTCTCAGCATATATGCATACCTGTGGACGTTTAGGAGGAACCTATGCCGTACAGAAGACATAGAGACAAAAGATTTGAAGCGAAATATCGCGAGGCTTTCAAACAGTTTCAAGACAGGACGGGCATTGCATTTAAGAATGAAAAGCTGTTAATTCAGGCTTTCACGCATTCATCTTATGTGAATGAGCATCGCAAAAAACCTCATGAAGATAATGAGCGTTTGGAATTTTTAGGAGATGCGGTATTAGAGTTGACCATTTCTCAATATTTGTTTCAAAAATATCCGACTATGAGCGAAGGGGAGCTTACGAAGCTTCGTGCTGCTATCGTTTGCGAGCCGTCTCTTGTACAATTTGCGAATGAATTATCATTCGGTGAACTTGTATTACTAGGGAAAGGCGAGGAGATGACAGGGGGACGTGAGCGGCCGGCGCTGCTTGCAGATGTGTTTGAGGCATTTATTGGAGCGCTTTATTTAGATCAAGGCTTGGAGCGCGTTTGGGAATTTTTAAAAGATATCGTCTATCCGAAAATTAACGAGGGTGCTTTTTCTCATGTGATGGATTTTAAAAGTCAGCTGCAGGAATTAATTCAGCGCGACGGCAGCGGGAGTATTGAGTATCAAATTTTGCAGGAGAAGGGCCCTGCACATAATCGTGAATTTATTTCCCGCGTTACTTTAAATGGAGTTGCTTTAGGTCTTGGAAGCGGTAAATCTAAAAAAGAAGCGGAGCAGCATGCCGCAGAGGAAGCGTTAAAGAAGCTAAGAGAACATCAAGGATGAATCCCCCTAATCAAAGGGGGATTCATTCTGCGTAAAAAGGGGGAAGTGATGAATGTTCCTCAAAAGACTAGATATCGTTGGATTTAAATCGTTTGCTGAGCGCGTGTCTATTGATTTCGTTCCCGGTGTCACGGCGGTAGTCGGTCCGAATGGAAGCGGAAAAAGCAATATTACGGATGCGATTCGTTGGGTTCTTGGCGAGCAGTCCGTTAAATCGCTTCGCGGCGCAAAAATGGAGGACATTATTTTTGCCGGCAGTGATTCGCGCAAATCGCTGAATATAGCAGAAGTGACACTAACGCTTGATAATGAGGATCAGCAGCTGCCAATTGAATATAATGAGGTAAGTGTAACGCGGCGCGTATATCGCTCTGGGGACAGTGATTTTTTTATTAATAAGCAATCGTGCCGTCTAAAGGATATCGTCGATTTATTCATGGATTCCGGCATGGGCAGGGAAGCGTTTTCGATCATTAGCCAAGGAAAGGTCGAGGAGATTTTAAGCAGTAAATCGGAGGATCGCCGAGGCATTTTTGAGGAAACAGCCGGGGTGTTAAAATATAAAACACGCAAAAAAAAGGCAGAGGCAAAGCTTGAGGAAACACAAGAAAATTTAAACCGTGTTGAGGATATTATTCATGAGCTTAGCAGCCAAATTGAGCCGCTTCGCATCCAATCCTCTATTGCTAAGGATTATCTTGAGAAAAAAGAAGAACTTGAGAAGGTGGAAACAGCTCTTATTGTATATGAAATTGAGGAGCTGCATACGAAGTGGGAGCGCCTGCAGGAGGAGCTTGCACAAAATAAAGATCAAGAAGTAAAGCTGTCAGCGAAGCTGCAAGCAGGTGAGGCAAAGACGGAGGAGCATCGTGAGCATATGCATGCAATTGATGAGTCCATCGCTTCCTTGCAGGAGGTGCTGCTTCTATCGAGCAAGGAGCTTGAGAAACTTGAGGGGCAAAGAGAAGTACTAAAGGAAAGAAAAAAGAATGCAGCTGCCAACTGCGCGCAGCTTGAGAAAACGATTGAGGACTTAACGAGAAAATTACTGCAATATGAGGTAGATGTTAAGCAAGAAAAGAGTCAGCTTCAAGCATTTGCGCGTCATGTAAAGGAACTAGAGCAGCGTCTTGGTCAGCACCAGCATGCTATGCTGACCTATGAACAAAACTTAGAAGAAGAAATTGAGAGGCTGCAAGGCGACTATATCGAGCTGTTAAACAAGCAGGCTAGTTTTCGGAACGAGCTGGCTTTGATAGGGGAGCAAACGAAGCAGCAGGAATTGAAAACGAGACGTCTAAACGAAGAAAACGGTAAATTTTTGGAGCTGCGCGCTTCCATTGAAGAGAAGAAGGCAAGCCTAGCTGCCCAGTATAAGGTACTTCAGTCCTCCATTGCCCAGCACATTTCGCTGCTGCAGGAGACCGAGCAAAGAATTGCGCGTATGCGGACGCAGCAAACAGAAGATGAAGCGAAGCTTTATCAAGCCTATCAATACTTACAAAAGACGCGTTCCCGTAAAGAGATGCTCGAGGAAATGCAAGAGGAATATACCGGTTTTTATCAAGGTGTCAGGGAAGTGTTGAAGGAGCGCGGCAGCAGACTTCATGGAATCGAAGGGGCCGTTGCCGAGCTTGTTACAGTGCCGGAGGAATATGAAACAGCTATCGAAACGGCATTAGGTGCTGCTGCCCAGCACATTGTTGTACAAGAAGAACAGCACGCCAGAGAAGCGATTGCTTTTTTGAAGAAGCAGCAGTACGGACGTGCTACGTTTTTACCAATGACAGTAATCAAGAGTAGATATGTGTCATCTGACATGCTGCGTACTGCCCAGCAGCATCCTGCCTTTATCGGTGTGGCTTCTGAACTCATTACCTACCATCCATCGTATCGAAGCGTAATCACAAACCTGCTTGGGACAGTTGTTGTAACGAGCGATTTAAAAGGTGCGAATGAACTGGCGAGATTGCTGCAATACCGATACCGCATTGTCACGCTTGAAGGAGATGTTGTCAATCCGGGCGGTTCAATGACGGGCGGTGCTGTAAAGCAGGCAAAAACGTCATTGCTTGGGCGGCAGCGAGAGCTCGAGGCATGGGCGGCGAAGCTTGCGGATATGGAGCGTAAAACAAGCGCCCTAGAGACGCATGTGCAATCATTAAAAAAGGATATCGGCGAGCAAGAGAAGAAGGCAGCTGAGCTTCGTATGACTATTGAGGAAATCCGTGCAGATGAGCGTGCGCAAAAGGAAGAGATTACCCAATTGGAAGTAGAGGAGCATCGCGTTAATGACCGTCTTGCTCTTTACGATTTGGAGATGAATGGTTTTCATGAGGAACACACAAAGGCCGCCGGACGGGAGAAGATGCTGCAGCTTGAGCTTGAGCGAATCGGCGAAACAATTGCAAAGCTAGACGAACGGATGAACGCCTTAACGAAGCAAAAAAGTGAGCAGCGTTCCTCAAAGGAGAAGCTACAGGCAGAAATTACAGATACCAAGGTGCTGGTCGCACAGGAGCAGCAACGTTTGTATAATCAAAAGGAAACCGTTGCCCGTTTGCTGCGGGAACAGAGTGATGCAAATGAAACGCTCTCTAGAACAAAGGAGGATTTAGAGCTGCTGAAGCGTGAGACGGCCTCCAGTTCAAGCGGAGAGGTTCATTTGTCGGAGCAAATTGAGAAAAAAGCACATGACCGCAATCAGACGGTCGAGCTTATTAGTGTGCGCCGGGAGCAGCGCCTCAGTCTCCAAACAGCACTTGAGGATGCTGAGAGAGAAACGAAGGAAACAAAGCGGCAGCATAAATATTTACTTGATATCGTAAAAGACCAGGAGGTGCAGCTGGGCCGTCTTGACGTAGAGCTGGAAAACCGGCTGCAGCAGCTGCGTGAAACGTATACGATTTCGTATGAAGCGGCGAAACTAAAGTACCCGCTTTTGATGCCTGTTGAAGAGGCGCGTAAAAGGGTAAAGCTCATCAAGCTATCTATTGAGGAGCTTGGCACGGTTAACCTAGGTGCCATTGAAGAATATGAGAGAGTTTCCGAGCGTTATCATTTTCTTCTTGAACAACGCAGCGATTTGCAGGAAGCAAAGAATACGCTGCATCAGGTAATTAGTGAAATGGATGAAGAGATGAAGAAACGGTTTGCTTATACATTCCAGGCGATTCGTACTGAATTTCAAGCTGTATTCCGCGAGCTCTTTGGCGGTGGACGGGCAGATTTAATCATGACAGATGAAAAGGATCTATTGAACACAGGAATTGATATCGTAGCACAGCCGCCAGGGAAAAAACTGCAAAATCTCGGACTGCTATCAGGTGGAGAACGCTCGTTTACAGCGATTGCACTTTTGTTTGCTATTTTACGGGTGCGGCCTGTTCCGTTTTGTGTACTTGATGAGGTTGAAGCGGCGCTCGATGAAGCAAACGTAGCGCGCTTTGCACAATATTTGCGGAAATTCAGCAAGGAAACGCAGTTTATTGTCATTACGCACCGAAAGGGAACGATGGAGGAATGCGATGTACTATATGGTGTTACCATGCAGGAGTCCGGCGTTTCTAAGCTTGTTTCCGTTCGGCTTGACGATGAGGCCAAAGCGATTGCAAATGACTAAAAAGGATGTGGCATAATGAGTTTTTTTAAAAAGCTAAAGGAAACAATTTCCCGTCAAACAGAATCAGTAACAGAAAAGTTCCGACAAGGTCTTGAGAAAACGCGCAATTCCTTTTCAGAAAAGGTAAATGATCTTGTATACCGATACAGAAAAGTGGATGAGGATTTTTTTGAAGAGCTAGAAGAGATTTTAATTGGTGCTGATGTTGGTGTGACAACGGTAATGGAGTTAATCGAAGAGCTGAAGGATGAGGTAAAACGCCGTAATATTCAGGATACGAAAGAAGTGCAGGCTGTTATTTCTGAAAAGCTCGTAGAAATTTATAAAGGCGACGATGATTTTAACGGCCAATTACATATGCAGCAAAATGGACTTACTGTCATTTTGTTTGTTGGTGTAAATGGCGTGGGAAAAACAACGACAATCGGCAAGCTTGCGCACAGATTGAAAAGACAAGGAAAAACGGTCTTGCTGGCGGCTGGGGATACATTCCGTGCTGGCGCTATTGAGCAGCTCGAAGTATGGGGAGAGCGTGTAGGTGTGGATGTTATTAAGCAAGGGTCAGGATCTGACCCGGCAGCTGTGATGTATGATGCCGTTCAAGCAGCGAAAGCACGCAAGGTGGATGTGCTGTTATGTGATACGGCAGGACGGCTTCAAAATAAGGTCAATCTCATGAAGGAGCTTGAGAAGGTAAAGCGTGTCATCGAGCGTGAGGTTCCGGGTGCACCTCATGAAGTGCTGCTCGTGATTGATGCGACAACAGGACAAAATGGCTTAAGTCAAGCGAAAACCTTCCGCGAAGCAACGGATGTAACAGGGATTGTATTAACGAAGCTTGATGGCACAGCAAAAGGCGGTATCGTGCTTGCGATCCGAAATGAAATGAATGTCCCTGTAAAATTCGTCGGTCTTGGCGAAAAAATGGATGACCTCCAAGAATTTAATCCTGAACAATACGTATACGGCTTGTTCGGAGACTTAATTGATAAGGAAGCAGAATAGATCCTGCAAGAGGAAAGGCTTGACACGCGTTTTATTTCTTTGTACACTAATGTTGTAAAGGGAATTCACTTAACAAAGGGTGATTAACATGCTCGAAAAGACAACGAGAATGAATTATTTGTACGATTTTTATCAATCGTTGTTAACTGCGAAGCAGCAAAGCTATATGTCTCTTTATTATTTGGACGATTACTCGCTCGGCGAGATTGCGCAGGAGTTTGAAGTAAGCAGGCAAGCAGTATACGACAATATTAAGCGTACAGAAGCGATGCTTGAGGAGTATGAAGAAAAGCTGTTATTGTTTGAAAAGTTTCAAAAACGGCAACAGCTTCTTGCAGAGCTGCAAGATGTACTCAGCAAACACGAGCATGTGAGCGAAGAAGCGAAACACATTGTTGAAGCTATTGAAAAATTAGAGTAGGAGGACGGCATTATGGCATTTGAAGGATTAGCCGACCGACTTCAACAGACATTGCAAAGAATCCGCGGCAAAGGGAAAGTCACCGAAGCCGATGTAAAAGAAATGATGCGCGAGGTGCGTCTCGCTTTATTGGAAGCGGATGTTAACTTTAAAGTAGTAAAAGACTTTGTGAAACGCGTATCTGAGCGTGCTGTTGGGCAAGACGTAATGAAAAGCTTAACGCCCGGACAGCAGGTTATCAAGATTGTACAGGATGAGCTTACGCAGCTCATGGGCGGCGAGCAAAGCAAAATTGCTGTTTCAAATCGTCCGCCGACTGTTATTATGATGGTAGGCTTACAGGGTGCCGGTAAAACGACGACAACAGGAAAACTTGCAAACTTGCTTCGTAAAAAGCATAATCGCAAGCCGATGCTTGTAGCAGCAGATATTTACCGTCCTGCGGCTATTAAACAGCTTGAAACGCTTGGAAAGCAGCTAGATATGCCTGTCTTTTCCCTCGGCGATCAAGTAAGTCCGGTGGAAATTGCAAAGCAGGCGATTCAAAAGGCAAAAGAAGAGCATCGTGACTATGTGCTGATCGATACGGCAGGGCGTCTTCATATTGATGAAGCGCTTATGGATGAATTAAAGCAAGTAAAAGAAGTTACAAAGCCTGATGAAATTTTCCTCGTTGTTGACGCGATGACGGGGCAAGATGCAGTCAATGTGGCACAAAGCTTTCATGAGCAGCTTGGTTTGACGGGTGTTGTGCTTACGAAGCTAGACGGTGATACGCGCGGCGGTGCAGCACTGTCTATTAAAGCTGTCACAAACACACCGATTAAATTTGCAGGTATGGGTGAAAAGCTTGACGCGCTTGAGCCTTTCCATCCGGAGCGTATGGCTTCCCGTATTTTAGGCATGGGCGATGTGCTGACGCTGATTGAGAAAGCACAGGCCAATGTTGATATAGAAAAAGCAAAAGAGCTGGAACAAAAAATGCGTACGCAATCGTTTACGCTGGATGACTTTTTGGAGCAATTAGGACAAGTGCGTCAATTAGGACCGCTTGATGAATTGCTCGGCATGCTGCCCGGTGCCAACAAAATGAAAGGGCTAAAAAACATTCAGGTTGACGAGAAGCAAATCGGTCATGTTGAGGCTATTATCCGTTCTATGACAAAGCTAGAACGGGAGCAGCCGGAAATTATCAATGCCAGCCGCAAAAAGCGGATTGCAAAGGGAAGCGGAACGACTGTTCAAGAGATAAACCGCCTTCTCAAGCAGTTTGATGATATGAAGAAGATGATGAAAACGATGACTAGTATGCAAAAAGGTAAGAAAAAAGGCGGCTTTAAGTTTCCATTCATGTAAAAAGCAGGAGAGTTGAAGGAAAAAATAAGCTGTTAAGAATTTATACTTTACAACCCTAAACACATTTGCTAATATTAGTATCTGTGTGAAACAAATTCGGAGGTGCTTTATAAATGGCAGTTAAAATTCGTTTAAAACGTATGGGAGCTAAAAAATCTCCTTTCTATCGTGTAGTTGTTGCAGATTCTCGTTCTCCTCGTGATGGACGTTTCATCGAGGAAATCGGCTACTACAATCCAGTTGCGCAGCCAGCTGAAATTAAAATCAACGAAGAAGCAGCATTAAAATGGTTGGCAGACGGCGCGAAGCCATCTGACACAGTTCGCAACTTATTCTCTAAGCAAGGTATCTTAGAGAAGTTCCACGTAGCACGCCAAGGCAAGTAATCGGCGTATGACGGGGTTAATCGAAGCGATCGTCAAGGCCCTTGTGGATTATCCTGAGGATGTAAAGGTTACACAAGACACGACCAATGGAGCTAGCATATATCGATTAACTGTACATCCTGAGGATGTTGGAAAAATAATCGGCAAGCAAGGCCGTATTGCAAAAGCGATTCGGACCGTCGTTTATGCGGCTGGTCATCAAAAAAACGAAAAGCTGACGCTTGAAATTCAATAGCGGGAAAAAGGGCGAGGACGATTGTTCCTCTCCCTTTTTTGCAATTTGGGGAATTTTAAGAATAAGTGCAGCTCCGCCTCTGCCTTCGCCTAACGGCTTGCCAGTCGGCGAGTTTTCTTTATTAAGCTAAGAAAGTTATGGAGAAACTAATATACATATTGAGAAAACGGGAGTGGATCATCCTATGACAAAATGGTTTAACGTTGGGAAGATTGTGAATACGCAAGGCTTACGAGGAGAAGTCCGCGTTATTTCTAGCACAGACTTTCCGGAGGAGCGTTACAAAAAGGGCAGTACGCTATACATCTGGAAGGAAAAAAGCAAAGAGCCAATTGAAGTGAAGGTTGCATCGCACCGTACACATAAAAACTTTGACCTTCTCACATTTGTGGGCTACGACAATATCAATGACGTTGAACAGTTTAAGGGCTCCTTTTTGAAGGTATCAGAGGAGCAGCTTGGAAAGCTTGGAGAAAACGAATATTACTACCATGAAATTATTGACTGTAAGGTTGTTTCCGAGGATGGAGAAGAAATTGGTGTGGTTACAGAGATTTTATCTCCAGGCGCAAACGATGTTTGGGTTGTGAAGCGTCCGAACGGAAAAGAGGCGTATATCCCATATATTGCAGATGTTGTATTAAAGGTTGATGTGGAAAACAAGCTTGTCGTAATTTATGTGATGGAAGGGTTGTTAGAATGAAAATCGACATCGTAACATTGTTTCCTGAAATGTTCACAGGTGTGTTCGGTTCTTCGATTTTAAAAAAAGCGCAGGAAAAGGAGGCTGTGTCCATCCGTGTTGTAAATTTTCGGGAATATTCAGCCAGTAAGCATGGCAGCGTGGATGATTATCCGTATGGAGGAGGGGCGGGCATGGTTCTTGCTCCGCAGCCGATTTTTGATGCGGTAGAGCAGCTTACAGGCACTGCTGAGACAAAACCGCGTGTTCTTCTTATGTGCCCGCAGGGAGAGCGTCTGACGCAGCGAAAAGCGGAAGAACTAGCAGAGGAAGAACATCTTGTTTTGATTTGCGGCCATTATGAGGGCTATGATGAACGAATTCGAGAGCATCTGGTAACGGATGAAATTTCCATTGGCGATTATGTATTGACGGGCGGTGAGCTAGCTGCCATGGTTGTGACAGACAGCGTTGTCCGTTTGCTGCCGGGGGTACTGGGAAAAGAGGAGTCACATGTTCAAGATTCGTTCAGCACGGGTCTTTTAGAGCATCCGCACTATACACGCCCTGCCGATTTTCGGGGGATGAAGGTTCCTGATGTTCTGCTGTCAGGCAACCATGCTAAAATAGAGGAATGGCGCAGGAAGGAGTCATTACGCCGTACGTATATGCGCCGTCCTGATTTGCTTGAAGGGCGTGAATGGTCGAAGCAGGAGCAGAAGTGGCTTCGTGAGTTCGAAGAAGACAAGTAAAAAAGCTTAACACTTTTGTTAGGTAGCTATTGCAAGCTCGGTTTGTATATGTTAAGATATCCCTTGTGGCTTACGTCGCATTAACAACGATGTTCCGCTGCAGGAGATGGTGTGCAAGAGCATCGGTTTGGAAGGAGAGAAAACAGAAATGCAACAATTGATTGAAGAAATCACAAAATCCCAATTAAAGACAGATTTACCTGCATTTCGTCCAGGTGACACAGTACGTGTTCACGTAAAAGTAGTAGAGGGTACTCGCGAGCGTATTCAGGTGTTCGAAGGCGTTGTAATCAAGCGTCGCGGCGGCGGAATCAGCGAAACATTTACAGTTCGTAAGGTATCTTACGGCGTAGGCGTTGAGCGTACATTCCCATTACACACACCACGTATTGCGGAAATCCAAGTAATGCGTCGCGGTAAAGTTCGCCGTGCGAAATTGTACTACTTGCGTAACCTTCGCGGTAAAAAAGCACGTATCAAAGAAATTCGATAATGACTGTATGGGAGCTTGTATGTACAAGCTCCCTTTTTCCAATATGTCCTATACATACAATGGAGGAGAACGTACATGGCGAAAGAAAAAAGCCAAACATGGGAATGGATCAAAGCGATTGTTGTAGCTGTTGTGCTTGCAGCCGTCATTCGTCACTTCTTCTTCGCGCCGATTTTGGTTGATGGTGTTTCCATGATGCCGACATTGCACGACAGAGACCGTATGATTGTGAATAAAATCGGATACACTCTCGGAGAACCGAAACGATTTGATATTATCGTATTTCGGGCAACAGAGGACAAAGACTATATTAAGCGAATTATCGGACTGCCCGGCGATCATATCGAGTATAAGAACGATGTGTTATATGTGAATGGTAAAGCGTATGAAGAGCCGTATTTAGAGGAATATAAAAAGCAAATAACCGAAGGGTCTCTTACATATGACTTTACGCTTGAAGAGGTTACAGGGGCCAGTACCGTACCTGAGGGGCAGTTATTTGTTATGGGCGACAACCGCCGCTTTAGCAAGGACAGTCGAACAATAGGAACCATTTCTATGGATGACGTAATGGGCAAGGCAAATATCGTGTATTGGCCGATCAAGGATGCCCGTGTTGTAGGAAAGTAGACAGGAAAAATCAGCTTGCCTAACGGTAAGCTAGTACCAACCGTAAGTAGGTGATAATATGACAATTCAATGGTTTCCCGGACATATGGCAAAGGCAAGGCGTCAAGTAACAGAACAGCTAAAGCTGATTGATGTAGTCATCGAGCTTGTTGACGCCCGTCTTCCTGCTTCGTCTCGAAATCCGATGATTGATGAAATTATTGCGCATAAGCCCCGTCTTATCGTATTAAATAAAGCTGATATGGCAGACGAAAGGTTAACACGCAAATGGATTGCGTATTTTGAGGAAAAGGGCTTTAAAGCTATTTCAATTAATGCGCAAGCAGGTCAGGGGATGAAAGAAATTGCCGCTGCCTGTAAGGAACTGGTGAAGGAAAAATTTGATAGAATGGTTGCCAAAGGTGTTAATCCAAGGGCAGTCCGTGCCTTGATTGTCGGGATTCCGAATGTAGGAAAATCGACATTGATTAATAAAATGGCGAAAAAGAATATTGCCAAAACAGGTGATCGTCCAGGTGTAACGACTGCGCAGCAATGGATTAAGGTCGGCAAGGAAATGGAATTGCTTGATACCCCGGGAATTCTTTGGCCGAAATTCGAGGACGAGCTCGTTGGGCTTCGTCTGGCAACATCAGGTGCAATCAAGGATGCGATTTTAAATTTGCAAGACGTGGCTGTATATGCGCTTCGCTTCCTATCTGCACATTATCCAGAGCAGTTAAAGGAACGCTACATCCTAACACATCTTCCTGAAGATATTGTGGAGTTATTTGATGAAATCGGAAAACGAAGAGGCTGTTTATTAAGCGGCGGCATCATTGACTATGACAAAACGGCGGAAGTTGTACTAAGAGACTTGCGGGCCGGCAAACTCGGGCGTGTTACCTTTGAAGAACCAAATGAATATGCAGAAATAGAAGCATAAAGGTGCGCATATGCGTGCCTTTTGTATTTAGGGGGAGTTGTATGACAATGCGGACGATTGCATCAGTAAAGCTTCTGCTGGAGGAAATTGAAACAGAGCAGGATGAGCGCTTTGCTGCACTGCTGCAGGATGAACGAAAAGGAGTACAAAAGCTATTAGCTGGCTGGCGGAAGCAAAAACAACTGCAGCTGCAGGAGCAGCAGCTGTTTTCTTACATGTCGGAGTATGAAAAAGCGCTTCGTTCTAAAGGAATTACGGCAATCGCAGGCGTCGATGAGGTTGGCCGGGGTCCGTTGGCCGGTCCTGTTGTAGCCGCGGCGGTAATTTTGCCTGAGAATTTTTATTTAGCGGGACTGAATGATTCCAAGAAGCTGAGCGAAGCAAAGCGAGAAGCCTTTTTCTCCATTATTCAGGAACAGGCTCTTGCCATTGGAATCGGCGTTGTCAGCGCTGAAGAAATTGATGAGATAAATATATACGAAGCGACAAAAAAGGCTATGGCGGAGGCGATTGGGAGCTTATCTATAAAGCCGCAGCACTTGCTGATTGATGCGATGAATCTTCCGCTTGCGATTGCACAAACATCCATTATAAAAGGAGATGCCAAAAGTATATCCATCTCAGCCGCCTCTGTAGTCGCAAAGGTGACGCGTGACCGGATGATGAAGGAGCTCGGGCAGCGCTATCCGCAGTATGGCTTTGAAAAGCACGCAGGCTACGGGACAAAGGAGCATTTAGCTGCGATCGAGCGCGAAGGTGTATTGCCGGAACATCGAAAATCATTTGCTCCCATTAAACATATGGTGCAATCGCAGGATGGGGTCCTTTCAATAGATTAAGTTGGAAAAACGAGTGTTTTTATTATTTTCGAATATATATGCCTGAAGCAGGGGTGCAAATAATAAAGCTCTAGAGCTTGCTGCGTCTGGTAGCTTATAAGTTCTGTTATTGTGAATTTTTAAGGGAAGAGCTGTTTTTCATATGATTCTTACAGCTGGTTCTTTTTATAGAATAAGAATGGCCTCCTGTTTGGGAACATGGTCTAGCTTCACCGGTCTGCTCGTATAGGGACCGGTTTCGATTTTTTTAATAAAAAAATATTGTTCATAATATTTTTTAGAATATTTTTATTCTTGTCACTTTCTTCTAGACAGCCCTTGTCGTATTTTATACAATGATAGCGAAGTGTTTTTTATTCGTTAAATAATGGGGAGGATGGGGACCATGAATATCCATGAGTATCAAGGCAAAGAAGTCCTTAGAAACTATGGTGTAAGCGTTCCTAATGGGAAAGTTGCTTTCACAGTAGAAGAAGCTGTAGAAGCTGCAAAAGAATTAGGAACAGCCGTATGCGTAGTTAAAGCACAAATCCATGCCGGCGGACGCGGCAAAGCTGGAGGCGTGAAAGTAGCAAAGAGCCTAGAGGAAGTTCGTACATATGCGGAGCAAATTTTAGGCAGCACGCTTGTAACCCATCAAACAGGTCCAGAGGGCAAAGAAGTAAAGCGCTTACTAATCGAAGAGGGCTGCGACATTAAAAAAGAATATTATGTTGGTTTAGTATTGGACCGCGCTACTTCTCAAGTTGTATTGATGGCATCTGAAGAAGGCGGAACTGAGATTGAAGAAGTAGCGGAGAAAACTCCGGAAAAAATCTTTAAGGAATATATTGACCCGGCTGTAGGCTTACAAGCCTTCCAGGCGCGCCGCATTGCGTTCAATATCAATATTCCAAAGGAGCTTGTTGGACAAGCTGCGAAATTCATGATGAGCTTGTATACAGCGTTTGTGGAGAAGGACTGCTCGATTGCAGAAATTAACCCGCTTGTTGTAACGGGAGACGGCAAAGTCATGGCGCTTGATGCAAAGCTGAACTTTGACTCTAACGCTTTATATCGCCATAAAGATATTCTAGCTCTTCGCGACCTTGATGAAGAGGATCCAAAAGAGATTGAAGCATCCAAATATGACTTGAACTATATCTCCTTAGACGGCAATATCGGCTGCATGGTAAATGGTGCAGGTCTTGCGATGGCGACAATGGATATCATTAAGTATTACGGCGGAGATCCTGCAAACTTCCTAGATGTAGGCGGCGGCGCGACAACAGAAAAGGTAACGGAAGCGTTTAAAATCATTCTTTCCGACCAAAATGTAAAAGGCATTTTTGTTAACATTTTCGGTGGTATTATGAAGTGTGATGTAATCGCAAACGGTGTTGTTGAAGCGACGAAACAAGTCGGCTTAGAGCTGCCTCTTGTTGTGCGCCTAGAAGGCACAAACGTAGAGCTTGGCAAGAAAATCTTAAGCGAGTCCGGCTTGAATATTACAGCTGCTGAATCTATGGCAGACGGTGCACAAAAAATCGTTTCGCTTGTGGGCTAACAGAAAGCGGGGGAGAAAGATGAGCGTATTTATTAATAAAGATACAAAGGTAATCGTACAAGGTATTACTGGCAAACAAGGACTATTTCATGCAACACAAATGATCGAGTACGGAACGCAAATCGTCGGCGGTACATCTCCTGGCAAAGGCGGTACGGAAGTCATTGGCGTACCTGTATTTGATACAGTTGAGCAAGCGGTAAAAGCGACGGGTGCAAATGCTTCTGTTGTTTACGTTCCGCCTGCGTTTGCTGCTGATTCTATCATGGAAGCGGTAGATGCTGGTCTTGATTTAGTTGTATGTATTACAGAAGGTATTCCTGTTCTTGATATGGTTAAGGTGAAAAAGTACATGCAAGGCAAGAAAACACGTTTAGTGGGGCCAAACTGCCCTGGTGTTATCACGCCTGAAGAATGCAAAATCGGCATCATGCCTGGCTATATCCATAAAAAAGGCCATGTAGGCATTGTATCTCGCTCCGGTACATTGACATACGAAGCGGTACATCAATTAACTGAAGCCGGAATCGGTCAATCTACAGCTGTTGGAATCGGCGGGGATCCTGTAAACGGCACAAACTTCATCGATGTATTGAAAGCATTTAATGAAGATGAAGACACATACGCTGTAATTATGATTGGTGAAATCGGCGGTACAGCGGAAGAGGAAGCAGCTGAATGGGTACGCGCTAATATGACAAAGCCTGTTGTCGGCTTTATTGGCGGTCAAACTGCTCCTGCTGGAAAACGTATGGGCCATGCAGGCGCTATTATTTCCGGCGGCAAAGGTACAGCTGCTGAAAAGATTAAAACAATGGAGGCGTGCGGCATTAAAGTAGCACCAACCCCATCTGTAATGGGCGAAACATTAATCTCTGTTTTAGAAGAAAAGGGATTATTAGAATCGTGCAAAACACACTAATATAACAGTCTGCTTCATCTTGAGGCGGTTATTTCCTCATGGATGTTAAAGATGCTGAAAGATGAAAATAGAAGGATGCTCTCTGATAAGAGAGTGCCCTTCTATTTTGGTATATAAACATAATATCAATTACAGTAAAGGGGACGTATAATGAAAACGAAACGGGAACGTTTGCTTCATTTACATCATGATCTTGCTGACAATTGGCGTGCAATAGAACGGCTGCTGCGCTGGGACCCGGAGTTAAAGCTGTTGTATGACTTCTCCCCTGAGGATTTTTCCTCATTGCTCTCTCTTTCCCCCAAACGAGCTGCCCAACTTTATTCCTCTCTTCATTCCATCGCGATTTCTTCCATTTTAGATGAGTTACAGCGGCATCATATATATTATATTACTATTTTTGATGATATATATCCGAGCCTGTTAAAGGAGATTTCTGATCCGCCGTTTGTGTTGTATGGAAAGGGTGACCTTTGCGCTATGCAGCATGAGCAAAAATTGGCTGTTGTCGGCACAAGGCATCCCTCTCATTACGGCATCCTGAGTGTACAATCTATTTTATCAGAGCTTTTGAAAGAGAATTGGGTGATCGTTAGCGGCATGGCATATGGTATTGATATGGCGGCGCATATTAGTGCCGTACAGCGAAGCCGGTATACAATTGCTGTGCTTGGAGGAGGCTTCAGGTATATATATCCGCAAGACAACTATACTGTATTACAAAAGCATTCTCAGTATGTTGTATATGTAACAGAATATCCACCGCACTTTCGGCCGCAAAAGCGGTATTTTCCAAGACGGAATCGCATTATAAGCGGACTATCGAAAGGTGTTGTCGTAGCAGAGGCAAAGGCGAGGAGCGGCTCTCTTATTACAGCTGACTGTGCCCTAGAGCAGAATAGGGAAGTGTTCGCGATCCCAGGCCCCATTCATATGGAAACGTCAGCCGGCACAAATTGGCTTATTCAACAAGGGGCAAAGCTTGTGCTGCAGGCAGCTGATATTGCCGAGGAATTCTAAAAGGATTAACATTTTATGGACAATTTTCATGTTTTTGTGAAAGAAATGTTGACAACTCCTCCATCATGTGTGTTATTTTATATTCATTCTGAATTGACAAAAAGAAGGCGAATCAATACTATAAATGAAGACTTGAATTCACCTCTTGAGGGAGGAAACCAAGATGTCAGAGTATCTCGTAATCGTTGAATCGCCGTCGAAGGCGAAGACGATTGAAAAGTATTTAGGGAAAAAATATAAAGTAGTAGCGTCCATGGGACATGTACGCGATTTGCCGAAAAGTCAGATGGGCATTGAGATTGAAAACAACTATGAACCAAAATACATCACGATACGCGGCAAAGGTCCTGTTTTAAAGGATTTGAAGGCAGCTGCAAAAAAAGCAAAGAAAATTTATCTTGCGGCCGACCCGGATCGTGAAGGAGAAGCAATTGCATGGCATTTGGCCCATACGCTAAATGTGGATACATCATCAGATTGCCGCGTTGTCTTTAATGAAATTACAAAGGACGCTGTGAAAGAGTCCTTTAAAAAACCGCGTGCAATCAATATGCATTTAGTCGATGCACAGCAGGCGCGCCGTATTCTAGACCGCCTTGTCGGATATAATATTAGTCCGTTATTATGGAAGAAAGTGAAAAAGGGTTTAAGTGCAGGGCGTGTTCAATCTGTAGCGGTTCGGTTAATTTCGGAACGGGAAAAGGAAATTAAGGCCTTTATACCGGAAGAGTTTTGGACGATTAAGGGCGAGTTCCTAAAGGATAAGGATGTATTTGAAGCCAGCTTTTACGGTGTAGACGGAGAAAAGCTGGAGCCGAAACATGAACAGGAAGTAAAAGACATTTTAGCAAAGTTAGATACAAACGCCTTTACGGTTGAAAGCGTTACGAAACGTGAACGAAAGCGCAATCCGGCTGTTCCGTTTACGACATCCTCCTTACAGCAGGAGGCGGCCCGTAAGCTGAACATGAGAGCGAAAAAGACGATGATGCTTGCGCAACAGCTATATGAAGGCATTGACATCGGTAAAGAGGGTACAGTTGGTCTGATTACGTATATGAGGACGGATTCTACTCGTATATCCGAAACAGCGCAGGCGGAAGCACGTGCTTATATTGAGGAAGCATTTGGATCTGGCTACGTATCCGCGGAGAAGCGCAAGGAAGGAAAGAATGCGAATGCGCAAGATGCGCATGAAGCCATCCGTCCGACGTCGACGCTTCGTAAGCCGGAGGAATTAAAGGCTGTATTAAGCAGGGATCAGTACCGTTTGTATAAGTTGATTTGGGAGCGATTCGTTGCGAGTCTGATGGCACCTGCTGTGATGGATACGGTAACGGTGGCACTGGTCAATAACGGAGTGCAGTTCCGCGCTCACGGATCTGTTGTAAAATTTCCTGGTTTTATGAAGGTGTACGTTGAATCAAACGATGATGGAGTGGAGGAAAAAGACCGTTTGCTTCCGCCGTTTGAAGTGGGCGAAACAGTATTTTCAAAGGACATTGAACCAAAGCAGCATTTCACGCAGCCGCCGCCGCGCTATACGGAGGCTCGTCTCGTAAAGACGATGGAGGAGCTTGGAATCGGACGGCCGTCTACCTACGTGCCGACGCTTGAAACCATTCAAAAACGCGGCTACGTGGCGCTTGAGAATAAGCGCTTTGTTCCTACAGAGCTTGGGGAAATTGTTATTGAACTTATCCTTGAGTTTTTCCCGGACATTATCAATATTGAATTTACAGCCAATATGGAAGATAGCTTAGATAAAATTGAAGATGGAGATGCTGACTGGGTCAAAGTCATCGATGAATTTTATAAAGGTTTTGAACAGCATCTCGAAAAAGCAGAGAAGGAAATGCGGGAAGTTGAGATTAAGGATGAGCCGGCCGGCGAAGATTGTGAGCAATGCGGAAATGCTATGGTGTTTAAAATGGGGCGGTATGGAAAGTTTATGGCTTGCTCGAACTTCCCGGATTGTCGCAATACGAAGCCGATTATGAAGGGAATTGGCATCGAGTGCCCGAAATGCGGGGAAGGCGAGATTATCGAACGCCGCAGCAATAAGAAAAAACGTATTTTCTACGGCTGCAGCACGTATCCGGATTGCGATTTTCTATCTTGGGATAAACCGGTGGGCAGAAAATGTCCGAAGTGTGAAGGTATGCTCGTAGAAAAGAAGCTCAAAAAAGGTCTTCAGGTGCAATGTGTATCTTGTGATTATGAAGAGGAACAACAAATGTGAGCTGAAAATGCTCACATTTTTTTCGGAAAAGAAAGAGAAAAGGTGATAGTAATGGAACAAACAGTTCATGTAATTGGAGCCGGCTTAGCTGGCAGTGAGGCAGCGTATCAAATCGCCAAGCGCGGAGTGAAGGTTACGTTGTATGAGATGAGACCCGTGAAGCAAACGCCTGCCCATCATACGGATAAATTTGCTGAGCTTGTATGCAGCAACTCCCTTAGAGGCAATAGCTTGACGAATGCAGTCGGTGTGTTAAAGGAGGAGATGCGCCGTTTAGATTCTGTCATCATTCGCGCAGCGGATGAGTGTTCTGTACCAGCAGGCGGAGCGCTTGCGGTGGATCGCCATGAATTTGCCGCGAAGGTAACAGACTATGTGAAAAATCACCCAAATATAACAGTTGTAACGGATGAAATGACGGAAATTCCGGCTGGGCCGACTGTAATTGCAACAGGTCCGCTTACTTCAAAAGCACTATCAGATCAACTGAAGGAGCTAACGGGCGAAGATTACTTTTATTTCTACGATGCAGCAGCGCCGATTATTGAAAAAGAGAGCATCAACATGGAGATTGCGTATTTGAAATCGCGCTACGACAAAGGGGAGGCGGCATACCTCAATTGTCCGATGACAGAGGAGGAATTTAACCGCTTTTACGAGGCGCTTATTTCTGCTGAGGTTGTGCCACTTAAGGAATTTGAGAAGGAAATTTACTTTGAAGGGTGCATGCCGGTGGAAGTTATGGCGCAGCGCGGGAAGCAAACGTTATTATTCGGCCCAATGAAGCCGGTTGGGTTAGAGGATCCTCGTACTGGAAAACGTCCATTTGCAGTCGTGCAGCTTCGTCAGGATGATGCGGCAGGAACGCTGTATAATCTTGTAGGCTTCCAAACACATTTAAAGTGGGGTGCCCAAAAAGAGGTGCTGAGTCTCATTCCGGGGCTTGAAAATGCGGAAATCGTCCGCTACGGTGTCATGCACCGCAATACGTTCATTAATTCGCCAAAATTACTGCTTCCTACCTACCAATATAAGCAGCGTGAGGACTTATTCTTTGCCGGGCAAATGACTGGTGTAGAGGGATACGTAGAATCTGCAGCATCTGGCTTGCTTGCGGGCATTAATGCCGCTAGAATGGTAAAGGGGCAGGAGTTGATCTCGTTGCCTCCAGAAACAGCGATGGGCAGTATGGCGCATTATATTACGTCAACAAATGCCAAAACATTTCAGCCGATGAATGCAAATTTCGGACTGTTTCCGCCGCTTGAAACAAAGATCAAGAAGAAGCAGGAGCGTTACGAAGCGTATGCACAGCGTGCTTTGGAGATAATTCAAAATTTTGTAAATATTTAGTCAATTTTCTTGCAAAGGCTACTACGTTGTGATACGATTTAGTAGCCTTTCTTGTGAAATTATAAATAATAACTTTGAGGATGATTCCTAGCTTGCGTGATTTGTGTGCTATAGAGAAAGCATGTCAGCTCTAATAGAATAGGGCAAAAAGCGCCTTGTCGCACTGAGAAATGTTCTCTTTGCGAGCAAAACGGATGATGTTCGCTTTTCTTAAAAGGTGAGAAACGTATGAATATGAAGGAAAAGTTAAACCTGTTTGTCGAGTATTTACAAATTGAGCGGAATTATTCGAAATATACAATTGCAAGTTATGAGGATGACTTTGAGCATTTTGTTAACTTTATGACGCAGCAAGGAATTGCTTCGTTTGAGAATGTCGTATATTCCGATGTTCGCTTATATTTAACTGTACTTCATGAACAAAAGCTGGCACGAAAAACAGTAGCTAGGAAGATATCGAGCCTGCGCAGCCTGTATAGGTTTTTCATGAGAGAGGGGTATTGTGGAGATAATCCGTTTTCCTTTGCTTCTCTTCCGAAAAAGGAAGGGGCGATTCCCAAATTTCTATACGCAGAGGAGCTGGAGAGCTTATTTGACGTTTGTGATGAGGGTACAGCGCTTGGACAGCGCAATCAAGCATTGCTGGAGCTTTTATACGCAACCGGAATTCGAGTGGGTGAATGCTGCCAGCTGCGTCTTGAGGATATTGATTTCACGGTTGGAACGATTCTTGTCACCGGGAAAGGAAAGAAGCAGCGCTATATTCCGTTTGGCAGCTATGCCCACGATTCGCTCCATACCTACATACAAAGCGGGAGACAAGAATTGTATAAGAAGAGCCGGCAGGAGAGTACAGCTTTGTTTTTAAATGCAAAAGGAGCTCCTTTAACGGAAAGGGGTGTGCGGTACGTTTTGAATGAAATCATTGAAAAGGCTTCCTTAACAATGCGTTTGAGTCCACACATGCTGCGTCATACGTTTGCGACTCATATGCTGGATGAAGGGGCTGATTTGCGTACCGTACAAGAGCTGCTTGGACATGCTCATTTGTCCACAACCCAAATTTATACGCATGTTTCCAAGGAGAGATTGCGTTCTGTTTATACAAAGCATCATCCGAGAGCATAATGATGCTAGAATGGCAGGATGCTCCATATAATGGTATTGGTGTGACAAAATGACAAGGTAAAAGGAGTTTTTCTATGGGAAACTTTCATGCGACAACGATATTTGCAATCCATCATCAAGGGAAGTGCGCGATGGCGGGAGACGGCCAGGTGACGTTTGGAAACGCGGTTGTTATGAAGCATACGGCACGCAAGGTTCGCAGGCTGTTCCAAGGAAAGGTGCTTGCCGGCTTCGCTGGTTCTGTTGCCGATGCGTTTACTTTATTTGAAATGTTTGAAGGCAAGTTAGAGGAGTATAACGGAAATTTGCAGCGCGCCGCTGTAGAAATGGCCAAGAAATGGCGCGGGGACAAGATGCTTCGCCAACTAGAGGCGCTGCTCATTGTGATGGATGCAAAAAATTTACTTCTCATCTCTGGAACAGGAGAAGTGATTGAACCGGATGATGGCATTTTAGCCATTGGATCAGGAGGTAATTATGCCCTTGCCGCAGGCCGGGCTTTAAAGCAGTTTGCAGGGGAACGGTTAACAGCGAGGGAAATCGCAAAGGCGAGCCTTGAGGTCGCAGGCGATATTTGTGTATATACGAACGGAAATATCATTGTTGAGGAATTGTAAAGGGGGACGTATTGATGCATTTACATTTTACACCGCGTCAAATTGTCGAAAAGCTTGACCAATATATTATCGGTCAAAAAAATGCAAAAAAAGCGGTAGCAGTTGCGCTGCGCAACCGCTACCGCCGAAGCTTGCTAGATGAAGCCATTCGCGATGAAATCGCCCCAAAAAATATTTTAATGATCGGACCGACGGGGGTTGGTAAAACGGAGATTGCCAGACGTTTAGCGAAGCTTGTTGGTGCCCCGTTCCTCAAGGTGGAAGCAACAAAATTCACAGAGGTTGGATACGTAGGACGAGATGTTGAGTCAATGGTTCGGGACTTAATGGAAACGTCTATCCGCATTGTGAAGGAAGAGAAAATGGTTCGTGTCAAGGATAAAGCAGAAGAGCAGGCGAATCAGCGCATTATCGAAACGCTCGTGCCGGGAAAATCAAAGCAGCATACCTTTAAAAATCCATTGGAAATGCTGTTTGGCGGACAACAAACCAGCGATACAAAAACGGACTCTCACCAAGATGAAGCAGATATGCGGTTAAGGCAAAAAGAAGTAGAACGAAAGCTAGCTGCCGGCCTTCTTGAAGATGATATCATTTCGATTGAGGTAGAGGAGCAGCAGCCTTCTATGTTTGATATGCTCCAAGGAACAGGTATGGAGCAGATGGGAATGAGCTTTCAAGATGCATTAGGAAACCTTATGCCGAAGAAAACAAAGCGCCGCAAGCTGACTGTAAAGGAAGCGAGAAAGGTGCTCGCTAATGAAGAAGCACAGCGCTTAATCGATATGGAAGAAGTGACGCAGGAGGCGATTTATCGGGCGGAACAGCTTGGGATTATCTTCATCGATGAGATTGATAAGATTGCCGGCAAAAATGCAAATAGCGCAGATGTTTCACGCGAGGGTGTACAGCGTGATATTTTGCCGATTGTCGAAGGCTCGACGGTTGTTACTAAATACGGACCTGTGAAAACCGATCATATTTTATTCGTTGCAGCGGGTGCCTTTCATATGTCGAAGCCTTCTGACCTTATTCCGGAACTGCAAGGCCGCTTCCCAATTCGTGTAGAGCTGACAAAGCTTTCGACTGAGGACTTTGTTAAAATACTTGTAGAGCCAGATAATGCTTTGATTAAACAATATCGTGCATTGTTATCAACAGAAGGTATAGAGATTGAATTTTCTGACGAAGCTATTCATAAAATTGCTGAGATTGCTTACGAGGTAAACCAGGATACGGATAACATCGGAGCAAGAAGGCTCCATACTATTATGGAAAAGCTTTTGGAAGATTTGTCGTTTGAGGCCTCTGAAATTACATTGGAAAAAGTGACCATCACTCCTCAGTATGTTGAGGAAAAGCTAAATAGCATAGCAAAAAACAAGGATGTAAGTCAATTTATTTTATAAGGAAAGTATTCCGTGCGATGCCTCCCCTCCATACAAATCAGGAGGGGACCTGTGCGGTGTAGGAGGAAGAAAGAACAATGGCACTATTAGACAAAACAAGAAAAATTAATGCGCTGTTACAGCGGGCTGCAGGAAAGCCTGTAAACTTTAGAGAAATGGCCGACACATTATGCGGCGTAATTGAAGCGAACGTGTTTATCGTAAGCCGCCGCGGGAAATTGCTCGGCTATGCAATTCATCAACACATCGAAAGTGATCGGATGAAGCAAATGCTGGCAGAACGACAATTTCCAGAGGAATATACAAAAAGCCTATTTAACATTACAGAAACATCTCCTAATTTGGATATTAACAGTGAATATACTGCTTTCCCGGTTGAAAATAAAGAGTTGTTTCAAGAAGGCTTAACGACAATTGTACCAATTGTCGGAGGCGGTGAACGCTTAGGTACACTTGAGCTAGCTCGTTTATCACAAGAGTTTTCAGATGAGGATTTAATTCTTGCGGAGTACGGTGCAACGGTAGTTGGAATGGAGATTTTACGTGAAAAAGCAGAGGAAATTGAAGAGGAAGCACGCAGCAAAGCAGTCGTTCAAATGGCAATTAGCTCTTTATCTTATAGTGAACTAGAAGCGATTGAGCATATTTTCGACGAACTAAACGGAACGGAAGGTTTGCTTGTTGCAAGTAAAATTGCGGACCGTGTAGGAATTACTCGTTCTGTTATTGTAAACGCACTTCGCAAGCTCGAAAGTGCGGGTGTAATTGAGTCACGTTCTCTTGGTATGAAGGGGACATATATTAAGGTGCTCAATGATAAGTTTTTGCAGGAGCTGTCAAAGCTAAAAACAAATTAAAACAAAAGCTCTCCATATTTGGAGGGCTTTTGTTTTGAAATGATATAAAAGTGGAAATACTTATAGAGGTGAGAATTGCTATTATGCTTATGTTCGTGTAGGAGATTCAAAAGAACTATCCTTTCCCTGAAAAGAAATTGAAGCAGTTTAGTAAAAACACCGATTTTCGACTTGAATGTCATATCTTGTTATGATATAGTAGTCAATGGTGTGAATACACACGTTTACAGATTTAAGTGTCGGTGCTGCTCTTTGTGCAGTTACGCTTAAAGATGAAGTAAACGGAGGATACTAAAAACCATTCAGGAGGAACTAAGCATGTCAGTAATTTCTATGAAACAATTGCTTGAAGCTGGTGTACATTTCGGACACCAAACACGTCGTTGGAACCCTAAAATGAAACGTTACATTTTCACTGAGCGTAACGGCATTTATATCATCGATCTTCAAAAAACAGTTAAGAAGGTTGAAGAAGCTTACAACGTAATGAAAGAAATCGCAGCAAACGGCGGTACAGTTCTTTTCGTTGGTACAAAAAAGCAAGCGCAAGATGCGATTAAAGAAGAAGCAGAACGCGCAGGCATGTACTACGTAAACCAACGCTGGTTGGGCGGTACATTAACAAACTTCCAAACAATCCAAAAACGCGTAAAGCGTTTGAAAGACATCGAAAGAATGCAAGAAGACGGCACATTCGATGTACTTCCGAAAAAAGAAGTTGTTCAGCTTAAAAAAGAATTAGAGCGTCTTGAGAAATTCTTAGGCGGTATTAAAGATATGAAGGATCTTCCAGATGCAATCTTCATCGTAGATCCACGTAAAGAGCGCATCGCTGTTGCGGAAGCACGTAAGTTAAACATCCCGTTAATCGGTATTGTTGATACAAACTGTGATCCAGATGAAATTGACCATGTAATTCCTGCGAACGATGACGCAATTCGCGCTGTAAAACTTCTTACATCTAAAATGGCTGACGCTATCCTTGAAGCAAAGCAAGGAGAAGAAACAGTTACTGCGTAACAGATGGGAAAGGTGATAAGGGGTTAAGCCTTTTATCACCTTTTTTAAAGTAAGAAATTCATATGTTTAGGAAGAGCATACCAGCTCTTCCTGAGTTATATACATAACAGGAGGATGAAGAACATGGCAGTTACTGCACAAATGGTAAAAGAGCTTCGTGAAAAAACAGGCGCGGGCATGCTTGATTGCAAAAAAGCGTTGACAGAAACAAACGGCGATATGGAAAAAGCAATTGATTTCCTTCGTGAAAAAGGAATTGCAAAGGCTGCGAAAAAAGCAGACCGCATCGCTGCTGAAGGTTTAACAGCAATTGAAGTACAAGGAAACGAAGCAGTGATTCTTGAAGTAAACTCTGAAACAGACTTCGTAGCAAAAAATGAAGGTTTCCAAACTTTAACAAAAGAATTGGCAGCTCATTTATTAGCGAAAAAGCCTGCATCTGTTGAAGAAGCACTTGCACAAACAATGGATAGCGGCGTAACAGTAGAACACCATATCAACACTGCGATTGCAAAAATTGGTGAGAAGTTAACTCTTCGCCGTTTCGAAATCGTAACAAAAACAGATGCTGATGCATTTGGTGCATACTTGCATATGGGCGGCCGTATTGGCGTATTGGCTGTTCTTGCAGGAACAAATGACGAATCTCTTGCAAAAGATGTAGCAATGCATATTGCCGCAGTAAATCCGAAATATGTAGACCGCAGTGCGGTAACAGAAGAAGAAATCGAGCGCGAGCGTCAAGTTTTAACGCAACAAGCGTTAAACGAAGGCAAGCCTGAAAATATCGTTGCAAAAATGGTAGAAGGCCGCCTAGGCAAATTCTTTGAAGACATTTGCTTAGTAGACCAAGCGTTTGTAAAAGACCCAGATACAAAGGTTGGAAAATATGTACAATCTAAAGGCGCAACTGTAAAATCCTTCGTTCGCTATGCGGTAGGAGAAGGTATTGAAAAGCGTCAAGACAACTTCGCAGAAGAGGTAATGAACCAAGTAAGAGGCAACAACTAATAAAGGTAAGGGGACACGTAGTGTTCCCTTTTTTAAAATAAACAAGCAGTCTGCCGCGCGGCAATGCGTGGTGTGAATACGGATAAAGATCGTAGCAACGGAGGTTCATTATGAGTCAAGCTAAATATAAACGAGTTGTACTAAAGTTAAGTGGAGAAGCTTTGGCAGGTAGCCACGGATTTGGAATTAACCCGGCCGTTATTAAATCAATCGCACAGCAGGTGAAGGAAATTGCTGAGCTCGACGTAGAAGTAGCAGTTGTTGTCGGCGGCGGGAACATCTGGCGCGGTAAAACTGGAAGCGAGATGGGAATGGACCGCGCTACAGCTGATTACATGGGGATGTTAGCCACGGTGATGAATTCTCTTGCATTGCAAGACAGCTTAGAGAATTTAGGCATTCAAACGCGCGTGCAAACATCAATTGAAATGAGACAGGTTGCAGAGCCGTATATCCGCAGAAAAGCGATTCGTCACTTGGAAAAGAAGCGTGTTGTAATTTTTGCTGCTGGAACAGGAAACCCATACTTCTCGACAGATACGACTGCAGCATTACGTGCAGCTGAGATTGAAGCTGATGTGATTCTCATGGCTAAAAATAATGTAGACGGCGTATATAGCGCAGACCCAACGATTGACGAAACAGCAACGAAATACGATACGTTAACATATTTGGACGTACTAAAAGAAGGATTAGGTGTGATGGATTCAACAGCTTCTTCTTTATGTATGGATAATGACATCGCGTTGATTGTGTTCTCGATTATGGAAGAAGGAAATATTAAACGTGCTGTTCTTGGCGAAAACATTGGAACGATTGTAAGGGGGAAATAAATAATGGCACAGCAAGTGTTAAAAAATACAAAAGAAAAAATGGAAAAAGCAATTTCCGCATATACACGTGAATTAGCGTCGATCCGTGCAGGACGCGCAAGCGCAGGGGTACTGGAGAAAATCACGGTAGATTATTACGGAGCACCTACACCGGTCATCCAGTTAGCAAACATTACTGTACCAGAACCGCGTATGCTTGTGATTCAGCCCTATGATAAGTCGTCCTTAAAAGACATTGAAAAAGCAATTCAAACATCCGATTTAGGGCTAAATCCATCTAACGACGGTTCCGTAATCCGTATTGTATTCCCAGCGTTGACAGAAGAGCGCCGCCGTGATTTGGTGAAAACTGTGAAAAAGTATGCGGAAGAAGCAAAGGTAGCAGTTCGTAACATTCGCCGCGATGGAAACGACGAGCTGAAGAAGCTTGAGAAAAACGGCGAAATTACAGAGGATGAGCTGCGCGGGCATACAGAAACAGTTCAAAAGGAAACAGACAAGCACATCGCGAAAATTGATGATATTACAAAAGACAAAGAAAAAGAGATTATGGAAGTTTAATCCTCAGTTTTGTCTATGCACGACCCTCTGCTTAAGGGGGTCTTTTTACACTTTTATGGAATACGTGTGCTCGTGGAGGTTTCAAACATGTTAAAGAGATTTTCCATTCGGAAAGATAAGTCAGTTTCATCGTTTGAGGAGCTAATGGAGGAAGTACAGCAAGGGGAAATTCCGCAGCATATTGCCATTATTATGGACGGGAATGGCAGGTGGGCGCGGAAAAGAGGTTTGCCGCGTATCGCCGGTCATCATGAAGGCATGAAGGTAGTGCGGAAAATTACAAAATGCGCCAGTCATCTTGGCGTGAAGGTATTAACACTTTATGCATTTTCAACAGAGAACTGGAAGAGGCCGAAATTGGAAGTGGATTACTTAATGAAGCTTCCTCAGGAGTTTTTAGGTACCTTCTTACCGGAGCTTGTAGAAGAAAACGTACAGGTTCGCTTAATTGGACAAAAAGAGGGGCTTCCGTCTCATACGCTTGCGGCAGTAGAGAGTGCCATACAGGCTACTGCGAACAATACAGGTTTAATTTTAAATTTTGCGTTAAACTATGGAAGCCGTGATGAAATGGTTTATGCGGTTAGAGATTTGGTTAGAGATAGTAACAGTGGAAAACTTAACGCAGATGACATCACCGAGGAAGTGATTTCTTCCTATTTAATGACGAGTAAGTTGCCGGATCCGGATTTGTTAATTCGCACGAGCGGTGAAATTCGGATCAGTAATTTTATGCTGTGGCAAATTGCTTATACAGAGCTGTGGTTTACAGATCGTTATTGGCCAGACTTTACGGAGTCCCACTTGCTTGAAGCCGTCATAAACTTTCAAAGGAGAGGTCGCAGGTTCGGTGGCGTATAAGAAAGTGAGGTCTTGTTTTTGAAACAACGATTGGTTACAGGAATTGTGGCATTGGCCTTATTTGTTCCGTTCGTATGGTACGGAGGAAAGCCGTTTTTATGGCTAGTCTACGCGCTTGCCTTTGTCGGGCTGTATGAGCTTATACGCATGAAGCGGCTTCCGCCTTTTTCTGTCCCGACACTCCTAGTTGCCTTTTTGCTTGCAGTTATTTTGCTGCCAAGTACAGCAACAAGCAATGGAGCCTTGGAAGTGATGCATCTTACGAAAGCAGAAATAACGTTTTTGGTTGTCCTGCTTCTTTTATCATATACGGTTCTTTCCAAGAATACATTTACTTTTGATGATGCATCTTTTCTGCTTATGGCGACTCTTTACGTAGGTATGGGATTTTACTATTTAAACGAAACGAGAATAGAGGGCTTGAAATATATTCTATATACGCTGTTCGTGATTTGGGCAACGGATACGGGGGCATATTTTATTGGTCGAGCTATTGGCAAGCGGAAGCTGTGGCCGGAAATCAGCCCGAATAAAACGGTAGAGGGAGCAGTCGGCGGTGTTATTTGTGCGATTATAGTGGCACTTGTGTATAACCGTTTTTCAGTGGTGACGGATAATGCGGGAATGTTAGTTGCCGTGACAGCAGCAGTTTCTGTTTTTGGACAAATTGGTGATCTTGTAGAATCTGCATTTAAACGCCATTATGGAGTCAAGGATTCCGGCAACATCCTGCCGGGACACGGCGGTATTTTGGATCGTCTAGACAGTTTGCTGTTTGTCCTGCCGCTTTTGCACTTTTTGCATTTTATTTGATGAAGCTTTACTGGGATAGGACGGCAGGTTCTATCATCCGAATAGTATGCCGCTTGTGCTGCTGGTTTATCATATGTAAGCTCGTTTCGTCAAATAAGGAGATGGAACAATGAAAAAAATTAGTGTGCTTGGAGCGAGCGGATCTATCGGGGTACAGACACTCGATGTGATTCGGCTTCATCCGGAACAATTTCAATTAGTCGCTTTCTCGGTAGGGAGCAATATTGAGTTTGCGGTGCAAGCGGTACAAGAATTCGCCCCGCAGCTTATATCCGTACAAAAGGAAGAGGACGCAAAGCGACTGCGAGGCATGCTTGGTAACGTGAAAGTCGTTTGGGGAGAAGAAGGGCTGCTTGAGGTTGCCTTGCATCCAGCTGCTAATATTGTAGTGAATGCAGTTGTCGGAAGTGTAGGATTGGTCCCGACGCTTAGCGCAATCGAAGCAAGAAAGACAATTGCGATTGCAAACAAAGAAACACTCGTAACAGCAGGACATCTGGTGATGGAGGCTGCCCGTAAATATGGTGTCACCTTGCTTCCGGTAGATAGCGAGCATTCTGCGATTTTTCAATGCTTAAACGGTGAAAGCAGGGAGCGGCTTTCCCGTCTTATTTTAACAGCATCCGGTGGAAGCTTTAGGGACAAAACGCGAGAGGAGCTTACAAAGGTCACGGTAGAGGATGCTTTGAAGCATCCCAATTGGTCTATGGGTTCGAAAATTACGATTGATTCTGCTACAATGATGAATAAAGGACTAGAGGTCATTGAAGCTCATTGGCTTTTTGATATCCCTTACGATCAAATTGACGTGCTGCTACATAAGGAAAGCATCGTCCATTCACTTGTAGAGTTTGAAGATCGAAGCGTCATTGCGCAGTTAGGTACACCGGATATGCGTGTCCCGATTCAATATGCGCTTACGTATCCAATGCGGCTGCCGCTTCAGGCGACAAAGCAACTGCAGCTGTGGGAGATTGGAACACTCCACTTTCAGCAAATGGATTTTGAAAGATTCCGCTGCCTAGCGTTCGCTTACGAGGCGGGGAAGGTGGGAGGAAGCCTGCCTGCTGTTATGAATGCGGCAAATGAAGCAGCTGTTGCCGCCTTTTTACAAGGGAAAATCGGCTTTTTGACCATTGAGGAGCTAATTGAGAAAGCGATGCACCATCACAGTGTGATTTCTCATCCGAACTTAGATGAGATTCGGGAGATTGACGAGATGACAAGACGGTATGTGATGGAACAAATTTAGCAAAGGTGGGTATTGAGTTGAACACAGCGATTGCCTTTATTTTAATTTTTGGAGCACTCGTCTTTTTCCACGAGTTAGGACATCTGTATTTCGCTAAGCGGGCGGGCATTCTTTGCCGAGAGTTCGCAATCGGCTTCGGTCCTAAAATTTTTTCGTTTACTAAAAATGAAACAGTCTATACGATTCGATTGCTTCCGCTCGGCGGCTACGTGCGTATGGCTGGGGAAGATCCGGAAACGATTGAACTAAAGCCTGGCGTGAAGGTCGGATTGTTATTGAACGAGAAGGAAGAAGTCATCAAGCTCGTATTAGACAATCGCGACAAGTATCCGAATGCTAGAGTAATCGAGGTGGAGCGAGCAGACTTAGAGCATGCTCTTACAATCTCTGGATATGAGGAGTACGAGGAAGAACTGCAAACGTTCCGTGTTCACGAGAAGGCCTATTATGTATCCGGCGGAGAAGAAATTCAAATTGCGCCGTACAATCGGCAGTTTGGCTCTAAATCATTAGGACAACGTGCTCTTGCTATTTTTGCCGGTCCTGCGATGAACTTTGTGCTTGCATTTTTCTTGTTTGTGATTATCGGTCTTCTGCAGGGCATCCCTGTTGATAAACCGATTGTCGGGGAGCTCGTGCCAAATAGCGCTGGTGAAAAGGCAGGGCTGCAGCAAGGAGATATTATAAAATCGATTAATGGTACCCAGGTAGAAAGCTGGACAGATGTGACAACGATTATTCGTAAAAATCCCGGCAATGAGATGGAAATGGAGCTCGAACGCGGCAAGAAGGACTTGGTGATTAAGGTTACTCCAGCGGTTGAGAAGGAAGGAAACGCGGAAGTAGGCCGCCTTGGCGTATACGGTCCGGTCGAAAAATCGCTGCTCGGATCCCTGCAGCTTGGAGCTGAACAAACGTATAAGTGGACAAAGCTTGTCTTTGTTTCACTTGTGCAGCTGGTGACGGGACAGTTTAGCATTGATGCTTTGTCTGGGCCTGTTGGTATCTATAACTTAACGGGGAAGGTCGCGGAGTCAGGCTTTATTAATTTACTCGGTTTGACTGCTGCTCTAAGCATCAATCTTGGATTGTTCAATTTATTGCCGGTTCCGGCACTCGATGGAGGACGTTTAATGTTTTTCCTCGTAGAAGCATTGCGTGGAAAACCAATTGATCGTCAAAAGGAAGGCCTTGTCCATTTTATTGGATTTGCTCTTCTCATGCTCCTTATGCTTGTTGTGACATGGAATGATATTAAAAATCTTTTTATAAAATGAGGAAATTACGTCTGACGCTGCCAAAAAGCAGCGTCAGCATTAACGGAGAGGTGTACGTCAATGAGACAGAGTATGATGTTTAGTCCAACATTGCGCGAAGTGCCGTCTGATGCAGAAACAAGAAGCCATCAGCTGCTTCTTCGCGCAGGCTTTATGCGCCAAAACGCATCCGGTGTGTACAGCTTTTTACCGCTTGGATTAAAAGTATTGCAAAAGGTTGAAGGTATTATTCGCGAGGAAATGGAAAATGCAGGCGCAATTGAGCTGCTCATGCCGGCACTTCAGCCGGCAGAGCTATGGCAGGAATCAGGGCGCTGGTATTCATACGGCCCGGAATTGATGCGTATGAAGGACCGCCATTCTCGTGAATTTGCGCTTGGCGCTACGCACGAAGAGGTCATTACCGCACTGGTGCGCGATGAAATAAAATCGTATAAAAAGCTTCCGCTCACTCTATATCAAATTCAAACGAAATTCCGGGATGAAAAACGTCCGCGTTTTGGCCTGTTGCGCGGGAGAGAATTTTTAATGAAGGATGCCTATTCCTTCCATACATCGCGGGAAAGCCTGGATGAAGTGTATAATAAAATGTATGAAGCATATTCAAATGTGTTTCGCCGCTGCGGCTTAAACTTCCGCGCTGTTATCGCAGACGCTGGTGCGATAGGCGGAAAGGGTACGCATGAATTTATGATTTTGTCTGACATCGGAGAAGATACAATTGCGTATTCCGATACCTCGGATTACGCAGCAAATATTGAAATGGCAGAAGTTGTAACAACCTATGAAAAAAGCAATGAAGCAATGAAAGAACTAGAGAAGGTAGCAACGCCAAATCAAAAGTCCATTGATGAGGTGGCTGCATTCCTAGGGATGGATGAAACGTCTTGCATCAAATCGATGGTATTCCAAGTGGATGACAAGTTTGTACTTGTTCTCGTACGCGGCAACCACGAAGTAAACGATGTAAAAGTGAAAAATTTATATGGCGCTTCTGTTGTTGAGCTGGCGTCTCCTGAGGATGTGCAGCGCTTAATGAATTGCACATTTGGTTCCCTTGGGCCAATTGGTGTATCCGAGGAGCTTGAGGTGATTGCGGATCATGCAGTAGCAGCGATTGTGAACGGAAGCTGCGGGGCAAATGAAGAGGGCTATCATTATATAAATGTGAATCCTGGCCGTGATTTTACTGTAAGCCAATATGCGGATTTGCGCTTCATTGAAGAAGGAGATCCTTCTCCTGATGGACAAGGTGTCATCAAGTTCGCTCTCGGTATTGAAGCGGGACACATCTTCAAGCTTGGCACACGTTATAGCGAAGCGATGAATGCTACGTATCTAGATGAAAACGGAAAAACACAGCCGATTATCATGGGATGCTACGGTATTGGTGTCTCCCGTGTGGTGGCGGCAATTGCTGAGCAGTTTAATGATGAAAACGGATTGATGTGGCCATCTGCAGTAGCGCCGTTCCAGGTTCATGTAATTCCGGTGAATGTAAAAACGGATATTCAAAGAGAGCAGGCGGAGCATATCTATCAATCATTGAAGAAACAAGGCTTAGAGACTCTGCTTGATGACCGTCCAGAGCGTGCGGGTGTAAAATTTGCCGATTCCGATCTGTTCGGAATTCCTGTACGTGTTACAGTAGGGAAAAAAGCAGAAGAAGGTATTGTTGAAGTGAAGGTACGTGCGACAGGCGAATCTGCAGAAGTGCACGTAGAAGGACTATACGAATATATCACAAATATTTTACAATAAGAGAAGAGGTACCTCATTGAGGTACCTTTCCTTGCTTATGATGAGAGAGGAGGAACAAGATGGCAATGCTAACAAAGGAGCAGCAGGAACGCTTTCATATTTTGCTTGGGCAGCTTGGGCTTCCTGATGCGATGCAAACCGAGTATTTTGCCGGCGGCGGTATTACAAAGCTTGTGGTGGATAAACCAAACAAAGCTTGGTGCTTTCAATTTGCATTGCCGCGTCTGTTGCCTGCAAACATATATGAGCTGTTAGAGAATCAGCTCGTGCAAACATTTTCGCACATTGCCAATGTGTCGTTTGTGCTGCAGGTGGAAGATGGGCAGTATACGGAGCAAGATGTACAATCGTATTGGCCGCTTTGTATGAATAAGCTGTCACTATCGCCAATGTTCCGTTATTTAAAGGAGCAGCTTCCGCATATAAACGGTGTAAGGCTCACGGTAACAGTTAAAAATGAGCTTGAGGAAGCGACTATCAAGAAAAACTGGGCAAAGCCGATTGGTGATCGTTACGAGTCATTCGGATTTCCTCGTTTTCAACTGGATGCAGCTGTGCAGCAGAACGTGGAAGAAATGCAGCGCTTTATGGAGCAAAAAGAACAAGAAGACCGCGAAAAGGTGCAAAAGGCAATCGAAGATATGGCGAAGCGTGAAGACGAAGCTAGCGCTGGTGCACCACCATCTGATGAGCCTCTTGTAATCGGCTATCTGATTCGCGAGGATGAAGAGATCGTCTCCATTCGCGAGATTCAAGATGAAGAGAAACGAAAGACGATTCAAGGCTATGTCTTTGATGTAGAGACGAAGGAGCTTCGCAGCGGCCGGACATTATTAACGCTGAAAATTACCGATTATACGGATTCGATTATGGTTAAAATGTTTTCGCGTGATAAAGAAGATGTTCCGCTTGTACAAGCGATTAAAAAAGGAATGTGGCTAAAGGTGCGCGGTTCCGTACAAAATGATACATTCGTCCGCGATCTCGTCATGATTGCAAACGATATTAATGAAATAAAAGGACCCTCCAGGAAGGATACAGCACCTGAAGGAGAGAAGCGTGTGGAGCTTCATCTTCATACACCAATGAGTCAAATGGACGCCGTGACACCGGTTTCCAAGCTTATTGCGCAAGCAGCAAAATGGGGGCACCCAGCCGTTGCCGTGACGGACCACGCGGTAGCACAGTCGTTTCCAGAGGCGTATGCGGCTGGAAAGAAAGCGGGCATTAAGGTTATATATGGCGTAGAGGTCAATCTCGTAAATGATGGTGTACCAATTGCATATAACGAGGTGCATCGCTCCCTGGCTGACGAAACGTATATTGTATTTGACGTAGAAACAACAGGACTTTCAGCCGTATATGATACGATTATCGAGCTAGCGGCCGTCAAGATAAGAAATGGGGAAATTATAGACCGGTTTGAGGCGTTTGCGAACCCGCATCACCCTTTATCTGCTACAACAATTGAGCTTACGGGTATTACGGATGATATGGTAAAGGATGCGCCGGATATCGACGTTGTCCTCCGGAAATTTGAAAGCTGGATTGCAAACGATACGCTCGTTGCGCATAACGCAGCGTTTGATATGGGCTTTATTAACGTTGGCTTTAAAAAATATGGCTTACCAAAGCCTGTTAATCCTGTTATTGATACGCTTGAGCTGGCACGCTTTCTATATCCTGAGATGAAAAATCATCGTCTCAACACATTATGTAAAAAGTTTGACATTGAATTAACACAGCATCACCGCGCGATTTACGATGCAGAAGCAACGGGTTATTTACTGGCAAAAATGCTCAAGGATGCGATTGCGCGCGGGATGGAATATCATGATCAGCTCAACGACAGCATGGGACAGGGCGATTCTTATAAAAGAGGCCGCCCGAGTCATGCGACGATTCTAGCTGTGTCGGATGAGGGCTTGAAAAACCTGTATAAGCTCGTATCCTATTCGCATCTTCAATATTACTACCGCGTACCGCGTTTGCCGCGGTCGCTCTTAAAGAAGCATCGAGAAGGTCTTCTCATTGGTACAGCCTGCGACAAAGGAGAAGTATTTGAAGCGATGATGCAAAAGTCTCCTGAAGAAGCAGAGGAGATCGCGCAATTTTATGATTACATCGAGGTAATGCCCCCTCAGGTGCTAACGCATTTAATTGAATTAGAATTAGTGCGGGATGAAGGGCAGCTGCGTACGATTATTTCCAACCTTGTGAAGCTCGGGGAGACGCTGGACAAGCCGGTTGTAGCGACGGGAAATGTTCATTATTTGAACCCGGAGGACGGCGTATACCGCAAAATTCTCATTGGTTCACAAGGCGGAGCAAATCCTCTTAATCGTCATCAGCTGCCGCCTGTATATTTCCGTACGACCAATGAAATGCTAGAGGCCTTTTCCTTTTTAGGAGAAGAAAAAGCAAAGGAAATTGTTGTAACGAATACGCAAAAAATCGCTTCTATGGTCGGAGAAGTAAAGCCGGTTAAGGATGATTTATATACCCCGCGCATAGAAGGAGCGGATGAGGAAACACGCGAAATGAGCTATGCGATGGCAAGAAGCATTTATGGCGATACTCTTCCGGAAATCGTAGAAGCACGTCTTGAAAAGGAGCTAAAAAGCATCATCGGCCACGGTTTTGCGGTTATTTACTTAATTTCGCATAAGCTCGTGAAGAAATCGCTCGATGATGGTTATCTTGTAGGATCACGGGGCTCGGTTGGTTCCTCGTTTGTTGCGACAATGATGGAGATTACAGAGGTTAACCCGCTCCCGCCGCATTATATTTGTCCTAATTGCAAGCACTCGCATTTCTTTAATGACGGTTCGGTCGGTTCCGGCTTTGATTTGCCGGATAAGGATTGTCCGCAGTGCGGTACGAGATATAAAAAGGATGGGCATGATATTCCGTTCGAAACGTTCCTTGGTTTTAAAGGCGACAAGGTACCTGATATCGATCTTAACTTCAGCGGCGAGTATCAGCCGCGCGCCCATAATTATACGAAGGTATTATTTGGTGAGGACAATGTGTATCGTGCTGGAACAATCGGTACCGTTGCTGACAAAACGGCTTTTGGCTATGTAAAAGGCTATGCATCCGATCGCAATTTAACCATTCGCGGTGCTGAGGTAGAGCGCCTTGCAGCAGGATGCACCGGTGTAAAGCGGACAACAGGCCAGCATCCGGGGGGCATTATTGTTGTACCGGATTACATGGACGTATTTGACTTTACGCCGATTCAATTCCCAGCGGATGATACGTCAGCCGATTGGCGAACGACGCATTTTGATTTTCACTCAATCCATGATAATTTGTTAAAGCTCGATATACTTGGGCACGATGATCCAACGGTCATTCGTATGCTGCAGGATTTAAGCGGCATCGATCCAAAAACGATTCCAACGGACGACCCAGAGGTTATGAAGATTTTTTCCGGGACTGAGTCAATCGGCGTGACTGAAGAGCAAATCAACTGTAAAACAGGTACGCTTGGCATTCCGGAATTTGGAACAAAATTCGTTCGTCAAATGTTAGAGGAAACGAAGCCGACGACCTTCTCCGAGCTTGTCCAAATCTCGGGATTGTCTCACGGAACAGACGTATGGCTTGGCAACGCCAATGAACTCATTTATAGCGGAACATGTACGCTAAGTGAGGTAATCGGCTGTCGTGATGATATTATGGTTTATTTGATTTATCAGGGGTTAGAGCCGTCGCTCGCGTTTAAAATTATGGAATCGGTGCGTAAAGGGAAAGGGGTCCCGCCGGAATGGGAAGAGGAAATGCGCAAGAATAATGTACCGGAATGGTATATTGATTCATGCAAAAAGATAAAATACATGTTTCCTAAGGCGCATGCCGCTGCCTATGTGTTAATGGCAGTACGTATCGCCTATTTCAAGGTGCATTTTCCGCTTATGTACTACGCAGCATATTTTACAGTGCGGGCGGATGATTTTGATGTGGAGTCTATGGTGAGAGGCTCGGCCGCCATTCGTGCGAAAATCGAAGAGATTACACAAAAGGGCTTGGATGCATCGCCGAAGGAGAAGAGCTTACTAACTGTGCTTGAGATGGCACTTGAAATGTGTGAGCGCGGTTTTTCCTTCAAAAAGGTGGATTTATACCGCTCTAGCGCAACGGACTTCATTATTGATGGGAATTCTCTGATCCTGCCGTTCAACGCAGTTGCCGGTCTCGGTACGAATGCGGCGCTTAATATTGTAAAGGCGAGGGAAGAAGGAGAGTTCTTATCGAAGGAGGATTTACAGCAGCGCAGCAAAATTTCGAAGACGATCCTCGAGTATTTAGATAGCCAAGGCTGCCTAGAGGCTTTGCCGGATCAAAACCAGCTGTCGTTATTTTAAAGATTAGGAAAGTATAACTTTTTGCGGCTTCAGCACCCAGCCTTGCGCAGTCAAATAACTTTCCCCGCAAAAGGGAAAAAGTGTTTTTCAAGGTGAAGAACACATGGAAATCCTCTGTGAATCGGCTTCGCTTGAACCGTGCATTTGATGCGTGGGTTGTTTGCCTGCCCTGGCTAAGCAGAGCGCTTGTGCTTTTCTTAGAGAGAAAGTCTTTGCAAAATATAGCAATATATGTTACAGTAAAAAGCGAGATATTCATGTCGTGTATATTGTATGTAGAAGAGTGGGGCAACCCACTCTTTCGTATTACTATCTACTTCTTTCAGGCCATAAAGCTGCTGATTTATATACATATTTTTCTACACGTTTTACTGCTTGAATTTGGCAATACTAAAACAGATATTCCCTGCTTTTAGCAGGGGCTTTTGTTATCCTGTGTTCATTTTTTAAAGCGGGTTAACTAATGCTGAGAAACGGAAGAGTGCGGTCTTTTTATAAGAGTTAAGAAAGTTGTGGTTTGGGCGCTGCTTTAGCTCCTGCGGCCTACTCCCTTTCGCAAAACAACCTTCCTCATGCAAAGGCAAAAAGCGTCTTAGATGGTGAAGAACACATGGAAATCTTCTGTGAATGGGCTTCGTCCGAACTGAGCGTTTTGTGTGCGGGTTGTTTTACGGCGGGCCGTGTCCGCTTTTCTTATAAGGCCGTTTTATATCGTATAAGTGCTTGGAAAGGAGATTGTTTTGTGAGCAAAGATGTAACAGAAGTTGTGGAGCAGCTGGCGAGACCGATTATAGAGGACATGGATTTAGAACTCGTTGACGTCGAGTATGTAAAAGAAGGCAAAGATTGGTTTTTGCGTGTTTTTATTGATTCCGAAACGGGAGTAGATATTGAGGAGTGCGGAACAGTAAGCGAGCGTTTAAGTGAAGCGCTGGATAAAAAGGACCCGATTCCTCATTTATATTTCTTAGATGTGTCGTCTCCCGGTGCGGAACGGCCTTTAAAGAAGGAACAAGATTTTGTAAAAGCAGTCGGAAAGCAAGTAGCAATTCAAACGAAGGAACCAATTAACGGCGAATCCGTATTTGAAGGAAAGCTGCTAGCTTACGACGGTACGATATTGACAGTTCTGATCACGATTAAAACGCGCAAAAAGGAAATTCAAATTTCAATGGAGAATGTTGCAAGTGCGCGCCTTGCAGTGATGTTTTAGTAAGAAGGGGGACCATCATGAGCACTGAGTTAATTGATGCTTTGCTCGTCTTAGAAAAAGAAAAGGGCATCAGCAAAGAAGTTATTATTGAAGCGATTGAAGCTGCATTAATATCTGCTTACAAACGCAACTTCAATCAAGCACAAAACGTACGCGTCAGCTTTAATCCTACGACAGGAACGATTAAAGTTCTGGCTCGAAAAGATGTAGTTGAAAGTGTATTTGATCCTCGTCTTGAGATTTCGGTGGAAAAGGCGCGGGAATATAATCCAAACTTCCAGGTAGGCGATATTGTAGAGCTTGAAGTAACGCCAAAGGATTTTGGACGCATTGCTGCGCAAACAGCGAAGCAGGTAGTAACGCAGCGCGTTCGTGAAGCGGAGCGAGGTGTCATCTATTCTGAATTTATCGATCGCGAAGAAGATATTATGGTTGGAATTGTACAGCGCCAGGATGCACGTTTCATTTATGTGAGCCTAGGCAAGGTAGAGGCGCTTCTGCCGGTAGGCGAGCAAATGCCGAATGAGCATTATAAGCCGCATGATCGTATTCGCGTGTATATTACAAAAGTAGAGAAAACGACGAAGGGGCCGCAAATTTTTGTATCCCGTACGCATCCAGGGCTGCTGAAGCGTTTGTTTGAGCTTGAAGTTCCGGAAATTTATGATGGAACGGTTGAAATTCGTTCCGTTGCACGGGAAGCGGGAGACCGTTCGAAGATTTCGGTGCATTCCGATAATGCTGATGTAGATCCAGTTGGTTCCTGCGTCGGACCGAAAGGACAACGTGTACAGCAGATTGTGAACGAATTAAAAGGTGAGAAAATTGATATCGTTCGTTGGTCCAGCGACCCAGTGGAGTACGTAGCAAATGCATTAAGTCCTTCGCAGGTTGTAGAGGTTCTCGTAAACGAGGAAGAAAAAGCAACGACGGTTATTGTGCCGGATCATCAGCTGTCTCTTGCGATTGGCAAGCGTGGACAAAACGCACGTTTGGCTGCTAAACTCACAGGTTGGAAGATTGATATTAAAAGCGAATCCGAAGCGGAAAAAGCAGGTCTTCTCAGTCAAACAACCAGCGCCGGCACATTCGACAATGAGGAATATGAAATCGAATAAGAGGTGAGATGAGTGAGCAATCGAAAAATTCCGTTGCGCAAGTGTGTTGCGACGCAGGAAATGAAGCCGAAGCGCGAACTCATTCGTATTGTTCGGTCGAAAGAAGGGGAAGTTTCCATCGATTTGACGGGAAAGAAATCGGGTCGCGGAGCTTATCTCTCTAAAGATAAGGAATGTATTTTAAACGCGCAAAAAAAGCATGTGCTAGAGCATCATTTAAAGGCGAAAATTGATCCTTCCCTTTACGAGCAGTTGCTGGAGCTTGTTGAAAAGGAGTCATTGTAAGTGGGGGACTGGGCATCGTTTTTAGGGTTAGCAAACCGAGCAAGAAAGATCATTTCAGGCGAGGAGCTTGTTTTAAAGGAAATTCGCAGCGGCAAGGCAAAGCTCGTATTGCTTGCGCAGGATGCATCGAAAAATACAGCAAAACGAATGACGGATAAAACGACGTACTATAAGGTGCCGCTGAGGCATGTAGAGAGTCGCCAGCTATTAGGGCATGCAATAGGGAGAGATGAGCGGGTGGTCGTAGCCGTGCTAGATGAAGGTTTTGCGAAAAAGCTGCTTAGCATGCTCGATACAACTTATCGGGGGTGAAGGTATGAATAAAATTCGTGTTCATGAATACGCGAAAAAACAAAATATATCAAGTAAAGATGTAATATCAAAACTAAAAGAAATGAATATAGAGGTTTCAAATCATATGGCAATGTTAGATGACGATATAGTAGGAAAATTGGATCATGAGTATAACGGAGGCAGCAACGAACAACAGGCTGCAAAACCAAAACGTTCGATTGTGGAAGAGTTTGACGAGGAAGCAGATAAAGAGGTTGTAAACACAAGTAAGAAAAACAGCAACAAAAAGAAGAAGAAGAAGCAAGGAACGGCAGATAACGCTCGTTCTGTTTCAGCAGGCAGAGGTGCGAATCAAGGGCGACAAAATCAGTCAAATGAAACGCCGAATCAAATTACATTTGCCGGTTCTTTAACAGTTGGTGAGTTGGCAAAGAAATTAGGAAAAGAGCCTTCTGAAATCATTAAAAAGCTATTCTTGCTCGGAATTATGGCAACAATCAACCAAGACTTGGACAAAGATGCGATTGAATTAATTGCTGGTGAGTATGGCATTTCTGTAGAAGAAGAAGTGATTATTGACGAAACAAACTTTGAAACGTATATAGATGAAGTGCATGAAGGGGAAGAGCTTGAAGAGCGTCCGCCTGTTGTCACAATCATGGGTCACGTTGACCATGGAAAAACAACGCTTCTTGATTCGATTCGCAACTCCAAGGTAACAGCAGGAGAAGCTGGCGGTATTACACAGCATATCGGTGCGTACCAGGTTGAGATTAACGGTAAGCAGATTACGTTTTTAGATACGCCGGGCCATGCTGCGTTCACAACAATGCGTGCTCGTGGAGCGCAGGTAACAGATATTACGATCCTTGTGGTTGCGGCAGATGACGGTGTAATGCCGCAGACAGTAGAAGCCATCAATCATGCAAAGGCTGCAGGTGTGCCAATCATTGTAGCGGTTAACAAAATGGATAAAGAAACTGCTAACCCGGATCGCGTGATGCAGGAGTTAACGGAATATGGCTTAGTAGCAGAGGCTTGGGGCGGCGAAACAATTTTCGTACCGATCTCTGCATTAAAAGGAGAAGGAATCGACAACCTATTGGAAATGATTCTTCTTGTAAGTGAGGTAGAGGAATATAAAGCAAGTCCAAAACGCCTCGCGCTCGGAACAGTCATTGAAGCGCAGCTTGATAAAGGAAAAGGACCAGTTGCAACACTTCTTGTACAAAATGGTACGCTTCGAGTTGGAGATCCAATTGTCGTTGGTGCTACGTACGGACGTGTACGTGCAATGATTAATGATATTGGTCGCCGCGTCAAAGAAGCAGGTCCATCGACTCCGGTTGAGATTACAGGCTTAAATGATGTCCCGCATGCAGGGGATCGCTTCTTAGTATTTAGCGACGAAAAGAAAGCCCGTCAAGTCGGAGAAGCCAGAGCACAGCGTGCTGTAGTTGAGCAGCGCAGCGATAAAGCGAAGCTAAGCCTAGAGGACTTGTTCCAGCAAATCCAGCAAGGGGACGTAAAGGAAATTAACTTAATCGTCAAAGCGGACGTGCAAGGTTCTGTAGAGGCGTTGGCGGCATCGCTTCAAAAGATTGAAGTAGAGGGCGCAAAAGTAAAAATTATTCACACAGGCGTAGGAGCGATTACCGAATCGGATATTATTCTTGCGTCTGCATCAAATGCGATTGTGATTGGTTTTAACGTTCGTCCAGACGTGAATGCGAAGCGTACAGCCGAAACAGAAAATGTTGATATTCGCTTGCACCGTATTATTTACAATGTAATTGAAGAAATCGAATCAGCGATGAAAGGAATGCTTGATCCAGAATTCGAGGAAAAGGTAATTGGCCAAGCGGAGGTTCGTCAAACCTTTAAAGTATCAAAGGTTGGTACAATTGCCGGTTGTTACGTAACAGACGGGAAAATTACGCGTGATAGCAGCGTTCGTGTCATTCGTGACGGTGTTGTCATTTTTGAAGGCAAGCTTGATACGTTAAAACGTTTCAAGGATGATGTAAAGGAAGTTGCACAAAACTATGAGTGCGGTATCACAGTCGAACGCTTCAATGATGTGAAGGAAGGCGACATTATAGAGGCGTACGTGATGCAAGAGGTAGAGCGGAAGTGATTGCTTCCCTCTTTTGTGAATGCATTTTCTATGAAGCACAGTCACTGAAGGATAAGCGTGCTATTTTGCAGCGCGTTCTTACCCGGCTTCGACAGCGTTACAATGTGTCCGTTGCCGAAATCGGGTATCAGGATTTGTGGCAACGGACAGAAATTGCGATTGTTTCTGTTTCATCCAGCCGGGCAGCGTGTGAGAGAGAAATTCAAAAAGCATTGGAAATGGTGGATTCTTTTCCAGAGATTGAACGCACGGTAACAAGGATGGAATGGTATTGAATGAGGTGATAACATGAAGCTACGTGCGAACCGCGTGGGAGAACAGATGAAAAAAGAGCTGGGCGATATTATCGGCCGCAAAATTAAAGACCCGCGCATTGGATTTGTCACAGTTACAGATGTACAAGTAAGCGGTGATTTGCAGCTGGCGAAGGTATATATATCTGTATTGGGAGATGACGAGCAGCGGCAAAGTACACTAAAAGGGCTAGCGAAAGCGAAAGGATTCATTCGCTCTGAAATTGGGCAGCGCATTCGTTTACGTAAAACACCGGAAATCTCCTTCGAATTCGACGAATCGATTGATTACGGTCACCGAATTGAAACGCTCTTGCATGAGATAAACAAGGATGATAACAAGGAAGAGTAGCGGGTAGACATCATTGTCTATCCCTTTTTTCTGTCTAAATAATGGAGGGTGTAACGCATGGAAGGTGTATTGTTATTACATAAACCAACGGGTATGACTTCTCATGATTGTGTCTTTAAAGTGAGAAAGCTCCTAAGAGAAAAGCGGGTTGGCCATACAGGCACTCTTGACCCGGACGTAACGGGTGTTCTGCCGATTTGTATTGGCAGGGCAACGAAAATTGCACAATTTTTAACGAGTGAAACAAAAACATATGAGGGAGAAGTCACGCTTGGGTTTTCCACCACAACAGAGGATGCTTCCGGAGAATTAGTGGAGCGAAAAGACGTGAATCGTATTATTACACGTGCTGAGATTGAGGAAGTGCTTCGTTCTCTAACAGGTACGATTAAACAAATGCCGCCAATGTTTTCTGCCGTAAAGGTGAATGGGCGGAAGCTGTATGAGTATGCGCGGCAGGGTATAGAAGTGGAGCGTCCTGTTCGAACGATTACAATTCATGAATTTACATTGCTTGATGGTGAAGAAGAATGGGCTGGTCCTACAGCATCCTTTCGCTTTCGTGTGGTGTGCAGCAAAGGAACGTATGTCCGCACGCTGGCAGTGATGATTGGAGAACGGCTCGGATTCCCGGCACATATGTCACATTTGATTCGGACGGCTTCCGGCCAATTTACGTTAGACCGCTGTCTCACGTTCGAAGAAATTGAGCAGCGAGTAGAAAACGGAACAATGCAAGCAAACCTCTTGTCCATTGAAGAAGCGCTTAGGGAATTTCCGAAGCTAATTGTCGGGGACGAGCAGGCAGAGAAGGTGAAAAACGGGGCATTTTTACGTAATGAACAGGATTTGGCCGCGAGTTTCTTCACTGTTTTTGACAAAAAGGGGCAGTGCCTGGCAATCTACGAGCCGCACCCCAAGCAGCCTGGCTTATTAAAGCCGACGAAAGTTCTTGTGAATAATCAAGAATTAAAGCTATAATGAGGAAATGGAAGCATTATAACAGAAAAAGGTGAATTCGAGCGTGAAATTAATTCATTTGACTCACCCTCATCAGTGGAAGGAAGAAGAGCCAAGTGTAATGGCACTTGGATATTTTGATGGTATTCATCTTGGGCATCAGGAAGTCATTCTGACCGCGAAGAGAATTGCGGAGGAACGGGGCTTGAAAAGTGCCGTAATGACATTTTATCCGCATCCGTCAGTTGTGCTGCGGCGAACGGAGGCTCACGTCGAATCGATTACTCCTCTGAAGATGAAGGAAGATATTATCGCCAGCTTAGGCATTGATATTTTATATATCGTGAAATTTGACGAGGCCTTTGCAAAGCTGCTGCCGCAGCAGTTTGTAGATGATTATATTATACGTCTTCAGGTGAAGCATGTTGTAGCTGGTTTTGACTTTACTTACGGCCGTCTTGGAAAGGGTACGATGGAGACGCTGCCGTTTCATGCAAGAGGGGAGTTTACACAGACTGTGGTGGAAAAAGTGGAATTTCAAGAAGAGAAAATTAGCTCTACTTTGCTTCGCGGCCTAATCCGAGAAGGAAAGATGGAAGAGGTTCCATCTGTTTTAGGAAGATACTACAAAGTAGAAGGAACAGTTGTTCATGGGGATAAGCGCGGCAGACAAATCGGATTTCCTACTGCAAATGTTGCCTTAAACGATGATTATATTTTGCCTCCTGTCGGTGTGTATGCTGTTCGGTTGAGGGTAAAAGAACGTTGGCATCAAGGGGTATGCAATATTGGATATAAACCGACATTTGAGCAGGATGAGAAGATTCTGTCCATCGAAGTGCACGTCTTTGAATTTCAAGAAGAGATTTATGATGAGTGTGTAGAGATAGAGTGGCACATTCGTATTCGCGCGGAACAGAAATTTAATGGTATTGGAGAACTAGTCGCGCAAATTCAGCGGGATAAAGAAAAGGCCCAACAATATTTTCAGCAGCTTGCGAAATCAGCTTGCTTTTTTTAGCAAAAGATAGTATTCTAATTTATGTACTTTATTGGAACCGTTGCTTGGCATAACGATTCACCAACGTATGCTAGGGAATTGGGGATTATTATGAGGAGGTGAATAGGATGGCTTTAGCACAAGAACGTAAAAACGAAATCATCGCTCAATTTAAAACTCACGAAACTGACACTGGTTCTCCAGAGGTTCAGATCGCTGTCCTAACTGAGCAAATCAACACTTTAAATGAACATTTACGCACTCACAAGAAAGATCATCACTCACGTCGCGGTCTTTTGAAGATGGTTGGTAAGCGTCGTAACTTACTGAACTACCTTCGTAACAAAGATGTAACTCGCTACCGTGAATTGATTAAAAAGCTTGGATTACGTCGATAGTCAAAAAAAAGCGGGAATATTCCCGCTTTTTTGTTAGGGAAAAAAGCTTATTCCCTTCATACCTTTCCAGCTTTTCGGCAATACTAGGGAAGGATATATGCTAATAGATAATTTTTTTACATAGAAGCAGTTACTTATATTTTAAATTGAGAGGGGTACTTTAATGGACCAAGAAAAGCAAGTCTTCTCCATAGATTTAGCGGGACGTCCGCTCGTAATTGAGGCGGGCCAGCTTGCGAAGCAAGCAAATGGTGCTGTTCTTGTGAGATACGGTGATACCGTTGTATTGTCTACGGCAACAGCTTCAAAAGAACCGAAAAATGTTAGTTTTTTCCCTTTAACCGTGAACTATGAAGAACGCTTATATGCAGTAGGAAAAATTCCAGGAGGCTTTATTAAACGGGAAGGCCGTCCGAGCGAGAAAGCTATTTTGGCAAGCCGCCTCATCGACCGCCCAATTCGTCCGTTATTCGCAGAAGGCTTCCGAAACGAAGTACAGGTTATTAGCATGGTTGTAAGTGTGGATCAAGATTGCTCCTCTGAGATTGCTGCAATGATCGGATCCTCCTTAGCGCTTTCTATTTCCGATATTCCGTTTGAAGGACCGATTGCAGGTGTGATTGTTGGACGCATCAATGGCGAATTTGTGATCAATCCGAGCGTAGAGCAGGCAGAGCAAAGTGATATTCACCTTGTGGTAGCGGGGACGAAGGACGCAATCAACATGGTAGAAGCAGGTGCTGATGAGGTACCGGAAGAAGTAATGCTAGAGGCAATTATGTTCGGTCATAATGAAATCAAGCGTCTCATTGCGTTCCAGGAGGAAGTTGTTCAAGCGATCGGTAAAGAGAAGCTCGAAGTTACCTTGTATGAAGTAGACGCTTCTTTAGAAGAAGAAGTTCGGCAAATGGCGGAAGCTGACATGGTTGCAGCCATTCAAGTTCATGAAAAGCACGCGCGCGAGGACGCGATCAATGAGGTGAAAAAACGCATCATTGCGCATTATGAAGAGAATGAAGCAACGTCTGAAACACTAGAACAAGTTAGCGAGATTTTATATAAAATCGTAAAAGGCGAAGTACGCCGCCTGATTACGGTAGAGAAGGTTCGTCCAGATGGCCGTAAGGTGGATGAAATCCGCCCGTTAGCTTCTGAGGTAGGGATTCTTCCGCGTACACACGGTTCTGGATTATTTACGCGGGGACAAACACAGGCGCTTAGTATTTGTACATTAGGTGCCCTAGGTGACGTGCAGATTTTGGATGGTCTAGGCATTGAAGAGTCTAAGCGCTTCATGCATCATTATAATTTTCCATCCTTCAGCGTTGGAGAAACTGGTCCGCTTCGAGGACCAGGCCGCCGCGAAATCGGTCATGGTGCCCTTGGAGAACGGGCGCTGGAAGCAGTTCTTCCGTCTGAAAAAGACTTCCCGTATACAGTTCGCCTTGTGTCTGAGGTATTGGAATCAAACGGCTCTACGTCCCAAGCAAGTATTTGTGCAAGCACACTTGCGATGATGGATGCGGGTGTTCCGATTAAGGCGCCAGTTGCAGGGATTGCAATGGGACTTGTGAAATCCGGAGAGCATTACACGGTATTAACAGACATTCAGGGTATGGAAGACCATCTTGGCGATATGGACTTTAAAGTAGCAGGAACGGCAAAAGGTGTAACTGCATTGCAAATGGATATTAAAATCGAAGGCTTATCTCGTGAAATTTTGGAGGAAGCACTGCAGCAAGCAAAGATTGGCCGCATGCAAATCCTAGAGCATATGCTTTCTGTTATTAATGAGCCGCGTACGCAGTTGTCACAATATGCACCAAAAATTTTAACAATGAAGATTAATCCAGATAAAATTCGCGACGTCATTGGACCAAGCGGAAAACAAATCAATAAAATCATCGAAGAAACTGGCGTGAAAATTGATATTGAACAAGATGGTACAGTTTTCATTGCTTCAACAAATGAAGAGATGAATCAAAAAGCGAAGAAAATCATTGAAGATATTGTTCGTGAAGTAGAGGTTGGTCAAATTTACTTAGGAAAAGTAAAACGTATTGAAAAGTTCGGCGCATTTGTTGAATTATTCAGCGGAAAAGATGGTCTTGTTCACATTTCCGAATTGGCGGAGGAGCGCGTTCCTAAGGTAGAAGACGTTGTAGCGATTGGTGACGAGATCCTTGTCAAGGTTATTGAAATCGATAAGCAAGGCCGTGTGAATTTATCGCGTAAAGTACTATTAAAAGAGCAAAGAGAACAAAAAGAAAAAGAGCAGCAAACACAAAAATAATTATGAGAACGAGTCCAGGGATAACCTTGGGCTCTTTTTTATAAAATAAGAAAGGATGTATTCTAGAGAGTAATCAAATCTCTCGGCTTGCTTGCTGCGGGGGAGACTTCCGGGGAAAAGCGTCTTATCCAAGCAGAGGGCGTTCTGCTCGCGGGCGGCCGGCCCATGTCCGCTTTTTTTGTTCTACTGTGGAAGAGGCTTACATAGTGTGTGATGAGGAGGTGTAACGGATGAAAAAACAGCTATATCGTATTGTCGCTTTTTTCTGTACAGTTGCGGTCGTCTACATATCGATTCAAAATCCATATACAGCTACTTATTTACAGCATATCAAAACTCAGGCTGTGCAAGCTGCTAAATTGCAAACTCCCCTGTATGAAGAAATTGCACAAAAAGCAAAGGAATATAATATTCCTGCTGCTGATGCAAAGATTGATAAAATATGGAAGGCGATGCCAGGCTATAATGGCCGTATTGTTGATGTACAGGCCTCGTATAAGAATATGGAGAAGCAAGGTGTATTTGATAAAAATAAACTTGTCTTTCAAGAGGTGTCTCCAAAGGTGCATTTAAAGGATTTATCACCCGCGCCGATTTACCGGGGCCATCCTGAGAAAAAAATGGTAGCCCTCACGATTAATGTTGCATGGGGAAATGAATATCTCCCGAATATGTTAGAAGTATTAAAAAAGCATAATATCAAGGCCACTTTTTTCTTGGAAGGACGTTGGGTAAAGGAAAACCCGAGTCTTGCAAAAATGATTGCAGAAGCAGGGCAAGAGGTAGGGAATCACTCCTACACGCATCCTGATATGAAAAGGTTATCCGCTTTCGCGATTGAAGAACAATTGACGAAAACAAATGATATGATTGAGACAACGACAAATCAAAAGGTGCGTTGGTTTGCACCGCCAAGCGGCAGCTTTCGCGATGAAGTGGTAAATCTTGCTGCTAAGCATGGAATGGGTACAATTATGTGGACGGTAGATACGATTGACTGGCAGCGGCCTGAGCCAAGCGTATTGTTGAATCGCGTACTTACAAAAGTGCATCCAGGAGCTATTATTTTGATGCACCCTACATCACCTACTGCGCGTTCCCTTGATACACTTATTGTACAATTAAAGAAAAAAGGATATAAAATCGGAAGCGTATCTATGCTTCTTGATGAAAAAAGAATAGATTAAACATATTTACATGACAGCGCTTTGTAAAATTGATATGATTAAATGATAGCACCATATTTCTAGCAAAAGCAAAAAATGAACTATAGGAGGATGGCACTTGATTAATAAATATACTTGCAAAAACGGTGTAAGAATTGTATTTGAACATATCCCTACCGTTCGTTCCGTTGCCATCGGTGTGTGGATTCATACTGGTTCACGCAATGAAAATGAGAAAAACAACGGCATTTCTCATTTTTTAGAGCATATGTTCTTTAAAGGAACAACAACGCGTACAGCACGGGATATTGCTGAAGCCTTTGATAGCATCGGAGGACAAGTTAATGCGTTTACCTCGAAGGAATATACGTGCTACTACGCAAAGGTATTAGATGAACATGCTCAGTATGCACTTGAAATTTTAGCTGATATGTTCTTTAACTCGACATTTGTAGAGGAAGAACTGGAAAAAGAAAGAAATGTTGTATATGAAGAAATTAAAATGTACGAAGATACACCGGATGATATTGTGCATGATTTGCTAACACAGGCAACATACGGGTCCCATCCGCTCGCTTATCCGATTTTAGGAACAGAAGAAACGTTAGCCACGTTTAATGGTGATACACTTCGTGGGTACATAAAAGATCACTACACGCCTGAAAATGTTGTGATTTCAATTGCTGGTAATGTAAATGAATCGTTCATGCAAACGGTAGAATCTTACTTCGGAGGTTATAAGGGAGTTACAAACCGCCAATCCGTACATAAACCACAATTTCATACGAACCGTGTATCCCGCAAGAAGGAAACGGAACAGGCGCACTTGTGCTTAGGCTATAAAGGGCTGAGCATTGGGGCTGAGGACGTATACAGCTTGATTGTGTTGAATAATATTTTGGGAGGAAGCATGAGTAGCCGTTTATTTCAAGAAGTGCGTGAACAGCGCGGGCTGGCATATTCTGTATTCTCCTACCACTCTTCCTATGAAGATACAGGTATGCTAACTATTTACGCAGGTACAGGGAATCAGCAGCTTGAAACTCTATATGAGACGATTGGACAAACGCTCGATAAGCTCAAAGCTACAGGGATTACAGAGAAGGAGCTTCGCAACAGCAAGGAGCAGCTGAAGGGGAATTTAATGCTGAGCCTTGAGAGCACGAACAGCCGAATGAGCCGAAATGGTAAAAATGAGCTGCTTTTGAAGAAGCACCGTTCCCTTGATGAGATTATTGAGAGCGTAAACAGTGTGACAAAGGAACAGGTAGATCAGCTTATCCGCAGCACATTTACAGACGAATTTTCTGTGGCGCTTATTAGCCCCACAGGAGAGCTTCCAAAAGGAATTACCTACAAGAATTAACTTGTAGGTATTTTTTTTTAGATGTCCGAATACGTAGTAAGTAGACGGGGGTGAGGAAGCTGAGATTAAGTGAGCTAAGCGGAAAGGAAATTGTAGATTTAGAGCGCGCAGAGCGGATGGGGGTACTTGGGCAAGCGGATTTGGAAATTGATGAACATGACGGAAAGATTCATGCCCTTATTATTCCGATCGGCAAGTGGAATGCATTCAAACGTTCACAGCAGGAGACGCGTGTTTCTTGGAGCCGTATTAAAAAGGTTGGGCATGATATGATTATTTTTGATTTATCAGAGTATCAGGAATAACGTATGAGAGGCGGCTGAATAGCCGTCTTTTTTATTGGATTAAGAAAGTATAACGGTTTGGATGCCGCTTTGCTCTTATGAATAGACTTCGCTAAAGCAGCACGTTTTGTGCGAGGATTGTGTGCCAGTCGCAGTAAACAGGGCGCCCTAGCTTTTCTTAGTGTCCTTTTTCCTTTTATGTAATCACCTTGCCCTTGTACGATACATATGATGTGGAGGAAACTAAAGAGTTAGGCGATTTGCTTATATAGATTAGCTGAAAAAGAAGGTGAAGCGAGATATGTTAACTGACATGCGTATAGCTGTGATAGGAGGAGATGCGAGACAACTCGAAGTCATCCGAAAGCTAATTGAATTAGATGCAAAGTTGTCATTAGTCGGCTTCGATCAGTTGGACCATGGGTTTACGGGAGCTTCTAAGGAATACATGCACGAACTGGACTTCGCCTCGTTAGACGCAGTGATTTTACCGGTAGCGGGGACGAATGCGGAAGGCGGAATTGATACGATTTTTTCGAACGAAAAAGTAGTGCTGACAAAAGAGCAAGTAGAAAAAACACCGCCGCATTTCACTATATATTCCGGTATTAGCAATGCTTACTTAGAGAATTTGACATCGTCCTGTCAAAGAAGGCTCGTTAAATTATTTGAGCGCGACGACGTAGCTATTTATAACTCCATTCCAACCGTAGAAGGCACCATTATGATGGTGATTCAGCATACGGATTACACAATACACGGTTCGAAGGTAATGGTACTTGGCTTTGGAAGAACAGGTATGAGTGTAGCGCGTACGTTTCAAGCATTAGGAGCACATGTAAAGGTTGGCGCGCGCCGCTCTGAGCACCTTGCCCGCATTACAGAAATGACTTTTACACCGTTTCATCTGCAGGATTTAGAAAAAGAGGTGCGTGATGTTGATATCGTGATTAATACCGTGCCGCATCTTATCGTAACGGCAAGTGTTATTGCAAAGATGCCAGCGCATACACTGATCGTTGACCTAGCATCAAAGCCGGGAGGGACTGATTTTCGCTATGCTGAGAAAAGAGGTGTAAAGGCCTTTTTAGCACCGGGGCTTCCAGGCATTGTTGCACCAAAAACAGCGGGGCAAATTCTTGCAAACGTACTATCTTCCTTATTGACGGAGGATTTGAAAGTAAGAAAGGAGAATGGCAAATGAGTTTAAAAGGAAAACGAATCGGATTTGGGTTTACGGGATCTCATTGTACGTATGCAGAAGTTATGCCATACTTGCAGCAGCTCGTAAACGAGGGTGCAGAGGTGCGTCCGGTTGTCTCCTATACTTTAAAATCAACAAACACCCGTTTTGGAGAAGGGGAAGAGTGGATCCGGAAAATTGAGGAGATTACAGGATTTCCGGCGATTGACAGTATTGTGGGAGCAGAGCCGCTCGGTCCCAAAATTCCGCTTGACTGCATGGTCATTGCTCCGATGACAGGAAATTCAATGAGCAAGCTTGCCAATGCGATGACCGATTCCCCTGTGCTTATGGCAACGAAAGCAACGCTGCGCAATTGCAAACCAGTTGTGCTTGCGATTTCAACGAACGATGCACTTGGGCTAAACGGTGTGAACCTCATGCGCCTAATGGCAACAAAAAATATTTACTTCGTTCCATTTGGGCAAGATGCACCAGAAAAAAAACCTAATTCAATGGTTGCACGCATGGAGCTGCTCCGTGATACGATTGTTTCTGCCATAGAAGGAAAGCAATTCCAGCCAGTGATTGTAGAAAAATTCCGTTATATGAATTAATACTCAAAAAACGAAACAATTTTCAAAAAAAAAACTCATGACTTTGCAACAAGTATGGTAAAATTGTTCTAATAAAGATGGAGACGACAATAAGCTCCATCTTTTTGCAAGTAAGTAGTGCTGAAAGGGGTCTAGTCATGACAAAGAAACAAGCTTTTCATGTTGCTGTAGTCGGAGCAACCGGCGCAGTTGGAGAACAAATGTTAAACACTTTAGAAAACCGCAACTTTCCGATCGGAAAATTAACACTTCTATCTTCGAAACGTTCAGCAGGAAAGAAGCTGTTATTTAAAGGAGAAGAAGTCACAATTCAAGAGGCAACTCCAGAGAGCTTTGAAGGAGTCGATATCGCTTTGTTTAGCGCAGGCGGATCTGTATCCTTAGAACTTGCTCCAGAAGCGGCAAAACGCGGTGCGATAGTTGTTGATAACACAAGTGCGTTCCGTATGGATGCAAATGTACCGCTTGTAGTGCCGGAAGTAAATGAAAAGGATTTGCTAGAGCATAATGGCATCATTGCAAATCCAAACTGCTCTACAATTCAAATGGTTGTAGCACTTGAGCCGATTCGCCAAGCATATGGATTGGGCCGCGTGATCGTATCAACATACCAAGCGGTGTCCGGTGCGGGTGTATCTGCAATCCAAGAATTAAAAACACAAGCGCAGGCTATGCTGAACGGAGAAACTCCAGAAGCGAATATTTTGCCGGTGAAGAGCTTGGATAAACATTATCCAATCGCGTTCAATGCAATTCCGCAAATTGATAAATTTACGGAAAATGGCTTTACTTATGAAGAAATGAAAATGATTAACGAAACGAAAAAAATTATGCATATGCCAGAGCTGGAAGTTGCAGCAACTTGCGTACGTCTTCCGGTTGTATCAGGACATTCTGAGTCCGTATATATTGAAGTAGAAAAGGACGGAGTAACAGCGGATGATATTCGTGCTCTTTTAGCGAACGCAGAGGGCGTTGTTCTTCAAGATAATCCAGAGGAGCAGCTATATCCAACACCTCTTGATGCAACAGGTAAAAACGAGGTATTTGTTGGCCGTATCCGTAAAGATTTAAATAATGACAAGGGCTTCCACCTTTGGATTGTATCTGATAACCTGTTAAAAGGTGCTGCTTGGAACTCGGTTCAAATTGCAGAACGATTGGTGAAACTAGGATTAGTGTAACATCAAAGAGGGTGCAAACATGAAGATTATTGTGCAAAAATTCGGCGGTACATCTGTACGCGATGAAAACGGCAGAAAGCACGCGTTAAAACATATCGCAAGGGCATTAGAGGAAGGATACAAGGTGGTTGTTGTTGTATCGGCAATGGGCCGAAAAGGCGATCCCTATGCAACCGACACGCTTCTTAGCTTAGTGCAAGATAAGAATTCCAATATTTCGAAACGTGAGCAGGACCTTCTCTTGTCTTGCGGCGAATTAATTTCTGCTGTTGTGTTTTCCAATATGCTAAATGAAAATGGAATTGATGCCGTTGCTTTCACCGGGGCGCAGGCCGGTTTTGTCACAAATGATGACTTTACAAATGCAAAAATTATAGAAATGAAGTGCGACCGCTTATTGAAGACGTTGCGCGAGTCTGATGTTGTTGTTGTTGCTGGCTTCCAAGGCCAAACGAAAACCGGCGATACGACAACGCTTGGACGCGGCGGCAGCGACACATCCGCTTCTGCTCTTGGGGTAGCAATTCAGGCAGAATATATTGACATTTTTACAGATGTAGAGGGCGTGATGACAGCTGATCCGCGTATTGTACAGGATGCAAGACCGCTCGATGTTGTAACGTACAATGAAATTTGTAATATGGCTTACCAGGGCGCGAAGGTCATACATCCGCGCGCTGTTGAAATTGCGATGCATGCAAAGGTTCCGATCCGTGTTCGCTCCACGTATTCCGACAATGTTGGAACGCTTGTTACAGCATATGACGGTGCAGTCAAGGGGCGGGATGTTCAGGAGCGTCTTGTAACGGGAATTGCGCACGTGCCAAACGTAACGCAGATTAAAGTGCTTGCTAAGGATGGTCCATACGATTTGCACGCGCAAGTCTTCAAGGAAATGGCCAATGAAGGAATTAGTGTAGACTTTATTAATATTTCTCCGACAGGCGTCGCCTACACGGTGAGTGATGATCTAGCAGATCGTGCCGTTATAGTGCTGCGCGCCATCGGCTACGAGCCGCTTGTTGCACGTCATTGTGCAAAGGTATCCATTGTTGGGGCTGGCATTACAGGTGTCCCGGGCGTAACGTCCAAAATTGTGACGGCGCTGTCAGAGAAAGGCATTCAAATTTTACAATCAGCTGACAGTTATACGACCATTTGGGTGCTCGTCAAGGAGAGCGATTTAGTCGAGGCTGTGAATGCCCTGCACGGCGCCTTTCAATTAGCGGAAGAAAAGCACGTGGAACATTAAGGAGTGAGAGCATGATCGATTTTGGAGCAGTTGCGACTGCGATGGTGACGCCGTTTGATCAGGATGGGCGTGTTGACCTCACCAAAACAACGCAATTGGTGGAATATTTAATCCATAACGGAACAACAGCCCTTGTAGTAGCAGGAACGACTGGAGAATCTCCGACCTTAACAACAGAGGAAAAGCTAGCGTTGTTTCGCCATGTTGTAGATGTGGTGAAGGGGAGAATACCAGTTATCGCTGGAACGGGCAATAACAACACGCAAGCTTCGATCGAGTTAACGAAGAAAGCGGAAGAAATAGGTGTAGATGCGGTGATGCTCGTAGCACCGTATTACAATAAGCCAAATCAAGAGGGGCTCTACCAGCATTTTAAAACAATTGCTGAGAGCACAAAACTTCCAGTTATGCTTTATAATATACCAGGACGTTCTGTCGTGAATGTGACAGTTGATACAATCGTTCGTTTATCCCAGCTTCCAAACGTTGTGGCGCTAAAGGATGCGGCTGGTGATGTGCTGGCAATGACGGAAATTATTGAGAGAACGGATGAAAGCTTTGCTGTTTACAGCGGCGACGATGGTTTAACGCTGCCGGCACTTGCAGTTGGTGCAAAGGGCGTTGTTTCCGTTGCCTCTCACGTAATCGGCAATGATATGCAAGCGATGATAGCAGCTTTCCAAAGCGGTGACATCAAAAAGGCGCAGCGTATCCATCAGTTTGCACTGCGCATTACAAAGGCGCTCTTTATGGCTCCGAATCCGACTGCTGTCAAAGCAGCAATGCGAATGCTTGGAATGGATGTTGGATCCGTACGTTTGCCGCTTGTTCCTTTAAGTGAAGGGGAGCAGAAGCAATTGTCACAAATCGTTCAGTCGATTCCGCGTTAATAAAAAACAGCTTGGTAAATGCTGCTAATAGGTTCCGTTATACGGTGTGAGACAGAAAAACGCTAAAGAGCTTAGAGAATATTCTAAGCTCTTTAGCGTTTTTCGTTTTCTTACAAAGGCGCACGTTAGTGCAGTAAAAAACAGGGATTGTAATTGACTCAACTCATAACCTGCAACTCGTCGGATCGGGCATGTTGCTGGACTTATCAAAACTCCTATACCTTGTTAGAAATTAACTTGTATTCTATTTCTTGTATCAGGTATAATATTTTTAAGTGACTTAGTACGGGTATGCTTAACAAAATTGGGAGATTAAAAACAGTTTTAAATTAAATGGTGTTTTATGGTAGAAATTATCGGAATCTAAATATTATTGATATAGTATTATTTTATCAATTGATGATGGAGCCATTGAAGATTGGTCAAGCCGCAAACAGATTTGGCGTGGATGCACAGCCTCATTTGCAGCTTGGATGAAAGATAGGGAACCTGATTGTATGTTGATGCCAACCGGACACCGTCGTTTGAATAAAGATGATATCTTGCCCTCTCTTGTGCTTGTATCTATGGAAAACAGGGAGATAAGAATTGGAAGAAAAAATTCCAAAAGGTTTACTGCAAGAGCTTCGTTTGTTGGTGAAGCCGCATTTGATGGGCATCCTCGGGTCGGTGGAAGAATCCGAGAAGCGCTCAAACAATGGAAAACAAAGACGAATATACATCGGTATGATGCTAAGCAATATCAACATATGGAAAGACCACCACAGTTGGAAATTGTGGAACGTCATCCATAAAACGTTACGGATAAAGAATCAGGAAGTACAACTAAAGGAGGTGTAAACCTGGTGCTAAAATCTTTGGCGATACGCTGGCCCATGGAAGGGATGGTGTATCGCTGTGAGCCGGCTCTAACAGGGCACCGCAGGTTGTCTTGCATAATAGATGCATGACAAGAGGGGAAACTCTCTTCCTGACGGAGTGACGCGAGAATTGTCACGGTATGTCCCTTTTTCTTGGTTCAGGGGCGAATGTTAGAAATCACTAGATTTTAGAAACCAGGCTATAAGGTGAGGAAAGAGACAGAAAATATTAAAGTATTCGCCCTAGGTGGAGTAGGGGAAATTGGCAAGAACATGTATGTCGTTGAGGTAGATTCGGATATTTTTGTCGTGGACGCTGGATTGATGTTTCCAGAGGAAGAGATGTTCGGAATTGATATTGTAATCCCTGATATTACATATTTACAGGAAAATAAGGAACGAGTAAAAGGGATTTTCTTAACACACGGTCACGAAGATCATATCGGCAGTGTTTCATACGTACTAAGAAAGCTATCTGTTCCTGTTTACGGAACACGCTTAACATTGGCGCTGGTTGAAGATAAATTGAGCGAGGCGGGCTTGCTCGGACGTGTAACATTAAAAACGATAGATGCAAATTCTATTTTGGAATTTGAAAGCGCAAACGTTTCGTTTTTCCGCGTTACGCACAGCATTCCAGATGCAGTCGGTGTATGCTTTCATACTTCGCAAGGTGCGATTGTTTATACAGGTGATTTTAAATTTGATCAAACTCCTGTGGATGCATATGGAGCTGATATTGGAAGAATGGCGCAAATTGGTAATGATGGTGTGCTATGCTTATTGTCGGACAGCACAAATGCAGAGCGTCCAGGCTTTACAGGATCTGAAAGATCAGTTGGTATAGAAATTTCAAAGGTATTTTATAACGCGGAAGGGCGGATTATTGTTGCTTCCTTTGCGTCGAATGTTCACCGTCTTCAGCAAGTATTTGATGCAGCCTTTGAAGATGACCGCAAAGTGGCGGTTGTTGGCCGAAGTATGGTGAAGGTTGTGGACATTGCCCGTAATCTTGGTTATTTGCATATTCCGGATGATATGTTAATTTCACCGCAGGATATTGATAATTACCCAGAGCGTAAGGTAGCGGTTCTAACAACAGGCAGTCAGGGTGAACCGATGGCAGCACTCTCAAGAATGGCTAAAAATGCACATAAGCAAGTGGCCATTCGAAAAGGTGATACAGTTATTATTGCAGCGAGCCCAATTCCAGGGAATGAAACATCTGTGTCAAAGACGATTGACTTGCTGTTTCGTGCTGGCGCTAACGTTGTATATTATGGTGAAAAGAAAATTCACGTATCGGGTCATGGAAGTCAAGAGGAATTAAAATTAATGTTAAATGTAATGAAGCCGAAATACTTCATTCCGGTACATGGGGAGTTTCGTATGCAAAAGGCCCATGCGAAGCTCGCATCCGATATTGGTATTTCACCTCACCGCATTTTTATTGTGGAAAAAGGTGAGGTCATCGAGTTCAAAGAAGGCAGAGCGAAAGCTGGAGGAAAGGTACAAGCTGGTAATGTTTTAATTGACGGCCTCGGTGTTGGGGATGTTGGCAACATTGTACTGCGCGATCGGAAGCTGCTCTCTCAAGACGGTATTCTTGTAGTTGTCATCACGCTTAGTAAGGAAGCAAAGAGGATTGTATCTGGTCCGGAAATTATTTCGCGAGGCTTTGTGTATGTACGCGAATCAGAACAGCTTATTGAATGTTCCGCAAAGCTAGTAAGAGAAATTATTGAGCAATCCATTCGGGAGTACTCTATCGAATGGTCTACCTTAAAACAAAACATTCGTGATTCTCTCAGTCAATTTTTATTTGAGAAAACGAAGCGAAAGCCAATGATTTTACCAATTATCATGGAAATCTAAGAACGAAGCGCTCCTATAGATGGGGGCGCTTTGTTCTGCAGAGTAAGATATCCTTCTTGGTTGTATGTATACGTCGTAGCTTTCATATGCTTGTCCTTTCTCCGCATGAAAAATGGAATGTAACAAATACTAACCGTATAATGGCGAAAGGAGCAGGATTATGGCAGATCGCGAATACATAACAAATCAAGAAGGAACGGAAAAAAAAGAAGAAACAAAAGATAGCATTGTGGAGAAAATACAGCAGCTCGGACAGACAAATGTCCCGCAGCTGAATGAATCCCGCATTCACTGCCTAACAATTGTTGGACAAATCGAGGGGCATGTACAGCTCCCTCCTCAAAATAAAACGACGAAATATGAACATGTCATTCCGCAGATTGTCGCAATAGAGCAAAATCCGAAAATTGAAGGTTTGCTTCTTTTGTTGAATACAGTAGGGGGAGATGTGGAGGCGGGTCTGGCCATTTCCGAAATGATTGCCTCTTTATCAAAGCCGACTGTTTCCATCGTACTGGGAGGAGGGCACTCCATCGGTGTTCCGATTGCGGTTTCTACGGATTATTCTTTTATTGCAGAAACGGCAACGATGACAATTCATCCGATTCGTTTAACAGGCATGGTAATTGGTGTCCCACAAACGTTTGAATACTTAGATAAAATGCAAGAACGTGTTATTCGGTTTGTCACAAAGCATTCAAAGGTGACAGAGGATCGATTCAAAGAGCTGATGTTTGCGAAGGGGAATTTAACACGTGATATTGGAACAAACGTTGTCGGGCTCGATGCGGTCAAATACGGTCTTATTGATGAGGTGGGAGGAATCGGTCCTGCCATCCGCAAATTAAATGCAATGATTGACAGCCGCACACAGCAGCAGGAGGGAGGGAGGCTGCTGCAATGATTTTATATACGATTGTGCCTGAAGAAGTCTTATACCCAATCGATGAGGCTGTCTTTACAAAGCAAAAACTTATAAATTGCGGCGGCTGCGACTTGGTTGTAGAAGCAACACCAGATAATCAGTATACTGTTGTGCGTGTACTGAGCAGCGACCCGCAGCATTACTTACAATACCAGCCGGGGCAAAAAATTGTCATTCAATAAAAAAAGCAGGAATTCGAAGGGAATATATAGTATAATATAAGAAAAAACGACAGGTAGAGCAGCCAACAAGGCTGCTTTCTTCCGTTTTGTATAATAAGTTTCGAGGTGAAGAAATGGCAAAGCAAAAGAGAGGTAAAAAAATGAAGGAACGGCAATCTATGAAGCCAACAATGTACTATGAGATTGTCGGTTTGTCTCTTTTCGCGCTCTCTCTCATTACGATTTTACAGCTTGGTGTCATCGGAAAAGCTTTTGTTCTATTTTTCCGCTTTTTCTTTGGCCAATGGTATATGATTGGCCTGCTTGGGGTAATCAGCTTGTCTGTGTATTTCGTGCTAAAGCGACAATGGCCGAATTTGATGCATAAACGTCTGATTGGATTGTATTTAATCGTGCTGGCTGTTTTAATGTTCAGTCATGTGACATTGTTTCAAATGTTAACAAACAACGGAAAGCTTCCGAGTCCGTCTGTTATTGTGAACACGAAGGATTTGTTCCTTCTTGAGGCAAAGGGGGAAATTGGCTCGAAGGACCTGGGAGGAGGCATGTTTGGGGCGCTTATGTTTGCATCATGCTATTTTTTATTTGATGCCATGGGAGCTTACATTATTGGAGCAATTTTTATCGTGCTTGGAATTCTCTGCATCACAAATAAGCATTTGGGTGAGGTATTGTCCCCCGTTTTAGTGCTTGTCAGAGGACAGTTATCGGCATTTGGGCAGGATTATAAAGATTGGAAGGAAAGTCGAGCAGCGGAAAAAACAGAGAAAAAGAAGGCAACGAAAACAAGAAGTGAGCGTCATGAAAGGGCAATAGTGGCTGAACAAGCTGATGAGGATGAAGAAGACGATACGCCTCCTATTATTATTAATGATACATATGCTTTGCAAGAGGAAGATGAGGAACCTCAGGCAGAAGCACCAAAGGAGGAAAACCGGAGGATTAAAATTAATTTAGGTATTCCGACGCCGCAGAAGGAGGAACGGGCAGCAGAACCGGCGATTGCACCTGTGCCCGAGCCGAATCTGCAGTTTGTGCACGCTGAGGCGAAGGACTATATACTTCCGCCGCTTGATTTGTTAAAATCGCCGAACAAACGGGGCGTAGCGGATGATACAGATAAAATCAAAGAAAATATCGACATATTAGAAGAGACCTTTAAAAGCTTTGGTGTGAAAGCTAAGGTGACAGAGGTGCATAGAGGTCCGGCTGTTACAAAGTATGAGGTGTATCCAGGGACAGGTGTGAAGGTCAGCAAAATCGTAGGTTTAAGTGATGATTTAGCGCTTGCTCTAGCTGCGAAGGATATACGGATTGAGGCACCAATTCCAGGTAAATCGGCAATCGGTATCGAAGTACCGAACTCGGAGATTGCGATGGTCACACTGCGTGAGGTACTTGAGGGAAAAGCAAGCAAGCATCAAGATGAGAAGCTATTGATTGGTCTTGGCCGTGATATTGCTGGTGAAGCAGTTGTTGCGCGGCTTAACAAAATGCCGCACCTTCTTGTTGCTGGTGCGACTGGCAGCGGAAAGAGCGTTTGTATCAACGGCATTATTACGAGTATTTTGATGCGAACAAAGCCGCACGAAGTAAAAATGATGATGATTGATCCGAAAATGGTAGAGTTAAATATGTATAATGGTGTGCCGCACTTGCTTGCACCTGTTGTAACAGACCCGAAAAAAGCATCGCAGGCATTGAAAAAGGTTGTAAGTGAAATGGAGAGACGCTATGAGCTATTTGCGCATAGCGGAACGCGCAATATTGAAGGGTATAATGAGTATGTGAATCAATATAATGAGCATGCGGACGCGAAGCAGCCAACATTGCCTTATATTGTTGTGATTGTGGACGAGCTCGCTGACCTAATGATGGTCGCTTCCTCGGATGTGGAGGATAGTATTATGCGTCTTGCTCAGATGGCGCGTGCCGCCGGCATTCATTTGATACTAGCAACGCAGCGTCCATCTGTTGATGTTATCACAGGCGTGATTAAAGCGAACATTCCCTCACGCATCGCCTTTGCTGTTTCATCGCAAACCGATTCACGTACGATTTTAGATACAGGTGGAGCCGATAAGCTTCTCGGCCGCGGCGACATGCTGTTTCTTCCGGTGGGAGCATCGAAGCCAATTCGTGTGCAAGGTGCATTTTTATCCGATGAAGAGGTCGAGAATGTTGTGGATTATGTCATTTCGCAGCAAAAAGCGCAATATCAGGAGGATATGATTCCGAAAGAGGGAATGGAGAGTGTGCAGGATATAGAGGACGATTTATATGAAGAGGCAGTACAACTTGTTGTTGATATGCAGACGGCTTCTGTATCTATGCTGCAAAGGCGGTTCCGCATTGGTTATACGCGTGCGGCCCGTTTGATTGACGCAATGGAAATGAACGGCGTTGTAGGTCCGTATGAAGGAAGCAAGCCGCGAGAAGTATTAGTGAAAGATGCGCAAGAAAAAAGTTCGTAAAAAAACGGATTATCTCCGTTTTTTTACGATGTGAGAAAAATGTCGAATTCTGTTGACGCTCTATCAGGTGCATGATAAGATGGTCAAGAAATATACACGGATTCGTCTTGTGAGATAAAATAATGCTAGTCTATTTTATTGCGCAATCGTCTGAGAAATATGGGATGACGAAGGGAAGCTAAGCATATACTATACATCCACCCCTTGTATTTTAGCGTTCTCGGAGGAAGAGAATGTACAGAGCGCGGGGTTTTTTTACATATAAAGCGATTTCAGCCATGTTGCGTAATACAACAAATTATAATTCACTCGACAAAGACAACTTTCATGTTTTGAATTACAAGCATTCATGATATAGTAATTCATGAAGAGAATAGATGTCTTACATCAGAGGTCGAATAAGTGGATGTATTGGAGGATTAGCATGTCAATCAGGTCAGATAATCGACATTTGTATTTACGTGTCATAGACCGGGTGAAAGAGGACATCAAAAACGGGGTATATAAGGAAAGACAAAAGCTTCCATCTGAATTTGACTTAGCGAAGGAATTAGGTGTTTCTAGAGCAACATTGCGAGAAGCACTTCGCATATTAGAGGAAGAAAACGTCGTAATTCGCCGCCATGGCGTAGGTACCTTTGTAAATGAGAAACCGTTGTTTTCATCCGGTATTGAGCAGTTAAACAGTATTACCGATATGATTATGGGTGCAGGGAAAAAGCCAGGAACGATTTTTTTATCTTCTTCGATCACGAATTTAACAGAAGAAGAACAAAAACTTTTTAAAAGCGGCCCAGACTTAGATGTGTTATCCATTGAACGGGTGCGGACCGCAGATGGAGAACCGGTTGTATACTGTATTGATAAAATACCAAAGCATATTTTGGCCAATTTATCAGAGTATAAAGAGGAATCCTTGCTTAATATTATTCATAAAAAGACAAATAAGCGTATTACGTATGCTGTTGCTCATATTGAGCCGTTAGGGTACCACCAAAAGGTGTCGCCTATTTTAGAGTGTGATCCAGAAACTGCGCTTTTTGTGCTAAAACAGATGCATTACGATCAAGCCGATGAGCCGATTTTGTATTCTATCAATTATTTTCGGGCGGATAAATTCAGTTTCCATGTGTTAAGAAAACGCATATAGATCCATAAAAACGAAGCTGCAATAAAGGGCTAAAATGGGAGAAATGCAGCCCTGCGTTCTCCCAACCCTTTTATTTATCCTGTTCATCTTTCCATTATTGCAAAATAATTGTAATTTTATCTGCTCTTTTGGGGGAGATGATGGAAAGAAAGGGACATGATATACATATAGACATTTCTTTTACATTCACTTAGGAGGGATTTAGGTATGAAGAAAAAAGCGGGTTTACTCTTATCTCTAACATTAGTTGCAGGTACTATCTTAAGTGCTTGCGGTAACGCTGACGACAAAGGCGGCGAAGCGACAAAAACAAGTGATTTTAAAGTAGGGATGGTTACAGATGTCGGCGGTGTAGACGATAAATCCTTTAACCAATCTGCTTGGGAAGGATTAACAAAGTTTGGTAAAGACAACGGTTTAAAAGAGAATGAAGGCTACCGTTATTTGCAGTCCTCTCGCGATTCAGAGTATGAGCCAAACTTAACAAAATTTGCCGAGAGCAACTTTAACTTAACATTCGGTATTGGCTACTTAATGCAGAAGGCAGTGGAAACAGTAGCAGATCAGTTTCCGAACAATCAGTTCGCGATTGTTGACAGCGTAATTGATAAAAAGAATGTAACAAGCATTACATTTAAGGAGCACGAAGGTTCTTTCTTAGTTGGTGTTGTTGCGGGATTAACAACAAAATCGAATAAGGTTGGCTTTGTCGGCGGTGTAAAAAGCCCGCTTATTCAAAAGTTTGAATACGGATTTAAAGCGGGTGTAAAAGCAGTGAATCCGAATATTGAAGTTATATCTGAGTATGCAGAAGCATTCGATAAGCCGGAAAAAGGATCTGTTCTAGCATCTGCAATGTATGGTCAAGGTGCGGACATTATTTATCATGCATCTGGCGCAACAGGAAACGGCGTGTTTACAGAAGCGAAAAACCGTGCGAAAAAAGGAACGAAGGTTTGGGTAATTGGTGTTGACCGCGATCAGCATCAGGAAGGAATGCCAGAAAACGTGACATTAACTTCTATGGTTAAGCGTGTTGACGTAGCGGTAGCAGAAGTATCTCAAGAAGCAAAAGATGGCAAGCTAGAGGGTGGAAAAACGCTTGAGTTTGGTCTGAAGGAAGAGGGCGTAGGGATCGCTCCTACGAAAGATAACGTAAGTTCAGAGGTCCAAACAAGGGTAGAGGAATTTACGAACAAAATCTTAAACGGTGAAATAAAGGTTCCAGCTACAGAAGAGGAATATAAAGCATATGAAGCTTCTTTAAAGAAGTAGAGCAGAGAAATAGCGCGAAGGTTAGTTCATAGAACTAGCCTTCGTATGTATTTGCAATACACTACGTGGAGCTTCCAGTGGAGGAGGTCTTGTTATGAGTTATGAGTATGTTATTGAAATGAATCACATTACAAAGATTTTTCCCGGCATTGTTGCAAATGATAATATTACACTTCAAGTAAAGAAGGGTGAGATTCACGCGCTGCTAGGGGAAAATGGCGCTGGAAAATCAACGCTAATGAACGTGTTGTTCGGCTTGTATCAGCCGGAGGAAGGTGAAATTCGGATTAAAGGCAATCCGGTTAAGATTACGAGTCCAAACGTTGCAAACGATTTAGGAATCGGCATGGTGCATCAGCATTTTATGCTTGTACATAATTTTACAGTAACAGAAAATATCATCCTTGGAAATGAACCGAAAAAGGGCGGGAAAATTAATATTGAGGATGCTGCGCTGGAGATAAAAAAATTGTCCGAGCAGTACGGCTTGGCAGTTGATCCGTATGCAAAAATTGAGGATATTTCCGTTGGGATGCAGCAACGTGTAGAAATTTTAAAAACGCTATACCGGGGTGCGGAAATTTTAATTTTTGATGAACCGACGGCAGTATTAACACCGCAGGAAATTCATGAGCTCATCGGTATTATGAAGCGTCTCGTGCATGAGGGGAAATCCATTATTTTAATTACACATAAATTAAAGGAAATTATGGAGGTATGCGACCGTTGTACGATTATCCGAAAAGGAAAAGGAATCGGCACGGTGACGATTGCTGAGACGAATGAAAATCAATTAGCAGAGCTGATGGTAGGACGTCAAGTGAGCTTTAAAACAGAAAAGTCAGACGCAAAGCCTCGCCAAGATGTTCTCAGTATTCGTAATCTTATCGTTCATGATACTCGCGGTCTCCCTGCTGTAAAAGGGCTTGACTTAACCGTTCGTGCAGGAGAAGTGATGGGCATTGCAGGGATAGAAGGCAATGGTCAAAGCGAGTTAATCGAAGCTATTACTGGCTTACGAAAAGTTGAGTCAGGCTCTATTACGCTAAATGGGAAAGATATTACAAATTGGCCGACCCGCCGCATTACAGAGGAAGGAGTCGGACATATTCCACAGGACCGTCATAAACATGGACTTGTACTAGATTTTTCAATTGGCGACAACATGGTGCTGCAAACCTATTATAAATCCCCATTCTCAAAAGGTGGTATTTTAAATTTTAACAAGGTATATGAGAAAGCAAAAATGCTGATTCAGCAGTTCGACGTTCGCACGCCGAGTGAGCATACACCTGCACGTGCTTTGTCTGGAGGAAACCAGCAGAAAGCCATTATTGCTCGAGAGGTGGATCGTGATCCAGAATTGTTGATCGCGGCGCAGCCAACGCGGGGCCTGGATGTCGGTGCCATTGAATTTATCCATAAAAGGTTGATTGAGCAGCGTGATAAGGGAAAAGCCGTCCTGCTCATTTCGCTGGAGCTAGATGAAGTTATCAACGTTAGCGACCGCATTGCGGTCATCTATGAGGGACAAATTGTTGATATTGTAGATGCCAAGCAAACAAATGAACAAGAGCTTGGACTATTAATGGCTGGCGGCAAGCAAGGAGAGAAGGTGAAGGAAGATGCCTAAAATTACATTATCGCCTCGCGCGATTGGAGTGTTAGTGCCGATTTTGTCAGCTGTATTTGGCCTGCTTGTCGGCGCAATTGTTATGATTGTGAGCGGCTATGATCCTGTTGCAGGGTACGGTGCACTATGGGAAGGAATGGTCGGGACGCCTCGCGCATTTGGGGAAACTATACGTACGATGATTCCGCTTGTGCTGGCAGGCTTATCAGTTGCATTTGCATTTCGCACAGGTCTTTTTAATATCGGTGTAGAGGGACAGCTTCTCGTTGGTTGGTTTGCATCGATTTGGGCCGGCTATGCATTCCATTTGCCAGGTGTGCTGCATATTCCGATTTCTATTTTGGCAGCAGCAATCGCGGGTGGGATCTGGGGCTTTATTCCAGGATTTTTAAAGGGGAAATTTAAAGTCAATGAAGTCATCGTGACGATTATGATGAACTATATTGCTTTATACATCACATATGATTTTATTAAACGCTTTTTGAATGCTGGTAATGAAAAGTCTTACGATGTGCAGGAAACCGCCTCTTTAGCGTCTCCTTTTCTTTCGGATTTAACGGGGGGCTCACGTTTGCACTGGGGCATTGTTGTTGCGCTGATCATGGCTGTCCTGATGTGGTTTTTACTCGATCGTACGGCGCTTGGGTACGAATTGAAAGCTGTTGGTTTTAATACACATGCATCGCAATACGCTGGGATGAAGGTATCTCGCAATGTTGTGCTGTCGATGTCGATTGCAGGAGCATTTGCTGGAATTGGCGGGGCAATGGAAGGGTTGGGAACATTTCAGAATATGACCGCCATGTCATCCTTTACGGGAATCGGATTTGATGGAATAGCAGTTGCCCTGCTGGGAGCAAATAATGCTTTTGGTATTTTGATTGCAGCTCTATTGTTTGGCGGATTAAAGAGCGCTGCACCGCAAATGAACTTCACAGCTAACGTTCCATCCGAACTCATTAACGTGATCATTGCCTTTATTATTTTCTTTGTGGCAAGCAGCTACGTCCTTCGTTGGGTGCTTTCCCGTTTGAGCAAGGAGGGGAAATAAATGAGTTTCTTGGATTTATTAGCTATTATTGTTTCCGGAACGCTTTATACAGCAGCGCCGCTCATCTTTACTGCGCTTGGCGGGGTGTTTAGCGAACGTTCCGGCGTTGTAAATATCGCATTGGAAGGATTAATGCTATTCGGTGCATTTATAGGGATCGTTACGACACTTTTAATGGGTGATACATGGGGGGCGGCAGCGCCGTGGATTTCCCTTATCATTGCTGCGATTGCCGGCGGTGTATTTGCATTGCTGCACGGAGTTGCATCGATTACGTTAAAAGCAGATCAGACGGTAAGCGGTGTTGCTATTAACTTTCTCGCTCTTGGTTTAACGGTGTTTGCGATTAAGAAACTCTTCGGAAAAGGACAAACGGATTTTATTCAGTTCCGCATCGAAAAGATTGATGTACCCGCTCTTTCTGATATTCCCATTATCGGGAAAATCTTTTTCGCGGACGTACCGTATACATCCTATATTGCTATCATTCTTGCCTTTGTCGTATGGTATATCATTTATAAAACGCCATTTGGTCTGCGCCTTCGAGCGGTAGGGGAGCATCCGATGGCTGCAGATACGATGGGAATTAACGTATATAAAATGCGTTATACAGCTGTATTTATTTCCGGGATGTTTGCAGGAGTCGGAGGCGCTGTATTTGCTACTTCAATTTCTGGTAACTTTTCCGGCGGAACCATTACAGGGCAAGGTTTTCTTGCATTAGCTGCGATGATTTTTGGGAAATGGCATCCAATCGGGGCGCTTGGCGCAGCGTTGTTCTTTGGCTTCGCTCAATCACTCGCTATTACAGGCGGAACAATCCCGTTTTTAAAGGGTGTTCCAAGCGTGATTTTGACGATCTTGCCTTATGTGTTTACAATTCTGGCCCTTGTTGGCTTTGTTGGACGTGCAGAAGCACCGAAAGCTCTTGGTGTTCCGTATGAAAAAGGAAAACGATAAGAAAAAGCCCAAAGATGGGCTTTTTCTTATACTTTAAGAGGAGCATAAACTTCCAGCTGAAAGACCATTTGATGCAGGGAGAATGTTGAGAATAAAGTATATGCAACTGCGCCTCCGTTTTTGCCTAAAGCTCGCTAATCAGCGAGTTTTCTTTATACTTTAAAAACATATAAATTTCCAGCTGGAGGGATATTCGACGTAGTAGGAAATTTTAAGAATAAAGTATAAGTGCAACTACGCCTCTGTCTTCGCCTAACGGCTCGCCAATCGGCGAGTTTTCTTTATATAAAACGCAAATAATCTCCTTTTTTACATACAATAAATTTAACTTACTTCATTTGTACAAGAAACTTGCATATAGTTTGCTAAAAAATGTATATTGGAAAAGAACATCTCTAATAGAGGAGGAACAAGAATGGAAGTTGTGTCTCAGCACATACACCGCCTAGAAGGACTTACTGTACATATCATTCCAACCGTTAAGTATAAAACAAATACACTTGTGCTTCGCTTGAAGGCGCCGCTGTCGGAAGAAAACGTAACCTACCGCGCCATTTTACCGTATGTTCTGCAAAGCGGAACAAAGCAACATCCTTCTGTGAAAAGCATTCGCCAATATGTAGAGGATTTGTACGGCGCCGCATTAGCGGTGGATGTGAACAAAAAGGGCGAAGAGCATGTTATTTCGATTTACATGGATGTCGCCAATGAAACATATCTGCAGGATGCGCCGCCTTTGCTGGAAAAAACCGTGGCAATGCTTGCAGATGTTCTGCTGCATCCGGCAGAAGAGAACGGTGCTTTTGTAGCATCCATTGTGGAAAGCGAAAAACGCGCACTCTTGCAGCGTATTGAATCAGCGTTTGATGATAAAATGCGCTATGCCAACCAACGGCTTATTGAAGAAATGTGCAAGGAGGAACCATACCGCCTTAGTCCGAACGGTCAAGCGGAGGATGTATCCTCCATTACTCCGCAGTCATTGTATGAATATTATAAAAAAGCGTTGTCAGAGGATGAAATTGATTTATATATCGTAGGAGATGTAACAGAAAATGCGCTTCAGCTTGTAGAGAAATATTTTTCTATTCCAGTGCGGCAGCAGCAAAGGAAACAAGCTGCTCAGGCTGCAGTACCTAAAGAGGAGCGCGAGGTTGTAGAGAAGCAGGATTTAAAGCAAAGCAAGTTGAATATCGGCTATCGTACACACATTACATATAAAGATAGCGATTATTTTGCGCTTCAAGTATTTAATGGTTTATTTGGCGGCTTTGCACATTCTAAGCTGTTCCGAAATGTGCGGGAGAAGCATAGCCTCGCCTATTACGCCGCTTCTCGGTATGAGAGCCACAAAGGCATACTTTTTGTGATGTCCGGAATTGAAGGGAAAAATTATGAAAAAGCAGTGAATATTATTGGGGAACAAATGACAGCGATGCGAAATGGCGATTTTACAGAAGAAGACATGTCGCAAACGAAAGCGGTTATTAAGAACCAAATTTTGGAAACTCTTGATACGCCACGCGGATTGGTTGAGCTGCTATACCATGATGTTGTCGCCGATTATAAACGTCCGATGGACACATGGCTTGACGATGTAGACCGTGTAACGCGAGATGAAATTATAGCAGTTGCAAATAAAATTGAGTTAGATACGATTTACTTATTGCAAGGATCGGAGGAGGCGTAGCATGGAGAAAATTGAATATGGACAGCTGAAGGAGCAGCTGTATTACGAAAAGCTGCCGAACGGTCTTGAGGTATATATATTGCCAAAGAGCGGCTTTAATAAAACATATGCGACCTTTACAACAAAATACGGCTCGATTGATAATGAGTTTGTACCGCTCGGCAAGGATGAAAAGCTGCATGTTCCAGATGGCATTGCTCATTTTTTAGAGCATAAGCTGTTTGAGAAAGAAGATCGGGATGTGTTCCAGGACTTTGGAAAGCAAGGGGCATCCTCCAATGCATTTACATCCTTTACGCGTACAGCGTACTTATTCTCTTGTACTTCAAACGTAGAGCTTAACCTGCAAACACTTCTCGACTTTGTACAGGATCCGTATTTTACGGAGCAAACCGTTGAAAAGGAAAAGGGTATTATCGGACAGGAAATTCAAATGTATCAAGACAATGCAGACTGGCGCTTATATTTCGGATTGATTGAAAGCTTATATCAAAAGCACCCGGTTAAGATTGATATTGCCGGTACGATTGAGTCCATCAGCAAGATTACGAAGGATTTGCTATACGAATGCTATCGCACCTTTTATCATCCGAGCAATATGCTGTTGTTTATCGTCGGTCCGATTGATCCAGAACAGATAATGAAGCTTGTGCGTGACAATCAAGCAGGTAAACCGTATACGGATCAGCCGAGCATAGAGCGCTTCTTTGAGGAAGAGCCGGAAGAAGTGAGTCAAAAGCAGACTGTGATTCAAATGACGGTACAAACGCCGAAGTGCTTAGTAGGCATCAAGACGAAACAATCTGGGAAAACAGGGCGTGAGCTGTTGAAATTTGAAATTGCAACAACGCTGCTGATGGATTATTTATTTGGAAGAAGCTCTGATAATTACGAGCGTCTCTATCAGGACGGTTTGATTGATGATACGTTTTCCTATGATTACACAGCAGAAAGCAATTTTGGATTTGCAATGGTTGGAGGAGATACAAAACAACCGGATAAGCTTGCGGCGCGCTTGCGCTCCATTTTGCTCGATACAAATTATGAAGCATTGTCAGAGGAAACGCTAAGCCGTGTCAAAAAGAAAAAAATTGGCGGTGTATTACGTTCGCTTAATTCGCCGGAATTTATCGCCAACCAATTTACACGTTATGCGTTTAACGGCTCTAGCTTATTTGATGCTTTACCGATTCTAGAGGAAATTACAATCGATGATTTAAAGGCATCTGCAAAAGAATTTATTGACGAGAAGCGAATGAGTGTTTGCCAGGTTGTTCCGAAGCAGTAATGAAGCATCCTTCCTTTAGGATGCTTTTTTAAGTCTAGACTTTTGGGGCATTGTCCAGCTTGATCGACCTGCTTGCTGCGGGGAAAGACCCTCTACTAATGAGATGTAAAGCACTTCATTGCTTGGGGAACTGTCCCCTGCTGCGGGCAAAACAGGGCGATTCTGCTCTTCTTATGAAAAATGGAGGAATTTGGAAATGAGGAAATATGCGTTGATTACAGGAGCAAGCGGCGGCATTGGTTCTGCTGTTGCGCGCCGGCTTGCGGCTGATGGCTATTCATTATATTTGCATTATCATAAAAACGAAAATGCTGCAAAAAGGCTGCAGCAGGAACTCGCTTCCAGCGGGGTTGGTGTGACGCTTGTTCAAGCGGACTTAACTAATCGAGATGGGGCGGAAGCATTGTGGAGTTCTGTAACGCATGAGCTGGATGCGATCATCTACACAGCCGGAAAAAGTGTGTTCGGACTTGTGACAGATGTTACGAATGAGCAATTAGAGCAGATGACACATTTACAGCTCACAAATGTCTATAAGCTAGTGAATCTTGCTCTTCCTTCCATGATTCGCCGCCGCACAGGGGGTATTGTTGTGATTTCCTCCATTTGGGGACAAATTGGGGCATCCTGTGAGGTTTTATATTCAATGCTCAAGGGAGGACAAAATACATACGTGAAGGCAATTGCAAAAGAAGTAGCGCCAAGCGGTATACGAGTAAATGCTGTTGCTCCCGGCGCGATTGCCACGGATATGCTTCGTATATTTTCAGAAGATGAAACACGTGCCCTCGCCGATGAAATTCCGCTCGGCAGGCTTGGAATTCCTGAAGAAATTGCAAACACTGCGTCTTTTTTACTATCGCGGGAGGCTTCCTATATTACAGGGCAAATTATCGGAGTAAACGGAGGATGGCATTGTTGATACATAAAAGCGAATCAAATTGTACATAGTAAGGATGAACCAATCATTACTTTCATAAAGGGGTGCATTGCAATGTCAGTATTAGACAACTGGGATCAATGGAAAGGTTTTTTAGGAGAGCGTTTAAATGCTGCAGAGGGCAAAGGTCTTGACAGCAGCTCCATCAATGAAATGGCATACCGCATCGGTGATTATTTGGCAAATGAAGTAGAAGCACGCAATCCGGAAGAGCGTGTTTTAGCGGATTTGTGGAAAGTAGCTGACGAGCAGGAACAGCATACAATTGCTAACTTGATGCTTAAGCTTGTACAAAATAAGTAAGAAGAAGAGAGGAAATTTCCTCTCTTTTTCTTATGAGAATCAAGCTTTTCTTTTAAGTATGCGTACATTTGAAAAAGCAGATAGCATAATTTAACTTTCCTATTGATATAAAATCATATAATATAGAATACGTAGATGTAAGGGAAGCGGGGGAGTGTAGAAGATGATTGAATGGTATTTCGAGTATGAAATTCATAAGAATCGCCCTGGTTTGCTTGGTGACGTTGCGTCCTTAATAGGAATGCTTGGCATTAATATTGTAACGATTAACGGAGTGGACAATTCCCGGCGAGGTCTGCTGCTCATGTGTGAAAATCAGGAGCAGATTACAAGGCTTGAATCAATCCTTAATACAATGGATAACATAACAGTAACGAAATATCGTCAACCAAAGCTTCGGGATCGACTTGCTGTTCGTCATGGGAGATATATCCAAAGGGATGCAGATGATAAGAAAACATTTCGATTTGTGCGTGATGAACTTGGTTTGCTTGTTGATTTTATGGCTGAATTGATGAAAAAGGAAGGCCATAAAGTAATCGGTATCCGCGGAATGCCGCGTGTCGGAAAAACAGAGTCTATTGTAGCCGCAAGCGTGTGTGCGAATAAGCGTTGGATTTTCGTCTCTTCTACACTTATTAAACAAACAATACGCAGCCAGCTTATTCAAGATGAGTATAACGAGAACAATATTTTTATTTTAGATGGTATTGTGTCCACAAAAAGAGCCAACGAACGTCATTGGCAGCTTGTACGGGAAATTATGAGTCTCCCGGCTACAAAGGTAATTGAGCATCCGGATATTTTTGTAAGTCAATCTGAGTATACAATGGATGATATTGATTACATTATCGAATTAAGAAATAACGATAATGAAGAAATTAAGTATGATTTAGTGGACGAGATTGAGCTGGACAAGAAAAATAACTTTTCCATGTTTGACTTTTAGGTACATATCGAGGTGTTTATCATTGACGGAATTAGGACAAAAGCTCAGAGAAGCAAGGGAAGCAAAAGGACTTTCTCTTGACCAATTGCAGGAGATGACGAAAATTCAAAAGCGTTATTTGGTCAGTATTGAGGAAGGGAATTACAGCGTATTGCCGGGGGACTTTTACGTTCGGGGATTTATTAAGCAATATGCAGAAGCTGTTGGACTCGATCCGGAGGAGACCGTACAGGAGCATCTTGGAAAGATGCCTGTAACACCGGCGCAGGAGGTACCGCTTCGCTCACAACAACCGAGAGAAACGGTATCGCGTAATGCTTCTTCCAAGATTATGGATCATATGCCGAAGGTGTTTATTACATTGCTCGTTATAGCTGTTGCGGTTGGGGTTTGGCTCATTGCGCAGCTTTTCTCCGAGCCATCGGCCGATCAGGCAGAAAAAGTAACGCCGCGTTCAGAAGCGAAGGTGCAGGAGGCGAAGGATTCGACTTTAGGCAAGCAGCAAGAAGAACCTAAGGAAGAAGAAGTGAAAGCGGAACAAGCGCAGCCAGCCCCAACTCCTGAGCCGGTACAAGAGCTAAAGGCAGTCCAAACATCAGGAAAGACTACTACGATGGAGCTTCGTAATAACAAAGGCTTTACTGTGGAGATTACCGCTAAAGGAGCATGCTACATAGATATTAAGAACGGTGCAGGAAAGCTTTTTTACAGCGGTACGTTAAACGAGGGAGAAAGCCATCAGCAGGATATGTCAGCGGAAGAGGTTGTTCGCCTGAATATCGGAAGCTCGCCGAATGCTGACATAAAAATTAACGGTCAAGCCGTTGCTTATCCGCAGGACCCGAAAGATTTTTATCATCAAATTTTGCTCATTAAAAATTTGGGTGTATCGCAGGCACAACAGCCTGCTCAACAATAGTCATCATTGCGATGACTATTTTTCAATGAATAACCGCTTTACATATGATGGAGGAATAGCTGTGAACTTGCCAAATAAAATTACTGTTTCAAGAATTGCTTTAATCCCAGTATTTCTACTTGTGATGCTTGTCCCATTTGATTGGGGGGTATATACGATTGGTGATGCTGTTTTGCCCCTGCAGCACTTAATAGGAGCTCTTATCTTTATTATTGCGTCTGCTACAGATTGGGTGGACGGGCACTATGCACGTAAATATAATCTTGTTACAAACTTAGGGAAATTTCTTGATCCGCTCGCTGATAAGCTTCTCGTATCAGCAGCTTTAGTTACGCTCGTAGATCTTCATTATATATATGCTTGGGTTGCGATTCTCATCATCACAAGAGAATTTGCCGTCACAGGCTTGCGTCTGCTTCTTGCGGAAACCGGCGAGGTAGCGGCAGCCAAAATGCTGGGGAAAATAAAAATGTGGACGCAGGTTGTTGCGATTTCTGCTTACTTGCTTCATGACGTTCCGCTTCAATGGCTGCCATTCTCTATTGCAGATGTGTCTATGGCAGTTGCTGTTTTATTTACAGTCCTATCTGGATGGGATTATTTTGCGAAAAATAAAGCTATTTTTGCAAATTCAAAATAGGGGGGCATAGGGATGAATGCGGAAATCATTGCAGTCGGCACTGAGCTCTTACTCGGTCAAATCTTAAATACGAATGCGCAATTTTTATCTCAAAAACTAGCAGCAATCGGCATGAATATGTACTACCAAACAGTTGTCGGCGATAACGCTGATCGTTTGCGTTCTGCCATTGAGACGGCGCAGCAGCGGGCTGATATTCTCATTTTTACAGGAGGTCTTGGACCGACAAAGGACGATTTGACGAAGGAAACGATTGCTGGGGCTGTAGGAAGCTCGCTTGTCTATGACGATGCTGCGCTTCGGTCCATTGAAGAGTACTATAAACGAACTGGACGGACGTTTACAGAGAATAATAAAAAGCAGGCTCTTGTGCTTGAAGGTGCCGTCGTGTTCCCGAATGATCATGGTATGGCTCCGGGAATGGGCTTGCATCAAGATAAAAAGACATATATTTTGCTGCCGGGTCCTCCTAAGGAGATGCGGCCGATGTACGACAGCTACGTAGAGCCTTTTTTACTTCCGCTTACCTCTAAGGAAACACTGCATTCTCGCGTGCTTCGTTTTTTCGGTATCGGAGAATCGCTTTTAGAGGAAACGCTGCAGGATTTAATTGATACGCAAACGAATCCAACGATTGCCCCTCTTGCTGCAGATGGAGAGGTAACGCTTCGTTTAACGGCAAAGCATGCTTCTAAAGATGAAGCAAACAGATTGATAGATGGCGTAGAACGGAAAATATTAGACAGAGTAGGTGATTTCTTTTATGGCTATAATCACGACTCCCTGCAAGGGAAGCTCGTATCTTTGTTAAAGGAAAAAGGAATCACCCTTGCGTCCGCGGAAAGTTTAACAGGTGGATTGTTCAGTGAAAAAATTACGGAAATTTCCGGTGTATCCTCCTTTTTTCAAGGCGGTATCGTTTGCTATAGCAACGAAGTAAAGCAGCATGTATTAGGTGTACCTGCGAGCGTGCTTGAGACAGCTGGAGCGGTGAGTGAAGCTTCTGCCGCTTTGCTTGCAGAAAACGTCAGCAAACTGCTGCGGGCGGACATTGGTATTAGCTTTACGGGTGTAGCAGGCCCTGATGAACTTGAAGGGAAGCAGCCTGGTACTGTGTTTGTCGGTATTGCAGGAAAAGCCATAGAAACGTCAGTGATTTCTCTTAAGCTATGGGGAACGAGACAGCAAATCAGAGAACGTGCGATGAAATATGGGATGTATCATTTATATAAAAAGCTAGAGGGGTAGTCCGTCTAGCTTTTTCCTTTTTCTCTAGGGAAAACAGAATAATAGAGAGAGGAAAAATAAAAAACGAATAAATGTTCGATTTTTATTGGCATTTTTAAATGAAAACAAGTATAATAAAGATAGTCATAAGAAAAAAGGAGGAAATCTAGTGAGCGATCGTCAAGCAGCGTTAGAAATGGCGTTAAAGCAAATAGAAAAGCAATTTGGAAAAGGTTCTATTATGAAGCTTGGAGAGCAGTCTGAACGTAAAGTCTCCACTGTACCGAGCGGATCATTAGCACTAGACGTAGCACTTGGAGTCGGCGGCTATCCCCGCGGCCGTATTATTGAAATTTACGGACCAGAGAGTTCTGGTAAAACAACAGTAGCACTTCATGCAATTGCAGAGGTACAAGCGCGCGGCGGACAGGCGGCCTTTATTGATGCAGAGCATGCGCTTGATCCGGTATATGCACAAAAATTAGGAGTAAACATTGATGAGCTGCTTCTTTCTCAGCCGGATACGGGAGAACAAGGGCTAGAGATTGCAGAAGCATTAGTTCGCAGCGGAGCGATTGATATTATCGTTATCGACTCTGTTGCGGCACTCGTACCGAAAGCGGAGATTGAAGGAGACATGGGAGATGCTCACGTTGGTTTGCAGGCCCGCCTCATGTCGCAGGCGCTTCGTAAATTATCAGGAGCCATCAATAAATCCAAGACGATTACGATTTTTATTAACCAAATCCGGGAAAAAGTCGGCGTGATGTTTGGAAATCCTGAGACGACACCAGGCGGTCGTGCGTTAAAATTTTATGCGACAGTTCGTTTAGAGGTGCGGCGCGCTGAGCAATTAAAGCAAGGAAATGATATCGTCGGAAATAAAACAAAAATTAAAGTTGTAAAAAATAAGGTGGCTCCTCCATTCCGTACGGCAGATATTGATATTATGTACGGGGAAGGAATTTCAAAAGAAGGGGAAGCTCTTGACATGGCAGCAGAGCTTGATATTGTGCAAAAGAGCGGAGCTTGGTATTCCTACAATGAGGAACGTCTAGGACAAGGACGCGAGAATTCAAAAACCTTCTTAAAAGAAAATAAAGAAATTCTTGATGAAATTTCATTCAAGATTCGTGAGCACTACGGCATCGATTCTGATGAGCCGCGCACGGTCACAGAAACAGAAGAGGATGATTTTTCGCTTCTAGAGGACTAAAATTTAAAAGGCACAGCAATGTGTCTTTTTTTGTTCGATTTATTAATAAGCTTATATTCGCTTTTTTGTTTGAAAATGTGTCAACCATTGATAGGTAAAGAAAGTAAGAGGATACAACCCTTGACAATGAAAATAGTGCCCGATACAATAAGAATGTGTATTCTTTTTTTACCATCTTATGTTACAGTTCTTTTTCAGAAAAAGAATTGTAATTTCGGACAAGACCTGCAAAGCGGTGTTTTAGTTCCGAGTTTTAAACTATGACCATACAAAGTGTCAATTTTAATGAAATGAAAAGGGTCCCAAAAAGGACAACGTCATTTATTGTACATTGAAACATGACAATGTACATGCCGGCAATCTTTTCCTATTCATAGCAAGAGGAGGTGAAGTTATGAGCATAGTTATGGTATTCATCTCCATTTTGCTTGCCGCTATCGTCGGTGCAGTTGTTGGATTTTTTGTTCGAAAGTCCATTGCGGAAGCGAAAATTAACGGTGCTGCCAATGCTGCTAAACAAATTGTCGAAGATGCAAAGCGTGAAGCAGAATCATTGAAGAAGGAAGCGCTGTTAGAAGCAAAGGATGAAATTCATACACTTCGTACAGAAGCGGAATTAGAAATTCGAGACCGAAGAAGTGAGTTGCAAAAACAAGAAAATCGTCTAATGCAAAAGGAGGAGAACCTCGATCGCAAGGACGAATCGCTTGATAAACGCGAGCAGTTGCTTGAAAAGAAAGAGGATTCTCTAACACTTAGACAACAGCAGATTGAAGAGTTGGAAAGCAAAGTGGGAGAGTTGGTCCAAAAGCAGCAAGACGAGCTGGAGCGCATCTCAAGCTTAACGAGAGAGGAAGCGCGTGCCATTATTTTAGAAAAGGTAGAAAACGAGCTTTCGCATGAGAGTGCCGTTATGATTAAGGAAAGCGAAGCACGAGCGAAGGAAGAGGCGGACAAAAGGGCGAAAGAAATTTTGTCAATGGCAATTCAACGCTGTGCAGCTGACCATGTTGCAGAAACGACTGTTTCTGTTGTAAACCTTCCGAACGACGAAATGAAGGGCCGTATCATTGGCCGTGAAGGGCGGAATATCCGTACACTAGAAACACTGACGGGTATTGATTTAATCATTGATGATACACCAGAAGCGGTTATTTTGTCAGGCTTTGATCCAATTCGCCGTGAAACGGCCCGTATTGCTTTAGATAAGCTGGTGCAGGACGGACGTATTCATCCGGCCCGCATTGAGGAAATGGTTGAAAAATCAAGACGCGAGGTAGATGAATACATTCGCGAGGTTGGTGAACAAACAACGTTTGAAGTTGGGGTACACGGATTGCATCCAGATTTGATCAAGATCTTGGGTCGTTTGAGATTTAGAACGAGCTACGGTCAAAATGTGTTAAAGCACTCTATGGAGGTTGCCTATCTGGCAGGACTTATGGCAGCTGAACTTGGTGAGGACGAGAAGCTGGCACGTCGGGCTGGATTGCTGCATGATATCGGGAAAGCGATTGACCATGAGGTTGAGGGTAGTCATGTTGAAATCGGCGTAGAGCTTGCAACGAAATACAAGGAGCATCCAGTCGTTATTAACGCAATTGCATCCCACCATGGTGATACAGCGCCTACGTCGGTCATTGCCGTGCTCGTTGCGGCAGCAGACGCATTGTCAGCAGCGCGGCCAGGGGCAAGAAGCGAAACGCTTGAAAACTATATTCGCCGCTTAGAGAAGCTGGAAGAGATTTCAGAGTCCTACGAAGGCGTGGAAAAATCATATGCGATTCAAGCTGGACGCGAAGTTCGTATTCTCGTTAAGCCTGATGCAATTGATGATCTTGAAGCGCACCGCTTAGCACGTGATATTCGTAAACGCATTGAAAATGAGCTCGATTATCCGGGACATATCAAAGTAACGGTAATCCGCGAAACGCGTGCGGTCGAATATGCAAAATAAAACAGATCCCTCTCAATGCAGAAGACAGGGGTCAGAAGTAAAGTGGTCTAGCACCACTTTATTTTTTTGTGTTATGAAATGAGAAAGTATTGTTATTTTTGGGGCTAGCCCCAGCTGTGCGAGGTGGCAAGGAATCGTTCGTACAGGAGTAAAGGCGGGTCGCGTTCACTTTTCTTAGAATAGGAAAGTATAAAAAACAAAGCTGATCTGAGAAAGGATTGCAAGAATGAGAATTTTATTTGTAGGGGATGTTGTTGGTTCGTCTGGGAGACAGATGATTCAAGATTACGTTCCGAAATTAAAAAAGAAATATTCACCGACTGTCACCATTATAAATGGTGAAAATGCGGCTGGAGGGCGCGGTATTACAGAGAAGATTTACCGAAGCTTTTTGGAAGCGGGTGCTCAAGCTGTTACACTTGGCAATCATGCATGGGATAATCGTGAGATATTTGAATTTATTGAGAATGCCAAATATTTAGTGAGACCGGCGAATTTTCCAGAAGGTACACCAGGAAAAGGGCTCATTTTTTTAAATTGTAATGGTATGGAGGTTGCAATTATTAATTTGCAGGGAAGAACCTTTCTTCCGCCGCTTGATTGTCCATTTAAAAAGGTGGATGACTTGATTGCACAAGCAAAAAAGAGAACTTCTATTATTTTTATTGATTTTCATGCGGAAGCAACGAGCGAAAAGCAGGCGCTTGGATGGTATGTAGACGGAAGAGCTACAGCTGTTGTAGGAACGCATACGCATGTACAAACAGCGGATAATCGTATTTTACCAAACGGCACGGCGTACATTACGGATGTTGGGATGACGGGACCATACGACGGGATACTAGGAATGGAGCGCGGAGCTGTATTGAAAAAATTTTTAACAGCGCTGCCCGTACGATTTGAGGTGGCAGAGGGCCGTACGCAGCTTAGTGCTGTTCTTATTGATGTAAATCCATCGACAGGAAAAGCGAGCAGAATCGAGCGGATTTTGTTGAATGATGACCAGTCATTTTTTGAGTAACGGGGAGTAAGAGCTATCCTGAATTGTTGTTAACTGTATGAATAAAATTGTGTCGTGCCTGTCTTTCTTAATATGCAGCTTTCATAACCAGTCACTTCTGTGGTAAAAAACGTTTTACTACAGAAGTAAAATCGTTCCGTGTTTGCTTTTCTTAAAAATAGACAATAAATTGTTAGAATAGACAATATATTAAAATTTTTTCGAAAACTTACAATGGATAAGCAGGAATATGAAATCCTCCTCGTGAATATAAGTAAAGTGAACTCAATAACCGCTTATACTTTTGAAAGAAAAACGAGGAGGAAACGACGAATGGAGATATTAAAAGTTAAAGCAACTTCAGTCCCTAATTCTGTAGCTGGTGCACTTGCCGGTGTGATTCGTGAGCGCGGCTCCGCAGAAATCCAAGCAATTGGCGCGGGTGCATTAAATCAGGCTGTGAAGGCAGTAGCGATCGCAAGAGGGTTTGTAGCACCGAGCGGAGTTGACTTGATTTGCATTCCTGCTTTTACTGATATTATGATTGACGGCGAAGAACGGACAGCTATCAAGCTTATTATTGAACCTCGTTAATTTTAACAGCCTGTTTGCTTATAGCAAACAGGCTGTTTTGTATGAAAGGAGATACAGAGTGATGGTGTTTGATGCGCATTGTGATGTGCTATGGCAAATGTGGCAGCGGAAAAGGGGGGCTGCCTTTAACAACGATGATTCCCTGCATGTTACCCTTGAAGGTCTCAAGAAGGGGAAGGGAAAGCTGCAATGCTTTGCTGTCTATGTTCCGGAAGAAGTACCTCATGGACAGCGGTTTGAGGTTGCTCTTGAGATGATTCATATTTTCTATGAAGACATTTTAAAGAAGCATGCAGAAATGAAGCTTATTTTAACCAAGAACGACGTCCTAGCGCTTCAAGAGGAAGAGATAGGAGCGATTTTAACCTTAGAGGGCTGCGATGCTATCGGCAGCAGCTTAATGCGTTTGCATACCTTATATCGTTTAGGTGTGCGCTCGGTTGGATTGACCTGGAATTACGCGAACGCGGTGGCAGACGGTGCGGCGGAGACGAGAGGGGCTGGTTTATCTGATTTTGGGAAGCAGGTCGTACGGCAATTGAACGAATACCGCTTATGGACGGATGTATCCCATTTGTCAGAACGAGGATTTTGGGATGTAATGCAGCTTGCTCATTTTCCGATTGCCTCTCATTCGAATTGCTATTCCCTTTGTCCGCACCCTCGAAACCTAAAGGATGAACAAATTCGTGCACTGATTGCAAGAAACGGGATGATTGGCATTACGTTTGTGCCAATGTTTTTGACGGAGGAACGCCCTGCTGCTATTACGCATATTTTGCGGCACTTAGAGCACATATGCTCATTAGGAGGAGAACATCATGTCGGGTTTGGCTCAGATTTTGATGGGATTACGGAAACCGTGCATGATCTTGGAACCTATGCACAATATGAAAATTTAAAAAATGAGCTGGTTAAACATTACACAGAAGAACAAATCCATTCTTTTTTATATAGGAATTTTGTGAGGAACATCACGTTCTAAACAATCATTATACTAAAATCTGATTGCTGTGTGTGATATTGTAGCAATTCTTAAAAAAATGTTAATAAATTCGTTTCAAATTATTGCATTTTTTCGTTAGTAGGTCTAGAATTGTAAACGAATTAGAACTATGCAAAAAATTCTATAAATTAGAAGAGGTATAATTTGCATACATTGTAGTTTCTTTTTTTAGAAAGTGGTAAACTAGAAGAGTAATAAAAATACACTACAATGAATGCAGTCCAAAGGGGTGTAGGAGATGATTAGTCAACTTTCCTGGAAAGTTGGAGGACAACAGGGTGAGGGTATTGAAAGTACGGGAGAAATTTTCTGTATTGCATTAAACCGCTTAGGATATTACCTGTACGGCTATCGCCATTTCTCATCACGCATTAAGGGCGGTCACACGAACAATAAGATCAGAGTGAGCACAACCGATGTTCGTTCGATCTCTGATGACTTGGATATACTAGTAGCTTTTGATCAAGAAACAATTGACGTAAACTTCCACGAATTGCGTGATGGCGGCATTGTTATAGCGGATGCCAAATTCAATCCGACAATTCCAGAGAGTACTACAGTATCTTTGTATGCGGTTCCATTCACAGATATGGCAACGGAGTTAGGTACGTCTCTTATGAAAAACATGGTTGCTGTAGGAGCTTCAAGCGCTGTTTTAGGCTTAGATGAAAATGTATATGTAAAAGTAGTAGAAGAAATTTTTGGCCGCAAAGGGCAGCAAGTTGTGGACAAGAATATGGAAGCGATTAAACGCGGCTCTCAATACATGAAAGAGCTACTTGGAGATAAAGTAAGCTTAATGCAATTAGAGAAGGCTGATGGCAATCAGCGTATGTTCATGATTGGTAACGACGCGATCGCATTCGGGGCGCTGGCTGGTGGAGCTCGCTTTATGGCTGCGTATCCAATCACTCCTGCTTCTGAAATTATGGAATATTTAATTAAAAAGCTTCCGAAAGTGGGCGGCACTGTTATTCAAACAGAGGATGAAATTGCGGCCTGTACAATGGCAATTGGTGCGAACTATGGTGGCGCACGTACATTGACAGCGTCTGCAGGTCCTGGCCTTTCCCTGATGATGGAAGCAATTGGTTTATCCGGAATTACGGAAACACCGCTAGTTATTGTAGATACACAACGTGGCGGTCCAAGTACAGGACTTCCTACAAAGCAAGAGCAATCTGATTTAATGGCGATGATTTACGGTACGCATGGAGAAATTCCAAAGGTTGTTATCGCGCCAAGTACGGTAGAAGAAGCATTTTATGATGCTGTAGAAGCGTTTAATATCGCTGAAGAATACCAATGCCCTGTCATTCTTTTGACAGACCTGCAGTTATCCCTAGGAAAACAAACGGCAGAGCCGTTAGATTATAACAAAATTCAAATCCGTCGCGGAAAGCTTGACTTAAATGCACAGCCGGAAAGAGAAGGAAAAGAATACTTCAAGCGTTATGAAGTAACTGAGGATGGTATTTCTCCACGTGTGATTCCTGGAACGAAAAATGGTATTCACCATGTAACAGGCGTAGAACACGCAGAGACAGGAAAGCCATCCGAATCAGCACCTAATCGTATCGCGCAAATGGATAAACGTATGCGTAAGCTAGACAGCTTACATTCTAGATTTGATACCCCTGTATTCAAAAATGCAAAGCATGAGCAAGCAGACCTATTGCTAGTTGGCTTTAACTCCACACGCGGTACAATCGAGGAAGCAATGGAACGTTTGGAGAAAGATGGAATGAAAGTAAATCATGCCCAGATTCGCTTAATTCATCCATTCCCAAAAGAAGAGCTCCTGCCTCTTGTACAAAATGCAAAGAAAGTTGTTGTCGTGGAAAACAATGCAACTGGACAGCTTGCAAACATTATTAAAATGAACCTTGGCCACGGTGAGAAGATTTCCAGCTTCTTGAAGTACGATGGAAACCCATTCCTGCCGAAAGAAATTTACAACGAATGCAAAAAAGGGGTTGTTTTAAATGGCAACATTTAAAGAGTTTCGCAATGATGTAAAACCAAACTGGTGCCCAGGCTGCGGAGATTTCTCCGTGCAAGCTGCAATCCAACGTGCCGCTGCAAATGCAGGACTAGAGCCAGATCAAATGGCAGTTGTGTCCGGTATCGGATGCTCTGGCCGTATCTCTGGTTACATTAATTCATACGGCTTCCACGGCATTCACGGCCGTGCTCTTCCAATCGCACAAGGCGTGAAAATGGCGAACCGTGATTTAACAGTTATTGCAGCCGGCGGCGACGGTGATGGCTTTGCAATCGGTATGGGGCATACAGTTCATGCCATTCGCCGTAATATTGATTTAACATACATTGTCATGGACAACCAGATTTATGGTTTAACAAAAGGACAAACATCCCCGCGAAGCAGCGCTGGGTTCAAAACGAAGAGTACCCCGCAAGGTTCCATTGAACCAGCATTGTCTGTTATGGAATTGGCATTAACAGCAGGCGCAACTTTTGTAGCGCAAAGCTTTTCCAGTGATTTGAAAGAATTAACACAAATCATTGAAGCTGGAATTAATCATAAAGGATTTTCTTTAATCAACGTGTTTAGCCCATGTGTAACATATAACAAAGTGAACACATACGATTGGTTCAAGGAAAATTTAAAACGACTAAGCACTGTAGAAGGCTATGACCCATCTAACCGTATGATGGCAATGCAAACATTGATGGAAAATAATGGCCTTGTAACTGGTATTATCTATCAAAACAAGCAACAGCCTTCTTACCAAGAGCTTATCAAAGGATATAGCGAGCAGCCTCTGTCTCAAGCGAACCTTTCTTTAGACAAGGACATGTTCGATGAGCTTGTAGCAGAATTTATGTAAGTGCAAAAGGCCTCTCTGTTGACAGGGAGGCTTTTTGCACGCTAAGAAAAAGTATAACGTTTTGCGGGGACGCTGTCTAGCCCCCGCGACCTGCGGGAGCTTTTCTTATGTATCAAGTATGATATTTCGGTACACTTTTATATAAAACGTATACGCTTTCTTTACTAAAAAAATCCAAAATGATAGAATAATAGTTGACGCCAGTATCTTCCTTCATCGTTATGAGCTTGTGTTGAGAACGAAAGCTATGATAGACAAAGGCCCTCCATATTGTTTAATTGAGCCAAACGATTTATACTATAATAATGTGTATGCAAAAGAAACAATATGCATGATAGGTATACAAAGAAAATGTATATGGAGGGAGATTCGTCGTGAACGAACAACAACGATTGCAAAGTCAGCAAGTGAATTCTTCGGACAAAAAATCCGATCAGGATTACAGCAAATATTTTGAGAAAGTGTACCAACCACCTTCGTTAAAGGATGCGAAAAAACGAGGGAAAGAGGAAGTCAAAGTTCATCGTGATTTCGAGATCCCTGACGAGTTCTTAGGTATGGGAACAGGTAAGAAATTTTATATCCGCACATACGGCTGTCAAATGAACGAGCATGATACAGAGGTAATGGCGGGCATTTTTATGGGACTTGGCTACGAGCCTACTTTTACAGCTGAGGATGCAGATGTCATTTTGCTCAACACATGTGCAATTCGTGAAAATGCAGAGAATAAAGTATTTGGTGAAATCGGTCATTTAAAACCGCTGAAGCAAAAAAACCCTGATCTTTTAATTGGGGTATGCGGCTGTATGTCACAGGAAGAATCTGTTGTTAACAAAATTATGAAGACTTACCAATATGTAGATATGGTATTTGGTACACATAATATTCATCGTCTTCCAAATATTTTACGTGAAGCAATGTTTTCAAAGGCAACAGTCGTAGAGGTATGGTCGAAGGAAGGGGACGTAATTGAAAACCTTCCGAAGGTACGCCGCGGCGATATTAAAGCGTGGGTAAATATTATGTACGGCTGTGATAAATTCTGCACGTACTGTATTGTACCGTATACACGCGGCAAGGAACGCAGCCGCCGGCCGGAGGATATTATTCAAGAGGTCCGTCACTTGGCAGCTCAGGGCTATAAGGAGATTACACTTCTTGGTCAAAACGTTAATGCTTATGGTAAAGATTTTGAAGATATGAAATACGGTCTTGGCGATTTAATGGATGAAATTCGCAAAATTGATATTCCGCGTATTCGTTTTACAACAAGCCATCCGCGTGATTTTGATGACCGCCTCATCGAGGTTTTAGCGAAGGGCGGCAACCTTGTAGAGCATATTCACTTGCCAGTACAGTCCGGCAGCTCAGAGGTATTAAAAATGATGGCGCGTAAATATACGCGTGAGCAATATTTGGAGCTTGTTCGCAAAATCAAAGAAGCTATTCCTGGTGTTGCATTAACGACGGATATTATTGTCGGCTTCCCGAATGAGACGGATGAACAGTTTGAAGAAACCTTATCGCTTTACCGTGAAGTAGGGTATGACAGCGCATATACATTTATTTACTCTCCTCGCGAAGGTACGCCTGCTGCGAAGATGGAGGACAATGTACCGATGGCTGTGAAGAAGGAGCGTTTGCAGCGTTTGAACGCACTTGTGAACGAGCTATCCGCAGAAAAGAATAAAGCGTATGAGGGTCAAGTTGTCGAGGTGCTTGTTGAAGGAGAAAGTAAAAATAACCCGGATGTGCTTGCAGGCTACACACGTAAAAACAAGCTTGTGAACTTTAAAGGTCCGAAGTCTGCAATCGGCCAGCTTGTGCAGGTGAAAATTACAGCGGCGAAAACATGGACGCTAGATGGAGAAATGCTAGAAAAGCCAATTGAGGTGAAGTAGTATATGACACAATATACAAAAGATGATATTGTTGCACGGGCAAAGGAATTAGCAAAAATGATTTCTGAAACAGAAGAAGTGGATTTCTTTAAGCGTGCAGAGGCGAAAATTCACCAAAATGAAACGATTAAGCAAACGATTAGTCAAATTAAGGCACTGCAAAAGCAGGCTGTAAACTTGCAGCATTATGGAAAGACGGAAGCATTGAAGAAAGTAGAATCTGAAATCGATGCACTGCAAGATAAACTTGATGAACTTCCGATCGTGCAGGAGTTTCAGTCCTCGCAGGCATATGTGAACGATTTGCTGCAGCTTGTTGCCAGCACCATTTCCAATACGGTAACAGATGAAATTTTGTTATCGACAGGCGGAAATGTGTTAACGGGCGAAACAGGTGCAGAAGTGCAAAGCAAGCATAGCGGAGGCTGCGGCACCGGCTGCGGCTGTTCATAAGAAAAAGGCGTTCCCTTTTTTAGAAGGGGACGCCTTTTTCGTTTAATTAGGAATGCATAGCCTTCAGATGCTAGCCATACTCTCCATGTTTTTCTTCATAAATCATTCATACAAAAACTACGAACATATTTGGGCGCTAACGCATACAATGTATTGTACGAATTTCTCGAAGGAAATGGTACATCCACGTCTTTTTTCTAGGCGATAGCACATTCCACGAATGTCACGCATATGATGAATTGAATATTCATTGAGGAGGGTTTGGAATGTCCGAATATAGACAGATTATTGTAAAGGCCGTTGTTGGAAAAGGCCGCAAGTATACAAAATCCACCCATACGGTAGACCCGAAAAACTATCCAACAAGCATTTTAGGCTGCTGGGTTATTAACCATGTATATGAGGCGAAAAAATACGGCAAATACGTGCAAATTGAGGGCTATTATGATGTGAATACATGGTACTCGTATGACGAAAATACAAAAACAGAGGTTGTAACAGAACGTGTTCGCTACGAGGAAGAAGTAAAGATTCGCTATCGTGACAAGAATTTTTCAGGTGAGGATCATGAAATTATCGCCCGCGTCATGCAGCATCCAAATTGCTTAGAAGCCGTGATTTCTCCAAACGGTAACAAAATCGTAACGACAGTTGAACGTGAATTTATTTGCGAAGTTGTAGGTGAAACAACGATATGCGTGAAGGTGAATCCAGAAGGCTGCTATGATGATGATGAATACTACTACAGCGTCGATGATGAAGAATTTGAAGATTTAGATCCGAACTTTATGCTGGATTCCGAAGAAGAGTAATACGAAGCTAGGAAGGCTTTTCTTCCTAGCTTTTTGGATTTTAAAAAGGCATAGGTTTCTAGATAAGCAGCCATTCGGCGTAGTGGGAATTTTACGTATAAAGCATAAGTACAACTTCGGCCCTGTCTTCTCCAATCAGCGAGTTTTCTTTATCCCCTCCGTTTGAGAACATGCTATAATAGGGTGAAATACATGAGGAAACTAGAAAGCCGGAGGACTGAAATGGCACAGTATACGCCTATGATACAGCAATATTTAGCGATTAAGGCAGACTATCAAGATGCCTTTTTATTTTTTCGTCTCGGAGATTTTTACGAGATGTTTTTCGACGACGCCGTAAAGGCTGCACATGAATTGGAAATTACATTAACAAGCCGCGACGGCGGCGGAAGCGAGCGCATTCCGATGTGCGGAGTGCCGTATCATTCTGCTAAAAACTATATAGAGCAGCTGATAGAGAAAGGATATAAGGTTGCAATTTGTGAGCAGGTGGAGGACCCGAAAACAGCTAAGGGTGTTGTACGCCGCGAGGTTGTCCAGCTCATCACACCCGGCACGATGATGGAGGGGCGCTCTCTTGATGAAAAGGAAAATAATTTTCTCGTATCGATTACGAGCTTTGAAGATGGTTCATACGGCCTGGCATGCAATGATTTAACAACAGGACAAAATACGGTTACGCTTCTATATGGTTCTATGGAGGACGTGCTGCTTGAAGTGCACGGGCTTGGGGCCAAAGAGGTTGTAGTCAGCTCCTCATTCTCTGGGAATGAGCTGAAGAAGCTAACGGATCTTTTGAAAATTACGGTTTCTTACGAGGAGGACGCATCTGTTCCGGAAGGCTTGGACCACGTCGTACAGGACCTGCAGCAAACAAAGCTCATTGAGACGGTCGGGCGCTTGCTTCGTTACGTCTGGCGTACGCAAAAGCGTTCATTAGACCATTTGCAGCCGGTAGAGCTGTATCAAAGCAACCACTTTATGAAAATGGATGTGCACTCAAAGCGCAACCTAGAGTTAACGGAAACGATTCGCACGAAGGAAAAGACTGGATCCCTGCTATGGCTGCTTGATAAAACAAAAACAGCGATGGGCGCCCGTATGCTCAAGCAATGGATGGAGCGCCCGCTTGTGCGGCAGGAGCAGATTGCGCAGCGTCATAGTATGGTTGAAACGTTTGTGAATCACTATTTTATTCGTGAGGACTTAAAGGAAAAGTTGAAAGAAGTTTATGATTTAGAGCGTTTAGCCGGAAAGGTAGCATACGGGAATGTAAACGCAAGAGATCTTCTTCAGCTGAAGCGCTCTCTCCTGCAAGTACCAAGTATTTTACAGCTGATGGGGGAGTTGGATAACTCTTATATATATGAGCTGATGCGAGGGATTGATCCGTGTGAAGAATTGGCTGAGCTGCTTGAGAAAAGCATCCAAGAAAATCCCCCATTATCGGTGAAGGATGGAGACATCATTAAGGATGGCTATCATGAGAAACTCGATCAATACCGGTACATTAGTAAAAATGGAAAAACATGGATTGCTGACCTGGAAAAGCGTGAACGCGAGCTAACAGGCATCCGGTCGTTAAAAGTCGGCTATAACCGTATTTTTGGTTATTACATTGAAATTACCCGCGCCAATCTTTCCGCCCTTCCGGAGGGACGGTATGAGCGTAAGCAAACCTTAGCGAATGCTGAGCGCTTTATAACCGATGAGCTGAAGGAAAAGGAAGCGATGATTCTAGAAGCAGAAGAGAAAATTGTTCAATTGGAGTATGATTTATTTCTGCAGCTGCGTGAGAGGGTAAAGGAGTATATTCCAAAGCTGCAGCAGCTTGCGAAGGCAATTAGCGAGCTTGATGTGTTTCAGAGCTTTGCGACGGTGAGCGAGGAAGAACAGTTTGTAAGACCTGTGCTTACGACGAAGCAGGAGATTGTTCTCATCGATGGCCGTCATCCTGTTGTTGAGAAGGTGCTTGAGAAGAAAACATACGTGCCGAACGATTGTGTGATGCGCGAGGATTTGAATATGCTCCTTATTACAGGCCCAAACATGTCAGGGAAAAGCACATATATGAGACAACTGGCGCTCATCGCGGTAATGTCGCAAATCGGCTGCTTTGTACCGGCAAAGGAGGCTGTCCTGCCTGTATTTGATCAAATTTTTACGCGTATCGGAGCTGCGGATGATTTAATTTCCGGTCAAAGTACATTTATGGTCGAAATGCTTGAGGCAAAACATGCAATTGCAAATGCAACGCAAAGCAGCTTGATTTTATTTGATGAAATTGGACGCGGGACATCTACGTACGATGGCATGGCGCTGGCGCAGGCGATTATTGAATATATTCATCATAATATCGGGGCTAAAACATTATTTTCCACTCATTATCATGAACTGACTGTACTTGCAGATCATTTGGACAAGCTGCAAAACGTTCATGTTTCTGCGATTGAGGAAAACGGTAAGGTCGTATTCCTTCATAAGATCAAGGAAGGGGCAGCCGACAAAAGCTACGGTATTCATGTTGCGGAGCTTGCTGGTCTTCCATCCTCGCTCATTGCACGTGCAAAGGATGTATTGGAATCCCTAGAAGGGCAGGAGCAACGTGAAAGTGTACCGCCTGCCCGGCAGGAGGAACCATTACTTGCAAAGGAAGCGCAGCTTTCTTTCTTCTCCGTAGATGAACGTCCGGCTGTGGTGCAAGAGAATGCTATTTCCTCGCAGGAAAAAGAGATATTGAACCGAATCCAAACAATGGATTTATTAGATATGACGCCGCTTGAAGCATTGAATGAAATGTACAAGCTGCAAAAAAAGCTAAAGAAGGGATGAAGAAATGGGGAAAATTCGAAAGCTTGACGAACAGCTGTCCAATCTCATCGCAGCGGGCGAGGTTGTAGAACGGCCTGCTTCTGTTGTAAAAGAGCTTGTTGAAAATGCGATTGATGCCAACAGTACGACGGTCGAGATTCACCTTGAAGAAGCAGGCTTATCGAGCATTCGCATTCTGGATAACGGCGATGGGATAGCGGAGGAGGATTGCCTGCTGGCATTTGATCGGCACGCGACAAGCAAGATTCAAGACGAAAACGATTTGTTTCGCATCCGCACGCTGGGCTTTCGCGGCGAGGCGCTGCCGAGCATCGCGTCTGTCAGTGAATTAGAGCTTATAACAAGCACGGGAGATGCTGCAGGGACGCATCTTGTCATTAAAGGCGGAGAGGTCATGCGCTTTGAAAAGGCGGCAAGCCGTAAAGGAACAGATATTACTGTCCGCAGCCTATTTTTTAACACGCCGGCCCGCTTAAAATATATGAAAACAATCAATACCGAGCTAGGCAGCATTACTGATATTGTCTATCGTCTTGCTATGTCTCATCCAGATGTCTCTTTTCGATTGTTTCATAACGAGAAAAAGCTGCTGCATACGTCTGGAAACGGCGATGTTCGGCAAGTATTAGCCGCTATTTACGGCGTAGCGGCGGCAAAAAAAATGATCCCGATTCAAGCCGAGTCTCTTGATTTTACAATAACAGGCTATATGGCACTTCCGGAATTAACGCGGGCATCCCGAAATTATATTTCGACGATTGTAAACGGACGCTATGTAAAAAACTTCTCATTAGTGAAGGCGATCCAGCAAGGGTATCATACGCTGCTGCCGGTCGGGAGGTATCCGATTGGGTTTTTATCGATCGAAATGGATCCGATGCTTGTAGATGTGAATGTTCATCCGGCAAAGCTTGAGGTACGCTTTAGCAAGGAGGCTGAACTCTTAAAGCTGCTGGAAACAGCGATTCAACAGACGTTTCATAATCTGCAGCTGATTCCCGATGCGGCGGTGACAACGAATAAAAAGGTAAAACAAGAAAGCGTGCAGGAGACATTTCAATTTGAGCACCAGGCTCCTGCCTCTTCTCTTCCGACTCGTATATTCGTGACGGATTACAAGCCTGCTCCGGATATCGTACAGGAGGAAGCGATAGCGAAACGGGAATACATCCGTCCTGAGATAACCCCGCAAGAAGATATCGGCTCTGAAGCTCCTGCGTTAGACGATGCAGTGTTAGAAGAGCTAGAAGAAGCGGATGATCAGACATTCGAGGAGTGTCCGCCAACAACCGGCAATGAATTGCCTCCTCTGTATCCAATCGGGCAGATGCACGGTACGTATATTTTGGCTCAAAATGATCAGGGGCTATATATACTTGACCAGCATGCGGCGCAGGAACGAATCAATTATGAATATTTCCGTGAGAAGGTAGGCAAGGTTGCTTCTGAAGTGCAGGAGCTGCTTGTTCCGTACCGCATTGATGTTTCATTGCCTGAATTTTTGCGGCTTGAGGAGCAGCTGGAGGAACTTCAAAAGGTTGGATTGTTTCTAGAGCCGTTCGGTCATCAAAGCTTTCTTGTGCGCTCGCACCCAACATGGTTTCCGAAAGGGCAAGAGGTTGAAATTATTGAGGAAATGATGCAGCAGGTGCTAAGGCTAAAACGGGTGGATATCCGCAAGCTGCGGGAAGAAGCAGCGATCATGATGAGCTGCAAAGCTTCCATTAAAGCAAACCAATATATTACAAATGATGAGATTTTTGCGCTGCTTGAGGATTTGCGCAAGACGACAAATCCATATACATGTCCGCACGGCCGGCCGATTATTGTGCATCATTCGACGTATGAGCTGGAGAAGATGTTTAAGAGAGTCATGTGATAAATATAGGAACCAATCCCTTGTTTTATAAGGGATTGGTGCTATGAACTTCATAGGACTGAGCGGATGGAACAAACAAAATATCGAATAAGTAATATAGTAGTGTTTTGGTGTATACATAATTTGTTTAAAAAGGAGGGACTCGCATGGTGATTGATATACAAAACATTTCATGGATCAGACAAGGAAAAACAATTCTAAAGGATATTTCATGGCAGGTAAATCAAGGTGAGCATTGGTGCATTGTCGGCCTCAACGGATCAGGAAAGACAACGCTTTTGAATATTTTAACGGGCTATATTTGGCCATCCGCTGGTTCAGTGACGGTGTTAGGGCAACGGTATGGAACAATTAAGCTGCCGGAATTCAGGAAACGGATCGGCCTTGTCAGCTCGTCATTGCAGCAAAGATTTTATGGCCATGAAACAGCGGAAGAGGTTGTGATGAGCGGCAAGTTTGCTACGATTGGGCTTCATGAAGGAGTAGAGGAGGGCGATGAAGAAAGGGCGCGGGAGCTTCTTGTTTTATTTGGATGCGAAAAGCTTCTTGGACGACAATATCATACGTTCTCGCAAGGGGAGCAGCAGAAAGTATTGATCGCAAGAGCCTTAATGGCTTCTCCTGATATTTTAATCTTGGATGAGCCGTGCACGGGTCTTGACTTGCTCGCGCGGGAGCAGGTGCTCTCGATGATTGCTGATATCGCTTCTAAGCCGGATGCGCCGACGCTTATTTATGTGACGCACCATATTGAAGAAATCGTCCCTTGCTTTACGCATACGCTGCTTCTGAAAGAAGGAATGATATTTGAGGCAGGGAAAACAGAGCATGTGCTGCATGCTGAATCGTTGAGCCGATTTTTTGATATTTCGATTGAGGTTCACGAGCGCGAAAATAGAAAATGGATTGTTGCAAATTTGTAACCAAATCATGCAAAAAAGCAGAATAAGCTTGCCATATAAGCCGCGTATTCTGCTTTTTTGTTTGAAGAAAATGATAGGTTTTTAAAATTTCATGTACCATATTGGAAAATTTACGCTTTTTCTCTTCTAAAACCTCAGAATTTGGGTATAATAATCAGATGTACAACTTTAGTATAAAAGAGAGTGAAGCCATATGGGAGGAATACAGCAAGAGAAGGTTGTTGTCATTATTGGGCCAACCGCAGTTGGCAAAACGAAGCTAAGCATTGATATGGCAAAGGCATTTGACGGTGAAATTATAAGCGGGGATTCTATGCAGGTGTACCGGGGCATGGATATTGGGACAGCGAAGGTAACCAAGGAGGAAATGGATGGTGTTCCTCATTATATGATTGATATTCGCGACCCGGACGAGCCGTTCTCGGTAGCAGAGTTTCAACAGCTTGTGCGAACGTATATTCGCGACATCTCAAGCCGAGGCAAGCTGCCGATTATTGTAGGCGGAACAGGGCTGTACATACAATCTGTTTTGTATGATTATCAATTTTCAGAATCGCCGGGTGATGCGGCGTACCGTGAACGTCTCGAAAGATTGGCAGAAACGGATGGAGTAGGGGCAGTATATGAGAAGCTGAAGCAGGCTGATCCGCAAAGTGCTGAGAGGATTCATCCAAATAATGTGCGACGCGTGATTCGGGCTTTGGAGATTTTGCATACAACAGGGAAAACAATGAGCGAAACATTAGAAAGCCAAGAGCAGATCTTGCTATACGAAGCAGCCATCATCGGTTTGACAATGGAGCGTGACAAGCTGTACAATCGCATTAACCAACGTGTGGATTTGATGATGGAGCAGGGGTTATTAGAGGAAGTCAAGTCACTGTATGACCAGGGACTGCGGCATTGTCAATCGATTCAAGCGATCGGCTATAAGGAATTGTATGCATACTTCGAGGGAACGGCAACGTTAGAGGAAGCTGTAGAGGCTTTAAAAACAAACTCGCGGCGCTATGCAAAGCGACAATTAACATGGTTTCGCAATAAAATGGATGTCGCATGGTTTGACATGACGGATGGAGAAAAAAAGGAAGAAATTTTCAGTTATGTAGAAGGAAACCTACGACTAAAGTCGAATATTACGTAAGTAGAGAAAAGAGGAGGATTCGACATGAAGCAATCTATCAATATCCAAGACCAATTTTTAAATCAACTCCGTAAGGATAATACGTTTGTAACGCTGTACTTGCTTAATGGCTTCCAGCTTCGCGGCCTGATTAAAGGCTTCGATAATTTCACAGTATTACTGGAAACAGATGGCAAGCAACAGCTTATCTATAAGCACGCGATTTCTACATTTATGCCGCAAAAAAATGTATCGATTGAGCTTGAATAGGATAAATACGTACATAGGAACAAGGGGTGTCTCAAAAGGTGGCGCGTTACGCTACCCTTTTGAGACACCCCTTGTTTTTTTGATGGGTCTATTATAGCAGTGGCTAGGGTAGAACGGACGGGTTTTACCTTTTATCATTTTCCGACGAAGACCCCCACTTCAAGCATGTGATGGGCGTAGTCCAGTGACAAGCGGGGGATGAATGTTGGCTAGGCGAAACTGAGACGAGAGATTCCCTTGGCTTTGTTTGGCTCTCGTTCCTTCTTTCGTAAGCAGTATACACTATATAAGGATCAAAAGCGTCATGCGAAGTGGAGGCAAGCATTCCGTCACAAGCGAAATGCCAAGATGACAATTTCCAGGCGGAAGGATGCGAAGTGTGGGAACTTTGTGTTCCAATATGATGCACAAAGCCAAACCTTACACATGAGAAGCATCACGGGACAAGTGCTTGTACTTTCACATGTGTATTTTCCTTATGGCCAAGACCGAGTGCAAGAATCCATCGCTGCGCAGCTTTCCTGTCAGAACAAAAAGAAGTATGGCAAGTCAATCGAAGACCATGGTACGTACTACATCATCAAATGTATCATAATTACACTTTCATCGCTGTCTGGTTAGGGTGTAGATATTGGCAGTTTTGTTCATATCAGCTTGATAAGCATGTGATACTACCTTTGGATGAACTTAATCAGTAAAAATAATACTTATTATTGACATATAACTCCCAAAATGTTTAATATTGGAATTATATATAACATTTTATATATAAAAAATGTATTTGTAAGGAGAGAATGAGATGACAACCAAGATTCATATTATGCATACGGGAGCTGTAAATATTGATCGAGCCTTAGCATTTAGAGAAAAAACTTGGCATCCTGCACCGTATACAGGTTGGTTTCGTCCTAAATCAAAAAGAATACGGGTCCCAGTTTCAAGTTATTTAATTGAGCATCCGAATGGTCTAGTTCTCATTGATACTGGTTGGAGTAACGCTATTCGGTATGAGCAGAAGAAGCATGTGGGGAATCTATCCTATTCCATGTTTAAAGGGGAGCTTCCAGAAGGAAAGGCAATCCATGAGCAACTGAAAGCAAAAGGGATTTCAGAAAAAGATCTAGATGTTGTCGTACTGACCCATCTCCATGCTGACCATGTAAGCGGGCTGCATCATGTTAAAAATGCTAAAGAGATAATTGTAAATGAACTTGAATGGGCCCAAGCAAATAAGGAATTAGGGTATATACCGAGCATGTGGGAAGGAATCAACATTACTCCATTTAACCTACAAGAAATTCCATATGGACCTTATAGAGCTGGCTTGGACTTATTTGGGGATGGAACTGTTTATTTGATTCATACACCTGGGCATAGTAAGGGACAGCTGTCAGTCATGGCTTTGATAAGCAGCGGCTGGGTTTTACTTGCATCTGATGTTGGGTATAGCGCAGAGTCTTGGGAGAAGGGGATTCTTCCGGGGATAACCACCGATAAGAAGCAGGCGCTCGATTCATTAGAATGGGTCAAATATTTTGCTGATAGTGAAGAGTGTGTAACGGCTTTGGCCAATCATGATCCAAGTGTAAGTGAAGGAATCATTCGATAGTTCTTATGTAATGTACGTTGATAAAGAATGTTATAGCTGCTAATTTGAGGAGGAGAGAAATTGAAGTAGAACAAGTTCCTTAGATACGGTAATATTTTAATACAAATCATCAATTTGGAGGTTTCGTATACATGTCTCTCTCTCACGTTATTCTTGGGCTGCTTTCTTATCAGGACATGACTGGATATAATTTAAAGTCTTCCTTTGACGAATCTATTAAATGTATTTGGCCTGCACACTTAAGCCAAATTTATAGAGAATTGGGTATTCTAGAAAGTAAGAAGTGGGTCTGTTCACGAATAGAACCGCAGGAAACTCGCCCTGACAGAAAAGTGTACAGTATTACAGAAAGCGGAAGAAACGAACTCGTTACATGGCTGAATAAATCCCCGCAAAGTTTTGATTCTATCGTTCGGGATGAGGCAGCTCTGCGAATGTTTTTTGGCTCAAAGATTGAAAGGAAAGAACTTATATTCCAATTAAAGATGTTTCTTAAAGAAAAAAGAGAGATCCTTTCTTTTCTGGAGCATATGGAGAAAGTTGTAAAGGAAGGACCTTATGACTCTGAGAAAACCTATTGGTTATTCTCACTACGTAAAGGATATAAGCGAATTGAGTCTGAAGTTGCCTGGGCAGAAGAATGTATCAGTGAGTTAGAATTCCTTAGAGAAGAGTAGTAATCCCTAGAACATATTATGCGGATTGAAGTTTTTCTTCAATACACAATTAAAAAAGTTGAAATAGGAAAGATATGTGCTAAATATGCTATCTAAACAGATAGTATATTTTTTTGTATTTTATAGCGGGGTATATAGACAATCAAATATGTGTAATAACAGGGGCTTATAATCAAGCTGCTTATAATTGGCGGAACACAATTTTTAGGGCGTGATTTGGTTGAAAATGCACTAAGTATTGGACATGCTGTAACACTATTTAATTAGGAGAAAATAACCCTAATTTATTCCAAAATGTTGAATCTATAATCAGCGATAATACTTTTTATATGTCAAGTTTGTTTCTCAGTCATTTTCGGCATTTCATATCATAAGTATATGACTTAAATTAAAAAGGGACTGGGGGGAAATAAAAAATGAAATCATCTCAAACTATAAACAAAGAGGGTACAAAACTACAGAGTAAGGAGATAGACAGTCAACCCGTTTGGCGTTCTATCACCATGTTTCTTATCCCTCTTATTCTTAGTAATGCTCTACAATCAATCGGTCAATTAGCTGGAAGTATCATTGTAGGGCGTTATCTTGGTGTGAATGCTTTAGCAGCTATCTCTGCCTTCTTTCCATTGCTTTTTTTGCTTGTTTCCTTTGCGATCGGAATAGGTTCAGGTAGTTCTATCTTAATCGGCCAAGCATATGGGGCGCGCAATGAAGAGCGTGTAAAGGCCATTGTTGGAACAACTCTCACTTTTACTTTTCTATTAGGGGTGTTGTTAACGGTAATAGGGGGCATATTTACTTGGGATATATTGCGGTTATTAGGTACCCCGGAAAATATCCTTGCCGTTAGCGTCCACTATGCGAGAATTTTATTCTGGTCTATGCCGATTACATTCTTATACCTGGCCTATACAACTTTTATGCGCGGTATAGGGGACTCAAAAACGCCATTTTACTTTCTTGTTGTTAGTACAGTACTCAATATAGGATTGTTGCCTGTTCTCATCTTTGGTTGGCTTGGCCTTCCTAAGCTAGGTGTTTACGGTTCAGCATATGCATCTGTATTATCAACAAATTTAGCATTCATTGTTATGCTGATTTACTTGAATAAAACAAATCATCCGCTTCAATTTGATTCATCAGTGCATCGTTGCCTCCGGCCGGATTGGCGGCTGTTGAAATTGCTGTTGCGTCTGGGCATTCCGTCAAGCATCAATATGATTGTAGTAGCACTATCTGAAATTGCTGTTATCACATTCGTGAATCACTTTGGTTCTAGTGCTACAGCAGCATATGGGTCGGTCAATCAAGTAGCAAGCTACGTAACGATGCCGGCAGCAAGCTTAAGTATTGCAGTCTCCATATTTGCTGCACAGTCCATTGGGAGAGGTCAATTTAACCGCCTAACGCAGGTGCTTCAAGCAGGTTTAATGTTAAATTATGTAATTGGAGGTTTTTTAATCCTGCTTGTTTATGTATTTGCCCAAGATATTCTATCTTGGTTTCTAACAAGTGAAGGGACACTTGCTATTGCACATAGTTTATTAGTTATCACACTATGGAGTTATCTAATATCTGGCCATTCACAAATCATTACAGCTGTAATGCGTGCAAGTGGAACAGTATTATGGCCAACGCTGTTCATCATCATATCCATTTGGTGTGTTGAAGTTCCTGTGGCTTACCTGCTGTCAAATTACACTAGCCTTGGTATAAAAGGCATCTGGGTTGGATATCCAGCAGCTTTCTTCGTTAGCCTTGTCTTGCAATATTCATACTATCGTTGGTCATGGAAGAAGAAACGGATAGTACGTATGGTTCATTAAACAATCCATTATTTATCATTCATGTGAGCGGGTTTTCATACAATCTATAAATCTTATAGATTGTATGTGTAATGTTATTTATTGACATATTAACAAACGTTCATTAATATTAGTTTAGCAGTATTATACAGAAATCGAATCCATTTAATGGAATGCAAATTGTGGTAACTAATACAGTCATATTGGATGAAAGGAGGGTCATAATGGCCATTATTGAAAAAGAACCCATACTGCAACTAGACGGTTTATATAACTTTCGTGATATAGGAGGCCTTAGAACACAAGATGGACGCAGAATGAAATCGGGAATTCTATTCCGCTCGGATGAATTATCCCGTTTGTCCCCAAATGACCTAGAAAAATTTAAGCAGTTACATATAAAGTTAATCTGTGATTTGCGAACGCCGCGAGAACAAAAATCAAAGCCTAGCCGAATAAAAATGGAACAAGGAATACAGTTAGTGAATATATCCATCCAAGATAAAAGTCAAGAATTCACACACTTTGAATTTTTTAGATTTCTAGTAGGCAAGTCTAATCAGATAGACTTTGAAAAAATGATGAAAGACCTTTATCAAAACATAGCGTTTAAAAGCAACATGCAGATTAAAGAGATAATAACCTTGCTTTCTGAACAAAAGAATGTACCAGCTCTTATTCATTGTACAGGCGGCAAGGACCGAACAGGTTATATATCTGCCTTAATTCAATTGCTTGCTGGCGTTCCGTATAGCACTGTTTTGGATGAGTATCTGACTTCAAATGATTTGATTGGGCCCCGAATGAAGAGGGTTGAAAGATTTATCAGATGGATTAGTCTGTTTCAAGTGTCTCCTGACCGTTTGAAACCTATTTTAGAAGTTCGGCGGGAGTATCTGGATGAAACTTATAATAGGATAATAAAAGAGTATGGAACAATTGAAAATTATCTCTGTCAGGCTTGTAATATTCAGCAAAATACTATAGATAATTTAAAACACCTGCTGCTTGAATAAGGCAGCAGTATTCTAATTGAGAAACAGTAGTTCTTCTTCGTGTTGAAGGTACCTCTATTTTATCATTCATGTGAAAGCAGATTTTTACACAACAGCTAAATCTTATAGATTGAATATGTAATATTATGCATTGACATGTTAACGAACGTTAATTAGCATTAAGTTAGTAATATTTAATGGGAATTTAATCCATGTGATATTCTATTTTTTAAACAAACAAAATTGGGAGGTGCAATATGAAAAATGTATATATGAATTCGGGTCGTGTTAGCTTGGATCAATCGATAAAACAGAACGATATCAGTGGTAGAATTATATTCTCATTATTAATGCGCACATTATTATTTATAGCGTTTGGTGTATTATTCGTTGGCCTTTTTGCTTTGAAGGGAGATGATTCACCTTTGAATGCTGCACAAAAGTGGTGGCCTTTTCAAGCTATCTTTGCTAATATTTCCACCTTTTTTATTCTACGATCTTTTATGAAAAAAGAGGGGCTTAAATACCTAAGTATTTTTAACTTTAAAAGGGGCAGACTCGGAAGGGATGCATTGGAGACTTTATGGCTTATTGTTGTAGGCTTTGTAGTAGGCGGGATCCCTTTATATATTTTTTCTTACATTTTATTAGGGTCATTCATTCCGCCTGATATTATGTTCCAAAAGCTTCCTGTGTGGGCCATTGTTGTATCATTAATTTTATTCCCTTTATCAAATGGGCTTGTGGAAACACCTACTTATATTGGCTATGCACTTCCTCGAATCCATGCCAGTACTGGAAAACTGTGGCTTGCCATTCTTCTTGCCGGTTTAGCACTTGCATTACAGCATGTTGCATTACCTTTGGTTTTTGATGGTCCATACTTGCTATGGAGGTTTTTATCATTCGTTCCGCTGGCTATCACCCTGGGTATTATTTTCGCAAGAACCAATAGGTTAGCTCCAATTGCGCTTGCTCATTTTTTCATGGATTTGCAACTTATGATCCAGCTTGTAATCACGACCTTATCTTAAATAAAAAAGGAGTTCCAAATGAACAACATAGTAAAAGATCTTGATGTATCAAATACAAAGTACAAAATCCTTGAAACTGCTATTGAATTATTTTCTCGCAAAGGGTATTCTGCTGTTTCAGTCCGAGAAATAACAAAAGCCGTTGGCATTAAAGAAAGTGCTTTATATAATCATTTCAAGTCTAAGGAAGAAATTTTAGAGTGGATTTATTCCTGGTTTCAGACGCAGCATGCAAGAACGCGTCCTGATCAAGGTGTGATCATTTCCATCGCTAGAAGCTCTACGGTAAGGAATTTTTTGACACAAGGTATGGAAATTTTTAAGAAAACCGCAGAAGATAACCTGCATGAAAAAATGTGGAGAATTCTTAACATCGAACAATTTAGAGATCAACGTGCGAGAGACATTATTTTAAACGATGTCTATGGAGGAACAGTTAATTTTTTGGAAACAGCATTCCAGGCATTTATTGATGAAAAGAAAATGAAACAGCAAAATGCTAAATTTCTTGCAATTGAATATCAATATCCCCTTTTCGCCATGATGACAGAATACTTGCTATTAAGGTATGACAACAAAGATACCTTTGAAGTAGAAAATAAAATGGAACAGCATTTAAACTTTTTTCTTTCTGCCATTGAAAATTAGCAGGAGTTTTTTAACCAAAAAACTCCTTACTCATCAAACCGAATAGGGATTAAAGATAAAGGAAGATGTAGGATAGTAATTTTATATTAACGAACGTTAATTAATGTTGAATGATAAATAATTAATGGTAATTTAATTTAGGTGATATTCTGGTATGTTTTAGGAGGATTTAAAATGAGAGTTCTTAGTTAGAGAAAATTAAAGAAACCATTGACGATCAAGGCTATGAAGTAGAGTGAACATAGATGAGGTGCTATTTAGCACCTCCTTGGTCACAAGTTGATCATTGAAAAACGGGGTGAAGGTACATGAGTATAAATGTTCAAGAAGTGAATCTTCCAATCACGGGTATGACTTGTGCTTCTTGCGCGGTGAGAATTGAAAAAGGGTTAAAGAAGCTCGAAGGCGTAGAAGAAGCAACAGTCAATTTTGCATTGGAGCGAACATCAATTAAATACGATTCAAGTAAAGGTTCAGGGCGAGCAGCCGAGTTGGGGGTTCTTTTTAAAGGTGGAGAGCACTTGGAGATGACTCACCGAATTGATACGATCATTTTGGATAAAACAGGAACTGTAACGAATGGAAAACCAATTCTCACGGATGTATTAGTTGAAGAGAATTTCATGGAAGAAGAGTTTTTGAGATTAGTTGGAACGGCCGAGAAGCAATCAGAACATCCGTTGGCTCAAGCAATTGTTCAAGGTATTCAGGAGAAGAAGGTTCCTTTAAGTGAAGTATCAGAGTTTGAAGCTATCCCAGGATATGGAATCAAAGCGGTTGTCAATGGCAAAGAGATTTCAATCGGAACCCGCAAGCTAATGAAGCAAAATAAGATTTCTATTGGCCGCATCCTGCCAGCGATGGAACAGTTAGAAGGAAACGGAAAGACTGTGATGCTCGTCGCAATTGATCAACAGTATGCCGGCATGGTAGCTGTGGCTGATACTATTAAGGACACATCAAAGGGCGCAGTCAAACGATTAAAAGAGATGGGAATCCAAGTAATCATGATTACGGGTGACAATCAACGGACAGCTGATGCGATCGCTAAAGAGGCAGGTATTGATGTCGTGATAGCGGAGGTGTTGCCAGAAGGAAAAGCAGATGAAGTGAAAAAGCTTCAGCAGCAAGGTAAGCATGTAGCAATGGTTGGGGACGGTATTAACGATGCACCAGCTCTTGCAACAGCTGATATTGGGATGGCAATCGGTACAGGAACAGATGTAGCGATGGAGGCAGCGGACATTACGTTAATGCGGGGGGACTTAAACAGTATTGCCGACGCAATCTTTATGAGTAAAAAGACGATTACAAACATTAAGCAAAACTTATTCTGGGCATTTGCCTATAATGCCATCGGCGTTCCAATTGCTGCTATTGGTCTGTTGGCACCTTGGCTGGCAGGAGCAGCTATGGCATTTAGCTCTATATCTGTTGTGCTAAATGCCCTTCGTCTACAAAAAGTAAGACTATAAAAAAGGCACATTATGGGGAGGTGAAGTTTGATGAAAAAGTGGGCGATTGCTGCCATTGTTTATTTGCTGACTGTGATAGGCGGTTATTCCATTTATGCGAGCTTAGCGGTTGATGGAAAACGAGAAGAAACGAAACAAAATCATCATGAGTCAACCGAAAAGAAGGAGACTGACAGCCATGAAGCAGAAAGTCATGAGCATGGTGAAGAACGTAGTGACCATGACAGTACTGCCATAGCTGATAGTGAAGTAACAACAAGTTTAGAAGTGCACGGTCAAGAATTAGTCATTGCAATCAAAGATTTATCGGGGAATGCCGTAACAGACTTAGAAGTAAATCATGAGAAAATCATGCATTTAATCGTAGTCGATACACACCTTAACCAGTATGTTCATCTCCATCCGGAACAGATAGAGCCAGGTTTGTTCAAAGTTCAACATGGGTTACTGAATGGATCGTATAAGGCATTTATTGATATTAAGCCAAAACAGTTGGGATATCATGTACAACCTGTTTCCTTCTCCATAGGTGAGAAGGGAAAGGAACATGCGCATAATTCCCTGAAAGTTGATCAAAAGTTGACTAAAACAGTGGATGAACGTACAGTCACGTTAGAACTGAGTTCGTTGCAAGCAGAGGAATCAGTTGAGCTAAAGTTTTTAGTTAATGGTCCATTAGAACCTTATCTTGGTGCCGTAGGACATGTCGTCATATTAGATGAGAAAGCAGAACAGTACGTTCATGTTCATCCTGCCAATGATACTGAACCGATCTTCGAAACTCAGTTTGACCAACCGGGGATTTATAAAATTTGGGCGGAGTTTAAACAAGAAGGAGAAGTGCGAATCTATCCATTTACCGTAGAAATAACACAGTAGCTGTTCACAACAAGACAGCGCGCCGAACCGAAAAGGTCATTGGCGCGTTGGTGTTCAATTCTTAGCAGGTCTTCCTTTAACCAATGTTGAGGGAAATATTATTAATTTAAAGGATGACCAAAAGTATCGCGATCTCTATATGATAGGATTTATCGCAACAATAGGCTGCTTTATAAAGGTGGATATCAACTGAATAATAAATTTGTAAGGAGTTTTTTATGGATATCATTATTGGATTAATTATGGGTTTAGTAGAAGGGCTAACAGAGTTTGTGCCTGTATCATCAACTGGTCATTTAATACTTACAGGTCATTTGCTTGGTTTTGAAGGTACTCCTAGAGCCACTACCTTTGAGGTCGTGATACAATTAGGGTCTATTTTAGCAGTCGTAGTACTCTTTTGGAATCGCATATTAACGATTTTAGGGCTGCGTCGGAATAAGGAAAATGGTGGCACTGGCAATCTGAGCATCATACATATAGCTATTGGTATCATTCCTTTTGGTATCGGAGGGGCCGTTTTATACGACTATATTAAGCAAGTTTTGTTTCAGCCTCAAACTGTTGTTGTTACACTTGTGGCAGGAGGCGTTCTTATGATCATAGCTGAAAAATTCAAACCTGTGCCTTCTTCTAATTCGCTTGACCAAATCACGTATAAACAGGCTTTCGTAGCGGGATTGTTTCAATGCTTGGCGCTAGTTCCTGGTTTCTCCAGATCGGGCGCTACATTATCCGGCGGGCTGCTAATCGGAATGAATCATAAGACAGCATCTGAATTTACATTTATAATGGCTATTCCAATTATGTTTGCGGCATCAGGAAAAGATCTATTTGAGAGTTGGAACCACCTGAATGCAAATGATCTGCCATTGTTTATGACAGGATTTTTAACAGCTTTTATAGTAGCAATTATCGCAATTAAGTTTTTCTTGAATTTAATTAATAAGATTAAACTAATTCCCTTTGCTCTTTATCGTTTTGTATTAGCTTTCCTATTTTGGCTATTTATCTTATAGGGTAAAGAGTGAGCTCAAAATGAAAGAGCAGTTATGTGAAAAGTGGGCTTTGTTGTATAATAAAAAATAGAACGTAAAAACACAGTCTGGTTGGTAGTCCAGACGCATTGAGTCTTTCTTTTGGGATCAATGTCAGTAACCTTCCCCCCTCGGGATGTCCATCGTTCTAATGTATTATTAGAGGGGGATTTTATGAAACTAACAGTTTATTATGATGGTCAATTTTGGGTAGGTGTTATTGAGGAAGTTCATGAAGGGAAATTGAAAGCGGGCAGGCACGTATTCGGTTCTGAACCAACTGATACTGAAATTCTGGAGTTTATCTATAGACAGCTATTAGACATAACAAACAGATTGTCTGAAGAAATCAATACAAAAACTCCTAATGAGCGGCGAATAAACCCAAAGCGTCTTGCAAGACAAGTGGCTGATGAAATGAAAAATAAAGGAATATCTTCTCATGCTCAAGAAGTTCTCAAACTGGAATATGAGAAAAGAAAAAAGGAAAAACAAACTTTTTCCCGGCAGCAAAGGGAAGAAATGAAAGCAAGAAAGCGAGAAATAAAACGTCAAAAAGCGAAAGATAAACATCGTGGAAGGTAGTTGAAAAATCGGTGAGTTACCCGATTTTTTACATCTTTTTATCGTAAAGAATGGAGAAAACTAATCATCTATTGACGAATTTGTTTTTCAACAGTCTGAAACCCTCTTATTTATAAGAGGGTTTTATTTTTGGCGTAATCATAATACCGTTTGAGAGAAAGTCTTGTCTTAAAGCCCACTCGCTTCATAATCTCCTGCTCGCTCACTTCCTGCTTGATGAGTTTCAGAATAAACGTATTACGAAAATGCTGACCTGAGATTCCTTTACGTAATCCTGCACGCGCAACCTCCTGACGAATCATCTTTTGTACAGCAATTTCAGTTAAAGCTTTAGGGGCATCGTTTTCATATACCCAGCGGTACGTATTACGATTAAAATCAAATGCGACAAACAGCGGGTCGTCAGAATGGTATTTTGGACGAACCGGCTCTGGGATAATTTTATAGTATTTGTAGAGCTGTTTTTTGTCTTCCACGGAAAGCGTAATCGTACGTGCGATTCCGGAAACAGGAGGAATGGAAAGTGTGTTTGTTTCAAAATGGACATGGTGCATATTCAAGGAAATGAGTTCTTGTAAAGATAGCCCGTAATCAAGAAGTAGTGTAATGATGCTGATGTTTCGGTCAATAAGTAAAGAGCGGGCTGGAAGCTGCTTTTCCGACAAATTTTCGAGAGACGAAAGGGTGTTCTTCAAACGGTTTTCTTCCTGTTCTGTAATAAAGTCGGCCTTGCGCAGCGCTCGGTCCGGTTGAATAACAATTTCCATTTCTTTTAAAGGGTTTATCATGCCGGGATTGGATAATTGGAAAAATTGGTACAAACGATTAAGAACGATGAATACACGGTGTATCGTTTTTTCAGAATAATGACGAATCGTTTTTAATTCAAAAAAGTAATTTTCGTAGTCTTTTGTACATAGGGATGCCCATATATTGTTAGAAGAAACTTTTTCATTCTTTTCAAGCCAGTGAATAAAATCTTCGATATCGTACACGTAACGCTTAATGGTTGATGGTTTCCTGCCCTTACTCGTTAGGTAAGCAGCAAATGTACGAATCGTATTAAGCAATTCATCATTTTGAATCCGCCTTGTCTCCAACATCTCACCGCCCATCATATTTTTTCTAAATTATAACAGAAAATGATAAACAAGTGTTGAATTGTTAGGAAAGTGCTAAAAGGTTAGGGGTGATTGTATGGAACAGTCCATTCGAAAGAAAAATAATAACCAAATTAATATCGTGTTAAATACGAGAACGAAAGCACCCGCCCCTGTTCCGCCGCCAAAATCCATATTGACGGAACCGTCCCCAAAGCATGAAATGTTAAAGCAAATAGAGGAAGAGATGAGCAGGCTTGTCGGCATGAATGAGGTCAAATCCATCATTAAAGAAATTTACGCGTGGATTTACGTGAACAAAAAGCGGCAGGAAGCAGGACTTAAGGCAGAAAAGCAAGTACTGCACATGCTCTTTAAAGGAAATCCCGGAACAGGCAAAACAACAGTTGCGCGCATCATTGGGAAGCTTCTGTTTGAGATGAATGTACTATCTAAGGGCCATCTTGTAGAGGCGGAGCGTGCAGATCTTGTTGGGGAATATATTGGACATACAGCACAAAAAACGCGTGATTTAATTCGAAAATCATTAGGGGGCATTTTATTTATTGACGAGGCGTACTCATTGGCGCGGGGCGGGGAAAAGGATTTTGGTAAAGAAGCAATCGATACTCTCGTCAAGCATATGGAGGATAAGCAACATGATTTTGTTCTTATCTTAGCGGGATATTCACGGGAGATGAACCATTTTCTCTCCTTAAATCCAGGCTTGCAGTCGCGGTTTCCATTTATTATTGAATTTCCGGATTATACAGTGAATCAGCTGCTTGAAATTGGAAAACAGATGTATGAGGAGAGAGAGTATCAATTGTCCAAGGAAGCAGAGTGGAAGCTGCGGGATCATCTCAATGCGGTGAAATATTCTTCTTCCATTACCGCCTTTAGCAATGGGAGGTATGTGCGGAATATTGTAGAAAAATCTGTGCGCTCCCAAGCGATGCGGCTTCTGCTGCAGGATTCGTATGATAAACATGACCTGTTGACAATTACAGGTACAGACCTATCATTTGAGGAAGAACCGCAGGGCTTGTAAGCCCTGCGGTTCTTTGCTGCGCCGATGCTATTGGCATCGAAGGCTTATATCTTTGTATTGCTTTTTTTAGCACGATTTTCAAGAGCAGTTTTTGGATCACGTGATGCTTCATCCGGTGTTAAGCCTTGCGGATTTACGCTGGTTCCTTGGTCGGTACCGCGATTTTTCTGTTTTTTTCCCATTATAGTTATCCTCCCTTAATCGTTTTCGCGTTGCTCGCGGAGCTGATGATGCCGTTCCATTTTATCGCTTTTTGCGCGAGCTGAGTCATCAGCATTGCCAAATTGTCTCACTGAGCTTCTATGTTTGCCTTTATTGACGTGATTGGTCATATCTTGCACCCCCTTGCTCTTATAGTATTTGCATTTTGCATGAAAAAAACAGCCTGAACAGGCTGTTTTGTTTTTCGAAGATTAGATAAGAAAGTATAAGCTTTTGTGTATTGTCTAGCTCCAACGTCCTGCTTGCCGTGGGGAAGGATCTCCATCCAGTGAGGCAAAAAGCGCCCCGCCCGGCAGAGAACTGTCCTCTTCCAAAGCAAAACGAGCCGATTCCGCTTTTCTTAATACGATTGATTCGTAAGCGATTTATGCGGCAGCTTCCAGTTGTACTGCACAGAGAGCATCCGGCAGACAACAATAAGAACGAATAATCCATACATGCCGACCGCAGTATGAACGATACCAGAACCAACGGCAAATCCCGCAAGAATCGTCCAAAGTGCGTATACTTCCGCGCGCAGTACGAGCGGTTTCCGCTTTGCTAAAACATCACGAATGATACCGCCGCCAGTCCCGGTTAAGACAGCTGCAACAATTGTCGCACTAATTGGCAGATGTAATTGCTGTGCGTACAATGCCCCTTGAATTGCAAATGCGGACAGGCCGATGGCGTCAGTAATATTTTCCCACCGTTTCCAGTGCTTTATTAGTTTGTTTGGAAACAAAAAGATGATAGTCATGGATAAAAGCGCAATTTGAAATAATGAATCCTGTTTCCAAAGTGCATCAATCGGGTATCCTATTAGCAGGTTACGCATTGCTCCGCCGCCGAATGCTGTTGCCATACCTAAAATATACACTCCAAACAGATCATACTCTTCTTCCATGGCAACGATAGCGCCGCTGATAGAAAAAGCGATTGTTCCAATAATACCAAATATTTCCCAAGTCACGTTGAAAATCCTCTCCCCTTATGTGATAAGCAACTAGATGAATGATGCCTCCTCTGCTATTATAGTAGAAGGTTGAACTTTCGAAAAGAAAGAGTGAAGATATTTGAAAGAAAAAGCAATTTTAGTCGGCTGTCAATTGCCGCACGATGATGAAGAACGGTTTACATATTCGATGGAGGAGCTTGCCTCGCTTGCTAAAACGGCACAAGCGGACGTGCTCGTTACGACAACGCAAAAGCGCCCAAGGTTTCACCCTGCTACATATATCGGTAAAGGAAAGCTGGAGGAGCTTGCGGCTCTTGTAGATGAGCTGGAGCCGGATATCGTTATCTTTAATAATGAGCTAACACCAAGCCAGATTCGCAACCTGTCAAAGGAATTAGATGCGAGAGTTATTGACAGAACGCAGTTGATTTTGGATATTTTTGCTCAGCGTGCGAAATCAAGAGAGGGGAAGCTGCAGGTAGAGCTTGCACAGATGCAATATGCACTGCCGCGTCTTGTTGGACAAGGCGAAGCGCTATCTCGTCTTGGGGGCGGTATCGGGACAAGAGGTCCAGGGGAAACAAAGCTGGAAACGGACCGCCGTCATATTCGTTCGCGTATTAATGAAATTAAACAACAGCTTGCTGTGATTGTTGAGCATCGCTTGCGCTACCGCGAACGTCGTAAACAAAACAGCACGTTCCAGATTTCTCTTGTCGGTTATACGAATGCGGGGAAATCCACGCTGTTTAACAGGCTGACAGCAGCAGACACATTTGAAGAAAACCTGTTATTTGCCACGTTGGATCCGACAACGCGCAAAATGCAGCTGCCGTGCGGCTATACGGTGCTTTTGACGGACACGGTCGGATTTATTCAAGACTTGCCGACCTCGCTTGTTGCTGCATTTCGTTCCACGCTTGAAGAAGTGAATCAGGCAGATTTTGTTTTGCATGTTGTAGACTCTTCAGATGTGAATTATGTTGGTCATGAGCGGACGGTGCGGGAACTGCTGCATGAACTAGAGGTAGAGCAAATTCCATCTCTTACTGTCTACAATAAGAAAGATGTGCAGCATCCCTCCTTTTTACCGTCTCCTAAGGGAGAGAATATTGTGATCAGCGCGTTCGAGCAGCAAGATTTAGAGCGGCTGCGTCATACCATTGAACGGGATATGCTGCAGCTTATGAAGCCGTATCATATTGCTATTCCTGCATCTGAAGGGCGCCTGCTTCATTTATTAAAGACAGATAGCATTTTGAAGGAAACGGTGTTTGATGAAGAGGAGCACACATATACGTGCAAAGGATATGTATTTCCGAATTCTCCACTGAACGGACACATTCAAAGATATACAGCAAGAAAAGGGGAAGAGAAAACCGATGTTTAATCGATTTCAGCACGGAGAAAAAATTGCTCCGATTGTAGCAAAAGTAGAACAACAGATTGCGGGAGTACATAAACGTATGGATGAGGTAGCCGAAAGCAATCAGTTTCGGGTACTCGAGAGCTTTCGCAAGCATAAAATCAGCGATTCGCACTTTATTCCGACAACAGGATACGGATATGATGATATTGGACGCGATACGCTTGAACAGGTATATGCAGACGTGTTTGGTGCGGAAGCAGGACTTGTTCGGCCGCAAATTATTTCCGGAACGCATGCCATTTCTACTGCTTTATTTGGAATTTTGCGCCCTGGCGATGAATTGCTGTACATTACCGGAAAACCATATGATACATTAGAGGAAATTGTCGGTATACGAGGAAAAGGCATTGGTTCTTTTAAGGAATTTCAAATTGGTTACCGTGCTGTTAACCTGACTGCGGAAGGACAAGTGGATATTTCAGCAGTCAAGGAAGCCATTCGGGACAATACTAAAATGATTGGTATTCAGCGATCTAAAGGATACGCAACTCGTCCATCCTTTACAGTAGCTGAAATCAAAGAGATGATTGATGCTGTAAAAAGCATTAAGCCTGATGTGGTTGTATTTGTGGACAATTGCTATGGAGAGTTTGTCGAGGAGCTTGAGCCTTGTCACGTTGGCGCGGATCTAATGGCAGGATCGCTTATTAAAAACCCTGGCGGCGGCATTGTGAAAACCGGAGGATATATTGTTGGTAAAGCGCAGTATGTCGAGGCGTGTGCCTACCGCTTAACGTCTCCGGGGATTGGGGCCGAAGCCGGTGCATCGCTGTATAGCCTGCAGGAAATGTATCAAGGCTTTTTCTTGGCGCCGCACGTAACAGCACAGGCCTTAAAGGGTGCTGTGTTTACAGCGGCATTTTTGGAAGAGCTTGGCATGAATACATCGCCTCGCTGGGATACGCCGCGGACTGACCTCATTCAATCTGTTCAATTTGATGATGCTGAACGCATGATTGCATTTTGTCAGGCGATCCAATATGCTTCGCCCATTAATTCGCATTTTAAGCCGCATGCGAATTACATGCCAGGCTATGAGGATGATGTTATTATGGCCGCGGGCACATTTATACAAGGAGCAAGCATCGAGTTATCGGCAGATGGGCCGATTCGCCCTCCTTACGTAGCATATGTCCAGGGCGGCTTGACCTATTCGCATGTCAAAATTGCGATTTGCTCTGCAATTGATGAGCTGCTGCAAAAAGGCTTGCTGCAGCTAGAGCAAACGATATAGAGAAAAGTATTATAAAATGAGGCCAAATGCATACCATAACAAGGTGCGGACTGGGAATAGACACGCTATTGTAAATCTGTCATAAAAAGTAACATTATTTGACAGGTTACATTGGCGTGTTATAAAATGAAGATATGTTAAGGCGAAGGAGGAACTGAAGTGAATACGCACGATCGACGTTCTACTCCGCTGTTTCCCATCGGTATCGTCATGAATTTGACACAGCTGTCCGCCCGCCAAATTCGTTATTACGAGGAGCATGATTTAATTTCACCTGTCCGAACCGAGGGCAACCGTCGGCTTTTCTCATTTAATGATGTTGATAAATTGCTTGAAATTAAGGACTTGCTTGATCAAGGCTTAAACTTAGCTGGTATTAAGCAAGTGCTGCAATTGAAAGAGGATGCAGAGACACAAGGGCAGCCTGCCGCTCCAGCGGCGCCGCAGGAAGCACCCAAGCAATTGTCAGATGCGGAATTGCGCAAGCTTTTGCGCGATGAACTTCATCAAGCAGGTCGATTTAATCGAACCTCCCTGCGTCAAGGAGATATGTCTCGATTCTTCCATTAATATGGGGATTGCAATTTGTTTGTACATAAAATGCTAGGGATTAGGAGGAAGGAAATGATGGCAAAGTACACGAAAGACGATATTTTTCGTATCGCAAAAGAGGAAAATGTAAAGTACATCCGCCTGCAATTTACAGATCTTCTAGGCATTATCAAAAATGTTGAGATTCCTGTTAGTCAATTGGAAAAAGCATTAGGAAATAAAATGATGTTTGATGGTTCTTCTATTGAAGGGTTTGTTCGTATTGAAGAGTCAGATATGTATTTATATCCAGATTTGGACACTTGGGTTATTTTCCCTTGGACTCCAGAAAAAGGGAAAGTTGCCCGTTTAATTTGTGATATTTACAATCCAGACGGCACGCCGTTTGAAGGTGATCCACGCAGTAACCTAAAGCGCATTTTGAAGGAAATGGAAGCGCTTGGATTTACACACTTCAATCTTGGACCAGAGCCTGAATTCTTCCTATTCAAAGTAGATGAGAAGGGCCACCCGACTTTAGAGTTGAATGATAACGGCGGCTACTTTGATCTTGCGCCAACAGACCTAGGTGAAAACTGCCGACGCGATATCGTGCTTGAGCTTGAAGAAATGGGCTTTGAGATTGAAGCATCCCACCATGAAGTAGCACCGGGACAGCATGAAATTGACTTTAAATATGCTGATGCGTTAAAAGCATGTGATGATATTCAAACCTTTAAGCTGGTTGTAAAAACAATTGCCCGTAAACATGGTTTGCATGCAACATTTATGCCAAAGCCGCTGTTTGGGGTAAACGGCTCTGGTATGCACTGTAACTTATCTTTATTCCGTGGCAATGAAAATGCATTTTATGATCCAGGCAGCGAGTTACAATTAAGTGAAGTAGCCCGTCATTTTATCGCTGGTGTGTTAAAGCATGCAACGAACTTTTCTGCGGTTACAAATCCGACAGTTAACTCGTATAAGCGACTTGTGCCTGGCTATGAAGCCCCTTGCTATGTAGCTTGGTCTGCTCGTAATCGCAGCCCGTTAATTCGTATTCCTGCTTCTCGCGGTTTAAGCACCCGTGTTGAAGTGCGCAGCGTAGACCCTGCTGCTAATCCGTACTTGGCAATGGCAGTATTGCTCGCTGCTGGTCTTGACGGCATTAAAAATAAAATTGCAGCACCGGCTCCGGTAGACCGCAATATTTATGTAATGACAAAATCAGAGCGTGAAAAATCAGGTATTGTAGACTTGCCGGCTACATTGGCAGAAGCGCTAGAAAACTTAAAATCGGACGAGGTTATTTGCAACGCATTAGGACAGCACCTGCTTGAGCATTTCATTGAAGCAAAAGAAATCGAGTGGGATATGTTTAGAACGCAAGTCCACCAATGGGAACGCGATCAGTATATGAGCGTATATTAAAAAGGAAAAGCCTTGACACTGTTAGTGTCAGGGCTTTTTTTATCAAAAAATAGGCGAGAATACCCTTTCCTCAAGGAACGTGAAGGGCAAAGCCCCGTGAGCAGGGAGGGAATGAATCGCCTTCGGACAGATGTAGGAATCAAAGATTTTGCGTGTGATGTAGAAGAGGAAGCCAATGATAAATGCATGTCATAACTATAGCTAAAAGATTTTAGGACATACACAGGCTTTCTTTTTTCATGAATGGGCTGTATATAGTTCAAATGCAATGATAGATATATGAAAATAAGCCTGGGCTTGAAAAAATTTAAATGGTAAATACAGGTTTGTAAGCGCATGCATGAGAAAAAAAGAGGTAAATATCTGAAAAGTATAAATAAACAAAAGTATTGCAATAGTTAAAATATTTTTTCGGTATAATAAAAATGATGCAAAAAAAGAAGAGCTGTTACAAGCTCTTTTAATGAATATTTCGATATACGCCAATGACCTTTCCAATAATGGAAACGTGCTGTAGAATAATCGGCTGCAGAGAAGCGTTCTCTGGCTGCAAGCGGAAGTGGTCCTTTTCTTTATAGAAGCGCTTCACTGTTGCTTCGTTTTCCTCTGTCATTGCTACCACAATTTCTCCGTTATTGGCGGATGTTTGCTGGCGAACGACAACAAGGTCGCCATCGAGAATCCCTGCTTCAATCATGCTGTCGCCAACAATCTTTAGCATGAAAACAGAATCATTTTCAGAAACGAGATTTGCCGGCAATGGGAAATGCTCCTCAATATTTTCTACAGCTGTAATGGGTGGACCTGCTGTTACTTTGCCGATAATAGGAACGTGCACGATAGACTTCATTACGGCGGACGCCCCATCCTCCCCTAGTATTTCAATGGCACGAGGCTTCGTTGGGTCGCGCCGGATGTATCCTTTTTCTTCTAAACGTGATAAATGACCGTGTACAGTAGAACTGGAAGCTAGGCCGACCGCTTGTCCAATTTCACGTACAGAAGGCGGATATCCTTTTTCTTGTACTTTTTGCTTAATGAAGTTGAGTATATCCAGCTGTCTTTTTGTTAGCTTTTCCATATTTACACCTCGCTTTGTTGTTGAATCTTCCCAATTTCATTATAGCATGAGCATGTTCTTTCTACAAACGTAAGTTCGAATAAATAAGCATATATGATATACTATGTAGAGAGGGGGAGTGAACGGGATGAAAGCGATTATTTATGCGCGTGTAAGCACAAAGAAAGAAACACAGGAAACATCTTTAGAGAGACAAAAAGAAGAATTGTGGAAGCTTGCCAGTCTTTATAATATGCAAGTTGTAGGCGTTATCGAAGAACAGGCGAGCGGCTATGAAATAGAACGACAGGGGATTTTGGAAGTGCTCGATACAATTAAAGAGGAACAGGCCGAGGCGGTGTTAATTCAGGATGAAACGCGCCTTGGCAGAGGAAACGCAAAGATTGCGCTCATGCATTGCTTACGAAAAGAAGGTGTAACTGTATATACGCATGCACATAACGGGGAATTGCAATTGTCAGATTCAGATTCTATGGTTCTTGAAATTATCGGTATTGTTGAGGAGTATCAGCGTAAAATTCATAATGCTAAAATCAAAAGAGGGATGAGACGAGCTGTAGACAATGGATTTCGTCCGGAGCGCAATTTAAGGAATCAGCATATAAACAGCGGACGTGATAAAATAGAAGTACCGGTTGAAGAAATTGTTCGTTTGCGCCGCAACGAGCTCACGTTTGCGGAAATTGCAGCAACGCTGAGGGGATTCGGCTATGATGTGTCCAAGGCGACGGTACACCGTCGCTTTACGGAGTATATGAAGCAGCAACTTGATATTCCAAAATAACTAGTATAAGATGGGTACGTAGTGTTTAGAAAAGGAGAGAGGAACTATGTTGAGTCCTGAAAAAATAAGCCGCATTAATGCGTTAGCTAATAAAGCAAAAGCGGAAGGATTAACAAAAGAAGAGCAGCAAGAACAGCAGGCACTTCGTCAAGAGTATTTACAAACCTTTCGTGGACATATGTTAGACCAATTAAAGTCTGTAAAGGTTGTTGACGATAAAGGAAATGATATTACTCCTAGCAAATTAAAGAAGCTCAAGCAGCAAGGAAAGAGTATGCTGCACTAAAAAGAGGCGGGGAAATCCGTCTTTTTTTGTTTTAGGAATCGAGGGAATACAATTATGTATAGCTGACTCTGATGACTTGCTTATTTAGGGGTAACAGTCCTGAAATCGTGAATATATTGTATTTGTTGGTTTTTATGCAGATTTTAGCAGATATTATTATATGGAAAAAATTATAATGTCTTTTCAATAAATATTGCCAATACATGTTGTATAATTAAGTGTGGCAAGCTATCATATAGAGTGTGTTAATTGTCTATTATTTTCGAAAGGGAGAAAACTATGTCACATTCAATTGAACAACTTTCCATCAATACAATCCGTACGCTTTCCATTGATGCGATTGAAAAAGCAAATTCGGGACACCCAGGGATGCCGATGGGCGCAGCACCGATGGCGTATACATTATGGACACAATTTATGAATCATAATCCTCGCAATCCGAAATGGTTTAACCGGGATCGTTTTGTACTTTCTGCAGGTCATGGATCGATGCTGCTATATAGCTTGCTCCACTTATCTGGCTATGATGTAACGATGGATGATCTGAAAAGCTTCCGTCAATGGGGAAGCAAAACGCCAGGACATCCAGAATACGATCATACCCCAGGGGTAGATTGCACAACAGGGCCGCTTGGACAAGGGATTGCTACAGCTGTAGGTATGGCTATGGCAGAGCGTCACTTAGCTGCAAAATATAATCGTGAAGCATACAACGTGGTGGATCATTATACATACGTAATTTGCGGAGACGGCGACTTAATGGAAGGCGTTTCAGCTGAAGCATCCTCTTTGGCAGCGCATTTAGGTTTAGGCCGTTTGGTTGTATTGTATGATTCCAACGATATTTCCTTAGATGGTGATTTAAATCGTTCATTCTCTGAAAGTGTAAAAGGCCGTTACGAGGCCTACGGCTGGCAGTACATTCGCGTGGAAGACGGAATGGATGTTGCTGAGATTGCAAAAGCACTTGAAGAAGCAAAGAGCGACGAAAGCCGTCCGACATTAATTGAGGTACGTACAGTAATTGGTTTCGGTTCTCCGAATAAAGCCGGAAAATCTGCTTCCCACGGTTCTCCGCTTGGCAAGTCCGAAACACAATTAACAAAAGAAGCGTACGGTTGGACTGCTGAACAAGAGTTCCACGTGCCAGAAGAAGTGTATGCACATTTCCGTTCTGTTATCCAAGAAGCAGGCGAGAAAAAGCAAGCTGAATGGGATGCATTGTTAAAAGGCTATGCGGCTGCTTACCCTGAATTAGCTAAAGAACTTACTGACGCAATTGAAGGCCGTCTTCCTGAGGGTTGGGAAAACAATCTTCCAAAATACGGTTTAGGAACAGCGACTGCTACACGTAACTCTTCTGGAGAAGCAATCAATGCTATCGCAGAAGTAGTTCCATCTTTCTTCGGCGGTTCTGCAGACCTTGCTGGTTCTAACAAAACATACATGAAAAAAGAAAAAGACTTCACAAGAGAAGATTACAGCGGAAAAAATATTTGGTACGGTGTTCGTGAGTTCGCAATGGGCGCTGCGATGAACGGAATTGCGCTGCACGGCGGTTTAAAGACATTCGGCGGTACATTCTTCGTGTTCTCTGATTATCTGCGTCCGGCGATTCGTCTGGCTGCTTTAATGAAATTGCCTGTTACGTACGTGTTCACGCATGACAGTATTGCAGTAGGAGAAGATGGCCCAACTCATGAACCAATTGAGCAGCTTGCTTCCTTGCGCGCGATGCCAGGCCTTTCCGTTATCCGTCCTGCCGATGGAAACGAATCTTCCGCTGCATGGCAGCTTGCGCTAGAATCAAACAAACCGACAGCGCTTGTGTTAACTCGTCAAGACTTGGCTGCGTTAGAAGGCGCAGCAGAAAACACATATGAAAAAGTATCCAAAGGTGCATATGTGGTTTCACCGAGCAAGAAAGAAACAGCAGATGCGATTCTTCTTGCAACAGGATCTGAAGTGAACCTGGCAGTAGAAGCACAGGCTGCGCTAGCACAAGAAGGCATTGATGCATCTGTTGTCAGCATGCCATCCTTTGATTTGTTCGAGGCACAATCAAAAGAATATAAAGAGTCAGTTCTTCCAAGAGCAGTTACAAAACGTCTTGCAATCGAGATGGGATCTACGCTTGGCTGGCATCGTTATGTCGGCTTAGATGGCGATGTAGTAGGCATCGATACGTTCGGCGCTTCTGCACCAGGCGAAAAGATTATGGAAGAGTATGGCTTCACAGTAGAAAATGTTGTTGCGAAAGTAAAAGCATTACTGTAATTTTGATAAAAAAATCTCTCCTATGTGGGGAGATTTTTTTTATTCTGCAGGAACTGTTAAATAACTATATTGATTTTTTAAGAAAGATAAGCTTGGCTGCCATAGCCAGGCTTATTTTGTCCTAAGTAATTTCTTCTTCAAGTAAAGCGCTCGTTCAATATTTTTAACACATATCCAAATCGGTTGTTCTCGTTTCGTGTTCAATCATTTTTTGTCTCTTTGGAACAGCTCTTATCAAGAGACAGGAAAGGGATTCTCCTACAATCAGTGTTCCAAACAACTCCCCCACCTTAAGAAGCGTTAGCGAGTAGGTGGCGGGTAGTTCAAGAAAATAGTTGTTTCGACAGAAATAGTCCTTTCTTTCTCCATAGTAAGACACCTCTTTTGCATATGCTTTTATATAATATGAAAAAGGGGCTTGTCTCACGCGAGGGGGAAAGAAGATGAAAACATATCATTTGTATTTAATTCGTGATGATATTGCTAAGTCGTACTTCGGAAGAGAACATTTGCTGTTTGATTTGTTTGTCCGGTTTGCTCGCGCTCGTTCCTTGTCAGAAAAGAAAATGTTATACAAACAAATCCGGTATATTACGAAGCCCTTGCCGCAGTTAAAGCTGCACCATCGTATCGAGCAATCCCTGCTGTCAAGTCATTTGTATAAAAAAGATGCGAAGGTTCATACACTGTTTTCGGCAAGCGGAGATGTGAACGGGAAACTTACAATTAAGCCGCAATATGCCATACTTGAATCTCTGGGTAATTTAGAAGTAGAAATGACTTTTTTTGAAATACTAAGAAAGAATGAAATGACGTTTCTTGCTATGGAATATACCGAAGAACAGTGCGGTTGGCTAAATCCGATTAAGCAAGAAAGAAAATACGTGTAAGTGTGAAAAATATGACGTACAAATCTTGTCTTCTGTAGAACGTTCTAGTACACTGTAATGTAGACAACATGAAGGAGGAAACCGTATGTCAGTTTGGGTCGTTGTTCTAGTGGGCATTCTTGCATTAGCGGCAGGCGTAGCGCTAGGATTTTTCATCGCTCGTAAATATATGATGGACTATTTGAAAAAAAACCCGCCTATTAACGAACAAATGTTAAAAATGATGATGATGCAAATGGGACAAAAGCCGTCTCAAAAGAAAATCAACCAAATGATGCAAGCTATGAACAAACAAACGAAATAAAACGGATAAGACACTCGAGTTTAGGGTGTCTTTTCGTTTCCTGTACGGACATTTTTGTACAAGCTGTTGATAGAAGCAGCTACTAGGTATGCATTCCATAGAAACTAGCAGGAGTGAAGAGTATGTATCCATCTATCCAAGTTCCGACTATTTCGGTGCAAGAGGCACTTTCGTCTTCCTATACATTTATTGATGTTCGGACTCCGGCTGAATTCGAAGAATTTCATATGCCAAACAGCATCAATGTACCGATTTTTTCAAACGAGGAACGAATTCAGGTCGGCACCATATATAAACAGGTGGGCAGAGAGCAAGCTAAAGAAATCGGTGTAAAGCTATTGTCCGAAAAGCTGCCTTCTTTATATGCACGGATGAAGGAAATTTATAAAGAACAAAAGCGCCCCATTGTTGTCTATTGCTGGAGAGGAGGCATGCGCAGCAAATCTGTAGTCGTTACAATGGCGGCTCTTGACCTTCCTGTTATGCAGCTCGTTGGAGGGATCCGCTCGTACCGTCAGCAGATTACAGACATGTTTGAGAGTCTCACAGCTTCCCCAAAACCGTTCGTTGTACTGGAGGGGAATACAGGAATCGGTAAAACAAAAATGCTGCAAATATTGCAACGGGAAGGATATCCTGTAATTGATTTAGAAGGACTAGCTAATCATCGCGGCTCTATTTTTGGAGGAGTCGGATTAAAGCCTCGTTCACAAAAGATGTTTGATAGCTTATTGTTTGAACGTATTAGGGAGTTAGAGGATGCGCCGTATTATATAATAGAAGCGGAGAGTAAGCGAGTAGGGAATATTTCGCTGCCCCCTTTTCTGCTTGAAGGAAAAGCAAAAGGGAGCCGTCTTCATCTTAGCGCTCCGCTTTCATACCGTGTACAGACTATCTGTGATATGTATCGCTTCGAAGAGTATAAGGATGCATTTTATAAAGCCTTTTCATATATTTCCAAGCGGCTTCGCGAAGATATAAGGCAAGAAATAGAGAATGCTTTTGTGCAAAATGACGTCTATTCTATTGTTCAGCTGCTGCTTGAGCATTATTACGACCCTCGCTATGAGCATGCAGCGAATCAGTATGATACACCGGTATATCCTCTTTTTGTTGAATCAGTAGAAGAAGGAGTGCAAATGATTAAGCAACATCTGAGTCATTTGCATGCCAAAAAGCAGCCTCTTTTGTAGAAGCGGCTGCTTTTTACAAAAATATAAAAATGTTTGCTTCGTATGTTTCAAATAAGCAGGGAGTTGAAATATAAAGGATTCTGTTGGCAGAATGATGAAATCAATGCAGGTGATGCCTATTCAGTAGGAGCGTGCTGTAGATCCTGATGAGGTATTATGCGTAAGGCACAGTTTGCTGTGTGATTGTAGGGGATTGATCGCGTATCGCGTGAATATGCAGAGATGGAGGAGAGCCAAAACGGCGCGTCACTTCATCTGCAACCTTTTGAATAGCGTGTATCTCAGATGATGCAAAGACAGTTAATTCTTCTTGAACAGTGCGTTGCCCCTGCCTAAACGTATATTGTACGGAATACGAGAAAATCATATCTTACCACTCCTCTCGTAAAAAGGATGTAGAATAGATGTTTCTAGTATTCTCCATTTCTGATCCTATTCCTTCTTTAACTATTAAAGAAAGAATAGGTGTATTTGTCCTTTTGGCTAAAAATTGTGTATAATTAACAAGAAAGAAACATACGTACATAAGACAAGTCATATTTCTTTTTGTTCTAGATTGTAAGGAAAAGTCTGCTGCCAAGGAAAGGACGAGCGGAAGGGGGATACTATGCAGGATGTAAATGTATTGTTAGCGTTTGGTGCGGGATTTTTGTCCTTTATATCTCCGTGCTGTTTACCGTTGTATCCGGCCTTTTTATCATACATAACGGGGATCTCTGTATCGGAGCTGAAGGAAGAGCAAGGGATGCTGCAAAAGCGTGGTATGCTGCACACGGCATGTTTTCTTCTTGGCTTTTCTATTATTTTTATTGCAATCGGATACGGGACATCGCTAGTTGGGCAGTTTTTTACGGATTACAAAGATTTAATTCGGCAGCTAGGCGCTATTTTTATCGTTTTGCTCGGCCTTGTTATTGTTGGTGTATTTAAGCCGGAATTTCTGATGCAGGACCGGAAGTTTACCTTTCAAAATCGGCCGTCCGGCTACTTTGGTTCGGTATTAATTGGAATTGCCTTTGCGGCAGGATGGACGCCTTGTACGGGTCCGATTTTAGTATCGGTGATTACCTTGTCAGCTACGAATCCGGAGTCGGCGCTGCTGTATATGATTTCCTACGTGCTAGGGTTTGCGATACCGTTCTTCATTTTGTCGTTCTTTATGACGAGGATGGCATGGATTAAAAAGTACAGTACAAGACTTGTTAAGGCAGGCGGCTATGTTATGGTGTTTATGGGAGTTCTTTTATATTTTGACGCTATGACGAGAATTACTGTATTTTTTACCGATATATTCGGCGGCTTTACCGGTTTTTAAAATATAGTATTAATAGGATTAAAATTTCAAAAAAGGGATGGGTGAGGGATGAATTCACTAGTTATATCGAGCATTGTGGCTGTCTTAATGGGAATCGGTGCGATGTTCATCCGATTTAAAGCGGCAAAAAAGCCCGCATCCTTAAAAAAGATTATTTTACCCCCTATTTTTATGAGCACAGGGGCACTTATGTATATTGTTCCTGAGTTTCGGATTACGCCTGCAGAAATGGCGGAGTCTATAGCGGTTGGCTTATTTTTCTCTATTTTTCTTATCAAAACATCCAAGTTTGAAGTACGGGATAAAGAGATTTATTTACAGCGTTCTAAGGCTTTTGCAGGTATTCTCATTGGCTTGCTCGTTGTGCGGATTGCATTTAAAACGTATTTAAGCCAAACAATTGATTTCGGGCAGCTAAGCGGAATGTTCTTCCTTCTTGCCTTCTCTATGATTGTATCATGGCGAATTGCGATGTATCGCTCGTATAAAAAAATGCAGGCAGAGCTAAAAATACACCATGATGAAGATAGGAAACTCACATAAAAACCTCAGTTGTATAAACTGAGGTTTTTCACTTAAATAACAACGATTGAAAGGGAGAATAATCAATTTCCTTTTTCTTAAGCGTTTGTACTAAAAACTTATGATCGCGTTTTGGAGTAGCAAGAATATAGCCCTTAATAATTAGGTCCTGTGTAATGCTTACAGCCTTTTCTTGTAAGGCGAGCTCCCCGATTTTTCCGGCGATTTTTGAGCGTGCCACATCGCGGAACAGCTCTGGAACAGGACTGACGAGCTCCTCAAGCAATGCTTTTTGATCTTCTCCCCACATATGCCGGGTTTGTTCAATGTAGTAGTATTCCCAATCTAAAATGGATTTGCCATCTTCCTTTGGCAGCCGTTTCAAAAACTTTCGAAACATAAAATAGCCACCAATTGACATAAGACTTAATAAAATGATTGTCCAAGTAACGATAAACCAGCTGAACCATCCCGTAAGCAATGTATCCCCCCCTTTATTACTAACAAATCGTTCATAGATTGCTAATTTTATTATAAAGCGGGCGGCTGTGCGAAGGCAAGGCTGCGGGACTGCTGCTGCAAAGGTTCATTAGATGGGCATTAGGATAGGTATGGTGCAGATTCAAGAAAAGGGGTATTGTGCGTATGCTGCAGGAAAGCAACCGAATTGGACGTATTGTTATGCTTCTCGCACTTGCAGATGCGGGGGAATCCTTAGCCGTTCCGCTTCCGAATGGGTGGCGGCATTGCATCGGCAAGGTCGGAGCTATCGATATTGTGGAGATTGATCCAACGCTTGATTTTCGCGATATGACGAGCAGAATTGCTGCACATATCATCATGAGTTTTGCTTTGGAAGATTTTGAACGATCTTGTCTATTGCCCTGCTATGCCCTTCACATCATTGAGAAGGGCATAGCCTGCTCTTGATACATAAATTCTGCTTACTTCCTCGCAGTCGGAAGCGCTAAGCCATTTTCAACCCCTTCGGAACAGCCCAAGTACTTCCACAGTTTCCGTAATATTCACAAATGCATGCGGATCTGCTTCTGCGATCAGTGTTTTAATATTTACAAGCTCTTCTTTAGCGATAACCGTCATGAGTACACGCTTTTTTTCGCTCGAATATGCCCCTTCTCCTTCCAAAAGCGTAATGCCGCGCACAATGCTGGAAAGAAGGCTTTGTTTCATTTCCTCTGCTTTGTTTGTGACAATCATAAGCGTAAGCTTTTTATGCTTCGTATGGATAGCATCAATGACTTTTCCGGTTACGAAAATAGAAAGAAGGCTGTTTAAGGCGGCATCCCAATTAAAGAAAAATCCGGAGATGATAATCACGACCCCATTTAATAGGATTAAAAATCCGCCAAGCTGTATTTCTTTTTTTCTAGAGAGCAGCATCCCTACAATGTCAAAGCCGCCGGTAGAGCCGGCGCAATTAAGCACAAGCCCGACTCCTGCGCCGGTGAGAACACCTCCGAACAGAGAGGAAAGAAGAGACTCCGTTGCGATTGCCTGCACAGGGATGAGGTACAAGCCTGCTGAAATAACAAGAACAGATAAAACAGTGTAACAAATAAAACGTTTGCCAAGACCTATGTAGCCTGCAATTAAAATAGGGATGTTCAGCAATAGGTTTACGAGCCCTGTGTTAAGCGGTGTCAAAATCCCAATAATAATTGCAATGCCGCTAATACCGCTGCTAAGCACATGGTGCGGGATGAGAAAACAGTTAAAAGAAAAAGAGATGAGTAAAGAACCGAGAATAACCCCCAATAACTTGTGCATACAGTGAAACCGTCCTTTTTATCAATCTTATTGTGTTAATTCAAAATTATAAATGGATTTGGTTCTTTTGTGGAAAAACAGTTTATTTTGGAAAGTATAACTAGTTTGAAAACTATAAAAATTCAATATATAGCATGAATATTCATTCGCGATAGAAAATGCTGTTTTATTTGTGGAGGCGGAGGGAGATAAAAATAGAGGTAGATAGTGAACGCCACAAGCATAAAAGGCGCTCAACCAATGAGCGTCCTTTTTGCTACAATAAGCCGATAATTACCTCATATAACCGGTATCCGAGATAAATGCCGATAATTCCTAATATCCCCACTAAGGTAGGCGGGGCGGGAAGAGGAAGTTTAATGGCAGAAAATAATACACCGACGATGAGTCCGGCAAAGATCGCTAATGCATATTGCATATGACACCCCTTCTCGTTATACAAGATAGAGGTAGTGTACGTAACTTTCTCAATTTTTATTTATTCCAGATCCCAAAAGGAAGAACCTTGTCATTTACAAAAAATAAGGACGCTATTTGCATCCTTATTTTTGTACGTATATATATGTTTCACGCATTTCGGTTACACGCCCAATGATGCGAGCGTCTTCAATTCCATTTTGCTGGAGTTCGCTTACGTAATGAGCTGCTTCGTCTGGAGGCAGGCTGACGAGAAGGCCTCCGGATGTAATAGCATCGCAAAGGATCAATTGCTCAGCTAGTGTCAGATCTGAGGCGTATTGCACTGCACTGCTCAGCCAAGCATGATTCGCTTTTGAGCCGCCTGGTACAATTCCGTCATTTGCCAGCTCTAGTGTGCCAGGAAGAAGAGGTACAGCTGTGTATTCAATTTCAAAAGAAACGCTGCTTCCCTTTGCCATTTCGCTGCCGTGTCCTAGCAGTCCGAAGCCTGTCACATCGGTTACTGCATTCGGGTGGAATTTCTTTAAACATTGTGCTGCCGTCTTGTTTAGAGCGGCCATTGTACTTGTCACTTGCTGGATTTGCTCCTCGGTCACGGCGTTACGTTTAATGCCGGTCGTTGCAATACCCACGCCAATCGGCTTTGTTAGAACGAGTGCATCTCCTGGCTTTGCTCCGACATTTTTCCATACATGCTGCGGATGGACGATGCCGGTTACGGAAAGGCCGAATTTCGGTTCTTGATCGTCTATAGAATGTCCGCCAACGATAACGGCCCCGGATTCCGCTACCTTATCAGCGGCTCCGCGTAAAATATCTGCAAGCATTTTTTCCCCAAGTTTTTTAATAGGATAGCCTACAATATTTAATACCGTTTTCGGTTCGCCCCCCATTGCATATACATCGCTTAACGCATTCGCTGCAGCAATCTGTCCGAACATATAGGCATCATCGACAACAGGTGTAAAGTAATCGACCGTTTGAACGAGAGCAATCTCTTCGGTTAATTTGTAGACGCCGCCGTCATCGGATGTTTCGAGACCGACGAGAACATTTGGATTATGTGTTGTTTTCGGTAAATGACGCAATACTTGCGCCAGGTCACTTGGACCAATCTTGCAGCCTCAGCCAGCCTTTGAAGACAGACTCGTGAGACGAATTTTTTCTTGTTCAGTCAATTTTCTCACCTCCGGCTTTAGTATAGCACATAACTAGTCCGGAAAATGAATCGTATGCTCCCCTGCCGAAACCGTCTCGTTTTTTGAAATATGAATTTCTAATAAACCGTTCTCAAAGGAAGCGCTCATTCGTTTATATATGATATTCACGGGCAGTTGTATATCACGCATGAGGGTATGGCCTGTTTTCGTTTGGATAAGAATACGCAGTCCATTCTTCGTTTTTTCGAGCATAATATCACTTTTGCAAACATCGGGTACATCGGCTTCCAAAATATATTCTTGTTCAGTTTCAAATAAATCAACGCGAAGACCTTCCGGATAATGAAAACTGGCGTAAGGATCTGCGAAAAATTGGTCCATCCACTGTTCAAATCCTTCGACTTGAAAAAAGCAGTCCTTTTTTTTCTTTGCACACATGGCGCGAAACCCTCCGTCATTCTAATTATTCATGCGTGATATACAGCGGGAGGCGGGAGAGTAGATGGATGGGTGTAAAGCGAAGAAACGTATATCAATATCACATTATGTAGCTGAAAGAGGAAATATGTAAACAAAGCAAAAAGAACTGTATTTGAATGGCTGAATAAAAGACGAATGCTCTGAGCAGATCTTGGGAGCTGGACAGCGCCTAAAATGTTATGCTTTTCTTTTAGAAAGCCCGCTGCAAGCGGGCTTCATGCAACAGCTTATTGATCATGATGACTATTGTGCTTTTGCCGTGTATGGTTGCGGTTTTTCACTTTATGAGAGCCGCTCATCGGTTCCGGTTGACCGCTGGAGCCTTGCGCATCCTTCGGCGAGTTGCGACGGATGGATTTTGCGCTGTTTCGTTCCATGATGCATCCCTCCTTCCATATTAGGATGAGAGAATTTTGTGTAAATATACCGTATGTTTTAGAGAAAAGCTACGAAATATATAGAGGAAAAGAGTGACAAGAAAGGGGATTTTTTATGCCGTATAATAAAGACAAGCAGCAGGCGTTTCAAGCAGCGCAGCAAGGAACAAAGGAAGCAGTAAATATCGCAAGCAGCATTGTTAAAAATGATCCGGAGTATGGAAGCCAGCTAAAGCATCTTCGTAAAGAGGTAGAAGAGGCGTATGAGCAAATTCAGAATGCGCTGGAAAACGCGTCGGAAACACAATATGAGCAACTGCAGAAATATGAACAAGATTTGCGCAAGATTATGCAGGATGTTGACGAGCAGAATGGGTTCTAGATGAAAAAACCCGCCGAATTGGCGGGTTTTATTGGTTTTATTGGTTCTTTTTTCGCTTTTTATTGTTTTGACGCTGCTCAGCTGTCAGCGGTTCATTTGAAAACTCTTCGTTATAGCCTGTGCCCTTTCCTTGCGCGGACGCGGCATTCATTCCAGGAATGATATGATTTGCTTTTCGTTTTGCCATCGTATATTCACCTCCGTTGTCAGTAGTATTTGATAGACGATTGTTGTCTATTCGAGTTACAAGAGAGGACATTACCGCGTTTGGTCACTTTGGTGAATATTTCCTTAATATAAGAGGATGATAAGAAGACAATATGTATGATTGTTTATAACAAATACTTATTGAAAACTATAAGTTTCTTATTATTTACTTATGTTCCAAGTTGTAATAAGATAGTATCGTAAGGTTTTGAAAGAGTTTGCATAAACTTTATATTTAGAAAATTCAGCTTGTTCACGTTTAACAGGGGGGAAACACAATGGTGAAACACGATCCATTCCACGCACGCACTTCCTTTGAAGTAAACGGCAAAACATACCAGTATTATCGTTTAGGTGCGCTTGAGGACGCAGGGATTGGTCAAATCTCTCGTTTACCTTATTCCATTAAAGTATTGCTCGAGTCCGTTCTTCGTCAAGTAGACGGCCGCGTTATTAAAAATGAGCATGTAGAAAACTTGGCAAAATGGGGTACAGCTGATGTGCAAGACATCGATGTTCCATTTAAGCCTTCTCGTGTTATTTTACAAGACTTCACAGGTGTACCAGCTGTTGTAGATTTAGCTTCCTTGCGTAAAGCAATGGCAGATTTAGGCGGTAACCCTGATAAAATTAATCCGGAGATTACGGTTGATCTTGTAATTGACCACTCTGTGCAAGTAGATAAGGCGGGAACAGAAGACTCGCTTCAATTTAACATGGACTTGGAATTCAAACGAAATGAAGAGCGCTATAAATTCTTAAGCTGGGCGCAAAAATCATTTGATAACTATCGTGCTGTTCCGCCGGCAACAGGTATCGTTCACCAAGTCAACCTTGAGTACTTGGCTCCTGTTGTTCATGTGCAGGAAGTAGACGGTGCGCTTGTCGCATATCCGGATTCCCTAGTAGGTACAGACTCCCATACAACAATGATCAACGGTATCGGCGTTCTTGGATGGGGTGTAGGCGGTATTGAAGCAGAAGCTGGAATGTTAGGACAACCTTCTTACTTCCCAGTTCCTGAAGTTATCGGCGTGAGACTAACGGGATCGCTTCCAAGCGGTGTGACAGCAACAGACGTTGCGTTAAAGGTTACACAAGTATTGCGTGCAAAAGGTGTAGTAGGCAAGTTCGTTGAATTCTTCGGACCTGGCCTTGCAAGCATGCCTCTTGCTGACCGCGCTACAGTTGCAAACATGGCTCCTGAGTACGGTGCAACTTGCGGCTTCTTCCCAATTGACGAAGCTTCTCTTAACTACCTTCGTCTAACAGGCAGAGAGGAAGAGCAAGTACGTGTTGTAGAAGCATACTGCAAAGCGAATGGATTGTTCTTCACAGTTGACAGCGAAGAGCCAATCTACACAGACCTTGTAGAAATCGATCTTTCTGCAATCGAGCCAAGCTTGTCTGGACCGAAACGTCCGCAAGACTTAATTCTTCTTTCCGATATGCAAGCAGCATTCCGCAAGGCGGTAACAGCTCCTGTTGGAAACCAAGGCTTCGGCTTTACAGAAGCAGAGTTCGACAAGCAATTGACAGCTACAGTAAATGGCGAAGAAGTAACAATGAAAACAGGTGCAATCGCAATTGCGGCGATTACAAGCTGTACGAACACATCTAACCCATACGTGCTCGTTGGTGCAGGTCTTGTGGCGAAGAAAGCAATTGAAAAAGGATTAAGCGTACCTGCTTACGTGAAAACATCCTTAGCTCCTGGTTCTAAAGTTGTTACAGAATACTTAAACAAAGCTGGATTAACTCCTTATTTGGATCAATTAGGCTTTAACACAGTAGGTTACGGATGTACAACATGTATTGGTAACTCCGGTCCGTTAGATCTTGAACTTGAAAAAGCAATTGCGGATAATGATTTGCTAGTAACATCTGTATTGTCTGGTAACCGTAACTTTGAAGGACGTATTCACCCGCTTGTAAAAGCAAACTACTTGGCATCTCCGCCGCTTGTAGTGGCTTATGCAATTGCAGGTACAGTAGATATCGATCTTCGCAACGATGTGTTAGGCACAGACAAAGACGGCAACAACGTATATTTTGCTGACATTTGGCCGACTGCGGAAGAAATTGAAGCGGTAGTAGGATCCGTTGTAACAACAGAAGTGTTCAAAAAAGAATACGAACGCGTATTTGACAGCAACGAGCGTTGGAACGAAATTCAAACATCCAACGAAGCCTTGTATACATGGGATACAGAGTCTACGTACATCCAAAATCCTCCGTTCTTCGAAGGATTATCGGCTGAACCAGGCGAAGTAGAGCCGTTAGCAGGTCTTCGCGTAGTTGGTAAATTTGGCGACTCCGTTACGACAGACCATATTTCTCCAGCTGGATCTATCGGTAAAAATACACCTGCGGGACGTTACTTGCTAGAAAAAGGTGTACAGCCGGTTGACTTCAACTCTTACGGTTCCCGTCGCGGTAACCACGAAGTCATGATGCGCGGTACGTTTGCAAACATCCGCATCAAAAACCAAATTGCTCCTGGCACAGAAGGCGGTTATACAACATACTGGCCGACTGGTGAAGTAACATCCATTTACGATGCAGCAATGAAGTATAAAGAAGACGGAACAGGCCTTCTTGTTATTGCAGGTAAAGATTATGGTATGGGAAGCTCTCGTGACTGGGCTGCAAAAGGTACAAACCTTCTTGGTATTAAAGCAGTTATCGCTGAAAGCTTCGAGCGTATCCACCGCAGCAATCTTGTATTAATGGGTGTTCTTCCGCTTCAATTCAAGGATGGCGAAAGTGCAGAAACATTAGGTCTTGCAGGTGACGAAACATTCGCAATTCATGTTGACAAAGACGTGAAACCGCGTGATGTTGTAAAAGTAACTGCAACAGACGCAAACGGCAATGTGAAGGAATTTGAAGTTGTAGCCCGTTTCGACTCCGAAGTTGAGATCGACTACTACCGTCACGGCGGTATTCTACAAATGGTTCTTCGTGAAAAGCTAAAGGAATCTAAAGTAGCAAACTAATAAAAGAACAGGCAGGCTGTAAAGTGACAAAAGTTAAGTATACTGACCTTAGAATGACACTCTACATGTTTATGCAGTTCAGGTGTATAAATATAATTTGTAATAAAAGAAAAAGCGTGTGATACATTTTTGTATCCACGCTTTTTTAGTTATGGAGTGATAAATTGAGGCGGATAGCATCCATTTCACTGTTGCGACGCAAGCTCAAGATTGATTATCCCGGAATGGAAATGTCTTCTGGATTTGTAACTCGCTCTATTGTATTAGGACGCATGGTCTCCCTCCTAGAAAAGCATCTATTTCCAAGTATTCAAGGGGAGATGTTCTTATTCCAATCCAACTAAGATAGATAAGATAATCAACTTTGTATTACAATGTCAATTAAAACGATCTCCTCTGAACATTCCAACGCTTCCCTCAGGATGCTTTCAAATTCTTCTATGTCTCATTTCTTACTGTCTACTCAATCGTTCAGGATGTAGGTATTGCATTGGGACCCTTTGTCAGCTATCTTCTTATTTCCTTACATAATGGTTTTGTGTATCTTTATTGGAGTGGATCAGTAATCTTTATATGTTTGGGTTTGTCGTAGCTAAAGTTATATTCAGATGAAAAGCGTATTATGAGCAAAGTATCGTGAAAGGAATACATGAGCTTCTGTACAAAATATTTCATCAAAAAGATTTGATGTTAGTTGTTGTAAAAAAGAAATAAAAGGAATACAATAAATTCATCAAGAAAATTTGATGTAAGGAGAACGACATGAAAGAATTACCGTTATACAATCAGACCGTTACAAAATCTTTTGAAACGTATGAAAAAAAATTCAAAGCATTGGCGGATCAGAAGAGGCTACATATTTTATACGAACTGTGCCAACGTGGAGAGACTTGCGTGTGTGATTTAACCGATGTCCTTGAACTTCCTCAGTCAAAGCTTTCGTATCACTTAAAGATTTTATTGGATACGAATTTGATTACAAAGAAAACACGCGGCACGTGGAGTTACTACGATATCAATCCAGAAGAAGTGGATGCGCTGCTGTCAGAACAATTGTGCTGCATTTTCCGCCGGATACAATAATTTTTTTTAGGTAATTCAACAAATTTTTTTGATGAATACATCAAATTTTCTTGATGAATAATCTGCATACACAGGGGGAATTGGGATGTTATATGTACACGTGGGTATCAATGTCACAAATTTAGAGAAGAGTGTGGAGTTTTATACAAAAGTGTTCGGTGTGCAGCCTGTGAAAGTAAAAGAAGGGTACGCAAAGTTTTTGTTAGAAAAGCCAGGCTTGAACTTTACACTGAATCAAAGAGAACAAGTCGCAGGGAATCAAGTGAACTATTTTGGATTCCAAGTTGAGAACAAAGAGGAAGTTTTGGCACACCAGGAAAGACTTGAAAAAGAAGGTTTCTTTGCACACGAAGAGATGAATACGACTTGCTGCTATGCTGTGCAGGATAAGTTTTGGGTAACGGATCCGGACGGAAATGAGTGGGAGTTTTTCTATACAAAAGCAGACGCTGAGGTGTATGTTAAGCGGCTAGATACGTGTTGTGATACTACGCCACCGGTTGTCTAAATGACTTGTTTGCTACATTTCAAGAGGAATGCCCAGATAGGCGCTCCTCTTGTTCGTTGAAAAGGAACAGAATTGTAAAGGTTATGTTAAAATCGACTCTTTTTTCTTGCTTTATATAAGTGTGTGATTATATACTTATGCCTGGAGAGAGGACAAGAGGCACTTGTGTGCTTCACCAACTATGTCTTGTGAACTAAAGTCATGAAACGAGAAGGAGAATTGCAAGCAAGGCTGTGTATAATGTCATTCTTTTATGCGAAACATATAAGTAAATAGTTATTCGATTATATCGGATGGGAGGGTTCGTATGCTGAAAACAATTATAGATATGGATCGAATGGCACATGTGTTGAAATTGCTCGGAGATAAAACACGTTTAACTATCGTTGCGATTCTAAAGCAACGAGAGTGTTGTGTGTGCGAACTTCTTGAAGTGTTTGACACGAGTCAGCCTTCTATTAGTCAGCATTTGCGCAAGCTAAAGGATGCAGGACTTGTAAAAGAAGAACGAAGAGGGCAATGGATTTATTATTCCCTAAATTCGCAAACTGATTTATATGACCTAATCGAGGATATTTTGAAACATGCGCCGGACCAAAGTGACAAGATACAGATCATTCAAAATTGTGCTGTAAACACATGTTGTAATGAATAATTGGTGCGAATACAGAGGAGTTCAAACATGAGGAAGAAACTAACAGCAGAGTTTTTAGGAACGTATTTTTTAGTTTTTGCTGGAACCGGAGCGGTTGTGATCAACCAAATCACACAGAGTTTGACGCATGTTGGAATTGCGTTAACCTTCGGGCTTGTCGTGACTGCACTTATTTACACATTCGGACATATCTCGGGTGCGCATTTTAACCCAGCTGTCACGATTGGGTTTTTCATACTTGGGGATACAAACAAGCGGGATGCGATATCGTATGTGATTGTTCAGCTGTTAGGTGCGATACTTGCAAGTATGACGTTGCTCTTATTATTTGGTAATGTTGCCAAGTTAGGCGCAACATTACCGAGGGGAACGGAGATTCAATCGTTTGGTTTGGAATTTATTCTTACTTTTTTTCTGATGATGATCATTTTAGGATCGGCCGTTCATGGAAAAGCAGTACAATCATTCGCTGGCCTTGCAATTGGGGCCACGGTTGGGCTGGAAGCCATGTTTGGTGGACCGATAAGTGGTGCATCCATGAATCCTGCACGTTCTATTGGGCCCGCAATCATGTCAGGTCACATGGAACATCTTTGGATTTATATCGTTGCTACCATATTAGGGGCGATTGCAGCGACTTTCGTTTATAAGTTTATGCACGAGTAAAAAACAATCTAATACATTACGTACTAAAGGAGAAATGACAGATGACAAAGAAAACAATCTACTTTTTATGCACAGGAAACTCTTGCCGCAGCCAAATGGCAGAAGGATGGGCAAAACAACATCTTGGAGATGAGTGGGACGTACGCAGTGCTGGACTTGAAGCACATGGACTCAATCCGAACGCTGTAAAGGCAATGAAAGAAGTAGGAATCGATATTTCGAGCCAAACTTCTGATGTGATTGACCCTAAGATTTTGAATAACGCAGACTTAGTCGTTACATTATGTGGCCATGCAGCAGATAACTGTCCTGTAACGCCTCCTCATATCAAACGTGTTCACTGGGGGTTTGATGATCCAGCTGGGAAAGAATGGTCTGAATTTCAACGTGTTCGTGATGAAATAGGAGCACGTATCAAAACATTTGCTGAAACAGGCGAATAATTGAAATGAGTATATTCACAGCCGAGAAGATTCTTCTCGGCTGATTTTATAAAAAAGGGGCTCTGAAGACATGAAAAAAATTGAAATCTTTGACCCAGCGATGTGCTGTCCAACTGGCGTGTGCGGTCCAAGTGTAGATCCAGAATTGATTCGTATTTCGGCAGCGGTTCAAAACCTAAAGAACAAAGGCATTGATATTGTGCGTTACAACCTAGGCAGTGAACCAGATGCGTTTGTGGCAAACGAAACAATCAGTAAATTACTGATGGAAAAAGGTCCTGATGTATTGCCGGTTATCCTAGTAGATGGTGAAGTGGTGAAGGAAACAGGATATCCGACGAATACTGAGTTGGCTGCTTTAACGGGTTTGACAGAAGAAGAACTCAGTCAAAAGCCAAAAGTGCGTTTAAGTTTGAACGTGAAAAAATAAGGAAAGAAGTGCAATCGAATGACCGATTTATTTCATCTGTATTTGACCTTCGTGAAAACGGAACAGAGCCAGCAAGGTTTCCAAAAGAAGCAACTCGTCATGCATATCCGATTGTGGAAGATATAGAAGGCCAAGACGAGTCTGTGCAACGTGCGATTGCTGCCGTAAAAGAAGCGGTAGATCAAGGGAAAAAGGTATATTTCCATTGCTCAGGCGGAAAGAATCGTACAGGCACAGTAGCAACAGGTTTATTACTGGAATTAGGCCACGCTTCAAATGTGGAAGATGCAGAAAAGCAAGCAAAAGAAGTACGTTCTGTCATTGATATTAAGCCTGAATTGAAGAATGTACTAAACAGATTGTACACGAAGTAAGAATTTAGAAAATAGCACATACACCAACAGAACAAAAAGCACCCAAATCCGTATGGAATTTGGTTGCCTTTTTATTTAGGGAGTTCTTTGCTTTACCTGACGAACTTCAACATTATGTATAAACCTAAATCGTACAGTGGTTTCCAAAATTACCACGATGTGCTTTAATACAATTATACGAATATTCCTTTGTATGCTTGTATAAGCTAAATGAGAAAAACTGTTAAATTAAGGAAGTGTTCATGTGCTGCGTAAAGTATTACTCATTTGTTTGCTTGCTGTGCTTGCCGGTTATGCGGTTTATGACCAGTTTTGGAAAGAGGAGAAGCAGGAAGTCGTTAAGCGGCCGAAGGTACAGGAAGTATTGGCCGAGCAGGGATTAGAAATTGGCAAGGAAGCACCTGATTTTGAACTGCAAGCACTCGATGGTTCCACCGTCAAGCTGTCAGATTTAAAAGGAAAAAAGGTGATTTTAAATTTTTGGGCAACCTGGTGTCCGCCATGTAAACAAGAAGTGCCGGAAATGCAAACCTTTTATGAGAAACATAAAGAGGATGTTGTAATTCTGGCGGTAAACTTTACTGTATCAGAGAGAGGCGGAGCACAAGAAAAGGTAAAAAGCTTTGCTTCCCAATATGGTGTCACCTTTCCTATTTTGTTTGATAGCACATCCGAAGTAAGCGATACATATCGCGTTATCAGCCTGCCGACATCTTATTTTGTAGATACGAAAGGCGTCATCCGGCAAAAATTTATCGGTGCCATGACAGAGGAGTATATGGAGAAAACAATACGAGCATTACGATAAGGAGCCGTTTTGATACGCGGCTCCTTTTGCCTTTATATTCCTAGGACTGCTTTCTTTCGTAAATCTCCCTTGCCGCAAAAGGAAAAGAGCGCCTTTTGTGGTGAGGAACACATGGAATGTTTCTATGAACGGCCTTTGTCCGAACCGTGCGTTTTATGCACAGGTTGTTTTGCTGCGGAAGCAAAGGGGGGACGTGTCCGCTTTTCTTATGCTTTAAGAATGCATAACTTTGCAGCTAGAAGCTAATTCAACGTAGCGAGAAATTTTAGGAATAAAGTATAAGGGCAACTACGCCTCTGTCTTCGCCCAAGGGCAGGGCTCGCCAATCGGCGAGTTTTCTTTACACTTTAAGAAAGTATAAATTTCTAGCTGGAAGAAAATTCGACGTAGCGAGAAATTTTAGGAATAAAGTATAAGGGCAACTACGCCTCTGTCTTCGCCCAAGGGCAGGGCTCGCCAATCGGCGAGTTTTCTTTATAAAAAAACAAATTTTCTTACAACTTGTATGAAATAATCTTTCTATTGCCAATACTACCTAATAGTGACAGTTGGAAAGGATGAGGCATATGAGACGAAACAGAAGAAAAACATTTGAAGAGCTTGTGATGGAAAATAAGCAGCAGCTATTGAGTGATCAAGCGGCAATTGAGCAGATTGAAGAAAGATTAGAACAGCGTCTAGAAATACGGCGGTTTGAACAAGCGGAATAGCACTCTGCATAATTCTCGCCTGAGGAAACATACTATTGGTGTGAGGAGGGATAAACAATGGGTAATCAAAAACACCCTACGAAACGCTTCCAACCAGACCATATTGGTACGCAGTCCAAAGGCTTCGATGGGAATAAAGGAAAGAAAATGCAAACAAAAACAGGAGAAACGCCTGTTGCCATTCATAATTATAACGGTTAAGCATAGGACATTTTGCTTACGGTAAAGTGATAAATAAGAAAAAGGACGAGAAATCGTCCTTTTTTCAATGATGGCGGGCAATATTGAGGTTTGCTGCTTAGGATTTTGGGTGAGGGTTACTTGGGAAAATGAGAGCAAAACATATAAGGAAGGACTCGCTTCTGCTTTACAAAAGCGGCTGTTCTCATTCTTTTTTTCATACATATTCGCTTTTAATTAAAGCAAACTAACGTTGTATCTTACACACGAGGAGGAGTACAGCATGACAAAGCAATACAAATCGAACCCGGATGATCGAAGCGATAATGTAGAAAAGCTGCAGGAAATGGTACAAAATACGATTCAGAACATGCATGAAGCGGAAGAGGCAATCGAGTTTTCGAATGAAAAGGACCGCGCTGCGATTCAAGCAAAGAACCAACGCCGCTTAGATAGCATCGCTGCGATGCGTGATGAAATCAAGGATGAGTATGCGTACCGTGAAGGGAAAGAGTAAACAGAAAAAAGGCTGACATGATCAGCCTTTTTTTGTAATATTAAAATTCTCGGTAAGCAGACGCCAGTTTTGAGGGAAGGGCAAGCCGATTTTCCAATAGCTAATGCCGCGTATACCTTGTTCTTTAATTAAATTGAATTTTGCCTGCACGGATCTTGCATCTTCAAACCATACTTCGTGCTGTACACCTTGTGCATCCCAGTAAGTAAAGTGAGGTGCCTGTGCGGTGTAATCATAAGCGATGGCTGTATTATACGCTCTGGCTAAGGCAACGGCGGCAATGGAGCTGACTGCTTTCGCCATGTTGCCCGGCCTAAATGGGAGCGGCCAGTCAAAGCCGTATAAATTTTGCCCCATCATAATTTTATTTGCCGGCATTTGTGATTTGGCATATTGGATGACCTGCTTTACTGGACCAATTGGTGACACAGCCTGCGGAGGTCCTCCTTGCCAGCCCCAATCATAAGTCATAATCACTACGAAATCGACAATTTCTCCGTGTGCTTTATAGTCGAGTCCCTCATAATATCGTCCTGTTTGAGCTGAGCTCGTTTTTGGAACAAGTGTTGTACTCAGTGTATAGCCTTGTGGTAAGCGCGCCTTTACATTCCGTAAAAACTGATTATATGCTTCACGATCAGCTCCTGCTACATCCTCGAAATCAAAGTGTACATCCCGCATGCCATATCTCTCTGCTGTTTGCAGGACGTTTGTAATCAGTTTATTCTGGATAGCCGGATCATTGAGCAGCACCCTTGTTAGTTCAGTACTAAATTGCCCGTTTTCTATATTCGACACAACGAGCATGGGGATTACATTATTTGCGCTCACAGCATCTAAAACGGCTGGTATGCTTGTCGGCTCAAGAAGTGTCCCGTCCCGCCTTGCCTCAAAGCTAAAGTATGCTAAGTATGTGAGATACGGGGCCGCGGCTCTTGTGGCCGCCAGTAGACTTTCCCTAATGGGAATAGACGTTGGCTGCAGGTAAGCAATAGACTCGGCATTTCGTTTTGGGCCCCTTGGAATATATAATCGCTGTCCGACTTGCAGCATCGTTTTCGCAGAAATGTTATTTGCGTTTGCCAACGTATTGATCGAAGTGTTATACGTAAGAGCGATTTTATATAAGCTGTCTCCGGGCTGGACATAATACACGTTTCCCGGTGTATTCACGATTAATGCCTGCCCGACAACCAATACCTGCGCAGGGTTTAAACCGTTATCATTTGTAATCGTTTCAACAGTTGTACCGTACCGCTGTGCCAATTTATACAAAGTATCGCCGCGTTGCACCGTTACAATTTGCAGCATACAATCCCCCCTTTGTAAGGAAAAAGATACGTCGCTTCTATTTTATTTTGGCACTGCTTGTATTATGATTAGTATCGTTACCAGAGCATGGAGGGGATATAGCTTGTACATATCAGAAAAACGTATTGAAGTTCGCTATGCAGAGACAGATCAAATGGGAGTTGTGTATCATGCAAATTACGTCATTTGGCTGGAGCTTGGACGTACGCAGCTTATTGAAGACTTAGGCCTTTCCTATGTAGAAATGGAGAAGCAGGGCATTGTTTCTCCTGTATTAGATTTACAGGTTACATATCGAAAAGCAATGCGCTACGGGGAGAAAGCGCTCGTGAAAACGTGGATTGAAGCCTTGAACCCGCTTCGCGTTGTGTATGGCTATGAAGTGTATAATGAAGAAGGAGAGTTGTGCATTACAGCAAACACAACAAATATTTTGGTGAAGCAGGATACATTTCGTCCAGTTTCATTTAAAAAGCTTTACCCAGAATGGTATGAGGTATATGAAAAAGCAAAAAAGCAAAGTGAGTAAGGAAGCTTTTAAAAATAAGAAAAGAAACGTGTTGCCCATATGCAACACGTTTCTTTTCTTACACTTTAAGTATAAATTTCCATCTAGAAGCTAATTCGACGTAGTAGGAAATTTTAAAAATAAAGTATAAATGCAACTACGCCTCTGTCTTCGCCTAGCGGCTCGTCAATCGGCGAGTTTTCTTTATTTTTCGTATTGGAAATTTGGTGCTTCTGCATTTGGCTCATACATAACAGAAAGATTATGGCCATCGAAATACCACTCGTCTTCTTCTTCAATGAAAAAGGTTACGCCATTTTCTGTCGTTTGGGCCGCCGGGTTTACGGGTAAATCCTTGCGAATTCCAAGCGAGAAGCCTTTTTGTACTGTACTGCAGCCTCCGTATTGCACAAAAAATCGAATGGCATCGCCTTGTTGTAGGTGCAGCTCATTCTTATACCAATTGGCCGCATCTTTTGATATAAACATTTCCATATTCCATCCTCCTAAATTTCCCGCTTACTTAATAGTATAGAAAAAAACGCAAAAAGGCGCTATCTTTATGCTTTACAACTCCTTTTTGCGGTATAACGTTTTTTTATACTTCTTTAAGAAAGAGTATAAATTTCTAGCTGGGAAGTCATTCGACGTAGGCAGAAATTTTAGGAATAAAGTATAAGTGCAACTACGCCTCTGTCTTCGCCTAGCAGCTCGCCAATCGGCGAGTTTTCTTTATAATTTTACTTTCGGTTCCGTTTTGTCTAAAATGCGCTTAATGTTGGCTCGATGCCGATAAATAACGAACAAGGCAAGAAATGAGACGCCGAAGATAAACGGTTTATCACCTTCAATGACAGCGGCAATGACAGCAACGACAGCCGTTAGCATGGAGGATAAGGAGACATATTTGGTTGTATACAAAAGCGCCAAAAATACAAGTATCACCACTAGGAAAATAATAGGCTGATAAAATAGAACGACACCTGCTGACGTAGCAACTGCTTTGCCGCCGCGGAAGCCTGCAAAAATCGGATAGACATGCCCGATAACCGCTACTAGGCCGAACCAAAGCGGGTGAATGTCAATACTGAATATAACAGGCAAAGATGCCGCAAGCGTGCCTTTTAAAATGTCGGCAAATGTTACAATAAATCCCGCCTTTTTACCTAGTGTGCGGAACGTATTCGTAGCGCCTAAATTTCCGCTCCCATGCTGTCGTATATCTATGCCGTACCCAAGTTTTCCGACCACCAGGGCAAACGGAATGGAGCCGAGTAAATAGGCGGCTAAAAATAAAATGTATGTAAGCATACGTTTCTTCTCCTTTATAAGGATAATGTTAATAAAAGCAGTAAGAGACCTTTTTTCTTAGTCTATTGTATCATATAACGAAAAAGTTAGAAGTTGTTTTTTTGTAAACCGCTATGCAGAGGTGTTGTACGACAGGTGTCACAATACTGTGAGAATCTATACATTTTTCTGCATCTACATATTGTATAATTTATTCGAAAATAAAACTATATTTTGTGTGGAGTGAGAAAAATGGAAAAATTTTCAATACGAAAAAAGCATGCTTTAGAACAACTGGCAGCTTCGTTTCAACGGATTATTCATTATGAGGAGCAGGATGTATTGCAGGAAAATGCAAATGTAGATGGACGTTCACCAATGGGGATGATGGGTAAATTTTCCTCAGAGGGCGCCAAATTTTATGCATTAGAATATTTACTGACTGAAGAAGTGAAGCAAGCGGTACAGGATAATATGATCCACGTGCATGATTTGGATTTCTATGCGGCAGGAACAACGACATGCTCACAAATCCCGCTTGGCAAGCTTTTAAAGGGAGGATTTTCTACCGGACATGGTCATATGAGGGAACCAAAATGCATTAGCAGCGCAATGGCATTAGCAGCTATCATTTTACAAGCAAATCAAAATATGCAGCATGGCGGACAATCGTTTGCTATGTTTGATAGGGATTTAGCGCCATATGTACGTAAAACGTATGAGCGTCATATAGAACGGCTAGGGAGTTATGCACGATTTGGAGCGGATGAGATACAGCAAATTGCCTGGGAGGAAACAAAACGAGATACATACCAGGCGTGCGAAGCATTCATCCATAATGCAAATAGTATGCACAGCCGAGGAGGAGGGCAAGTTCCGTTTGTGTCTATTAATTACGGGACGGATACATCAAAGGAAGGCAGGATGCTCATCCGTCAGCTGCTTTTAGCAACGCAGACCGGTCTTGGAAACGGTGAAACTCCTATTTTTCCCATTCAAGTGTTCAAGCTGAAGAAGGGGATTAACGTACTTCCATCTGATCGAAACTATGATTTGTATCGACTTGCGCTTGAAACAACCGCAAAGCGGCTATTTCCAAATTTCGCGTTTTTAGACGCACCCTTTAATTTGCAGCACTATGACGGCCGGCCTGAAAGCGAAGCATGCTATATGGGATGTAGAACGCGTGTCATGGCGAATATTCATGGAGAAGAGAATGCAGTGGGAAGAGGAAATTTGTCATTCACATCCATCAATCTTGTGAAACTCGCCCTGCAGAGCACAAGCGTAGAGCAATTTTTTCACATGCTAGAGCAGTACATTTCACTTGTCATTCGCCAATTGCTTGAGAGATTTCACTATCAAGCTCGCAAGAACGCGAGAGACTTTATGTTTTTATATACCCAAGGTGTATGGCGCGGAGGGGAAGAGTTAGAGCTTAATGCTCCCGTTGAAAGTATTATTAGACAGGGAACATTGAGCATTGGATTTATCGGTCTTGCTGAATGTCTTGTGGCTTTGACGGGGAAACACCACGGTGAAAGTGAGGATGCGCTGCGCCTTGGACTGGATATTATCCGTTTTATGAGAAGCAAGGCGGATGAAGCGACGAAGCAGCATCAGCTCAATTTCTCCTTGCTTGCAACGCCCGCAGAAGGATTGTCAGGTAAATTTACGAAGCGGGACCGAAAGGAGTTTGGCGTAATTACCGGTGTTACAGATAGGGACTATTACACAAATTCGTTTCATGTTCCCGTATATTACCCAATCAGAGTGATAGATAAAATTCGGATTGAAGGGCTGTTTCATGAGCTTTGCAACGGCGGCCATATTACGTATATTGAACTAGACGGGGCAGCTGTTCATAATGTGGAAGCACTCCGCCAAATCGTCATGGCTATGCTGCAGCATCATATCGGATACGGCTCGATTAATCACCCGATTGATCAATGTAAACGCTGCGGTTACCACGGTATGATTGAAACCGCGTGTCCATCTTGCGGAAATGACGAGGAATCGCAAGTGGAACGAATCCGGCGCATTACCGGCTATCTTGTCGGAGATATGACGAAGTGGAACGGAGCCAAACGAAGTGAAGAGCAGGAGCGGGTGAAGCATACATGAAGGTTATGAATATTTTACATGATAGTGTTGTCGATGGAGAGGGGCTGCGTACGGTTATTTTCTTTGCAGGTTGTCCGCATCGGTGCTGCGGATGCCATAATCCGAAGTCGTGGAGAATGGAAAATGGAACGAATATGACAAAAGAGCAAATCTTGCAGGAAATTGTAAGCAATCCGCTAACAGGGGTAACTTTTTCTGGCGGAGAACCTTTGTATCAAGCTGCTGAAGTCAAGGAGCTGGCAAAGGAAATCAAAGCACATGGGAAAAATTTATGGGTCTATACCGGTTATACGCTTGAGGAGATACATAATTCTAAAAATGATGATATGATAGAAATGTTGCAGCATGTGGATGTATTGGTGGATGGGAGGTTCGATATGACAAAGCGTGATGTTACACTTCCTTTTAGGGGGAGCAGCAATCAGCGCATCATTCGACTGAAGGAGGGGAGATGGCCGGATGACAACGGGCAAAACAGTGCTAATTGTCGAGGATGAACAACGGCTGCGGGAGGTTATCTCCGATTATTTTATAAATGAAGGCTTTGAAGTGGTTGGGGCGGAGGATGGAAAGCAAGCTCTAGCCCTGTTTGAACAGCGTACAATTCATCTAATTGTCTTAGATATTATGCTTCCTGAAATTGATGGTTGGTCTGTTTGCAGGCAGATTCGGAAGAAGTCAAGCGTTCCAGTGATTATGCTGACGGCTCGTTCGGATGAGGATGATACGCTGCTTGGCTTTGAGCTTGGGGCAGATGAATATGTCACTAAGCCCTTTAGCCCAAAGGTGTTAGTAGCTAGAGCGAAGACGCTGCTTAAGCGTGCGGAAGGGAAAGTTGCACATTCGGCGGAACACACGCTATCCGTCAGCGGGATCACATTGAACCGTTTATCTAGAATGGTATTCGTAGATGGGCAGGAAGTAAATTTAACACATAAAGAGTTTGAATTGCTTATGTACTTAATGGAAAATAGCGGGATTGTACTGTCGCGTCAGCATTTGCTTGATCAATTATGGGGGTATGATTACTACGGTGATGACCGTACCGTTGACACCCATATTAAAAAATTACGGAATAAGCTTGGACCACGGGCGACGCATATTAGTACAGTCATTCGTGTCGGATATAAGTTTGAGGAATAATCCTTTATTTACAGCTATAAGACATGCAGCCGCACTGTAAAGGAAAAAGTAATTGATGGCAGGATTTATGTGCGATTTTGCGGAATTTTGGTTAAAATGGAAGAGAGAAAGTCATTTTCATGTATTTCACTAAATTTTCACCAAATTTTTGTATCATACAAGCAATGATAAACTAGAGGGGAGATAGACTATGGGCTACTATGATCAAACTGAGATGACTACAAGATTCGAAGAAAAGCCGCCGCGCCGCAGCAGGAAAGGCTATTTTTTCTCCGGCTTTGTTGGGGCGGTTATCGGAGCTGCGGCTGTGACTGCTTCGATATCCTATATACCGGCGCTTCAAAATAAAGAAGGACAGGCTTCCGTTGTTCAACAGGTGCAGCAAAGCGAAGGGACGGCTGTTCCAGTTGTGCAGAACATGAAGGAAACGGATCTTGCCGGTATGATTCAGGGGGCAAAGGAGGCTGTGGTCGGGGTTATTAATTATCAAACAACGGATGTGCTTGATGCACAGGATTCCGAGGCTGGCTCCGGCTCAGGTGTAGTTTATAAAAAGGTAGGAAATAAAGCTCTTGTCATTACAAATAATCATGTAGTAGAAGGGGCAAAGCGTCTTGAGGTGAAGCTTGCGAATGGTGAAAAAATTGCAGCTAAGCTTGTTGGGGCAGATCGCTGGCTTGATTTAGCCGTTGTTGAAATTGATGGAACGAACATCAAAACGGTTGCAACCCTTGGTGATTCTGACAAGGTGCGTGTCGGTGAGCAGGCGATTGCCATCGGGAATCCGATTGGTTTAGACGGAACAGTTACAGAAGGTATTATCAGCAGCAAGAATCGTGAAATACCGGTAGATATTGATCAAGATGGCAGTGCGGATTGGCAGGCGCAAGTATTGCAAACGGATGCCTCTATTAACCCTGGTAACAGCGGCGGTGCGCTGTTTAATGAGAACGGTGAAGTAATTGGTATTAATTCCAGCAAAATTGCACAGGAAGCTGTGGAAGGAATCGGCTTTGCGATCCCGATTAATGTAGCAAAACCAATTGTCGAATCACTCGAAAAGTATGGAGAGGTGCAGCGTCCGTTTCTTGGCGTACAGCTTCGTTCTCTGGATGAACTGTCAACGTCCGCAAGCAGACAGTTAAACCTTCCGGAGGAAGTGGCGAGCGGAGTAATTATTTTGCAAACAACCGCAAATTCTCCTGCGGCAAAGGCAGGCTTGCAGCAGTATGATGTGGTCGTAGCGCTCGATGGCCAAGAAGTGAAAGACTCTGTACAGTTCCGAAAGTATCTGTATGAAAAGAAAAAAATTGGAGATGAAATGAAGGTATCTTTCTATCGCGACGGGCAAAAGCAGGAGAAAACAATTAAGCTTGACGCAAATGCCAACTAAGAGAACCGACTGTTTCTATTGAAACGCTCCTTTCTCTTTTTGTATAATTTTGGAAAAGGAGAGGTTATGATGACAATTCAAAATCCAACACGTACTGAAATCGGCGAACTGTTAAAGAAAAGTAAAACAATTGCGGTAGTAGGATTATCCGATAACCCGGAGCGAACGTCTTATATGGTTTCAAAGGCAATGCAGGATGCTGGCTATGATATTATTCCAGTAAACCCGAATGCAGAGTATATACTTGGAAAAAAAGCTGTAAAATCGTTAACGGATATTGAGGGCCATGTTGATATTGTCAATGTATTCCGACGCTCTGAGCATTTAATGGATGTAGCAAAGGAATTTGTTCAAATTGATGCGGATATTTATTGGGCGCAGCTAGGATTAGAGGATGAGGAGACGTATGCATTTTTAAAGGAACAGGGCTATACGGTCATTATGAACCGCTGCATTAAGGTGGAGCATGCGCTAACGAGATAGAATGTTCACAAAGAAGCCAATTGCGAGGCTTCTTTTCTATTTGTATACTTATGGAATAGCATGAGAAGTGATTGAGGTACACGCATGAAGTTTTTTAAAGGCTGTTTATGGGGGCTTTTGCTTGTGATTCCATTTTGGATCATTGTTATTTGGTTGTTGATGAAGGTATTCTCATAGTCATGTATTGACAGGTTATTATTTTTTTGAAATAGTAACTTACAGGAATCCTTGTGAGAAACAAGGATTTTTCCTTTATATCTTGTATATTTTATAAAGGATGTCTATACTTGCCAACATAGGGAGAAACACGGTATGCTATAAAAGAAACGTATGTTCTTATCGGAAGATAGAAAGGAGTTTGGGGATTTGACACAGCATCAGTTTCAATATAACGAGGATGCAATTCAAGTGCTTGAAGGTCTAGAAGCCGTACGAAAACGGCCCGGTATGTATATCGGAAGCACGGACAGCCGCGGATTGCATCATTTAGTATACGAGATTGTAGATAATTCTGTAGATGAAGCGCTGGCAGGATTTGGCAGCGAAATCACGGTTATGATACATAAGGATAACAGCGTTAGTGTGGAGGATAAAGGGCGCGGTATGCCTACAGGTATGCATAAACTCGGGAAGCCGACGCCGGAGGTTATTCTTACGGTGCTTCATGCCGGCGGTAAGTTTGGACAGGGAGGCTATAAGACGAGCGGCGGTTTGCATGGTGTAGGGGCATCAGTTGTAAATGCGCTATCGGAATGGCTTGTTGTGACTATTAAGCGTGACGGGTTTGTGTATCAACAGCGTTTTGAGCATGGAGGAACTCCGGTAACAACGCTTGAAAAAATAGGGGTAACGAAGCAAACGGGAACCAAAATTCATTTTAAACCGGATGCGACTATTTTTAGTACGACTAACTTTCAATATGAGACGTTATGTGAACGCCTTAGAGAATCTGCCTTTTTATTAAAGGGTATGAAAATTGTTTTAAAGGATGAACGCAACGATTTAGAGGATGTGTTTCATTACGAAACAGGGATTGAGGCGTTTGTGTCCTACTTGAACGAAGAGCGGGATGTGCTTCATAAGGTTGTATTCTTTGAAGGGGAGCAGGGAGGCATCGAGGCGGAGCTGGCATTTCAGTTTAACGATGGCTATTCCGAAAACATCCTATCGTTTGTAAATAACGTCCGTACAAAGGACGGCGGTACGCATGAGGCGGGCTTTAAAACGGCAATGACGCGCGTATTCAATGAATATGCACGGAAGGTTGGAGCGCTAAAGGAAAAGGACAAAAATTTGGATGGGGCAGACATTCGCGAGGGCTTGTCTGCAATCGTATCTGTCCGTATTCCAGAGGAACTGCTTCAGTTTGAAGGGCAGACAAAAGGGAAGCTGGGTACGAGCGAGGCGCGTTCTGCGATCGATTCAATCGTATCGGAGCATCTTGCTTACTTTTTACAGGAAAATCCGGATATTGGCGGATTGCTTGTGAAAAAAGCAATTAAAGCGTTTCAGGCGCGTGAAGCTGCTCGAAAGGCGCGGGAGGAAGCGCGAAGCGGGAAAAAGAAAAAGCGTTCGGAAGCATCCTTAAGCGGGAAGCTGACACCGGCGCAATCACGTAATCCGCAAAAGAACGAGCTGTACCTTGTAGAGGGAGATTCTGCCGGAGGTTCGGCAAAGCAAGGCCGTGATCGACGCTTTCAGGCTGTACTGCCGCTGCGGGGAAAGGTCATTAACACAGAAAAAGCAAAGCTATCTGACATTTTTAAAAATGAAGAGATCAATACGATTATTCACGCCATTGGCGGAGGGGTTGGTCCGGATTTTTCCGTTGAGGATATCAACTATGACAAGGTTGTTATTATGACGGATGCTGACACGGACGGTGCTCATATCCAAGTGCTGCTGCTGACATTTTTCTATCGCTATATGAAGCAGCTCATTGAAGAGGGAAAGGTCTTTATTGCGCTCCCGCCGCTTTATAAAGTGAGCAAAGGAACCGGTAAAAAGGAAATGATTGAATACGCCTGGTCAGATGAAGAGCTAAAAACCATTACGAAGCGCTTTGGCAAAGGCTACACGATTCAGAGATATAAAGGTCTTGGAGAAATGAATGCAGATCAGCTTTGGGATACAACGATGAATCCAGAAACAAGAACGCTCATTCGTGTCAAGATCGATGATGCAGCCCGTGCCGAACGCCGCGTGACAACACTCATGGGTGATAAGGTAGAGCCGCGCCGAAAGTGGATTGAGAGAAATGTGCAGTTCGGATTGCAGGAAGAAGGAAATATTTTGGAAAATGAGATGATTTCGGAGGTGGAGCAGAATGCAGGCGGAGAAATTTCATGATCTTCCGTTAGAGGATGTTCTGGGCGACCGCTTCGCCCGCTATAGTAAGTATATTATCCAAGATCGGGCATTGCCGGATGCGCGCGACGGCTTAAAGCCCGTGCAGCGCCGCATTTTATACTCGATGTATGTGGAGGGAAACGTGCAGGATAAACCGTTTCGAAAGTCGGCAAAAACAGTCGGTAATGTAATCGGTAACTACCATCCGCACGGAGATTCTTCCGTTTATGAAGCAATGGTGCGCCTCAGCCAGGATTGGAAGGTACGCAATGTGCTTGTTGAGATGCATGGCAACAACGGAAGCATTGACGGCGACCCAGCCGCAGCCATGCGTTATACAGAGGCGCGTTTATCGGCAATCGCGTTTGAGCTCTTGCGTGATATTGATAAGCAGACGGTGGAGTTTGTCCCAAACTTTGATGATACGAGCGAAGAGCCTGTCGTCTTGCCTGCCATGTTCCCGAGTCTCCTTGTCAACGGCTCCACAGGGATTTCCGCAGGATATGCGACTGAGATTCCTCCCCATCATCTTGGAGAAGTAATCGATGCTGTTATAATGCGTATGGACAATCCGGTTTGTACGGTCGATGACCTGCTAACCGTTATGAAAGGACCGGATTTTCCGACCGGGGGCATTATTCAAGGCTTGGAAGGGATTAAAAAGGCGTATGAGACAGGCCGTGGGAAAATCATTATTAGAGGTAAAGCTGCTATTGAGCATATGCGCAGCGGAAAGCAGCAAATTGTTGTAACGGAAATTCCTTATGAGGTGAATAAGGCAAATCTTGTAAAGAAAATTGATGATTTGCGTATAGAGAAGAAGCTGGACGGGATTTCAGAGGTACGTGATGAAACAGATCGTACCGGCCTTCGCATTGTCATTGAGCTGAAGAAGGACGCGAACGCCGAGGGGATTTTAAATTATCTGTACAAAAACACCGAGCTGCAAATTCCATATAATTTTAATATGGTTGCGATTCATAATCGTCGTCCGAAGCTGCTCAGCCTGCCGCAAATATTAGATGCGTATATTGCGCATCAAAAAGAGGTTATCACAAACCGTTCCCAATATGACTTGCGAAAAGCGCAGGATCGTCAGCATATTGTGGAGGGCTTGATGAAGGCACTTTCCATTCTAGATGAAGTAATCGCAGCAATCCGTGCGTCAAAGGACAAGCGGGATGCGAAGGATAATTTAATAGCAAAATTTACGTTTACAGAAGCACAGGCGGAGGCAATTGTTTCGTTGCAGCTCTATCGTTTAACAAATACAGACATTACAGCGCTGCAAAAAGAGGCAGAAGAGCTTAATGAAAAAATTAAAGAGCTTCTTCTTATTTTGAATAGTGAAAAAAAGCTTCTTCAAGTCATTAAAACAGATTTAAAGCGCGTGAAGAAAACATATGCGGATGAACGACGCACGATGATTGAAGATGAAATTGAAGAAATCAAAATCGATATGGAAGTAATGATTCCGCAGGAGGATGTCATCGTTACAATTACAAAAGAAGGCTATCTGAAGCGAACAAGCTGGCGTTCCTATAACGCTTCCAATGGAAAAGATTTTGGTATGAAGGAAGGGGATCGCCTGCTTGCCCGTTTAGATGTGAACACGACGGATACCGTTCTTCTGTTTACCAATAAGGGGAATTATCTATACTTGCCTGTATATGAAATGCCAGATATACGCTGGAAGGACTTAGGCCAGCACGTTGCGAACATTGTCTCCCTTGAAAAAGATGAGATTATGATAGCTGCGGTTACGGTGCGGAACTTTGAGGAAGACGATCGCTTTTTGTTATTTGTGACCAAAAAAGGAATGGTGAAGAAAACAGAACTCAAGCAGTATAAGGTACAGCGTTATTCTAAAGCGCTCGTTGCGGTTAATGTAAAAAGCGATGATGAAGTGACGGATGTATTGCTTACGGATGGAAAGCAGGAGCTTGTACTTATTACGCACGGTGCGTATGCCTTGCGTTTTCATGAGGAAGAAGCGAGTCCTGTCGGCGTCCGCGCTGCTGGTGTAAAAGGGATAAGTGTAAAGGAAGACGACTATGTGGTGCGCGGCTTTGCCTTGCATTCGGAAGCAGAGACACTTATTCTTGTTACGCAGCGCGGCGGCGTGAAGAAAATGAAGGTGTCCGAAATTGAGCCATCGTCTCGAGCGAAGCGTGGACATTTAATTTTCAAAGAGCTAAAGGCAAATCCTTACCGGATTGTCGGAGCGGAGATAGCAGATGATGCTTACAGGATTTTCGTGAAGCTAGAAAGACAGGCAGCAGAAGAGCTTGATGTACAATCTTTAAAAGAAAAGGACCGTTATAGCAATGGTACACTCGTTATTGATGTAAACGAATCCGGAGCCGTTACGGAAGTTTGGAAGGAAGCTAAACAAGAAGGCTGAAGAAACCCCCATCCGAAGTGATTCGGATGAGGGTTTCTTTTTAGTTCTACGAGATGCTTCCCAACAGGAGTTGAACCAGCAAAGCTAATCAAGTTTGAATGAGGATATTAGTTAACTCCTTTACTTGGGGTAGCATTATTTTAGTTTATAATCGCTTCTTTTCTTATAATTGAACTTACCACCCCCCATGTATTGCCACATACACTTCGGACATATGGAGTACTGTTTGCTGCCTGTAGGGAAGAATTAATAAGAGTATAGGTAAGAAGTAAACTAGAACCCTTTAGACATAATAAACAGGCTTCGGGAGAGGAAGCCTGTTTGTTTAGGGTTATGTGTGAGATAACAATGTCTCACATCTCTAGTATACATGGAATCAAGTAAACTAGATGTTTTTTATCTTTAATAATTGTTTGGTTTAGTGAGCTAAGCTGAACAATGCTTTAATATGTGATAAGTAACGAACGTTGCTTGCTTCCTTCATCAGAGTTGCTGGCAGCCCTTTAAGCTGAGTGGAGTTTGCTCCAATTGTAGCAACAGCATCCTTACGGCCTAAGCTTGCAAGTGTCCCTGAGTTAACCGGACTGAACGCTTCAAATGATTTGTTTTCTAGGTAGGCAAATAAGTTGTAGCCGATTAGCTCTCCCATTTGCCAAGCAATCTGTGCAGTAGGTGGGTATGGGCGACCATCTTCAGCGAATACAACGGCACAGTCACCTGCAACAAACACATCTGGGTGAGAAGTAGATTGTAAATAATTATTCACAGTTGCACGTCCACGATTGACTTCAAGACCAGATTCACCCACTAGAGGGTTACCTTGTACTCCACCTGTCCAAACGAATGTATTGGTGACAATCCGCTGACCATCTTTTAAGCTAACGATATTTCCCTCAACGTTAGTAACAGGAAGACCCATTAGGAATTGAACGCCGCGCGCTTTTAAACTAGCTGTTGCACGCTCAATTAACGAATCAGGCAGGACTGGCAGGATCTTTGGACCTGCTTCTACGAGTAATAGCTTCACTTCTTTAGGATCTACTCCATAGCCTTTAGCAAGCTTAGGCATCTTATCAGCAATTTCACCAACTAGCTCAACGCCGGTTAATCCACCGCCGCCGATTAAAATGGTAGCGTCAGCTTCATTTTTGGTCCTTGCATATTCGCGAATGCGATCTTCAATATGCTGATAAACTTTGTTAGCATCCTCTACGGATTTTAACACCAAGCTATGTTTTTCCAATCCTGGAATACCGAAATAAGCGGTTTTGCTTCCCAAACCGACAACGAGAGCATCGTATGTTAAAGTGGAACCATCGGAAAGTTTCACTTCTTTGTTATCTACTGAGAAGGAATCAACTTTTGCGATCTTAAGGTCAATATCCTTTCCTTTGAAAAGTTTCTCCAGTGGAATCGATACAGCTGGCTCAGTAATGCTTCCTGCTGCAAGACGGTGCAACTCTGTGATGATTTGGTGTGTCGGGTACTGGTTAATTACAGTAACTTGTACATCAACCTTGCTTACATATTTACGAACGTTTAAAGCCGCTAGAAGCCCGCCATAACCGGCTCCTAAGATAACGATATGTTTTGACATAGTTTATTCTCCGTCCTTATTGATTGAAATGTAAAAAAACTATTGGTTGCTATTGCGTTCTTTACTAATTTGAAGATAAGCGTTTACGAAACGGAAAAGCTTCTGCACTTGCGGGTCTTTTAGCATCTTTAACAAACCAAACAGACCGATTATTTCATTGCTTTCCTCAGCGCGGTCTTTCGCTTCAATGGCAGTAGCTGCAACGCTTTTTACAGAATGTATTACAGGACCCATAATTTCTTGAACTGCTCCAATAGTATCGCTCTTTAATACTTCATCAGTAGCAACTGATTGAGCAAATTCATAAGACTTAGTTAATATACTTACAAGTTCAGTCAATTTTGGCAACTGTTCTATTAAGACAGTCAGAGATTGCTGAACCTCTGGGTTTAACAGTTGATCCAGTACATCAAATTGTTCTAGGCTAGCAGATAAGTTTAGTAATTCTTGTTCTGCTTTTGTTTGAGTCATTGTTCCTGACATATCCAATTCTCCTTTGTAAAAAATCGCTTACATTTATTGATGAAGTAATACCTATTTCTTGTGAAATTTCAGAAGCACTTAAGAGTTTTGGGTAAACTTTGGTGTATTAGAAAATTCACAAGTATACAAAATAAACCTTAAGACAAATTGTTTTTAGACTTTAATTAAAGATCCGCAATATTGTTTTGTTGTCAACTTGTCTACTAAGTAACCTTACAATTTTAGTATAGCACCGATCGTTGAAATAAATCTACTCTTAAATGTATCGATATCATTGAATTTTTAATACAATTCATTTTATAAATATGTGCTTCCTATAAGTTGGACTAGAAGAATTTCAAATATTTGTACTTATAAGGTCTAAGTAATTTGATTTCTTCTGTTCATTCATTTGTTAGTGGGTGTGGTCTGTGAGATCAGCCAATAATTTTGAGGTGTAATAAAAAAGCGTCCTAAGGTCAGAAGGAATCTTTGTACGCTTTAGTCCATAACTAGCAAGTATAGAAGGGCAATCTAGATGAGTATTTTTGGAGGCACAAATTTAAATACGAGACGAGGGCGGCTTTTCGGGAAAGGTATACATATGTGTGTTCTAGTAAATTGCCGATATTCCACTCTCTATATAGAGGCCTAAAAATCATGATAAGAAATATGCTAATACTTGATTGAAGAAATTATTTCTGATGAAGAGTTACATTCGATATATGTCATGCCCAAATCCTTTGGGAAATCGTATAGTACCGCCACTTGTATCTGCAGCGGTAAGGCACCCATAAAAACAGGAGTAGTCCATTCTCAGAAATATGGCTGAGACCTCCGAAACGGAGGTCTCTTTGCTTATTTCGCAGCTTTTGCAGCTTCAAGTGCTGCCTCGTAGTTTGGATGATTTGTTACTTCGCTTACATATTCTACATATGTTACTTGGTCTTCGCTGTTAATTACGAACACAGCGCGAGTTAATAAACGTAGCTCTTCAATCGCAACGCCGTATGCTTGCCCGAAGGAAAGATCGCGGTGGTCAGAAAGCGTTACCGCATTCTCAAGACCTTCTGTTGCACAATAACGATTTTGGGCAAATGGAAGATCCACGCTAATCGTTAATACCTTCACATTTTCAAGACCTGCAGCTTCTTCGTTAAATTTACGTGTCTGCGCAGCGCATACCCCTGTATCTACAGAAGGAACTACGCTAATTAATTTCACTGCACCTTTATAAGTATCTAATGTTACAGGAGATAAATCATTAGCTAATACCGTGAAATTCGGTGCTTGCTCTCCTACCTTTACTTCATTGCCAAGCAATGTAACAGGATTTCCCATAAATGTAACATTTGTCATTACAATTCCTCCTTTTTCCTACAAGAAATGATGTACAGTGCCAATAATAGTGGGAACAGAAACAGAATGCAATAAAAATATTTTTATTTTTCGAAATATATCGACAATGCTCCTGCATCCAAAGTACTCCTCAACAGCCCAAAAGTCGGGGGTGTTTTTGTTTCCATAGCATAGAAAAATCAAGGTTTCCTCTCAAAATCATGTATTACATATAAGATTGCATTTTGATGGTAGACCTGCTTCTTTAATCATTCCACAAGGAGAATGACTTTTTAAGGTGTAGAAATTGAGTTTCTTTACAATAAGGCAATGAGATTCATTTAAATAAAATCTAAGTTGACAAAGATTAGATTGGTGATATACTAAACTCATAAGGCAACTTAGTAGACAAGTGAACAACATAACAATACTGAGAAGCTTTTAACTAAAATCTAAAAACGGCAAGTCATAATTTAATGGGGTGACTGGTATGAAAGCAAGTAATATTGAAGAATTAAAGCAAAAAGCAATTGAGCTTCGAAAGACAGCGCTTACGATGATTCACAAAGCACAATCGGGGCATCCAGGAGGTTCCCTATCCGCAGCTGATGTAATGGCGGCGCTTTATTTTGGGGAAATGAATATTGATCCTAATAATCCCAAATGGGAAGACCGTGACCGATTTGTTTTATCAAAAGGACATGTTTGTCCGATCCAATATGCAGCATTAGCTTTACGAGGGTATGTACCGTATGAAACGATTTACACTTTAAGACAGTATGGATCTCCATTTCAAGGACATCCTGATATGAAAAAGTGCCCTGGTATTGATATTTCTACTGGGTCTTTAGGACAGGGGCTTTCTTGTGCAGTTGGAATGGCACTAGCCGGCAAAAGAGATGAAAAAGCTTATCGAGTTTTCGCTATGGTAGGAGACGGCGAATGTCAAGAAGGCCAAATCTGGGAAGCGGCGCAAAGCGCAGTGAAATATAAATTAGACAATTTAGTTGTCTTTGTTGATGATAATGGATTGCAGATCGATGGTACAACAGAGGAAGTTATGCCAAATCTAGATTTAGAAAAGAAGTTTGAAGCATTTGGCTTTGAAACGAAAAGAATTGATGGGCATTCTATGGAAGAGATTGTTGCGGCATTAGACTATGTGAGAGACGCAAAAAATGGAAAGCCGAAGTGTATCGTATGTAACACGGTAAAAGGTAAGGGAGTATCTTTCATGGAAGATGTAGTCAACTGGCACGGTGTTGCTCCAAATGATAAGGAGTATGCCGAGGCACTAGAAGAAGTATCCGGGGGGTTAAAATAATGAGCGTAACAGCAGACAAAGTTGTAATGAAAAAAGCTACAAGAGACGCCTTTGGTGATGAAATTGTCGAATTGGGCAAAAAGAATAAAAATATTTATGTAGTGGATATTGATATCGGTAAGTCATGTAAAACTACAGCATTTTCCAAACAATTCCCGAATCAACATGTGAATGTTGGGATAGCGGAGCAAAATGGTGCTGGCTTAGCTGCAGGACTTGCGACAACTGGTAAAATCCCTTTTGTAAGCACTTACGCAGTATTTGGTTCGTTGCGAATGGCGGAACAGATTCGCCAAGAAATTTGTTATCCGAACTTAAATGTAAAGATTGCTTGTTCTCATGGCGGGCTTACACCAGCGAATGATGGGGGAAGTCATCAAAGTATCGAGGATATGGGAGTATTAAGAACGATTCCAAATATGACTGTTATTATGGGTGCTGACTATCATTCTACTAGAAAGCTAGTAGCACAAGCAGCAGAAATCTATGGCCCAGTATACCTTCGTTTTACTCGGGACACAGTTCCATTTATCTATGATGAAAATGAAGAATTTACAATTGGGAAAGCAAAACAGATTCAGGACGGAAAAGATATCGCAATTATTGCAAATGGTGACACAGTATGCCTTGCTTTAGAAGCAGCTAAGCAATTGGAACAAGAAGGAATTTCTGTAAAGTTATTAGATATGCATACGCTTAAGCCTCTAGATCGAGAAGCTGTAGTTGAATGTTTAAATATTGGCAAAATCATTACGGTTGAAGACCATAATATTTTAAATGGTTTGGGAAGTGCAGTCTGTGAGGTAGTAGCAGAAGAAGGCAAGGGGATTGTAAGAAGAATCGGGGTACAAGATAAGTTTGGAGAATCTGCGCCATATGAAAAATTGTTAGAGATGAATGGAATTACGATCGAAAATATAGTTAAAACAGCGAAAGAAATGCTGAAGTAAAGAAACCAGGGGAGAGAGTAGAATATGTTTAGATTAGATAATAGAGTAGCCATTGTAACGGGTAGCGGTTCTAAAAAGGGGATTGGACGCACAATCGCGTTAACACTTGCAAAACAGGGAGCGGCAGTTGTTGTCGCTGACCTCAATATGGATGGAATTCAGGATACAGTGAACGCGATTACCGAAGCTGGAGGAAGAGCTTTAGGCGTAGAATTAAATGTAACGAGCAAAGAATCGAATGAGGCTATGGTTGAGAAGGTTCTTCAAACATATGGCAGAATCGATATCCTTGTCAATAATGCAGGGATTTCACAAAAAGTAACTGTTGAAGATATGACACTTGAGGACATCACAAGAGTATTTAATGTAAACATGTTTGGGTTATTCTTATGTACTCAAGCTGTACTGGAAACAATGAAAAAACAAAAATATGGCAGAATCATTAGTCTTTCTTCCGTTTCAGCTAAACGAGGAGGAGGCGTATTTGGAGGCCCGCATTATTCCGCTTCAAAAGCTGCCGTATTAGGCTTCTCTAAAAACCTTGCTCGTGAGGTTGCACTGGATGGAATTACGGTAAACTGTGTGGCACCAGGACTTGTGAATACAGATATCTGGAAGTCCCTTCCTGAAGAACAGGCAAAGAATGTAATTGCATCAATCCCTATGGGAAGACCAGGAGAAACAGAAGAAATTGCATCAGCGATTGCATTTTTGGCTTCAGAAGAAGCATCTTATATTACAGGTGAAGAAATCGATATTAACGGTGGTTCACACATGGATTAATTTATATTGTATTTTAATATACAGGCATCCCGATTCGGTATGCCTGTATATTATTATTAAAGGGATGAAAAGAGTTAATGGATAAACTAGGTCTACGTATAGCCATTTGTTAAAATCTTCCTATCAAACAATCCTTATTTTAAATCCTTAGATTCACTGCTCTTTTATGTGAATTTTTATCTAATTATGTATGGCTAATTACTTGAAATATAATAAGCAATATGGGGAGAAGTGATTACTATTATTAGTTTTAGTCCAGTGTCTAGTAAGAAATTGCATATACAAATATACAATCAAATTCTTTCGGAAATCCAATCGGGTTCATTTCAAATTGGTGATAAGCTGCCAGCTGAAAGAGAACTATGTGAACAGTTTGGTGTAAGCCGCGCCCCTATTCGCCAAGCCCTTAGCGCATTAGAATTGAATGGTATGATTTATTCCCGTCAAGGCGAAGGTGTTTTTGTGAAAAGCAATCAGGCTGCATCCGATAAGTCCCAATCAGCCATCTTTTTTGATTCTATATCCCCAGAGGATATTGTAGAAGTAAGGATGAATATAGAGCCTATTATTGTAAAATTTGCAGCGCAAAGAGCTACAGATGAAGATATAGAGGATCTTCGTGCAACCATCAAACAGATGGAGGAAGAAACGAAGGCTGGTGTATATGTGCCAGAAACAGATGAGAAATTGCACTGCGGCATTGCTAAGGCGTCCCGTAATGATTTATTTATTAACATCATGGCGGCGATTAGTAATGCAATGAAACAACAGGAAATGTGGACATTTATTCGGGATCGCACCGTAACTCGACCAGATTATAGAGATGTTAATTTCAAGGAGCATCAATTACTCATTCAAGCAATTGCAGATCACAATGAACAAGAAGCAGTCGAAATCATGACGAAACATATGCAAAATTTATATGATCGATATTGGAGGGATTAGGGCAAGAAAATTTCGCCTAGATAAGTAGTTTGAAAGGCATTAAAAAAGCTTAAATAGTATGTGAGTGTAAATATTACACCCTAAATTCCCCTATCTTAAAGAATGAAGGGGAATTGTTTTATCCTTCATCGATCTGATACTATGCTACGATAGCAGCTTAAGAATTATGAATTTTCCATAAGGCTTAGAATAATTCCATAATCGTGTTGACAAACAATACTAATAAATCTATACTTAAGTTGTAAGGTAACTTAGTATACAAGTTACCAAGGATACAAAAATGAAAGGAGGGTAAATATAAAGATAGAAAGTTTGTAATCGTTCAAAAAGAGGGGGCTATGAGGGAGAAAGTTATTGAAGGGGAAATTGAGATAATCTATCTTTTGTTTCGCCGAACCGCTTAGAGTGAAAATATTTTTGAAAGCGCTTAATGTAAGCGTTTGACGAGAGGGATTACCCTCAATTTTAATGAAATGAAGGCTTGAAAAAAGGAAGGCATGATAACTGAAGGGGGAATTATTTTGAATCAACTCGCATTAGAGCGTTCAACTACTAGAAAAGTTACGTTACGATTAATTCCGTTTTTATTTCTATGTTTTGTAATAGCTATACTAGATAGGGTGAATATTGGATTTGCTGCTCTGCAAATGAACGAAGATCTGGGTTTTTCTAATGCTGTTTTTGGATTTGGAGCAGGGATCTTCTTCCTTGGTTATTTCCTTTTAGAAGTACCCGGAAGCGCCATGATGACGAAAATTGGCGCAAGAAAATGGATTAGTAGAATCATGATTACATGGGCCCTCATTGCTGTTTTTATGGCCTTCATACAAACTCCAATGCAATTTTATATAGCGCGATTCTTGTTAGGGGTTGCAGAAGCTAGTTTTTATCCATGTATGGTATTTTACTTAAGCGGTTTTTATCAAACGAAGCATCATGCAAAAGCGATTGCAGGATTCATGTTGGCAATACCAGGTGCGAATGCATTAGGTGCTCCGCTCTCCACCTTTTTGTTAGGTATTGAATGGTTAGATATGGCTGGCTGGCAATGGTTGTTTATTTTGGAAGCGATTCCAGCTATTATCTTGGGTGTTATCGCTTATTTCTATCTTGATGACACACTTGAAGAAGTAAAATGGTTAAATAAAGACGAGAAACAATGGTTAATTGACGTTACAACAAAAGAGAATCTTGAAAAACAACAAGTAAAGCACTACACATTCGCACAGGCTTTAAAGGATCGTGACGTTTTAATCCTATCTGTAGGATATTTTTGCTGGATGGTTGGTTATTACGGAATTAACATGTTTTTACCAACTATTTCGAAAGGTTTATCCGAGGCAACAGGTCTTAGCATGCAAAACATGGGCTGGATTTTAGGACTGATGTACGTGTGTGCGATGGTGACAATGATTCTAGTTGGGAACCATTCAGACAAGAAGAACGAAAGACGCTGGCATGTGGCGGTATGTTTAACAATAAGTGCAATTGCCATGATGATTAGCAGCTATGTTGCAAGTACAAGCATTGTATTATCATTTGTATTTCTAACAATCGCTCTATGCGGAGCATTTGGTGCATACTCTCCATTTTGGGCGATCCCGCCTTCTTTCTTAACGGGAGCAGCCGCTGGAGGTGCGATTGCACTCATTAACAGTATAGGAAATCTTGGCGGATTCTTCGGGCCGTATGTTGTAGGATACATTAAGGATATAACAGGATCCTTTACAACGAGTATGATTTTCATGGGTAGCAGCATGATTATAGGTTCTTGTATTATTCTTTTCTTGGTAAAACAATCAGGAAAGGCCCTAAGTCAGGATAGCGAAAAAAAACTAGAAAAATCTAGTTAATACAAAAAGTCCATCAATATATGATTCAACCTCAAAATAAGATTCCAGTGGCTGCGTTTGTCTAGCTGCTGGAATCTCTTCATATAACAAGTCAGCTTTTAGAAATATTCCATGCACTTAAAGCGGATGGCAGGTTAAACGACGACCATGGGGGCATTATCCAATACTATGAAAAAATAGCTAACATAGAAATTGAGCGTTCCTAAGTCCCAGTAAATAATTAATAAAAGCAACATGGATATTAACTTTAAGGAGCATCGATTATTAATTCAAGTGATTGTGGATCACAATGAGCAAGAAGCAGTCAAAATCGTGATGAAACATATGCAAAACTTATATAATCAGTATTGGAGAGATTAATCTAAGAAGATTGAAGGGCATTTAATAAGCTTAAGTAAATATAATCTTACATAATAAAATTCCTCATCTTAAAAAAGGAAGGGGAATTTTTTTTTCATAGATCTAATGCTATGCTGTAGTATCAATGTAAGAATTATGAATGTTTCATAAGATTTGTATGAAGTGCAGAATCGTATTGACAAATAATAATAGTAAAGTTATACTTGCGTTTAAAGTTGACTTAGCATACAAGTTACGAGGGATAAAGTGGCAGGGAGAGGATTGATAGAACACTTGTAATTGTTGAAAAATGGATAACATAAGAAAGAAATTTATTGAAGGTTCAATTGACATGAATTATCTTTCATTTTGCTCAATGAATCAGAATGAAAGTATTTTTGAAAGCGTTTAATATAAGGGGTTACCTTCAAACTCGATGAAATGAAGGTTTGAAAAAGGACAGCATGAAAGCGCATAAGGGGGACTTGTTTTGAATCAACTCGCATTAGAACGTTCAGCTACTAGAAAAGTTACGTTACGATTAATTCCGTTTTTATTTCTATGTTTTATAATCGCTATACTAGATAGAGTGAACATTGGCTTTGCTGCTCTGCAAATGAACGAAGATCTGGGGTTCTCTAATGCTGTTTTTGGATTTGGAGCAGGGATCTTCTTCCTTGGTTATTTCCTTTTAGAAGTACCCGGAAGCGCTATGATGACAAAAATTGGTGCAAGAAAATGGATTAGTAGAATCATGGTTACATGGGGTATCCTTGCTGTCGGAATGGCTTTCGTGCAAACTCCGATGCAATTTTATACAGCACGGTTTCTATTAGGGGTTGCTGAAGCTAGTTTTTATCCATGTATGGTATTTTACTTAAGCGGTTTTTATCAAACAAAACATCATGCGAAAGCGATCGCAGGATTCATGTTGGCGATACCAGGTGCAAATGCGTTAGGTGCTCCACTCTCCACTTTTTTACTAGGTATTGAATGGTTAGACATAGCTGGCTGGCAATGGTTGTTTATTTTGGAAGCGATTCCGGCTATTATTTTAGGGGTCATTGCTTACTTTTATCTTGACGATAAAATTGAAGATGTAGAATGGTTGAACAAAGATGAGAAACGATGGTTAATTGACGTTATAACAAAAGAAAACCTTGAAAAACAACAAGTAAAACACTACACATTCGCACAGGCTCTAAAGGACCGTGACGTGCTCATCTTATCTGTAGGGTATTTTTGCTGGATGGTTGGTTATTACGGAATCAATATGTTTTTACCAACCATTTCGAAAGGTTTATCTGAGACAACGGGTCTTAGCATGCAAAACATGGGCTGGATTTTAGGACTGATGTACGTGTGTGCGATGGTGGCAATGATTTTAGTTGGGAACCATTCAGACAAGAAGAACGAAAGACGCTGGCATGTGGCGGTATGTTTAACAATAAGTGCGATTGCCATGATGATTAGCAGCTATGTGGCAAGTACAAGCATTGTATTATCATTTGTATTTCTAACAATCGCTCTATGTGGAGCATTTGGTGCATACTCTCCATTTTGGGCGATCCCGCCTTCTTTCTTAACGGGAGCTGCCGCTGGAGGTGCGATTGCACTCATTAACAGTATAGGAAATCTTGGCGGATTCTTTGGACCGTATGTTGTGGGATACATTAAGGATATAACAGGGTCGTTTACGACTAGTATGATTTTCATGGGGATTAGCATGATTATAGGGTCTTGTATTATTCTTTTCTTGGTAAAACAGTCAGGAAAGGCTCTAAGTCAGAATGTTGAAGAAGAACTACAGAAATGTCTAAAGAGTTAAAAGAAGATGTAAATGCTTTTAAAATTCAGTAACAATAAGTTTGCTTAGAGCTGTTTATTGAAAGCATTTCTGCCCAAAACTGCTTGATTCCTTCAAACCCTTAGATTGATTGCCCTTTTAAATAAATTTCTATATAATTATTTATATCTAATTACGTAAAGGATAATGAATACAATAGAGGGAGAAGTGATTATCATTAGTTTTAATCCAGTATCTAGTAAGAAATTATATATGCAAATTTATAATCAAATTCTTTCGCAAATCCAATCGGGCGCATTTCAAATAGGTGATAAATTGCCAGCTGAAAGAGAACTATGTGAACAGTTCGGTGTAAGCCGTGCTCCTATTCGTCAGGCTCTTAGCGCATTAGAATTAAATGGTATTATTTACTCTCGTCAGGGCGAAGGCGTTTATGTGAAAAGCAATCAAGTTGCATCCGATAAGTCCCAATCAGCCATCTTTTTTGATTCTATATCCCCAGAGGATATTGTAGAAGTAAGGATGAATATAGAGCCTATTATTGTAAAATTTGCAGCGCAAAGAGCTACAGATGAAGATATAGAGGATCTTCGTGCAACCATCAAACAGATGGAGGAAGAAACGAAGGCTGGTGTATATGTGCCAGAAACAGATGAGAAATTGCACTGCGGCATTGCTAAGGCGTCCCACAATGATCTATTTATTAACATCATGGCAGCGATTAGTAATGCAATGAAACAACAGGAAATGTGGACATTTATTCGGGATCGTACCGTAACTCGACCAGATTATAGAGATATTAATTTCAAGGAGCATCAATTACTTATTCAAGCAATTGCACATCACGATGAACAAGAAGCAGTCGAAATCATGACGAAACATATGCAAAACTTATATGATCGGTATTGGAGAGATTAATCTAAGGAAATTGAAGGGCATTAAATAAGCTTAAGTAAATATAATCCTACACAATAGAGATCCCCATCCTAAAGAAGGAGGGGGATTTTTTCTTTTTTATGGATTTGCTGCTATGCTGTAGTATCAGTGTAAAGATTATGAATGTTTCATAAGATTTGTATGAAGTACAGAATCGTATTGACAAACAACACTAGTAAAGTTATACTCATATTGTAAGTTAACTTAGTAGACAAGTAACAAAGGATACAAGATGAAGAGAGGGTGGATAGACAGTTTTTAATCGTTTAAAAAATGGAGACCATAAGAGAAAAATTTGTTGAAGATTTAATTGACATGAGTTATCTTTCGTTTTGTTGAATGACTCATAATGAAAGTGTTTTTGAAAGCGTTTAATGTAAGGGGTTACCTTCGACTTCGAAGAAATGAAGGTTTGAAAAAAGAAAGGCATGAAAGCGTCAGGAGGAATTATTTTGGATCAACTCGCGTTAGAACGTTCAGCTACTAGAAAAGTCACGTTACGATTAATTCCGTTTTTATTTCTATGTTTTATAATCGCTATACTAGATAGAGTGAACATTGGCTTTGCTGCTCTGCAAATGAACGAAGATCTGGGGTTCTCTAATGCTGTTTTTGGATTTGGAGCAGGGATCTTCTTCCTTGGTTATTTCCTTTTAGAAGTACCTGGAAGCGCTATGATGACAAAAATTGGTGCAAGAAAATGGATTAGTAGAATCATGGTTACATGGGGTATCCTTGCTGTCGGAATGGCTTTCGTGCAAACTCCGATGCAATTTTATACAGCACGGTTTCTATTAGGGGTTGCTGAAGCTAGTTTTTATCCATGTATGGTATTTTACTTAAGCGGTTTTTATCAAACAAAACATCATGCGAAAGCGATCGCAGGATTCATGTTGGCGATACCAGGTGCAAATGCGTTAGGTGCTCCACTCTCCACTTTTTTACTAGGTATTGAATGGTTAGACATAGCTGGCTGGCAATGGTTGTTTATTTTGGAAGCGATTCCGGCTATTATTTTAGGGGTCATTGCTTACTTTTATCTTGACGATAAAATTGAAGATGTAGAATGGTTGAACAAAGATGAGAAACGATGGTTAATTGACGTTATAACAAAAGAAAACCTTGAAAAACAACAAGTAAAACACTACACATTCGCACAGGCTCTAAAGGACCGTGACGTGCTCATCTTATCTGTAGGGTATTTTTGCTGGATGGTTGGTTATTACGGAATCAATATGTTTTTACCAACCATTTCGAAAGGTTTATCTGAGACAACGGGTCTTAGCATGCAAAACATGGGCTGGATTTTAGGACTGATGTACGTGTGTGCGATGGTGGCAATGATTTTAGTTGGGAACCATTCAGACAAGAAGAACGAAAGACGCTGGCATGTGGCGGTATGTTTAACAATAAGTGCGATTGCCATGATGATTAGCAGCTATGTGGCAAGTACAAGCATTGTATTATCATTTGTATTTCTAACAATCGCTCTATGTGGAGCATTTGGTGCATACTCTCCATTTTGGGCGATCCCGCCTTCTTTCTTAACGGGAGCTGCCGCTGGAGGTGCGATTGCACTCATTAACAGTATAGGAAATCTTGGCGGATTCTTTGGACCGTATGTTGTGGGATACATTAAGGATATAACAGGGTCGTTTACGACTAGTATGATTTTCATGGGAATTAGCATGATTATAGGGTCTTGTATTATTCTTTTCTTGGTAAAACAGTCAGGAAAGGCTCTAAGTCAGAATGTTGAAGAAGAACTACAGAAAACTAGTTAAGAAAGACTATTTATACATGATTCAATGCTAAATAAAGTTCCAGCGGCTACGTTTATCTAGCTGCTGGAATTTCTTCATAAACTACTAAAATTCTTAATTGTGTAAGAGGTGTAGGGCTCATGAATAAACTAGGGATCTTAACAAGTGGTGGAGATGCCCCAGGAATGAATGCCGCCATCAGGGCTGTAGTAAAAGCAGCAAATCACTATCATCTAGAGGTAATGGGCATACAGTGTGGATACCAAGGTTTAATTGACGGTAAAATTCACCCCTTAACTTCTTCAGAGGTAGAGGATATTGCAGATAGAGGCGGAACGATATTAAAAACGTCTAGATCCTTAGAATTTATGAAGGAAACAGGAAGAAAAAAGGCTCTTCAGGTCTTACAAAACTTTGGTATAAATTCTTTGGTTGTAATAGGTGGGGAAGGATCTTTAAAAGGGGCTGAAAAATTACATGAACTCGGTATGAAAGTAATCGGTATACCCGGAACGATTGACAATGATTTAGCCTATACAGATTACTCTATTGGATTTGACACCACGTTAAATACAGTATTGGATTGCATTGGAAAAATTAAAGATACAGATTTTTCTCATGATAAAACAACTATTGTTGAAGTAATGGGAAGATATTGTGGTGACTTAGCCTTATATTCAGCCTTAGCAGGTGGAGGAGAGATCATATCTACTCCAGAAAAAAAATTAGATTTTGATACCATATGTTCAAAGTTACATGCAAGAATAAGTAACGGAAAACAAGATAACCTCGTCATCGTAACAGAAAGAATGTATGATTTGCAGGAATTACAACGATATATTGAAGAGAATTTAAATATGAGTGTAAGAACTACGGTATTAGGTTTCATACAAAGAGGAGGAAATCCATCAGCATTTGATCGGGTATTAGCAAGTAAAATGGGCGTTACGGCAGTAGAACTGTTGGTAAATGGATATTCAGGTCGGGCTGTTGGAATGAAGGAAAATAAAATCATCCATAAAGAACTTGAAAACGTTAATGCTGAAATAATCGATAAACATGATAAATATAGATTACTAGAAACACTTTTACACTAGAAATACATGAGGAGGAAGAAAAATGAAAGTAGCGATTGCATCTGATCATGGCGGTATGAATATTCGTAAAGAGATCATCTCATTGATGGAGGAGATGAATATTGAGTATGTAGATTTAGGGTGTGAGTGTGATACCTCTGTTGACTATCCGGATTATGCTATTCCAGTAGCTGAAAAGGTGGCAAGCGGTGAAGTACATCGAGGGATTTTAATTTGCGGAACAGGTATTGGAATGAGCATTGCAGCCAACAAAGTAAAAGGAATCCGCTGTGCGCTTGTGCATGATACGTTTAGTGCTAAGGCAACGAGAGAACATAATAATACAAACATACTAGCTATGGGAGAGCGTGTCATTGGTCCGGGCTTAGCTCGCGATATCGCAAAAATATGGTTAACAACACCTTTTGAAGGCGGCAGACATGAAAATCGTGTCAATAAAATAACAGTATATGAAACGACTAATGAGTTGGTGAAGCGATTAATGTGTTGAACTATAATTCATCTCGTGCAGGGAAGATGGACAGCAACTTGTGAAACTATTAACTCGATAACGTATGAGAGTTCGTATGTGAATTGTATGCAGATGATTAATTTATATATAGACTCTTATAAGAAATAAAAGTTAGGGTCTATTTATTAAGGAGGATGTTGGTGTGGCTTTAGTTTCAATGAAAGAAATGTTAAATAAGGCGTTAGCAGAGGGGTATGCGGTTGGTCAGTTCAACATCAATAATTTGGAATGGACACAAGCGATTTTATCCGCAGCTGAAGAGGAGAAATCGCCAGTTATCCTCGGTGTTTCGGAGGGTGCTGCTCGCTATATGGGGGGTTTTAAGGTAGTAACAGCCATGGTGGAAGCTCTTATAGAGGAAATGGGTATCACAGTTCCTGTAGCCATCCATTTGGATCACGGTTCTAGTTTTGAGAAATGTAAAGCTGCCATTGACGCTGGCTTTACATCGGTGATGATTGACGCTTCTCATTATCCGTTTGAAGAAAATGTAGAAATCACTAAAAAGGTAGTCGAATATGCCCATGAACGTGGTGTATCTGTTGAAGCGGAGTTAGGTACTGTTGGCGGACAAGAAGATGATGTAGTTGCAGAGGGAGTTATCTACGCAGATCCAAAAGAATGTGAAGAGTTGGTAGAGCGTACTGGCATCGATTGTCTTGCGCCCGCATTAGGCTCTGTTCACGGCCCTTATAAAGGTGAGCCAAATTTAGGATTTACGGAAATGGAACAAATTTGTAAAGCAATTGGTTTACCTTTGGTTTTACACGGTGGTACAGGCATTCCAACCAATCAAATTCAAAAATCAATCTCATTAGGAACGGCAAAAATTAATGTAAATACAGAGAATCAAATTGCGTTTACGAAAGCTGCACGAGCGATATTAAATACAGATTTAGAAGTATATGATCCACGTAAATTTATAGGTTCAGGTCGTGATGCAATTAAGGAAACGGTCATTGGAAAAATGCGTGAATTTGGTTCTTCAAACAAAGCCTAACTGGTTCCGATACAAAAGATCCATAGTCCGAGCTTAGTTTTTGATATTTCCGATATACGGTTAACAACCTCCTTTGAAGGTGGTCGGTACGAAAATCATGTCAATAAAATAGCAGTGTATGAAGCAGGCAACTACTGAGTAGAAATATGCCCAAGAAAGGTAACTAAAAGGGATAGAAACTTTCTCTTTTAGTTACCTTTCTTCTCCCAAAATTTTAGTTTAACCTTAACCATCAAGAAAAGAAACAATGGCATACAAAGGCCAAACACGAAAGAATAGGGTGTCCAAATATTTGCAATAAAGTTAGCCAAATAATTCATATCAGGTGCTATCACAACAGATAGGACCATCAGGATCATGGCAAATGGGAGAGTCAGAGAGCGATAATCATGCATTTCTAATGCTTGGACCAGCACTAATGCGAATACATAATAACAAATCTGCAGTTTAAAAAAGATAGTAATAATCCATTCCCCACCAAAGCGCACGAAAAATCACATCCTTTTGATCAGACATCACCATAGGGCCAAACGGCGCCAGTAAGGCAATGAAGAAAGCCAATAGCGCAGCAAACGCAGGAGCGTAGAATCGGATGGCTAATATGGCAAGTGGCGTATTTACGATGATACTATGCGTGCTAGTCTGCTTTAGTCAACTTTCAATTTCGACTACTCCCGCTTAAGAATCATGAGTTTATAAGGCTTAGAATAATACCATAACCGTATTGACAAACAGTATTAGTAAAGCTATACTTAAATTGTAAGGCAACTTAGTAGACAAGTAGTCAACGGTACAATAGGCAGGTATGGTAAATGGAAGGATTGTAATCGTTCAAAAAGAGTGGAATTCACCGAGGAATTCATTGACCGAACGTATCTTTTACTTTGCCGAACTGCTTAGAATGAAATTATTTTTGAAAGCGCTTAATGTAAGCGTTTGATGTAAGGGGTTACCTTCACCTTGAAATAAAACTCCAGCCACTATGTTTATCTAGAGAGTAAAAATTTGTGCTGGTTTTATACAGAGAGCTTAGTTTCTATAGATTAACAACATTGCTTAAATGGCAGAAAGGAAGTAGCAACCATGATTTTGAGAAATGTATTAGCTCTCAGGGAGAGTATAAATGAGTATCGTCAGAGTATGCACGAGGCAGCAAAGAAGAAGGGGATTTCTGATCCGTATGTAGTACAAATCAGTAAACAATTAGATGGAAAAATCATTATGTTGCAAAAAATTATGTCTGATACTCCATCTTTATCAAAAACCAGGTCTCATTATCAAGATGAAACAAGCTTAAATTTGTAACCAGCACTTATAAATAGTTTGACTGAAATGATCAATATCAAACCTTAATAAAGATATAAAAAACGATTCCTTTATTCCATTATGTGTTATCAAACAAATTTTACCAGACAAAAGTGAGGGGGACAAAAATGATGGTTGAGGAATTAAAAATAAAACAAGGTACGATTATCTGTCAAGCGTGTGACGAAGTGATTGATGTAGTTGATAGCTCAGAAGGTGTTAAAACATGGTATGGAGTGTGTACGGATTGTTCCAAAGAGAAGATTAAACATGTTTTTATTCAACAAAAGTTAGGGGGACCCAAAATGATGGTTGGGGAATTAAAAGTAAAACAAGGTACGATTATCTGTCAAGTGTGTGACGAAGTGATTGATGTAGTTGATAGCCCAGAAGGTGTTAAAACATGGTATGGAGTGTGTACAGATTGTTCCAAAAAGAAGATTAAACATGTTTTTAACAAACAAGAGTTAAGGGGAGAAAAAATGATGGTTGAGGAATTGAAAGTAAAACAAGGTACGATTATCTGTCAAGTGTGTGACGAAGTGATTGACGTAGTTGATAGCCCAGAAGGCGTTAAAACATGGTATGGAGTGTGTACAGGTTGTTGCAAAGGGAAGAAAGAAAATTAATGGATTGGATTTTTTATTAGCTGCAGGCATCCGGTAAAAAATTTCGGGTGCCTGTTCGTGAAACGGGAACAAAGAACACGATGGAGGTCCAGATTGTGGGCAATGTAATTGCAAAAGGATAGGAAGAAGAAAGAAGGAAAAAATGAAAGTATCCATTGTATTAGATCATGTTCAACAAGGGAAGGGGGGAGCACAAAGTGCTCCCCCCTTTTGTCAACTGCCCCTTATAGGCGGTCCTTTCTATACAAGCTAAGCTTTGATGATAGCTGCAACCTATCGTACCATATTTGTACTAGAACCTTAGGAGCTTATGGCTTCTCTTCTGCATGATTCCAATTAGGTTCGAACCAGGAGACCACAATCGTGCCTCTTTATTTGCTTAATGAATCAACTTTCCTAAACCCGCGGGAGCAAAGGAGAACTAAATTCACTTTTTCGTCACAAATTTGTAAAATTTTATGAAATGAATGTCGAGAAATAAAAAAAAAACTAGAAAGATAGTAGGTTGTACAAATGGGAGACATCCTGTATGATTTAACTAAATATTTATAAAATTCCGAAAAATAAGGGGGTAACAAAATTGGTACTTAAAAAAGGAATGGCACTAGCTTTGTCTACCGTGCTTACAGTTGGAGTCTTGGCAGCCTGCGGCAGCAAGACGGAGCAAACGGGGGCAAGCACATCATCTGGCGGCAGCGGAAAGGTTATTAAGATTGTTACACAATCTCCTTTATCCGGCGGCTCTGCAACGCAAGGGGAAGCGATTAAGCTTGGAGCACAATTACAAATAGACGAACAAAAAGAGGAGTTTAAAAAGCTTGGATTTGAGCTGCAGCTTGTTCCATATGATGACCAAGCCGACCCGAAAAAAGGCGTAGCAAACGCCCAGTTAATTGGTGCGGATAAAGATGTTCTTGGTGTAGTAGGCCATATGAACTCCGGGGTAGCGATTCCTTCTTCAGAAGTGTATGAGAAAAATAACCTGGTTATGGTATCTCCAACAAATACAGCAACCGATGTAACAGACCGTAAATTAAAATCGGTAAACCGAATTTGTGCTCGCGATGATTTCCAAGGTCCTGCGGGAGCAGAATATGCAATGAAAACGTTAAATGCAAAGAGCATTTTCGTTATCGATGATAAAACAGCCTATGGTACAGGATTGGCAAAGGCCTTTAAGGAGGCTGCTGAAAAGCTTGGAGTGCAAATAGCGGGCTATGAATCGATTACGGTAGGAGAAAAGGATTTTAACGGCGTATTGAATAAAGTGCTTGCGAAAAAGCCTGATTTAATTTATTTCGGCGGTTTATACGCAGAGGGCGGATTGCTGCTGAAGCAGGCGCGTGAAAAAGGTATTACAATTCCGTTTATGGGCGGCGATGGTTTAGATTCTGGTACGTTGGTAGAAATTGCGGGAGCAGCATCACAAAATGCATTTTATACATCAATTGCAGCTGATCCATCAAAAACAGAGGCAGGCAAAAAGTTTATCGAGGACTACAAAAAGAAATTTAACAAAGACGTTGAAGGATACTCTGCTTACGGCTATGATGCGGCAGGGGTTGTTCTTCAGGGGATTAAGGATGCGATTGCGGCAAACGATAATAAGCTTCCATCGCGCGAGCAGGTGCGCGATGCCGTCCGCAGCATTCAAAGCTATGAAGGTGTTGTAACGAAGGTTGGTTTTGATGAAAAAGGAGATAATAAATTCTCAAAAATCTACATTTATAAACTGAATGGGCCAACATATCCTGGTACGCAAGAAGGAGAAGTAAGCAATACGCAATAAAACAAAAAAGAGGCATGGAAAGCCTTCCATGCCTCTTTCGATTATCATTTCATTCCTGAAGGATCACTTCTTTTTAAAAACATCCAGGACAACTTTTTATAAAATTTCTAATCATTTAAATTTAGCAAGAATTATCTTTCTATCGTTTTAGCTTTTTATATACAAGTACATAGACATGCCATACGCATTCTGATGAGAATGCTTTCACTGGCGAAAAGAAGATAGATCATTTTAAGATCAACATATAAGCACCTCTATCTCTCTATGCTAGATTGAATAGGTATACGATTCCTTGGAATGGAAACGAGGATGGGAGCAGCAAGGAATTGCAATTTTGTTGAATCGAGAATATTCTTTATAAACAAGATGGGAAAACGACACATTTCGACACTTTTTTATTTCGTTATGTGGTATGTGCCGAAAAGGATTCACAAAAAAAGTATTGTAAATTTTCTAAATATTCATTATTATTTTCTTAAAACATTATAAATGTTCTAACAATTGGAGGTGCGCAAGGAGAATCCATATTTAACAGTAGTTCTTATGACCATATAAGCTGGGGATCGTTGGAAGCAGCATTTTACTGAAATATTCTTATTCTGAATTGCAGGGGCAATAAGAAAAGACAAATCGTATGCTCAGAAATGTAATTGAATAAAAGGGCAACTTGCCAAGCCCTACAAAGCTGTTCACTTCGCATGTGGATCATAGGAAAATGAGTGAGCTATGGCCTCTCATGTAAATCCAGCATATACGTAAGTACATGGAGACAGAACAAGTTTGATGATTTGTCTTCCGCATCATGGGAAGTTGCTGGACGCTGTGAAAAGCAGAATGACAAACAATTGAAAGCGGGGAGACAACATGTTAGCAGAAATATTGCATACTTTACCGCAAGTACTCCTAGACGGATTAACATTAGGTGCGGTATATGCTATCGTCGCACTTGGCTATACGATGGTATACGGAATTCTAGAATTGATTAACTTTGCACACGGTGAAATTTTTATGACCGGCGCCTTTATTGGAACAGCCATTTTTCTAGCAATGGCAGGATTTGGTTGGATTGGAGCAATGCCGGCAATCCTTGCGCTTGTTCTAGTGCTTGTAGCTTCATCTGTATTGACAGGATTTCTAGGAATGGGAATTGAGAGGGTCGCTTATCGACCGCTTCGGAAGGCGCCAAAACTTATTACACTTATCACAGCAATTGGGATTTCATTCTTGCTTCAGGATATTGTGCGTTTTATTACAGAGTTAAAGCAAGGGAACTATATCATTACAGCTCCGTCTTTATTTACCAATCAAGTTACAATTCAAGCATCTTCTATGAGTTCAATACTTAATAATGCACAAATTAAGTCATCTTCGTTTATTCTCATTGTGATAGCAATCGTGATGATGGTTGCGCTCGATTTCTTTGTTAACAGAACAAAATGGGGTATGGCGATGCGCGCGGTGGCACAGGATCGTGAAACAGCAGCGTTAATGTCTGTAAACGTGAATAAGGTCATTTCTCTTACGTTTTTTATCGGCTCCGCTCTTGGCGGTGCAACAGGTGTCTTGTTTGCTGTACAATACGGAACAATCGATCCGTATATCGGCTTTATTCTTGGTATGAAAGCTTTTACTGCCGCGGTTATGGGCGGTATCGGCAACATTCGCGGCGCGATGGTTGGAGGAGTTTTACTTGGCGTAATCGAGATGTTCGCGTCAGCTAACTTATCGGTGCTTACTCACGGCGTGTTGGCAGCAGAGTATAAGGACGTTTTTGCATTTGCGATTTTAATTATTGTACTGATCTTTAAGCCTGAGGGACTCTTCGGTAAAGCAGTTACAGAGAAAGTGTAGGTGAGAGCAGATGAAAACTTTGCTGGGACAATTAAAAGAACATAAATTACTGCAGGTGATTTTACTCGCCCTGTACATTGCAATTACTTCTCTTAGTCTATATTTAGCCGAAAAATCGGTTACAGCCTTTTTGCTTCTATTATTCTCTCTCTTACTGCTATACTATACAAATTTTTCAGTGAAGGTAAAGTGGGCGGCAGGATTGTTCGTAATGGTTGTACTGCTGCCGTTTACGGCAAGTGCCGGTCCGGCATATGAATCATATATGGAAGTAGCGACCTTAGTTGGGATTTATGTAGCAATGGCTCTCGGATTAAATATTGTAGTCGGTTTTGCTGGACTTTTAGACTTAGGCTTCGTTGCCTTCTTTGCAGTTGGTGCTTACACGTACGGTATTTTCGCGACAGGACAAGCACAGAACTTCATGCCGTTTGGAGAATATCCGCTTGCAGGCGAAAGCTTCTGGATCTTCCTTGTGATTGGCGGCTTCGTTGCCGCATTATTTGGTGTGCTGCTAGGGATTCCGGTTCTTCGTGTAAAAGGTGATTACTTAGCAATTGTAACGCTTGGCTTTGGTGAAATTATCCGGATTGTGTTCAATAATCTAGACAAGCCGGTTAACATTACAAATGGTGCAATGGGTCTTTCTTCGATTCAGGCGCCGTCCTTGTTTGGTATTACCTTGAACAATTCGAGTCAGTTTTATTTCGTCGTTATAGCTATTTTGATGTTCGTTATTTTTGCAGTCAGACGTTTTGAGTATTCTAAAATTGGCCGCTCTTGGAAGGCTGTACGCGAAAATGAGATTGCTGCGCAAGCGATGGGAATTAATCTCGTACGTACGAAGCTGCTTGCGTTTGCCATTGGAGCTTCCTTCTCCGGCATGATGGGTGTTGTGTTTGCCGGCAAACAAACTTTTGTTGATCCGACAAGCTTTACGCTCATGGAGTCAATCACGATTCTTGTTATGGTAATTTTAGGAGGTATGGGCAGTGTGCCAGGTGTTATTTTGGGTGCTGCTATGATGACCATTTTGAATTTGCAAGTACTAACAGAGCTGACAAATTGGCTGAACCAATTAAGCCAATCCGGTGCTTTGGCAGTTCCCGAGGCTTTGTCTCCAGCTAAAATGCAACGTTTTATCTTTGGCGGTATCTTAATTATTTTTGCAATCTATCGTCCGCAAGGGCTCATTCCGGCCAAGAATCCGGCCTTTAACGAAGCAGAGCTAAAAGGAAGCGTAAAGGCAGCGCCAGTGGAGAAGGCGGAAGATAAAGCATTTGGTGCTTAAGGAGGAAGGAACATGTCAATTTTAACAGTATCCAATTTGACGAAGCGATTCGGCGGTGTTGTTGCTGCGAAAGGTATTTCAATGACAGTAGAAAAAGGATCAATTACTGCAGTGATTGGTCCGAACGGTGCCGGAAAAACAACGTTTTTTAACATGATTACGGGTGTGTACACATCGCCATCAAGGTAATTTTGTGTAAGGCGACTTTTTGTTAAATTCTATTGCACTTCTAGAATATATAACTTGAACTATTTAAAAATTGGCATACCAAATAAACCCCCACGGGTGAAGTTTTTTTTGCTTAAGCCGCTTGGTTGTCAGACATGGTATACTGATATACGACACCCAATATATCAAAGACTGTTTTCTTCTCGTACCTATGAGATTTTCGCCCGTTACGCTGTAGGAGGTTGAACAGGCGAAGTAGAATCCTTGATATTTCTGTGGTGTCTTTTTCCATGGCTTTATGTAAAAGAGGGAAATAATCCATAATCATATACATTGCTTTATATTCACTTAGCTCCCGTTTTTTCTTCACAAGAAGTAACTGCCGCATTTGAAACATCGTAGAAGAACAAAGTAAGATGGCTATTAATTGGCCATACAAATGACACTCTAATCGCTCGCGCTTCACCTTTTTACAATGATCAATCTGAAAGAACGATTTCCATATTTTGAACAAAATTTCTATTTGCCAACGTAAGGAATACAAATCATGGACATGTCCCGTCGGGACAATATCAGTAGAGGTGTTCGTCGTATATACATTTATCCCACTCAACCGTTTACTACGAGGAGAATACGTCATCCCTTTCTTTTTCTCACGAACTGCTTGATCTTGTAGGCGTTTTTTCTGTTGTTCTTCTGTAAGACGATGAACAATGACACGAGCCGGCAATTTTTCAGCCATTCCAATATAGGCGTCTGGTATTTCATAGGTTTGTCCTGGTTGCAGAGTGTTCATCAGGTCCTCCATATCTAGTTGGATATACTGAGATCCTTTTTTGATTCTTCCATCTTGAAAATACTCAGGATTCGGATTTTTCTGGTATACGCGTGTATTAGATTTGATACGAGAGATATAGTATGCTTGCTGCTCTTGTATGTGTTGAAGATCTTTGATATGAAAATAGCCTAAATCCCGTATGCACAAGTCCTTTGCTTCTACAGAAGGTACACAGAGAGAACCGTAGGTACGATCGTGTTGTTTACCCGGCCCCATATGAATATGAAGGAATTGTCCACTTAGAAGATCATATTCCAATTGAATCTTAATACCAGCCTTATGGCTGCATCCTCCAGCCCCTGGATAGACGGATGCAAAAACATTTGGCAGTTGAAATGCAGTGGAGTCTAGTATACGAATCCGCTGAAAAGTAGTTGCATACTGAGGTGAAAATATTCTTGATGCAGATAGCTTTTGGGTGAGGAGCTGAGTTAATATGTGCTGTAAAAACTCTACAGCGTTGGTATTAAACCGTTGATTGAGTCCTTCAGGACTCATAAGTATGCCTGTTGCTGCTTCTAAACCGCTACATAACTGGGTCAAGGAGGTTTGAGCCACACTCTGACTTATCCATACACATAAAGCTGCTAGATCTTGTGCTCGATATTTACTGGTTCGTTTTACAAATCCGACTTCTTTAGCTACATGTTGTAAATGAGTTGGTGATACATGTCGTTGAAGCTCTTCTGCAAATAGCTGTAATTCTTGAGATACAGAACACGTCATACAAAAATGCGCCATCCTTTCCATGGTGATAGAGAAAGAATAACGCATTTTTTTCGTTTTGGGGGTATTTAATTACTTTACCTTGATGGCGATGGGGTGTGTACAATCCGGATGAGGGAGAAATTATGCTTGGAAACCAATCGCTTGTTGGCTTTAAGCCGCATGATATTTCAAAGCTTGGAATTGCCCGTACCTTTCAAAATATTCGTTTGTTTAACAGCATGACCGTACTTGAAAATGTGATGGTTGGCTTGCATAATCATTTAAAAAGCGGGCTGTTTGGAACGCTGCTGAATTTACCGAACGTTCGCCGTGAGGAAAAGGAAGCGCAAAAGGAAGCCTATCGTTTGCTTGAATACGTTGGATTAGCGCAATTTCTAAATGAAGAAGCGCAAAATCTATCGTACGGTGCACAGCGGCGCTTAGAAATTGCTCGTGCCCTTGCCGCAAGGCCAAAGGTGCTATTGCTGGATGAGCCGGCAGCAGGAATGAACCCGAAGGAAACGAAAGAGCTGACAGATTTAATTTATCGCATGAGAGAAGAGCTTGATGTGACGATCATTTTAATTGAGCATGATATGAAGCTAGTTATGGAAATTTCTGAGCATATTATCGTTCTCGATCACGGAGAGAAAATTGCCGAAGGAGGGCCTCTCGATATCCGCAGCAATCCGAAGGTTATCGAAGCATATCTCGGAAAAAGCGCGGTCACGCAGTAAGGAACGGGAGGGAATTTTATGTTACAGCTTGTAGACGTAAATGCATATTATGGCGGAATTCATGCATTAAAAGGATTAAATGTAACAGTAGAAAAAGGCGAGATCGTTACGCTAATTGGCAGCAATGGAGCAGGGAAATCCACTACGTTGAAAACGATTAGCGGGCAGGTCATCCCTAAGACGGGACAAGTGTTATTCCATGGAAAAGATATTACGAAGCAGCCGCCGCATATTACGGCGTTGTCAGGAATTGCGCATGTTCCGGAAGGCCGCCGCATTTTTCCGCGCTTAACGGTACTTGAGAACCTGGAAATGGGTGCTTTTTCAGTAAAGGATAAGAAGATTATTAAGGATCGGATGGAGCGAGTATTTCATTACTTCCCGCGTGTAAAGGAACGACTCGACCAAAAGGGCGGCACGATGAGCGGCGGTGAGCAGCAAATGCTTGCAATCGGTCGTGCGTTAATGAGCCAACCGGATTTGCTCATGCTAGATGAGCCCTCTATGGGACTTGCACCGATTATTGTAGAGCAAATCTTTGAGATTATTACAGAATTGAACAAAGAAGGCATGACGATTTTGCTTGTGGAGCAAAATGCTTATCAAGCGCTTCAAATCGCACATCGCGGCTATGTTATCCAAACGGGTGAAATTAAAATGGTTGGCGAAGGAAAAGTATTAATCAATGATGATATTGTAAAAGAAGCGTACTTGGCTTAAATCAAGCATCCTCTCCGTAATGGAGGGGCTGTTTGTCTTTGGAAAAAAGATATTGGGGAAATAACGGCTCATAAAGAAAAGAGAAATAAAATTGTTTGATTAAGGAGGAGAGATTATGGAGCATCTTCTATTCGTATACGGAACGCTTCGAAAAGGCGAGAAAAACCATTATTTGATTCGCAAGGCGAAATGTGTGAAACAAAACGCGTACATATTTGCAGCAATGTATGATACAGGAGATGGGTATCCGGCTATCATGTTAGATGAGAGCCAGAAAGTGATTGGGGAGTTATATAAGATTGACGATGAGATGCTGCAGATAGTGGACCGTCTAGAGGGCTATCGGCCTGGAAGAAGCAAAAATTTGTATGAAAGAATACGTATACATGCTTTTGTGGAGGACGGGACATACGAGGCGATTGTATATGTTGCAGGTGCTTCGCTCAATAGTTTAAAAGAGCATATTCAGAGCGGAGATTGGATACAGTATAGGAAGCAAAATATCTGATTTGTTGATCTATAAAGTTTCTGTAAAGGAATGCTTGTTTCTTCATGTGCTCTATGGTATGATGATGAAGCGATGAGCTGAATTGCATAAGTCGAAGAGCATGCTTTTAAAGCAAAACGTATGGATGTGGCCTTACGGTTCTTCGCCGCAATACGCAGGCGCCTATATATAGGCGCCTTTTTATTTTGGATTTTTTCTAACTAAATGTTCGATTTGCGGCTTATGCACGCTGCTTTCCTCTCCGTTCCGGCTGCTTCTTGTGCTATAAGATCATAAAGGATTAGGATCATGTGTTTGACTTGCAGATAAGCTAGATCTGAATGGAAGGACATATTAGACGGGTGTTAAAATTTCATGTAATGTAATATGTAACATTCAGTTTATACATACTTGAAAGCATGCATTTAATGGTAATCATAATAAACCATTAAATATACACTTTTTTGTTTTGTTAGGAAATTGGAATAATTTATATAAAGTCAAGCAGAATTTGTTTATCAGATCTTAGAGTTCTTCGTACAAAAGAGGGCCTCAATAATAATTTGTTTGCTTCAATCCTAACTTTAATATGTTTGTACCAGAACTATTTTGAAATTTTTTACATGTAATATAGCATAACTTTTAAGGAGAAAATTTTACAATGAATGATGATCGTTATAGATTTAATTTAAGAACACAATTTAGTTTTAATGTTAATGATAATACACTGAACTGTATTTTAAGCGACATTGCTAGACAAGGTGTGAATATTACTGCTTATCAACAAGCTCCTTTAAAAATCAATTGTTGTATTTACAATATGGTTAGGCTTGTAGTCGGCAGCACTGATTCTGAGAGTGAAAATGATCTTCGTGTAGTAAAAGATATATTGGAAACTTTAGGTATTAAATTTCATCAAAAAACAGTTATTCAAGTGCTTATACCTGATGTTCCAGGTCAAATTAATGCTATTTTTGGAGCATTATGGTGTAAATTACATGTTAAAGCGATATACATCGGGGCGGATAATCGATTCTTTTTAGATGTATCAGATATTGAAAAAGCCATAGGAATTTTATCACAAAAAGAGATCAAACAATGCTCTAGATATTACAAGATTTAAAGTTATTGATTTTAGGATGATGACAAAATGAAATCATGCTTTGTAGAAATTTTTTCTTACAGGTAGATCTTTACAGATGCTTCAAGCATGATAAAAGACTGTATTTTCTTCGAAGGCATCTTTACCAGTGTGAATGTGATTAGGAAAAGGAGCGTTAGCGAGCAGGTGGCGCGCAGTTCAAAGGGTGTCGTAAACTGGAACAGGGAAGTTATTGCAACGATAGGACAACTTACTGTATAATGTCAATAGTTTAAAACAAGTGAATCGTAAGATATGGGTTTTTCTGATTCTACACAAAAACGGATATATACAAGGGTTAAACCCTTAATAATACTAGGTTTGTCTGGAGGAACACAATTTGATTCAAGTAAGCAATGTAAGTTTACGATACGGTGATAGAAAATTGTTCGAGGATGTAAATATTAAGTTTACACCAGGAAATTGCTACGGTTTGATTGGTGCAAACGGCGCTGGAAAATCAACGTTTTTGAAAATTTTATCTGGTGAAATTGAGCCGAATACAGGTGATGTAATTATTACGCCTGGCGAGCGTCTTGCTGTTTTGAAACAGAACCATTTCGAATATGAAGAGGTTGAGGTTCTTAAAACTGTTATTATGGGTCATACCCGTTTATGGGAAATTTCTCAGGAAAAAGATGCTATTTATATGAAGGAAAACTTTACAGATGAAGACGGTATGCGTGCGGCAGAGCTTGAAGGCGAATTTGCCGAGCTGAATGGCTGGGAAGCTGAGTCCGATGCAGCAATTCTTTTAAAAGGCTTAGGTATCGGTGAAGATCTTCACTATAAAAAAATGGCTGAATTGTCAGGGGCAGAGAAGGTAAAGGTATTGCTGGCGCAAGCTCTATTTGGCAAGCCGGATATTTTACTTTTGGATGAGCCGACAAACCATTTGGACATGAAGGCTGTTCGTTGGCTAGAGGATTTTCTGTTAAACTTTGAAAATACAGTAATTGTTGTTTCCCATGATCGTCACTTCTTAAATAAAGTATGTACACATATGGCGGATCTTGATTTTGGCCGTATTCAAATTTATGTTGGCAACTACGATTTTTGGTATGAGTCCAGTCAATTGGCTCTCAAAATTTCACAGGATGCCAACAAGAAAAAAGAAGAGAAAATTAAAGAATTGCAGGCATTTATTGCACGATTCAGCTCGAACGCATCAAAGGCAAAGCAAGCAACTTCTCGTAAGAAATTGCTGGATAAAATCACGCTTGATGATATTAAACCATCTTCTCGTCGTTATCCGTTTGTAGGCTTTACGCCAAACCGCGAAGTCGGAAACGATTTGCTGCGTGTAGAAGGATTGACGAAAACGATTGATGGTGAGAAAGTGCTTGATAACGTGAGCTTCACAGTGAATAAAGGTGATAAAATCGCGTTTGTTGGCCGCAGCGAACTTGCACATACAACATTATTCAAAATTTTATCAGGAGAAATGGAGCCGGATGCAGGTTCCTACAAGTGGGGCGTGACAACTTCTCAAGCATACTTCCCGCGGGATAACTCTGCCTACTTTGAGAATTGCGACTTAAACCTAGTAGAATGGCTTCGCCAATTTTCTCCGGAGGATGAGTCTGAAAGCTTCCTTCGCGGATTCTTAGGTAGAATGTTATTTTCTGGAGAAGAAGTGCTTAAGAAAGCGAGCGTATTGTCAGGAGGCGAAAAGGTTCGCTGTATGTTATCGAAAATGATGCTCAGCGGCGCGAACGTGCTTCTATTCGATGATCCGACAAACCATCTTGACTTAGAGTCTATTACAGCGCTCAACAATGGTTTAATTAGCTTTAAAGGCACGATGCTGTTTACATCACACGATCACCAGTTTGTTCAAACAATTGCGAACCGTATAATCGAAATTACGCCAAACGGCATTGTGGATAAGCAAACAACATATGATGAGTATCTAGAAAACAGCGAGCTGCAAAAAACAATAGAACAGATGTATGCATAAATCGTACCAGATAATAAATCAGGAGAATTATTCTATCTGAGCTGCGTAACTATGGAGAGACACCTTTTTTACAGGTGTCTTTTTTGTTTTTTAATTATTTTTTTTCGTGCCTGCTGTCTTCAACGTCAGTTTCGGGCATTCCATACAATCCATTCATCTCTTGTTCATCCATATCAAGACCAATGGCATTTTCACTTCGAGTTCGATGCAGCATCTTATTTTTATTACCATTTTCTTCTTCTTTTCCAGAGTACAGATTATTCATATATATATCACCTCCAATTTTTAAAATGCCCAAACAATAAAATCATTATGCAAACTAAGCATAATGATTTGGACAATTCTAATGGAGTATGAGTACTTTTGAGCATGACAAAAAGGCTTCGGGTGAGGAAGCCTTTTTGTTTAGGGTTGTGTGTGAAATGGATAATATTTCACATTCTTAGTGTACCTGAAGTTGGGTAAATTATACAGACATTTCTCTAACATGTAACCTAGTTTCATTTAGAGAAACAGGATATTTTCCCTTTCGTTCATATCCGTTTGGTTTAATGAGCCAAGCTAAACAATGCTTTAATATGTGATAAGTAACGAATATTGCTTGCTTCCTTCATTAGGGATGCTGGCAGCCCTTTGAGTTGAGTGGAGTTTGCTCCAATTGTGGCCACAGCATCTTTACGACCTAAGCTTGCAAGTGTTCCTGAGTTTACTGGGTTAAACTCTTCAAATGTTTTGTTTTCTAAGTATGCAAATAAGTTGTAGCCGATAAGTTCGCCCATTTGCCAAGCAATCTGTGCAGTAGGCGGGTATGGACGGCCATCTGGAGCGAAAACAACGGCACAGTCACCAGCAACAAACACATCTTCATGAGAAGTAGATTGAAGGTAGTTATTAACAGTTGCACGTCCGCGATTCACTTCAAGGCCTGATTCTCCTACTAGAGGGTTACCTTGTACTCCGCCTGTCCAAACAAAGGTATTAGTTACAATCTTCTGACCATCCTTTAGATCAACTACATTTCCCTCAACATTTGTTACAGGAAGACCCAATAGGAATTGAACGCCGCGTGCTTCTAAGCTAGTCTGTGCACGTTCAATTAGCGTATCCGGTAGAACTGGAAGGATCTTTGGACCTGCTTCTACAAGAAGGAGCTTCACTTCTTTAGGATCGATTCCATAGCTTCTTGCAAGCTTAGGCAGCTTGTCTGCAATCTCGCCAACAAGTTCAACGCCTGTCAATCCGCCGCCGCCGATTAAAATAGTAGCATCGGCCTCATTTTTCGTTTTCGCATATTCACGAAGGCGACCTTCAATATGTTGGTAAATTTTATTAGCGTCCTCTACTGACTTTAACACGAGGCTATGTTCTTCAAGTCCTGGGATACCGAAATAAGCAGTTTTGCTTCCTAAACCAACAACAAGAGCATCGTATGTTAAAGTAGAACCATCTGCAAGCTTCACTTCTTTTTTGTCTACTGAAAAAGAAGCAACCTTTGCGATCTTAAGATTGATATCCTGTCCTTTGAAAAGTTTCTCCAATGGGATAGATACCGCTGGCTCAGCAATGCTTCCTGCTGCAAGACGGTGCAGCTCCGTGATGATTTGGTGTGTTGGGTACTCGTTTATTACTGTAACTTGTGCATCAGCCTTACTTAAATATTTTCGAACGTTTAATGCTGCTAGAAGCCCCCCATAACCGGCTCCTAAGATGACGATATGCTTTGACATAGTTTATCCTCCGTCCTTACTCATTTAAATGTAAAAAGAATTATTTTTGGATATTGCGTTCTCTACTTACTTGAAGATAAGCGTTTACAAAGCGGAAAAGCTTCTGTACTTGTGGATCTTTGAGCATCTTTAAAAGACCGAAAAGACCGATCACTTCATTGCTCTCCTCAGCACGATCTTTAGCTTCTATAGCAGTGGCTGCGATGTTTTTTACAGTGCCTGTTACAGGATCCATAATTTCTTGGATCGCTCCAACTGTATCGCTCTTTAATACTTCATCAGTGGCAACTGATTGCGCAAACTCATAAGACTTAGTCAATATACTTACAAGCTCAGTCAATTTTGGCAGCTGCTCTATTAAGACAGTCAGAGATTGCTGAACCTCTGGTTTTAATAGCTGATCCAGTACATCAAGTTGTTCCAAGTTGGAAGATAAATTCGGCAATGCTTGTTCTTCTTTTGTTTGAGTCATTGTTCCTGACATATCCAATTCTCCTTTTTAAAAACTATATCGCTTAAATTTTGTGATTAAAGAAAAAGACCTATCTTGCGTAGGATTTTCCCAACCCTTAAGAGCTCGAGATCATTTTGATATCTCGAAAAATTTAGAAGCATACAAAATAAATCTTAAAATAAATCTCAAAATAAGTCTACTTTTAAATTTATCTTTACCAGTGATTCTTTAATTATGTCGTATTTTTAGAAGCATTGAAAACTTTTAGGGAGATTTAGGGCTCATCACGTAAGGCGCTCTATGAGATGTCTTAAGCAGCCATAATAATGAAGCATTAAGTTTATTTTGTTGAAATTTGTCGATGGAATCGAATTCACCTCTTGTCTAAATTGTTGAAATGAATTAATATTTAAAATATTAAGAAAATTATTTCACGATATGGAGGAGGCGTTTAGAATGAAAAAGAAAAAGGGTCTATCCCTACTGTTATCCGGTGTGCTCACAGTAGGTCTATTGGCAGGGTGCGGAACAAAAGTTAACACAGAAACAGCATCTGATAAAGGTGCAGGCGGCAAGGTAATCAAAATCGTTACACAATCTCCACTTTCCGGCGGCTCTGCTTCCTTCGGTGAATCAATGAAGCTTGGTGCACAGCTTGCAGTAGATCAGCAGAAGGAGGAATTTAAGAAGCTGGGCTTTGATTTACAGCTTGTACCATACGATGATCAAGGTGATCCGAAAAAAGGGGTAGCAAACGCGCAAACAGTTGGTGCTGATAAACAAGTGCTTGGCGTAGTGGGACATCTTATGTCGGGCGTATCTATTGCAGCTTCTGAAACATATGAAAAATACAAACTTATCATGGTATCTCCATCAAGCACTGCAGTAGAATTAACAGAGCGTAATTTAAAATCGGTAGCACGTCTGGTAGCACGCGATGATTTCCAAGGTCCTGCAGCTGCGAAATTCGCTGTAGAGAAAATTGGCGCGAAAAACATCTTTATCATTCAAGATAAAACAGCTTACGGAACAGGTCTTGCAGATGCGTTTAAGAAAGAAGCTGAAAAATTAGGCGCAAAGGTTCTTGGGTACGAAGGTATTACAATAGGCGAGAAGGACTTTAACGGCGTATTAAATCAAGTATTGGCAAAGAAGCCTGACTTAGTATACTTTGGCGGTCTGTATGCAGAAGGAAGCATCTTGGTGAAGCAGGCTCGTGAAAAAGGTATTGATATTCCGATTATGGGCGGCGACGGTATCGATTCTCCGACAATGGCTGAAATTGCAAAAGATGCTTTGAAAAATACGTATTACACAACAGTTGCGACATCTCCAAATTCTACAGAGGAAGGCAAGAAATTCGCGGCAGACTACAAGCAAAAGTTCAATAAAGATGTAGAAGCATTCTCAGCATATGGCTATGATGCTGCAAGTGTTATCCTGCAAGGAATTAAGGATGCAATCGCCAAAAACGACGGCAAATATCCAACTCGTGAGCAAGTTCGTGATGCGGTTCGAGGTGTAAGCGACTTTAATGGTGTTATTACGAAAATTAGCTTCGATGAAAAAGGCGATAACAAATACGCAAAAGTGTACATCAACAAGTATGAAGGCGGCACATATCCTGGCAAGCAGGAAGGCGAAGTGAGCAAGTAAGACAGAAAAAGAGGGCCGACCCAAAAGGTACGTAATGTGCCTTTTGAGGTCAGCCTTTTTTAGTCCGCTAAAAAGCCAAAACAAAAGAACGGCTTTTTTTTACATCAAATGTACAAAATATAAAACGCAGTGAATGTTTCATAACAATGTAACACAAGAGAGAAACTAACCCAAATAACTATCTTGGAGGGAACCATGCGACAGTTTATTTTGGCGTTAGTATTGTGTACGGCATTCATCATAAGCCCAAATCAAATTCAAGCTGATTCATCAGCGCCCCTTCCTTGCAGCGTAATATTGAATCCTCTTAACAAACAGGACAAAAATGCAAAAGGGGTAGCTTTGGTGTACAAGGTAAAACTGACGCCAAGCTTCCCGCGGACAAGTATAAGCATCCATGCTCTTCATTTACCCGATCCAAGCATTTTGGGCAATTATGATAGGTATGAAGGGTTTGCATTTATTCCAAATGAAATCAGTTGGCGTTTTAAACTTTATCCTTCTGAGGAAGAGGGCAGCCCCACTTGGGCAGGGAGAATCGACAGTATTACTGCAGAAATGAAAGATGTACAAATACAAGTGCGTCCTTCTAACTCAACAACCGAGAAATTAGGACCGCCAATTCTGACGAATAGTATAAAAGCCTGTAGATAGAAGTGCGTTCATGTAACTTACTATAAGCAATCTTATGGCGGCTTGTCTAATGTTAAATCTTATTGCCCAAGCATGGATCTGGTAACCGTAATCAAATCAGCGCCGGTTATTTTTGCTGCCTGAAATCTTTTTCTTATTCCAATGGTGTATTGTATAACCTGGTTTATTAGCATATTATTGTGGCTTTATTCATCGTAATATAAATGTAATATGCGACATTATTTTATTGTGATATAATATTTAATGTAGCTATTAATAATGGGAAAAAAGGAGCGAGTACATTGAATACAGAAAAAGCCGCAATGATGGATTTGCATGTTGAAGATGCTGAGTTACTCAAGGTACTGGCTCACCCAGTACGACTTGGATTAGTGGAATTTATGTTAAATCAAGGTCCTGCAAATGTAACTACACTGTATGAGGAGTTTGAAATGCCGCAAAGCACCATCAGTCAGCACTTAGCAAAGATGAGAGCAGCTAAGGTCATTGCAGGAACTCGAAAAGGCTTAGAGATTTTTTATGAAGTAATAGATGAGCGAGCTAGAGCTATCCTCAAAGCAATTGCAGCATAATATTGTGAGTATTGCCACATAGATCAACCTAATAAAAATAAACTATCCCAAAACGGTAAAATTGAGCAATTTGTGCAAAGTCTTTGTTTTGGGGTAATTGTGAATTCTTAGTTTGATGAGTATGGGGTACTGCCAGCAAAAGGCGGATGTATCCCGTTAAGGATATTCCAGAATTAAAAATCCCAATTTCTCAGTGATATAAATGAGAAATTGGGATTTTAATTGTTCAATAATTGTGCTGATTGGAGAAAATGAAGTTGGCAAAATTTTAAACCATGTCTAACCGGGTTGCTAACGATCATTGTATAAGGCTGTGCGTCATTTGCTGCATCCGCATGAGCTATAAATTTGGTTCCGGCTGCGGATTTTGTGAGCTTTTTCGTCTGATTCAGTGTTTTAGATCCCAAAATGCTGTTTCAACAGCTTTTTGAATTTCGCGTCGTCAATTTTCTCTTTTGTAACGATTCCATCAACCCATTGTGTAAATGAGGTGTTTGTTAATGTTACATTTCCGCCATTTGTCAGTTTTGTGATTAGCGGATTTTTGTTAAATGGAGATTCTTGATGTTCAGCGATGATCGTTTGGAGCTCATTAAATTCCGATACATCGGTTACAGGCCTCTTGGAATCGAAGGCATATCCTATTTGCCAATCGGTATCCTTATGTTTTAATTTCATTTCAAAAATGTAGTCTCCATGTTCACTAGCCCCTTTTTTTATCCGAAATTCCCCATTATTGGAGGTTACAGTCTCCCCGGTTAAAGGAACAGGTTTTAATGGCAAATTCCCTCCAAAGCCCGTATCTATTAAATACGTTTGTTCCTCATGGGTTATCAGAATAGTGACATGGGTTCTTCCCAGGGGAAGATACTCTTGGCCAGTATTGTTGTAAACAACCCCGCGTGCCAGCACTGCGTTAAAACCATTTTCGATTAAGAAGAAATAGAAAAGCGAATTTAATTCATAACAAAGGCCGCCTGCTTTTTTTACCAGCATTTTATTGATTAAGTTTTCTTTAGTGATCTCACTGATGTTATTTTCAATAATACATAAATTTTCAAAAGGAATGTTTTGGGCGGTTTTTTCAAGAACATTATCCAATGTGCCAAATGTAATAGTTTCGGTTTCTGGAATCCCGATTCTTTTACGAAATAAAGCATCCAGCGTACTCATTAGTAATTCCTCCAAAAGTAGTTCTTCAATTAATTTATTCTTCTATCACAGAGGCGATGAGGATTTCATCCAGTAAAATTACCCAAAAAGATACCCATCGTTAGTAGAGTATCTTTTTGGGAATAACGCCTCAAAAATCGGATTGGGCCAGTTTCTTAGAAAGTTCCAGATTCCAGAAAACCGTTTGCTCGACCGGTAATCGGGCGGACGGACGAGCTGGTGCAGCCGCCTTGCCGATAGCGACCAGCATGACCGGAACATACCGCGCAGGGACGCCGAATGCTTCGACGAATTTATCGGCGTCGTATCCGCCCATTGGGCACGAATCAAGGCCTTTCGCCTTCGCGGCAAGCATGAGCTGCATCGCGGCCAACGATGCGTTGCGGATTGCTTCATCGCGCGGAGCGGTCGGTACATTGGCATACGCGTATTCAATTTGGCCGAGCAGGTTCGCCTTGACTTCCTCGGACAGCAGTCCGGCTTGCACGTCCGGTTCAAAGACGGCTTCGGCGTTCAGATTGGCTTGAAGGTCTCCCAGTATGGCGATGACGACAGAGGCCTCGACGACTTGTATTTGGCCGTAAGCAATAGGAAGCAGCTTAGCTTTAGCCGTCTGGTCGGTGATGGCGAGAAACTTCCAATGCTGAAGATTCCAAGCCGACGGTGCGCTATTCGCAATCTCCAGAAGCTCCTTAATTTCCTGTTCGCTCAGTTTGTGCGCAGCGTCATAATGTTTGACGGAATGACGTTCCCGAACTACGGTGAAAAAGTCGGTTTGTACAGTAGGTGACATTTCACAAGCAACTCCTTAATTATTTACTGTATTTTCAGCAATGGGCCCTCAGGTTTACACTTATCGAGGCCGATTTGCCATGTTAAGTTTTTAAAACTAACTTCTGACAACTATGGTGTCCGCCATCTTTAAATTATCCTTGCCGCAATTAATGGGCGGTTGAATAATCGGCCGCAATGCTGCAGGTTTTCAGTCTGCTCTATCATGCTTCTGCACGGTCAGCCTTGGTCATTCGCTTGGTTGTCTTTTTTCGTCCAAAACGATTTGTTCCCATAACCCCCATTATAATTAGCACCGAACCGATGATATGGTACATCGTAATTTTTTCCCCGAGAAACATCGCCCCGGCCGCAATAGAGACGATGGTCGATAGATTGGCGAATACGCTTGTTTTTGACGCTTCTATTTTTGACAAGGCGTAGTTTGCCGTCAGTGCTGTGACGAGTGAGGACATTACTCCCAGGTAGAGGATCGACACGATAAAAGTACCGCTGGCGAGCGGTGCGAACAGGTGGCCGAGCGTCCCGGCGGTCACATGGCCGGTAAGCGAAACAGCCAGAAATACGACGAATCCGATCCCCAACATTAAATAGCTGATTTCCATCGGACTAAAAATCCTCAAAAGCGACCGGGCCAAAACGCTGTATCCGGCAAAGGCCAGGCACGACAAGAACAACAGGAAAATCCCCGTCATGTTCGACAAATCGATGCTGCTCCCCTTCATCATCAAGATGAACACAACGCCGAATACCGAAAGGAAGATCGACAGCTTCTGCAAGGCGGTGGTTGCTTCCTTCAAAAATACAGAGGCCAGTAACAGCGTTAAGACCGGTGTGAAGGCGTACAAAATGCCGCCCTCGGCCGAGGTGGCGTGCTCCAGCCCGAACGTTTGCAGCGTGAAGAAGCCCAAGGGGTACATAGTCGCTAGCAGCAACACTTTGTATAGCGGCTTGCCGCGGTATTTAAGTTTAATCCGGCCGCACGCAGCCAGGATCGACATGACCGCAAACGAAGCAGCAAAACGGTACGTCAGCGTATCGATCGGATGGGCGTGCTCGAGTGCCATTTTGATAAACAAAAACGAAAATCCGATTATCGCTGCGTTTAACACGGCAGACAAATAAGCAAGTTTCAGTTCTTTTTGGTTTGTCATCGCATCTTCCTCTCTGCAATAGCCGGGATTATGTTCGCGAACGTTTTATCCCTTACATGAAAAAGGTATGACAAAATGCTGATCTGAACAATGCCTTTTTGCTGAAAGTGTATCGATACAGTTGGCGAGGCCAAGTATAATGAGTAGAGAAACATGATAGATTCGTGAAAATTGAACAGGGGGAAGCGGTGTGAAAAAATATTTGTCTATTCTTTCCGATATAGAGCAAAAAATCATGGAAGGGCAATACAGTTCGGGCCAAAAGCTGCCTTCCGTCCGCAGCGCTGCGAAGTTGTACGGATGCAGCGTCAGCACGATCACACGGGCATATGCAGAACTGGAGAAGCGCCACGCGATTTATTCGATCGCGCAAAGCGGCTTTTATGTGGTCGGAAAGCCGAAGGATTGGCGTGACAACACGGAAGGCGGAATGATCGATTTTGCTTCGGCGTCACCGGATTTGAACGTGTTTCCATATTTGGATTTCCAGCATTGCTTGAACAAAGCGATTGATACATACAAATACCACCTGTTTACATACGGTGATTCGCAAGGGCTGGAAAGGCTGCGCCAAACGCTCGTTTCCCATTTGGCCAACAGTCAGGTGTTTGCAAAAGCGGAGCGGATTGTTGTCACTTCGGGTGTCCAGCAGGCGCTGGAAATTTTGGCGAAAATGCCATTTCCGAACGGCAATGCGGTCATCTTGGCTGAACAGCCGAGCTACGATATTTATTTGCGCTTTCTTGAGGCGGAGGGCATACCGGTTTGCGGAATCACTCGTACGGCGGCAGGTATTGATTTGCGGGAATTGGAGGAGAAATTCAAAAGCGGAGGAATCAAATTTTTTTACACGATGTCTAGATACCACAATCCGCTGGGCACCTCGTATAGTGAGGAGGAGAGGAAAGCAATCGCCGGTTTAGCCGGCAAATACAACGTGTACATTGTGGAGGATGATTACATGGCCGACTTGGGTGAAGAACAGTGTTTCGACCCAATTTACGCTTACGACAGAACTGCGCACGTCATTTATTTGAAAAGCTTTTCAAAAATCATTTTTCCGGGTTTGCGGCTGGGAGTTGCCGTTTTGCCGGAACGGTTGCTGGGGACATTCCGTACATCCAAAAGATCAGCCGACACCTCGCTTTTGTCTCAGGCGGCGCTTGAAGTGTACATTAAAAACGGCATGTACGAGCGGCACAAGCACAAAATATACAGCCAATACGGGGCGCGTATGCGGGCGCTGAATGAGGCGGTGCAGAGGTACAACGATGCAGGAGTGATTAAAGTATCGGATGTCAAATCAGGTGTCTATATGCAGTTTAAGCTGCTGCAATCGGTCAATATAGAGCGTCTAACGAAGCGGCTTGCGGCGAGGAATGTCAGCGTCGTGCCCGGAAAAGGATTCTATTTGTCGGATTATCTGGAGCGGGAGAAGTTTTTGCGGATCAGCATCTCCCGGGCGCAGCTGGAGCAAATCGATGAGGGGGTCAAGGCGATAGTTGAGGAAGTGGAGCGGTGCAGCAGGTGGTAGTATTGCGAATCGATGCGTTGCCGAATCTGATGTAGATTAAAACTCTGTTCTGTTTTGTGATTATCACTGAACTCAAATAACCTAAAAGATTAATCATCCAAGAAGGGTTAGAAATCGATTATAACCATGAATAAGCATGTTAAAATAAAATTGCAACAAAATTTCTATACTTTGGCTACCTGTAACATATGGGTAGCCCTTTTTCTTATCTTGAATCATACAAAACCAAAAGATTATGATGTATTTGGGAATATACAGGATTTCATCCAGGTTTTAGAGAATGGTAGTGGGGCATAAGGAAGCCGGAAGCTGCGCCATTATGGGAGTGTATAGAATCATGCATAATTGATAATTTCATAATAACGAGAAAACCTAGTATTCGTACGGATTCCAAAGAGATTCCGATTTCTGATGATGTGTGTTATGTCAACACGCATGGAATAGGAATTAACCGTTAATTATGGAATTGCAGAATGTTCCGAAGTCAAAGAAAACAGCTCTGTCTAACAGCAGAGAAGCACCGGAATGAATGGGTCTAGTCAATGTGGTTGAATCCTTTTTGCGCTTTTTATTGTAATGAAAGAGCTTTTGGTATGAAAATACCATAATTTGGACTATTTTATATAAACTTACTTTTTGATAAGATTTAACCTAAACGCCATTTCAATTTGATAGAAAGGTTGCTAGTATGTTTAGTCTTACAGATTTAATCGAAAAAAAAAGGGAGCAACTATTTTATTTAAGCAAACTATATGGGCTAACTCATCCTCAGACTGTTCAATGCAGTCAACAATTAGATATATTGATCAATGTATCTATGAAAAAACAAAGTGCAGAAATAAAAGTACATACAAATATGTAAAAGGATACCTCTTCATGGCAGATGTATCCCTTTTTTGTATTTTATGCATGTTTTTGTAAGCCCCGTCACAGCAGTGTTTTATGGAAGATGGAACCAATCAAAAATGCATAGCCTTATGTATGCATATTCATATCTTTTCCATATTTTATCGGTGTGCTCTTAGACTGCATGTTTCTGTCATAAGTAATAAATAGCAGCCATGCTTGTTTAACTTATCTTTAATATTTCTAAGCAGATTCGCCCGCAGCTGCTTGAAGAGACAAGAGAATACAAAAATCGCACAATTTAAATGAAACGTTATAAATGGGCCCTGTTTGAGACTGATCTAAACTGCAGAGCACTCAGAAGGATTTACATAATCGTATGGTTGCTTTCCCGCCTTCATTGCTGAGAGGCTAGAGAAGCAGCTAAAAATGTTATGCGCTCTATTATCCATCGTATTTAGCCAATAATAAAGAACACTATAGTCGACCTTGTCCTTGGTACCGGCCCCGCCTACGCCGTATACCTTTGGCAGCCACACGCGCCGCCCAACCCAATTCCTATTATAATAGAAAACGCTTACAAAGTAAATATTCTGTATATAATCCAATTATTGGAAGTTTAATGGTATTAGCTTTTTAATAGGTTTAACATCTCACTTCTGTGCCTTCATAGGCAGTTGCAAATTTATTAGAACCTGAAAATCGGCGGAATCCAATACACGAATACCCCTTGATTTTTACTCTATATTTGAATACAATTTATTTATTGATCAATAAATAAATAGGAGAAGGTGAAGGGATTGGCCGGCCATGGAGATCGAAAAGAACAAATTATTGACAAAGCCGTGGGAATATTTGCGGAACTTGGATATTACAAGGCAACAACAGCGCGGGTAGCCAAAGCAGCAGGAGTAACACAGCCGTACGTGTTTCATTTTTTTAAAAATAAAGAAGAACTCTTCAAGGCGGTTATTGATAGGGCAATTAAACGGATTTATGAAACCTTCATCCAAGTCGAAGCACCTCCGGATCGATTGGCGGAGACGATGGGGCACGCGTTCCTTCAAATCATGGAAGCTCATAGAGATGAGATTATCATGGTCATGCAAGCTCATGCAATTTCTGAACCAGTCATTCGGGAGCATGTCCGTGAGCAGTTCCGTATGATCCATGAGGCTATAATCGCGAAATTTGAAAGAGCAGGAATTCCGAACGCGGAAGCGGCAGCTTCCCAATTTATTGGAATGGGTCTCTTAATTACGATATCGGAAGTTTTGGATTTGCCACAGTTACTCCATTTTAAAGATAAAACGAAATAACAGTCCAAATCAATACTGAGGCAACAGACAGACCAGGCAGTTACAGTGCTGCCTTTTTTACTCATATTTTATTTATTTATTAATAAATAAATAACGAGAGCCGTTTCAATTAAAAAAAACATGAGGAAGGAATGATCCATTCATGAAGGCGGGTAATCGAAAAGTCGATCAAATACCAGGGCTGAAGCTCTTTGAGGGAGAAAAGCTGCTCGTAGGTATTGGTATGCTTGGCTTTGTTCTTGCAGTTGGTATTGCGGTATATATGGGACTATACGGGGCAATCATTTTTCCAGAAGGCAACTTGGAGCGGGCGTTTTCTTTCAATGCCGCAATAGCATTGTTTAGTTTGTCCATAGCGGCCATTTTGCCGATAGCGGGGCTGGGTTCACGCAAACGGGCGGCGATTCGCTGGACTTTCACGCTGACAGCCTTATATGCCTATGCAATCGAAACGATCCAACATTTTCGCGGAATTAATCCGCGGTTTACGCGTGCTGGCTCTGCTGTCGATTCGATTGCCGGCGCCTTATTCGGGCTGGATTCGCTGTTGATCATCATCGTGACTGTGCTGCTTGCTATCCCGTTTTATCGCAAAAGACAGATGAATGAACGTCCGCTTTTAGTACTGGGCATCCGCTATGCGCTTTTCTCAACCATGATTGCCTTTGCATCAGGAATATGGATGATTGTGCTGCAAAGCCGGTATACGGGCGAGACAGGAAACCTAATTGTCCTTCATGGGCTCAGCTTTCATGCTTTGCAGGCACTACCGTTGCTAGGGTGGTTATCGGAACGGGTACATACCGATAAGAGGCATACCTTCCGGCGGCTCCATTTTGGGTGTTTTGCCTGGACAGCTTCCATCGTGCTGATTGGTTTACAAACTGCTCTCGGACGTTCCGTTTTTGAACTGACAGTGCTGCCGTTCCTTGCCGGGGCCATGCTGCTCATCTGGCTTGCCACAGTCGTTGTCACTGCATTTGAATTGCTTAGACCGAGGCAGGTGCCTGTCAATCCATCATCGCATAGAAATTAAAACAGTATTTTCCTGAAGAGGGGGATGGTAACAATGTACGAAAAGCTGTTTTCTCTCGCAAGCATAGCTGTACTGCTCTGGCTTCTTTTAATACTGCTGCCGACGTGGCGAGTTACAAGATTTCTCGCAAACATAGCCATTTTTCCTATATATCTCGCTGCACTTTATACCATTGGAATCATTATGGCTATTGCAGGCTTAGGCTTTGGATTTGTTCAAGATTTCGGGTCGGCGGAAGGTGTCATCCGACTGTTGTCCAAACCAGATTTCGCCTTACTCGTCTGGCTTCATTTGCTTTGCTTCGATCAAGCGATTGGCCATTACGTTTATAGGGATAATATGGAACATCGGTATGTATCGATACCGATGCAATCTATACTTTTATTCCTCATTCTTATGTTCGGGCCGCTTGGGTTGTTATGTTATCTTGTGCTGCGGAAGGTACGGAAACAGAACAAGTTAAGGTGATAAAACTAAACGAGCTGCGATTTCTTATATTGATTGAACATAATCGGCATAAAAACAGAAAAACGCTATGCTTTCATCTGACATCCTACCGAAAGCATAGTGTTTTTTCATTTGGGGCTATTGGTTTATCCTGATTTAATGGGGTAGATTCTTACCCATCGTTATGACACGAAATCCCTATATGAAAAAGCCAAGGCTCTCTTGGGAAAGCGCTTGGCTGCTTGTTTTGTTTGTCTCTTGATTCACTCAGCAAAATTTGAATGATGGTTATCCTTTATATTCATATAGTGTTTGATTCCTCATTCTGTCAAATGGCACCCGATTATTAGTTGTAGTGTTTTCATCTGATTTCCATTCACTGCTCGGTACTTCTTCGGAATTCTCTTTAATCCATTCCGTAACAGATTCGCTTTGGCCCGCTCTTCCGCTACTACCGATTAGGAAGTATTTTACTTCTCCGTTTTTCGTCAATTCTTCCAGTTTTTCCGACGTGAGGACTTCTGGAGTAATCGACAAGCCTCCTGCCTTGCAGAGCTTAGGCGGGAGAGGCTCATACATACTTTGGTACTTATCGCACAGTACGTGAACCATTTCAACATCCAGTGAATTCTTAGCGTACGTTTTACCCTAAAAAGTACAGTCATCCCTGCTAGACTACTTACAATCCAAATCTCAGAAGTTTTACATCATCTAGAAAGCTTATATTCTAATAAGTTTATGTGAAAAAATGCTAACAATTAAAGTTGGACATGCATATGCTATAATGCAGCAACAAAACTTCATAGGGGGATGAACATAATAGGATACTGGGGTTGGAAAAAAGATTGCGATTGCAGTAAGGAGAAGAAAAAGTGCTATGACTACTCTTATAAAAAATATTACGTTAAGAAATGTCATTGCGAATGCTGTTTCGAACCTTACTATAAAAAAGACTGCGATCATAAATCTGATGACGATTGTAATCAAAAAAAGAGTTCCTACAATTATGATCACACAAAAGGTTACTACGATTATTATAAATGTGATGATGATAATCACAAAAAAGATTACTAGTTAAAATCTTAGTAGGCTGATGAACATGATAGGTTTTGGTTCAAAACCTATCATGTTCTTTTTTATCGTTTATCAGACAGTGAAAGTCACGGGAAATTGCTTCACACCAAAAACGAACGGGCTTGGAATTGGTTCAAGGGCTATATGCTTCTTATTTTCCAATCGAGAGAATGCAGCCAGCATCTCTGCAAGGGCTATTTTTGCTTCTAATCTCGCAAGCGGAGCGCCTAGGCAGAAATGAATACCGAATCCGAAAGATAAATGCGGGTTTTTTTCCCGTGTCAGCATAAAGCGATCGGGGTGTTCAAATTTTTGATCATCCCGGTTCGCTGAAGCTACCCAGCTGATGACCTGGGATCCTTTAGGAATGAGGCAGCCCTTTATGTTTGTATCTTCGTTTGCAATGCGTCCGATCGCTTGGATCGGCGGATAGAAACGGAGGGTTTCCTCTATAAAATTGGGAATTAACGAAGGGTTTGAACGAATTTGTACCTGTATATTCATGTCTTCTGTCATATAGCGCACAGCATTTGTGATAAGGTTCGTTGTCGTTTCGTTTCCAGCAACAAGCAGGAGGACGCAAAATGCCAATATATCTTCTTCCGATAGCTTTTCGCCATCAACATCCGCCGCTAGCAAAAGAGAAATCAAATCTTTCCTCGGATCCGCTTTCCGCTCATGAATAATATTTTTGAAATAGCTGATCAGGAAATTACTCCCGTCTTGCCGCTGCATCATCATTTTGCTGAAGGCTTCTTCAGAATCATCTTCGGCCCCCGCGACAAGAATATCTGAATATTTCTTGAAAAGTTCTCGGTCTTCAATTGGAACTCCAAGCATCTCGGCAATGATAATAACCGGAAGGGGAGCGGCGAAGTCATGTACGATGTCCATTGTTCCCTCCTCCTTCACTTGATTGATCAGATAAGCAGAAACTTCTTCGATCCGCTTTGTAACGGTATTCACTGCTTTGGGTGTAAAGGCCTTATTAACGAGATTTCTCATCTTCGTATGCTTTGGCGGATCCATTGTCAGCAATGTGTTGTTTTTATCGGAGATGCCGCGTTCGGAGGAAAATAATTTCGGGTTCTTCAGTACATAATGCACGTCCTCATATGTGAACACGTCCCAGCAATCTCTTGTTTCGTCATATCGTACCGGTGTAGAGTGCCTAAGAGAATTGTAGATTTGAAAAGGAAATAATTGATCTTCTGTTGAGCGTATTTCCTTTATCGGAATAAGATTTGCATACCGATTGGTACCCGTTTTTTGATTTACAGTTTCCATTCATGTAAGCCCCCTTATAGATTCTAGGTTGGGATATAATGCTATTAGGTATTTCATGGTACACAATAACACCTCCGTTATTGGTTTTCAACGGACATAATGAAGGGAAATTGTCAATTTATCGCATTACTAGTGTATAGCAATTTTGGGAATAAATAGAAATATTTTGAAGCACAATTTGTCATCTCAATTGTCCGACTGTTCAAGAGCGGCACATGATCACTGAAACAGGGCTTGGGTACAAGTGTCTAAGCCCTTGATTTTCTGATAGCCATCTCCTCTTTTTAACATTTTGCATTAGCTCTACATAGAATGAATCTGAGGATAAAAAGGAGAGGAGAATGGACGTGTCTTGTATGATTCATATTCATTCCATTAAAATCAACAACATGGTCGGCAATGCTTCCCTTAATATCGGTTCAGTCTTTCATAGCAATCCTAGCAAGAGTGCTCATACACAGGCAGATTCTGCGATTGGCGGCCAATCCTCTGCAAAAGCGAAAGATGATATTGCCGGAGGCAGTAAGAAATGCGATGAGAAATTAGTGTGGAAAATTGGAGAAAATGCCTTTTTTTCTTGGTCTAGTAGAGAAAAAATGGCGCAAAATCATGGTTAGTCAGCGGAAAGCAGCCGCTTCCCTTTATAATAACAACCAGTCACAAAATGCATAAAGAATGGGAATTTAAATTTTGTAAATATGCTCTAACATGCTGATGCGCCAATCTAATGAGTTATGTTTGAGCAATAATATTTCGTTTCATAACGTTATCGAGATTTAATACATAGATGATACGAGCGCGGCTCATTTAGTATAGCTGGCAAACTTGTACCTGAATATAGCGGGATGAGCCTAAAGAACTTTCTTTCTAAAGAGAAGTTCTTTTTTCTTTTACATAGCAAAGGGATGGATGAGACATACTAAAAAATGAAAAAATTGGATGATGTATGCAGGAATAAGGAGGGTGCACGATATGAAAAGGAAAAAGCTATCAGTTGTTGTAGCGCTGGCTTTGGCTGCCAGCCTTGCTTTAGCTGCTTGTGGTGGAAACAACGCAGGTAAGCAGGAGGCGCAAAAGGAGGGAAAGCTGGCTGAAACGCAAGTATTAAACCTGTTAGAAACATCTGATATTCCGTCTATGGATACTGTAAAGGCGACAGATCAGGTTTCCTTTATCGTAATGAATAATGTCATGGAAGGGTTATACCGTCTCGACAAGGATCAAAAGCCGACTCCTGGTGTAGCTGAATCGCATACAAAAAGTGAAGACGGAAAGAAGTACACATTTAAGCTTCGTAAAGATGCTCAATGGTCTAACGGTGACCCTGTAACAGCAAACGATTTTGTATTTGCGTGGAAGCGTGCAGTGAACCCGGCGACTGCGGCTGAATATGCCTACATTATGTTTGATGTAAAAAACGCAAAAGCAATTAATGAGGGAAAAGCACCTGTTGATTCCTTAGGTGTAAAGGCAGTAGATGAGCATACACTCGAAGTGGAATTAGAAAATCCAGTTCCTTATTTTCTTGACTTAACTTCCTTTGCTACGTTTTATCCACAAAATGAGAAGTTTATTAAGCAGCAGGGCGATCAATTTGGTTTAAAGGCTGAAACAACTATTTATAACGGACCGTTTGTGTTAACGGATTGGAAAACAGAGCAAGGCTGGACTTATAAAAAGAATAAGAATTATTGGGATAATAAGTCTGTTAAGCTTGACCAAATTAATGTTAGCGTTGTAAAAGAACAAGGAACAATGGTGAACTTGTATGATTCCGGTCAAGTAGATCGTACAAGCTTAACAGCTGAATTTGTAGACAAGTATAAATCCAGCGATGAGTTCCATACATCAAAGGATATGTCTGTATATTTTTTACGCTTCAATCAGAAGCGCCTTGGAAAAGACACGCCTCTCGCTAATTTGAAGGTTCGTCAAGCAATTAGCTTAGTACAGGATAAAGAGGCGTTAACAAATGTATTGCTAAACAATGGTTCAGCACCAGCCTATTTTTTAGTTCCGGCTGAATTCGTTGCAGATGAAAAAGGAAACGATTTCCGTAAAATAAATGGAGATATGAACAAGACGAACGTAAAAAAAGCTCAAAAGCTATGGGAAGAAGCAAAGAAAGAGCTTGGTACGGACAAAGTTGCACTTGAGCTCTTGAACTATGACAGCGACAGCTCCAAGAAGGTAGGCGAATATTTGAAGGAGCAGTTGGAGAAGAATCTCCCAGGCTTAACGGTAAACATTAAGCCTCAGCCATTCAAGCAAAAGCTTGATCTAGAAACGAAGGGTGATTATGACTTCTCCTTCTCTGGCTGGGGTCCGGACTATCCAGACCCAATGACATTCATTGATATGTTCGTAACTGGCGGATCCCATAATCAAATGGGATACTCTAACACAAAATACGATGAGCTTGTAGCAGCAGCTAAAGGCGAGCTTCTAACGGATACAAAGGCTCGTTGGGATGCATTAGCGAAGGCGGAGAAAATTTTATTTGAAGATGCAGCGATTTCTCCGTTATATCAAAGAGGCACAGCTTTCGTTCAACGTCCCTATGTAAAAGATATTGTAGAGCACAACTTCGGTGGTGACTACTCTTATAAATGGGCTTATGTGTTAGAGAAAGGCGAAGCAAAGTAAACAAAAAGGCAGAGGACACATATACGTTGTTCTTTGCCTTTTTTATAAGATAAAAAAGTATAACTTTTTGCGAGGGCGCCGGTCTGCTCCCTGCGGAGAACTGTTTCCTGCGGGAGCAGGACGGGCTGTTTCCGCTTTTCTTTCACATTTTTTCTTTCTGGGAATACATATGCAGTAAACAATAGTGAGGAGACTGCATATGCATTCATATATTGATTTACTTGCCTTAATGGGGATAGGCAGCGCCCATCCGGGTGGATTTGCGCTAACGAAGCATTTACTGCAGTGCATTCCCATTGACTCTGCAGCTTGCGTATTAGATGCCGGGTGCGGAACGGGACGTACAGCTGCATATATTGCTAAAACATACGGCTGCTCTGTTACAGGAATTGATAACCACTCTGTAATGCTGCAAAAGGCAGAGAAGCGTATGAATAAAGAGGGTGTTACTGTAAAGCTTGTGCATGGCAGTGTAGAGCAGATGCCTTTTGCATCTGAATCATTTTCACTTGTAATATCTGAATCGGTTATTGCTTTTACAAATATAAACAAAACGCTTGGAGAACTGCGCCGTGTTCTTCAGCCTCAAGGTATTGCTGTTTTGTTGGAAATGACTGTAGAGCGGCCGCTATTGCTGCAGGAAAAAGAAGACATTAGTTCACTGTACGGCACAAAAGAAATTTTGACAGAAGCGGAATGGATGAGAAAGCTGCTGGAGGCAGGCTTTTCACATGCAGAAACAATTGGCGGCGGCACAATAGCTAAGCAAATGCATTTGTACGCAGACTTGCCTGACTGGGATGTGTCACCTCAGATCGAGCCAAGTATATATACAGTTTGGGCTCAGCATGAAGCAATTATTAGAGCGTACGGTCATCTGCTTGGACATCGTGTATTTATATGTAAACCTTAGATTCCAACTTTGTAGTTCCTCTTGGGAAAATGGAACTTTTATTTTAGGGTCGATATGTTGCGGCTGGTTTCCTAGCAGTATGTCTCTGCTTATCCATAAAAAGGCAGACACAGTCTGCCCTTTTGCCTAGAAGAAAAATAACGCAGCGAGAGCGATGCCGACAATAAAGCCAAATGCGAATTCAATGACAGCACCTGCACCGTAATAGTAGTCATAGTCATAGTCATAACCGTAGTCGCGTCCGAAATCGTCATAGCCGTTGTAGCCGAAGCCGAGATCAAATTTGTGCGAGTCCACGGGTTGAAGCCACACACTTTCATCTGTGACGTCTATAATTCTGCCTATATGGACATGACCATTTATATCTTCTATGCGGACAACCTTGCCGTGGTATTTACAGCATAAGCCATAGCACTGCTTAGGATTCATGAGGATCCCCCCTTTTCGTATAGTATATGACCTTGTACAAGCTTTGCCTGTGCGGGTTCACTAGTAAGAGGCAGTTGAACTAGAAAAGTGAGTTTTCTCCCATCTTTCAGGTGTGTTGATTCGTTTTTCTGACGAATATCTTCCAGAGAACAGGAAAACCTACCATATAGAAGAGAAAGGGCAGGAGGAATTCACAATGAATGAGTCTGATGTATTTCAAATATACGAAGTTCCATGGAATGATTTTACCGATGCGCTGCGAAGCGAAATGAAGGAGCAGATTGGAGCTGACATCGTTGACCGTATTGTTTGCGATTTAAAAGACGGTTTTGAAGTATATACGTATATTCAAGGAGATTTGGATTTTGATTTAAAGGATGCATTGGAGCGAAAGTATGGCACAGATGCTGCTCTTCCGAACGTGTTAACCATTATGCTGCTATCAGAGATTTATAACGCTCCAGAGGAGAACATTCGTCTCCATGCTGACCATAAGCAAAATCCAGTTGTAGAGGTATACGTGAAACAATAAGAAAAACGAACACGTATGAAAGGGGGCCAAAATGAGTCACCTTTCTTTTTTTGGCACATCTATCATATATGTATCATAAGCATAATTGTTTGACAGACTACAAAGTTGTTTTAAGTTTACATAATAAAATTATTGTACATATCATTTCCCGAAAAATACAAGTCATATATCTACTAGGACATCATAGATTTAAACATAGGACTATCCTATGGTAAAGGTGGCGTGTCATCATGAAAAAACAGCTGATTGCCACGTGCGTTTTATTGTTGTTGTTTTCTCTGTTGCCCATCCAAGGATTAGCAGAGAAGGAGGGACCGAAGAAAAGAGCGGTTGCGCTTGTATATGATGATTCGGGCAGCATGAGAAATGGAAAAGATCGATGGAAGTATGCGAGCTATGCACTGCAAAGCTTTGTTGGATTGCTGGATGAAAGGGATTCTTTTTCATTCATTCCGATGAGCCGGCCTTCCCAGGAAATAACAATGGACCTTTCTAAGGAGAAGAGGCAGGAGGAAATTGACGGTATTCGCCAATGGAATCAGTATAAAAATACACCGTTTACAGCAGTGGAAACGGCAATAGCTTCAATAAAAAGGCAGGTTGCGGCGGATGCGGATGGCGAATTTTGGTTAATCGTGTTAACGGATGGCGCTTTTAACGAGTTGGAATCGCCGAAAAGCGCGCAATACGATGCAAATAGAAAAAGAATCACCGATACAATGCGGTCATTTGCGGCGTGGATGGAAGGGAAAAAAGCGTCAGTTCATAGCATTTTAATTACAATGGACCAAGATTTAAGCGCGGAGGAGAAGGCACAAATGAATGCCTTTCAGCAAATTTGGCGCGATACAACGAATGGGATTGTGCTTGCGGCAGGAGAAGAGGATGGAATTATTAAAAGCGTTGATCAAGCAGCGGCGTTAATTGCCAACCGAGATCCATTCTCTAGCGCTGAGGATTATGTTCAGGTGAAGCGGGACGGTGAAAAGCTGAAGGTGTCGACTCCATTTCCGCTCAGACGGCTCACGATCGTTCAGCAGACGAACGGGGAGGAGCAGCTCCCTCGCCTTGAGAATACGAATGAATCATCGCTTCGAATAGATGGTCCGTTTCAAACAGAAACACCAGAAAATAACATGATTACCGGCTCTATCGTTCATGTTGCGGCGAAAAACGGGGATGTGATGAACCCGGGCAATTATGAATTGCAGTTCCAAGGCAATCTTTCCTCATCAGTGAGATGGAAGGTTCTTGCTGAACCAGCTCTTGATTACACGGTGCATATGTATAAAAAGGAAGGGGACCGCCTGATTGCAGCGGGGGATGAAATGTATGCAGATAGTACGGTTGTAATAGAGGCAAAGCCGAATGATCTGCCTGTAGATGCTCTATATTTTTCTGCGTCAATTGAGTATAACGGCAATTCTGCCTTGATGAGGTGGGATGAGAAGCGAAAAGCCTTTCAGTATGAGATGAAATTAGGGACAGCTCCGGTGCGCGGCAGTATTCATATGAATATAAAAGGATTTTACCGGCAGTCAAAAGAGTTTCGCATTGCTCCTATGCCGAAGCCGAAGCTTTCTATCGCGGTCTTAACGAATGACTGGAGTGAGAAGGTGAATCGTTTAACAGAGAGCGCTCCAATTATAATACAACCGCTTTTGAATGGAAAAGAGATGAAAGATACTGAGGTAGCTAGACTTTTGGAATCGGCCTCTGTCACCTTTAATAAACATCTGAACTATGAATGGAAGCAGCATGGAAACCAGCTCTATTTATATCCGCGCCCCTATATTTCCAACACGTTAAATTTTACAGATACGGGTTTAGTAGAAGCAACGATTTCATTACGAGATCCGGCATTTGAAGAAGTAAAGCAAAACGTTGCGCTAAGAATTGAGGATGTTTCCTTTTTCGAGAGGTATGCTGTTATTTTTCATTTTATTATTCCAGCCAGCGCAGCAGCCCTTGTCATACTTATCCTTCTGACAGGATGGATCGTACGGCCCCGCTTTCAAAGGAAGGGCTTGATCTACTATGAGCTGGATCAGTCGATCTCGGAGGATTGGATTCATGCGGCGGAGCCGCAGCTTCTTCGCAATATCTGGTGGCGCCACTATCTGGGGATTCCGTATCGCAGTGAGCGGCGAAATGTCCAATCTATTACCTTTATTGCAAAAAAAGGTACAAAGGCTATTTGGATTGCGAAAGAGTCACAGGTAGAAGGCATGATGATTGATGGTTCGTTTTTAGAGGAGGAGGATATTGGCAAAGAGCATAAAACGTTGTACCCAAATGAAACAGTTGTAATCGACAAGGGATATGGTAAGGAAGTATACCGCTATGAATGCGACTAAAAGGAGTGTGGTAAGCGTGAATATGCAGGTTCCTACAATTCTCATCGGCCTCGGCGGCATTGGCAGTGCCATCACTCACAATGTGTATGAAAAAATTCCGAACGATCGAAAGAAACGTGTGGCAATGCACGTGTTTGACACAGATATCCATACTGTAAGCAAGTTTCAGCATATTCGAAGATTTGTGACACAAACGAGTTCAAGTAAAACACCTCGGGAGTACATTGCAGAGGATCAAACAATTACGGACTGGTTTCCGCATGACCCGACGATTTTAGATAAACCGCTCACAGACGGGGCAGGACAGCTTCGCGTCATTTCCCGGCTTGCACTGCGGGCAGCAATGAAGGACGATAAGCTAACGAGCTTTTGGCAGGAAATCGAAAAAATCTTTCCTGTGACGAGTGATACGACAGAATATGGGGTCCGAGTCATCATTATTACTTCACTTGCTGGTGGAACTGGGTCGGGCATGTTTTTGCAAATTGCCCTATATTTGCGGGAAATGCTTCGGAAAAAGCTGCACCATAATAATATTCTCATTCGCGGTGCCTTCCTGATGCCGGATGCTTTAGTGAAAACAAGAACGATTAGCGCTAAGGAATATGAATCCGTGCAAGCAAATGGCTATGCGTCGTTAAAGGAGCTGCACGCGATTACGCTTGGCTCAACAGGGGAATTGTCGCGGCGCGGCGGTGTGACAATTGAACTGGAATACCGTCCTGATCAGGTTGATGAGGAAGGGAGAACCAATCATATTATTACGCAAAAGCATTTGCCGTATAATTATTGCTTTTTATATGATTATGAAAATTTACACGGTCATCATTTACAAAGTCTATCAGATTACATGGAGCAAATGACAAATACGATTTATTTGCAGTTATTTAGCCCTCTTTCCTCCAATCATTTTGCCCAAGAGGATAACCAAATTCAGCAGCTCGCCGATTCGAACGGAAAAGCGCGTTATTGCGGAGCTGGAGCGGCACGGCTGATTTATCCATATGAGCATGTGCTCGAATATAGCGCATTAAAATGGGCGGTGCAGGGACTTGATGAGTCATGGCTCCATCTTGATAAGCTGTATGAGGAAAAGAAGCTGCGTTATGAGCAGGATGTGCGCCGCGGCATTCAGCGCGAGAAGCCAGAGCGCGGCAAAAGCTTTTTAGAGGATTTGGAGCATCTGGCAAATCGTCCGGAACGCGCCCATCCGTTTTACCGAAGCATCTATCAGGAAACGCGTGAAGGAGCAGAAGCGGGAAAAAGCGGACTATCGAAAGCAAGACAGTTTTTAGAAGCAGTCGAAAGCTATATTCAGCGTACAATCCAAAAGGATGAGGAACTAAACCGTCTGCAAAGGGAATGTAAAATTTCTGCAGCGAAGCTAAAGATACAGGATCAGATGAAGAGTGAGGTCGCCCGGCTTGATCATGCGGTGCGGCTATATGCGTACAGCATTCCGAGTCGTGTGCATGAGCACGTTACAACGCTTGTGTACGACATGATGGAATCTGACCAGTTTTCTCCAGTCGGGTCTGAGGGGCAGTCCTACCAGCTGAATACATGGTTTTTAAAACGTCCGTCTCCTGTTCACCCCGTAGCAGCCCGGTTTATGCTGTATGAAATTCGCAAGCTGCTTTCAGAGAGGATAAGACGTCTGCAGGAAAATAACGAACAAAAGCGGACAATGATTCAAAATTACGATAAAAAATTTAATGTTGGAAATGTTGATGGAACTGTGACTGCGGTGCGGCGCATTGAACTAGCTGAGCAGCAAGGGTGGTTTGGTAAGCTGTTTTATAATGAGCAAAGAGCCTTTCGTAAGGAATTTCAGGACATTATTACGCAATATGTGCACAAGCTGAATGAGTACCGGAAGGAAATGCTGCTTGAGCTTGTCTATCAATCGCTATATCAAGCGATTGACAAAATGATTAAGCATTGGGAGCGCTTTTTCGATAATTTGTACGAAACGAGAGAAAGCTTGCTTCTGGAAATTCATAAACGTTCAAAGGAGTTTGAAGGAAAAACAAATCCGACGAATGTATACGTGCTTGCTGAGCAAGATATGCAGGAGAAGGTATGGAAGCAAATTTATCAAAGTGTAGATAACGGGCTGCTGCCTCATGACATTTCTAGTGAAATTTATTTGAGCTTATATCGTGCTTATTGCAAGGAGACGAATGGAGAAGAGCGGACAAACGAGAAGGTGGAGGACTTTTACCGTATTCATATTCTCTCTTATTGCCGGAAGGAACTGCGTACGCGTTATCGGGATAAACTTGACTTTACAATTATTGAGGCGCTTCGGAAAGAAGCAGATTTTTATAATGAGGACCGGGAGGAGTATGTAAGAAGAAAGATTGACGATCTCGTACATTTGGCGAGCCCGTTTATCCCGAAGGTTCCACATCACCGCGAATTACAGTATTGGGGCATTCATCCGAATGTAAGACGCGATGTAAGCGATGAGCTGCTTCAGCAGGTATTTCAAGAGAAGGAAACAGTCGATACAGCATTTTCGCCATATGAAATCATCTGCTACCGCGCTCATTACGGCTTATCTCTTCAGGATTTCCCGAAGCTGTCGTCCGGCCACGCGCATAACGGCTATGAAGAGAGCAAGGGGGACTATTTTCAAGCATACTACCGCCGGATTAATAAGCTGAACATTCGTAAATCCAATCTAACGCCGCATCTTGATAAGTATTGGCACTTACCGGCATTTATGCCGGATTTGAACGCAACACAAACGAAAATGGACTATGAAAAGTGTAATCGCGCTTATTTATATGCATATATATACCGCTGGATTAGCCTTGTGAAGGTGGAGGAGCAGTTTGTCTATCAATATAATGGGGTTGGGCGCAGCTTTTTGATTCAGTCGATGGGCAAAAATGTAACTTGTGAAGGCTACAAGCTTCATCGGGCCTTCCTGCATAATCCGTTCATTTATGAAAACATTATTACCCGGTTTGAACAGGAGCATGAAAAGGCGCTGCAAACAGGAGGCCATTTATACACGCATCCATTTTTAATCGGGGCGCAGGATGTACGGTGGTTGAAGAAAGAGTTTATTCATAACATACTCGATGTCGTGTTGATGTATGGAAGCGAAGCGAAGCGGGATGGTACGCTTGAGGAAACATCAGATGAGCTGCTGCGGCTATTGCTTGATGAAATTGTACAATATTTTAAATCATATTATGGAGCAGGCGCTGAAGCAATGGCGAGAAAAGAAGCAGCAATTTTTACGGAGCAGCTATGGAATCGTTCCTATGCTAAAGAATATGTAGATGAAAACAGTGCTTCCTATAAAAAATGGATTCATATGATTGGCGTACAGGAGGAGGCGGCAGAAGAAGAGGAGCTTGCATAAAAGTATGTTTGTTTTGACACCCTTTGAATAGTATAACTGAAGGAGGGTGTTCTTATGGCGTTGGATGACGGTCTAAATATGTATGCAGGCGGCAGTCTATTAAATAGTGTTGTAGTTCCAAGTACGATAGATACTGACTTTGGATTGAATCATGATGCGTATGATATATATGTAAATGAAAAATACATCGGGAAGAAAACGCTGCTTGTACAAGGGGAAAGCATAGATGATGTAGATGGCTTTCTGCACAGCCGGGGCTTTACGCAGTTTACCTCCTCTTTAGATGGGGATCATTATCGAATCCGTACGGAGGGGGATAATGAGCAGGAAATCGTCAATCACATGGAGGTATATTTAAACAATCGTTAGCATGCAGGAGATTCCTGTGTGCTTCTTTTTGTGATATAGTAATGAGATGTACAAAGGAGGGGGATAAGCGTGGTGTGGCTATATATCTATATCATTGCAGTTAATGCTTTGTCGTTTTCTTTAATGGGAATTGATAAAAGAAGGGCGAGGGCAGGAATGCGGCGCATCCCCGAACGAACCTTATTTATGACGGCGATAGCTGGCGGAGCATTTGGATCGTGGCTTGGCATGTACACGTTTCGTCATAAAACGCGCAAACGGGCATTTGTATTTGGAATGCCTTTACTTGCCCTTCTTTTTTTAGCGCTTGTGTTGCAAATATGAGGCGCATGATTTTTCTTATGCGGCGGGATTCGCTATAATGAATGCAACAATACTTGGGAGGGATGATTTGTGGATCAGTCTAAAAAGCAGGAAGCGATCCGGAAGCTGACGCCGATGCAATATAGGGTGACACAGGAAAACGGTACAGAGCCGCCGTTTCAAAATGAGTTTTGGAATCATAAGGAAGAGGGATTGTATGTGGATATTGTGTCGGGAGAGCCGCTCTTTAGCTCGTTAGAAAAATATGATTCCGGCTGCGGCTGGCCGAGCTTCACAAAGCCGCTTCATGATGAACACATTCAAGAAAAACGCGATCTTAGCCATGGAATGATTCGTACGGAAGTGCGCAGTACAGAAGGAGACTCTCACTTAGGGCACGTGTTTAACGACGGGCCAAGAGATCGCGGCGGCTTGCGGTATTGCATCAATTCGGCAGCGCTTCGCTTTATTCCGAAAGAAGAGCTTGAAAAAGAGGGCTACGGAGAATATAGAAAGCTGTTTGAACAAGAATAAGCAGGTTAGGCCTGCTTTTTTGCTGCAATAAGTAGAAGAATATTATTTTGGAGGCTTTGTCAAGCGCCATGGGCCTGCTTGCTGCGGAGAAGTACCTTCCCTTATAAAGGAAAACAGCGTTTTTTTATATGAAGAACTGTCTCTTTGCAAGCATAGTGAAAGCGGGCTGGGTTCATTTGTATTTTAATAAAGTATAAGTGCAGCTACGCCTCTGTCTTGGCCACTCGGCGAGTTTTCTTTATTTGTTGAAAACATACCGCAATGAATCGTTGGAAAAGTAATTGTATCCTACTATAATGAAGAAAGTCATCAAGGAGAAGTTGGGGGAGCATAATGGAGAGACAGACAACAAAACAGACGAAGGGCATTTTATATGCCGGAGGAGCTTATCTTATATGGGGAATTTTGCCATTATATTGGAAGCTTGTACAAGATGTGTCCGCCGAGGAGATTTTGGCGCAGCGTGTCTTTTGGTCCTTTATTTTTATGGTGGTTGTACTGCTGCTTGGTGGTAAGTGGGGAGAGTTTATAGCACAGTGTAAGAAGCTGCTGCGGCATCCTAAATCTTTCATAATGTTAACTATTGCGTCTTTGCTTATTAGTATCAATTGGTTTCTTTACATTTGGGCAGTTAATCATAACCATATTATCGAGACGAGTCTTGGCTATTATATTAATCCGCTTGTTAGTATTTTGCTAGGTACAGTCGTTTTAAAGGAGCGGCTGAATTTTTGGCAAATTGTTGCGGTTGGGCTCGCTGCGGCCGGTGTTGCTATTATGACATTACGGTACGGTGCATTTCCTTGGATCGCGCTTACGCTTGCGTTTAGCTTTGGTTTGTACGGTTTAGCGAAGAAATTGATTAACTTTGATGCGGCAATCGGTTTGACATTTGAAACACTCGTTATTACACCATTTGCGTTTTTATATTTAGGCAGCCTGCAAGTAAACGGAACAATTGCATTTGGCACTGTCTCCCATTCTGTTACGTTTTTATTAATAGGAGCAGGGGCGGCAACAGCTGTGCCTCTATTATACTTTGCCAAGGGAGCGAAATTAATTCCGCTCACTATGATTGGCTTTTTACAATATATCGCCCCGACCATTAGTTTATGCATCGGCGTCTTTTTATACGGGGAGCGCTTTACAAGTGCGCATGCTGTTGCATTTGGTTTTATTTGGGCGGCGCTTATTACATTTTCGTTTGCTAAAACAAAATTCATGGTTGAGAGACAGCCGAAATTTGGCAAGCAAAAGCGGGTAAAGGTCTCCTAAAATAAGAGCGTGCATACTGTTTAGGGGAGTTGTTTGCAAGACGATAGGATACCATTTCTTTCATTATTCGTTCAGACAGGCAAGCTCTGTTGCAGGGCTTGTCTTTTAATTTCAAGAAAGTATAACATTTGGGAATTTATCTAGCTGCATTGATCTCTTGCTATAGGGGCGTATCGGCTGTTCATATTTGGAAAGAAATATTTGCTATTTTTTCTGCCAAATACTATCATAAGAGGAAAAAGTCCGTTTCGGTAAGAAGGAGGCGTTCCATGGAACACTTGCTTGCCAATGGGCCATTAGTTTGTGCGGTGCTCGCGTGGTTTTTGGCTCAATTTGCAAAGGTAGTACATGCATTAATTAAAACAAGAGAGATTAACTTAGCGAAATTTTTTGCCTCGGGCGGTATGCCGAGCTCTCATTCATCTACTGTAACAGCCTTAGCTACAGCTACTGGTATTGAACATGGAGTTGACAGTTCTTTGTTTGCTTTGACGTTTATTTTTGCGATTATTGTTATGTACGATGCATCCGGTGTTCGGCTGGCAGTCAGCAAGCAGGCAAAAATTCTCAATGATTTTTTCCATGGCAGAACAAAGAATTATAAGCAGCTGAACGAACTGGTCGGTCATACGCCGTATCAGGTGATTGTCGGAGCTGCACTCGGGGTTGTTGTTGCGGGGTTTTATTACTAAAGCAGCTTATGACTAAAGGATATAGGAAGAAAAACAAGAAGGCTCCACGCCTTCTTGTTTTTACTTGTTTTTCATTGGCTGTTTGTTTTTCATGCGCTCGTCTGCTGCCTTAGAGCGCTCCAGTGCTTCTAAATCATCTTGATCTGCCAATTCGAGTGAAAATTCGATATCGCGCCCGTCAGATTCCTTATTTTGCAAAAAATTCTTTTTCGTCATCATCAACATCTCCTTTTTTATGAAATGCAAATATAGCTTTTGTAAAGCTGTCTTGTTTTATGTTGCATTTTGTCATAAAAGAAGGAGATTATCATGAGGAAGAAAGAGATGATAGCACTGCTTTTCATCTATGTATAATGCGAATGGATAGGGGAAAGGTAAGAGCGGAGGTGAATAAGATGGGAAAAATCAAAGTAGATGCATCGAAATCAAAGCTGAACTCCGCTCATGTGGAAGGACAAGGCACAACAAATACAGAAACAGGTAGAATCAAAGCGGATTCCTCCCGTCATCCAAAAAAGCAGCCGTAAACTCACAGTGTATACTGTGAGTTTTTTATGTATTCGCCATGAATATTTTTAGCACGAGATTTATTTTTTCAGAAAAAGACCTCTTTTAGAAGGTTTTTTGTATATATACACCAAAGAGCTTTAGATCTTGAAAAAGGCAGTTGAGAAGCTGGAGAGGGAAGGCAAATGATTTGAAAGAGACGATAGATACAAATCCGTAACAAGAGAACGATTTAAGCGGGGGAATACACTATCTCAGCACCAAATTGCTTTATTTTGCATATGATAGAATAAAGAGTTTCGAAAATTTATCTATTAAGATTTATTGATTTTGGTATGTGTTTACGTATGAAATGAGGACAGACTATAAAACTAGAAGGGAGAGAACTAAAATAGTTAAAATTTGGATTGACGCTGGCCATGGAGGAAGTGACTCAGGAGCTGTTGGAAATGGATTGCAAGAGAAAAATATCGTGGCGGAAATCGCACGTCAGATGAATCATATTCTCAACACCGAATACACGGGTGTTGAAACTGGGATGACTCGGATGGACGACACGTTTGTTTCTCTTAGCGAGCGCGCTAATCGTGCGAATGCATGGAATGCTGATGCGTTCGTCTCCATTCATTGCAATAGCGGCGGCGGAAGGGGATTTGAATCATATCGGTATACGGGAACGAGCGGACGCACATTAACGTTTCAAAATACAATCCATGCTAAGGTGATGGCTTTTTATCGACAGCATAACATAGTAGATCGCGGTCAAAAGACAGCAAATTATGCTGTACTTCGTGAAACGAATATGATCGCTGTGTTAACGGAAAACCTGTTCATGGATAATGTGGAAATTACAAAGTTTAATGATTTGAATTTTCTGATTGGTGTAGCGCGTGCCCATGCGGAAGGTGTAGCAGAGTTTTTTGGTCTTCAAAAAGTACAAACTGAACCACCGGCAAATACACCATATCGAGTGATTGTTGATGATATCACATATGCACAAGCAAAGCAGCTTGTGATTCAATTGAAAACGCAGGGCTATAACAACACGTACGGCGAAGCAAAATAAAGAGGCACAACAACCGCTTCACTTGTTTTGGGGCGGTTTTGTTGTTTGATATTTAGAGGTATAATTCTCTCCCTTACTTAAAACTGCTATGACTATTTGGAGTGAGTCCGAGTCTCGGAGCAGGGGAAAACTTGTTTCTATGAAATAGATTCGTTACACTAGGTAATAATTTAATGATACAAATGATTACATAAGAAGTTGCAGAGAAATTATAAGAAATCTGTTTTTACTGCGTTCGAAAATATGCAAACGTTTGCTTAGATTTGTATGGCATGTAAGCAAGTACAGAACATGTATACCTGCAGCGGGTACATTATAACAAGTGAAAAATAGGAGGAGTAATCAAATGAAGAAGGTATGGTGGAAGGAAGCCGCAGCTTATCAAATTTACCCAAGAAGCTTCATGGATTCGAATGGTGACGGAATCGGGGATCTGCAGGGCATTCTTTCAAAACTGGATTATATAAAGGATTTGGGAATTGATGTCATCTGGATTTGTCCATTTTACCAATCGCCAAATGATGATAACGGCTATGATATTAGCGATTATCAACAGGTGATGGATGTGTTTGGAACGATGGAAGATTTCGATCAGCTCCTTGTCCAGGTGCACGGACGCGGCATGAAGCTTATTCTTGATCTTGTCATCAATCACACAAGCGATGAGCATCCTTGGTTTATCGAGTCTCGCTCATCGCAGGATAATCCAAAGCGTGACTGGTACATTTGGCGTGACGGCAGAGACGGGAAAGAGCCGAATAACTGGGAAAGTATTTTCGGCGGCTCAGCTTGGGAATATGATGAAGTAACCGGGCAATATTTTTTACATGTATTCTCTAAAAAACAGCCAGATTTAAACTGGGAAAATAAGGATGTTCGTTTTGCGTTATATGATATGATGAATTGGTGGCTCGATAAAGGCATCGATGGCTTCCGTGTAGATGCAATCTCCCATATTAAGAAAAAACCAGGACTTCCTGATCTGCCGAATCCAACCAATTTAACGTACGTCCCATCCTTTGAAGGGCACATGAATCAAGAGGGGATTCATGAGTTTTTAGAAGAGCTAAAAACGCAGACGCTTTCCAAATATGATGTCATGACAGTGGGAGAGGCTAATGGGGTAACAACAGAGGATGCCCATCTTTGGGTTGGAGAGGAAGAAGGAAAATTCAATATGGTATTCCAGTTCGAGCATCTTGATCTTTGGGATAGAAATAAGGCAGAGGTCGATGTAATCAAATTGAAACAAACGCTCACAAAATGGCAAAAAGGTCTTGAGAATCGAGGATGGAATGCTTTGTTTATTGAGAACCATGATAAAGCGAGAATTGTCTCTACGTGGGGGAATGACAAAGAGTACAGAGTTGAAAGCGCAAAGTCCTTCGGCGCTATGTATTTCCTTATGCAAGGGACTCCATTTATCTACCAAGGGCAGGAAATAGGAATGACAAATGTCCGCTTTGTCTCTATTGAACAATATGATGATGTTGCCATTCGAAATTTCTATCGGATTGAGAGTGAGAAGGGTACGCCGCATGATGAAATCATGGCAGTGATTTGGGCAACAGGACGTGACAATTCCCGCACCCCAATGCAGTGGGATGATAGCAGAAATGGTGGTTTTACAACAGGTACGCCATGGCTTGGTGTGAATGAGAATTACAAAGAGATTAATGTGAAGAATGATTTGGGCGATCCGAACTCGATTTTAAACTTTTATAAACGAATGATTCATCTCCGCAAGAACAATGAGCTGTTTGTCTATGGAATGTATGAATTGATCTTACCGGATCATGAGCAAATTTATGCATATACCAGAACGCTGGACAGTAAGCAAGCGGTCATTATCACGAATTTGACAAATCGCACAGCAATGTATGAATACGAGGGAATTGCGCTCTCTTCTAACAATCTTGTGCTTCACAACTATCCGGCAGAGGCGCATGAAAATGCGGTTTCTTTTGAGCTAAGGCCGTATGAAATGCGTGTATATATGATGTAAAAAAGCAAGGAGTTGTGTCCTTGCTTTTTATCATTGTTTTGCATTGATGCGGACCACGCCGCCTTGTTCAAAATGCTCTGCTTCTAATAAATCAACAATTACACGCGCCACATAGGAAGGAGACAGCAGCTTGCCTTCCTTCTTTAGAGAAAGAAAGCGATCGATGTGGATAAAGTCTTCCTTATCTGTATTCCGAATTTGTTCCTGCATGCTTGTATCTACAACACCAGGAGCAAAGGATAGGATTTTTGTCGGATAGGTTTTTCCTTCCTCCTCAAGCGCGACGCAGCGAGTAAACATATCGATACCAGCTTTTGTCGTACAATACGCACTCCAACCAGAATAAGGCTTCTTGCCGGCTCCTGATGAAATGTTAATAATGCGTTTTTCTAATGGTGCATCCTTCGTGCGCTTTAAAAACTCGGAAATAAGCAGCATTGGCGCGAGAAGGTTCACCTCGACATTTTGCACAAGCAGCTCATTTTCGGCACGCTCCACTGGTTTGATCGGGTCGAGCATACCAGCATTGTTCACGAGATAGAGATCCGATGCACTATCTAAATCCATAGCAGCAAAAATCTCCTTCATCACTTCTTCTACATCCTGCAGATTATGTAAATCAAAGCTAAGCGGATAAAATAAAACACCTGCTTGCTTTGCCGTTTCTTCCAACAACGCATTTCGATGACGAGCGACAGAAAATACAATAACTCCTTTTTCTAGCAGCTGCTTCGCGATGGCTTCCCCTAGACCGCGAGATGTTCCTGTAACAATTGCATATTTCATCACAAATCACCTCCTCTTATACACAAACATAACATTAAACGAATGAAGTGTAAATTCGGAATATTCTATAAGCAAATGAATGATTGAAATTTAACATAATTTCGAAAGAAGTCCCCTCCTCAAGGAGAGTGAAGGGAGAAGCCCGTCGAGTAGGGAGGGAATGAGTTTCGTTCAGACTATGTCTGAAGGGTTTGAGTAAAAATGACCGAAAAGACTTTTTCCAAGTATGGTACATGAATAGGCAGGAACATTGCTGCGCAAATGCTTGAAGCTTGCAAAGTACAGGCTCTAGGCAAGGACTAGTATGGAAAGTTTAAGAGAATAGGTTTTTAACAGGTAGAAAGGATTTAAATTAATGGAATTCCGAAAGAAGTCCCCTTCCTCAAGCGCGTGAAGGGCGCAGCCCAGCGGTAGGGAGGGGATGAATGTCGGTTAGGCGCAGCCTAAAAGCCCTTAACAGAGCCTATTTTATTAATGCGTGTGTAAGTGCAAAAACAAGCTTATTTTTTATGTTGTTTTTGCAATTTAGGCCTTGATAAAGTGACTAGTTCTTGTTTTTATTTTTTAATTTCATTTACTGAACTGAAGATAACCGTTTAAATAATATATTGTTTTCTAAATGAACGTGCTGGAATAAGTCTGTCTCTAGTTCCTCTAAACGATTGTATACCATTTGATACGTGCGGCAAGCGTTTTCTGGAGGAGTAAAATCGGATGTAATCTCACGAAGTGTTTTCATGAGATTACCAGCTTCATCATGTTCTTTTTCCAGCTCTTCTAGTACGAAAAGGATGTTCTGCAGATTTTCTTTGGTTGGTTCCTGCTCATACTTTATAATGAGAGGAAATACCAGCTGTTCTTCTTTCATTGTGTGCTGTTCAAGCTCTGTCTTGAGTTGGTTATATAATTTATGCACCTGTGCCAAATGGGGATGATGCTCATCGTGTACGCGAAATACCTTTGTAACGTAAGGATTTAGCTGCGGCAGTTCTTCATTTAAGTAATGATGGTGTGTGTGAATAATATGATGAACGATTTCAGAATAATTTGCTTCGTTCCAATTTTTATGGTCCGCTTCGGCATTGTAGCTGCTGTATAGTGTGTTTAATGTATGAAGTAATTCTTCTGCATGAATTCCTTTATTCATCGTTGCTTCTTCGATTGTTTGATTGCCGCCGCAGCAAAAATCAATTCGATTTGCTTTAAATAGGTCGCTGGCCTTCGGAAATACCGTTACAATATCTCCAACAATGGATTGCTTCGTAAATGCAGTTTGCATGTGTATCACTCCTATAGGTGTTTGTCATATGTTTAGCATACAGGAAGCGATACGGATGGGCAGTGACTGTGCTCACAGCAATGATAAACATTTTATTACAAACCCATCGGCTCCTCCATTGGAAGAACTGTTTCAACTATATGAAGCAGCTGCCCGGAAAGCATTTGCTTTTCTTCCTCATTCTTCTTTACTTTTATTGTATTCTTATTTTCTCCTTAACGCAGAAATAAAAGTGGAGTAAAATGGACTATTTTGTGACAATAAAAAGAGGGTCAGCCGTTTGGGGCTGACCTTCTTACTGTTCTTGGAGGCTATTAACAGCAACTGTTTGCTCCTTCTCTGGATTAGAGATGGGATAAATGCGCGCTGTACCATCTTGCTCATTTACATGCTGAATCATGACCGGTGTTCCTTGAAATGTAACATGAACGGTTTTTCCTGTTTCCGCAATTTCTTTTGCGCGTGCGATATTCATGAATATGTCCCTCCGCTAAGTTGTTTTTCTTAGCATGACACAGAAGGCAGTATGTTATGCCTGCTTTGAAAATCGAGGAATATTAAATTTACTCGGCTTCTTATTTGCAGGTTTTCAAAGCAAGCGTCTGCTCCATAGCTATAGGGATTGCATTCTGTTTAAAAGTTCATCTTTTTCATCAAGAGATAACAATCGTTCTGCCATCGGAAATAAAATATGCTCTTCCTTAAGGAAATGAAGCGGTTCTAGCCATTCGTCAGGATGAAATTTCACATTTAAACATGTTTACAAAAAGCTACTTCGAACTGACGGGACAGTATCCGGATCTTTTTATGGGGAAGCAGCCTTCTTCATTTGCGGCTGGAACCCGAGAATCTATTCTAGATGAACAGCAAACCGTACCATTCTACCGCAGTATTGCATCACGGACGACGAATCCGCAGGTGCAAAGAAGATTTATTCGTGCATCTAATGAGAAGCAGCGGCATTTTGAAACATTTCGAATGATTGCAGGCCAAATGAATTTGTGATGACATTACGTAAGAGTGGAAACAATAGAAATAGGCAGCCAGAAGGCTGTCTGTTTTTTTATTTCTTCCAATCTTTTTTATATGTTTCTAATACCATCACCATGATAAGATGTGTAAAATAGAGAGAGAAGATGCAGATGGGAATATATTGGAGCTGAATAGATGGAGCAATTAAATAGATTTGTGGAGAAAATTGAAACAACGCTACTAAAGGAAGTTCGCCTAGAAAGCGACAATCCGTATGATCCGGTCATTGTTAAGCATACTCCAACCGGATGGAGGTGCATCGGAGCTGGCAACTATGCTGCTGTGTTTGCATATAAAGGGAACGATGATTGGGCTGTGAAAATTTATGCCAGGGCACAAGAAGGGTTGAAAAAAGAAGCAGAGGTATACCGCAAGCTCGGAGGTCATCCCGCTTACTCTGAACTTATTTATCAGGGAGAACAATACTTAGTGTTAAAAATGCTTAAGGGTATTACTTTATATGAAGCCTTTCATAAAGGGATACAAATTCATGAGAATGTCATTCGTGACGTGAATGAAGCCTTAGAATATGCAAGAGCGCGCGGATTAACGCCTTGTGACATTCACGGAAAAAATGTAATGATGAATGACGGAAAAGGCTATGTAGTCGATATATCTGATTTTTATAAGTCCGGCGAGGATGAAAAGTGGAACGACTTGGTGAAAGCTTATTATAAATTGTATAAGCCGTTTTTCTATAAACATCCTATACCAGTTCCTTATTTTGTATTAGATGCTGTACGCCATTCGTACCGGTTTTATCAGAAGTGGAGAAAGAAAAGGAAGCAAGTGCAGCTGAATAAAGGATAGGGTGGTTCATTTTTTCTGATATAGTTATCTTATGGGAAAGGAGCCCATTTTAGGTGCCAATTGATTCTCTCATATGATTCATCGCAGTCAAATCAGCTTTCAGAGTATATTGGCACAAAAGACTGCTTTGGCGGTGAGGGACAACCGTATGTTGGGATTAAGCAACAGACTTTTTGGCTTTTTTATTTCTCAGAAAGAAGACCCCCACTTCAAGTGTATGACAGGCTTGAAGTGGGGAGAACTCAGTGAAGAGGAGTCTTGTGAGACAAATATTCTCCCATCAAATCTGTAATATAAGAAGCCTCTTCCTCTTTAAAGAAAATCATAATGCCTTCCTCTGAGTCTTCTTCGTTTTCCCTTGTTACAGTATTGCGAAGCAGAACACCGTCTCCTGTTTCTGGAACGATCCCAAGTTTATAATGAATAGTGTGCTCTAATTTGCCATTAGGGGAGTGCTCTTCGATGTGAATATACTTATCGTTTGTAATCCACTCAATAGAATCATCTTCCTCTATGGCCTCTCCAAAATCCTCTTCATCGTCATAGTCGTCAAAGTCATCCTCATCCTCTTCATCGTCATAGTCGTCAAAATCATCCTCTTCATCCTCAAAGTCCTCATCCTCAACTTCATCCAAATACTCATGAAAGGCATCATGGATAAATGCGAGCATTTCGTCTAAGTTTCCAAATAGAGCCTTTGCTTCAAAATCAGATTCTTCCTCGGAATGATAGGAATAAAACTCTTGATTGACCGGATCAAAATGGATGAGACAGAAATTCTCTTGCTCGCCTTCATCAAAACCGACAGCAACGGAGAAGACAAACGAAGGGTGCTTTGTTGTCGTGTCTGTGTCAAATAAAACATCAAATTCATCAAAGCCCTCACATACATCTGGAAGGCTTTGTCTTACTGCATGTTCCATTCTGTAAAACCATTCTAAGCTCATATTCCTTCCTCCTCACTATGACAACTACTCCTAAAGGTTTCCCATTCAGGCTTAAAAAGATGCTATGTATAAGAAAAGATGCAAGATTCTTTGTTAGCTTGCTTATTTCTTTCCTATATTTGCTGCGTTCAAGTTGCTTGTTTCTGCGTCCGTATGCGAATTAGAAGTATTTGAAGAAATAGGAATGGAGATGAATATAAATACTATCTTACAGCTTGTTCGTATCAGAATCAAATTTGTGTAAGATAATATAACAAATTCATACAAGTAACTGGAAATAGTTATTACACTCAAAGTATAAAAGAGGTTAATAAAAATGATTATTTTAACCAGTTTATAGAAGGCTTGATAAGTATTCAGGAGATTTTGCATTATGTCTCCGGTTTCTAGCTAAATAAAGTATGGGCAGCTCGGAAAGCCGCTATATAAGTTAAAGGCTCTGCAAGCGGGATCAATAAACTTTCAAATTAAGAGGAGCGGTTTATATGAGTGTATTAAAGTATAAGGGTGAACAGTGTGTATTGAAGCAGAAGGATCGAATTTTATATTATTATATTGGTCTCTGGGGAATGGTGTCCTTTGGATTATTTACGTTTCAATACTTTGACGTTCCTCTAGTTTTTAAAAGCAAGGTTGTAGAGATTTTTCCAGAATTACAAAAAAAACCAGGCTATTGGAGTTTGGTACTTGCACTTACCATTCTTGTTGTGATTCTAAAAAAAAATAATGATAACGTACAATTAATGGCCAGAGTACTAATAGTATTTTCTTCTCTATTAGGAATTGGGCATTTCCGCATGGCGTTAAGCAGTAAGGAAGCCGTTATTCATTGGATTGGTTTTAGTGAGAATTTTATTTTAGGTACATGTTTAGGATTATTTTGTATTTTCTTTGCTTCAAGAGCTCAATAGCAGTCTAACAGGAACCTTAAAATAAGGTTCTTTTTCGTACCTTAAGAATGTATAAATTTCTAGCTAGGCAGCTATTTGGCGCAGCGGGAAATTTTAAGGATAAAGTATGAGTGCAGCTACGTCTCTGTTTTTGCCTAAAGGCCTGTCAATCAGCGAGTTTTTCACAAGGGGAGAGAGGTAACGAATAATTGACTAATGGAAACGGCCCCCCAACTAAAAATAACAATACGATAGCCGTCAGAGATGACGCTATCGTATTGTCTTTTTTCTGCTGCTATTCCCCCTGTTCTTTTATAATTATTATAGAATAACAGTTTGTTAATTGTTATATGTGTTGTTTATAAAGAACAAGATTTAAACTAAGCTTTCTAGACTCTCAAATACTTTAACAGCTGCTTGAGCTACCTGGATATCGTGAGGAACGGTACTGCCGCTTACGCCAACTGCACCGATTACTTTACCATCCTTTACAAGAGGAATTCCTCCGCCAAACACAACAAGTCGTCCATTATTTGTTGTATTAAGTCCATAAAGCTCTGCATGCGGTACAGTTGCAGCTGCTAGATTTTCCGTCGGCATTTTTAAGGCAACAGATGTCCATGCTTTATTTTGTGAGATAGCGATACTTGCAAGCCATGCGTCATCCATACGGTGCGTTGCAATCAGATTGCCCCCTTCATCTACAATCGTAATTACCATAGCAACCCCTAGCTGCTTTGCTTCATTTGTTGCTCCTTCAATTAATTTTTGAGCTAAATCCAATGTTAGTTTTTCCATCTCTCATCCCTGCCTTTTTTGTAATTTTTTGGTGAATCTAGCTTTAAAGTAAAGCAACTCTAAAGTGTCACGCAATATGTATGTTACATTTTTTTACATAGAAAATAATCCAATAAAAATCTCTGTCATATAATCTAACTTAATATTTACATTATTCTGAATGTTTTCTATAAAATGAGCATACAACAATTTTTACCATACTTTTACAAGGAATGGAGTGTGATGCAGAATTATGGAGCAAAAAAAAATTGTAATTATTGGAGCAGGTGTTGTTGGATGCAGCACTGCCTATTACTTAAGTAAAATGGGACAACGAAACATTACTGTTATTGAGCAAGGACCGCTGTTTGAAACAGGGGGATCAACCTCCCATGCACCAGGACTTGTATTTCAACTGAATTTCTCAAAAGTAATGACAACATTAGCCTCTCAAACAGTGGACTGTTTTAGGGAGCTTAGCGCTGATGGACAAGCATCTTTCTATACAGTAGGTAGTATTGAAGTAGCGAATACACCAGAACGATTAGAAGACTTAAAACGAAAAGCAGGAATAGCAGCATCATGGGGCATGGAAGCAATCATTCTTTCACCAGAGGAATGTGTCCAAAAATGTTCTTTGATAAACCAAGATAACATTTATGGAGGACTGTATGTACCGTCAGATGGCATCGCAAAGCCTCTTCGCGCCGTCGCCAAAATGGCAGACTTTGCAAAATCTTGCGGCGCAGAGTTTTACGGGCAAACAGAAGTGATTGATATTGATGTCGTTGACGGAAAAGTACAAGCAGTCGAAACAAGTATTGGAAGATTTGAAGCTGATCTTATTATTTGTTGTGCAGGATTTTGGGGGCCGCGTATCGGGGAAATGGTAAATGTGCCGATTCCGCTGCAACCGATGGCACATCAATATGTGGTCACCACTGATTTACCTGAACTGGCTGAGATTTGAAGCAGGGCTGTATCATATGGTTGATTTACAGAAACCGTCCTTTCTTGGAAAAGAAGCATTGCTTGACCGTCAATCAAAAGGGTCTAAGCAATTGCTGACACCGCTTATATTAGATGATCCATCAGTCGTTGTAATGGGATACGAGCCTGTTTTTTATCAAGGAAAAGCAGTTGGATTTATTACAAGTGCTGGATATGGATATAGCTTAGGAACAGGAATTGCATATGCACTATTGTTACCTGAAGCTGTCCAAGAAGGAAATGTGTTAAGTATCGAATATTTTGGGCAGCGTTATACAGCGACCATTCCAGAGAAATCTGTTGTTGCTGTTCAATAAGAAATGAACAAGATTAGGAGGAATGAAAATGCCGGCACATTATGATGTAATTGTCATTGGCCTAGGAGCAATGGGCAGTACAGCTGCATACCAATTAGCGAAGAGAGGTCAGCGTGTACTTGGGATTGAGCGTTTCGGTCCAGCGCACGATCAAGGGTCCAGTCATGGCGGATCACGTATTATTCGGCAGTCGTACTTTGAAGATCCGGCTTATGTTCCATTATTGCTTCGTGCCTATGAGCTATGGGAAGAGATTGAACGGGAAAGCGGGGAAGAAATTCTTACGATTACGGGAGGGCTAATGATGGGTCCTCCAGATAGTGTAACAGTATCTGGCAGCATCGAAAGTGCAAAGCAGTGGAATCTTGCTTACGATGTGCTGGATGCAAGTGAAATTCGCCGACGTTTCCCAGTCTTTGCTCCATCAGCTAATACAGTAGCTTTATATGAAGAAAAAGCTGGATTTGTAAGGCCGGAGCTAAGTGTATATACCCATCTTCTTCAAGCGGAAAAGCATGGTGCTGAGTTAAGATTTTTTGAGCCTGTTCAATCATGGGAGGCATATCCTTCTGGAGAAGGCGTCCGTGTCGTGACTGCCAATGGTACATACGAGGCAGGGAAAATTGTTATCTCCCCAGGAGCCTGGGCACCGCAATTGTTGAATGACTTAGGCTTAAGCTTACAGGTAGAGCGGCATGTACAAATGTTTTTTGAACCAACTAACGGAATAGACCCGTTCCGTGTCGGAAAGCATCCTATTTATATATGGGAAGCAGATGATAATGTTCAATTATATGGCTTCCCTTCCTTCGGGTTAAAAGCTGAAGGTGCAAAAGTTGCCTTCTTCCGAATGGGACAATCATGCACACCGGAAACAATTGACCGAAACGTATATGAATATGAGGTAGAGAAAATTCGAGGCTATCTTAAACAAGGTCTTCCACAGTTAAATGGGCGATTTTTACAAGGAAAAACATGTATGTATACAAATACGCCAGATGAACATTTTGTCATTTCTTCACATCCAAAATATCCGCAAGTGTCTGTTGCTGCTGGATTCTCAGGACATGGATTTAAGTTTGCGAGTGTTGTAGGAGAAATTTTAGCAGATCTAGTGATTTGCGGGAAAACGAGTCATCCTATTGATTTATTCCGCCCGCAACGTTTTGCATATAATTAATCTTTTTCATATGAATGCTGTAATTTGTAATTAGGTTATTTGAATGCTTTTATAATGGAGAAGGAGGAATACGGATGGTCATGAATCAGAGTCTGGTAAACGGTGGAGGTAAAGTAATTCCTACATTAAAAGGGGAGTTGTATACAGATCCTGCAATTTTTGAGTTGGAAAAGGAACATATCTTCTCTAAATCTTGGATTCTTGTTGGTTTTGCCTATGAAGCAGCTGAACCTGGTCAATATATGACAACAAAGGTTGGGAATGAAAACATTATCATCGTTAGAGGGAAAGATAATATATTACGTGCTTTCTTAAATGTATGCCGACATCGTGGAGCGACTCTGTGCAGCAATTCCAGTGGAAAGACTGGAGTGATTCGCTGTCCGTATCACTCCTGGAGCTACGGTCTTGATGGTAAACTAGCTGGCGTTCCGAATACAAGTGAATGCCGTGAAGAACTAGTTAATAATGAAAATTATAGTCTAGAGCCGGTGCACCTGCAAACATGGCATGGGATGATTTGGCTTAATCTCTCTGATAATCCGCTTCCGGTTGAACAACAGTTAGATACGCAAATTTTTGAACGATTTGGCGAGCTTGCCACATTTGCAAGATATCAAATTGAAAACCTAAAGGTAGCTCATCGTAAAGAATACGAGGTGAAGGCAAATTGGAAGCTCATTGTAGAAAATTTCCAAGAATGTTACCATTGTTCAGCTATTCATCCGGAATTGACAGCAGCCCTTCCTGAATTTCGCTCCGGTATCGGCACACAAAATGGTGTTGGAGGGGGAGCACAGTTTAATGAGCAAATAGAGGCTTTTTCATTAAGCGGCAAAGGTAACCGTCCGCCATTAAAAGGATTGCTTCCTGAAGATGATCGTTTGTATTACGGAATGACGATTCTTCCTCATGTATTTATCAATTTAACGCCGGACCATGTAATTGTTCATCGTCTGATTCCTATTAGTTCAGATAAAACAAAGGTTATTTGTGAGTGGTTATTTGATCCGGAAGAAATGGAAAAACCAGAATTTAATCCATTGGATGCTGTTGAGCTGTTTCATCGTGTGAATGTACAGGATTTTGAAGCTTGTGAATGGTGCCAGGAAAATATGGGATCAAAAGCGTATAAAAACGGCGGTATTTTAGTCCCAATTGAACAGCATGTATCACACTTTTACAATTACGTGTTAAGCTCGATCGGCATGAAAGCTGAATAACAAGTGAATCTCATTTGGCACGTTGTACATTCTCGTTGCGGCGGGATGTACACGTGTCCAATCTGTTATAAAAATCAGCACTGTAAAAATGAGGGAGGAGATTGAAAATGAAACGAAATCTCAAATTGGCAGATCCGATTATTCGTGTCACTAATGTCTCCAAAGTATTCGGACGCCGAAGTGAACAAGCGCTTGAACTGAGACGATCCGGGCAAAGTAAACATGAAGTTGAACAAGCAACACAGACAACTGTCGCTATATTTGATGCTCATTTTGAAGTGCAAAAAGGAGAAATATTTGTATTAATCGGGTTATCCGGAAGTGGAAAATCCACGCTGCTTAGGTGTTTAAACGGCCTGGTTGAGCCGACAGAAACAGAATCTAAAGAAACACTGGATGCCTTTGCTGACGTCATGATTCGAATTGCAAAAGAAGCTGAAGAAAATCCAGATGTTGTACTAGAGGCACCACATACAACGGTAATTGGCCGATTGGATGAAGTACAAGCAGCAAGACAACCAATATTACGTTATACAAAAGAGGAGACAGTAGAGAGAGAAAAGGAAATAGTAAAATCATAAACATATTTTAAGATCGAAAGTGAGCCGCTAGGAATGGGAAGTAAAAGAAGAGAATGTATTCCTTACTCCCACGTTCCTGGCGGCTTCGAATATACGGGAATACTGGAAAGGAGATGATCTAATGGTGGTAGCACTGACAGATGCGGCATTGAAGAGGTTGAAAGAAATAATGCTGGAGGAAGAGAGAGCTCCGCGGATTGATGCTAATATAGCTGGCGGATGTGGAATGTCTGTTAAACTTACGTTGGTTTTTGATGAGCTGCGCCGAAATGATATATTTATTGAATATGATGGGATTCAGATTCGTATGGATCGTTTTACAAAGCGCTATTTAAATGAAGAAACACAAATTGATTATACAGATGAAGACGGCTTTTTTGTTGGAGAAAGCTTTGCCTCAAGTGCATGTGCAATTGAGATTGAATAATAGGGGGAAGCTTAGAATTGCAATCAGATAGAAAGAGCGGCATCATGTTAAGCTAACAAATGATGCCGCTCTTTCGTATTTTCGTTAAATAAAAGGTAGTCTTCAAATTAATATGTTTACCGCGGAGCAATTTTTCCAGCGGCAATGCTATAGTCTTTTCCGATAAATTACCTGCAGCGAGACGATGTAACTCCGTAATGATTTGATGGGTTGAAAGGCGGTTCACGACCGTGATAGAAGCCTCTTTCATTCCTAAATGTTGACGTACAGTCAACGCGCTGAGCAAGCCGCCATAGCATCCGCCCAAAGTTAAAATATGTTTCTCCATAATCCATCCTCCAGTTATACTTTTATCGAAATAAAAAAAGCGAACGTGGCCGCCCTTGCTCCTGCGAAAGAATTACCTGTTCGGCGATGAGATTATTTTGGAGCCTGGATCAGGCGCGCCCGCTAGACATCTTCGGAAAACTTATATTTTCTTGTTTTGTAAGAAAAGCTTTACTGCTGCTTCTGCCGTTCAGACATGATATCTAAGTAAGCAAGTATAAAGCGGAAGCCTTTTTGTACTTGCGGATCTTTGAACATTCGCCATAAACCAAGCAGGCCGATTGTTGTTGCTTCATTTGCCTGTGCCCGGTCATTTGCTTCAATAGCTGTTGCCGCTGCCTCCTTGACCTTTCCTTCCACCGGTTTTATAAATTTCTGAATACCATCTGCCAAATCATTAAATAGCACGCGATCTGTCATGATGGATTGTGCAACATCATATGATCTGATGAACAAGGTAGTCATTTCCGTCAATTTCGGCAGATTCTTCACGAGGGCAGTCAATGCCTCCTGTACTTCTGATTTTAGCAATTGATTGAGTGCATCGATTTGTTCTTGGCTTATTCCTGAAGATGCAGCTTGATTTTCGATAGAAGAAGCTTCATTTGTAGATGATTGTTGAATAGTTGCTTGTGGCATAAGATCCTCCTTTGCTATATGTTATTACTAATTTTATAGTGATATAATCTCCTATTTATTTGTATAAATGACACAGGGTTTGCTTGTTTAATCTAGATAGATTTATTGATGTCCTTATGCAGATTGCGTAAAGGCATTGGCGGGCAGCTTCGACGAGTTAAATAAGAAACAATGAAAATGGTGATCAATCCTGCGAGCATGGCAAATGTACGGAAAGGAAATAGTACACTTCCATTTTCAATCATAGGGTAAGGCAAAAACGGTGATAATCCCAGTAACGGCTCCCCGCCGCCAATTCGTAGAAGAAGAGCGACAATAAAACCAGCAAGTGATCCATATCGGTTTGCACCTTTATAAAAAAGAGCACAAACTAATTGAGGAAATAATATACAATATACGAGATCACTCGATAAGTACCAAAGGGCATAAACGCTTTTAGAGGATAGGGCAATTAACGCGGCCCCTGTTCCGATAAATATAATAGAACGTTTAATTATTTTGTCCAGATGTACTTGGTTTGCTTTTGGATTTACCAAGGGACGATACACATTCCAAGCTGCCATTCCAGAAGCGGATAATAAAGATGCTGCAACAGCTGCCATAACAGCGGCGGCAAGACCACCTAATGCAATAGCACCAACAATGTCTGGTGTCATGTATTTAAATACATATGTTAAAATCATGGAAGAACTCTCAGGAGCAGCTGTTCCTAAAGAACTCCAATCGGCATTATATCCAGCAATACCAATAAGGGTTGGCGGGATGGCAGCAAATGCACAAAATAGCCCAGCTGTAATGGATAACCACATTGCTACATTTTCATTTTTAGCAGAAAGAACGCGTTGGAAGTAGCTTTGCCAAGGAATACCTCCAAATATGAGCAGAAGAGCAACATCCCACCATTGCCAATACGAATTCCCCCAGTTTGGATCAGTCCATCCCATCAAAGGGGGGAAAAAGCTTAATGAGCCTTTCATCCCTTCTGAATAGTTTGCTATTGCTTCGTTTAGGCCGCCGACATGAGAGAAAGCAAACGGCAGGACGAGAAATAATCCTAAGAACATAATTGATAGTTGTAATACATCAGTATGAGCAACTGCCCATAATCCTCCAATAACCGTATATCCAATAGCAATAATTGCTGAGAAAATGATGGAGGCAGAGAAACTTAATCCTAAGATAACACCAAAGGTTGTACCAAGAGCTGTCAGAATGGCGGCACTCCAAAATAATTCACCGAGTACGGCCGGAAAATAGAGCAGACTGGCTATTTTCTTTCCAAAACGAGCTTCTAGGGGGTCAAGCATAGTCATAAATTCAAACTTGCGCATCTTTCTAGCAAAAAAGATGCCCCCAAAAATTAAACTTATTGAGTAACACCATGGAGCCTGGGCCCAAACTAAACCGGAGCTATACACGGTTTCGGCTGTTCCGGCAATATATCCCCCGCCAACCCAGGTAGCTGTCATGGTAAACATTGAAATCCATAGGGGCATGGACCTTCCGGCTACAAGCATATCATCCGTTTTTCCTCTTCTTTTCTCAACTGCCTTTACTCCAATGTAATAGATAACACAGTACATTACGAGCATCATCACTAAGCCGGGCCAATATATTGTTGAATCATAGAGAGAATAAATAAAAGAAATGGTCAAAAAGACAATAAAGCCTATAATTGCTGTGCGCAGTGGTGTCCAAAATAGAGGAGACTGTTGTTTTGTATCCTTTAGATGATGAGTATTTATGGGTTGTTCCTGTATCAGTGATGTAGTTTCTGTTAGTTTATTAGTGTTTTGCATACAATCACGTCCTTTTTTATAGATAATTTAACTATCTAATTACTAGATTTTCATACAGCCTGTACGATCCAGTTCAGTGACAATCATATTGGTAGTTCTTACCTGCCTCAACACTTTTAACCTATTAGGAAACTATAGTAGACTTTACAGAGCACGTAATTGTATGACGTTGTCGGAAACTATTTCATGTTTCATGCTTTTCTCTCTTATATTTCCAGCAATCAAGTTTTCCTAGTTCATTCTGCTTGTACTATATGAGGGACCGTCTGCTTATGGAATGCCAGTTCCGTCACTTTAAAACTCACCTCCTAATAATTGGAATAATCCGTTTAGTTTATTTTGAACGTTTAATACCTTGTAGAAATATTTAACACAATTTCCAGAATAATTTGAATAATCTAGTGAGAATATCTCACATTATTTTTTGGAACACAAAATTAAGATTTTATAATTAGAATTCATGAAAAGTTTTAATTACCGAGGAATGAAAACTGATTAAATATAGCATTTTAATTGTCTAATCATTAATCTTCAGATAGTAGAACGGATAGATATTTTTAAAATTCTGAAAATTTATATTGACTATTTTTTTTATGTGATGTTACAATTCAAGCTATCAAGAACGTTAAATTTATTAAATTTAAATTTAACATATTTAATATTGGAGGTTGATGCTCTTGAAAAAAATGTATATTAACGGTGAATGGGTAGAATCTCAATCTAGTAAAACGAGAGAGATTATTAACCCATTTAACCAGGAAGTAATAGCTGTTGTGACAGAAGGAGACCGTACAGATGCAGCTAATGCAATTCATGCTGCACGGAACGCCTTTGATCATGGAGAATGGAAACAAGTAACTGCCTATGAGAGAGGAGCTTTGTTGTTTCAAGTAGCAGAGAAAATTCGCGCATATAAAGAGGAGTTGGCAGAACTAGAAACATTAAATACAGGGAAAACCTTGGTAGAAAGTTTAGGCGACATGGATGGAATCGCCGCTGTTTTTCAATATTATGCAGGATTAGCAGACAAGGATGGGGGACAGATAATTGAATCTCCTAATCATAATTCTGTTAGTCGGGTAGTTCGTGAACCTGTAGGAGTATGTGGTCAAATTACTCCATGGAATTATCCGCTGCTGCAAGCATCGTGGAAGCTGGCTCCAGCTTTAGCTGCTGGAAATACAATTGTAATCAAACCGAGTGAAATTACCCCCTTAACAACTATTCGAATGGCAGAGATTTTTGAAGAAGTTGGATTGCCTCGAGGTGTTGTCAATGTTGTACTCGGTTCAGGATCAACGGTAGGACAAGAAATAGCTGAAAGCCATTTAGTAGATCTCATTTCCTTTACGGGAGGAGGGATAACGGGCCGTCAAATCATGAAAGCAGCTGCGGGGAATTTCAAAAAAATCTCATTGGAATTAGGAGGGAAAAATCCAAACATTGTATTTGCAGATGCCCATTTTGAAACCGCTGTTGATTATGCTTTAAATGCAGTCTTTTTTCACGCTGGACAAGTATGTTCAGCAGGGGCGCGCCTGTTGGTAGAAGCATCCATTCATGATGCGTTTGTAGAGGCGGTGATTGAGCGGACAAAAAGGATCCGCATGGGAAATGGAATGAATGAACAAACACAAATGGGTCCTGTTATCTCTGCAAAGCATCTTGCCAAAATTGAGCAATACATTCAAATGGGCTTAGAGGAAGGTGCAACATTAGCTTTAGGAGGAAAACGTCCAGAGAACCTGGAGTTGCAAAATGGCTTTTTTATCGAACCTACGATTTTTACAAATTGTCATTCGGCAATGCGTATTGTTCAAGAGGAATCGTTTGGTCCTGTCATGACGATTGAATCCTTTACCAGTGAAGAAGAAGCTATCCGTTTAGCGAATGATAGCATCTATGGATTAGCTGGAGCGGTATGGACACAGGATATGAATCGTGCAGAGAGAGTGGTTCGGGAGCTGCGTATGGGCACAACTTGGATTAACGATTATCATCCATACTTTCCTCAGGCTCCATGGGGAGGCTATAAGCAATCAGGAATTGGCAGAGAATTGAGCCAGGTTGGATTCGAAGAATATACGGAAATTAAGCATATTTACATGAATACAAATCCACAACCAATGAAATGGTTTCACAATGAAATGGTTTCAATAAAATAATACTTTGATTCGGAAAGGGGAAATGAGCTATGTTTATGCGTTTTGAAAGAATGGAAAGATTGAAGAGCTTTGAGATGCCTACAGTAGTAAAGCATGGTATTGGTGTCATTAAGTACACAGGTCAAGAAGTAAAACAATTAGGGGTATCAAAGGCATTATTAGTAACGGACCCGGGAGTACGAAAAGTCGGATTAGTTGACCCTGTTATAAATAGCTTAAAAGAAGCAGATATAGATGTGGTTGTATTTGACCAAGTGGAGCCGAATCCTTCTATTTATACTGTTGCACAAGGAACAGCTATGTATCTTGAGTATCAATGCAATGGGTTAGTCGCTGTGGGAGGCGGAAGTTCCATGGATACCGCAAAAGCTATTGGTGTTGAAGTCGTCCATGGAGAGCCTGTATTAGAATATGAGGCGGCTGAAGGAAAGAAGCCATTGTCCAGACGGATCCCTCCATTAACAACGATTCCGACGACAGCGGGAACAGGAAGTGAAGTTACTCAATGGGCAGTGATTACTGATCCAGCTCGTCAATTTAAATTTAATACTGGGGGACCATTAATTGCTGCTCATTTAACAATCATTGATCCAACACTTCATGTATCGATGCCAGCCCATATTACCGCAGGAACTGGAATTGACGCCCTCTCCCATGCTATTGAATGTTATACTTGCCACTATGCTCAGCCAATGACAGATGCCGTGGCACTTCTAGCTATTGAATATATTGGAAAATATCTGCGCCGGGCAGTAGCCAACGGACAAGATATTGAAGCTCGCTATGGAATGGCTCATGCAGCGATGCTAGCTGGACTCTCATACGGAAGTGAATCTGCAGGGGCCGCTCATGCTATGGCGCAAACCCTTGGGGGAATCTATCCAGTGGCGCATGGCCCTTGTGTAGCAGCTATGCTGGGCCCGGTTATGGAATATAACTGGATGGGTGAACCTGAGAAGTATGCTCGAATTGCTCAGGCGCTGGGAATCAATATTCATGGTTTAAGTATAGAGGAAGCTGCTAAAGCAGCAGTGCGAGAAGTATACCAGTTAGTTCAGGATGTCCAAATTTTAACATTAGAACAGCAAGGAGTACCAGCGGAAGAAATTCCTAGATTGGCGGAGGAAGCATTTAATGATCCGCAAACAGTGGGGAACCCTCGTGATATCAATATAAAAGGATATGAGTGGATTTATCGCCGATGCTTTAATCTAGAGCCTTGCACAGTTTAAAGAATTTCAGATGATTATCCTGCCATGAGGCTGTTGAAACATCAACAGCCTTTTTTGAGGTACATCATACAATTAAAGAGCTTGACGCCTGCCTCCATCGGCTCATGAATGAATTAGCTAAACGGTCTCATTTTCTTCCGGTATCATACTATTAAGCATTTCGAAAATTTCTTTACTTTCAAATGCAGTAACCAGCTTTCTTAACCAATAGTAATATTGTTTGGAATCTTCTATTTGCTTTAAATCTATTAGCGCCTTTTGGGATATTCCTACAGGTACATTAGGATTATCTATTAATAGCTTTAATTTTTGTTCCGCTATTTCTATAGCTTCTAAATTAACTGAAATCTCCCGTTTCCATTTATTGCAAAAGAATGAGAAAAAGGATTTTGAAAAATCTTTTTCTGCTTCATATAAGTCTTTACGAACACCTTTTTTCCAAACTTTATGAACCATATCAATTTGTTGTAACGATCGGATTGAAGTACTCATGCTTGGTTTACTCATGCCCAGCTCTTTGCTCATTTGATCGAGTGTCAGTGGTTCATCCATAAAATATAAGACACCATAAAGCCGTCCAACAGAAGGAGTAACCCCATATAAATCCATAGTATCTGCAATAGCATTTATAACTAGTTCTTCCGCTTCCTTTAGTAAATCCATATAATTTTGTGTTAAGTCGTCCATGCATTCATCTCCTTCCGCATTAAATTTATTCAATTTTAACTTAATAAATTTAATGTTATCAAATAGAAATGAAATGTCAAATAGTTATGGAAGTCTTTAAGAGATAAAGAGAAAAAACCCAATACATCCTAGATAAAGAAACTACTCGGAATTTAATGAAGTTTTCAGAAGATTTGAAATGGGATAAAAAATCAGATGCAATATGATTCTTTATTTGTCGAATGGAGCAGCGTATCCCAAGTATTTCCCCATTCCTCCTTGCTGTGACTACTATTCTAAAGGTTTCCCATTCAAGCTGAAAAGATGCTATGTATAAGAAAGGATGCAAGCAAAAGGAATAAGAAAAAGGCAAATAACAGTACACTGTTATTTGCCTTTTTCTGTTAGCTTGCTTGTTTCTTTCCTGTATTAGCCGCATTCAAGTTGCTGTTTCTGCGTCCGTATACGAAGTAAATAACAAGACCGATAAGCAACCAAATACCAAAGCTAATCCAAGTCGTTGCAGGAAGCTGTAACACTAAATATCCACAGAAGAGAACCGCTAAAATTGGAACCAATGGAACAAGTGGAACCATGAAGCTGCGTTTTAAGTCTGGCTGTGTTTTGCGTAATACTAAAATACCGATCGAAACCATAATAAATGCGAACAATGTTCCGATGTTTGTTAACTCCGCTAATTTGTTAAGCGGAAGTACTCCCGCAAAGAATGCTACGAATACACCGATTAACCAAGAGTTTACCAATGGAGTTTGTGTTTTTGCATTTACTTTAGAGAATACTTTTGGAAGCAATCCGTCACGGCTAATCGCATAGAATAAACGAGTTTGTCCATAAAGCATAACAAGTAATACTGTTGTAATACCTGTGATTGCCCCTAAAGAAATAAAGCCTGCTACCCAATCTTGGCCAATGTAATTTAATGCGAAAGCTACTGGATTTTTCACGCCAAGCTGAGCGTAAGGGACAATCCCTGTTAAAATTGCGGAAACAATGATATATAATACGGTACAAACTGCAAGGGAGGCAATAATCCCAATTGGCATGTTGCGTTTTGGATTTTTAACCTCTTCTGCAGCTGTTGAAACTGCATCAAAACCGATATAAGCAAAGAATACTGTTGCCGCACCTGTTGCTACACCAGAGAAGCCAAATGGCATAAACGGTGTCCAGTTTTCTGGTTTTACATACCATACACCTACGCCGATAAATAAAAGAACAACCGCTACTTTAATGATTACCATGATTGTGTTGAAACGTGCTGATTTTTTCACGCCTTGTGTTAATAGGAATGTCATAACAAGAACGATTAAAATAGCGGGTAAATCAATAAAAGTACCCTTTTCCGGGTCATACGCACTCGTTAATGCTGTCGGGAAATGGATACCAAAGCCTGCAAGCAATCCTTGGAAATAACCGGACCAGCCAGCTGCAACCGCTGAGGATGCAACACCGTATTCCAAAATTAAATCCCATCCCAAAATCCAAGCGATGAGTTCGCCGAACGTTGCATAGCTATACGTATAAGCGCTTCCAGATACTGGGACAGAAGAAGCGAATTCTGCATAGCAAAGAGCTGCAAATACACAAGCAAGACCTGAAAGAATAAATGAGAGTACAAGTGCTGGTCCAGCGTGTTCAGCTGCTGCTACCCCTGTTAATACGAAAATACCCGTACCAATGATAGCACCAATTCCGAGCATCGTTAAATCAAATGCTCCTAATGCTTTTTTTAGGCCCGCGCCTTTATTGTCAGATTCTGCAATAAGAGCCTCGATTGACTTCTTTTGAAAAAGACCCATGTTAATCACCTTCCAATTCTTTTGAAAAGATAAAAATTATGTCGAAATATTGTGTTCGCAGAAGTGATTGTACAATGGAACCGAATGTTTGTAAAGTTGAAATATTAAAAAAATTATAGAAAGATATGACATATTCTTTAAATTTGTATATAAAGTAACAGAAAAATCCAAAAGTGTAATTATTTAAAAATTAGAAATAGTCTTTAAAATATTTATTTTTTCAAAAGGATAAATATATATGCTGTAGTGAAAAGGGAGGGGGATAAAATTATTAAAATAGTTTTTCTTAGCGTGAGGTATAGGGGATGAAAATTTTATTTTGTTATTTTAAAAAATGAAAGTATAAACTGAGTGATGTGTTTATATTTTATGTGGAGAGAAACAGGACGAAATGGATTACAGCTTTGGTCCATTTCGCCTGCTTCTTTATTCGGAGCGGCTGAGTCCAGCTTGAAATGCTGCAAGATGATTAAGAGCAGCATTTCGGATACTTGTCATCGCTCTTTGTACATCTGCAGGGATTCCTGGAGTTTCAAGAAATTTATTATACATTGAAATGTGTTCTGTTTCCCTCTCTATACCCGTCCTAAAGGCTGCTTTTAAGGATGCTGGTGCTTCTGTAAAGTGTGCGGCTTGATTTTTAGGAACAGGTATCTTGTACGTCTTAAACAACGGCAGTAAAGTTTCGATATGTGTTTGTTCCGCCTCTTTAATGCGTACAAATGGTTTGACGGATCCAAATTTGCGAATCACTGCATCACATCTTGCTCGCGCTGCATATTCATCCTGAAGTGCGTATGTTAATGCTTTTTCTAATGTAATAGAAGAGTCTTGCAGTGCTCCTTTTGCCCCGAATCTTTCCAGCGTGTTGGTTTGAGCGGAAACGCCGTAAGAGACTGAAAGGAATAAAATAGAAGCGATCATGCAGCGGATATACTTGAAAACTGAAGTTGTCATAAGCAGGAAGCCTCCTTTCGTGCTTTAATTATGAATAGCTTATACAGTATTTGTAACAATATGCAGCTAGCACGAATGAAGAGCAAAAGATAGTTTTCATTTTTTCAATTCTATGGTATTGTAAGAAAATAACGAAAAGGAATGAGAATATTGACACAATTCGAAAATGTAACCGTTGTAAAGAAAGCCAATGTATATTTTGACGGAAAGGTAACGAGCAGAACAGTAGTGTTTCCTGATGGTACAAAAAAGACATTGGGCATCATGCTTCCAGGTGAATACGAGTTCTCCACTTCTGTAAAGGAAGAGATGGAATTTGTAGGAGGAACTTTAGAATATAAATTACAGGGCCAAGATTGGCAAAAGATCGAAGAGAATGGCGTATTTTATGTCCCTGCAAACGAGACATTTCTATTAAAGGTTCACACTGTTGCAGATTATTGCTGTTCGTATATTAATGAATAATCACCCATTATTTAGGTGAGAAATAGGAGAGAAGGGGAGACCTTCTTTCCTTATTTATGGCATAATTACTTTATTTTCCTAATTTAGCTGGCAGCGGATTGTTTCTTTCCTTTAAAATATCTTGAATAATTTCAATGTGAACAGCAGCCCAGGCTTTCTCATGAAAGTGAAGAATCACACTAATAGTTAGGAGAAGGATATAAATAAAAGCGAAGCCAATGGCGATTAAGCCTCCGTATTTAAAAAGAAACTTTTGCAGCTGGTTCGAGAATACTAATAAAATCAATGGACCCGATGATACCAAGATAGGGATAATTCCTGAACCATTCTTTTCCTTAATCATACGATAATAAATCTTTTTTAACATATGGTCATCGATGGTGCTATAAAACTTTTGGATTTCATCAATTTCTGCAAGTTCCTGAATAGTCACAAATTGTTGGTCTTTGTTCAATGTTGTTTTAAGCTTCAGATAAAATCTATGAGCATCTCCGCGTGTTGCAAACATATTCAATCCTCCATTATTAAGCAATACTCAATAGAAGATTTTGCATGTGTACCTTTTTTTATACGCGGCTGCAGGGCTTGGAGCCTTTCCTTATAAAGCTTTTCTACTAAATGTCAGGATGTTTTCAAGGATAAACATCCCCGTTCTCTCAACCCCTCGTTTGTTAAGCTCTCGAAATAAGTTTTTATAGTCACTGGCGGATAGCTCGCCACAGGTATAGCTTTTTTGGAGATAGGTTAATAATTCAATTGTATGTAATGGTACGCGTTTGTTCATGAGTATAAATTGATGTATAAAGTCTTGTAGTAACACTATCATTCAACCTCCATATAGCATGTTTAATATGTAAAAATCATATCATGGAACCGATTGCAGAATGATTATTTTGAAAATTCAAACTTGCGACATTTATCAACAATATCCTATTTTTTTAAGGAAAGTTTGCCCAGCAAAGAAAAATAATCTTCGAGAACAGGATATTTCTTTTTGATAATTATTTAACCTGGTGTATAATACGTTGTTGATATAAAAAGGGGGAAGGGCAAATGAAAAATAGAACGTCCGTTATGATTAGCATTGTGCTTGCGATGCTGGTTGCATCTATGGATGCAACCATTATGAACACAACTATGCCAATTATCGCAAAGGAATTAGGACGATTCGATCTATATGCTTGGTCATTTGCATCATATATGATTTTTTGCACTGTTCTTTCGCCGGTTGCGGGGAGAATTTCTGATTTATTCGGCAGAAAGCATGTATTTGCAGCTGGAATTATTTTATTTTTGATTGGTTCACTTCTGTGCGGGTTAGCGCAAGGTATGGTACAACTGATTATCTTCCGTGCTGTTCAGGGGATCGGTGCAGGTATCATGATGCCGTTTCCTGCAATTATTGCGGGGGATTTATTTCCGATTGAGAAGCGTGGGAAGATTCAGGCCTTTTTTACGGCTATGTGGGGGCTTTCAGCGATATTAGCTCCAATGCTCGGTGCATTTTTTGTTGAGTATATGACATGGAGATGGATTTTCTTTGTTAATTTGCCAATCTGCATTTTATCAGTTGTCATGCTGCTGCCATATAAAGAGGTGTATACACCGAAAAAAGCAAATGTGGACTATATGGGCGCTATTTTATTTGCGATTGGCGTCAGTCTTGTGCTCCTCGTGACGGTGCTAGAGAGCAATCAAGCTGTGTATGGTATTCTTGGGGCTGTCGTTCTCGGTATCTTTTATTTCTATGAGAAGAAGCAAACTTCTCCAATTGTTCCGCTGTCGATGATTCGCCACAAAACGATTAAGTGGATGAACATCAATGGATTTATTGGGTGTGCAGCATTATTTGGCACAGCTAGTTATATCCCATTGTTTCTGCAGAAGACGGCGCATCAATCGATCTTTATGAGCGGTGTAGCGCTGCTGGGTATGTCACTTGGATGGATGGCGGCCGCTGTGCCGGCAGGAAAATGGATTCTCAAATATGGATATCGTGTGCTGCTGATTATCGGGAATGCCCTGCTCGTTGTGTCGGGTGTTATGCTGGCTCTGCTGCAAGAAGGTAATGGCTTTTGGTATGTATTTACCACTATGCTTATCCAGGGAATCGCGTTTGGCCTAGTTTCAACCGTTAGTGTAATTGGTGCGCAGCAATTCGTAGCACCGCATGAAAAAGGAATTTCTACATCCTTCCTTATGTTCTCGCGCAACATTGGTACTGCAATTGGTGTAACGATTATGGGTGCTTTTTTAACAAAGGCGTCCATCTTTATAGAAGGAATTCACCATTTATTCTTGTTTGGATTTGTTGGAAGCTTGCTTGCGCTTTTAACAGCATTTTTCATTCATGATAAATCGTATGAAGAAGAGAATACAGGCGCACAAGTTATGTAATAGATAGAAACATGCTTTCTTTGAATCTATTGCTGCAAGATGAACGCAGTAGAAGACATCGGCTTATATCATAACTGAAAATAATGAATACATCCGCCTAATAAGGCGGATTTTTATCATTTGAATTTGGAAATACTAATAAAGGCAAAATGGATAGTTGTTATACTGTTTAGAGGATTTCATATTGGAACGAACAGGCTTGTATATCGTATTGATGCTTACTTTGATACTCTTGATCGGTGCTTGGCGTTTTGGAGATTGGAGAATATATTATCCTACTATCCTTTTCGCGATAGGTGTAGATTTTTTTATTAGCATTATCCTTTATAACCATTTGTATTCCCTTTATGCTTGTAAAGGATTTTAATTTTTTTGTATATATCAGTCTTAAGTCCTAGGGTGAATCGACCAAATGTCTCATGCTGCCAGCTTGGATAGAATTTACAATAAAGTTATAGGTAGACAAAAGAAAAGGAGGCATTGGTGGATTATTTATTTAGGCAAAATGGATCCTTTACATGGAGGTGCTTTTTACCGAAAGGGATACAGAGGGGCATCCTATTTTAAACATAGGGGGAAGGGCAATGAAATCATGGATTCAGTTTTCTTTACGTAACGCAGGGGCTATTTTTATGACAATGCTGTTATTGATCGCGGGGGGATTGTACTCTGTTAAAACAATGAAAATGGAGGAAATGCCCAATGTAGATATTCCGTATATTGTTGTACAGGTACCGTACATAGGAGCTACGCCTGATCAAGGCTTAGAGGATGTCGGGAAACCGATGGAAGAAATGCTTTCTAATGTTCAAAAACTTGATAATCTATATATTGAGTCACATAGTAACATGGTTGTTGCCGTGATGGAATTTGATATGAGCGCTAAAATGGATGAGGCGGAGAAGGACGTTATCAGCGCAATGGCAGCTCTAAAGCTTCCAGATGGAGCTGATAAGCCGGTGATTATGAAGGATGGTCCTTCGCAAGCACCAGTGTTTACATTCTCTCTTTCTGCTAAAGAGGCAAGTTCGGCTGATCTCACACAGTACATAAACGATAAGGTAAAGCCAGTTATTGCTACTGTAGATGGAGTCAGTAAAATTGAGGTAACAGGAGATACAGAGAAGCAGCTGTTTATTCAGCTTAATCCAGATAAAATCAAGCAATATCGATTAACCTACGAGCAGATCAAGCAAGTATTACAGGCACATAACTTCTCCGTGCCGCTGGGACAGATGAATCTAGACGGCAAAACGATGAATGTGCAAGCGGACCATAAGCTAAAGTCAATTGATGAAGTGAAAGATATTAAAATTTCCATTCCAAGCGGGAATGGTATTATTGCAATTAAACTGTCCGACATTGCGACTGTTGAACAAGGAACTAAGACAGAGCAGGTGTATACGCGTGTCAATGAAAAGCCGGGTGTGCTCGTATCAGTGAAGGCGCAGCCGGGATCAAATGCGGTAGAGATTGTGAAGGAAATCAACACACGCTTAGACGACCTGCAGCTTCCGTCCGGCTTGGAACTTCAGAAGCTCCAAGACAGCTCTAAGCAGGTCGAGAAATCTGTTAACAGCATGATGCGTGAGGTATTGCTCGGAACGTTATTTGCCGTGCTTGTCACGTTTATTTTCTTGCGTAATATCCGAGCAACAGTTGTCGCCATTCTCTCTATCCCGCTTTCAATTTTGGCATCGATGATTACGATGAAATACTTGGATTATAGCTTGAATATGATGACACTCGCAGCTATTGCTGTTGCGGTTGGTCGTGTTATTGATGATTCGATTGTTGTTATTGAAAACATTTACCGCCGCACGCTAACAACGAAGCATCGCAATGAAGGGATGGTATTGGAGGCTGCGAAGGAGGTAGCTGGAGCGGTGACATCCTCTACGATCACAACGATGGCTGTATTTGGACCGCTTTCATTCGTACCAGGTATTATTGGGAGATTTTTCGCTCCGTTTGGAATTACAGTAATTGTCGCTCTTGCATTTTCACTCATCGTATCAATTACAGTTGTACCGCTATTAGCTAAGCTCTTTTTATTGGGTGTTAAGCATAAGAAGCCAAAGGAAACAATCTGGCAACGATTATATAAGCGTACGCTCGCTTGGACGCTGCGTAGACGCACGGTTACATTGCTGCTGGCATTTATCGTATTTGCAGGGTCACTTGGTCTGATAGGTCTTATTCCGAAGAACTTCTTGCCCGAGGAAAAAACAATTTCTTATAATCTAACAGCAGATTTACCGGCAGGAACGTCGCTTGATAAAGCGAATGATGCTGCACGAAAGCTTGAAGAGATTGTGAAGAAGGAAACAAAAATTCAAAACTATGAAACTATTGTCCGTGGAGAGTCTGTCAGAATTTCAATTCAATTACAAGATGATACAACAAAGGAACAATCTAAAATGTTTGAAAAAGATGTACGTGAGCAAATCAAGGATTTTGGAGAAGGAATTCAAACAGCGTTAGCTCCAGTCGGTGTAACCGGAGGCGGTTCCTTCATGCTCATCGTAGAAGGCAGTACAGCAAAGGATTTAGAGACAGCAGGAAATATGATTACTGATAAGCTAAAGGACATTGATGGGTTGTCCAATGTAAAAACGAACTTATCTGCGACAAAGCCGCAGCTGAATTTAGAGGTGAAGGCAGAAGAAGCAGCGAAAAACGGTTTGAATCCGATGATGATCGCGGGTTTTGTTAGAAGTCTTGTGGCTGGAGATACGATTACAAATGTACAAATAGATGGAAAAACAATTGCTGTCAATATGGCGCTGCAAAATGCAAATGCGTCTTCTATTGATGCAATTTTAAATCAAAGCATATCAACACCGCTCGGACAACAGGTCAAACTATCTGATGTTGCAACACTATCCGAAAACCAAGGTCCATCCGCTTTATACCGTCTGAACCAACAAGAGTATGTAGAAGTAACAGCCCGTTTTACAACGGATAATGTCTCTGGTGTGCAGGCGCAGGTAGATCAAAGGCTAAAAGATTTAGAGCTTCCTGAGGGTGTGAAGTATCGCTCCGAGGGGCAAGCGAAGGCAATGGCTGAAGGCTTCCAGAACATGACAATTGCAATGGGTGTCGCAATTGCGCTTGTATTCATGGTGATGCTCGTAACATTTGGCAATGCGATAGTGCCATTTTCCATTCTGTTCTCCTTACCTTTCTTATTTACAGGAGGGCTGCTTGGCTTGTACGTCACAAAGCAGGCGCTCGGCATGCCAGCTCTTGTTGGATTCTTAATGCTAATCGGAATTGTAGTCACAAACGCAATTGTCTTAATGGATCGTGCGATGCATAACGAAAAAACAGGGATGTCGATAACAGAAGCATTGCTTGAAGCAGGTGCCACAAGACTTCGGCCAATCTTGATGACCGCTCTTGCTACAATTGGCGCATTAATTCCGCTGGCATTGTCCACGGAAGGCGGATTGATCTCACGCTCTCTTGCTGTTGTTGTGATCTCGGGATTATTAACATCAACGTTGCTTACGCTTGTTATTGTACCGACTGCATATCATGCAATGAGCTCCATGAAACGTAAATTTTCTAAGAAGACGGCGATTGCAGCACAGGAAGAGACAGCGTAATGAACAAAAAAGGAACGGGTCAACCTGTTCCTTTTTTGTTGTAAGATTTAGTGTAGAGAAGTGGCTGCAATAACTGGATAGAGTTTCCCATTTAAAGCAAAGGAAATCTTTCGTGTTTCCTCAGAAACAACGAGAGCTAAAGCATCACTTTGTTCAGTTACCCCTAGAGCAGCGCGATGGCGTGTTCCTAGTTTTTGATTTAGCATGACCTTTTTCGTTAAAGGAAGGACATTCCCTGCCGAAACGATTTCATTTCCTCGAATTAAAACAGCGCCATCATGAAGCGGATTTCCGGGATAAAAGATGGATTCCAATAGAGTCGAAGTTACAGTTGCCCCTAGCATTGTACCTTTTTGAATGATTTCATCAAGCGAGTCCTGACGTTCGACAACAATTAAAGCGCCATGACGCTGCTCTGATAGATGTTGAACGCAAATCGATAAGTCCTTATACGTGTCGGTGAAGGCAGATAAGTAACAGTTTAGATAGAAGGATGCAGCCATGGATTCAATATGTATAAAGCGTTCCTTAATCTTCTCCAGGCTGCCTAACGCACAATAGGTTTCATTTCCTAGCATGTTTAAGTTGTACTGCAGATCATAAATCAGCTGTTGTATATTTTCAGCTACCTTCTGTTTCATTGGGGAAAAGTCACAATCTGTAGGACTCGTGCTCATCTTTATAAGCCTCCTCTTATTATGTATGATGGTGCACGGCTGCCAGCTTTAGCATTATTGAACATGAAATTCTTCAAGTAATATTTCCTCTGTTTGCGGCATCGAAGTGCCTAAATGCCAGCACCCGATTCCGCCTAAGCCATATTCCTTGACAAGGCGGAACTTAGCAAGAAGACTCCGGGGATCTTCAAACCACACCTCGTGTAAAATCCCATTCTTATCTACATATCGAAACCAAGGAGAGGCTGCCATTTCGTCGTAATAAATTTGGCTTCCATGGCTTATGTACTCATCAATTGCACGTTGCGTAGAATAAGCGATTCCTGTTCTTTTTTTCGCTGGGATGGTCCAATCATAGGCATACTGAGGTACGCCAAGCATGAGCTTAGACTTAGATACAGCAGATACTGCATAATGTAAAACAGGACGTATTTCGTTTATAGGTGCAATGGGACCGGATGGACCGCCTGGCCAATGCCAGTTATAGGTCATTAAAAACATTTTATCAAGGTACCTGCCGAGTGTGCGATAATCATAGCCTCCATAATATGTTGGTGTGTTTTCTCCTGTCATAGGAGGCATAGCCATCAATACCTCCATTTTTGAAGGGTGAAGCCTTGCGGTCAATTGTCTAATAAATTGATTCAGATTCTCTCGATCCCCAGGTCTTACCATTTCAAAATCAATGACAACCCCTTTATAATCATGGCTGTCCAACAAAGAATAGATATGCTCAATAAATGTTTTGCGCAATGCAGCAGCACTTAGTAAACGATGAATGAGGTCAGGGTCGTACCCTTTGCTGCTTATATTTGTCAATACAGCATAAGGAGACAAATTCTTTTTCCAAGCAATCGTCTGAGCTCCGTTCTCGGTTACTTCAATAAGCTGCCCTTTTTCGTTTGGGCGGTAATCAAATACAAATACACTAGAGAGTATCTGCTTATAGTATTCAAGCGTCAAATTATTTGTATTCTTATCCTTTGGGACAAAGTAGGCTCCCGTCCAAATATTCATTTTGGGAGAGGGGGGAATATCCAATTTTTGTCCTGGGATAATAAGTGCGCTTCGTATGCGATTATAGCCCATTAATAATTCTTCACTAATTGCATGACGATGCGCAATGGATGCTATGCTGTCGCCGGGCTGAACGATATAGGACGAACCAGGAAGTAATATAGCCTGCCCGATAACAAGAGGAGCATCTTCTTTTAGTCCGTTCAACTTTGCGATAGATTCCGTTGTAGCATTGTATTGTTCTGCGATTTTGTTTAAAGTATCCCCTAATCTCGTTTCGTGAATGACTTGAGCATACGCGAGAGATGGTATCACGGAAACAAAATATAATGCCATTACAACACAAGAGAGTGTTTTTAGCATAGCTGTTCTCCTTTATATATGTGCTAGCAAGTAGTATCAGCAAGTTGTTGAATTAATATAAATTAGTAATTTTAACCAGATGTTCATTATTTCTTACTTTGTATCCTTAATTTTGGCATAATCATGTAAAAGCGTATTATATCAAACCTCGTATACATGCAGGGACATAATTTGACCATGGATTGCTTGTTATGTTCTCTTATAATATAATCACCCTTGGGAATATCAAGAAAAACAGTTATTTTTCTACATGACTTTCATATTTTTGTTTTTGGATTCATGAATTTTTATAAATCTGCTCTCTAATAAGAAAACTCGCTTGAAACAAAGTTTCTCAAATCTTATTTATTACAGGCATGAGAAAGTTTCATAGAATTATCTTTGAGTTTTTGAGTCATGTTAAATGGAACGGAGGTCATATGAAATTTAAAACAAAGCTGTATGTTGGATTAGGTTCTATATTTGCTTTAATTACAATCCTCTTAGGAATTTTATTGAGCATGCTCAATCAATTAACTGTAAATATGAATGTTGTAGTTAATGAATTATCTGATAGAGTGAAGCTGACTTCAGCTATCCAATATGAAACGAATAATATGGATAAAGAATTAAGGGAGATTGCGTCTCATCCTCCCGAGCAGCTCCTTCCGAAAGTTATAAATGATTGGGAACGGTCTCGCTTGAATATTAAAAAGTCCATTAGTTCTCTTCAGGAAATAGACAAACGTGAGAAGTCCCAGGAATTAATTGCGAAGTTTAACACTTTGTATGAAGCATATGAAGGCATTGGCCAGCAAGTTATTACATTGCAAAAGCTCGATCCAAATGCTAATTTTGATGCACTGTTATGGGGGGAATTTAAACTGACTCAGCAACGCATGCTGCAAATTACAGATTTGCTGCATACCTTGCAGGAGCAGGAAATGAAAAATGAGCTGTATCGAACCCGTCAAACATATAATTTAGCTGTCCAGATGATTTATGCTTATACCATAGTAGGATTTTTGGTAGGATTAGGAATTGCCATTTGGTTAATACGGGGCATGACAAGGAATCTGAATCGGGTGACGTCAGTGATGACAAGTGTTTCTAAATATCGCGGGATTCAGTTTCCGCGTATTGAGGTTACCTCTAAGGATGAAATTGGAGCGATTGCCGAAGCTTTTAACGGAATGGCTCGATCTTTAGAAGAGTACATGAAGCAGGAAAAAGAATTAAAGAAAAAGGCAGAGGAACATAGCTGGTTAAAGTCAAAAGTTGCAGAAATCACTTCTATATATCCTACAGTGGAGGATTTCCAAACATTGGCGCAGTTGTTTATTACAAAGATTACGCCAATGGTGGGGGCTCAATATGGTACCTTCTACATTAAGGAAGGAAGCGGAGAGCAGCAGTATCTGAAAAGGATGGCTTCGTACGCTTTTGTTCCTGATACGGTTGAATTTGAGGACTTCCGTGTTGGAGAAGGACTTATTGGTCAATGCGCGATGGAGAAAAAGCCTATTTTGATTACGGAAGTTCCAGATGATTATATGAAAATTACCTCTGGCACCGGAAAGGCAGCGCCGAAGAATATTCTGATCCTTCCTGCAGAGTTTGAAGAGGAGGTACTAGCCGTCATTGAGCTGGCTTCATTTGAGCCATTTAGTCCCCTTCAACAGTTATTTCTCCATGAGATAATGAGTCATATTGGAATTACCATTAATAGTATCGGGAATCGTATGCAGGTAAGAAATTTATTACATGAGTCACAGGTTTTAACTGAAGAAATGCAGAGTCAATCTGAGGAGCTGCAGCTGCAGCAGGAGGAACTCAGAACAATGAATGAGCAGCTTGAAGAGCAGTATAAAAACTCAGAACAGAGGAAAGAGGAGCTTGAAAAAATTAGCAGAATGCTTGAGGAAAAGGCTCAGCAGCTTGTGCTTAGCTCCCAATATAAATCTGAATTTCTTGCAAACATGTCTCATGAGCTTCGGACACCGCTTAATAGCTTGCTGATTCTCGCTCAAATGCTCATGGAGAAGGATAGAGAAAACCTTACGCCAAAGCAATTAGAGTATATTCATACGATTTATTCATCCGGTAATGATTTGCTTCATCTCATCAACGAGATTTTAGATTTAGCGAAGGTGGAAGCAGGAAAAATAGAAGTAATCCCGACTGATGTAAAGCTTCAAGATGTCAAATTTTTTGCTGAAAGACAATTTTCACCACTGGCCCGTCAAAAAGGAATTCAATTTTCGGTTCAACTAGGCAACGATGTACCAGAAATGTTTTATACTGATGAGCATCGCCTCAATCAAATTCTGAAAAATCTATTATCGAATGCCTTTAAGTTTACAGAAAAGGGAAATGTATCCCTGATTATACAAAAGGCTGTTAAAAAAGATTTAGATGATAGATTTTCTAAGGAACAAAAGGAATCGGCATTAGCTTTTTCCGTAATTGATACTGGGATTGGCATTCCAAAAGAAAAACAAATGCTTATTTTTGATGCCTTTAAACAAGCCGATGGGACAACCAGCCGCAAGTACGGCGGCACGGGCTTAGGGCTATCGATTAGTCGAGAAATTGCTCAATTGCTGGGCGGATTTATTGAAATGAATAGTGAAGAGGGAGTAGGAAGCTCCTTTACTCTATATCTTTCAAACTATGAATTGAATTATCATGCAGAATCCCACTCTGCAAAAATGGAAGCCGCAGCAGATCAGATGGAACAGGAGACTCCTTTAGAGGAAGCAGTTGAAATGAATGCTTATTCCTATGAAACAAATGAATCCAACACAAGTGAAAACTCCTTGATGAAAGGAAAGAAAGTCCTGATTGTCGATGATGATATGCGTAATATATTTGCCTTAACAGCAGCGCTTGAGGGATATGAAATGGAAGTTCTATTTGCAGAAAATGGTGAGGAAGGAATTGAGGTTTTACAGGAAAATCGTGATATAGACTTGCTTATGATAGATATTATGATGCCGAAAATGGACGGATTTGAGGCAATGCGCCTAATTCGAGGAATGAGCGAATTTGCAGAGCTGCCGATTATCGCATTGACGGCTAAGGCAATGAAGCATGACAGAGAACAATGTATTGAAGCAGGAGCCTCAGACTATATTAGTAAACCAATTAACTTAGATCAGCTATTCTCGTTAATGCAGGTATGGCTATACAGATAGGTGGGAACGGCTATTACGGATCAATTCACGAAAATAAAGGAAAATAATCATAACGAGCTGGAGAAAATCGAGATTGAATTATTGTTAGAGGGCATTTACCGTTATTATGGTTTCGATTTCAGAAATTATGCTTTCCCATTCATTCGAAGGAGAGTCCTGCATTGCATGGGGGCAGAAAAATTAACAAGTATATCAGCATTACAGGAAAAGGTTTTTCGCGATTCTACGGTAATGAAAAAATTGTTTACGGAGTTCTCTGTTAATGTGACAGAGATGTTCCGTAATCCTTCCTTTTTTCTGGCGCTTCGTACAAAGGTATTCCCGTTGTTGAGAGAAATTGCTAACATCCGTATTTGGCATGTCGGCTGCGCTTCAGGAGAGGAAGTGTATTCTATGGCTATTCTTTTACATGAAGAAGGGCTGTATGAGAAAACAACCATTTATGCAACGGATATTAATGCAGCTGTTTTGAAAAAAGCTAAGCAAGGTGCCTTCCCTTTGGAAAGAATGCAAACTTATACAAAAAATTATTTTCAATCCGGAGGGAAAAGGGCTTTTTCGGAGTATTATACCGTGCAGCAGGAACAAGTAATTTTTCAGCCATTTCTTAGAGAAAATATTGTGTTTGCTCAGCATAATGTAGTGACGGATCATTCATTTAATGAATTTCACATTATTATTTGTCGGAATGTTATGATTTATTTTAATAAAACTTTGCAAAATGATGTACATCGATTACTATACGACAGTCTAAGCGTATCAGGTTTCCTTGGGCTGGGTGAAAGAGAGGAAGTTCGATTTACGAGCCATGCAGACTACTATAACGAATTTGACTCCAAAGAAAAACTATATCGTAAAATCAAATAATGTAATACCTTCGGAAAAGGTTAATATCCTGATGGTTGATGATCGGCCAGAAAACTTGTTGGCTTTAGAGGCTGTGCTTACGTCTCCTAATTATCATTTGGTCAGTGCAAGTTCTGGAGAAGAAGCATTAAAGTGTTTGTTAAAGAAGGATTTTGCGGTTATTTTACTGGATGTACAAATGCCAGGATTGAATGGCTTTGAAACTGCAAAGCTAATCAAGAAAAGAGAAAAGTCAAAGAATATCCCGATTATTTTCATTACGGCTATCAGCCAGGATATGGAGCATGTTCTTCAAGGCTATTCGGTTGGGGCCATTGATTATATTTTTAAACCGTTTTATCCTGAAACACTTCAAAGAAAAATAGAACAATTTGTAAAAATCCATCAAAATCATGAACAAATTAGGATACAGAGTGAAGCAAAACGTTCAGTGGAACTTGAGGAAGTGCATAATAAGCTGGATATAACCACTCTTGATTTACGCAAGACAGAAGCGCTCGCAAGGGTAATTGGCGAAACGCTGAGGGATACTATCGTTACCTTCGATGGGAGCGGCTACATTCTATCTGTCAACCCTGCGATAACAGGGATGTTTGGATACCAAGCAGAAGAGTTGTTGGGACAACATATTACGAACCTTTTTCTTTCTATGAAGCAAGATGGGGAAGAAAGCATTCCTTTTACCGTCACTTCCTTTGTCAAGCGAGCTACTAAGAAGGTAATAGAATGTATTGCTTTACGTAAAGATGGAAGTCAGTTCTTTGCTGATATTCAAATTGGGGAAGCGATAATCGAAGATGATTGCATCTTTGTATGCTCCATTCATGATATTACAGAACGGAAACAAATGGAGGAAGTGAGGAACCAACAATTTAATTACTTAGAAAAGTTAGTGGAGGAAAGAACGTTAGACCTTTTACTAGCTAATGAGAAGCTGCAGAAGGAAATTGAGGAGAGAAAAAAGATAGCAGACGATCTTTATCTATCCCAAGATCGCTTTCGGAAGATTTTTGAATCTAGTCCCTGCTTAATAGCGATTCGTTCCTTGCAGGATGGAAGGTATATAGACGTGAATACAAGCTGGTTACATTATACCGGTTATTGTTATGATGAGGTGAAACAGCAAACCTCTGACTTGTTGAATTTTGTTCAGAGTTGTGATGGTAATGATACTGTTTTTGACATTCTTGAATTTAGGTCACCGATTCGAAATATGAAAATCAGCTATCAAACTAAGAGTCGGGAAGTACGGAGAGGCTTATTATCAACAGAACTGATAGAAATTCAGGATGAGACATGTATCCTGATTGTTCTAATAGACATTACAGAAAGGGATCTTCTGGAGAAAGAAATGTCCCGATTAGATAGATTAAATTTAATTGGGGAGATGGCTGCTGGAATTGCCCATGAAATCCGAAACCCTATGACTACTGTCCGAGGCTTTTTACAGATAGGGAGAACCGACAGTAAACAGCTCTCTCTCGAGCATATCGATTTAATGCTAGAGGAGCTCGACAGGGCCAATGGCATTATTAAAGAGTTTTTAAATCTCGCAAAAAACAAAACGAACTATAAAACGAAACAATCCCTCAACTCGATTATTGAAGCCTTATTTCCGCTTATACAGGCAGAGGCTATGCTTGCGGGCAAACGAGTTCTGTTAGAATTAGATGAATGTACTGAACTGTACTTAGATGAAAAAGAGATTCGCCAGCTTGTGTTAAATCTTTCCTTAAATGGGTTAGAGGCTATGGCCTTCGGAGGACAACTTACCATTAAAACCTATTCTGAAGGGCAAGAGGTTGTGATGGAGATAAGAGATCAAGGTACTGGAATTACACCGGAATTGCTTGATAAAATTGGAACCCCATTCTTTACTACGAAGGATAATGGAACAGGACTAGGCCTAGCAGTATGCTACAGCATAGCTGAACGTCATCATGCCGTAATTAAAGTACAAACAAATGATCAGGGAACAAGCTTTTCTATTCATTTTAAATCCTGATTTATTTGGGGAATTATATTGGAAAGGGAATCGATAGTGAGAAAGAGATGGAGGAACATTTTATTAATTTGCACCGTCCTTTGTGTTGCTTTCATAGGCTATACGGTCACGTTTTCTAAAAAGAATAAGCCTGCGATCGTTGTTGTTTTGAAGGAATCAGACATACAGTATTGGAAAATTGTTAAGGCAGGAGCAGAAAAAGCGTTTAATGATTTTGGTATAGAGGGTAAGGTTGTAGCGCCTGAGTCCTCATATCCGCCTGAAAATCAGATTCGTATTTTGAAAAGCGTACTGAAGGAAAAGCCGAAAGCATTAATCGTTGCCCCGACGCAGTCCTCTATAACCATACCTGTATTAAAGGAATATAAGAAGGAGAATATTCCTGTGTTATTAGTAGATACGGGAGAAAACTGGGCTGATCAAACGGCTTTTATCGGTACAGATAATCCTACATTAGGAAGAAAAGCAGGAGAACTATTAGCTTCCATGCTGCAGCCCGGGGATAAAGTGGCCCTTATTAGCGGAGGAGCTTCGGTTTTTGTCGAGAGAAGCGAGGGAGCGAAAGAAACTTTAGGAGCTGCAGGCATCGAAGTTGTTGCAGAACAGTGGGGATATGACGAAGCTGGAAATTTAAAACCAGTAATGGAGAACTTATTACAAGTACATCCCGAGATTAAAGGTGTATTTGCCACTGACGATATAATGGCTCTGCATGCATTAAAGGTAATAGAAAAAAAAGGTTTGACCATACCTGTCATTGGGGCCGATGGTATTATAAAAATCATAAAGTATATTGAAGAAGGAACCTTAACAAGCACAGTAGCGCAAAATCCTTATGATATGGGCTATATAAGCGTAGAAAATGCAGTTAAAGCCATTAAGGGTGAAAAAGTACAAAAACGAATTGATAGTGGTGTTGATATTATAACGAAGGATAATGCAAAAGAGAAACTAAGCTTTCTAGAAGAGGTCTTGAAGAAAAGATAGGGCTTGCGAAATGTTTACAATCCTGAGAAAAAAAGCTACAGGGCAGATGCTCCGTAGCTTTTTTTCCAGTAGAGGACAAAACTAAGACTTTTTGTCTGTCAAATGTCCTACAGGGATCAGAAAGCGTTATCGGATACCCTTCATAAAATGTTGAAGTTTTGCTGACATTAAAAACAATAGAATCGATAGGAGAATCGATACCGCGCCGATCACACCAAAGTAGACCATTTCAGTTTCAGGTGTGTAAAATTTAACAATTTGCGCATTGAGTGCTTGAGCAGCAGCGTTTGATAAGAACCATAAACTCATGGTTTGTGCTGAGAAAGCAGCAGGCGCCAATTTTGTTGTAGCGGATAATCCTACAGGCGATAAACATAATTCACCAATTACGACAATGAAGTAACTAAGAACAAGCCATAGCGGGTTTACTAATGAATCAGTACCGCCAAAGTAAGCCGGCAGAAGAATAACTAAGAATGACAAACCGGCAAATAATAAACCTAATGAGAATTTTTGTGGAATTGTTGGTTGTCGATCTCCCAGCTTTACCCATACCCAAGCAAGTATAGGTGCCATAATGATAATAAATAATGGGTTTAAAGATTGAAACCAAGCAGGTGAAATGTTAATTCCAGCAAAATCTAATTGTGTACGTTTATCGGCATAGCTTGCAAGGATAGTTGATCCCTGCTCTTGTATAGCCCAGAACATAACCGATGCGATAAACAGCGGAATATAGGCGATGATACGTGAACGCTCGTCGCTTGTTGTTTTAGGACTGCGGTACATGGTAACGAAATAGATAATTGGAATTACAATTCCTAATATTCCCACAAGTGCAATAAAGGTTTCAACGGTTAAAATGCCTGTTGGAATGGCAATACTAATTAAAACGGCAATAATAACGGCAGCTAGTCCAAGAAGAGTGAAGACCTTTTTCTTTTCTGCTTGTGATAACGGATTTGCTACGAATGTACCTGCAAGGCCAAGGTTTGTTTTTTTAGTAAAAATAAAGACTATTAATCCTAGAAACATACCGACAGCGGCAATTCCGAAACCTAAGTGGAAATTATATTTCATTCCAGCGGTTCCTACGATGAGAGGGGCAAGAAATCCTCCAAGGTTAATCCCCATATAAAAAATGCTAAATCCAGCATCCCGACGATTATCCTTTATGCTATAGATTTCTCCTACAATGCTAGAAACATTAGGCTTTAGTAATCCAGTACCAATGATAATTAGAACCATTGAAATAAAGAACATTGCCAGGCTTCCAGGGATAGCTAAAGCAATATGACCGCACATAATCAATATTCCCCCGTAAAACACGGCCCTTGATGTTCCGAAAATCCTGTCGGCAAGCCAGCCTCCAATAATTCCTGACATGTATACTAATGATCCATATATGGACATAATAGAAAGGGCGGTCTGCTGGTCAAGTCCCAATCCCCCTTTTGAAACCTCATAGTACATGTAGTAAACAAGGATTGCCCTCATTCCATAATAGGAAAAACGCTCCCAAAATTCTGTGAAGAAGAGGGTGAATAGTCCTTTAGGGTGCCCGAAAAAACCCTGTTGAGGAATGCTTTCCATAATTTTACGCTTATTTAAGTCTGACATCATGCAACCTCCTTTGCATTATTTTATAATAATACTATTGGTAGTTTCAATTAGTCAAAAGTTACATCTAGTATTCACAAAAAATCCTTAAATTTAAGCTCTGATAATTGATTTTATTGGATTATTCTGTTTTTTGGAAATTTTGCAGAAACATGTTTTTAAACAAATTATTTAATGATTATGAAAAATTAAAGATTTTTCAGAATATCAAATTAAGAAAGTTGCCATAATAATAGTTTTCTATTGTAAAATTGCCGGGTGTAAAAATAAGAGTTTTCAGCCAAAATCTAAGAATAAAGTGTTCAGCTGAGGAAGCCTTGCCAGTCATAAAATGCAGCAAGGATGAACTTGAGTGGATTGGTTCAACTGCAGAACGAAGAGCTGAAATAGACGGAGTCACAGGCACTTTTTTAAATACATTGTCAATTTGCTGCAAGAGGGTGAGCAAAGTTGTTACCGGCGGCATAATATAAAGTACCGATAAACAGGGAGATGATGTAAGATAGATACTTGGATGATTTACACGCTGTGGGCTGTATTGGGTTTCATGTTGCTTGATTTTCTTGTTGGCTTTGTTAAATCGTTGGTTACCGGGTCTTTCTCTCCAAAAATGGTATTAGATTATTTGAAAGATGTTCTATACTATGTATTTCCGCTGTTATTTGTCATGAACATGATGTCAATTGATCCTACAGGCTGGATACTCTTAATTTTTTACTATATCGGTAGCTTGGCCGTTATTTGGAATTACTTGATAGCAATCAAAAATAAATGGAGAGCGTAGGCTCTCGCATTGTTGAAAAAGTCGATTGTCAACTGACAAGCGACTTTTTTATCATTTTTCGAAAGAAGATCACCGCTTCAAGCGCGTTCCGGGTAAGGTCCAACGGTAAGTAGAAGATAAATACCTGAAAAATGGTTAGTTTAAAAACACTTCAGTTCTAAAAAAAGAAACAACGAATAAAATCTGTGGAAAGATTATTTTTATGGGGTGTTTTCAGGAGAAAAGTTTATTGATATTGTTTGATTTAATGAATTAGAAAATAGGATGAAAATGTGTATGCTTTTGAGGGATACCCGGACTTTAGACGTAATGGATATTACTCTGTACATGGAAAGAAAAAGCCTTTTGATACTATAGAGAAGGCTTTTTTGGCTTATGGGGAACTTAATAGCGGCACTCACATACTTTACAGAATTGTTATTACCTAAAGTTCGGCTTTGGATACAAGGTACCCCCTGGGGCTGTCTTTTTGCAGAATAGTAAAAATCTGTAGAGGGAGTGAGGTCATGAGGAACTATCGGTGGATCAAGTGGCGTAAATTCCTTCTTTGGTTGGCAGTCCTCGTCTTCATCGTCATGGTGTTATGGATAGGAGGACCGACAGCCTGGGGAATCGCATTGAGTATTGTCAATATTTTGCTGCAGCTGCTCTTCGCTGTCATTTTTATAATCATCCAGTTTGTTGCTCTTTTCTGGTTCCTAGCCCGTGGACGCACATATTGGATTTTGCCCGGCGAAACCGGTGCCACCTGGGATGATTACCGAGGTAACCCTGAGATTGTTGAAAATGCTAAGCGGATTGTCATTCTGCTTAAAGGAGTCAAAGAGTTCAAAGAGATGGGAGGCGAGGCAATACGGGGATTGTTACTTTGCGGGCCCCCCGGTACCGGCAAGTCCTACTTGGCCCAGGTAATAGCCAACGAAGCACAGGTACCATTTGCTTATGCCTCTGCCCCAAGTTTTCAAAATATGTTTTTCGGTGTCGGCAATCTGAAGGTAATGTCTCTATACAAGAAGGCCCGGAAGCTAGCAAAGATATATGGTGCCTGTATTATCTTTATTGACGAGATCGACGCAATTGGGATGAATCGGCAGGCAGGGGGCGGAATGGGAGGGATGTTCGGCATGGGCGGTGCTGGTCTGCTCAATGAGCTGCTTTTGCAGATGGATCCACCTAACATTGACAGCTCATGGTTTGCCAAGATGCTGCGCTCACTTGGACTACGGCGCAAAAAGGCAGAGCGTCCAGCGGTACTGACGATTGGAGCGACTAATCTGCCCGACGTACTTGACCCTGCGCTGCTTCGGCCCGGCCGTTTCGATCGGAAGCTCTGGGTCGATTCTCCCGACTATGACGGTCGAGTGGATGTCTTCCATTACTACCTCCAGAAGGTGAAGAGAGACCCTAGCCTGACTCCAGAGCGTGCAGCACTTGATACAGTTGGCTACAGCCCTGCGCAAATTAAACATATTGTGAACGAGTCAGTTGTAATTGCTCATCAGCGGGGAGCTCAGCTTTCCAATTACGAGGATTTCCGGGCTGCTATGGAGACCTATGAGTGGGGGCTCAAACAACCGCTTCGCTCCATGAGTGAGGATGAAAAGCGGAACGTTGCTTATCATGAGGCTGGTCATGCGGTGGCTCAATATTTGCTGAAGCCGCATGAACGGGTTTGGAAGGTTACAATCATCCGCAGGGGCAGTGCGCTTGGTCTTGCTGCCACCAAACCGATACATGAAAGGTATAACCGAAGCGATAGTGAGATTCTGGCGGAGATCCAAGTTTGTTTAGCAGCCCGCGCGGTGGAAGAGGAATTTCTAGGGAAAAAATTAAATGGAGTGACTTCTGATTTGAGGCAGGCTACTGAGTTAGCTGGTGCTTACCTTGGTGCGGTCGGTATGGGAGATGAACTGTTTAGTTGGCTTGCTTTAGAATCTCGACCCGATGGACTTAAGGCGCTCCGGCCAAAAATCAATGAACTATTAAATGACCAGATGATTAAAGTAAAGGAGCTGGTGCGGGAACAAGCTGAATTTGTTCATGCTATAGCGGATGAGCTGCTGAAGCGGGGGGATTTAACAGGGGAGGAGATTGAGCAAATCTATAAGAGGCTGTATAGATAAAATTGATTTGATTCCTTTAAGGTAAGTTAGAAAGCTGCATTCAGTTTACCGCTATCAAAAATATCGGCATAATATTGCTGATGTCATTTCGACAAGAGAAGTGTATAAGTTAAAATTAGTTGAATAGTTTTAAAAAGGAGTTAACTGAAAAGGACGCCGAAAGTGCCTTTTTGAGAGTTAACTCTTTTTATTTTTTGAATTTAAAGGCGGATGAAGAGGGAAAGCTATATTCTACATAACATGAAAGGAGGGGGATGCATGGATCAGGAAGGTAAGTATACGATTGTTGGTACAGATATAGAAGAAGTACGCCGGCTCAATGCCCAGTCGGGTCTTAGCTATAGGCAGGTGAAGGAACTTTTAGCTAAAAGCGGCGGACGTGGAACAGCTGTTTACAGCAATACAAATATAGAAGAAGTTAGGAAGCGGCTGGAATCGAAGAGCAGGCATTAGGGAATCAGCCGGAAAGCATATTCACAGAATAAACGATGTATCTTGAATGAGCGGACTCTAAGGGGTTGTTGAGCAAAACTAGAGAGTTTTGGACAGCTTATTTTACAACAAAGAGACTATTGAGGGGAGCTTAGTACAACGCAAAGCCTCTACAAGAGTCTCTTTTTTATGCTTTAGGAAAGTATAAATTTCCATCTAGAAGCTAATTCGACGAATCAGGAAATTTTAGGAATAAAGCGTAAGTGCAACTACGCTTCTGTCTTCGCCAATCGGCGAATTTTCTTTATCATTTTCTGAAAGGAGAACCTCGCTTCAAGTCAAGAGTGTGTTACGAACTTGAAGCGGGGAGAGTTAGCTTAAATTTCGATGATAATGGGAAGAAGCATAGGTCTTCTTTTTGTACGGGAGTATAAAAATTGTCCGAGTTTTTCTTTTATATCTTTTTTTAGAACACTCCATTGATTGATATTCGCCTTTTGTAAATTGGTAATGGTCGTTACAACGAGTTGATTGATTTCCTTTAGGAGATCTTCTGAATCGCGAGCATATACAAACCCGCGAGAAATCGTGTCCGGACCAGAAATAATTTTTCCTTCTGTTTTACTAAGAGTAATAACGATAACAAGCATACCATCCTCAGAAAGCTGTTTGCGGTCACGTAAAATAATGTTTCCGACATCCCCGATGCTTAATCCATCTACATATATGTTCCCGGCAGGTATTCGTCTCGTTTGTCGAGCGATTTGGTTGTTAATATCGATCACATCTCCGTTATTAATCACAAAGATATGATCTTTATTGACGCCAATGGATTGTGCCAGTAAGCTGTGATGATGCAGCATTCTAAATTCACCATGGATAGGAATGAAGTATTTAGGCTTCATTAAAGTGAGCATTAATTTTAATTCTTCCTGATAGCCATGTCCGGAAACATGCATTCCCGTTGAGCTTCCTGAGCCGTAAATAACATGGGCTCCTAACAAAAATAAATTATCTATAATACGTGAAACATTGCGTTCATTTCCTGGTATAGGGCTTGCGGCTAAAATGACAGTATCTTCAGGCAGGACCTCTACCTGTCGATAGTTTCCGCTAGCTAAACGGGCTAGAGCAGCCATAGGTTCACCTTGGCTCCCGGTGCAAAGAACAGCTACTCTTTCGGGATCCATTCGACTAATTTCATTTGCTTCAATTAACATCCCTTCAGGAATATCTAAATACCCTTGTTCTATAGCAACAGAAACTACATTTACCATACTTCTGCCCAGCAAGGCAAGCTTTCTGTTCGTTTTTAAAGCGGCATTCACAACTTGCTGCACACGATTCACGTTAGAGGCGAAGGTAGAAATAAAGATTTTTCTGCGCGCCTTCATGAATGCTTCTTCAATGTGCTCGCCAACAAATCGTTCTGATGGGGTAAATCCAGGACGTTCTGCATTCGTGCTTTCAGAGAGTAGAGCTAGCACTCCATCGCTGCCGATTTTAGCCATTTTATGAATGTCCGGATATTGGTCATTTACAGGGGTCAAATCAAATTTGAAGTCACCTGTATGCACTACCGTACCTTCTGGTGTATGAAAAGCAATGCCAAGACAGTCAGGAATACTGTGATTTGTCTTGAAAAAAGTCAGGCTGATTTGTCCAAATTCAATGGCTGATTCAGAATGAATAGGGAATAACTGAGCGATATCATGAAGTCCGTGTTCTTTTAATTTCACTTCGATTAAGCCGAGTGTAAGGCGTGTGGCGTAAATCGGAACATTTAGTTCTTTTAATAGATATGGGACACCCCCGATATGGTCTTCATGGCCATGTGTAACGACTAAAGCTCGAAGTTTATCCCGATTTTCTTGCAAGTATGTAATATCAGGTATAATCAAATCGACTCCTAATAAGCTTTCATCTGGAAACTTAGAGCCGCAATCGATTACCACGAGGTCGTTCCCGTATTGTATTGCATACATGTTTTTACCTATTTCATTGATGCCGCCTAAAGCAAAAATGGATAATGTGTTTTCTGCTGTGCTCAAAATGAATTTCCTCCTTCTTTGAAGCATATAAGGATATTAGAAGCAACACGGAATGTTTCTTTTACGAGCGAGATATTCGTTGAATATTTTCTAACTTTTAATGAAACAAATATTTATGTTCTTTCTGTTAGTTGATTTAGCTGTTTTCTTAAAGGCTTAGTTCAAAGCAATTAACTTTCAGTTTATATATTTTCCAATAAATTTGAATTTATTATCTGTTATACGATATTCGTCCGGCAGATGCAAAGGAGGCAGCAGGTGAGAATGTGCAAAATGAGTTTTGCAGAATAATCAAAGAATTACAAAATAAAAAAGCTCTAATCCCTTATAAAACAAGGAATTGAGCTTTTCTTAAGATAAAAACATATTAGTAAAGACAGACAAGAATTATACTTTAAATCTTGTTGTTAGTTCCTGAAGTTCTATTGCCAAGTTGCTCAGAGATTCAGCTGATGCACGTACTTCTTCAACTGATGATAACTGATGTTCAGACGATGCAGCTACTTGCTCAGTATTTGCCAATGCTTCGATTGCGATATCCGACAATTGCTGGATGATTTCGTTTACTTGTTGAGAGCCTAGGGAAATTTCCTCAATTGCTGCGGATACCTTTTGAATTTCCCCACTTGCGACCTGTACATTAGCGAGAATGTGAGCAAAATTCTCTCCGACCTTTTGCATAGCAGCTGTCCCTTCCTCGGTCTCGCTGGAACCTTTTGTCATAACAGCAGCCGCAAATTCTGTATCTTTTTGAATTTCTTGTACAAGACCGGCAATTTGTGACGCTGATGCTTTTGATTGCTCGGCCAGTTTGCGAACTTCTTCAGCTACTACCGCAAAACCTCTTCCCGATTCCCCTGCTCTTGCGGATTCAATCGCAGCATTTAGTGCCAGTAAGTTAGTTTGTTCTGTAATTGCCGTAATCGCTTCAATAATTGTGCCAATTTCTTTGGAATGGTTCACGAGTCGATTGAGTGCGGAGTTTGATTCTTGAACTGAATTCCGGATAGAGTTCATTTGCTCTACCGCAGCACGAACCGTATAATGGCCTTCCTCCGCCTGTTTCGTTAATTGAGAAGCTACTCCGGCCGCATCCGTAGCTGATGCAGCCACCTTCTGCATTTCTTGAGCCATCCCCTCCATTGATTTTGTGCTTTCTTCAATTCTTCCTGCCTGCACACTAGAGCCGCTTGCAATTTGTTGAATGGCCGCTGTAATTTGCTCTGTTGTTTCGCTTGTTTGGCTGGCTGTGGCAGAGAGCTCCTCAGATGTGGCAGCAACATGACTGGAGCTATCTACTAATTTCTTGAAGGTAGCACGTAAATTTTCGAGCATTATGTTGAGGTGCTCTCCCATTGTTCTAAATTCATCATAAGTGTTTATCTCGATGTTTTTTGAAAAGTCTCCTTCTGCCATTCGCATAGACAGCTCCGTTACCTTCTGGATATTATTCGTAAAGTAGCGGCTATATAGGAAAATAATGCATAAGAGAATTGCTGTAGCGATAGTGCCAATAACTAAAAGATTTACTAGCAAGGATTGGACAGGCTTTATTAGCTCTTTCTCTGGAATTACTAACGCAATAACCCAATTGTTAATAGGAACCTTTTGGAAATATATACGGTTTACGCCATTATCATCCGTAAACTTTACTTGTCCGGATGCTTTACCTACAAGTGTTTTTCCTATATTTGCTAAGGAAGAGTTAGTACTCTTGCTAATAGGCTGCATCACGTCATCCTTAATAGGCGTATATAAATATGTCCCCTTACTATCTAGCAGCATGGCCCAACCTGTTTTTCCAACCTTCAATTTTTGCATATAGTTCTGAAGTGTCCCTAAATCCACATCACCAGTAACAACTCCTTGTTGTACTTTATTTGGAGTGTAGAATGGAGCCCCAACAGTTGTCATTAAAATGTTAGTTGTTGTATCTAAATACGGATCTGTAAAGTAGATGTTTGTATTGAGATTCTTTCCAGCTTTATACCAGTCTTGGCTCAAATAATCGTAAGAGGGATCATTATAGTCCTGAGTTACTGTAATTTGTCCATTGTTTCGATACGCGTAGGTAGAAAAGTATTTCGTTTGAGGGTTGTACTGGTTTGCTTCAAAGAAAATACCTAAACCAAACGTATCTGCATTAGCTTGCAGAGTATTTTTCATAATACTCTGTAGCTGCTCTAAAGAATAAGAGGAAGCGTTGTTTGCTTCCAGCATTCGAGCAAGAGATTCGGGCACCTTGCTATGAGAAACTAGATTTGTCTGAATGCTTCCTGCCACATTGCCAAGCTGCTGCTGCATCTTACTATCTAATTCTTTACTAAGAATTGATTGAGAAAAGTAGTATGAGAAGGAGATAATGGCTGACAATGTAATAAAAAGCAAGGGTAAGATTAAAATGAATGTTCTTGCACGAATACTCTTAAATTTCATACGTATACACCTCGCTGTATTTTTAATTTTTTTAAGATAATATAAATATCACATCTCTCTATATGATTTTCAATAGTACTATATACCTATATATAGATATCAGAGTGGATCTGTTTGCGTTATTTCGAATTGTAGATGAAAGAGGAAATTTAGATGGGGATCTTATCGTTGAGAGCAGAAATGTAATAGGGGAGAGCATTGTATTGTCGATATACTGGAACGAAAAAAGGAGTGAGCACGGATGGGTTTGCTACGCCGAATTTTTGTTATATTCAAAATATTATGTACTTTTGTCCCCTTCGTTAGCAGAAAGGAAGGAAATAGAAATAGTATGTCGAATCCAATCAATTAAGATATGAAAATAAAAAGAAAGGTGGGATTAAATCGGATAACGGAGAAAAAGTAAAGATACATATTCTAAATGAGAGAGAGTCTCAAGAACGTAATGAAAGACAAGAAGGAAGGTTGAAGGTGCATGAGGAATTGTACAAAGTTGTAAAGCTAAAAAAGGCTATAAATTTGTTATATCTATGCAATCTGTACTTGATTATTATCCTAACTTAAATATAAAACACGTAATCTCAACAATTTTTTATAAAATTTATTAATGATTATTATTTCCTAGATTAATTGGCAATATGCTGCATTCGAGAAATAAACCCTTGTTTTCGATTGGAGGAACAAAATGAAACAGCTATTACTTGTCTTTACTTTGTTGGTCACTTTTCTTATTCCTCAAGAATTTGCAGCAGCTGCGTCGCCGCCTTCGCAACTTATTATCGTTAATACCGCAATTAATAAGCTTGCGTTTTATGAAAACGGAAATTTGGTTAGGGAATTTCCTGTAGCAACAGGGAAGAGCAGTACACCTACACCACAAGGTAAATTTTTGATTGTTAATAAAATTAAAAATCGTCCGTACTATACCGGTGGCATTCCGGGGGGAGATCCACGCAATCCGCTTGGAGATCGTTGGTTAGGGATGAACATATATGGAACACCCGGTAATACATACGCGATCCATGGGAATAATAATGAAAGCTCAATTGGGAAATGGGTTAGCAGCGGTTGTGTGAGAATGCATAACGATGATATTCGCTGGCTATATGATCGTATTAATGTTAACGCAACCGTCATTATTAAATGGGCTCAAGCTTCTTATCAAGAAATTGCTGCTTTATATGGTATTTCACTTACAGACAAATCATCAAAAGGTGTTCTGGATAGTCCGGTTTCAGGTGCGGTATTAAGTGGAAGCTACAATGTCTCTGGCTGGTTTTTAGATGGAAGCGGCGTGTCGAAGGTAGAAGTACTCGTGGATGGAGCCGTGGTAGGCTGGGCGTCCTATGGGGATGCAAGGCCAGATGTGCAAAACGCTTATCCGGAATATCAGAATGGGAATGCGGGTTATCATTATGCTTTAGATACGATGAGACTAAGAAACGGAAATCATAGAATTACAGTAAGAGAAACAGGGAACAACGGCCAGGTGACAACGCTGCCGGAAAGAACTGTGAAGATTTCGAACGTCAGAGGTGTTCTGGATAATCCAGTTTCAGGCGCAACGCTAACTGGTAGCTACAATGTCTCTGGCTGGTTCTTAGACGAAAGCGGCGTGTCGAAGGTAGAAATACTGATAGATGGAGCTGTGGCAGGGCAGGCGTCCTATGGGGATGCGAGACCAGATGTGCAAAACGCTTATCCAGAATACAAGAATGGGAATGCAGGTTATCATTACACTTTAGACACGACAAGATTCAATGATGGAAATCATAGAATTACAGTAAGAGAAACGGGAAAAAATGGTCAGGTAACAACGCTGCCGGAAGGAACCGTGACGATTTCGAATGTCAGAGGTGTTCTGGATAATCCGGTTTCAGGTACGGTATTAAGTGGAAGCTACAATGTCTCTGGCTGGTTTTTAGATGGAAGCGGAGTATCCAAGGTAGAGGTGTTGGTGGATGGAGTTGTGGCAGGGCAGGCGTCCTATGGGGATGCGAGGCCAGATGTGCAAAACGCTTATCCAGAATACAAGAATGGGAATGCAGGTTATCATTATGCTTTAGACACGACAAAAATCAGCAATGGAAGCCATAGAATTACAGTAAGAGAAACGGGGAAAAACGGAAAGGTGATGACGTTGCCAGAAAGAACTGTGAAGATTTCAAACGTCAAATCACCGCTAGCGGCACCGGTAGTAAATCCGGTAAATGATCAGGACCAAACGGTAATAGGAGCAGCAGAAGCAGGGGCGACTGTTAGGATAAAGGCAGGAAGCAAAACGTATGAGGGAACAGCGAAGGCAGACGGAACATTTACAGTAGCAATAGATGCGCAAAAAGCAGGAAGCGTGTTAAAGGCAACAGCAACGGACAAGGCAGGGAATGTAAGTCCGATCACGAAGATCACTGTAAGCGCAACAGACACAACTCCACCAGCGGCACCGGTAGTAAATCCGGTAAATGATCAGGACCAAACGGTAACAGGAGCAGCAGAAGCAGGGGCGACTGTTAGGATAAAGGCAGGAAGCAAAACGTATGAGGGAACAGCGAAGGCAGACGGAACATTTACAGTAGCAATAGATGCGCAAAAAGCAGGAAGCGTGTTAAAGGCAACAGCAACGGACAAGGCAGGGAATGTAAGTCCGATCACGAAGATCACTGTAAGCGCAACAGACACAACTCCACCAGCGGCACCGGTAGTAAATCCGGTAAATGATCAGGACCAAACGGTAACAGGAGCAGCAGAAGCAGGGGCGACTGTTAGGATAAAGGCAGGAAGCAAAACGTATGAGGGAACAGCGAAGGCAGACGGAACATTTACAGTAGCAATAGATGCGCAAAAAGCAGGAAGCGTGTTAAAGGCAACAGCAACGGACAAGGCAGGGAATGTAAGTCCGATCACGAAGATCACTGTAAGCGCAACAGACACAACTCCACCAGCGGCACCGGTAGTAAATCCGGTAAATGATCAGGACCAAACGGTAACAGGAGCAGCAGAAGCAGGGGCGACTGTTAGGGTAAAGGCAGGAAGCAAAACGTATGAGGGAACAGCGAAGGCAGACGGAACATTTACAGTAGCAATAGATGTGCAAAAAGCAGGAAGCGTGTTAAAGGTAACAGCAACAGATAAAGCTAGGAATATCAGTACAACTACGAAAATAACGGCAGGCAGTTAAAGCGGATCTCTAAATATAAACAGTGAACTCCTTACATCCTATAGGTATATAAGGAGTTTTTCTTTTAGATGAACAAATAAGAGATGAGAAGGATGAGTGATATAAAAATAAAATTTCTATGAATTTTGCAGGTATGAATGGAGTTAGTATAGCTCTATGTACGCTTACACTTACTGTTATTTAGGAAGCCGAATGGTTGTATGGATCGCCAATATCACTAAATAATCAACAAATAATATGATTTTTCGACAGGAAGCAAAGTATGATAGTTAATAATTAATCAGTATGTGGTATAATAAATCAATGATTCATATGCAGTGGTATTACTCATAGAACATTAAAACACATTACCACTTTGGAGGATTGTAACTACAATGACACTACAGTTATCCGTAAAAGAACAAGGGCACATTGACCCATTGCAGCGAGATGTAAAATTTTTGGGGGATATCCTAGATGAAGTTCTCTTTCATGAAGGGGGGCAAGCTCTAGTCAACAAGGTGGAGAACATCCGAATGATCGCAAAATCATTGCGGGATGAGCATAATCCATCTGTTTATGCGCAGTTAAAGGAAGAAATCACAAATTTGCAGCCGCCATTAAGGCAGAATGTGATTCGCTCTTTCTCTATTTACTTGCAGCTTGTGAACATTGCTGAGCAGAATCATCGAATTAGACGGCGTCGTGAGTATCAGCATCAGAGCGGCGAACTAGTTCAGCCGGGTTCCCTTGAAGACGGAGTTGCGTCTTTAATTGAAAATAACATTTCAACAGATATCGTCGAAAATGCTTTACAAACATTATCACTTGAATTAATTATTACGGCCCACCCAACAGAAGCGACAAGACGGACGGTGCTGCAAATTCACCAGCGTATCGCTAACTTGTTAAAGCAATTAGATCAGCCGTGTACAAAACGTGAAAGAAAAGATCTTGAAGAGAGCTTATTTAACGAAGTCACGGTATTATGGCAAACAGACGAGCTGAGGGATCAAAAGCTTACCGTTATGAACGAAGTAAAGAATGGTCTCTATTATTTTGATGAAACGCTATTCGATGTGCTGCCGCAAATTCACCAAGACCTAGAGGATTTGCTTTTTGAGAAATATGGACAAAAATGGGATGTACCTACTTTCCTTCGCTTTGGCTCTTGGATTGGCGGCGATCGCGATGGAAATCCAAATGTAACTGCTGAAATGACATGGAAGACATTAGAAAAACAGCGTGAGCTAGCTTTGCAAAAATATAAAGCCGCCCTTCAAGTGTTAATGAAGCGGTTAAGTCATTCTACAAAAAGGGTACAGGTAAGCGAGGAACTGCTCAACTCAGTTGAGCAGGAAAAAGGTTTGTTAGAAGGGAAAAAGAAATGGCGAAATGAAGATGAGATCTATCGAGGCAAAGTAGCCATTATGCTTGAGAAACTAGAGCAGTGTGGTCAAAGCAGTGCGGGATATCAATCTTCCGATGAATTGCTTCGTGACATAGCAATGATTGAAAAGAGCATTAAAAGTCATCATCCGCATGGTTATGCATTAAAGATGCTGCGAAAATTGAAGCGGCAAGTAGAATTGTTCGGGTTCCATTTGGCTACGCTTGATATTCGTAATCATAGCGGGGAGCACGAGTCTGCGATTGCTGAGATTTTTAAAACAGTTAATGTTACTCCTGACTATAAAGCGTTGACGGAAGAGGAGAAAATGGCTGTTTTAACAAAAGTCCTGCAAGATCGGAGACCATTAATTTCAATTTTTGATACGTATTCTCCAGAAACCCAGGAGATCATTGAAGTGTTCCGGATGATTAGAAGGGCGAAACAGGAATTCGGGGACCGCGCAATTGAAGTGTATTTGGTGAGTATGACACAATCTGCCAGCGACTTGCTAGAAGTGCTCGTCCTAGCCAAAGAAGTTGGATTATATCGTGTTTATCCGGATGGTCGTGTTGTCAGCAACCTGCATGTTGCCCCATTATTGGAAACAATCGATGATTTAACAGCGGGACCAAGCATGATGGAGCAATTATTCCAATTAGAGTTATATCGTAATCATATATCAGCTCGCAATAACTTGCAGGAAATCATGTTAGGTTACTCTGACGGCAGCAAGGATGGCGGTACGCTCACAGCTAACTGGAAGCTCTACAAAGCGCAGCAAGAAATTCACGATATGGCTAAGAAATACGATATTCGTTTGAAGTTTTTCCACGGGCGCGGCGGTTCTTTAGGGCGCGGCGGCGGTCCTCTAAATCGCAGTTTATTGTCACAGCCGGCTGAGACGTTAGGAGACGGTGTGAAAATTACGGAGCAAGGGGAAGTGTTGTCTTCTCGTTACTTACTTTCTGAAATTGCATATCGCAGTCTCGAACAAGCGACAAGTACGCTGCTTACAGCGATTGCGCATGTGTCAAATGAAGCTGAACAAGATGATTCTCGTTCTGCAGAGTGGGAGCAGGCAATGGATGAGATTGCAGTGTATGCTTTAGAAAAGTATCAATCGCTCGTTTTTAAAGATCCTGACTTTTTAACATATTTTAGAGAAGCTACTCCTTTACTTGAGCTTGGAGCTCTTAATATTGGCTCTAGACCAATGAGCCGTAAAGGAAGCGATCGATTTGAAGACTTGCGGGCGATTCCTTGGGTATTTGCATGGACACAAAGCCGTCAATTAATACCTGCCTGGTTTGCAGCAGGAACTGGATTGCAGCGTTTTGCTGAGCAGAAAGAAGGGTTAGGCTTACTGCAGCAAATGTACCAAAAATGGCCATTTTTCCGCTCAACTATCGATAACCTGCAAATGGCTTTAACAAAGGCTGATTTAACAACAGCAAAAGAGTATGCGGACATGGTCAAGAAAGAAGAAATTGAACAAAGAATCTTCGGTGTAATTACGGAAGAGTATAATAAAACAAAAGATATCATCCTGCAAATTACAGAGCAAAGTGATTTGCTTGACCATATTCCAAACATTAAGGAATCTGTTCGACTTCGCAATCCATATGTTGATCCGTTGAATTTCCTTCAAGTTCAACTTGTTTCAGAGCTTCGCTGTAAAACAGAGAAGGATGACGATACGAGTGCATTGCTGCGCGAAGTGTTGCTTACTATCAATGGTGTTGCTGCAGGGTTACGAAATACAGGTTGATATCTAAGCGAACGTTTTTATTCGAATCTATTATCTTTATAAACGAAACAGCCCGTAATCCTATTGTTACGGGCTGTTAGTATTTAAAAGGGTAAATAACAATTTTTTAGAGGCTAGAGATCCTGAATATTTGGGACGACGAGTATTGTTTATATAACTAAATTATTCTATTTGTTCATAATATTGTATTTTTTTATGGTTTTGCGACACATTCTTGAAAGAAAGTAATAAATAAGTGAAAGTAAAATTTATAACAACCCCTTTATATGTAGAGTTTTTGTTGGTATATTTATTATAATACATATGTGAATATCTAAGTGTATTTAAATGTAGATATTCTTTCATCTAAAGAGTTTTATATCTGCAATCTAGGTTTGGGGGGCTCGAATGTGTTTGCATTTTTTTCTGGATATGTATTCTGGTATCCTATCATCATGAGTTTGTTTTGGATAACGGGTTCTCTATTATTTTATTTTCACCGGGAACGAAAGGAACCATTGCCCTTGAAGGAGGCGCCTCTCGTATCTATTCTTGTTCCGTGTTATAACGAGGAGGAGACAATTCGGGAAACGGTTGCTCACTTATTAAACCTTAATTATCCTAACTATGAAGTGATTGTGATAAATGATGGCAGTAAGGATGGAACAGCAGCGGTGGCGAAGGAGTTAGCTTTAGAGAATAAAAATGTTCGTTTTATCGACCTTCGCAAAAACTCAGGAAAAGCGAATGCTTTATATCTTGGTTTACTTGCTTCGAGGGGAGAATTTCTCATTTGTATTGACTCTGATGCCCTGTTAGATAAAAATGCGCTTTTGTATATGATTCCGCATTTTACAACTGAACATAACGGGGAGCGTGTTGGAGCGGTAACCGGAAATCCGCGTATACGCAATCGAAGCTCTTTACTGGCACGTATGCAGCTCGTAGAGTATGCAAGTATTATTGGCAGTATTAAGCGTACACAGCGTGTTTTAGGAAAAATTATGACGGTTTCCGGAGTTGTAGTGGCATTTCGAAAAAGGGCTTTGCTGGACGCTCATCTATGGGACCGTGATATGATTACAGAGGATATAGCTGTAACATGGAAGCTTCAAAAGAGGTTTTGGGATGTACGCTATGAGCCGAATGCTATTTGTTGGATGCTTGTGCCGGAAACTATCCGAGGTCTTTGGAAGCAGCGTGTTCGTTGGGCACAGGGCGGCGTGGAAGTGCTATTGAGGCATTGGGATATTTTCCTGGATTGGCGTCAGCGCCGGTTATATCTGATTTATTTTGAACAGCTTTGCAGTATTCTATGGTCAATCTTATGGGTTATTTTTACGTTTCTCGTCTTATTTAAACAAACTATGACTATAAATATTTTTAGTCTATTTACACTGTTTTCCTGTATTTTATCAGTGATTTGTGTTGTGCAATTCCTTATCTCGATTACGTTGGATGCTAGGTATGATAAGAAGATGATAAAATATTACTTCTGGGCTGCTTGGTATCCTGCTTTATATTGGTATATGAACACCCTTGCTGTTGTAAGAGCCATTCCGAAAGCAATTTTTAGAAAGAAAGGAACATTAGCAATATGGGAAAGTCCGGACCGCGGCGTAAGAGAAAACACAGAGGGATAATCATTCATACAGAACGTTCCTTGATTATTAAGTCTATAGAGATGCTAATTACCTTACTTTTGTGGGGGTATTTATTAGGTACATTAACGCTTATAGTGGCTATTACATGTAACTTAGATTTGGAATGGAAACGAACATTGCTATTAGTTCTCGGAGTTAAAGAGGTGGATATGCAAATTATTATATACAAAATTGGAATATTAAGCGTTGCTTTCTTTATGATCCAATTCATATGGATTCAATATAACTATCGTGTTTTCGGAAAGCTGAAACGCCGCAGTTTCCCGAAGGATGTACAGCCGCAAGAATTAGCAGAGTATTTCTCCTTGAAAGAAGAAGAAATTGACTTTTTACAGAAGAATAACATTATTAAGCTGGAAGACCGGATTGTGTAGAGAAAAAGCGGAGATTACTAGGATCTCCGCTTTTTTCCTTATAATTTGTGGCGTAAAACCACGCTGCCTTTAGGCTCGCGGCAGTTCACTTAGCTACTAGCCCACTTCTCGATTACTTTCCACGTATTTTTTTCTACTAGTATCCGGTTAATAAAAAATCTTGGATCATTCGTTTTCACAGTTCCAGGATGCAATGAAAAAATTAAATGATATCCTTGGTTTAACAAAATTTCATCAGTACTTGCGATGCCGAATCCATATGGATAAGCAAAATACAGAGGATATGTACCAAATTGCTGTTTATATGCTTCTTTTGCTGCTAGGGAATCCTGTTCAAACAGAGCCAAATTTCTCTCTTTTAAGAACGGAGGTTTTTCATTTGGTTCTGTATAATGAAGCTTATGTGTATGTGCTCCTATCGTGAGTAGACCAGAGCGATTCATTTCCTTCAACTGCTTCCAACTGACTATTTTTAATCCATCGAAATTAGGATTTCCTACCTCTCCCGTAATAATAAAAACAGTAAATGGAATATTTTCCTCCTTCAAAAAAGGATAGGCATTTTTGTATACGCTTACATCTATGTCGTCAAATGTAATAAGAACGCATTTCTTAGGCAGCGGCTTTTCGCCTGAAATATAAGTCTCTAAATCTTTAGGTGTAATAAATGATATACCTTTTTCTTTTAAATATAAAATCTGCTTTTTAAATTCATCAGTATATACAGAGTATCTAGTTAATTCTCTATTCTTTGTCAACTTTTCTAATGTTTTAGTAAACCAATTTGGAGAGCGAATACGGTGATAGTTTAATACAACACAGCCCTCCTCTGATAAGTAAGGAGAATTGGGGCTTGGGTTTCCATTGGCTTCAAGAGAGCTGCAGCCTGACCCAATACATAGAACAGTGAGTATAGTTATAATACAGATAAGCCTTCTCAAAGGTCTCCCCTTTCCTGTTTTCAAATTGAAATTAAATTAGAAAATGGAATTTGAGTAACTTATTATATGAATAATCACAAAAAGGAATAGGAGTTATTAATTACCATTATATCTAATTTGAATTTAAATTGTCGATATATTCTTTCATTTCCCTTTAGATTGTTAAAAATGACGGAAGTAAAGATTATGTAATCATACGAAGACAATAGATTCAGGGGATGATACTATTTTACTTCTTTTTGCATGAGTACCAGTATTTAAAACTTTCGCTCGTCATTATGATTAAGTTAGTATATTATATGGTATAGTATATATATAGATTTTAAGAGGTTATTAAAAGTATAAAAAATAGAATTTTAAACAGTAGGCGTTTTGGAGGAATTTAAAAATGGCAGGAGAACAAACGGTATATTCTCGACTAACGATTTGCAATGCAGATAACCTCACTTGTAAAGAAAGCGTGATTGCTGAAAAGCAATTGTTGTTAGATGTGACACGCGACTTGTCTATGTGTACCACAGTGCAGGAGGTGCTGGACAAGTGTTTTCATTATGTAGGGCAAGTGCTGAACAACTCCAATATCGGTATTCATTTGCTCGATCCGGCGGCTGAAAAAAAACTGAAGCCAGCAAAGCTAAGCAAGGACAGTGATTGGACGGAAGAAGAATGGCTGGAGACTCACGGCGAAATCAAGCTAGACCATAGCAAGGATTTGTTATTCCAAGAGGTCATCCAAACGAAAAAGGCAATTCTCGTTCCCGATGTGTTTGCCGACCCTAGGCCAAATCATGAGGCTTGTCGAAAGTTTGGGATTAAGGGCTTGTTTATGATGCCGCTAGTCGCCATGGGACAGGTGTTAGGGACCATTCCTGTTGTAAACCTAGAGGAGAAGGGAAAGGTATATCCAGAAGCCGATATGCAGCTGGCGCAATATATTGTAGACGCTGCTGCCTCTGTTTTATTTAATTTGCTGTATAAATGTCAATCTGAATCTAATTGCTGGGGGTGTTGAAACAAAAGGATAAATGGATCTTATGCTTGTTATTTAATACAGGGATATTTTTTAATCGACCGATTAAGGCAGAGGAATTCGCTGAGAAATATCTGTCTAAAGAGGGCGCGGTATATATTTAAAGTTAGGGGAGTTTTTTATGAGAGCTATACATGCAGTATTGGATTATTTAAGAAGCGGCGGGGTAAAATACATTTTTGGCATCCCAGCGGGTTCTGTAAATGCTTTCTTCGATGAGTTATATGAGATGAGAGATATCACCCCCATTGTCACGAAGCATGAAGGGGCAGCATCGTATATGGCTGCTTCCTATGCGAAATATTCAAATAGTCTAGCTGTTTGTATTGGCAGCAGCGGTCCTGGCGCAACCAATTTGGTAACAGGCGCTGCTAATGCAATGAGGGAACATCTTCCAGTTTTATTTTTTACCGGGGCGGTTCCTGTTAATACAGTAGGCCTAAATGCTTCTCAGGAACTGAATGTGGAACCAGTTTTTCGCGGCGTTACAAAATATAGTGTAATGGTTCAACATGCAGAGGATTTATTGCCTGAGGTAGCAAAAGCAGTAGAAATAGCGCTTTCTGGAGTGCCGGGGCCTGTTCATGTCGCTATACCAATCGATATTCAGCTAAAGCAGCTTGAAGTGTATGAATTGCCGCAGTATCCTAAAAGATCGCCTATCGTTCCAGAGACCGCTGTAATCAAAAATGTTGCACATGAGTTGTTCAATCGAAAAAAAGGGTGTATTTTTGTGGGACAAGGAGCAAGAAGTTCGATTGAGCAGGTTATAGAGCTAGCAGAAATGGTAAATTGGCCAATCATTACAACGCCTCAAGCAAAAGGACTAATTAAAGAAGATCATCCTCTTTATGCAGGAGTATTTGGTTTTGCAGGTCATGAGACTGCTTCTAATTTAGTAAATGGTGGATCTGAAGAGGCAGAGGTCCTTCTTGTAATTGGTTCTAGCTTAGGGGAAACCGCAACAAATAACTGGAATGTAAATCTCACAAAGGATCGTTTTATTGTGCAAATCGATTTTGATCAAACGGTATTTAACCGAAAATATCAAGTTGATATTCCTATTTTAGGTGATGTGGATATAAGTCTATTATCCTTAATAAAAGAATTAAAAGAACTTGGAATGAACAGAAAAACATATGAAGCAATACAAAGAGATCAAATCTTGCCCAATGAGGAATATAACTCACAAAATGTACTTCTCAAACTGCAAGGGTATTTTCCTCCATCCACTCGATATACAATTGATATTGGCGAGTTTATGTCTTATGTGATTCACTATATGAATGTTATAGATATTGATACATTTGACATTAATGTACATTTTGGAGCCATGGGCAGCGGGATTGGTGCTGCAATCGGATCAAAATTAGCAGAACCAGAACGTCCGGTTGTATGTATAACAGGTGACGGCTGCTTTTTCATGCATGGCATGGAATTATTAACGGCTAAAGAATACAAGCTGCCGATTGTATTTGTTGTTATGAATAATGCTCGTCTAGGAATGGTATATCACGGTCATTCCCTGCAATATAAACGTTCCCACCCGCGCTTTGAACAAGAAGCCGTTAATATTGCGGCGATGGCTCAGACTATGGGAATTCCGAGCGTGCGTATTGAAAAAATGGAAGATATCAATCTGGATATACTAAGTCTTTTAAATAATCTCGATGGTCCTGCTGTATTGGAGGTATCTCTAGTAGATAATAATGTTCCGCCTATGGGGGATCGAGTGAAATTTCTTTCATCTTTTGGGAAATAATAGACATAGAAAACACCTGTCGCCCTTGTGGATGACAGGTGTTTTTATAAAGTTTTGAGATGCATCGATACTCTTAACATTTTGTTCTAAATAAATTGGCATGTATAGAAATTGATTTTAGTAAGGTCATATAAAGTAATCACCGGAAATCAAAAGACAGCTAAAAATAAAGTTTCAGAAAAGAATGGAAACGCTTTCTTTTTTGGCGGGAAAGTGATAGAATGAAACTATCAAAAGGGAGTGATAATGTGATGGTGGAAAACAAACTATTTCTAGAAGAGTTAAAAGGTTTTGTTGAAAAAGGTTTGACGCTTAATGAATATGATGTAGCACGATTGCAGGAAAAATTCGGTAAGAGTCTTGATCTGATCAATCAGCTTTATCAGCTCTTAGTGGAAAAGCATCACATGCTGCCGGCTATCCATGATATTGAAGCGGATGTTTACAGCTGCATAATCGGCCGCGAAATCAAGCAGGGTAAAACCTTTTACGGCGCGTCTTTGGCAGTAGCTGAACTATTCCAAATTCCTCAAACATATGTGAAATATAAAATAAAAGATTATAAACAACCGCAGGTATCTCGCATTGCCTAGACAGACTTTTCTTTATCCAAAAGAGGTTGTCATAAGGTAGCGCACAGCGCTATCTTATGACAACCTCTTTTGGTTGCATCATTTTATCATTTTTCGAAAGAAGACCTCCACTTCAAGCGGAAGTAACGATGAAACCATTATATCCCTTCGCCCTCGTTATATACAGATCTTTGTTCTTGACGCACATTTTGAGCTAATTTGATGGAACCAATCGTAGCGATTAAAGTGCTTAGAATAACCAATAGATTATAGACATTTAGATTTGCGAACAGGTTGATCAAAAAATACGAGACGACAAGCGATGATAATGGAGAGATAAGCCATACCAGCAGAATATGCTTAATAATTCCCTTTTGAAATATACTAAATCCATTTTGGGATGTTCCTATACCAAGAATTCCGCACGTTGTTACTTGTGTAAGTGGAATAGGCAGCCCGAATACTGAGGCAATCACCACGAGGGAACCTCCCGTAAATGAAACTGCGCTTCCCTGTAATAACGATAGCTTTGTGATTTTCTTCGCATTCGTTTCTAATACCCTACTGCCCAATAATATGGCTCCAATTGAAACAAATAGCGCTCCAATCCAGATGCCATTCTTTTCTGAAAGGATGTTTGCACCGATAATAGGACCAACCGCATTTGCTACATTGTTCATTCCAGCGGAGAATGCTTCCCAACATCCGCCAATCACCAATAGCAGAGAAAGTGGTTTTGCCCATTTACCTTGATCTTTGAGTTGTACCCAGCGTTTTTCTGCATAGGAGATCAGTTTCCCCAATAGGAAGGTAATAAGAAAAGAAGTAACAGGAACCAAAATCCAGAAGGATATGATCACTAAGAGTTTTTCGGTAAACAAAGTATGATAGGCAAGTCCTACCCCTATAATAGAACCAACAGTTACTTCACTTGTCGATAATGGAATACCCATGAGGTTAGATAAAAATAAGGTGATCGTGGCTCCTAAGAGAATAATTACAACTACTTTAACACTTAGAAGGTTAGATGGAATAATCCCCTTTCCGATGGTTTTTACAACTTCTCCGCCGCCTAACACAGCGCCTAGAAAGGCTGAAATGGCTACTAAAAATAAAGCTAATCGCTTATTGGTGATTGCCTTTGCTCCATAAGGCGCCCCCATGGAGGCTGCTGTTCCGCTAGCTCCAATATTCATAGCAAAGAAAAGAGCGATTGCGATCGCTACGTATGTTAATGTCATATCATGATCCCTTCTTTCTCAAGCAATTTGTTGTACTATATAAAAATTAGTTCTCTATTGTTTATGTATCTAGCGGGGAATAAAAACCAAGTTAACTCATGTGAATTATAAGTTTTATATTTCTGATTATAAATGCATTTTTGAGAAAAACAAGGGTTATTTTTATCTAATTACAGGCTTTATCATAAAGTAAATGAGTATACCTTCCATTGATGGGTTAGCATGACTTGCAAATGGATTTTTCTATAGTGATTTAAAATGATTCGCTTACTAGAGTGTGCCCCGAAATGAAAACAGATATGTAGTGTTAGTGCATTAAGAAAAGGAAGCTCCTAGATAGTATGGGCATGAGCGAAAAGTGGAAATGCTGTTCAAGAAGTTGTTATAGATGATTGAATTTCATGAGATCTGATGTGCGTAATTGGATTTATTCAATGTTTTAGTTCGATAGAACCGATCTATAAGTATTTACTAATGGCCTATATAATTAAAACTGATTTGACTTATAATAATAGTAGAGATACGATAAATTTAATCATTTTTTCACTGAAAAGTGAAGGGTAAGAATTATTAGAAATAGTCATTAAAATAAAATGACGTACGATCAGTTTATATTTCTTTGAGAGGTGGATATCGTTGCAACTTCAGGTAATGAACAGTCCGTTTAACCAGGAGCAGGCAGAGCTCCTTAACCGTCTTCTGCCGACCTTGACAGAATCGCAAAAAATTTGGCTGAGCGGCTATTTGGCCGCACCTCAGACTGCTTTCCAGGTTGTTTCCGCTTTAGGAACACTAGAAGCACCTGCGGCTGAGCTGCCTGCCGCGAGTACTGGGCAGATAGTCTCAAAAGAAGTGACTATTTTGTACGGATCACAGACGGGTAACGCACAGAAGCTTGCGGAGAAAGCAGGCAAGACACTTGAGGCGCAAGGCTTTCAAGTAACTGTTTCGTCTATGGGTGATTTTAAACCGAACAATTTGAAGAAAGTTGAAAATCTGCTGATTGCCGTGAGTACATATGGAGAAGGCGAGCCGCCGGATAACGCGCTGTCATTCCATGAGTTTCTTCATGGCAAACGGGCGCCAAAGCTAGATAACCTTCGTTTTTCTGTGTTGTCACTTGGGGACAGCACATATGAGTTTTTCTGTCAAACAGGCAAAGAATTCGATCAGCGTCTAGAGCAGCTTGGCGGCACGCGTTTGTACCCGCGTGTTGATTGTGACCTTGACTTTGAGGAACCAGCTAACAAATGGATAGAAGGAGTCTTAGGCAGCTTAAGTGAAGCGCAGGGCGGAAGTGTTGCTCTTACTCCGGCAGCGGCAACGCAAGCACAAAAAACTGAAGCTGTATACTCTCGAACAAACCCGTTTTATGCTGAAGTGATTGAGAATTTAAATTTGAACGGCCGCGGTTCAAATAAAGAAACTCGTCATCTTGAGTTATCGCTTGAAGGATCTGGACTCACATATGAACCGGGGGACAGCCTTGGTATTTATCCGCAAAACGATCCAGAGCTTGTAGACGCGCTTTTGGGAGAAATGAAATGGAATTCAGAAGAAGCGGTGACGGTTAATAAAGAGGGGGAAACTCGTCCGCTTAGAGAAGCGCTCCTCTCTCATTTTGAAATTACTGTTTTAACAAAGCCGCTTCTTGAGCAGGCTGCGAAGTTGTCTGCAAATGAGGATTTACGTGAGCTTGTACTGCCGGAAAATAAAGAAAAATTAAAAGCATATATTACTGGGCGTGATTTACTCGACCTAATTCGTGATTTTGGCCCATGGAGTGGATCAGTACAAGAGTTCGTTTCCATTCTCCGGAAGCTGCCGCCTCGTTTGTATTCCATTGCGAGCAGCTTGTCTGCCAATCCGGATGAGGTGCATTTAACAATTGGTGCTGTTCGTTATGATGCACATGGACGCGAACGGAAAGGTGTTTGCTCCATTTTATGTGCGGAGCGCCTGCAGCCAGGAGACAAACTGCCAATTTATATTCAGCGCAGTCACTTTAGATTGCCTGAAAATCCAAATACGCCAGTTATCATGGTTGGACCAGGAACAGGTGTTGCGCCATTCCGTGCATTTATGCAGGAACGGGAAGAAATCGGAGCGGAAGGTAAAGCATGGATGTTCTTTGGTGACCAGCATTTCGTCACGGATTTCCTTTATCAAACCGAATGGCAAAAATGGCTGAAAGATGGCGTGTTGACGAGAATGGATGTTGCGTTCTCACGTGACACTGATGAGAAAGTATATGTACAACACCGTATGCTTGAGCAAAGCAAAGAACTATTTAAGTGGCTTCAGGAAGGCGCAGCCTTTTACGTGTGCGGAGACAAGCAGAATATGGCGCGTGACGTGCATAACGCTCTGCTTGAGATTATCGAAAAAGAGGGCGGCATGAGCCGTGAAGAGGCGGAAGCCTACCTTGCCGACATGAAAAAGCAAAAACGCTACCAACGTGATGTATACTGATTTGGATTGAAAGGAGTTTTTTTCAACATGGTGAACCAAATTTTAAAAGCCCCGGACGGCCAGCCAAGCGACGTTGAGGGAATAAAAGAAAGAAGTAATTATTTACGCGGTACACTGAAGGAAGTAATGGAGGATCGATTGACTGCCGGAATTCCTGAGGATGATAATCGTTTGATGAAACACCATGGCAGCTACTTGCAGGATGACCGGGATCTCCGCAATGAGCGCCAAAAACAAAAATTGGAACCTGCGTATCAGTTCATGCTGCGCGTCCGTTTGCCAGGTGGTGTAGCAACAGCGAATCAATGGCTTGTGATGGACGATCTTGCTCAAAAATACGGAAATGGAACATTAAAGCTGACAACACGCGAAACATTCCAAATCCATGGGATTTTAAAATGGAATATGAAGAAAACGATTCAGACAATCCATGCGTCCCTTATGGATACGATAGCGGCATGCGGTGACGTGAACCGAAATGTTATGTGTACTTCGAACCCTGATCAATCTGAAGTCCACGCTGAGGTATATGAGTGGTCAAAAGTTTTAAGTGACCAGTTATTGCCTCGCACAAGAGCGTATCATGAAATTTGGCTGGATGAAGAAAAAGTGGCCGGCACACCAGAAGTAGAAGAAGTTGAACCGATGTACGGACCACTGTATTTGCCGCGGAAATTTAAAATCGGTATTGCTGTTCCGCCATCGAATGATATTGATGTCTTTTCGCAGGACCTCGGATTCATTGCGATTGTTGAAGATGATAAGCTTATCGGTTTTAACGTGGCAATCGGCGGCGGCATGGGCATGACGCACGGCGACAAAGCGACGTATCCGCAGCTTGCTAAAGTAATTGGCTTCTGTAAGCCTGAGCAAATGTATGATGTAGCAGAAAAAATTATCACGATTCAGCGCGATTACGGAAACCGTTCTGTCCGCAAATATGCCCGCTTCAAGTACACGGTTGACCGGCTTGGGCTGGAAAATGTCAAGGCTGAATTGGAAAACCGACTTGGCTGGACACTAGATGAAGCGAAACCATACCAGTTTGACCATAACGGCGATCGCTACGGCTGGGTGAAAGGTACTCAAGGAAAATGGCATTTTACGCTATTTGTTGAAGGCGGCCGTGTTACTGATTACGATGATTATAAGCTAATGACTGGAATACGTGAAATTGCTAAAGTTCATACTGGTGAGTTCCGTCTAACGGCAAATCAAAATCTTATCATTGCCAATGTATCAAGTCAGAAAAAGAAAAGAATTAATGAACTAATTGAACAGTATGGATTAACAGATGGCAAGCATTATACAGCACTTCGCCGCAGCTCAATAGCATGCGTTGCTCTTCCAACGTGTGGATTAGCAATGGCAGAAGCTGAGCGCTATTTACCTCGTCTTATTGATAAGATTGATGCTATTGTTGATGAAAACGGCTTGCGTGATGAAGAAATTACGATCCGCATGACTGGCTGTCCGAACGGCTGCGGCCGCCATGCACTTGGCGAAATTGGCTTTATTGGTAAGTCTCCAGGCAAATACAATATGTATCTTGGTGCTGCATTTGACGGCAGCCGTTTAAGTAAAATACACCGTGAAAATATTGGCGAAGAAGAGATTTTGAACGAACTTCGTGTACTTCTTCCGCGTTATGCGAAAGAAAGACAAGAAGGAGAGCACTTCGGTGACTTTGTCATCCGCACCGGTATCGTCAAAGCAACGACAGACGGCACGAATTTTCATGATTAATTAAGATGGATCAGAGACAGGATTTATTTCTGTCTCTTTTTATTTTCTTTGGTTTGAAATAGCAACCCATATCATTTTTTATAATTTACACATTTTAGAAGGGTTATTTTATAGTTCATTTTGCTATAATGATTGTCAGCGAAGGAGGTTAAGCATGAAGAAGTTTTTAACATATACCCTAGTTCTGACAAGTTGCATAGCTTTAGGAGCGGCCGGTTGGCTTTACTATCCAAAATACCAAATTCATAAGATGAAGCATAATTCTGTCTCTTCTGTTGGAGCAGAAAGACAAAGTGTTTCTTATATAGACTATGTTAGCCAGCTTAATAAAACTGAAGTGAATCATCTTGCATTGGGGGATTCTATCATCCGTGGAATTGGTGCAGGCCAAAACGAAAGCTTCGTTGACCGATTTTCAGATATGCTAGAGCAGCAAACCAAAAAGGCTGTTGTATTACAAAATGAAGGTGTTCCGGGAATGACAAGCTCTGAGCTGAATGCTCTTTTGCAAACAGGAACCTTAGATGAAGCTATTAAAAAAGCCGATATTATAACCATCAATGTTGGAGGGAATGACATTCTTCATTCTGTAAGAAACAGGGATTATCTTAAAGCCATTCAGTCATTTGATGCTTTGCAAACTGCGTTTGTTGATAATCTTTCCCAAATCACGACGAAGGTGAATGAACTGAATCCGAAGGCAATCATTGTCTTGTTAGAATTGTACAACCCGTTAGGTCCAGGAAGTGAACTGTATTCTCTAGCTGATCAGCTGCTCCCAAAATGGAATGTGAAGCTATATGAGGCAGCCAGCCGACTCAAATCGTCAATCGTAATTGAAACGACAAAAGTCATTAACGGCAAAAATCTGCAGTATCTTTCCGAAGATGGAGTGCATCCGAATGCTTTAGGATATGATGCAATTTCAAAGCAGATACTGCGCCAGTTTCAGAATCAATCACTTGTCAAGTCTGTATAAAAAGTCACCGTTTATTCCGGTGACTTTTTATTTATGCTTCTAAAGTATAAATTTCCAGCTAGAAGCGAATTCGGCATAGTAGGAAATTTTAGGAACAAAGTGCAACTACGTCCCTGCCTTCGCTGAACGGTGAGTTTTCTTTAGCAGGTAGGAAAGCATAACTTTTTGAAGCATTGCCTAGCTAACACGATCCGCTTCAGTTTCCAGAATGTTTTCCGCAGGAGCAAGGGAGGACCGTGCCTGCCTTTCTTACTGTAATGTTCAATTTTTGAAACGGGGCATATGAAATTAACTTATAACGAGTGCTAAAAGATTGGAAAATTTTATTTGAAAGAAGTTGACAAAAAATGAAAATACGAATATTATCATTATTAATAATGATAATAAAATCAGAAGTAATAATAAAGCAAGGTGATTCTAATGAATGCAAAAGCAAACCTAATTTTACATCCGGTTCGAATGCAAATTGTGCAAACCTTAATTGGCGGACGCAGGCTTACTGTGCAGGAAATTGGCCAACGTTTATCTGATGTACCGCAGGCGACATTGTACCGGCATTTAAATAAGCTCGTTCAGGGCAGGGTAATTGAGGTTGTAGCGCAGCATCAAGTGCGTGGTGCGGTAGAGAAGGTGTATGCATTGTCCAGCGGTGGTGTTATTTCCCCGGAGGAGTTTATGGAAAGCTCGAATGAAGAAAAGGTGGGGGTATTCATCCAATTTGTGAGTGGTTTAATTAACAACTTCGGAGGCTATTTAAATCAAAAGAAGATTGATTTTGTGAAGGATGGGGTTACATTCCGGCAGGCAGATCTGCATATGAATGATGAGGAGTTTCAGGAGTTTGTTCAAGGTCTCGCAGCGGTATTTCAAAAGTTTATCAACAATGACCCGCGCGATGATCGGAAAAAACGGACTGTAGCGACAATTATTATTCCCGAGGCGGGAAAGGGAGCGGATGGATAGTGAGATATCAAGTGAAGGAAGAGAATGTAGTGATTCAAAGCGAAGTAAGGCTAGCCGGCACAGTTACGATTCCTAGCGGAGCGGAGGCTTTTTATCCAGGGGTACTTATTCTTCCAGGCAGCGGCAATAGTGACCGTGACGGTAATGCAGGCAGATTGGATATGAATATTTATAAGGATCTAGCACACTTTCTGACATGTCTTGGCTTCGTGACGCTTCGCTTTGATAAACGCGGAACGCATCAAAGTGAGGGAGATCAATATACACGCGGCATGTGGGATTTGGTGAACGATGCGGCAGCATGCCTTCGTTTTTTAAAGCAGCATCCAAATGTTGATGAAACAAAGACAATCATTCTTGGCCACAGTGAGGGAGCACAGCTTGCCCCAGCAGTTTATGTGAAGGAGAAAGCAGCAGGAATGATGCTGCTGTGCGGTGGAGCGATGGGATTGAGAGAAATGCTCGTATGGCAGCGGAGGCAGGCATATGATGCGCTTAATCAGCTTCGCGGCTTTAAGGGCTGGCTCATTAAAGCGCTAAAGGTGACAGAGAAGGCAGAGAAGAATACGGCTAAATTTGAGGGGAAATTAATGCTTTCCACGAAGCCGACGATACGGGTCGCGGGTAAGAAGTTCCCTGCAAAGTGGCTGCGCGAATTTTATCAATATGATGTATGTGCTGATCTTCAGCAGGTAAGCTGCCCGGTTCTCATCATTGCTGGTGCAAAGGACTGTCAGGTGCCGATTGCAGCAGGTGAACAGGTAGTTCCGATAGTAGCAGGCGAAGCAGAGTTATATGTGATAGAAAATATGACCCATATTTTAAAATGCTGGGCAGGCGTAATGGATGCTTCGAATCCGATAAAAATCTATCGCCAGATGAAGGATGAACCATTAGCACAAGAATTCACAAGCTGTCTGGCAGCCTGGCTGCAAAAGCATTTTTCTTCCGTTGCTGCGGAAGAGAAGCTAAAGAAGATATGATGGCGGGAGGAGATTATTTTGAAGCACGTTAAATTAGCTATTTTTCTTACAATTTTATGTTTAATTGGTTTCTTATGCGGTATTCCATATATGATGGCAACGCTGGGAGATACATTAACAAATGCAAAGGTTCCTGTGTCTACAGTGATAATTGCGTCTATTATTCAAGGAACCATTCTATCCTTTGTGCTTGGTTGGCTTGGCCTAATCATGGGAGAAATTGTAGGACTAGATGTCCCTATTTTTCGCCGATGGATTTTAAAAACAGGAGAGGCCCGCTTTCAGAAAAGGGATGTTTGGCAGGCTGTTATATTGGGAGTAATTGGCGTACTGGTTATTATTGGACTGGAGTTGCTTGTCTTCCGGCCGCTTATTCCAGAGCTTGCAAGTAAGGGAAGCAAGGTGTCCCATTTGGCAGGGGTGCTGACCTTTATACAAGGTGGAGTATATGAGGAAGTGCTGCTGCGTTTGTTCCTCATGACCTTGATTGTCTGGGTTATTGCTAAAATGTTTAAGAAGCAGAAACCATGGATGTACTGGATAGGAATAATAGGGGCAGCCCTTTTATTCGGAATCGGGCATCTCCCGGCAGTACAGCAAATGTTTGGCGAAATCACACCCATTCTTTTTGTGCGCACAATCCTTTCCAATGGCCTTTTCGGTCTGCTATGTGGCTACTTGTATTGGAAAAAAGGATTAGAGTATGCGATGATCGCGCATGCAGTGGGGGACATTATACTTCACGGCTTATATGGCTAAGGAAAAGAGAAAACCTTCATAAAATAAAACAAGCTAGTCGTCTATATAGAAGACGATTAGCTTGTTTTTTACAGGATTTTTCAGTATTCAAGAGAGGAATGAGTTCCCCTCTTTTTCTATTTCGGCGGCATCAAGGCACGTAATTAATGATTGTAATCTATCTACAGGTGTAAATCCTTCCGGTGTGTAGAAACGTAATAAATCCTCATATACAACCTTGTCGGAAAGGTTTAGTTTCGTTTGGACAAGCTGTTCCGTACGTTTGATTTCATCATTGAGCTCTATCGGATTTCCCGTTACAGAGTCGTAATACTTCCCGTTTAATGCAGTAACAGTTGGACTTACAAAGTTGCCGTTGCGGAAAGCGAGTTTTTTAATAGTTCCTTTAAATTCATTTTATAATTGGCTATTGTTAGGAAAAGAAGGATAAGTGTAGAAATGCTTAATGTCACTAACATGATAAGAATAGACAACTTATACGAACAACTAAATTTATTATACACTATTACCGCAGAGGATACATGTGATATCGGTACTAAATGTTAAGTTTCCTGTTATATCAAGTAGTAAAAATATCGATAATAAGAGGTGTTGTACGCACACGCACTTCAAAAAATTAGGAAAATTTCTAAAAAAGCGGATTGACATGTACGAACAGGTGGATTAATATAAAAAACATAGAATACGCTTTCGAAAGTTAATAAAACTCGATTTACGGAAGTTTTAATAAAATGTACGTACATATTTGCTGCTTAATCAATTATCGTTAATGGTTTAAATCTTTTTATGAGAAACAGTTAGATAACTGCTAATGTTCAAAAAAGGAATAGTCATAGTGAAAGATTGGTTGGAAAGATTGTAAAAGAACGCTTTGAAACCATCTATGCAGCATCTAAAATCCCTTCTAAAAATAGGCAATGGCCGGCTCGTTCCGGTGGTGCGGCGGAGGAGACATTCCCTGCTGATCATGTAATTGTATGTATAGAGGAAAGTCTGCGGACTCACACAAGAGCAGTTTGAGAAGCTAAGCACCATTGTTGAATTCGTGATTTCTATCTAAATAAAAAGTGTAATCCTCTCTTTTATTAAGAGGGTTATGATAGATTTCATTAATAATAAGAAAGGAGCTCGATCAGATTTTATTGAAAGCGGATTCAAAAAATTATAGATAAGAAGGGGATGAATGTATGAAGAAATTTTCTTTGCTGTCTCTTGTATTTGCTATGATTCTCTCATTATTCTTAGCGGGATGCTCAAGCGGAACAAGCGGTTCCACAAGCCCGGATGATTCGAAAAAAGGTTCAAACTCAGAAGGGGCTACAAAGCTGACGCTATGGTCATTTGTTGAACAGCATGTGAAGTTTTATAAGTACATGGCGGATGAGTGGAATAAACAGCATCCTGATAAAAAAATTAAACTAGAAGCCACGAACTACCCCTATGATGATATGCATAACAAACTTCTTCTTTCTCTGCAATCAGGAGTAGGCGCACCTGATATTAGTGATATTGAAATCAGTCGTTTCTCCAACTACTTAAAAGGAAAACCTCAGCTTGTAGAACTAAACGATATTATAGATCCTGTACGTGATAAATTCGTTCAATCCAGATTGAGTATTTATAGTAAAGATGGAAAGAACTATGGGCTTCCTACCCATGTGGGTGCGACTGTGATTTACTATAATAAAGAGCTATTGGATAAAGCTGGTGTAGATCCAGACAAAATCGTAACATGGGATGATTTTAGAGAGGCTGGTAAAAAGGTAGTCAGTGCAACTGGAAAACCAATGATGACAATTGAAACGCAGGATTTGTGGAGTTTCTGGCCATTGATTATGCAACAAGGGTCTGATTTCTATAATAAGGATGGACAAGTTACGCTAGATAACGAGACGAACATTAAGACATTACAATTTTTAAAGCAGTTGCTGGATGATAAAATTGCTGTTGCTGCACCGGGTGGAGGCCACCATAAAGAAGAGTATTATGGCTTTATGAACAAGGGAGGCGCTGCTTCTGTTGTCATGCCAATGTGGTATATGGGCAGATTCACAGATTACATGCCTAATTTAAAAGGGAAAATGGTTATTCGTCCAATGCCTCGCTGGACTGCTGACGGCAAACGTTCTGCCGGTATGGGCGGTACAGGGACGGTTATTACAAACCAAAGCAAGCATGTAGAATTGGCAAAAGAATTCTTGGCCTTTGCGAAATTGTCCAAGGAAGGAAATGTTCAAATTTGGAAGCAGCTTGGGTTTGATCCTCCGCGTTGGGACGTTTGGGATGATCCTGCACTAAAAGAGCCTAATAAATATACAGAATATTTCGGTAATGAAATTTTCAACACGCTTCTAAGCATTAAAGATGAGATTGACTCACCGACGATTACAGAAGGTACGCCAAAAATGAACCAGCTTGTCGGACAAACAATCCTCTTCAAAGTGCTTAAGGAAGGAAAGCAAACTCCTGAGGAAGCGTTAAAAAATGGTGCAAAAGAGCTGCACAAGTAGTCTTAGGCCAGGAAGATTCAGATGGCTGTACAGCCGTCTGAATCTTCCTAATCATATGACTTCCTCAAAAGGGGTGATTGATCATGGAAAATAAATTAGATTACTCTGCTAATCAGTCAACAGCCTTGCAAACAACCAAAAAAAAGGGCAGCTTCCTATTCTCACAAAAGTGGGCTCCGTATATTTTTGTATCGCCTTTCCTAATCTCGTTTCTTATTTTTTTGCTTTATCCTTCCATTCAAACAGTCATCATGAGCTTTCAAGAGGTATTGCCTGGTGAAAGTAGATTTATTGGGCTGCAGAATTATAAAAAACTATTGAATCCGCATTTTTATGCAGCATTATCGAATACTACTATTTACACAATCTGGACATTAGTAATTCTCATTCCAATTCCGTTGGTGTTAGCCGTTATATTAAATTCAAAGATCATGCCAGGGCGTAATTTTTTTCGGTCTGCACTCTTTATGCCAGCATTAACTTCGACAATTGTAGCAGGGGTTATCTTCCGTTTGATTTTTGGAGAACTAGAGTCTGCTCCGGCAAACACTTTAATGAAGGCTTTAGGGCTTCCTGTTCAGCAATGGGCGATGCATGCAGGAACAGCGATGTTTCTTATGGTATTTTTAGCTTCCTGGAAATGGATGGGAGTGAACATTTTGTACTTTTTGTCGGGATTACAGAATGTCCCGAAGGAGCTGTATGAATCAGCAGAGATGGACGGAGCTGGTACGTTTACGAAGTTCTTTCGAATTACCCTTCCCCTTTTGAAACCGGTTACCATCTATGTGTTAACCATTAGCATCTTCGGTGGATATCGGATGTTCGAAGAGAGTTTTGTATTTTGGCAAAATCAGTCCCCGGGTGATATTGGCTTAACGATGGTTGGCTATATTTATCAGCAAGGCTTTGTGAACAATGATATGGGATTTGGATCTGCTATCGGTATTGTTCTATTAATTCTTGTGTTAATCGTTAATCTAATACAACTGAAGTATACAGGCGCATTTAGAAAGGAGGAATAACGAATGGAATCCAATATTAAACGAAACCCGCTAGTCTCTCTTATTCTTGTGTTAATTCTAGTGTTATTTGCGTTCGTTGCTTTGTTTCCTTTCCTCGCCCTTTTGTTAGCTTCGTTCAAGCCGTCTACTGAGCTATTGCGAGATGGATTAAATTTAAAGCTGCAAACAGAGCTGTTGTCTTTTAAAAACTATCTGTACCTCTTTGCGGATGGAGCGAAGTATCTTGTTTGGTATAAGAACAGTGTAGTCATCACACTCGTTGCGACGATTTTATCACTATTTTTCTCTTCCATGGTTGGATACGGATTAGCGATTTACGAGTTTAAAGGGAGAAATTTTATTTTTACTCTTGTGCTTGCTGTTATGATGATTCCAGCTGAGATCTTAATGCTGCCGCTATACAAGCTTGTAATTTCTTTAGGAATGATCAATACGTATTGGGGCGTAATTATTCCTACTATGGTTGCTCCAGTTGCGATCTTTTTCTTTAGACAATATGCCTTAGGGCTTCCGAAAGAGCTGTTGGATGCTGCTCGGATAGATGGTTGCTCCGAGTTTGGTATTTTCTTTAGAATCATGGTTCCATTAATGAAACCTGCCTTTGGAGCAATGGCGATTTTACAAGCAATGGGACATTGGAACAGCTTTTTATGGCCTGCTGTTGTTCTTCGTACAGAAGAGATGTTTACTTTGCCGATAGGGCTATCTGGTTTATTGTCGCCTTATGGAAATAACTATGACATTTTAATCTCGGGATCTATGTTAACGATTATTCCAATTATTATTCTATTTATTGCTTTCCAACGTTATTTCATTTCAGGATTAACAGTTGGCGGAGTGAAAGGATAAATTTTTGAAAATAGAAAGGGATGGGGAAAATGGTTGTAAAAAAAGCAAAAATGATTTTGGAAAAAGATTTTAAGATTTCTGAGATTGATAACAGGATATATGGTTCCTTTATTGAGCATCTTGGCCGTGCAGTATACGGCGGAATTTATGAACCGAGTCATCCGCAAGCGAATGAGAACGGCTTCCGGCAAGATGTAATTGAAATGGTAAAAGAGCTGCAGGTACCGCTTATACGCTATCCAGGCGGAAACTTTGTTTCTGGATACAACTGGGAGGATGGTGTAGGACCAAAGGAAAGCCGTCCGCGTCGTTTGGAGTTAGCTTGGAGGACGCTTGAAACGAATCAAGTAGGAACGAATGAATTTATGGATTGGGCGAAGCTGGTGAATGCGGAAGTTAATATGGCTGTCAATTTAGGGACGCGCGGAATTGATGCTGCCCGGAATTTGGTAGAGTATTGCAATCATCCAGCGGGGTCTTATTACAGTGACTTGCGGATTTCCCATGGCTATAAGGAACCTCATAAGATTAAGACATGGTGCTTAGGAAACGAAATGGATGGTCCGTGGCAAATCGGTCATAAAACAGCAGTGGAATATGGACGAATTGCTGCTGAAGCTGCAAAGGTAATGAAGTGGGTGGATCCGACGATTGAGCTGGTTGCTTGCGGAAGCTCGCATCGTAACATGCCGACATTTGCCGATTGGGAAGCTACTGTCCTGGATCATACCTATGATCATGTAGAGTATATTTCCTTGCATCAGTATTATGGGAACCGTGACAATGATACAGCTAACTATTTGGCATTATCGTTGGAAATGGATGATTTTATCCGCTCTGTTATCGCCATTGCCGACTATGTGAAAGCGAAAAAGCGAAGTAAAAAGAAAATCAATCTTTCTTTTGATGAATGGAATGTATGGTATCACTCCAATGAAGCGGATAAGCTGATTGAGCCTTGGAGCATTGCCCCTCCGCAGCTAGAAGATATTTATAACTTTGAGGATGCTTTATTAGTAGGCTGCATGTTAATCACAATGCTGAAGCATGCGGACCGTTTGAAGATCGCTTGTCTTGCTCAGCTTGTTAATGTAATTGCGCCAATTATGACAGAGGAGAACGGAAAGGCTTGGAAACAAACAATCTTCTATCCATTTATGCATGCGTCCGCTTACGGAAGAGGGGTAGCATTAAATCCGATTGTTTCTAGTCCGAAGTATGACAGCAAGGATTTCACCGATGTTCCATTCCTTGAATCCACAGCCGTCTATAACGAAGCAAATGAAGAATTAACGATTTTTGCTGTAAACCGCGACCTAGAAGAAGGACTATCGCTGGAGTGCGATATCCGAAACTTTGATGGATACAAGATTGTGGAGCACATTGTTCTGGAAAATAATGATGTAAAGCAAACGAATTCAGCACAAGGCACACCGGTTGCACCGCACAGCAATGGGAATGCGGCTATTTCTAACGGAATCATTACGGCTCAATTGCCAAAGCTGTCTTGGAACGTCATCCGCTTAGCGAAAAAATAAAAAAGTGCTGTAAACAATATCTTTGCCATGCTGTGAACTACCCCCACTTACCAGTTTGAAGTGGGGGTTTCCTGCTTTGCAGACAGCTGCCTTATGGGATTGGTCTTACATTGTCTCCGCAGGCGCAGCTTCTGACGAGGCCTCGCTACGAAAATATGGATCAGGTTGCCGGTGTGTATCCCGATTGAGAAAGACCAACTTTTTCAATATTGATAGCTGCATTGTGACCACGGTCCAGCAGCATAACGCAATGATACATACATGCGTGCGCACCGAGAAGGACCTTTGTACACGCATCGCCTCCCGAAAATCTATGTAGAACAATCTTCGCTTATTGTTTAGCTTTACAATTCACACGATTGAGGAAATGATCCCTTTGCTTAAAAACGCTGAAGGTATGAGGAATGATGTGAGAGATACCGCTGTACAGGTACGTACATATATTTTTGAGATTGTATAAACTTTTAAAGATTTTATAGAAATTTTCAGGAATTTTTTAAAATTAGTATTGAAAAAAGGCGGATAGGTGGTAAAATCAAATTAAGGTTATACGTACAAGTTATTGTTTTTTGAAATGCAATGAAGAAGATCTGTAGCGATGGTCAATAGTTGCATGAGAAATTTTTACTTGTACGTATATAATGTGTGGAATTCATTATATGGGTGTGCAGTTTGCAATCATTTGTGTATACGCTTTCGATTATGCCCATTCGTATAGTAAATAGCTTGCAATCCAAAGATAGGGGTGGTTTAAATGGCAAAGTATTCAATCGGTGTTGACTATGGAACGCAATCAGGCAGGGCTGTACTTGTTGAAGTGGAAACAGGCAAGGAGGTTGCCACTGCGGTAAAAGAGTATACGCATGGAGTTATGGATGAATTTTTACCGGACGGTATTACTAGATTAGAAGACGACTGGGCTCTTCAGCACCCAAATGATTATTTGGAAGTTTTACAGGTTACGATTCCTGAGGTTTTAAAGAAGGCTAATGTTTCACAAAATGATGTGATCGGATTGGGAATTGATTTTACCGCTTGTACGGTCCTCCCAATCAATAAACAGGGAACGCCTTTATGTATGACGGATGAATTTGCTAAACATCCACATAGCTATGTCAAACTGTGGAAGCATCATGCGGCACAAGATGAGGCAAATCGCTTAAATGAAATAGCTGAAAAACGAGGGGAAGCATTCCTGCAAAGGTATGGCGGGAAAATTTCCTCGGAGTGGATGATTCCAAAAGTGTGGCAAATCCTGAACGAGGCACCTGAAATCTATGATGCAGCAGATCAAGTGGTAGAAGCTACAGATTGGGTTATTTATCAGCTCACTGGGGAATTAAAGCGAAACAGCTGTACGGCAGGATATAAAGCAATCTGGCACAAAAAGGATGGATATCCTTCTAAAGAGTTTTTTAAAGCACTTGACCCTCGATTGGAAAATGTCGTGGAAGAAAAGCTGTCGACAGCTATTTTCCCAATCGGCTCAAAAGCAGGAGAAATTACAGAAAAGGGCGCCCAGCTTACAGGGTTACTTCCAGGGACAGCTGTTGCGATCGCAAATGTAGATGCTCACGTAGCGGTTCCTGCAGTTGGAATTACAGAACCCGGAAAATTGTTAATGATTATGGGAACCTCCACATGCCACATTTTACTAGGGGATGAAGAAAAGGTTGTACCTGGTATGTGCGGGGTTGTGGAAGATGGTGTCATTCCTGGTTATATGGGCTACGAGGCGGGGCAATCATGCGTCGGTGATCACTTCGAATGGTTTATCGAAAATTGTGTTCCAGCGAGCTATTTTAAAGAAGCGGAAGAAAAGGGAGTAAACATCCATCAACTGTTAACAGAAAAAGCAAGCCGTTTACATGTTGGTGAAAGCGGTCTCCTAGCTTTAGACTGGTGGAATGGAAATCGTTCCACATTGGTGGATGCGGACTTAACGGGTGTATTGCTAGGCGCTACCTTATTAACAAAGCCGGAAGAAATATATCGTACTCTAATAGAAGCAACGGCATATGGAACACGGATGATTGTAGAAACATTCCGCAAACATGGTGTTCCAATCCACGAGGTATATGCCTGCGGCGGAATTGCTGAGAAAAATGCACTCATGATGCAAATTTATTCTGATGTGTTAAATATGGATATTCGCATCTCCGCTTCTTCCCAGACACCCGCCCTTGGCTCCGCCATGTTTGGTGCAGTAGCTGCCGGCGCAGAGCGGGGGGGCTACAATACCATTACTGACGCTGCAAAAGTAATGGGAAGAGTAAAGGATGAGTATTATCAACCAAATGAAAAACATGCAGAAATTTATAATCAACTGTTTGCAGAATATAGCCGTCTATATGGTTACTTTGGCCGCGGCGAAAATGATGTCATGAAAAATTTAAAGAATATTAAGAAGCAAAGCCTCTTAGGGCGGAAGGAGGAAACGGTATGCTAGAGACACTAAAGCAGGAAGTATTGGAAGCCAACTTGGAACTTCCTAAACAACAACTTGTAACCTTCACATGGGGAAATGTCAGCGGAATTGATCGTGAACAAGGTCTTGTGGTAATTAAGCCAAGCGGCGTACCATACGAAGAGTTGAAAGCAGAGGATCTTGTTGTTGTTGACCTAGAAGGGAGAATTGTCGAAGGAAGCCTGCGGCCTTCCTCTGATACACCGACCCATTTGGCTCTGTATAAGGCGTTTAGTCAAATTGGCGGAATTGTTCATACACACTCTCCATGGGCAACAAGCTGGGCACAGGCAGGACGTCCCATTCCTCCGCTTGGTACGACTCACGCTGACTACTATTACGGGGAAATTCCTTGTACACGTGCATTAACGAAGGAAGAAATCTACAGTGCATATGAGTTGGAAACAGGGAATGTAATTATCGAGACAGTTCAAAGTAAAGGGATTAACCCAACAGCGATGCCAGGCATTCTTGTAAACAATCATGCCCCATTCTGTTGGGGAAAGGACGCGCATGAAGCAGTTCACAATGCTGTTGTTCTGGAAGAGGTAGCAAAGATGGCTCTTCATACGTATCAGTTAAATCCTAATGTACAACAAATTGATCAGTTTTTGCTAGATAAGCATTATTTGCGCAAGCATGGTGTTCATGCATATTACGGTCAAAAATAATAGATCGCATAGAGTACTAGAGGAGTTAGTAGATATTGATTTTGATTTTGATTTTGATCATATACCCATACTTGTCCATATGGGTACAGATAAAATCTATGCTTCTCTTACTCAAAGAAAAAATGTATCTAAAAATACTAAGGAGGATTTAGCATGTTGCATACAAAATCACATGAATTCTGGTTTGTTACTGGAAGCCAATTACTTTACGGAGAAGAGACGCTTCGGGAAGTGGAAGCGAATTCGAAGCAAATCGTTCAAGGATTGGATCAGGATTCGAAGCTTCCATTTAAGGTTATATTTAAATCAGTGGTAAAGGAAGCTGATTCGATTCGGAGGCTTTGCCTTGAGGCAAATGCAGATGATCGCTGTGCTGGAATTATTACATGGATGCATACATTTTCGCCATCAAAAATGTGGATTGCTGGTCTAGGAGTATTACAAAAGCCTTTACTCCATCTACATACGCAATTTAATCGCGATATTCCTTGGGATTCCATCGATATGGATTTTATGAACACAAACCAATCGGCTCATGGTGATCGTGAGCATGGTTTTATCGGCACGAGAATGAATGTGAAACGAAAGGTTGTCGTGGGGCACTGGGAGAATGCCGAAGTGAGGGAGCGAATCGGCAGCTGGATGCAAACTTCGGCAGCATTTAGAGAGGGAAGCAGTTTAAAGGTAGCAAGGTTTGGCGATAACATGCGTCAAGTAGCGGTAACGGAAGGCGACAAAATCGAGGCGCAAATCAAGTTTGGCTGGACTGTTAACGGTTATGGAGTTGGAGATCTTGTTCAACGAATCAATGATGTGTCGGCGCAAGAAGTTAGTGCGCTATTTGACGAATATCAAGAATTGTATGATATCGTACCTGAAGGTCTTAAGGATGGGTTTATTCAGGACTCCATACGTGAGCAAGCCAAAATTGAACTAGGCTTGAAAGCATTTTTGAAGGAAGGAAATTATACAGCGTTTACTACGACCTTTGAAGACTTACATGGAATTCGTCAGCTTCCTGGTCTTGCTGTGCAGCATCTCATGGCACAGGGATATGGCTTTGCAGGTGAGGGTGACTGGAAAACAGCTGCATTGGTGCGCATGATGAAAATGATGGCTGGGGGCGAAGGTACATCCTTCATGGAAGACTACACGTATCATTTCGAGCCAGGAAACGAGCTTGTACTCGGTGCCCATATGTTAGAAGTATGTCCTACCATTGCTGCAACGAAGCCAAGAATTGAAGTTCACCCGCTTGGAATTGGCGGAAAAGAGGATCCAGCACGCATTGTGTTTGATGGTGCAAGCGGCTCTGCTATCAATGCTTCTATCATTGATCTTGGACATCGCTTCCGTCTATTAATTAATGAAGTGGATGCGGTACAGCCGGAAAAAGCAATGCCGAAACTACCGGTTGCTAGGGTGTTATGGAAGCCTCAGCCTTCTCTAAGTGAATCTGCTGAAAACTGGATTCTAGCTGGCGGAGCGCACCATACATGCTTCTCTTACAAAGTTACGACAGAACAGTTAATCGACTGGGCTGAGTTAGTAGGAGTGGAATGCGTACTTATTAACAAGGACACAAATGTGCATACATTTAAGAATGAATTACGCTGGAATGATGTAGTGTACCGCTAATATAACATGGTAACGGAAAACCGCAGGGCCATGACATGCATAACGAAATACGCTAAAAGTGAAAAACAGTCCTAGGGCTGTTTTTTACTTTTAGCCGCCATAATTTTTGACTAGGTTGTTCACTTTAAATAAGCAGAAAATGAATCTGTTAAATTATAATTTGAAATATGTCAAAATGGTTTAGCATCGTTAACTTATCGTTTCTTGTCCAAGCTATACTTGGATAAGATGACAGCATCATATGCAGATGCATGTATAACAAATTGCCGGCTGATTGGCATAATTAGAACTTAATGTCTGGACTTAATAAAATGATGGGGAATTAAATATAGTCTATATATACTAATCAAAAAGGTGTTATAATTACCTGAAAGTTTAATGGAGAAGGTACCCTTAACTTAAATAAAGGGTAGTACATGAGGAGGATTTAATTGGTTGGTGTTCAAAGTCTACTCCTAAATATCTTTTTGATTTTATGCGCAATTTTCTTGAGTTTTATGATTATTTTAAGTCGAAGACGGAATAACGATAAGCTTAAAGCGCAAAGGAAGTTTGTGATTCTCTTCCTGGCAGCTGCCACCATCATATTGTGTATGTCCTTTCCATTTTCCATGTTTCCGGGGTATTTTTATGACCTAAGAATTATTCCGTTGTTGCTAGGAATGTTGTATGGAGGATATCTGGCAGGGGGGATATTAACCGCTATTTTATTTGTATACAGATATTATTTAGGTGGAGATGGGATTTATACAACCGTATATGCTTATTCTGTTATCATATGTATTACAGGTTTTTACTTGGTTAAATATAGAAGCGGCACCCGCCAGAAAAAATTTTTGATTGGATTAAGTCTTTCATTTTTTGCTTCATTCTTAGTGACACTGATTAGTTGTATCAGGATGGTCGATTCTGCAAGATTGTTAGACCAACAGATTGTTATGTTTTTTATTATGTACTGTTTGCTGCATGTTGTGGCTATGTGGATGGCAATTTATATTATTGAAATGATGCACGAAAATCTTATTCTTTGGAAGGAAATCGAACGGGCTGAAAAAATGTATGTACTGGGAGAACTTGCGGCTTCAATTGCTCATGAAATCCGAAACCCGATGACTGTCATTCGTGGATTTGTCCAACTGTTAAGCAATCAAGAAGTCGAGAAAACAAATAAAGATTATATGAAGCTTATCATCAGTGAACTGGATAGAGCTGAGTCTATTATTGAAGATTACTTGTCATATGCAAGACCCCAGATTAATAAAAAAGAAGCAATCAAAATTGGGGAACTGATGAAGCAGGTTATCAATATCATTGAAGGTTTTACCATAATGAAAAATGTTCAAATTTCATATAACATAGAGGATTCCTTAGAGGTTATAGGCGACTCCAAAAAACTTGCACAAGTTTTCATTAATTTTCTAAAAAACGGGGTAGAGGCAATGCCGGATGGAGGAATGCTTCAAATATACGGTTATAAAAGAGCTGATAATGTCATCATTGAGATTGTTGATAATGGTGTGGGAATGGAAAAAGCGGAATTAGAAAGACTAGGGAACCCGTTTTATTCAACCAAAGAAAAAGGAACCGGTCTAGGATTAATGGTCAGTTATCGAATCATTGAAGCGATGGATGGAAAGATACAAGTTTTTAGCAGGAAGGGAAAAGGAACGAAATTTTCTATTATACTGCCTGCCATTAAGGAAAATGAGATTATTTTACAAAACAATTTGGTTTGAAGATTATTCTTTGTTTTCGACTGTTTTGACGGATACCACGCAAAAGGCAAAAACGCCTTGTGCGTGGGAGCACATTCTTCTTTAGGAGCAAGGGAGGCTGTGTCTGCTTTTTTATTAACGTGTATTCTGCTCTGACACGGAAATGGGAGAACCCGTAGAAGTATGTTGGTTGACCCATTCACGAGTTACATCAGAAACAGCCGGCCAGTTTGGAATCTGATTGCTATGTTGCTGAATCCAACTCATGCAAAACTGCGGGTCAATGTTATGCTGCTCGCATTGGGATAAGAAAGACTGAACGGTGGACTCGCTACAGTTCTCCCATGACCCGCAAGTTGTGCGCCAAATGTCCTCCATTGTATCCTGTATAGAAGGAGCAGCTGTAGAGTTCCTGAATTGGTTTTGATTTGGCATAGGAGTGCCTCCTTGTTATAAGATAGCATCGCCAGAGAAGATGCATACACAGTATGTCCAAAGAGCTCGAAATCATGCAAAGCTAACGTAGGTAAGACTAATCCGTATAACGAAATATTTTGTTTGGTTAAAAAAGTAAATGGACGGAAATTCTTAAGGTGCCGTATAATAAAGATATAAAATAGTATGAAAAAGGCAAACTTCACCGAAAGGGAAGGACGCAAAGCCGTGAGCCTAACCGCTGTGAAAGCGTATGGTCGTCAGGTTGCCAGGTTCTCGTTCTGTGAGTCTTGGCTGAGAGAATGGAGGACCTTTTGGTAATGAAAAAAATTATAATGTCAATAATTCTGTTTTTTGTACTTATGGCCGCTCCCGGCAATTTAAGCGCAGAAGCTTCTGCGTCAGATCGGGCAACATGGCTCTGGAATCCGTGGATGATAGTTAGTGATGAAGCCGGTACAATCGCTTTCCTTGAAAGCAAACAGGTAAATAAAGTATACATGCAGATTGACCGAGACATTCCTCTGAAGGTATATCGCAGCTTTATTGGAAAAGCCTTTGCAAAGGGAATACGCATTTATGCGTTAGATGGATCGGATGAATGGGTTGCGCCGAAAGGATATATGATCCAAAATCAAATGATGAACTGGCTTGGCAGATATCAAAGCGGCTCAACGTCTGCCCAAAAATTTGCGGGTGTTCATTTGGATGTTGAACCTTATTTATATAGTGGTTGGACAACGAATCAAGCCGATACAATCAAATCGTATCAATCTTTGTTAACGAAGGCGAAAAGCAGTGCGGCTGCTTTAAATCTTCCGCTTGAAGTGGACATGCCTTTTTGGTTTGATGGAATTCCCTATAAAAATACGTATGGAAAAGGGATGCTTGCTGAATGGGTCATCGCAAAAACAGACGGTGTGACGGTTATGGCATATCGTGATTCAGCACTAATGATTATTGATATCGTCAAAAATGAAATGGCACTTGCTAAAAAATATAGAAAATCGATTGTAGTTGGCATTGAAACCGGGAATACTGCTGAAGGTGATACAATTTCCTTTTTTGAAGAAGGCGAATCATACATGAATCGGGAACTCACAGCGGTGAAAAACTACTATGCGAGCAATTCTGCTTTAAAAGGTATAGCTGTCCATCATGTTGGCAGTTGGATGACGATGAAGCGGTAAAATAAAAATAGACTGAGATTAGTAGATTAGCAGTACAGACCAAATCTTGCGGTAGGTACTGCTATTTTTTACACTTTAAGAAAGTATAAATTTCCAGCTTGAAGCTCATTCGACGTAACAGGAAATTTTAGGAACAAAGTGTAAGTGCAACTACGCCTCTGTCTTCGCCCAAGGGCAGGGCTCGCCAATAGGCGAGTGTTCTTTATCAAAAGGCTCTGTTATCATTTGGTGTTGATTTTTAGCTAAGGTAAAAGACCGTTTAGTCTTTCTATAACTTTATTTTTCTATTGCTAATCTGAATACTAAAAGCGCAAGCACACCTGTCGCTGGAGTCATTACTATTGTTTCCAAGCTAGAGATTGATACTAAATTGCCTATTGTATTAAGCACCATAAGTCCAAATATAATCCATGTACCGACATTCACAGCTCTTTGGAACTTTCCTTTGAAAATATAGCCTGCTTTTGTAGCGATAATTGAAATAAATAGTATTTGAATTACTATCGATATACTTTCGAAGATGATTACATCTGTCTCACTCTTTAATCGTCCTCCCCATACGAAATTATTCGGTATAATTTTGAGGAGTATCAGAACGTGCATCAAAAGTGCTATTGTATTAATGAGAATTATCATATTGCTCGCTAACCTAATACTAATTATTTTTTTCATTCCCGACCTCTTTTATTGAGATATTTTAGTTGAAAATCTACAACAAACATTAATAGAGCTTATCAAAAAATAGGCAGGAACAACACCTCATCAGTGGAGCGTAGCTTGATGCGGGTGCCCAAGTCTTTAATTATCATCACATCTTTCTAACGATCTAGATAAGGAATGTTTTTGATTGCTTTAGAACGAATCGTCGAGCAGAAATTCCTTTTTATCTAGTTTTATATATTTAAAAGAGACGCCTTTAATAGAGGTATTATAGTCGGCTTAATTGGGAAGTAAACTTAGATTTTTGTAAATATAAAAAAGCCGATTTTTCTTCTCAATATAGAAATAATCGGCTTTTACTAGTTACATGTTTAAAAAATATTAGATTTCTTTTTACACGACTTCAGGAGCCTCCATACCAATTTGGCTCCATTCCTCCTTAGCAGGACCGTATATGCCTGGAACGATTAAGTCTGCTTGGCGCATAAGAATCGTCATTTGGCCGCGGTGATGGATTTGATGATTGATGAGAATAGAAAGAGCCATTCCCTTTGACCAATCGAATTGTCCGAACATGTTACAGGTTTCTCGCAGTGTTTCATCTGTCCACTGTGTTTGAACCGCTTTGGATAAGGCTTGACTCGCTTGGCGATATGCATCCGCGATTTCCTTTGCAGTAGTAGGAAGAGCGGTATTGTGGGAAGGTGCGTCAAAGGTTAAGCCTGTTTGTCCCATAATGCTTTGAAGAGCTGTGACGATATGCCAAGCAAGGCCGCCTAAGGTGCGATCATTCGGTTTAACTGCTTGCTTTAGAGACTCATCAGTTAATACATCAAGCACTTTTTGTGTAGAAGAACTTTCGAACTCCCACGCCTGAACAAACCCATCAATAGATAGAAACATACATGAATCCTCCTAATGTAAATTAATTTATACAATTATATTGTACAACTTTAAGTAAATATTTTCCATACATTCTTTTGTTGTCACCTTTACATATTGAACGCATTCATATTTTCACCTTTGTTTATATTTGCTTTTTCGAAAAGTTTCCTTGCACAACTATATAGCTTAGAGGAATAGAACCATGTTTAAGAATTGCCGAAAAGCAATAAGGTCGTATTAAGAATCATTTACAAAAAGATATTCAAGAAACGAGAAGTTTCATGGTAAATCCATCTAAATATGCATTTTTATCTTAAATGTATCAAAAAATAGGAAATGATTATGCTACATAACTAGAGAATACATCGAACAAGTCTTTCAGTGATGCTATAAACTTGGAGTGTTATAAGAACATGAACAGTGTATGGAACCGACTAATAAAAAAGAAAAAAAGAGAGCAAATCCTTTATCATAAAGAAACAGAAATAAACCTAAACAAACAGGAAATTAGTCAACATTTAGGTGAAAATCTTAAAAGTGTTAGGGAAGCTTTAGGTAACAGCAGTGACTTAATCATTCGTGAATTTAAAATGGGAAAACCTTACCTGCATAACGTTGCCCTGCTTTATATAAATGGCTTAGCGGATAAGGAGATCATAGGCAGTTTTATCATAGAAAGACTGATGAGTGACGTTCATCTTGAAAGTGATGCTCCTCAGCAGGCAGGTATAACATTTTCATATATCAAAGAAAAAATATTGACAATTGGGGGAGTTGAGGACGTCAAGGATTGGAACAAGCTGTTCCTTTCCCTCTTATCCGGGCAAACTATTCTTCTGATTGATGGCTGGGATCGAGCAGTTGCCTGTTCTGCACAAGGTGGAGAGTTGAGAGCGATTACAGAACCTACGATAGAACCTGCTGTCCGGGGTCCTAAAGAAAGTTTTGTTGAGGCACTTATTACCAATACAGCCATGGTTCGTCGCAGAATTAAAAGCCCTAATCTATGGGTTGAAACAATGAAACTAGGGAACATCACACAAACAGATGTAGCCATTATGTACGTAAAAGGGATTGTCAATGACAAGCTTCTTAATGAAGTCAAAGAGCGGATGGGTAAAATAGAAGTAGATGAAGTTTTCGGTTCCAATACAATTGAAGAATGGATTAATGACGACACATGGACACTTTGGCCAACCATCTTTACAACGGAACGTCCGGATGTTGTGGTCGGGCATTTAATGGAAGGGCGTGTTGCTATTTTTGTTGATGGGACACCGATTCCTTTAATTTTACCAGCGACATGGATTGCATTTTTTCAAACGGCTGAAGATTATTATTTGCGTTGGAATATGGCCAGTTTTTTGAGATGCCTAAGAATTACTGCATTCTTAATCACTCTTCTTGGACCGTCCCTTTTTATTGCGTTTATTTCGTTTCACCCGGAATTGATTCCAACGGCTTTATTAATTAGCCTGTCAGCACAGCGGCATGGGATTCCATTTCCGGTATTTATAGAGGCTTTGCTAATGGAATTGACATTTGAATTTTTGCGGGAAGCCGGTGTTCGGATGCCGCGTCCGATTGGGCAGGCTGTTTCAATCGTTGGCGCACTTGTATTGGGACAAGCAGCTGTTCAGGCAGGAATTGTTTCAAGTGCAATGGTAATTGTGGTAGCAGGGACGGCAATCGCCAGTTTTACCATACCCCATGTTTCGATGACGGATGCGACACGTTTATTTCGACTTATCATGATGATATTGGCAGCTTCTTTCGGGCTTTACGGAATTGGACTCGGGGTCATTGTTTTAGTCGCACACACTTGCAGCGTTCGCTCTTTTGGTATTCCTTATTTAGCCCCCTTTGCTCCGCTCATTATTTCGGATTGGAAAGATACCATCATTCGTTTCCCAAAACCGTTTTTGTCAAAACGTCCCCGATTGGTGAACCAAACGAAAATAAAGAGAGCAGGTAATACTCAAAATCTGGGTCCGTCACCGAGAGAAGGTCAAATAAAGGATAACGAATCGAAGAGGGATTCTAATGAAACATAAACTATTCAGCATTCTCTTTATAATTTTATCTACCGTATTACTGTCCGGATGTTGGGATCGTGCTGAATTACAAGATATTGACATAGTAAGTGCTATCGGCATTGATGACGGAGGTGATAATTTGAAAAACAGATATCGCGTTACAGTACAAATTATAAATGAAGGACAAATAGCAAGTGCGGCAGGGCAGGGAGGGAAAGCAGGAGTGGCTCCTGTTACGACCTATTCGGCTACAGGGAGCACCGTTGCAGAGGCACTCCGAAAAATTGCGCCAAAGTCACCCCAGGAACTTTTTTTTCCACATGTCCAATTAATGGTGATTGGTGAGGAGCTAGCGAGAAAAAAAGGGATTCAAGATTTGTTTGATTGGCTTGAACGTGACTCACAATTTCGTACACTTTTTCCGATTCTAATCGTCAGAAATAATACAGCAAGAACTCTTCTCCAAATCGCGACTCCTTTAGAGGACGTCCCTTCTGTCAAAATTGTTAGTGGACTGGAATCCACTAAAAAAATCTGGGGAGAGTATGCAAGTACCCGTGCTGATCAAGTCATTCAACAATTAAGCAGAGAAGGGGCAAATTTAACAGGTATTCATATTACCGGAAACCCGGAAAAGGGCAACAGTTTGAAAAACGTTCAACAAATATCCCCAAAGACAGATATCGAAATAAGAGGACTTGCTATTTTTAAAAAGGGTAAACTCAAAAAATGGTTGGATGAAGATGCTGCCCGTGGTGTTACATGGGTCAATAATGAGTTGAAAAAAACCATTGTAGACCTTAATTGTGAAAAGCAAAAAAAGGGGATTGCAGTGGACGTTGTGCGCTCCAAAACAAGAATTAAAGTGGAAATAAAGAACAAAAAACCCGTTATTCAGATCATGGTTCGACCGGAAGGTCACATCTCAGAAGTTCATTGTCCAATCGATCTCGATAAACACGAACTCATTGAAAAACTTGAAAAACAAATGGGGAAGGAAATAAAAGAGGAAGTGATGATGGCCGTAAAAGATGCCAAAGAACAAAAAAGCGATATTTTCCGTTTTAGCGAATATATCAACCGCGAGGACCAAAAAGTGTGGAAGGAGATCAAGAAAAAATGGGATGATGAAATCTTTCCCAAGACAGAAGTCACCGTAAACGTACAAGCGTTTATTCGACGGTCAGGATTGCGGACAAAACCATATATAAAATAAGGGGGCAAAGTCAAGTAAAGTAAAGAAGGGGGATTCCAGACGATGGAGAAAGCCAAAATTAGTGTCATCCAACTATTTTCCATGATGTTTCTATTTGAACTTGGAAGTGCAGTGGTCGTAAGTTTTGGAATAGGTGCTAAAAAAGACGCATGGCTTGCAATTCTTTTAGGATTGTGTGGTGGAATTGCCTTGTTTTTCATTTACTACTCTGTATTTCGTCAATATCCTGATCTGCCGCTTACCGGATATGCTAGGAAAATATTCGGTAAATACCTCGGATGGGGAATTGGTGTATTATACACTGTATATTTATTGTACGCTGCTTCCCGAAATCTACGTGATTTCGGGGATATCCTGGTTGCGTCAACAATGCGAAAAACACCGTTATTGGCGGTCAATATCTTAATGATTCTTGCCATTTGTTATGTGCTTTATCTAGGAATTGAAGTATTGGGAAGAACAGCAGAAGTATTTATTATCGTTATAATCTTTTTTGGATTGATAGGAAGTCTTTTAACATGGATTTCAGGTAATGTCCATCTCCCTAATTTGCAGCCGTTTCTTGAAAATGGATGGAAACCAATCTTAACGACAGCATTTCCGATGACTACTTTTTTCCCTTTCGGAGAAATATTTGCCTTTAGCATGTTGATTCCTTATCTAAATCGACCTGAATTAACTAAAAAAGTCTGGCTTTCCGCCGTGGTTTCAAGTGGTCTTATCTTAACTTACATAACCAGTTTAAATATCGCTGTTCTTGGTGCTGAAGAAGTGGAGAGAGCTACTTTTCCATTGTTATCAACAGTCGGAAAGGTCAACCTTTTCGAGTTTATACAACGGCTTGATGCTATTGCCGTCTTGACTTTTTTGTTCACTACGTTTTTCAAAGTGTCCATTTATTTTTATAGTGCAGTCATAGGAATGGTCGATTTATTCAAGTTAAAAAATCATCAACAAGTTATTTTACCGATTGGAATTATTATTATATTTTTAGCAATGACTATCGCTTCAAATTTTGCAGAACATATTGAAGAAGGTTTAATCATTGCACCTTATTATCTTCACAGTATTTTTCTTTTGATTATTCCATTATTAATGTCGATTGTTACCATCATTCGCAGCCGTTTCAAAAATAAAGCTAACTAGAACCGTTTTGTTTGTTAGCTTTATTTTTTATGATAATCACAATTTGTTGAGCAATTGTAAGTAACAAAAGAAATGCTAACATCACATATTCTCCACTTTCTATTACCCAAAATGGGTTGAGTAAATGTAATAATGCGTGAGAAAGCGTAAAGCCTAAAAGAAGGTCCATTAATACATTAAGTGAAATGGCTAATAAAAGAATCAATACAAATACTCCTAACACTTTCATGGATTCTTTCTCCTTATTTATCATGAGGTAAATATAGTATTTATCACAAGGGAATCTTTTAATAAAAAATCTGTATGAACGAAATTGCTTCAAAAAGTGGTTCCTCCTAGATCACGAACGAATGAAGGTTCAGGCTATCGGAGAGTAACTCGTTAAGGAACAAAGGAGGACTGTAAATGTGCGAAAGAAAAAGTTATGGTAGCTAAGATAACTGATGAAGCAGTAGAGAAGATGACTGAAGACGATATTCTTGTTACTGTGAGCATAAACAAGGATATGAGACTGGCAATAGAAAAGTGTCTGCTTTTATAAGAGGGTGTTTCAATAAGTCCTAATTTTAGTGTAAAGACAGCAATAATATGTATACAAAATAAGGCTTTGTTGTATGGCAGCGATGCTTACGTTTGCTGCTATGAATTTAAAGAAACCTGCAAGCTGGACATGGAAGAAACCAGCTCCAGCTTGCATTTGAAAGATGCATGACAGCCCCCTATTCAAATTGAAAATTTGAATAGGGGGTTGTTGATAATCTAAAAGGCACTTTGACATCCGCGCCTTCTTTGTTTTATCGTTCTTCCAAAGCATCAATGGAAACGAGCCGTCTTTCATCATGTGCTCCTCTCGCCTGGACAGTTGCCATGCTGGAAGTTCCATCAACGCTTTCGATCCAAACAGGAATACCATGATAATGTACAGCTACTTCTTCTGGAGAAGAAAGAATTTCTTTGACACGATTTAATTCCATGTGATCACCTTATGCACTAGCATCCCTTCATCGCTTTCCTTTTTACTTATATTACTATTGTAGATTGTACCCTGTATTCATATTCATAGTATTGTTCATATTCATTGTCGTGTTCATCGGCTGAAACATCCCTGTCATTTGTGCTGCTTGTGCACTGCTAAATATCGGAGGTTGGTAGTAACCGTTTTGGTTCATCCAATTCCAAATTTCATATGCCATTTCCTGGCATAGATTTGCCCCATTCACATGATACATGCGAAGCTGCGGATCCACGCATTCATTCGCCCATTGCATCCCCATGACGGCGCCGGATTTATGCGTGTTTAATGCCAAAGTTGCGATTGTTTGATCGGAAAGAGTTTGTGTATTTGCCATTGGTGCTGACATTGTTGTTTGTTGGTGCATGCCTAGGTTAGCATTTTGCTGCATATTAAAGAAAGCTGGAGTTTGATGCGTTAACTGTGCCCCTTTCCCTTGCATGAGATTAATGCCTTGTTGATATGCGTTAATCATCTGTTGCTGGTGTCTCATTAAAATGCCTTTTAAGCGCTGGTCACTACATTGGTTTGCAAATACTCCGTGTTGTTCGATTTCGGCTGCTTTTGTTCTCAATGCTTCAGATGTTTCTAAAAGTTCATGAGCTGCAAAATTCATTTTTCTGCCTCCAAATATGTATTGGGAATGACCCAAAAAGTATTGTTTACCGAAATAAGAAATACATACATAAGAGTATTTGCTTTACCTATAGTTTCACTCGACGGGAGAAAAGCAGTTTTTACGGGTATTCTTCTAACTCACTAGAATGTTTAGAAGATGAATTTGAAATTAAGAAGGGATTGAAGTGCTTTTGACTACATTGATTTCATTTTCTTCATTTGGAAACAAAAAGCTTGAAAGGGAAACGGAATTATTTCCAATTTCCCTTTCAAGCTTTAATTTACAAGATAACAAACCTTTGGTTCCTCAAACTGCTCCCATCGCCAGAATAGTCTCTGCCAAAAAAAGTGTCCTATGCGCTGGAAAAGCATTTTTTGCAGAACCAAAGGCAGAGAGCGTCCGCTTTGCTTATATTTCAGATAATTTTTTTAAATGCTTTTCCGCTATTTCGTTTACTTTTTTTACACGTCTCTCATATTTTTCAATCCCGCTAAAGAAATCCGTTTTCATCCATACTTCTACGATTTCAATAGCCAACGCTGAACCGATTATTTTTCCTCCAATGCATAGAACATTACTATCCGTATGCTCGCGCGCTAAACGGGCGCAAAACGGATCCTGACAAACAACTGCATTTAAACCGTATATTTTATTTGCAATGAGGGCACTGCCATAACCAACGCCATCAATGAAAATGCCGCGGTCAGCTTCTCCTTTTGCCACCGCCAATGATGCAGGATAAATATAATCCGGTAAATCGCAGGCTTCTGTACTATTTGTTCCAAAATCTAATACTTCATGTCCTTGTTGCTGCAGTAATTCCTTTACTTCTTCTTTCAAAGCAACCCCAGCATGGTCACTTGCCATAGCAATCTTCATGTTATGTACCCTCCAAACATTTTTTAAGACTCCATTATCGTATCACCTATCATGAATGTTTTCTATAGCGGGCATGTCGTAAGATTTATCATTTTATCTTAAATTTATGCATATATTAACAGATTCTCTACATCTCATTTATCATTTTCCGACAGAAGACCCACTTCAAGCGTGTAATGGGCGTAGCCCAGTGGTAAGTGGGGCAAAAAATATGCAGGATTTTATGCAAAAAATAGGGAGGCTTGTCAAAGGATCGGGAGACCGAAAGCCGCGCCGCTAGGAAATTGCATAAAATCCTGCATACGTGATAAATTCGGATATTACGAGAAACCCAGTATTGGCGCGGAATCCATAGGGAATCCCATTTCCGATAATGCGCGATTATGTTAACTGGTTTTGTATAGAGTATATACATCAACTTTTAAGAATCACACTAATTATCTTATAGATGATTCAGGGGATTGAGGGGGAAATCGGACCCACTTTCACCATTATTCCAGTTTCCATCAAATCTGCTTATATCATCATTAAAATTTGAATTTTCCTTGCCTTATAAGTTAACATGGCCCAAGCTGGGAGAATACTCTAATGTAAAGAGAGGAGAGATATTTTCGTGAATAACCAGATGCCAATGCCTTCACAAGTTCAGGGGGCTTTTCAACCTAACATTCTAGGACCTCAGCAAGTTCAAGGAGTTTATCAGCCTATGGACAGCGATATAAAAACGCTATGTCAGCAGTATATGAGCTATCATGTTATAGGACAAATGAGCGACGGGTCACAGATGGAGGGAATTATCGCAGGTGCTGATGAGGACGGCGTAACCATGTTAGTTCCTGAAGATGTTGATGCAGGACAAGTAACAAGACAATATGGATATGATGATGGTTATAATGATTATGATGATTATGGACGTCCTCGCAGGAGAAGATATCGACGCTACCGTCAACGCCGTTTCCCATATCGTTTCTTTAGAAGATTATTCCGTTACCCATATTACTATCCTTACTATCCTTACTATCCTTACTACCCTTGGTATGGTTACGGTGGTGGGTATTAGTAAAAGTCATCTTAATAGGGTTAAAAAGGGCAGCTTCGTGTTGCCTTTTTGGTCTTTTAAAATGAAATGAATATACATATTATGAAGAATTGATTCGTGATAATACTACAAAGATTTTAGATGCGCACTATAATGCTCATGAGGTGGAGAACGTTATCAATAAATATGTGTTAGAACAAGACGGTATATATGAGTACGTATATCCGTTTTATGCTGCTTTAATATATTGGACTCCAGTACATATATGACATATAGGAAGAACAAAAAGGCCTCAGGGTGAACTGCCCCCCAATAGTTAGAATCCCCACCTTCGACCAACGGAAGTCCCCTTGTGGGAAAGGAGCGTTAGCAAGTAGGTGTTGGGGGGAATGGATAGTAAAGTAACCTCCCTTTTAGAACTAATATGTAATAGAATATTAAACCATTATATGAAAAAATTACAAATAAACCATTTTCTTTACAATGATTAGATGTTACTATTACTAGTGTTGGAAATTTCACATGAGTTGAAAAGGGGGTTATTTGTATGTCTTGGTTTACTAAATGGGCTTTTCAAAACAAAGCTGCTGTTTCCATCATGTCCATTCTTACCTTGCTAATGGGGATTGTCAGCTATTTGACCCTTCCGATGGAGCTTCTGCCTCCAATTGATCAGCCGCAAATTTCGGTTGTTGTAATGGGGCAAGGGGTGGACTCTGCCACAATGGAGAATCAAGTGACAAAACCAATTGAAACGGCAGTTGCAACGGTAAGCCGGAAACGAAATATCTTTTCAACAACGGGGGATGGTTATTCTAAAATAGACATTTTTTTCGAGCCGAAAACAGATAAAAAGAATGCTAAGCAGGAAATTCAAGATGCGCTCAGCACCGTCACGCTTCCCTCTAATGTCTCCAAGCCAAACATCGTGCAGCTCAATACATCAATGGTTCCCATTGCCGATGTTGCGGTTACCTTTGAGGATGGTCTGACTCCAAGCAATATCGAGTTCGCAAAAGAAAAAATTGCGCCTTACTTTAAGGATATTAAAGGCGTTGCTAATATTCAGACGTTCGGAACAACGGATTCCTTCATTTCTATTCAAGTAAAGAACAAAGAAATGAAGGAAAAACAGGTTTCCTTAGAAAGTATTATGACCGTGCTGCAGGGACAAAACATGGCTGCTTCTATTGGTGAAAAAACGATTGACGGAAAAGCAGGCAATCTGAAGGTGGTCGGCGATGTTAACAAAATTGAAGATTTAAAAAGGCTAACAGTTGCACCAAACACATCTCTTTCTGACGTTGCTTCTATTGAATTAAAGAAAGCAGAAAATACGTTAACCCACATCGATGGGAAGGATGGCCTTCTTTTCATTGTAACGAAGGACAGTCATTCTAATGCTGTTTCCATCAGCAGGGAAGTTAAGAAAGCAACTGAGGAAATTAACGATAAGTATAATAATGTAAAGGCAAATGTTATTCTGGCAACGGCTGATATGGTGGAGAATTCCGTCAACAGCATGATGAAGGAAGTACTGCTTGGGGCTTTGTTTGCCACCATTGTTATTATGATATTTTTACGCAATATCCGTTCTACCTTTATCACAATTGTCTCTATCCCGCTATCCTTATGTTTAACGCTGTTCTTGCTTGCTAAGTCAGGCATTACTCTAAATATACTGACACTGGGCGGCATTGCTGTAGCGGTGGGACGGCTAGTAGACGACAGCATCGTTGTCATTGAAAACATTTTCCAGCGGGCGCAGCACGAAAAGGTTACCCCGAAGCTTATAATGGATGCAACGAAGGAGGTTGGCGCAGCCATTACCTCTTCTACGTTAACGACAGTTGCCGTCTTTTTGCCGATTGGTCTTGTCAACGGAGATTTGCAGGACTTAGTGCTGCCGTTTGCACTAACGATTACGTATTCCTTACTTACGTCTCTCATCGTTGCATTGACTGTTGTTCCGCTTATGAGTGCCGGGCTTTTGAAGAACACAAAACTAAAAGAGCATAAACCAGCAGTTAAATTCAAAAGGCTGCTGAGCTGGTCGCTCAATCATAAATGGATTATACTTTTAATTTCATTTGTTATGTTCGCTGGTTCCGTCGGTGCTTACTTTGTGATGCCTAAAGGAACCATTAACAGATCGACTGTTGATTTCCTGCAGGTAACGTTAGACTATCCGAATGATACGCCTATTGAAACTGTGAAAGACAATACGAAGAAGCTAGAAAAGTTTTTGCTAGATCAAGATGATGTGAAGTACTTATTTACACAGCTTGGCAACAGTGCGGATGCTGCCAAATATGGTGAAATTGGCTCTCCGACAAAAGCAAGCTATATGCTGATTTTAAAAAAGGATATCGATTCTGAAGCCCTCACGAAGAAAATTGAGGCGCAAAAGGGAAGCTACTCCGGTGCTAAGCTGACAGCGGGAGCAGGTTCCTTGACAGGAAGCGGCGGGCCGCAAATTACAGTTGATGTCGTCGGTGAAAGGCTAAGCGACCTAGAAGCTGCTGCTAAGGATATTAAGGATAAAATAGTTAATCTAAAAGGCGTAGAGTCTGTTGAAACAAACCAGGAGGAGAAGAAAACGGTATACTCCTTTGTGGTTGACCCATCCAAAGCAAAGGCTGAGCAAGTCGCACAACAGCTGGCTGTAATGTTCAACAGAATGCCAATTGGAACGATTGCAGTCGATGATCAACAAATACCTGTTCTTATAGAGCCGATTTTAGATCCGAAGAAAGAATCGGATTTGAAAGATATTAATCTTGTAACTCCGGCCGGAACCATTCCTGTTTCAGAAATTGCCACTTTAAAAAAGGAAGAGCAGCCAACGAATGTGTTTCATAAGGATGGAGATTCCTATATTCGTGTGACAGCAACGGTAGAGGCTGATCAACTATCCGTTATTTCTAAAGAAATCAATAAAGCATTGTTTGGAGAAAATGGTAAGAACGGCATGAGTTTTCCAGAAGGCGTCAAAATATTTGTCGGCGGCGCAAGTGCGCAACAAGCTGACGATTTCACAGATTTGTTCATGACAATGCTTGCTTCTATCGGTATTGTGTTTTTGATCATGGTCATCACATTTAAAACGCTGCGTGCTCCTATTGCCATCTTATTCTCTTTGCCGCTTGCGGCTATCGGAGCTATTTTAGGATTGTTAATCAGCCGCATCGCGGTAGACCCAACTGCGCTGCTGGGAGCATTAATGCTTATTGGAGTTGTTGTAACAAACGCCATTGTACTGCTTGATCGGGTGAAGAAAAATGAAGCTGCGATGACGATTCGCGACGCGCTTCTTGATGCTGCTGCAACACGTATGCGTCCGATCCTCATGACTGCGGTTGCTACCATTTGTGCTATGCTGCCGCTATTATTTAAGAAATCGGAAACAGGCAGCCTTGTGTCCGCAAACCTTGCCGTTGTTGTGATCGGCGGATTGAGTGTGGCGACGTTGTTAACGCTGGTTGTCATTCCGGTTGTGTATGAATTGCTTCATTTCAAAAAGGCGAAGCAGCAGCGCTTGCAGCAGGAAACAGACGCAGCATTATAAAATAGAGGAAAGCCCCTTACTTACAGGGCTTTCCTCTATTTTTATAACAATCCACGTTTTTTTCTCTATTGGTTTTTTAGCTGATTCTTTTTGCATCAGAACCGAATTTCCTTATGTCCAATCGATTCCTGTCTTTCGTTTTGTTTGGTTATATTTTTTTCTTGATTACATAATAGAGAAAAATTACATTATTTATGAAATTCCCCTTTCACTTTTTGTATAATTCTGTTACAATCACTCGCAACAGGAGGTGTTAACATGTCTATTAACTTAACGGAATTACTAGGTGCTCCATATGATAATCTAATTGAAGCGAAAGTAGATAAAAGTCCGAGCGAGATCGTGATTACGGACAACAATGGCGAAATGTATTACATTGTGACGCCTGAAGTATACGAAAATGAGTTAAAACAATTTGGTTATGAAATCGTAGTGTCTGACGGAGAATAATTTTTCTCCGTTTTTTTTGCCCAGAAGACTCTGTTTTTCTGATGTTAATGCTATTACCTTTTGGTTTTGAAGTGTGATATTACGTTGATTAGATTCTAATAGCTGGTTGTTTCTCTCTAAGTTAAAAAAGGAAGCTAGTATAGGAGGCTTCCTTTTCTTTATTTTTAACGCAGCGCCCTTGTGTAAGCATTTTATGTAAGAGAAGCATTTAGCATGAGAAGGGATTATTTATTTGAATTCCCCCCCAGTTACTCACTATGTTCGCCCGACGTGGAGGATTCCTAAGTACAGAAACCTTTCAGTTTCTAATTGATTAGGCTGCGCCCTTCACACGGTTGAAGGGTACTTTTTCGGTCAAATCTGATAGAAGAGATACAATTGAGTTAGGTTTAAAGATAGGTTAAGTTATTTAATTTCAATTACCATAATGATAACAAAGGTTACATTTAGATAACAAAACATTTACAAAGCTTTCCGTTCTTGGCTAATACCCTTAATATGTAAAAAAAGGGGCTTTGAGGTTCTTGTAGGGTTGCATAAAATAAAATTCCATATTGTACGTTTTGAAATACGTAACTTTAGCGAAGTCATTGATGTATATCTTTACACCAATACCTGAAACTAGGGGGGCAATACATGCAGCATATATCGGTACTATCCAAAAAAGTAAACGTATTTATTTCCGGTGTGGTATTATCTACTGGATTATATGGAGGTGCTATACCTAGTGACAAGTTCAGTGATGAAGTTTCTGTGCAATTAGCCGCAACCCAAGAAACAGCTGTACACAAGCATCAGGCTCCGGACAAATTTTTCATTACAAATGTTGTAGAACCGGATGCTCACGTAAGGGAAGTCATAATGAAAGTCCTAACTAGGACAGATATCAAGCCTAGGCTGGATAATGAAGGAGGAGTATATGGAAATTTATTTGCAAGACAGCCTCAACTAGTTGACGTTATACTAAAGGCTGCGGAAGCATTCCGTATTCATCCCTATTTCCTAACAGCGGTTTTAATGCAGGAGAGCGGCAACGGTACTTCCTACTCTTTATATGAACGAAATAATACATCAGGTATGAGGTGTATGAGTCCTAATTCTCTTCGTGCAATGAAGCAACTATATCCTGACTACGGGGAGGTAGGATGCGAGCGAACGCCAAATCATGGGGAATATGCGACGTTTGCCTCTATTGAGGACTGTATTATGTATACGGCCTGGTTATTTCAAAATGTATATGCAGCCCAGGGGCTTCTTACGGTTGAAGAAATTGGAGAAGTGTACGCTCCTATTGGTGATAAGGGAGATCCTGAAGGGTTTAATGAGGAATGGACTGTTGGCGTAAAATCGAAATTAATACAAATGGGTATTCAAAATCTTTAATTACATATATATATTGATGCAAGATCTTTAAGAGCAGGGTAATGCATTGCTAAACTTTAGATGTACATTGTTTGTGCTCATCGAGTTATGTTTTTACATATTTTGACATGGTTTATTAGTTGGCATGGGTGAAAGTAAATCTGTTTAAATTTGCTTAGGTGCTTTTTAATCCTGAAATGGTTGATTCACTGTCATATGTTAATTCCTCCTTGTAAAAAGTGTTTCAAAATATAGAATGCTAGGTTGTTCCTGAGTTTTATTTTCCGAATTTTTTGATTTTAAATGATGCGTTAGTATTAATATACATTCCAAAATATTGACTAGATATCAGTAGTTTTAGATTCTTTGAAAAAATACAGTTATCGCATGTAGGTAATACATATGAAGTAAGTAGGTAGTCAGCAGAGTAAAGGTAAGATTTTAAAATTGAGCTGGAAAGACATAAATTATGTAAGCGTTTTTATAATTAGGTTTAGGAACTAGACCTGCTTTATAATTTGAATAGTTATGTAAATAAAGTGATAGGGACAAAGCAAATTCATATAACAATGGAGAAAAGGGGTAATTTCACCGAGGGGTGAAATTGCCCCTTTTTGATTATATACATGACTTTGAGATCCAATTAATCGTGGAAGTAAATGGGGTATACCTAGGTTTTTATAAATCTATAAATATCCTGAAGTTACATTGAATGTTATATATAGTTGGGGAGATTGGTTATTCCAGGAAAGTTTTTTATCATATTTTTGTAGATTTGTCACGGAATGTTCATAAAACTGTCATAAATAGAATTCCCGTTTCGACATACATATGTATTCTGCTTGCCATATACTTATCCATGTTAGTTGTTGTGTGAGGAAATGTTACACAAAGAAGCTGGGATGAAGGATAAGGAAAAATCCGGTTATCATTTGTTTTCTAGTTCTAAGCCGCATTAAGAGATAAGGATCAAAATATGCTCTTTAGTAATAACTAATAAGGGAAGCGTTAATTAGGGGAGTTTGCTGCTTCGCTTACAGATCCAAGGAAGTGAATTTCATCATTGCCCTACAAAATACTGAGTTTGTAATCTCTATGATTATATTTCACAAGCTTATTTCATAAGGATTGTTTTATATACTTAATTTAATTGCCTCGTTACATTAAATAAAAAGGGGAGAAAATAATGGTGCATTGTATTTTAAAGTATTATTTTTTTACGGAAATTGAGCGGCTCAGGATTGAAGATGCCATATTAACTTGCAGCGCAGAACAGGAGGATCTTATTTTTAGCTTAGATGACTGTGAAATTATGGAGTTATACAACGAATGTATAAAAGGGGGATTTAGTATTTAACAGACTGTTCTTTTTTAGAACAAAGCTATAAGTATTGGAAAAGAAAAATATTTTGATGTAAGGGAAGTGAGTAATAATGTCAATGCAAGCTATATCCTATAAAGATAAAAAAGTGATTTCAATTGGTGACGTCAGTAAAATAACAGGGATAACTCAACGGCAAATCCGCTATTACGAAGAAAGAGAATTAATCTTTCCAAAACGTACAGAAAAGGGAACAAGAAAATACTCGTTTGGTGATATAGAAAAATTAATGGATATTATCGAAAAAAGAGAAGATGGTGTCCAAACTTTTGAAATTAGAGAAGATATGTTGAAAAAGGAAAGGCAGTTAAAAGGAAAGAAGTTTAAAGCTGTATGACGCACGAACGAGAAAATATCAGATTCGATATCTCAAAGGTATCTTCATAATCTGATTTTGGGTTCTGGTACGGATTATCAAACGCACTTTCGAAAGAAGTCCCCTTCCTTTGTTCGAAGGAAGCGCCCTTGTGGTGCAGCCCGGCGGCAGGGAGGGGATGAATTTTTACAAGCACCCGCTTCAAAATTCGGTAGAGTTTAAGTGGGAGGAGTTGATTCCGGCTCCTTTTTTTCATCGACTTCATTTGTAGTACCATTATATTCCCAGCCATTACTTTCTACCCACCATACGAATAACTCCCAAAACTCATCATGGGATATGTTGACATCGGTAACGACACCGTTGATAGCGATATTTTTTTTCAATTCTACCACCTCACTGATTAATAATTCGTTTAGAAAGCGATATACTCCTTTAACGATATTACGAAAGAATTCTCCTTCCTTCGACTAAGAGAAGCGGTCGTGTGATGAATCCTGGCGGTTGATGGGGATGTTCATTATTTAGAATCCAGGATTTTATCTGCGCTGTAATCATAGAGGGTTAGGAAGGTGGAAAGACTTCAAAGTTTTCTTACTCTTTAAGAGAGTATAAATTTCCAGCTAGAGGCTGATTCGACGTAGTGAGGAATTTTAAGAATAAAGTGCAACTACGCCTCTATCTTCGCCTAACGGCTTGCCAATCGGCGAGTTTTCTTTAAAGAAGTAAGAAGACCCTATTTCCGTTGCTGCGTCATTAACTGACCTGAGGAACTAGTCGAGAAGCAAAATAAAAAGCATCCACCTAAAGCCGACCAAAGCAAATAGGGTAGATGCTAATAGTTATGAGAGTATAGGAGCCCTCATGCGAATATTGTAACAAAAGTATGAGGGTAATGTAAGTGTTTATGTAAATGCATAAAAAGATTATTAAATGGGAAGCTCTTATAAATAGGCTCCGCATGAATCTCGCGTTGTAAGCCTGTCAGAACGAAGAAGAGTGCTTGTACTTTTTTAGTATGATAAAGAGATATTCTCTGGTATTTATTGTTTCTGTACTTTAATTCATTTATGATAAGGGTAACAATTGTTTAGCAGTAAGGATCGTGAGAATATGAGAAAAGAGATTGAGACGATTTACGACGAGGTATACGATATGGTCGACCAGTACTTAGAGAAAGCAAGAGAGCTTCGGCAGTCAGATTTAGAGAATGCAGTCGAGGAGGAAAAAGCATTGCGTATGGAGTTCGCATTGCAAACTGCCAAGGATGTACTAGAAAATCTGATAGTGCCAGGGAAGAAACTCACTTTCATTTATGAAAAAGGATCAGTGGCCTTAGAGATTTTTGAAGATAAAAAAGCTTAATGTAATATGTAATACTGAATCTAAGATAATTAAAGAAATATAAGTATTACTACACGACAACCTATGTTGTTTAACAATGTAGTTTTAAGGCGTATCAACACTTTGCTTGATACGCCTATTTTTTATGATTTTTTCTTCGTTTTATCACTACATTTTGGGGATTTATCGAGACTTTTATCGCTACATTTACCCTTTTTATCACCACTTTTATTACCACAATAATTTAATTATAGATAATGGAAATTAATGGTTGACCTTCCTTCATTATACACCTTAAAATAGAACATATATTCTATTTAACAACATAATGAGTTCATTCATTTTCAAGGAGGGTTCGCATGGAAAAGTATTTCTCAGTTAAAGAAGTAACAGCCCTTTTGGGCTACAAAAATGAAGAAACTATAAAAAGAAAGATAAAAGATGGGATGTTTCCAGGTGCAATCCAAAACAGCCGTAAAGAAGGTTGGAGGATACCTGCAAGTGATGTGGCAGCCCTAACGAGTTCCTCCCAAAAAGCTGCCCAGAGTAATAGCACATCAACCCCTACAGATTACAACAAGTCTGAAATAATCAAATTGGCATACCAAGTTGCAACTCTTACTTCCCTTTCAGAAGAAGTACATAAGGTTCTTAGCTCTTTGCCGTTGGAACGTGCACTTGAAATTTGTCTCATTATAAGGCAACAAAGTAGACCTATTGATGACCCATACAAGTTTGTAAAAGCAGCTAAAACGAAGAATTGGATGCCAGATCCGATTACAAACGGAGAAAAAAAGAAGTTGGTCGATTTCACCCAACGTGACTATGAATCGCTGGGATCAAAGGGACAACGGACAGGAACGATTCCTTTATACAATTGGTTAGAACAGGAATAAAGGTGGATTGATAGAGGTGGAAAGTTTGTATCATCACGTAAAATGCCCCGAAGGGGTAAAAGCTAGGAAGTTTAAATTGATTGTACTGGATAAACACCTTAAACCATTCCTGCCTCTCACGGTTTTTTATAAAGAGGCATTAGGCAGAATTGCAGAAAGTAGTGCCGAGTCCTATCTAAAAACACTCTATACCTTTTTCACCTGGCTGCATACTGGCAGTAATTATCAAGAAAGAACTGTAAAGTGGGATGATGAACCCCACATTGTACGGGTAGCCATAGAGGATTTTTTGATGCATGAAGCTCATTGTAAGGTTACAACAAGCGATAGCAAAACGTATTACAATGTAAAGCTAACAAATAAAAGTCCTAACACTGTCAGCCGATTGTTAAGTGCTTTAAAATCTTTTTACAAAATCATGATTCATGTAAGGATGTATCCTTATCCCAACCCCCTAATTGATGCACACGCCATTTTAGAAGAGCACCAAGCCCTAAAGGAGGGTGTTAGGGAAGGAAAACCTAGAATGCCTAAAGAGGCAGGTACAGAAGAACCTTTACCTAAAAGTGCTCGAAGATTAACCGACTCTTATTTTAAGGTCCTAAATGGTGAGTGGAAACCTCAGATTATTGATGATCCTCACCTCCCCTCTATGATTTATAAGGCTGGGGAGGACAGTAAATGGAAGCTTAGAGATGAAATTATTACTACAATGTTATTTCAAACTGGGGCAAGAGCAAGAGAGGTTATTGAGCTTACATTTGGTGACTATCGTGCTAGGTATGACAAGGGTGAATTTGCCACCTTTAATAAGGGAAGTCATGGAAAAAGAACAAAGTTTTTGAAAGTAGATAATGACACGTTAAAACTACTTGATCGTTATATCCATGGTGAGAGAAAGAAAGTTGATAAAAGTGGTTTAAACATGAATGACATTCCTGATGAAACTCCGATATTTCTTAATCAGTATGGAAATCCCTACACTTATGATGCCTTTCTAAAAAACTGGTCAACTATGATGGAAAAAGCAGAAATAAAAATCAATATTCATAAAACTCGTCATTGGTTCGTGACCCGTAGTATTCGGCTGATTCGCGAAGAATACAAGGATAAAGCAGAACAGGACAAGGCAATTAAACGATTACGAATTTATATGAATTGGAGTGCAAAAGCAGACACAATGAAAGTCTATGAGCACTACGTTGATGAAAAGGATTATGTGGTAGAGCAGCATGATAGATTGCTAGAAAAGATGAAAAAGGAACAGGAGGAGTATTTAAATCAGATAAAACCTCGTAAGAGGGCTAAACAACCTTCGGTTGAACCTCGAAATAAGGTCGTTCAAATGCCTGAAAAACAACATGAATTGATGGATTTTATTAATGAATTGAATAGTTAAGCTATTAATTAACCTAAGGGTGTGGGAATGTGATTGATGAATTAGAAAGTAAACCATGGTATCAAGAATTAAAAGGCGAGGTTGATGACAACATCTTTGTCTATCAGGATAAACGAGGTTATCTTTGGGACAAGGTTAACCCTGAGCATCTACGTTACTTCAAAAACAACTGTTGTGGTTATCTTTTTACAAACCACTTAGCATTAGGGTTGATGGTAAACTCCAATCAAAACTTAGACCCTAAGACTATTTTCACTGGTTTATATGTTGTAACTGTTGGTCTCAAAGAACTCTTTCAAGAACTCAAATTAGCAAATTTTAATGATTTTGATATAGATATACATCTGTCCGATTATTTACGAGAGGAGATTCTCCCTTCCCATTCAGATAACAAGAGAAGAGTATTCTTTAATGAGTATAAAGGTGTTGTCAAAAAGGTGCATAAGTGGCATTCGACCAAGTTGACAAAGGAACAACAAGAAGTGTTCGCCCCTTTTTTACTCCCTCGAACATACCTAGATAGCAGAGATTTTAAAGTTAACAAAACAGCCAAGGAAGCAGCGAAAAGTAAACGGAAGTCTGAAACAGACGCAATTTCCAAAGACTTTATAAAAATCCGTGCCGAAGGTGGGTTCCGTCTAAATCAGGTTAGGCGATTGCGGCAGAAATACCTTGAAGCTGTGGAATTAGTAAAAGCTAACGATTATCCTCTTCCTTTTGAATTTGCTTATGTTGAAAATGAGGAACGTGGAGATATATCAAAGGAGCTCTTTTCCTTTCGATTATGGGATAAACCGTCTTTCGTACTTCATCATAGTGATAATTATCGTGTAACTACAATCAAAAACGCGGAGAAACGAAGATTTACTTATTCAGATGAAAACAACGAATACTTCGTCGAGTTTTTAAAGGCAGAAATATTAGATGACGAAACTGGTGAACCAGTAGGAGAAACTGATGGTTTTTGGTTTTTTCCCATTTTAGAACATCAACTAGTCGGAATGTGGTACCAATCTTTAAGTGAAGAACAAATAAATGAGAGACTGAAAATACTTGAGATGTACGGATATAGGGAACCGGATTCAAAAGGTATTAATGAGCCTTTCCAGCCTAATCACAAAGGTATTTTAGCACAAGGGGCTTTTATAACTAACTCTCAGGAATATGCCGATGGCATTTTAATGAACGTTGAGGTTTTGTATATTACAGCTCTCTTTGGTGCGATAGCACTAGATATATTTACGTCTTCAGGTGCAAGGTTAGGTGAAGTGGTACAAGTCCATTTTGGGATTGGGTGTTTAGATCAGGGAAGTATCACCGACCCAGAAACAAATGTAGTAAAAACATCCTACATGTTTAGAGCTATTCCGAAAGGAAGAGATGAGCTTGCAGTCTTTTATGTTAACAAAGATACTTTTGATTTAATAAAGGAAATTGCTTTGTACCTTAGAGATGTACACTATAAAGGCTCAATTCCAAAAGTGGAATTTAAATATTATAAAAGACATGGTGCATCACGACCAGAACAACCCTATTTATTTCAGTTTCATGGTAAGCATTTTGAAAATAAGACTTTTGCATGCGTTTTAAACTTCATCTGTTTTGGATTGATTTATGAAACACAAGACAAGAAGTTGGTAAAGTTGAAACCACACTTATTACGCCACGGTTTTGCGACACATGCGGTACAAGCAGAGGAACTTCCGATTGATGTCGTAGCAATGATACTCAATCAAAAGGATATAGAGGTTACAGGATATTACTCTCAACCTACCCAAAGCCAAGTAGCAAATGTCGTAACTGATTTTCACACTTCCATGAATACTCAAGTTGACATGATGAGAGAAGTTTTGAGGCAACCAGAAGAGCTACAAGCCCTTTTTGAACGTCAAAGAGAGATTAGTGGACCTTTTAGTAAAACTGTTGGGGGTACATGTGTTACTAACAAGATTTGCCCAATAAAGCTTGCATGTGTAGGTTGCGGTACTAAAATACCCGAACCAGAACAAAAGCATGAATTACTTGATTATCTAGAATGGGCAGAAAAAACGAAGGAATATTACGAGGAAAAAGGTTTTAATCTGGAAGTGATGAAAATGAAAAAAACCATACATGATGCGAAAGTTGAATTGAAAGAAATAGCATTAATCGAAGAGTATAGGAGAGATAAGAAGAATGAGCCAAGACTTATCATTAGAAAACCATAAAAGTGGCTTAGAGAGTGAGTATGAGAAGCGAAGGGTTAACTCCTTTGAGCTAGGTAGAAAAGCAATAGATGCCCTCCTTGCGGAGGGCAAAGAAGTTACCTTGCACAATGTATCTAAGAAGACAAAAGAACTTGATGAACAAGGCAAAGGGATTCATTTTAACACTATTAGAAATCATGAAGAACTCTATGCGTATTATAAAGAAAAGAGTAAGAGCTATAAGAAAAAACAAAAAGAACTCGAAAAACATCTTCCCTATCGGGAAAATGAAAAACATACTTTTCACGAGTTTGAACAATTAAAACCTGACAGGAATTTAAAGAATGTTTATAGACAGTATATGCGTCTAACGAAGTCCGAATTAGCAACGCGTTTAATAGAAGCCGAGCAGTATATCGCGGAAGGAAATCAGGAGTATTTGAAAAAGTTATTTGAGACGTATGAGGGATAAAAATTGAATTAAAACCATAAATTGTCGTGGTAAAAAAACAAAAACATGTCGTGATAAAAGGAGTGGATTCCCCACTCCTCTTTCATTTTTCTTTTAATTGTTAAACAACATATCCTTACTGTTAATTCAAGCCTCAAACTTCATTTCTCTTGTCTTTCAGTAAAAACAAAATCATTAAGCTTTTTTTTGCGCTACAAAAACAGGTCATCCTCTAGTGCTTGATTGCTTTTACGAAACTGCCCCGGCGTCATGCCGGTTGCTTTTCGAAACACCTTTGTTAAGTAGTTTGCATTGGCATAGCCGACATTTGCGGCGATTTCTTCAACCGAATATTTTGTTTGATGCAGCAGTTCTGCAGCTTTTATAATGCGAATTTTTGTTAAGTATTGAATGGGGGTTAAGCCGGTTGTCTGCTTGAATAGACGGCTAAAGTGAAAACGGGACAAATTTGCTGCTTCCGCCATTTCGTCAGGGCCGATTTCCTCTTGAAAATGATTGCGGGCAAATAAAACAGCATTTAGAATGCTTTCTGGCCAATCTTCTGTCGATGCATCCATATTCTTCACATACTGATAGAGCTCCATGATAAAGCGGTATGATAAGCTTGAAGCCTGAAACGGGTTTGTAATTTTCTTTTCACTGGCTTCTTGGAAGATTTGAACAAGAAGCTGAATTGGATTAGATTCAGGGTGAAAGGGAACAACAAAGTGATGATGATTCTGAATATAATTCCAGCACTTTTCCACATGAATTCCGTACAGCGTAATAAAAATAAATTCCCAATGGTCGCTTTCCTTTGGCAAATAATATTGATAATCACCGGCAATGTTGATAAGAAAAGCTTTTCCCGCATCTAACTTATATTCTCTTCCGTTTGTTTCAATCATCCCATATCCGGAAACAGTGTACTGAAAAATGTATTTTTCTGCCTCTTTTCGGTTTCGACCGCTCCATTTGTAGAGCGGAGAGGTTTGCTTCTCCCAACCGACAGACCACATTTGTGCGGCTTCATTTGTTGTTTCCTCCAAAAACCGATAGGCGAAGATGCTGTACTCTTTTATTGGAAGTTTCGAGAGCAAGTTTTCACCTTCTTTCCTAAAAAATTCTCTGTGCTTCGCGTTCTTTCGTTTTTTGATAGGACTTCTTACTGTATTTGAAGGGAATACCCTCTCAGGTGGGTATTATTTTTATGCTTATTATAGATAAAAAAGCAAGAAAATACCCATTTTCTCTTTTTATTTTACCATTGAGGGGCATCGAATAGAACCGTAAAATGAAGCTATAAAAGATAGAGAGTATAAAAGGATGGGATGAAATGATGGTAGAGAACCTTATGCAGGAATTTATGAGCGTTTTTCATACAACAGAGGAACAAGTCCGTGTGTTCTTTGCACCAGGACGCGTCAATTTAATTGGTGAGCATACAGATTATAACGGTGGACATGTTTTCCCTTGCGCACTAAACATCGGTACATATGCCGTTGCGAAAAAGCGCGATGATGAGATGGTCAGAATGTATTCGATGAATTTTGAAGATTTAGGTGTGATTACATTTCCGGTAAAAAACTTGTCCTATGAGGAGCAGCACGATTGGGCTAACTATCCAAAAGGTGTTATGAATACGTTCCAAAAGCAAGGCTATATGATTGACAGCGGCTTTGACATATTGTTCTACGGCAATATTCCGAACGGAGCAGGTCTTTCCTCTTCTGCTTCTATTGAGTTGGCAACATCGGTAGTACTGAATGGGCTTTTTCATTTAGAAATCGACATGATTAGCATGGTCAAGATGAGCCAACAAGCCGAGAACGAATTTATTGGTGTAAACTGCGGAATTCTGGATCAATTTGCTATCGGGATGGGGAAGGATCAGCATGCCATTTTGCTAGACTGCCAAACATTAGATTATACGTACAGTCCAATTGCAATGGAGGGCGCTTCTTTAGTAATTGCCAATACGAATAAGAGAAGAGGTTTGGCTGATTCGAAGTATAATGAACGCCGCGGCGAGTGTGAACGTGCTTTGAAGGAACTGCAGCAGGAGCTTGCGATTGCATCCTTAGGAGAATTGAGCCCAGAACAATTCGAGCAATATAAGTATTTGATTCAAAATGAAACAGACCGTAAGCGTGCGAAGCATGCAGTCTATGAAAATGCACGTACAAAAGAAGCGGTGCGCTGCCTGCAAGCAAATGACCTAATCGGATTCGGCCAACTGATGAGACAATCCCATGAATCCTTGCGTGATGATTATGAAGTGACAGGAAAGGAGCTGGATGCATTAGCAGAAGCTGCTTGGGCACAAGCTGGTGTTATAGGTTCACGCATGACAGGTGCCGGCTTCGGGGGATGTACAGTCAGCATTGTAAAGAATGATAGAATCGATTCATTTATCGAACAAACAGGAAAAAGATACACCGAACAAACAGGCTTAACGGCGGACTTCTATGTTGTACAAGTGGGCGGTGGTGCAAGAGAGTTACTTGCGTAAGAGAACTAAAAAGGGAGGGTATAATTATGGCTATTTTAGTTTGCGGCGGAGCTGGATATATTGGCAGTCATACTGTTTCGGAGCTGTTGGATAAAGGAGAAGAAGTGATTGTTGTTGATAACCTGCAAACAGGACATCAAGAAGCTGTCCTAGAGGGTACCAAGCTTTATGTTGGGGATTTACGCGATACGATTTTTTTAGACGAAGTATTTGCAAACAACAAGATTGAGACGGTTGTGCATTTTGCAGCGGATTCGCTTGTAGGCGAAAGTGTAGAAGACCCGCTCAAATATTATGATAACAATGTAAACGGCGCCCTTTGTTTGCTGCGAGCTATGGTAAAGCACGATGTAAAGAAGATCGTCTTTTCTTCAACTGCAGCAGCATACGGTGAAGCAAAACAGTCCCCTATCGTAGAAGAGACTATGACTGAACCGACAAATCCATACGGGGAAACAAAACTGGCAATTGAGAAAATGTTAAAGTGGTCGGAGCAAGCTTATGGTATTAAGTATGTGGTACTGCGTTACTTTAATGTGGCAGGCGCCCATATGGATGGAAAATTAGGAGAAGACCATACACCTGAAACACATTTGATTCCTATTATTTTACAGGTAGCCTTGGGAAAACGTGAGAAAATCAATATCTTTGGTGACGATTATGATACACATGATGGGACATGCATCCGCGACTACATCCATGTGACAGACTTGGCTGATGCCCACATTTTAGCAATCGAGAAACTGCGCCGTGATGGTGTAAGCGGTACTTATAACCTGGGAAATGGAAATGGTTTTACTGTAAAAGAAGTGATAGCTGCAGCACGCAAGGTAACGAATCATCCTATTCCGGCCGAGTTGGCACCAAGACGTGCCGGGGATCCGGCAAGGCTGGTTGCTTCTTCTGAAAAGGCTATGAGAGAGCTAGGATGGCAGCCGCGTTACACATCGCTTGAACAAATGATCCAAAGCGCCTGGAGTTGGTTTCAAAAGCACCCAGAGGGCTATAGTATAGTGAAAATTAACTAAATTTCTCTTCGGGAAAGGGGCGATAAGGTTTGGATACTAGAATTTATGGGCAAATAGAAAGGCTGCTTCAATATGGCTTGAACAAGCGGCTTATTACAAAGTGGGATATAGATGTTGTTCGGAATAAGCTGCTGGAAGTGCTTGAACTGGATGAGTTTATAGCAACTGAGATAGGGTCGGAGCAGCTTGACACTCCTGTTGGAATCTTGGAAAACATATTGGACTGGGCTGCAGAGAACGGACGGTTAGAAGCAAATACTGTCACATACCGCGATTTGCTAGATACAAAGATTATGGCATGTTTTGTGCCGCTTCCTTCTGAGATGAATCGTTTGTTCTATGAACGTTATGAGCAAGAGGGGGCAGAAGCAGCAACGAAGTTTTTCTATCAGTTTTCAAAAGATGTCCATTATATTCGGACCGATCGTATTGCAAAAAATGAGAAGTGGATTGCTCCGACGGAATACGGCGGCCTGGAAATTACAATCAATTTATCAAAACCTGAAAAAGACCCAAGAGCCATTGCGGCGGCAAAGCATGTAAAGCAAAGCGATTATCCGAAGTGTTTACTTTGTAAAGAGAACACTGGTTATGCGGGCCGTGTGAATCATCCGGCCAGACAGAACCATCGCATCATTCCTGTTGAACTGGGAGAAGAACAATGGTTTCTGCAATTTTCTCCCTATGTTTACTATCATGAGCATGCCATTGTTTTAGCGGAAGCGCATACACCGATGAAAATAAGTAAAGATACTTTTGTACGTCTCCTGCAGTTTGTGGAACAGTTTCCGCATTATTTTCTTGGATCGAATGCCGACTTGCCAATAGTAGGCGGTTCTATTCTGACGCATGACCATTTCCAAGGCGGCCACCATGATTTTCCGATGGCAAGGGCGGCAATTGAGAAGGAATTTATGCTTCAGGAGTTCCCAGATGTCCGGGCAGGCATCGTGAAATGGCCAATGTCTGTCATTCGTTTACAAGCCGATAATTATAATGATCTTGCGGAAGCATCTGATTACATTCTGCAACAATGGAAGGCGTACAGTGATCCAGAAGCCGGTATTTTCGCATTTACGGGTGAAACACCGCATAATACAATTACACCGATTGCTAGAAAAAGGAATGGTGTTTTTGAAATCGATTTAGTGCTTCGCAATAATCGTACGAATGATGAACATCCACTTGGCATCTTCCATCCACATGCGGAGGTGCACCACATAAAAAAAGAAAACATCGGTCTGATTGAAGTAATGGGGCTTGCCGTCTTGCCGGGACGTTTAAAAGAAGAAATACAAGCGCTGGCGCAGGTCATCATTTCAGATTCCTTTGAAGCGGAGATTATGGAACAAAAGGAAATTATGAAGCATGCGGAGTGGGCAAGAAAGGTAAAGGAAAAGCATCCGGAATTGACAAAGGAGAATGCGCTGGATATTCTAAAAGAAGAGATTGGAATTGTATTTGCAGCAATCTTGGAGTATGCCGGTGTGTTTAAACGGGACGATAAAGGTCAGCGTGCATTTGAAAAATTTATCTATCATGTTGGCAAATAAATAGTAACTAGTATATCAGACTTGATCATGCAGCCCCCATTTCAAGCCGCGTTAGCGGGGAAATGGGGGCAGTTAGTTTTATACATAAAATAATTAAATTTTTTGTATCAGAACCTTGCAACATTATAAAAGAATAAAGGAGATATGCACAATGCTATTAAATAAGGGGCAAAAACTTTTGTTCATTGGAGATTCGATTACAGATTGTGAACGGGCTAAGCCGGAAGGAGAAGGGTTGTTCGGCGCGTTAGGCAAAGGCTATGTATCTTTCATCAATGGTCTTCTGCAGGCTGTTTATCCGGAGTTAGGCATTCGAGTCGTTAATAAAGGGATCTCCGGTAACACGGTTCGAGATTTAAAGGGAAGATGGCAAGAGGATGTGCTTGACCAGAAGCCCGATTGGTTATCCATTATGATCGGCATAAATGATGTGTGGCGGCAGTACGATACACCGTTCATTAAAGAGTGGCATGTATATTTGGATGAATATGAGGAAACACTTCGGAAGCTGGTGAGGGAGACGAAGCCGCTTGTGAAAGGAATTGTATTGATGACACCTTTTTACTTGGAAAGCAATGAACAGGATGCGATGCGGCAGACAATGGATCAATATGGCGCGGCTGCCAGACGCATTGCCGAAGAAACAGGCTGTTTGTTCGTAGATACGCAAGCGGCGTTTCATGGAGTATTAAAGGAACTTTACTCTGCGGCATTAGCGTGGGATCGTGTTCACCCTACAGCTGCTGGACATATGGTTTTGGCGAGAGCTTTCTTACGGGAAGTTGGATTTGATTGGAATAAATTGTAACAAAGCTGCTTATCAGAAGCTTTCAAAAAAGGGGGGACGCAAAACGTTTCCTCTTTTTTATTCCTTTAGTGAGTTTTTTCATTTCTAACCACATACTTAAAAATCCGCGAGTGTTTTTTCAATCTTCTATATATGGTCCTTCTGCTGTTTCTGAAACTATTTTTGCTAGTGCGGCTTAGGCTGCTCTTTTTTATGGCTAAATCTTGATTTAGATGAGATATGGCTGTTGTTTTGATAAAAGAATTGGTTTAAAAAAAGGTATAATTTGTAAAAGGTATATACAAAGAAAACGCTTTCAATTATAATTGATGTACACAGTTAAAGAATGTAATTGGTTAACTAACAAGCTGCTAAGGAGTGAGTTTCGATGGAAGGACAAGGGGATTTCTTAATTGGTTTAATGTGGGGGGCACCCTTGAGTGTTCTATTATGGATTTCATTCTTTGGATGGTTAAAGTTAATCTGGAATCTTATTTTATAGAAGATGTTCTCCCGTCATCATAACTATTTTTGATTAAACATCAGCATACTTTATAAGGCTAAGCGTTTCGGCAGAGTGTGATGCAGCTTTACAATTAAGCAAACAAAAAGGGCGCCAGGCGTAAGCTGGCGCTCCTTTCTTACGTTGTCGTTGATGTTTGAGCAAACGGGGACAACGTGATTCATGCTAATATCTATAGTATCCCGAAAGTCTAGCGTGACCAAGTTCCAAAACAATTTGTCTTGCTAACAAATTGCTAACCAAATGAATTATGGCAGTTTATGTTTATTTATGTCTTAATCTCTGATACTATTGAAATCGCAAGGTTTTGAAAAAATGGGTTTATGCAGCCTTTGCTAACCATTTGACATCTCACGGTATAATTTCTTTTAAAGGGAACATTGTTCGAAAAATTAAGAATGTATATACAGTTAGAAGAGATTTGGTCAATAGATTGTTAGTTTCAAGGAAATAGATATTAAAACATGATAATTATAAAAATCTTCTGTTAACAGGAAATAACCAGGGTAGTTTTAAATGGAAAGTATGGTGAAGTTATGAGTCTTGTAGTAAAGGATTTACTTGTTAATTTTTTATTCGTTCTTCTGCCCTTATTCCTAGTTCAAATGTTTTATTTATTAAAATACATGAAGCAACTTAAAAATTTAAAAGACTGGATTGTCATGATTTTTCCTATTCTTTCTATGATCCTTTGTATGTTGTTTCCAGTTCATATATATGAAGGTTTTGTAGTTGATTTTCGGCGGATCCCCTTCGTTTTAGGTATATTATATGGAGGATATCGATTTGGCTTTTTCTTGTTGGCTTTAATGCTGGTCATACGTTTTTTTGTTGGGGGAACGGGCTTTTATGTTGCACTTATTATATATCCATTATTGACAATTTCCGTAAGCCTCTTAGCCAAACGTTATTTGAAAATGTCTGTAAAACAAAGAATACTTCTAAATGTATTATTGATTCCATTTTTAGAAGAAATCTTTTTGCTTATGGCAATAAAACTTTTAAATATTGAAATCCCATTCAATATTCAAATGTCGTTTGTTGTTATTAACATGTCAGGTATGTTGATTATCATGGTTCTTTGGGAAAGCATCAGAAAGATTCTTGATTTATTGCAGACATTAGTAAAAGCAGAGAAATTAGAGGTTGTAAGCCACCTGGCAGCGAGCATTTCCCACGAAGTTCGAAATCCATTAACAGTAAGCAGAGGGTTTATGCAATTGTTATATGAAGACGTACCGGCGAATAAAAGAACTGATTATTTAAATATTGCGGTGAGGGAGCTGGATCGTGCTGTGGAAATTATTAGTGATTATTTAACGTATGCTAAGCCGGAAGTCAGGGGGAGTGAACAGATAAATGTTTATGAAGAAATTTCTCATGCTGTAAAAGTAATTACCCCTTTGGCTAATATGAATACAGTACAAATAGACTTACATGGATTAAATAATGAGAGCTGTTTTATTCTGGGAAAACGCAAGCTGTTTGAGCAATGTTTAATGAATATTTTGAAAAATAGTATAGAAGCGATGCCAAATGGCGGGAAACTACAGATATCTCTTGTCTATCATTACCCGAAAATACAAATTGATATCCGTGACACGGGAGAGGGGATGACGAAGGAGCAAATTCAACGCCTTGGTGAGCCTTATTTTACAACAAAGGAAAAAGGAACAGGGCTGGGTATGATGGTTTCTTTTAGTATTATAAATCGGATGAACGGAAAGATAAGTGTAATAAGTGAGCGGGGAAAAGGGACATGCTTTTCTATTCAACTCCCTGTATGTGAATAGTTAATTTAGCAAGGATGGACAGGTTAAAAAGGATTAAGTTGTCAATATGCTGCAATATGTGATTGAGGCAGGAGAGTTTCGTTTTTTCTAGAATTATTTCCGAAGTTCGTTAAAGCATTTCGTCCCTTCCTCTACACTCTTAAACGCTGCTTAAGAAATAGATGCAGAAAAAAGGGCAAATTCACCAAGAGTGAAGTCTGCCCAAAATGAAGCTAAGTCCATATAGCGGCTGTTTATAATAGCACAGTCAACCGCAGGTCAACAGAGAATATAGATGCCTTTTTACCCGGCTATTTTCGTATCGAATTGGCGTGGGCACTTAGATTTAGCCTTAGTGTGCTTTATTAGGCAGCTACTCTAGATACAGTTTGGTCGGGTAAGCCCCACTGAAGCAGGCGATGCATCGAGTGCTGGTTTCAGCAAGATTTACATCTACTGCTTCTAACAACCCCTCGGTACTTAAAAATGCCAATGTATCCGCTCCGATGGCTTGTCCCATAGCTTGCTCATGTTCAAGGGCATTAGCAAACAGCTCTTCTTTTGTAGGCATATCAATGCCATAAAAACACGGATTGCGAACCATCGGTGAACTAATGCGCACATGGACCTCCTTGGCGCCTGCCTGCCGGATTAACTGGACAATTCGTTTGCTTGTAGTTCCCCTTACAATGGAATCATCGACAAGTACTACCCTTTTTCCTTCAAGAATTTCCTGAACGGCGCTTAATTTAAGGCGAACGGCTAATTCACGAAGCTCTTGGGTAGGTTCAATAAATGAACGGCCTGTATATGGATTTTTAATTAATCCCATTTCATAAGGAATTCCTGATTGCTGGGCGAAACCAATAGCAGCAGGGATGCTTGAATCGGGTACGGCAACAACTGCATCCGCTTGTGCAGGATGTTCCTTAGCCAGAATTTGACCTAACTCCTTTCGGATTGATAAGACACTTCTTCCTTGAATGACACTATCAGGGCGGGCGAAATAAACAAATTCAAAAGAACAAAGAGAGAGCTCTTCCTTTTGGGCAAATCGTCCTGTTTGAATCCCGTTTTCGTCAAGAAGCAGCCATTCTCCAGGTTCCACATCCCGCCAAAACTTGGCATCTACTGCATTCAAAGCGCATGTTTCTGAAGCGGCGACGATGCCTTCGCCGATTCTTCCTAGAGAAAGGGGCCGCAAGCCATGGCGGTCTAGAGCGATTAGCATCTGTTTTTCTGTCATGATTAGCAAGGCGAAAGAACCATCGATTCGTGTAAGAATATCAGGTGCTGCTTCACTAAACCGGTTTTTCCTAGAACGGGCAATAAGGTGAGCGATAATCTCCGTATCGGTCGTTGTTTGAAAAATGCTTCCTTGCTGTTGCAACACATCTCGTTCTATTCTTGCATTGACTAGGTTACCATTATGGGCAACAGCCAAGTCTCCCCCGCTATATTTAAAAACGAGAGGCTGCGCGTTTTGTAACAAGCTTTCACCAGAAGTCGAGTATCGAACATGGCCAATTGCCATATTGCCATTCAATCTATCAAGAGTGTCACGTGTAAACACTTGCGTTACTAATCCCATGCCGCGGTGATGCCTAAATGTTTTGCCGTTGCTAACTACGATTCCTGCACTTTCCTGACCGCGATGCTGAAGAGCGTGAAGTCCGTAGTATGTTAAATCGGCTGCTTTAGGATGATTGAATACTCCAAACACCCCGCATTTTTCTTTCATTTCTGAAGACATTTCTTTCCCTCCCGTTTACATCATTTTTCCTATTTTTTACTGAAGAATAAATTCTATCCTTATATAAATTGATATGTACAGAAATTCGCTTATATAGTTCCGAAGCTTTTGTAACTGTGGATACTCGAAAATATTTTATTGAAATACAATGCGTACATAGAACGAGGAGAAGCTGCATGCTTTTGATGTAGCCTAAATGAAGGTAGTGCTATCCAAAAGGAAAATAAAAAAGCTCCTTGGAAATAGCACTATTTTTATGCCGAAAACAGCTGTTTTTTATCTTTTAAAATGCTTACTTTTATCACTTACTTATTTTCTCTTCTGTCTGCTGTATAGTGAAAGAGAGTATAAGCAGGATAAAGCGTTCTGCTGCATTTCGAAGCTCTCGGACGTTTCCTGGCCAATCATAGTTTATTAATGCAGTCATAACTGCTGGATCAATATTTGGCATTGGCTTCTTATATTTTATGGTAAATTCTTGCATGAATTTTTGAACTAACTCCACAATATCCTCGATTCGTTCACGCAATGAAGGAATGTCGATTTTTATTACGGCTAACTGGTAATAAAGATCTTTATGAAAAGTCCCCTCTTGTACCATTGTGTCTATTACAGGCGAAGCAGAGGCGACAATACGTGTTTGGGTCGATTAAAATAAAGGAAAATATCTTAAACCAAAAATGAACTCCTTTACTATGGAGTTAAATAAACTTAAGCCTAGTAACCATTGAATAAAAGGTTACTAGGCTTTTTTTATGAAAAATAAAATCAAAGTCGATAACTTGTTAGAAAATATAACGAAAAAGTGTACAAAAAAACAATCTGTAATATAATTCTATTAAAATAGTTTACATTTTTGTTTAAATTAAATAAACATTTTTACAGTATTGACACTTTTGTGAACATAATTGTATAATCGTTTTACAAACAAATCTGAAAATTAACTATTAATTAAATTTTCGGAAATATAGGACAAGGGAGGTTTATAGTGCATGGAAGTGTTAATGAGAAATATGTTTCAAAATTTAGGCAAGAATCAATCAGCAAATAAACTGGCAAAAAAATACGGCTTACGTTTTGGAGCTGGACGTTTTGTGGCTGGTGAATCCATCGAAGCCGCCATTCAAACGGTTAAGGAATTAAATAAGGATGGTAAAGTTGTGACGCTTGACCATCTAGGTGAATTTGTTTTCACTGAAGCAGAGGCGAATGAGTCAACGATGATGTGTATCGTGACTTTAGATGCCATCGCAAAAGCTGGTGTGCAATCTAATTTGTCGCTCAAAATGACTTCCCTTGGGCTCGACATTAATAAGGAGCTATGCCTGAAGAACATGCGCAGGATTTTGGATCGTGCAAGGATGTACGGTAACTTTGTACGTATTGATATGGAAGACTATGCTCATTGTCAAATTTCCCTCGATATCTATCGAGAGCTGCGTAAAGAGTATGATAATCTCGGCATTGTGATTCAAGCTTACCTATATCGTACCGAACAGGATATATGTGATTTAAATAGGTATGGAGCAAATCTTCGCCTGGTTAAAGGTGCTTACAAGGAGGCATCGGAAGTTGCATTCCCGGAAAAGAAGGATGTAGATGAAAATTATAAAAAAATAATTAAGATGCATCTATTAAATGGAAATTATACTGCTGTAGCCAGCCATGACGAGGCAATTATTGAATATACAAAGCGTATTGTTCATGAACACCATATCCCGAAAAGCCAGTTTGAGTTCCAAATGTTATACGGAATTTGTACGGATCTTCAACAGAAATTGGTTCAAGAAGGATATAAGGTACGTGTATATGTTCCATATGGAGTAGATTGGTTCGGATATTTTATGAGACGTCTGGCAGAACGTCCAGCAAATGTTTGGTTTGTAATGAAGAATCTATTAAAAAAATAATTTTATATAAAGGAGTTATATGAATATGATAACTATTAATCAAGTATCCCCTTTTATTAACGAACCTTTCACTGATTTTACAAACGAAGAAAACAGACAAGCCATGCAAAAAGCTCTTGCAACAGTGAAAAAAGAGCTTGGTCAGGAGTATCCGCTGTATATTGGCAGTAAACAGATCTTTACGAATGATCAAATTACCTCAATTAACCCAGGGAATGTAAATGAAGTGGTCGGCTATGTGAGTAAAGCGACACAACCGTTAGCGGAACAGGCTATGCAGGAAGCGTTAAACACATTTGAAACCTGGAAGAAGGTCTCCCCGGTAGAACGTGCGGAGTACTTATTTAGGGCAGCTGATCTAATGCGTCAGCGTAAGCATGAATTCTCTGCATTGCTTGTATATGAAGCAGGAAAAAATTGGACTGAGGCCGATGCTGATACAGCAGAAGCGATTGATTTTATGGAATTTTACGCTCGAGAGATGATACGTTTAAGTGAAACAAACATTCACCAGCCTCTTACTAAAATTGAGGGGGAACATAATCAAATTACATATATTCCTCTTGGAGTAGGAATTATCATCTCACCTTTTAACTTTCCATTAGCAATTATGGCTGGAACAACCGTGGCAGCGATTGTTTCAGGGAATACAGTAATCTTAAAGCCAGCAGACTCCACACCAGTCATTGCGGCAAAGTTTGTTCAATTAATGAAAGAAGTAGGGCTTCCATCAGGAGTGTTGAACTTTATTCCTGGAAATGGGGCAGAAATTGGCGAGTACCTTGTGGAACATCCAAAAACCCGCTTTATCTCATTTACAGGTTCTCGTGAAGTTGGATGCCGGATCTATGAGCGTGCTTCGAAAGTTCAGCCAGACCAAATCTGGTTAAAGCGTGTTATTGCTGAAATGGGCGGAAAAGACGGCGTTGTAGTTGATGAGACCGCGGATTTAGATGCAGCAGCAGCAGCAATTGTCGCGTCTGCTTTCGGCTTCCAGGGACAAAAGTGCTCGGCTGGTTCCAGAGCTATCATAGTAGCATCTGTTTACGATGAAGTTGTGGCAAAGGTAATAGAATTAACGAAGAAGTTACAGGTAGGATTACCTGAGAATAACGCTCCAATTGGACCAGTCATTGATCAAAAATCATTAGATAAAATTTTAAAATACATTGAAATCGGCAAGAAAGAAGGAAAACTGCTGGCAGGCGGATCTCAAGCAGAAGGAAATGGCTTCTATATCGAGCCTACTGTTTTTGTAGATGTTGATCCAAAAGCCCGCATCATGCAGGAAGAAATATTCGGACCTGTTCTTGCAATAGCTAGGGCAGCGGATTGGAAAACAGCTATTGAAGTTTATAATGATACGGACTATGGCTTAACTGGTGCTTACTTCTCACAAAATGAAGAACGCATTGCTTGCGTTTTAGAAAATATGCATTGTGGAAATCTTTATATTAATAAAAAGTGTACAGGAGCACTAGTTGGAGCTCATCCATTCGGCGGATTTAACATGTCTGGAACAGACTCCAAAGCCGGTGGGTATGATTATTTGCTATTATTCACTCAAGCAAAGCTAACATCTCGGAAAATATAATAAGATGAAAAGCCCTCTCAAATGAGGGCTTTCTATAAAAGTTATGAAATGATACCAAGATTTATAATGAGTTTACTTACAATCTATACCGCTAGTCTTTTAATACCAAAACCCTGCAGTAATACGGAAAGAAACTTTGAGAAATATAAGTTATTTGCTTAATGAGTAAAGGGGCGTAGCACCTGTTAAGTTATTCAAAGGTATAAAAAGTAGTATCGTGTAAGTTCTACAAAACTAAATTATGTGGGGGATAAATAGAGTGGGATCTATAATGAGTGTGACACAATATGAGGTAAGAGAAGAAAAGCAGAAAAAGAAGGAACAGTTGAATGTTTTAGAAAATACGCAACAAGTGATTCGTACAGCCCTTGAAAATATGGGGTATGAACAGGAAGTATATGAGCTATTAAAGGAACCTCTTAGATTGTTGACTGTTCGGATCCCTGTCAGAATGGATGATGGCTCTGTTAAAGTATTTACAGGATACCGCGCGCAGCATAATGATGCAATTGGACCAACAAAAGGAGGGATTCGTTTCCATCCAGCTGTGACAGAGGAAGAAGTAAAAGCTCTTTCTATGTGGATGAGCATTAAATGCGGGATTACCGGTCTTCCTTATGGGGGAGGAAAGGGAGGTATTCAGTGTGATCCGAGAGAGATGTCACTCCGGGAATTAGAGCGGTTAAGCCGAGGCTACGTTCGTGCTGTCAGTCAAATTGTTGGACCGACGAAGGATATTCCAGCTCCTGATGTATTCACGAATTCACAAATTATGGCATGGATGATGGATGAGTATAGCCGGATCCGTGAATTTGATTCTCCTGGATTTATCACAGGAAAACCACTAGTGTTAGGAGGCTCTGTTGGAAGGGAATCTTCTACTGCTAAAGGTGTGATTATAGCGATGAAAGAAGCTGCAAAAGTGAAAGGATTGGAAATAAGAGGATCAAAAGTAATTATCCAAGGTTTTGGAAATGCAGGCAGTTTTCTTGCGAAGTTCCTTCATGATGAGGGAGCGAAAGTTGTTGGGATTTCGGATGCGTATGGCGCGTTATATGACCCGGATGGTCTAGATATTGATTATTTATTAGATAAGCGGGATTCATTTGGAACGGTTACAAGGTTGTTTTCAAGTAGAATTACCAATCAAGAGTTATTAGTACAACCATGTGATATTTTAGTGCCCGCAGCACTCGAAAACCAAATTACAGAAGAAAATGCGGCAAACATTCAGGCACAGATTATAGTAGAGGCAGCTAACGGGCCTACAACATTAAAAGCCACCGAAATCTTGACTGAAAGAGGTGTATTAATCGTTCCGGATGTGCTGGCAAATTCCGGTGGTGTCATTGTTTCTTATTTTGAGTGGGTACAAAATAACCAGGGCTATTACTGGACAGAAGAAGAAGTAGACAACAAACTCGAAACCATCTTAACTGCGTCTTTTTTACAAGTGTATCAAACAGCAATTACTCAAGCAACTGATATGAGGTTAGCAGCATACATTGTTGGATTGAAAAAAATGGTAGAAGCCTCTCGGTCTAGAGGGTGGATATAATCCTAACTAAGACTAAATTTTTTAATCAGAAAATGCAAGGCAATAACCTGGATTTGTAAACTCAATTATGTAAGGAAATTCGTTTCAAGTAAAAAGAAGTCCTTGAAGCAACGGAATACTATATCAAACGTTAAAAGGATATTGATATTAAATTATTTTTATTTATATATTTTAGGATTCCTTCCATTAACTCAAAAAGGGATAAAAACATTTTTTATTGGGGGAGATTTTTCGTGTGGGTAATCACTGTCCACTCAAGGAATGCCATCAAAATGTTTGAATTTGACACTGAAAGAGAGGCAAGAGAGGCTTTAAAGAGAATTGAAGGCTGTAAAATCCTTTCTGAGATAATTTACTTTAATGATTATTGTGCCCTTAAAGCGTAATAACGCAGATGGTTTTTCTTTAATGAATTAGTCTAGAAAATCCCCTCTGTCTGAACAAATATATGTACAAAGTGTGGAATTATTTTGAATAGAGATTATAATGCGGCTAGCAGCTTTGAAAAAGCTGTACCTATCCAATTGAAGTAAAGATTGGCTTAGGGTTTTTATATTTCATAGAATGAGAAGGTCTCGTCCGAAGTTGTATCTATAGGGATGATGGAGACTCCTTCTTATAAGAAAAAGGAAATAGTCCGTGAAGCAGGAAACTCCCACTTCAAGACGTGAGAGCAGGTAAGTGGGAGTTGTTTCATTGGCTGGATATGGAATAGAACCAAGAAGCTGCCTATTTCTAGTTTATCTGTACCATTCTTAATAATCGTACTAACTTGCTCCAAAATATCGTCAAACACATTTTTAGTTACTAACACAAACCTTGCCCAGGTTTCAGAATGGACGAAATTTGGACTTGAGTTAATCCAAAAGCGGGGCAGAATTAATTACTAGATAACCAACAAGAGTGAAGTTTTATTTTTTAATTATGGAAACAAAGATGGCAATTCGCTAGGGAAAAGATACATATATACGTTTAGAAAATATATAGATATCTAATGTTTTGACTGCAAGAGCAATTGCGAAAAGGAGTACCTAGTTGATAAATTAAAAAAATTTTCTAAATATTCTATATATAATTTGACAAAAAGTGGTTATTATATTACCATGTGTATATAACAACATATGACGTCATAAATGATTGTTGTTACAATTGTTGTAAAGTCTATTTATCTAGCTAAGAAATATAACGTCATATGACGACATGTTTGTTAGCTGCGAGAGAATTGTTATGAATAAGTAGATCATCCTAGAGTAATAGCTTGTCACGAGGTACACGTTTTACCAATACAGCAATATATTCGGGAGGAGATTAACATGATTAATACTAAACAAACACTAAATCCAGGAGTGCAGAGGGTACTAAATGAAGTCAAACAAAGATCAATCAAAAACATCTTCTTTGTAGCTTGTGGTGGATCTTTTGCCGTGATGTACCCTAATAAATATTTCTTTGATCGTGAATCAAGAGGTATTGCTACAGACTTCTATAACGCAGCTGATTTTGTTCTTAGAAGTCCTAAAACTTTATCTGATGCTTCATTAGTTATTCTTTGCTCTCAAACAGGCGGAACACCTGAAACTGTAAAGGCGGCAGCTTTTGCAAAAAGTAAAGGGGCATTGACGGTAGGTGTCACTGTTGATGAAGAATCTCCACTTGCCAAGGAAGTAGACTATGTTCTGAGATATGAATCTGCATTCAATATAGGTGTAGATATCAATACATTTGAGGGAAACTTTTCGATTTTATATCAATTGAATGCAGGGCTCATAGAGGTTTTAGAAGGTGGTTACATTCTCCCAAAAATGGTCAATAGTTTAGCAAATTTACAACCTGTCATCGACCGGGCAAAAAAGCAATTTAACGAACTTTTAGATCGTTTTTCTAAAGCTATGAAAGATGAAAGAGTAATCTATACGATGGCAAGTGGAGCTAACTATGGTGCAGCTTATTCACACGCAATTTGTATTCTTATGGAAATGCAATGGATTCATTCCCATGCTATTCATGCAGGAGAGTTTTTCCATGGGCCATTTGAAATATTAGACAAGAAAGTGCCATTTATTCTTTTGATGGGACTTGATGAAACTAGACCGCTGGAAGAGCGTGCTCTTAGCTTCTTAAATAGATTTGGAGAAAAATTAATGGTTTTAGATGCTAAGGCTATTAATTTTGATGGGATCGATGAAGAAATGAAGGGGTATCTTGCACCTATTGTATTTAACGAAATATTATGGACATTTGCCCAAAAACTTGCAAAACAACGCAATCATCCCCTTTTCACCGCTAGGAGGTATATGACAAAAGTGAAATACTAATAGCTAACATACAAGTTGGTAATATCCGTAGCTTTACATCAAATCTATTGACCGGAATTTAGATCATGTTAATAGTATGATAAATTTCGGTCTAATGATTTGCCATGCTTAAGAGTTTACGTACGATTAATCTATTTTAAAGATATGAAGAAATTCAAAATCGAACAGTAACTTATGGAGGGAATCAATGAGAAAGCTACTTTCAATTTTTATATGCTCAACTTTAGTTTTATTGTTAGCAGTTGGTTGTTCAAATGCAAATAATACAAGCTCTAAAGAAAAGAATGTTACGTTAACGATTCTTCATCGCTGGCCAAATGAGCCGTTTAAGAGCTATTTTGATGGTGTTATTAAGGAATTTGAGAACCAGAATCCCGGTGTTAAAATTAATGTAGTTACCGCTCTTAATGAAGATTATAAGCAAAAAGTCAATGTATTGATGAGTAACAAAAATAATGCACCAGATATTTTCTTCACATGGGTTGGGGAATATTCAGATAAGTTTATTCGCGGGGGGAAAGCGCTAGATATTACTAAATATGTCCAAGAAGATAAAGCATGGTCTGATCAAATCATTCAATCCCAGCTAAAGCTATTTAGCTCAGGTCAAAAGGTTTATGGAGTTCCGATATTAACGGATGCTAAATTATACTTCTACAACAAAGAAATATTTGATAAATTAGGTCTTCAACCTCCGAAAACATGGCCTGAATTTATACATGTTCTTCAAACAATTAAGGAAAATGGTATCATTCCTCTCGGTATGGGCAACAAGGCACCTTGGGTGGCTGCTCATTATATTACAACATTGAATCAGCGTCTTGTGGCACCAGATGTACTGGCAAAGGACTACAATCCTAAAACAGGAGAGTTCATCGATCCAGGCTATGTCAAAGCTCTTGAAATGTTACAAGAATTAATTCCGTATTTTAATGAAGATCCAAATGCGCTCTCTCATGAAGATGAGCGGAATATGTTTGTTAATGGAAAAGTAGCGATTGATGGGCTAAACACTATTGAAATGCCCTATATCAAAGATGCTAAGTTTGAATGGGGAACCTTCAATTTACCAGCTATTGAAGGAGCAAAAGGAGACCAATCTGTTATAACGGGAGCGCCAGAAGGATTCATGGTTTCTTCGGCTACTAAGCATCCAGATGTAGCAGTAAAATTTCTTAAATTTATGACTTCTAAACCGATGGCAGAAAAATGGGTTAAGGAAACTAGCGTTATCAGTACTACGAAAGGTGCCGTAAACGCTGATACTGCTCCAATTGCGTTAATGCCTCAGATAACTCAAGAAATTGAAAAAGCTGAAACTATGTCAATTTGGTTAGATACAGCTTTAGATGCTAATGTCTTCAAACCGTATTTGTCTGGAGCTCAAGAATTATTGAATAAGCAAAAGACCCCAGAACAAATTATGAAGGAAGTTCAAGCCGCTGCTAAAGCAGTAAGGGAATCCTCTAAGTAATATGAAAACCATAGAAGTATAATGGAGTCGATCTCCATTATACTTCTCGTTTATATAATCTATATAAACTCAATTCAATGGATCTACATGTTACCAGCAAAATGTTTCTGTTGAATAGATAAATTTTCCTGATGGTGACTTTAGATACAAGTAACTTGAAAAGATGAATTATATCCGTATAGAACGAGAAAAAAGGTGTGTGAGCTTATGATTAATCGAAAGATAACACCCTACCTCTATGTAATTCCAAATCTACTTGTTGTTGCTTTGTTTATCTATTATCCTGTTGTTGAAAATTTAAAGTCTAGTTTCTATAGTTGGACCCCTTTTTCCGACACCAAGGACTTTATCGGTTTTGCTAATTATAGTCGGCTTTTTCAAGATCCACTCTTTCTTCTAGCTTTTAAGAACAATCTCATCCATGCAGCTATTTCCTTTGTGTTGCAGGTATTTGGGGGTCTTATCCTAGCTGCTACTTTGGAAGATACAATTTTTAGGAAGGTGGCCCCTATCCTGCGTACTGTATACTTTTTTCCTGTACTGATTTCTATATCAGTTATCGGTTTGTTGTTCAATTTCATTTATAGTACAGATATTGGTCTGTTAAACAAAGTATTGACACTTCTCGGACTAGGTGAGTATACAACTGGATGGTTAGGGAATAGCAGTACTGCAATGTATGCAGTCATTGCCATGGGACAATGGCAGGGAATCGGCTATGCTGCTATGCTATATATTGTGGCGATACAAAAAATCCCGCATGAACTCTATGAATCTGCCAAAATAGACGGTTGTAATAAGATTCAAACTTTCTTGTATATCACGTTACCGCAAGTGAAGGAAATGCTATTTGTAGTATCTATATTGACATTAAGCCAATCAATTTTGGTATTCAGTGATGTTTATGTTTTAACAAATGGAGGTCCAGGGGATTCCTCTCAGGTTCTTAGTACGTATCTTTATAATAAAGCGTTTGTAGATAATGATATGGGTTATGCGTCTACGATTGCTAATGTTATTTTAGTTCTAACCTTATTGTTATATATTGTACAGGTTAAATTATTTAAAAAGGAAAAGGAGGGGTGAAGATGAAGGACCTTGCTACATCAAATATAAAAACGGTGATTGTGTCAGGAAACAAGCGATCATTAAGACCCAAAATTATAATTGCTTTAATTTCTTTGATTCTACTAGTCTTTTTTCTCACTATAGCATATCCATTATTTTGGATGATTACTAGTTCATTTAAGTCCACAGGGGAGATTTATGGTAGCACTTGGTCTTTACCTTCTAAGTGGATGTTCTCCAACTATGTCAATGCTTGGAATAAAGGAGTATCACAATATCTTTGGAACAGTCTTAGTATTACAGTTCTTACTATTGTGTTCACTACTTTGCTTAGTGCCTTCAGTGCATATGGGCTTGCTCGGTTTACGTTCAAAGGGAAGCATTTGATTATGGGATTACTTCTAGGGGGGATGATGCTTTCCCCGCAAGTTAGTCTCATTCCGCTTTATAATTTGATTCAGTCCCTTGGCATTTATGATACTCAATGGGCGTTAATCCTACCTTACGTAGCATTTAGAACATCTTTAACTATGCTGTTAATGCGTTCCTTTTTCCTCTCAATTCCGAGAGAATTAGAGGAGGCGGCTTATATGGAAGGCTGCACGAGCTTAGGTATCCTCTTTAAAATATATTTTCCGCTTAGCAAGCCAATTATATTAACAACAACTCTATTAAATGCCTATTTTGCCTGGAATGAATTCTTGTTCGCGAACACTTTCATCGGAAGTGAACCGAAAAAAACAATTACGTCAGGCTTATTAACTTTCCGTGATGCACTATATACGGACTGGGGTGTTCTGATGGCGGGATTGACTCTATCAGCATTACCATTATTAATCTTGTTTATCTTTATGCAGAAGGATTTTGTTCGTGGATTGGGAGACGGAGGAGTTAAAGGATAACGAGGGAGGATAAAAATGAAACTTATTGGTATTGGAGATAGTGTAATTGATTATTACAAAGATCAAGGAAAAATGTATCCTGGAGGCAATGCGTTAAATGTCGCCGTTATGGCGAAACGGAACGGAGCTGTGCAAACATCATTTATTGGAATTCTTGGAATTGATACGGCTGGAGACCACATTCTGAGTTGTCTGAAAGAAGAAGGAGTTGATACGAGTAGGGTTCGTCGGGTTGAAGGGCCTACCGGTGAAGCGGTAGTCTCCTTAAATGAAGAAGGGGATCGAGTTTTTGTTGGTACCAACAGGGAAACCCGAGTTCAGTCTCTAGTATCGCTTCGATTCAATGAAGCTGACCTGGACTATATTAACAGCCATGATATAGTTCATACAAGTATCAGCATCAATACTGACTTAAAAGATGAACTGTCAAACCTTACAAAGATACCGATTTCCTTTGATTTTTCGACTCTGGAAAATTGGACGGAAGAGTACTTACAGCAAGTCTGTCCATACCTTACGTATGCGTTCTTTTCTGGCAGCGAACTTTCGCGACTAGAGATTCAAAATCTAATAAAATATGTCCATAAACTAGGAGTTCGAGTAGTAGGCGTCACAAGAGGAGCGGATTCTGCCATTTTCTCGGAAAATGGGAACCTATTTGAGCAATCCCCTATGCCGACCAATGTTGTTGATACGATGGGGGCAGGAGATTCCTTTATCGCGGCTTTTCTTACAAACTACCATCAGAGGTGTGATATGGCAAGAGCATTACAAGAAGCTGCCGAATACGCTGCGACAGTATGCAGGCATTATGGCTCCTTTGGATATGGCAAGGAAAAAATAGCTCTGTAGGAGTGTGGTGATATGTTCAAGCTAGCCAATATGAATATCTTTTATCATCGTTACCCAATTGACTATTTTTTGGATTCGACAGTTCGGCTTGGACTACAAGCAATTGAGCTTTGGGGCGGTGAACCCCATTTATATATTGAAGATATAACTCATCACGAAACTTCTTCTATATTGTGTGAAATTAAGCAGCGGGATTTAGAACTGATATGCTTTACGCCAGAGCAATGTGTCTACCCAATTAATTTGTCAGCAAAATCTAAGAGATGCCGCAAGCGCAGTATTGAGTATTTTAAAAGAAGTATTGAGGTCGCGAACTCGTTGGAATGCCCTATGCTGCTGATTACAGCGGGCTATGGCTTTTTTAACGAGTCTAAGGAAGAAGCCTGGAAGCGCGGGCAGGAGTCAATTTATGAGATTGCTAAGGCTGCGGAATCAGCAGGGGTTATACTGGCACTGGAACCCCTCTCTTCTCCTTATTCCAATGTAGTTACGAATGTGCAAACACTTAAACGGATGATTGCCGAAATTAACCTCCCCAACCTAAAAGCTATGCTGGATACTGCACCAATGGTTCAGGAGGGGGATACAATAGATGATTATGCGGCGGCTTTTGGAGATGATTTGGTTCATATCCATTTTGTAGACGGGGATGGCGGGAGAACATCCGCACACTTGGCTTGGGGAGAAGGATGTCTTCCTCTAAACTCTTTTAATCAAAGTTTGAAGAAGATGAAGTATGACGGCTATCTAACACTTGAGTTAATTGGTCCCCAATATAATAGAAACCCAGAACAAGCAATTAGGAAAAGCTTGGAGTTTTTGGATGCAGCTATAAACTAAGCAATTTGGAACAGGAGATTTGAAGATCATTGGTAGAAGTACCAATGGTTTTCTTTTATTTTTCGCTAAAAAAGTAAGATAGAAATAAACAGTATGAAATCATGACTATTAAGTTAGTCCCTTTGTCCTCGTAAATTTTCACCTTTTTTTCTTACTTTTATTATTGGACTGCAAATTTAAGCTAGGATATGTTTTAATTATATAAACTATCTTTTTATTTCTCAAAATTTTCTAGGAGTTAATAAAATGAAATTAAATAATCGAAGAAGCTCAAAGCCTTTATATGTTCAGTTAAAAGATGCTATAAAGAAAGAAATTACTGATGGAAAATACACTGTAGGAAATCAATTGCCTACGGAGGTTGAGCTATGTGAAATGTATGGGGTTAGTCGTATTACAACGAGAAGGGCAATTACTGAGTTAGTAGAGGAAGGGATTATTCAAAAACAGCATGGAATCGGAACATTTATAGCAAGTAATAAAATAAAACGTGAATTGTTTGCTGTAAACGGATTTTCAGAATTCCTTTTACAATCAGGGAAAAATCCCCGTACAAGTATTTTATCGACTGCAATCATCGATGCATCTAAACGCGAAGCTGAGATGCTGCGAATTGAAGAGGGAGAACCTGTTTTAAAAGTTAGACGTTTACATTTAGTTGATGATGATCCTATTCACTTGGAAGATGGCCATTACCCCCTAAATCGATTCCCTGGCTTAGATAAATATTTGGGGGAAGCAGATTCAATTTACAGCATTTTAAACGATCGATATAACACCCAGTCCGTTTACAACGATAAAATATTACAAGTTATAAATCCAACACATGAAGAAGCGTCGTTATTAAAATGCACCATAGATATAGCACTTTTTGAGATATTGAAAGTTGCATTTGATAAGGAGAAAAAAGTTATTCATTTCTCAAAATCACTTTTGCCTACAAATAAAGTTTCTTTTACCATACCTGGTGATTACGATCGAAGAGATAATAATAAATAAAAAAGATGGGAAAATTGAAAAGTTCCCATCTTTTTTTGTGCTTTCGCAACTCCATATTGCGCATTTCTTCTTTTGTTGGATTAGCATCTGGAAAGAGAGGGATGGAACTTTTGTATGAGCATAGGTCCTGCGATACAATACTACGAAATGCACTGATCCATACTACCAGCAGTTTGATAAAATGTAGATTAATGTAGATTGTGCCATACATAGAAATTATTTATGTGTTAGAAAATCTAACTATATAGTTTGCAAGGAAATAATACATAGTATAATTATGTCTAAGGATATCCAAAAATGTATAAAATTGGTTTTAGAAAACACAATTGTATAATCCTTGTATAATCCGATCTCTGCGCATTCTAACTGCTACTCATCTGTAGCATGTTAGAAACCTAAGGATTGAAACCCATTTGGAATTCCTTTTGTTGTTTATAAATAGGACAAACAAAGGAGATGATAGTAAATTTTAGGTACATAAACTTAGGAATCATAAGGATTTTATTATCTATTCTTCTGTTTTGAGGAATTTGAAATCCTTTAATCATTTAACTTTTATATTAAATTTTCGCGGAGGGGGATTAAAATATGCATCATCAACAAACTGAGTTAAAGAAAGAATTAAAGATTCGTCATATTACGATGATATCTATAGGCGGAATTATCGGTGCTGGATTATTTGTCGGAAGCGGTTCGCTTATTAATACAGCAGGACCAGCTGCAATTTTCTCATATGCACTGGCGGGGGCACTTGTTGTTCTAGTTATGCGCATGCTCGGAGAAATGTCACTGGCAAATCCGAGTAGCGGTTCTTTTTCCACGTATGCTAGAGAAGCACTCGGACCTTGGGCTGGCTATACAATTGGTTGGTTATACTGGTTTTTCTGGGTCATTGTAGTTGCAGTTGAAGCAACAGCAGGGGCGGGGATTATTCAATACTGGTTTCCTTCTTTACCGGTGTGGGTGACAAGCCTTTCACTTACTTTTTTATTAACACTTACAAATATCTATTCTGTTAAATCTTTTGGAGAGTTTGAGTATTGGTTTTCGCTTATTAAAGTTGTAGGTATTATTCTATTTCTGATTCTCGGGGGGGCTATTATATTCGGCTTAATACCATATGTAGAATCGCCTGGTACATCGAACCTTATAGATAAAGGAGGATTCATGCCTAATGGAATAAGTGCTGTTTTTTTAGGAACTGGCCTTGTTATGTTCTCGTTTATGGGGAGTGAAATTGTAGCAACTGCAGCAGGAGAAACACCAAATCCTGAAAAAGCCATTACTGTTGCAACAAACAGCGTTATTTATCGAATCTTAATTTTTTATCTAGGTTCAATTTTAGTGCTAGTTACGATTCTCCCATGGGATTCTCAGACTCTACTGAAAAATCCATTTGTTTCTGTACTTGAACTTGTAAACATACCAGCTGCGGCCCAAATCATGAATTTCATTGTTCTGACAGCCGTACTCTCTTGCTTGAATTCCGGTCTTTACACAAGTTCTCGTATGTTGTTTGCTATGGCACAAAATGGTGACGCGCCTCGTATGTTTCTAAAGGTAAACAAGAAGGGGATACCATTTAATACTATTATAGGTTGTACGTTATTCGCCTATATTAGTGTGATATTCAGCTACGTATCTCCTGATAAGGTATTTCTCTTTTTAGTTAATGCTTCTGGAGGGGTAGCGCTTCTTGTTTATCTAGTAATTGCCTTCTCCCAACTTCGTATGAGAAGGAAGTTAGAAAAAGGGTTAAGAACCTTGAAAATAAAAATGTGGTTATTTCCTTATTTAACATACGCAACTATTATTGCCATTACAGGTATTTTCATATCTATGGCATTTATTGATTCCTTACGTTCACAGTTCTTTTTAACTTCACTTATTGCTGTAGGTGTAGTTTGTTCCTTCTTTTTAACTAAGAATAAAGGGATATCTAATTCATCATCTAATAAAAAAGAAGCAACTCCCTCTTCGTTACAAAAGAGGAGAGTGGATTAGTGAATTAGTAGAATCTATATTCGTACGTTATATATCTGCTGCAAAAGAGGAGAGGGTGCATACGAGCGAGGTATTATTTGGTCCTAAAGACAAACCGGCACTTGCAATTGAAAAGGAACAATTGATTGAAGCGGTACGCCAAGCTTTATATATGAGTAAAATTCATTCGTATGCGTAAGGCTTGACTCAATTGAAGGCAGCTTCAGAGGAGTGCGGGTGGGACCTTGAGTTCGGCAGTATCGCATTGCCTTGGAGAGGAGGCTGTATTATCCGAGCAGGCTTTTTACAAAATATCAAAGAAGCGTACGACCGTAATGCTAGCTTACCGAAGCTTCTACTTGACCCATGCTTTATAGAAATTACAGGATCCTACCAGGAGGGACTACGACAAATTATTGCAATAGCTGCGCAGCAAGGAATTCCAATTCCTACTTTTTCAGCTGCTTTATCGCACTAGGGTAATTATTGTTAGATAATATTACCCGAAAACTTGCTGCAAGCACAACGGGACTATTTCGGGCACATACGTATAAACGAGTTGATAAAGAAGATACATTCCATACGAAATGGATATCAGAAAAGCGGAAGCGGTTTGGTCAGTGGAGCGGGTTATTTGACTGGGAGGAGCTGGGTACTGGAGCCTTTCCGTTATATCATTGTGTTGTCATAGAAGAGTTAACAGCTCAAGAAGAAATGAAGTTAGCATAGATGAGGTATAGCGGGATCATCCATAGGCTTGAACTTGGAACCCTAGAAGGGCTGACATTCAGTCAGCCTTTTTTCATTTTAAATTACAAAGAATAAGAATACCTTGAAAGGTGTACTTTTATGAATATTATAAATAGGAGTAAAACATAATATTTCCGCTTACATTTTGTTGATTTTTCATACAGATACACAGCTTGTTTATATTACTAACATTAGTGTATTTCCAAGTTTCCAAGATTTTTGCACCGGAACCAATTATTTTTTTATCTTGGAAAAGGTAATAATATAGTTTTTTAAAAAAATAACACATTATATAATCATACTGAAATATTAACAAAAGTGTAAAAATTGGTTTATTGTATTGACAAAATTGAACAAAATTTTATACAATGTGTTTGCGATATATATTCAAAATATTGCAAAATTTAAGGGGGTAAAATCTACTATTCCGCATTTCAATTGAATTTGCCAGTGATTCATCTAATAAGCGGATTAGACAAAGGAGGAATTTCGATAGGTCTCGGATGCGGTACTTAAAAATGAAAGGGTTTTCACGATCTTTTTTTTCTATGCTAAGCAAATTAAACAGCTTTGGTTATTGTTCGGTATTATATTTTTTATAATAGAGGAGGGGCAGGATGTGAATCATCAAACGGAATTAAAGAAAGAGTTAAAAGTTCGCCATATTACCATGATTTCTCTGGGGGGAATCATTGGTGCTGGATTATTTGTAGGGAGTGGATCCTTAATTAATATGGCAGGACCGGCTGCAATTTTCTCCTATGCGCTGGCAGGACTGCTTGTGGTTTTGGTCATGCGTATGCTGGGGGAAATGTCAATGGTCAACCCATCTAGTGGCTCCTTTGCCACGTATGCTCGGGAAGCGCTAGGTCCGTGGGCTGGATATACAATCGGCTGGCTATATTGGTTTTTCTGGGTTATTGTTATTGCTGTTGAAGCAATCGCAGGAGCGAACATTATTCAGTACTGGTTTCCTTCCTTGCCTTCTTGGTCGGTTAGTCTTGTCCTTACCTTCTTATTAACCCTGACTAACGTGTACTCTGTTAAATCGTTTGGCGAGTTCGAGTATTGGTTCTCCCTTATTAAAGTAGTAAGCATTGTTTTATTTTTAATTTTGGGAGGGGCCATTATATTCGGCTTCGTACCTGGCATAGAATCACCTGGGGTTTCTAATCTTATACATAGAGGCGGATTCTTCCCAAATGGAATCAATTCTATATTTTTGGGAATCACTCTCGTTATGTTCTCGTTTATGGGGAGTGAGATTGTAGCAACTGCAGCAGGAGAAACACCAAATCCTGAAAAAGCCATTACTGTTGCGACAAACAGTGTTATTTATCGAATCTTAGTTTTCTATCTAGGTTCAATTTTAGTGCTAGTTACGATTCTCCCATGGGATTCTCAGACTCTGCTGAAAAATCCCTTTGTTTCCGTACTTGAGCTTGTGAACATACCAGCTGCGGCCCAAATCATGAATTTTATTGTTCTGACAGCCGTACTCTCTTGCTTGAATTCCGGTCTTTACACAAGTTCCCGTATGTTGTTTGCTATGGCACAAAATGGTGATGCTCCCCGTATGTTTTTTAAGGTCAACAAGAATGGAGTACCGCTTTATGCTATCTTGGGATGTACTGTGATTTCATATATTAGCGTGATATTCAATTACCTATCCCCGGATAAGATATTTCTCTTTTTAGTTAATGCTTCCGGAGGAGTAGCGCTTCTTGTTTATCTGGTGATTGCCTTCTCCCAACTCCGTATGAGGAGAAAATATGAAAAAGAAAACCCTGAAGCACTGAAAATAAGAATGTGGTTATTTCCTTACTTGACATATGCCACAATTATTGCGATCGCCAGTGTCTTTGTAGCGATGCCATTTATTGATTCAATGCGTTCACAATTCTTTTTAACCTTACTTATCGTGGTATTCGTTTTGGTTTCCTTCTTTGTCACTAAGAACAAACGATCAACTGGTTTAATATCGGAGAAAAAGAAGCAAATGCCTCTTCAGTACAAAGCAAAGGGCTAAAATTTATCTTTTCATAGGAGATGTTTTTATGTGGGTAATCACTGTCTACTCAAAAGGAAACCACACTACAATGTTTGAATTTGATACAGAAGAAGAAGCGAGAGAAGTTTTTGAAAAACTCCAAGGTTGCAAAATTCTTACGGAAGTTGTTTGTTTTAATGATCCTTGTTTAGCTATAGCCGTTGTTTAAAAGCCATATTTGTTTCCTAGAAAGATAAAATACTTAAAAATAGTAAAATATCTAGCACGCTGTTTTGAAAAAGTCTCGAATTTAATAGTATTCGAGGCTTTTTGTGTGCACCTGGCATGGATGCAAGTCTATAGGATACAGTTTTTTAATGTATTTGAACCATACTTACGTTAGGAAGTTTAATATGAATGTTTGGAAAAATAGTAAATTGTATAGAGTTTGTTGTGAAAACAAAATTGTTTATCATTCGTTACTTATTGTACATTTTTGTTTCTAAAAATAAAGTTAAACAATTTTTTAAAAAATAATATACAAAAGTGTAAAGAATGTTTATAATACATTTATAACGAATCAGAAAATTTAACATATTTAAAATTATGTAATAATTTTAAAGGAGGCGATATTATAGCAACACAATATTTTCACTAAAGCAGTATTGAAAATAAAGTAATAACTAGCATAATATGTCAATTGATAGACGCTTGTTTATTTTAGAATCATTACGGATTGTTTTTAGTAGTTTAAGAAGAAATACTAAAATCGATGTTTTAGTTAGGTATTTATTGATTATAAAAATCTAATGGTAAGCAAAAAAACTATTATTTTATATAAGGGAGAGAGCCGCATGATTACAGAATATAAGAACCAAATTAAACCATACAAACATGAACCGTTTACCGACTTTACACTAGAAGAAAATAAACACGCATTTGAAGAAGCTTTAATGTTAGTTCAGTCAAAATTAGGCCAAGAGTACCCGCTTGTTATCGGAGGCGAACATATTAAAACGGATGAACAAACTATATCGATTAACCCGAGTAATAAGAAGGAAGTTATTGGTATAGTTTCCAAGGCTAATAAAGAATGGGCTGAAAAAGCGATGCAAGCTGCACTTTCTGCATTCGAAACGTGGAAAAAGCAAGATCCGGAAGAGAGAGCAAACATCTTATTTCGAGCAGCAGCTATCCTTCGCCGTCGTAAACATGAATTCTCGGGCTATCTTGTTAAAGAGGCTGGGAAACCTTGGAAGGAAGCTGATGCAGATACAGCAGAAGCCATTGACTTTCTTGAATTCTATGCTCGTCAGATGATGCAATTAAAGGACGGGGTCCCTGTACAAAGCCGTGAGGGAGAAAGTAACAAGTTTACGTACATACCACTGGGTGTGGGTGTCATCATTTCACCATTTAACTTCCCATTGGCAATTATGGCTGGAACGGTGACGGCAGCTATAGTAGCGGGGAACACCGTCCTTCTTAAACCGTCTGACAATACGCCGGTAGTAGCAGCAAAGTTCGTGGAAGTCATGGATGAAGCAGGTCTTCCTCAAGGGGTGCTCAACTATATTCCAGGAGAGGGTGCGGAAATAGGCGATTATCTTGTTGATCATCCAAAAACTCGCTTCATCTCCTTCACAGGATCTCGTGAAGTAGGCTGCCGTATTTATGAGCGTGCGGCAAAAGTACATCCGGGGCAAATTTGGTTAAAGCGTGTGATTGCCGAAATGGGCGGAAAAGACACAGTAGTTGTAGATAAAGACGCAGATTTAGATTTAGCAGCATCCTCCATTGTTTATTCTGCATTCGGATTCTCAGGACAAAAGTGTTCGGCAGGTTCCCGTGCAGTGGTACACCAGGATGTTTATGATGAAGTACTTGAAAAAGCCGTGGCATTAACAAAAACCTTAACGGTTGGTAATCCAGAAGATGTAAATACCTATATGGGTCCTGTTATCAGTCAGGCTTCTTACGATAAAATTATGAAATATATCGAAATCGGTAAGGAAGAAGGCAAGTTGATGACGGGTGGAGAAGGTGACGACTCTAAAGGATTCTTTATTCAACCGACCATCATTGCTGATGTAGACGAAAAAGCACGTCTCATGCAGGAAGAAATCTTCGGCCCTGTTGTCGCTTTTTGTAAGGCGCGTGATTTTGACCATATGATGAAAATTGCGAACAACACGGATTATGGATTAACAGGAGCATTAATTACTAACAATCGTGACCATATTGAGCGGGCAAAAGAAGAATTTCATGTAGGGAACCTTTATTTCAATCGAGGTTGTACGGGAGCGATCGTTGGATACCATCCGTTTGGTGGGTTTAACATGTCAGGAACGGACTCAAAGGCAGGAGGACCTGATTACCTTATTCTGCATATGCAGGCGAAAACAACGAGCGAAATGTTTTAAGAAAAAGTGGGCAACTTTAAAAAGGCTGCCCACTTATAAAATTTTTTCATTCAAGAATAGAAACGTAGCATCTAAGGGGAGGGTAGCTTATGTTAGCAGAGGTCTCAAAAAATGTCTTTCTTTATGCTTCTCAAAGTAAGGGATTAAATAAGGCTGCGAAAAAGTGGGGTCTCCGATTTGGAGCTTCCCAAGTTGTGGCGGGAGATACTATCGAGAGTGCTATTAAAAAAGTTCAAGAATTAAATAAAAAAGGCTTAGTTTGTACACTTGATCATTTAGGAGAATTCGTTTCAAGTAGAGAAGAAGCGATAGAAGCAACAGAATATAATGTAAGAACCTTAGAAGCCATTGCCCAAGCTGGAGTAAATAGTAATTTATCTGTTAAAATGACTCAACTAGGGTTGGATATTGATCGGGACTTTTGTGTTGGAAATATGCGGAGAATTCTTGAGACAGCAAAAAAACACAATAATTTTGTCCGAATTGATATGGAAGACCATGCGCATTGTCAAATCACGTTAGATATCCTGAGAGAACTGCGCCAAACTTATGATAATGTAGGAACAGTGATTCAAGCTTACTTATACCGTGCTGAACAGGATGTGAAAGAATTAAAAGGAATTTCTCTGCGTTTAGTTAAAGGAGCTTATAAGGAATCTCCTGAAGTTGCCTATCAAGAGAAACAAGAGGTAGATGAAAATTATATGAGAATCATTGAAGAGCATTTGCTGAGCGGCAGCTATACCGCAATTGCTTCCCATGATCACCATATTATTGCCAAAGTAAAAGAATTCGTTCAAAAACATAATATTCCACGTGACCAATTTGAATTTCAGATGTTATATGGATTTAGAACTGATATGCAACTAAGTTTAGTTCAAGAAGGGTACAAAATGCGTGTTTACATTCCTTTTGGAAATGATTGGTTTGGGTACTTTATGCGCTGTTTGGCAGAAAGACCGCAAAATGTAGCTTTTGCTCTTAAAGGATTCTTCTCCAAGTAAATGAAGGGAATGCAGGGTGCGATAGATAAAGCCTTCTTTTACTATTAGGAAGAGTAAACAAGTTTAGCTTACCTGCCATTTATTCTTAGTTAGTTCGTATATTACAAATAGGAAAAATCTATATGATTCTCAGTTACTAACAGCACGATGGGTCTAAAAAACATAAATGCTAATTTAACTTAACCTTTCAAAATTAAGGTAGCTATACAAAAAGAGTTCAATCCTAACCTGGATTGAACTCTTTTGTTTTATACTGGATCCCAAATATATCAATAATAGCTTTTGTTACTCACTATGTGAATCGAGCCTGTATTCTTTAATTTTATTGTATAGTGTTGCCCTGGATATACCAAGCAGCTTGGCTGCTGCACTTTTATTTCCATATGTTTTACGTAACGCTTCTTCAATCATGAAAGCTTCCTCATTGATAGATATACGTTCTTTATATAATGGCGTGTCTTGGCTAGGGATAGCTATAGGATTAGCATGTATAGGCTGACTCGAAGCAGCCACTTCTTTTGGAAGATGTTCGAGTGTAATCACATCCTCATCATTCAGCAAGATAAAGCGTTCTACTACATTTCGAAGCTCTCGGACGTTTCCTGGCCAATCATAGTTTATTAATGCAGTCATAACCGTTGGATCAATATTTGGCATTGGCTTCTTATACTTTACGGTAAATTCTTGCATGAATTTTTGAACTAACTCCACAGTATCCTCGATTCGTTCACGCAATGGAGGAATGTCGATTTTTATTACGGCTAACTGGTAATAAAGATCCTTATGAAAAGTTCCCTCTTGTACCATTGTGTCTATTATAGGCGAAGCAGAGGCGACAATGCGTGTTTGGGCTGTAACTAATTCTGTTCCTCCTATACGATAAAATGATTGATGTTCCAAGTAATTTGAAAGTTTTACTTGAATATCAAATGGCATTCGGTCAATATCTGCAATGAACAGAGTTCCCTGACTTGCTTGTTCCAGCTTACCAGACTGTCCCACTTGTTCCTCATCTGTAAAAGCTTTTTTTTGATAGCCGAACAATTCTGCTTCTAAAAGCCCTGCAGGAACAGAGATACAGTTGACGGATAAAAAAGGCTCATTCTTTCTTGAACTGCTGTAATGAATCGCTTGTGCCAGCATCTCTTTCCCAGATCCGGATTCACCAGTTAAGAGGACGGGGATATCAGCATAAGTAGTTTTCTGTGCAATTTGTAACACTTGTTGAATTTCTGGCCCAGTTCCAATGATAGAAGAGAAAGGATTTTCTGGATGGACAAGCTGAGGCAAAGATGAATACAATTCTTCGTTAAGTCGAACAATTCGAGTAATATCTTGCTCCGTTGCAATTCCTCCGATAATGATATTGTCTTGTATAATTGGAGAAGCGTTGATTAAAACGTGGGTATCACTGTCAGGGCGATGATATGCTTTTCGAACCGGGCGGCCCTCATTTAAAATACGATGTAACACGATATCCTCTACATGGAAGTATTCCCCGATTTTTCGGCCGAGAATATTTTCACGCTTGATTCCATAAGTCCCTTCTGCAGGGGCATTCCAACAAATTACTTTGCCCTCCTGATCTACAGCTGTAACGGCATCATTCACTGTTTCTGCTAATGTGTGAAAATAGGCAGTTATCTTTTTATTTTCAACCTGTAAGCTTCGAATCCACTCGTTAGCGGTTATAACTCCCATAATATTTTCTTTTTCTTCGTTTTTTATTAGAACTGGGCGTCTCCAATCTGCGTTTGATTCAAAAATTTCTGACATTGTAAGGACTGTAGAAGGAATCCATTCCATTTCTTCAAGCCGGAGAATTACAGGCTTTGAATCGGTATCTGATAGGATAAAGTTATATTCACTATTTGTAATGGTATAGTGTCTTTCCCCTGTAATTACGGCAAATTGGTACTGTAGGATCTTGTTTTTTAATTCTACTAAAGGAGTGTTTGGTTCAATTAAAATAAAGGAGGTTTCCAGATTGATTTGTTCAGTATTCAACATAGTAAATCCCTTCCGTATATAGTAGTTACTTTTTTATAATGTATCATATCTGTATAGTATTATCTAGTTAAGTGGCAGTGAAATGAACACGTTAAACAAATTTGTCTAAGTTGACATTTATATATCGATTTTTAGTAATCAAGTGCGATTTGTTTATTGTCAAGTGAATTTCCATCACTTTCTCTATTTTACTCATAGAACAAGTGATGCTTATACTTATAAACGATTCTCTATGAGGAAAGAAGTAAAAGGAGAGGTATAAAATGAAGACTAAGTTGTTGATTTCCGTTAGTATATATTAGGTATTGATTATTGTAATTTTAGTAGGCAAAGGTATGCAGAGACCAATATGGATCATCTAGTATACCTCGGCCCACAGCAATTTAGCATTTCGTAAAAGAATTATCTTTGAAAAACTAAATTTCCACCCAAATATGTTTTTTTAACGAGAACTGTATTAATCTTTTCAAGATCAATTTCAAATATGTCCTGGTCAAGAACAATAAAGTCAGCATGATTACCTATAGTAAGCTGTCCAATATGAGGAATCCGTGTGATCTCTTGCGCTGCTTTTGTGTAAAGCATGATGGCGGTTGTTAAATCTATCCTTTGATCTTGTCCAGTATCCGAATTATCATACGCTAAGCGTGTGACAGCAGACATGATTCCAGTAAATGGATTTACGGGATCAGCCCAAGCGGTCGCAGGTGCATCGGAAGAAAACGCCAATTTTATCCCAGATTTCAGCATAGAGCGAATAGGATAGGTTTGTTTTGTACGCTCAGACCCAAGGTTTTTAAGGTAGCTCTCAATTTCTGCAAACACAAAAATTGGCTGAGTAACAAAGGCAATACCCGTTTCAGCAGCTCGCTGGATGGCCCGAGGTGCAGGCATTGCCGCATGTTCAATCCGAATAGAAGGACCGTCTGTAAGCCAGCCTTTTTTACCATAAAAAGTGTCAATGATTAAGTCAATGGCCTGCTCGCCCATTGCGTGGACAACCAATTGAATATGATTTTGTTCCGCTGCTTTTGCAGCAGCTAATAACTCTTCCGCAGTTGTCATTTGGATACCGTAATTTTCTTCTTCGCCCAAGAATGGCGGATTGACCCATGCTGTTTTTCCAGAGATGCTTCCGTCTGAGAATAATTTGATACCGCCAATGTGAATTTGATTTTCTCTTTTAATTTTATCTGGTCCCAATATAAGTTGTTCCTTCAAATCTTCCCACAGATAATATAGAGCAGTACGTTGTTTAAGTCCTTTTTTGACAGCTGCATGATATATGTCAAAATAATCAATTGGTTTGGATCTGGACATAAGATCTGTTATTGCTGTAATACCATGTGCAAGTAACATTGTACTTAGCTCAGCTAATGATTCTGCGTTTTCTTCCAGAGATTTAGCTGGTATCATGTGCTGGACGAGATCTTTCGCATTTTCACGTAATATTCCTGTTGGTTCACCATTTGAATCTCGATCAATCTTTCCGCCTTGTGGATCCGGTGTATTTTTCGTAATCCCTGCTAATTCCAATGCTTTGCTGTTTACAACTGCAGTATGGGTACATGTCCGAGTGATGAAAATAGGAATATCTGTGGCGGCTTCGTCTAAATCCCAGCGTGTTGGAGCTCTTCCTTCAGACAATTTTCCTTCATCATAACCCCAACCTTCAATCCATTTACCTAATTTATTGGACGTACTTAAATTCCGAATTTGTTCAATTAAATCTGTTATCGAATTGACAAGTGGCGGGGTGCAGGCGATTTGGGTGGATGCATTAGCAAGCCACAAAGGGTGTAAATGAGCATCGATAAGACCAGGAAGCACTCTATTGCCATTAAGATCCACATAATCTCCTTCTATATTTTCTAAATCTGATTGCTCCCCAATCCACACTATTCTTCCATCCCGTACAATCATGGCGTTTGCATATGGTTGTTCCGGATTAGAAGTGAAAATTTTTCCATTAATAAAAGTCTGAACAGATTGCTTACAAATGGTCATTTTACTTTTACTCCTCTCAATGAATTTGAGTGCAGCAAAATTGAAAATAATTAGATCTAATTTTTTGACATTATTCAAATCATTCCATCGTTCACTATTTTAAAGTGGTGAGTGCCGCCCCTTATTTTCAAAGGCCTGGATAACTCCTGCTGGAGTAATCCAAGCCTTATACGTAACTTATACATACGGTGGTATGAGAGTCATCAATCCTGCTTTGGGAAGTGAAAAGCGTATAAGCAGTGCAGAAAATCGTTAAAAGGAAGGGACGACTCCCCTTCTTGCTCACCATTTCCTGAAACACTAGTTCTGATGAAGTTTCCCCACACTTGAAGGCTGTCGTTATTTGGATTATAAAAATAAACGCGAATGCAGCCTGCAGGGTCAGGTTCTACTCTTTGAATAAGTACTGCATGGGCTCCAAGCGCTTGACCAGAATTGTTGTAAATCGTAATGCCAGCTGGCTGAGGGAGCCCTTCATTGACATTTTGATTAATCGAAGGGTGATAGTATCGGTGGAATTTGGCTTTAAATTCAAAGTCATTGTATGCATCTGAAAACTCGGTCCATATTCCTTTTATATGAAAAGAGGGGTTGATCCATTTATGGGGATCCTGCCCGCGTCCTTTGGCGGCCTTTAACATTTCAAAATAGATAGAATCAAGGTGAGGAATCAAGAGTAGTGATACGGCATCAATATTATCCACATCATCCAGTGAGATATGCGTAAGCGTATCGGAAGAAATGGGTCTTTCCTCAAAATTAATAGTGATTTTTCCATTCTCAAGAAAATGATTAAATATTTTGATCAGCATGACAGGCTCCTTTTGTGACCAATAGCTGAGTGCTCTTGTCGATTGGCACGTTGGGTTAAATCCTTGACCAATCCCAAGCGGCTGTCCTAAAATGCTTATCATTTCCGAGACTAGAAGAGAACGAAGGACATCTGTATCAGTGTTTTTATGAACTGCTGCAAGTTTGTTTTTAATATTTTCGTGAAGTGAAACTTCTAAAAGCTTCCCTAACTCCCTTATGAATTCTTTAGTAAAAATATCTCGCTCCAGAAGGCGTATTAAACCATAAATGCTTCTTCTAGTTTTAATCGTAACGGCTGAATCGATTAGAGAAGAAACAAAAGGCAGATTCAACCGCAGGTTTTCCCTGGCTGTTTCATCCGTGCCCAGCATGCTCTGAAGCAATTCTGCTTTTTCTTTATTTATATAGTTTAAAAATATCGCATGGAATGGTGAAACAAGCCCAGTATGCTCCACTGATGCACGCAGTTGATTGGCTTCCCGAGTTAATAATAAATCATTGCTGGCTTTAAGTTTATTTTCATAACTTTCAACGGAAGCTGCAGCGGCCATGTCAGATGGAGAATAAACGGCATTTACATAATGCATCAAGCTTGGATCTGCCTCTTCCATGTTGCCAGCTAACTTTTTTGCGCTGGCAATTAATTTTAGGATTTTATCCGTTACAATTGGTCTTTGTACGGCTAGATTATCGACTTCCTGATACAGACTTTGAAAAACAAACGGCGAAAAACAGTGATCTGAGATAAATCCTAAAATCTCCGATGCTTGTTTATCTTTGTAAAGATGATTTACCCGATTTTCTTCCGTTTCTTTCATTAAAAGTAGATCTAGGTTCAAAGCCATAACCTTCGTCAAAAATTCAGTTGCTTCAGACACCGACATTTCTGGATGTACATAATCACCTCTGGCAATGGCGAGAATTCTTAGATTGCTCAGTGCCTCGGCTGTTGCCATGATGCCGCCGGCATGGAAAGTACCTCTAACAAGAACAGGATTGAGCTTACGGACATTCTCCCATGGCTTCCCCGCAAATACCCCGGCTTCATCAAAAAGATGAGCATATTTAAAAATCTTTGCCAATCCATTTGGTTCTTTCAGAAGTACAGCTGCTTCTGCAAAAACAGCCTGTTGAAATAAACTTTTATTTACTGCGGAAGTTTTCCATAACTGATTAAAGGCTCTTTGAAACGAGGCCTCTGAAGTAAAAAGAAAAAGTCCCATATATCCATTCCCTTTCCTGCATATTGATTTTACAGTATCATATTGGCCAAATATAAAGAGAATTACTTATGAGAAGAAAAAAACACCAAAGCTTCGTTTTTACAGAGAGGTGACAGAGATTCAGCCGTAGATTACCAGCTGAACTAGGTTGGGTGTGATAATCCGCCTAATTTCAAGAATATTCTTTAAATTTAAATTATTATTTGCTCAATTTAACACAAAATAGCGGATATTTCAAATGAAAATATTTTATTCATTTGGTAAGACTTTAGGGCATATGCTAGGGAAGACACCGTTCGTTAATATTTAAAATTCAATATTATTATTTAGCCATGCTAAAAAGGACCACGAAATTATTTCGGGTCCTTTGGATTTTGATGGTAATAATTTAATAACCCTTTCCTGCTTTTTAGCTGACATGTATGCTTTTTCTAGAATCTCTTTTATAATGGCAGCTCCATTTTCTAGTTCCTCATTTCAGCGTGCATAGGTTGGAAATAAGTGACTCAATTTGTAATCGGCTCCTTATGATAAATTCTCGTACCGTTCCATTTGCCATTTTCAAAAAATGTCTTTTTACCGGAAACGATCATAACGCTTTCAACGCCTTTTTCTACAGCATTAAGCGCTGATTCAACTTTTGGAATCATCCCGCCGCTAATTTCACCATTTGCAATATAGGTATTGACCTCTTGCTTTGAAAGGTTTCTGGCGAGCGAGCCCTCAATGAATACTCCATCAACATTGGTAACAAATAGGCATTGTTCTGCATGAAGGGCATTGGCCACCTCTGCTGCCGCATAATCTGCATTAATATTAATTTTTTCGCCGTTTTTAGTAATTCCTATCGGGGTAATGACAGGAATATACTTCTCATTAACGACAAGTTCTAAGAATTCTGTGTTCACTTTGTTGATTTCTCCGACAAAACCAAGCTCTTCACGGTTTAAATAATCAGCTTGTAAACAAGCCCCATCGCTTCCGTTTATCCCAATTGCGGAAAATTGGTGCTGCTGAAGCATTGCTACAAGCTTTCTGTTAGTCTGGCCTGATAGAATCATTTCAGCAATTTTTAGTGTTTGCTCATCTGTTTTACGAAGTCCATTTACATATTGTGGTTTCAAATTAAATAATTCGAGCATTTCATTAATATCGGGACCGCCGCCATGGACAAAGACCAGTCTATAACCTTGCTTTTTCAGTTCGGAAAGACTTGTAAAAAAAGAGGGTGTTAACTCGTCTATAATACTGCCGCCGCATTTGATAACAATATATTTCATCCTATTTTCACCGATCCTTACGTGCGATAGCTGGCATTGATTTTGATATAGTCATAAGATAGGTCACAGCCCCATGCTTTACCGGATCCATTACCCACGTGCAAATCAACTAAAATCGTAATAAATGGCTGATTTAAATACTCTCGTGCTTCGTCCTCTGAAAAGAAACATGGTACACTATTTTCAAGCATCTTAATATCACCGATGGCAATATCGACTGTATTAGGGTTAATCACCGCTTTTGTTTGCCCAATCGCGCTGATGATTCGTCCCCAGTTGGCATCGGCACCAAATATGGCAGTTTTCACTAAATTTGACCCAACAATTTGTTTAGCAATGAATCTTGCTTCCTCATGATCCTTTGCTCCTAGTACATTCACTTCAACTAACTTTGTAGCTCCCTCTCCATCCATAGCAATTTGCTTTGCTAAATTTTCACAAGCTTTTGTTAAAAGCTCAACAAATGTTGTCCATTCTGGATGTTCTGGAGTTAACGGATTATTCTCTGCCAGCCCATTTGCCATAACAAGAACCATATCGTTTGTAGAGGTATCTCCATCTACGGTAATTTGATTAAAAGTATTATTAGTTACACTTTTTAAGGCGGTCGATAAATTCTCAGAAGAGATGGCTGCATCTGTTGTTAAGAAACCAAGCATGGTAGCCATATTTGGATGAATCATTCCCGATCCTTTTGCCGCTCCCCCAATGGTAATGGTTTTGCCATCGATGATGGTTGAGTATCCACAGCTTTTCATCACAATATCGGTAGTCAGAATAGCGGTTTGAAAATCAACTGCATTACTGTCTAAATTGCCTGGTGATAATGATTGAATGCCATTTGCGATTTTATTCATATCTAAATATTTACCAATAACACCTGTCGATGCGACGGCTACATAATTTTCCTTAATGTTAAATTTAACAGCTGTTAAGGAGCGCATTTTTAGTGCATCCTGGTATCCTCTTTCTCCAGTACAAGCATTGGCACAGGCACTGTTTACAACAACAGCTTGTAAGAGCCCTTCACTCGCTATGCTTTCTTGAGTTACTTTTAAAGGAGCTGCTTGGAATTGGTTTGTGGTATAAACTGCTGCAGATGAAGCCGGGATTTCACTAATAATGACTCCTAAGTCCTTTCTAGTATAGCGGAGGCCGGCATGTGCCCCTGCTGTTGTAAATCCTTGTGGTGATAATATATTCCCATTTTCAATTTCAACAATTTTATCCTTTAACAATAATTGCATTCCAAATCCTCCTTAAGGGTACAAGGGAATAAACTCTAATCCCGTTTTCTCATTTAATCCATTCATTAAATTGGCATTTTGAACCGCCTGACCAGCAGCTCCTTTCATGAGATTATCGATTACTGAAACGATTGTTAATCTGCCTGTTCTCTCGTCAGCATGTAAACCAATATCACAATAATTTGAGCTTAATACTTCCTTTACAGATGGGAAATTACCTTTCTGCCTTATCCTCACAAACGGACTTTTCAAATACTGTTCATTATATAATTCAATAAGTCTATCAGTATTGATATTTTCTGTAAGTTTTACATATATGGTAGCCATTATTCCTCTTGTAATCGGCAGCAAATGTGTATTGAAAGTAATAGGTGAAACTCCTGCATTCCAAAGGTTCAATTGCTGTTGAATCTCAGGAATATGCTGATGTTCGTTCACCTTATAGATTTGGAAATTTTCGTTGATTTCCGAGAATAGCAGGTTTTTAGAAATAGATCTTCCGGCTCCGGAAGCACCAGATTTTGCATCAACTATAATCATATCTGGGTCAATCAGTTTCTCTTTTATGACTGGTGCAAGGCCCAACAGCGTGGCTGTGGGGTAACAGCCAGGATTAGCGATTAATTTAGCATCGATAATTTTTTCTTTATTCCATTCACTCAATCCATAAACAGCTTTTTCCAATAAACAGCTTTTAACTGGTTCATGCTTATACCATTTCCTATACATTTCTCCATCGGTAAGCCGCAGGTCACCGGATAAGTCGATAATTTGAATACCTGTCTCCGCGAAGGCCGGAACAAGCTTACTGGATACCCCTGATGGGGCGGCAATAAAAACGATATCTGAATGCTTTGCTATTTTTCCAGCATCTATATGCTCAAGTTTTAAGCTTGTAATTCCGTTCAGATGTGGAAACTCTTCATATAATGGAAGCTCATCCCTCGTCGTATGCACTGATTGTATCCTAAATACAGGGTGATGATGTAATATACGGAAAAGTTCACCACCGCCATATCCAGTTGTGCCAATTATCGATACTTTCATGAAAATCCTCCCACGAGACAGTATTTATAAAGGTTTAAGTTTTCTTACGCTTTTCTTATGCCCACACATAATTTTTGCCCCAGCTTTCTTTTGCCAGTGCTTCTACTTCTTCAACAAGCTTGTCTTCAACCATATAGGTCTCACCTTGTTCGAATGGGTTATAGTGGTATGCATACATTCTTGATACAAATTCGTGGAATGGAAGGGATGCTTCTCCTTCAAGTTCACCAAATCCTGAAACACTTGCAATGATGCCTTGCCCCCAATTCTGACCGCTGTCGTTGTTAGGATTGTAAAAATAAATTCGAACATTTCCATTTTGGTCCTTTTTAATTCTTTGAATGGATACAGCATGAAGGCCGAGCAGCTCCCCATGAACGTTTGTGATGAAAATACCAACGGGATTCGGATAAATCAATTCAAATCCTTCATTATAATCAGGATGGTGAGTGGTATAGAATAACTTAACAAATGCAGAGTAGTTTGTAACCTTCAGTGTCATTTGATCAATCGCATTGATAAAGCCCTTTGGAATCCACGCACCGTAAAATTCCGGGTTTACCCACTTATGTCCATCCTCTCCGCGAAGCAGTGTTCTTTTCATCATTTCGTTATATATTTTGTCAAGGTGTGGTACAAGAACAATAGATATCAGATCCAAATCCTGATCGATTGCATGGGCTACTCCTCCAATAAGGAGGCTTGAGTGAATGGTCTCTCCTTCAAATGTCATATCAATATCATTGTCACGGGCTGCCCGAGCAATATATTCCAACAGTTGACCGATTCCATGCTGAGCCCAGAGGGAAATGGCTCTTGCGGATTGGCAAGTTGGATTGTTCCCTTGTCCCATACCAAGGGGCTGACCAAGAACACCCACAACACCGGCAATAAGAAGACCGTTTAGGCTAATCGCGCTTTGTTCATCCTTAAATTTTGTAATTGCTTGCCGTATTTGAGCATGAATAGGGAGATCAAACAGGCGGCGAATGGCAGGAAGTACATGCTCCTGTGTAAGCACCCCCCGATCAAGCATACTTGCAAGTCCGTATACAGCTTGTCGTGTTTCAGGATAAATGGAAATCTGGATAATGTCATGAACCAGTTGCTGATTGGCATTAAAACAAGACATCCCTGTTTCTGATAAATCAAGGGCTGTCTGAATTTTATCAGGACTCTTCCGGTTAAGGAACCGAAGAAGAACGGCATGATAGGGTGATACAAGACCTATTTCCTTCATCGATTTTGCGAAAATTATAGCCTCTGACTCAAGATCATTTTCATTGGCATTTTCTAGTCTGAGTCTATATTCTCTTTGATCTGCCACATCCTTGCTTAAAGGTGTTGGAGCATTTGCAGCATGTATAAATTTTTCAAGAGCTTCTTTCGTTTCTTCATCAATACTGCTTTTAATTAATTGTTTAGAAAGGCTGATCATGTTTAAAATCCGGCCGGTCATAATAGGACGCTGAACAGACAGGCGTTCTAATTCTTGAACAATTTGATTAGCGATTGCTCTAAAGGAAAGCTGCTGACCCAGATAACGGAACAAGCTTTGAGCCCGAATCATATGATCCTCCAATTGAATCCGTCCTTCTTCTGTTTCCGGTGTAAACAAAAGATCGAGATTCAGGGCCATGACTTCATTTAAAAAAGCATTTGCTTCTTGTTGACTCAAGCCCTCATGTATGTAATTTCCTTTCGCAATCGCAAGCATTCTCATTTCACTTAACAATTCGATAATGGAATTGACACCTTGTTTAGACCTCAATGAACCGCCAACGAATGGAGGCTGCATTTTAGTTGGATCCTCCCATTGACCTCCAAGGAAAACACCAGCCTGGTCAAACCGATGGGCATTTTCATAGATAATGTTCATTCCATCGTTGGAGTAAGAAAGCTCAATCGCTAATTGGAATACGTCTGTTTGATACAAGCTTTTTGCGAATGGTTTAGCCTGCTCAAGCTTATCCAAAGCATCTTCAAATTTGCCTTTTAAGTCTGCTGTTTGTTTATCCAGTCTTTTTCTCTTTCTTGTTATTGTACTCATCCTTTTATTCGCTCCTTGTTATTGGTAGAAATTGTATTTATCATAACCTATCAAAAGGGATCTCATTTCATCAGCATCGTCTCCAAAAAAGAAAATGGTTCCATAATGATTCCCGAATCCTACCCGTTCTGCCACTTTGGAAGTAACAGGAATGAACATATTATGTTTTACAAAATAAGGATGGGTCTTGAGCTTATTAGGTATATTCAGCTTTTCAACGGTTTTTACATTAGGATAGACCATGAGATTACCAGAATACCCTTTGGCGGATACCACTTCCTCAGGGAAAAATGCCTCAATTTCTTCTTCCGTAGTATCTGGGTCACAGCAAAGCACTTGGCCTTGATAAGGGCTGAACCCATATGCATTTTCAATATGTTCAAAAATATGGCCGCCAGGGATACGGTTCGCTACCTCGCCAAAGCTCAATGTCCCATCTTGAGTGATGAAAAACTCGGGGTGAATGATGCCGTATTTGACTTCAAAGGCATCCACAAGTTTTTCAATAGCTTCCCTGATTTGTGATCTCCATTTTTCAAGTGAAGGAGAAGCAGGTACGAAGTTAGAATGACCTAACTTTACATATTCAGTAATATTTAGGAACCTTACTTTTCCGTTATGGATAAAGGCCTCACAAGAGAATTCTTGACCTTCCAGGTGGCTTTCCATTAGTAAAGGGAATTCTGAATCGTCAATTTGGTCAATCTCTTTCGGTTTTCGAATCATGTAATGTCCGACTGTGCCTGCTTTATCGAATGGTTTAACGTGAATAGGGGCATAGTCATCCTCATTTATATTACATAGTGCCTCGTTGATTCTTTTTAAGAAATAATGGATATCTTCCTTGTTGTTTGCTTCTTCAAAGACTCCGACACGGATACCTGCCAATTGTGCTCTACGCTTCATCAAGCCTTTGTCTCGAAGCAGCAAAGATTTATGGAAAACGCGTGGGTTATTCCAAAGCCTTGCATTCATGGCAGCAGCCCACTCGACGGTTTCTTCGTAGATTGGTACAGCCACTTTTGTATTAAGATCCTTTAATTTTTCATAGAGTTCACCCGATCGCTCCTCTAAATGGTTGAATACCCATGGGATAAATTGGATACCGTGGGTGTCAGCAAAACTTTGAAATTCAGGCGGACCAACAACAACATATGGTCGATCCATTTTGTCAATTGCTTCGATTGCGTGCAGGCTCCAGCCTAGCAATGCCGTTATTTTGCCCTTGTTCTGTTTCATCTGAATAACTCTCCCTATTTATGAATATGGACTAGATAATAACAGCCCCTATTTTAGCAAAAATATAATTAGAATTTTCAGATTTACAAAAAGAGTACGAATATTTAAAAGCGGCTTAATAAATAATTTACATTTATTAACTAAAATGGGGGAGACATCAAAGGATGTTAAAATATTAAAAAATTCAGGCAGAGGGGTATTGTATGAGCGATTGGTATACTAGATTGACTGAGTATTTTCCAGAAAAGGAAATGAAATCAAAAAAACATTTTGAAATACTTTTTCAAGAAAAAAAAGGAATTTATCAATTGCTGGAAGGCCCAGATTATGTACTTGTATATTTTGAACAGTCTGATTATATCTTTATTGACTTTATTTTAGTAGGCGGGCGAAGTCGTGGAAAAGGGATAGGCAGCATGGTCCTTGACCATTTGAAAAAAGAGGGGAAAGCAATCATATTGGAGGTTGAGCCAGCTGCCGCTAAAGATCCTGACTCGGAAAAAAGAATACGATTTTACGAAATGAATGGTTTCTTAAAAATGAATTCTATTCAATACGAAAGAATCCATATGGTTACAAACGAGCTAAATAAAATGGACATTTTTTGCTGGTCACCGGTACATAGAACGGAACAATGGGTGTATGACCAAATGAAAGCTATATATGATGAGGTACATGCCTTTAAAGCGAGGGAATTGTATGGGCGCAATCCCCAGCCTGTATCAGATGTCCTTTGGATGAGAGAATTAATGTATAGTTAAGCTTAGATCATTGAGAATAATGTTTCACCAGTAGACCTGTTACGGTGAACCGTATCACAAGTAAATAAGATTTTTATCCTCATGCGAAAGGAGTGGATAGACTATGTAAAAATCTATTTTAAAAGGATATTTATTATATGGAGGCTTAAATCAATCCGTATAACTGGATATGATTTACTTATATAAAAAAATCTTCAGGTTATCTTTCCTGTCAAGGGTGGCAAGCAGAACGTTTTTTACTTCAGTCTGATATAAACTTTCTAAACTGGAAACAACCCATTCTTTGTCCTTGTGAATTTGTTTTAACTCCGTGAAATTAATTTTACCTTCCTTAATAATCGTCCTTGGCAAATCGAAAGGCTCTGTTTCCAGTTGGAAGGATGCAGGTGTAAGGGGTTCGTATTTTGGATCCAAAAAAACCGAAATTTTTCCGTCTGCTTCCCAAACCGCTAAGGCTACTTTCTTCACATCTTCTACTTTTTCTTCCCGTAATTCTTCCAATAAAACATCAATGGATATTCTTGCTTTTTTTAATCCTTTATAAAGGATTTCTCCGTCCTGAACAATGGTAATTGGTGCAGGACTAATCAGTCTTCTAAACCCTGGCCATTTAAGGGTCATAAAAATGCCTCCAAGATACAAGACCACCAATACAATGGTTGTAATGACAGATCCTTTGAGCCCAAGATGCTCGTCTGACAATGGATGGGCAATAATGTTTCCAATAACTAAAGCAATGACGAAATCAAGGAGTCTTAATTGGGAGATGGCACGTTGACCTAAGACTTTAGCAACAATCAATAAAAAGAAAAAAGCAACAATAGCTCGAAGAATCCACTCAATGGCAGTAAGTGCTTCCTGACTTTGAAAAAAATCCATGTAAGACACATCCTTTACCCCAATAAGCTAGCATTTAGTTTACCACTAAAGTTACTTTAATAATCCACAATTACGAACTGTACCCTAATTGTTAGACAAAAAAGTCTAACGGTAGGGGTATTTCTTTATGTCAAAATACACAACTGAGTTCAAATTAAAGATAGTCAAACATAGTTAAGAGTAGCTTAATATTACCAAATAATGTATGATTGTCAGGGAGAGGTGATTAGATTTTGTTAGTAAAAATAAGGAGACAAGAGTTTGATTCGCTGGAAGATGCAAAGCTTGGAAGAGTGTGTTTCGAGCCAATAATCCCTAAGATTCGTGGAAAAGACAACACAGTGAAAGAAAAGCTTTATAAGCAACTGACAACAGGACAACAAGCATTGTTCATGTTCAATGTGTATTATAACCATGCAAGCAATTCTCTGGCTGAGTTTTATTGGTGGAGTGCTTATTATCTTGCGCAGCCGAAAGCATGGTCAAAAATCAAAAGCGGGTTACAGTATTTTAGGGCTGATGCCATGTTGCAGATTCTTGAGAAGATGGAAGGGATTCTTGAAGCGAAAAATTATCCGAGAAGTTTAGAAAGATTCGATGCTTCTTATAAGGATCTTGACAATAATTCGGAACTCTTAGCATCCGTAAGTTCTCTTAACATCTTATTCAACCAAATTTCTCCTGCAACTTTAAAGATAATTGGTGAGTATATTAGAAATAGCCCAAATGAGTTTATACAATTCGAGGATTAGGAATCATCTCTGAATATAGTACAATGTTTTTTCAAGTACTCTTTATAAAACAGTAGGTTTATTTTTAGCCCTTTGGAGTAATTCAAAGGGCTTTTCATATGATAATGCTATTGTGCTAGCATTAAATAAACTGCACGTATTTACTTCCTAAACTATAATGAAGAGATAGTATAATTGGCTAAGAGATACTGCTTTTTTTAGTGGGAATGATGATTTATTGCACAAAAATCAATTTTGTTACTAGCTTGAAGTGTGAATATTATATTAGCTTTAAGTAATCTCAAAAGAAAGAGATGTGGTTAAAATGACAGAGGAATTAGAAATATTGAAGATGGAATTAGAAGGAATAATAAATGCCTCGAATGATAACATCGTTGTGACAGATGGACAAGGAATCGTGTTAAGGGCCATTAGGAATTCTGAAGAGATATACGGTGAGGTTTCATCAACTTTGGTAGGAAGGTCGGTTTTCGAACTAGAAAAGGAAAATATTTTTTCTCCATCCGTCACTGCCAGGGTTTTAAAGGAGAAAAAGGAAGTTCAAGTGATGCAAAAGACGAGAACAGGAAAGGTTATAATGGCTACGGGTATTCCGATTTTTGATAAACAAAAAAATATTATTCGAGTCATTAGCTTTTCTCATAATTTAACTGAAATACAAAAGTTAAAGGAGGATTATGAACAGCTCCAGTCTAAAATGAGGCGTTATGAATCAGAAATCGAAGAATTGAGAGGGAAGGAAACAAAAATTGGGGATATAGTGATCGAGTGCAAAACAATGCAAACAGTTTGGGAGCTTGTAAATCGAGTGGCAAGAAGTGATGCAACGGTTGTTTTACTAGGAGAATCTGGAGTTGGAAAAACTGTCTTTGCACGTGCTTTACATAATAGAAGCGAGAGAAAAAAGGAACCGTTTATTGAAATCAATTGCGGGGCTATACCGGCAAGTCTATTTGAATCTGAACTATTTGGATATGAATCTGGTGCTTTTACAGGAGCAAATCATAAAGGGAAAATAGGAATGATTGAACTGGCACATAAAGGAACACTGTTTCTTGATGAAATTGGAGAATTGCCTCTTGATATACAAGTTAAGCTTTTAAAAGTGTTACAAGAAAAAAGCATAACCAAAATCGGTGGAGGAAGGAGCAAAAAAGTAGATTTTCGGTTAGTGGCAGCTACGAATCAAGACTTGGAATACATGGTGAAGCAGGGAAAGTTCCGAGAGGATCTCTTTTATAGGTTAAATGTAGTTCCAATTAATATTCCTCCTTTACGGAAGAGGCGAGAGGATATTTATCAACTTATAGAGTATTTCTTGTCAAAATTTAACAAAAAGTATCAAACGAATAAATTTTTTCACTCAGCTGCGATTGATGCATGTTTGAAATATGAATGGCCCGGGAATGTCAGAGAGCTTGAGAATCTTATCGAACGGTTAGTTGTTACTTCGCATACTAATACAATTTATCATGACAATCTTCCCTTTATGCAAAAAAATCAGCGTTATAATGATAACGAAGCGGAATGGTCTTCGCTAACGGTTTTTGAAGATCAAGGATTAACGCTGCAGGATGCTTTGGAAGAAGTTGAAAAACGTTGGCTGCTGCGTGCTTACCGTCAATGTAAAACAACATACGAAATGGCCGAAGCTCTTGGGCTAAGCCAAGCAACAGTCGTTCGTCGGCTGAAAAAATACAATATTAATTCAAAATGAATCAACTAATTCAATTTTGAATTAATTATTGCTAGTTTAATTCAGTTTTGAATTCATTTAAAGGAATTTAAAGGGAGATTTGTGCAAAAAAAGTTGGCATGAAATTTGCAAGTAATAGTAATGATGAGACCTTAAGGAAGGAGGAGCAATCTTAACCTAAACTGCTTTTTAAGCTAACATGATCAATCATACTCTACCTTATTTTGGAAAATAAGGTTAATTAAAAACGGACAATGTAAATTGCATGCTAGTTTTTTATAAAGCATGAAGTAGTCATTGAAACTAAAACACCTATATTCCCTGTGTAAACGTACTTTTAGCAGTTTAATAATGATTATAGAGATGATTCTAAAAGCAGAGGGTAAGTTGTGATAACGAAAAAACGAAAGCGTTTTAATTGTATAATAAATTAAAGGTGTGTTTTGGTGTTTTCTGGTTTGTTTTTATGTAAGTTGGGTTTTTCTTTTGTGGTAATCCCTTTATTTTCAATAGTTTATATATTGTTGTGGTTAATAATGTAAAGAAAAGCAATGTAAGGAAATCTCACGTTATTATTGAGAAATAATATATATGTATGATTATAATAATATCAGTAAGGTAAATTAAGTTTAGAAGATACTATTCCTAATTCCTTAGGCTGTGACGGTTCTATTTATATAGAGTGCTGTTGATTCGGAAGGGAATAGCATTGATTAGACTTAAGCCGCAGCAAAGTAACTAAACATTGTTAAGGGAGGATGTTAGATTATGATTATTGGTGTGCCTAGAGAAATTAAAAATAACGAAAACCGTGTCGCTCTTACTCCAGCAGGGGTCATTTCTTTTACGAATGCTGGCCATAAAGTGTTGGTTGAAAAAGATGCAGGGATTGGAAGTGGTTTTACTAACGAAGACTATACTGCTGCTGGTGCAGCAATTATTGAAGGGGCTGCGGACGTTTGGGCTCAAGCCGAGATGGTGATGAAAGTTAAAGAACCTCTTGAAAGTGAATATGCCTACTTCCGTGACGGCTTAATTTTGTTCACGTATTTACACTTAGCAGCTGAGCCATCTTTAGCTCAAGCTCTTAAAGATAAAGGCGTTATTGCTATTGCCTACGAAACGGTTGCAGCAAATCGCAATCTTCCGCTTCTTACTCCAATGAGTGAAGTAGCAGGCCGTATGGCTGCACAAATTGGCGCGCAATTCTTACAAAAATCAAACGGGGGTAAAGGTATCCTTCTTGCGGGCGTTCCTGGTGTGAGCCGCGGTAAAGTGACAATCATTGGCGGGGGTGTTGTAGGGACAAATGCAGCTAAACTTGCAATTGGTTTAGGGGCTGATGTCACAATCATCGACTTAAGCGCTGATCGTTTACGCCAATTAGATGATATCTTTGGAAACCAAATCAAGACATTAATGTCAAATCCATTCAATATTGCAGAAGCTGTAGCAGAAGCTGATCTTTTAATCGGTGCGGTATTAATTCCAGGTGCAAAAGCTCCTAAACTTGTAACAGAAGAAATGGTAAAAGCAATGAAACCTGGTTCTGTTATCGTTGATGTTGCGATTGACCAGGGCGGTATTGTGGAGACAGTTGACCATATTACAACACATGACAAGCCAACATATGAAAAATACGGTGTTGTACATTATGCAGTAGCAAACATGCCTGGTGCGGTTCCAAGAACATCCACAATTGCCTTAACAAACGTAACGGTTCCTTACGCATTACAAATCGCCAACAAAGGTGTGTACAAGGCAATCTCGGAAAACGAGTCCTTAAAATTAGGGGTAAACGTGGCAAACGGCGAAATTACATACGAGGCTGTTGCAAAAGACCTCGGCTATGAATATATACAAGTTGAAAAAGCGCTTGAAAAAGAACTATCCATAGTCTGATTGAATGATATAGTGACAGATGAAATGTCCTAGAAGTTAACGTTTTACATAGTAGCTTTGTTATCAGAACATTTCATCTTAGTATAACTTCAATCAAATGAAGCAGTGTCTGTAACAGTCAGTATTTTGTTTATATATCATAAAAAACGAACAAAATACTGGCTTTCTTAATTTTATGAAAAGAAAGGATGTCTATCATGATAAAAGATTTGGATGTAATTCAAACGTTAGCAGAATTGGATAAAAAGCATTTTCTTCATCCCACGTCTCCTATCAAACAGCAGCAAGAACAAGGGCCTGCCTTTATTTTTACTGAAGGAAAAGGGATTCATCTGTATGATATGACGGGAAAAACTGTGATTGATGGAATGTCTTCTCTTTGGAATGTCAATGTTGGCCATGGCAGAGAAGAGATAGGCAAAGTCGCAATGGAGCAAATGTCAAAATTGGCTTTCACTTCTTGTTTTGCCACATTTAGCAATGAACCTGCAATTCGGCTGGCGTCTAAACTCTCTCAAATAGCCCCTGGAGACTTAAGTGCTGCTTTTTTCACTTCGGGAGGATCAGAGTCTAATGATACTGCTTATAAACTTGCTCGGCATTATTGGATTCTAAAAGGACAAGCCGGACGAAAAAAGATTATTTCGAGAACTAAGTCGTACCATGGAGTAGCAATGGGAGCAACGAGTGCAACAGGACTGAAGCCTTTTCGGGATTTTACCAACTCATTAGCTCCAGATTTCTGCTACGTAGAAAACTTCTCTGCACAGTCTCTGCGTGAAGTTATTGAAGCAGAGGGGCCTGAGACGGTTGCTGCGTTTATTGCGGAGCCAGTTCAGGGGGCTGGAGGAGTTCATGTAGCTCCAAAAGACTATTTTAAGGAAGTTAGAAAGATATGTGATGAGTATGGAATCTTATTTATCACAGACGAAGTAATTACTGGATTTGGCAGAACGGGAAAATACTTTGGGATTGAACATTATGGTGTTACTCCAGATATGATGTGTTTTGCTAAAGGGGTTACGAGCGGGTATGCTCAGTTAGGGGGCGTGATGCTCTCGGAACGAATCCATCAAGAATTAATTGAATTTTCAGAAGGTACGCTCCTGCATGGTTATACATACAGCGGCCACCCAATGGCTTGCGCTGTTGCCTTGAAAAACCTTGAAATAATCGAACAAGAAAATCTGATTGAAAACGCGGAAATAATGGGTCAAGAACTACTAAAAGGATTTAAATGGCTGCAGAGTAATCGGAAAATTGTTGGTGAGGTCAGAGGGCTTGGCTTAATGGGGGGCATTGAAATTGTAAAAGAGCAGGATACAAAGGAAAAGTTTTCAACTCCTATAGCGCCTATCATTGTTTCGGAAGCCGCAAAGCGGGGCCTTATTTGCAGATCAGTTACCTTTGATGGCCAGGATACTCTTGTATTTGCACCTCCATTAACAATAAACAAAACTGAAATGGACCAAATGATCGATATCCTTCATGATTCTATTTTAGCTCTCGAATTGAAAAAGGGGTGACACATAGTGAGCACAAATGTGAAAAGTGCTAAAGTTATTGATGTTATTAATCCAGCCACAAACCAAGTCGTTGCTTCCGTTCCAAATGGAGGTAAAGAAGAAGCTAAGTTTGCAATTGATGCGGCTTATGAAGCTTTTAAGGAATGGTCGGAGAAAACAGCTGATGAGCGAAGTGCCTTGTTAATGAAGTGGCATCAATTAATTGAAGAAGCAAAAGAAGAACTGGCAACACTAATGACAAGGGAACAAGGAAAGCCTTTAAAAGAAGCAATGGGTGAAATAACGTATGCGAATAGCTTTGTATCATGGTATGCAGAAGAAGGGAAGCGAATTTATGGCCAAACGATCCCAGCTTCTAACCGTTCTAAACGTATTATTGTACAAAAGCAGCCTGTTGGGGTGATTGCAGCGATTACCCCTTGGAACTTTCCAGCGGCCATGATTACACGAAAGGTGGCCCCAGCCCTTGCTTCGGGCTGTACAGCTGTTGTAAAGCCTGCAGAACAAACACCTTTAACAGCTATTAAGTTAGCTGAGTTAGCTCACAAAGCAGGTATTCCAAAAGGTGTGTTTCAAGTTGTTACAGGAAATCCAGCTGAAATTGGCGAAGCTTGGCTGCAAGATACACGAGTGCGAAAAATTTCTTTTACCGGATCTACCGAGGTTGGGAAGCTGTTAATGAGACAAGCAGCTGACACTGTTAAAAAAGTGTCACTTGAATTGGGGGGACATGCTCCCTTTATTGTGATGGCGGACGCAAATATGGATAAAGCGATTGAAGGGCTGCTTGCATCTAAGTTTCGAAATGCGGGCCAAACATGTATTTGCACAAACCGTATTTATGTAGAAGAAACATGCATTGATCAGTTTAATCGTAAATTCGTAGAGGCTGTATCAAAATTGAAAGTCGGGAATGGATTAGATCAACAAACTGATATCGGACCACTAATTGATGAAGTGGCATTAAACAAAGTAAAACTGCATATTCAAGAGGCAATTGCAAAAGGAGGGAATCTAGCGTTCGGAGGGAATGTCGTGGCAAACGGAGACGGAGGCTGCTTTATTGAGCCAACGATTATTACCAATGCCTCAGATGATATGCTTTGTATGAAAGAGGAAACATTTGGACCTCTTGCACCGGTTGCCGCATTTAAAACAGTAGAAGAGGTCATTAAAAGGGCAAATAATACACCATATGGATTAGCAGCATATGTATACACTGAAAATTTAAGTCAAGCTATTCGAATAAGTGAACAGCTTGAATATGGAATTATTGGATTAAATGATGGACTCCCTTCAGTGGCTCAAGCGCCATTTGGCGGATATAAGCAGAGTGGACTAGGCCGTGAAGGCGGGCATTATGGAATTGAAGAGTATTTAGAAGTAAAATATATTTCTATCAACTTGTAAAAATAATATTCCGAATATATTTTATTTTCTGTTATTTAGGGTGGATGTGGAGAGAACATTTTACCAAGCTATAACAAGCTGCAATAAAATGCATTCCAAGGGGGAGGTAAGTAATAATGGAAAAAAAGACACAACTACAACATCAGTTAAAAACGAGGCACATTTCCATGATTTCTATTGGCGGTATTATTGGTGCTGGTTTATTTGTAGGAAGCGGATCTGTAATCAACTCTACAGGGCCAGGTGCTATTTTATCCTATGCTGTAGCAGGCGTGCTCGTTGTTTTTCTTATGCGTATGCTGGGTGAAATGGCAACTCTTAATCCTGATAGCGGCTCTTTTGCTACATATGCAAGACAGGCGATTGGACCATGGGCAGGATATACAATCGGTTGGCTTTATTGGTTCTTTTGGTTAATTGTTATTGCGATTGAAGCGACAGCAGGAGGCGCCATCGTCCATGAATGGATCCCATCTATTCCAATATGGCTGTGGAGCCTCGTCTTAACCTTTTTATTAACACTTACAAATATTTATTCTGTAAAAGCGTTTGGTGAATTTGAGTATTGGTTTGCGATGATTAAGGTTATTGCCATTGTTGCATTTATGGCTATAGGCTTAGCTATCATTTTGAATCTCATACCGAGTATTCAATCACCTGGAATGTCTAACCTAACTGCACATAGCGGGTTTATGCCAAAAGGAATTGGTTCTGTTTTCGTTGGGGTTGTTACTGTAGTTTTTTCGTATTTTGGTGCAGAAATTGCAGCTATTGCAGCTGGAGAATCAAAAGATCCTGCAAAGTCTATTACAGTAGCGATTAACAGTGTCGTGTGGCGAATTCTTGTTTTCTATATTGGCTCCGTCTCTATTTTAGTCATTCTTCTTCCATGGAATGCAGCTGACTTGCTAAAAAGCCCATATGTTACCTTGTTAGATATGGTTGGTATTCCAGCAGCTGCTCAGCTGATGAATGTAGTCGTTTTAGTAGCAGTTCTTTCTTGTTTAAATTCAGCTTTATATACAAACTCACGGATGATTTTTGCCCTTGCGCAAAGAGGAGATGCTCCGCGTGCATTTTTAAAATTAAATAAACATGGCGTGCCTGTTCGGGCTGTCTGGATCAGTACGGCTCTTGCTTATGTTTGTGCCATTTTTAGCTTCGTATCTCCTGATAAGCTCTTTCTCTTTTTAGTAAATGCTTCTGGTGCAATTGCTTTACTTGTGTATTTAGCTATTGCTATATCTCACTTGCGATTGAGAAATAAAATGGAAAAGGAAAATCGTCAAGTTTTAAAAATGAAAATGTGGCTGTTTCCTTACTTAACATATGTAACAGTCTTTGGAATTGTGGTTTTTCTAATTTCAATGGCTTTTATCGACTCCATGCGTTCTCAACTCGTTTTAACGATGCTTATCACAGCATTGGTTATTTTCTCATACTTCTTGTTTAAAAAACGAGACGTTCATGCAGTAGAGAAGAACCATATGGAAGATAAAAAACCAATTGTAAATTCTTAACATAATAAGGATGCTGATACAAACATTATTTAGATAGAAGTTTTCCTATCAGCTTTTTATCAACAAGTCTCACTACAAACAAACCCCTTTCCTGATTAATCGGGAAAGGGGTTTTCTTCCTTATCATTCTCTTATCTACTAATCTGTTTTAATATATCCTCTCGCTTATTCTCCATTCTCTGCAGCCACCCGAAATAAACTGAAACCGCAGCAATCCCTGCCAAAATAAAAGGGGAAGAAAATAGCAATATACCGAAAAAGCAAACTGAAAGCACTGTTGCTCCCGCTTTCAAGAACGGCGAGGAAAATAAGCGTATGCATGCCAGCACCCCGATTAGGGCGTTACACAGAAAGAAGGTATTGGCGATAGCGACAAGCTGTTCAATACGTACAGTATGCGTGGCATATAGCATAAACATGCTTGAATGGATAACAAACATGAGCAGAAGCGCCCGGGACGGAACATTATTCTTATTTTTAAAGGAAAGCCAGGACGGCAGTACACCGCTTTTTGCTTGATCATAGACAAGTCTTATTACAGCACCGATAACGAGCAATACCGTGCTGATGCATAAGGCAATGGTAATGGTAGAAATGAGCGGTGTTGCCCAACTGCCAAACAAGCTTTCTAGTAAAGATGCCAAGGATCGTTCCTGTGTACTGATTCCACCTGTACGTGTCCACTGAAATGCGAGAGCGACAGACAAGCTAACTACGGCTATAACAGTGAAACTTAAAGCAATAGCTCTTGGAATGGTACTCTCCGGATTTTTCACCTCCAGTGAATAGCTGCCAATGACTTCCCAGCCAATCAGCGCCCAAAACAAAAGAAGCAGGCTTTGTCCAAAGTCATATACAGTAATGGGCTCTGTCAGGCTGATGCTGCCGTTTGCCGTGAACAGGGTGTGCAGACTGCCGACAAGTAGGGTTACAACAACAAAGCTTGACATGATGAACGCTAATTTCCCTACTGCAGTAATGTTACGCATTAATAGGATGTACACAATGCAAAGTAAGCCAAATGTAAGCCATTCCTCCGGCTGAGAGGTCAAGAGATGCATATAGTGACCGGCTGTTCCGATAACGGCGACAGGACCAAAACAAACAGCTAGTAGAAAAAAGATAGCAGACAAGTTTTTAAAATGTGTGCCGAACGCCCTTTCTACTGCAAGTGCAACACCTGAATCACCTGGAATCATGATACTTAGTTTACCAAATAAGTAAGCAAATAGCATGCTTAAGCACAGTATAAGTATCCAGGCGAAGATGGCATAATTTCCAGCTGCTTCGTATACAGCTGGAGGCAGAATGATAATACCAGATCCGAGTATAGGCCCAATTATTAAACCGCTCAGCAGGATGAATCCAATTTTTCCGTTTTGCATACTATCACCTCAAATATTCTTGAAACAAATTGTAATCTCATATATTTTTATTATATGTAACACTTTTCCATCGGTAAAATGAATAATCATGATTATAACCATCGGGAATTTTGATGAGAGGAGAATCTATCATAGAGATACGACATTTGATTACTTTCAAGGCTATTGTAGATATGGGAGGATTCACGCGCGCGGCAACATATTTGGGGTATGCGCAATCAACAGTCACAGCTCACATCCAATCTCTCGAACAAGAACTAGGCGCACCGTTATTTAACAGGATTGGCAAGACGGTGCAGCTAACCGAAGTAGGAACACACTTCTTAATGCATGCTTCAGAAATGATCCAACTGTATACGAAAACAAAGGACATTTTCCATACACATCAAGAGGTAACAGGAACGCTGCGTATTGGGGCGCCGGAATCTCTTACAATCTACCGTCTTCCGTTTATTATCCAAGCATATCGAAAGCGTTACCCGAAGGTGAATATCATTATGAAATCAGGTTCCTGCTGGGACCTGCAGGAGGAACTTCGCAGAGGGATGTTAGATGTGTGCTTCCTTTTGCAGGCACCGTTTACAGATCACGAGCTGCATACTGAAGTTCTCCTAGAAGAGCCGCTAGTTATCATTCTGCCTCCGGATGCTGATGGGACGAGAACTTTGGAATCATTTACTTTGAAGGACAATGAGAATCTTTTGTTTACGGAACAAGGAAGCTATCGGGATTATTTCGAGGCATTTTTAAGAAGCAGGGGAATTGCAACGGAGAGTGGTATGGAGTTTTGGAGTATTGAGGCAATCAAGCAATGTGTCATCTGCGGTCTTGGCATTTCTATGCTGCCCTATGTGACGGTGCAAAGTGATCTCAACCAGAACAGGCTTCAGTCCATTTCTTGGGACTCTGGTCTAGGCAGCGTTTCGATGATTATGTCCTATCATAAGGATAAATGGATCTCTCATGCAGTCAGGGAATTTATGAATATAGTGAGAGAGCAGACAATAGGATGAAGATGTGATTGTTCATCATTAATCAGAAATATTTTATGATTTTTAGAGTACTTTTCTAACATTTACTGAATTAAAAAGAGTCCTTTTAAATAATATTTTATCAAAAAAGAATCTTGAAGTTATCTCAAGATTCTTTTTTTATTCCTTATGAGTATTGTTGCTATCTGAATTTTTAGCTAATTTCATAAATATATCATTTATAGTTTGCATACGCTTCTCTACCTTTTCCGCTGCTGCGTCGAGAGTATAACCATCATCTAATAATTCCTGAATCAAAAGGATTTTTTTGATATTTAAATAATTATATTTCCTTGTTTTACCTTCTCCCTCTGTTTCTGATTGAATAATATTTTTTTCTTCCCAGTACCTAATTTTTCTTGTTGGAACACTAGTAATATCTGATACTTCTCCAATTCCCACAACTAATTTTTGTAACAAATCAAAGTCCAACAAAGCATTCTCCAGTTGATTTTTCTCCATGTTTAATCACTCCTCTATGTAAGTATTTTACGATAAATGAAAATAAATTACAATTTTTTATAGGTAACGTATTGACTTATTTTGTAAATAAGTTACAATCTATGTAGATAATTTACATTATCCAAAAAATTACATTCAGGAGATGATGTGAAAATGCCTATTATCAATGTTGATTGTTGGGAAGGTTTTAATGATGAGCAAAAACAACAATGGATTAAGGAATTGACGGATGTAACGGTTAATTTGTTTAATCTTCCTCCAGACAAAGTATTAGTAGTATTGAGAGAGGTTCCTTTATCGAATTGGGGTCAAGCGGGAACCGTTGCAACAGATTCAGATTTTCTGGCTAAGAGCCGCATGACCGAATTACCATCCAAATTAAAAATTTAATAATCAGGGGGGATTCCTTTTATGTGAGAGGATTCCCTGAAAATTTAATTCAGGAGGGATTTCTATTGACGAGTAATCCAGCGTTCGAACAATTTAAAGAGGAATTTCCTGAGATATTTAAAGCCTTTAGTAATTTATATCAAAATGTTAGTTCAAAAGCGTTAGATGAGAAGACAAAGCAGCTTGTGTACTTAGGGATTCTTACAAGTACACACTATGCTCCAGCGGTTTGTGTTCATATCTCTCGTGCACTTGAAGCTGGTGCGAGCCGAGAGGAAATTTTAGAAGCAATGATGCTGGCTATTCCTGCAAGTGGTTTGTGCAACTTTCTTTCGGTATTGCCAGATGCTATGAAGGAGTTAAATCGATAGGGGGGGGTTTATTGGTTAAACTAGCTAAAAGTATGGAGGAATCGGTTGATAACAAAAATTATCTATTAATTACTTCTATACTTATTTGGTGCGGATTAGTTATTGTATCGAGCTTATATATTACGATTCCCTTGGTTCCGGTCCTTGTTAATGATTTAGGCGTTGCAGTTTCACAAGCAGCTTTAACAAGTAGTGCTTTTTCATGTGCATATGCTATCGGCTTCTTATTTTTTGGACCCTTATCGGACCGTTACGGGAGAAAACAAATTATAACAATAGGTTTGGCTCTCTTAACATTGATTTCGCCAATTATAGGTTTTTTAGACAGTCTTCCATGGATTGTAAGTCTTCGAGCTATTCAAGGAGTTGCGGCTGCAACCTTTGCGCCGGCTGCATTAGCGTATATCGCTGAAATGTTTCCGATCGAGAAAAGAATCACAACAATCGGATTTGTTAGTACCGGCTTTCTAATGGCAGGAATTATTGGTCAAGTGTTTAGCAGTTTAGTAAATCAACAACTTGGCTGGGGTAACGTTTTTTATATTCTTGCAGCAATTTATTTTGTAACGACTGTCCTCGTATTGCTGTTTATTCCGGAAGGAGAGAAACAACAAACTTCTGGTAACCTTTTTGAAACACTTAAACAAATGGGGAAGTTTCTTATAAAAAGAAATTTATTTCCTTGTTATCTTATAACGGTTACACTCCTGCTTTCATTCGTGGGTATGTATATATTATTTGGCAGCTATCTAAGTACAAATTTTAATTTAAACGATAATGAGATTCTTCTGGTGCGTAGTGCGGGGATTGTAGGTATGTTTATTTCGCCGTTTGCAGGCAAATTGGCTGTGCAATTTAGTATGTGCAACGTTTTAAGAATAGGACTGTTTCTGAGCTTGGCTGGTCTTGGAATAATGGGGGGGATCTCTAACTTAATATTCCTTATATTTATGAGCATCGTATTTGTAGCGGGAATCTCTCTCGTTGTTCCTACCCTCATTTCGTTAATTGGCCATTTTGGTGCGGAGGCGCGTGGGGTAACAGTGTCATTATATACATTCATTTTATTTATAGGAGCGACACTGGGACCAATTGTGGCAATTAATATACTAAAATTAGGAAGCTACTTATTAGCTTTTGAAATTCTTGCCATCCTGTTAGGTGCAGGGTTTTTCATTTCGTTTTTTATAGGCGAGAGGGATACTGAGAAAATAAAAAGATAAAAAATCTCAGTTTTTTATTTTGTTTGTTAATAAAAAGGAACATGAACACTTTGATTTACTAAAAATAAATATCGTCAATTCTTATGCAGGGATGGAGTCTAAAAACAGTTAATAGATTATTATTTTTTGAAAACTTCGGGGAATTTTGAATGGGAGGAAGGTTTTATGGAAAAGAATGAATATCTTAATCTAAGTCCATATAGTGAAAAGTGGAATCATAAATTCATAATGGTAAATGAAGATGTTAAAATTCATTTTGTTAGGTATGGTGGAGGTGCCCCGGTTATTTTATTACATGGATGGCCGGGATTTTGGTATGATTGGCGGTATGTCATCCCTTCATTGTCCCAGTATTGCGATGTTATAGCTCTGGATTTTAGAGGATTCGGGGATTCAGATAAACCTTCTTTGCCTCCTCATGAAGGTTATACACCCAATCATTTAGCTGCTGATGTTATAAGCTTAATAGAAAAGCTAGAGCTAAAAGAGGTGATATTAGTTGCTCATGACATAGGAGCGACAATTGCACAAACAGTGGTACAGAAATGCCCATCCTATATTAAAGGACTAGTACTATTGAATCCCCCGTATCCTGGGATTGGGCAAAGAAGATTTGATCCTGCAATTCAAAGGGAATTTTGGTATCAACATTTTCACAATTTACCTTGGGCAGGAAATTTAATTGGTAGTTCTTACAAGAACGTCCAGCTATACATCAAACATTTTTATGAGCATTGGGCGGGAGACAAGAAAAAAATAAATGAAAAGGAATTAGACTATATAGTTGATGTTTATTCTAAAGAAGGCTACTTTGACGCTAGTATCGCATATTATAAAGCACGAGCAGCTGCCAAAACTAGTCAGGCAGCTACTAGCTCACCAATTCATGTTATATCTCATAAAACTTGTGTTCTATGGGGAGAAGAGGATCCAGTTATTCCATCTATGTGGTCAGACAGATTATCTGATTATTTTTCAAATGTACGCTTGACCCTGTTACCTGGTATAGGCCATTTCGTTCCATTTGAAGCTCCTGAGGAAGTGGTTGAAGCTGTTAGGGAATTTTTATAAAGACAGCTGAGGAAAATACTTCATTAACTAGAACAAATTCAAAATGTAAATTACAATCTTAGGGGGCTAATTTATGAAATTAAGTGTAATTGGAACAGGGAGGATGGGAAAAGGTCTGGTAAAAACACTTGCGCCATATGTGAATGAATTACTTTGGGCTTCGAGAGATAAAAAGCGAATTGAATCATTGGTTTATGAGAATGATCTGAAAAATATTATTCCAGTTTCCTGCGCAGAAGCACTAGATGCTAATATCATTATCCATACTTTGTGGTTTAGAGATTTGATTCCTTGGGCAAGAGAAAATAAAGAAAAACTAGCCAACAAAATTTTAGTTGATATTGCTAACCCATTCACAGACGATTTTTCAGATTTTACATTAGAGTGGGGGAATTCGGCAGCTGAAGAGCTTCAAAGGATCATCCCCGAAACAAAAGTAGTAGGTGCCTTCAAAAACACTTTTTTTAAAGTGTTTGAAGAACCTGTTCATGAAGGGGTTAAAAGCGATGTTTATGTGACCTCTGACGATGAAAGTGCAAAGAAAATTGTAATGATGCTTTTAAGTACTATTCCTTTTCGGGTGCTCGATGGAGGGAAACTTAGTAATAACCGAACCATTGAAAGAATCACACTTTTTGAACGAGAAATAGCTATTCGATATGGCAATTATCCTTACGTATCGAATAGGTTATTTGGTATTAAAGGGTAGGGTAAAGTATTTATGTATATAATTACTTTAAATTATTTCATGCCAATTGAAAGAATAGATCTGGGTAGATTATTTGAAAAAAGGATAAACAAAGATTACATCGTCAGAGTACGAAATAAACAAGCGTTCTTGATGAAAGAACAATGGAAGGCTGTTAACAATATATAAAGTTAACAGCCTGATAATTCATGGCAACACTTCCGCCTAACTTTAACAGGATACACTCGTTTACTTTTTCGAGAGGTCAATATATTTTATACTATCCGTCGATACCTGACAGTGTTCACAGAAATATGTGATTTCTACCTCATGATTGCACTCCGTATGAACGAGTTCATAGTACTTTTCATCCAGGTGACGGTTGCCCCAGATGGCTAGCGCATTGATTACGTGACGCAGCTCTTTCCCTTTGCTTGTTAACTCGTAATCATAGCGGGGAGGATGCTTTACATATAGGTTAGAAGAAATAATGTCTTCCTGTTCCAAATTGCGAAGGCGTTCAGAAAGAATATTTGGAGCAATTCCTTCTAGGGCCTTTTTTAACTCGGTAAATTTCTTTTTGCCTTTAAATAATTCACGAATGATTAAAAGTGTCCAGCGATCTCCAATAATGTCCAATGTTTTTGCGATATTACAAGGCAAGTTGTACGTTTTATTCATCTGACATAATCTCCTTTCCCTGTGTTTTTGTAGCCCGATAAATGTTAATATAAATCCAATTTTATAGTATAAATAAAAAATTTTAAATACTTGATTGCAAAAAACAACTTAGTATTGTATATATAACTTATAAGCATATTTTTCCATATAAGGGAGAGGATCACATTGCTGATTAAAAGATTATCGTGGGCAGGCATGCTTATTCAATCAGGGGAAACAATCATTATGATTGATCCGCTTGGAAATACACCAAAGGGGCAAGATCAACCATTAGCTGCACGACTGGGAAACGCTCTTGAACCCTTTATCAGGCTTAATCAACTCTCAAAACCAACTGCAATCGCTATCACACATGTTCATCCCGATCATTTCGATTCCGAATCTATTCAAATGGCTTTTGGATCAAGCATTCCAATATTAGTCCCTATTGAATCCGTTGAAATTGCAAGAAAAACTGGCCTTAATAATGTTATCGGAGTCTCTGTAGGGGATACGGAAATATATGGGGAGATGAAAGTGACGGCGGTACAGTCGGCAGATGGATATGGTACACCTCAAGTGGCTTGGATAGTAGAAGGACAAGGACAAAAAGTTATTCATTGCGGGGATACTCTCTGGCATGGATACTGGTGGAGAATTGCTCGAGAGTTTGGTCCGCTAAACGTAGCCTGTCTGCCAATTAACGGAGCTGTTCTAGATGTTTATGGCTTTCCTGTGCAAAGTGAGCTTCACGCTTGCATGACACCTGAAGAGGCTGTAGAGGCAGCTAAGATTCTAGGGGTAGACAGTCTAATCCCTATTCACTTTGGAATGTTTAACAATCCTCCTTATTATACAGAAACATCTAATGCGCTTGATCGTTTGCAGAATAGGGCGGATACAAGAGAAGTGAAAGTTTGTCTGCTTCATTCGGGTGAGGAAATAGAGCTGACTGAATAAGTAAATTTCATATGTAGTGAGTTGCAAAAAACAACTTAGTATATGTTATGAATTTAATATAGATTACTAGAAATAATGAGGAGTTGATCCCTTGAGTCAAACAAATATTACTTTACAAGAGATTATTCAAGCCCATAAACAAATTCGAAATTATATACGTCATACACCATTGGAGTACAATGAGGAACTTAGCTGTTTATATGAATCTGATATTTATTTAAAGTTAGAAAATCTCCAGGTTACCGGAAGTTTTAAAGCTCGAGGGTCTTTGAACGGACTTTTGGACCTAAATCAAATAGAACTCAACCATGGCGTTATAACCTCTTCAGCCGGTAATCATGGGATTGGCTTGGCATACGCTGCTAAGAGGCTGAACACCACGGCATATGTGTACTTACCAAAGGATGCGGATCAGAGTAAGATTCAATCATTAAAGAGATATGGGGCCCTTTTGAAATTTTTTGATTCTATCGAGAAAGCAAGACTCTCCGCATTGACGGATGCTAACAAAAAAGGGTACACCTTTCTCTCTGCTTACAATAATCGATCTGTAATTACAGGAGGGGGAACTGTTGCATTAGAGATTTTAGATGATTTATCCGAAGTAGATACGGTTATTACTTGTATGGGTGGTGGAGGGCTTGCCTCTGGTATATGTTTGGCTCTAAAATCCGTAAATCCGAAAATTGAAGTCTGGGGTGTTCAAGCTATAAATAGTCCCTCGCTAGCTGTTTGGTATCAAAATGGAAAGGTTACCCCAGTTGATATACAACCCTCTATAGCTGAAGGGCTGAGTGGGTTGCTTGATCCTGAAACTATTACTTTTCCTATTATCCAAAAACATATTGATCGAATTTTAACTGTGACCGAGGAAGAGATTATTGATGCAATGAAAATAATGCTAGATTCTCAGTACATTGTCGAACCCTCTGGTGCGCAGGGGTTGCAGCGCTAAAGCAATGCGGGAAGAAGGAATTACATGGCCGGAAAATAGCGGTTGTGATTACTGGACGTAATATTTCATGGTCCAGGTTAACTTCCTTAGTTTCTAAGGTAACTTCCAAAGCTTCGCTATAGAGTATAATATTTGAGCTCAGGTATTGAAAACAGGAGAACTAATAATGTTTCTGTGATAAATGTAATTCATGTTTGATGATTATATAAATGGAGGGATTATTTTGAAAGTACAAAGAATTCAATGGGCTGGCATTAGGTTGTTTCTCTCATTGTCCACTAACTGTTAACTGATAATCACTCTTCTCTTTTTAGTCCTAACACTTCCAAATGTTTATCCCGAATAAAGGGGTTAAGAAATGTCAGAATATATGTAATCTTTTTTAAAAAGGTATTGAAATCTTATTAAAGGCAGGATAAAATAAAAACAACGATTGGGTAATCGATAACCTAGCTTGATAAATGGATTTGGAAGCGTTTTAAACTAATTTATTGTAAAAAGGGATGTGAAAATAAGGAGAATAAGAGAGTTTTCCGAAAAAATATGTAAACTATCTAGTTTTATTGAGTTATCGATAACCTTTGTTTTAAAAATAATAAAACATATTATAGGCGTGGTTCACCAGCTGTATAGAGAATAATTAGTACTACTAATATGATAAAAATGTAAGCGTTACCTATATGGTGGGTATATAAGGGGCTGTAAAAAAATACTAAAATAAATAAATAGTCTCTATTAGTACTGATTAAAGTTGAACACACTCCAGTTGTTGTTCATCTATTGGGATATACTTTATTGATTCAGAAATACATAGATAAAAAATTGTGTATCTACTTATAAAGAGGAAAGAGAGGAGAAATTCTCATGAATAAACAGAGGAATCAAACGTCGTTCTTGCGTACTATTATTTTAGTCTCGACATTCGGCGGGCTTCTTTTCGGATATGACACGGGTGTTATTAATGGAGCCTTGCCGTTTATGTCTGAAGCACTTGGTCTTAATTCATTCACCGAAGGTCTCGTTGCGAGTTCGCTTCTTTTTGGGGCAGCACTAGGTGCAGTATTTGGTGGCCGACTATCAGATATTAGTGGCCGCCGCACCAACATTCTTTATCTCGCAGTGTTGTTCTTTTTGTCTGCACTTGGATGTACACTTGCTCCGAACGTAATTATTATGGTTATTTCTCGTTTCTTTTTAGGACTTGCTGTAGGGGGAGCGTCCGTGACAGTTCCAGCTTATTTAGCGGAAATGTCACCTGCAGACAGAAGAGGCCGAATGGTTACTCAGAACGAATTGATGATTGTTACTGGGCAACTATTAGCCTTCGTTCTCAATGCTATTTTAGGCAGTACAATGTCTCATAATGAAAATGTCTGGCGCTACATGCTTGCTATCGCAGCGCTTCCAGCTATTTTCTTATTCTTTGGTATGCTTAAAGTACCAGAAAGCCCTCGTTGGCTCGTATCAAAAGGGAAAAATAGGGAGGCTCTTGGTGTCCTTTATAAGATACGTGAGGAAAAACAAGCTGAATCAGAGTTTAATAAAATTAAGGAGACTTTCGCTAAAGAGGCAGGCACTAAGCAAGCAACATTTAAAGATTTAAATGTACCTTGGATCCGTCATATCCTATTCCTTGGGATTGGGATTGCTGTTGTTCAACAAATTACAGGTGTTAACTCAATCATGTACTATGGTACTCAAATTCTTAAAGATGCTGGTTTTGAAACTAAGGCCGCTCTTATTGGTAATATTGCAAACGGTATCATTTCGGTTTTAGCGACTTTTGTTGGGATTTGGCTTCTTGGTAAGGTCGGCCGTCGTCCAATGTTAATAACTGGCTTATTGGGAACTACGGTATCACTTTTGTTTATTGGAATATTCTCACTTATGTTTGAAGGATCCGTGGCACTTCCATATGTTGTGCTTACTTTAACGGTTACGTTTCTTGCTTTTCAACAGGGAGCGATCTCACCGGTGACATGGTTGATGCTCTCAGAGATATTTCCGCTTCGTTTACGTGGTCTAGGTATGGGTGTTACAGTACTTTTCTTATGGGTAGTGAATGGTCTAATTGGTTTAGCATTCCCGATATTACTCGATAAGGTCGGTTTGTCTACTACATTCTTTGTTTTCGTAGCTTTGGGACTTGTGGCAATCGGTTTTGTAAAGAAATATTTACCGGAAACAAAAGGACTTACACTTGAACAATTGGAATATAATTTCCGCAATCGTAATGGGCAAGATAATCAGGAATACTTAGAACAGGTCGACGCCCAAGCAAAATAGGTAAAGTAAGCATGAAGCAACGTATTTCTCTGCTGCCGGAACTTGTTATTCGTCAGTCAACAGCAAGACTTAATGAAAATTAATAAAATATAAGATGAAATTTCCATCAGTGCGGGAGATTCTATCCACCTGATGGTTTGTTAAGGCTTGCAAGGTGGGGGGATAGGGATATTGCCTAGTTTACTCTTATTTAGACGCAGCCCTTATCCATCCTTTTTGATTTTCCTAAATCTTGAAGCAAGACTATGTGGTCTATTAAAGCAGTATAAAATTAAGTTTTTTAAGGCGTTATAGGCTAATTCTATGAAAAAAACGGCGAAAAAATCGTAGTTTCACTCGATTTTTTCGCCGTTTTTTGGTTAAAGAGAGTTACGTTAATTTTCATAGTTATTTTGTGTTCGTTTAAATAAAATTAAGCGGAAACCAAATACGAAACACAACGACCTTACCTAAGGGGAAGAGAAGATAAGGGATAGTTAATATGCATAAAAAGTTACTTTCGGTATCCTATGTAAAACCACGGTCAAAAAAGTAGTTTGAATATAAAACTTTTTGAAAAAATCATTGAAATATAATAAAGTATGAGATAAAATTAAATCAACTTAGGGTAATCGATAACCCTAATGTAAGAAAGTTATGTTTTCATTTGGTGTTTTTTAATAAAAAAAGAAGAATGTTAAGAAGTTTATTAGGGAGATTTCGTTGAAATTTCATATAATTCATAAGTTTTTAAAGGGAAACGATAACCTTTATTCCCTATCAGCGAATATTAAAATCTCAGCTGTAAGGAAGCTGCACTTCAACTGATAAGAGCATCTTTAAAAATGGTAACCAAAGAAGGTTGCTGTGTTGTTTGCATGGAGGATATCGTGTTTGTAAATTCACCAAATTTGTAAGCGTTGTCCTCCTGATTATGAGATCAATAGAAATAAAAACATATTTTGAGGAGGAAAAACATGTCAAAAGTGGTCACATGTTGCGGTTCCGAGTCGTGCAAGAATTCTATTCAACTATCAGCAATGGATTTTGCTATACAGTAAAACAGCCGGTCCCTTATATCACACGGGGTTGGTTTGAAAAGATTAGTAGAATGTTAAGGGGATGAGTAGCTATGAGTAATCAGGATATTTTATGGGGAATCGCGCCAATCGGTTGGCGCAATGATGATATACCGGAAATCGGTGCAGAGAATACATTATCTCACCTACTGAGCGACATTGTAGTAGCGGGTTTTCAGGGAACCGAAGTGGGCGGTTTTTTCCCAGAAGCAAAAGTGTTAAATAAAGAACTCAAACTTCGTAACTTAAAAATAGCAGGTCAATGGTTCAGCAGTTTTATCATTCGCGATGGAACCGGGGAGGCGGCCAAAGCATTCCATAAACATTGTCAATACTTGCAAGAGGTCAATGCTGCAGTGGCGGTTGTATCTGAGCAAACTTACAGTGTGCAGGGGATTGATAAAAATGTCTTTTCCGAAAAACCTTACTTCACGGATGCTGAATGGAAAACTTTATGTGAAGGCTTAAATGAACTAGGAAAGATTGCCGAACAATACGGTTTGAAATTAGTGTACCATCACCATATGGGAACAGGTGTCCAAACACTGAAAGAAATTGACCGCCTCATGGAAAACACGGATTCAAACTATGTGCATTTGTTATATGATACAGGCCATATCTACGTTTCTGACGGTGATTATATGACTCTATTAAACAAGTATATTGATCGCATTAAACATGTTCACTTTAAAGATACGAGAAGAAATGTGATGGAAGATTGCAAGAAGCAAGGCAAATCGTTCATGCAGTCCTTCTTAGCTGGCATGTTTACAGTGCCGGGCGATGGATGTATTGATTTTACAGAGCCGTATAAGAAATTACTTGAGTACGGTTACAAAGGATGGATTGTAATTGAAGCTGAGCAGGACCCGTCTATCGCTCATCCATTGGAGTATGCATTGCTCACCCGGAAATATATAGATGAAAACCTACTTGTCCTTTCCAAAAGGGATAAGGCAGTAACCATTAAATAAATTTCGAGGAAATTATAACCAGAAAGCATCATGTACAAAAAACAAGGCCTCGCTGTATGATGGCGAGGCTTTTGTTACACTTTAAGAAAGTATAAATTTCCAGCGAGAAGTAAATTCGACGTATTCGGAAATTTTAGGAATAAAGTATAAGTGCAACTACGTCTCTGTCTTCGCCTAACGGCTTGCCAGTCGGCGAGTTTTCTTTATATAAGGCATTTCATCAAATGCAGCTGTTTTCCATGAGAAAAAAGATTAATCCCCATTTCCATATGAAATGGCCTAGTATTTGTCTGATGTATTCTAGATTAGCTCCATTATCTAACGAATGGTTCGCAAAGAAGTAGTGAAACCAGTGCGGAGTTATATCACTTGGTTTTAGTTTCTAAAAAAGGAAGTTTAGTTTCTTTGATGATTTTTTACACAGCCACTTAGATATGTATAATCATACGATAGTAGACTGTTCCCCAAAATAGAAAAAATGATAAGTTTTTCGAAAAAAAGGTTATGAAAAATACAAAATTTCTGAATTTTATACCATAAATGAAGTATAGGAATCGGTATAATATTCTTAAGAAAGAAAAATGAAAGCGTTTGCTTTTGAGGTATCATCTGAGGATTCATAATGGATAGCCGTATAAAAGAACTCATTTCGTGGATGACATTAGAAGAAAAAGTGAGCCTATGCTCGACATTAGATTTTTGATATTTAAAAGGGATTGAACGATTAGGGATTCCGTCTAGTATGGTTACAGAAGGTTTGCACTGAGAGGAGCTGATCACGACAGCATTCCTACTACTTGTTCCCCGTCTATTGTTGGGATGGTAAGCTCTCGGAATCGAGAATGAATGATAAAAATTGTCCTGATTTTATGCAATTTCCTAGGAGTTTCTAATTTGAATAGTGTGAAAATAGTAGAAAGGAAAGAATATTAATGATTTTAAAGAAGGCGCTAGATTTAACTAAGAGCATAGAGGACTATCGTTTGGATATGTACGAATTGGCAAAGAAGAAAGGTTTCTCTAATCCGGATGTAATAACAATCAGCCAGAAATTAGATAAGAAAGTTTTAGCAGTTCAAAAAATTCTATATACAATTTGCGCCTCGCAGACAGGTACACCTGATTATCAGAATCAAAAACATGGTTGATTAAAATAGGTAAGGAGAAACACGCGATGAAACTAGCATTGATTGCACATGATAAAAAGAAAAATGAAATGGTTCAATTTACAAAAGCCTACCAACACATTTTGGAAAAACATGAGCTGTATGCCACAGGAACAACAGGGATAAAAATTATGGAGGGCACAGGATTAGAAATCTCTCGTTTTCAATCGGGTCCACTTGAAGGGGATCAAGAAATTGGAGCATTGATTGCGCAGAATAAAATGGATATGGTCATTTTCTTTCGTGATCCTCTAACAGCTCAGCCTCATGAACCGGATATTTCTGCTTTAATTCGTCTTTGTGATGTATATGCGATTCCGCTCGCAACAAATATGGGGACAGCAGAAGTTCTAATACATGGTTTAAAGCGGGGAGATTTAAAATGGCGAACTCTCATCCATGAAAAGCAAGGTGAATAAAGGCGGAATAGGCTTAATCCAAGGGCGTGTACGAGCGATGGAATTAGAGATTGAATATTTACAAGGGACAATTACGTTTTTGCAAAAAGCGTTGGACTAAATCAACAAGTAGGAAAGACAGTATGAGTATAGAAAAAAGGGGAGAGGGTAATGTGGGAAACGATACCATCTCCTTTGTCCGTTTTGCGACTTGATTCTAAGAAGAAGAGTATGAACAGATTCATTGTCTCCAGTACAGCAACAATAACATATTTATGCATACTAAAATTGTGAACAGCTTACCCAGACTAGGATATCCTGAAGCAAATAACGCAAATACACCTATTCCAAAAACTATTAACTCAATAAGCAGTCTGACAGGTAACTGAAGCTGGAACCTAGAATTGGGAGCAACAAAAGTGCCCAAACAAGCATAATGCTAATTGGAAGAACAACACCTATTCCAATCTTAAAAGCTAGATGATTTTTTAGGAAGGTTTTCATGAAGCTATCTGTTTCGGAGATACTAGAACTACAGATAAAGTAATGACCATCCTGATTCAGATATGCACTGAATCAGAATGGTCATTACTTTGTTTTTATATTATTTTCTTAACTTGATGGTATAGAGAGCCTTTTGGAATATGCATTTATCATTTATATTGAAATAACACCTAAAATGATCGCTGCAATAGTCATAACTGTAGTAGTTCCTACCGCCCATTTTAGGGAGAATCGCTGCAAATCTCCAAATTCAGTCCCAACCATACCTACTAATAGATGTGCTGCTGCCACTAAAGGGCTTATTACATGTACAGGTTGACCAAGTATAGAGGCACGACCTATTTCAGCGGCACTAATCCCATAAGCTTGAGCAGCTTCAGCTATAATTGGAAGGACTCCGAAGTAAAATGCATTGTTTGACATGAAGAAAGTGAATGGAGCACTTGCAAATGCTACGATTACTGGTAAATAGGGACCTAATGCGTCCGGGATTAATGAAACTAAAGTAGTGGCCATGGCGTCAATCATTTTTGTACCGGACATAATTCCTGTAAAAATTCCTGCTGCAATAACAATAGAAACTACAGCTACTGCATTGCTCGCGTGGGAAGAGATACGTTTTTGCTGATCTTTTATAGTTGGATAATTGACTAATAAAGCAATTGCAAACGCAACCATAAATAAAATCGCAAGCGGCATAAAATCAGCTATCAAACAAATTAGGAGTGCTACAGTCAAAAGAAGGTTGAACCATACTAGTTTTGGGCGACGATATTCTATTTGTTCTGCTGTTGCGGCTAACTGGGAATATACTTCTTGTTGTTGTGGTATGTATTGCGTTTCTATAACTCCCAATCTCTTACGTTCTTTTTTCCCAAAAACAAATGCTACAAAAATCACCCATAGAAGACCAAAACCCATTACCGGAATGAGGGGAAGAAATAATTCAGAGGCCTCAAGATGTAATGAGCTCATAGCCATGGCAGAAGCGCCTCCCCATGGTGTCATATTCATTACGCCCATTGATAACATAGCCACCGTTGCCAATATTAAAGGGTTCATGCCAAGCCGTTTATAAAGAGGAAGCAAGGATGAAATAGTAATCATATACGTTGTAGTACCATCTCCATCCAAGGCAACAAGCATGGAGAGGATCGCTGTACCTATAACTATTTTTAATGGATCCCCCTTTACAACTCTTAATATTTGAGAAATAAGAGGATCAAACAATCCTGAATCTATCATAAGCCCAAAGTATAAAATTGCAAATAGAATCATAATTGCTGTAGGAGCTATGCTCTTTACACCCTCCAACATCATTGTTCCCATTCCTGCGCTAAAACCGCCAATTATGCCAAATACGATTGGTACGAGCATCAGAGCAACAAGGGGAGTGAGTCGCTTAGACATAATCAAATACATAAAAACTGTAACCATGGAAAATCCTAATAAAGATAGCACTAGTGTACGTCCTCCTTTAATTTATTAACGCTTTCGAATATTGGGGTGTAATAATCCTAACTAGATTGAAGGATGACCCTTTTCAATCTAACTCCTGTAGTATTTGTTCACTTAGATTACATGGAGATCGAGCTAATTACGTACATCCCTATAATTTGATAGCGCTTTCTAAAGTGATCTTAGCACTAATGTTTCTCTATAACTACATAACAAAAATAAGTTTAATTTTTACTATAATTATAGTTTTTTTTATTTTTCTCATGCAAAGCTGCGTTATTGCTGTTACTTCGATTCTAATAATCAGTATGTTCAAGTCTTTGAGATTATTTACGAGTCGCTGGAAGCTTTAGCACCAGAACAGAATGTCTGAATTGTCAAAAACCGACGTTACGGAGGTCATGGCGATTTTTTATGAAAAACTTATAATTTAATACTATGGGTTGATAATGGTTAGTTCTTTTTCACAAAAAGATTAGAATATGACAAACATAGTTATATAATAAAAGTATAGTAATTTATCATGTATGTCAGGAGTCGAGATAGACATTGGAGAAAAAATTTAAAAAACCGCGGTTACTTACACAAATGGTCTTATTTATTTCTATGGTAATTTGCATTACTGTAATATTTGCAAGCGCTATCTTTTCTTCGATGATTGAGGATATAATTAAAACAGCACTTGGTAACCAAGCCATGACAGTAGCAAAGATGACAGCTCAAAAGGAACAAATTATTGAGGCATTTAGGGAACCTGTCCCCTCTTTGATTATACAGCCGATTGCAGAAGAAATACGTAAGTCAACAGGTGCCGGCTATGTTGTAATTGGCAATAAGAAAAATATTCGCTACTCTCATTACAATAAGGAGTATATTGGGAAAGAAATGGGATCAAGCAACAGACAAATTTTTGAAAACAATGCTTCCATTATATATGAAGGGACCGGAATTTCAGGAAAAGCCATCAAGGCAAAAACTCCCATTTATAATAAAGATGGTGTCACAATAGGTGTAGCATCTGTTGGATTTTTAACCTCTGAAGTAGAGAGAAAAATACATACATACCGCCTTAAATTACTTCAATTTTCTGTCTTTATTTTATTGTTTGGTATAACAGGTGCAATTGTTATTGCGAAAAAGGTGAAACGTCTAATTTTTAACCTTGAACCTGAGGAAATTTCCTTTTTGTTTAAGGAAAAACAAGCCACCCTCGAATCAATTAGGGATGCAACGGTGGCAGTAAATCAATACGGCAAAGTAACCTCCATCAACAAACGGGCACGGGAATTGTTAAAATACGACCATATCGAGGAAGACGCAAAAATTGTGCACAGCCGTTTGAACAGGATTATCGAATCGGTCACGACTAGCAAACAACATTTAATTAGTCAAAAAGTTATTTTTGACGATCAGCTTTACGTGGTCGATGCGGCCCCGATTATAGAAAAGAAAAGAACACAGGGAGCTGTTCTGACTATCCGTCCTGTGTCTGAAATTGAGGGGATTTTAGATGAAGTATCTAAAGTAAAAAGCACTTCTGATAATATCCGTGCCCAGAACCATGAGTATTTAAATAAATTAAATACTATCTATGGTTTAATTACCCTCGAACAGTATGATGAGGCACGGGAACTTATTTCAGAAGAAGTGAAAGAACGCCAAGATATTGTTGTATTCCTAACTTCTTCGGTTAAAGATCCTTTCATTGCTGCTTGTCTGCTTGGAAAAATAAATCGGTCGAAGGAATTAAAAGTACAGCTTGAAATTGATAAGGATAGTAATTTAGAGAGTATACCAGCTTCATTAGATACTAAGCTACTTGTAACCATACTTGGGAATGTAATAGACAATGCAATGGAGGCAGCTATCCGGACAAATTCTAATAGAGCATATGTAAAAGTATCTTTTACTGATATTGGAAGTGATCTTATTTTTGATATAGAAGATAATGGGAAAGGGATACCGGAAGAATGGCAAGACAAGATTTTCATGGAGGGATTTACAACAAAGGAAGGAGAAAATCACGGTTTAGGACTAGCAATTGTTAAAAACACCTTGAAAAAATTGAATGGTGAAGTTTTCATTTCTACCAGTGATTCAGGAGGAGCTCAATTTACAATTGTTTTACCAAGAGATGATTTAGGGAGAGGAATACACAATGACTAATGAATTAATCAAAGTGATGATAATAGAAGATGATGAAACAGCAGCAAGAATTTATGAGAAATTCACTCATAAGGTAGAAGGGTTTCAAGTTGTAGCTACTGCAAATACAGGGAAGCAGGCACTCGAAATGCTTCATGTATTTACACCAGATTTAATTTTGCTTGATGTGTTTCTTCCAGATGTGAAGGGGACGGATTTATTATGGGAGATTAGAAAAGCTATAAGAAATGTGGATATTATTATGATCACAGCAGCGAATGATGTTGACACTGTAAGCGAAGCTATCAGGGGAGGCGCATTCAGCTATATTATGAAACCCATTATGATAAACAGATTTCTTGAGGCGTTGGAACAATATAGAGAAAATAGACAAAAACTTGTCAATTTAAAGACTTTAGAACAAGATGATTTAAATGATTTTTTTAGAGTAAAGCCCCGGGAAGAGGTCGTAGCACAGGGAGAACCGGGAGGGAATTTACCAAAGGGCATTGATAAACACACCTTAAAAAAAGTTAGGCAACAGATAAAAGAAATAAATGAAAGCATCAATGCAGACGGATTTGCAAAAATTATTGGAGCTAGCCATTCTACAGGCAGAAGGTATCTTGAATATTTAGTGTCAATCAATGAGATGGAAGTAGAAGTCATGTACGGAATCATTGGACGCCCTGAACGAAGATACCGTAAGAAGGAATAATTATTTGGGTGTATTTAGAAAAGGAAACAGGGAAATTATTTTATAATAAAGCATAGGATGGGGGAACCTCGATGAGGGCAACAGAAGCCTTCATCGGGATTTTGTCTTCACCAGCTCTTCTTTACAAGGAGCATCGATTCGTCAATATCGAATGTTTAATTAAACAAATTTCTTTTATGGAGATTTTCTTTAATTTCTGTTACACCCGCTTTTCAGAACCGCTAGTTCGTTCTGCTGCTGATTAAAATAAAAAGGCGAGAAGAGGAAAACCTATTCTCGCACATCTGGCTAGCTGTCTGCAAAACTAGCTTATTATTACTAAAGAATTTTATTTTTGCATATTTAGTGAAGTGAGAATCTCTTTTATTACCTTTTCCTGTTCCTTCAGGAATGCAGCAAAATCCTTCGAATCCTTATAACCGTCTTCCCAGCCGTTTGATTCTAATACCTGTTTCCATTCTGGGGTTTGGCTCATTTTAGATAATGTTTTATTCCAGTAGTCTACAGCATAATCAGGCATATCTTTTGGTCCGAACAGCCCGCGCCAAATAGTAAACTCTGCATCTATACCTTCTTCTTTATAAGTCGGGATATCGGCATAGATTCCTTTTAGTCTTTGAGGAGAAGAAACACCCAGTACCCGCACCTTTCCCGCCTTTAAATACTCACCTGTCCCAGAAATATCAGTGGCAAGAACATCAGCATTTCCGCCAATTAATGCGGTCATAGCTTCTCCGCCTCCATCATAGGAGACAAATTTAATTTTTGTAGCATCAACTCCAGCTTTTACTGCCGGAAGCATGGCTACTAAATGGTCTTGTGAACCAGGTGCTGAACCTCCAGCTAATGTAATTCTGTAAGGATTTTCCTTTAAGTCTGCAAATAATGACTTTAAATCTTTATATTTGGAATTTGAAGGAACTACGATAGCTCCATAGTCTCTCGTTAATTGTGCCAAAGGTGTTAAGTCTCTAAAAGAATAAGGGCTGTTTCCTTCTTTTTTCAAATTGTTGATTAATAATGGAACAGACGGAAGGTATAAACGGTAAGGATCAGAAGGATCTTGGCTGACAAAATCAGCTAACCCTACGGCTTGTCCCCCGCCAGGTTTATTTTCCACAGTAATAGATGTTTTGGATAACTCAGTTTCCTTCAATACTTTTGATAGAGCACGGGCTGTAGTATCTAGACCACCACCGGCACCGGATGGGGCAGTCAATATAAGAGGCTTTTCAGGATAGGCAGCCGCTTCTTTACTATTACTACTAATTTCTTTCGATGAACTTGTTGAAGAGCCGCTACATGCCGCCAAGCTGAGAGCCAACGTTGCACTGGTAAAAATGCTGCCCCATTTTTTAAAGTTGGTACTAAAAATCATCATTTTTCCCCCTTGTAATCTTTTTTTTGATAACGCTTTCAAAATCATAGCATTCAAAAAAATAGGTGACTAGTTTATGAACATTTATAGAATTATTTACATAATTTTCACTGGAATCGAAAAAAGACTATAAAAAATATGAATTTAATATAAAAAAGGAACAATTGAAATTATAGAGATTATGGCGCTATTGAGATTCGTGCAGCGGTAGATTAATGTAACGGGAAATAATTATTACAACTTTCTAAGGATTTGTTCTTAGAAATTGGAAAAGGATTTCTCTTATTACTTTGAAAGATAACGAATTGGAGTGCTCTCGCATGTTTAGGTATAATCGCTACCGTTTTCATGTCCAAGTTGTCTTGCTTCTAAACAAGATTGGATATTGATTATAGTTTTGCTGCATTCTCCAGATAAACAATTCCTTTTGCATATGTCAGCAAAGGGCATTTTTAAATGGTTGTAATTAGTATATTAGTTCATATATTTATAGAATTACATGGGGGATTTGCTGAAAATGACAGGTAGTGTGTTCAAAACGAGACAAAATGAGACACGTGTCTCATTTTGTCTCGTTTGCTTTTTTTAGGAATAGCTAGATTCCTATTTTTTCGCCTATCTCTATTTGGCACAGTACTTGCAATGTACAAGAGTGAAGAAGGAAAGATGATGGGAGGCTGAGGAGCATGGAAGTCATGCAAAGCAAAGAGAAGCTATTTACTAGGGAGAAGGCTTATTGGATGTACAAAAAGATGCTGGAAATTCGTAAGTTTGAGGATAAGGTGCATGAGCTGTTTGCGCAAGGGATCTTGCCTGGCTTTGTTCATTTGTATGCAGGCGAGGAAGCTGTGGCTGTTGGGGTATGTGCACATCTCAATGACCGTGACAGCATTACAAGCACGCATCGCGGACATGGCCATTGTATTGCCAAAGGCTGCGACTTAAATGGAATGATGGCTGAAATCTACGGTAAGGCTACCGGATTATGCAAGGGAAAAGGCGGTTCGATGCACATTGCGGATTTGGATAAAGGGATGCTTGGGGCCAATGGAATTGTAGGCGGGGGCTTTCCTCTTGCTTGTGGTGCAGCTTTGACAGCCAAGTATAAAAAGACAAGTAATGTAAGCGTTTGCTTCTTTGGCGATGGTGCTAACAATCATGGAACATTTCATGAAGGCATTAATTTAGCTGCAATCTGGAAACTGCCTGTTATTTTCATCGCGGAAAACAATGGTTATGCAGAAGCTACACCATTTTCGTATGCTTCTAGCTGCAAAACGATTGCCGATCGTGCAATCGGCTATGGTATCCCTGGTATTCGCGTAGATGGAAAGGATGTATTGGCTGTTTATCAGGCGGCAGAGGAAGCAGTTCAAAGAGCCCGCCAAGGGGAAGGTCCAACGTTAATTGAATGTGTGACATATCGCAATTATGGTCATTTTGAGGGAGATGCCCAGAAATATAAAACGGAACAAGAGAAGAAGGAGCATAAGCAAGAAAAAGACGCAATTGTTCACTTTAGAAAATATTTATTAAGCCAACAGCTGTTTGCTGAAAATGAATTGACAGCCCTAGAGGCTTCAGTTGAAGAGGCAGTTAAAGAAGCGGTGAGCTTCAGTGAGGAGAGCTCGTATCCGGATGCATCTGAACTTTTAACCGATGTATACGTATCGTATTGAGTTAATGCCCTTCCCTGCTTCTCTGAGGCTGGGGAAGGGGGCTTCTTTCAGAAATTTATACAATTTGAGGAGGAGAAAAATATGGCAAGAACATTAAGTATGTCTGGCGCGATCAATGAAGCAATGAAAATTGCTATGAGAAAAGATGAAAATGTCATTCTTATGGGGGAAGATGTAGCCGGCGGTGCCCAGGTTGATCACTTACAGGACGATGAAGCATGGGGCGGGGTACTTGGTGTCACGAAAGGACTGGTTCAAGAATTTGGACGCGAACGAATTTTGGATACTCCGATTGCGGAAGCAGGCTATATGGGAGCAGCAATGGCAGCCGCATCAACTGGACTGCGGCCAATTGCAGAATTAATGTTTAATGACTTTATCGGAAGCTGCCTCGATGAAGTGTTAAATCAAGGAGCGAAATTCCGATATATGTTTGGGGGAAAAGCCCAGGTGCCAGTTACAATCCGAACTATGCACGGGGCCGGATTCAGAGCTGCAGCCCAGCACTCTCAAAGCTTATACGCATTGTTTACGAGCATTCCAGGGCTTAAGGTTGTAGTGCCGTCTACACCTTATGATGCGAAAGGATTGTTGCTTGCAGCCATTGAAGACAACGATCCGGTCATCTTTTTTGAAGATAAGACACTTTATAACATGACAGGGGAAGTGCCGGAGGGATATTACATGATTCCTTTAGGAAAAGCCGATATTAAACGGGCAGGATCGGACTTAACCGTTGTGGCAATTGGGAAGCAGGTGCATACTGCACTAACGGCTGCTAATCAGCTTGCTGCAAAAGGTATTGAAATGGAAGTAATCGACCCGCGAAGCTTGTCACCGCTTGATGAAGATACGATTCTGGCTTCTGTAGCCAAAACGGGCCGGCTTATTATTATCGATGAAGCCAACCCAAGATGCAGCATTGCTACCGATATCGCTGCTTTGGTTGCAGACAAAGGTTTTGACACTCTTGATGCACCGATTAAAAGAATTACAGCACCGCACACACCTGTGCCATTCTCTCCTCCGCTTGAAGATATATATCTTCCTACACCTGAAAAAGTGGTGGAGGCTGTATCAGAATTATTGGGGGATGCGACGCTTTTACGCATCTAAACTGACAAACGAAAGGGGAGAAGAAAAATGGCTGTAGAGGTCGTAATGCCGAAATTGGGGATGGCTATGAAGGAAGGGACTGTCTCGATTTGGAACAAGCAGGCCGGAGATCCGGTAGAGAAGGGCGAGCTTATCGCCAGTATCAATTCAGAGAAAATTGAAATGGAAATCGAATCCCCGGCAGAAGGGGTAATTTTAGAGATTATCGTACCAGAGGGACAAGGCGTCCCTCCAGGTACAGTCATATGTTATATCGGCCATGCAGGTGAAAAAGTTGTAGAGGTTGAGCGGAATTTGCAAACAGCCAAAACAGAAGCAGCTGTTGCTGTAACAGAAATCGAACAAGCATCGCCTGCCATTCAAACAGCCGTAAAAGAAAGAGTCAAAATCTCGCCTGTAGCCCGAAAAATGGCGGAGTCTGCTAATTTGGATATTGGGAAGATTCAGGGAACAGGTCCAGGAGGCCGTATTACAAAAGAGGATGTTCAAAAAGCGATTGAAGATTCTTCCCGAACTGGACATGAAATCAGGGAAGAGAAACAAGTGAATGATAAGCTGGTTAGCCGCGTTGATCAAGTACAACGGCTTCCAATGACTGGAATGCGGAGAGTAATTGCCGAGCGGATGCAGTATAGCTTGCAGGCAAGCGCCCAATTAACATTAACGATGAAGGTAGATGTAACAGATTTGATTGCTATGCAAAAACAAATAGCGGAAACAGCCCAAACACATTATGAAATAAAGCTGACCGTTACGGACTTTGTTGCCCGCGCAGTTGTACTTTCCCTGCAAAAGCATAAGCAAATGAACAGCGCTTATATGGATGATCAAATACATGTTTTTGATGCTATTCATCTTGGAATGGCTGTCGCTCTCGATAAAGGATTGGTTGTACCTGTGATTCGGAACGCCCAAAATGACTCATTAGTCAGCTTATCTAAAAATATTAAGGATGCTGCCTACAGAGCGCGGCAGGGACAGCTTAGTTCCGATGAGATGACCGGCTCAACGTTTACGATTAGCAACCTGGGAGCTTATGGAGTCGAACATTTCACCCCGATATTGAATCCGCCCGAAGCAGGGATTCTTGGTGTTGGAGCTGCTTATGACACACCTGTTTATAAAGGAGAAGATTTACAGCGCAGAACGATCATGCCGCTCAGCTTAACATTTGATCATCGGGTATTAGATGGAGCGCCGGCTGCCGCGTTTTTACGTACCGTTAAGCAATATTTAGAAGAGCCAATTTTAATGCTTTTATAGGAAGAAGGTCGATTGTATGACAACTGTAGCTGTAATTGGGGGCGGACCTGCAGGATATGTGGCGGCAATTACTGCCGCCCAGCAGGGGCAACACGTTATCCTCATTGATGAAGGCCAATTAGGAGGAACCTGCCTAAACGAAGGGTGTATACCTACAAAGTCATTACTAGAGAGTGCTGAAATATACGACACCGTCAAACGGGCTGAGGAATTTGGTGTAAGTCTCTCATCCAGCCATATAGGAATCAATTGGATGCAGGTTCAGAATAGGAAAAATAAGATCGTCCAAGCGCTTGTGCAAGGCATAGGCTATTTAATGAAAAAGAATAAAGTCGAAGTGATAAAAGGGCGGGCTTCCTTTCAAACAGATTCCCGCTTATGTGTAAGAAATGAAGGCAGGGAGAGTGTAATTGAAGCTAGTCGCTTTATCATTGCTTCAGGATCTGAACCAATCAGTTTACCATTTGCCCCCTTTGATGGGGAATGGATTCTTCATAGCGGACAGATCATGTCCCTTCCTTCTATTCCTTCTTCCCTGCTCATTGTAGGAGGAGGGGTCATCGGGTGCGAGTTTGCCAGCATTTACAGCCGGATGGGAACGAAGGTCACTATCATAGAGATGGCTGACCAAATTTTACCTAGTGAAGACAAAGATATCGCGGCTTTCTTACATAAAGAGTTAGAGAAGGAAGGGGTAATAATCCGTACTTCTACTTTTTTAAAAGATTTGAATTATGCTAGAAGGCAGATCATTCTTGAAAATTCCAATGGGATTGATGAGTTAGCTGCTGATTGCGTGTTGGTGTCCATTGGAAGAAAGCCGAGAGTTGCGGAGTTAACTTTGCAGAATGCTGGTATCATCTACTCGCAAAAAGGGATTATGGTGAATGAACAGATGCAAACAAATATCCCGCATATATATGCTTGCGGTGATGTGACCGGCGGTATTCAGCTTGCGCATGTCGCTTTCCATGAAGGGACTGTTGCTGCCTTAAATGCCTGTGGTAAAGAGGAGAGCGTGAATTATAGATCTGTTCCTCGCTGCATTTATACGTCACCTGAAATTGCAAGTGTCGGTTTGACGGAAAAGCAAGCAAGGAACGATTACGGTGATATTAGAGTTGGGGAATTTCCATTCGCTGCAAACGGAAAAGCTCTTATACTGAATAAGCCAATCGGAAAGGTAAAGGTGATAGTGGAACCCCAACATAATGAAATCCTCGGCATTTCAATTGTAGGTCCGCATGCTACTGAGTTAATTGGACAAGGGGCAGTTATGCTTCATGCGGAGATGACGGTGGACGTAATGGAGGATTTCATCGCGGCACATCCAACTTTATCCGAAGCAATTCATGAAGCAGTGCTCAGTACAGCTGGTCATGCTGTACATGCTTGATAAAGGTGAAATGTTAGGAATCATTCAAAAGGGGAACACCTCCTTTTGAATGATTTTAGGGAGACAGTTCCTTTATAGATTCATTTTTTCAGGAAACTAGTAACTTCCGCAAGTAATTCAACTTATTGCCAACAATCAAATCCAAGCATCAGAACTTGTCACTAAACATATCAAATTAGATGATATCGTTTCTGAAGGATTTGAAGCATTAACACAGAATAAGAGCCAAATTAAGATATTAGTTAGCCCAACTCTGTAAAAATTTTTGTCCGTAGAAGTACCTTGCAGAAGCAAGTTGCGTTCTATCAATCTCATTTTCGCTTCGCGTACCCTTTTGCGCGGAGCTTTTTATATGGAAAAATTTTATTGAAAGCGATTTCGTTATCATCTATAATGATGAAAATACTCCGCATTATAACCTGATTTTTTCCTCATATTATTCATTCTTTTCCTAGTCAAACAATCTGTAAGAAAATCCAAATTATGCGAAATGATAAAATGGTTAGGAGGATAACAGTATGATTGGGACAGCCTGTTATTTAAATACGTGGAAGCGCTTTGTAAGTGAAGGAGTACTTGATGAATCTCGTTTAAACAAACGAATTATGGAATCATGGTATCGTTGTAAAAGCAATGATGTGAATCCGCATTTACATAAAGGACCGCATATTTTACCCGAGAATTTACTGGCTGCTCAAAAGGAGAAGAGTTCTTTTTTCCTTGATATTGCTTTGCCTCATTTGGATAAAATGAAGGGGATGATTGAGGATCTAAGAATGATGGCTTTATTGGTTGATCCAGATGGGTATGTGCTATCCTTGACAGGGAATCGAGGTGTTCTACACGATGCAAGGAAGATTAATTTTACTCAAGGTGTTCGATGGACGGAGGGAGAAGTAGGGACGAATGCAATTGGAACGGCGCTGCAAATTGGAGAAGCTGTTATGATCAGCGGAACGGAGCATTATTCTGTTGCATCCCATGGCTGGAGCTGTTCAGCAGCCCCGATTCGCAATGACAATGGCGAGTTGCTGGGGATTATTGATATTTCTTGCCCGCTCAGCCGTACCCATCCTTTCATGCTAGGGATGGTCTCTTCCGTTGCACATGCGATTGAACGGGAATTAAGCGTAAGGGCGCGCCAAAACGAATTGGAACTCGTTCATAAAAGTATGGACTTGCTTGAGACGGACAAGCCGATTGTTGTATGCAATGAGCAAAGGATAATAGTTGCTGCAAGTAAATCAGTGCGTTCTAGAATACGTAACTGCCTTGGCATGAAGGCTAGTGAACTATTACAATATGGATTTGTCGTTCGGACAGAAACCCCTCTATACTCAGATCTGCATAAAAATAGAATTGGAATGTCCTCACTGTTATCTGAAGTAACGACTAGCAGCACAAATAAGATGCTTATCCCTTCCTTTTCCTCCAAGACGTTCCGCTTTGAAGGAGAGGTTGGTACGAGTGACACCTTTAAGTATGTTTTACAAGATATAAAGCGCGTGGCTCCTACAGACGCGAGCGTTTATATATTAGGAGAAACCGGAACGGGGAAAGAACTAGTAGCAAAAGCGATTCATGAAAATAGCTCACGTAAGGACGGCCCATTTATCACAATCAATTGCGGAGCTATTCCAAAGGAACTAATGGAAAGCGAACTATTTGGCTATGTGGAAGGCGCATTCACGGGGGCAAAACGCAAGGGGTATAAAGGGAAATTTGAACAAGCAAACAACGGCACTATTTTTCTTGATGAGATTGGGGAAATCCCTCCATCCATGCAGGTTGCGCTATTGCGTGTTTTGCAGGAACGCAAGGTGATTCCGATTGGCGGAACCAAAGAAATCCCTTTGAATATTCGGATCATTACCGCTACTCACCGTGACCTTTCCCAGCTTGTGAATGAAGGAACCTTTCGTCAGGATTTATATTATCGTCTCCATGTGTATCCTATATATGTACCTCCTTTACGGGAAAGAAAGGAGGATATTCCTCACTTAGTAAGATACTTTTGCCAAAGGAATAATTGGAACATAGAGTGGCCTAATGCATTTTTTGATAGATTAATGGAATATAATTGGCCGGGAAATATAAGGGAATTGTTCAATGTGTTAGAACGGGTACATATTGTGGCATCGGATGTAACAGCAGATCAATCCCAAACACTTATGTTATTGCATGTACTGGATACCCACACCAGATTGAATGCCTCATCCAATATTGAACTAGAAAGAACAAGCACTGGGGCTCAATTGACATTCCGCGAAAAAATTCAAAAAGACTTGATGATCGATGCTTTACAAAAGGCAAAAGGGAATGTTTCCTTAGCTGCAAAATTACTGGATATTCCAAGAAGTACATTTTATAAAAGGATGCAGAAGTTTAATTTATAAGGACCTCTGGGGAAGGATTGATCACAGTTAGCAGAGGTTTCTTAGTTCGTTTCAATTGAAATTATTCCAACGCTAGGAACACAGTATAATTACTGCTTCTAGCGTTTTTTATTTGCTGTGATTCAGCCGTTTAACTGGCTTGCCAACAGCTAGGATTCAGGAAAAACGAATAAAACTGGCCGCTGAATATGCAAGAAGCAATGGAGTCATCGTTGTCTTAAAAGGCCATTTCACGGTAATTGCTTTTCCTGATGGCACAGGGATTATAAATCCAACAGGCAATGCCGGATTGGCAAAAGGGGGAAGCGGTGATACGTTAACCGGAATGCTGCTTGCAAGTATTGGAACGCACGAAGACATAAAAGCAGCTGTAGCAAATGCGGTATACATCCATGGCGCTTGTGCTGATGAATGGGTGATATCAAGAGGCCAACAGACATTAACTGCCCATGATTTCAGCGATCTTCTTTCGATGGTTTGCTATCGGTTCGAGAATGGACAGTCTCATCCATAAAAAATGGAAAATAGGTAAAAAAGGATGACAGAAAAATAATTCTCCCATCCTTTTTTTACTTTTTAGAACTTCCTGCAAAGATTTTTAGTAAGATGAAAACTTCTTTTACGGGATAACCCCGCCAGCTTGCTTATAACGAGCATAAAACTCTTGAACAAATTGATTCGTTATAGATGGATCGTGAATAATTAACATATTTTCATCGTTTACACTATTTCCGTTATTACTCCAGTTTGTTGAACCAACAATGACAGTAGGGTCACTAGTGGTGTCTGCATCGACAATCATCGTTTTGCTATGAAGCTTTCGAACTTCAGCACTCTCCAATACAGGAGCTGGGTTGGCCCATCGAGTATTTGGATTATTTACACTTACTTGGGCAGCCGTTTTCCCAAGCATATCTACACTGGCTGACCACCATTGATTCCAAAAGCTTGTTTCAAATACACCTTTAATGTCAAAACCTGTACGAGTTCCCTCTAAATCATTATAAGAGCCTTCCCATTTGTATTTCAGCTCATCTACTAATTGCTGATCGCTCCATGCAAAAATAGAGAAATACGCATTCATATTTGCCTCATTTCGAATGAGCTCTGCCATTCTTCCGACAGCATTGTCACCAGCTGAAAAGTAGATTTCGACCCTTTTGCCGTTAATGGTAATGTTATGTGTCGTATTGTCTGTTTTGCGTGTGCTGAAGTTAGAAATCACCGGATCTGGGTTTAAAAGACCAGATCCCCACATCTCATTAAATTCAACCTTATAAATGCCAGCAAGCTGCGGCCAATTCACCTCGACCACATGATTTTGATTTCCATCTAAAATCCCTTTTTCCATATTTTCATCGGATCCATAAAGACCTGTTACCGTGAAATTCCAGGTTCCTGTAAATACCCACTTGTCATCAATAATGGCAAATTTATTATGCATCTGATTATCTGGACTATAGTAGCTGCCTGCTGACTTAGATTCAGCGTCTACAAACAAACGTCCTGTAACAGGACTGTTTCCTACCGTAACAGTTACTTCCTTAATATCAGAAGCGGATGAAGGGAGACCTTTGCTAATACGTTTTGTGCTATCCAAAACCGCAAACATAGGGGAATCTGAAAAAACAATAATATCATCTAATGTCCCAATTATCCCATCTTGTCCACGGACCATTTTTTCTACATACAATCGCATCGTTTCAAAGCGTTCAACATAACTTGGATCAGCTGAGTTTTTAGAATCTGCAATCACACGAACGTCAATACCAGCTGCAGCTCGCTGAATTAATGTATCAACAACACGAGGCAGGTTAATTTCATATGCTGCCAAATCAATACTTTTTGTTGCAGCATTTAAACGCTTTATTAAAATATCCTCAAAGTTCACATTATAATTAGCTTCATTACCAGTCGTAGCGTATTGAGGGAATGCACACTTATTAAAATAAATATTAATGGCTCCTTCAACTTCAGATACTTGGTTTATATGCTGAGTTGTATCGTTACAAATATTGGTGGCTGAAGGTGCAGGTGTCGTTGTAGAACCACCAGCATCTGGTGAACCGCTGCCATCCGCAGCTGTTGAGTTGATCCCTTTAGGAGTTCCGAATCCACCTATATAGCTATTAATGGCAGTTGCCCAATTTGAAGATTGGGTTCCTAACACACTTGTATTAATTCGTTCCATTGTTGCTTTTTTAACATTATCTCCTGCATACCACGTGTCCACCTCATCAATTAAGGTTCCTGCTTCATCAGTAAGTTTAAGATGTTCCCCAGTATTACCTAGTGCACCACTGTAGATAAGATCCGCTGTTATACCAGGTACTGCTAGATCATCCGTTTTTTCTAATAAAAAATAACCGTGTGCAGGAATTGTGCCGGATAGAGCTATAGAGGGAGCTCCATCAGCTGCTGTTAATTGCCAGCCTGTTAACGAGATACTGCTGCTAGAGTTATTATATAACTCAATCCATTCATCACTATAATTGCTTGTAGTCCCCATCCAAGCAACTTCACTGATTACAACGCTTGATATGGCCGCCGCATCCACTTTCGGTGCAGGGGTCATGAATGTTGGCAAAAGAAGAGAAAACAAAAGAAATAATGCCGAAAAAATTGTATAAACCTTTTTCATCTTATAACCTCCTTTTTAATAGATTGTACATTCATATTATAGAATGAGAATTTTGTAGAAATATGTTGTAATTGTAAATTTTAAACAAAACGAATCTATTAGACTAGTTAATGTTTTTTAATGGTTAAGGAATGCATACTTAGTTGTTACTTTAGGGGAATTGGATGAAACTAGAAAGCTGATATAAAGTACATAAAAATGCAATTGCAAGCATACTCTTCGGAAGTGGCAAAGGTGTAAAAAATTTGAGGGGGATTTATATGGAAACAAAGCTTAGTGCATGGATCTCTAGATTGTTAATGCTTGTACTCTTAATCTTTTTTTACAACACCGGAAACTTTGGGAGAGGACTTGCCTTAGCCTTTTGCGCATTAGCTGCATTCTTTGCAATCGCATCGAGGCTGACTCGTAGAAACAAGAGAAAGGAGTGATGTTGAGGAATGAGTGAATGTATACTTGGAGGAGTTCTTTCTATTAAAAATTTGATGAAACTTCATTTCATTAAATCAACAACAATGGGACATAATACCATAGCACAAGCGAGGTTTTTGTATTAAAATTTAAATCGGTTTATGAAAATTAAGATATATGAATAAAAAGGAAAACTCGTTGAAAGGTAAGGACGCAAAGCTATGGGTCTAAGATTTTAGAAGAGAACTATGACTGCCAAGCTACCGTAATAAGAGATTTAGGCGGCTATTCATTAGAAGGGCTGCCTTTATTTGTAAAGGAGGGAATAGCAGTAAATGATGAGGAGTATAAGGAGATAGCTTTTCCTGTAAGAGGCAGGAAGGGTTTTTATTTTGATCCATTGTGCGGCTTTATTGAACGTATGCATGAGGAAACTAAGCTGCCAGAAACTCTCTTATGTGTGAAAGAATAATAGAATTACAATGGGTAACCATCCGCTTAGTAAATTTTGAATGATAGTATCTTTCGGTCTCATAATTAGGTGGGGTATATTGCTGAGGAGTTACAAGAACTACTGAGTAAATTTAAGGTTTAATTTTCTTGTCTTTTGAATGGAAGTAATAATGGTGATTTAAAAACTTGACAATAAACATGGTTATATTTTTATATTTATATATCATTTAGGAAGTTTCCTCAATTCCTTCTATGATATAATCCCTTCTAGGGAGACACAGGATTCAAACCCCTGCAGTCTACTTAGAAGGGATTATTTTTTAGGAAGAAAGCAGATAGAAAATCATATATATGCAAAGAGATTTAACAGATCTCCGAAAGAATTCCCCTTCTTCAAGCCTGTGAAGGGAGCAGCCCAAGGGTAAGGAGGGGTCATTCACTTTGTAACAGAATTATTGTGAGATAAGCTCATGGTGTTTTTGTGGAAAGAAATACCATTCTTCTGGGCGGCTTTGTAGTTTATGAACAAGCTCCTAAGTCAGCAAGTCTCTTACTGAAGCTTCCACCGCATTGGTTAAAGAATATCCTGTATGAAATCCTAATTTTCTTATCTTGTTGTCATTCCAAATTCTATTTACTGTAAAAGTTTTCACCATTATTGTTTGCTCAGATGTCGGCAATTGAACAATTTTAGCATTTCTGCCAGTTACCTGATCAATTTCTTCCTTTAATTGATACCAAGTTGTATCAAATCCTTTAAGTAAATAAACCCCATTATCATCCTTCGGTTTTTCGTAAGTTCCTAACCATTCCATTGCCCTTCCAATATCTCTTGTATCTATTAAAGACACTTTAGTATGACCATTTCCAATCATCGGAAATTGATCATTAGTATAAGCGGTAAATAGTCTTGAAAAAAATGATTTAACGTCTCTAATTCCAATAGTACTTGCTGGACGTAAAATGATTGTTTCAATTCCATGCTTTCTTCCTGCTTCTTCAATTATTTTTTCCCTTTCTATCCCTACTCTCTGTATTAGATATTCAGGGTGTGAAATATAGGATTCGTCAATAGGTTCATTACTTTTGAAATCATAGATTACGATCGTGCTTAATTGAATAAAACGGGATATTCCCTGTAAAACGGCTGAATCAATAAGCGTCTTAGTCAACTGTATTTCTACTGGAGCATTCAAGCTGTTTTGTGTATGTAGATTTGCATCCGCTGTACAGTTATAAACAACTTCATTCCCTTCTATAGCTTTTCCTATAGCTAAGGAATTAGAAAAGTCAACCTTAACAATATTGACCCCTAAACTTTCTAAAAAGGTTATGTTACTTGTTTCGCGAACAGCCACTGTTACTTGATGGCCAGCTAAATACAATTGTTCAACTACATGACTGCCAATAAATCCAGTACCTCCAAAGACAATTGCTTTCATTCTTTTCATCCCCCCATTATTTACTAAAGGATCGTTTAGAACTATAATAAATGAAGTGCTATATTTATAAAAGTACGGTTATTTTTTATAGTTACTATCAATAATGATAGTGGGAGGCTAATGAGATGTATGATGAACAGGATTACCAAAAATGTCCTATTGAAAAAACTATGAATGTTATCGGGGGTAAATGGACATTTCTCATTTTAAGGAACATTTTTTATGGACCGCAGCGGTTCGGGGAGTTACAGAGGTCTTTAAAAGGCATCAGTCCAAGAACACTATCTATGCGATTAAAAGAGCTGGAGGAGGAGGGGATCATTATTCGAACTATATATTCAGAAATACCTCCGCATGTGGAATATTCTCTTACCGAAAAAGGGCAATCCCTTCGTCCGATTTTCGAAGCTATGAAAGCATGGGGAAATTCGTGGGATGTGTTAGGGCAGAAGCAATAATGAATCTTATCAAAATTACACATTATGGGCAGCCCGAATACAGAAAATCCAACACTTGATGTGATATTTTGTGTCGAAAAGGTATAATAAATTGGAAGAAGTAGACATTAAAAAGGGGCTGTCTCGTGTTGATACATAAAGTAGATAACTAAAAATATTATAGAATGCCTATGCTTTTTGTTTTATGTAAAAGAAAACCTGGGATATAAAAAGAAAGAAAAAGGGAGATACCATGACAAAAAGAGAAGAACCAGTAGAAACAGGATGGAATCTAGATAACAGCTATGCCCATCTGCCGAAATCATTTTTTAGCCGTCTTAATCCAACCCCTGTACGCTCACCGAAGCTGATGATTCTGAATGATTCGTTGGCAACATCTCTGGGGTTGAACGTCCAGGAGCTGCAAAGCAATGATGGCGTCGAGGTGTTTGCCGGCAACCGGATTCCCAAAGGCGCTTTGCCCCTTGCGCAAGCTTACGCGGGGCATCAATTCGGGCATTTTACGATGTTAGGGGACGGCCGGGCTCTGCTGCTTGGCGAGCAGATTACTCCCCAAGGGGAGCGGGTTGATATTCAGCTCAAGGGTTCAGGTAGAACGCCATACTCCCGCCGGGGCGATGGCCGAGCGGCACTTGGGCCGATGCTACGCGAATACATCATCAGCGAAGCAATGCATGCGCTTGGGATTCCTACTACCCGTAGTCTAGCAGTAGTAACAACCGGTGAGTCAGTAATTCGCGAAACCGAACTTCCTGGTGCAATTTTGACCCGCGTGGCTGCCAGTCATCTGCGCGTTGGTACCTTTCAATACGCTGCAGCATGGGGCACTGACCAAGATCTCCGGATCTTGGCTGACTATACATTAAAGCGCCATTTTCCAGACGTTGAAGCTGATGAGAACCGCTATCTTTCGCTGCTTCAGCAAGTAATTAAGCGGCAGGCCATGCTGATTGCAAAATGGCAGCTGGTGGGCTTTATCCATGGGGTAATGAACACCGACAACATGACTATTAGTGGAGAAACCATTGATTATGGTCCTTGCGCCTTCATGGATGCCTATGACCCGGCAACAGTATTTAGTTCCATTGATACTCAAGGCCGCTATGCCTATGGGAATCAACCGTATATTGCTGGGTGGAATCTCGCGCGATTTGCTGAAGCACTATTGCCGCTGCTGCATGACGATCAGGAGCAGGCACTCGAACTGGCTCAGGAAGCAGTGTCAAATTTTATTGAATTGTATCGTCAGAATTGGCTCGCGGGAATGAGAACAAAACTGGGACTATTGAACGAAGAGCCGCAGGATGCAGCTCTTATTGAAGACCTCCTCAGTATGATGGAGAAATATCGTGCGGACTATACTAATACCTTCCGCGTATTAACTTTTGATACGCCGAAGGATACAGTCCTGTTTGGGACCTCAGAATTTACTCAGTGGTATGAGCAGTGGCAGGCGAGACTAAGCAGGCAGCAGGAACCGAAAGCCTCCTCGCACCAGTTAATGCGGAACTCTAATCCCGCGGTAATCCCTCGCAACCATCGGGTAGAAGAGGCGCTGGAAGCTGCAGTGAAACAAGGAGACTACAGTGTGATGGAACGGCTTCTTTCTGTTCTTTCAAGCCCTTACGCACACTCCCCCGAACAGGCTGATTACTGTACACTGCCTGCGCCATCAGCCCGTCCTTACCGCACCTTTTGCGGCACCTGATATAGAAGCAGTAGGGATTGAAGAATAATGAACTATATCTTGGTTTTAAAAATTAATGATTCCATAAAACAGGCGCTTCCCGCTAAGATGGGCAGCGTCTTTTTCTAATTGCTGCAGCTGTATTAAGCTAAAGAGAAAACCTGTTAAATCATAAAACGGCGTTGAAGCCTGTTTCCAATACAGATACAAAATTCGAAACTAAGTTTGTGAAGCCTAAAGTCTTCATTATCGCTATGATTTAAGGTATCATCCTTCATAGAACTTCCGTAACCGAACGGTACGTACGGTGGCGTGAGAGTTCAGGGATGAGTCATTTCCTCCTGCTCGATTGTGCTATTTGATTAACTTTGCTCTTACATTACTCCATTCTTGTGGCTGCAGCAAGGTTTCGAAAAGGCGGCACATATCCTGAAATACCGGGTCGGGTGCTGTTTGCTTTAGGTTTTTTAGCATCATTGTCTGTTCCTGAATGTTTAAGGCTGGGATCATGTACCGTTGGAAATTAGCTTGAATGTGCGAAGGAACATTGTTACGAACTTTTAAGCTCACTGCTAAAAGATCTTCATCATTGAAAGCTTCCCACAAGACTGGCATCGCAGCAAATTCTTCATGGTAGAGGTGCAGATAATAATCGCCGACAAATCTGTTTAAATTTCCAACGAATAATTGCCATGTATCTGGTAAAATCGTAGATGTGTTAGCCATTGCTTCCACATCTTTCTCCAACTCTTTCAAATATTTATCAGATCTTTGATGCTGCATCTCCAATTCTTGGCCTATTTTCGGAGAACATTGATCAATAAGTGGTTGAATAAAAGTATCCTCATCGTTCGCATGCTGGTGAAGCATGAGGGCAATTTGCCTAAATTCATGGAAAAATTTTTTCTTTTCATCCTTATTGGTAATATCTAGCTTCCCGGCAGTCCATACCATGTTCTGAAGTGCATGTCGCAATCCTTTGTGTATGAGGGTAAACAAGTTAAAGCGAGTAGTCATTTCCTTTCATCCTCCTTTTTATAATTCCCTTTTAGTTTAGAGAATGAGCGGCGGTTGCGGTATCGGTTGATGTACGTATTTTAGCTATTTATTACATTTACAAATAGGATAAAATTCCCTGAAACAGGGGAAAAAGGATGAATAATTAATGTATCATAATGCTGCATCCCCTAAAGCTCTACATTTTACTATCTATCTTCCTCTAAGCTGACTATCTTTTTGACAAGTTGAGCTTTTTCCTTACCCCCAATTTTTCATAGATGTTACTTAAATGTTTTTTATTGTAATCTCGCTTACATATAGATGTTTTGCGATTTCATTATTGGTAAGTCCTTTTAGTACCCATTTTATATCCAGCACTCCGGGCATGCGGAGTGCTGTTCATTGCGTGTAAAGAAAGATTAATAAGAGAATCTGCTTGTATTTTAATTTGCCTTCGTCTTGTGCGAAGATTATGTATAAGCCCTGGTTGAGTATGTAGAAATTTTTTTTTCGAAAAAAGGTATTGCAATCTTATGAAGTACAAGATAAAATAAAGGCAACAATAAGGGTAATCGATAACCTTAAGTTAATGAAAAGTGAAAGCGTTTATATTTGTTTTTGTACCCAAGTATAGGAGGAATGACGAAAAAGTTTTTTACTAGATGTTCATATTTTTTGTTCAATTAGAGCAATCGATAATCCTAATTTATTTAAAAGAAATCTTTGAAATAACAACAATAACACGTGTTGCAGCTGTTGTTTATTCGTTCTTATGGGAAATATTAAAGTTAATAATTATGATAAAAATGTAAGCGTTATCCCTTGGTGTCTAAGGTAATTGTAAGAGGGTGTTAAGGCGGATGAATAATCATCTGTTATGAAAGATGCACTGTTACTCATATTGTATATACCTTTGTAAAGCTGAAAACGCGATATTCAACAGGACATAGATTCACTTTTTCCTGTTTATGGTATCTAAGGGGGTACATATGAAGCTAAAAGCAATGGGATGTTTAGTACTCTTTGTTACTAAAGATTGAGCTTAAATAAAATCTATCCGCAGCTCTCCCGTTGTACTATGCTTCATTAGATTTGAAAATATGCGGATAGACAATTATTAATCTTTTCTTAAATGGAAGGGGAGGGAGAAATTCATATGGGGAACCAAAAGTCATTTTTACGTACTATTATCCTAGTCTCGACCTTCGGAGGACTTCTCTTCGGATATGATACAGGTGTTATCAATGGTGCCTTGCCTTATATGTCTAAAGCACTTGGTCTTAATTCACTTACTGAAGGTCTCGTTGCGAGTTCACTTCTTTTTGGAGCAGCATTAGGCGCGGTATTTGGTGGGCGATTAGCAGATTATAATGGTCGTCGCAAAAGTATTCTGTTGCTTGCAGTACTGTTCTTTATTTCAACACTTGGATGTACGCTTGCTCCGAATGTTGCGGTTATGATTCTTTTCCGTTTCTTGCTGGGGCTTGCTGTAGGAGGAGCATCTGTAACAGTTCCGACCTATTTAGCGGAAATGTCACCTGCGGAGAGCCGGGGCAGAATGGTTACCCAAAACGAACTGATGATTGTTAGCGGACAGTTATTGGCTTTTGTTTTCAATGCCATTCTTGGCAACACAATGGGCGACAACTCGCATATTTGGCGTTATATGCTGGCTATAGCGGCAATTCCAGCGGTCTTCCTGTTTTTTGGAATGCTTAGGGTACCCGAGAGCCCGCGGTGGCTTGTGTCAAAAGGAAAAAATGTGAATGCCCTGCGAGTCCTCCAACAGATACGTGAGGAGAATCGTGCTAAATCAGAATTGATTGAAATTCAAGTAGCTTTCACCCAAGAAGAGGGGATGGAGAAAGCAACTTTTAAAGATCTGAATGTGCCGTGGGTGCGCCGCATTGTCTTTCTAGGGATTGGAATTGCTGTTGTACAGCAAATTACAGGGGTTAACTCGATTATGTACTATGGTACGGAAATCCTTAAAGATGCTGGCTTTGAAACGGAGGCTGCACTTATCGGGAATATTGCCAATGGTGTTATCTCGGTTTTGGCAACTTTCGTTGGGATCTGGCTCCTTGGAAAAGTTGGCCGTCGACCAATGCTGTTGACTGGTCTAATTGGAACTACAATGGCACTTCTGCTCATTGGGGTATTTTCACTTGTACTTGAAGGGTCTACGGCGCTTCCGTACATCGTGCTTACTCTAACAGTCACATTTCTTGCTTTTCAGCAGGGAGCTATTTCACCTGTAACATGGCTTATGCTCTCAGAAATATTCCCGTTGCGATTGCGGGGGCTTGGTATGGGTGTTACTGTATTTTGCCTTTGGGTAGTAAACTTCCTTATTGGTTTAACGTTCCCGGTATTACTTGATAAGGTTGGTTTGTCCGCGACATTCTTCATCTTCGTAGCTCTGGGGATTGGGGCAATCACATTTGTGAAGAAATGCTTACCGGAAACAAAGGGGCTCACACTTGAGCAGCTAGAACATCACTTCCGTACTTACAATGGTCAAGATGCTCAGGAATCTTTAAATCAGATTGAGGCTCAGGCGAAGTAAATCTAAGGGTTATACAGTATAATAAATCCTTAAAAAGAGGTGTAGGGGAAATTGAAGGGTCCTGGTATGGAAAATTGGGGATAGTTGCAATTCGTTTATAAACCAGCGGCATATTAGCAGTAACACCTGAAAAAGGTATGGAAACAGATCAAAAGACCGCAAAGGATTTCTTTAGAGAAAGCTTTGTGGTCTTTTCACGTTTCAAAGCCTTGCTGTGGTATTTATAGTAGAGGGTATGGGCTCATAGAAACGAAGCTTCTGGACATAAGAAGGAGATGCTGACCCTGCTTAAAAACCTGTGGTATACTTAGTTATATAGACAAGCAAATGGGATTGGAAGAATAGACTGCTTCGTTATAAGAAAATATATATCAGTTGAAAGAGTGTGGAGAAATGAAGCCAACCATTTATGATATTGCGAGGGAAGCGGGAGTATCTGCTACTACAGTTTCCAAGGTTATTAATAATAAGGGACGGATCAGTGAGAAAACGAGAAAAAAGATTATGGACATTATAGAGGAGTTTCACTATCAGCCTAATGTATTAGCCTCGGCCATGAAGGGAAAATCCACTTACACCATTGCATTATTAATCCCTGACGCAGCGAATCCTATATATGCCCAATACTTAAAATATATAGAGGAATACGGACAAGAGTTGGGATTTAGTGTTGTAATGTGCAGCACCGGAAGCGATCCTGAAAAGGAAGCTAAGCATATTACATTATTAAAGCAGAAACGTGTTGACGGATTTATCATCGCTTCTGTCTTTAAAAATGAACCGGTTTTGAGACAATTAATTGAGGAAGAAATCCCGTTAGTACTTATTGCTCTTCATCGGTCAGAACTTCCTGTAGGCAGTGTGACCGGTGATGATTATTTAGGAGGCTATGTCGCGACTGAGCATTTGTTGTCTCTAGGGCACCGTAGAATTGGAGTTATTGCAGAGGAGGCAACAATAAGCGGGATAGAACGGACAAGAGGATACGAAAAGGCTTTGGAAAATGCGGGAATAGAGGTAGATAAAAACTTAGTCATTACAACTACTGACCCGACAATTGAAGGAGCCCAGCTGTGTGCCAGGGAATTGCTTACTAGCGGGCAAAGGCCTACAGCAATTTTTGGCTGTAATGACATATTAGCCATTGGCGCTATGCTGGCAGCGAAGGAATTTGGTATTAAGATACCAGATGAATTATCTATTATAGGGTTTGATAATACTGTTATGTGCAGGATTGTAGAACCTCAGTTATCTTCTATAGCTATACCGATACATGAAATGGGAAGACAGGCGATGGGTCTCTTAATCCAACAAATTGAACAAAAGGATAATACGAAGCAGCGTATCTCTCTGCTTCCGGAACTTGTTATCCGTCAGTCAACAGCAAGGCTTAATGAAAGACAGTGAAATATAGAGTTCAACTTCTGTTAGTAGGGCAGTTGAGACTTGTGTGAAAAAGAACTGAGCATGGGCGGTTTGCCTATGCTCAGTTCTTTTTAGGTTGAGGGTGGTGCTGCTTGCAGCATAAGGAAGAGGAAGTAGGATTACAGATCTTTCGGCAGAAAAAATCGAAAAAGGTTATAGAATTAAACAAAGTATTCTCCTTTCTCCAGAAGTTATTATCAAGAGTTCGATGATATCATCTAAAGAGAGAGGGTAAATATATACAAAAGAATGCTCTCAGCGGCCTATATAGAGCTATAATCACAAAAATAATCTGAATATAAATTCAAAAAAGCCATTGAAATATTATAGATTATAGGATAAACTAAAAACAACTTAAGGAAATCGATAACCCTTTGAAACCAATAAAGAACACGGTTACATTTTGTGTTTTGTATAAAAAAGGAGGTGTATAAAGAAAATTAGCGGATGATATTTCTGAAAACTCATATGTTTTTTATGATAAAAAGGTAATCGATAAACCTATCTCATCTAGTAGTAGTTAATATCAAGATTCCGCTTAATGAAGCTTCACTTTAGCAATGTTAGTTTCCATAAACATTGCCAATATCTACAAGAAGTCAATGCTGATGGGGTTCATCCGTTGGAATATGCTTTATTAAAACGGAAATATATAGACGGAAAATTACTTGTTCTTTCTTAAAGAGAAGCTTGGAGAAATGAACTAAACGACTAAATAAATCAGGAGGAATACGATTATGACTTTAAAGTTTGGTGTGATAGGAACAGGTGCAATTGGCAGAGAGCATATTAAAAGAATTACAAATAATTTATCCGGTGGAAAAATTGTTGCTGTAACTGATGTGAATCAGGAATCTGCAAAAAGTGCTGTGGAACAATTTGGTTTAGATGCTGTTATATATCCGGATGATAAAGCGCTTGTAGCTGACAAAAATGTTGATGCTGTACTCGTAACAAGCTGGGGTCCTGCTCATGAACAAAGTGTACTGGCTGCAATTGAGGCTGGAAAGTATGTATTCTGCGAAAAACCTTTATCAACAACAGCAGAAGGCTGCATGAGAATTGTGGAAGCAGAAATGAAGCATGGCAAACGTTTAGTTCAGGTTGGATTTATGCGTCGTTATGACAGCGGTTACGTGCAATTAAAAGAGGCAATTGATAGCAATTATATCGGTGAACCATTGATGATCCGATGTGTACACAGAAACCCGGAAGTTGGTGATAACTACACTACGGATATGGCTATTAACGATACGCTGATTCATGAGATTGATGTTTTACACTGGTTAATCAACGATGACTATAAATCTGTACAGGTAGCATTTCCAAAGAAAACAAAGCGTGCAGCAGCTCACTTGCAAGATCCGCAGCTGATTACGCTAGAAACAAACAGCGGTATTATCATTACTGCAGAAGTATTTGTAAACTGCAAGTACGGCTACGATATCCAGTGTGAGGTTATTGGTGAAGAAGGCGTTGCGTATCTTCCGGAATTCTCTGGTATTGTCACTCGTAAGGAAGCGAAGCTTGGTACAAGCATCTTGATGGATTGGAAACAGCGTTTTATTGATGCTTATGACAAAGAATTACAAGATTTCATGGATTCTATTAAGAAAACAGGTGAGCCTAATGGCCCAACGTCATGGGATGGCTACATTGCAGCCGTAACAGCGGATGCTTGTGTGAAATCACAGCAAACAGGAGAAAAAGAGCCTGTTACATTAGCGGAAAAGCCTGCTTTTTATAAAAACGAAAAAGAAGCAGTTGAAACGATTTAAATTTTTTCATTTAACCATATTGAAAATAGAGGGGGATTACTACTATGAAACTTTGTTTTAACCAAGCGACGACATTGGAAAATTCTAATCTAGTCAAGGATTTAGAGTATTGCGATAAACATGGCTACGATTATATCGAAATCCGCACAATGGACAAACTGCCTGAATATTTACAGGAGAAGTCTCTTGATGAACTGGTTGAGTTTTTTAATACACATCACATTAAGCCGTTGGCATTTAATGCTCTAGTATTTTTTAATAACCGCGATGAAGCCGGTTACAAGGAAATCATCAATGAATTTAAAGGGATGATGGAGGCAGCGAAGAAGCTGGGCGTCAAATATGTCGTGGCAGTTCCGCTAGTAACAGAACAGAAGATTTTGAAACAAGATATCAAGAAAAGCTGCGTAGAGGTGCTGACAGAACTGTCAGATATTGCAGAGCCGTATGGAGTGAAAATTGCAGTTGAATTTGTCGGACATCCACAGTGTACAGTCAATACATTCGGTCAGGCATATGATATTGTCGAAACTGTTAATCGTGAAAATGTAGGCTTAGTACTTGATTGTTTCCACTTCCATGCGATGGGGTCAGATTTAGAGGATCTGAAAAAAGCTGATGGGTCAAAAATCTTCATTTTACATATCGACGATACGGAAGATTTCCCTATTGGTTTCTTAACAGATGAAGATCGTGTATGGCCTGGGCTTGGTGCCATTGATTTAGATAGCATTTTATCTACATTGAAGGAAATCGGTTTCTCAGATGTTGTATCTGTTGAATTATTCCGTCCGGAGTATTACCAGCTGGATGCGGAAGAAGCAATCAAGACCGCAAAAGAAACAACACTTAAAGTGGTATCTAAGTATTACGACTTACAGACAGTATAAATCGTCAGTACGAATAGCTTTATTACGCAATAGCGGCATAGCGTTGCAGGGATTGCTAACAAAAACTGATTTTAGAGAAGAACCGGATGCGAGATGCTCCGGTTTTTTGTAATTGTAGCAGTTGGAAATAGGGGGCAAAATAAGTTGTTCCTTTTCAAGTGTTTTATATAGGTTCATTTCAACTAAATTAAATAAGGATAAAACTATAAAGTCTATTGGAGAGTAAAATCACTATTTTTTTCTATAAAAAAAGAATAATATAATTGTAGAAATCTAACAATGCAGGGTGTAAAATTTAATACTGAAATCAGTAAAACAATTAAACAATTAAACAATAACATCCTTTGGAATGCAGGAGAAAATTAAAACTTAATAGAAGATATAGTTATTACGATCTTTCCTCTAGATGAAAGAACCAATAAAACCTAATGAATGACCGCTTTCAGTAACAGACCCGTCTGATTATTTTAGAAATTAAAAATAATTGAAAAGGTTGATGAAAGTTGACAATGGATGCTAAAGAATTAACTATTAAAGAACAAACTATTTTTAATCACATTGGAAATAAAATTAAAACAGAAGATAGGGAAATTAATATAATTGCTAGATTAGAAGAACCACTAATAGTGATTTTAGGAAATGTTTTAAGTAATGAAGAATGTGATGAGCTAATTAGGTTGTCAAAAGATAGACTTCAGCGTTCAAAAATTGGAGATACACGTGAGGTAAATGAACTCAGAACAAGCAGTAGTATGTTTTTTCAAGAAGGCGAAAATGACATTATTAGTAGAATTGAAAAAAGAATATCATATATTATGAATATATCTGTTGAACATGGAGAAGGTCTTCAAGTTCTTAACTATAAAATTGGTCAGGAGTATAAAGCTCATTTTGACTTTTTTTCATCAGCAAATAAATTGGGTAGCAATCCTAGAATTAGCACACTTGTCATGTACTTAAATGATGTAGAGCATGGTGGAGAAACTTTTTTTCCTAAACTTAATTTTTCAATCTCCCCACAAAAGGGTATGGCGGTGTACTTCGAATATTTCTATAATGATAACACTTTAAACGAGTTAACTTTACATGGCGGAGCACCCGTTATAAGTGGAGATAAGTGGGCTGCAACGCAATGGATGAGAAGACAAAAATTAAGATAAAAAGGTTTGGTAAATAAGCTGCTTTAACAATTAATTGGTCATTCAGAATTGGTTCGAAAAAGTATGATTCATCTAAGGAACAGATTTATTTCACTATAAGTGCGTTTCTGCAACAAGCAGGAACACTTATTAAAAAACAATTCATAATGAATTACATAGGTAATTTTATTTGCTTTGTTGAATGAGGAACATTCGATAGAGGAGAAGACTAAGCACAGGACTAGTAAAGGTGCCTATGCTTAGCTTTTTTATTTGTGGAGAACTTAAAGGTAAACAAGGACTAGTGTGCCTTGCTTACCTAACTGTTATTATAATTAAAGCGATTTATAACCTTTAATATACTTTATCTCCATTAAAGATTGAATTTTTAACAACAACATAATCAACAGTACGGATTGCTGCTAACTTGTTTCCTCCTGCATAAGAAATAGAAGATTGAAGGTCTTGTTCCATTTCTGTTAAAGTATCTTGTAAAGAACCCTTATGTTCCACAAGCATTTTTTTGCCTTCGACATTTCTTCGTTCTCCTTTTTGAAATTCCGAAGCTGAACCAAAATATTCTTTATAGTACTTTCCATCCTTTTCAATTGTTTGGCCTGGAGATTCTTCGTGTCCTGCGAATAATGAACCGATCATGACCATAGAGGCACCAAATCGAATCGATTTCGCGATATCGCCATGTGTTCGAATCCCTCCATCGGCAATAATCGGCTTACTCGCAGCTTTTGCACACCAACGCAGTGCAGCTAATTGCCAGCCGCCTGTTCCGAAGCCGGTTTTAATTTTCGTAATACATACCTTTCCTGGTCCAATGCCTACCTTTGTTGCATCTGCACCAGCATGCTCTAATTCCCTTACTGCTTCTGGAGTTCCGACATTTCCGGCAATCACAAAGCTTTCGGGCAAGTGCTTCTTAATATGCTGGATCATCTCAATCACGGCATTTGAATGCCCATGGGCAATATCAATTGTGATGTATTCCGGTGAAAGCTGTTCATCTGCTAATTGTTGTACAAATCTATACTCTTCTTCTTTGACTCCGACGCTAATCGATGCAAACAATCCACGTGATTGCATATCCTTAACAAAAGAAAGCCGTGTATGTGGTTCAAAACGATGCATAATATAGAAGTAACCGTTTTCTGCCAAAAAAATTGCAACCTTTTCGTCAATAATTGTTTGCATATTGGCAGGTATCACAGGCAGCTTAAAGGTCCGTCCGCCAAAGGTTACAGATGTATCACACTCAGAACGACTTTTTACAATAGATTTTGCTGGAATTAGTTGTATATCCTCGTAATCAAACACGTTATCCATGAATTACACTCCTAACACAAATAGTAGAATAAATTTGATAAAACTGTTCGTGAAAACAAACATTGAACTTGCTTTTTATTAGTACGTTAAATATTCATGTAAATCCTCCTTAAAATAAAAAATTCCTAACTGCAAATGGGTAGAATGATCCCACCCATTCGTAGTTAGGAATTTTCGGTTCCTAGTAGAAACTCTTAGCCCGTATTACTAAGAATATACGAATGATAAATGATTTATCTATAGGTTATTTTAAACGAACTTTTTTTGTTTGTAAACATTTATTGTTCGTTTTTATGTTTATTTTTGTTATTGAATTTAAAAATTAGAGGGCTATAAATCAGAATTCGTAATTTTTGAAGTGGTTTGCAACAAAGCCTTCTAATGCCGGTATGCCAATTCGTGAAGTGGTTAATTCATCTGGGATTGTTGCAAAAAGTTGCTATTCAAACAAATGCTGGCATGTTGAATGAGTAACACCGGATTGAGGAGAAGCTTGATCAATTTTTAGATATAAATGATTAACTGAAGGATCGGGAATCAATCCAACTGAAAATTGTCAGACATAACGGAGGAAACTAGATGGGGAATATTCATTGTAAGTTGTCTCTTTTCTAAAGTAAAATAAATAAGAAACTGATTTCATACTTATTTTAACAGTGGAGTGATGGACAGATGTCTACAATATCAGATGTAGCAAAATTATCAGGATTATCAAAAGCGACCGTTTCGCGTGTAATAAATAATCATCCATACGTTTCAAAAGAGAAAAAAGAGCAAGTGCTAAAGGCGATGAAGGAGCTTGGCTATACGCCAAATCCTTCTGCAAGAAGGCTAAGAGGACAGCTGACAACTACACTTGGGGTGATTGTACCTCGAATTGTGAATCCATTCTTTTCGTCATTAGTAAACGCGATCGAACAGGCCGCCTATAAAAAAGGATACCAAGTGTTGATTTGCCAAAGCAATGAAGATAAGGAGAAAGAATTAGCATTTTTAAATTTATTAAAAACAAAGCAAGTAGATGGAATTATTATGACTTCAATTGAAAATGATTGGGAGATTGTAGAATCGTATAAAGAATATGGTTCTATTTTGTTATGCAATGATTACGTAAATCAAGAAGTTGTTCCAATGATCCGTTTAGATCAAACTAAAGGGGCATATTTAGGCATTAAGCATTTAATTGAACGAGGGCATAAAAAAATTGCTTACTGCACAGGTGGATTGTTTGATGAGTATGGGAAGGGTAAAGATCGTAATCAAGGTTTTCAAAAAGCGCTAAAAGAAGCAGGAATTACGATTAATCCAAAATGGATTTTTATAAATCAGCATACTATTGAAGATGGTAAACAGGTGATGAAGCAAATTCTAGAGATGGACGATCGTCCTACTGCTATTTTTACTGGCAGTGATCAAATCGCGGGCGGGGTAATAATTGAAGCAAAAGAGCAGGGTTTAACAATTCCTGATGATCTTGCAGTCATTGGGTTCGATGATCAGCCGATTGCAGAAATACTGGATCCTAAACTAACGACGATTCGTCAACCTGTAGATCAGATGGGGGAAAAATCAGTAGAAGTAATTATCGAGCTGCTGGATAACCCCGAAATGGAGATAAAAAATTACGAGCTGCCTATAGAATTAATTATTCGACAATCAACATAGTTATGTAAGCATTGTTAATCCTGCATTAACGAAATAAATACAAGTAAGGGACAAAGTGAAACTTTTATAACAGTTTCACTTTATTGTTTTTTCAAGAAATTGCAGAAGCTATAGGAGCATTCACGAGAAACAAATGATAAGGGGGTTGTTGAGTTATTTATAATTTAAGAATTTGGTGAGAAAGCGTTGACAGAATTCAAAAACTAAAAGTATAATAACAAACAGAAACCGGTTCCATTGATAAGAGAATATATTCATTACACATATATTTTTTTACTCCTTTATGGAACCGATATCACATTTTTGAAAGATGTTTTACGTCCCTGTTATACACATGAATGCGATTAAATGCTTATTTTTACTTGGTAATGGTAGCATTATCTCTTAGGTATATTTTTTTGAGAGTATATGAAACCGATATCAGATACGGATAACAGACGTAAGTATCTAAGAAAATGTTTTAAATATATACGCCGTTGGAGGGAATCACATGGAGAAGAAATGGTGGCAAAAAGAAGTTATTTATCAAATTTATCCCAAAAGCTTTTATGACTCGAATAATGATGGAATAGGCGATATAAAAGGGATTACACAAAAACTAGACTACTTACAATCTTTGGGGATTACAATGGTTTGGATTTGTCCAATTTACCAATCTCCAATGGCTGATAACGGGTATGATATCTCAGACTATTATCAGTTAAATCCAGAGTTCGGAGAAATGAAAGATCTGGATGAATTAATTGAAAAGGCAAAAGAAAAAGGAATTAAGATTGTTCTAGATCTAGTCATAAATCATACATCGGATGAACATCCATGGTTCCAAGATGTACTGGAGAACCCAGAGAGCAGTAAATATAGGGATTATTATATTTTGAAATCCGGCAAAGACGGCCAACCTCCTACTAATTGGCGTTCTGTTTTCGGCGGCAGTGTATGGGAGCCTTTGAAGGATACGGATGAATATTACTTTCACTCTTTTCATAAAAAGCAGCCAGACCTGAACTGGGAAAACAAAAAAGTCCGGGAAGAGTTATATAAAATGGTGAATTACTGGCTGGATAAAGGGATTGCTGGATTTAGGGTGGATGCAATCACGTTTATTAAAAAAGACCAAAATTATGATAATATTCCGGCTGACGGAGTAGACGGCTTTGGAAAATGTACAAAGAAGACTCGGAATCAACCGGGTATTGCAGAATTCCTGCATGAATTAAATGATGAGACCTTTGCTAAATATGATTGTGTGACCATTGGGGAAGCTCCTGGTGTACCTTATGAGCAATACGGTAATTATATTGGGGAAAATGGATACTTTTCAATGATTTTTGATTTTAGATATGCAGATCTTGATGTAGCTTCTGGCAGTGAATGGTTTAAGAGGATTGATTGGAATGTAGTAGGCCTAAAGAAATTAATCTTCAAAAGTCAAATGGAAATCCAAAAAGTGGGCTGGGGAGCAAACTTTTTAGAAAATCATGATCAGAATCGGTCAATAAGCAAGTATATAAAAGAAGAAGAGGATCGAAATTTTTATTCTGCGACAATGCTAGGAGCGATGTTTTTTTATCTTCGAGGAACGCCTTTTATCTACCAAGGCCAAGAGATTGGGATGACCAATTTCGAACGCAAAGGTATTGAGGAATTTGATGATATTTCAAGTATTGATCAGTACTATCGTTCCATAGATGAAGGCTTTAGTGCAGAAGAGGCATTACACTTTATAAATTTACGGAGCCGTGATAATTCAAGAACGCCATTTCATTGGAATGCTCAGGAATATGGAGGATTCTCAAAAGTTAAGCCTTGGTTAGGGATGAACGAGAATTACAAAATGATTAATGTGGAACAACAGGAGCAGGATCCGGATTCAATCCTCAATTTTTATAAAAAAATTATTTGGGTTAGACAGTCAAGTAAGGCAAGTGAATGCTTAATTTATGGAGAGATTGAGCCGATTTTAGAGGAACATCCAGCAATTGTTGCGTATAAACGTAAGTTGAATACTGAAGAAGTTATTTGTTATTTCAATTTTTCATCTGAAAGTCAAAAAGTTGAATTAGATTGTAATAAATATGAGGTTTTATTAAACAACTACAAAGAAGAAAAAGAAGCGGTATCCGAACAAGAATATTCTTTAAAGCCATATCAAGCACTATTACTCCTAAAGAAGGAAGATAGCCATCATGAGTGAAAATAGATATGAACGTATAGGAAAAGAAATTGTAAATGTCATTGGTGAGGATAATATCGAATCGTATGTTCATTGTGCAACAAGATTACGCTTTTCGGTTAAAGATCGTAATCAAATCGACGATGAGGCAATCGAAAGGATAGATGAAGTTAAGGGGGTATTTTATAATGCTGGTCAATATCAGGTCATTTTAGGGACCGGCACAGTCAATAAAGTTTACTCCGCCTTAAGGGGAAATCAGCCCATTCAGGAGGGCGATCAGCCAAAGAAGGAAGCATCCTCTGCGAAAAAAGATAAGGGAATAAGAAGGGCTATTAGGACATTGGCCGATATTTTTATCCCTATTATTCCAATCATTGCAGCAACAGGCCTATTCCTTGGACTAAAGGGTGTGCTGTTCAGCGATGCGTTCTTGGGACTAATGGGCATGACTGCAAATGATGTTCCAGATGATCTGAAAACACTTATATCTGTTCTAACAGACACAGCTTTTGCTTTTTTGCCAGCTTTAATTTGTTGGTCTGCATTTAGGAATTTTGGCGGTATGCCTATTATTGGCTTTGTACTTGGATTAATGCTTGTTTCTCCTGCGCTTCCTAATGCATATGCGGTAGCTGACATAAATAGCGGGGTAAAACCCATTATGGTATTCGGTTTCATTCCTGTTGTTGGTTATCAAGGTAAAGTGTTAACAGCTCTTGTTGTCGGGATTCTTGGGGCGAAACTTGAGAAAAAACTACGGGCTGTAATGCCAAATGCATTGGATTTAATCTTTACTCCTTTCTTTGTTTTATTAACAATGATGATTACTGGTTTACTTATTTTAGGACCTTTATTACATTTTGTAGAAATGGGATTAGTAAATGTTATTACTCAACTTATTCATGCCCCTCTTGGTATCGGGGGACTATTGATTGGCTTTTTATATCCGTTAGCAGTTACGACGGGAATGCATCATTTATTTATCGCGATTGAAACAACATTACTAGCGAACACTGGATTTAACCCGCTTATTACTCTATGTGCGATGTACGGGTTTGCAAATGCGGGCACGTGCTTGGGCATTACAATAAAAGCTAAAAAAAGAACAGTAAAGGTTACAGGTATGAGTGCAACTGTTACGCAATTACTTGGCGTTAGTGAACCGGCGTTGTTTGGTGTGGTGATGAGATATAGCATGAAGCCGCTTTATGTGATGATTGCTTGTTCAGCTGTTGGAGGCGCAATCTTATCGTTGCTTAATATCAAAGCAAACTCATATGGCTTGGCTGTCGTTCTTTCTCCCTTGATGTACATTTATGACTGGAATCAGCTTGCTGTTTATGTTGTGGTTTCTATTTTGATTTTTGTTGCTGCATTTATCATTACCTACCTATTTGCAGTTCCAAAGGAAGTCATGGTAGAAGACCAAGATCAGAAACTAAGAAGTGCTGGTTAATAACGGTTAAATAGAATGGGGGATTATACAATAAATAGATGCTGGTATGGAAACCAGCATCTATTTATTGAATCCTTAAACTTTCTTTTCTATTGTCTCCTAATGGCAACCACAGATGGTCTAGGAATATCTCCGTAGGGCCACCTGCTTGTCGGGTTATTGACATCTTTACTTTCTTCGCCTGGGTGCTGAACTGACATGAACAATGTCTCCCCATCTGGAGCCAGCCATGTTCCAGTTAGTTCCGCTTGAACAGGTGCGGAAGCGAATTGCATCGCTTTTCCGCGGTTAGGCCCTTCTGTTGGTATCATGAAAAGACCATTATTTCCGAAAGGTTTGTAGGCTCCCTGATTTGTCTTATCAGAAGAGATATCTGTACAAACCCATAAGTTCCCCGCCTGGTCAAACATCAGGTTATCTGGACAAGCAAAACCGCTTTGTGGTCCGCCTGATATAAATATTTCATAAACAAATGAAGTACTTTCGTGATTATTGTCATCCTCAACAAGGCGGTAGATTTGTCCGAAATAATTTCCATGCTTTGTATTATTGGTAAAGGCGATATATACGGAGCCATCTCTAGGATGAATTTCTACATCCTCTGGCCTGTCTAATGGAGTACCCCCTACGAGTTTTGCCGCTTCACGGGTATTTACTAAAACTTCCCCTTGTGTCTTATATTTTTCCTTAAGTTTAGGAGTTTTATTAAGATCAAGTGGAATCCACTTATTTGCACCCATATCTGCAACATAAAGGGTACCTTCTTCTAGGAGACGGCTATTCTCTTTTCCTAATTCAGGCTTGTACACTCCATTGCTAACAAATTTGTAAACACACTCATCATTTGCATCATCACCGCTATAAACGACAAGGCGTCCGGATCTTCCTAATGTCATGACAGCATTTTCGTGTGCAAACCGGCCGAGCATGGAATGTTTTTTAGGTGTAGAAGTAGGATCAAATGGATCAATTTCAACCACCCACCCATAATGAGTAGGGTTTAAGGCTGGAACTTCAGGATTTTCCGACCAATCTTCCACAATCCCTGCATAATTCTCTTCGCCTGAGAGAGCTGTATTCCATAGTGTCTTTCCGCCTGAACAATTGGCAAAAGTCCCAATCACTTGAGTCACCCCGCCTACGGCAGCATCACCTTTAGCAGGGCCGGTTAGATCGATAGGTGTGTTACCTGTGATCCGTCTATTATATTGAGAGCCCTTAACAATGCTCCAATTTCCCGCTTGATCTTTGCGAATATGGATTACAGATCCACCCAGGTTATATTTTTCAACGGCAATTTGCTGTGCTGACCGTTTGGGTCCACCGGGTTCTTCCTTATATCCGGTGACGAATATACTCATATGGCCGATATATTCATGGTTGACCCAGAGCAAACCTTCATTAGGGTTACTGCCAAAATAACATGTGAAATCATTGTTATACCCAAATTTTTCGCCGTTTCCAAAATCTTCTCCCCAAGTAGCCACAATATCATATTTATATCCTCTTGGAAGAATCAGCTGATCTTGACTAGATGGCCGGATCGGCCGGAATTGTGAGAATTGTGTTCCGTAATGTTGCCTTAGTAGTTGAGGCTGGGGCACATGGAGATAATAATGGTGGTACTGTCCGCTAATGAACTGTGGATTATAAGGATAATAAGGATAATGCCAATTTGACATAAGGAGTCACCTCTTTCAAGAAATTTGGACTAGTTTCCCTGTATGTATACGTGTAAAGGTGGAAATTATTCTCCTGATGAGAGATTTTTAGGGTCGATTGTGATGCTTAGGTTTTTGGAGTAATTTTTAAACGTATTTTGAATAGTTATATTGAACTGTATTGCAAATAAGCAACAGGCTCTAATTCAAAGGTATTCAATATTTCTGATTCTGATAAGGTTTACACAGATGAAGAGATTCTTGAAGGTAAAAATACTGTGATTATCGATGGAAGTCTGGTAGGATATGAAACAATTCTTTGGTTCACGAATCAAGGTAAGTATGTAACACCTGTAAAAGTGCAAAGTGATATATTTGAACGTTCAATACATAAAACAACGAGCAGTTCCTGCCGCTTACAAAAGTGCTGGGAACTGCTCGTTGCTTTCGTTATTAGCTCACATTTATTATTTCAGGCTGTATAAAACCTATGGAGTTGCATGTTTTTTTGTGGCAGCTGATGTGCTGTTACGGATTACTAAATGGTGAGTGACATTATAATGTTGGGGAGTTACTGTTTCCCCCTTAATAATTTTAATTAGGTTGCGGGTTGCTGTCATTGCAATCTCCGTTGCAGAGTAGTCAACTGTCGAAAGTGCAGGTCGTACTATGGCTGACATGAAGCTTCCGTCAAAGCCAAAAATAGAAACATCTTCAGGGACGCGTAATCCACTGTCCATTAAATAATTCATTGCTCCAATTGCTATCCAGTCCGTTGCACAGAATACAGCAGTGGGCATTGAGCCGCTTTCGGTAATACTGCGCATAGCCTTCATACCGTCTTCTGTGGAAATTCCACTCTCAACGACCCAATCCTTATGAATTGGGATACCCGCATCGCTTAGTGCTTGCTGATATCCTTGAAAGCGGTACTTCCCAAGGTCTGGACCTGGACCGTGAATGATTGCAATTTCACGGTGTCCGTTTTGAATTAGATATCTTACCGCTTCATAAGAAGCAGTTACATTATCTATATGAACGGAAGGGACAGAGGGGATAGATGAAATCTGCCCAACTAAGACACAGGGGATTTTATATTGGTCAATAATTTCAGCATGTTTTTCCTCAAAAGCAGAACCTATAAAAATAATACCACGCACTGATATTTTTCCGAATAAATCTAAATAATGCAGTTCGTTTTCGGCACCTCCATCCGTTGAGCCAATCATAATATCATATCCATACAGTTTAGATACATTATTGATACCTTCTAGGAAATCATTGAGAACGGTATGGGTAGATTGAGGTGTAATAACTCCAATTAGACGGGATTCATGTCTTTTAGGCTCTGTACTAAATGTATTAGGACGGTAATTGGTTTGTTTGATAACTTCCAAAACCCGTTTCTTGATATCTTCTTTGACTGGTTTGCTGTTATTGAGGACTCTGGAGACAGTCGCGATAGAAACCCCTGCCATTTCGGCAATATCTTTAATTGTTATTTTCAAGCGAATCACCACAATCTTTTATAATGTACGCAATTTAGGAAAAAACTTTCCTGTAACGTTTGAATAGTAAGCTTCTACAATTATCTAATCGCTTCTTGCATGTACGAAGCAGAAGCGGAATTAATTAAGTTTTTAAAATGGAGGAAATCCTGTAGTTACGCTTGTTAGCATAGAGCAAACCAAGCTGGGAGAACTACAACATTTTTAGGAAAACTCTTCCCATAAATCATAACACAAATAGAAAGAATAATTCAAATATACATTGACTAGGAAAATAACATCCTATATAATCGGTTTCAAAGGAAAAGTTTTCCCGGAAAAGAAAGATTTTTTGAGGTTTTATTCGGATTTTACCCTTATTTTTCATAATTTGCGTGATTTTTTCTTTGTTACAGGAAAATATTTTCCTTACTGACTTTTTTGAAAGCGTTGTTATGAGAGGGCAATCAATTTTGGTAGGGTTTTTACTAGAGTGGTAGAGGGTATGTTCGGCCTGTCATTTAAAGGGATGGTGTCCGATGACTATAAAACTAATTTTAATAAAGGGGAATGGGAAATGGTATTAAAGCAACAAGAAAATTATCATTCAATCACTGATGAAAAGCATGGCATGATGAAGCGAGTAACACGAAAATTAGGGTTTGCTGCACTTGCTTCTATCCTTACATTTTCTATGGCTGCTTGTGGCGGAAAATCTGCTTCTAATGAAACGAAAACATCCGAACAACCGGCAGGGGTGGCAGCAACTGGTGAGCTGACACCGGAGCCGGGTGCACAGCTTCTCCTTTGGGATTCTAAAGATCCTTTCGTAGAGTTCGCAGCTAAAGAATTTGAAAAGAAATACAATGTGAAGGTAAAGTTTGAGAAAGTGGAATCAACTGATACAGTGAAACGTCTCTCAACAGATGGTCCAGCTGGTACTGGTGCTGACCTAGTTGTGTTCCCGCATGATCATTTGGGAACTGCGGTAAAATCTGGAGTTGTGCTGCCAAATGACTATTTTGAGGAAGAAACAAAGGAAACGATTGTTGAACCTGCAGTGGAAGCTTCGACTTACGATGGTGTTTTGTATGGATATCCGCGTAACATTGAAACATATGCGTTGTATGTGAACAAGGACTTGGTGAAAGACGCAAAGCTGGATACTTGGGAAGATATCATCGCGTTTTCGAAGCAATTTAATGACATTCCCAACAACAGATTTGGCTTCTTATATGAAGCAAATAATGCGTACTTTAACTACGCGTTTATCGCAGGCTACGGTGGTTATGTGTTCGGGAAAAACGGTACCGACAAAAATGACATCGGTATCAATAATGAAGGCGCTGTCAAAGCGATGGAATTTTATCGTTCACTCAAAGAGATTATACCGGTTAACCCAAAGGATATTACAGCTGATGTAAAGACTGGACTATGGCAAGAAGGCAAAGTGGCAATCAATCTAGATGGAATCTGGAACGCTGGAAACTTTGCGAAATTACCGTTTGAAGTTGAGGTTATCCCGCTTCTCAAAATGTCTAGCGGAGCGGAACCTATTACATTCTCGGGTGTAAAATCCTACTATGTGAGTGCATATTCGAAATATCCAAACGCTGCTAGATTGTTTGCTCACTTTCTGATAACGAAGGAAATGATGTTGAAAAACTACGAGCTAAATGGTGTTCTTCCTGCCGCAAAAGGTCTTGAAAATGAGGAAGCGATTAAGAATGATAAGATTATCACAGGGTTCATGAAGCAAGCGGAAAAAACGCAACCAATGCCAAATATTCCAGAGACACAGTTCTTCTGGCAAAGCATAACGCCAGCGCTTGAGCAAATTTGGAACGGTGCTGATGTGAAGGCAACATTGGACAAGGCTGCCGAAGAGATGAAAACAAATATTGCCGCTGGTAACAAATAAACCGGGCAGCAGCGTGTATTAAAGAATACAAGATTCGCTCACCCGATGCAGCATACCAGGTGAGCGAATCTATGTTAAGAAGGAGTTGATCAGAATGCAGCAGCAATACAAGACAGTACTTGATAAGCAGCAATATAGTTTGGACGGAATGCGGCAGCATCGTAAGACAGCAACGATCTTATCTATCCTCGCTATGGGAATGGGGCAACTGTATAACAAACAGTATGTAAAAGGAATTTTAATGTTGCTTCTTCATATTTCGGGTATATATTTCATTGCTACTAAATTACCGCATGCAATTTGGGGTTTATATACACTGGGAGAGACGAAAACTGAACTAAAAAAGGTAGGAAAATTGTATCAGCAAGTCATGGGTGATCATTCTATTTTCTTACTGGTTGAAGGTTTAATTATTCTTTTCATCGTAGTCGTATTGGCCTGCATTTATGTGTCGAACGTAAAAGATGCATATCGGATCGGACAACTGCGCGAAGAGGGGAAAGTACCGAACACGTTTAAACAGACCGTGAAATATATCGCAGATTATCGCTTTCCGCATTTTGTGATATCGTTTCCAATGCTGGGGATTCTGTTTTTCACAGTATTGCCTATTGTATTTATGATTTTGCTTGCATTTACGAACTTTACACGGGAAAATATGCCGCCAGCCAACCTAGTTGATTGGCACGGGTTTCAAACGTTTAAGGATATGTTTCAGATTAAAGCTTGGAGCGGTACGTTTTACGGGGTAGCATTGTGGACATTCGTTTGGGCGTTCTTTGCGACGTTTACCTGTTTCTTTGGCGGATTCGCTGTTGCGCTTATCGTGCAGCAGAAGGATATTAAATTTAAAGCGTTCTGGCGCACAATCTTCATTCTTCCTTATGCAATCCCAGCGTTTGTATCAACTTTGATTCTCCGTAATATGTTTAATGGGCAGTTTGGTCCAATTAACCAGTACTTAGCGATGATGGGAATTTCAAAAATCCCTTGGCTGACAGATCCAATGTGGGCAAAATTCACAATTATTCTGGTTAACTTCTGGTTAGGATTCCCAGTTTCTATGTTAATGATTATCGGTATCTTGTCTACGATACCGAAAGATATGTATGAAGCAGCTGACATTGATGGAGCGAGCCATTTTCAGAAGATGCGATGGATTACATTCCCGGCTGTGATGCAGTCCATGGCACCTCTCTTAATTATGCAGTTCGTTGGAAATATCAATAACTTTAACATTATTTATCTATTAACAAATGGAGAACCGACTAACGCAGAGTATAAGTTTGCAGGACATACGGATATTCTCATTACTTGGTTGTATAAGTTGTCCCTAGACCAAGGTCAATATAACTTTGCTTCGGTAATTGGAATCTTCATCTTTATCATTCTGGCAGTATTCGCAATTTGGAACTTACGCCGTACGAAAGCATTCAGAGAGGAGGAAGCATAATGAATCGGAAAAAAGCAAAGAACTCTATCCGTTTGGTACTCAGTTATACCGTACTTGTAGTCATTGCCATTCTTTGTTGCTATCCAGCGTTATGGGTGGTGATGTCTTCTCTTCGTCCGGGAGGCGCTCTGTATAGTGAGACACTGATTCCGAAGAATTTGACATTTGTCCATTATGCTGAATTATTTTCAAAATACCCGTTCGGTCAGTGGTATCTCAACACATTAAAGATTGCAGTGATCAGCACGGTCATTGGCACGATTCTTGTCATGCTGACGGGCTATGTGTTCTCAAAGTTCCGTTTCTCAGGACGTAAAAACTTGATGAGCGGTTTGCTTGTGCTCGGCTTGTTCCCTGGCTTTATGAGTATGATTGCGGTATATATTTTGTTAAATCAAATGAACTTGTTAAATACACATTTTGCCATTATTTTAGTATCGGCAGCAGGAGCTCCGCTTGGCTTCTTATATGTAAAAAGCTATTTTGATACGGTTCCAACAAGCTTAGTTGAAGCAGCAAGAATTGATGGTGCATCGAACTTGAGCATTTTGTTCCGAATTATTTTACCAATGTCAACACCGTTAATTGTATTCACTTCGTTAACGATTTTCACTGGAGTATTTACAGATTTTATTTTCGCAAAGCTAGTACTGCGATCTCCTGAGAAGCTAACTCTTGCGGTCGGTTTGTTTGAAATGATTAACAACAAGTTTGCGACTGAATTTACTGTGTTTGCAGCAGGTTGTGTCATGATTGCTCTCCCGATTACAATTTTGTTTATGATCATGCAGCGTTACCTAGTGGAAGGCTTAACAGCTGGTGCTGAAAAGGGATAAGAAAGAGGGTTAATTGACAGATTAATAGATAATCCAAGCAAAGAAAAACAGAACTTAAGCCGTCCCGCATCCTGTTGCGGGGCGGTTTGATGTGATACATGTGAAAAAAACAGACAAAGTTCACTCGTCAAAGGAGGAATAATTTTGATTACCCGGGAAGCGATATATCATCGTCCAAAAAACAACTTTGCATATGCCTATGATACAAAAACATTGCACATTCGTTTGCGTACGAAGAAAAACGAGATAGAGAAAGCGGCCCTTATTCATGGTGATCCGTATATATGGGAGGAAGGTATTTGGCAATACGAAGCAAGCTCTATGTATAAAATAGCAACTACTGAGTTATTCGATTATTGGTTTGTTGCTATCCAGCCAGATTTTCGCCGTTTACGCTATGGTTTTGAATTGAAAAGTATGGAAGAAACACTAGTATATACAGAAAAAGGCTTTTTTGATGAAATTGTTAATGGGGATAATAGTGTGTATTTTTGCTTTCCTTATTTAAATGCAGAAGATGTATTTACTTCTCCTGCTTGGGTGCGTGACACAGTATGGTATCAAATTTTCCCGGAACGATTTGGCAACGGTGATCCTTCCATCGATCCTAAAGGTACATTGCCATGGGACAGCGAAGAGCCGACACCGACAAACTTCTTCGGCGGTGACTTTGAAGGTGTCATTCAACATATGGATCACCTTGTGCAATTAGGTATTACAGGCATCTACTTCACACCGATTTTCAAAGCAACAACAAATCATAAGTACGACACAGTAGATTATATGGAGATCGATCCGCAATTCGGCGACAAGGAAACGTTTAAACGCCTTGTACAGGTCTGTCACGAAAACGGGATAAAGGTGATGCTGGACGCTGTATTCAACCATAGCGGTTTCTACTTCGCACAATTCCAGGATGTATTAGAGAGAGGCGAATCATCGAAGTACAAAGACTGGTTCTACATTTGGGATTTTCCGGTGCAGACAGGGCCTGCACCTAACTATGATACATTTGCATTTACTCATATGATGCCTAAATTAAATACTTCCCATCCGGAAGTACGTGAATACTTATTAGAGGTAGGCCGCTACTGGGTACGTGAGTTTGACATTGATGGCTGGCGCTTAGACGTAGCAAACGAAGTGGGGCACGATTTCTGGCGTGCATTTCGTAAGGAGGTGAAGGCTATTAAACCGGACGTATACATTCTCGGTGAAGTTTGGCACGATTCCATGCCTTGGCTCCAAGGTGATCAATTTGATGCAGTGATGAATTATCCTTATTCAAGTGCAGCTATCCATTTTTTCGCTGAAGATAAGATTCAAGCAGAAGAATTCGCAAACAAAACAGCAGAAGCACTTATGATGTATTCAGAAAACATAGCAGAAACAGCCTTTAATCTATTAGGAAGCCATGATACACCACGTATTTTAACGGTATGCAAGGATAATAAGGAAAAAGTCAAACAGCTGTTTACCTTTCTGCTTTCGTCTCCTGGTACACCTTGTATTTATTATGGAGATGAAATTAGTATAACAGGGGACATGGATCCCGGCTGCCGCAAGTGTATGATTTGGGATGAAGAAGAACAAGACAAGGATATGTTTCAGTTTGTTGCTCAATTAATTCGTTTACGCAAGGAAAACACGGCATTCGGCAACCGCGGCACATTTCGATTTGTTGCGGCAAGCAATGAAACAAATCATATTATGTATACAAAAACATTTAAAGAGCAGACAGTGCTATTTGCATTCAACAACTCTGATAAAGAAATTACAGTAGATGTACCGTTTAACTTAAAAGGCAAAAAGGTTACGAACTTACTGACAGGCGAAAAGGTTGCGTATGAAGCAGAACATGTGGATTTAGTCCTTGCAGCGCATGGGTTTGTCGTATTGAATTGTAATAAGGTTTAAACCATGGGACAGTCGATAACCTCAATTCCGAATAAGGGATTGAGGTTATTTTCATTTTAGGAAGGAAAAGCATGAGGCCGTTATGAAATAGCAGCATCCAAACAATCAGAACTGTTAGAAGGAGGAACAGAAGCGAAGAGTTTACCAGCGAAGCTTTAGGTTGGTATTACCTATTACTCCAACTGATGTTCACATGTTGAATGAGCAATGTTGCAATCTCTGAAAACAATGGATAAGGCGGCAGGAAGCTAAAGGGGAACTAGGTTGCTTTAAACATATTCTATTTTTGGTTTTATGGAAAAAACTTCTAATTAAGCATAAATTTTTTATAATAAGAATATTATTTTAATTGACATAATCTTTCTTTATGCCTAAAATGTTTCCTAAGATAAACTTTTTTATATTAATACACATAACATGGTATTAGGTAAAATTATTGGGTTATTCCATTTTATATTTTTGTGTAAAAGTTGCCTTACTGAAAATTTGTTAGCTTATAGAAAATAATCGAGGGGAATGGAGGGGAATAACTACAATGAATCCTGCACTTAAAGTAAACAGTTTATTTGTTTCTTATCATGGTAATGAAGCTATTCAAAATATAAACTTTTCAATTGAAAAGGGAAAATTAGTTGGAATTATAGGTCCAAATGGAGCAGGGAAATCAACATTATTAAAGGCGTTGTTAGATCTAATTCCAAGAGATAAAGGAGACGTTCAAATATACGGAAAAAACTTTAACGAGCTGCGAAAATTAGTTGCATATGTTCCGCAAAGAAGTAACATTGATTGGGATTTTCCCATCACTGTTTTAGATACTGTACTAATTGGAACATATCCCAAATTAGGTTTATTCCAAAGACCGAAAAGGGCAGAAAAAGAATGGGCTCTACAATGTTTACAAAGGGTAGGTATGGATGGTTTTGAAAGCCGCCAAATTGGAGAGCTCTCAGGAGGACAACAACAACGGGTTTTTTTAGCAAGGGCTCTTGCTCAAAAGTCAGAATTATTTTTTTTAGATGAGCCTTTTGTTGGAATAGATGTCGCAAGTGAAGAAACAATTATTACGATATTAAAAGAATTAAGGAACAGCGGTAAAACGATTCTTGTTGTTCATCATGATTTAAGTAAAGTAAGCGATTATTTTGATCAGCTTATTTTGTTAAATAAAGAGCTACTAGGATTTGGTGATGTAAATCATGTTGTACGTGCAGAAGTGTTAGCTCGGGCGTATGCTGGGCAGTTTTCGCTTCTTGAGGGATTGGAGGGGAAGATTTAGATGGCTTTTATTGAGGCTGTGATGCAGTATGGATTTTTGCAAAAGGCTCTTTTGACCTCTACAATGGTTGGGATTATCTGTGGAGTTGTGGGTTGTTTTATCATTTTGAGAGGAATGGCATTAATGGGTGATGCGATTTCTCATGCTGTCCTTCCTGGGGTTGCTATTGCATATATGCTTGGAATGAACTTCTTTGTTGGAGCTGTTATTTCGGGAGTTTTGACGGCAGTAGGGATTGGTTTTGTAAGCCAGAATAGCCGTATTAAGAATGATATATCTATCGGAATCATGTTTACAGCTGCTTTTGCCTTAGGAATCATCCTTATTACCCTTATGAAGAGCAGTACAGATCTTTACCACATTCTGTTTGGAAATGTATTGGCAGTTCGCTCTTCAGATATGTGGACTACACTTGGGATCGGGATATTTGTATTAGCCTCGATTTATTTGTTTTATAAAGAGCTTCTCGTTACTTCCTTTGACCCAACGATGGCAGAAGCCTATGGATTGCCTATTAAGACGATCCACTACTTTCTAATGACGCTGCTTACAATGGTAACAGTCGCTTCTTTACAAACAGTAGGAATTATCCTTGTAGTGGCTATGCTAATCACTCCAGCAGCAACGGCTTACTTATTAACCGATCGATTGTGGGTCATGATTTATCTTTCAGCAGGCTTAGGAGTCATTGCATCTGTTGTTGGGTTATACTTTAGCTTTACATATAACTTAGCTTCAGGGGCAACAATCGTTTTGGTTTCAACAATCTTATTTCTGTTGACATTTGCTTTTTCACCAAAACAAGGTATCTTATGGCGTTTTTTAAAAGCAAGAAGAAAAAAACTATCACTTTCATAAATTAGGGGGAGTTGCAATGAAACATTTATTAAAATTATTTATGGCAAGTCTTTTTGCAATTGTTATTCTTGCGGGTTGTAGCGAAAGTAAAAAAACAGACATTGGAGCAAAAGAAGATACTAAGGATGGTAAGCTGCAAGTAGTTACGACTTACTCCATTCTGTATGACATTGTCAAAAACATTGGCGGCGATCAAGTTGAGATTCATAGTCTTGCACCAGTAGGATCTAATCCGCATGAATATGACCCGCTTCCATTAGATATTCAAAAGACAACAGATGCAGATGTCGTCTTCTATAACGGATTAAATCTAGAAGCAGGAAACTCCTGGTTTGAGAAACTTCTTCAAACAGCTGAAAAAAACGGTGAAGATGCTCCTGTATATAGATTAAGCAAAGGTGTAGAGCCTAAATACTTAACATCAGAAGGAAATGAAGGGGAAGAAGACCCGCACGCATGGCTTGATATTCGAAACGGTATTAAATATGCAGAAAATGCAAGAGATGCATTGGCTAAAGTTGATCCAAAGCATGCAGATATTTATGAAAAAAATGCTAAAGAATATATTTCGAAATTGCAAAAACTCCATGAAGAAGCGTTAGAAAGCTTCAACAAAATTCCAAAGGAAAAGCGCTTTTTAGTTACCAGTGAGGGAGCGTTTAAGTATTTTTGTGATGCATACGATTTTGAAGCAGGATATATTTGGGAAATCAATGCGGAGAATCAAGGAACACCTCAACAAGTTAAGCAAATCGTAGATTTAATAAAGCAAAAAGAAATTCCGGTTTTATTTGTAGAAACGAGTGTAGATCCTCGAAGTATGGAAATGGTTTCAAAAGAAACTGGGGTTCCAATCGGGGGAACATTATTTACGGACTCTCTAGGAAAACCAGGTGAAGATGGAGATTCCTATATCAGCATGATGGAATGGAATATTAATATTATTTTTACAAACCTAATGAAAAATTAACTTTTCTAACCGAATTACGCACAAATTTAATTCAATCACTTATATTATTAAGAAGCCGTTTATATACAGAAGCTTATTTGCAATTTGTGTATAGACGGCTTACATAACAGAAAATGTTTTTTCTTCAAAATCATGGAAGGTTATGCTGTCCTTTTTTATTTAATTCGAGAAACTTAGGAAGGTAAATGGACAGGATAAAAAGTTCTTATGCTTTTACCATCACGGCTTCTGGATAACTCCAGTTTATAGTGTACGCCATTGATTACACAATCTTCAGGGGCATATTCTTGAGGCATAGCCCGTACAGTTCCTAATGCCAAAATACCTTCAGCACTTAATCCAACAAAAAAACCACAATTTTTTTTAATCAATTTAACGAAACGCTTTTTTTCATAATCGAAGGCTTCTAAATAATATCCAACTGTAATAGCATCCGGTTTAGTAGGAAGTTGTTCAGGGCGAACTGAACAACTCATTACAATCTGGTCCTTATGATGTTCATTTATATCTGCATTATCTTCAAGCCAATATTTATACCAAAAATGATGACCTACAAGTCTTTTTCCTTGCTGCTCCCCGATAAAGACATGTTCGAAACCTGATAAATCCCTGCCATTTTCCGAGTGAAATTGTCTGAACCATAGGTCGTATAAATATGTATACCATTGTAATGCACTAAATTTTTTATTAGATTTTTCTTCAATAAATTTCTTTGCTATTCTACCGGGAGAAGATTCAATAGCCATTGTTAAAAATTCTTCAACTTCCATTGATTTACTAGGCGTATTTTTCTCTTTATTTTTTTGATTTAATGTGTAATTGTTAAAAAGTTTCTCCACCAATTGATAACTTCTTCTTTTTTCTTCAGGTATATACACTTCCTTTATAACATGGTGTTCAGGCTCGCAGCTTCCTGTATCCACAACAACATATCCTTGAGATGTATCCCCATTCTCAGCGGTTGAAATTGGTCTAATACCGTTGCCTTCCATATCTGCATCCCAGATTGCTTGATAAATATTCATATCAGTCCTCCTTAAGCATGCAGCTGGATAAATACTAATATAATTTGCTAAAACTCAGTCTTATATTCTTACTCTAACATATGTATAGGCTAACTTTCTCACTGACGGGGGCTTTTATAATGGAGATAGAGACTGGGTGTTATAGGAATTAGGTAGGGGAAGTTTGTGGAGATCAACCGCTTCAGCAACAAAACTTTGCACAAAGCTTCGTCAAGCCTTTTCGCCCTATTCAGTAATAGGTGGAGTTTGTTTGATTGAAGCTGACCATCTGCAAGGATATTTATTGCAGTTGGCACATAGACACGGCTTACAAGCTCCTGCTCTACAAGGCATCTACGTGAATCTAAAGTTATATGAGAAGCAGCCAAGGCTTTCTTGAAAAAGCGCTTAGCTGCTTGTTTATCTCTTGGGCATTTTCATGGACATAGGATTAGGAAATTTCTTTTTTTCTTGGGTTACTAGCAAATTTCTTAATAAATAAACAGCATTGCTTAGCAATGAATTCTTTTTCATAATCCATAGAAGCAACATGATAGGAGTTATACAGAGGAATGATTTTTTTTATGTCGGACTGGATATGAGATAGTATATAATCCGTATTTTCTGGAGGAATCACATGGTCATTCTCTGATCGAAACGCCAGAGTCGGGCATGTAACACTTGGAAGCTTTCTGCGTGTATCATCCATTAAAGTTAATAACTGCTGAATAGATCGGATTGGTGCTTTTGTATATGTAATTTCATATACATCGTCTGCCTTAATATCTGGCGCCCCTTCATCAATAAACCGAGGTTCCTGTTTATGTTTAAATTCCTCCATTACAGGAATTGTTGTCATCGCTGCATTGATCAGCATAACCCCTTTGATGGCAGGGTATTTACTAGCAAGCTGCATTGTTAATGTCCCCCCCATAGATTGACCAATGATGAAGATGTCTCGGCAATGATGTTGTAAAAACTGATATCCTTCTTCTAGACTTTGAATCCAATCAGAATAAGTGCATCTTTCCATATCTTCATAATGTGTGCCGTGGCCCTTTAATCTTACTCCGTATGTAGTGTAGCCTTGAGATGCAATGTACTCTCCTAAAAATTGGACACTTTGGGGGGTTCCAACAAACCCGTGGGAAATTAGGATGCCAATATGATTCCCTTTAAAGAAAAAAGGTTCTGCACCTGGTAATACAGGATATCTTTCTAACATATGAAATCTCCTTTCAGTTTTTAGTCCATTCCCTGCTTTTTGGTAAATAAATAAGGCACCTATCCTCATAAGAGTTAGGTGCCTTTGGTAGACCAATCAGCTATAAAGTAACATAATAATATACTAACTATTCCGATAATTCAAGTTTGTTTTGAGGGGTGAGTTTAAGAAAATATTTCCAAAATTCCATTGACAACTATTTTATTAAGTTATATATTGTTAATCAATAGCTTTAATGTCTAGTAAACAAGTAGGTAAAGTGAGGAAATGAACCTATTTTTGCCTGGAGAGATGTAGATCTGATCCCAAAAGACTTTGTATAGAAGGATTTTTTAGTAAATTTCATAACTTAAAAGGTAAGAAGAAACCTTACTTCCCTTCATTTGTTTTCGAAAAGATTAGAGGATAGCCATGCAGAATCATAAAACCAATTTAATTTATCGGAAAAAGTGGTTATTGTTTTGTTTGTTACGTATTATAATTATGAATATGGCTTACTCGTCAACCGGCAGCCCCTTAGCATAAAGAAAGTTAACTTTATTTATGCTAAGGGGTGCCTTATCTAGGAATATTGTAATAACTATTAAGAATAAGAGAGGAGAAAAAGCAATGGCAAGTTCGAGCTTTGAACAAACAGTTATTCAAGGAAGCGTAATTCATGGCAGAAAAATAGGACGTAAACTTGGATTTCCAACAGCAAATATCGATTCTCATGATGAACAATTAGAAAATGGCGTGTACGGAGTTCGTGTATTCTTGAATGAAAAAGAATATATAGGGATTATGAATGTCGGTGTTAAACCCACATTCGCTTCAAATGTATCAAAGACTATTGAAGTACATCTTTTAGATTTTGCAGACGATATTTATGGGGATTTTCTAGAATGTCATGTTCTTTTTAGAGTGAGGAATGAACAAAAATTCCCCTCAATAGTCCATTTAAAACAACAAATTATGAACGATATTGCGTATGTCAAACAAACATTTGAACACTTCAGATGTTTCAACGGAAGTAATACAAAAGTATTTTTTGAAAAAGAGCAAATATCTACATCTGTCTAATTCATACCCCTCATATCAAAAGATGATAGATAAATGAAGGTATGTATAAAAAATTCTTTTTTATACAATGAGGGTTCTATATCATCATTCCTTTTAGTAATTCATCGGTAATGGTCTGGGGATCGTAAATATTAAATGGTCATTCAGAGATTTCTAACACTATATTTTTTAAATTTAAAACCAAGTATTCAAATAGGTATTTGTTTTTGTAATGGGAAGAGGGGGAATTATAAATGGCGGCTATAGATCAAGAAAAAATAGATTACATTGTAGCGATGTTGCAAGATATTAAATATGGCTCTTTAGTAATAACCATCCATGAAGGCCATATTACACAAGTTGATAGTACAGAAAAGAAACGCTTTGCTCCTCAAAGTAAACTAGTAAATAAAAAATCCTTACAAGTTGAAAGGTGAATGCTTCATCGAGGGTTCCTAACATTTTTCCTGTTATACATTAAGGAGGGGTTTTTTGTATCTAGGAGATACATTTTTTATAAAAAAATATGCCAACTGGATCACTAGAGGCTCTCAATTTTCAAGGTGGATTTCATCTGGAACTGAGGGTCTTTTTATTTTATTTGTAAAGAACTGAAATGAGAAAAGGGAAGATGGAGAATTTGTTGTGAAACGAACTATTGATTCGAACTTGTAAAAAAGGAATTGAATTAAGTTTTTTAGATTTGTAAGAGGATATCTAGGAAGGGGATTGTATATGTCAGAGATCGATTTGAACCCACGAAATATTTTTAGAAAAGAAGCAGGGAAGAACTCTTTAAAACAGAATGAGTATCTAAATTTGCCTGATTTACAGTTTTTCAATTGGTGCAATCAGCAATATCGATTAAACAGGGGGATATATAATACCATCGATGAATGGTTTTATGATTATGGAATTAAGGAAATTCTTTTCCGTCGAATCTATATTTTAGCATTTTTAAGATTTGTTAAGGAAGCAGAACCAGAGCCTGATCAACATAAATTTATGCGATTTGGAAATAGGGGACTTACAAAACAGCTTACTGAATTTATAACTATACAAGATAAAGAAAGTGAACAGGACAAAAGGGAGAGAAACGGATTCATTCCACTGCTTATACAATGAGTGTAGACTAATAATTCTTTATTTTATATGAATTGAATAGTGGTTAGTTACCGACTAGTCAACTAGAGGTTTTTATTCTGGAACGATCCATTCCAGGATAGAGACCTTTTTTTACTTGGACTCAGTACGCATGCAATTGGAGGATTCGATAAAGATAAAGCTCGTAGCTTGCTGAAGGTTCCAGACGATTTTGATCTTCATGCAGTAATTGCCATTGGTTATCGTGACGAAAAAGAAATCCTTGATCCAACTTTGCAAACGCGTGAAAATCCTAGCACTAGAAAACCATTAAAAGAAGTTATTTTTGAAGGGACAATAAATTCGCAAGCTGAAATATAATCTGTAATGGAATCCTATATAACAACGACAACATTTCGAAGTCTATTCCTATTAATCTAGTATGAATATTTACAAAAAACAAATTTCTCTTAACCAGAGAGGCGAAGAGGCTGGATCAGATCTTCTCTCAAATGGATTTGGGTAATGAGTATCAGAAATCTAATAGGGCAAAAAATTGATAGGAGGATACCTCTTCTAGATATCCTCCTTTAAAAAAGTAAGAAAGTTAAATTTTTTGGGTGCTCCCTGTTTGTTTCCTTATTAGCTATGAAGCTCTTGAATAGTCTTTTGCATCTTTATTCATTTTCCGTACGCCAAAGACAATCGTAGCCCCCCAGCCAACTACAAGAAGCAAGTAAATATAAGGATGAAATGAAGCATTTGCTACCCATGTATTTAAGATTGTTCGTACGTTGACAAGGATAATAAAACCGCCAACTAACAAGCCCATCAGCTGCGATGGAACGATCCGAACGATCCAGGCAGCGATTGGTGCAGCAATAATACCACCGACCATAAGTACAGCTACCCACGTCCAGTTCACCGTTTCCCAGCCAAGCGAAATAATAAAGCCGATTGTTGCAGAAACAGCAATAGCAAATTCACTCGTATCTACTGTACCTACTACCTTACGCGCAGACATTCCCTTTTTTGTTAAGAGAATTGGTGTCGCAATCGGACCCCAGCCTCCCCCGCCCGTTGCATCAGCAAATCCTGCAAGTAAGCCTAATGGAATGGATTGCTTGATCGATAGCGGCTTCGCTTCTGTTTCCTCATTCTTACGAAACATAAACAAAAAGCGAAACAACACATAAAATCCAAGAAGCAGTAAAAATGTAGATACATATGGCTTTACAACATCTCCAGGCAGGCTGCTCAAAAAGCATGCTCCCACAAATGCACCAATTGATCCAGGAATGATAAGGCGATATACCATTTTTCGATCTACATTGCCAAATTTAATATGTGAGATACCGGAAGCAGCGGTTGTCGCAACCTCTGATAAATGAACAGAAGCAGACGCGACGGCTGGTGCAATCCCAAATGCTAATAACAATGACGACGAGGTTACTCCATATGCCATCCCAAGTGCACCATCAATTAATTGTGCGAAAAATCCAATAAACGCCAAAATCAATAACTTTTGCATTCTCATCCTCCTAATTGCTCATAGCTTCATATCTAATTAAACCTTCACTTATCCTGTCCGTATGTAGCTGAGCTAGGTTTTTTATCTAAAAAAACACATCGGAATACTATGTTTTAAGTCGAAAAAATAAGTACATGTTTTTTATTCGACAACATCGTTTCAAGTAAATTCCCCCTATTTTCTCGTATCGTGTAAATTTTCTGAATGTAATTTCTCTTATCTTATTCCAACATTACCGATGTGTCAACTTATATTTTGTCAATAAGTATAGCGGATAAGGAGTACCGCCAATAAAGCGCGGATTTTATGCGCGAAGGATATACAGAATTTTATCTGGCATGATGTGGTTACCTTTCTTCCCAAACGTTGCTGCGGAAGGGACACCAGAAAAACGGCAGGGTCCTCGACCTTGCCGTTGCTTTGTTTAGAGAAAATGCTCGCTGCTTTGAATGAATGATTATGTTAACTAAATATGTATGGGGTGTTCTTTGTTCAACTAACAAAGCTGGTTAGGGAAAAAAGAGAAAATCTGAAGTGGAGGTTTTTCACGATACTTTATATACATGTAACCAGTGTTACAAAAAACTCTTTTTATATTTACTGATGTAATATAAAATGGTTTTAATGCATGTAACCAGTATTACTTTTAGGGGGAGAAACAATGAGTGATTTTTCAGAAACAAAGTCAAATAATCAAACCCAAGCCGCAACGTACTCGCTCTTGCAAATGGTTTTATATTTTTTAAAGCTGGGCACTATTGGTTTTGGAGGACCTGTTGCATTAACGGGGTATATGTATCGAGACTTAGTGGAGAAACGAGGTTGGATTTCAGACGCAGACTATAAGGATGGCCTTGCTCTTTCGCAGCTTGCTCCTGGTCCTTTGGCGGCACAATTAGCTATTTATTTAGGGTATGTCCATTACCGGATACTTGGAGCGACATTAGTAGCTATTGCATTTGTTATGCCCTCATTTTTAATGGTTGTTACTTTAGGCTGGGCCTATCTAAAATTCGGCGGCTTAACTTGGATGCAAGCTGTTTTTTATGCAGTAGGTGCAAGTGTGATTGGAATTGTTGCTTTTAGTGCTTACAAATTAACTGCCAAAACAATCGGAAAGGATTGGTTGCTTTGGGGTATATTTTTAGTTGCCGGTGCAGTAACGGTTCTTACTGAGACAGAAAATATTTGGTTATTTTTAGGAGCTGGTATTTTATATTGGTTGGTAAAAGCTCCTCCAAAGGGGTTATGGAAAAAAACAAAATTAGGCATTCTTGAACCGTTCTCGTTTACTTTACTGCTGGGAGCCGCAATACCTTCAAACACAGGTGTTCTATGGAACATATTCACCTTCTTTTCAAAGGCGGGGGCATTTGTGTTTGGCAGCGGTCTTGCCATTGTTCCTTTTCTATATGGAGGTACCGTTAAAGAATACGGCTGGTTGGATGCCCAACAGTTCCTTGATGCAGTTGCTGTGGCAATGATTACTCCTGGCCCTGTTGTTATTACAACAGGATTCATAGGTTACTTAGTAGCCGGATTCCCTGGGGCAACTGTTGCAGCTTTGGCTACTTTTCTTCCATGCTACTTGCTAACGATTGTCCCTGCACCTTTTTTTAAAAAATACGGAAAACTCCCCGGAATTAATGCCTTTGTGAATGGTGTCACGGCTGCTGCAACGGGAGCAATTAGCGGTGCAGTGATTGTATTGGGGAAGAGATCCATCATTGATGTTCCTACGGCTTTATTAGCCCTTATCACTCTTGGAATTCTTTGGAAAAGCAAGAAGGTTTCAGAACCAATTATTATTCTTGTAGCAGCTATCATTGGATTAATTGTTTACCCAATGATGCGGTAAAGGTTAGGAGATGAATTCATGCAGAATTGGCTGCATTTGGTGTATAAGATTCCAAGAAACCCAAGCAAAATACGTGTGTATGTATGGAGAAAACTAAAGAGACTCGGCGCGGTTCTCCTTCATGAATCTGTGTGGTGCCTGCCGTCTAGTCCAAAAACAAAAGAACACTTTCAATGGCTAGCTGTTGAAATTCAAGAACTGGGAGGGGAAGCAACTCTATGGGAATCTCGGCTTGTTTTGGGAATGAATGACGAGTGTATCATTAAAGAATTTTTGTCTCAGGTAGATAAGGAATATGCCGAAATTCTAGATGAATTGAAAAAGGAACAAATAGATCTTGTTTCTCTCTCTAAGAAATATCAGCAAATTAAAGTAAAGGATTATTTCCAATCTGATTTAGGAAAACGTGTATTAAAGGAATTACAAAATGTCAGAGGAGGAATAAATGGATGAAGTGGGTTACTTGGGAAAATGTAGGAGTAGACAGAATGGCTTGCGCATGGCTCATAACAAAATGGATTGATTCAGAAGCGGAATTCTTATTTATCCCCATAGGTCAAATGTCATTGCCAGATGGAGCAGAACCATTTGATATTCCTGGTGTTCGTCTTTCTCATCGAAAGGGCCATTGCACATTCCATACAATGCTGCAAGAATTTAAAATTAAAGACCCTGTACTAGAACGAATTGCTCTAATTGTAGATGAAGCGGATACGGTACAAGAAGTATCTTTGGAGCCAATTGCACCAGGGCTTGATTTTATATGTGATGGCATTCGGTTAACAAGCCTTGATGATGTGACAGCATTGGAAAGAGGCGGCTTAATTTTTGAAGCATTGTATGCTCAATTATCTGCAGGATAAAATTCACGAAAAACTAGAAGGGTATTACTATACATTTTATTTACTTTCAAGAACGTCAATTATGTGATCTAATAAAAGCCCCTTCCCAATGAAAACTTGAAAGGGGCTTTCGATTCTTGCAACATCGTATTTGGATAAGAATTATTTACTTTGCTTTTTAGGTACAGCTGCGTTTTTGGGTATAAACAGATATTTGAATGTTGATGAGGGTGTACCAAAAGGTAGCGCATAGTTTTACTCTGGAGCCCCTGTTATATTAAAAAGAAAAACCGATTGACATAGTGATGAAACATTGATACTATTCTTATTAAACCGATATGAATTTTAGGTTATCTGACCAGACAACTGGAGGTTCCTCTTGATTTTTTTACGAAATCAAAAGGAGCCTTTTTGCGTTTAAAGAAAAAGGAGGGATATAAAGTGAATGAAAAATTGATGCACAAAAGGAGCATACCTGCCAGGGGAGTCTCAGCGATTAGCGTTAGCTTGCTGTGTATCATTTGGGCAGTGAGCACCAATTTGAAATGGGTAGATCCTATTTTTTTACCATCTCCTCAAGCTGTTTGGAGAGCCTTTTTGGATTTAGCAACAGGGGGATATAAAGGAGCATCATTGAGTACCCACATTCTAAACAGTCTATATAGGTTATCTTCATCTTTGGTTTTGGCGTTTTTTACAGCAGTACCATTAGGAATCCTATGTGGGTATTCAAAATACATACTAGCTATTTTCGATCCTATTGTTGAATTTTATAGACCTCTTCCACCGTTAGCTTATTATGCTTTACTCGTTTTATGGATGGGAATCGATGATAAGTCCAAAGTGGCGCTATTATTTCTAAGTGCTTTTGCTCCGTTGTTTCTTGCAACTGTATCCAGTGTGCAGAAGGTTCCGCGCGATCGGATTAATGGTGCATTAACATTAGGGGCTTCAAAATGGAAAGTTCTTTTATTTATCATTCTTCCATCCTCCCTTCCAGACATTGTAACGGGCCTTCGCACCGCGATTGGAGTTACGTATGCTACGCTAGTTGCTGCGGAAATGGTTGCTGCCACTTCAGGAATTGGCTGGATGGTATTGGATGCTAGTAAGTATTTACGAAGTGATATTGTCTTTGTGGGGATTATCCTAATGGGAGGAATCGCCATTTTAATGGATGGCATTATTAGATGGTATCAACGTTTTCAATTCTCGTGGGTTGGGAAGCAAGAATCATAATATATCAATAAAAATCGGGGGAGAAATTACATGATTTTTCAAAGGAAACGAAACACGCTATGGATTCTTATATTACTTATGATTGTTAGTCTAATCACTGGCTGCTCGAATCAAGGTGCAGCAGGAGAATCAAAAGACTCTGTATCCAATCATGCGGTACCAAAAGAAATTAGGTTGGGATATCAAGTCTCCCCTAATGGAGAATTGTTATCTAAAGCTTTAGGTTTGCTAGAAAAAAAGTACCCCGATATAAAAATTAATTGGATTAAGTTCGATTCAGGACGAGATGTGAATAATGCGATGGCAAGCGGGAGTATTGATTTTGGTCTTGTAGGTACACCCCCAGGTTCAATAGGAATTGCAAACAAATTGCCCTATAAGGTGTATTACCTGCATGATATTATCGGTGAAAGCGAAGCGTTAATCGCAAAACAAGGTTCTGGTATTCAATCATTAAAGGATTTAAAAGGCAAGAAAATTGCAACTACCTTTAGTTCAACATCTCATTATAGCTTGCTAAAGGCTTTGGAAAAGGAAAACATTAATCCTCAAAAAGAAGGAATCACAATCCTTGATATGCAGCCACCTGATATTTATGCTGCTTGGAAACGAAATGATATCGATGCAGCTTATATTTGGCAGCCGATACAGACTAAGTTGATAAATGAAGGAGGGAATATGATTATTAATTCAAAAGACTTGGCACAAGAAGATATTGTAACCGGAGAATTTGGAATTGTGAATAAGGATTTTGCGAAGAAGTACTCTGAAATTGTTAAAGGATATATTGCCGTCTTAGATGAGGCAGTGCATTACTATCATGACAAACCTGAACAATCCGCTCAGCTTCTCTCTAAGGAATTAGGATTATCGCATGAGGAAAGCTTAACAACAATGAAGCAAATTATCTGGCTGGATGCTTCCCAGCAGAAGGCGTACTTTGGAGCGCCAGGGCAACCAGGAAAACTAGCTAATGTCTTGAAGGATACTGCAGACTTTATGGTTACACAGAAAAACATATCATCTGCGCCAGGTCTAAATACGTATCAGCAAGCGTTGCTAAGTGAACTGTATAAATAAAGGGAGGGGAGGAGAAGGAGTATGGCCTTAAGCATCCCGCATGAACGACATACCGAGACTGTAAATCGTTCTAATATAATTGAAATCAAGGATTTAAGTTTGCGTTATGAAACTCAAGATTTATATGTATTAAAGCATATTAATCTTGAGTTATATGAAAACGATTTTGTTTGTGTATTAGGTCCATCAGGTTGTGGGAAATCTTCATTGCTAAATGCTATAGCAGGATTTCAGAAGCAAATAATAGGTGAGGTCATGATTAATGGAAACCCGCATAGGAAGCCTAATGCAGATGTAGGAGTAGTATTTCAACATCACAATCTGTTTCCATGGTTATCAATTGAAAAAAATATTGAATTTGGTTTGAAAATGCAAGGCATACCGAGGACGGTGAGAAAGCATACAGTTTCTTACTATCTGGAGATCGTAGGATTAGAAAATGCTGCTAAAAGGTTACCTTATCAGCTTTCAGGAGGTATGAAGCAAAGGGCAGCTATTGCAAGAACTCTTGCTGCGAATCCTAAGGTTATGTTAATGGATGAACCTTTTAGTGCTTTAGATGCTTTGACCCGTGCATCCATGCAAAATCACCTTCTTGAAATTTGGAGGAAAACGAAAAAATGTGTGTTTTTTATTACGCATGATGTCGAGGAAGCGCTGTTGCTAGGAACGCGTATTGTAGTCATGCAGTCGAATCCAGGAAGAATTATAGCCGACATGCCAAACCCCCTATCTAGGCATAATAAATCAATAGAAGAACTGAAGCGTGATAAGGATTTTAATAAGTGGTGTGATTATTTCATTTCCATTATACGTGATGGAGAGACAGAAAAAGGGGGATGAAAATAATAATTTTCTAAATTCAATTATAGATTTTCTCCACAAATGGAACCTTTTTGGACAAGAGTTAGTGCAGAGTAATGCTTATACAGTTGCTATACTTTTAATTTTTAAGTTTGAAATATCAATTAAAAGATTGACACTATAATAGGAAAAGTATTACAATTTAAATAACAAATAAAGTTTATGTGATTAGTAGGGATTTATTCTCTATAAGTAAGAGCTGATCAGTTAACTGAAGGCCAGAACACCAATGGGTGCTCTGGCCTGTTCTTGTTTATCCAAAGCTTTCTTTGTTAAAAGAGGTTTATATTTTAAAGGGAACGTAAGGGGGAAATCACATGAGTAAGGCTAATCAATCAAATTCCACTAAAGCTCAGTTAGAAATTAAACCAGTCACAGCACGGATTGGAGCTGAAGTAAAAGGGCTTCGCCTATCTGCGGATTTGAATGCGTCGGAAGTGTTAGCGATACGAGAAGCCTTATTAAAATACAAGGTATTGTTTTTCCGTAATCAGCAGCACCTTGATGATGCCAGCCAAGAAGCATTCTCGCGTTTATTTGGTGAGCTGTATGCTCATCCAACGGTACCGAGTAAAGATGGAACAAGCATACTTGAGCTCGATTCAAATCATGGAGGACGTGCAGATGCTTGGCATACAGATGTAACATTTATAGATGCGTACCCTCAAGCTTCCATTCTTCGTTCAATTATCATTCCTGAAGTTGGCGGTGACACAGTTTGGGCGAATACGGCAACTGCTTACCAAAATTTATCCGAGGAATTGCGTAATCTTGTTGATCATCGCTGGGCGTTACATACAAATGATTATGATTATGCAGCTTACCACACACAAGCATCATCGGAGGATTATCGCTACTATAAGGATGTGTTTACTTCAACTATTTACGAGACTAAGCATCCGCTCGTACGGGTACATCCGGAAACAGGAGAGCGAACATTAGTATTAGGACAGTTCGTAAAAAGAATTCTAGGATTATCCTTGTCTGACTCCAATCATCTCATTTCTGTTCTGCAAGATCATATTACCAAACTAGAAAACACTGTACGCTGGCGCTGGGCTGTCGGGGATGTGGCGATTTGGGATAACCGTGCAACACAGCACTATGCGGTGAACGATTATGGCAATCAACGTCGTGTAGTACGTCGGGTTACTTTGGCGGGTGATGTTCCTGTTAGTGTGGATGGCCAGCGCAGCATTACGCAAAAGAAGGTTAAAGTTATTTTAGATAAAGCCTAATCAAAATTTGTTAAGCAACATCCATCATATTTAGAACATTTTTAAGCGGGAATACGTTCGTATCCCGCTAATCCTTAAGGGGGTATAGCCAAGTGGTAAGGCATGGGTCTGCAAAACCCTTATTTCCCCGGTTCGAATCCGGGTACTCCCTCCGATGTATCTTTCGGCACTAAAGACAACATTCGAACAATAAATTGTTATAACATTATATTCATCTGTTGAAGATATCGATCTTCCTCGAAGTGTAGAACATCGTTTCTACACTTTTTTATGTCAAACTGTTAAAAGGTTCTCCTATATGTTTCTCTACTAACAGAAAGATACTACTGATACATAAAGTAAGCTAGGTTTTTAGAAGAGGAGTAGGGCTTAAAACGTCATTGACGTTTTGTTGTTGTATTTTGAGGAATCTTACTCCTTCAATAATGATGAGTTATAGAAACTTGTCATGACATACGTACTGGAATTTTTTGTGTGTGCAGGGCAAAAGCACAGGCGAAATTAATAAATTTTAATATAGTTTTAGGGAGTTTCAAAAAGGAGATGAGGATATGGGAAGCTACTATGATAAATTAAGATACCAAAAAGATAAATACGACCGTTTTAAAGGTCAGTACGATTATTACAGATATAAGTACGACGACCATTACAAAGAGAAGTGCGATGATTGCTACGAAGAGAAATGCGACGATCACTACGAAGAGAAGTGCGATGATTGCTACGAAGAGAAGTGCGATGATTGCTACGAAGAGAAGTGCGATGATTGCTACGAAGAGAAGTGCGATGATTGCTACGAAGAGAAGTGCGACGATCACTACAAAGATAAGTACGATGACCATTACAAAGATAAGTACGATGATCATTACAAAGAGAAGTGCGACGATCGTTACAAAGATAAGTACGACCGTTACAAAGATAAGCATGACGATCATTACAAAGATAAGTATGACGATCATCACAAAGATAAGTACGATGATCATTACAAAGATAAGTACAATGATCACTACAAAGAGAAGTACGATGATCACTACAAAGATAAGTACGATGATCACTACAAAGATAAGTACGATGACCATTACAAAGATAAATACGATGATCGTTACAAAGATAAGTATGACGATCATCACAAAGAGAAGTACGATGATCATTACAAAGATAAGTACGATGATCACTACAAAGATAAGTACGATGATCACTACAAAGATAAGTACGATGATCGTTACAAAGATAAGTACGATGATCGTTACAAAGATAAGTACGATGATCACTACAAAGAGAAGTACGATGATCATTACAAAGAGAAGTACGACGATCATCACAAAGATAAGTACGATGATCACTACAAAGATAAGTACGATGATCATTACAAAGATAAGTACGACGATCACCACAAAGATAAGTACGATGATCACTACAAAGAGAAGTACGATGATCGTTACAAAGATAAGTACGATGATCATTACAAAGATAAGTATGACGATCATTACAAAGATAAGTACGACGATCATCACAAAGATAAATACGATGATCGTTACAAAGATAAGTACGACCGTTATAAAGGTAAGTACCAGTATTACAAAGATAAGTACGATGATCATTCATACGACAAGAAATGGGAGTGCGATTATCCCACTGTTAATCTGAATCTAGATTGTTGCGATCATAAGAAAGATGATAAGTACGACGATCATTACAAAGATAAGTACGACGATCATTACAAAGATAAGTACGACGATCATTACAAAGATAAGTACGACGATCATTACAAAGATAAGTACGACGATCATTACAAAGATAAGTACGACAATCATTACAAAGATAAGTACGACGATCATTACAAAGATAAGTACGACGATCATTACAAAGATAAGTACGACGATCATTACAAAGATAAGTACGACGATCATTACAAAGATAAGTACGACGATCATTACAAAGATAAGTACGACGATCATTACAAAGATAAGTGCGACGATCATTACAAAGATAAGTGCGACGATCACTACAAAGATAAGTGCGATGATTACTACAAAGATAAGTACGATAACCACTACAAAGATAAGTATGATGACCATCACAAAGATAAGTATGATGATCGCTCCAAGGATAAACGCGATGACCACTATAAAGATAAGTATGATGATCATTCCAAAGATAAGTACGATGACCATCACAAAGATAAGTATGATGACCACTACAAAGATAAGTATGATGATCATTCCAAAGATAAGTACGATGACCATCACAAAGATAAGTATGATGATCACTCCAAAGATAAACGTGATGATCATTCCAAAGATAAGTACGATGACCATCACAAAGATAAGTACGACGGTCAGAAGGACGAAAAAAAAGAACACGTAAGGGCATCAGCATTCAGGGCTATCAAAACTGTAAGTCAAACTGTTCCGAGAACCGGAGGGGCAGTAAAGGTTTTTTTCCAAACTGAACAATTTGATTTAGCGAAGGAATATAATCCAGTTACATCGACGTTTATGCCTGATCAAGATGGCAGATATTCCATTATCGCAAGTGTTTCCTTTGTCCCTTTTGGGCGTCCTACAGGTTCAATAGTTTTACAGATAAGAGTAAATGGCAGTATTGTGGCTTCAGACTCTAAACCTACGACTGTAGATGGTTCCGTACGCGTATCTACTATCTTACAATTACAAGCCTATGATAGGGTAGAGGTATTTTTCGATAGTAACAATAAAGGAAAGATTCAAACTGGCCCAGCAAAAAACTATTTTGAAGGAGAACAATTAGGATAAAAGTTTTGCTTTCCTAGAAAAAAATAGCTTAACTTCGACTTTCGACTCTTATGTTAATCAACAGCCTCAAAAGGGCTGTTTTTTGTTTTTTAGTATATTAGAAAAAATTTTAAAACATACCGTTTCGATGAAATAAACCTTGTGAGAGGAGCAAGGATCGTATTACACCTGATTGAGAATAGCTTGGCATTCCAATTCCTCGTGCACGCCCTCTGCTATATAATAATTCTGGTAAGAGGCCGCAAAATGCGCTATTTTGGTAATTGTGATTAAAATATTTCCATGCTTGAGTGACATCACCTTTCACTAAAAGCGTTTCAGCCAACCAAAAAGTTGGTCCTATCCATGGTTTTAAATCACCTTCTTCTGTCGTTAAACTTTCATGTCTCCAAATTCCTCCGATAAAGGGATCTTCCAATCTTTGTTGAATTGCCTTTACGGTTGACTCCATCCATTCTTTTGGAAATATTGGGAATTCTGAGAAGAACAAGGAAGCCGAGGCATCTAATAGCCTTGTTTCCATAGAGCGGCTTACGATCCCGTTATGGACATTATGTTTAGCGATAGATTGGAGCAGTTCATGTGCTCCTTCTCTAAATTGCCTTGCCTTCTCATTTTCCCGAATCGCCTCAGCCATTTCTGCAGCCTTAATTAATCCAAAGGAGGAAATCGCGGATGTCCATGTCATATGCTCGAAAGATTCCCCTAAATGCGGCCCAAAGGTTTCCCAAATTCCTGCATCCGGAAGAATAAGTCCGGTAAAGTCACGATTCCTTAAAATCCAATCGGCAGAATGGCTAATAACTGGCCATAGATCATGTAAAATGGTATTATCCTTTACTAAAGACCATACCTGCCAAATTCCGTATAGAATGAGCCCTGTTGTATCATTTTCAAATGCATGCTCGTTCGGTAATCGTGTTACTACATTGTATGCAAAATAGTAGTTACCATCAGGGCGCTTTATTAGATAATTAAGTGTTGCGTATAAAGCCTTTACAGCATCTTTTGTGTGGCCTGCTAGCGCTAGTGTAGACGCAATCCATAAGCTGTCGCGAATCCACACATTTCCTTGGTACGGCTTAAATCCAATAATAATAGGTGTACCATCTTTCTGCAGGCTCATTTTTAATAAAGTATTACTAACTCTCCAGTAATACTCAAGCTTTGCTGGGAGTGCACCAATATTTATAGTTTCATTATGCCAACTTTCCCACTGCTGTAATGTACGTTGTTCACTTTGTCCGATATTTATTAGCGTATTCTGCAGTTCTTTGAGTGCCTCCTCTTTTGTAGCTCCAGCTGCAAACACTTGATAAACAGGCTCACTATAGTGGTTAGCAGGAATCGTTTGGGGAATGGAAAATATCAAAGGTGTAGGAAGCAAACTATGTTCAAAAATGGATATTTGGCCTCCCGTCACAGCTTTAGCAACATCGTCTGTTACCCCTCTAGAATTAGGAGAGACGGCTGCTGCTAACCACTGATTTTCAGAAACACGGGAAATAAAAATATTGTCTATTCTTTGTACAATATTTTGAAGATGTACGACAGCAAAGATGGATACTTTTGCAGGATTGTTGCGGAGTGTCTTTACTTGGATGGAACGAATAAGGACATTTGTATCAGGAGGAGTCCATGTTTTTGTCCTGACAACTGTGTTGCCTTTATGGGAAACGACTTCATATATGCCGTAACCGTTAATGTACCGTGTGCTATTCATCGATATAATTTCACCAACTTGTCCAAACCTTTCTTGTACAATGCCGTATGGATCATACCAGATTTTTTCATTCTGATCTTTAACGAGTACATAAGAGCCTGGTTTATCTAACATCGCACTGGAAAGATCAAAGTTTGGAAAAAAAATTTGGCTTACTCTATCAACGGGACGGCAGCCTGTATCATATTGCTGAAGCCAAGCTAATACGTTACCGTTAGAAACAGGGGCATGATTATCTTGATTTTCACCAATAAAGTAATGCATGGACTCACTCCCCATCAGGTTAGTATGTTTATAAATTTTCCAATCGTTATAAAGATAATATGATGACTAAAAATAAAAATGTATATATGATTAAGTCGTATAATAAGCGAATCAAAAAACTTGGGTTGGAAGGCAACCACTCTTGCGAAGGAAACTGCCTTGATAATATCTGTGCATTTGTTTGAAATATTACTTTTTTACATCAATAAAAAATAGTATTTATAATTTTATTTCTTTAATCCAGCCTGATGATTTTTTCGGAATATAGCAACTCCTAACAAGAATATAGGATAGAAAAGACCTACTACTAAAATATAAGGTATCCAAGTTGTAGTATCCCACGTTTGTTGATAAGCAACATTGGGATATACCATAATGGAAAGGAGAACTATAATTATTCCAATAGGAAAAGTTAGTGGCCGATAATCTTTTAATTCCAGTATTTGTCCAAGACCTAAAATAGTAGCGTAAAAATAAAGTGATATCTTGACATAGAGTGAAAATAACCACATAACTGCTATAATGGCTTCAATTCGTTCCAGAAAATTCCCGATGGTTATTCTTCTTGCCAGCTCATAGCTTGGATACATATATCTTGCTGTATGAAAAGGACCAAGAACAAAAAGGCTCGAAGCTATAATAACAATCATAATAAGCCCGCCAATGAAATGTCCAACGAAAAAGGCTTTTCGCACTTCTCGGGGGTTATTCACATAGGCAGGAAAAATCATTAACAAAACAATAAGCGTTAGGGAAGCGATACTTAAAAATACTAAGGTAGACCGTAATATAGGTTTTATTCCTGCTTCTAAGATCGGCTGTATGTTTTCAATTTTAATTTGAGGAACTATAGAAAGCGTTAAAATAACAAAGAGTATAATGAAGCAAGGGAACAAAATTTCTACACAACGAGCTAATGATTCGATTCCAAGACGCACTCCTATAATAACGACGATTAGAAAAATAATATGAATCGATATAATTGGTGTTTGATGCATAATTTCCGTGGTCAAAAAATTTCCTAGATAAAACAGAACCTGACTACAAGAAATTAATGTGAAAATAACAAACAGGAGAGAAATAGTTTTTCCAAACCATTTCCCTAAAAGGGTTTCATTCAATTCGACTAGGGTCTGGTTAGGAAAGAAGCTCCCTACGGTGCTATACAACCATACCAATAATAAACCTACCCCTACACCAACAATTGCCGCTATCCAGGCATCTTGTTTTGAATCAGCAGCCATACCTGCTGGCACAACTAAGATAGTGCTGCCGACAGTATATAGTGTTACCAATACCAGGAATTGGTGAAAAGATATTTTACTTTCCTTGAGCATATTCCCCCCCCTTTTTTTATTTTAATAAACCTAGTAGGATATCACTTAATGGATTAAAAATAATTTCTAACCAATCTAGAGGGTTTGGAATATCCATCTGTAAACTTTTTGCAATGCTTAGCACGGTACTAAACAGGAGTAAGATTGAAAATATCCATAGTTCTTTTTTCGTTTTCGTTTTCAAAAGAGAAGGAACTTCAATGATTAGAATGATGGTTACTGCAAATAGCACCCCTAGGATTTTCCACATTCATATTTGCTCCTTTTTTATTTGCAAAAGTTGTTAATTGTAAGATATATTTATAAATCTTTTCTGGTGAATTGATAATAATATTCTATCCCTTCTATAATTTTCTAACGGTCTAGCCTTGATATCAATTTACATTTCTTATGTTTTCTTATTTTCAGAATAAGGGACGTAACCTCTTATGCTGTTTTATATTATCAAGGGGATAGTTATAGTTATGTCCTTTCCCTTCTTTAGTTATAAGAGGTATTAAGAAAGAACTTGTACCTCATTAAAATTTGAACAAACTTTGGTTTTATTTCTAGACTTTAATAATCATCTTATAATTTGTACAGAAAATTGCTACCTTCTATCCAGGAGGTGCATTATTGGAAATCTTGTCTCTAGATTCCCTTTTGTAAAAGTACAATTTTAGTTGATAGCCAGGCAGAAATCTTAACCAAATGTGTATTGAATAAAATGCGGGACTGATTCGATTGATTCTGCTGCTGATCGTGGTGCTAAAAATGTTTAGTCTATACTTCTTCAAAATTATTCATCCTGCTCAATTTATGAGATATAAGATAAAGCAAAACATAAATAGGGATTGAATAAATAAGATTCCATTTAATAGGTACATAAAACCCTAGCCACATAAAAAAATATTCACCTACAAACGCGATAGCGGAAAAAATGAGTGCTTTAAGCCACGGTGAAGCTTTAGGTTTTATCTGAATGATGAAAGAGACAATTACTGGAATTATGCAATAATCCCAAGGAACATATGAAGGCATGGTAGGTATCACTTTTCCGGTGTAGCGCCAAAATCCATACATCACCCCCAAAAAATCCATCCATGATGTAAAGAAAATAACAAAGAGGATAACATATAAAAGTCGATTTGTGCTTTGTTTTTTTCTGAACATGATCCAAAGCAACCAAGGGAGAATAGTGAAGAAGAATGAAAGCCACCAATCCCAATGAAATACGGTGTGTTTGATCCAGTAGCGTAAATATTCATAATGTGCATCTGAAACTTTTTTGTTAAATCTGCCTAATTCCTCTATTTTCTTTGGATCTTGAATTGTTCTCAAGTTAGATCAGACTCCAATCATGAATTATTCTCAGTTAGTTTCTGTGGAAGCGATTAACAATATGTATGTTGAGTTAAATCTAGTTTCGAAAGTTTAGGGATATACAAAATATCTTAAAAGCAGTCATGGAAAGAGTTTTGGCGGTTTATGGGTAAATGTACATGTGTCTACGTTTTTGAGGGATTCATGGGGCCTAATTCTCCGAAGTTCTATCATAACTTACAGGTTGTCCTGTCCATTTTTTTGCGGATGCAGCGTACTATCCTTTCTTTTCAATTCGTATTAAGATATTAGCAAGACCAAGGATAGAAACATACTATTTTAGGCGGTGGTGGCTGAAATGGAATACAAGTATGAACTGATAAAAACTGATGATGATTTACCTATAAAAGTAATCATTCATACCACAGACAAACAGGTGGTTATACCAAGACATTGGCATGATAGCATAGAAATATCATATGTTCTCTCCGGGAAAATCGATAGAATCTATATCGATGGAAGGAATTATACGTCTAAACAGGGTGATATTGTCTTAATCAATTCTAATGCTATCCATTCTTTTTCAGTAAATCAGGGGAAAGATCGGAAGGCTGTTACTATTCTAATACCTTATGAGTTCGTAAAAGCTAACTATACTAATAGCGACCAAATTGCATTTGATTGTATATCAATCTACGAGCAAGATAAGCAGAGAGAGCTACAGTTTAATGAATTGCGTGAAAATTTACATTCCATAGTAAGAGTTTTCTTGGATAAAGAAAATGATCCTCTAGCATCTATAAAAATAACGGGTTTATCGTATGAGTTAATTTATATCTTATTAAAGAACTTTAAAGTTAATAAAAAAAGTAGTGGAATAATCAGAACAAAAAAGTATTTAGATCGATTAACTTTGATTACTAATTTTATAAAAGAAAACTATAATCAAAATTTATCTATTGACGTAATTTCAAATAAGTTTAATTTATCCTCCGAGTATCTTTCACGATTCTTTCTAAAACATGTAGGAATGACTGTACTTAATTACATAAATACTATTCGTCTTGAAAAATCGTATCATGATTTAATGAATACGGATTACTCCATTATACAAATAGCATTAGATCACGGTTTTCCAAATGAAAAATCCTATAATAGAGTATTTAAAGCCGTCTATAATGTAACCCCGCACCAATATCGAAAAGAGCATAGGGCAAGGGACAAAAAGGTTTAATGGTCAGGATTTGACTATAAATAAGTTGAAAAGGACAGGATTTAGAGAGATGCTTTTTTAAATACACATGAATGTAAGCGTTTTAAAAAATTACGAATCTTTAAGTTAGAGGGGGATTTCAACCTAGTATTTTAATTTAAAAATAAACGATGAATCACTCTATTTACAATTGGTGTTATTAGTTTAATTTTATTTGTTTGGCGTCAGTTGGTAGTGGACTATCCGATATTAGAGTTTCGTATTTTTCGCTACCCAGTCTTCACGTTGACTACGATAATTAATGTAATTGTGACAATGGCTATGTTCTCAGGAATGATTTTAATGCCGATTTATATGCAGAATGTCCGTGGTTTCTCTCCATTGCTATCAGGATTACTGCTTTTGCCTGGGGGGATTGTTATGGGAATTATGTCTCCTATAACTGGGAAGCTGTTTGATAAGTTCGGTGCGAAATGGCTTGCAGTCATTGGCTTGGCTATAACAATTGTAACGACCTATGATCTTACAAAACTTCAAGTCGATACGTCTTTTACCTATGTGGTGACAGTATATACTGCACGCATGTTCGGTATGTCGTTAATCATGATGCCAATTTTTACTTCAGGCTTAAATGAATTGGCACTGAGCCTGAACAAGTATGGCACAGCTATGGTTAATACATTGCGAATGGTTGCCGGAGCAGTTGGAATGGCATTTTTTGTATCAATCATGACGAATCAAGGTGCCAAGCATGTCAAAGAACTCGTAGCTCAACATCATGTTCCTCCGACAGATAAAGCACAGATGGTAATGGTAATAAACCAAGGTACTGTATTAGGAGTGAATGATGCCTTCATGGTAGCGACAGGCTTGACGGTAGTGGCATTTGTACTGTCATTCTTTATTCGGCGAACTTCACCTAAAGAGGACACGATTACAAATCGTGTAAAACAGCAACAGATTAGTTGAAAAATGAACTAAGGTACAAGAATTGACATGTAAGGAATTTGTATATGTGATGTATAAATTATGATATAACATACAAACTATGTACATAAGATTAGATGTCAGTGAGGTAGCTTATAATGACAAAACCATATCTTTGCCCTAATTGTAAAACAAATCGTTCAAGGTTTAATATCATTGAGCAAGTAGCAAAACCAGTAAAAATGGATCCTCAATCAGGGGAAATTATCAACGAATATACCAATGATTCGTTAGACCCTTTCCACTTAGCGTACAAAGGTCCGCAATATAAAGTTCAATGCGGTTCTTGCGGTTTAATAGAAGACGAAATAACCTTTATAAAGCGGGCTGAACACAATCCAAGATTTTAAAATACTTAATACTTGTTATTCTCACTTTATTATTGCATAGGTATTAACCAATTAAATAAAGCAGAGAAGATTCTTGTACTGAAAAGTCCATGCGGCAGGTTCTTGAGCTACATGGACTTTTATTATGGAAGGAACTCGGATTTTTCAGATTGCTTTTTATCAATTAACTGAATTGGTGTTGAATTGTTGAACCGCAGCATTGGATTGCGGATGGTGCTAAGCATTGAATGGAGATGAATTTTTTTAAGGACCATCTGCTCACTTATGGCATGAGACTTTGCAATTGAACAGGAATCACCGCTTCGTGTAAAGCAATGAAACAGTTTCAATATCCATTAGATTCTTAGCATACGTTTTACTCCCAAAAGACAATCATCCCTATGTGTATGTTTTTAAAATTTTTTATAACGCTTACAATATTTGTGTTTACAAGGTTGAAATGATTCAGTAGAATAAAGATAAAGTTGTATACAAGTATGCAACTAAAGGAATTTATCTTGTAAAATTGAAAAAAGCCTGAATTGTAAAGCTAGGATTGAGTCATTCTATAACTGATAATTACAAATAATTTTATGTACAATCTGATAGGAGAGTTGAGTATTTATGCAGTATCCTTCCTCGTGGCTACAAGGGGCTTCACTTGGAGAAAAAATTGCTTGCGAGTTACGCTTACAAATTGTAAATGGAAGTATTAAGCCTAACACTATATTGTCAGAAAATCAGATTGCAGCTGAATTTGGCACTAGTAGATCTCCGGTTAGGGAAGCTTTGAAAACGCTTTCTACTGAAGGTTTAATTCGTTTAGAACGTATGGGAGCAGTAGTGTTGGGATTAACTCCAAAGGATATAGAGGAAATATATGATGTTCGTTTTTTAATTGAAACTTTTATTTTGGAACGTCTTTCAAAGATTCATCATGAAAATTTAGTTACTGAGCTAAATAAAATTATTGATAAGATGGAAATGGCGGCTAAGCATCATGATTTTATAGAGTTTGCATATCAAGATCTATACTTCCATGAAATTATGATTTTAGAGGCGAATCACACAAGAATTTTGCATTTGTGGAATAATATTCGTCACATTGTGCTTGCGGCGTTATTAGTGGCAACAGAAAGACGATTTACAGGAGAAACACATGAAATAGGACCTTTAATGGATAAACACCGATTGATAGTAAGCGCTTTAGTTTCAAAAGATAGCAGCTACATGAAACAGGTTATTCACGAGCATTTTGAGGATACTCGAAAAACAGTTAATAACACTGTACTAAATAATAAATTACAATAAAAAATCCTTTGAAGGCTTAACATTGAAAGTCCTGTATTAACATCAAATAAAGGGATGTTTAAATTAAGCCTTGGAAAGGTAACTCTAGATTGCGTTTGAGATGATTTGCTTAGGGAACTCTTGGAAGAGCAGGCCATGTAATACACTATTGAAAGGTGGTGGTTGCTCACATAGATTTATGCTGGTGTGGGTAAAGGTATACAAAGTGCACTAGATTTAGGAGTTGCTGCTTTTCAATTAGCACAGAATCCATCTTTACTCGATTTATTTTTGTGATGAAAGAAGAACGAGTAAAGGCAAGAAAAATTTTCACTGCAACTGGATGTAAAAAGAATCTATTTACGGTATGTTGTCGACAAGTATACATGGGTCTTGTATGTCGACAAGTATACTAGATATAATGATTAGCTATTTTAGAATTTTCATAAACAAATCAATCATTGGGAGGTAAAAAGAAATGACTGTTATGAAAGCTGGATTGTTTCTCGCTGAAAAAAAGGTGGCAGTAGGAACTTTGGAAAAACCAACATTAAAGCAGGGGGAGGCGCTTATAAAGGTATCCTCCGCGGGAATTTGCGGCACTGATATGATGATTTATTTTGGAAAACATCCTAGAGCCAAAGCTCCTCTGGCAATGGGGCATGAATTCAGTGGTGTTATTGAAGAGATCAAAGGCGAGTCAGCTTTTAAGGCAGGGGATAGAATTGTTGTGGAACCTACGATTAGCTGCGGCAAGTGTGATGCTTGCGTATCAGGGAATTCCCATGTTTGTAAAACGCTTGGATTGATTGGGATTGATTCTCACGGTGGATTTGCGGAATATGTAGCTGTTCCTCTACATCGTTTGCATAAAGTACCGAATACGCTGTCTGATGCGCATGCCGCACTCGCAGAACCAGTGGCTGTAGGAATTCACACTGTACGACGCTCGAATGTTAAAGTAGGAGATACGGTGTTAGTACTAGGAGCGGGACCGATTGGTTTATTGATTGCCCTAACGGCAAAATTAGCAGGGGCAGATAGAATATTTATTTCTGACATTAGTCCGTATCGCTTAGGTAAGGCGGAAGAGCTTGGCTTTATTGCTTTGGATGGCAAAAAAGCAGATGTAGTAGAGGAAGTGAAGGCAGCAACAAATGGAGTTGGTGCAGATGTTGTCTTTGAAGTTGCAGGAAATAACATAACAGCGAATCAGATGATTCATGCTTGTCGAACACAGGGCCAAATTGTTGTTGTAAGCGTTTATAAACAACCGCCAACCATTGACCTTGCAGCGATGCACTTCCGAGAACTATCGTTAACGACGACTCGATGCTATAGTCATTCAGATTTTGCAACCGCAATCAGTATGATGGCAAGCGGAAAAATTGATGTAACGCCATTTATTTCACATCAATTGCCGCTTGCTGACATCGAAAAAGGATTTCAGCTTATGACAAATCCGGAAGAGTCTTTAAAAATTTTAATTCAGCCAAATATGTGAGGGGGAATAATAGATGTTTCGATTAGATGGGAAAGTAGCTGCGATTACAGGGGCTACAAGAGGAATTGGGAGACAAATGGCCATAGCACTAGCGGAAGCAGGGGCTACGATCGCATTGCTTCAGCGTAATGTAAATGATCATTCCGTACAAAAGGAAATTGAGGCACTGGGTCAAACTTGTATCATTGTTCCGTGTGATCTAGAGGATCAGTCACAAGTAAAGGCAGCTATACCAACGGTTGTAAATGAGCTTGGGCAGATTGATATTCTCGTCAATAATGCGGGCATTCAACGTCGTTCACCATCCGTTTCATTCTCAGAAAGTGACTGGGATGATGTAATCAATGTGAATTTAAAATGTGTTTGGCTTTTATGTCAAGAAGCTGGGAAATTCATGGTTCCTCAAAGGAAAGGGAAAATCATTAACATGGCATCTTTATTATCATTCCAGGGCGGCTTAACAGTACCAGCGTATGCTGCGGCGAAAGGCGGAGTAGCACAATTAACGAAAGCGCTTTCGAATGAATGGGCAAAGGAAAATGTCAATGTAAACGCGATTGTTCCTGGATATATTGCAACAGATATGAATGAAGCGCTGCTGCAGGATGAAACGCGAAATCGGCAAATTCTTGAGCGTATTCCAGCAGGCCGCTGGGGAACCCCAGAAGACTTTATGGGAACAGTTGTCTTTTTGGCATCAGATGCATCGAATTATATTCACGGCCACTTATTAGCAGTTGATGGCGGTTGGTTAGGCAGGTAAGAAGAACGAAGCTTTCGGTTGACCCGAAAAGGGAGTTTCAGCAGAAGTAAGTAAAATAGACTGCTTATAAATAATAAAGTAAATTACTAATACTAGATTTTATTGTGTAGAAAACGGTTCTGGCACAAAAAATAGATTAATGAGGTTCTATGTTTCTAAAAAATTATATGTGCACCGGAGCTGAAAAAAGAGAGTGAACATACAGGTTTATTTAAGCTGTTTAATGACGGCATAGAGAAGTGCTACAATTTGGTAGTCTATAAATTCCTCTAACGAATGTTGTACCTGTAAAGAAGATATGTATAACTAAAATAAATATGAGCATCTTAATATTAGTGTAAGATATCCATGTACCCTATATTCTATTTGGTGGTCACTGGTAAACAAAAAGGCTTCAGGAAAAATGAAGCCTTTTTGTCATACTCAAGGTGTTCTAAAGGTCATTATATTTTAGAGTATAAAAACGATTTCAATTTTCTGAAAAAAGATATTGTACATAGTAGTATGCTGTGCTAGTATAAAAACATAAAATCACATACTAGATACCGAATCACATATGTGATTTAAGAGGTGAGGATATGTCAGTAAAATCTGCAGAACGAGTATTGCGAATATTTGAATTATTAGCTTTATACAAAGAAGGTTTAACGATTAAAGAAATTAGTGACAAGCTTTCATTTCCACAGAGTAGCACCTCTAATCTTGTTGGCACCCTCTTGGGAGAAGGGTATTTAAATCAAGATACTCTTAAGCGTTACAAGCTAGGTTCCAAATTAATACAACTTGGAACACTTGCTATGGAGTCTTTAGATATTTCCTCTCAAGGAAAACCATATCTTAAACAATTAATGGAAGAAGTACAAGAAACGGTATTCATGGCTGTACTGGCTGAAGGAGAACTAGTCTATGTTGTGAAAATAGACAACAATCGTTCTATACGTACAACAGCACAACCAGGTTATAGAAAACCGCTATATTGTACCGGATTAGGAAAAGCCTTTTTAGCCTTTTTACCTGAAGATGAAAGAAAGAGTATTCTGGATCGTACTGAGCTTGTGCCTATTACACCAAAGACTATTATAAACAGAGAAGAATTAGAGGCGAATTTACAGGCTTTTGCTGAGATAGGGTATTCAATTGATGATGAAGAAAATGAAGAAGGTCTCTTTTGTTTAGCTGCTCCTGTTTTTGGTGCAGATCAAACGATTCAAGCAGCTATTAGTGTAGCAGGACCGAAGGAAAGAATGGTTAACCGGAGAGAGTTCATCATAGAAAAGCTCCTTCAAACAGCAAAGAAAATATCTGAGAGTATTGGATATGTATAAGGGTTGTTATAGAGAAATGGAGGCATAACATGGACGTAGTTAGTATAGGAGAAACAATGGTCTTATTTACTCCTCATACACAAGGGCAGATGAGATACGCTAGAAATTTCTCCTCAAGAATTGCTGGTGCCGAAACTAATACTTTAATTGGACTAGCAAAGCTGGGTCATCAAACAGGATGGATCAGCCGTGTAGGGAAGGATGAATTTGGCTCGTTTATCACGTCAACTGTTCGTGGTGAAGGAGTAGATATAAGTCAGGTTTCGATTGACGCTGAAGCACCGACAGGAGTCTTTTTTAAGGAGATAATGCATGAAAAAAATGTTCGAATTTATTATTATCGCAAATATTCAGCTGCCAGTTATCTAGCTCCTCCCCATATTAAAGAAGAATATATTGCTGACTCTAAGTACTTATATATAACAGGTATTACCCCAGCTTTAAGTGAAACTTGTCGTGATAGTATTTTTTATGCAATTGAACTAGCAAAGAAACATAATAAAAAAGTGGTGTTTGACCCTAATATGCGACGGAAGCTATGGAGCGATGAAGAAGCGAGAAATACGCTTTTGAAGATTGCAAAGCGGTCAGATATTGTGTTACCAGGCGTGAATGAGGGGACGTTTTTGTTTGGAACTGAACAGTGTGAAGAAATTGCAGAATTATTTCATCAGCTTGGAATTGAAAGCGTTATCGTTAAGCGTGGAGAAAAAGGAGCCTATTATTCAACACCTTTTGAAACAGGTTATGTAGAAGGTTTTGAAATTGAAAAAGTAGTAGACCCCGTTGGAGCAGGAGATGGTTTTGCAGCAGGGGTACTTTCAGGCTTATTAGATGGATTGACATTTGAGAAATCCGTACAGAGAGGTTGCGCAATTGGTGCAATGGTGGCAACTGTTAGCGGGGATATTGAAGGCTTGCCTAATCGGGAGATGTTGAATTCTTTTATTCAACCCTCTATAGAAGAGGATGTTTCACGTTAAAAGTGTAAAGGAGGAGCATAATTCGTATGAGTACACTGTCTCATATTCTAGATAACAAAATTATAGCTATTATTCGGAATGCTAACCCCCGTGATGTTTTACAAATTGCAACAGCACTACATAAAGGCGGGGTAAAAGTTTTAGAAATTACCATGAATTCCCCGAAGGCACTATCTGTTATTGAAGAGGTTTCAAGTGAACTTGGAAATCAGGTTATGGTAGGCGCTGGTACAGTGTTAGATGCTGAAACTGCCCGTGCTGCTCTCTTAGCTGGAGCTAAGTTCATTTTATCGCCTACGGTCGATATTGAAACGATTAAAGTGACCAAAAGATATGGGGCTGTAAGTATTCCGGGAGCATTTACACCAACGGAAATTCTATCAGCCTATGAAAATGGCGGAGATATTATTAAGGTTTTCCCGGCCACCTTGGGGCCTAGTTATATAAAAGATATTCGTGGTCCTCTTTCACAAATCCCGTTACTGCCGACAGGCGGTGTTCATTTGGACAATATTCAAGAGTTTTTGAAGGCGGGTGCTGTCGGATTTGGAATTGGAAGTGCTCTTGTGAATACGAAAAATGAAATAACAGAGCAATACCTGTTACAGCTAACAGAAAAGGCAAGGAAATTTGTTTCGGCTGTAACAGATAATCAATAAAAAGGGAGAGTTTATAATGAAAATTACAGGATATGAATTATTTCAAGTACCACCGCGTTGGTTATTTTTAAAAATCGAAACAGATGAAGGGATTGCTGGATGGGGAGAGCCGGTTATTGAAGGAAGAGCAGAAACGGTAGGAGCAGCGGTAAAAGAGTTAATGGAAAACTTAATAGGAAAAGATCCGTTGAGAATAGAGGATCATTGGAATTTGATGTATCGAGCAGGCTTTTATAGAGGCGGTCCTATTTTTATGAGTGCGATTGCTGGAATTGATCAAGCGCTTTGGGATATAAAAGGAAGATATTATAATGCTCCAATATACCAATTGTTAGGGGGAGCATGCAGAGATTCAATCCGAGTATATTCATGGATAGGTGGAGATCGTCCATCGGAAGTAGGAGCTGCTGCTCAAGCTACTGTTGCTGCTGGGTTCACTGCTGTGAAAATGAACGGGACTGAGGAATTACAAATAATTGATTCCTATGAAAAAATTGACCAAGCAGTAGAACGAATTGCAGCTGTGCGAGAAGCGGTTGGACCTTATGTTGGAATAGGAATTGATTTTCATGGACGTGTGCATAAGCCAATGGCGAAGGTTTTAGCAAAAGAACTTGAGCCATACCGGCCAATGTTCATTGAAGAGCCAGTGTTGCCAGAAAACAATGAGGCATTAAGAGAGATTGCTAGAGCAACAAACATACCTATTGCAACAGGAGAAAGAATGTTTTCAAGATGGGAATATAAGAATCTATTAGCGGATGGTTATGTAGATATTATTCAACCAGATTTATCTCACGCAGGTGGTATTACAGAATGTAAAAAAATTATCTCAATGGCGGAGGCTTATGATGTGGCCGCAGCACCTCATTGTCCGTTAGGTCCGATTGCGTTAGCAGCGTGTTTGCAAGTGGATGCGACTTGCCATAATGCCTTTATTCAAGAACAAAGTCTTGGTATTCATTATAATCAAGGAAGCGATCTATTAGACTACATTGTAGATAAACGTGTATTTGATTATGAAAACGGTTTCGTTAAAATCCCAAATGGTCCTGGTCTGGGAATTGAAGTGAATGAGGAACACGTAAGAAAGATGGCTGAGATAGGGCATAATTGGAGAAATCCAGTATGGAGACATAAGGACGGCAGCATTGCCGAGTGGTAATCAGGGCCATCTTTAGATAATGATCAAAGTGCATAAAATAAAAGGTTTGCTTACAAGAAAATGCGCTGGAATTATGGAGATATCCAGTCAGGCATGGAAAGTTAATTCAAATAGTATATAGATGGATTCCTTTTGATTTTGGGCAGATTTCACCTGTTTGGAGAACCTGCCCTTTTTTTATTGCAGGTATGATTTCTATGCCATTTAAAACAATTAGAAAACACGCAGTTATGGTCTTCTGTATTCGTAAAAGCGCATAACACCGTACTGAGACAGCATTCCAGCCATAAGCAACATCATTTACTGCCGTTCTCTAAATGTACTAGTCCTATGAATATATACCTTGCCTCCTATATGTTTATAAAAACTAAATCCAGAATTATTTTGTTCCATGATCTACATCAGCATAGGATAAATGCTTTTTTCTTTAAAATACTTAGTGATAGGTGACATGTCTGTTCAAAGCAGGATTGAGTTCATACATAAATGATTTGGAGTAGTGTCATAATTCACAGATGAAAAGGATATTGAGGTTCCATGTTTTTAAAAAATTATATTTGTACAAGTGCCATTTTTTGTTTCATTGAACGAATTTGAGTGTATTTGAGTGTTTTTAAAACTATTTTGGATGTTTTTGAAAGAATTTGATTGTTTTTTGTTGCTTTTTACGATAGAATTTCCTTAGATAGAAATGCAAACGCTTTTTATTAGTGGATTTACGGGGACATATGTGGAAGGTTTTTTAAAGGAAGAGGGCATTTTTACAAATTTTATTCACGTAAATAGTAATTCTAGAATCAACATTAAATTGAAAACGGAAACAAAATTTGTAATAAATTAGGAATGGGGATGTTAAACGATGGAAAGAAGTTTGTCAATGGAGCTTGTACGTGTTACTGAAGCAGCTGCATTAGCTGCGGCAAGATGGATGGGAAGAGGAAAAAAGGCAGAGGCTGATGAGGCAGCTACACAAAGCATGCGGGATGTATTTGATACAATTCCGATGAAGGGTACGGTTGTAATTGGGGAAGGTGAGATGGATGAGGCTCCTATGTTGTACATCGGAGAAAAGCTAGGGACAGGCTATGGTCCCCGGGTAGATGTAGCTGTCGATCCATTGGAAGGAACCAATATCGTAGCTGCAGGTACATGGAATGCCCTTACCGTTATAGCAGTAGCTGATCATGGCAATCTTTTGCATGCACCTGATATGTATATGGAAAAGATTGCAGTTGGGCCGGAGGCGGTAGGAATGATTGATATCAATGCACCTGTCATTGAAAATCTGCGGGCTGTTGCGAAGGCAAAAAATAAAGAGGTGGAGGATTTAGTTGTTGCGATTTTAAATCGAGAACGCCATGAACAAATGATTCAAGAGATTCGAGAATCTGGCGCAAGAATTAAATTGGTTGAAGATGGAGATGTAGCTGCAGCCATTAATACAGCGTTTGAGGACACAGGCGTCGATATTATGCTTGGTTCAGGAGGAGCTCCTGAAGGGGTATTGGCCGCTGTTGCGTTAAAATGCTTGGGTGGCGAGTTCCAAGGAAAGCTTCTGCCGCAAAATGAAGAAGAGTTGGATCGCTGCAAAAAAATGGGGATCGAGGATGTGAACCAAGTATTAAGGATGGAAGATCTCGTGAGAGGCGACGATGCCATTTTTGCTGCGACCGGTGTAACAGACGGAGAGCTTTTAAAAGGGGTTCAATATAACGGAAACATAGGAACGACACATTCGGTCGTAATGCGTGCGAAATCCGGGACAGTTCGTTTTATTGATGGAAAACATAGTTTGAAAAAGAAGCCAGACTTAGTAATCAAGCCATAAGTAGTTTCATCACTTTAACTTTCAGAATAGATAAAACATAATTGTAATGTGAAAGAGAGGAAAAGAAGTATGGATCTATTAGATGCAAAAGTCATTAATACTGCACAGGGGTTAGAAGTCTATTTAGATTTGGCAGAAAATATTGAAGTAAAAGAAATTCATATTCCAACTATAGGCAGTCCATTTTATGAAGTTCAGTTTGGGATTGAGTATTTTCTTTTAAGGAAAGGAAGGTATTATAGCAGTCAAAGAAATTATTTTCATATTTGTATGAACCATGATTTTAGCTTGATTACATTAAAAGAGACTGAGACGGAAAGTTTATTTGCAGTGAAAAGCGAAGACGAGAGAGCAGCAACAAAGAAGCTTTTGGGAGAATGGTTGATTCAAACCAATAGTTATAAAGAAGCTATAAGCGAATGTATACAAAAGGTGAAAAAGGAAGATGTTTGCACAGGAGAAGACATTCAACACAAAATAGAAACGATAAAACTCTTAGAAAAATTACTTGAATTAACAACTGAGGATATTGAACAGGCTTCTGTAGAAAAGCCAGCTCAATTACAGCTATTATCAGTGCTTTGATGTTCCTTAATTTCGAAAACTCTCTATTAATCTGTGGAAAAAGGGGAAATTATCCTTTAATTTGGAGGGGATTTTGCATGTGGGTAATCACTGTTTATTCAAATTCGCACGTTAAAATGTTTGAATTTGACTCGGAAAAAGAAGCAAGAGAAGCTTTCGGGAAAGTTCAAGGTTGTAAGATCCTTTCCGAAGTTGTTTACTTTAATGATGACTGTTTTGCTTTAGCTGCTATTTAGGTCTTTACTAGGATAACTAAAGCTGAGATCAACCCGCGTGCACTTTTGTAGGAATAGGCACGTGCCAGCATGCCAAAGCCGGTTTTTGAGACAATTACAGCTGCTCTTTTCGTACTTATATTAATGAACAATCGTCTAAGAGGTAAAGGGCAAATCGCCGGCAGGCTTACATAGAAGTTAATATATTTTCTCATTTTCAGGCTGCTAAGAAGTATATTTTAGCAGCCTTTTTGTATACGCATTTAAACATCAAGATGAAAATAATCACACTAGAGCGTTAGATATGTGTCCATTTAGAACGAGGACAAAGTGAGATTTGTTCACTAGAATGGAAAAACAATGTTAGAAAATATGACATTGTTTCAGAGCAAATTGGTTTTTATGATAGAATAGCTACAAGCATGATATGAGATATGTTGCTTCTGGTAACAGATTGAATATTAAATAATTTGGGGCAGAAGGAAATTTTTACATAAACTTCGAATTAATACATTATATTAGCTCAGATGCAAAGAGAGGACGATAATCATTGTGGCAGGTGTTTTACATCTAGATGAAGTAACAAGTCTATCCCGTGAACAATGCGCTATCATTCTGGATATGGCAAAGAGTCTTCAAGTAATTGCTGACATTTCTCAGGCAGATATGTTCATTGACTGCCTTTTGCCAGAAGGTAATGCCGCTATTATAGTGGCAGAAGCACACCCCAGCACGACACAATCTTTGTATAAGAACAGTGTGCTAGGACAAATTGCGTTTGAAGAAAATGAACCGGGGGTTCTATTCAGTTTAAAAACAGGAAAACCTGTTATCGGCTCTAGAGGACTGACGCAGGAACATATTATGATGCAGCAAGACATTGTTCCGATTATCGACTCGTCTGGAGTGACAATTGCTGTTTTAATTAAGGAGCAGGATATTTCCCAAACCATCCAAAATGAGAAGCGGGTCAAAACGCTTACGCAGACGAATAACAGCAAGGAAAAACAGCATGTTATTCAGTCTATGATTATTCAAGAGATTCATCATCGCGTGAAAAATAACTTGCAGGTTATTTCAAGTTTGCTTCGATTGCAAATGAGGAGGGCTTCTTCTGAAGAAGTAATTGAAGTGTTCCGGGATAGTGTGTCCCGAATTTCAAGCATGGCGATGGTTCACGATTATTTGGCTCAAAATGGGATTGAGGAAGTAGATGTTGCGTTTGTAATGGGGCAAATTGCAACCCTGCTTGTCTCTTCATCCAGTGTTCCTGAACAGCATATTGATGTTTCTGTCCACGGAGAACAGCTTTTTTTGCCGTCAAATAGAGCGACATCTGTTGTGTTAGTTGTGAACGAGCTCATCCAAAACAGCATCAAGCATGCTTTTCCTTCTCGTGATGAAGGAAAGATTGAAATATGTGTAAATTGCAGAAAGCAAATGGTAACTATTACAGTCAGTGATAATGGCTGCGGAATGGGAGCGGATGTTCCCTCCCATGCGGCATCTTCTTTAGGATTGCAGCTTGTTCATATGTTGGTAGAGGAAGAATTGCAGGGTGTTCTCTCATTCTTTCATTCTAATAAAGGTACGAAGGCTTCTATAACTTTTCCGATTGCAGGCAGGGTGATGGAATGAAACGTTCAAGAATTGTAATTGTAGATGATGAACCCATTACAAGAATGGATATTAGAGAAATGCTTGAGGAAAACGGCTATGAGGTGGCAGGTGAAGGAAAAAATGGCGAAGAGGCCGTTGAGAAGGCCTATGCCCTGCAGCCGGATTTAATCATTATGGATGTAAAGATGCCGGGGATGAACGGGGTTAAAGCTTCATCCATTATTAAAGGCATTTCGGATTGTGCTATTTTGCTGCTTACCGCATACAGCCATCATGAACTGATAGAAGATGCAAAGAAAGCTGGTATTAACGCATATTTGGTTAAACCGGTAAAAGAAAGAGAACTGCTACCCGCAATTGAAATCACGCTAAGCCAGCGTTTGCAGTTTCTCGCCTTGCAAAATAAGGTGGGCAAGCTGGAACAGAAGATGGCCGAGCGTAAAACAATTGAGAAAGCAAAAGGTATGCTCATGCAGCAGCTTAACTGTACAGAAGAGCAGGCACACCGTCATATGCAGCAGGAAAGCATGAAACGTCAAACGCCGCTTATTAAACTGGCGGAACAGCTGATACAACAAATAAGTTCATAGATAATGAAGCAACGACGCTTTGTGACTGCTCTACTGAATAAAGTAGGGGTGGTTCAAAGCGTTTTTTGTTTACCTGTTTGCAAGAAGCAATGAGGAGGGACAATGGTGAAGGATAATTGGATTACGAGTATTGGTCTTGATATTGGTACAAGCACGACAAAATTTATTGTAAGCCAGTTGCTTGTGCAGAAAACGGGAGATCGATTCAGTCTTCCAGGGTGCCAAATTACAGATCGTAGAATTGTGTACACGAGTCGTATCTACACAACACCTTTAAAAAATGATTATGAAATTGATATGGATGCATTGGCTGAGCTGCTGGCATATGAGTATGAACAATCGCAAACGAGCTTGCAGCATGTGAAAGCGGGTGCTGTCATTATAACAGGGGAGACGGCTCGCAAGGAAAATGCCCAAACGATTATTCATTATTTAGCAGAACGTGCAGGTGATTTCGTCGTTGCGACAGCAGGAGCGAGCTTAGAAGGCATATTAGCCGGAAAAGGGTCTGGAGCTATGTTGCGTTCCCAACATGCAAGCGGTGTGGTAGCTAATGTAGATATTGGCGGCGGAACGGCTAATGCTGCGCTGTTTCAACAAGGGAAAGCGGTTCAGACTGTTACGTTTCATATGGGAGGAAGGCTCATCCGATTAACGGAAAATGGCGAAATTTTATACATCTCAAAACAAATTCAGCCTTGGCTTCAAGCAAACGGATTTCATATACAGACGGGGGAGATGGTTACATACAAGCAGCTTGAGCAGCTGTGCTGCAGGATGAATGAAAGCATGCTGTCTTATCTTACGGGAGTATCGGCACATCATGCAGAATTGCTGCTGCTTGAGCCTCCTGTAGCGCCGCTTCTTCCCGTTGATGAAATCATGTTCTCGGGCGGTGTTGGTCAGATGATGCTGGAACGGCAGCCTCAATCTATGAAGGAAGTTACAGTGCACGGAGATATGGGACCTTTGCTTGCTTCTGCGTTGCGGACTGTTTCCCAGAAATATCCAGTTCATATCCAGGATGCAGCCGAGACAACGAGAGCAACTGTCATCGGGGCAGGGATGCAAAATACGGAAGTGAGCGGAGCGACTGTTTATATAAATAAATTGCTGCTGCCAATAAAAAATGTGCCCATTATAAACATTCCTGTCGAAGAAGACGGGCAATGGCGTACAAATTCATTTCATATGCGTTTACGCGATGCAATGCTGCAAACGAAACAATTATTTGATATGGAACAAGATCCGCCATGCGCCGTAGCGCTCTCATCTATCTCATATTGCACATATGCGATGCTGCAAAGCTTGGCCGACTTACTGTATTACGAATTCACAGCTCATTTTCCAGGGGCAGCTTGTATGGTCGTCATTTGCGAAAACGATATGGCGAAGGCGCTTGGGCAAGCGCTGGCAAAACGATGTGAAAAACATCCCGAGGTTATTTGCATTGACCAGGTAGACTTTACACACGGTGATTATATTGATTTAGGTCTACCTGTTGCTGGAGAGGCAATTTCTGTTTCAGTTAAGACGTTAGCATTTTTATAAATAAGGAGAGGTGCGGAGATGTATAAGAAAACAACGTTATTAGGACAGACGTATCAGTTTCACAGTTTAAAAGAGGTTATGGCAAAAGCAAATGAAGAACGGTCGGGTGATCAGCTTGCAGGCATTAGCGCCGAGAATATGAAAGAGCGTATGGCGGCAAAGACAGTACTAGCTGATATTACGTTAGGAGATATTCGCAACTACCCGCTCTTGCAAGCTGAGGATGATGAGGTTTCAAGAGTGATTGAAGAAAGTGTGAATGAGAGTGTATATAACACCGTTAAAAACTGGACAGTGGCGGATTTGCGCGAGTATATATTGTGCGATGAGCAGACGGGCAGCGACTTGCTGCAGCTCAGCAGCGGGTTAACGAGTGAGATGATTGCAGCCGTGGCTAAGATCATGTCAAATCTCGATCTAATTCAGGCAGCATCAAAGATTGAGGTTATCACGCGTTGTCAAACAACAATCGGTCAAAAAGGTGTGCTGGCGTCACGGGCGCAGCCGAATCATCCATCCGATCATTTGCAAGGAATGCGCGCATCGCTCTATGAAGCATTAAGTTATGGCGTTGGTGACGCGGTCATTGGCATTAATCCGGTTATTGATACAACGAACAACATTTATTCGCTGCTGTGTGAAACAAAAGAGATAATCGATCAATTTGTGATTCCGACACAGAACTGCGTGTTATCACATGTGACGAGTCAAATGCGGGCCATTGAAAAAGGGGCTCCTGCTGATTTGATTTTCCAAAGTTTAGCCGGTACACAGGCGGGGAATGAATCGTTTGGTATTTCTGTCCCGCTGCTGGAGGAAGCAACGGCACTTATTCACGAAAAAGGAACAGCTCTCGGTCCGAACAGATGGTATTTTGAAACAGGGCAAGGGTCTGAGCTGTCGTCTGAAGCGCATTTTGACATCGATCAAGTGACGCTGGAGGCGAGATGCTATGGATTGGCAAGACGGTATCGCCCGTTCATGGTTAATACGGTCGTTGGGTTTATCGGTCCAGAGTATTTATATGATAGTAAGCAAGTAATACGGGCCGGCTTAGAAGACCACTTTATGGGGAAAATGCACGGTCTGCCAATGGGAGTGGATGTATGCTATACGAATCATATGAATGCTGATCAAAATGACATGGATAATTTGAGTATGTTGTTGACAGCAGCTGGCGTGAACTTCGTGATTGGTGTTCCGATGGCGGATGATTGTATGTTGAATTATCAATCCTTAAGCTACCACGATATTGCTACATTGCGTGATGTACTGCGTGTAAGCCCTGCCCCGCAATTTAAGAGCTGGCTGGAAAAGCAGGGGCTTATGGAAAATGGGAAACTTACTAAAGCGGCGGGAGATCCGACCTTGTTTATGAGAAGAGCATAATGTGAAGGAGGAAGAGTATATGGAAAAGCAAGATATATTGGCAAGACTGAAGCAGTTTACGCCGGCCCGCATCGGTGTCGGGCGTACAGGAACAAGACCGTTAACGAAAGAGTACTTGTCGTTTCGGATTGACCATGCAGCAGCAGTTGACGCTGTATACGGAGAAGTATCAAATGAATTGCTGCAGCAATTCAACTTATTTACAGTTGAAACGCGTTTTGAAACGAAGGAGCGGTATTTAAAGCGCCCGGATCAAGGGAGACTCCTGTCTAAAGAAGCGGAGGCGGACATTCAAAGGAAGTGCATCGCAGCTCCTCAAGTGCAAGTTGTCGTATCGGATGGATTGAGCGCGAGCGCGATTCAAGAAAATATAATGGACGTGTATCCGGCATTGCTTGACTCGCTTGCTGCTTACGGTTTGCAGACGGGGACTCCGTTTTTTGTAAAGGGCGGGAGAGTCGGGTGCATGGATGCGATTGGTGAAATCCTACAGCCAGAAGCGTTTGTTCTCTTAATTGGAGAGCGGCCGGGGCTCGTTTGTGCCCATTCTTTAAGTGCCTACATGTGCTATAAACCGCGTAAAGGGACGAAAGAATCCGACCGCATGGTAATATCCAATATTCATAGGGGAGGAACACCTCCGATTGAGGCAGCTGCTCATATCGGCACTATGCTTCATGAAATGATCAAGCAAAAAACTAGCGGAGTAAATCTTGTAATTTAAGAGGAGGAATGAATGATATGAAGGAGACACATGAATTAAAGAAGCATTTAAAGCCGATTCATTTATGGGCTATTGCAGTCGGGATGGTTATTTCCGGCCAATATTTCGGATGGAACTACGGATTTGAGCAAGGAGGAATTATTGGTCTTGCGATTGCAGCTGTTATTGTAACAGCCTTTTATACAGCATTTATTTTCAGTTATTCAGAGTTGGCAACTTCTATTCCGAATGCCGGGGGGCCTTCTGCTTATGCAAGGCGGGCACTAGGGCCTTTTGCTGGATTTATGACAGGGGTGGCGTGTTTGCTGGAGTTTGTGTTCGCACCCCCGGCCATTGCTGTTTCAACAGGCGCGTACATCAACTTTTTAATTCCAAGCGTTTCTCCTGTGTATGCGACAGTCGGTGTGTTTATCTTTTTCATTTTAATTAACTTAATTGGCGTAAAGGAAGCGGCGATTATTGAACTTATCGCAACAATTGTCGCATTGATTGGTCTGGCTGTTTACTATGCTGCGGGCTTGCCCCATATGACAACAGACAACATTATTAATGAATATTCGTTCGTAAATGGCTGGACAGGCGTATTGGCGGCTATTCCATTTGGGATTTGGTTTTACTTGGCGATTGAAGGCGGCGCAATGGCGGCGGAGGAAGTGGAAAATCCGCGCAAAGATATCCCGAAAGGATTTATAAGCGGCATCTTAACACTTGCAGCTGCGACATTGCTTACACTGCTTGTAACGGCCGGTCTTGGCGGGGGAAAAGGGGAGCTGGCAGATTATCCGCTGCCGCAAGCTTTATCATCTGTGTACGGTGAAGGAAGCGTGATTCCGACTATTGTAGCTGTCATTGGTTTATTTGGATTGATCGCAAGCTTACACGGCATTATCATGGGATATTCACGCCAAACATATGCATTGGCGAGAGAAGGCTATTTTCCACGGGCTTTAGCTAAAGTAAATAAAAAAGGAGTGCCGGTTTGGAGCCTTCTAGTGCCGGGAGCTGTCGCTGTCATTTGTGCAGGCTCTGCTACATTTGCAAATGCGCTAATTATTTTGTCTGTCTTTGGAGCTGTTGTTATGTATTGCATTAGCATGGTCTCTCTCTTTATCTTGCGGAGAAAGGAACCGAATCTCGAAAGACCATTTAAAGTGACGTATCCAATTGTACCAGGCATTGCGCTTATACTTGGCTTAGTATGTTTGTACAGCATTGTAAGGTACAGTGTTTTTACAACGGCGCTTTCCATTTTTGGCATGACGGTACCGTTAACGTATGTAATTAGTTTTATTTTCATAAGCGCCATCTTATATTATGTATTGCACGGCGCAAAGCAAGTACAGTCCATTGCACAAAAGCCAGATTCCTCTGTCAAACTGTCAGAGTCAGGACAGTCCACTGTATCTAATTAAGAAACGTCCTTCTGGTATAGCCCAAAAGGAGAAGAGATTAATATAGAGTTATAGATAAAACCGTTGTCGTAACACGACAACGGTTTTATGATGGTGCCATATTGCAAAAAGAGCCATTAGTCTTTCAAGCTTTTAATCAATTGTTTTGCAGCAGAATCTGCTATAATGTTTTGGTGTAATCAATAAAACTAAAGGAGTTAATATCTGTGGCAAATTCACAATCTTTATGGACCAAAACGTTTATTATTATTATGCTGGCAAACGCATTTGCTTTTTTCGCGTTCGATATCCTGTTACCGACTCTCCCGTTGTTTTTATCAAAGCATGGAGGACTCGATGTATCACAAATCGGAGTCATTATAGGGAGCTTTACGTTTTCGGCCATTATTATCCGCCCGTTTACTGAATTTTTTACAGATAGATTTGGAAAAAAGAACGTGTTAATTGCTTCTATCCTTATCTGTTTAGTCTCTACCTTGAGCTATTATGTTGCTACAAGCTTTATACTAGCACTTTCCGTCCGCATTCTGCACGGTTTTGGTTTTGGTCTTGCTGTTACAATTCTTTCCACGTTGGCAGCTGAGATTATTCCGAAAGAGAGAAGAGGAGAAGGAATGGGGATGATCGGTAACGGAACCACTGTTGCTTTAGCGTTATCGCCATTCGCTGGTTTATGGTTATTTAACTCATTCCATCCGTTTATCTTATTTGTGACAGCAGGAGTAAGCTTGCTTATATTCCTGTCTTGTATTTTGTTTATTTCATTTCCTGAAAAAATTACGAGTGCCGTTCCAAAAGAAACCTCACTCTTGAATTCCTTGATTGAACCTTCCGCTATTTTCCCTTCCTTTTTAATGCTGTTGTTTGGTATTTGTATTGGCGGTGTTATTAGTTTTATGGCACTTTACGCAAAAGAGCTGAACATTGAGGGAGTGGCCTGGTTTTATTTTGTGAATACGGTCAGCGGGTTCTTAATTCGTTTCATTTCAGGAAAAGTATTCGATCAAAAGGGGCATGCTTGGGTGTTAATTCCAAGTGCTGTTTTAATCATTGGCGGGTTTATTCTATTGTACCAAGCTGCAGCTTTGAGTGATTTGCTAATTGCTGCTTGGCTGTACGGAATGGGTACAGGAGCATTATTCCCTTCCCTTCAGGCTTGGGCGCTGAATAATACAACACCTGAACGATTCACTAAAGTAACAGCTATGTTCTTCAATTCTTTTGATTTAGGAATTGGGGGAGGTTCTGTTGTTCTCGGTTTGGTTGCTGCAAAAACAGGCTATGGCTCAATTTATCTAATTTCAAGTTTTGTTATGATGTTTTTTCTTATTGTTTATAGTGCCGTTTTGCTAAAAAATAAGCAAAATTATATGCAGCTGCACAAAAGAACATAGATTAGCAGGAATTGCGGATTTTGTATTAAAGTGAGATAAGCACATTTTTTCTTATTTATGATTGAATAGCATATTAATTCCAGCAAAAAGAAGACAAATTTGTCTTCTTTTTGTTTGGAAGGGATATTTGTCAACAGTACCTATTTAGGATTGCTAGTTGAAGTAAGATTCCATATAGAAAGTAACTAAATGTGTTATGTGATCGATTTAACTTAACTATCGCACCATTCTGCCAAGACAGAATCTAAATGACGAAACGCCTCTGAGGATTTCTTTTTCGCTGCCTTTAGCCAAGCTTGATGATTGCTGTGCTGATGAATTCGGACAGCAATCAGTCTTCTCACTTCGTCCGGATTTGGACCGCCAGGAAGTGAACGAACGTTCACAAAATAATCGGGATCAAGTGATTGCTGCAATTTGATCTCATCCATTAGTAATTGTTTACCTATGATCTCATAAGCAGCTTTATTGACGAGAGCGAGCGTGATTTCATGCGCAGCGATACCCTGAGATATTGCGTCCTTTACGACCTTGCTTGCAATATGATGTGCCTTACGGAAGGAGAGAGTGTCTGTTCTCACTAGCGTATCCGCCAGTTCCGTGATAGTAGCAAAGCTAGCTTTAGCCCGTTCGCGCAGTATTTTTTTATTCACTTCAGCAGTCCCAATTACGCAGCCCAGAAGCCTGCACAATTTATCCAATAGATCTAGGCTTCTCCAAGCATACGGCTGCATATCATCCTCTGTATCAACAATATCACCAAAAGGCGTGTTGTGAATCATCGTCAATACCGTCTGGGTATTGCCTGCACAACTAGATAATAAAGAGCGCAAATGCTCTAGGGATACTGGATTGCGTTTTTGAGGCATGATGGAGCTCGTTTGCACGTAAGGATCTGAAACCCGCAGCACTGCGTACTCTTGAGTACTCCACAACAACAAATCCTGAACGAAACGCCCGAGGGTGATTGCGGTTATTTGAGTGACAGTCATGGCCTCGGCAATATAATCAGCTCCCGCAATGGCATCATAGGAGTTTTCAATCAATCCATCAAAGCCAAGTAACTCCACCATTCGCTTCCTATCGATATTGAACCCGGAAGTCGTAAGAGCAGCTGCTCCCATCGGACTTTGATTACAATGCTGGTATGCCATCATAAATCGCTGTACATCACGATTTAATGAATCGACAACAGCCATAATATAATGAGCCAACGTGGTAGGTTGAGCCTGCTGTGTGTGGGTATACCCAATCATTAGCGTATCCACATGTTCACTGGCAAATTGCAGTAACTGCTCTTTCAAAAATAATACTGAAGATAATGCGGTCTGCATTTTATTGCGCAGTGTCAATCGGAACATAGCAATACTCATATCGTTGCGGCTCCGGGCCATGTGCAGATTGCCAGCGATATCACCTGCTTTACCGAGCAGCTCATGTTCAACCTGAAAAAACAGATCCTCAACTTGGCCGGAGTAGCGGGAGGTACGAAGGGCTTGTAAATCCAGGCTTCTGATGGCTTCAGCAATTTGTTTTCCCTCATTAAAGGGAATTAGGTGCTGTTCAGTCAGCATAATGAGGTGAGCTTTATTAATCGCCATCATCGGTTCCAGTAAATGCTGTTTTGCTTCGTTGTATGCTGGTGCAAGAACAACCTCCATGTAGGTTCTTCCAGGGAATACATGGCCTTCATTCTGAAAGATTTGATCTTGCTGGTTCATACTGCTATTCCTTTCCTCCTCATTTAATGTTCCCATCATTTCTTCCCCCTTGGACTGTATATATTATACTTTTACCGTAATCTTTCTAATGGTTGCGCGTTTCCATGGACTGGATGATTGCGATGCACAGGCTGGACACATTTCACCGCATTCACAATTACACGTTGAATGTCTTTATTACAAATAAGTTGGATATTTCTCATGTCCCGGCCTGAAGTAAAACATTTTACTGTTTCCACGCGTATATGTGCAGCCGCTTCGGAACACTTCGCTACCTAACTATATTTCTTCTTCATTTATTTGTACTCAGTATATGAACCCTGAGTTGGTAAGGATATTCCTGATTTCTCCTTAATTTAAATAATGTGGTTATTTTCCTATACTAAAATGAATGTTTCTGCATTTGACATGTGGAGTGCTATTCACTAAAAGGTAAATATGTAACAGTACGTAATGAGTCTTTTCGCCTAGGAATGCTCTTTTTTGTAGTTGAATTATCTCGGGAAAATTAGAACCCACTATACCGAATGTGACGTTGGTATAGTGGGTTTCTTCTATATAACTATATAATTCTTCTTCATCTTCCAATGAATAGAATAAAGTTTTGGGTGCAGTGGCAATAGTATAGTTGGCTTTCATAATTAATGGCGCAATTAGGATTAAATGGAATTGGAATGTATACACTATTTTTATGTAAAAGGCGTCAGCGCTAACATCATGATTTCAGTACTGATGGAGATAAATAAGTATATTATTGGCATTGGAACAGTTGTACATAGCTGGTGCTGCTTCATCATGGAATAGGCCTAATTTTTTTAGAAGGGATGTTGTCATGAAAAAGTCTAGGTATCCGAGCGCGCAAGGTTTATATCTGCCTGAACATGAACATGAAGCTTGCGGAATCGGAATGGTCGCTAATATAAATGGAAAAAAATCACACGACATTGTTGAACATGCTATAACGATTTTATGTAATTTAGAACACAGGGGTGGACAGTCAGCAGACACTAGTACCGGAGATGGCGCAGGTATTCTCACTCAAATTCCACATTCTTTTTTTGAGAAACAATGTGAAAAGGAAAATATTGAACTCCCTGAGGAAGGGAGATATGGAATTGGTATGGTCTTTTTACCGCAAGATCCAGAAATTAGGAAAAGGACCCAAAAACAAATTGAAAATGTCATTGAAGAGGAAGGACAGACCTTTCTAGGCTGGAGGACCGTTCCAGTTAATGATTCTTTTGTCGGTGACATGGCAAAGAAATCAAAGCCGTTTATTCGTCAAATGTTTATCGCTCCTTCTCTTGACCTCAGTGATCAAAGTGATTTTGAAAGAAAGTTGTATGTAATCAGAAAGCGGTTAGAAAATGAAGTAGCTCCCACTGATAGTGAACATCGAGATGGTATGTATATTTGTAGTTTATCATCAAGAACAATTGTGTATAAAGGGATGTTAATTCCAGAGCAGCTCGATTCCTTTTATATTGACCTCAATCATCGTGATTTTAAGTCAGCATTAGCTCTTGTTCATTCGCGATTTAGTACGAATACATTTCCAAGCTGGGAAAGATCTCATCCAAATCGGTTTACAATCCACAATGGAGAATTCAATACCATAAAAGGAAACGTGAAATGGATGCAGGCTAGAGAGGCTTTGTGTGAATCGGAGTTATTTCGTGATAAGGATTTTCAGCATCTATTTCCGGTCATTGATACGGATGGCAGTGACTCTTCGATGTTTGATAATTGTTTTGAATTTCTGCATCTTTCAGGACGTTCACTAGCTCATACAGCAATGATGATGATTCCCGAGCCATGGGTTAATGATGCAACAATGGATGACGAAAAAAAAGCATTCTATGAATTTCATAGCTGTTTAATGGAACCGTGGGATGGACCAGCAGCCGTTGTATTTACTAATGGGAGGCAAATAGGGGCGTGCCTTGACCGAAATGGGCTGCGGCCTGCCCGGTATTATGTAACAAAAGACGGCATGATCGTTTTGGGGTCTGAAGTAGGTGCTTTGGATATTTTTGCTGAGGATATTGAATATAAAGACAGACTCCATCCCGGAAAAATGCTCTTGGTTGATTTAGAAAAGGGAGAAATTATTCCAGATGAGGAAATTAAAAGGAAAATATCGTCTGAGCAGCCGTATAAAGATTGGTTAGCTGAGCATTTAGTTCATATAGATGACCTGCCTGAAACGGGCAGTCATAAACAGGTTTTTGCCAAAGATGAACGAGTGAAACAACAACTTGCATTTGGGTATACAAACGAGGAGCTCAATAAAATATTGAAGCCTATGGTAACAGATGGGAAAGACCCCATTGGCTCTATGGGGTATGATTCGCCCCTTGCTGTTTTATCTAAAAAACCACAATTGCTTTATAACTATTTTAAACAGCTTTTTGCGCAAGTAACGAATCCGCCAATTGATGCGATTCGGGAGAAAATCATTACTTCGGTTGTAACAACAATCGGGCCGGAAAAAAACCTAATTAAGCCTGAGCCTGAGAGCTGTAAACAAATTCAGCTCCAGACCCCCATTTTGACGAGTAGCCAGCTGGAAAAGCTTCATCATTCTAGCTTTAAGAGTGAAACGCTATCGATGCTATTTTCTGTTGAAACAAAACCGCCTAATTTTGAAAAGATTTTAGACGACTTATTTATGAAAGCTGATACTGCCATTGAGAATGGAGCTTCTTTACTCGTTTTATCTGATCGTGGGGTCAATGCTGAAAATGCAGCATTACCGGCTCTTCTGGCGGTATCTGGTTTGCATCATCACCTTATTCGAAATGGAACACGAGCGAAGGTAAGCATCATCATTGATTCTGCAGAACCTAGAGAGGTTCATCATTTCGCGGCATTACTTGGTTTCGGGGCAGAAGCGATTCATCCTTATTTAGCATTTGAGTCACTGCTAGGATTAATTGAGATTGATGATATACGCGAAACCCGGGTCGAGGATGCGATTGAAATATACAGAAGGGCAGCAACAGATGGCATCCTGAAAGTATTATCGAAAATGGGGATTTCAACCATCCAAAGTTATCGTGGTGCACAAATCTTTGAGGCGATCGGAATTGATAAGGACGTAATCGATACATACTTTACTGGGACAGCGTCACGAATAGGCGGTATAGGGTTAGATATAATTGCTGAGGAAGTTATGATGAGACATAAAAGGGCATTTGATCCGGCAAGAGGCGCAGAGAGAACATTAGAATCCGGTGATGATTTTCAGTGGCGCTATGATGGGGAAGATCATCAATACAACCCTCGGACAATTCATCTGTTACAACAAGCTTGCCGAACAAATAATTATAATCTTTTTAAAGAATATTCAACATTACTGACAGATGCTAATCACAATCTTCAATCCATTCGTGGCATGCTATCTTTTAAAAAACGAGAAGCGATACCGCTGGATGAAGTGGAACCTATTGAAGAAATTTGTAAAAGGTTTAAAACTGGAGCGATGTCTTACGGCTCAATAAGCGGCGAAGCCCACGAAGCACTTGCAATTGCAATGAACAAAATTGGTGCAAAAAGTAATTCTGGCGAAGGGGGAGAAGACCCTGGCCGATTTACGCCTGATCCAAATGGACAGTTACGGCGCAGTGCTATTAAACAAGTTGCTTCTGGCCGATTCGGAGTTACGAGTCATTATCTTGTAAACGCCGATGAAATCCAAATTAAAGTGGCCCAAGGGGCTAAACCAGGAGAAGGGGGACATCTTCCAGGAAAAAAAGTATATCCATGGATTGCAGAGGTAAGAGGATCAACACCAGGTGTGGGATTGATTTCACCACCGCCGCACCACGATATTTATTCCATTGAAGATTTAGCCGAATTAATTCATAACTTAAAAAATGCAAATCCCGATGCAAGGATTAGTGTCAAGCTAGTATCAGAAGTTGGCGTGGGAACAATTGCAGCTGGTGTCGCTAAAGGAAGAGCAGATCTTGTTCTTATCAGTGGATATGACGGAGGAACTGGAGCAGCACCAAGGACGAGCCTGAAGCATGCTGGATTACCGTGGGAAATAGGATTAGCAGAAACACATCAAACATTGCTTTTGAATCGGTTGCGTGACCGAATTGTCGTAGAGACTGATGGGAAATTGATGACAGGCCGGGATGTTGTGATTGCTGCTTTGCTTGGGGCGGAGGAATATGGTTTTTCAACTGCACCATTAGTTGTATTAGGGTGTATCTTAATGCGTGTTTGTCACCTTGATACGTGTCCGGTAGGTGTTGCAACACAAAACCCAGAGCTGCGGAAGAAATTTACTGGCGAACCTGGGCATGTTGTTAACTTTATGAGGTTTATTGCGATGGAAGTGAGAGAGCTCATGGCAGAACTCGGGTTCCGGACAATAAATGAAATGATAGGACGGACGGATGTTTTAGAGGCGAATAAAGCCATTAACCATTGGAAAACAAAAGGGATTGATTTATCAGCTCTTCTTTATCAGCCAAAAGTACCCGAAAATGTTAGTCGGTATGCAACAGTTGAACAGGTTCATGGACTTGATAAAACATTAGACAAACAAGAATTAATTCCTTTATGTAAAGAAGCGATTGAAAACCAACAACCAGTAGAGGCGACCTTATCGATTCGGAACATTAATCGAGTTGCGGGGACAATGCTAGGCAGTGAAATTACAAAACGGTATGGTGCAAAGGGGCTGCCTGAGGATACCATCCGGCTAACTTTTAAAGGTTCCGCAGGGCAAAGCTTTGGTGCATTTATTCCACCTGGTTTAACAATGACGCTTGTTGGAGATGCGAATGATTTTATCGGAAAGGGATTATCAGGCGGGAAAATTATCGTTCACCCTTCTCGAAAGAGCACGTTTATCCCGGAAAAAAATATCATTGTTGGAAATGTTTCATTTTACGGGGCAACTGCAGGAGAAGCTTATATTAATGGAATTGCAGGAGAACGTTTTTGTGTGAGGAACAGTGGTGCAAATGTTGTCGTAGAAGGTGTCGGGGATCACGGTTGTGAGTACATGACAGGTGGAATAGTCATTGTATTGGGATCGACAGGAAAAAATTTCGCAGCTGGTATGTCGGGTGGAGTTGCGTATGTATTGGACGCCACAAAGGATTTTCGAGTGAAATGTAATCAGGAACAAGTGTATCTAGATTCGATTCAAGATAGGGCAGAACTCCAAACAGTCTATCAATTGATTGACAATCATGTTCGTTATACGAATAGTCCGTATGGGAAGAGAGTACTGGATAACTGGGAAGAGATGAGCGGGAGTTTTATACGGGTTATTCCGAAAGATTATTTAGAGATGAAAGAGAGAATTAAATACCTGCAAGAAAGCGGGCTGAGTGAACACAAAGCAGCACTCCTCGCATTTGAAGAAAGCAAAAAAGCAGTGAATTCGATAAAAGATGGAGGGTGAACGATGGGAAAACCAACTGGTTTTATGGATTATGAACGTCAATCAAGGCCTGAACGTGACCCTGTAACACGAACGGATGATTGGGATGTTTATACGTTACCTCTTGAAGAAAATGAATTGAAACAACAAGGTGCTCGTTGCATGGATTGCGGGATTCCAACTTGTCATACAGGTACACTAATAAACGGGATGACTTCTGGTTGTCCCGTCCATCATTTAATACCGGAGTGGAATGATTTAGTTTTTCAAGGCCAATGGGAAGAAGCGCTGAAACGAGAACATAAAATGAATAACTTTCCTGAATTTACAGGGTTGGCTTGTCCAGCCCCGTGTGAAGGAGCTTGCGTACTTGGAATTAATGAGCCGCCGGTTGCAATCCGATCAATAGAGCTAGAAATTATTAATAAAGGATTTAAGGAAGGATGGGTGAAATCGGAACCTCCTAAAACCCGAACTGATAAAAAAGTGGCAGTTGTTGGTTCTGGTCCAGCAGGCTTGGCTTGTGCTGCACAGCTTAATAAAGCAGGACACCTTGTTACTGTTTTTGAACGCCATGATCGTGTTGGAGGTCTTTTAACGTATGGGATACCTGAAATGAAACTTCCTTATTCTGTTGTTGAGAGAAGAGTAAATTTACTTAAAGAAGAGGGAATTGCGTTTATCACAAATACAGAAGTGGGCAAGGATTATCCAATTTCTTCGCTGCAATCAGAATTCGATGCGATCGTTCTTTGCAGCGGTGCAACAAAGCCTCGTGATTTAGATGTAGAAGGGAGAGAGCTAAAGGGGATCCATTATGCTATGGACTTTCTTCATGCAAACACAAAAAGTTTATTGGATTCTAATCTGGAGGACGGTCATTATATATCGGCAAAGGATAAAGATGTGATTGTTATCGGCGGTGGGGATACAGGTGTAGATTGTTTGGCTACTTCTATCAGACATAAATGCAAAAGCTTAACACAGTTTGATATTTATGAAAAAAAGGGTGAAGTTCGGGCTGATGATAATCCATGGCCGCAATGGCCGGTAATTCATCGGGTTGAATATGGTCAAAAGGAAGCGGCAGCTGTCTTCGGAGAAGATCCTCGAGCCTATGCTGTGATGACGAAAAAATTTGTAGGCGATGAAAGCGGTCATGTTAAAGAGGTTCATACCATTAATGTTGAAACCATAACTGATGAAAATGGCCAACAGATTCGAAAAGAGATTCCAGGTACAGAAAAAATCTGGCCCGCTCAGTTAGTGTTACTTGCGATCGGATTTAGTGGTCCAGAACAAGACCTCCTTCAAAAAATTAATGTTGAAACAGATGAACGTTCAAATGTAAAGGCTGAGTATGGAGAATATAAAACAAATATTGAAGGGGTTTTTGCTGCCGGTGATATACGTCGAGGTCAAAGTCTGATTGTCTGGGCTATAAATGAAGGTAGAGAGGCTGCAAGAGAATGTGATAGATATTTAATGGGTGAAACAAATTTACCTTAGAATAATACATGAAATAAGGAAAACTTCAATTTATAGTTCTTTTGGCTTTGCGTGCTTCTTGCTCAAAGCAGGAAGCGTGTAGAGCTGTACTCTCCTAAAACAGGTTTGTGCCTCTGAGACGCCTTATGTTAGAGCCAACGATTCTGCCTGGTAAATGGAGCAAGGCTCTTTATTAATCGAAAGGCACGCGGGTGGGCAATCTGCAGCCCGATAGTATAGGCATCATGTTCAATTCGCTGCCGATGAATGTTCCGCTGTTCTTCATCAGGAGCGTCAAGTAACAGCTCGGTATTGTACCACACATTGGTTCTACAGTGGGTTAGAATAAACTGAGAGAATGATTCGTCCCTGCGTCCCATTATATGGTCAATGGCGCGGATGAAGCGGGCATGATGAAACGCCAGTTCGTCTTGAACCAAATCCATCAGATTAGCCAGTATGGTGTTGATTTTTTCATGATCTTGGCGGCGATACAGCATAATCCGAGCATCAGGCCATGCATTGTCCTCATCAAGAATCGTATACAGAACCATTGGCAGATCGTTGTTGATATGAGCGTTAATGCCGAGTAATGCATCTTGCAAGACAAAACCTTGTTTTGTAACAGCCAGACGAAAGGCCAGATCCCACGCCGGCGGACAAGATTGCCCTGCTTCATACGCGTCTATAGCATTAAAATAGTATCGAGCGAAACGAACCAGAACTCGCTCCATCCAAGCTGGATCCCGAAAAAAGCCAGATGTAAGGCGCCGTTGCATCTCCTGTGTCATTAGGAGGTAGACACGTTGAAATACGGCTCTGTGATCCCCGCACTCCTGGAGAACATGGAGCCGTTGCGTCATTGCATTAATTACGTGGTTCAGGGTTTGTACTTGCTCTTCCTGTTTGTCTGCAAATTCCATAGTATTGCCTCCTCATAGCTTGAACGCTGCAAATAAAAATAATGGTACTGTACTATTGATATGCTGGAAATGAATATTTATTGCGCCAAACAGGAAATTACTAGATACGGTGCCTTGCGTTTCTATCAGATTTGCCCGAAAGAGTTAACTTGGTTGAAGGAAGTTGACTCACATTCCTTACAATCCTCTTTGAAGAACCTTGCAGATTCATTTGACCGTTTTTTTAAGAAGCAAAACGATGCTCCATGATTTAAAAGCAAGCGGAATACAGCGCAATCTTACACGACAAATCAAAAAAGACAACTTTCTACAACATGTAGCGGTTGTCTTTTTTTCTGTATATGTACTTTGAAAGGTGCTGTTTAGTTTGTCAACAGCTCAAGGAGATTATTAAAGTCAAAAAGCTTTAAGTACATATAATAGCTGTCCAATCAGATAAGGAGCTTGTACATAAATTAATAAGAGAAAGATATGGCTATTAGTATTTCATCACAAAATTAATAACTTACGAGGTGAACTATGGATACACAACAATTTATAGATAAAATTGCTCCGTATGCAGTAGCTGGTATGCAATCTATGAAAATTCTGGCATCTTTAACTATCGCGCAAGCTATTTTAGAGAGCGGTTGGGGAAAATCAGAGCTTGCTGCGAAAGGAAATAATTTGTTTGGCATAAAAGGGACAGGACCAGCGGGGAGTATTACTCTGGAAACAACAGAGCATGATCAAAATGGAAATCCCTATAGAACAACCGCTGTGTTCCGAAAGTATCATTCCTGGGAGGAAAGCTTAGAAGATCATACACAATTTCTCGTTCAGTCCAAACGATATCAAAACTTAATTGGGGAAACTGATTATAAACGTGCATGCCAAAAAATACAAGATGACGGTTATACAAATGATCCAAGCTATAGAGATCTTCTTATTCAACTAATTGAGCGTTATCGTCTATATGAATATGATAACAAACAGCCTGCTCCTACTGTTACAGGAGTTGTTACTGTTATAACAGAAGCATTAAATTTACGAAAAGGGCCAGGTATGTCCTATCCTGTATTGCGTCAGCTTCCAAAAGGCTCCCAATGGAAGGTATACGGAAGCGAAGTAAATGGCTGGTATAACCTTGGCGGTGACCAATGGTGCTCTGCCAATCCAGCATACGTGTCCTTACAAGTCATGAAAAAGGTAACTGGAGAAATTAAATTGCTTGTTGATTTGAATTTGCGCAGTGGTCCTGGTATGCAGTACAGTATTATCCGTGTGATGCGCAAAAACGAGGCTTATAAGGTATATGCTGAAGTAAATGGCTGGTATAATCTTGGCGGCGACCAATGGTGTTCCGCCAATCCGGCATATGTATCCTTGACTCCATCTTCACAAGTTATTGGAGAAATTAAATTACTTGTTGATTTGAATTTGCGCAGTGGTCCTGGTATGCAGTACAGTATTATCCGTGTGATGCACAAAAGCGAGACTTATAAGGTATATGCTGAAACAAAAGGCTGGTATAACCTTGGGGGCAATCAGTGGTGCTCTGCCAATCCGGCATATGTAGAGTTTAGATCGTATTAACACAGTAGCCTTAACTATATTTCGTGTTAGTGGCAGAAAAAGCCAAAAAAAGGTTCTCTGATGGAAAGGATATGGAAGTGGTATATTTCTAAAACATTATCTTTGTACTAGAACTGTTTTTCTGGCTTTTTCTACACTTTTTCTAATTGCGTTCATTTCTCTTTTTGTTTATAGAAGGTATACAGATTTTTTGCATCGTCTTCTGACAATGAAATCCAATTAATATACTTGATCTCTATTCCAAATTCATGATAAATGCGTTGTATATACCATTCCACCCGCAGCTTTTCTTTCTGCAGAACCTTTTTTTTCAACTCTCTCTTTTGCACCCTATATAAAAGTTTCATCTGCTATTGCTCTCCTCTTGTTCTATGTATTTTTACTGATCCTAGAAAACATTAATAAGGATTACCGATTTGCATAGAAATATACCTAGGGAATTGATTTATCTATCCGCTTATTTGTAATTACGAGGGTACTTCAATAAGGTGTACAGGAAGAGATTTGAAAATAATCAATAAGTATCCAGTATGATACTATGAGATGAGATAGGATAAATATTGCATGCAGAAAGGGAGATTCGTTTGAAAGAGTATAAGATAATCTTATTTGATTTGGATGGGACACTGTCTGATCCTAAGATAGGGATAACCAAATCAGTTCAATTTGCACTTGAGAAGATGGGTATTCTAGAGCCTAGCCTTAATAAACTTAATTGTTTCATTGGACCGCCATTACAAGAATCATTTGCTATGTATTGCGGCTTCAATACGAAAGAGGTAAAACAAGCAGTTGTTTTTTACAGAGAAAGGTTTAAAAAAGAAGGGATGTTCGAGAATCAATTATATGCTGATATTCCTTCACTCTTAGATACCTTGAAAAAGCAGGGATATATCTTAGTCGTAGCAACTTCTAAGCCTACTGTGTTCTCAGAAAAGATATTAGAATACTTTAACATAGACCGTTATTTTGACCTTGTGGTGGGGAGTAATCTTGATGGAACCAGGAGCTCAAAAACCGAAATCATTCAGTACATACTTGATAAATATCACGAATATAAACATAGCGACTTCGTTATGATTGGTGATCGTAAGCACGATGTAATTGGTGCAAACAATACGGGTATTGATTCTATTGCAGTTACATATGGCTATGGTTCATTAGAAGAATTAAAGCAGTCCAATCCTACATGTATTGCTGATAGTGTTAAAGGTATAGAAAATATTTTGTTAACTCGTACAGCAATTTAACTCCCGCTTCCGAATGTTACGTTAACCTGATTGGAAAAGCGTACAAAACAACAGTAAGCGACCTCAATCATCCTCTTAGGCATCACAAGGTCGCTTACACTATTTCCTCATTCATTACTTCCGAAGTCCTTTCAATTTATAGTCTTTTATCAAATAAATGGTATCAATTATATATGATTATGAATATATTGTGTATAAATAAAACAAATCTATCAAAAAAGAAATACTTAAACTATCTTAGAAACGAGGATATTTCATGAAAAAACAAGTTCCTGTTATCGAGTTATTTTTAACTATTATTACAGGATGGTGGGCAATAGCTCTTCTCTTAAATGACAAATTGTTTGAAGATCGACCCGAACTATTTTATACCTTTCAAAAGGTTGCAGATGAAGGGCCTTGGGGAAGCATTTTTATTTTAATCTCTATTTCTTTAGTATTAGGTCTTATTGAAGGACAAATATGGCTTCGTAGATTCTCATTACTAGCCTCAACTTTTTTATATGGTCTAATGACAGCAGGTTTTATTTTATCTAAACAACCTCTCAGCACAGGGATAGGTGTCTATTTTGCTATTGCAGTTCTTTCGTTATGGAGATTAAGAGAAGTGAAACAAGATGAGTAATCTTGATATTTTAGAAGAAAAAATAAAGAACTTAGAACAAAACATGGACGAGAAAAATAAGGAAATTAATGCTCTTATGGTACAAAAAGAAACTACACTGTATAAACTAGATATGATTCAAAAACAATTAGATGAAATAGAAGCTTCAGTAAAAAAAAACATGGGATGGAATGGATTCTTTGTAGATTTTATCAAAGTTGCTGCACAAATTGCTGCTTTAGTTGCAGCAGGAAAATTCATCTTTTAGTAAATTGTTAAATATTTATATATATTGTATGAATAGGATGAATTATGTTGATTGCTATATCAACTTCCGCTTCCGAATTTTATATCAGCCAGCTCCAAAATCGGGGTTGGTTTTTCGTTATTTTCGCAACCCAAAAAGTTGCTAGTTAAAAGGGGACTTTTACACTAAAGAAGTAATAGAATTGATAATAAATTTAACAGTGGATAATAACAATAGTAGAAAAACCAAACTTACAAAACCATCGTCTTTAGGTAATTCATAGCGGTTTTTAAGGAGAGCTTTTGAGGAAGGCTTGCCAATATGAGAAGAATATGACATTATATAAGGAATTATCGATAGATCTTTGATAAATTTCAAGTTATTAATGGCTATTCTTAAGAAGCTATAAAAAGAAAATTGAAAACAATTGTTACATAATTACAATTGACAGGAATAAATGGAGGAAATGGAATTATGTCTAATTTGCCAAATTGCCCAAAATGTAATTCAGAATACACTTATGAGGATGGGAGCTTTTTGGTTTGCCCGGAATGTGCTCATGAGTGGACTTTAGAACTAGAGGCTGAAAACAGTGAGGATAAAAAGATTATCAAAGATGCAAATGGAAATGTCTTAAACGATGGCGATTCTGTAACAGTAATCAAAGACCTTAAAGTAAAAGGAACTTCATCAGTTATAAAAATAGGTACAAAAGTGAAAAATATACGCTTGGTTGATGGAGACCATGATATTGATTGCAAAATTGATGGTTTTGGCGCTATGAAATTAAAATCTGAATTTGTTAAAAAGATATAAAAATAAAACAGACCGAAATAGATATCCGCTCTAGCAGATATTGAGCGTGTAAATTCAAATGACATTCGAGAAATTGAAAGCGAGATTGAAAAATAAAATTAGGGGCGTACCAAAACAATGGTTTCGCCCCTAATATCCTTTTATTTAGTATAATTAGTTTAATTTATAATATATAAAGACCGTATCAGAGACAAGTTATTTTTGCTAACCACAATTGTATGGAAGTAATCATGAAAATTTGTTTAAAAAAGCCAGGTGAATCGGATTATTAATTGATTACTACTGTTGCAAGGACCGTGGTTTTGTTTTTAAGGGGATTTTGATAGTAGTTTGTAATTCTACGAAAAAAAATACCATATATAAATAAGTGAGTTCAAGCGCACATAAGGCATTCTTCTTGAAGGCATTTATCAAAAGTCTCATGTTAGTTGGCTCCTTTCGTCGTGCATGATTTATGAATTCATCATACTACTAATCTTGCATAATGTATCATTGTTTGTCAGGATTTCTCACATGTTTCTTCCCTTTAGTCATTGTACAGAAGATAAGGCAGTCCTGCTTTATTCCCATAAGCTGCACAAATGATGAATTACTGTAGTTATTCACATAGAGGAAACTTGTATTTTATAGGTTGCTTTTTACCTGTTCCTCAAACAGGTGTTTTTATGTTGAAAGGGTAACTAAAAGCAGGGGGACTTACATGATTCATTGTGTAATGTTGATTCCCGATGAGGAAGAGGACCAGGTGTTTCTGTCGTGAAAAATATTAGCTGTTTTCTCACATATTGTTGCTTTTGCCTTTTGCCCAGCAGCACGTACACAGTACTGCGGGAAGAGATGGGAAGTCAGAAATGAGAGATCGGCTGCAAGAGGCGGATAGCCTCTTGCTTGTATCGAAACACGTTCTTTTATTCCTACAGCAACAATTGTTTAGAAAAGGGCCAAAATATTTTAGTTAAGACGAGTATGCCGTCTATTTTAGAAAGGAACAGGGGAAAATAGATTAATTATTATGAAGTGATTTGGGAGGAGATAGTATTGAATATAGCTTATGTGAACGCTACTTTTTTTACCATGGATAAGGAAAATCAAATCTTTGAAAATGGCATGATGATTGTGGAGGATCAATTCATCACTTACATAGGCTCGCATTCTAAAGAGTTGCTGATAGAGGCAGACAAGGTTGTTGATCTTGGCGGAAAATGGGTCCTGCCAGGAATGGTAAATGCCCATTCACATATAGTAATGACTCTTTTGCGCGGCATCGGAGATGATATGCTATTGAAGCCTTGGCTAGAAACTAAAATATGGCCGATTGAAGCCCAGTTTACAACGGAAATTGCTTCTGTAAGTACCCAGCTTGGTATTTTAGAGATGTTAAAATCCGGAACAACTACATTCTCAGATATGTTTAATCCCAATGGCATAGATCCTGATGCTGTAATACAGACGATTGGGGAAACCGGGATTCGTGGAGCCTTTTCTTATACGATTTTCAGCTTAGGTACGGAACAAGAACAGAAAGCAAACCTCATGGGCGCTGAGCGTTTTGCTAAAAATTATAAAATGGCTGCAGATGGCCGTCTAACAACGATGGTAGCACCTCACAGCCCGTATGCTTGCACGCCGGAAGCTCTTGTTGAAAGTGCACGGATTGCTAAAGAGAATGATTTAATGGTGCACATTCATGTTTCAGAAACGGATTTTGAAGTTTTAGATATTGAAAAACGTTATGGGGTTCGTCCCGTCGAACACCTTCGTCGTTTAGGGCTTTTTAATCAGCCGGCCGTAATAGCCCATGGTGTGGTGCTCAATGATGAAGAGCGGGAGATATTGAAGCAGTATGATGTACGAGTTGCCCATAATCCAACTAGCAACTTAAAGCTGGGATCCGGAATCGCTGATATTGTTCGTCTTCTAGATGCCGGGATAAAAGTAGGAGTTGCAACAGACGGAGTAGCCTCTAATAATAACTTTGATATGTTTGAGGAAGTGAGAACCGCTGCACTGCTGCAAAAAGGTATCTATAAAGATGCAACTAAGCTTCCTGCCCGAACGGCATTATCCTTAGCTACGAGAGTAGGAGCCGAAGCTATTGGCATGGGCTATACAGGCTCTCTGGAGGCAGCTAAAAAGGCTGATTTTATTACAATTTATCCGTATGACAAAGAGCATCTACAACCGCTTAGCGAGGCGTATTCACATTTGCTTTATGCAGCATGCGGACGTGATGTATGCGATGTGTACATTGATGGCAGGATGGTTGTAAAAGACCGCTGCTGTTTAACGATAGATGAAGAGAAAGTGATTGCTGAAGTGAATCGCCTGCAGGCTAACCTTTCAAGATAAGCTCAAGCATATGCAGGTATGTTGGCGGCAAAATGCATCATATTGCCGCCGAATTTCTTTGTTTGAATCTGAATCAGCTAAAACTGCAGCTTATTATACCAAGTTTTTTCTATGCTTAAACTGCTTTAGGCTGAATTGATATAATTTGTTTACTTTTGATTAACTAAATTTTTGGAAAATAGATTGACACCCTTAAACGAATCATGATATAAGAAATTTTAGTACATAAAAGCATAGAAGTTAAAAAATAATAGTACTAAAAAAGCAGGATAAACAGGGGGAAGTTACTATCATGGAACATCGTAGCAAAATTTTAGACTGTACCATTCGTGATGGAGGATTGGTGAACAATTGGAATTTCAGTGTCGAATTTGTTCAAGACTTATATAATGGCCTAAGTGAAGCTGGTGTTGAATATATGGAGATCGGCTACAAAAATTCCGCTAAGCTTCTTAAAGCGAATGAGCCTAATCCATGGAGATTTCTTGATGATAACTTCCTGAAAGAAATTATCCCTGAAAAAAAATTCACGAAGCTATCTGCTCTAGTAGATATTGGGCGTGTAGATCCAAATGACATTCTGCCGCGCGAGCAAAGTGTTTTAGATATGATTCGAGTAGCGTGCTATATCCGCGAAGTGGATAAAGGCTTAGAGCTTGTACAAATGTTTCATGATTTGGGCTATGAGACTTCACTTAATATTATGGCTTTATCTAGTGTACCTGAACATCAGCTTATTGAAGCATTTGAAATGGTAAAGAAAAGTCCTGTAGATGTCGTATACATCGTTGACTCCTTTGGGAGTTTAGATCCTGCGGATATTGAACATCAAGTAAAAAAATTCCAAGCGATGATCCCTAATAAACAGCTTGGAATCCATACGCACAACAATATGCAGTTGGCTTTCGCCAATACATTAACTGCGATGCGAAATGGGGTTACATTCCTTGATTCGTCTGTTTACGGCATGGGTCGTGCGGCTGGTAACTGTAACACAGAGCTCCTCGTTAGCTATATACAAAAACCAAGCTATGAGGTTAAGCCAGTTCTTGGCGTAATTGAAAAGCACATGCTGGAAATGCGTCAAAAGTGGGAGTGGGGCTATATCATTCCTTACATGATTTCTGGTGTGCTTAATGAACATCCACGTGTTGCCATGGCTTACCGTGATAGCGCCGACCGTGACAAATTTGTCGATTTTTATGAAAAGGTAACATCACCTGAAGTTGCTCTAACTTCAGTGTCGAAATAGGTCAGAATGTTAAAAGTACCTCTATATGATAGGGGTACTTTTCTTTATCATTTTCCGACAGAAGACTCCCACCTCAAGGAGCGTTAGCGAGTAGGTGGGGTGTAGTTCAATAGAGCACCTACGGAACCATTTTAGTCGATTTGGCTCTCTCTGCTGTTTGCTGGATCCGTTTGTTTAGAGGCCTTTTTAATACAAGTGCTATAACAAAACAAATCACCACAAAAACACTAAGAGCTAAGGCATCTTTTATAACGACTTCACTGATTATGCCGCCGACTGCCTCGCGCAGCATGCTCACCGCATACGTATACGGCATGAAAGGACTCAACCTTTGAAAGAAAGGAGATGTCATGCTGACTGGAAACGTTGCGCCAGAGCTGGACATTTGAAATACCATAAAAATAATCGCTAACCCCTTTCCTATATTGCCGAACACTGAGCATAACGTGTATGTGATGATGACAAATACCATACTGATGAAAATGCTAAACAAAACAAACCAGAGCTTGTTCACGGCATATGTATGGAGAAAAAATAAATTTCCGAGTGTAACAATAGCTGCTTGAAAGACACCGATGGTAAGAAACGTCAATAGTCTCCCGAAATAGATGTGGTAACTTCTATACAGGTGTTCCTGATTCTCGATGTCTACACGCAGAGAGGATATGAGAAGAGTTGCTCCCACCCACAATGCCAACATGGTATAAAACGGTGTCATGGCAGAGCCGTAATTTGGAATAGGGAAGATCCGCTTTATGTCTAATAAGACAGGCTTTGCTAAAAAGCTGCTTTCTTGTTGTGGGTCATGTTTTAGAAATTCAATCAATTCGTTCAAGTTTACAGCGTTCTGAAATCTGCGGATTTTATCGGCAGCATTTCTTACTTTCTCTTCAAAACTCGGTAAATCGTTTCGAGCTAAATCTGCTGCTTTATGGACAGCATTTTCGAATTCAGGAAGCTTTGTTTGAACAAGGTCTGCTGTTCTTCGAATATCTTCTTCAAGCTTTGGCAAATCGTTACGTACAAAATCTGCGGCCGTATGGGTCTTTTGTTCCACGGTAGGTAAATCATTTTTCACAAAATTTGCTGCCGCGTTAATTCCCTTTACCACTTCGTCTACTTTCTGCTGAAGAACAGCGCGGGTTGCTTGTATATTGCTGTGAATGTTCACTAGTTCTTCATGAAGACGAGTTAATTGCTCCTGATTTACCGTAGTGTCAGTCTGTGCACCTGCTGCTGCCAACAAAACCACAGCGGGGACATTAAAGATGTTGTTCCAATCCGTTTTGTAAATCTGCCAAATCTTTCTCAATGCATACCCCTCCTTATAATGAAATAACGGCTCCTGTTCTTTTAGAAAAAGTGTATGTATTATACTTTTTAGCATTTTAGTGAATTTTAAAGAATTGTTTTATAGACATAAAGCGAGGAATAAGGAAATGGGAGAGGTGCTAAAAGAGAGTGAGAGCATCGAATAGGGAGTCTTGTAAATCCTGGGCATCAACTAGAAAAAAATTGTATTGTCCCTTTTAGAAATATTCATCATATGAAATAAATGAAAGGAAAAACTCCCGCATGAAAATGCAGGAGTCTTTATGGGCAAACGCCCATAGGGTATTGCTTAGTTAGCAGGCTTCGCTGCTGTGATGACCAAAGCTGCAAGTACCGATAATAATTAATAGGATAAACAGCACTACTATAAGTGCAAAGAAGTGACTATAACCGTGGCAGCCGTATCCATCATAGCAACCAGCTAAATGTCCGTAACCATAAACCGGCATACCAAAATGACCATGATGAATATGGGGAACATTTTCCATGTGGGGAACGTTGCTGCCATACGGAGCGTTATTTCCGTAAGTATGTGTATCTGGGTCTCTATACATAATAATACCGCCTCACTTTTGTTTTTTGTAAGAAAGAGTACTCTGGACGAATACCATATATCATACGCCTACAAAAGAAATATGAGCGCGTCTATTCCTTCTTTGGGCAAAAAGTCTTTAGACAATTTTTTTATGTCGAAAAGTGATCTTGTTTTTGCAGTGGAATAGGTGAATCCGACTGCCCGAATCACCTGTTTCTGCACCATCAGACTATCATCGGATGTTACCCTTACGCTAACTCATGCTGAGTCATATGTTTATTTGCAAGTTTCACATTATCTAGCGGATTTGTGTTGGTTGATTTTGAAAGATTTTGATTGTTTTTGAAAGAAATTGTTGTTTTTTATAGTTTTTCGCGATAAAATTACCTCTAAATGACATTGTTTCCATTGCAATGCAAGTATAGGATTTTATTTATGCGAGCAAGCAGTTTGGAGTAGAAATGATTGAAATATCTAGTTTCCTACAGCAATTAAAAGAATGAGTATTGAGAATGATGAGGCTTTTTAAAGGATGGATTGTTAAGGAGAATTTGCAATGATTCTTCAATACTACAATTACGAATCCTCCAAAAACGTTCAAAGAGTGATTGCTCAATAGTTAACAAAAATAGTAGGAAAAGTCACTGCATGTACTTCAGTACCGGAATGACAGTATCCAAAACCCTTTCTCTACTAAACAGGAAGCTTGATATACTAAGCCGTTATGAGAGAGTAAGCATGGTAGGGATAAGCGGAAGCTATATTAAAAATTAAAGTAAAGGTTGTGAAATGATGATTTATACTTGCACATTAAATCCGTCCGTTGATTACATCGTACACGTAAATGACTTTCAGCTTGGCGATTTAAATCGGATCTCATTTGAGGACAAGTATCCTGGAGGGAAAGGCATTAATGTTTCCCGTGTATTAAAGCGTGCGGGAGTTGAAAGTCAGGCACTCGGGTTTGTTGGCGGTTTTACAGGTACATATGTAGAGGATTTTCTAAAAAAAGAAGGGATTTCTACAAACTTTATTCGTGTAAATAGCGATTCCCGCATCAATATTAAATTGAAAACAGAATCAGAGACAGAGCTTAACGGCCAAGGACCTAAGATTACAGAGGAACAATTCAGCGAGCTTGCTTCACAAGTTGAAGGTTTGCAGGATGGAGATATTCTTGTATTGGCTGGAAGTATTCCAAGTTCATTACCAAACGATTTGTATGCAACATTTTTGAAGTTGGTAAAAAGGAAAGGAGTCAAGGTAGTTGTTGATATGAGCGGCAAAGCTCTCCTTGATGTTGTGAAACAAGAACCGTTTTTCATTAAGCCGAACCATCATGAATTAGGTGAGATGTTTGACGTTACAATCGAGACGCCAGAAGAGGCGATTCCTTACGGCCAAAAGCTGCTTGAACTTGGTGCTGAGCATGTAGCCATTTCAATGGCAGGAAAAGGTGCACTTCTTATTACGAAGGATGGAGTATATCAAGCTTCCGTACCGAAAGGCATCGTAAAAAATTCAGTAGGCGCGGGGGATTCGCTTGTTGCTGGATTTCTGAGTGCGTATGTAAAGGGCTGTGACATAGTTGAGGCATTTCGAGTAGGAGTTGCTTCTGGAAGTGCGACGGCATTCTCGCTGGAGCTGTGCACACAAGAGGAAGTGGAACGTCTCATGCCAGAAGTGGAAATAAAAAAAGTAGGATAGGAGGACATCGACGTGAAGATTACTGAATTATTGAAGAAGGATACAATTATTCTAGATTTGCAAAGTTCATCAAAAGCAGATGTGATTGATGAGCTTGTGACAAAATTGAATGAAGCAGGGCGCCTAGAAAGCCGCGAAGGTTTTAAAGAAGCAATCTTAAAGCGTGAATCGCAAAGTACGACAGGGATTGGTGAAGGAATTGCGATTCCGCATGCGAAAACAAGCGCTGTTAAAACACCAGCTATTGCATTTGGTCGTTCTATCAGCGGAATTGACTATGAATCTCTTGATGGCCAGCCAGCACACTTGTTTTTTATGATCGCAGCAAGTGAAGGCGCGAATAATGCTCATTTAGAAACACTTTCTCGTTTATCGATGCTTCTAATGGATACAGATTTCCGTAAGACGCTTCTTGCGGCAGAAACTATTGATGATATCGTCAAGGTCATTGATGCGAAAGAAAGCGAAGGTGAGGAGGCGGAAGAGGAAGCAATTGAGGAAGGGAACGATGAGTTCATCCTTGCTGTTACAGCTTGTCCGACTGGAATTGCACATACGTATATGGCAGCTGATAGCTTAAAAGCAAAAGCAAAAGAAATGAACGTTAATTTGAAGGTGGAAACCAACGGTTCAAGCGGTGTGAAAAACAAGCTGACAGCTGACGAAATTGAGCGGGCAACGGCCATTATCGTTGCAGCCGATAAGCAAGTAGAAATGGCTCGTTTCAAAGGAAAGCATGTGATTCAAGTACCGGTTGCGCAAGGCATTCGCCGTCCGCAGGAACTTATTGAACAAGCCTTGAAGCAGGATGCGCCTGTTTATCAAGGGTATTCGAATTCACAAGCGAACCAATCGACGGAAGGAGGTACAAAAGAAAGACGCGGCTTTTATAAGCATTTAATGAGCGGTGTATCCAATATGCTCCCTTTTGTTGTAGGGGGCGGGATTTTAATTGCTATCTCCTTTCTTTTTGGCATTCATGCATCAGATCCGAAAGATCCTTCGTATAACCCAATTGCAGAAGCGTTTATGACAATTGGCAGCAAGAATGCATTCGCATTAATGGTTCCGGTGTTAGCTGGATTTATCGCAATGAGTATTGCAGATCGTCCTGGTTTTGTCGCAGGTATGGTTGGCGGTCTTATGGCTTCTACAGGCGGGGCAGGATTCCTGGGAGGATTAATTGCCGGTTTCCTTGGCGGCTATATTGTGCTTGGGCTGAAGAAAGTTTTCCGTAGTCTTCCGCAATCATTAGACGGAATTAAGCCGGTACTCCTATACCCGTTATTTGGTGTGCTGCTTACAGGCCTTATTATGATGTATGTCGTTATTGGACCGGTGAAATTTATAAATGATGCATTAACAGCTTGGCTGGCAGACCTAGGAACAGGAAATATGCTGCTGCTCGGTATCATCCTTGGCGGTATGATGTCAATTGATATGGGCGGTCCTATTAATAAAGCTGCACTTACATTTGGGATTGCTATGATTGATGCAGGGAACTACGCCCCTCATGCGGCTATTATGGCCGGCGGTATGGTGCCGCCGCTTGGAGTTGCCCTTGCTACTACATTCTTCCGAAGCAAATTTACAAAGGACGAGCGTGATTCAGGCAAAACATGCTACATTATGGGAGCATCATTTATTACAGAAGGTGCCATTCCGTTTGCTGCAGCAGATCCAACTCGCGTTATTCCAGCATGTGTAATTGGTTCAGCGACAGCGGGAGCATTATCAATGGTCTTTAAAATCGCATTGCCTGCCCCGCACGGTGGAATGTTTGTACTCCCAGTTGTTATTGGAAATCCATTGCTGTATTTAGTAGCAATCTTATCTGGTGCCATCGTCACAGCAGCTATCATTGGATTCTCAAAACCAAAAAAACAACTAATTGACAATGATCAACAGTATCAGCAGGCGAAGTCTGCTTAATGAATATAGGAAGTTTTTAAAGATGTTAGTTGAATAGACTGCTGAGGGACGTTTGCTAGTGATAGTGAACGTCCTTTTTCTTTAACGAAATTACGAAAGAAATTCTTCCTTCGGTTCTTGTGGTGAGGCGTGCAACAGGAGAAGCCTAGTCAGGCCCGTATGTGTTTGAAGTGAGGAATAAAGAGTATTACGGATTAATTCATGATCTTTAGATAATAAAGAATACGATTGGATTGCAAATCGTTAGCTATATTACATTTTGATAAGAAGAACGTTAAAGCCGTTGTTGCATAAGTGTTTAGTTTTTATACTTAATGTAGGGGCTCTCCAATAATTTCCATTACATCGCAAAGAGAATAGTTGATTAGAACATAACGTACGTCTATTGCAAATTGTCCTTGAAATATAAGTAGAGGAGGAATGGTATGCTAAAGCATCAAACTATCGCTTTTTTAGGAGCAGGTTCCATGGCAGAGGCCATGATTTCAGGGATTGTGAATACTGGAAAAATCCCCTGTAATCAAATAATTGTTACCAACAGAAGCAATCAAGAGCGATTACGGGAGTTTCAAGTAAGATATGGCGTCAAGGGCATTGGGAGAGATGATCTAGACTTTCAGCATATCGATATTTTAATTTTAGCCATGAAACCAAAAGATGTGCATGAAGCTTTACAATTCATAAGAGAAAAATTAAAACCTCATCAACTTGTTCTTTCTGTTTTAGCAGGAATTTCAACTCCCTGTATCGAGAAAAATCTTCAGAAAGGTCAGCAGGTTGTCCGAGTCATGCCCAATACGTCCAGCATGATTGGAGAATCGGCAACAGCCATCTGCCCAGGGAAACATACGAGTACAGATGCAGTAGCGATAGCTAAAGAATTGTTAAGCTGTATAGGAGCGGTTTACCAGATTGATGAAGATAAAATGGATATCTTTACAGGTATTGCCGGTAGTGGTCCTGCCTATTTTTATTACTTCATGGAACACATTGAAAAGGCGGGAAAAGATGGGGGGCTGGATATCGAGACAGTGAGGCAAATCTGTGCACAAACAATTCTTGGTGCAGCCAAGATGATTATGCAGCAGGATGAATCTCCGGCTGAACTAAGAGAAAAAGTAACATCTCCTAATGGCACGACAGCAGCTGGATTGGAGGCACTAGAAAGGTATGGCGGCGGGGAAGCTATTTTTCAAGCAGTAGCAGGAGCAGCAAAACGCTCAAAAGAGATTAGCGAGAAGACTTTGGATGTGTAAGTAAAATAGGAGGGATTAGATGAATTTCAATCTCCAGAAGCGAGTTGTGATTAAAATTGGCAGCAGCTCACTTACAAGCCTTCGCGGTGAGATTAGTCATAGGAAATTAGAAAGATTAGTTGATGAAATTATTCAGTTAAAAGATGAAGGATATGAAGTTCTTCTCGTTTCATCCGGGGCTGTTGCAGCTGGATATCGAAAGCTTGGCTTTCTCGAACGCCCAAGCGCATTATCAGAAAAACAAGCTGCTGCCTCAATCGGCCAAAGTCTTTTGATGAAGGTTTACTCAGAGCTTTTCCTATCCCACGGCTATGTTGCCTCTCAAATCCTAATTACTCGAGATGACTTTTCCGATGAAAATCGTTATAACAATGCAAGAAATACCATGAACGTCCTGCTTGAACGCGGAATTGTCCCTATCATCAATGAAAACGATACGGTAACAGTAAATCGTTTGAAGTTTGGAGATAACGATACCCTTTCTGCTAAGGTAGCTGCGCTTGTAGAGGCAGATATGTTAATTATTTTATCAGATATTGATGGTCTTTATAATGCAGATCCCCGGAAAAAGAAGCATGCCGAGCGATTAGAACGTGTTCATGAAATCACCCCGAAAATAGAAGCGGCCGCTGGAGGCTCTGGAAGCTCTGTTGGAACGGGGGGAATGAAATCAAAAATTGATGCATTCAAAATTGCTATGGCAGCCGGTATTCCAGCTTTTCTGGGGAAAGCAGGCACCCCTAATATTTTACGCGATGCTGTGCACCAAAAAGCAAAAGGGACTTATTTTGAAGCGAATGATAGAAGAATCAATCTGAATCCAAAAAAACAGTGGATTGCTTTCAATTCAGGTCCTCGGGGAGAGATTGTTGTAGATGAGGGAGGAAAGATTTCAATTGTTGAAAAGAGGGGAAGCTTACTCCTGGCAAATATTCATCATATCAAGGGGCGTTTCGACAAAGGAGAGGTTGTGAAAATTATCCATCTTGATGGGGAGAAAATCGGACTCGGGGTTGTGAATTATTCCTCTGAGCAATTACTGCAATTGAAAAACATGCCGAGCATACAAGCTGAATATAACCAAAAGCCTGCTGTAGACAGCAATGACCTTGTTTGTAATCTAGAAGTTTCTATTCCTATTAACCTATAGGTATTAGTTAAATAAAACAATCGAAAGAGGCTGCTTCCAAAGTATGTGTTTTATACTTTGGAAGCAGCCTCTTACAATATTAGCCGTATTATTTTTTTGCTAGCTTGCTCTTTCTTTTACCGTAGAATAAATAAATTACAAATCCTCCAATCATCCAAATTCCAAAACGAATCCATGTAATTGCAGGTAAACTTATAATAAGATAGATAGAAAAACCAACTCCAATGAGAGGGATGAGCGGAACAAATGGTGTTTTAAACCTTCTTTCGAGATTAGGCTGCTTTTTGCGCAGCACTATGATGGACGAACAAATCAGGATGAATGCGGCCAGAGTTCCAATGTTAACCAACTCAGCTACTTCATGAATAGGAGTAAAGCCTGAGACTAGTGCGGTAATTACCCCGATGATTAAAGTTGGACGATACGGTGTTTGATACGAAGAATGCAATTTTGCAAACCATTTTGGCAGCAAGCCATCTCGGCTCATAGAGAACCAGATGCGCGAACCGGCTAGCATAAAGGAAAATAACACAGATAGAATCCCTGCAATAGCGGCACCTGAAACAATTAAAGCAATCCATTTCAATCCAACATGGGTAAAAGCCTTTGCTACTGGTGCTGCATTGTTGAGTGTTTGATAAGGAGCCATCCCTGTAATGACAAGAGACATACCAATATAAAGACATAGAGCAATGGTTAATGATAGGAGAACAGCTCTAGGCAAATCGCGTTGCGGATTTTTGGCTTCCTCTGCTGCTGTAGTTAAGGTATCATAACCAAAAACAGCGAAAAATACTAGGGCAGCTCCGCTCATTACGCCTTGAAAACCAAAAGGCATAAAAGGGTGCCAGTTTGCTGAATGAACATGAAAACTCCCTGCTGCAATTACGACTAGAATAATACTTAGTTTAATAATAACCATCAGATTATTGAATTTAGCTCCCCATTTTATGCCGAATGTAAGCAATCCAGCAATGGATAGACTGACTATTAGCGCAATGAGATCTACTTTGTGGCCGGCGCCTGTTCCTGGAGCACCTTGCGCCCATACCGGGAGATAAATTCCAATTTGTTGCAGAATTTCCTGCATGTAGCCCGACCATCCAATGGCTACCACTGCAACGACCAATGTGTACTCTAGTAATAAATCCCAGCCAATCAACCAAGCAGCAGCTTCTCCTAATACAGCATAACTGTAGGTGTACGCACTGCCTGCCACGGGTATTAAACCGGCAAATTCCGCATAGCATAATGCGGCTGCCGCACTAGCAATCCCTGCAATAATAAACGATAAGAGAACTGCCGGCCCTGCATGTTCAGCAGCTGCGACCCCTGTTAGCACGAAAATACCTACACCAATAATACCGCCTAAACCGATAGCCGTAAGATGCCATAATCCCAAGACTCGCTGAAGCCCCGTGTTTGTAATGCTTTCTTGCTGCAATTGCTCAATGGACTTTTTTCTTAAAAAAGGATTCATTGTTTTCCTCCTTATTCTTTTTTGGAAAAATCTATTTATCAGAAAAAGGTATAGATTAGTATCCAAAACTATGTTGCTTCAAAAAAACATATGCAGCATCAACTAAACGCTAACCGTATTGTAAAAATTATGTAAACTGACAATCATTTTCTTTATCAACAAGTAATTCATAATTATAGAAAACACCGCTCAAATTTTGAACGGTGTTTTAATCTATATACAATTTTCTGGAGGGTTTATATGGAGCTTGCAGAGAACTTGATAAAGCTCTTCCAATTTCATATCTCTTTTCTATAATGAATTTAGAAATGAGGAGGGGAATGGTTACTCCTGCAATGGTATATATTACATTCCCATAGTCTGTAAATTGAAGGAGGATTTTGTTAACCCCTATGTGCATATACATAATAGCTAACCCTCTATGGTTAATAAAGGAAAGGAGGGATAAGATTTTTGCGGATTTAATTAGCTGGAATATACCGCAATATGAAACTATCATAATAAAGGGAATTAATAAATCAAGAGTATGATAATCATAGGTTAGATACTTCATACTGAGATGATAGTCTAATAAATCAAACTCTTGAAGTGTAATACATCCAGCTGTTAGCAGAACACAAACACCCGTAAGCAAGACAGGAATTTGCTTTAGGTACGTTTTAGTATAGTATCCTATACTGTAATAACAGAGGGCTAACAGAGATGCATCTATGTTCCAAGGGATATGTACATGCAAGGAGGGCTCTGAACCTTCCAATGTACTTACATACCACCCTTCGATATGAGAAATTACATAGAGAAATAAAATGCATAACAAACGAGTCTTTGTTTTTTTTAGAATCAGGAACATGATTTGAAATAAAACTTGTGTGAAAAAGAGACAGGTTATAAACCAAAACACTCCATAGTAACTCGTAATAAATCTTCCGCCAAACAGTAAATCTCCTATGTCTTTCATATACCAATGCCAAGAAAGATTGCCGTGCATGATTTCTCCTAGATAGCGAATCATTGTGAATAGTCCTAAATATGCTGCATACGGGACGAGGAGACTATGCACTCGTTTTTTCAAATAGGATCCTATTTGTGACCACTGTTCTACTGGCTTTGATACATAGCCGCTAAATAGAAAGAAGGCAGGCATATGGAACCAATAAATGTAGGTTATTAAATTATTATGATTATAAGCATGGCCTGCAACAACGAGGATCATCCCAAATCCTTTTGCCGCATCAAGCCACACTTCGCGCTTTGCGCTTAACATGTTTTCACCCCTTATTTATTATACTGGTATCTATTTTATAGGGAAATCAACCGGATGTTTTAGTGTTATAAGCTTTTAACTATTTAGTAAGGAGAAAGACACATTTTTTAATATACTTTAATTTTTTTGAAAATGCAAAAGTGAATAATGGTTTATCTTACCGGTTTTTAAGTTTCTTATAAGGTGTGATATCGAAATATATGGAAAATATTCAGTGAATAACCTAAATATGTAAAACGAATAATATGTTATATAAAAATGATGAGCGGGAGTATTCAAATGGTATGAAATTTTTGCGGAATAAAAATAAACAATCAAAGGCAGAGCAAAAAAATGAACCAATATCTCATACAGAAGGGCACTCACTCGATCCCAATTTAGAAATTATGTTTCATAAAATTAAACAGGAAATTGGTGATAGCCCTGATCTTGTTATTCGTTCGTTTCAGATTGGGAGCACTCCAAGCATTCCAGTTGGAGCTGTTTATATAAACGGATTAACGGATGAGCAATCTGTTAACGAATATGTGATACGATCGTTAATGGTAGATACGGCAGAAAGTAAATTAGAAATGGATTCGAATCGTGTATTCGATCGTATCTTAAATAATGCTTTAACAATTGGTAATGTAAACATTCTAACAGATTGGAACGAACTCATTTTCTCGATTTTGTCAGGCGATACAATCATTTTGGTAGATGGCTATGCTGAAGCTATAGCGGGCAGTACAAGAGGCGGTCAGTGGAGAGCGATTACAGAATCGACTTCGCAAGTTAATATCCGAGGACCTAAGGACAGCTTTAATGAATCCATTGCAACCAATATCGCTCTTATCCGCAGACACCTTAAAAGTCCGCAGCTGCGATTAGAAACGATGAGGATTGGAAATGTTTCACAGACCAATGTAGCAATTATGTATATAAAAGGAATTGCTAGTGACGAGCTTGTACAAGAGGTTCGACGGAGGCTGACAGATATCCAGATTGATGCTGTTCTTGAATCCGGATACCTTGAAGAATTTATTCAAGATCGAACCTTTACTCCCTTTCCAACCATATATAATACAGAACGGCCCGATGTCGTTTCTGCTAACTTATTGGAAGGGAGAATAGCTGTATTGGTGGACGGCACTCCGTTTATTCTCATCTTACCCACTATTTTTTCGCAGTTCTTTCAAGCGTCGGAAGATTATTATCATCGATATGATATTGCCTTACTAATGAGATTAATTAGATATACAAGCTTTTTTATTTTATTGCTGGGACCATCCTTTTACATTGCAGTTACTACCTATCATCCGGAAATGCTCCCAACCGCTCTTCTCATTAATATTATGGCTCAGCGTGAAGGAGTTCCTTTCCCTGCCTTGATTGAGGCTGTGATTATGGAAGCTACATTTGAAGTATTACGCGAGGCTGGCATTCGTATGCCTCGGGCAATCGGCCAAGCTGTTTCTATTGTGGGAGCGATTGTATTAGGACAGGCTGCTGTGGAAGCAGGAATTGTCACAGGATTAATGGTAATCGTCGTAGCGATAACAGGAATTGCGAGTTTCGCGATACCTGCATACAATTTGACCATTGCTGTAAGAATGATTCGTTTTCCTTTAATGATCATATCAGCGCTGCTTGGTTTTTACGGAATGACATTAGCGATGATTTTATTAGTCGCTCATATGAATAGTTTGCGTTCCTTCGGTATCCCATATCTAGCCCCTTTCACGCCTTTTTCTTTGAAAGGCCAAAAGGATACTGTCATTCGTGCTCCTTTCAAGTCTTACATAACACACTCTCGTTCGACTAGTCAAACAAACGCAGGGAATACACAAACTGATGAACTCAAATCGCCGACTAGTGGATCAAAGAAATAAAGCAAAGGGGAATGCAGATGAAATATAGGGTTTTCAGTCTTTTCTGCTTGCTATGTATATGTACAGCATTCCTTACGGGCTGTTGGGACCAGCGTGAGTTAAATAGAATCGCTCTTGTAATAGCCATAGGGTTAGATAAAACAAAAGGGAAAGAAGAATATCGTGTCTCGTATGAAGTTGTGAATCCAACAGAAATTTCGGGAAAAACAGGAACTGGAAGAACAACACCTGTTACAGTTTACAGCAGTTCTGGTTCTACAATATTCGAAGCACTCCGCAATGCGGCGGATGTATCACCTCGACAGTTAATGATTTCCCACACAAACGTTATTATAGTCGGGGAAGAGCTGGCAAAAGAAGGTATACACGGTATTCTAGATTTTTTTGAAAGAGATGATGAAGGGCGTTTAACGTCAAATTTGCTGATAGCTAAAGATGCCAAAGCGGAAGAAGTCCTCAAAACACTTACACCTATAGAGAAAGTCCCGGCACTTGCAATAAAAGGGAAGCTCGAAACAATGGTCAAAAAATTGTCTAAAGGCTACAGTGTTGAACTGGATGAGGTGATACGGGGAGTGTTAAGAAAAGGGGGCGGACCTGTCATTAGTGGAGTTCAGCTGATTGAGAGCGCTAAATCAGGAGCAAAGGAATCAGCTATAAAAGCAGCGACACCGGCCACAATTATAAAAATTAGCGGTCTAGGTATACTTAAAGGCGGCAAGCTGGTTGGATGGCTGAATGATGAAGCAGCACGAGGTGCTACAGTGATTAATAATAAGTTGAGAGGGTCTGCTGTCAGTATCGATTGTAAACAGAACAAAAAGGGACTTAGTATTGAAGTCCGGCGTTCAAAAACGAAAATTAAGACCAGCATTGGTAATCATATTCCTACTATTCAGCTAGTTGTCAAACAGGAGGGAAGTATAGGACAAATATTTTGTGCCATTGACCTCAAAAAATCTAAAGAAATTAGAAAGTTAGAAAAAAAATGGGCGCAAGAAACGAGAAAAGAAGTACAGAAAGCAATAGTACAAGCACAAAGAAATCACACGGATGTTTTTGGCTTTGGAGAAGCATTAGAACGAACAAACAAACAGAAATGGAAAGAAATCGAAAAAGACTGGGGAGACATATTTGCAGAATCCAAAGTAGAAATTCATGTCGAAACGAGAATTAGACGTCCGGGGATGAGATCTATCCCATATCTTTTCAGTGAAACGGAATAGATAAAAGTGAAATGGAGATATGTAAACGATGGAAAAAGCAAAAATTAGTGCCGGCCAGTTTTTTTCTCTTATTGTTTTGTTTAACTTTGGTACGGCCCTTGTCGTCAGTTTAGGGCTGCAGGCTAAGAAGGATGCTTGGCTGGCCATTCTTTTTGGGGCAGCAGGCGGGTTGATCTTTTTTTTAATATATCGTTCTCTTTTTCGCATATATCCACAGCAGCCGCTTATCAGCTATATGCAAACTATTTTAGGGAAATATATAGGATGGCCGTTAGGTTTACTGTATATCCTTTTTTTTATCTATGGTGCAGCTAGGGATGTAAGAGATGGAGGGGAAATTCTTACAAGTGCCATATTAGATCAAACACCATTGCTGATTATTAACCTCTCGATAATTGTCACAATCGCGTATATTCTTTATCAGGGAATTGAAGTATTAGTCAGAACAGCTCAAATCTATTTGGTACTGGTTATAGGTTTAGGACTGATAAGCAACCTTCTTCTTATATATTCTGGAGTTATTAATATAAATAACTTATTACCCATACTTCGCGATGGATGGAAACCTGTTTTCACAACATTTTATAGTCAAACATTATCTTTCCCCTTTGGAGAAATGGTTTGCTTTGCGATGCTATTTCCATTGTTACAGAATCACAAGCCAGGTGTGAAAATGGGGTTTTGGGCAGTGATTTGCAGCGGTCTGATATTAAGCTATACAATCGCCCTTGATATAGCTGTACTCGGTGCTGACATTGCAGGCCGGGCATCATTTCCGTTGTTAACAATGATTAGTAAAATAAATATTGGGGAGTTTATCCAGCATCTAGATTTAATTGTTATTTTAACCTTAATTATTTGCAACTTTTTTAAAATCGCTGTTTTTTATTATGCAGCCGTTATAGGGGCAACAGTTTTACTTAACTTTCAAGATTATAGGAAAATGGTAGCCCCCATCGGAATCATCATTCTCTATTCCTCTAGTATGATCGCATTTGATTTTTCAGGACATCTCGAGGAGGGAAATTTCTCACTCAAAACCATATTTCCTCTTTTTGGAGGAATCATACCCGGATTCCTTCTGCTTATAGCTGTGATTCGAAAAAAGTTTAGTCAACGATCACGGGAAACTTAATGAATTTTCTTTTTCACAAACATAATCATAGGCTTTAAAAACCATAGTGAAATTATAATTAAAGCGGTGGATAATTCCGTTTGATCCATTAACCAAAACGGGTTATTTAAGTTCTGCAAGCATTGGAAAATTGTTTGGCCTAAAAACAAATCCATAGCAAGAGCAAAACCTATACTTAGTATAAGAAGAAAAACAAATACGAAGAATGATTTCATGAGAATGAAGCCTCCTGTTTGTCACAAGCTTTCTCATTAGTATAACTTACTGAGAGTATTTTCATTATTGTTATTGGCAGGAACGATATGTAAAAGCCATCATACTCGATCTATAGGAGGAGGATCGCCATTTTAGAGAGCGGGGTTGTAAAGCTTTCTGCATAAAAGATAATCGATCCCCCTGAATGAAAAAGAAATGATAAGAAATTATGATAGTACTGTTAGAAAGTATATTTACCTCACTTCCTTTGCGATCTCGATAAAGGCTTTGACCAAAGGAGACTGATCGTTTTGGCGCCAAGAGATACCCATGGAAGCAATGGGCAATTGATCATTAAGATCCAAGTAGACAACATCCTGGGTATGCAAATTCATAGCTGATTGGGGAACGACCGCAATTCCCAAACCGGCAGCAACTAAACCGATTACGGTTTGGAACTCAAGTGCCTCCTGCTGGATGATAGGGTTACATAGCGCTAGAATTTCGTTATAGAGACCCGCCCATGTTTTTCGGGATAACATAACAAAGGGATAAAGGCTAAGGTCGGAAAGAGAGAGATTTTCTCTTTCTAATAATGGATGATGTTTTGGGACTGCCAATACACAAGGGGTAGTGGAGACAACTTCCGTACATAATGCATCGCTAGGCACCGGCGGTCTCAAAACTCCTATATCGATTTCCTCCTCTCGTAATGCTTGAATTTGCATAGGTGTGGACATTTCAAAAAGATGCACTTGGACATCTGGGTACAAGCTGCGAAATTCCCGTAGAACAGAAGGAAGAATGTCGTAGGTGGCTGACCCGACAAAACCAACTTTAAGTGTTCCGAGTTCACCGTGATGAGTACGCTGAGCATTCTCGATAGCACGATGAAGATGATCGAATATTTTACGTACTTCATCAAAAAACAATTTTCCTGCATCCGTTAATTCGACATGTCGGTTATTCCGATAAAAAAGTGGAATGCCTAATTCTCTCTCTAAGTTTTGAATTTGTAAGCTTAAGGGAGGCTGTGTAATTCGCAGACGTTCTGCCGCACGGCTGAAATTTAATTCTTCAGCTACGGCAAGAAAATATTGCAGTTGTCGAAGCTCCATATTTATCACCTGTCATTCAGTTATCAGTTATATGTAAAATATATCATAGTGATATAAATTATATATTTCACAACAGCTTTCTATCAAGTTAAGATAGTATCATTAAGGTGATAGGAGGAGTACACATGTCTAACAATGTACAATCAGGACAATTATTTGTGGGGGCTGTAAATGAAAATTGGACTGGGGATGCCCGTTTCTATGAATACACTACCGCAGCGGATCCGATTGGAAGCGGTATCATCAGCCCGATCCCAGCTAAAGAGTTTGGAGCAGAGTTATATAACTCAGGAGAAACTCGTATTGTAACGTTAGATCTTTCCAATGAGCTGAGAACGGATTATCCAGCAACAAGTCCATCGCTTCTTGCCCAATTCATCCGGATTAATAAGGGCGATTCCATTCATACACAACCAAACGCAACAAGCGAATTATATTATATTATCTCCGGTGCGGGCAGCACGGAGGTAAATGGAGAAACGATTAATTGGAAGAAGGGCGATTTCTTAACTCTCCCATCTGGATCGGTTAGCCGTCACATTGCGATGGAGGATACAACAATCTACTATATTCTAGATACTCCGCTTCTGAACTATCTAGGAGTTCAAGCGACAGAAGCACGCTTCAAGCCGACCCTTTTTACGGCTGAACAAGCAAAGGCCAAATTGGATGAGGTAGCTAATGCACCGGATGCCCATTTGAAGAATCGTATCTCTATTCTATTAAACAATCAAAAATTCGATCAAACGTTAACGATTACGCATGTACTCTGGGCGATGTTTGGTATCGTTCCTGTAGGATCTAATCAAGCTCCTCATAGTCATAAATCAGTAGCTCTTGATTTTGTTGCCTATGCGGCGCCTGGTACGTATACGCTAGTTGGAGATAAAATAGATCCGGCCACACAGCAAATCATTGATCCTATTCGCATTGATTGGGTAACTGGAAAAGCTTTTGTTACACCTCCGGGATTGTGGCACTCTCATCATAATGAGTCTGGAGAGCCGGCATTTATTATTCCAATCCAAGATGCGGGTCTTCAAACGTATCTTCGTACATTAGATATTCAATTTACGCATTACAATCAAGAATAAAGATGGCAGGCACAAGGGAGAAGATCGTACTTTCTTTGGGCTGAAATAGGAAAATGGGCCATTCACGAAACCAAGATACAAGAAAAGGTTTCTGTGCTGGTCCATTTTACATCTTTTATCAAGAAAGGAAAAGGCGAATGAGAGCGGCTAAGTTTTGTGAGCGAAACATTGAATTCACTGAGGCTGATAAAGCTATAGACATTCTTCGGCAGAATTATAAAGAGGATGTTACCGTTAGTGTTGTCGATTGCTTCAGGCGCTGTTTGAAATGCAGGGTGCAGCCGTTTTGTCGGATTCAGCTTACAACAATTGAAGCGAATGATGCGGAAACCTTGGTAAAGCAAATACTTCAGACCGTTCAAAGGGAAAATTCATAAAAAATCAGTATAAAAATGAAAAATTCGTTCCAGCTAAAAGCAGTTTCAATATGAGCAGGAAGCTGAGTGCTTTTTAAGAAAAGCCTTGGCTTTTTTGCATGTCTTCCAATCTTATCTGATTTTGAGTAATACCGAAATGCTGTATATAATCAAAGAAAAACTACAGGGAGGATATTTGCTTGTTATTATCCATTTCTCTTGCAAAAAAAATTATTAATGAAGTAAACAAGCTATTTGATGAAGAGCTTATCATGGTTGGGATAGATGGAATTATTATGACTAGTACAGATGTTAAGCGGGTTGGTACCTACCATGAGGGTGCTGCAATCAGTATAAAAGAAAAACGAAGAGTGATCATTACCAAAGAGGATGAACAGTATTTACAAGGAGTGAAGGCTGGAATAAACGTACCCGTTTTTTTCTTAAATAATGTAATTGGCGTCATCGGAATTACTGGAGAACCAGAGCGTGTTTTGCCGTATGTAGAATTGCTGCGGAAAATGACCGAGCTTCTTGTTCAAGAAAGCTATTACTCTGAGCAAATGCAGTGGCAATCAAGAATGCTAGAGGCATTCGTTTTTGATTGGCTGCAAGCAAGGGAGTGGTCCTCAGCATTTGTAGAGCGAGCTAAAATCCTTAACATTGATTTGCAAGCGAAACGACAGCTTATATTAGTTCAAGTAACAGAACAACAAGATTTTTTCTTTAAGGATATTTGGCAATTGAAGCATGTGTGGAACGATCCCCATGATCAGGATGTTTTAATTCATTGGGGCAATGATCGTCTCCTTATTATTCGCTATGTTCATCAAGAACGGGAAAGGGAGACGATCGCACAAAAAGTGAAGCAGCTCAAAGCTTTTATTGAGGAAACATGGCAAACGCCAGTTATTGCTGGGATTGGACAAGCTGTTGAAAGCAGTGAGCTAACAAAAGGCTATGAACAAGCAGAACGAGCTTTGTCCGTTGCATTGAAAAAAACTAGTATTGTCTTCGAAGAGGACCTGCGTCTAGATATATGCTTGGAGGAGATTAGCATTCCTACCCGTAAGGAGTTTACACAGCGTGTTCTCCAAACAGTTTTAACAAATGAAGAGCTGCTTGAAACGTTTTACACTTTTTTTGAGCAAAATATGTCGCTAAAATTAACAGCCTCACTGCTGCACATCCATATTAATACATTGCATTACCGAATAAAAAAGCTGGAAGAGTTAACAGGATTAAATTTAAAATACTTTCCTGACGTCGTCAGCTTGTATTTAGCTCTTTATTTTTTGGATTATCAACCAAAAAATGATGATAAAAAAGCGTGAATTTTAGATGTATATCCATAGAAAGGGCTTACTTAATCCTTTATGATGATAGAAAGAGAGGAACGAAGAAAGATACATATCCAAGTTCGTCTCTCCTTATACAACATGTGAATAAAGGTGTGAACAGAAATGATTACAGCCCATGTAAAAGCGAAATTGATCGAAATCGTCGGCGTGGAAAACTACGATGATTCAGAGGCCGGTCGGCTTGTTTACTCATATGATGCGACTCCTCAGTTCCAATCGATTCCAGATGGGGTGATTTCTCCTCGTAACACAAAACAAGTTTCTGACATTGTAAAAGTTTGCAATGAGCATAACATCCCAATCGTACCTCGCGGTTCTGGTACAAATCTTTGTGCAGGTACTTGCCCAACTGAAGGTGGACTTGTTTTGCTGTTTCGGCATATGAACCGCATTTTGGAAATTGACGAGGAAAATTTGACGGTTACCGTTCAGCCTGGTGTGATTACACTCGATATGATCAACAAAGTCGAAGCAAAAGGCTTGTTTTATCCTCCAGATCCAAGTTCCATGAAAATTTCGACGATTGGCGGGAATATTAACGAAAATTCCGGCGGTCTGCGCGGCTTAAAATACGGCGTTACCCGTGATTATGTGATTGCGCTTGAAATCGTTCTAGCTAACGGTGACATCATCCGTACAGGTGGTAAGCTAGCGAAGGATGTGGCTGGTTATGATTTAACACGATTATTTGTCGGCTCTGAAGGGACCTTGGGAATCATCACAGAAGCGACACTGAAATTGATCCCTATGCCTGAAACAAAGAAAACAATGCTGGCGTTATATCAGGACATTGATGCAGCGGCCCGTTCGGTTTCAAACATTATTGCGAATAAAATTATCCCAACGACGCTTGAATTTTTAGACCAACCTACACTTCAAGTTGTAGAAGACTTCGCCAAGATCGGACTGCCAACAAATGTACAAGCTGTTCTTTTAATTGAACAAGATGGTCCTGAGCAAGTGGTCGAGCGTGATATGCAAGGGATTGCTGAACTTTGCATGTCGGAACATGCCGTATCTGTTGAAGTAGCGCAATCTGAAGAACATGCAATGGCTCTTCGCACAGCACGCCGCTCAGCTTTGTCAGCGCTTGCACGATTGAAACCAACAACAATTTTGGAGGATGCAACTGTTCCTCGTTCTGAAATTGCGAAGATGGTACGCTCCATAAATGAAATCGCTAAAAAATACGATGTTAATATTTGTACATTCGGTCATGCAGGGGATGGAAATCTTCATCCAACATGTCCAACAGATTCACGTAACCACGATGAAATTGAACGTGTGGAAAAGGCATTCGCTGAAATATTTGAAAAAGCCGTTGAGCTTGGCGGTACGATTACAGGTGAACACGGCGTCGGTGTAATGAAAGCCCCTTATCTTGAACTAAAGCTTGGAGAACAGGGAATTGCAGCAATGAGAGCTATAAAAGCTGCGTTTGATCCGAATAACATTATGAATCCCGGTAAAGTATTTGCTAAAGAATCTCGTAAACGGGTGGTGGTAACAAGATGACAACCTTGAAGGAACGTGACATTATCCAACAGCAGTTCAAGGAACGGATGGACGAAGACGAGCTTCTAAACTGTATGCGCTGCGGCTTTTGCTTACCGTCTTGCCCAACGTATATCGAGTCAGGCTTCAAAGAGTCTCACTCTCCCCGCGGCCGTATTGCTCTTATGAAGGCGGTCGTAGATGGGTTAATTGGACCGAATGAAGATGTAGAACGTACGTTGGAACTTTGTCTGGGCTGCCGTGCTTGTGAGCCTGTTTGTCCATCGGGTGTAAAATATGGACATTTATTAGAAGAAGCACGCGATATTATCAATCAAAGCAAGAAGCATTCACTGCCTGTACGTGTAATACGCAAAGCTGTATTTCAAGAGCTTTTTCCCCATCAAAACCGTATGCGTATGGTAACAGGTCTTCTCGGTGTATACCAACGCTCAGGCTTACAAACCGTTGCTCGTAAAACAGGTTTATTACAGCTCTTGCCTGATAACTTGGCTACAATGGAAAAAGTACTTCCGAAGGTGCCAACGATGAAAGAAATGAACAACCGCCCTACGCATTTAGGGGCGAAGGGAACATTGAAAAAACGAGTTGCGTTTTTCTCGGGATGTTTAATGGACACGATGTTCCTAGAAACAAATAACGCGACAATGAAGCTGTTGCAAATGGCGGGCTGTGAGGTTGTCATCCCTCAAAATCAAACCTGCTGCGGGGCTTTGCATGGTCATAGCGGCGAAAAGGATGGCGCGAAGGAATTAGCTAAACGAAATATTAAAGCGTTTGAGGAATTGCATGTAGACTACATCATCACAAATGCGGGCGGCTGCGGAGCATTTCTAATTGACTATGATCATCTGCTAAAAGATGAGCCTGAATGGAAAGACCGTGCAAAAGCATTTGTGAATAAATTGAAAGATATTTCAACTGTGCTTGTGGAACTTAAATTCTATCAATCTCCACTTCGTCTGCCAGCACAAGTACTTACATATCAAGATTCTTGTCATTTACGCAATGTAATGGGGGTATCTGGTGATCCGCGATCCCTTCTTAAAGCGATTGAAGGTGTGGAGTTCCGTGAAATGCAAGATTCAGACCGTTGCTGCGGCTCAGCTGGTATTTATAATATTGTAGAATCAGAGATGTCGATGCAAATTCTGGATCACAAGATGGAGAATGTAAAATCAAGCCATGCAACTACGATTGTTACTGCGAACCCAGGCTGCTTATTGCAAATGAAGCTCGGTATTGAGCGTGAAGGCTTATCTGATAAGGTGCGTGCCGTACATATTGTAGATTTGCTGTTAGAAGCTGCAGAATACGCTCAAAAGATATAATCTATCTCTCTGCTCTCTTTTTTTGAAGTATATTGAAAGCGATTTCTTGTAGTTAATCAATGATTAAAATTCATTGTTTAGTAGTTTACAAAATAAAAAAGAGGTGTTGTATATGACATGGCAACAAAATTTTACACCTATCGGGGATAGTCTGATACTATCCTCGCTAGTAGCTTTAATCCCTATTTTATACTTCTTCTGGGCATTGGCAATTAAACGTATGAAAGGGTATGTGGCTGGAATTACAACGCTGCTTGTTGCGCTGGGTGTTGCAATATTTGCATATAAAATGCCGGCGGGTACCGCTATTATGTCAGCGAGCCAGGGAGCAGTTTATGGACTCTTGCCAATTGGCTGGATTATTATCACTTCTGTATTTCTTTATAAATTAACAGTAAAAACAGGACAATTTGATATTATTCGTAACTCTGTGTTATCTATTACAGAAGACCGCCGCTTACAAGCGCTTTTAGTGGCCTTTTCGTTCGGAGCGTTCCTTGAAGGGGCAGCAGGCTTCGGTGCGCCGGTTGCGATTTCGGCGGCACTGCTCGTAGGTCTTGGATTCAACCCTTTATATGCAGCAGGCCTTTGCCTATTAGCTAATACAGCTCCGGTAGCTTTTGGTGCAATCGGTATTCCGATTACAGCTATGGAAGGCCCGACTGGTATTCCGGCAATGGAAATTTCAAAAATGGTTGGCCGGCAATTACCGTTTTTATCTGTATTTATTCCTTTATATCTAATCGTTATCATGGCTGGCTTTAAGAAAGCACTTGAGGTAATGCCTGCTATTTTAGTTTCTGGTATCTCATTTGCGTTTACACAATATGTAAGCTCCAATTTTTTGGGACCTGAGCTTCCGGATATTTTATCTGCTTTAGTATCCCTATTCGCTTTAGCAATCTTCCTGAAATTCTGGAAACCAAAAACGATTTTCCGTTTCAAATCAGAAGCTGAGGCTGAAGTTGCTGCTACAACGGCTCATGTTCACACAGTACATACAGCGGGTGAAGTGTTTAGAGCTTGGTCTCCATTTTTAATCTTAACAGCATTTATTTCTCTATGGGGTATTCCGCAAGTAAAAGCAGCTTTAACAGGTCATTATGAAGGAACAGCAAGTGTTTTGAAAGCGGTTAACTCTATCGGAAGCAGTTTAACATTCATGCCTGCCGTTCCTAGTTTAAATAATCTGATTTTAAACGGAAAGGGCGATCCAATCGCTGCTGTTTATAAGCTGGAAGTGTTGGGAGCTGCGGGTACCGCGATTCTCCTAGCAGCGTTTGTAACAAAGTTTATCGTGAAAATTTCCTGGAGGGAATGGGCAGCAACATTTGCGGAAACATGCAACGAGCTAAAACTCCCAATCTTAACAATTATGTCAGTAGTAGGTTTTGCCTATGTAACAAACTCTTCAGGGATGAGTACGACATTAGGAATGCTGTTAGCGAAGACAGGGTCATTATTCCCGTTCTTCTCTCCTGTATTAGGCTGGTTAGGAGTATTCATTACAGGTTCTGACACGTCAGCGAACCTATTGTTTGGAAACCTGCAAAAAATCACAGCAGCGTCTGTGGGTATGGATCCGCTTCTTGCTCTTGCGGCGAACTCTTCAGGCGGTGTAACAGGAAAAATGATTTCACCTCAATCGATCGCTGTTGCATGTGCAGCTGTAGGGTTAGCAGGTAAGGAATCTGACTTATTCCGTTTTACGATCAAACATAGTCTGTTCCTCATACTGATTATTTGTATTCTAACATTCTTGCAATCTAATGTATTGTCATGGATGATTCCATAAAGATTCATTACCTTATTTTTGAATTTTTGTATAAAGATATAAGTTGAAATATTTTTCTTCTACGCAGCCGCGATGTATAGTTTAGTTAGGCTAACAGGGATGTTGAGTTCAAAATCGGGAGTTGCCTTGGCGGCTCCCTTTTATACTTTAAGAATTATAAGTTTCCAGTTAGGAAGCCATTTGACGTAGTGAGAAATTGTAAGAGGAAAGTATCAGTGCAACCACGTCTCTGACTTTGCCTAAAGGCTCGCAAATCAGCGAGTTTTCTTTAACGAAATGACGAAAGAATTTCCCTCCTTCAATGTGAAGGAAGCACCCTTGCGGTGAAATGTGTAACAGGTGAATCCTAGCGCAGGTGGGGGAGATTCATAGGGAGGAAGGCTAGATGAGCAAGTCTAAGCTAGTTGTTGTTGGCAGCTTGAATATGGATATTGTGATTGAAACAGAGCGCTATCCGCTAGTAGGTGAAACGCTGCTAGGCGATAAGGTAAGCTTTATTCCCGGCGGTAAAGGGGCCAATCAGGCTATTGCCGGAGCGCGTTTAGGAGCGAAAACAGCAATAATAGGAGCAGTTGGCGATGATACATTTGGCAGACAATTGCTCGACAACCTGCATGAGAACGGGGTAGATGTGTCAGGTGTGAAACAGGCCGCCGGTACGTCAACCGGCATTGCCTCCATTTATGTTTCTGAAGGCGATAACAGCATAGTCGTTGTACCGGGGGCGAATTACAAAATGGAGCCAGCCGATATTGATCGTCATGAGGACAAGCTAAGGCAGGCAGATATTGTGCTGCTGCAGCTGGAAATTCCAGTTGAGACGGTTCTTTACGCAGCTCGGAAAGCGAAGTCGCTTGGTAAAACAGTAGTGCTTAATCCAGCGCCTGCGCAGCCGTTATCGGGAGAACTGTTTGAGTACATTGATTATTTGACACCGAACCGAACGGAGCTTTCCCGTTATACTGGTATGGACACCGATGGCCAAGCACTAGAAAAGGCTATGCGGTGTATGAGAAAAATGGGTGCGGCTCACGTCGTTACAACGTTAGGTGCGGAAGGTTCAGCTTATTTGACAGAGGATGGGGAAATACGGCTAAAACGGGGGTATAAGGTACCGGTTGTAGATACGACGGGAGCCGGAGATTGTTATAATGCTGGATTGGCGCACGCACTTGCAGATGGAAGCAGCCTGGATGAAGCGATTGAATTTGCCTCGCTTGCTTCCGCCCTTGCCGTCACGAAATTTGGGGCGCAGGCAGGAATGCCAACAGAAGAGGAAGTCATAAGATTCAAGGCTGAACAAGAAGGCAACAAACCGGAATTGTAAAGACCGAACTGTCAAAGGGGATTCATAATGACTCACTGCAGTCGACTGGTAAGAGATTTTCACTGTCATTTATCCTTTTAAGCTATGTAGAGAATACAGATTTTATCTTATTCTGTAAGAAAATGTGATTGCACGGTTAGTTACATAATACTGATTCTATCGAATGGAGCAGTGATCTCTATTTTGTTTTTGATGTTTTACGAAGAAAGAAAAAGTGTCATGTTTTAAGGAAAGGGATTGAATGAAATGAAAGCACAAATAATTCGTTCTTTTGGTACACCATCTGTATTTCAATTAGAAGAGATTTCAAAACCGAAAATATTACCCGGATATGTATTAATTCAGGTGAAAGCAACGAGTGTGAATCCGATTGACCTGAAAATTCGCAGCGGAGCAGTTTCAGGAGTTGCCCCTGCTTTCCCGGCTGTATTGCACGGGGACGTGGCAGGTATTGTTGAAGAAATAGGAGAGGGAGTTGCTGAATTTAAACCTGGTGATGAAGTATTTGGCTGTGCAGGAGGCTTTAAAGGAACAGGAGGTGCACTTGCAGAGTATATGCTTGCGGATGCAAGATTGATTGCTCATAAACCAAAAAACATAACGATGGAAGAGGCTGCTGCTTTGCCTCTTGTTGCAATCACAGCCTGGGAAGCGTTATTTGATCGGGGACAAATCAAGTCTGGACAAAATATTCTCATTCATGCGGCTGCTGGCGGCGTAGGACATGCAGCTATCCAACTTGCTAAATGGGCAGGCGCCAAAGTTTTTACGACAGCTTCCTCGCAGGAGAAGCTGGAAATCGCCAATTGTTTAGGAGCTGATGTAGGAATAAATTATCGGGAAGAAACTGTTCAAGATTACGTCCAAAAATATACAAATGGAAAAGGGTTTGAAGTTGTGTTTGATACAGTGGGCGGTGAAAATCTGGATCGCTCTTTTGAAGCTGCTGCAATGAACGGAACAGTGCTTGCTGTTGCTGCGCGTTCGACTCATGATTTGTCTCCCTTGCATGCAAAAGGGCTTTCTCTGCATGTTATCTTTATGTTGTTGAAGATTATAAACGAAGAACATCGTAAACATCACGGAGCGATTTTAAAAAAGCTCGCTCAGATTGTAGAAGAGGGGAAGCTTCGTCCGCTTATTGACCCTAACCGATTTACATTTGATGATGTTGGCAAAGCTCATCAATTTTTGGAGTCTAAGAAGGCGGTAGGAAAAGTTGTATTACAAAACGCTTGGTAATTTTATAGATCTCTTGTGAGATTAATGGAGGTTTTTCGTTTGAAATTCGGGGTTGCTTTGGCGACTCCTTTTTATTTTGCAAACGGGATTTTTTCTGGGGAAAATAGTTCAAATAAGATGACATTTTACCAAGTTAAGCGTATCGTTGAAGTAGAGGTACAGGTCGTTATGGATGGAGGGGAGCTATGGGATTTTTTAAAAAATATAGAAAAAAGTACGGGAAAATGTTTAGTCTTGCTATCGTCTTTTTAACATTTGAGGCGCTTTGCGATTTGATGCAGCCAACGATTATGGCAAGGATTATTGATGTGGGTGTCGCAAATCGGGATTTCGGGTATGTGCTCCAGCAAGGCGGGCTCATGCTGTTAATTACGTTGCTTGGGGCATTGTCAGCTTCTACACGCAACGTGATTTCAAGCATCGTTTCACAAAACTTCGGAACGGAGCTGCGGTCTGATTTGTTTCGTCGTATTCAAGGCTTGTCGTTTACGAATGTTAATCGCTTTGATCGGGCATCGCTTGTTACGCGGCTGACAAATGATGTGACGCAGGTACAGGTATTTGCAAATGGGCTTATGCGTATTTTTGTGAAGGCACCATTGTTATGCATTGGCGGCTTAATTATGGCAACACGGCTTAATCCATCACTAGCAGTTGTTTTAGCTGTTGTTGTACCGATTGTGGCTATGTTAATTGTGCTGAATCTAAAGCTCGGCTTTTCCTTTTTTACGAAGGTGCAGCATGCGCTTGACCGTGTGAATCGGGTCATGCGAGAGTATTTGTCCGGTGTGCGCGTTGTGAAAGCGTTTCACCGATTTGGTTATGAAGTGGATAAATTTGAAGAAGCAAACGAAGAGCTGCAGGCAGCCTCTATTTCCGCAGGGCGGCTTATGGCAGTATTTAGTCCGGGTATCATGCTTGTAGTAAATATCGGTATTGTCGCTGTGCTTTGGTTTGGCGGTATGCAGGTGAGCAGAGGGGAAACACAAGCAGGGGAAGTCCTCGCCTTTACTAACTATATGACGCAAATTGCCTTCTCACTTATGATGATTTCCCTTGTGTTTAATATGTTTGTACGAGCGAAGGCCTCTATTTTGCGTATTGGTGAAGTATTTAAACAGGATGATGCAATGAAGTGGAGCGAGCAGACGCTTTCTCCTTCTATAAGGGGAAGAATTGATTTCGAGCATGTTTTCTTTGCTTACGAAGGAGCTGCTCCGGTGCTGCATGATATTACGTTTACATGCATGCCCGGCGAAATGGTTGGGATTATCGGCTCAACAGGATCAGGTAAAAGCAGTCTTGTCGGACTTATTCCTCGCTTTTACGATGCGGATGCCGGTGCTGTGAAGGTCGGCGGCGTGGATGTGCGAGAGCTGAACCCGCAGAAGCTGCGGGAGACAATTGCTATTGTGCCGCAAAAAACGATGCTATTTACCGGAACAGTACTCGAAAACATTCGCTGGGGCAAGGAGAATGCGACGATGGAGGAGGTGGAGCGAGCGGCAAAGGCAGCACAGGCACATGACTTTATCGCAGCTTCACCTGAAGGCTATGAAACGCGCATCGGTCAGGGAGGTGTTAATTTTTCGGGGGGACAAAAGCAACGCCTCTCAATTGCACGTGCACTTGTAAAAGAGCCGGATATTTTAATTTTAGATGATAGCACAAGCGCTGTTGATGCAGCAACAGAGACATATATGAGGGAATCTCTTAAGAGATATGCAGCCGGTTTAACATGTCTGCTCATTACGCAGCGCATTTCGTCTGTTATGGATGCCGATAAAATTATTGTTTTAGATGAAGGAAGGATGACTGGCATCGGCACGCATGAAGAGCTGCTGGCATCGTGCGTTGTATATCAAGAAATATTCCGTTCGCAGACTGGAAAGGAGGAAGAGCAGTATGGCGCAGCTAGATGAGCAAGTAAAGCGTCCTCCTGTTATGATGGGCGGTCCGGGTCATCATGGGAGAAGACCGGTTGTGAAGCCGAAAAACTTTGCTAAAACGATGAAGCGGCTTTGGTCATACTTTGGTCGGGAGCGCAGGCTGCTGTTTGTTATTTTCTTATTTGTACTCGTTGATTCGGCGCTCATGCTGTTTGCGCCGTTTTTGCTTGGAAAATCAATTGATGCGATGGGCATGAGTACGGTAGACTTTCGATTATTGAAGATTACTGTGCTGGTGCTTTTTACGGCCTATGCTGCAGACGGCGTGTTAACATTTCTGCAAGGTTGGCTTATGGCCGGTGTATCGCAGCGCATTGTAAAGCAGCTGCGCAAGGGTTTGTTTGAAAAGCTGCAAAAGCTCCCTGTTTCTTTTTTCGATGCACGGACACACGGCGAGCTCATGAGCCGTTTGACGAATGATATTGATAATGTCAGCAATACGATTTCGCAATCAACGACTCAGCTCATGTCAGGTGCGATTGTAATTAGCGGTGCATTTGTTATGATGCTTGTGTTAAGTCCTATTTTAACGTTAGCTAGTCTTATAACGGTACCGCTCGTGTTTTTGCTGACGCGGACGATTGCGAAAAAAACAAGTGCCTTATTTAAAAAGCAGCAAATGGAGCTGGGCAAGCTAAACGGCCATGTAGAGGAAACCATTTCTGGTCTTGAGGTGGTAAAGGCCTTTAATCATGAGGAAAAGGCGATTGAGGAATTTGAGGCTGTCAATGAACGATTGCGGCAGGTTGGAACGAAGGCGCAAATTTGGTCTGGCTTTTTAATGCCGATTATGAACGTCATTAACAATCTCGGCTTTGCAGCTGTTGCAATTGTTGGCGGGATTTTGGCAGTGAAAAGCATGATTACGGTTGGCGTCATTGCGAGTTTTATCAGCTATTCACGACAGTTCGTCCGGCCGCTGAATGACCTGGCAAATATTTTTAATATGCTGCAGTCTGGTGTGGCTGGGGCAGAGCGTGTTTTCGAGGTGCTGGATGAGCATGAGGAAACAGCCGATTCTCCGCAAGCCATCCCGCTAGATCAACCGAAGGGCCATGTTGTGTTTGAAAATGTTAGCTTCGGCTACCGGGCGGATGTACCGATTGTAAAACATATCAGCTTTGACGCGAAGCCGGGCAGCAGCATTGCGTTTGTTGGTCCGACAGGGGCAGGTAAGACGACAATTGTGAACCTGCTGACACGCTTTTACGATGTGACGGATGGCTGTATTCTTATTGACGGCATAGATATACGCAATTATACGAGAGACAGCTTGCGCCAATGCTTTGGTATCGTACTGCAGGATACGTATTTATTTTCCGGAACGATTCGGGATAATATTAAATACGGCAAACCAGATGCAACGGACGAAGAAGTAGCAGACGCTGCAGCATTAGCTAATGCGGATGCATTTATTAAGAGGCTTCCGCACGGCTATAATACCGTACTTACCGAAAATGGAGGCAATCTTAGTCAAGGCCAACGTCAGCTTCTTGCGATTGCACGGATTATTCTTGCGAAGCCATCGCTCCTGATTTTAGATGAAGCAACGAGCAGCATTGATACACGTACCGAACTGCATATTCAGGATGCGCTGCTGCATGTGATGAAGGGCAGAACGAGCTTCATCATTGCTCATAGACTGAACACTATCCGTCACGCTGACAGGATTATGGTTATCGATAGAGGCGAAATTGCGGAGACGGGTAGTCATGATGAGTTGATGAAGAAGAAGGGAACGTATTATCAGATGTTCTCAAGGCAATTTCAGTACGAAAAGGAAGCAAAGGTGCAGAACTCATAAGTGATACGATGTCTGCTATACAAAAGCCCGACCGAATCAGGTCGGGTTTTACGCGGTTCATCATGATTTGGAAGAGGGGAAGAATCAGGTAATTAATTTGCTACTTCCTCGCCTGTTAATGCAATATGTTTTTCTCCCCAACTGCACATGGCATCCAGGATGGGACGAAGGCTCCAGCCATACTCTGTTAAAGAGTATACGACCTTTGGCGGTACTTGGTCATAAACTGTTCGGTTCACAACGCCATCCGCTTCCAGCTCTCGCAATTGCTGGGTGAGCATTTTCTGTGTGATGCCAGGCATAAGCCTTTTTAATTCACTTGTTCTTTTTTCTCCTTTAATCAAATGACACATAATGACGACCTTCCACTTTCCTCCGATGACATCAAGCGTCGCTTCTACAGGAATATTATAAGCCATTTCTTGGGTTCCTCCTTCCTTAATTTATAGGTACTTTAATATATCTATGCTGTTTTAGAGCAGGTACATTTCAATTCGTGCTATGAATTCAATAATAACATACACAAGTAGAACGTAAAAGGTTGAAAATGACTATAGGCACTTTAAAGTACCTACGTTACTTTAAAGTACGTACTTTTCTCGCCGCCTTGTATATTTCATAATAACGTTCATAGGAACAGCTGATAAAAAATTTGAAAGGCGCGCCAAGTCATGCTGTCCATGAATTACACAGCTTAAGATTACAAGGAGGATTCTTTTATGAGTTCAGCTGCTACAAATATTCAAGAGAGAAAAGGGGGCACTCCCGCATTAATGGCACTTGCTATTAGTGCATTTGGCATTGGTACGACTGAATTCGTTCCTGTGGGCTTGCTTTCTTCATTAGCCAATGATTTAAATATTTCAATTACTTTAGCTGGTCTATTAATCTCCGGTTATGCAATGGGTGTTGCTGTTGGAGCACCAATTCTTACTGCTGCAACGAATAAAATGAGCAGAAAATCATTATTAATGCTGTTGATGTTTGTCTTCATTCTTGGCAATTCAGTGGCTGCATTATCGGCGAGTTTTGCTGTATTGTTAGTAGCAAGATTCATTACCGCATTCTCCCATGGGGTATTTTTCTCTATCGGATCAACGATTGCAGCAGACGTAGTACCTGAAAACAAACGGGCCAGCGCTATTGCATTTATGTTTACGGGGTTAACGGTTGCAACTGTAACAGGTGTTCCGCTTGGTACATTTATTGGTCAAGCATTTGGATGGAGAGCAACGTTCTGGGGTGTTGCCTTTCTAGGTATAATAGCTATTATCGCAAGTGCTGTTTTAGTTCCTGGAAATCTTAAACAGGCACCACCGTCCAAATTTAGCGATAACTTTAAAATCTTAACAAACGGTCCATTGCTTCTAGCATTTGCAATTACAGCATTAGGATATGGGGGTACATTTGTAGCATTTACTTATCTTGCACCAATCCTGGAGGATATTACCGGCTTTGAGCCAAGTGCTGTGAGCATTATCCTGCTTGTATATGGTGTTGCTGTCGCGTTTGGTAATACAATTGGAGGCAAGGCGGCCAATAAAGCACCATTAAAAGCCTTATTATGGATGTTCCTCATTCAGGCAATTGTACTCGTTGTTTTAACATTTACTGCACCATTTAAAATGCTGGGAATTATTACGATATTCTTCTTAGGTTTACTGGCATTCATGAACGTACCGGGCTTACAAATTTATGTCGTTCAGTTAGCTGAAAAATATGTACCTTCAGCAGTTAACGTTGCATCCGCCTTAAATATTGCTGCATTTAATGTCGGGATTGCAATTGGAGCTTTTGTTGGGGGACTGATCGTGGATTCAATCGGAATCATTCATACCCCTTGGATTGGAGGTGTAATGGTACTTGGAGCTGTTCTTCTCACATTTTGGAGCATTGCTGTGGAAAAGAAAGGTACGGCATGAGCAAAGGGGAAATAAGAACAAGACCACAAAACTGTGGTCTTGTTCTTTATGTATTGGTTATTATCTGTATATTTTAGATATATAGGAAGTTACAAAGTTTTGAGTTCTCTTTATCTAGGTGATTCGCATCTAGCTTTTGCTGCGGAATCTATCAAATTATAGAAAACAATAATCTATCATGCTAAAATGTATGATATTAACAGTGAAAGTTAAGTAGATTGGAGAATAAAGGAATGAAACTACACCTACTAAGAGCAGGATTATTAACGTGTTTCATATTTCTAGGTTGGTCTTATAAAGAAGCTTTCGCCGAGTTCACGCAGCCAGCCCAATGTGCATCGTATGGTGAAATTAAGCCAAATCAAAACCCCTCGCTTCAGCAGATCAACTGCTTACTAACGAATGCGGCTTTGGATGCAAATATCCCGCCTGAAGTTGTAAAAGCTGTAGCTACAAAGGAAAGCGGGGCTAGGGAAAATATTCGTATTTGGAGCCAATTTAATGAGAAGGGAGAGCCTATAATCTCCGAAGATGGCGGAATTGGTCTCATGCAGGTTACAAATCAACCAAGCTACGATCAAGAGAAATTGAAATACGATATCTACTATAATATACAGGCAGGCGTTGAAATTCTTAGTAGTATGTATCGTCGTACAGATCTTCCCAAAATAAGAGAGGCAGGATCAGAGGTAATTGAAAATTGGTACTTCCCTGTTATGGCATACAACGGCACAAAGCCTGTGAACAGCCCTCTTTATAAGTCCAGCGGGGAAAAAAATACAAATGCTTATCAAGAAGGGGTCTTTTCTCTTATTGTGCAACATAGTTTCCTAAATGATACTACATTAGGGCAGTACCCTTTTAGCACAGCCGACTTTGAATATGACTCCAACAGCGACCAAAATATTGTATTTAAAAAGATGGAATATATACTAACTGACCAGATGCATGCTTCTTCATACCTGTTTCAAGCAGGAGACAAGGTGTTGGTAACAAGGGACAATGTCAATTTAAGGGCACAGCCTAGTACGTCTTCAGCTGGAAATGTACTAACTAAAAATACTACCTTGATTATTGAAGGGCATTTTGTATATGACCAATCTTTAAATAGTGAAAACCAATTTGTATGGTACCCTGTTAAAACTGCAGATCAGAGGTTAGCAGGCTATATTTCCTCTGCTTATATTATGAAAAAGCTAGACAAGCCTGTGGTCAATCCTGTGGATGATAATGATGTATCTCTTTCAGGTAAAGCTCCTGCAGGTGTTACGATACAAATCTTAAACGGTACAAAGCTGATTGGCAGTGCAGCAGCTGATGCAAATGGGAACTTTAAGGCTGAAATCCCCGCTCAAAAGGCAGGGACGCAACTGAATGTAAAGTTTAAGAATAAACTAAATATGCTTAGCCCTTCTACAACAATAACGGTAACAGACAAGACGGCTCCGCTTGCGCCGAAAGTAAACGCGATGACAGATCAGGATACAGCGGTAACAGGAACGGCAGAAGCAGGTACCAGCGTGTATGTAAAAGCAGGTCCAATGACGATCAGTAAAGGAAAAGCCGATGCAGAAGGGAAGTTTTCCGTCCCTGTTCCTGCGCAAAAAGCAGGAACGAAAATCAGCGTAATCGTAAAAGACGGAGGAGGGAATACCAGCCCGTACACTACGGTAATCGTACAAGATAAGACAGCGCCATTGGCACCGAAAGTAAACGCGATGACAGATGAGGATACAGCGGTAACAGGAACGGCAGAAGCAGGTACCAGCGTGTATGTAAAAGCAGGTCCAATGACGATCAGTAAAGGAAAAGCCGATGCAGAAGGGAAGTTTTCCGTCCCTGTTCCTGCGCAAAAAGCAGGAACGAAAATCAGCGTAATCGTAAAAGACGGAGGAGGGAATACCAGCCCGTACACCACGGTAATCGTACAAGATAAGACAGCGCCATTGGCACCGAAAGTAAACGCGATGACAGATGAGGATACAGCGGTAACAGGAACGGCAGAAGCAGGTACCAGCGTGTATGTAAAGGCAGGTCCAATGACGATCAGTAAAGGAAAAGCCGATGCAGAAGGAAAGTTTTCCGTCCCTGTTCCTGCGCAAAAAGCAGGAACGAAAATCAGTGTAATCGTAAAAGACGGAGGAGGAAATACCAGCCCGTATACAATAATAATTGTAAGTCAATGAATCGTACAAAACCAATTATTCAAGTCAAGTATGTGCGTTAATGAAAAAGCAATGTCCCGCTGGGAAATTAAGGCTAAGCATCCTTTCTGTCATTTATTATGATGCACCCAATATGTAGTCATAGAGCTATATTTACTTCAGTGGAATCATGCACTCCCTTTTGCTTATGAAAGGGAGTGCTATTTTGTTTTATCATTTTCTGGCAGAAGCCCCCCCTTTTTAAGCATGTTACTTTTACGGAGGCGGCGGGGAGTTCAATTCATAAAAGTCAAAAGAATACATATAAACACTTGTAAATCTTATGGAAAATCTAACCTGCATATAGAATAGAGAGCAACTTTATATCACATTCTAAGTAAAAAAAGTATTGCCTTGTAAAGGGCATTAGTACTGATTATGAGATGAGATATGAAGGGAATTGGTTGAAAGTAATGTGGAGAAATTGGGAAGACAATCAAAAAATTGCATTACGCATCGTTCTTATCTATATTGCAGGCAGTATTTCATGGGTTTTGTTATCCGATTGGCTGCTAAAAAAACATGTGCATACATTAGAATGGCTAGATACTGTAAAGGGCTGGCTCTTTATATTTTTAAGTGGTTTCCTGTTTTATAGATTAATTCAAAAAGGAATTAAGACTACTGTGGAAGCAGAAGCGAAATATCGCCTGATTGTTGAAAATGTATCTGATTTAATTGCTTTATTAGATAAGGATGGAAAGATAAAGTACGCTTCTCCTTCCCATCAAAAAATTATTGGCTATTCACCTGAAGAATGCGAAGGAAAAGCAGTTTTTGATTTTGCTCATACAAATGCTGTTTCTAAGATACAAAGGGCATTATATAATAATACGGATCAAAAAAAGTTAGATCCGGTTGAAATACATTTGAAACATAAAGATGGTCATTTAGTTTTAATCGAGGGGAAAGGTATGCCTGTTATTGGAGAATCTGGAGAAATTGAATATATAGTGTTCTTAGGCCATGATATTACAGAGCAAAAAAATGCTGTAAGAGAGCTGATGGAAAGCGAAGAACGATATCGAAAGCTTGTAGAATTTTCTCCTGAAACGATATTTGTTCATATAGATGGCGAAATTGTCTATGTCAATAATACAGGGGTAAAGTTGGCAGGAGCATATAATAGGAATGAAATTATTGGTAAACATATATTTGATTTTATTTCTCCAGATGAAATAGAGTATACAAAAAATCGTATGAGAGAAGTTCGAAGCAATGGAAAAGTAGACTTTGCTGAACAAAAAATTGTTCGAATAGATGGTACACATCTTTTTGTTGAAACATTGGCATTTCAAACTATGTATCGAGGAAAAAAAGCAGTACAAGTTATTGTGAGGGACATTACAGAACGAAAAAAAGCAGAGAGGGAAATACATTACTTAGCATATTATGATTCTTTAACAGACCTGCCTAATCGCAATTTTTTATATGATTACCTTAAACAAGCATTAATGCGTGCGAGAGAGAACAAACAAATGATAGCTGTTGTGTTTTTAGATCTAGATCGATTTAAAATAATAAATGATACGCTCGGGCATAGCTTTGGTGATCTGCTATTGCAGCAGGTATCTAATAGACTGAAGGAGTACCTCCGTGAAGATGGTATGATTTCACGTTATGGCGGCGATGAATACATTATCATATTGGAAGGTAAAAAGGTGGAGGAGTTATCCAAAATAGCAGAACAAATCATTGATACCTTATCTGTCCCATTTTCCATTTATGGTCGCCAATTGTTTATTTCACCCAGCATGGGAATAAGTATGTACCCAATGGATGGAGATAACATAGAATCACTTATTAAAAATGCAGATATTGCAATGTATCTCGCTAAAGAAAGTGGCAGAAATAACTATAAATTTTATACATCATCTTTAGACGCTATCAATAGCAGGAAAATGGATTTAGAACATGGGATAAGAAGTGCAATAGAAAATAATGAATTTACATTATATTATCAACCTCAAGTTGATCTAGTTACCAATAAGATAATTGGATTAGAGGCTTTAATACGTTGGAAACATCCTGAGCATGGGTTCATTTCTCCTGCAGAATTCATTCCTGTAGCGGAGGAAACAGGACTTATTGTCCCTATTGGTAAATGGATTCTAGAAACAGCCTGTAAGCAAAGCAAACGATGGGAGGAAAACGGCTTTCCTCCAGTTAATATTGCCGTAAATGTGTCAGCTGTGCAGTTTCGAGATAAACATTTTGTAGAAACAGTAGAGCAAGTGTTACGGGATACAAGGTTTGAAACATGCTGCTTAGAACTAGAAATTACTGAAAGTGTCATGCAATATGTAGAAGAATCCATGAACATCATGAAAGCTTTAAAGGAACTGGGCGTCCAACTCTCAGTAGATGATTTTGGCACGGGATATTCCTCGTTAAATTATTTGAAAAATTTTCCTATAGATAAATTGAAAATTGATAAGTCTTTTGTAGATGGAATCAGTAATTACTTAAAGGATGAAATTATTATAAGAACAATTATTGACCTGGGAAACCGCTTGGGATTTAAGGTAATTGCTGAAGGTGTAGAAAATGAAAAGCAAGTATCCTTTCTAATCCAAAACGAATGTTATTTAGGACAAGGGTATTTCTTTAGTAAACCATTGCCTGCAGAAGGAATAGAAGGAATGCTTAGTATTAGATGAACTCTTCTAGCTGCCTTCTCAAAATGAGTCCTATGCAATTTTCCTGATTTTAGAGAATGTGCGGAGGATTTGAATAAAAAATCGTCATACTGCATTCACAGATTTCATCGCTTAGATTTTGATATACCTGAATGATATCTGTAGAGAATGAAGTAGCATCTCCTTTCTCTAACGTATGCGTTTCGCTGCCAATTTCAATGGTTAAGCAGCCTGAATAAACTGTTAAAGATTTTATCGCCCCTATTTCAGCAGGTTCAGAGAGATATCTACAACCCGGCAATAGGCGGATCCGATAGATTTCAACCGGCAGACCGGGCGAGGCAAATGTATTGTAGGCTTCAAAAAGTCCGTTATGTTCTTGGAGCGCTGGTTGTTCCTCTGCCCGAAGAAGTTTGATAGAGGGATTTCTGCCAAAAAATGAAGCGAAGGGAACTTGTAATCCAGCTGCTATTTTCCATAGAATTGCTACAGTGGGATTAGAAGTACCGCGCTCAATTTGTCCTAACATTGGCTTACTCACACCAGTGAGTTCGGAAAGAGCATCTAAGGATAAGTGACGTTGTTGCCTGTAATATCGTAAACGTTGACCAATTTCAATTGATAAAACATTTTTCTCCATGAGAATTCTCCTCGTTTACAATGAATTATGTATAGTGAAAAAGTTTGATAATTAAGAATTTATATGCTATACAATATAGTAAGAATATTATAACATACAAACTTGAGAGATAGGTCGTTTTATTTTTCGCTTGTCCTGCTTGTATTCTCTGAGAATCTCCTGTAGATGTATAAATTAATATTCTGGACTTCCATTTTTTTGAATGAAAGTACAATATCTGTGTTTGTTTTTATATTATGAAATCAAGAAAGAAGGATGTTTAGATGAATTATTCATTTGCGGAACAAACGAAAAGTTTTAAATCATCAGCTGTAAGGGACATATTAAGCGTGATTCAACAAGGGAATGTCATTTCATTTGCAGGTGGACTTCCTTCTGAAGAGCATTTTCCTTTAGATGAGGTGCAAGCAGCATATGAAAAGGTGTTTGCGTCAGGAAAATCATCTTTACAATATGGTTTAACAGAGGGATATAAGCCGCTTAGAGAAGCAATCCAAACAAAAATGGGATGGAAGGGGATCAGTTCGAATCTAGATCGTATTCTCCTGACAACAGGATCCCAACAAACCATTGACCTCTTTTCAAGAGTCATGCTTTCTTCAGGAGACGTTGTATTAACCGAAGATCCTACCTATTTGTCAGCTTTACAGGTATTTCGCTCATATGGAGCGTCTGTAGTGGCTGTAAGCGGGGATGAACAAGGGATGAATCCTGAAGATTTAGAAGAAAAGATGAAAACATTACAGCCGAAATTTGTTTATATTATTCCTACATTCTCTAATCCAAATGGAAAGGTTTGGAGCATAGAGCGCCGTCAAACACTTTTGAACCTTTGCTATAAATACAATGTACTTGTTTTGGAGGACGATCCATATGGAGATATTCAGTTTCATGAAGGCGAGGAATACCCACCTGTAGCATCCTTTGATCAACATCAAAGCCATGTAGTGTATACAAGTACATTTTCTAAGTCTGTTGTTCCGGCTTTAAGAACAGGCTGGGTTACCGGTCCTTCTGAAGTTATTCAGATGATGACACAAGCAAAGCAGATGGCGGATTTGCATTCCAGTTCGATTGATCAACAAGCACTTTATTATTTATTGCGTGATTTTGACCTCAATAACCATATTCAAGTATTGAGAAAAGAATACTATAAACGAATGATTATCATGAGAGATTATTTACATAAGCTGGAGCCAGGATTGTTCACTTGGAAGGAACCAAAGGGCGGAATGTTTATTTGGGTAGAAGGGGCAAAGCATTTAAATACAACTCTTTTGCTGAATAAAGCCGTTGAAAATGGTGTTGCGTTTGTTCCCGGTGCGCCTTTCTACGTTGAGAAACCGGAGCTCAATACATTCCGGTTAAACTTCAGCCACTCCACACCTGAAAATATTAAGCTGGGCATGGATCGGCTGGTATCGGTTTTATTGAATCCTGTAACTGTCTAAACACTTGCCTGTTTCATGATGGATAGGGGTAAAATATTTGTGTTATGAACAAAAGACAGAGAGCTGCAGAATAAGCTCTCTGTCTTTTTGATTGGGAAAAGAAAGCTGCAGTAAGGGACGCCCCTCATATATAGCCAATCACAAATGTAACTAAACAATAGCCATTTATCTTCTGCCTAACTCCTTTAAGGTTTTATCCAGCACATGATACACTACATCCTGCTTTAAAACCTCTACCGATGAAAATTCATTAACGGAGCAATTTAGTGCAATTACTGTCCATAAAAAATTAAAAATAGGAGAATCTATAAACAAAAAGTTTTCATTTAGGATGGAAGTTTATGATGCGTTTAATATTCATTATTTTAATGTGGATAACTGCCTTTTATATAAGTGATTGGAGGGGTTGGGAAAAATTTCATTCCACTATTTTATTCATGATTGCAGGAAACTTCATGATTGGTCTTATCACTTATAATCACACTCTATGGGATTTAACCTCTGAATTAGGCGGACATGTCTTAAATGATTTTTTGCTTTCTTTCTTGTTTTTTCCGCCATCAATACTTGTATATTTTACCCATTATCCAATCAATAAAGAAGTTATTCAAAAATTATTTTATATATCCTTTTGGGCAATATTATATACATTTATAGAGGTGATAGAATATTCTTTGGACAATATCAACTATTATAATGGTTGGAGTATATGGAAATCATTTTTAGTGAATATAGGAATGTTTTTGGTTTTGACCGTGCATAATGTCAAGCCGCTTTTAGCTTATGTTCTTTTTTTCATCGAAGTAATTTTATTAATTTTAATTTGCGGTATTTCAATTGTTGAATTTAAATAATATTTCACGAACGGGTGATGTTAATATAATTACGAATCGAATACAAGAGAAGATTTTTGATCTTGAAATCAGATTATAAATAAAAGTCTGATCATATGGTTTGGTTGGAGTTTTATTTCAAGTAATTTTTCTTTCGCCTGTTTTTTTATTGCTTTGGATTTTTTAAGATTTCTACAAGAAATTTGGCCACAAGTAATGAATCCTACAGTAATTGGAGGTTTAGGAGGAGAAGGAGGCAAGCCAAATCTATTTACTTTTAACAAATTTTCGACTTGCTCGATTTCTTGTTTCATACTCCACATCATATCTTCAAGGAAATTTTCTAAATCCCCATCGCCAGCATGATTATAAAACGTTTAGCATCCAACTAGAAATTCACGATTCAATACTAATTAAAAACTCAAACATAGAGTATTGCATGCAGACTCAATAAAGAGCAGATACGTCTCCTAGCTATCAGCATGCCGTATAAAATATAGATGCCATTTTAGGAATAAACACGTAGCTGGATAGGCTGGTATTGAATACCATGTGTGCCACCCCTTGTATTGTAGAAAGCCTACCTCTACACTAATTCTCTCGATTGCCAGCCCCATGACAGTCCAGAACAGAGCATAGAGAACAAAGGGAGCTTTAGATTTAGGCATAAAGTTTAGACAGATAATTCCGTATACAGGTGTTAAGGTGATCTCAATGAAGATATCGAATACTGAAACACGTTCGCCTCCAGTATAGTCAAATAAATCAAAGGCAGCACCCAATAGCAAATCAACAGTTAAGGTGAGGAGGGCGATAATCGACCAAGAGACATACATTTCTTTTAAGGTAAGAGATTTTGGCATAAGGAAAATGATGAGAATCCCGATCAATAACAGAAAACATGGAAACCAGAACATATAGCACCTCTAAGGGGGGAGTTATTGTAATTTTGCTCAATTTCCTATTGAATTAATCAGCAGTTTCTTTTTTCGTAATAGGTTCCGGTTTATCTTTGACTAGTAGGAAACATGATGAATTTGATTTATGAAAAATGGTCATCAAATCATGAATAAAACCAAACGGATGGAGGAAAAGTAATGTTGACATGAAACCAAAAGGTGTTATATCATTGTAAATGAAACCAAAAGGTTTTATTTTTTCTTAGAAAAGGAGAGAGAATAGTATGGAAGCAAATCATACATTACAGGATATTAAGCAAACTATCGTTTTGGAAGCGCCTATTCAAAAAGTATGGGATACAGTATCAACTTCAGAAGGTATTGCATTATGGTTCATGCCAAATGATTTCCAGCCGAAAGTAGGACATGAATTTTATGTACAGTCGCCTTTTGGCCCATCCCCATGTAAAGTATTAGAAATAGATGCTCCTCATCGACTTTCTTTTGCATGGGATACAGACGGCTGGATTGTTTCGTTTATTCTACAAGAGGTGGGAGACAAGACGGAGTTTACACTTATTCATAGCGGATGGAAACACCCTGAGACGATTCTTCCGAAAGCGAACGAGAAAAGCTCTATTATTCGCGATAGAATGGAACAGGGTTGGGCAGGGATTGTCCATGAGCGGCTTCGAAAGGCTGTTGAGGGTTAAGTGTTATCATCAGCAGTAAAACATGATGTATTTCAAGCTATTGCTGACCCAACTCGTAGAGAGGTACTTCGATTACTTGCTGAAAAAGAATTACCTATTTCAGAAATCACATCCCATTTTCCTATAAGTCGTACAGCCATTGCAAAACATCTTCATATACTTTCAGAAGCAGAATTAGTCAGTGGACGAAAGGTAGGAAGAGAAAAACTTTATCGATTGCAACCAGAGCCCTTAAAAGAATTAAAACAGTGGCTTTCTTTTTACGAACAATTTTGGAATAACAAGTTGTCAATGCTTAAACATGTGGTTGAAAATGAAGCGGGAACAGGATTAAATCTTATTGAAACAAAACTCGATAAACAGGATAAATAAAACATCTTTCCACGAAAGACTTTTTTCCATGTCAATTATAATGATGCAGCTTATTAGGCTAACAGAAGCCATAGTGGGAAACAGGGCAAACTGTATCGTTCGCTCTGTTTTCTCTAATCTTTTTATGGGGTTTAAGTTTAAAACGTTGTTACCTCATACGCTTATTTCGCTTTCCCCAAGGCTTACATACAGAAATCACAAACATTGATGCCAAAGAAAAAATCTGAACCTCGATACCTGCTAATAACTGTAAATGGTTTGTCATAAAATCTGTAGATACTTCATTTGGCAGTACCAACACTTGCTTGACTTGGGAGAAGGTAATCTCTAACAGCATGAGCTGTATCAGGTGTTGTCCTACAAAAAAATGAGCATAATCCGAAGAAAATGGCACTCAAATTTCAATGAGTGCCATCATTGTTTCTATTTATCAACTTTTTAATCGCTGTTTTTTCTAAAGCAAATCTAGTGTAAAAACTTTGTGATTTGTACGGTAACAGGGTCGATGACAATGTTCTTAAAACAACTGCGGCGTATGCTTAACGAGTTGTTGCTTTCGATTAGAAACCGTCTTCGTACGGCGTAAATGGAACTCCTAACCTGTTTTCGAGGGTACGCAGACGTTGATTTAAACGATTTAAGCGGCGAGTGTGACGCTCGACTGTTTCTTGAAGCTGATTCACTTCTCTATTCAGCCGGTTTACTGTTCTAGTCAGTTCGTTATTCCGCTGCTCCAATTCACTCACCCGACGCTCCAAAGCACGCAGCTGCGGCAGCTGTCTGTGGTCGAATTGCTCTGTATGCAAATCAAATTGCGGGTGTGTATATGGATGCTGGTGTTGCACAAATGGATGAAAAGTAACGTATGGATTCATGATGTATCACTCTCCTGGATATGGGGTATTTTACCATACAGACTATGTAGGAAAGAGTAAGGGCGACACAACCAAAAAATAAAGAGATGCCGGGCCATCGGCGGTTTACAGAATTTTACTCGAAAAGAAAGCGCGGGATCAATTAAACAAGATTGCCTATAATCATTGGGTACATGATGATCTATGGAGTTTCAATTGGTGGCTTCTCCTTGTCACCACAATCGTACCTTGGGTAATCTGGTTTAAAGTGGTAGATAGAAACAGGGTGTTTGAGGTTTTTAGCTATGCAATGGGATTCGGTGTTACAGCAACCATTCTGGATGTCATGGGGGTTGATTATGAATTGTGGGGTTACCCAGATAAGCTATTTGCTTCGACTTTTACATTGTTACCTATAGATATAACGATATTACCTGTTTTATTCAGCTTGATTTATCAGTATAGTACAACATGGAAGAAATATGTTTTGTATAGCACCCTTGTTTCAGCTTTGTTTGCTTACGCTCTTGAACCACTTTTGAAAATGATGGAGATATACGAAAATCCACATTTCACACATACTATGTCCTTTTTCGGGTTTATCATTATCTGCCTGATAATAAAAGGAATAATGGAGCTTGTAAAAAGATTTAAAGCGGTTGGAACTTAGTAACCTAAATTTTATAAATGTAAATACTGTTCTTTGTTTTAATTGTTAGGAGATGTAAATAAATGGTGAACGCAATCTATGCTTTTATAGGGTTTTAGCGTGGTTACTTTCTATCGGAGTTATTGTGATTTTGTGGCATACATTTGACTTGACGTTCCTAAAGATGTCTTTAGATAAACAACAAAAATTATTCCTTATTGTGCACTGGTGAGTGAAAAATGGTTATACAAACAATGCAAGTGCATTATATTTAAATAACCTGCAAATCATTGTTAAAGGGCTGTTTTAATAAGAACCCGTTTCTTTTGTTTCTGAATCTAAAAAAATATATATAGTGAAATAAGGATTGTATGCTTATAGATATATACTTAGATATTCCATAATTTTTATTAAGAAATTTCTTGATATTTACAAACAACGATTTTACAGGATTTAACTTTCTATAAGGATGTTAATAATATTAATGATTAGGAAATCGAGTTATCGATAAGAGCCATAGAGAAAGGATAAAGTAAAAGTTGAATGTAACAATTGGAATCGTATTGATATTCATTGCTTGGCGATGGGGAGATTGGAAAAACTGGAGATGGTATTATCCGACGATTGTATATATTGTCGCTTTAAATCTTTTATATAAATACTTCGCTTTAACTAAATTTCATTTGTGGAAATTTAGTTCCGGTGATTTTTTTCTCGAGAACCATACAAGAATTTTTTTGTGGCATACATTCCTTATAAATCCCTTAATTACTTTGATTTATTTATCTAATTTTCCCAAAGGGTTGTTAGGACAAAAAGTTTTATATATTGTAAAATGGATAGCTGTTTTTACTTTATATGAAATGCTGTTATTAAAGTTCGGTCAGCTTTATTACTATCATGGATGGAATGTAGGATGGACAATATTTTTTTACATGGTTATGTTTCCAATGCTATGGCTTCACCATACAAATGTACTATGGGCAATTCCCTTATCGGTGTTTTTTACCTTGTTCTACTTAACCGTTTTTGGATACTTAAAATGAAAGTTAGTAAGGGGCGAACAGTTTAGCTCACGGGATTTTATTCCATGGGTACTTACGTTCTGCCCCATCTCCTTTTTGCTTAAGTGGTGTCAATTATTATTTCATCCCGCTTATTTTTACATCGAATGCGTTTAAAAAGAAAATAATAACAATAATCGATAATCCCCATGCTATTAATGGACGTTTATGATGGATAGGCAGCATGATGAACAAAATGATATCAAACAAAGCCGACCACCACATATTCCAACCATTAAAGTGATCGATAAGCCCAAAAACATGAAGACCTAGAAGTTCACCGAAAACATATATCATCGCCCATAACAAAATATAGAGAATCTGCTTGATTTTCTCTTTTGGAAAGTGAGATAAGTATGTAATGGCGGTAGCAGGATATATCGTTATCATAATCCATAAATTAATTAAGGTATGATTGGGAAAGAGCCAGTCTTTGCTGTAACTCCATGTTGGTTGATTATACGTTAACACGTTATACAATAAATCTCCAATGATGAAAAAAAGAATAGTTGGGTAATAGTTTTTCCAATTTTTCCAATCTCCAAATCTCCATCCAATGAATAAAAACATTGCCCCAGAAATAATGTGCATCATATGAAAAAATCCCCCTGAATCTGTATATAAGTTGTTATCTAAATACATTTTCTTTTCTGAATATTATACCAAACGGAAATCGATTCCAATAAATTTACTGAATTGTAAAATATTTGAAAACGTTTTATGTCGATGATTTTTTGTAACAATATTTTAATGTGACATATGTAAAAAGAACTCGTCTCTTATGATGCGAGTTCTTTTTACATATGTCACGGTGTCAAGTTGTGTCAGTGTCCTAATCCGTTTTCAGGAACTTGAGGTGATGGTTACGGAAGTTATAATTTACAAAAAGAAAAAGACCACAATAAAATGGTCTTTGGCTGCTTATTCAAATACAGGCCGCATGAAACTTCTTTCGTAGCTGAGAATACACTTTGTTTCTTCGGCAAACTTGTACGCTGCTTGGCATTCTTCATCCTCTGCCATTTTCAAGCGGTACTCTTCGTATGCTGTCAGGCTTGGAAATGTGAAGAGAGCATATGCTATGTTATTTGCGCCTTCATGCGGGAGGTAGTAGCCTTGATGTGTGCCTCCTAACTTATTTACCAATCGAATCCACATCTTACCGTATTGTTCAAATTCATTGACTTTGTAAGGATCAATCACATACTTCAAATAACATGTAACCATTTTAAACCTCCATAATATGTATTTGTGATGCTATGTAGCAAACCTCTCCTCATTTTGGAGAAGGGCTTGTTCTCCAATTATTACGTGGTGATCAAGAGATTCAAGATAAAAAGACCGCCGAAGATGCTGCAAAGAATTGCGATGCGGGCTGCTTTACTTTAACAAATATGACATGGGGGTAAATCTAATACCATTCACTGTCTGTTCTTTGTCTGTATCAATAAAACCAAGACGATGATAAAATTCTATTGCATATGGAGATGAATTAACTGTAATCTTGCTAATATGATTCTGGCTTTTACAACTCTCTTCAACTGTTTGAAATAAACTTCTTGCGATACCTCGCCTATGATACTCTTTTTTTACAAACAGCATGCATATATGATTAATTTCTCTAGTTGCTATTACCCCTGTTAAATTATCATTAGCTATGCATCCCCAAAAGAATAACTCTCCTTTATCAAAATTTTCAATGGTAGAATTGTATGATATAAATTTCCTGAATTGTTCAATGCCTTCTTGTGAGTAATCAGGTGCTTCGAATTCTAGAAAAACTGTCCATACTAAATCAAGGGCATTTCTGATATCATTTTTCTGCAACTTTATAATTTCCACACAAATCCACCTGCCTAATAAAATATATTACTTGGCATTTATTACTAAATTGCAGCCTATTAATGATTAGATTATATTTTCTTTTTATTGAACACTGCTTATGTCATTTATAAATTAATTTATATTGATTACAAGGCGGTGATTTAAAGGCATCTAAGGAATTGATATGTTGTTATGCCTCGTATAATGTCAGTATTGATTAGATCAATATCCTGTATGGTTACCATTTATAATATGTTTTCAAAAGGGAGAATTTCAGGAAGGTTTTATGTTAACTAATTATATAAAATATACCAAACACCCTCTTGTTGGTAAAGCAGATAAGAAGGTGTTTAACATTATGGGAAAATTTCAAACTTCAAAGTGTTTGGCCATTATCAATTGTAAAAACTTGGCCTGTGACAGATTCTTGAGTTAATTGAAAAAGAATAGCCTCTGCAATATCATCTGGTGTTGAAATTCTCTTAAGCGGTAAATTGCCCGCAAGTTGATACATCTTTTCTTCATTACCAGACCACCACCTTGTATCAACTGCACCAGGAGATATACTATTCACTCTGATATAAGGTGCCAATGCGATAGCTAATGACCTTGTCATTGTGTGAATTGCTGATTTTGTTGCTGCATATGGGATGGATGAGCCTATTCCGGTCATTCCTGCCACGCTGCCCATATTAACAATCACACCTGATTGCTGCTTCTTCATATGAGGGACAACAGCCTTTACGCAATGAAACATCCCTTTCACATTTACGCTGAAAAGGGAATCCCACACTTCATCTGTTACGGCGTCTAAGTCATCCATATCTATTTGAGCTGTAATACTTGCATTGTTTACTAAACCATCGACTGTCCCGAAAGATGTAACAGTATGGGATACTAAATCATTCACTTCTTTTTCTATCGCTACATTCGCTCTATAAGCGAATGCTGTTCCTCCTAGCTGTGTAATCTTATTAACGGCTTCGTTAGCTTCTTTTTCAGATCGGCTATAATTAATAACAACTTTTGCACCTTCAGCTGCTAATTTCAAAGCTGTTGCTCTTCCAACACCAGTACCACCGCCGGTTATTATGAACACCTTATCTCTTAATTCCATGTTAAGTCCCCCTTACTTTATTTGATTTAATATGTTCTATTATATTTTTATGAGTATGAAGAGTATAATACTGAATAATGAAGAAGGTATCATTTTAAATGATATCAGTGAGAGGGATGTTATTGTTGGAAAGTCATGACTTGTGGATTTTTAAACATGTTGCAGAATTACAATCAGTATCTAAAGCTGCTGAAAAATTGGGCTATGTACAACCTAATGTCAGTCAGCGAATTAAGAGTTTGGAAGAGGAACTAGGTGTCAGATTATTTACGCGTAATAATAGAGGAGTAACATTAACCGAGAAGGGAAAAATTTTATTAGAGTATACAAATCAAATTATATTATTAATGGATGAAGCCAAGTTCTTAGTTAATCCTAAAAAATGGAGGGGATCTTTAACAATAGGAGCATCCCAAACGATTTCTGCAGTTAGAATTCCTCAGCTGTTTTCTTCTTTTTTTAGGGAACATAAAAATATTGATGTAAAAGTAAGAACAAATGATAAACAAACGTTACAAGAAATGCTTTCCTATGGGGAACTTGATGGTGTTTTTATAAATGGTGTGTATAACTGCTCGCAGTTCGAAACCGTTTATAGTTATTTCGAGAAAATCGTACTTATTTCATCTAAACATAGGCATTTTGAAAAGCAACATGACCAAACGTTAATTGTTAATAGTGATACTAATTGCATATATAGAAATAAAATGTTGGATTTTTCCAGGGAGAATAACTTCCATGATCCGGTTATCATAGAGTTTGATTCGCTTGAATCCATTCTGCAAGCGGTTCACGATGGACTTGGTATCAGTATAATGCCGGCAGACGTGGCAAATAGCCGAAAAGAAATACAAGCAATTCAATATAAAGAACTGTCTGAAACAATCAAGATAGATTTTATAATCAAACAAAGAAAACAGCAACCGCAAAGTCTGCAAAAATTTATTCGTTTTTTGCAGAGAACATAATTCAATAATACTTATTGTGCAGCTCAACATGGAACCAATGAGGCAATTTCGGGGAAGAAGAAAATCAAATAGCATAGCCAACAAAAAAAGAAAGCAAACTAAAATCGTGGATGCTGATAATGAAAAAATATCACTACGATATTTTTTTACATGGTGTATTTATAATGTCCGGCATCTTTCAAGGAGTAACTAAATCAAACTATAAGGGTGGTGAAAAAATGGCTAAAAATAAGAATAACCAATTTAAGAGCAATAAAAGTGCTCCACCAAAAGCAGATGTAGAATTTGCGGGAGAAAATGGACTTGAAAAAATAGCATTAAGAGCTCAAAAAAGGCCAAAATAAGTAAACAATACGGGACAGTTAACCTGTCCCTCTACCCCTTAAAATTAATCGGATGTTTTTAGGGATACTAAAAGTAGAACGTCATAAGGCGGTCTTTTTATTTTAGGTAAATATGTGGAACTCACGGATGCTTGAGTTGAAGAATGGGGATTGCTGCGGCGATCCCTTTTTCTTATTGAAGTAACGGGGGAGGTTAGTGCAATAAAAATGATAAAATGAAAGAAATGACAAGATTATTAAAGGAGATTAATAATGAATATTAGAAAACTCAACAAAGGTGAAAAACCTCCAATGGAGTTGTTATTATTGACTGACCTTCGAAAGAGATTGTTGAGGAATATGTTAATAGAGACGAATGTTTTGTAGCTGAAAGTGAACAGCAAATTGTCGGGATTTATGTACTGCTTCCAACAAGACCTGAGACAGTGGAGTTGGTGAATGTTGCAGTTATAGAAGAGCAGCATGGCAGAGGGATAGGGAAAAGGTTAGTAATGAATGCAGTGTCGACAGACGAATAGAATCCGCTTAGGGGCCTAGATTATAAAGATAAGCGTCAAATAATCCCCACCTATATAATCAGGAAGGGATTATTTGATACTTACGGCTATGTGATCGCTTGTTGCTAATTTTACGCCCAGTTCAAAATACAAAACCACCTAACAGTAGATCGTTTTGTACTTTATTATGGTTTTATTCTTTACCTATAGAGAGTTTTATAGAAACCCTACTTTTTGTTGGATTTTTTTGTACTTTTATTTGCTAATTCAGCCTTTTTAGCTAATTCAGCCTTTTTAGCTAATTCAGCCTTTTTAGCTAATTCAGATTTTTTAGCTAGTTCAGCCTTTTTAGCTAATTCAGCTTTTTTAGCTAGTTCAGCTTTTTTAGCTAATTCAGCCTTTTTAGCTAGTTCAGCCTTTTTAGCTAGTTCAGCCTTTTTAGCTAGTTCAGCCTTTTTAGCTAGTTCAGCCTTTTTAGCTAATTCAGCCTTTTTAGCTAATTCAGCCTTTTTAGCTAATTCAGCCTTTTTAGCTAGTTCAGCCTTTTTAGCTAGTTCAGCCTTTTTAGCTAGTTCAGCCTTTTTAGCTAGTTCAGCCTTTTTAGCTAATTCAGCCTTTTTAGCTAATTCAGCCTTTTTAGCTAATTCAGCCTTTTTAGCTAGTTCAGCCTTTTTAGCTAGTTCAGCCTTTTTAGCTAGTTCAGCCTTTTTAGCTAGTTCAGCCTTTTTAGCTAATTCAGCTTGTTTTTTGGCTAATTCAGCTTGTTTTTTGGCTAATTCAGCTTGTTTTTTGGCTAATTCAGCTTGTTTTTTAGCTAATTCAGCTTGTTTTTTAGATTTTGCTTTCTCTATAGCTTGAACGGCTTTTGGATTTTTCACATGAGTAAGTGCATTGTCTAGACCATGCTTTTTATCGATAACAGGAGTCTCTTGTTCTTGAGCAGCTTCTTCTTGTTCAGGAGTAGACTCTTGTTGTTCAGGAGTAGACTCTTGTTGTTCAGGAGTAGACTCTTGTTGTTCAGGAGTAGACTCTTCTTGTTCTTGAGCAGCCTCCTCTTGTTCAGGAGTAGACTCTTGTTGTTCAGGAGTAGACTCTTGTTGTTCAGGAGTAGACTCTTCTTGTTCTTGAGCAGCCTCCTCTTGTTCAGGAGTAGACTCTTGTTGTTCAGGAGTAGACTCTTGTTGTTCAGGAGTAGCCTCTTGTTGTTCAGGAGTAGACTCTTCTTGTTCTTGAGCAGCCTCCTCTTGTTCAGGAGTAGCCTCTTGTTGTTCAGGAGTAGACTCTTGTTGTTCAGGAGTAGACTCTTGTTGTTCAGGAGTAGACTCTTGTTGTTCAGGAGTAGACTCTTGTTGTTCAGGAGTAGACTCTTCTTGTTCAGGAGTAGACTCTTCTTGTTCAGGAGTAGACTCTTGTTGTTCAGGAGTAGACTCTTGTTGTTCAGGAGTAGACTCTTCTTGTTCAGGAGTAGACTCTTCTTGTTCAGGAGCAGCCTCCTCTTGTTCAGGAGTAGACTCTTGTTGTTCAGGAGCAGCCTCCTCTTGTTCAGGAGTAGACTCTTGTTGTTCTTGAACAAACTCTTGTTGTTCTGAAGTAGATAATTCTTCAGCACCTACCACAGAAGTTCCAACAGACAGAGCAAGAAGTAAGGATGCAAATGTTGTTTTTTTCATACGATTTTGATCTCCTTTCGGTAGCTGGCTAGCATAGTCTTCAAGACCTTAGCTCCATAGCTTTGCGTCTCCTAAGTTTCCTCAGGGTTGCCTTTTCGTTTGGATATTGTAAATTTAGTATATATTAGTATATTTAGCGCAACAATAGTAACTAATTCCTATTTTTATATTGAGAAAAATAGGAATATTAATATTTCTGCTTATTTGGATGAAAATGATAAAAAAGTAGAAAAATGGCTAAAGGCTTCTCCAAAGAGAGAGAAAATATTAGTATCAATACTAACTTTAATTGAGTATATTAATTAATATATAGCAGTATTTATCATAAGAAGTTCCGACAAATACCTTAGACGTAAAGAGATATTGTTAAGGCAAAGGGAGGGGTGTTGCCGAAGGTTATTTGTCATCACATTTATTATCCCTTTATTTATGTTACGGTGCTTGAGATAAACAAAGAATGAAATAAAAGAGAAGTTTTATTGATAAAAAAATCCGACCTTATTGTTTGGTCGGATTTTTGCTTAATTTCTCTCACTTATTTTTATATCAAATACAGTTAAACAGCAATCTTTTTAATATGTTTGCAATTCGAACATCTGTGAATATGAATTTTTTTGTACTTAGTGTCGAGCGGGCCTTCAAATAGGTACATATGACCATTCTTAAAATAACATAGAATACTTTTAAACCATTTCATAACAGGATCACTCACTTTCATATATTTGGAGGTTTTAAACATTTATTTTCTGTTTTATGGAATTTCAATGAAATTTTAGGAATTAGTTCAAATAACTTGTGAAGTTTTCTTATATAAAAACTTGCTATTAAAGAAGCTAAAAAGATAAAGTTTTTATGATAAAGCCTTTCTACTGAATGTAAGAATGTTTTCAAGGATGAATGTTCTGGCTTTTTCTGCTCCACGTTTATTAAGTTCTCTAAACAAATTTTTATAATCAGCAGCGGACAATTCGCCGCAAGCGTAACTTTTTTTGAGGTAGTCTAGTAATTCATTTACATGTAATGGTACTCGTTTTTTTACTAGTATAAATTGATGTATGAAGTCTTGTAACAACACTGTAACTCAGCTCCTGGATAGCATGTTTGATATGCAGAATCATAACATGAAATCGGTTACAATTAATTATTTTGAAAATTCTAACTTAAGACACATTTCAACATTGTTCTCGGTTTATTTCAATAAGAAGGAGCAGGTTACTCCTTAAACCACAAAAGACCGATGAAAGCCAGGAAGCGGTCTTTCATCGGTTCATCACTTAGCTAGATGTTAATAATTATCTTTTCTTTAGGAGACATTTGAATCAGTTACATTAGAAGTATTGTTAAGTTTATACGTAATGCGGCCATCAAGGGCGTCTTTCGCACGGTTAATATCTAGTAGTCCTTCCCAGCGTGCAATGATGAACGAGGCAACAGCGTAACCGATAATGTTTACGGTTGTACGATAATTTCCCATGAAACGGTCTGGGGCGAGCATCAGGGCAACTGCCGCGACAGGAATTGAGCCGGTTGCCGCTGCGGTTGCTGACAGTGCAACGAAAGCAGAACCCGGGATACCTGCCATCCCTTTTGAGGTTAATAAGAGAACTCCTAAAATCATGATTTGGTCTGTAAGACTTAGATCAATACCAATCGCTTGTGCAAGAAAGACCAGTGCCAGTGATAGATAAATAGAAGCGCCATCTAAGTTGAATGAATACCCAGTTGGAACTACCAAGCCGACAACAGCACGGTTACAGCCAGCATCCTCGAACTTGTCCATCAGTTGAGGCATGACTGCTTCTGATGATCCTGTTGCAAACGCAAGCATAATCTCTTCTCGAATATAAAGAATTAACTTCCAGAGACTAAGACCGAGAAATACTCGCATGATGATAGCCAATACAAGAAGAAATGCAAGGCATGCAATAGTCATAGCGACAAAAAGTTTACCAAACGATAAGAGTGTGTCAATTCCATACTGACTAACGGCGAATGCCATTGCACCGAATGTAGCTACTGCAGTAAGCTTCATGATATAATCCATAATTTTAAATAAGACCTCATTAAGCTTTTCTAAAAGATCAAGAATAGTCTCCGAAGTACGTCCTCCCACCTGTACGAGTGCAAAACCGAACAAACAAGAGATTAGAAGGACCTGTAACATAGAGTTATTTGTAAACGCTCCAACAGCACTATCTGGAATAATGTTAAGTAAAAATTCCGCTTCACTTGGAAGGTGTGCACCCTGGGTTTTTGCTTCTACTTCTGTTGTTGTTAGACTAGCAGGATCGATATTCATTCCTTTGCCAGGGTTGGCTAAGTTCGCTACAACCATACCGATAATTAATGCAAGTGTGGTAATGATTTCGAAATAAAGAAGTGTTTTTCCGCCTATTCTACCAACAGTTTTAATGTTGCCGACCTTTGCAATGCCCACAACAACAACACTAAAAACAAGGGGTGCAATAATCATTTTAATCAATTTAACGAAGCCGTCACCAATTGGTTTTAATGCCATGCCAAGCGCAGGGAAGAAATAACCTACTAAGATACCTGCAGCTATTGAGACCATAATTTGAAAGAACAGTCCTTTATAAAAAGGGAGGCTTACTTTTTCTTGTTTCATAATTTTTCTCCTTTCGTGTTTGCCTATTCTTAATTGGTTTTCGAAAACTAATAATGTTATAAATGTTAACATTATATGTAACTTAGTTGTATATTAACCTAGAGTGAATCTTTTTTCATTGGCTCTTTTAACTAAAATTAAAAAAAATAATTAGTTATTATATATAATGAATGGTTTGATGTACCTTTTGGATGTAATATAATTTAACATCGTGTTACGTGATATGGTTATGTTGGGAGAAACAAGCAAGATTGTTTACTGACTAAGCAGTAGTTGGAGCAAGGGTGGCATGAACTTAACACAGGCTTTGATGTGAAACGTGAGAACCTACGATTTCGATAAAATGGAAAAGATCAAGTAAAAGGACTTATGAGTGTTTAAAGTAGATAGTACACAGTTTTCTGTAAATATAGATTAAAGAACTTTGTGCTATTTTGTTTTTAGAAAACGAAAATCTATTAATTAACTCGTAATGCAAAGAGGATATAAACGCCTAGGGAGGGATAGGAAATACCTATCTCTTTGTTTATATCGCAGAGGATAGGGGGATATTTTCCGAAGATTATAGCCCTCTTGCTGTGAAAATGGTAGATGGCACGTTAACTCACATAACATGGTGTAAATAAAGTCTGATACAAGATGAATGATTTATGGGACAAAAATTGGTAAATTTAATTTTCGTATTGTAATAAAAGTAAAATAAATGTAACTTTAGTTAATGTAGTAAATATATAAATTTATTGTTTTTTAACAGGGGGGACTAGAATTGCAAAAGTTTATAGGGGTTATTGCTCTACTGCTTTGTTTTGTTTTTGGTTCTGCTGTGCAAGCCCATTCAGGGAGAACTGATAGTAGCGGAGGACATAATTGCAGTGATGCATCTAAAGCAAAGGGACTATGTACAGGATACCATTATCATAATGGAGGTGGTTCGTCGTCGGGCGGCAGTTCTTCGCCGGGTACATCCACGTCTTCAAATTCTAACGCTAGCTATCAATCAGGAGATAAGGATTGCTCTGATTTCTCAAGTTATGATGAGGTAGTTGCATATTGGAACGCTAAGGGATATACAAAGGATAATGATCCAGAACGATTAGATGGTTGGGGCAATGTAGTAGATGACGGTATTCCATGTGAAGCTTTATTTAACTTTGAATTGGCATAATCTTGTAACACTTTAATGGCAATCCCAATTATAAATGACGTTTGAAAAATCTAAGTTTAACAAGTCTTCTTTTCTAATGAAAAAATTAGCTATACCACTATCACCCCACATAATATCCTTATCAAAATCACTATCTATTTGGAGCAATAGAACGTCGTGTCCCGCAAATCTTTCCTCATAGTCCCTTGGATCACTTTGTGTAAAATAAGGGTATCCACCAATCTTGTGACCTTCTCCTAAGAATGTCTCGCAATAAACTTCCCAAAGTTCTTTTTCATCTTCCCCGTCGCTTACGTGAACAGAAAGGTCAACTGTATCACCTAGTAACTCGCTGTATTTGTAGTCCTCGCTAGATACTGGCTCGTAAGCTATACTAAAGGTTAGTGCCAACTCTCGTTGTATTGGAAAATATTCTGTATTAAGTTCGTTCATATACGAAAAATCACTAACTAATAACGACTCATCTTTTTCAATATTGGGATGGAATAAAATCCTAAAATTTTGTTGATTTGTCATATTATCAAGATCAATACCCATAACATCATCCTCTGCTGAAATGAAAAACTGTAATATCCCGTGTTTTGGCATTTCATTCAGTGTAGGAATTTCCTCAAAATTCAATTGGGCTAACAATTTCATTGGTTTATTATTAGCATCCCTTGGGTGTTCCATTGTTTTAGGAAGATATGGGTTACCTGCAAACTTGCTTTGATAAATTTTTGTTCGGCTTTTGGATGTAGATATTTTTACGTATGGTTTTACTGTACTTTCAATTTGCTTTCGATAAACTTCCAATTCATTCGGTAATTTTAGTTTCGGGATTTCACTCATAATTATCCTCCATTTTAAACTCAAATTTAATTTGTAATCCTTTGCTAATTTTTAAATTTAAAACAATTAGCCTTCTATGAGGGGCAGTCTTCGTTATAAAGAATGGTTTTATCTAAAATAAGTAATTTCTTTTAAGGAAAACTGTTTATCAGTTATTCCTAATCATTGTGCTGGCGTAGTAACAACTTCATTCGATTTGAGAGGTAAACCATAAGTTGTAATAGGTTCTAAGGATTGCTATAGCCATTTGGACATATTTAAGGTTAAAGTTTAAATAAATAACGGAACCAGTTAATATGTAATACTGAATCTATAATTAGTATGAATTATACAGTATCACTACACGACGACGCATGTTGTTAAACAATGTAGTTTTAAGGCGTATCAACAGTTTGGTTGATTTATAGTTTTCCTGTCCTTTTATCACTACATTTAGCGATTTTATTACCACCTTTATCACTACATTTGTTAATACATTCATTTAGGTTCTGCCAGACAATAGTGTTGATTTTTTATCAAAAGAAAAAGGACCCTTTTGGATCTTTTTGATTGTTCTTATTCAACTGACGCACCCGTTCGTTAAAGAACCACTTAATCTTCAACCACTTAATCTTCAACCACTTCAATCAATTCAGTATAAATACTAACAAAATAAGTTTCTAATAAATCACCCAATTTCCTATCGAGTTTTTCATATTCATTATCCGCCTTCTTGAGAACACTGATAAAATCATCTTCTTCAATTTCATCATTTTCCAATGCGTTGAATAGTTTCCATAATTCCTCACCATATTCTTTTTCAATTTTGGAATAATCATAAGCGCCAATTTTTTCAAGAATACTTGTAAGTTCCTTCAAGTAATTGGTTATTCCTACTTCCTCAATATGCCATGAGAACCAAGTGAACAAACCTTCGTGACCTCCACTTTCCATTTCTGAATAGTAATTAAAAACAATAAATACTTCATTAGCAATTTGGTTTTCTGTTGGGAAGTCATATTTACCTATCATTTTAATAGTTGCGTTCCAGATATCCTCATTAGTCATTAGGTCTTTTCTTTTGTTTTCTGTCGGCGAGTCATATTCATCTAGTTTTTCGATAAGTAAGTTCCAAATCTCATCTTCAGTCATTTCATCAATCGTTTTATTAGTCACTAGGTCTTTTCCTTTTTTTATATCTTTCACAACACATCCCCCTAACAAAGTACAATTACATTTCCATCTTATCATAAACGTTTTTTAAAGGATTCTGCCCTGTTCTTGCCATTCCTTAAAGAGTGAAGCAGGGTCCCCATAAAATAAAAAAGCCTTACTCCTTACGAAGTAAAGCAATCATTAATTAAATAGAGGGTGTGTTACCGCTTGTTTTTTTATCATCTAATAATCCTCTAATGCTTCTTCATCAAACCAAATATCCTCAATCGTACCATCCTTATAAAATCGAAACCCAAAAGGTAAAGCAAGAAATTTCAATAGTTCGGGTCTTTCAAATGCCACATGATAAAAATGCACAACCATTAGTGAATCAGTATTCCCATCATATAAATCTGTTATTAACCACCATCCAGACATATGTTCAGGAGAAGGATATCTAACGGCATCCACTTTATACCCTTCGTAAACTCCTTTTGATATAACGATTTTTTGATTGAAGTTAGGAAAAACAGGAAAAACATCATATTCATTACACTTATTAATCTGTTCTTGCGTAACTTTTAATACGTAATCAACTCCTTCAACAAAACTCGAACCATCATTCTTAGCTTCCCATATTTCTAAATAATGTGAATCGCTTGTTTGACAAAATTTCAGTACCCATGAATGGTAACCGATAGTTTGGCCAGGTAAAATTTCAGGAGAGTAGTCTAAAACATAGTCTATCAAATATTGTAATACGTTTATGCAACTATCGTCTTGACATAAAATACGGAATTCGCTTCCGATGATTGGTAGCAATCCTTCTGTAATAAAATAACAATCTTCTTTGGATATGGTTATACTTCTGTATATATAAATTGAATTCAACTCTTGGTGAACTTTCTCTTTTTGTGTGGGATTCGCTTTATTCAAAAATCTAGATATTTTATTAATCTCCTTACGCATGTCCCTGCGATCCTCCCAAAAAGTTGTAATACCTTGATTGTAACAGGATTCCTGACATGAATCAAAATCAACAATCATGTTTGAACAGAGACTTATAGTAAGAAATATTCTCCTAACCTTGTAAACATATACACAAAGATACTCAGAATGATGTTCAAAAGACAAATAATGAAGTTTATCAAAATGCATTAAAAGGCGCAGGAATGTTTTACTAAACTCCCATGTAAGAACTGATTTTCTTACATAAAGGAGAAAATGAAAGATGGGTAGTTGAACATCAGACACGTTTAATCGGAACTGAGGTAGGAGTTTTTTCTCGATATATATGTTGTTATATATTGACAGTTTTATCTCACAGAATTTATAATCCATATTAATCATCCATAAGAACCGTTGATAAAGAATAGTACACATACGTGGGAGTGTGCAGAGAGCCAATGGTAGGTGCGAATTGGTCACAGCGTGTGGGGAAGTTACGTCTTTGGAGGTATAATGGCGTGAGTCATTATCGGGTTATACTGTTATCTATAAAGAGTGATTGGCATTTGGTCAATAAGCTGGGTGGTACCGCGAGTAAATCCTCGTCCCGCATGGGATGAGGATTTTTTGTGTTTGTAAAAAACATTTAGATCATAAAAGGAGGAGGACATTATGAAACCAGCGTTAGTGATCTTTTTGGCTGTACTATTTCAATACTCTTGTGGAAATGCAATAAATCCTCTTATGGCACCATTAGCACGCCAAACTGGTATAGGCGAAATACAAACAGGATTGTTTTTTACCTTATCCTCTCTTATGTGGTTAGTAGCTAGCCCATACTGGGGGAGACAAAGCCAAAGAATTGGCAGAAAACGTGTCATGTTAATGGGTTTAGGAAGTTGCTTTTTACTATACATGTTGTTTGCTTTTATCGGTGATTGGGGGTTATCTCACCAAACTCCAACTCTTTTGTTATTCCTATTGTTATTACTCACTCGAATTACCTCTGGAGTATTTTTTTCAACTGTTCCTGTCGCTGCACAGGCTTATATTGCGGATACAACAGAAGGTAAAGAAAGAACTGCTGGTATTACGTTAGTGTGGATGGGCAGTGGGTTGGGATCAATTATAGGACCTTCGTTGGGAGCTCTTTCAGGGAATCATCTTATGACTCCTCTCTACCTTGCATCTTTGTTACCTTTACTTGGTTTTATTATAGTTTGGATATATGTACCACAACCCAAAAATGTATCTCACTCTAACAGTAAAATCAGTATAAAAATTAGTCCATTCGACAGTCGAATCTGGCAGTACCTGTTTATTATTACTTCTCTCCAGGTTTCTGTTCTTGCTATGCAAGTTACTACAGGTTTTTTTGTTAAAGATCATTTCCATGTTTCTCCGAGCGAAACAGTACATACTGTAGGATTCATTTTTATGCTTGCTGGACTTACTTCTGTAGTGTCGCAAATTTTGTTTGTGAGAACGTTAAAATTATCATCGAATACACTCCTTAAAATCGGAACACCCATCATTTTGCTGTCCTTTGTTAGTTTGTTCTTCCAAGATCATATTCAGAGTATTTATATTGCTTTCGCACTATTAGGATTGGGAATAGGAATTGTTTTACCTGGAGCGTCTTCAGGGGCATCCTTATCTGTAACACCTATTGAGCAGGGGGCTGTTGCGGGAATGATTACCGCTGCACAAGGACTGGGAACTGTATTAGGACCTATTGTTGGCACAAGTCTTTACCATTTCAACTCCAGGTATCCATATGTATTTATAAGCATCCTATTTTCAATTGCTACTATTTTGGTTTGGAAAAGGTTACAGCAACATATGCAGAACAGGTCATTGGCAGGCGATGAAGTGGATATATGAATAAAGTGATTTGTTAGTAATGATAAATTATTACTTTCAAGCATGAGTGATTATGTTAACTCGATTTGAATAGAGGATACAATGCATCATTTAGATCCTTCTTTTATTCCAAAACTTGAGGAACTTCCCAGATACATACCAACATTGAACAGGTATCCACTATCCTAACTCACTACCATATTAAATCTGACAAACTAGATGAACATATAAGTAAAGAGCCGTTTAGTGAAATTGTTCAACCAACCCTAGAGCATCTTGCTGACTTATTCCAGGATTATAGAGCAAAGCTTATTTGTTTTGGACATCATCATCCCGTTCATTTATTTCGAATGACCGCTAAAGTCTTTGTAAATCTAGGTTCATTAGGGTGTAATCATGAACTATTAGCCAAATACGGTATTGGCAATTTCAATCTAGGAAGCATTTCTATTGAGCTAAAAGAAGTGCAATATGACAACACGGAATTTCTTAACCAATACAAAAAGTTACAGGTACCAGATTATAAAGCTATTTTAAAGATTTTCTATGGTAAAGATATATAGTTCTTTATGCAAAATAAACTGACTATCTACGTTTTGAGTAAAAATAGAGTAAGAGACAGGAGAGAGATTAGAATGCATATTTTACAAACAAATCGTTTAATTTTACGTTCATACGAGATTAGCGATGCTTCGAGGGCTTAGGAGCTAGGTGGAGATATGGGGATAGCAGAGACTACCTTGATGCCCCATCCGTATACGTTGGAAATAGCCGAAAATTGGATTGAAACTCATTCAAAGATTATTGAAAACGGAGACGCTTATCCATTTGCTATTGTAATGAAAGATGAAAATGTATTGATTGGAACAATGACACTCCGTATTGATAAACAGCATAACAAAGGAGAACTTGCTTATTGGATAGGTAAGGAATATTGGGGAAAAGGTTATGCTACAGAATCAACAAAAAGGATAATGGATTTTGGCTTTTTCGAACTCAATCTAAATCGAATTTGGGCACCTGCAATGAGTAAAAATCGGGCATCAACACAAGTAATGAAGAAAATTGGGATGGCTTATGAAGGGACATTAAAACAAGATATATTGAAATGGGAAACCTATGAAGATGTAGATATTTATGGGATATTGAAAAGCGACTACACGAATCGCAGATAGAACATATATATGTATTTCTGCTTTCGGATGGATGTTGTGGAACCTCTCTTTAGAATAGCGGAAGGGGTTTGTTGTTAGACAATAAGAGGAGGTATGTTATGGAGATTAGGTTAGAAAAAGCAATAGAATCTGATGCACAATCCATCTTTGATATCCAAATAGCTGCATTTATGCCGTTGTTAGAGAAATATAAGGATTTTAATACCAATCCTGCAAATGAGACAATCGATAGAGTAATAAAAAGAATAACCAATCCTTACGGAGGATTTTATAAGATATTTGCTGACAACATTTTGGTTGGTGCTGTATGTATGTTTTGGAGGGAAGGAACAACGCAATTCTGGATTAGCCCTATGTTTATTTCGCCTGCATTTCAGGGACAAGGGATTGCCCAAAAAGTGATACGCCTAATAGAGGAACTATTTCCTCAAGCAACTACATGGGAACTGGCAACCATTTTAGAAGAAGAACGCAACTGTTATCTGTACGAAAAAATGAGCTATGTCAAGACGGGTGTAACGAAACAACTCAACGACAACGCCACTCTTGTTTTTTATAGGAAAATCTGTTAGTGGTAAACTCATTCGCAAATTCACTTTCTATATTAAGACGTTATGTTAACCTCAATGAACGTGATAGAAGAAACCTTATTATGGTAAAAACGGATTATTCCGGTCATTCTAAAAGGTCATCTAAAATGGGAGGGGTTTATATGAATAATCAATACCAGGTTTATATGGCAACTCTCCAAGACATAGACGAGATTACTGGTTTACGAGTAGCTCTTTTGAAAGAAGTAGGGGAAATACAATCTGAACAAGACGAAGAACTTGTAGTAAATGCTACTAGAAAATATTTAGAGGAAACACTACCTAACAATGAATTTATTTCATACATAGCCAAATCAAATGGGGAAGTTGTAAGCATAAGCGGTGTCGTGTTATTTAAAAGACCACCTTACTTAGACAATGTAAAAGGGATCGAAGCTTATGTGCTTAACATGTACACACTTCCTCAATTTAGAGGAAAAGGATTGGCTAAAAGGTTACTTGAAGAGTGTATAAAGCATTGTAAGCAAAAAGAAGTAAAACGAGTTTGGTTACATGCTTCGGAAGATGGAAAACCGTTATATAAAAAAATGGGGTTTACTTTTAAAAACAATGAAATGGAATTATTTTTGTAGACCACATATTCCGCTTGTGGGTACTGTGAAACTTCTCTTTAGAATGGTGGGAGGGGCTTGCTGTACATGTTGTGATAAAAGGATCGGGGGAGAAGGATATTGACCTTTATAATCTCAAATGATTTGTCTGAAATAAATTGGACAGAGATAAAAGCTGTGTATCATTCTGTTGGCTGGATGGAACATGATGAAGACAAAATAAAAGAGATTTTTAGTGCAAGTACCATAGTTGCACTTGCGTACTATGAAGGACGAATTGTGGGTCTTGGAAGGGCGCTTTCTGATGGAGTGTTTAATGCTGCTATCTATGATGTTGTAGTTCATAAACAATTTCACAAGCAAGGCATAGGAAAAATGCTTATAGAGAATCTTCTTGAACATCTTCAAGATATATCCTGTGTCCATTTGATTGCGACTACTGGGAACAACTCTTTCTACGAGAAATGCGGATTTAGGAATGCGAAAACAGCTATGGCACGTTACCTGAATCCTGCATTAGCAAGAGAATACTTAGATTGAACAACTTCCGCTTTGAGCGAGTATGTAAACCTTAAATGAATACGATATGCATTATTCTTTAAATAATTGGCTCTGTTAAATCTTAATGTTGAAAAATTGCATAATTAATAAGGGAAACCCCTTTTATCAGGGTTTCCCTTCGCTTATAAAGTAACGCTCAGCTTAATAAGAGAAAACTTTGTTGAACGTATAAAATTTTTAAACTATATTATTTTTCTGCTGAAATTATTAAGAACATCGGTCTTCGGAGTTCATCTTTCATTTCGGGAATACTCTTTAACATTTCTTCAGAAGGAATCGGTTCCTTGACTTCCCTTATAATAAAACCAGAATTAATTAAGTCATTTATATAGGTCGAAAAAGTCCTATGATATTTTATAACATTCTCAGCAAGGAATGTTGTTTCCCGCAAACCTTCTGATTGGTAATTATCAACTGCCCAATGTAGACGATTCCCTTTATCATCATAATACCAATCTTGTTCATTCCGAGAAGTGAAAATTGGATGTTCAACTGAAAATACAAAAGTTCCTCCAGGTTTTAGATAATGATATACTTTTTTACAAATTTCTTCAAAGGACTTAATATAGTGAAAAGCCAATGAACTAATGACAACATTAAATTGAGAATCTGAAAAATTGATGTCTTCAATTGGCATTTTAATGTATGAAATCGCAGAATCATCTGTCATGTCACGAGCTTTTTGAAGCATTTTTTCAGATATATCAACTCCAATAACAGAACTTGCTTGCTGTTCACGAGCATAACGGCAATGCCAGCCGAAACCGCATCCTAAATCGAGTACACTTTTATTTCGCAGTTCAGGTATCATTTCTTTTAATACGTGCCATTCACCCGCACCTTCAAGTCCTTTAACTGAACGTGGCATTTTTCCATACGCAGAAAAGAAATTAACATCATCATATTTATTTTGTTTCATATATATACATCTCCTATAATTTAAGATAGCCTCCTAAAACTATAACAACATCTATTTTAGGAGGCTATCTATCTCCTCTAACCAATTCTTTCACCTCATTAAAAATAGTTATAAATATTATTACACAAATTCCTTTTAAATTAAACTGACCTTCGAAGAAGAACTATACATTGAATTTTGACAACCGTAAACTATCATAAGTATGTGTCATTTCAAAAACAAATGATGTTAATAAAAATTCTTTGATATTATGCTTTGTACTTTCGTTATTACAACTATCTATAAACAAAAACCAAGCGAGGTAATTGTCAAGATACTTGGTAGCTACACCTTTAAATCGGTCTATCCATTGTTTCAAACGAGAATGGAGACCATTGACGTTTTGAATGTGATACAAGCCTTAATAACGTGTTTGCCATCATCTGATTTAATTCAATAATGCTCTAAACCTTTTTCTTTTGCATAGGTTTTATACGCTCTCCAAGCATCAGTTACAATCACGTTTTCCTTAGACAGTTTAGAACTAATTAAAGAATCGACTTTTTTTATTTAACGTGTGCTAATGTTGAGTAAATCAAATATATTTACTTCCTCTAACGCAAATTATATAAACAAAAGAGAGGATTTTCAGAAATATGGATAGAAATCAGAGGGCTAAAAGACTTTACGAGCTTCTTGAAATAAACAGAAAAAAGCAAAAACCTAATTAGGAAGCTTTTCTTTCCACATAAATAACTTCACATTTAGGAACAATGAATGTAAGGTGATGAATATTGAAAACACTCTTAATGACGTTATTTCTAATAACTATGGGAATGAATCAAGCTTCTGCTAATCCTACAACCGAGATTTTACATTTAACCCAGAAGGATGAGATACAGAATGATGTGCACAAAAACCTTATAATAGACATCTTAGCTCAACCGATGGTTCATGCCCGTTCTAAATATTATGCACAACATTATAAATTTCGTGATCTTGGTTCATCGTATTCAGATGATAAAAGAAAAATATGGATTGTTCCGAGCCATGATGCAGAATACACACATATTATAAAAATACAACTTCGTAACGTACAGGTCGAGTTTGATCATGAAAAAAGAATAAATACAACAGAGACCTATACATATGCTATCAAAGCTGGACAACTCATGACATACTCAAAAAGCAAGAGAGAAGGAATAGATCTTGTAAAATTATTGGATTTTCAATGTAAAGTGAAATAATGATTATAGAGAAATATAACTCCATTTTAAATACAAAGATGTATAACAAAAGTAGTTTATCGTTTAGTTGAAGGAAAGGTACGAACGAACACAATTAGTTAAAGTTCTTGTTGAATTAACAGGGGCAAGAGTTCAAGAGCAGAGGTTGCTACGGCAACCTTTTTTATTATGCTAACGGTGCAAGTTAGTTTGAGTTAAATTAGAAATAAGAATTATTAAAAAGAGGAGATATTAATGGATAGTGATGATGGAGATTTAAAAAGACATCAAACATACTACCACAATTACAATTCTATGTAGAACACAATGAGCTTTTAAATTTACATTGGCACCATACTATTTCTAAAGTAATAAGGCTAATTTAAATATATTTATGAGAAATATGAGAGAAAACATATTTTGATACGTTATATAAGGTATAAGAGCTTTTACAGAAAAAACAAGGGGAGTTGTTGCATGAAATCTAATGATAAAAATTTTATAAAACGATTACAGCGACAAAAGGAGGATGCATTGGAATTTATTGTTGATACATACTTACCTCTAGTAAAAGGTGTCACTTATAAGATTCTTGCACCTATTGGAAACAAAGGCGTTATAGAGGAATGTATTAATGATATATTTCTTTCCGCATGGAACAATGCAAATAAGTTCCATGGAGATGCAGATGACTTCAAGAAATGGATTTGTACTATCGCTAAGTTTAAAGCGTTAGATTATTACAGAAAGGCAAGCAAGAGCGTTGAACTTGTTCCTGCTTGTCTAGACGTAAGTACGGAGAAATCAACAGAAGATGAAATCATCATAAAGGAAAATCAAAATGAACTCATTCAACTTATTAATCTACTAGACCCTGTTGACCAGGATATCTTTATTATGAAGTTCTTCCTTGGTTTCGGAACTGAGGATATCTCCATACAGCTCGGTCTAACCAAAGCCGCCATAGATAATCGCATTTATAGGGGAAAGAAGAAGCTCCACAACAAAGCTGCGAATTTGGATATAGGAGGTAGTATGATATGAAAGATATTTATGAAGTGTTGCGTCACATAGACATAGATGAGAATGAATTTACAGAAATGGAAGTTACCGAGTTGGAGAAAGCAAGAGTCAAACAAGCCTTGAAGAAATCCATACGGGGGAAAGCGACAAAGAAAGGACAGAGAAAAAGGGTTATGGCAGCTTCTGTTCTTATAGGACTGTCGCTCACGACAATTGGATTGACTTTTCCTGTTTCTGCTGACGGCATTCCTGTAATAAGAGATATCTTTCGATTTTTTGATTCAGAAAAAAATGAGCTTCCTAAGAATGTCGATACTAAAAATAATGCAAAAAATGGACTGTATCATGATTACAAGAAATATGCCCAGGGAATTAATATTACAAAACAGAGTAACGGAATTACATTTTCAATACGTGACGCGGTTTATGACGGAAGAACACTATCTCTCACATACTCAATTGAAAGCGATCAAGACTTAGGGAACAATCCCTTCCCTTCAGGAAGGTTACAGATACAAGGCGGCAAAGCTTTAGGCTCCACGGAGGGTATTTCAAGGGTAGACAAACATAATTATGTAGGTTTGTTGACCGTCAGTGATGTAGATGGAAGTATAGGAGATAATGCAACTGTGAAATGGGAAATAGATAGTATTCAAAATCCGGATAAACAGCAAGATATAAAAGGACAGTGGGACTTTGAATTTTCTTTGAAGGCGACAGAAAGAGAAGAAATAATAGTAAATCGTAGCATTGCACAAAATGATGTAACAGTATCAATTGAAAAATTATCTATTTCACCGATGTCATTTGTTATATATTACAACCAAGAAGTTGCTGAGAATTTAAAGAACAAGTGGGATGAGGTACGTGTTGACTTAACTATTAAGGATGATCTAGGAAACATTTATGTAGGACAGGACAACGGGGGGAGAGGGCAAAGTTCTTACGATGTGAACTGGAGTAAAACATTTCAGAAACTAGACCCAAAGGCAACGAAGTTGATTGTAACCCCTCATGTCAACCTATGGAATCATACTCCTGCTAATTACGGAGGGGTAGAAGGAATTGGGAATGTACTTAAGGAAATTCCGATAGAAGAAAAACCCGGTAAGGATAATGAGGAATTTGTATTAAAAGATATTATTATAGATTTGAAGAAATAGTTATTACAAATATTACATCTGTCTTTATTAACAGGTTTTTGAGTTTAGGAACAGGGTTGCTGTGGCAGCCTTTTTTTTTTTTGCTTCCCTAAACTGGTCAATTTAATTCGGCAGCTTTTTTACTCTATCCATTTGTTCAAATGCCCGTCGGATGGGAAGATTAGTTTGTTCATACTAAAAAAGGATTTATTGGTGTATTGTAGAAGTGTGCTGTATTAGAAACTATGAGGTGAATTTCAGTGAGAAGCGAAAAAGAAATGTTTGATTTAATATTGGGAGTGGCTCAAAAGGATGAACGAATTCGAGCAGTGTATATGAACGGTTCAAGAACCAATCCTAACGCTCCTAAAGACATTTTTCAAGATTACGATATTGTTTATGTAGTGACGGAAACAGCCTCTTTTATAAAAGATAAGAAATGGATAAATGTTTTTGGGGATTTGCTTATGATTCAAGAGCCTGATAAAAATGATAAACTTGTGGGTATAGATACGGATTTGGATAAATCTTACGGATATTTAATGCTCTTTACAGATGGAAATCGTATAGATCTTCGAATCCAAACAAAAGAAACTATGATTAGTAAGTATGTCACTGATAAACTAACAATTCCATTATTAGATAAGGACAACTGCCTACCACATATTTCTGACCCTACAGATATTGATTACCAAGTAAAAGAGCCAACAGAACTGATGTTTATGGGTTGCTGTAATGATTTTTGGTGGTGTCTGCAAAACGTTGCAAAAGGAATTTGGCGTGATGAATTGCCATATGCAAAGCTAATGTTTGAATATGTCATAAGGGCTAGACTGGATGAAATGGTTTCTTGGTGGATTGGTACAAAGCATGACTTCCGAGTTTCAACAGGAAAGATGGGCAAATATTTTAAAAAGTATCTTCCTGAATTATATTGGAATTTATATAGAGAAACCTATTCTGACAGCAACTATGACAATGTATGGAAATCTATATTTGTCACTTGTGAATTGTTTCGGATTTTAGCAAATGATGTAGCAGAACATTTATTTTTTACATATCCAATCAATGACGATACCAATATGACGAAATTCCTCAAACATATTAAGAACTTACCAGTTAATGCAACGGAAATATATTAGTTTCAGTGTATTGTTTTCATCATAGAAGAACTTAAATTAATTGAACTAACAACATGACTTCCAATATCGGAAATTATGGTAACTAGAACAGGTAGATAGCTGATTTGATACGGAGGGCTTATCTTATGAAATATAAAGTGCTTGATAAGTATATAAAGTTAATTGAGTCTTTTTTAAAGAATGAGATAAGCATTGAGCAATTTAAACCGATATACTTAAGAACTTTCAAAGATGAGACTGAAGAGTTAGATAACAAGGCAATTTAGCGAGAAAGCTTATCTTTGCACGAACAAGAAAAATTGATAGCAATGTCCTTTGTAGTTTGCTCATGAGTGAATTCTCCTTTCAAATTATCAGGATAGGGTGTATTATTCCCGCTTATCTCAATAATATCTGTACTGCCCATAAGCCATCTTACGGTGCGACAAGAAGTCGCATTCTCACAGTGTAGCTTCCGCTACTAGACTAGATGCAAAGGCTATCTCCATTCGAAACTGCGGACTTGGTAACGAGTCCGTGGGTTGCATGAGGAAATGCGGAAACAGAGGATTAGTACATAATCCAGAACACCGCTAGGAGAAGACAGATACGGTGAACGAGAGTGAAGGCTCATAAGCTTCGCAACGCTTAGCTTGGGATAATGTACAGCTTTGCCCAGGTCTTGATAAGAGGAAAGGTAGATTCATAAGGCTGCCGCGCTGCATCCCACAACTTATCCGGAGTAAAGAGCCCACCTAACCCTGTCGCCTCTGTAGAATGCGAAACTTGGTAAGCCCTATGTCATCTGCATAAGCAGTAGGATGACTGCAAAGTCAAACGACGTGGCAGAGGGTAAAGGATATAAGAGAAAGCAAAAGCCGTTATCTGAAAGGAAACAGGAAAGCATAGGTATATGTATAACTGAGCGGATATTGTCGTCCTCACGGACAAACTCATGACAAGCCCGAAAGGGAGCCCACTTCTTATAGGTCTTCAACATGGAAATACATTTGTAAGTTATCTTCTGACGAATAGGAGCGTGCGGTTATGAATACCTCAGAACGAGCGTCGGCGCACGTCTCGTATACAAACTGGAACACAGTGGATTGGAAAGCAGTCCAAATGTATGTGACGAAGTTACGACAAAGAATTTACCGTGCCGAACAGTTACAACAACAAAGGAAGGTAAGAAAGCTTCAGCGTTTACTTTTAAGAAGCAAGGCGAACTTACTGTTATCAATTAGACGAGTAACACAACAGAATAAAGGAAAGCGAACAGCAGGTGTCGACGAGCAGGTAGCATTGAGTCGTAGAGAAAGAAATCTCCTCTATGAACAACTCAAAAAACGGAACACGTTACAACATCGCCCAAAACCAGCTAAGCGTATATACATCGCTAAGAAAAATGGGAAGTTGAGACCTCTAGGTATTCCAACTATAAAAGATAGGGTTTATCAAAATATAGTGAGAAATGCCCTTGAACCACAGTGGGAAGCTAGATTTGAGGCTATTTCTTATGGTTTTCGTCCTAAGCGAAGTACTCATGATGCCATACGAAGCATCTTCAATAGAATTAACGGGGGCACAAAGAGGAAATGGATATTTGAAGGAGATTTTCAAGGCTGTTTTGATCATCTCAATCATAAATGGATACTTAAACAAACTTCTCACTTCCCAGGAAAAAAGCTATTGAAGCGATGGCTTCAAATGGGATACATGGAGCAAAACCTCTTCACTGAAACGCAAGAAGGAACTCCACAAGGGGGAATTATTTCCCCACTTCTCGCTAACATTGCCCTTCATGGAATGGAAGAAACCTTAGGTATTACCTATAAGAAAAACTATAAAGCAAACGATAGCTATATCATAAATCCTGCCTGTAAGTTTACTCTTATTCGTTATGCAGATGATTTTGTGGTATTGACTGAGACGAAGGAACAAGCACTGTCAGTATATACGAGACTTCGTCCCTACTTAGAAGACAGAGGGCTAGAATTAAGTCCTGAGAAGACGAAGGTTACACATATTGAGGAAGGATTTGAGTTCCTAGGATTCTTAATTCGCCAATATCAAACAGAACAAGGAAACAAACTATTCATTAAACCAAGCAAGAGCAGTATACAGAAGGCTAAGAAGAAGATTGGAGATACTTTGCGTGCCATGAGAGGACAGCCCATCGGGGAAGTCATCCGAGTGCTTAACCCAATTATCAGAGGGTACGGGCAATACTGGAAACACGTTGTTTCTAAGAAAATCTTCGGCGCAATGGATAGCTATATCTATTGGAGAATCCGTAAACATTTTCGACAGCTCCATCCTAAGAAATCGTGGAATTGGATATATGCACGATATTACAGATATCCACATCATGGTGGAAATGATTGGACACCAACCTGTCCGAAAACAAATATTCAACTCCTACACATGTCGTGGATTAAGATTGAGAGACACAACATGGTGAAATTCAAAAATAGTCCTGATAACCCAGCATTGAAAGAATACTGGGAAAAACGAGACCGTAAGGTATTTGATACGGAGAACACAATGGATAGAATGAAACTGGCTAGAAAACAGAGTTACCGCTGTGCTATCTGCAAAATTCCACTGCAAAACGGTGAAAAGGTAGTCGTAAAAGACATGCCTGTTCCGCAAAACCTCATATCGTCTAATCTGAACTTAAAATTAGTTCACTTACCTTGCCTATATTAAAGAGACTGAAGTCGGACAAAAAGAAGGCTTGAGCCGTATGATGGGAAACTGTCACGTACGGTTCTTAGGGGAGTTAGGGGCAGCGATGCCCCTCGCTTACCCGACTTAACTTCTCTTATTTCAAGGGGGATTTTTTTGTAAACTTTGTTCTTGAGCTAATATGGAAGAGAGGTAGGTTTTCCATAATCTATGATACTAGGAAGTACACATGGTTGGCTGATAGTATGATACTTTAATAGCGAAATCTCACTTTTTCTTATTGTACTAACCGGGCAGGATAATTTAACAATAATAGAGAACATAAATATAATCTTTCAAACGGGGTGAAGTGGATGTCTTTCTGTATTGTTCGAAGTAATTAGTTTTCGGGCTGGGAAAAAACGCGTACCAGCCATCAAGGGGAGAGTCTGCCCTTTTTTATGAAAACTAAAACTTAGAACAGTGCAGGAAGTCATTTTTAGTTATGGAACCAGGGCACTGTTATGTGACTTGGTTTTTTACATTTGAAAGGTGGATTTTAAAATGAATGAATTAGAATATAAAAACTTTTATGATAGAGTTGGAGAAATAAATGGTTGGGATTTTAGCAAAATCAAGAGCACTTCAATAGGAGTGCAGTGGAATTTTTATGAAAAAGTGAAACAAGCGTGTAAACCAAATGATATTTTGCTTGATATTGGTACAGGTGGCGGCGAGAATGTACTACGTATCGCATCTTCGGCATTATTGCTAGTTGGAATAGATCATTCTAATGGTATGATGAAAACCGCTAAATCAAATTTTAAAAAATCTCGTGCTACGAATGTTCGATTTATACAAATGGCATCAGAAGATTTACAATTTCCTAACGATTTTTTTGATGTGATTTCCAGTTGTCATGCTCCTTTTATTGCATCAGAAGTGGCAAAGGTATTAAAAGAAGGCGGGACGTTTCTGACGCAGCAAGTAAGCGAAGCTGATAAATTAAATTTGAAACAAGCATTTGGGCGAGGACAATCTTTCGGAGAAGTTGATGGAACATTAAAAGAGAAATATATTCGAGAGTTAGAAGAAGCAGGTTTTACCGAAGTTCACTCTTTTGATTACAATGCTATTGAGTATTATCAAAGACCTGAAGACCTTATATTTTTACTTAAACATACGCCCATCATCCCTAGTTTTGGTCAGGAAAAAAAGGACTTTGATATTTTGAACAATTTTATTGAAAGTAATCGAACGAAAAAAGGAATTTGTACAAATTCTAAAAGGTTTTTGATAATAGCTAATAAGTAATTTTTCTCATTAAACAGATGCGATTCTTGAATAAAGGATCGCTTTTTTCTTTTCTGCTAACGGGGCAGTTTAGTGAAAGGGGATTGATAATAGAGGGTTTATTCATTGCTTTTGAGAATAGTATTTATAGGTAAACACTAATGGTTTTTATAGGAATTAGGAGGAGAAGGAATGGATGCTACATTTAATTTAGAAAAAGCTGTATTTAATTATAGGGTGGCAGCAATTATGATTGAAAATGATCATGTGCTGATACATAAACAAATCGATGATAAACATTGGGCACTGCCTGGAGGAAGAGTAGAAATCCTAGAGGATTCACGGACAAGTATCAGAAGAGAAATAAAAGAAGAATTAGGATTAGATGTTAAGGTTAATAACTTACTTTGGATTACTGAAAACTTCTTTGAATATAATAACAAGAATTTTCATGAGATAGGGTTATATTATGAGGTTACATTAACAGGAGAGAGATTTAATTTTAGTGATGAGGCTTTTTATGGAGAAGAGGGAGAGCACTTGATTTATAAATGGACTCCTATTAGTCAGCTTGATGACATTTTGCTCTATCCTGAATTTCTAAAAACCTCCCTTAAAGAAATACCTTCCACGCCCAAACATCTTATTATTGGAAAGTATAGTATCTAAGGATTTTAACGGGTGCAAGAGTTGAAGAACAGGGATTGCTACGGTGACCCTTTTTATTGTGCTAATGGGACAGGGTAGCACAATAATTAGAGTTTATTTAGTGAGTTAAGTAACGTGAGAGGTGATAGCGCGAATGAAAATATGAAATGTTTAGGGTGTAGTCTAGCCAATAAAATTGCACCTGTGAATGTGGTCTACGAGAACGATTTTGTTTGTTGTATTTTAGACGACGACCCATTTAATGAAGGACACGTTATGATCCTGCCAAAAGAGCATTTTGAAGATGTTGATGAACTTGATGCAGATACCGCAAACGCCATCATACAGGCATCACGATTAATTTCAAAAGCTATAAAGACACTGTATAAACCTGATGGGATAACAATATGCCAAAATGGAGGAATATTTAGCGAATTATCGCATTTTCATATGCACGTTGTACCAAGGTATAAGTATCAGTCGTTTGCTGATTTTTATTTGGAAGCGCCTTTGAATAATGAAAGTATAAAAAATAAATTGTTAGATACAAGGGATGAATTAGTAGAAGTTATTAAAAAAATAATTTAATTTTTTTAAACGAATGGCTGCTGTTGTCTCTTTCTTCTTGTGTTAACGAAGAGGGGCAGCGAAGGAAGGGATTGTTTTCCCTTTAACGAATTTTATTATTTAAGCTATGTTAAATTATGTTGTTGATATTTGATATATGTTGCGAAAGATTTGGGAAGATGCTGATTTTTTCGAGTTTAGGATGATTGCCAATTCCCCTCAGTGCCAAATTAATATTAATTTCTATACAACCTAACTGGAAAGGAAAAAGATACGTTATGGATATTACGCCACAAGAAGAATCCATGATTAAGGCTCTCCGTGAGGCTGCATTACCTCCTTTATTTGTGCTCATACGAATTAGAAATGATATTTCAAATGACACTGTAAATATCGAAGAGAGCCGAAGAGATGACGTCGTAAAAACATTAGAAAAATACATCGGTCCACTATGGAAAGACTATCATGAAGGAAAGAAAACACAATCAACTGTCGACGGTCAAGATTAACTATGATGCAAAATCAACAATGTGGACTATTCGATTCGAGAGTCCGACCATACCGGGTGGCTCATTAGGAAAGCACTCTATTTAAATACTCGATAATTAAATGTGAAGCTAACGTACTCCGTTAGCTCAGTTAACCTAGAATCAACATTAAAGTTGTCCGTATGGCTTCAAAATATTAAAATAGTGCACGATCCTACTGGATTGATGAAAAATGTATCAGAAGAATCCATGGGTTTGTCCTATAAGCCAACTATCGAAGAAGTAGAAATATGGAGAACAAATTTTTTTGCTTATGTTCACGAAGTATATCGGAGAGTAATGAGAAAAGAAATATATTATGCCCTGCACTGTATTGATAACTTACGCTTATCAATGATCACAGCATGGTATATGGAAGCAGGAATACAGCCTGTTATGTCAATTGGTAGTCTCAAATGAGGCTGCCTTTCTTTGTTTTTAGTGTATAAACGTATAAAATCTGTGATTTGTCAGCTGGATCCCTTTATGAAAACAAAAAGTAGCTTATGCACCTGCTCCTTTAATCAGGTTTTTTGTCCTGTTTTGAATTAAAGAGGTTATTTCGGTATCTCCTTTTTCTTATTAATGGGCAGGTTAATTTAACAAAAATGAAGAAGTGTTTCTTATAAAACAGGGGATCATCAGGGGGAGAAATAATGTTTGTATATAAAATTGATGAAGAGGTGTCACTAAAGTTAGTCGAGTTGAAAGATGCAGAAAGAGTATTTGCGCTCATAGATCATTCAAGAGAATATCTTCGTGAATGGCTTCCTTGGCTAGATATGACAACAAGTGTTGAAGATACAAAAAGCTTTATTCAATCTTGTCTAAAGAATTATACGGAAAATAAGGGTATTACAACGTTTATTCTTTATAAAGGAGAGATTGTGGGAACGGCTAGTTATAACAAAATAGATTGGTCTAACAAAGTGGCTTACATTGGTTATTGGTTGGGAAAGGATTATCAAGGTTTTGGGATTATGACGAAAGTGGCTAAAGCTTTGACCAATTATGCCTTTAGTGAATTGAAACTGAATCGGGTTGATATTCGTGCCGCTGAGGAAAATATTAAAAGCAGGGTTATTCCAGAGAGGCTGAGTTTTGTATGTGAAGGAAAAATAAGACAAGCAGAATGGCTATACGACCATTATGTTGACCATATTGTTTATGGAATGCTGGCAACAGAATGGAACTCAAAATAACTAATCCTTGTTAAGTGAATGGGGCGAATTAGCTGAGGAGGGAAAAACATTACTTGGTATTATGTTTATAACTTACATTAAGAAAGGGGAAGTTGGGAATGGGAAGTGAGCCCTGGTTAAAAGAACATTTACGTCAACTGGAAGAGAAATTGTTAGAACCTGAAATTCGTACATCTCCCGAAAAACTTACAGAATTACTTGCAGATGATTTTTTTGAATTTGGAAGTTCGGGTAACGTATGGTACAAGAAGGATGGCATTGGTGAAGAGGGAATAGGTGTAGTAAAAGTAATATTAAGCAATTTTGAAATACACCCATTAGCTGATGATACAGTATTAACTACTTATCGAATATTCAATGAAATAAATTTACAACATACATTACGTAGTTCGATATGGAAACTTATAGATGGTGATTGGAAGATGTTTTTCCACCAAGGCACAAAAACAAGTTCTCTACTTTAACCTCCCGTTCAATAAACGGATGCTATGAAGCTCCTATCTGAACGGAAGAGGTTTGCAAGGAGGTGATTCCTAATGAGAAAAGTTGGAGTAACGCCATATAACGAGCAATGGACTTCAATGTTTAAAGAAGAATCTCGTAAACTGCATAAGATTTTTAGACATGAAATCATTGAAATTTATCATATCGGTAGCACATCTGTAAATAACTTAAAAGCTAAGCCTATCATCGATATCATGCCTGTGGTTAGAGATATTAATCGAATTGATAACTTTAAAACTGTGATGATTTCCCTGGGTTATGAGTTTAAGGGAGAAAGCGGGATAAATGGACGGAGATACTTCCAAAAAGGAGGAGACAACAGGACTCATCATGTACATATTTATGAATTAGGTAATCCTCAAATTGAACGGCACCTTGCATTTCGGGATTACTTGCGGGTACATCCAAATGATTCGAAAAAGTATGGAGACTTAAAAGAGGAATTGTCCCAACGTTTTCCTTATGACATTGACTCCTACATCAAAGGGAAAGAACAGTTAATATCCGAGATTGAACGAAAAGCAATAATTTGGTATCAAAGTTTAAGAATGTAGTTTATTTACTTCCGCTTTCGAATGCTGTGTCGACTGCGTATACGTAAGGAGTAAACATTTGTGGATTATACTTACAATGAGTTTCTTAAAGATTTGGGAATGGGAAGAGAAGTTGAGTTCGTCTATAAAGACGAAAAGTATTACATCAGTAACTGGGGATTTTGGAGATTTTACGATAGTACGAGTGAAGTTTTAGCTGGCGAAGAGGAAAATATATGGAAAAAAGTGAGACTAGATGGGAAGTGTATTTCAGAGGTATGGGATTTAATTGAAATTGCTACTACTTACTAAGAATAACTACCTATAAGACATCTTACGTCTCAATCACATTCTCCAAATTATGCCCAGAGATATTACAAAAAGACAGAAGATTATTAACTATGGAAAAAGAAGCGACTGGATTGCTTCTTTTTCCATAGAGCAGTGATATAAAAAGGAAGCTTTTTTGTTATGATTCTTTCGTCAATTCTTCTTCAAAGAAAAAAGTAGATGGATATTCATTAACAATGTAAGCGTACCTTTTCATATTTTTTATATATTGGTATTTAGAGATTGTTACCGATTCACCAGACGTTTTGATATTTACTTCTTCTCCACTAGTAAACAGATTTTTCTTCATTTTCTCACCCTTTCTGGTATCGGAAATAATTAAATTTTTAATTATGTTTATCGCTTATTTTGAAATCTACCTTATTAAGTATGGCAGGACCTCTTATTTTTATCCAGTTCTTTTGCTGGGTATTTTTATTATGTCCCAACAATCTTAATGATTAAAGGTTAAAGTTGCTGTTTTCGTTTCTTCAGCTTATAGATACTTGAGTTAAACAAGGAGTCGAGTAAAAAAGAGAAAAGAGGGGTTACTTATATCGAAACCGAGTATATGAGAGAGTACGGCAGCTAAGTAAATGTCCCTATTAATAAAGGGAGATGCCTATATGAAGAAGGCTTGTATGAATAACGTTACCAAAAAAAGAACGGTTCTTTTATTTTCTTTTTCGGATGAGCAAAAAAGGGGTCTGGCCTCACAAGGCACATGTACGCCTTGTGGGTCAACCCCTTTTTGTTTATATATTTGATTAAGCTTTTTGTACGTTAGCGGCTTGATCTCCGCGGTTACCTTGAGTAATTTCAAATGTCACTTTTTGGCCTTCTTCTAAAGATTTGAAGCCCTCACCTTGAATAGCTGAGAAGTGAACGAATACATCGTCTCCACCCTGACGTTCAATAAATCCAAAGCCTTTTTCTGCATTAAACCATTTAACCGTACCTTGTAACATTTTGTTACCTCCTAGTGTGTATCTACACACAATTGTAATACTATTCTTGCTCTTAGACATATCAAGATGCAAACTATTTTATACTAGCTATCCTTTATATACCGAACAAAAATAATTCCTTTTTAGAATAACAGGTAACGGAATAAATAACAATGGAGATACTTGTGAAATTCATACAGAGGGATTAATTTTTGTAAATGGACTAATTTTTGCCCCTGTTTTAGTAAGTGATATTTTCTCATCTCCCATCAAATATCAGCTTTGCTGAATGTAATCCCCTGATACGTCTGTTTAATTCTTTTTCCATTTTATTATATAAAGGTTCTAATTCAGCAGGTAAATCCTGATCATGAATTATTTTCACTTCACGTTTCCTTGTATACTTAGCATGCACAGTATATTTTTTGTCACCATCAATTTCGATTGTTGCATGTGCATCTTTAAATTGATAGTTCCCTAATACATGAATTTGAATATCAGTAACATTCATAAGTATCACTGCTCCTGTTTAAGATAAGACAGCATCTTTTTCAAATATCTTCTAATATTTATAGCTAGGTGTTTACATCAGCGTCGAAAAAACCTTCAGGAAAAATGTTTTTTGTGTAATAAAAGGTTAGATCATGTGCTTTCTGTTATCTGTGAAAGATATAGGAGAGGGGAAATTGGGATGTAATAAAAGAAGCAGTTTTGAAGCTGCTGCCACTATTACCAAAATAAATCAACTACTATTTACTTATAAGACTTATTCTATGTGGCTATTCTTTACTATATGCTATTTGCTGTTATGTGTTCTTACCTATATGCTCAAGCATTACAATGAAGTTGATCTATACGTTGTGGAAACATATCCAGTTTGAAATATTTTGCAATTTATGCTAAAATAGTGTAGCAGTTAAATTACGACTGCAAAACTTGGAGGTGGGTAGTTGAATAAGAAAGCTCACGAAGCTAGAACTATGCTAATTACAATGATGCGGACGTACCAGACTAAGACCGTAAAAGAGACGGGAAACAAATTAGTAACTATGAGGAATGAGGTTAAGCAAACTTTACAGACAGGTAAGAACCTCGATGGAAAGGTTGTAACTCCAAGTAAAAAGAAGGAATTGCAAAAGCTTTTATTACACTATAGAAGCGAAATAGAGCAACTGATAATTTATAGTAAGATTTACAAAGAGGAAAAAGGAAACTAAGAATAGAGATACTTTAGGCTAGCGGGGAATCAGAAGTGACTCTCTTTTTTTATTTTCGAGGACTAGGATAAGACTGGTGAGATAGAAGGGTCGGTTCTTTTTATTTAGAGTTCCCCATACTGAGCGATTCCCTTTATCCACAAGTAAGGTGCAGGATGAATTGCGTCTAGGTTTGTCGGAAAAATTATTATTACTACTATCTGATATAATAAAACTACATTACACATAAAAGCAAGGAGATGCCCAAACAGGCACGCAATATGCCTGTTTGGGCATCTCCTTTTTATATGAGGGAACGACGAAAGAGTGATTTTATTTAACAAACGGAGTGGGATTGTTAAAAAAACCGTCTGGCGTTGGAATGATTGGATAGAATTTTGATTTGTTAGAGCAGGATGCATAAAAATATAACATTCGATATGGCAACAATAAGAAAGCAACCAAACTATATGATAATTTGGTTGCTAAAAGCGTCACTCTTTTTACTTGAAAAGGGAAAGCATTATTTTTCTTTTTAGCAGTATAGATCATACTTTAGGAAACCTTATGAATAGAATTAAGAGCCGTTTTTTATATAAGCGAGGTACTATTAGAGGTGATTACAAAGGGTATTTCTATGGAGTTATGCAGAAGAAGTTTAAGGAACGGTACTTTAAGGGTATATGGGAAATAGAGAATAGTTACGCTTAATTTAATGAAATGGCTTCGTTAAAATTCATTGTAGATTTTTGACAAAAGGAAAAGACCAATGTATTGAGGTCTTTGGCTGTTCCCATTCAATTAAAGCACCCGTTAATACAATAAGAATGAGAAAAATATATCGTTCTTATTACTATTACAATGTTTTGGGAACACTAAAGTAGAGGTGATAGTATGGGTAAAGAGGATTTAAAGCTCACATCTTCTGAAATAGGGAGCTTATGGGGGCAGTACGTAAACGGAACTATGACAGATATTGTAAATAGATACATGTTTTCCATTATTGAAGACGAATCAATAAAAGGCGTTTTTGGAGAAGCTATTCAGACGTTTGAAAAGCAAAAGAAACAAATTATTACGCTTATTGAGAAAGAAGGATTTCCTCTTCCAATAGGTTTTACTGATTCTGACCTTAATAAAAGTGCTAAGAGATTATTTACTGATATATTCTGTTTAGATTACTTACATATCATGACTTTACATGGGTTGTTGGGTCATACGACTTCTCTTGGAGTTTCAGTCAGAAAAGACTTGCGAGAACTTTATGATTCTTTTGATAACGATGCAAAAAGAATGTACCATCGTACAATTGAGTTATTGCTTCAAAAAGGAAAATTTCAAAGAGATCCTTATTTCTATCCTGATGAAACCCCTGAATTTGTTTCAAGTCAAAATTTCACTGATGGATTCTTCGGAGAAAAGCGTCCCTTAGCAGCAACTGAACTTATAAGTATTTCGTTCAACCTTAAAAAAAGCATTATGGCTAAAACCCTTTCCATCGCTTTTAGTCAAGTAACTCATTCAAAAGAAGTACGAAAGTTTTTACTAAAATCGGAAGAAACAGCGGATAACCAAATACAAGCATTCGCAAAAATTATGCTTGCTGATAATTTACCAGTTCCGATGTCATGGGAGACGGAAATAACTGCTTCACAAGAATCCCCTTTCTCAGATAAATTGATACTATATCATGTTGGATTCTTGTTTCAAGCTGCACAAACATATCATGGAGCAGGTCTTGCATCAGCAATGAGAACAGACCTCGTATTACAGTATGAAAAAATCATTTTAAAAAATATAATGGTTACCAAAGAATGGTTTAATCTTATGATGCAAAACAGATGGTTAGAACAGCCTCCACTTGCACCTAATAGAAAAGAAATTGCAAAAGATAAATAACGAATAATAGAACCCCTCTTTGGTTTAAAGGGGTTCTATATTTATAGCTGTGCATTTTTACTGCTACCTTTGTCCACTCGTAAGTAAATTCACTCAAAAATTCTTATTGCGCTATCCTGCTCCGTTAGTCATAAGAAAAACAACATAATTCTTTAACAGCTAATGAAAGAAAATGCTACTGCTGAATTTTGTATCAGAAGTGGCATGTCGAATAGATATATGGAAACCTTAGACAACTCCAATAACTCTATTTTTTCTGTATTTTTGGTCACTTTAGCTGTCACTTTTTGTGCTCAAAGCTCCGTCATTTCCACCTTCCGTCCAATCCGTTCAAGCACATCCTCCATTTTCTCAGGCTTCAAAAACTCAATCGGAGAAAATCCCTTCTCAAACAGCAGAGTATCCGCCTCAATCATCAGCACATACCGCCCATTCACCTTCGCAATATGAATCTGCTCCCCAAAGTCCGCAAGCAGCCCCTTCACTGAAATATGATCAGCTTTAAGTGACAGTTCAATCTCAGGCGTATGCTCAACAATTTGAGCCGCTGCTTCCATGACTTCCTCCGTTGTAAAATGCTCCATCAGTTCCCGCTTCGGACTTGCTGACCAAACCTCCATCGCCTGCTCAAACTGCTGGCGCTCTTCTGTGCCTTCTTCAAATGTATCATCGATTTGGTCATATACCATGTTCATGACCTGTGTTTTCACAATTTGCGGCATGGATTCGCCGTATTCTACGAATTTAAGAAAATCTTCGAAGTAGCGGGCGTGGGAGGCTTGATGGATTTTTAATTCGTTTTCTTCAATCATGCCTTCCTCTGGCATGTAGGGGTACATAATGGATTTCATATTTTTTGTTGTGATGGCCATTTCTACGTGGCGAATCAGTGTTGATGCGTCAGAAATAGATGCGACCTTTTGTTCGAAATCACACTTCATGAGAAAGACAAATGGATCATTGAAGTATTTTGGTAGTTTTGCAGTGGCGATAATAAAGGCTCCTCCGCGAACAGCGCTTGCGTGTAGGTACGCTTCTACAAATGCTTCGCTTTGCTCTTGAAATGCTTCTTGTGTGTCTGCAAAACGCAGCCGCTGCAGCATGTTGAAGTTCGGATTGGAGCTTGGATCATGTCCAGGTTCTACAATAAAGCGTCCGATTTTTGTTGGAGCTTCCTCTGTTTTCGGGTGGCGGTCCACCTTTCGTTTAGCGATTTTTGTGAATTCACCGTCCAAAAATGTTTTTAATGTGCTATCTTCATAGTCTTCTTCGTCCAATGTTTGAAAATGTCGATACGTTTTATCAAGCTGTTCGCCTTTTCCTTTTACCTCAACGACATAAAATGATAAAAAGCCGATTTGAAAGTCCATGTTCATCCCCCGTTTCCTTTCATTTTTTTAGTATAGAAAGGGAGGAGGCATTCGTCAATCGGGATGTGAGTGTATGAAGAACTGAGAGAATAAGAAAGAGCACCTGATATACAAAGGCGCTCTTTTTTATTCCTTCGGCTCTACACTTAGGCGGCGAACAGATACAGTGCTTGCGACTGTCATATCTGCATCAATAGGGGTAACTTGAACAACGTCAAAATACTCTTGCTCTGTGTCGACGAGAAAGATGTACTCTTCTCCATTTGTTTGTACTAAGGCGATGTTATTGGCGGTTAGCGGGTGCTCGAATTTTTCGTAGTGAATTACGAGCGCCTGCAGCGCATCTACATAGCCATCTAAGAAATTGCTTTCCTCGTAGGAATCATATTGGCAGGATTGCGGGAAAATTGGGTTCATTAGCATGGTCGTCAGCTCCTTTACAAGCATATTGTGACCGCGTTGTATGTTTCTATTCATTTCCTTCTTTGTACCCGCTTCATCAAAAATGTATAGTATGGGAAAACTTCATACATAAACATCCTTTTCGTACATCACAATAAAGTCAGTATGAAGGAGGGATTTAGCATGTCCTGTACACCTGACAGCAATCAGGAGAAGAGTGGGAAGGATTTAAAGTGGTGGCAGCTGTCTCTTATTGGGGTAGGCTGCACAATTGGGACCGGTTTTTTCTTAGGTTCTAGCGTAGGAATTAAAATTGGCGGTCCGTCCATTATCATTGCATTTGTTTTAGCTGGTCTCGGTACGTATATCGTATTTGAGGCACTTGCAAAAATGACTGTTCAAGACCCGCAAAAAGGTTCATTCCGTACATATGCAAGAAAAGCATTCGGTCATTGGGCCGGCTTTAGCAATGGTTGGGTTTATTGGTCTTCCGAGCTATTGATTATGGGGAGCCAGCTTACAGCCCTTGGTATTTTTTCTCGGTACTGGTTTCCAAAGATACCTCTTTGGATGTTCGCAGCTGGATACGGCGTGTTAGGGCTGCTTGTGATTTTTATTGGAATGAAGGCGTTTGAACGCTTGGAGAATATTTTTGCGGTATTGAAGATAATTGCGATATTTGGGTTTATTGTCATTGCTTTATTAGCTATTTTCGGTGTCATTGACGGCGGAGAAGAGTATAAACCAAACGTTCCAAATCAGATGGCGGAGCTTTTTCCGAGCGGGATGAAAGGATTGTGGTCTTCCTTTATTTATGCTTTCTACGCTTTTGGCGGCATTGAAGTAATGGGCTTGATGTCGATGCAGCTAAAGGATCAAAAGGATGCGCCGAAGTCTGGAAAAGTAATGCTTCTTATTTTGACTGTTATTTATGTTACATCAATGGTACTGGCATTAACGATGGTGCCGTGGAAAGAATTTAATACAAAGGAAAGTCCGTTTGTTATTGCACTGCATGATTACCATCTGCCGTATATTCCGTTTATTTTTAACTCAGTTTTAATTGCGGCTGGATTTTCAACGATGGTTGCATCGCTTTTTGCGGTTACCAATGTGATGATGAATTTAGCGGAGGACGGGGATGCGCCTGCCGTATTTGCGAAGAAGGGGAAACGAGGCATTTCTTTTCCTTCCTTAGCGCTCACAGCCGGAGGGCTTATTGCTTCGATTATTGTTGCGCTGTTATTGCCAAAAGAGATTTATGAGTATTTAACAACTGCAGCGGGGTTAATGCTTCTGTATACATGGTTTTTGATTCTTCTTTCCTTCAGGCGCTTAGTTGATCAGAGCGGGTGGAGCAAGGTGAAGAGTTTGGTTGGCATGCTGCTTATTGTAATTGCGATTAGCGGCACACTTTGGAAGTCAGAGACGAGACCAGGTTTTTTTGTGAGTCTTTTATTCCTTGTCATTATTGGATTAGCCACTTTAAAAATGCGTTCTATTTGGAAGAAAAAAGGGGAGAAGGATTCTCCCGAGCCAAAGCGTATGTAATTTCTCTTATTGAAAGAGCAGTGTATATGCTTGAAATCCAAAATACAGCCCAAAGCCGATGAGTGAAAGGCCTGATATGATCGAGATAAAGGCAAGAAGAGCAGTCGTTAGAAATCTTCGAAAGCTGCTGGCGATGGCGGCCATCGTCAAATCCCACAGTAAGATACCAGCGATCATGGCGCAGCTGTACAGCATGAGCTCATTTGTGCTATAGGAAGCAGCTGTTTTAGCGAGGATGGAGCCGTATATACCGAGCCAGAAGAGAATGGTTAACGGGTTGGACAATGACATAAGAAATCCTGAGACAAATGACTTAAAAAGAGATTCATCGGCCTTTTTTTGGTTTGCTGTAATTTTACCTGCACTGAGGACGCTTTCTATACCGGTATATGTTAGAACAAAGCAGCCGAATAGCCAGAGGAATGTTTTCATAAAGGATGTATTTAAGAAGTGAGCGACTCCTAGGTAAACTAGCATCATGTATAAAACATCTGCAAACATGGCTCCTACACCAACAAGCCAGGCGTGCAAAAAACCGCTTTTAATTCCTTTATCTAATTGCGCTGCATTAATAGGGCCGATTGGTGCTGATAGTGATAGGCCTAAGAGGACATAACTAATTAATATGCTCATATACGCAACACTCCCATGTTCTCATTCGTTCTTTCTTAATTCATATGCTCGTACACATTGTATTCAGCAAGCTGCATTCGTACAACCTATGAAAGCATTTTTGTGAAAATAAGAAAGCGTTTCTATTCTAGCTAACGCGGCCGGTATACCCGCAAAAAAAGAAAGCCTCTTACATGAGGCTTTCTTTTTTTGTATCATCAATTAGGTTTTCGATTAAGTACTCTACTTTTACCGGATCTTGCAGACCTACCTTGTTTTCGTATGAACGGTAAGAGAATAAGCTTTGACCGAGCGAGCGGATTTCTATTACTAGAATTCGTTCCCCATTTACTGCTTTCTCCTCGTGCTGGGATACGGCCTTCGTTTCCATGTAGAAGCTCATATTTTCTGCATTCAGGCGATATGTGCGGTACGTAATATGCAGAAGAATTTGTTCTGAAATAACGGAATCGGGATGTGTTTGGATCATCTCGGCTATATCAGCCACTTTGACTGTACGCAGCTTTAAAATTTCTTCTAGCTTTTCCCTTATTGTTTGTGTTGTTTGCCCGACGCTGTCCCTCAGCTTCATGTAGAATGAGTGCAGGGTATGTTCCATATGCAACCTCCTGATGTTTGTATGGTCTTCGTTAGTATGCTACCGAGAAGAGAGGAATATCATCGCTGGCTGGATGTTTTTAAAGCGGTTGTGAATGGGGAGAAAGAAAAGGATTTGTGTGAATGCAGTGTTTAATTTTTCTCTGTTTAGGAAAATTAATAAGGAACCGTTATATTAAAAAGAAGGGTGGGAAAATCATGAATAAGAACAGAACAACCGACACAAACGACAGCATGCAGCAGCAAATGAACAAAAAGCAGAATGAAAAAGATATGGAGAAAGCGCCTGGTTTTGGGGATAAGAAACTAGAAGGACCAAATAAGCCTTCTGTATAAAGGAAACGGTCTAGAGCAATAAGTGTCTCCATAAACGCTTATTGCTCTTCTTGAATTCAGCAGGAGTATTAGACAGAACCACATAATCAAAAAAATCCTTTCAGTTCGGAAAGGATTTTCATTTTCAATATATAAGCGGGTATGTAGCATCCCGCTCTGCCGTAGCTCTGGTGTTTCAAAACCTGCTCTCACAGGTGGGTGTTCTCATTTTTGCTTTCAAAGTCCCGAATCAAAGCGGGCATGTTGTTGGCAAAAAGTTATTGAACTCCCTTACATTCATCATAGGTTTGAAACATCAAGGAGCATACGCACATCGCAGGTATGTAAGCCTGTGAATGACAATTTGTTTTGTCTGTCTTGCTATACATAATATACTGCTTTGCTTATGCGGTCTCAATAGTGAACTATTTCCAAAGATTCCATTACGCCTAGTTGATATGAAAGCCGTGCTGTTGGAGTGTAATAACAATTCGTTCTTCTGATACCTTTGTTTCATCAAATTGAATTTTGACTTCTCCGTCCTCTACATCGACTAATGCCCGTTCAATGCCGTCCATTTCTGCCAGCATCGTTTCTAGCGTTTGAATTGGTTGAGCAGAGATTGCTTCTTTCACAAAAAACGTTGTTTCTGCCATTTCCCTCATCCTTTCCAGATTTTTAACACAAGGGATAGTATACCCAGCTATTTTGTATTTCATTTCGCGGTATACATAGCCCCTTCATCATTTTCATCAAGATATGTGTGAAGTATGAGGGGAGGATATAAAAGGAGTAAGAGTAGCTGATGTTTTTGGACTAGACAAAAAACATACTCTCTGCGATACTATGGAGCTTCCTTGGAGACTCGCACCTTGTCCGTATTTTCTACCGCGCGCATACATATAAAGAACCATTCGCCACTAAATCCAGATGCCACCACCATTGCTCGAGCGGCTTATGCATGCACCGTCCTTGTATGCGCGGTGAAGAAGCTTGATGAAGCAACAGCGAGTCATATACGAACAACTCTTCTTTTTCTGCTTCTGTCAATTTATTATAGACATGGAAAATACGTGTGCGCAGCTGCTGCATAAGTGGGAGAATGTCAGGGCGTACAGGTAGAACAAACACGAAATAGCCATACTGCTTCGTTAGAACACTCATGATCGATACCTCTTTCTTAATACTGTATACAGACACTGTAGCAAAGAAAAGGGGGTGACACAAAAGCAGGAAAGGGAGAAATATATGAAGAAAAACGAAGAGGCCAGAAGATGAAATAGCGAAATATAGCAGGGGATATTCATTTTTTATAGAATCGTTATTCTTTATTTGTGTTCCGCTGCATAAGATTCATCTTCTGTGATCGTCTTTCTTCTACTCCGTTTCCAGAATGAAATCTGGTGTTACTTGAACATCTGTCTCAAGATGCTTTGTGCTTCCAAAGAATGCCCAGCTTTTGGATGATAAAAACTCATTAAATGCCTGGAGAAAAACAGCATGATCCACAGCGCCGGATCCATCATTTGACATAACCATCCCTCGAAGCTCCACACCAGCTTGGCTTGATTCCATATGATACAGCTCCTTTTTTGGTTGTATTATGGTTAGTATGGACTTTTTTTATGTATTTATGATCTATAGCCGGGTTCTAAAATTTCAATCACCGTAGTGTGATAAAAATCATTAAAGGATGAGTGGTAAGAGCATATATATATTTGTATTATAATTTCATTCACCATATTGAGAGGAAAAATGAGATATACATTCTAGATTTAATATTGTCCTCAAAAAACGATCAGAGAGCTATGTTCCGCCGGAATCATGCAAATATTGCTTTGGTGTACCGTAGTATACAATACGACTGAAGTCGGGATAGACGGATTCAAAATAAATATAAATATGGGCATTAAGCAGGGAGGGGAAATACGTATAAAATTGCTTGTCTCCGTTGACGATTGCTTTTAAAGCAGCAGGCATTTCTTTTTGAAGCATGTAAAAACGCTCACCCGCTGTTTTTTCATCAAATTCTCCGCCGCTTATATATGCTTTTCCAAATAGGACAAGCTCTTTATTCTTGTTCGTCCATTGAGCGATTACTTCATTTCTAAGATGGGGGTTAATAGTATGAGTATCGTATATATATCCGATGCTTAAAAACAGATCCCCAGTTACATCTGAATGAGTTAGTGTATATTTGCGATCTACAGCAGGCTCATACAGATTTGCGGGAGGAAGGAATGTCACAGACAATTTTGCTAGGTCAAAGTTTGACAAGCCAAACACTCCTTTCTTTTACCATTCATTACATACGATATTATACGTAAATGGAGGATGTATGTGATGAGTTGAAGAGTCTAACTAATTACAACAGTTATAATAAGTATGGGATAATTTTCAAAAAGTGCCAACATTAAATATTTGAATAGTCAGAAGATTTTGAGTACAATATAAAAAAGACAAGGAGTTGATTTCATATGAACCAGTTTTATCTTAATGCACCTCAACAACTTGAGCCGTACGCTATAGATTCTTTACTTGCTGAACTATTCTTAGAACAAGCAATTCGTAATTTTAGAAAAGAGCAAATTCATAAAGAAATCGACCGGTCATTACGAAATAGGGATAAGGCAGCATTTATGCGCTTAACAGAAGAATTAAAGAGTCTTTCTTGAAAAATCTATATTAAATAGAAGAAACAATTAGACATAAAACAATCTGGCAATATGAGGGGACGAGAGGAAGAGCTGCAATTTGTGATTTTAGCAGTGTTGAACTAAGATTTGAGTTTAAGAGCAATTTAAATATTCATTCTAATGTTTGAAAAGAAATCCTTGCATACAATTATATGCAAGGATTTTTTGTATGGCTTGCAAGTTATTACATGTTCAGATGGGTTAAACAGAGAAAATTTACATTGTTTTTTGAGAATTCGCAGTTACGCAGTATAACAAGCTAGGCAGAGATTATATTCCTACATTTACCAAATCGTTTTTTGTATTTTCGGAAAAATAATTCTACCTAATATTTGTATCTTCTATTAAAATGGTATTGATATATATTCTAATTAAATAGAAGGATGTGAAATTATGGATGATTCTAGGATCCGTGCTGCAGTACCAAGGAAATCCCTTTTGCTTCTAGCGATTGCATTTGTTTTTTATGTGTTTCCTTTCGTACAAACAGTGAATGCAGCAACGACACCATTTATACAAGGGAAGGGGTATCAGCAAGGGGCTTATGAAAGGTATGCTGATCAGCCAACTTCCTTGAACTGGGATCGACAGTCTAGGTTTAAGGGGAGCGCTGTTCCGGCGGTGAAGTGGACATTTAAAACAAGCGATGATATTTCAGCTTCACCTGTGGTCGGGAAGGACGGCACGATCTATATTGGTTCTGAAGATACATATTTGTATGCAGTTGCTCCTGATGGAAAAATAAAGTGGAAGTATAAAACACAGGAGGCTATTTCTGCTTCGCCTGTGATTGCTTCAGATGGAACGATTTATGTGACTTCCGGAATGACGTTATATGCGGTTAGTTCTAGTGGAAAAGGTAAATGGTCGTATACAATCCCAGCGGAGAACTATTCTTCCTTATGGTTGAATTCACCGCCGGCAATTGGCAGTGATGGGACGGTATATGTAGGGGTATCCGGCTTTTTCGAAAATGGAGGGGCTACTGTAGCAAAGGGAAGATTGCTGGCTATTGGTTCTAATGGAAAATTAAAATGGGAATATAAAGGAAATGGCAGTAAGAGCACGGCGAGCATTGATTCTACGCCAGCTATAGCCGCAGATGGCACCATTTACGTGACCGATACATATTACTCAAGCTATGGTGATTTTGTGTCCCTTTCTGGCAGCATACATGCAGTTACGCCGGCGGGGAAACAAAAATGGGTATATGAAATTGGCAGCTATACCGACGCATCCCCTGTAATTGGCTCAGATGGAACAGTGTATGTAGGATCTGAAGATGGTTATTTATATGCATTTTATAAGAGTACTGGTCTTGTGAAATGGAAGCTGAAAACAGGCGGGGATATTGTCGGAGGAGCAGCGATCGATAAAAACAATATGATTTATGTAGGAAGCCGAGATGGAAAGCTGTATGCAGTCCAGTCGAAGGACGGCAAGGTGCAATGGACCTTCCAAACACAAGACGGTATCCAATCGGCGCCTCTTATTGACGCAAATGGGGTTGTTTATTTTGGCAGTGACGATTCCTATTTTTACGCGCTCGATTCAAAAAAGGGTACCCTAAAATGGAAAGCAGCAACAGGCGGAGCAGTTGTTGCATCTCCTGCTATCAGTGAAAAAGGAGATATTTATATCTCGTCACGCGACAGCCGCTTGTATGCGTTCAATATGGCAGGTAAGTCTCGCTATTCTGTCAGTGGACAAGTGCTCGACAGCAAAACGAAAAAACCGATAGCTAATGCTACGGTGACTATTGCAGGTCAAAAGAAAACAACAGATGTAAAGGGACGTTTTACTCTGCAAGGCATTCCGGCGAGCAGTTATGTGGTTACAGTTGAAAAGAAAGGATTTTATACGTACACAGACAACAGCTTTGTTGTATCTAAGAATGTAAGCAATAAGTCCTTTAGTCTAATGCCGGGAGGAAAACTAACCGCTGCGCCAAGCGAAGGCGTTGCGCATACAAAGGTTACAGTAGCCGGGACAGGGTTTCCGATTGATGAATCTGGCAAGGTATTTTTAGATAAAAATAAAAATGGATCTTTAGATGAGGATGAAGAATCCATTTATGTAAGAACAAGCATGACAGGTTCCTTTTCGGATGTTTCTATCATAGTTCCAGATCTTAAAGCAGCGCAGTATCCAATTCTCTATACATCGGATACTGTAGCCAAAGACCCGATTAGTGTAGCCCCGGCTTTGTTTACAGTACTTCCTTCAACTGCAGCCATGAAGGCAAATGTAAAAGAAGCGGCTCCGCATGAGAAAGTCATCATTAGTGGAAGCGGATTTGCAGCAGGAGAAAGAGGAAGAGTATATTTTGATACAAATAAAAACAAGAAATTTGATTGGGAAGAACCGTATCAATATGTAGAGATGGAAAAAGGAAATTTTTCTAATGTTTCTCTTTCTGTCCCGAATGTAAAACCAGACACATATCCAATTGCTTATGAATCAAGCATTGGCCCTTTAAATGTCCGAACACTTTCACTTACAGTAAAACCAACACCTGCCAAACTTGCGGTAACACCGGCAAGCGGCTCTGCAGGTAATACTTTTACAGTAAGCGGCGCCTCTTTTCCAGCAGGGGAGTCAGGATCAGTGTATCTAGATGTAAATAAAAATGGAAAATTTGATTATTCCACAGATCCGTATACGTATGTGACAGCGGACGACAATGGGAAATTTACGAGTTCATCTCTTTCTGTGCCGGATGCGCCAGCAGGAAGCTATAAAGTATTGTTCCAAGCGAGCTCAGATTCCCTGAATGCAGCACCAGCTATATTTAAAATTACACCAACGGCTGCCAAAATGACGATTTCACCAGCACAAGGCGGTCCGTTTACTAGCATTAAAGTATCAGGAACCTTATTTCCGCCTAGCTTTAGCGGATATGTATATTTTGATACAAATAAAGATGGAACGCAGCAATATACTGAACCGTACACATATGTATACACGAGCAGCGGCGGAACATTCGAGGGTACGTTAAACGCTCCATCAGCAGCGGCAGGCACATATCCGATTCGTTTTCAAGCGAGCAGCGGAACACTATCTGTTCCGAGTGTAATCTTTACGTTGGAGAAATCGAGCGCGGCATTGACTATTTCCCCAAGCACAGGTGCCCCGCATTCGACAGTCACCGTGACAGGAACAAAGCTGCCGGCAAATGATTATGGCAGAGTATATGTAGATACTAACAATAACGGAAACTATGATTATGACGCAAATGAGACGTCTGTCTCTGTATCTGCGGACAGCAACGGAGCTTTTAGCGGGACTTTAGGAATTCCTGACGCAGCACCAGGGAAATATAATGTGCGCTATAAGTCAGACAGATATGATTTGCAGCTCCCGCCGGCTATTCTAACGATTACATCCTCGGCGGCAAAGCTGCAATCCTCGTCTGCGGCAGTTAATAGAAATAGCAGTGTAACAATAACGGGAACAGGATTTCCAAAAGGAGAGCCAGGATTTGTATATGTCGATATGAATGGAAATGGAAAGCGGGACTATTATGATCCTTCTGAGCCGGCAAGCTACTACGTGTCTGCTGATGCTAACGGAGGTTTTCAAACAACATTAAATATCGGACCAGATATTACCCCTGGAAAGTATGTCGTTTGTTTTGAATCATCTTCTAGCTATGGTCCTTTAAAGGTTCCTTCTATTCCTTTGCAAATCAATTAAGCGAAGCATGGAAAGTAGGCCTTCTTCTCTCTTAGAGAAGAGGGCTTTTTTGTACATAAAATTCCCGAACTTAAGCACGCTACATATAGGAGGTGCTTAGAATGGAGCCAAATCAGCCTGGAAATAAGGAAATGCCGGATTTTAAGGAGTTAGGCGACCGCGTGATTGCGGAGCCTACACATTCCCCATCTCTTGTGATTCAAACGAATCTAGATCCAACAAGTGTGAAGGAAGACAATCCTTATTATCGGAATGAAGAGCAAACAGATGATAAGAAATTTAAGGAGTATTTTGAAGGAAAATGACGGAGTGAATCCGTCGTTTTTTCTTTCTGTACGTTCCCTGCCTGTTTTAGAAAGAAGTTTGTTTTATCAAGAAAAAAGTCGGGGAAAATATGGATACTATAAAGATAATAGTCATTTACTAGGAAAGAGGAAGCGTATGCCTGATTGGATTGAAACCATTTTACGTACAGTTGCTATTTTCATACTGCTCATGATTATAACAAATTTACAAGGAAAACAATTAAGCTCTCATACGTTATACTATAACCTTGCTTTATGGATTACTCTTGGTTCGATAGCTGGCAATGCTGCATTTAATACAAATTTAGAGTTCTTCCCGATGGTCATCTCTGTTATTACAATTTGTCTGATGGCTTATTTGTTTGCTTTTCTCTCATTAAAGAACAGAAAGCTTAGGAAATGGACTTCTGGTTATCCGACTGTGATTATTGAAAAAGGATTGATTTTAGACGAAAACATGAAAAAAATGAAATATTCTTTAGATGATTTAAAGGAGGCTTTGAGGGAGAAGGATATTTTCAATATTGAAGAGGTGGAATATGCACTGTTGGAAAGTAATGGTGCGCTATCAGTTCTGAAAAAAGAACTGTATCGACCTTTAACGAAACAAGATTTGTCTATCCCTGCCTCTCAACAAATAAATATGCCGATCGAATTTATAATGGACGGAGAAATTATAAGGGAAAATCTAAACTATCCGTATACGATGGATTGGTTATTGCAGGAGCTTAAGAAAAGAAATGTAACGGTCGAAGATATTTATTATGCTGTAAAGGGAACTAACGGTAATTTGTACATAGATTTCTACAAAGATGGTGCTGTTTCATTCGGTAATAACGAGTAAAAGTAATCATAATTGGAGGAGACTGCATGGATTTTCCTGTTGTTCATACAAATTTTTGGGATGCTGTACTTGCTGTGCCAGTTGTACTTGTGTAAAGCAAGAACGAGGAAGCAGGGAGGGAACGGTTTAGGCTTAGCTATTGCGAAAAGACTCGTGAATAAGTATGGAGGTCATATATCACTGAATAGCGTAGAGGGAGAAGGGACAACGGTATCATTCTCGTTTCCTGTTTTGTAATACATCTGAGGGCGATTGTTACTTGTTGAGCAGGTGTTTTGTAAAAGAGGATTGGTACTTGATTTACGCTTATATGTTTGCTGAAAAAATGAACGAGAAACGCAATAGATTTGTATAGACAACAAGAGAGCTTGTGTTATTAGCTTTTTCTTGTTGTCTTATTTTTATTTGCTCATACGGCTTGCAGGGAGATATAGGTTGTATTCTACATTTGTTCAGTGTTTTTAGCAGCTCTTTTTCCTAGAGGAGTAAGCGAAAGCAGCTTTCCATACGTATTTAGGATAAATTCATTTTCACACACCTCGTAAAATTATAGTTAATCCTAATGTAGGGATGAAGTATTTGACAAGCGTGAAAGAATGATAATGAATTCATGAGAAACAGATAAGAACTCTCTCATTTTTTCATGATTTACAAAAACAATATATGGTGTAAAATATAGGAAAAAATAATATGATTATGAGAGGGGAGCAAAATATGGGCGGGATTGTAAAAACGCCTCAACCACCATATTATGCAGTGATTTTTTCTTCGCAGCGGACTGAAGGTGACAGAGGCTACGGTAAAATGGCAGATCGGATGGTGGAGCTGGCTTCTCAGCAAAAAGGTTTCTTAGGAATAGAAAGTGCCCGTGATGAGGGGATAGGAATTACTGTTTCTTATTGGGAATCCTTGGATGATATAAAAGCTTGGAAGGAACATGCAGCACACAAAGCGGCACAGAACAGAGGTAAAACAGAATGGTATAAAAACTTTTCACTAAGAGTTTGTAAAGTGGAAAGGGATAGCTTTTTTGAAATGTAATCATATTATGAGCCATAGCAGCCTTTACATGCTGCAGAGAATGGGTTCATATGTCATACAAAAAGGATAGAGGCAGCAACCCTCGCTGCCTCTATCCTTTTTGTTATAAGGTAGCCGATTTCTAAATCGGATAGTAGGTTAATGTAAAAATAACATTGGATCAACTGCATTAGATTTATCGATATTCCAGCTGCCGTCATGAATTTCGAAGTGTAAATGCTGTCCGCGTGACGCTCCTGTGTTGCCCATGATACCAATTGGCTGACCTTGCTGCACGACTTGTCCTTGCTCAACAGAACGGCTTTGCAGGTGAGCATAAACAGTAGTGTATGTTTTTCCATCTATTTGATGGGAGATAAACACTACATTTCCGTAGCTGTCTGAATAGTCCGAACGGATAACTGTTCCTGCCGCAGCAGCCACAATGGGAACAGTGCCGGAAGCAGCGATATCAATACCTTTATGATTTTCATGTCCTCTCATGCCAAAGCCGGATGTAAATGCACCAGCTGCTGGCTTGATAAAGGCCTCTGAACCTATTAGGAGTTGTTCTTGCCCCTGATTTGTCGCTTGATTCAGTTTTTGCTCTAAAGCTGCTATGGCATCGGCCTTCTCTTTTTGGTTTTTTTCTAATTGCTGCTGTTTCTCTTGGATAGAGGCTTCATATGAATGCAATGCAGCTTCCTTATTTTCTAGGCTGTTTTTTTCTTTTTCAAGTTGTTCTTGGTCTAATTGCTGCTTAGTGATCATGCTCTCATCGGACTGGAAAATAAGGTTGAGTGAATACATGCCATCTAATAAATCAGTCATACTGTTTGTTTGAGTTAATAAATCTGTTACAAGGTTTTCTTTTGGCTGGGATTGTAATGTTACCAATCTTTTCTTTATTATTTCTTGCCGTTGCTGGGTTTTTGTCTCAAGTGTTTCAATGGATTGCTTTTTTAAAGCAATCGCTTCTGTTGTTTCTTGAATTTGCTGCTGTGTAGCTGCTAATTCTGTTTGTGTATTTGCAATCTCCTGATCAAGCTGCCCAAGCTGCTGCCTAAGCTGCTCGAGTTGCTGTTGTTCTGTTATTTCTTCAATTGGTTCATCTGTATGTTCGTGCAATGTATTTTGAAGGGTGTCTAGATCTCCTGAAGCGGTTTCGGCATATGTAGGCATTGTAGCAGCCCCCATTATGATACTTATCAATAGCGCAATACGTATTGCTCTTTCTTTCCTCATTATGATAATCCTCCCCTATATTCTCCATATAAAGTTATAGCATGCCGGGAAGGGACTCAGCCGATTGTAATAGAAGTGTAAATAATCTTTAAAAAAGAAAGAGTATTTTGTCGTTACGTTTACAAATTGATTGCAATTTGTCTAATATGGAAGTAATTATTATAGAATAAACTCTAGAATGGTAAAAAAATAAAGATTTTTATCACGATGTAAGCAGTGCTTAGTGGCTGCTTGTTACATTTTGCATATGCTCCTTCATGGATACAATGATAAAAGGCTGCCCCTATTCGTATAGAAGGGCAGCCTTTTTATGGAGCATTTTTGTTTAAAGAAATAATTCAGAAAGCCATCTCTATCTATTTCAACAACTGTTGGAACATATCAAGATTTTCTTTAGATCCAATATATCTTTGTGATGAAGTCATGTATCTCCGCGGGGAATGAGAGAACTCGTTCCTCGCATCACTTGCAGAATAAGTACGTCTTCAAGAGATGGCAAATTTCTAATTGCAACTCCATCATATTTGTGTTTTGTTAATCAAATTTCCACGTAAGATATTGCCGAGCTATTGTCGCTGTAAACCTATAGCCGAAGCTTTTAGATATTTATGATCAAAATCGATTGTAAAAGGAAATCTAGGAAAGAAATACATAAAAAAATATATTTTCAAACCACGATATATATTGTATGATAATAATCGTCATCGAACAGAACATGTCAATTTGGCAACGCCGGGGTGGCGGAATTGGCAGACGCACAGGACTTAAAATCCTGCGGTAGGTGACTACCGTGCCGGTTCGAGCCCGGCCCTCGGCACTGTTTCATACAATAATATGTTTAATAACATGCGCCCGTAGCTCAATTGGATAGAGCGTCTGACTACGGATCAGAAGGTTATGGGTTCGAGTCCTTTCGGGCGCGCTTAAACGAAAAGTACCTGTTTTGCAAGCGGGAGGGCATCAGTTCCGCTGGGCTTTATTTTCATTTAATGGCGGTGTAGCTCAGCTGGCTAGAGCGTACGGTTCATACCCGTAAGGTCGGGGGTTCGATCCCCTCCGCCGCTACCATACTTAGTTATTCCGCAATAGCTCAGCGGTAGAGCACGTCTGAATTTACTTCGGAGCTTTACATCAGCGCACCGATTGAGCCGCTCCTTGAATCAACATTCTGAAATCGGGGCGATCGTGGAGAAGCAATGTCACAGATCTATGTTTAATTATTCCGCAATAGCTTAGCGGTAGAGCAATCGGCTGTTAACCGATAGGTCGTAGGTTCGAATCCTACTTGCGGAGCCAAATAGAGAAGTACCCAAGTGGCTCAAGGGGCTCCCCTGCTAAGGGAGTAGGTCGGGTAACCGGCGCGAGGGTTCGAATCCCTTCTTCTCTGCCATACATATGGTGAGATTTTTAAGAAGTTCACTCTAAAAGCTACATAGGAATTACGTATATGTAACAAAAGGATAAATTAAAACTTGTTACATGCGGTTCAAGATGGCCGCTGCATCAAAAGTGTTAGCCGAATCAAAGAAAATGTTCTTTCTATTGAGCTATGGTCTTTACATGATCAAGATACCGTATAAATAATATACCCCAATTGGTTGGATAACTAATCTTATATTTAAAGTAGAGGGCAAAAGAAAAAGAGTTGGCTGTACAAGCTGGCTCTTTTTTTATGTTTGATGGAGAATCGATGAAAAAAATTAACCTTTTAAAAATATAAAATAATAATTGAGAAAGAAAACGTTGACAATCAGCTAATCAAAGAATATAATTCAAATTGAAACCGGTTCCGAACGCCGGTTGTTATTTATAACGATCAATGAAACCGGTTCCGAATCTATGGGATGTCCTGTTATTTATTTTTTATTTGTTAACGGAACCGGTTCCTTTGAAAGAATAAAAATGGAGGGGGATTATTATGAACTACAAACACATTGCACAAGATATCTTGGATGCAATCGGCGGCAAAGAAAACGTTTCAGCTGCAGCACACTGCGCTACTCGTTTACGTTTAGTTTTACATGACGAAGGAAAAGTGGATCAAGCTAAGCTTGACAGCATGGATGTTGTTAAAGGAACGTTTTCAACTGGAGGGCAGTTTCAGGTTATTTTAGGATCGGGAACTGTAAATGAAGTATACAAGCAGTTTGCAGGCTTAACAGGGTTGGCTGAAATGTCCACAAAGGATGTGAAAGACGCTGGCGCGAAAAAATTGAATCCGCTTCAACAATTTGTAAAAATGCTTTCTGACATTTTCGTTCCAATTATTCCGGCTATTGTTGCGGGCGGGTTATTAATGGGGATTAACAATCTCCTAACAGCAAAGGATTTATTTGTTGCAGGAAAGTCGCTAGTAGAAGCAAATCCGGAAATGGCAGATTTAGCAGCACTTATTAATACATTTGCCAACGCGGCATTCGTATTTCTTCCAATCTTAATCGGCTTCTCGGCAACACAGCGCTTCGGAGGAAACCCATATCTTGGGGCAGCGCTTGGTATGCTGATGGTTCATCCAGACTTGTTGAATGGATGGGGATACGGCGGAGCTTTAGCAGAGGGCAAAATTCCTGTATGGAAGATATTCGGTTTTGAGATTGAAAAGGTAGGCTATCAAGGTACAGTATTACCAGTCTTGGCAGCATCATTCATCTTAGCAAAAACAGAAACGTATTTACGAAGAGTGATTCCATCAGCTCTCGATAATCTTTTAACACCATTACTAACAATTTTTATTACAGGATTATTAACTTTTACTGCAGTAGGACCTATCACACGTACTGCTGGTAATTTGTTATCAGACGGATTGGCTTGGTTATACGATACAACTGGTTTTGTTGGCGGTGCACTATTTGGTCTTGTCTATGCGCCAATCGTTATTACAGGTATGCATCATAGCTTCATTGCAGTAGAAACGCAATTATTGGCGGATATGGCAAAAACGGGCGGTTCATTTATCTTCCCGATCGCAGCGATGGCAAACGTAGCACAAGGTGCAGCAACACTTGCTGTTCTTCTTATTACTCGCGACGCAAAAGTAAAAGGTGTTGCATCCGCAGCAGGCATTTCGGCACTTTTAGGTATTACAGAGCCAGCGATGTTCGGTGTTAACTTAAAGCTTAGATATCCGTTTATCGGGGCAATTACTGGTGCGGCAATAGCTTCTGCATTCATAACATTATATAAAGTGAAAGCAATTGCGCTAGGTGCAGCAGGTCTGCCGGGAATTATTTCTATCAAGCCGGGTGGAATTGTTCCTTACGTAATTGGCATGGCAATCTCTTTTGCAGTTGCTTTTGCAGTAACAATTTTTTTAGCAAAGCGAGCAGATAAGAAAGCAGCTAATTCTTCTGAAAAGAACGCAGCTTAATTCATGATAACGGAAGAAGGAGAATCTTGAAGGAGAATCTTTTGATTCTCCTTCTTGTTTAAGGAGGTTTGAGAAAAATGATATGGACAAAGGAAAGACGCTATCGCCGAATTGAAGAGGTGAGGCAGGAAGAACTTCAAGAGCTGCAAGCAAGAGTGAATGACTGCTCGTGGCGGCAAACGTTTCATATACAGCCGGAAACAGGTCTCTTAAATGATCCAAACGGGTTTTCTTATTATAACGGCGAATATCATTTATTCTATCAATGGTTTCCGCTTGGACCGGTGCACGGTTTAAAATATTGGTATCACACGAAATCAAAGGATCTTGTTCACTGGGAGAACGTGGGGATAGGAATTGAGCCAACGGACTATTACGATAGCCATGGCGCTTATTCTGGCAGTGCAATTGAGCATGATGGGAAATTATATTTATTTTATACCGGCAATACCCGTGATGAAAATTGGGTAAGGCATCCTTATCAGTGTATTGCCATCATGAATGAAACAGGGGAAATTGAAAAGCTCGAACAACCTGTTATTCACGAAGTTCCAGACGGGTATACAGACCATTTTCGCGATCCTAAGGTTTGGAGGGAAGGCAACACGTTCTATGCAGTGATCGGAGCACAGCGGGAGGATGAGACAGGCTGTGTTGTGCTGTATAGTTCATCAGATTTACTACATTGGAAATTTGAAGGAGAGCTGCAAACAAACCTGAAGACATTTGGATATATGTGGGAATGCCCGGATTATTTTGAACTGCAAAACCAAGGTGTTTTGATGTTTTCACCGCAGGGGCTAGAGCCGGAAGGAGACAAATATCATAACATTTATCAATCTGGTTATATTCTAGGAGACAAGCTGGATATTAACCAAATGTCTATGGCACATGGTCTTTTTCAGGAATTAGATAAGGGATTTGATTTTTATGCACCTCAAACCATGATGGACCCAGACGGACGAAGGATCTTAGTTGGATGGATGGGCTTGCCAGAAATCGATTACCCCACTGACAAAAATGGATGGGCACATTGTTTGACGTTGCCAAGAGAATTGACCTTTCGAAATGGGAAGCTTATTCAACAGCCGGTAAAAGAGCTTCAATCGCTTCGCAAGCAGCAATATGAAATACAAGATGTGATTCATAGCGAAAAGAAAATGTATGATGGATTTACCGGAACAGCATATGAGATGATTTGTGAGTTTGAAAATGGAAATGCAACTGAATTCGGAATCGAATTCAGGGCGAGCGAGACTGAGAAAACCATTATTAAATATGATGCTATCGAGAGAAAAGTAATACTAGACCGTACATCTTCAGGGGAAGCTGTGGGCGAATCCTACGGAACAACGAGAAGGAGCTCTGTAGAAGCAAAGAATATCAAGTTTCATATGTTTATAGATACATCCTCTGTCGAAATTTTTGTAAATGATGGTGAAGAGGTATTTACGAGCCGTATCTTCCCGCAAGCTGAAAGTGAAGAAATTCGTTTCTTTGCGGTAAACGGCAGTGTATCGTTCCAAGCAACAAAATGGGATTATAAATAAAAGTTATGTTATTTATACAGGGGGAATTGAGATGTTTAAGAATTTATTCAAGCGCAAGAAGGTCGAAATAGATGCAGCTATTTTAGCGCCATTAGAAGGAGAGCTGCTTCCGATAGATGCAGTTCCAGATCCAGTATTTTCCCAAAAAATGATGGGGGATGGCTTTGCGGTAAATCCAAAAAATGGAACGGTTGTATCACCGATAGATGGAGAAGTGGTTAGTGTATTTCCTACAAAGCATGCGATTAGCTTGCAGGATGCCAATGGGCGAGAAATCTTAATTCATGTAGGGCTGGAAACAGTTAAGCTAAAGGGCGAAGGGTTCACTGCGTTTGTAAAGGATGGACAGACTGTCAAAAAAGGACAAAAGCTACTGGAGGTCGACTTTGCGTCCATAAAAGATAAAGTACCTTCCATCATTACACCAGTAGTCTTTACAAACTTGAAAGAAAATGAAAAAGTAGTTATAGATGAACAAGGGGTAAAGATTCTTTAATATATCATAATAACTCGGATAGCAATACATGGCAGGAATATAGAAAGGCAATAGCCTGTTAGTAGGCAGATAATCCAAGACAGCTGTATAAATCAGCTCAACCTCATTTTGGGCAACTTCACTTTTTGGTGGAGTTGCCTTTTTTGATGATACGCATAGCCTCGATACCTTTCAAAATTAGGGCAGCCATTTCAAGTCTTAACTAGATTGAAATCTTCCCTTAACTTGTTTTATGTAAGGGAATGAGAAGAGATAGTTTTATGATTAAGCCGATGCTTTCTCCACTACCTTAACTTCCCTTACAAAAATGAATGCAAAGACAATAAAAGTAGCAAATGCTACAATAGCATTATATAAAAATACTTCCCGCATTCCTACATACTCACTGGCAACCCCGCCAGCCATACTTCCTATTATACGGGCTATTCCCAAACTGATTAAGCCATTCAATGTCTGGCCAGATGCCTTCAGTTCTTTTGGAACCTCTTGATTAATGAATATTGCGAGCGTTACCATTAATACGATAAAAATGAAGCCGTGAAGCATTTGAATCGGTAGTACCAGATACGGATTATGGACAAAATAAAGGAACAGCCAGCGAAGTCCTGCGAAGAATGCAGTACTCAGTAATATAGCGGGAATTCCAAAGCGTCGAATGATTTTATGTCCGAAAAGCAAGAAGGGCAGCTCACTCATTGCTGAGAAAAGCATGGCCCAGCCGAGTAATCCGTTATCAGCCCCTAGTTGATGGAAGTAGATCGGAAAAAAAGCATAGTAATACCCCAGGGTAACTTGAACAATGAAATTTAATAGCATAAATTGCATCAGTTTGCGATTTTTCAGTAAGACAAGTATGGAGACCTTGTTGCTATGAGACTGATGGCCCTTTATTTTTGGTAATTGAATACAGATCATGATTGTTAACAGCATAATGATGCAATAGACGAGAAAAATACTGCCGATATGCTTTTGAGCAATTATACCGCAAGCAACAGACATAAAGGCAAACCCAATAGTTCCTGCCAATCGAATTGGACCGAAAGCCCACTTTGTTTTAGAGAGATATTCCAAAGTAATCGCATCACTTAATGGATAAATGGATGTTTGAAAGAATGTAGTAAGACATATAATTATCAATAAATGTATGTATTGATTTGATAGCGGAAACAGCAATACAGAGACAGCGCTCCCCAATAAAAGCATTTGCAGGACTCTATTTTTATTCGCTGAACGATCTCCTATACTTCCCCAGACAGGTTGAGCCAGAATAGCGACAAGCGGACCGAAGCTCAATAAGGTAGCAATGGATGCCTGGCTTAAACCAATATGTTTTAAGTAGACGGGCAGAAAAGTACCATATATAGCATTCCCCATATAAGAAACCGCATACAAACCAAGAAATAAAAGATAAATGCGATTGGAGTTTTCACTCAAGCCACTCACCTCAGCATGCAAAATAATAGTAACAATAATACTACACTCTAAACTAGAAACAGTCTATGTCCTTTTAGAAATTTACAGCTAATAAAATGGAATATTACCTATGGTAATCATAATACAGGTTAAAAAGAAACCGAGTGTATTATTTGTAATGAGTGTACCAACCGAAACGTGGATTGTAACCCAGGCCGAGGATAAAGAGTTTATCATCTTTTTACTATTTTTTAAAATTCGCTATTGAAAAAGCGTTTTCATAGAATTATAATCTAACTAAACCGTTTTACTAAACCGGTTTATGAAAAAGGAGGGAGGGTGTGAATTGAAAAAAGTTATAATACCGTTAAATGCCTACAAATCAGACAGGATGACAGAATTAGAACAGGAGGAGCTGATCTCCGCTATTGCAAAGGCAGGTGCAGATGGAGTAGAAATTCGCCGGGAGTTATTGCCGCTTGAGGCAATTTCTTTTTCGAGGTTAAGAAGCTATATTAGCTTTCAACACTTATTTGCTATCTACTCTGTTCCAATTGAATTATGGAAAGAGGATGGCCGTTTTAATTATGACCTTGTAACGTTGGCGTTATATGAAGCAAAGGAACTCGGTGCAAGCATGATTAAGTTTCCATTAGGACATTTTCAAAACGGAATTTCTTGCCTGCAGGAGTTGAGTGAGGTATGGGAGGAGTATGCTGATTGCATGCTGCTTGTAGAAAACGACCAAACAATGCACGGCGGCAGCATCAACCGTTTGGTAGACTTTTTTGAAAACGCTTCTACTTCTGGTATACCTGTAAGGATGACCTTTGATGTTGGGAATTGGACGTATACGAGGGAGGACGTGTACGAAGCATTAGAAGTTTTGCTTCCTTATACGGTATATGTACATCTGAAGCATGTAGAGAAGAAGGAAGAATCGCTTGTAACGTTGCCTTTGCCGCTTGATGCGGGGGCGGAGTGGAGAACCATCTTAAGTCAGCTCCCTGACAGCACCTGGGTAGCTTTAGAGTTTCCGCTTACAGCTGGGGAGATGACGCAGCGCTATATAGACACAATAAAAGAACAGGAAAAGCAAGGAGAGGCAATATGACAAAACTTGATGTAGTAACATTTGGAGAAGCGATGGCGATGTTTATTGCTAATCAAACAGGACCGTTGCATGAGGTGCAGCATTATACTAGGTCGCTGGCTGGAGCAGAGATGAATACAGCAATTGGATTTTCAAGATTAGGACTGCAGGCAGGTTGGGTTAGCAAGGTTGGAGATGATGCTCTTGGAAAGTATATTATGCAAGCTTTGCGAAATGAACGTGTTAATATTGATCAGGTTTTAGTTGATTCCCGATTTCCGACAGGCTTTCAGTTAAAATCGAAGGTAACAAAGGGAGATCCAGAGGTGCAGTATTTTAGGAAGGGCTCTGCAGCGAGTTATTTAAGTGTTGAGGATTTTAATGAGGAGTATTTTCTGTCAGCCAGACATCTGCACATGTCAGGGATTCCGCTCGCACTTTCCTCTCATACGAGAGAATTTGCCAAGCATGCACTTTATTTTATGAAGAAAGCAGGAAAAACTGTTTCCTTTGATCCGAATTTGAGACCATCTCTATGGAATTCGCAAGAAGAGATGATCCAGGTTACGAATCAAATCGCTTTTCAAAGTGATTATGTGCTTCCAGGCATTGGGGAGGGAAGAACTTTAACAGGATATGAAAAGGCAGAAGATATTGCAGCGTTTTACCTGGAAAAGGGGGTAAAGCTGATCGTTATCAAGCTTGGTGAAAAGGGGGCGTTTTATAAAACGGCGCAGGAAGAAGGGATAGTGGATGGGTATAGAGTAGAGCAGGTTGTTGATACAGTCGGTGCTGGTGACGGCTTTGCTGTAGGAGTTGTTAGTGCTTTGTTGGAGGGGCTTTCGGAGGCGGAAGCTGTTGCACGCGGGAACGCAATTGGTGCGCTTGCAGTTCAGGCAGCTGGAGACAGCGACGGTTATCCGAGCCGGGAGAGATTAGAAGCGTTTATAAAACAAATTCTAACAGGGGTGAGATAATATGCAAAATACAATTGCAAAATCACGTTGGTATCGTTTGATTCCGATTGCTTTTATCACATATAGCTTAGCTTATCTAGATCGTGCCAACTATGGCTTTGGAGCTGCAGCCGGTCTGGCGAAGGATTTGCATATTACAGCTTCTATGTCTTCACTCCTTGGGTCATTGTTTTTCCTAGGTTATTTCTTTTTCCAAATTCCTGGTGCTCATTATGCGGAAAATAAGAGCGCAAAAAAGCTTATCTTTTGGTCTTTAATTCTTTGGGGCGGTTTGGCCACTGCAACCGGCATGGTCAGTGATGTAAAATGGCTTATGGTTATCCGTTTCACATTAGGTGTTGTAGAAAGCGCTGTCATGCCTTCTATGCTTGTATTTTTAAGTCATTGGTTTACGAAAGCAGAGCGGTCTCGCGCAAATACATTTTTGATTCTAGGGAATCCGGTAACAGTATTATGGATGTCTATTGTATCAGGCTATCTAGTCGAGTCTGTGGGATGGAGATGGATGTTTATTATTGAGGGGCTTCCAGCTGTACTTTGGGCATTTATTTGGTGGAAAGTTGTAAATGATCAACCGAAGGATGCGAAATGGTTAACAGATAGAGAAAAACAACAGCTGCAGGAGCAAATGGAGAAAGAACAGCAGGGCTTAAAGCCTGTAAAAAACTATGCGGAAGCATTTAAATCAAAAACAGTTATTTTGCTAAGCTTGCAATATGCGCTATGGAGCATTGGTGTATATGGATTCGTGATGTGGCTGCCTTCTATTATTAAAGCAGCACCTGATATGGATATTGTGAAAACCGGCTGGCTTTCATCTGTTCCGTATGTATTAGCAGTTATTTTAATGCTAGTATCTTCTTATTTCTCTGATAAAACATTAAATCGTTCTGGCTTTGTTTGGACATTCCTTTTCATTGGCGCTTTGGCATTTTCGGCATCTTATATTGTTGGAACAAGCAATTTCTGGCTGTCTTTCATCCTTCTGATTATTGCAGGCGGAGCCATGTATGCACCATATGGACCATTCTTTGCTATTATCCCAGAGATTTTGCCGCGTAATGTAGCAGGCGGAGCGATGGCTTTAATTAATAGTATGGGAGCTTTAGGATCGTTTGTAGGATCATATATTGTAGGATATTTAAACGGAGCAACAGGCGGATTTGGTGCCTCTTATATATTCATGGCAGGTTCCTTATTCCTTTCAGCTTTCTTAACGCTTATTGCAGTAAAAGGATCTGGCGCAGCAAAAGCGAAAAAAACAGCAGAAAAAAGTGCTTGATGAACCGGCATTCACCAAGCACCAAAATAAATAAAACACTACCTATCTAGTATTATACTATAGAATATTGATTTCGGTACAGAAGTATCTTCTCATCTTTGATCATCTATATCCTAGATGATCAAAGATGTTCTTAGTGTATTTGATTTCTTTATACAAAAATAAAATATTGAGCGGAAAGTGAAAATGAATCTGTCTAAGGGGGAGAATGGATGCCCATCTATGAAATAAAGAAACGGAAAATTGTTGCGGTAATTCGGAATGCGGCAATGAATACGATTGTTCCAATTGCACAGGCATTGCGCCTAGGCGGTGTAACGGCCCTGGAGATTACGATGGAAACACCGAAGGCGCTGCAAATTATTGAAAGGCTGCGGATGGAATTTGCACAGGATGTTTTAGTAGGGGCGGGTACTGTATTAGATGCGGAAACAGCAAGAGCAGCTATTTTATCAGGAGCACAATTTATTTTTTCTCCAACCGTAAATAAGGAAACCATTGTCATGACAAAACGATATGGTGTGATAAGTGTTCCTGGTGCGATGACACCAACTGAGATTCTTCAGGCTTATGAGGCTGGGGCTGATCTTATAAAGGTGTTTCCAGCTAACATTCTCGGACCGGAGTATCTCAGAACAGTGGCTGGACCGCTTCCGCACATTCTACTCATGCCGACAGGAGGTATTCATCTTGGGAATGCCAAAGAATATATAGAAGCTGGCGCCGTTGCATTAGGAGTGGGCAGTACCCTAGTAAGTGCAAAGCAGGAGATAGATTCAGCATCTTTGCTTCGTCTGACAGAGAGGGCTCGATGTTTTCTGGAACAAGTTGATGCCGCTAAGCAAATGGTACAACAATGACCCGCCTGCTCCTCGTGCTGGGCAGCTAGATAATGCCATATATAACTGCTACAATGGCTATAGACAATATTTCAGTTAAGAGGAAGAGGTATATATGAAGACAGTGACAATGGCTGACGTAGCCAAAGAGGCGGGGGTCTCTAAAAGCACCGTGTCTCAATTTTTAAATGAGCGTTATGAATACATGGGTGAGGAAACAAAGGAGAAAATCAAACGAGCGATAGAGCTGTTAGGCTATCGTCCGAACTATGTAGCGAGAAGCCTGAAGCAAAAACGGACATATATGATTGGCATCATTGTCGCTAATATTATGCATCGTGTATCTACTGAAGTAAGCAGAGCTATTGAGGACTATTGCCATGAGCATGATATGCATGCGATTGTTTGTAATGCTGATGATAATCCAAGTAAGGAAAAGAAATATATTGAAATGCTGCGGGCAAGGCAGGTCGACGGTTTAATTATTTTTCCGACTGGCGGAAATACAGAGCTGTATACACAGATGGAGCAAGAACGATATCCGGTTGTGTTTGTAGATCGAAAAGTGGATGGCGTCCATATTGATACCGTTGTAGTGAACAATAGGGAAGCAACCTGCGAGGCAGTGTCGCATTTGATTGGAAATGGACATCGAAATATAGCAATTGTCACTCCGCCGCTAACAACTCATCCTCGTAAAGAGCGGTTAGCCGGATATAAACAGGCATTAGAGCAGCATGGTATTCCTTTAAACGAAAATTATATGAAATCTGTGGAGATTAAATCTATTTCTTTCGAGCTGGAAAACATGTTTTCTCTTGCAGAAAAACCCACAGCTTTAGTAGCAGCGAATGATTTATCATTTTTTGAGGCGATGGCGTTTATCAAGAGAAAGCGGATTCGGATCCCAGAGGAGCTGGCAGTCGTTGTATTTGACAATATCCCATTTGCTGATATTGCTACACCGACGATCACAACGATTGCTCAGCCTGCATACGAAATCGGGAAACGGGCATCAGAGCTGCTTATTCGGCAAATTAAGCAAGAAGCGCTGGAGCCTGAGCTATATACATTTCCGTGTGAGCTGATTATACGTGAATCTTCTGTAGGTGGACAATAGTCCTCCTAACAGAAGGGCCGTATTTCTTTTTCATATTTTACTAAATCGGTTTAGTAAGGAGAGTTAAGGTGAAGATACAATTAGCACTTGATCGGATGACGATAGAAGAAGCACTTGAAATAACAGGAAAGGTACAAGACTATATAGATTGGATTGAGGTAGGGACCTCTTTAATTAAAGAATTTGGGATCAATAGTATTCGGGCTTTGAAGGAAGCTTTTCCGAATAAAGTAATAGTTGCTGATATCAAAACCATCGATAATGCGAAATACGAGTTTCAGCTATGCTTTGAGGCAGGAGCTGATATAGCAACAGTCATGGGAGTTGCGCCTCTTGTTACGATTGAAACATGCTTACACGAAGCCGCCAAATACGGGAAGAGAGTGATGGTAGATTTATTGAACACAAATGAGGAGCATATACAACGACTACAGCAATACTCTGCAGCGATTTTTTGCGAGCATGTTAGCAAGGATCAACAAGAGATTGCGGGAAAGCAGACAAGTATGCATACAGGTATCTTGAAACATTCGTCTGTAGAATGTGCTGTCGCTGGCGGTATTTCATTAGATTCACTTGATATGCTAGCAGAGCTGTCACCAACGGTTGTTATTATTGGCTCCGCCATTACGAAGGCTGCTAATCCGACAGAAGCAGCAAAGAAAATAAAAGAGTACATTTTATCGATAGAGGAGAAAGCACATGCATAACGATACAAAAAACATTTTAAATGAAATTCAAGAGGTTTTAGGTCTAGTAGATCCAAATGTAATTGAGGATGCAAGCAGAGTGCTGCAGGAGCACGCACGTATTTTTGTTATAGGGGAAGGGCGTTCTGGGTTGATGGCTAAATCATTTGCGATGCGTCTTATGCATTTGGGGGCACATGTATTTGTAATGGGAGAAACCATTACTCCCGCCATTGGGGAAGGTGATATTCTTATTGCCGTGTCGGGTTCGGGGAAAACGAAAAGTGTGTCCTGGGCTGCAGAGAAAGCAAAGGAATGCGGCTGTCGTGTAATTGTATTTACAACGAATTTAGAGTCCGAGTTGGCTTCTTATGCATCTTTGCCTATCCACGTACCGGCTGCCACGAAATACCGCCGTCAGGATGAAATGAAAAGCATTCAGCCGTTAGGCTCATTATTCGATCAATGCATGCATATTATTTTTGATACAATCTGCCTGCGTTATGCTGCGCTGCAAAAGATAGCACATAGCGATGCTTTTCGTATGCATAGCAATGTAGAATAGCGATTTGGCTTGTCAGTCCTTAGATCAACAATAAGATTCAGACGAATTTCGGTTAGGTCGCGTCCTAACCGTTTTTTTGTTTTTGCTTTCTTAACTATACAAGAAGGAATATATGTTAAAATATAAATCAATTACATAAAAAAGGAAGGGGTTATAGAGATTTAATGAAGTTCCTTTCTATAAAGGCCTAAAAGTCATGGCGAGAATGAGATGTAGCTTCATAGAATGATAGTTCTTTATTCGCTTGATGAAAAAAGGGAGATTTATTTATGGATCGAAGAATAGCGATGTTTTTTCTTCCTGAAGAATAACGAATGTTATTGTATTCTAAAATATTGAAATAACCGGAGGACAAGTTAATGAATAAAATTGTAGAGGCTGCTGTTGCAGATGCTGCGGATTTACAAAAGTTGGCCTTCATAAGCGAAGCTGAATTAGCAGGAGATTATAATATCCAGCCCTTGACACAAACGCTGGAGGAACTAGAGAAGGAATTCGATAATAACCTAATTTTGAAGTATGTATATGAAGATAAAGCAATTGGATCTGTAAGAGCTCGTGAAAAAAATGGAACATGTTATGTAAGTAAACTAATGGTTCATCCTGATTTCCAAAACAGAGGTATCGGTAAGGAGTTAATGAAAGCAATCGAGAGTATGTTTACCAATGTTCGATATGAATTATTTACTGGAAGTGAGAGCAAGAGAAATATTTCGTTTTATGAAAAGATAGGATACAAGAGCTTCAAAACAGAAAGATTAGCTAGGGAAAATACGATATTTATTTTTATGGAGAAACTTTATTAATCCGCACAGACCTATGCATAGGGTGAACCCTAAGAGACGCTTACTAACGCAATTTTTTACATTAATGAATTCAAACAGTTGCTTTCCTCTTTGACAAATGGCAAACTTAAGAAAACAAAGCAATTCATAGAAAAGGATATATAGGTGACTAACATGATTGAGATCAAGGCTTCTACACTTAGCGACGGGGATTTTAATAGAGGAGTATTTGCGACACGCGATATAAAAAAAGGTGAGCTTATTCATGAAGCGCCAGTCATTGCTTATCCGAATAACGAGCATGTTTTTATAGAGAAAACAATACTTGCCGATTATGCATTTGAATACGGTAAAAATCATTCGGCTATCCTTTTAGGATATGGCATGCTGTTTAACCATTCATATAAGCCGAATGCCGTGTACGATATTAACTTTGATAATCATACGTTTGACTTCTACGCTTACACAGATATAAAAGCGGGTGAAGAGATATTAATTAACTATAATGGTGATGTCGATAATGAAGATCCGCTTTGGTTTAATAGTGAAGAGAAGGATAACAGCGACGAAGAAAGCAATTAACGGTTTGAAAGTTGACCAATTGCTTACGTAAAACCATTATATTAGACCGAATCCTCCTTTCCTTAGGTAAAACAATTGTGTATGAGTAAAAACAGGTGATTATAAATAATGACCAATGTTTCTAGAAAAGATGGAACCAAGTGCGCACTTTAAGACAGAGGTTTTTCATCCATAGACACATAATCCTAATAAACTTAGCACATAATACAAGCGTTACAAAAGGAAAGGAGGGTTTTATATGGAACAGCGTACAAATCCAGACAATCGTGCAGATAACGCGGCTCATCTTGCGCAGCATATCCATAACACAGAAGAAAATATGGGGAAAGCGCAAGAAACCATGAGAAATACTGAAAGTCCAACCATCAAAGCACAAATCCAAGCAAAGAACGAACGCAGAGAAGAAGCTATTGAAGGCATGAGACACGAATTGGAAGATGAAAAACAGCATTGAGGCTCCGTGAAAAGGAGTCTTTTTTGCTTCTTATTATTCAAAAGAACGACTTTCTATGTCCTTATGCTGCACATCTTTTTGTAGATTTATTTCTTTTCCGGGTGCAGCAAGCGAGTTAGTTCCTCTCTATCCTGACAGGAAAAACAAAGAATTTCCCCTTGCTCTAAAATAACTCCATTCAAAAATCCATCCAAGCAATAAACATCCTTTTGGCAGCATTTGCATTTTCCGACAAGTTCCCTCATCCAGTTTCCTCCCCTGAGTGAAAATAAAAGAGCTTCTATTTCCTCTGAAGCCTTTTTTGTTATGTTTAAGTGTTTAGAAAGGTCTATTGGTATTATATATTGTATTTTGCATAAACGACACAATATGTAGGAACATAAGGATTTTTAAGTGAACAAAGAGAGAAGGTTTGCTTAACGAAAATTATAGAAAATTCTCTATCGAGTGCAAAGGAAGTCCCTTTAGGGAAAAATCAATGAATGGTATGCTGAACAAACGATTTTTACTTCATGGTGATTTCCATCATTACAATATTCTAATGGCTAGCAGGGAACCCTGGTTGGCGATTGACCCTAAAGGGTTAATCGGGGATAGGGAATATGATGTCATTCAATTTTTACTAAATAAATTGCCAAATGAAAATGCAGCAGCAGTGATTGAGAAGCGTATTAACATATTTGTAGAAGAACTGAACTTAGACAAAAAAAGAATTCTCTCATGGGGGGTTGCGCATGCTGTTCTAGCAACATGTTGGACTATTCAGGAAGATGGTAGTTATAATGAGCCTTTTTTTAATACAATAAAAATTTTTAAGAATTTATATACATCATAATGTATAGTCCTTGGTTAGTTCTTCAGGAGAGGAGTTTTCAATGAAGAGCGGACCTGGGATTAAATATTTTTATTAAAGTTTCTGCATTTTAACTTAAGAATTTTATCAGCTGCATATTTTTCCGGTATTGATGACAATATAAAATGTAAATCAATATGTGGAGGTATAAACAATGTCTAATAGTACTCAACCCCCAAATAATATCGTGGAAAACAAAACGGAAATCTTTAAAAATGGGGTTCAATCGGCAACAAATTATGTACAGGCCGCTATCGAAAATACGGCTGAATTAACCCGAGATGCAACGCAAAACCTGGTAAATAACGTAATGAAAAGACAACGAAATGAAAATGATAAGTAAGTGTATTGAAGGAAATCCAAAGAGTTCTCAACTTGGGGAAACAATGACAGTAGCAACCCGTACTGTAATTAATCAGGAAACAAAATAAAAAGGGAAAGGAGCTTTCCGCTCATTTTGGAGGTTTCCCGTGCAGGAATTCCCTCATTCCCTTAAAAAGTTGTTCTTTGGATTATATATCGACCAAGGTGGTCTCAGCAATCGATTGGTTTTTCGTCAAGAAGATGATTAGAACACATAAAAGCATTCCAATACAAAGGAATGCTTTTATATTTAATTTGTTAATTTTAGATCGTAAATCCTTCTGTAGGCTAAAGGGTGTGTTTCTTTAATAAAGAATGCCTTTTTTAGAAGATAAGAAAACTTTTTGGGTTTTGTCTAACTCCCTTCCTCAGAATAACCTTCCTGATAAATAGAAAAGGCACCTTTTGTGAGGAAGAACACAAGGTCAAATAATTTTGAATTATAGTTGTAATCTTCTCCCCCATAACATCCCGCTAATGATGAGTATACCACCCGTGATTGAAAGAACTGAAAGATGTTCCCCCATAATTAAGATAGAGAATATAGCGGCAAACAGTGGTTCGCTGCTTAGTAATAAAGCAACCCGCGATGGGGAAGTTCTGCGAATCATTGTTAACTGAATATAGAAGGCAAAAATAGTTGCAAAGATCACAAGATAACCAGTGGTAAACCAGAAGGAATATGTAGAAGGTACAGAAATTGGATGCTGAAAAATAGAGAATCCTCCGGCACCGATGGCAACAACAAATAGTTGTATTGTCGTTAAGGCACCAGAATCTAGTTTTTTACCTTCTGTTAATTTCTTCGTAATCGTCATGTGAATAGCTCTACAGATAGCGGCACCAAGGATAAGAACATCACCCGTATTAAAGCCGTATCCTCCTTTTAATGTTAGCAAAGCAGTTCCTAGAATAGATATGAACACAGCACCTAGTAAAGAGAGCTTAGGAAGTTTACGATATATAACACTGTCAATAATAGGGACGAGTACAACACATAAGCTGATAATAAATCCAGCATTGGAGGCTGTTGTATATGCAACGCCAAAGGTTTCTAACATAAATATGGCGAAAAGAAGCAGTCCGAATATCCCTCCATTGATCCATGTTGAGCGATTGGCGGTGCGTATAGCATGGAAGGTAAAAGGAATCATGAATAGAACAGTAAGCGTAAAGCGTATAAATAAAAATTGAAGTACAGGAACTGTATCTACCACACTTTTTGTTGCTGCGTATGTTGTTCCCCAAATAAGAGCGACAAGTAGCAATAAAACATCAGCAGTCCAATGTGATTTCCACATTCGATTAGCAGCTTTAAACCATTGTTGGTACGTATTTTTTTTCTTTACTGAATGCAAAGATGCTTTCCAAATTGGAACCCCCATGTAAAACCCCCTCCCATTGTATAAATATAAATTCCAATTGCTGACCATAAGGTTGGTAACTAGAGGAATAAGAAAATATGCAGCTTATTAGTATTACTTTACAGGTCATTTGGTATGTGGTATACCAGTTATAGAAGAGTATATTGCCTTATTCCATTCTTTGTCAATATATAGGAGTGAAGAACTTGAGTATGGAAAAAATTAAAAAACCCCAATCTTATAAGGAATTAACCTATCAAAAATTGAAACAAGCCATTATCACGCATGTCTTTTATCCAGGAGAGATGCTGTCTGAACGAGATTTATCGGAGCAACTTGGAATTAGTCGTACTCCTCTTCGGGAAGCTCTTTTACAATTGGAGTTAGAGGGATGGTTGTGCTCCATTCCTAGAAAGGGGATTATAATTTCTGTAATTAGAGAGAAAGATGTTATAGAAACCATGCAAATTCGGCTGGCTTTAGAGTTGCTTGTAGTGGATTTATTAATTCCCGTCATTAAGGATGAGCACATAAAAGATATTGAACAACGATTTTTTCTTCCTTTACAGGAGGAAGAAATATTTGAGATTAACGCAGGGGGAGATTTACATATTTACATGGCAGAACTTTGCGGGAATGAACGCCTTCTCCGGTTACTTCAGCTATATAGTGATCAGATTAAATGGTATGGAACGAGTGCTTTGTCACTTCCGGGACGACTCAATGAAGTGATGGAGGAGCATAAGGCTATCTTAGATGGGCTCAAAACAAAAAATGTTAATGCTACCAAGGAAGGTGTCATAAGGCATATTATGAATACACAACAAGCTATTCTTCAAACCTTAAAGATGTAAATGGCGGTTTTGGCATAAGAAACCAGAAGCCTGACTCTGTTTATAAGAGACACCAAATGTAATGTTCTTGTGTCACCACAATTTTGCCGTGAAAACCAGAGGATTGAGATCCAGAACTGTGGGTGCATTCATTGGTGCAAGAACATAGCAGCAAGTATAGGATGAAAAAAGAGAAGCAGAGCTCACACTTCCCCTAATGAACAAAGCCGCTTTGTGTCTCAGAGTCATTACAGGAAGTGTGGGATCTGCCTATTTGTTCTATGAGAAGCCTGTTGAATGGCTCTATATTTCGTCTCTCAAGAGGCAGGTATAGAATCCCGCATTTGACTAACAGAAGTCCCCTGTGGAAAGGGAGTGTTAGCGAGTAGGTGGCGGGCAGTTCAATATTAAGTTTCCTCTCGTAAAATTGGAAGTGTACAACAACGAAAAGAACCTCCAGATTTAATAATTTCTGTAATGTCTACCTCGATGACTGTATATCCACGGTTTTGCAGCTGTTTGTTTACCTTTTCATTGATTGGCAGGCTCAGCACCTTTTTATTGCCGATTGACAGTACATTCGTCCCCAGTGTGAATTGTTCCTCTTCTGTTACTTCAATCAAGTCATAACGGGATGCTAACAAATCTGTCTCTTTTTTATTAATGACTCCAGGGAAAATTAATGCTTCATTGGGAGATAAAATATTAAATACACAATCCAGATGTAAATACTTTTCGGTGAAAGGAATAGGAATTACCTCGTACTCAGGTAACAAGGTTTGTAAATGATGGATTGCCTTTTTATTTGTTCGATTACTTATTCCTACATAGACGGTGTTACGATCAATTATTACATCACCGCCTTCGATATGATCTTCTTTTAAGTTATCAAAGACGATTTGTTCTTTTTCTAACCATTCTTTCAATAATTCTTCTTCTCCTTGTCTAATATGACTTGCCATTTCAGCGACAAACACCTTTTGTCCAATCGTAAAACCGATATCCCGGGTAAATACTTGTTCTGGATATTTTTTCAGTGAAGGAAGAAGAATGACTTCAACCTTATGATCACGTAATGTTTGAACAAATTGTTTGTGTTGTTCCATAGCAAGTGCAATGTGAATATTTTCGTCTTTAAAATGTTTCTGAGTTTCATTTATGACTTCCCGTATTGTCATATACTGAGGCTGGCATAAAATCACTCTAAGTAACCTGTCATATTCGCTGGAGCAAGATGCTTTTAGCGCTGGTTCTGGAATTGTCGGCATAATAAGTCCTCCTGAAAATATTGTTAGTAATACTATTCCCTATAATAGGATGGACATAAGTGAATATAGCACATGTAAACTAAATATATCGGTGATTCAAAAGAGTATTGAAAAATGTTCTGTTCTTATTTGTATCAAGACTGAATGTATCAGTGGCTTCCTTTGGCGCTTTATTGTTTAATGATTCCGTTTTTCACTAAATAACTTTATATGTATAGTCTGGGAGGAGATAAGGAAATTCTTGTTGAACGTTACTTCTTTTGAAAGAAAACACGAGTTTTAGGTGGAATTGTCATGGCAGGAGCGAAGCAAAGTTCCTGCTCTGCTTCATATCATAGAAAAATTACATGTGCTGGTAAAATTTATACTTGTGAAACGATATTCAAATAATGTAACATGTGTATATAAAAAATATATACATAGAATGAGAGGTTAAACATGGCTAAACAAACGAAGAAGCGTACATCAAGATTCAGGATGAATAGTGTAAAAACAAAATTAATTGCGGGTATGGCTGCTTTGGCTCTTATACCAACAATCATATTGGGAATCATTTCTGCTTTCTACGCCGAGAATGTGGTAACGAGAGAAATCAATCAATCTTCTCTCCAAATTACAACAGAAGTGAATCGTGGAATCGATTACTACTTGTCAGGAGTAGAGGGGCAAATTAAACAAATGGCAGATAATCAAGAATTTAAGGAATACTTTTCTAAGCCAGAGAATCAAGCCTACAGGCAAGCTTTATTAGACAGCATGCAATCAAGTCGCAAGGAATATTTGAGTGTATATTTTGGTGCTTCTAATAAAGACATGATGATTTCTCAAAAACAAAAGTTACCTGAAGGTTTTGATCCTACCCAGCGAAGTTGGTATAAGAATGCGGTACAACACATTGGACAGCCCGTTATAAATGAACCATATAAAGATGCAGTTACAAACAAAATGGTGATCGCTATATCCCAGGCGGTAGTGGACAATGGAAAAGTCATCGGAGTATTTGCAGTGGATATTAATATCAATGATTTGAGTGAAGCGACGAATAGAATTGTAGTAGGAAAGAAAGGTTATGCTTTTATTCTATCCTCCGATGGAACAGTTATCTCCCATAAAGATCCGTCTATCATTGGGACAAAAGAATTAACCAAATTATCATTATGGACAGATGTACAGTCAAAAAAACAAGGACGCAGTGAATATGTTTATAAGGGAAAAGAAAAGTTTTCTTCCTTCTATACAAATGAACAAACAGGCTGGAAGATTGTAGCGGCATTAGAAAAGCAGGAGGTGGAAGATACCTCAAAAGGAATTAAGGATATTGCTATTATTCTTATAGTTGTATTTGGATTGACTTCTATGGCGATTGCCTATATATTTGGTCGCAGAATTGCTAAAAATGTTCAAATTGTTCAAGAATCATTGGAGCAAGCAGCTGATGGAGATTTAACAACAAGGGTAACTGTAACATCAAAAGACGAGTTTGAAGATTTAGGAAATAGTTTTAATGTTATGATGGAAAACCTATCAGGAGCATTGCAAAAAGTTGAAACATCCTCAAAAACCGTTTTGCAAACATCTTCTTCTTTATCAGATATGACAGAAGAAACGCTGGCATCTGTTTCAGAAGTGGCACAAGCTATTGGTGAAATTGCAAGCGGGGCAGTCTTGCAAGCAAAAAATATTCAAACAAGCTCTGACCAAATGAATGAGCTTTCTCATAAACTCGATAGTATTTCGCATTTCACGTCTGATATGAATGATGTCTCTAACAACTCTTTTGAGCTCAGCCGCAAAGGATTAGAACAAGTTGTTCTTTTAGCCGAAAAATCAGCTCAAACAAAAGGTTCTACAAGCGAAGTAACAAAAATTGTAAAAGAAGTGGAAGTCAGAATGGGAGAAATCAATACTATTCTTGAAGCTATATCCAATATCACTGATCAAACAAACCTATTATCACTGAATGCTTCTATTGAATCTGCTAGAGCAGGAGAGCATGGCAGAGGATTTGCTGTCGTAGCTAACGAAGTGCGTAACCTAGCAGAACAATCTAAAGCATCTGCTGTTGAAATCCAGCAGATTGTAGAGAATATTAAAGATGTTGTACAAAAAGCAGTGCAGGCTATGGAGAAAACAAATCAAGTCGTAGGAGAACAAGAACAAGTAGTAGGAGAAACGAAAGAAATCTTCACGGAAATCTTATCTTCTGTAAATAACTTGGTACAAAAAGTTGGGCAAGTGAAAGATTCTGTTACAGAAAGCCAGGAGAACAAAAATGTAGTCGTACAAGAGCTAGACAGTATCACGGCAGTTTCCCAACAGACAGCTTCTGGAACGGAGCAAGTATCTGCTTCTGCCGAAGAAATTTCTGCTACTATGGATGAGTTTACACGATATGCAAGCGGATTGAGGGACTTGTCTCAACAGCTTGATGATGAAATCAAAAAGTTCAAATTGCATGAATAGATAGTCGGGAGAGGGTATAGCCTCTCCTTTTTGCATTTTTATCATTTTTAGCTAAGAAGGCTCCCCCCTAATTTGTGTGAAGGTGCGACAGCACTAACAAATCTTTGCTGTTCCCACAATAGAAATAAAAATAACCCCAAATGGGGCTATTTTGTTTACATAAGATTCGATATAGGAAGTCGATCTGTTTAGAAATCTATGAAGTCTTTTCAATTTTGTTGTTTTAACACCCAGTAAGAGATAGAAGCAAAAGAAGCAACAGCGAAATCAAAAGAAACCGTACATTGTTATAATTTTACTCCATGCTTCCTCTTTTTCAATCTCAAGATGAGCAAAAGTAGCAGCGGTTGTAAACCAAATAAAAAGAACGCAACATTGCCCATCATATCCCCGAGTTTAAATACTTCATTGATGTTTTTTGGAGTCATGGCAATGATGTAAATAATCGGAAGTAAGCCATACATAAATAGATGAATGTTCTTTTTAAAGAGTTGCGCGAGCCCCAAAGAAGCAGCATAGTGGCCAAAGGTAAAACAAGTAAACATTTGCATAATCCATATCGCGAATAACAAAGACTCAAATCGTTCAAATAGCAGACCAGGCATTTCAAAACTTCGTATAAGCTCAAGTGTCGGCCAGGTTCGCATTATCACTCCATCGATGGATAACACGCTAATGACCATCACGACAGTAATCACGTAAAAGATCAGTGGGATGGACATTCCAACTAGAACAGCTTTTATTGCTTTGTTTGGCTGTTTCATAAATGCTATTATAATTAACATGCTTTCAAAACCCGTATAGGAGAGAGCTGTTGTTTTGATTCCTTTTAGTACTGGTATGATCCCCAACCCCAGTACCGGACGCAAATTATCCACCTCAAATATTTTGAAACTCATAAAGGTAATCACCAAAAAAATGCCGACCGTAATGGGGAGGATTATTTCAAATAGACGAGCAATCGGATTTATGCCGCCTATAATCAAATAGAGACTCGTCCACATGAATGGCATCAAAACCGCCCAGGATGGAGTGTCCTCCAACAAAAAGAAATTTGTTACTTCTGCTAATGAACGAGCATGAAACCCACACATTATTAAAAAATAACATATAACTAGCAGACTTAGTAACCCGCCCACCCATTTCCCTACAATTTCTTGGCTGTATTGATAAAAGGTTTTTCCTGAGAACTGTTGGCTTAATTTGACTAGGATAATCCCTGCCATCATCGCGATCAACCCACCTAAAATCACAGCTAGCCAGCTATCTGGTGTTTGAATCATCTCTGTGGATGTTCGTGGCAAGGTCAAAATCCCCGTTCCAAGTACATAATTTATGACGATAACAGCTGCTTGAGGTGTCGTAATACGGTCTTTGGAGCTAGTAATCATCGCAGGTCACTTCCTTATTTACAATTCAGGATTACTACTTCCAGAAGATTCATTATGTCTCATTTTCCCACGCTTTCTCTTATAAATGGTATAATTTTACTTTTCCAAAAAAGAGCAAAAATTATGCATACTTCATACTTGTTAAGTTTACATAACACGACATTATCGGAATTCAATGTATTTAGTAGACTACCAAAAGCCCTCCGGTCAAGCGACATGAAAGGCTTTTGTGTTCACATAATCATGTGTTATCGGTAGCTATTAAAAATGACAAAGACGTTTTGTCGGTGTACCCCTTATTGATAGTATAATTGAGGTACAGACAACATTTAGGAAAAAATGTACGTTAAGGCTACAAACCTTGATACGAAAGGAAAGTACCAGTAACGTGCGTTTTTGGAACAAAGAATCGCCCAGTTTAAAATGTCCTGAAAATCGCTAGTTTTTAGAACCAAAACTCATTCCCAAAATCAAAGTTCCGTTAAAACGACTTAAAATCATTTTTGGGAAAGGCTTAGCGTACAAAAATTCCGAAATGTTAGCGAAGCCCCTAATTGTACTTGTTACGATACATTATTCAGTTGAGATTTTTTTGCCATTTCTGTAGTCAAGACAAGAAACCTCAATTAACAATTCGTTAAGTGCCATAAAATAGAAGCCATAACTACTTCCTCTCATCTTGTAAGGCTTTTTATCTATCTCAATTCCTCCTTCAACTAAGCGATTATATACCTGATCAACTTCATTTGAGGATTCCACTAAGAAACCTAAATGAAATGCTTTCGGGTATGGTTCATCCTTCCCACCTTTAAATGCTTTTGGATCACTTAATGCGAGAATAAATCCATCTCTATCACTCATAACGATAAGAGCTTTTCCCTTTTGCTCCAAAAACTTAAAATTAAAATATGTTTCAAAAAAATCTCTCGCTTTTGACAAATCATTTACACATAAATTCAAGTGATTTAGCTTCATTTGTTTCCCTCCAAGTTTGGAAATGGCTTAATCATGTTTCTTGAAAACTAATATTGTTTCTAGGAAACAATATTAACATCTTATTCCCATTTCGTCAATATTGTTTCAAGGAAACTTTATTTAGCTGTCTTTTCTTGTTATACTGGACACAGCAGAAAATGATAGGAGATATTATAATGAATGATTCTACAGAAAAGTCCTTTAGTTTTAACAACTCTAATAAAGATGTATTGATAAAGACACTATTAGATACCACTTCAAAATTGCAGAGGAAATTCCAAGCAGAAGATGACGAAGAGAAACAGTGGATGATACGAAACTGTAAAAATCCTGTTATCATCCAATTGCTGAAAGAAATGACGCTCATGATGTTGCATGTATTGGATGCTATTGGACGACTTGAACCAGTTAATGGTATAACGATTTCGAAACAATTCGATATTCCCAAAGGAAGTGTTTCCAAAATCACCAAAAAGTTAGTTGAAAAACAAATCATTCGAACAGAATTTCTTCCAGGAAACAAAAAAGAAATACTTTTTCGGACTACCTCCTTAGGCAAAGAAATTTTCCATTTGCACGAAGCTCTCCATCGTCAAATCAATATTGGGGTCCGGCAGTTCTTACAAAGATATGATACCAATCAATTACGCTTTCTTATCCAATGCCTTGAGGATACTTTGAATGCTTCATGGGTTAGTTTAGAAGTTCAAGAGGGACCAATTGTAAAGACGGAAGAAGGGCGTACAAACGATTCTAACGCTTTAATTAGAGAACTGCAATCATCAATGGATTCGGAAGAAATGGATGAAATCATAAACATGCTTAAAAAACTCGATACTCGCAGCTTAAAAAAAGCAAAAGTTATCCTAAAAGATGTGTTTTTTACTTCTTTTAATGATTAGTAAAGTGTTTATATATTCGGCTATATTTCTTCCAGCTAAGCTTACTAAAGTATGGTCTTTAGTTGAGCAGGAGGGTGTTCGTGTTCACATAATCCGTGTTATCAGAAGTTGTTTAGTGTTAGTCAAATTCACTGTTTGGGAGGTATTATAATCTCCCGTCCTCTGGTGGCAGGGAGATGAATGGATAAACCTTTCTACTTGCTGCTAGAGGCTTGTTTGCCGCTATTTCGAATTACAGATTATTTCATATAGATTACTGCAAGCATCCATAAAGCCAAAGCACCAATGATAGCAAGTACTATACGCGTAGATAATATCCGTACTTCAAAGTTAGTTTTCTTGGATGGTTCAGGATATGCAATTATGTAAATTCCCTTTAATAGTGCGAGCCATGCAATGACTGTAATGAATCCCTGCCAGTTGAGTGCCCATACACTATGCAGGATAACAGTACCTAACCCTAGGAAAATCGATAGAAAGCCATACATAATCCCAAATCCTCTGTCTTCGACCACTAATTTTTTCAGTTCACGTAGTACCGATGGACGTACGAAAAGTATTCCCGATACAATAACTATCATCCATCCCCAAAACAGTCCTAGAAAGGTACTTGCTTCCATTGTTATCTCACTCCTTTCAGTTATATTTATATTTCAGGCACTGTCCCCTTTAGAATTGAATCTGAAGGGAATTTTCATATTGCGAAAGACCTAAAGCTCTTTCTAGACGCTATTGGAGAAAGAAAGGTACATGTCATCGGCGTGTCCCAAGGGGCACAGTTAGGAACGATTCTTGCCTGGAATCACCCAGAGCATGTCAGGAAGCTTGTTGCTGTTAATTCGTATAGTGAATTTCCTTCCTTGGCTTCCGAATGGATCTTAAAATTATCCAACTTTATATTCTCCCTTCTGCCTATGAAAGTCATATTCAATATCATGATGAATGTGTATAAGGAAGATCCCTACACCCAAGAAATTCTCCGAAAGACTCTCAGCATTGACAAAAAAACGTTAATTGCTATGAAAACCGTACCTTTTCCAACTCATACTCATTTGTTGCCTCAAATCACAGCACCTACATTAGTGATGAGTGGCGCAGGCAAGGTAGTTACAGGTATTGATGAAGGGGTAGGGGCGACTATTATTTTTAATAACGTAAAATGTGAATCCACACTAGCACTTTTCAAGGATGCTTTTGACCCGCTAAATACGATGAGGAAAGATATGGTTCCAGATTTCCTTGAGGGAAAGAAGCTAAGAATGTATGATGGAGTGACATATACATTTAAAGAGGCTGTAGCTGACCCTATAACCGTATTAAATTAAGACCTAAAAATGTTGCAAAGAAGAATGTATAGGCATCTTGTCCAATCTTGCTCTATTGCTATCTGAAGCGTAGTTAATCTCAATGTATATTACATAAATAAATATAGATGAATGAGAGGAAGAATCAGTATGAAAATGAATCATCTTGACCATCTTGTGCTAACAGTAAAAGATATTTTGGCGACATGCGATTTTTACAGCAAGGCTCTTGGTATGAAGGTGATTACTTTCGGAGAAGGACGGAGGGCGTTACAATTCGGACAATATAAAATCAATCTTCATGAGGCAGGGAAAGAGTTTGAGCCCAAGGCATACAACCCAACTTCAGGTTCAGCTGATTTATGCTTTATAACAGATGTACCAATTGAAGAAGTAGTGAAACATTTAGATGCATGTGCGGTAAAGATTGTGGAAGGCCCAGTGTATAGAACTGGAGCTGTCGGTAAAATCCTTTCTGTTTACATAAGGGATCCCGATCTTAACCTTATTGAGATAGCAAACTATGTGGAGTGATATAGCTCAGCAGGCAAAATAGTTATCTATATGTGGTTGAATTTTATCTTCTTGGTTATTTAAACCTACAGGCTGTTGGAAATTTCATATAGTTATGTTGTTATAAAAATAGGAACATACGACTCTATGTACGGAGGAATAAAAAATGGATAGTTCTTTTTTAAAATATCACCATTGGGCTAATATAAAACTAATTAATCATTTAGGTACGATGCCGGAGACGATATTGAATGAAGAGATTCAGAGTGTATTTCCAAGCGTCATGAGAACTTTGCAGCATGTTTATGAAGTAGATAAGATTTGGCTTTATCGAATAGATCAAAGCCTTCCGAATCGTAATGTTCTCCTATTCAATTCAATACTAGAAGCAAAAAATAGCTTTCTTGAGCTGCAACAACAATATCAAGAAATTTTAGAGAACAAAATCAAAATAAACAGCCCTGTTATATACACTAACTCTAGTGGAACTGAATTTACGAACTCTCTTGAAGAGATTGTGATTCACATCGTAAACCATGGTACTTACCATAGGGGGAATATCTCCGCTATGTTACGACAGTTAGGCACAAAGTCTGTATCTACTGACTATATACTTTACTTAAGAGACAATGTGTCGAACGATGCTTAAATAGAAAAATTATAAAAAATCTATACCCGAAACATAAAGATCGTGAAGAGAATGTGTGGTTTGTCTTTGTTTGTCATTTAAATGTCGATTGGATAAAATAAAGGGTCTGTAAGCAAAGAAAAATACGATGCACGATATTCCATCGTGTTTTTCTTTGCTGCTATTTGTAGTGGTTTAAGTACAATTAATTTTTTGCAAGCTGTAATGCTTGCTCCACAGTATTCATGTCTACTTGAAGCTGCTTAGAGGTATCAAGAGGATAATAATATTCTTCACTTATCATATAATCGGAAATTTGCTTATGAAATTTGATACAATCCTCTAAATGCTGAATTAATGTGTTACGCACCTCTGGGGTAGCTGTTTCTGTAATTGCCAATGCATACTGTTTAATTGCAGACTTAGCAGCAATGAGTATATCTGTTGCGATGACTTGGTCTGTTAATGCCGTCATTCCAGTTAGTTTTTCCATAAATTGATTCATTGTAGGCGTCTCCCGTTTGTTAAGTGATTTTTGATATCTTCAGCATGTCGAGAAGACATATCGACATCCTGCTGCATAATTTTCTTTAGTTTTTCGTCTGTTACCAGCTTTTGCATTACAGATGATTTTGTAACACATAGGCTTTTAAAAACTAGCAGCTCATGTAATTCTAAGGATTCATGTATTCCTAAATTTTCCTGCATGTATTTCACCCCAAGTTCATTTAGAATTTTACCTGCTAATTACTGTTGCAAAGCTTCATCCGCGTATACAATATCCTTTTGCAGCTGTTCGGAAACATTGTACGCATCGTAAATTCCTCTATCCTGAAGAAAGTTATAAATCTTCTCATGCTGCGCAATTGCTTTTTGCAATTCCTCATGAAAAAACGTATGGATCTCAGGTGACGCAGCCTCTGTAAGAGCAGCTGCAAAATCTTTAATCGCTGCCTTGGTTTCGAACAGCATATCCGTTGCGATGACTTGGTCTAGAAAGCTTATTTTTCTTTTATTAGGCATCTTTCTTTCCTCCTACTGTTTCATTTGCGCAGCTGCCGTGCGAAGAAATGGTTGCATCTTGCTGATTGTCGCTGTTCCTTGTTCAATCCCTTGCTGGATAAGCTTCTTTAACTCCACATTCTCCGTCTGTTGCAGCCGTGACTTTGCTTCTATTAAACAAGCCGCTTTAAAATTCATCATTTCACGCATATCTGTAATCTCATGTACACCAAAATGCTGACTTTCCATCGTGAACGCTCCTTTGCTTACTGGATGAGTGTAGTTTTTGTTACGGGTAAGGAAGCTATTCTTATACAGGCTATTTTTTCTTCTAAACTGCGGATATACATGCTGTAGTAAACAGTAGTTGTACAACATCCCTCATATCTGCAAAAGAAACATAATTGATCATAATTCAACAATTAGAAGTGCTTTATTGTTTTTTCATCTGTTATTACATTCTGCTTTGATTGATATTTAGCTACCATGGGCTTGATTGGCAAATAAGGACAATAAAAAAGTAATTTATGTTATATTTTTAAACATGCATTTGCTGTATGCTTAAAACCATAATGAAAATAGGTTTATTTGTTTCTACCCTATCTGGTGCTGTATTGCTAATAGCTCTTATTTTAAAAGCGCCGCTGCCAGCCGTCCTTGTTCCTATATTCTTTTTAGTAAGCTCTCTTGGAGTTATTGCTACAACTTCTTTTTCATTAGCGATGGAGACACAAGGACATATTGCGGGAAGCGCCTCTGCATTATTAGGTTTATTGCCATTTATACTTGGCTCATTAGCGGCTCCGCTTGTAGGAATAGCAGGTGAACATACAGCCGTTCCAATGGGAGTGGTTATTTTTTCAGCCAGTTTTTTGGCACTGGCTTCCTACTATGGATTAGTCCGAAAAGCTTCTTTAGCAGTACAAGCTTCAAGGTAATCTGCAGCAAAATGTGTTTTGCGCTGGCATTTACGTTGCTAGCGCGGAGATGTTAGACAAACGCAAAAGGGAATGAAAGTAGCTTGGCGGAGAACTGCACACGCAGCTCTCTTTTTTTGTCACCGAATCTTACTAGAATCCTATCTCTTATTAACCAAAATAAGGTAAAATTTAGGTGTGGAGATATAAAATGAAGGGGGAATACGGAAATGGAAAAAGTGATTGAACGCAGTCCCGCTCCAAAGCTGCTAGAGAAACATTGCCCTAGCTGCGAAAGGACTACTCAGCATGAATGTAGTACCTGGTACCCTAGTGATTTAGAGGTACTCAGTACCTTCAACGCCTGCGCTGTATTAGTCGTTTGCAAGCATTGCGGCGGAACAACTGTACAGATGGAATTTGTTGAAGGGTTACTTTTGCCTTAATTAGATTGGCAGTTCTCCTATTCCTTTCGGACGCGAATAGGGAAAGCTGCCATATTTAGATGTAAACGAAAAAAGGATCCTTTTCAAAAGAGAAAAGCCTTCCAATATGGGAACAAGAGTTGATACTCTATTTCCAACTTTCGTTAATAAATAAACTTAATTATGATAACTAACAAAGTTAGTTGTTACCAAAAAGTACAAATCATGGGGAGCGAAGGAAGAGATATGTGGGAGAATGCTATAGTTATTGGAGGAGGTATTGCTGGTAAATTAGCTGCTAAAGCTTTGTCTCATTCCTTTCAACAAGTGACAATCTTGGAGGCAGGTCAGGAGCATAAAGAAAAAGTTCCTAGAAGGAGGGTTCCACAAAGCTATCATCCACATGTCTTATTAAAAAGAGGAGAAGAAGCAATTGAGGAATTATTTCCGCAGTTCATCGATCAATTGATAGAGGATGGAAGCATTGTAACTGATTTTACTAGGGATCTGAAGTGGCATCATTTTGGTGTCTGGAAGCAACGATTTTCAGGAGAATTCATAATGATTCAACAAAGTCGTCCTATGCTTGAGTTTCATTTGCAAAGACGTGTTGATCAAGCCGTCAATATTGTGACTAGATATGAAACAATGGTTGAGGAACTGTTAGTAGACCATCAGGACAATAAAATACGTGGAGTGCGGGTACGCTGCTTGAAAACAGGAACAGAAGAGGAACTTCATGCATCTTTAGTTGTTGATGCCAGTGGATTCGGTTCAAGGAGCGTGGAGTGGTTAAAAACATATGGTATAGAAGTTAAAGAAGAAAAGGTGTGGATTCAATTATTCTATGCCACTAGATTATTTCATCTAAATCATCAAGAAGATTTGGAATGGGATAACCTTCTTATTTCGCCAAGTTTCCCTGAAAATCCTTACGGCGCATATATCCAAACCATTGAAGAGGATCGATTCTCTGTGACTTTTAGTGGTTATGCCAATGAACGTGCGCCGCAAACTAGTGAAGAGTTTTTGGCTTATGCCCAAAGGTTACCTGTTCCTGATGTACTTCATTTTCTCGAACAAGCAGAGCCTATTACAAGCATAAAAATACATAAGATTCCTTACCAAGTCCGCCGGCGCTTTGACCTAGCAAGGCGCGTACCAGAAGGCTTCTTAGTAATTGGAGATGCGCACTGCCGCTTCGATCCTCTTTTTGGACAAGGGATTTCTGTCGCTGCAATGGAAGTTTTAGAGTTACAAAGATGTCTTCAACAAATTGTACATCTCGATAAAGGCTTAACTCAAAGATTTCATAAGAGGATTGCAAAGTTGATCGCAACTCCATGGGAGATGGCTACCACAGAAGCGTTTCGTCATCCCAATGTAAAAGGGAAGAGGTCTCCTGTACTCCCAATTAAACAGTGGTACAGCAAAAAGATATATCGACTTTCAGCTTTTGAACCAGAAATTTATATCCGATTGGTAAGGGTGATGAATTTAATCCGCACCCCTTTTCATCTTTTTCATCCTAAAGCATTGTTCGCGATATTCACTAGTCAGCGGAAATAGATAGTTTAATAGGCAGAAATGTTCAACTTTTGTTATCCAACTTTAATCGTATACAACGAGCAGTCGATGTAGCTTTAAAAATGAATGGAAAGCTTGTCTTGCTTGGACGGAGTATGGCAGGTTCTGATGCAATGAAAAACCTTCAGGACAGTTGTAATTCATTCTCTAATTCTTAGATATACTTACTGATGCTATTACTCTAAAAAAGCGTAGGGTCAGTATGAAGAAGTAAAATTTATTTAAGTGGAAGCAATAAACAGGAATGCCAAGAAAACGCCCTTTGTATGCAAAAACAAAGGGCGTTTTGTGTCGTGTTTATTCAATCCTAACGTTAGTTTTAGTTATGGCATTATAGCCGTAGCCTTTTCTATTCCAGAATGGGCTGGCAGGTTGGCTTTGATTATATGAATCAGTTGCTTTTGCCATAATTGTGTACTCTCCTTTTTCCAATACAACCCATTCATATGACCAAGAAGACCACCCGTATATGTTTGTATCTTGATTCATAATACTTGCGTCTGACCAGGTGTTTCCAGAATCTGTACTAATCTCAACCTTTGAAATAACCCCTTTACCAGTCCAAGCAATACCTCTAATGATATGCTTACCGGTATTGAGAATTTTCATGTTTAGCGGTTGCTGTATAGTAGAATTCACATTTATTGTTGTAACAGGGAAAGAATCAGCATCATTTTCTTTATTCGGATAATACATATAATCAATCGACTGAAACGGCCCTTTAAATGTAGAATTAATGATGCTAATTTGCTTAACCCATTTTACAGAGGCCATTCCATACCACTGTGGAACAATTAATCTTAACGGATAACCATGCTTAAAAGAAATAGGTTGATTGTTATATTCATAAGCAATTATGGTATCAGGGTGAAGGGCTTTTTCCAAAGGCAGGCTTCTAGTGTAAGTATAAACGTTATCCAAATCAGTTCTTCTTCCATAATCATACCCTTCCACTACAACCTCTTTTGCACCTGTTTGTATTCCTGTTAATTCAAGGAGGGCTCTTAGGGGAACCCCTTTCCATTGTCCCTGACTCATACCGCCATTTTCCCATTGCTCGCCAAATACCTTCGGCTCGAATAAACTGCGCTTATTTCCAGCGCATTCTAGGACAACTTTTATCGTTTTTGAAGGTAACTTAAGGATGTCCTGCATGGAAAATACTCTTGGGATTACAACTGAACCATTTATGGGCAGCCAATAGTTTGAATAAGTAAGTGCTGGATAAGAAAAATGGTTTCTTCTGTAGAACACTTTATGATCAGTTAGAGCTCCCGTAATAAAATGTATCGGTGTTTCTTGATTCTCAGGCTGCAAGCTGCGTACAATGAGAGATGGTTTTGCCAATGGATAGCGTTCATTTGACATGGTTGCCTCCTAGGTAAAAAAGTTGTTGGTTATATATATGCTGGTGAAGCTATAGATTTGTGAGCAGCTTCGTATTTAAAAAAATAATATTTGCTCTTAGTGCAGCTAAAACAGTAGGGTGTTAAAGAAACATAATCTTGTTTTTTATTTTATCTATGCTTTTAAACCCGCCTCCACTTAGCTTTGCTTGAAGTGAAGGAGTCTATTTCCTAAGAACTTCGCTCTATTGAATAGATTTGGTTACTAACATTAGACAACAATTTGGGAAAGCACTCCCTGGCTGTATTCTAAAAACTCTTGGTATGTAAGGGCTTTGGGCTATGAAATTGATTGAATTAAGAAATGTATACAGAATTATTCTGCATTAATTTTAGATTTTCTCCCAACGTGTACAACATATTTCATAAGTTTCCGGTGCAGACTTGGGAATAAAGCGAAGAGGATATCAGTTGTTTTCTTTAGCCCAACGGTAGTTATAATCAGTTTTTGTTTCTCAATTCCCTTAACGATAATTTCTGCACACTTTTCACTGCTAATATTGTTTTTTTGATTTTTATTGAAGATGTTCCTGTCAAAGTCAGACATATCCATTGTTTGAGCTATAGGTGTTGTGACAAAGGCAGGGCAGACTGCACTTACTTTCACACCAAACTCTTCTGCTTCATAGTGTAATGAAGTGGTTAAGGCTAGGACAGCATGTTTGGTGGCTCCATAGGATGCTGTTAGAGGAGCGGGGCCGAATGCAGCAGCAGACGAAGTATTAATAATATAACCATGCCCCTGCGTCCGCATCAATTTATATGCGGCGGTTGTCCCGTAGACAACTCCTAGTAAATTAACGTTTATCATCCTTTTCCATTGTTCGGACGTAATGTTATAAAATTCACTCATGGAAGAAATACCTGCGTTATTAAACATGAAATCTAGATGACCATGTACATCATGCACCTTTTGAACCAGTTCGTTAACCATACTTTCATCTGTTACATCAATGTACTGGAAAGATGCTTTTCCTCCTGCATCATTAATAGAACTGACCACGTTGTTGCCTCCGGTAATGTCTATGTCAGCGATGACAACATGTGCTCCTTTCCGTGCCAACAATTCTGCCAAGGATTTTCCTATCCCGGATGCTCCGCCTGTTATTATTGCTACTTTCCCTTTAAAAGTAACCATGATTGCTCCTCCTAAAAATTATTATCCGCTCCCAAAGAATCGGCTTGTGATGATTTAAAGATTTAAAATATCGAAGTAACTTTATAGTATCATTAGGTTTAAGATATAATAAATTATATAACATTCGAATATTTTTTTGTTATATTATAAAGTGTTGCCGAATTATAGATTAGACAGATTTTTAGGTGAAGCAGTATTGGCTAAAGAATATACAACATGGCGGGAAGGGATCAGGAAGAGTCAACTATATAGATATGGTTTATTTACAGAATGATGATTAAAAGAAGGTGTTGGCAAAGCAGCAGTGTAATAAAGGAGCCGAATAGGAGAAGAGGTCTCAGATCTAAGCAGGAAGAAATAGTCCTTTTTAGATCTGATTTTTTTAATTGTTAGCATCTCTGGGACATCACAACTGGTCATCGACGAATCTGCTGTAAAATGAATCCTCGGGTATAAGATAAGCCAAGGATGCTTGAGCTTTATAAAAAGCAGACAGCACTCGGGTGCCTATCCAACTTGGCGGAAGAAATTCCGGAGGCAGCATCGGGTCAATAGATAATAGTGCCTGGATAGCCTCACGGATTTCTAGATAGCAAATAAATGTAGTCAGGGTGTTATGACTTTGCCTGTTAAAAAGTTGGTAAACTTGAGGTTCAAACTCATCATTAAACCATTTGAATTTCTCTTTATAAAGTTCATTGATATTCTCGAGATCCCATATACTTGCTGCTTCATTTGGTCCTCTAGCACCTGCATTATGTATTTTGTTTAGGATAAACTCATGACTTGCAAGAAGCGTAACATACTCCTCGATTTCTAGGTTATCAACTAGCTTTATAACTTCGGTTGTAATATCCCATGGGTAGACATAAACACTTTTATATAGTGATCCAAACCCTAATTGTATTAGACCGCGCCTAAATGAATCTCTTTTCTTTCTTTCGGTTTCCGGTATTTCCATTAAAACCATATACCACTTTTTATCCCACAATCGGTTATAAAAGTTCTCTTTGTTGTACATAGAGCGTACTGATGCTCGACCTGAAGGGGTTATGGAATAAATAGAACGATCAGGAGAAGTTACATAATTCAGTTTTTTCAACTTTGACAATAGGTTTCTTATGGTCTGAGGTGTATAATTCCTTGCTTCGTATATTTTTATTAGTTCTTTTCCCTCAAGTTGTTCTACTTTTGATAATAAGTATAATATTTGGTTTTCAACAGTCATGAAATGTTACCTCCAAGTGCATGTAGGAACAGAAGGAATATAAATTAAGATACTGATTCCTTACCCTATTGTACTAATCTCTTTTACAATTATCAAAAATACATGTAGGAGACAACGCTTCTTATTGACAAGAAGATATTGGAAAAATATAATTAAGTTATTAACATTCGTTTAATTTTTTGTTATAAGTGATAAAGAGCACTTCAAGTTTACAAAATTAGGGGGGGATTATGAACACTATTCGAGTTCTCAAACAATATGAAGAAGAGTACCTCGAAACATATAATAAGAGCTTGCGGCTTTGGCCTGTAGAGTATTCCGTTTATTATGTTAAAACACCCTTTGGAAAGACGCACATAGTTGAATGCGGAAAACAATCTGCTCCGCCTCTTATTTTGTTGCATGGTGGAAGCATGAGTTCAACGATGTGGTATCCAAATGTATTAAAGTGGAGTAAACATTATCGTGTAATTGCCATTGATATAATGGGAGACAAAAATAAAAGTATTCCTGCAAAAAACTTTTCTAATCGTAAGAGTCATGCACAATGGCTGATGGAAGTTCTTGACGAAATGTCTATAGAAAAAGCAGATTTCGTAGCGTTATCATTTGGTGCACTAAATATTGTTAATTTTCTTTTACACGCTCCTGAACGAGCAAATAAGGCAGTCCTTATGAGTCCGGCAGAAACATTCGTGCATTTCAATCCAGCCTTCTACTCATACGCTTTTGGCATGGTTCAAAATAAAGAAGGTGTTGATAGATTCTTGCAATGGCTTTTTCATGATCGATACGTTTTACATCCGTATATTAAAGAACAATTGGTAGCTGGAATGATGTGGATAGATACGGTGCGAAGCAGTAAACCAAATCATTCAGGTTTTCCTTGTGTCTTTACTGATGAGGAATTAGGCTCCATTCAAACTCCTGTTTTACTGTTATTTGGAGAAAATGAAGTAATGTATGATGCTAAGGAAGCCTATGTCCGAGCTAGCAATACTATCAAAGGTGTAACTGTTGAAATAGTGAGAAATGTAGGCCATTTAATGTCAATGGAAAACCCATCATACATTTCTGATAGAGTGCTAGAATTTTTGGTTGATGAAATGGACTAGGATAAGATTCACCAATTACTTAGATCGGAGAAGAATTGTAATGCAAAAAGGGGATTTATGTATAGTTTTTGAAGCAAGTCCTTTGGGAATAGCAGCAAAAGAGTTGCTTTCAAAAGGAAGGCAACATCAATAAATAGGAGTCGAGTTGCATAAGTTTCGGGAAGTATAGAAGTTATTAAAGAATAAAAACTTACTTTTGGAGGTGGGTATATTGTCAAGAATTGCAAAAAACTTAACAGATTTAATTGGTAATACACCTTTATTGGAACTTTCTAATTATAATGCAAGCAGGGATCTTAAGGCGACAATTGTTGCTAAATTAGAATACTTCAATCCCGCAGGAAGTGTTAAAGACAGGATTGGGTATGCCATGATTAAAGATGCTGAGAGCAGGGGGTTAATCAACAAAGATTCTGTTATTATTGAGCCAACTAGCGGCAATACCGGAATTGCACTCGCTTTTGCAGCTGCAGCATTAGGATACAAACTGATTATAACACTTCCAGAAACCTTTAGTATTGAGAGAAGAAAGCTTTTAAAGGCGCTTGGTGCAACACTCATTCTAACGCCAGGATCAGAGGGAATGAGGGGGGCTATTAAAAAAGCGGAAGAACTAGCCGCCCAGATACCGAATTCGTATATCCCGCAACAATTCAATAATTTAGCTAATCCGGAAACTCATCGGCAAACCACTGCCCAAGAGATTTGGAGAGACACTGATGGTGCAGTTGATATTTTTATTGGCGGGGTCGGAACAGGTGGAACAGTCACTGGAGTTGGAGAGGTATTAAAGCGGAATAAGCCTTCTGTGAAAGTTGTTGCTGTTGAACCTTTTGATTCACAGGTTCTTTCAGGAGGCAAACCAGGAGTGCATAGTATTCAGGGCATTGGTGCCGGGTTTGTACCAAATATCTTCAACAGGTTGATTGTTGATGAAATTTTTACAGTGAAGAATGAAGAGGCATTTGTAACTGCTCAGAAGTTAGCTCAACTTGAAGGATTATTGGTAGGAATCTCTTCAGGTGCCGCTGTATTTGCCGCAACCCAGATTGCCAAACGGAACGAAAACGAAGGAAAGATGATTGTTGTTTTACTGCCTGATACTGGAGAACGTTATTTGTCTACAGCCCTCTTTCAGGAAGACTGAGTAAACACCCTCTATTATAAAGTTAATTTAAAAAAGTTCCTCATAAACAAATAACATTCTAGCTTTATGATCAAATATATAGGAAAAGGAAGTGAATTTTGATGAAGGTATTTGAGCATTCCGGACACTTAGCTTGTTTTGAAGAAGCGAAGATATTCAATAGCATTATGATTCATAAAGTATTAATTAAGTGCTAGAGGTAAAAAAATGCTATTGTTCCAGCAACTAATCCAGCTGCCATTATTATAGCAAAGCTGCGTGTCCATCACTTTACGAACAATATATAATGCTCATGATTCATGCCTCTCAGGAAAAATCCCCCATAAAAAAGACAGATTGTTATCAAGATTTACATGCTAGTGAAGAAATGTTAACAACATGGACGTTCTTATTTTTTGTCTACGAAACTATGATACACTCACGTTGTAATAGACAATTAGGGAATATAGGGGAGAGAGACGACATGAAGAAAACGTGGATCGCAACGCTTGCCACAGCAGCATTTTTAATACTTGGACAAGCTATTCCAGCTGAACAAGCAGAGGCAGCTGTTACGGTACAGACCGGACAGCAGGCAAAAACAACTGCAGCACTGTATATGTATAATTCTTACGGCTATTCAATAGGTGTAGTTCCGCAGGGTACAACAGTTAAAGTAAACTATGTATCTGGTAGCTGGGCGCAAATTACGTATAGCGGCAAAACAGGGTATGTAAATGCAAACTATTTAAAATCGACCGTTGTAGCATCGACACCGACAACAACATCAACAGTTTCAACGCTTAGTGCATATGAGAAAAGAGTAGTTGAGCTAACGAATGCTGAACGGGCAAAAAATGGACTAGCAGCGCTGAAAATCGACACTGAGCTTAGCAAGGTAGCGCGCGCTAAGTCACAGGATATGTCCAATAATAATTACTTTAGTCATACAAGTCCAACATATGGCTCACCATTTGATATGATGCGCTCCTTCGGTATAACATATCGTGCGGCAGGCGAGAATATTGCGATGGGCCAAGTGACACCGGAAGCCGTTGTAAACGCTTGGATGAACAGTTCAGGTCATCGTGCGAACATCTTAAATAGCACGTATACACATATTGGAGTTGGATATGTGTCAGGGAAAAATATTTGGACGCAAATGTTTATTGCGAAATAATGACCAAAGGCCGTTGCTTAGCAACGGTCTTTCAGTCTGTCGTTACATCATTTTTCGAAACGCTCACAAGAGTTACTTACGCCTTTTCGTAAAATAAAAACCTTAAGAAAATAAGCAGCTTGATGAGAGGCTCTTGTAGTTTCTCAATTTTGTACCGGCATGATCAAACAAAAACAAAGCTATACACGAAAAAGCAGAGAATGACGGGAGAAACTGCCCTTCGTCTGACCGTTCATTGTTGCTGCAGAAATAAACAGAACGTGTTTCAATACAAGCAAGAGGCTATTCGCCTCTTGCAATCAACCTCTTGCAATCAACCTCTCCTTTCTAATTTCTCACCTCTTTTCACAGTGCTGTAACGTGCTGCTGACCAGATGCAAAAGCAACAACCTATGTGAAAACAGCCTTTGAAGGAAGTTACCTGATCAAAGAGTAGACTGCACTTCTCCGTTTTAGATGCGTGGAGGACTAGCAGATTCTCGAGGATGAGTGGTATTGGGAGTTTGTAGATCAAAAACTACATATGCATTCAGCTAATTACCAATATAAAAGAAGTGTTACAGTATTTATAAGAGAGATGGTATATTCGGAAAACGAATATGCCTTTTTATCAATGTTATCTAGCGAGTGCACCTTTTTAAATCTCCTCCCAAAGAACTTCGTGTAAGTTTCATGTGCAAGAAATTTTCAGTCTTCATCTATTTAGAACATAGATGAACTCGTTAAAGTACGTAAGATCTGTAATGGAAGTAAATGCTATAGTATAAGGAATGAGAGTATTAACGAGACAGAAGAGAGAAAATGGTTTACAATATATGAGAAGGGCTTGCGGACAAAGGAACTGGATAGAAGGCCGCGTATCCCCCATGTTTGTATATGATAGAATGCTTTTTAGCATCTGTACAGCATTCATTTGTTCCGTATAGCAATGAGGAATGACGAAGTGAAAAGATATGTATTATTCTTAAAAAATAGGCTGAATTGAATCCGAAATGTTTGAGCGCACCTGTAGACATCGACTAAAGGAACAATCATTTATGCTTTGATATGAGAATGATTTCAATCTTAGTATGAGTATATATGAGTTGTTATATTAAAATATTGCTTTCTAACAGGCTTATTTTAATTTTCAATAAAAATACAATACAAAATATTTTCTGAATTTTGTATAATATGTAACATAGAAAATTCGAAGTAAGGCAGGTACGAAACGATGAGAAATGTAAAGGAAGCCATCAAGATCGAGGATATCCTCGTCGCTCACAGCACGTTAAAGGATGTTGTTTATAATACGCCGCTGCAGCGAGACCCGATTTTATCTGAGCAATATGACTGTAACGTGTATTTAAAGAGGGAGGATCAGCAGGTAGTACGTTCCTTCAAAATCCGTGGAGCGTATAATTGTATCAATAATCTGCAGCCCGATCAGCTTAAAAATGGCGTAGTGTGTGCTAGCGCAGGTAACCATGCGCAAGGTGTGGCCTATACATGCCGAAAGCTAAACATACCTGCCAAAATTTTCATGCCGAGCCCGACACCAAATCAAAAGGTATCGCAAGTACGATTTTTTGGCGGGGCTAATGTGGAAATTATTTTAACGGGAGATACTTTTGATAGCGCCTATGCTGAGGCTGTTCAATATGCAAAAGCACACGGTATGGCATTTATCCATCCGTTTGACAATCCAGACGTAATTGCCGGGCAAGGAACAATTGGTGTAGAAATTTTACACGATATTGACCGGCCAATTGATTATATGTTCATGTCAATTGGCGGCGGCGGTTTAATTTCAGGGGTTGGAACGTATGTGAAAAGCGTTTCTCCATCTACGAAGATTATTGGAGTAGAGCCGGCAGGAGCTGCTTCCATGAATGCATCCATGAAGGAAGAAAAAGTCGTTACGCTTCCGCAAATTGATCCGTTTGTTGATGGAGCAGCTGTGAAGCAGGTAGGACATTTAACATATGAGATTTGTAAGGAAGTTCTTGATGACATTGTGACTGTACCTGAAGGCAAAGTATGTACCACGCTTTTGGAATTGTATAGCAAAAATGCCATTGTCGCTGAGCCGGCTGGTGCATTGCCAATCGCTGCGCTTGACTTTTACCGAGATGAAATTCGCGGCAAAACAGTCGTATTCATTGTGAGCGGAGGAAACAATGATATCGGCCGCATGCAGGAGATTAAAGAGCGTTCGCTTATGTATGAAGGATTAAAGCATTACTTTATCGTTAATTTTCCGCAGCGTCCACGTGCTTTGCGCGAGTTTCTTGATGATGTACTCGGACCGAATGATGATATTACTCGCTTTGAATATACGAAAAAGAGCAATAAGGATAACGGACCAGCTCTTGTTGGTATTGAACTGACATGTAAAGAGGATTATGAGCCTTTGGTGCAGCGTATGAATGCGCATGGTATTAAGTATATGGAGATTAATCACGATCCAACGTTGTTTAATCTGTTGGTTTAAAATATGAGAGCGCCCAACCCTTGATAAATAAAGGTTCGGTGCTCTTTTTGTTAGGGTGCCTAGATTGTTTGCTTAGCAGCAGCGATTTCCTTTTTTAGGTATAAGGTTTTAAATTTCATTTACTGTAATGGTTGTTTAGTTAAGGCTCTTTTCTAAACAATTGTTGCTGCAGAAATAAACAGAACATGTTTCGATACAAGCAAGAGGCTATTCGCTTCTTGCAATCAACCTCTCCTTTCTAATTTCTCACCTCTTTTCACAGTGCTGTAACGTGCTGCTGGCCAGATGCAAAAGCAACAATCTATGCGAAAACAGCCTTAGTTAAAGAACAAAAAAGGCATTCCAGAGTACAATTGCACTTCGAAATACCTTTTTTGATGATATTACTATGTTTTTTGAACTTGTCCTTTTACTGCAAGTAACGCAAGTAAATATAAAAGTGTGAAATCAGCAAAGAAATAATCGTAAACGGCAAGCCGATTTTTAAAAAGGTCATGTAGCTGAATCCATGTCCTTCACGGCTGGCAATGCCTGCAACTACTACGTTAGCTGATGCACCAATCAAAGTGCCGTTTCCGCCAAGACATGCTCCGAGAGCGAGTGCCCACCATAGAACTTCGATTTGTGATGCATCGGGAGATAGACCAAGCCCATGAGCCAAATCCTTAATGAGCGGGATCATCGTAGCAACAAATGGGATATTGTCAATTGTTGCTGAAGCGGTTCCGGATACCCATAAAATGAGCAAAGCTGCAGAGGATATGTCACCGCCTGTAATTTGCAGAACATGCTTAGCTAAAGAACCAATCAATCCAATGTCAACCAGCGCGCCGACAAGCACAAATAAACCCGCAAAGAAGAAAATTGTTACCCATTCGACTCCGGCAAACACCTCTTCTAGTTCATGCTGCTTTACGCCGATTAGCATCAGCACCGTTGCACCTGTTAAGGCAATCACAGCAGCATCCACATGGATTACGGAGTGAAGAATGAAGCCGAGAACGGTAAGGGCTAATACGGACAGTGATTTCTTTAAGAGAGCTGCATCGCGTATGTATTCTTCTTCCCGTAAGGACATGAGCGCTTGAATTTGTTCTGGTGTCGTCTGTAAGCGCTTGTAATATAAGAAGTACAAAATAGCAAGCAGGACAGCAGTGATGATTAAAACAACGGGCGCTAAATTCAATAGAAATGCGTTAAAGTCCAAGTGTTTGTTAGCTGCGCCAATCATAATGTTAGGCGGGTCACCGATTAACGTAGCTGTACCTCCGATATTTGAAAAGATAACCTCTGAGATAAGGTACGGTATAGGATTGACCTGTAGAATACGCGTAATGGATAAAGTCACAGGAACCACAAGCAATACAGTTGTAACATTATCCAAAAAAGCAGATCCAACTGCTGTTAAAAGGGACAATAAAAGCAAAATACGAATAGGCTGCCCTTTTGCTGCTTTTGCCGCTTTAATGGCGACAAACTCAAATACTCCTGATTTGCTTGTAATGTTTACAAGAATCATCATGCCAATTAGGAGTGTAATGGTTTCCCATTGAATATGAGTAGTAAAAGCGGAGTGAGTGTCTACGACTCCGATGATCACCATAATCGCTGCTCCAAGCAGGGCGATGACGGCCCTGTTTATTTTTTCTGAAATAATAAGAGCGTACGCAACTACAAATAGTGAGATAGCGGTGTAATATTGCCATGCGGCAACGTCATGAGCAGTATGATCCAATGATGCTTCCCCTTTCTTTCCTAAATCGTAAATTAATTCTAGCAAGTCAAGTATACGGGATAAATGAAATGAGGAAAAGAACTAGAACAGAAAAATTGCATAAAAATCAAAAATATGTCAAGCTAAGTACTATGTTGATATTGTTTGTACATGTATGATGGATAGAAAAGGAGGGATTACCGGTGAAGCGTATTCAAGATAAAACTGCGATTCAGACTGAAATTGAAAGCTTTGCAAATCAGGATGTATATGTTCATCTGGAAACGACGAATGGTGCATATGCTACTCACACAAACGAGAAGGTAATGACAGTGGGGGCATTTATGCGAAATGCTCGTATTTCGTTCGAACGCGGGACGATTGCTGGAACAAATCCATACCGTGTTGGTTTGAAAATGGAGCATGGCTGGGTGTATGCAGAAGGTATTACACATTGGCTTAAGGATGAAAAGGGACGATTGCTGCTATCTGGTCATGATAATATGGGGAGATTGGCAGTAGCTCTTCAGTTAAGCAAGGAGCCATTTTAAAAGGAGGAAACAAGATGGAACGTCATGTACTTGTTGTACTTCCGCATCCGGATGATGAATCGTTTGGAGCAGGGGGAACGATTGCATTGCATACAAAGGCTGGTGTACCTGTTACATACGCTTGCGGTACGCTGGGGCAAATGGGACGGAATATGGGAAAAGACGTCTTTGCCAATCGGGAAACGATACCGCAAATTCGCAAAAAGGAATTAGAGGATGCTTGCAGGGAGCTAGGGATTCAAGATTTGCGCTTGTTAGGATTTCATGATAAGACGATGGAATTTGAGGATATTGATGTGGTAGCGGATGCGATTGAAGAGGTAATTCAGGATACAAATCCTTCTTTAGTTATTACCTTTTATCCAGATCAGGCGGTGCATCCGGATCATGATGCTTGCGGACGTGCAGTGATTCACGCTCTTTCCCGCATGCCTCTTGAGAAGCGTCCTGTCGTATATGCACTAGCTATCACGAAAAATCGGGTAGCAGTTCTTGGGGAGCCTGATGTTGTTATTGATGTAAATGATGTGCTGGATGTGAAGCTTGCAGCGTTGCGTGCGCACCGTTCCCAAACGGAAGCCATGCTTCAGGATATGCAGCAGAAAATAGAGAAGCAGGATGAAACAACACTCAATTGGCTTCGTTACGAACAATTTTGGATTTATAAATGGTAAGGGAATCGGTTTGTGACAGTATATTTTACCTTTAGTACGTTGCAGTGAAAAGAGCAGTATACCTTGACGGAAGGAAAAAGGAAGCAGGAGAGCGTTGTTTTAGGGTTTTCTTATCATATATAAGAGAAAACGACTTGGCGTATATGACAAGGGAACCCGCGAAGGATCATGATACAGCATAATCTTTGTATAACAAAATGGACGGCTGTCTCTGACTGGCTTGTGTATGAAATGATGCGACTTCTTTCTATATTTTCTTTAGATTGTCGATACGCACCTATGCAGAATAAAGAGGAGCATCATTATCGTCAGAATTGACTTGAAAATCTGACACTAATGTAGTACGATATTCTAAACATTTAAAATACGTTGAAGAGGAATAGTAGGATTTTTTGAGCGATCAGAGAGCTGTTGGGTGGTGCGAAACAGCCGCAAGAAAAATTTGAACTCGCCTTGAAGTAGCTCGCTGAAATGACGACAGAGTAGGTGGAGACGGATCCTAACCGTTATAGTAGGAGGATATAAGGTTGCTACAACCTGTATCTGTTAAAGTGCATGCCGTTTTGGTATGAATTAGAGTGGTACCGCGCAAGATGTCAACAGTCTTTCGTCTCTATGGAAATAGAGATGAAAGGCTTTTTTTATTGCGAATTTAGAATGAAAAAAGCAAGTATTACTGACGAAAGGATGATCATTACATGAAAAATTTTGAAAAGTATTCTAGAGGCTACTTTATGCCTCCTGTGAAAAGCATGAAATGGGTTGAGAAGGAGTATATTACTGAAGCTCCGATTTGGTGCAGTGTGGATCTTCGGGATGGAAACCAGGCTTTGGTCATTCCTATGAGTTTGGAAGAGAAGCTAGAATATTTTCAACTATTGTTGAAAATCGGTTTTAAGGAAATAGAAGTAGGCTTTCCGGCTGCATCAGAAACAGAATACGCCTTTTTGCGCACTTTAATCGAACAGGACTTGATTCCGGATGATGTGACGATCCAAGTGTTGACACAGTCGAGAGAACATATTATCCGAAAAACGTTTGAATCGCTGCGTGGTGCGAAAAAAGCGGTAGTGCATTTGTATAACTCAACTTCCGTTGCTCAGCGTGAGCAGGTATTTAAAAAATCAAAAGAGGAAATTATTGATATTGCTGTAACTGGCGCAAAACTTTTGAAGAAATATGCGGCGGAAACTGAGGGGAATTTCCAATTTCAGTACTCCCCAGAAAGCTTTACAGGTACAGAAATTGATTTTGCGCTTGATATATGTAATCGTGTACTTGATGTATGGCAGCCGACAGCTGATAACAAGGTAATTATCAACCTGCCAGCTACAGTATCCATGTCCATGCCTCATGTATATGCAAGCCAGATTGAATACATGAGTGATCATCTAAGCCACCGGGAGAATGTGATTTTGTCGCTTCATCCACACAATGATAGAGGAAGCGGTGTTGCGGATGCGGAGCTGGGATTGCTAGCTGGAGGACAGAGAATCGAGGGAACGCTGTTTGGAAATGGGGAAAGAACAGGTAACGTTGACATTGTTACGCTTGCTTTGAACCTGTATTCACATGGGGTGAATCCAGAGCTTAATTTTGAGAACCTTCCTGAAATTGCTTCCGTATACGAACGTTTGACAAGAATGAAGGTAAATGAGAGACAGCCATATGCTGGTAAGCTTGTATTTGCCGCATTTTCAGGTTCCCATCAGGATGCAATTGCCAAGGGGATGAAGTGGCGTGAGGAAAAGGAATGTGAGTATTGGACGGTTCCTTATCTGTTGATTGACCCTAAGGATATCGGCAGAGAGTATGAAGGAGATATTATTCGTATTAACAGCCAGTCGGGCAAAGGAGGAATTGGCTATCTTCTTGAGCAACAATACGGCCTTGACCTTCCGCCTCAAATGCGTGAAAACTTTGGATATACTGTGAAAAATGTATCAGATCGTTTGCATAAGGAGCTTATGCCTAATGAAATTTATGACATTTTTGTAGAGGAATATGTCAATATTAAAGCTCCAGTTGAGTTTATCAATTATCGATTTACTGAGCATGACAATTTCCAAACTATCGTATCTGTTCGGATAAAGGATAAGATTCAAGAAATTACAGGTGCAGGAAATGGAAGACTCGATGCCATCAGCAATGCTCTTCAAACTGAATTAAATATCAATTATACAAATTTAATTTATAAAGAGCATGCACTAGAGATAGGATCAAGATCACAGGCTGTATCCTATGTAGGTATCACTGCTGCGGACGGCACTGTGTATTGGGGCTGCGGGATTGATGTAGATATTATGACATCTTCTGTAAAAGCTCTATTTAGTGCGGTAAATAAAATGATGAGCAGCATAGCTGCTTCCAACTAAAATAGGCTTCTTTCCTAAGGGCTCTAAGAACGGCTAAGTCCGTTCACCTGCTCTCCCAGCGATAGAAGCGGGTTTTAGAAGAGAGCATTCATTTTTGTCGGACTATTTAAGAACGTATCAAAAGCTAACCGGGCTATAGTCGGTTAGCTTTTGTACTTTATAATGATAAGTACAACTCGTATCATGAGTTCCAAACGAGGCGCTTAATCATTTTGCTTTTTGTTCGAACAATTTTACGATTTCAACGATTACATTCACTGCTTTTAGCATATTATCGACGGAGATGTATTCATATTTACCATGGAAGTTTTCACCCCCCGTGAAAATATTCGGTGTTGGCAGTCCCATGTAAGAAAGCTGAGAACCGTCTGTACCACCTCGAATTGGTTTTACGTTTGGCTCGATGTCCAAGTTTTTCATGGCCTCATAAGCAATATCCACAATTTCCTTTACAGGTTCAATTTTCTCTCTCATATTATAATATTGATCATGTAATTCTAGCACGATGCGATCCTTGCTGTACTTGCTTTGTAAATCCTTTACAGCATTTTCGATGAATACTTTTCTATTTCTAAACATGTCCTCGTCAAAATCTCTAATAATGTAGTGCAGCTTCGTTTCTTCTACATCGCCGTGTATAGAAAGTAAATGATAGAAGCCTTCGTAGCCTTCTGTTTGCTCTGGCGTTTCCTCAGGCGGCAGCTTGCTGTGAAATTCCATGGCCATTTTCGCTGCGTTTACCATTTTTCCTTTTGCGGAGCCGGGATGGACGTTTGTTCCTTTGAACGTAAGCTTTGCTGCAGCGGCGTTGAAGCTTTCGTATTGCAGCTCCCCGAGCGGTCCTCCGTCGACTGTGTATGCATAAGCAGCATGAAAGGCTTCCACGTTAAATCTATGAGGCCCTCTACCAATCTCTTCATCCGGTGTAAAAGCAACCCTTACTTTACCGTGCTTCACCTCTGGATGATTGATAAGATAAGCCATTGCTGTCATAATTTCAGCAATGCCCGCTTTATTGTCCGCACCAAGCAGCGTTGTTCCGTCTGTCGTAATGAGCGTATGTCCTTTATACTGAGACAGCTCCGGAAAGTCCTTTGGTGACAGGTCGATATGTAAAGTTTCATTTAAAACAATGTCTGCTCCACCATAATTTTCTACAACTTGTGGATTAACGTTTGCCCCAGTAAAATCAGTCGCCGTATCCACGTGTGCTAAAAAGCCGATTGTGGGTACTTGTTTATTCGTATTAGCAGGGAGTGTTGCCATGACGTAGCCGTTCTCATCAATTGTTACATCTTGCATACCGATTGTTTGCAGTTCTTCTACCAGCATATGAGCGAGCGTCAGTTGTCCTGCTGTAGAAGGACAAGCGTCATTGCTAGCGTTAGATTGTGTATCTACCTTTACGTAAGAAATAAACCTTTGCATAATTTCGTCTTTCATTTACATCATCTCCCTTTTATTGGTATATGTTTATCCTACCACACTCGCGGAAACGGTACACGTTAGAGGGGGATCAAGTGTGATGTTTTGCCTTTTGCACTGCTGCTGTACTATTATAATTTATGAAGCATAGATAGAAGGGGATGTGCAAGAATGTCAATTGAGCGTGTAAAGCAATACATACATAAATATGATACGAGTTTAGAGCCTCTTGTATTTCAAGAGAGCTTAAAGACATCAGAGGAAGCAGCGAATGTTCTTGGCGTGGAGGTAGGACAAATTGCTAAGTCGATTTTGTTTCGCTCCGGAGAGCAATTTGCTTTATTTGTAACAGCCGGGGATATACGAATTCATAATAAGAAAGTAAAGGCCTTGTTAGGCGGATCAAAGCCTAAGATGGCAACACCGGAAGAGGTGGAAAACGTGACCGGCTTTCGTGTTGGAGCAGTATGTCCGTTTGCCTTAAAAACGGAGGTTCCAATTTATATCGACATTTCGATGAAACGGTTTGATAAAGTGTATACAGCAGCCGGTATTGTGGAATCTGCTCTGCCTATTACGTATGAGCAGCTAATAGCTATTACAAAAGGGATTGAAATTGATCCGACAACGGCTGAGTGAGACCACATGAGAGTAGGATTTGTTCGGTAAGGAACAAATCCCGTGCAGTGGGAGGATGGAGGACAGGAGATTATCATAAGAATATGCTTCGCCAGCATGCTTATGAAAAAAGCATAATACGTTCGTTGTGATCATAATTGAAGTGCTGTCGCGCAGTTAAAGCGATACCAGTCGCAATCGCGCGAGCCATTTCATACACAACATGCAGATTAGTGTAAGGAAGAGCGTTGGAGATCACATCGCCTTCTTCGAGTACAACTCCCATTATACTTGCATCGCCTACAGCGGGAAATTGCCTCCCTAATGCGGACCCGGGACGCATATTGCCTTGACGGACAACGATATGATGAACATAATCAGCTTTGCCAATAATACTGTCCACAGCAAGCAGCCAGGTGTGCGGAGGAAGAGAAAGGTTTTGCACAGTATTCTCTAAGTTGGTTGCATCTATCGGTTGCTTTAAGTTGCCGATTACTTGTAAATGCTCCGGGTATAACCCGTTTAACAGCGTACCAACAAACGGTCCTAGACTGTCGCCATTAATGCGATTACTGCCGATGCATAAGACAGCGATTTGTTCTACATGCTTGGGCAAACAAGAAAATAAGCTGTTTCGAACGAGGAGAGGAGCAATAGGACGGTCATATGGAATGGCTTGCATGTATAATCACCCTTTTCCAATTTATACATGATTGTATTCGGCCTGCAAGCTGCACATTCCTCTTTTCTGAAACACGAAAAAACCGTCCTAATTGAACGGTTTTTCTACATAGAATGGACTTGGCGGGACTCGAACCCGCAAGAGGCGAAGTTATGGAGAACTCCACAACATGCTGCTCTGCCAATTGAGCTACAAGTCCGTAATATTTCAATATCTTTAGCATATCCAATTTGTTTCTTTTTATCCTACAGGAAAACAAAAAACTTAGATACTGTGGATTTATTTGTTCGCAAATAGACAAAAATGCTGTGATAAAAATCATATCTCTTCCTTTTTTCCGGCGGTACAATCATTGTATCTATGAACGGGAGGGCTTGATATGAAACAGCGAGATTTTCGCGAGAATCCTTTTATCGCCATTTGGGAGCTTACAAGAGCATGTCAGCTGCAATGCTTGCATTGCCGCGCTGAAGCGCAATACCGCCGCGACCCGAGAGAGCTGACCTTTAACGAGGGAAAACAGCTGATTGATCAGATTTATGAAATGGAAAACCCGCTTCTTGTGTTTACAGGCGGCGATCCGCTTATGCGAGAGGATGTATTTGAGATTACGAAGTATGCGGTTGAGAAGGGTGTGCGTGTGTCCATGACACCCAGTGCGACACCAAACGTTACGAAAGAGGCGATCCGAAAGGCAAAGGAGGTTGGATTGTCGCGCTGGGCATTCAGTTTGGACGGGCCTACAGCGGCCATTCATGATCATTTTCGGGGCACAAACGGATCATTCGATTTAACAGTGCAGTCCATTCAATACTTGCATGAACTAGAAATCCCGGTTCAAATTAATACAGTCATTTCAAAGTACAACATGCATGTACTTGATGAAATGGTAGAGCTTATTCAGGAGCTAAGATGTGTGCTTTGGAGCGTATTTTTCCTTGTTCCGACTGGCCGGGGGCAAGTGTCCGACATGATTTCACCGGTTGAGCATGAGAAGGTGCTGCGTTGGTTGTACAGCGTAAGCAAGCGCGTGTCGTTTGATATTAAGACAACTGCGGCTCAGCAGTATAGACGCGTTGTTATTCAAGAGAAAATGAGAGAACAAGGCGGGAATAGCCCAATTCAATATGAAACGGTACTACGGCAAGGAACTACGGGACAAGTCGATGGGCTAGGCCGTGCGCCGAAGGGGGTTAACGATGGCAATGGGTTTCTGTTTATCTCCCATATTGGTGATGTGTATCCAAGCGGACTTTTGCCTATTAAAGCAGGAAATGTAAGAGAAACACCGCTTGCTGATATATATCGCAACTCTCCTATTTTTCAACAATTGCGTAATCCAGACGGATATAAAGGAAAATGCGGTGTGTGTAAATTTCGGCATGTGTGCGGAGGATCTCGTTCCCGCGCGTATGCGGTAACGGGTGATTATTTAGAAAGCGAACCGTATTGCGTGTACATCCCGAAAGCATGGAGAACAAAGAAGGAAACATCTTCTTTTTGACGAAGCATTGTATAAAAGAAATAGATTATCTGACAGTTTTCCAACCTAGGTACACTGTCAGATAATCTATATATAGGGTATAGCAGTATAGAACAAAAAGAAACCGCTTTAATGAAGAGCGGATGAGGATTATGTATGACAAAAAAAGTAGCGATTGTAACAGGCGCAACAAGATTACAAGGAATCGGGGCTGCTGTTTGTGAAGAGCTTGCCCGACGCGGTGTTCATATTTTTTTCACCTATTGGAGTGCTTATGATGTAAAAATGCCCTGGGGTGCAACGGAGAAAGAACAACAAATTTTAAAAAATAAAATAGAGGAATATGGGGTAGAGTGCGGACATATGGAGCTAGATTTATCTGATCCAAGCGCTGCATTTTTGCTGCTTGATACAGCAGCGAAAGAAGTAGGGAAGCCGTCCATTTTAATTAATAATGCTGCTCACTCCACACATACGCCGTATGAAACGTTAACAGCTGAGCAGCTCGACGCTCATTATGCTGTAAATTTCAGAGCAAGCGCTCTGCTTAGTGCAGAATTTCTACGTCGTTTCTCCTTACAGCGAGGAGGCAGGATTATTAATCTAACGTCTGGCCAATCTCTCGGACCGATGCCAGGTGAGCTTGCATATATCGCGACGAAGGGAGCGATTGAGGCGTTTACGACATCGCTTGCGCCGGAAGCGGCGAAGAAGGGAGTAACTGTAAATGCTGTTAATCCGGGCCCGACTAATACAGGTTGGATGACAGAAGAGATTCAAAACGGGCTGCTGCCAAGATTTCCATTGGGACGAATTGGCGAGCCGCAGGATGCTGCGCGCCTTATTGCATTTCTAGCAAGTGAAGAGGCAGAGTGGGTAACAGGACAGATTATACATTCTACGGGAGGATTTTGGTAGAAAAATAGTCTTTATGTGACTTTCTATTACGTCCCAAGTTAGTGCAATGTGGATGGTTGATAAAATGATGCTGTGTAAATGACATAGCATTAAAAACCCGCTTCCTTATCGGAAGCGGGTTTTTGGCATTTGCGAAAAAAAGAGAAGCAATTTGAGTTGTGGTAATTTAATTATAAATCTAGCTTAACTTCTCAATTAATTTATTGTGGAAAGAAATACCGCTCCTTTCGGGGCGACTTTTAATTACTATAACATTTAAAACCGGCAATTAACATAAAATTTTGTATTTTTATAGACAATAGGACAAGCATTTCAAATATATTTTCATATTCTATCAACGAGAGTACCTTTTTTATAGAAAGGATATTGTTAACAAAATGAAGAATTTCTTTGTCTTTATGTTAGTATCCCTTTATTCAAAATTGGACAACTCAACTAGTTTAATTTTTAAGAAGGAGGGATAACGATGTGTGGTCGTAATAACTGTATATGCCCTGATGAGGTGGAAGTGGTTAATACTTTCGAAGAACCAGTAGTAACAGAAAGCTCACAAGCTGGAGCTACGGTGGCTGGACGAAATTATTATCTGACAACTCAGCGGCAAACGGTTGCAAGCAATGCTTCACTCTTTTTACAAATTACTAATCCAGCGGGATCAGGCAGAACCCTTCACATTGGTCAAATAGCCGGAACCGCAAATACAAACACAATCGTTACTCTTAATCGAAATGGTTCATTTGCAGCAGCAGGAACGGCTATCACACCAGTTAATGGAAACTTCGGTTCTGCTAATACAAGCGTTGCAACGGCTAAATTTGTAAACCAATTAGCCGATCCTACAGTGGGCGGGGTGATTTTTAGAGATATTCTCCAACCTGCTACAGGAGGGATAACCATATTTAAGTACAAGGGTCGAATTGTTATACCCCCTGGAACAACGTTTGTTATACGTCTAATTAATAATGCCGGTGGAGGTAATGTTTTATCTCTTGATGTTAGTTTTTGGGAAACAACTCGTTAATGTTGTCCTAAGTAATTTGAAAAATTGAATATTTAATGAGAGGAGTGATTAAAATGGCAACAGTTAACAAAATAACGGTTCCAGCTAATACACCAACAGTTATCGTTAATGGTGATGGACGCAGAGTCTGGGTGCAAGGAGGAACATTTTATTTAGGTAACTCCAACGTTGATCCAGACAATGGTATTTTTCTTTCAGGTGGTAATGAATTTATAGATCTTGGAAATGTAGCTTTATTAGAAACCATTTATGCTTATTCCACTGCTGACACCACCATAACAGTTTTTTACTATACAACAGTATTCTAACTTCAATTCACATCAATAAAAGCAAAAAGGTATCTGTATAATCTAGATACCTTCTTGTGCATATTATACAAATATCTAAAAAATCTGCACAATTTGTTTAAGAATTTTAAATCCTAAACTATGCAAGAACACGTTTATATAGAATGATACTCCATTTTCCACTAGCCCCAGCAGGTACTGTAAGAGAAAAATCAGTAGGTTGATCAACTGATTGAGAATCTGAATTTCCAGAGGTAGCACTTAAAGCACCTACTGGAGTAGATGTCATTGTTGCAGTTACTGGTGTAGCTATTGGACTGGAGGCTGAATTGAAAATTTCAAAAGTACCTGAAAAATAAGCGCCAGCAGGAGCAGACCACACTGTTGTTGTAGTAGCTGCTGCCGTTGAGTTATTAAAATTACCACAAATACTTTCTTGAAAAATCTGAGCAGGAGGACACATACAGCAATCCCCATTATTACACATTATATATCTCTTCTCCTTTCGGATGTTTTTTACCGTTTATAGAAGTTTGTACAATATCATTAAATGCATATCGATATGCTTTGTTAATGACATTCGTATATATTTTGTAAGAAAAATGGATGTCTTTAAAAAAATGACGTAATTTACTAATAAAAAAGAGGGAAAATGGAACATGTCAAAGGTTTTGAAATATTTTGTAGTATGAACGTAATTGATGAGGAGGGAGGAATAAGTGAATGTGTGCCAAAAAGAAATGTAAACCAGATCCTTTTTGTTTCGCGCTTCCATATTCATTCCCTCCTCCGCTTCCTGCTCCTTGTCCTCCGTATCCTCCCGTAGGTGATGTTGTAAGCAATAGCTTCAGCGGGAATATTTTATTGAACGATCCGGTTACAACTTTAGAAATTTGGAAAGGGGAAATTTCCAGAAAAGCTACGGTAACGATATCTGTGTTTAATAGTTCCTTAAGCACTTCAGTTATCAAAGTTACCATTACTCGAAACGATGGAAGCCCTGTTGAATTTGCTGTTCCTTCTGGAAATACACTTTCCGCAACTGTCGAGAATGCCAAATCGGTTACTGTTTCAAGGGAAGGTATGGGTATTGTGGAGGGGGAATACTGTTTAGAAGTATGTTTTGCCGTTTCTCTTTAGTGAAATCGGTCTGTTTTTTACTCATAAATTTGGTCACATTTACGCTCTGATAATCTCTCATTCCCATCTTCTTTCTATAATTATATAACTATCCGAAAGGCTCTGTTACTTATAGGAGGGATTCGGCATAAGGGCTCGAATATGTTATTATATTCGAATTTCAAGACTGGGAAGGTGACGAAACGTGACAGCGAAAACAGCAGATTTGTGTGATGCATACAGCGAATACATACAGATATGTGAGCCGATATTCCGATCTTATGGAAAGAAGAAATCCTTTTATGGGCCCATTGCTACACTAAAAGTGTTAGATGATAATGTACTTGTAAAGAAAGCATTGGAAACTTTGCCGGCGGGTACGGTTCTTGTTGTAGACGGTGGAGGCTCCACGCGCTGTGCGCTTCTCGGTGACAATTTGGCGGCTATCGCAGCATCACGACAGCTTGCTGGTATTATTATCAATGGTTGTGTAAGGGACGTTGCCGATTTGAAAGAAATTGGGATTGGCATTTTTGCACTTGCAAGTATTCCAAAAAAAAGCAAAAAAGAAGGCAAGGGGGAAGAAAATACACCTCTGTCATTCGGAGGAGTTGAATGGTATCCGAACCATTATGCATATGCGGATGAAGATGGTGTAATCGTTTCTGATCGTCTTTTAGTTGGATAGAAGAATGAAAGATAAGAAGTAGATGCGGAGCACTGCAATGGCAGTGTTCTTTTTTAACTCAGGATATACTCTGTAATAGAAGATAATTTGAAAGATCATAGCATTAGCTCACTTATGAGAGTCGCTTGTTGTTTCCTAATAAAAGAGTTGTTTTCTAGATTGTCTTTGCAATCGGTAAAGCCTATTTTAAAAATGTAATCGACAAATATAAGAAAAGATAGTAAAATGAAGAGCGAAATTTCGAATATTGTGACGAGTTTAGGTCGTAATGCTTCTATCATTGCGTTAATAGGGAAAGTTTGGTGAAAATCCAACGCGGTCCCGCCACTGTAAGTGAAGAGATCTTTTGCTGCGTGCCGCCGTTTTCAGGAAGGCGCAAAAGGTCAGCGATACACGAGTCAGGAGACCTGCCTAAGCTTGAACGCCAATAAACCTACGAGGCATAGGGAGGTGTTGTGCGCGGCAAAAGTCTAACGATTGGCATTCTGCCGAGCATTGCTTACGCATGCCCTGTAGAGAGGGCCTTTTTTTATGATTTTTTTTACAAGAGGGAGACAAGGTACATGAGACAGTTAAAAAAATGGATGATCGTATCTCTTACAGCGATGCTGCTGGTTGCTTTATCGTTTGTGAATACGGTACATACGGTATTTGCGGAAGCGTCAAATACGATCACTCTTGCGGTGGTTGGAGATGCGGAGCGAAAAGTGATTTTATGTCCGAAGGAAGTGACGGTGCAGCCAGATGAAACCGCTTTGGATGTGTTAAAGAGAGAATTTCCAAACGGTATCGTTACGGAGCAGTCATCTTACGGAGAGATGTTGATGGGGATTGATGGTCTTCTTTCTGGGGCAGAGAGTCCAAATCCAAACAGCTACTGGTCTTTTGAGGTGAATGGAGAAGCTGCATCTGTCGGGGCTGATGCATACAAGGTACAGAGCGGTGATGTTGTTGCATTTCGTTATGTAACAGATTGGAATGTAGGATTAGGGGGGAAAACCCTCGAGGAAAGCATTGCGGAGCTTGGTGGATGCGAAGAGCAAAGTGAACCAACTCCTACAAATCCAGATGAACCTGGACAAACGGATCCAACGGACGGCACTCCAGATGAGCCGGGACAGACAGATCCAACGGACGGTACTGGACAAACTGATGAAGAGCCTGCACCTGTTTTCATGGAAAGTGTTAATAAGACAATTGATAGTGCAGTGCATTTTATGCTAAGCAGAGATCTGCAAAGTGACTGGGAAGTAATCGGGGTATTACAATCTGGAGCGAATGTTTCTGATGAAGCGAAAGCAGCTTACTTGAAATCGTTAGAAGATCGTGTGAATACAAGTGCACGACTGAACAATACGACACTTGCAAGAACAATTTTAGCAATTAATGCACTTGGAGCAGATCCTACTAATTTCGCAGGGCAAAACCTAGTTTCTAAGCTTTACAATGATGCGACAGTGGGTGCTATTAATTCGTATGTATCCGCGCTGCTTGCATTGGACAGCAGAGATTACGAGATTCCAAGCGATGCAAAATGGACGCGCGATGGATTAATTTCAGAGATTTTGAAGGAGCAGCACACTGATGGCGGTTGGTCGTTCGGCGGTGAAGCAGGCGATCCGGATATGACGGGTATGACGTTAACAGCGCTGGCTCCTTATAAAGATCGTGAGGAAGTAAAAACAGCAATTGACAATGCAGTAGCTCTATTAGAAAGGCTACAAACATCAAATGGCGGATACGAGTCTGATGGAGCAGAGGATGCTAACAGTGCAGCACAAGTATTAACAGGTTTATCTGCAGTTGGTGTGGATCCGGCTGGAAGCAAGTTTACGAAGGATGGCCATACTCTCGTTCAAAATCTACAATCCTTCCAATTGTCAGATGGAAGCTTTAAATGGAAAAGTACAGGTACAGAAAGCGATTCTATTGCATCAGAGCAAGCTTTGTATGCCTTTGTCCAATATAAATTTTATACAGAGGGAAAAGGCTCTATTTTCCATTGGACAGGCAAACCGGTTTCTGTCGATAATGGAAGCGGCGAAGATGCAGCTGGCCAGCCTGCAGATGACGTAGCAACTGAAAGCCCGAACACGAGAGAGGAAGCTGCAACGTCGACAGAAACTAACACGGCTACACAAGAAACTATTACGGTGTCGTCACCAACAACTACAACTGCAGAACCTGTATCAGCAGAATCGGCTTCGAAGAATCAGCAGCTGCCGGATACGGCTATGTTTGGAACAGAAACAGTTGTGACAACTGCGGCAGGCGCAGCGCTTATGGTTGCAGGCGTGATTCTTTGGAGAAGAAAAAGAGCCGCATAATTTTATAACTAACTTGATTAGGAGCAAGCATTTGCTCCTAATTGCTTTTAGAAAGGTGCGTGAATATATGAGGCATATAAAATGGTTTTTTTCTATTATAGCTGTGCTCATTCTTTTGACAGGCTGCTCTGAGAAGTCTGCAACAAGCGGAAAAGAGGAGAAGGAGACAGCTGTTGATGCTCCAGCTGCTACGGAACAAGCCCAAACAGAGGAAACTCAGCAGGCAGAGCAAGCTTCTGCAGGGACAACCGAGCAGCCGGCTGAGCAGTCTGAAGAAGGCAATTCGACAGAGAATACGAACAAAGCAGCTTCCTCAAATGCAACAGCTTCCTCAAATGCAGCGTCTTCTACAAACCAGACGCAGGAGAGTAGTAAACCAGCAGCATCTGCACAAACGGTTGTTTCTCAACCTCCCAAAGAGGCAGCAGCATCCCAATCTTCTCAAGTATCAGCAGCGCCAGCTCCAGCTGCTGCACCATCACCAGCTGCATCCCAACCACAGCAGGAGCAAAAGCCAGAAACAGCTGTGGTTACTCTTTCGATACGGGATAACCAAACAACAATCCTTTCCAAAACAACGGTTGAACTGCAGGAGGGGGATACAGTGTTTACTGTACTGGCGCGTACGATGAAGAAAAAGGGAATTCAAATGGAATATACGGGGTCTGGTCAGAGCGTGTATGTGCAGGGCATTAATAACTTGTACGAAATGGACCGCGGGCCGAAAAGCGGCTGGAGATATTATGTCAATGGAGCATTAGCTAATAAAAGCGCCGGTGTGTTTAAGTTAACTAAGGGTGATAAAGTAGAATGGCGATATACAGATGACTACACAAAGGGCGGTCAGTGATAGCGATGAAGTCAGCTTTCTCCTCTGTGCATCCAATTGTCAGTCTTCTGTATTTTATAGGAGTTGCTGTTATGAGCATGACGCTTCTTCATCCCGTGTTTCTAGCTACTTCGGTTTGCTTACTGCTGCTTTTAAACGTACTGCAGGGCAGCAGTGTACTCATGAAAAAAATGATCATGGCATCAATCGGCATGGCAGTCATTGTGGCAGCAGCTAACCCGTTGTTTACGCATCGGGGGAGCACCATGCTGTTTTATTTGTTTGATAATCCGGTGACACTTGAAGCGGTTGTGTATGGCATTACGATGGCGCTTTCGTTTTTAACGATTTCCTTCGCGTTCATTTCATACAATGCGACGATTTCAAGCCATAAGTTTCTCTACTTATTTTCACGTATTTCCCCGAAGGCAGCGCTTTTAACGATGATTGCGATTCGATTTGTTCCTTTGTTTTTAAGTAGGCTGTCTCATATTACGCTCGTTCAAAAAACGAAAGGCGTACAAGTCGAAACGGGTTCGCTTCGAAACAGAGCACAAAATGGAATAAAACTATTGTCCGTGCTGCTTGTTTGTTCGTTGGAGGAAGCGCTGCAAACAGCTGATTCTATGCAGGCGCGCGGCTTTGGCACAACAAAACGAAGCACGTACATTCGGTATCGTATGACCCGAAGGGATTGGATGCTGCTTTCGGTCTTAACCGTTCTCCTGCTTGTATGTCTTGCAGGAACGATATTCGGGGCCGGAGTTTTATTGATTTATCCAAAAGTGGAGACGCTTGCTTTTCAAACGACAGACGGCGTGTTATATGCCGCCTTTTGTTTGTATATAAGCGTTCCTATTATAATAGAAGGAAGGGAGTGGGCATGGTGGCATATGCAGAAATAAAGCAGCTTTCTTTTCAATATGCAAATGAAGAACGCCTGGCCTTATCCTCTGTATCGTTAGCAGTTGAGCAAGGGGAGTTTGTTGTATTGGCTGGTCGATCCGGCTGTGGTAAAACAACACTGCTAAAGCATTTCAAAAAGGAATTGCAGCCTATTGGTATGCGGACTGGAGCGGTGTTTTACAACCAAATGCAATTAGCAGATGTACCGAATATAACATCTGCACAGGAAATTGGGATGGTATTCCAAAACCCGGAAAATCAGCTTGTAATGGATACAGTAATACAAGAGCTCGCATTTTCGCTTGAGAACGTAGGCTGTAGTGCGGCTGTGATTCAAAAGCGGATTGCGGAGCTTATTAGCTTTCTTGGTTTTCAGGATTTGCTGCATCGATCTGTCCATACGCTGTCAGGAGGACAAAAACAGCTTGTGAATTTAGCTGCTGTTCTTATTTTGCAGCCGAAGCTGCTTTTGTTAGATGAACCGACAGCCCAGCTTGATCCGATTGCGGCGAAGGAATTTTTAACATTGCTGAAACGTATTCACGAGGAGCTCGGCATGACGATTATTGTCAGTGAGCATCGTTTGGATGATGTACTTCCCCTAGCGGACCGTCTTGTGTTTATGGACGGAGGAAGCATCATTTGCAAGGGAGCTCCAAAGGAAGTAGTGGCGCAGCTATGGGCACAAGAACCATTTCGTTTGTATATCCCGCAAATCCCGCGTTTGTTTTTGGAATGGGGGAGCGAATCTGTTCCATTTACCGTACGCGAGGGTCAAAAGATTCTTCCGCTTCTCGAGAAGGCTTCACATTCGTTTCAGGAAGCTAACCATCGACAAGGGAAAGAATTGCTTCGGGCACAATCAATAACGTTTCAGTATGAAAAAAATGGAGTGTGCATTTTGGAGGATTTGTCCTTTTCTGTTCAGCAGGGTGAATGGACTGCTCTTGTCGGGAAAAATGGTACAGGGAAATCCACGCTTTTAACAGTGCTGGCAGGATTGCAAAAGTGCAGAAGAGGGAAAGTATTCTTTGATGGCGAACGTATTGATAAGATTCCCCCAGCAGAGCGATACGCGCAGATCGGTTATGTTTCACAGCAACCCTACTACCATTTTACACATGATACTGTTTGGGAGGAGCTATATAGCCGTGCTCAGGAATTAGGCTATGAACAGCCTGAAAAAGCGGCCGGGGAAATGATGGAGCGCTTTTCTCTCTCGTTTCTAAGAGACCGTCATCCGCACGATTGCAGCGGCGGGGAACAGCAGCTTATTGCTATTTGTACAGTACTTCTTTCTAAGCCGCGCTTGCTTCTTTTAGATGAACCGACAAAAGGGCTCGATCCTGAAAAGAAAGAGCAGCTTGGAAGACTGTTCTGGCAGCTGCAGCAGGACGGTACAACTATTTTGATGGCAACGCATGATGTGGAGTTTGCAGCAAGATTTGTCAATCGATGTGTGCTTTTATTTGACGGGCAAATTATCGCTGAGGATACACCGCGCCACTTTTTCAGCGAAAACTTTTTTTATACAACAGCGGTAAATCGTCTCGTTCGCAAACAGCTGCCAAAGGCACTAACATGGGAGGATGTGGTACAGTCGTGTCCAAGTGGTCTTCTCGCTTCATCATAGTTGTTGTTCTCGTTTTTGCAGGGGTTCTCGTCTTTTCCTCCTTTGTTACAGATCGTTATTTTTTGTGGCTAAGCTTATTTCTTCTTATCCTTGCGATGCTGCCGTTTTATATTCGGTTTGAAAGAAAGGCATTTGCCTCAAGGGAAATTGTTCTTATTGCGGTTCTCGCTGCGCTTGCCGCTGTTAGCCGCGTACCGTTCGCGCCGCTTCCAAGTGTACAGCCGACCTCCTTCGTTATTATCGTATCAGCTATTGTCCTTGGAAAAGAGGCTGGCTTTCTTATCGGAGCAACTGCTGCTCTTGTATCCAATTTGTTTTTGGGGCAAGGACCATGGACGCTTTGGCAGATGTTTTCCTGGGGATTAATGGGACTTACTGCAGGATTATTGGGCCAGACGTTTGTATTGCAAAATAAGTGGGGACGCATGCTGTTTGGATTTGTATGGGGTTTTTTATTTGGATGGATTATGAATCTTTCTTTTTTACTTACATTTTTGCAAGAAATCACATGGGTCACCTTTTTCGGTACTTATGCCGCCAGTGTGTATTTTGATTTGGCACATGCGCTTTCGAATGTCTTTTTTCTTGGCTTATTCGGTACGCAATGGATTAAGGTGCTAACTCGTTTTAAAGGAAAGTATGGTTTATTAAATGGCGGGAAGGAGCGGGTTATATGATTCCGATAAAACTAACACGTGATCAGAAGGAAGTACTCATTCAAGGATTGCAAGATTATTTTCAAATGGAAGGGTTTGAAGCAATCGGTAATTTGCAGGCAGAGAGCTTGCTTGATTTCTTTCTACAGGAGGCGGGACCGTATGTGTATAATCGCGCGGTCGAGGATGCCAGAAATATAGTGTTAGAGCGAATGCAGGCTGTGGAGGATGATTTATACACATTGCAGCGGCCTGTGCATCGTTAGTCCGAAAGACGGAGGGCCTCTCCGTCTTTTTTGTGTTTTAAGAAAGTGTAATTAACCTTTACAAGGCTTGGCGTTAGCCAAGTTTTCTTTATAAACAAAAAAAGACCACTCAGCCATAGAAACTAAGCGGCAAAAATGATTAGGGATTCAAAGGAACGCGTTCCTTACAAGATGATTATATAGGTATGTTATGGAAATTACATAGAGTTTGTAAGAAAATCTAACATTGTTTTTTGTAGGGAAATAAGAGTTATTCTAAATCCCTCCTATCATTGTATGTGTTTTTATGTTAGTAAAACGGTATGCTGTATTTTACTAGTTTTAGCAGAATGAATGGAGCACCAGTCAAAAAAAAAAAGACCGCTTAGCAAGGCGAGCTAAGCGGCAAAAAATATGGTCATGATCATAGATTGTGAAGAGGAATACCTTCTTTGCTATTATAAGATAAGATAGCACTTTTGGAAGGTTTGTTGTCAGGAAATCTAACGGTGTTTTTAGGAGGAAAAGGGGCAATTGTATTATTTGTTGTCATTCAGTATTTTTTCTTGAGCGGGTACAATAGGTGTATCTGTCAGTGTCTATCACGTGTTTCCATCTATTACTAGGGAGGCATATCATTTACTGAAATAGGGAAAGGGAGTTGTACGATGGATTATACAAATAAGGTTGTTATGATAACGGGGGCAGCAAATGGGATTGGCAAAGCAATTAGTGGGATGTATGCCGAAGCAGGGGCCATCGTGATTCTAGTTGATAAAGATGGAGAAGCAGGGGAGCGGACGGCTGTTTTCTATCGAGAGCAAGGATATCAAGCTTATTTTTATCAGGTTGATTTGCAAGGTGTCGCTAACATTACTCAGCTGTTTACTTCCGTTCAGAGCGAGCATGGAAAAGTAGATGTGTTAATTAATAATGCTGGTCTCAGTAAATTCAAACCATTTCTAGAGCTGACAGAAGACGAGTGGGATGAGGTGCTTCATGTGAATTTACGTGCATTAGTATTCGCATCTCAAGAGTTCGCAAAGCGAAATAGAGGAAGCTCTTACGGCCGCATCATTAATATTGCATCAACGCGTGCCTTCATGTCTGAGCCCCATTCGGAGGCATATGCTGCTTCAAAAGGAGGTATCGTAGCGGTCACGCATGCGCTTGCCTTATCTTTGGCGGAAGAGAATATTACAGTCAATTGTATTAGTCCTGGTTGGATTCAAACAACAGATTACGAGGAGCTGCGTGTGCAGGATCATGAACAGCATCCATCGCGCCGTGTTGGCAAACCCGAGGATGTTGCGCGTACTTGTTTATTTTTAACAGATGAACAAAATGATTTTATCAATGGAGAAAATATTATCCTTGATGGGGGGATGACGAAGAAGATGATTTACGAAGAATAAATTCTCCATTCAATGCATATGGATATATCGTGTAGAGTCGCGACTACATATTTTTTAGTTTGCCTCTATTGCACTTCTTGCAAAAGAAGTGCTTTTTTTGCTGGGCATTGTTTATGTACAGACATAAAATCTTCATTTTCTGCAGGACGGGATATTATATCTTGGTGATATAATGAAGATGTATAAAACGAAATGACTTGAGGTGGCAGTCCACATGAAACCGATTATCCCGAACCAGCATGGAGCTTGGGCTATGTTATTCATCCCGTTTATTATCGGCATCGCTGCTGGAAGTCCTACATTATATCACCTTCCTTTACTGCTCGCATGGTTATTTGTGTATTTAGGCACATATCCGCTTCTTATGTATATCAAACAAAGACGTAAGAAGCACCTGCTGCAATGGGCTCTTATTTATTTTGCAGCAGGTGCTATTTTCGGCAGTGTTTCGCTTATGCATGAATGGCGAATTATATATGCAGCGGCCATAATACTTCCAATGTTTCTCGTGAATGTATATTTTGCAATGACCAAGAATGATCGGGCACTGCTAAATGATGTAGCAGCTATTATTACGTTTTCATCTGGCGGTGTGATGAGTTATTACTTCGGAGCGGGTATTCTTAACCAACCAGCGTGGTGGATTTTTGCTTTATGCTTCTGTTATTTTATGGGGAGTACATTTTATGTAAAAACGATGCTGCGTGAGAAGCATAACCCAATCTATCAAATTGTTTCATGGAGCTATCATGCATTGTTAGTCATAGGGATGGTTATGATTTCTCCCGCGCTAACTATTGCATTCGTACCAAGTCTTGTGCGGGCTATTTTATTTTATGGAAAGAATATGCCTGTCTTAAAGGTCGGCACTTTAGAAGTTGTGAACTCTGTCTACTTCTTCTTTATAATTTTGCTTATGGTGAACAAGCTGTAAATAGACACCTTCTTGCTCGAATGAGCAGGGAGGTGTTTTCTTTTCCTTTAAGGAACTATAAATGCCCAGATAGAAAGTAATACGGCGTAGTAGCTGGATTTTGGGTATAAAGTATAAGAGTTGGCTGTCTCCAATCTTTACAAGGCTTGGTGCTAGCCAAGTTTTCTTTAGAAGAAAGAGTGATTTTTGGGGGCTTTGTCTAGCTCCCGCGGTCTGCTCATATCCCTATAATAGCCTTGTTTGCCGGAGAACATCTTCGCTCAGGAGCAAAGACAGGCTGCGAGAGCTTTTCTTATCACAAATCCTTGGGCCTCTTCATATGATGTGCACAGGAGGATGACAAAATATGAGGAAGCGTAAGAGCAATGTAAGCATCACATGTTATGCTGCGATTCGTGAGTATAGAAAAAAAGGACGAAAGCATCTTTCGCAGGAAACATCCAGGCTGTTGAAGATGCTGAAACACCTCTATTCATAAAAACACCCGATTTCCGTTTGGGAATCGGGTGTTTTTAGAAAGTATAGCCTTTGGGAACAAAGGCTGGGCCTTACTTCTGCGATGAAATTTGAGCAGTGTTGTTGCATGGCTGAAGTGCACTCTCGACAGCGCGAAGAGATTGCTCAATACATTGGCGATTCCCAGACTCTTCTACTGTTTGCAGTGCAGCTTTTTGCTTGTGTTAGGGCATCGTATGAATCCTGAACGAGACCAGACATCTTGCTTTTTTATATGAGTTACATATGCAGCGTAAAATCAGTTTACTGATGCTGGGAGATCTAGTTGAACATAATTTAGATTGATTGGTGGATGAAAATGGATAATCACTCCAAAGAAATTGTAGGATCATTGCTAGCAGCTGTAGGTACAATTATTGCCGCCATTGGGAATACACCATTAAGTTTTATAAAAAGTGATTTGCGATATAGTCTAGATTTATGGGGAAATATTTTACAAGCAACTGGAAATGCATTAGAGGCTGATGGACAAGGAAATATATCCCTTGAAACGATTGGGAATGAGCTTCAATCTATTGGGAATGTTACTGTAATTGCCGGGATAGTTATTAAATTCGAAAAAGAAACAGAACAGAAATTAATCATTACTGGAAACTGGTTACAAGCTTTAGGTGGACTTGTCAATGTAGCAGATGAATTTGAGGACAACACGCCTGCAGGCATGGCAGAAAATATTATAGGAAACTTATTACAATCTATAGGTAATTCACTCCAGGCCATAGGAGGAGTATATGAGCTAGAAGAGGATAACAACAAAGATAAAAATCATGAAAATAGTCAATTATTAACAGATAGCAGAAATTGGATGCAGGCGCAAACTATAGGAAAAGTGTATAAATCAGAAAATAATTACATCAATCATACAGAAGGTCAATTATTAACAGTTAGTGGAAGTTGGATACAAGCGATTGGATCTGTAATTTCAGTAATTGGACAAATAAAAGAAGAGACCCAAGAAAAGCAGTTAGAAAGCCAGTAGAGACGAAAGAGATGTCGTTTCGTTCAGCCTATTCATTGGCTCAACCAAGACCTTGCCTTTGGCAAGGAGTGAACGGTTTAGAAATCTATACTTTTCATACTGTATCGGTAGATTTATATAGATTTTTAAGACCAGGAGCGGCGATTCTATGTACTGAAAATATCAGGAGACAGGAAGCGAGTATTTCGAGCAGTATTGATAAATAGAAAAAGAAAAGACTGCATAAGGCAGTCTAACAAAATGGTGCTAGGTGTGTAGTGTTCATTTAAATAAAAAAGGCACCTTCGCCAAAAGGTGCCGGCTGTTTTGGTCAAAAAAGACTCGCTCTTTGACAAGGTATAGATTATCATGGCTGCATTTGCTTGTCAAAAGGAAATGTGTGGGGTCATGCTTTGTGCTGCAGGCGGTGAGCCAGCTTCATGTATACATCGGTGAAGGTGTGATGAATGCTGAGAGTATGATTAGCGTTTGAAGAAAAGTGAACAATTACCATATTTGCTATGGGATCAATGTATAGCCGCTGCCCATAGCTGCCTGTGATTTCAAATGCTTCATGCTTGTTATGTGTAAGCCACCATTGGTTATGGTATGAATAGCCGGGCTTGCTTATGCTTGCTTTACTGTTTCGGAATGCACGAGTAGGGCTGCTATTTTGGATTTCCTTTACAACTGATTGAGGGATGATTTGTTTTCCTCTATATAACCCGTTATATATTATCATTTCACCAAAGCGCAGCATATCGCGGGGAGCAACGTTTAAACCTGCACTTGCTTGTTCTGTCCCGGCAGCATCGCTTACGTAATAGGCATCCTCCTCTGCACCGAGCTTAGACCAAATTCGCTCGCTTACTTCTTCGGATAATGACCGTCCTGCAATGCGCTTAATGATCCATCCGAGTGTTTCTGTACATCCATTGTTATAGGAGAAAGCTATGCCAGGAGATTGGACTTCTTTTGCTTCTTGCAGCATGTCATATATCGTTTTTGGTGCGTCATTCGCTTGCGCACGCTGCAGCAGCCCAGATGCTAAATACAATTGTGCATCTTGATTTGATAAGCCATCTTGTTTAAATCCATGGGTCGGGAAGCGTGCAGATACCTCCATATCCATGAGTTGCTGCATGGTTGCGTTTCCAAAGGCTGTTCCTTTTAGTTCTGGGATATATTCATCAGCTGTTTGGTTTAGTGCAATTTTCCCTTCTTCGGCTAGCATACTGATAATGAGACCGGTAAATGCTTTGGAGAGCGAGGCGGTAGCGTGCCGCTGATGGGGCTGCACGCCGTTTCCATATCTTTCGTATACAACCTTTCCCTGATGCATAACGAGAAAAGCATCCGTTTTTGTTTTGTCCAGCAATGCTGTAAGAGGTATCATCTTACCTGTTTCGTCCTGCACAGGCAAGCTATCCAAAGGCTGCAGTTTTGCTGGAAGCGGCACCGTCTGATCCTGTCCGCGCCATACGGGCTTTGTTTGAATAAGCTCTTGCATATGCAGCAGTGACCAGCGAATATATGGATCCTTCAGCCAATTTTCTTTTGTTGCTGTATGAGTCAAAGGAGAAGGAGAGTCGTTTATGGTTAGAAGAGCGCTTTGGACAATTGGTATTTCCTTGTTTGCTTCTTGATATGTGGAGCTTTGGGAGCAGCTGTTAACGAGCAGGATTGCGGCCGCTGTTATAGAGGCTGTAAACAAGCTTTGTTTCATCACCTTTCCTCCATTTCCCAAAGATATGGATTAGTATGAGCAAGTTTCCAATATTCAATCGCTTGTAAGCTATTTTTTTTGCTGTGCAAATGAAAAACTCTCTGTATAATGATAAGGTTGAATGTAGTCATAGGAGTGAGAGAGTTTTTGAATAAAGAAACAACATATTCCTTTTGGGCTATTATTAGTGCAGTAGCAATTTCGGGTTTATCACAAGGCATGCTTTTGCCGACAATTGCAATGATTTTTGAAAAACAAGGCGTAAGCTCAAGCTTTAACGGATTTCATGCAGCGTCCCTATACATCGGAATTTTACTCGTTTCTCCATTCTTGGAACGTCCAATGCGCCGTATTGGTATGAAGCCGATTATGATAACAGGCGGATTTCTGGTGATTGCTTCGCTTTTTTTCTTTACGCAAACCTATTCGGTATTTATTTGGTTTGTACTTCGCTTGTTCATTGGCATTGGAGATCACATGCTGCATGTCGGAACACAAACGTGGATTACAACAACCTCGGTAGCTAGCAAGGTTGGAAAGTGTGTGTCTATTTACGGGGTATTCTATGGTATTGGCTTTGCGATAGGTCCGTGCCTAACAAGTACAGTTCAATATGGCCTGACAGTGCCGTTCATCATTTCATCGGCGCTTTGTCTCATTAGCTGGCTTTTACTGCTGCCAGTTCAAAATGCATTCCCTGAGCAGGACAAAGAGCAGGAGGGAGATTCATCAATTAATCGGTATAAAAAGGTTCTCTCCTATGCGTGGATTGCGCTATTAGCTCCCTTTGTATACGGCTTGCTTGAAGCGATGCTTAACAGCAATTTACCGGTTTATGCCATAAGGAAAGGACTGACTGTACAAGAAATCTCCTTTTTACTGCCTGTATTTGCAATTGGGGGGATTCTTACACAGGTTCCGCTAGGCATTTTAAGCGATCGCTTCGGAAGGGGCAGTGTTTTAACGTGGATTTTTATTTGCAGTTCTGTTGTGTTTCTTTTTGCTGCACTGTTTGAGGGTTATTATTGGGTATTGTTTATGCTGATTTTACTAGCTGGAATGGTTATCGGTTCTTGTTTTTCGCTTGGGATTGGTTATATGACGGATCTGCTGCCGAAATACTTGCTGCCAGCTGGAAATATTTTATGCGGTATTGCGTTTAGTCTTGGCAGCATTACGGGACCTGTATTAGGAGGTCTTTTCATTGAAAATGTGCAGCGGATAAGCTTTTTTATTTGTATCACGCTTTTACTTGGGTTGGTATCTTTGCTTTATATCATACAAGCAAGAAGAATGGGAGAAGATGTACGAGCGAAAAAGGCGAAGAGTTTTTGAATGATGTCCCTTCTTCATGAAATGAAAAAGAAGAGGAAAGCTAAGAAAAGGGGGTGAGCCATTTGCAAGCACTGCCAAAAAAGAAAAAATTTGAAGTACTGCCGGATGAATCGATATCTGGCTGTATTGCAAGAATGGAGCGGGAAGGATATGTCCCGGCGCGACGTACAGAGGAGCCGATTTTTCAGGAAGTGGAACGAAACGGAGAGATGGTCATAGAGCCGTGCGGGAGAAAAATTATGTTTGAAGGAAAGCTAAAAAGCTAGGGGGAACTCCCTAGCTTTTTACACTAAAATCCGTGAATCGTCATTCCCCCGTCAACAAACAATGTTTGGCCGGTAATGTAGCTCGCTGCATCCGAGGCGAGGAAAACAGCTGGACCGACGAGTTCTGGAAGCTGACCAACCCGTTTGAGCGGTGTGACAGATAAAATATCATTTACATATACTTCATCCTGAAGCAATTTCTCTGTAAGCGGTGTTTCAAAGTACCAAGGTCCAATTGCATTTACTTGAATATTATGCTTGCCCCATTCAAAGGCAAGCACCTTTGTCATTTGTATAAGAGCTGCTTTGGTAGAGGCATATACTACACCTGTGCGAAGAGCTACTTGTCCGGCTACAGAAGAGATATTAATAATTTTTCCTCCTGTACCTTGTTCCTTCATTATACGCCCTGTCTCCTGCGAAACGATAAATGCAGACTTTAGGTTCGTATCCATAATCGTTTGCCACTCTTCATCTGTGACATCAAAAGCAGGTGTGCGAATGTTCATGCCAGCATTGTTCACAACAATATGTATAGCTCCGGCAGCCTGTGCAGCTTCTGACACAGCCTGCGCTACTTCCTCCCGCTTTGTTACATCACATGGAAGGATATATGCTTTTTGCCCGAATTCTTCAATACGGGCTGCTGTTTCTTCTAGATGCTCCCTTGTTCGCGACAGCAGCACTACATCAGCGCCAGCTTCAGCAAAGCCAATGCTAATTGCCCTTCCAATTCCGCGTCCTGCTCCTGTAACGAGGACAATTTTCCCTTGTAAGCTAAAAGATGGTAAAAACATCGCTATACTCCTCCTTGGAATATTTTGTATCCGAATTATAGCACAGTTTATTCTGAGAGAAACTACCCTTATATTACATTGGGTTGACGTAATATAACAAAGGTGTATATTTTTTAGAGAAATTCTACTGGATTCTTGCAGGATGATAATGCATCCGGAACGAAACAGTGATAAAATGTTTGTAAGCGTTTTTCTATCATTCGCTCAGATGCATAACCTACAGACAGGGGGAAAACACATGTCCGAAACTTTTCAATTAAACAATCTGCTCACAGAAGAGGAAAACCAAGCATTTATGCAAGCTATTGGCGACGCTGTGATGCAGGCAATTAAAACAGGAGATTCTGTTTTTGTTTCCTTTCCTGGATACGATTTAGTTATGATGGTTGTGCAGGAAGACTTTTCGATTCAAAGTTCATTATTTTTGTTGTCACATTGTGTAAAGACAGAGGATGGACAACTGCAGCTTCCAATGCCGCCGCTGTATGCAGGCCGCCGTCATATTATGAATGTGGAGGATTTTGAAGGGTATTATAATGAGGAGGCAGTAAATCAGTTAGAGCCAAAGGTCGGGCAAGCACTGTTTCTAATTATGAACCTTTTGCGAACAATTCAATTAGGATCTGGTATATACTAAAAAGACCAGCTGCGAGTAGCTGGTTTTTTAGCGTGATTTGTTGCAAAAGAGATAAGTGGAAAGAAAATATACATATATATCAATGGATTACGGGGGAATTTATAAAAGATGTAGATTAGGATACTGCACTTTCGTGTTTTATAGAGGATAGTAAGAAGAGAATTAGGTATATTAAAATAATAAAATGGAATGATCTGTTAACTATTCCGTGTAGTATAAAGGTAATTGCAAACGATTCCATTGCGTGTTGGCGAAAAAGTTCGGAATTCATTGACCGAAATAGCTTTTGTAAGGTATAATTCAGAAAGTTTAAAAAATACGAAAACTCGACAGTTGTCTAGATGAAGGGGGAGGGAATGGTATGGAAAGAGTGTATAACTTTTCTGCCGGTCCATCGATGTTGCCGCTTCCTGTATTGGAAAAAGCGCAAAAAGAATTAATTTCATTCGGAAGCACTGGTATGTCCGTAATGGAAATGAGCCACCGTTCCGGTGTATACCAAAATATTGTAACGGAAGCAGAGACTCTTTTAAGAGAGTTGATGAATATTCCTGAAAATTATAAGGTGTTGTTTTTGCAAGGCGGTGCTTCCCTGCAATTTTCCATGGTTCCGCTGAACTTGTTCCGTAACAAAAAGGCTGACTATGTAAATACAGGATCTTGGTCGAAAAAAGCGGCTTCTGAAGCAAAGAAATATGGTGAGGTTCGTATTGTAGCATCCTCTGAACAGGATCGTTTTACGAACATTCCAGAACTGCATCGTTCTATGTTTGACCCTGAGGCTGACTATGTTCATATTACGACGAATAACACGATTGAAGGAACGTGTTATGCAGAAATTCCAGATACGGGTCATGTACCGCTCGTTGCGGATATGTCGTCTAATATTTTGTCTGAAGTATATGATGTATCCAAGTTTGGCGTGATTTATGCAGGGGCACAAAAAAATATTGGTCCTGCAGGTGTAACCGTCGTAATCATCCGTGAAGATTTAATTGGTCATGCACCAGCGTTCTGCCCGACAATGCTTGACTATAAAATACATGCAGATAGCGAATCAATGTATAATACACCTCCAACGTTTGCAATTTACATGGCCAAGCTTGTATTCGAATGGTTAAAGGATCTTGGCGGTATTGCTGCAATGGAGAAAATCAATCGTGAAAAAGCGAAGCTGCTGTATGACTTCTTAGATGAGTCTGAAATGTTTCAATCGCCTGTTGCACCAAAATATCGTTCCCTTATGAACATTCCATTTACAAGTCCTTCAGCGGAGTTGGATAAAAAGTTTGTTCAAGAAGCAAAGGCAGCTGGTTTAGAAACATTGAAGGGTCACCGCTCTGTTGGTGGTATGCGTGCGAGCATTTATAACGCGATGCCTGTAGAAGGAGTTCAAAAGCTAGTGGCATTTATGAAGGAATTCGAACGGAACAATCGATAGGGGGATTTTCTCGTGTTTAAGATTCAAACGCTAAACAATATCGCTTCCTGCGGTCTGGATATATTTTCTAGTGAACGGTATACGATTGAAAAAGAGTGCGAGTCACCAGACGGCATCCTTCTTCGCAGCTATTATATGCATGACATGGAATTGCCAGAAAATCTAAAGGCAATTGCGCGTGCAGGTGCGGGCGTTAATAATATTCCGGTAGATGCTTGCACGGAAAAAGGAATTGTTGTATTCAATACGCCTGGTGCAAATGCAAATGCGGTAAAGGAAATCGTACTCGCAAGCATGCTTTTAGCATCCCGCAATTTATTAGAGGGCGTATCTTGGGCAAGATCATTGCAAGGACAGGGTGATGTTGTACCGAAGCTTGTAGAAGCCGGCAAAAAAGAATATGTTGGCAGAGAAATTAAAGGTAAAAAGCTTGGAATTATCGGTCTTGGCGCCATTGGAGCATTGGTTGCAAACGATGCGTTGTCATTAGATATGGAAGTAATCGGATATGATCCGTATGTATCCGTAGAAACAGCATGGAGATTATCTCGCCAAGTACAGCGCGCTTTAAGCATCGAGCAAATTTTCTCGACATGTGACTTTATCACAATTCACGTTCCGCTTACAGAGCAAACAAAGGGAAGCATTAACGCACAGGCATTCAGCTTAATGAAAAAAGGCGTTTGTCTCATGAACTTCTCACGCGGTGAGCTTGTAAATGAAGAAGATTTAAGAGCGGCATTGGAAGAAGGAATTGTCGGTTCTTATGTAACAGACTTCCCGAACGAGAATGTTCTTGGCATGAAAAATGTAATCCCAATCCCTCATCTTGGCGCATCCACGCTAGAGTCTGAGGAGAACTGTGCAATCATGGCAGCAAAACAAATGCGCGATTATTTAGAAACAGGAAATGTGAAAAACTCCGTAAACTACCCGAATGTAGAGCTTCCTTACTTCGGACAAAAGCGTATTACAGTTGCGCATAAAAATGTTCCAAACATGGTTGGACAAATGACTGCTGCTTTAGCTGAGCACGGTATTAACATTGCTGATATGATTAACCGCAGCAAAGGCGGCTATGCTTACACAATTATCGATATTGATAACGGTGTTGATGCAAAAATCAAAGAGGATATCGCAAATAGAATCCGCAGCATTGAAGGTGTAGCTGCAGTTCGTATTTTCCAATAAAATTTTCAAGACAAAGTCCATATAGATGGATTTTGTCTTGTTTCTTTACAGAAAAATAAGCTTACTGAACAGGTGGATTACCAGCCGTTCGGTTAGCTTATCTTTCTTTTTTTCTTATATTTGTAAATATCTTTCCTGCAGAATTGTTTTATGGTGGAGCGCATGTCCAGCAATAATATAAGCAAGTGCACGCGCAGTCACAGGACCGCCGTTTGCTGTTCCGCCTCTTGTCCACGCTTCTTCGGGGAGGATACGAAGAAGTGAAATAGTCGCATGTCGCACAGCGGAAAAATCATCTAGCAGCTGCTGCATAGAGAGACGTTCATAAGAAGCATGTTTTACATATACATTTTCATCAAAGCCAGCCAAATCTGTCGTATCGCCGCGCCCAATCCGCAAAAGACGATAGCTCATAATGCGTTCGGTATCCGTTATATGACCAAGTACTTCCTTTATGCTCCATTTTCCTTGAGCATAGCGATAGCCGCTTTGTTCCTCTGAAATCGTACCTAGCAATGTTATGATTTCTTCAGCTTGACGTGTCAGTAAGGAACAAAAATCCCCTTCTGAAATAACATCTACATACTTTTGGTAATACGGCACATATTCTTCTTTTCTAGGTTTTTGAATTATCATGATTCTCTCCCTCTCTAATGATTCAAGTTTATATCACGAGCATTAGGTTATTATAGTGGAAAATGTCTTTAGGCTTATCGATCTGTCTCAAAAAATTCAATCCATTCCCCATCAGGACCCGCAAAGAAGAAATAACGTGAACCGTCTGGGAGTGTTTCTATTTCGTCTGTTAATAAAAATGTTATATCAAGTTGTTTTAAGCGCTCTTTTTCTTCTTCTAAACGATCCACCTTAAAGCAAATATGATGTACCTTTCCTTCTGCTGGAAGATGGTCGTTATAGCCCTGAATAAGCTCGACAATTGTTTCTTCTGCTCCTTCTACACCAAGAAAAGCAAGATTTAAGTCTGGATTGGGATGACCAAGATGCTTAATCAGCTTCAGTCCAACAATATTTTCATAAAATGAAATCGATTTTTCAAGATTCTGTACCATAATGCCAATATGTTCGATGCGCCTAATAGCCAAAAATTTCACTTCCTCTCCTACTATAAATTCCCACTTTTTTAATCATACTATGCTTTCGTATATTTGTCGAAATATTCTTAATTCAAAACCGCTGCTTACTAATAAAGCGGCTGTCACTAAAAGTAATCTTATAGGTGAATATGTGTAAAAAGTATGAATTGACAGAATATAGGTTATATGGTATTTTTAAGTCGTTTCTAATAAACAATACAGGCTGCTATGTTGTTTCAGTATGGGACAAGCAGCATTTATACGATTTTTCGTTTGATTTGAAGTTCCTATAAGTGATGGAGTTCTTGAGGTACATGCCCCCGCTGGCATGTACCTTTTCTTTTGAGAAAGAGCAGAGTTATAATAATGTAGCAAGAAAACTATATTACACTAGGTGATGGTCCTTATCTGTATTGATATTCCAACTGACTGTAAACCATACTAAGGAAAAAATAAGGAGATGAACTCATGTACCATGTATACTCTCATAACGATCTAGACGGTATCGGATGCGGCATTGTGGCAAAGCTGGCATTTGGAAACGAGATTGAGGTACGCTATAACTCAATTGCTGCATTGAATGATCGAGTGAGTCGTTTTTTAGAAACGGCTCAGTTAGAAGACCATTTATTTATTACAGATTTGTCTGTAAGTGAGGAAAACGAAGCGAAAATAAGCGAATTTGTACATAGGGGAGGAAAGGTGAGACTGTTAGATCATCATAAAACAGCCTTGCATTTAAACAAGCATGAATGGGCAGCTGTACAGGTGAAGTGTGAGGATGATAGATTGGCATGTGCGACTTCACTGTTTTATGAGTTTTTAGTGAATCAAGGCTTTTTGCAGCCATCACCTGCTGCTGATGAATTTGTAGATCTCGTACGTCAATACGACACCTGGGAGTGGGAAAGGAATAATAATTTAAAAGCAAAGATGCTTAACGACCTCCTTTATTTGCTCTCGATAGAAGAGTTCGAAGAAAAGATGGTTGATCGTCTAAAGGATGCTGAAGCATTTCAGTTTGATGATTTTGAAGAAAAGCTGTTAGAGATGGAGCAGGAAAAAATTAAAAGATATGTGCGTAAGAAAAAACGTGAGCTTGTACAAACAACGATTAATGATCTTTGCGTTGGAATCGTGCATGCTGAATCATATCATTCAGAACTTGGCAATGAATTAGGAAAGGAGTATGAGCATTTAGATTACATTGCGATTATAAATATGGGAGCAAAGAAAGTCGGATTTCGTACTATTCATGATAGCGTGGATGTTTCTGAGATTGCTGGTGCTTTTGGCGGCGGTGGTCATGTAAAGGCATCTGGTTGCCCTCTTACTGAAGAGGCATTCCGTGTATATGTTACAAACATATTCCATTTGCCTGCTTTAAAGGAAGATGCATCTAAAAATACATGTAATCTAAAACGGTCTGAGCATGGTTCACTGTACCAAAATCATGGAAATGAATTGATTTTCATTCACCCTATAAATGAAAAATGGGGAGTTATTCATCAAGAAAACAAATTGGAGCAGAAGTTTCCTTCCTTTGAAGCGGCAGAACACTTTGTAAAGCGACGCTATACTTGTTGGTTGGCGGATGATGAGAAATTTGTTAATTATGTTCCTGTAAACAAATAGTATAAAGAAAATATAGAATTAGAGCATAGTTTCATTAGCTTGAGACGATATACGGAGACATAATGGCACCCCCTCTCCAGCAGGAAAGGGGATGCCATTATAGAAATAAGCGCACTAACATGGTTACGAGTATAATCCAAATGAAGATGATACATACTGCAGCAAACCAATTTTTTGGCTTCTTTCCAGTTGGCTCCTTTTCGAGCTGCCTGCGGCAGTCCTCTAACACTTGAGAAGGAATAAGCCTTAATGCAATATATACCCCAAGGGGAACGAGAATTAAATCGTCAACATAGCCAAGTACAGGAATGAAATCAGGAATCAAATCAATTGGACTAAACGCATATGCAACTACGAGTATTGTAAATGCTTTGGCGTAAAACGGAACACGTTTGTCCCGATAAGCTAAATATAAAAGGCGAAGTTCACTTTTTAATCTTTTTGCCCATAGTCGAATACGTTGTAGCATAGGAAAGTGTATCATTCCCTTTCAGTTGTTTTTGCTTTACGTTTTACAGATAAACCATAGGCAAGCGTTTCATTTGGCGTAGTAAGCCGAAAGCCGGTTACATAATCTAGTTTTACCTTGCTTCCTAGATAGTCCTTTGCAAAGGAGCTTGCCAAAATTACGAGTTCGCCTTTTTTGAATATAATATCATCATGTTGTAACTCATCCAGAGTTAAGTCGATATCGACGACGGCGCTTCAGCCACCGCCTGGTTTAATGTCGATACGCAGGCAAAATGGCTCTATATCAAGCATTTTGAGCTGCGCTTCTGCTGATTCGGTAAGAATCACTTCCATAAAAATTCCTCCTTTTTTTAATTTGCTAACCAAACTACTTTTATTTTACCTGTTTCAAGATCATTTGTTCAAATTTTTGAGCTGCTTCATCCTGCATATGAGGTACCACATGGCTGTACGTGTTGAGTGTAATTGTTATATTTGTGTGTCCTAAACGCTCGGATACCACCTTTGGGTTGACACCTGCTTGTAAGAGTAAGGTCGCATGTGTATGACGTAAATCATGAAAGCGAATCACGGGCAACTCAGTACTTTTTACGAGTTTATTAAACCATTGTGAAAGGTGGGGATAAACTATGCTAGAAAGCATTTTAGAAAACTCAATGGTCGAATTTAACCGATCTAGTTTGGTTAATTTAGTTCTGAGCATTGATTGCGAAGATGTCCGACCAATCTCTTTTTGTGTCTTCAAAATTTCTTTCATAGTTTTAGCGTGGTTTTCTTGCTCTTTTGATAATTTTTTTCTTAAATTCGTTATGTTTGCTTTTGCTCTTCGGATATTACTTCGAGTTGTTGAAATAGACACTTATATTACCTCCTATGAAATATAAGTTCTGTTTATAGTTAAAAAGAAAAAGCCTTAAAAGGCTGGATTTTACAAACGTATTCTTTAGTTTTGGGCCTGTAATAACTTATTATTTAATTTTGGTATTCTTCATTTGTCATAATTACTTCATCCTATCTGTTTGTTGCTGTATAGAAAACACGCTGTTTAGCGTGTTTTCTTATGTTGTTTATTCATGCTGTGTGCCGCATTTCTATAGATTACTAGCTGTCCAATTATTTGGTGATAGTCTTACTAAATAATCGTTTTGAAGAAAAAGGGGAGAGCGAATCGCTTTCCCTAGAAATGATGTAATGAGTCAAATAAATGAGTTAGTAATATATGAGATGGATAGAAGGATAGTGATATATAACATCTACGGAAGAACCGTGATGTACAAGATAGATAGAAGGGGCAGGAAGATGGTGTACAGGATGTGCAGGAGGATAATAATGTACGAGCTGCGGGGACGGGGAGTGTGATACAGGATGATGGTACAACGGTAGCTGGTGAAGTCCATGAAGTGTCTCCTGTACGGAGGTATAGGTAATGGCTCCTCCGGTACCGAACTGTCGGGGGATTATCATAATAACTTGTTTCTCTCCCTTTTTTTAGAGTAGTTGGTTTTTCTCTTACATGTTATGTCTATATACGCAGCAAAGAGCTTATCTATTGGAGTAGATTATTGACCTTGTGTGTCTATGCTAAAAAGTATTTAGATAAGACCAAAATCCGATTTTGAAGTAAATGGATGGTTCCGATAGAAGATTCGGAGCTGACGGGAGTGAAAAAATAAACCGACTTCCCTTAATGTAGGAAAGTCGGATTTTACTAATTATAACAGTCTAACTCCTCTTGAGAGGAACTAAGTTCTTTTTAAGCAGGTCCCACAGTTCCCGCTAGTTTAGCTGCTATTCTATCTAATGCTTCTTGTACTGTTGTCGGAGGGGGAGCTACCCAATCTCCGGGATTAGAAGGTGTATAGGCTAGTTCAAAAGCATCATCAACTCTCACTAAAGATGTATTAGTTCCTACAAGAGTTACTCGAGAACGAATAGGTATCGAATCAACTGTTGCTCTCACTCTTGTAATAACGTTATTAACACCATTAACAATTAATCTTCCCGAATTAGGAAAGGGATTAAAAATGTTCTCTGTAATAGCAAAACTGGTTAAATTCAAAGGATCGATTGGAACATGACCGGATTGAACATTAATAATAACATTCCCATTTATTCCCCCGCCCACTAAGTTAACTTGAGCATCCGTAGTTGCCTGGGAATTAATGGTGATATTCCCACTAGAGACAAATGAAGCAAACATTACCATGTTAATTCCATTTTGAGTGTAACCAGCTGATAGCATTGAATCGCGAATATTGACTTGATTAACTGAAGTAGTTAAAGCTGTGAAGACTGGGGTAGAAGTTATATTAACACTAACAAAATATAATAAATTTCTAATATTTTTCTCTATACTAAGACCAAATAAAAAATTATAATTATTTTCAATGGCAAACCTTGTGAAAACTTGGGACGCAAAGCTTTAGGGGCTAAAATAGTAAATGCTATCAAGCTAGCCAGCTGCCGTTCACGGGAAAGAAAAATTAGAGGAGTGAATGTATATTTATGAATATTGAAGAATTTAAAGATGGCGCAGAAATGTTAAGGGTAGTAGCCCATCCTACTCGACTCGCACTTGTAAAATTCATGATTGAAAATGGACCGGTAAATGTAACTTCTCTTTACGAGGAACTCGATATGCCACAAAGCACAATTAGCCAGCACCTATCGAAATTGAAGGCTGTAAGTGTTGTGTCAGGCACACGTAAAGGATTGGAGATTTATTACGAGGTAAAGGACGAGCGAGTAGAAACAATCCTTAATGCACTAATCAGTGCTTAAGTATTATCTATTAATAAATGAATTCTTTAGAGGCGAATCGCTACGGCGGTTCGCTTTTTATTTTACTTTACAAATCTTACAAACTTTACGCTTTTTACGTTTTTTGAAACAAGAAGAACAAGAATTGTATAATCGAAGTGTGTATTCGATACATGGACAAGCGGTAGCGGAAAATGCTGTTTGTTTACTGTGAATCACATGAAGAATGGATTTTATCATAATCCATAACCAATTCTTCGGAAAATGCTTCTTGAGTGGAGAGTCGGTACCTCTTCCGTTTTGTTGAGCTATTTCCTGTGAGGTGGCTGAATGAAGCGAAAGATTTGCTCCCTTTTATGCATACCGCTTGCCGATTGGCGAGGGGTTTTTACATTTTAATACAAGGATATCGTTTTCTTTTGTCGAAATGTAAGGTAAAAGGAGATGATAAATATGATACAAACGAAGGTAGTAAAGTCCACAAGTTCAAGTGGTTTGGAGAGCAAAATTAACGGAGCTTTAAGAGAAATAGCGCCTCGGGAAGTTATTGACATAAAAGTTGCTGGATCATTTAACGGCAAAGAGGAGAGTTTTATTGCAGTAGTAATGTATAAAGCGTAAATAGCATCCTCCGTGGTCATCGCCATCAACTTTAGTATATCGCGTCCGATGCCTCAGGCATCGGACGCGTTTTGTTACTGGACATGAGTAAAATCTTGTATTTTGGGCATACTCAAATACAGCTTCCTTCTGGCGCATTTTATGCGGCGGCAGGAAGCTGAAAGGATGTGGAGTCTAAAATACGAATTCTCTTAAAACAATTCGTGATTGAAATGACTGGACTAACCTTTTGCCGGAAAGCATGAAGAAACAACTTCTTTAGAAATTGTACAGTACGGTCATTCCAACGCTTATTCAGTGCTTCGGCAGATATACAGATACCCAGTAGCTTCATTCAACCGGGTACAAAGACGAACTAAGGATTCAGAACTGACAGTCTGACCGAGAAAGATACACAAAGAAACAAGATCTTGTGCTCGAAATTTTCGTTCTCATTGAATCATACCTGTTTGATGTGCGAGTTTCTGTAAATGTGTAATGGAGAATTTTCTTCGGAATTCTTCGCAGAGTATGCGTAACTCTTCAGCTAGTGTGCACTTGTTTGTAGACATAAATTGGGCCACCCTTCCATGCAGTACTGCATGGAAGGGTGGCCCAATTTTATACGTTTTATGCATTTCCTTAAGTTGATGGCGATGGCTGTATAGCTCTCTTTTTTATTTTGAAGGGAGAGGGAATAGTGACAATTGAAGTTGGAGTGTTAATTGCGTTATTTATGCTTGTTATTGCTTCTCAAGGTTATTCTTTGAATAAAAACAAAGCAATAAAGTCTGATGGCCAACAGAGTGCTGAAGTGAAGGCTGAATTAGGGTACATCAGAAAAGGGGTTGATGATATCCGGTGTTGTGTATAAAGCCTTATGCATCAAGGTTTTTCTCACTTCCCGAAAGTAAGAGTAGTTATCATTTTTTCTACAAATAAAAAAGCTCGTCCGCAACTTGGATAGCCTTTTGGAATAATCTGTTTCTATTCTAAAACGTAAAATAAAAAGAACGCTATTATCAGTCCCGCCCCTGGTATCAGCCCCACCTACGCCGCATACCTTGGCAGCCACGCACGCCACCCGACCCACTTACTAGTGTAGCATTGGTTTGTATATTCTAACTTCAATTCACATCAATAAAAGCAAAAAGGTATCTGCATAATCTAGATACCTTCTTTTGCATTTTATACAAATATCCAAAAAGTCTATACAGCCTGTTTTAGCATTATGAACCCTAAACTACGCCAGAACACGCTTATATAGATTAATACTCCATTTTCCACTAGCTCCAGCAGGTACTGTAAGAGAAAAATCAGTAGGTTGATCAACTGATTGAGAGTCAGAATTCCCTGAGGTAGCACTCAAAGCACCTGCTGGAGTAGATGTCATTGTTGCAGTTACCGGTGTAGCTATTGGACTGGAGGCTGAATTGAAAATTTCAAAAGTACCTGAAAAATAAGCGCCAGCAGGAGCAGACCATACTATTGTTGTAGTAGCTGCTCCTGTCGAGTTATTAAAATTACCGCAAATGGTCTCCTGAAAAATTTGAGCAGGAGGACACATGCAGCAATCTCCATTATTACACATTATTTATTTTTTCTCCTTTCGGATGATTTTTACCGTTCTGGTTATATCAGTTTGTACAATATTATTAAATGCATATCGGCGTACTTTGTTAATGAAATTTGTCTATTGTGTAAGAAAAACTGCCATGTTCTTTATAAAATTGATGGAATTCGTTAATAAAAAAAGGGGGAAACGGAACATGTCAAAGACTTTGAAATATTTTGTAGTATGAACATAATTAATGAGGAGGGAGGGATGGTGAATGTGTGCCAAAAAGAAATGTAAACCGGATCCTTTTTGTTTCGCTCTTCCAAGTTCATTCCCTCCTCCGCTTCCTGCTCCTTGTCCCCCCGTACGAGATGTTGTATGCAGTAGTTTAGGTGGAAATATTTTATTGGGCGATCCGGTCACAACTTTAGAAATTTGGAAAGGGGAAATTTCCAGAGAAGCTACGGTAACGATATCTGTGTTTAATAGTTCCATAAGCACGTCAGCTATGAAAGTTACCATTACTCGAAATGATGGAAGTCCTGTTGAATTTACTGTTCCTTCTAGAAATACACTTTCCGCAACTGTCGATCATGCAAAATCGATTGCTGTTTCACGGGAAGGTATGGGTATTGTGGAGGGAAAATACTGTTTAGAAGTATGTTTTGCAGCTTCTCTTTAGTGAAATCGGTCTGTTTTTTAATAAAAGTAAATACGAAGAGGGGAGAGTATAAACTATCTACTTTTTTATTTTAGCGATGTATATTTTGTTCACGTTAAGTTAACATAACACCACATTAGAGGAAGTGAGCATTTTCTCTAAACACAGCAATGATAAGGCCCCTATGACCTTGCGATTTTTATTGCACACGCGTTTGATCGGTAAGATTCCAAACAAAAAAACCGCTGGCATACAGCGGCTTTTCTTATATTACTTGAACACTTTTCATCATCGCTAAAAAGTTGATAAAACTCCCTCTTATTATCTCGGGATCATCGGATTCCTCACGAAAGCTCAAAATCCCTTCTTCATCAAAGATGCACATTCGATACAGTGATTCCTTACCTGGTATCACTGTATCGAATGTGCAGTGTCCAGTAGAGTGATAAAATACATAAACTGCTCTCCATCACTTGCTAAGACATGCGTATGACTTACATCATTCTGTAAAATTGCTTCTACACATCCATTGATAAAAGTTTCCTCACTCAGAGCAACTAATTTTAGCTTCATATGTACTTCTCATTGAGAGGCCTTAAATGCCTAGCAACTGCTTCTTTTTTGCAGTAAATTCCTCTTCAGAAAGTATGCCGCTATCTCGTCAGCCAACTAAATTGAGCTATAGTATAGAAAAAGCTATTAGGAGCACAATAATTGTCGGGAATTTAAGTACCAAAATACTAATCATTTGGAGGCTTTTACTTTATGATACAACAAAATCAACAGCAGCAATTGCAACAAGCTATTCAGAAAGTCCAACAAGCAGAACAACAGCTGCAAAATATTCAAGCTGCTAATTCTCAGCAAAATCAACAAGTGCAACAAACTGTTCAAGCGGTGTATCAACAATTGCAAGTAGAAAAACAGCAATTAGAACAAGCGACACAACAATTGGAAATGGAAGCACAACAGATGCTACAAGCTCAACAACAAGTTAAGCAAGAACAACAAGATGTGAAAGCAGCACAGGAAAAAATTCAGCAGGCCCAAAGCGCTACACCTACTACAATGGCAGCACAAAATAATTCCCTACAATAACGTATCTTATCAAGCGCCTCTTTTGGGGCGTTTTCTTTATGTACACAACAAAAAGCCACTCCTTTCGGCTCGGCTTCCGCTATATTGTTGGAATAACGTTCAACATCACTACATAGTTACTGTAGAAAGTAGGAAAAAATTATTAAATTCGAGTGAGAATAAACGAATTCTAGAAGTCCCGACTGTTGAGTATTCGATTGTCGAAATGAGAGAGACCAGGATCATTGGGAATCACAAAGATGAAATAATAATGATGAATGAAGATAAAATTAGGTTAGCTAATAACTTAATTACCGAGGAGAAGTATGAAAAGGCATTCGATATCTTTCAAGCGCTTTTGATAATATATGAAACAGATTTTCCTTATAAAAAATGTATCGAATTACTGCAAATAAGAAAAAATTATTCAAAATGTATAGATTATTGCAATGAATATTTAGAACGATTTGGAATTAATTTAGATGTTGTATTAGCTAAAGGCATATTATATTAAGTGTGAATGCTATATATCCATAACAAACCAAAGGGGAGTGCAGCGTATGAAAAGACCTGCTGACTTTGTAACTGAATTAATTAACAAATCTTAACCAAAAAGCTATTTTGTAAGAAGAGGCTGCATATGTAGGAATTGGATCAGCCTTCCCATTGTAAGATGTTTGAGTAGTTGAGCAGGTATGCGTAAAAATAGAAAAGACTACCCATAGGTACCGAGGATAGTCCGTCCCATTTCTTATCGCGCGACATGTTTCACAGCATGTAATCTTATTGTAGGTTATGTATTTAGAAAGTATGCAAAAACGTTATAAAGTATACCAAAACGAAATTGAAGGAGGTGAATTCGTGGAAATACACGTGGTACAAAAGGGAGATACCTTATGGGCACTTTCAAGATACTACAGTGTTGATACGGCTCAAATACTCACAACAAATCAACTAGAAAACGCTGATACTTTAGCGGTCGGTCAATCACTTGTGATCCCCACGCCTGATTTGATAAGTCATATTGTTAGACAGGGAGAGACCCTGGCGTTAATCGCCCGGCGATACGGAGTCTCAGTACAATCCATTTTACAAGCAAACAAACTTAATATTCACTCCCCGATTTATCTAGGGCAAATTCTGCTTATTCCTAAAAGGATTCGGACAAAGATCGAGGTGAATATTTATACTACTAACATTAGTGATAAAGCTGGGCAAGAAATCGCAAATGTAGGACGGTATCTTACTTATATTGCACCATTTACGTACACTTTCAAAAATGATGGTACTATTGTCGCAATCAAAGATATATCTATTTTAGCTGCTTCCAAAGCGCAACATATAGCGTCCCTTCTTGTTCTCTCAAACCTTGCGGGTGGAAAATTCGACTCGGATCTTGCTGCCGCTATCCTTCGTAATTCTGATCTACAACAAACACTTATTACAAATATACTTAAAGTAATGAGAGATAAAGGCTACACTGGTTTAAGTTTTGACTTTGAATATATATATCCAGAGGACCGTGAGCACTATAATGCATTCTTACAAAAAGTAGTAGACAAATTGCACAGAGAGGGATTCTCTGTCTCCACAGCAATGCCCCCAAAAATTAGTGATCAGCAAAAGGGCTTGCTATACGAAGCACAGGATTATGCTTCTCAGGGGAGAATTGTGGACTTTGTTACACTTATGACTTATGAATGGGGATGGGCTGGTGGACCACCATTAGCAATTGCTCCAATTAATGAAGTAAAACGGGTTTTGAATTACGCTGTTACAGTTATTCCGCGTAATAAAATCCTTATGGGAATACCTCTGTACGGAAGGGATTGGAAAACCCCATGGGTTCAAGGGACATTTGCCAAGGTAGTTAATCATCAGGAAGCAATTCGGTTGGCTGCAAAGTATGGTGCTACTATCTATTACCATGAAACCTATCAGTCTCCCTATTTTCATTATACCGATGAAACAGGGCAGCAACATGAAGTATGGTTTGAAGATGCACGTAGCATACAGGCAAAATTTGATACAGTGAAACAATATAGTCTTCGTGGTATAAGTTACTGGAAATTAGAAAACCAGTTCATACAAAACTGGGTAGTTCAGGATTATAACTTCATAATACAGAAATTATTATAAAATCTTTAATAATGATAAAAAGTTTATATACAACAAAAAACCGCTTCCTTATCGGAGACGGCTTTTTGTTTTTTGGCATTTGTGACAAAACAGATCACTCAACAGCAATGCTGAGTGGTAAAAAGAGAAGCACTTTGAGTTGGGATAGTTTCATTATAGAGCTCGCTTAACATCTCAACCAACTTATTGTGAGATAATCTAACAGTGTTTTTATAGAAAGACATACCGCTCCTTTCGGAGACTACAACATCTTTATGAAGAAATATAGAAAAAATCTGGTTGTTTGTCCATTATTAGTTGTGAATTTTAGAACTAATGTATGTCTTCCTGATAATAAAGTACTCGTATCTAGGTTAAAAGAGTAATCTGCTTTCTAATTGCTAAAAGCACATACCGAATTTGCAAAATCCATTTAAAGGGGACAGACGAGAGATACATATGAAAAAAGATATTGTGGCTGCGCTGTCCAGGTTCACTCAGTTTGCTTCATTTGATGGAGGATTACAAAAGCATTAAAGTATTTTTTCTAATATATTCCAAATTTATCTTGAATGTTGAAATGGCATCAAGTACTATGAAATTACTATGAAGCGAAAGGGTGACCATAAAACAATGATTTACTAATCCTATTTTCAGAAACTATTGATAATAAAATAAAATCGTTCTGGATAGGATTTATATAGACAAAAAGGGTGCAAGAGCTCTCGGAATGCTCTGCCTTTTTATGATTGCTTTTCCTCCTGTCCAGATTGATAGATAAGGAGTTTTTTTATGACGAAAACACATTCAGATAGTACAATGGGAGGATTGTTTCGGAATCGAGTGATTCGGGTTATTCTGATTTCGGTGTTTTTTCTTCAAATTGGCATTTGGGTGCGCAACTACTCAATTTTGTTATATGTAATTGAGCAAACTAATGAAAATCCGGTCGCAGTCTCTCTTATTTCCGTTGCTGAATTTGCGCCAATTTTTCTGTTTTCGTTTATTGGGGGAGCATTTGCTGATCGATGGCGTCCGAAACGTACTATGATCTGGTGTGACTTGCTCAGCGCGATTTCCATTTTTGTTGTATTATTGACGCTCATGGTTGGGAGCTGGAAAGTCATTTTCTTCGCTACACTTGTTTCATCGGTGTTATCACAGTTTTCGCAACCTTCTGGAATGAAGCTGTTTAAACTTCATGTAGAGGAAGAGTTCATTCAGCTCGGGATGTCTATGTACCAGACAATCTTTGCCGTGTTTATGATTCTTGGCCCGATTATCGGAACATTTGTTTATCAGCATTACGGTATTAGCGTAGCCATTGCCATTATGGGAATCGCCTTTTTGTTTTCTGCTGCAACACTTGTATTACTTCCGCCTGACCCGGAAATTGAGAATGATAAAGAAAATACAACGCTTGTACAGGAGATGAAGGCCGGATTCAGCTATGTATGGAACAGCCGGACGCTGCGCTTACTTGGCGGCAGCTTTGCTGCGGCTGGTTTGGCGATCGGACTGACGCAGCCGCTTGCGGTATTCCTCATTACTGAACAGCTCGGTTTACCGAAAGAGCAGCTACAGTGGCTGATGGCAGCGTTTGGAGCCGGCATGATTTTAGGCGGCGGCCTTACGATGGGGTTAGCAAAAAAAGCCAGTCCTCAAGTTTTACTTGCCCTTGGCATGGGTGTCAGCGCTATTGGCTTTTTAGTGATGGGACTTTCGGAACATCTATGGTTGACCCTTACAGCGCAATTTATTAGCGGTTTGTTTATGCCTTGTATTCATATCGGTATCAATACAATGATTCTGCACAACACGGAGGCTTCCTTTATCGGCCGTGTGAATGGCATTTTAAACCCAATATTTATGGGAACGATGGTTATCACAATGAGTGTCAGCGGCTGGTTGAAAGAAAGGCTTTCACTTCTAGCTCTCTATGAATGGTCAGCGCTGCTCCTTGTTATTGGTGTACTCGCTATTGTTCCACTTTTTAAGCAAGCTCCTGCTGTATTGAACAAAAGTGATAAAGTGTAACTAGGTGGAACAAGCAGCCTAGCGTCCCGTTAGGCTGCTTGTTCCATTGATGACATTGATGTAATTCGGGGCGGCTTCATGGTTTGCGTAAGATTTGTTATCGGGAGTTATGTAAGGTTTATTTGTTATAAATTATTTGAATCATCTTTATTTAGATAATCAGCAGTGTGTTGTGTTAATGGTAAGATAATCTCAATAATCGTTCCTTTATTTATTTCACTTTCTATATGTACTTCGCCAAAGTGGTTCTCAATAATTCTTTTGCTAATCATAAAGCCTAATCCTGTTCCTTTTGCTTTAGTTGTATAGAACGGTTGTCCCAATTTAGAAAGAACTTCTTTTGACATTCCAATTCCTTGATCGATAACACGGACAACAATTCTTTCACTGTCTCTTTTTTTAATTTGAATCACTACTTGACCGCCTTTAGGCATAGCTTCAATTGCATTCTGAGTATAGTTAATAAAAACTTGTTTTAATCGATTCTCATCGCATTCAATCTGAGTAGCTCCAGTTTGAAATTCAGTAACTATTTCAATATTATTCATGATTGCTTGCGTATCCAAAAGATTAATAACTTGTGTCAATAATATTCTAAGATCTTTTCGTTCGAATTTGCTTACTTGAGGTTTCGCAAGAATCAAGAGTTCATTAAGAATCTGTTCAATCCGCTCGATTTCAGAAGACATAACATCAAAATACAATTTTTTCTCGTTAATACCGGACTTCATCAAATCAATGAACCCTTTAATTGCAGTAATGGGATTTCGGATCTCATGGGCGATTCCTGCAGCTAATTGACCTGCGACGGATAATTTTGCGGTGTTTTGCAGCATATCTTGAGATTTTTTCCACTCTGTTATATCCCTTAAAGTAACCGACCAACCATCCATATTCTTTTTTGCACTCTTAATTGGTGAAATTGATATCATAACATTCAAGATTTCTCCATCTTTTCGTAAACGAATGGTCTCTACTTCTCTAATAGAATTCCCTTTTTTGACCTCTGTCTCGAACGTTTTGACTTCATCGATGACTTCAGATGGAATAAATGGCAAATGGTATAACCCAACGTTGACTATCTCCTGTTTCGTCCATCCGAATGTAGTCTCAAATGCTTTATTAACAGATGTAACATTTCCTTGCATATTAAAAATCAGAATGGAATCCACATTATTTTCAATAAAAGATTCTAGTTGTTGTGTTTTCGCTTTGAGAGCATCCTCGGCTTTTTTTGTTGGGGTGATATCACGGCAAATTCCTGTGATCCCGATGACTGCACCTGTACTATCACGGATAGGTGAGAGAGTGGCACTAGCATTAAGCAAGCTTCCATCCCGCCGTTGGCGAATAGTTTCTAAACCAGCTACAGACATTCCTGCTTTAACTTTTTCGTGGATGTCCCGGATAGAATCTTTTAGATTATCTGGGATAATCGGCAAACTTTTCCCAATAATACTATCAGCAGACCAACCAAACATGGTCTCGAATGCCGGATTCACCTCTAAAACTCGATCTTCTAAATCAATTACCCAAATCGCATCCGCATTGTTCTGAACGAAAGATTCTAGCCTTTGTTTTGTCTTCCTCAATTCTTCTTCTGCTTGTTGCTGCTTCTTGATATCATGCCTTATATCTGTTATATTATCAATTTTTCCTTTTTGAAGAATACTCATCTTTGGAAGACATTCCCTTCTAACTGATATATTTTTTCTATAACTATTTCCATTGTTTAGAAGAAAATCCCTTTTTTATAGACCATATTCATGCGGTATTTACATAATATTACATCTTCAGCGGTCCAAACACAGAAAATTAGCAATTTTTGTTATTATAATTGGCAAATAAAAAAACAGAGAGCTAGTAAAAATGGACAAGGCTTCATAGCATAGGACAGTGTATTGACAGTTTTTAACTAAATTCAATTATATGTACTAGACTGAGCTAAAATCTGAATTTTCTAGTTAGGAGGCGACGGAATGAGACGGACGAGGTGTGAAGATGTATTCCTTAGTTATACAGGAGATCAGCATTCAGCCGTACCACCCCATTTTTATAGACATACGGTATTAATCAAAATAAGCCATTTTGAGATAAGAAGGCTGAGGATGTGCGATATATCATCAATGAAAATATGAAACATCAAGGCTAGAGTTTCAAACAGAAGATAACCGTCCATAGGGGCGAGCTTAGCAGCGAACGTAAATTTGAGAAAAGGAACATCGGATATTCTTGATCTGAGCCTTTATATATAGGGCTGCAGGAGGAAAGGGCTCTGCTGACTGTTTGGTAATAAACGGGGCTGAATGAAAATAGCGGAGCAACATTTAGATGTACTGTACTAGAAGGTTATAAACGCAGATATAATTTATTGAACAAGCATAATTTAAGCAAGTACGTGAGTGAATCTAAAATTACTAAAATCCATGAGATTTAAAATGAGTTATTAGTAAACATTTGGATATGAAGAGTATAGGAAGGGAGGCGGCCTTTCAATGACTATATTGTCATCAATGTAAGTATTGAAGTTATGAAGCAGTATGGACATTTCAAGTAATCTAAAAAAATTTAATTTTACAGTAAAAGGAGGGGAGCCCTTGTTTTCGCTACTGGTGGGATTGATACTCATACTCGGCATGATGGTAGCGTTGTGGGTTATAGCAGGGAGGTTAGGAGCCTTTGATTTCGTGGGGAATGTAATTTCAAAAATTAAAAACTTTTTTAAGGAGGAAGAAAAATAATGAGAAGAATCGTAGGAGCGACGGTGCTAGGTGCAGGTCTTTTAGTTGGCGGGATTTTGACAGCGATGAGTGTGGAAGTAATAGAGCAAGGTCATGTAGGGGTAGTTTATAGCAGAAGTACAGGTATTGAGAAGGAAACACTTGGTCAAGGCTGGCATTTAGTTTCCCCGTTCAAGCGTGTAACGGAGTATCCAGTATCTACAGAGACAGTGCATGTACAGGAGTTTAGTGTGCAGACGAAGGATGGAAAACCTTTAGCTATCAGCTTGTCATATGATTATTCAAACGACGCTGAGAAGCTACCTGATATCTATAACAAGTTCAAAGGGCAAGATCCGGAAGTGATTGAGAATGGTTGGTTGCAAACTCGTATCAAGAAAGCAGCGCTAAATGTATTCTCTACATATTCAGTGCTTGAAGTGTTCCAGCATCAAGGAGAAATCAATGCAGCTATTGAAAAGGAGTTCCGTAATGCTGTAGGTGATACCGGATTCATGGTTGATTCTGTAACACTCGAAGCACCTAAACCGGATGAAAACACAGCAAAAGCTATCCAAGGTGTAGTAGATGCACAGCAGCAGTTAGAGAAATTGCAGATTGAAAAGCAGCAGGCTATTGTTGCGGCTGAGCGCGATATCGAAGAAGCAAAGGGGAAAGCAGAAGCGAACCGTATCTTGAAAGAATCCTTATCCCCAGAGATTGTCGAGCTGAAGAAGATTGAGAAGTGGGATGGTAAGCTTCCTCAAGTATCTGGTGATGCTACTCCATTTATTCAAGTTAAGTAAGAGCCAAAATCCATTTTATAAAGTTCTGTATGGAAAGGATAATAAACTGGTTATCTTATTCCTTCTACAAAACTGCTTGAGATCTGTGTGCCAGGTCTGGCGGGTTCGACTCCTGCGCCGTCCCGCTAATCAGACTCAGTCATATCAAAGGTTTGAACAGTTTGTTAGCTATATTTTATCAGGGGTTTGAACTGTAAGTTGAAAATGAAAAGTCACCAGTATTTTTTCTGAAAATTACATAGTACTATTACGACGGATTCTATGTGTACTAGTGTGTCAAATCCACCAAATTCGTGAATAAAGGGTGGATTTTTTTATGGATCTATTTGTTAAAAGCGGGTATTCTCACCATTCTCCTCTTTTTCAATTGCTAATCTGAATACTAAAGCTGCCATCACTATGGTTAATGGAGTAAATATCATTTTTTCAGTGGCAGCACTTGAAGCCAAATTACCTGCTGTATTCAGCAATAAAAATCCAAACATTAACCATATACCAACATTGGCAGTTCTTTTAAACTTTCCAACTAATATATATCCGATTTTTAAGGCGGTAATTAAAATAAATACTAGTTGTATGAATATTGCTATACCTTCAAACCTGATTAAATCTGAATTATCCTTGATTTGCCCGCCCCATATAAAGTCGTAAGGAAGTATTCTGAGCAGTATCAAGATATGTAACACAAGCAGTATCGTGTTAATAATAAGTAACGAATTGCCTGCTAATCTTGCACTAATTAGTTTTTTCATTAAGCTCCCTCCTTTGGTAATAATATTATGTCAATGAAAATATTTACACATTAAAACTGGGGTACACCTTAAATTTTGATTCATTTATTATAGAGGAACCATAGGTGATTATCACATAGTTCGATTTAGTTGATACCAAACCTGCATTCAGCAGGAAAAGAAGAACGGGAAAAACCATCCGGGCTGGGAGGGCTTTCGAAGTGTATTTACGTCTAAGTATGCATGCTTCACAGCGTACTGTTTTATTTTTATGATATATGCTACAAGTTAATTCGTAAGCACCGAACATAGAGTATGAACAACCCATCAAAGAAATGGATAAGCAAGGCTTTTATATCTGTGTAACTCAGGTATTCCGTTCAGAAAATGAAGAAAGCCGCTCCTTTTGGGGACGGCTTTCTCTATTACTAACGCTTTGATTTTCTATATCCTGCAGCTTGAGCTTCTGATTCTGTACAGAACATCTCTTCGGCATCTGTTTTGTCATAGAATGCCTGCCCTGGCATATGGTAAATCTTTTCCCCGCTTGAAGATATATTGCCTTTAATATTGCAGTCCTGTTTCTCTTGTTCAGTATTTTGTTTGGGTTGTGGCACTGGAACAGGAACTTGCTGAGTTTGCTGCTCCTGCTCAGGCTGTTCTTCTTCCTTAGGTTCCTCTTTCGGTGTTTCAATTTGCTCATTTTTCTCTGTGTCTGGAGATTGTTGTACTTGAGGGGTTGATTTGCTCTTTTCTGAGTCATCTTCGTCATCACCTAGACCAAAGCAAGCCCCAAGCCCTACGATTAGAAGCAAGATCACTCCAAAACATCCAAGGCAACCACAACCCCAGCGTTTTTTCTTCTTTTTCTCGTCTTTTTCTGACATGATAGCCCCCCTTTTATGTAAGTACAATCTTTAGTATATGGAATGAATTATCGATTATTTATGGCAAGCAAATTACGGGATTATAGCTCAATTACATAATAATGTAGTGGCAGATGTATATAGTGCATTTGGTTAGGAACAGAAAAAATATGTAATATCGGGTGGTATTCATCCTGCTGTTAAGCGGCATTGGAGGAGCCTTCTGAACAACGGCAACAAGAAAATGAAGAGAGTAAATAATTCTTTTGAAACCATTCCCCTGGGGATGCTTTTTTATTTAGTCAAAAGGATACCATCTTTTTCTGTTGAATTGTAAATGGTAAAAGGAGTGATAAAAGTGAAAGTAAAGGAGCTAATCGAACAACTCCAGAAAGTGTCTAATCAAGAAGCTGAAGTTTTGGTAAATCATTGGGTTGTTGCCAATAAATCAGATAAAGTGATTGTTAACTTAAGCAAAGTGCAGGATGTGGTGTTTCCAGTTGATGGAAAGTTTAATACAATCACACTGAATACCGAAAAGGTAGAAGAAGATATTTGAGTTTTATGAATTGAAATATTCTCTTATTAGTGATTTTGAGGGCAGCTATCGGCTGTCCTTTTCGTATAGGTGCATTTCAAGAATAGTCCGTGGCGGCTCTTTTTTATAGAAGGTGGGAAATCCAAACTCGAATAAAAATGGCCAACAAGGTGATTCTAATTTATAATTCTTTATAGCTTTTAAAAAGAAAATAATGGGGGATTATGTTGATTATTGATAAACTATCCAATGCAAATTTATATTATGGTTTACATCCACGCATAAGAAAGGGGCTCGAATTTCTAATTGAAAACGATGTACATTCATTAGAACCCGGTAAATACGAAATTGAAGGCTCTAATCTTTTTGTCGTAATTCAAGAGTACGAGACGATACAAGCCGAACAAGGGCGTTGGGAATCGCATTATAAATACACGGACATACAATTTATGATTCATGGTGAGGAACGTATGGGGTATGCAAATATTGAGGATTTGGAAGTTGTAGAGCAGCATAAAGAAAAAGATCTTTTGTTTTTAGAGGGAAATGGAGATCTGTTACTGGTGAGCCAAGGGTCTTTTACCATCTTTTCACCAGCAGATGCTCACATGCCAACCTTATGTGTCCATGAACCTCGATATGTCAAAAAAGCAGTAGTAAAGGTACTTTGGGATTAAATAAGAACTGTTTTTTCTTATATAATCTGTAACGCAGCCTTATGCTGCATAAATAGCAGTTCCTTTATTGTGTTTGATTTTCTTGTTCCTTCTGTTTCTCTTTTTTATCCTTTTCTCCAAAAAGTGCCAAAGTCAATGCGAGAGCTATACACGCAGTTATTCCAGAAGCCAAGCTGAGAAGAGGGCTGTTTAGATATATACAAAGGGCACAAGTGCCAATTGAAACAATCAGTATAATCCACAATGTTATTTTTAGCGTTTTTATTGGTAATCCCATTACGAATTGTATTAAGGACTTCATTTGCTTCACCTTAGTTCTTATGTAGTTTTATTCTTATTAACCAGCTGCGGTAAATTTATCCTGCTGCTGTTTCCGAAATATCTTTTCCTTCCCTTATAATGTGCAAATTTATATTTTTACATAAAAATCGATATGGTTAACGTATAAGAATTCAATGACAGTAAACGGATATAAGTAAACAAGTGAATAAAAATAATGATATAAGCAAAAGGAGCGAATGCTCCCTTTGTTGCCCTGCTTATGGAGAGCAGGTTAGAATCCATCAAGTACAATTAAATGCATAAGGCAGCTGAATGAAGCGAAGGAAACTTTGCTTGAAACTCAAAGCCCTTAATCCGCTGCTCATGCTTATGAGCGGTTTTTATTTTGAATAAATCTATATATTGCCAATTGAGCATAGGGAGCGTACAATAAGAAGGGCATTATTTACATTCAAGCCAATACATGGTTTAAAAATGGTCTCTTGAAAAATTATTAAGAAATCATAGAAGAGTAGGCTATCTATATAAGGAGACTTCGGTATATGTATGCTAAAACTAAGCATGTAGTATTCAGACAGCAGAATAATTACAAAAAAGTAAATTTTGCAAGCGTAGGAAAGCGGTCCGCTGCAATCATTATAGATGTGTTTCTTGTAACAGCAGTATTAGTTCTTATATCTTTTTTACTCACAGTAAATCATTCTGATATGTTTTATAAGGGCTGGAAGTCTCTGTGGATTGATGCAATTTATTCTATATTAATCTCCTTAATTCTAAAAGGGAGAACAGTTGGCAAAAATGTGCTAGGACTAAGAGTTATGAAAGCAGACGGGAAACAGCCAGACTTTCGTACAATGATAGTTCGAGAGCTTATTGGAAAAGTAGGATTAGGTATGATTACATTTGGAGCCACATGCGTAATCAGTATTTTTATGGTAATCTTCCGAAGGGACAAACGTGCTATTCATGACTTTGTTGCGAAAACAGTTGTTATATATAGAAAATAATGGAAACGCAGTAAGAAGCGAAAAATGAAAAAGATGTACATAAGACAATGAAAAGCATCCTTTTAAGGATGCTTTTCATTTTGTAAAGTAAAACCCGCATTACACAAAGGAATACTGCTCATTCTCATACAACACAGATTTTACACTTTATCCTTGGCACCATCGTGGTTGGACTAATCTGCTTACTTATGAAAGGGGAGTACAAAAGCATTGGAAATCTCATGACGTTCTCCTAACACCAGCAACACCGCTCTTACATATAATAGGACACGCTATAGTTGTTAGGGGGAATAGGGGGAAATGAGTGTACCCAGGAACAGGTAAAACAGATTAAAGGAGCCTATCTTAGGATGTTCACTCTTTAGAAAAAAGCATACTTTTTAATGAAAGAGGCATTAATGGGATAAAGGAAGATCTCAAGGGAATCAAAAGTAATACTATCCGGCTTTTTCGTCTTATCGTAGATGCCGTTATTATTGGACTATCTAAGCAGCTTTATTTTAAGAAAGTCTGTAGGCTTACTTCATATAGATAGAGCCAGGTTATATGGTTAGCTTTTATTGTAGGAACTATTAATTTAAATAAGGAGGTTTACCATGAAACTTACAAAAGAGAATATTTTAAAACGTCTTCGCAACTGGAAAACATGGGTTGCGCTTTTTGCGTTGACTGGAATGATTGTGAAGTCTCTTGGTTATGTGGATCTTGAGGGGAAACTTGGGCAAATTCAGGAAATTGTATATACATTAGGTGTCCTGCTGGGATTATGGACTGATCATGAAGAAATGAAGAGAGGGGGTGCATGATGGGGAAAATAGCTGGTTTTTCACATCATAATTCAATTGATTGGAGCAAGGTTAAGGATGAGCTAGACCTTGCTATTATTCGTGTACAATATGGATCTTCTACAATTGATACGAAACATAAAGTGTTTGTATCCGGATGCAAGAAATATAATATCCCATTTGGCCATTATGCTTATGCTCGTTTTGTAAGTGTAAATGATGCAATTGTAGAAGCAAATGATTTTTTAAACCGTGCTGATAAGGAGGCGAAGTTTCTAGTTGTTAATGTAGAAGAGATAACGACCAAAAACCCTATGGATATCGTGCCGGCAACGCAAGCTTTCATTGATCGTTGTAAGGCTGAAGGGTGGAAGGTGGGATTGTATACGGGGCATTTCTTCTATAAAAAATACAGTATGAGCCAAGTGAAATCCGATTTTTTATGGATTTCTCGTTATGCTTCAAATGATGTTGGACAATCTACAGGGCTTAAACCAGATATGCCTTGCGATATTTGGCAATATAGCGAAAAAGGAAAGCTTGCCGGGGTGAGTGGGAATGTAGCTCTGAATATGTTAGTTGGAGATAAACCAATCGAATGGTTTACAAAAAACGGAAGTAAACAAGTTGCTGAAAATCCTGCGATAGTAGAAACTGTGACAGATTCCGAATATGTAGGCAAAAATCTCACAATCAAAACAGATGGAATTTGGTTCCATGATACACCGCGCTGGGATGTCTGCGGAGGAACAGGAGCAAAGGGGAATACCTTTACCATTACGGAGGAGCTCCGCGTGAACGGTGTACGTATGTTGAAACTGCATAGCGGGAAGTACATTACTGCGGATCCGCAGCATGTGGATGTAAATCCAAAGCCGCTTGATTGGCCATATAGCGTAGAAATAACTAACATCACTCACTCCGATGCAAAACAAATCGTTGATCTGTTACAAGAGAAATTTCCGAATGCTTCAGTCGAAGGTGTAGCAAAGTAAACGAACAAAGCCGTCCCCTAGGGGGCGGTTTTGCTCTGATCGAAATGTTTTGGTTTATGTACAATAAAAAAGTCGCTTATTAAGCGACCTTAAATACCTAGTAACTACTTCTTTTTTGCGCTGAATCTCTCCTCAGAAAGTATGCCGCTATCTTGCGTATTCCATGTAAGTCAGCTGATTTTTTGATTTGATCTGCAGCATCAACAGGAGCCTGGGGATATGCTGAATGAGGCCTTCTGCTGATTGCACCTTTTGTATGCTCAATAAACTTAGCGATATCACCTGTAAGGATATAGTTCATCATTATTTTATTTTCTAATGCAAAAAGGGAAATTTTGTGTCCTGTTAGTTCTTTTTCTACTTCAATTGCACTGATGTTTTCATATGGATAAACTTCCAAGTCATAGCTGAATTTACGTTTTCCGTAGAATACAATGCGTCGATCCGTCGCAAGAAATATCCCATTGCGCAATGTACCCTTCCCCATATTTTTTATTTTGTACGCACCCATCACAGCAGCAAGGATTGTTTCGTCAGCTTCTAAATGTTCTTTTGCATGTTCCTTCAGTATATCAATTTTAGCCACGTCAATTCCCCACCTTTTTATGTATTTGATACAAGTATAGCAGAGTGATAGGAATTATTTTACATATTTTTGTGTGGTTTTCGGTGTATACTTACAATTTTTCGCCTATATCTGCATAAGTTGCAGCGTAACGCTCACAAGCATTGCTAAGAGCAATGTATTTATATAGTATGATAAATCCCGTGGGATTCTGTGTCCTACGGCATTTTTGTTTATTCATTTAAATCCTTAAAAAACAGACGCATTTTTATGGAATCCTAGTTTTATAAAAAATTTTTTATTAAATTCTATTATATTAGCAACTTGTCCAATCTTTTTAATAAATTTTGCATATAGTGTAACGAATATCGATTAAAAGGAGGTGAATGAATAAAATGGGAAACAATTACAATGAACCAGATTCATTTGTCCGCTCTGCCAACGATGTAGATAATAGAATTAGAATTGTTGACCGTATTACTAACACTAATAATAATACTAATACTGCTTCTGTAGAGAATAGCGGAAATTCCACTGTTAATGTAAACGTAAATATTGACGAAGATGACGAAGATGACGAAGACGTAGCAGGCGTAGCAGATACATCTACACCGCCAAGTTTCTATTAAGTCCAATAGAAGGGAAAAGGATATAAGGAATATCCTTTCCCTTTTTCTACTATGCGTATATAAAAAGAAGGAATGAATGATTATGTTCGATGAAATATTAAGACAAAATCAATATGAATATTTCGATACAGCAACCGATGAGGAGCCAATTCAATTACAAGCAAAAATTGGTCATAGTGGAAATTCAGATGTTGATGTCTTTACTCATATCGAAGTTGATACGAAACCAATTGCTTATGCGATGTTATGTTCGTTGTATGCACAGGGGAAATTATCTAAGAGGGAATTTAATATAGCTGTCAAGAAGCTGGAAGAATTAATGAATAGAAAAAATAAGCAGTCTAATCAAAATAAAAAGCCCGAGAAATGGGATTGGTAGAATGCATCGGATTTATACTCTTTTTATTTATTCTAAATCCAGTAAACAAAAGACACTGATGCATATCCAGTGTCTTTTGTTTACTAAGGAGCCTCAAATTGCATATCATGCCTGTGACTAAATTAAATAATTAATGCAGTCCTAACTCTCATAACAGCTGGCTTTTAGTTGTGTAACCTCTGAGATAATATTACCATCGGAGTCAATCGTAACATGGAATGTACCGTGTATAAGAAAATCAGGAGCCTGAGGTCCCTGTGCGATCGCATGAGCACTAAACGTTCCGGACCGAGTTTCACCGGCTTTGAGGTTAAACATAAGGTTATCCTTCGCTATTAGCACGTATTGTACGCCGCTGGTCAATCCAGTCCCCTTAGCATTTGCATAGTTCCATTGAATCTTTACGTGGTAACCGCCATCGTTATCAATGGTTGCATTTTCTATATAATGTACACTCCCTTCGAAGGCGACTGATTCTTGACATGTTTCAAAGGTAACATCTGATAGTGAAATCCGTTCGTTCGCAAGATTTTCAGCATATGCAGAACTTAATCCAGTCATCAATAGTACAGATGTAACAAGCATTGTAGATAGTTTTTTTCTAAAATACCCCAAATTAGAAACACCTTCCTTTAATTCTGTATTTTTCCTAACCCTTAAATTGTATGATAATTTTAATGTAAATACAGCTAGATTTTATAATTCAAAATAAAATAATTCTAGTAAAAGAGACAAGCAAAATATCTCATATCAAGCCCTCTTTCTTAATGGTTAAGGATTGCATGAATCCTCCGCCTGCTGCTAAGATTCGTCTGTTACGCGCTTCACCACAAAAATGCTTCCTTTGATTGAAGGAGGAGGAATTCTTTTATCATTTCGCTAGATAGAAATTTTATTAGCAGACTGTTTAGATAATCTGCTGTTAGAGCTTGCCTTTTTGACTGCATAGAGACCGAACCAAACATAGCTTCCGCCCCAGCAAATAACAGCCAAGTCACCTAGATGCGGAATGGGAAGAATGTTTAAAATCGGGAACAGTATCATCATAAGAGCTGCCCCTCTTGGAAGAACATTTGCTTTGAAGGTGGCAATGCCGTACAGTAATGTGCTGAGCATGAAGCTCATCATGCCAACCATAGCCATCATGCCTAGCGGGGCAGGCGGACTGTCTGCTTCCAGAAGATTTGGATCAAGAACTTGAAAGGCATACGTCATATAGACGAGGAATCCAATATACGTTGTCCCGATAAGTGTGAGTAAGAAGGTGATAAATCCGAATTTTCCCGCTTCCTTCGCCTGTAGAAGGTAAATTCCTACTGCTCCAGGAACAAGCAGCAATGAGCCGATAATCCCCCCTAAAATAAGAGATACATAGAAATTTGCTCCCCAAGTCAGTTCAATCGGAGACATAGACGCACGAAGGAGCCCGCCGATAATTGCAAACACGCCGAATACTCGGATCATACTATTTAATGTCATCTTGTTTCACTCCTTATTTGAATGGTGTTATTTTGTTGACATCCTTATCATACGAAATAGAAGACGCCTTGTTGTAGAGTAATCCGTTCCCTTAGGTTAGGAACCTTTTCAGGAAGAAGATAAGGAATGAACTTAGGAATGGGCAGGGAAGCAGGGAATCCTATTCGCGATACAATTGGATCTGCGAGTATATTATGGAAGGTCCATACGAGCTCTGATAGCTGTTGTCTGTATATATTTTTTTCACAATATATAATGAGTTTCTTGGATAGAAATCTGATTCCTGACGTATTCCCAATGGCCAGGAAAGTATAGAAGCATGCAGGGAATGAATAGAACAGCTGTTTACCGAATATTCTTGTAACTGATATAATTTTTACAGTTCGTATTTTATAAAGCATGGGGGTAAGAGGGTGAAAACGGGGAAGGAAAAACCGTTTCTAAGGCGATTGCTAAATGTACCATCATTCTCTATTAGATGGTTTCAGGTTAGTACAGTTGTAATAAGCATATTGACAGTTGTACTTTTTTTAATCAGCATTCCGCCTTACTATGAAACTATTAGGGATACATGTATAGACGAGGAGTGCGGTGCTTTTTATAATCCGCCTCCAGGCTCAGAATGGCTGTTGCAACATAGCATTAGTCCATCGTTTTATGCACTTTCTTATGTAATTCTTTATGTTGTATTTGCATGTGCTTATATTGTTGCTGCTGCAGTGCTGTATTGGAGGAAGCGTAATGACTCGATCGGACTATTAGGAACGCTAATGTTTGTTTCGCTCGGATGTACATTTACACCGCTTTTAGAAGGAGTCAAATCGATTCACCCGTTTTTGGGAGTTTTAGCAAATATCACGGGAGCTTCAGGCTTCGCTGCCTTTATATTCTTCTTTTACATATTTCCAAATGGTACATTCTCACCAAGATGGACGATGTATGCAGCACTTTTCATTATAATAACTCGCGTTCCCGGATTGCTTTTTCCCGGCTCGATTGTTGACATAGTTATTCTGCCAAAGTGGATATTTGCTGTCTGGTTTTTTATATGGGTATGCAGTATTCTAGCGATTCAAGTCTATAAGTTCCGGTTTATTATGGATGCTACACAACGCCAGCAAACGAAGTGGTGCGTGTACGGTATTGTGCTTGCTCTTGGCGGTCTAGCTGGAATTACCGCTGTGTTTATCCTGTATGAGCCTGTTATCAATGCGGATCCGTACAAATTGTATGCGGTTGAAGTTATTGTTCATGTAAGTATGGCAATCATCCCTGTTACTATTCTTATGGCAATTTTGCGGCGCAGATTATGGAATATTGACCCAGTTCTGAACCGTACGTTTGTATATGCTATGCTGACAGCATGTGTTGCAGCAATTTATGTGGTTATTGTCTGGTATATGGGCTTGCTGTTTCAGGCAAACCATCATATTCTCATCTCATTGGTAGCGACAAGCATTGTGGCAGTATTGTTTGCGCCGTTGAAGGAACGGCTGCAGCGTTTTGTGAACAAAATAATGTATGGGGAAAATGATGATCCTTACTCTGTCTTATTAAGGCTGGGTAAGCAGCTGGAGGATCCTGCGCCGCCAGAGGCTGTTTTGGATGTTGTGGCAAGGACAATCAAGGAAGCGCTTCGTCTGCAGTATGTGGCTATTTCCCTATATCAGAGCGGGCAACTTGTTATAGTGGCAGAGGAAGGGAAGCGGATCGAGGACTTACATGAGATTCCGCTTATACATCGAGGCGATGAATTAGGGATTTTGCATCTGTCACCGCGTTCACCGGGGGAAACGTTCAACCCATCTGATAAGAAGTTTTTGAATATGATCGTACATCAAGCAGGAGCAGTTGTGCAAGGTGTTAAGGCTTCTATGGATTTAAAACAGCTGGCGAAGGATTTGCAGGAGTCAAGAGAGAGACTTGTACTAGCGCGGGAAGAAGAGCGAAGAAAACTGAGGGGTAACCTTCATGACGACCTCGCTCCCCGATTGGCGGCCCTCGCTTTAACTGCCGCCGCCGCCGAGGAATTAGTAGATAGTAATCCTCAAGTAACAAAAATGATTTTAACAGAGCTCCAGACGACAATTCGCCAGACAGTTTCGGAAATTCGCTCGTTAGTATATGATTTACGACCGCCGGCTCTTGATGAAATGGGGCTCGTCGGGGCGATTCGAGAAAGAATTCATGATGTGTCCGTACCATTACACAGCTATGCGCATGATATCACTCCTGTACAATTTGAACTGATTGTTCCTGATGCTCTGCCTTCCTTGCCTGCTGCTGTAGAGGTTGCAGCGTATCGCATCGTAACCGAGGCAATTGTAAATGTAGTTAGACACGCGAAAGCGAGTAAATGCTTAGTTCGCGTTGCCGTGGTTGGAAATGAAGGGAGTGTACTTGAATTCGAAGTGGCCGATAACGGGCAAGGCATCGTAAAAAGAGATGTAAAAAATCGAAAGGGAGGAATCGGACTAGAGTCCATGAAGGAACGGGCTGCAGAGCTGGGGGGAACGTGTACAGTCAGCAGTACTATACAAGGAACAAGAATATGGGCTCAACTTCCGATTGCCCCTTAAGTGGGAGATGGAGAAATGTGAAGAAATTAAAAATTATTATTGCGGACGATCATCCTTTATTTCGACATGGAGTGCGAACACTTTTTATGACAACGCCGGACATGGAGGTGATTGGGGAAGCAACCTCTGGCGAAGAGGCAATTCAGCTCGCAAGCGAGCTTCAGCCGGACGTGATTCTTATGGATATTCGCATGCCGGGCTGCAATGGGATTGAAGCTACTCGCCGAATTATGGAAACAAGCCCGAACATTAGAATCCTCATCTTAACGATGTTTCAGGATGATGCCTCCGTGTTTACAGCGATGCGTGCAGGGGCGAAAGGGTATGTATTGAAAGACGCAGAGAAGGACGAACTTCTTCATGCGATTCGCGCAGTTGGAAACGGCGGAGCCATCTTTAGCCCGAGCATTGCGTCTAAAATGATTGAATACTTTGCGGCAGCGCGTCCGGCAGCGAGGATAGAGGCATTTCCGGAGCTGACGCTTCGTGAACGTGAGGTACTATATTTAATGGCAGAAGGAGCAGCTAATGCTGCTATTGCCAATAAGCTTGGAATAAGCGGCAAAACAGTTGCAAATTATGTCACAAATGTGTTGAATAAGCTGCAGGTAGCTGATCGGGAGGAAGCTATTTTACTAGCTAAGGAAGCGCGTGCCGGGACAGAAGGATTTCACGAGGGGATATAATGATTTCCATTATGAGGCAGCTTTGTACAATACTAAAATGAGTAAAACTAGAAATTGTTGAGGGGGGTTTTATTTACGAGTATCATATTCGAGCTGTGAAGGAAGGATTAAAAGAGTAAAATCGATACTGGTTCAGCTATGGGTGCTTTAATAAAGGAAGGCTACTTCGGTAGCTTTTTTTTATTCGATTAACGAGCCAGGTTAGTACAAGAAGGTATATTGAGTCTTGTGTAGTCATTTATAGCACATATTTCACCTGAAATCTATAGAAGAAATTGATAGTGAAAGTTAATGAATCATATGTTCAAACTGCAATTCAGCAGGATTAAAAGTTTTTGATAGGGATTGCAAACTAAATTGTTTAGTAGTTTAAGATAAATATAAAATGGTCAAGATTTGACCATAAACAAGCCAAAAAAGGACGGGATTTAGAGAAAAGCTTTTCTTAAAATGTATGTAAGCGCTTATAAATTGAGGGATATCAAATTGATAAGGGCTGTAAGTCTTATGCATTATTAAGAGAGCAGGAGGTAAAGGTAATATGTTAAAGGGAGCTAAAAAAAACGTTAAAGCTGCATTGTTATGTACTTTAGCAGCTGGTACTGTCCTTTCGTTTAGTACAGGGGCAACGGCTAAGGAAGTTAAGACGCAGCCGGGCTCATACCAGACTGTTACAGAAATTGAGGACTGGGGAGCTGCCATAACAAAGGTAATTGTCGATTTAGGCAAGCCGGTTCCGGTAAATTCTGTAACAACAGATACGTTCAATGTGCATGTAGTTAGAAGTGACAGCCGATTAGCAAATCCTTTTTTAGAGGAAGGATACCGAAAAGTAACAAAAGCTTATGTTGCGGACAAGAATGGCAAGCCTGCTGTTAAAACGGGAAAATATGCAGTGTTAGAAATGGAAATTGGCCCAAATGTAACCTTAGGATCAGCAATTAACTTCGATATGGCCACATTTTTAAACGACTGGAATGATAGTGAGTATACTATTACCCAGCAAAAAGATATTCTTACACCAGCAGGGAAAATTTCTGGATTGGTTGTTAATACATTTACAGGGGGAGTAAGAGAACTTGTAGATGATTTCTCAACTGGTAAAGCTTCTTATGACGGTGTTACTTTAACATATGCCGACTATACGCCAGCTAGGGACAATAGAAAGAATCCTTTAATTATTTGGTTACATGGCATGGGAGAAGGAGGCACAGATCCAACTATTCCAATTTCCGGAAACAAAGCTGCCAACTTTGCCTCGGAAGATATTCAATCCTATTTTGACGGAGCCTACGTATTAGCCCCTCAAACTCCAACCTTCTGGATGGACGGTTTTACAGGGTTTGGAGACGGGACTTCTAAATATGAAAATGCCCTTATGGAATTGATTAAAGATTATGTTGATCAAAACAAAGACATTGATCCTAATCGAATTTATATTGGTGGAGATTCCAACGGCGGATACATGACAATGCTTATGATTCGTGATTATCCTGAGTACTTCGCAGCAGCCTTCCCAACATGCGAGGCTTTAAAGAATACACTTATTACGGATGAAGACATTCAGAGTATGAAGAACCTTCCAATCTGGTTCGTTGCAGCTAATACAGATAAGCTCGTTCCTCCTAGTGAGTATGTAGTTCCGACATATAACCGCCTAGTTCAAGCTGGAGCAGAGGATGTTCACCTATCCTTATTTGATAATGTGATTGATACTTCAGGTTTGTACAAAAAAGCAGATGGCACACCATACGAATATGATGGACATTGGTCATGGATTTATGTATATAACAATGAAGTATCTAAAACAATCGATGGAAAAACAACAACTCTTATGGAATGGTTAGCGGATCAGTCATTAAATAATGAAATAAGATAATTCTATTGGACAACCAGTAAGAAAAAGAAAGGGTTTATAACTTGGTAGACATACGAAGGTAATCTCTAAAATAAGAGAAAGAATTGTCAGGGTTATCAAGAAAGATTGATTGAACAAAGTGTTTGAAAGCATTATCAAGCTTTGAAGTGTATGTTATTCTGTATATAAAGAGAATATTTATTAGTTTTTAGGATTGTTGCTGATTAGCAGGCAAAACCTAAATTGCTGTTAGTGTATGATAATTGCTATCGCGCGCTAGCAGTAATTTAGGTTTTTTATTTTTTTCAGCATGGAAGGAAATGAAACGATGGATATTTGTCCTATGAAGAATTAATAAATCAAAACAGATGGTATTTAATCTGGTACCCTTCCATACCGCATGATACGAGTAATACATATTTATTTTTTATACGGAAATACTACCAATAATACTGTGAGTAGAAAACCTTTCTATGGGAGTGAAACAAATGATAAAAGGTAACAGTACAATGTTTCATCTTTTTTTATTACTGGTTGTTACCGCAGTTTTCATATGGTCTGTTATCAAGCCAGCCGGATACTTGGCATGGGCATCGGAGGTTCTTCCTGCCCTCGTCGGGCTAATCATCGTAATTGCGGCATACAATAAGTTTCGCCTCACAACACTCTCTTACATCATTATTGCAATTCTAGCGATTATGATGTTCATCGGCGGTCATTACACATACTCAAGAGTACCTCTTTTTGATTGGATAAAAGATGATTTCGATTTAAATCGAAATCACTACGATCGATTCGGCCATTTGCTAAAGGGTTTATTTGCAATTGTAATAAGGGAAATATTATTACGGAAAACTCAACTAACCAAAGGACCTTGGTTAGTTGCCATTATTATAAGTATTTCGCTTGCAATCGCTGCATTGTACGAAATCGTCGAATGGTTAGGTGTTAAAATAATCAAGGGAAGAAAGGTAGCTAAAAACTTCTTAGGTATGCAGGGTGATATGTGGGATGCACAATGGGATATGTCGCTTGCCTTAGTTGGTTCGCTGCTTACGTTACTCATTCTTTCAAAACTACATAATCGGTTGCTAAAAAAAGAATTAATAAAAGAGTAAATCTGTTTAAAAGTTCCTTTTGATCGGATCATATCGGGGTACCGCCATATCGCTATCATGCTAATATTTTGAATTTCTCCCAAAACGAAAATTTGATCCCCAACAGTGGTTTATGAGAATTTAGTTCATTCTTTTCGTTTTGGGAATATCTTATTTTTTAGCTTAATGGAGCTGTGTTTAACGAAAAGCTCTTCGTAGCACCTCTGTAAATTTCTTTGCATTGTCCATGTACCCGCCATGATGTCCGGGAAAGGTTATCAGGTAGTCAGGTTGATATTGCGGAATACAAAAAGTATTTCTTTTTGTTCTCAAGTCAGAATCTAATACTTATGAACATGGGGTATATACTTCATAGTGTTCCTTGCAGTTGTTACTTTACCACAGCTTATGGTGATATAAGATGGATAGGGGATGAAGAAGCAGCGGTCTCCTTACTATTAGAGTTAATTCAATTACATAATACATAAGGAATATTTCAAGAAACTATATGTAGGGGGGATATTTCCGTGTAGAGAATAGGAGCTTATGGTTTTAGTTTTGATAATTTCATTTACTGTAATGTTTTCAGTTGAAAAAATACATAGGTTGTAAAACAAATTTTATTTTAAATTATACATAAATACTGAAATAATGGAGATGATATAATACGGCACGCAGAAGCAATAACAACGAAGTATTAGTAGGGAGTAGAGAAGCAGCTCTTGACCAAATGAAATACGAAATTGCCCAGGAATTTGGCATCACACCCGGTGCTGAGACAATTTCACGTGCGAACGGATCTAAGTTATCTGATTTCCAATCAGTTTAAATTTTTTATACCAGAACATTCCTTTTTTGAGATTTTGTATTTTTTTATATAATTTTGTAGTTCTAATAATAGACTAGTGGAGAGCAAAAGTAATAGAACCTTTTTAAATAGATGAACAAAGGTAAAGTGTTTGTCTGACACGAAACAAAGATTTACTGGGTAATATTATTATATTAATATTTCATGGTAGTTTATGTATTATGATGAAGAGGGGGAAAAGGAGATGAATATTGAAGAATTTCAGGATGGTGCAGAGATGTTAAGAGTAGTGGCCCATCCTGTACGACTCGCACTTATAAAAGTTATGATTGAAAAAGGGCCGGTAAATGTAACTTCTCTTTACGAGGAATTCAGTATGCCGCAAAGTACAATTAGTCAACATCTAGCAAAATTGAAAGCTGTAAATGTTGTTTCGGGAACACGCAAAGGTTTGGAGATTTACTATGAGGTAAAGGACGTGCGAGTAGAAACCATCCTTGATGTGGTAGTGAGTGCTTAAATGTTATTAGCTATTAGTAAATAAATTATATTATTTGGAAGCGAATTGCGGCGGCGGTTCGCTTTTTGTTTGAAGCCGCTTTGCACAGAACCAATTTCTTAACTTGATGGATGTGTGATGAGACCCTTAGTGAGAGAAACGTTTGTTGACAAGATAAATTATAAACACTAGAATTAGGTAGGAATTCTGGTACTCAAGTTTATTTATATTGAAAATATTTAAGTTTTTACAATTTGATTCAAAGGATTTATTTTCAAAAGCAGTATCAAATAAAGTTTCGTTTAAAAATTTCATACTTTGAAAATAGGTACAAGATAAAACTATTTTAGATTTTATCTGCTTAAATGGGAAGTCGGTTACAATCCGACACGGACCCGCCACTGTGTTGGGTATCAGCATGATATGCTGGTAACTTTCAGAAAAACCACTGGGTTATGCCTGGGAAGGTCTGAAAGATATGCCCTAAGTCAGGAGACCAGCCTATTTTAACATCACTGCTTGACCTACGGGATATTAGGAAGGTGGTTGGTATGCGCTGATGGCCATATGTCTGGACAAATACTGTCTTTGGATCATATAGACATAATGAGTCTTGTTTCGTATGTTAACTTATCAAGCATTTCTGACCTCTTATACTAGGCAGGGATGCTTTTTTTGTTTGTCAAAAATCACAAATGGAGGATTGTACATGAGAAGAAGTAGGAACAAACAACATACATTGGTTATCTGGATGGCTGTCTTTGTTTTCGCTCTATCACTAATCGGATGTGCTGCATCGACTGAACAAACAACAGAAAAGGATAAAAAAGAAGCTTCTGCAGATACAGTTTCTAATAAAACATTGACAGTGGCTTTCGCTTGGAGTCCAGCAACTCTTGATCCACATGGCAGCGATAGCTGGGAGGTCATGCGCTCTGGTACGGGGGAGACCTTGATACAACTAAATGAACAACTGGAGCCAGAACCTTGGTTAGCCAAAGAGTGGAAGCAAGAAAATGAAACGACCTGGATATTTACATTAGAGGAAAACGTACGCTTTCATAACGGAAAGAAAGTGGATGCGGCAAGTGTGAAAAACTCCTTGCTGCGCTCAATGGAGAAAGATCAAAAAGCAAAGGATTTATTGCAAGTGAAATCAATAGAAGTGCTGGCTCCAAGTCAACTGAAAATCGTGACCGAACAGCCGAATGCAGCCTTGATCACGCACTTAGCTGATCCCGCTACTATCATTGTTGATACGGAAACGGTCGAAAATAAGGACAGTTATCCTGCTCTTACAGGGGCTTTCAAATTCAAGCAATTCAATAAAGATGAGTCGCTTGTCGTAGAGCGCTATGAGGATTATTGGGGAGAAAAAGCACTCTTATCAAAAGTGACAATTAAATTTATTGCCGATGGAAATACAAGATTAATGGCTCTGCAATCTGGGGATGTTGATGCTGCAACGGATGTTCCAATTGATTCTATCAAATTACTGAAGAAAGATAAAAACATTGAAGTTTTAACCGCTCCGTCTCTTCGGACGCACATATTGATGTTTAATATGAAGTCTTCTTTATTTAAAGAGTTAGCTCATCGAAAAGTTGTCGATATGTCCATCCCGCGCGAAGCCATTGTCAGCTCGGTTATGAGGGGAGAAGGCACGCAAGCGAAAAGTCCATTCACCGAAGTCTTGCCATTCGGGAAGGTGCAAAAAATCAAAGAAACGCAAACGGTCGACCAATTGATGAAGCAAGGTGGTTGGGAGAAAAATACAAAGGGTATATGGGAAAAAAAAGGGAAGCCATTTGAAGTAAAGCTGTTAACTTTCCCGCAACGACCAGAATTATCCGTCATGGCAGAGATCATTCAAAACGAATTACTGAAGGCGGGCATACAAGTAAAGCTTCGCCAAGTGGAGAATATCGATGAAGCCTTAGCTAATGAAGATTGGGATTTATCCATGTACAGCATGTTAACGGCGCACACGGGTGATCCTCAATACTTTTTAAACATTTTCTATCGTTCTACTAGTGATTCAAATGTCAGTCACTATGTCTCGCCTTCCCTGGATAGCATGATTGATCAACTGAATCAAACAAGCGATGCGGCACAACGTAATCAATTGGCTGTGGAAATCCAAGAGCAAATCAATCAGGATCTTCCGCAGGCGTTTATCGTTCATCCTAAGACGATTTTTGCTGTTAGAAGTGGAGTAAAAGGCTTTATTCCTCATCCGATTGAGTATTACTACAACCATGCACAAATTGATGTAAATGAGTGAGAAACCAAATGATTCGTTTTTGGATAAAACATCTCGCGCAATTGTTGTTTGTAATATTGTTCGTCTCTACCCTGACTTTTTTACTGTTGAGATTAGCTCCGGGTGATCCCGCCTATATTTTGCTCACAACGAATGATATTCCTGTGTCTGAAGAAGCGTTGAACACATTGCGCAAGGAATTGGGATTAACAGAGTCGCTAGGGAGTCAATATATACAGTGGATAACGGATATTTTTACGTGGCAGTGGGGAACTTCCTATGTTTCTAAGGAACCTGTGCTAGAGGAGTTACTTCAACGGTTACCGGCAACCGTTGAACTGGCTGCTGCTGGATTGTTGGTGATGATGTCAGTCACTTTGATTATTGGAATTTCCACTGCTATTTATTCTATTGGCTGGTTGAATCGAATGGGCAGAGCCCTGGCTCTGTTAGGTGCTGCCGTTCCTTCCTTCTGGCTTGGATTTTTATTCATTTATGTTTTTTCTGTCCAGTACGGATGGCTGCCCTCGATGGGGCGTGGTACTTGGCGGCATCTTATTTTACCGGCTTTGACACTTGGATTAGGAATGGGTACTGTGTACGCCCGTATATTGCGATCCAATATGCTGGAGATGATGAATCAAAATTTTGTAAAAGCGGCGAAGGCAAGGGGACTGTCAAATAGCCGTATTTTACTGTTTCAAGTTTTTCAGCATGCCGTCTTGCCTATCGTGACGATGCTAGGGACAAGCTTTGCATTTATGTTGAGCGGAAGTATCATTGTGGAGTCAATCTTTTCCTGGCCTGGTTTAGGTAAATACATCATGAAAGCTATTCAGCTTCGGGATTATCCCGTCATTCAAGGCTATGTCATTTTCGCTTCTTTCTTGTTTGTGACCATTCATATTGTTGTTGATTTTATTTCTGTGCTTATAGACCCGCGTCTACGAGTTTGATAGGAGGAGGGCCCATTTCATGAAAAAGATCTTATCTGCCTTTGATAGAAATTTGCTAGTAGGAGTTGGACTGCTTCTATTGATTGTGTTGATGGGTATTTTTGCTCCGTGGATTTCTCCTCACGATCCTTTAGCAATTAATCTGTCCAATAGATTATCTACGCCTACTTGGGCTTACCCGTTCGGTACAGATCACTTGGGACGCTGCATTTTATCACGTATTCTGTACGGAATCAGAATCAGCGTGACCTCCTCGTTTTTGATTATGATGTTAACCTTACTCATTAGTCTTCCTGTAGGGCTGTTAACAGGATATTTGCGCGGGCGTACTGATCATTTTTTTATGCGGATGATAGATAGCACTCTTGCGATTCCCGATATTGTATTGACAATCGCCATTGTTGGTGTATTAGGACCTGGCTTGTTTCATTTGATTTTGGCTATCATTATCGTTCGTTGGGCTAATTATGTTCGGTTCATTCGTAGCCTTGTCCTGAAAATTTGCCAGGAAGAGTATATCTTGTCAGCTCGGATGTCGGGGAATTCGCGCTTTCGTATCATGCGATGTTATATTCTTCCGCAAATTGCTTCACCTATCGTTGTTTTTGGGGCCTTAGATATGGGGAGAATCGTCCTTTTGGTTGCAGGTCTTTCCTTTTTGGGGTTAGGTCCTCAGCCGCCAACGCCAGAATGGGGTGTTATGTTGCATGATGCCGCGGCATATTTTCAATTGGCTCCCCATGTGATGATTTTTCCGGGTTTGGCTATTTTGTTTTTTGTTTTGTGTTGCCAATTAATCAGTGAACGGTATCGAAAAGCTGGTTTACCGATTCCAAAAGAGGTGTAAAGTGACGACATTCGCTAATTTTTTGTTACGCATTGAGCAGTTAGAAATCTCGTGTCAGGATGCGGGAAAGTGGAAGCCAATTGTCCAAGACGTATCGTTTCAATTATATCCGGGCGAGATGATTGCCCTTACTGGTCCAAGCGGGTGCGGAAAAAGTTTGACAGCACATGCTATCGTCGGGTTATTGGAAACAGGATGGAAGGTAACGAATGGTCAGATTTTTTATCAGGATAAAAATATTCTCGATTATGACACCCGTGCTTGGCAACAGCTTCGGCGTGAGGAGATTGCTTTACTAATCCAGCATTCCTTAAATGGGTTAAATCCGATTCGGACTGTTAAAAAACAGATGGCAGAAACGCTCCTGCAGCGAAGAAAGAGTATTAGCAGAAAAGAGATAGACACGTACTTGTATTCGTTGTTACAACAGGTGGGTTTTACCAATCCGGAATCTGTTTTATCTTCTTATCCCTTCGAGTTAAGCGGAGGTATGCGCCAGCGGATTTTATTGGCGATGATGGTAAGCTTGCAACCGAAGATATTCATTGCTGATGAGCCGACAACCGCTTTGGATGTAATCAATCGAGAAAGGGTGTTGTCCTTGTTGAAGAAGCTGCAGCATGATTTTGGACTAACGGTTCTGTTAATTTCTCACGACCAGCAAAGTGTGAAGAGGTTCGCGGATCGCGTTATCCAAATGGATCGAGGTGGAATTGTTAGATGATACTGCTTGAATTACGTCATGTCACAAAGGAATATCCAGTGAGAGCAAGAAGGAGAGTGTGGTTTCGACCACATCCAACTCTGCAAGCTGTTAGGCAGGTGAATCTAATATTGAAAAGAGGGGAAAGTGTAGGAATAGTAGGGGAAAGTGGAAGCGGGAAAAGTACGCTTGCCAAGCTAATCATGAATCTGGAGCCAGTAACATCAGGGCGAATTTTACTGGGCGGACAAGCGATTAATGGGAAACAAATGCAAATGAAGGAACGCCAGATGTACAAGCGGATGCAAATGGTGCTGCAGGACTCATCTTCTTCGTTATATCCCAAAATGCGTGTGGGTGAGATTCTGGAAGAACCGATTCGCAATTATTTTCCGGAAGAAACCAATCGAAAAGAGCGATGTGTGAAATTGCTGGAGTTAGTGGAGCTAGATCATTCCTTTTTATCCAGATACCCAGATCAATTAAGCGGTGGTCAAAAGCAGCGAGTGTGCATTGCCAAAGCCTTGGCTGTACAGCCAGAACTCATCATTTTTGACGAATCAATTGCCAGCTTGGATCAACCATCTCAAGCATCTATTATCCATATGTTAAAATGCATCCAAAAAGAAGAGCAAATCGCCTATCTATTCATAACGCATGATTTACAATCTACACAGCAATTATGTGATCGTGTTTCTGTTATGTATCAAGGAGAACTTGTGGAAACTTTTACCCAGTGGGATTTTCAACAACTCCAGCATCCGTATTCGCGCTTATTATTTCAAACTCTCAATCTCGATTCATGCGGCAATAAAAGCGAGAATCATATATATTCACCGAGCGTTACGAACTAAAAGAGGTTGCTAGACAGACTCAAAATTGAAGTAAATGAAGTAAAATAGATTGGCGGGGAGCTGCGTGTGCAGTTCTCCTTTTTTTGTTAGTTCCGTTTGTTCCGCTACACTATGAATAAGATATGTCTTATTCATAAACACCCTGTTTTTTGCTTTAGATAGGTGAAGGGATAAAAAAATATACCTATCTACTAACAGAATTTCGATTTGTCAGAATTATATGCATATATTTTTAGTAATTTGTTAAAAAATAAAATAAGCAAGCATCCACCCTTCACATGTTTTGCATTTGAAAGCTATTCAACATGAGTATCGTTTGGAGAGCATATCAAAAGTGATTCGCCTGACGGCTAGAATCAAGGCGAATTTTTTGACTTTCCTTAATCTGAAAGGAGTGGCACTCAATCAACTTCAATCCTTTCTAAATGAATTGTTCATCGACTGCAATCATTTAGGAATGGAGATGGAAAAATGCTTTTTTGGTGAAAAGGAAGAGGAGCTTGCAGAAAGCCTTTTACAGAGAAAGGTTGCATTTGTATGAAGCTGTAAATCTCTCACCTGACACGATCTAGCGATTAGGATGCGATGCTAGTCATGGATGATAAGATTCTATTAAATCCTAGAACAACTTCTCTGCAATTTTGTTACATGTATTCTATCTGAACAGAGGTGGCGCTGAACTTTTTTCGTACACGGATTCCTTTGAAAATTTAGTTTAGATGACTATGAAATCACGGAGTTATACTCGGCAGTTTGCTGATTGGTGAGCGGTTTTCACATTTTTGTCAGAAGGATGATATTTCTTTCTGTGGAAGTGGAAAGATATGAAAAAAGGGGGTGTTGGTATCAACGCGATGGATAAGATTTTAAAAGCGATTTATGAAGAGTTCAATAGAGAGAAACCCGATCTTGGTAACATTAATAGCGTTACAACTGAACTGGAGGGTGATATCTTTAAGGAAGCAGCTCTTCAACTTGAGGAAGACGGTTATTTGATCGGTGTGAAGAAAGCAACAAGGGATCAGGGCAATAAAGTTCTGACAGTTTGGTTCGACTCTAGCACCAGTGTAACCCGCAAAGGTGCAGACCGCCTTACCGAAATACTCTAAGTTAAGCATTCCTCCGGGGGTGCTTTTTATTTTGTGAATTATTTCTTCTCATTTGTTACCTTTTCCAACTTGTTAATTTATTATCGTTTTTCAAGGGATAATCCGAGTAATCTACCAGATCAGAACTTTAATTTCAATGTTATATGAGTATATAGTACAATCCTTTAACCTTGTATTTGTATATCCTGACATTAATTATTGAAAAGGTGGGGATATGTTATGTTTTTTTTGGGCTAGGGATCGCAATGGATATTTTACGTAACGATTCCGCTTCGGAAGAATTGCTGCCATACAGAGTTGGTGATTTTACAAAACTAGACGAGACGAGTTATAAAGTGATGGTTTATAAGGAATACCGCCCTACAGGCAGTAACGGAATAAAGGAAGTTAAAACCTTTAATAGCGAATATGTAATCATAGTGTTAGACGGTCAACTACTTGTTCATGAACAGTTAAAAACCGGATTAATTCATGAAGAGGTTTCAAATCAGTAGTCTCATTGTGAATCTTAATAAGCGGAGAACAAAAAGTAAAAAACTCTTTAATTAACAAAATTAATTATGCTATATTAAAAAGCCCTAACGGAAAATCCGCTGGGCTTTATCAATTATTCGAGTTCTCTTTCCTCAAAGTTATAATCGACTTCTTTTGGTGCAACTTTAGCCTTTCCTAATGCTGGAGTATCAGGTCGAGCAACTTGATATACAGCAGCGCCTACAATATTAGATACTTCCTTTAGCTTATCCAAACTAATCTTGTCTAGGGTGTCCTCTGGAGAATGATACCATGGTTCTACTGGTGCATGAATAAATAACGCAGCAGGAATCCCTATTTCTGTAAATGGAACGTGATCACTTCGTCCTTCCCAACCGTAAGGCGTTGCCTCGCCTATTTCAGATAAACGGGCACCTGCTGATGCTCCTAGACCCGTTACGATATTTTTCTCGCCATCAGCCGTGTACATAATTAATGGTCCAGCATCCTTACTTCCGACCATATCCATTTGGAACATTCCAATAGTACGATTGTAGTCTTCTTCAGTCATTCTTTCCACAAATTCATATGAACCTAATAACCCATTTTCTTCTGCCCCAAAGGTGACAAAACGAACATCGGTATCAGTTGGAGCATTAGCAAATACACGAGCCAACTCAAGTACAGTGGCTGTCCCCGATGCATCGTCATTTGCTCCGGGCGCTCCATCAACAGAATCATGGTGTGCACCCACAAGAACCAATTCACCTGTTGATTTTTGAGTCGCATTTTTTGTGGCTACCACGTTATGGGAAATTGCTTTGGTAGTAACAGCTCCCTCTATTTTCAAGGCGGCGGTTATAGTATCTCCTGAATCCAGGCGGGCTTTCAGACCTTCCCCTTGATCTTTAGTGATGGCTACGGATGGAATATATCCATTATTGGGCTCGCCAAGTGTACCATTGATTACGCCATCGGAATTATTATAAATAACTACAGCGGAAGCTCCCGCTGCGGCTGCATTTAAGATTTTACTTGCGAAGGTATAGGTACCGCGTTTGATTAAGGCAATCTTCCCAGTTACATTTTTTCCTTCAAAATCACTCGGAGCTCCTAAACCACAGTAAATCAAATCACCAGTCACCGTTCCATTTACGCCATATTCAAGGTCTCTTGGTGCAGGATCGAAGTTCATACCAGAGACACTTAATTCAATTAAGCTTGGCTCTGTGTAACTGTAAATATCGAATGCTTGTACTTCTGTTTCGTATCCATAGGACTTAAATTGGCGGTCTATGTATTCCACCGCTCGGTCCTCATCCGGAGTTCCAGCAACACGTGGGGTCTTTGAAAGCTCAGCAATATGTTTGTAAATGTTTTCTACATTAATTCGTTTGACAATCTTGTTGTCAAAAGCTTGATCAGATTGTAGATTTGCCTCCGGTGCCGCCCATGCAGCAGTTGCACCAGAAGAAAGGCTGACTGCAAGTAAAAGCGCTAAAACTGAATTTCTTTTCATTGTGGCTACCCCTCCCTTTTCTGTAAAATATATCCTATTAAAAATTATATATAAATCAAAATAATTTGTCTATTATTAGTATTATTTGTATTTATAATATTTAGATTTTTATTCACGATGGCAAAATAGTAGTGATCTCCCTATCCTGCTACCTTTAGGACAATAAGCAATTCTTATCAAGAATGCATAAAAATTAGTCCGATACAATACCTCTAAGTTTAATAACACATAACGATTTATAAACATACTGCCGAAATATACATAAATTCATTTCCAGAAACAGGAGATAGGAGTTAACCATAATGTTAAAATTTTTTCCTGTTTATTGGAATTTTCCGGGAATTCGGAATAAAAATTAGAATGATTCAAGTGTTAATTCCGAAATTCCGGAATATTGTGATTTTAATTTAGTTATTTTTCTCTTAATTATAATTAATAATTAAGTTAGACAAGTTTTTACTTAATAAATTATCGGTACACAGGTAGGGAAACTGGCATTGAAATATATGAATCTATCTTAATTTTTCAACATATCCACTCCTGTTCATCTGTACGCACTCGATACAGATGAACATTTCTTATATTGAATTTTTAAATTAGGCTTATATAGTTGGTACGAAAATTGCTTTAAGTTTTAATATAAACGCTTAAGGAGGGAGGAATCATTTTCATGAAAAGTGAAAGTCTCTTTTGAAATCGCTTACGTCATAGTGGATGAAAAGTTTTAATGAATGAGCAGCAATTCTAGTATTTTACATGAGATGGAGGGGGATTTGTGTGGATCTTATTGTTATTCTTTTAGCGTTAGGATTATTGATGTTTGTAGCATATCGTGGATTTTCAGTTATCTTATTTGCGCCTATTTGCGCATTGTTTGCTGTTTTATTAACTAGCCCTGATTATGTTCTTCCTTTTTTTTCTAATATTTTTATGGAGAAAATGGTTGGATTCATTAAATTATACTTCCCGGTTTTCCTATTGGGAGCTATCTTTGGTAAGGTTGTTGAAATGTCTGGTTTAGCAGAATCGATTGCTAAGACCATTGTTCAGCTTGTCGGAGCTAAGAGGGCAATTTTAGCAATTGTGCTTATGGGTGCCATCTTAACGTATAGCGGCGTGAGCTTATTCGTTGTTGTGTTTGCTGTCTATCCGTTTGCAGTAAACTTATTCCGCGAAGCGAATATCCCTAAACGCCTTATACCTGGAACGATTGCTTTAGGGGCCTTTACATTCACAATGGATGCTTTGCCGGGCACACCGCAAATTCAAAACGTTATCCCGACGACATTCTTTAAAACGGACATTTATGCTGCACCTACATTAGGAATTATCGGAGCGATTTTTGTGTTTGTTCTTGGCTTCCTATACCTAGAATCCCGCCGCAAAAAAGCAGAAAAGGCAGGAGAGGGTTACTTCGGGTTTGAGGGCTCTGAAATTGCAGCTACGCAATCGGATGCATCCGTTGCGACGGAAAGTTCCCTCTCTGCAACTACAAGTACACCAACGAAATTGTCACGTCAGTTGCTTGCATTTGTGCCGCTTATTTTGGTGGGGGTCATGAATAAATTTTTCACCCTATCTCTTCCGAAATGGTATCCAAATGGATTTGACTTTAACGATATCGGCTTAAAGGCGTTTGGAAAACTCGAACTGCCTGCGGTCTTGGCAGTTTGGTCAGTAGAGATGGCCCTTGCTATAGGGATTGTTGCAACGCTTGCTTATGATTGGAAACGAGTAAAAGTAAACTTTCAAGCAGGACTTAACATGAGTATTAGTGGTGCTTTGCTGGCTGTCATGAATACGGGAGCGGAATATGGATTTGGTGGAGTTATTTCTTCTCTTCCCGGCTTTGGTGTTGTAAGTAAGGGGATCTCAGAAACGTTTACCAATCCGCTTATAAACGGAGCAGTAACAACAACTACTCTTGCTGGAATAACTGGATCTGCGTCCGGCGGTATGGGAATCGCACTAAGTGCTATGTCCGATAAATATTTGGAGGCTATTACGAAATTTAATATTCCACCAGAAGTGATGCATCGTGTCATCTCTATGGCATCCGGCGGCATGGACACGCTTCCTCACAATGGAGCCGTCATTACATTGCTTGCGGTAACTGGATTGACGCATCGGCAGTCTTATCGTGATATTTTTGCCATAACAGTTATTAAAACACTTGCAGTCTTTTTTATCATTGCGGTATACAGCCTAACGGATCTGGTGTAAGCGATAATATAAGGTGTAGAGAAAGGAAAAAACAGAAGCCTCTTTTGGTGATATACGTCTGTAAACAATACTAAATAAAGAAGATTAGGGGGACATTCTATGTCAAGAATATTAGGACAGAACGTAGACCTTGCTGTGAAACAGTATAAGAAAGGCTTGTTAGAAGAGAAAGTAGCATTAATTACCGGAGCAGCGAATGGAATCGGTTTAGAAATCGCTCGTAGTTTTGCTAACGAAGGTGCAAAAATAGTAATTTCCGACTTAAACAGAGATGCTGGAGAAGCAGCTGCCAGGCAGTTGCAAGAACAGGGATATGAAGCATTGGCAGTTGCATGTGATGTTACGGATGAAAATCAAATCCGACACAGTTTTGATAGTACTCTAAAAAATTTTGGGAAACTGGATATATTAGTGAATAATGCTGGGCTCCAATATGTATCTCCTATCGAGGAGTTTCCTACGGAAAAGTTTGAGTTTATGATTAAAGTTATGCTGACTGCACCGTTTATAGCAACCAAATATGCTTTTCCTATTATGAAAGATAAGGGATATGGACGAATCATTAATATGGCATCCATTAATGGGGTTGTTGGCTTTGCGGGAAAAGCAGCTTACAATAGCGCTAAGCACGGTGTGATTGGCTTGACGAAAGTAGCAGCTTTGGAAGGAGCGGCACATGGTATTACGGTAAATGCCCTATGTCCAGGTTATGTAGATACAGCGCTTGTACAAAATCAATTAATGGACCTTGCTAAAACGCGGAATGTACCACTGGACCGCGTTTTAGCGGATGTTATTTATCCTCTTGTTCCACAGAAGCGTCTATTATCAGTCTCAGAAATTGCCGATTACGCTGTATTTTTGGCAAGTGAAAAAGCAAAAGGAGTTACCGGACAGGCTGTTGTTCTGGATGGGGGATATACAGTGCAATAAACAAGAAATAAAAATGATACTGAGCTTTCTTCATTCATTCTATGCAATGTAAGATGTTAGAATATTATAACAAAAGCATATAAAGTCCATATCCACATTTTATTCTAATGTAGAAGAATATACTCTCATACATTGCAGGGAAAAGAAGCGAGGAGAGATGGAAATGAAATTAGGAAACAGTAACCTTCCAAGTGAATGGCTAGAAGAAATTGTAAATTTGGCGGCAGAGTGTATAGTCGTGGTGGACCGCGAAGGGACTATCCGATATATTAATCTCGCATACTGCGAATTCCTAGAGACAACAATGGAAGAGGCGTTGGGAAAACATGTCCAAGAAGTCATTGAAAATACGCGTATGCATATTGTAGCAAAAAACGGTCAAGCGGAAGTGGCTGTTGTTCAACCTATCAAAGGGAGTGAAATGGTTGCCAACCGTTATCCCCTTTATATTGACGATGAATTGGTCGGAGCAGTAGGAACAGTTATGTTCCGTAATCCTCAGGAATGGCTGAATTATTCGAGAAAAATCCAGCCATTACTGGAAGAACTCAAATATTATAAGAACAAATTTGAAAAAGAATTAAAAAGTAAGTATTGTTTTGGAGATCTTGCGGGAGACAGTCCTAAATTTCTGGAAGCGAAGCGATTAGCTGAAAGGGTCTCCAGCAGTCAATCTTCAATATTATTATCAGGAGAATCAGGAACGGGGAAAGAATTATTTGCTCATGCTATCCATCAAGCGAGCCCGCGCGGACACTTTCCCTTTGTCCGAGTGAACTGTGCCTCTATTCCGGAGCATTTATTAGAATCGGAATTATTTGGTTATGAAGAAGGAGCATTTACCGGAGCAAAAAGAGGAGGAAAAAAGGGAAAGTTTGAATTAGCTCAACATGGTACAATTTTTCTGGATGAAATTGGTGATATGCCTATTCACATGCAGAGTAAGCTTCTTCGGGTACTACAGGAAAAAGAGATTGAGAGAGTAGGGGGACAAGCACCTGTTCCAGTAGATGTCCGCATTATTGCGGCGACACACTGTGATCTGGAAAAAATGGTGCAGAATAGGGAATTTCGTCAAGATCTATATTATAGACTTAATGTGATGAAAATTGAAATCCCTCCTTTAAGAGAGCGCAAGGAGGATATTCTTCTTGTAGCAAAAATTCTCTTGAAAAAGCTTGAAGGTAAATTTAATCACCAAGGGATTGAACTTTCCGTTGAAGCAGCCGAGCGCTTGCTGCATCATGCGTGGCCGGGAAACGTACGCGAACTGGAAAATGTATTGGAAAGAGCTGTCAATGTTTTGGACGGAAAAACAATTCGTGTGGTACATTTGCCTCTATATCTTCAAGAGGATAGCGTTGATCACCCTCCTGTCCAGAATTGCTTAAATTTATCACAAGTAAAGACGCATTCAACAAAGAACTCGATTCAACCATTAAGAGAAATTATTGCTTCCGCAGAAAGAGAAGCTATCAGCGAGGCCCTGCACTTAGCAAACGGAAATAAGAAGCTGGCAGCTCAGATGTTAGGAATTGGAAAAACAACTTTTTACGATAAATGTACATTTTACAATATTAAATAGTGTCAAAGCACTTCGCTATATTTCTAAAAATAAAATTAAGAATTTCAAATAAGAGAGCTAGTTTTAACTTAAGGAAAATTTGAAATGTCATTCTTTCAAACTACAGGTTTGTTAAAATATCGAACACGTCTATTTTTTTCATTATATAGAATTAGGAGGGGATTTTTTGCTTAAACGTAAACTGTTGACGATAACAACAGCATCTGCTTTAATACTTCCGCTTGTTCCTCAGAATTTGTTGCAAACAAGTGTTTCTGCCGCCTATTCTTCAGTCATACCGGGGGCACAAGATGTTACGGTGACCAAGTTTGATGGGGAAAATGGAAATTGGTTAACGACTAAAAACCCGGCACAATATGCAGCGGCAACTGTCTTTGGAAATTTAGGATTAACTCCATATAATTGGGGGAGTAAGGAAGGGGGAACCGGTTGGTATAATATGTACAATCCTGCAGCGATAAGCGGCATTCAAGTTAATGGGGCGTTTGACGATGCAAAATTTGTCATTCGTGTACCAGATAAGTGGAATGGAAAGCTAGTTGTATCCGGTATCCCCGCGACTCGAAATGAAACTGCCTCGGATTTACTGTTTAGCGATTTTGTATTAGCAAAAGGCTATGCGTTTGCAGCTACTGATAAAGGGACGCAAGGAGAAATTGATCCTAATGACCCGCTGGCGAAAAGCAAGAATGCCTTAATTGCCGAGGATGACAGTATAGCCGAATGGCATTATCGTTTTAGACAGTTGACGAAAGCAGCACAAAATTACTTGGTTAAAAACTATCCGGACAAGCTCATTCAAGAGAGCGATAAAAAAAACCCGGCCAGCAAGTTGATTACGGCTAATCATAAAGTTCCTACTTATGCGATGGGAATCTCAAATGGCGGGTATGTCGTTCGTTATGCCCTTGAACACGACGGGCTAGATAAGACGGGGGAACCGGCCTTATTTGATGGCGGAGTGGATTGGGAAGGCGTATTATGGAGAGCAAATGAATCGAATTTAATTAGCTCTTTAACCCCGGTTGTCAATAACGCAGAAAAAGCCCTTTACGGTACAGGAGAAGAAAAACAGAAAGCAACGGAGGAAATGTATAAGGCTGGGTTACCGAAAGGCGCTGAAAAACTTTGGGGGTATCATGACCAGGTGTACTGGTTCCTCACATTAAATATTTATCGGGATGAAATCGATCCTGATGCTCCGAACCGGATTGACTGGAAAAATTATTTGAACTATAAGGACGGGCTGCGCGATCGTACATACGACTCCATCTTTAAAGATTACGATTATATGTCACGCCCGAACGAAGTGAAACGAAATGTAAAAACTATTGAAAATACCGGCGATATTGATGTGCCGCTAATCAGTATAACAGGGTCTTGGGACTCTTTAATCTTTCCGTCTATCCATGCTGATGCTTATGAAAAATTAGTAAATCAAGCAGGAAAAGGCAAATTACACCGACTCTATACCATTGAAAAAGGAAACCATGTCGACAGCTTGGTTTGGAACAATGCAACTGATCCGAATAAGGAGTTGCAGCCTTTACTGCCATATGCCCACCAAGCTTTCGACTTGCTCGTGGATTGGGTAGAAAATCATAAAAAAGCACCTAAGAGTAAAACAATTTCGACTCCGCAAAATCATACAAAAGTGTTAGATATTAAAACCAATAAAGAAGTAGAGCCTAGTGTAGCGGAGACAAAATAATCATAAATCTAATAATTTTTCCGTATTTAGGAAAAAATATTTATAAAAAAGGCGAGTGGATACTCGCCTTTTTACATCGTTCTTTCTTCGACCAAAGGGACAGTTTAATTGAAGAAGGAATTGTGAAAGTATCCAAAGAAACAATTCTATCTATAAAAGAGCAAGTTTATGAAAGTGATGAAATGAATGAAAGAAGTTCCTCGCGGTTTAGCAGAATTAATAGGTTGTTATTCCTAGGAAAAGATTACAATTGGTCAATCAGACGCTATGACATTCTTGTTAAAGGGACCTACTTATAATTTCGGTGAGGATCAGATTTCCCTTTTTCTTAAGGAATATGGGATCACAAAACTAGACGAATCAAAAATCTTTTATTATCAATTCATGGATGAGTTTTTTTAATTCGATGAAACATGGGTTTTATTTAACTAATGGGTACTAATTTTAAAATAAACAAAATACCTTTACTTCTTATATCGCCGATTATATGAACAAAAAACCCCTCCATATTGCTTAATTGGAGGGATTTTAGTAGTCTCCTAAATACATTGAAACCCGATAATGTGCGATTCTGTCGACTGAACATGAATATCATATACATCTTTCTAAAGTGTTACTTGTTAGCTGTTACTTATTGATAGAACCAAAGTGCTTAATCACAACATTTTCAAAGATGGATGTACCACCTTCAGAAAAAAGCGTTATTCCTTTATCATTTAAATGAGGGAAGACTTGATTTGAATGGGTTACATTACCATCGTCAATGAATACTTCGATACTTGTTTTATCAACAAGAACTTTCAAATGAACCTTCTTCTTGCTTGCATCGAACGGGGCTTTACTTTCAACATACTTTTTACTCTTATCGGGTTGGTCTGTAAAAGCTCTATTAACATAAGAAAAGTTATCTTGTATAAAAAAGCCCACATCAATATGACGTGTTTTGTCCGTTGACTCTCGAATCCTTAATCCTACATTCTTGACATCTAACCAAGATATATCAGCATCAAGCTGATAAACATCACCTTTTACCTTAAGGGTTTTTGAACCATTAACCTTGATATGTTTAAAATGATTCGTTGAGGAGGGGAATTGGTCTAATGCTTCAATAGGCTGTGAAGTCAGAATGTATGCATCGCTATCTTGTTTTTGTAGTTTAATTTGACGAACAACGGAATCAAATCCGTTAAAACCGTCTTGCAATGTTGGTGTATTGTTCGGATAATCCCAATTATTCATCCAAGCTAAAGCGTAACGTGTATCAAATTTATTTCTGCTTTTACCATCTTCAAAAGTAACGCCGCCATACCAATCGAAGCCATAATCCAGCCATTGTGGTTCACTATAATCTGCGATAAATTTCTTTCCATTATAGTTACCGATCCAATATGCATAGGTATTAGGTTTACCAATAGATTTGCCATTCGCACTGGCACCCAGAATCCACTTATATGTCCCGTCATTTGCCTGCATCATGAAAAGATCGGGACATTCTACAATACCTATATTTTGTGTTAAGAATCCTGCTGTATAGTGCCATTCCTTTAGATTATAAGACTCATAAAAACCTATTTTTGTTCCTTCCGCCATAACCATCACCCATTTTCCAGATTGATGGTCCCAGATAATTTTAGGATCTCTAAAATCTTTTGTCCCTGGATTAGGCATAATGGGAGAGTCACTATAGGACATAAACGTTTTTCCTTTGTCTGTACTATACCATAAATATTGTTCCTGCTTGCCTCCATTAGCAGAGGGTTGTGTTACAATCGCCACAACGGCTTCTTTTCCAAAGCCTGCAGTATTATTTATATCAACGACGGCTGATCCTGACCATATATCACCATTTGGATTTGTATACTTGGGAATGGCAACTCCTTCATCTTTCCAATGCACTAAATCATTTGATGTCGCATGCCGCCATTCTGTACCATTACCACTTGGATAATCACGATTATAGAGATAATAGTAATGATACTTTTCATCAAAATAAATGGGTCTCTGAGGGTCATTTTTCCATTTGTCGGGAGTGCTGAAATGATAAATTGGTTGATAAGTTGGCTGATGATGAGGGATCTTTTTTTTAATCTTCTTTGTATCACGATCCAATAATCCTGTAATAAATATTATACTTAGACAGATCATTAAAACACTTAACCATTTATATGCTCTCTTATTAAATACTCTTTTTTTCAAATAGATTCATCCCTTTTTATTTTTGGCATGTCTTGTTGCGATTTATTTGTTTTGGGAGAAGGTTCTTTAAATCAAGTTAATCTTGCCTATATTATTATTTAGAAGTTAGCTTCTTAAATAGCTAAAATAAAAGGAAATGGCAATGTACTATCACCATTTCCTTTTCCCTACATTGAGGATACTTCTTCTTTCAGTATCCTCAAACATAAGGCTGTAAATTTTGTAAAATGATTTGACCTTACTCCGCTGCAGTTTCTACAGAAACTGCAGCTTCTTTTCTTTTTCTTTTTAAAGGATTAATAAAAGGAAGCAAACATTCTTTGTTATTCGTTATTATTGTCAATTGTTAACTGCCCTTGTTCAAGGATACTATCCTTTACGACAGAAGTTTTTGATCCTTTAATGTTAAGTAAAAAGCTTGGTGCAAAAGTAGAATGATGATCTTCAAAGTAACCTCTATTGGTCATATAACTTGTGATGACCACATTATTTCCTTTCACTTGCGGAATTGCAAAGTGAGCATAAGTCCAAGTAATATCATATGGATTAAGATCCTGGTGCAGTACCAGTCCTGTACCATTCAACGGCTTATATGGACCAGTCAAAGAATCGGATACGTAACCTAACATGTAGATGTCTTCTTTATCAATTCCATCAACGAACATTTTAGATCCTCTTGAGCTTGTGAACAAATACCATTTGCCATTCAATTTAAATACGTTAGCTCGTTCAATTTCGTCTGTTACTGTATTGGATGCAATCAGAGGTTTCATTTCTTTTTTCAACGTATAATCGTCATTTAATTCAATGATACCTAGTGCACCATTCGCTATTTCTACAGATTTTTTGCTAGGACTTTGCAGCAACTTATTTTTCTCAGCTTGGAAGAAGACTTCACTTCCCCCATAGTAAGCTTTATTAAAAAGGGATTTCTCTCCTTGGTAACCCGTTTCCGTTCCAGTATTCGCTTCAAAAACAAGGTACTTATGACCGTTTTCTTCTACATAGTGAGGATCTCTTAACGTATGATTATCCGAATAATCCCCTCCACTGAAAGCTTGATCAACATTTTGATAGGTTTTACCGTCTCCGCCATCATAGATCGATTTGAAATCTTCTACACCATCGATCTTCAGTGTTTCAGCATTAGGTTTAGATACGTTAATTTGAGCCGTTGTTAAGGTTTGTTTACCAAAAAATCCTTTTTCCGGCTCCCAAGGATGCCTATTTGTATAAAACAGACGAACTTTTCCATCAGAGGTTAAAGTTGCAGAACCAGACCATTCTTCTGCTTGATTGTTGAGAATAGGATCGTTTGGACCAAATTTATCACTATCCTTAAATACTCTTCCTGCATTTTTCCAGCCATCAAGGGATGTGTCGCCTATTTTTTTATAGAACATGTAGATAAATGTGTCCGATCCTTGTTTAGGATCTCCCGCTAAACCAAAAACGATTTGGTAGCCATTATAATTTGCCACTGTTCCATCAGCATTTTGTAGTGGCCAGGTATCCCACACATCTAATTCAATTTTGTTACCTGACTCATCATACTTGATGGCAGAAGGAACGTTCTTTATAGTTGATGCATCGAATTGAGGCACTTTAAATTGATCACTGTTTTGCTGTTCAGGTATTTTAAGCGTGTCATAACGTGTAATATGGGAAATTCCATAATTGTTGTTGAAATCCTGACTGTCTTTTTCTGCAGCAAAAGCTTGAATTCCGCCACTCATTACTAATGCTGTAGTAAAGGTGAAAGCTGTTGTTTTTCTAATTACTTTTTTGATATTCATAAATTTTATCCTCCTCTTAATCTTCATTAGATGTTAATTCCAAGGATTCTTCATTCATTTCTTAGCTTAAAAGAATAAATTCTAATAAAATACTGACTAATACCATCTACGTGTTTTTGGAAGGCTGCAGGACTAGTCATTGCAGCAGGATGGACAAAGTTATTCATTATGGCTTCATGCATCTGAAAAACTACCGTACTCATTAGACAAGAAAGACATGAACTAAAACAAATCATTGAATGGGGTGCACCCATTGATAAAGGGAATAGATTTCTCAAAACGATCAGTTGAATGTTTTCCTATCCCTGTATTTTCTTAAGAATGTTTTACGGAACCGATTCCGCTATTAATTTACATTCTTCCCTAGAAGGAGTCAACCGGCGCTGTAAATCAACAGCAAAAATATCTGAAAATTTAAATGGGTCGTTAAAACTGAGCTCTAGGCAATGAAAGCGAATAAAAGAGAAAAGAGTAACATAAAAAATTAAAATCAAAAAAATTTTTTCGACAAATTTTGCAGTGTTCAATTGTCGCTAATATGAAAAACGGATAATATTACATTTTTTGGATGGTTAAAATGCGGCTGAAATTGCTCTCTATAATGTAAAGCAGGGAGAAGAATGAGATTTCTTTCTGGGAAACAGGGCCACAATTACCAAGCGTGCGCATACTCCAGGTTCTGTTGCAGTTTGGAATGGGCGTCCTTGTTTTATTGAAATGCCCTACTTATTCGTTATATTAGAAAAGTAATTTGTGAGGTTAGAAAATTCTATCAGCAGTATTGGAAACAGTCTAAGTTATGGGAGAGGGGGATGGCATAAGCTGAATTAGAAGAGCTTTCCACATGTTTTTCTTAGCACACAAATAGGTGTTACTAAAGATTTATGGTTTTTGTATCTATCAGGATATGCAAATTTCGATGATACATGATTTTGTTATACGGTACAACCTTAGTTTTCGTAACCTAGTGGACATGATGTAAGAACAAGAACATGGCTTATCAATGGCTCATATGATTTTTATCTTAGTAAAACAAGAGATAAACAGGCTGCAAAGCGCTTCTTCAAGAAAGCTTTGCAGCTTATTTTAGTTATTTTTTACAACGATATCCTTATATAATCGATCAATTGTATCGACAATCCCCATCACTTCGTTTCGCTCTAAGTAAATGGGGGAACCGTCCGCTCTTAGTAATACGACCACGTTAGAGCTGTGAACAAACAACGTACCGTATTCCCATTTTATATAAAGCTTTTTTTCTTTTTCTTCTTCAAATAAAATGCGAACAATTTCAACTGCTTTTGAATTAAGCTTTCGCAACAAATTTTCATAATCATCGCGCGCTTGTTCATAATCTTCAACTTTTACTTCAAATGCCTCCACCATAACCATCCTTTCTCTACTGTCCTATATTATTATAAAAGGGGAGAGGAATAGGAACTGCTTTTATTATCAGAGTGAAGCGTAACTGTAAAATTCCTGTAATTTTTTTGTTGTTTACGTAAAAGTTTAATAGGAAAGTGCTATGCATCATACAGAGAGGCGATGTATGAATGACTTGGAGTAGTGTCATCATTCATCAATGAAAAGGATAGTTAAAAAATCATATTGGCACCAGAAGAGAATTAGATACCATTCTATTTTTCTTAGCGTAGATTTTTGTTGAAATATAAGCGGATACCTAATTTATTTAGTTCTAAAAATATATAAAGTTTTTAAAAAATATTAGAATTTCCAAACTCCTAAAATCATTTTAATATTATAAATGTAAACGTTGTCAATAGAGAGAAACTTTGAAAGGGGTGATACATTACTAAAATAGTCGATTTTATTAAATCATTTATGTTGTTGGATTGCCATTAGTAGTCGGTATTCTATTTTAGGTTTTATGTGTGGGCGTTGTCAAAAAACACAAAAAGAAAATGAAGGAATAATCCCTTCATTAAAAATGAAAAGTGTGTACTTTTAAAAATTACCTAATTAAATTTTAACAAATTTATGAAAAAAATAAAAGATTCTAACTAAAAGAATATGAAAGAGGAAAAAATATGAACGTTTGGGAACCAAATAGTCCTTTAGGAGGATTACCAATTATAAAGGATGCACGTACAAAACGGGAGTCAAGCTGGGATCGTACAGGTGGAAACAGAGATTTTAAGGTTGTTGAACCAGGTGAAACAGCAGTAATGGCCGACATTAAAGGGGCAGGATGTATTAAGCATATTTGGATGACAACACGCTGTTATGCAGAGAAATATTTACGGAAGCTCGTTCTTGAAATGTACTGGGATGGAGAAGAAAATCCAAGTGTACGTGTTCCGCTTGGCGATTTCTTTGGGATCGGACATGCAACATGTAAACATTATGTTTCACTTCCATTAAGCATGGTCATGGGGGAAAAAAGAGGACCAAAAGGACCATTTGCGGCGGCAATGAACTGCTACTTTCCAATGCCATTTTCTGATGGTGCAGTCATTAAATTAATTAATGAAAGTGAAGAGCGTATTGAAAACTTATTTTATTACATCGATTATGAACTTTATGAAGAGAAGGATAGAATCCCGGAAGATATGGGAAGATTTCATGCGACTTGGAATCAAGAGAATCCTTGTCAGAAGGTTGTTCATCCTAGTGATATTGAAAATCCAGCACCATGGGATCTTCCGGGTGAGAATCTAACTGGGGATGAAAACTATGTAATTTTAGAGGCAGAAGGCAAAGGGCACTATGTTGGATGTGTGTTAAACATTGATAACTTTGACGCATCGAATCAAGAGTTTACATGGCCAGGAGAAGGGGATGACATGTTCTTTATCGATGGTGAACAATGGCCTCCATCCCTTCATGGTACGGGGACGGAAGATTACTTTAATGCAGCATGGGGATTTCCAAGTGGAGAATATGCTGGACCATATCATGGTATTTCACTAGGAAGTGATGTACAGGAGCACTTTGGAAAATGGAGCCTTTATCGTTTCCATATTGAAGATCCAGTTCGTTTTAATACGTCCATTCGAGCAACAATTGAACACGGTCATGCAAATGATCAAGGAAATGAATATTCAAGTGTAGCATATTGGTATCAGCTTGAACCTCATAAACCATTGCCAGAGCTTCCGCCTGTGAAGGAACGGTTACCTAGAAGATGGCCGGAACATGGTTTATGGGATAGATAATATTTCGTAGAAAAAACTTTCAAGGGGGGAAATGGATTTGTTTAAAAGAAAAGCTATTGCAGGTTTGATGACATGTTCAATGCTTCTTTCCGCTTTCCTCACTGGATGTTCTAGTACCCAGACATCCGGTGAGGAACAAAACAGCAGGAATAATTCAAGTAGTAGTGATAAGTCTTTAACGGTGCTTGTTGAAGGCGGGAGCCCTGCCTTTAAAGTGGCTGAGAAAACAGCAGATGAATTTAAACAATCAACTGGTTATGAAGTGAAGATTGAGTCTGTTCCTTATGTCGGTGTGTATGACAAGCTAAAGGCAGAGCTTGCTTCAAGGGCAGGTTCTTATGATGTTGCGACTATTGATATTCTTTGGTTTCCTTCACTTGCGAGTGGTCTACTCCCTCTTGATAAATTAATGACAGATGGAGTGAAAAATGATCTTTTCCCTGGACTTGTTGCTGGTGGTAGTTATAAAGGGCACACATATGGAATGCCTGTTTGGACAAATGCAAAAACGTTAATTTATCGTAAGGATTTATTTGAGGATGCAGCTAATAAGAAAGAGTTTCAAGAGCAGTATGGTTATGAGCTTCAACCGCCAAAAACGTGGAAGGAGTATCAAGATATAGCTAAATTTTTTACTCGTGATACAGACAAAGATGGACAAGTAGATCTGTATGGTACAACTGTTTTTGGCGCGAATAATGGTGATACTGTTGCGAGTTGGCTGGATTTGGCAACACAAGGAGGGGCAAGGCCGCTAGTTGTGGATGATAGTAAAGTAATTATAAATACTAAGCCTTATGTCCAAGCACTCGAGCTATTAACGAACATGTTAAATAAGGATAAATCTGTTCCTCCTGGTGCACTCGAAATTTCTTCTGCAGAAACTGCTGAATTATTTCAGAACGGAAAGGCAGCAATGATGCTAGCTTGGGGACACTTTTATGTACCATCAAATGACCCGAGCAAATCAAAAGTTGCTGGTAAAGTCGGAGTTGCGCCAATGATTGCTGGAACTGAGGGGATTGGTGCTGTTCCAGGCCCATGGTACCAGGTAATACCAAAGTCGTCTAAGAAACAAGAAATCGCTAAGAAGTACATTCAATTTCTTTATGATAAAAATGCATTATATATGGAAGCACTAGGTGTAGCAGCAAGAAAATCAGTATTTGAAGAGTATAGTAAAAAAGCGGGATACGAGCATTTAGAACCGCTAATGGCAACTTTATCTGGGGAACAGACTCAAAATCGTCCCGCTATTAAAGAATGGCAACAAATTGAAAATGAAGCATTAATCCCTGCTGTTCAATACGCGTTATCAGGTGAGAAAACACCCCAGGAAGCACTTGACTGGGCCGCCAATATTATTAAAGGTATTGTACAACAGTAAGAATGAAGAAAGTTTACTGCTCCTAAAAAAAAGAGTTTGTATTTAATTAATTTTAGACAGAATTCTCCTCAAAACTCTATTGTAGTTAACCTGATTTTTGTAAATGAGGAGATTCTGTTCTTCATCTATTGAAGATAGGGAATGCATTATCCCGTGGATTTGTAACTAGATTATTTATCTGTTTGTTTATTTAATTTGATAAAACATTATTTTAATTGAGGAAGAGGTGGTCAATATGAAAATGAAAAATGGAATGTTAGCCTTCTTGTTTTTTTTGCCCGCAGCAGTGGTCTTGCTCCTGTTTTTCGTCTATCCGATTTTTCTGCTTATAACAGATAGTCTATTTACTTTTGATTTATATGATCCGTCTTTAAAGGAATTTACAGGTATCAAACACTACATTGATGCCTTTACTTCTGAGCGCTTCCTAAAATCAGCACTTAATACGGTTATCTTTATCGTTGTAGCTGTAGCATTTGAGTTTACAATAGGTCTTATTTTAGCCTTATTGTTAAGTAATGGTTTTAAGGGCAGTCAATTTATTCGAACATTATTGTTAAGTCCATTAATGTTAGCTCCATTGGTATCAGGATTAATATGGAAGTTCATGCTCAATGATCAATTCGGTATCATAAACTGGGGACTTTATAAGCTGGGAATTATTTCGGATCCTCATCAAATTTTATGGTTATCCGATTCGAAGTTTTCTCTACTGTCTACTATTATTGCAGATGTTTGGTTAACAACGCCGTTTATGATGCTTGTCTTTCTTGCTGGGATTCAAGGAATTTCAAAGAGCTTATATGAATCGGCACAAATTGATGGTGCGAATAGATGGCAAACATTTCGCTATATTATCATCCCTTCCTTAATACCGGTTGCGACTGTTGCGCTCATCATTCGGATCATTGATGCAGCGAGAACATTTGACATTGTATGGGTATTAACGCAAGGCGGACCCGGTTTTTCATCGGAGGTATTAAGCACATATATGTACAAAACGTTAACAAGGTATGGGGCTGTTGGTGAATCTAGTGCAATGGCAGTTATCTTTATTGTCCTTTTACTCGCATTGAGTTCGTTCTTTATGACAAAAATGTGGTCTCCAAGTAAAAAACATGCTTAATAATTGTGAGGTGATTTTAATATGTTAGATAGACCTTTAAATAATTCTAGACTAACACAAAAAATAAATAGTGCAGGAGCAAAGTTGAGTTCAAAAAATATCTGGCAGTTATTTGTTATTTTATCGACTTGTATGCTAGCTCTTGTATTCTTAGGTCCATATATTTACTTGCTTCTTACTTCCTTAAAGCCATCTTCAGAAGCTATAAGTTCACCACCCACGTTATGGCCTTCAAGGTTTTCTTTAGAGAATTACTTTAGGATGTTAAAACAATTACCCATAGGAAAATATTTCCTTAACAGCTTCGTTGCAGCAACAATTAGTATGGTATTGAGTGTTTTTATAGGATCCTTAGCAGCTTACGGCTTTTCACGATTCTCATCAAGAGTGGGGAATATCTTTTTGCTTATAACGTTAGTAATCCGTATGGTTCCGATGATTAGTATTGCAATACCCACGTATGCGATTATTAATGATATGGGATTAATTGATACAAAGCTTGCGTTAATTTTAGTTTATACCAGTATTAATGTTCCTTTTGCAATCTGGATGATGATTGGTTTCTTTGACGGAATTTCCAAGGAGCTTGACGAAGCAGCTCGTATTGACGGATGTAGTCGTTTGGGAGCGTTCCTTCGTATCATTCTCCCTGTTTCGCTTCCAGGACTTGCCACGACAGCTATATTTACCTTTATGTTAGCGTGGAATGACTTTTTATTTGCTTTACTTTTAACGAGTACAAATACTAAAACGGCAACAGTCGGGATTTCACAGTTTTTAACAGCATATAATCTTGATTTGGGACCTATGACAGCAGCTGCTATTACATTTAGTTTACCAGTTATGCTTTTTTCTCTTTTAGTTCAACGGTATATCGTAAGCGGAATGACTCTCGGAGCTGTAAAGGAATAGAAGTATCTTGTTAATAAATAATCCGGACGACATTTGCAACTATACCTTTCATTTTTTGAGGTTATTAATAAACAATATGTACAGTAATGAATTCTAATAGTTCCACAGCTATAAATTTAAAACGAGATTGGTGGAGATAAAAATGTATGATGTAACAGCGATAGGAGAATTATTAATTGATTTCACAATGTCACATCCATCTAAATTAAATCGCTTTGATGTGGAAAATATCACTGCATTTGCTAATACTGTGGCTGCAATTTCTACTACCAAAAACGGAGGCATTCCTAGTGTACCTTCTCTTTCAGAGATCGAATCATTTTCCGGAAATATATTATTAAAGTAATATTTAAATTTAGTAAGGGGTTATTCACTATGAAATTTGGATTTAAAGTTTGCAAATCCAAAAATGAAGAGACACTTATTGGATATGACGTTAATCAAAGGCGGCTATTTGTGGATCGTACGAAATCTGGTGATGTTCAATTTAACGGCTCCTTTGCGGGCAAACATACGGGGAAAGTAACAGCTAAGGATAATAAAGTGAAAATGCATTTCTTTGTTGATTGGTCATCTATTGGAGTATTTGGGAATGATGGGGAAAGTGTAATAACAGAATTGATTTTCCCGGACAATGAAAGTGATGGGTTAGAATTGTACACAAGGGACGGAGATGTGAAACTTACTTCGTTAGAAATGTATCAATTAAAATCAATATGGGAATAACCTAATTTTTCTACAAGTATGTCTTTATCCGCTGCTAATTTATAAATAAGTGGATAAAGACATACCAGTATAAAATGATATAAAATAGACTTATGTAAATATTTAATAGAAACGGAGATTAGTAACAATATTAATTATTATTTCTTATAATTTGAAAGCGTTAACAATAAGATTGTTGCTTTTTGAGGCTTTAAACAATAATGAGGGATGCCATATGATTAAAAAGTTGTCCGTTAAGCGAAAAATTATTCTATTAGCCCTTTTTTCAACGTTAATTCCATTATTCCTAATTGGCCCATTTACTTTTTTATATTTGAATAAGGTTATGGAAAATAAGGTTTCGACAACAACCTCAAATTTTTTAAGTGTAGTGGATTGGAATATTAATACATTCGTTGCCGATGTAGAGAATCTTTCCAATATAATTTTCTCTTCAGATGATATTCAAGGGTATTTAAGCTATCCAAAAATATCAACTAGGTTATATATCTTAGAAACCCGCTCAAAAGATCTTTTGAAAAACATTACTATCGTTAATAAACCATATATCAATGCGGTATACATCGGGAATGAACAACATGAATTTCTAAAATTAAATAAAGGAGAAAGTAATTATACAGGTCATATTTATAATCATATTAAAGAGACAAGTTGGTATAAAGTTTTAAAACAAAGTGAATGGGCAGGCGTTTGGATCAAAGGAAATGAAACAAGTCTTGTAAAAGGGGATAATAACCAATTAATGTTTGGAAGAGTTATTAGAGATATTGGTACGTCAGAGGAGATTGGCATATCTATTATAAGTGTTAATAAAGCTGTTTTTAATAATATGTTCAAAGACATTAAAACAGATGGCGATATTTTAATAATGAATAATAAGAATACAATTTATTTTAGCGAAAGCGGGAAAAAGTTTAAAGCAAGGGAGCTTGCTAACATATTAGAAAACGTTGGTACTCAAGGTAAGATCATAAAAAAAATTAATGGAACAAAATATAGTATAAATTTTCATACAAACGTAAAAACAAATTGGAAGATTGTTAGCATCATTCCTTATCAAAGTATTGTTAAAGAAATTAATTATATACGAATTATCACTGCATCATTATTAGTTATATCTTTTCTTCTAGCGATACTTAGTGCTTTATTGATATCAAAAAAAATTACAAAGCAACTTGCGTTATTAAGAATCATAGTCCAAAAAATGAAATCAAGAGAGTATATCTCTGGTATAACGTTTGATAATGAAGATGAAATTGGGCAAATAGGAAATCGTTTTGTTGAATTGTACAATCGAAATAATGAATTAACTGTAAAGTTATATGAATCACAATTAAAGGAAAAAGAAGCAGAATTATTAGCATTACAAAGTCATATTAACCCACATTTCCTATATAATACGCTGAATTCTATATTCTGGATGGCAGAAAAGGCAAAGGTAAAACCAATTGCTAAAATGGCAGTAAGCTTATCCAAATTGTTTAAATTAACACTAAATAACGGTAGTCATATTACATCAGTAAAAAATGAAATTGAGCAGGTAAAAAGTTATCTGCAGATACAAAATATTAGATTTGATAATAAAATTGAATATTCAATTGATATTGACCCAGGTATTCTTGATGAAAAAATAATTAAATTGCTTTTGCAGCCCCTTGTAGAAAATGCTGTTCAGCATGGGCTGGAACAACAAAACGGGCAAGGTAAAATAATGATTAAAGGAAGAAAAAAAGAAGGGATGATGATATTTGAAGTAATCGATAACGGAATTGGATTTAATAGTGAAGAGTTTTTTTGGGGAAATCAAGGATATGCTCTAAAAAATATTAATGAGAGAATTGGGCTTTATTATGGACCTGAATTTGGATTAAGCATTACAAGTAAATTAAATATAGGGACAAAAGCTGTTTTAACAATTGGAATTAAAAGAGAGGAATATGCATGATGTAAATATATAAGAGGTGAAAAGTGATGTATAAACTTCTAATAGTAGATGATGAAAAAATTGTAATCGAGGGCTTAACATCTGCAATTGACTGGAAAGAACATCAAATTGAGATTGTCGAAACTGCTTCAAACGGGCAGGAAGCGTTGCAGTGTATTATAAATAATCCCCCTCATATTGTATTAGTAGATATCCAAATGCCTGGATTAAATGGTTTGGATTTAATACAAAAAGTTAAACAAATTCATCCCGATATTGTATTTATTATTATTAGTGGTTATACAGAGTTTGACTATGCTAAAAGAGCAATTGAACTAGAAGCCGTTGATTATTTAGTAAAGCCTATAGAGATTGATGAAATTATCAGTGTAGTAAAAAAAGGGCTCATTAAATATGAAAAAGTGAAAGCAGAAAAGGAAAACAATTATCAGATTCAAAAATATCAAACGGAATTAGAAGAGAAGGATGTATTAAACCTTATTTTAGGTCGAAAGATTGATAATGTTGAAACAGGTAATAGATTTAAAGGATGGAAATTATTAATTACGGGTTTTAAAAGCACAACATGGAAACAAAATATTGGAAAGGAAGGTCAGAGAATTTTTGAGCGTTTAAAAATGCCTTTTGAAGAAAGAGGATATGAAACATTTATTTACATCATTGAAGACTTTATTGTTACAATGTATGCCAACCCTAGCCAAGAAGAAGTTCAAGATTCCTTTTTAATTGAATTTTCGTCTCTTTTACAACAGGAATTGAATACAACTCCTATTATTGGGGTTAGCAATACTTATTATGATTTTTCATACATTCGCCAATCATATCAAGAAGCAGAAGAAGCGTTTCAAATAGGGATTTATTTAAATCAATTGTTTACTCACTACAAAGATTTAGAAAAGATAAATAATACTGTTGGTAATGAGATTATTAATAAGATCGATTATTGTTTTAAAAAAGATAATTTTAGCTTAGATAAAATGAATTTATTAATACATGATATATTGAGTTATTCAATTGAAAATATGCTTTCTCCGGTAAAGGCTAAATATCTATGTTTTAAGCTAATCAATTATGTTTTCGAATATGTTCAGCATGAATTTGAATTAGAAATTGAAAATATTTTAGGAGAGGAATACCAGTTATATGAAGAACTGAATAGATTGCGATCAATTGAAGAAATTAGCCATTGGCTCAAAAATTTGATTAGTCAAATTTTTGATTATATGAATGATAATAGAATTTCACATAAAGATAAATTGATTTCAGATGTGAAAAATTATTTGCAAAAAAATTTTAACCAATCAATCATTTTGGATGAAGTAGCGGAAAGTTTTCATATAAGTCCACCATATCTCAGCAGTTTATTTTCAAAAAAAGTTAGTATGACTATTTTTGAATATATTACTAATATTAGAATAAATAAAGCGAAAGAGTTATTACGAACAACGAATTATAAAATTCTTGATATATGTAATGAAGTTGGTTATAAAGATCCAAGATATTTTAATCAAGTTTTTAAAAAACAGGTTGGTTTAGCACCAAGTCAATACCGTTCCAAACATTTAATTGGCAGTAAAAATTAGTTTATTTTAGGAATTAGCTGCTTATTACTTGAATGGGTTCTGATGCAAGAAATGTAGTGAACTTGGACATACTATTACTCTAAAAAAGAACGTGATCAGCATGGAAAAGAAAAGTTTGTTCAAGCGGAAACATTATCAACCTGAATTGTTTTTAAAATAAAAAAGAATAATGATCGACAAATACGAAAAAGCCATCATTCATAGTTTAAGCACTATGTAATGATGGCTTTTCAATGGATCGCCTACATCATCCAACCTGTTTATTTAACTGTTCCTCTTCAACCCATGCTTCTAAATGCTCACGTCCTGGAAGGTTTGGAATACTATCAGCATGGAAAACAGGATCTAACCCTTGTTTCTTTTGTACAATATAATCTTTTAATAAAGCTTTAGCAACTTTAGATAAGCGAGTAATGGCATATAAATTAACCAAAACCATACAGCCCATGAAAATATCTGCTAAAGACCAAATTAATTCAGCGCTGTATAATGCTCCGAATAATACCATTGCAATTACAGCGAAGCGGTATAGATAAATTGACTTTTTGCCATGTTTCATGAAGCTGATATTTGATTCGCCATAGTAGTAGTTACCCATAATTGTACTTAAAGCAAATAAGAATACAGAAATTGACACAAATGTTGCAGCGAAGTCACTAAGTCCTATACGTAAAGATTCTTGTGTTAAAGGAATACCTGTCAGCTTAGATGTTTTATATACACCTGAAACTAAAACAATCATCGCGGTAGATGAACAGATTACAAACGTATCTACAATTACACCTAAAGCTTGAACAAAACCTTGTTTTACAGGGTGAGTAACATCTGCAGCAGCTGCTGCGTTTGGTGCAGATCCCATACCAGCTTCATTTGAAAATAATCCACGACGAATCCCGTGGAGTACAGCAGCACCCATTACACCACCAAATAATTGTTTAAATGTAAATACACCTTCGGAGAAAATTGCACCAAAAACAGTTGGCAATATTTCGTAGTTCGAAACCATAATCCACAGTGATAATAAAATATAAACGCCGGCTTTAATAGGTACTAAGACTGTAGAGAATTTTGCTACTGAGTGTACGCCGCCAAAGATAATGAGAGCAGTAATAACACCAAGTACAATCGCAGTTGTAGCCGTGCTTACCCCAAATTCATTTTCAAGTGAAGCAGCTATTGTATTTGCTTGTACAGCATTAAAAATTAAACCAAAAGATAAGGTAAGTAAGATACTAAATGCAATTCCAAGTTTTCTGTTTCCTAAAGCTTTTTCCATATAGTAGGCAGGTCCGCCACGCCAGGAATCGCCATCTTTCACTTTGTAAACTTGAGCTAATGTACTCTCTACAAAAGCTGAAGCTGAGCCAATTAACGCTATTAGCCACATCCAAAATACTGCACCAGGTCCGCCTAATGCCACTGCTGTTGCAACACCGGCAATATTACCTGTACCAATACGAGCAGCCATCCCAATCATAAATGCTTGTAATGATGAGACAGTTTTTTTGTCTTTATCTTTACCTTTGCCGCTATCCCATAATAAACGAATCATTTCAGGGAAGAATCGTATTTGTAAGAAGCCTAAATTAACTGTTAAAAATAAGCCAATTGCAACTAAGAAAATCACAATTAATTTAGCCCATAAATAATCATTAATAATTGCAACTAATTCTGTCATGAACTCATCTCCTTGTTGTAAAAATTCTTCGCAAAAAATGCAACAGTACTGATTATAAACTGAGCTATATCATTATGTAAACTACCCGATGCAGTACAGTTTTGGAAGTGTGGTTGTTCTTATGTAAGAGTGCATGAAAGAAAACCGCGATATACTTACAAAGTAAACCCTTACAAAAACTTTTTATTATAAGTTATTTTAAAATTCCGAATAAAAAAGAAGTGATAGAATGTGATGTTGAGCGGTATTTAGGAAGGCAGAAATTGCATTCATCATATGTGATTTTTTGAGGGGAATTCAGAAGAATTGAATAATGAGCAACATAGAACCCCAATATCCTTTTTATTTGTGAATTATGATACTTTGAAGTTTTTGCACCAGAACCTTTATTGCCAATAAGAAATCAGGACAATTTTTATACTAGAATCAGGTGAATCTAGTGAAATCTCGGGATGGAGAAGTTCATCAATAGTAGTGGAGAACTTGCAAACTTCTTTGATGGTGAATCTAGGGTTTGGGTACGATATCCTAAATCGAATGAGGAACCTAGACACCACGGCGATTTCGATACTAACATGGAAAACCTGAATGCCACCACTGCTTGGATTACTAAAACTGTAAATAAAGCTCCTAGTTCAATACAGTGATATCATGGAAATCAAGCAGAGGAATAGGCAACGTATTTAATAAGATTATGGGGTATGGCTTATCCAAGGAAAGAAGAATTTAGCCCTTGATTATTTATTTGAAAAGATTAGCGGTTCCTTAGCTAAAAGAAGTTGGATAATCCTTTACCTTCTATAATTCTGTGTTATCTTGCTAAAACAAGCGCTATAACTGATGAATATCCCATTATATTGTCTCGAATACTAGGCGCATGGTGAGCGTATGTATATTCATGCTAAGAAACTAAATGATACAATGGATGGAGTAGGAACTTTGATCCTACTCTAATTTTTATCATTGGCAGTTTTAAAACAACGTATATGTTCTCGACCAAACGCCATGCATGATCATAATGCGAAAATAACATAAATGGATACTCCAGGTGATGAAATGATACATACATATTCAGGTGAGACAATTAGTTTTGATATAAATTACAAAAAACGAAAAAATATGGGTGTTTATATAGATGTTTATGGAAATATTGAAGTCCAAGCTCCTAAAGGGACATCTGTTGAATGCGTGCTCCAATTACTAGAGGAAAAATGGGATTGGATTCAGCAAAAATCAAAAGAAATGAAGGACCGAACGCTTGGGCCGAAGGAGAAGGTCTATGATCATGGTGAGAACTTTCTTTATTTAGGAAATGCATATCCTGTACAGATCTCTCAAGATATCAATGCCAAGCAGGACTATGTGGTGTTTGAAGGAGATAAGCTGCATATATATGTAAAACAACTTGAGGATGAAAAAGTAAAGCAAGCTTTAAAGAGATTTTATTATCAGCAGTGTAAAGCGTTGGTAGAGAGGAGTATTCAGTCTTATCAAAGCAACTTTAAAACAAAACCACGTTCTATCCGCATTTCTGATAATAACAGGACCTGGGGAACCTGTGATTCAAAGCTGCAGCTAACATTTAATTGGAGGCTGGCAATGGCGCCATTAAAAGTAATCGACTACGTAGTGGTTCACGAGATGTGCCATATGGTCCATCTAAATCACGATCGATCCTTTTGGCGCCTTGTTGGGAAAATAATGCCCGATTATAAGGAACAGGAAAACTGGTTGGCATTATCAAGCTGGAAAATGACTATTTAGCAGTAGGCATCATGTGTAGGAAAGGATTCATTAAATAGAAATTAATGGTATAAAACAGACTTGTCCGTTTTGGACAAGCCTGTTTTATACCGGTATTATCAAATGGCTCGGGGATGACCTTAAACATTGAGGAAAAACGAAACCATTAGAATATTCGAAGATTTGGCCGTGGATAAGATTGACTCATGCCTCGTAAAGTCTTATATAAACAAATATAAACCAATATAAACGAACTAAATAGAAACTGCAGCTTCCTTTTTGAGTTCTAATTTCTGATAAACAAGCGCAAGCAGCATCGATGGAATCGTACAAACAATCATCCCGATAAAGGCGTATCTTGGCTCAATTTCGTATAAATAGCCGCCGAAAATCGTGAACACCGCAGTGCTCCAGCTAAGTGCCAGCGCTGAATACATGCCTTGTACTTTCGGAATTTGTGAACTTGGAATATTTTGGATTAAATATTTCATAAAGGCATAATGTCCCATTGCAAATGAGCATGCATGCAATGTTTGCGCGATACAGAAAACAATAACATTTGGAAAGGCAAATACTAATATCCAACGTACAGATGAACCAAGCGCCGCTAGTGTTAGTAAAGAGCCTACTGAAAATTTATGAAAGCTCTGATCTGCGATTGAGAAGAAAATGATTTCTGCGATCACGGCAATGTTAATAATTACACCAATTAAATATTTGGGTGCATGGATTTCTTGTAAAAAAATATAGCCATAGTTGTAATAAGAAGCGTGTGCCGCTTGCAGTAAAATCACAATGACGAGCACCAAACCAAAGTGTTTAATACGAAATAATTTCAGCATGCCGGCTTTTTTTGTTTGATCCATTTGCGGTTTTTCAGATAAAACAACAGGTGCACGCATAAAACCAAGACACACGAATACCAATGTGCCGAGTAACAGCGCCCATAAAATCACATCATCCCCAAGCGCCCCTGTAAAGACGGTTAAGATCATGCCGGCCACGACAAACCCGATGGATCCCCACGAGCGGCTCTTCCCATAATGTCTTAATTGTTTACTTTGCACAAGGACGCCAGCCGCGCTATCTAAAGCAGGCATCAACGTTGGATAAAAAAAATGCAAAAGTAACGTTACCACAAGTAAGCCAGCAAAGGAACTGGCTGGAATACAACACAGAATAGCAATTAGCGTGCCGATTGCCATCCCATTTAATAAGGTTTTACTACTAAATTTCCTCGATAAATAAGGAAATGCAATTAAGGTAGAAAGGCCTCTTGCAACCAAACCTAAGCTCATAATCAAACTAGCTTGTGAAACCGTAATCCCTTTTGTATGAATCATCCATCCTGTCCAATAAGGTAGAAAAACGCCCCATGTCATATAAAAACTAAAAAATTGTCTACTCATCCAGCGTTGTGTGTTCACTCTGTATCCCTCCATTGTTTGCATGATATCATGGAGATACGTACAATAATATGAGATATCTCATATTTTGGGGTGGATTATGGAAATTTATAAAAATGAGAAAAGGCAACGCTATTTGGAGGGATACTCCATTGCGCATTTATTTTCTTTTCCGATTGAAGAGTTTATAGAAGTGCATGAATATAAGCGCGATGAATGGATTATTCAAGAAGGCATGAGACCGGATTTTTTATTTTATGTCATTGAAGGAAAAGCAAAAATTTACGTAACTCATCAAAATGGGAAAGTTTCTTTAATAAATTTTATCAACGCAAATGATTATATTGGGGAAATGGAATTATTAAATGAGGTGTACTATACAAAAGGGATTCAAACCTCCACTAAGACCATTTGCTTTGCGCTTCCTTTTCATCGCTACCGCGCACAAATGCTAGAAGATGCGACATTTCTACGTGAACTAACCAAGTTTTTAAGTGTAAAAGCAACACAAATGGCTGCAAAGTATTCACAAAGTCTCGCCTTCCCCCTTGAAAACCGGCTTGCGGATTTTATTTTGCAAACCGCTGATGAAGAGGTCTATAAGGAGAAACATGTAACTGTTTGTGATTTTTTAGGCGTCTCCTATCGACACTTATTGCATGTGCTTGCACAATTTTGCGATAAAGGGTATTTGCAAAAGGAAGGACGTCACTATCGTATTCAGCAGAACAAGCCGCTATATGAACTTGCTGAGATGTTGAGGAATAAGTAACTAACTTGCGAACGGGTGCTTGAGTGTAATAAGTGGATTGCTGCGGCAGTCCTCTTTCTTATTTAGCTTAAGTACAGGTTAGTACAATAACTATGATATAGTTATCTCAATTAATGAAAAGGAGTTGAAGTTTTATGTTTAATAAGCATATGGCTGAGATTGTAGTGAACGGGGAGGGTTGTGCAAAATAATACCTGCATAAGACCTCCCAGAGGTTACAATTGAAACTTTAGGAGGCTATAACATTGAATACAATAGATATGAAGTTGATGATCTTGCGGCTCAATGTCGTTTTAACGACTGTTCTCATAAAAGTGAACCGAACTGCGCCGTGCAAAAAGCTATAGAGCATGGTCATTTGTCAGTTGAACGGTTGGAGAGCTATTGGAAGCTAAAAAAAGAAGCGAAGTACGATGGCTTGAATTCCAGAATGATTGAAAAAGAAAAAATAAATGACATCTTCGGCAGCATGAGTGGCATGAAAAATGCAAGGAAATTCTTTAGAGAACAAAACAAAAACAAAAGAAGATAAAAAGTTGTTTAGGAGCTGGTCTCATATAGAGACAGCTCTTTGAAAAAAGTCATGAAGATAGAATCAAAGTATCATAAGGTGGAAGTGACTGTGACGGAATCCGGCAAGATCATGCTACTTTTTGAAATTTTAATCAAAAATCCATTGAAACGTTTCCAAAAAGGTGATATATTGAAAATATGAAACCGCTTTAGTAATGGAGGTAGTAGTAGTGCCAAGTATAAAGGATGTTGCAGACCTAGCGGGAGTTGGAGTTGGCACTGTTTCACGAGTCATTAACAACCATCCAAATGTAAAACCCGAAACACGGGAGAAAGTAAACGCAGCTATCAAACAATTAAATTATGTACCGAATGAAGTGGCAAGAAACTTTAAAATGCAAAAATCGAAAATGGTTGCGCTTTTGCTTCCAAGTATATGGCATCCGTTTTTCTCGGAGCTCGCTTATTATATCGAAGACGAGCTTGATAAAGAAGGGTTTAAATTGATGCTCTGCAATAGTGGAGGCAGACCTGACAAAGAGTTATATTATTTAGACATGCTTAATCAGAATAAAGTGGCAGGCATCATTGGGATAACCTACAATGATGTCGAAGATAACGTAAGTACTGATATTCCTATCATCAGCATCGATCGCCATTTTGGAAAAAAAATCACATGTGTAACTTCTGATAACTATACCGGCGGCCGCATTGCCTTAAAAGAGCTCGTGAAAGCGGGCGCTAAAAAGACAGCGTATCTAGGAATCAATTCCTCTGCTTATAGTGAGGTCAGACTTCGTAAAACAGGGTTTATCGATGAAGCAGAGGCTCAAGGAATCGAATATATCATCTATGAGGAGCATGATGAGACTTTTAGTGATGATAAATACTTTGGAGATTTCTTCAAAATCAAGGAACATCAGGGTGTGGATGGCGTATTTGCCAATACAGATATACTTGCCGCCAAATATATTGCTGCAGCTAAACAACATGGATTACGAATTCCTGAGGATGTAAAAGTAATAGGTTATGATGGAATTCAAGATAATAAGCTGTTTCGCCCGATTTTATCAACGATTCGACAACCTGTCGAAGAAATGGCCAGGATGTCTGTAAGACTTCTCTTAAGAAAGATTGAAGGTAAAACGTTAGAGCAAGATATTTATCGAATCCCTGTTACGTACAGAGAAGGGGAAACGACTAATTGTTCAATTTTTTTAAATCTTTAATTGGAAACGTTTCAATATCGGAATACTTGAGTAAAGCATCTATCGGATCCTCTTCATATAAAAAGAGGAGGAAACGATTTAGATGTACAAATTTTTTGGCTCTAATTTGGAAACGTTTCAACAAAAACGTTAGAATAAGCCAATTATTGAAACAGCGTACATAGTTAATTTTTTTAATTTTTATTGGAAACGTTTCACTTAGAACACTTGAGCAAGACATTTTATCGAATCCTCTTCTATAAAAAGAGGAGGAAACGATTTAGATGTATAGATTTTTGTAGCTCTAATTGGAAACGTTTTAATTGGGATATTTGAGCAAGATATTTATCGAATCCTCTTCATATAAAAAGAGGAGGAAGCGATTTAGATGCACAAACTTTTTTATCTTCAATTGGAAACGTTTCAATTTAACTGTTGGAATAACTAAAAACCATAATTGAAAGTGAGGCAAGGGTATGGAAACAGCAAGGAAGGCAAATTCGATAATCAATTCATCTATCCAAGTAAAAAAAGGAATAAAACTAAAGAAGATTTTGAGTAATTATCAACTCTATTTATTTCTTTTACCTGCGTTAATCTATTTCATCGTATTTCATTATGTTCCAATGTATGGAGTGTTAATTGCTTTTAAAGATTTTGTGGCAACAAAAGGGATTATGGGAAGTCCCTGGGTCGGATTTAAACACTTTGAGCGTTTTTTCGATTCCTACCAATTTTGGAGCTTAATTAAAAACACTTTGGGTCTTAGTGTTACCCAGTTAATCGTTGGTTTTCCACTTCCTATTTTTCTTGCTTTGATGTTGAACCAAATTAGAAGTGAGAAATACAAACGTTTTGTTCAAACCGTAGTTTATGCACCGCATTTTATCTCAGTGGTTGTATTAGCCGGAATGATCTATGTTTTCTTTTCAAACAACGGACTTATTAATAGCTTAATCGTGATATTTGGTGGCGATCCGATTTCGTTTATGGCAAAGCCAGAATGGTTTAAACCATTATATATCGCTTCAGGTGTGTGGCAAGAAACAGGATGGGCTGCAATTATTTACCTGGCAGCGTTAGCAGGAGTAAGTCCTGAACTGCATGAAGCTGCGGTAATGGATGGAGCCAATAAGTGGCAGCGGATTTTCCATGTGGATATTCCTGCGATTATGCCAACAGCTGTTATTCTATTAATTTTATCCGTTGGTAATATTATGAACATTGGTTTTGAGAAGGCTTACTTGTTACAAACACCAATGAACCAGCCGGCTGCAGAAATTATCCCAACCTATGTTTATAAGATGGGTTTACAGCAGGCGCAATATAGTTTTGCAGCAGCAGTAGGATTGTTTAATTCAGTAATCAACTTAGTTTTATTAGTTGCAGTAAATAAGTTCGCGAAAAAATTATCCGGTACAGGATTGTGGTAACAGGGGGGTGTAGTGAAAATGAGTTTATTAGCCTTGAAAAATAAGAAAGTCACAAGAAGGTCTAAGGAAGACAAGGTTTTCGATATTATTAACGTTTTCCTAGTAGCGATTATGCTAATATTGGTAATTTATCCACTGTACTTTATCGTGATTGCCTCCTTCAGTGATCCAAACATGATTTACGAAGGAAAGGTATGGTTTATACCGAAAGAACTGACCCTTGAAGGATATGAACGAATCTTTAGAGACAGCAAGATTTGGCTAGGTTATAAGAACTCCATCATCTATACGGTGGTTGGAACAGCTGTCAATGTATCATTTACTTTAATGGCTGCCTATGCATTGTCTAGAAAAGATTTGTATGGAAGAAACGTCATCATGTTTTTATTCCTCATCACCATGTTTTTCTCAGGCGGATTAATTCCTACATATCTAGTTGTTAAGAATCTAGGCTTGCTTAATACAATGTGGGCACTAATCCTGCCGAAGGCTGTAGCCGTCTGGAATGTCATTGTGGCCAAAACATTTTTTGAGTCCTCTATTCCTAGTGAGTTATTAGAATCAGCAAGAATAGATGGGTGTTCTGATGTGAAATTTTTCTGGAAGATTGTCCTGCCGCTATCAAAACCAATTGTAGCTGTTATGGTGCTATTCTATGCAGTTGGACACTGGAACTCCTATTTCGACGCTTTAATCTATTTAAATAATGAAAACCTATATCCTTTACAGTTAATTTTACGAAATATTTTAATTCAAAATCAGGCATCTACGATGATGATTGGTGACTTGGACTCATTAGCCGCAAAGCAAAGAGTTTCTGAGTTAATTAAGTATGGTGTGATTATTGTAGCTTCCATCCCGCTTTTAATCGTATATCCATTTGTCCAAAAGTATTTTGTAAAAGGTGTTATGATTGGCGGAATTAAAGGTTAATAGAAAATACCTGCGTTAAGGAGGTGATGGTAGACTCAATTACCAGTTTGCCATCCAATTCATATCCTAGGGGGAAAATAAATGATTCGATCAATCAAGAAAAATATCCAAAAGAATAAGAAAAAGAACATGGCAATGACGTTGGTTTTAGGATTAAGTGCTTCATTAGCGTTAACTGGCTGCTCAAGCAATAGTTCCGCTGGTGCAAAGGAAAAAGCAGATGTTGCCTTTCATAAAACAGGGTTACCGATTGTCGACAAATCTGTTACGTTAAACATTGTTTCACCAAAGGCAGCTCTGGCACCTGACTATTCGAAAATGGTCATTTTTGATCGACTTGAAAAAGCGACGAACGTCCAAATTAAATGGAATAATATCCCTGGCGATGGATATCAAGAAAAGAAAAATTTAATGCTGGCAAGCGGCGACCTGCCAGATGCGTTCTATTCATCAGGCTTTTCTGATCATGACCTTATCCAATATGGTCAGAATGGTACCATTATACCATTAGAGGAGTTAATCGATAAATATGCGCCTAACTTAAAGAAATTATTTGAACAAAGACCAGAATTGAAAAAGCTTGTAACAGCACCGGATGGTCATATTTATTCCCTGCCGCGCGCAGAGGAAATGGATCTTATCGGCATGCCAAATATTATGTTCATTAATAAGGTATGGTTAGACAAGCTTGGCTTGCAAATGCCGACTACATTGGAAGAATACCATGATGTGTTGAAGGAATTTAAAGAAAAGGATCCAAACGGAAACGGTAAGAAAGACGAAATTGGATTGACGTTCTGGTATAACGGCTGGTGCGGTAATGAAGGAGATTTAATTGGTTTATTCGGATTGCCGGACACTCCTTTTGAAGCCGACCACCGTATTGTAAGAGATGGAAAAGTTCTTTATGCGGCGATTCAGCCAGAATTTAAAGAAGCAATTAACTATTATAATGGCTGGGTAAAAGAAGGTTTAATTGACCCCGAGGTTGTAACGCAAAAGACGGATCAGCTGTTTGCAAAAGGAAAAACACAAGATCCAACACTAGGCTCTTTCATTTGGTGGGAAAATACGGAGGTCGTTGGAACCGACCGAGCGAAGGATTATGTCGTATTGCCTCCATTAAAAGGGAAAGATGGAAAAGTAGTGATTGGGCGCTCAAACTATTCCGAGTATGGAAGAGATGCCTTTGTTATCACCTCAGCGAACAAGAACCCTGAAATTACGATGCGTTGGGTTGATCAATTGTATGAGCCAAAAATGTCAGCACAAATTAACTGGGGCCCAATCGGTGAAATTTACGAGGAGGATGCAAATGGCATGTTAGTTAATAAAGAGCTTCCTGCGGGCGTAGCAATGGGTGAATTGCGTCAGAAGGTTGCTCCAGGCGGTCCGTTTGCAGTCTTAAAGGAGCACTTTGGCAAGGTTGTAGACATGGAACCAAGGGCGAAAGAAAGATTACAAATTCTTGATCAGTACTATAGACCACATATGGTACAAGAAAACTATCCATCTATCTTCTTTAGCCCTGAAGAGCTTGAAGTCATTAATACGATTGAGCCTGAAATTAAAGCATTTGTGAAGCAGAAGGAAGCGCAATGGTTAATCGAGGGCGGCATTGAGAAAGAGTGGGATGCATATGTGAAGCAGCTAAATGATATGGGACTTGATAAATTAATGAAGGTTTACCAAAAAGGATTAGACCGCTACAACAAACAGTAACTCCAACTATACAGCCAGACATCCTTTCTCGTCTGGCTCTTCTTTTCAAAAATAAGAAGTAGGATGATGTACATGTTTGATGTCACAGCTTTAGGAGATTTTATACCCTCCGGTCATTCAAAAAAGGTGGAATTCCCAGGGAGCTGGCAGAACGATTAAAAAAAGAAGTCCTTAGAATGGAAGAAAAGGAGAATGGAAGAATGAGTAATGCCTTAGCAAAACAGCAATATTATATGGAAAAATACCGCCCGCAGTATCACTTCTCACCAGAGAGTCAATGGATGAACGATCCGAATGGGATGGTGTTTTATAATGGGGAATATCATTTATTCTATCAATATCATCCTAATGGAACAACATGGGGACCAATGCATTGGGGACACGCAGTAAGTAAAGATCTTGTTCATTGGGAGCATCTACCAATTGCATTAGCACCTGATGAACATGGAGCAATTTTTTCAGGAAGTGCCGTAGTGGATTGGAATGATACTAGCGGTTTCTTTGAAGGAAAGTCAGGGTTAGTTGCCATTTTCACTCATGCGGATACATATCCTGATTCTGATCGTCCAAGGCAAAGGCAGAGCCTTGCACATAGCAAAGATAACGGGCGTACATGGGTGAAATACGAGGGAAACCCTGTACTGCAAGAAGATATCACAGATTTTCGTGATCCAAAAGTCTTCTGGCACCATAAAACCAATCAATGGGTCATGGTATTAGCCGCAGGTCAAACGATTCGAATCTATACTTCACAGAACTTAATAACATGGGAGTTTGCTAGTGAGTTCGGAGAAGGACATGGCTCACATCAAGGAGTTTGGGAGTGCCCAGATCTTTTCGAATTATCAGTTGATGGTGATCCTACACAAAAAAAATGGGTGCTCTTCGTCAGTATCGGTGATAATCCGAACTATAAAGAAGGATCTAGAACACAGTATTTTATTGGAGAATTTAATGGAACAACATTTGTAAATCAACACACTCCAGAAACGACTCTTTGGATTGACCATGGACGCGATAATTATGCGGGCGTTACCTGGTCTGATGTTCCAGCCGAAGACGGAAGAAGGATATATACTGGTTGGATGAGCAACTGGCGCTATGCAAATGTTACTCCTACAAAGGAGTGGCGAAGTGCGATGACGATTCCTAGGGTACTTACGTTAAAGAATACAGAACAAGGTGTGCGGCTCGTTCAAACACCCATTTGCGAATTACAGGCTCTTCGCAGCGAAAAAGTATCAATCCAAAACGAAGAAGTGATACCAGGAAAAAATCTTTTAGAAAATGTAAAAAGTAATACGTTCGAAATCATTGCTGAGTTTGAAATTGGATCGGCAGTGGAATTTGGCTTCAAGATTTGTAAGGGAGCCGGTGAAGAAACGATTATCGGATATGATGTAGAAAACAACACGTTATTTGTAGATCGAACAAATTCAGGAAAGGCTGATTTTCATGAGGCATTCGCCGGAAAACATGGGAGCAATCTAGTACCACAAAATAACAAGATCACCTTACATGTTTTCGTTGATAGGTCGTCCGTAGAATTGTTCGGGAACGATGGGGTGTCGGTCGTAACAGACTTGATTTTCCCGAATCAGGAAAATAAGCAAATTGAACTTTATGCAAAAAATGGAGAAGTTAAGCTACATTCTTTAGAGCTTTATACATTAAAATCTACCTGGCGCTAATGTAGTGAAAAGGTAATAGGGGGAATGATGGAATGAACAATTTACACAACAGGCTATTTCACACATTGAATACAATCGTAGATTTATTTCTTCTAAATTTATTATGGGTTGCTACTTCACTCCCTCTTATTACCTTTTTTCCGGCTACAGCAGCTTTGTTTAGCGTTGTCCGTAAACGAGTTTTACAAAAGGAAACAGAAGGCATTTTAAAGAGCTTTTTACGAATGTTTAAGGAAAATTTTAAACAAAGCTTTATGATCTCGACTATTTGGTCGGTACTAGCGCTTTTCTTATATTTTGATTATAGATTTATCAATCCGAACATATCTGTTGGTCAACTCATTTTGTACATCATCTTAGTCATTGGTATTTTGTTGTTTTGTTCGATATCCATTTATCTTTTTCCGATTATGGTCCATTTTGAACTCAACTGGAAGCATGTTATTCGAAATGCCTTTTTCTTTTCACTTATGAATCCAGTCTTAACCATTCTTTTATTAATTATTTTAGGTGTTTGTACTACCTTATTCTATTTTTATCCAGTGACGATTTTATTCATTGGCAGTTTCGCAGCATATGCAGTTTATTACTTATGTCAAATGTGCTTTAACCAGCTGCTAAAAATAAAGGAAACGAATTGAGGAATTCTTTTGTTTTAAGTTTCTTAAGCGGTGCATTTAACCGCATACATACTAACATCCATTCTTATAAGCTAACACATTATTTCTTATAAGTTGTTTTGTATGCACCTTCTTTTTTGTTTGTATATAAAAGACAAATATTTCTGCCATTAGGTAAAGATGCAAAAGGTGTTGAAAAATATGTCTTCTTTTTCAATCCTTGGTTTGATGGGTACAGTCCACACAATGTAAAATATGTTTGGTATTGGATTGGAACATGGGATAAAGAAAAATTAGAGTTTGTTCCTGACCACGCGGATCCAAAACAATTTGATTACGGTGAACACTTTACAGGGCCAAGCGGGATGGTTGATGGAAAAGGACGTTCCATTCTCTTTAGTATAGCTCAGGACCGCAGGACAGAGCAGCAACATTATGATGCTGGCTGGGCTCATAATGCAGGGTTACCACTGGAGCTTTCATTAACTTCAGAAGGCTCATTAGGGATTAAACCAATTTCTGAATTAGATTCCTTAAGGAAGAAGGAACTTGTTTCAATTAAGAATATGAAAACAGATAAAGTCAATCGATTATTAGAGACTGTTAAAGGCGATATGTTGGAAATTCAACTCGAAATAAATCCAACCTCTGCAAAACAAGTAGGTTTGAAGCTTAGAAAGTCATTAAATGGAGAGGAAGAAACATTACTGTTCTTCGATGTAGATAAGCAATTACTTAACATTGATAGAAACAAATCTAGCCTCGATCCGGATATACAAAAAGGTATACAGGGCGGGAAGCTTAAGATCGGAAGGGATAATCTTAAGCTTCACATTTATCTGGATCGTTCAATGATTGAAGCCTATGCAAATGGTGAAAAAAGTATCACATCACGTGTATATCCAACACTTTCCGATGCACTAGGCTTGGAATTATGGAGTAGTGGTGGAAATGCCATTGTCAAGTCAATGCATGTATGGGAAATGGGTTCTGCATACGGGAAAACAGTTCCTTCCTATTGGCCTGAACCTAATGAAGACGATGCTGTTGGTCCTGATAGTACAGAATTAACCAACCATGATTTCCAGTCAGGGGATTTAACAGGATGGACTGTTGTAGAAGGAAATGCTTTCTGTCATGAACACGTAACCAAGGCAACTGATTGGGGATGGGGTGGTCCTTTTAACCAAGCTTCAGACCGAATTGATTCAGAAAGATATCATTTATGGGGATTTAATGGAGAAAAAGGCGGAGATTCACTGACAGGAATCTTAAAATCTGAGAACTTTGTATTAGGAGGAAATGGAAAAGTTGACTTCCTTATCGGTGGAGTAGCTAATCTAGATCGATTATATGTGGCACTTGTCCGAGCTTCGGATGAAAAAATTCTGTTTAAAGCAACAGGAGCGAATTGGGAAGCCTATAGAAGGGTTTACTGGGATGCTTCTGACTATCTCAATGAAGAATTATATATTAAAGTCGTAGATTATGAAACAGGTGGTTTTGGCCATATCAATCTTGATGATGTAAATGTACCTGTGACCATAAAAAAGTAAATAGTAACCTTAACGTATTCTAATTGGAAGTCATAGAAGAATAGAGAATGGGAAGGAGATAACATTTCAAGTGTTGAACTGCGCCCCAATAGTTAGACAAACAAATCTAACTATCGGGGCGCAGTTTTTTTATGACAAAACATTCTTTTTGTTATAAAACATGCACTACCAATCCAATGATGATCGCATTGGGCAATGAATCTTCAACGAAAAGGAATTGAGTACATCGTTGAAGTAACACAAGAAAGCATGACTTCCCTTGTGGATAGCTGTCAATCTGCCGCGATGTAAACACCACTTTAAGGAAGGAGATTCGCAATAATCATTCGTACTTCTGGTAATTACAAGCCCCCACTTTCGGCCAACGGAAGTCTCCTTGCGGGAAAGAAGCGTTAGCGAGTAAGTGGTGGCAGTTGACGCTAAATAAGACGCTTTACAAACTCATCCTTGTATAAGAATTACTCTTTAATACTTTCTCCATCACAGGGATTCTTTCTTGTATTTTTGTAGCATAGGTAAAATCACCAAAGCAATACGGATAACGGAAGTTTCCTTTAAATCCGCCGCAAGTGTACAGGTCTGGATGATTATCCACCTGCATTTTTGAATACTCCTTTGCAAGTTTCTCGCTATGCTTGAAGCCATTTGCAGCCACATAGTGAATATATCCCGGACCCATGTTGTAGCTTTGTATAATCGTATTCATGTCTACATGCTCTTTTACTCCAAGTGTGTACATTTGATAAAAATGTAGGACCCCTTGTTGGATGCTGAGAGAGGGTTCTTGAATTTCATTTCTTTTTAATCCGGCTGATTCAGAAGCTTGCATAGGATCACTTCCTTCTCCACGGCTTTCCTGGTACATAATAGACAGCAATACTGGAGTGAATACAGTTAAGTCATATTTGCCCAGTTCTTTCTCAATTTCAGACTTATAAGACAGAACCCTGCCGGTTAGGTATGAATAGAAAGAATGACTTAACATATTTTTTAGATCATTTCCCCATATTGCAAAAGTCATGAAGAAAGTAAGCGATAACGCGAGAATGGAAAAAAAGCATCCAAATCTCTTTATCATGTTCTTTCCTCCATAATTGTAAGTAATGCTTCACAAAAGAAATTACGAAAAGCGTTATGCTTGTATTATCGTAACATATCTCATCTCAAGTATTGTTACATGTATCTTACAAATAAATGATATACAGGAGAAAGGACTGATTAAAAAGGGGTTATACCTATTAATGGAAGAGGTATTGACTGGTTGAATGTTTAATATTGGATTAAAGAAATATAAAATTAAATACCAGAAACATCTGAAATAGACTAATAAGGCCCATTACAAATCTTTTGAAATAGACTTTCCTTTAATCATTTACGTTTTCAGTTTTGTAATAGAATTAGGTAAACAGGAAATGATATCTACTAAAAACAATTTGGAAGTGGAATCATTTGAACATTATACAAAAAAGTGGCATCTACATCTTGGTATTTTCAATTTTGGCGGCCTTTTTACCGTCTTCCTCCAATTCATATGCAAATGAATTAGATCAAAGTTTTCAAGCAGAGATCAATCGGCTCTTACAGGAAGAACCACTTTTAAAAGGAGGGCTTGCGGGAATAAGCATTCGATCTGCAAGTACTGGGGAAATCTTATATGAGCATAATGGGGACATCCGTATGAGACCTGCCTCAAATATGAAGCTCTTTACCTCAGCAGTAGCCTTATCGGTCTTAGGAGAAGAGTATCAATTTAAGACTGAAATCAGAATAGAAGGAAAGAGAGATGGAAGTATCCTAAAGGGGAATCTGTATTTAAAAGGTTTTGGCGATCCAACACTTTTAAGAGAAGATCTCAATCAAATGGCTAAGGATATTGCCAATTCCGGAATCAGTATCATCGAGGGAGACCTCATAGGGGACGACAGCTGGTTCGACGATGTTCGTTTATCTCCTGATTTAATTTGGAGTGATGAGTACGCTTATTATGGATCTCAAATTTCGGCACTTACAGTTTCTCCAAATAAAGATTTTGATTCTGGTACCATCCTTGTCGAGGTATCTCCAGGTTTGAAAATAGGGGATCCCGTACAAATTCAACTCTCACACAAAACAAATTATATACATATCATCAATCAGGCAGTGACCATACCTCCTGATGGAGAAACAGACCTTACAATTGACCGAAAACACGGTTCAAATACTATAATTGTTAAGGGCTTTCTTCCTATCGGAGCAAACATTGAAAAAGAATGGATAGCAGTTTGGGAACCGGCTCAATTTGTGCTTGATCTCTTTAAGCAAGAATTAGCAAAACAAGGGATCAAACTTTTGGGAACTTCTAAGGTTGGTGAGACACCTAAGGATGCTAATATCCTTACAAGCCATCTATCTATTCCATTGTCTGAACTTCTCATACCTTTTATGAAGCTTAGCAATAACGGACATGCGGAAATCTTAGTTAAGGAAATGGGGAAATTAAGGAAAGGAGAAGGCAACTGGGAAAAAGGGTTAGAAGTGTTAAATGAGCAGCTGCCCAAATTGGGTGTGAATCCAAATACATTAGTTATCAGAGACGGTTCAGGCATTTCTCATGTTAACTTAATTCCAGCTAATGAAATTTCGAGCCTTCTGTTTCATGTTCAAAAGGAAAAATGGTTTCCCTCTTTCTTAAAATCCTTGCCTGTCGCTGGTAATAATGACAGGATGATAGGAGGAACCTTGAGAAAGAGAATGGAATCCTTAAACGTAAAAGCAAAAACAGGAACCATCACAACTGTTACTTCCTTATCTGGTTATATAGAAACGAAAAAAGAAGAAACACTTATATTTTCCATTCTATTAAATAATCTGCTTGATGAAGAAAAAGGAAAAGAAATCGAGGATAAAATAGTAGAAATAATAGCGCAACATTAAATATATGTAAGAGAGCCGTATACAAACATTCAGCTCCTTTAACTATGGTAGGAGTAGGCCGATTAGCTGAAGCTTTAAATGCTCGAGGGTGGATAAAAAATTGATCGATGCCCATCTAATATTAAATATATTGTACTTGATTAAAGGGTACAGTTACTGCAGCTGAAGCAGAAATGGAAACAGAAGAGTTCATTGCAGTTTTAAAGGGAGAAAATCCTTTCCGAATTATTTTCTAAAAGAGAGGGAGAGTAGCCCTCTCTTATTTACTGTCGATTTTTAGTATTTAATATCTAGAGTAAAAATTCCCTCTTTAACGGACTTAGTCCAGAAGTCCCCTTCTTCAAGTGCGTAAAGGGAGGAGCCCAGCGGTAAGAGGGGGTAGTTCACGTTTATTTAAAAAACCCAAAATATTACTACTTGATTTTTATAGTCTAAATTTAGATTTAAGGTAATGGTACACTCCGTCTTCATCACAAGTGAATTCTGTTATGTCGTGGACTATTTCTTTAATGCGGTCTGAAGCATTTTTCATAGCCACAGCATAACTAACAAACTGTAACATTGGTAAGTCATTGTCACTATCACCAATAGCCATAGTTTCACCCTCAGATAAATCAAAATGCTTTAACATCTGTTTTATTCCTGTTGCTTTGTTCACGTTCGCAACCATCACTTCGACATTGTGCTCGGAAGATATGGAGGTAGTAAAGTCTATTTCTAGCTTTATCTTATCAAGCTCATATTTCCATCTATTTATATGTTCTTTTGTTCTAGAAAAGAAATAAAATTTCGAAAATTCATTTCCCTCTATGTTATCCTTCCAAGCAATGTCTTCTTTAATCGCATGTTTACGTGAAAGCCACTCATTAATTCCAACACTGTCTGGCTTTGGATCTCTAATTTCATCCTCAACATATTGTTTATCTTGCTTTAATGTAACTCGAGATGTTCCATATGGGAAAAGCTCATAATACACTTTGTTTTGTCTTGCTTTTTCAATAAGTGTTTCCACTAACTCACGTGAAAGTGAATGTTTAAATATTACTTCTTTTTCTACATACCCCGCCATACCATTTGAAGTAATTAGCCCATCCACTTGAAAACCTTGAGGTACTAATCCCTCTATTTCATCAACAGCTCTACCTGTAGCTACAAAAACGAATATTCCTTGGTTTCGTAAATCATCAATAATTTCTTTTGTACGAATGCTTACTTTATTTTGATGATTTAATATTGTACCATCCATGTCCAAGAAAATTGCCTTAGGTTTCAATACCATCACTATTCCCCCTTATTTGGTAAAAAGAGTTTATTTGGCAAGTATACACCTCGTTATTTCTAACATCAATGAATTACTTCCTCACCAAAAAAGAATTCCAATCCCTATGCATATAGAATATCAAATCATATCAAAGATAATATTGGAGTACTTGCGGCATATGAGAAGTACGTAAGGCAGTTTGAGCAGCTTTTAGGTTGAGTTTTACCTTTTTTATTTGGGGATCGTATGAGGTACTTATACAACCTTTCTTAAATGTAAGAAGAGGTTTTATTTGGAATAAATACAGAAATACTTAAAAAGTTAATATTTCTAAAATTTCAACTTGTCCGAAAGCGTTTCCTGTTGATAAAGTCATAGGAAGATATTGAAGAAATGGTTCTGGTGCAAAAACTTCAAAACAATTACAATTAATCTTTAAAATATAGTGGAGCAAGATCATCGTTTTATCAAGAAACGAATCCGTTCTATGCTAGGATTCAAAACGTTTCGAACAGCCAAACAGGTCCTCTGTGGAGTAGAAGTAATGCATAGGCTAAAAAAGGACAACTTCAACAAGGGGTAAAGTCTTTCCAGAGTGAGATTGAATTCATCCATAAATTATTTGGAGCAGTATTATAATTCACAGTTGAAAAGGATATCGAGATTCTATGCTTCTAAAAAATCATATTTGTACCTGAACCTGCTTGTCCTCAACGTTGTAAAATCGCAAAACTTTGATGATACCCCTCTAGGAGGAAGATAAATGATGAAAAAGAAGTGGATCATCCTATTGATTAGTTTGGTCTTTCTAGCTACTGTAATAGGATGTATAGTCAAGTTCCTTAGAAAAGATGATAGACCTAAAGTAACCGTTGTTTTACAAGACCTAGACACACAGTATTGGAATATTGTGAAGGCGGGAGCAGAAAAGGGGTTTCGAGAATTTGATATAGATGGTAAAGTTGTCGCACCAGGTTTCAAATCAAAAAAAGATGTACAGGAGTATGTGTTAAAAAATATTCTTAAAGAACATCCGGATGTATTAGTTGTCTCTCCATTACAATCACCTGCGGTCATGTCTGCCTTAAGGAAATTTGTCGAACATAAGATTCCCGTATTACTAGTAGATACAGATATTCCTTTGGAACATAAAACTGCTTATATTGGTACCAATAACTTTGAGTTAGGCAGAAAAGCAGGTGAGCTATTAGCTTCAGGGCTGCAGCCTGGAGATGAAGTGGCCCTTATTGCTGGATCTTTAACCGGTCCCGTTTCGGTTGACCGGATAAAGGGAGCTACACTTAGTTTAGAAGATGCAGGAATTAAAATTGTAGCAAAAAAAGTAGATTTACCAAACGAAGCTTTGCCGGTTAGAAAAGCAATGACAACAATTTTACAGAATCATCCTGATGTGAAAGGTATCTTTGCTACAACCGACATCATGGCACTAAGTGCTGTAAAGGTGGTTAAGGAGCAAGGATATAAAATGCCAGTCATAGGAGCAGATGGAATTATTGAAATGAATAAGTTAATAGAAGACGGAACGTTAACTGGTACAGTAGCACAGAACCCTTATGATATGGGGTATATAAGTGTTGAAACTGCATGGAAAGTGCTAGAGGGGGAACAAGTTAGAAAAAATATTGATACTGGTGTAGATCTTATCACCAAAGATAATGCGAAGCAAAAACTGGATTTCCTAAAAGAATTGTTGGAGTGAAGTTTCGCTATTGGTCATTCATAAGTTATGAGATTTTTATTGGAAGTGACTGGGGTGGATCAGGAATTAACATGCAAGGGTTGTATATCACGAAAATCTGGATGTAATGGCTTCGTAATTCAGCTATGGCACGTGTTCAAAAATCGCAAGTCCCAACAGGGTAACCCTTGTTGGGACTTTTTTGTTTTTACGGGAATGCTGTAATAGTAGTTTCCCGTAGCACTTATCCCAACATAGAAGTAGAAATGTATGAGGTAATGTTAAATCAGCTTGTTCAATCCCCCGGTAAACAAACTATAAAGAATGAATGAAAAAGCTCTAGTTTGCTTAATGTGAGTTGCGCTCGCTCATGATGGTACTACACAACCTGTTTTGAGCTGCCTTTATAGTTTAAGTTTATTTCTTCTAAAAAAGTGTGCATATTTATAAAAAGTAGCACGCCTATCTTACTTAACTTGCTAGTTTTCTTTTAATTTTTTGAAAAATAGTCTTAATACATAGGAATTTTAGGGTGATAACAATTTGAGGTTTTTGTGCCAGAACCCGTTGCGCTTTAAGCGAAAAAGGGCAGATTTCACAAACGGGTGAAATCTGCCTGAAAATGTAGGAAAAACTATTTGGATTGCATATTGAATTTTAAAAACTTAATTGAGGTATAAATCTATGAAGCAATCTTTGTGATTGCTTTCTCATCCCAAAACGCTGAAACAATTATTTCAAACTGCGGTTTAGGAAAGTTTTTGTCCGTTCAAATTGCGGTTTTATAAACAGCTGTTCAGGAGAACCAGATTCGACAACTTCTCCATTGTCCATGAACATGACCTTGTTTGCGACTTCCTTGGCGAAGCCCATCTCATGAGTTACGACAATCATTGTCATTTGCTCTTGAGCAAGATCTTTCATTACCTGTAATACTTCACCGGTCAATTCTGGATCCAAGGCTGAAGTAGGCTCATCAAACAGCAAAATTTCCGGGTTCATCATCAGCGCCCTTGCAATGGCAACCCTTTGTTTTTGACCACCGGAGAGCTTCGCCGGGTAGGATGTTGCCCGGTCAGAAAGGCCGATTTTTTCTAACAGCTCTTGGCTTCGCTGCTGAATATCAGCCGAAGCTTCCTTTTTTAGCATTTTCGGAGCAAGCTCCAAGTTTTCTTTGACAGTCAGATGAGGAAAGAGGTTAAAATGTTGAAACACCATTCCCATTTTTCCTGTGATTTGTTTAATCTCATGAGGTTTTGCGTATACTCCATCTTTCACCAAATGATTACCGGACACACAAATGCTGCCGCCGTCAATTTCTTCAAGGTGGATTAGGCTGCGAAGCATCGTGCTTTTTCCAGAACCAGAGGGACCGATGACTGCTACCACATCGTTTTTATTTACATTAAAGGTAATTTGTTTTAATACATCAAGCTTGCCATACGACTTTTTTAAATTGGATACCTCAATGATCGCCATATTCATCACTCCTTCTTATTCAAATTTGAACCGGTTCTCAAGCCATTTAAAGAACATCGTTAATACGAGAGTCATGATCAAATAAATAAGACCTGCAACGAAAAATGGCACAATAGTAAAGTCGCGATTGACAGCCGTTTGAGCAAAGTGCAGCAATTCAGGTACAGCAACCGCATAAAGCAGCGCCGTATCCTTGACCAATGTGACAGATTCATTTGCGACGGCTGGCAGAGCAATGCGGAACATTTGAGGCAGGATAATCTTTGTCATCGTCTGCCATTTGTTTAAGCCGAGAACTTGAGCTGCCTCATATTGACCTTTATCAATAGCCAGAAGACCACCGCGAAAGATTTCTGCAAAGTAGGCCGCATAGTTTAAAATAAAGCCGAGGCAGGCAGCGACAAAACGATCCAGTACCAAATATTCGCCAACCACAGGCAGCATCGGCAGCCCGAAACATATAAATAACAGCTGGAGCAAGAGCGGGGTTCCGCGCAGCAGATAAACATAGCCTTCAGCAAACATGGAAAGAGGCTTAAAACGGCTCTTCATAGCAAGTGTTAATAAGAACCCTAGCGGAATTGACACCACAATGGCAATCAAAAATAAGAGGATTGTCATTTGTGCCCCTTCCAAAAGGGGTGCAAGGATTGAAATAACATAATCAAAAGACATAAAGAGATTCCCCCAAAAACAAAACAGGGTTTCCGAAGGAAAACCTGTTTTGTCTTATATTCATTATTACTTTAATACTTTATCTTCACCAAACCATTTTTTCGAAATTTCAGCGGCCGTGCCGTCTTCATTTAGCTCATCAAGTGCTGCTTGAAGCTGTTTCAGCAATTCTTCATTTCCTTTTTTGACACCTACTCCATACTCTTCCGGAGCAAGAGACTCATTCAGCACCTTAAATATGTCTGCTTCTTTCGTCATATAATAATTAATAACAATTTCATCAATAATGACTGCATCCAAACGTCCGCTTTTTAAGTCGTTCAAGGCAGAAACATTGTCGGCAAATTCTGTTACCGTCTTAATTTTAGATTTGATCGGAGCAGCATTCAAGGCATCCGCTGCTGAAGAAAGTGATTGAAGACCTACAATTTTTCCTTCTAAGTCAGCTAGTTTAGTAATATTGGAGTCAGCTAACGTAACAACAACCTGTGCATTCTTTAAATAAGGCTTTGTGAACAGAACTTTCTTTTTACGTTCTTCTGTAATGGTATATCCGTTCCAAATGAGATCAATTCGTCCGCTGCTTAGCTCAGCTTCTTTTGTTTTCCAATCAATCGGTTGGAATTTTACTTCTTTTCCCATCTTTTCCGCAGCTGCTTTCGCATAGTCGATGTCAAAACCAACAATTTCATTATTTTCATCCCGGAATCCCATCGGTGCAAATTTGTCATCGATCCCGATTACCAGCGTATTGTCCGTTTTCTCAGCTGTTTCCGTTGATTTAGAGCACCCGGCGATAACTGTGAATACCGCTGCTATTACTAAGATAATAGTTGCTAAATGTTTCATGTTGTACAATACCACCTTTAATTGAATGTTATTTTGCTTTAGTGCATTAATATATCGGTAAACTATAACAGTTTAACACTATAATACTATAAATTCAATATTAAGTGGATTTTATACGCTTCCTTATATATTATATGCTCTCTTTTAAAGCTCAATTAAAAATGGCAGGAGCATAAAAAAACACTCCTTATTCATTTTTAGAGCAGTGGTTAGCCATTTACATTTTAGGCGCTCTATAAGACTAATACGAAAGAGAACTCTTAGAATTCTCTAAAATGTCGATATATCAATAGATATGGAGCATAGGGGGCTCGAACTCCTGCCCTCCACGCTGCCAGCGTGGTCGGTACTATTTTCTATAGTTAACTAAAGTGTCCAAAAATGGGTTTATATCAGGGTTTCTTAGAGTTTTGTAAGTTTTAAAATGAACTGTAGTTTCCGTTAGTTTTCTATATTGTATGACCAAAATGTTACTAGAGTGTAGCCGATATTTTATTACGAAAAATATCTAATGCATGGGGAATAGTAAGATTTTGAGATGTGATAGTATGCCAAATATAAAAATATAGATCTCTTTGCTTAGCAGCCAGGGAGGGCTTTTTTATAAGAGTAATTGTTGAATGGGTAATACCTATTACCAGAACAGATGTTGACATATTGAATGATCAGCATTGAATTATGGTAGGGCAGATTAGAGGATTTGCAATGGTGCTTGCGCTTTCTTACCCCCAATTCCTTTCCTTTAAGGAATTGGGAGTGTTTTTATTTGTATAGGAAATAATGAAAACTTATGAAATAGCAATGTATAATAAATGCAGCCTAAGCAAAGGGGAGTATAGTTTTGCTGTCATTTATGGGAGAAGAATTGTTTCCCTCTACAGCTGCGGCTGCTTCTTGAGCATAAACTTTAGTCGGAAAATATAGAAATATGGCCGCGGGTGATGGGAATCCGCGGCCTTTTTTTGTGGCAGGGAGAAAGTATATAAAATCGTCTAAAAATTAAAACAATTATTTTCTTTTTTGCCATGTTATGTTAATGTATATGTAAATGAAGTGTAAACTTCGTTAAATTATAAAAATGAAGTGTTTACTTCATACGAGAAAGGGTTACGAGGATGGAACAGCTTCCTTTTCAAACGTTAGTAAAAGAAAAGTTTCCCCAGTTATCAGCGGGACAAAAGAAAGTGGCCGCCTATTTGGTGGAAAACCTTGAGGAAGCGGCCTTTTTCACTGCTTTTCAAATCGGGCGGAAGGCGGAAGTGAGTGAGACGACGGTCATCCGCTTTTCGTATGCATTAGGATTTGAAGGGTTCAGTGAGATGCAGGACAAAATTCAGAAGCAGGTGCTGCTGCAGCATAAAACGGATGTACCCGATGAGGGTTTGCAGTCCCATGATGAAAGTGATCCGTTTACGAAAGTGATTGAAAGTGAGATTTATATTTTACGGCATCTGCTGGATCACACGAATGTGCAGGACATATGGAAAGCAGTCGATGCCCTCATCCAGGCTGACCAAGTGTTGATCGTCGGGCACCGTATCTCCCATGCGGCCGCTTATTGGTTTTCCTATACACTCGGTTCGCTGCGGGAAAATGTCAGCCTTTGCTCGCCAACGGGGGATTTCTATGAGAAGTTTTGCAATCTCACCGACAAGTCGGTTGTCGTTGTTTTTTCTTTCCCGAGATACGCCAATGAAACTTTGAAAGTCGCCGAGTGTACGAAGGAGCAGGGAATTTGTTTAATTTCTGTGACTGACCGCCTCCTTTCTCCGGTAGGCCGGATCTCTGACATCGCTCTGACAACGGAAGAAAATGTCGAAGCTGGAAAAAACTCTATCGCTTCCGTAATCAGTCTATTGGATTTGGTGATCGCCGGCATTCATGAAAGGGATCAAAAACGAATCCAAACCTACCAGCAAAAGCTGGAGAAGCTGTATTCCAGCTATGAAGTGTTTGTCGAATAAAGCGTTACAGCGACAAGTCATAAACAAAGAGGTGTACCGAGCATGAATCCAATTCAATATATCGAAGAGCAGCGAGAATCATTGCTGCAAACATACCACGACCTTCATTCCTTAGCCGAGCCGAGCTGGGAGGAGGAACAAACATCCCGCTATATTGCCGAACGCTTGAAGCAAGCGGGGTTCGTGGTGAAAACGTTTCCGGGTCATTGCGGAATCATCGCTGAAATTCCCGGCCAGACGAATACGGTTATCGCGCTGCGGGCGGATATGGATGCGCTCGTTCAGGAAGTAGATGGAGTCATCAAACCGAATCATTCCTGCGGGCACGACGCCCACAGCACGATGGTGTTATATGCGGCATTGTCCATCGCCGCCAGTGGCATCCAACCTGTACATATGCTCCGGTTCATCTTCCAGCCTGCCGAGGAGAAAGGGGAAGGGGCTCTGCAGATGGTGAAGGAAGGGGCTTTGGAGAATGTCGCCTGCTTGTTTGGCGTCCATGTCCGCCCTCATATAGAAGTTCCTTATGGGAAGGCCGCCCCAGTCATCATTCACGGCTCGGCCGGGACAATCAGGGGAACGATTAAAGGGCTTCAAGCCCATGCCTCCCGTCCACAAGACGGCATCAATGCGATTGAGGCAGCCGCTTTGCTCGTCCAAAAGCTAAAACAAATCCAGCTCGAAACAGATGCGCCATATTCGATTAAAATGACGAAGCTGCGAACGGAAAACGAGGCATCGAATGTTATTCCGGAAACAGCCTCCTTCACAATCGATGTCAGGGCACAGACGAATGAGGTGATGAGCGAATTGCAGCGGCTTGCGGCAGAAAGTATGGCCGAGACAATGAACGAAACTGATGCTGCGATTTCATGGTCGATGAACGAATATGTACCTGCGGCAACGACAAACGAAGGAGCGATTGGCTTAGCTGCGACCGCTATCGCCGATATTCTCGGGGAGGAAAATGTGACGCCGGCCTGTGTGTCACAAGGAGGCGAGGACTTTCACTACTACACATCGACAACTCCAAGCGTTGCAGCGACGATGATCGGGCTTGGGTGCGATCTTGCGCCGGGTCTTCATCATCCGCATATGAGATTCAATTTAGAGGCGCTCGTTTACGGCGCAAAGATTTTAACGCAGACGATGCTGTTGGCTTCAAAAGAATAGATAAAAAACAAAAGGAGAGGTGTTTATATGCAAGATGCTGAGCGTGCAACGGAAGTTTATGCAGAGACGGTTTCCTATGAAAATCACTTGGAGCGAAGGCTGAAAACAAGGCACTTATCGATGATCGCCATCGGCGGGACGATTGGGACAGGATTGTTTCTGGCGAGCGGATCGACGATTGCCACCGCCGGCCCGGGCGGAGCGCTCGCAGCGTATTTCATCGCGGGGCTTATGGTCTTTTTCTTGATGACAAGCTTAGGGGAAATGGCGGCCTTCATTCCGATTACCGGTTCCTTCAGCACATATACTTCAAGGTTTGTGGATCCTGCCTTAGGATTTGCGATCGGCTGGAACTATTGGTACAACAACGCGATTATCGTGGCTCTCGAATTATCGGCCTCCTCGCTCATCATGAAATATTGGCTTTCGGATGTGCCGGGAATCGTTTGGAGCGCCATCTTTTTAGCACTCATTTTTAGCTTGAATATTTTATCGGTAAAAGGCTACGGAGAGTCGGAATTTTGGTTTTCGATTATTAAAGTGGCGACGATCATCATTTTTATCGTCATTGGTTTATTGATGATTTTTGGCATTATGAACGGCCATACGGGCGGATTTGAAAACTTCACAAAAGGAGACGCGCCGTTTCATGGCGGCTTCTTATCGATCATCAGCGTCTTTATGATCGTCGGCTTCTCCTTCCAAGGAACAGAGCTTGTCGGGGTTGCGGCGGGTGAGAGTGAGAACCCTGGGAAGGATATGCCGAGAGCGGTCAAACAGATTTTCTGGAGACTTCTATTGTTCTATGTATTGGCCATTTTTATCATTGGCTGCTTGATCAGCTACAAAGACCCACAACTGTTAAGATCGGATTTAGAAAACATTGCGGTAAGCCCATTCACGCTCGTCTTTAAAAATGCCGGTCTCGCGTTCGCAGCGGCAGTGATGAACGCGGTCATCCTGACGTCTGTTTTATCAGCTGGCAATTCCGCGATGTATGCGGCATCCCGTGTCCTCTGGGTATTGGCGAAAGAAGGAAAGGCGCCAGCTTTCTTGAAAAAGGTCAACAAAAGCGGCATTCCGGTGAACGCTTTGTACATGTCCGCATTTATTGGGATGACAGCGTTCCTTACCTCCTTGTTCGGAGACGGGGTTGTGTACTCCTGGCTGTTGAATGCAGCTGGCCTTGCCGGCTTTATCTCTTGGCTCGGCATTTCTATCACGCATTACCGCTTCCGCAGAGCGTTCATCGCACAAGGAAGGGACTTGAACGAATTGCCGTATGTATCAAAATGGTTCCCGTTCGGCCCGATTTTGGCTACGGTTCTATGTACCGCCGCAATCATTGGACAAAACTATGGTGCCTTTTTCGGTCCGAAGATTGACTGGTACGGTATCTTAGTTTCCTATATTGGCCTGCCGTTGTTCTTGCTGGCGTTTCTCGGTTATAAGATTGTAAAGCGAACGAAGATCGTTCCATTGGAGCAGGCTGATTTCAGCCGGGAATAATGTTTTAGGAGGTAGCTATGGCGAATACAGAAGAAATCCAAATTCGCTCTCTTCACCGGATTGAAGAACTTGAGGAAGTAAAACGACTGGAAAGTAAAGTGTGGGGAGCGGACGACTCAATCCCGACCCACCAAACGATTACCGCAGTAAAAAACGGCGGCTTGGTACTTGGCGCTTACGCTGGAGGAAGGCTCGTCGCCTTTCAATACAGCTTTCCCGGCTTTAACGGGACATCTGTCTATCTCTGTTCACATATTTTGGCCACTGACCCAGAGTTCCGCAATAGGGGAATCGGGGAGAAGCTGAAGCTTGCCCAGCGCGAGGAAGCGCGAAAGCTCGGCTATTCCCTCATCACCTGGACGTACGATCCGCTGGAAAGCATCAATGGCTATTTAAATATCGCCAAGCTGGGCGGCGTTTGTTCCACGTATATTGAGAATTGCTATGGAGAAATGGAAGATCTCTTGAATAAAGGCATCGCCTCCGACCGCTTTCTCGTCGAATGGCATATCGGGGAGGAGAAAACGGAGACTGCCAGAGGGCAGGAAGCGGAGCTGGATGTATTGTTGGAGAAATCATTGCTTCGATGGGAGAGAAACGAGAAGGGCCTGCCTGTCCCTTCTTCTGTTCTTCCGCTGTCTGAGCAGGAAGAGGAGACAGTGTTCGTTGCTGTTCCGAAAGATTACCGGACGATACGGGAGACAAATTTAGAAGCGGCGATACAATGGCGGATGACAACGAGAGAAGTGTTCACAAATCTGTTCCAGCAAGGATGGCAGGTCACAGACTTCAAGAAAAACACCAAGACAGACGTTGTTGTTCAGTTTTATGTGCTTTCCAAAAAGGCGCGATAAATGAACTGAATATAAACAGTTTTGCTTGAAAAGGAGAATGTGCGGTATGAAAATTAAACAAGTCATTTTGCGGTATTTGAAGCTGGATTTGCTGCACCCGTTCACGACCAGCTTCGGAACGGAATATGATAAGGATTTTATTCTTGTTGAAGTAAGAGGAGAGGACGGCGCTTCTGGCTGGGCGGAGTCCGTCGCGATGCTCGATCCTCTCTATAATGAAGAAACGGTAAAAACGAACTGGCATATTCTAGAGGACTACTTAATTCCAATTCTATTAAAAAATGAAATCGAGCACCCCGATGAAATTTCTGAAAAACTCTTCGCCCACATCCGCGGCAACTACATGGCGAAGGCAGCGCTAGAAGGTGCGGTTTGGGACTTGTACGCGAAACAGCAAAATATCTCCCTCGCAAGTGCGTTAGGCGGAACGAAACAGACTATCGATGTCGGTGTCAGCATTGGCATTAAGGATTCGATCGAGGAAACACTGCAAGCAATTGAAGGTCGCTTCCGGGAGGGCTATAAGCGCTTCAAGCTGAAAATCAAGCCGGGCTGGGATGTGGAGTTGATTGATAAAGTACGGAAAGTGTATCCGGACATCCCACTCATGGCTGATGCGAATTCCGCTTACACCTTAGAGGACATCGACCGTTTGACAGAGCTTGATGACTACAACCTCATGATGATCGAACAGCCGCTGGCCTATAATGATATCATCGACCATGCCGATCTGCAGGCAAAGCTGAAAACGCCGCTCTGCCTTGATGAAAGCATTCACTCATTGGAGGATGCGCGAAAAGCGTTGAAGCTCGGAAGCTGTAAAATTATCAATATCAAAATCGGCCGCGTCGGCGGTTTGACACAGTCTAGAAAAATTCATGATCTCTGCCAGGAGCACAGCATTCCGCTCTGGTGCGGGGGCATGCTGGAATCCGGTGTCGGAAGAGCGCATAATATCGCGATTACCTCCTTGCCAAACTTCGTCCTGCCGGGTGATACCGCGGCTTCATCTCTGTACTGGGCAGAAGATATCATCGATCCGGAAGTCACAGTGAAAAACGGAACAATTACGGTGCCGACTGCGCCCGGGATTGGCTATGAGCCGAATTTGGAGAAGATTGAGAAGTATACGATATACAGCCAAACCTATAGCTGATAGTTTTGGGGCACATCAAGGTTTAGGCTGCTGCAGTTATCCATAGAGGGAGCTTATTAGCGAGTCATATCATTTTCGTGAAGCCAGTTGACTTTGTGATGGCAGCAGGTTTGTTGCGGAGCCGGAGAGATTCTCTCGTAGATGAAGGGTAGCTGATTAAGGGAAGACTAGAGCTTATTTGTTTTCTCCTCCCTTGCTCCAATTAATAGTTCAATGTACAGGGAAGAGGGGAAGGTACATTGTAGAATGACACCATTCTCCTCCCATCAAAATCCGCATTTAAAGCGGATTTTTTTATTTAAGAGAGCATAATTCCGTCACAAGAAATGACACAATTATACTCTTATAAATGTAGCCTAAGCAAAATGTCACTTATGGGAGGAGAATTGTGTCACTCTACAGAGGGGGGAGAAAGATATAAACAAGGAAATTTTTGACCTTTCAATTTGGCATTAAATTCTAATTTAATGCATGATAGTTTACATAATAATTTTATGGTTAATAATTATGAGATAAGGCTTGCCTAACAAACTCTTCATAGTTATCCAGATGATTTTCAATGATCTTTTGTACAATTTCTAAATTTACCGCTTGGTAATCATGAACGACAATATTACGAAACCTCACCACCGCTTTCAATTTAAAAGGGAGGGGGAGCAGTAATCACATTGTTATTAGCTAGCAGCTCAAATGCATCCCGGCTAGCCTGGGGAATTCCAAACTTTTTTCGGCTACGCTATGCATTGCAATATCAATGCTCGCTTCACAAGCACGCTGTATATTAAGGATGATAGAGTCTTGTTTCGTATACCACCCATGTATGTCACTACAGAATGCCTTCTGAGTTATAAATAATGATTACAACGCATAAAACAAAAATGATTGTTTGAGGAAAAAGGGTACTGTAGAAATTCTTCTTTTTTCTTTGGGGTTAATCTTGTAAATAGTATTTTAACAATCCTCGGCTACTTCACAACAAGGGAAAGGGAGGTAATTCAAAAGGACTTATTTTGTAAGAGTTGTCTCTGTGTCTTAGGAAAATATAATTAATTTTTACTAATACTTTGATGGAGACTGTACATTTCCTAATTATATCCTATAAAATTTCCTATTTTATCCCATGATATCCTATATATGGAATGTTATAATACACAGGAGAAGGATTTCATTAGCAAAGGGAAATAAGGCAGTGTTAAGAAAGGGGGAATGATGTTTGAATAAGTATCAAAAAGATATAGCGGTTGTAGGACTTGGTTGTGTTTTGCCCGATGCGTTTACGCCGCAGCAATTTTGGGAGAATAATAGGAAGGGGCATACAGCATTACGGCTCCTGAGCGTTCACCATAGGTGGAATTGGGAAGCTTTTCACGATTCAGATCCTAATACGTTAGATAAAACGTATACAATCACAGCTGGGGCGATTCAGAATTATGAGTTTAATTGGAGAAAGTTTCGTATTCCACCGTCTGAGGTAAAGGCAAGCAGTCCGATGCAATTTATGATTTTAGATGCAGGTGCGCAGGCACTAGAGAGTGTTCGACTGCTGCCGACAGACCGGACCGGAATTTACATCGGGTCCATTGGTTCAGGTTGGCAAAAAGATACTGGTCTGCAGATTCATAGAGATGTGATGCTTGAGGCTCTTAAGATAAGCAAAAGTTTTTTATACTTACCTAATGACATTCAGGAAAAAATTATACATTCTATAAAACATGATATGGGCAAAACCTTAAGCTCGGCGGCGGTTGAAAATTTAATTGTTCACTCACTTGCAAGCGTTGCGTGCGGCCGAATTGCACAGTTTTTCGATATAAAAGGTCCTCACGTTTCTGTTGATGCTGGGTATGCCTCCTCGCTGGCAGCACTGGAGATGGGAATTCACTCGTTGCAGGATGGAAGTGTAGACCTTTCACTTGTCGGAGGGGCGAGTGAAATTTTGACTCCGCTGAATATGGTTGCTTTTTCTAAGCTAGGCGGCCTGTCGAAGTCTAACATTCGACCGTTTGATGCGGAGGCGGATGGGACGCTTCTTGGAGAAGGAACCGCCATGTTTGCCTTAAAACGGCTGGAGGACGCAACGAGGGATGGGGAGCATATTTACGCCATCATTAAAGGAATCGGCAGTTCCTCTGATGGCAGCGGAAAGTCTTTGCTTGCGCCGGACCACCGGGGCCAGGCTCTTGCGATGAAACGAGCTTATGAAGACGCTAATGTCGACCCGAGAACAATTAGCTACATTGAATGCCATGCTACGGGCACACAATTAGGAGATGTGAGTGAAGTAAAAGCCCTCTCCAGCTTTCATGAGGACGCTTCGTATCGTATTGCCCTTGGTTCAGTGAAAGCGAACATTGGCCACTTGGGTGCGGCCGCAGGAGCAGCAGGGCTGCTGCGAACGATACTGACGCTATACCATGGCCTCATTCCTCCTCAAGCCGGATTTCATACGTCAAACCCGCAAATGCAGCTATCATCAACCCCATTTAGCGTCCCCTCACACCCGGTTGCATTGCAGCCGCAAAAAGGAACGCTTTTACCACGGGCAGGCGTCAGTTCTTTTGCGTTTGGAGGCATCAACTATCATGCTGTGTTGGAGGCATACTCTCCTGAGTATACAGCATCCAACACAGGGGTATATTCTGATTTTGAGGAGGAGTCAATCGCTATTATCGGAATGTCAGGGATATTGCCGGATGCCGCCGATCCAGAAGCATTTTGGTCAAACTTGCTGGAAGGAAAAGATTCGGTCACAGAAATCCCGCATGAACGATTTGATAGTGACTTATTTTATGACAGCTCCCGGGCAGCTCCTGAAAAATCCTACACGAAGCTAGGAGGATTTCTTTCCCGTACAGAGCAAGATCCTTTAAAGTGGAAAATCCCGCCATCCTCCGTCCCATATATCGATGAGGCTCATTACCTTGCTTTAGTTTGCGCTGAGCAAGCCCTTCAGAATGCCGGTTATGATCCGAACATATGGGATGGAGAACAAGTGTCCGTTATATTAGGATTTTTACCTTATCAAAATAAAAAGCTTCTTGCAGATGTCCGTGTGAACTATCAAGAAATCCATGCTATTTTTGCGAGAGTTCTAGAAGAACAAGAATACGCCATTTCTCCTGCTCTGCAGCGGTGTATTTTGGATGAAGCGGAACAATGTTTTACAGCCCAGCTTCCAAGGGTTACGGAAGACACGTTGGCAGGCTATTTAGGAAGCCTTGCAGCAGGCCGCGTTGCGAAGCATTTCAATTTTAAGGGAGCGCAACTGGCGATCGATGGCGCCTGCTGTTCGACTCATCTTGCCTTTTTAGCCGGCGTACAATCTCTCCGTCATAAAAAAAGCGACGTTGTGTTGGTCGGAGGCATCAATGCTGATATGACCCCGGAGTTTTATGTGGGGGGATGTGGAATCCAAGCGTTATCAGCTGATGGGATTCGGCCGTTTGATGCACGGGCGGATGGTTTTGTTCCTGGAGAAGGAGCGGGCTTCTTTGTTTTGCGCCGATTATCGGATGCGCAGCGCGACGGTCAGAACATACTTGCTCTTATTCGCTCTGTTGCGGCTACATCTGACGGAAAAAGCGGTTCTATTCTCTCGCCATCGCTCGAAGGCGAATCAAGTGCAATGCTGCAGGCGCTTTGGCAGGCTGAAGTATCTCCAGAGCAAGTTGATTACGTCGAGTGTCACGGCACCGGAACGGTAATGGGGGATTCGACCGAGATAGAGGCGCTTCTGAAAGCGTACGGTACGGATAGAACGAAGCCATTGCGCATCGGATCCGTAAAATCAAATATGGGCCATCTATTGGCTGCTGCTGCTGTTCCAGCGGTAATGAAAACTGTGTTTGCTTTGCGGGAGGGAGTCATCCCGCCATCTATTAATATAGAAGTTGTAAATCCGAAACTTAACAGTACCAGAGAAATTATCCAAGTTGTGACGTCTTGTGAACGGTGGGAGATGGAATATAATGAGCCGCGGCGGGCTGGAGTAAGCGGCTTTGGTTTAGGCGGAGCTAACAGTCATATGATTCTCGAAGAATATAAACCAACCGAGCAGCAATCTTATTCCCTCTCTTCTTATGAAGCCTCAAAGTGCAGCGATATTCTGCCAATTGCAGTGACACAGGGGGTGAGCCTATTAGATTGTGCCCTAAGCTTGCTCCAGGCTGCGCAAAATATGGAGAAATGGTCTGGTGAGCAGTACCTTTCAATGATACGCGAGATGCAGCAAGCCATTCCTCCGATGCACCCTGGTTTGTACCGGACAGCAATTGTCGCCAATGATTCGCAGGAGCTATTGCGAAAGGCAAGATTGCTTGTAACAGCTGTTTCTAAAGGAATAGATCTTAACTTTTTACGGCAGCAAGGAGTATTCACAGCTAAAATCGATCCAAAATTGCAAGTTGCGGTTGTGTTTCCTGGTCAAGGAGTCCAATACCCGAACATGCTGAGAGAAGCGCTGGGGCACTTCCCTTTAGCGGCGGAATTTATGGAGCGTATGGATGAAGAATATAAGGTGCTATGCGGGAGATCCTTAAGCAGTACCTTTTTTACGGATTACCCGGAGGATTTTCAGCAAACGGATGAGGATATTCATTGTGCTGTTTTCGCTGTAAATTGTGCTATGTTTGCATTATTGCGGGCGTACGGATTGGAATTTGACGCGGCAATCGGGCAGAGTGCAGGGGAATTGGCCGCATTTGTCGCTACCGAGGCCCTGTCGATGCGGGATGCTTTGAAGGCGGTAAGAGAAAGAACAATGTCTGTTCTCTCCCTTTCAACGCAAGATGCCGGAAAAATGCTGGCAGTTTACTGTGATGCTGGAGAAGCGAGAGGGTATTTCAAGGAAGTGGGCGGCTATTGTGATATTTCCGCCGATAATAGCCCGCGGATGTGTATCGTGTCAGGAGAAACTGCAGCAATTCAGGAATTGTGCGGTATATATGGAAAGGCAGGCATCCAGACGGAGCTGCTTCCTGTCTCGCACGGCTATCATTCTTTGCTCATTTCAAATGCACGAAAGCCATATCGGCGGACGTTAAATACATGTACGTTTTATAAACCAACGTATGATATCATTTCAACGATTACAGGAAGCAATCTCCGCCATGTACATGTTGATGATTATCCGGCATTGCTAGAAAGCCAATTTGTTGAGCCTGTCCGCCTCCAGCAGGCAATTGAAAATGCCTATGAAGCTGGTATTCGATTGTTTATAGAATGTGGTCCTAAGTGGGCAATTAGTTCGTTTATTTCAGAAATATTGGAGGGTAAGGATTTTTATGTGCAAGCTTCCTTGCATCCTAAGATCGGGGAAGTCGAACAAATTCACCGAACGCTAGCTTGTATGTTTGTACATGGAAAAGGCCGGTTAATTCCTATATATCTTAATGAAGAAAAGGTGGGCAAGGGCATGGAATATAAAAACCAAACGAATGAAGAGACAATTGCAGCAGCCCGTTTGCTGCAAGGAGTGTCCCAAATTGTTTCGGGAAAAGGGGAAGATGATGCAACTCTTCTATTCTTAAAATCGTTGCGGGATATGATTGATGCATTTGTACAATTGAAATCCAGCAGTAAAGAAGGAAAGGTACCAATACCGGAACGTCTAAAGGTTACAGAAGAGCCGACAGTGTTGCGAGATGCAGCGCAGCAGCCGCCATCGGAAGAACCGGAGGTATGGAAGGTGCTGGAGCAGCCTTCAAGACGAAGAGAGAAGGCAAATGCAGCAAGGGAAACCTTTGTAAACGAACTGCCGCAACAAGGTAAGAACAGCTTGCAAGAAGAGGTAATACAATACTTGCTTTCCTTAATGGCACAGCGTACAGGATACCCAAGGGATATGCTCGAGCTTGACTTGGATATGGAGGCTGATCTTGGAATTGACACCGTGAAACAAGTGGCTGTCTTTGCTGAAGCACATCGGCACTTTGGCGTGGAGCAAGAACTAGGATTTAAAGTTCGCAATTACCCTACATTGCAAAAGATGGCTGACTATCTCATCTCCAGACTTGACGGAGCCAAGCAGCAAGCACCTGAAAGCAGCGTTGCGGAATCTATATCATTTACGGCGGGGGATGTACGTCAGGTTATTGTGGATTGTATTGTAGAACGCACAGGATACCCGGCAGACATGGTTGAACTCGATATGGATTTAGAGGCTGACCTTGGCATTGACACGGTTAAGCAAGTCGCCATCATGACCGATATCCGTCAGCACTTTGGATTGGAGCAGGAACCAGGCTTTCGTGTCCGAGATTACCATACCCTTCGAAAAATCATGACTTATTTTCAAACTAGATTAGGAGAAGTGAAGAACTCGTCTTTTTTCGGATAATGCCCCCTGATTCCGTACTTGAATCAAAGGATTGGATCGTAACATACAATCCAAAGACTGGTATGTTACGATCCGATGTTACAGAAACGATTCGTGCTATGGAGCGATACGCAACCCGAATGCGGCATGCTGGGGTAAAGGAAGAGAGCGGGGCGTTTTTAGGAGAAGGCATAGCTATCGAGTGGTTGCAGCGTGATAGCAATTGGAGCATGATTGCGAAAGTGAACGTGAAAGACATGTATAAAACTCTCGCTGAACGATTTCAGTCATTGACCGAGCTCGCATGCTGTGTTGCCGTTTACGCTTGGCAGTATCAGTATGGACAGAAGGTCAGAATAAGCGGTATAGGAGATATGATATGCTGCAGTGATGATATACATCAGGAAGAAAGCTACTTAATTGTGGAGCTGCTGTCAATACGGTATACAGAGTACCGGGCTGATCTTACCCTTGTTGATCGGAACGGACGTACACTGGTTTATTGGAAGGAAGTGTCTGGAAGCAGATTGGGGAGAATGGATGACACAGTAATCCAGACGGATAAGCAGTTGGCAATTTGTGAAACAAATAGGAAGGAAGAAAGAGAATGAGCGTGAAAACACGAATTGCAATTGTCGGTATGTCATGTAGGGTACCTGGTGCACATACATTACAGGAATTCTGGAAGCTAATATCAGAAGGCAAACGAGTAATGGAAAGTATCCCGCAGGAGTGTTTTGATGCAAAGATGTATGAAGACTGTTGGGGGCTGGGAGGAAAAGGGGAGATTGTTGGGAATTTCGTTGAAATACCCGAGATTCATTACCGGGATTTCCTGATTCCACCAGAACAAATTCGTCATATGCATCCAATGGAGAAGGTGGGGCTTTTCATTATGAATGAAGCGCTGCGCGATGGAGGAATCGAACGGGGAACGAAGCTTGCTGCAAAGGGGAGGGTTTACATTGCATCAAATACATTTGGTCCTTCATTGGAAACGGATCATGGTCCGCGTATTCGACAAGGAGAGTTCACTCGCATATTGGAGTTGGCGCTGCAGGACGTATCTTCTGATTTGGTAAGCATACGCGATGAAGTGTTGAAGCTGCATAAGCAAACAGTTCCCCCCATCCTTCCTGATACAATGACAACATCTGCTAGTATCGTCGCTGGGAGAATTGCAAACTTGTACGATATGCATGGCGGTCATGCCGCAATTGATGGCGGAGCGTGCAGTTCTTTGGCTGCAGTGGAGGAAGCTGTTCTTGCACTTCGTGCAAACGCGTGCGAGTTTGCTGTAGTTGCTGGAATTTCCCCCCTTATTACAGCGTCCAATATTGTAGAGTATATGGGGGATTCTTCTTTTTCTGCTATACCGTCTTTATGTGAAGGAGGAGCAGCAATTGTCCTTATGCGTGAGGATGATATTGGAGAAAGGAGAGTATACGGGTATATAGAGGGGATTGCATCTTCCGTCATACACAATCGTACGAACAAACAACACATTGCGCTTGCCGCAGCAAAGGCCGCCCAGCAAGCATTGCAACGAGCAGAAATTGCCCCTAGCAGTGTAACAAGAATAGAAAGTCGAAATGGCGGTCTTGGCCTTTGGGAGAAGGCAGAGTTAAAAGGGCTCTCTTCAGTATACGCAGTTCAACAACAGGGTGGGAATGTGCCGGTTACATCCTGCATTCCTCATATTGGATTTTTGCAGGCTGCATCTGGGATGATGGCTATGGTAAGGGGAGCCTTGGATTTATTCTACAATCAAGGTGCTCCAAGTTTCAGTGCGGTAAGCGATACGGGAATTGCTCCAGCTGCTTATCATGCGCTTTTAAGCTCTCCTGCTGCCACGGTAAAACGTCAAAGTGTGGATTCTGGTGTGTCGATGGAGCCAATTGCTATTGTTGGTATGGGAGCTATTGTTCCTGGTGCGAGGAATATTGAGACGTTTTGGAAGCATACGAAGCTTGGATATCGAAGTATTGGTGATTTGCCGGAGAGAAAATGGAGCTTTGACAAAATCATTGCCAATAATGAAGAATTGAGCGCTTATGCTCCATCACGTCTGGCGGGAGTTGTACAAATACCAGAGTTTAAAGCAGAGAGCTGGGGAATTTCTGTAGAGGAGCTAAACAGTCTGGATGGGGGAGTTACCCTTTCGCTGCTAGCTGGTATGGAGGCAGCCGAGCAAGCAGGGCTAACAAATACAAAAGCGGACAAAAGCAGAACTGACATTGTATTTGGGCAATTACCGATTCGGGAGTCGGAGAATATTAAAAATAAGCTAATGTTTTTTACAGATTATATGAAACTTGTTCGTACCGTTTTTCAAAAACAAGGTGTATCCGGCACTGTAAGTTCGGAGGTGCTTAAGAGCATGATCTCTCATTACAAGGGAGAGAATGTGCAAACGTATGATTTTCATATAGCAAGCACGGGTATAACAAATGCTCACTATGTGGCAAAGGTTCTCGGTACAGGCGGGAGTGTTCTATCCGTCGATGCTACTTGTGCTTCATCTCTTGCTGCGGTGGAAGCCGCCATTCATCGCCTGCGGGCAAACCTTGCTGATGCTGTTATTGCTGGAGGAGTCGCGCATCATCTGATTCCCGAATATAACTTAACACTGCATGTCATAGGTGCCCTATCTACCAAAGGTATACCGCCATTTCATCAAGATTCTGATGGATTTGTGCCGGCGGAAGGAGCAGGAGCAGTCGTGCTAAAAAGGCTGTCCGATGCCATTCGCGATAACAACCAAATTTATGCTGTCATTGGTGGAATCGGTGCTTCCAGTGATGGCAGAGGGACCTCAGTGCTCGCGCCGAGCAGCCAGGGACAAAAACGCTCTATTGAGAGAGCGCTGCAGGAAGCACATCTTAAAGCGGAGGATCTTTCGCATATAGAAGCGCACGGTACGGGAACCCGCTTAGGTGATGAAACTGAAATGAACACATATCGAATGGTATTCGGGGACTATCATAAGTACAAACCATACTCCATAGGTACCATCAAATCACAAATCGGACACCTCAGTTCCGCGGCTGGCATAATTGGTCTCATTAAAACGGCGCTAGCCTTACATGAAAAGGTTATTCCTCCTAGTTATACGGACGATCGTTCTCCTGTATTGCTGTCTAATCTAGCTACGGAGGCAAGGATATGGGGAAGCAGGGAGGGCTGGAATCGGCGCGCAGGGGTGAGTGCGTTTGGGCTCGGGGGCATTAACTATTTTCTGATTTTGGAAGAGTGGAAGGGCGGTAAGGAAGCCATGCCGGCTCTATTCTCGCAGCCTATCCACCGACCACTCTATCCTCTGAAGTCTGACCGTTTTACTGTGGAACTCGTACCAGTAGCACTTCCCAAAAGAGCAGCATTATTTCCGCTTCATGGAAAGCGAATCCTTCTTATACAGGATACAGCCGATAAATGGCGCGCATGTCAAACAGCTCTCGAGCAACGAGGTGCAATTGTTCTTTCCATCCTTCCATCCGAAATGACAACGGAGGATGTTCTTCATGCAAAGCTTACCTTATGGGAGAGGCGGCATGGAGAGTTAACCGGTATTCTCGATCTCCGCGCGCTACAAGAGAGACCGGAATTACTTAAGATGCCGGCTGATAGATTATCCGAAGAGATAGGTAAAATAAGTGATTTCACGTTTATGCTGCTGCGATATTTTTACGACCGCTTCGAACAGGCAAAGCCATTTACCTCCTGCTATATTGCTGCTACATGTTTAGGAGGAAACCTTGGTCTAACAGATTGTGACTATGGTAATATATTAGGTTCTTTTTTGCAGGGATTGCTGAAGTCTGTCAAACAGGAGCTGCCATCTGTTATGACAAAAACAATTGATTTTCCTGCACACGAATCGATAGAGGTTATTATTTCTAGCATGATACGGGAGATAGAAGATGGAAATGATCGGATGGAAGTGGCATATGCAGATAGGCGCTACGTTGTTCACCATAAACAAAGCAATTTTTCTCATCAAACGCCGTTGGCGCGTTTTGTCCGTGAAGGAGATGTATATTTGTTTTCTGGCGGCGGACGCGGTATTGTATTTGAATGTGCTGTCGCACTTGCCCTATTAGGAGCGACAGTCATCGTCTGCGGTCGGACAAAGATAGAGGATGAATTTGCTCCGTGGTTGGAGATGGATGATGAAGAATTTGCTGCTTACGAACGAGAGGAGCTTATAAAACAGCATCGGGTAGGAGCCTCATTTACTCCTGCCAGTTTTAAAAAGGCGTTTATCCGCTTAGTGAAGGAACGAGAACTCTATCAAAATATGAAAAAAGCGAAGCAGCTAGGCATTGTGTATGAAGTATGTGATATAAACAATGCTGATCAGGTTCACAATATGGTTCAGGGCATCCTCAAGCGATATGGACGACTGGACGGGGTTATTCACGGAGCAATGGTCGAATGGTCAACCATTATTCCGAAAAAGACAAAGGAAATCATTCAGCGTACCATTGAAACAAAAGTCATCGGAATGTGTCATCTATTGGAAGCGACAAAGGACATCCCGTTGCAATCTTTTATTTGCTTTGGTTCTGGGGCTGGAAGGTTTGGAAACAAAGGCCAAGCTGATTATAGTGCGGCGAACTCCTTGATGTCAGCCTTGCTTGTTGCGAAATGCCGGAAACGGATAGGGTTACACTATGCTACACTTAACTGGACAGCGTGGCAATCTGTCGGCGCAGCTGTTTCTGATCCATCTGTGACGGAAGTATTGAAAAGGAATGGTGTCCCGTTTACATCTACAGAAGAAGGTGTTTACTGGTTTATAAGCGAATTAATGCTGGGACGGGATAAGGAAATTTTAAATGTTGGAGAGGAGTTTTTAAGAAGATGGCCCTTTGACGGTGCTGAGGCAGATGGGAAGGGGGAACGTTTGTTATCGTTTCAAGATCGGCATATTCCCATTAATCCTGGAGATTGGCCGTTTATTGACATGCTTAAGGAAAACACGCTGCAAACAACAGTTGTTGAGCGAAAGATTACGAGAGAGAAAGATTTGTATTTGGAGCAGCACTGTCTGGATGGAACCCCTATTTTTCCGATGGTTTGCCACTTAGAAATGCTTGCTGAGGCCGCTGCTGTTACCTCACCCGGGTGGACTCTTCGTTCTGTTCAACAATTTAAAGTCTTTCATGCTGTAAAATTGTTTTCTGATCAGCCTGTAAGCGTACGGGCGGAAGCTTCTCTTGTAGAAGAGAAAAATGGACAGCGAATCATAGCGGTGAAGGGGTTAACAGATTTATTCGTAAAAGGACGAATTTTGCAAAAGGATCGTGTAACAGCTTCTGCCCTGTTTACTTTTACAAAACAGAGAACGGATGTAACAAAGAGGTGCATTCCTTCTGTTAATGGTACTGCTTACGCAAGTGTATACGATAACTTACATTATGACGCTCTGCAAATCGGTCCTCTGTTTTGCCGGGCTGGACAATATATGGTGAACGAGAGAGAGGGGACCGCAGAAGCGGCACCTCCCATTCAACGGAAGCTGTTTTCTTTTACAAGTGCACCGACTTTTCAGGCTGATCCGTTTTTAGTCGATATTGCTATGCAAATTGCCGTAAATGTTGATTCCTTTCACTCCTCGGAGGTTAGCCTGCCGATTTCTATTGGTACGGTTTTGTTCGGCAGAAGAAGAGGAGATGACGAGCGAGTCAAGGTATACAGCCGAATATACGAGAGAAACGATACAGACATTACCTCGGATATATATGTGGTTGGTGAAAATGGAGATACGCTTATGGAAATTGAAAAGTTCCTTGCAAGGAGGATTACACGATGACAGAAGATTTTTCACTTACTTTCTGTCCAGTAATGCCGTTGCTTCAAGATTTGTCGGTTATAACAGTGAGTGAGAGAAAATTATTAAGTAAAAAAGCAACATCCAAACGTATCGGAGATTTTATTGCGGGAAGATTGGCAGCTAAAAAGGCAATCCGCACGTATCTATCTCTTCCAGATTATCTTCCACTTTCCATTTTGCGGACGGAGCATGGAGAAGAAGCTGGAAAGCCGTATGCTGTGACTGATTCAGGAACAATATTGCCAGAGATTCACCTTTCGATTACACACGCCGATAAAAAAGCATATGCAGCAGCCTCGCATACCCGAATAGGAATTGATAACGTAACCATAGAGAAATACAGTCCCGCTTTCGTTGAAGATGTGTTTCAATCGGAAGAAGTGCAAGCATGGGCAGATTGGTTCGGGGTTGACTCGAATCATCCGCTTGCAATATGCACTGGTTTTGCTGCAAAGGAGGCTTTTCTAAAATGGATGGGCATCGGTTTACGCTGTACCTTACCGATGGTGAAAATTGCTCCCCTTTCCCAAAAAGTCTCCCAACGATTATTTTTCCAGAAGCAGTTTCGTGCCGCTTGCTGTATTCATCATGAAACAGGAGATATACAAGAATCAACGGTACTTGATGGATATTTCTCCGTGAAGGATGAGCAGGTTATTATACTGTTGACGGGAGATAGATAAGGTTTGGTGCAAATAGTGATGGAAGGAACAGAGATATAGTTAAGTCGAGAATAAATGAAACTACGACTATGGGGAGAAGTAGGTATATACATCACTTCTTCCCTATATCTTCTATATGATTGATTGACATTTAGTTCTTGTAAACTGTTAAAATATTATCCTTTCTCGTGCTAAAAAAATCCCTTCTACCCAGAAAATACCGCTATCTGCATAGAAGGGGGGAGTTATGTATTTTTATGTAGATTTTTTGTAAATGCTTTTATTGAGCAGACCACTTTGAACCACTTGACCGTTTTGTGTTACTGTTTTGTAAGTTACAGCCACTATGCTTTTATTGGTTTCACTTACCACTTTGGAAGAGATATTGACGCTTTTCCCTGTGCTTGTTCCAAAAATACGAACAACAACCTGATTACCTTCAATACCGGCTTGAAGATAGATATAATGCCCTGTATTGTTTTTAAACTTAAAGTCTGGTCCGTAATCCGCTACAGTGGCGTCCTGACCCAGCGGCACGTAATGAACGGGCATGGAGTGATTGCTCCTCTCTTCAATGGAAAGATCTGCACGTAAGACAGCACCATATAACGTACTGCTCACTTGGCAAACACCGCCCCCTGCACTTTGCTGAACTTTTCCGTTTACATATACAGCAGCTAACTTGTATCCATTAGCAGCATCGGTTACGCCAACGCGGCCATTAAAGCTGAATACCTCATTGGGCGCGATAATTGCATTGCTTAACGCTGCGGCTGCTCGACTTTCATTAAACAGTTGATTTCCATTTCTGCCGCTCGTAGGTGTACGATATTCTGCAATGAGCTCTTTAATTCCCATATTTTGCACATCTTCTGTTGTGCGCTCTGGTTTTACTGCAGCAACAGGCACTTGAATATCTATATCCATTGATTTCACAGCTTGTTCTGTTAATATTTTTAGTTTTTCCTTGTCTACTTTTTCTCCATCTTTACTTGGGGTAATAGTGATATTCGTTCCTGTAACAGAAAGAGAAGCGTTTTGCGGGTTTGATACAAGTTCATTATATTTGTCTTTTATAAATACATCGTATTTCGAAGAATCCAAGTAGGCATCTAGATGATATTTTTGCTGCGCTTGCCCTTTCTCAGATTGTTTACGCATTTTGTAGCGTTCTAGAATCGTTCCTTTTTGCTTCTTAAAGATTTCGTCTGCAACATTTATACCTTTGTATTGAACTCCCATATCCTTCCAAGTATAGGTACTCGTGGTAGTTGGTAAAGAATATTTCACAGCTTGTTGATTTAGTTTGTCTATTCTTTGTTGTACAATTTCCTGAACCTCTTGCTTTGTTTTTCCGCCTAATGGGATATCTTCAAAAGTTGTATGGGGCAAAACATAGGTATCTAACTGTTTGTTCATGTTGGAAACATATTGGTAGGCTAATCCTCCTGTAATACAAAGGCCAATTCCGCCAGCTGCTACGGATCCGATAATCAACTTTCGTACATTCATTTGTCTCCCCCTATAACAAACTATTTAGTGATGTAGTATAATATAAAAGTGGTATGAATATTTAGAATATTCGTAACTATTATACCATTATCATGGTAAAATTTGTAATAAAAAAATAAGGTTTGTTATTTTTTTGTTATATTTAAGACGGCTATTTTATAAAAGAAGAGATTTCATTTGAAATTATTTCATACTGCTATTGAGTTTGAAAGACATTGAAGCATCCGCATGATATAGAAAACTCATCGATTGGCGAGCCCTTAGACGAAGACAGAGTTATACTTTTAAAATTCTTGCTGCGTCGAATGAGCTTTTAGCTGGAATTTATGCTTTTTTAAGAATAAAAAAGGGGCAGCTTCACCAAAGTGAAATCTGCCCAAAATCGAAAAAAATTCACTAATAAATTATTTGATATTGCATCATAATCTGTAAGTGAAGAAGAAATAGATGTCCTGCGTTTTTTTGTAAATTATCTTTGCACCAGAACTTTTTTCAATACGAATAAAATTCCTATTTGTTTTTCGGTTCTCTAGCAATTCGTTCTTTAATTTTATTCTCTAAATCTTCGGGTTCAAACGTATAGTTATATAAACCAAGAAACGTTTGCGTTAGGTTAGGGTCAGAGGCGATGATACTATTTATGAAATGCTGCTGGTCTGAAAATGGAATATTTTTTGTGAATTGGCATGCCATTTCAAATCGTGTTTTCATTTTGGATTCCATCAAGCTCTGGTAAGTATCTGCCATTTTCTCCCAACCATCGTTCCAAGAGCTATGTGTATTTAATATTTCGCTTAGTATTCGTGATTCATAAATCGCATCATGCATACCTTGGCCTACAGCAGGATCTTTAAAGGATACGGCATCCCCGATTAATGCCCATCCTTTGCCCATTCCTCTATACCAATCGTTGTCATAGCCCAAAAGCCCTCTAATCGGTCCGACGAAGCGGGCATCTCGCATCCGAACGGGAAGCTCCGTATTTCTGAATTCGGTATCAATGAGAGAGCGAAAGCCTAACTCAGGATTAGACTTAAAGGTTTCTCTCCATTCCATATCCTCAAGAGGAAACATAACGCCCATGACACACAAATTATCACTCGTTGGAAACGAGATTAATAATTTATCGTTAATTTTATAGAGTTCAGTACATATTTCATTTTTCTGGGGATAATGATCTAAATAGGCTACATAGGACGCAAAATCTGTGGGAACAGATTTTAATCGCTCACTGTTTACTAATTTACGAATTGTGGAGTTTCTGCCATCTGCCCCAACTACAATTTTGGACATATAGCTATTAGTATTTCCTGCTTTATCAATTGCTTTGACTCCTTTGATTACACCATTCTCAGCAATTACGTCTGTAACACGAACTCCTTCCAGTGCAGTTACTTTTTCGTGTCCTGAGGCATGCTCGAACAAAATCTGATCAAGATATGTACGACGTATACATAAACAATCCGTTTCGCCATTTGCCTCAGGAAAGTGTCCATCAATTATATTATGGTCGAATTGCACATAAGCGCGTTTGTATGTGGGTGTGCCAGTTGCGAGCAATCGATCTAATACACCCATTTCCCTGAGCATTCTAAGAGAATTATTAAAAAAGTTATGAGTTGATAAAATATCACTTGGAAATGTACTTCGCTCTAAGAGAAGAACCCCATATCCTCTTTTTGAAAGCTCATAAGCTAACGTAGATCCTGCAATACGAGCTCCAACAATAATGACATCATAGTTTTGTTTCATCTTTTCCTTGCCTCCTATACATAGGTACTAGTGTTACAGTCAATCGTCAGAATAAAAGTAACTATTTAAATGGTACCAATAAGTGTTAATTTGCATTGCAGTCCTTTTGATAATATTTTGTGAAGCCTATCTCTTGACACATGGTGAATAGAAGTATGCGGTATATAGAGCTTGATTGATAGCAGTGAATCTCGATTGTTATATTTCTTTGCTTTTTCAAAAGGCGGCTCTGAATTTATTAATTTTAATACCGCCCTTTCGAAGGTTAACTAATATGATGTAATATATCCCAATGCCTGTGTTGTTTCATAGCGGGATAATGGTTATATTTACATTTGTAATTATCGCAACAAAGGAACGGCCAGTTGGCATGAAAAAAGCAGCTGTTACGCTGCTTTTTGTTTAAAGAGGTTTATATTATTAGTTTTTATAGGCTGGATGCTTTACTGATATTAACAACGTAGTTTATTAACCGATTAAATGGAATTTCTGCAAGCTCTGTAGCTTTTGCTCCATATTCTTCTTCTAAATTTTTGATACATTTGTCTAGCTGCTTTACTATATCCAACAAAATTAAAATATTATTATCGTTTATAGGCTGTTGAGAAATTGTTTCCTTCTCTGTCTGTGGGTCTTGGTGGCTGAATGCGTCATCCCATTCGGAAAATATCATCTTTTTTACCCCTCTCCCATTAAAAATCTACGTACATTGTATTATAGTTCGCTGTTTAGCGTATTCATTCCTGCTAATTGATCGCTAGATAATTTTATGGGGAAATATTCCTGTTCATAGCTTAAAATAGGGCGTCCAAATGGATATATTTTTAGTAAAGGGTGTAAGTACTAAGCTTTATTGCAGAAAATAAGATTTGTGATTGTGCAGCAACAAAAATATGTACAGTAGTGAAGGGATTTGTTTCTTTCATATCGAACTGAAGCTAGTGGTATAAGGAGGTTTAACATGAATTATATTCAAGATTTAAGATCTGTTGTAGGAACCCGTCCATTAATATTAACTGCAGCAGCTGTAATTCTAATCAATGCTGAAGGTAGAATTCTGTTACAGCATAGAGCAGATACAAATGATTGGGGACTACCAGGCGGTTTTATGGAAATTGGTGAAGCTATTGAGGATACAGCGAGAAGGGAGGTTTTCGAAGAAACGGGGTTAACGGTAGGAGAGTTAAGGTTTTTCCACATTTTCTCGGGGGATCAGATGTATTATGAATACCCCAACGGTGATCAAGTATACAATGTTATTATTTGTTACTATTCTTCTGATATTACTGGAGAGATTCAAATTGATGAAGAAAGTAAGGAACTTAAATATTTTCATGTTCAGTCCTTGCCAGAGAACATCATTAAAACAAGTAGAGTAATGTTGGACAAATATATAAGCGAAAAGGTCAAATGCTAATAAGCTTAACGCCTTGATGTAGTAAAGCAAACGAAGCCGCCCTTTTGAGGCGGCTTCTCCTGTTTTGATATATATTTGTGTTACCCTTCATCGTGACAGCGGGTCAAGTTATTCTAGTGCACATTGTATTTTATAATTTGCTGACAATTGATGCGATCGCTTCTTGTTCATCGGTTCCTATAGCGGTTACTGTTACTTCTGCTCCTTTGTGTAATGGCAGCGATAATAATCCAAGTATGCTTTTTAAATTAATCCTTTTGTTATAGGTAGGGGTGTATAAGGTCATTTCACTTTGAAATTTGCTTGCCTCTTGGACAATTTCGGAAATTCGCTTCATATGGTGGTCTCCTTGCAATGCTACCGTTTGTTTCACCATGTGTATCCCTCCTTATTAAATTTCTCCTTATTGTAGCATACTTAGAGCAGGAGTTAACCTTGATTTTCATAATTTACATTATTTTTACTTTTTTTTATTGTGTACTAAAGAGGAAAAATATGAATGTGTTAGGGGCTTCAAAGAATGGATTCTTCCTTATCATTACAAGAGGTGGGATAATCTTACTAGTACTAGAAAATAGTAAACAGCTTCTAAGGTGAAAGACCCCGGCAATGAAGAGTGGTTTCAATCGTTCTTTTTGTTTTGTACAAAAAGAACGGAGTATTAGTCTCAGGAAATGCTATGATTACGGAATGGGATAGGATAGAATGAAAGGTAATTATTACCTCTTTTGGAATCGACTACATTATAATAAGGGGAAGGGGAGGGGAATTTATGAAGCTTATTAAAACAAAAGTATGTATGAATAGTGGTAGAGAATATGAGATTGATATGCACCCTGAGGAATTTTTAAAGGAGCTTACGAAAAAGGCGGGTGTTTTAACTGACGAGTTTATTTATTGCTCTGGAGTATTTATCAATCCAAAGCACATTTCATCGATTGAAAAAGTAGAGGTAACAAGATCAAATTCAGAATTCCAATACGGACATCCAATTTAGTCTCTAAGTATTCAATCTTAGACTTAGAGAAGGTATGATGATAAGGTTAAATATGAATATTTTGTAGGAGGTTGAATGAAATGAAGCTAGCATTTATATCTGACATCCATGGCAACGCAGTTGCACTTGATGCCGTATTAGAGGACATAAGTAAGAAACAGGTTGATAAGGTGTATGTACTTGGTGATCTTTGTTATCGCGGTCCAGAACCTAAGCGTTCGCTCGATTTAATTCGCTCATTACATACAGAGGTTATTAAGGGAAATGCAGATGAATGGGTAGTCCGCGGGGTTCGGCAGGGGGAAGTGCCGGATAAAGTATGGGAAATAATGAACAAGGAACGTGAATGGACTGTAGGCCAGCTAGTCCAATCTGATATTGAGTACTTAGACAGCTTGCCTAAAGAAATAAATTTTACAGTTGAGGGTATATCATTCTATGTATTTCATGCGACGCCGAACAGCTTATTTGATATCATTCCGCCAAACGCGGATGATGAAACTTTGCAATCTAAGATGATGTCAGCTGTTGAAGTGAATCTGTATGTATATGCTCATATTCATAAGCCCTATATTCGATATCTTAACGGCAGGGTGATTATGAACATCGGCAGTGTCGGCTTACCTTTTGATGGACTAAATAAAGCTTCCTACGGTATTGTCGAGATACAGGAGGATGGCTTTAGAACATCTATTGAGCGGGTGAATTTTGATGTGGAAAAGGTGATTCAACAGTATCGAGAAAAGAACTATCCTAACGTAGATATGATGACGCAAGTCTTACGTAGAGCTAAAATATGAAATAAACTCCAAGGGATCTTTTATTTTTAATTATAGAACCAAAAGGGCGTTTTTATAAAAACGAACTTATTCAACCTAATTAACAGGGAGCTGACATATATGCAGCTCTCTTTTTTTTTTGCAGCTTTCTTTCATTCATTCAGGATTCTAAAAACGTAAAATGGGCTTTAATATTGGAAAAACTAGTTGAATGCCCTATCACTCATCAGCCTTGTTTGCCGTACTATAGGGTAGGGAGAGATAATTGCTTTTTATAACTCACCTGACTGCTGGTATGGTACTAAGAGCTTGGACAAATCATAAAAATACGAAAGGGGAAGATGTGTAATGGCATTTCAGATGACATATGACAAACGGAACCGAGCGAATTTGGACAAGTTGGCTCCAAATACGAGGGCTGCTGCTTATAAGTGGTACCAGTATTGTATTGACCATAATGTGGATATATTAATCTATGAAACCACTCGTACTTTAGAGCAACAACGTGCAAATGTCGCAAGAGGGGTATCACAAACACTGCGATCTTATCATCTTGTAGGTCAAGCTTTGGACTTCGTTCCAATTATTGACGGAAAAGATGTTTGGTCAGGAGCTGCTTATCGAAGAGAGCCATTTCGTTCTGCAATTGCTTATGCAAAATCCATTGGCTTTGAGTGGGGAGGAGAATGGAGTGGCTTTGTCGATAATCCGCATCTTCAGTATAATTATAAAGGCTATGGGACAGATAAAGTGTTAGAAGGTGTAAGCGATGGTACACCTTATAAAGTAATTATACCGAACACTGCTTTTTGGCAAGCAAAGGCCCTTGTACAAGAATTTGAGAATAGAGGGTTTAAGTGTGAAGGTGTTGCTCTTAAAACGTACAGAGCGAACCAAGTCCCTGCGGAAAACGACCCTTATTTGTTCGTTATTCATACAGATCTACAGAACGCGAAGCATCTCGTGATCGAATTAAAGAATCGTGGATATACCCTAACATACGGCGAAGAGGAATAAAAGCTTGTAGGATTCCGTTTCCTACGGGCTTTTTGTGTTTTATCGTCTAATATCTGATTGTACCTAGTGCGTATGTTCAACTTTATCAAAGAGCACTTGTAAAATGAATTCAAGTTTGCTTGAAATTAAAAGAAATATGAATAATGGTAAAAAAAGTAAAGAAAAATAATTATACAAGTGAAATCTATTTAGGCGGCAAAAAGGAGAGATAAAGGTCTGGCATTCGGGCAATTTCATAAAAGGCTGGGAGGCTGCTATATTGCGTAATTTTGAAAAGAATATAATCACGATTGTAAATGAATTAAAAAAAGTAGTAAGCAGGAGTAGATAATATGAATCAATTTTCTACTTTCCGAAGACAAAGGGCTTATCTTTCACAATTTAACACTTCACAGCTCCATTTACGAAATCCTTTGGTTGTCGCTTTTTTTGCCTTTTCGTATCCGGGGTTTGGACATTTATTATTAGACCGCTATGCGGCTGCGTTTATTCTCATTGTATGGGAAGCATTTATTAACAATCATGCGCATATCAATTCAGGAATACTCTACTCCTTGCTAGGGGACTTCGAAACAGCTAAAGAAGTTCTCGATAAAAAATGGTTAATTTTATATATAGGAATCTATATGCTTGGAATATGGGACGGCTATCGGAAAACCGTGGATCATAATAAACTTTTTATATTAGCTGATTGGGAAGATGCTCCTATCCCTGTTCTAAGAATAAATGCCTGGGATATTAATTTTTTAGATAAGCGTATACCGTGGGTTGCCTTAGTATGGTCGGCCTTAATTCCCGGGCTCGGGCATCTATATATCCATAAAATTATTACGGGTTTTTTTATGTTTGGCTATACAGTCATAATCCTGTACTTCGGACATATCCCGCAGGCAATTCATTTTACGATGGTTGGAGAGTTTATACAAGCTAAAAATGTAATGAATATGCAATGGGCGCTATATCTTCCTTCCATATATTTATTTATCATATATGATGCTTATGTTTCTGCAATTGAATATAATAAATTGTTTGAAAAGGAGCTCTCTACATATTTACGTCAGAATTATCAAAATCCCAATTTTAAACTACCTGTATGATTAAGAAAAGGTGAATACATATGTTAGTGATCAGTACATTTGAAAAATCCATTTTCATTGAGCTCGCCATTGCTGCACTAGAGAAAAATGGGATTCCAAAGGAAAAGATATTGGCAGCTCCCCTAGATAAAAAAACTGAACCAAGACAATTATTCGATACGATTCACCGAGCGGATGGATTAAGCATGTTTGACATAGCAGCAATACTAGGTACGTGTTTCATGCTTTTGGGGACGATTTATGGATATGTATTAAAATGGGGACCTATTATTTGGGGAATTATTGGAGCTGTTACAGGATTATGCTTAGGATTCTTAATAAAATTGTGGATTGTTAAAAAGAATAAGCGAGGACGTAAAAAAATAACATCAGAGGTTGTACTCATGATTCGATGTGAGCATCACCAATGGGAAACTGTTGAAAAAATTTTGTGGGATCATACGGCATTAGGAATGACCAGCATTAGAAATGATTAAAAAGTAAAGAATTCTGAAGTGGAATGAGACAAGCGTTTTGGGACGGAGAAAACGCTTTGGCTTAAGACCTTTTTTGAAAAATAAAGAAATAGACGCGCTCATGTTTTCTTTATAGGCGTATGATATATTGTATCCGTTCAAAGCGTCCCTCCTTACAAACGAAGGGAAGAGCTGCAATGATGTCAAATGCACATACTTATAGCAACAATGCGCCTCATAGTCATTACGGGGAAAATATACCTCCTGTTCAGCCTGTTCCGTTTTATAGCTGTTACACTATACCTGCTTATGGCTATTGCGGTTATGGACACGGTTGTGGAGGTTATGGTTACAGCTTCGCGATTATAGTTGTACTCTTTATCTTATTGATTATTATAGGCGCTTGTACCTTCTGTGGTTATAATGACTAAACAATAACCACAGGCATTTCTCTCTAACTCCTGTAGTCGTACAGGGGTTTTTATTTTCTGAATGATTTTTATACAGGAATCTAACATAAATTTCATTTACTGTAATTAAATAATGTTATAATTTTAAGCAATTTTCCTTTACAAATCCTAAAGTCTTGAGTGACAAAGAAATTTTGGGTTTCACTTTAAAGAATTCTATACAAAGATACCTTATAGGTATTCATCAGAGGAGATATTGGATGATTCTTCCTACGATATTTTTCTCTATTTAAACAGAAATTAGATAGGAAAATAGTTAAAGGAGGAGCAACATATGACAGAAAATAAACCAAGTTTATTTATGACGGATCTATTGCACTACAATCCAGCTGAGCACCATACCGATACGGAAAGCGTGCAAGGCTTTGCGATTACACACAGACAAGTAAACAGCATGTACGCGGATGGTACAATTGATACGATGCCTTTGCAAAAAAACACAGCAGAAGTGTTAGAGGATGGCTTAGAAACATTTGAATAGACAGAAAGGGGCATTTGCTGTGCTCCTTTTCGTTTTCTATGATTTATGTAGTAATGTTTCAGCAAAAAATAGCGAACTTTTAATTTTCGTTCTTTGGCAGGATAACCTGCAGTTAGACGTCTTGTAAAAGCTAATAAAACTCTGTACAAGAGTAAAACGAAATAGGTACAATAACCACAAAAAAAGACGAACAAAAAGGACGAGATACATATGGAAGAAAACAGCTTTCAGGCATGGATAAGACAAAAGCTTGAACAAGAAGGATATACAGGGGATGAACTAGAGGGAAGGGTGAAAGAGCAGCTTTTGTTTGTACCAAAGGATTTGCAGAAGCTGGCAGAAGAAGCGAAGTTTCGGGAAAAAGCGAGGGCTGCAATCCATTTATATATTGATTCCTTACGTGATCCTGACAAGCATGTACAAATGAAAAAACAGCTGCTAGATGGGTACTTGCAGTACAAGGGATAAGGTTTCTATGTGAAAATGCAGCCATGCAGAATTGTTTGAAGCCAAAAAAAATTGTGCATCCTAGAGACATTATATGTGGAGGTGGTAACATGGAATCTTTTACTGTATCATTTCACGATGAAGATGAAATGCCGGCAATAACGGTACAAAAGTTAAATGAAGATGATTTTGAACGAGTCACAGAGGGTGGAACTAGACATTTGTTTGAGCTTGATACAAATATCGGTTTTTTCGTGTTTTTTGATGCGGAAGATGCAGATGGGAGAGAATATTACTTATCTTTGCAGTATGAAGAAGACGGAGAAGATCCGATTGCTTGTTATTCGTTTCAGCTTAAGGATTTTTATGAATTCATGGCATTATATTTAAATGATCTTGAATTCCAAGAGGAAGAGGATGAAAATGAAGAGGAGCAGGAATATGGTTCTATTCATCATCTTGCTCATTTGCTTTATCATATAGCAGAAGAGGGGAAGAGGGTAGAAGTGTGAGGCGGGATTGTGCCCGCTTCTTTTTCTTGCAAAGTTTAATTTCACGCACCGTAATAAAACTATAAAATAATATTTCAAACAATAAACACTACATGGATATCAATGTTCTTATTATTTTTAGGAATTTCATGTATCGTAATCAAAAACTAACTAGTTAGTTTTTTACATTCCTCATAATCATATACAAACACATTTGTAAACAAGCCATTTATACAGTAATATTAAAGTCGTGAGTTTAAATCAGGAAGGATTGAGATGTTTGAAGGGCAAACATGCAGTAGAATTATTAGCACCTGTTGGCAATTGGGAGTGCTTGCGCGCCGCTGTTGCTAACGGAGCAGATTCCGTATTTTTTGGAGTAGATAAATTTAACGCCCGTGTACGTGCGAAAAATTTCACGATGGAAGAATTGCCAGACGTGATGAAATATTTGCACAAATACAATGTAAAAGGATACGTTACGTTTAACATATTAGTATTTGAACAAGAGCTAGAGGATGCGCGCAAGCTAGTAGAAGCGTGTATAGATGCAGGAGTGGATGCACTTATTGTGCAAGATATGGGATTAGTGCAACTGATTCGCGAAATTTCGCCTGACTTTCCAATCCATGGTTCTACTCAAATGACGATTACATCTCCAGAAGCTGTACAATTTTTAAAGCCGTATGATTTAGAGGTTATAGTGCTTGGTCGTGAAAACAACTTAAAGCAAATTCAAACCATCGCAAATAAAACAGATGTGCCGCTCGAAGTATTTGTGCACGGTGCATTGTGTGTATCATACTCTGGGCAGTGTTTAACCTCAGAAATGTGGGGTGGACGCTCTGCAAATCGCGGGGAATGTGCACAGGCATGTCGCCTGCCGTACGATTTAATTGTAGATGGTGAAAAGCGAGAGATGGGGAATATTGCATATTTGTTGTCTCCAAAGGATTTGGCTGCATTAGAACTGGTACCCGATTTGATTGAAGCAGGCGTCTCTACGTTTAAAATCGAAGGTCGTTTGAAATCTCCGGAATACGTAGCAAACGTAGTAAGTAAGTATCGAAAAGCAATTGATGAGTATATAGCCGGTCGAGATTACAGCCCTACAAAAGAAGAATTGCGCGAGCTAGAGCAAAGCTTCAGCCGTGGTTTCACATATGGATTTTTAAGCGGAACGAATCATAAACAGCTGCTTGATGGAACATTTCCAAAAAGCCGCGGCGTGTTTTTAGGTACGGTGAAAAAGGTATTAAAGGATGCTGTATTATGTGAATTACAAGCACCGGTAAAGCGCGGTGACGGCATTGTCTTTGATGCTGGTCGTCCTGAGGAAAAAGAAGAAGGAGGCCGCATCTATGACCTTCGTAAAAAGGGACAAAAAGTAGAGGGCGAAATACAGAATGGCTTGATCGAAATTGTTCCAGGTCGTCATGATGTAAATTTAACGAAGGTACGTGTTGGCGATCGTATTTGGAAAACGAGCGATCAAGAACTAGACCGTCGTTTGCGTAAAACATTTGAAGTTGAGCATGCGTATAAGCTATTCCCTATAACGATTGATGCATATGGAAAAGCAGGAAAGTCCCTCGTTTCCGTGTGGCGTGATGAAGCGACAGGTCATACTGTAACAATTGAATCAAAAGAACTGCTGCAGGAGGCTTTGAAACGACCGCTAACATCAGAATACTTGCAGGAGCAATGGGGCCGCTTAGGAGGCACTGTGTTTGAACTGGCACATGTTACTGCGCATTTTTCAGGCAATGTCATCGTTCCTGTAAAGGAATTGAATCGTATGCGCCGCGAAGCTTCCGATGCGCTGCTTGCGCTGAGACAGCAACCGAAGCAATATAAAAAGCATTCAGTATCAACAGCAGTTCAAACACAGAAACGCGCAAATGCAGAAGCTCCTCAACTGTTTGTGCTTTGCCGCACAATGGAACAAATTTATGCAGCATGTGAAACAGACGTTACCTTTATTTATGCGGATTTTGAATTTACAACAGATTATCCGAAGGCAGTACAAGCTGTACGCAAAGCAGGAAAGCAAATAGCTTTAGCAACACCACGCATTCATATGCCGGGGGAAAATGGCATTTTAAACGGTATTGTAAAGGCGAGTCCAGATGCTATTCTCGTAAGAAGCTTAGGAGCAGCGCATTACTATATTGAACAACAGCTATCCTTACCGCTCATTGGAGATTTCTCCTTGAACATTGCAAACCATAAAGCAGTTGAGATGTTTTTAGAGCGCGGATTAGACCGGGTTACACCATCCTACGATTTAAATATTCAACAGATGATGGATATGCTTGAAATAGCAAAGACAGACCAAATGGAGATTGTTATCCATCAACATTTACCAATGTTCCACACAGAACATTGCGTATATTGTACATTCTTAAGCGAAGGTACTGATTTTACAAACTGTGGTCGCCCCTGCGAAACGCATCGAGTTTCTCTTCAAGATCGTATTGGTATGTCTCACCCGGTAAGAGTAGATATCGGTTGTCGTAATACCGTATATAATGCGATTGAACAATCAGGAGCTGAATACTTAAATCATTTCATACAGCATGGTGTTCAGTATTATCGTATAGAGTTTCTTGAAGAAGGCGCAGATAAAGTGAAAGAGGTAATAGCATTATACCAAGAAGCGCTGCAAGGGAAACGAAGCGGAACGAGCGTATGGCGCACTTTAAAGGCAACAAACCAGCTCGGTGTTACGCGAGGACAATTAATTAAGGCAAATCACAGTTCTAAGACGTTGCAAAAATAAAATATGGTGTTTAAAAAACTTTCTCATACGCTGAAAAGAGGAACAAAGAACATAGTGTATTTGCTGAAGTGGAGAGAACAAATCGACTGTTCAAAAGACCGAATCGTATTGATAAATTTTAGAGGCAAAAACCATGCTTTTTATTGAGCATGGTTTTTGTTTTATTTGTAGTAGATATAATTAGTAGTTAGTACGAACAAAGGTGTGTACGATGAAAAGAATTTAATTTAATACGTTTGGGGATAATGGAATCTCCACCTTCCGCCCAATCCTCTCAATCACATCCTCCATTTTCTCAGGCTTTAAAAACTCAATCGATGAAAATCCTTTTTCAAACAACAGCGTATCCGCCTCAATCATGAGCATATACCGTTCATTCACCTTCGCAATATGAATCTGCTCCCAAAAATCTACAAGCAAATCCTTCACAAAAATATAGCCTTCACTATCTTTCAACAGCCGTACATAAAATATTGCATATATGATTTTAAAGGAGATATTTTCTTGAACGAAAAACAGAAAGTAAAAAGAAATTATGACAGCGACTATCAGGCGTTTGCTCCCTTTATCAGTCCCAATCCTATTACTTCATTTAATCCGATTCAACGTTATCCCCAAATTGATAAAACAGCTTTCATCAGTCCCTTTTCTAGTGTGATAGGCGATGTGAGAATTAAGGATAATGTATATGTAGCTCCTAATGTGAGCATTCGTGCGGATGAAGGAACTCCGTTTTACATCGGTTCAAACACAAATCTGCAAGATGGAGTTATTTTACATGGTTTATTGAACAAATTCTTTTGTGTTGATGGTAAAAGGTATTCAATCTATATCGGGAACGAAGTAAGTATTGCACATGGCGCTCTCATTCATGGTCCTTGTTATATAGGAAATAAGACATTTGTCGGTTTTAAGTCAATTGTGTACAATGCAGTTGTTGGAGAAGGAACATTTATTTCATATAATGCAGTAGTAACAAATGGTGTGCGTATTCCGGCAAATAGATTTGTGCCTCCCGGAGCTAACATAGACACGCAAGAAAAAGCAGACGCGCTCTGTCGAGTGCCAAAAGACGATAAAGAATTTGCACGAGAAGTACAACGTGTAAATCAAGAATTTCCTGCTTCTTATAACTTACTATTTGGTTCGCATCGCTGTTCTTGCGGAATGCCCTATAATCATTGAGAATTAGGAGTTTTTATAATACTAAAGAAGCTGTATAAAGAGAATGTACAGCTTCTTTAGTATTATAAAAACATATTAACTCCAAAGAGCAAAACGAAGCAAGACAAATTGAGACGATGAAAGCCGAGGGTATCGGAGAACGTGACCTATTCATCGATAAGGCAAGCGGAAAAAGATTTCGACCGTCCCCAGTATCAATTGTTAAAGCAAATGATTCGAGAAGGGGATACAGTCGTGTTTGATTCCATCACTCGCATGGGTCGCAATATGAATGAGACTATGAGCGAATATGATTGGTTCGTTAAAAATGGAGTACAGCTGCGTTTCATCAAAGAACCGATGATAAACACGAGCAACGAGCAGGACGACATCATGAAACAGGCGATTCAAAAAATCATCCTTACGTTGCTTACTGCATTCGCTGAAAAAGAACGTGAGGAAATCAAGACAAGGCAAGCCGAGGACATCGCAGTAACAAAGAAGCAAGGAGTCAAATTTGGTCGTTCTACTATAGCGATGCCAAAGAACTGGGAGAGGTTCTACAAGCAGTGGAAAGCTGAAGAGATAACAGCGGTACAATTGATGGATTGTGGGACGGAACGTTCAATTCTTATATGCGGCATCACTGACTGTATTGAACCAATTGGTGAATTTCACGTACTGTATTATAATAAAAATTACAAGCTACCAGTGAAATAAGAAATGGTATAATCATTTCTATTAAGTTCCTTTTTTTAGGTGAGGTGGTTCATTTGGAAATTAGAAAAGCAAGTAAACAGGATATAGAGGGTGTAGCAAAGGTCTATGTTGATGGATGGAAGACTACGTATCGGGGCTTAATGCCAGACCAATATCTCGATGAACTATCATACGAAGAGGCTGAAAAACGCTGGAATCAGTTTTTAGATAACGAAAATGAGCCGTTTATGTATGTAGCCATGAACGGTGAAGGGAAAATTATAGGCTTTGCAGCAGGAAGAAGCATTGAAGAGCAACATTTTGATGGTGAATTATATGCACTCTATCTTTCACAGGATTGTAGAGGGTTAGGTGTAGGCAGGCAACTGCTTTCAGTTATTGCTCAGCATTTTAAAGAAAAAGGCATATATTCTATGATGGTTTGGGTTATGGAACAAAATAAGTCTGGACTTGGTTTTTATAGACGAATGGGAGGAAAGGAATATATTCGTAGGACCAGTACGTTTGGAGAAACCGTAGTAGACGATGTGGCTTATGGTTGGAATAACGTTTCGGTATTGTGTAATGAGGAATTAAATAAAGTAAACTGACTTCCAATAACAGGCGTTATGGTAACTAGAAGCTTCCGAAATGAGAATGTTTTTCGTTGTCTTACTGCAGCAGTAACGGGGATACCCAGTATGAAAACATTGAATAAAGTTCTTGATACGTATAGGAATACTTTGCTAAAATTAAGACAATCACACAAGAAACCCTTGATATCACTGAGTTCCTATGATGTTTACAAAGCGCTGCAAGGGAAACGAAGCGGAACAAGCGTATGGCGTACTTTAAAGGCAACAAACCAGTTGGGTGTTACGAGAGGACAGCTAATTAAAAAAGAAAATGTAAATCGTACAAATGTCCATTAGGCTATACGTTAAAAATCAGAATAAAGGATATTAAAACGTACGGGTACGGTTCGTTCCGTAACGTTCTCTTTTCGACTGAGGGCCTTTCAAGAAGCGTTTGAAGTATGATACTTCCTGCTTTGGCACAGGTTACGCGGGAAAGTGCGCACGAGGTATCTAAATAAAGCGAAAGCTTTGCCCATTTCATCTTACTATTGCAGGCGGTTTTTCACTCTAAATTGTATCTATTGAACAAAAGGGGGAGATGCTAACTGGAAGAGATGAACGAAAGGGGTGAAGTAGGGTGAAGAAGCGTAAATATTTATTCGCTCTCATGTCGGCTCTCTTGTCTTTTGGGATTTTGACTGGATGCGGAGTGGATGATGATGAGCCGGACCCAACAGAGGAACCGTCTGAACAACAGCAGGAAGAGAATGAAGAGATAGAAGAGGAGAATAAATAAGTCTTTCGAGAGCACCTTTCATGGGTGCTTTTTATTTTGTTGAGAGGGAGAAAGATAGTAGATAACCTAAACACATTGAACGGTTCAAAGAGTTATCACAATTCTGCGATCTTGAAAATTTCAATGACCATATTATAATTCGGGCAATAAATATTAAAAAATTCTATAAGAACTGAATTAGCGGCTGAAAATCTTCTCAAAGATTAATTATAAGTACAGATTTAAAGAACCAGCATGTTAATGAAATATCAATTACCGCAATAATTTGAAAAACAAAAAAATAAAACAACAAAGAAAATATTGATCATTTTTTTACTTTTACTATTCTAATTTCTAATAATAGTCTAGTATTTTCTCGTGCAGTTCATGGAAAAAAGGTTATCGGTTACCACTGTTGATTCAAGTATTGTTTCGTTTGGAAATCCTGTATAGATGCAAAAGCATGGGAGCGCTAAAGCAATTGATACGGGAGAAGCCATTAAAGGAAATTGGGGAATTCGTATCGTAGAAGTAAAGATGTATCAATGAGCAGGGATTTCCCTGCCCACTTTTTTCAGTTGAATATTCCGCTTTTTTGTATATTTTTTAATGCAAGACGAAGCTTATCTTCTGTTTGAACAAGAGCAATCCGTACAAAGCCTTCTCCTGAAGGTCCAAAAGCATGCCCCGGCGTTACTACCACATTAGCACGATCTATGAGTGCATAGACAAAATCGAGAGAACTCCACCCGTTTGGAATTTCAGCCCAAATAAACATGCTGCCTGCAGGTTTATCAACCCTCCAGCCAAGGGCCTCCAGTCCATCTATAAGTATATCCCTTCTTCGTTCATACATCCTTCTGCTTTCTTCGCAAAATATCGCTCCTTCTCGCAAGGCCGCTGCAGCCGCCTGTTGAATTGGATAAAACACACCATAATCTAAATTAGATTTTAGCTGTCCGAGGGCAGAAATAATTTTCTCATTCCCAATTGCATAACCAATTCGGCATCCGGCCATGTTAAAGCTTTTAGATAATGAGTTTATTTCAATCCCCACTTCCTTCGCGCCAGAGACTGATAAAAAGCTAATTGGCTTCTTTCCATCAAAGTACAACTCACCGTATGCAAAATCATGAACAACGATAATATTATGCCGCTTCGCAAAAGTAATAACCTCAGAAAAAAAAGCTGCATTGGCCATAGCCGGAACTGGATTTCCTGGAAAGTTTAAAATCATGAGTTTTGCACGTTTTGCAGTATCCTCTGGAATAAGGGATAAATCAGGAAGAAAACCATTCTTCTTTTGCAGCGGCATTAAGTAAGGAATAGCTCCTGCCATTGCAATTCCAGTTGCATATGCTATATAACCAGGATCAGGAACAAGAATGTAGTCTCCTGGATTGGCGAATACCATCGGCAAATGAACGAGACCATCCTGCGATCCCATCAGCATTAAAACCTCCTGTGATTGCTGAAGAGTAACGCCATATGTGTTTGTATAATAATCAGCAATTGCTTTATGCAACTCCTCAGTACCCGCAAGAGAATATCCGTACTCATTACCATTTTTAGCAGCATTTGACAACATATTTGTTACAAAGGAAGGTGGAGGCATATCAGGGCTGCCAATGCTTAAATCTATCATAGTGCAGCCTTCCTCGATTTTTTTTCGCTTATAAGCTGCTAATTCGCTGAAAATGGAAGGTTTGAATGCTTCCATACGATTAGCTAATATCATTTCCATAAATGTACCTCCCAAAAACCGGCTTCCGTGTTTTCTATTTTTTAAAACTTCAGACACTTTCAGTATTTTAACAGGTTATATATGTTTTTTCCATTACAGACTTAAAACACCTATATATCAAACGTTATTAGAAAGGGAATGTACAATGCAATAAATTAAATATAAAGCTAGTTATGTGTCCCTATGCGGAAAGTGTCAGGGAAATAAAGATGACTTTTCTCAAAAAAAATTGCAAACTTTTACTAAATTATGCTCTTGTCCTAGGATATTTGTCCAATCGTCGTCCATTTTTCCGCGTATACATAATATTGAAAATGCAACATAAACAAACGAAAGGATGGCTTCCATGTCAGAAAAACATTCTAAAGGTTCTTTAGAGGGCAGACAACAATGCTCAAGTACTTTACCAACTCCGTTTTTTCCTGGCCTTCATTCTAATAGTGTCCTTCCAGAATTATCAAATCGTAACGTAGAGCCAGATATTACAGAAGGCGATGTATTTGCGAAAATACCGGTTGTATTAGGTGAAACAAAAGTACAAATTGATGTAGACACAGTGATCAATTTCCCAGAGCCAGTTTTGGAAATTAAAGAAATTAAAAAGAATTTGAAAATTGTACAATGTCGTTTATTAGTTCCAACTAACAAGCTTTTTATTAAAGGATTTGTACGTAAAAACATTCAATATGCTACTCCGACTATGGGAACAAGCAACTCTGTTTTATCTAATATCCGTTCCTTCACAATTGACATCCCGTTTACTGGTGTAACTGCAATCGACTTCTTAAACTTCCCTAAATTCAAAACAAATCCAGATACACGCAACTTTACATTCTTTAACCAATCACCACTTCCACAAGGATTTTCTCAAAAAGAGCACTTGCTCTCTGGCGACTTCTCTCAATTTGACCAGCTAAGCGGAGAGCACTTTAATGAACTTCCGTTTTGTGAGTTAATCGAAAGCCGCTTCATTGAGTACGATGAAGCATTAGATCGTCAAATGGGCCGTGTTATGAACGCTCGAGGCGAAGTATTAACTTCTCCGTTTGAAGAAGGAACGTTCACTAGAGTAGAAGAAAAAATGGTAATTGAATTAACTGTAAAAGTATTGCAAAATCAACAAGTCAATGTGAAGTCTAAAAAGAGATATTGTTAATCTAATTGAGAAGCCTGCGAATATCACGCAGGCTTTTTATTTAGAATTTCGTGCTATTCATGAAAATCGGTAAAAAGAACATTTCGAACATACTTCAAGTCCACTTCGTACATATTATGTGGTAAATAGATATTGATGATAGCGAGGAAAAAATATGAGGGCACATTATGAATGTATCATTATTGGCGGAGGTATAGCAGGTCTGCAAGCGGCTGTCCAGCTCGGAAGATACAAACACAGCATACTTGTAGTTGATTCCAATGATGGAAGATCTAATCTTTGTAAAGGATATCATAATATATTAGGATGGCCAGATGGTGTGAGCGGAGAAACACTTCGATCTTTAGGAAAAATACACGCTCAGCGTTACCAGGTACAATTTCAAACAGATAAGGTCATACAAATAGGAAAAGAACAAGAACTATATATTTTAACAACGGAATCTGGTACAATATATCGGGCAAAAATTATTTTACTTGCAACAGGTATTATGGATAGGCTTCCAGATATTTTACACATCAAAGATGGGTTAGGGCTGACCGTGTACGTTTGTCCAGATTGCGATGGCTATGAGGTTCAAGATAAGCGTGTACTTGTGCTCGGTGCCGGTAAAACCGGAGCAGAAATGGCACTTGCCCTTACATATTGGACGAAGGACATCGTATACATTAATCATGACAGTACTCCGTTTGAAGATGATGTGCAAGAAAAACTTCGTGTTGCTGAAATTTCTTGCATAGAAGAAAAAATCGAAGAGGTTCTCGTACAAGACGGCTCTTTATTTCAAGGTGTTCGATTGCAAAGCGGAAAGATCGTAAATGGCGAGCGGGCTTTCATTGCGTTTGGCGGCAATCATGTCCGCAGCGAGCTCGCTAATCAACTTGGTGTTTCTTTGTTGCAAAATAAACATATTATAACTGATCCTCGAACAAAAGAAACAAATATTAGGAATATATGGGCAGCTGGTGACGTTGCCGTTCATTCGGAGCAGGTCACAATTGCAATGGGGGAGGGTGCGCAGGCTGCCATTTGGATTCATAAGCGATTGCTCGAAGAAAAAAAGATGTCTTAGTTAGACATCTTTTTTGTTTATTGTAAATATATTATGTAAACATGACATGATAGGTTCGAAATTTGTAGGGTAAAAGCATGCACACTTCTGAAGGGTGTACATGTTTTATGTAGAAATAGGATAGCAGGTGATAATCAGTTGAAGCAGATACCATAACAAAGGATATCTCAAACAGTAATTTTCAACTGCGTTTTCATCATGACACCGATTGTGTAAGCAGATATAATAATAAAGAAACCATACTACATACAGAAAGGGCGTGCGATGTTGAAGAAAATATGCGTGTTTTGCGGTTCTAGTTTCGGCAAAAGCGGCAAGTACATAGATGATGTGAGGCTTCTTGGAAAAACTCTAGCAGCCCGTGACATCGAGCTCATTTATGGGGGAGGAAATGTTGGGTTGATGGGGGAATTGGCCCGATCTGTTTTGGAACAAGGCGGAAAGGTTACCGGTATCATTCCAAAAAAGATTTACGAAAACGTTAACCATATCGAGCTCACAAATTTAATTGTTGTTGAACACATGCATGATAGAAAAGCAAAAATGTATGCGATGGCAGATGCTTTTATCGCGTTGCCTGGAGGAATTGGTACATTAGAGGAACTTGCTGAAGTCATGACATGGCAACAAATCGGTTATCATTCAAAACCGGTTGCTTTGTTCAATATGCACCGATACTATGACAGCTTCATGCAGCTCCTTTTTAATATGGAGGAAGAAGGATTTTTGAAGAAGCAATATATTGAAAATCTGGTCATCGATAGTGACCCGGTCTCGCTTTTGAAGCTGCTAGAAGCAAAAGAAATCTCAAAGCTGAACAAATGGGAGATGAGTGAATAGGCAACACAGCCACTCATATAAAAAGGGAAAATTCCCTTTTATTTTTTATGGATAAGAAAGACAAGATTTGCGTTTAAATGGGAATAAATAAAAAACTCTTCCGTAAATGATATGCGGGAGAGTTTTTTTATTTATTATTATTTATTGCGCGCATTTGAGTACCTGCTTTTCTTTTACTATATGTTTTAACTTGAACATCAGAGTGCTCCATAGTTCATTTTTATAGGTACACAAAACCGCTGGTGTTAAACGAACTGTTAGAAAGAAATGATCCAACTTTCTACGAGCATAGCTTAAAATTTGTTCCTCATAAAACAAAACCTTTTTCTGAATTTTTGTCGCAATCTCATCAAGCAGGCAAAAAATAAAGTCCATTGCTGCAAAATGAAATTCCCCGCAAAACGTTTTAATTTCCATTGCTATCCCCACTCTACAAAAAATAATAAATCGTTTACATTATATTAACATAAAATTAATAATGTTCAACAAATTTCATTTGTGTAAATTTGTATTTATATCACTATACAATGACTTTTTCTGTAGAGATACACAGCTGTAATCGGGTATATGTTTACTAGATTTATAGGCTTTAGTTGAATTTTCGATAAATCAAGACATTTGTTTATAGCAAACATGCTCTAGGGCACGTATATATGCAGTGTAAACAACCCTTATGGATAAAAACAAGGAGGAAATGGTTTTGTCGACAAGTCACCATAATCATGAGTCATTTGGTTCTTATCTTCATTATGATTTTTTGAAATCCTTAATCGGGAGAGAAGTTCAAGTATATAGAAAGGGACCAGATTGCAAAATCGGAAAGCTTCTTGATGCTCACTCCGATTACATTACACTATATGTACAAAAGCCTAGATCTATTGTTTATTATAATATACATCATATCAAAAGTATTACTGAGAATGTAAAAGAAAATTTAAGCTCTTGTTATGAACACAAAGAAGATGATATCCCGTGTGTACAAGCCGATAATTTCCGAGGCTTGCTAAAGCAACTTATCAATCAACATGTTCGTGTAAATCAAGGGCCAGATTCAAGAGCAGGCCGAGTAGTAGATGCTGTTGCGGATTATATTGTTTTGTTCACAGAAGATGATGGATGTGTATTTTTCAATACTACTCACATAAAAAGTATTACCATAGCACCTGACGAAGAAACTGCGGAAGAAAGTATAAAGTTAGATGAAGAGACTATAGAAGAAAGTATGAAGCTGGATGAAGAGACTATAGAAGAAAGCATAAAGTTAGATTATGTAGCAGCTAGCAGCTTTCATAATGTATTTAGCCACATGATTCATAAATGGGTAGCTATTAATGGTAAAGGCCCAGATGCAGTTGAAGGGGTTCTTTCTGAAGGTACAGGAGGACATTATACACTTATTAACAATGACGAGGTACTTCGTATTTATCCTTATCATATTAAAAGTATCAGCTGCGGACCAAAGGGTTCATTTAAGAAAAGAATGGGAAATTATGGGGGGGACACACAAAATTACGAGAACGAAAAAAATCAGGATAACACTACTAGTGAATATGTCCAAAATGAAACAGATAAGCAGGATAGCAACAACGACAACGACAAGTACAACGATAAGTCCAGTGACAAATATAACGACAAATCCAGTGACAAATCCAGCGACAAGTATAACGACAAATCCAGTGATAAATCCAGAGACAAGTATAACGGCAAGTACCGAGACAAATCCAGCGATAAATATAAAAACAATAAAAGCAGCTATGGTTATACACGTGAAACAGTAGTTGAATCTATTGACTATTATTGGAAACAGGGAAAACGTTATTAACAGCAGGCTATAAACACGGCGGTGGATGTGCATGCATTGCATCTCCATCGCTTTTCACAATTTGTTTAGTTTGTTTAGAAGGAAGGAAAGTATGTACCATTTAAAACAACTTGTCGGGAAACAAATTGATTTGGAGATTTCAGGAGGAATAATTTTACAAGGGATTCTAGTAGATTTAGGCTTAGATATCATCGTCCTGTACAATGGGAGGGATTATTTATATATCCCTCATGTGCATATTCAAAATGTAAAGCTTAGTACAGAATTGAATAACGAGCTACAAGGCGTTAAGATAGAAATCCCGTTCCGTGACGATGAAAATGACATTTCTTACCGAAAAACGCTATTAAATGCAAAAGGACGTTTTGTACAAATATATGTAAGCGGAAATAAACCTATTCATGGATATATTACCAACATACTCAATGATTATTTCGTATTTTATTCCCCAATATATAAGACAATGTTTATATCGCTAAATCATTTAAAATGGCTAATCCCATATCGTTCTGATCTTACTCCGTATACATTAGGAAATGAGGCGTTGCCTGTTAAGCCTACAAACTCGCCAATGCAAAGGTCATTGGAGGAACAACTGAAGAAATTCGAAGGAAGCCTCGTTATATTTGACTGTGGGGATCATTTGATGAAAACAGGTCTATTGAAGCAAGTGCAAAATAGCATGGCACAGCTTGTAATGGCAAATGGGGAACTTGTTTATTGGAAAATTTCTCATGTTAAGTCTGTTTATTTTCCATAACTATTCAATGGGTTATGTTTTGATTTGGAGACAAGCGAAATTCTGCTTCTTATGTTTTTATTTTACCGTTGCGATCACAAATAAAAAACACCGTTCCTCATAAACAGGAACGGTGTTTTTATTTTAATTTTCTGCTTCTAGCGGTTTAAAAATATAAAAGGTGTCCTAACATTTAGTTATTGAATTTTCTTGACCCGCCCTTCAATTGGAGAAGTAAATGGCTGCTTCAGCTGCTTCAAATAATTTTCAAACACATCGATGTCAACCGGACCGTCCACCTTGTCTGTTCCTTCAAGTAAAACGGTGAAATCGTCACCACCGTTAGCCAGGTAGCTGTTTACTGTAACAGTGTATTTTGCTTTAGGGTCAATAGGGATCCCATCAGTGCGGAAGATATCAATGACTTTGTTTCCAAGACCTCTAGTTCCGTCCCAGGTGTATTTCAAACCGGAAATTTGCAGCATACGAACTATTCCCTGCTGCTGCCATTGCTGATTCAAGAGGCGGCGAATTTGGTCGCCGGTCAAAGTCAATTTGACGAGGTTTTCTTTAAACGGTTGAATGGTAAACAACTCTCCCCAGGTGACTTCTCCAGCTTCGATGTCGTTGCGGATTCCACTAGGATTCATAAAAGCAAAGTCAGAATTCATGGCTGTTCGTTGAGAATCGGCAATCAGATTTCCCAAAGCGGACTCACCGTTTTTGTTCCGAACGCTGGTAACGTCGGTTGCAGCCGTTCCAACGACTTTATTAACGATGGAAGCGACTTTAGCTTCGTACTTTTTCATCATTTCCTTGATTTCCTCATCCGGTTTGATAGCGTCCTGATAGACGGTCACAATTTCAGCTTTTTTGGTCACGATATCTTTAGTGATCGGATCAATCTCTAGGTCGACATCGGAGAAAGCTGTTGCGTAAGAATAAGCTTCAACAAGCAGCTTTCCATCTACTTTCGTGTTAAGATACGTGTGGGTATGACCGGCAAACATCACGTCTACTTCATCGTCTACCTTTTTGGCCATATCAATGATTTCTCCTGTAGCGGCACCATCCGGGGTAGACTGGCTGCCGCCATTGTGTGCAAGTATGACAATAGCTTTAACGCCTTGTTTTTTGAGTTCTGTAACCGCTTTATTAATGGCTTGCACTTCATCTGTGAACTTGACTCCCGTTAATGTACTTGGAGACACAATCTTGGGTGTATCGCTCAATACAACACCGATAAATCCGATAGGTATGTCATTAAACTTTTTAATTTCAAAGGGAGGGAGAATCGGCTTACCAGTCTTTTCATCAATTACATTCGCACATATATAAGGGAATCGAGCACCTTCAAAGTACCCTGTCTTCGGATTGGTCCCGCCGTAGATCAGCCGCATCATTTCTTTTACCCCCCGATCGAATTCGTGATTCCCTAATGTTCCTAAATTAAAGCCCATTTTGTTCAACACCTCAATCGTCGGTTCCTCCTCCAGAAGCGAAGATACAGGTGCGCTGCCACCAACCATGTCACCAGCATGGACCAAAAGGGTGTTTTTGTTTTCCTCTTTCCTTTGTTTCAAATAGGCAGCGAGATATTCCACTTTGCCTATATACCTTCCGTTAAATTTGCGGGTCATTTCCAATTGTCCATGTAAATCGTTAATGCCGAGTAATTGCACTTGAATGAAACGGTTCTTATCATTCTCGATGTTTTTGGGTACGCCTGTCGTTTTAGAATTCCCGAAGGCCAAAATAAAACCCGCAGATAATGTGGTCGTAAGAACAAAAGCAGGGATTGCTTTTTTCAATGCGTTCCAATTCAAAGTTTCTCTCACTCAGTTCTCTCCTCCCAAACTTCTATTAGGTTACTACTTTAGCATAAGGAGGGATTGTTAAAATTAGTTAATATTTCCATAAATATTAAGTTAAATATATAATTTATCAGCGATAATTTTTAGGTAAAAACACGCGTCACAAACCAATACGTTCCAGCAAATCCTACAAGGATGGAACCGATCCGTACGGCTCTTGGCCACCAATGGGTGTTTTCCAGGTTCCCCAATATAGGATAGATGCAAAGCACAATGAGTAATTGCCCCAATTCAACCCCAAGGTTGAATGTAAGCAGCGCAGGGAGCTCGTGACTTTTAGGTAAATCAATTTCCTGCAGCGCTCCGGCAAAACCAAATCCGTGAATCAATCCAAAGGCAAACGCTAAAGCCCAGCGGTGCTGATGATCCTTTGACCAAAGATTTTCCAGCGCCACGTAACAGATGGTTAGAGCAATCGTTGCTTCAATAAAACGGGAAGGCAGGGACACTATGTCAAAAGCTGCTAGCATGAACGTGATGCTGTGCGCAAAAGTAAAGGACGTGACAACGGCCGCTATACTTCGAAATTTCATTTTTACCAATAAAAGGGCAAGCAAAAACAAAATATGGTCGTACCCAGTTAATATGTGTTCAAGTCCAAGCTGAATAAACTGCCGAGCCACGTCAAAAAATCCTGGGGCTTGCCCAAATGTCCCTGTCCATAAATTTTTATCCTTAGAAAATATATATTCGAACGATTGTCCGTCTAACGATTGAAAAGCGGCTACATTTGTATGCTTGTTTTCGGACCGTTCAAAAAACAAATTATAAAGGATTGATACTGTCCCGAGCTTTGAAGAATCCTTAAATAATAAATCTATCTGAATCATTGCTAGTTGGGGGACCGATTGATCTACATGGGTCATAGGTAAAACGCGGCCGTTATTTTTCACTATCAAGCCTTTTTCAATGTAGGGACGGATCACTTTGTCGTAGGCGTTTTTCAATTCACCTTGATCGACTATCTCATCATGATTGGTATCCACACCTGGGAATTCGGTGATGGATAATGAATCGATAAGGAGGGTGATTTTTACTTTATCTCCGTCCGATGCGATTTTAGCAAAGCCGTAGCTTCCGGCATGTGCGAACGCCTTATAGGTATTGGAGGATAAACCGAACAATCCTAGAAAAGTGATAATCGAAATGAGAAGTAAATATGTTCTTTTCAATGTGCTCTCCCCTAAGATTTATTGAATAAATAAATTTAAATATTAAAATGTCATCAGTGTAAGAAAGGTTTAATCGAGAAGAAAAGAATATTATTTATGCTGGAAAATAGGTTTCAATGGTTCAAAATTGATTTGTTCGATAGGAGCATTATCGCTCATGGTTTCCATTTTGCTAATCAAGGCACAAGTCTTCGACAATCTATTTTAATCAGCACGAAAAAAACATATGATACTGTTAACAAAATAATGTTAGGATGATCATATTTCCACTTGAACAAATTTTGCTTTTCCATACTGATCACACCTCTTTTTTAGAGTAATAGTATCGGTATGTCCGAGCTTTAGAGATTAGTTACAAATGTTTTTGGGGTTTTGCACCAGAACTGTTTATAGCACTCAGTTTTATTCTTTTCTCCACTTAATAATTTACATATCTTCTATTTGAACTTCATAGAATATCAAGACCCACTTTATTAACAAAATATGTGAGAGTATTAGAGAGGTTAAAGACGATTGAACGAATGGAATCTTTAACCGAAATATCAAAATATCACCAATCGAAATGTTAGTTACCAGTTGCATTATGACAGACAGGAAATCTGGACTTTCATTTCAGGTAAAGGGGAGGTTGTTTTAAACGATCAGTTACTACCGATCAAGGCTGGTGATGTTATTCAAATTCCAATTGGTACCAAACATGGTGTAAAGGCTATAATCCCGCTTGAAATTATTGAGGTACAACTGGGATCCAGACTTGTAGAAGAGGATATCCTACGGATTACCTGCTCCTGGGAAGAAGCGATACAATGCTGTAAATAAGGTGGAGATATCAATGATCTCAATTATATGCTGTACGATAAGAGAGCATTTTATGGAAAATGTATTTAAAAACTATAACAATCAAGTTTGGAAAGATAAAGAACTCATTATTATTTTAAACCAGGATGATTTAAATATAAGCAAATGGAAATCGAATGCAAGAAATTATAAAAATGTTTCTGTTTATCAATTACCAGAAGTATGGACCTTGGGAGAATGTCTTAATTTTGCCATACAAAAAACGAAGTACGATTATATTGCAAAATTCGATGATGACGATTATTATGCACCTAATTACCTCGAACACTCAATAGAAGCTTTAAAAAAGACGAAGGCAGATGTAGTTGGTAAAAGAACAGTCTACATGTACTTTGAAGATGAAAAAATACTTGCCATAAATAAGCCTGGTAAAGAAAATATGTTGGTAAGACAAGGATTAAAGGGAGCTACACTGGTCTTTAAGAAAAAAATTTGTGAAAAAGTAATATTTCCTAAATTAAATCTTGGGGAAGACACCATTTTTTTAAGGCAGTGTATAAAAAATAATTTTAAATTATATTCCACAGATAAAAGGAATTATGTATGCTTAAGAACTTCGAAATTAGGACATCATACGTGGAATGTTAGTAATATGATCCTCTTGAGAAAATCTTCTTTTGTTTGCAAAACGGACGACTACAAGCCGCTCATTCTAGATTAGATTGTATGCCTAACGATTAACATAAGGAGGGGAAACTATGGAAGACTATCAAGTTGTATGGAGAGGTCCCGTAAAGGATGCAACAGGATACGGGATAGCAAGCAGAGAATATGCATTGGCCTTAAAGCGGCAAGGCGTTGATGTCAAAATTGAAACATATACATGGGGATTTCCTTTTACAATTCATGAAAAGGCAAAAGAGGAAAGATTAAATCAATTAATTGAAAAATCTTATTCAAAGAATAAACAAAAGATATTAATCTATCACTCTCCTCCAGGAAATATTGACGTAAAAGAAATAGAAAAATTTGATCGAAGCATTTTAAATACAGCTTGGGAAACCACAAAAATACCCGATTATTGGCTCCCAATCATCAACAAATTTGATGCGGTTTGCGTTCCGAGCACTCAAAATATTGAAGCGATGCTCAACAGCGGTGTTCATGTTCCAATTTTCTTGGCACCTCATGGAGCGGATACAAATACGTTTCATCCCAATAATTCGAAACTCATTTTTAGCGAAGCTAAAGGGAAATTTGTATTTGTATCCGTTTTTGATTTTCAGCATCGAAAAAATCCTGAAGCATTATTACGGGCTTACTGGGAAGAGTTCACTGCTAATGATAATGTACTGTTGGTGATCAAAACTTATGGTAACTCACGTAAAAAAATAAAAAATGCGATAATGACATATAAAAAAAGACTTGGCTTTGGTAATCATACAGCCCCATTTATTGTTATTACTGGTATATGCAATGAAGAGCAATTAAAAGGGATCTATACATTAGGAAATGCATTTGTTCTTCCCACAAGAGGAGAGGGAGTAGGGCTGCCAATGATAGAAGCATTATCTAGCGGTACACCTGTAATCGCAACAGGATGGGGTGGACAGATGGATTATTTAAATGCACAAAACTCATTTCTAATCAATTATGAGCTTAGTAACCCAGTGAAAAGCATGGATAGTGAAAATGCAATTTCGACCATTTACCGAGACTTGTTTGAAGATGCAGGACAACTCTGGGCTGAAGTGGATCTGAATCATCTAAAAAAACAAATGAGGTATGCCTATAATAACCCGGTTCTCTGCAAACAGAAAGGAGAACGAGGTAGAAAGGATATGCTCAAAATGACTTGGGATCGGTCTGGTTTATTATTGAAACAAGCTGTTGAGAGAATAATGGGTTATTGATCTATGATTTGTTCAATTTCAGTATGCATACTTTTAGCTATGTTACTCCATGAATAATGTTTATTAATATATTTTTGTCCGTTTAAAGAAATTTCCTTTAATAATTTTATATCACGGCAATATTGATTGATTTTATCAGAGAAATTTTCTTTTTCAGCATGGATGTAGTGTTTTTTATCAATAAGATTTAACCCTCTTATACCACACTGAGTCGAGAACAAAGGTATTCCCGCCGACAAAAATTCCAGAGTTTTCAGGTTTACACCTGCACCTGTAAACATCGGATTTATCGCCACATCTGCATCTGCTAATAGTTTTAATTTAGTTTTGTTATGAACTCTTCCTAATAATTTAACATTTGATTTATTAAACTTTAAATAAGGATTACAGCATCCGCCTGCTATAACGAATTCTACTTCTGGACATCTATCCGCAAGATGATGAATGATATATTGAACTGATTCAATGTTCGGAGGGTATTCCGCTCCAATGAAAAAAGCTATTGGCTTTACATTGGATTCTTTTTTATGTGGAAGCCACTCATCAGGTTGTATGCCATTTGGAGCTAACTTCACTTTATTTGGGCTCTTGTTGTACATGGAAATAAAATGATCTCTTTCAATTTCAGATGTTGAAAAAACCAAATCCGCGTATTTAACTAATTTCTTCTCAAGTTCATAAATGACGGGAAGATAATTTCTAGCCTTTTGGCTCTTCCAAATTTGATCTGCTAGCATGTATTCGTGGTTATGGCTGTTATATATCCTTGGTTTATGATCCAAACCAAAAAACTGATCATATCCAAGTAAAAAGGGAGATTCATGAATAATGAGATCACTTGTCTGATATAGAGTATCAAAATGTTTTTTATATAGTGTAGGATGTTTGGAAAGTTCGATATTTATAATTAATGCAAACTCATAAGTTAATTCATTATTTTGCAGATCTTGAATGATCTGTTTGTACAAAGGATCTTTTTTGACTTTATATTCCCTAAATGTGGATGAATAATTAAAAAGCCCTCCTTTGTGCTTATAAGTTTGGGATAAGAGTGTAATATCATAATATTGGCTGAGTTTATGATAGATATGGAAATACCTTAAAGTACCTCCGCTTGTTGGAGGATAAACAATCGGAAAATGATTAAGAACAAGAATTTTCTTCATCTTCCTTCTCTCCTAGGAGAACCATTTGTAACAACGCTGCGGAAAACATGCAGGGTTTCTTGAGCGCATTTTTCCCATGAGAAAATTTTCGCCTGCTCTTTTCCTTTTTTAATTAGAACTTTCCTTGTCTTAAAATCCATTAGTTTTAACATTTTTGAAGCTATGTCTTCAGGGTCGTCAGGGTTAAACTGCAAAGCAGCGTCCGCCACAATCTCAGGTATGCTTCCCCTATTTGAGCAAACAATCGGACACTTTGCTTTCATCGCTTCCACTAAAGGGATGCCGAATCCCTCATATAAAGAAGGAAACACCATAAAGGAGGAATTGAAATAAAGATATGGCATTTCTTCTGAAGGGATATATCCCAATATATTCACTTGATTTTCTAAAGCGTAATCTTTAATAAAATTTAAAACAGACTGATAAATCATATTCTCTTTATGTGTAAAGCCTGTAAGAACAAGGGGAACTTGCGTTTTATAGTTGTCTCGTAGCAAAACAATAGCTTTAAGAAGATTGAGATGATTTTTATGCGGATTATAGCTGGCTGGATAGATAGCATATGCATCCTGTAAATTATATTTGTTTTTGATTTTTACTTTGAGATCCTCGTCAGGAAAATTATAAAATACCATTGGTACGTCAAGATAAATGGCGTGAATTTTTACTTCTGGGATGTGAAGGTGCTTTGTAATTGCTTTTTTAGAAAACTCGGAAACGGTGAGGACTGCATCGAAGGAAGGGGAAAAATGTTGATAATATTGATTGTTTCCTTCTAATTCCCCAGGTACAAAATGGGGATAACTTGCGTGTAGAACATCATGAATCGTTACTACAGTTGGAATCGGAATATTTGGAATATATGACCTGTGTAAAGGCGAAAACCATAGGTCTAATCGATAATCATCTATATTTTTATATAAAGATTGTTTAATTTTATGTTCCTTTATCATAACCTTTTTAATACGTGTTTGAAAATCAGGAAATATATCCCTGTGTGGTCTTGTGAGAAATAGAAATAGCTGTAATGTCTCTTCGTTATTGACTAAATGCCAAATTAAATTTTTTACGTATTGTTCAACTCCGCCAAATCTGTCCTGTGAAAGATTTAACAGATTTACCCCGATTCTCATATATCTCCTCCTCAGTTCACGATCTTCTAGCCCATTCGTAAAAAAGATATCCAATAGGATTATATTCCAACTAACTTGACTCTATAGTTAAAAAAACATCGAACTGGAACTTTTTGTAATAGAACACGATTGCATCTAATATGTTGAAATGTAAAGAAAGAGAAATAAATGATGGAGCTAAAGGAGTGTGTCAAATGAGTGATAAGTTCCATGATGATCGCGATAAACATAACAAGGTAATGATTATAACTGGTCCGTTTCTTATTCCGTCTAACTTGACTCTATAGTTAAAAAAACATCGAACTGGAACTTTTTTGTAATAGAACACGATTGCATCTAATATGTTGAAATGTAAAGAAAGAGAAATAAATGATGGAGCTAAAGGAGTGTGTCAAATGAGTGATAAGTTCCATGATGATTACGATAAACATAACAAGGTAATGATCACAACTGGTCCGTTTCTTATTCCGTTGGAAGTCGATTCGGAACTGCAAGGGGGTCGGGACAATGACAGAGTGATTATTATTCTAAAAAACCCGACTAACAAAGAACTAAAAGTAAAAGTCAAATTAGGTGTATGTCTAGCGCCTAGAAAAAGCGCTAGTGGTCCCTTAAATGTATATAGGAATATCAAAGAAATAGAAGGTGATTTTAGTACGTTTCGATTAGAGCCACACACCTGTACAAGAATAGAAAGAAATATTCCTGGGGAATTTGGAACAGGGGTAGATGAAAGGAATAGCGTTTATCGTGTAACAGCATATGGGGATTTCAATGTCTGTTCTCGTACGAATCAAGTACTTTCCGGACTTGCAGAAATATCTGTCACTGGTGGCAGTGTGTTTAATTTTGAGGAGCCAGGTCTTGAACAGGCGGATGCTACGTTATTCTTCCGCTTTAAAGATTTCGTCCCCGTCGTATGAGAGGTATTGCCACGCGCCCCAAATAGGGACGGTCTAAAGTCAGCAATTGAACGACGAGGCGCAAATAACCTCTAAAAAGGAAACGGAATAAAATTTGGTCGAAAAAACCGAGATGAATGACACGTTTCTATCCATCTAGCAAGAATGGAAACAACATAAGATAATGGCTGTAGAAGCTATGATACGTCTTGGAAATAAAGTTGAATCATTTATAAAAATCATTGGTTTTCTCTTAAGATAAAAATGCTAATTTAGCGCATAATTGAGTGTAAGAAAGGAAAAGAAATCAGTAATCTTGAAGCAGCTAAAAAGCTGCTTTTTTTGTTGAATCCTTCGTCATTATATAAGATCGACGAGAAGGAAATAGTTGCCGACAATGATATCTAAAGATGAGTTTGTACAAAAATATATCAATATGTATATTATTGCAGCTTTGTTTCATCGTAATATAAATTTAACAGGCAACATTATTTTATTGTAGTATAATATTTATGCATAGTTATTAATAATAAGATAAAAAGGAGCGAGTACATTGAATACAGAAAAAGTCGCAATGATGGATTTACATGTTGAGGATGCTGAGTTACTCAAGGTACTGGCTCACCCAGTACGACTTGGATTAGTGGAATTTATGTTAAATCAAGGTCCTACAAATGTAACTACACTGTATGAGGAGTTTGAAATGCCGCAAAGCACCATCAGTCAACACTTAGCAAAGATGAGAACAGCTAAGGTCATTGCGGGAACACGAAAAGGCTTAGAGATTTTTTATGAAGTGAAAGATAAGCGTGTTAAAGCTATCCTTCAAGCAATGGCGGCATAACATTGTAGGGATTGCTAACAAAAACTGGATTTAGAGAAGAACCGGACGTGAGATGCTCCGGTTTTTTTGTATTTGTAGTGATTGGAAAATATTTTATATTAATGAAGAAACTCATTTATAGAATATCAAATCATGATTGTTGTTATGCATGCCATTAAGTTAAGAATAAAGGATGCCCCCAAAACAATATCGTTTTTGGGGCATTATTTCTTTGTTTTGAAGGCCATTTGCACTAGGAGTAACAGACAGTTACTCCTCTATTACTTCATACTCATCATCTTCTAAAAGTAAAATTTGTTTTCGTCTTTCTTTTTGTGATATGTCAATTACATCGTATGCTCCTAATGCTCGCAATTTCTTGCTTGAAACATTCACCATTGCTTCTACAGAAGAAAGTAAAATATCCTCATCATCGAATGCACCAGGTAAATTCATTTCATCTGTCTCAAATACACAAGTATAGTATGTATTTAACAGTTCCTTATTAGGATTTTGTTCTTCTACATCAATAAATCGTTTTACTTCTGATATGTATTCTTCTTTTGGCTGATATACACGTAATGTTGCCATTCTTATTTCTCCTTTATTTTATTAGTCAAGCATTTATTATACATTCTTTAGTATACATACGCCAAGAAGGAGTACTTATAATCCATACCGTACAGCTATTAGTACCTTTTGAAGGATAAATCCAACCATTAACCCTGGAAGTGTACAAATCATTGGAAACCATACTGGTCCTAGCTGATGATCGAATAGATGTGCATGTGGTGAAAGCATGATTCCAGTTGTCACAGTATAAGCAGCAAACCCAAACGGTAAAAAAGAGTAGAGAGGAGTCTCACCCGCTGCATTCTTATATGCATCATACATCGAAAAAAAATATACACAGGGATAGAACATAAGCCATTGAAAATCTGTAACTTTTAGTGCTGCATCAATTTCACCAAGAAAGCTATATTGAATTGCTCTGTTAAACTGACTTTGGGAATTAATTAAAAATTCCAGCAATAGAAATACAACTCCTTTGAACGGTTGGCTGTTCAGGAATTGACCAAATCCCGGGAAAGCAACACTCCAAATAATCGCTTCTAACTTTGCATGTCTATTCAAAAAAATCCCCACTTTTACATTCTTCTATCTTTATATATAGTATGTACTTTTTGAACTGTAATTAGAACGCATAAGAAAATGAAATACGATAAAACCACTTTCTTAGCAGGAAAGCAGCTTGTTTTCTGTCTCAAGGCTTTCTCCTTTGGTTTTTGCCATTAAAAGGTTAGAATATAGGATAGAAAAAGCGAATTATCTGTTCTATTCTTTTTCGAGAGGAGAAGTTAAGGTTGAGACTAAAAAGAAAAAGAGTATATGTACTGACCGCTTTGCTTTTACTTATAGCTTTCACTTGGTATTATTTTCTCCCGATCGATAGAGGGCAATATAAGACAATATCTAATATTACATATGGAGGAAATGGACAAGCTCTAGATCTGTATACTCCTAAAGGAACAAATATACCGGTAATCCTCTACGTGCACGGAGGCGGATGGTCAAGAGGCGATAAAGGCAATGTATCGGCTAAACCTACATTTTTCGCTCAAAATGGTTATGCGTTCATATCTGTGAACTATCGTCTGCATCCGCAAGCATCATACGAAGAGATGGCTCTGGATGTTGCAGCATCCCTTCGTTGGGTATACAAAAATGCTCATAAATATAATCTAGATCAAGAACGGATTAACTTAATGGGGCATTCCGCCGGAGGTCATCTTATTATGCTTATCGGTATGAATCCTAAGTATTTACAAGCAAGCGGCTTACCAGCAGATGTTATTCGCTCGCTTGTAGATTTAGATGGGCCTGTTGATCTCGAATCCTTCATACAAAGACTCCCATCCTACAAAAAAGTATTTGGAGAGAACAAAGAAGAATGGGCTATTGCCTCCCCAGTCACATACGCAGGACACCAACAGCTCCCGCCCGCTTTTTTTGTCACACGTGAGCAAAACACCTCGACTCTTCGATTTATTGACATTCTAAAGCAGAACCAAAATGAAGCATCGTTCTATGGATATAGGAGTATTTCTCATAGTGATGTAACAAAGCTGATTGGAGTTTCTTCTGCAGGAACTGAAGCAAGGGAGATAACTAATGCTGTGCTTACCTTTTTAAATGAACATAATAAATAAGTAAATGGCAAAAGAGATGCTAATCAAAGCATCTCTTTTATTTAAGGTCGTAATGCTTTATATGACTCATAATAATGGATTCCGTTCCCTTTAAAGTAGATGTATTTTTTAAAGTATTGATTTACTTTATCTAACTCTACATTCATAGCTTGCTCACTTTTGCCATAGAAGGTCACCTTTTCGCCTTCCTTCGATTGCATCGTTTCCACCGCAAGAATAACTGGAGTTTTATTTGCATTAGCCAGTTTAATTTCAGATTTTGCAACTGAAATTATCCCGTCATGACCGTCCGCTTTGTTGCGATATGCCATTACAACAATGTGATCAAAACGATGTATCATCCATTCACTTAACGTTTTAGCAAATGGATATGTAATTGGATGTTGTAACGGAAGTGTATCAAGCCAGAAGGGGATGACCGCACTCACAAGAAGTCCATTTTTTTTGGCCTCGGTAACGATTGTATTAGATACCTCAATCCATTCCTTTACTACTGTATTCCTATTAGTGTTCCATTGTGGAAGCATGTATGGTTCTATATCAACCTGCAAGCCGTCAAACTTATACCGAGGTGCAGTTTGATTATGGCTGGCGACCCATTTTACAAACTGCAATGGCTGCGAAACATTAGCTTTTAATCCCCATTTGGGATTTCCATCAAGAGCAAATACACGAATACCGTCTTGGTGTGCTTGTTGAATAAATGCACTATAGCATTTAGCTGTTAGATTTGTGTCAATTTGTACATAGACTTCCTTTATTCTTTTCTGTGAGGCAAACAAAAAGAATTCCTTCGGCACGCAAAGAGTAGTTGCATCCCAAATCCATGTTGCCTTTATCGGAGCGGATGCTAATGGTTTGTTTGTCATTGTTAGCTGGGAAGCGGTCCATACTATCATAACCATAAGATATCCGATTTTCCCCATACTAACTCCCTCATTTTATTTAATCTAAGTATACTTCTTAATACTATAAGCAGACACCTTTATTGTGTCTATAAAAATCTTTAATGTTTTGTATACATTGAAAGAGAGCTTTGCGGCTCTCCTTCAGTGTAGATAACGTCCTTTCTCTGGCAACGCAATTTCATCAAAGTGTTCCGCAAGTTGATGCAATTCATGTAATAACTCTTTCCCCATTAAAGGGAGCCCGTGCCCTGTAATAGCTACAGCGGGTTTTAAAGCCGCAAGATGCCATACCGACTCTCGGGCGGCTTCCCAATCCGTTGTGAAGTACTTTGGAGGGCCGCTGACTTCTTGCTTTTGGGTGATAACCTTGTACAAGGATTCTTGTTTAACAGTTACAAATGCATCTCCTGCAATAAGCGCTCGATCCTTGTCACGAAATAGAGACACATGTCCTGGTGTATGTCCGCCTGTATGAATCCAACGCCAATCAGGCATCTCCCGTATAGTACCGTCAGCTGGAAGTGATTGAACACGGCTTCCAACATCAATCCCATGGTTCGGAAACATCGGTGATATTTTAGCGATTAAACCTTCATCTACAGTTGGATCAGCAGGAGGATAATTTTCTTTCCCGGTTACATACGGTAATTCTAACCTGTGCGCATAAATAGGAGCATTCCAAGCTTCAGATAATTCTATAAGTGAACCAACATGATCAAAATGACCATGTGTAAGGACGATAGCTTTTGCTTTACAATTTTGTCCGAATCGCTCTTTTGCAGTGTCCATGATAACATCGGCACATTTGGGCATTCCGGCATCTACTAGAACAAATTCATTTGTTTCCTTTGGATTCCCAATGAAGCATACATTTACAATTTTTATAGGTAAACAAAATAAATCAGGTAGAACCTCCAGACCAACTCCACTTGTTATAGTCGTCATCGGTGGAATAAAATCACCTGCAAACATATTCTCATGTGTAGGATTCATTCTCTAATACCCTTTCTTATGTAAGTTGTAGTTCTTGTTATTTATTGTTTGTATCTATGTGTGTCATAATACTTATATGATTGAAACGAAAAAAGAGCCTCTAAAAAAGCTTATTATATCAAGGTTTTCAGAGGTTTTTTAAAGCGGTCTACGGATTAGCAACTAATTACATCAGGTGTATCTGTCATTTTAGGATAAACTAACAGAAACTAACTTTATGGCTTTAGGAGTGATCATATGTTGCTAAAGGGGAACATTATTTCCGGAGAGTTTGATGAAGTCCTAAATGAATTTTCTTTACAGGAAGTAAAACATTTCACGGTAGAATCTACTATCAAGGAAAGTCAGATAAAAATACTTTGCGATTTTTTAAAGAAGCACCAAAATGACATAGATGGCCAAATCATCACTTTATATGATCAGATGCCTGTACGTTTGAGTCAAGAGGAAGTAAACCTTTTGGTAAGCGACCTTGAAAAAATTCAGTCCATGTACCACTAATAAAAGGTAAATTATTATAGTTATTATGAGGAAAGGCATAAACGAATATAGTCCGGCTAGAAAACTAGCGGGTAAGTCATTGAAAAATAGTTTGCCCAAAGATATAATCAAGATACATATTGGTCATGCTAAATAACACCAAGAGATGCATAAGATAACATATAGTGCATTTAAAAATATAAGGTGGTGTGGCATATGGCTGATTTTGAGGGGGAAGAGATTATGAAAGCTGAAGTAAAACCAATTCAACCTATTAATATTGAATTTGAAAATCACATAGAGCTGCAAAAGTTTGTGAATTGGGCTAGCGGCCGAGAAAAAACACAAGCGACTCAAAATGTAAGAAATAAATTTGCTGCATATATTGAGAAGAAAAAAAGAGGCTAGGTTAGTAAATGAGTTCACTTTTAAAAATCGAATCTCTACGAGAAGAGCACATGGAGGCAATTCAAAATTTTGTATGTGAAGATGAACCGGATGTTGAAGAGTTTCTAAAGGAGAAGGCTATGATTTATCATCTTAGCAACATGGCGCGAACCCGATTATTTTTTGATGAAGATCATAATCTAATCGGGTATTTTTCTATATTCAATGACCATGTCCTTGTAGGGAAATCTAAAAGAAAAAAAGAAAATATAACTTCTCCTGCTGGAGAAAGCTATTTTCCGGCAATTCGTTTGCATTATTTAGGTGTCGATAGCCGATATCGAAAGAGAGCCTATGGCGAACAGATTTTAATGTCTGTTTTTGAGCATTGTTACAAGATATCATTGATTACTGGGTGTAATTTAATTACTGTACAAGCCTTAAAAAATGCTGTTAGTTTTTATATTAAGTATGATTTTACGATCTGGAAACGTGAATCATCAAAGTATGTTGATCTATTTTTTAGTATACAGAATCTTGAAGGAATTCTACACGAGGATAACGAAAGGGAATTTTTAAACACTTTTGTTTAAGGCCCTTTTTTGTTTTAAGGAGTAAAACAAGCCTTTAGTGTACATTAGTCTTGTTGATACGGCAGCGGAGCAGCTGTGAAAAGAAGTGCGCTTTCATCTATTTTAAAAAGAAGGGGATGTTTATAGAACATAGGTATTGTAATCAGTCTTTTACTGGTCCAGTCTATCTAGAAATTTTTATATAAAACAAGGGTGGGATTTAAAATGAAAATCCGAATTATTACAGATAGTGCTTCAGACCTGCCAAAAGAATTAATAGACAAATATGATATTGGTTTTATTCCTCTTCGTGTTTACAATCATAATACAGAGTATTTGGACGGTGTGACATTAGCTCCTAGCACATTATTTCAGAACATGAGAGAGGGAACTATATATAAAACATCTTTACCTTCTTATGAATCAATATATGACGTCTTTGCTGGCTGCGCTAGCCAAAAGGTTCCTTGTATATATATAGCGTTTTCTTCAGAATTATCCGGTACATATCAAACATCGCTGTTAGTAAAGGAAGAATTACGAGAAAAATACTCTGATTTTGATTTAGAAATTATTGATACAAAATGCGCTTCCCTTGGACAAGGATTGATTGTCTTACAAGCAGCTGAAATGGCTCGTAACGGAGCCGCCAAAGAAGATATCGTAAAGAAGATCCATTTTTCACGTACGCATATGGAGCATATTTTCACGGTAGGGGATCTAGATTACCTTGTTCGCGGCGGGCGGGTAAGCCGTGTGGCGGGCTTTATTGGCGGAATGCTGAATATTAAACCTATTCTTCATATGGAAGAGGGAAAGCTAACCCCAATTGAGAAGATACGGGGACGAAAAAAAGTTCTTCATCGTATGTTAGAAATAATGAGAGAGCGAGGAACAAGTTGGGATAACCAGATCATCGGCATTAGCCATGGTGATGATAAAGAAGGTGCAGCTGCATTACAAGAAATGATTGCTGAAACATTTGGCTGTAAGGTCTTTGTTACCAATATAATCGGTGCTGCCATAGGAGCTCACGCCGGACCAGGAACATTGGCCGTATTTTTTTGAATAGAGCATAACGAAAAAAGAGAGAGGATCCTCTCTCTTTTTATGGGAGGTTTCCGCTGCCCGTCTTCACTTTTTCTTTCACAGTTCCAATAAACTTTGATATATGCTGCTCCTTCTCAAGCCATTGTGTAAATTCGTTTAAAAATTCTTCTTCAGTTAAATGTGTATACACGGTTCCCTCGATTGTAAGCTCGAGGCGTTGCACTGGCTTGGCGCGATGAACAGCAACGCGCTGCATAATTTTATCATATCGATCCATTATTTCGATTAGTGATTCTCGATCCTTATCTTGCTTTCCCATCAACTCAGCCCCCTCTTCTTATCATTTTAACAGAAGACTGCCATTAATCGTCAAAAAACTGAAAGGATTTCATAATTATTCCTCCTACTATATCCCATAATTATGCTTCGGTTGGGGGAATCGTCGCTTTTTATAGCATGCATGACACATGCCATAGGGATAATCCAACGCCATTGGTTTTTTACAAGAGCTGCATGTTTTCGTGTGCGAGCGAAGATTTGTTTTTAAATAGGATTGGATTTGTTGTGATACAGTCTGTCTTTGACGCTCCCAAATATATGCATCTCTCCGCATTCCAAGAGAATATAAAAATAATAAATGCAGGCCTATTTTTTTGTAATTTTGTTCAAAGTGCTCCAAGGTTGTTCCTGATAAATCCGGCTCCGGTATTTCTAAATCATTTACGATTGCAGTAAGCACAAGCTTCCATTGGTTCCGCAAATCTTTTTCGTAATGGGAGAACGGCATGGACAAATAACGATACAACTCAGGGAGACTAAGTCGATCTACAATGACTGTATTCTTTACCTCTTCGTACAATTCTTTTTCCTGTGTTAAATCGGATTTCATCATTCCTGTTGGCGGCTTATAATTCTCCCATATTTCAAAAAACTTGGTTAAATCATGAGAAACAGCCGCATACTCTTTTAACATTCTTACGGTAGGCTTGATCGTAAAGGATTCAATAGGTTTGTCCTTAGATGTAAGAGCATTTCGAATTAATCCTACGTTTTCAGATGCCGCCACAAAACCAGTGTCGTACATTCCTTTTCGACCAGCGCGGCCGCCAATTTGCTTAATCTCCTGCGATGTTAGGTTACGCCGCATGGTTCCATCAAATTTTGTGGTTTCAAGAAAGACAACGCGTCGAATCGGTAAATTTAATCCCATACCAATCGCATCTGTACTTACCACGATCTCCGTGTTTCCAGACAAGAAATCCGCCATTTGTGCTTGTCGCGTTTCAGGCGGCATACTCCCGTAGATTACACTAACCCGATGACCTTGTTGTTCGAGCGCGGCGGCTGTTTGTAATACGCGGCTGCGGGAAAATACAACCAGCGCATCTCCAGCCCGGGCTTTTTTTAGCTGAAATGGTATTGTCTCTGTAACAAGTGGTACTGATTGAGAATATGTAAGGATTTTTACTTGTTTTCCGTCTAAGAGATGAAGCAGAACATCTAAGGCATGCGGAGCAAGGATAATATGGACTTCATCAGCTTTTGTTTTCGTAATAGACCGATACCATGAAAAGCCGCGTTCGCGATCAGCAATCATTTGGGCTTCGTCAATTACTGCAACTTCATATGTCTGCTCTAAATTTGCAACCTCAATTGTGCATGATGTAATAGTTGCTCCGTTTGTGTATCGTTCTTCTTCACCTGTTTTCAAATGGCAAGGTGCTCCGTCTTCATTTAATGTCTGATACACTTCTAATGCTAGTAGACGAAGAGGGGCCATATAGATACCGGTTTCTGCACGCTTTAGCCTTTGCAGTGCATGATATGTTTTACCTGAGTTGGTTGGTCCTACGTGCAATACATACAAGGTTTGTTCAGCCGTTTTTGTGAAGGAAAACTCATCGTGAAACAATGATTCCATCAGCAACTGCTCCTGTTTCCGTCTTTTCTCAATCGCAGCTGCTTTTCTTTGATAAGCCTCCCATAACTTTTGTCCACGTTCTGTATGAAGGGCAATCTGAATAAGGTTCTCTGTGTTCTCTTGTTCCAGTCTTTCGATAAACCCGCTTGCTATTTCAGTAATTTTTACATGTATATCGTGCAGATCCTCTAACATAAACAGTTTAGATTCGGCAGCTTCTGATTCATTAACATGATGATAAAAGAGATATAACTCCTGGTATTCTGTTTTTATATCTGGATTTAACGAATCAGAAATCCTTTGAGAAAGACTTGTATAAAGAAAAGATTCCAGCATATCTCCATAACGGTCATAGTAGGTAGCATGTTGCAGCTCTCCCCATTGCCAGCTAGCTGCTTCGCCTGTATATTCTTCTAGAAATTCTCCGAATAACGGGTAATCCTGTAGAAAAAATGGGTCTCCTTTTTTTAAAGGGGCATAGTAGGATGAACGATTCGAAGGAGGGAGACGTTTTACGCGCTTGCTAATATCCCGTACAAAAGCGAGTGCAATATACTCCTTTGCCTGTTCGTAGAAGTTTTGCTGCAGCTGTTCTAATAGACCTGCAGCATTTTCTGCCAGTTCCTCCCGAATCTGCTGATAGCGGAATTTTTTCTTTTGGCGCTCATACTCATTTCTTGCTTGCTCCCGAAGCTGCTCCCAATTTACCTCCTGTACAAAAGTAGAAATCCACTCGTCTATATCCCAATGCAGCAATTGCTTTAGTAATTGAATGAACTTGTCCTGTTGCTGTGACTTTGTAGAAATTTCATTCTTCTCATACAACTGTTCTAATGCTTCGTATCGTTCCTCTCTTGAAAAACGTTGTAATGCTGTATGCTTCCAAATTCCGTTCCAAATTTTCTCTATACTATCTTTTTTAGCAGTAACATATTGTTCAGTCGTATAAAGTTCATTTTCCCCTTCCATTTGTCTTAGTAATACCTGTGTAAAATGGTGCTGCACTTGTTTGAAAGCTTGTTCAGCCCAGTTCGGATACAGTTGCTTTACCTTTTCAACGGTTCGATGATGGATATGCATGAAAATCTCCTTTCATACGTTTTTTTTAGTATGCGATGAATACGTCTATTGCATGAAGAATATTGCAGAGGGAGAGGGGAAGATAAAACCCTGTTAAATTGTACCATAGTATCTACATATATGTAGGGTCCTATTTTCTGAAAGTACACAGCTTTTTCTTCCGCTTCTGGTATAAAAAAAGTAAAATATAGACATGAAACAAAAGATATATTTTGTTTCATTATGAAAATGATATGAAAGCTTATTATATATGGGTTTAGATGAAACAGGGAATAAAAGGAAAGAAACATATTGAGTCAATGTTTCTTTTTTTAAATGTACAGAAGAAAGGGGAGAATTGACCTTGGAGAAGAGATTGTATGGTGAATTTGTTTCTTTAACAGACGGGGAGTATATGTATTTGTCCGAAAAATACGGTAATCAGGAACTTAAACAGAGGATTGCAAATTTGGATAGAAGTAAGAGAGAGGACCCAAAGAGGCGAGAAATTAAGTCTGATTTCCGGGCAATTATAAGCGAAGGCATGAAGGTCGTTGAACCTATTCGTGATAAATATATGATTGAACGCATGAAGCGCGTATTAAAGCAGCAGTCAGAGCGAAATTGGTTTCTGTTTGTTATGGGTATTAATACCGGACTTCGTATCTCTGACTTACTTAAGCTTCGAGTACGAGATGTACGTCATAAAACACATATTGAGCTAAAAGAAGAGAAAACAAAAAAGGTAAAACGATTTCTGATCAATTATGAATTACGTAAAACGATTGAGGAATATACGGCATTTATGGAGGATGGGGAGTATTTGTTCCCGTCTAAAAAAACAGAGGGACCGCTCAAGCGCATACAGGCTTATAAAATATTAAAAGCTGCAGCGGAGAGTGTGGGGTTAGAGAACATCGGCTCTCACACTTGCCGAAAAACGTTTGGCTATTGGCATTATCAAATGTATCAGGACATCGCTTTGCTGCAAAATATCTTAAACCATTCGCACCCGAGCATTACACTAAAGTACATAGGAATTAATCAAGAGATGATGGATAAAAGCTTGGAAAGTTTTAGTTTATAACGCTTGAAGGAGTGCTGCTGCGAGATGTAGCAGGCAAAACAACGAAGTAAAAGCCCCTTTAGAACAAGGGGCTTTTACTTCGTTGTATACGGTTTATCTTCTGGATGGAGGTCTCTTGCCTCTTCGATATTCTTATGATTTTCTGTCATTTGAACCTTCCCGCCAGCAAGCCCTTCGTTAATCATTCGATCTACATCTAACGAGACCTTGTCCCTTCCTTCATAAAGTGTATCATTAGTATCCTTTTTCATTTTTCACCCTCCTATTTCACGTATTAAGTTACTTGTAGTTTATGGAGGGGAGAGGAGGATTATTTATTAATCGCTATTTCTTTTTTGTGAATACAGATTGTACCAAATGCTACTGAACAGAACGGCTGCTATACCAATCACTTAGCTGGACTAACCAAAAAAGTAACTAATATAAATCATCATAAGCAATCCGATAATAAAGGAATACGTAGAGACTCTTTCATTTCCATTCCCATGACTTTCAGGGATCAGCTCTTTATATACAATAAAAAGCATTGCACCTGCCGCAAAAGCTAAGCCATACGGAATAATCAGCTGTACTACAGACGCCCCAAAATATCCAGCCACTGCGGAAACCATTTCGACACATCCTGTAAGAAACACCAGCCATAATGATTTTGCTTTGGATACGTCTGAATTTAATAAAAACAAAGCAATAATGAGCCCTTCAGGTGCATTTTGCGAACCAATCGCAATTGCTACCATCGGCCCTAGCTTTGCATTTTCACTCGAATAGCTTAAACCTGTACTTAATCCCTCGGGAATATTATGAAAAAACAAGGAAGCGAGGACAAGAAGCGCTTTCGAATCGAAATTCACGCTCATTTTGTCTTCCACATCAATATGAGGGACGTTCTTTTCAATGAGATCTAGTACAATAATGCCAAGCAGAAGGCCTATTGTAACGGTGAGCAAATTGGATTCAGACAATGCTTGCGGAAGCAAGCCGAATGTCGATGCCGATACCATAATTCCAGCGGTAAAGGCGATTAAAATGTCTCTTAATTTCAAGGGAATGCGTTTTAATACGAAGAGCGGTAATGCGCCCAGTACTGTAGCCATTGCAGAAATAAAGCTTCCTAATAAAGCAGAGTTCATGATGTCACCTTCTTCATATACGCGATATAGTATGCATTGTTATTATAACAATAACTGTACAGAAGTGTTATGTTGTGCTATAAAAGGGATTATTCGTTTATGTAGGGAATATAAATAAGATAACAATTTAAAAAAGGGTATTTATTCTACTAGGAGGATGTTATGTCTTTGCTGATTCTGGGGGCTTTTCTTATTGTTATAGTTGCAGTTATATTTGGTGTAAGTGTATTTATTCGAAATCGAAAACAGGAAGGTACACAACTTGAAGGGGAGTCTGAACATATGGTAAAGCATTTATATTATTATTTAGTATTGTTTGCTACGCTAATGATGTCTATAGGCGGATCAGTCGGTATTTTTATGTCTGTTGCTGATTATGTATCACCAAACTCATATTATCAATCGTTTGCAGACTATAAATCGATGACGGTAAAGGAATCTGCTCCAAACAATCCTGTGCCAACAGAAGAAGAACTAAAAAAATCGTATGAAGAGATGGTCCAAAGCGAAAAACAACGTATTAAAGATAATGCATTAAACGGAATTATCAAGAGCTTTGGATGGGTTATTATCCCGCTCCCGGTATTCTTTTATTTTCAAAGACAAATCCGCAGAAAAGAAAGTCATTAAAAACAGCTTGTTTGATGCAAGCTGTTTTTCTTTATGTAATGAGTGAGCCGTTTCTACTTATGTAAGTAGCCTATATACGAAAAAGGAAAGCAATCATTTGGTTCATTGCCTTCCTACATAAACTCTATTTTTTTCCGTATTACAATTTTATCCTCTTCCTTTTCTTCTTCTCCTATATACAAGCCGCGTTCCTTTAAATATTCTATAAAGTATAAGTCAGCTTCTGTTTTTTCGTCATAAGGCTTCACAGATAGTACAAATCCAAGCTTCTGCTGCTCCTCTAAATGTACAGCAGAGATATAAGCTGGAATTTGATGCCGCAAAAAAAGTTCCTTTGCAGGTATTATCATATCCTTCATTAGTTTGACCAACACATTCATCTCAAACTCAAAGGTAAATCGTTCAATTTCCAGTAAGTCCGCAAATACCACGCCGATAAAACCAGTATTAAATATTTCCGGAAGGTTTGTTTCATCCTCTGTTCCTATGTAGAAATTTTTCTCCATTAAGTAATTAGTGAAATAAGCAATTCCTTCTGTTTCATCAAAAGGTTTAATAGATAAAACAAATCCGATTTTTTTCTGTTTATGTAAATAGACACAAGACAAGTGGACTGGATGATGATGTTCAGAGAAGAGAGCACTGATTGCTTTTGCTAATCCGTCCAGTACATGGTGCGCAAATTGCATATTTTTGCGTGAGAAATAATATTGCCTTTTTTGCAGATCATTCGTATTCACGAATACAGATCCGATAAAGCCGGTGTTTGAAATAGAAGGGGAGGGCAGCTTGCGTCCTTTTCGATTTTTTTTCATGATGCATTCGATCCTTCCTATACGTAAGATAAAACGAACGTTTGTTCTATATGTAATATAGTACCACTTAATGAAATAAAAGTAAATTGATTTTGTGTAGAAACAACGAATAAAAAAAGATGCCGTTCCATAGGCATCTTTTAAGGGGGAGAATATCTCCAAAGTATTGAAATGTTTAGGAAACAGCAACTTCTTCAATTTCTTCGTCTTCTATATAACAGTCCATTGTGCGCACATCTTTATCATCATGACTTCCAAAATAAATTGTAATGTTCATTTAGCATCTCTCCTTTATTTTAGGAATTCCTAAAACAATCGATCCTTATAGTATATAATACCATCTATTATACAATACTTTATTATCATCCACAATATGGGAGAAAAATTCCTTTTATTTAAATCGAAAGTAAATAAATTTTTTATTCATTTCGTAGAAAACGTCTACTTACGACAAATTCGTGAAAACTTTACTTCCAAGTATTCATTTTTTCCATTACAATCATAGTGGATTCTTTTTAACTAAGGAGGGTAGTAAGAAAAAATGAACGAAATAACAAATCCGATTTTTATATTTATTGCAACTATTTTAACCTTTATGGCTTCATATACTTCTCTTGATTTACTTACTTTGATGAGATCCTCTGATCGAAATAAACACTTTTTATTTATCGGCGGAGCTTTTACTATGGTAACGGGCATTTGGATTATGAGTTTCTTTGGAACTCTTTCTATAGATACGAATCAGTTGCACCACTATAATACATTGCTTATTGTTATAGCTGTTGCAGTAGGAATCCTATTCACGTTAACGGCTTTTTATTTTGTATTCAGACAAAATATCACTGTGTTTAATATATTCACAGGAAGCACACTCATGACGCTTGCAACTGTATTCATCCATCTAACTATGATGTATGGAATGCATATGAGCATGAAATATGAACCAGTCATTTTTGTGATTTCAGTTCTGATGATTTGGGCAGCTTTCAGCTTTTCTTTATGGATGTTGTTCTGCTCTAGAACAAGCAGGGTTTTGTTTAAACCTATAAGCGCAGTCATTATTGCTGGATCTATTATGGAAAGCTATTTTCTATTCGCGAAATCCTCCAAGCTCTTCACGAGAGGAAGCGAAGAAATCGTCCATACATCTTATGAGACGCTTCTTATATATGTAACCTTGTCTGTATCCTTGCTCGTTCTTGCAAACTTAATTGGAACAAGCGTCATTGCAAGTAAACGTCTTGCGGCTAGCGATACAAATCTCACTGATATCAAAGATGCATTAAATGAATCATCCATTGTCGCAATGACTGATCCAAAAGGAACAATCACTTATATTAACGACAAGTTTATAGAGATTTCTAAATATACGAAAGAAGAATTGATAGGACAGAATCATTCTATCCTAAATTCTGGTTATCACTCAAAAGAGTTTTTCAGAAATCTTTGGAAAACAATTGGCCAAGGAGAGGTTTGGCGAGGTGAAATTCAAAACAGAGCAAAAGATGGAACCTATTATTGGGTAGATACAACGATTGTCCCATTCTTGAATGATAAAGGCAAACCATATCAATACGTATCGATTCGGACTGATATTACAAATCGAAAAAATGCAGAAAACCGCTTGAAGGAAACACTTAAAGAACTAAGTGATATTAAATTTGCGTTAGATCAATCTTCTATCGTAGCCTTTACAAATGAAAAGGGCATTATAACAAGTGTAAATGATAAGTTTTGTGAAATATCCAAGTATAGCCGTGAAGAGGTCGTAGGACAAGATCATCGTATTTTGAATTCCGGTTATCATCCAAAAAGCTTTTTTAAAGAAATGTGGAGAACGATTGGACAAGGACGGGTATGGAAAGGTGAAATCAAAAATAAAGCAAAAGACGGTACGTATTATTGGGTAGATACAACAATTGTTCCATTTTTGAATGAAGCTGGCAAACCATATCAATACCTAGCAATTCGAAATGATATTACAGAAAGAAAAGATGCAGAAACAATGCTGCGCGTACAGGATAAGTTAGCGGCTGTCGGGAAAATGGCAGCTGGTATTGCCCATGAAATTCGCAATCCGCTCACCTCAATGAAAGGATATGCTGAATTTTTGCAGCTTGATGAGGAAAGTGAAGAACGACGAGAATACCTGGATATTATTCTTGATGAAGTAGATCGCGTAAATTCGATTGTAGAGGACTTCCTTGTACTCGCAAAGCCGAAAATAGTTCAATTAAAGGAACAAAACATTGTTCCTGTGATTCAAAACGTCGTATCTTTGCTGGAGTTTGAAGCAAGAAAGAAGAATGTACGTATCCATTTTGACAGCGATCAAGAGCTAATTCAAGTTGAATGTGATGAGGATCGCTTAAAGCAAGTCTTTTTAAACTTCATTAAAAATGGAATTGAAGCAATGCCGAATGGCGGGGATATTTTTGTTAAGACAATTGTTGACGACAATCAAGTGCAAATCTCCATTCAAGATACAGGCGTCGGTATTCCAAAGGATAAGTTAGCCAAAATTGGGGAGCCTTTCTTTACAACAAAGAAAAACGGGAACGGTCTTGGTTTAATGGTTAGCTTTAAAATTATTGAGAGTCATCACGGCAAAGTGTATATTGAAAGCGAACTGAATAAAGGCACAACGTTTAGTATTATATTGCCATCTAAAACTGCGTAACACAGGAGTATTCTTACTCCTGTTTTTTTGTGTATAGGAGTCCAATATTGTAAAGCATACTAAGTGACGTACAACTAATGAAACGGAGGAAGCACACATGCAAGGTGAATTTCAAAGTTCCACGGAGCAATCCCTATATCAGTACAAGGAAGGATTAGGAGAATTTACGCAAAAAGTGCCTCATATTGCACAAGCATTCAATGCATTTACGGAGGCATGCTTCCAAGAAGGCACATTATCTCAACGTGAAAAACAGCTTATTGCTTTAGGGATTAGCTTATCCTTACAAGATGAATATTGTACCATCTACCATACAAAAGGCTGCATAGACCAAGGCTGCTCAGAAGAACAAATCCTAGAAGCATGCGGTGTTGCAGCTGCATTCGCAGGCGGAGCTGCAGTGAGCCAGACTGTTACGCTTGTACAAGAATGCATGAGGGAATTAAAAAAGCAGCAGAAACACTAAGAATCAAAGCTCCTTCAGTTTGGTGAAGGAGCTTTGATTCAGAGAAATGAGGTGCTATTTTGAACATTGATGCGGTAGCAAAGCAATACATTAAGAAGAAAGTAAAGGCTTTTTTAGTATTACAGGATGGTAAAATTACGAAGGAGTACTATAAGCAAGCAGAAGATGCGAATCAACTCCATAAAATCAATTCTATTACGAAAAGCATTACAGCTACACTGATTGGAATAGCGATAGATAAAGGATATATTCTAAACATTGAAACACCATTGACTCACTTTTTTCCTGATCTTCCTGAAAACAAAAGAAATCTGACCCTATATCATTTATTAACAATGACAACAGGAGAAAAATGGGAGGAGTTCGGAAATGGAGTGAAGTTTCCATCTTTTTTTGTAAAATCAAAAAACTGGATTCGATATGCGCTAAAGCGCCCTTTAATTGAACAACCAGGTACAAAAATGAATTATAATTCCGGTTCCTCTCATCTGCTCAGTGCTATTTTACAAAACGTAACAGGAATGTCGACAAGACAATTTGCCCAGCAACACTTATTTGATCCTTTAGGAATCACGCAATACGAGTGGGAGCAAGATCCTCAAGGAGTTTACATAGGAGGCTTCAGCATGAAAATGAAGACAAAGGACATGCTGAAGCTCGGCCGTCTATTTTTGCAAAACGGCAACTGGGAAGGGAAGCAAATTATATCCTCTGATTGGATCCATCAATCTACAATGCCATATTTTACAACATACGAACACATTGGATCATATGGCTTTCATTGGTGGGTTCTGGACCGCAGTAACTTTGATGTACCAGTTAATTTGTACTTTGCAATGGGATACGGAGGGCAATATATTATTGTTATTCCTGATTTTAAGCTCACAGCTGCCATTAACAGCTATATGCCGAGAAGCGGCCTGATTCCGCTACGTATTTTTATTGAGAGCTTAAAACAATAAACTAAGAGCTGCATGCGGGGTGGATAAAATTACCTTTTTATCAGATTTATATTCAATATTAAAGATATAACGTCTTGAAGATCTTGAAGAGAAGATCACCTGTTACAATATGACATTGTTTGATAACATTTTAAGAAAAAAACATGTCCGGCAATGCTAAGTTCAAAAACTGAAGTCAAACCTGAATTTTTGAAGATTAGAATGATGATAAATCAATGCATTTAAAAAATGGGGTTATTAGAAATATCTTTAAATTTCTTTTTCGTCTCAATATTTGAAGTTTACTTTTATTTTGAAACAATATTACTTTCACTTTTATAACTTCCGATAATATATATTATGTAAACTAGAAACGAACATAATCAGTGCAAGGGCTTCCCTCTTCAAGTTGATATAAAATGGGAAGGTCTAGCATAAAAGAGATCAATGTCTTCTACTCCAATGTTTGCACATGTATTTTTTATTTCTTCTTTTTTATTTTATGGACTGACGCATTTGCTTGATCAGATGACATGATTGGCATTGCGGATGTTACTACTAATATCGAGGAGAGATGTCCCGTTATGACCCCTCTCCTTTGTTCTTTCATAAATAGATGGTATTCTCCCCGACTGTTGAACAGACTCCCTAGGACATTAAACCAATATTTATATATTTTTCTCTGTCCCTTCGGCAAGCCTCCTTCTTTTTTTGTCTATTTCATCGTATCTTTGCATATTTGCTTGGATTTCTTTCAAACAAGAATCTGCAAAGATAAACATCTCGTCAATCTCCGCTTTGTATTCTTTAATGATGTCAATAAATATTTCTTCACTTTGAAATACAAGTGACTCAACATCTTCCCTTTGTACTTTTTCTAGATTATCTGGATCTACGCCTGAAACAAGTGCTTTTAATTTAATACCTCCAATCTCTGTTCTGTCTTTTTGTTCTATAACTTCACAATAGATTTTATATGTATTAAGGGTATTAACAAACTCTATGCGAAGTAATTCGTTAATACGTCTGTCCAACTTATCTGCAAATACTCTTAATTCGTATGTTTTTAAATATACCCTAGCAAGGATGTTAGTTTCATCTTTAAAATCTTCAAAGAGTCTTAAAATCGCAGCATTAATTGTATTTACGAGAACTTTACCCAAGTAAAGTTGATAGAGACTTAACTTCTCTTCAAACGAATCTTTTTCGAATAAACAATTATTTGTAATATAGATAGGGGTTCTCCCTTCACACTCACCACCATAACTTCTATAATGGTCTGAGAAAAAGCTAACTATATCCTTTAAATCCTGGTTTTTAATATTCCTCAATATCTCTTTTGCACCGCTATCTGTATATTGTGGAACTTTTACCTTGGTATGATAAAAATAGCTTAATGCCTCTCCTAGCTTATCTAATTCCTCGTTATAATGAGCATAATGTGACCACCGATAGTTAAATTCTAACAATGTTTTTGCATTGACAAGCAGCTCATTCATAGAGTTTAGCGCGCCCAAACTTCGGGGGATTTTCTGTAAGTATAGTTCCTTTTCTTCTCTATATGAGGTTTCACTTGCAATGTCAGTTGCATCTTTTGCGAATTGCGTTGCATTTTCTGAAACCTCATATATTTTCTTACTAAAGAAATATGTAACAAATAGGGAACCAACAGCCACAAATAGCCCTCCTATTGCAGTTCCTAAAGCTATAAAAGCCACCCATGCCTCACCATTTGGTTTTTTATTTATAGCTTGCTCTGTATTCTTTTGTTCTACAAGATCTTGCTTAGTTTGTTGTTCTTCAAATAACAAACTATCCACTTTTTTTGTTAAACTTCCACCATCAACTTTGACAAATAAGTATATGAGGAATGATCCTAACGTCAAAAATGTCATAATAGTGGACAGGAGAAGGATCATTTTTATTTTATTACTATTCCACCAAGTATTTTTTTCTGAACTTATTCCTGGCATATAAACCACCAACCTTATATATTTTTTGGTCTAATTACCCTTTATACATAGCAAAATAAATTATAGCCTTTTATAAGTAATTATACGGCTATATCAGAGAACTCTAGAAGTGACTGGCGAAATGTAAAAGCCCACTCCTTTTTGGAGCGGGATGTGCGATAACACTGGAAATGGAAAACCTTTAAATTCCCCTGCTTCAACTGTGGGATTTACTCTTATTTTTCTAAATATCGGTATTTGAAAGTTACTATACGAGGGTTCCGAGATAATCTATAATCCCATTGTATGCTTATGTAGTGTACGTTCGAAAAAGATATAAGACGCTCTGTAAAGGCTAAACTAAGCATAGCCCACAATAATAATGTTACCAAATAAATAACCTTATATAGTTGTTGTATGACTGTGAAACACTTATTTATGAAGAGATTGATATATTTGCTGTATAGATCTGCCTATGTTCGTACTTCTGTCAATATAAAAAGAGAGGAGTATGATTTTGGCTCATGTGGTTGCTAACCTTATAGTAAAAAGCATGAGATAAAAACGTAGTGTTTAAACTGCCGTATTAACATACGCAATATCCCGATTCAAGCTATCAGGGTCAACTACCTTGAAATTCGGAAACCGCTCTTTGATTTTATTTTGCCAGTTTGGATGTCCATCGATAATCACAACGCTTTTTTCTAACAGCAAATGTGTCATCTCTTCAATAGAAATAGAATTTGTATCTATCTCTGTTTGTTAGACGAATGATCGCAGAGCTTCTGTCTGTTCAGCTTTTTGTACCTTCTCTTGTGCCTCTTGATAGGTTGCTTTCCTTTCTTGCCTCCGCTTCACTCTCCTTTGCCTGTTACGGCCTCGCTTTTAATATCTTTCCATTTCCACAATAGACTAGGGTCCTTGATAAACTCTATGCCTGATGGAACTACTAATAAGGTAAGTACCCCAGCAAAAAAACCTATCATTCCACTTCTAAATGATCCTCCCTGTTTTTTCTTCTCGTTTCTGACAAAATTATTCCTCCAATACCACTTTTTATTAACATTATAACATTTGAATTAATAGTTGTAATGTTTTTTTGAAGATTAGAATAATTATATAAAATGTCTTATATTCTCGTAGCCACTTAGATATAGAAGATGGTGGTTTTGCCGAAGGACTTTAAAACGGGGTCAAATTTGTACTCCTGAAAAATGTGAAGAAGCTGCTTCATGAACTCTAAGGAGCCGCCTACTATATTTACAAAGTGCTTACTTTCGTAAATATACCCATCACCATTAAAATATCCTCTTACAAAATGAGACATATATATTGATCTGGTCAATAAAACAGTCCGTGTATTGGGAAAAGAAAAAAAGGAGTGCCGCCTCCTTCCCCTTCACTCTATGATTATTCTTCCCCTCGCTCACTATAAAGATTTTTTGCTAGCGCACCAGAAGCATCCAGCGAACCCGGTATTTACAAACAAGAATGGCAATAAGCTAGATCCACAGGAACTGCTTAAAATCTTTAAAGAAACGCTTAAGAAAGCCAGACCTCCACCTAAACACTTCTGTCCGCGACATTTCTGCTGCAGGAGAATCGCGAAAACGTGGATTTTGAACAAAAGAAACGTGCGATTGATTCTTTTTCCTTCTAAATAAGAAATAGATACATGTTGTTGCTTTTTTAATATATCTATTTAAGGTCAAAGTGCGAAAAATAACGGGTTTATACTAAGAATTTATTATATCAAAAAACATAATCCCTCCCTCCTTTTGCTTTATAATCGCATTCCTCAAAAACACGTAGTTGACAAACATGGGTAATCTTCAACTGCTAGTACATCATGTTGGTAATATGAGAAAAAATGATTATATGTAAAAATATAAAAATCTCCGTTGATATTCAAGGATTAATACTTTTGCCTTTTGTTCAATTAAAAGAAATTAGACTAATAAAATGAAAAAGTTCACTTTATTAGTCTAATTTCTTTTTCAATTCCTACCATTTTGTTTTTCTATAAACAATGAATACTTAAAGGCTTATTTCAAGTGAATAGGTATTCGATTTTAATAATTTGAGGGAACACCACCAACCAAATTGTTGCTATCCACGATACAGTCTCTAGAATCATCCCATGAAGCCGATTAAATGCCTCTTGTCACTTAGAGTCTACAAGATGATAAATCTTTGCATATATAGCTTCAAGTTCCTTGGTCTTTTTTTCTTTCCTCTCCAATGCAACTTTCAACTCTCTCTCTATTATTTTAGCAGATTCAACTATTTGCTTTGTAATCTTCGCTAAAGCTTCACTTGAATAAAAAATTACGTCCAATTCCTTTATAATCTTTGCTAAAGATTCGCTTGAATAACCTCTTACGTCGAATTCCTTTTCATTCATAATTGTTTCGTATAAAGAAGAAATCTTTTTACATTGTACCTTTATATCAATGTAAGCACGTACGGTGTCATTTGAAAGACTTACTTCACCAATATTACATATATCATCAACAAGAAAATCAATTGTTTGCTTTACCTCTCTTAAATAATAATCATTACTTGATGATGAATCTTTTGTGGATTCTAAAGTTTCTCCTACTATTCCAGTGAGATAGTTTAATTTCTTACTTAGCTCAACAATAGGAGTTGTCTTATTTTTTATTTCTTTAATTTCAGTTATTAACATTTCATATTTAAGTTGAAGTCCTAATGTTGATATAGACTGTTTGGCAGCGTTTCGGCCTGATATATATGCTCCTAACCAAGCTCCCGCAAAGGTTGCTATTATTGTGCCTATACCTATACATAGTGTAATCCAATCCGTTGTTTTCATGGAAGTCCTCCTTGTTTGTTACTTGATAGTAAGTTATGGTGTTTCGCTCTAAATTAGATATTTATTCCTTCCTTTTCAATACCAAATTCTCTCCCCCGTCACTCGTATAGGACTTCCTCAACTTCATAACCAGGTTCTGCTAGCTTGTCCCATAATACATGGGTGCGAAGAATACATTGCTCTCTTTTTTTCTGTCCAGCCATGACGTTTCCTCAGCGTTATAGCAATTCTTTAAGATCATGAATATCTCCTTTATACAAATTTATCATATCCATAGCGTATTCCGGCACAAAATCGCCATTTTAACGTAGCCCTTTTTTTGTAATAATTATTTATATCCACACAGCTTGTCTTGTTTATTAATAAACTGTATTAGTAGCGAAAGCTTAAGAAATTACAAAGGAGTTATTAGAATTGGCTGCTCGTACAGTTGCTGTGTATGCTTTTTTTGTCAATGGCGCTCACCCTGATACAAATATTAGTAGAATAAAACAAGACATTAGTAACGCTAATAGTACATGGAAAGGTTGTATAAAATTCGTTCTAGAAGGTATATATTTTAGCGAAAGTAAACTAATAGTAAATGCTGGTTCAATCCCGTCTGATAAGGTCTTTAAAAATAGACAAGTTGATTCCTTAATTAAATATGCTAGAAAGGCTGCCGGTCATAAAATTGGAATATATGTTTTTTATGTGAACGGAGATTATTTGGCTGAAGGCAGAGGCAGGAAAGTTGTAGGTGCTGGCGGGACAGAATTAACGTATGTTGAAAGTGATACGAATTATGAATTGTTTGGACATATTTTACTAACCGACAAGGCTGCTGGCCGTTATACATTCGCACATGAATGTGGACATGTTTTATTTAAGCGTTATAGTGTAACACGAAATATGTTTATACATGATGATCCCTCAGGCCCTTATATTAATTTTCAAACAGGAAAAAGAGATCCCGCTCATAATAATGATCCAAAAAACTTAATGTTTCCTATATCCCCCTCTGTTAATCCAATCGTCACATCGCAGCAATGCCAAATAGCTAAGCAGAGTAAGATAGTCAGAAATAATATTGATAAAGATTATGGTTTTAGAAAGATTAAATTTTTTTAAAAGCAACACTTCTTATATCGCTCTTCAAGCAGCAATATATTGTTTTTATTTAGCCCATAGAGGATCCTGCTGTAGTGAACGTGTCAACTCCTTCTCCTCCTCCCTTTCGGATCCGGTATCGTTGACACGACTGCCATTTAATATTTCTTAAAAACTATATTTGCCGGACATCTCCTTACGCTTTCAAACGTAACATGAATTCCAATTTTTTTGTTCCATACTCTCTTGTTTTAACTGCACCGATTTAGCCTTATCCGGCATACATATTCTCTTCTTCCCATCGAGCTAGTTCCACGACTGGATAATCTCTTTTATCTCTTTCTTTTTTATAATATTGACTGCATAATAAGTCAATGTATTGGATAGTTTCATCTTCCGTACCGGATGATGAGAAACGCCATGTAACGATGCCATGATTTCAATGTCAATTTCCGTAAATGCAACTAAAATAATGACGTTAGCTCCAGCTGCTTTCCACGTTCCTCTTGTACCAATGACAACCGGCAATGGATTCGGATGTTCCTCTATATATTTTTGTACCCATTGTTGTTCTGTTAATGGATTCAATCTATCACTTCCTGCTAAATTCTTTCTATTTTCATTATAGAAAGAATTATCTGATCTTAAACTATACTGTATGTTATACTGCTTACAATAGACGTTTGTTCTATTAGGATGACGTTTTTATTAGCCAATTAGAATTCCTCAAAAAAACAGTACATATATTAAGAAAAATATTTGGAGGAACTTTTATGATTATTGTGAGTGCTTGTATGGCTGGACTAGCAGTTCGTTATGACGGGAATCATTCCCGTGTAGAGGCAATTGAACGATTAGTCCGTGAAGGAAAAGCCGTATTGGTTTGTCCCGAACAGTTAGGCGGTTTCCCCACTCCCAGACATCCAGCAGAAATTCAAAATGGAGACGGTTATGATGTATTAGATGGAAAAGCAAAAGTTATCAACATTCAAGGAGAAGATGTGACCGAAGATTTTATTAAAGGTGCTCAACAATCCTTAAAAATCGCACAATCGGTAGGAGCTACCAAAGCTGTCTTAAAAGAAAATAGCCCATCTTGCGGAAGTCATTTGATTTATGCGGGAAAGTTTAATGGAGAGAAAGTCAAAGGAGTGGGTGTCACAACAGCCCTTTTTGAACGAAACGGAATTCAAGTGTTATCGGAAGATGATTTTGAGAAATTTCTTGGAAAATAGAGAAGAAAGTACAATTGGTTAGAAACGTTCTTTGCAAATATGAATCAGGGGAATTACTGATTTATTTCCTCGGCAAGCGCACATTTGGACAAATTATAACATCATTCTCATACGGATAAGTTAAATGGATATACTAGGTACACAGCCATTCGGCTGAATCTAACAACGAGGTGAATGATCATGGCAAACCGTAACAAATTGGTGGTTCCTGGTGCTGCATCTGCGTTAGATCAAATGAAGGCTGAAATCGCGCAAGAGTTTGGTGTTCAATTGGGTGCTGATGCGACAGCTCGTGCCAACGGTTCAGTTGGAGGCGAAATGACCAAGCGTTTAGTTGCAATGGCGGAACAGCAATTGCGCGGTTAACGGAAACAGGCTCTTCTTATCAGGAGAGCCTGTTTTTATGATAAACCATATAGAAGTTCAAAATCTGATCAAACTACTGTTGTTCGTTTGTATAGCTTTTTGTAGATTTTATAATTAAAAAGGATGGTTTTCTTATTTCATTTTTTAGCTTAGGCATAGCCTCTATCCCTGCTTTTATAGCAACTGGTTCTACGAGTTGTTCAAGTTGAAATCCGTTTATTATTAAGTGGTTTATGAGAGTGGAGAATGTACGATGATATTTTATTACTCCATCGATATACCAAAATTGTTTACGCTCCCCTTCTTCTTGATAGTTATCTATCGGAAAATACAGTTTGTCTCCATTCTCATCTTTTACCCAACCATCCATTTTCTTTCTTGCTGTAACAATAGGATGTTCCGTAGAAAAAATAAATGTTCCCCCCTTTTTCAAACAACTATTTATCTTTTTTATCACATTGCTATAATCCTTTATATAGTGAAGGGCAAGAGAGCTGATAACTACATCAAAATAATCCATAGGTAGTTCTAATTCTTCTATAGAACTGTTTATATAGCTGATTTCAGCATATGAATTATGTTGTCTTGCAACATCAATCATATTTTTAGAAATATCTATTCCAACTACCTCTATTGCCCCTTTTGTTACACAGTACCTTGTGAACTCACCCATACCACACCCTAAGTCTAATACCTTTTTATTTGTTAAATCCGGTAAGGTTTCTTTTAATGCTGGTTGTTCAACAAAATTATTGTAATTAATCCCTGAGTCACGTAATTTCCTATATCTTTCAAAAAAAGTAGGATTATCATAGATGTTTTGTTTCATCTCCAAACTCCTCTCTGTGGCATTAGAATAATTGAAGTATTCTCCTTTTGAACTTTCTATCTACATCATAATTTTGGCATGCTATACAAAAAAGAAATAGACTTATATTCCTCTTTTAGGTATGATTTAGATTAAATCATACCTAAAATCAATATCTCAAATTAAATATGAATTTTGTAAAATAAATGATTACATACATAAAAAAAAGGGAATTTCTCATAACGAGAAATTCCCTTTTTTTATACACATTTAAAACTTTTCTTTTCTAAAAGGGTATAAAGACGCCGAAATACCTAAACGAAAATAATCAAGTTTTAATCTTTGGCCAAAAAGTTCTTAAGTGTTTTCCTTCCCTCCATACTACCAAGTCATAATCCTCATCGTTTATTGTTATTGAAATAGTACTACCTTCTTTATTACTCTCATAAAGCATTGCAACAGTACCAATTGCCAGTAAACCTATAGGACTTAATCCAACGAAGAAACTGCCGGTCTCTTTATACAAGCGCATTCCTCTTTCATTTTCTTCGTCTTTAGCATCATATATATAGCGTATAGTAATAACTTCTGCTTTGCGACTTCGTTCTGAAAGATTAACCTCTACATGGTCAAGGAATATAATAGAATCTTCTACTTCATCTCGTGTATACGGGCCGTCGTGCAAATAGTAATGATACCAAAAATGATGGCCACCTAGCTTTTTTAGCTCTCTAGGTTGTCCATTACGCCTACATGGATTAGGATCATTACCACTACCTTCTTCGCCTACAAATACATGTTCAAAACCACAAGTACTATTATTATGAAAAGTTTCAAACCATATTGTATTTAGCTTTTCAATCCATTCATCACTTGAAGCTCCTCTGCTTATATGGCCATTATCTTCCGCGTATCTTTTAGCTAGATTCATTACCTCTGTTTGAATAGCATATTGTAAAAATTCAATTACTTCATTTTCTTTGTTTAAGTTGGATACATCTTCTGGATTTCTGCGTCTCAATTTATAATTATTAAGTAATTTTTCAACTAATTCGTATGATTTCTTTTTGCTTTCGGGAATATGCACTTCAATGAGAACTTTTACTTCCTTATTACCATTTGAATGATTACAATTTGAACTATTAAATGGTTCTGGATCTACAATTACATATCCTTGGGAATCATCCTTCTCGTTATCACTTATTCCTTTTATTAAAGGTACTAAACCATTACTAGCGATATCGGTTTGCCATATACAATTCCAATCCATCATCTCATCCCCTTTCGGATTTGCCTATAATATTATGTATCAACTGGAGGGCTTTCTATCCCTTGCTAAGCGTCGAATCTCCAAGACCTTAAGAATCAAACCTGAAAGATGGAATGAACTAAAGCCCTTTCGTTTTGTATGATTTAAGGTCTTATATCAAAGGCAGATATACTGGCACTAAGTAAAGGATTAAGATAAAGATAGTTAATACAAAAAGAAATAATCTCTTTGTCCTGCTGAATAAAGAGATTACTTCTTCTGTAAGACGAGATTATTCGAATAGTAACAGACATCCCCAAAAAACACGGCAGCGTGATATGCCATGCGGTCCGTCGTTTGTAGATCAGCTACTTTCAAGGTGGACCTTTACGGACGTTTTAAGCATAACAAAAAGACTTCCGAAGAGGTAAAATCTTTTTGTTATGGTTATAAAAATTTATTTATCCACATAAAACCCCACCAGCATGCTTATGGGTTTTATGTGAAATCTAACATTGTCGTTTTAAACAAACAGGTTTCCCATTTTGTAAGCTTTAAATCTACTCTAACGAACGCTCGAAATAGCGCATCGTAGTCTATCTTTTTAAAATGTTTGTAGTCGGTGAGACACTTCAATAATTTATCTTCGCGAATGTCCGCATAAAACATCCGATATTCCTCTTGCAAGGTTTTATACAGCCAGGCTTGCTTCATGGATCTGCTTATACTCATGGCCTGATGGTGCTTCTCATCAATATAGGTTTTATATCTTCGCTTCACTTTGGGGTGCATGGATGAAAACAGTATGCATTGCCTCTTAATACGAAAATATATATCTGTAATATCAAGATTGTGTTGTTTTTTTGATTTAAGTAAGCATCGAGTACCTTGATATGTTAATCGTTCCATCTCTTCAGCCGTAAAAAACAATGACGCTTCCCTTTTTGCTGATTTTGTACAATCTGAAGAGTGGAATAAATTAAATATCCCATTCATTGATCCAAACGTATGCCGTATTGTCCCTTTCTTTGCTTTTTCAGGTTTGAAGTTTCCTTTCAACTTCTTTTCAATCGTCTCCGAAACCGATTTGTACGGCGATTGTGGTGTACCTTGAACTAGCACGCATAAACTTTCTCCTAAATTAAGGAATTCGGCTTCTAATTCCCACCACCACTCAGAGTAATCTTTATCTTCATTATAATATAAAAGCTGGCATAGGTCCGGTGTAATGGTGATGTATTTGCAAGCAAGAATTTGAAAGCCTTTTCTCCGCAAAAACGATAGAATTTCTTGTTCTAAATGTAGATACACCGCATCCGGTTTGCATATCACAAATCCTAAGTTGTCCCAATTCAATATCTATATCCCCTTTTTACCATATGTAATAATATATGATAATAGAAAAGTAAGATTGCTTGTACACAACATAAATTGGGACACTTACAGGTTTAATAATATTATTACTTGAAGATGTTAAGAAACAGCTACATGGCTACTTCAGCAGTGTAAGAAATTTGATTTTTGTTACGAAGCATTCTATTGTCGAATGCCTCGTTTTACTGTTGTGATTATGATTTTTCATTACTTCTAAAAGTAAATCCTATGCATCTACGAACTTCATTTCTTTGATGTTGCAGTTTAAAAGGCACGAACGGATTGAATTCATATCTCCCTTTTTGATATGATAGTTCCTATGGAGAAGTACTTACCTCAGTTCTTCCTCAGGTATCAAACCAAGCTTCTTCGCTTTTGCAATGGTATCTACCCTTGTTCGCACTCCAAACTTTTGGTACAGACCAGTTAAGTTATACTCCAATGATCTCTGACTCATTGATAAGGTTCCAGCAATTTCCCTTGTACTTTTCCCTTTGGACAGTTCCAGAAGGATTTGTTCTTCCATAGACGTAAGGATGACTTTTTCTTTTGAATTGGAACCCTCAGTAATGATTCCGGGCCTTCTTAATTCCTTTACCAGTGAAAGCGGGAGGACAACCTGCTGTCTTAATGCACATCTTATACCTGCCACCAGTTCATCCCTGGATGAGGTTTTTGACAAAAATCCAGCGACACCAGCTTCAACAAGTAAATTAAAATGAGGTTTGATATCAAAACCTGTGTAAATTAACACTATCAGCTCTGGATTGTATGCCAAAGCCTGCTTTGACAGTTCAAGCCCATTCAGATGCGGCATGTACAAATCAAAAAGCAATACATCATAATGATTCAGCTTGATTTGATTCATAGCATTTAATGAACTGTTTTCAACGGTAATTTTAAAATCCGGCTCTTGTTCCAAAAGCATTTTTGTCCCTTCTATAATTGATAAATGGTCATCAACAATCAGGATGTTAATCATACTAATCTCCTTTCATTATTTATTGGCAGTTCCAAAACTGCTTTTAACCCGCTGCTCGGCTTTGAACGGAATTCAATCTTTCCGCCCAAGCTTTGCGCTCTTTGAATTATGCTTGTTAACCCCATATTATGAAAGGAGGGATTCAGCTTGGTTACATCGAATCCGACTCCATTATCACTGTATACCATCTTAAATAGGCCATCCCTGCTATGGATGTTGAAATTTAAGAGAGAGGCCCCTGAATGTTTTTCTGCATTGTTAAGTAATTCCTGGACAATACGGTAGATGCCAATCGTTTGCTCCTCACTCAGAGAGAGATTCAGAGTATTTTCTGAGGAAAAGACAATTTTAAAGGTGGATGTAACTTGGATATGCTCAAACAAATTTTCCAAAGCCCTTTCGAGTCCCAATTCCCTAAGCAGAGGAGGCCGCAGCTCATTGCAAGTCACCCTAATCTGGTGAATAGTGTCAAGCAACCCTTGTTCTATCTTTTTAAGCTTGGCTTTACTTTCCTCTTCTACTTCATATCGATTTAGAAGTGCTTCCAGTCTTCTATACAAATCAATTTGATCCTGTAAAACCGTGTCATGCAAATCACTCGATAAAGTCATACGTTGCTGTTCCTGCAGATTAAACAACAGGCGTAATACCCATTGCGGTGTTTCCCTGCTCCGTAAGGCAGTTTCCAATTGGTTCATTAAATTCGCTATTACATTTAAATTTTCAAAAACCATCACGGTATAATAAGCCAGCGTTTCCAGCCAAATGGATTCCATCTTTTCCTGAACGGCCTCAGCATTTATTGAAAGGATATATAAGCTATTCTGATGCTCTCCTAGTTTAATCAGCAACTTGTCAAGAACAGGCTCTATTTGGCCCACTTTTATTTGAGTAATATAGGATGCTAGCTTATGCGCTTCACTGCTCTGGCTTTCCAGAGGAATCCTAAGAAGGTCAGGATCAGATTCCGGAAGGATGATTTTCAGCTCTTTAAGTAATCTATCTTCAAGATCATCCAGTTTCATGACTAAAGACAGATTCTGAGAGAAAGATTTCAAACTCTTTTGCAGGGCTTCATAACGATTCTTTCGGCGCTCAAGTTCATTCTCCATTAATTTTCTTTCCGTTATATCCCTAACGGAAACAACCTGAAGGTAATTCTCTGTATCAGGAAGAGGTGTTGTTTTACATTCGAAGTGCCGTACTTCCCCATATTTATTAATAATGCGGTATTCGGTTGAAGAATTTTGTTGAGAAGAGAGCAGATTTCTATGCCTTTGAAGCATATATTCCTTGTCATCAGGATGAATGATATCAAAAATGTCCATATGTCGTAATTCTTCGGGACTATAACCAGAAATCTCGCTTAAATTAGGTGTTGAAAATAAAGTATGACGATTTTGATCAACGATAAAAAGGATATCCATTGTATGTTTCATCATTATTTCAACAACCTGATGGTAAGAATCTGTCTTTTCCATTATTACACCACCTATTAGTTGTCATAAATGTGACTTTTATATGTAAAGTTTACATGAAAGCTAAAGCGCGTGAACCGAAAAAATCTTGCGTGGTTCCACTTTTTCATTTGACATTTTCATTGTATAGGACCCTGTTTTGAACAAACCGCAATCTTTTCGAGTAAACCCGCAGTATTTTGTTGATGGTTTTGAAGGAATTTTTTCGCAAGGAATTTTCTCACAAAAAATAAACCACCAATGGTGGCTTTGGTATCTTTATTTATGTAATTTCAAAAATCTGAAGATGAATATATCTGTGCAAGATAAATTTGAAAACGGGAATTAGACTAGCATATGGAGATTAATTTCCAAGTGAAGATATTAAATATATCCTGTAAAAGCAGCTTACTATTTCAAACTCTTACACACGATAAAAATTTGTCTCAACCGCCAGTTGGAATATACATCTTAACAATTAGCCCGTTTCCAGGTTGTGAGTGAAACTCAATACTGCCGTTAAGGCTTTGTACCCTTTCTCTCATACCCGAAAGTCCCATACTATTAAAAGAAGGAGTCAATCTCCCTGCTTCAAAACCTATTCCATCATCAGAATATTCCAGCTTTAACATATCATCTAATTTTGTCATGTTAAAATTAAGATTAGAAGCCTGGGAGTGTTTTGCAGCATTGTTAAGCAACTCCTGTACAATGCGGTAGATGCCAATTGTTTTTTCTTCATTTAGTGAGAGCCCCGTTGTATTATCTGTCGTAAACATAATTTTAAAGGTTGATGATCCTTGGATATAATTAAATAAATTTTCCAGAGCCCTTTCAAGTCCTAATTCCCTAAGCAACGGCGGGCGCAGCTCGTTACAGGTCACCGTAATTTGGTGAATGGTGTCCAACAATCCCTGTACAATACCCTTGAGCTGGTCATCAATCTCTCTATCAAAATCATGCTCCTTAAGAATAGTTTCTAAGCTTCTGTATAATTCTATTTGATCCTGTAAGACCATATCATGCAAATCACCGGATAATTCCAGCCTTTGTTTCTCCGAAAGATTAAACAATAGCCTTGATATCCACTGGGGTCTTTCATTTCTTTGTAAAGCAGCTTCTAATTGCTTCGTTAAATTTTCAATTACATTCAAACGCTCAAACACCATGATTGTGTAGTAAATCAACGTTTCAAGCCAGATGGAATCCATTGCTTCATTGATAGATGATGCCTTTATCGTGAGAATATAAGCATGCTCCTTTCGGTCTCCTATCAAAATGAGAACCTTATCGCCTACAAACTCCATCTGCCCGACTGTTAATTTTGACAAACAGCCTACAGAGGGATTCCTTTCAACGGCTTGATTTTCGCGGTTATACACGATAATTTTTGGTGCAGAGTCTGGAATGACCATTCTTAGTTCCTTTTCAAGCCTAAGTTCAAGATCCGACACCTTCATTACTGATGATAAATCTTGTGAATAATTTTTCAAGCTGCTTTGCAGGTCTTGATACCGATTCTTTCTATTCTGAAGCTCAGCCTCCATTTTTTTTCGATCAGTAATATCCCGAATCGAAACCACGACTAGCTGGTCTGGATGATTTGGAACAGGCATCACTCGAGATTCAAGATATTTCATTTTCCCATTTTTATGGAATACTCGATATTCATCAATCTTAGGTTCGAGTGTTAGTAAAACTTCCCTGTGAGATGCTACAAGTTGAGCCTTGTCTTCAGGATAAAGAAGGTCAAACGCATTTTTACCAACTAAATCTTCTGGGCTATAACCTAAAACAGCTTCGAATGAAGGCGTAACAAATTTAACAATTTGATTCTGGTCAACAATTAGAATGATATCCAAAGTATGCTTAGTAAGCATTTCAAACTCCCAGTTTATATGTCCTGTTGTTTTCAAATTTTCACCACCTATTAGGTTAATTTTTCTATTATTAACATTGTACCTGATGTATTTAATATGTGAATAGAATATTTTTAAGGGTATACAGTACACCCTTGCCATTGTGAAATGTTGTATATCCTTAGTATTCAGCAATAACTTAAGCATCTACATCAGACTCACCTATAATAAATTGGATTTCATGAAGGCTTTCATCAATAAACTAATAACAGAAGGGCCTTACTTCCAAAAGAAGTAAGGCCCTTTATTTCTTATATTAATCAAAAATTACACTTGGAAACAATAATCCCCAAAGGGTTTAGTTTTGGTCGTAAGAAGATTTACTCATATTTGTAATGAACCGTCTGTCAATCAAGAAAGCCATTAGCACTGCGAGTAAACCAATCAACAGGGGTATTCCAAAAGCTTCAAGAGAAAACAGTTTGCCTTCCAGCTTTAGATTGTCTCCGCGGTATTCTAATCGTTTGGCCCCATATTTAGCAGTTAGAATATCCTCCTGCTTTGCTAAATCTTCAAGCGGTGCTTCAAATACAAATCTGTCTGGAGATTGGCTATGCAAGTATAAGAACTCCTTCGCGTTCCCCTGCTCCTTCCATTGTACCACATCTTCAGCAGCCAGGGACTTTGCCTCAGTTCCCGTAACCATCATTCTGTCTAATTTCAGAGCATCTGATGCTTGATATCTGGCAAGCAGGTTAAGATAATGTTTGGTAACAATAGGCTGTTCAAAGTTTGAAATTGTCAAGACCTTGGTTGTTCCAGAAGCGGAATAAGTATCAAATACTGATGCCAATGCCCCTTCCTCCATACCGTTATAAAGCAGCACACCTGTCTTTTTCTTGTTCCACTGAAATGCCTGATTGGCTATATAAATGACTTCACTTTTATCAATATAGTAAGGTACAATCCTTGGATTTTTAACGAAATGATAAGAAGGATAATCCATCTCTTTTGCAACTTTTTCTGCTATGGGTTCACCTAGCTTCTGTGAGATGACATAGAGTACGGCATCAATTCCTGAAGTGAGTCCAGCCGAGCCTATGGTATTTTCGTCAGAAACATACCGTTGGTCCCTTACCCAGTGAATGTCAGGATATTCCTTTTGAGTAATAGGAAAAAACTGCCAATGTGTGGTAGCTGTCTTTCCTTTCAATAAACCGGTATCGGCAAGATTAGCCGCTCCACCACAAATACTTAATAAAGTAGCCTCTTTATGTTTTTGAATCCATTTCCGGACGGGTTTGTATTTCTTTTGGTCAGCCATAGGCATGTTAGGAATCACGATAATATCGGGACTTTTTCCTAATAATTGGTCCATTTCTTTAAAAGAGTAATGCGGTATTAAATCCAAACCACCTGTTAGGGTTTTTACTTTATTGTCCGGGGCTACTGCAAACACATTGTACGCATCTGTCATAGCAAACATTTCGTATGGAACCATAAAATCGAATACTTCTGTGGTTAGATTCGATAATAGGACTGCCACTGTAGGTTTTTGGGGATTATATTCAGGTATTTTTATTTCATTAAAAATAGGAACAGGTTGATCGCGAACAGTGAGCCAATAATCCTTTTTTTCCTTAAGAAATCCTACAAATCCGATTCCTCCCACGAGTAAAACAAAACTAGATAAATAAACAGCAGCACGCAATAATAACTTCTTCATTTTGACCTCCCGAAAAATCTTTAATCTTATGGATGCTATAAACTGGTTATATATAATCAATATAACAATATAAACAGAATAATAAATTTAAGCAAAGAGCATAATTATATCTTCGATAAAACTTTGGCAGATTGATTGACAGCAGAACCGCCACGGCGGAAACAGCCATAGTTGAGTCAATCCTAGGAACGCATTTCTTCCTGTAACGCTAGAAAAATGCTAGAAAAATCAAAGCTGACAGCTTATAGTTATTTTTTCATCATCCTACAGACAATTTAAATTTATCTTCCCTCGGCAAATTTTGTTTCGAATAAAGTTCTTTATAATAACCATTTCTGTTTAACAGGCTTTTATGATTGCCGCTTTCTATGATCGTGCCGTTTTTCACTACAAATATCGTATCAGCATGCAAAATCGTCGAGAGTCTGTGTGCAATCATAATAATTGTCTTATCGTGATCAAATTGATTAATAGACTCTTGAACAAGCTTTTCACTCTCATTATCAAGGGCGCTGGTGGCTTCATCTAAAAAAATGAATGACGGATTCCTCAAAAATACACGGGAAAGGGCCACTCGCTGCTTTTGACCACCTGAAAGCTTAATCCCTCTTTCCCCAACTTCAGTATCGTATCCGTTTGGTAGGGCTGTAATAAAATCATGAGCGAAAGCCTTTTTAGCAGCGGCCATGATCTCCTCATCTGTCGCATCAAGCTTTGCCATTTTAATATTGTCCTTAATCGAAGTGCTGTACAAAAAGTTATCCTGCGTTACAATGCCCATATGCTCCCTGAGACTTGCTATCGAGTAATCTTTTATATTCACACCATCGATTAACACTTCACCCTTCGTTACATCATACATTCTGAGCAAAAGCTGTAAGATGGTACTCTTGCCACCCCCACTTTCTCCAACAAACGCATAGGTTTTCCCTTTTTCAAGCTTCAAAGAAACGTTATCAATAATTTTGTTCGTTCCATCATAAGAAAACGAAACATTACTTAGTTCAATAGAATCGATAAACTGCCTTAGTTCAACAGGATTTGCTTTTTCTTTAATCACCTGCGGCGTATTGAAGAACTCAAAGATCCTTTTTAAAGCAACACTCCCTTCCGTAATTGCAGGATATGCATTGACTAAAGCGGCAACAGGACTCCTCATTTTATCGACATAAGCAAAGAAGGCAATTAAACTACCAGTAGTTAAACTGCCCTCTATTACAAACAGACTGGCAATAATGGCAACGATAAATGGTGTCATATCACTTAGAACGTTAACCGAAGCTAACATTACTGCATTAATCCTGGCATGCTTATCTGTTAACATGTCAAAATGAGTTAAGTGTTGATCCAGTTCTTCTTTATCTCGCTTTTCAGAGGCAAATAACTTTGATAGGAAGGCTCCTTGTATTTTTTCAAAAATAAACCCGCTCATAACAGATCGGTAACTCATCATGATTCGGGTTGATCTTTTAAACCTTCTCGATAGAAGATGAGCAAGAATAAATTGAAATCCGACTAGCACGACAGAAAGAATTGTCAATTTAACATTAAGTGTCAACATGACGACTACAACGAACAGGAGGACAATCATTTCGATCCAAATGTTTCCAAAGACAGCAGTCAGGAAGCCTTTCATCTTTTCGATATCATAGAAAAAGTGGGCGCCAATTTCTCCGCTCTTATTTTCCACAAAATACTTTGCATCAAGAGAATGAACTTTCTTGAATGCATCTTGACGAAGGCATTTAATAATATTGTTGTTAGCCTTATGAATACAAAATTGTCTCACATATTCCATGGGTGTTCGGATAAAAAGAAAAACAACCAGCATACCAACGACAATATACATTAGCTGTTCTAGCATTTCCGAACGAGACAATGTTTCATTTTGCAGCAAATGATCAAAAATATATTTTAATATTAACGGAACAAATAGCGGGATCAGAAAACGAAACAGGCTCCCGACGAACCCAATTAAATATAATCTACTTACCCGTCGCACATAGGGTAAAAATAACTTAAAATCTTTCATTTTACAAAACTCCTTTCGAAAGAAAAATCAGTCTATCTAGAATTAAAGTGATCCCAAATGCAAGTTTCTAGTGTATTGTGATTTCATTCTACGGTGATTCAATGCTTTACAAACCGCATACTTTGTGAATCATGACCGCATGTTTTTTGAGTACTGCCGCAAATTTTTGTGGGAACCCTTGTTTTCAAAAAAATCCGCCCAAATGGCGGATTTTCAATTAAATTGGCAAAAACACGACGCCTATTGAATTTGTTAGGCTGATGAGCACAGTACCCAGCACTAATAAATGAAAAATGGGATGATACGCCTTTACATACCTTAAAAAGAGGTAGAATACACTGTTCTATCTCTCCTTTTTGTTTGATCCTAATGGACTTTTACAACATAAGATACCGTAAATACTTGGTTATCCTTTTGAAACTGTCCCCATATCTTGTAAACTCCGGCTTTCGGAAATTCTGTTTCAAAAAGTGCTTCTGGGCCGCTTCCCTGACCCTCTAATGCATGAACGTGCAAGTAACGCTCCCCGTCCTCCGACAAAACTACCACATGACCAATCGATCCTAAGTAAGGCTCGAGGTCGCTAATCGGTTGATTGGTTTTTTCGTCTGTGAATGTAAACTTAAGAGTAAGTTCCTTATTTGCCTCAACTGAATCCATTGATAATGTTACCCGCTTGCCATCCACTGTTTTCTCGAGCCTATCATCAACTGTGATTGGAGCAGGCCACTGCTCTTTTCCATCAATTTCAACCCACTCCATCTTGGTCATCGAACCGCCGTCTGCTGGCTTAAAGTCCGCAATCAGCCTATACTCGCCGCCTGTTGGAAAGTTATTCGTAATCTCGAACAAACCATTACCTTTGTACTCAGGATGCACATGATTGAAATAAGATAAATCGTTGCTGACGATAATCAAGTGCAGCAGTTTTTCGTGATTAATCTCAAATCTTTCAATCGGCTTTCCATTATTTTTCACGATTTTTAGTTGAATCCGCGCCTCATCACCTGATTCACTATCAACTTCCCATATCGCTTTGACGTCATCAGCGAGGATCCGAGTGCTTACTTCCGTGACTTTTTCATTCTCCCAGGATTTATTCGTTCCACAAGCCGATAGCAATAACAAAGGCAGCAACAGGATGAAAAGGATTTTACTCATATCGAAGCGCCTCACTTAATTTGATTTTTGCCGCCCTAGATGCTGGAGCAAGACTGGAAATAATGCTGACAACAATCCCGAACAAAATCGTTAAAGTGATAATCGTCCATGAGATTCCGAAATCAAAGGTTAGCGAGTTTATTTCCATAAAGGTAGAAGTAATATAGATTAACAAAACGCCAAACAGTGAACCGATGCCGGTTGCAGCCAGCCCTATACCCAATCCTTCTAATAAAATCATTCCGATAATCTGGCGGCACGAAACACCAACCGCACGCATCATCCCAATCTCACGAATTCGCTCCATAATACTAATAAGCAAGGTATTGGTAATCCCAATTCCTGAAACGATAATAGATAGGACAACTAGACCATTAATGATCGTGAAGGATCCTGTGTAGTTGGCACTAATTACAGTCACCCAATCCTCTGGTCCAAACATTTCTTCAATTCTTTCGCCAAATTGATCAAAAACTCGTTCCCTTAATTGCAGCGGACTAGTTTTCTCATCTTTAATGACAAGGGCATTTCTTTCATACTTAACTCCAAAGTTCTTTTTAAAATTATTTTCCTCCATAAAAGCTCCGTAACCGCTATTTTTCATTGTATCGACAACAGATACAACCTTAAAGAGTTTTGTCCCCTGAAGCGTATCAAGCGAGATCGACTCCCCAATGTTACCTCCCCAGATCTCGAAGGAGATTTTATCCAAAATGATCTCATCGCTCTTTAATCGTCTAATCAATTCACTGTGGGATTTCCCCGAAGTTGCAAACAATGGGAATTTATCAATCCATTCCTCTCCAACTCCATAGACAGGGAGTTTTCTCTCTTTTCCTTGATTGATCCAGACGATCGGTTGTAAGGAGTAGGCGGTCGCATCGGCTATGCCGTCAATATTTTTTAACCTCTCTAAATCTTCTTTTTCAACATGGTGAAACATGATGTCAAGATTCCCGCCGTAGGAGGAATAAATCACTTTTTCGTATGTCTGAAGGAGCGCGGAATTCAAAGAACTCATTAACACAATCATCGCAATACCCAAACTGAGAATGACTGAGGTCATCGAGGTCCGTCCTAAATTTCGATTGAGATTGCGTATCGCCATCTCACCAGAGAATCCAAATAATACCCTGTAGATCCTTCTCAAAAAGAAATCAAATAATTTAAACAAATAAGGAAATAGCATTATGATTCCAATCATTAACGGGACAATCAAGAGTAAATGTTTGATAAAAAAACCGGATAGGATGAGTAATCCTCCAAGGATCCCAATCCACTTTTTCGGAGAAGAAGCAGCTCGATTTTCTTTTAACACCTCAATCACGCTGACCTTTCCTGCTTGATGGATCGGGTACAAAGCGGCCATGATTGGAACAAGCATACCAGCAAGAACGGAGATGAGAATCCCTTTCGTCAGTATCATGCTGCTTCCTTCATCATTGACACCGCTAATCAAGAAGATTAGCGATTTTAAACCAAGACCAAATCCATAACCGAGCATTATGCCGGCGGCAGTACCAATGATGGAAAGCAAGATGACCTCCAACAAAACCATCGTTTGTATTTGTGATGATGCATAGCCAATTGTCTTAAGCACGGCAAATTCGTTCTTTCGTTCCTTTATACTGACATAAAGTGAATTGAAAATAATAAATGCGCTAAGGGCAATTCCTAAGAATCCAGCAATATAGAGTGCGAGAAAGAAAGAATCCAACATTTTGTACTTTGAATCGAAATCGATGACAACAGGCTGCATATAGATGCCATCATAGTCTTTAAGAAACCGGTCTAGCCGCTGCTCTGCCTTTTGCAAGCTCGTTCCGTCTTCCACTTTGAATTGCAAATTATCAATCTTACCGGATAAATCAAACCAATCCTGTACTACCACTAATGGGACAGCGACAGACCAATGGTGATATTTCGCCATCATCCAGCTTGATGGCCCCATGAGTTCGACCGTATATTTTACAATAGCCGATACTTTAATCTCTTTGATTCCATGGTCCGTTTCAAAGAAAATCGTGTCTCCGACATCTTTTTTCCATACTTTAGCGGTTTTTTCGGTAATGATTGCGCCACCCGAAGTTAAATTACCTTTAATCACTTTAAAATCCGTAATAGGTGTATCTAGATCACTATATCCGCTCAACGAGACCCTTCTTTGAATCGCCGAGATTCCCTTATCTTCAATATGAATCTTTGTGTTTTCCTTCAAGACTGCGACCGACTTCATATTTTTCAGTGTCCCTGCTTCCTTATACACCCTTTCTGAAAAATAAGCATCGGTTCCATTTACATTAAAATCTGCTTTACCAAAGGCAGACTTCAGATAAATTGGAAAGGATTTCTCGGCGGAGTCGACCGCTGTGATGACCGCAAAGGTGGAAGCCACTCCGATTATAATCGACATCATTGTAAGAAAGCTTCGAAGCTTTCTGCGCATTAAGTTACGCCAGGCTATCAGCCATTGATTCATATTCAACACCTCCTTTTTTGCGATTTCTTACAACTTCCCCGTCTCGAATCACGATTACTCTGTCTGCTGCTACCGCTGCCTGTTGATCATGTGTTACCATAACAATTGTGATTTGCTCCTCTTTGTTCAATCTTGAAAGAAGCTGCAAAATATCTTCACCATTTTTCTGATCGAGATTTCCTGTCGGCTCATCTGCAAAAATCAATTTCGGTTTCATCGCAAGTGCTCTTGCAATTGCTACCCTCTGTTGCTGCCCGCCGCTAAGTTGAGCTGGAAAATGGGATGCCTTACCCTCCAGGTTGACTTCCTTTATCAATTGTTGAACCCTTTTATTAATTTCTGCTTTAGAAGCCTTATTTGCCGAAAGCGAGAGTGCAATATTTTCAGCAACATTCATCATAGGAAGAAGCTGGTAGTTCTGAAATACAAAGCCGACTTTTGTGCGGCGAAATAACGTTCTTTCTTGTTCGTTCAGATTGTTTAATCGAATCCCATCGACGATAATGTCACCAGAAGTTGGCAGGTCAAGCCCCCCCATTAGCTGTAAAAGGGTACTTTTTCCCGAACCGCTGGGACCCATGATCGCTACGAATTCACCTTTGTTGATGTGAACGTTGTTGTTCTTTAAGGCAAAGAAATCACCCGATTCTAAAGTAAATACCTTTGAAACATTTTGAATCAAAATCATATAAATAACCTCCACTTTATTTTTATAAAGTCCTATGCATTATTCCAACTAAGATTTCTCAGATGTATTGGATGCTTTCATTCTACGATGACTTTATTGATTACAAACCGCAGACTTTTTGAGAACTGCCGCAGAAATTTTGGGTTGCACCGAACCTGTTTTGCTATACTGGTGTTAAAATCTCTAATTAAACAAAAAAGGCTGGTTCAGAAGTTTATTTAAATAAACTTCTGAACCAGCCTTCTCTAATTTGTTCTTTAAATTTGTTTTTTTTTAGATTAAGTACATACGGGTCATAGTGGTTTCTATCCTTTTTTATGTTAATGTGGGCTGAATTTACGGTATGTGAAATAATAAAAATATATATACATCCTAATAGATACGAAAACCATAAACCTTTAGTATCATCTGTTTGTGCGCTAAGAAAAACATGTGGAAAGATCTTCTGATTTAACTTGTGCGATTCAACCTTCCCTCATAACTTAGACTGTTTCCAATACTGATGATAGAATTTTCTACTCTTAGCGCTTCCTTCTCCTTCTTTGCTAGAATGATTAAGTAGGATCTTTCAATAAAATAAGGACGCCCATTCCAAGCAGTAACATCATCTGGGTTATGCTGTAAGCCTCATTAATGTTGTACAGTTTTTATATTTCATATCGATGACAATCAAGTACTGTAAAATTTATTGATTTTAATTTTCCATTCTTTAATTTTATTAAATAAATACAGTAATTGAAATTTAAAATCTGTTTAATATGTTCAGGTAAAATTCATATTACCGATATTACCATGAATTTTACGATTCTGATGCAAAAATAATCCTCTAGAACCATAGATCAGCAATATAGTCCTTATAACATCAAAAGAATATTCTAGAAGCAGCTCAAATAGATCGAGCTGCCTAATGTTGTTCTTTTAAATGTTCTTTCTCATAAATACCGTTTTCACTTCACTTCCATTCGTTTTTGCAACTACTTCTTCACTGAAAATCTCATATCCGACAGATTCGTATAACTTTATATTCTTTGGGACAGACGCACGTACTTGGCAACGAACTTCTCTCCTTCCATGCTGGCGAGCATATATCTCTAACCATGAAAGCATGGATTTTGCTATACCCTTCCCTCATCCCTCTGGACAAACAGAGAGACGAGAAAAGTAAAGGAAATTCTCGTCTAATTTGAATCTTACTGAACCCATCGGAATGTCACTTTGTATGTATAAACAGGCTTGCTCTTTGTTATCAGCTAAAGATTTCTGTATAGAACTCACGGTTTCGTTTAAGGCACTCGATGGAATATCTATATGCCGATACTCTTCAAATGCAGACATCATAACCGCATGAACCAAACATGCCTCTTCTATCTCTGCTAACCGAATCATCATATTTCTTCCAATCAATATAGCTCTCAACACTTGAAAGAGAGGAAATCGATATAAGAAATAAGATTCAAACTATCTTAAATTATATGCTTCAAGGACTAAGGACATATCGGCTTGCCTCATCATAATGTCCTCTGCTTTTTCCAGGGGACTAAATCCATATTGGCTATATAATCCATGAGCATCTGCGGTCGCCAACATAAAACGAGTGCCCTTAAGTTTAGGGTGATTCACAATGATGTCTAAGAGCCATTTACTTAATCCCTCACCTCTGTATTTTGAGAGGATGAAGACATCGGCTAACCAACTAAAACGAACAAAATCGGTAATAACCCTCGCAAATCCAACTTGCTGGAAGTCACTATTTATATCTGGTGTTTTCTTGTAAATACCGTAGCAAATAGATGAATTATTAATCATTTCATTGACTAACTCTTTTTTTATATCTTTTGCCCAATAAGATTGTATACTTAAAAATTCATGAATCATATCTAAGTCTAAGAGCTCTTTGCTTGTAGAGATGAAAAAGTGCTCTGTTTCTCCCTCAATTTTCTTCATTGAGAATTCAACCTCTCTTTCTGTAACAGCTAGTTTTATATCGCCAATATGCGGTCTATCTACGATTCGTGTAGTCGCTTTTCAATATCCCATAAATATCTACCTTCATATGTCCCACATTTCAATATGTCTTGTTTTAATGCCCCTTCATAGATCATCCCGATTTTCTTCATTACTTGTGTTGATGCTTGATTTTTACTCATTGCATGTGCCAATATTCGATTTAGATTAAGTTCGATGTTGGTTTTATTGTTGGCTTTCCTTAAACTTATCAAGGCATTCTTTACATATACATGATTTTCTCAATTGGTTAACTGGCACTAAATCAAAAATTCCACTTGGAAAAACCTCTTTACTGCACCAGCATGAATGGTTACCACAGTTATTGCTCTTACCACAGATTGGACATGTAAGTGATTTTTTAGTTTCATCATTCACATTGCTCCCCCACTTCCTAGTCTTAGAAATCTATGAATTAAGTCTCTTGAATATTGGATTTATTATAAAACTCTTTAATGTCCTACAAAACAATGTTTCTTTGTTTTTTAATAATATACTCTCCATTCACACCTTCAATAATCTTTAATTATTCCTTGTATCAGATGAATAATCCTTTTTAAATCACTCCTTACCAAACTTAACATTGCAAACATTCATGCTGTAAGGAAAAAGGGATCAAGAATTGATCTTAACCCCTTCTTAGTACCAAAACCAAATTTATCCTTCTTCGATCTCTTCAAAATCGAGATCAAGGTCCTTTTCAATTAGATATTGAATAAAAGCTTCTTTATTTTGATATGCATGTTGTTCTAAATTACCTTTTATCATCTCCCACATTTCTTCGTATTCCCTTAAATGCAGTTCATCTAGCTCCTGTTCAGTCAAGATAGCACCAGTATTCACATTTTTATATCTTTTCATATTCAACCCACTCCTTTTCGATGAACATCAATTACATTCTGACAACCATACTTCCCAAATGTAACTTTTTTATTCCCATTATGTATTACTTCAAAACCAACTAACTGAAAAGGAGCTGTTCATATAGCTTAAAATTTTAGTTTAATTAAGCCATTAGTCCCGACCTATTTGATTATAAAAGGCTCCTTTTCCATTACAGACTCATAACCATTTATTTCTGGTATGGGTATATAATAGAAGCAGAGCCTATTGAAAAAAGTATCATACTACTATAAATGAAATATTTACATTTGAATTCTCAATCCAACTTGCAGCAACTTTTCTACACCACTGCTAGTATTTTGTGATTTTGCAACGGCAACATGACAACTACTTTATAAATAATTCGTAAAGCTTCTCAAGACTGTACATAACAGCTCCAATTCCTGCCAAGCCTACGACAACCCAAACGATTTCTTTTACATTCTGTTTCGCCTTCGGATGAACAAGAGGCCTTTCACTTGTGGGTAATTTTTTGTGTTTTTCTGAGTCGCCCATAATCTTCCCCCCGTCAATTACCATTTACTTAAATATATTCCGAAGGTAATAGAACGGTATGGGCGTTATTATATTGTACTCGAGTGTATCATATGCATCTCTATTCAGAAAATTCTTTTACATGTAAGATAAATAGAATATCCTACACATTGATTATTACTTCTTTGGATGTTGTTTGTAAACGATGAAAATACAAAACAAGAAAACTGAGCTCTGCTTCAGATAGGATACTACTAGGAAAGAACTGTTTGAATATGTCAATGGCGATTTCCCTTTGCTCATTATATTCTATGCCAAGAGCAGTTGCCTGAAAGCAGGCTTTTCCTTGTATCATAGTATTACTGCATATTCTTTCAATTAATCTGCAAACATGACTTACATAAGAAATACTGACGATATCTGATTCATGAAGGATTCTATGTAGTTGAAGCTCTGTTTGCGAAATAATAAAAGGCAAATACATGCGAATCTGTGATAAGTGCTCAGTAGAATTTACGAATTTGGTTATTGTATGTTGAAATGGAATGAAAAACATACATACACCCCTTTTTTCTTTCGTATACCGATAGAACAGATTTTCAAAAACTGAAAAAGCTCCACTCGTCCGCAAGTAAAAAGTTAGGACCACTAATCTGTATGAAGAAAAAAGAAATGCTGATGTTATTAGTTCCATAATAGCCTTATTTAATAAACATATAGGATAATATAAAACATTCTTTTTCCTATGAAATATTCCTTTGCTCATTCTTGTTTATGGGCAAAGATACCTCGTCCCTTCAATCATTAATACTTCTTTTTAAATTAATGCCTAGTTATGATCCGATAAGCAAGGGTCTGTTTCATTGCTATAAGGAAGTCCTCTACACATTCTTTTATTTCCTTCCTTGAAGCCCCTCTTTGTATCATTTTATGATGAAGATATGCAATCATAGATTTGCTGCATACACAGATGTATAGTATGTCTTCAAGCTCCCCGTTCATGATTGATGTGACCCATGTACTTTCTTCAAAATCAAGTTCCTTCATATACACAAGGCGTTCTCCAATTAGCTGTAAAATATGCGTATGGCTCGTATCATTTTGTAAAATTGCCTCTACACATCCATCAACAAACAGCTCTTCAATTTCTTTGTATATAACCAAAGTTTCGAGTTGCATAGGTTATACCTCCCAAAAATGGCTTTGTATACATACTATATATACTAGATGTCATTTATGTAGAACCATAAGAATATTTGTAAACGCTAACTGAAATTCATGTAAACGCTTGCTGGTTTTTGGCGCATGATTCCTAATGGACCAAATTGTCCTTTTATCTTAGCATACTTAATCCTGAATGATTGTAGATTCTTTCGTATGAAGCATGCAGCATTTTTTAAAATTTTTATATTCATAATTTGGTCTAAATCGAACTATAATCATATATTTTATATGAAGGATACAATATGAGCATTTTTTATGTAACACATACCATATGAAATAGGTGAGACCAAAATGGTTAATGTTTATTTTAATGTTTATTTTTTCGAAAACAAAAATCTTTTATTAAGTCAGTTGCGTAAATATGTTCCATCCGTAGGTGAAGATTTAAAAATTAAAGGTCGTAAAGGAAAAGTGTCAAGTGTTACTAATATTGATGAAAAAAATATTTATGTGCAAGTTATCTTAGAAAACGTTAGTAAAAATAAAGTAATTGTAGATAATTCAAACAAGAAAAAAAGGTAAGTAAAGCGTGGCTTAATAGGGTTAACTAAGGCAAATGCAATTTGTCCGGCTTCAGTAATACACCAATGTTGACGAATCTTGAGAATGGAGTTTACATCAGGAAGAGCAACTTAGTTTGTAAAGAACATCTGCTGTGCCAGGTGTTCTTTTTATCTAAATCGAATTTTAATTATGGTAAATGAAATTCCCCCTACATTTATATGACCTGCAACGGAACTACTGCTATATTATCGCAATTAGTGCAAAATAACCCTTTTTACCGCCATCGAGTTTACATAACATTATTATGAATAACTGAACTCTTTCCTGAAGCAATTATGAAAAAGAATTCAACTAAGGACAGCGTCAGGAAAATACGGATTTACAACGATAAGGAACTCCAAATAAGAAAAGCCAAATTTCTCTCTTACGACGCTGAGAAATTTGGCTTTAGTGCTTCACAATCGCAACCTAAAAAGCTTCTGTCTTTAATTTAGAGTACTTCATTTGAGATGCGAAATTTCAAATTCTTCTTTCTCTAAGGGTTATCTTACATTTTTAATGATAATTTACCGAAGAAAATTCTCTATGATGGAGATCTGTTCTTCTGTATTTAAAGCCGGGGCATGACCTAGTTTTGGAATTGTTACCATTTGGCAGTTTGATTTTTGCGCCATTTTTACCGCTACATCTAGGGGCAATACATCTGATCTTTCCCCCCGAATGAGTAATATTTTAGATCGAATGGCTTCCCAATGGTTCCATAAGCTTAAATCCTCCGTGTGCTGAAATTGCAAAACGATGTTCGGATCATAATCAGGACTAATCCCACCCTCATCCCTTCGTCTGCAAGAATACTGGGTAAAATCAATCCATTCTTGCTCATTAGAAAGACCGAATGCGGCATAAATGGTCTTATAATAATTCTTTAGTTCGGTAAAGGTTTTGAATTGTGGAGGAGTCCCTACATAACTTATAATTCGTTTAATACCTTCAATATCTTGAACAGTATTGTCAGAAGCACCTGCTCCAATGTCATTTAAAACTAAGTGGGTAATGCGATTTTTGTGAAGCGGTGTTCCGGCAATACGCATCCCAATGGCTCCTCCCATCGAGGTTCCAATCCAACGGACCTGCTCAATTCCTAAACGGTCCAATAGTCCAATAGCTAGGTTACTGTAATTTTCAAAACAATAGTCCTTTTCAGGGGAAGAACTCCATTGGCTCCATCCTCGCCCAATCGTATCTGGACAAAGGATATAATAATCTCGGGATAAATGACGAGCCAAAATATCAAAGTCCCGCCCATTCCGGGTTAAGCCGTGCCAACAAACCACAGTTGGTTTCTGCGGATTGCCCCATTCAGTAAAATGAACCTCCATACCATTAATTATTTCAAATCTAGATTTAGGAGATAGCATACAACAACCCCATTCATTTATCATATTCTGTTAATTATATATTCACTATGCAGGAGAGTATCCCTTCTTCCATAAAACACCCTGATAATAGAAAAATAAGAACTATCTAAGCAGCTCTTTTGATATTCAATCCCTGCACTCCTTAATAGATTTTTATTGAGCATAATAGTGAATTTTAAATTGGTTTTTACCAATTATTACCTTATATCTCTATATTGTTAGATTCTGATATTTCAGTTATAATATAACTGTTGTTTAACAACAAAAAAGAGATGGTTTTATTGGTTTTACCATCTCTTTTTACCTTTTAGTGATAATTTTCCTGAATTTATGCTACTTGCTAGATCTCCATATACTGCACCGCACTACGGATTATAATTTTTTCAAATCCATTATGTCCTTACTCTTTATTTTATTGTGGAATAAAAGCTATATGGAGAGGTTGAGGATATCGCAGAGTTAGTTTTGTTCTTAACCTCCGATAAAGCATCTTTCATAACAGGAGCTGCCTATGATATTGACGGCGGTCTAACGATCCATTAATTCGCCTTAGTTTCACGAGGAACATCTGCTACGCCAGGTGTTCTTTTTATTTATTTGACAAATAAATTTGTATGTTCTTTTATTTTCCATAGCTCCCTACCTCATTAAAAACCCGTCTATTATGTAGATTATCAACAATAAGCTAGACAATTTTCTTAAGGTGTTCAAATTTGCGCTCGATTGGGCTTACATATACCAAAAGGATGAATACAACAATTCATATTATTCCATAAAGCTCCATTTTTAACCTAAAAAAGAAAGAGTGTGTTTTTTTCTTTTTAGGATGGGTAACATAAAGATATATTTAAATGTGGAAAGGTACCTGATTATTTGCAAACTTTTTAATATTACAGGTGTTGAAAACCTAAGATTAAGGAGAGTAGCACATGGAATGGAAACCGGAACAACATGTTGAATTACATAATTTCAACAACCTTACAAAAACACTTTCGTTCAATTTTTGGGATATATGTTGGTACAAAAACGAAAAAGAGCGTGCAGCTTATATTGAATACATAGATGAACAATACAATGCAGATAGACTAACAAATATTTTAAAAAATGTATCAGATATTATCGGTGCACATGTTTTAAATATCGCCAAGCAGGACTATGTACCGCAGGGAGCAAGTGTCACCGTATTAGTTTCAGAAGGACCGGTTGTGGAAGTGCCAACCGAATCATTCGAAGAATCACCTGGACCTCTTCCTGAAGCTGTAGTTTTAGCTTTAGACAAGAGTCATATCACAGTTCATACTTATCCAGAGTACCATCCAACTGATGGTATTAGTACATTCAGAGCTGATATTGATGTGTCTACATGTGGAGAAATTTCACCACTTAAAGCATTAAATTATCTTATTCACTCGTTTGAAACAGATATTATGACGATTGACTATCGTGTTCGAGGCTTTACTAGAGATATACAAGGGCGCAAATTATTTATTGATCATGATATTAGCTCGATCCAAAACTATATACCGGAAGAAATAAAACAGTTATATGACATGATAGATGTAAATATCTATCAAGAGAATATTTTTCACACTAAATGCAAACTCCGAGAATTCGACTTAGATAATTACTTGTTTGGGTATACAAAAAATTCGTTAAGTTCTGATGAAATAGAGAACATCACAAGAAAACTACAACACGAAATGAATGAAATTTTTTATGGCAAAAATATAAATTCTGGCTCAATAAGAGAACATTAATAAAGAGTGCGAACACGATCGCACTCTTACTCATTTAAAAACAAAATTCTATCATCTTTTATTTTGCATTGATAAAATTTTCGTCCATTATTTAATTCAATCATACAGATCGCAGCAAGACCTCCTTGGAAAAGTTCTTCAGTAAAAGCATGAACAATAAATACCCCACAATTCCCCATCCTCTTTTACCCTACATACAAGATTTCCATAAAGCTCAGGTAATTCCTCTAACTAATGATATTTATTGAAAATCAAAAAGGCTTCCCCCTTTTCAAAGAAGTTAAAAGACAGACACCATTTTGACTACTAAGCTGCAAAAGTCTGTACAGTTTTGCATGCACTTTACAGAGAATAATTTCAATGAATCCTTGTGAGGTATAAAAACTAATTTATTTCGAACCTCACGAATTTCTTATTTATTTAAAGACCCCATAATGTTAAGTGGATAAGAATTGTCCTCTTATACATATAGCATCATATGTATAAGATAAAAGCTGAAGAGTAAACCACGCTTTTTTGTGTACACTTCTTTGAGTTCTATATAATAACATGTTATCATGAGTGTACACTGTAACCTGTTGGGGGTGAATGTAAATGAAAAAACGCGAATTTGAATTTGTGTCCTTTGAGGCAGAAGCAAAGTTTTTAGATCGTGTTTATGGACAAAAGAAAAAAAACTCATTATCAAGAGCAAAAGCTGCTATGCTCTCTGCAAGACAAAGTACAGATATTAAATACTTAAGGAATATGGTTAAAAAGGTAAAGGGATAGGGGAATGTATAAGATTATGGAGCTGCCATTTATTCCATTTATGGATTTAACAGACGAAGATATAATCAATAACTTTTCTTGCGTTAAAGAGTCATATGACGAGGAGGAGCAGGATTTAATCCCCCTTCATAAGTCTATTGATGAGTATCTAAAAGAAAAAGCTTACAAACATCATCATGAACAACTTAGTAGAACCCACTTGCTCTTAAATGAAGACCAAACAAGAGTAATTGGGTTTTTTACATTGTGCAATGATAGTATCGACTTTAAAAAGCATTATGACAAAAAAGTAGAACAATTTGTAAAAGAACAAGGGCTGTTCCCGCAAACAAAAGATAATAAGCATCACTTTCCCTCCGTGATACTTTTGAACTTTGCATTAGATAAAGACTACCAAGGGAAATCTTGGCCGGTAACAGAAACGAAATACAGTGAGATTTTAATTGGTCATATGTTCCGGATTGTTTACGAAATTGCTTCTATTTCAGGATGTACTTTAATTACGTTACAAGCAACGCCTAATTCAGTTGGGTTTTACGAAAGTTATGACTTTAGTACCTTTAAAGATAGAGGTGTCATAGATCCATATAAACATATGCTTTATTTTGTAGATGATTTATTTTAGTTACATATATTTATTGGGATCAGGGAGCCCTTTCCCTGCTTTTTTATTCCCTTAAAATCAATTTTTAGTCTTTTATATGGGAAGTTGGAGGGGATCTTATGAATCAGAGTGTTGATAAACAACCTATTGCATTAGTTACAGGAGCTTCAAGCGGGTTTGGTTTGCTGACAAGTGTAGAACTTGCCGGCGAAGGATATCGAGTACTAGCTTCCATGAGAAACTTGGATAAAAGAGGAAAGCTGGAAGCAGCTGCTCGTGAAGCAAATGTAATAGATCGGATTGAGATAGTTCAATTAGATGTAACTGACTCTTCTGCCGTAGAAACTGTGATTGCGGATTTGATTCACTGTTACGGACGAATTGATCTGTTGGTGAACAATGCGGGGTATGCAGTGGGCGGCTTTACAGAGGAACTTGCTGTTGAAGAATGGCGGCGGCAATTTGAAGTTAATTTTTTCGGATTGGTGACTGTAACGAAAGCTGTTTTGCCGTCAATGAGGGAGCACCGAAGCGGCAAGATTATAAATATAAGCAGTATCAGTGGACGAATTGGATTTCCTTCTATGGGGCCTTATGCGGCGTCCAAGTTTGCGGTAGAAGGATTTAGTGAGTCTTTACGTTTGGAGATGCTGCCATACGGTATTCATGTAGTTTTAATTGAACCAGGATCCTATAAAACGGCTATTTGGTCAAAAGGTTTGGATTCAGTAACGCTTACTCCAAATTCCCCTTATGCTAAAGAGATGAAGGCAATTTTGAAGCATGTCAAGCATGTTGCAGATACGGCACCTGCTCCAGATGAAGTGATTCGACACATTGTACAAGCAGCAAAATCCCCTGCTCCGAAATTGCGGTATCCGCTTGGTAAAGGCGTTAAATTGGGGATCATCTTAAAACATATACTGCCATGGAAATGGTGGGAGCGTATCATAATAAAACGTTTTTAGAAAAGGAAAATGAGTCGCTAATATAAGCTTTGAATATATTAAAGGATAACGCCAATAGCATTGCAAGTTGTTTTGGTTTATTTTTGACGTGTGTTTCGCAAACAGCACACGTCAGATAGATGATAAATCTACCTCTTCCTATCAAGTGAAAATTGAACGCGCCATAGATCTTTGCGAAACACAAAAACAAGTAAAACATAAAAAGAAATAGAACAAAGCATCAAAGAAAGATGACCTCCATTAAAGGCGGTCATCTTCCCATGCCCTGTCGTAGTCTTTTATAGTGTTCTTTTTCTCTAAAGTGTCTTCCCATTGACTTTTTGTAAATTTCTCAGCTTTAGGCTCTTTCATTTGATCTCCCGGTATGATTTTTTCTTCTTTTTTCACTTCAATTCCCTCCTGCTGTTTGTTTAAAGCTAGTCATAATTGGTGTTAAGGGTACACTCATGCTGCAACTATTTATCAAAGAACCCTAAAGCACACTTTACCCCTTCTTGAATATCATTCGTTTCGTATGCTGCTAAGTCCTCAAAGGTAATTCTCAACTTTACATCTTCTAATTCATAACCGCTATCTAAATCAATATTTAAAAGAACCTCATACCCATCAGCATTAACGCTCGTTTCAATAATGTTAAAAGTTTGAATAGATGTACCTGTTTTATACTTAATGGGTTCTAGAAAATCCGACATAAAAACACCGCCTTTTTTCATTCAATCTAACATCTTCAATATAGCTTGCTCAAATTCTTCTTTCTTTATGAAACAGCCCCTTTTCTTTAAATGTTTATGTTTTACCTTCTTCAATACAGCTGATCCTTTAGTCGAACAAGAAAAAAAGCCGCCGAAGCAGCCTTTCTTTCTTGAATAAAATGTTAATATTCAGGAAAAATCCTGGCATACGAAATTCACGTTTTGCTCAGGAAAACCCTTTAAAGTAAAGGGCTGTGGGTACTAGAAGGTTTCATATACAACCATACCCGTCTGTGATAAATCATAGCCGCCAATTGCTTGCAACTCTGCTTGGAAACTTTCAGCATTTAAAACAGCCTTCATAGTCTGAATGATATCCTTATTCTCAGGTGTTTTCAGTATAATCAAGTCGTATCGTTCCGTTGTAAGAGGAATAAACTCCGCACCCACAAGCTCAGCAACTTTCTCTGTTCCAATTCCTGCATCGGCTTTTCCGCTTATCACACTGGAAGCAACTCCAATGTGATTGCTTTCCTCCCATTCGTATCCCTGAATTTCACTGGACAGTATGCCGTTAATACGCAGCTGTTCATCTATAAGTACACGAATCCCAGCTCCGTATTCGCGGTTCACAAATTGTACATTGCCTCTTCGTAAGTCCTGCCACGTTTGAATGTTTTTGGGGTTTCCTTTTCGTACATAGAAGCCGACCTTTCTAAAAAGAAGGTTGAATACAATAAAAGGGCGACCAACAAGAATTCGTTTCACATAGGGAACGTTATACTCTCCTGTATCCCCATCGAATAAGTGCAGGCTTACAATCCCTTTTCCAGTACGACAAAGATTCAGTAAACTCGTCAGACTTCCATTGTAAGCCCGTAAGATGGAGGAAGAAGGTATCTCCTTTTCTATGTACTTAGAGAGAATATCTAAAGACAAATCCTGCCCGCTAATCACAGTTGTATAGTGAGATGAAACAAGAGTTTCCGGAACAGAATCAGGTGAAAGCACATGAGGCTTTACTCCTGTTTTAAGCCGTTGGATGTACTGCTCTAAATCCTCCACATCAATACGCATTTGTCGGCCGACACGGTAGGCGGGAAGTTCCCCTTTCTTAATCAAATCATATATGGTCAGTTTAGATACCTTTAGCTGCTTTGCTACTTCTTCTGTTGTATAAGAGTCTCCCCTCATCTTTCGTTCCCTCACTTTCCCTATCTATTGTATCGAATATGACTGTGCATTTCTATGTGCATGACAGGGAGCGTGATATGTGTCATATTCAGCTTTCAATTTATCTTGTACAAATGAATAGCAAGTAATTATAATCAATTATATCTAGTTATATTTAATTATATCCAGTTATAATTTAAAAACGGAGAGGAAAGAAGGAAAGATGAACCGTTCTATTCGTGTTGTATTGACTATGCTCTTATCGCTCATTCTTCTAGCCAGCTTCGGCTGTGCGAAGCAAGAGACACAAACGGAGAAGAAACAAGAGTCAAAGCAGGAAGTAGCATTGACCATTTCAGCAGCAGCAAGCTTGCAAGATGCATTAACAGAAATTGAGAAACAGTATGAAAAAAAGCATGAAAATGTGAAATTGTCCTTTAACTTCGGAAGCTCCGGTGCCTTGCAGCAGCAGATTGAGCAGGGAGCTCCGGTGGACCTATTCTTCTCAGCAGCAGAGGATAAATTCCGTGTCCTTGTGAATAAAGGACTCATTGCTCAAGAAGAAGGAAAAAACCTGTTAGGTAATGAACTTGTCCTGGTGGTGCCAAAAGAAAAAGCGGACTCAATGTCAGGGTTTCAGTCGCTGAAGGACAGCCAGGTAAAGCAAATTGCGATGGGAACCCCGGAATCTGTGCCAGCCGGCAAATATGCGAAACAGGCACTAACGAAAATGAACTTATGGAAAGACGTAGAAGGAAAAATGGTGTATGCAAAAGATGTCCGTCAAGTATTGACGTATGTAGAAACAGGGAATGTAAATGCGGGGATTGTATACAAGACGGATGCACAGATGTCTGATAAGGTAAAAGTTACAGAAACAGCAGCAGACAGCACACATGATCCAATTATCTATCCACTTGGCATCATTAAGGGCACGAAGCATAAAACAGAAGCCGCGGACTTTTATCAATACTTGCAAACCAAAGAGTCCTTAGAAATCTTTAAGAAGTACGGCTTTACAATTGTGAAGTAAAAAGATGAGCCAAGCATTTTGGCAGCCTGTCCTGCTGTCTTTTCAAACCTCGATGCTCGCAATTGATGCTGGAAATATGGACTTAGCATGGGCACGGTTATGAGTAACACTAGGGTTGAAATCTAGGATAACATGAGGCGGTCCCATAGGTCAGTGCAGCTGACCTATGGGACCGCCTTTTTCTTTTGAATACTGAAATAAAATGGTACTATTTCGAACGATAGAATAATAGATATAGTATAAGTAACCAAGCCGATGATAAGGGGGAAGTCTTTCATGGAATCGGTAACTGCTGGTAATATCCAGAATTTTATCTTTGTAGTTTCAATTATTGCCTTTCTTACAGAATCGATCGTCGAGATCATAGCAAAGCCATGGGTAAAGACATATTTCAAAGGTACAAATAAGGAAAAAACTGATATGCTATTACACTTAATATCACTTTTTATTAGTATTATATTGGCTTTATCATTCAACGTAAGTCTATTTACTCAGCAAACTGGACATTTCGATTATATCGGCATCCTCATTTGTGGACTTGTTGCCTCACGAGGGTCGAACTATGCTCACAACTGGCTTGATAAGTTACCTAAAAATCAAAAACCAAAGGCAGGATAAAAATATACGTAAATGCAGTGAGTCAACTTAATCATTTTATTTGAACAGCAAATTCCCCTTATACTTAAGCAATACATACAGATCATAGACCAGGAACATCTGATTCCTGGTCTTTTTGTTTCGCCGTTTAGCAATTTTATAGGAAGCTGCTGGTGCCTCCCATTCCCGCAAGGAAGATTTTATTCAACATTATCAAATCTCTAAAATGTATAGCTTATTCAAAATAACTTTTCATGTTATAATTCATAACATGAAAAGTTATTGTATGCATCATATAGTTTTTATCTATACCTTTCAATATCTTTCTAAATACATTTCTCCTTAAATATGTTGGGTTTTCAAGAGAATTCAACCTGTTTTATAATCAAAAATAATCAAAAATAATCAAAAAATAAGGTTGAAATATTCAAGAAATTCAGATATATTATCATCATGTTATAAAATATAACATCAGATAGTGTTTCAAAAGAAGAATTAGGAGGAAACATTCGTGAGAAAGAAACTAGTTCCTAATCGGAAGTAGTACTGGTGAACATTTTATAGGGTACCTAATTAAATTCAAATTCAAATTGTTTTGATATCACTATATTTGGTATAGAAAAATAAGAACGAGAAAGGACGGTTAAGATGACCTATATCAAACCTGAACAAGTATTAGAAAGTATGATTCAGACGGGTACTAGAAAGTCAAATCTGTCAATTAAACATTTTCTTATGGGGGGATTTTTGTCGGGAGCATTGCTGGCCTTTGCTACAACGTTGGCTTTTACTGCGACAACTCAAACAAAGTTAGGAATTGTTGGGGCTTTAGTATTTCCTGTAGGTTTTGTAATCATTATTCTGCTTGGACTTGAACTTGTTACAGGAAACTTCGCTCTTATCCCGGTTGCAGTTCTAGAGAAAAAAACAGACTTTGCTAAAATGGCGGCCAACTTTTTTTGGGTGACTATCGGACACATACTCGGATGTTTATTTTACGCTACATTATACTACATTGCTATTACGCAACTTGGCCATGTTTCTACTGACAATAACGCAGTCGTTCAGATGATCATCAAGACTGCGGAAGCTAAAACAATCGGGTATGAAAAGTTTGGAATTGATGGACAAATCACTGTATTTGTCAAAGCAATGCTATGCAACTGGTTGGTGGCTTTAGGTGCTGTTATGGCGATGACTTCACAATCAACAGGAGGAAAAATCGCCGCAATGTGGCTCCCTATTCTTACATTTTTTGCTCAAGGTTTCGAGCATGCAGTTGTGAATTTATTTGTAATACCGGCTGGAATCATGTTTGGTGCAAAGATTTCTATTGCCGAATGGTGGATTTGGAATCAAATCCCTGTCTTAGCAGGAAACCTTACAGGAGGGTTTCTACTTACTGGTTTATTACTGTATGTCATTCATAAGAAAGATAAAAATACCTTGGAAAGAAAAAATAAGAAATCAGATGAAATTCATGTAAAACATGCCTAACCTAAATCTAGAAATAAAAAGAGGAACTAAACAATAGATTATTCAAAATATGTTAGCTGCTGGTTCTAGTATAAAAAATCTACATACGATCATCAAACTAGTAAAGAAAGCTTAATATTACAATAGGACCACAATGAGTTCCTCCGCTTCATGTTTCATAAGGCTTTCTTAATTAAAACAAAAAAGTTCTAGAAGAATAGCCTATTCCTTCTATCCTCTCATTCGGCCTTTTTCGCGTTCGAGATATAATTGAGGCTACAGTCGTCGTATGCACCGTTTATATGAAGACACCTTCTAGGAATGCGCCACAAGGCTGCTGAAATTCTAGCAGCCTTGTAAGATTAACCTCATGTTTTACTACTTTTGCAATTTATCTCCACTCTCCTATATCACTTTCATCACAAAGAAAGCTATCAGGCAGGAGACACTTTATTAAAACCTGGATTTGCGGGCCAAAGGCTCAACAATTGTTTGTAAAATGAAACGTAAGACCTTCCATATACGCTGTCGACGTTTCGGTAAATGCTGAACATAAACAAAGCTATATTCATTTTCCTGTTCCGCCCCCCGGCTTCTCTTAAATTGACCTGCTCCCGCACTAAAATGACCTATATAGTTGTTTTTGATGACTTCTTCAGTAATGAGATAAGACAGTATGCGATACAGTCCTTTCCTTTTATCAAGTGAGGTATCGTAACCTAGAATTGGAGTTGTCAAGACGCCATCTCTTGTAAAAAAGCCAATGACCCCCTCTATTTTCCCATCTTTTTTTAGCGCTCTAAATTGCAGTAAATGATTCTTCAAAGCATTTAAATAATACTCTTCTGTGAAAAGAGGATTGTGCTCTGAGTATTTTTCGATATACAGCTGATTGTACAGTTCCCTCACAATTTTCATCTCATCTTTGATCATGTCATTATTAGTTAAAATTTCATAACCGCTGTTCTTTAATAATCGTTTGTCATTACTCAAATCTTTTCGAGATTTCCGATTCATTTTTTCAAGCTTTTCTGGATAACAAAGATACACAGAACGAGAAAACAGCGAATAAAATCCTAATTTAGACAGAGTTAAGAAAATCCTAGGATATAGACGCTGATTTAGTGAACGAAAGATGATGGCATGGGATGGGAATCTCTCTTTTAGGAACAGGGTCATTTGCTCTAACTGTTTATCAGTCATCCGATGGTATAGGTTGGTAGATAAAAACCAATTATTTACTACAACTACTTTGTTAATCTCACTCCATTTGAACCAGTGTCCCATTACATGAATCGGGAATAACAAAAGCTTTTCTAATAAGGGATTCTTAAGTTCCCATAGCTCCTGTTTTGCATAGGAGATATAATGGGTATAAGGAGAACAAACATATGAGTTTTCATACTCCTGATCATTTACTGTAAGAGGCAGCATTAGGTGATCCAGTTCTAATATATATGTCTTTGTATCGACATTCTGTATAAAATACTTTGCTTCATTTCTAAGAATAGGAGTTAAATAATCTCTTATATAGCGGCCATCCTGCTTTGTAGACCAATCAATTTCATGCAAGGTAGATTTATCATGAAGTTTGATATGCATATGACACCTCAGCCTAAAAACCTTTCAATTCGTTTTAGTTTTTTTTCAGAAGGCAGTATATCATATTCCGAATAGAAGATTATTGGATCCTCGCACCCTTTATCCCGCCACAAACGAGAAAGTTCTTCACGCACAGTATTTTCAATAATAGCTCTGTCCTCCCCCGACTTTATCTTTAATTTTACTTCAATGAATAGGTTGGGATGTTGAATAACTTTGAATTCTTCAATATCTTCAGCTGCCAACATGATAGCTCTTCGGATAAAATCCGGGAATAAAATAATTTCTTCAGCGTCTGTTTTTCTCCCTATAAATATATCATCACATCGACCATCAATTCTCTCTAAGGCAAGGAACGATGATCCACAAGAACAAGGCTGTTTCTTTTCGATCAGCAGATCGTCCAAACGATAACGAATAATAGGCTGTGTTTTACGACTGAAGTCTGTAATAATCGGAACAAATATCCCCCGTTCCTTGTCTACATATTCCTTATCAATATATACAAGGTCTTCATTCATATGAAGGGTTCCTTGTTTGCATGTTGTAGCTAGAAAACCCTCTGTACACTGATAAATTTGATGTACCACTTGTCTAAAGACAGATTGAATATATTTTTTATCAAGGTCTTCAAGGACCTCTGCCACTGACACAATCTTTTTAGGCTGTATACGTACTTGTCCCTCCTCTTTCCACTCCGCAATTTTGCGCAGCATGGAGGGTGGAGCTACCAGTATAGTGGGTTGTATTTCGTTGAGCCTTTTGATATGGGCTTCAAAGTGATCTAATAAGTCAAAGAAATGGAATGAAATTCGTTTATTTTTTGTTGTTTCATATAGGTTACTATTTGCTCGTAAAAAGAAAGCAATCGTATGCTTCTTTAAAATACTGGATGGAAGAACTTTTGCCAAAACGCTCCCTGCCCATAAATAACGTTCCTCTTCTGAAACTAAGAATATACCTCTGTTTCCGCTTGTACCAGAGGACAATCCGATTGTGACCTTGTGAATCGCAGGAGAAAAATTTCTCGTACGTTCCGCTTCAAACGCAATTTCAAATGCCTGCTCTTTTGTAATTCCTGCCGTATTTAAGGTATCAAAGTGTTCCATCATTATACCTTTATCAATGATTGGAAGCTTGTCCCATTGCTGCGCCGCAATTTCATTCTTATATGGTTGATATATATTTTTATAGAAAGAAGAATGCCGCAACACAAACTGCATATGTTCTGTCATTCGTTCATGTTGAAATCTTCGAAGCTGCTCTTTTGTTTTGAACCTTGTTCCGTACTTGGTTTCGATGTATTTCTGAAGAATCTTCAAGCTATTCATACACGACACCTTCCTGAACCTTTTTCCATGTGTACTCACAATGCGTAGGCAATATTTCTAAATCCGCATTCTGCTTTGCTAAATGATGCAGCTTTATAATGTTCTCTTTATAAGCGGCTCGATCGGCAGTTAAAATATTGGCGACTATGCTTGGATAAATTAAGTTTTGGTACGTTTTGCTCAGCCACACCGCGTCTGCACAAAGGAATACCTGTTTTCCACTTTGCAGTGTAACAAATAACCCTAATTGTCCAATTGCGTGCCCTGTAACGTCTACTGCAAACATTGTACCGTCTCTCCATATGTCATATCCTGCAGTAAAGGGATGAAACTGAGAAGGAAGCCCAACAGAAGCTTTCTGATCAAGAAATTTCATTCTCTCTTCTATGTTAGCAGGAAGAGTATCCAGCAAGCAGCCCTTTCGTAAGGCTGCAAACCTGCTGATTCCTCGAATATCCTCATATGCTTTATGAAATGTCAGGATAGAGGCATTAGGGAAATCCTTCAATCCTGCGGTATGATCTCCATGGAAATGAGATAAAATGATGTACTGAATTTCATCTGGAGATATTCCATCCTGAAGAAGCTGGTTTTTAATAGATTGCTGTTCCTGAAAAAAGACGGGAGTTAATTTGGCGTATATGGAATAAGGAAAGCCTTTTGTTGCCTCTATAAAATGACTCGCATATCCCGTATCAAACAAAATGTATCCATGCTTATCATGATGGATCAATCCTGCAATTGCCGGAAATTTCACCTTCTTCCAGCTGCCTTTAACGTATGCAATCTTTTCAGGGTGTGTGCAATATCCGCATTCATATAACTTTAGTCTCGTGATGCTCATGTGTATTCCACCATTCTATAAAGTGTTGAATCCCCTCTTCTATGCTAACCCTTGGGGCGTAACCCAATTCAGTTGTCGCTTTCTGAATATCTAGTGTTTGGCTTTTTGACAAAACACTTACTGTATATTTGGTAAGAATCGGTTCTTTGCCAAACAATATCGTTTTGGAGAGCAGTTCTAACACGTTCGCTATCATAAAGGCCTTTCGAAAAGAAATATGTTTATATCGAAACTCTCTTCCAAGACGCTGCATGACACTTTCAATTACATGATAGAGATTTACACGTACACCATTTGTAATATTGTATTTTTGTCCCAATGTATATGCCGGGGAGTTCATACAAAGCAATAAAGCATCTACAACATTTTCTACATATGTGATATCCACTAAAACCTCTCCATCCCCAATTTTAGGGAAAACACCTTTTTCGCACACCTTGATCAAGCGCGGAAGAATGGAGTTGTCTCCAGGTCCAAATAAAGCTCTCGGGCGAATGGTAACAACAGGAAGTCCTTCCTGATAAGCTGCATCCACTTCTTGTTCTGCTAGATACTTGGTATGAGCATAATGATTTACAAATGCTGCAGGCAATATATCTGTTTCCTTTACATTTTGTCTCTCGTCATAGTAAAAATAAAGACTTGGCGTGGAAACATGAATAAGACGGTTCACACCAGCCCGTTTGCTTCCTTCAATGACATTCCTTGTACCAATGACATTCGAAAGATAAAAATCGCGATACTTTCCCCAAGGAGAAGAGAGCGCTCCGCTGTGGAACACATAATCCTTATCTTTACATACGGACACAACAGCTTCTTTATCTTCTAAGGAGCAAGGGATAAAGACAATTCCTTTCCTCTCAAGTTCACTTCCGACTTGTGTATTTCGTCCAATCGCTGTTACCTCATAACCCAAGCTATGAAGTCTGAATGCCAGCTTTTTTCCTAAAAAACCAGTCGCACCTGTTACTAACATTCTCACGCTTATTCACCGTCCCAGGAAATGTCATACGTCGTTTGCTCCAATAGGGAGATATTTCTCTTTCTACTTTCCGCCCAAAGTTTATATACACTGTAAAATTGATAAAAAAACGGCTTTTTGTCTCTATATAAATAGGTAATGTCTTGATGGGAAGTAATAACTTCAAACCAACGCTTTCGGGTCTTTGCATCCCGCAGGAACGAACTCCCGTACAATAGCAGTGCTAAAGTTAGGGCCATTTTTGTTTCTTCATTTGGAAACAATACTTTTTCTGTATCTGCTCCTACAAACAAAGGAACAATGGCGTTGGAAAACAGGTGTAACCCGCTGGTTGCTCTTGGATTGCACTCAATTGGATACACCTTGCCGTCCCCTGTTACAATAAAGTCAAAAGCAATTTGACCAGAATACTTCAACCTTTCAACAAGTATCGAAGCAAATGAAAAAATAAGATCAGACTCTATATGCTGAAACGCAATGGTTGCCCCAAGACCAGCCGTGAATTCTGTTTGATACGCAGAATGAGCAAGAAGCTTTCCATTTTTCGCGAGCGTATAAGAGCAATATTGATTTCCTTCTATCTTTTCTTGAATGATCCATCCTGCTCCTAAAGGTTCCTTCCGCGATAACAGCTCTGCTTTTGCGGCAAATTGAACTCTATCAGAGAAACGGGAGTATACTGGTTTCAAGACAAATTCTTTTATATTGAGATGTTCTATTTTTTTCTTATAGGAACAGGAACCATCCGTTTCTATTGTAACTGGCACATCCCAATTCAGTTCGTTTGTGAGATGAATAAAATCAGCCTTGTTGTGCAATATTTTTAGTGTTTCTATGTCATCTACAAGCACACTGCAATACGACTCAAAATGTTCCTTGTATTTTGCAATATAAAACGTTTCCTCGCAAGTAGGAATGATAAGGTCAATATGATAGTCTTCAATTAACTTTGTCATAGCTTGAACAAACAAGGATGTCTCAAACTTCGGGGAAGGAATCTGTAAGAATTTCGTCACCGCATTTGACACCTTTGTTAATACATAAGAGGAACTGTCCGCAGCGTATACTTGTAAGCCTTGGGATTGCAGCAGTCTGCATAAATGCAAAGTTACTGGTGCTCGTGCACCAGTAACCAATATGTTTTTAGGGCCACAATTAGTATTCAAGTAAGACTCCTCCAATAGATAATCCAGCTGATGTACCTAATAGGAATACTGTATCACCGCGTTTAATTCTGCCCTTCCTCACACCTTCGTAAAAAGCCAGAGGAATAGACGCAGAAATCATATTTCCATAGTCTTCAAGGATTTTCATAAATCTATCTTCCGGAATTCCTAGTTTCCTTTGAATCAACTTCATAGCAGGACCACTTGCTTGATGCGGGACAACCATAGAAACATCCCCTAGGGAAAGATTTGTATTCCGGAAGATCTTTTCTATAAAGCCAGGAAGGAGTTTCAAAGATAATTTGAATATGGCGGGACCGTCCATATCAAATAAGAAATCTTCTTTTGTTTCTTCACTATATTTTCTTGGATGAATCATAGTGCCGCCCCCACGAATTTCAGACAAATGAGCGCCTGCACTATATGTCTCCATATGGGAGGAGATGATGCCCGCAGTTCCGTCTGTCGATTTTGAAATCACCATGGCAACTGCACCGTCCCCGAACAACACACTGCTTTCATTCTGTCCCCAGTTTAATCCGATAGAAGAGATTTCCGAAGAAACCAGCACTACATTTTTGTACCTTCCTGCTTCAATTGCATACGAAATCATATCGAGTGCTGTTACCCAGCTCAAGCAAGTAGAGTTCACATCAAAAGACGGAATTCCAGAATGCTGAAGCCCCAGTTGCTCCTGAATGAGGGAGGCTGTACAAGGAATCGCCTGCTGCATAGTTCCGCTTCCCGAAACAATACAATCAATTTCATGAAATGTAAGTCCAGCATCTATTATCGCCTTCTTGGCTGCCTCGGCCCCCATAAAAGATGAAGTTTCTCCATCTACATAATACCGTGTTTTGACCCCTGTTTTACCCTCCGTCCAGCCTTCCTTCGTTCCAATGATGGCATCTACTTCAGCAGAGGTCACTTTTCTCTTTGGTAAATACGTACCCATACCTAATATCCTGATGTTACGTCTCATGGTTCAACTTCCTTTTCTGAATTCATAATTCCATTATATATAATTAGCAGAGAAATAGTTATTTTTAATGTTTCAAAAAGGCTAATAAGCCAAAAAAATCCAATTAACAGCCTAACATTAGGAAATTAAGAAAAATCGACATATTGAATCAATTTTTTTGACAGGATTGTTATAAAAACTGGAATACTTGTAATAATGTTCATATAGAAGCTGTTCTTACAACCAATTATCCAAACTTAAGGAATAGCAAATATTTTTCTTATAAAGGAAATTGGCTGTAAATCTTATGATGAGGTGAATAATATGACACTGCAACGTACATTCATTATGGTTAAGCCTGACGGTGTAAAACGAGGCTTAATTGGAGAAATTATAAAGCGTTTTGAACAAAAAGGATTTCATTTGTTGAGAGCTGAGCTTATGACAATCGAAAAAGAAAAGGCAGAATTTCATTATATGGAACACAAAGACAAACCGTTTTTCGGAGAATTGGTAGATTTCATTACGTCCGGTCCCGTCTTTGCAATGGTATGGGAAGGAGAAAATATTATACAGGTTTCTCGCCTTATGATAGGAAGCACCTCTCCTGAAAGCGCAGCTCCTGGAACTATTAGAGGAGACTTTGCAAACAGCAAGCAAGAAAATATTGTTCATGGTTCCGATTCCATCGTAAGTGCTGAAAGGGAAATTGCCAACTTGTTCGAACCATTATTAACACGTTTTTCTAACCAAGATTCGCCATACGGAGAACAAAGAAAAACAATATAGCTTATCACGTGGATATCCTTGAACAGGAACTTGACAACCCACTTAAAGACGTAAAGAAGGAGAACCCAAAAGGTGACTCCTTTTTTATTCATTGAAAAACTAATGAAGTTTTAGCTTTAAGATAAGTTTTGAGACGTGCCTTATTGTTACGCGATCTGGGACTCCTCGCCCCCCCCAATCAAATCTCAAATCACACCAATTTCCGAAAACAAAGCACCTTTAGGCATTTCATCGCTGCCTGCTGTGAATAAACCAGAACCAAGTATGCTTACTTATCTTATTAACAAATTACTAACAATATATGTATATAATTCTCATAAATTGGGAATCCTATAAGTAGGTGGAGTTTTTATCTCTACGTACATCTAAAATAAAAGACGGAGTGTTTAAACATGAATAAGACAGATCTTATTAATATTGTAGCAGGGCAGACAGAACTAACAAAAAAAGATGCAGCTCAAGCAGTTGATGCGGTGTTTGATACGATCTTAAACGCATTGAAGACAGGAGATACCGTACAGTTGATTGGATTCGGCAACTTCGAGGTGCGTGACCGAGCAGCCCGCACAGGACGCAACCCGCAAACAGGCGAAGTAATTGAGATTCCAGAAAGTAAAGTGCCGGCATTTAAACCAGGCAAACAGCTAAAAGATGCGGTTAAACAAATAATTGCATAGTCCAAAAGAGAAAAGCCTTCCATGTTAAAATTTGGAAGGCTTTTCTCTTTTGGAAAGGGTATCCCTGTTTCGTTTGTATCTAGATATAGCAGTTCTCTTTATTCGCGCCCGAAAGTAATAGGAGAGCCGTCGCCGATCTAATCAAGGCAAACGTAACCCGTCAACAAATTCCATCTGTACAGTTGTTCCGCCGCAATCCTTGCAAACGACTAATACAGCACAGGTGTTGAAGGTACTAAGCACCTCTAAATCATTAGGATGCCAGGTGCTGCATTCATGATGGGTAGTCTTTTCACAACTAGAACAATGTTTCTCTAGAAGCTTTGGAGCGGGACTGCGTTCAATCACTTTTTCCATTCCTATACTCCCCTTTCATTTGATATCCCCACACCTAAATTTTACCTTATTTTGGTTAATAAGAGATAGGATTCTAGTAAGATTCAGTGACAAAAAAGAGAGCTGCATCCGCAACTCCCTGCCAACCTACTTTAATTTACTTTTTGATTGATACCCAGCCAATGTTCATTACACAAACGCTATATAATATAGCCCTCGCTCCATTTTTAAAGCACGTATTTCAAATTCCCGTTCAATCAATTCATTAAGCCTATTAGAATTTGCATTCTGTTTATTTTTCCGGCCATTCTTTACAATTGTGTATTATTCAAGTCAATCCCATTCATCAACTATTCAGTATTTCCGCATAAAATCGGATTCGACTAGGAATCCTTTTATATCTTCCAAGAATCTTTGTACTGGAACCACTCTTAATTATCATGACAAAGACCTTAAACAGTAACTAAGGAAGAACACTCATCAGTAAAGTAAACAATCTCAGAAAGAATCTTACAGCCTTCAATGTTTTCGAAAGCTTCTCTCGCTTCTTCTTCTGTATGAAATTCAAACATAGTAATGTTCGAATTTCGATAAAGAGTGATAACCCACATAAAATTTCCCCCAATTTAAAGATAACTTTTCTTCTTTTCTCATAAATTGATAGATAATTTCAAAATCAACACAATTTTTTATGCATCATACTGAATCTACTTTTTATCGCTGCCACTATTATATTAAAACTTGATAAATTTCTGTACCTTAACCAAATTCAGCATGAGCTATATCAATCCCAAGGCTGATTCGTTGTTAAAAACGCGGCCAATTCTTTACTTTTTTGTTTTCTTTCTTTGCGTATTCGTGCCCGCTCTGGTGCAGTTTCATGTAATTTTCTCTCTTCTTCTGTTTCTGGAATGACTTGTGGAACACGTGCTGGATGTTTATGTTCATCAAGTGCGACAAATGTTAAGAGGGCGGTTGCTGCCATTTTACGCTCACCGCTTTTTAAGTCTTCAGCTATAATTTTTACAAACACTTCCATTGATGATCTGCCTGTCCATGTCACATAGGACTCAAAACAGACTGAATCTGTTGGTCGAATGGGATGTAAAAAGTCAACTGAATCCGTTGAGGCCGTTACACATTCTCTTCGGCTATGACGCGCTGCGGAAATGGAGGCAATCTGGTCCAAATCGCTCATTAACCGACCGCCAAATAACGTATTATGATTATTTACATCGTTTGGGAATACGCGACTCGTTCGTATCACTCGTGATTCTTTGCAATATTTTGCTTCCATATATATCTCCCTAAAGTATATCAAGCTGTTGATGTTATATTTACATTATTATAGATTCATCCTAACTCCCCTATAACGGAAAATAGGAATTCAAGACTTTCTTTTGGCTTTTCAGTAAGAATCTAGCGCTGCATCTTACTGAAAAGCCACCCCTAAAAACCTATTACATTCAATTTTTAACCCTCTAGCAATAAGGATTCAGGATCCTCTAGTAGCTCCTTCACCGTAACAAGGAAGCCAACTGCTTCTTTTCCGTCAACAATGCGGTGGTCATAAGAAAGAGCAATATACATCATCGGGCGGTTTTCCATGCGTTCCTCATCGATCGCGATTGGTCTTGTTTGGATCTTATGCATACCGAGAATTCCTACTTGCGGGCTGTTTAGGATCGGTGTTGACATTAAGGAACCAAAAACTCCGCCGTTTGTAATGGTAAATGTGCCGCCTTGCAGCTCTTTTAAAGTAAGGGCATTATCACGTGCCTTTTTGCCAAGATGGCTAATTTCACCTTCGATTTCAGCAAAGCTTTTTTGATTTGCATCGCGTACAACTGGTACAACCAATCCTTCCGGTGCTGCTACTGCAATTCCGATATCATAAAATTTCTTTACGATAATCTCATCGCCTTGAATTTCTGCATTGAGAAGCGGATATTTCTTAAGTGCTGCTACTACAGCTTTTGTAAAGAATGACATGAAGCCAAGGCGAACACCATTCTTTTCAAAAAATGCATCCTTACGTTTTGCACGTAGATTCATTACTGCAGACATATCTACTTCATTAAATGTAGTTAACATCGCTGCTGTGTGCTGCACTTCCACAAGACGCTTTGCAATGGTTTGACGGCGGCGGGACATTTTCACGCGTTCCACCGGCTTTGCAAACTCTGTTTCTACTTGTGCAGATGCAGGCTTTGGAGCAGACTTTTCTGCTTTTGGCACTTCTGCCGCAGGAGCTGGAGCAGTCGATGCTTTCACATCATGCGGTCTAATTCTGCCGAGTGGATCAGTGCTTCGTACCTCATTTAAATCAATCCCTCTTTCGCGTGCTAGTTTTCTAGCCGCCGGTGAAGCAACAGGCTGACCTGTGCTCGGGAAGCGATGTAAGGGTTGACCAATGGCTGGGGCAGCTTCTTGTTGCTGCACAGCAGGTGCGCTTGGAGCTGGGGCTTGTTGGACAGCAGGCTCAGAAGCAGGTACGCTGGCATCTGCATTTTCTTCTAAAATAGCGATAACCTCCCCAACCTCTACTGTGTCGCCAGGCTGCTTCAATAGCTGTGTTAATACCCCAGCATGATCTGTGTTTACTTCGATATTTACTTTATCTGTTTCAAGCTCGACGACGCTTTCCCCTTTGTTTACTCTGTCGCCAACCTTGATGAGCCAGTTTGAAATGGTTCCTTCTGTAATAGATTCTGCAAGCTCTGGTACTTTAATTTCAATCATGTGTCGCATCCCCCTGTTTTTTTTCCTATTAAATAAATTTTTTAACTAGGCGTTTCGCTTATGACAATTGTTAGCTTGTAACTAATACTTTTTTTTGTTCTTGGCTATCTACTGAACTCTCATTTTTCAATGCTTGATGAACAATGCGTTCTTGTTCTTTCTTATGAACAGTCGGGTCGCCGCCTGCAGGGCTTGAACGATCCGGCCGTCCAATGTAGCCTACTGTTAGGCTTCCAGAAGCTAGTTCAAAGAGAAGCGGAGCAATATAGTGCCATGCTCCCATATTTTTGGGTTCTTCTTGTACCCAAATAACCTCTTCCAGATTGGGATAACGTTGAAGAATGGCTTCTACCTTTTTCTTCGGGAAAGGATACAACTGTTCGATACGAACGATGTGTACCTCATCCAAGTTTTGACTTTCCTTACTTGACTCGATCTCCGCTGCCAAATCGATGGCCATTTTTCCTGTGGTTAATACTAAACGCTTTACCTTATCCACCTTTCCTCCAAGCTGCGGCTGTTCCACTACTGTTTGGAAATGTCCTTCGCTAAGTGCTGTACCTGGAGATGCGGTCAGTGAATGACGCAGCAAACTTTTCGGTGTCATGATTACCAATGGCCGAACAAACTGTGTTCCTAAAATTGCAGCTTGGCGACGCAAAATGTGAAAATATTGAGCCGCACTTGTTACATTCGCAACCGTCCAGTTATTTTCAGCTGCCAGTTGTAAAAAACGTTCCGGACGAGCGCTGGAATGCTCAGGACCCTGTCCTTCATAACCGTGAGGCAATAGGAGAACAAGCCCTGATTTTTGTCCCCATTTCGCTCTTGCAGCTGACACGAATTGATCAAAGAGAGGCTGTGCTGTGTTGGCAAAATCCCCGTATTGCGCTTCCCACATCACGAGTGTTTCAGGAGCAAATACATTATAGCCATATTCAAAGCCGACAACTGCTGCTTCCGACAGCGGGCTATTATGAACCGCAAACGAAGCACGAGCCTGCGGAAGACGCTGCAGGGGTGAAAATGTCTCATTTGTTTCTGTGTCATGCAGCACAATGTGACGTTGCGCAAACGTTCCACGCTCCGAATCTTGACCTGTTAGACGAATTGGTGTGCCTTCTTTTAATATCGTTGCGAATGCTAAAGCTTCAGCTACTGCCCATTCCACTTTCCCGTTTTCTTCTAACGCGTTTTCACGGCGCTCAAGAATACGCTTTAACTTTGGATAAACACTAAATCCTTCCGGCCACTTCAGCAATTCACGGTTTAATTCGCGAAGAGTATCAAGTGACACGCTCGTTTCTATACTTGGAATTCCTTTGGCAATGACCTCTGGCACCCTTACTTCAGCGGTTGTAACATTCTTTTTCTCTGAAACTTTGTCATACTCAGCCTGCAGTGTATCTTTCACAGTACGATTGATTTGTTCGACTTCTTCTTGGCTTAGAATGCCTTTTGCTTGTAGTTGATCGGCATATAAAGCTCTGACAGTTGGATGCTTCGCCAATTTTTTGTACACCTGCGGCTGGGTAACCGCTGGATCATCCATCTCATTGTGTCCAAAGCGGCGATAACCAACTAGGTCAATCAAAAAGTCTTTTTGGAAACGAGCTCGGTATTGGTAGGCAAGATAAACAGCTGCCAGACAGGCTTCTGGATCATCTGCATTTACATGTACAATCGGAATTTCGTATCCTTTTGCCAGGTCACTTGCATATCTTGTGGAACGGGAATCATGGCTGTCTGTTGTAAAACCGACCATGTTGTTTGCGATGATATGAATGGTTCCTCCTGTTTGATATCCTTTTAATCTGCTTAAATTCAAAGTTTCTGCTACAATTCCCTGGCCAGGAAAGGCGGCGTCACCATGAACTAGGATAGAAAACGCTTTCGAGAAATCCTGTTCAGGGTAACCAACCTTATGCCGTTCTTCCTGGGCAGCTCTCGCAAACCCCTCAACGACTGGATCCACAAATTCAAGATGGCTCGGATTATTTGCCAGTGTAATGCATGTACGAACAGTACCGGAACCCTCCATGAATCGATCGCGTCCTAAGTGATATTTCACATCTCCTGTCCAGCCTTCACTAAGGTCTACAAGATCATTGGATGTACCCTGTTGTTTAGTGGAAGAATGCAAAAATTCAGAGAAAATCTTGCTGTACGGCTTTTCTAATACATGAGCCAGAACACTTAAGCGGCCGCGATGCGCCATTCCAATCATGATATTACGCGCTCCATCCTCGGCACCTTCACGAATCACTTCATCTAGCATAGGGACAAGCATATCTACCCCTTCAATGGAAAATCGCTTCTGACCGACAAACGTTCGATGTAAAAATTGTTCAAACCCTTCGACCTCCGTCAGCCTTTTCAAAAGGCTTGCGCGCTTCTCCTTTGATAACGGCTGATGTAAAGAACCCGTCTCCACCATCTGAATTAACCATGTTCGTTCTTCCATATGATGCACATGATCAAACTCGTAGGCTAGCGAGGAGGTATAAACATCTTTTAGTCGGTTCATAGCATCTAATGCGGTTTGAATGCCTTCCGGCGCCTGCTCCCAAACGACCTTAGCAGGAATCGCCTTCAAATCATGCTCACTTAATCCGTATTCTTCTGGATTCAGCAAACGATGATCTTTTGTATTCATCTCTAATGGGTTTATGTTCGCCTCTAAATGTCCAAGTGAACGAATGTCTTCCAGCAGTTTTACCGCTTTTATTACTTTTTCTATATTTGCCGTATTAGCAGGAGTAACAGATACATGTTCGGTATTTTTCTCCGTATGGCTTGCCTCAAAAGACAGAGGTGATCCCCATTTAATAAAAAGTTCCTTCAATTCCGGATCAACGTTTCCTGTGCCGTTCGTATACCGTTCATATTGTTCCATCACATAGCCAAGGTTTGGACCATGAAAGCTTCTCCATGGATTTTGTTGGTTGTCCTGTATCCCCATTCACAATACCCCCATGATTGTGTTTCTTCTTAATATTTTTGTGTCACATAATTAAAAAATAATCTTAATATTGTGTGTCACATAATTAAAAAAGTAATTAACAATTGCCTAAGGCTAATGATAGTGTAATAATTGAAATAAATAAAATGCTAAAAAATTATAATTACCTATAAAAAACTTTTATATGGTATAGATTTGGGGAGGAATAATGGATTACCGTGATTGGGAAATACTAAAGGTTCTCTATAATCAAAAAAATCTAACGAAAGCAGCCCGGCTTTTGTTTATTACTCAACCTGCATTAACCAATCGTTTAAAGCATATGCAGGAAGAACTAGGTGTTAAAATAGTAACTCGTGAAAGCAGAGGGGTTCATTTTACCCCGCAAGGAGAATATCTTGTTCATTGTGCTGAAGAGGCCCTTTCTCATTATCAAAAAATAAAAGAGAATGTCCTCAAGATGGGGAATAACGAAAGTAATGAAGTTGTAGGTACATTAAAATTGGGTGTATCCAATTTTTTTGCCAATTATGAACTTCCTTATATTTTGAAATTATTTAAAATGCAGTATCCTCATGTAGAATTTAAAGTGATTACAGGATGGAGCAAAGACGTAACTCAGCTTATACACAATAGGGATGTTCATGTCAGCTTTGTTCGGGGGAACTATAGCTGCAGGGGACTATTGAAACATCTATTATTTGAAGAAACAATATGCATTGCATCAAAGGAAGAGATTGATATGACAAATCTCCCTCATCTTCCTAGAATCGATTATAGAGGGGATTACTTATTAAAATCATTAATTGATAATTGGTGGGCTGAAAACTATGCGCAAGCGCCTTTTATCAGTATAGAAGTCGATCAAGTTGATACTTGTAAAGAAATGGTTATAAATGGTTTAGGCTATGGCATCTTATCCAGCAGGATACTTACCGGGATAGAGGAATTGCATAAAATTGATTTAACTGATCAAAAAGGGAATTCTATATTACGAAGAACGTGGATGTATTATCATAAGGAATCCTTAGAATGGAATGTCGTTAAGGCATTTGTCAATTTCATAGAAAATTTTAATTGGAAAGCCAATTGAATAATAGATTCTGGTGCAAAAATAATTTATAAAAAACGCAGGATATGAATTTCCTGCTAACTTACGGATTATGATGCGATGCTAAACAGTTTATTAATGAATTACTTTCGATTTTTTGGGGTGTTTATTTTCACTAGCTTGACAGACATGCAGCAATACCCAAATAGTTCTTAGAGAAATGGTCATCCTAAGGTAAAAGGAGGCTATTATTTTGAAAAATAAAACTAACGATATAGACGAAACAAGTGAAGGCTTGAACCAAATTGTTGAAATTATTAATGCCAAAGGAGATGAAGGTGAGCTTAGACAAATTGTTGGCAACACAAAAACAACATCTAATCAAGAAAAGGTAAAGCCTCAAAATAATTAGCGGGGTTGGCGATAATAATGTGTTTTGTCAACAACTGCCTCATGGGCAAAAACAATCGATGGAGACGCTAAGAATAAAACATAAAAAAGAATTTTGCAACCAAAGAAGACACCTCGCCGATAACGCAGGAGGATTTTTATGGAAGATAACATTGTGGATGCAATAAATCCAGAAATGAAGCAGCAAATTGAATATGTAATCAGCGGTATGACATTTACAAAAAACTTTCGATCTGCCACAGCAGAAGAGTGGTACGTTTTTCTTCCTTGAAACATTATGATAGACCACAAACCAATCAAGTTAAGCGTTTACAAATATTCAACACCTATGTTCTAGGACCTTTTCAATGGACGTAATGTGAATCAGAGTATATAATATTACTTAGACAACACCGCGTTGTTGCTGTTTGCGACCAACGAACAGTTAAAGAAAAGAGCGCCATCTTACGCCTGGCGCTCTTTTTGTTTGCTCATCACTATACTCTTTGACTAGGTGGGGCTGCCATATGAGCAATGAAAGGCTTCACAGTTTCTCCACCAGTCCGTAAGATGTTAATCGCATGGAATCTTTTTAAATTGAAGCAGTCTGCTAAATCGAATGGCGCAATTTCTTCCTTAAAAGCATAAAACGTTTCCTTGCTCGTCGGATACAAGTGATAATGCGGTAATGCATTCTTAATAGCTTGCTGCGCTTTTTTCGGGAGCTGCTCCCAGTAATGAAACAGCCACACAAAACCTACACGCCACTTCCGGCTTTCCACCGCCATGCTTTCCCAAAGCTTTGCACTCTTGCTGAACTGGTGTGGCTCATCAATGATGACAAAAAACGGGAATTGCTCCTCTTCCTTTCGCATCTGCATTGCAAGATTAATCTTTGTCATGAGGAGATTACCAATCAAATTAATCTGTTTCGGTGTTAATCCATCCTTTTTCGCTACATCAATCACAATAGCTTTACGCTGGCTCATAAGCTGCACGAAGTCTAAAGATACTTCACTATTAAAACAGTCCATCATGAAGGAATCACCCATAATCATATCCATACGGTTGTAAATCGGCTTCACGATCCGCATTCTCATATTCTCACTTTCTTTCGAGAACTGAAGCAAGGTCTGCTTATGGATCCCTTCCGAAAGCTTCTTTGAAACTTCTTTCAGATATTCCATATCCTCCATAATACGGAATATCTCATTCAGTTTAGGCGTCTGCATTCCCATGATAAAAGCTCGTAAATAACGTTCTGTTTGCACGCTATCTTCTAAGCTATCTTCAAAGAATGATAGTACAGCATCCGCAAGCAAACCTTTTCCGTATTCGCTGTATTGCACCTCGCACCAATCAAAAGAAGGTTTTAATTGTTTAATATTGATAATCTCCAGTTGTTCCGAATTAAGCACCTTCTGCAATTCTTGCCCAACCTCATGTTTTGCTGGATCGATGAATAGTGCTCCGAAACCATTCCGTACTGCTTCGACCATTCTATTGGCACCGAAACCTTTTGTTTTCCCTTGCCCCATGCCACCGATCGCACAGACCGGTAGGCAGGTTTCATCATCATTAGTAATTGGCATATATACTTTTTTCGACTCTCCTCGATGTGTTTGGTCTCCCAAGAGGAGACCGCCCTCAAAGAGAGCGGCAGCTGCTTCTGTTTCCTGTAGCTTGATACCTTCAATGTGATATTTTTCTTGCAAAGAAAGTGGCGGCAATACGAATAAACGAGCAATTTCAGGAATAGACATGTAATCACTAGTCATCTTAATTCCTTTTCGGCGTTCTTTCATGAGAGAGAATGTCTTTTTTGTGTTTGTGATACGGTTTATAAGCTGATTATCTCCATCAAACTCTCGAAATGCAGTCGATACAGACCGATTTAAAAGCTGCGCCTGCTTATCATCTCTTGCCTGGACTGCAATCCTAATGCTTATGTCAAATGCATCTCCTCGCGTCTTCTGCATCGTTTCAGGGCGTAAATGACCGTCCTTCAGTATCAATGCTCTCTCCCCCGCTGAAAGGTCTATTTTTTCAGGTTCTTCACCTGTTATAAGCTCTGTGACCACACCGATAGCCCCAAATACCGTATAAGCTGCCAATTTTACTCCTGTCATCACCGCTTCTTTTTTAGTGAAACGTAGACGCTGCCGTAGATGCCCTTTCTTGAAGTCTGTATAGGCTTCTGCTGCTTCCGTATACCAATCGTGATAGGCAGGTTCGCAATATACCTGCACAATAGCTTTGTCGCCTTCTTGCATAACATTGAGCACTTCTAAAAGAGAATTTAGCCAATTCGTGCGCCGATCTACCAGCGTTGCTAAGAAATAATGATGTCGTAATTCCAGAACAGATGTAAGAGATGGGTTCGTGGTATCAAGTGGATTTTCGCTAGGTTGTAAAGTGACATTTGGCCAGGACGAGTGTACTGCTTTTTGCGCAACACGCTCAGCCTCATCAGGTATTGTCAAAAAGAATTGTGTATTTTTCGGTTCGAGAATAATTTCCCATGACATGAAGTTCGGGTCCAATCTCCTCTTTTCGCGGTTGAAGCGTTCTAACATCGAGCGATACATACAGAGGGACTGTGCAAAATGTTCTACTTTCCCATTTTCTAGCCGACTGTCTGGAAGGATACGAAAGACTTTCATTTCTCATCCTCCTCGCGATCAAGGCAACCATTCGGGCAAGTCAATCCATACTCCTTAGGAATTTCGGCGCCACAATGTCCGCAAGTGAATTTTACATTACTCATTTCGCCATCATCGCCTTTCCTACTTCTACAAGGATCTGCATAATAGCTGGAGCGAATTGTAAGCCGATGTATCCGACTCCAGCCCATTTCATCATGGCTAAACCTTTGCTACGCTGCCCTAAGATAATGAGGAGAAACCCGCCACTGATCATAAGAAACGTAACCGGATAGGCAATGCCTTGCACAAGACTGATAATCGGGTCGAACGCACTGATAATGCGTGTTGTCATATCGGCAGCTGCTACAGGATGAAAACCGCCAAAAGCAAGGGAAGTTCCCAAACCTAACCCATAAAGTACAGAATTAGGTTCTTTCTCCTTTAACTTATAATCACCGCTCATAAATTCTTTGATGGAGTAACTCTCAACTTTTGCCATTCATCATCTCTCCCTTTTTCTCAAATAATAAGAACAAAACCAAGAAGGGAGCTGCGTGTATGCCACTTGTTGTAATCGGAAAAATCATGGTCGCTTCTGGAACAGGACTACTCATTTTAAAAATTATCGCTGATATTGTACGTTAAATCGATTCTGCCCTGTGTTTATACAGGGCTTTTTTTTAATTCCTTAAAACACATCAAACAGCTTATCTGTAGCGTTATCCAGTTCTTCATCTGTTTTCTGTATTTTCTCTAGTTGAATATCTTTTTGTTCCATTTCAATATCTCTAATCGACGCTGGAGATGTTTTGAACAAATACTCCCGTAGCGCCTTTCTTGTAATATCACTTACATCTAGTTTTTCAGCCTCAATTTGTTTCGGTAAAGCGTTCCTAATATCGTCATCTAAGCTTTTACGTAAGCGGAAATTTATTCTTTCCATACACGTACACCAATTTTTTCATATCCACGAACATTTCCTAACTGTGGATCGTTTAATAAAACTTTGTTAGGTACATCAATCAACTCCATAATTTTACCTGCCCACCCTCCAGTAAATAGAACGATATCAAAAGATGTATTTAAACCTTCAATCTCCCCTTGAATTTGCGTTGCTAACGAAGCAAACGCTTTATTCACCAAAGGCGTAATATCCCGTTGCTCATACTCACCTTTTAATGTACTTCGATCAATTTCATAAAGCGGTGGATTTTTCCCTAGATGCTCCTTAAGGTACTGCTGTATCAATCGATAGGCTGCTGATATTCCAAGACCATGAGGGCTACAGCTCCTGCTATCAATCTCCATCCCATTTAAAATCAGCAAATCTAATGTATAGAATCCAAGATCGACCACTAAGATTTTCTTTTTCGCTTCTTCTTTGCGAACCAGTTCCCCCTTTTCGTTCATTAAATAATCCATCGCGCTTCCTAGTGGCTGTGGAACGATTTTAAATTGACTAATAGTTGGCCGGGCGGTGCATGAGTATTCCTTCAATAATTCAATGTGATAATAATCCGATTGATTAAAGTTTCGTAGGAAAGATTCAAACCCCGCTTTTTGTTTCTGATAAAAATCGACTGGAAGTCCCGTCACTAATTTTACAGTGCCCCTGGGTGCTATAATCCCCACCGCTGTCTTGAGTAGAATTTCACTCGTCCATGTCTCTGCCTTCGCTTCTTTTGTAGATGTATAGCGAATCTCACTATGCCGTACTGCTAAATTTCCCACAAAAAATTTACGGTCAAAAATAATGTCTCCTTTTTGCTGTTGCTCCTCGAATAATTGCTTTGCCTCTCCAATTACAGAAGGTTGTCGCCAAATGCTATTCCCTTTTTTTGCTTTTATCCAACCAAAACCGATGTCTACAGCTACAATATCCATTCTCAAATGCCACCTTCCTATCTAAAATATCATTTAAACATGCAACGATATTGACAGCACGCGTCATGGTGAAATTTGGATTTTTTGAATTTCTACAAATCAATTCTGTTTCTTCTTCCAAAATACTGTACACTTCATTGATCGATTTTTCTTTTAATTGCTGTTCTACGTTATGCAACCTTTCTTTAATTTCCGCTATCCAGATTTCATAATCATAAGGATATTCTTTCATTCAGACCCTCCTTCTCTGTAGGCTTTTGCTCTTGATGGTAAAGTGTATGACATTGTATGACGCTTTTTGCCTGTACGATTCAATATTTGTTGTTTTTAGCTTGCACTTTTTTAAAGGATTAGTTATTTGTTTATGGAATTAAACAACGAGGTGATATAAATGGAATTCAAATGCCGACTAAAGGTTATTTTCGCCGAAAGAGATATAAAAATTGGGGATTTTGCAGATCAGGTTGGAATAAATCGCTCAACCATGAGTTTAATCTTAAATGGTAAAACATTACCGAATTTCACTAATGCTTATATAATCGCAAAACAGTTAGGGTTATATATCGAGGACATTTGGGTGCTGGAAGAAGAATAAAACAAAAAAACCATCACTTACTTGTGATGGTTCAATGCTTCTAATAACCGTACATAATATTGTAAATTTTCGAGTTCTCGCCGCTTTGCATATAAAAGCGGTTTTTGTTTGTTCATTTTCTTCTCTATATCTTTAATTCGTTCTTGTATATGCCCTGTGTACTCGAAGAGTTGTGCATTCCTAATTTGTTCGTTCCGTCCGTCAATAGTACCTTTCTGAAATAACTCTGATTCCGTACGTGCTAGTAGTAACTTCTCCTCCAGTAACTCATTTTGCAATGTGTAGTAAAACTCTTCTTCCCTCCGTATCTCCTGAACAATCCGTTCCAATCGTTCGGCATAGCGAGACACACTACTCTTTGCTCCTGTCTGCATAGGCTCTCCCATCCCCTTTCTTAGACATGCCCTGATAGCGGCTTCTAGCCCTATCAGCGTATGCTAAAAATAGGTTGTCAGTTGCAAGTCCTATGCAAAATGAACAAGCCTTCTGAATAAATTTAACATGAGAGGAGGCTTTCCAATGAAAAAAGATATTTTGGGCGAATACTCTGAATTAATTGACCCATCAAAAGACGAGAAAGAGTGGTATAACCCTGAACTCGTGGTTTTGAAAGAAAAGAATGGATCTATCTACTCAATTCAAGAAGTCACGAAATACTACAGCGAAAAAGCGTACTGTTATTACTATGTATTCCATTGTTTATATGGAAGAAATGCATTAAATTTTTCTTCTAGAGACTATGAGGACATCAAAAAACAAATTGATATTACTGACGAAGACTTAATTATTGACGATTTTCGACCAAGAGAGCGGGTCGTTAAGAATGTGGATTTATGGCTAGTATCCAAAAGTAGGTATCTCGATAACCGAGAATAAAGGAAACATTATATAATACCCTAGGTTTTCTTTTTTGTTATATAATGAAAAGCCCGTAGGATTCATTGTCCCACGGGCTTTCTCGTACATATATAGATATTGCACAACATCCCCACAGACGCTGCTGCGTGCTCTTAGCGCTGCTTGCGAGCGTTACGCTACAGCTTATGCGGCTAGGGGCAGAAAAATGCAAGTCAACAGGATAAATTAACAAAAAATTCTAAATTTACCCCTTTTATTCTGCTATACTTAATATTGTAACATTCATACATAATAAAGGGGGATTTAATTTGTATCAACGGAAATGGTATCTGTCTACCTGGGTAATCGCTCTATGTTTTGCTTTTTCTTTTTATGGTTTCCCTGCGATTATAGGCCTTGTTCTACTCATTCTACAGATGAAAGAGGATAAAAAGATCAAGCAAGATTGGGAAAACAGCGGGTTTGGAGATACGGTGCAAACAAGACATGAGAAAGAGCGTTTAGAGAAAGAACAAGAACGTATAAAAGCACAAGGGGTAAATGTTCAAGCTGAATTGCATGCACTCAATCAAGAAATCGCGCGGAAAAAGAATGAAATCATCGTGCTTGATGAGGAAATTCTCATGCAATCATTTGGATTTTACAAACCCAAATATGGATTTGATGCTTCAGATTTATATGAGAAAAAACTTGAGCTTGTTCGAAAAAAACAAAAGTACATGGTTAAAGAACAAATTGCAACAGATCACCGCTTAGATTGGACGATTGGTAATGATAAGAAAAAAGGCCGCGAATTTATTCTAGACACAATCAAGTTAACATTACGAGCTTTTAACAACGAATGTGACAATATCATCATGAACGTCAAATATAACAATTTATCAACTAGCGAAAAGCGTATTAACAAAGTATACGAAGATCTAAACAAATTGACTGACATGCAGCATGTTTCGATTACCAGAGAATATTTGAAGCTGAAACTGGAAGAGCTCTACCTAAAGTATGAATTTGAACAAAAGAAGCAAGAGGAAAAAGAGGAACAACAGGCTATTAAAGAACGCATGCGCGAGGAAGCAAAAGTCTTAAAAGAGCTTGAAAAAGCGCGGGAGAAAATTGAAAAAGAAGAAAAACATTTTGCACAAGCTATTGCGAACATGAATCAACAGTTGGAAAATGCTAAAGATGAAGAACGCGAAAATCTGTTGGCTAAACTAAAAGAATTAGAAGCGCAGCTCGCGGAAGTTAAACAGAATAAAGAAGATCTCCTATATCGTGAGCAAAACACACGCGCTGGTTATGTGTACGTCATTTCTAATATAGGCTCATTCGGAGAAAATGTCTACAAAATCGGCATGACACGTCGATTAGAGCCTATGGACCGTGTTAAAGAACTTGGCGACGCCTCTGTTCCGTTCACCTTCGATGTTCATGCTATGATTTTTAGCGAGGATGCTCCAACGCTTGAAAATGCATTGCATCGTTCTTTTGCTTCTAAACGCGTGAATCTTGTCAATGAACGAAAAGAGTTTTTCAAGGTTTCGTTGCAGGAAATTGAAGATGTTGTAAAACGAAGCCACAATAAGACCGTTGAATTTACAAAGTTAGCCGAGGCGGAAGAGTATAGAAAAACTCTGCAACTTCACAATCAACCGGAAAAAGTCGCTCAACCGGTTTAATAATAAGAAAGTCGCTCGATGAGCGGCTTTTTTTACAGAGATACAAAAATCTTCACATGAGGTATACATATGAGGCTAAAATTAGTCGCTCTGAGTGAGGAATCTTTTATCGATGGATGTGTAGAGGCAATTTTACAGAATAATGTAAGTCATACGCATGTCTTAGCGCGTGACGGAGAGCAATTTATGTATTTTATCACTACTGGGCCCTGCACATTCAATACAGTGATACCAGGTAAGAAGTCGCTTGAAATTGAATGCATATTTGATGCAGAAGGGGTTTTGAGCTTTCGCGAGGAATCCGATGATCCTGAGGTAGTAAGAAAAAGTTTTATTAACTTTGTAGCGATGATGAAAAGTGTTCAAGCGATATAAGAAAAACCGCCCTGAAAAGCGGTTTTTATACTTCAAACTTTATCTAATTATTTCTTTGTATTTCCAATAATCCTCTTTACAATTTTCTTACCAATTTCTTTCCCTAATCTCTCTTCTTGCTTCTTGTCTTGCAGGTAGTCTCTTTGTTTTTTTGGAATTTCAAAATAGCTTAAGCTTACATTCTTATTGTTAAATTCGGAAGACACTACGTTAATCAACATTATCTCCACCTCTCAAATAATTTTGGAAGAACAAGTAGTTCAATTCCGGTTTAAAATAATGCTTGCGCTTGATCCAGATAAATCCATCCCCTTTAGAAATAACAGCTACATCGATAGGACCGCCTACTGTCTCTGCATCAATTGTAACTTTTCTTTTGAAAGATGTTAAATTCACTAAAGCTTCCGCCATAGCGGCTAATTCTTCCTTAGGCAACACATCTACAATTTCCAATACAGGGTTTATATATTTTTCTTGTTGTATCTTACGTATTTCTTCTTGAAAGAATTCTAGTGCGGATTTGCCAATTTCTTTAATTCCAGCCTCTTGTTCAGCAGAAAATAACATATTCAGCTTATTTTCCAGTATTGAAGGGAATGTATCAAATACTTGAGACAAGATGTCTAACATGGTGTTATTCAAGTATGGATCAACACCTCTAAGAAAAGCGTCCACCATCTCTTTCTGTGCAAAAGCCCTTACTGATGACGTTGTTTTTCCGTTACCCTGCTCTGCTCCAATTAGTGTAGCTGAACTATCTTTCTTTTTTAACTTTCGGCAGAATATGCCCTCTACTTCGTATTCATATAGCGCCGGAAATATCTCACTTTCTCCGAAGCCTGCTATGACAATTCCTGTTGTGGCATCAGAGAAAAAATCCTTGGTAAATATATTCCCAGCCATCTCTTGTATCAGTTGGATCGTCTCTTCTTTCAGCGGAATGTTAATTTGGTGTTCAACGACTTTATTAATCACACTTGCGTGAGCTGTAATAAATTCTTCTATAGATTCCTCCTTAAATCCTTCTACAAATTCGATTCCATTTAAGCGTAACAAAAGGTCCTTCACTTTCTCAGCAATTAATTCTTCCACCTCATCTTCAGATGGCTCTTGCATATGGAATTTTTCGTAAATGTCCTCATTTACACTATGTAGTAACTCTGTCAAATATGTATTGAATATCCTTAGCACTAGTCGAGATTCAGACAGCGGACTAACAAACCTTGGATCGGATTTAAGAAAGTCAAAAAATTCATTACAATAATCAATTAACTCATTCCGTTTAGTGTCACCAATAACTTCTCTAAATTCTTTTATTATTGTTTCCCAAGGAACACCCATAAACTCAGCATTCCCATAAACCATGATTCCAACTGGATGACGCTTTGATAATGCAAATAATTTATTTGCTGAATTATAAACTTTTTGAGTGCCACCTGCTCCTATAGTCACTGCGCTATCTGCAGCTAAGGCTACTCCGGTCCTGTTTAAAATGCCTATTTCTGCTGTCATATATGCACCTCATTTAATATATTGAAATGTAATTTATTCAAATTTCAATTTTCGACATCTTAAACAAAATACCTTCTCGGCAATAAAAAAAACCGCCCCGAAAGGAGCGGCTTCGTTCATTTACTTCGCTTCACCAAACACATCCGTATAGCCTTTTGCACCTAAATCAATAACAAGCAGCCGCGCTTGGGCAAGTGTGACACCATCCACAACTACGCGGTACGGATCATTGTCAGATGGTCCACCATCACGAGGTGTTTTCCATTGTCCTTCTGCATTTTTAAATCCTTGTGCACCTAGTTCAATGACGAGCGCTCGTGCTTGGGCATGAGTAATTTCATCGATAACCACACGATACGGCCAATCTTCTGGCTTCGGGTTCACATCTACATACTCGGCATCTGCGGTACGATACTTTCCATCATGGCATTTGAGCATTCTCCCGCCATTTACGCACAGCTCCTCCACGATGATGAATTTATCCCCAGCATTGCTCGTTCCGGCACATACATCCCAACGTGGCGTGTCATAGTACCAAAGCCCATCCTCTTTTACAGTAAGTTTTTTCCCGACATACTCACTGTTCGGCACAAGATTCACAATAGCCGGTGTTGAAAGTACAGGCAATTTATACGGTACATTTCCGTTGTCTGTACCGTAGCCTTTATGATTCCATTGCATATGAGGCGAATCCACGAATCCTTTCCAGTCTCCACCCCATTCAAAGCCAAGTTGCTTTGCATAGTTCACAGCAGAAAGAAATGGTTCCTTTTTATATAGCGAATAGTCCGGTTTCCCGTTGACCATCGGTACAAAGTCAAATGCTTGTCCGACGATGTGATAGGACTTCAGCGTTTTCGATGCTCCTTGTGCTAAGAGCTCCTTTTGGCGTGCTAAAGTGCGGAGTGTTTCTGTTACATACACATCAATTTGACGGTCCAGACAGAATTGGTACCAAAGAAAAGCAGCCGCCCTTGTATGTGGTGCCAGCTGCATCAAACGTTCAATATTGCGCTCATGCCATTTTGGTTGCCAAGTCATTGCACATCCTCTCCTTTCCCTTTCGCTTCATGGTCTGTCCAAAATCCCAAAAGAACACCAACTGAAAATACAACTTCTTGCCAAAAGTCTAGCTCATCTTTAAAATGCAAAAGATTATAATGAGTTGCAATTAAGCCAGCCAATGAAAAAAGCGCAACTATGGTTTTCCAGTTGCGTAGCCGTTTAGCAATATTTTCTTTTGTGAGTTTCATGTTTAATTCAGCTCCTCTCACTTTAGGTAATTTAAGATACTAAATAAAATAAGGACTATCAAAGATAGTCCTGAAATTCCTAATGAAATATTTGATTTTTTATCCGCCTTTAATTCTTCTATAGCTTTTTCATTCTGTTTCGCAAGCTGTAATGCCGCATTCGCTGTATCCCCTGCTTTCGACACTTGTTCTTTTACATCTGAAAGAGCTTCTAATTTCCCATCAATACGTATAAGCCATTCCCGTACTTCTTGAATGCTGTCTCGAAAATCTTTGCTTTCGTTTGTCATGATCACCTCTCCCTTCCAAATAAAAAAGAGAGCTGTGCAGCTCCCTTCAAAAAGTATCTATGCAATAAAAAAGAGCGACCTAAGTCGCTCCTTGGATTACTACAACATGGTGTTTTCGTACGAAATACGGGACTTCCCTTCTAATCTTCGTCTTCAGCCTCATTATCGTCTTCAAAATCAAAATCTTTAATATCATCAGCGGATTTAGCAATATAACCCGGATATTTTCTCTCTATCTTTCCAGCGCAGGATGCACAGTAGAGACTACCCTCTTCTTGTTCAAAATAATATGTTTTTTCACCTGGATAGAAATCTCGACATTCACAACCGTCTCCGTTACAATAAGCCATATTTCTCATCCCCCTCGTAAATTTGTAAGCTTATCTTACCATATTTTAAAGGGGACACGATAGAAGCCGTATTTTGTTAAAAAATTATTTATGCTCTAGGGTATGAGAGACTACCCCTAAAATTAGCCCCTGCCCCACTTGCTATGCTGTTTGTAATAGGTGTTACCATTACGTCACCCGCACTGTTAATTTCTAATAGCGAACGTTCCTTATAACCAACATTGTCTTTTAGCCAAATATCATCATAAAGGTATGCAGCAGGTTTTAACCCTGTCGGCAAAGTAAACAATGTAATTCTAGTACCTGCCGTAGTACTTGGTACATTACATGAAAAACTTAGAGTTACCATGTTATTACTATCAACATTCCCTTTTAAGGTCGTCACAGTGTTAGAACCTGTATTTGTTACATCCGTTGTTCCGTATGTGCGATAGCCATCGACGAACGTCCCGAAAACACTCATTAATGATGTTGGAATGTTGTTACTTCCATCAAAAATAAACATGCCGATGGTTGGTTCTATATTGCAAAGTCGGTTAACTGTAGTATTTAGACCTTCTATATAAGTACCGCTCACTTTCACTTTACAATTAGTAATACCTGTGTCGATATAAAAAGTGGTGACTGTTGCGTTGTTAACAGTGTACCTTAAAATAATATTTGAGTGGGTAATTCTAACCAGTGCATTTGATGTTATCTTGTATGCTATCGCTATATTACTGCAATTACAATTTGTCATGACTGTTTCAGAATTGACAATCATAAACACAGTGTCCGTAAAAAAGCTGTTACATATAGAACCATTCCAACCATGAACTTCATGGAACCAGTTGACACCTGATTGATGATCGATATGCGTTTTATAGCTCACAGTGATAATATCATTGAACCAGTTATCTTGTTCGTTAATTTTTAAAGCAACACAATTTTCTGTACCCGCAAGAATGGAATTTCTTCTACATCTAATTTTCTCAAACGTAAGCTGGTTTGACGCAATCGAACCTTTTCGTACGTATATTTCCGCAACGATTGAGTTAATAGCGTTGATACTTTCAAATGTGCTATCTGTTATCGTTGACACATTTAAACCATAATTCGATTTTGCATTACCATCTAATGAAAGGTTTGCGATTTTTAACCCTGCAATACGTGTGGTGCTTTCAATTTTAATAATGGAATCCATAAGTTGTGTTGCTTTAATGGTGGCATTATTAAAATCTACTCGTATCGGGAAATCAATAGTTAAAGGTTGTGAGACACTATAAACCTTACCGTTTTCCCCAGACAAGATTTTATTATTTGCTTTACAATCAGCAATGGCATTTTGTAAAGCTACTGTATAATCCGCTTCCCCAACTGTGAAATACATGTCAGGTGTAACAAAAACTGATAGATTCCCAATTTGGTCGGAGAGTATTTTGTCTTTCGTATTTTTAAATCCCATCAGCGCAACACCTCGCCTTTATACGTGCTCGTAGCAGTGATTGTCAGCTCTTTAAAAGGTGTCGTGAATACGCCTTCGTACGATTCGCCAGCATCAAGTTCAGCTGTTTCGTCGTTAATTGTGAAACTTAAGCTCGCTGTGCCGTTGTTCACAATATTTATCCCGCGCACTGGGACATCATATGTAAATGTCTGATTCCCAGTTCCTTGAAAAAACTTATGATGATTGAGCATACTTATCCTCCTTTCAAAATAGAAAAAGAAGCGTTAATTCGCTTCTGGTGTTAGTTCATTTATTGGCTCAACCCGCTTAATATCAATCCGTGAAAAAATCATATCGCCGATTAAGACTGTATGGACATCGTTGTTATTAAGTTGTTCATTTAGCACTTCTGGTTCGTATACGTCTACAGTCAACTCGAATTCCTTACCACTATGCGTGAGCACTTTTACATTCATTAGAACGTTCCTCCGATTCTACTTTGAATAAAAAGCCGTGAAATAATATTCGCATTAATTCGAGCAAGTTCATCCGGGAAAATTTCAACTTTATGCCATTGACCTCTTCTCACTTTTCCAGAACTGTCTTTTGACAAGTACGGGATGATATTAAAGTCATTGATTGAAGTTGCTGTCAGTCCTGGAATTTCTTGACCATCCACTTTAACAACGACTGAAGAAGCTGACTCGTTTAGTTCATAAATTCCAAAATCCATCTCATGAATATGATCAGGCAGTGTAACCTGATGGGAGTGATCTGGAATTGTCACTTGATGGGTGTGAGCAGGTGTTGAAACTTGATGAGTATGAGCTGGCACACTGAATTGATGAGTATGTGCAGGAACAGTAATGTCATGAGTGTGGTTTCCATCTGCTTCAAATGTGTACATGTTTCCATCAACAGCAGACTCAACATTGATTGCCACTGCGATATTTTCCTCTTTTAAATACGTGTAATACTCTCGCTTTGTCAGAGTTGTAGGTGTTGGACTTCCCACATTAAACAACTTATGATAATGGTTTCCACCGGCAGGAGTTGAGGTTGTTGTTCCTCCTCCTGATTCAGTTGAAGTGCTCACTCCTCCTCCTGAAGAGCTTGTCTGAGTGCTTGCCCCTCCTGATGAACTTGTCGCTGTTGTCCCTCCACCACTTGTGCTTGTCGCTGTTGTTCCTCCGCCGCCTTTTGTCGCTCTCTCATAAGCTCTAAACGCCTCTGTCTCATAGGAAAGAGTCATCGTATTGATATTCACCAAGTCAGAAGGAAGGTAAAACTTAATAATAGCAGGATGGGTAGCATCGCAGTTGTCATTGTAATTATGACTATCTATGTTGGTTGCCCCCTGCGCATACGTTTCATTGATTTTCTGCCTACGTTCCAAGTCAGCTTGTGTTGTACCAAGGTCTTCAAGCAAATCTCCAATTTCTAAATTCATATCATACGGATTGCCCTTTGTGTCCGGTTTCGATTTCTTTTTCACGCGCTGGAGTTCCACTATGCCCAAATCATCATCATAAATACGTACAAGTTTGCCAACTTCATATTTTTCAAGCTTGTAGGGATCAATCAACTCATAGTCCAGTGCTTCAACAAAATAAGTTGCCTTGGGTCGCTTGTTCTTATCTAAGATTGCTTTCCCTGAATTAAAAAGGGCATCTGCATTCTCAAAGCGACGATCTACCCAAATATAAGGATGTAATCCATATTCCTCGATGAACTCTGGCTCTGCATCAATGTAAGGTAATCCTGTTGGGTTCACCTTCATGATATTCAACTGATTAACCCCTTCGCCATAACCAAGCGGATAGATACGGGTAATAATACCCGTTGGATCTTCAATTTTCTTAATCCCATTCAGGTTCTTTCGATAACGTAGCTCCCCTGTAATTTCATCCGTTACCTTCACAAGATTTAATGTCCACGGATAGGAGCTATCGTCCCATGTCCATTGATATTCTTCATCAAACGGATTTGGTACGCTGAATAAAGCAGTAATCAGGTTCTCATGCTCCCATGAATAGTGAAAGTACTTTGTGAATTCCACGGTACCAAGCTGCCAATGCGGCGTTTCCTGTTTACTCAGGATGTAGACGAGAACATCTCTGGTTACATAATTAGAAAGTTGATGATACGAAAAAAGCACGTCATCCAGCAAAGTTGCTAGTACGTGCTCACATTTGTAGGTAATCGTTTTTTCTTCTTCATTTCTAACCGTTTCAGTCGGGATGATGCGGAACAGACCGATACGTTTTTCTCCATCGAAAATTTCCACACGATCGAACGCTGAGATTTCATTATTTTTCGGATCGTCAAACGGCAGTGAAAAAGCAGCCGTCCAAATTTCGTTGAATGACTGATCATAAGGAACAGAAAAAGCATTCTCAAGGAACGCTTTCAGTTTCATATTTTTATCGTAGACTTTTATATGTTGCATGGTATCGCCTCACTTCTCATCATAGCGACCGAATGAATGCTGCGATTTTAGGTGCTATGATTTGATGCCCTAATGCATTGAGGTGCAATTTGTCTGGAGCATACAAATCTGTAATAGCAGTGCTTCGGAAGTTGATACCACTACCACTAAATAGATCAAGATGTGGAATAGAATAGTATGCAGCAACCTCTGCTTCTATCTCAGCAATTTGTGTTAAATCATATCCATCATTGCGAGGAAGCGGCAAGATGATACCTATTTTTGCGCCTGGATACTTTTCAGTGAGTCCATTATATAGCAAGTGACAAGCACCATAAAATGTAGTGCCTATACGATCTCCGAAGCTGCCGATAGGAATTTGTATGTCATTGTGCCCACCGAATACAGTAATGAGCTGAGCATTGTTGTCCATGTTAGGATAACGCTCAACAAAAGAGTCAGTTCTTCCTGAGCGTATACCATAGCTCGTACCGCCTACACCATAATTTCGGAACGTTTTAATGCCGAGTATTTCCATTACATACTCATGGTAAAACTTTGTTGTGAAGCTTGTATTTACTGTGATAGAGTCGCCTAAGCCATTCCAAATAATATCTTCAAAACCAGTAATAGGAGTATTCAGTACGTTACTTGGATTTAAACCGTTCGACATTACAAACACCTCCTTATACTGTCAGATAGATCGAGCAGTAATAACTTCTTTCAGCAGAACTTAAATTTTTAATGTACAGCCGCTCTCTCGGCGCGACTACTTTAATTTGTTCCCAGCCGCCGCGTTGCTGCGAGAACTGTGCAAACGTGTTAGCAAGTTGAAAAGCCCTATTCGTTTTCGAATACGGCTGTCGTTGTAATTCAAAATCGTGATTCGTTGAAGCACTTTCCTGCACTGCCAATGTCAGCCCTGTGTATCCGTCACAATCGACATATGTTAAACCAGGTGGATCTATTCTGACTGTTGCACCTGCTGCAACAGTAATGAGAATATCTTCAGCAACAACCTTCAAAGGATTGCGAACATATACATCTGAAGCATAACGACCATTTCCTAAGTCTGTTACCGTCTGTGGTTTATAGGAATCTCCAGAAGGTTCATATCCTTGCGGCACCGGATTACCGTTGAAGTCTGTGGTAATTGTCTTTGTATTGTATGCCATTGTTTTACCTCCTTATAAGAATTTATGGTACCAATGAAACTTAACATCTGCACCAATATCTGGAGCTTCAAAATACAAGGTATTGTCTCCCGGTATTAAATTAAAGAAGTCTCCAGTGTACTTAGAAAGTAAATTCGTTTTACCTGTCTGTGTTTCAAACTGTGCAGGGAAGGAAGGAGACAGGAACAATGTATCCTCTTCAAGCACATATTTGTATACAGTGAAAGTCTTTGAATCTATTACAATAGTCTCATTCGCTGCTGTTGTCTCATTTATTTGAATCCATTTTCTTGATTCAAGATGAGTGATTTTTACGTTAGCAAATGCACCTGTCATGGTTATTATTAGTGAAGTTTCTAAATAACTACTATTCTTCAATACAACTGATTGACCACTTACATTAAATGTAAATCCATTAATGTTATCGCCATATGCATTAAATTCTGCATACTTGTAAGGGTCATAAGCAATGAATGGAAGTCTGAACTGCGCGCCCCTTAATAACCTACTAAGTGGAATAGAACCGCTATATCTTACGCTCATCCACTTTTCTGGCTCGTCTCCGAATCTGATTTTTACAGTTCTTGGCGTTCCATCAGGATTTATTAACAGTTTAATAAGTAGCTCTGCTTTCTGTTTTAGTTCTGTATGTCCTGTTAGTCCTTTATACGTACATTGCAAAGCAAGGGGGCGGGGTTGCATATATGCGCCCATGTCCCTTGCTCCATGAATTCCAGGTATTACAATTGTCCTATCCCTTGTTGGAGGAAGGAGAGGCTCATCGGAATCAAGAGTGATTATGAGTCCTAAGTCTTGAAGTAGTACATCATCTAACCATACGTTGCTCTCACTCATCGATTTCCCCTCCTTCTCTTTGCTGATTGTGCGTATTCGTATGCCTCTCTCATCATTCTCTTCACATCATAATCGCCTTGAATCACTATGTTTGCACCTTCAAACATACGTTCAAGGTTTACAGTTTCAGAAGCAACTTGATTTCTTGCGCTGTTAGCAGGGAGGGACACTCCATACGTACCAGTAACTGCCGCAGTTTGAACATTATATCCAAGCTGAATATTCGATAAATCCGGCTTCATCCAATCTGTCATCGCTGCTACAGTTCCCATTACAGATTGCTTCATTCCTTCAATACCTTTAATCCATCCGAGAATCATGTTCTCACCAATCATGTCTCTCATCCATGTAGAAGGAGAATGAATGCCGAGCATGCTCATCATTGTCTCTTTTACTCCACCTGCAACCTCCTGAATCTTGCTGATTACCGACCCTGCCATCGAGCCGATACCGTCAATCAAACCTTGGATGATATTTACTCCAATGCTAGACAGGTCAAGACCATTTAATGGTTCCGTGATAGTGTTAATGACATCATTCGATATGGCGCTTGCCAATCCCCAAATCATTTGTAAAATACCTTCAATTAAAGCATCAAGTATTTGAACACCCGCAGCAATAATTTGAGGTAAGTTATCAATGATTGCTTCCGCAATTGTTCTAATCAGTTCGAGTGCAGCTGCAATTAATTGAGGTAACACTTGAATAATGCCATCGATCAGAGCATTTAGAATTTCAATCCCTGCAGCAATGATTTGAGGTAAATTGTCAATCAGCGCATTTACAATTGCATCAATTAACTGAATCGCCGCATCTATTAATTGAGGTAGAATCTGAATAATCCCCTCTATTAGAGACATTAAAATTTTGATTCCTGCATCTATAAGTAGAGGTAAATTTTGAACGATTAAATTGACTAATTCGGTAATAATCGTAACAGCAAGCTGAATGAGCTGAGGAAGCATTTGAATAATTCCATTTATTAATGCCACCAAAATTTGAATGCCCGCATTAATAATAAGAGGTAAATACTGAACAAATGCATTCAAAAGGAAAGTTATCAACTGCAAGACAGCATTCACAATCATAGGCAGATTTTGAACAATCCCATTTATAAGCATTGTCAGAATTTGAACTCCTGCCTGAATTAATTGCGGCAGTGCAGTGCCGATGAATGTGATGAAGTTCTGAATGATTGTATTCACGACTTCCATAATCATAGGCAAATTACTCTGTATTCCTTCCACAATTGCAGGAAGATAACGAGCAGCAGCCATAATAATTGAAGGAAGTCCGCCTAGCAAAGCTCCAATAATCATAGGTGCTATCTTTGTAAATACTTCAGCTAACCCACTAAAGTCACCACTAAATGCATCTTTAATCGCTGCTCCGAACTGCTTGAATCCTTCAATAAATTTTTGTATGAATGGTTGTAAGAATCCAAATACAGCAATTGCAGTTTCTTTGATTGCATTCCATGCGCCGATAACAGTGTTGCGGAAGGTTTCATTGGTTTTATAGAAGTAAATAAAAATTCCTATAAGAGCAAGGATTGCTGCAATAGTTAAGCCTACTGGACTAACTAAGAAAGCAAGAGCTCTTCCAAGCATTGTGGTTTTGTCTCCTGCTTTTTTCATAATATCGCCGACAACTCCAACAGCATCAGTTATTTTGAAGAATGCAGCACTCGCAACCATTGAAGCGCCCACAAACATTGTGAGAGTTGCTATTGTGCTACCGAGTGCAGGATTTGCTTGGAGTAGCCCTGCAACAAAACCTGTAATACCCTCTAATGCAGCAAGAGCAGCTTGCCCAAATGGAGCAAAAGCAAACGCAAGCTCTTTGATAATAGAAATAATGTTACCTATTACTGATAACATAACAGGACCATTTGTTTTTATATATTGTATAAACGTTTCAAATGCTGTCGATTTCCCTAAGCCTTCCGCCCATGTGGCGAAAGCTTTGCTCATATTGACTAATCCTTTTTCCATCTGTACCGCGATTGGATCAAATGCAATTATAAGAGCCATGATTCCTCTCATTACATTTCCGAATATCATTCCAAAGTTTATTGTCCTGTCATAAGCTGTCTCACCCAAAAATGTGAAAAAATCTTTAACTGGTTGTGCATTTAAACCTTGATTGAACATGTCCAACAGTTTGCTAAAAGCTGCTGCTGTTTCGCTAATTGTTGGTTTGAGTGGCTCTAATACACCTCGTAGAGCAATAAGAGAACCACTAAATATATCCAGCACAGGGTTTTCAAACTCTTTTGCAAAGCTACCCCAAAAGCTTTTAAAGTCCTGTAAATTCTTCACTGCTTCTCTTTGTTTATCACTTAAACCCGCGTAAGCTGCCTCTAACTCCTTCAAAGCCTTTTCCTTTTCTTTTTCGGTTGTCGCTTCATTGAGCTTTTTCTGCGCTTCCTCAACGCTCTTTTGTGTTTCAAATATCTTGCCGAGTGTAGGTATCGCCACAGCACCAAAAGTAGCCACTCCCGCTCCTGCTGCAGCGAATGAACCCCCTAAGGCGACTGCACTAGCTCCTAACGCTGCTATCATAGGAATAACAGAAGGGGCCATCAGTGTTCCTGCACCGATGAGCCCCCCTTTAAAGCTGCTGAATACTCCCAACTGCGTACGAACTGCAGCCATTTTTCGTGAGAAGTCCGAGATATCAGCTCCTATTCTGGCTATCATATCAAAGCCCATTTACTTCCCTCCCTTCACAGAAGAAAAATCAATTTGATTGAGCCACTCTTGCTGCTGTTTAGCTTCTTCAACTTTCTGAGCAAAAGCTCTTGCTCTGTCAGCTTCGGACATAGATGCTTTCTCTCTGTCAAAGAAATCAAGAACAGTCATGTTCTTCTTGTCACTGTGATATGCTTTTCTCATCATGAGAGCTTTCACTGCTTCAAATTCTAAATTATCAAGTCTTTTTTCTTCATTCGCCTGCATGAGAAGATAAAATTCTCTGGGAGTGTACTTCATAACTTGGTGTGGTTCCAAGTCCAGATAGCGATATCCATCCATGATTGCTTGGTCTACATCTATTCGCTTAACAACATCTCGAACTGCAGTTTTGTCTTCTCGTCCTTCATCATTTTCGCTACTGTCTTCTTGTAGAAAAAACTGTTACAAATAATGTCATTGCCGATTTTCACCATGGCATCAACATCTAACTCACCTTTTTCGAACAACATCTCAATTTCTTTTTCAATTATCTTGAGAGGAAAATTCTTTTCTGTATGAAATAGTGAAGCATAGATAATATTCACAAACGTATTTACATCACCAGTAATAGCTTTAGCCACCAAATGCAAAGCTCCACCTTCATGTAAAGCGTTCAAATGTTTAACACTGGCAAATGTAATTTTCAACTCATATTCATTTCCTTGTACTGTAAAACGTTCCATGATATCACTCCTCAGCTATAGTCAAATAAAAAAAGAGCCGAAGCTCTTTATATTAAGCAGGTGCTCCTGCTGGAATTGTTGTTAATGTTACTTCTGTTAATGTGCCATCAAGTGTAGCTTCTAAGGAATAAGTAACATACTCGCCATTTCCTTCAGATTGCTCAAACTTAGAAACAGCATATAAGCCCCATTTCGCAACTTTCGTTTTCTTATTGATGCGATAAATACGAATAAGTGTTTCATCATCCATGGCAGTTTCAATTGCATCAATGGCAGTATCTCCTTCGGTGAATACACCTTCAAGAGAGAGAGTTGTGCTGTCTGTTCCATCATAGGAAACGCCGCTGCGGTCTTTTGTTTGTAATTCAAGAAGCCCTTTTTTTCTTGCAAAGCTCCCGCCTGTTTGGTTGAAAATACGAATTAAAGCACCTGCACCATCACCATCAGGGTCGACTGCATAGATAATATCTTTACCTCTTACTTCTGGCATTCAACTCACTCCTCATAATAATTTTGTGTTTCAAATATCATCGTGATCTGTGCTGTGTAGTCAGCAATAATGTTGGTACTGATACGAGAAAAATGGAGCACCTTCCCTGTTTCTGTTCCGTCCTCATTCAATATAGGAACGCAGTACCCATTCTTTCGGATGGAATCGGCAATCTCTTCTGCTTTCAATAAAGCGGCAGTGTCGGAATACATGCGGCACAGTACACGCTGCGTGTATAAATTAGAAAAAGCGTCTTTGGAAAAGTCATCATCGTTCGTTGAAGGTGGCGGGAAGTACATAGATGGAATTTCGATGTTATCTGGAATTTTCTCTGTATAGAGCTTTACGGACCATTGCTTATAACAATACGCCTGCACAGAACCTAATAGTTGTTCTAACATCCTACCAACCCATTTCCTTCACCCATTTTTCAAACCGTCTCTCAAAAGATGCCTTAAACATGCGCTCAAGTATGACAAGTGCATTATCCCAATATGGCCTACCATCAACCCACTGCGCTTTTAGCAACATTCCTGTCTCAGCGCCTGGTGTATATCTAAAACTATCTCCTTCCCAAATGCCAGGGATCCAACGTGTTTCCCCTGTAAAATGACCCGAATTTACAAGGGATGCATACTTTAGGTTCGTTCCAATATCAAGCGTAAGACCGCCATTTGAAGTGCGCCAAATATTTTCTGCATCTCCTTTGTCAAACGACGCAAGAAGTCTGCGCGTATCTACAACTTCCATAGCAATGATTTGATCTTGAACTTCTTTCAGAAAATCTTTCCCATTCGCGTTGAGCCACATAGCAACCCTCGGTTTAAGGGTTCCTTTTGTCTTTTCTACTTTCTTCAGGAACTTTTCAAGTCCATCAACTTTTACTGTCATTCTCTCTTTTGCCATTACAGCTTCATCCTCTCTGCTTCCGCTTCGATATGATGACCACGAATTGGCAACGGATTTCGAATAACATAAGCAACACCGTTATAGATTACTTTGTCGTTATGTTTGACTGTAGAACGCGATGAAAAATGAACCATGTAGCGTTCTGTGATTTGTTGATTCGGCTCTAGCTGCACAACAGCTGCTTGCTTTCGATAAAAATAACAAGGCTCCTGCGCGATGTCAGGAGCGTTAGGATATGTGTACTTTTCTTCACCTGGCAACCCGTATTTCCCCGCCTGTGTATCCTTTTTCAAATGGAACACATCACACCGATGAATCAGCATATGATCGTAACTCATAGCGCCCTCATCCTCATCTGTACGCCATTCTTTGCCGCAGTCTGAATATGGGCTTGCAATAAAGAAGAAACATCAGGTTTTTGCAAACCGTCACGCTGGTAGGTGTAGTCACCTATCTTCTCTGACTTCATTCGCTTCATTTCGGATTCATCCGCATTCAACAGTGCATAATACTGCGCCAGCTTCTTGCAAGCGAGTTTCACTTCAGCAGGGATAGTAGAGTATTTCTCGGTATCTGTAAATCGATGGTTCACAATACTGTATATCTCCATCTCCGCTTCGAGAATGTCATCCTGCAGTAAAGCGGGGGCACGGTCTTTCACAACCGGAAACGATGTATACTGAGTTAATTCAGAAGGAGTAATCAGCGCCATGCCGATCACTCCCCTGCAGGTTCTTTATCGCCTTCTCCACCATCTGGAGGTTCAGTTACTTGTTTTTTAGGCTCCGATACTTCCTCTAAGTCTTCATAAGCTTCAAGGAGTGCATCTCGCTCTTTTGCGTTTACCTTTTGTGGCTCACCTGCATAAAAGAAACGCCCTCCACCAATGTGAAGAGCGCCTGTTTCGTGTTTCAATTGAATGTATGGCATATATGCTACCTCCTTATAGTTTCGTTCCTGTCATCCAAGCAACGGCTTCAACTTCACGCACTACGCAATCCAAGTAAGCGAACATGATGTGGTATGTCGCATCCTTAGCCGCAGCCGTTGCACCTTGTGCTGTACGGTTGTAACGAACGTCGCGTGTAAAGATTGGAACAAGGTTCGCAGCAGGAGTCAGCATAGCGAATCCCGTTTGCATTTCTGCTACTACCTCTACTGGATAGCCAGCAATACGAGTTACTTTTCCATCTACTAATGTCGCATCACCATATCCTGTTTGGCGACCGACTATCAAAGCCACAAGCTTATCATGTGTCTTTTGCGTGATAAACCAAGTAATATCTGTGCGAGATTTATATCTCTCAGGAAGCAATTGGACATGGTTCACGAAGTCCATGATAGTTGGTTCATTTGTTGTTAAATCTGTTTTGTACGTGGAGACTTTCGCTTTCTTCACAAATCCGTCAATGATGTTTAAGAATGCATCGCCGGACGCTGTGTCACCGTTGAAAACAAGGTCTTGTAAATCCACACCGAACTGTTCTTGGATCAATTGAACCACGACATTTTCAACGTTCTGGCCGCGGGAAGCCATTGCGTAGTATACATCATCATTTTGAATCCACTCATCCCAGCGCACTTTCTTAACCGCATATGGAATCTGGCGGTTCGCAACTGCACCAACACCTGTAGGCTCATCTGTTTTAGATGCAAGGCGTAACTTGCGGCGGCCAACGGAAAGGACGTCGATATTGCCCGCAGGAGCATCCTTATACATTGGACGTAGTTTTGGAAGCGTAGAAGCATTATTAATTGTATCCGTTAAAAATGCCTCAGCAGCCGCTTGTGGAAGCGGAATGTTTACATCTTTCATAACGAAGGTAGTTGAACCACCTGCAAGAATTTGTTGATTATCCATAGATATATCCTCCTCTCAAATTAGCCGAAGTAACGGCTGTACATTGGGCCTTCAGATTTATTAACTGGTGCAGGAATAGGTTCTTGCATCTGCTTGCTAATACCGCGTGCCTTCTCTACAGCTTCAAGACGAGCATTAAATGGCTCTAATGCTTTTGTCACTGCTTCTCCTACCTGTTTCAACACATCATCTTGCTGTGGTTCTGTTTGCGGCTCTGTTCCTTTTTCTAAAGCTGTTAAACGGGCGTTAACAGGCTCTAATGCTGCTTCAACAGCTTTTTGAATGTCTTCTGCTTTCATAACTTCATCTTCCTCCTTTTCATCACTCACGCGAGCTTTCAGGTTTTGTAAAGCACTGATTGCTGCATCAATGTCGTTCATGTTTTCTGTACTGATCTTGCGGCCGGCTTTTTGAATAGCAACTGGTCGTTCGCCCATTGCTTTCACAATATCCTCGGCAATCAATACTTCTTGTGCAATGTCTACAAAATCTTGTAGAGCCTCACGAATCTTATCAGCATCGGTAATTAATCCACTTGAGTTCCAGTTGTCCCAATCAAACAGAATTGAATTGAGAGCATCCTGCGCTGCCCAAAATTCACGATGTTTGCGGTTTTTGTTGTATTTATCAGCAACCGCACCTTTTTGCACTGCTGTTTTACCAGTGAAAAAGTTTTTAAGCAAATTAAAAAGCCCTGTCTCATCGTTTGTTGGAGGAGCAGGACTTACTTGCTTTTCGATTACCTCTGCTGTACCAGCAAGAGAGTAACCTGTATATTCGCCTTTTTGAATTGCTTCCCAAATTTCATCGGTAGCTTTTGTCACAAGGACCCATGTACCTTTTGTGATAACTTCGCCCGCAATCTCCATGTCAGCAGGAGCAATATAGGACTCTACTACTTCGCCCGCCCCGGCTTCAAAATCATGCTGTGTATCGATTTGACGGTACTTTGTTAAAAAGTCATGTGCCGCCTTCTCGATAGCTTCAGCAGTCGCAAAGTCTCCATGGGTATCTTCCACACCCGGCTCATATACAATTCCGTACACGAGTTGTTTCGGGTCGTTATCGTCCTTCACAATACGAACAGACTTTGTAAAAATGGGCTCTGGCTGCTGTTCAGCACTCTTCGTAAGGAAGAATTTACGCTGATTTGCAGCTTTATCTACAAAACTAACAAACTGTACATCAATGCTTTTCAGTTCTCTTGGCAATTATTTCACCTCCCCTCATTTACTGCATTTTGAATGGTAAAATATCTTATCCAATGCTGTTTTACCCAGGAACTCATCTACAGCCCCCGGCATTACTGGACCCAATGGGAATGGTTTAAGAGTAATAGCATATTCCTTCTTCTCTAACTCCTTCATCGCTTTCATAAGCTGAATGATTTCATCCGGTGTACCTTCAAAACACTGCTCAGCTTCCCCTATCCTAAATGTGTAGTACATTTCAGTTACCTCCCCAAAATAAAAAGCACCCGAATGGATACTTATCTTTTAAGATCTTGTTTAAATGTGCCGATGCCTTTCCACCATAAACATGAGCTTTTATACAACCCTAACTTATGGAGAAAATACATAGATAATCCATTTAAGTAATACTTCTTAGCCCACTTGATTTCCTTAAACCACAATAAAAGTAGTCTCATAGGTTCTTCACCATCACTTCATATTCTCTAAAGCTTCCTGCCGCAACTGCTCTTTTTCTTCCTCAAAAATAAAAACACCCAATTGGGTGTTTACGCATTATTCTAGGTATTTATTACCGTAAGTATCTTATCGACACAACCGTTTATATCATTGTTTATTTCATCTTCCCAAAGACGAATGATAGTCCATCCTTTTTTAGCGATGTCATTATTCTTACGTTCGTCCTTAGCTCTTTGCTTAGGAAGGTTATGCCAATACATTCCATCACATTCAACGATTAACTTATGCTTTGGAATACCAAAATCACAAATCCACCTACCTAGCTTATACTGGGATTCAAAAGGTATGCCAAGTTTGATTAGTTGTTCCTCTATTTTCAACTCAATCGAACTTCTTTTACCACCCTGTAATTTTGTAGTATAGGCTCCAACGCAGTTAATGGAGCAAAGTTTTCCCCATCCCATTTTTATGAGTGACGGCTTTGTTGTAAATTCAGTTCCACAAATTAAACAACTTTGTTTCACTTGATTATATAGAGGGTGTTCCTCGCCTGTTCTTTCTTTCTTTGCTAGCAGTCCGCATTCTTTTGAACAATATTTGTAAACGTCACGATTTTTATAGGATGTAGTAAAGGTTTTCTTACACCTTTGACATTGTTTTTCTACATCTTCACCTTTGTTCCATGCTGTCCGTTTAACTTCACCATTACGGATTTTCTCACAGTACTTATCATAATTAGCTCTCGCTTTTGGTGTATGCAAGTGTCGCCACAATTCGTTCTCTCTAGCTAAGACCTTAGCGGAACATTCTCTAGAACAAAATCTCCCCTGCCCTCTTTCTATTCTGGATGTATATTGGTTAAACACTCTTCCACAACACTCACATATCACATCTATATTACGCGGATTTTTAGCTCTATAATGCTTAACAGCGCAACTTTTGCTACAGCAATTCCCTGTATCCTTAAATTTAGACTTAGGAACTTCGATACTAATACCGCACCATGAGCAATTTGTATTTATTGCTGTTTTCGGTCTCGCCATTTTGTTCACCTCTTAGTTATATAACTTATATAACCATTATACCAAATGATTAGGCACTTTTCTATATAGGTTATATAACTTATAATACTTTTTAGGAGGTGTTTCATTATGGCAATTGATAAAACAAAAAATACACAAGTGCTAGTCACATTCCCTAATGAAATGTTAGAAATGATTGACGAGTATTGGCATGAAAAACGACTAAAAAATAGGACTGAAGCTATAAGAGAGCTTGTTAAGAAGGCATTAGAGCTAGAAGAACAGCGGTAAAAACTGCTGTTTTTTTTATTCCATGCTTTTTAGTGCTTCTTGTCTCAAAGCTTCCTTTTCTTTTTTAGATAGCCCTAAAATTTCTTCGTCTACTACAGGTGAGAGCACACAATGACAATTAACAGATTGCTTAGCGCTCAAAGTTATTGCCCTTGGATATAGTCCTTCCTCGCCTCCGACATCAAACATTTCCTCTACTGGAATTTCCACACCATCTAATTTAAGATGGTCTTTACGTGGATTGTTTTTTCGACTACCACTATGGCGCCACTTCTTCTTCACGACCACAGGACTTTGACTATATGCCTCGAATTGGCTAACCGATGCGGCTCTAAGCATTTCAGTGATAGCCACTGTTCTTGCCCTTTTACGATTGAATTGCGGCAAGTCTTTCAGCTTCAGTTCAATCTCAGCAATACTTTCACCATTTGCAATTCCATCTTTCAGCACCTGTTCAACCGCTTCATGTGTATTCAACTTCATGAGCTCGGCTAAGTCTGTTGCCCATGATTCAATCCACTTCACAGTACGTTCGGACAGGATATCGAACATTACATCCTTATCAATGGCCTCCATCATGACCGCTGTAAGTTCGGAAATAGTTGAGGTAAGGATAGCAATCGTTTCTTCTCCAAACTGCTCAACGAACTGATCGGCAGCAAATAAGCTGTTCGTATAATAGATAAGCAGTTCCTCGATTGTCGGTTCCTCTTCACCTTCTGCCTTCTGCACAGTGCCTTTCAAACCATTGAGGAAGTATTTCTTCTGCTCCCGCAGCAGCTTTGCAATCTTCTTTTCATAATCCTCAACATATCCAGCGACTTTATCAAGACCTGGGAAGTCAGGAATATCTTTTGTGATATCATCCTCTTCTTCAGCCTTCTGAATCCATGCATTCAAGGAAGTTAGCAACCTGTCAATCTTTCGCATGCTGCAACTCCTCCAACACATCCCGAATATCCTTCATGAGACTAACGAGATTGCTTTCCTGCGCCTTCTGAAGAGGAATAGATGTATTTGCATTCGTGCCCATAGGAACGTCGTATTTCTCGTCTTGGAATGGCTCAAGAGGCTTACCAATAACCTTCCCTGCTAAGTCGCGCGTATCATTTGGAGCAACAGAACCAATATCTTTCAACACACCTAGCATGGATACTTGATCCTCAATATCAGTTAAATCAGGAGTATTCAGTACCACTTTCGTGTATTTAAAACCGTGTGGCACAAGGAGCACATCGTTCAGCAGGAATTCAAGTGTTTCGCGTTCTGGCATGAACACTTGCTCCTCTGTGACTTCCTTAGCCGTTTTGATTGTGGCCCGATTGTAATCATTTGTTTCTCCGATATACACACCTGGAAGACGAAACGCAGAACGTACTTTGTCACGACTGCTCTTATCGTAATCTAAGAACATTGCATCCTCTTGAAGAAGGTCTGCAAGGCTTTTGATTTCAATTTTCACTTTCTTGTCGTCAGAAAGCCCAATATCGTCTGCTCCATCCGCTTCAAGAACAATGAACTTGTGAGAGTTTTCTACGCCTTCAATATTGTTCGCGTACTCTTGTAGCGCCGCTTCGCTATCTTCGGACAGCGTACCATTTGAGATTACGATAGCCGCAGGAGTATGACGACCTTGTACAAAGTACAGATAATTCAACTCATCCGCTTTTCGGCTGCCTGACATATGAATAAGATGAGATACCCAGCGTGGCACACCATATACATCATCACCAATTTTAAGATGAATGATTTCTGTTGCTTGATATTCTGCTGGCGTATCGTCTTTAAATTCACCTGTACGGCAATCCATAATGCGTGGATCACCAAACTGCTTAAACCATACAACCGGCACACCGTTATCAAGCTGCACAAAGCGGCGGAACTTCTTCCTGCGCTTTACGGTCGCACCGCCAATGATGTACTCAACATCTACAGGTTCTGTATATTTGGTCACTCGCATCGTCTCAGGCAATACATTCAGCAATTCAGCAGGTAATCCCAATCCATCACGAATCACTTCCATAAAAGCATTTCCTGACTCTTCCCTATGCTCAACGGACTGTTCAAATACTTCTTTAAGCGGTTTATCTACACTCATATACTTCAATACTGTCTGCAGCCGGTCCCATTCACTTTTCATTTCAGCGGTTTCTTTGCTATTATCGTTTTCAATGTATTGCTGAGAAAGACCAAATCCCGCTATATTCCGTTTGTAAGCATCCACACATTGCCCTAACACTGTTGACATTTCACGAAACTGACGCAGCAGAAGCATATCGTACCGCGGCTGAATAATCTCTTCATACTCGGTTTTTTGCTGCTTGGAATCCGTTTTTAAGCTGGGTAACTGTATGGTCTGTGCTTTAAACACTCGCACCTTTGCTTGTTTCACTCACTCACCCCCTAAAACAATCCTTTTCGTTTTCGTTCTTTTTTCTTTTCTTCCCCAGATGTATCGACCTGGCGTTTACCGTTTATCAATTCTGCAATTCCGGTTGTACAGTCAGGCGCATCATCATGAGCGTTTTTTCCTTCCTTCTGATAACTGTTCATAGCAGCATAGTATTCAGGCCATCTATCCTTCCAATTCACCGGAAAGTACAAATGGTTCATCACGAATGTACTGTTAGTCAGGATGCGCGCCGCTTTATTCTTGTTTTGGTGAAACCATTTAACAGCAACACTTTTCGTTTTATGTCGCTCCCAGATCAGACGTTGCACATTTCGAGCGAATCCTTTTCCTCCATTGTTGCTTTCGATAATACCGACATGTACATCATTTTCAACAAGGAAGTCTGCTGTCTGTGGCTCTGTGACTTCCATGCCTTCTTTCGTGTACAATACATCTAAGACATATCCTTCACCTTGATATACGCCTGCAACGATAGAACACAGGTAGTCATTTCCGTCATCTGCTGTATCTGTATAGTTGATAATGCGTTCAAACAGAGGATGACCGCTACTATCTTTTGGCACATCTTCATACGTTTTGAACGATTTATAGAGTTTACCTTTCACATCCACAGGACGTTGATGGTAGTTGGCTAAAAAGATAATTTCATTCATTTCTTTTTTGAAATACTCGTAGCGCTTGCGTGACAACAACTCTTCGCACAGCATTTCACCTGTTTGACTCTGCACCTCAATGTGAAGAACAAACCATTCTTTTCCATTATCACCATCAAGGATACGCCCACACAGATCTTTCTTTGCCCAGCGAGTCATATTGATAATTTCAATTGGCCGCTCTCCCGATTCTTCCAAACGACTGAGGAATGTACCTGTATACCAAATCCATTGTTTTTCAAGTGTGTTATCATTGAAGGCTTCCTCGGCGTTTTTAACTGGGTCATCAACAATGAGGATATTTCCCCCTTTACCTGTAATGGAGCCGCCAAGACCAGCGCCCTTATACGTGAAAAAGCAACCTTCTAGCGCCCACTGCCGATAAGATGCATCCCCTTTTTTGATACGAACGTCAGGGAAAATATCAGAAAACACAATATCAGTTACAGTTGCCTTTTCTGCTCCAATGCCATCACGCGTATAGCGGCTAAAATCTGTTGCTAAGTCCTCGTTATAGGACGTTGTAATGATTTTGTTTAGTTTGTCTTTGCCAAGTGCCCATTGGCAAAATAAAATAAGCGTCCGGCTTTTTCCATGACGCGGGGGCATATTAATCATAAGTTTCTGGAATACTACATCATCAGCGATTGCAGTCCAGTTGAATTCGTTCATGAACCACTGCGGCGCAATTTCTTCTGCTAATCGATGGAACCGTTCTTTTGTGAGCTCCTTGTTATATAGTGCTTGCAATGTGTGACAATACAACTTCAGGTACCAACGACCTTCTTTATAGAAGTCAGGAGCAATCGTTTTGCAATACTCCCAAAAGGACGTCTGCGACAATTCCACGCGCTTTTGGAGCAACCGACGTAACTTTTCTTCTCGCAGCTCCCTAATTGTCGTCATACTTCTTCAACGCCTTTTCAAGCTCTTCATCCGATAAACTAGAAAGATCAACTCGATGGCTCACGTTGCCACTATGTTCTACCTCCTGTTTATCAGTCCACATGATATATCGCTTACCAAGTAACTCAGCTGCTTTATTTGCATCCGATAACTTAGCTGGAATTTGCACAATCTCAGCAGTTTCCGTTTCCTCTGTATGCTTCTTACCTTTAGAATCGTACCAACTTCTACTACTTTTCAACGTAACAACAGTGTGTTCCATCTCTTGACGGCGCATAACCCTCGTTAGATATCTAAGTATTTCATCTTGCTTAGCGATGAGCTCGGATTCTTTCTCCGCCATACGTTCTTCGATATATTCCCGAACGTTAGCATTTGTTAGCAATCTACTTGCATTCGCTCTAGCTGCACCGTCACTTTTCACTTTATATCCAGCACGCAAATAAGCTTCTGTCGCATTACCAGTTTCAATGTAATAATCTGCAAATTTCTTTTGGTTTTCGGTAAGGTTCACTCCCACCACCCCTATGATAATTTCACTATATATTCCCTTTACAAAATAAAAACCGCCTGCAATAGCAAGCGGCATACATAAAAGGGGATAAAGCTTTCGCTTCATTCAGCCACCTCACATGAAGTAGCTCAACAAAACGGGAGAGGGGACAAAACTCTCCACTCAAGAAGCATTTTCCGAAGAATTTGGTTGTCGAACGATTGATCAAATTAAAGTTTTCACTGCGAACAACCAGCAGTTTCCGCTACTGCTTGTCCATGTATCGAATACACACTCTGATTATACAATTCTAGTTATGCTTGTTTCAAAAAACGTACAATTTGCCTGTTTTGCCTGTTTTGCTTGGTAAAAATAAAGAGCGAACTGCCGCAGCAATTCGCCTCTAAAGAATTTATTTATTAATAGCTAATGATACTTAAGCACTGACTAGCGTATTAAGAATACTTTCTACCCGCTTGTCGTTTACCTCATAGTAAATCTCCAAACCTTTACGTGTTCCTGAGATAACCTTAGCAGTCTTTAATTTCGCTAGATGCTGACTAACTGTACTTTGCGGCGCTTTAAGCTCCTCATAAAGAGTAGTTACATTTACGGGACCTTTTTCCATCATGAATTTTACAAGCGCGATTCGTGCAGGATGGGCTAGTACCTTTAAAAATTCCGCGCCATCATTAAATCTTTCAATATTCATTTCATTATCCCCCTTCTCCTTTTTCATCCCTATCTATTATATTATAGTAAACTTGATTAAATATTAATATAATAATATTTCCAATTAATTTCGGGATGTAAGTTCATTCATTAATCCCTAAGTTTTTGTACTCCCAAATACGATCATAAAATTCATCGTCGTAATCATTTGATAGTTCTGTGTTATGTCCAGGATGAAACTCTTTATGCCATTTTTCCGCCTGTTCCTCTGGACATTTCGCCCACATGATTTTTTCCTTACAATCATGACATGCAGATAGGTAGTAAATAGCCATATTTCACCTCATCCTCTTTCCAAATAACTTTTTGGTTAGACTTTATCTAAACTTTTATCTCGTTCCATAACCATGCGGTACACTTTCTTGTATTCCAATCTGGTCAAACGGTCTTGATCAAGTTCGTCATCACATTCCATACATCCGTGATGTAGCACCTTCCAAAGAAATTCACAACGTTCATCAGAATTAGAATCCATAGCAAGAGCTGCATCTATCTTTTCTTTAGCTTCTGTATTTAAACGATCCGTAATAAGACCTTCCATACAGTTAGGACAGATTCCATAATAGTTCACTTCAACTACCTTGTTTTGCACTAGAAATTCTCTAATTAATTTAGCCTTTTCCTCACTCCTGGCTATTCTCCACAAATTAGATACATACTCACCTACTCGATGCTTAGCCAAATATTTATCAAGTTCTAACTTCTGTTCATCTGTCAAAAATGTAATCTGCTTCAAAACTGGATAACGATGTACTCCTAACAATTCCGGATATTCCATAAATTTCATTTCTTCCGTAATTTTTCTTATGTCATAAGAAAGGGAGCGTAAATTAAAATTGCTAACTTTACTTGCTAATTCATTTAACTCATGGCGAGTGTGTTGCTTTCGTAATTCCTCAAGGTCGATTGACTGTAAAAAGCTATTAAACTCGTTATACCGCGCAACAATAGTTTCAAATGTAGTCATAGCTCTCATTCCTTTCTCAATGCGGGATCTGTAGTAAATTACTGAAATAACGAATCGTGTAACGCTTTAAGCTGACTCAAACACATAACATCAATGGTGTTATGAAGTTTCTTTCTTAATTTTTCTTCCTGTGTATCTTCCTCATTTTCTTTGAACATTACAGTACCTTCTTTTTTGCAGTCCAAACACTTTTTATAATGATTGTAAGTTTCTCTGCCGCACTCTGAACACTGATAATCTCTAGGAACAGCAACATATTTAATCATTATGCCCTCTCCATTCACTAACAAATTTGGTATCTGTTTTAATTTTTATAAAATGCCTTTCCTTTACAATGTGGTAATGCCGCTGATTTACAAAGACCTTTAAATAAACATTTCTCGCATAATTTTTGTTGTTTTTTGCGAATCCTCTTTTTCAATCAAATCCCCTCCGCTTCCTTACACAATCGGATTTGTGTTATAAATACTTTTCAATATCCTTATCCTTAACTCCATTGGATTTTAAGTATTTAATTTTTTCTTCTTCTGATAATTTCGTCCAAGGCGCTAACAATTTTTCTGTGCATTTATCGCAAACCCACTCACTGGGATTTGTTATATATTCACCACATTCAAGACAACCCGCCATTTTTCAGCCCTCCATTTCTTTTCTGTTTGAAACGAAGTATTCTCTTGCAAGGTTTTTCAACTTATCTAAATTAGAACAAAATTCTTCAAGCATTTCTTTATCATAAAAGCATTCAGCATGGTCTATATCACCAGAGATTTCATACCCTAAATCAATTATTTCTTGTCTCAATTTAAGATTGTTTTTTGTTTCGATATCCATAAATTTCTCCTTTCCCAACCAAATCAAGTTTGTATAGCGAAGGAGTGTTTTCACTCCCTCGCCTTATTGCAGCAGCTTTGCTATTTCATAGATTACATTCACCGTGACGGAATTGCCGGCCTGTTTGTAAAGTTGGCTATCCGAATTAACAGCAGCCGCCCGATCAAATGCCCAATCAGGGAAACCTTGCAATCGGAAGCACTCCCTAGGAGTTAATTTTCTGATTTGGTACCCGTTTAACATCACACCATGCCGATCTTGCGCTGTTAATGTGAACATCGGCTCCCCTTCTTCTTTAAAACGTCTGCCATTCTGCCTTTTCTCTGCTCTATCTGGCGTAAGAACCGCTTGTGCTATTTTCAACCCTTCTCCTTTGTTTGTTGTTAATGTCGGGCTTAATCCTTTGGAATCATAAACATTCCCGTTCATTCCTTTTCCAGATGGATTAACGTTTCCTTTCACTATGACATGCGGTCCTCTTCCTCCACCTTGAGCGGTGTCTATTGCTTCTGTAGCTCCGTCCGGCGAAAATGTTTGAAAACTCCTTCTAAACCCCTCTCTATGAGCAACTATTTTGATTGGTACACCAATTTCTCCATCTGCTGCTTTGATAGGAAATACTTTTCTGGCACTTGATCCTCTAAGATGTCCGATAATGAACACCCTTTCTCTATTTTGCGGGACTCCAAAGTGCTTAGAGTTAAGACAATCCCATTCCGCATCATACCCGATCTCATCCAAGGTTCTGAGGATTGTCTCGAACGTAATCCCTTTATCATGGTTAAGGAGTCCTGTGACGTTCTCAAGGAATAAATAGCGTGGTCTGACGATATTGGCGATGCGTGCGACTTCAAAGAATAAAGTCCCTCTAGTGTCATCAAACCCTCCTCGTTTTCCAGCAACTGAAAAAGCTTGGCATGGGAATCCTGCGCAGATAACGTCCACTCGTCCTCGATATGGTCGAACATCGTCATTTGTAACTGTTGTGATATCATGCGCTGTCCACTCTCCTTCTGTATTATGAATAGCTTCGTATGACTTACGAGCAAATTTATCCCATTCTACATACGCTTCACACTTATGTCCGGCCATTTCCATGCCGAGACGGAACCCCCCAATCCCGGCAAAGAAATCCCAAAATGTTAAAGTCATTTTCTCCACTCCATTTCGTTACTAAATGGATTTTTAGTTAAATATTGCGCGGTTGCAAATACCCAAGTTCAACCGCTCTTTCTCGAATAGCTTCCATATCCTCCGCAGAATATCCCCAATGAGGACAATACAGACCACCGTAACCATTTTTACCGTTTGTCATTTTTCCGGTAAGGATATATTCACTAAAATCATGGACCAAAGCCCAAAGCGTACCACCATCTGAAAAATGATAATCTCTATGACGGTTAGAAGGATAAGGATTCACCTTACCGCCCCTCTTATCACAAAACCACAAACGGTTTTTCTTCAACCCGATATAAGTAAACTGCGAAACGGTTCCGTATTCACTGTCATAAAAGAATCTTCTTCCCCTACTTGCGATTGCACGAATGATTGCATTAACTATTTCAACGCGCTCCAGCCGTTGTTGCTTCTTCATTACTCCATCCCCCTTTTCAGAATCCGACAAAACAATCATTTGGCAGAGAAGGGAGTTACCCCCTCTCTAACTCCTCTTTATAGATTTCATTCGCGAGCTTTGTAATGATAGTTCGTTTCAATTCATCCATCGTGGACCGTGATACTTCGACATGCTGCGCAATCATGTTCATCCGCACCCCGTCAAGCATGCACTCCATTACTACCTGTTGCCGCTCATCCACATCGACCTTTTTCACCGCTACATCGATTCTATCTATCTTGTTTTGCAATCGTTCTAACCGCTCCATTTGCCGTTTTAGGCGTTTTTCGTTTATGGCAGACCTTAGCCCCTTCCCCTTCGGCAAAGTCGCTTCTACACCCCACTGCGCGACCATAGACGAATCCACACCTACGTCATTAAGGTCTTTGATAATGCGCTCAACTTCTTTCTGCATCCATCGATAGTTCCGTACATCTTCCTCAGTCCGCTGGATAATATCCATGAGTTTGGAAGGATCGTGCATGGTGAGTTGTCCGCTTTTTTCCATGTATAACTTTGCTTCCCATTCCTGACAAACCGTAATTTCATGGAATTTCTTCTGATGTATCGAACAAAAGTTGCTGTCTCCCCACTTTGATCCTGGGCAGGTAATGCAAATGTCTGTTTTTTGTACTGCGTCCTTCATCGAATCACCTTCCTAACAGTAAAGCGGGGCTTTCTATCTAAGACTTGGTGCTTCCGTCTGCTATCAGCACATGGTACCCAACTGGAACGAACATGATGTATCTTTTCTTGTTCAACAAAGTAAACCTCATCTATCCACATAGCGATATTTTTCTCACGGTCTACCAGTTGCGCTAAAACTTCAGTCATTTTTCTAAAGAATTCTTTAATCTTTCTAAAGGCTTCTTTGACCCAATCTACTAATGCTTCTATAGCTTGTAGCTGCTCATCGATTAGTTCCAAGATAATCCCCCCTTACCTTTGACGAATGGCCCCTCGATGGCGGGAATAGCTTCTAGCCTGCATACAATCCAACACATCACGGCGGCTAACTTCTTTTTTAACAGGCTGGGCTTTCGCTTTGCGTTTCTTGCGCTTTACTTTTACCTCAGCAGCATCCTTCTTCCATCCCTTAAGCTTTTGTTTCTCCGTTCCCCAATCCGGCATTCTCCCATTCTCCCTTCATTCATCCACTCGAAAGGACTACTTTTTCCTTTTCATCGCTGCTTCCCATTTCCAGCGAGTGATTTGCTGTATCTGCCTTACGCATTCATACCCGCGCTTTTCTAATTCCTGAACTGCTTGTACTACTTCTTGTTGGGTGCGTCGATATATTATGATTTCTCCTTGCCTTGCTCCGTATTGTCTGATGAGCATTTGATTTTCCCCCTATCAACTTCGGTATTTCTGAGCCTCCAAGACGTTTACAATCCATTCCAAAGCGATTAGAGCAATATTTATATACAGGGCACCGTAACAAGCAAGCCATGATACGATCTTCCTCTTTCATCCATGAGGGCCGGTCGTCAGCGATAATGATGTTCATCACTTCACCCCAGTAGAACCAAACCCACCTGTTCCGCGTTCGCTGTCACTTAACTCCTCTGATTCTATAAAACTAGCTGTTTCCACCGGGGCAATCACACCTTGAGCTATCCTTTCCCCTTTACGGATGAGATAAGAACCGACTTTTGCATCTTCACAAAGCCGCGCGAACGTCTCGTTGATGTCATAGACTACATTGGAATACCCAACCTCGATGTATGAATCTCCCTCGTCTTTTACATGCACATGATTTGAGAGTTCGTTCTCGGCGTTTTCTACGATTACCCCTACCTCACCCCTATACGAACTATCTACCGTGCCTAGAATAACGCGCAAACGCGTTTTAAGTGATATCCCAGAACGTGGTCTGACTTGCAATTCATATCCTATTGGTATCTCAAATACTAAACCTGTGGGCACAACCTTTGTTTCGCCTGGCTCAATCACCATATCCTCCGCTGCAACTAAATCGAATCCTGCATCACCTTCCTTCGCATACACAGGAAGCGATACATCGTCACGCATCTTTTTCACTTTTATTTGTAATCCCATTTCCTTCTCTCCCCTCGTTCTCAATCATCCGTTGTAGCTTTGCTAACTCATTCTGATGATGTCTTTTCATTGCGCTGGCATGCGCTAACTTAGAAAGCAAAGCCTGTTCTTTCGCCGTCCAGTAACGAACATGCTCTGCTTCGTATAGCAATGCTTGTCTATTAAAATCTTCCATTACATTCCTCTCCTAGGTGCCAAGCTTATTTATCTAAACGTTGCTCAACCGGTGCAACTAACTTCAAATACTTCGTATAGATCGGTACATCCGCTTCAGCGATATAGACAGACCGCAAGTCATTAGATGCATGCTCAGCAACCGTTTGAATTCTCCCGTCATCACGTTGAACAACATCCCCTGCACGATATTCATCCACCTCACGCCCGAGCTCCGCCCACCAACGCCGTTTCTTATCTGCGGCTATTTCTTCGGCTGTAGCACGACGAACGTTATATACTTCCAAAGACACATCCATGTCACCCATGTCCCAAAACTTTCTTTGCATTGGAGCAACATTACTCACTCTGATTACCTTTTCTTGTCCCTGTCCTGAAAATTTCGCTATCCATGATTCGCCTTTGTACTCAATTACAATGAGGTCCCCGACTTTGAATTTCGGCTCAAGTAGCAGTTCCCATTCCTCATCTTCAAACCATCCTGCTTGTAACATACGGTTATCTTCATTTTTCAAAGCAATCATTCGCCGTTTATATGGAGTGTTGATATTAACAGGCGTTAAAAATTCGGAAACTACTATAATGTCAGCTTCTTTAAATCTTCTATGCCTTTTCACCTTCACGGGCAATTCAATCATCCCTTGCGCCGCTTTACGTAGCACATCCCACGGCTTATGCAGTTTCTTTTCCATCAAGCATCCCCCTTTTCAATTCTTCCGTCAGATCCAGAAACGCCGCTTCATCCCGTTCCTCTAGCGCCTTATCTATTCGCAGCTTCAACCGTAACTTGTTGCATTCCTCGAACAACTGAACCCAATCCTCGTCCGTGTAAGGCGTATACAGCTTGAGTTTTTCTTCCGTCACCCACTCTACTGTCATACCGAATTTTGGTCGCTCTTCCGATGTAACCGCATATACCGCCTCCGGCTGCCGATGTTGCACCGCTACAACCACTAAGTACGGCTGGCCCTTATCTTTCGCTTTCTTCCACTGAGAGGAGTTTTCGTCAAGCGGAACTACTTTTGTGCCGAGTTCGATTGCACCAAATTTGATTTCCATGCTTATATCACCCATCCCCATAACCCGCCTGGCCGCGGTTTGATTTTCTTTTCCTCTGCCTGATCTAATATGAGAACAGCAACCTCGTTTTGTTTTCTTTTGAGCTCCTTGGCGATGTCAGGAAGAGAAAGGCCCTCTTCCCACATCTCGCGAAACTTAAGTACTTCATCCTCATCCCACAAGAAATTCAAGTTTTCTAGCGCAATATAGGTAACTCTCCGTTCAACAGCTACGCGTGATTTGTACATCTTGCTAACTCCTGTTCCGCAGCCACCAAACGATCTTCAAACGCTGCCATCCTTTCTAAAGAGCGTGATACTCCTTCTTGAGCCACTTCGCAGGAGCAAGGAAGAAAAGTTATCATCCCTGCGCCTAGCGGCTGTATAAGTTTGCCCGTGCCATTACATCCACACATGATTATCATCCTTTCGTCCGATAGTCATCGCCTGATACCGCAACAAGATAATCCTTTGCCATCCCCTGCAGCCGGCTCCATGCTGCATACCCAATCTTTTCTGCGATTGTTTCATCATCTTCATTGGAGCTGAAGATGATTGGCTTTTTCTTACGATAACGACCGTCAATGATTTGGTAATACAGATTTTCCTTTGCTTCTGAGTGCTTTGATTTCCCAATATCATCCCAAATAAGGACATCTACTGAAATTGCATATCCGAGAAGGCGGTTCAGTTCCTCTCCATCGTCTTTCGCCATCTTTGCGGCAATGAGGTCGTCCATAAAACTTGCATCAGCAATCATCAACACACGCTTGCCTTTACCATGCTTCATAAGGTATTTCGCAGCTGCTACCTGCAGGTGTGTCTTACCTAGCCCAAAATTGTTATATTTCAGCTTCGCTTCTGCTCGCTCTTTGGGCGGAAGCTGCCGGATACGAAGCTCTCCAAACTCAGCCATAAAGCCGAGTGAATTATGCCTTGTTCCTTCAATCTCAGGGAAAGCTCGTAAATAGTCAGCCATGGTCTTATACAGCAACTGCTGCGCTGTGGTTTCTTGGATGTAGCTGTCAAACCGAGCGTTTGCAAACTCTTCTGGAATAAGAGCATTTTGCAAGCGCCGTTCTAGCATCCGTTGGTTCCGGCAATCACAAGGCTCTCCTACTTCCACGTAGTACACTTTTTCCTGACCTTCACTGTCGTATCGGATCTGCGGCTCTTTCCTGAACACAAACTCTGTATCTTTGCATTTCAGACATTTATACTCGCTTGATGAAACTTGGCATGTTTCTTCGTCTGTTTGCATATTCTTCTGCATAGCTTCGGCTCGCTGGAGAATAGCTTCCATAGCCACTCCGATGTGTTGCATTCGTTCCACCGCCTTTTCTGTTTTTAAACTGAGCATCTAAAGCCGCTATGTCCGCAATACTTTTCACGCCTGCATTTTGCCAAGGGATGAGAATACCGCGTATATAATTCCATCTTGGCGCATTCTCATCTATCGCTCGATTGATTGCTTCCTGTACAACTGCTTCTCCAAGCGTGTCCGTAAATTCGCCGAGCTCTTGTTGTGCTTTTACACTCAATGGAATTCCATTCGTTTGTAACGCTGCGTAGCAATTTTTATAAGCAACATCAATTAATTGGTGAGGCTCTATATCATCATCATTAGTAGAGTTAGTACTTAGTTCTTCAGTACTTAGTAAAAGATTAGTATTTTGTAGTGTCGGAAAATCCACTGACTGGTTTTCCACCGGGGTGGTTTTCCACATGGTGGTTTTTCCACTAGGTGGTTCTTCCACTGACTGGTTTTCTGCCGGGGTGGTTTCTAAGTTCGGTGTTTCATAAACCGCTGTTTCCCAGTGTGTGATTTTCCCAGTACTCGGATCCTGTACCGGAAACCTACGTAGATAACCAGCTTTCTTCAATTCACTCACTGCCTTGCGCGTAGTGTCCTCGCTGTCCTTTGAATGCTTGCTAAGCTCTTCAATGTAGAACGTCCAATCATCCGGCAAAGAGAGTATGTAGATTAGCAATCCTTTCGCGCGCCAACTTAATGTACTGTCTTGAATCGGTGTATTGTGGATGACTGAATAATTACTGTCTTTCTTTACTCGAAAAATTCCCATGTTGTATCACCGTCCGCATAAGAAGTACAGTTTCTGCATAACCTGTACTATCGAATATTTTTTAAGACTTCCCTTATTGCTCCCTCTCTTCCCAGAGGGAGCTTTTTCTATGGAATCCGAACCATCTTTCCTGTCAATTCCATCACTTCACGTTTGAATCGTTCCTCGTCGCTATTGCTGTCACTAAGATGTAGTAGCCATATTTCCTGTACTTGTTCCAAGTCATTAGCCAAAAGAAACTCTTTCACGTTTTCAAGGCTGAAATGTGACCGCATAAGCCGTTTCTTCATCACAGTTGGTGTTCTACCCGTTACAATATTTGCTTCCAAAATATCCATTGCGTAGTTGCACTCGACCATAATGTAATTGAGCCCCGGGAACCGGTACTTGATGTAATAGGTGTCTGTTGCGAATAAAAGCTTTTCCCCTTGTTGATTAACCATTAGAAAACCTAACGGATTCCCTGTATCATGGTTTACGTCAAACGGCAGTATCGTCCACGTACGAATTTTGAATTGCTCTAAGGGTTTAATTGTCTTTATCCTATGGTGAGTGATGCCTATAGCCTGTCTTTCTTCCTCAGATAAATAGGTATCAATTCCTGCCTTAACTACATCCCGGATTGCTCTACAATGATCTAAATGACTATGTGATACTAAGCAACCTGCAACCTGTGACATTTGAAAATCAAATCCCTTTTGAATATCACGATAGCTTATCCCGCATTCCAGCAAGAGAGGAGTACTACCGTCTGTCACCCGGTAGCAGTTCCCCTTTGAACCGGAAGCAAGGGCTGTAATCTCAATCATTAGAAACCGGGCCCGCCTGCAACGAACTCCATTTGCGTTTGTTGCGGTACTTGTTGCTGGAATTCCACTGTTTGATTGGTATTAGCTTCAATCTGCTTTGGTTCTTGTTGCTCTTCATAAGTCACATCAATAATTTCCTGATTGGCATTTTGCTGAATTTCTTCTTGTAAGCGATCTTCATCCGTTACTTCATCTTCGCGGTTGAAGCTATCCAATAACAGGCTGCTGTCATCGGAAGAATTCATGAATTTCTTACAAGCACGATTGATAACCGTTTTCTTAGCCATTTCTTGTCGGAACTCTTCATGAGTGCTTCCTACCTTTTCCTCAGTCTGTTCCTTACCCCAAAATTGCGCCTTGCTCCAAGACTTGCGAATCTCATCTATTGTCATCAACTCGCTGTACACGTTGTCTTTGTTAATAACAATGGTGCAGTATGCGCCAAGAATCTTATCTTTGTTGATATTGCCGAATTTTTGTTTGTGCTTCAGGTTGACGATCCGACCATTTTCCATTTCGTATTCCACTTCATCGCCCTCGTAAATAACAGCAGCGTCAATGCTTTTTGCACCTGTCACACGCTTCGTGACAGCCATTGTTCCGAAATAAGAGCGTTGGAACACCAATTGATTACCATATACAATGAAGTACCCTTGCTTCTTTGCCGGATTCAGCCCTTGCACTACCATGTCTAAAAGCGCATTAGCGATGCTATCCTTTGTACAAACTTCCAAAGCAGGTCTTTTATTGCGATCTAGCGTACTTTGGAGAATGAGCCATGCACTCTTCATTGCGTTTTCAGGGTTATAGCCGGCGGGGAAGTGAATCTCCCCGCGTGACTGGAATTCCTTGACCTTAGCAGCTACTACATCAATCGTATCCTTCTTAACCATCGCTAACTGATTTTGACTACTCATTTAATTCCCTCCGTTTTTTCTAATTTGTAGAATTTCTTCACTTGTACAGTTGGATAAATATTTTCATTAGCTAACGAATCATAGATAAAACCTTTAGGAAAACGTTCATTTATTACTTGCTCTATTTCCTCATCAGATGGATAACTATCATATTCTTTAGATGCAGGAATCCCGTTCACTTCAATGACAAAATAACTTTTTAACGCCATTAGATAGCCCCCTTTTCCTTGATTGGGGTTATAGTGACATGAGAATCCTCTGACATTTCGATGACATGTCTGTCTTTTGTAGTTCTAAATTTCCTAAGAGCTTCTTGAGCATCTTCTGCTTCAACTGTTACTTGCATAATGATTTGCTTGGTCTCCTCTATCACGAATGTTCTCACTAGATGTCCTCCTCCTCGTCCTCATAGACAAATTTGACTTTCTTTCCCTTGTGTTCAATTAAGAAATTTTCTAATAGGCTAGCAAATCGAGAAGCACCTACAATATCTCGTTCCAGTGTTGCATCCTCTGGACATTCATAAAGTGGGTAAGTGCTGATGCATGATTTACCGTTGATATATAATGTTTCATGACTAACTCCATCGGAGTTATAGCCAGTGACAACTTTCACTGTTACAATTTCGCTCATGCGATCACCTCGATATCAACAGGTACCAGGTCATTATCATCAATTTCGACTCTTAATGCCTTATCCGGTTCAGAAACAATGAGACTGACTGTTTGTGCTTTTGTATCGATAAGCTTCGTAACTGCTTCACTGTTATCGATAAAAATAGGAGCTGAGAAGTCATAGTGCTCAGAAAGTGTATTGATGATATCTAAGCCGATATTGATTTTTGCTGCATTGTTCAATCCGGAACCGTAAGGGACACCTTGGAAGGTTGTTTCACATACCTCAGTAAGTCCTCCATTGATTTGTGCTTCAAATAACTTGAAGCGTGCATATTTAAAGCGGCTATTGATTTTCTCTTCCAGCAAATTAACCTTCGTACGGATAAACTCTTCCGTCAGGAACAGTTCATGCTCTAGCTTTTCAAACTCCGCTGCCAATTCACGTTCCTGCTGCGTAAGTTCTTCAATCCGATTGTTGGACTGTTCCACAAGAGCAAATTTTCCGGCCTCTGCCTGTAATTGATCGCGTTTTTGTTTCAGCGAAATAATTTCCGTTTGGATATCTTGAACCGCCTGTTCAGACATATCACGAACGCTTTTCATTTCTGCTTCTATACTCTGCTTTTCTTGAAGCTTTGCAACGTATTGCGGATTATCCAAAATGTCAGTAACAAGGCTTTCTTGCTCTGTCAGTTGAGTATTTAACTTGGCAATAAGTGTTTGCTTCTCAGTAATCTGACCACTCAATTTTTCGTACTCTACTGCAAGTTTTTCATTTTCTTGAATGAGCCCTTGCTTACGTTCATTCCCTTGCTTTCCTTTGTCTTGAATTCCCTCAAGCTTCTGAGCTTTCTGTAAGTTGAATTGAGCTAGTGCTTTGCTTCTTGTTTCTTCAATTTGTTCTTCAGGTAGAGACTGACCGCATGTCGGGCACTCACAAGCATCTGTATGCTTGAATTCCTGACTGTTCACTTCATGCCATTCCTTCCTTAGCTGTACCAATTGTTCTTCGGTGCGCTGAATGTTCTCATCGTTGAATCGCTTCTGATTCTTGATGGTTTCTAACTTGGAATTAAGAATGGAAACGTTGGATTGTTCCTCTTGAATGCGAGCTTTCAACTGATACAATTTGTCCTTAGAATCAGAATCATGACCGCGCTTGATCTCAAGAAGCTGAATTTCAATTTCTTGAATAGCCTTTTGCTTATCCGCAATGGCTTTTCCGTTACGAATATTGCTAATCTGCGTCATAGCTTCGTCAATTTGAGCGTTTAAACGATTGGCTTCCGTTTCTAATGCTTGCTTGTCTAATTCATCCAACTGCGGCAAGCTACGCTGTATTTCATCGATACGAACAGGAATTTTTTCAAGCTCCTTATTGATTTCAGCACGACGAGCTGCGATAACCTTACGGTGATTTTCAATTGTGCGGCCTTGTAAGATAGCTGGAAGCTTCGCTAAAGCATTGTCACTTGCGATTACTTCTTCATCCGAAATATCCCCACAGATTTCTAAAAGTGTTTTGCGACGGTCCTGCCATTTCAATTGCTCATTGAAGAATGATGGGCTTGTTAGCAACTTAAAAATATCCTCTTTCACAATGCTATCTACTTGCTTTTGATACTCACCTTTTTTAGTTGGAACACCGTCCACATAGTAATCAGTGGTATGTCCTGTGAACTCTGCTGTTGCAGATCCGCGCTTCTTCGTCCATTTTTCAGCAAATACTTTTCGTAAAGTGATGGTCTGACCATCTAGTAAAAAGCTTCCTTCTACCTCATGTTCGAGCATATGTAGCTCTTTACCATGCACATCAAGAGTCTTTAAGGAGAAGTCCTTTTTGTTGTTAGAATCCTTATCGAACAGCAGCCAAACAAAAGCATCGAACAATGTAGTCTTACCGGTTGCGTTATCCCCGTAAACCTTAACGTTCTCGCCTTGGGCGTCTAGCGTAAATTGCTTTATCCCCTTGAAATTTTTCAAATTAAGACCAACAAGTTTTAATTGCTTCATGGTTAATCCCTCCGTTTTCGTGGTATAATGATTCAAACTGTTTTTTTCAAAGGGCTCCTGTTGCAGCAGGAGTCTTTATACTGCACATGGTTGTTCATCATGCTTTAAAGCTTCTTGCGCACGTTTCAATTCTTGTACCGCTATTTTGTAACCGAATACAACACCGAGTGTGTATGAATCTTGTGTACCTTCATTCTCCGCAATAAGTGCTTCGAGAACAGCGATTGAAGCATTAAGCGAGATTCTTGTATTTACCATGTTTCTCACCTTCTTTTATCGTTTTATCTCGTATACAATTAGCACTGAATAATCAATTTCTGCATCCCATCCGTATCGTTCAACATCAGGGAAAGAAGCTGCTCTGTATTGAATATCCCGAATCGTCACGTCAGGATTTTCCTCCATAAACTTGTTAACCTGCTCATCTATGTTTTTGTCGCCTAATGAACTAAAATGGGCAACACGCAATGACCAACCATAGTTTTCTAATCCGACTACATCCATCTTTCATTACTCTCCTTTCGTTAAAAGTTCGACTTCATCAGAAGAAAGAAAATCCCAAAAGCTACTGAACTGAAGCAAGAGATTCTTAAGTCGGTTCATATCAACGACGATATTAGAAGTCACTTCATCCGCTTCGTCGTTGTACTCTTCAACTTCCTCAAATAACGTTTGGATTTCTTCGCGTAATTTTAGAAGAGCTTTTTCTTGGTTACGTAACTTATCGAATTCTGTTAGCGGCATCGTTACAGTTGTGTCTCTCATTTGTTCCCACCCTCCTTCAAGTGATACGCCCGAATCACATCGGCATTTGCTCCAATCTCCTCCATACGATCAATCACCATTTGCACCTTTGAGCGTTCGTCTTTCAATTCATTTAGCCGTGTTTGCAAATCAATTTCACGGAGTTTCCAGTGACGAAACGCCGCATTATCATCGTTATCAATCGCCTTCCACTGATGTCCCGACACATATTCCAATTCAGCGCGAATCCTGACAGCTTCTTCGAGATGCTCTGGTAAAACCTGAGTAGAGAGTGCTGCACGTTTAAAGCTTGTTATCATGCTGTTCCCTCATTTCTGACTTGGTTATATTCAACCTGATACTTAATCGCCATTTCCTTTACAACCGCTAAATAAATCTCCAACAAGCGTTTATCCTCTTCGATCACATCAAGCTTCGACACCTTAGAAATTTTGGATTTCGCAACACCTTCAAGAGCCATCTTCTTTTGTTTATTAGTGACGCGAATACCAAGGTTTGCATTAGCTCGTTGCTCTAGCAGCTCGTAGCTTTCGTTACGGATGTTGCGATATTGTTCATATCCACCTGTTTTCAGTGCGATTTTATTAATGATTGCAGTTGTATCTTCACGCCAACCGGTTGAATTAAGTGCTACAATTTCAGTGATGCTATCGACTTTGCGTTCTGTTTCCGCTGCTTTCTGTTTCGTTTCAGCAAGTTCTTGATTTAAGCGTTTCTGTTCTAGTTCCATTTTGATTAGGATTTGTAGTTGAGGACTTAACCCCTGTAAGTCGCTTCTCATGCTGAAATAACCATCAACGAATTGGTCGTATAATTCCCACGCTGTATCGTCTTCGAGAATTTTTAATAACTTTGCATACCCTCGTTCCGATAAAATATAAACATTGTTGGATTGATTGAACGACTGCTTTGTGTAACCAAAGTCTTCATACCCTAATGGCTCAAACCCATTAGCCTTTAAATCCACAATATCAACACCGGTTTGGAACCTTTTGCGGTTATCATTAATTCTTCTGTTCACTTCTCCTAATTGTTGCTTGTGAATCTCTGCAATCTCCTTAACTAACATCGCTTTCTTACCTTCACCGAATCCTCCCTCGATTCCAGTGAATTCATAACCAGCAACATTTTGTTTTCCTAATAATTGCAATTGCTGCATTCGCTTTTCCCTCCTGTTTTCATCAAAGCGGCTTCAAATATCTCGGACGCGGCTTTTTAACCTCAACCGTTTCGCCTGTATCATTATTTGTTAAGAACTTCTTTCCTGAATGACTTTCGTGAAGTGTGTACGTTGGAATACCTTTATCCTCTAGAAACTCTTCCATAAGTCCTTTTTACCCTCAGCTCTTCGAATATCACTTACAACCGACAAGGAATTCACGATAAATTTCCCTACTTCCCGGTTCTGATAATCCCAAAGAAAATCATCAATGTTGTCTCCTATCGGATCATCTTCACCCATATCTTCAATCACTTTCTTTGTGAAGAAGTAATCCTTTACTCCGTATCGCTCTCCATCGTATTCCTTGGCTACTGGAAAAACAGTTTGAAATTCGTTTGGGGTTAATGAACTTGCTATGACTTTGATGCAATCGATAAGTTTGAATCTGCCAACAAGGTCTTCATAACCCATATTTTTTTGACGGTCGGCATTAATCATTTTCACACCGGATAGAACGATTTTTCTTGTAGTGTCTAAGTTGAATACTCCGGTTTCTTCTATTTGCTGTTCCGCTTCATTTAAAGCGTTCATGAACATTTTTGTGTAGATAGAGTGGTAATCGCGTTTGTTTTTGCGAATTCCCTGTATCACCTTGAGTTCAGGCATCCTGTTTCCTCTCTCTTTCAAGGATTTTCCTCTTTTCTGTCGAATTGTGATATTCGGAAAGGAGGTGTTAATATGGCAGACTATCCAGATGGGAGTGTCTTAGTTGAAGCCGTCTCTGGTAAATGGCACCGTCTTGCTCAAGGCAATAAGCGCGGAACCATGCTCTTAGAGTTACCAAACAAAATTTTGCTTGGAATTAATGTTTCTTCTGAAGTGATTGATGTCTTTATCCCTAATGAAGAAGGCATCTACAATACGGTTGGAGATATTTCTTTCAAAATGGAAGACGGAAAAGCTAAGGTTCATTTATTCAGCACGGCTCTAGAAGAAATTCAATTAGACACCAATGGCTCAAAAATCTTGAACAGTTTTAGCGACATTACTTCTGTCTTTGCTACGCTTAACCTAGATAAAACTAAGCAATGGCGAGAAAAGAGAATTCCAAAAGATTTTTAATCTGCCTTTGGGAACACTCTTCCCGGGAAAAATTCCATAAGATTTCTAACTGGTATTAAGCGATATCCACAGTAACCGCATAGTCTTAGGCGGTTGCTCCACCCTCTACCGCATTGGGTGCAGCCTTTTAAATCCAAATGAGCATTTTCATTTTCAGCCGTCGTTGCCGCGGCGGCTTCTTTTGCCAGCAACCTTTCCAAATTTGCAACACGCTCTTCTAATTGGGCAATTCGTTCTTGATCTGTCATTCCGATTTCTCCTCTTCTTATCTCTTTCTTAACTGCTCGATTTGCTCAAATCGCGCGAGTTTTGCTCTAAGCTGTTCATTCTCTTTCATCAATTTGTCAATGAATGTTCCAACGAATCCGATTGTGACGACTACGAGAACAAAACATGCTGCGAAAATCAACAAGTGATTCACGTTTTCAACCGTGCTTGCGTCCATGTTCCTCTTCCTCCTCTGGAATCATTAATTGCGTTTCATTCATGCCGTTAAGGATTGCCAGTAACTCTACCCGCACATCATCTTTTGAGTAATGTTGGTCATCTAATGACATAATGATTTTTGCAATTGCCAACTGCACCTCTAAACGAAATGCATACTCCTCGATGTTCACGCTTTTTCCTCCTTTTTTTTCGCACGTTCCTTAGCAATAATTCGCGGGACGGAAGTTTTCATCAGGAAGCGGATCATTGCGCGAATTGCTTCTGGACTTGGTTCATTTGCTATCGGTTGTTTTGGGATTTGATCACTCATGTTCTCACCTCACTAAAAAAACAACAAAATGTTGTGTTCTTATCCAAAAAAAATATGCTCTGGGCTTTGTCTGAATACTTTCGATATAGCTAAAGCTATTTCTAGGCTTGGAGTTCTAACCCCTTGCTCAATCATGCCATAATAACTTTCTGTGATTAGCACACCGTATTCTTTTTTGAGGATATCTACAATATCTTTTTGTAACAAACTTTTTTCCTTTCTAAGTTGAACTAACTTGGAGCGTCGTCTTGTCATTTCTCTTTAGCACCTCCCAACGTTTTGTTGTTTTTATAATACCCAACTTATTGTTGTTTGTAAACCTCTTAAAACAATTTTATGTTGTATTTATTTATTTTATTTTTAACCGCCCAACTCAAAGTTGTATAATGTATGTAAATTAAGTTAGAAAGGGAGTTATCATGCCTAACATTAAAGAGCGGCTAAAAAAACTAAGAAAGTTACATAAATTGAAACAACGAGACGTCGCTGAATATCTCGGTATTTCAGAAAGTGCTTATGGCTACTATGAACAAGGAAGGAATGAACCTTCCCTTGAAAACGTCAAAAAATTAGCTGAAAAGTATGATGTGTCAGTTGATTATTTGCTTGGAGAAACAGGTCAGGAAGGAAAATACTTAAAAAGTAGTGAACCCTACGACTCCCTCGCCGAGATCACTAATTACTTAGAAAGCCTCGGCGTGAAAAGCATGGGCTTCTTCGATATCGAAAAGTGGAAGAATCTTTCACCAGAGGATGTTGAGGACATCAAGAGGCATTTCGAGTACACGTTACATAAGGCCATGGAGCGAAAAAAGCAGCAGGAGAAGAGCTAAGTGTGAACTTCTGATACGTTATTGTATATTACATACTACATACCGATGCATGTTACATAAGGCAACGGAGCGGCAAAAGTCGCAAATTTGATTAATCATATAACAAAATTCACTGCTATTGAACCACACTTACAGACATTGAATGATGCACAGCGTTACACATCATGAATAGACATCACAAGAAAACACGCTTATTTGGCGTGTTTTTAATTCGCTAATAAATATCAGAATATTCCTTATGCTATGTATTTTCAGTCTAAACAGTATTTTAAGGGGGTGGTTACTATACAATAATTCAAATTATTACTATAGAAAAACAAAGGGAAGGAACGATTAAATATGAAGAGAAAGCTTGCAATTCTATTATCTTTAGGACTAGCTGTTGGTATCTCCGTGGGGGCTACTGAAACTACAGAAGCGGCACAACCAGCTGCCAAAACGTATAAAAACTGCACAGAATTAAATAAAGACTACAAAGGCGGCGTTGCTCGTTCCTCTTCGGTTAAAAATAAAGGCGGAAAAACAAAGTACAAGCCTTTTGTTTCAAAGGCATTATACGATGCTAATAAAAAGAGTGATCGTGATAAAGACTTGATTGCATGTGAACGATGATTAAGGTAAAACCCATAAGTTTTAGAGTTTTGGTAATACCCAACGACAAGCAGTGACAAACAAACAACACTTCTTACTACAAAATAGAAACCGGGGTGCAAATATGAGTATTTTCCAAGAAGTCAAACCTAATATTGACCATAATGATCATCTGTATCCTCCACAAATTAGTGCTTACAGAGCTGCTCTATCTCACTACCAAGAATTTCAGGAACCTAAATATCGTGAAACACTAATTGTCATGCCTACAGGATCCGGAAAAACTGGGGTCATGGCTATGCTTCCTTTTGAGTTGAGTACAGGTCGTGTCCTTATTATCACTCCAGGAAAAATTGTTAGAAAAACTGTGTTTAAAGAGTTTGATTCTTTAACGAATCCTGAGAATACATTTTGGTATAAGCGACGTGTCATTCTTGACAGAAAAAAGTTCCCTAAAAGTTATCTATATCAAGGATTTAATACAAATGATGAAAATGCAAAACAGCAAATGCTTGTAAAATTAGATATAGCTGATATTGTAATCACTAATATTCATAAAATTGTGGGTAGCAGCGAGGAGGTTAATCTTAAAGGCTTAGTCTCTCCTGACTTCTTCGATATGATAATTATCGACGAGGCACACCATGTAGCTGCGGATATGTGGCAAAAGACACTGGATTATTTCCAGGCTACTAAGGTCATAAAACTGACGGCTACCCCTTTCCGCAGTGACAACCTCAGTATCACAAGTAACGAGTATGACCCTATTTACGAATACACTTTAGCAGAGGCTATTCAAGACGGATTAGTAAAAAATGTCGTCAAGGCAGAGGACATTGCGGACGTAATGGAATTTATTGACCTGAAGACTGGCAGAAGACTTACTCTGGAACAAGCAAAGCGGGAAATGGGTAATGATTGGGTGAGTAAGTCCGTTGCTATGAGTAAAGACTCTTCTATGCAAGTAATCGCCCATACGAAAGAAGTATTGCAACTAAAACGGAAAAGTTATCCTCACCATCAAGTTCTGGCAATTACCTGTAATGATGAGCATGCACAGTCAGTTACTAGCTGGTTTGAAGAAAGTGGTCTCTCATGTACTTATGTCAGCAGCAGATTACCAGAGCAAGAAATTGAAATTAGGCTTACTGATTTTGCGAACGGAAAATATGACGTTATGGTAAGCATTCAGATGTTAGGAGAAGGTTATGATAACCCTAACATTTCTGTTGTCTCTATATTCCGTCCATTCAAGACACTTTCACCTTATGCTCAAGCAATCGGACGAGGATTAAGAAAAATATCTGCTAAAGATAGTTTTGGTATGAATAACTTTTGTAACGTAGTATATCATAAAGAATTAGGGCTTGAAGAACTTTGGAATTACTATAAAACGCAAGAAGCCTATGGAGACATCCTAAAGCAGCAAATCGTTACTATATCTGAGCAGCTTTCATTTGCTTTTGACGAACTTGGCTATGTAGAGAAACAACCTGCCGGGCGTAAATCAAATCCTTCTGACGACCTCGAACCAAATAGTGGTAAGGTCGTAAATATCGGACTTTTACGTTCTTATTCTTCTAGAGGGATGGGAAACCAAGACTCTTTTACGAAAGATGGTTATAACGATTATCTCCAAGCCACTTATGCCATTCTCAATGCGGAGGAAACAAAGTTACAGAGCAGTATTCAAAGAATGAAAGACCTTGTTTCATCAGGTATTCTAAGCGAAGAGCAAGCTCAGACGCTTATTGCACAAGAGGAAGCTAAAATTCAAGGGGAATATGATGATACCTTTAGCGCATATCACGAATTGGTTATGGGCGAACGGATGCGTTCTGATTTTATAAGTTGGATGAATTTGAAGATAGAAGAGTTTTTCAAAACATCTGTTCTCCAAAAAGAAGGATTTGATCTTTTTGAAGCAGAAGATATTACTGGAATTTCCAAAATTAATAACGTAGGATATATAGTACGGAATTTCCGGCAGGGGCTATTCCAAGAAACGCGGAAGAAAGTCAGTTCATACTTACCACAGGATTATGCCCTGGCAAAAAAGCGTTTGTTAGAGAAACTAGATTTTTACTTGAATCAATTCGGGAAAAAAGAAGAATGAAAGGAGAGTTGAAAAGTTGAAGGTGGAACAGTTGCAAGACAGCCCTACTGCTGTCTATAAAGGGTGTCGCTACATGGACATTTTGGAGCGAAACATGAAAAATGGAGGCAGCATCATTGATTTAGAGGTTTCCAATGAACAGAACGGCCTGTTAGTTGTGCGCATTACAACTAGTTATGTTGATGGTATGACAATAGTGACAGATAAAATGGTATATAGTGATGATGTTCTTTTGACTTGGGAGCTAGTTACGATGTACGGTGTACACACAATTTTTTCCAGAAAACTTCTGGATAGCTACAGTGCTAAACGGGAAAAAGAGAAAGTACAAAAAGTGAGCGCGTAGCATAAGAACCGAACAAATTTCTTAAAAGCCTCTTTGCAGGCTTTTTCTTTTTATATTAGAATAGAACATAAGTTCGTTTTATATACATCTACGAGGTGACATTCATGTTTTCGGGATATCGTACTACTCCACTTGAGGATTGGGTTATTGCTTTTTACAAACGTATTGGTATACAAAAACCTTCTGATTTACAAATTGATATCATCGCTGAACATTGTGATATCATTTTAATAATCGATGAGGCAGAATCCAGCTATATTATCACTGAGCTTTTTCAAATCATTACAGTGGATTCTCGCCTGTCACCTGAAAAACAAAAAGAAACATTCTTTCATGAGCTGTGCCATATTCTTCGCCATGAAGGGATGCAAGGAAAAATGCCTTCCCTCTTTCGCGAGTGGCAAGAATGGGATGCGGTAAATTTCACCAAATACGCGGCGATTCCAGTCCATATGCTACAATATATCCGTCTTGATCGGGACCCTATCACTGAAATGTCTAACCTATTTAAGGTAACTCCAGAATTGTGTCAAAAGAGGTTGGAACAAATTTATAACAGAATGTACATGAATAACTTTCTTTTAAAAAGTACTACCGTGAAGGAAAAGCATAAACCATGAAAGAAGGTAATGCTATGAATAGATATAAAGTTGCTGTATATGTCCGTGTCTCAACTGAAGAGCAAGCTCTAGAAGGCTACTCCATCGCAGCTCAAAAACAGCGGTTAAGCGCGTACTGCGAGTCGCAAGAATGGGAGATTGCCGGATTTTATGTAGATGAGGGTATTTCCGCCAAGGATATGAACCGTCCAGAGCTGAAACGGATGCTTAGAGATGTAGAGGAAAAGAAAGTAGACTGTATCCTTGTCTATCGGTTAGATCGTTTAACACGATCTGTACTGGATTTATATAAAATCTTAGAGATACTCGATAAATCAAACTGTAAGTTTAAGTCTGCTACGGAAGTGTACGATACAACTAGTGCAATCGGTCGCCTATTTATCACACTTGTGGCCGCTCTTGCTCAATGGGAGCGTGAAAATACAGGTGAGCGAATCCGTATGGGCCGACATGAAAAAGTGCGGCAAGGGAAATACACCAGCAACCGTCGCCCGTTTGGGTATCATCTGAATTTAGAGACTGGCGAACTTACAGAGCATGAAGAAGAAGCGCCAATCGTAAGGATGATCTACGAGCTATACAATCAAGGACACTCTGCGCCGAAAATAACCAAGCTTCTTAATGCTCAAGCAGCAGGCAAGGATAATTGGATTGTTAGCACGATCATGTATATGCTGACGAATCCTCTGTACAAGGGTGTACTCCGCTGGAATCGAAATTCAGAACAATATTTTGAAGTAGAGGATGCCGTCCCCGCTCTCATTACAAAAGAACTGTATGACCAAACGCAAAGAGTGCTTGAATCAAGAAAAGATATGCACCCGCGCAGCATTGCGTTTGACTATATTTTCAGCGGTGTTCTTAAATGTTCCAAGTGCGGATATCCCCTCGTTGGGAATTTCAATACTCACAAAAAGGAAGATGGCACGATATCAAAATATAAACATTACAGATGCCGGCGGACGAAATTCGGGTTGTGTGAAGGCGTTTATATATCTGAACATGCATTAGAAAAAGCGTTTGTTGAACATTTAGATGCCCTGCAGCTTCCTATTACAGAAAATGCCGCATCATTAGAAGAAGAAACAGATGCATCCTCACAGGATACACAAAGCAATGTAATGAAAATACAGGCAGAACTTACGGAAATCGAAAAACGGCGTAAAAAATGGCAGTATGCTTGGGCTAATGAAATGATTGGAGATGAGGATTTTTCCAAACGGATGAAGGAAGAAAGTGAGAAAGAACGCATATTAAAAGAGCGTTTAGAAGAATTTTCCCCGGCTGAAGAATCAATTGATCTAGAGAAGATGTTGAACATCATCCAAAACATCAAAAATAACTGGCAAGAAATAAATGATCGTGAGAAAAAGACACTTGTGCAAATCTTATTAAAACGGATTGTTGTGGAGCGCCGTGAAGATAAGAAAAGAGCCGTTCGCATTACCGAGATAGAATTTAACTAATTCTATCTCTTTTTTATGGTGTATTATAGCAATTCAACCCGGATTTCAAGATCCTCGAACAGGCGGGGCTGCGGGAAAAGCGATGATTCACTATAATCTTTACGGAAATAGGGATGTTTTTATCAATACAACTGTTATCCTGGATGATCCCGCCTTATATAGGTCGGACTTACACCCTCTTGTTTATGCCATCGCAAATGAACTAGTCAATCGCCTGGTTGGATATGCCGATACTCTTCTATCCGTTCACGCTGGTAAAAATTCATTTGATGCTGAATATAAACAATGAAAAGCGGTAGAGATTAGTATGAAGGAAACCTTTTTGCTTGTACGCCTTTTCCTACGACATGTAAGCGGTATCGTAATAATAGGTAAATATTTTTAGTAGAAAATAAAAGTGCATAAACTATATAGTTCATGCACTTTTATTAATATTTATATTTGTTTTTGTTTTATGAATTCCTGTGTGATTAAGGATTAAACAAAATAGAGAAAAAGCAGCTAATAATACAAATCCTAAAAAATAATTTCCACTTACATCCTTTACAAGACCTAGGACAATTGGAGGAAAGAAGCCTCCAATACCTCCGATTGCACCGACAATACCCGTTACCGCTCCGGTATTTGCTGAGGAAATCTCGGGAACCATCTTGAAAACTGCGCCATTTCCTATCCCTAACATGACAGCAATTATGGCACAACTCATACTAAACAAAGCCAAATTTTCCGTAGTAAAAGCGATAAAAATCCCACATAATAATATACTATTAAAAACAACAGTTAATAATTTTTTTGCCCCAAAGCGATCAGACAAATACCCGCCAATCGGACGGACAAGTGTAGCAAGTACAACAAATCCTGCTGCTCTTATTCCTGCAGATAAACCTGTAATGTTAAATAATTCGGATAATAAAGTAGGTAAATAACTGCTAAAGGTAACAAAGGTTCCAAAGGTTAGAAAATAAAAAATAGATAACAGCCAAGTTTCTTTAAACTTTAATACAGATAAAGACTCCTTTAATGTCTTAGTTCCGCTTGAAACCTGCATATCTTCTGTTCCAATCCAAAAGATAACGGCTGTAATCCCTATTGCACACGCTAATCCCCAAAACACCCAAGAAAGACCATAGGAAGTAAAAATCACAGGGACCAAAAAGTTTGCCACTGCTGATCCCAAATTCCCCATACCTGCAATTCCTAGAATTAGACCTTGTTTTTCCTTTGGATACCACCTGGATACGTATGTAATCGAGATGGCGAATGTTGTTCCTGCCATACCAATAAAGAAGGCCCAAAATAACAGCATTCCATAAGAATGGGTGAATCCAGCTCCGATTAGGGGTACTATAAGAAATAACATAGTTAAGACGTATATTCTTCTCCCGCCATATCGATCCGTTAAAATCCCCATGGGAATGCGCATCAAAGATCCTAACAAAACTGGAGCTGCTATGAGAATGCTTTTTTCAGTTGTACTTAGATGATACATCTGTTGAATTTTCGTAGCGATAGGTGCAAAGACCGACCAAACAGCAAATGAGATTATCATAGCTATAGTTGATAGTACTAGTATCGATGTTTTTCCTTTTACTTCCATCTTATTAACCCGCCTTGTGTGTTTATTAGATGTTCTCATGCCGATGATGTTATGTTTAATTACATAAATACGATGCTTTTTTATTTACATGAATGTATCATACTAGATTCTTCGCGAGATATGTCGTTTGTTGTCATGAAATCTAACATAATTTCTTTCTGCGTTCACTGAATCGACACAAAATACCAATCATAGGCTATTATTCATTCATCTAACAAAGAAACCACGCCGTTAAAAGCTTAGCGTGGTTTGTGTTTTTCAGTCCTTCATTTTTAAATCATCCTCGTAAGGATTAGAAACAACATTGCTGTTTTTCTTGAAGTTAACCGGTGGTAGATCCATATGATATTGTTGTTGGTTTCGTTCTCCGGGTGAGCCGAGCGGATTCTTCTGGTTTTTCTTATCTGTCATCTTGTTATGCCTCCATGTCCCATTTCTTTTTACAATTAACGTGGGGTTCCTTCTTTATTTATTATTTCATTGAAATTTTGCTTTATTCCTTACAGAATGTCCGAAATCCATAACAGCTGTGAACAACTTATTTTGAAAGAGATTGAAAATGATGAATTTGGTGAAGCTATATATACAGAAATTCATTTGCAAATGTATAAAATAAAGGGAGTGAGAGGAATGGAACAAGTTCATAAGCCTTGTCTTTGTAGTATAACTAAAGAAGAAATGGAACAACTGGTAGATCGAAATGCTTTGCATATTTGCGAATCCTGTTTAGAGGATGAAAAATTCACCTTATATTTAGACAAACTATTTCTTTGATAGGGCTCCACCGCCAAAATAAGAAAGTAATATGTCATCATGAGCAAGCTTCATCGTCAATGGAGAAGGTGACATTACTTGTATAAGCAATGCCACCTTCCATTATTTTTATGGTTTTCAAGAAAATCCTTGCCCGTTCTCCTATTCAATGTTATATTGATACCAATTTCTTCAAGTATCTCTGGTACTTTTCGACTTTTTATATTTAGGGGGATTTCTTCTTGGATACTAATTCCGTTTCTTCTATGCTTAGTCACCGCAAACCGTCTAAATTAGAGAAATATAATTATCTTTTTCTAGTACTTGTTGTATTTGGCGGATTTTTTATTTTTGGTTTCTCCGAGAATATTAAAGGCCCTGCTCTTCCTAGAATGCAATCCGAGTTCACTCTGAATGAAATGCAGCTAGGCTGGCTATTAGCGTTCAATTCTCTTGGATATCTAATTGCTTGCTCCTTCACTGGAACCTTATCAAAAAAAATTGGGGTTAAAGCAACCGGAATTATCGCATTTCTATCCATGGCCGCTTGCGGCATACTTATGTACCTGTCTATGAATTATGCTTTCCTATCCATTTCCTACTTCCTGTTGTACGTAGGAAATGGAATACTGGAAATCGCTCTAGCTATCATGGCTGCCCGTATCTTCACCAAAAATACAGGAGCTATGATGAATCTAGCTCACTTTTTTTATGGGCTAAGTTCTACTGTAGCCCCTATATGTGCGTCAGCACTTATGGGCTGGAGCATTCTTGGAAATGAGTTCGGTTGGCGCGGCATGTATCTCTCAATGTTATCCCTTTCACTATTACCTATCATCCCAGCCTTGCTTTCTAAGATACCGGGAAATGATATTCAGGAAAAGGAACGGACATCACTGAAAAAATATATACAGGATCCGGCTGCATGGATAATTATCATTATTCTCTCATTTGGTGTCGTATCAGAAATGGCGGTTGGCGGCTGGCTTGTAAACTATCTGGAGAAGGTGTATGATTGGAAAATGAATGAAGCTTCTGGTATGCTGTCACTATTTTTCGTCTTCTTCATGCTCTCCAGGCTTCTTCTGGGTCCATTAACGGACAAAATCGGATATACCATATCTATTATGGTCTTTTCTGCTTTTTCTGGTATCTGCAGCTTAGCGGCAGTCATCATCGGAGAAAAGGGAGCTATTCTATTTGCGATTGCAGGTATTGGTATTGCCCCTATTTATCCAACTGTTATGGCAATGTTAGCGAAGCGTTATCCAAAAGGAACAGATACGGCAATTACCTTTACCGTTATGCTCCTGGGTATTGCAAGCGTTGTCGGCAACCTGCTCATCGGAGCCATTATCGATTGGTTTGATCATATATTCACTTCTATTCGGGATGCAAAAACTGGACTTATCATCGGTTTGCAGGCAGGATACAGCTTTATCGCGATTCTTGCTCTTCTCTGTTCAGTTGCATGTATGGTGCTGTATATATATCTGCGAAAAAGAAATGAAGTTATATAATAAGCAAACGCCAGCCAAGCCGCTAGGGTATCCTAGCGGCTTACATGCATTTGAATTAAAATATCTAATTAATAAAAAGTGATAAAAATGACGAATTTGGACATTATTTTTAGTGTCTTGATATATTTTTATATTCTTCCCATGTGTACGTTAAGTTCTCTCTGATTCCTTTATTCCTCCCTTTTTTTCTTCTCATCATAATATCTTTCAAATGCGATAGCTCTTGTTACCTCGTCTATTAAAATTGTAAAAAACAAATTTGGAATAGCGCTTGGATCCCGTACCTGATGTTCAAGCAACTTATATTCTTGCTGCGTGTAGAGTTGTCTTTCTGTATTTTGAAGAACTTTAGAATAATATAGATTTCTAGTCGTTGTATCTAATAAAGATTGATGGGATAAGGAATGACTTTTAGAAAAACGTACAATTTTAAAATCAACTAATGTAATGAGCCCGTCTTCCTGCATCTTGAGTAATTTTCCCATAGTGGATAATTTGGAGGGAAGCCACATCGGTTGGCATTTCCACTGCAGTTCTATTGATAATCCATCCCTTGGATACACATGAGTAGATTGCAGTTCTTGTTGATTCTTAGATTGAAAAGGCCTGGAAATATATACAATATGATGAGGAAATGTTTGGAGATAACGAAATATTTCTTCACATTCATACGGACGGTCTTGATGATAAATTGGGTAATTCATTGATCGCACCCCGTTTTCATTTCTTGTGGTTATACATATATGCAGGAGGACAAAAGCAAATGAGAACAAAATAAAGAAAGAAAATCCTTTGATTCAAGCCAATATACTTCCTGATTCATATACCATTAAAAACGCAAATGAATTACAGAAGTTTAAGTAAGTAAGAAGGAGAATGGACAAGGTGTATAGTAAAAGTAATAATACCAACAACAAGGAGGGCTGAAAAATATGAATATAAGCGAAGGCATTGCAATGCTAGTAACACATTCGTTTGAGGTGAATAACACCGGCCAAACCGACCAAGGAGAAAAAATAATATTGAAAAGGGGCGAAATATACCCTCTGTTGCATTCATACGTAAGCTTACTTGATAATGGAGATGGTTCCTATACAGACGTTCCCACTTACCTTATAAATTACAAAAAGAATGGAACTTATATTCCAATTTATATCCAGGCATGCTCTGGAATAAAAATTATCAACCAAAATAAATTTGATACAGACAAATATCTTGCATTTCTAAATAACACGCATTCCGATGCTTCGAGTTATAGAAGGCTTGATCCAATTAGAAATGTACATGACATTCTGCCCATAACACCTGCTGGTGAACTGGAGTTTACCTTTGACGGGAAGACAGTTAGAGCATCTGCAAATTTCTTGCGTATTAGGCCAGCTTCCCTTTTCCCTCTCGACACTCCTATAGAAATTACAGATGGGGCTTGGAATACAAGCACGTATGCTATCAATATATCTTTTTCCCTTTACATACTAGACAGTAACGAGATCCGTATTGCATTCGAAGCGAATAGCTCCCGTGAATATTGGGATGGTAACGGTTCATATGATGACTACATAGATAAGATGAAGGAAATCATAGAGGAATATCCATATTTAGTAATGGATCACTTTCAAGATGACGCAACGCGAACACACTTTGCATTTTCTTGCCCATATAAGACAGAGACAAAGGACGAGCCATTGGAACGCGTTATAAATTGGGCATACGACATCATTAGCGATATTAGAAGTTTTACAGATAAGAGGATTATGTTCTTATTACAAGAACAGGAGTAGCTGCCCCTCTTCTCAGATTATACTCCGATTTTTTCGTGAGGCAGGCAATTGAAAATGCAAAGGAGCCCGGTATCTACCGGGCTCCTTTTAGGTCTGCATAATACTTGAAACTCAATTGCTGCAGCGGCACTTCAAATAAAGAATATTGAAATCAATGCTATACCTATTTAATCATACAAATGCTTATCATGGTGTATTAGGCTCTTGAATCGCTGCAGCTACACTATAGTGATGAAGTTCAATTTCTACCGGTTGGCCAAGAGCAAGTTTTGCAAGTTCAGAGCCTAAGTAAGGTCCTGCCGTTAACCCTGAAGCACCAAGCCCATTAGCTATCAATAATCCCTCATAACCTGGTAAGGAACCAATGACTGGAAGAAAACCTGGTGTAAACGGTCTAAACCCTACCCTTGTCTCAAGCATCGTGCTATTCGACAAACCCGGGGCAATTGACAATGCTTTATCAAAAATTTCATGCAGTCCGCCCGCTGTCACTCGGTAATCGAGTCCTGTTCCATTCTCATGTGTTGCTCCTACGATGACTCGCCCGTCCTCAAACGCGAGAATATACTGGTCATTGGGCGGCATAACAACTGGCCAATCGCTGGTATCCGTATCTGGTACGTGAAGATGCACGATTTGCGCCTTTTGATATGTCACTAAAAAATGAACACCAAGCGGCTGCAATAATTCGTTTGCCCAAGCACCGGCTGTTACGATAACTTGATCAGCTAGTAATGTCCTACCTTCTACATGAACGCCAATAACCCTTTTATCTTTATAAACTAATTCTGCATTTCCTTGAAGAATGCTGGCTCCATGTTTTCTGGCAGCATTCATAAGAGACTGACGCAGTGCCCTTCCGTTTACACGAGCTGCACCGCTTATATGAACAGAACTATATCGCTCAGATAAAGGCGGAAATAAAGTTTTAGTTTCAGCCGATGATAGTCGAGTAATTTCACCAATTTCCGGTGCATCCTGGTGCCGTTTATGTGCCCGTTCCTCCATCTTATCTAGCTTTTCATCCTCTGTATGAATACTAATGGCTCCTACTCGTTTATAACCCGTATCTGCTTCGCCATCTGCTTCTAATTGCTGAATTAGAGCAGAATAATACTTAGCCCCATTTTTCGCCAATTGATACCAGGCTTGATTGCGACGTTGCGAGAGCCAAGGACAGATAATCCCTGCTGCCGCATCAGTAGCCTGTCCTAAATCTTGGCGATCCACCACTGTCACACTTGCTCCTGCCTTTGCAAGATGGTAAGCAGTAGACGCTCCAAGAATCCCAGCTCCAACTACAATATATGTTTGCATAAAAACACCTTTTCTCTTTTGATTCTTCAATCATATATCTATTTTACCTTCTCATTACAAATAATATCATATTGAAAGCAGTTGATTTACAAAATTTTATAAGCATGTACCTCCCTATATTCAGCTCTCCTACATGTCTCTTTTTCACCCTTCACTTGTTTTATGATAAGGTGATTTTCTTTTCTCGATATATGTGTAAAACTCATTCGAATTGAATAATAGTTCTTACTTTTTTATTTTATGATTTATAGCTTTAATACAGTAATTGAAATTTCCAGCTGTGTTCCTTTTTTATTTTGTATTATGATCTCTATTAAAACACAGATGTTCTTCTAAAATTCTAGTTTTTATCCTTTTTGTGTGATTTTTTATACTAAGTTCTCTAAATGTTATAATTATTTTGATGATTGTAAAATCTTCCTCAGAATTTGTTTGGAATAATGCAGGAGAAAGAGAATCTCTGCATATCCGCCCGTGTTCAATATAGTATCTTAACGCTGTTTTCTTTATGAAAATTTCTATAAAAAGCTGCATTTTTGCATTTTAAGACATTATAAGTTACTATGATTCATAAATCCATATAAATGACTCACTTACATTTTCTTACAACACAGACAATACTATATAGAATAGGCTGTTATTTTCTTAATGAAAGAGGTGCATCTACATGAAGCGTTGGATAAAGCATTTTTTAAACGGGATTTTAACAATTGTTCCGATTCTTTTGATTGTATATGTTGTGTTTGCAACATTTACATTTTTAGATGGAATAGTAGGCAGACTTATTAAAAAGTATATAGGGGAAGCCTATGTACCGGGGATAGGAATCGTTGTTACCATAGTATTTCTTACATTTCTTGGCTGGCTGTCAACTCATTATGTGCTAAAGGGAATTTTAAGTTTGGTAGACCGTCTGCTTCGCAAGGTTCCTCTTGTAAAAATATTGTACACTTCCATCCAAGATATTCTTCAATCATTGTTAGGAGAAAAACGTTCATTTTCTAAAGTTGTACTTGTAACTATCCCAGGTACAAATATGAAGAGCCTTGGATTTGTAACATCTGAAGATCTGCATACGCTATATGAACCTTTACAAGAATATGCTGCTGTTTTCATCCCGCAGACATTCCAGGTGGCAGGGATAACGTTTCTTGTTCCGAAAAGCGATATTGAAGTACTCGATATAAAGCCAGAAGACGCAATGAAGTTCATTTTATCAGCAGGCATGACAAATCCATCTGAATGATCATGATCAAATAGACTGGACTTACGGAAATTAGTATTTGTTTCATACAAGAAATTGCAGCAATATGGAAATCTAGGAAAAAATTGAGGGTCCAAAATATAAGAATAGTTGTGTAATAATGATTACGAACTGCCATACGACTGGAAATTGATGCATTCATACCTTCTTTATTCATTTTAGGTTGTTTTATAGCGTCGAATTATTGTATGGTAAGGAAGGCATGTAAGAATGCGAGAAGTTACAGGAGGATCATAACAATGGATAAGTTAGACAAAATTTTCGCTTTGCAACAGAAACTAGATGACAAGATTATTGAAGAACGTAAAATTGACAAGAATTTAGCCGATTGGGTGTTGGGTATTACGGTTGCGATGGATTCTGAAATCGAAGAGATCCGACAGTTGTTACCGTGGAAATGGTGGAAGAATGAGAAAGAAATAGATATGGAGGAACTGCGCAAAGAGGTTATCGATCTATGGCACTTCCTGCCGAGCTTATCTATGAAGGTTGGTTTAACTGCAGAGGACGTGTATAAAATGTATATGGAAAAAAATCAGGAGAACCACGACCGTCAGGATGGCAAGAGCAGCAAGGAAGGGTATGCAGTTAAGAATACTGAATCTGTCCTTAAATAAGAAGGCAATTTTTTAGAAAATTGTTGTGATCGAAGGAAGATTCATTTATCTTCTTTCGATCACAACAAAAAGACGATTTTAACACTTTATTGAACCGAAATACATAACTAGAGATTTAACTTGTGCCGACAGGTTGTTTGTAGTATATATTATTTTATAACCTCAGGTTTATCATAATTTTCACCAAAGGTTTCAACCGTTACCTTTTTCATTTTTTGCTCATGAATCGGCTTGTCTTTACTATCTCGTTCCACATTTACGATTTCATTAACCGTATCCATCCCCTCGATTACTTTACCGAGGGCAGCATATTCACCATCAAGATGGGTTGCATTTTTTACCATAATAAAAAACTGTGATCCCGCAGAATCTGGATCATTGGATCTAGCCATCGAAATAACTCCTGTTTCATGCTTTAAATTGTTCTTAAATCCATTCGAGCTAAATTCTCCCTTAATTTTATATCCAGGACCTCCAGTGCCTATCCCTTCAGGATCTCCTCCCTGAATCATAAAGCCCGGAATAACTCGATGAAACGTTAACCCGTCATAAAATCCTTTTTGCACCAAGGAAATGAAATTTAAGACCGTATTTGGAGCGATTTCAGGATATAGCTCCAGTTTAATCTGCTTATCATTCTCCATTACAATTGTAACAATCGGATTTTTCTCAACTTTAATTTTTTTAGTATCCTGTGTCTCCGTTCCTTTTTTCTCAGCGTTTATACCACATCCCGCTAAGGCCAAAGCAAGAATTACAATGACTGCACAGAGCAAACAAATCATGTTCTTTCGCTGCATGATTACTGTCTCCTTCATAAATGTTTGATTTCGTTTCTCTTTATTATAGATGATAGAATAAAGCTTTTACAAATAGAGGCGCAGCGGATAAACAGAGCACTTACGGCTTACTGTTCCAAGTTTTTCAGACACCTTCAATCGACCAAAGATACATAAGGATGAATTGTTTCTTATAATACTTCTAACAAAAAAACCTATCACATTCTGATAGGTTTCTTCTAGTTCTATCCAGGCATGTTATAAGCCCTGTAATTAGCCTTCCTTAGACTCAGGAATAACTAAAAAACTTGAAAAATATTTCAATTACGTTATTTCACAGCCATGTAAGATGCTTTAGCAACCTCCTGAGCAACCACCTCATGAACCTTCGGATCTAACGGATGAGGTACCAGGTCGCCTGGTTGGGTGCAAGATTGAATTGCTTTAGCTGCAGCCACAAGCATTTGGTGAGTAATTTGTTTAGCTTTGGCATCTAATGCCCCCCGGAAGATGCCGGGAAATCCAAGAACATTGTTTACAGATCTTCCATCAGCCGCGTATGCCGCTCCAGCCCGCAGCGCAGCTTCTGGTTCAATCTCTGGTTTCGGATTAGACAATGCAAGAATTATTTGTCCCTGTCTCACCCACTTTTCTTGGATTAGTCCAGGAACACCCGTAGTGGCAATAACAATATCGCATTTTTCCATTAATTCTTCAAGAGAATCAACTACATTTCCGCCAAATCTCTGCAAGCGTGCTTTTGCATCCGCTGATTTATCCGCTCCAATCACATTTTTAACCCCGTAAGCCATGAACATCTGACAAATCGCTAATCCTGCTGCTCCTAATCCAATTTGTCCGACCGACGCTTCTCTTAAATCTACTCCAACACTTTTACAGGCGGAAATAGCAGCAGCAAGGGTGACAACGGCCGTACCATGTTGATCATCGTGCATTACTGGAATATCTAACTCATTTTTAAGCCGTTCCTCTATCTCAAAGCAATGCGGAGAACCAATATCCTCCAGTAAAATTCCGCCAAACCCCGGGGAAATATTTTTCACTGTACGTACAATTTCTTCAGGATCTTTCGTGTTTAAAAGGATGGGAATTCCGTTGATTCCAGCTAATTGATCAAACAGAGCCGATTTACCCTCCATAACCGGCATCCCTGCAACCGGACCTATGTCTCCAAGACCAAGAATAGCTGTCCCATCAGTCACAATAGCCACTGTCTTCCCAATACTAGTATAAACACTTGCTTTTTCGGGATCCTCCTTTATAACTTGACACACACTAGCGACTCCTGGTGTATATACACGTCTTAAATCTGCAAGAGATTGAATTTTCATTTTGCTTTTTATATGAATTTTACCGCCTTCATGGGCGCGAAGTACCTCATCTGAGATAGCATGAAGGTGGATTCCACCTTCCAAACCGCGAATAACATCTGCCAGTTCTAATAACTGCTTCTCATGTTCAACCTGAACAGTGATGTTGCGTACTGTATAATTAGGTCCGATTTGCACCGTTTCAATCTCACCTATATCCCCGCCAGCTAGTCCAATTGCGGTTGCAACCCTCCCGAGGTTTCCTGGAAAGGAAGGGGTTTCTATTCTTAACGTCCGAATGATGTTCTTACTATTCATATATGAGTGCCTCCAGATGAAATTCAACAAAATGGAAAGAGTAGAGGAGCTTCTTTACCCTTTCATCTTAGTTATTTAGAACTTAGTTTTTAAAATTAGATAATCCAAGAAAATGGATTAAATGGTTAAAGATTCCTATGCAAGTCCCCTGAATCTTGTAAATAAGTCCTTTCAAGATTACCTTTAGTGGTTTGCTGCAGTACTTCTTTGTTATTTTTAGGGCTCAAATATACTTTCCTGTATAAGCATCAATTGTGACAGATCCAATGGAAGCATATTTTCCTGATCGATATTTAGATTCTATAGAAATCCAATACATATCTATCTAATTTTTAGGTATGTTGGTTGATCCTGATTGAGAAGAGCACTTCCTGCAATTCCAGGGTTTGTCATCTCATACGGATTTAAAATTAAATCAAGCTCTTCCTCCGTTAGCACATCATATTGGAGACAAAGTTCCCGTACAGGTTTGCCTTTTAAAATAGCTTCTCGCGCAATGCGTGATACTACTTCATACCCCAAGTGTGGATTGACAGCTGTGAGGATCCCTACACTTTTTTCCACATATTCTTTCATTCGTTCCTCATTTGCCTCGATACCGCTCAAGCAATGATCTGTAAAACTTCGAAATCCATTGTTCATAATACTAATTGATTGAAGCAAGTTAAATACAAGCACAGGTTCCATCACGTTCAATTCCAGTTGTCCCGCTTCAGAGGCTAGACAAATCGTATGGTCGTTTCCGATAACCTGAAAGGCGATTTGATTGATGAGCTCTGCCATAACCGGATTGACTTTACCAGGCATGATGGAAGAACCAGGTTGACGAGCTGGCAAGGTAATTTCGCCGAATCCTGTACGCGGGCCAGATGCCATCAATCTTAAGTCATTCGCAATTTTAGACATATTCATCATGCAGACCTTCAGTGCAGCTGACACTTCTGTATAGGCGTCGGTATTTTGCGTCGCATCGACAAGATGCTCTGCTCCGATAAGCGGCAGTCCGCTAATATCCGCCAGATATTTTACGACATTTTCGATATAACGGGGATCCGCATTTAAGCCTGTCCCTACAGCTGTCGCTCCCATATTTACTTCGTATAAATGTTGACGTGTTTGTTCAATTCGCTTAATATCACGTTCCAATACACGACTGTATGCTTCAAATTCTTGACCAAGACGAATCGGTACAGCATCTTGAAGATGGGTACGTCCCATCTTTATGATATGATCGAATTGTTGAGCTTTCCTCTTGAAGACATCCAACATATCATTCATCGTATGAAGTAACTTCTCTAGTAAATTAAGAGTTGAGATATGAATAGCTGTTGGAAACACATCATTCGTAGATTGTGACATATTTACATGAGTGTTTGGGCTTAACTTTCCATATTCACCCTTGTTATGACCAAGCAGCTCAAGTGCACGGTTTGCAATAATTTCATTTGCGTTCATGTTCATCGAAGTCCCAGCGCCACCCTGAATCGGGTCGACAATAAAATACTCATGCCATTTCCCTTCCAAAATTTCATCTGAGGCCTGAACGATTACTTTTCCAATCCCCTCATATAGGCGCTTACTATCCATATTTGCTAATGCTGCTGCTTTTTTGACCATTGCCAGGGCTCTAATCATTTCTTCATGAATTCTATACCCAGTAACAGGAAAATTTTCTACAGCCCGTAATGTTTGTATTCCATAATAAACATCTGCTGGAATTTCCTTTTCACCAAGAAAATCTTTCTCGATCCTGTATGCTCTCTCACTTTTCACTATATTTCCTGCTTTCTTTATATATTTTAGAATGTAATATCATCTGCAACTGGTGTTTCCATCATTTCCTTAACCCTTTGAGGATCCTGAGTTTTCCCTAATACCCACATCAGCTTAGGAATAATTGCTTCTGTATTCATATTTCTGGAGCGAATAATGGTATCCTGATTTACTTTTCTTCCTACTTCATATATATCCATATCCTCTCCTTCCTCTAGACACTGGGTAGTAATAACAACAGATATTCCAGATTGAGTCAATTCATTTAATTTCTCCAAAATGTTTCTTCTTTGAAACGGGATACCGCCACTTCCATAACTCTCAATTACAACCCCCTGACATAAACTTTTAAACGAGTCAAAGAATTCTGGTTTTATTCCAGGATGTAACTTAACTAATGAAACATCTGTACGAAGGGAGGTATCTAACTTAATCTCTTTATTCTTTGGTGTATGAACCGGTTTATTATACTGAATATCCTTCTTGTTTATATAAGCAACGTATGGATAATTGATGCTTTCAAACGCATCATAGCTTTTTGTTCTAACTTTAATAGCCCTTGTTCCCTGAATAACCCTTCCGTCAAAAACGACATATACCCCGCCAATTTCTTCACAAGCAAATCGAAGAGCATCAGAGATATTTCTTTTAGCATCTGTTCTCTCAAAAGCAATTGGAATTTGAGACCCTGTAATTACAATTGGTTTTGTTATGTCTTGCAACATATACGAAAGCGCAGCTGAAGTATAAGCCATAGTATCAGTTCCATGAGTGATAACAAAACCGTCATAATCGTGGTAATGTTCATAGATAGCTTTTGCGATTTCGACCCAGTATTCTGGTTGCATGTTTGTACTATCGATATTCATTAATGGCTTAGTATCAATTCGACAGGGAAAATCAAGTCCCGGTAGATGGCTTAAAAGTTCCTCTGCTTTCAATTCAGGAACTAGGCCATTCTCTGCCTCTAATGAAGCGATTGTTCCGCCAGTAGTGAACAACATCAGCTTTTTCAATCTAATGCACTCCTTTAATTGTTATCTGTTTTGCTATTTAAATTTTTGTAGATTTCGAGTTGATACGTTCTCGTTTCGCGTTCATTTTGATTCTATAAAACTGTATGCTAACTTGAAACAAGATGAGTCTGGTTTTTCCTTGAAATTATGATCCATAATAACAGACGAGTATGACTCGATCTCTTTCGTTCTCGTTTCGCGGATATATCTGTATTATATCCATGAAAAATAAATAAAACAAGCAAAAAAATACTCATTTCGCGAACATTCTACTTCTATCATAATGTAGTGCACTAGAATAAAAGATCCCTGTTTCATCATTGGAATTATCTTGAATATAATGACAAAAGAGGTATACTCCCAACTAAACCGTTCTCTTTTAGCGTACAAAAAAATAATCGTCTTTCAGAGATAAAAAAATCAAGGCTTTATTCATTTCATATATATATTTTATTTTTATAAAATGATATAAAAACTGAAAGAAAGTAATGGTTTAAAGCTATTTTAAATAGCCTGAGGAAAAATGAAGGGCATTGAAGTATAAATAGGTGGAATATTTTAGATAGGAGCACTCCTAATTCTCAGTGATGTTTTATTAGTTATACGAGCATCAAAACAAAATCGTATATCTGGCGAATAAAGGGCATCATTTTATTATTGGCGGTGTAATATAATTGCTTGATAGGTTGAGTTATACACTTTATCCCATTCTCTATCGCATCTTCTTTGTAATTTTCCATACTTATAACATAGATGATTACTACTAGTTTTGAGCAACTAAAAATGAATTAGTTCATATACTAAACCTGTAAGATAGAGATATCTATAATAGAGCCTTCAGCTAATAGCAAAGGAAGTGAACAAGTTGCTTCTTCTAAAAAAACTATGGATTCGAGCAATACGATTTAATACCTGGACATTGGTATTTGCCACTATTTCCCTCATTTTATTAAGCAGCATATTTATGACTCATGTGGAGCCAGAAACCTTTCCAAGCGCCTTTGATGGTCTATGGTGGACGATGACTACTATGGCAACCGTAGGATATGGAGATTTATATCCTACTACTGTTACCGGTAAAATATTCGCTATGACTTTGTATGTTGTCGGCATCGGACTCATGACATTACTCATTGGAAAAGTTATCGATTTTTTCATGATACGAAAAAAACTCAGGGAGGAAGGCAAGTTGCAAATTAAAGATTCTAAGCATGTTATTTTAGCAGGTTGGAGTAAAAAAGCACAAATCACACTACATGAAATCCTAGCAGCCTCCGAAGAAATGGTTGTTGTGATTATTGATGAGGTCTTGGAGAGAATACCGATTCTGCATGAGCGTGTCAAATTTGTAAAAGGAGACCCCTCCTCAGAAAACTCCCTTCTTCAAGCGAACATTTTAGAATGTTCAAAAGTATTTATTTTTTCACCTGAATCTGCTGCATCCTCTAGAGAAGCTGATGGCTCAACCGTACTAACCGCTTTATCTATCGAAGGAATTGGCTCCAAAAACAATATAAATATTTACACAATTTGTGAGATTCAGGATTCTAAGCATGTACAAAGCTTTAGAAATGCAAAGGTAGAGGAATTTATTACACCTAACGATACAGCCGGCCATTTAGCTGCCCGAACGATTTTATTTAGTGGATCAAGCGAAGTAATTCGTCAACTAACAAGCAATGCAGGGTACGATTTGTACATAATAGATAAAAAACCAGCCTGGAACACATATGCAGATGCTAAAGAATATCTATCACATCATGGAGCTACACTGCTTTCTGACGGTACCGACTTTTCTATTTCCAAACGATTAGGTGACTCTATTCCAGAACAAGCAAAGCTATTTGTAGTATGTGATGAAGAAACGTATAAAAGTATATGCAAATAAGATTATTTGCTATAGCCAATGATACTTTACTACGCATTTTGAGTCGGAGACAAGGTTTCTTATAGATTTAAAAATGATTATCCACTCTTAAAAGAGGAAGTTACAGCAATGAAAAGAGCTTCCTGTTTTTTAGTATATCCTACATAAGAAAACATATTAAAAAACAAAAAACATCGGTATGAGCACCGATGTTTTTGTACTGTGGTATATATATAAACTTCTTATAGCTTTTTGAAGATTAATGTTGCATTATGGCCGCCAAAGCCCAATGAATTGGATAAAACAACATTTACGTTAGATTTCCTTGCCGCATTTGGAACATAGTCCAAATCGAGTTCTTCATCTGGTGTTTCATAATTGATCGTTGGAGGAATAATTCCTTCCTTAATCGCAAAAAGAGAAAAAATTGCCTCAATCGCTCCAGCTGCCCCTAGCAAATGTCCGGTCATCGATTTCGTTGAGCTTACAGCCAACTTATAAGCATGTTCCCCAAAAACCTCTTTAATTGCCTTTGTTTCATACAAATCATTGTAATGTGTAGACGTACCATGGGCATTAATATAATCAACTTGTTCATAAGAAATACCCGCATCTTGAATTGCTAATTTCATCGCACGTTGACCGCCTTCACCATTCGGCGCAGGAGTTGTAATATGATGCGCATCACCTGTAGCACCATACCCAACAAGCTCTCCATAAATGTTAGCACCACGTGCCATTGCATGCTCTAGCTCTTCCATAATAATGATTCCTGAACCTTCCGCAATCACAAATCCATCGCGGTTTTTATCAAAGGGACGGCTTGCCGTTTTGGGATCAGGATTCGTAGAAAGTGCTGTCATATTCGAAAATCCCGCTACTGTCATGTCTGTAATGGCTGCTTCTGTTCCACCTGCAATCATAATATCCGCATCACCATTTTGAATCACACGAAATGCATCCCCAATGGAATTTGCGCCAGAGGCGCACGCAGTAACGGAACAGTTGTTGATACCCTTTGCTCCTAATTCAATGGATACACGCCCTGAAGCCATATCTGGTATAAGCATTGGAATGATAAACGGACTTACACGTTTTGGACCTTTGTCTAAAAATCGTTTATGTTGTTCTTCAAACGCATCTAAACCGCCAATCCCAGAACCAATCCATACTCCGATACGTTCTGGATTTACATTTTCTCCAATTTGGAGTCCTGCATCTTCCACAGCCATTTTGCTCGCGGCAATCGCAAGCTGTGTAAAACGAGCCATTCTTTTTGATTCTTTGCTGTCCATAAATTCTTCTGGCACGAAGTTTTTTACTTCTCCTGCTACCTTTACATTAAACTTCTCCGTATCAATCCTAGTCATAGGAGCAATACCTGACACACCATTTTTAATATTTCCCCATGTGGTGTGAGCATCATTCCCCAAAGGCGTTATAGCCCCAACGCCTGTAATAACTACTCGTTTTTTCATATGTTGTTCCCCCTCTTTATATAAAGCTATTTACCCCACCTTAAGCATACAGCACCCCAAGTTAACCCAGCCCCAAAACCAACCATTACAACCACATCATCGTCCTGAATGAGGCCATTTTGAATTTCAGTAAACAAAGCTAACGGAATAGAGGCTGCAGAAGTATTTCCATGTTTCTTTACAGTTGTAGAAACCTTCTCATGCGCAAGACCGAGTCTTTCTCTTGCTGCATCAATAATGCGGATATTTGCTTGGTGTGGTACAAGAAAATTAACATCCTCTTTCTGGAGACCCGCCTTTTCTACAACATTCAGGCTGGATTCAGGCATTTGGCGAACAGCAAATTTAAAAACCTCTCTGCCGTTCATTTTTACAGTATTAGTTACATGATCCACTAGCAGGTGTTTTCCCCCAGCACCTTCCGCACCTAGTTCAAAAGATAAAATCCCTCTTCCTTCGGAGACTTCACTGAGTACAACAGCACCAGCACCATCACCAAATAATACACATGTATTTTTATCTGACCAATCAATAATTTTGGAGAATTTTTCACTGCCAATTACTAAAACATTTTTATACGTATTGGTTTCAATGAATTGTTGGGCGGTAACTAACGCATATACAAACCCTGAACAGGCGACACTGATATCCATCGCAGGTATATGTTTTACACCAAGAGCCTCTTGCACCATACAAGCAACAGATGGAAAAGCATAATCAGGCGTTGCTGTAGCGACTAAAATCAAATCTATATCCTCAGCATCTAAAGATGCATGTAAAAGGGCATTTTTCGCGGCAATAATTGCCATGTGAGACGTATCCATATCATCAATAGCGATTCTACGTTCTTCAATGCCTGTTCTTGTGCGGATCCACTCATCACTTGTATCCACTGTTTTTTCCAAATCATAATTTGTCACAATATTATCTGGAACATAAGCACCGACACCGATAATACCAACACATTTCATTTCATCACCCTAACTCCTTAAATTATGACCAGTTCATAATATCTACTATCTATTTGTTATTTTACAGTAAACACTTATGAAAAAAAAGGTTTAAGCAAATAAAAAAGAGAGTGAGTACAATAAAGCTGGCATTACATGCAGCGTAAGATGTTTTGATCTAAATACCCCAAAGTAAAAGAGGATTCCTTAAGGGAATCCTCAAACTATAAAACCATGTTCTCTTAAAAAGAGAAGCCCTTTCCTCTTGTTCATTGCTGAGCTAACACATCGGCAAAAACTTTTACATACTCAGGTAAATCTGGGGGACGGCGACTTGAAACAAGATGTCCATCCACCACCACAGGCTCATCAAACCATTGTGCTCCTGCATTTTCCATATCATCGCGGATACCCGGTGTGCTTGTTACTTTTTTTCCCTGCAGAATTTTTGCAGAAATCAGCACCCAGCCCGCATGGCAAATTTGACCAATTGGCTTTTTTCTTTCCTCCATATGCTGCACTAACGCAAGCACCTCAGGAAAACGGCGCAGCTTATCCGGTGCCCATCCTCCTGGTACGAGCAGTGCATCATACTCCTCAGGATTAATATCATCAAATGCAAAATCAGATTCTGCCGGAACCCCGTATTTACCTATGTACGTTTCCTTTGCCTTCTCCCCGGCAAGATGAACAATTGCACCTTCTTCTCGTAAACGAAGAATCGGATACCATAATTCTAAATCCTCACATTCATGATGCACAAGACTAATGATTTTCTTTCCCTTTAATCGCACTAACAGAACACCTCCTAATGATGTATAAACTTATTGTAATCTTTTCTTGTAGTTATGGGTAGTATGCATCTATTCCTAGAATTGAAGTTGATTACTAAGCAAAGTATAATGCATCATTACAAAATTCAACCTTATCTTACATGCGATCTTTGTTTTTGTGGATTTCAACGTAATAGAATGATAACAAACGGACTACTCCTCTAAGCTCATCCATAGTTTAAAATTATAGTTGCATTACAAATCAATGATCATCAAAAAAATATAACGTAAAAAATATTCTCTATATGTATTATGTCAATGCTATTTCTAAAGCAATCGGACAATGATCGCTCCCCAGTACATGGGAATGAATTTGTGCCTCTTTTATTATATCCTTCAGTCTTTTCGATACAATAAAATAATCAATGCGCCATCCTATATTTCTTTCCCGCACCTGATTCATATACGACCACCATGTATACGCATCTATTTTGTTTGGGTATAGAAACCTGAAAGTGTCAATAAAACCAGAATCTAATAGTGTCGTCATCTTTCCGCGCTCTTCTTCTGTAAAGCCGGAATTTCCTTTGTTGGCTCTTGGATTTTTTAAATCGATTTCATGATGGGCTACATTTAAATCCCCACATAGAACTACGGGCTTGATTTTGTCCAATTCCTGAAGATAATTACGTATCTCATCTTCCCAAGAAAGTCTAAAGTCGAGTCTGGCTAAATCTCTTTGGGAATTTGGCGTATATACATTAACCAAATAAAATTCCTCAAACTCTAGAGTAATGATTCTCCCTTCAGGTTCTTCATCCTTTATACCGATGCCATACTTTACAGATAGCGGTTTCTTCTTTGTAAATATAGCTGTACCGGAATATCCTTTTTTCATCGCATAATTCCAATATTGAAAGTAGTTTTCTAAGTCAAGCTCGATTTGTCCTGCCTGTAATTTTGTTTCTTGAATACAAAATATATCTGCATCTACCTCCTTAAAATATTCTAAAAACCCCTTGCGTACACATGCTCTAATGCCATTAACATTCCAAGAAATAAATTTCATAAATGCTAGCGTTCTCCTTGTTGACTAATTTAAAATTTTGTTCTTGCAAGCGAACTCTTGTAAGAAAAATGCAGAAGTAAAAAATAGACTATATTTCTTCCGTTCTGCATAGGATACAGCAGATTCATCTTAATTTTAATATATTTTTAGGATGGTGAGTAGGATGGATACAGTTCAAATGAGACTTCCCGGTGTTATATATGAAGTAAAGCATTATCGTTTTACCTTACTTAGCCGCATTGCAGCTGAAATAGAAATCTTAAAATTTGATGAATCCCAGTATGGTTCCTCTGCAAAGATTATAGAAACAGGTGAAGGGATTGGCGGACAAATGCTCCCCACCTTAGAAGAAGCATTGCAGGATATCGTGTCCCGTGTGGAAAACAGGCTGGAAAATACGGAGCAGATGCAACAAGCAATACAGGTGTACCAAAGTATAGGGAAGTTTCTGGATTATGTGCCGAAACATAAACTTAGAGAAAAGAATAACCAAGAGTAGCAGGCGCACCTTCAACATATGTATGCATTTTTACTAGTTTAAATATCATCAAAGCCATTTAAACTCATCTTTCTCAAAATTTTGTATGAAACCAGTTTCTTTTTACTCTTTTAAGTAGTAAAATACGCTTATAAAAATGAAGGAGCGAGAAAGATGAAATTTCCCAAAGATGTAATACTAGAATCTGTTGCTGAACGCAAAAACCATGAAAGTTACGGTCTAGAATTCATTCAGGAACTTGGAAATGATGATGCAGGATATTCTGAAATGGTAGTCATTATTTTCAAATACAAAGATAAATATTATAGTGTTGACATTCACCATATAAATGGAGAAAACAATTACGACTATTGGGGCGATGAAGTCGAGTGCCCAGAAGTAGTTCGAAAAGAGGCTATTCAATATTATTGGGAAGAAGTGAAACAATAAAGCCACCGTTTTATTAAAGAATCGCTTTCTTGTAAAAAAGGAGCGATTCTTTATTATATAGGCTCTGTTAATTAACATACAAGGTAGCAATGGCTTATTGTGAAGCGGTACTTTTACCTTACCACTCTGAATGAAAGTACTCCTACAATTTATAAGAGTAGGAGTACTTTATCAGAAATGGCCTTTATAGGAATCCAATGGATAGTCCTTGAGAAGATGTAATGCTCTTCACGCTTTCCATGTCTCCCCCTTCAGGCTATACATCCATCTTCCGCTCACGTCCGGGATAAAATTTCATCCCCTCATCCAATAGATTTTCTTTGGCGGTGAGATGCTCTACACAGATGCGGAACACTGAAACGACGCTGCCCAAGCGAGAACGATATTTTTCCACATGCTCTTTGGACAAGGGTGTTTCGAAATAACCTGGCACATATTTATCCAACAGTTGCTGCAATGCCTCTTTCGCTTCTGCCAAGTCAGTGACGCGGTCCGCTTTTCCAAAAGCCATCACACTCATGTAGGCGGTGTCTGTATGAGCTGGGACGGGGTTGGCGACTGTTCCATATTCCTCGCTTACTGTGAAGCATACGTGAGGATTCTCTTCTATCATGTCAACCTTCCGACCTGTACTAGCCCCGTGGAAATAGATCTTGCCCTGCCACCACACATAGTTTAATGGAACAACATACGGTTGTTCTCTCTGGGCCAAACCCAGGTACCCCACTCTCGCGTTTCTCAAAAAGTGATGAATCTTTTTCTCATCCCTGCACTCCAAGAAATGATAACGTATTGGCATCATATCTGTAGCCTCCTATATGCTCAGCTCTTTTTCTACTACTAGTGTAAATATTATTGTCCCTGATTGTTAGAGCCAATTTTAACATTTATAATGGGGTCAATTATAAAAATAATTGGAAAGTCCGGGGAGGTATACATGCTGGAGATTACCCTTAATTTGCGCGAGGACAGAAAAGACCCTTATTATGTACAGCTGTATCGGCATATTCGCCAAGAAATCCAGAGCGGGCGTATCCCTGCAGGAACCAGATTACCTGCCATACGACGGATATCGGAACACTTGAGTATAAGCCGAAATACGGTAGAGGCTGCCTATCTGCAGCTGGTTTCCGAAGGATATGTGGAAAGCAGGCCGCGAAGCGGATTGTATGTGCTTGAGCTTGAAGAAGATTTTTCTGTGCCAAAGGAACAGACCAAACAAAAAGACAAACGGCAGGATGCGGCAGAATCCTTAGAATCCAAGTCGTCTGACTCTCCTGCGATCCGTTGTGATTTTCGAAATGGCACGATCGATTTGAGATCTTTTCCTTTTCCCGTTTGGAACAAGATCTCCCATCAAGTCATGCAGGAATATACACGACCCTTGTCGTTATACGGTGACCCGCAGGGAGAATATGGTCTTCGCTATCATTTGGCCGGATATCTGCGCCAATCCAGAGGAGTTCATTGTTCTCCAGAACAAGTTGTCATAGGAGCAGGTACTCAACAGCTGCTACTGTTGCTTTGTCAGCTCATTGGAACCGAACAGCAGTCTGTTGCCGTGGAAGAGCCTGGCTACAATGGGGCAAAGGCGGTTTTTTCTCAGCTTAATTTTCAGATGACGCCAATTCCCTTAGAAGAAGACGGGATTAATGTGGAATACCTGAAGCAATCAGGCGCAAAGCTTGTGTATGTAACTCCCTCTCACCAGTTTCCTTTTGGCATGGTATTACCCGTACACAAACGCATGAAGCTGCTGCAGTGGGCAGCTAAACACGAGGGACTCATTATCGAAGACGATTACGACAGTGAATTTCGCTATCAGGGACGACCTATTCCCGCACTTCAAGGGCTAGATACTAAAGGCAATGTAATCTATATGGGAACCTTCTCTAAGTCCCTATTGTCAGCGATTCGCATCAGCTATATGATACTTCCCGAATCCTTGCTGCCAGCCTTTAGGAAAAAGAAAGCCTTCCTTGAACCGACAGCCTCTCTTATCCATACGCAAACACTGGAACGCTTCATGGCAGAGGGCTGGTGGGAAAAGCATCTGCGTAGAATGAAGAATGTGTACCAGAAAAAACATACTTATCTTCTATCAGCCATCAACCGCTATTTGGGAACGAGGGTAAAGGTTATTGGACAGCATTCCGGTCTGCACATCGTTCTGGAGGTGCATGATGGACGTTCTGAATCCGAGCTCATACGCAGAGCAGAAGAAAAAGGAGTAAGGGTCTATGCTACATCCCAGTATTGGCTGGGCCCCAACACCCAATCGCCTCCCCGCCTCCTTTTAGGTTTTGGGTGTCTATCAGAAAATGAACTGGAGGAAGGCATACGATTGCTGCAAGAAGCCTGGACGTGATATCTCCTGAACAGGAGCGTTACAGAAGTACTCTCTTTTTTTAGGCTTTGTTTAATCAATAATGTTGGTAATTCATCAAAGTAAAAAGGACCTATTTTTGGTCCTTTCTTGAACTTTATTTCTTTAACATTCAACTCGATTGCGGCCTTTTTGTTTCGCCTGGTATAGTGTTCTATCTGCTTCAAGAATTAGACCTTCTGAATTAGAATTTGAATGTGGGAATATTGTAGCAACCCCAACACTAACAGTAACAAATTTACTAACCTTGGATCCTATATGCGGAATGCACAACTCTTCAATGGTAGAACGTATTTTTTCTGCCACAATACAAGCACCGTTCATGTCAGTTTCTGGCAAAATAACAGCAAACTCCTCACCACCATAGCGAGCAACTAAATCTGTCAATCTCTTGACTGTCTCCTCTAGTATACTTGCTACTCGTTTTAAGCATTCGTCACCTTCCAGATGACCATAATTATCGTTAAATTCCTTAAAATAATCAATATCGAGCATAATTAGAGATAATGGTTTGTGATAGCTTACAGCCCATTCCCATTCTCGAATCAAATATTCATTAAAATAACGGCGATTCGCAATGCCAGTTAATCCGTCTTTATTCGAAAGATATTCCATCTCCTGATAAGCCTCTTGAAGACGCTGTTCAGCTATCTTGCGTTCCGTAATATCCGTTACCATTCCAAAAACATAAGACGATTCACCATTTTCATCAGGATAAAGACATGCAGTTACATTCCCCCAAGCTAATTGTCCATCCCTACGAAAATAACGCTTTTCTAATTGATAATGTTCGATTTTTCCTGCCATTAATTCCTTTAAAAGCTTCATATTTATTGCAGTATCATCTGGATGACTAAAACTGCTAAGAGTCATAGTGCATAATTCTTTCTCACTATACCCAAGCATATCTTGTAACTTTGGATTCACCATAATAGGTCTACCCTCTGTATTCAAAAGGGCCATACCAATAGGCGCTTTCTCAAATATAGCTCGAAGCTGTTCCTTACGCGTTTGTAATTCCTTGCTTTGAGCTCTATCTTTTTCTACGAGTAATTTCATTTTGTCATACTGTTTACCGTACCACCAAGCGAGCGTAAGAAGAATCGGCAACACTATAAAATCAACAGTATTAATGTATCCATCTCTAAAAAAATGAAAAGTTATAAACGAACAATTAATAATTAAAACAACAATAAACGCAGTTATTCTGCCCCTATATTTCATTTTCATCACTCTTCCTTAAAAACCGCTTAACATAGACAATTATATACTGTGATAAGGAAGAAGAACTACTTACATTTTTTAACTCTATTCTTGGACTTTAAATTGGTTTTACTCCGTTCCTCCTATATTTCCTAAATAAGAAAACAAGACATTTAGATAGTTGCTATGATATTCACATAGGTTCCCAAACTTAAGTTATCAAATAGAACAGGATGCCAGAATAAAAGAGGCGCGAAAATGAGTTAATGTAGTTACTCAAGAAAAGGATTATAAGCCCCTACTCGTTGTAGATAGAAAATCAGGTAGTTGAAGCAGGGGCTAGGAGAACTGAAGAACATCTTAGGAATATCTGTTTGCTCCACCAAGCTGCTGCTCAGCCAATGCTACCAAACGCTTTGTAATTTCTCCACCCACAGACCCGTTCGCACGTGAAGTTGTATCAGGGCCGAGTGTGACGCCAAATTCCTGTGCAATTTCGTATTTCATTTGGTCAAGAGCTGCTTCTGCACTTCCTACTAATACTTCGTTGTTATTGTTTCTGCGTGCCATACTATATCACCTCCATTTGTAGTTGTAGCATTCACAAACATTTCAATATTTATGTATAAATTAAAATAAAATAAGCTTTTAAAACTTAGACATCAACTTTATAAGTTAGTGTTAATTCATCCCCGGGCAATCCCCTTATTCCCCAATTATGTCTTGGAGTCTCAAAAATAGTTATTTCAACATCCTGCGGGGATATGCTTAATTCACTATGTATCCGTTCAAATAGCAGCTTTATCAATCGCTTTTTAGCCTTAACCGTTCTACCTTCAAAAATACTAATCTCAATGACCGTATATGCTTCTGTTCTTCCACCTGCAAAGTAAAAATCCTCGTTATCCAGTGAAAAAAATCGTTGAAATCTCTTGTCAGCCGGATACTCCAATGCATCCATTACGCACGAATGTATAATATTCGATAGTGTCTCTTTAATTATATTTAACCTTTCTTTAATGCCATAAATTTTAATTTGTGCCATTTCCATCCCCTCACTTAACTTTGATTCTTAATGATTAACATAGAATTGGCATTTGCTTGAAATTCATATGAGGTATGTACCTCTTCAACATGAAATCCTTTTTTATCCAAGTAATCCATTACATGATCCAAATGTGCATAACGTTTTCCTTCCAAGTCTACCAATGGAAAAATCCGAATCTCTTCTTTAGCTGCCCTCAATAATTCATTTAATGTTTTAATGTGAAACTCATAATCTAACCGGTCCGCATATGTGAATAAGAAGTGTGCAGACAGAATTATGTCAAATTCCTTATCTTTGAAAGGCAATTCGGGTAAAGCAGCTGGAACGTAACGCTCATTGTTTTCTCTCATATCATTTGCACAATCATGTAAAGCGCTTAATCGATGTTTCTTCAAATCTTCTATATCTTTAAAATAATCCCATTTATAGTTATCCTTAACTTTTTCCATACTCTCCATAGCATGTTCAACATCCCGAAGCCCTTTGTTTTTTAGGTCTGCTCCTTGATGATAATAAGCAATATCACATGCAGTTATGTCTAAGCCTTTTTGGTTACCAATGGCAGTAAAGGAACACGCTCCTGCTGGACAATCCAGTATTTTCTTACCTTCGAGTTCATCTGCTGTAATAGAAAACATATCTAAATATTCTTCAAATGTCCTACCGATAAATACGACTCTTGCCAAATCTAATCCGACTTTACCCATGGTTAAACAACTCCTTAAACATGTTTTTATATAAAAAAAGGGTTTCCCATCCTAAAAAAGGACGGGAAACCCGTGGTGCCACCTTTATTCGTTTACTAAATAAACGCACTTACTGTACAGAAACAATATAAAATTGTTCGATACATTGTCCCTTTTATCGGTGAGACTTTCCGCCATGACCTACTAATCATTCAGTCTGGTTGCTCAGAAGCCCATTCAACAAAATTCCCACACTGATTCTCACCAACCATCAGCTCTCTGAAGTGTTCCTAATGTCTACTCCTCTTCATCATCGCATCGTTTATTTACTTGTTTAATTTTCCATATTATATTATTTATTCAGATAATTATCAACCTATATTTTCCATATCATATTAGATTAACTCGATTCACTAGTATAGAAAACGGCACCGTAGTAACCCCTATTGTATCAAGCATTTACGAGCTTCGCTGCCTTTTATAGCTCTCCCCCTACTTATAACGGATCCGAGTCAGTCCAATGCCAAAGAAAACAATAGCAAAAATAAGTAAAACTCCTGTGTATGACATAACATCTACAATAGATCCACCTTTTGCAATTAACTCTGTAAACCCTCGCATAGCCCATGTTTGCGGGACGAAATCTGCCATTCTTTGCATGAATTGCGGCTCAATTTCAAGAGGCCAATATACACCGCCAATCATACAGGTAGAAACAACAAGTAAATTACCGAGAGACGATTGTTGTTCCGCTGTTTTAACAATTCCTGCCACAAGAAGCGCCAGTCCGATAATAGCCAAAAGCATTGCCGAAACGAGGATCAGCAAACCAAGCATATCTCCCCACTGTACGCGAAAAAAACAATTTGTAAATAGCATCAACAAACCGAATTGCAGCCAGCCGAGCAGGAAGAACGAAAGAAGATACCCACTTAATACTTGCGACCTTGAAGCTGGAGCTGATAGCATCCGATACCATATCCCCGTTCTCTGCGCATCTAAGATAGCACCAGTTGCACTCATCATAACAATCATAACGAACATAATGGAAAAGCCAGACGCCCGTTCTGCCACATTACTCATTCCTGCCTGTGTTTGATTATCAATTATAGTTTCCTTCTGCAAGGAAATTGGAACTGCGGAGGCTTCCTGGTCAATCTTCCTGTACATACCTTCCCAGGGCTCCCCGCTGTGCTCGCTCCAGGAAACGGACGCTTTCACTTCTGTGTTAATCTTTTTAAGTGTATTAGCTAGGAGCTGCTTTACTACTGCTCCCGTTGTAAAATCTGGGTTATGTAAAAAAACAATCTCCGTTTTCTCCCCAGTAATGATGCGGCTCTGAAATCCTTTTGGGATCTTGATAATACCCGAAGCCTTTTTGTCTTGTACTTGGTTCTTCGCTGTAGACATGGAGGCTGTTTGAAAAGCTAGGCCCGTTTCATGCTTCAGTTGATCAGCATATGCTTGTGATAGTACGGTTTCATCTTCATCTACGAGCATTAGCTTAACCTTAATATCGCTCGAGCCGTCCAACAAATTACCGAACAGCAGCGTAAAAACAATGGGCATGCCAAACATTAGCAGATAGCTTTGAGGCTTTTGCAGCAGACGCTTTAATTCACACATACAAATCGCTAGTATTTGTCTCATCATTTTCCCCCTATCTTACCTTCAAGCGCATTGTTCCGACTGTCACTGATATAAGACCAATCGCTATCAAAACCAGTACTGCTGGCAGAAGCGAGATCCAAGTTGTTCCCCCCATAATGTCAAGAAAGCTTGTAAGCGCCCATTTATTAGGAGTTATATTCGCTATATTGCGCAGTGTCTCAGGAAAAGCATAGATCGGGAGCATCGACCCGCCAAGTAAAGATAGCAGCTGTATCCCAATACCGCCAATGATATCTGCAGTTTTTTCATTTTGGATAGTCGCAGCAATGATCATAGATAAACCAGATACACAAATACTATAAGCAATACCGACAGTTAACAACTGTCCAATATTATCCCCCCAGTTAACGCCAAATGCGTAATGGGTCGCACTAATAAAAATCAAAAACTGAACAAACGCAAACAACAGTGTCCCGAAAAATTTCCCCAATAATATAGATACAGTACGTGTTGGTGTGCTTAATAAACGGGCTAAGGTCTCTATTGACCGTTCATGCACAATCATCTTTGCTCCAACCGTTGCATTGAATAAAAGAAACATTACGCCCATGCCAGCAGCATAATACTGCTTGGAGGATACAGTCTTATTTCCGATCGTACCTTCCTTAATGGCGAAATTTGATTCCTGCTGTACCTCCTTACGAATTTTATTAGAAAAGGCGTTCATATCCATTTTTATGGTTGATGCTGGCGTTGATTGGGTCAAATCTGTTACAACCATCTGAATGGAAATGGTTGTTGTTTTCAATTCGTTAGAAAAGGCTAAGATAATATTTTCAATAATGGAGGAACGAACTGCTTTAGCAGGATCTGTAAGCAGCGTTGGTTCCTTCAAAATTCCCGCCCTAAGATCTGCACTCCACCCTGGCGGGATGATTAATCCTACATCTGCCTTGCCGCTCTTTACTAACCGCACAGCCTCCTCCTTTGAGGAAACCTCCTTTACCTGAACCACATTCTTAAAGCTGCTTCCAGCTAACACATCATTTTTCAGCATAACAGCCGCAGCATCAGAGTCGGCTTGATAATAAGCAAGCACCGTGGTTGGGAGATTTTCATTGTTCATGGTTCCACTAAGTGCGGATCCAAGAATAGCTGTTAATACAAGCGGCATGAGAATCATCATCATGAATCCGCGGCGATCACGCATCCGAATCTTAAAATCCTTCCATGCGATAAGTAAGCTTTTCATCCCTTCCTCCCCCTCAATTGCGTAGTGAGCGACCGGTTAATTGTAAAAACAATGTTTCTAGATTGGGGTCCTTTACTTCCAGAGCCAGCACCTGTAAATCGTGTTGTATTGTACAAGCGGTAATATCACTAATTGCCTGTTTACTCGCGACAAAAATATCAATAATACTCTCATCCTGCTGTATCATTAGGCGTTCCACAAATGGCAACTCTTTTAAATGGGTTAGAAATGCTTCATTCCATTTGTTGAGCTTCAGTTTAATGACGGTACCATCAACAAGACGGCTGCACAAATCTTCCTTTGTTCCAATAGCAATAAGCTTTCCGTGGTCAACAACCGCAATACGCTTACACAAATACTCAACCTCCTCCATGTAGTGGCTTGTATAGATAATCGTCATCCCTTTCTCGTTCAAGCTTTTGATCATTTCAAGGATATGATTGCGAGATTGAGGATCAATACCGACAGTTGGTTCATCCATAATCAATAGCTCAGGATCGTGCATTAAAGCTGCACCGATATTAATACGGCGCTTCATTCCTCCAGAGAAGGTTTCGATTCTGTCACGTGCCCGTTCCTGTAGTCCGACATATTGAAGAATTTCCTCTGCTTTACGTCTTGCTTCACTTCTCTTTAAACCATACATACTACCCCAAAAGATAAGATTATCCCGCGCGGACATTGTTGGATACAAAGCAATATCCTGCGGTACAATTCCAATCTTTCTCTTTGCTTCCATCGAATGTTTCTTAATAGATAGACCACCAATCCGTACCTCTCCACGATCACACGGAACAAGGCCGCAAATCATTGAAATTGTAGTAGACTTTCCAGCACCGTTCGGTCCAAGTAAACCGAACGATTCCCCCTTCTCCACTGTAAAAGAAACTCCGCGTACTACATCTTTTTTGCCGAACGATTTTGTAATGTTTTGAACATCCAGCATATAAAAACAGCTCCTTCTTTTGATCTTACTAACAGTGTATTAAAAAAGAATATTTTCCCCATCGTACCTACGATAGAATTTGCACATGAAAAAAAGCAGCTAACAAAGCTGCTTTTTTGTATCGGTATATGCCAAAAGTCATAGGAACTTTGTAATATGGTAACGAACAGCAAAAACAGCAGCTTGTGTACGATCGCGAAGCTCCAATTTGCTAATAATATTGGAAACATGATTTTTGACCGTCCCCTCCGTAATATAAAGCTCAGCAGCAATTTCACGATTGCTAAGACCCCTTCCAAGCTGTTGCAGCACCTCATATTCCCGTTCTGTCAGTTGCTCTACTGTTTTTGGAATCCCTTGATCCTGAGAATCAGGATTCTTCGTCCTTTTTAGTTCCTTTAGCACCTGCACTGTAACATCCTGAGGTAAAACGACTCCCCCAGATTGAACAGTAAGAATAGCCTGAACAATTGCCTCTGTTGGCATATCCTTTAGTAAATATCCGGCCGCTCCATTTTCCAGCGCTTCGAAAATAAGTTCGCTATCTTTAAATGTCGTAAGCATAAGTACCTTCGCTTTAGGCATATGTTCACGAAGCAGCCTTGTTCCTTCCACCCCGTTTGTACCTGGCATACGGATATCCATTAAGATAATATCAGGTTCTAGCTGTTTAGCGTGCTCAAAGGCCTCTTTTCCGTCGTTGGCAGTGCCCACGACCTCTAATTCCGACCGTAAATTCAGCAGCATTGCTAACCCATCACGTACCAGAGGCTGATCATCAACCACCATAACTTTAATCATTACCTATTCCCCCTGATCATCCATTTCTTTTCCTCTAAGGGAAACTCCACCCTTACTTGAAATCCTGTGCCTTTCTTACTTTGAAACGAAATATCACCCCCATGCTCCTCAACACGTTCTTTCATATTCACCAAACCAAAGCCAAGATGAATATGCCCCGCTCCTGTCCCGTTATCCTCAATTGAGACAATCACCTTTTGCTCCATACAGGCTAAAGCTACAACACACCGTGAGGCACCTCCATGTTTTTTTGCATTTGTCAACGACTCCTGTACAATCCGAGCAAGCGTTGGGTGAAGCGATATCGGTATGCAGGTTGGATCTCCCTTTAGCTCAAATTTTATTTCCATATTTGTCGTATTGGAAAAGTCCTCCAACAACGTCCTGAGAACAGATACAAGATGCTGGGATTCTGCCTCCTCCTCTTTTAAAGTTCGAACGGAGAGTCTTACTTCCTGCAAGGAATTTCGTGCAAGGCCATAGCATGTTTGCAGTGTTTGTTCAGCTTGTTTCGGACTATGCTTTAACAATTCTTGCGCCAGCTGAATCTGCACAAGAAGAGCTGTTATATTGTGACCGACTGTATCATGAATCTCACGGGCAATATGGTTGCGTTCACGTATAACGGTTAATGCCTCTACCTCCTTGGCATATAGGCGCAGCTGTTCATGTGCTTCTTGCAACGATATATGCGACTCATTTAATCTCTCATACTGTTGATCTACCGTTTGTCTAGCGAGCATGAGTTTACGAATGAGACTTCCAACAAGTGCTTGGAAGAACACAAACATAAAACTTATAATATTCTCCGCCGCATCTACTCCCTGAAAAAAAATATATGTATAAAGCAGAACCCCACTCCAACAGACAAAAAACCATACAGAAAAGCCGATGGTGATCACCCGTTTCTCTGTATATAAAAATAGGGTAAGAGCATGTACGCCAAATAGGATTAGATACAGTGTACCGGGGGCGAATAAAAAACCCAAGCTTGCCGCAGCGGCACTATCAACAAAGAGCAGCATAAGCAATTGCCAAGGCTTACAACGCTCCGACATAATATAAAAATGATTCAGGGTATACAGCAGCATAACCGCACCGACAAAAATCCTTGTTCCTGTTTCCTTATCTGGTATGTGTACGTAATACGTGTAGGAAATCAGCAGCAGCATAAATAATCGTGTCATCTTTAACATGGTGTCCCCTCACTTTCCCTTCCAACTCCTGCAATGCCGCGCATCCAGAAAACAGTCAAAGCCCACCAAGAACCATTTCTGCGCTTGGTGGGCTTTACGATTACATAGAACAAACATTGAATTTACTAGTATTATATACTAAATATCCTTGTTTACAACCATATATCCAGAATTTCCCCTTTATTTTTTGTTATATTCATTTGCAGCGCTTGTAATCCGTTTCCATGATCAGACTGGATTCTCTCTAAAATCTTTCTCGTCAATATTTTTTACAGCTAATGAATTAACAGGTATATGTATATTAATTGTCGTACCTTTGCCGACTTGGCTTAAAATATCTACTGTTCCCCCGTGAGATTCAATAATTTTCAAGGTAGTCATCATCCCTAACCCAGTTCCTTTATCCTTTGTTGTATAAAATGGCAGTCCGATTTTTGGGAGTAATTCTTCCGGGATTCCACAACCTTGGTCGATAACTTGGATAAATACACTATCTTTAGAATCGTTGTGCAGGTTGATTTTTATCTTTCCTCCATCAGGCATAGATTCAATGGCATTTTTTATGAGATTGATAAAGACTTGTTTAAGCTGGTTTCCAATACAATTCACAAGAGGCAGTTCATCCGAATTAACATAAATATCAATCTTATTCATGAGAGCTTGAGAACGAATAAGGATAACAACATTCTCTATCATTTCTTTTATATTCTCAAAGTGAAACTGATGGACTTGCGGTTTAGCTAGCAGGAGCAGCTCCCCTGTAATCGTTTCAATTCGAGTAATTTCATCTAACATAATTCGAAAGTAATTTTGTAAATCATCTGTAGTTGAGGTTTTCATTAATTGCAAGAAACCTTTCAGCGATGTAAGAGGGTTTCGTATTTCATGCGCAATGGAAGCGGAAAGCTCTCCAACAGCCGAAAGCTTCTCAGACCGAAGCAGTCTTTCTTCCGTTTGTTTCTGCATTGTGATATCTTTCGCAATTCCATATACACCGACAATCTCTCCATCTACTATAATTGGCATGTTTGTTACATTCACATGAACGACATGCCCATCCTTATGCAGTGCTTTTGCTTCATAATTTTGAGTTATACCGCTGGCAGCTTTTTTATAATGTTGAACGGTCCGTTCTAGATCATCTTGATTAACCAGTGGCACAAACGACAGTTGTAACAATTCTTCTTCGGTATAGCCAAACATTTTTTCTGTTTTTGAGTTCACACTTAAATAGTTTCCATTTAAATCAAAGGAATAAACAGCATCAGGGTTTTGTTCAAACAACGATTTGTAATGCTGCTCATGTTGTTTCAGCATCTTCTTTTTTTCTGTAATATCCTTAAAAAATACAGAAAGACCATTTGGTGAAGGATACGCTCGTACATCAAACCATGTATCAAGCGGTGGAAAATACGCATCAAATGTAACAGATATTTGTTCTGCGAGAGCTTTATGGTACTGTTTATAGAACTGTAAGTTAACGGCTTCCGGGAACTCTTCCCATATATTCTTGCCGATTAAATCATCACGATTACAAAACAAAAGATGACTTGCCTCTTCATTCATGTAGGTAAAGCGCCAACTTTCATCTAGCGCAAAGAAACCATCGGTGATTCTATCTAGGACCTCTATTGCGTTTACTTGCAAAATTTTCATAAGAAATCATCACCCCTACAAATATGATAGATATATGTCATATTCCATTTATTGTAAGGGAATTCCTTCTTTACAAATACTAATTAACCAACCTGAAATATTTTAGTAACAAAGCCTGCCCAAGCGCATACCGAATGCTGAGAGGGTTTTAATTCTTACTTTTACTGTTTAAAGTAAGGAAAATAAGGGATTGGGACCGTGCTTTTTATATCTGGCTTTATAACAATTTGCTTTCCATTCTTTGTTGCATTTATTTGCAAGGATAAGGAACCGCTTCCATCATAATACAGCGGTTTCTCTGCTGCATTATCCAAATAATCACCTCCTATCTTATTTTAGATATTAAAAGGAATCTTTTATACGCTATATTCTATAATTCTATTTAAAATATCATACTACCTTTTTATAAAGTAATAATATTACAGCAAATTTCAAAATTAACATGGGTAGATAGATTTTAAAAAAACTCAATATCTGGTCTAGTTTATTTAATTTTGGTGCAGTTAAATTGCTATCCAATCGTCTTGATAGAATGAATAACAATAAAAAAACCTGCCTCGTACTCATATAAAGGCAGGTTTTTTATACTTTTATGCTTTTTGTATATTTAAGTGGTCTAGTGCTAGCTTAGCATTCTCTCTCGCTTTTTCTACTGTATCAGCGGTCGACAAGGTTACAGCAACTCGGCGTCCTACCTTTGTTACTGGTTTTCCGAATACACGAACTTGTGTGTTCGGCACAGCTAATGCTTCGCCCAATCCACTAATTATGTACTCATTCAATTCATCAGTTGATTTTAACGGACGGCTCGCCCCAGGTGTTACAAGAGTAATCTCAGGAATAGGGAATCCTAAAATCGCTCGAACATGCAATGCAAACTCTGATAAATTTTGCGTAACGAGTGTAACAAGGCCTGTATCATGCGGACGCGGAGACACTTCGCTAAAATACACCTTTTCTCCGGACAGGAAGAGCTCCACGCCAAATAGTCCATAGCCTCCAAGCTCCTCTGTAATCGTTTGAGCAATTCTCTTTGCTTCTTGCACTTGCTGCTCTGTCATATGATGAGGCTGCCAGGATTCGATATAGTCTCCATCCTTTTGTATATGACCGATTGGAGCACAAAATAATGTTCCATTCACCGCGCGTACAGTAAGAAGAGTGATTTCTGAATCAAATCGGATGAACTCTTCGATAATGACTCTTCCCTTTTGCACCCGGCCTCCTTCCATAGCTATTTTCCAGCATTCCTCTAATTGTTCTTCAGAACGACATACACTTTGTCCTTTTCCTGAAGAGCTCATAAGAGGCTTAATAACGCACGGAAACCCGATTTCTTTGGCAGCCTGTACAAATTCTTCATATGTATCAGCAAATTGATATTTTGCTGTCGGAAGCTGCAGCGTTTCAGCAGCTAACCGACGAATCCCTTCACGGTCCATCGTGAGTTTAGCTGCACGTGCAGTAGGAATTACACGAAATCCTTCCTCTTCTAACTTGATTAGTTCAGATGTAGCGATAGCCTCGATTTCCGGTACAATTAAATCTGGCTGCTCCTTTTCAACAATCTCTCTAACCCGCTCTGCATCCAGCATGTCAATGACATAGCTTCGATGTGCTACCTGCATAGCCGGAGCATGCTCATATCGATCAACAGCAATCGTCTCAACACCAAGACGCTGCGCTTCAATTACAACCTCTTTCCCTAACTCACCTGATCCTAACAATAAAATCTTCTTCGATTGATACATATGATTGCTCCTTCCTTATCTCTTCATAGTTATTATAAACGAACTATCAGAAAATAAGAATAATTTTTATTCGTTTTTTCAGGTTATATATAAGGTTAGAAATTGTTTTCCTGCAAAATCATTTGATAATTAACGAACGATAAATAAAAACCTATGTATATTTACATGCATTTTGGGAATGAAACGTGATGTTATACTACCTCTAGTCTCGTATCTCTTTTATATAAAACGTGCGTTGCCGCGGCCCATCAAACTCACAAAAATAAACCCCTTGCCAGGTTCCAAGCAGAAGCTTCCCATTTGTGACAATCACATGCTGTGACGCACCAACTGTACTCGCCTTCATATGCGCCGCTGTATTTCCTTCTGCATGGCAATCTAGCGAATGATGCCACGGATACACTTCATCAAAGCGGCGGATCATATCTCGTTTCACATCAGGATCCGCGTTCTCGTTAATTGTAATCCCCGCCGTTGTATGCGGACAATATATGATTACCGCACCTTCATTAAGATGCCGTTCAGTTATAAACGATTGAACGACATGGGTAATTTCGATCATTTCATCTCGTTTTGATGTACGCAATGTGAATTTTTTAAGCATATTTCCTTCTCCTTACATTTCTTCGCACATAGTTTTAGCATGAAAAGTCGGTTATTCCGGTTATATACCATCATTGGGAATCGATATCCCGTTTATACCTAATAAAAGCTATAAAATCACGTATTTCTTCGGGTGTTAACGGATGCTGATCAAGAGTAATGTTCTGATTAGTTGATTTTAACAGTGACGTAAGTTCTAACTGAACTATGTTATGATCGGATCGAGCTAGGATATAGTCCACCGTTGTATTAAATAAATCCGCCATTTGACATAAAGCATGTAGCGGCGGTTCCCTATATCCAGACTCATAACCGGCATACGTGCTTTTGGCAATTCCAAGACGGTCCGCTGTTTCTTGCATAGACCAATTTCTGCTTTTTCTGAGATCTGCCAAACGTTTTAGCATGATTTTCCTACTTTCTACATTAATTTTTCATGATTATAACATGCAAGGGAACAATAAGAAAGATAGATGTACGCACTTTGAATACAACAGTTGCCTTTTTAGCTCTTTTAATTTTATAATATTTCATACAAATACGCAAAATGCGCACAACAATATAAATAGGGGGGTTAACAATGAAGAAATTACTCTTACTTGCAACGGGAGGAACAATTGCATCTGTAGAAAGCAATGAGGGACTGGCTCCAGGAATGTCCGCTGAGGAACTGCTGTATCATTTTAAAAATACTCCTCAAACTATAGAGGTAGATTGTAAAATCCTAATGAATCGCGACAGCACAAATATGCAGCCTGAGCATTGGATTCAAATTGCACAAGCCGTTGCAGATCATTATGAGCAATACGACGGATTTGTAATTACACATGGGACGGATACGCTAGGCTACACTTCTGCTGCATTATCTTATATGCTGAAAAATTTACAAAAACCCGTTGTTATCACAGGTTCACAGGTTCCGATTAGCTTTAAGAAAACGGATGCGAAAAAGAATGTTGCAGATGCGCTTCGATTTGCGAGCGAAGACATTGGCGGTGTTTTTGTAGTATTCGACAGCCGTGTTATTCTTGGAACAAGAGCTGTAAAAATGAGAACGAAGAGCTATGATGCTTTTGAAAGCATTAATCATCCATATGTCGCATATATAAGCGGAAATGATGTTGCATACAGCTGGAAACCCGCACAAACTCAAAGCCCGTTTGCACTTGATGCTAGCCTTTGTCCCGATGTATTTTTGATGAAATTATATCCCGGAATGAAGCCGGAGGTGTTTGATTTTATCAAAAAGACGTACAAGGGCGTTATTATCGAGAGCTTTGGAAACGGGGGATTACCATTTGAAGAAAGAAGCTTACTGCCAAAAATAAAGGATTTGATAGAAGCTGGTGTTTCAATCGTAATTACAACGCAATGCTTAGAAGAAGGCGAAGATCTATACCTATATGAGGTAGGAAGAAAGGTAGCCCAATATAATGTCATCCTATCAGGAGATATGAATACAGAAGCAATTGTCACAAAGCTTATGTGGACACTTGGAAAAGCAATGGAAATAGCAGACGTGAAACAAATCATGGAGTCTCCAATCGCTTGGGATCGCTCCATCGATTCTGAAAAAGAAGAGTAAAAAAACAAAACAGGGAGCGTAGTTATACTCCCTGTTTTGTTTTTTACTGTTGCAGCTGTTTTTTGGGTACATATTCCGTTACTATGCTATTTTGATCATTCTTTTTCGTATAAATTTTATGAAGCATATAACCATATAAGGAAGCTAGTACCTGCTGAAACAACATACCAATGACAACCGGTACAGCCACAGGAGACGGGAAATACGATACAGCCAAAACAGCACCTGCACTAATATTCCTCATACCGCCAGTAAATACAAGCGTCACAGTGTCATCTCGTCCCCACTTAAAAAGACTGCTAGTTAACCAAGAAAATAAATAGCCTGATGAAGCAATACTAAACACAACAATAGCAATTAAAATGAGCTTACCATCTATATGAGATAGATGCGGAGCAATAATAGAGCTATTAATCATCACAACGGCAGCCAAGCCGATTTTAGAAAAAGGAGCTAATCTTGTTCCTAAGGTTTCTTTTATTCTGCCCGCAGTGAGCTCATTCAAAAACATCCCCAAAATAGAAGGAATCACTACCATTCCGAATAACCCTTTCATCATTCCCAAAACATCCATTACGATTTTCTCTCCGACAAACAGCGAGAGGCTGTATGGCACAATAAAAGGAGAAAGGAATGTATCAATTAAAATAATAGAAAGAGCTAGGGCTATGTTCCCTTTATAAATAGAAACCCAAATAAAGCTTGTAATTCCTGTTGGGATCATGACAGCTAAAATAAGCCCTGTAACGGTAAACATATCATTACTGAAAATAAGATGACCCAATCCCCAAGCCCAAGCAGGCATAATGATGTGTAAAATGAGAAGTGCTGTTAGCATAGGCAAAGGGTGAGAAACCGCTCGCCGAAGAGATTTAAAATTGGAGCTTAAGCTTCCAGCAAAAGTCATAAAGGCGAAAATCCACGGAACTAAATCTGAATAAGACTTAAAACTATCCGTCAACAACACCCCTGTTACTACACTGATTGGAGTAATGGCCGGCATACACTTTTCCAACTGCCGGTTTATTTTTTGCAGCATCTCCCTTTTCACTCCTATTGATTATTCTATTTGTATGTATATAAAGACTGCATGTTTTCAACTGTTGTATTATACCACAGTTATGCTAAAACATTTGAGAATATCGTGTAAGCCTTTAAACTATTTTACAAAAAAGATAACAAAGCTGTATTCATAAAATAACCTTCTGCACTAATGAAAAGCCCTGAACAATCCATACTATAAAGTGTAAGCAAAGCTTTCGGAATAGATTGGTTCCCATTTGCTTGCGACAGCTTTGAACAGGAGGTGAAATTACTCATGGCAAATAAGTATTTTCAAAAAGGAAAAATCAACCAAAATGCGGATGCGACATCTAGTTCTAAATATGAATTTTCCACAGAGACCGATCCGAAGTCATCTCTGAAAGCTGCTGGGAATACAACTAAAAAACAAAATGCTAATAAACAGCAATAGTGTAGTGTATAGTTGCAGAAAACAGCCAACATACATGTAAGAGATAAAATGTATCTTGCAACGTAACATGAAAAATCCCCGCTTTACAGTGCGGGGATTTTCAATACATATTATCCTTGCTGTTTTCCAGCATTTTTATGATTTGGTGTATCCTGATATTTTTGCTTTCCGTTATTGGTAGCTTGTGCACTAAACTCTCTGGAATACTCTGTGTTGAGATTTGCATGAATTCGATCATTCTTAGATGCTTTATCTTTTCCCATGTTTCAGCCTCCTGCGAAATATTGAAGAGAGACGGATATGGCTCCCTTCTCCTTGCTCTTCGCTCATAGTTTGACCGCAAACATGAAAATCATACTGGTTTATCTGCTTTCAACATCCACTGAAACAACTTCGTTCAATTCCTTCAAGGAGCTGTATATATCTGTTGTATATAGAGTTTCAGCAGCGAGAATAACCATTTCTAATTGCCGCTGTCCTTCCTTTATATCCTTCACTTTAACCCGTTTCACTTGAATCTGCATTTTCTTAATTTGTTTAAAAATTTCGTTTAAATCTTGACTCTCTTTTACAATCAGTTTAATAGACAAATCCTTCTGTCTTAAAGAACTAGGGCCGATTCGCTTGATAACAAACGGAAGTACATTAATTGCAAGGATAATGAGTATCATGGCCACGACCGCTTCTAAATAAAAACCTGCTCCTACGGCAATTCCTAAAGCTGAGGCCGCCCAAACCATGGAAGCAGTCGTCAAACCTGAAATTACATCATTGCTCCTCCTTAAAATAACACCTGCCCCTAAGAAACCGACACCGCTGACAATTTGTGCAGCAAGACGCATTGGATCCATATTCGTATGCCCTGGCAAAGAGTATTTCTCAACCGATTCAATCGAAACGATTGTGATCAAACAGCTTGCCACAGAAATGACCATGCTCGTCTTTACTCCAAGCGGTTTATTCTTTAACTGCCTGTCAAGACCGATGAGTAAACCAAGAAAAAGGGAAATAAATAGTTTTGCAAAAAATGGTAGAGTCATCATCAGTCCTCCTTGTCTTCGAATCACTTCTATGGTTAATTTATTCCTTATAATACCATAGAAAATGAAACGTGTGTAACAAAAGAACAAGAAATCAACCAAAAAAAGGAAGACTCCAGTTGTATTTAGCAACAGGAATCTTCTCTTTATCAGATAAGAAAGTATACCTTTTTGCGGGGGTGCTGTCTCCACAGGGAGCAGGGCAGACTGTGTCCACTCTTCTTATTTTCTAGTTTGTATCTCTTTCGCTGCTTGGTGCACAAGCTGTGTCAGTACATCCATCACCCGCTGCATCGTGCAAGATTGTAAGAGGCTGCTCTTCGCTCCAAGCTTTTTCTAATGCTGATAGAAAAACTTCACTTGATTGTGCACCAGAAATTGCATATTTTTGGTTTATTACAAAAAATGGAACACCCTGGATACCAATCGCTCTCGCTTCTTGCTCATCATTGCGTACTTCCTTTGTATACTCCTCTCCAGCTAACATCTTAGCTGCAGCATTTACATCTAAACCAATTTCTTTTGCCAAGGCTACTAATGTTTCAGGATTGCCGATATGTTCTGAATCAGTAAAATGAGCCTGTAATAGCCGTTCTGTCATTTCATGCATCTTTCCATGATGAGCTGCGAAATACATAAGACGGTGTGCATCAAACGTGTTTGTTGGAACCATTGTGTCAAAGTGAAAGGTCAATCCAATCGCTGCCGCTTGCTGCGCAACGTTATTTGTCATTGCTCGTGCTTGTTCATAGCTCATCCCGTATTTTGCAGCAAGCATTTCGTACTCATTTTGCTTACTATCACGGTCAGCATATGGATCAAGCTCAAAGCTGCGGTAGATCACCTCTACATGATTTTTATGCGGGAATTTTGCCAGTGCTTCCTCAAAACGGCGTTTTCCGATATAACAAAATGGACATACAAAATCTGACCAAATATCAACTCTCATTGTATAACCTCCATGTCAAAAAGAATCCTTACCTATCATATCATGTTCATTTCTAAAACGATATGTTCCACGCTTTAAACACCAAATAAAGAAAACTCGCCGATTGGCGAGCCGTTAGGCGAAGACAGAGGCGTAGTTGCACTGATATTTTACCCCTAAAATTTCCCACTATATCAAATTTGCTTCTAGCCGGAAATTTATACTTTCTTAAAGCACAAAAAAGCCGCGCAACATGCGCAGCTAGTATAAAAGAATTCCCTCTATTCCTCCCTCCATTTTTTCTTTCATCTATGAAAGATCGTCTACAGATCTTATTGCCTAATAAAAGATGAGTTCCCTCCTTAAATAGATTATGGTTTATTTCGATATGCTAGGCTCTGCCCTCGGGAGCGGAAAATTCCAATCACCTGGACCGAGAAAGCGTAAAGAAACCGTACCGAGCCAGACATCCCTTTCGAATGACCTCATCTTAAGTACCCTAATTGGAGTATCCTTAATCTTTTCACGAACTGCATATATGTTATTTGGCTTCTTCTTATGATCTACTCGGACAATTCTTGCAACAGTTCGTTTCACAGCTCTTTCTTTCCCTCTTCGACTTCCTTTCTCGCCCGTCTTCGGAACAATAAACAATAGCTGTTCTGTTACTTTTATCTTCTCCGGCTTTTTGCGCTTCACTTTACGCCGCACTGTCGCTGCCTTCTCTTTTTCTTTGTGCACGAGAATGTATTCATAGGCATGGTCCGTTTCTCTTCGAATGATAGAAAGCATCGGCGTTATCACGCACTCTAATTCTTCTCCTGCTGCTGTCGCATTTATTGGCGAAGGAGGTTTTAGCTTCAAAACCTGAGGGGCTGACTTCCCTTCCTTCTTAGCAACAAAGCTAGATTGCAGCAGTGCAACCGTCCCTACAAAGCTGAATTCCTGTAGTTCACCCTGCTCGTCTAACAGTACACGCAACAGCGGCTCCCTTACGGTTGCTCCATCAGCAATTTTTGCTTTTAAACCAGAAAAGCTAACAAAGATGCAAGTGTGATTTTCTTCTAGTTGCGTTCTCACCACTCCCATGCTATCCCCACCTTCTCCGGACACTTACAGGTACCTCTCACCTGTAACTACTATTTCCTCATATCATCCTGTATTCCTTCTGTTATATGCACACTTCCTCTCGTCATCTTTCTATCAATACCGAGCCCCCTCTTCTTTTATCGAACAATTACTAGTAAACTCCCTATCGAAATAATTGGATTGCCGATGTATTTTGTAAAATGATTAAAATTACTTTTAAAAAAGGATATTTCATCACATAACAATATTTAGGGGTAAAATATGCTAGAAATGTGCTAAAATAGGTTTTGGTGCGGAGGACTAAATCCTTCCGTGAGATTTTTACAGTGATAAAGGAGAGTAACAATGGAAAAAGTACTTGTTTTCGGACACAAAAACCCAGACACAGATTCAATTTGTTCCGCAATCGCTTATGCAGCATTAAAGAAAGAGCTTGGTGTGGATGCAGAGCCAATCCGTTTAGGCAGTGTAAACAACGAAACACAATTTGCTTTAGACTATTTCAAAGCAGAAGCGCCTCGTTTAGTAGAAAAGGTTGCGGCTGAAGTAAACAACGTGATCTTGGTAGACCATAACGAACGCCAGCAAAGTGCAGATGATATCGATCAAGTTCGTGTATTAGAGGTTATCGACCATCACCGTATTGCGAACTTTGAAACAAGCGACCCATTATACTACCGCGCAGAGCCTGTTGGCTGCACAGCAACAATTTTGAATAAAATGTACAAAGAGCGCGGCGTAGAAATTTCCAAACAGGTGGCAGGTCTTATGCTATCCGCTATTATTTCTGACTCTTTACTATTTAAATCTCCAACATGCACAGAGGAAGATGTAGCAGCAGCTCGCGAGCTTGCTGAAATTGCAGGTGTAGATGCAGAGAAGTATGGATTAGACATGCTAAAAGCAGGCGCTGATTTAAGCGATAAAACTGTTGAGCAATTAATTTCCCTTGATGCAAAAGAATTCCAGATGGGTAACTACAAGGTAGAAATCGCACAGGTTAACGCAGTTGACACAAATGATGTTCTTTCCAAGCAAGCAGAAATCGAAGCAGTGTTGAATCGCGTAATTGAAGAAAAAGGATTAGATTTATTCCTATTCGTCGTGACTGATATTTTAACAAACGATTCTGTTGGCTTAGCTCTTGGACGTGCAGCAAATGCAGTAGAAAAAGCATACAACGTAACACTTACAAACAATACAGCTGTCTTGAAGGGCGTTGTATCACGTAAAAAGCAAATTGTTCCTGTTTTAACAGATACATTCAGCGTGCTGTAATGTATTAAATAAAAAGGCCGCTCCGTTTATCATACATACTTGGAGCGGCTTTTTACATGTTAGGAAAAAAAGTGTAGCTACGCCTCTGTCTTCGCCTAACGGCGGGTTTTCTTTATGCTATGCACGAAAGCGTACAATAAGTTCAATAATTTCGCAGCGGCTAGCAAGCCGAATTGGCGGACCCCATGTACCAAAACCGGAAGAAACAACAACATGCATCTTATCCTTTAACATATATCCCCAGTCCAGCTCGAATATTCTGCCTGTAATCCAGTGATTAGGAGCAAACTGCCCGCGATGCGTATGACCGCATAACAGTAGATCAACACCAGCGGCAGCTGCTTTATCAAAGTGATAAGGCTGATGATCCATCATAATGATTGGCCGTGCTGCATTTAAATCTTGGAGTAACTCCTGTACACTCATTCGACCGACAGGATCCATCGTTTCGGCTGTTTTATCCTTCCTTCCTGCCAAATAAAAGGAATTATGAATAAGTACTGACTCATCCTTTAAAACGCGAATGCCAATTGCATTCATTTGCTGTACATACTCCTCTACATGACCGCCATAATAGTCATGATTACCAAGCACAGCATATACGCCAAACGGTGCTTGCAGCTGCTTCATAACCTTGGACATTTCTTTTCGCATAAATGGCTCAATTACATCGTCGATCACGTCCCCAGGAAGAAGTACTAAGTCAGGCCGCATATCGTTGACCTGTTCAACAAGTCGAGTTAAATGGCGGTTTTCTACTATATTCCCCAAATGAAGATCTGATGCAACAGCAATTCGCAGCTCCCGTAAATCTCCCGCCGGCTTATCAATCTGAATCTCATATGTGCGTACAATGGGTGACCATGCATTCCAGGATCCCCAAATCAGTAACGCAGCTAGAAGAAGCAAGACTGTGCTTGTAAGAAGCGGCATATATGCTGCCGCTTGAACACCTGCGATTCTCGAAAACCATGCAACGAGGTCTGCTAAAGGTAAAAGAATGATTGCAAACTCCATTACCGCAAAATAGTAGGAGCCAATAAGCTGCATGAGTCTTCGAATCGGCCCTGGCAGCAATTTCATTCTTCCGAACAGGTAAGAGAAGGCAATCACGAAAAATATCAGCCAGTATACAGTATAAGAGACATCAGGTAAAAAATGTGATAAAACGAGCGATCCATGCCAGCCGATGTAAACATTTACCATAAGATATATTGATAATATAAGAGTAAACATTATAATTGCTTTATACATGATTTGTATCCTTTCCATAAAAAGATGTCTGGACAGCTTTCATTACTCTTCTTAATTGAACAGCTTGCGCAGAATCTTTTGTTTTCATCCCCCGATTTCCCTATCTTTACTGAACCTGTCCACTGTACAGGAAAAATTCCCGCTAGGATAAGGAGCCCCCGGAGTAACACGTAAGAGTGCAGTTGTTCACCTCTTAGCTGTTTTCTTTGAGCTTATCTATTCCATGCACATACAACGTTACTGTGGCATATCATGCTGATAATGATATTGCTAAGGAGGTCTGCAGAAATGACCGTATCAAATAATTCATGCGATAACAATTATTCTGAAGAATTCTTGTTAGTTATTATCATTCTACTATTTGTATTATTCGCTGTATCTGAGATCTATCATTTAGTGTCTTATACCGTAACTAATGCACTTTATACTGTATCCCCTAACACGATTCGATAAAAGATCGCATTATATTATTTCTTCGTTAAAGCTTTTTATATGAGTAAGACTATATTACATTTTATACACTATATAAACAGAAAACGAGGTACAGGCTACAGCCACTAGCATTTTATACATGTACGTTAGCAAAATATCATATCCACCCTTCGAGGAAGTATTTTGTTAGCGCCGCATATTCACGAACATATGATTTGATGAGTACTTTTCTTGGTGTACGCGCGCTTAAACCTTGAACAGACAATCCTTCTTTCTTCGCAACTGATACTGCCCGATACATATGATAATCGTTGGTAACAAGCAGGCCTATCTTGGCGTTTGCAGGGATAAGAGACTTCGAAAAAGCAATATTTTCTTTTGTATTCGTTGACTCATTTTCTATGAAAATACGCTTCTCGGAAATTCCCCGTTTAATAAGTTCACGCTTCATTACCTCGGCCTCAGACATATCCTCCCCATTCCCTTTTCCACCTGAAACAATTGCGATCGTGTGCGAATTATCTTCTAAATACTGCGCTGCCCTATCAATGCGATAACGCAGTGACAACGAGGGGACTTCTCCTTTTACACGCGCACCCAGCACTATGATATAATCGGCGTGAGATGGCGACTTCATATGACCATATTGATACATAAATGTATGTAGAGTCATGATGTACACAATCATCAGACTTATTGTAATAGCTGAGTATCTAAATAATTTCTTTTGTAACCACATAAACTTCTCCTTCTTCATGCTTGTACAACTACCCCCAGCATAACTCATCACTGGATTTGATAAGCTCCCCTTGAAGAAGGCACATAGTGCTCCCTTCTATTCGGAAGGCACGAACTCTTTAAGTTCACTTGACTTCCTCAGTTCTTTCATACCGAGAATCAAGAAAATCTACAATATGAATGAGATGCCCTTCAATTGTCGATGGCGTTACACATGCACCCCATTCCAGCTTATCATGGTGGCATAAAATATTGTGCATCAGATGATGTATATCGGTAATTGGAAGTGAAATATGCTCCGTCTCCAGCATCTTTACTAGCAGCATTGTCCCATAGGGAATATGACCAACATACATGCCGATTGGATCCATAGAAATACCGGTCGGCTTTCTTTCTGAAAGGGCTGACAAATCCGCTGTTGGAAAGAGAAAGTGAAAATCATCGTATCCTTTTCCTGCATGATGATATTCAAGCAATTTGCCGATATCATGATAAAAAATAGAACAAAGCAAGCGTGAATAATTCGGTTTCTCCTCTTTATACTTCATCATGCTGTAAAAATGATTATATACATGGTCAATCGCATCCCTCCAAACGAGGTTTCTCACATTCCCGCCTGGATTGTCCGACATATAATCCTTCCGAAGCTCATTTTTATACTCTCGTTCAATAACAGCAATGAGATCCAGAACACCTTTATATGGATTGGTAGACTTTACAATATATCGAGCCAAGCGCATTAATCCCACCGTATGCTTCAATAATCCGCCTAAGTATGCATGGTGATGACCTTTTGCAGCCGGACGCACTGAAAAATCGTTCCAAAACCGTTTCATCGCTGAAAGCACAAGAGTCCGATAGGGATCTTCTGTTTCCTGTATGTAGCAATATAGCTCTACAATGAAGTCCTCTATGTTTTGCTGTGTAGCCGGAATAAGAGAAAATGGGTTCACATGTCCGCTTACCGGAATAAGCTGATCAATTGTAATACTTTTAAATCCTTGGTATTCCTCTACCTTCCCAGATATTTCGAAGACAGCGTATTCTTCTAGAAGCGGTACATGTGCAGCCACTGATCCATCATTATCCCACATTTTCGTATTTATCGTACATATGTTATTGCTAAAACGAATTTTTAAATATGGTTTATCGGTTTTAGTCCGTTCCACGGAGTGATCTACATATAAAAAGCGAGCACTGTTTATACGAGTACCTGCCTGCGCGTGTTCAATGTCAAATGTTTCTGATCCGTTTACAAGCCTAGGCGCAGGAAATTCTCTTAAAATCTCTTGCTTCTCAGCATCGGAGATTTGTATAGCAACTGGTACATCGCCGTAAAAATATGATTGAGCCAATAGCTTTCCCTCCTCTATTATCTTTCAAAAATATTTCTCCCTCTACTTTATCACGAAATGGTCTCTTCTGAAAATTTGATAGAGAGTTAAGTATTTATTTGTGGCATTCAAATACGGTATGTGAAATTACAATCACTTTCTTACATTCTTAGGGTATCCCTTCTTGTTTATACTCCTTATTTTTCATCATTGTTCCCTGCAAAAACATTAGCATTCCTATTTTTTGTTATAGCCTTATATAATAAATGTATCAATGGATATATTGGAGGGATGAAAATGAAGCGCCATATCCAACAACTCAAACCATTACTGCACACTGTATTTACTCATTTACATAACAATCCTGAGGTAAGCTGGCAGGAATATAACACAACTTTATACATTGAGAAATTTTTAAAGGAGCAGGGCTTCTCGGTTCAAACATTTTCCGATTGTCCCGGTTTAATTTCCGAAATCGGTAATGGTGATGTTTGCGTTATGCTGCGCGCTGATATGGATGCACTTTGGCAGGAGGTTGATGGCGAATTTCGTGCCAACCATTCATGCGGACATGATGCGCATATGACCATTGTCCTAGGAGCTATGCTTCTTTTACAAAAGCTTGGTGTCCCAGGCAAAGTAAAGTTTTTATTTCAGCCTGCGGAAGAAAAAGGGTCCGGTGCTTTAAAGATGCTGGAGAAAAACGTATTGGATGACGTTGATTTTTTATACGGTGTCCATCTAAGACCCATTCAGGAATTGCAGGATGGTGAAGCCTCGCCGGCTATTTATCACGGAGCTGCCGCATTTTTAGAGGGAGCCATTCGTGGAGAAGACGCACACGGTGCACGCCCTCACCTTGGACAAAATGCAATTGAAGTTGGTGCTTCGATTATAAATGAGATAAAAGGCATTCATTTAAATCCGATGGTTCCATATACAGCAAAAATGACAAAGTTTCATGCAGGTGGAGACTCAACCAATATTATTCCTGGAACAGCCTCCTTCTCGATTGATGTTAGATCGCAAACAAATGAAATCATGAAAGAACTACTCCAGAAAATTCATTCGATAACAGAAACCGTTTCCATGTTGTATGGAGTCAAAATAACATTAGAAACGAAGGCAGCCATGGTCGCGGCTGAAGTCAATGAGGATGCCATGCGCTTTATGGAAAAAGCAATCGTTGATACTCTTGGCAAACAACGAACAAAAACTGCTGTAGTGACTTCAGGAGGAGAAGACTTTCATTTTTATACATTCCATAAACCGCGCATAAAAGCTACTATGCTTGGGCTTGGCTGTGGACTAAAACCAGGGTTGCATCACCCTCATATGGCTTTTAATCATGACGCTATCTATACAGGGATTGAAATCTTGACAAAAGCAGTGCTGCATACCTTAGAGCTGTGATGTATTTAATTGAGCCTAGAATTACCATGCAAAATGGGATAATAACGGTGTCAAATGAACTGGAAATTAGTTATCAGCCGAATAGAAGCAACATTCACAGTTTTCCATATGTAAGTTAATCTAGAGAAAGAGAGGAGATTTAAGCCTCCCTTTCTCTGGACCTCTCTCTTCCTTTCCCGCGAAAAGGAAGCCATAAAAGAAAGAACATGACGAGAGTTACTCCTTCTAAGGATACAAGATACCATGGATATGGGCCCAGTATGTCCAACAATGATTGACTCGGGGCTTATGCATCAAAAACATATAATTTCCACCTGTTAGACGGTTTACCACAAAAGCGATCCCTGCTGCTATATGCAGAAAAACGTACGCTTTCCAAATAGAACGGCCATATACTATGTATTGCTTTGCAAATACAAAGAAAGCAATAACCCAAATAACAATAGAGTGCACGAAAAAGAAATGAAAAAAACGAAAATGCGGAAATGAAAAGGACAAAGCAGGAGTAAGAATGGCCTGCAGCTCTCCGCCTATGCCATTGAAATAAAGAATCTCAAATAATAAAAAGCGTTTTGTGCACAAAAGCAGAATGCATATGTACACATTTATATTGCACAATTCAAGCGGCAGGGATGTGCTAAGTTTCCACGACTTAGCACAGATGAGTCAGCTATGATACCCTATTTCAAATACAACTAGCAACAGGAGTGCGATACGGATGAAAACAGCCTCATGCCGACGGAAAAATGAACGGTATATAAAGATTACTGCAAGACCAACTAATAATACTCCTATCATTATGATATGCTCAAAGGAATAGGCTTCAAAACGGTTATGATGATTCGCTGAAAAAAAGATACTTCTCCCTCCTTTGCTTATGGGTACACGATTAACCACACAGAATTATTTTGTAAAATTTTCCAAAAAGGCTGTTGAATCAATTCTCCACCGGTCTGCTATACTATCCCGCCGCATAATAAAACGAACGTTTTTTTTGCTCTTCCCTTCCCCTCTCAAGTATAAATCAGCTTTTAATGGTATCTCCATATACAGCAGTTCACTTGTGTTCTTTGGAGAACGTAAAGGCTGATTTGCAAACCTGATGGACTCAATCTGTGAAACAATAGGATACAGCTTGTTTGCCTTACCTGGGTTTGTAATGACCATATCCAACATAGTCGCATCCTGCTGATTCACAGCAACCGTAAACGTGTTCACTACTTGATAAGGATCTGCATACCGCAAATACTCTTCCAGTTTCCCTGCCGCCTTCAAAATCATCATTTCATGAGATATATCAGCGCGGCCAGATCTGTGCGTCGTGCTTCCAGCAAAATGAATGCAAAAGTGTCCTGGAAAGCCATTTATAAGAGCCCCCGCGCCATGCGGCATTCCATGCATAGAAGCCGCAATCATTTGATCATGAGATAAAACAATGATTGCTCTCCGTTTCCAGCTCCATTTGCCGTTATAAATTTTTTTCATAATTTTTGTATCTGCTCTCGTTAAAGGCTGTACGTCAGCATGCTTATTTCCAGCTCTTCTCTGAACCCGGAACTGCAGTCCTGTCTCCACGTCTATAACTGTAAATTTCGATTTGTTCGGCAACACTTGATTTACTTCTTTCCACGGAAGCATTTCAACTTTGAAGCTAATTGGTGCATGTTCATCCTCAAGCTTAGCAGCTGCTGCAGATTGGATCATACAGAAAAAAAGAAAAAATATGATGGTCTTTGTTGTCTTCATTGTCTTTCCCTCTCTCCAACCATATTCTTTCTTACATTTCCCGAAAAACGTATATTTATGATAATGACAAACCCTTCAGTTTACATAATATTTTTATGGTTATTATCACAAAATTTATATCGGCTTTTGATCCATTCCATCACTTTGCTTTTTCATTGCATTCAATGCGTGAAGCTGTTGTTTTGCTTTGCGCAAGGCCGTTTTAAAATACCCTTTCAGCTGCTGCAAAGCTGTATCGTCAAAATCATGTTGATCAAGCGCATTTTCCCATGTACGGCTCTTTATAAATAACTCCCATGTTAATGAGGAATGCTCACCCTTCCTCAGTTCCTTAAACACCCACCGGGTCATTTTCTTTCTTCCTTTATCTGTAAGCTTCCCCTCCTCAAAAAGCAAAGACTCGCCCTGCCTCCTGTATGAACCATATAAGTCTTTTTCCATGGCTACCTTTAGAAAAATACTTGCGGTATTTTTCGCATCATCGAACGCGCGATGCTGCTCCCCCTCCCACTGTAAAGCAAGCTTCTCAACCGCCAGCTTTAGACTTGGTTGATTGGGAAATAACTCCTCATAGGCATAAAAGACAAACTTCTGCAAATCAAATCGTTTACTTTTCTCTAAATTCGGACATTCTACACCGTGCATCGTACAGTCATCCTTCAAAAAGGAATAATCCTCCTTCCCCCACGTTACAAGCATATAATTTTCTCCAACAAACTCCCGAAATCGTTCAATAGCTTGGGGAAATCGTTCTGCTTCCTTTATATCCCGCTTTGTAATTCCTGTTAGTTTTGTTGTATGTCGAGAGAGAGAGGATTTCGGCTTTACAAGAGAAGAAAAGCTATCTACAACGTGCATCGTACACGCTTCAATTTTAATCGCACCTATATCCACAATTTCTGCCGGGATATCCGACTGATACGGCCTAAAATTCCGTTCAATATCAAAAACAATGTAATAATCAGGCTTATACATATGACGTACCTCTTCTTTATCTTTTTTTTCATTATATCGTTTATTTTTTTCATGTGCAGAACGTTTATGAAGGTTAAAGAGGTTTATATGTTGAATATTTCTTTATTTTTTATACGAATATAAAGCTAAAACATCATTTCAAATTGTTTTTACAATTACAAAAAGATGCTGAAGCAATAGACGAGCTGCTTTTTCCTGATTTCCATAGAAAAACAGTCTCACATCACATGAGACTGTTTTTAATTAACGCACTTAAATTTATAACAATCCATCAGCAAATCAACGATGCTCTGCCTCGTTAGTCTGGATTATCTTCTGATGCTTTACAAACCATAAACCAACAAAAATGATACTCCCTCCAACTATCTGTTGAAAATAAATATGTTCATTTGCCCATATAGCAGCAAATAAAACCGCCGCTAAGGGAGTCACATACATATATACCATTGTATTTGTTGCTCCAATTTTTTGGACTCCTACATACCATGTGACAAGCCCAAAGATTGTGACAAAAAAGATAGAATACGATAATGATAGCCAAGTTGTAAGCTTTAAGTTAAAAGAAAGAGATACCAGATTCGAACTGCTTAACAGAAGTAATGGAAAGGCTCCAATCATAGCTGACCATGCTGTCACCCTTAAAGCTGAGTACTTATTTATTAATGGATTCGCCAAAATAGGATACAACCCCCAGCTAACAGATGCAAGAATCCCAATGATAGTACCTATCACTACATTCTTTTGATGGCCAGATGGATCTTGAACAAGCAACACAAGCGCAGCTCCTATAAATGCTATAAGGGAACCTATCAGCTTTTGGATCGAAAATTTCTCCTGTCTCACTAACAAAGAGAAGACCGTTGTAAAAATAGGTGATAGCGAAATTAAAAGCGAAGCATTCGTCGCAGAAATATATTTAATGGTTTCCATAAATAATGTCTGATAGAGAGTAATTCCCACTATACTCACTATAACTAAGCGCCCCAAGTCTTCCTGTTTAATAAAAATAGAACGTTCTATCCCTAATGTAATCAGCAGTAATAACGGAGCAGCTACTATCATCCGGATTGCAGTAAAATCGATAGAAGTTAATTCTGTTAACCCATACTTCCCAATCGTATAGTTAATGCCCCAAATTATGACAACACCTAGTAATAAGAGTTCAATTATCCACCGTTTCATTTCTATTCTCCCTGCATCTTCGATTTTCATGGATCCTTTGTAAGGGACAAACTACAATAAAGCCATTCTTCTAGTCCCCTTCATAAAACACTCCTCTGTTTTAAACAATTTAATTATGTTTATAGTTATTATAATAAAATAAAAAACACTTCTTGTATTCATCCAATTAAACGATTATATCATAATCCAATTATCAAATACCCCATTATGTTAATTTCGATTGAGCATGATAATACAAAAAAGCAGGCTTCTCCCGCTCCAAGGCGGAGAGAAGCCTGCTTTTTTATTAATTGACTTTGACCGTTGTCTTGACTGAATATTGTTTTACATTGCTATGGAGTTTAACAGTCTGATTGCTGACTGCAATCTTGCTTTTAAAATAGCTAATGATACTAGAAGTAATTGCAATAGACAAAATAGACAGCAATCCCTGCATCACTCCTATAGAATACAATCCGAAGCATACAACAAGAAAATCAAATATAAAATTAAGCGTTCCTGGATTCCAATTGAATTTTTTTTGCAGAATAAGAGCAAGAATATTCGTACCCCCAAGCGAAGTACGGTTCATAAATAATATTGATAATCCAACTCCGATAATTGCACCTCCCGCCACGGCACCAACAGACATAGGAATAGAAAAGGCAGGAAGCAACCGGTCTAGTCCTGTCATAAAAGACAACAATGTAACAGAAAAAAGGGTAGATAGAGTAAAGCTCCAACCCATCATTTTAACCGCCAACACATAAAACGGAATATTAATGAGAAAAAACACCGCACCAAAAGGAATATTTGAAATATAGCTCAAAATCAACGAGAGTCCCGCAGTTCCTCCTGTCATAACATGAGCATGTTGTAGAATAATTGTTCCGATGCTCGTAAGGAAGCACCCTAGTAATATGTGGAATAATCTCTTCATAATCTTCTCCTTACCAAACAGCTTCAGCATATGTAAATGTTCTATTTACATGATACAATCTGAATTGTAAGCTTTATATGCAAAAATAAACATTTTTCCCCCTTTACGCTTTACATATTGAACACATTTTATTAAAAAATCCTTCACTATGAGAGGTGCATAACTATGGATCAAATTGATATTGATTTACTTCATCTTTTACAGGAAAATGCGCGTATGACTGTTAGCGAACTTTCAAAAAAATTGTCTCTAAGCCGCCCAAGCATTACTGAACGCTTGCTTAGGCTCCAAGAACGAGGAGTAATTGAAGGCTTCTCCGCAAGAGTATCTCCAGCTGCGGTAGGAAGAGATACGCTCTTAATTATCCAAATCAGCGATCTTAAAGTCTCTGTAACTGAGTTTGAGAAAATGATTGCCGAGGATTTGGATATTATTGAATGCCATCGTGTAACTGGTCATATCGGATATTTTATGAAGGCTGCTGTATCAGGGATGGACGGCTTACGTTTACTTGTAGATCGATTAATGCCTTATGGTAACTTATATACCTCAGTTGTCTTAACCTCTCCCGTAACGTTTCGTCCTATCTTGCCTAATTCAGAAACCTAAAAGACAAGCCATACATAGCTCATTTTTAATAGTAATACTCTGAGCATAAATCACATTGGCAGCAGACTTTACATAGCATCAAACTAATTTGATACTATAAACATTCGATTACAGTGATGTAACAAACAAAACAACACAGAGGTTACTCTCCTCTGTGTTGTTTTGTTTATTCAAGCATTACCCCTGCTTTATAATCTGTCATAAAAGCTTCTACTGCTTCCTCTAATTCCCCGTTTGCCTCAGGAACTTGTACAATGAGTTCTTTTTTCTCATTAACAGGTACTACCGTCACATTCCTAAAGCGGTTAATTTCCAACTGAACCTTTAAATCCTCTGCAAGCTGATCTGCTTCCATTTTGTCATTAAGAAAATAAACCAAATTTCTCATCAAGTTTCCATCCCTTCCAACATTCTGCAAAGGTTAGTTTTTCTCAAAGTCCCCAATGCTATAAGCAATAGCAAAAAATTTCGAGAATGTTGAAAGAAAGACTTAAAAATATTAACATGACAATGATCTCTTCCGTGACGAATATAACTTTATACACTTTTACCAACTAGAGACGTTTGTAAAATTTTTTAATACATACAATCCAGTACGTGAAATTAAACACGCGCTATTTATGAAGCACTGTACACAAAAAGAGCTATAAGGCTTATCCCCCTATAGCTCCGATAGATTATATGGTCATTTCATTTCCGCTGCTTTCCTTTTTCTTAGCGCCATTACTACAAATAAAAGAAAAAGGCACCCCAATCCTACGTAGATTATATTCGAGTATATATCCATGTAACCTACAATACTCTCCCAAGATCCTCCCACTGCGGCACCTAGATTCACAAGAATCACATTCCAGATAAGTGTTCCAAGTGTTGTCAGCAGTAAGAAAACACCGAAGTTCATACGTGCCATGCCGGCTGGGATGGAAATCAAGCTTCTTACTAATGGGATAAGCCGACAAAAAAACACAGTCCATACCCCATATTTCGTAAACCAAGCATTTGCCTTATGAATATCCTTTCTCGTCAAGCGCAGAATAAATCCCCATTTATCAACAATCTTCTCTAGCCTATTTACATCTATAAGTAAACCTATACCATATAAAATAACAGCTCCACCAACAGAACCAAGCGTCGCAAACAGGACAACTCCCGTTACACTTAATTTTGTCGTAGTGGTCATAAATCCTCCAAACGTCAAAATCACTTCGGAGGGGATAGGGGGAAATATATTCTCCAATGCAATTAATAAAAGAATCCCCATATATCCGAATTGTTCTATTATATTTGTAATCCAGTTCTCCACTATTATATGCTCCTTATCGCTACACTTAGAAAATGATTTATGGATGAAGTCGTTAGCATAATTCGTCTAAGTGAAAGACAGCTAACAGTCCTTCAAATCCCCTTAAAAGCAGTAATTCATTCCCAACTATTTCCTAACAAAATGGAGTTCACTTCATGTAATATAATCCTATTTAGCGTTTAGATATTTTTCATCAATACGTTTTTCGATTTTCTCAAGTTGTATCTTATCCTTCAAAAGCTCCTCTTTATTTTTTCTGATTAACTCCGATAAAGGTATTTTAATTTTTTTCATAGTTCTATCTCCCATCATTATAAACTGTTTTACATTTGGCTGTATCCGTCTGCTCCGTACAGCTCGCTTAGATAAAAACTCCAAATATACTAGGTTCTCTTGGTCTTATAATAAGAGCTTACTGTCTATTGTTTATATACCCACCTCCAATTGTAAGAAGCCAAACAAAAAACCTTTACCGCATTTGGCAAAGGTTTTTTACACACACATATGAAAGACCCTTACCAAAAAAAGCAAAGGTCTTGCTAACAACATTATGTTGCCAACAAAGCCGGGAGCGGTAAAGCTCCGAAATGACGACTTTGTTGTAAAAGCTACTCCCCTTTAGGAGATTTATTCGACTATTTGAAATAATCATAATATATTTTTCATTCTTCTGTCAATGATTTTTGCCATGTAACTCCGTATCATTTTGATACATTCCATGCTCTTATATCAAAAATGTAACTGGAAGCTAGCAGGATATCTTCTGCCTTTTTAGGATTGAAGCTGCTTTAAAAACATTTTCAAATCGTCTTGCACCTTTTTGATTAAATCCTGAATTTTTGCTATATCAAGCTGCGGCTTTCCTGTCTCAGCAATGAGAGGATATAAATTCGCTTCAATTTTGTTATACTGATCTGGATATGCATCCTCTACCTCATCCTCAAACAAATCCCATTTTTTAGCGATTTCTTTTCCGAACTTATTAATTATTTCTTGTTGAGATGAGGTTTTCAAATAATCCTCCAGCTTTTGAACCTCCTGCAGCACACTATTCACTCCCGTTTTGAGATCAGGCTGCATCTGATTTACGGATTGAGCCTCCTCCTTCGGTGCTTGTGCTCCCTCTCCTCTTTCAGAAGCACTGCAGCCAGTAATAGCCAGAACTCCAGCAAGAACAACCAAAGACAACCATTTGTGATTGTATTTCATGACAAAACCTCCTTTTCAATGTCAGTTTTGTCCAAATTATTCCATTCTAATACTTTTTGTATTATAGATTCTGTTAGTATTCCATGATCCCACCTCGCTCATTCACTCCAAAACATCAAGATCTTTTCAATATTCCTAATTTTTGCTTTCCGTTTACTTCGAATAGTTCTCTTTAAAGTAGCCAACCTATTCTTGTATTGCTAACTTTAAGGAGTGACCATAATGAATAAGAAGTGTATAACTTTAGCTTTAGCCACTTTCCTCTCAGGTTTAGCCGGCTGTGGAGGAGATCTGGATAATAATGCAGCAAATAACAGAAATGGCAACGTCCAAATGCACAAAGTTGGAACCAATAATCAAAATGGTACTATTGGAAATAATGCTAACCAAAATTTAAGAGTTTCAATTAATGCAGCCAATCATGTTGAACGCTTGAAGGAAGTCGATGAGGCACAGGTAATTATAAGAGATAATGATGCATATGTAGCTGTAAGACTTGAAAATGGCAGAAATGGCACAGGTGCAGGATATAACGCTGGTACAGGCACTGCTAACACTGGAACTGGCACTACTGGAACTGGTGCAGGCTACGATACTGGTACAGGCACTACTAACACTAGAACTGGTGTAGGATATGGCACTGGTAGAGGCTACGGTACTGGTACAGGATATGACGCTGGTACAGGCACTACTAACACTGGCACAGGTACTACTGGCCTAGGCAGAACGAGAGATGGACGAGTTTCTTCTGCCTTAGAACGAAAAATAGCTAATCAGGTACGAGCAGCTGATAGGGATATTCGCAACGTATATGTATCAGTTAATCCAACTTTTTTCGGACAAATGACAAACTATACAAACAACATTCGTGACGGACGAGACAGAAATGGTCTTTTTGAAGATTTTACTGATATGGTACGTAGGTTTTTTTAAATAAAAGCACTATGTGAAAAAAGCTACCGATTTTTTGGGTAGCTTTTTACTTTATATGGTACTAGCTAAATATCCCTCAAAAAATATAAACTTACAAATTTTTATGGAGAAAATTTAACCATACCTATTCATTTCGAGTTTACATAATCTCTCATTCTCAGCAGTTACTTTGACATTCAAACATGACAACAGCAAGAGATCTCTCCCACCCTTGCCGTTGTTATCATACATACAGGATTTTATACATCTCCGTCAAAGTATGTAAGCTCACTCAATACAACAAAAAATAATGTAATAAAGAACTAAGAAACTACTAGCTTAGCATACGAGAATTCTACTCTTTCTTTAACGAAAACACAATAGGTTTTATGTGGATGCCCTCAAATAAAAAAGCTAAGCATAGACAGCATGATAAATTCAATGCTTAGCCTCCTCATTAATTCGCTATTAATCATTCAACAGTCAACATTCGTTCTGTTAATAGGTATAAACCCAACCTAAAATCTATTTCAATCGCATTACGTACTTCCCATGTACCTCAAGCATTTCTGCCCGTCTAAAAACCAACCAATGTTGTTCTATAGAAAAATTATAGGACTGGTTTCCCACAAAGAATTAACTATAGACCAGTTCTTTTTGGCTTAGACCAAGCGTCTGCGCTGTTGAGGTATGAATTTCTTGGAAAAGCTCTGGGTTTTCCACTAGTGACACGCCATAAGAAGGAATCATTTCTTTGATTTTCGGTTCCCACTCTTTCATATGTTGCGGGAAGCATTTTTCTAATACCTCAAGCATAACGTGAACGGCAGTAGAAGCACCCGGAGAAGCGCCGAGCAATGCAGCTATCGAGCCATCAGCGGCACTAACAACTTCCGTACCAAATTGAAGTGTTCCTTTACCGCCGGCCTCAGTATCTTTGATAACCTGCACACGTTGGCCCGCTACCACTATATCCCAATCCTCGCTTTTGGCATTCGGAATAAACTCGCGTAATTCTTCCATGCGCTTTTCATTCGACAACATAACTTGCTGGATCAAATATTTTGTCAATGCCATCTCTTTTACGCCTGCCGCCAACATGGTGAAGACATTATTCAGTTTTACGGAACCTATCAAATCAAAATTTGAACCAGTTTTTAAGAACTTCGGCGAGAAGCCGGCAAATGGTCCAAACAGCAATGCTTTTTTGTTGTCGATATATCTTGTATCAAGATGCGGAACAGACATTGGAGGAGCACCAACCTTAGCTTTACCGTATACTTTTGCATGATGCTGCGCTACAACTTCCGGATTGTTACATACCATAAATAGTCCGCTTACCGGGAATCCTCCAATATGTTTTGACTCAGGAATACCGGTTTTTTGCAGTAAAGGCAGGCTTCCGCCCCCGCCGCCGATAAAGACGAATTTTGCAGTATGGTATTCGATTTTACCGCTATCGATATCATGCACTTTTAATTCCCAAGAGCCGTCGCTAGTACGTTTAATATCCTCAACACTATGTTTGTAGTTTATCTCGACGTTTTTACTCTTTAAGTGGTCAAACAACATGCGTGTTAAAGCACCAAAGTTGACATCCGTTCCAGAGTCGATTTTTGTTGCCGCTATCGGTTCATTCGATGTACGGCCTTCCATGATAAGCGGAATCCATTCCTTCAGCTTTTCAGGGTCATCGGAAAATTCCATCCCTTGAAACAGGGGATTGTTTGCCAGTGCTTCAAAACGTTTTTTCAAAAACGTTACATTTTTTTCCCCTTGTACTAAACTCATATGAGGCAATGGCATGATAAAGTCCTGCGGATTACGTATCAGATTGCTGTTTACAAGATAAGACCAAAACTGTCTTGAAAGCTGAAACTGTTCATTAATTTTTATCGCTTTGCTAATATCTATGGATCCGTCAGATTTTTCGGATGTATAGTTAAGCTCGCACAGTGCCGCATGCCCCGTACCAGCATTATTCCATTCGTTAGAGCTTTCTTCTCCTGCGTTTGCGAGTTTCTCAAACACTTTGATTTCCCATTCCGGTGCTAACTCTTTCAGTAATGATCCCAAAGTCGCGCTCATGACTCCGGCACCAATTAAGATAACGTCTGTTTTTTTCTGTATGTTACTCATTATACCCTTCCTCATCCCCTATATTTGTAAAAAAGAGTAGGTGCTCCTGCTTAGGTGTCACAAAAAGCAAGGCGCCAACTAGGAATACACCTTTTCTGTCTCAATTATAACCATATCATAGTCTATTATAATTATTTATAGATTAACATATCTACTATTATCTGATAATTATAAACTATTTAAAGCTGGTAAAAAAGTGAGAAGTCCTTCCACAAGGCCCTAGGAACACACAAAAACCAAGGCCTTAACTCGCTTCTTGCAAGGGTTAAGGCTTTGGTTTGCCGTTACCAGTGAACCGGCACCCTCTAATTTTCGCCGTTACTTGCGGCATGGTTCAGTTCGATTGATTCGAAATATCGGCCCACTATGCTGCTTATGCAACATGTTAACTGCTGTTTCGGGTAATAGGTAAAAATCAGCCTAGAAAACCAAACTTTTTGTCATAAAAAAAAGCCATGCGGCTCAAGCACTCGTCTCATGGACATCTTCGTTTCCATAGCTGCTCACTACAAAATAACGAGATAATTTCCGCATAGATACGAACCCAATACAGAATACTTCCTGACAAACTCCTTTTGGATTTGCTTTCCTTCCCTATCTCAGTTAGAATTTCTACCGCCTTACTAAGCACTGACTCCCCAAGCTTTCGGTGGTCAAACTCGAAAGGCAGCATAATCCCCACTTTTTTGCGTCCAACTTATTAATCCAAATCCAAAGCTTTTGTCATCCTTTTCCGGTGCCTTTAACTGCTTGTTCTCATCCCCCCATTGACATGGATTATTTGACCAGTGACATAACTCGAATCATCACTGGCTAAGTACACATACGCCGGGGCAAGTTCATATGGCTGACCAGCTCGCTTCATTGGTGTCCCATACCCAAAACTCATCATTTGTTCAGCAGGAAAACTTGAAGGTATGATTGGTGTCCAAATTGGCCCTGGTGAAACACCATTTACACGAATTCCATCATTAATTAAGTCAAGGGCTAGTGATCGAGTAAATGTAATAATGGCTCCCTTTGATGTAGAGTAATCAAGATTTCCCTGCTGTCCTTCATATGCGGATGCTGATCCCGTATTTATAATGGAACTACCTGGTTTTAAATAAGGTAAAGCGGCCTTCGTTGAATAAAAAAACGAAAAAACATTAGATTGAAAAACTCGTAGAAGTTGTTCACTGGTAATTTCCGTTATTCGTTCTTTTGGAAAAGATTCCGCACAGTTATTTACGATAATATCCACTTTACCAAACGCATGTAAGGTTTGCTGGACCACTTGATGGCTTGTTTTTTCTTGTCCTAAATCTCCAGCAATGACAAGGCACTGTTGTCCTAGTTGCTCAACACGCTGTTTCGTTTCTAATGCATCAATATGCTCATTTAAATATGCAATAACAATATTTGCCCCTTCCTTAGCAAATGCATACGCAACTGCTCTTCCAATTCCGCTATCTCCACCTGAAATGATTGCTACTTTTCCCTGTAATTTGCCTGTTGCTCGATAGGTGCCGATTTCTGAAATAGGTCTTGGTACCATTAACCATTCAAACCCTGGATGAAATGGCTGATGTTGAGGAGGGAATTGAACAGGTATCTCTTCTGTTCTTATTATTACGTATTGTTGCTGTTTCATTTTTCTTCTCCTCTCAAGGTCTTCTTTGTTAACTTATGCCTAGAAAGGGAGTTTAGTTCATCCTCCTTAATTTAATAATTTAGTTATTCATACAGCCTAATACCTGTCAAAAGCGAAGGATGAATATACAACATCGTTATTGTACTAACCTGTATGCTGATATTTTGGTTGACGAACCAAAAATATTTTAGCACCACGGGGGGGTTTTTAATACCACGTTGGAGGCTCTTTGGAACCCTAGGCTAGGCCTAGGGTTTTCTTTTCTATAAAGAAAAGTCCATGTGGCTTAAAAAACTTGCCGCATGGACTGCTTTGTTTCATAGTTGCTTTATACAAAATAATGAGAGATTTTTCGCAGAGATACGAAATCAATACAATATGCTTCCTGACAAACTCCTTTGTCTAATCCTGCTCCCTGGCTCAATTACCCTTTCAATGTCATTACCATTAGAGTTTAATATCAAAATTTAATTGTCCATATAGTTCCCACTTTAGTGTCCAAAGTCCACCCAGAAGGATTAAAGTACTGGGAAATATCTGCACTACCCATGTACTAGTACTTAATATTAAGATCACTACAACTTCTTTTTTATCATCATTATTAAGGTCTATCACATGTAATTCTGGTTTCCGTTCTTCTGTCATTGCATAATGAAGCTGTTCGTTAATATGTCATCGTATATCCTCCCTCCTTCGGTGGGCACCGAATAATTCGCAAATGAATATTATGTATGTCGGTGTGCCCTCAAACAACCTACAGTCTCCCAAGCCTAATATCAGTACAATTTAACAGTATCTATCCAAGCAAAGGCAAAATGACTTATATTCTATAGTCGCAGTGTTAGGATTTCAATCTTTCCATTCCAAATATAAATGATTCTTTATCCCTTATCTCTTACTGATTTTTCTTAATCACAAAGATAAGACAGCTGCTTAAACCCTTTCTTTCAATTACTCTGCTTATAGCATCTTCTCTATGAGCAAGAGTCTTTGTTGTAAACTTTACGTAATCATGTCAATTGTTAACTTCTTTTTTTAGTTGTAAATACGATACATGAAATTATCCCTTGTCGAAATATCATTTAAAATGAAGTAAGGCCGCACTTCACCTCCAGTGGCAAATTTTGGGTTGTTGAATACCGTATAGGGAAAAAAGAGAGAGGGAGTGATCAAAATAAACGAGTATTACAGAAAGTATTTGGAGAATAATCTTTCAACACAAAATTTTTTTGACTATATCGTGATTGGTGCTGGAACTGCCGGGGGAGTAGTTGCCAAAGAATTAACCGACGATAAATATACTTCTGTACTAGTCCTTGAAGCAGGAACGAATATGACAAACAATAGTCCTTCTCTTGAGACAGCAGCAGCTTTAGCTAATGATAATAAACTTTCCTTTAACACCCTTTCAAAAACAGAGCAAAATATTGGACGTCAGCTTAAATTATGGGGCGGAAGAGTAATCGGAGGAAGCTCACAACATAATTTCATGGGTGCAGTACGTGGAAGTCGCAATCTTTATGATGAATGGGCAGATCTCGTCGGAAATCAATGGAGTTACAAGAATATTCGTTCCCTATTTAAACGAAATGAAACCTACACAGGAAAGACAGAAAACCCGAACGAACGGGGAATAAACGGTCCCATTTTTGTTAGGCAACAAATTATTCCAAGGAATGGACTTATCTATACTTTAGCAGAAGCAACATCAGAGGTTTTGGGCATCCCAATTGTCGAAGATTATAATACAGGCATAAGAGATTGTACATTTTTCAAATCACAATTTATCCAACAAGAAGTTGATGGGATGTTTGTCCGTTCATCTACTGCAACCGGATACCTGAATGAAAATATCGTAACACAAGGAAATGAGTTCCATCCAGATGAGTTTGGAATTGGGCGGAGAAAGTTGATCATTTTCACAAAAACAACAGTGAACAAAATCCTATTTAAACAGAAAGAAGGGGTTAACATCGCTGTTGGTGTTGAATATGTCAAGGACGGAGTGTCACAAAGATCTTTTGCTCGAAAAGGAATTATTGTCTCCGCTGGTATTTTCTCATCGGTCATTCTACAACGTTCAGGAATTGGAAGATCAGCTGATTTAGCTAAAGCGGGTATATCAACAGTAGTAGAGAGTCCAAATGTTGGCCGCAATTTTCAAACTCACTATTATGTTGCAATGGGAGTAGAGATAGAAACAAACCGACTGCTTCAGGTATTGTCTGCTGACCCTAATGAGCCAGTTGCACTAGGTGCTTTTAGAAAGGAAGAAGGACCTGGTCGTCGACTTCAATTATTAGGTGTTCCAATACCCTTGTTTCTCCCAAGTCAAGATGTGCTTATTAACAATTGGGGATTTAACCCCAAAAAACCAAGAAATATCATGAGTATTGCGATTGTCGACGTTAATCCCAAAAGTAAGGGTACGATTATGGTTGCACATAGTGATCCTGAAGCTTATCCGTCGATTAACTTTAATCCTCTTGAAAATCCTGATGACTTAAACTTTATGGTGGATCAATATATTGAGACTTTCAATATTATAATGAAGGCTCGTGAACTAGATCCGGAGGGTATTTATAAAATTGTATATCCTTCTGAAAATATATTCAATTTGGCAAGTGAGAGAGAAAAGCGAAACCTGCTTGCTAATTATGTCGAGGCTTCTTATACGAATTTCGCTCATTTTGGAGGACAATGTAAAATGGGGAGGAATATTCAAGAAGGAGTTGTTGATGGATTTTTGAATGTTTTTGGTACTAAAAATCTTAAAGTGGCTGATCTTTCCATTGCTCCTATTTTGCCAGATGGTAACACTTCCATCCCTGCTCAAATGATCGGTTTAAATGCAGTACGATTTATTCGAGAGGATTGTTCTACGTATGTAATGAATAATCGAGAACTTAGATATTATGAAGTTTTGTCGGAATTTAAATCTAGAATATAATCCTCAACACATCCTACTATACTCACTACACCCTACGGGAAAGTCCATAAAATCAGGCTTTTTCATATGAAAGCTTTTATAGTTCTGTAACCGCCAGCGTTTTGACAAAGCAGGATTCGTAGTTCCGCGGACCTAGTCAGAACCATACGCTTCCCTCTTGAGAAACAGGAGGGCTTTTCCTATTCTATTTAAAGAATCATTGTTCGTAAAAACCTGAAATAATGAATAGCCATTTGATATATGCAATGCTGCAATCAGGGAATGTCTACTCCTTCTAATTTGATTTGTAATTTGATTTGAGCTTATTACTTAAACTATATCAGAACATAGTAGCTTTTTCTTTTAAAAATATTAGTTATTCAACAATCTGTAATAAATATAAAACAACCTAGTCTCCCTGCTCCAATGTTACTCATTCAACATGTCAACATCTGTTCGAGTAATAGATAAAAACCAATATAAATTCCCTATATCTTCCTGACACTTAATCCCACTACTACTAAGGACTGCAGTATCCGTGAAAACCAATCCCTGTTGTTCTATGGAAAAGCTGCGCTGCTAATCTCCCATAAATGAAAAAGCTAAGCATAAAGCACCTTTATGATCTATGCTTAGCAATCTTCTATATCCAATGTCACTCCGTTCAACATTTGTTTGGTTAATAGGTAAAAAGCAACCTGGAAAATCTGACTTTTTGCCATAAGAAAAATCCATGCGGCTCAAGAACTTGCCGCATGGATCACCTGGTTTACATAGTTGTTCACTACAAAATAACGAAATCAATACAGAGTGCTTCGAGACAAACTCCCTTGTTGGTTTCCATGCCCTGTCACATCAATAATCTACGAGATGTCCCTCTACTATTTTTAAATTTCACATTATATCTAGAGTAACAAAGAAAAATTATAGTCTTAATAAAAAAGTTGCTATAACATCCGAAAGCGGAAGTTTCAGGTTTTTATTTTTAAGTTTCTTAGTTTCTTGTTCAACTAAAGCTTATCCTTAGTTAAATAATAAATTATTGTTTTATTAATTCACTCCAAGTAATTTATCCACATAGAATTTGTGATTATTTTCCGTGAAAATTAGTATTTTCAGCAAGTTCATTTTAGTACGTTAAAACATGCCATTCTCGTTAGGGGAATTCTCTGGTATGGGTTGACCTAAATCCCATAATTCAACAATACGCTCATCTTGGAAGCGGAAGATATGGACAACAGCCCCCCCAAGGTCTTCTGGATTCTGTTTCACATGGGAATGAACCGCAACGATATCTCTCTCTTGGATAACACGTTTGACCTCAAGTATCTTTTGAGGGTTTTTTGCTGCATTCTCTTCCATCGCGAGCATAAGTGACTCTGCATCGCCACGAAAAAAGGGATTGTGGTGGCAAAAGCCAGGTCCTATGTGATTCAGGTATGCTTCGCGAACTTTCCCCGATGCTACGAGTTGTAGAAACGATACTGCCTTCTCTTTAAGGGAGAGGGTCGCTTCAAACTGCTGTTCCTTATTCATCCCAATCATCCTTTCATTTCAAAAGTTTTACTGTTTTTGAAATTTTAAGGTAAATACGAATCTATGTCAATTATTGGAGCCATGACTTCATCTTATAGAATTACAGGGTTGAGGAAGTTTGATGGAATACGGCTTGTCAACAAAAAAGTCATTCTTAAATATAACTGCTTGGGACAAAGATAAACTCGTGGGAATTGCTCGAACAATTACCGACTTTGTCTATGTTTGTTACCTTTCAGAATTATCCGTAGACCAAGACTACCAAAAACAAGGAATTGGCACAGAATTAATTCTTCTACTACATGAATGCTTAGGAGAAGGTGTTGCAATTGCCTTAATATCAGAGGATACTACAATCGAATATTACCCTCGACATGGTTTTGAAAGCACAGATAAGGGATTCTACATTGCTTAGCCTTCTCCTTACTCCAATGTTACTCAGCCTACACGTCAACATCTGTTCGGGTAATAGGTAAAAACCAACCTAAAATCTGTTCAAGCTACCTTAAGCACCTCCCATGTGCCACAAGCATTTCTGCACTCCTAAAAACCAACCATTGTTTGGTCTGCTTTTTGTTGATGCTTTGCAGCTCAGATATCGATTATACGGTCGTTCGTTTCTTAAATTCCCTAACCCGTTGTGTCTCCAGAAGGCCGGAACACTGCCCTTTTAGGCGGTTTCCGAAATATTGAAAGTAATATATAGTTGACTTTATGTAAAGTTTATATTACATTGTGTATACCAGACTTAACCTGGTATAAAATGGAACATACGGGAGGTGTAAATCATGACCTATCAAGAAAAGAAAAGCATCGTATCGTTGATCAGCACCATACTCATTTTCGTATCTTATTGCTTGTACATGTACCCGCAGTACCCGGAAGGGGGGCTGGAGTCGGCCGAAACCTTTCGCTATTGGGGTTCCTTCGTCCTCATCTTGACTTTGGTTTCAATAGTCTCGCACATCATTATCAGCATTATTTTTAACATCGTCTTTAGAATTACTACCAAAGAAAAGGAACCAAAATTCGCGGATGAACTGGATAAATTAATTGACCTGAAAGCAAACCGAAATTCTTTTTTTGTGTTTATCATCGGCTTTCTTCTTGCAATGGGATCGCTGATCATCTATCAGCCGTCACAGGTGATGTTCATTATCCTGATCACTTCAGGATTTATTTCCGATGTGACCGGCTCCGTTACGAAACTTTATCACTATAGGAGAGGAGTCTAATATGGGCAAAAATCTTGTCGGCAATCACATTCGCAAATTACGATTCAACCATGATGAAATGACCCAGCAGCAATTGGCTGACAAGGTAGGCGTAACAAGACAAACAATCATGGCTCTTGAAAAGGGAAACTATTCCCCATCTCTAGAACTGGCTTTTCGCATTGCTCGCGCCTTTAACTTACCGTTGGAAGAGGTATTCTTTTATGGGGACAATACAAAGCTGTAAGAACGATGATTGTTTTTGCTTTACCGTTTTTGAATTTATTAAAAGAAGGGGATAAAAAAATGAATTCAAACAAAAAAGCTGCAAAAATTGTAGGGGTGCTTTTTATACTTGCGGCTGTTACGGCGGTAGCAGGTCTTAATTTATACAATCCTATCCTAAAAGGTCCCGATTACCTGATTAAAGGTTCAGAACACGCCAACCAGGTGATACTGGGAGCGCTTATGGAGTTAATTCTTGTCGTTTCAGCAGTTGGTACTGCAACTACAATGTTTCCCATTTTAAGAAAGTATAATGAAACTATAGCTCTTTGGCATGTTTGCTTCAGGTTTCTTGAAGCAATTATAATTACTGTTGGTGTAATCAGTGTACTGTCCCTATTGACCTTAAGTAGGGAATTTGTAGCAGCAGGAGCCCCGGATACTGCATCTTTTCAAACTTCAGCTATAATATTAAAAGCAATCCATGCTTGGACATTTATGCTTGGTCCCCTTTTCATGCTAGGTATAAATACGATGATGTACAGTTATATATTTTATAAATCCAAACTCGTACCGAGGTTTATATCAACCTTGGGTATGACAGGGGCAACGACTGTTTTTATTTGTGCCTTGTTAGTCATGTTCGGTGTCATTCAACAAATTTCTGTTTGGGGTGGTATTATGGCGCTGCCAGTAGCAGCTAATGAAATGATTTTAGCCGTATGGCTCCTCGTTAAAGGATTCAATGAATCTGCACTTGCTTCCCTGTCTGAAAAAAGAAAGCGACGAGATATTAGCACACACCTAATTAATGCGGATTCTTAAAAATCGATTTGTTGCAGTGCGCGGGGGATGACTTAGTAAGATGGATTTCTACCATGAAAATAAACTCCTCTAACTTCGAAAAAAAGACAAAACCAAAGAAGACCCATCTGATTCGTTAAAAAAATAGAGAGAGCCACAATTCATGAATCTATGGATTGGATTGACTGAATTAAAAACCAGTATGGACAGTTCAGTATATTTTCATTCTCTGTGGTGAAGCGCTGATTTTTGCGCTTCATGGAAGGCTAACGGGGGCTTTAATGAAAAAAGCAATAATAATTAATAAGCCACAATATACAAGATTTTATGCAGAGCTTGTGCATTGTGGCTTATTTTCAATCCAAAAAATATACTGCCGTAAACGACATTTCTTAATTGCCAAATACAATTCAAATATCCTCCGTTTAGCACAAGAAAAGTTCATATATGTATTAACTCATCTTCAATCATTAATTCAATTCTCTGTTTTGCAGCATATTTCCACCTTGTATGTTGCTCTTTCAACATGCAACACCTGTTTATCTCTTCACCTTACTTTATCTAACTCTTGAAAAGTAGAGGGGAAACAATAATCCCTTGACTTTGTTTATAAACTCATTATCATCTATCCACTTCTAAAGGTTATTTTAAATCGAATCCTGCTTCGCAATGGCATGGTAGAGTTCAACTTTACTTAAGCATATTATTCAAGGTTTCGCCGTCATTTTATGATAGGGTTCTCCGTGACATATGTAAATGAGGTATCGAGTTATCTTAGCGGTCTAGTCTTTTAAAATACTTAAAGATCTTTTCTAGTTTTTTCATTTGGTTTCCTTTTGGACTTTCCATATTCCCAAATTCAAAGAACTTCACTTTCTTGATTCCCACAAAATTAAATAAGGCTCTTTTCATTAGAATTTTATGTGCATTATTCAACCAAAAAAATGGATAATGCGTAGGACCCTTCATGGTAGATATACATATAACGGACTTTCCTTTCAATAGCCCTTCCGGGAAATATCCCTTCTTATCTTTATAGGCAAAATTGGAAGCGAACAATTGATCAATATATCCCAAAAGCATCGCGGGAGGTCTTCCCCACCAAATAGGATAGATAAAAACAATCTTGTCAGCCCATGTAATTTGTTGTCTATATTTTTCAATATTAGGATCAGTATGCATATCACGTCTTCGTTTTTGCTCATTAAACACTAGAAGTGGGTTAAAACCCTCATCATATAAATCTAAGATCTGTAACTCTTTAATATTGGGATTCTGTTTACTGCCTCTGATAACGTTTTGTAAAAATGCATAATTTAAACTATTATGGTTGGGATAAGTATAAATGATTAACAGTTTCATAAGGCACCTCTTAATTATCAATTGATAACTAAATTGTAGCATCCTCAAACTTAATTATCAATTGATAATTGTATTTTGATAACCATTTTGTTATCTTGTCTTTAAGAGGTGAGAGAATGGATAAAAAAGAACTTTTTTACAAACTCGTATCATTTACAACTTCTGTTCATCGTGTAACAAATGAATTAACGAAAAATGCAAAGCCAAATTCAATCTCGCAAGTTCAATATAACATTCTTGAATTTATTGCAGTTAGTCAACCTGTCACTCCTAGTGAAATAAACGATTGTCTAAATATGTCTATGTCAAATACTAGTCGTGAGCTTAGCAAGTTAAGTGAGAAAAAATTAATTAAGAAGATAATTGATAGCAAAGATCGCCGAAAACAATATATTCACCTATCGCAAGATGGGGAAGTTGTAATGAATGAAGCATTTGCTACAATTGAAACCCGTTTTCTAAATCGAATACAAAATGCTTCTAAAGAAGATTTAGAAGAGATTGAACATGCAATCTATACTCTTCAAAAAAAATTATTTCATCCATAAACATAAGTTAACTATCAACACTTCATCGATTAAAAGATGGTTATACAATACCAATTAACTTTCAATCGATGAAGCTAAATAGTTTATTTATCATCCTTGTTTAAAAATCTAATTTTTTTATATTACTATTAAGGAGTGCCTTTCAACGTGAAAAGCGTTCCTTTATACTAATTAATTACCTCATTATACTTATGATAAGGTTCAGTCCGATTAATCTAAAACGCCTTGCGAGCTGCTGATGTTGCTCATTCAACATGTCAACATCTGTTCGGGTAATAGGTATTACCTATTCAACACTATCTTGCCTGTAGCTTTTTTATCAACTCTATTATCTTTTCATAAGTCCTCTGTACCATTAAACTTGTATTGTAATTTATGAGTTTTGATTTGTACATTGTTCGTCATCCATCTAATGGAGCTATTGATTAAAATAGCATCGTATACACCCCCGATGGGCACCGAAGGATTAATAAATAAATTGTTTATATAACTGCATGCCTCTCGAAAAAATAGAAATGTACAACCTCCTAAAAGTAAAAACTAATAATTAATATTCAAAAAATACAAAAAGCGCATTATTATATAGTAACAGTAGCAAAATCTTAATCTCCACGTTCCGTAAGCGAGCTGCAGTAAAACTATAAGTTCCTCTGCATTTAGTAGCTATCATCCACTGGAACCATCTTCATTTATACCAATTCACAAAAATTCCAGAAAATGAATTTTACTGGTTCGCAACGAAATGCTTACGTTTTTCCTACCAAAAAAGAGGTATGTTCAGAGCATTTTTTAAAGCTATTAACTTTGGAATCCGCCGACAAAACACGAATTATAGAAGATAAAAAGCAAAAACAGCCCTGGTGGAGTCAGTGCGACATAAGAGCTGTACTTGCAAAAGATATTGAAAATGAAACTAATCGAAGAAATTGAAATTCGAAATGAGTACCTGCTAAGCGGGATCCATAAAACCTATCAATTACCCCAGGCAGACCACCCTAAATGTCCACAGGCGGTAATGTACCTCAAAGGGAGTACTACATCCATTAGATCCAGCCTTTTTTCTCGGCGATACTGACGGCTTCCATTCGGTTTTTGGCATCGAGTTTGCGAATGATTTCCGAGATGTAGTTGCGGACAGTACCGGATGATAGATAGAGTTCGGAAGTGATTTCTTTGGTGGTTTTCCCCAAAGCAGCCGCTCGCAAGATTTCTTGTTCTCTTGATGTGAGTGGATTTTCTTCGCGAATGACTTCGAAGGTTAGCTCGGGACTGAACACTCTTTTTCCCGCCATTACCTTACGAATCGCATCTGCGAGCTCGTCAATCTCTCCATCCTTGAGAAGGTAACCATGGACACCGATTTTCAACGCCCGTTCAAAATAACCAGGTCGGGCGAAGGTGGTTAAAATAATGACCTTGCTTGGAGCGGAATTCCGTGCTAATTCCTCTGCCACTTCTAGACCATTCTTCACCGGCATTTCAATATCCATTAAACAGACATCTGGCTCTAGCGCGAGAATTGAAGCAAGTGCCTCTTCCCCATTCATCGCTTGACCGATTAATTTCATATCTTCCTCTAAGTCCAATAACGAGCCTAGTGCACCTAATAACATTCGTTGATCTTCAGCAATAAACAGTCGAATCATATGACGACACCTCCCCTTCCAGCTTTTTTAATAACTGGCACAGTCATTTCCAAAGTAGCACCGTTATGATTAGAAAGCGCCAGCGTCCCTTCAATAAGGGCAAGCCGTTCCTCTATCCCCTTCAGACCATTTCCATACAGCTTTTTCTTTTCTATTCCCATGCCATCATCGCGAACGACAATCTTTATTTTTTCAGTATCCTGAAAAATAGAAATCGAACAGTGTGTCGCCCTACTGTGTTTGACGACATTTGTTGCTGCTTCGCGGATACACATACTCAAAATATTTTGGGTAAACGGCGAAATCTCCGAAAAATCAATATCGCCATCGTATTGATAGGTAATCCCTGCAGCCTGTAAAATTTGCTGAACCTGCAACACTTCCTCTGCAATCATCGCTGCACGCATATCGGTTACAAGTTCACGAACCTGCTTTAATGCAGCCCGAGAGGTAATCTCCATTTCCTTTGCTTCAAGTCTCGCCCGTTCCGTGTCAATCGCGGTTAACCGTTGGACAAGTTGACTTTTTAACGTAAGTAGCGATAATGTGTGACCAAGTGTATCATGAAGGTCACGAGCTATCCTCACCCGCTCCTCGCGCTTCACTAATTCCTTAATCTGCTGATTGGCTTGATCAAGCTGCTTCTCCAATTCCAGCCTTCTATTCATCGAACGAATCCCAAAAGGGGAAATCAGCATAATGATCAAGAAAGGAACAAAATACAGCAATTCCGCAGTGGTGAACCACATCCTCGTCCGAACAACATGGTAGATAAAAGGAACGATTTCAATAATAGCTAAACAGACAAGCCAGCGAAAAAATATTGGTTTCTCTCGACTCCATCCAATAAAATTTGCTGGGAAAAACCCTAAAAATATATAATTCAGATGATAAAACATTGTAAAAATAAATACGATTGCCGACTGTAGCGCTAACCAATATGAAAATCCTTTTTTTCCAATGTAAAAATATAGCTGACGATATGTCACCAAGAAAAGCAGCAGCATTCCAATGCCAATGATTTGTTTAAATCCTGTTTCCTTCGTTAAATAATAGGCGGGAAACAACGTGTAAAATAAAAAGATATAAGGAAAGAAGCCAACTTGTCTCGGAAAAATTGAGATTGGCTTCCCGTTGAAATGGAACATAGTTATCACACTGCCTCTTGTTTTCTTCTAATATACTTTGATAATAGCATGAACAAGACAAAATAGGCGACTAAAATCAGAATATTCTTCCCATCCGGCATTCCGCCTCTAATAATTTCCCATGCACCGTTACCAAAGTTGTAAGATGGCAGCCATTTTCCGATTGTTTGCATCGTTTTTGGCATAATCTCAAACGGCATCCACATTCCGCCTGCCACCGCCAATACCATATACACTAAATTGCTAATACCTGCTGCAGTTTCTACCTTTTTCATCATGCCGACTAACGTTCCAATTGCCAGGAAAGGCAGCGAACCAAATAATATCCATAAACCACTGAGAATCCATTCAGTTGCGGTAAGTGAAACGTCATTGATAAGAGCACCTGCGACAAAAATAACAGTAATCGAAAGTACATGAATCACACATTGAGCCGTCATTTGCGCAGCAAAGTAAACAGTATCAGAAAGTGGCGTAACTCTTATAAATGTTGACCATCCTTGGGCACGTTCCTGAACCATTCGGATCCCGAGTGTCATAATTGCTGAGCCCATCACGCTAAATGTTGTCATTGACATTAAATAATGCGCCTGCCACTGGGTTTTATCCTCGGCATTTGTATTCACCACATTAGTGAAAATATAATAGGAGATAATCGGCATTAACAGTGACCAAAAGACATAGTAACGATTTCGTAGCATCTTAATAATTTCCGCCTTACACTGCAGTTTTAATATTTTCACCTTATATAACCTCCTTATGTCCACTAGTCAGCTGCTCAAACGCCTCTTCTAGCTTTCCACCTTCAATTTGAATCTCATGTGCACCGATTTTTTCTTGGAAAAGCAGCTCAAGTACCTTATCTGTATTACTGGCTTGAATGTAAACTCGATCATTTTTTCGAAAAATATCATGGATTTCTGGATGAAGATACAAATTTTCAAGTGATATTTCAGGATTGACCTTAAAGGAAACAGACTGCTTCGAAATTCTCGATTTGATCTGTTCAGGCGTTCCGTCAGCTACAATAACGCCATCTTTAAAAAGTAAGATTCGTTGTGCCGCATCATCGGCTTCTTGCAGATAATGGGTTGAAAAAATGATGGTTTTTCCTTGGTTTGCAAGCACCTTGACCGTATGCCAAAAGCGATTTCTTGATGTAATGTCCATCCCGACAGTTGGTTCATCAAAAATGATTAACTCTGGGTTCCCCGCGAGTGCTAAGGCAAAGCTAAGTCTTCGCTTCTGTCCGCCGGATAACTTTTCTGCCATCGTTTTTAAATCCTTTTCCGTGAGGCCTGTTAGGGTTACTAATTCTTGAAGCGCTAACGGATTGGGATAATAACCTCGGGTCAGTTCGAGAATTTCCCGTACCTTTAATCCAGGCATCACGCTGACTTCCTGCAGCATCACACCAATTTTCTCTCGTGCCTTCTTTTCACGAGGCTGGTGATTGAACAGTTTTACATCACCTGCTGTTGGGTTGAGGAGTCCTAAAATCATTGAGATTGTCGTCGTCTTTCCCGCTCCATTCGGGCCAAGAATTGCGACCACCTCCCCCTTTCCAATCGAAAAAGATACCTTATTAACAGCATTTTTATTTTGAAATGACTTCGTCACGTTTGTTAGGCTTACAACTTTGTTCATTTATCCAACACCTCCTAGATTCTTGATTTCATTGTATAATCTGAGGGTGGTAAATTTTAGTAAGCTATGTCATGAATTTCAGGTGACAAATGTCATATTATGCTGGGCAATTAGGATTTGAATTTTTACATTTTAAATGCACATAACTTAAGTGTTTTCATTGCCTGCTAATCTTTGATAATTACAAAATTATGTAGCACAGCAAAAAAGGAACCGTAACATTGGTTCCTTTTTTGCTGATTATACTGATTTTGATGTGTATGATTATAATCTATCATTTTAAAAGCGCTATACTACTATAAGCTATCCTTTTCCTATACTTATTCTAATGATGCTTACCTTTATCCTTTTTACCTTTATCCTTCTTATCTTTATGTCCGCCCTGGCCTGAGTTTTCGCTATTATTTCCTTTATTACTGACTTGTGCTGCTGGCGATACAGTTGCCGGCGGTGCAGCTACTGGTGGTACAACGTCAGGACTAACCCCCTTAATGTATAGCTCATTATTTAGTGCGTATACACTGCTTGGTTGTTGGAATCTGGATGTATCTGTCCCAAATGTTTGCATCATCGCTTTAAAAATAAGTTGTGAGATTTTTGTAGTATCTCCAAGCATATAATTATCAGGACCATTCTTCGCATAGCCGGTCCAAACGGCCATTGTATATTGTGGCGTATAACCGGCAAACCAACTATCATTTGTCGCTTTAAATGGATACCCAAATTGATTGAGCACCTTTTCATCAAAGTTCGTTGTTCCTGTTTTTCCTGCAATGTCGAGACCTGGTACATTAGCTGTTGTACCCGTTCCGTTAGAGGCATTTACTACACCACGAAGCATATCAGTAATCATATATGCTGTATAGTCCTTCATAACACGTTCACTTTTCGGCTTAAAGCTTATTTCCCTGCCATCTGGAAAAACAACTTTTGTAACGAAATGAGGCTTTGTATACACACCATCGTTTGCAAATGCACCATATGCTCCTGCCATTTCAAGAGGAGACACAGGGTTACTTCCGATTGCGTAAGATTCATAAACTATATTATTTGGGAATGTAATCCCAAGTGACTGTGCAAACTCTTTTGCTTTATCCAAACCGACTTCTTGTACTGTTTTTAAAGCTGGAATGTTACGTGACTCTACTAAAGCGTTTCGTATAGACATAGAGCCTTTGTACTCAGTATAAGCATTCCGAATGGGTGTCCCATTCGAGTATTGATACGGTTCATCTACAACCTGATGGTATGTCGACCATTTCAAGTTTTCAATCACTGGACCATAATCAAAGATTGGTTTAAATGTTGACCCCGGTTGACGCTTTAGATCAATCGCAAAATTACTCCCTCGGAATGTTGCTTTATATTCATTACGACCACTTCCAATAGCACGTATTTCACCTGTCTTTGAATCCATAAACGTGAAAGCTGCTTGAAAACGATCATTCGGGTAACTCACGATATCTTGTGTATTCATGATTTGATCGGCATATTGTTGAGCCTTAGGATCAAGGGTCATATAAATTTGCAAACCATCTGTACCGATATTGACGTCTTTCAATTTGCCTTCAACTTCTTTCGTTGCAGCATCCAAAAACACTTCATATGGCATACCCTCTTGATTAGTTTTCGGAACAAGGTCTTTCGTTACTGGAACCTTTATCGCGTCCTGCATTTGTCGTTTTGTAATATATCCTTGTCTATGCATGGAAATCAAGACAAGATTACGGCGTTTTGTAGCTGCTTCTACGTTTTCTTGTTTGGAAGGATCATAGTTATTTGGACTTTGCGGCAACCCAGCTAACATGGCAGCCTGTGAAAGCGTCAATTTTTTCAAATCATTTGATTCAATACCATAGTAATTTTTCGCTGCGGCAGCAACTCCGTAAGAACGGTTCCCTAAGTTAATTTTGTTTAAATACATGATTAAAATATCATGCTTAGAATATTTTTGCTCCAGCTTATACGCTAAATACCATTCCTGTATTTTTCGTTTTAATGTTTTTTGAGGAGACAAAAATGAGTTTTTGATCACTTGTTGTGTAATCGTACTTCCGCCTTGTGACCCGAAGCCCCCAGTTAAATTTTCAAAAACGGCTTTACCAGTCCGTTTTATGTCAATGCCATGGTGTTTATAAAAACGGGCATCTTCAGTAGCAATAAATGCCAGCTCCAACACTTTTGGAACTTGATCGTAGGTAATCTTTGTTCGTCTTTCCTTTCCATATTCGTAGATAAAATCCCCATCTTTATCATAAAACTTCGTCGATAGCGGGTCCGCTAATTTTGAAGCATCTATTTTAGGAGCATCCTTAATCATATAAAAGAAAATAGCAATCCCTGCTCCCGTCGAAAAGATACCCATCAGCAAACACGCAAGTAAAATCTTTTTCAAGAGCGATCCTTTTTTAATGGACTTTTTATTGCCAAGTTGTGTTTGCTTATCTTTCTCTACTTGTTTTCGTTCCTCACGAGAATGATACGTTCCTGACATAATTCTTTTCTCTATTTGTTTTCGTTCTTCACGAGAACGATACGTTTCTGACATGATTCCTCTCTCCTGCGTTTGATCTACTTATGAAGAAGAACTATGTTAAGTAATTCCTTTTGTTAACTTACTATCTATTAAATTATAGACATTATTATTATCTTTGAATTAATACTTTCTCTTTTATAACGCGTACATAGCGTACTAAAGAGGAGTTTATAATAGAATCTTCTTTCTGATTTTCCACAATAAAAAACGGGTTGTGTTCCAGCCTTTCTAATACTTCTTGTACAACATCTTCCCTGTTTACATCTAACCCTTTTATTATTGTTTCCCTTTTAATATCATCGTCCAAAGTATAGCAAACAGTAAATTCCTTCAAGTTCCATCTTCCTTTTTCGTAAAATTTATCTCCTGCATAAGCATGCAATTAACGTTCAGTTTTGTCTTTTATAGACGTTATACACGAAACAAGTATCCATATTGATAAAATTAAAGACAGCATTCCTACTATTTTTTTGATATAAACATATGTGTCATCTATAAATATTTCATAAATACCATAGATAAAGCCGGAAAAGATAACTATAAAATCATGTATAGAAATTCTCATTGCTCCCACTCCCTTGTACCTTCCATTTACATATATTCGCAAGAAGGTTTATTTTTTAGGGGGTCGGATAAAACTCCCAAAAACTTTTTATGGATTCCCTAACAATGTGGTTTATCCCTTGAACAAAAAGACAGTGGATATAACATCAGTTTCTTTTTGTATACCCTGTACACGTAAGGCTAAGATAATTTCTTATTCCTAGCAGTTACTTTGACATTCAAACACAAAAACGGCAAAGAGTCTCCCTCCTCGCCGTTTTTATCATACATCTAGAATTTTCTACATCCCCGTCACAATAACATTTTACGAGGAATTTATTTACAGCATCTTTCCCGCTATCATCCTTGCAAGGTTAATGATAACTATCCCTAAACATCAAGAGCTATTCTGCTTCTATTCTTTTCAAAGGCTTTTCTGCTGGTCCTTCTATTACATCACCATCTATAGAAAATCTTGAACCATGACAAGGACAATCCCATGTTCGATCTCCATTATTCCACTCAAGTTCACACCCCATATGGGTACAGCTAGTATCGACGATATGTAAGCTTCCTTTCTCATCTCTGTATGCACCAGCCCTTCTCCCATTTACATTCACAACAGCACCTTCATCAATATTTACATCCTCAAGGGTTCTATAGATAATCCCCATTTTCCCGCCAATTAGGTGTTTAGCTACATCCGCATTTGTTTTGATAAAGTTTTTAATACTTGGATTAGCGTGAAATCTTAAAGGACTATACAACTCGGTGTAGGGATTCTCCTTCTCTATAATTAAATCCCTTAATAATAAAGCAGCTGCGGTTCCATTTGTCATCCCCCATTTTCTATATCCTGTTGCAACAAAAATGTTAGATTGACCGGCTGAGAGACGACCGATGTAAGGTATTTTATCCAAGGTAATTAAATCTTGGGCAGACCATCTGTAAGGGATTTCTTTTATACCAAAGATCTCCTCCCCAAAAGCCTCCAAAGCTTCATAATGCTTAATCGTGCATATTCCCTGACCTGTTTTATGACTTTCTCCCCCGACCAAGATAAGTTTTTCCCCATTAACAGTTGTATAACGAAGTGAACGTTTCGGGGAATCGGCACTCAAGTACATTCCGCCAGGGTAGTCCTTTTCTGCCTTCATTCCGAGTACATAGGATCTTTCTGCATACATGCGCGCAAAATAAAAGTTAGGCATGTCATAAAAAGGAAAGTGGGAGCATGATACAACATTTCTGCATGTAACACGATACCCATCCCTTGTTATAACTTTTGAGCGATCTCCTTTCTCAATATTTACTGCTGTTGTATTTTCATAAATCATACCCTCGCTTTTGACAAAAGATTGAATAAGATGAAGCAAAAATTTTAACGGATGGAATTGTGCCTGTTGTTTCATAACAATTGCCGCTTTCACCTGTAAGGGGATAGGAATACTTTCTACATATTGGCTGTTGATTCCCAGCTTCTTGTAAGCTTCATATTCATGATGTATTTTACTGATAGAAGAATCCGTATCTGCATAGATATAAGCATCCTCTTCAGTAAAGTCACACTCGATGCTATGCTCTTTAACCATATTTTTAATAAAAAGTAATGCTTCGTTGTTGGCCTCATAGTAAAGTTTAGCTTTTTCTTCCCCTAAATGATTAATAAATTCATCATAAATCAGGTCATGTTGTGCAGTGATTTTTGCAGTAGTGTGGCCAGTAGTACCATTTAAAATTGTACTAGCATCTAAAAGGGCTACTTGTAACCCTTCTTGTACAAGCAAGTAAGCAGTTATAATTCCAGAAATGCCTCCTCCCACTATTGCTACATCCACTTCAATATCCTTATCAAGCTTTGGAAAGGACGGAAATTCTAAAAAATCTCTCCAATAAGGTTCTGGGAATTGAGGCATTTTACTCTTTTCTATTTTATGTTCAGTCATAAAATGCACCTCCATCTATCGCTCTATTTGATACATAATTTATCCAGTATATTAAATATAAATACATCTATTGTCATATTTGCTTGCATTCCCCATTAATTTTCAGAAAAAACAAAAAAAGCGTCCCTGCTGAAGCAGAAACGCTGAAAACATTGAGGGCGATTGATGGGAATCGAACCCACGAGTGTCGGAGCCACAATCCGATGCGTTAACCACTTCGCCACAACCGCCATAAAAATAAAACTTCATCTATATAATAAGGCATTTAAAAAATACTCTTCTTTTTTAGATAATAAAACTCGCTTTTACACACGGTGGAGAATGGCGGAGAGCGAGGGATTCGAACCCTCGATACGCTTGTGACGTATACACGATTTCCAATCGTGCTCCTTCGGCCTCTCGGACAGCTCTCCATTTTATGGCTCCGCAAGTAGGATTCGAACCTACGACCTATCGGTTAACAGCCGATTGCTCTACCGCTGAGCTATTGCGGAATACTATGGTGGAGCCTAGCGGGATCGAACCGCTGACCTCCTGCGTGCAAAGCAGGCGCTCTCCCAGCTGAGCTAAGGCCCCAAAAGATAAAACCGTGAACCTTTCATTGATATGACGACATAAGTGGTACTCATACAGCCAGTTCGTTCAGAGCTGCCCTTCGACACACAGAACATTCCACTTATGGCTGCTCCGTTCCCGGCCTGACCAGGTTCATGGGTTTCTGTTGCGAGGACTCCGAAGGTCAACACCGCTTATATAAGGCAAACCTTACATCCATCATACCGCTGAAAGGAATTCAGCCTCGCTAGAGCGGATTGCGAGTTACAGGGCACCGCTATCTCCCCGCCTATCACGGTATGTATTTTTAGTTGAATCGATATGTCGTTTTAAAGGTACATCCCCACGTATGCCGTTTCCCACTCTGTTTTGGAACCCGCTCTCGCAGGTGGGTTTCCGCGCATCGACCTTCCTGCAATCCTGAACAAGCAGGCATGGCATCAGGCAACAAATTAGGAATCCCGTTCAAATTGTACGGTTCAAAACAAAATGGTATCACGAACATTGCAGGACATGAATGCGATCGAGAGGACTTGAACCTCCACGAGATTGCTCTCACTAGGCCCTCAACCTAGCGCGTCTGCCGTTCCGCCACGGTCGCATCATACAAGATATTATGTTCCTCATACGTGTAACATAGAATGGTGCCGGCTAGAGGACTTGAACCCCCAACCTACTGATTACAAGTCAGTTGCTCTGCCAATTGAGCTAAGCCGGCGTAATATATTTGTATGCCCAGACAATAGCTTTTGTTTGTCGTCCTCATTTCAGAAAGCTTACGCAAGATGCAGCTCAATGAGTACGCTGAAGTAATTCCTTCGAAGCATATTCGATCGTGCTCTGCCAATTGAGCTAAACCGGCAGATATACAAGGCATTTCGTTCATTGCTTAATCAGTATACAACAAACATTTAGGTTTTTAAATATACTTTTACGATGTATTTGTTGCCAACTTTACCAACGTAACTGAAACATACGCAACACTATAAACTGTTATTATGCAGAAAAGCATTACAAATCCTATGATTAATCTCCTCATTAATTCACTGTTAGCCATTCAACCAGACAACATAACTACGATTAATTAGGTATAAAATAACTTGAATTCTCTAGAATCTCCTACTGCCTCTCCCGATTGCTACCAAGGGCTACAGCATTCCTAAAAACCAATCATTGTTGTTCTATAGAAAAGTTATAGGGCTAGTTTCTCATCAATAGGAAAACTGCATATAACTAATTGAGAATCCTATAGTAAATATCAGCTATAAAAAGAAGGTGCGGGAATTCCCATACCTTCTTTACTCATATCCTGCTCCGTATTACTTTCATTGCAAATGATGTATTGAAAATAAGCATTCCTGTCATTAAGGAGACTGCTTAGGCTGCACTCCATTTTTCTCCAGTTCCGAGGTGTCCAAAGTATGGGTTTCATTAAGCATAGTTACATCATTTTCAGTCGTCTCATCCCGAAACTATATATAGTTTCGCCCGTCACTCGACCAGATAAAACCTTTTCCCGCTATGTAATCAGCCAGCTCTTGACGATTCCGAAAACCCGCCTGTTTCACAATTACTCTCGGATCAGGCTCTCTATTCTATTCCTCTAGATGGTTGCTGCAAATCCCTAAGATGACCGATGTATTCGTGTAATTTACTTTCTTCGTAATCGTTTAATTCCCGCATCGGAATAACTTGCTGTGTTTGAGGGTCTAAACCTCTTACTTCTGCTACAAGCATCTCTTCCTTGTAAATATTATAGATATCTTCTTTGCTTGTATTGTTATGCTTCTCAGCTCGGTACATGGAGAATGCTTTACTATCTCTTCTTTCTGTCATATAAACACCTGCTTCATTTTGAATTTCAATTTAATTTCCCTTAAATTTTTATCTTTATTCATCAGAGCATTGCAGTATATTTCATATCCATCATTTAAATATGCCCAACCCAAAAAATCATACAAGGATTAGAAAAGAATACTACTCAGCTTCATGAACAGCGAGAGCTCTTATGAAAGCAGGAGGAATTTCAAACAGAGTTTCCACACTAGACAAACAACCGGATTTTTTGTTCATGACGATTTTTATTCCATGCCGCTGCTTTTACCAACATTTAACCTTTTTACTGAAGCACCAGCAATCCCTTCAATAGAGCGCTTTCAGAACATGACATATACAATAGTTATCGGAATGATTGAAATAGCTGTTGCAGCAAATAAAACGCCATAATCTGTTAAATATTGACCAGTAAATACCGCTAAATCTATGGATATTTTTTGTCATACAACAAATAATAGTTATGTACTTTCAATCCTGTTAACGAAGGAAGCATCTTGGGATTACTTAAATCCCTCCAAATTCATTATACTGTATCAACTCCATAAGCTCGAGATGTAGAAGGCACAACGGTTCTAGGTAAAGTTAAAGAACCTGACTCCGGTTGAGTACCGTCGTCAGGCTGCTTAAACAATGTGATAGAATATAGAGCTTTTTTCAGTGTCTGCTTGACAGAGACAATATCAGGTCTCTTCTTTATGATGCTTTGTGGATATCTATTTTTTCCCTTCTTTACGCCACTCTTTAAATTCAGCTGCTGCTGTGAAAAGTACGTCTGTGGATGAGTTAAGTGCCGTTTCAAAAGAGTCTTGTAAAACACCTATGATAAAGCCTACTCCAACTACCTGCATAGCAACATCAGCTGGGATTCCAAATAAGCTGCATGCTAGGGGAATCAGTAATAAAGATCCACCAGCAACCCCTGAAGCACCGCAAGCACATATAGCTGACAGTACGCTGAGGATGATTGCTGTAGGGAGGTCCACTTGAATGCCAAGTGTATGAACCGCTGCAAGTGTCAAAACAGAAATAGTAACAGCGGCACCGGCCATATTAATAGTTGCACCTAATGGAATGGATACTGAATAACTATCCTTATCCAAGCCTAGATTTTCACATAATCTCATATTTACAGGAATATTTGAAGCTGAGCTGCGTGTAAAGAATGCTGTAATGCCGCTTTCCTTTAAGCACTTAAAAACAAGCGGGTAAGGGTTTTGTCTTATAACTACGAACACAATGATTGGATTGACAATCAGTGCCACAAAGACCATACAACCAATTAAAACGGCAAGTAATTTCCCATAGCTTAGTAACGACTCAATTCCATTTGCAGTAATAGACTCAAATACTAGACCCATGATTCCTAATGGCGCACACTTAATAACCCATGCAACCATTTTGGATACAGCATCTGAAAAATTAGAAATCATCGTTTTTGTCGTATCAGGGGCGTTTCTTAAAGCCAAACCAAGGAGTATCGCCCAAGCTAAAATACCGATATAGTTCGCATTATAAATTGCTTTAACAGGATTATCAACAACGTTCAGCAATAATGATTTGAGAACCTCTACAACACCGCCTGGAGGTGTCAAACCCTCAGCGCCCTTTGCAAGTGTTAAGCTTACAGGAAAAATAAAACTTACAATAACGGCGATTAATCCAGCTAAAAAGGTTCCTAAAAGGTATAGGACGATAATGGATTTCATATTCGTTTGGTGACCACTCTTGTGTTGGGCAATGGCCGACATAACCAAGAAGAGTACCAACACAGGTGCAATTGCTTTCAAAGCACCTACAAATAAAGAGCCTAAAATCACAACAGGTTTTGCTGCTTCTGGGATCGTTACAGCCAGGATAATACCAATAATTAAACCTACAATTATTTGTTTTACCAGACTCAATTGACTCCACTTTTTCAGTATACTTTTCATAAGTATTCCCCCGCTAATTTAAGATAAAATTGTAACATTGCTAATATCGAGCTAGCCATTTCTCATAACCCTGCGATAGAATTAAGTCGATTACAAATGAATATGATTGAATAATAGATAGCTTTTATTAGATATGCACCAATCCCAATCCTAGAGTTTGGCTTTTGATTTTCTTCTTCCGTGCTCTTTCAGAGTCTCTTCAAAGGTTCCTCTAATAGAGATCAGTAGAGTGATTAATTTCTTCGGTAAATGGTCATTTTCATCACATTCCAATCCATAAAGACAACTGTCTTTCTAATAAATAGTATTATAATAATTTTTTTGATATATTACACTATTATTATCTTCATTAAAAAATGTTGTAATTATTAAAACATTCACATAATAACAAAACAATACGTATCGACAATCTCTTTGCAAGCAATTGCCATTCTACAATAATTTATAACTCCCGGGAACATATAACAACTCCACAGAAAGAAATATGCTGATGCAAACAGTATTTTTGTTCTTATCTTCACTTCCCCTGAATAAATTATTAGTAAGACAGGGAGATTGAGAAACCTCCAGCGGTATAAATTAGCTGAGGAGGTTGACTATGAAACCAAACCGAACAGGAAATGAGCATAATGAATGCCAGGAACGTTCTAGGAAGGCTAAGCATATGAAATATAACCGAAAAATACGCACGATGATTCAATAGAGCGAAGAATTGCAGAGAAAAAGCCACCTTCATTTAGAGGTGGCTCTTCTTTTTAGCTTCTAGATAAATAAATAGCCTTCTCCATAAGGGATAGCTATGTAGCTTACTATTGCTGCCTTCTCTTCTGAGTAACGAACAGCAATCTACATAACTAATGTGCTAGGTGTAGATAAAATGTAAAATCACTCAAAGCTGCAGATTCTCCAAACTTGCCTTCCGACAATCTCGTCCCGTTTAACATGTAAATCTTTCGCTGTTTGTAAGTTACACAATGTAATAATCCCATCCTGATTAATAAATACGATATGATGGGGAACAAGATCTAAAATAGGTAAAAGAAAAGCTTCTATTGTTTCAAATGGAGCTTCTATTTCTGAAATAATTTCCAAGTCATTTTCACCATTATGATCAAAGGGAATATTATACATATTCCCCATTATTAGAGCTTCTTTTCCTTTTTCATGTGCACCCCACTGATTGAATCCTTATATATAAAAGAAAAAGGAAGCGAAGCTGTCATTCTCTTATATAATGCTAACTCTTTCTTCAACGACAACATTTCATTTCTCAGCTGTTCATTCTCTTTCATGAAAATTCTCCTTCAGTCTTTAGACAGATGAAACATCGACACTTCGGACAATCACAATTGAATTTATAATGTAGAATGTTTGACATTTCTAACAATGATTTGCCCTTTATATTGTTATAATCTTCTATAAGGATACTTAATATTACATTTTAAACTTACTTTACATATCCGAAAACATTCAAGTAGAACAAGGTAAAGAATATGGATAAGACAATTGCCCATAGCGGCTTTTTATGATGAAGCCATAGCATTAGGAACATAGTGACATCAAAAAATACTGTCCATCCCAAATTCCAGCCATGATAATAGTTAACATGATTGAACCTAAGCAGCACCACTTCCCCTAAAATAAAAAGTGCCACCCAGTTCAAAATATAAAAACCTTTTTTTCCAAATCGCCCTTCAGGAAAATTAGACAAATAAATAAAAGTAGCCAATGTATTTATGATTAATATATGCCACAAAACAATTCCTGTATGGCTATTAAAGAAAAAATCATGCGAACTGAATTTCCATAAATGAAATTTGCTTAAAGCAAAAAATTCGTATAGAAGGTTTGAAGCAACAATATAAATAATCGTTGGATAATAATGTTGCCATTCTTTCCAATTTGCCCATCTCAAAGAAGCTAGTATTAGTAATAGTCCAATCGTAAAATGCAAACTCTATTTCATCCTTCCCCTAGTACACCATGTAAAATATTATCTAGCTTATTGTTTATATTTTTTTCAACCGGTTGATAAAATCACTTTACTTTACTATTCAATAGTATTAATACTATAGAAGCACTGGCGATCATTTCATACAAATTATTATTTAAGTATACTATTAATTTCGAAATAGATTATAACAAATGGAAAACGTTTTCCAATTTCATTTCACATAATTGTAAAAATATTGGATTTTTTTACCTAGTTATGAAAGAGCTTATTATGTTTCTGAACTAAGACCCCTGCAAACATCACAAAAGAGCGTCCTTAACGGATGTGAGTTCTGTTTTTTCAAATTCTTCTGTAAGTGTCATGACCTTGAACATTCGACAGTATATTTTAGTTGTAACGAGGAAATCAGGTGGTGTTGTTCTGGCTCATTTCCATATTCACCTATTTATCTGGGCAGAATATACTAATCTGAAAAAGAGGCCGAGAGGTGACCTAGCATGAATCCGAAATATCCTTATTATGGTTCAGAAATAAAGTGTAAGGAGATTCCTTTGACTTTTCCGCCACAGCAGCAATACAGGCAGCCGGGACTTGAATACTTGATGGTGCCTCGTCCGATTTATGATAACCCAAACTACATCGGTACCGGCAAACTGAAGGGACAAAGCGGCTATCATCAGCGGCGGGGACAGCAGCATCGGAAGGGCGGTTCCTATATAACGGGACAAACAATTCATGTAAATGGCGGTCAAATGGTTACGACATGAGGAGAGACTGTTAAAGCAGTAAATCAGTTCGTGATAGACTAGGAATCAGGTGCAGGAGGCGGACTTTTAATACTATTATGCTTTTGATTATCTTAGCTTAGTAATTAATACTAACCGCCTCTTTTTTGATTGACGAGTTTTGATAGGTCATAACGATTAGTTGCGCCAAAAATACGTTTTGTCATAATTGTACCCTCTTCCCATACAGCTCGATTATCGTTTTCCCAATCTTGTTCTAAGATTTGGCTTAATGCCCCTCCTTCTGTTTTGGCCTTGCATAATATAAGGAGTTCAATAAAAAAGGGCAATCCCCCAAACGAAGAATTGACCCTTGTAATGCTGACTCCCTACTGTCTTAGAGTTTATGTATTGCTTCAATAATCTCTTGGGTTAACTTAAAAATCTCTCCTGCCTTAGATATAGCCGCTGTATAATCATCACCTTGAATGAAAGTCACACCATCCTGCATAAATACCTCAATCTCTGCTTGGCTTTTTGGCATGGAGTTAATAATATCTATAATCTTATCTCCATAATCAAAAAATAACCTAATAGCTTGAGCTTCAGGGCTATCCTGTTCTATTTTCTGTCCTCCAACAACACTAATACTGTTTGCAATTAATGTCATAGCATGACCTCCAAACATTAGAATATCTCTCTAATTCTACATGTATAGAGCTTTCCCCTTCCTTATTTTCTATCTTTAGCCACCTCCCTCCTTGCTTTCTGCTCCCATCCCGCAACAGATCATTTATATATACAACATACATATTAATAGTAAAAAACAGGTAAAATACAGATTAGTTACTGCATACAGGAGGACACTAAAATGGAATCAGACAAACAGGTTAAGTTAACAGCAACAGAAATAAATTTCCTTTGGGCTACATACATGAGTGATAGTGCAACCATTTGTATTTTAAGTTACTTCTTACATAAAGTTGAGGACAAAGAAATAAAACCTGTAATAGAGTATGCTTTACAGTTAGCTAAAACCCATGTACAAAAGATAACTGAAATTTTTAAAGAGGAACATTATACAGTTCCATATGGCTTTAAAATAGAAGAAGATGTTGATCTATCTGCACCTAGATTATATTCTGACAGTTATTTTTTGAATTACATATATCTATTTTCAAGAATTGGAATCAGGACTCACAGTATGAGTTTGTCTCTTGTCGTAAGAAAAGATTGTACAAACTTTTTTAAAGAATGTGTTTCAGAAACAATCAAACTCTTTGAAATGTCAAAGGATGTCTTATTATCAAAAGGTCTATTCATTAGATCACCACATCTACCTGAAATGGAAGGTGTTGACTTTGTTGAACGACAGAGCTTTCTAGTGGATCTCTTAGGAGAAAAAAGACCTCTAACAGCACCAGAGATTACTCAACTTCATACTAACTTTCAAAGAAATGCTTTAGGAGCTGCTACTTTAATTGGATTTAGTCAAGTTGCAAAATCAAAGGATGTTACACAATATTTAATCAGAGGGAAAGAGCTTGCAGAAAAGTATTGTGAGCTATTTGGAACAAAATTAAAAGATGATGATCTGCCTGTGCCAATGACATGGAATTCAGAGGTAACTGACAGTACTCAACATGTTTTTTCTGATAAGTTAATGATGTTTATGACAAGTGTGCTAACAGCTATAGGGATTGAGCTCTATGGATACAGTATTGCAACTAGTACTAGAGCAGATTTAGGAGTTATGTATAACAAAATATTATTGGGGACACAGAAATATGGAGTAGAAGGAACAAATATCATGATTGAAAATGGATGGTTAGAACAACCTCCTACAGCGCCTGATAGAAATGCATTAACTAAAAAGAATAACTGAATTCTAAAGAAAATTATAGCCCTACTGTATAACACAGTAAGGCTATTTTTCAGCTTCTGACCACCCCTTTTCCATACTTATCTTTCTTTAAAGACATTATGGTCTAGTAAACAGCTATATCAATTAACTCCCCTACTTGCCGCCTCGACCTCAAGTACATCAGATAATAAGCATTTAACCTTAGAAGGATCTATGTAGCATATATCAGAGATAACATCTGTAAGACCCTTATCATTCATAATCTCCTTATCTCCTCTAAATAATTGCCTCATAACCTCCTGAATATCAGCAGTATTTATTTCCTCTACCCTGAGCTGACTGAGGAATTTACTGAGGATTATCATTATTACCCTTTCCTCTGTTGAATAAGGTTTATTTCTATCTCTATACATATCTTTATTTAGATCCTTTTTCATGCTGCTCCTCCATTTTGTTTTAGCTGTAGTATCTCCAAAAATACCTCCAAAAACAAAAGAAAAAGAGGCTTTACTCAGCCTCTTTTTCTTTTGTTTTACGAACAGCCTCCGCCATCCCCTCCACTAAATCCCCCACTATCTCCTCCGCAAAATCCTCCAGAATCTGATGACCCGCAATCTGAGTGGGAAGAATCAGAAGTTATAAAAACTGAACCATTGTGGATATACCCATTACTATCAATATCATTTTTCTTTAAAGCATTTGTACTATATCTATGTCTGTTTACATCTATTCTCAATACAGAACTGACTAAAAATAATGCAAAGCAGATTACAAAAAATACTATAAACAATGTCATAAAAACAACCTCCTTTTCACATAATATTCTAATACAATAGCTTAATTTCCTTTAACTAGCGAACCTTTTTTTTAATTACTAAAAAAGATAAAATAAAAAGAGGCAGCATTAGACAGCCTCTTTAAAATCATCTGATAACAACCTTAAGGTCAGCAAAGACAGGAAATTCCCCATGCTATTTCGTGCTAAATCTTCCGCAGTTCTAGGTTTACCTCACATGTATATCTGACGCTGCCTTTACCAATGCAGCTTTAATCATAAAATAGCTGATTTCAGATGGCAGCTCGTCCTTAATAACTCTTAGCTTCTCCGTACCTACACGCAATGCCGCCTCTTGAATGAGCGCCTCCTGCTCCGGTGTCAAAATATCCTCCCACGCCACCGGCAGCCCTTCCTCCAAACATTGCACAATATGATTCTCAATTGTGATGCGGGATAACTGGCGCTCAGCAGCAATCTCCTGCATACTTTTCCCCTGCTGATACAACTCGTACGTCGTCAAATGCGACGGCTGTTTCGCCGCCTTTCCTTTCGGCCGCTCCTGTACTTCCACAGCTGGAGCGTAGGACGGATTGCTTTCCAAATACTCCGCGATGATCTGCAAAAAGCGCGCTCCGTACCTCTCCTGCTTCGTTGCGCCAATTCCTTTGACGCCAAGCAGCGCTTCTTTTGTTTGCGGCAGCTTCGCACACAAATCGCGCAGCGTCTCGTCCGACACGATAACAAACGGCGGCACCTGTTCCTCGGCAGCGATTTCTTTACGCACTTGCCGCAATGCTGTAAACAGCGCATCATCGGACACAACGCGCGTCACCTCCATCGCCTCCTTGCGCATCACGCGCTCCTTCCCGACAAGCACCTCCCGCCCCCGGTTCGTCACATACAGTACTGGATACTGCCCGCCGGCCGTTCCCGCATATTGCTCCGAAACGAGAAAATCAATAAAATCTGTAATGTCCTTTGCGCTTTTATGCTTCAAAAGTCCGTAGGTGGACAGTTTATCGAGCCGCAGCTCCTGCAGTTTTTTATTCAGTGACCCGGCCAGCACCTGGCTGATCATCGTCTTGCCGAACCGCTCGCCCGCGCGGATGATGCACGATAGCACCATTTGCGCCTCCGTCGTCACATCAACCGCCGTCCGCTGATCGGTGCAATTGCCGCAGCGGCCGCACGGACCAGCCGGTTCCTCACCGAAATACTGCAGGATAAATGACTGCAGGCAGCCTTCCGTATAGCAATAATCCTTTACCTGAAGCAGCTTGTAAAGCTCCTGATTTTTCAACGCCTCTTCTGCATGTGACTGCTCCACGAGATAGCGCTGCAGTTGAATGTCCTGCGCCGCATAAAACAGCACACACTCGCTGTCTAATCCATCGCGCCCGGCCCGGCCGGCTTCCTGATAGTAGCTTTCCATATTTTTTGGTAATTGGTAATGAATCACAAAACGTACATTACTTTTATTGATACCCATTCCGAATGCATTCGTCGCCACCATCACGGTCACGTCGTCCTGTAAAAAAAGATCCTGCTGCCGCGTGCGCTCGCTGTCGCTCATGCCCGCATGGTATTTGGCCGCGGCAATGCCCTGCTTTTCCAGATGCTCCTGCAATTGATCCACATCTTTTCGGGTGGCTGCATACACAATGCCAGCCTCTCCCTTGTTCTGTTTTACGTACTGCGTTACATATGCCAGCCTGTCCTGCCCCTTTACAACTTTAAAGGACAAGTTCGGCCGCCCGAATCCCGTCACAATCGTGTTATGCATTGGAATGCCGAGCAAAAAGCAAATATCCTCCTTAACTTGCGGCGTTGCCGTTGCCGTCAGCGCCAGCATTACGGGGTCGCCTGGAATATACTCCATCAATTCTTTAATCCGCAAATAGCTCGGCCTGAAATCATGCCCCCACTGCGAAATACAGTGCGCTTCATCCACTGCCACTAGGGACACAGGCATATCCTGCAGCAAATCTAAAAACTGTGGTGCATCCATCCGCTCCGGCGCTATGTATAAGATTTTGTATGCCCCCTGCCGCAAGCCCCATAAGCGTTCACGTACCTCAGATGCACTGAGCGTACTGTTGAGGAAGGTCGCCGGAATGCCAACCCGCTCCAGACTGTCCACTTGGTCCTTCATTAAAGAGATAAGCGGCGAAATGACGAGGGTAATGCCGGGAAGAAGAAGCGCGGGGATTTGATAGCAAATGGATTTACCGCCGCCTGTCGGCATAATGCCGGCGGTGTTTTGTCCGGCGAGAACGCTTTGAATGATTTGCTCTTGACCAGGGCGGAAGTTGTCGTAGCCAAAGTGCTGTTTTAAGTATTGCTTTGCTTGAGTGAGCATGGGGTGCCTCCTTTCGTTTTTACAGATTCTATTATAGCATTTGGGAGGGGGCTGCAGCTTCGCGCAGGTTCCCTTTTTGCAGAAAATTCGTGTAACACACTAAAAGTATTAGTAAGCATTATTAGTGCTGCTGAGGAATTGATAAGTTTGATAAATTGGTCTTTCAGAAAAATTCAAAATCTCTACATTTTTTAATTTTACATCCATCGTATCGAGTTATCTTATTCAACTAACTGTTCGTTAGTTGAATAAGATATACTGTATACCTTATACATGTCCAGTTAACATGATCACTCATTATTGGCAGACAAGCCAAAACGGTTGCTGTTGATGGACGTCACATATAATCAAAAAATACTCATAGAGTAAATGTTTTGTTTTGATCAAATGTATCAGCATCTACTACATTTGTTTCACTAACACCATTAAATGTGCTTATAGAGAATCCGGTATTTGCTGATCCAGATCCATGATGGCTCTTTTCATTTGTTCTCGGTGTTATCTCATAAGTATCTCCTATGTTAAAAGAACCAGTGACTCCAATTCTGCCTATTACAATTCCTTGAACAGTTGAAGGCATTGTTTCACCTGCTTTCCTAATACTTTTTTGTTCCACCAACCAAAGTTAAAGACTCTTTAATATACTGAAGGTTACAATCTTAATGTATAACATCTGTAAAATTTTGGTGATACCTTTTTCTTCCTCTTTTATTAACATGTTTTTACATTCTTTACTTCCTACTTGCATACGGTATACATGTGAGGTTGACATAATCCGTCATTCTCAGCAGTTACTTTGACTTTCAAACACACCGACGGCAAGGTGTTTCCTATCCTCGCCCTTTTTATCCTATATACAAGATTTCATACATCTCCGTCACATCAAGTTGGTTGGCTAGCCCATAACCAAAGCATTATGGGTTCAAAGTCATAACTATCTCCTTTATTAAAAATCTTTGTTAATCACCAAAAGATTAAGGACCCCTTTTTGGGATCCTTTTCTAGTTTCTTATTAAACTAAGTACCCATCACTTGAATAAAAGTTTATTTTACACTATAAGTCGTACTATGCAGCATCAGTTACATTGGTTACTTTACCAATAAGTCCTCAAGTTGTTTTCTCTCTTTAATATTACATAAACCTCCGTGATAACAAATCACTGTTTCAATATCGAGATCTAAAAATTTTTCTAGAGAGTTTATTGCGGTTTTCATATCCAATGTCGTTTGTGGAACAGGTCCCCGTAACACACTATCAACTACTATCATAGCATCACCCGCAACAAGAGTTTTACTTTGCTTTAAATAGAGACTAATATGTCCAGGAGTGTGACCTGGTGTAAAGATTACTTGAATGCCACCACAATATGAAAGTTCTTGACCGTCTTCTAATGTCTTATCTACCTTTGATTTTGGAGGATTTTTGTATAAGAATTGCATTTGTTCTGGTAAGGATGCCCATTGTTCCTTACTCATTTTATTCGGGTCTGTTTTAATAAGAGGTAACGTCCCTTCAATATATGGTTTATCATACACATGTGCATACACTTCAATGTCATTATTCGATTGGTTTAGAATTTCAGGAAGAGAACCTATGTGGTCTAAATCTTGATGAGTTAGAATTACTGCTTTCAATTTATCAAAGGATACTCCTGCTTCACTCATGGCAAGACGTATTTGCTCCAATTGTCCAGGCATACCAGTATCAATTAAAACAGCCATTTCATTATCCCATATCAGTGTTGGGTTTAATCTGAAACCCTGAATTTTTAATTCTAACATCGCTAATCCTGTAGATATTTTCATTTCATCTCCTCCTTTTTTAAGTATTACATGAATAATTTATCATCAAAGGAGGTTTTCTATCAATAGTTAAATAATAAATCATAACACGAATAAAATATTTTGTCAATAATTTTATTGGTATTTAGTTAATTATTTATTACAACTAACCCGTTCCATTCGTTGAAGAAGGAAGTAATTCCTTCTAGAAATGGTAAGTTGCTAGATTATAGAACAATTGTTCATTTCATTCAAATATCAACAGAGATATTTAACAGAGCCCATTAAAAAATACAAGTTTATTATGTATCTTAATCTTTAATAATTATTAATATTTGAAAAAGGTTGCCGTAGCGATCCCTGTTCTTCAACTCTCGCTCACGTCATTGAACAAACACAAACGGAATCTTATATCATCTATTCTTCCAAGCGTTATAATTGAAACTTTTCTTTAATAATTTTAGCGACTTCTTCTGCCTCCAAATTTACATTGTTTATTTTTATATAGTTTTCCTTTTTGATTTCTCCCTCTACAGAATTTAACCTATGCTGTTCCATTGTTGTTTTTAAATTGTATTCTGATTGTTCAATATTTCTTTTTGTAGGCTTATGCTCTAGCCTATGAGGAGTTCTATTACGCTTAAGCCTTTCTCCTAAATCAGCTTCCAATTCAACGAAATAAACGGTGCCACCCTTGGACTCAAAAATATTACAAGCTGTTTGGACAAAATCCCAATCTGCTTGTTGATCAAATGCCCATACGTAAGTAAAAATTAGTCCATATAAATCACTTTTAGACACCGCCTCAAATATCTCTTGACGAAATAAATCCGTTAACCTCCATGTTTCAGCACTAAAGCCAAAATAAGGATAAAGCAATTCAATAGTCATATGGTTATGAAAAAGTTTTAATTCTGTTATTTTTGCTAATTCTTGTCCAACGGTCATTTTTCCAACTGCCTGCGGTCCAAATATTAAAACAAATCTCATAAATCCTCCCAAATAATAAAACCTTTTTATTAAAACCTAATTCTTTTTATTTATTCTAATTCCTTCTTCAGCCAACCCGCTCGTTCGCTCAAACAGAAAAAACGATCTTCCTTATTGAAGAATCTCAGCTATACAAGAATACGTACTGCCTAGGAACAGAAATGTATCAGGCTTATTAAAATTAATGTATATATGTGAACGTTGGCACCTCAATTTAATTTAGAAGTCTGATTTCCTTTATTATGGCTCCCCTTTATAAACAGTCTCTTAAAATCCATTTGGGAAAGTAATACACCTAACAAAATCATAACTGAGCCCACATACCCTTTTGTTGTAAATATTCCATTTGCAAAAACAAACGCAAATAATGCTGCAAAAACCGGTTCTAATGAAAAAATGAGACTTGTAAATGAAGTTTTACACTATTAAAAGGTAGTTGGACTTTGCGCCCTCAAAAACTTTACAACGATCTCCCCAATTTGTCTGCCTAATCTTACGCCTTCCTCGTTGTCTACTTTAAAATGGACGCCAGCGTACAAACGGGATTGAGCACTTTCTTCCATTACTTGTTTAATTCTAAATGCTTCCTGTGGAAAGAAATAACTTAATATCACCTCTGCACATCCCGCAATAGTAGCGTGTGCAGAAGGGTATGATGGAAAACGAGGGGTAAGCAGCACCGTAGATAGGTTTCTGTCATATTGATTTGGGCGTGCCACATCCCAAAGATATTTAAAAAACCATGTTATAACAAACACATCATTGATAGCAGCGTGGAAATATCCTAGAACTTGGGCCGTTTTTGGTGATCCTAGTCTGTACTTTTCAGCTAAATGGAAAATCATATAAGTTACTTTCTCAGTTACTTCACCCGTGCCCCAATATTGTGCAATTTGTATCTGTTGAGGAGTCAATGATTTTAAGGTTTGCTCTACAATAAATAGTTCTGTTTCCCAATTAATATCATTAGGATTTGTAATTCTCCAATTGATACGCTGATGAAAGCGATCTAAGAAGTTATGATCCTCCCCTCTTAAAATAAAAAACATCGGCCAATACCCTGCTTCCGGAGAACCTTTAGGCGGGATTTGCTCTCCTTGGTAAGGATGCTTTGTCCATCTTCTGTAACTTGTTCGCATAAACTTCCCCCCTATAAAATGTTCTTCTTGTTCCTTATGACTAAAAATAATAGAATATGACAATATCTTACTCTCTATAATATTCAAAAGAGAAAATCCTTGAAGTATAAATGAGGGCGCTGAAAAAGGATTCTAGCGCAAAAATCATTTGATAGGGACATAGAACCTACATGGACTGTTCAATGACAGATTATGATGCAACTCCAAACAACTTATGTGTGAATCCAACTTCATTTTTGGCAGACTTCACCTGTGGGTGAAGTGGTCCTTTTTTCAGCATATGCCTGGCTTCAACGCTACTCAATATAGCAGTAGCTGTTTCATACGGACTTGAATCCCAACATAGAATGTACACGTTTCTTAATAAAACGGTGATCTTGTTCCACTATATTATTGAGATATCTATATTCATTATATAGAAGGGTATGTTGTATTTGAAAATGGACATAGACATCATGTTAAAGGAGTAGACCAACCTGCTCCAGGAAATAAATAAGAATTCTAATTTATAATATACAAAAAGAAAACATCAGAGGAAAAATCCCTCTGATGTAAAACTTGTCCCTAGTAATTTGATTACGCTTTTAATACTCTAAATGCGTCCCTTACTTTTTGGGCAAAAACTAATGGTGGTTCAACGGATTCAAAGTGCATATACATGGCCCGCGGTTCTTCAAATAACCAGTGATTATGAATAGATGTAACTAAAATATCCCTTTTTCGAAGTTCAGTTAATAATGGATTAACCTCTTCCTGTAACAGAACTGTTTCCCCTAAATTTAATGCATTGCCTCTGCTATCCACGCCCTCAAACGTAAAAAATTGAGGATTAACTAACGGAGATTTTGTTGGGCGTCCAAGAATAGTGAATGGAATATTACGAAATTTTTGTACCAAGCATACCCCCTCTGGAGTAACCATTCCAGATCCACCTAAGATTCTTGCAAATTCATTACATAATTGTGCTCTGGATGGGCGGTTAGAACTGTTTGAATAACGATTATCGTCTCCTGAATACTGACGACTATTTGAGTACATAAAAAACCTTCTTTCTATACATGTTAGAGCTATTCAGCTCATTTTCGCTAATAGAATATTCAGATTGCAGGAGATAAGCTTGGACTATGTACTTACTGCTAATGTCCAATTTTTATTATCCGGTGACTTCTTTCAGAGAGTTCATAAAAAGTAGGTAATTCCTAATAAATTTCATTACAAGAGAAGCGCATTCAAGAAGTGAAATTCTCTTTTGCATTTGGTATTTACCTTTGGAGCCCCTAAATAAAGGTCTAACCATATTGCAGTAAACATACCTTGTTATTGGTTTTCCCATAACCAGCAACAGGAGGAGTGTATAAATGGAATATAGACCCGATACTCAACAAATGCATGCAAAAACCATGAAATCTCTTCAAGACTGTGCCATGATGTGTGAACAAATGTGTACGCTATTACTTGAAAAGCCAGATGTTGCATCTCGGAAAATGCAACTCCAGTTATTGCGTGACTGCGCAGACATTTGTGAGCTATGTATGAAATACATGTCCCGTCAGAGTATGTATGTAAAATCTCTCTGTCATTTTTGTTCATATGTGTGTGAAGCGTGTGGAAACGAATGTTTGAAACATGCTGATCATGAATCAAGAATGTGCGGTCAAATGTGTTTGGAGTGTGCAAAAGATTGCCGTAATTTTGCGATGTAAGATAAAGTGAACTAAGAAAGAGCTGGCCTTATACCAGCTCTTTCTTCAGTCTATATCCTCAAGCTTTGACGATTGCTAAAGCGTTCTTATTGAATCCTTTTGATATCTCCGAGAATCTCTTCGTAAGGAGTATTTTGAAGACCTGAGTAGCTTTTTACCACAATTCCATTCTGGTCTACCAGATAAAATCTTGTTCCATGAATAACTTGGTCTGAATTTTGCGGTTTATCGATAAGTGTTTTGAAATTTTTCCTGCCAAATGCATTAATCTCTTCTTGTGTGTAGCCAGTAAGAAAGTGCCACTTAGATTCATCCATATCGTAACAGCTCATAAATTCCTTGAGTTTCGAAGGGGTATCTACTGTGGGATCTACACTAAATTTATCTTAATTTAATTCATCACCTTCTTTAAACACTTTAATGATTCGGATAGGTTTCCTTCAAAAATCTTACAGATTGGATAATTAACGCTTTTAAAACATCCACATCAATATCTGCTACTTTGTTGATGTACACACATGCTTTTCCTGTCGTATGTTTTCCAAAGTCCTTTAACAATTCCTCTCGTTTTGTGTCACCCGTTGCAAAATACAAACTGATTTTTGCTTTTCGCGGTGAAAAGCCAACTAGTGGAGCATCGCCTTCGTGACCGGATTCATATTTATAATGATATGTACCAAATCCAATAATACTCGGTCCCCACATCTTTGCTTCATACCCTGTCGTTTCAGTAAAAATATCTAATAGTTTGTATGCATCTTGCCGTTTTTTAAGGCTTTCGATATTTTCAATAAACTCAATAACACTACTGTCAGTTTCTTTTGTTTTCAGCTCGTACATAATTAAAATCTCTCCTTTTCTTAAGAATAGGCTTAAATGTCTGAGGATAGGGGGAATTAACTCTACTAAAGCTTCTACATTAAAAGCTTTCTTCCTTCTACAACGAAACCGCTGAAATAAAACATAAAAAAACCCGAATAAAGGACTGTTACTAAGCATCCGTTATTCAGGATATAGTTCATAACAAAGAGAATCAATTTTTTCTTTATCATTATTGTTCTAACGTGTTCGTTTTATTTTTTATATCACGTTTCCAAGTAAATTGTAATGTTAGTAAGGCAATAAAAGCAGTTAAACCAGCAAAATCAGATATACCTTCAGGATAAATCAGCAGCACCCCTGCCACGAGAGCAATGATTCTTTCTAACCAGTGCATTTTGCGCATCCAATAACCAATAACTCCAGCTCCAATAGCTATCATGCCTGTTAGAGAAGTAACCAGTACCCAAATTAATTCTAACCATGTTGTATCAATCATAAGCAGCTGTGGAGATAACACAAAGATATATGGAATAATAAAGGCGGCAATAGCAAGCTTTGCCGAATTGATTCCCGTTCGTAACGGCTCTCCTTCAGCAACACCTGCTGCAGCAAAAGCAGCCAGCGCTACAGGCGGTGTGATATCGGCAATTATTCCAAAATAAAATACAAACAAATGGGCAGATAAAGCTGGTACACCTAACAGTATGATTGCTGGAGCAGCAATTGTTGATGTAATAACATAGTTGGCTGTTGTTGGTGATCCCATTCCTAATATGAGTGAGGCAACCATTGTAAGCAGTAATGTTGGAATTAAGGCTCCTCCAGCTAAATCAAGCAAGCCATTTACAAGCTTTAAACCTAACCCGGTTTTTGTGACAATTCCAACGATAATTCCAGCTGCTGCGGTTGCTGCAGCAACTCCTAATGCAGATCTGGCACCATCTACTAAAGCAGCAATAAATCGTTTAGGACCCATTCTTGTTTCTTTATTAATAACCCCAGCAATCATCGCTATTAAAATAGCGTATAGGGCAGCGTGTGATACAATAATGCCAGACATTAAGAGCACGATAATTGCAGCAATTGGCAATAACAAGTACATTTTCTGAAGTACTTCTTTGCGATCTGGCATTTCTTCTTCTGATAAGCCGCGTAAACCAACACGCTTTGCTTCAAAGTGCGTCATAATCCAAATTCCTGCAAAATAAAGAATAGCTGGAATTGCGGCCGCTTTGGCAATATCCCAATATGTAATCCCGTTACCGATAAATTCAACCATTAAGAACGCAGCTGCCCCCATAATTGGCGGCATTAATTGCCCTCCGGTCGATGCCGCTGCTTCAACTGCACCAGCAAATTCTTTACGATATCCAAGTTTTTTCATCATCGGAATTGTAAACGCTCCAGATGTTACAACATTAGCAACTGAACTGCCGCTTATTGTCCCTTGAAGAGCACTTGAAAAAATAGCAACTTTCGCCGGGCCGCCAATTCTTCTGCCGGCAATCATAACAGATAAATCATTAAAATATTGTCCGACTCCCGTTTTGTCTAAAAAAGCCCCGAGTAAGAGAAACAGGAAAATAAATGTCGAAGAAACAGCCAATGGTGTTCCTAATATTCCTTCAGTTGTAAAAAACATCGTTTGTACTAATCTTTCTAAAGTTAGACCTCGATGTGAAAGAAATCCCGGCATATACTGTCCATATACACCATAGAGCAAGAAAAGAACAGCGATAATCATAATTGGCAAGCCTACTGCACGTCTTGTTGCTTCGAGGACCAGTAAGATCGCGATTAATCCAACTACAAAATCAAATGATGACAATCTCCCGACACTCATAACTAAATCGTTAAAGAATAATGGCCAATAGGCGCCAACACCGATACTGAGAAGAGCTAATATGCCATCATACCAGGCAATTTGGAATTTTCCTTTTTGCCGTTTTTTTCGGTTTGCAGGAAAAAGCAAGAAAATTAATGATAGTGCAAAGCCTAAATGAACCGTTCTTTGAATTTGAGCAGTAAATACTCCAAAAATGGCTGTATAAAGTTGGAATAGCGAAAATGCTAACAAACCCAAGAAAGCAATCCAACCAAGAATTCCGGTTAATTTCCTCGTCCCGGCTTCAGGATCATACTTTTCTAAAAGCGCCTGTTGCTCTGCTTCATTCAGAACCTTTCCTTCCTCTTTTTCAACCATCAATATTCACTCCTTTCAACTGCTCCATTAATGAAATTTTTTTTGCTGCTATTCTTACCCATGTTCCCGGTTTTATAAATTTCGATAATGGATATGTATCCCCTTTATAGATTAGACGATGGTTTGCTCTTACTTGTCCAATCCGCAAATCAATAAATGAAAAATCCCGATTCATATTTCGTATATGATATGTACCATTTTTCACTTCAAATACTTCATTTCCTTCTGCAGCTGATGGCATGCCTACAGCAAAATCCTCATACGAAAGCTCTGTTTGAATAATGCGGTTTTGTGATAAGTGATACGTTTCAACCACTTCTGAAAGATGGATGGAGTGTGTGTACTGGATTTGAAAGGAATTATCTTCTTTAAGAGTTAGATACGCGAGTAAATCGTCCTGATCTTGATAGGTAAAAGCGATGATTTCTTTATAAGGAAAGAATACCGCAAAAGCAATGATCGTAAGCAGAGGCATACAAATGGCTAAAAACTTTCTTTGCATTTATATCCTCCCTTCATTATTCCTATCATATTTAAAATATGATATTCGGCAGACCGCAACAGCAGTCTACCGAATATATGGGTTGTTTATTTAGAAATACCTTTTTCTTTAAAGTATTTTGCAGCTCCTGGATGAAGTTCCATGTCACCTAAACCTTCAAGTGCTGTTTCCGGTTTAATGAAAGCTCCTTTAGCATGTGTAATTTGGTCTGTGTTATCAAATAAAGCTTTTGTCATTTCATAAACTAAATCTTCACTAAGATCTGAAGTTACTACCAGCATCGCTTTAACTGCAACTGTTTTTACATCAGAGGCAATTTTGTAAGTACCACTTGAAACAGTAGCTTCTGAATAATGTGGATATTTTTTAACTAATGCTTTGATTTTGTCATCAGAAATTGGCACAATCACTACATTTTCTTGTGCAGAAAGGGCCTCTACCGCAGCAGTTGGTGTTCCAGCTGTTATAAATGCAGCGTCAATGCTCCCTGCTTGGATTCCATCTGTCGATTCATCAAAAGATAGGTTTTGAGCTTTAATATCTTTAACCGATAGTCCATAGATCTCTAGAATTTGCATGGCATTAATATAAGCTCCTGATCCAGGCGCACCTATGGAAACTGATTTACCTTTTAAGTCTTCAACAGAAGTAATTCCACTTTTTGCAGTTGTCACAAGTTGAACAGTTTCAGGATACAATGAACCGATTGCCTGAACATTGTCAATTGGCTTTCCATCGAACATTTCTTTTCCTTCGATTGCATATGCTGTAATATCAGTTTGCGAGAAAGCCATTTCAGCTTCCCCTAATCTTAAAGTTTCCATATTCTCAGCAGATGCTCCAGATGTTTGTGCTGTAATATTTGCATCTGTTTTACTAGAAATGATATTAGCAATTTGTCCACCAAGTGGATAATATGTACCGCCAGTTCCACCAGTTAATAAACTTAAGTTTTTGCTATTACTGTTTCCTTCGCTGTCTCCGCCAGATACACTTTTATTACCGCCGCTACAAGCAGCAATAACCATTGTTAGTGACAGAATTAAAACAAGCAACAAGCAACTGCGATACTTTTTCATGGATTTATCCCCCTTTTTTCTTTTTATGTGCAATATGCACGATTTTATATTATCATATAAAATACCATAATTGTTAATTTTTTCAATTTTACTGTGAAGAACTACAAAAATGCTTGATAGATTACTAATCTAAACTGATTTTTTCCATTATTTATCAGTAGTATCCAACTAGTAAAAACAAAAAGAGCCAACACCTTGAATGTCTCAAAGCATTGACTTATAAGAGTTTTTTCCTTTAGTTTGATACCGGTGGTCGGGGTCGAACCGACACTCCAGAGGAACACGATTTTGAGTCGTGCGCGTCTGCCAATTCCGCCACACCGGCATAAGAGCGGAAGACGGGATTCGAACCCGCGACCCCAACCTTGGCAAGGTTGTATTCTACCACTGAACTACTTCCGCATGCAAACACTGCAATCCTATACAATTATAAATGGTGCGGGTGAAGGGACTCGAACCCCCACGCCAAAGGCGCCAGATCCTAAGTCTGGTGCGTCTGCCAATTCCGCCACACCCGCAAATATGATTGGTAAAATCTTCTCCAATTCACTCATTCTTTTAGGGTAAAATCGTTGCTATTTACTTTAGTAACAGTACATACTATGGTGGAGCCTAGCGGGATCGAACCGCTGACCTCCTGCGTGCAAAGCAGGCGCTCTCCCAGCTGAGCTAAGGCCCCAAAAGATAAAACCGTGAACCTTTCATTGATATGACGACATAAGTGGTACTCATACAGCCAGCTCGTTCAGAGCTGCCCTTCGACACACAGAACATTCCACTTATGGCTGCTCCGTTCCCGGCCTGACCAGGTTCATGGGTTTCTGTTGCGAGGACTCCGAAGGTCAACACCGCTTATATAAGGCAAACCTTACATCCATCATACCTCTGAAAGGAATTCAGCCTCGCTAGAGCGGATTGCGAGTTACAGGGCACCGCTATCTCCCCGCCTATCACGGTATGTATTTTTAGTTGAATCGATATGTCGTTTTAAAAGTACATCCCCACGTATGCCGTTTCCCACTCTGTTTTGGAACCCGCTCTCGCAGGTAGGTTTCCGCGTATCGACCTTCCTGCAATCCTGAACAAGCAGGCATGGCATCAGGCAACAAATTAGGAATCCCGTTCAAATTGTACGGTTCAAAACAAAATGGTATCACGAACATTGCAGGACATGAATGCGATCGAGAGGACTTGAACCTCCACGAGATTGCTCTCACTAGGCCCTCAACCTAGCGCGTCTGCCGTTCCGCCACGGTCGCATCATACAAGATATTATGTTCCTCATACGTGTAACATAGAATGGTGCCGGCTAGAGGACTTGAACCCCCAACCTACTGATTACAAGTCAGTTGCTCTGCCAATTGAGCTAAGCCGGCGTAATATATTTGTATGCCCAGACAATAGCTTTTGTTTGTCGTCCTCATTCCAGAAAGCTTACGCAAGATGCAGCTCAATGAGTACGCTGAAGTAATTCCTTCGAAGCATATTCGATCGTGCTCTGCCAATTGAGCTAAGCCGGCAGATATACAAGGCATTTCGTTCATTGCTTAATCAGTATACAACAAACATTTAGGTTTTTAAATATACTTTTACGATGTAGTTGTTACCAACTTTACCAACGTAACTAGTCCCAGTATCCACAACCACACGCCCGTTACATATGCAGCAGACATAGACTATACGTAAATAAGGCATCTAGCCACGGAAGTCTCTCCCATCCTTAGTAGCTATAGGAAAGGTGAGAAGAAACGAGCCTAATAAAATAATAAGAGCAAACCCTGCCGTCAAGGATCCACGGTATACACTCGTCTTGTTTGATTACAACTTCTCTTTGATATTAAGATTCATTCCGAATCATTTAACAAATAGACACTCTACACTTTTTAAACATTCATTTCTGAGATAGTATTTTTCATTTTGCCGTGAATTAAAACTTGTTCTGTTTATCGAATATATCATTATTCCCTATATAATAAATACCATTAAAACGCCAAAATACTAGTGAGAAGAGCAAATGTATCAAAAATATCTACCATACTTTCTCACCTTTTCCAATTAAATTGTCCTTAAGGGAATTTATTATTACATCCGTCGGGGGTAATCTAAGGTTATTAAAAATAATGCACTGAAAGGAGCATAAAATGGAAGCTGACGTTATGAACATTGTTCAACGCGAATTATATATGATCACTATGGTCTTTCTTTTTGGATTAGTGGCCATGAAAGTAGCGGAACGGATTAAAATTCCTGATGTAGCTCTGTTTATGATCGTGGGAATACTTCTAGGCCCCTCTGTCTTCGATTTAATTACAGTGCCAAATGATTCAGTTTCGTATCAATTTATTATCGTGTTAGGGTCTATATTGATTCTATTTGAAGGAGGAAGAGCCATTCGTTTTTCTATACTGAAAAAGGTTTGGATTACTATTTCTCTCCTCTCTATACTAGGTGTAATCATTACAGCTGTGGTTGTAGCCATTACCGCTTTTTATTTACTACATATGCCCATTTTATATGCCCTTTTGCTCGCTTCTGTTATTGCATCTACAGACCCTGCAACTTTAATTCCTGTATTTAAGCAAATTACCATCCGGGAAAAAGTAAGACAAACTGTCGAAAGTGAGTCAGCTTTTAATGATGCAACAGGTTCCATTTTGGCATTTACCATACTCGGTGTTATTCTCGGGCAAACGCACTTGTCTGTTTCCGCCAGCCTATGGAGCTTCTTCCGTGAAGCTGGAGGCGGGATTTTAGCTGGAACAATCATTGGTTTTATCGGTGTGTTGTTGACCTCAGAACACAAATGGGGTCTTTTAAGAAAATACAGCACAGTAGTCAGCCTAGTTGTAGCGATTAGCGCTTATTTAGCAGCAGGATTTATTCATGCCAGCGGCTTTATGGCTACCTTCACGGCAGGCCTTATCTTAGGCAATCCACAATTGTTTCGTTTTCGTGTATCAGAAGAAACCAATTCCACGGTCTTTAACTTTTCAGAAACATTAACTTTAATTATGAGGACTCTTATTTTTATGTTGCTGGGGACCCAAGTGGATTTTCGTATTCTGAGCGAGTTTTGGGTGCAGGGAATTTTGATTGTCCTTGTCTTCATGTTTATTGCACGGCCTCTTGCTGTCCTTTTATGTACCTTGCCTGATCGAAAGGCAAAATGGAAATGGAATGAAATTGTGTTTATGTTTTGGGTTCGTGAAACAGGCGTCATCCCTGCAGCTCTTTCCGGGATGATTGTTGCAGCAGGGGTCGATTATGCGAGCGAAATTACTTCCGTCACGTTTATCGCTATATTAGTAACTATTCTTATCCAAGCGAGTACCACGGGTTATGTCGCTAAAAGGTTGGGAATTACTCTAGAAGCTGCATAGAAAGTTACTTCCAAGTGTTAGCTAAGAGGGAGAAAAATGCAAAGATGACAGTAAATAAAACGGCTTGATTTAGGAATACCTAAATCAAGCCGCTTATTCAGCTGTTAGATTTTATTGAGCTGCAGCTAATGGTACTAATTGTTTAATACGGCCTTCTGCTTTATATTCGAACGGTTTTGGCAGTGATTTTACATAATCTACAGTAGCCTGCAGATCTTCTGGGCCCACCTCTAAATCTGTCGCAAGATCTTTAATACCGTATTTGGCATTTCCATACATGTAGTTGTTTACAACAACAGTATATTCTTTATTCTTATCAATCCTAGTACCATCAGGCAGGAAGATGTCTACGACTTTACCTGTCTTACCGTCCCATGCGTATTTAAATCCGGCAACATGAAAGTCTAAATTATATTGTTTTGTTCCATCTGCCGCAGTATACACTGATATTTGATTATTTAAAACAGTTTCCAAATCTGAACCGCTAAGCTTCACTTTATTTAACACATTACCAAAAGGCTGGATAGAGAACAGATCACCGAATGTTACTTTGCCGGCATTAAGATTTGCCCGGACACCGCCGCCATTCATTAAGGCAAAGTCAGAATCCATTTTGGCCTTCATTCCGTCAGCAATTAAGTTTCCTAATGCAGAATCACCTGTTGAAGCGTTAGGATATCCTTTGTCTAACGTTGTTTTAGACTCCCCGACCTCTTCTGCTTTAATCGGCGCTACTTTATCTTCATACTTCTGCATAATAGCTGAAACTTCAGCATCCGGAATATAATCTTTTTGATATACCGTTACGATCTCTGCTTTCTTGTCAACAATGTCCCCTGTTACCGGGTCAATTTCAACATCCACATCGGAAAAAGCTGAGCCATAGGAATAAGCCTGAACTATAAGCTTATTATCCACTACTTTATTAACCCCAACATGGTTGTGGGCAGCGAAAATAACGTCTACCTCATCATCTGTATTTTCAGCAATTTTTGAAGCATCAAATGAATCTGTATTACCTGTCTGTGTAGTTGGATTATGTGCCAGAATCACAATGGCTTTAACACCTTGTTTTTTTAATTCAGCAGTATATTTGTTGATAGCTTCGGCTTCATCAGTAATTTGAAGGTTTTCATTTCCTTTAGTCACAATCATACTAGGAGTTTCTTGAGTTACTACACCGATAAATCCAATCTTTTTACCGCCTATTTCTTTGATTGCATAGGGTTCAGTAATTAACTTACCAGTGGATTTATCAAAAGCATTTGCTGCTACTACCGGGAAATCCATCCCTTTATAGCCTGGATTACCTTTTGGATGGTCACCGCCATGGATCATACGCTGTAATTCAGCAATTCCTTCATCAAATTCATGGTTACCGAGTGTACCAACATCAAAGTGCATTGCATTCATTACTTCTACCGTCGGTTCATCCTGGAAAAGAGCTGAAATAAGCGGGCTGCCGCCTATCATATCACCAGCATGAACTAAGAGTGTGTGAGGATTTGTTGCTTTACGAAGTTTCATAGCAGCTGCCGTGTACTTCATATTACCAGCCAATTGTGTTCCGACTTTTGTACTGGTATCAAGCTGGCCATGCAAATCATTTAAGCCTAGTAATTGTACTTTTATTGGACTTAAATTTAATTTAAAAATCCCAAAACCATTGTCATCAGTTTTATTAGTATAAGAAATATTACTATCTTGTTTAATATAGGCTTCTGCTTTTGGAGATGTAGTGAACGTAACATTTACATCGCCATCAATTGGAGCAATCGACCAATTGTTATCAGCAGTAGGAACAATTTCTTTATTTTCAGAAATATAATCCATTAAAATTTGACGGTTCTCATCAGCAGAGTCAACTACTAGCTCACTTCCTTTTACACCTGGAAAGTTACCTCCACCGCCTGCTCGGTAGTTGTTTGTCACAACGATAAAGTCTTGATTTGGATCCACTGGTTTACCATTGTAAGTAAGGTTAATAACACGGTTTGAATCTGGATTAATTAGTTTTCCAGTTGCATCGTATTTTGCTGGTTTAGTTACGTCGATTTGATAATTTACCCCGTCAATTACATCAAAATTATAAACAGGAAATGCTGGGTTTAAAAGGGGTTGCTCTTCCGTTTTTCCAGGGTCAATCTGATTGAATTTCCCTGCAGTCATTTCTAGCCATTCTTTAACAACTGAGCCCTTCACCTTAATGGCTTTTAAGGTGTTATCATAAAGATATAAATCACCAGCGCTTCGGATTGTTAAATCACCTTTTTTAATTTCTGTGTATTCAGCTACTCCATTGCGTCCAGCCTTGAATGGAGCTCCAACCGAAAGGATCGGCACATCTTTATACTCAGGCTTACTTTGTGCAATGTATTTTTCAACATACCATTTTTGTGCATTCGTCACTACTTGAATAGAAGGATCATCCTGAACTAATGAAAAATAGCTGTGAATATCATCAGTGGTTTTACCAATTGGTGTGTTAACATAGTTAATGGTTGCATCATGATCGGCTTTCAAAAGATCGGAAATGAACTTATCAGGTTGTACAGTGCTCTCTGTTATTGTCTTACCAGTAGCGGAATCTTTAATATCCCTATAGGTCTCACGAGTAGAGGATTGAGAATTAACTACTAGCCATTTGCCTTTTTCTTTCTTAAGCTGTAAATCTATTATTCCTAAAGATCCGCCGCCATAGCCTGCTTGTACTGCTGGCACACCGTTAATTGTTCCTTTTGTGTTATCCACCCCTGGTAAAGGCTTTTTGTCTGCACCTAAAAATAATCCATCAAGAGCTGCCTCCGTTTTAGCAGGGAACAACTTATGTGTATGTGAAAATGTTATTGCATCAATTCCAGGTACTTCACTTAATGAGTATATGACATCTTCCGTGTTGGCCTTATCGCCGCTGAATCCGGAATGTGTCATTGCTATTACAATATCTGCCCCTTCCTCTCTCATTTGAGGGATGAATTTTTTGGCAGTTTCAACAATATTTTTAGCTATTACCTTACCATCAAGATTGGCCTTATCCCACTCAGTGATTTGAGGAGGAACGAATCCGATATAACCAATTTTTATCTTATGCTTTTTACCACTCTCATCGATTACCGATTTCTCGACAATTCGATAGGGAGTGAATTTATTTTTATCATTATTTGGATTATTATCATGGTCATCTACATACACATTAGCATTTACAACTTGGAAGTTTGCATCATCATAGACTTCATCTAAAAACTCTAATCCATAGTTGAATTCATGGTTCCCTAGTGCAGCCATATCATACTCCATTAGATTCATGGCTTTAATGGCAGGGTGGTATTCACCATCTTTTAATGGATTGATTTTTGCTTTATAAGTTCCAAGAGGAGTTCCTTGGATTAAGTCTCCGTTGTCAACTAAAACACTATTCTTTACTTCTTGTCTTGCTTGTTTTACAAGTGTAGCTGTTTTAGCTAGTCCAACTTTTTCATAAGCTGCATCCTTATAATAGTCATAGGGTAATAGATTTGTATGAATATCTGTAGTTTCCATGAGTCGTAAATTCACAAGGTTTTTACCTGATTTATTGATTTTGTTAGCTAGAACGTTTACTGGTGTATTGTAATTTTGCTGTTCTGCTGCGTTAACTTGTGATGAAAAGAGAGGAACTGAAATAAGGGATAAGGCTAGAGAAGCTGAAAGAACATTTTTCGGACTCAGGCTGTTTCTTTTTTTCATGCCAAATTCACCTTTCTTGTGAAAATAGTATTTTTGACCAACATAATAAATTGTCTGTTAATAGTTTAACAAACCTTTGTTTGATTCAGGTATCTATTTTATTAATTTAATGTAAAGTTAACAAATAGAAATAAAACTGTTTTTCTTCTATTATTTATTGATAAAGGATCTACATACTTTAGGTCTTATTTTTTGTAGTCAAGTCTTTTGGGTTTAATTCAGTACATGAAATTTAAAATCTTTTGAAATATCCTTCGCTATTCATACTGGATAATTTCAAGCTAGTCATCTCCAAAAGCCTCGCGGGATTTACACATCCGTATTTAAAAATTTAATCATAAAAGTTCCAGATTGTAACCAAAACCTCCTTTTAGATTAGAAAGTTTTGGTTACAAGAATTTTTCTTTTAACAAACCATTTCCATAGCATCATGTAAATCAATTGCCGCCTGGTTCTTCACCTGATCCATCTTAGTATCAATATGGAGGTCTTGGTCCACCCATACCGCCGCCACTCCAACTGCCGCCGCCGCCACTCCAACTGCCGCCGCCACCGCTCCAACTGCCGCCGCCACCGCTCCAGTAGCCACCGCCGCCCCATGGAGGTCTTGGCCCGCTCCAGCCGCCGCCACCCCAGTAGCCACCGCCGCCCCATGGAGGTCTTGGTCCGCTCCAGCCGCCGCCACCCCAGTAGCCACCGCCGCCCCATGGAGGTCTTGGTCCGCTCCAGCCGCCGCCACTCCAGTAACCGCCGCTACCCCAATATGGATAACGATTATCTTGATTTTGAAATTGGTTAATATAGTCCATTTCTTATCTCCTCTCCGATATATAATCGGTTAATGCATTCATCTTAATTTATGTGCATATTTCTTTACTGGATTGGACTCTTAATGTATTACAAACTTTTTTAAAACGATTATATCCCCTAACTTTCTATGTCAGTTCGTTTCAATCGTGTTCTCTGCACATACATCCACATGTTAAGACATAAGATTGAACAACGTGCGCCAAAAGATTAGTGAAACTGTATACACAGTCTAAAGGAGAAATGTAATGTTATGAATAAGATGAATAGAAACATTCGAACTTACACATTGAAGGATGCTTTCAATAGATGGATTGATTTAATTTTAGTAGATGGATCTTCTTGTAGATTGTATTTATTACATTACGATCAAATGTATATAGGAGGTTACGTATCACGCCGCTGTTTTCGTACTCTTACTTGGTCACAGCTGTTTCCAAATGATGATTTACAGCAATATCATTATGCAAAACAATATTGCATGAACAACTGGGTAAGAATCGTCTTGTCAAATGGACAATCTTTGCATTTCTACCTAAACTATGTAGATGAAAACTGTATAGGAGGCTATTTCAGGAAGGAGACATTGCAAGGTATTGACTTCTCTTTCATTACATATCAGTTGTTTTTCGAGGAATATGATAGTAGATTTCATCCATTGTTAATACCTAAAAACAAACAGATTCCAACTGAAGAAAAAGAATACCGCATTGAAGTCGTCAAACGAGCGGAGCCAATCCTTGTAAAACGGCTCCAAACACGCGCATCATTAGCTCAAAAAGGAAAAATACCAGATAAAAACAAAATGCCTAGAATAGACATAAAAGATCTGCAATATCTTTCAGAAAAACAGTTAGAGCTTTACAAGGAATTTTTTGCAGAGCCCGATAACGGTTTTAACTACCAGAAAACCAATACATATTTTGAGTTTTTTTCTAATGGAGAATTAGCAGGAACAAACTATCCAGGCAAAGGTCAACCTGATTCAGCTGACTACTTTATATTTGCTGAATTTGCACTTCATGCTCTTGAATGCGGGATAGATAAAGAAATTTGGAGTGAATTATTAAGAACTTTTGTGCAAACTCAAGAAATATTTATTCGGGTTTATCATCCTGAAGGAATAAGTACACCAAAACTATTTGATTATAAATATTCTAACTTTAAATATTATAGACAATTTTCTGAAGCCGAGAAGAAAAAACTGAAAGCCAAGTATAGTAATTTTTCAAGACTTGAACTAGAACAAAAGTATGTCGAAAATCTTAGAAAAGCACAATTCTTATAAAACTTGTTACTATATATTGATCCATTTCATAACCCTCCACTCTTGCGTAACAAGGGTTTTTTAGAACACAAAAAGGGAGCACCCCTCCAAATCCTTGTATGATGGTAGTTCCTACACCAACACATAAACAAAAAAAGAGGTTGACTCCCCGGCGACAAGAAAGTCTATCTGATATATTTCTCATTCACATTATCTTTCTTTATCGTAAACAGATGAAGTCTTCCTTAAAACTAGTTTGTTCAAACCTTTTAATCCAGATATACTTACTATTATCCATATCCAGCTATATAAAAAAGAAAAGGAGAGGACACCAAGTGTAACCTTTATATCAAATGTAGATGTAACAGAAGGTCCTAGAATAGGAAACCTGAATCCATGCAACAAAATCATAATCCCCAACGTTAAAGAGACAGCTGCAAAGGAGGCTACAAGCAACCCTCTTCTAAAAACCCTTAAACCTACCCCTAAACTAATACCCAATAATCCTGTTGTAAACGGGAAAATAATTAGTTCGCTCGGCTGTATAATGGCTAACAAAAAAATCGTTAACCAATACGTCACGAACCCGATACGAATGGACATGACAGCAGCAATCACAATAGGCCAAGTTGTTAGCATGCTCAGTACATAACCAAACCCTACTACTACCCCAGCGGATTGAAATACGGTTGCTAATGCTCCTAAAACAGCTCCCAAAACAATCTTTGTGGTTTTAGAATAGCTGTCAATCGCAACAGCATAATCTTTAAAGTTGTTATTCCAACATGTACCTAATACATGCTTTAACAGTGTTTTCATCATCTATCCCCCCTTAAGAGATAAATGCTCAAAGAGATGGGTTTAGACCATGTTCTTTACTGAGGGACTGCCTCTCTTTTTAAATATTTTCCTTACAAATGTTTGCATTTTACTTGCTACCCTATACCGCATGGGTATTTTCCCTCAATGCTTTAAACAAGACAAAAAGACCGTATTAGAAAACGATTCGGCCTTTTTATAATCTAGATTTAAATGAAAAATTTCCTTAAAACTCCATATATAAGGTTCTACATAGCAGAGGCAGGAATTCCTAATTTTTTCAATGATATAATAAGCTGTTTCTTCTCCTCCTCATTTAGAGGAGAAAATAACTGTTGAACAAATGAGGAATGTTCCGGGAATACTTGATCCATGAACTGCTTGCCTTCTGAAGTAAGCGTTGCATAGATTACGCGACGATCGCTTTCGCAGCGTTTTCTTTTTAGGTATCCAATTTTCTCTAATTTATCTACTACATAGGTAATACTTCCGCTCGTGATTAAGATTTTTTCCCCAATCCTCTGAATGGGTTGTTCCCCCTTGTGATACAGGAGTTCCAACACGGCAAACTGAGTGATATTTAATCCGTATTTTTGAACATCCTTTTCAAGGATACTTACAATAGAACGATAACTTCTTGATAATACAACGAGAGCTTTTAAAGATAATTGCTGATCGCTTTCTTCCATGAAATTTCACCCTTTAATTACCTTATCTTGAATTAAAGATAATTTAACATGGTTTTGTTTTCATTGTCAATCCTTCTATTTCTGCACCCTATTTTTCATAGATCCTGATAGGCATACTTTCCTTTACACTCGCATAGGTCTTTTAAACCGAAAGCCTTATAGCTCATATAAGAATTCTATATCGACTGACGAGAATTAAGCAAAGGGAAGAACTCCATACAATGTGCCTTCCTGAGAAAGCGTCGTAACAACCGCTACAGGTCTTGGAATAATACTTCCTGTTAAAAATTTATAGTTTTCGCGTTCCGGCAATTCGAAAGGATCTACAGATTTCATCTTTGTTCCTCCTTTATGAAACATGCTCGGTATACCGCTCAGCAGCTGCAAGTACTTCCGTTCGGGTTAAACTTGATCATTCTGCTCTCAATACATGTCAGCTTCGCGCCATCTTCTTCTAACTTTATTGCTTCTTATTTAATTCTCGCACCTCAAATGGCAACAATGCTTTCTCAATTGTATTACGGTGGATTTCATACCGTTTTGGCAGCATTAATTTTTCTCCCATCGTTGCTTCAGACTCATCATGAGCAAATCCCGGCGGATCAGTAGCAATTTCAAACAAAATTTCCCCGTGCTCCCTGAAATAAATAGCATTAAAATAGCTCCTATCCTGAACAGGGGTAACTCCGTATCCATGACCGGCTACATGTCTTTGCCAATCTAATTGATCCACATCATCTTCAGCACGCCAAGCAATGTGATGAACTGTTCCAACACCCATTGAGCCTCTGCTGAGAGGAGTAAGCTTTATATCAATTATATTGCCAATATCACCTGTTGACTGAAAACGAACAAGATCTCCTTCTTGACCTATTTTTTCAAGACCCATCACATGTTCCAGCAAATGGGAAGTACTTTCCGGTTTGCTTGACAACAATGTTGCTCCTCCAAATCCTTTAATCGCAACCTCTGGCGTAACACCGCCAAAACTCCACTCGCTATTTTTTCCTTCTTCACGTTCTACGATCTCTAAGTGTAGTCCATGAGGGTCGTCAAATTCTACATATTGCTCGCCGAATCGTTCAAGTTTTGTGTAAGGAACATTAAATGCTTCTAATCGTTTTTCCCAAAAAGACATCGCACCTTTAGGCACTACGAAGGAGGTAACCCCCACTTGACCGCTGCCAATTTTCCCGCTGCGTGCACCTGGCCAAGGGAAAAATGTCATAATTGTTCCAGGCCTCCCGCCATCATCACCGAAATAGAGGTGATACGTACCTGGATCGTCAAAATTTACTGTTTGTTTGACAAGACGCAGCCCTAAAACTCCTGCATAGAAGTCTACATTTTCCTGCGGATGACCAACAATCGCTGTAATATGATGAATTCCCATCGTTTTCTTTGTCATTTTATTTACTCCTTTATTAATTTGTGTAATTACAAATACAATTTATTCTAGCCGATAGTCATTAAGAAAATTATTTACAACCCTTCGTTCTTTTGCTAGTTGTTCAAATTCTCCTATTTCTATTTTCTCTTATATCAACAAACATCCTAAATAAAGATACATTTACGTAACTAAACTGCGGTATTCTCTTTATAACCCTCAAAATTTCTTGAAGATTATGGATACTGTATGGTTTAGAATAAAAAAGTATCTAATGCGTATTGACCTGGTCCAATTAAAGCAACGCCAATCACTACAACAATCAATATCAGATTATATTCATATCCATTTTGTGTGGACCAATAACCGTTAGGGCCGTGTACCTTTGCAATCGCCATTACCATTGTACCAGCTATCAAAAGAGCCGCTAGCGGAGTTAACAAACCAAAGGCAAATAGCATTCCCCCGATTAACTCACTCATGCCGGCAAGAAAAGCCATTTGTACACCTGGCTTGATCCCGATAGAGTCCATCCATCCTCCTGTTCCTTTCAGGCCGTATCCTCCCAGCCACCCAAATAGCTTTTGTACTCCATGCCCCATAAATGTAACTCCAACCACTACACGAATTAGCAATAAACCAAGACTCATCATAATAAAACCTCCACATTATCTTTAATTAATTAATCTTGAATTCAAGATTTATACCAAAAAAATTTTTTCCTACTATATACAAGATATACAAGTAAATTTTAGTTTCCAATATTCTACTTACACATAAATTTTTAAATTGGCCAATTTGCTTACTGAAAATTAAAAACTCTAAAGATAACCTACTCTCATTTCCTTACTTTTCTACATGTAAAAATTAAGTAAAATCTTCAAATCAATTATCTTGAATTCAAGGTAATTATAGAGCGTAGTAGCTTGTGTTGTCAACACTGTTTCTACATATTTTATGAATGTCAGCAAAAAAGAGTGTTCAATCTTCCTTGAACACTCCTTGCTTAATGCTTCATTCCGAAAAATACGGATTCAAGTGAATAAGTACCTCTTTAATATTATCGTGCTTATTCATTAAAGCCTTTTTGATTTCCTTTCCTAAATCATGTCCCTCTTTAATTGTTTTAAAGTGATCAATTTTCCTACCGTCAAAATAATATTACTAATCACACTAATCCAAGCTACCTTTTTGGCAACGGTCTCTCGTACATTCCCCATGTATTCACCTATCGCTAATCATTTTTATGCCTTTGCATAGTATCACACGGAAATCGAGCAGGTCTAGAGAAACAGAGTAGCCTAAGGTGAACTTTTTTACAGAAAAGAAAGAATATGATAGTAATCCAAGTTTCAAAATTAAACATATGTATGAAAAGAGAAGACCGCTAAGTAAATGGCCTTCTCTTTCTTTTTGAAAAATTTTTTATTTCTAGAATAACTAATAGAGGTTGATATAATGATTTATCCCTAACCAAGCACGCATTAATGGCAAATCCATGATTCCAGCAGTTATATTTCTCCGCCAAAAATAGCTACATTCTGCCAGTCAGGACCAAATACCTGTCCGTTCCATTTCAATACGGTCTGCACATATCCAAGTCCGTCCGCATTATACCTGCCAGCTATCCTCTGATGCGCTTCGAGTTCATAAGTGCCGTCCCTATTAAAATCAATCGGATATAAACCGGACAAAGGATTTACCCAGCCTTTTATCGGTGCCTTCAAAATACCATTCTGAGTATAAATTTCAGATAAATACTCCTTACCCTTGTAAGTAAGTTCAAGAATATACTTTTCTTTTAGGTTATAACTGATCACCGCTGCTTTGTATTGATTTTCATAAGTCACATCGTACTTATTGTTTTCATTGAATGAATCAGAATCAAAGATCTGCCTCATTTGACCGTTAATATAAGAAAATACATACGTATAAATAGTACCGGCACTTCCTCCGGTATCAATGACCACTAAAATATCATCCACCTTGTTGCCTGTAAAATCCCCAAGAAAGAGTGTTGGATTGTATCCGCCGTTATCCTTCAATGGAATTTGCTGATAGTGATTTGTTCCCCCATTCCGGACAACAAGAGTTATATTTTTCCAAAAAGGGCTATCAGGAGTTTTATTTGCAGTAAGAATGATATTGTCAATTATACCGTCCCCGTCAATATCTCCCTGCTTTGCAGTCACTATTGAAGGCCTGTTCATATTCATTTCTCTTGAAGGAACAGGTTGGAGCTGCGCCTGTATTTTCAGCAGCTCAGGCTTTGAAGGGTAGGGATTTGGGAACGACAAGGCATTATTAATCGTTTGCAGTGCTTCGTTTGTTAATCCTGCTCTTGCTTGTGCATCAGCCAAATAGTACCAATAATAAGGGTGATTCGTTTCTTGTATTTTTGTGTGGTAGTAATGGATCGCTTTTCTGAGATAATACGTGTCCATATTCAGCCCACCTGTCTCTTTATTCTCCATATTGATTATATGTAGAAATTCGCGGGCATATGATATTTAGATAGTTTTAAGATTTTCATATTCTACATTTGAAAATAGCGTTCGATTTAATTTTGGAATGTACATGGCTAAAAATACGGAACGCCCTAAACTAAATACAACGAAAGTTAGCCATTCCCCTTCATGAATCGAAAGACTAATGTTATTAATAGCTCGATGTTTTATCGTAAGATCAGTAATCGTTAAGGTTGACATTAGATTCCTCCTTTCTGATTTTTCACGTCAAAACGGTCTCTTAAGAAATCTCCTAACAGATTAGAAATGAGCACGACAATCATGATAGCTGCTCCAGGTATGACCATTAAATGAGGTGCATTATAAAAAAACGCTTTGCCTTCATTTAGCATAGCTCCCCATTCCGGGGCAGGCGGTTGAGCTCCTAATCCAATATAAGAAAGGGAAGCGATCATTAAGATAACCTTTCCAACATCTAACGTAGCCAGTACCATCACATTTCCTGCTACATGTGGAATCATATGTCTTCGCAGAATTTGGATGGAGCTAAGTCCATTAATCTTCGCCATCGCAATATAATCTTTTTGTTTCTCAGACAAAACAGTACTTCGAGCTAACCTGGCATAACCAATCCATTTTACAACAACGATTGCAAATACTAGATTGAACATTCCTGGGCCCAACAAGCCGCTTAGGATAATTGCTACAATATAGTCTGGGAAGGCCATAACAGCATCAACAATCCTCATGAAAAATCGATCTATTCTGCCAATGGAAGCTCTGGTCGGTAAGAATACGTTAATAAATGAAGGGAAAGCGGTTTTCCGTCCTTTATTGCCTTTCCATCTTTTATTTCATATCCTGCTGCTTTTAAATATTTCTTAGCAATATCTAGACCAAATTGTTTTTTTTCATAAGAAGGAGCAAAAGGAAACTCCGGCAAGAATGGACCTGCTGCGACTGTAGCTTGCCCTGCCATAATACTCTCCGCTGCTTCTTTTCGATCAATAAGGGCATCGAAAGCTTTTCTCACATTTGAATCCGCTAAAGCTTCTTTACTGGTATTGTACATTACGAGATGAGTTCGTAAGCTTGGGACTACATCGGTTACAATGGTACTATGAATACCAAGCATTAACTGAGTTTTAATTTTTTAGCAGGCATGCATCCCTCTCTCAAATAGAAATAATTACGATTTACATTGTACAACAATTTTCTTAGTAATGAATACCAAGCGCTAACTGAGTTTTAATAGATATGTACCCCGTAAATAGAAATCATTACGATTTATATTGTATAATAATCTTCTAAAAATGTATATCTTAATGCCAATAAAAATAAATTAATGTTTTTAATAGCATAACTATATGTTTAGACATAGATGTGATCCTGCCGCGATATAGAAAGATTTTTCTGCGGGTAACCGTTGGAGCTCTAATACAGAAATAGGGATAGTGCACCTGCACCATCCCTATTTTTATCTAAATTCAAAAACATTAATATATCTATCTAGCTTCACCAGTACAATCACTGCACTTGTGAGTTAAATGACATAATCCACATAGAGCCTGCTACAATGGTGAAAACTATAACGGCGCCAAGAATTAAAGCCATCGCATGATAGCGGGGCTTTTCCCCATCCTTCACATGCATAAAGAAAAAGAGCTGCACACAAAGCTGAAGAACCGCCATCGCTAATATTGAAAAGATTAGAGCTCCTTTACTCAGTACATGATTTAATACAAGCAGTAAAGGAATAATTGTTAGTACGATGGAGATAATAAATCCAAGCACATATGTTTTTTCCGAGCCGTGATTGTTGTGCTGAGACATATTACATCACCCCCATTAAATATACGACAGTATAAAGAAAAATCCATACAGCATCAAGAAAGTGCCAATATAACCCTACAATAAACACTTTGTGTTTTGTAACAGCATTGATTCCATGCTTACAAATTTGGATCATAATCGCAATCATCCAGATGAGACCGAATGAAACGTGAAGACCGTGTGTGCCTACTAACGTAAAGAATGAGGAAAGGAAAGCATTTGTAGAAATGCTTGCCCCTTCCGAAACCATTTTGGCAAACTCATTGATTTCTAATCCAACAAAGGATAGACCAAGAAGCACTGTAATGAGCAGCCAACCCATTAACGGCTTCATTTTTCCTTTATTCATCGCCAATAATGCTAATCCACTTGTAAAGCTGCTCGTTAATAGAATAAATGTCTCTATTGTAAATCCAGACACTTCAAACAGCTCGCGTCCTGTTAAATGACCATCAGTATGAGTATACAGCACAGCATATGTTGCAAATAAAGTACCAAACAAAATACAGTCTGTTACGAGAAAAATCCAAAATCCTAATGTTGTCATCTCATGTTCATTATGACCATGATGTTCCGTATGAGAAACTGTATGTTCCATTACATTGCCCTCCCTAATGAGGCTTCAGTTCGTTTCACTTCATCAATTGGAATGTAGTAATCCTTGTCATATTGGAAAGAGCGAGCCAGTAAACAAATTCCAACACCTATTAATCCAGCTATCCCCATCCAAGACCAATTAAAGGTAAGCCCGAATCCAGCAACAAACCAGCATACTGCCATAATAAATGGAATACCGGAGTTTTTCGGCATATGAATCGGTTCTAAAGTACGAGATTCCTTTTTCGCCCCTGATTTTTTCATTTCTTCTTTCATCGCCCACCAAGCATCGTTCTCGCTTACATGTGGAATAACAGCAAAATTATACAGTGGAGCTGGAGATGGAATCGACCATTCCAATGTACGCGCATCCCACGGATCTCCTGTTACATCACGTTCTCCATGTTTGATACTGTAAATAATTTGCCATCCTTGGAAAATGAATCCAACCCCCATAAGGAAAGCACCGATTGTTGAAATAAGGTTAAGCGGCGCCCAGCCCATGTCCCATCCATATGTGTACACACGGCGAGTCATTCCCATGAATCCTAATGCGTATTGTGGCATGAAGCATACATAGAAACCAATATTCCATAGCCAGAAAGCCCATTTTCCTAATCGATCATTCAGCTTAAATCCAAACATTTTTGGCCACCAATAATATAATCCAGCTACATAGCCAAAGACAACACCGCCAATTAATACTTGATGGAAGTGAGCAATTAAGAAATAACTGTTATGATATTGATAGTCTGCTGGCGCGACTGCAAGCATAACGCCGGTTGCTCCGCCAACAAGGAAACACGGAACGAAGGCAAGCGTCCATAGCATAGGCTGCGTCATCCGAATACGTCCGCGGAACATTGTAAATAGCCAGTTGAATACTTTTACCCCTGTCGGAATCCCGATAGCCATTGTTGTAATTGCGAAGAATGCATTTACATCCGCGCCTGCACCCATCGTAAAGAAGTGATGCACCCATGTGAAGTAGGAAAAGACACTAATAATCATCATAGAAAATACCATGGATTTATAGCCGAAAATTTTCTTTTTCGAAAAAGTACTTACAATTTCAGAATAAATACCGAATGCTGGAAGTACTACGATATATACTTCTGGGTGTCCCCACATCCAAATCAAGTTGACATACATCATTGGATTTCCGCCGCCTGTAGCTGTGAAAAAGTGAGCACCAAAGAAACGGTCAACAAACAATAAAGCAAGAGAAACAGTTAACACTGGAAAAGCAAAAATGATTGTAATACAGCTTGAAAGCACAGACCATGTAAACAATGGCATTTTCATTAATTTCATACCTGGAGCGCGCATTTTTAAGATCGTTACGATAAAGTTAATTCCCGTTGCCAAACTTCCGATCCCGGAAATTTGAATACCCCAAATATAGAAGTTCTGTCCAGGCCCTGGACTGCCAGACAGTTCAGACAGCGGCGGATAACTAAGCCATCCCGCATCAGGAGATCCACCTATTACAAAGGATAAATTGAAAAGCATTGCTCCAAAGAAAAAGAGCCAAAAGCTGACAGCGTTTAAATATGGATACGCTACATCTCGCGCCCCAATTTGCAGCGGCACAACAATATTAAATAAACCAAACATAAATGGCATAGCCATAAATAAAATCATAATTGTTCCATGCGTTGTGAAAATCTCATTGTAATGTTGCGATTCTAAAAATTCAACATTCGGAAAAGCTAATTGCAGACGCATTAATAGAGCATCCACCCCTCCTCTAAAAAGCATAAGGAGCGATGATAATATATACATAATTCCAATTTTTTTATGGTCAACGGTTGTCAGCCATTCACGCCATAACCAGCCCCACTTTTTAAAATGCGTAAGAACAAATATAATGCTAAGAGTAACGAGAACAATAGCAACATCCGCTCCATAAATCATTGGATCTCCGGTTACAAAAAATTCGGAAGCAAAATCCTTCAATTTATCTAACATCTATTTTTCCTCCTTCCATTCGCTTTGTTTATTTAGCATGCATACTGTGCATATCAGTCATATCAGTTTGTTCCATATGTTGTTTCATATATTTCCCACCATTTCTATCGACCACTTCATTGAACAGATTTGCTGGATAAGATGAGAAGTCCATTTTATCAGCCAGTCCTTTTTCCGCTAGTTTGTTATAGCCGTCCTTTGTTAAGGCTGGTGCTGTTTGTTTAATCTTCTTCGCCCACGCGTCAAACTCTGCCTGCGATTTGGCAACTATTTGAAATTGCATATGTGCAAATCCTTCACCAGTAAAGTTAGCACCTGACCCAAAATATGTTCCCGGTTTGTCAGCTTGCAGCCATAGTTTCATAGCCATTCCCGGCATTGTGTATACCTGTCCAGCTAACTGCGGCACCCAAAATGAGTTCATAGGAGCATCAGCCGTTAATACGAACTGAACAGGTACTCCCGCAGGAATTTCGGCATAGTTAACAGTTGCAATATTCTGATCAGGATATTGGAACAGCCATTTCCAATCTAGGGAAGTAACTTGAATTGTAATTGGTTTAACATCACTTGCAGGCGGTTTTTGTAACGCATAGGTTGTCTTTGCTGTATAAAAACCAAGGACACCAATAATGATAATCGGAATACCCCACCACACGATTTCAAGTATTTTGCTGTCGTCCCAATTCGGTGTATAGGGAGCTTTGTTACCAGGCTTGTCTCTATACCGATACACGATATAAATAAAGACCGCTAAAACAGGTATAACGACTACAGCACAAAGAATGGCGGATAACACGATTAAGTCATATTCCTGTTGCGCAACCGGACCTTGCGGCTTGAGAACGATGTAGCGCTCGGCACATCCTGATAATAATACGGCGGATATTACCGCCAAAAGGGAAAGCCTAAAAAAATGAAACAGCTTTCGATTTTTCACTTAGTGCATCTCCTTTCAAAACTCAGTTGCCAATTTTGATTTTTTGTATTACCACTTTCAACAATGTAATCATAGTGTTTTAGCGTTTAATTCGTCTGTGACGTGCGTCACAATAAAGGGAGAATTCATAAACCCTCCATATTTTCGACATAAACTATACATTGTTTTTTCATACTTTTGCCCAATCATCCTATTGCCAAGCTTTTTATCAACCATTTCTCCATCTTAAGAGGATTTTGATATCTCCCCTTCCATAACGGCATAAAAAAAAGGACATATGCTTTGAGATTAAGCACATGTCCTTCTATCTCTAAAAACTATTCTCCTTATACATCATTCAGAAACAACTAACTATAACAATTTATCACCAAACATACATTGTTTCACTCAAGATTCGCAAAACGGTGTAAGTCTTTATTTTCTCCGATCATAACCAAAACGTCTCCTTTTTGAATCAACTCATCTGGAGAAGGAGAAATATTAACGTTCCCATTGTTATTAATAGCAATTACAGTTAAATTAAATTTTGCTCTAATATTTAATTCTTTGAGACTTTTCCCTGCCATATTGGAAGGCACCTTGATTTCTTCTATGCTATAATCTTTCGCAAGTTCAATGAAATTCAGAACATTCGGCAGCATAAGCTGGTGGGCCACACGCTCTCCCATATCCCACTCAGGAAATACAACCTGGTCAGCTCCCACTTTTTTTAATACTTCCCCATGGCGTTTATTCAAGGCCTTGGCTACAATCTTCTTAATTCCTAATTCTTTTAATAAAAGGACTGTTAAAATACTCGCTTGCATATCATTTCCAATCGCTACAATGACTGTGTCGAAATTCCGGATACCGATTGCTTTTAAAGCTACTTCATCCGTTGAATCTGCAATAACTGCATGTGTAGCAGAATCAATAAATTCATTTACACGCTCTTCATTAGCATCGATTGCCAACACTTCATTTCCTGCTTCTAACAAAGTACTCACAATCCCCGAACCAAATCTTCCCAGACCAATAACGGCGTATTGTTTGTTTATCTGTTTGTTCATCTTCACATCGCTCCTCTAAGGTTGTATGCAGGGGACATTATCCAATCATGATTTTTCCTTTTGGATACTTGAACGGATCTGACTGTCTTCGGAGTGTAACAGCAAAAGCAATGGTTAATGGGCCTACCCTTCCCGCAAACATTGTTAGTATAATCATTATTTTTCCAAACGGCGATAATTCAGGCGTTAGCCCCATAGAGAGCCCGACCGTTGCGAAAGCAGAAGTTGCTTCAAACAGAATCATCAAGAAATCTTTTCCTCGTTCTGTAATCGTTAATAGCATGGTAACCGTCATGACAAGGAGAAGACCGCTTAATGTAACAGTAAGCGCCTTATAAATCGTATCATATGGAATTCTTCTTTGGAAAAACACGACATCTTCTTTCCCTTTTATCTGTGACCATACTGCTCCTAATAAAGTGGCAAATGTAGTTGTTTTAATTCCCCCGCCTGTAGACCCAGAGGAGGCTCCAATAAACATCAGAATAATAATAAGGAACAGAGTCGGCTGTGTTAAATCAGGGATATTGAGTGTGTTGGACCCTGCTGTTCTCGGCGTAACAGCTTGGAACAAAGACCCTAGAATTTTACCAGACATGGATAACGGCTGTAATGTTTTGGGATTATTAAATTCCAGCAAGAAAATAATGACAGTCCCTAACACCACTAATAGAAAACTTGTAAAGAAAACAACTTTCGTATGTAAAGAAAAACGGCGAGTTTGCCTGTATTCGTACACTTCATTCATCACGATAAAGCCAATTCCCCCTAGTGTGATCAGTATACAAACCACTAATGTGACAAGGGGATCTTCTACATAACCGGTCAAGCTTCTAAATTCCCCCATTAAATCAAATCCTGCATTATTAAAATTTGAAATAGCATGGAATATTCCATAATAAATCGCTTGGGAAAGCGGCATATCAAACGCGAAGCGAATGGCTAATAAAATCCCGCCAATCAGCTCAATTACAAGTGTAAAAATGAGAATTCTTTTTACTAAGAGGACAATACCCGCAACAGATAAGTTATTTAAGGCTTCTTGTAATAACAACCGCTCCTTCAGAGAAATTCTCTTCCCCAAAAGAAACGCAAAAAAGGTCGCAAACGTCATAAATCCTAAACCGCCTACTTGAATCAGGGACAAAATAACCAATTGTCCAAACAACGTAAATGTCGTTCCGGTATCCACAACCACAAGTCCTGTTACGCATGTAGCAGATGTAGATGTAAATAATGCATCTAACCACGGAAGCCCTCCCCCATCCTTAGTAGCTATAGGAAGGGTGAGAAGAAACGCGCCCAATAAAATAATAAGAGCAAATCCTGCCACCAATACCTTAGGAGGATCCAAGGAATATATCGGTTTTTTTTTCATTACAACTTCTCCTTACTTAGATATTGAGATTCATTCGGAATCAAACAATGGTTTATTCCAATGATATCTTCACTTTACCAAAAGATTCAATAAATGGACAATCTACACTTTTTAAACATTCATTTCTGAGATAGTATTTTTCATTTCTTCCTGAATTAAACCGTGTTCTGTTTGTTAAACACGGCAATTTCTCCTAATTATTTTCACAGTAAATCCTCTTCCGTTAAATTGTAAATTTCTTACTTTTCATTCACCCCCTCCAACAAAAAGAAGTATTGCACAGGATGGATACCTTCCAAATCAAACAGCATTTCTTTTACGTACGATACTCATTATGAAGAAAGGATAGTGTATTTGCTACGGATCTATCATCTAAAAAAATAACTAATTAAGCTAGAAAGTTAAAAAAAAAAGAGGGAGCACCCTCTTTTCTGTATGTTGTTTAGACTTTAAACTGGAGAGCCATTTCTTGTAACGCTTCTGCCATCTTTCCGAGTTCGTGTGCAGAATTTGCAACTTCTCCTGTTGAAGACAACTGCTCTTGAAGCGAGCTGGCTACTTGCTGAACACTTTCTAGTACAGCTCTCATGCTATTTTCCATTTCTACAACTGATGTAGTGACCTGTCCGGAGCTGGCAGCCATTTCTTCAGATGAACGGGAAATCTTTTGAATTTCATGAACAACACTTTCAACACCTGATACAATGTTGTTAAATGCTACTCCCGCTTCTTGTACAATAGTGGTACCTTGTTCTACATCATGATTTCCCTTTTCCATTTTCTCTACAGCGAGTGCAGTTTCAGCTTGAATTTGGTGAATCATTGCTGTGATATTTTCTGTTGCCTGCTTAGATTGCTCGGCCAGCTTGCGCACTTCATCAGCTACAACGGAAAAACCACGGCCAGATTCGCCGGCACGAGCAGCTTCTATAGCCGCATTCAAAGCTAGCAGATTTGTTTGATCCGCAATGGAGGTGATCACATTTACAACCGTACCCACTTCTTTTGATGTTTCACCTAACTGTCTCATGATGGAGGCAGATTCGCCGACAGAAAATTGAATTTGCTGCATTTGGTTCACTGCTTTTTGCACAGTAGCATTTCCTTTCTCTGCTTCTGTTGCTACTGCACTAGATGTTTCTGATACAGAAGAAGCTGATTGAGCGATTTTTCCAATTCCAATACTTATATTTTCGACTGCATGTACGTTTTCTTTAATATCTGCCAATTGCTTGTCAGAATGGCTCGCGACCTCTTGCATAGCTAACGAGATGGTTTGGGAGGCTGCCTCAGTCTCTTCACTGGAAGCTGACAGTTCTTCAGCATTTGCAGCCAAATTGACAGAGCTTTCGCTTACCTGCTTTATAGCTCCTTGAAGCGCTGCCATCATGTTGTTGAAATCGGCTGTAAGCATTCCTATTTCATCCTGTGACTCGTATGTTCCACGAACAGTCAAGTCCCCATCTTTTGCTTCTCTCATTAACGTCTGTATCTTCTTTAACGGCTGTGTAATTGTACGTGTGACAGCAATAATGAGCGCAACGCAGAAGAGAAGAGCGATAATTGTAGTAATAATAAATGTTGTGATTGCATGTTTGCTTTGCTCTGCAGCATCTGTATATGATGTTTTTGCTTTTGCCTCATTGCTCTGCACCCAATCATTTAAAAGGCTATTTAATTGATCTGCTTTTTCCTTTTGAGACTCAACATATATTTTATAAGCTTCTTGGTTCTTATTTTGCATAGCAAGATCTAATACCTTTGTTCTTTCTGTTCTGTATTCTTGTAATAACTCCCTGTATGTCGCCAACCGCTCCTTTTCGTTTTCCGATAAATTACGTTTCTCTAGCTGTTGAAGTAAGTCAAGAACCTTCGTGCCTTTATCGTCAATACTATTTAGCAATTCTTTATTCATAGCCTCGTCTTGCGTTACCATCAATTCCATTAAAGATGCTTGATTTTCTTTTGTCATAACACGTATCTCATTTAAAAGATTGCTCAAAATCAAATCTCTTTCATAAATAAGCTGTGCCTGTTGCTTTGCTTGTTGCATGGATTTGAAGCTTTGATACCCTTCTATTCCGAGTATTAAGCAAACTGCAGCTAGCAGTAACAGCATTTTATTAAAAACTTTAAGATTGACAAAATACTTCATACTCTTTCCCCCGTTTTTTATTAAAAATCATTAAACTAGATATAATTATATACAGTTTAATAATTTTTAATAGTGAATTGAACAAAATATCTGACAAGTAAATCTTTCTAATTAATAATGATATCTTGAGTGGAATCTACTCCCCTCTATTAGCTTTTAAGGCGCTCGCATAAAATAATCCGCTTCGCTTGCAATATGGTCTACAAGTAACAGAAAAAGAAGCTAGTACAATGCCAGCTCAACATTGCTAAATCTTGTGCGTAATGCACTGCTATATAATAAAATAAGACCGCTCCAGGCGGAACGGTCTTAACTTACATTCAGTGTTCATAGTCCATTTCAGTTAAAGAGTCCATATGGCTTGCAATCATCGCAATAATCGTACTCGCTTCTTCTTTACTGAAAATAAAATTCGTTTCATCCTCAATCAAATCGCGGTCAGCTGTTATTAAACGGTTTACGCGGCGGAGCACTCCATCCCCTGTTTCTTCTACAATCCCAAATTGATACGTAATCTCCACATCATCCTCATGAGCATAAGCAGTTACCTCAGGGGTTGTCCACCTTACATCAATTTCCTCATACATCTCAGCATCTATTTCCTCATACATGTCCGTTTCATCTTCTATTCTGTCTTCATCATCGTCCATCTCATACTCTTCATCCATGTCATCATCTTCCATAACCATGTACTCATCTGTATCCATATCATTGTTTACGTACTGATGAAAACTTTCATGAACAGCATCGACAATGTCTTCTATATCCTGTAAAATCATTCTGGATGGCTGATCAAATTCCATATCCAGCGATTCTATATAAAATTCCTCGTTATATGGGTCGAAGAAAAGAGTGCAAAAATATTCTCGCTCGTTATCCTCCAGTTCAACGAAAAACTCAATTCTTGGGTGTTTCGCACCTCTGTCAATTGTCATATGACCAACTTGGTCGTACTTATCGCAAATGGACTCCAAATAATCCTGCAGTTCTCCGGTAACTCGGTCAAACCATTCTAATGACATATGGCATCCCTTCCTTTCGAGGTCATCGATTTTATTATTTCCTGCTCTCTGCTTCTCGGCGCTTCCAATTTAATCTATATATTCCCTATAAGCAAAATTGCTTCCAATAACAAGCACTTATGTTTTTTGGAAATAAACAAAAAATAACTTCGGTATCCACGCATACGTACCGTATATTCGTTGATTACGACGAGGAGGGAAATACCTTGAACATTCGAGAGGGTTTAATTCCAACTGTACTAGGTACAGCCGTTTCCGCTACCGGTTATGCATTCAAGCAAAATCGAAAGTAAGTTCTATGGTTGCAAACACTGTATTTGGATTTGGACTCGCTCACGTTGTACTAGGGGTTATTGACCTTGTAGAGCATCGTCGATAAATAAACAGAACGAGCGCTGCACATACGCTCGTCCTCCTTGGATTCCTTATATCATGAAAATTGCAGTATATTGGTTTCCTTTAAGAAGCACAGCTCCTGCTTAATTTCTAGAGAAACCGCTTGGATATCAGGCATCTGTGCGTTTAGCAAAATCCCGGCCACAGTCCCGCTGTGAGCGACCACTACACCTCCGTTATATAGTTTAGCGAGCTTCTCTAGTTCATCAAAGTGCGGCTTTGCTAATATGCACTGATTAATGCGGGCGCTTATTGTTGCAGCTTCACAAAGATAAGAAAAGTTTTGGTCTTTTATTCCTTCTTTTACAAGCTCATATGCTTGCTGGAATTTTTCCTTATGCTTTTTGCTATATCCCTTCGTTTTTTGATTAAATTCCACTGTATCAACACTTCCTCCTACATCGAAACCAATCAGAGTAAAAGGAGGGAACGAATCAAATGCTTCAATTAACTGCCCATTTAGATAATCATAAGCAACTACTCCTTCATACATTATGCCATCCGTAGGCTCAATTTCCACAGCTATGCTCGAAATAAGTTCTTCTGTTACGGGAAGGGAACAGCTGTCAGACACCGCTCGTATCGCTGCTATAATATCAGCAGAACTGCTGGCCATTCCTTTTCCGGTTGGAATATTCGATTGAATATACAAATAACCTCCTATCTTGATACCGAAGTACCTCAAAAGCTTTTTGCACGCAATCCTAGCCTTTTGTCTTGCTGGTGCGCTCACAATATCAGCGGCATTTGGGTCGGGCACAAACAAAGCATTGCTTTTTAAAGCCCCAACAGGCAGCGTAATTAAAAAAGGCCGTTCGTTTATAACACCTTGTACAAGTTCACCAAACGTACCACTGCAACTCCCACTCCCTACCTTCATATAGCTAAACTCCTGCTCCTTCTTTTTCATTTATAATACAAGTAACACTCCAATGATACATAAAGCAGCTACAAATATCGTTGCCGTCCTATTCATAATCTGAATGGCGAGAATAATATCATGTTTTTGTATCCGTCTAAGCGGCTCCCCCATTTTAGCCCGATTGGAGGGGATTCCTTGGTAAAAGTTTGTGCCTCCAAGCTGAATGCCTAGTGCTCCAGCAACGGCTGCCTCTGGAATCCCGCTATTTGGACTTGGATGAAGCTTCGCATCCCGACGAATTGCTGTCCATGCGCGCTGCGTGTCTAACCTCATTAGGAAACAGACTATCATAATAAATAAACCTGTCAAACGAGCAGGTATATAATTCAACACATCGTCCATTCTCGCTGAAGCCCAGCCAAGGTTTCGATATGCTTCATTTTTATATCCCACCATGGAATCAAGCGTATTGACAGCTCTGTATGCCATAGCAAGCGGTGCTCCGCCAATAAACGCGAAAAATAAAGGGGAAATAATGGCATCTACAATATTTTCGGCTACAGTTTCTACGGCACCGCGTGAAATTTCACTTTCATCCAATTCGGCAGTATCTCGTCCTACAATCATTCCTAGGCTGCGCCGAGCTTTTTGAAAATCACTATTTTGCAAGTGACGATAGACTTCCATTGCCGCATCTCCCAGACCTTTCACAGCGATCGTCGTAGACACAATCCAAACCTCTGCCGCAAACGCAAGCCAATCGTTCCATAAACGAAGAACATCGAGCAGTAATGTAACAACGAAAAAGGATCCTCCCGCAATAAGAAGGGGGAACAAAAGCCCAGCTAGCTTGAGCATTCGCTCCTGCATAACCATCCTCCTTATAATCCTTTCTAATAAGGCTATACACTTCCCAATCAAAACAACTGGATGAGGAAATGTACGTGGATCTCCAACGAGACGATCCACAATATAAGCGAGCCCAATATATATACAACTTGCAAACATTTTCTATCTCCCTCCTAAATTATGAACCGTCTCGTATAATCCATTATATACAAGACGACCGATTGCATTTCCGATTGTAGTAGCCACACCGGCAAATTGATGAACAGGATACTCCTGCCTGTTTTGACTGACAGCTATCACAATCGCATCGGTTGTCGTACCAGTTGCAAACTCTCCTGATTCGTCCATAACATGTAAATCCTGCAACGCAGCAGCCTTTGCTTCCGTCGCTGTAATGATCGCATTTACCATCGCAGACGGAGTTAAGCAGCTGTCAATAAATAAAAATGTATTAATCGTCCCGCATTGGTACGCTGGAAACGTTCGCCTCCTTTTCCCCGCTCTAGCACGGTTTCCAATCCCTGCTGTTACGCAGCAAACAATCCGAAATCCGTCTCCGCTCTCCTCCTGCACGGAGGCAAGATGAATTCTCGCTGCTGTTTGCAAGGCTACTACTGCTTCTGGATCGTATCCCCATTCTTCTACCTGCTGCTTCATATGCCCAGTCGGATCCACTGCGCTGTAGTTAAGCGGAACCTGCCAATTCACAAAATGGCTTGCTTTCCCGAAACCTCCTCTATGTACTGCACTACTAATTGTTTCTAATAAAAACGGAAAAGGAATCAACAAATGATCCCCTTTTTTGTATATATATAATTCTGGCCACACACTTGAAGCATAGTAATCATTATGTTGAAATGGCTGCACCTGCTATCCTCCATCATTTATTCCATGTGATTCTATCTAGTATTTTATGAAAGTTGCTATCATGTTCAAGCTCTAGCACAATACCGCCGCCATGATTGACACCTTCCGTATTCCAAAACTCTTGTATATCTTTCATAATCCACTTCGCCAAAACCCAGCGGATCGGCCCCCCGTGGCTCATAATGAGAAGCGTCTCATCTTCCTTCCCATGAAGTAATACAGAAGATAGCCAAGCATCTACCCGATTTCCAAGCTGCTGCAGCGTCTCACCGTTTGGAGGAGCAATATGAAAGGGATTTTGTATCCATTTTTCCAACAGTACTCGTTCGTGAATGCTGCCGTATGTTTCACATTCCCAATCTCCAAAGTGCAGTTCTCGCAACGCAATTACAGAAACAGGCTGCATCTGCAAGTAGCTTCCGATAATTTCCGCACTTTCTCTCGTCCTAGACAGGTCACTGCAGTATATACGGGTGATTTCCTGGCCGTATGCCCGTTTAATATGCGCTGCCAAACGGTGAATTTGCTGACGGCCATTTTCATTTAATTGTGCATCAAAGTGACCGAGGTAACGGCGAGCGATATTTTCATCTGTTTCCCCATGTCTCGCAAATATGATTTTCATGGAAACAACCTCCATATGGCAATAGCGAGAAAAAGCGATACAGCTTCACACCACTCGACAATGGCCCCGTAGCAATCTCCCGTAAGCATCTGTAATTTCCGATAAATGTTTGCGATAAATCCAGCACAAAGTATGATTGTACATAGAAATACAAAAATCCCTTTTACACCTAACGTTACATAGGTAAGACTAACAATCCATACAAAATGAAACAAAAGAACAGGAAGTGTAATAGCTTCCCGCAATCCCGCTCCTAAACCGCCTTCCTTTCGATATGGCCAAAGCTTAATCGCACCAATCAGGATCAATCGCGCATACAACGGAGAAGCAATCAAAACAAAAAAAAGACCTTCCTGAAAAAGCTCGTGTGCAGCTATGAATTTTCCGCCAATCAAACAAATGGCCGCAATAACCCCCATTGCACCAACGCGGCTATCCTTCATAATTTCAAGCATCTGCTCTTTGCTTCGATTGCTGCCAAGTCCGTCAGCTAAATCCATCCATCCGTCTATATGCAGTCCTCCAGTAATCCAAATCCATATAAGTACGATAAAAAAGACCGAAACAGAAGAAGGGAACACTTGCTTAAGTCCAATTGCCGTAACATATAACAGTCCTCCGATAATAAGACCGATGAACGGAAAATGGATAGAGCTCTTCTGCCAGTCCCGCTCCGTAACATGTACGGCAGGAACAGGGATTCTTGTTAAAAACATAAGTGCGCTTAAAAATGCCCTCATCCTTTTAACCTCAACGGAATGCCTGATAATACAGCATACACCTCATCTGCCTGCTGCGCTGCCAGCTGATTGACTTCCCCGAGCATATCTTGAAACAAACGGCCTAGCGGCGACATTGCAACTCCGCCAAGTCCGACTTCACTCGATACTGCAATGACATGCTGCTTTGACTGCTTTATACGTTTCAGCCATTCCCCAGCTTCCTCTCGTATACGTTCCTTATGGAATGGCTGCTTATATTCATTTTCCGGGATTTGCATGCATCGATTAGCAAGCCAAGTTGCTAGGCAGTCTACTAAAACTACCTGATATTCACAAAGGACTTTGGCCGGAATAATCAGATTGTCAGAGTCTTCCCATACTCCCCAATGCTTAGGGCGCCGCTCTTTATGCGCATCGATACGAATCTTCATTTCTTCGTCCGTTACCACTCCAAATGCCGCATAGAGAACAGAATCTGATTCCATAGCAGCAAGCCGCTCGGCAAATGCACTTTTCCCGCAGCGCACGCCCCCTGTAATAAAGACGAAACCCATACACCGTTCCTCCTACAAAATTTCTTTCAAGACACGCAAAAGCTGATCATTTTCTTCCTTCATACGAACAGCAATTCGAAAGTCATGTTCTGTTAAGCCGGGATACATCGCGCAAGATCGAATTAAAATCCCTCTTCTCCCCATATCCCATTGCACATCAGCGGCAGTTTTTCCGTTTTGAAGACGCACTAGTAAAAAATTTGCTTGCCCTGGAAATACAAATAACCCCAGTTCCTCAAGCTGATGCTTCAAATACTCCCTTTGCTTGCGTACAAGCTGAATCGTCATCTCTTCATATATATGTTCTTCCAAGCAAGCTTCGCCAGCAATGAGAGCTAACTGATTCACGCTCCACGTCACTTGCTTGCCCTTCATCTGCTTGATTAGCTCCGGCTGCGCGATTGCATAGCCGAGTCTGAGTCCAGGAATAGCATAAAACTTTGTCATAGAGCGAATAAGAATCACATGCTTGTATTCACCTAAATTCGGCAGCAATGTTACTTGTTCGCTATGGGGGAGAAAGTCAAGAAATGCCTCATCCACAACAAGGTATGTATTTGTCTTCGCTGCCTGCTCAGCAATTTGAACTAGCTCTTCCCTTGTGTACACAACACCAGTCGGATTGTTCGGGTGACCGATAAATACAATGTCAGCCTCACTAAGCAATTGGAATAAATCAGGGAAATGAGGCTTATAATCATGTTCCCATCTCCCCTCGCACGAAATAACTTGTGCACCAAATGCTGCTGCTAGCTGAGCGTATTCAGAAAAACACGGGTTCACAACCCCAACTGTTTTAGGCTGCAGGGCAAGAAGAACAAGAGCCATACATTCTGCAGCACCATTTCCAATTACAAGATGTCCAGATGGAATATGCAGCTTCTTAGCAAGCTTTTCTTTCAGAAGTCTTTGAGATGGATCTGGATAATGAACGATTGTAGAGAGCTGATTGTGCAGCAACTCCTTTACACGCAATGGCGGTCCAAGCGGGTTAATATTGGCACTAAAATCAAGAAACGAACCATCGTCCATCCCGAATATACTCGCTGCCGTAAGCATATCTCCGCCATGTCCATGAGCTTCAATCCATGCCATTACCATTCAATCCCTTTCACAGCCGGAACACCATCATCGTAGTAGTGCTTAATAGGTTTCATTTCTGTTACCAGATCGGCAAGCTCCTTAATTTCATCCTTGGCAGAACGTCCCGTAATCACAAGATGCATAGAAACTGGACGATTTTTGATAAGATGCTCCACCTCTGCCAGCGGGAGCACGTCTTCAACTGGAAATCCAGTAATCGCAAGGGCGTTGTTTAATTCATCTAAAATCACCACATCATATCCACCTGAGAAAACCTTTTCCTTCGTAAATTCCCATGCTTGCCGCAATGCTTCCCGGTGCTCCTCTGGTGTTTTCGTCCAAGTAAAACCAATCCCTGTTTGATGCATTTCAATGCCAATTTGCTGAAACATCTTTTTTTCACCAGACATCCTATCAGGAGATTTAATAAACTGGATCATTAGCACGCGCTTTCCCTGCCCAGTTGCACGAATGGCAAGACCGAGAGCTGCAGTTGTTTTTCCTTTTCCATCACCTGTGTATACGAGCGTCAGCCCACGCTGCTTTTGAGAACTCATTTTTCCTCCCCCTTACATACTCGCTGTTTTTTCCTCAAAGGAGGTTCGTGCAGATGATTTCCCAACTTTTAATGCTTCTTCCGCTAAACCACCCATAAACAAATCACCGTTATTTGCACTGCTTTCTTCGAACCATTTTAATCTGCTTCTTAACTGCACAACATTTCCTACAAGAACAATAGCAGGATGCGTAATCTGAGCTGCTTCCGCCTTATCCTCAATTGTCTCCAACGTCCCTGTTACAGTCCTTTGTTTTTCCGTTGTTCCCCACTCAATGAGCGCAGCTGCCGTATCCGGGTGTTTACCATGCTCGATTAACTTTCGGCAAATATATCTTAAATTACCTACCCCCATATAAAAGGCAATGGTATCGATCCCTTGTGCAAGGGCTGCCCAATTGAGATGGTCTTCTCCTTTTTCAGATCGGCCATGTCCCGTTACAATCGCGAAGGAGGAAGCATAATCCCGATGAGTAACAGGAATACCGGCATACGCAGGTGCCGCGATTCCTGATGTAATACCAGGTACAATTTCATATGGAATTCCTGCCTGCACCAACACCTCGGCCTCCTCACCAACACGCCCGAACACACATGGATCTCCGCCCTTTAAACGTGTTACAGTCTTTCCTTGCAATGCCTTTTCAACAAGTAATTCATTGATTTTCTCCTGCACTATCTCATGCTTTCCTGGCATCTTACCGCAAAAAATCAGCTCTGCCTCTTTCTTTGCATATTGTAGAAGCTGTTCGTTGCTTAATCTATCGTATAAGATTACATCTGCCTTTTGAATGCATTCCATCCCATACACTGTAATGAGCTTAGGGTCACCAGGCCCTGCTCCGACAAGATATACCGTCCCTTTTTCCATTATGTATCAACCCCCTTTGTATTTATTTTCGATTGGACACACCTGCCGAATCGAACGTTGCCATTTCTTTAAGCATAAGAGATGCCGATTGTAAAATAGGGAACGCAACAGCCGCACCACTGGCTTCTCCTAAACGAAGCCCTAAATCTAGAATCGGTGTTTTTCCTAGCAACTGCACCGCTGTTTCATGCCCAATTTCAGCAGAACGATGTCCAATTAACATATAATCCGCTGCATCCTGACACATTTCCTGCGCCAATAAAGCAGCTGTCGTGCAAATAAAACCGTCAATCAGAATAGGAATACGATGCGCAGCGGCAGCAAGTATCGCACCCGTTATAGCGGCAATTTCCAATCCTCCAATCTTCGCAAGTATATCGATTGGGTCATTTCGGTTTGGCTTTCGTGCTTCGATTGCTCGTTCAATGACCCTCTGCTTATGAAGAATCATCTCCTGTCCAATTCCTGTTCCGCGGCCAACTAGATCGGCAACAACCTTTCCGCTTAATACAGCCACAATTGCGCTGCTTGCTGTCGTATTGCCGATCCCCATTTCTCCTAGAATGAGACATTTAGCGCCGCGGCCAATCATCGCTTCCCCTCGCTCATATCCAATCGCCAGCGTCTGTTCTACTTCTTCTCGGCTCATTGCATCTAGCTCGCAAAAGTTTGCGGTACCATATCGGACCTTTTTATGAATAACACCATCAGCAGATATATCTGCAGCAACTCCAACATCTACAACCTCAAGCATCGCGCCTATTTGTCTACTGAACACATTAATAGCCGCACCGCCGTTCAAAAAATTCATTACCATCTGCGCAGTTACCTCTTGCGGAAAAGCAGAAACACCTTCTTTTACAATACCGTGATCTGCAGCAAATATAATGACTCCCGGAGGCGTAACAAGAGGAAAATCCTCCCCTGTTATTTCCGCGAGCTGCATCGCTATTTCTTCTAATCTTCCAAGGCTTCCTTGCGGCTTTGTTAACGTATCAATATAAGCTTGCACACGGCGGCCTTTTTCTTTGTCTACAGGCTGAATGCGAGTTGTAACATTCATCGCACCTTGATCCCCTTTCGTTGGAACTCCTCCATTTTCTGTTCAATCACATCGATTTGGACATGCTTTCTAACATGTTCAGCCAATCGATCAAAAGCTTCTTCACGGATCCTATTAAAAGAAACACGCTCATATATTGGCGATAGCCCTTTCCTCCCACGAATATGATTTAAAAGCAGCTCCCGAAACGCATCGTTATGAAATATACCGTGAAAGTATGTGCCCATCACTTGCTCATCTGAACTCTTGCAGCCTTCCTGCCCGTTTGCTTTTTGAATGAGCGGTTCAACGATACCATGTATTCGTGACTCACCCATATGAATCTCGTAGCCTGTTACACTCATTTCTTCATTATAAAGCTTCAAAATACCCTGTGACAGTATCGTTGTTTTTTCCTTTGTAATAGTTGTAGAAAGAGGCAGCAGGCCAAGGCCTTCTGTATAGAGCTCTGGTGACTCTACAGCAAACGGATCATGAATATGCTGCCCAAGCATTTGATACCCGCCGCAAATACCGAAAATCATGGATTGCTTTCTTTTATATAAAGCCTTTATTTTATCCGCAATACCGTTGTCTTGCATAAACAAAAAATCTTCAATTGTATTTTTGCTGCCCGGCAAAATGATAAGGTCAGGCTCTCCTAGCTGATCTGCTCTTGTTACAAAACGAACATCACAATCGGGCTCTATAAAAAACGGATCGATATCCGTAAAATTTGATATTTTCGGATATTGAATAACAGCAATATCCAGTTCCTTGTCGGTATTACGCATCGCTGTATACTGATGTAAAATGACAGAGTCCTCTGCATCTATATTTAAATGATGCAAATACGGAACAACACCAAGTACGGGCTTTCCTGTATACTCTTCGAACCACTTAAGCCCGGGCTCTAAAAGACTGATATCCCCCCGAAACTTATTGATAATTACACCGATTACACGGTCGCGGTCCTGCGGCTCAAGAAGCTGAAGCGTGCCTACTAAGCTTGCAAAGACCCCTCCCTTTTCAATATCTCCAATCAACACAACAGGAGCATTCGCCATGCGGGCAATACGCATATTCACCATTTCTCTATCATTTAAATTGACTTCTGCAGGACTGCCTGCACCTTCGATGACAATTCGCTCATAAGAATTAGAAAGAACAGACAGGGATTCTTGAATGAGCTGTAATCCAGTTTCAAAAAATTCCGATCTATAATTGGCGGCTTTCATATTTTTATAAGGCTTTCCATGTACAACAATCTGCGATTCATTATCACGGGTCGGCTTAATTAAAATTGGGTTCATATGTGTTGTTGCCATAATTCTAGCTGCCTCAGCCTGTACTCCCTGCGCTCTCCCAATTTCCTTTCCGTCCACCGTAATATAAGAATTCAAGGCCATATTTTGTGATTTAAATGGAACTGTTTTAAAACCGTCCTGGTAAAAAATACGACAAAATGCTGTTACAATCGCACTTTTCCCCGCATCCGAATGCGTGCCTTGAAACATAATCGGAAGAGCTTTATTCATATTGCATCTCCTTGCATTGCCGAATCCAATTTTCAACCATTTGCGGGCAAGATCCGAAATGAAAATGCGTGTATCCGGCAATTAAATTCCCTTTCATATACCCTTCCATTTTCTTGCCGCGCATACCTGTTGTTTCATATGCATGCGGAATATCTCCTTTTGGATGAAATACAGAGTAGTGAAACTCATGCCCTTTTGCCTGTACGCCGCCATCAAGCAAAAAGTTCCCTTCTGCTCCCGCAATTGTACGATATCCAAGGGCTGCTAATTTATTTTGCATTTTCACACTTCCGGGAATGATACCAATCATTTCATGTCTTTTCCCATTTGTTTCCTCGATTGCTTCTGTTAGAAACATAAAACCGCCGCACTCCGCTAAAGTAGGAAGACCATTTTCAATAGCTGTCCGTATCGACTGCTTTACTGCCGCTTGTTCTGCAAGTTCCTCCGCGAATTCCTCTGGAAATCCTCCTCCAATATATAAGCCATGTACAGCAGCAGGAAGAACCTCCCCCTTAAGCGGTGAAAATTCCACCAACTCTGCTCCATATGCTTGCAGGAGCTCAAGGTTTTCTTTATAGTAAAAATTAAAAGCTGCATCCTTTGCAATTGCAATGCGTACACTTTGCGGTGCTTTCCTTTGGAACTGCATTTCCTGAATGTGCAACCGGGGTGCTTTTGCCAGCTCATATAGCTTTTCTATATCAATAGTCTCTGATACAAGGTCCCCTAATCTATGAAAAAACGAATCCAGTTCTCCGCGCTCTACGGACGGAACAAGTCCGAGATGACGCTCTGGAATGGTCAGCTCTTCATCCCTTTTTAAATAACCGACAACCGGGATGCCGCACTCCTGCTCAATTGCTGCTTGTACCAATCGAAAATGCCCTTCGCTGCCAACACGGTTTGCGATGACACCCACAATATTTGGTCCTTCCGCAAAGCATTGAAATCCCTTCACGATTGCGGCTGCACTGCGCGCCATACTGGCACAATTTACAATAAGAATGACTGGGCTTTTCGTAATCATACTAATTTCCGCTGTTGTCCCAGCATTACTCGTTGGACTTTTCCCATCAAAAAAGCCCATTACTCCTTCAATAATAGAAATATCTGCTCCTTCACTGCCTCTTTGTACAATTTCTTGTACCATTTCATGAGAAAGCATCCAACTATCCACATTACGAGACGGTCTTCCTGTTACAGCAGTATGATAGGTAGGATCAATATAGTCTGGTCCGCATTTAAACCCTTGTACTGCGAAACCCTTTTTTTGAAATGCTGCCATAAGCCCAATCGTAAGCGTTGTTTTTCCGACGCCGCTTCCCGTTCCCGCAATGACGAGCCTGCGATTTTCCATACTCTTTCCTCCCCCGGCTTAATGCGGCACTACCGCAACAGAAATCGTAACATTTCCTGACTTCTTCTTTACGAGCTCAAGCTTTTCCGCGCCACTGTATAAAAGAGCAGCCGGTTCACTGACTCCGTAAGCTCCCGTATATTGAAATACCGTATGTGAGGGCTGTTGCATAGGAACGGCATTTAATTGTTCAGGAGAGTAATAGATAAACTCCCAATCATATTTCTTTATAACATCTAGCAGCCCCTGCTCATCCTTCTTTAAATCAATTGTACAAACAGCCTTTACACTTTTCATGGAAAAATTCAGTTCATGCAGCGTCGCATGAATAACTTCCTCAATCTCCGCGGCTGATGTACCGCGATTACATCCTATTCCAAGTACAATGACCTTTGGGCGATATAGTACGCCATTATGTAAAATTCTAGATTCTTCTTTTGATAGATTTCGATGTGTAACAACAAGTGCAGCAGCCGGGTCTTGTGCAAGCGCCTCATTAATTGAGGAATACACACGGATATGCGGCGGCAATGGTCTATCATACTGCCACCATGTCTTCTCACCTGATTCCTGCACAACGGCAACCGGCTCTTCATTGACAACCGCAGCGCTAACGGGAGTCAGCTTTTCAGCAGATTCCCAAACCCAGCCAAACCGTTTACCGAATAAGTCAACAGCAATTGTTTGCTGTACGTCAGAAGCTGTCGTCACGACAGGGCGTGCCCCTAATATAGCCGCGACTTCTTTTGTTAGTTCGTTTGCCCCACCTATATGCCCGGACAATACACTAATTACATGCTCGGCTTTATCATCAATCACAACGACAGCAGGATCTGTCTTTTTATCCCGCAGGAGAGGAGCGATCATCCGAACAACTGCCCCAAGAGAAATAATAATAATAAGCCCTTTGTAAGATTGAAATAAAGACGGCAGCAACAAACGAACGCTTCCCGTAAACAGCTGAATTCCCTTCTCCTGTTCATCTCCCTGCTCAAACTTGCTCATATAATATAAATCCGCATTTTGGAAAGAACGCTCGAGTTCTCTTGCAACTTGTACTCCATGCTTTGTAATAGCGACTATCGCATAATCACCGCGTTGTTGAATTTCAGGCATTTGTTCCTCTTGCAAAGTGAGAATCATGCCTCCACCCCCCGGCGAAATCCGTGCGTAAATGTTTGGTCATAGAGCTTCGAGCGGTAATTTTTATCATGAATATTCTCATCAAGCGCCCAGCCTGCTAAAATCATCGCTTGCTTACGAATGCCGTTTTGGCGCATTGCTTCGTCTAAATTTTCAATTGTCGTACGAACAATTTTTTGATCAGGCCATGTCGCCTTATACACAACCGCAACAGGCGTATCTGGGGCCCATCCCGCCTCTATTAGCTCTTTTACAACTTTTTTTGTTAATGTGGCACTTAAGAAAAGAGCAATTGTACAGTGATGCTTTGCCAAATCCTTTAGCTTCTCAAATTCAGGAACCGGCGTACGTCCCTCAGCTCTTGTTAAAATAACGGTTTGTGTTAAATCAGGAATCGTCAATTCTGCTTGCGCTGCAGCAGCTGCTGCAAATACGGAACTTACACCCGGTACAATTTCGACATCAATGCCCTGCTGTTTTAACAAAACCATTTGCTCCATAATGGCCCCATACACAGCGGGATCTCCTGTATGGACACGTACAACCTTTTTACCTTGGCGAATTCGGTCGACCATAATGTCTACCATTTCTTCTAAATGCATTCCGGCTGTTTTGAGTATCTCTGCGCCCTGCTTTGATTTCTGAATTAATGCTTCATTCACAAGAGAGTCTGCATATAAGACAACATCCGCTTCTTCTAGGAGCTTTAATCCTTTTACTGTAATTAAATCCGGGTCTCCGGGACCAGCACCAATAATATAAAGCTTCATTTTCTCACCACCATTAATGTTAAATATTCCAACTCTGCACCTTGCAATTCATCTGCTTTCCAAATAATTTCTTCATCTGACGTAACCTTTGTTACAACAGATGCTTTTGACAGTAAGTTTAGCTCCTTGAGTACAGCAATCATTAAGTCGATTACCTTCGCAACCTTAATAAAAATAACACAATCATGCTCCTGAATTGCTCTCTTCATCGCCTCGTAGTCATCACGCGCTGGAATAATAGCAACATGCTCATCACCATCCGCGAGTGGAATCCCAAGCCTCGAAGCCGCCCCGTTCATGGATGAAATACCAGGCACAACCTCAATCGCTGCCTCGGGATAGCGCTCCTGCATGAGACGCATCATATGTATGAATGTACTATATAAAAGAGGATCTCCTTCTGTCACAAACGCAACGTCCTTCCCCTCTTGCAGCTTCTCCCAAACACTCTCAACCGTTTCGCTCCATTTGCTTTCCAAGATAGCAGGATCCTTCGTCATCGGAAACACAAGCCCGAGCATTTCTTTCTCTCCTGGCTGTACATACACATCAATAATTTTTTGAGCATAGCTTTTGCTTCCTTTTTGTTTTTTCGGGTATGCAATGACGTGGGACTCCTTCAGTTTCCGGAACGCCTTCACCGTCAGTAATTCTGGATCTCCAGGACCGACGCCGAGACCATATAATGTACCGATCATATTTATTCCCCTTCCTTACGCTTTGCAGCAATGATGTAAATTGGATTGAGCGCATCAAAGCGTGTTAAGTTTAAAATTGGCTTGCTTCTTGAGACTTGTGCGAGTGTAATGTCGACCTGAAAACCGAGCCTCTTAAAAATGGTTGTTGCTTCCGCTAAATTTTCAATTGTTACTGCATTTAAAACAATGGTTCCATTCGCTTTTAGGCGACTGCAGCAAATAGAAAGAATGTCCTCCATTCCTCCTGCCGTACCACCGATGAAAACCGCATCAGGATCCGGAAACTCCTCGAGCCGCTCTGGAGCTTTACCATGAACGGCTGTAAAATCAGTGCGAAATTTCTTCATATTTTCTAAGCAATTTTCTAAATCCGCTTCATTTTTTTCAATGGCAAATACCTGACCTTCACGGGCAATTTTTGCAGCTTCAATCGCCATAGAGCCGGTACATGTACCGATATCCCAAACGGTGCTGCTTTCCTTTAACCGCATCGCGCTCAAGCTCAGGGTTCGAATTTCTTTTTTTGTAATTAAACCCTTGTCCGGCTTCCGCTGAAAAAATTCTTCATCCTCAATGCCGATCGACCATGATGGGCTCTCCGCTATTTTTTTCAATATCACAACATTCAGAGGCGAGAATTCTGCCTTCTCCATTTCCTCAAGAGAAAACCAACGGCACCGCTCCTGCTCCCCGCCAAGATTCTCTCCAACAAATGCCTTATATTCTGTTATCCCAAATGATAACAAATACGATGCAATCCGATTTGGAGAATGTTCCGCATCAGTTAAAAGCACGATTTTCTCCTTGCCATCAATTTTTTGTGCCAATCCTTTCATGCTTCTTCCATGCACGCTCGTTACATATGCATCGTGCCACCGCTCACCTATTTTAGCAAACGCAAATTGAATCGAACTTACATACGGATATACCTCAATATCTAGCTTACTTGCCAAATAACTACCGATACCGTAAAACAATGGGTCTCCCGACGCTAACACGACAGCGCTTCTCTCCTCCCCCTTTAAACGCTCAACTAAATAGGAAAGCTTGCCGTCAATCACAATTTTTTCTCCTGCGTAATCTGGAAAAAATGAAAGCTGACGTTTCCCTCCTATTAGCACTTCACTCTCTCTAATCCATGTTTCATATATGGGGAGTAAGCTTTGCTTTCCATCATCACCGATTCCAATCAATTTCAATCCCATCTGTTCCGCACCGCCATTCCTAAAAATTCCCCTTTCATCGTATACAAAGATGTGTCTACTTCTGCTCCTCCGTCTATCTCCTTTAAAGCTGCATGACAGCAGTACATACAAAGCGTTTCAAAAAACTTCAGATTTCCTTGCGCTTGCATCATCTCTCCCACCTGTGAAGCAGTGTTCGCTTGTCGAACGTTCTCTACTAATTCTTCAGAAGCTCCTGATTCTTCAGCCATATGGGCTAAAAAAGCAAAATCAACAGGAGCACTTTTGGAATGCACCATCATAATGCCTTGTGCAACCTTTGAGAACTTCCCCATCATTCCGACCATAGAAATCTTCTTCACGCCCTGTTTTTTACATTGCTTTAACGTAAATCCTACGAAATCTCCCATCTCAATAAACGCTTCCTCTGGTAAGAAAGGAAATTGCTGCATTGCACACTTTTCACTTCTTCCCCCGGTTGTGATTACAATGTGCTCGCAGCCGCTTGCCCGTGCTACGCGAATGGCCTGCACAATGCTCGCCTTATAAGCAGCACTAGAGAAAGGAACAACAATGCCGCGCGTTCCTAAAATAGAAATTCCGCCAATTATTCCAAGGCGTCCATTTAATGTCTTTTTTGCGATTTCTTCTCCGTCTGGCACAGAAATGATAATTCGTATTCCCTTATCCACATGATGATTCCGTAACACTTCTTCTGCTGTTTCATGTATCATTTTACGCGGTACAGGATTGATTGCTGCTTCCCCAACAGCAACAGGAAGCCCTTCCTTCGTAACACGCCCAACACCAATTCCACCATCTAACACAATGCCGCTTTGCTCTCGCCATGTAACAGTTGCCAGGATAGCAGCTCCATGCGTAGCATCCGGGTCGTCGCCGCCGTCCTTTATCACCTTTGCCGTTACAGAGCCATCAATCATGTCACAGCTTTCAATTGAAAAGGTAGCAAACCTTCCAACAGGTAAGTAAATAGTAGACTCTGATTGCACTTCTCCAGTAATAAGTGCAATCAGAGCAGCCTTCGTCGCAGCAGTAGCACACGCACCTGTCGTATACCCTTCCCTCAGCTTGGTTTCCTTTTCCATGTGTCACACCTTGTCTGCAAGAATAGAAATTGCATTTAACGCTGCAACTGTAACAGTACTGCCGCCCTTCCTTCCGATATTAGTAATAAACGGAACGTCGAGCTTCGCCAACTCTTCCTTAGACTCCGCTGCCGATACAAATCCCACAGGCATTCCAATAATTAATCCAGGCTTTGCTTCTCCTTCCTTGATTAAACGAATGAGTTCTAATAGTGCAGTCGGGGCATTACCAATTGCATAAATACCGCCATCAGCCTCTTTAATTGCTTTTCTCATGGAGATAATTGCACGTGTCGTGTTTAACCGTTTTGCTTCCTGCATGACATCCGGATCAGAAATGTAGACCTTAATTTCTCCGCCATGTTTCTCAATTCTTGTTTTATTTGCACCGCTTTGAATCATTTGTACATCTGCTACAACTTTTTTACCGCTTCGAATTGCTTGTATGCCTGCTTCAATCGCTTTTGGGTGAAATAACATGCTTTTCCCTAATTCAAAATCGGCGGAAGCATGAATAACACGCTGTACAACACGGTATTGTTCGGGTGTAAAGGGATGTTCCCCAATTTCCTCATCAATCATTTGAAAGCTTGTTTCCTCGATTTGCTCCGGCTGTACAGTAATAGGCTTAAACTCTGTTAAAAAATCCATCTATCTTCACTCCTTCTTCTATTCTCATAGACTAGCTCTTTGTAAAGCCTGTATAACATCTGAAAAATTGGAATACACTGTTCCGTAATCAATCACTGGACGTCCGATTAAAATAATATCGATCCCAAGCTCCTTTGCCGCCTCTACCTTTTCATCAACTGAACCGACGCGTCCGCTTTCCTTCGTGATCATAACGGTTACGCCGTATTGTCTGTAAAGTGCCTTATCAAACTCCTTTGTAAACGGTCCTTGAATAGCAACAATATTTTTTTGAGGGAGGCCAAGCCGCTCGCATTTTTCCATATTATCAACACGGGGAAGCATACGTGCAATCAGTCTCGTATCCGGCTCTTCTAGCAATCTCTTTGTAAAAATTTCAAGCGTTTTGCTGCCGGTTGTCAGCATAATAACACCTTTCTTCTCGGCAGCTGCTTCAGCTGCAGCCTCATAGCTATCTACAATCATCATGTTTTCGTATACAAATGTTTGAGAATCACGTTCGTAGCGAATATAGGGCACTCTGCAGCGCTTTGCGGCACTTATTGCATTTTTAGAGGCTTCTTCCGCAAATGGATGACTCGCATCTACAACAACAGAAAATCCATTTTCATGAATGAAGCTTGCCATTTCTTCATCGGTCAAACGTCCCGTACGTACATTCAATCCTGAGTTATGTAACTCCAAGGCTGCATTTTCGGTTACGACTGTCGCAAGAACATCGTAGCCAGTCTGCTGAATCTCTAAAGCAAGTGCACGGGCATCACTCGTTCCTGCTAGCAAAAATACCTTCATCGCACTCCCGCCTTTTCGTCCGTGTCATGATGGTGGTCATGATCATGGTCATGATGGTGGTGATCATGGTCGTGATGGTGGTGATCATGATGATGGTGATCATGGTCGTGATGATGGTGATGATGCATATGTTCCATTACACCAAGACGATATTGACATGTATCACAGTTCATTTTCACTTCATCCTGCAGCGCCTCTTGCGCACGATCTTTTAAAATCGTTTGTAATCTAGAATGGAAGCCAAAATATCCAGCTAATTGAAATTCAATGTCTGGGTATTGAAGACGGAATTGATCTGTCATCTCTTCTAACCGCTTAATTAACACACCTGTAAATAGAAAATAAGGTAGAATAATAATTTTCTTTGCACCAAGCTTGATACAACGTGCGACACCCTCATCTGTAAGAGGGCTTGTAACACCGATAAATGCCGGCTCTACTAATTTGTAGTTCGTTTTTTCCCATAGCAATCTAGCAATCTTATATAATTCACTGTTTGCATCTGGATCGCTGCCGCCTCTTCCAAGAAGTATAACAGCCGTATCTTCTGGCGGTTCTTCTATATGCTCGCCGATCTCCTGCAGCCTTGTTTTTAAGATTTCAAACGTTTCCTCATGAATTCCGATTGGTCTGCCATATGTAAATTGAATATCCGGATATTTTTTCTTTGCTGCATCAATTGCTGCTGGAATATGGATTTTCGAATGCCCAGCTGGAAGCAGCATAATTGGAATGAGGATCACATGCTCTGCGCCTTTCTCTACACATGTATCAATCCCTTGACTTATTGTCGGCCGCTCAAATTCTAAAAAGCATGTTTCAATTAATAACGAATTATCTAGGCTGGATTTCATATTTTCAATAAATTGCCTTACCTGTTTATTTCCTTCTGGATCCCTGCTGCCATGTCCAACAAATAAAACTGCTTGCATCTTATTTCCTCCTATAATAGAAAAGATTTCATTTCTGTTAATCCCCGCATGCAGCCGGCTCTACCTGCAGCTTTGGCGCAACGTCCTCATGTTGAAATCCTTGCAGATTTTTTTTACGCTTAAAAAATTTAAAGAAACGCTCATTTGGATATCCTGTCTCTTTATATTCATGAACAATATTTTCCACTATACTTACAAGCTGGTCTGTCGGAATCCCCTCCGCAACTGGTTGACCAGGATGCGCATTTCGTCCTATCGTTTTTCCTCCTAAAAATAGATCAAACGCACCTTTACGATACACAATGCCAATATCCTCCTGCACCGCTCCGTAACACGCCATCGCGCAGCCATTAAAACCAATTTTCAGCTCCTTTGGAAGTTCCATACCGCCTAAGCTCTCTTGCAGCGCTTCAGCGTACGGAATGGAATCCTTCTTCTCTCCGTCACAAAAATCACATGCTTTTACTGTCGCTACTTCGCCGACTGGAGAAAGCACCAACCCTCTAGCAGTAAGCTTTTCTATTAAAGACTGCGGATTATCGGTTGGAACCTGAAGCTTGACATAGTGATCAGGCGTATATGTAATGCTTCCTTCCTCCCCCGCAGCTTCGGCAATTGCAATCATTTGTGCTGGGGTAAATGTTTTGTTAGCAACACCCGGGCTAACTGCAACCTCAAAAATAGAGAGAACTGCTTGCGGTAGGAAAGAATTTCCTGCCATATTTTCTCCACCCGTAATGGCTAGGAGGGCCTGTTCAGCTATTTCTCTTGATGAGATAGCTTGCGTTGTTTGTTCCTGCCTTGCCGCAATCGTTTGTTCCAACGCCCACGGCTCCGCTTCCTTTTGTAAACGCTGATGCGGCTTTAAAGGCTGCTCTGTTTTTCCTAATGTATATTTCCGTTGATATCCGCGCGGTGTAATCATCAAACCTTCGTATAAAAACGTTGAAGAGTTTCCAATCACAACAGTTGTAAGCATCCCGATATCATGCTCCAGCATTTCCTTTAAATTTGTAATCGTAACCTCCTGACGATCACGATAGGCACTTTTTACTAATCCAACCGGAGTCTCCGGGGAACGATGCTGAAGTAAAATTCTTTGCGCTTCTACAATTTGTCTCGTTCTTCTTCCGCTTTTCGGATTATAGAGCGCAATCACAAAGTCTGCTGCAGCTGCAGCCTCAATTCGTTTTTCAATGATGCTCCATGGCGTTAAATGATCACTCAAGCTAATGGTACACGCATCATGCATTACAGGAGCTCCTAATAAGGAAGCGCAAGAATTGATAGCCGAAATCCCCGGCACCACTTCAACCTCGACACCTGTTTCTCTCTTCCACCCCTTTTCAATCAACACCTCATATACAAGGCCTGCCATTCCGTATACACCTGCATCACCGCTTGAGATAACGGCAACCTTTTTGCCCTGCTCAGCCAGCTTCACCGCTTCTTGTGCCCGGCTTACCTCCTCCGTCATACCAGTGCTGACAATTTGCTGCCCTGTTAATAATCCCTTAATCAGGTCTACGTATGTTTTGTAGCCAATAATAACATCACTTTCCTGTAATGCTTCTCTTGCCCGTTCTGTAATATGTTCAAAGCTTCCCGGACCAAAGCCAATTACAAGCAATTTTCCTTTCATCTTAAGCGCCTCCCTTCCAGCATTCTAGCAACATAAAAACCCCTAGCCCTAGACTATACATCCCTGTAATTGAGCCAAGTGCAAGAAAAAGAATTCTTCGAAGTCTAGCCTTCATAAACCCCCAAGACAGACAAAATGTGATACATATGGTGGAAACAAGCAGTCCAATCACAAAAAGAATGAGTTGCATCGTGGCAGCTAATGTGCTGTTCAGATCAACCGCATGTGAAATGAGAGCAATTTGCGTAGGGCTCTCTACTCCAATTCCATGAATAATCCCTATTAAGAAAGCACTCGCAATCCCAAAGGAAACAGGATGTACTCTCTTTTGTTGTTTGTCCCTTCCAAAAAGACTTGCTATATACTCATATACAATTTGTATGCGGCTTTTATGCTCATACTCTTTTTTTTGCCGGAAAATCGAATGCAAGATTACGATCCCTAAAATAAGAAGTGTTATCCCTACTCCCGCTTCCATCCACTGGCGGACAGCAGATGAGAAAGTTAAGCCGATAAAAATAGATAGTAATCCAATAACAAACACAATAAAACCATGTCCGAAAGCATACATAATTCCAAGAGAAAGTCGTCTTCTCTTTTCAGTTTCGCTGCCTACCATATCCGCAATTGCAGCCACATGATCTCCGTCCATTCCATGCCGAATTCCTATAAAAATCGCTAGCATAGCAAAAGTAATTGCTTCCATTTAGAACTTCTCCTTTACGGGCTTTGATACCCCAACAATACAATCTGTTTGCTCTGGTGCGACAAAACCAGCATCGCTATATTCGTATATGACCGCATCCTCTATAACCTGTCCTCCAGCTAAATGCTGCCGCACAATCTCCGTACCGAACTCCGGCGTAACAGCCTTATACCAGGTTCCTTCTGGATACACAATCATCACACAAGCATCCTTGCATCGTCCGTTACAGCGCGTTCTCGTTGTATGTACAACAGAATCTAAATCTAAATAGGCAATCTCATCGCGAACCGCCTTTGTAACCTCCTCTCCTCCCTTTCTCATACAACTGCTCCCGTTACAAATTAGTACATGATGCTTTGTTCCTCGTAGGTTCCAAGTTGTCATCCTAATCCCTCCTATTATCCTAATAAAATAAAATGCACCTCTATCGAATAGAGGTGCAGAATATACGCATAACAAAAATGCCGCGATATTGCACTTCCCCTATAAGCCCGTAGGTTTCGTGAAACAAATGAATATAGGTAGGTCTCCTGACTTCGGATCTTTGCTTTCTTGCGTCTTCCCGATCAGACTCAGTGACATATGTGCAAGAAAACTCCCCTATACAGTGGCGGGTACCGTGACGGATTTTAACCGTTCTTCCCTTTTAAGCACAACACGCGCTGTGCACCCAATTCAAATCATATGCAATTTTCTTCTTTCCAAAAATACAATTTAAGGAAAATGATCCTTAACGATAAGGAACAGAAATTAATCAAAATGCAAAAAATCCGCTCAGTGGAATTTGAGCGGATGAAATAGACATAAAAGGGCAAATAGATATGAATCCCTTTGTCATCATCGCTTCCCATTCTCCATCCCCGAAGAAATTGAAACTTTATAAGATTAAGACAGGTCTCCTGGCTTGTGTATCATTCTACTTTGAGCCCTTCCCATATAAGCTGCCTCTTACAAAAGCATTCTTATACAGTGGTCTGCTCATTTCGTTCACACTTACAGTTGCGGGGACAGCTCCGGATTCTCACCGAATTCCCTTTTAAGCTTTATAGCATCTTATCCTACTGATTGATAACATAATATGTAATTTTCTAACAATTAGAACCCTGAATATTTCTTATCATATGATAGATGAAATATATCAAGTTTTCAACAAATAATTAAAAAAATTTTCAAAATTACAGACTCTCAATCACTTCCCATCTAATATTTCTAAGAAATGTGCAAGAATTCTAGCAGTCAATCCCCAAATCACCCGATCCTCGTAATAATAAAAATACTCATCCAGGCCTCGCACCTGCCAGTTATAATTTTTACCTCCGACAATTGCATCAAAAGGAAACCCCTCTTCAGGCTCTATTTTAAAATAAAGCTTATAGATTTCGGGCTGCATATTCCGCAAATGGTGTAAAGGAACTGTAAAAACCTCTTCAACCTCTGAAGGATTAGGCTGTAGCTGTTCCGTATTCTCAAGGAATCCTACATATGGATAAATGATTGTCCCAAAAGGAGAAACCATATAATCTAAAGGGAATAAATTAGTGATACATTCCAAATTTATTCCAAGCTCCTCTGACGTTTCGCGTATTGCCGTATATTCCGCATCCCGATCAGTTCGATCCATTTTTCCTCCTGGAAAACAAATTTCCCCAGGCTGCCTTCGTAATTGGAGAGACCGAACCTCAAATAGAACGTGAATTTCATTTCCTTTCTTAATGAGCGGCAAGAGAACCGCAAACTTTGAAAAATCTTCATTCCCTAAGACATCTGGAACACGATTTTGCAGCTTTTTTACTACTCTTTCTACTTCCATCATCTCACCCCGTATTCTGTTTGATCTCTCTGTGTTATGATTCTCTCTCCCTCTCTTCACTTCCTTGATAAAAGAAAGAATAGACTAAAAACCTAAATAAAATAAAAAGCCAAGCTGTAATGAAGACATAGCTTAGCTTTTTTATTAAATATTAATCAGGTAACGTATATAGCAGGCGCTCGCCGCTTTTCATCTTCATTCCGCATAACGGACAATCAGGATTGTCACCAAATGAAAAATTTTTTCTCATCCACCCTATACAATCGTCTGATTCACATTCCCACACTGCAACAGGTACTTGCTCCCGCTCCTGTTGAAAAACCTCTTTCTTTTTACCCCAATTCATAGTTTGCTGCCTCCTTTAAAAGATGAAATAGACTATTGCTTAGTCCTGCGGGAAGCAGGGACAAAAAAGGCTGCTAACGTTACCTGTTAACAGCCTTTTTAGATGTCAATTATAGCTTTACAACATTTTTCGCTTGAGGTCCACGATCGCCTTGTTCGATTTCGAAGCTTACTTCTTGACCCTCTTCAAGCGTTTTAAAGCCTTCGCCTTGAATAGCAGAGAAATGCACAAATACATCGTTTCCGTCCGGGACTTCAATAAATCCGAAACCCTTCTCGCTATTAAACCATTTTACTTTACCTGTTGCTTGCATTATATTGTTCCTCCTTGACAGATAAATATAATATGCTGTTCTTATTTTTCCCATAAAAAAATAAAGAATTCACACATTATAAAACATCATAGGTAATTCATATCATCCTCTGACGCTTGATAATATGTGAATTGGGGTGGGATCACTTATACGCATGCATTTACATTATATACCAAATCAAACGCATACGCAATACAAACTAACACACGCCTTACATAGTAAGAAAGCCCTTTCGCAGCATGTGAAAGGGCTTTCTTACAGTAATAATGATACTAGAAAAACACAGAAGCAATCATTCAAATTACTCCATACGCAAAATAAAATGGAGCCTAGCGGGATCGAACCGCTGACCTCCTGCGTGCAAAGCAGGCGCTCTCCCAGCTGAGCTAAGGCCCCTTGATATAAAAAATGTTTAAAACCTAACTCTTTAGTCCAAGACAAAGAAATTTCATCATTTAAGCTTGTATGGAAAAAAGCGGAAGACGGGATTCGAACCCGCGACCCCAACCTTGGCAAGGTTGTATTCTACCACTGAACTACTTCCGCATATTAGATGCGGTCGGCGAGACTCGAACTCGCACGGGCTATGCCCGCCACCCCCTCAAGATGGTGCGTCTACCTATTCCGCCACGACCGCATATCGTACCTTCTAAACAACTTACTATTCCATATTCTAATCGAAGGTTTCATTCTCGACACTTATATATTCTATCTAAAATATCATTAAACGTCAATATAGCTTTGTTAAAAATGTTTTTATATTTTTCAGGTAAAACGAAGAGTAAATCTCCTCGTTTTACCTCATATTCATATGATGATTGGACTGGTCATTTTGTTCGTTCTTTAATTTCTCCTGTTCACCCTTTTGCAGTTGATCATCATTTTGTCTTGTAGAACGAACATTCTTGTTTTCAAATGTATCGTTTGGAACCTGCGGCATCACGCGCCCAACAATCGCTGCCAACTCCTCCATTACTCCTGTTGGTTTTCCTCTTTTAAGCTGTCTTCCCATTTCTCTCAATCGTTCATATGTATCAGGATCTGCTACAACAACTGCATTTACTCCATTCGGATCATGCTTCAAGCTTTCCGCTACTGAATACTTAATCGTTTCTACCCTTGAACGATCTAAATTTGCATCTACATCAATACCTACAACTGCATACGGACCGATAACAACAGCTGTTGCATCCTTAACGCTCGGGATACTTTCAGCTAAGCCTGTTAAATGCTCAGCTGCCTTTTCACTTGAGCGATATTTCCCGTTATGTGTTGCCGTATTTTGTACAGAAACTTGAGTTCTTTCCTTGTAATCACTAGCATGGTGATCAGCTTTTGCACAGCTTGTCAAAAAGAAAAGAAACACAAATAGATAGACAATGCTTCTCATGCTCTTCATCTCCTTCTCACTCATACACTGGCTCCACATTTTGCAATTTCTTTACCTTTTCCTCTGTGCCGCTTTGTGCATTGATAAAGATTTGATACGTGTCTTTGCCATATACACCTAAAAATTCGTAGCATAGCACTTCTTTCTTAGCATCGCTCACAATGATCGCCTGCCGTTCCTCCATCACCTTTACATTTTTGCTAATGTGCTTTCTTGCCTCTTCTACAGATATAGCAGGTTTTGGAATACTGCGTTTCTTATATGATGATAAATAGTCTTTTGCTGAAAAACCAACAACTCCGCCATTATCAAGAGCAACCTTCATTTGAATGGACTCTGGATAAATTCTGACTCCGTTTACATTTGTAACATATGTAAACATACCGATCGAGTCATACTGCGCGCTGTCATATAGCTCCATGTTCTCAAATTTATGTTCCTTTAAAAATCGAAGACCTTTTGCTGCAGCATCATTTAGGCTTATTTTTTGCTCTCGAATCTCCCGATTGTTCATAATCCAAATTGGATATCCCCCTTTTTTGGTAATATCCATATATATCACGCTATTTGTCTCTGGCTGCTGAATGGAGACGCTGTAGAAACGATTATTCGCCCCTTTCCCGCTTTGCTCGACAGAAATTTGTTCCGTTCCCTTAAGCCCAAGAAAGCTCCTGGCAATTTTCTTTGCCTCCTCCTTCGAAATCGCTCCGCCCTCTAAACGAAAAAATCCTTTTTTCTCGTTTTCCATACTTGTAGCCGTTGGACTGAAGTCTGTTTCGGCGTAAGACTCTACATTTTTTTCTACCGTTTTCAAACCATCAATAATGGTGTTGTCTAGAGGCTTCTTATCCGCAGCAAGAGCAAGCTCTACATCCATCCATCGTAAATTATTCTTTAATACGAGGCGCTGTACGCTTCGCAGCTCATTTTGAATATCTCCCGCTTGTTTATACAACTGCTCAAGCAATGCATATTCTTTCTCGCTAAGCGGTTCTTTCTCCAGATCACGAATAGCTGTTTGATAACTAAATTCACCAATTTGAGATAAAAAATCCTCGGTTTTGTTAAATGGCAGCAATGTAAGCGGTAGTTGCCCAACATCATTATGGGCATTTGAAGTAAGGCGCCATACTTCCGCAAGAGCCGGAGAAAGTGACGTACGCGAGTTCATAGCGAGAGTAGCACCGATTTTGTCATGCAACAAATCCACTTCATATGTCAAATCATTAAAAGCACGCTGGTAGTTATTCTCCGCACGAATCAGTACAGCATTCTTTTCTTGATGTTCCCGATATCCCCAATAAGCAGTACTAACAGCACCGATTGATAAAATCATAATAAGTAATGCTCTAAACATCTTTTATCCCCTCCAGTCTATCGGCAAAAAATATGCTTGCCAATTTTTTTAATCTGAGGACGGCTCCAAATCCACTTACTTGTTGCAGTAGCTGGATTAAAATAATATAACGCTCCATCGGTCGGATCCCATCCATTAATCGCATCCAACACCGCTTTTTTTGCTGTTTCGTTCGGTGTCAGCCAAATTTGTCCATCAGCAACAGCCGTAAAGGCAAGCGGTTCAAAAATGACACCATAGACTGTATTTGGAAAAGATGGACTGCTCACTCGATTCAAAATTACTGCAGCTACTGCAACCTGCCCGATATACGGTTCACCGCGTGACTCTCCATATACTGCGTTAGCGATCCATTGAATATCATTTTGTGAAAATCCACTTGGAACATTAGATGCAGTCGCCTTAGCGGGTTGATTATTGGAATTTGAGGATTGTTTTGCAGTATTTTTCGTTTGCCCCCCATTACTCTTCACTTGCTGCTCAAACGGCTTTCCGCCATAGTGTGTAAATTCATTTCCTTTTCGTATTTGTTCTTTTACGAATTGCTCATTATACTTAGATGCTTTTGTAAGCTTTTGCTTCGTTGTTTCTCCTGCTATACCATCAACAGGCAACCCAAACTTCGATTGGAAATTGCGAACAGCCCAATATGTATTCCAGCCAAAAGCACCGTCAATCTTACCGCTATAAAATCCGATATATTGCAGACGTGCCTGCAATTCAATCACATCATCTCCAACAGCCCCCCTTTGAATCACTTGACCTGAGAAAGCCTTTGCTTCCTTTTCATGAACGCTGCTTACTAAAACAAAAGCAAGAAGGAACAAACAAATAAGCTGCGGCTTGAAGAAAGCTTTAGCGAACATATAGAAACCCCCCTAGGTAAATCGATGTTTATAACTATTTTCTTGTAAAGGATGCTATTTTATGTAAAAAATGAAGGAAAATCCACAACATGGAGTATTTTCTTACAGATATTACGGTAAATGAAATTAAAAAATCTAAGAAACAAACAGATAGTTGCTATCTGTTTGTTTCTTTAAAGGTAACATGTAGAACTTTTTCCGTTCGAACCTCAAATTCTATATCAATAAACACACCATATTCATGCCCGTTCTCTCTTAACCATAATTTAAACTTTTCTATCGCTACACCAGGTTCTTTCGTTTCCCGGCCAATATGAAGATAATCAATAATATCTGCCTTGGGGTATCGCTCTTTCGTTTTTTGCATAGCCAAAAGGCCCCATTTTGCATAAGACGGAACTTCTTGATTTTCATATAAATCTGCAGCTTCGTATCGAATAGGTAAAGTAAAAGCAACAGTGAAGCAGAGGAAACAACAAATGAATATCCGTATCACAAGACCCTCCTCCCTCCTCTAAAAAAAGAGCCTGTTGCTTGTTTGGCAAAAGGCCCCCTACACCGCAGCTACACGATTAATTCAACCGTATCTCCAGATTTTAAACCAGCAGCATTCGCTTCGTCCGTATCAATATGCATATCAAGAGCATATGTATCCTTCACTCGAATCAATACCTGATTAAAAATAAGTCCTCTTTCTCCTAAAACCTTCACGCTCACGTATTGTCCATCTCTCACACCAAAAGCTGCTGCATCATCAGTCGTCATATGAATATGGCGCTCTGCTATAATGACGCCGTTTTCAATATTGATTTCTCCCTTTGGACCAATAATGGTAATGCCTGGTGTTCCTTCAATATTACCTGATGAACGGATTGGGGCCTTCACCCCAAGAGCAAACGAATCCGTCTTTGAGATTTCAACCTGTGTTAGGCTGCGAATCGGACCTAGAATACGGACATGCTGAATTTCCGATTTCTGTGTACGAATCGTGACCGTTTCTTCTGCTGCGAATTCTCCAGGCTGCGATAATTCCTTTAAAACCTTTAATTCATAGCCTTCTCCAAACAATTGCTCTACGTGCTCTTTTTTCAAGTGAATATGACGATTTGACACGCCTATCGGAATTTGCTTCATATATCTGCCTCCTGCTATTTTGTTATACATAGATAGTTTCCCCATTTTCCAAAAACCATGACAAAGAAACAAGCCATTTTTGCTGGACGAGCATTATATAAGTAATGAGGAAAAAAGGAGGAAATTCTATTGGACGTATCTATTCCAAGACCGACAGATTTGGTGCTTCTTACTTTTGAAAGAAACCCTTTAGATCCAAGCTCAGGATTTACAATCACAGATGCCCGCGTGATCGGGAGTGCACAGCCTTGTTTCGGGGTGATTAGACCAGGCGGCTCGCTTCGCGAAGCGGTTAGCTGTCTGAAGAAATATGGCTTTGAAGTCGAATGCAAAGGAAGCTCTACTAGCGTGAGCGGATTTATCCTGCTTCAACGTTTCGACTCCTCTAATGATTAACGAAGGAAATATACGATACATTCAAGATCAAGGAGCCTTTGGGTTCCTTTTTTGCGTGAAAAGAACTTAATACAAAGCAGTCTGTATCCTATTACTTTTTCAATCATTCTCAGCTCTAAAAAAGAAGGCTCTTTTCTAAACAATTATTGTTATAGAAATAAAAAAATGTGTTTCGATACAAGCAAGAGGTTATTCGCTTCTTGCAACCGACCTCTCATTCTGACTTCCTCTCTCTCCACAGTACTGTATACGTACTGCTGGGCAAGAGGAAAAAGCAACAATATCTGCGAAAACAGCCAAAAAGAAACACTCCTATGATATAGAAGTGTTTCAATATCCACGTATTATTTATATGCCCAACGCTGTATGCCATCCTCATGCCTTTTTGCATCCTGATAGCCTAGTTCATACAAATCGACCAGCCTTTTCTCATTTCGCTCAATTCGACTAACAGGTAAGGTGACACTCGGCTGAATAAGGTAGCAGTTCCCTGTCGTCCGCTCAGAATCAAGAAGCGATAGCGTTTTATTATACAACGCATACTGTTCGCTTAGCAGCAAAGCAATCTTTGGATATTTTCGGTACATCATCCGTACAAGGGAAGACAGCTTACTAGGCGGCTTATAATAACCAGACGGTCTGGTCATAATAACAATATTTCTATGAAATCCATCCTGCTTCGCTTTTTGAAGCGGAATCGGATCTACGATCGCCCCGTCAAGTAATCGTCTGCCATCATATTCAACAGGAGGGGCAATAAAGGGAATTGAGCTAGAAGCCCGAATAATGGTAAGCATATCAGCGCCATGCTCCTGTTTATTATAATATACTGCTTCTCCAGTCTCACAATCGGTCGTCCCTACGATGAACTGTTCACTCTCATTTAAAAATGTCTCAAAGTCAAACGGAATGATTTTATTTGGAATTTCGTCAAATAAAAAATCCATGCCAAACAGCTGCCGCTTCAGAAGTAAATTGCGTAGCGACAAGTAACGAGGATCCTTTACAAGTCCTGTATTGACTTTCTTATTCCTGCCCTGTTGTCTGGACAAATAGGAGGCTGCCATACAAGCACCTGCGGAAACGCCAATTACATACGGAAAAAAGAGATTTCGCTCCATAAAATATTCTAATACTCCCGCAGTATATAGCCCTCTCATTCCTCCGCCTTCTAAAACTAATCCGATGTCTTTCATGATAAACCCTCTTTATGTGTGATTCTTTTTTAGTGTACAGGAAGAAAAGAACGAAGACTAGTATTTTGAAGGATAAATAAAAAAGCTAACCGTCTTGTATATAGAGACGGTTAGCTTTTTCTTATCTATGTTTCTGATACTATGGTAAATTAGAAGCTCCCATTAAATAACGGTCTACTTCACGTGCAGCTTCGCGGCCTTCATGAATTGCCCAAACGATTAAGCTTTGGCCTCTTCTTGCGTCTCCAGCAGCAAATACACCCTCAACAGATGTCGTATATTTACCATAAGCTGCTTTTACTTTGCTTCCATTTTTCTCAACTTGGAATTGGTCAAGTACCTTTTGCTCTGTTCCTTCAAAACCGATTGCAATAAATACTAATTGTGCCGGCCAAACCTTTTCAGTTCCAGGAATTTGGTTGAATACAACGTTTCCGTTCTCATCCTTTGTTTTTTCCATTTGGATTGTGTGAAGCTCCTTCACGCGACCTTGCTCGTCACCAACGATTTTTGTTGTTTGAATGCAATATACGCGAGGGTCAGATCCGAACTTTGCTTCTGCTTCTTCATATGCATATTCCACAGTAAATGTTAACGGATATTCTGGCCATGGATTATCGTAAGCACGATCCTCTGGAAGCTCTGGGTGCTTACCAAATTGTACTACGCTGCGGCAATTTTGTCTAAGTGCTGTCGCAACACAGTCAGCTCCTGTGTCACCGCCACCTATTACGATAACGTCTTTTCCTTCTGCATCAATGAACTGTCCATCTGCAAAGTTGGAGTCAAGCAAGCTTTTTGTAGCAAGCGTTAAGTAATCCATCGCAAAATGGATTCCTTCAAGCTCACGTCCCTCCATTACAAGGTCACGCTGCTTTTGCGCTCCTGTACAAAGGATAACGGAATCAAAATCTGCTTTCAATTGCTCAGCTGTAATATCTTTTCCGATTTCTGTATTTGTAACAAATTGAATACCTTCTTCTGCAAGCAGTTTCACACGGCGTTCAACAACTTCTTTTTCCAATTTCATGCTTGGAATTCCATACATCAACAAGCCGCCAATTCGATCTGCGCGCTCAAATACTGTAACAGAATGACCTGCTTGATTCAATTGGTCAGCAGCCGCAAGACCAGCTGGACCTGAACCAACGATCGCTACCTTTTTCCCTGTGCGGCTTTTTGGAATACGCGGCGTCATCCAGCCTTCTTCAAATCCTTTATCGATAATCGCTCGCTCAATGTTTTTAATTCCTACTGCTGGATCTGCGATTGATACTGTACATGATCCTTCACAAGGTGCAGGACATACACGTCCTGTAAACTCAGGGAAGTTATTTGTTTTCAGCAAGCGATCCAATGCTTCTTGCCAGCGACCGCGATACACAAGATCATTCCACTCTGGAATAAGGTTGTGTACCGGGCATCCGGACGTTAATCCACGAATCTCCGTACCCATTTGGCAGAAAGGAGTCCCGCAGTCCATGCAGCGGGCTCCTTGTATTTTTAATGATTCGTCAGATAATCTGACAGAAAATTCTTTCCAGTCTTGAATACGGGCAAGAGGATCACGTTCTTGTGCTTCTTCCCGTGCATATTCTATAAATCCGGTTGCTTTTCCCATGACCGATCCTCCTTACACCAAAACCGTTTTCTTTGTTTGCTCTGCAGTTTTCGTTTGACCGGTGATAACTTCAAACGCTGCTTGTGCCGCTTCTTCTTCACTCATTCCTGTAGCTTTTAGCTCTTCGATTGTTTCAATTACACGTTTGTAATCGCTCGGAATAACCTTCACGAAGGAAGCCACCGCTTCGTTCCAATTCGCCAATACGTATGCAGCCTTAGAACTTGCTGTATATTCATAATGATTTACAATTAAATCTTTTAATTCTTTTACGTCCGCTTCGCTTACTACGTCCTCAAGAAGTACCATTTCTTTGTTGCAAGAAGCAGCAAATGCTTCTTTATCCTCTGTTAACACGTAAGCAATACCGCCAGACATACCTGCCGCAAAGTTTTTACCTACAGAACCGAGGATTACAACACGTCCGCCTGTCATATATTCACAGCCGTGGTCGCCGACACCTTCAACAACAACGTTCACGCCGCTGTTACGAACTGCGAAACGTTCCCCTGCTTTTCCGTTAATATAAGCTTCTCCGGATGTAGCACCATAAAACGCTACGTTTCCTGCAATAACATTATCTTCAGCAGCAAAGCTTGCCCCTGCATGTGGGCGAACGATAATTTTACCGCCAGATAAACCTTTTCCTACATAGTCATTTGCATCGCCTTCTAAATGAAGCGTAATTCCCTTCGGAACGAATGCACCAAAGCTTTGGCCTGCAGAGCCTGTAAAGTTCAATGTAATCGTATCTTCCGGTAATCCTTCTTCACCGTAGCGCTTCGTTACTTCGCTGCCAAGAATTGTTCCAGCAACACGGTTTGTATTGCCAATGGAGACAGAAATCTCAACAGGTTCCTTCTCGTTCAATGCTTTTTCAGCTAACGGAAGAATTTGAAGCATGTCGAGCGATTGCTCTAACTTATGCTGCTGCGGGCGCTTGAATGTGCGTGACGCACCTTCTGCAACTTCCGGTTGGTAAAGCATTGGAGATAAGTCTAAGTGTTTCGCTTTCCAGTGGGAAGCAGCACGCTCGCTTACTGTTAACACGTCTGTTCTTCCTACCATTTCATCAAGTGTTCTGAATCCAAGCTCAGCCATTAGCTCACGTACCTCTTGTGCAACAAACATCATATAGTTTACTACATCATCAGGGTTTCCTGTGAACTTCTTACGAAGCTCTGGGTTTTGCGTCGCTACACCGACTGGACATGTATCCTTATGACATACACGCATCATAACGCATCCTAATACAACGAGAGGAGCCGTTGCAAAGCCGAACTCTTCCGCTCCAAGAAGCGCTGCAAGTACTACATCACGACCTGTCATTAATTTTCCGTCTGTTTCCAAAATTACACGATCACGTAATTCGTTGATCAATAATGTTTGATGTGTTTCTGCTAATCCAAGCTCCCATGGCATACCTGCATGCTTAACACTTGTACGTGGAGAAGCACCTGTTCCGCCTTCATAACCGCTGATTACAATAACATCAGCTACACCTTTTGCTACGCCGGCAGCAATCGTTCCAACTCCTGCTTTGGATACAAGCTTTACGCTAATGCGTGCTGCAGGGTTTGCATTTTTCGCATCGTGAATCAACTGCGCCAAGTCTTCAATTGAGTAAATATCATGATGAGGTGGAGGTGAAATTAAGCCTACACCTGGTGTTGCACCGCGAACGTCAGCAATCCAAGGATATACCTTTTGACCTGGAAGCTGTCCGCCTTCACCCGGTTTTGCACCTTGCGCCATTTTCAACTGAATTTCGTCTGCATTTACTAAATAGTGGCTTGTTACACCAAAACGACCGGAAGCAATTTGCTTGATTGCACTGCGGCGGAAGTCACCATTTGCATCAGGAACATAACGGGCTGGATTTTCTCCACCTTCTCCGCTGTTGCTGCGCGCACCAAGTCTGTTCATCGCGATTGCAAGAGCTTCATGAGACTCTTCGCTTAGAGCACCGTATGACATTGCTCCTGTTTTAAAGCGGCGTACAATTGACTCAGCAGATTCAACCTCTTCTAATGGAATCGCTTGTCGCCCTTCTTTGAATGTGAACAAGTTACGTAAGAACGCCATTTGTTCTTCGTTAGCTAATTCAGAATATTTCTTGAATAACTCGTAATCACCCGTACGACAGGCCTTTTGCAGTGTATGAATCGTTCCTGGGTTGAAAGCATGGTGCTCTCCATTTTTACGCCATTGGAAGTCGCTTCCTGCTTCTAATGTTTTTTCTTCATAAACAGACTCTTGGAACGCTTTTTCATGACGCATAAACGTCTCTTTCTCAATTACATCTAGGTCAATACCATCAATTTGAGAAGCCGTTCCTTTGAAGTATTTATTAATTACAGATTTCCCGATACCAATTGCTTCAAAGATTTGTGCGCCGCGATAGCTTTGTACAGTAGAAATACCCATTTTGGACATTACTTTTACAACGCCTTCTGTCGCAGCAACAAGGAAGCTCTTCTCTGCTTGTTCTTGGCTAACGGAAAGAACCTCATCTTGAATTAAATGCTTGATTGTTTCAAATACTAGGTATGGATAAATTGCATCCACGCCGTAACCAAGCAGCATCGCAAAATGGTGAACTTCTCTTGCTTCACCTGTTTCAACAATTAAACTTACCTTTGTACGTGTACCTTTATCCACTAAATAATGATGTAATCCGCTTACCGCAAGAAGTGATGGAATTGCTGCATTCTCTTTGTCTACACCACGGTCAGATAACACAAGTAAGCTTGCACCAGATTCAATTGCTTCGTCTGCTGCAGCAAACAGGTTTTGCATCGCCTGTTCTAAGTTGCTTTGGAACAGAATAGATAGTATAGCCGATTGGAATTCTGGATATGGATTATTGCAAATACGTTCGAAATCTCCTTCAGATAAAATCGGGCTTTCTAAACGAATGCGTCTTGCTACCTTCTCATCTGGATGCAATAAGTTACCTTCTGCTCCTAAGAACGTTAAAGATGATGTCACTGCATGCTCACGAATCGCATCAATTGGCGGATTCGTAACTTGCGCAAAGGATTGCTTAAAGTAATTGAACAATAATTGTGATTGATTGGACAATACAGCAAGCGGTGCATCATTACCCATGGAAATAATAGGGTCTTTTCCTTCTTGCACCATAGGTACGATATTTTTCATTACTTCTTCATACGTATAGCCAAACGCCTTTTGAAGGCTTAATAAGTTTAAGTCAGACGCCTCTTCCTTTGGTACTGCAGGCAATTGCTCAACCTTTACCATTTGTTCTTCTACCCATCTGCGGTAAGGTTTTTCTGTTGCCATTTGCATCTTAATTTCTTCATCAGAAATGATGCGGCCTTCTTCTAAGTCAACCAACAACATCTTACCTGGGCTTAAACGATCTTTGTATGCTACGTTCTCTGGTTCTACGTCAATAACGCCTACTTCAGAGGACAAGATGATATAATCGTCCTTCGTTACGTAGTAACGTGCCGGGCGAAGTCCATTCCGGTCAAGAATCGCACCGATTTGTTTTCCATCTGTAAAGGAAATCGCAGTAGGACCATCCCATGGCTCCATTAAACTGCTGTGGTACTCATAAAAGCCTTTTTTATCTTCGTTCATTTGCTCATCATGAATCCAAGGCTCTGGAATCATCATCATCGCCGCTTGCACAGGCGTTCTGCCCGCTAACACGAAGAACTCGAAGCTGTTATCCAACATAGAGGAGTCGCTTCCGTTTGTGTCGATTACAGGTACTACCTTGCTCAGCTCTTCACCAAATGCTTCAGAAACAAATTGCTTTTCTCTCGCCTTCATCCAGTTTACATTTCCGCGAAGCGTATTGATTTCACCGTTATGGATTAAATAGCGGTTTGGATGCGCACGCTCCCAGCTTGGGAATGTGTTTGTACTAAAACGGGAGTGCACTAGTGAAAATGCAGATTCAAAGCGCTCATCCTGCAGGTCTAAATAAAAAGCTCGAAGCTGTTCTGGTGTTAAAAGTCCTTTATACACGATTGTGCGACTTGAAAAGCTCGGAATATAAAGACCGATTTCCTCGTTGTTCGCAATATTTTCAAGTTGTTTACGAATAATGTATAGCTTACGTTCAAATGCTGCTGTATCAACTAAGTCATCACTCGCGCCAATGATTACTTGTTGGATGTATGGCTGGCTTTCTCTCCCTGCTTTACCGATTGCATTCGGGTTAACAGGAACCGTTCTCCATCCAAGCAAAGTTTGGCCTTCTGCTGTAATGATTTCTTGTAATGTATTTTGGTAAAATTGACGTGCTGTTTCGTCCTGCGGGAAGAAAATCATCCCTACGCCGTAGCGTCCTGGCTCAGGCAGGGCAATCGTCTCAGCACATACCGCTTTTAAGTATTCATGAGGAATTTGCAGCATAATACCAGCGCCGTCTCCTGTTTCCGGGTCGCTGCCTTGTCCGCCACGATGCTCCATTTGACAAAGCATGTGCAGTCCTTTTTCAACAATTTCATGTGAAGCTTTACCTTTTATATGAGCATACATACCGATTCCGCAAGCATCATGCTCGAAATCCGGATGATATAATCCTTGTGGTTGAAAGTTTCTCTCCATTCCGATGTCCCCCTTCTCTACCGCTCTAGTCTCTGTCTATTGCATTCAATAGGTACATTGTAAGTTCCATTATCGATATAAACAATATATAATTAAGATAATATTCATCTCATTTTGATATGAAAGGGGAAACAACATTGGAATTGCGGCAATTAAAATATTTTGTAGAAGTTGCAAAACGAGAGCATATGTCTGAAGCAGCCGATTCGTTACACGTTGCACAATCCGCTGTGAGTCGACAAATTTCCAATTTAGAGGAAGAGCTCGGAATTCGATTACTCAAGAGAGAGGGGCGAAATATTAAACTTACACCTGTTGGTAAATTATTTGCGGAGCACGCAGTGATCGCTTTAAAAGCCATCGACAATGCCAAGCAGCAAATTGACGAGTACTTAGATCCGGAGCGAGGCACAATCCGCGTAGGATTCCCCTCCAGTCTAGCCAGCCACATACTTCCCGGGGTCATTTCGGCATTTAAAAAGGCGTATCCGAATGTCAGCTTTCACCTGCGGCAAGGCTCGAACCATTTCCTTATGAATGCTATCAAGCAAAGCGACATTGATTTAGCATTTATTGGCCCGGTACCGACACGCGATCCTGATTTACGGGTAGACGTTCTTTTCAAGGAGAAAATTGTTGCCCTGCTCCCCGATACACACCCTTTAGCATCGCAGACCCATATTTCCCTTCGACTGCTTGCAAATGATTCCTTTATCTTTTTCCCCAAGGGATTCATCCTCCGTAAGCTGGCAGTAGACGCTTGTTTGCGGGCTGGATTCCATCCATCTGTTCCATTTGAGGGAGAAGACCTGGATGCAATTAAAGGTTTAGTTTCTGCGGGAATTGGTGTTACATTACTTCCTGAGGTTACGCTCTATGAGACGCTCCCCAAAAATACGGTAAGAATACAAATTCACGATCCAGAGGTCACGCGGAAGGTAGGTTTAATTTCCCCGCAGCACCGAGAACTTGCCCCGTCTGAAAAATTGTTTTACGACTTTGTTAAAGACTATTTTGAGAAGCTTACTCAGTATCAGTTTTTGGATTAGCCTAAAAGACCAATGCTTAAGATCTTTAATATTTATTATAAAACAAACTGAACCCCTTGTTTTAGTCAAAACGTAGCAATAGACACCGGACAGAATGCCTGGTGTTCTATTGCTACCTTTTTATGCTTCCCATGGCTTTGTTGTTTTCATAAAAGCAGCCAATTCCTTACTATGCTTTTTTCGTTCCTTCCGCATTTTTGTACGCTCCGGGGCTGTTCGATGTAAATACATCTCTTCTTCTGTTTCTGGTAAAACCGACGGAATCGTTACGGGCCTTCCTTGTTCATCTAATGCAACAAAGGTTAAAAATGCAGTAGCTGCAATCTTCCTTTCCCCTGTCAGCAGATTCTCTGCTGTCACCTTGACGAACACCTCCATAGACGTTCTTCCTGTATACGTGACGTATGATTCTAAGCATACTGAATCGGACTGCGTAATCGGGTGTAAAAAATCAACGGAATCTGTTGAGGCTGTCACAGTTGATTTTCGGGCATGGCGAGAGGCTGAAATTGAAGCTATATCATCAATCCAACTCATTAATTTACCTCCAAACAACGTTTGATGGTTGTTTGTATCATTTGGGAATACACGACTTGTTTTAACTGCTCTGCTCTCTTTACATGTGATTGGTTCCATTTCTCCACCTCTTTGTTATGTAGCTTTCCGTTTACATATCGCTTATCTGTACCGCGGCAGCTTTATGTCCAAACAGCTTAATAAAACTATCCTATAATGCTTGCCATCATACAGCAATCCTACATTATACTCAAGTTTTTTCGCCTTCTTCATACATCATTTTTACAGTCCTAAAGATAAGACTCTCTAAAACATAGGACATTCCATATAAGAAAAAGTCGTTTTTATCTAAGTTATTCCGCTTTCCTCTCTTTTTCTTACCTTGTTTGCTATGTAAACTAATGATGGATTGCAGGTCGGTTTTGTAAAAGGATTTGTCCTGCGGAAAGAGGGGAAGCGAAATGAAACTACAATCGCATATGAAAAAGCTACTCATCATGTCGGGGTGTGCGATGATTATTTTTTCCTATATTGGTATATTTGTTAACTTATACATTTGGGAAAAAAACCATGAAATTTTTGATGTAGCCTGGTATAACCTATGGCTATTTCTTGCTTTTTTTGCAGCCTATGCATTGGCAACAAAACAGCTAATACTGCGCTCTATTCGTTTCATTATTCGTATTAGCGCATGTTCAGGAGCCATTTCGTTCTTGCTTCTTTCACTGCTTCATCTTGACAATGAACGGATTTCCATTATGTTGTATGCGTTGCCAATGGGAATTACTATGGGTATGTACTGGGGCGGCATGAATATTACACTATCTATATTTGGGAAAGGAAAAGAATTTGAAACCTTTTACTCCATGATTGCTGTAATCGGTCAAATAATCTCCATTACAGTACCGCTCTTATCGGCACTCGTCATTCATTTTGTCGGTTATATAGGTTCCTTCTTATTGATGCTTGTCTTTGTAATATTAAAGTTCATTATAACCTTTTATATACCTGACTTTTCGCTCCAGAGAACAGACGAGCACTTGTCCTTTAAAGAAATGATTTCATGGAAGCTAATCCGCACACGGAACTTAAGGACTTCATTGACAGCAAGCTTTTTTCACGGTGTATTGATGACCTTTCAAGGAATGTTTGTGTTGCTGTATACGTTTCAAGTAACTGAGAATAAATGGCTCATTGCTTTATTAAATATTGTGTATACACTTTCCTCCGTGTTGGCTCTAAAATGGTTTCAGCAAAAGCAAGGAGTTTCCTACAAAAACTGGATATTAATTGGAGTCACACTCACGTCCATTGGCTTTGGCTGCGCATTGCTAGGGCAACCTATTTGGCTTATTTTATCAAATATATGTACAACATTTGGTCTATTTTATGTAAATACGGTTATATTTTCGCAGCAATTGGCAGCCCTGGAAAATGAGAGCATCCCAATAAAAGCAAGCTTTTTGCTTTGGCGTGAATGGGCATTCAGCCTATCACGTTACGTTATCTTTAGTCTTGCTTTATTCATTGATGGAAAAGGGGTATTCTTTTATAGTATCCTGCTATTTGTTATCATTTGCAGCTTTGTTATTCCCTTTATCTTTCCAGAAAGAACCGAGCGGGTTGTCTTATCGAATTCAAAGTCCTCATAGAGAAAAGCAGATACAGAGCCAAAAAGTTATACTTTCGTACCAAAAAGGGTGTTTCAACTTTTGAAACACCCTTTCTCGCCTTAAAAACAATGTAAAACAAAACAGAAGCAGCATCTGCATGACTGGATGCTTGCGTTACTTCGTCCAGGAAATTTCTAAAACCTTTTTTCCAAGCACATGGTCTAAAGGAACATAGCCAATATGCCGGCTATCACGGCTATTATTCCGGTTATCTCCCATCACGAAAACACAGCCTTCTGGCACTACCCATTTTTCGTTAACCCCAGCGTACATAGCTTCTTTAATATACGGTTCATCTAACGCTTGTCCATTTCGATATAGCTTGTTTTGCCTGATCTCAATTTCATCGCCCGGCTTGCCTATTACACGTTTCACATAAAGAGAATGACCCTCTTCTCCTGCAGCTAAAAACTGCAGCAATGGATTTTCCAGAAAATCATCCTTAAATGTACGCTCTCTGCCTACGCGACTATCGATAATCACAATGTCACCGTACTCAGGCTCGCGCGAAAAAGTGTGCGGCAGCTTGGAGACGATAATTCGCTCCTGATCTGCCAAGGTAGGATCCATAGAGTGGCCCTCTACCTTATAGGGTTGAACGACAAAAACACTTACCGCTATAGCCAGCACCAAAGCGACCGCAAAAGAGCTGATCCAGCTCCACATCTCTCGTATCACATTCTTCTTCAACTCTCTATCCATCCTCGCTCTTTTATGGTATGTAAAAAGATTATCATGGTAAAAGCCGCCGTGACAACCTTTATATGGGGCATATACATAAAATGAGAAAAATTTTAGAAATACAAAGCAGACATACTCCATTTAGAATATGCCTGTGAGTTGCAGCACAAGTATTAATCCCCCGAGTCCCCACACATAATACGCAAATATTTTTAAAGAATGATGCTTTAAATACGAAATCATCCACGAAACTGCGATATAACCGAAAAAGGCTGCAGAGAGTGCGCCAACAGCGAGAGAGGTGCTTGAAATTGTCTCAGCCTTTCCTTGGAACACATCAACAGATTGCAGCACAATTCCTCCAACAATCGCTGGTGTTGACAAAAGGAAGGAAAAATAAGCAGCCGTTTCCCGATCAAGCTTTCTCCAAAGAGCCGCTGCAATTGTCATACCCGAACGAGAAATTGCTGGAAAAATTGCAAATGCTTGAAAAGAGCCAATAAACAAAGCATCCTGATATGTAAGATCTTCCATTTTCTTTTTTCCATTTTTCCCTCTTTCCGCTAGGTATAAAAAAAAGCCGGTCGCTACAAACTCCCATCCGATTGTAATGCCTGTTTTGGAAATTTCCTCAAAGAAATCCTTAAACAACAAACCAATGACTACTGCCGGAATTGTCCCCACTATTAATAAATAGGTAAGCTTACTGAAAGGATTTTGTAATATCTTGATAAATTCGTGCTTGTAGTAAACAAAAACGGCTATTAATGTCCCAATATGAAGCATTGTATCTAAAAATAGGCCAGCTTCATCCAATCCAAACAGATGGCGCCCTAAATATAAATGCCCTGTGCTGCTAATGGGTAAAAATTCCGTTAACCCTTGAATAATTCCAAGTAAAAATGCTTCCAGCCAGCTCATATCGTACCCTCTTCCTCTACAATTTGGTTCCTTTGCTTGTACAGTATATGCAGCTTGCGTATACTGCATGTTCAACATTTTATAACCAGCAAAGGAAATACAGCCTCTGCTTCTAAACAAAAAAACCCTGCTAATGCAAGGGTTTATTCATAAAAGTCGATATGCAGTTAGTGAAAGGCCTGTTGAATAGATTCTTCCACACCTTGTTCAATCTCTTCATATTGATCGAGCGCGGCCTTAAATAATTCCTTTGTTGTAATGTGTTCCACTTCTTCGCCGTCTATATAAGAATACAGTACGTACAGCTCGTTATTGTCAGCTTTGCTACTGATAGCATTTGCATCGACGTCCTTACCGACTTCCCAAATCCTTTTTTTATAGCCATGACAAAGATGAAGTGTGTGCACAATAACGGTGTTAGACATTTTGCTGCCAAACCACCTATCCCAAAGTCCCAATTAAGAATCCCCCTCTTATTTCTTACTCCTATCTTATTCTTATCATCTCATATCATTCCACTGACGGAAATATCTTTTTGCAAATATATGTGAAGGAATTTGTAAATACAAAAGAAAGCCAGCCCCCCTTTTTTGCCCCTATTCTTACCTTTGTGATGCCAGGGCTTGAATAGCCACAACAATCTCAGGGTTCACAAGGGCAGACAAATCTCCGGGATCCTTTCCTAAAAATGCTGCTTTAATAACGCGCCGCATCACTTTTGCATTACGTGTTTTTGGCAAATCAGCAATACAATGAATAGCTTTTGGGCAAAGTGCCTTACCAATATGGGTGCTGATAAGAGACATAAGCTCTTCCTGTAGTTCCCCTGTGTAAGAAACTCCTTCGCGCAGCACTACAAAGCAATGACTCACTTCTCCCTTCCTTTCATCTGGTACCCCAATTGCTGCCGCCTCTACTACATCGGCGTGCTGCACGAGAATGGACTCATACTCCGCTGGTCCGATTCGTTTTCCAGCGATATTCAGCGTATCATCCGAACGACCGGTAATGATATACTGTGCTCCGTCATACTTTACCCAGTCCCCATGTACCCATTTATTTTCGTACCGAGACCAATACGTACGAATATACCGCTCATCATCTTCCCAAAAGCTCTTTGTCATGCCTACCCACGGCTTTTCCAGACAAAGCTCCCCCACCTCACCGACAAGCGGGCGACCTTCTCCGTCTAATACAACAGCTGCCATTCCGGGGAGAGGCGAGTTAAAGCTGATTGGTGCAATCGGTTTTACAAGAACATTGCCGAAAATACCGCCAGAGATTTCCGTTCCGCCAGAATAATTACAAATCGGAATCTTCCCTTTTCCAACAGTATAAAATAACCAAAGCCAAGGAGCTGTATTCCACGGTTCTCCTGTAGAAGCGATTACCTGCAAGCTTGCTAGAGAATGCTTCACGACCCATTTATCTCCCTTTGCCATAAGAGAGCGGATTAACGTGGGAGAAATACCTAAATGCGTAATTTGATAGCGGTCTGTCATTCCCCATAGGCGATCTGCCGGAGCATCCGGCACTCCATCGTACATCACCATTGTCGCCCCATTTATAAGTGAACCAAACAGCAGAAAAGGCCCCATCATCCATCCCATATCTGTTACCCACATGAGACGATCTCTTTTTTGAACATTCATGCCAAATGCAGCATCAAAGGAAGCCTTTAACGGAAATCCTGTATGTGTATGCACAGTCCCTTTCGGTTTACCGGTTGTGCCTGATGTATAAATAAGCATAAGCGGATCATCGCTCTTCATCTCAAGCGGCTTACGTAAAGGCTTTGCGTTCTCTAATTGATCCCATAATAGATCATAGCTTTTGGGCGCAAACACATTACCTGCATACCGAACAACAACAACCTTCTCTACAGTCGCACATTGCTCACAAACACGATCCACCTCATCCTTTAATGCAACCACTTTTCCTCGCCGCATAAAGCCATCTACTGTTACAATCATCTTCGACTTTGATGCCTGTACGCGTGCCGCTGCTGCCGTCGCCGCAAATCCCGAGAAAATCGGAGACACAATTGCCCCAATTTTCATAGCTGCCAACATCACAACAGCTGTTTCTGGAATCATCGGCATGTAAATGGTAATACGATCTCCCTTTTGAATTCCTTGCTGCTGCAGGCCGCCGGCAACGCAGCTCACCCATTCATTCAGCTCCTCATATGTAACAGTCCTACTCGCCCCGCCTTCCCCTTCCCAAATGATCGCAGGTTCTGTTCTCATTCCTTCTTCTTTTACCCAGCGTTCGAGTGCAGATGCTATAACATTACACGTACCGTTTACATACCAGTTTGGGAATGGGATGCCGTTTTCTAAATTCAGCACCTCGGTATAAGGTTTCATCCACTGGTAACCGACCGCACGCTCCGCTTCCTCCCAAAACCAAGAAATATCCTCAATCGATTTTTTATAAAATGCCTCATAATCAGTAAATCCAAGTGAAGTCATCCATTGGTGTAAACGAGTGGATGTCTTATATTCTTCTGCCGGGAACCAAACAGCTTTATCCATCCTTCTTCCTCCCTTTTGAAAAAGCAAGTCCTGAGAAAGGACTTGCTTACACTGGATATACCGGATGCTTACGTTCTGTAAATACTTGATATTTGCTCCTATATACATCCAAACGGCGAATAAGCTCTTCACGCAGCTGATTGGGATGCACAATACTGTCAATGACCAGCTCGGATGCCAAATGATAAATATCAATATCTTTTTTATACTCTTCTCGTTTTGCTTCAACAAAGGCTGCTCGTTCTTCCTCTCGAAGAGCAGCAATCTTATTTGCATATACAGCGTTCACAGCAGCTTCCGGCCCCATTACGGCAATAGATGCTGTCGGAAGAGCCAAACAGCAATCTGGCTCAAATGCAGGACCCGCCATCGCATACAAGCCCGCTCCATATGCTTTACGGACAATGACTGAAATTTTTGGCACTGTTGCCTCGCTCATAGCGGCAATCATTTTTGCACCGTGACGGATAATACCAGCTCTCTCCACCTTTGTGCCAATCATAAAGCCCGGTACATCAGCCAGAAATAAAAGAGGTATATGAAATGCATCGCAAAGCGTAATAAATTTAGCGGCCTTATCTGCAGAATCTTGAAATAGCACGCCCCCCTTTATGCGAGGCTGATTCGCCACAATCCCGATTGGGTTTCCATTAATTCGTGCTAAACCTGTGATAAGCTCCTGCGCAAACAGCTTTTTGATTTCAAAAAATGTATCTTCATCTATAATACGGTGAATGAGGTCCATCATATTGAAGGGAGCATTTTGGTTTTGCGGAATGATTTGTTCAAGAGTTTTTTCAAACACTTTCGAATCCCGGGGAGATGCTGATGGTGCCGTTTCTAAATAATTACTTGGGAAATACGTAACATACTGGCGAGCGAGTGATAGTGCTTCTTCTTCCGTTTTGCATAACACATCACCGCAGCCAGACACGGAGCAGTGCATACGTGCACCTCCCATTTCTTCAAGCGTTACTTTTTCACCGATAACCATTTCAGCCATACGCGGAGATCCAAGGTACATCGATGCATTGCCTTCGACCATCATGACAACATCGCAGAACGCAGGGATATATGCGCCTCCTGCTGCAGATGGACCAAATAACAAGCAAACTTGCGGCACTTTGCCTGATAGCTTTACCTGATTGTAGAAAATGCGTCCTGCACCGCGCCTGCCAGGGAACATCTCGACTTGATCCGTAATACGTGCCCCCGCAGAATCAACTAAATAAAAAAGCGGCACTCGCAGCTTCTCCGCTGTTTCTTGAATGCGCAAGATTTTTTCCACTGTGCGCGCTCCCCAAGAACCTGCTTTTACAGTGGAGTCGTTTGCCATCACACAAACAGTACGACCATGAATTTTTCCAATCGCCGTGACAACACCGTCTGCTGGAAGATCTCCGCTATCGCAGTTCGCAAACATCGCATCTTCTGTAAAATCTTGATCATCAAACAATAACGCAAGACGATCGCGAACAAACAGCTTTCCCTTCGCCTTATTTTGTTCATGATACTTGCTTGCACCGCCTTGCTTCGTTTTCTCTATTCGTTCTTCCAACGACATTTGCTTTTGCTGCTCCAGCATGTTCTACTCCCCCTTATACACCGGTTTTCGCTTCTCCTTAAATGCCTGCAGCCCCTCCACTCGATCCTTTGTTCCAATTACTTCTTCATACGCCTCTCGTTCCATTTCCAATCCAGACTGTAAATCCGTTTCTATTCCTTGGGAAATCGCACGTTTCGCCATTTTGACAGCAATCGGGCCATTAGCAACAATTCTTTTGGCGATTTCCATTGCTTTTTGCTCAAGCTTTGCCAAAGATACTACATGCTCTACCAATCCATATTGATACGCTTCTTCTGCGGATATTCTTCTCGCTGTATAAATAAGCTCCTTCGCACGACCAAGCCCGATTAAACGCGGCAGGCGCTGCGTTCCCCCAGCCCCTGGAATAATAGCCAATGAGGTTTCTGTAAGTCCGAGGGCAGCAGTATCAGAGGCAATACGAATATCGCATGCAAGAGCTAATTCCATCCCGCCGCCTAATGCAATTCCATTGATTGCTGCGATAACAGGCTGCGGAAGCAAATCGACCATGTTAATGGAAGAACGGATCATCGAAACTGCCTGACGCACCTGTTCTTCATTCATTTCAGCTCTTTCTTTTAAATCTGCGCCAGCGCAAAATACTTTTTCTCCTGCCCCTGTTATAATAACAACCCGAACGCTCTGATCTTCTTTTACCTGCCCAAAAGCAGCTTGCAGCTCTTCTAATAGGGCGATCGACAGCGCATTGGCCTGTTGCGGCCGGTTAAGAGTAATCGTTGCGATATGAGGTGAAGTGTAATCTAAACGAATATGCTGCCACACTAGCATTTTATCACCTGCCTATTCAAGCTCTGCTAACACATCGCCTTCATTCACAAACTCCCCTTCGGCTGCAAGTAATGTAACCAGCCTGCCGGATTGCTCTGCAGCAACCGGAATTTCCATTTTCATAGATTCAAGGATGATAATATCTTGTCCTTCCTCGACTCCCTCACCGATCTTCACAAGAATTTTCCATACACTCCCTGCCATTGGTGCATATACCTTCGCCATACTATACGCCCCCTCTTAAACTGAAAATGAGCTTTGCCACTCCGCATGCAGATAGAGCGGTCCAATGGATTTATTTTTTTATGAGCTGCATAGAAACAAAGTTTGTTGTATATATTCCGCTTTTAAACACCTCATCCTGCAAAACTTGTAAGAGCATCGGAATATTTGTTTTAATTCCCTCTATTTTTGTTGCCTCGAGCGCTTCTCGCAGACGCCGCATCGCCTCTTCCCGATTTGCGCCATGCGCAATTACCTTTGCCACCATCGGGTCGTAAAATGGTGTAATCATCATCCCTCCTTCTAGAAAGTGATCAATACGAATAGAGGGAGGAAGCTGAATATGATGAATTTTACCAGGTGAGGGGAAAAATGTCTTTGGGTCTTCTGCATATATACGTGCCTCAATCGCATGACCATTTCTTTCTACTTCATTCTGCGTAAATGATAAGGCTTCTCCATAAGCAATACGAATCTGCTGCTCAACAAGGTCCAAACCCGTAATTTCTTCCGTTATCGGATGTTCCACCTGCAGACGCGTATTCATTTCAAGAAAATAAAAGTTTTCATGTTCATCGACTAAAAATTCAATTGTACCTGCGTTTTTATAGCCGATTGCCTTTGCGGCCATTACAGCTGTCTCCCCCATCTTATGCCGCGTTGGCTCGCTGACAAATGGAGATGGAGCTTCCTCTATCACCTTTTGGTTACGGCGCTGTACCGAGCATTCGCGCTCCCATAGGTACACAGTATTCCCGAGTGAATCCGCTAATACTTGAATTTCAATATGATGCGCATTTGTTACAAGCTTTTCCATATACATTTCATCGTTTCCAAAGAAATTCCTTGCGCGTGTTTGATTATTTGCAAACGCCTGGATTAGCATTGGTTCATTATCTACAACCTGCATTCCAATCCCCCCACCGCCGGCAGATGCCTTTAGCATAAGAGGATACCCGATTGATTTTGCAATTTCTTTTGCTTCCTCCACCGTAGGAATGGGAGCTGAAATACCCGGTACAACAGGAACACCGGCCTGTATCATCATTTTGCGTGACTCAATTTTATTTCCCATCTTTGCTATAACATCAGCATTAGGACCAATGAAGATAATTCCCTCCTCCTCACAGCGCGTTGCAAAGATCGAGTTTTCCGATAACAGGCCATAGCCGGGATGAATCGCCTCAACCTTCGTTTTTTTTGCAATCTCAATGATTTTTTCAAGATTTAAATAACTCTCATGTACACGCGCCCCTCCGATTTCATATGCTTCATCTGCCAGCTTCACATGCATAGCGGATGCATCTGCCTCTGAATAAACGGCAACGGTTTGAATACCGAGACGCTTGCATGTTTTGATAATGCGAACAGCAATTTCACCTCGGTTAGCAATGAGAAGCTTAGAAAACATCTGTATCCCTCCTACCGACACCCGAGATGCCTTGCAATTACCAAACGTTGGATTTCCGAAGTTCCTTCTCCAATTTCCAATAACTTAGCATCACGCATATGGCGTTCTACTTCGTACTCCTTCATGTAACCGTATCCGCCATGAATTTGTACCGCTTGACTCGCGACTCGACTGGCAGTTTCCGATGCGAAAAGCTTTGCCATAGCTGCTTCTTTTCCGAACAGCTTATTACGATCCTTCAGCCAAGCTGCCTTATGCACCATATTGCGGGCAAGTTCAATTTCCATTGCCATATCCGCCAGCTTAAATTGAATCGCCTGAAACGTTGAAATGCTTTTTCCGAACTGCTTTCGCTCCTTCGCATATTGGAGTGCCCTGTCAAAGGATGATTGTGCGATGCCGACAGCCAATGCAGCAATTGAAATACGGCCGCCATCCAGCGTATACAAAAATTGGCTGAAACCCTTTAATGGATCTCCTAGTATGTTTTCCTTTGGTACACGTACATTGTCAAGAATAATTTCACAAGTATTAGAAGCACGAACCCCCATTTTGTCATACGGACTTGAGATCTTTAACCCCTCGCTATCCGTCGGCACAATAAAGGCGGAAATCCGTTTCTTTCCACGTTCATCCACACTGCTGACAGCGGTTACAATGACAGTCCCAGCATACTCCGCATTCGTAATCCAGCACTTCTCTCCGTTAATTACATATTCATCACCATCAAGAATCGCTCTCGTTTGTGTCCCTCCTGCATCCGATCCAGCATTAGGCTCTGTCAATCCAAATGCACCCAAGGTTTTGCCTGATGCCATTGGAACAAGATACCTTTGTTTTTGCTCCTCAGTACCAAAATAATAAATCGGGGCGGCTCCGAGGGAAATCGTAGCGGCATAGCTGAGTCCTGTACCGCCGCAGGCACGCCCAATTTCTTCCACTGCAAGAGCATAAGAAAGCGTATCTCCGCCAGAACCACCATATTCTTCCGGAAAGGGAATTCCCAGCAGCCCAAGCTCACCCATCTTTTGAAACATTTCTTGAGGAAACTTACCCGTTTGATCATAATATACCGCTTTTGGCGCAATCTCCTTTGCCGCAAAATCACGAACCATATCTTGAATCATTTGCTGCTCACGTGTTAATGCAAAATCCATTGTTTCACACCCCTTATCATTTCTGCATAACAGCATATGATAACGAACTCCAAAACAAGGTAATTTGACAAAAAGTGTCCTTATTTTATTGTAAAGCGTATGCTAGTACAATAGTCTAAAAAAAATCCTACATTGTTCTACAACAATACAGGATAACTTAAGGCGAGTTTTCTTTATTTAGTAGTCACGTCCTTTCCCGGAGTCAGTAATTTCCACCAACGCCTCAGGATACGGCTCGAAGTATGTTTGTCTAAGTAAATACTCCTTTTCAAAACGAATAGCCCACGACCGCAGCAAAGTCAGTATGCTGCTCAGCGGGATTTTCTTCTCCTGATACTTTTGAAGAAGTGACAGAAAATGCTCCTTTTCCTCTTTCTTAAGCAAGTCTTTAAAATACCCAAAAATGTGCTGACAAACATTAATATTAGACGTATAACGTGCTGCTCGCTTCAATAGCTCATACAAAGCCTGTTCATAAGCGGCAAATACATCTGCCATTGTACGGTTCTCATGGTTTGCGACAATTCTCCCCATCTCCCTTAGCTTCGTTTGGTTATATGCCATAAACAGATATTTCTGATCTGTATGAAACTGCACAAGCTGCCTCATATTTAGCTGTGATTTCACGGCTTTAAATTCAGTAATGGCAAACAACTTCGTAAAAAAATGATCGCGGAGTGCAAAGTTTTTTAAACGTCCCTCCTCCTCGACAGCAAGATGACCAAATAGATCTATAACCTTTCCACCGAACAAGCCGCTGCCTTTGCCGCAAACGGGTGATTTATTGTTACCAGCATATATTTTCACATCGCGTATGCCGCAGCTCGGGGAACGATTTTTTAAAAGAAAACCATCTACATCTGGCAAGGAACCTAAAAACTGTTCTATAAACTGATGCATTCGGTCGGTCACATCCTCTCCCGTTGACGGTTGCACAAGCCGATGCATCCCATCCTTCTCTACAACACGAATAGTTTCCCGCGGTGTTCCGAGGCCAATTTCTACCTCCGGACAAACAGGGATAAACCGCACATACGGCATTAGGTTTTTTACAATCGGATCTGAAATGACATCACCGTTATAACGACACGCATCAAATTCTAGACACTTACTCACCACAACTGTCGGTTTAGCAAAAATTCTCATAATTCCCTCCGAGACATAACTCCGTACATTAATATAATTTCTTTGTCGCCTATCATAGTGATTTCAGACTAAGGATTTATGAATACGCATACAAACTGCGCAGATATGATTAGGATAATATATTATACCGATACTATCATACATATATGTAAGATATAAACCAAAACGCTTATCGCACTTTGTATATCAAAACAAAAGGAATAGCAGAACGCTATTCCTTCTTATCGCTCGGAAATACAACTCCAATTTGTTTTCGGGCTTCATCAATAATTTCCATGACAGCCAATGAATTGGCATAAGAATTTGTAGGAGATTCTAACTGCCCTTTTTGAATTAATTCAATAAACTCCTTTGCCTCATAAAACATTGAATCACTTCTTTGCGGCTGTGTAATATCCTCTATCGTTCCATTCCGATAATAAATTTCCACTTGTTCTGGTGTATTCACCTTATCTATTCTTATATTTCCTTCTTCCCCTTGTATCTCGAAAGGAATGCCCGAATTTGTGATCTTAGAATACATAATGACCGCTTCCATCTCTTCATATTTCAGCAGAATGCTGCCTTCCCCATCAACACCGGATTCAAGAAGCAGCCCGTTTGCCTGCACCCCAAGCGGTTTACCGAATAACACAACAAGCGGATATATGCAGTAAATACCAATATCCATTAAAGCACCATTTGAGAATGCTGGATTAAAGGCATTCAATACAACACCCTCCTTATATGCATCATAACGAGAGGAGTATTGGCAATAGCTCGCCACATACCTGCGAATCTTCCCGATTGTATGTACATGCTGCTGCACGCTTTTAAAATTTGGAACAAGGGTAGATTTTAACGCCTCCATAAGAAGTACGTTATTTTCCTTTGCCGCTTGAATCATATCTTTTACTTCAGAAGCGTTCGACGCGAGCGGCTTTTCACATAACACATGCTTGCCGTGATTCATGAAAAGAATAGCTTGCTCTGCATGAAATGAGTTAGGGCTAGCGATATATACCGCATCAATTTCTTTGCTTTTTGCCATGCTTTCCAAATCAGTAAATGTCAATGCCACTCCATACTTTGCGGCAAATTCTGTTGCCCGCTCGTTCGTTCTGGAATACACGGCAGCTAAAGAAAAATCGTCTAACTGACTTGCCGCTTGTATAAACGACTCCGTGATCCAATTTGTACCAATTACCCCGAATCGTACCATATCCTTATCTCCTTTAGCCGTACTTGTAAAAATGCCTCCATATTCGTGTGGAGAAAGCACTTTCTTCCAAGTAATGTTATTCTTTGTTATTGTACTTGTTTACGTATCATTTCTCCACAAAATTTCACTGTTTTATCTGCTATAAAATAATCTACACAACATCAAGAAGAAAATTGCGCTTACGGAGAATACTTCCATATTTTACGCCATCCTTACCTGACAAACTTATATACAATTGACAAATACTATTACAGGGTGATAAACATGGGAAGCAATCAAGATCCATTTGTAAAGAAAAAGCAAAATGCAAACGGGAAATATGATAAAAAACGATGACTATCGATGATAATGACAATTTCGTTCCAAACACACCTACAAACAGTGAAATTCTCCGTTCAGGGAGAAATCGAAAGTAAAGCAATACGTTAGGGGGATTCACATGAAAACGAGCATAACTTGGACGGGACAAATGTCTTTCTCTGGTACCGCTCCATCAGGACATGAAATTAAAATGGATGCGGCAGCTGAAATAGGCGGACAAAACAGCGGTCCGCGACCTACAGAGCTTCTTTTACATGCAGCAGCCGGCTGCACGGGTATTGATATTATTTCCATTTTACAAAAAATGCGTCTCAATCCCAGCTCCTTCCGTATAGAAGTAGATGGTACACGAGCAGATGAGCACCCAAAACGCTTTACAAGCATTCATATTTTATATGCGCTCGAAGGAGATCTTCCAGAGGAAAAAGTAGTGCGAGCCATTACGTTATCAAAGGATAAATATTGCTCTGTTTCACATTCACTTAATGCCGATATTTCGGTTAGCTATTCAATAAACGGCATTGCAGGATCACAGCTGATCCGGTAGTGAATAAGAGGCCGCCTTTGCCTGCGAAGGTGGACAGTTCTTCCTCCGAACGATGAGGTGTTTTTGCCTCATTGGTCGGAGATCTTTTCTTCACAGTAAGCAGACAGGCGAAGCTAGATAATGCCCCAAAAGGAATGCCTCTTATTCCGTACTTTTCCATAACGGAATTCACCAGTTTATGGTATTATTTTATATAATCACATATCGCAGCTATCATTCAAACTAAAAAAGCAGGTGAATTTCGTATGAGAAGATGGATATCGATAACAGAAAAGCGCAATTTCTTGAAATGGTTTTTAGACAATCATCGGCTGAAATCTACGGACGCACGCAAAATACTGGAGTTCATCATACACCGTCCTCATATTTTGGAGAATCTCTCCTTCGTTGATAAAATAAAGCCTCGCGAAAAAACAATCGTTGTTTCAAGCCTTCAGTCGGATGAAAGCGGATTCGTCTTTTACGATCGGTATCAAAAAATAGAAGATGTGTCACATGCTTTACATGACTTAATGCTTAATCCGTCCGAGAAAGTGAATCTCATTTTAAACTTTTACGGAAAAATGTTAAACCATCGTTACTTACAAATACTAGATTCTCCTGAATCCGATTCCATTCTTTTGTACGAGCAATCAGAACGTCATGCGAAAGCGGCTGAAGCCATCATCGAAAAGATTTCACAAGAGCAGGAAATAGAGCGAATTAAACGGCAGATTGACGAAGCCTTAGACAAAAATGATAAATTGCTATTTGAACAGCTGGTGTCAAAACTTCAGGAACTAAACCAAAAGAGAACTGGATAAAAAACAAAAAGGCGCACAGATAACTGTTCGCCTTTTTGTTTTCTTATTTATTGTTAAGCTCATCAAGAATTGAATACAATTCCTCTAGATGCTGAATTTCATAACTAGGTATTACTTCGTTTCTCTCTTTATCATGGCGATTAATCCAAACAGACGTAATGCCGACGCGGGACGCTCCAAGAATATCCGTCATTAAATTATCACCAACCATAATTACCTCGTCTTTTTGAAGAGACATTAATTCTAAGGCATGCTCAAAAATGGACGGATCTGGCTTACCTCTTCCAAATGCACCAGAAATTACGATATGATCGAAATAAGGAACTAGCTCAGGCGTAATATCAAGCTTTGTATTTTGTAAATCCGGTGAGCCATTTGTTAACAGCAGCAGCTGATATTTCCCCTTCAACTCGTCCAACACTTGGAAAGTTTCCTCATACACAAATGGGCTCTTGCGGCGCTCAGCAGGGAACAACTCCGCTAACTCTTCACCAAATGCAGGATCTTCAATTCCAAATGCTTGAAGGCCTTTCGTCCACGCATCTTTTCGGTATGTTGGAACAATCTCCTTCATTTTGCGGAAATTATCATCCTCGTCTAGGAAATTCCCCCATAGCCCTTCAAACGGATTAATGCCAATCATTTGCGTAAACTCATACGTTTCATAAGAGGCATATAGTTCTCTTGCTTCCTTACGAACGGCCTCTTCGAACGCCTCGGGATCAATTCCGTATTTTTGCTGCGCCACTCGGCATGTTGCCCTAAAGGCTTCCGCTACGCTCTTTTGATCCCAAAGAAGCGTATCATCAAGGTCGAAAAAGATTGCTTTTATCATCGTCGTATACTCCTCGTCTCTTTCTTTTGTTTATTCTTAAAAGTTTTACGATTCAAACATAAGATTACAAGGAGTTTCGGAATAAGTAAATAGTAACGTTGCATATACATGCAGTTTATAGATAAAAGTCTTTCTCCTCTATGCCTGTATAACAAACCGTGTTTGACTGCAGCCATCTTTCTGCTTCATTACTTCCAAAACTGCCGGAAGCGCATGTTTTAGTTCCTGCACGTGAGATATTACACCAATTAAGACACCCTGACTTTTGTAAATCTATTAACATGTCGATTTCTATCTAAGAAGGCATTCAACGCAAAAAAGAAGAAGTTATTAGGTATTTAAGGTCGCTCGCTGATCAGTTTTTTTCTTATCAAAACCATCGTAAGGTTAAATAACCCGTTCTTTCTGGTATGAATCTGTAATACGAACAGAGCCTTGCTATAAAATAACTGCTCATAATGATATGCTATAGAAATATCATAAAAACAGAATATAAATCACTAATTGGACAAGCATACAAGAAAAATAAAGCACAACTCAATATAATAATATTGCGAAACATATACAAAAAGGAGGTTAATAATTTTTGGACTCATCTTTCTCAGCCCCATTTCCGGCAATGACACAATCCTGTGAGGGAGACCACTGCAAGCAGCACAGAGCAGAAATGGACATTGGGCCCATTTTTGATCAAGCTAGTGAGATTTTTTTTATCTTTAAAAATGAACTTAGAAATTTTTCAGAATCTAGAACTTTATGTATGGCTCAGGGTCTAGGTTGGCGAATTATAACCGTTGAGGAATTAACTCAAATAAGTCATCTATTTATTACACCATCTGGTGAAAAATGCCCTACATTAGTATGGGCACTCAATAATAGAATACCTGCCCTTACCTATGTCACTCCATGTAATGGGAATCCCATACAAATAGTTGAAATATCACCATTAATCTGTCGAGCTTACACAATTTGTGTATTTCAGGAATAGAAAAATATCCTTCCGCTTCCTCTCTATACCATTCGTGTTTAGGGTAGTTTTAGACACGGAATAATTGAGACTAAATCGTAACTAGTGAAAGGAATAAAATTGGTCAAACATTTGAAAATATAGTTGATGCAGTTACAGGTGATGACCAAACCAAAGATCAACAAAGAGGTCGTAACAATAACCGTCGTTAATACTTCAAACATAGATATCGGCCTCCCTTATTCAGACAAAATAAAAATTAGCACCCCATTATTCGGATGCTAATTTTCGCTGCCGTCCTATGAAATTGATAATTCTTTCCTTATACTATCCTTTACTGTTACTAATCCTTCATCAATTTCCTTGATTAGTGACTGGTTTTCCGTTCTGGTCGCCGCATCAGGGTATTCATAGTTTATTAGTAATTTCCCTAGTCTTTCCAACACATTTCCTACGTCCTTAGCTATTTCATCAGCCATATATAACTCGTTTACATATAAATAATTCCTAGCTTCAGCATAACCGCTGCGCGCCTCTTGAAAAGATCTCAATTTCTCATATCCTCTAATTTCCTTTACAGCTTCCTCTCTGTCAACATCCCATTTTTCAACAATTTCATTTATTTTTCTTGCAGGAATCTTTTTTTCTTCTAAATATTTCTTTATATCTTCTGAGTCATAATCTTCAAAAGATACAACTCGGCGCAGTCCCCTAAGGTCAGTTATCTTTCCGTGCGCAATAAGTACCAACTTATATAATTCAGCATAAGTTTCATGCCTTTTAATGGTATAAAGACCAAAATCTTGTATCTTCCTTTGATAATCAAACTTCGTTTGTTCAGTAATTAGCTGAAGATCATGTTTATGATTCTCCATTTTTTCACCGAAATAATTATTTATTTTATCTTTGACCAACGCACGGATCAGATATAAAATTAATCCCAAAATTATAGAAACGCTAGTGATATAACCTAAAATTTCATAAAAATTTTTCATGAACCTAAACCCCTCCTGACAGCTAATTTCGACAAAAGGAGCTGCATTCCTTCAAAATAAAAAAAAAGCACCCTTGAAAGGATGCTATAGTTTAATCATATCTAAATAACTTTCCACTTCCAATTCAGTGTATATAAACTCCCATCGAACTGGATCTTATATTTTTTTCAAGTGCATTCTCTTCAAATGCTGTATCTTGTTCTGTGATAAATGTGAGATTCACATCATACTTACTCCCACGTACTTCCAGAGAGGCAACGTACTATTTCTGAAAAACTCGATGATGTATTTGGAAAATGCGACCGCTAGTGTGACTATGCTCGTATAACAAATCGCGTTTGACTGCAGCCATCTTTCTGCTTTGTTACTTCCAAAACTGCCGGAAGCGCCTGTTTTAGTTCCTGCACGTGAGATATTACACCAATGAGACGCCCTGACTTTTGTAAATCTATTAACGTGTCAATTGCTTTTGCAAGCGATTCTTCATCAAGAGATCCAAAGCCCTCGTCAATAAACATCGTTTCGATGGAGATGCCGCCCTCATAGGATTGAATCACATCTGCCATCCCAAGCGCTAGACAAAGAGAGGCATTGAACTTTTCTCCGCCAGATAATGTTTTTACATCCCGCGTTTGTCCGGTATATGCATCATATACATCTAACCCGAGACCGCTTTGACGAAGCCTCTTTTCTACCCTATCGCTTCTTTTCAAGTAAAATTGGCCGTTTGAAAGCTTGCGAAGCCGCTCGTTTGCTGCCTGCACAATCTGCTCTAAATATTCAATAAGGATATATCGTTCAAAAGAAATCCGGCTTTCATTATCACCTTTGACAACCTCATACAAATCAACGAGTTCCCGAAACATGGTTTCTTCCTCTTGAATCTCCTCATCAATAGTAATAATATTCGCTGCAAGCTGTTTTATATATTGAAGGGTCATAGTTGTATGCTGGCGTTGCTCCTTCGTTTGTTCTACCTGTTGCCGCAGTTCTTCTATCGTATGAAGTAACTCCTCCACATTTGTTTGTTTTTCATTAACCAGCTCACCGCGCAGCTCATCTATTTGTTTGGAAAGCAGTTGTAATGCCGAATAGTAAGACTGAATCGTTTGTTGTAAGAAGAGAATTTGCTCTTGAGATCTTTTCGCAGCTTGATAAGCGGCTTCATCTACAAAACCGGTCCGCTGCAGGCTTGCTGTAAAACGCTCATACCGTTGACTTTTCTGCGCATAGGCTTCCTTAAGATGCCGCTGTGCAGAGCTGTAGTCCGCTTCAATCTGAAACTTCTCCTTTGTTAATTGCTCATACTGCTGCTCCGCTAACTTCCAGTTCTCCTCCAACGTCTGAACCAAGCTCTCTGCTTCCTTGTATTGCTTTTCCCACAAACTCATATTAGCAATATGAGCTGGAATTCTCGTTTGATCATGCTTATAGGAAAGCTGTTCTTGCATGTATGCAAGCTGTATGTCATGCAAATGAGCTTCGAGCTGTCTTTTATCGCGCTGCAGCTTCTCTATATGTTCATCCAGCTCTTGCAGCTGCAGCTTTACATGATTCCGCATAGCTTCCTTTTGCTTCAATCCCTCGATTTTTTCAGACAATTGTGTTCCTTTTTGCATAAGCTTCTCATATTCTTGTGCAGCTTCAGCACAATGATAGCCGCGTTCCTCAATCTCCCTCGCCTTATCTTCGCAGTCTTTCATTCCCGAGCGCCAGATTCCTTCGTATTGAAAATAATCTTTCTCCGCTTGGTCCCGTTTATCACGAAGCTTTTGCAGCTCATCCTTATGCATGATCTGTTCTTGAAATGCCGCTTTATGCGGGTGGGAGGTACTACCGCATACAGGGCAATGACAACCGTCCTCTAGCTGCAAAGCAAGATGCCCAGCCTGTTCCGCAAACCACGCCTTTTCAGCTGCTTCATATTGCTGCTGCCAGTGCGTCGCGATGCTCTTCGCCTGCATTAGATGAGCCTCATGCTCTTTTATATATTGCAAAGCTTCCAAGTATGCTTTGAGTACTTTAAAATCCTCGCGAAGTACCGACCGCTCCTCAAGCATCTCCGCATAATCACGTAACAATTCATCAAGCTCCTGCAGTGTTTGAGCTAGAACCTTCCGACGCCCTAAGCCGCTTTGCTCCTCTTGGATAAGAGCTTGAAACTGTTCCTTCGCCTTTTGCAACTTTTTCTCTGTCTCCTTTAGCTGCAGCTCTTTAGAAGCGAATGTTTCCAAAATAGGCTTTAGCTCTCTCAAAGCCTCTCTGTCCCGCTTTGCTTCTTCACGCAACGGTTCTTTCGCTTTCTCAACTGTATACAATTGCTCAGCCCTTTGAAAACGATGCTCTATCTCTGTTTGTTTTACTTGCAATGCAGCAGCCCTTGTTTCTGCTTGCTGAGTTATGCGAACAGCCTCCTGATATGTATCCTCAAACGGTACGAGACGGTTCGCCTCCTCACCAAGCTGCAGTTCCTGCTGCTTTTGCTCCATAACTTGACGATCGAGAAGCAGCTGTTTATAGTGCTCTTCCTTCATTTGCAAGTCTAGTAATCTATCATTAACTGCTTTAGCCCTGTGGTAGAATGCCTCCTTTTCTGCAAGCACCTTCGCTTGAAGCTCCACCTTCTCCGTCAATGCCGCAAGTAGATCCTGATAAAAGTCCCGCTCTTCCTCTAAGGCCTGCAGTACTTGATAGCTGTTTACACTCTCTTGTTCCGTAAGCTCTTTTAGAAACGACGCCTCGCGTACAGGAAGCTGCATCGCATTACGCATATAGATGTCGCGTTCCTTTCTCTTGCCCTGCAGCTTGTCGTGCAGTACCTTCCTTTTTCCATCCAAGAGCTCCCTCATAAGCTTATAGCGGTCTGTCTTAAAAATACGGCGCAAAATCTCTTCTTTATTTTCTGTTTCAGAGGTAAGCAGTTTACGAAATTCTCCTTGGGGCAGCATAACAATTTGACTAAATTGATGCTTATTTAAACCAAGCAGCTCCTCTACCTTTCGATTGATATCTGTAACGTGGACACGATCCACACATGGTACATGCTCTTCTCCAACAATCTCGTAAAATTCAACTGCTCCGCCCGTTGCTGTTTTATTTCCTTTCTTTTTATGTGCCATTTGCCTCATAATCCGATAAACTCGACCTCTAATAGCAAATGTAAGCTCAACGCTCGTATGTACGTTGTCCTCAGCAAAATGGCTGCGCAGCATTACAGCATCACTTCGCTCTTCACCGCTTGCCTCCCCGTACAGTGCATAGCAAATCGCATCAAAGATCGTTGTTTTTCCGGCACCTGTATTTCCTGAAATGGAAAATAAGCGATGCCCTGCCAACTCGCCAAAATCCACAATCTCCTTACCTTTATATGGACCAAACGCATTCATAATGAGTCGAATCGGTTTCATCGCCGCTCTCCTTCCCGCTCACGCACTTCGTTTAGTACGTCTAAAAAGATTTGCTGCTTTACATCCGATAATTCAGTCCCGCGCATTTCTCTATAAAAGGCCTTTAATAAGGACATATCATCCATTTGATGGCGGAGTGCAGCTACTTCATCAGTATCTGTCTTTTCTGGCCTATGCATGACTCGTTCGACATGCATCGCATTCGGATACACAGTGCGAATTTTCTCCATCGGCTGCAAAACAGGACTCTCATCCAGTAATCTCACAAATACATAATCTTCACAAATGTCATGCCGCAGCAGTTCATCAAGCTTAGCTTCCACAGTTCTCATCTCACGCAGCGGCTTCAACTCCCGCTTTTCTATGGAGATATCCCCTTTTCCATCCAATTCAACAATATAAAAACCCTTTTTATGCTTTTCTTCCGAGATGGAGTATTTCATGGGCGATCCCGCATACCGAATTCTCTCCTCACGTACATAGTGAGCCTGATGTAAATGTCCGAGTGCCGTATAATGAAAATGCTTAAAATAATGACTATTCACATATTCAGCGCCGCCGATTGATAACGGTCTCTCACTTTCGCTCGTATTCTCTTCCATCTCTCCTGATGGCGTTACAAAGGCATGTCCGACAAAAATATGACGTGCTTCCTGATCCATCGTTTCAGAAATAGTATTTACAAGCATACGCATCGCATCATCGTGACTGCGTACATCATCATTTTTCAGCGCATACCGAACAACACTCGGATCTGCATATGGAATTAAATGAATATGAACCTTGCCGTATTCATCCATAAGCTCTACTGGCTCATACGGATATTGAAACTGTCCTACAATATATAATCCTTGGGCCTTCATAAGCTCGCTTCCAAAATGGATCCGATCGGGACTATCATGGTTCCCCGCGATCGCAAGCACCGGTGTTTGTAAATCTATCGTAATGGTTTGCAGCGTCCTATTAAGTAAATCAACAGCTTCAGTCGGGGGAATTGCCCGATCGTACAAATCCCCCGCAATGATAACAGCATCGGGTCTCTCCAACCGGATTGCTTCCACAAACTGACTAAGTACAAACTCTTGATCCTCCGTCATATACACACCGTGAATTAACTTGCCTAGGTGCCAATCTGCCGTATGAAAAAACTTCATGCTTCCTCTCTCCTCATCTTAATTGACAGAATGAAGAGAAACGAGCTGATAACGGAGAATCGTTTTTCCTTCATTCCAAATAATCATTTTCGGTACAGCCTTCCCGACTGCTTCTTTTTCAGTTTTATATATAGGTACTGTTTCATCTAGTGGATATACATGATAACCGTCAAGCTGCAGCTCAAATAAATTATGCTCAGTGTCAACTCGCACTTCTAAATCATGAGAAACAATTTGAGTATGCATTTCAAATTTCATTTGCTTCATCCCCTTTATTTTACAGTGCTTCTTACTAATCTTAGCTTCTCAAAGAACAGATGACAAGATAAGAGAGATGGCCTATGTTTTAAGAATTTTTAAAAATGGATGATATACTCCTATAAAAAAACACCCCCGAAAGGATGCCGTTATTTATTATCTTTATTTTTTTGCCGCCACGCGCCATTGCTTTTGTAATAGGTAGACCGATTTGTTCCCATGAGCTCTTTAATATCTGCCCCGAGCTTCTTCCCTTTATTAGCAGCTTTACGCTGTTTTTTCTGCTTTCGTTTCTCATCCTTCATTTGCTGTAATTCTGCTTTCCACTGCTTAAGTTTAAGTTTGTCATTCACATCCGTACTTCCTCCCTGCACTTGATTATAGGAAGAAAACGTATTTTCTAAAATAGGAAAACATAACTGTTTTTTAGGTAATTATAATACTCAAAATATACGCTATATATGTGAGCAAAATGCTTTTATGCAGAAAATACCTACTTCACTTCAACCATAGGTAGTGCCGTATCCGTTTGTTAGTAAAATACAACTACATGTCACCTCTATTCTTCGTATTCAGTTTGTTTTATTGTAAGCTCCCTCTTGCGCTACTTGCCTTTACAAAATAAAAAGCACCCCGAGGGATGCTTGCTTATCTATAAAGTTTTAGAGCTTTTAGGTCTTTTAAAATTTGATTATACAACACTTCAACGTCTTCTTTAGTACGATCCGTTCCTGCTGCGGCCTCCTTTAGGGTATCAATATTTTCCCGTATCCTCCTCATAGCATTAACAAAGCATTGATCCCTTTCACTTTGTGTAATAACCCATTGTTTTTTCAACCCTACCATCCCCTTCCTTAATTTCATTGTATTTTGACTGCATGGGCGAATTTCCATTTAATTAACGTAATGTTTGTATTAAAATATAAAGAGCTGGCCACGAGCACCGGCAGCCTAAAAGAAATTGATCCATCTTTTTGTTCGGCTGCTGTTCCTGAAATTCAATACTTTTATACGCTCCCTTTCATAAGCAGCCCAAGTAAGCCAACTACTATAGTGCCAATGATAATTTGTTTTGTGAATTTCCCCTTACGCCAACTATTGTGCAAAATAAAAAGCACCCCGAGGGATGCTTCGTCTTCAATATAGTTCTACTTTTCCCGGAAGAACTCCTAATACTTGATCAATGAACAAAGCAAATACATGTGTATTTATAGAAGATCCTCCGCCATGATACTTAATTGTCACATCTTCCAACATTAAAGCTTTATCCGTGTCGTAAAAAGGATTTCCTTCCTCCGCACCCTGGTCCCTCATGTAACGATGTATCGCTGCAGCAACCGAGAATAAATCTACATCTTTCCCTTCTCCTACAGCTTGTTGTATTGCTTCAAGCAAAGATTCTCCACTTTCAGAATTAAGCTCCACTAAATCCACCTGTTTTCCAATAACGTACCCAGTCGTTGTTAAATATGTAATGTAATCAATAGATTCTTCGTCTTTTTTATTGAGCTTTAACATCATATTATGCGCTATAGTCAAAGAATCAATAAATCGGCGCTTAGAATTAAGACCATCCATAAATTGCCGCCTCCTCTTCAGTTTTCTAAAATAAACATAATTCCAACATAGATTAGCATTTCCTTTATTCTTTCTAATCAAACGTAATGCGGGTACATGCCGACGTACTCACAAGCAATTAGCTTGGATCGAAAAAACCGGAAAAGCTATCCACTTATGCGTAAAAAGAGCATCTCGACTTGAATTGTATAAAGCATATAGTCTACTTCTCGGATGCTTATGTACCCTTATGGATAATAATTTACAATTTTATCTTTTATACAGGACTCTTATCTATGCAAACTATATTTAAAAACATAGATTAATATATAAAATACATTTAAAAGAAAGGGATTATAGAATGACACTTCAGCTTATGAAACTTCTTGTTACTGCAGCCACCACAACCAATGTTGTTCCTACAGACGCAAGACTTTTCTACACAACAACTGCACCAACGGCCGCAGGGGCCACATTAACTATCGATGCTGCAAGCTTCCTGCAGGATGATGGTACATTACTAACATCTCTTCCATCCTTAGCAAGCAATAATAGTTATTTTAATGTCTATATTAACGGTGTTTTGCAAATGGCAGGTATCTCAACTTATACACCAGGTGCAACTGGCGTTGGATCACTTGCTATTGCTGTACCCGCAGGTGGATCTGGCATTCCAACTGGAACACCTATTGTATTAGAGTTGGTAAGTTATGCTCCATCGTCCACTACAGCTGTAACAACTTAATAACACCCAACACGAAAAGAGTACCTTTCAACAAAGTTACTCTTTTCAAATTAATGCATGGTTATAAATTGGATAATTATAGAACTTCCCTTTGTCGGAACATCTTCTGTTAGCAATGTAAGTTTCCCTTGTTCAATTTGATAATTAACAGTAGGCTGTAATACAGCATTAACAAATAAGTTAATATAGGAAACCTCACTTGGTGACAATATATGAGTTGTACTATATTGTTCTAAACTATCATCATCTGTATATATCCTTTTTTCTCCGTCTGAAAGAGTAAAGTATAATAAATTAGTTGTTTGTATTGGTCTTAGCCGTTCTGCCGGTTCCGGTAAACCCATGGTTCCAAAATTAACCAATGTAATTATCATTTCCCAACGTTTACCATTAAATCGGTACAAAATACGTTTTGTTGTATCTAAAAACAGACTGCCATCTTCAGCTTTCCTAGGACGAATAGATAATGGGCCTGCTTGTATAGAAGGGACACCCCCTTCATTTATAACAAACTTTAGATTAGATGAATTCTTATCTATATGTTCTCCCTCCTTTCCTTCTAAATTTAATTAAGTAGTATATCTTTAGTGATTTCCATATACTTTTTTACTAATTTTAACATAAATGTATTTTAATACAATCATACTTTATCATCGATTCAATCCTAACCAAAATGAGCCGAAAACAGCAACAGGAAACCATCTTAACCAAAATAAAAAAGTAGGCAGTTTATACTCCACCACTCCATATTTATTTTCTTTTAAAAAAACAGACTGATTACACTAGCTAGAGATAACAAATGATACTTCTAAACCGTATTTTCCCTCCACAATACCCGTACCTTCCCTTGAAACAGTAATCGATTTTGCATGATCGACAGTTGCGGAAAGTGTATTTCCAGAAGGAACAGTAAATTCAACAGGGCTTCCATCGTTTCGAGTAATGGTAACTTTAATAACTGAAGTGCTTAGGGAACTATTAAACACAGATATCGTTACCGTAGCTTTTCTAGAAATTTCCCCTTTCCAAATTTCTAAAGTTGTAACCGGATCGTTCAATAAAATATTCCCACTGAAGCTATTGCTTACAACATCATCTACGGGGGGATACGGAGGACAAGGAGCAGGAAGCGGAGGAGGGAATGAATATGGAAGCGCGAAACAAAAAGGATCTGGTTTACATTTCTTTTTGGCACACATTCACTATTCCTCACTCCTAATTCATTATGTTCATACTACAAAATATTTCAAAACCTTTGATATGTTTTCGTTTTCCCCCCTTTTTTATTAACAAGTCACGGCAATTTTTTAAAAGTATGTCAGTTTTATTTATAAAATAGGTAAATTAAATTAACAAAGTATGACGATACGCATTTAATATTAGTGTACAAACTAAACGGTAAAAACCATCCGAAAGGAGAAAAAATAAATAATGTGTAATAATGGAGATTGCTGCATGTGTCCTCCTGCTCAAATTTTTCAGGAGACCATTTGCGGTAATTTTAATAACTCGACAGGAGCAGCTACTACAACAATAGTATGGTCTGCTCCTGCTGGCGCTTATTTTTCAGGGACTTTTGAAATTTTCAATTCAGCCTCCAGTCCAATAGCTACACCAGTAACTGCAACAATGACATCTACTCCAGCAGGTGCTTTGAGTGCTACCTCAGGGAATTCTGACTCTCAATCAGTTGATCAACCTACTGATTTTTCTCTTACAGTACCTGCTGGAGCTAGTGGGAAATTTAGTATTAATCTATATAAGCGTGTTCTGGCGTAGTTTAGGGTCCATAACACTAAAACAGACTCTATAATTTTTGGGATATTTTCACAAAATCCAAAAAAGGTATCTAGATTATGCAGATACCTTTTTTATTTCATTTATGTGAATTGAATTATATCAAAACACCGTTGTATGGTAAAAAACCGTTATGGTGTTTTTTCTCTTAGAAAAAGCATAGATAGTTTCTCCAAAAGCTACATTTCCCAAATCTATAAATCCATCTTTCCCATCAATCAAAATACCGTTTGTTGAATTGATATCTGATCCCCCTAAATAAAATCCCCCACCTTGTATCCATACTCTTTGGCCATTACCCTTTATAAGTATAGTCCTTATTTGAGCTGGAACCTCTATTCTTTGAAGCATTGCCATGATCTCTTTCACTTCCTTTTAAAAAACTGAATATCTATAATGAAAAATATAGATATAAAAACTAACTAGAATACTGTTGTATAGTAAAGAACTGTTATGGTGGTGTCAGCAGTAGAATAAGCATAAATGGTTTCTAATAAAGCTACATTTCCAAGATCTATAAATTCATGACCACCTGAAAGAAAAATACCATTGTCTGGATCAACGTTGGAGTTACCTAAATAAAATGTTCCTCCTTGCACCCAGACTCTGCGTCCGTCACCAGTGACAATGATTGTTGGGGTATTAGCTGGAACCGTTACTTTGTCAATTGTCGCCACTTTAATCACTCCTTTCATTCATATTCAAATTTTTAATTACTTAAGAAAACATTAACGAGTTGTCTCCCAAAAACTAACATCAAGAGATAAAACGTTACCTCCAGCGGCATTGTTCATTAGACGTATAACAAACGTTGTTCCAGGGGGCATAACAATTTGACCCTTGTATTCAAATATAGTTATCCCTCCTGTAGCAGGCTGGAGAATATCTCTAAAAATCACCCCGCCCACTGTAGGATCGGCTAATTGGTTTACAAATTTAGCCGTTGCAACGCTTGTGTTAACAGAACCGAAGTTTCCATTAACTGGTGTGATAGCCGTTCCTGCTGCTGCAAATGAACCATTGCGATTAAGAGTAAGGATTGTGTTTGTATTTGCGGTTCCAGCTATTTGACCAATGTGAAGGGTTCTGCCTGATCCAGCTGGATTGGTAATTTGTAAAAATAGTGAAGCAGTATTTGCAACTGTTTGCCGCTGAGTTGTCAGATAATAATTTCGTCCAGCCACCGTAGCTCCAGCTTGTGAGCTTTCTGTTACTACTGGTTCTTCGAAAGTATTAACCACTTCCACCTCATCAGGGCATATACAGTTATTACGACCACACATCGTTATCCCTCCTTCTTAAAAATTAAACTAGTTGAGTTGTCCAATTTTGGATAGAGGAATACCAATACAAAAACTAAAAAAATCTTTAACTTTGTTAAAGATACCCTTTCTATTAAAAAAGACGCTCTCGTTTATAGAGTATGAAAATATATTTGAAATGCTTGTCCTATTGTCTATAAAAATACAAAATTTTAGTTTAACTACCGGTTTCAAATGTTATGATAACTCAAAGATCTTTTTTCTTTTACAAAGGATTAACGAGCTATTTACAATGCAATGCTACACTAGTAAGTGGGTCGGGTGGCGTGCGTGGCTGCCAAGGTATGCGGCGTAGGTGGGGCTGATATCAGGGGCAAGTTTTACATTAGAGGGATTTTCCCCTCCGATGTTTTCTCTTTGTATATTATAGATTAGAATTCTTATGTATTCCCTGGAGCAGGTTGATCGACTCCTTTAATACGATGTCTATGCCCATCATCTTCAGTTGTATAAAAATCGTAATAATGAACGTGCATTCCATTTCCAACAAGAATGGCTGGTCCCGAATGTGCCTTATAATAATGGGTATGTCCATCTTCAAACACAACATACCCTTCGGTATAATGAATATGTCCCCCATCCTGTGTCGGAATTAGCGGGGATGTTACATCCAGGCATTGATGCACATGGCCTGCCTCCATGATGTATAATCAACAGATCCATGGTTATGATGTGGTACAAATCCGGAAACAAAATCATCTTTTCCTACTTTTCTATCTTTTCTAATAATGCTCAAAAGCAAAAATTATTACGAAAGCTTTCTTCTTCAATTACTGGGGCTATTGACCAACTAAATATCCATCTTTCAAGGCACACCCATATTACTTATTTCAGAAAAATTTAATTTATAAAAGATGCCCTTAGTGGAGTATGGGCATCTTTTTTTATTTGTATATTGTGCCTTATCTCTCCTCATTCCTCTTCAGGCAGAATAACTTTTTGGTTGTATTTCAGTCTGCCTTTTTATTCAATTCTGCAATAAATTTTCGGAAATTCTCATTTTCACGAAAAAAAGAAGAAGCAAAGTCAGCATATACAGACAGCATCCCTTCGACAGCGTTCCATGCGTTTCCAAGCGCTCTCTGAAATTCTGCGGCTTCTTCAGATTGCAAAAACTGTTCAATCGCTTCTCTATCCCCGCTCTCTGCCAGCGCTCTGATTTTATTCATCGTTTCTAAACTAAACATCTATTACAACTCCTTTCTAAATAATGCTTTTAAATAAAAGCATCATTTTTTTGCCAATGGGCTTGAGCTTCCTTTAATTCTGCTGCTTTATCGTGATATCCCATTATTTGCGCAGATAGGATAACAAGTTTATGACTTAATAAAAACGACAGATCAGTAAGGAGAAACCTGTTTCTCATCAAATCGACCCCCATCCTTATCGATGATATTTCGCAATCTGTTTTTCAAACTCTGCACCGGTCTCAACATTAACGATGAGCCATTTTTCGGTATAGTCCAAATTCCAGAAAGCAACTTCATTTGCATGCATAAACGTTTTGTATTGTAGAGCATCCTCTATCTGCTTAATGAAATATTCCTTCACTTTACCTATATGCTATTACAAATAGTCCTGTTTCAGCATTTTTGATTGCAAACACTTTGACAGCCGCTTTCGCTTCTGAATTTGGATTTGGTTTAATAATCGTGATTCATACAGTCGTAACACACATACCATTTATCATTAATAGAACCATGTAATTTGCTTGGATCTACTTTGCCGTTGCAATAATAACAAATCTTCCCCTTCGTGAATCTCCATCTTTGCTTCTTCATCAAATCACCACCAAATTGGATTTTGGTCTTATCTAAATACTCTTTAGCATAGACACACAAAGGCAATAATCTATTCCAATAAGATAAGCTCTTTGCTGCGTATATAGACATAACATGTAAGAGAAAACCAACTACTCTAAAAAAAGGGAGAGAAACAAGTTATTATGATAACCCCCCGACAGTTCGGTACCGGAGGAGCCATTACCTATACCTCCGTACAGGAGACACTTCATGGACTTCACCAGCTACCGTTGTACCATCATCCTGTATCACACTCCCCGTCCCCGCAGCTCGTACATTATTATCCTCCTGCACATCCTGTACACCATCTTCCTGCCCCTTCTATCTATCTTGTACATCACGGTTCTTCCGTAGATGTTATATATCACTATCCTTCTATCCATCTCATATATTACTAACTCATTTATTTGACTCATTACGTCATTTCTAGGGAAAGCGATTCGCTCTCCCTTTTTTCTTCAAAATGGATTTTGTTTGAGATAGCCAGCCTTCTTTAATTCTTTTACTGTACTTTCCGTAGTACTTTTGCTATCCTTCGCATGTTGAGTTAACTCTTCAATATAGAACGTCCAATCATCTGTTAATGAAAGCATGTAAGCTAGTAAACCCTTTGCTCTCCAACTAAGATTTGGGTCACGTAAAGGTGTATTGTGAATGACGGAATAGTTACTGTCTTTCTTTACTCGAAAAATTCCCATGTTGTTGAAATACACTTACAGACATTGAATACTGCACAGCATCACACATCATGAATAGACATCAAAAGAAAACACGCTTATTTTGCGTGTTTTTGTTTTATTCTCATAAAAATACAGGAGATGAAAAAGTGAAAGAAATTATTTATTTAGATACCGATCTTATGAATTCCATGTTGGCACAATTGAAAAAGGGCTTAATTACAAGTTTTTCTGCAGAGAAAAATAATCAAGAGACATTAACTGAGGAGCAGCAATCCAATCGAGGAAGAAACGCTGGATTTGCCGGCCATATAAAAGCTGGAACTGGTGCTATCCCTGGGCTGAATTTTCAGTTTGAGACGAATTTTGGTAACACTGGAAATGAAATAATACATGAGTCTAGAGCCTTTTTAGAAGGCGAAGAAGACATTTTAAACAAAGTTTTCCACGACTATGCACTAGACATACTGCAGGATAAGTTAGCTGGAGGACATCACTTAAAAAGTGGACCCGATTTTAAAGAAGGTGATCTACATTTAGGTGAAAAGACTTATAAATTTTTTGATTTTGAGTTGTTAAAGAATGTAATAGACTATAAGGCCTTAACAGAACTTATGACTTTTGATGGAGGAAATTCCGTTTTAGATATGGAAGAAGCCTCTGCGATTCTTAATAAGAAACCTAAGGGGAAGCCCACCCCTATTAGATTTTAAAAAATCCGAAGATACTAAGAAAATGATTGATTCTATGGAATGTAACTTTTTTCAACCACATAAATACACATTTTACAATAAAAGTCCGAAAGTTTGATAAACCGAACACATTGTGAATAAATAACAAATTTCCCAAAAGCCTCTTCAGAATAAAATCTGTCTGAAGGGACCTTAAGATACACTGACTTCCTCTTTCGAATGTTATGTAAATTAAAACTAGCACTTGATCGGATTTCTTTGTTTTGCCGTCAATAAAAAAGACAGACACTCTATAAAAGAGCATACTGTCTACACCATTAAAATTATTGAACTTGTCTTATTTGACCACGAATTTCTCCATTTGGATATCTTTCCGTATGAGCATTCACGTAGGTATTGCCCGCTTTCATCTGTCTTGCTAACTCTAATAAAGACATTCCTTGTAAGGGACCGACAAGATCATCTTTTGTAATTGTTCCAGTTACCACTCCAGTATTGACGCTGATACCGCGCGTTACTGGTCCAAAAAGGAATGCAACAACTGGCCCATTTTGGCCTCTCATCCCTAAATGAATATGAGCTTGGGTAAATTTATCTAAATCATTCACAACTAATTTAAAACGAAGTCTTGTAAAATCATCGTTGAATACAAAATCTGCTGAACCAAAAGCATCTGTTCTTACAGGCGGTACTTCCTCACGACCTGTTAATCTAGCAAAAAAACGTGCAACCATACGGTTAGAAGCGTTTGAAGGACGATTGTCGTCGTCTCCTAAATACTGCCAACTATTTGAATACATAAAAAGCCTTCTTTCCATACATAAGTGATAAGATGATCTAATTAATCTTCGCTAATACAATATTCATGTTATAGAAAAAAGGCTTGGACTATATACACATATACACCTCCTGTATCGAGTTTTATCAGCGTATAAAATTCACAATATTTGCTTTGCTTTTGGGCAGAGGCTGGCCGGAGGTGCGGGGGCAGCGCCCGCCACGTATGCGTGTAGAGTTATAGGATAGGAGCAATGTAATGAACGGATGATCTGGCGGTTCGGCTTCCTATACTTCCGGTAACGAACTTTATGCCAATCTACTGTCCTCAAAGGTCTGTTCCTCATTTTCTTCAAGATAAAAGCCTCTTTGCAGGCTTTTTCTTTTTATATTACAACAAGAACATAAGTTCTCTTTATATACATCTACGAGGTGACAATCATGTTTTCGGGATATCGTACTACTCCACTTGAGGATTGGGTTATTGCTTTTTATAAACGCATTGGCATAAAGAAACCAGTCGATTTGCAGATTGATGTAATTGCTGAACGGTGTAATATTATTCTCCTAAAAAAGGAAGCAGATTCTTATTACATCATGAACGATTATATGCGAATTGTCATTGTAGACTCCCGCCTCCCTCCTGAACAACAGCGTGAATCCTTTTTTCATGAGTTGTGTCATATCCTTCGTCACGAAGGAATGCAAGGGGCAATGCCTCCTCTATTTCGAGAATGGCAAGAATGAGATGCGGTAAATTTCACCAAATACGCGGCAATTCTAGCTCATATGCTACAATATATCCGTCTCGGCCGAGACAGTATCACCGAAATGTCTAATCTATTCAAGGTAACTCCTGAACTTTGCAAAGCGCGCTTGGAACAAATTTGCAACAGAATGTATATAAGGGAATGGTATGGATGAAAGGCCATTTCTACAAATGAGGTAAAACATGGACGTATGTCATAGATATTGGCATCGATGAGCAAACAGGGAAGCGGAAGGGTGAAATACTTGGTTTGAAATGGTCCGATATCGACTGGGAAAGAAAAGCACTATCTGTCAATCGTACACTATCGCACATATCAGGACAGTTTCATGAGCCGAAAACAGCATTTGGAAAACGTCTTATCGATATCCCTGACGTTGTGATTGATGCTTTCCAAGAACAACAAGATCGCTTAGGGAGAGAAAAAGAAGCATTCGGTGCCGGATATAATGCACTTGATTTAGTTTGCCCAAATAGCTTTGGTGAGCCATGCAAGTTCAGAAACTTGACCGAACTCTGGAAAAAAGCTATAAAAAGAAGTGGAGTGCCAAATATCCGCTTTCACGATTTGCGACATACACATGCTACTTTGATGCTAAAACAAGGTGTGCACCCTAAAATTGTTTCAGAACGATTAGGGCATGCGCGAGTAGAGTAGGCAGGCATGACTCTCGATACGTATTCACATGTCGTTCCAGGCCTTCAAAAAGAAGCGGCGGAAAAATTCGCGGAGCATCTGTTTTCGGACAAAAAATGAGCAATGTTAGCAAACACGAAAAACAACCTTAAAATAGTGCTCCATTAAAATTCAAAAACAAGAGGTGTAAACATGCAAAAGATCAATGATATCAAGGAATTTCAGGAGATTATCAATAGTGAACATCCTGTCGTCATCAAGTTCTACACTACATGGTGTCCAGATTGCGTAAGAATGGACCAATTTATTGGAGACGTTATGGAGACCTTTAGTAAATTTAACTGGTATGAAATAAACAAGGATGATTTTCCTGAAATTGCTGAGGAATATCAGGTAATGGGTATTCCAAGCTTATTAATTTTCCAAAATAGCAAAAAACTCGGTCATTTACATAGCGCAAATGCTAAAACGGAAGAACAGGTAACAGAATTTTTACAAGCTTATTAACTAAACAGCCTCCTTCCTTACAGTGAGAAGGAGGCTGTTTTGCTGATAACACATCTTCATGTTTACATAATATTTTTACAGTTAATTTCATAAAGAAATAACAATTTTGGATTTTGCCCTTCCGAAACACTCTTCTCCTATGCCTAAAAAACTACTTTCGTACAACAATGTTTGTATAGACCCACTCGTTTCTTATCTGTTACTCTTATACAGGAACATTTTTGCGAAAGGTTGTGTGATATGCACATGGAAGCATATTCTCATAAAGAAGCAGACCGCGGTGCAATTGTTAGTATTGCTGCCTACATATTTTTATCAGCAGTAAAACTAGCTATAAGCTATATTACCGCATCAAGTGCTCTTCGCGCAGACGGACTGAACAACTTAACAGATATCGGAGCATCTCTCGCCGTACTAATTGGCTTGAAAATTTCTAGAAAACCGCGTGATCACAATCATCCATACGGTCATTCTCGAGCTGAACAAGTCGCTTCTCTTGCAGCTTCCTTTATTATGGCAAGTGTAGGAATTGATGTAATTCTTGGAGCCATTCGTTTATTTTTTCAAAAAGAACAAACAACACCTAGTATAATAGCAGCATGGGTAGCTGTATTTTGTGCAGTCGTAATGTACGGCGTATACTTATATAATGCAACTCTTGCAAGACGAACAAAAAGCAAAGCGCTTGAAGCGGCGGCAAAGGATAATTTTTCTGATATGCTTGTTAGCATTGGCACTACAGTCGGTATCGTTGCCTCCCAGTATGGCGCTCCTGTGCTCGATCCAATCGCAGCACTCATCGTCGGCATCATCATCTGCAAAACAGCCTGGGATATTTTCAAGGATGCTTCTCATTTATTAACGGACGGCATCGATCCATATGAGATGGAATTATATAAACATACAGTGGCTGCAGTAAATGGAGTCAACAGAATTACAGACATTAGAGGCCGCATGTATGGAAACGAAGCCTATGTGGACATCACAATTGAAGTAAACGCAACTATGGATGTAATAGAAAGTCACCGTATTACAGATGAAATTGAAGAGCGGCTAAAAAAAGAGCATCAGATTCTTCATTCTCATATTCACGTAGAACCAAGTAAAACAAAAAAACGATAAAGAAAACTCGACGATTAGCGAGCCTTTAGGCGAAGATAGAGGTGTAGTTGCACAACAAAATTAACAGCGATTTGTGAAAGCAAATCGCTGTTTTAGCCCATATGCTTACAATTAAACACTTCTTTTCCTTAATGCTTCCCTATCTACAGATGGAATTACATATAAGACATCAAACTGTTTTTTTAGGAAAAAATCGATGGAACAAAATACACAATATAAGCCAAGCCCCTCCTGCTGCACAACCCGCAAGAATATCAGATGGATAATGAACCCCCAGATACACACGGCTTAAGGCAACAGAAAAAATCAACAATGAAGCCATTACGATAATAATCGCTTTCTGCCGAAGCTCTAAACGATGCTCTGTAATCGTTAAATAAGCAATAAAGCCGATAAATGCTATTGCATTCATTGCGTGGCCGCTCGGAAAGCTATACCCAGTAGCAGTTACAAGTGTATTAATATCAGGCCGTGCGCGTTCAAACCAAGACTTTAAGGCAAAGTTCAAATAACGGGAACCATATAAACTAACAAATAAAAAAACAGCAGCTAACCAGCGCTTTCGAATGAAGAAATACAACGCCAGCAAACACACAAGCGGTGTATACAGTTGAATGGAGCCTATGTCTGATATAAGCATAAAGAATGGAGTAAACATATCGTTCCGAAAGGCTTGGACATATTTGCCCACTGCTGCATCAAAATAAGCAAAAGCTGCTGTTTCATACGTAATTGCTATGATAATAAAAACACCCGCGCAAAATATCATCCACTCCGGCAAACGTACGCGTTGTTTCATCACTCTCATCAACCTCGCTCAAATAAAAATAGAGGGGTTCTTAGCTTCCCCTCTATTTTTTATTTTATGCATCAGCAATATTTTTTTATCGTCTCCTCTAGTCTTTGCCCAAGTGCTGCCACATCAGCAGATGTAACCGTGAAACGAATACGCGTCTCATCTAAATCGAGCGCCTCGGAAAATAAGCCTGCTAATCCTCGTGCCTTCCTGTCAATCTCCATAACAATCTCCAGCTCATTCATCGAACGCGGAAAAATAAGCAGCTCTAACTCATCCAGCTTTCGATAGAACGGACCAGACACCGGTAAAAACTCAAGCTCCTGCGCAAATGGAACACTGCCTCGTAAACGATGCGGCAGTTCTTCGCATTCTGCCTGACGTAAACGGAAACCGAGGCTTTGGACAGCCTGCATCACACTGCTCATAAGAGTACCTGGCAGCACCTGAATATAGTCCGTATCGCCCGGATCCATGCTATGTTTAATGTCTAGCCCTGTACGGATCCATACTTTTTTAAGACCGAATGTTAAAGGTGTTTCAATAGGTAATACAAAAGAAAATGGCACTTCCCGCTTTTCTCCTGGCTTAATCACAATTGGATCGGTTAAGCGAATTTTCGCCAAGTCATGTGTCATTGATACTTTTCGGTCATCTGACTCTCGTGTATAAGTAGTAGAAAGCGTGAGATAAATACTATCAACATTTTGCTCGACAGCGCCGCCCGCAATATGTACAATTCCTTTCACTTCTTCTCCCGGTGACCATTCATCGCGCTGCAGCACTGTATCGACCTTGGCTGCCCCAATACCGACGCTCGCTAAAAATCTTTGAAACATATAGTTCTCTCCTTTTCCATTGTTCCAATATGGGCCATCAGTTCCTCTGCATTTTCATACGGTATTTCCATTCGCAGCATACGCATAATTATGCTTTTGCCTTCATGAGATATAGGCAACTCTTCATACCAAGGGCGTTCCTTCTTGGAAACAGGCGTATAGCCCGAGTACAACAAAAAGAGAAGAAAATGTCCGAGCGCATAAAAGTCACTGCGGTAATGAACCTCTCGCATATATTGCTTCTCACCAAAAAACGTTTCCTCTCTCTTATCCTTCTCTCCCATGCGGCAGGCTAGACCGAAATCAACAATGTAGATACGTCCGCCCTCCGTTAAAATATTTGGAATGCGTAAATCTCGATGAATAATACCTTGTTGATGAAAATGGGAAACAATCCTCAGAATATCACAAATAATGGAAAATGCCATCTTCTCTGTATACACCTGCTGCTCTTCAAAAATGAGCTGTTCAAATGTTCTCCCTTTTATGTATGTCATCACAAAAAACGGCTCATCATCCCAAACAAAAGAATGAAACAGCTGCGGAACACAAGGATGATTGATTTCCTTTAAAATGGTTTGCTCATCCTGAAATGATTTTCTTCCCGATGCAAGCTTTTGTTTGCTTTTCCGCAGCTGTTTTAGTACCTTTTCTTCCATTGTGTTCAAATCAGTAACGCGATACGTAAATCCGTAGCTTCCCATACCGATTACACTTTCTATGCGATAGTGCAGCAAAACAGTACCAACCTGCAGCGGCCTATCAAAGATACCTGCGATTCGTGAAAAAAACGCCATTAGCTGCTGAAAAAGCTGGAAAAGACACTATGGCTTTTATGCTTTTTCTTATAATGTCCATGACCATAATGGTGGTGTTTTCCATAATGATGACGCTTCTTGTAATCACTGCTGGAGTAGGAATGATATTTATGATTTTGTCCTAATAGTGCTTTAAGTAATTTTTTTAACATTGCTTCACCTCATTCTCGAATTTATTTCCATTATAACAGTGGTTGGAAGTCGAAGTTTGTTACAATTTCGTAAATCAGAAATGAAAAACGACGAGTGCAGCCCGTCGTTACTTTCGTTTCTTATTCTTCCTCTTCTTCAAAAATTTCATCAATCATGCACTTCTCGAGTAAGTAATCAAATGTGATATCTGCCAGTTCCTCCATTTCCTCAGGCTCTGGCACGTATCCTCTTCGGATTAACTGATTGTAAAAGAATTCGGCAATCTCTTCCGTATCAATGACCACTTCAATTTCTTTCACATTCATCACCCCTTTATTTCTGTTTTATGAGGGAAAATGAAATTTATGTGTACAAACGAAAAAACATTTTTTTATCGTCGCAGTATGTACCAGTCATATGAAAACATGCCTGTGCATACCCATGTAGTACAAGCTATTAAAGGAGGAACTATCGTATGGGAAAAAATAGCGTGATTAATTGGAAAACAGAGGAAGACACATCACGTCTAGCCGCATTTGAGAGTGAACACTTTGATATGTGGACCGACCGTATTATAAAAGCTCTCGTTATCTTTTTAACTATAGTGGGCATACCCTTCACAATACATGTGTTATTGCAATTTCTTTTCTCTTTATAGACATACTTTATTTTTTCCTAGTCAGCTTCGTTAAGTAACTGAGAACTAAATCCATCACAATTTTGTATTCTTCATCTTGGAATGTGTGATACAGCTCTCGATAATCATTATATACATCAAGTAAGCCATTAATAATTTCCGTACGATTCGTTTTAATCCCGACACGTTTAGAATTATTGACAGATTTGAGCTTTTCAAGGTCGAGCTTATTAATACCTGTTTTGTCATTTTTCAGCTTCTTTAATATGCTATTTGCCGCTTGAGCATTTGCCAGGAGTGTGAGATCTGCTTCATCCGCCTCGAGCCATTCACCATCTGTAATGCGGGACAACTCATAAATCGTATCTTCCCATGCATCATTTTTATAACGCCAAACTTCAGTGCGGTAGCCAACTACCCGAAATACATCTTTTTCATAGCCGGTTACCTGCACAAGATCACCAAAGGTAAACTTATAATGCAGTTCAATCCATTCTTTTTCCACATTCCGTCCCTCATAATCTGTTATTAATTGTAATGTATGCTCCACGTAAATACCATCGTGATTATTCACTTCATATAGATATACACCGTCAAGCAGCTTTACATTCGTAATTTTGCCAACGGTCCCATACAATGTAATCACGACTATATCGCCAATGCTATATTTGGGTTGTTTTTTCTTAGTCAATGTATTTCTCTCCTTTTGTGAGTCGTGATTGAAGAGTGCTGTGACGATAACAGTATATGCGCTCGCTGCGAAAACGCTTATTATACATACGTATGTAGAAAAGAATTTTTCAATTTTTTATAAAGAAAACTCGCCTATCGGCGAGACTTGAGATGAAGATAGAGGCGTAATTGCACTGAAAATTCCCGTTGAAAATCCCTACATTCTTTAAGTATAAAAAACGGCACACCCTTTGTACGGAGTGCGCCGTTTTATGCTTCTGTGACATAATAATCCCAAGCCTCATCAAATATAGCCATGGTCATCAATAGACCGCTTAACTCAAGATAGGAGCTAATTTCATCATAATCGGATGATTGCTTTGGAAAGCTATAATCTTCATAAATCTTGGTTGCAAGCTGCGTCATACTGTCTGTTTTACGACCGTCCCGATATTTCATCATGTAATGATAGAATGACTTATTCATAGAAATCCCCCTTTTTTGTTTACTTATTATACATGTCGTCCAAAAAAAAAACCAGCGCAGCGTATACGCATGCGAGGCTAGGAGTAAAACTTATTATTTCCTAAAAGCTATAGCTCTTTATCCAGTCACTGCATATTACGCTTTTTCGCACGTCGCCCATCTATGTAAACGGATGCGCCAAGCAAACAACTTGGCGTATCCTTCTTTATCATAATTTTGCGGCCTGAATATTGCCGTTTTCCACAAAGACTCGAATACCTTGTACGTTATCGTCCAAAAGAAGATCCGCGATGGCATCTTCTACCTTTTCTTGCATAACGCGGCGCAGTGGTCGCGCACCGAATGCTGGATGATAGCCGATTTCAGCAATTTTTTGCATTGCCTCTTCTTCCACAATCAGTTCGATGTGCTGTTCATCCAAATTCTCTTGCAATTCCTTAAATAGAAGCCCGACAATCTTCACTAGGCTTTCTCGTTCTAGATGATTGAACGGAATAATTCCATCAAAACGATTCAAAAATTCCGGCTTAAAGTAAGCAGATAAAGAATCTAGGAGATTACTGTGCTGTTCTTGTCCTAATGCACCGAATCCAACAGTTGCCTTTTTATCAGTCACACCTGCATTGCTTGTCATAATAATGATTGTGTCCTTAAAGCTGACCGTACGGCCCTGACTGTCTGTCAAACGACCGTCTTCTAGTATCTGCAGGAACATATGCTGTACATCTGGGTGTGCTTTTTCAATCTCATCAAGCAGAATAAGACTATACGGCTTTCTTCTGATCATCTCAGTCAACTGGCCTGCCTCCTCATGACCAACATAGCCTGGAGGAGAACCAATTAGCTTGGATACAGAATGCTTCTCCATATACTCACTCATATCAAGACGAATCATCGCTTCTCGATCTCCAAATACTTCCTCTGCCAGTGTTTTAGCAAGCTCTGTTTTTCCGACTCCCGTCGGTCCTACAAACAGGAAGGATGCTGTCGGTCTTGTTTTAGATTTCAGACCAACTCTGCCGCGGCGTACAGCCTTCGCAACCTTCTCGACAGCTTGCTCCTGCCCGATTACTCGTTCTGTCAGACGCTGCTGTAAATTCTGCAGCTTCTGTTGTTCCTGCTGCTGCAGCTTGCTTACAGGAATACCGGTTTTTTCTTCAATAATACGTTCAATATCCTGTACTGTTACAATTGCTTCAGGTTGCTCTGTTGCTTGTAATCTCTCAAGCAAACTCTTTTCCTCATCGCGAAGCTGAGCTGCTTTTTCATACTCTTCTTTCTCTGTCGCTTTCGCTTTTTCTGCACGAATACGATTTAACTCAAGCTCAAGACTTGCTGACTCCTGATTGCCTCCGCGCAGATTTACTTTTGAACCCGCTTCATCCAGCAAGTCAATCGCCTTATCCGGCAAATAACGATCCTGAATATAGCGATTGGAGAGCGTCACGCATGCTCGGATAACCTCATCCGGAATCTGAACTTGATGATAACGTTCATACTGGCCTTTCAAGCCCGTTAAAATCGAAACAGCCTCTTCTACAGAAGGCTCATTTACCATAACAGGCTGGAAGCGTCGCTCTAATGCTGCATCCTTTTCAATAATACGATACTCCTTTAAAGTCGTTGCGCCAATAATTTGGAGCTCACCGCGCGCCAATGCCGGTTTTAAAATATTCCCTGCATCCATAGAGCCCTGCGCAGAGCCCGCACCTACAATTGTATGAATTTCATCAATAAACAAAATAATGTTATGATTTTGCTGCAGTTCTTCGATCAACTGCTTCATACGTTGCTCGAATTGCCCGCGAATCCCTGTGTCAGACACTAAGGAAGCGACATCGAGTACGTAAATTTCCTTGTTCAATAATTTAGCTGGAACCTTTCCTTCGACAATGCGAAGTGCCAATCCCTCTGCAATCGCAGTTTTACCTACACCTGGTTCACCAATTAACACAGGATTATTTTTATTTCTTCGATTCAAGATCTCAATGACTCGATCAATTTCCTTCTCTCGGCCAATAACAGGATCAATACGGCCATTCTTTGCTGCATCGCTTAAATTACGTGCGATTTGCCCAAGCAAACTATTTTCCTTTACCACCTGTCGCTTTTCTGCTCCAGCGTTTGGCATTCCCTTTGGTGCTCCTCCTTCAAATAAATTAAAGAATCCACCAAATGGAGACCCTCCCATTACAAATGCATTCTGTCTTTCCTTTTCATAGCAAGCATGACAGAGATGCTTTTCGCTTTTTTGACCATTTACGCGAATATTCAATAGTACAGTAGCCATCTGTTGGCCGCATGCTTGACATTTCATATCACGCCACTCCTTTTCAATATATATTTATTTATAAAAAATCAGATTTGACTTTGACTTTCTTTGACCTTTGACGTACTTTTATTGTAATGATTTTATAATAATTATCAACTGGTATTTTCTACATATAAAAAGCCTCCTTTTTAGGGAGACTTACGTTTATTGTTACGAAAATGGGATGTACAGTCCCAATAGGAAGGGACTATACACTCCATTTTTAATACTCCACTAGGTATTCTAACAAAACATTTTGTTTCTTCTCTGGCTGATCAAGAGGGTAAATCGTAGCAGTTCCATTTTGCTCATCTACCTTCTCAATATAGATTTGATGACCATCAAATGTTACATTTGCCATGACTGGTGAAGCTGCAATTTCTTTCGCGCGTTGCTTATCCATGTGATTTTCCTCCCTATGATTCAGTAACTGTTATATTATTTTCACAACATGGTCTTGATATTCTCGTTTGCGAGGGAAATATTTCAGAAACAATTTCTCGTTAAAATTTAGCTAAAAAAATCATAGTGATTAGAATATCCGATTGAAACATACCGAAAACTAACCTCATCACAAGGGGGCAGTAGATAAATATGGAACTTTTATTCCGGAGTTTAGTTATATTGAAACAGCTAGAAATCTTGGTTCTAAATATTATCCTCGTGCGATAGAAATACTACAGCTAATAGGAGCAGGCGGATTTATTCAATTGCCTTCAAGTGTCCATGATTTCGAAGGTCCACTTTCACCTCTTTTAAAAGAGTATTTTAAGGGAGCAGGAGTAAATGCTGAAAAAAGAACAAAACTTTTTAAACTTGCGTGGGATTTAATAGGAAGTCCATTAGGCTCCCGACATGAATTATATGAACGATTTTATGCAGGAGACCCCATTCGAAATTTAGCAAATCAATATATAACTTTTGACAAAACAAGATTTAAAAAGATGGTGGAAAAGTATATTTAAATACACATTCGTAGACAATTCAACATATATTCCCTTGAAAAAAGGGGCTGACTCAAAAGGTTGCAGTTTAACAACCTTTTTTGAGAGCAGTCTCCTTTTTAGTCATATTTTGGATATAACTAGATGGTTCTTAGTGGGATTTCCGGCTTTTAGGGTGCCAGATTTCTTATATTCTTGTTTGTGTTGCCCGCTTTTTTAAAGTGTCAGGTTTCTTATCAGAGCATTTACATCTATTATTCTAAATAATCCGATTTAAAAAACGAAAATTTATTTCAAAAACAAAGCATTATACCTTATTGAATTTTATAAAAAAGGAATTATAATAAAAATAATTACATAACAAAGGAGATTTAACGTGGATTCCTTAGATTACAAAATTCTAAATCTTTTAATGTCCAATGGTCGGGCGACTTGGGCTGACTTGGCGGCGAATTTAGGAATGTCCGGTCCCGCTATCGCTGACCGGGTCCGTCGGCTGGAAGAACAAGGTGTTATTAATGGCTATACCGCCATTCTCAATTCGGAATCAGTGGGGTATGAAATGACTGCATTTATCTCCATCTCCATAGACCGATTAGAACATCGTGAATTATTTTTAAAACGAGTATCTGAAATCCCTGAAGTACAAGAGTGTCATCATGTCGCGGGGGAAGATGATTATCTAATGAAGGTTCGCTGTCGGGGAACAAAAGATTTGGATCGAATTATTAGTCAAGAATTACGAAAATTACCAGGTGTCTTGAAAACACGGACAACGATTGTACTTAATTCTTATAAAGACACGCAAAGAATTCCATTACCCACTGAAGAATAATTCATATTTCCAATTCCCATATAGAAAGGATTTGCATAGCATATGGCTTTTACACATTTGCACGAGCTTATTAAACTAGCTGAAAATCAGAACATGTCCATCGGAAGATTGATGTTAGAGATTGAAATCGAGCAGACTGGACGTTCCAAGCTTGAAATTCTCAACCAAATGGAACAACAATTTGAAGTTATGGTAGAGGCTGTGCGGAAGGGAATTCAGGAACCCGTGATGTCCCGTAGTGGTATCACAGGCGGAGATGCCTATCGGGTGTATGAATATATCAAGCAAGGAAATACATTTATCCATCCTCAAACGCTGCATACGATGGCCTATGCCCTCTCCGTTTCGGAAGTCAATGCAGGGATGGGACGCATTGTCGCAACGCCCACAGCAGGGTCAGCTGGAATATTGCCTGCAGTATTGGTATATGCGTTGGATACTGGACGTTACTCTCGAGATGCGATTATTTTAGCTATGATGACATCGGCCGCACTTGGTCTCGTAATTGCTAATTCTGCTTCCATTTCCGGAGCTGCAGGGGGATGCCAAGCTGAGGTCGGTTCCGCAACCGCCATGGCAGCGGGAGCATTAGTAGAACTCGGCGGCGGCACAGCAGAGCAAGTAGGACATGCTGTAGGATTGGCTTTAAAAAACTCCTTGGGGTTAGTATGCGATCCAGTTGGCGGCCTTGTAGAGGTTCCTTGTATCATTCGCAACGGCTTACACGCGATCACCGCTATGGCAGCCGCAGATATGGCATTAGCTGGGGTAAAAAGTATTATCCCTCCGGATGAAGTAATCCAGGTCATGCATGAAGTGGGTACAGAAATGCCGGCATCTCTTCGCGAAACAGGGATCGGCGGTCTTGCCGGAACACCTACGGGGCAAGCGCTGAGAGAAAAGATTTTTAACAAAAACGGGGGGTGATTCTCTTTGAAATATAGAAGTGCTTTTGAGATTATCGGCCCCATCATGGTGGGACCGTCTAGTTCCCATACAGCAGGAGCTGTTCGCATAGGAAACATCGCCCGACAGATCCTAGATGAACATCCGACAAAAGTGAATTTTCAACTTATGGGCTCCTTTGCCGAAACGTATCAAGGTCATGGTACAGACTTGGCTTTATTAGCAGGGATTTTAGGGATGACCACGGCTAGTAACGACATTCCTATATCCGATCAGATTGCGTCCAAAATGGGTGTCGACTATGTCTTTACGAAGGCAAATGCCGGGATGCATCATCCTAATACTGTTTTAATTGAGGCCAATGGGCCTACTCGCTCAGTAAAGTTACTTGCCAGCTCTTTAGGTGGAGGAAAGGCAGAGGTTCAAGAACTCTATGATCTTCCTGTAAAATTTACAGGAGAAAAGCCGACGTTAATTCTTTACCATACAGATCAAAAAGGTTTCTTAGCGGAGATATCCCATATTCTCAGGACACAGGGATATAATATCGCACGATTGACCTTGGAAAGATGGAAAAAAGGCGGATCCGCGATTACGATTTGTGAAGTCGACGAAATCATACGAGATGAGATCATTCAATCGATGAAGGCATCTATCCCCTTTTTAAAGGATATTCGATTAGTTCAAACTATTTAGGTCGACTCGCTTATAATGAATGTAATTTGCTGATCCGTATGCCAGTGATGCAAAAAGTGAAAATCCGAAACTGAGGAATTATAAGCGAATACTCCATACGTGTCGGATTGACATAACACTACATTCGAGGAAGTGGACATTTCCTCTAAATACAGAAGGCGGCAAGGGTTTCCCGCCCTTGCCGCCTTCTGATTGATTGCCTCGTTTATAAGAATGATGAATTATAGCTCTTCTCCATTCGTTGCAATCACATTTTTATACCAGAAAAAAGACTTTTTCTTCTTGCGTTCCAACGTACCGCTGCCATCATCATGCTTATCAACGTAGATAAAGCCATAACGCTTAGAGAACTCACCTGTTGACATACTTACCAAGTCAATACATCCCCAACTTGTATATCCCATTAGTTCCACACCATCTTCAATAGCCTCACGCATTGCCTTGATGTGATCACGCAAATAATCAATGCGATAGTCGTCGTTAATCGTTCCATCTTCTTCAACTGTATCAATTGCCCCTAAGCCATTTTCCACAACAAAGAGCGGAATGCGGTACCTATCGTACAGCTCGTTCAAAGAAATGCGCAAGCCCATTGGATCGATTTCCCATCCCCAGTCACTCGCCTTCAAAAATGGATTTCTTACACCAGATAGAATATTTCCTTGTGCCGCTTCTTCTGCTGTTTTCACCTTTTTCTCTGTTCGTGACATGTAATAGCTGAAGCCAATATAGTCTACCGTATTTTCTTTGATTAACTCTAAATCCCCTTCTTGTATTTCCAGCTCAATATTGTGCTCCTTGAAATAGCGCTTGATAAAAGCTGGATACTCCCCGCGCACTTGGACATCAGCACAAAAATAATTAAACAGCTGTTGCTCCCTAAGAGCGTACATTACATTTTCAGGGTTGCAATCATAAGCATATACTGGTGCATAAAGAATCATACAGCCAATTTGAGCATCTGGCATCATTTCATGGCATAGCTTTACCGCAATGCTGCTTGCAACGAACTGATGGTGGTATGCTTGGAAAGTAGGCTGATATTTGTCTTCTTCTTTTTGAATTGCAAAACCAAGACCCATAATCGGGAAATGCAAGCCGCTATTAATTTCATTAAATGTCATCCAATATTTTACTTTTCCCTTATAGCGATTGAAAATAGCATTTACATACCGCTCAAAGAAGGTTACAACTTGACGGCTTCTCCAACCGCCGTATTCTGTAACTAGGTTTACCGGCATTTCATAGTGGGAAATCGTTACAACCGGTTCAATACCATATTTATGCAATTCATCAAAAACGCGGTCATAAAAAGCTAACCCAGCCTCGTTTGGCTCTAACTCATCACCATTTGGAAAAATGCGTGTCCACGCAATGGACATGCGATATACTTTAAAGCCCATTTCTGCGAATAACGCGATATCTTCTTTGTAACGATGGTAGAAGTCAATTGCTTCATGGTTTGGGTAGCTGTACTTTTCTTTATCAATTGTAAAGTCAAAACCAGGTGACAGTAAGATTTTAAGACGCTCTTTACCGCCAGGAAGAACATCCGCAATATTCATTCCCTTGTTTCCTTCATAAAATCCGCCTTCCACTTGGTTGGCAGCCGTTGCTCCGCCCCATAGAAAACCTTCCGGGAACTTACTCTCTACATGGTTCATATTCCATATCTCCTATCTGTTCATGTATCAGCATGCTGTAATATCTCTCTGTTAAAGATTATAGGTAGTTTTGCGGTAAAAATACATAGAGGACAGCGCATTAGACACATATGCCGCCCGATGTCATTTGTTACATCTAAAAAACATAGTGTTTCCTGAAGGAACAAGGAACAATGTGAACAAGTGATTATTATTAGGAAGGCCACAATGTTTCAAGCGAAGTTCTGGCAGTATTCAATGAACTAATGAACTGGAGTACTCGGTTTACAAGTATGTGCTTGCTAATGGAGAGAAGATGATTTACATGCGGATTCGCAATCTGGCCGACCAAACCCGCGTTTCTACATCAGCCATTTTACGATTTTACCGCAAACTCAACTATGTCTGCTTCTTAAAGTTCAAAGTCAAACTAAAGCTGTACCCGGATCAGAAACATCAAGACACACGTAAAAGGTTGGATCATAATGACCCAACCTTATCATAATGTCACAGAAGCCTTCGCAACAAATCAGCTCGGTTCTGCACCTGCAGCTTTTTGTAAGCTGATCTTAAATGCTTTTTAACCGTTGCCTCAGTAATATACAGTGCTTTTCCAATCTCTATATTGGAAAGTCCCTGAATAACATGCTGGATAACCTCCTGCTCTCTTTCAGTCAATCCTTGCATCATTTTTTGAATTTTATCAGCTTGACTTTTGTCTGCTAAGGAATCAGAATCCTCCTTCGTGCGAAGACCTGTTCTTCGCAGAAGGTCCTCAAATAAGGTGCGCAACTTCTCGCCTCTTGTATCTAGAAAAAATGTAGGGGTGGGTGTAACTCCATCATAATATGTATGATACGTATTCGGTATTTCTTGAAAACCTAAGCTTCGGTGGCTTTGTAGCAGAATTGGATTCGGCGGCGGAGAAGCAGCAATAATACCGCCCGTTACCATCATTGAAAATATGAGTGCCATTGCTTGCATCGACATAAGAGGGTTCATCGGCTCTAACACATCGATAATTCGAATATACCATCCCGCTTGACTGCTTGCCGGAACAAGAAACTCTTTATATTCTTTTGAAGATAGGCTATTTATGTATACAGAGGCAAGCGGGTCCTTGTTCATATAAGGAATTGTAGAAATATTAATCGGAAATATAACGGACAGCCCTACAGCTTCTCCAGCCTGATTTCTTAGCAACTTCACAATATTGTTGTTTAACGAAACAAGCTCTTTTAAGGACAAATCCTTCGCTTTTATAACATCTAACGAATGTGTTTCAGAACCTTGGCGCGCCGCTTCTTGTTCATATCGACGCTCCATATAATGCTCTCCATCCGCTAGGTTACAGAGACTTAACTCCTCCCATACGTATTGTTCCTGCTCAGTAGGGGTGACAAGCCAGCGAATGGATGCATCGCCGATGTAGGCAAAGCATTCACGGACATGCCAAGTCGTACTTCCATCACGCGGAGATTGCATAATACGATTCACTTGCAATTCCGCACACCGCGCAAGCAGCTCCCGATATTTATTCGGTGTATGTTCCATTATGAGCTTACTTAATGCTTCCCGCATGACATCGTGTAATGTCCAGCCTTTTCCTGTTTTTCTGACGAATGATAATTTACAAAGGCTGGAAAACTCTTCAGCCGTAATATCTTCTCCGCCGTTTACGAAGCTGATAGACTCTCGATCGAAATATCGAAGCACAGAAACAACTTCCACCCACTCTCGGAAATCCTCGTTCGGTACCTCCCGCAGCCATTGCTCAACTAGCAGCGAAAACCATTCCTCATCTTCAGCCTCTGACATGCTCTCGGACCAAGTAGCTGCTGCTAAGGAAAGTGCTAAAGGATGCCCTTTTGTTTTCTCCCATATTTTCTTTTGGACAGGAGCATCCAACACACCGCATTTTGCTAAATATTCATTAGATTGTTCCTCAGAAAGCCCTCGTAATGAAATTTGTTGTACACGCTCTCTCCATGCTGGTGACAAAATCCATACTCCCTGAAGCGGCTTTCTCCCCGCTAAAATAGTAAGGACATTTCGCGGAAGCCATTGTAAAATGTTCTCCCGAAGCCAACCATCTAAATCTATCATTTCCTCATAATTATCAAAAGCTAGCGTTACACAACCGCTGTTAGATAATTCACAGATTTGATCTAGGATACCCTTTGAGGGATCATGAATATGTAACGTATCCGCCGCACCGTTCATGAGACGGAGAAAATGACGACATAGCTGCTCCGGCGTATGGACAAACTCTCGGCTGTCTATGAGAATAAAAGAAGCACCTTCTCTCAGAGACCTCCTTCTAAATGCATCGAGAAGAGTCGTTTTCCCCATGCCTCCCGTCCCATGCATGGACCAAATAAATTTCTGACCTTTTCCTAAAAGAAATTGATTGTAGCTGTGCAGCTCTTGCTCTCGGCCGATTAGAAATTCTTCTTCCCGCTGTTGAATATTACTTAATTTTCCATCCACCTATGCCAAGCCTCCTTTCCTATTTTTCAAATCTTTCTTTACGAAAAGTATACTTTAAAAGAAACATAACGGTGTACATTCTTAAGCAAATTCTTATCGGCAAATACCCGTACATCCTCCATCATTTCTCCCTGCGTATACACGTAAGTATACCTGCGGGTCATATCGTATGCGCCGTAAATTCAATATAGTAATAACTAAGGCGCCATCATACATGACTAAAGGAGTGTTTCATATGAGTTTACAACCACCCCCTGTCCATAAGAGGATTTCGATCGTTGATATTTTGCGGGGAATTGCAGTGTTCGGCATCTTTTTTGTCAATGTCCGATATTTAAGTACACCCGACGTATATTACGAACAATACAGCCTGATCCCTAAAGGAGATGAATCAGTTAATGAGTGGATCCGGCTTATCCTTGAGGCATTTTGTTCAGGAAAATTTTATCCGATTTTATCTCTTCTGTTCGGTTTCGGTTTTTATGTTATTATGCAGCGTGCAGAACAAAGCAGGAAAAAGATTTACAGCTTTTTCTTTCGCAGAATGCTTGTATTATTTGGATTTGGCACACTTCATATGACATTTTTCTACGGAGGTGACGTTCTTCACGTATATGCACTTTTAGGCTGCTTGCTTATGCTGTTTTACCGGAGAAAGGCAAAAACTGTTTTAACATGGGCTATTTCTATCATTGTACTTTTTTTAACAATGTTCTCACTTGCATTCACCCAGCCAGGAGCCGATATACAGGCAAACAACATAAGCAATTATGAGCTGGCAAAGCAAAAAGCAGCTACGGCGACAGAAATGTATCAAAACGGCAATTATATAGAGTGGCTGCCATATCATATCAAGGATTCTGTTATCCCTTCATTAACACTAGAAATTATTACGTTTCCAAGTATCTTTGCAATGATGCTGTTAGGATTTTATTTCGGGCGAATCGGTGTGTTCCATCAGATCGAAAAGTATTTAGGATTGTTTCGAAATATGCGGGATGTCTTCGGATTATTAAGCTTGCTTGCTGTCACACTTCTAGTTGTTACAAGACTGCAGTTTGTAAACATCGGCGCATATGAAGGCCCGCTTGCCCAACTCCTTGTATATGGATTCGGTATCTTTATGAGCTTGTTTTATATCTCATCCATTGTATTGCTGTACCAAAAACCGATTGGGCAGAAGCTGCTAAAGCCGTTTCAATTTGTCGGAAAGATGACGTTAACAAACTATCTTCTGCAATCTTTCATTTCTGTCATCCTGTTTGTCGGATTCGGGTTATTTGCAAAATTAAATTACGTTATGATTCTGGCAGTATGCTTCGCTATATTTTTCATTGAAATTGGATTAAGCTGCTGGTGGATGAGCCGCTTTGCATACGGCCCAATGGAGTGGCTATGGAGACGATTAACTTATGGAAATTTACAGCAGTCTGGGTCACCGATTCCAAATTCTTCTATGAAATCATCTTAAGAGTAAGCACCCAATACTCCCCATCTATGAATTAGGCGTGGAGTATTTTATTTTATGATAGAAACAAGTCCGATAAAGAGTGGAATCCCGATGTACTCCGCAAACTTCATAAGCAGGTACTTGGTTTTACGGAAAACATCTATCTGTAAGTGAAGAATAATACAAGCCGTGGTAAAAAAGGTAAATACCACGGCTATATGTGTTGGTATCGAATTGTTTTACAAAAAAGGATTAAAAAAATCATAAGTTTTTCCGATCAGGGTGCGAAATGTGAGTTTCATAATGCTTTCAAGCTTCTCTCTTGCCTCTTCATCTAACTCTTAAAACATACATACCAGCTCGATTTCCTTACTGTGGTCTGTTCTTTCTGCCACCTGCCCCCCCCTCCACCAGGGCCAGATGTTTTTGCAGTGGTTACACCTGACTCATCTAGCCATGTGACAGAGTCAGAAATTTCAAATTCTACCACCTTTGTTCCGCCGTTATAATCTCCATCAGTATACAGGCCGTCTGTGTTTGTTCCTGTAGCTGTTCCTTCTGTATATAATGTATAAGTGTAACTGCCTTAATTATTATCGGTATCTCATCCAACGTTCTGTTATCACTAGGGATGGTTGGAGCATTGTCAATCGTACGTTTCAGAACACCGATTAAAGATCCTATGGATATTGTTTATATTTTCTGCTCCATTGTTTCAGGTATTTTATACGGCGCTGGCTTCGTCCTATTAGCCATTGTGGGTGCTATCTTAATCGGCTTAGTATTAATTATTTTCGTAAATCGCATTGCAGTTGAAAATCCATATTTATTAGTTATCAGATACAGCCAAACCTCCATTGAAACCGTTTTGGAGCATGTGATTTCTAAACATGCAAAAAAACATTCTTTAAAATCAAAATCTGTTATGCCTGGAAATGATTATGAAGTAACGTACGAAATTCGTGTAAAAGAAAATGACATGGGCTTTCTTAATCATATCTCTAGCTTAGACGAGGTGAAATCAGCAATCATGCTAAGCTACGACGGTAACTTTACAGCTTAATTAAAGAAGGTCTATCAGAAGATAGGAAAGCAAATAGAGAAAATCAACGCTAGTATTTATTCAATTAGCCATCTAAGGCTCTTAAAATAAGTGCTGGTGCTCTTTTCATCACTATTCTAAATTGCTAATGATGATTGTTTTCTTTCATACATACAAATCAATAAGCTCATTGCTAAGGAAAGCATTCAGGAATGCCATACAAAGCTGAAGGGGATTTATAGCTATCGAGGAGTTATAGTTTGGTTGAGACGTATGCACGGCTTACAGGTAAACCATAAGCGTGTACAACGCCTCATGCGTGAGCTGGGAATTCGTGCGTTCATTCGAAAGAAACGCCCCTACTATGGCAAGAAAGAAGTATATGTCATTTTTTCCAATCTCTGATTATGTAGTCTGTATGTAAGAAAAAAGAGGCTCTACGCCCTCATATTGGACATAGTAACCTCTTCTCATTATATTATAGTATGTTTAACGCTCGGCTCTGCCTTTGTATTTATTGGCATGTCTTTCCTCTTCTTTATTGTATCTTCCCTATTGCTTTCTTTTGATTTAGCTCTCTTTTTATTGTTATCGTACAAAACACAGGCATTCTTCTAAGGATATAAAAGGCATTCTGCTACGTTCTTGTTTTTTGATATTTTTCTAATCTGTAGATCTAAAGAACGAAGAGATTTTTTTAAGCCTTTTTCTTTCTTCTCCCCATTCGTGTTTCTCTGGTTTCTTCATGGATAAATTCTGTTTCTATATCTTGTTTCTCTTCTGCTGATCTATACTGTTCCATATTCTCCTCTTGCCTTGATTCATGCGAGCGGGTTGTTTGCTGTGCCGGGGATTCATATCGAGATTTTGACACTTTAACACCAATCTTCGGCAGACTCGGAACAGGAATTGTAATTTTCCATCCCTTTCGATGTTTTCTCTGTTTCGATTTATTCGGCTTCCACCATTTTTCCCGTTTAGGAGAAGGTTTTGTTATATTTCCCAGCCATCCCCCAAATAAAAATCCAATCCCGAATGGCAGCAAATATATTTGTTCTGACGTAGTTACATACATAATACGCTGTAGCGCTTCTAGCGAACCGACCTGTTTTACATCCCATAACAAAGATGCCCATAACCCAAGCAATCCTATCGTAATCGCATACGTACGAAACCGGAACAAAAATGGTATAACAGCAATACATGCCGAAATTTTCATATTTTCCAAGAGGGAACTTGTCGTTATATACGGGTTTCGAAGCAATAACAAGAATGTAATAAATACAGCATATGCTATCCAACTAAATACTCGCAAATTGGTTCGTTTGGCAAAATAACTTCCCAAGCTAATGAAAAATAACAATCCTCCCACAACTAGCGATAATATAAGAGGGAATTGTTTCATAACACCTGCAATTGGAAACAGGCAGCTGAGTATCATTAACAGTACATCCAGTTTCTTCACACTTCTCCATTCCTTTCAATTTACTATCTTTTCTACTTTTACATTATAAAGAATTTCGAAGTGATTTTCTTACCTTTTCTATAATTTTATCATTCTCCGACATTCATCCCCCCACTTCAAGTACGTTATGGGCATAGCCCAGTGGAAACAGAAGCTTAACTCCATTTAGAATCGATAACATGTTCTTGCATCACCGTCATGTTGCCGCAAAGGCTAGAGGACCAAGCTCCAGGATGGCAGGTGCATTGGTGCAAGAACATAGCAAGCCGTATAGGATGAAAAAAGAGAAACAGCTATCACTACCTGACTAGACACAGGGGTACCTTGGTGTCCCTGTGTCTGTAAGGGACGTGTGAGCTCTCCCTATTCGCCCATGAGAAGCTTGTTGAACGGCTCTGTATTTCGCTTCCTAGGAAGCAAATACGGAATCCCCCACCTCAAGGAGCAGTAGCGAATAGGTGGGGGTAGTTCAATGTTATCTATAATGTCGTCTCCTGTATTGATTAGAACAAGTTTCACATATTCATCCGGTTCTCCAATTGCAATTTCATACTGTTTTTTGTTAGAAGACAGCCAGACTTGATACGAAACAGGTTTTACTTCATCCTTCTTCATCTCAAGGTTCAAAAGCTAAAGCATTACTATATATACTCTATATAATATTCCACCTTAACAAATACATTTTATAAGTTCTTACAAGCAGGATGTTTTGGGCATTGGAAAAATTTAAACGGGTTGAAAAATGTGGTAATTTTTATTAATTTAAACCCTTTAAGTTGTTACATTTCTTTTGAAGCATGCTCTATTACCTGTTCTTTATCATCAGCAAGGGATATTAATGTGCCTATGACTTCATCAAGTTCTGGTGACCCAACAAATATTCCCTCATTTGCGTTTCTTTCTTGCTCAATGAGAGCAACAACAGCTTTTACTAGGGCTTCATCCTTTTTCATAGCTTTTAGTCTCCTTTCTCCATATCCCATAACCCCCTGCCCATAAAACCTCTAGAGGGCAATTTGAAGGCTTTAGTAGATAGTGTATACACCTAACTTCCAAAATACACAACATTTTTGATTGAAGTGCCGAAGGATAAAAAGGTTTCATTACACCATAAACAAGTTGGTACAATTTTGTTTTTGATTTTACACCATGCATGGGAAAGCTGACTCCTGGGCGAAACATATAAGCAGATTTAAAAGGTAGACGAAGTAAATCATTCTCTATCTTTCCCTTCACTCTGGCCCATATGATACGCCCTTTTTCTGTGCTGTCTGTTCCACTTCCAGAAACATAAATAAATGTACAAATCAATCGTAATTGTTAATTATCTTTAATTTTGATATACAACGCTTCCAATTTTTCGAAAGCTTGCAATCTATCATTACCAAAACTAAAGGATACAGCTCGTTCAAGGTTAAGCAGCTCTAAGTGTTCGTTTACGAAAGCAGCCGCCTCGTCATTTGTTAACGGGTGGACAAAATAATATTCTTCCTGTGTCTCCCGAGAAGAGTATGCCAGCCGATACATGACGTTACGCCATTTCGTGTACTCCGGTTTATATGTCACATAGATGGTACAGTCATTAATCCAATAAAAATCCTCCATCTCATGTGCGACTTTTTCCATCCCGCAGACGCTGAAACAAGGATGTATGGAATGAGACGTTTCACCTCTGCAAAACCCATAATCATGATCTTTTGCTCTTATATAATTTCGGATTTCACGAAGTTTTGCCTCCTTTGACGATTCCATAAATGATTCCATAAATGATTCCATGGTATGCACTCCTCGTGAATTTTCTAATCATTTTAAGTCACTTCGATTTAGCTAAATTCGATGTCTGTAAAAAAAGCATTATTGATTGATTGATTAATCAACATCTATCTATAATTGTAAATAAGAAGAAAGCGTCTTCAATCGTTAAATGAACGTAATTTGTTGCTTATTGAACAAATCTGATAAAATTGTTAATTATCTTTAAGGAAGTTTGGTGAACCTTTCAATGTCTAAAGTGGATAGACAAATAACTAAAAGCCAAGAACCATCAAAAAAGCTGTTATTGAACTATATCTGAAAAAACTTTAATGACATTACGAACAGGCAGTTTGTTCAAGTATAATACTTCACAAAGTTATAGAAAAAGCCAATCTTCCTACTTTGGAAAATCGACCTTTCTTCTGTTATTAATTTTTAAACAATAAGATGTCATCACACCACAATTAATTATGACCAACTATTGGATGCGGTACATACGGCTCTTCTAGGAACGCAATTTCTTCCGGTGTTAGCTTAATTGATAGAGCACCTACGGCATCTTCGAGGTGAGATATTTTCGTAGCACCGATAATAGGAGCTGTTACCGGTTCTTTCTGTAGCAACCAGGCAAGTGCGATATGGATACGTGGAACACCATATTTTTCTGCGATTGCTGCAACCCGCTCCACGACCAACCGATCTGCATCAGCAGTCGCATCGTATTTAGACTTTTGAATTTGATCCGTTTCGGAACGATGCGTTGTTTCCGACCAATCACGAGTCAATCTCCCTGATGCGAGTGGGCTATATGGAGTCACCCCAATTTTTTCCTCCTTACAAAGAGGCAGCATTTCCCGTTCCTCTTCACGGTATATGAGGTTTAAATGATTCTGCATCGACACAAAGCGAGTCCACCCATTTTTCTCCGCTACATGCAGTGCCTTTTGGAACTGCCATGCGTACATGGCAGAAGCACCAATATATCTCGCCTTCCCCGCCTTCACAACATCATGCAATGCTTCCATCGTTTCTTCAATAGGAGTATTGTAATCCCAGCGGTGGATAATATAAAGGTCTACATAATCAGTTCCCAGTCTTTTAAGGCTCTTATCAATTTCGCTCATGATTGCCTTTCGGGAAAGACCGGCACCATTTGGACCTTCATGCATACGACCATGAACCTTCGTTGCAAGTACAATTTCATCACGATTGGCATAATCCTTTAGAGCTCGTCCAAGAATTTCTTCACTTGTTCCCATTGAATACACATTCGCCGTATCAAAAAAATTGATTCCAAGATCAAGAGCTTTTTTAATAATAGGACGACTGCGCTCTTCATCGAGTACCCATTGATGAATCCACCGCTCTGCTACACCAAAGCTCATGCAGCCAAGACAAAACCTAGATACATCCAAGCCTGTATTTCCAAGTTTCACATATTCCATTTGATTATTCCTCACTTTCTTTTATTAGCCTCTTTCATTTCAGTTGTTGTTTATCATGACCTCTGTACTACTGATTATGCAACAAATGAGAAAGAAACCGTTATCACATTCGTATCAAGTTTTTGCCTAATTCTCTCACAACTATTTACGCAATCGACAAATATACGATAGAATAAAACTATCAAAGATGAAGGAATAAGGAGAATCACATATGTCTGAGCAAGTATACAAACAGCAGCATGAACTTGCCAAACTCATTGAACGTTATTCAGGGCAGGACGGTGTTCGCCCGACTGCTATTCCGTCTTTATTTTTCATCCGTGAATCTATTATTACCGAACCAATTTCTAGAGTTAACGAGCCATCCTTTTGTATTATCGTCCAAGGAGAGAAGGAGGTATTGTTGGCAGAGGAGCGCTTTCGGTACGGTCCTGCCGATTACATTGTGGCATCCGTTGACTTGCCAGTTACCGGGCAAGTTATCAAAGCCTCTTCTGACGCTCCATACTTGGCTCTCAAACTTGAATTTACACCGAGTCAAATCTTGGAGATTTTAAGTGATTCAGAAATTCGGGTTGGACGGGGAAAAAATGCAAAACGAGCTATGTTTGTCAGCAAAGTAGAGCCATCTCTGTTGGATGCAGTAGTCAGGTTAGCCTGTTTGCTAGACAATCCGAAACATATCCCGGTACTTGCTCCTTTATTCACAAAGGAAATTCTCTATTGGATTCTACAAGGTCCGCATGGGGATGCACTGGAACAAATGGCATTAGAAGGTAGCAATGCCTATCGAATTAGAGACGTTATCGAACATATCATCAATAACTATGATAGATCCTTTCGAATTGAGGAGCTTGCGGAAATAGCGAATATGAGTGTTTCTTCGCTTCATCGGCACTTCAAAGAGGTTACGGCTATGAGCCCGATTCAGTTCCAAAAACAACTGAGACTGCAGGAAGCTAGACGTCTGTTATTAGCTGAGTCAACAGATGTCGCTGATGTCGCATTCTGTGTAGGCTATGAAAGTCAATCGCAATTCAGTCGTGAATATTCCCGCATGTTTGGTTTTCCGCCTAGAGAAGATATAAAGCGCCTGAGGGAGAAATATGACCAAGCGATAAACGCATGAATTGCTTTTTGTACTAACGTGCAGGCTAGTTTAAAAAGAGTTTTCTAAGTGTTCCTTCGAGATAATTTTTATATGTCAGGGAGAAAAGATTATGAAGCCCGTTTTCAAGTGAAAAAGCAGCCGTTTTTGGGCCATAGCTATCAATTTTAGTACGTCGCGTCCGATGCCAGAGGCATCGGACGCGTTTTTTATGGAAAAGAAAAACCAGCAACAAGTGCCGGCCTCAAATTTTGTTAACTGAATCCCTAACGATAAAGCATACGGATCATTTCTGACTTGATTCAAGATTTGTTCATAGTGTTTCTCGTGAATTCGCAGCTCATCAATTCTTACCTTCACGATTGGCTCCCCCTTTTTATGTATTTATTTTACTCACATCGCCATTCGTATAAGGAATGGCGATGTGAGATAAAACCATGAAGCCTTATTAGTGTAATTAAAAGACCAACTGCACCAAAGGTGACATTCACGCATTTCTGACGGCAGGCATAATTTCTGACTATCAGCAGCCATGTTCAATTTACTTCCAGAACAGACTGTATATATCTGCGGCACCTCCAAGTCTATCTGCTCTGGGTTAAAAGTTGCCTATATGGTCTACGGGGATGCGCTACGTAAGAATATTTTGCAGGCCATTTTTAACGTCAATGTGAAAACGTCCTCTTTAGATGCAGAGGTAATCACAGAGCTTATGCTATCAGGAAAGGCTCATGAAATTGTCTCTCAAAAGAAACAGCTTGCAGAAGCTGCAAACGATATGTACCTGAAATACTTTCCTCACAGAAAACTCGGTGAGCATCCGCTAAGCTTTTATCGCTGGCTCCCCATTCAAGGGCATCATGATGCTTTCAAGCTGGAAATGGATCTACAAAAGCATGGCGTTCGAGTGTTTCATTCTGATCGTTTTCTCAGCGGGCAGACTACACCTAATAAGTATTTACGCATTGCGCTTTCTTCGACAAACTCATTGGATGAGTTAAAAATAGGATTAGGGATCCTAAAACAGTATCTTGGTTAGTTCGAGACGCGCAAAAGTTTAATATTTATCTTGTAAAAAGATAAATCAGTTTATTTCTTATGCTCATCAAGTCAGGAACGCAGGTTACCCCCAAATGAAAGATACGCGTCTTTGTTACAAAAAGCTCTAAAATTTCGTTCTGGGGGTGCTGCAAAATGTCCTCTGCATACTTATTTTGAAGGAACAAAAAGGGCTGCTGACGTGATCAACAGCCTAGTACTTGCACATACCGCAACTTATTGACTGACACATTAGAAAAGCAAATGTCAGAACAGATTCATACCGCCAAACTATCGCACTTCTTTTAAATTGAATTGAGTTATAACAACTTGTGTCAATTCATATAACGATATTCCCTCAGACTATTCAAAATAGAGATTTCCTGCAATAATTCCTCACCAACATTGGTTTCTCTAACCTTTTTTCTCTTTAATTCCTTATCCACCAATCTTTTTACTGACAAAACATCCGTTCCGTTACATAGAACATCTTCTTTTGAATTAAAATGTTTATGGGCGACCAGCTGCATGCCATAGGAATTATACAGTAGAGTGTATCCAGCTATACCTGTTGTTGATTGATAGGCTTTGGAAAAACCTCCATCGATGACAATCATCTTGCCATTCGCTTTAATTGGATTTTCCCCGTCAATTTCTTTAACTGGTGTATGGCCATTTATAATATGCCCCTGATCAGGATTAAGATCAAATTCAGTTAGGATTTTGCGGCAAACTTCTTCATTTTCACGTAAATGGTAGTATGGATTCTTTCTCTCTCTATGGGTTTCCTTATCCTTAATAAAGTACCTCTCAAAAGTTGTCATTTCTCTTTTTCCAAACAGTGATGAGTATTCTCCTGTCCATAAATACCAGACCATATCTGTTGCAAGATCATCTGTCTCTTCAGGATGTGCAAAAGAATGCCGTAAATAATGTTCAAAAATATCCAATAAATCACGGCCTGAATAGGTTTTATTTTCAATCATCATTTTTTCCATATTTCCTTCTTCATCTAAAGGAATACAGCCATGTATTAACAAGTTCCCGTTATATTTTAAATAAAGACTCCCTTTCCTCATAAGGAAGTTCATATGTCTGGCCAACTTTTCCGAATGCTGGACTGCAAATAGCAGTCTTTCCATAACCTGCTTTTCTTCCTCTAATAATTGATCGGGCTGCTGCGGATTAACCGTTGCAAAGCAACTATTTTCTAGAGGGTAGGTTTTCCCACGAATTGTGATTTCGTTCTTGTCATAATCAATTTTCTCAAGCAAAAGCCTTTCTGACATATTAAAGTACGGACGTCTCTTTATGATAGGCATTTCAAGTTTGAACTGAATCATCGCGATTGCTTGATGAATTTTCGTAATTTGTAATTGTTCATGATCAGATAGTTTTTTATCTGAATGTATCTTAGGTCTAAAAGCTGGATTGTCCTCATAGTATTTCTCCGCAAGATTCAGCAGGGGTCTAAGATTGATTCCATATACATCTTCAATAATATCCAAGTTGTCGTACCTGGCACAGATACGAATAATATTAGCAAGACAAACCATTGAACCAGCAAAGGCACCTAGCCATAGTACATCATGGTTTCCCCACTGAATATCAACAGAATGATAATTGATTAAAGTATCCATAATTTTATCAGGCTCTGGTCCACGATCATAAATATCTCCCACTACATGAAGATGGTCAACAACCAATCTCTGAGTCGTATAAGCAAGTCCTGTTATAAGCTTATCCGCTTGGCCTAAGGAGATAATCTGCTGGACAATTTCTGTATAATAGTGTTCCTTATTTGTAGATTTATTCGCTTTGTATAGTAGCTCCTCTATAATATACACAAACTGACTCGGCAATGCTTTACGTAATTTCGAACGTGTGTATTTGGAGGAGGCATAAGAAATAAGCCTTATCATCCGCTCGATAATTACTGTATACCATTGGTTTAATTCTTGTTCATTACCAAAATTATTTTTAATTAACTGTAATTTTTCTTCAGGATAATAAACTAATGTTGCAAATTCATTTATTTCTTTTTCAAATAAAACATCTTGAAACAAGTCCCTGATTTTCTCTTTTACATTCCCCGAACCATTTCTTAGCACATGTTGAAAGGCTTGATACTCCCCGTGTAAATCACTGACAAAATGTTCTGTCCCCTTAGGCAGATTGAGGACCGCTTCGAGATTAATAATTTCCGTTATCACTTTTTCTTCACTATCATATTTTTGCGCCAATAAATCTAGATATTTTGCATTCAAACAACGTATCCCCTTTCAAAATTCACCCTTCATTCTCCATCTAATAGGCCTATATTTAATACTTATATCATAAAAGAAAAGTCAAATAGAAGATATAACGGTAATTAATATTTTTATTGTCTTTGTTTGCAATAAAATTGAGAGAAAAACTTATTTAGATTTGGTATTACTTCTAAAATAAGAAAATGCATAATTTAATTTGATACTCTCCTATACTTACCCGTCCCTGGGAAAAGCAAGAGATTTTATTTGAAATAAAACATAAATATCAAATACAAAAGCCAGCAACAAGTGCTGGCATCACGAACTAAAATCAAAATAGTTTCTCTTCAGCAGCCGCGGCTTTGCCATCAACTCCGCATACGTCAGCTGCTTCTTCAGCTGCTTCGTATTAATCAAAAACAGCTGATCCTCAATCCCCTTCACCGTCTCTTCTGTCTGATACTCCATCCCGCATGCATCGCAGTAGACACATGGTGTTTCCGTAATCCCTATCGTTTTCGTTCCATCCGGCAGCTCCCAAAACACTGTGTTATGACCATCTATCGCTGCTTCTGACCCGCACCATTCACACTTCGGCATTCCCTTACGCCTCCTTCTCCGTACCTTCATTCAGCTTCTTCATCTGCGCCTGAAACTTCTTCTCCTTCAGCTGATCGCGCTTTTCACGTTTATCCTTCAAGGAAGCATGCTCTGGATTTGCCTCATACTGCTTCCGGCGATCCAAACGCTGCAGCCCTTCCGGCACGAGATTCGGCTTCACATCATTCATGAGCCCGGCAATACCAATGTTTGATTTCTTCTCCGCATAATCCGGATAAACCTCGCCGAAGTATCCTTCCGCCCGACCCGGCACATAGTTCTCCGGTTCTGGATATGTGGTGATGACACCTTCAAAGTTGCGGAGCACGACTTTGTCCGCGCTTTGAGACAGGAGATAGTTTGGCTGCAGGGCGATTTTCCCGCCGCCGCCTGGAGCGTCGACAACAAAGGTCGGGACTGCATATCCAGATGTATGTCCTCGCAACCCCTCAATAATTTCTAACCCTTTGGAAACTGGGGCTCGGAAATGACTGATCCCCTCTGATAAATCGCATTGATAAATGTAATACGGACGAACACGAATTTTAACGAGATCGTGCATCAATTTTTTCATAATCGCTACGCTATCATTAATTCCTGCTAGAATAACAGCCTGATTACCGAGCGGTACGCCTGCGTTCGCAAGCATCTCACAAGCTTGTTTGGATTCCTCTGTGATCTCAATGGAAGTGTTGAAGTGTGTATTCAGCCAAATCGGATGATACTTCTTGAGGATATTGCAAAGGTTTTCTGTGATGCGCTGAGGAAAGACAACAGGCGCTCTCGTGCCAATACGGATAATTTCCACATGCGGGATAGTACGTAAGTTTTTTAAAATATACTCTAGAATATTATCGTTAATTAACAGTCCGTCACCGCCGGAAATCAACACATCGCGTACCTGCGGCGTGTTGCGGATATAGCTGATGGCATCATCAAGCTGCTTTTTCGGCACACCCATGCCGATTTGTCCGCTAAAGCGGCGACGTGTGCAATACCGGCAATACATCGAGCATTGGTTTGTCACGAGAAACAATACACGGTCCGGATAGCGGTGCGTCAGCCCAGGTGTCGGAGAATCATCATCCTCCCCAAGCGGGTCTTCTTGGTCATATTTTGTCTTGTAGAGCTCCTTCGAAATTGGAACAGATTGCATCCGAATCGGACAACGGGTATCGTCCGGATTCATAAGAGAGGCATAATAAGGTGTGATATTAAGAGGAATTGTTTTTGTAGAAATTTTTACTCCTTCCTCCTCATCTGGCGATAGATTAATTACCTTCTTTAAATCGTCTAATGTTTTAATCGTATTCGTTAATTGCCAAATCCAATCATTCCACTGCTCCTCGGTTACATCCTTCCATAGTTCAATATCCTTCCAATGACGCTTTGGTTTATATATATCATGCAGCATGAAAAAGTCCTCCTTTATCCTTCTTGCCTTTTTCTATGCAAAATTTGTGCCAATCATCTATTTTAGCTATTTTCCTATGATCCATCGGCGCTTTCTGTGCGTTTACCTAATTCTTTATATGTCATATCCAAGAAGTTGGTGAAAGCACAAAAAAACTGCCTATTATTCGGCAGCTTGTCGATGCTTTCGCAGCTTATATTGCAGTGTTTGCCTCGGTATATCAAGCAACCTTGCTGCTTGCATCATATTCCCATTCGTTTGCAGCAGCGCTTGCTCAATAAGCCGCTCCTCCGTTTCCTGCAGCGCCTCGCGCAAAGATGTTATATTCGAAGCTTGAGAGACGCGAGAAAATGAGTAAGGCAAATGCTCCATCCTAATCATTGCATCGTCCGTCATAATCATTGCATGCTCTATGACATGCTTCAGCTCCCTAACATTCCCCGGCCAATGATGGCAAAGAAGGAGCTGTTTTACAGATACATCAAGATCTCGTATTTGCTTTCCTAGCTTAGCGTTATTTTTCTGCAAGAAATAATGAGCCAGCATAAGGATGTCACCTGCTCGTTCCCGCAGCGGCGGAATGTATAAAGAAAAAACATTCAAACGATAATATAAATCAGCACGCAGCATATGATTTTTCATGCATAGTTCAGGCTGCTCATTCATTGCTGCAATCACCCGAACATCAATCTTCCTCGTTTTTTGACCGCCAATGCGGCGAACCATGCCATCCTCCAATACGCGCAGCAGCTTCGCTTGTAAATTAAGCGGCATGGAATTTATCTCATCAAGCAGCAGCGTACCTCCATCGGCTAGCTCAAATAATCCAGCTCGGTCTATGGCTCCCGTGTAGCTCCCTTTCGCCGTTCCAAACAGAATTCCTTCGAGCAGCGACTCTGGCAAGGCTGCGCAGTTTTGGGCAATAAATGGCTTTGTTTTACGGGGAGATGCCTCATGAATCGCATGTACAAACAGCTCCTTCCCAGTTCCTGTTTCACCATACAGCAAAACGGGTGCATCAGTCGGTGCTACTCGTTTTGCTAAACGCTTCGTTTCTAAAAAGCGTTGGTCCTCTGTCAAAATATGCTCAAACGTTATAGCATTATACTGTTTAGCTCCTGCAGCAGCCCTCTTTCTATTCGATTGCAGTTCTACAATTTTATCCGTCAGCTTTTGAATCGCAGAGTAATCCTTCGCAATTTCAACAGCTCCGGTTACCCTGCCTTCAATTAAAATAGGAATAGTACTATTTACAGTACAAACTTCCATGCCGCTGCGATTTTGGTAACGCTGTGCCTGTTGTAATATAGGACGTCTTGTTTCCAGTACCGTAAGAAGCGTACTCGACTCCTTCGTTAATGAGGGAAAGGCTTCTAATACGTGCTTTCCAAGTACCTCCTCTATCCGCGTTCCATCATGCTTGGCAGCAGCGGCGTTATAAAAGATTGTAAAGCCGTTCTCGTCTACTGCATGGACCGCTTCATCAATGCTGCTTAATATTGCTTCCATCATTTCCTTTGTAAACGACGCAGGCACACCGTTCCCTCCCTGCTTAAAATTCGGCACACACTATGCCGGATTTTCGGCTTATTGTGATAAATCCTTTGCCCAAACATTCATATCTTCCATTTTATCAAAAATATAACAGTTGTTTGTCAACCGCCCCATATAAGAATAACCAATTTGGTAAAATGCTGCGTTCATGCCATAAGATAAAGCCCTTGCAATCGTATACGAACAAAAGATATGCCGCAAACGCAATTCCTCCTCAAGGGCTTTTAACAGCCGCTTCATTAATCCATGCTTACGGAATTCCGGCAGCGTAGCACAATTTGTCAGCTCTGCATTTCCTTGTAGAGGATCCATTTCAGCCGACGCCGTACTAATAATTTGACCATTCGTTACGTACACATAGTAAATTGTATCTTTCTTCATTGTTTTTTGGATATATTCAGCTCGATCCAGCGGGGTCGGATACACCTGAAACACATGTCCAAATAGCTGCGCAAGCGCCTCCGCATCCTCCTCGTTTGCAGGACGAAGTTCAAAGGAGGATGGAACCTCCTTTTCCTTCACGTCCTGCTGAGCTGTTACTTTATCGATTACCTCATCCTCCTGCACCCAAAATGAGCTGTTTCTTCTGTCAGTTTTTCGATATTTGGTGAAAAAATAGGCAGTATGCCCTTGAAAATAGAGGGGGATCATTGCTTCAAGCACGTATCCGCTTGAAATAAAAAAAGAGAGGTGTTCGTGTTTGCCTTTTACAATAAGCTTAGAAAAGCTATACTGCTCTGCCAACTGCTCTGTTCTGCCCAGAACCGCTTGTATATTTCCTGTATACAAATCAATCCGAATCCGTTCATTAAAGTAGTCAAGCACTCCTTCTATTGTATAATTCCTTGCTTGCTCCGAGAAAGCTTCATAATATTTCATTCCTCCACCCCACACCAATCGAGAAGCATGCAGGCGATTATTTCAGCTGCTTCTACCATTTTATCAATTTCTATATACTCATTATTCTGATGTGCAGTCTTCGTTTCTCCCGGTCCAAATACAACGACTGGCATATTCGCAACTTGCGTGAATAATCCGCCGTCTGTCCCCCATGGGGAGGCTTCTACAAGGGGCTCTTCTCCTCGCACAATCGTAAAATTTTGCTTGAGCGTTTGCACAAGCGGATGCTCCTCCCCAAGAGATCCAGGTACCCATCTTGCACCAAACCACTCAATTTTAACAACATTCTCAGAAAACCAAGCATCTGCTTCGCTCAACGTATGAAACCAATTTTCAAACTCCTGCTTTGCCTCCTCAATCTTCTCATCCGGTGCTATACCGTATCTCCCTTCTAATACAAGCAGATCTGGTACGGATGAAGGCCAATTTCCACCTGCAATTCTGCCAATATTAATCGGAACCGGAATCGGAATAGATTGATAGAGAGGCTCTCGTATACGGTCATTTCTTACTTTTTCTAATTTTCTCACATGCTCAATGACAATTACACCCTTCTCAATCGCGCTTACTCCCTCATAGCGTGTACCGCCATGCGCAGACTGTCCCTTTACAGTTAGACGAAACCACATGGAGCCCTGCTGCTTCGGAAAAATTTTCATATTTGTAGGCTCTGGAATCAGAACGCCATCGGCTTTATATCCTCTTACAATCGCAGCAAGAGACCCTGCCCCTCCGCTTTCTTCCTCAATTACACTTTGAAAGCATATATCTCCCTTCAAACGAATGCCGCAGGCAATAATCGCTTCCATTGCCATAATAAGCGCAGTACTTCCTCCCTTCATATCGGTAGCACCGCGTCCATAGAGACGATTACCATCCACCTCTCCTCTATAAGGATTGTACTTCCACTGCCGTACATCTCCTTCTGGTACTACATCGATATGACCGTTTAAAATAATCGACTTCCCTCCGCCGCTTCCCTTTAATACCGCCGCGACATTCGGACTATCAAGGAAGCTGCTTCGAGGTGATACAAAATAGGGATGCTGCTCTAATTTACGAAAAGAGGGCTCCCAAATGTCAAGCTGCAGCCCTAGCTCCCTCAATTTCTCAATCATGATTGCTTGTGCGCTGCTTTCATTTCCTGAGACACTTTTTTCCTGAACGAGCCGTTTTAATAGACGTACCCCTTGTAGTTGGTGAGCTTGAATATAGTTTCGGACAATTTTTTTATACTGTTCCAAGCGCTTCACCTCATTTTAGTCGATTGTACCTAGAGAAGGACTAACAGAAAAAGAAGCTCCTGTATATGTTTGAACATCCGATATCGTATACGGAGACATCAGTTCTGTTACAAGCAGACCATTCTTCGTGACCTCCATAACAGCCATATCCGTAATAATTACATGAACACAGCCCTTTGAGGTAAGCGGCAGTGTACATTCCTTTACAATTTTCGGCTTTCCGTCTTTATCAACATGACTCATAACCACGATTACCCGCTTTGCCTTTTGCGCCAAATCCATCGCACCACCAATACCTGGAACACGGCGTCCTGGTACAATCCAGTTTGCCAAATCACCTGTTTCGCTCACCTGAAGCGAGCCAAGAATTGTAACATCAAGAAGCCCTCTCCGAATCATACCAAACGCCGTACAGCTGTCAAAATAGCTTGCACCTGGTATAACTGTTGTCGGAAAACCAGCAGCATTACATATATGCGCATCTTCCTCACCCTTTGCCGGACTCGGTCCTAAGCCAAGAATTCCATTTTCCGCGTGGAACATTACCTGAAGGTCAGCAGGTAAATGGTTTGGAACAAGGGAAGGAATACCGATTCCTAAGTTTACAATCATTCCATTATGAATTTCCTTTGCCGCTCTCTTTGCAATCCGATTGCGAACATCTACTCCCATGCCCACTTCCAGTTCACCCCTTCCGAAGGTACAACATAGTCTACGAATACACCTGGTGTTACAATCTCATCTGGAGCTAATGAGCCTAGCGGTACAATTTCCTCTGCTTCAGCGATTGTAATCGCTCCTGCCATCGCTACATGCGGATTCATATTTCGTGCACTTTTATCAAACACCAGATTCCCAAACGGATCTGCTTGCTTAGCATATACAATAGCTACTTCTGCTGTTAGAGCGGTCTCTACAAGGTAGCGGCATCCATCCACAACAACCGTTTGCTTATTTTCCTCCACTATTGTATCCATGCCAATATCAGTCAAGATTCCACCTAGCCCGACTCCGCCGGCACGGATCCGCTCCGCAAGGGTCCCTTGCGGACAAAATTCAATCTGTAGTTTGCCTTCATGAAGAAGCCGGCCTGCATTTGGATTCGAGCCGATATGAGAGGTAATAATAGAACTTATACGCTCGTTTGTGATTAGAGGACCAATACCGATTTCAGGGAATCCTGTATCATTTCCTATTAGATGCATGTCTCGTATTCCTTCTGCTAAAATAGCAGAAATAATTGTAGGGGGCGATCCAACCCCTCCAAACCCACCAAACATAAGTGTCATCCCATCATGAAATAGAGGCATCACTTGTTTTACAGTTGTTATCTTTCCAAACGGATTTTGTATCTCCATTACCGTATCCCTCCCATCACTTCCTGCAGACTCGCATACAACAGCTGCAGCAGTTCATCAATCTCCGCATGCATAACTGTCAGCGGCGGTGCAACAAGTACAGCTATCTCCTCCTTTCCATTTCTTCCTGCGACTGCCGGATATAAAAGCAACCCGTATTTTGCCGCTGCTCCAATAAGATTGGAACATGGAACAGAAAGCTCTAGTCCTAAGAGAAGCCCTTTTCCACGTACATCTATAATAATAGGAAACTCCTTTTTAAAGTCATGCAATTTTTCTAATAAGTATGCCCCTTTTTCAGCAGCATTTTCTACGAGATTATAACGTTCAATATACTCTATAACCGCCAGTGAAACTGCTGCTGATAGGGGATTCGCACTAAAAGTGTGCCCAGCCATTACAAGCTTTGACCCTTGCAAAATCGGCTCCATCACCCGATCACTCACCAATGTCGCTGCCATTGGTGCATATCCCGCTGTTAATCCTTTCCCAAGAGCAATGAGATCAGGAACCACTCCCCAATGTTCCATCGCAAACCACGCTCCGGTTCGACCAAGACCAGTCATGACCTCATCAGCTATAAATAAAATATCGTAGCGTTCACATATGTTTTTTATAATTTTGTAATAATCATCAGGCGGGGTAATCGCTCCGCCAGCTGCGCCAACAATTGGCTCGGCTACAAACGCGGCAATATGCTCGGAGCCAATTCTCTCTATTTCATCCTCTAACTGTGCGGCACACGCTGTTTGGCAGGAAGGCTGCTGCAAACCAAACGGACATCGAAAACAATATGGAGGTGGTAAAATGGGGTAGTCTTCAAGCAAAGGAGTAAATCTTTGGCGGCGCAGCGGATGACCTGACATCGAAAGCGCACCGATTGTAATACCATGATAGCTCATGTGACGTGATATAATTTTTTGCTTGCTTGTTATACCACGTTCTTGGTAATGCTGAATTGCGATCTTCATAGCCGTCTCCATCGCTTCCGTACCACTGTTTACAAAAAAGCTCCAATTCAAATCCCCCGGACTTTTATCGCTTAACGTTTTTGCTAACTGCTCCGCCGCTTCACTCGTAAATTGAGAGCGGTATACAAAGGATACTTTCTCAGCCTGTTTCGTCATCGCTTCAATTACTTCTTGCACACCATGACCAATACTTGCGGTAATCGCTCCAGAAGAACCGTCTAAATACCGTTTGCCGTTCGTATCATACAAATATATGCCGTTGCCGTGAGAAATAGTCGGATAAGGCTGTCCGACCAGCGGCTTAATTAAATGTTCACGCATCCATTCCTCTCCCCCTCACCCTTCTTCTATCATCTTATGAGGGAAATGTTTTTTTCTTTCATATAAAAAGCCTCCTAGGATCATGTTTTCATAGTCCTAGAGGGCTTTTGCTTTTTAATTCAACGTAATGTCTTCGCGTGTTGCTTCTGTTCCTAACGTACTCATAATATCCCTTTCTATCCAAGCACCGCACGTACTAGCTTGTGCTAAACCGCGGGTCACACCTGCACCGTCACCGCTAACGAACTATAAAAAATAAAAATATTTTAACGTTCGCTTTAAAAGCATTTTCTAACTATTTTTTATTAATACATACTTTTATAACAAAGAAAAACCGATTAACATGAAGTTAATCGGTCAATAGTGGTTGACGCTCTGCTCAGCAAGACATTAGCGAACCCAAGCTGCTCCGATGATAATTAAAAGGATAAACAATACAACGATTAACGCAAAACCGTATCCGTAACCGCCGCCGCCATAACCTCCGCCATAACCATAACCGTAACCATAACCTGGATAACCATATCCATAACCGTATCCGTACATAGTTTTTTCACTCCTTACATCATTTTGAATTGGTTTACATTCACAAAATATGTAAAACAAGCATAAAACGGTATGTGCATTCGCCTAGAAAAAGAAAAAATCTCTTTGAAAGCTAAAAATTTATCTCCTTATGTTTGTTAGCAGCAACTGGTATAACTGTAATAAGGATGTAATTACAGAGCTTTGTGCATATACATTTCATTCAAAAAGGAATTGTTACGTCAATAGAATTTATCGTAGAAATGAAGGGAAGTTTTGAGGGAAGACAAAGGCCAAAAACGAGCATAAGCCTCATCCATCTTCGCATATAGTGTAAAGACAAATTAGGAGGTGAAAAGGTTGCTCTCATCAGCAGCATATACATATGCATCGAAAGCATGGATGTATGACCAGCTTGCTCATTATTATAAGTACTCTAATCCACAAAAGCATATAGAGTTTTACATGAAACATTATAAAGAACTCCAAAAATTCATAGCTATATATGAGCAAGAACGATCTCAATCCGCCTCTCCAAGCATGCAGCCAGCAAAGATCCGCATCCTGCATGCTTCGCCGAATACGCCTGCAGTCGACATATACGTAAACGGCCAGCGTATTTTACAAAACATAGCTTTTAAGCAGCACAGCAGCTATATTTCACTGCCGCAAGGTCAATATCGCATTGATGTGTATCCGGTCAGTACACACTCTTCTCCTTTATTTTCGGCTATTATTCCAATCATGGGCGGCTACACTTACACAATCACAGCTGCTGGTAATATCACTAAGCTGCAACTTCTGTCTTTTGTCGACAGCACATATTTACCGTACGGAGAGGCAAAGATTCGGTTCATTCATCTCTCACCAGATGCGCCGGCAGTAGATCTTGCAATGCAGGACAGCGATATCCTGTTCCCGAACGTTCCGTTCAAACAAGCAACAGAATTCTTTCAGGTAAGTCCTGGCACCGCTCATTTAGATGTATGTGTGACGGGAATGAAGGATGCTATTTTATCGCTGTCTGATGTCAAAATTGAAGCAAACAAAATCTATAGCATATATGCGATTGGTTTCACCAACAAAGAACCAAAGCTGGAGGCGCTGTTTTTAACAAACTAATGTGCCTCCAGCGTATTTTTCTTAAATAGAATCATAAACTTTGTCCAATCATCTGTAGATTCACATTGTATTGAACCATTGTGCTTTTCCACAATCTGTTTACAAACGAATAATCCAATGCCTGTACCAAGCTGTTTTGTTGTGACAAACGGCTCAAAAATCGTTTCGAGCTTCTCGGAAGGAATCACAGGCCCGTTATTCCGAATCAAAATATGAATATAGTCTTTGGTTTGCGAAACATCAATGACAATCTGCCTTTTTCCCGAGATAGTTTGCAGCGCATCAATAGAATTCATAAGTATGTTTAAAAAAACTTGGCGAATCTCACTCCGATATCCATTGAAAGGAACTGGATCTTCTATATTTTCTTCGATTGAGACATTCGCATTTACGAGACTCGGGTAGAGAAAATGGATTGTATCATGAAACAAATCATTCAAAAAGAAATCTGTCTTTTCATCCCACATTTCTTTACGCGAAACGAGCAGAAATTGTGAAATCCGAAAGTTAAGCTGATCTAACTCATGCGAAATAATATCTAAATACGGCAGTTCTGGATTGTCTGCACATAATAATTTTACAAATCCCATAATTGATGTAAGCGGATTTCGAAATTCATGTACAAAGCTCGCTGACATCTGACCTAATATTGTAAGTCGTTCCTTATGGGTTTCCTTAATAAAGTGTTGTTTCTCCTCTAAATTCTTTCCGATAATCTCAGAATATATGAGCACTGTATAATAAATAAGATAATCAAAACAAAGATGAATTTTTGAAGCGACTGGCTGCAGTTCGCAAGCCTTCACATCCATCTTAAACATTGCTTCAAACAACTCATGGCGACCCACGTTTGTATTATACACGAAGTTCCCTATATTCTCGCCCGCCTGTGCCCGTTCCGTCGCAATCTTCTTGCATATTGAATGAATATCCTCAATTTGCTTTTCTTCCGTAATAAGAGAAATAATAAGAGATATAACTTGCTCCCCATTGATGATAATCTCTTTTTTGAAGGGATCGCTTTGAGACACAATAATTTTTTTATTCCAATTCTCTACAATTGTATCTTTATTTTTTACTAAGTATGTACAAAATTGCTGCTCAGCATAGCTCTTAATTGTAAACCCCCCCTTCTAAAAAGAAACAATACAATATATTTTGAATACTATCATAAAAATAACAGTTCGTTAAGACCTCTGCAATCTCTATATAAAGTTTAATATTTTATTATTAATTACTATATTTTCATATACATAAATAGAATCTTTTTTGTTAAACATACAAAAGCATTTATCATAAAGGAGAGTGAACATGATGACTCCAAAGAGTGTTGATGATTATATACAAGAAGGAATCTACGGGACAAAAGAAATTAAACGCGAAGAACGAGGTATGTTTTTAGGTACATTTCGGGAACGAATTGAACTAGCTCTTACGACCGGACAGGTCATAGCTTCCGATATATATTCACAAGTCGAGAACACCTTAAAAACCACGCCAGGTTTGGAAATGCTTCTCAACGGCGACATTGCTTACCTCCATCTTTCTAAATACATAAAGTTGGCAAATCAGTATAAAACGCCCTTTATGATTGTACAAAATGAGGAAAAAGAAACCTCAATAGGCTTATTACTTGCTCACAAAACATCTGTAGATAAAGAAGAAATTTTTATACAAGATAAGGCATTCCAGCAGGAAATGAAGCATTAGCTTCATTTCAATGCTATCGTTAGTATAGGCCGTAACAAAGGAAAAACCCCTGTTTATCACAGAGGTGATGAACCCATCTGTCTAATTAGTTTTACAGCCTGCGGTTGCTGCGGAGAAAATGAGGATGGCTGCTTTGTAATCTCTATTTGTTTAATGGAATGACCATCCATTTGCAGCACGCAGAATGTATATACATCAATCTGAATACTATCCCCTTGCCTAATATTGAAATATTCAGTCAAAATCCAACCCCCGATTGTATCTACATCACTATCATTAATGGCAAGACCAAACAATTCGTTTACTTCTGCAACAAGCACTTTTCCTTCCACGATTGTCCGGTAATCATTGATATGCTGAATTTCAGGCTGCTCATCTGTATCAAATTCATCTTGGATTTCTCCCACAATTTCCTCAAGTATGTCTTCAATAGTTACTAACCCAGATGTACCCCCATATTCGTCAACAAGAATGGCCATATGTGTTCTTTCTTTTTGCATTTTTAAAAATAAATCGCAGATTGGAATGGACTCAATAACCTGAATAATCGGCCGAACGTATTGCTGTACGCTCCTTTCGTTTCCTTTAGGGAAATCCGTAAACACATCCTTAAAGTTAATCATCCCGATGACATGGTCCTTATCGCCGTCAATAATAGGATAGCGCGTATATTTTTCGGTCGACATCATTCTCATTACATCCCTAAGCTGCTGCTCTTTTTCGATGGTCACCATCTCAGTACGCGGCACCATAATCTCCTTTGCCAAACGGTCGTCAAACTCAAAAATTTTGTTTACATACTTATATTCCGACTGATTAATCTCTCCATTCCTATAGCTTTCAGAAACAAGCATTCTTAATTCTTCTTCCGAGTGTGCTCCTTCATAATCAGCCTCTGGATTTAAACCAAACAAGCGCGTAATGCCTTGCACAGACCGATTTAACAGCCAGATAAAAGGATACACCATTCGGTAAAATAGTATGAGCGGCTTTGCTACTGCCAAGATAATGACTTCAGCTTTCTGAACTGCAAATGTTTTCGGTACCAGCTCTCCAACTACAACATGCAAAAAGGTAATGATGGTAAACGATAGAACTACCGACAGCACAGAGATGAATGAGGGAGGCACCTCTAATCTCGTAAAAATCGACTCGAGCAGCCGTTTCACGGCGGGTTCACCTAACCATCCAAGCCCTAAGGCAGTTGTAGTAATACCTAACTGGCAAACCGGTAAATACTTATCCAAATTCGATAGTACCATTTTCGCAGCTAGAGCCCGTCGGTTTCCCTCTGCCACTAAAAAATCAATGCGAGAGCCCCGTACTTTCACGATAGCAAATTCAGCTGCGACAAAAAATGCAGTCCCGGCAATTAAAACCGCAAGCATACTTATATTTAATATGTCCAAATACGTTTTCCCCACTTAGCTTTGTAAGTGAGGAAGCCACCTCCTACAATTTAATTTATATGAACATAGTAAAAGAAGGAAACTTGCTTCTATAAAGCTCGTATATTGCACAATTTCTATTTCGATGTTTATACACTATATGCATGAATAAATACAGATATTTCCTTTTATCATACCGAAAGTTACACTCTTCGTCAAATAAAGAAAGGATCGTATTTTCAGCTATGTTACCAGCAACTTTCGTCATTTCCCTACAATCACTGCATCCCCTTTACGTCTTTTAGGCGTTTTTTTCTTTCTTTGCCGATTCAACACTTCTTTTGTCACACAAGAAGGGAACGTATTATTTCGAGCGAAAACAAATATAACAAGAAAATCAAGGAGGGTGTCAAAATGGAATATAAAACTCCGATGATTGCAGAGAAAATGGGTGTCAGTTCGAAGGTTGTAATGCGAATTGTTCAACAATTGAATTTGGAAATAAAAAAGAACAAATTTGGTCATTACGTGTTCAATGAAGAAGATGTACAAAAAATTATGGCGAACTATTCTGCCAGTCAGGAAACTGCGGCAACAGTTAGCCCTTTCCAAGAAAGCCAGGTTTCCTCCAGTACTCGCGAGCAGTTCCATTCAGTAAATAAGCAAGAGATTTCCTCCAGTACGCCGGACTATGTTCATGTATTAAAGAAACAATTAGATGAAATGGACCACCGTCTCCTTCAAAACGAAGAACGCCTACGTCAAAAAGCTGACAGTGTTGTACAATATCAGCTGTTGCAGCACCGAAATGAAATTGAGGAATTACAGAAAAAGGTGGAAAGGCTCGAAGCTGCGTTGCAGCAGTTGGAGACACGAAAGCAGCCCCTAGCTGTCATACCTGAATACTCCGCCAATAAACCAAAGCGACGAAATGTGATTTTTAACATATTTGGATTATAGTGATATTAGGTGCAGCTCCAAAGAAAAGGATCCTCCTTCTTCTTTGTGCGAGCACCTTTTTCTTTTTTATTCGCTACATGAAATTTAAAGCATGTTACTTGCATCCTTTTCTTTACTTGCTACAATAGAAGTATCTACCTTTCAAAAGCTATGAGCCCTTCTTTACCTTCCATACATGTTTTATAGCTTGTAAGCTGTGTAAGGCCTATCGGCCCCCTCAGCACAATATACTCCATTGACCACTCTTGGAAGCTTTTGAAATATAGCTGCTTTTTATTTTGATTGCGTCAAATAATATCATTCGCTCTAGTAAACGTACGCTAAAAGGAAGACCAGCGCGGCAAATACTAGGGCGGCCAAAAAGGATAGGTGAGATGATGTATCGAAAACAATTTTATCTTCCCAGCGAAAAAGGATTTGTACAAGCAGTCATTCGAAATTACATAAAGGAAGATTTTGATGAGCTTATCGCTATTCAAAGTGAGAGTTTTCCACCGCCTTTTCCATCCGAATTATGGTGGAACAAAGAACAGCTAACAGAGCATGTCACGCGCTTCCCACAGGGTGCCCTTTGCATAGAAATAAATGGTACACTTGCAGGCTCTATGACAGGACTTATCGTGCAGTTAGATCGTCATGACACCCATCATACATGGGCAGAAATTACGGATAATGGCTATATCCGTAACCATAATCCAAATGGAAATTCGCTCTATGTAGTCGATATTTGCATTCGTCCTTCCTTCCGAAAACTCAAGCTTGGAAAGCATCTTATGCAGGCCATGTATGACGTTGTATTACACCTTAATTTAGAGCGTCTTGCGGGCGGTGGTCGTATGCCAGGTTATCATAAAGTCGCAAACGAACTAACACCAGAACAATATTTACAACAGGTTGTAAAAGGAGAATTATACGATCCTGTTATTACATTTTTACTTCACTGCGGCCGGACTCCGGTCGGAATAGCACAAAACTATCTTGAAGATGAGGAATCACAAAATTATGGAGCCATTATGGAGTGGCGCAATCCATTTTTCTCAATATAAAAACTAACTTTTAGGAAAAGACCTGCAAATATCATATTTGAGCATGATGCGTCTTTACATAGTGTTCTAAGGAAAGCAACAAAGCCCCAGAATGATTTTTCTGGGGCTTCGTTTTATGCCAGCATAGCAGCCATATCTTCCGCTGCCGTTGTAATCAGTTGCAGATTAAAGGATTCTTGTAAAACCTCTAGTACGCCTGGAGAAATAAACTCCGGCGCTTTCGGCCCGATACGGATATCTTGAATGCCGAGACTAAATAAACCAAGCAAAATAGCGACCGCTTTTTGTTCAAACCATGATAGAACAATACTAACTGGAAGATCATTTACTTCGCAATTGAACGCCTGAGCCAAAGCCCCGGCAATTTTGATTGTTGAAACCGAGTTATTGCACTGTCCTAAATCAATGTAACGCGGAATGTTTGTGCCTGGTACAACACCATAATCCACATCATTAAAACGGAACTTGCCGCATGATGTTGTTAAAATAACAGCTTCTGGCGGAAGCGATGTCGCAAGCTCGCGATAATACTCTCCCCCCTTGCCAGGAGCGTCACAGCCAGCAATTACGAAGAAACGATGAATTTTCCCTTCTTTTACCGCCTCTACAATCTCAGGGGCAATGGATAATACTGTTTCATGATGGAACCCTGTGAGTAATTTCTCATCTGATTCCATGTTTGCCTCTGGCAATTCCAACGCTTTTTCAATCAACGGCGTAAAATCGTCATTTTCAATTTTACGCACGCCTTCTAATCCTGCTAGATCATAAGAAAAGAAACGGTCTGCATATGTCCCTTTAATCGGCATTACACAATTTGTTGTCGCCAAAATAGCCCCTGGGAACTTCTCAAATAAACGGCGCTGATCATACCACGCCTTACCGATATTTCCCTTTAAATGCTCATATTTTTTCAGTTGCGGATACCCATGTGCCGGGAGCATTTCGGAATGCGTATAAATATTAATTCCTTTACCCTCTGTTTGCTTTAACAACTCCTCTAACGCAAACAAGTTATGCCCGGTCACAACAATAGCTTTTCCTTCTACCTTATTTTGCGTAATTTTTACAGGTTCAGGAATACCAAAGCGATCTGTATGAGCTTTATCAAGCAATTCCATCACGCGAATCGCCGACTGTCCAACCTTCATTGCCATGTCAATATGCTCTTGCTCATTAAAGTTTGAATTGGTAAGTGTCATATATAAAGCTTCATGCGTCGTTGCATCAACAAATTCATCTGTATATCCGAGCTGCGCTGCATGTGTACGATAAGCAGCAATTCCTTTTAAGCCAAATACAAGTATATCCTGTAAGCTTGCAATTGTTTCATCTTTGCCGCAAACTCCTATTATCTTACATCCACCTGTTGGCGTTTGTTCACACTGGTGACAAAACATAATTCCAGCTCCTCTCTATTCATCTTAACATCTTTAGAATAGAGGAAAACAGCTAAAGAAACTGTGATGGAAGTCACAGGAATGTGCGTTATTTCGTTACAAACAAGTGAACAAATTTCTTGTTTGTTGAGCAAATGCTCAATACGTTAGCATAATTCTTTTTTCACTCTCCTGTATCAGTTGCTGCGCTTGCGGTGTTGCATGAATCACATCTCGAAATTCCTTCAAAGAATATAAATACTTCATTCCTTGCCAAGCATGCAGGCGAACAGGAACCCCCATTAATGTTTCATGGAACGGGAACGGTTCATCGATTGGTTCAATTTGAAAACCAAGTGAACGTAAATACATGTACATTCGTTTTGTCACAACTGCAATATACCAATCTACCTTTTGTTCAAGCGCGTGAATAAATAAAATAACCGCAAGCCGCTTAAAGTGCCCCATTCCCCGAAAGTGTTTGGAAATACTAAGTTTCCCAATCTCAAATACCCTTTTTTTATTCAACTCTGTAACGAGCCTATTCTGCGAGAATGGATAAAAAAATTCAGAATTAGACTCTTCAGGCTTTTTGTAACGAGCACACTCTACTGTACCAATATAGCGCTCTCCCTCACCGATAAGTAAGTAACGAGACGGATTTAAGTTTCGTTCAACAAACATCAAATTGCGCTCCTCACAAAAATCTCCCCACAATTGCTCAAACACAAAATGCTCCCTTTTCGTTTGAACATGCCGAAACATATTTTTCCACCTTCCTCTTCTCTACATTAATCTATGCCCTATATTACATCCATATTTATCCTTGTTAGCGTTTTCATAACCTATCATATATAACTTAAACTATAAATTGCAATGAAAAAGCTAGCTATTTTATGAAATTTTAATTCTATTATTGATAGATTTTTACTTTCAAGATATACTTTTTACATTCATATATAAAGAAAAATACAATTATTTGACACTGACGTACTGCCTCACTATATTATTGCTTAAATCGTAGTATCCTTCTCACCCAAAAAGCAAGGCTGGTTATCTACGTCTAGAAATTCTTCAATTGCATTCGGGGAGAGATCACTGTGACATATACATTAACAACTTATTATGCGTATGGAGTTTATGTAATACGCGCTAAGCAAGAAAAGTGGCTGGAATGCTATTTTATTGGTCACCAAGGTGCTGATGTACTAATGGAATCAAACATGCTTGTGAAAATGGACGAGCGTATGCAAAGGCTTGACAAAGAAGTAGAGCGCTATGGGTGTTTTGAAACATTAGGTTTACAACCGCATCGCCTCCGATTCGTTAGAACGATTACTGAAACAGAGAAGGACGACTGGGATAAATGGCATTATCTCTACCGCGAATTAAAATGGAAAATAAAATCTATTCAGCCGCATCAAACTGCCATCGTTCAAGAATGTAAGAATGAGTTCTCCCATGTGCAACAACTCGCGGAACAGTTGCAAAAAAACTATCCTGTATCACCAGGAGAACGGAAGGCACTTCACTCTTTACTTGACGATATGTATTGCATGATTGCAGAATTTCATCTTGAAGAGGGGACTGACAAAGCACAATGGCTTGTTAAGCCTATAGAAGCTCATGCCTCGGCTCCTTTAAACAGGCATGACGCCATCACTCTTATTGAAGCAGATGATTCCAATCCAGAAAATGAGGGCATAGACACATGTTCCACATTATTAGTACAAGACACTTTAAGTAAACATGGACTAACTGAAAATAGTCACCAAGAAACGCAGCTTACTTATCGTGAAGAGCGGGAGGACAACGGTATGAAATCTGAAAACACAGTATTAATGAACCCGATTCAACATACAAAAGAAGAATATGCACCGCTTCTTCCAAATGTATATGAAAATAAGGATGTAATTGAATATTTCCGCCGCTTCTATCAGCTTTATAATGCTATCACACCGCTCGCACATACTGAAGATGCAACGGTACAACCATTACTTATGCAATTGCATATAGAGCTAGCTTGGATTAAAACAAAAATTCTCCGTTCATTAGGAATCCACGCCGTTCATAGTGAAAATAAAGTTGGAGAAATGGAATTCATTCGACTAAAAGAAGGAGTCTATGCCAATACATTTCAAACGCTGATGCTGCACTCCTTATTTGACAACTTCGGGAAAGCTGTCAAAGACTCCGCTGCCGTATTTGAAATACAAAAAAATGTAATGATTCGTATGATTCTTGAACTGTTTCGTGACGAGCCAACTTCATTCCAAACGGGGACTCAGGAGAATTAAAAGTTTGAAACAAAGCATGGTTGCATAATCAATCATGCTTTGTTTTTTATACTGTAACCTTCATGAATAAGATCATCCATCTTCAATTTACCAGATTATAGCTGCAACCAGTCACGAAACAAACGAATACATTCCCCTTTTCCAACGAGAAATTCCCCTCGTTGTTTAGTCTTGTGTGGATAGAATTGTAGAAATATACCGCAGCCGGCTTCAATTTTTTTTGCATGCACTTGACTTCCCGGATACACGCATATAACTTCATAAATAGCACGTCGTTGAAACACACGCTTTCCATCCTGCTCTTCTACATATTTAATTGACCAATACTTATACATTTGTTCTGTAGCCTTTGTGTTTCCCACAGGCTGAAAAATATTATACATCGGGCTGTATTTAACTTCCACAATAATAGAAGATTGATAACGCTTGACACCATGTTCTGTCCTGTAATAATCAATGCGAATGTCTGGTTTTTTTGTATCCTCTCCATTATAAAAATTGCTCCCCTTACTTAAAGCAACGATTGGATGAGTCTCAATTAGCTCATTAAAAACAACATGGAGCGTTACATCCCCTAATTCTAGTACTACGGTTGTTCCATCTTGCAGGCCATCAAGGTAAAAATATGATTGAATCTGTTCGCGGACAGGAGCAATAGGCCGAAATCCGATTTCCTCCAAAATAGAGATAATAGCAAAATATGAATAATATTCATATATCAGAAATGTCGGTTTATGCACAAATAAAAAGGTTAGTTCATTCGTGTGAGTACTGCTTTTTCTATAGACTGTTTCTAAAATCTTCAGCAACTGACGCCGAGGAGGAGTCAAAGTATCCGGTACTCTCGCTACTCCTTCATCAGAAATTCCGCTCCAAAAACGAGAATGAAGGGATGCCGACAACTCACGATGCATACCCCGAACAATTTCATATAAAACCTTGTACTCCTGACGCTTCATCAATACTTTTCTCATATCTGTATCCTTTAAAAGATTCATATTTCGATACTTTTGTTTATCTCGATCTGTGACAGAACCGTTTTTTTCAATTGCCTGCAAAATTGTTTGAATGGCCTGCTTTTCTCGTTTACTGCTCTCTTCCAATCTCCCGAGTTTCTCTAAATGATCCTGTAAAAAATGGAGCAGTTGATGTACAAGCTTCTCGAATTCCTTCAACTTTCTCTTCATATAGCGGTTTGATGCACTATTGCGATCTTCAAAAAAGCGGAGGTTGCAGTTTTTCACTTCTCCTCGTTCTGCAAGTAAAGCACTTTTTCGAGCAGTATACTTTGTTTGTTTGCGTATACGCTGCTCTGTTCGATATTCCTTTCCATACTGTACTTCGTGTTCAATTTGTGCATATAGCTGCTTAATTCGCGCTGTATGCTGGGAAAGCCAGCGTATTGTTTGCATATAGGAATGATCCTCAATCTCAGCAAGCGAAGAAAAGGTTTTTTTATAATGACCTCGATCCACAATAAGGCTGCTCAAAATAGACATGACCTTCTCCTGAATAAGCCGCATTCCATCGTCAGAAAAATTTTTGGGTGTAATATGAAAGGCGCCATAATAACAATTTCCTGCAACCATCACTTCAAAATGATACATACCACAACGCCACGGATATAGATAGTCTGTCTTTCCATGTTCATAAATTAAAACAGTCGTTTTTTCGGGTCCAATCTCATATTTCCATTCCTTTTCTCCTTTTTTCCCCTCATATACTTTATTCCAAGTAAACATAACCTTTTCTTTGCTGTTTTGGATAGAAAGGCGAATTGGCTTCAGCTCTTGTACTTCATAGATGCACCGCGAAATAAAACGCGGTGATTCGCAAAGCCGGTCAAGAAAAATGACATCTCCCTTTTCCCCTCCCCCAACCATAAGCTGCAGTACAAACGAAAGCTTTTCACCGGTGTCAATAATATCTGTCCCGTTATCGAACATAGCCATACAGCTCCAGCTCTCTTGCTTTTTCTTTTAAAAAGGAAATGCTATGAGTAAATGCTGATACTTCCTTTGCAAGCGGAGATTGAAAAAGAATAAGAAGCGAATTCCCTTTCCTGCTATCCTCTGTAAGAAGCGGGCCGATTACAGCTTCTATACCCCGCAGCTTAGTAAAAACTCGCTGCTTCAGCTGTAAATCAAATGCCTCCTCTCTGCTAATAAGAGGAGTTCCATCTTCATCCTTTGGAATGTTAGCTATATAGTTTGCAATTGCTGCCACAACCCGAAACGAGAGTCCTTTCGATGGGTCGTGCGCTTGCAGCGCTGCATGCAGAGCATCAAGAATTTCAAGCTCTTCCTCAGAAAATACAGAAAATACGTCTTCTTCCTTCCTCCACTGCTTACAGTACTCTAATGCTGAAACAGAGAGTATGCGTCCCTTTGTGAGCGGTTGTTCCCTCATCAAAGCGGCCTCTCGAAAAGGTATCTTCCGAAAAACCACAACAGGGACACGATCAAGAAGTCGATCAGATAATTCCTTCGTCGTTTCATCAAAATTAACTGTACCAATAAAAAGAAGATTTGAACCAATTTTGATAAATGGCGGAATTTCTCCCTTCTGCTCTCCTGCGTATAAAGAGAGCAATCGTTCCTCTTCGCGCAGCTCTAACAATGATAAAAACGGGGTAAACCAATGTTCAATATGTGACATGTTCATCTCATCAAAGACAATCATATACAGCTTCTCAGGATTTTTTTGCGCTTCTAACAATGCACTTACTAAGCCTGAATCACTCTCCATATAACCCCCGTTCGGATGAAGATAGCCAAGCAAATCCTGCGGCTCTTGAAAAGAAGAGGAAATTGGAATCCAAACAAGTTCTTTCCCATATTGCAAACCAAGCGCTTCTGCGTACAGCTTCACAATTTGTGATTTTCCAATCCCGGACATACCTGCAACAATCGTAATAGGACTGGTTTTTAAACAAATGTGGAGGTTGTATAAATCAGTATCCTCAACGTATAGCTTCCTTTGCAGCGCCTGCATTTTAACATACTGCAAAAATGCGATTTCTTTCTTGTGTCCCTTTTGTCTTTCACTGATTGGAGGTGAATCCGACGCAATCAATTTTTCTCCCGTTTCCGCAAGCTGTCTTTTTAGTAGGTTATATGTTTGTTCGCTTACAAAATATAAATGATTCTCAATAAGAATATCATTTTCACCTTGCCAATCGATTACATCACAGTATAATACCTCCCGTTTTTGTTCCGAATACATAATAGAACTAATAGATGACTTTAAGGATAAGTTTCCGTATAATCGACCTTCATACATTAAAAGCTCAGGTGCTCCAAAGTCGCTCGGATGCTTTCTAAGCGCAAACGACACATATCCCTTTGCGAGCTTTTTTTCAAGAACTTCTCTCGTTTGACCGGCTTCTAAATAGGGGATTGGGATAATGCGATAAGAGTCACACGGTTTTTCCGCCTTCACCTGCAGCAATTCAGCATACAAGGAACCGTTAAAATACCGAAGATGAAAAATAGCTACATGTTGCTGTTCCATTTCTTTTGTCAGGAGAGATAACAGCTTCTCATTACGCTTTATAGTGGATAGTCCCTCAAACAGCACACTTTGCTCTAGCAATGCCTCAGAAATAGCCTTGGGAATTGGCGATAAACACTTTACGAAAAAGCGGGGATTGTCTGCCTCTCGAGGCATTACGATACCGATGAACATCATATGCTGCAATCGCTTCACCAAACTTGGATGAAGAGCTTGCTGGAGCTTCACGTTTTTGCCCTCCTTTTTCAATGCTTTTATCATTGTATGAATGCTTTTGAAAAACTAGAATGAAACTCCACATACTCACATGCTTCACACTCTCAAAATTAAACTTTCCTCAGCTATAAGAATAAGCAACCCGCTTAGCGAGGACAGATAAACAAACAGCGCACAAAACGTACGGTTCTGGAAAAGCAAATTCATAAAAGCTTTCCGTGTGTTCTTCACCATGAAAGGTATTTTTTTCTTTTGCGGTAAAGGTTATTGAACTGCGAGAGGCTGGGCGTTAGAGCTGGACAACACCCGAAAGTTATACTTTCTAATCTAAAATAAAAACACCTGATGTGTGATCAGGTGTTATACAAGTTCTCTTATGCTCTTATGCTCTTATGCTGCTTTTCCTTCTCCATTGCATTGCGCGCAATGCGCATTTTGGTCACGGTATAACGAAGAGTGTCTTCAATATTTTCATCTTCGTTCAACTGGATTTTGGCAAGAGCGGCCACTGTATTAGCGAGATGCTCCACCGAATGACGCATTTGTGTATTTTGGTCAAAAAAGGCTTCCTGCAGCAATGTTTCTACAATCTCTTCTGCTAAACCTTGGATACGACGCAATTTCTCCTCCATATCTCCAACCCCCCGGACCAAATGTATACAAAATAAGCCTAATCAGAAGCTTTCTGCTTATATAATAGTATTCTGCTGCATTATTTATATTCCTGCTGCATCTAGAGCAATTTTTTACCATATAAAAAACCGTCTGTTCCCAAAAAAACAGGCGGTTTATCTATCTTTTTAACCAGTTTAAAATAAATATATAGGATTGATAATGAACCTGCCGGATAAAAGCTAGCAGGAGTAATACGCCAGCTGCAATCATACAGTAAAGCATCCCAAATTGAACAATGACTCGTAAAGTTGGAGAAAATAAAGCAACTTTTTCAATACCATATAGTGCTGAGAAGGTTAGAAGAAGTACTGGAATATGCGGTATTTCATAAGGCACTCCTTTTTTGCTAAGCCGCTTCATGACTATAAAGCCAATCGCTTCGCATAAAACTAAACAAACAACAGCACTTACAATCCCCCATACAGCTGACATCATACCCCTGCCTTTTCTTTAAGATTTTAAAATAAGCTGATAAAAGAGCACATCCTGCCATTCGTTGAACTTATAGCCGGCTTCACGGAGACAGCCGGCGAAGGTAAAGCCAAAATCCTCATGAAGCCTAATGCTAATATCATTTCCTTTTGTAATGCCCGCAACAATCATGTGAAAATCTTTTTCTGGTGCCAAGTCGAGAATTGTTTGCATAAGTTTACGAGCAATTCCTTTGCCGCGCGCATCTTTATGTACATAAACGGAAATTTCAGCCGTCGATTTGTACGCCTCTTTCTCACGAAACGCAGAAAGTGAGCAATAACCGAGTACATGTCCGTTTTCTTCTGCTACAAGAAGTGGATAGGTGTCTCCATATTTCTGAAACCATGCTTGTCTTTCCTCCAGCGTTTGCTCCTGCAAGTCAAAGGTAGCTGTTGTGTTCAAAATAGCATCATTATAAATGTCTAAAATACCTGGTACATCTTCTAGTACAGCGCAGCGAATATTCATTAGTTTTCCTCCGTTACGACAATTGTTTTTCAAAGCAATCGATTGTGATCCCTTTAGAGGTTTGCTTTTCTCCCGAAAACACAAACCCGAGTCCTTCCCAAAACCGTCTCGCTTTTTTATTTTGCTTCAGGATGCCAATCCCTAGACCCGTTATCCCTTTTTCTTTGAACATGCCTTCAATTAAAAAGTACGCATTTGTTCCATATCCATATCCCTGATAAGCGCCGTGAATCATAAGTAAATTAATCCAAGCATACCCGTCTCTTTTAGAACTTTCCATATAATCAAGCAAACCGATATAAGTGTCGTCTGCTTTAATGAAATATACATCATGATTGGGAACCAGACGAAAAAACTGCTTTTGCAAGTCTTCATCCGTACACGCAGGTTCCCCGTTTTCCCATTCGTTATAGGTAGGATTAGAATGAATGATTTCTCTCATTACATCTAAATAAGCTTCCGTAACGCGTTCCAGTGTGAACATATCATCTCTCCAAGCTTTCTCATAATATAAATGTATTACGCGGACAAGTATTTATGAAAAAAACCTTAAAGCAGCAGGCCGCTTTAAGGTTTTTTTTCATACTCTGGCATAAGCCTGTACGGTTGCTTTATGAAATGCTTCTGTATTATATTTATGCTCAATAAAAATTTGATGCCATACCATAAAGGTAAGAACCGTCCAAATTTTACGGCTGTAATCGCCTTTGCCAGCGCAATGTGCTTCTAGCAAGTCTAATACATATTGCTTATCAATTAGGTGTTCCGTTTCGCTATTTTTTATAATCGCAACAGCCCAATCATACATCTCATTTTTCAACCAATGACGAATTGGAACAGGGAAGCCAAGCTTTTTACGACCTAGTACGTGATCTGGTACAATTCCCTTTACTGCCTCGCGCAAAATAGCCTTCGTTGTGCCGTCGGCAATTTTAAGCTCAGTCGGAATTTCCGCAGCAACGGCAAATACTTCTTTATCAAGAAACGGAACGCGGAGCTCAAGGGAATGCGCCATCGTCATTTTGTCCGCCTTCAATAAGATATCGCCGCGCAGCCATGTGAACATATCAATATACTGCATTTTACTTACATCATCATACGTGCGGATTTCATTATACAATGGCTTTGTAATGTCTAAATAGCTAATCGCACTATTGTAATTCTTCATCAATTGCTGTTTCTCAGCTTCTGTAAAAATTTTGGCATTTCCGTAATAGCGTTGTTCGATTGGCGTACAGCCACGTTCCAGAAAGCTTTTTCCTTTAAAGCCTTCCTGAAGAGCTCCACTTAGCGCCTTGAGCACACGTTTTCCTGGTTCTGGAATGTAGGAAAACAGCTTTAAGGAATTTGGTTCGCGATAAATATTATAACCGCCAAACAATTCATCAGAGCCTTCTCCCGAAAGCACAACTGTTACATGTTTACGAGCTTCCCTAGCAACAAAATATAAAGGAACAGCTGCCGGATCCGCAAGCGGATCATCCATATGCCAGATAATTTTTGGGAATTCCTTCATATACTCTTCCGGTGTTACATTAACGCTATAATTTTTTACCTGCAGCTTTTCTGCTGTTTCCTTCGCTACATCTACTTCACTAAAGCCCTCGCGCTCGAATCCAACCGAAAATGTTAGCAGGTTCGGGTTAAACTCCTTCGCGATTGATGCGATAATAGAAGAATCGATTCCCCCTGACAAAAAGGAGCCAACCGGTACATCGCTGCGCATATGTACTTGAACCGAATTATACAGAACATCACGAATTTTTTGGATATGCTCATCCTTCGTCACATGAGATGCCTTAAAATGCGGCTTCCAATATTGATGGAAAGAAATAGGTTTTCCCGGCTTCTTTACAAAATAATGACCAGGTTCAACCTTACGAACATCGACGGTGAGCGTTTCTGGCTCAGGACCGTATTGATACGTAAAATAATGCTGCAGCGACGTCGGATTCACACCCTTATTGTGAAGCGCGTGTAAAATGCTCTTCTTCTCCGAAGCGAAATATACTGCATCCCCATCCTCGGCAAAATGAAGCGGCTTGATGCCAAAATGATCACGCGCACCAAAGAGCACCTTCTCTTCGCGATCCCAAATCATAAATGCATACATGCCTCGTAAATAATCCACACACTTTTCTTTCATATGTGCATACAGCGCAATAATAACCTCTGTATCACCGTGTGTAGCGAATGTTGCACCTTTTTCAAGAAGCATTTCCCGCAGTTCTAAATAATTGTAAATTTCCCCATTAAAAATAATGACGTATCGCTCATTTTCATATGTTAACGGTTGATGACTCGCTTCTAAATCAATGATGCTCAAACGCCGAAAGCCAAATTGCACGTATTCATCGCGGAAATATCCCTCATCATCCGGACCGCGGTGATAAATTATCGTATTCATATTTTCAAACTGCGTAATTTCTTCGTTGGAAAGTGCTTTAGGTTTCTCGTACAAACAACCTACAAAACCGCACATAGCTCTTACCCTTCTTTCTTTCAATTTCCATTATTTTTTCTATACTGCCACATTGACCTTATTAATACTAGCATAAGAATGACAAGACTGCGAGAAAAAGTATGATAAAAGCGTTTTCATTCCCAGGACAGCATCACCTTTGGGCAAATGTATCATATGATATTGCAGAGTCATTTTAGGGAGGTTATGATAATGAGCGAAAATAACAAAAATGAGCTCAATCGTTCTCAAGTAAAAAATTACTTAAAGCAAATTGACAGCTTTTTTGAGCAAACTCCTTTACGAGGTCTCATAGCGGAAATGAACCATTTGCTTCAAAAGGGAAATCGGCTGCTAACATTTCCTGTCGATTTATATGAATCGGGCGATTTTCTTGTGATTCAAGCTGAGTTGCCGGGCATAAACAAAAATCAAATTGTTGTAGAAATACAAGGTGATTATTTACGTATTTCCGTAAAAGATGATGTGCTAGAGGAGGAACAAAACGATACCGATAGCTATTACCGCCGTGAACGCTCCCTCACAGAAGCTACTCGTCTCATCAAGCTGCCGTACCATATTAACAAGAAAAATACAAAAGCATCTTATCAAAATGGGGTTTTAGAAATCCGTGCACCACGAGCACCATACACAAACGATATTTTATCGATCGAATAAACAAATATTAACTCTCCCAGAAAGGGACTGCATATATAATGCGTAATATACTGCCCAAGCTATCAAAATCTCCTTGCTAGGAGACACTTTTCTTCTAAAAAGGGAACCCTAAAAGCGCTTCAATGCTTAAGGTTCCCTTTTGTACGCTAACACAATCTCCTTACTGTTCTAACGGTCTTTCGTAATCCCCCCTCACGTCGCAATCTATTTGGCCATCCGTTTTTCCGGTTATATAGGAACTGTCATCCGATGCTAAAACTAAAAGCACATAGAGCGGGCAAGCTCATACAGCTATCTCGAACACTTCATATGAAAAACTGCTCTGAAAGGAGCCGTTCTATAGCCCATAACTTCCTGAAGCAGGCGGAACGCAACCGCCTGCTTCAGGAAGAAAATCGAAATAAATACAAAAACCCCCGCAGACAATTTTAAAGTCTTTGCGGGTTAGGATTACTTTTATTTCAAGAGGCTTTTGGGACAGCTCCTGCCAAATATATACTTATACTTTAAACTGTCTTACTACTTGTTGAAGTCCTTCGATTTGTTGCTGTAATGAGTGTACGGCTTGATCCCCTGTTTCTAACGTTTGTACTTGCTGATTGGATGCAGCAGCAATCTCATCAGAAATGAAAGAGACCTCTGAGGACGCAACAGCAATATCTTGTATGGAAGCAGCTACATCTGTAGCACCACTATTCATCTCATGTAAAGCCATTGAGATATTAGCAACTGTTTGATGAATATGATTCATCTCAGCACGAATGCTTTCAAAATTTATGCTCGTCTCCTTTGTCAAATCTACACCTTTTGTAACCGCTGCTCTTGTTATATCAATAGAACGAACCGCATCTTGTGTGTCCCGCTGTACATTTGCAATAAGACGAGAAATATCGTCCGCCGACCCTGTAGCTTGCTCAGCTAATTTTTTCACTTCATTAGCAACTACTGCAAAGCCGCGACCGCTCTCTCCTGCACGTGCCGCTTCAATACTTGCATTTAGGGCTAAAAGGTTAGTCTGTTCCGCTATATCCCGGATTGCATGTGTAATTTCCGTAATCTGTTGTGAATGAGTTTCCAGAACACTTACACATTGAGCTGTGTAGTCAATACTTTCATGAATCCTTCTCATTTGGTCAACTGTAGCTTCCATCAATTCGGTTCCAGTCTGACTGCTTACTGTTGCTGTTTGCGCTGCTTGTGCCACACTTTGAGAGCTTTCAGCAACTGTCTGTAAACTCGCTACAGTTTGCTCTATCGCTGCAGCGCTCATTTGGGAACGAGCTTTCTGTACATTTGCTTGTTGAGCCAACTGCTGCATATGCGCATAAATTGCTTGTCCGCCTGCTGCGATTTCTTGAGAAGTTGTTGAAAATGTATTAGCTGATTTTAATACGTGGGAAGTAGCTTCTTGTACTCGACTAATTAATTGACGTAATGTTTGCAAGAAGCTATTAAAGGACATTACGACTGTTGCAAGCTCATCCTGAGAGTGTATCTCGAGCTCCTTTGTCAGGTCACCTTTTCCGCTAGATAATTGTGTAATCTGTGCGTTTAAGAGTGTCAAAGGACGCATGATCGAACGAATAAGAACAAATCCAAGAGCGATAATGAAAACAATGACCACTCCAGTTACAATCAGCTGAACTTTTAACATCTTTTGTTGCTGCTGTGCTAGTTGATTTTGCCAAACCTGTACATCTTTATCAACATACTGTGTTAACTGCTCGATAGCCGGATATAAAGTTTGCTTTCGTATGCTGCGTTGTTGTTCGAAATGAATTTTCTTAGCCGTATCTATCTTCCCCGCCTTATAGGCCTCAACCATATTCTCGTATGCATCCATATAAGCAGTTAACGAGTTTTGTACAGTTTTAAGCTTTTCTTTTAAGCCTGGATCATCATTAAGGGACGGAATCATCCGCAATACATCTTCTGCTTCTTGCTTCTTTTTATCAATTTCCTGAAGATACTCTGAATCCCCCGTAACAAGATAGCCGCGTTCATCGTTAGAAAGCCCGGCCAACAAATAATTAAAATTTTTCATCAAAATCTGTGCTTGACGTCCATGATCCATCCGCTTATAAGATGTTGAACTTATTTTACTCGCATATAACATGCAGGCTAAACCTATGATCAATCCAATTGCAGCTAAGCCTATTAATGTAGAAATTCGTTGTTTAATGCCCCATTTCACCTTCATAATCCACCTCTCAAAAAATCAGAATATTAATTATACATATATATTAACATATGGTAATTAGGAATTATAAATGTTAACAGATTCTTTACAAAACAATTTATTCCATTATCGGCTCTGTCTTCATCGATATTTCTACTATTTATGAAGAATGACTGCCTACCAATACTTCTGTTAATTCCTATTTTGATAGGTAAAGCAATTTCAGTACATTATTTAATATCTTTTATATCATCATTCCTTCTAGTTTCTTCATTTTGCATGAAAGGATATATACATATACATACAGGAATTTCGTTGCAAACATACCTCGCTTATAAACAAACTATCAACTTTGTAAATGTTATTATGTAAACACGAAAGACCATAAAAAAGAGACTTCTCAAAAGTTCAATGAACTTATGAGAAGCCTCTTTGAAAATGGCTCATTTAGAAGTTTCGGCATTAAATTAGCATCAAAAATGTGAATTACTGCTTAAAAAGCTTGATATATCAAGGCTGCTCCCTCTAGAATGCAATACTATACATATAATACAGGCCGTATAGCATGCTAAGCACAGATGACATCGTCGCAACAGAAGATTGTACCGAACGGCGAGCAGCAGTCCATATAAATGGCAGCCCAAGAGCCGTTGTAAATAAAAGCATGCCGGCGATTGTTCCTACTCCAAAAATTAGAATAAACTGAAAGGCTTCTGCTGTCGTGTCCGCTGATGTTAAAGTTAACAAGACCATCGCCGCACTTCCGGCTAATCCGTGAATGGAGCCAATCGCAAACGACTTTGCATGAAAATGCTTCATTCCTTCGTGCTCATACACTCTTTGTTGTTTGCCTAGACGAAATCCATTGACACCTAGATATACCAGCATAATTCCAACAAAAAATTCTAGCAATGCAGCGGCCTGTTCAGGAATTTGCTGCTTTAAGCCAATCACAATCATACCGACCGCCAAAAGCGTTGCACTATGACCAAGCCCCCAAAATACTCCTGTCATAGAGGAACGCGATAGCTTTCTTGTTCGACTTGCAATGGTTGAAACAGCAATGATATGATCCGGCTCAGTTGCATGCTTTACTCCTAATATAAATCCTAATGCCAATATAGATAAAAAACCGCCACTCATGTACCAATCCTCCTGTGTTTCCCTAATACTTTCTTAAATCAAGCGGCACCTGCTGCCATTGACTTCTCACTAGATCCGTACATGCTTGAAACATGCGTTCAATTACCTGCGTATGATAAGCGAGTACACGAACAACAACACCACTTGTTTTCAAAGAAGACCATCCAATTCTTACCTCACTGCTGCAAGTCTTCAATATTTCCTCTAGTACCTTCACCCATTGCTCGGTAACAAATGGGGAAATGAGGACCCATGATCCGAAATGCGTATAGCCTTCCATTTGCATAAAGGAAGACATATCATGACCGTTAGGCTGTAAAAAGAGATGATCATATACTTGAAGCTTTTCATCCTCATAGATTTTAAGCTTGGAACGAACCCAATCATATTGGAAGGGTTCCCCTGTTGTGGACCAACCCGGCGTAATAATATCGCTATATAAAAGAGTTGCCCCGCTCTCCATATGCACCGTCGTTTCCTGCACAAATCGAGAGTTTTCATACGCGATAAGAGGGTCAGGCAAAAATTCGAGTATACTTCCTTTCTTTAAGAAGATGGAAGTCATCTGCCGAACCGGCTTGTCTGGTGTTCGATATACCTTTGTAGAAGCCTGCGTTGTGACCGTCAGTCTTGCATCCTCCTTTAAGGAAATGCTAGTCTTATAGGAATCGCCGTTTACATACCCGCCCCCTACATGAATGCAGTAAATCGTAGGGTGAGAGAAGTCAAGGTATATAGGCCGCGTCACTTTAAACGCCCCTTCGAACCAACAATCAGAAATGATGGTCTGCCCGTCCTTTTGGACCGCTTCTAAATACAGAGAACCAGTTTGTTCCATATTTACAGTCCTACAAGCAATGTTTGTTTTTTAACCCACTCGACTACCTCGTTCAATCCTGTTTCGTCCTTTAGATTCGTAAAGAAAAATGGCTTATTTCCGCGTGCTGCTCTCGTATCGCGTTCCATTACCTCTAAGCTAGCGCCGACATAAGGTGCAAGGTCGATTTTATTAATAATGAATAAATCGGATTTAATCATCCCTTGTCCACCCTTTCGAGGAATTTTCTCCCCTTGCGCAACATCGATAATATAAATGGAAAAATCCACAAGCTCCGGGCTAAACGTCGCAGCTAAATTATCACCACCGCTCTCTACAAAAATAATCTCTAAATCAGAGTGGCGTTCCTTTAATTCATCAATTGCGGCAAAGTTCATAGACGCATCCTCGCGAATCGCAGTATGCGGGCATCCTCCTGTTTCAACACCAATAATGCGATCCTCTGGAAGGATACCGTTTTTCATTAAAAACATCGCATCCTCCTTCGTATAAATATCGTTTGTTACAACGGCCATGCTGTGCTCCTTATGCATCGCTCTTGTCAGCTTTTCTACAAGCATTGTTTTACCGGCGCCTACAGGCCCGCCTACACCAATTCGTACTGGTTCCATCTCTCTCATCCTTTCTTATCTATCGTTATGACATGAACAGTCTGACAGGTAAATGTTCATGTCTCATCTGAGCAATCTCAAGCCCCGGTGACATCATACCGAGCTCTTCTGGATCGGCTTTTTCAATCATCTCTACAGCCTGGTTTATAAGAGGATGCATAAACAGCAGCAGCCTTTGTCCATCCGTTTGACCAAGCGGAATAGCTCGAACCGCGTTTTGAACCAGCGATTGTACAACCGAGTATACATATGCTGCGATTGTTTCTCTTTGGTTAATTTCCAGATGATACGAAACAAGCGCAAATGCAATTGCAGAATGGCCGTAGGCTTCTTTCTTTCTCATGCGCTTCTCGTACTCAGAAAGAAAAAAAGAATCTGAGTATAATGCACTACAAAGCTTTACCATCCGCTCTCCAATCCGGCGGTTGCCCTCTCTCGTCTCCCTCGCAAGTGCGAGCGCAGACAGCAAGGTATCAAGCTCCCACAATTTTTCTATATTTCCATTTCTTATATACTCATAAGCAAGACGGCATGCCAATCCATCTGTATATGTAACCTGCGTGTCAATATACGTATGAAGCGCATCCTGAAATGTTTTTGTATTGTGGATCCCTTGTTCATATATGTACGTCTCTAATCCAAAGGAATGCGAGAACGCACCTGACGGGAAATTCGAGTCACACAGCTGCAGCAAGGACAGCAGTCTGTTAATCATGCTTATGCCCAATGTGCCGGAACGCCTGTCTCACCTTTCTCTCCTCCCGACGATATGGAATGGTAAGCTGCTGCAATAGCTCCTCTACAAGATAATCATACTGCACAAGCATTTCTCCTTCTTCAAACTGCGCCGGCAGGTGACGATTGCCGAGTTGGTGAGCGATTTCTCCCATTTGTTGCAGCGAGGTTGGTGAGATGACAAGCAAATCATCCGCCAGCACGCTGATCACAATCATGTTCTTTTCGTCTTGATATAAAATGTCTCCATCTTGCAGCTCCTTTGCGTCCTTCAAGCGAATCCCAATCTCTTTTCCATGATCGGTTGTAACGCGCTGAATTCGTTTCACAAGATCACTGCTCTCCATGTATACCTTTTCCTTATGAGGAGCAAGCTTCTCTGCCGTGTCAATGTTTCCAACAATACGTTCGATAATCATACAATTCACCTCAAAATAAGAAATATCGCTGAGCCATCGGTACAACCTCCGCAGGCTCGCACGTAATCAACTCTCCATCTACCTTCACTTCATATGTTTGCGGATCTACATCAATATGAGGCATTTCACCATTGTGAATCATGTCCTTCTTCTGCAGCGTCCGAACACCGCTCACCGGTTGAACCATCTTTTTCAAGCCAAGCTTTTCCGGGACACCGCTTTGCATCGCTGCCTGCGATACGAACGTAATAGCCGTTTTATGAAGTGCTTGCCCGAAGCTTGCAAACATAGGGCGATACAAAACAGGCTGCGGCGTTGGAATAGAAGCGTTTGGATCTCCCATTAAACTGTTGGCAATCATTCCGCCTTTTACTACCATCTCTGGTTTCACTCCAAAAAAAGCAGGCTCCCACACAACTAAATCAGCAAGCTTGCCAACTTCTATCGAGCCAACATACTCCGAAATCCCATGCGCTAATGCCGGGTTAATTGTATATTTGGCAACGTAGCGTTTTGCCCGGAAATTATCTCCATTTCCTGTATCTCCTGCCAGCTTCCCACGCTGCTTTTTCATTTTATCTGCTGTTTGCCACGTACGGGAGATGACCTCTCCAACGCGCCCCATTGCCTGCGAGTCAGAGCTAATCATGCTAAATACGCCTAAATCATGCAAAATGTCTTCGGCAGCAATCGTTTCCTTACGAATACGAGAATCAGCAAAGGCAATATCCTCAGGAACGGCAGGGTCCAGATGGTGACATACCATAAGCATGTCTAAGTGCTCGTCAAGTGTATTTTTTGTATACGGGCGTGTTGGGTTTGTAGAGGAAGGCAGCACATTCGGAAAGCTCGCAGCCCTCATAATATCAGGCGCGTGCCCTCCCCCTGCTCCTTCCGTATGATATGTATGAATGACACGCCCATTAATCGCAGCAAGTGTATCTTCTAAAAACCCGCCTTCATTGAGCGTATCTGTATGAATCGCCACTTGAATATCGTACTTGTCTGCCACGCGTAAGCTTGCATCAATTGCTGCTGTTGTTGTACCCCAGTCTTCGTGAAGCTTTAGACCAATGGCACCCGCTTCAATTTGCTCAATAAGCGCATCCTCCGCCGAAGCATTCCCTTTTCCTAAGAAACCAATATTTATCGGGAATGCTTCTGCTGCCTCAAGCATCCGAAATATATTCCATGCACCTGGCGTACACGTCGTTGCCTTTGTACCAGTTGCCGGTCCCGTTCCGCCGCCGATCATCGTTGTAATCCCGGAGGAAAGTGCAGTATCAATTTGCTGCGGACAGATAAAATGAATGTGAGCATCAATGCCGCCTGCAGTCACAATCATTCCTTCAGCAGCAATAATTTCGGTAGAAGCGCCAATGATCATATCTACATAATCCATCAATAACGGATTACCCGCTTTTCCAATGGAAGCAATTTTCCCATCCTTTACCCCGATATCTGCCTTATAGATGCCTGTATAGTCGAGAATGACAGCATTTGTCAGTACAAGATCCATCGCTTCTTCACGTTTTGCAAGCGGATGCTGCCCCATTCCATCGCGAATCACCTTTCCGCCCCCGAACTTCACTTCATCTCCGTATACTGTATAATCCTTTTCAATCTCAATAAACAAATCGGTATCTGCTAGACGAATACAATCACCTGTTGTCGGACCAAACATATCCGCATATTGCTGTCGTGACATACGAAAGCTCATCCTTCTTCCTCCTTATCCAGTGCTCCGTTTACACCGTTATTTAAACCGTATACGTGTCGGGAGCCTGAAAACGGAACAAGCTCTACTTCCTTCGCATCTCCCGGCTCAAAACGAACAGCCGTCCCTGCCGGAATATTTAAATGCATACCATATGCCTTTTCCCGCTCAAATGCCAGCGCTGCATTGACCTCATAAAAGTGAAAATGTGAACCAACCTGTACAGGACGGTCACCCCGATTGGTTACAAACATCGTTAGCCCCTTCTTACCAGCGTTGCAAATAATCGGCTCTGCTTGTAATCTGTATTCTCCTGGTATCAAAACAATCCCTCCTATCGAATTGGATTATGAACGGTAACAAGCTTTGTCCCATCTGGAAATGTTGCCTCAACTTGAATATCCGAAATCATCTCAGGAATCCCTTCCATTACATCATCCCTCGTTAAAATGGTTGTACCGTAACGCATAAGGGAGGTAACCGATTGCCCATCACGTGCTCCCTCTAAAATTTCGTATGTAAGTATCGCGACAGCTTCCGGATAATTTAGCTTTAGCCCTCTTGCCTGCCGACGCCTTGCCAAATCTGCTGCTACAACAATTAACAATTTCTCCTGTTCACGAGCTGTCAGCCTCATGTGAACCACCCTTTCCATTTCTTGTTATACGACTATCCTCCCAAGAGGTTCTAGAACTGTTTTCTCATTGTCTTGAAAAAGCTTTTTTCAGAAGCATCTTCATCGTAAGGAGATGTACCAATACACGTTAGATTTTATAACATAATTCGATATTCCTATTATATATAATTTTCTGATAATTACAACTATATTTGGAAAAATCTTATAACAAACGCTAAAATCCCTAACAAATCTGATTGAAACCCATATTAATATTCGTTTTCTATCCCCTTCCTTCTTTAACAAAAAAAGAGACCCCTTATATCGGAGTCTCTTAAATCAACATATTTGTCATATTTTCTTACATGAATTATACAATCTTGGCAAGTGAACGTTACAGCTTATCGTAACAATCTTTTCATATCCCGAATGATATCCTCGTATGGAGTATTCGATACACCGCTATATTTCTTCATCACTTTCCCATTTTGATCAACTAAATAAAAGGAAGTGCCGTGCAGGACTTGGCTTGTTGTATCCGGCTTATCAACAAGCGTTTGAAAACTCTCTTTTGCAAACCGTTCGATCTCATCTTGTGAATAGCCTGTTAAAAGTGTCCAATTGCTTATATCTGTCGTATATTTTTGTATGAACGCCTTTAAAACTTCCGGCTTGTCCAAGGCTGGATCGACACTAAAAGAAACAAATTGAACATCCAACCTCTCCTCCTGCGCCATTTTTTGCAGACGTGCCATATTCGCTGTCATCGGCGGACAAACCGTTTCACAATTCGTAAATATAAAATCCGTAATCCATACCTTGCCCTTTAAATCTTTTAGACCATAAGGCTCCCCGTTTTGATTTATGTACTCAAAGTTCCCAACCTCCCAATTTAATGCCTTGGGGATTTTCGACCCTGTACCGCAGCCGGCCATTATAACAAAGCAAAGGAATATCACGGCTGTAAACTTCATCCGAGTTATTTTCATAATACGTAAGCTCCTTTCCAACACACTCCTCTTCATTGTAACAAACAGGCGCAAAAAGAAAAATGGAATCGCTCGTTTTGTTCACAAAACATACAAATTTATATAACAGCACAGAGAGTAAAATACCAGAAAAACGCTCCTCTTATGTATAACATATAAAACCTCCTGAACATTCTATATATAAAGACGTTTAGGAGGTTTTATCGTGAATTATTTACAAACACGCCTTTGCATAAGTTGTGCTGCTTTACTGGCGCTCACTGTATCTTATTTCCTGCAGTAGCCAACCTTTTATTTTTACAGTCACGCATAAAAATAAAAAAAGCGGGTGATGGCTCCGCTCTTTTTACACCTGCTGCTATGCATTTTTTTCGAGCGAATTGATTTCATATACTTTAGAGTAGTCCGCCCATGAAAGACAATTACGCAAATATTCTCGGAACGAATAAGAAAATCTCGGACTGCTATGCTTTTGAATTTTGGAGACAAACAATTGAAGACGTGACTGAATTTGGAATGTTAAAGGATGCTGTACTTCTAGCACGGGGATATCAACAATTTTAATACAATTTCCAGACGAATGAGTAAAGTAAAAGCTTTTCGTTATCACAATATCAATCCTTCTTTTGGGATTTATTTTTAGTATAAACGAATAGATTTAAAAAGTTTGTCTAATTTTCGGGAGAATTATGAATTTTCTTCAAATTTTATGGGACTTCTTCTCTTTATTGTATGCGCTTTCAAATATATTATAACAAAAAAAACAAAAAGTGCCTACTCATATAAGGCACTTTCTACCGAGTTCTCCATATCTCGCTTTAACCTGCGTTTATATACAAGCCTAGAGACAGAAATACTGATTTCATAAATAAACAAAAGCGGAATCGCTACAGAGAAATCTGAGATAAAATCCGGCGGCGTAATACTAACCGCAATGACAATTAAAACGAAATAAGCATATTTCCTCATCTTTTGAAGGGCAATCGGGTTTAATAAACCAATGCTTGTTAAAAACATAGCAATTACCGGCAATTCAAACAAAACCGCAAACGGAAGTGTCATATTTAAAACAAATTCAAAATACTTTTCTGTTGTAAACATCGATTGGAACATCTCTTCACCAAGACTGACTAGAAACTGCAGCACAAACGGCAAAATAACAAAGTAACCAAAGCAAAGTCCACCAACGAACAATATAAATAACCCCGGAACGTACAAAAGTGTCATGCGTCGCTCATTTGGAGATAATGCAGGCTTCACAAACAACCAAAGCTGCAGGGCAGCAACAGGAATTGTACAAACAATAGAAAAAACGCTGGCAATGATAAAATAAATCCATAAAATATCGCTAGGCCCGAGCACTGTAAGCTTCATCGGTAAATCCTTCACAATAAAGGAATAAATTTCCTTCGTATATATAAAGCCTACTGTCAAAAAAATAAAAAAGAACAGCATCGTAATGATAATACGTTTACGCAGTTCACTCAAATGGTCTACCAAACTCATCTCTTGATCATTCATTCTTTCCACCACACTTTTCGTTCCGCACTCACGTAAAAAAGATGCAAGAGAATTGTCTCACCTTACACCTTTTATGCAGCTTTTATTTTTTGTCCTTGCTGTCCCCTTCAAACACGTCATCACGCAAATCCTTTGTAGATTTCTTAAACTCCTTTAATGTTTCACCGAATGCCCGTCCAATCTCCGGAAGCTTTTTCGGTCCAAATACAACAAGGGCAATAATTAAAATTAAGATTAATCCCGGAAACCCAATGTTTGGCATGTTTTCTCCCCCTCAGTACGGCATGTTACTACTATTTATATTGTGACAAAAAAAGGTATAACCGTCAACGACAAGGACTATTTTGACACAAAAATGTGCTGAGTGAGATACTTAACGTTCAAACGTTCCCTTCACAACAGGAATACCGCCCTCTACCATCAACCTTCCTCTTGCAAATACCGAGGTAATTTGCAGTGTGTGTCTATCTAGCAGCACGACATCAGCATCCTTACCTTCCTTTACATAACCCTTTTCTGACAGCTTTAACATGTGAGCAGTGTTAGAAGTAATGACTTGCAACGCAGTTTCGAGGGAGACCCCCTCCTGCAACACTGCATCACGCACTTCTTGAAAAAGCGAAGATACACTTCCAACCTGCAGGCCAAGAAACTCTCCATCATCGCTAAACGCTGGCAAGCTTGCTTGACCGTCGGAAGAAAATGTGATGCAGCCAATCGGCACACCCCTCTCCAGCATGACCCGAAGCCCGCGCGAGCATTTCACTTCTCCTTCTTCCAAAAACTGCGGAATTGTACTCGTTGTAAAATCGACATAGCCGCCTCGTTTTGCATAGCTGATGCCCGCTTCAAATAATTCCGGATTACGGTTAATATGAGTTGGATGAAACTGACGAATTGGAATCTCTGTTTTATCGATAATCTCCTCAAGAAGCTGCAGCTGTGCCGCACCATCACCGACATGAATTTCCACTATACCAGCCTTTCCTGATAAAATGCCGCCATTTCGAGCTGCTGCTGCTACCTTTGCCAATTCTTCAAACGCAGGCTGCGAAGAACGGTGATCTGAAATGGCAATCTCTCCAACACCAATAATTTTATCAATCAAAATAATATCATCCTGAATGCGATTCGTTAGTGTTTGCACAGGTATGTGGTACGAGCCGGTATGAATATAGCACGTAATTCCTTCCTCCTCAAGCGCGCGTGCCTTTGCCAATAAGCTCTCCATCCGCCTTGTTGTTCCGTCTGTACCGAGCACGCCAACGATCGTTGTAATCCCTGAAGTTGTCGCATCTGTTAGCTGCAATTCCGGTGTACGCGTCTTAAAGCCGCCTTCACCGCCACCGCCGATAATATGAACGTGCGGATCAATAAACCCAGGTACAATATATGTATCTGAAGCATCTATGACCTGAACATCCACAAAATTATCAGGGACTGCAATAGTGTCCTGTATATATCCAATTTTATTACCTACAAGCAAAACATCTTTTTTTCCTATATAATGCGGAGCATACACTTCTCCATTTTGAAGCAATGTTAACACAATAGCCACTCTTCCTTCCGCAGTAATATGTACAACGAAAAACAAACGAGTTTGAAATCGAATGTATAACAGTTTTCCATTCGCTTGATATATGATATGGTAGAATTAATGTTTTTTCAAGAATGAGGCGAAGGAACCACTGCATTCCTTTATACGCCTCCTCGCATTCGAAAGGAATGATACGGATGGCAAATACACATACGTTTTCTAAAGGAGAGGAAGTCGCAAATTCGATTACACATGGAATTGGGGCGCTGCTGAGCATCGCTGCCCTCGTTCTGCTCATCGTATTCTCCTCCTTACATGGTACAGCCTGGCACGTTGTGAGCTTTACATTATTTGGAAGCACAATGGTTATTTTATACCTGTCGTCTACACTCGTCCATGCTCTTCCACATGGAAAAGCAAAGGATGTATTCGAAATACTTGACCATTCCTCTATTTATTTTTTCATCGCCGGCACATACACGCCATTTTTATTCATCGCGGTAAAGGGGTGGCTTGGATGGACGTTATTCGGGATTGTGTGGGGACTTGCGGTCGCTGGGACAGTTTTTAAATCTTTTTTTGTAAAGAAATTCCTTCATATCTCCACTTTACTATATGTATTAATGGGATGGCTGATTGTCTTTGCCTGGAAGCCCCTCGTACAAAGCGTTCCGCATAACGGAGTAGTTCTGCTTGTTATCGGAGGCGTTTTATATACCGTAGGCGCTATATTTTATGTTTGGCGAGGCTTTAAATTCCATCATGCAATTTGGCACTTATTTGTCGTTGCAGGCACGGCAATGCACTTTTTTTCTGTTTTGTTATATTTGCTATAAAAAATGGTGCTATCTCAAAACTCTTTCACATGAAGTAACCCCACAGAGTAATAGAAATATTCTCTGTGGGGTTTTTATATTGGCTTCTCTTCCTTCCTGAGACTACGGCACAGATAGATTTTTTACATATATGCGTAAAAAATCTATTTTTCCATTATATGACAATCCGACTATTTGCATGCTGTAAAGAACCTCTTATTTATAATTTAAGCAAAAAACTTATTTTTTAAACAAATATAAGTTTTTTGCTTGATTATTATTTGTGAAAAGGTTACTCTTAATACAATGGTACTCATTGGAAGATGGAGGTGAATACATGTCTCAGAAACAACGCATCGAACAGATTAAAGAATTACTTCATGCCCGCAACGAAATTAGCCTTGAGGAAATTATGGAGCAATTCCAAGTCTCGCGCGATACTGCAAGACGGGACTTAGTGAAACTTGAAGAAGATGGGGATATTGTGAGAATAAAAAGAGGCGCCATCCTCTCCTCCCAGCATTCTCGCGTTACTCATTATCGGGAGCGAGGTATATCCAAAGCAAAAGAACACATTGCTCAAAAAGCGTGTTCATTTATTCATGATCACGATACTATCCTCTTCGACACTTCCACTACTGTAGAGCTCACTGCTCGCTATATGAGGAACAGCGATGTGACCGCCATTACTAATTCAATCGATATTATTACAAGCTTGAGCGAGCGTCCAAACGTTACTGTTTATATGGTCGGAGGAAAATTCAATCCCCATAACCGGAATTTTGTTGGCCTGCATACTGTTGAAGAGCTAGCAAAATATCAAGCTAACACGTTATTTATTGGAGCATGCGGTATTGGAATAGGAGGTCTTACCTCTCCTGACGAAGATGAAGCCTATGTAAAAAAAGGCATGATTCAAGCATCCCAGCGAGTGATAGTGCTTACCGAACATACAAAATTTCAAAAAGTATTTCTTCATAAGGTGTGCGGGCTGGAGGAAATTGACATTGTCATAACTGATCAAGCTCCTCCTCCAGAAATAGAACAACAGCTGCACAATTATAATATTGAATTGATTGTAACAGACAAAAACATAAGAGGTGATTACCAATGAATGCAATTAAAGTAGGCTTAATTGGATACGGATTCTCTGGAGCAACCTTTCACGCTCCTCTTCTGCAAGCATTAACGGAATATGACATTGTCAAAGTTATGTCTCGTAATCCTAACAAGGTAGCAAAAGATTTAGGAGCAGTACAAGTAGTAGAAACTATAGAAGCTGTACTACAAGATGAAACGATTGAATTAGTTGTTATTACAACACCAAATACACTCCATTATGAAATGGCGAAACAAAGCTTGCTGGCCGGAAAAAATGTTGTAATTGAAAAACCAATGGTCATAGATCCCAAAGAAGCGGAAGAGCTGATTCAATTAGCAAACGAACGGCATCTCATGATAAGCGTATACCAAAACAGACGATGGGATAATGACTTCTTAACTATTAAACATTTAATTGCAGAGAACACACTCGGAGAGATTAATACATACGAAGCACACTTTGATCGATTCCGGCCGCACGTACAAGATCGATGGAGAGAGCAGGAGGGAAAAGGATCTGGGATGCTGTATGACTTAGGTTCCCACTTAATTGATCAGGCGCTGCACTTGTTTGGCAAACCGCAATTTGTACTGGCTGACGTATTTGCACAAAGAGACGGAGCACAAGCAGATGATTATTTCCACATCATTATGGGTTATGACAAGCTGCGGGTTCTTTTACACTCCGGCTCAATTGTCGCAGAACAGGGACCGAAGTTTAAAGTACATGGCAGTAAAGGCAGCTTTATTAAATACGGAATTGACGGACAAGAAGCTGCATTAAAAGAAGGCAAAAATCCAACAGCTGACGATTGGGGCAAAGACAAGCCTGAGTGGTACGGTACATTAGTAATCCACGAAGACGGACAAGAAGTTGTAACAAGATTGGAAACCCTTCCTGGTTCCTATACATCCTATTATAAACAAATATTTGAACATATTCGCCAAGGACAGCCATGCCCGGTTCGTGCAGGAGAAGGCTTGCAAACTATTCAAATCATTCATGCTGCACTTAAGAGCAGCGCGGAAAAACGGGCTATCTTTATCGACAAGTAAGGAGAAAACAATGGAAATCAATTCGATTGAAAACAAGCTAAAACTTATCCAAGCTCAAGAAGAGGAATTACAATTCACAACATTTACCAATGATACAGCTTTACAGCTAGGATTATTAATTATTGAATTAGCAAAAAAAGAAGGAAAGAGCATCGCGGTTGCTATTACAAGAGGGGGACAACAGCTTTTTTATCATGCAATGAACGGAACAAGTCCTGACCAAGAGCATTGGATTAAGCGAAAATCTCGAGTTGTCGCAAGACATTACCATAGTTCCTATTTCATGAGGCTCTATAATGAGTCTAAAAACCGTTCATACTTTGAAACGTATTCTATTAGTCCCGAGGAATATGCTGTTCATGGCGGATCCTTTCCGCTCACGATTAAACATGTCGGGGTGGTTGGTACGATTACAGTATCTGGGCTATCTCAAGAAGAAGACCACCAATTGATCGTGACTGGAATCCGAATGTTGCTTGAGCAAGGAAACTAGATGCCCCCCACCTGCGCTATACGTTGAGGAAGGGGACTTCTTTTGAAATTATGTTAAAAAAGAAAAGGCTGTCCCAAAAGATCACTAAGCATAATCTTTTGGGACAGCCTTGTTTTTTACGATAATTTAGACTGAATAATATTTTGTGTATAGCTAGCAAGTTCCTTTAAATCCATGTCTTTGTACTCTTCCTCATAAATCGGCTCAGAGATCGTAAGTGTAACACGAGCAGGACGAATTCTATTCCCATTTCCTTCTAAAATATTATACGTTCCATTAATCGTAACTGGTAAAATCGGAACACCCGACTTTGTTGCAAGGTGGAAGCTGCCTGTTTTAAACTCTGCCATTTTACCACTTTTGCTGCGAGTACCTTCCGGAAACACAACAAGTGAATGGCCTGCTTTTAAATTCTCTATCCCCTCTTTAATTGCCTGCAGCGATTGACGCCGGTCACTACGGTCCATAAATACACTATTCATGAGTTCCATCCAGTGCGCCGCAATCGGAATCTTCTTCATTTCTGCTTTCGAAATAAAACCAATTGGTTTGTTTAAATACCCCATTAACACTGGAATATCAAAATTACTTTGGTGGTTGGCAACTACAAGAACAGCTCGATCTTGCGGTATATGCTCTAATCCTTTTACTTCCACTGTAGAACCAGTAATGCGAACCATTCGTTTGCCAAACCAATCAGGCGTTTTATGTACGAGCCGATCCTTTTCCTCAGGTGCAATCGTTTCTGCTAGCTTCTGCATGCGAAATAATCTTGGTGCGGTTCGAAGAACAAGAATAAAAATATATACAGCAGAAAAAATAGTACGAATCATAGAAGACCCCCATCTAAAGTACATTCGTATTCATTATACAGGACAAGCCGAAGAAAAAGAAGAAGAGAAACAGAAAATGAGGGAATAGACAGAAAATAGAAGACAACAACAAACGTGAAGGCCCGCCTCATGAGCAGACCTCCATCGAATCGTATTATCTTATATCCCCTAACGCTTTTCATACACAACAAAGCGATAATGATATGGATTTTTTTCATCTGTTATTCCTGGTTCCTCCGATATCACTTTCCACTCGTTATCATTTATATTAGGAAAATAGGTGTCACCTTCAAATTCTTCATCAATATACGTAACATATAGTCTGTCCATCATCGGCATCACCTCTTTAAAAATTTCTGCCCCTCCAATGACAAACACTTCTTCAGTACCACTGCCCACTTTATAAATGTCCTCAATAGAATACAGCACCTCACATCCTGGCTGCTCATATTGCTCATTTCTCGTTATAATGATGTTTCTTCTTCCCGGCAACGGCTTGCCTATAGCTTCAAATGTTTTCCGTCCCATGATGATTGGATGCCCCATCGTTACTTTTTTGAAATAGGCTAGGTCCGCAGGGAGACGCCAAGGTAAATCATTATCTCTGCCGATTAATCTATTTTTGTCCATTGCGACAATACCGGAAAGCATAGTAGGTTTCCTCCCTTATACAATTTTTAGAGTATACAAATTATAACCAAACGAATTAAAATTTCCAAAAGTAAAGACCACTTTTACTCTTTACCTTGAAATAAAATCAACTATCTGTGTTTCTCGTTACATATGTTAACACCTTACAATATTATTCTCTATGCAGCAAAATTTAATCAAATCATCATATTGATTCATTCTACCTTTCAAGGTCATGTTCTTAAAACGATTGAAAAGCTTACACATTCCTTATTGTTACATATACGATTTTAGTAACGTATGATAAGATACAGGGAGCGTCGTCTACAATAAATATTCAATAGATTTCCTAACAATCATTGGATAAACATGCAACTAATACAACCGAACACAACAAGTACATTTTATAATTTAGAAAGGGGCCATTAAACATGTTTTCATTAATTGTTGCAATGGATCAGAATGGCGTCATAGGAAAAGACAATACCTTACCTTGGCATCTACCTAACGATTTAAAGCGAGTGAAGGAATTAACAACTAACAATGTTATTATTCTAGGCAGAAAGAACTTTGAGTCTATTGGAAAACCTTTACCTAACCGTTTGAATGTAGTATTAACGAGAGATAAAAGTTTAAAGATAGAGGGTTGTCAAGTAAGTCATTCTTTGGAAGAAGTAATTTCGGAATTTAAAAATGATTCGAGAGAGATTTTTATATTTGGAGGAACAGAGATTTATCAGCTTTTTCTTCCTTACGTTCATAAAATGTACATAACACAAATTCACCATGAGTTTGATGGTGATACATATTTCCCATCTTTCAACAAAGAAGAATGGACTACGGTTTATCAGGAGGAAGGACGGGTAGATGAAAGAAATATCTACCCTCATACTTTCTATGTACTCCATAAAGATTCATTGAATTAACAGCTAAAGAAGAATCTTTAGCTGTTTTTTACATCTTAGTGAAAAAGGATCTATACTAGTTCCTCCGTATACATATCACATGTTCTATAACATAAGACTTCGTTCAGCCTTTGAGATTGATGAGATAAAAAGATCTCTACAATTTAGAGATTAAGAGTCTATATGATTTAACATAAAAGCAGTCATGGAGAATCTCTGGTTTCTCAGCTGATCTTATCTTGCCAACCTGTGTTAAGCTTAAAGGCTAACTAGATTTTGGCTGGGATTGAGGCCATGCACATGATCAAAAAGATCGTCGTTTTATGGACCTTTCAAGCTAAATCCCTGTTACTGACATAGAACGTTTTCTGGAGACTATCAGAAAGCAGACGATACGCGACTACTTTCTTCTTGTACTGTTTGACTACATCAACGTGGTCGTTGTAAATGTACACAAATAACCTAACATCCTTTTTGCCTCTTTTCGTATCAATGACCACTGAAGTCCCTCTGTTCTCTGGATGTAAATACGATTGCTCATAACCTGGAAATATAGGGTACCGTTCTATAAATGCAGCTTCGTTAAAATAACGAATCACTTGAATTTTGTCTTCACCTTCCAAGCATTTTCCGTCAATGGTTACGATGACATTCGCTTCACTAAGTTTTGAATGTATTTCAAATTTGCTGATAAGCCATCCCACGGTACTGTTTGGAAGAGAACTCACTACTACTTTAATAATACCCATGAGAATGATCGGAACTAAAACAGCCCATGTCATATTTCATCATCTCCGTTACGTTCTAAATTAACATCATTATATTACGTTAAATATTTTTTAAAGTATCCGCGAATCTCGAAATACCTTCCCGAATTAAGTGAGTTTCTCCTCGGCCAAAGGTAAAGCGTACATACCCTTTTTCTGAACCAAAAATACTTCCTGGAACGAAGGCTACACCTTTTTCCATAGACTTTTCTAACAAGTCATACTCATTAATAGAACTCTTTAATTTACACCATAGGTGAATCCCGCCCTCAGGAATGAAGCAATCCATTTGATCAGCTAAATATTCTTTAATACTTGAGGTCATCTCATCTCTTCGTTGTTTAAGCTGCTTCCGAAGCATACCAATGTGCGGACTAAAATGTTCGGATCCTAGAAATTCATTTGCTACCCATTGCGGGAACACACTATGTCCAAAGTCAATCTGCTGTTTTGCATCTGCCAGACGCTGAATTACCTGTGAAGGACCGATAATCCAACCAATCCGCAAGCCAGATGCTACAATTTTTGATAAAGAGCTAATGTATAGAACGTTACCGTTGGAGTCCATAGACTTTAAAGTTGGATTTATCTCCTCATTGAAGGAAGTTAAACTATACGGATCATCTTCAATAATTGGAATACCGAACTCAGATGACAATTCTAACACCTGCTTTCGGCGTTCCAGCGAAAGGACAGTTCCTGTAGGATTTTGGTAATCCGGATTTAAGAAAAGCATTCGGATTCGATGCTTTTTGTGTAAGGATATAAGATCATCTGGGTTGATACCATGTTTATCCACAGGCAAAAGAAATGTTCTTAACCCAGCGGACTGAAATATCGGCAAGGAAAAACAATAAGATGGATCCTCAATCGCAACAGCATCTCCCGGCTTAAGCAAACATTGGACAATCAGGTGCAAAGCTTGTTGAGCGCCTGATGTAATTAAAACAGATGCAGGGTCAGTATCTATATTCTTATACTCCTTAACATGCAAGGAAATGGTTTCCCTTAACATCGCATTTCCTTGTGGATGATCGTAACCTAATTGTCCCTCAAAAGGCTTCTCAGAAAAAATCGTGCGGAACTGATTGCTTGGAAACAAATCTGGTGATAATTCACCGCTGGCTAAATTGATTAAATCGTTCTTTTGGGTTTCCTTACGAATTCGTTGCACCAAAGGTAAATTAGGAAGGAACGAGCCATCCTCCACATATCGCCCCCAGTTAGGTATACGTTTATGCGATAGCCCCCATATATCTGTACTTACCCGTGTTCCGCTTCCTTTCTTCCGCTTTATGACCCCAAGCGCTTGTAATTCTTCGTATGCAGCTACTACTGTGCTTCGGTTAACTTGTAACTCATTTGCTAAAGCACGCTCCGAAGGCAAAACACTGTCTGGCGGAAATTCCCCTGACGAAATTCCTTGTTCAATATAATCCACAATCTGTTTATAAATAGGTTTCTTATCTTCACGATTCGGCTTCCATTCCATATCGGTTTCATCCTTACTATCGTTTCTTCGCTAGCATTATTATAGTGAAATGGCTAGTACAAGTAAAATCTCGCCACATCTTACACACAGCTTTTATTGATGCCGATAAAAGCAGTAAAATGTTAAAAAGCACGTTATCAACTAAAATAGATGCAAGCCAAAGAACTGCTAATCTTTATAGCTCATCTATCCCTGCCTGTTGCTGCGTTGAAAGAAACTACAAAACCACAACTATATACCACGTGATTCCTACAATAAGAATCAAAAAAAGTATAAGATAGATAACGGACAAGTTTGTTACATTTCGTTTAACAGACTTGCCATAGTCTGTCTCCACATTTCTTGCAGCCATTATTGTACTTAAAAGCGATACAATGCTTATAATTACGACTAAGATAAGAGCAAATTTCATTAGCTCTCTCCTTTCTAAAGTTGGCAGCTAGTTGCCCGTAATTGTTTTTCATACCAATTATCATCATAGATTCCCAATCATATAAAACTTTATTTTAGCTATGTTTTCATCTATCTTCTATGCTTCAATAGCGACTTCAATTGCCTTTTGTAGACTAAAGATACATGTAGAGAAAACAATCATAGAACTTTCTTTTCTTCTTAATCATAATGATCGTACAAAAAAAGTAACCATCCAATTCAGTGATTTTCAAACCAACCACTTTATAAAAAAGATGGTGATCCTTATATTTTCATAAACATATCAATATCTACTGTTTAATCAGTACCTGTTAGTTAATGAATATACAAACCAGCACAAAAAGCTAGGGAATTCCATTCTCATCTGGAATTCTCTAGCTTAAAACAAATTCTCATACCTACAGCATTTAACAAATTCTTAATTAAGCAGTTTATTATAGAATAAACATCGCTGTACCAATAGTGATCACAGCACCGCCAATCATTGTATTTTTAGAAGGTCGCTCTTTTAAGATGATGAAACTGAGAATCATTGTAATAACAGCACTGAACTTATCAATTGGTGCTACGATAGAAACTTTTCCGACTGCGATTGCTGCAAAGTAGCATAACCATGAGAGCCCAGTCACAGCACCGGACAAAATGAGAAATAGGAAAGATTTTTTCGTAATGTTTTTCATTTCTGTATGTGTTCCCTGAAAGAAAACAATTGTCCAGATAAAAATAATAATTACTAAAGTCCGAATCAATGTGGCCGCATTAGAATCAACCTTTTCAATCCCGATTTTCGCTAATATAGTTGTGACAGCAGCAAATAACGCTGCTAGTAAGGCTAATATTATACTCACGTTTTGTTCACCCCTTTTTCCTTTTTATTAAGAAGTTCAGTTTTTTTTAATTCACAGAAGGTAATATAATTACGAACCTATATGTATGCAATGAATTCCCCTCACCGCCTGTCCTTCTGCGACCTTAACTTCCTCAGTCTTATTCCCCTTCTGAGGCCCCGTCGACAAAACCTGGATATGTGTGTTTTATTGGCAGAACCCCATAGCCATCAACCTAACAAAAATAAACTACCCCAAAACGATAAAATTAAGCAATTTGTGCAAAATCTTTGTTTTGGGGTAATTTTGAATTCTTAACTTGATGGACATGTGACACTACCCCTATATAGATGATTTTTTAAAAATTTTTCGAGGGGCAAGATGGTCTATACGAAAGGGTTTGAGTGGAAGAGTCGCCCCTCAAGGTTTTGATTTTTGCTATAATAACCACTATGTAGGTTTAATTTTTAATAAATAGGGAAGCTGAGTGGAAGAATCGCCCCTCAAGGTTTTGATTTTTGCTATAATAACCACTATGTAGGTTTAATTTTTAATAAATAGGGAAGCTGAGTGGAATATGGAAAATAACGTTTTTGAACAGATGGCAAAAAGATATGATACAGAAGAAAGAATTGAATTAGCTAAAGTTATAGTTAAGGAAGTAAGACCAGAATTACGAAATAGTAAATCAAAATCTTTAATAGACTATGGGAGTGGTACTGGTCTAATTAGTTTAGAATTATCAGATTTAGTAGATTCTATTTTATTGGTAGATTCATCAAAACAAATGTTGGAGGTTGCGAAAGCTAAAATTTCTCACAAAGGAATTACCAACTCAAAAGTACTTTATTCAGATTTTACTCAAGAAACTCCTGAACTTAAGGCAGACATAGTTTTAATGTCACTAGTCCTTCTTCATATTCCGGATACTAAAAAAATTTTACAAGAATTGTTCAACATTTTAAATAATGGTGGCAAGCTAATTATTATTGATTTTGACAAAAACGATAAAATAAATCATCCGAAAGTTCATAACGGTTTTTCGCATGAAGAACTGAAAAAAAGATTATCTGAGGTTGGATTTCAATCAATTGAAATTAAGACATTCTATCATGGCAATCGTATTTTTATGAATCAAGATGCCTCAATGTTTATATCCAGTAGTATAAAGTGATTTCTTGTTTTTTTATTTCTTAGTTCACATAATCTCTAAAAAGGAACCATTCATATCAAGGGTGTTGGCCTTTGACATTGTAAAATGTCATTGGTCTAGTTTATTCCCTGTTGATGTGACTGGTTCTTTTGACATTTTTGGTTAGTTAAACTTTCTATTGTTGATCGTTTCTTGATGTTATTTTTATTTTTTTGGATTAAGGTTTAGAAACGAAATTTCGCGGGGCGAAAATCGAGTTTCCTCTTTTCTTGATACGTTATAGCATATAACCTTTTATATTCACAGATACATAGATTGTATATAGCCTTATAAAGCCGTATAAGGCTTATACAAGGCTTTTAAGACATTATAGGGGACTATATATACTATATATACATCCCCTATACGCAAGAAATACGCTATCCTTTTATTAGAATCATTGATAAGGATGACGTTTTTTATGGATCTCTCACTTTCAGAGGAATTACATCTCTTCTCTCAGGAACTACGGCGGTTTTTATCACCTCAAACTCTTCAGAAAATCGCTAAAGAAGTAGGGTTTGTCCGTCGAACCAGCAAATACAGTGGACAGGACCTTGTGTCACTTACATCTTCTAGAGCATTGCTTCAAATATATTTTTTCTTCTTTCTCTAGATAGGATAAATTTCAGACAATTAACCTTGCCTATTCACTACTTTCTCTTCTTTCTTGCTATTCTCTAGTGGTGCAGGAGCGATACTTTGATCGTTTGCTGTCAAATCTATGCCATAATCCCTAGCGAAAACCATGTAGGTTTCAACAAGGACATTTTCCGTATTTTCATCCAGATTGAATACGCGTGCACCACGCAGTCTATTTCTTTCGGCACCTGGAAGTCCGTAGGCGCCAAATCCAACACTGCCAGCATAGCCGAGCATGATTCCGTAGTAATTACCCGCGTATGTATTCACATGGTCGTGTCCGCAAAAAACACCTTTAACGTCCCCCCTCGCCAAGATGGCCGAAAACATTCCGCTGTTAATCGGACCTGGGCACTCTTCCTCATTTCTTTCTCCTGTGATATTGTGTTTTTGCATGGCAATCGCATGATTCTCGTCCGTTCTTCCTTCTACACTCGCAAACCACATATATCGGTGTTCCCATAGGGGAATATGAATGAACATGAGTGAAGGAATTTTTCTTCCAAATTGTTTCTCCAGCCTTTTAGATGTTTCATAATACCAGCTCACTTGGTCAAAACGGAGCCAATCCCAGGTTGGATATCCTTGAAAATCCTGTCCCGCGATCGTATTCGGAGCATATCTTCCACTATCAAGCAACCATAGATTGAATGCCGGACTCTTGCCCTTGGAATCCTTAATAATTAGGTTCATGTTGCCGGTACCGGTAATGCCTTTTGCACCGGGTTGGTTCACGTTATATTTGTAAGACATATAGATTTCGAGCATAGCTGCCTCATCAAGACCACCAACTGGGGTAGAATCCTCATCATGGTTTCCGAAGGTAATAGCCCACTTTATACCCCGTTTTTCCATCGGCTGGGCGACGTTGTTAATGGCTTGTTTCATCTCAGCCGGCGTATCACAGCCCCCAGTAATATTGTCTCCGTTGAGCACAACAAAATCCGGTTTCTCTTTGTCAAGCACTGCTTCCATGAGCTGCACAGTCCGGCGATCAATGTTCTCATCATCTTGAGCATCATTAAACTGTACGATTTTGAACTTTCCATCCGGATTAAACTGGATTTTTGCATCATCATTTGCTTCGGTTATATTCTCATTTGTTTCGGCATGAGCTGTACTGCTGAATACATCTGTTGAAACTCCAGCAGATCCAATTGTTAACGCAAGTGCTCCCATTCCTCCTATTTTTATAAATTCCCGTCTGTTCAACTCTTTCCTTGAATCCTGATTGCTCATAAAAAACCCCCATTTCTTCCAATAAATGTTTCAAAAGTAAATCTATTAACAGATTAGCAAATAGACTTTGAGTATTTATTTCTTTTTTGTAAATGTATGGTTTTAATTTAGTAATTGTGAAACGGGAGATAGTAGGTTCTGACGCAAACATGACCTGTTAGGAACATAGAAGCTTAGCATCTGAATTACGAGGCCACCAAATCATTTATCAAAAGATAGGCAAGATAACGCACATTTTATAATAATATGGGGGAATTACTAATGATCTACGGATATTCTAGGGTAAGTACCTATGGACAGGCGAGGGATGGGAACAGCTTAACAAGCCAGCTTAGAATATTGGGAGGGTACAACTGTAATGAGATAGTACAAGAAGCACTTACAGGTAAAACTACAGATAGATCAAAGTGTAATGAATTACAGCGATACTTTGGTTGTAACTAAGCTTGACCATTTTGCTCGTACATTAATCAAGGGCGAAAAGATAGTTCTGATGCAAATCTCGAATTCCGTCAAAATATTAACAAAAACATAAGACCAATCCCGAACATTAAATCCTTTCATACCACTAATATTCGAGTTTGAGTTTTTCATCCCAAATAAAAATTGCCCGCGGAGCAGGCAATATTCATGTTGGGTTAGTTGTCTCAGTCCTTTTGCACCAGAACCCTTTTTCTGCTATTTTAAAGAGGCGATTTCCTCTTTTAACTTTGTAAATTCGGCTTCATATCTATTTTGGGCTTCAATTGCTTTTTTGTTTAGTTTCTTAATTTCTTTCTCGTAATTGTTTTTTGTTTCATCTGCATCTACTGTTTGTTGCTGAATGATTCGGTTTAACTCTAAAACTGTATTATTCAGTTCTTCTCTTTTCTCAACTTCTTTTGATAGTTCCTCTTGATGTTTAATTAACAGTTTTTGTTGCAACTCTAACATTTCATCTTGTTTTTCTAAGTCTTTTTGTTTAGAAATTTGTATCAGTTCATTTTTGTGGGTTTCAAGAGCAACAGATAACTGTTGTTCCAATCCGATTTTTTCACGTTCTAACTCCCCTATTTTTTGCAATTCTTTCTGTGCTGCATGTAATTGATTTTGTAAATCCGCTATCTTTTGTAGAGATTCCTGATTTTCTTTCGTTGCTACCTCTGCTTTAAGGCGCAGCTTCTTTTTATCAGCTTCTAACTTTGCTTTATCGGAACGGAGTTTCTCAATTGTTGCATTTAAGTTTTCAATAGAAGCTTTTTGCGTCCTTGTTAATTCTTCTAGACGTGCTTCATTCTCTTCTAATCCAAGAATTTGCTTTGCTTGAGAGTTCGCAATTTCTTCTTCAGAATTTAGTTTAGCTGACAGAGCATCTATCTTTCCTTGCAATTTCTTTTTATCCAGTTCAAAACTAAACGGATTTTGTTCTATTCTTTCTCTCGATGTTGTAATAACAGAAGTGAAAATATCCTGCAGCCGAAACATCAAGTTGTTTGTCATTTGGATTTGAGCGCCAAAGGTTTCAATGCTTTCTAATGAAGTAGCAAAATAGCGGGCTGTTAGTGTTTTCATCGCTTCATTAAAGTTAGCAACACTCTCTAACTCTATAATTTTATTAACCTTCGTTTGCTCCTCATCCGGTATACGTATTGATTTGTTATGTATGTCCTCTTTCTTTTTAAGCCTCTTTCCTTCTGCTGCTTCAACCGGAAACACTTTTGTTTCATCAGCCATGATTTTTCCCTCCTTGAAATTACCAATTCGTTGTACATTTTTATTTTATTCTTTTTTTATTAAGAAAACAAATGCATCGTACAACAAATTACTTAAATTACAAATGAGGAGAGAAAATATGAAAGTCAAATTTGGTACAGCACCAGATTCTTGGGGAGTATGGTTTCCGGAAAATGAAAAACAGACACCGTGGGAAAGATGCATAGATGAAATGGCTGCAGCTGGATATGCAGGGATTGAGTTCGGACCATGGGGATATCTTCCCAATGAATATGAGAGATTACATGAGGAACTTGAGAAAAGAAATCTTGAGCTGACCGCAACAATCCTTGTGGGGATCTTACATCCGATCGTAAGACAGAGGAACTGATTGCTTTACTGGATGAGATGGCTGGGCTTCAGTTACGGTTTGAAAGTGCAAAATATGTGGTTTTGATCGATGATTGCTATACCGATCTTTTTACCGGTGAATTGGTAAGACCACAATTCTTAAACGATGCTGAATGGGACAAGTTTATCACCAATATCCTAAAAATACGAGACCACGCGAAATTCAATTACGGCTTAGAAGTGGTTTTTCACCCTCATGCCCAAAGCCATATTGAAACGGAAGAGCAAATTGAAAGACTCTTGCATGATACGGATATTAATCTCTGTCTGGACACAGGTCATCACGCGTACGCGGATGGAGATCCGGTTGCCTTTATGAGAAAACATTACAAACGAATTCCGTATCTTCACTTGAAAAGCTGTGATCTAAAGGTAAGAGAGAAAATGCAAGAAGAGGGCTGGTCCTTTGCGAAAGCGGTCAGTGAGGATATCATGTGCGAGCCTGAACTAGGTGTGGTGGATATGAAAGCCTTCGTGAAAGTATTAGAAGATATCGATTTTACCGGTTGGGCCATCGTGGAACAGGATATGTATCCTGAGCCCTTCGAGAAACCATTCCCGATCGCGAAAAGCACAAGAGAATACTTAACAAGAATCGGCATGGGTTGATCATTGATTGTTTAAGAGACTGCTTGAGAGCCTGTTCGAGAGGCTCTCAGCAACTCTGAATCTAAAATTATAGCTGTATTAAAGAATAGTGTTGTTTTGTAAAGAGTCCTTATAAATTTGATAAGTGCTAGGAAGGAGTAGCAAGGAAAAATGATATTAAAAAAAGCACTAGATTTAACAAAGAGTATAAATGAATATCGTCGGAATATGAACGATTTATCAATAAATAAAGGACTCACTAATCCAAATGAAGGGCGTTGTTTAGTGCTAATTCTCTTATCCAGGTTTGATCGTAGCTAAAGCAAAAAAGATGTAAAATCATTTGCTTACTTAACAATAAAATCAAATGAGTTTCTTACTGCACCATTAATAATAATGGATAGTGAATGAACTCCCTCGTAATGTTTCCTGGTAGTCAAATCTTTAAAGGAATGTTTTCTTGAATAAGATTTGGTCTCTCCGCTTTTTATTTCCGTTTCCGTTATCTGAAATACTTTTTTGCTCCTATGCCCTTTAGATTTAACATAGTCGATTGCATATTCAACCCTTATTTTAGTGTGCTTTTCAGATTTGACCTGAAATGAGAAGCGAATCTCTTCTCCAATTGAAATACTATCAGGGCTACAAGCAAAATGACGTAATTGAATGGATTCATCATCCTTGTAACCAAAAATAGACAACACCCGTCTATTCCCTTTTTTCAACAAAGTACGGCAGGCATGCTTTACAATCCAGTCTGTATATTCATGCTTCCCATACCAACCCAAGGTAATTTGGATAACCAATTCCGGATGTGTTTTTGAGATGTCATTTAGATTATTGGCAACACTTTTGCGAACATAGAGTGATGAATCTGTCTTTAATTGCTCAAGTACAGGAAGAATTGGAGTGGGATCTTCCTTAAATTGCGGCAATGCTTGCCCCCAAGGAAGACTTGGTCTGCATCCCTCACTTGCAAGCCTTCGAACATGTTCATTAGGATGTTTCGCCCAAGCATTCATCTGACGCATCATCCTCTCTGGATCACGAATTAGGAATGGCCTTACAGCAAATTCAGCTGATGACCTCTGCGTAAACCGTTCCAAAGCTTTCATAGAAAGCTCCCAATGCTCCTGATTTTGCCCGTACACTTCCACAAAATCAGGAAAGAACAGGTAAGGAAATCCTATGCATTCCTCATCAACTTTAAATAGAACATTCAATGCCTCTTCGTATTTCTGGGGCAGGTACTTTCCAAGAGATAAACTTATCCGACGTATTCTAGTTTTTAGTTCCAAAATACCCCAATCATCACCTAAAACAGCGGCAACAAATCCCTCAATATCGAAAGCACTATATGCCTCCCTGACCTTCCTGCCAAATTGATAAAGAAATTCCTTATTATATATAGCTTTAAGCGGTTCTGCCATGTGTATTCCCTCCTATTAAGTTCAAGTATGTCATCTTTGTACATCTCCTAAAACAAGAAATCCCGCTAGTATACAAATATTTAAACATGGAACCAGGATCATCCCGATTCCTTTTAGGTTAGAGACCTATGTAGAAGTTCCGCCCTGTACCTATCAAACTAAAATCCTATCGAAATTTATCTTAACCCAATGTCGTGGTAAAATAATAGGTAACATATTATCTTAGTAAAGGGATGAACTAACATTAATCTACAAGAAAAGGTAAAAAAACTGCCCTTATCCCCTGGAGTTTATCTTATGAAAGATTCCCTTGGTCAGATCATTTATGTGGGAAAGGCAAAAAATTTAAAGAATAGAGTTCAATCTTATTTTCGAAACTCAAAAAGCCATTCTCCAAAGGTTAAAAAGCTTATAAACCACTTAAAGGATTTTGACTATATACTTACAGATACAGAATTTGAGGCTTTTATGCTGGAATGTAAATTAATCAAGGAATTAAAGCCCACATATAACAGGATGATGAAAAATCCACAGTCCTTTACCTATATAGCAATAAATATGGACGAGGATTATCGCGATATCGAGATTACTTATGGCCCCATTGAAAATGATGGCAAGCTTTATTTCGGTCCATTTACAAGCAAGAACACAGTAGAAAGAGCAATCCAAGGTGTAAAAGAATGCTTTAAAATAAATTGCAGTAATCCTTCTCGAAAGAATACCGCATGCTTGAATTATTCTTTAGGCTTGTGCATTGGTATGTGCCTTGGGGATTCTGCAGTGAAACAGTACAATAAAATAATAGACAAAATTATCGCCTTGCTTACAGGTACTGACATGAGTATTCTTGAAGAAATGAAGCAATTGATGTTAACTGCTTCTGAAAAGTATGATTTTGAAGCCGCCTCAAAATATAGGGACAATATAAGTGCGGTAAACTCCCTATTATCTAAAGAAAAAGTTATAGAATTCACCGAAGGAAACAATAATATTGTCATCATAGATTACTTAACCGATTCCACTATTAAACTTTTTCTCATTAAGAGGACCAATGTGCTTTTTAGTCACAAATATTCACTAGAAATCCAATATATTGAACAAATCGGTGAAAAAATAAAAACAAACATTTTAACTTATTTTAAAAGTAATAACCTAAATTCATCAATTGCTGTTAGCAGAAGTGAAATCGATGAAGCGCAGATTATTTATAGTTATTTACAAAGCAACAACTGCTCCTATCTAATCATTCCAGACAAATGGCTTGAATCTGAGAACCATTTCAACATAAATCTAGCACTTAATAAATTATTGAGAAATCAAAAAAAACACAGGTAAATAAAATGGGATCTATGCCAAAACATATTCTTGACTCATTCTAGGACAGAATTCCCTCTTCGCCGCACTCCAGAAGAATCCATTGTTTGTACCCTAACGGATTGTGCGCGAAATAATGTCTTCATTTTAGAGCAAACAACAAATTGATACAAAAAATTTAAAACCTTCCATTGGATAGATGGAAGGTTATTTGGCATGTCCATTTTTAGTATAACACCTGATGATACAATTAGTAGTCTGAATTTAAGGCATTGAAGTTAAAATTGGAGGAGCTGTCGCTGAACTTCGAAAAACGATTTTTGGACATAATACAATCTGTTTCTTTGTTTCCTTATTTTCTTCAATTCTTTGAATTAATAAATCTATCCCCTGACGTCCCATTTCTTCAATAGGCTGAGCCACTGAGGTAAGCAGAGGATCAATACTTCTGGATAAAATCGTATTATCGAACCCAATAATAGATAAATCATAAGGTACCCTTAGGCCGCGTTCCTTTGCCCCTTGCATGATACCGACTGCCAACAAATCATTACAAGCGAAAATAGCAGTTGGACGATTGATGAGACCCAATGTTTGTTTTGTAAGTTGTTTACCACTTACAGTAGAATCACAAACAAAAACCAAACTCTCATTATATTCTAAGCCTGCATCCTCTATGGCCTGCCGATACCCTTGTAGACGCTCTTTACTACTCCTTGTGTTCTCGGCAAAAACAGCAATGGTTCGGTGTCCTAGTAATAAAAGATGTTCAGTCACCTGGTAACCACCTAAAAAGTCATCAACACGTACACTGTCTGCAACAAGAGAAGGGATATCTTGGCCAATTAAGACAACGGGCAGTCTCTCATCCACTAATTCCTGCAAAATCGCATCATTTTCAAACCCGCCTGCCAAAATAAGCCCATCGAGATTTTTCTCTTTTAAACGAGTAATATACTTTACTTCCTTTTCTGAATCATTTTCCGTGTTACATATGACAACGGATAATCCCAATTCATGTCCACGCCGACAGACATTTCTTGCGACCTCTACAAATAGCGGGTTATCTAGATTTGGAATAAGCAATCCTACCGTATAAACGGATCTCTTTTTCAATACAATGGATGACCTACTGGACATGAATTGTAATCCTTCCAAGATTATCCAGGATGAACAAAAGCACCCTTATCATGCTTGACAAGGGTGCTTTAAATATATTTAATATCAAACCGCAACCGGAGCCTTAATTGTCGGATGCGGGTCATAACCAATAATTTCAATATCCTCTACATCAAAATCAAATACAGATTGAACATTTGCATTTAACTTTAATTGCGGCAGAGCTCGCGGCTCGCGCTCTAATTGCGTTTGGATTTGCTCCAAATGATTTGTGTAAATATGCGCATCGCCGATTGTGTGTATAAATTCGCCTACTTCTAGTTTACATTCATGTGCAACTAAATGTGTAAGCAGCGCATAGCTTGCAATATTAAATGGAATACCTAGGAAAATATCCCCGCTGCGTTGATACAGCTGACAGGAAAGCTTCCCGTCGGCCACATAAAACTGAAATAGCGTATGACACGGCGGAAGTGCCATCGTCGGTACGTCCTCAGGTGACCAAGCTGATACAATTAAGCGGCGGGAATCTGGATTTGTTTTGATCATTTCGATCACATCTTTAAGCTGATCAATTGTTTCGTCTGTTGACGTTTTCCACGCCCGCCATTGCTTTCCGTACACATCCCCTAAATGTCCATACTTTCTGGAAAACTCATCGTCTGTCAGAATATTAGTTTTGAACAACTCCATCTGCTCTTCATATTGAAGACGAAATGCCTCATCCTGCTGTGAGCGTAACCCAAAGTTAGTCATATCAGGTCCGCTGTACTCGCTGCTTTCCACCCATTTTCGGAAGGCCCATTCATTCCAGATGTTGTTATTGTGCTGCAGCAAATAACGAATATTTGTATCACCCTTAATAAACCAAAGAAGCTCGCTGACAATTAAACGAAATGGGATGCGCTTTGTCGTCAGCAGCGGGAATCCTTGTGATAAATCAAACCGCATTTGGTAACCAAAAATTGAATACGTTCCCGTTCCGGTTCGATCTTCCTTCTTCGTTCCCTTATCTAAAACATGTTGGCACATATGTAAATATTCTAAATCTGCGTGTCTCATCTTAACCCTTCTTCCTTTATTTTCCATATCATATCAAGCGAATAGTACATACCTATTCTATTTTCTTTTATGAAGTTTAGCAACATGCCTGGTGAATGAAGAAAGTAAAAAAGACAGCGTATCACACGCCGCCTCTCGATTCCGTCAGCTATCCCACAAACTTTTGCGTTACATAGCGGAAGAGCACAGATTTCCCAGCCCCGCCTGCAAGCCCGGCTGCGGTTCGTCCAGCTCCGGTTGTGTATAAAAATTTCCGCAAAAATGTTGGGCTCATCAAACAAAATGCCAGAAATCCGAAACCGACAATAAAGTCCTGCAGACCTTTTGCATCCCCAATATTGTTGAATGCGAGCCAAATGACCATAATTTGAAAGCTTTGTGTAAATACAATGGAGATCGCTTCACGCCACCAAATGCTCCAAATATTTAAATCCTCATTAAGAATAGACCAAGCAGCAAGCGGACTCATAATCAAAATAATGAGAAGCTCTGCTGTTCGAATAATATATTGAATGGCAAGAAGAAGAAAAAGCAGCGCCATTGCAAAGCCGGCGATTAGCACAGCCGTCGTCGCCCCTGGTACAACGATGAAGGTAGCAAATGTTTCAACCCGTAAGCCTTTATCCAAAAATATTTGCACGATGGCATTGTTAATAGGGAGAAGTACATCTTTTAATATAAATGGAGCAAGCACGGCAAGTGTTCCGCCTATAACCATGCGAACAATAACCTCTTGCATACGCCGCTGCTGGTAGCCGCCCATTTTCTCAATGATAAGCTTAAATATGTTATAAACGAAAAAAACACCGCCCAGCGTAACCGATAACACAAATATAATATCGTACGCTTCTGAAACATATTTATATTTCTCTAAATCCGTAGGAGCAAACAAATAGATTTTCAGCCAATCAAAAGCAGCATTCGCAATCTCATTCATAAGATTATAGATAAGCTCATTTAAGTACTCAATCGGACTTTTAAACATGCTGGTTTCCTCCCTTATGATGTTGTGCCCGATATAATACAATCATCGCTTAGACGGCGTTTCACCGATTACTGCTCCTGTATCAACGAGCCATTTGTTCTTCTTTACAAGTTCAAGCCGAATATAGCTCGTGCTCGTTGCTGCAGTCCCATTAATTGTAGTCGTTCGTTTTACTGCTGCAATTACCTCAGCCTGCTTTTCTTTCACAATACCGGAATACACGGAGATATTATGAATCTTCATCCGAATCTCTACTTTTGAATTCGCCGCCTTGCCCTCAGGAGGCAAAAATATTGATTTCCCGCGTGCTGTTGTGTAGTTAGCAATAAGAGTACGATCTGAATGCGGCCCGTAAAGCGCCTTACAAAATCCTTCTACGGTCTTAAGCAGCGTAGTGTCTATTTCCTTTTCTGCCGATAGCATCACGGTCTGCTTTGTATCTTGCAGCTGCCGCCTCGCTTCATCTCGATCTGCAAGGCTATTTAAATAGAGAGCAAGCAGCCAAACAATCCCGATTGTAAGAATAAGAGATAGAAAAAACAAGGATTTGATCCACCTCACTATTTTCCCTCCGCAGGTACGCGTCCGTACCCGTAAATTTTGCTGCGCCATGCAGGTACTGTTAAATCACTATATTGCACACCACTGCTATTACTGTTATACATTTTACCGTTCCCGACATAAATACCAACATGACTAATAAAAGCATGGTCGCTTGTTCCTGTGAAAAAGACAAGATCACCCGGTCGTAACTCCTGTTCACTTATCCTTCTTGTATACTTATATTGCTCCTGAGCTGTGCGGGGCAGGCGAACCCCGGCAGCAGCAAAAGCCCATCTCGTCAAACCGCTGCAATCAAAGCTTGTATTTGGAGTTTCTCCTCCCCACTGATACGGCCATCCTTCAAATTTAAGCGCTTCTGCCATGACTTCTTGAAACAAAGCATCTCCACCTGCAAGATTCGGCTGCGTCAGGCGGTTCCAATAGTTTATGACCTTTTGTGAGTACGTATAATCTCCATAGCAATACGGACTTCGCCAGCCGCAGCTGGCTGTTTTTGCATGTTCTCTCGCAAATTGCTTACGAAGCTCCTCCGTTCCCACCTTACCGTAATCATTGATATAATATAGCCAGCCAGGTCCATAGTTGTAGCTTTGAACAATGGTCGGTAAATCCGTAATTCCAAGCCCTGCTGCTACATTTAACATACGTTTCCAATGGATGACTCCTTGATGAATGCTCGCTGCCGGATCCGTAATTGCTCCCGGGGGCAGCCCTGCGGATTCGCTGCTCTGCATCACATCCGCTGCCGTGCCGCCGCTTTCCTGCATCATAACAGCAAGCAAAACCGGAACATACTTTTCATCTACACCCTCCATCTGCACATACGCCCGGACTACAGGCTCCCAGCGCGACACCTCAGGGGTTATATTGCTTTGCAGACTGTATGTTCCACTATCATGCGCTCCGCCAGAGAATATAAGAAACAACAAAAAAAAGAGAAATATACAAAAAACAAGAAACTCCCGCCAATACCTCACTCCCAGCAACGCCGTTTTCACGTACAAGCTAAAAGGCTCCCTTGTATCGTTCGGCATATTGCTTCGGGTCAATGAGCTGAAGCTCCTCCGGCGTCACATCAACCCGTATGTACACCCGATGATGACCGGCAACATAAATACCCTCTCCTTGCTTTCTGCGCGCGATAATCGCTTCCTCCTCTTCAGAAAGCCGAAGCACATCATGCTCCTTTAAATCACGAATATCATTATCCTGCAGACCTAGCAGCAGCATACTAATGCTGTTATTTAAAATAGCTTTTCCGACATTATGACTTCCCTCAACCGCCCCTAAGAAGTCGATTGGCTGCTGCGAAGCAACTAAAGCCTCTCCCCCATACTTTCGAATACGTTTGTATACATCCAGCAGAAAGAGGGCGCTTTTTGAATTCCGCATAAGGAGATGGGCTTCATCTACATACAGCTTCTTTGGTGTGAGCGTGTCACGCGTAATTTCTTCCCATAAGAATGAAAGAATATTAAACATTGCAACAGGCTGGCTATCGCCGTCCTGCTGTAGATCTTTAATATCAAAGCAGATTACACTGCTGTGTAAATTTACATTTGTAGCACCATTAAACAGCTTTGAGTTTGTACCCTCCGTATACATTCGCAAAACCTCGCGAAAATCCCGCAAGCTGTCATACTCCTTATCGCCAATAAGTTGATATAAATCTCCCACTGTCGGGAATTCATCAGCGCTGCGTCCTGCAAATATCGTTTGATCCGTAATACCATATTGCTGGTAAACAGCAAACAAAGCACGTTCTAGCATAGCGCTCTCGAGCACGGTCATATCCGGATAAATAAGCTTGCAAAATGTCTTTAATCTCTGCATCTTTAAAAATAGGACACTTCCTCTTATATCCTCATCTGTTGTGTCATGCAGAATATGAAATGGGTTAATAATATGCTCTGTATTATTACTGATCCGAATAACCTGGCCCCCAATTTGGTCAATGAGACGGGCAAATTCCCGCTCCGGATCTACAATATAAAAACGAGTATCCTCGCTTTCAAGCACCCACTGGCGCAGTAAATGCTTTTGCATAAAAAAGCTTTTGCCCATTCCTGTCGTACCGAGAATCAACATATTTCGTGATGGAAACACATCCCTATCATTCATATCAACAAGCACAACATTATCAGTATGCAGATTTTGTCCAATGATAACACCGCTTCTCATAAACAATTCACTTTCATCAAATGGAAGCATAGACGAAACAGCAGCTGTGTGCATATTTTGATACGTGTAATGAGGCAGCGTAATTTCTCCGATCGGTAGCACACTGCGAAACGCCTCAAGCATATTATCTCTTGCCGGTACAACAGACAGGCCCGTTTTCCAAATAATGCTTTGCAGCCGCTCTGTGACGCGATTTAATTCCTCTAAGCTGGCTGCTTGTAAATGAATATACGTGTGTACAAGAAAAATGGTCTTATGGTTATGGTGAAGCAGCGCATCAAGCATACTCTCCGCACTTATTTTCTTGCGCTCTGTTTCCTTACGGCGCACCGGCGACAGCGGCTGATTTAAACGTGCATCATACTCTTCAATAGACTGATTTAAATGCCGAATCATTTTCTCGCTTGAAATCGGAACGAGGTGTGTACTTACATTCATATTGCCAGAGAAGCGGTACAGCTTTGTAAGCCAGTTGCCCCTCACGCTGTTTGGATAATCAACAACTAGGAGTGTACGAGCATAGTTTCTTCCAAATTGCACATAATCCCGCGTTTCTTCAATGATTCCTGGTGCCCACTGATTTTTCAGTGCGCCATATGTCTCTATATACAATTCCAGCTCTGATGGCTGTCTATTCCTTTTCGAAAACACCACAAGCATTTCCCCCTGTTGTATAAGGATATAAGAGATGGTCGGCAAGCGGTCTATGCTGGGAGCCTTCATAATCATATAAAGTATGAAAATATCGAATTACGTCCAAGCTGTCCGTGTCTTCAACGCTCAGACCTATTTCCTCCAATCCGCTTTTCACATGCTTTTTCTTTTGTTCAAGCTGCATCATACTTTCTTCATATGCACGTTTGGTTGTTCCTTGGATTTGCTCCGACACTATGATATATCGCTGCCGCTGGATCATCGTTACGCTCGTTTCAATCCCCTTGGCATAAGCAATATAACCAGTAAGGAGTCTTTGTTTAATTGTAGACTCCCCGGTTCGTCTTGCTTCAAGTCCTCTTATATACCCCCCTAAGTCTACAGGCTGAGACATAATTGTTGTCTGTACCGGAAAGTACAAACTGCGCAAAAACAGCTCGTATCGCTCCATCGCTTCGTTCAGCTCACGATGGCTCATTAAATCAAGATTTAACGAAGATACACGAAGCAGCTGCACAAGACGAAAATCTTCCGTAATCACTACTCCGCCATCAATTCCCCGAACTGGAATTAACCGCTGCACAGATAATTCGCTCCGCTTCTGTTCTTCCTCCCTCTTCGGCCATTTGAACTTCATGGTATGCATCCTCCTTATAGTAATAGTACACCTTTGTTCGTATACTAAACCGAACAAAATCGCGGGCATGCTGCCAAAACGGGATATTCTCCCGTACCGGTCTTAAGTAAACAAGTACAGCTGAAACAATAAGGCAGATTGTTGAAATCGGAATTTTTACATAGATAGAAATAGGCATAAGCAAAACCGGAACTACAACAAGCAGCGCAGGAAGAAAACAAAGAAGATCCTTCACCGTTACATTTTGTACAACTTCAAAATCGCTTCTAACATTATCCGGGATAATATATTCCTGTTTTTCCTTCATAGCATCACCCAAGCAGCCCTAAAAACCATTTCATAATACCGCCCGTACTCATCACAATAGCTACGATAATAAACGTTTCTTTCATATTGTGCTTATACTCGCTTTTTTTGCCTGGCTGATTCGTAAGCTTATACATGACACCAAGCGTCATAATAGCTGCTGTTCCAATAGATGGTGAAACAATCATCAGAAAATTAATAATACCGTTCGCTACATTCTTTACAAGAACGGCCGGATCATCGCTTGCCGCGAAGACAGATTGCGGGAGACATAATATTGTGAAAGCAGTCAAAAGGATATATGTACGTTTGCGTCTATTCATCGCTTCGTCCCCTTTCTGAAATGTATCCTATGATTTAGGCACGTTTTTCCGATCTAAATACTCCTCCAGCGCCTGCGTCACAACGTGGTAAATGAAGCAATCGTTTAGGCTGCAATACACATCAAGCCGCTTTTTTAGTGCAGCTGGAATTTCCGCATTGAGCTTTTTCGTCTCCTCCTGCGCCATAGCTTCTCCCCTTTCCGGAAGAAATCTTCTTTCCTTCTTTTTTTCCACAATCTAATATATCGTCAGATTTTCAGAAACAAAACCAACCTGTTAGAGCTTTTGTTCTTCAAATTTTGACAAAAAAAATAGGACAAGCATGACAGGCTTGTCCTTTAAGATAACCATTGCGGCGGTTTATTTTTTCCCCAATACATATTGCCAAGATCATAATGCGTCGCATATTCGTCCTCAACACTATGATAATGAAAATTAAAATAGTATCCCTCTAACGGCGGACGATCCCGTCGAACGTGGAATCTGAGTAAATCCTTTCCTGTACGCTCATCGTACACATGGAAAATCTTTTCATTCTCCCCTCCCGCCGGCTTTTGCGACAGAGCCAAATGCTGCAGTGCGTCAGATGGAAGCATCTCTGCAAACGCTGATAATGTCTCTTCTATGCGCGGTAGAATTACTTCCTTAAACTCATCTTCTATAACGGGAGCAATTTTCGTTCCAAACTTCATAACCGACTGCCGCTCCGCTTCCTCCATTGCATATGTAACAAAAAGAGCTGGGGTAACTTGCTCATCACTTTGCTCATCGAGCAAAACTTCTGATGCTTGTCCAACAGCAGAACTGGAGGCTTGCTCAACATCCGGCCTGGAGGACTTATGCGCCTTGGCGTTATCAAGCAAAGCAGACGGCGGCGTAACAAGTCCAAATGTAAAGACAGTAATAAATGTGACTAAAGCTTTCTTCAGCCAATTTGGCATATGGTCCCCCTTTCTTCTGCATTTGCAGAAACTAGATATATTTTACTTTTATTATACAAAACTATCGCATTGAAAGCTGTTACATTTTGATTAAGCCCATGAATATTTTTTATGAAAAAGTCATAAAATTGTAATAGTTATACATTCTCATCTAGGAGGAATACATCTTGGATTTGGACACACTTTATTTTGGGGTGAGCATCATAACGATTGTGTATTTTCTATATGAAATGATTACACAACCATGAAGGGAAAGAGACAGGGGCTGCTCTTTCTTTTTTAATTTGCCAAAAATAAAAGCGTAACGGACAAACAAAGTCAATATAAGCCCGATCTATATAATACAAGAGTAGATACGAGAACATATCTCTGTGCCCCTTCTTCTGCCAACAACATTTTCTATCCTGACTCTAGATGAAGAATTCGCTTATCGTTATCCCCTTTCCAGTGATCCCTACGCAAACGAAAAAAAGCAGAAAATTGAAAGCTTCAATTTCCTGCCTTTATACCTCCAAAATGCCAAAATGAAATTTCGCACTTTTACGCCGATGCACTGAAAAACCAAACCGTTCAAATCTTGTACTGCGAAAATGATCCTTAAGCACAACGCGTTGCTTCGCAACACGCCGCGCTTCCAGTATTGCTTCTTCTGACAAATCGTCATATAAAGCAAAGTGCTTTAGGCCGCGGATGCCATCGGCTTCCAAAATACTTTCTTCAAACATTGGATCCATGTAAACGACATCAAAGGAGGCATCAGGACATTGACGCAAAAATGCTAAATGATTGCCTTGTACAACCTGAATACGCCGCATCGCCGCATTCATCTCCGGCATTCCTGAATCCCACTGCTCGAGTCCCTTTGCTACTAAATACGCCATATATTTGTTGTCTTCTACTCCCACAATTTTTCCTTCTTGCCCAACCGCATAGCTCGCCATAATACTATCCGATGCCATACCAAGCGTGCAGTCTAATAGCTTCATTCCTTCCTTTAGAGCAGCTGCCTGCAAAAATGGATCATGCTCACCTCGCATGAAGCGCTTTAACCGAAAACTAGATGAGTTCGGATGGAAAAAAAATGATTCTTCACCGCCGTAAGGATAAATCTCTAAACGATTTTTCCCGGCAACAAGCACATCATCTTGAAATCTCCTTTGTATATCTTGTACAGAATTGTCTTTTCGTGCGACAAATGGACTATCTAAATCGAGAGCAACACTTTTTGCATATTCTGTCATTTGTGAATTTGTTCTTCCTGCTGTTGTCACAATCATCGGATCACCCATAAAGAAAAAAGGGAGAAGCTCCCCCTTTTTAGCAATGCTTATCAAATGCATCCAGCAAATTGCTCATAATTCCTTCCATCGAGTTCCCTTCAATTTCATGACGATGAATAAAGTGCACAACCTCTTTTCCCTTAAGCAGCGCAATGGACGGAGAAGACGGTGGAATATCATCGAAGTATGATCTCATCATCGCAGTTGCTTCCTTATCCTGCCCGGCAAATACCGTAACAAGGTGATCTGGTTTTTTATCCGTACGCAGCAACGCTTGTGTCACAGATGGACGAGCCAATCCCGCTGCACAACCGCAGACAGAATTAATGACAACTAAAGTTGTTCCTGTCGCATTCTCGACATAGTTTTCTACCTCTTCTGCAGTTGTAAGTTCCTTAAATCCAGCTATTGTCAGTTCTTTGCGCATTGGCAAAACCATTTGTCGCATATATTCTTCGTAAGCATTCATCGTGTGTTCTCTCCTTTAAAAGTTACTCCGCTGTTATCATATCATGTACATATACAATAGGGAAGGGAAGGAAAGCAATCTATTTTCTTCCTTTATTACTACTACCGCATTCAAATTTATTCAGCGTTTCTGTATTCTGTCATTTGCTTCCATACGGATCCCTTCGCCTCTTCGCCGCCTTCGATACGCTCAATAGCAAGACGGGCTTGCATAGCGACCTCGAACTCCGGATCATTTTGTGCTTCTCTCAATGCCGGAAGTGCACTTTCATCTCCCGATTCGTATAAAAACATAGCCGCTCTCCAACGAACAAGCTTGCTCGTATCCTTAAGCGCTTCGATCATAACCGGTATGGCCTGCTCATCTCCGATATCGGACAAGCAATCTCCGGCTGTACGGCGCACCGTCACCGATTTATCCTTCATCGCCTCATATAAAAGCGGAAGCACACCTTCTCCTTTTATCATTCCTAAATATGCGACAGCGAGACGACGAATAGAAGGCTTTTCATCATGAAGTGCTTTCTGCAAAACAGGCAAGTCCTCTTCCTTTGGGTCCATTTGCTCAAGCGCTGCATAACGCTTTGTCCAGTCTTCCTCCTCCAGCATTTCCTCTGTCACTCGATAAGGGGTGCGTCGCTTAACGGTGATCTCCTCCGCGCCTCGCTGCTTCATTATGTCTTCTACTAATACGTTCACACGATCTTCCGGATAGGCTGCAGCTAATTCCTCTACAACCTCGCTGCCAATCTCAGAAAAATCACCGTAGCGTGTACTCTGTTCCACCCATTTCCGATCCATTACAACATTGGGAGCCGCCATTTGCAGCTTCATAATGGCACCTTTAAAGCGCTCTGGCAATGCGAAGCGCGCTTCATTTGTACCATCCGTTAGCTTCACCTGCATCGGAATGCCGTAAAACATTTGCACGTACACCTTTATTTCTCCAAAAGGCGCGGCTTCACCCTGGCTTTCACCAGCATCCGCTCCTTCCTCACCAAACACAGCCCGTACCTTCTGTAAAATTGCCTTCCAATCATACTTTGCATTTCTCTCCACCGCAAGAAAATCAGCTACATGATACACACCCTTTACGCCTTCAATATGCAGTATATGCTGCACCGTTTCCGGAGCCTGTGATGCATTATCCTTTGTATAGTTATTGCGCTTTCCTGCAGGCAATTCTTCATATAAAATCACCTTCATCGTATTCGGACTCGGTGTTGGTTCAATTGCCTTAATCTTCAAGTAAAATCTCTCCTTTGTTTATCTGTTTCTATTTATTGTAGCACGTTGCCAGTAATTGATACTACTGTCGTGCCTGCTCCTGCCTCCTCTCTAAAAACGTAACACTTTGCGCAAACACTTCCGTCCTATACACACGTTTTCCCTCAGCATTATCATAACGGCTCGTTCGAATTGACCCGGTAACTCCAATTAATGATCCTCTTTTACAATATGCAGCAACATGCTCTGCAGACTTATTCCAAACCGTGCAATCAATGAAATCAGCTTCCCGCTCTCCCATACTATTTCGAAACCCTCTCATAACTGCAATACACATTTTCACATACGGTGTTTTCTGTTTTGTGTAAGCTAGCTCTGGGTCCCTAGTCATTCTTCCAATTAGCATAACACGATTCATTACAGCCCCTCCTTTTTTCTTACATTGTAGAAAAATGAAGAAGGAGCGTAAAATGAACAAAATCTGCGTTTCAAAACGAGATTTCTCTGCTTCTTTCAGTTAACTTTTAGAAAAACGTTTAAGATAAAACGTAACTTTTAATATTGAAGAAATTTTTTCGTGTTAGAAATATTCCGTGTGTCCTTTACCATGAAAGGCGCCTTTTTTCTGTGGTGGTGAAGGTTATTTTGCGGAAGGGAGCAGGCCGGCAATCCAAAAGTTATACTTTCTTCCCTTTTCAAAAAAAGACCAATCCAAAGGTACATTGTGCCTTTGGATTGGTCTGCCTTATTCATTGCGGGCAAAGTAAGAAACAAGACGAAGAATTTCGAGGTACAACCAAACAAGTGTTGCCATGAGTGCAAATGCACCGTACCATTCCATATACTGCGGAGATCCGTAACGAGCACTGCTTTCAATAAAATCAAAGTCAAGCACGAGATTTAAAGCAGCAATCACAATGACAACAGCACTCACAATAATCGCAATTGTGCCGCCGTCATGCAAAAACGGAACCGGAACATGAAATAATTGCAAAATCATAACGATTAGGTACATAAAAAACACACCGAGCGTTGCAGACATCACACCTAAGCGAAACTTATCTGTTACCTTTATAACTCGCGTTGCATATAAAATAAGCATTGCCAGCATAATAGAGACCGTTAATAGCACTGCCTGCAAAATCACGTAATCTCCAAACTGCTGCGTATACAGCCCCGACACGGTTCCTAAAAACACACCCTCCACTGCAGCGTAGATTGGCGCAGTGATAAAGGAAGCACGCGGGGCAAATGATGTAATAAGCGCGAATACAAAAGCAATTACAACTGCACCGATTGCAACCCCAAGGTTCATTTTATTTTGCATGACCTGCACATAAGAGTATACAGATGTCCCTAACAGGAGCAAAAGCATGATCAGGGCTTTTCCTACCGTGCCTCCTACAGTCATAACGGAGCCGCCTGTATTCGCTTTACGAAACACATCATTTTTTAACATTGGATTATTTGTTCTCATATAATCTACCTCCTAGCAGGTTCTTACTCTCAGTGTAAAAGTTTTCCTCTTACATTGCAATATTAGCAACATTACGATTTCAAACCTTCCATAAGCTCTGAAAGCTCACTCCATCTCTCAATAGCAGCTTCTAGCTCTTGCTCTGCACGCTGCTGCTCATTCGAAAGCTGCTGTGCCCTCTCATAGTCCGCACCTGCTGCTTCAAGCTCTGCAGCAAGCTGCTCCAATGTCTCTTCTAGCTTTGCAATTCTTTCTTCGATTGTATCCCAGTCGCGCTGCTCTTGATAGGATAGCTTTCGCTTTTTCGGCTTCGGTGCTTCCTCCGATTTCTTTTCCTTTACCGCCGCCGCTTTTAAAAGGCTCTCACTTTGTTGTTTCTCTTCTAAATAATCGCTATAGCTTCCGAAAAATACACGAACATGTCCGTTTCCTGTAAATACGAACAGCTCCTGTGCGACCTTATCCAGAAAATAACGATCATGGGATACCGCAATTACAACACCAGGAAACTCATCTAAATAATCCTCTAGCACCGTTAACGTTTGCGTATCGAGGTCGTTTGTCGGCTCATCCAAAAGAAGGACGTTCGGCTCACCCATTAAAATACGCAGCAGATACAACCGTCTTCGCTCCCCGCCGGATAGCTTTGCAAGCGGTGTGCCATGCATATGAGGCGGAAACAAAAATCTCTCCAACATTTGAGAAGCAGAAATTAGCTTGCCGTCTGTAGTATGAATCACCTCAGCTATTTCCTTCACATACTCAATCATTCGTTGATTTAAATTCATATCCTCATTTTCCTGCGTATAATACGCAATTTTCACTGTCTGACCAATTTCAATGTCGCCGCTGTCAGGAGTGATTTTGCCAGTTAACATGTTTAATAAAGAAGATTTACCGCTTCCGTTTGGTCCAATAATACCGATACGGTCACCCGGCTTCACGATGCGGCTGAAGTGATCCAGAACAACCTTGTCGCCAAACCGCTTCGTAACATCCTGCAGCTCTAACACCTTTTTGCCAAGGCGGCTGCTGCCAATCGCGATATCAACATTTTGCTTAGCAGAAGGTCCTTCTTTCTTTTCTAGCTCTTCAAATCTTTGAATACGCGCCTTTTGCTTTGTTGTACGTGCCTTGGCACCGCGGCGCATCCAAGCAAGCTCACGCCGATAGAGATTTTGCCTCTTTTCCTCCTGTGCCATTTCTTGTTCTTCCCGCAGTGCCTTTGCCTCTATAAAGGCAGCATAATTTCCTTCATAGCTATAGATTTTACCTTTATCAAGCTCCAAAATACGATTTGTTACACGATCTAAAAAATAACGGTCATGCGTAACAATCAGCAGCGCACCTGTATAGCGTGCTAAATACTCCTCAAGCCACTCTACCGTTTCATGATCAAGATGGTTTGTCGGCTCGTCTAAAATGAGAAGATCAGGCATTTGAATAAAGCATTGCGCCATCGCAACTCGTTTTTTCTGTCCCCCTGAGAGCTCTCCAACTTTTGCAGAAAAATCAACAATGCCCAGCTTCGTCAACAACGCCTTTGCGTTTGCATTTGCGTCCCATGCATCCATCGCATCCATTTGCTGCTGCAAACGAAATAACTCTCCTTGCACTTTCTCATTCGTTGCATCCTTCTCTAACCTAAGAAGCACCGTCTCATACTCACGAAGCAAGCGAATTAACGGTGTGTCCCCGTAAAAAACCTGCTCAAGCACTGTTAAGCTCTCATCAAACTGCGGCTGCTGTGCCAAATAGCTAATTGTATATCCACGCGTATGCGTAATTTCTCCTCCATCTGCTTGCTCGACACCCGCAATAATCTTCAGCAGCGTTGATTTTCCCGTACCGTTTACACCGATAATGCCAATGCGTTGTCCTTCCGTCACACTAAATGACAAATCTTGAAACAACGGCTTTTCTCCATACGATTTGGATAAGCTTTCAACCGTTAACATTTTCATATCTTAACATTCCACTCTTTCATAAATTGTTCAATAAATTGCTCCATATAGAGATGGCGCTCCTCTGCTAATCGTTTCGCGCACTTCGTATTCATTAAATCCTTTAATTTCAATAACTTTTCATAAAAATGGTTCAATGATGGATCATTTGACTTACGGTATTGTTCTTTTGTCATTGCTTCACGCGGCGGAACCTTTGGGTCGTACATCAGCCGCCCCTTCGCTCCCCCATAGGCAAACGTACGCGCGATTCCGATTGCACCAAGAGCATCGAGACGGTCTGCATCTTGGACAATTTTCCCTTCCAGTGTCTCTACCTTGCCGCCGTGTCCCCCTTTATAAGACATATTCATAATAATATGTAAAATATGCTTCTGTTCCTCAGGAGAAACACATAAGTCTGCCAACCAGTTCTCTACCCGTTTTAGGCCGGCTTCTTCACTTTCATTCAACTTTTCATCAGCCACATCATGCAAAAGAGCAGCCATTTCAATAATAAAACAATCGCCGCCCTCTTCCTTGGCAATTGTCTGTGCCAGTTTATACACCCGTTCAATATGATACCAATCATGTCCGCTTGCATCGACTTCTAATATGCTTTTTACAAAAACTATAGTTTTTTCAATCATTTCGTTTCTTGTCATCATTCTTCACCTAGTCATTTATTTTACCATCTTTATGCGCAACACTGCTATCCCTTTAGGGCAATGTATCTTCATACTCTTATTACTTCCTATCATATTTTTCCAGAATCCTTCATCATTATCATCAATCAACACGAAAATGTCTCTTTATCTGCGAATGAAAAAAGAGAGATTCTGCGCCCCCTCTTTTTAAAAAGAATAATTGATATTTTTAAGGATGATAGTTTCTCTTACCGCACCAAGGCTTTTGTTCAGGCGCGCAATGCTTTTTCAATATCCCCTTTTAAATCCTCCGGAGATGCTTGCGGTGCATACCGCTCTAGAACTGTCCCGTTTCTGTCTATTAAAAATTTTGTGAAGTTCCATTTAATTGCCCGCGACCCGAGAAAACCCGGTGCTTGTTCGCCTAGGTAACGATACAAAGGATGCGCAGTTTCACCGTTTACGTCAATTTTAGCAAACATCGGAAAGGTCACACCATAATTCAATTCACAAAAGCTTGCAATCTCTTCATCAGTCCCCGGTTCCTGGCCCATGAATTGATTACACGGGAATCCAAGCACCTCTAAACCTTCTTCTTTATACTGCTCATATAATGCTTGCAAACCTTTGTACTGCGGCGTAAATCCACATTTGCTTGCCACATTCACGATGAGTAGCACTTTGCCTTTATATCGCTGCAGCGACTCTTCTACACCTTGAATTGTTTGAACAGTGAAATCATAGATAGACATTTGATCCCCCTTCCTTCATATTCTCATCATAATGTGAACAACATGGAAAGTCCAATGTTCAGCCATCGGAATGTTTGAAAAATTATCACACTTGATTGAATGGAAGAAAAGCACAATGTTCCAGAGAATACGAGAGCATATAAGGCGCAGCAGTTCGATATGAGATCCTGTTGATTACTGATACTTACAGAAGCTAAATAATGCAAACAAAGCCTTCAGCTTGTGAAATGAAGGCTTCATTTGCATTAATACTCACGATCTCGTCTTTTTTCTTCCCGGAAAAGATGATTGCTTCTTTTTTGGTGCTGGCGGCTTCTTTGTCACAAAGTTCCCTTTATAAATTTCCATCTTCTCAAACTCAATTCCAAGCTTCCTTGCAAACTGCAGCAACTTCTGCTCTTCGCCTGCCGTCACAACTGAAATAACCGTTCCTTCCTTGCCCATACGTCCAGTACGCCCAGAGCGGTGAATGTATTGATCAACTGTATTCGGAAAGTCTAAATGAATTACGTGCGTCACACCTTCTATATCTAAGCCGCGCGCCGCTACATCCGTCGCGAGCAGCACTTGAATCTTTCCATTACGAAAATCGCGCAGCGTAGCAGCCCGCTCTTGTTTGGTTGCCTCAGAATGAATTACACCGGCTGCTACCTTTCGAAATCGCAGCTTTGATGCCATTTCATCCAGACGAAACGGATCATTCAAAAAAGCAATTGCCTTTACGCCGTCCATGTGTACAATTTTACGTACATTCTCAAGTTTTTCTCGATACTCTCCAGAAATGTACAAATGCTTTACACGTTCTGCCGCTTCCAGTGCCTGCTTAATACGAACTACCTCTGGATTAACTGTAAATGCACGCGCTTTATCTTCAATCGCTTTTGGGACGGTTGCCGAGAAAAAAAGGAGCTGCCGGCTACGTACCGTTGATTTGATAATATCTGCCAATAAAGGAGACATCTCCTGCTTTATCATCTGATCAAATTCATCAAATACAACGGCTATAACCTCATGCATTTTCAGCTTCTTCATACGAATAAGCTCCTGCACCCGGCCGGGAGAGCCAGTAATCACTTGCGGATGCTTCTTCAGCTTCTCAACCTGCCGTTTTATATCAGCTCCCCCGATTAAAGAAGCTCCTGTAATTCCGCTGCCTTCTGTAAATTTTTGTACCTCGCTATGTATTTGCATGACAAGCTCGCGTGTTGGCGATAAGATAACAATTTGGGGATTTTGAATAGCAGGGTTTACCTTATGTAAAAGCGGAAGCAAATAAGCTAATGTTTTCCCCGTACCTGTCGGTGATTCGGCAATCACATCTTTCCCCTCTAAAATAAGCGGAATCACGCTTTTTTGTACATCAGTGTATTGCTGAAAGCCCGCTTTTTCCCATGCGGTTTGCAAAAAGGGCTGTAAATTTGTAATCATGCTACTTCTCCTTTAATTCAAATTTGTAAGAAGCTCTTGTAATCGCTCGAGCGTTTCGACCATATGATCCACTACTGCCGGCAAGTCCTCAGCATGCTCTTCCGTTATAATCTTTTGAAACAAAACCGTTGCAGTATTAGAGTAGAAAAGAGGCTCCTTATTGTACTCGTATGAAATGATTTGTGTAATACTTCGCTCTTTCCCCCAAATAAAGCGAAGCTGTGCATCGACCTGCTCTACAAACGGCTCTGGTGACGGAATAGGGAATAAAAACTGCAATTGCAGACCGCATCCAGGAGAAAATAATGTATCCTCTAGAATCTCTCCAGCCAAATTTTTCACGTCCGCCGTCAAGCTAAACAGAGCTGTTATATCATATTCTGCTTCCCTAAGCACAAATGAAATACTGTATGTACGGCTCATAGAAGCTAAATCCACAATATCTCTTCGATTTGTCACCAAAATAGCGCCTGCCAAATCTAAATCATATACCGCACCTTCCGCCACAACCTTCAAATTTTCAAATACAGTCGGATCAAACATATTTCTCCTCCGAAAAATGGAGCGCCTTTCAAACGAAAGGCGCTGTCAATAATCATTCTTCAGTGTACTCATTTTCACGAATAAAAGCAATATTAGAATAAGCCCCCTGCCAAATACCATAAATTTGCTGCCTAAATACGAAATTTAACTATTTTGTCAAGAGAAGCTGCCCAATTTGTAATGAGCTTTTAATGAATCTTTAATAAGTAAATACTGTTCAATTTCTTGTACTAGTTGAAACAATTGGGCTCTTGCCTCAAAAGCTTCCCATGTTTGCGGTAACGGCCTATTTTTAAATTCTTCTTTTAAAATTTTTAATTTGCTCAAGAATAATTGTGCAGTATTTCCAGGATGAATACATAAACTTAACTCTTCAATGAAATCCGCAATAAGATAACGCTGCTCATCCATCGTCCGAACCAATGTAACAATTGGCAATAAACGCTTAATAACCTCCAACTGTTTTTCTCGAATAGTAAAATAGCGGTAATAATAGTTTTCTGTCTGTGAAAGATGATTCTCTACATCCCGGAGAGCAAGGATCTTGGCTGTTGTTAATAGCTCCACAGCTTCTGTTACTTCGTTGCCTGTCCAAAGTTTCTCATTTGTTCGCAGGTACTCTACTATTTCTTCCAAAATCATTTTAAAATTTGTTTCCACTTGCTTTTGATACATTTTTAATTGTTTATCAAGACTTGGCATATATAAATTAACAAGCAGTGCGGTACCGATTCCAACGATAATTAAACCAATCTCGTTTAAGATAACACTCCATGTTATATGCTCGGTTGAATAAATGTGCAAAATAATAACCGAACTGGTAACAACTCCTTCATTTGCTTTTACAATAACGGTAGCCGGAATAAAGAATAGCAACATCAAACCAATAACAAGCGGATGATAGCCAATTCCTTCAAAAAAGACATAGGAGAAGGGAATTGCCAGCATACAAGCTATAAAACGTGCAGATGCACTCCTCAATGATTTTTTCTTTGAGTTTTGCACACAAAGAATGGTAATAATAGCGGCTGATACAAAAAAATTCAAATGACAAAGCTGTGCAATCATAATGGCTAACGATACAGCAACCCCCGTTTTAAATGTTCGATAACCAATTTTGTATTTCATCATGTTTACGTACTCCTACATTTTAAATTAATAAAGACAGCTGTTCTATTTATTGAAAATCTTTCTGATCTCCTCTGCAATTTCGTCATTTTTTACGAACAATTGTAAAATCAAAAAAACAACCCTTCATTATTCTGCTAGACTATTTTCCTAGTCTATAATAAAAACTACACAATCACACAAAAAACTACAAATTTTTAAACAAGCATGTTTTAAGAGCAATTTAAGTTTTAAAACACATATTTATATAAATCTACATAAAGAATTGGACATGGGTAAAAATTTTCCATGTTCAATTATCCACAAGAATTCTTACAGGTGAATATTATGAAGTTTTATTATTTTTTTATGGACTGCTTTATTATTTTTATTAAACTTTCCTATTTCGATATAACAGCGGCTGCTAGTGAGTTTTCTATTATGTTTACAACAGTTCTTGCCATATCTAAAAGACGGTCAATACGAGCCCTTCTACAGGGATTCCAACTGTACCGAGTATTGCCAATAATACACGAATGATACACCTGAAACACCGGCAATTCCTTTAGATGTCATCATGAGTACAAGTACTAAAGAAATTTGTGCTCCAATCGATAAATCAATACCATACAGCCGCTAAAGCTTGATATAAGATGGAACATCCAGGCATATTTTAAAAAGAGGTATGTGCCTATGTTTCATTTATTTTTCCAACAGCTATTTTTTCTTATACAGCATTATGGATGTTGCTTTTATTAAACGCAGTATGATAATTACTGGAACTGAAACGCTCATGTGCAACTTCCTTGAACTGCGAATAGATACAGCAAAAAACATCCGCTAGGTACGGATGTTACTTCTTTTTCAGCATGAATATCCATAAAAAGGTTAACGACTGCTTGAGTTCCTCCGGTAAGCCATGCAGGTGCTGCTCCTTTACCTCCCTCTTATATACTCCCTGTCCATCTAAAGAAACAAAGCCATTCTCTGTTGCAAGCTTCTTAAATTCCCATGGCATCATCGTGTTGCAAATTACAGCCTCACCGTACAAGCGGCGGTAGCTATTGATGCGCGGCATTGCAGTCGGACCTAAAATCGCAACGCAGGCATAACCGCCTGGCTTTAGCACCCGTCCTACTTCCATCCATGCTTGCTGCGGCTGCTCGGTCCACTCTAGGGAATTGATCGCCATTACAGCATCAAAGGCCTCCGTTTCAAATGGAAGTCCTGCCAGGTCGCCTTGCACAAACGATAGCTGCTTCGTTTCTCCACGCTCTTTTGCGATTTCAATCATTCGTTCCGATAAATCTATTCCGCATGCTATGTATCCTGCTTGGCTGAGTTTATATGTGCCATATCCATCCCCGCAACCAACATCAAGAACCGATGCCCCGCTTGGAACATGCTTTTGAAAAAACGGAAGAATGGTGCTTCTGCTCCCGCTATCCCACATATTTTGACTGCTTTGATTCCAGCTGCCGGCCCTTTCATCCCATTGCTGCCTAGCCGCACTATGCCAATTGAAATCGCTCATGGTTTCTCCCACCTTTTGCTTTTATCACTGCAATATTCTACATCATAAGAATAAATCCCTATTCAAAATTCCTGCAGCATTGTAATTGAGCGAAATATACCAGATAGGCAACATGCTCATACAGAAAAAAATGGAAGTTATCGTCTGCATATAAACGTGCATAATAAAAATACCTCTACTTGAAGGTGAGGGATTTCCATTGAGAAAACGCACACACCATTTTAAAAGCGGAGAGAAGCAGGAAGAATATGCCGTTGAACTAGCGCCGCAGCATGTGCAGCGCGGTGAAGAAGAGCAGGCGAATACAGGGGTTATCGTAGGATATATTGGACTGTTTCTAGCACTGTTTTCTATTGCACTGTATCCGATTGTTTTTGGTTCTCTTTCCATCATTATGGGACTATTAGCTGTTAACTACGGCTCCAAAACACTCGGCTATACAGCAATTGGCTTTGGCTCCTTTTCTGTATTGTTCAGTATTTTATATCCTCTTCTTTCATCCGTTTGGTAAACAAAAACACACCAAGCATATCGCTTGGTGTGTTTGTTGAGTCAATAGTCTTTCTAGCAAAAGGGACATAATTCGGGCTGCCTGAAAAACAAAATATCATATTATCTTGTGCATATCAAAAACAATATCTAAAGTAATTATTCAACTTTGTCAACAGACGTATGAAAAAACATATGAAGCATTCCAAATGCACGCGCTATTGTTTTCGTATTCCCTTCCCCTTGAAATGTTTTTTCAATTACTATGAAAAATACACGATTTTGCAGCTTTGTTTCGATCAATTCCAGCTTTTCCCCAGTACCCTCTTGCACGCAAGTAAAGTCTTTCCCGCTGCATATAATCCTCTCTTGTTTCTCCAAATAACGATTGTAATCCGCTTCGGTTGGACGCGTTAAAATTGTGACAGCAACAAGAAAAAGCGTGACGAAACCGACATACAAAAAAACCTTATTCATTCCATTTCTCCTTTGTCAGACGAAAAATAAAACTTGACCCAACAGTCAAGTTTCTAATCGACAATCCATTTCCATTCTTGGTCTTTTTTATCAAACAAAAGGACTCCCTGTTCAGCAGCCTCTTCTCGAAGCTGTACTACATTTTCAAAAATTTCGTCCATATTCTCATATGAACCTACAACGTACACCGGGATCTCCAGTCCTTGCTTTGATTCCTCTTTATGTACAAGATCAATCAGCAAGCCGTCTTCCGTTAACGGTATAAGCTGCTCCATTACTTCTCTTGCAATGGCCGGGTACATTTTAGTCTTTTGAAATAACATAAATTTTCTTTTTCCGAACAAACCCAGCTTGTACGGAACAATTTTGCTTAGTGCCGCTGCAAAATCAGGAAGTCTTCTGTAATATACTTTGTTGTACCAGCCATCATCGTGAGACAAGTATGCATACCTGTTTTTCAACAATGGAAAAAATGGTTTACCAATAGGTTCTTTTTTATGCGCTAAATATAAAAGCTCGGCAATTTCCGTCGGATCTAGTTCATCTAGGTCATGTATGTCATGAAAATCGACCCAGCAAAATTCCCCGAATTGCTCTACATCTGCCGAGATAAGCTTTGGAATATTCTCCTCTTCTACAAACTCCAAAAGAGTATGGTAATTTAAATCCGTCCATTCGAAGTCGTGCTTTAAAAGAAGAAGATTATGGAGAGGAGAAGGAATATTGCTCGCAAATTCCCTAAAGGTAATGCCAGATGTTAAAAAGCAATGATTACGTCGATCTCCGTTAATATAAATAATGTCTTTTCTTTGGTCAGATCCTCCAGACAAAGCACCTAGCCACCTTTGTGTAATATGTTTCAATTCATCTTCTTATTTTATCATGAAAATTTTTTGAAACATAGAAAAACTGCCGTAAAGAGTTGAATTTCCCTATTACGTTTTCATGATATTTATTACATTATGATTACAAAAAAAAAGCCTGTGAACTTCACAGGCACTGTTACATAAACTCATTTCCGTTTGTAGGCTGCGATTGTGTTCCAGTTGTTTGCGAGGCTTGATTTCCTTGCTGTGATGATGAGCTGCTTTGGCTGAACATCGTTTGTAACTTATCTAATGTTTGCGGAGCTAAGTCAATTACTTTCTCTGCAAGATGCGTTGTATTTTGCAAATGTAAAATGTTAATACCGTCACCATTTACAACAAGAAAAGCAACTGGAGTGATGGATACCCCTCCGGCACTTCCTCCGCCGAACGCAGCCTCAGGTTCACGCGTTCCGTTTCCATTAGCAGAAAAATCGCTTCCCCCCGCTCCAAAACCGAACGCTAGCTTTGAAACAGTCAATACGACACCACCGTCTGCTGTTTGCACCGGTTCTCCTATAATTGTATTTACATCCACCATTTCTTTTAAGTTTTCCATTGCCGCCTTCATAAGTCCCTGAATCGGATGTTCCATACGTAAACCCCTCCTTCTGTTCATTCTTCTCATAGTTTTTCCTAAAAAATTGGAAGTAAACATATATTTTACAATTGCTTCTTCACTTTTTATATCTCACAATTTCAAAAATATATAGAGTAAAGGGAATACAATATGCTGCGAAAGCTTACAGAACAAGACCATCAACAAGTATTCGCATTTCCAAAACAGGAGCCTTCCTAAAAAAAGAGAACCCGTAATCTTGGGTTCTCTCATCCATCCTTACTTCCCCTTCTCCTTAAACAATTCTCCAAGCGCTCCTAGGCTGCCCAAAGTTTCAACCGCATTAGACGGAATAAATACTTTATTAGCAGGACCTTTTGCGACTTCATTTAATGCCTCGAACGATTTATAAGCGAGAATTTGCTCTGTCAAGCCAGCTTCCTTTAAGAGACGAATCCTATTTTGCTCCGCTTGGGCAATCGCTTCAATCGCCCTTGCTTCACCAAGTGCCTCGAGCTCCTTCGCCTGACGAATCCCCTCTGCCTCACGAATACGCGCTTCTCGATCCCCCTCGGCGATCAGAATTTTACTTTGCTTATCCCCTTCTGCACGCAATACCATATCTTGTTTGGCGGCCTCTGCTTCTAGGATGATGGCGCGCTTGCTGCGCTCTGCTTTCATTTGCTTTTCCATGGCGGCCTGTACATCCTTCGGGGGGTTTATATCGACAACCTCTACGCGCTCAATACGAACGCCCCATTTTTCTGTTGCTTCGTCTAAGGCAATGCGAATCTCTGTAGAAATTTTTTCCCGTCCAGACAGCGTTTCATCAAGCTCCATATTACCGATGATTTGACGCATGGTAGCTGTCGTAATATTACGAACGCCGTTTACATAATTAGAAATACCATATGTTGCTTGTTCTGGATCAATCACTTGATAGAAAATAATCGTATCGATTTCCACTTGTACGTTATCCTTCGTGATAACCTTTTGCGGTGGAACATTCGTTTGTTGAATACGTAAATCGTGATACACACGCACGCGGTCGATAACGGGTACAAGAATATTTAATCCTGGATTCATTAAGCGATTAAACTTACCAAGACGCTCGACGACCCCAACCTGCTGCTGCGGAATAATTTTAACAGAGAGCGCCGCAAATACAACAACGACAATAATAAGTAATATGGATAGAATCATTCCAACCATTATGAATCACGTTCCCTTCTGACATATAATACAGTGCTTCGTCTCTCGACGACTTTTACTTTTTCTCCTTTACTGATAGATTCATCTGCTGTGGCACTCCATACATCACCGCCGATTTTCACAATGCCGTTTGACTGAGCTGTAATGTCCTGCATCACAACTGCTGTTTTTCCAACTAGGGCATCTACCGCATCCTTATATCCCCTTCCCGCCCGAAAATGCTGCGAAATGCGTTTCGAACCTAAGGTAAGCAGCAAGCTGACAATAGAAGCAGCAATAACTTGTACAAGCAGCGATTCTGGCGCGACAAGGGCTGCTGCTGCGCCGACGAGCGCACCTACACCAAGCCAAAGCAAGTAAAAGGTAAGTGTCAGCATTTCTGCAATAAATAGGCAGCCCGCAATCATAAGCCATACGACCCATCCTGCCAACCTACATCGCCCCTTTCCCTTCCAAAACTTTTCTCCCTTTTTTATGTATATGAATCTCACAAACAAGAAATTTACGAACAGTGAAAAATGTTATTCTATCGATTTAAGCCATGCTTCTTACTCGCGTATTAAGAAAATTGCCCTTTTTATCAACAAGTAAAACATTAATATTCTTCACATTTCGTCAAACTCCTCTATTTTTTTCTTTTTTTCGCAAAAAAAAAAAAACAAGCAACACCTCTTCGAAAAGGTATTGCTTGTTTTTTTATAATTTTAAGTATACACTCTGATCACTGGTAGGTTAGCGCGGAACCGCCTCCATATATTGCTTTTCCACTAAATGAATGTAAGACCTCTGTCTTTCCACTAAAAAAGGGCATTTTTCAATATTCGTCCACGTATAGGAAAGTACACACCCGTTATTTTCTCCATCATGCCCTAGCGAATGCTCCCATACATCCACAGAACTTTCCGGAAGTGTAACGTGATAGAAATGCCGCTTCTGATATTCATTTTTGTCCTTCATATATACAAGCTCTTCGGCAACAAGGTGTCCGAGAGAGACCTGCTGCAAACCAGATTCTTCCCGAATTTTGCGAAGCAACGCATACTCAAGTGTTTCCCCTTGTCTAACCGTTCCACCTGGTACCCGTACACCTGCTCCTGGGACGCCACGCTGTGTGCAGATGAGCAATTGTGTTTGCCCTTCCTTTTCTCGCGTAATGTAAGCATATACCTTCTTTTTGTACAATTCCTTCATCCCCTGCTTCTCCCCCTTTTGCATATGTGCCATTTACTGCTTCGGCATAACTTCCTCCAATGTAAGACTATGCTCATACAAATACGTCGCATGTGGATTCCCGACGTATCGGATGTGCCACGGCTCATATGTATAGCCGGTTACAGAGGTTTTGTTCTTCGGATATCGAATAATAAATCCGAATTCATGAGCATGACGAGCAAGCCATTGCCCTTCCTTCACCTTTTCGAAATCAGGCGTTACCTCAAACTTAACAGATTCTGCCGTAAGATCGACAGCTAGTCCGGTCTGATGCTCACTTGTTCCTGGTGAAGCACTAGATGCCGCAGCTGCAGCTTCCCCCTCTGTTCGTCTGTACATCGTATGCAAAGCCTTCTGCCGATCATAAGAGCGAAATGCAGATACAGCAAATAAATATATACCATCCTGCTTTGCTCCTTTAAATAAATTCTCCAAAGAGGCTGCCGCTTCCTTTCTCATCTTCATTTTTTCTTTATCTCCATCAAAAGAAAATCGTACCTTTGGAATCGTTAAATCCTTTGGAACATAAAAATCTGGGAGCCTTCTTTCTTTATTCACAAGAACGAGGATAGAATCAGGATTGTTGACTACATCTATTGTCCCTTGACGCTTTTCAACTGTAGACCAATAGCTTGGAAACAGCTGCTCTGATGCATCTTCATTAGAAGTATGGAAATAAATAGCAGGATTCTTCCACAGGGTAAGCGCAATTGCGGTTATAAGCAAAACTCCGGATATTGAAAATAGATAGTGCTTTCTCATGAATCCTCCTTGACTTTTGTTTACATAATAAAATTATTGTTCATTTAAAAACCTTCTCTTTTCTAAAATTCGGTTTTCTTAACACTATACCTTCCTATATATTTCCAATTAAAAAGACATTAAACACCAAGGTTCGATATTTCACTAAGAAAGCGCCCATAGCTCGCCTTTGCTTCTGCGAAAGAACACCCCCGCGCACAAGGCGCTTTTTTCCTTTTGTACCGAAGCTTATTCTGGAGTCTGGAGCAGACCGCAGGAGCTAAACAATTCTCCAAAACAGGAAGCTTTCTTATCTGCCCATAAAAAAAACGCAAACCGTTCGTTTGCGTTTACCCATTCACCTTCTCTGCTTTCCAATAATATTCACTGAACGCTTCAGCTAGCGCGTCGATGCTCCTGTTCAGTTCCTCCGCTGTGTTATCTACGCCGCCGACCTCAATTAAAATAGCCTGCCCTGATAAGTCTTGATTATAGATTCCGTTTCCTGTACTAAAATCCTTGTATACGACCCCTCTGCTAATATTCGGATATTTTTTACTCAAAATGTCATGAAGGGCACTTGCAACCTCAAGATTTTTCTTATAATTTTGATTGCCTGTCCCAATTACAAAGATTAGCTTTGCGTATGGCTTGTTATTTATCATTGCGGTTGTAACAGGTTTTCTAGCGCTGTCACGGTGTAAATCAAACATAAACTGTAAATCATGATTACTTGCCATCGCTTCCTTTACAATCTCTCTTGAAACCTTGTAAGAACTGTTAGAGTTCAATCCTCTGCTTACGAGCAGCTTCCCAACATCCGTTTTATCATTCGTCGTTCCGATTCCGTAATTTTCAAGCTGCTGCTTTAGTCGATCTCCATAAATCGAGATATTGGAAACAGAGCTGGATGCTTTGTTTGGATTCGGGTCCCCAGTCAGATTCAACTGCGGTAAATACGATTCCCAGCTATGCGTATGGTATATGAAAACAACTTTTTTATCACCCGTTGTTTGAGCAGGCGGTTTAATTGTCTCCGAAGTTTCTGTTTTTGGCTGCTGCGTACTCTCTCCCTTTCGTTCCTGCAGCAGTTCCTCTAGCGGGATGTTAGATTCAATTGGTAGATTTGAATAGTTTGTCCCTTCCCCGGCAATGATAATCTCCATGTCATATTTAGCAAGCCCAGGCAATTCTGTTCCGAGAAGACTTCTTACATCGTTAAAGCGAATATTTGTCGCAGTAGAAAGCAGTAATGATGACACGGAAAACTCTGCATTCAGGTTTCTATATTCCTGCGTAAAGTAATGATTTTCCATTCCAAATGCATACATATATCCCCCCATAGAGAGCTCACTCATCCAGTTGTATAGATAGGAGGACTTTGCTTGCTTGAGCGAAGTGACCATTACCCCTGTAAACAAAAAAGCAGTCAATACGCCAACGAAACAGAATGCTATAATTTTTATGAAGTTTGCTTTTTTCACATAAAAATAGCTCCGGCTCATCCTATCACCCTTTCGTTGACAATATATGTACAAGCTATTTGGAATAGAACACAGGCTGATAGATTAGCGATAAATAAAAAAAATCCCTTCTTACAAAGGAGATTTCCATTCAAAATGATAGAATAACTTAGAGCAATAAAAGGCCTAGAAAAAATATTCATTGAGTCCTTTTGAACGCTAGGAAGGAACGAATATAGAGCAAATCATGAACAAAACCATCGCTTAATAGCTAACATAGCTTCCTCTTCATCGTATCCTGATGTTCGTACCTCAGCCTCATCACCCGGACGGAGCATAATTGTACATAAACCAAGAATGCTTTTCATATCTACTATTCTTCCTTTTACAGATAATAGAGTATCCGATTCAAAGCTGCTTACAGTATGCACCAATCCCTGCAACTTTTCTACATCCAGTTCTGTTTGTACAATAAATGAAAAAACACGCATTTTATCGCCACCGCCTTTCCATCCCTCTCTCTACACCTCTATTATTCTACAAACAGGTTATGCTGTCTATTTCCTAAAACTCTTATCCCTGTGTTCTTTAAGGTAAACTACCTTCTCTTTCTGATCATAGACACCGCCATTGCCTTCCTGTTTTCCCTTTTGCATAAATGCACCGAGAGCAGAAGCACCTTTCCCAGTGTGTATATAAACTCCCAGTAACTATCCATGGCTCTCTCATTTTCTTTGACTCCTCCTATCGGTTAACCTTATGATGAAAGAAGAAAAATCAGGAGGTGTATTATACTTGAGTATTTTGCTATGGGTTCTTGTCATTGCTTGCTTCTTATTAGCGTTTGCTGCCCTCGTATATCCGGTCATTCCTGGTATACCTCTTCTCTGGGTCGGATTTTTGCTGTATCAGTTCGGTATAGACAGATCTGATCTAATCTTTTCCTTTTGGAGCCTGCAGGTACTGTTTACTATATTTTTATTTGCAGCCGATTTTCTCGCAAACAGCTACTTTTTAAAAAAATACGGCAGTACCAAATGGGGTGAGCGTGTTGGTATGATTTCCATTATCATCGGCTCTTTCTTTTTTCCGCCCTTTGGCTTACTGATTATCCCGTTTTTATCAGTATTTTTAACAGAGCTGTTACATAAAAAGGAAACAAAGGATGCTTTTCTCGTAGCATTGGCCACGGTCATCAGCTTCTTAAGCAGTGCTGTTGCAAAGGCGATTATACAGTTCATTATGATTGCCATCTTCCTTCTATACATATTTGTGTAAGAGAGCCCCCGTTCATAGACGGGGCTTTTTTGTGAATGTAATACACAATACCCGCGTATATATGTAAATTTATTGTGATAAGAAGCGCAAAGAGATACAACCTCTTTCCATAACTTCGAAAGGAGAGCATAGCTTATCGTTATCTGCTCCTTTGGTTAAAATATATATATCGCTATACTGCGACTCTCACTTCTCCTTTTCTATAAAAACCGGACAAGCGTCTGGAAAGTACGTGCGTTGTAAATTAAAAAGAATTGAAGGTGTGCTTCCATGAAACGAGCTTACCAAGCAGCAGAATTTCTACCCGCTATCAGGGAAATAGCAAAAGGACCACTCATAAAAGAACAACTGCTTCATCCTCGTTTTTTGCTTGATAAAGAAAAAGAGCTGGAAATCTATTATGCACCGTTTGATTATATAAATGCTCAGGCGAAGATTATGATTGTCGGCATCACGCCTGGCTGGACCCAAATGCAGCTTTCTTATGAAGCAATCATACATGCTTTAGAAAACGGCGAATCATTGGAGGATGGGGTAAAGCAGGTGAAACAGCACGCAAGCTTTGCAGGTTCCATGCGTATACATTTAACCTCCATGCTCGATACGCTTGGGCTCCCTGCCTGCCTAGGGATTCAAACAACAGCATCGCTGTTTGGAGAAGACAAAGCGCTTATGCATCCATGTTCTATGCTAAGATATCCCGTATTTATCTCTCAAAAAAACTATACAGGCCATAATCCGCTTATGATGCGTTCTGATATTTTAATGGAATGGATTTCCGCCATCTTTTTACCCGAACTGCGCTCCGTCCACCCTACTCTCATTATCCCGCTTGGAAAGGCGGTTTCTGATACCTTGCTCGCATTGTCAAAAGAACATGCAATTGATGAACAAACATGCCTGTTTGGCTTTCCCCATCCTTCAGGTGCAAACGGGCATCGTCATAAGCAGTTTCAAGAAGGAAAAGCAGCATTTTTAGAAAAGGTACAGCGCTGCTTTTCTAAATAGCTGTAGGATTGAAAAAGGATTTATCACCACCTCCTCACAGGTGGTCCTTGCTGCTTACCTGGAAATTTGTTAAAAATAGACATTCGCCCAACATATACCCAATGTCAAAACGGGCAAAACGACATACGTTATATTGTAGATGCAGGTAAGGAGGAAAAAACATGAGCTATAGCCACTATAACGGGTTTGCTTTAATCGTTGTGTTGTTTATTCTTTTAATTATTATTGGAGCAGTTTGCTATTGCTAACTCATGCACGCAGTAGCAGCATATGATGAAAAAGCGCCCGGCACGGGGGCTTTTTCCCATTCATCTTCAAACATAAGTGCTCTTTTTGAAAGAATGAAAAAGCCTCCCATACGGAGGCTTTAAAAATATCGCTTCTTCCAAAAAATAATTGCCGTTGTGCAAGACAATGCAGCTGCAATCACCATAATGAGCCCAAAGGCATGCTTGTATCCTGCAAATGGAACAGTGACATTCATCCCAAAAAAGCTCGCTACCATTGTTGGAAGCGATAAAATAATAGTAATGGACGTTAACAGCTTCATCACACTGTTCAAATTATTGGAAATCACAGAGCTGAATGTTGTCATCATACCATTTAAAATATTGCTGTAAATCTCAGCCATTTCAATGGCCTGCTTGTTCTCAATAAGTACATCTTCAAGTAAATCCTGATCATCCTCATACATCTTTAAATACTCGCTTCTACTTCGCATAAGTTTTTGGATCACGACTTTGTTTGATTTTAAAGAGGTTGTAAAATATACTAAGCTTTTCTCTAATCCTAACAGTGTAAAAATTTCTTTATTCTTCATTGACTTATTAAGCTCTTTTTCCAAATCCACTGTCTTGCGGCTAATTTGTTTCAGATAACGCAAGTAATAAGTAGAAATAATATATAAGAGCTGCAACGCAAAACGTGTCTTTTTAAAAGTATAAAATCCTTTGATGCGTTGGTTTGTAAATCGTTCAAAAATAGGATTTTCCTCCAAACAAATGGTAACAAAACATTCTGGCATAATGATCATACCAATTGGAATCGTATCATACGTTGAGTTGCCATCCTCGTCATGACGAACGGTCGGGATGTCTATAATAATAAGCGTCGTATCATCTTCTTTTTCAATACGGGAACGCTCTTCATCATCAAGCGGGTCTCGAATAAAATCAAGCTCTACATTTAATGTTTCAATTAAATATTGAATTTCCTCTTCCGTTGGATGAAGCACGTTAATCCAACAGCCCTTTTGAATAGAATTAACTTCCTGTAGTTTGCCGTTTTCTTCTGACAAATAAATGTTTAACATTCTGCTCACCCCAATTCTCCTGCGTGTCAGAATCGACCTACCTTATTGTAATATAGGATCGTTTCACGTACCATTTCAAGCATATGCAACAAATAAACAGATTTCAATAGAAAAATACACGTCACACATAAAAAATGCGTAGCCCTTGCACTTTTGTCACATATAAGACGGATGACACGTTTACTGCCTCACCTTGACGAACCTCCAACATATTTTTGCAGCATCCACAGATTAAATAATACCGAAAACGTATACCCAATATATGTAGAAATAATCGGTCCGACAAAATCGAAGTGCGCAACCAGAAGAACATTCAGTATCACTTTTAAAAACAAACCAATCAGCAGCCCAATCACTGTTTTTCGTTGCTGATTAATCCCTTGGAGCATCGCTGCAGAAACAGAAAACAAAGAAAATAAAATACATGCCGCTGCATAGTAACGCAGCATTTCACTTCCTAGCGCCGGATCATTGTCTAATCCAAACAAAATTGTATAAACAGGCTCTGCAAGCAAAATGAATCCGATTGCGGCAGGCAATGTTACAATTACTACAAATACATTCGTACGGGTAAAATGCTTGTAAAGCTGCTGTTGATTTCCTGCAGTAAACGCCTTCGTCATTTCAGGTATAAGCGACATACTAAATGCAGTTGCAAGTGATACAGGAATCAGCACCACCATTTGCACCAGACCAAGTATAGCATTCACTTTTTCTGCCTCGACTTGCGTATAACCAATATGCATAAGCAACTGATTTACCGTAAATGTATCCACTGTCTGATACATCGGAATGGCAAGGCCAACGATAACAAATGGAATAGAGGATGTAAAGAGTTCTTTATATAAGGAACGAAACGATTTCATTGTTGTCGGTATACTGTTTTTTTCCCTTTGCTTCAAATAACGTCTTCGCTTCAGATAAAAGGTAAGCAAGACAGAAATTCCTGCTGCCGCCCCGACAAACGCACCAAACGTAGCAGCCCCTACCGCCATACCAATGTCTCCATTATATAGCTTTAGCATTGCATAGCTGCCAATTAAAATCGTTAACACACGAAAGATTTGTTCCACAACGACGCTGGCCGCCGATGGCCCCATCGACTGAAAACCTTGAAAGAAGCCGCGCAGCAAGCTCATCACCGGAACAATGAGTAAAGCGGCACTGACAACTTGGATATTGTACGTAACGGCCTGCACGCTGTTTCCTGTCTGGTCTTTCGCATCAATAACAATATTAGCTAGCATAGGCGCCAATGCATATAAAAGCAAAAATGAAACAATCCCCATTGCAATCATCAATATAACACCGCTTCGTAATACCCGTTTTACTGTATGATAATCGTTCAATTGATCATACTTTGACACCATTTTAGAAACCGCAAGCGGTAAGCCCATCGTCGCAATACTGAGCATAATAGTGTAGGGACGATACGCATATGTATAAAGCACATAACCACTCGTCCCAACCATAGCTGTAAATGGAATTACATACACAAAGCCAAGCATTTTAGAAATAAGCGTTCCAATTGTTAAAAACAACGTTCCTCGTAAAAAAGGCGATCCTTTCATATTATCCTCCGACAGCTTTTTATACAAAGCTATGGACAACCGTTTCATTTTAGAACAAGCAAAAAGCCGCACAAGGCGGCTTTTATACAGCTTTTTTCTTTTTAAATAAGGAATAGAAAATGTACAATGCAATAAATAAAAGAGCACCTGTTATAAAGTATGGCATATAAGGAGCTGCATACTCCTCAATATGACGCCAGTTCGTACCGAGCTGCTCTCCTAAGTAAATGAAAAAAATAGACCATGGAATAACAGCTAGTACTGTGTAAAGCGTGAATTTGCCAAGCGGCATTTTTGCAAGACCAGCGGGAATCGAAATAGCATGGCGTACAACTGGAATAAAACGTGCTGAAAAAATAACACCAACACCGTAGCGCTGAAACCATTCTTCCGATTTATCGAGATGGCTCTTCTTAATTAATAAATATTTCCCATACTTCTCAACAATTGGACGTCCTCCATAATAACCGAGCCAATACAGAAAAATCTGCGCTAGTGTCCCGCCGATGGTCCCTGCGACGACTGCGCCAATAAAATTGATCTCATCCTTAGCTACTAAAAAGCCTGCATATGATAATACAATTTCACTTGGAATAACCTCAATCATGAGACCGAGAGCCACTCCGAAATAACCTAAGTCCATAAAAAAGTTTAATAATGTTTCTACAATATTTGAAAGCATGAAATTCCCCTCAATCTTACGTTCTTTCCTGTATCCATTTTCCATTATTCCATGAAATGCTCATCTTGCCAAGTCTTTCTTAATTTAATACCTACATTACGGTGCGTGAAATTACAAAAGAGATTTATAGTTTAAAATGCCCTATCAGGATGATGATGGGTACTTTTAAGCAGTTCCACCAGAATATAATGACAAAGAGAACTCCTTTTAGTGCCAAAAAGAATAGACTTGCCCTCTGAGGCTGTCTTTCCCCAAACGTTTTCTTGTTCATTTCACTAGATAAATCTGATTATTTTCATAAAGTGAAGCAAATTCCTGTATTGACAGTAAAAAAACGCAGCTTTTATATCTGCGCTTAATCCAACTCAATAAGGCGTTCTCTCAGAAAACGATTTCGGTTTTCAATATATTGTAAAATGATTTCTTGCTCTGTATCAAAAGTATCTATCTTGTCTTTCATATACGGGTCCTTTTGTACATACGGACGAAGAAGTGCATGAAGCTGCTCCACCTTAGGTTTCATATATGCAACGGTAAACTGTTCATCTAAAACTCTCTTCATCAAGGCTGCATACCGTTTTCGAAAAGCTGGTACATCAAGCAAACGAGCACTTAAGGTATTGTATCCTTGAATTCGGATATAATCATACTCCAGCACACGACCTTGTATATCACGTCCCCAAGTTGCATCATAATCCCATGGAATTATATAAAATAAGCCTGTCTCGCTATTTCTATAAAGTGCATAATTGTGTACAAAGCCATCAAAGTTTTGTGTACAAACAATTCCAGCAAGCCACTTTAAATAATGATCAACATCTACATACTTCACAATCTCTTTCTCATAATCGGCTCGGGAAATTGTATTTACTTTATACATAAAATCTATAAGATAGCCCTCACTTTGCGCATCTCCGCATTTCAATTCGTATCCGGCAGACAATGTCTCCTTCACATCTTGGTCCAATTCACTTAGCAACGAAAAATTCGCATCGTCATCTACCGCATAATGAATACAGCCTTTCGGCAAATTACGTTGCCGTAAGAACTGCTCATCTACTGATTCGAGCTGCAAATATACGCCATGAAATTTTCCATTTATTGTTAACAACACATGTTGGGATTTCGGAGATAGCGTTCCAATATCTTGAAAAAAATCAAGCGATAGCTTATTGCGAATAAGCGAAGCATCCTTGAATTCGGAATTTACATGGATTTCATTTACTCCATAAAACGATCTCGGTTTATGGAAAACAATATGGTAGGATTTTTTTTCAAACTCACGGATATGAGAGCCGCGATACACAATATAAATATTGTATTTCTTCTTCTCATACGTAAGCTTTCCCGGAACAGGTTCATCATCCCAAACGTCTCTTCGAAGTTCAACTAAATTCATAGGATGGATAAACACATCGTAAGAAGGCAGCATCTTCTTCCTCCCCTTTTAGTAACATCTATTCCTAATGTATGTGCCCTGCCGCCTCGTTGACACTATACCCATTCTTAATAGGTAGGAAACTATTTTCAAAGAATATTGAAACAACTTGTCATGGCTGTACATATCTTAATATTGAAAGTTTGCCAATCAATACATTCGACAGGCAACACTCATAACAAAAATCATTTATGGAGGATTTTAGATGAAATATTACAACAAACAAGACATCCAACGTGCAGTTGAACAAGTACAAGCTGCAGGTATGGGAGAATTTTTAAGCCAAGAGCCAGGCTCATCTAACAGTTCTGGCAACAAAAGCTCTAACAGATCAAACAAAAGTTCTGGCAACAAAAGTTCTGGTAAATCAAACAAAAGTTCTGGAGGAAAAGGCTCCAATCGTTCTTACTACCGTTCCCACAAATATTCTTACAAACGCTCCTACGGCCGCTCTTATAAACGCTCTTATAAACGCTCCTACGATCGATCCTACAAACGTTCTTACAAATATTCTTATAAACGCTCCTACGATCGATCCTACAAGCGTTCTTATAGTCATTCCTGCAAATGTTACTGCAAACATTATGACGATTACGATTACAAAGATTCCTATAAAAAATATTACAACCCTTATAACAAAGAGAATAGCACTCACTGGTACAACCCGCAGCAAAAGCAAAGCAATGACTGCGATTGCGGCTGCAAAAAGTCCAAAACTAATGACTACTTCTCATGGTAATACAAAAAGCTGCCGGGATTCCCGACAGCTTTTTATATTAAAATGCATTTTTTTCGCTATCTTTGTCTAGACCATCGTCTAGCTCAAATGGATTCTGCACGCTGTATACCGAATCCATTAATTCATAGAAGGCCGCTTCCTCCTGTACAACACCATTTATTTCAAGGGAATAGGGTTCAATCTCTTCTAAATGATAGTCGATGAGAAACTGAATCACCACCTGCTCTCGCTCCGTTCCCGCCGTAGAGCCGTGGAATTCAACGAGCTCTAATCCATCAGGCGCACGGCGATAATGCCATGACACCTGATGAAAATATTGCTCAAACGATTCACCAATAGAGTACAAAGGGTAATTGTATAAAGAGCCGTTTCTCACCGCATTGACAATATCAAGGTCTGTTGGAAATAGCCTGTGGCTAACAAGGGATAAGACAATGCCAACTGCTAGCAGTAAAGCGGCACCTGCTTTGCGTGTTCCCCCTGCGTCCTTTAGCAAGTATATTTCCGCTGCCTCATCCGCAATCCCTTTTGCTTTTAGCTTGTAAATGCGGCGGAGCGCATGTTGATAATACAGCTGATTAGCAAAGAAGCCCAAGCCAATAAAACCAACAAACACCAATAGCAAAGCAGCAAGTGTTGTGTTGATAATCGGAACCCCATAGTTCCAGCCTGTATAGTACGAAATAGCGTTCGCAGTTAATACAAAAAACAGAAACAACAGTGCTGTCTTGTACTGCCTTCGGTATCCTAGCCAAAGAATATTAAAAAAAGCAGCCCACCCATTCCAACTCCACTTTAGCTTTCTTGTCTGCTCTAATCCCCATTTGCGCTTATAGAACGGATATTGTTCGCCGACAAACAGCCCAAGCTCTCGTTCCAGCTCTTGTGCTCCCTTATATAGCTGCTGCAGGCATTGTTCACAGTTCAGCGAAGAACGGTCACACGGCTTTCCGCAATTAATACAAAACACCCTCATTCAACTCCTTTTTACTGCAGGTGTTTCTTATACATAAAGATAGATTATCTTAATATGCACGTTGCTTTGTCAAACTTCCCTCGTGCTCCAATAACCATTCTTTTCTCCAAAGGCCTCCCTCATACCCAACAAGCGCACCATTTTTCCCGATAATTCTGTGACAGGGAACAATAATTGAAATGGGATTTTTGCTGTTTGCACCGCCAATTGCTCTTACAGCCTTTGGATTTCCAATCTCATTAGCCATATCTAAGTACGAAGCAGTTTTTCCATATGGAACCGTTCGCAGGGCCGCCCACACCCGCTTTTGAAAATCAGTCCCGTTCGCACATAACGGAACTGTAAACACAGTTCGCTTCTTTTGAAAGTACTCCTCCAACTCCTCCATACATTGTGCAACAAGTGGATTCGTACAAGACAAACCTGGCTCATCCACAAAGAGAACAGATAGAATCCCAAGGTCATTTCCCTTTACTTCTATCCAACCTAACGGGCTTTCGTAATACGCAGAATATTCCATACTCTCACTCCATTTTCATTCATACTGCTATTGTAACACAAAACGAACAACAGAGTGGGTAGAGTGCAGCCCTGTATGACTCGCCTATGCAACAACGAAACTCATAAGAAGGCTTTTTCATTCAGACACATGAAGGCGAGTTAGCATGTGGAAATCAAGTAATATGTCTAACGAAATAACTCGTCTACCTCCTGTTTCAGCAGGCTGTACAGCGGAAAGTCCGGCACCCTTTTTCCAAGTACAGTTACTACGCTGCGATAATACCATTCTTGCTTGTCCTTTCCGCGATTAAATCGCCTCCAAACATTTTCTCCATTCGCTTCAAATTCGCGAACAGTAGCACGGATATTATGAAGCTTATCAGCACACATGACCATGCATGCTTCTAGCGAGATCGTATGGAGGTGGTCGATTGTATGCTGCTTTCTTTCCTCCCATTCCTTGCTTTTATCATGCTCGGAGCACTCTCGTACAATGTGAGCGATTTGTTGTCCGAATTTTCTTTCAATTTCCTCGAAAGAAAGGTTCGTATCCTCTATTGTGTCATGAAGCAAGCCCGCAGCAACTGTTTCTTCCGAACAGCCTGCTTGCAGCAAAAGAAGCGCCACTGTAAACGGATGAGTAATATACGGTGTTCCATTTCCTTTCCTCGTTTGTTTGCCATGCGCGACGGCAGCAGCTTCAACTACCAAACTAAACAAATCTAATATATACCTATTCATACTTTCACTCCCTTATAGTAGTAAACGAAAAGCCAACATTATTGCATGTTGGCAATGTCATTAGATTCATATATATGTACACCGCTTGTGTCTCGTAATGCAGCATTGTACATCCCCTTGGCCACCTGCTCAGCAGCAATCGGTCTATATTTCAGCAACGGACCCGTAAAGAGAAAGGGCATAATACCGAAAATCTTCTCTGCTATTCGTTCTCCTAATCGAACTTCCTCACGCTCTCCTAAAAGCAGAGAAGGGCGAAAAATATGGAGACCTTGCGGGGAAAGTTTCTTTAAGTCTTCTTCCACTCTTCCCTTTACTTGTGAGTAAAAAAGCATAGATCTCGGATTCGCTCCCATGGAGGAGATTGTTAAAAAGTTACGCACACCCTTTTGTTGAGACAATCGCGCAGCACTTATCGTATACTCATAATCGACCTTCCAAAAATTTTCCTTTGTTTTTGCTTTTCTGATGGTGGTTCCTAGACAACTGTACACATCATGTACGGAAAAAACGCTTTCGTACTGTTCTAGAACAGTAAAATCAACGAGTTGCTGCCGCAGTTTCTCATGCTCCCACTCTAATTTCTTTCTAACCAGTATCGTCACAGATTGATAATGAGAAGAAGCAAGCAGCAAGCTTGTCACCTCTTGTCCAACTAAACCGCTGGCTCCAAGTACTAAAGCAGCTCTTTTTTCCATGTTTTTACCTCTTTACGAATCAAATTGATACTTGAAGTATACTGTACGGAAAGAACAGGAAGCAACCTGCTTTTTAATAAAAGAGCCTTTCTTTTTTTGACATTTGAAAAGGAGCGCCCTTTTTATGAAAGGCACTCCTTTATTTTTACTGCGTCTCTTCATCCTGAAGAGGCGTAATCGTACCTGCATCTCCTAAGCTTTCGATTAAGTCTCTTAAAAACCAAACAACACAGCCTAAAGGGAACAATACAGCCAGCAAAATAGCAAAGGCTTCAAACCAATACTCCATATCCTCTCCCCCTTCTCCCTCCTTGTTTCACTATATGAAGAGGGAAAAGGCTTCTATGCTCATATTGAGGGAGATGCTATGAGAATTTCTGATAGACATACGGCGTCTCCGGTGCAGCAATTTTCTTGATAGATTGAATCGACACGATAGGGAGCAGTGTATCTATATAAACCGTATCTCCCAACGTACCCGTGATTTGGACCCACTCTCCTTGCTCCAATGAAGAAACGTTCTGTCCCGTAGCCATCATCCCGAGTACGGAAGCATCTGCAGTGCAGCATGTAATACCATAACGCGCAAGAATAATTGTATTTTGATTAAGATCTGGCTCACGATGTACAAAACCAACAAATGTAATTTGTTTCCCTTTAAAACCCATTACGTCTTTTCCAATGACATCCATAACAGAAATGTATTCTGTATCGTTCACAGTAATATGCTGTTCGCTAAGTAATTTTTTTTCTAGCTCCTCGTAATAGCCGGGAGGTGCTGTTTGCTGTAATAGCTGAGGATTCTCTTCTGCATCTGTCAACAAACTGCTTACGGCGTCATTTCCATCGGCTGGCTTTTGTGAAGACGTTGTCCCTGCTAAGGTTACCCCTCTCTTTGCAGCAACACTTCCATCTAATACAGCATTAGAAAAAAGAAACCCGCTTAAAATCGGAAAAAGGAACAAAGCATACATCAAACCTTTACTGAGCCTCGTTTTCTCCTCGTGATAATGCCCACAATCACAACTTTGCTGCCTTGGATGATTCCACACTTGAAACACACCTAACACAAAGGAAACTATAAGTGTAAAATAGGTAAATACACGCATCTTCGGAGCAATAAAATTCTCAATGTTTCCTGTTACAAGCAGTTTGAATAGAAGCATACCAAAGCCAATTAGCAAAAGGCCCCGTATGTACTGATGGAAGGATTCTTGATCGCTCGTTCTCATTCTCGCTCCTCCTTTCTATAATCTAGCAAATTGAACAACAGTGTATACAACAACAATTACAATAACGAAAAAAACTGCAACAAACCGCTTATTAAAATAAGCAAGCAGCATAAGGGTATTTTTAATGTCGAGCATAGGACCGAAGACAAGAAATGCAAGCAAGGATTGAGCTGAAAATGTATGATTAAACGAAGCTGCAATAAAAGCATCTGCTTCTGAGCAAAGCGACAGAACATACCCCAATCCCATCATAACAAACGGGGATAACACTTCATTGGAAGCAATCTGCTCAAGAAGCTGGCGATCAAGAAACACTTGGAATAAACTGGCGATAAAGGCTCCGATGAGCAAAAACTTTCCTGTGCTAAAAAATTCATCCGCAGCATGATGCAACATTTGCTTCCATCTACTTTCGGATGCTAAATGTCTATGCGCAGCCTCAGAAGTCTGGTCCTTCAACACGTTTTGATTACGATACAAACAGTATACAGCTAACCCGATGATAACTGCTGCAACAAAGGCTAGACCAAGCCGGTAGTATGCGATATATGGTGTTGCCCGAAATGCATAGTATGTCGATGCAAATACAACTGGGTTAAGAATAGGTGTGCTTACTAAAATAACCATACCAATATGCAGCGGCATCCCCTTTTGAATAAGACGTCTAACGACCGGAATGATTACGCATTCGCACATTGGAAATACAAGCCCGGCAAGCGCTGCTGGTATCACCGCCAAAAATGGATTGCGAGGCATTGCCTTTTTCAGTTGATCCTCCGTTATAAATGTTTGAATGATAGAAGAAACAAATACACCGATAAGCACGAATGGAGCAGCTTCAAGAAAAATACTTAAAAATATTGTATTCACATTCAGCCAGTTCTTTGGAACAATGTCCTTCATATGTGCTAAGCTAGTAAAGTCTACAAAGAAAAATAAAAATAAAAACAGAGCAATGAGTACAAAGCCAACTGTTTCCCGCAAAAAGCGCGACAAAATCATAATAATCCCCCTAACATAAAGGTTGCCTATACTAGCAATATATGCTTGTCCAAACACTCTATGACTTGCTTCTTTCTACGCTATAACAAATTGAAATCGTAATGATTTCGAACATTGCACATACACAGATTTCATAGTATACTTTAAATCGAAACTGTTACGATATAATTTAAATTAGAAACTAGTAATAGAAAGGAAGAATTATGATGAAAAAATATGCTATGCTCCTTTCTCTTCTTCTTGTCATCTCGGCTTTCTTCATGGGATGCAGTAAAGAGAGCGGCGCAGCAAAGCAGCAAAGCGGAACTATTACCGTTTATACAACTATTTTTCCACTAAAAGATTTTGCACAAAAAATTGGAGGCAGCTATGTAGATGTACAAGCTATTTACCCTTCAGGCGCAGACTCACATACATATGAGCCTTCGCAAAAGCAAACGGTCAGTATTGCAAAAGCAGATTTATTTGTATACAACGGAGCGGAATTAGAACCATTTGTAGACAAGCTTGAGACATCTCTTAAGAAAGAGAAGGTGAAAATTGTAAATGCATCCAAAGGTCTGCCGCTGATTACGGCGTCTGCAGAAGATGAGGATGAAGACCATGGTGAAGAGGAAGAACATGAAGCAGAAGAGCACCATCACGATCAGGATCCGCACGTTTGGCTTGATCCTTCTTTAGCTGCTCGTCAGGCAGAGGCTATTAAAAACGCACTTATAGAGTTACAGCCAGCACATAAAGACGAATTTGAAAAGAACTATGAAGTCCTCAAAAAACAACTAAACGATTTAGACAAAGAGTTCCAAGCTGCGGTAGACAACGCAAAAACGAAAGAGCTGCTAGTATCTCACGCAGCGTACGGCTACTGGGAACACCGCTATGGTATTAAACAAATCGCAGTTGCAGGCCTATCAGCTTCTGAGGAGCCTTCACAAAAAAAGCTGATAGAAATTGCAAAAATAGCAAAGGAACATCAATTACAGTATATTTTATTTGAAACATTTGCGACTCCAAAAGTAGCAGAGGTTGTACAGAAGGAAACAGGAACAAAAGTTCTCCGCTTAAACCATCTAGCAACTATTTCTGAGGAAGATGCACAGAAAAACAAAGACTATATTACGTTGATGAAAGAAAATTTAGAAACCTTAAAAATAGCTATGAACCCATAGAAACAAGGAGCGCTTTTCGGCGCTCCTTGTTGCATAAAGATTTAAAAAAAGGCTTACATTATGCGTAACAAAGCAAGGAGGTGCAAATGATGGCAAAGGGAAAAAAGAAACGAGCACGAAAGCAAGCGACAAATCATGTCCCAAAGGATACACCATCGCCAATGACGAAAAAAGAGCAGCGCGGTGTACAGGCATCCTTGGATTATGTAGAATGAGCCTTAAAAAATAGTATATATTTTTAAGCTGCTCGCTGCGAAAACACATTCGCAGCGAGCCCAACTAACTCTCATCTACCTTTATACCGTCTGCAACACAATCGTGAAAATGCTCCTCAAACCAGGCCTTATTTAATCCCTTCCCGATAAACACAATCTCGCTCTTCCGTTCCTCCTCCTGCTTCCACGGACGATCATAGGAAGCCGCAAATAACGTATGCACGCCTTGAAAAACAACACGTCTGTCCATTCCTTGTGCAGCTACAATTCCCTTATAACGATATAAATATTCCCCTAGCTCCGACACAACTGCAGTCATCCATTCGTTGAGCTTTACCATGTCCAACGGACGCTCTTCGCGCAGCACAAACGCCTGCACCCCCGTCAAGTGATCTTTAGAGCGATGAGGCTGTATGTCAAGAGTGTCACGTGTCCGAAATGTTTTTATACCAAATAACAAATCAAAATGGATTTCGCTATTTACAGTTGGCACAATCCGGGCGGTTGGGTTTAAGGATTGGATCCAGTGCTTGACTTCCTCAAGCTGCGGAATGGTCACTAAATCCTGTTTATTCAATATAATAAGATCGGCAAAAGCTATTTGCTCTTCCGCTTCAACGCCTTTCTCAAAATGCTGCTGAATATGATACGCATCCACCACCGTAACAATGCCATCTAGCTCGTACGATGACTGTATTGTTTCATCAAGAAAAAATGTTTGAATAATCGGTCCAGGATTTGCAAGACCTGTCGTTTCAATAAGTAATCCTTCAAACCCTGCTTCTCCCTCTTTCCTGCTTTGTAATAACTTTTTCAACGCTACAAGCAAGTCTTCCCGTACGGTGCAGCAGAGACAGCCATTCGTCATTTCCATAACTTCCTCTTCCACATTTACGATCAACTCATTATCAATCCCGATTTCCCCAATTTCATTCACAATAACAGCAAATCGATGGCCGTGACGCTCTGATAAAATGCGGTTTAGCAACGTTGTTTTTCCAGAACCGAGAAAGCCTGTTACAATCGTCACTGGAATTTTTTGCTTTATACCCAAATTCTTTACATCCCTTCTTTGCCTGTTCTATTTCGTTATTATAGCAAATCCCTGCCTTTGTTTCGATTTTGTTTGCACTCAAGCTTACACCGAAGTGTTTCAAGAATGAAAAACTGTCCCTTATATGAAGGAAGGGCATACCTTTTCTAAAAAATCACAAATTCCACCGAATCTTCAAAAGGTACTTCTTCCTATTTTCCATCATATACCTAATAATACAGGAGAAAATCGTCAATCCAAATGTAAAGGGGCTGCACAGCATGAAGAAATCCTATAATTATAAGGAAATTAAAGAGCTGTTGGAAAATGAAAAGCAAAAGCTGCTTCAACAGCTTCAGTGTCAAAACCTCACTCCAAAAGAACAACAGACCATCCACATGTCAATAGACAACTATGAATATATTTTAGAGCTAGTCGATATGAATCATTTTAACCGCGGCATGCAACGTCCCTCCCCAAGAAAACTAAAATAGCTTCTAAAAGAGTTTCATTCAACTCATCGATTTCTATGTCCTATTACATTTATCCTTATGTTCAGAGCGTTACAATCTTAAATGAGTTTACTTTGACTTCCACTTTAATACTTTCATAAAATTGAGATGGCAAGTCGCCATCTCTTGTCCAAAAGCAATTCATCCCCCACCTATCATTGAGCTGCGTCCTTCATCTGATTAATGAAGGGATGTTCTCGCCTATTTTCCAATAAAAATTCCCATTGAACTTTCAATGGGAATTCACAACTATTCAGCAAAGGCACTTAACATCCATACGTGCTTTTCCAGTGCCGTATGAATAGCTAGCAGCATGTCTGCTGTTGTTTCATCTTCTGCCTGCTGCGCCGCCTCCATTCCCTCTTTCAGGTCGGAAATTAAAGCTGTATAATCATTAATCAATGTACGTACCATATCTTCTGCCGTTTCATTCCCAGTGCTTTCCTGAACGGTAGATACCTCTAAATACTCTCGCATAGTCGCCAGCGGTGCACCCTTTAATGCGAGAGTACGCTCCGCCAATTCATCAATATATGTATTTGCCTCTGTATATAACTGTTCAAATTTATCATGCAACGTAAAAAACTGCGGTCCTTTCACATACCAGTGATAATTATGGAGCTTAACAGATAATACACTCCAGTTTGCTATTTGCTTGTTTAATGCCTGTATTACATTTGAATGACTCATTTTTCCATAACATCCTTTCATCTGTATTATACAGCCTATATAACTTTCTTAGTATAACATACCCCACCCAAAAAATACCTATGATAAAACACATATGTCGATAAGACTTTATATTTTACTTGAGTCAACTGACCCACTACCTACTCTCTTATGCTCCTTGAGGCGGGGTATCCTGCACGAAAAATCAGATGAAACCTACGATATACTCCTTTCCCCCCTACATGTCCGTCTATTTGTCCATACTCACTCATATGTATATAACAAACCCATAAGGGGGGAGGATTGTATGGATCAACAACAATGGAAAACGGCGAAGCGTATTGCCGCTACGTATATTGGTACAATTGTCGGTGCAGGATTTGCGACAGGACGCGAGATTGTTGAGTTTTTTACAGTACATGGTACGTACGGAACAATCGGTATTTTGGCAAGCGGCATCCTGTTTATTTGGCTCGGAACAAAGATGATGCTCCTTGCCGCCCGCATCGAAGCGTACTCAGCGCAGGAATTTAATAAATATTTATTCGGGGATGTATTCGGGAATATCGTGAATGCCACGCTCCTCCTATTTCTGCTTGGTACAACAAGCGTTATGCTTTCCGGTGCAGGTGCTGTATTCGAGGAGCAGCTTCGTTTGCCCCGACAGTTTGGGATTTTGCTTACTATTACAGCTTGCATTTTAATTTTAACAAGGGGACTGCAAGGTGTATTTGAGGTGAACTCCCTTGTTGTACCTATTATGATGATTTTCATTATCGGACTATACTCTACTACCTTTTTGCAAACATGGCCTACCCTTTTAACAGCTATTCCAGAGGAAAGCTGGAATTGGCGTTGGATCACCAGTCCGCTAACGTACGTTTCCTTAAATATTTCACTTTCGCAAAGCGTTCTTGTCCCGCTTGCGTACGAAATCAAAGATGAGAAGGTTATTACAATGGGAGGTGTACTTGGGGGTGCAGGCTTATTTCTTATCCTGTTATGCAGTCAATTTGCTATTTTATCCGTGGAGGAATTTTATCAATATAGCATACCAATGGCAGAAGTTGTACGGCGCCTAAACCCAACATTTCATTTTTTCTTCGTGCTTATTATCTTCGGGGAAGTATTTACAACGCTCATTGGCAATGTATTTGGTATGAGCAAGCAGGTGCATTCAATGACCGGCTGGAAAAGCTACAGTGTTGTACTAGTCATTTTATTTATGAGCTATTGTATCAGCTACATCGGCTATGGCCAGCTTCTTCATACACTCTATCCGCTTATCGGCTGGGTAAGCATTATTTTTCTGCCTCTCATTGCACTGCGAAATAAAACCAAACTGTGAGATAGTGACTCGAAAGGGGTACAGCATCCCATTTTGAGTCACCTCATGTATCACAGTAGGATTTTTAAAGCCCGGTAAAGTTAAAGGTGTTTGTAAGGTCTTCATACAGTAAAAATAGACTCCTGATTCAGTCACATTCCTCACATGTTTCCCAGTACATACCCATTTCTACCGCAAAATACGGCTTAAGCTGCACCTGCAGCATTCGGCTCGGCCATCGCTCGAATACAAACTGCAGTGTCTCCTCACCGTCTTCCTTAGAAGCAACGACTTGTTGCACGGCAAAACGCTGAATAGTCACAATTGGATGATGGTTTTGGTGCCAAACGATCCATACTTCCTGCTCATCATTATAACTAATTGAAATCGATCCTTTTCCGACATCCTCCATATCGCAAACGGAGGTACAAACCACATATTCTTTTTCTTGTTCGATTATAATATATCGATACCCTTTCGGATCAGCTTTCGGACTCATCCCGAAAAAGGACTGTAACACATCATGAACCATCTCTTTATCTCTCCATTTCTATACTAACTAATGAACACTTTGCATACAAGCCTCGCTATGTTGTCAAATCTATAACAAACTGTATACCACATAGTCTAATCCTTACAAACCATTCCTTCATTATATAGTAACCCATATACGATTATATAAAAAGAAAACGGAAATTCTATATAAAATAAAAGCAGCGGGGCCATGGGACCCGCTGCTTTTATTTTATACTTCTCTTCAATGTCCACGCCTCTAAAGAGGACACTTCTACTTGTCCTTCCTTTGCAAAGAAGCGGATACCTGTACTTTCTTCACTTGGGTAAATCCGGCTCGTCATAACCTGTTCGCCACCGTTCACAAACAATTCTACACTGGAGCGATCTATGAAGAGATGAAGCTGAATCTCCTCCATTCCGCTCATATCCAAAGAGGTGCGTCGTATACCTCCATCTCCCTTTCCAGATCGGCTTCGGTCGAAAATCAGCTTTCCTTCTTTTTTCTGGATTGCTACTACTGTCTCTTCTTCTTCGGAACAACGAATCTTCAGACCAAATTCCTCAGCTGTACAATCTAAAAGCGAAAATGACGTTATAAGTTCCAGCACATCACCGGACACCTCTGTTACTGATTGCTCTCCTGTTACGCGAAAGGCAGGAACAGAAATATGCTCGTTACGAAGCGCCTTCAGCTCTTCTACAGGCTTCATCACTAGTCTTCCGTTTTGTATATAAAGCTCGCGGGGCAGCGTCATCGCTCCAGCCCAGCCATCCTCCTGCGTAGGCATAGCGGTGCGCCACATATTCATCCAGCCGATAACAATGCGGCGTCCTTTGTCATCCAAGAACGTTTGCGGCGCATAAAAATCAAAGCCCTTATCCAATTCTTCAAACTCGCCGTGCGTAAGTACTCCCGTTTCATAGTTAAATGCGCCAAGCATATATCCAGACTGGCTATTATTGTGGTATCGATCTCCTTCTGCTTCCATTCCTTCCGGTGAAATAATTAACACATCCTGTCCATCAAGATGAAACAAATCTGGACATTCCCACATAAAGCCGAGTTTCCCTTCACTTTGTGCCACTACACTTACATACTCCCAGCTTCGTAAATCAGCGGAGCGATATAATACTACTTTTCCAAAATCCTCATATCGCGTCCCAAGCACCATATACCATACATCGTCATGCTTCCAAACCTTCGGATCACGAAAATGGGATGAGCCAACAGCAGGAGGCTCCGCTATAATAGGATTTCTTTCATCCTTCGTAAATGTCACACCGTCGGTACTCGTTGCTAAGCATTGCATTTGCTTGAGTTCACTCTTGTCTTCATTCATCCAAATATTCCCTGTGTAGATCAAGGTTAAAACACCATTATCATCCACTGCACTTCCTGAGAAGCAGCCATCCTGATCGTACGCTTCGCCTGGCGCAAGCGCCATCGGAAGGTGTTCCCAATGTACAAGATCTTTACTTGCCATATGTCCCCAATACATTGGACCCCACTCAGGACTAAATGGATGATGCTGATAAAACAAATGATATGTACCCTTCCACTGAATCAAGCCATTCGGGTCGTTCATCCAATAAGCAGGCGGCATTGGATGATACTGCAAACGATGATACGTTTTTTCAACCTCCTCTGCAGCCTTCTGTACAGCTTCATTAGCTTCTTGTAAACGTTGCTCATGAGATAACATATTCGCTTTCCCCCTTCTTCACTACACAGCATATTTCACAAACTGATGTTTCTTTCAATTTAACCTTACTACTGAAAAAAACTGAAAGTAGAATGCAAGATATAGACTAACGCGAGTAACAAGCCGTATGTATAACATAAAAACCTATGTGGTACCGCTAAACATGCGCAAACGCTTTCTTAAATACCCGCTTCAAAGCGAGGTTCTTTTCCATCCGTTCCCCTCGCATCGAAGCTATTATATAAGAAAACCTGATTCGATACAATCGAATCAGGTAAAAAATCCGCTATTTGTCAAATAAAAACTGTATCTTGCCGTCTCTCCATTCTAACCTCGCATCAAATGTCTTTTCACCCTTTTTGAATCCCTTTATTACATCGGTCTTCCCTTTCTCAAGAAGCTTTTTTACATTCGTCGCCGATAATTTTTTTCCTAGTATTTTTTTGGAAATTGTAAAGCTGCATTTTGTTTTTGCGTAATGAGAACAACCATAAAAATCGCCTTTATCAATAATATTTCCTCCGCACAATTTACAAGGCCCGACCGTCTTGCCAAGCGACGATTTCGATGCGGTTCGCTCAATCGCTGCCGTATCAATGCCAGCAAACGTCCACTGCACAGACATTTGCACAGCATCTTCAATAATTTTAGCGGAAAGCTTTTTTACTTGTTCCATAAAGCTTGCAGCAGACGCATTTCCTTCTCCAATTTCAGCAAGACGCTGCTCCCACTTTGCTGTCATTTCTGGAGATGCTAAAATTTTATTACCTATCGCTTCGATTAAAATCTTTCCTTTGTCCGTTGCATACACTTGATTTTTCTTTACCTCAATATACTTCCGGTCCTTTAGCATCGTGATAATGCCAGCCCGCGTCGCCTCCGTACCGAGCCCTTCCGTTTTCATCAGCACCTTCTCCAGCTCTTCATTATCAAGATGCCGGCCTGCTGTTTTCATAAGAGTAATCATTTGTCCCTCCGTATATCGCTTCGGAGGCTGTGTTTTCCCTTCTTTTACCTGTACATCACGAACTGTTCCCAATTCACCATTGTGCAAAGGCGGCAGAAGCTTTTCGTCGTCTTCATCCTTTATTCCTTCAGCAAACAACACCTTTCGCCAGCCCTCCTGGACTTGCTGTTTTCCCTTTGATAGGAAAGCGGCACGGCCATCTACCAATGTTGTAATGGTTGTATAATCAAAGATAGCAGCTTCATAATGAGCTGCAATGAGGCGCTTTGCTATTAAATCATATATTTTTTGTTCATCTCCGCTTAGTTTCGTTACATCAGGAACCTGTTCTGTCGGAATTACAGCATAATGGTCCGTTACCTTTTTTTCGTTTACATAGCGCTTATTATGAAGAATAGATGCAACCGGCGTTGGAAAAAAGCTCTTATAGGCATTTTGTTTGCTCAGTTTTTCCAATATATCCAAAAAATTGGCTGCTTCTTCTTTTGTCACAAAGGTCGAATCGCTGCGCGGGTACGAGATATAGCCCTTCGTATATAAGCTTTGTGCAAGATCGAGCGTCTTTTTTGGTGAAAATTTAAAAGCTCGGTTTGCTGTTGCCTGCAGAGCTGATAAGTTAAAGAGCTGCGGCGGCTGAAACTCCTTTCGTTCCGTTTGGGCCTCAGTAATTTCCGCATTCTTCCCGTAGCAAAATGCTGCAATTTTCTGTGCTAGCTCGGGATTGTCAAGGCGCGATTCTCCATCCTTATGCCACTTTCCTTCATACTCTTTTCCGTTCATAGAAAATGTTGCTATTACTTCCCAAAACGGCTTGGAGACAAAGTTTTCGATTTCCTTCTCGCGTTTCACCACAAGAGCAAGCGTAGGTGTTTGCACACGCCCAGCTGAAAATACATCCGAAATTCCCTTTTGCTTTAATAAAATCGTATAAACACGCGAGGCATTCATACCGATAAGCCAATCGGCACAAGCACGACTATATGCCTCAAAATATAAATTGCGCGTATCCTCCTCTCGCAGTAAATTCCGAAACCCCTCACGTACGGCATTTTCAGTCAGAGAGGAAATCCATAACCGCTTCATCGGCTTGGAAATACGTGCTGTTTGCAAAATAGTCCGGATAATGAGCTCACCCTCACGCCCAGCATCGCCTGCATGTATAATCTCCTTCACTTCTGGTCTTTTAACCAAATCCCTTATTGTAAAAAATTGCTTTGCTTTTGACTTGGTCACTTTATATTGAAACTTATTAGGAATAAGCGGTAAATTCTCTAGCGTCCATCGTTTCCAAGCTTCATTGTACTCCTCCGGGGACAACAGCTCGCAAATATGGCCAACAGCCCATGTAAAATAAGCACCATTTGGAAATAGCTCACACTTCCCTACTTCTATATAGCCGTCCCTTTTCCGAAACGAGAACGGCGCGGCCAGCTTCATTGCTTGGTCCGGTTTCTCCGCAATCACAACCTTCAATTCTGATATCTCCTTCCACATAGACAAGAAAGGCTGAAACAATCCACCTCTTACCTAACTTACGATCCATCTCCCCCGATAGAGCAGTGACGCAATCTTCTTCCTGCAGGTAAGCAAAATGTAGAATTTCGACGCCCTCGTGAGAAAAGTTATAGTTTCTTTTCTTCCAAAAAGAAATTTATGCTTTTTCTCTTTGTATCCTCATTTTATTATATCGTTTTCAAGACTAAGCTTCCAACTGTATAGCTGCAGCAACAATAAAAAACCCATCTCTGCTAAAAGAGACGGGCTGCTTGCTTCCTGGCATCTTACTATTTTCCTAGTTCATTTGCTTCTTTTTCATATATTTTATCAAAGCTTAGCATCACGCGCTGTGATGCTTTTAGTAAAGACTGATTCATCATCATATCAGACATTTCCTGTGTTATATCTACATTGGAGCTTTCGAGCATATAATTATGAACCTCTGCCGTCCCATTTGGTAATGCAGCAATATTGCTTCCTTGTACTGTAAAGGTACTATTCTCGTGCCTTTCAAGAGATGCAGCTGTTTCTTTGTTTACCATTTTTGTTTGCAGTACAGCGATTGCCTCATTTGTGTTCGCATCATACAATTGTCCGTTGCCTCTAACACCAATGCTCGTCCCCTGCGCAATCTGAATCGGGTTGTTATTGACATCAAGCACAAGTGCTCCTGACGTTGTTTGCAAATACCCGCTGTCATTCACGGAAAACTGCCCGTTTCTCGTTAAAAATGTTTGCTCGCCCTGCTGAACAACAAAGAAAGATGCTTCCTCAGCATTTGCATTTTTTAAATAAAAATCTGTACTGCTATTTGTAATCTTCATCGTTCCAGGCATTAAATTGACGTGATTTGCCTTAGGCGTTACAGCGTAATCCATCGTTCCAATCCATGTCCGTTGCATGGCATCATTGCGATATGTCTTTTCTGTCTCTAATACCTTGGATGTAAGCTTATCCGCTTTAAATCCTACCGTTTGTGTATTTGCAATATTATTGGCAGTTACATTTAAATGCTGCATATAATTAATTATTCCGCTAGAACCAATATACAGTCCGTTCATGTAAGGCGAATTCGGTTATAAGACAATCCGAACTCTTCTCTCCTCTCTCACTCATCTCTGCGTAAGTCAAATATTTCTCCCTGAAGCGGCGCATCCTTTGAAAGAACACGTTCAGCCAACCATTCTTTTGTTGGAATATGAATATGCTTTGTAATATTTTGCCCATTTGTTACAAATAAAATTGGCACATCCGAAGCTTCCGAAACGCTGAGCCAATCCCCAATGGACTCTGTTTCGTCTAATTTTGTCACAATTAAACAGTTTGCCTTAACTGGTTGAAATCGCGTTAAAACCGTTAACACATCTTTTTTCCTCATAGATGCAGAAAAAGTTAGGCATGCTATATCCGGATGTAAAATCTCCATATACTCCTGTACCTCTTCAACAGAATCCTCATCCATGTAATTACGCCCAGCAGTGTCAACGAGAATATGATCCACACGCTTGACATTTCGGAAATATTCCACCGCTTCCAAAAGCTCCTCTTTTCCTGCAGCAACACGAAGCTCGCTTTGCATCAGATCCGCATACCCTTGCAGCTGCTGAATGGCCCCGGAGCGAAATACATCGGTCGTAATAAAGCCGAAGCTTCGCTTCTTTTTATAAAACTGCCAGCCAAGCTTTGAAATAGTCGTTGTTTTTCCGACCCCTGTCGGTCCAAACAACACAATAATCTTGTTTTCATCCGCATCGAGCAAAGGGGCCGTTTTAAATTGCTTTGCCATTTCATGCAATAATCGGGTACGTACTTCCTGCTCAGTCAGCATTTGTACATCTGTTAGTTTTTCTTGCAATGCTTTCGTATACGTCTGTATAAGCTTATCATCTACATCATTTTCCTTCAGTAAATCAGAAAATTGTTCAATCATATCTGGAAGGAGGCCCTTCTTCTCCCCGTCATCCACGTCATCCGCCGGTCCGTTAATCATAGCAATGGCCGCCTTGAGCTCTTCAATATCCTTACTGCTTTGCTCCAGGCTTTGTTTTTGGATTTGCTTCTCCGCGTTTTGCTCTACCTCTGCCTTTTTCACAACGGTCTGTTCTACCTCGTCGTACATGGAAAATCCTGTTTTGAGCAGCTTCAATAATTCTTTTTTCTTGGCTGCCTCAGCAGCCGGGTCAAAGGAGGCAGTTCGGCTCTTCCGATGTAACTCACTCGTTTTCATTTCTAAATTCTTGAGCACATTCTGTATGCCTTCATCCCTCGGTTCCCGTGCCTCCGGTTTGAATGCATCCTCTTTAACGTTGCTCTCACTGTTGGCTTTTTCATCTTGATGCAGCACCATCACCTTTAATTCATATTCCTTCTTCCAAAAAAGCGGGAATTTTCGTTTTGTCTTTTGATCAATAATGTGGTAATACTGCTTACCATATTGCTCAAAAAGCTTCTGGTACAGTTCATCCTTGGAAGCTGCCCGTACAACCTCTAATTGTGTTAGCATTTGGTTGTCCAGTGTATGCAATATTCACACCTCCTTTTGGTCTATATCAAGCGCAGCTTTTTCATAGCATCGTTATTCGATAACCGCAATTTGTTCTACAATCGTTTCTGGGGAAAGCTCCGTGATCGCGAGAACCTTCATATCTAGCTGATAACGCTCAAGCAACCGGACAACACCGAAACGGAAATCCTTACGACGCGTGAGCAAAACAGGTTCTCGGCCCGTAAGACGCGCTTTTTTCATCACATGCTGCACCTGCTCCATTACACGCATCTCCTGATCCAAATCCCAGTTGAGCAAATATCCTTGATAGCCGTTGTTCATTACCTCTGTCCCAAGCTCAATGTTATCATTAAACAACGCACCATAAATTTTACCGTCATAGTTTTTCGCATTTTCGCAAATTACTTTAGAAATACATTCACGGACATAAGATGTCACGCCGTCCACGTGATTTTGATATACCTCCTTGCCATCAATAATGCCTTCCATAATCGTCGGCAGCTCACGTATGGAAATCCCTTCCTTCAACAGCTGCTTAATTACGTTTTGAATGAGAGATAAATCAATTTCCTTCTTCTTAATCTCATCTAGCAGCACTTCATGCTCTCTCTCCAGCGATTGAATCAAATCTTTTACGTGCTGGCGCTGAATGAGCTCATGTAGATTTTTACGAATCACAACATCTAAATGTGTAATCAGAATGCTTAACGGCTCGAGCACTTGGTAGTTTTTCAACTGCGCATCCTGTACCATATGCTCCATAATCCAATAGCCGTCTTCTCCAAATATCGGATCCTTTGTCGGCTCCGCGTCTAGATCCACCATAACATGCGGTGTTTTTAAAGCTAATAAATAACCGGATTTTAACACACCCTCCGCCGCCTTTGCGCCTTTGATTTTAATCACGTAACGACCTCGCGGCTTAAAGCTCGTATTATCCTTAAAGTTAATACCAGGAATGTTAATGCCCAAATCATTGATAATAGATTTACGCATTAGCACAACTTTATCACGGGCGGTTTCTCCGTCAATTTTTTGTTTAATGAGCGCGGCCAAATCAAGGCCGAGTTCGACAATAATTGGATATTTATCAGTAAAAACACCAAAAGAATCGTCTAGCTGGCCTGCGCCTGCCTCTGCTTCGTTTTTCATCATGTTTAGTTCTTCTTGTAGTTTTTCTTCTTTTTCCTGATTTAACCGTTTTTTATTACGGTATCCAAAGAAGATAATACCTATTCCAACCAATAAAAACGGAATGAGTGGCAGCGGTGTAAAAATGCCCATTACAATAAGCATCCCACCGAGCGCATATACAATAATCTCATGCGCCATTAATTCTTTAAAAATACCTTCGCTTAAGTTATCCTCAGAGCCGTCAAATACACGCGTGACAATGATACCTGTTGCAATCGCCAGCAATAATGAACCAATTTGCCCAACAATCCCATCGCCAACTGTCAACATTGTATAATGATAAGCTGCTTCCTGGAAACTCATTCCATTCTGCATCATTCCAATAATCAAACCAAAAATAACGTTAACAAAGACAATTACGATACTGAAGATAACGTCACCTTTAACAAACTTACCAGCACCATCCATCGCACCGTAAAATTCTGTTTCCATATTTAATTTTTTGCGTTTTTCCTTCGCTTCATCTTCGGCAATAATGCGTTGATTTAAATCTGCATCAATCGACATTTGCTTGCCGGGTAAGGAATCGAGTGTAAAACGTGCTGCTACCTCCGCAGTACGGGAAGCACCGTTTGCTACGATAAATTGGAAAATAATTAATACGATAAAAATAACAATTCCAATTAATATATTGCCACCAATTACAAATTTTCCAATTTGCTCGATAACATGCCCCGCTTCTCCATGGGTTAAAATAGCACGTGTGGTCGAAACGTTTACGGAAACACGAAAAATTCCTATTAACAACAGCATCGTCGGAAATGATTTCAACTCATCCCACTCTTTAATCGTTGTCGCTCTCATATATACAAGAACAGCTAGTCCAAGCAGAAAGACAAGGACTAGATCGAGAATAAATGGTGGGAGCGGAACAAGCAACGCCACAACAAACGATACAGCCAAAAAAATTGAAACATATGTTTTCGCAGAATTCAGACGAGACATATGAACTTCCTCCTACTCCACTCTTGTTGCACTGAATCTATATTTCTATTTGTTTTGTTCGAATTAAATATCTCATCACTTCAATAACAGCGACATATAAATCCTCAGGAATGTGCTCTCCCTCTTCTACATTATAATACAAAGCACGTGCGAGCGGTTTATTCTCTACCATTGGTATTTTATTCTCTTTCGCTAGCTGCCTCATATACATCGCAAGCTCGTCTTCTCCTTTTGCAAGAACAACCGGAGCTGCATCCTCATTTTTCCGATAGCGAAGAGCTACTGAGAGATGGGTCGGATTATTCAAGATGAAGGTTGCATCATCCATTTTTTTCGCCATTGCTCCTTGTATAATGGCGTACATAAAGCTTTTTTGCTTATGTTTTACCTCCGGGCTTCCCTCGTTATCTTTATGCTCCTGCTTAACCTCTTCCTTTTTCATCATGAGATTTTTATTATGCTCCCATCTTTGGTATACATAATCGACTATGCCTAAAACTAAGCTAATCATGAGAATGATCAAAAAGACTGACTTCGTTCCTTCAAATACTTCGATTAAGGAACCGACCCAGTTTGAGCCAATGCTCGCAACGTAGCCCTCTATCCCTCTTCTTAAAACAATATATGCTGCATATCCAAGTAAACCGGTATATAGCAACGATTTCAAAAGATCGACAAGACTTTTCTGGCTAAATAAATGAGTAAAATAATTTTTGGGATTAATACGAGAGGCTTTGGGCTTAATAATTTTTGCCGAGAATAAAAACCTCACCTGCACTAAATAATTCATAATGTGAAAAGCATATACAAGAATGACAATAGGCAATAAAATTTTCACAAGCAATGAGCCCATTAGAAAAAAAAATTGCTTTGGTTCTGTCGAGGCATCAATGCTGCTTAGCAAGATGCTAACTGCATTGGCAATCTCTATTGCCAGTCCATCACCCCAAAAGAGCAATACAGCAGCGAAAGCAAGAAGCGTAAATACATTATTTAGATCCTTGCTTTTCGCAATATTTCCTTCCTCACGCGCTTTTTTGATTTTTTGCGGGGTGGCTTTTTCTGTTTTATTATCCTTTGCCAAACGACTCCCCCCTTTTCAAACACTTACTTTGTTAGGAAAAAGTTAAATAAACGTGTATATTCCTCTAACAACATCTCTGTCAAGTTTTTAAACACGTATGCAAACATCGGTACACTTATCGCAATAAAAAGAATTCCTACTGTAATTTTTACAGCTGAGGCATTCATAAAAATATTGAGCTGCGGCGCGTTTTTTCCGATTAACATAAGCACAAAATTAATAATAAACAAGCTCCCCATAATAGGAAGCGCAATTTCTACTGCTGATGTCATCGCAAAGAGAAGCGTTGCCATCACGACTTTCAAAAAATCAGCTTGCAAGAGCGCCGCTGCTGTTGCTGTATAATCGAAAGACTTCATAATCGTTAAAACAAGATAATCTAATCCTCCAAGCGCTACGAAAATGGTCACAAAGAAAATATCAAGAAGCGTCGATATCAGAGTGGATTGAGACCCGGCATTATAATCCAGTAAACTTGCCTGCGCAAGGCCTAAATCGAGATCCATAATATGCCCAGCCATTTTCGGTATACTTAAGAAAAATTCAACAATTTTTGCGAGCGCAACTCCTATTAAAATTTGCGTCACTGCATAAGCAATTAACCCAGGTATCGTCTCAATTCCGGTAATGTCAATTTTATCGGCGACTGATATGGATAATGCCAGCCCGAATGTCACTTTTACCATTGCAGGAACGGCTTTTCCAGAAAAAACAGGCAAAAAATATAAAAATGAACCGATTCTACAAAAAGCCAGCAGCATTGCTGTCCATATATCCATACTAATCATATATTGCCCTCTTATTTCTATTAATTTTGTTATTGCAATAATGTTGGAATACGATCAAACAGCTCTGTAATGGCTGATGCAATTTCTTGAAACATCCACGGTCCAAGCACCACCAAAATAACGATAATACTAGCCATTTTTGGTAAAAACGTAAGTGTTTGCTCTTGAATTTGCATCATTGCCATGATAATGGAAATGATCACTACAACCACGGTACTCACCGCTGCAATCGGCAGCAGTACCTCAAAACCTTTATAGAAAAACGTTTGAAAAATATCAAAAATCGGTGATGTATTCATCGCGAAAGCGCACGGAAGGAATCCCCTTATTCCACAAGCAACCCTCTCCGTACTCCCTCCTCTCGTCTCAGATTCTCTTAATCACGCAAGCTAGGATACTGTTTTAAACATAATGTCGACAACTTTCGTATAACCGCCTACATAAATAAATACCAAAATCTTGAATGGCAAGCTAATCATCATTGGAGGCATCATCATCATCCCTAAATACATCAACACAGTACTAACAATTAAATCGATAAAGACAAAGGCCAAATAAATAAACATACCCGTCAACAAGCCCTTTTGAATTTGGGTTAAGGTGAAAGCCGGAACCATTGAAAATAAAGAAACTTCCTCTTTCTTTTCCGGCAATTCCTCATTCCGCACCTTGAGCATCATCTTTAAATCATGCTCGTACGTATGCTTTGCCATATATGTTTTTAATATAGGCTCGCTTTTCTCAATCACCTGTGCCGTTGTTAAATTTCCTGCCTGCAATGGATCCCAGACTTGTCCTTTTAACTCAGACAGCACGGGCTGCATGGTAAATAGTGATAAAAATAACGCAAAGCCGACAAGCACCTGGTTAGGCGGAAGACTCATTAATCCCATTCCTTGTCTTGTTATCCCAAGTACAATTGCAAAATACGTAAAATGTGTAAACATTAAAAAAATGGAGGAGGACAACGACAACAGTGTAACTAACAAAAACAGCTGCACACTCGAATTTGATGAAAACGAGCCATTTCCGGATAAGTCAAGCAGCCCATTTGTTGCATTCGTTGCGGCATATGCGCTTTTTCCAAAATAAAAAATATTTAACATGAAAGTCAACGTTGCAATATAGAAAATGCGAAAAATCATTGTTTTCGTTATATTGTCTTTTTTAATTTGCGGTTTCTGCATTTTGCGCTCCTTCCGCTTGTTTTTTTTCTTCTAAGCTCGTTTCTAAAATTGCCGAAAAACTTTTTTCATTTAACTGAATGGAATGAACACCATGATTGCTTAAAACTGTAAAAATGTGTTTTCCCTCTATTTCAAATAAAAAAGCGCTCGTTTGCTGATTCAAATAAACGCCGTCTTTTACACGAATAATGCCATTTTCGCCGTGTTTATATAATTGATGCTTTCGCGTTTTTTTCATCATGTAAAAGGCACCGAAGCCTAACACACCAAGAAACACTGAAATTTGCAGCAAAGTCGTTACATATGTCATATGCCCAGATTGTGCAGCCTCTACTGTATAGCTGCATCCTCCTTCCTAGTCCATGATTGCTTCGTCACATTAAATTGAAGCAAATCATTTCATAACACAGATTATCATATTGCGAAATGATAGCCAATCCGATTTTCTTTCCAAATTCGCCTTGCCACGCCTTTCTTTCCTTATCTTTCTTTACAGCTGCATTTTCTTTTTCAAATCCGTATTAACTTCAGAAATAATAATCCCAAAATTATTGTCTATCAATACAGCTTCTCCAATTCCTACCTTCTTCTCTCCTAAATAAATATCGACCTTATGTCCAGGTTTCTTCTCTACCTCAAGTATATCGCCAACCTTTAATTTCTGAACATCGCCTACTGTTACAGATTTTTTCCCTAGCTTAACAATCAGATCAACATATATATCAGAAACAGTTTCAAGCGTACCTTGCTTGTTTCCCTCTCCGCTAACTTCTTTTTTCGAATTAAAATCCACCAGTTCTACTGTTGATACAGTGTGCTTAAAGCGTTCGTCCATTATTTTCGCTCGTGGCCGAGCTTCCCCCTTTCATATGCGATAAGCACAGGGAGTGCCTGTGCCTATCGCATGCTTCGTTATTCTATAAACTCCTTAAATAAAAATGCCTTTCGGGTTCCTTCTCTTCCGATTAGACAATTAAATTTATGCTTGCCGCCTACATATCCTTTTAGCTTATCTGTTATCTTTACATTAAGCGGAACAATGTCGCCTTCCTCGATTTGCAGCAATTCATCAATCGTAACCTTTCGTTCACCTATTATAACGCGAACGGACTGTTTTACTTTCTTTAGTTCATGCTCTACCTCTTCCACATAATTCTTACGATTATGGGAGGAGTGCTCCACGATATTTTCCGATGTGAGCTTGTCCATAATAGGTTCCACAGATAGGAACGGAATACTGATACGAATTGTCGTGTTCCAATACTCTGTTTTAATATTCACGTTCATCAACGAAATTATGTCGCTTGCCGTTGTAATTTTCAAGGCGGTCGGCGTAGTTTCCGTCAACACCAGCTTCGGTTGAATAGGAGTTACCCCTTCAAATGCCTGCTTTAAGCTATCGTTTAATGCATTAAAAAAATTATTCAACGTAATAAACTCAAAATTTGTTAACGGCCGGCGCAACGTAAAATCCCGCTTTGGCTCTCCGCCAAGCCAACATTCATGAAGATAAATAATAAACGCTAAATCCACATCGACAACAATCTGCCCTAAAGAAGGATCTCCTAAATCCAGAACACAATATAAATAATAGTCCTTTGGCATCTTTTCAACGTACTCGCTCATAAACGGAACTTGTTCTACTGTGGACGGTTCCAGTTCGATCGGGAGACGCAACCGTGCGGACAATGACTGTGTAACCTGTTTTCCGAAATTGGTTGCAATTGTTTGCAGGCTCCGTAAATGCTCGATTCCGAACTTCTCCGGTCTATTAAAGTCATACTCCTGAAATTTCCCCTGCTCCTCCAGTTCTTCTTCATAATTCGGGATTTCATCCCCCTCCTGCATCGCTCTTAGCAGGGCATCTATTTGTTCTTGACTTAGCTTCTCGCCGCCGCTCATGGACATCCCCCCTCACTTCCATCTACATCATATAACGTTTTTTATTTTTGACTGGTTAAGTCTGTGATTTCCACATACATTTTCCCGCTTTTTGTTAAAATTCTACCCGTACCAATTTCTTGATTTTCAAGCATAATCCGAACAACATTTTTACGGGAATTCTCGAGCCGATACAACGTCCCTTTTGTAATACTAAGCAAATCATCAATTTGTTTTCGTGTGCTTCCTAACTCAAAATAAATAGTTAAAGGAATGTTTTCATTTATTTTCATAAATAACATCTCCCTGCAATGTAAACAATGGATAAAAAGAACTTATCCTACATTCACATTTAAGATTTTTTGGATATAACGCCTAGTTTCGCCAAATGGAGGTACACCGCCATACTTTTTCACATTTCCTGGTCCTGCATTATAGGCCGCAAGCGCCATAACAAGATCACCGTGATAACGTGATAAGTGGCCGCTAAGCTCCTGCACACCAGCTTCAATATTTTGTCTTGGATCGTACGCATTTGTAACACCATGCGCTTGTAAATTAGCTGGCATAAGCTGCATCAAGCCCTTCGCCCCAGCTGACGACACAGCTTTCGGGTTGAAGTTTGATTCTGTTTCAATTATTTTTTGAATCAATGCAGCCGGAACTTTATATTTTCGGCTCATTTCTTCAATAATATCTATATACGCGCCTTTATACTTTGCCTGAATCGGCTGAACAGTATAGTTGCCCATAATATTCCATGCATCATTACTTCCTGTTGCAGCGCTGCTTTTGTTCGCAGGTTCAATAATAGAAGAAAAGCGACGTGCCCATTCGTTATTTGTGATAGTTGCAGCCAGTTGATCTCCAACCTGCTTTACTGATGAACTCTCCTGTGTTGCGGCTGCCTGCTCATTCTCTAACTGCTGCAAAAAGCTGCTCGGTTCACCTGCAGTTTGCGCAACAAACGAACGCGCATTACTCATAATAGCCTCAAACTGCGCTTTTTTATATGACAACACTTGTTTTACAATATTATTTATCATATCCTCACCTTTTAAACGGAGATATGTTTATCTTAAGTTGTTTTATAATAGTTTTCAAGATAATACGTATAGGAATATTTAAAAATCTCTTCCTAACAATATAAAAATTAAATGAAAATTAAATAAAAATCTATTAAAAAACAAAAAAACGCCCTATATCGTACTATTTTACTATACGAAACTTAATGAGTACTAATTGACATTGCCCCTGCTACCGCCTACAATAAGGGTGTAAGTTGATTTTGCTAATGTTTTTCATAAAATCGCTTTTACTTATTATAAAAATATAAAAAATAAAAAACATTGGCAATCAATTATAAAATATAAAAATAGTGGGGGGCCACAATTATGAGAATTAATACTAATATCTCTAGTATGAAAGCACAAGAATCCTTACGTCAAAACCAAGCTCAAATGGACAAAGCAATGAACCGTCTTTCCAGCGGTAAGCGCATCAACTCTGCTTCTGACGATGCTGCAGGTCTTGCTATCGCAACTCGTATGCGCGCAAAAGAAAGTGCATTAAACGTAGGTTCTCGTAACACGCAAGATGCTATGTCTTTAGTCCAAACTGCAGAATCTGGATTGAGCTCTATTTCTAATATCTTAGTTCGTATGAAAGATCTTGCAACTCAAGCTGCCAACGATACTAATAACGCTGGTGATAGAACTGCACTGAATTCCGAATTTACAAAATTACAGGCAGAAATTACGCATATTGCTACTAATACTAACTTCAACGGAAAAACGTTGCTTGATGGTTCAGGCGGCACTCTAAAAATTCAGCTTTCTGATAAAGCTAACGATACATTGGATTTGGATTTGACTACAATTAACTCTTCATTAACTACACTTGCAATTGACGCAAGCGCTATTGACACTCAAGGTAATGCTACATCAGCAATTACTGCTATTGACAATGCTATTAATACGGTAGCTGGCTACAGAGCTGACCTTGGTGCTACATTAAACCGTTTAGACTACAACGTAGAAAACGTAAACAACCAAGCAACAGCAATGGCAGCTTCTGCTTCTCAAATTGAAGATGCAGACATGGCAAAAGAAATGTCTGAAATGACAAAATTCAAAATCTTATCTGAAGCAGGCATCAGCATGCTGTCTCAAGCAAACCAAACACCACAGGCAGTGAGCAAGCTTCTTCAATAATAACTACTCGCTCGCTTTATAGATTGAAGAAAAACGCCCTGCATAGCAGGGCGTTTTTCTTATTTCCTTTTCCATACTAGTCAATCCATTATCTAGTGTGTTGACAGCATCAATATTCATTTTTTACAATTATATTAATATACAGTATAACTGCTTTACTATTCTAAACAATTCAAGAGAATCATTGTTAAATAACGGGGGCGCTATGTGATGAAAATAGATTCTATTGTATCGGTTGCCATAACAAAGGCACAGCAATGCTTGCTCCAACACGATGCATATATGGCGCAGTCTATGCATCGTATGGATCGCCAAACAAGCGACGCTAATGATCTTATTTTTACTGTAGGTTCACACGAACTGCAAAAGCAGCATTCTGTTCTGCAAGGAAATCCTCCTGCTCCAATAACGGATACAGCACTCAGTGCCATCACAAGCACACTACTCAATATGCGTGATATTCTTGTACAAGCAATTGCTGAAGCAAATGATACACAAAAACAAAGCATACCATTAAACGAAGAAGATTCGCAGCACACAAAAAAGCTTACTTTTGACCATGTGCATAGTACGCTGTTGGCTGGCCATTCTAAATCGGAGGAAACGTCTTCCTATCATGGGACAAATGCTGTTAATTCCAAAAATTCTGCAGTCGATCCTGTGAGTATGGCGTACGCTGCTGTGAGCAATATTAATGCTGCCCTTCAACAAATCTCAAAAAGCCGGATGACCTTACATAGCATGCATGAACAGACGGACATTTTATCAGCACTGCCATCTTCTTCGATTTCAGATGCTGGTGCTGCAAAAGAACGAAGTGAACAGACGAAGGTGCAAATTTTAGATGAAGCAGCTAACAGCATGCATTCGCAAGCCCATCAAAATCCGATTGCACTCTATTCTCTTTTTCAATAGTGGCAGCTTCCGCTGTCACTATTATTCTGAAACAGAAAGCACCTGTCCGGAACGATCCACAACTATTTTTAGGTTTCGTTCACTTGCACCGTTATATAGTCCAAGTTTGCTTAATTCACGCTTGCATGTACTAATAAAATGCGATAGTCCACGCAATTGATCTACATCTGAGCTTTCAATAAAACTATTAATGTAATCCGTCATATTGCGAATATCCTTAAGCAGCTCCACCTTCTCCTGCTTGAGCTTTTCATTTTCTGCACGAAGCATATTCAACTCTGTTTTTAGAGCTTCTACATCTTGATGAATTTTTGTTCGTTCCGCAGACATGCTTGACAGCTCGTAAATCCCTTCAATCAGTTGATAAAGCTGCCTTTCTCCCTCTGTATTATGATCACATAGAGCCTGGAAGTTATTGATCATTCCTGATAAGAGCTGCACTAGATTTTTTTTATGGTTCGCACCTTCGTCCTGTTGTTCCTGTTGTTGCATCGGTACTTCTTGTAGCTTCTTAGGCGCTTCCTCTTTCTTAGTTTCAAACGGAACGAGTATCTCTTGTGTACGTTTTCGTCCTGGTTTTTGCTTCCACGTTGTTTCAAGAGAAATTTGTCCATTGCGCAATTTATAATATGTATTTTGTAACTGGCTTTTCGTTTTTGGAAAAACGTTTAAATGGTCCTTGCTTAAGGATGTAGATATAAGAGCAACGCTCGCGCCGATTTCCTGAAAAATACGATAACATTCTAGCAGCAACTCCAGCTCAGATTGCAGCCATAAAATATCAGACTTCAGATATGCCTCTTCTCCCCCCGCTCTTTGTACATCCATGCGGAATAGAGACATTTTATTATATAAGTTAATTAAATCATCATAATTCAGTTCATATTCTGTGCTCAGCTGTTTCAAGCTCTTTTCTGTTTTTTCATGATTAGGCCGCCCGGAAATAAGTTTTTCCAACGCAAGAACGATATCTGAAATCGAATGCTGATCTATAAACATAATGCCGCTCCTTTTCTCTTAATTTTTATAATTTTGAATATTTTCATACGAAACACAACTATTTTAAGATGTCTATACATTCCTTTACGACAGGAATTATGAAAACTACTATACTTTTAATTTTATACTATAAAAACCTGAAAAAACTAGGAAACACCATTTCAATTTATCTATTTTACATAAAATTCAATTTGTGTGTATTTTAACTTATTTTTTCTTAATACGTCAAATATTTTAGGGTTTTTGTTATTTTTTTATCTTTTGAATAATATTAATTTATATATAGAGATCATACGTACTTTATATGATAAAAAAACCCTTTCTTTATGTCGCATTTCATAAAGAAAGGGCTGATTTTTATTTTTTGAAAATAAGGTTGTCCACAAGGTCGATTAACTTTTGAATATCAGGCTTACTTACCTGCGCATCAGCACCTACCGCTTCCCCTTTATGGTACAATTCACTTGTAATAAGAGAAGAGAAAATGATAACCGGAAGCTTTTGCATAACAGGATGTTCCTTAATTACCTTTGTTAAATGGTGACCATCCATTTTCGGCATTTCAATATCTGTAATGAGCAGGCTAATATAGTTAAACATGCTCTCTCCCTGCTCCTTGGCAAGCTTTTCGATTTGGGATAGAGCCTCTGCGCCGTTACTGAAAAATTGCAGCTTTGTATATCCGGCGGTAGTTAACGTTTCTTCTAAAAATTGACGGAGCATGGCTGAATCTTCTGCAATATAGATAACTTTCGATGCACGTTCTGGATTCACTTCAACATTGTTCACCTTTTTCATATATCCAGAGTCACTAATTTCGCAAACAATTTTTTCATAATCGAGCAATAAAATAATTTTTCCGTCCAGCTTTACAATACCAGATGTTGTTTCTTCGAGTCCCATGGATAAAGAAGCCGGCTCATCAATTTGCTCCCATGAAATACGTTGGATTCTATACACTTCATCTACTCGGAAAATGACCTTCATTTGGTTCAACTCTGAAATGATAAACTTCGTATCTTCAATCGGCTTTCTTGATTTCAGTTGTAAAGAATGTGCCAAGTTAATAACAGGAAGAATTTCACCGCGTACCTGTACCACCCCTTCTACAGAAGGATGAGATTGCGGCACAACTGTCACAGGCATCGGATTAATAATTTCGCGCACCTTCATTACATTAATACTGAACAAATTATCACCAATTGTATATGTCACAATTTCCAATTCGTTCGTGCCACTCTCCAACAAAATACTTTGTCTCTCTGTCATAGTTCTATCTTCCCCTTTCAGTCAGTTACACAGATTATACAAACTTGCCTTCTACTCGCTTTATTTATATCGATCATTAATAATTGTAATGATTTCATCGAGCAGGATTTCCTGCGCCTTATACATTTCTAATTCAGATGCTTCCCAAAGTGTATTCATCTGCTTTTCAACTTCTTCTCTGAAATTTGGATCCATCTCATAAAGCAATAAGTCCTTTGTTTCTTGATCTACCCCCAGTAGAGCAAGAGCGTACATTTCTGCATTTCGTACTGTTTTTACCAATGTCGTGATGATTTCAGGTGCAATATGTTTAATTTTTTCAATATTTACTTCTTTATCAGAAAATAAGAGCTCGTACTGAATATAAGCAATATTCTCTTTTATGACCTTAAAATACGTATTATTTTTTTTGTCATTTGTAAAATATCCCGCAGGATCAGAGATGATGCTTTCTACTCTCCTGATTAAATCCGGCAAACTTACGGCAGATAAAATGGTTCGCTGCTCTACTCCTTGCGGTGAGATGAACGTAATGCGATATTTGTTCATTTTAGCATTGCTCATCGTTCAGACGGGAATTCCTTTTCCCTTCTCTCCCTTCGCGCCTATGTTTTGCGATTGCCTACTGTGATAGCAACTCAATATTACTTAACCAAAAGGCTAGCTGCTTATCATTTATGTGGGGTAGCTGAATAAAAAATTCCTTGCATTTCATTTCATCCTCGAATGCTTGATATTTCCATTCTGATTGTGAGTTTGAGATGCCGATAAAGTAAAATTGATGTATTTTTCCGATAACCGCTTTTTGCTCACCGAACTCATACGGCGGAACCCGCTTAATTTCAAATTCATTCGGCAAATAGATATGCCGCTCCCGCTCAAATGCAAGTATTTGATCTGCCAGCTGTCGCTTATCCTGGAAAAAAGGCAAGTTATAAATTCTTTCCTCTCTTGCAGTCATATTTTTAAATCCTTCCTTGAGTATTTGTTTATCTTTTATCATATGGACTGCAACCACGTTTTATGAATTGAAAAGGGAACGTGGAACGTTCCCTATTTTAATCCTGTTAACGGATCAGGTTGATAACGTCATTTAACACCTCATCTGCAACCTTTACAGATTTAGAATTTCCTTGAAATCCTTTTTGATATATCATTAAGTCTACAAACTCTGCCGCTAAATCAACGTTAGACGCTTCAGTCATGCCGCCGCGTACAATTCCCGCACCATTTTGGCCAGATGTGCTGAGTACAACAGTTCCCGCAGCAGGAGCTGCATTATAATTACCGCTGCCCATCTTTAGCAGCCCCTTTTCATTCGGAAATGTTGCGACTGCAAGCTGTCCGATAGAGCGGAATGTACCATCAGAGTATTGAACTGTAACATAGCCATCATTTGTGATTGTGTAATCTGCCGATTTTACAGTATCATCTCCCTCAACAAGCGGTTCACCCATCTTGATTTGAATTGGCTGAGGTGTGCCAGTAGTATCAGTTTTTCCATCTGCACCAGCAGGATAAGCCAGCACATATTTCCCTTCATCGTTCACAAGATAGGAATCCTCGGAAAGTCTGAACGTTCCTTTACGTGTATATTCATTCTTTACTCCAGCAGTTTTAGGGTCGTCCCCTTGTGCATCACTAAGGACGAAGAAACCACTTCCTTCTAGCGCAACATCTGTCTTGCCATTCGTAACTACCAAAGAACCTCCTGCATAGTCTGTGCTAACACCGCTCAGTTTTACGCCGCTTCCGATGCTAGTTGGGCTTGTGCTAGCATATTGTTCATTCCCCTGTGATCCTGTTGCGTTTTTATATAGCAAATCATCAAATATCGCCTTTTGCTTCTTGTAGCCTACCGTTTGTGCGTTAGCGATGTTATTGGATGTCACACTTAGCCCTTCTTGAAACGCCTTCATTCCTGTTACACCTGTGTAAAAAGATTGAATCATGTCTTTCCACTCTCCCTATATAAATCCATTATTTATTTTTGCTCTGAAACGCTAGTCACCTGCTGCATTGGAATTACACTATCCCCTACAAGCAATTCGACAACACCTGATGAGACGCGAACTTGATCAACAACTCCCGTCACGGCATTCCCGCTTGCATCTGTTCCTTGTACCTGCTTGCCAAGAAACTTCATACCGCTATCGAGCGCAGTCGATTGTGCAGCAGCTGTAAATGATTCTACTGCCTTTGACATGTTCTGTACCTGCTCAATAAGTGTAAGCTGCGACATTTGGCTCATCATCTCGTTCGTATCCATCGCACTCATAGGATCCTGATATTGCAGACTTGTTAAAAACAGCTTCAAAAAATCATCTTTCCCCAGTGCACCTGCTGCTGTCGCAGCAGGTGATGCAGAGCTTGCGGATGTCACCGCAGCCGCTTTGTTTACTAAACTACTTAAAGAAGCAGGGCTTACTGCATTAGCCATTTCCTATCCCCTCCAATAGCTGTATAAATGGGTCTTCTTGCTTTTCTTGCTCTTGGTACTGTTGTTGCAGCGTATATGCACGCTCACGCTGCCCGCCGCGCTGCTCCTGCTGCTTTTGCTCTCTTTCTGTATACGTAATTTCAATCTGAATATCTTGTTCCTTCAGCTTTGTTTTTATATCCTCAAAAATAATATCCAGCTGCTGTTTATTTTCCTCTTTACTCGTATGCACATGAACATGAATGGAATCCTGCTGCTTCTTCAAATACACCTCAACAGTGCCAAGCTTTTCTGGATTTAACTGTAAAAAGATACGCTCATTTTTCACAACAAATTTTTGGATTTCCTCTACTTTTTGCTGTAATTTTTTATTTAAATCCGAAAATAAAACATTTTCATGCTTTATAGATTCATGTCCTTGTACTCGCGCTGCTTTTGATGTATGCTCTAACACTCCAGATAAGGATTCTGTAAAAGAGTGGGATAATGTTTCTTCTTTTTTCTTAACCTTTATACTAGCCTCATCTATTATTTTTTCCGTTCTTTCGTTCATAAGTATCTCTTTACTATACGGGAAAAGATTTACTTGTTCAGTTTGAACTTGAGAATCTGAAACATCAGCTGTCCACTGACTGAGCATTTGCCCTATACTTGTATTACCATTAACTGTAAGATGTCCAGCGCTAACGCTTTCCAACCATGTGACTAGCTTTTGTGTCTCCTCCAATGGAAGCTCCTGCAATTGAATGTTTCCGTAGTGAGAAAGCAATTGTCCAAGTATTTGTGAAAGCTCCTCAAAAGAAGCAGGGTTTCTTTGCAGTTGCTGCAAGGCAAGCACCTGATCTGATAAGGTTAAGAGCAATGCTGTTGTTTCTTTCGCTTCATCCTCGGGCGGGGGATTTTTGTCTACCTTTCGCTGCGATATTATCATGCGTTCTGATGGAGAAAACACGGTTGGTTTTATAGCTTCAACCGCTTCGTTCTTTCCTTTCTCCATCATGCCCTCTCCTAAGAAACTCTGCAAATTGGGCGAAATTTGCCCCCGCTGGATCGCTGCTGCTTCACCATTGGCAACAGAGATACCTTTCATCTCTTGCAACAGCTGCGTTGGTTTCGCCTGCTTAACCGCATCTCCTAAGACTCCCTCTTCGGATTCATTTTCTAAAGGGCGTCTCTGCTGATGAGACAGGACTGGTCCCAGCTTGCTCTCTCCCATTTCAACACCTGCAATCAGCTCCGATTTGATTTTCCCTATCGAGCTGTCCTCTAAAGGATTCTCTAGATTCGACGGGACAGACTGCAGCTTTCCCTCTGCCGCTTTATCCAGAGTGAAGATGAAACGATTCGTATTTTGGGACAATACTGTCCCTTTCATCTCTTGAAGCAGCATGGCCGTTTTTACAGGCTGCTTCAGCGACTCGCTGTCTTCCTGTTTTATTTCCTCCACTGGAACTTTTTCTAATGAATTTTGTAGATTATTTTGTATTTTTTCTGAAAAAGAGGAATTGTCTTGTTGTATCCTCTCTCCTTTCTGATGAGTCGGCCATCTTCTAGGTATAGCTTCCTCGATCTGTAAAGGATTTACCATTGTATTAGGTCACCTGCCTGACTATGTTACAATCATCGATTTGCAATGCACATTTTCAAATCTAAAAGAGCTTTTTCTTCCCGCTTGTCCTCTTCCTTTCGACACTGCTGTTGCTGTTCCTGAAACATAGTATCAATCGTTCGCTCTTTTTCTTTTATATTCTCTAGCATATATTCATTTCGTTTTATAAATTCATCAATTTTTTGAATTTTTTTATTAAATTCCTCCATTTTTTCTGGAGAAAAGGTAGTAGCTGATAGAAAACCGGCAGCAACACTCCCTGTTTCACCTATCAGCTTGCTGCGCGATTGAAATACGTGAATTTCATATAGTTTCTTTTGTTCCACATGCTTTCGTTCCTGAAGCAACAGGCTAATTTCTAGCATCAGCCTTTCTTTTTCATTATCAATTTGTAATTTAATAGTTTTATATTGTTGGATATTCAAATTCCTATCATATCCTCCTTCAACTATATCGTAATATACCTCTATTATATATTATTTTTCTAAAAAGTTCGTGTTAAATATTCGTATTTCTCAATAACGGAAAAAATTACAAAAACGAATAAGAAAATAAAAAAGTGATTTAACTAAAAACTATACTAGCTAAAACATTTTAGTCATAACAAAAACACATCCTTACTGAAATGACTACTCTGTAATCCCCTTCATCAGCTCGAGTGTTTCTGTGAAACTATATACATCAGAACGTCCTTGTTTTAGAAACTGGTTAATAAAATCAATATTTCTCTTCGCATCAAAAATATGCCGGTTTTCTTCATTTTCTTGAATCGTTCCAAGCTTAAAGTACAGCTCATTTTCTTTATAAATCGACATACTTCTTCGTATTTCATTTGCTTTTCTCCAATGTTCCTTGCTCACAATTTCCTCCATTATACGACTAACTGAATCAAGCACAGAAATAGCAGGATAATGATTTAAAGTAGCAAGATCGCGTTTTAGTACAATATGTCCATCTAGAATACCGCGTGCTAAGTCAGGAACGGGACCGTTCATATCATCACCGTCTACGAGAACTGTATAAATACCGGTAATCGATCCTTTATCCGTTTTCCCTGAACGTTCAAGCAGCTTTTTCATATAGCTTTCCATAAGCAATGTTTTACCGCCAATCGGCAGCTCTTTAATCGCAATATCAACGCTTCGCCGTGCGTCGGCAAAACGGGTTACGGAATCCATCATAAGAAGGACATTATTTCCTTCATCTCGGAAATATTCTGCAATAGAGGTGGCCAGCTTCGCGCAGCGGAGCTGCATTAAGTGACTTTCATCCGACGTGGCAACAACTACAACGCTTTTTCTCATTCCTTCTTCCCCAAGCTCACGGCGAATAAAGTCCTTTACCTCACGACCGCGTTCTCCCACAAGTGCGATTACGTTAACATCTGCCTTTGCATTTTTTGCGATCATGCCAAGCAAAGTCGATTTCCCGACACCCGATCCTGCAAAAATTCCGATTTTTTGCCCAAGGCCAATAGTTAGCATCGCATCAATAGATTTGATACCGGTCTCAAATACATCTGTAATCTCCTGTCGCTCAAATGCATGGATTGGCGGTGAGTCGAGGTGTATTTTCTGATATGGGATGGTCCCTGGCTCTATATTCATTACCTCTCCATTTGCATTTAACACCTTGCCAAGCATATGATAAGCTCGTGGTACTTTCACTGCTTCATCCACAACTGTAACCGCATCGCCGTAATTTACTTTTTCCGTCTGATTGAATGGAAGAAGCATATTGTTTTCCTTCTCAATGGCAATCACTTCACACATCACCTTTTTATCGCCAACAATACAAATGTCCCCAATTTTTGCCTTTGGACCTTTTGAAATAAAAAATTGCTCCTGTACGCTATGAACTTTCCCTTTTTCTAAATATAAAGGTAAAGAAATAAATTCATCCCACTTTTTTCTTTCTGCAGCAAAATATAAGTTCATTCCTCTCGCCCCTTTAAATCCCTCTCATATTCAAGCCGCTCTTTTAGTTGATCGAAAATGGGTCCAAATCGATATTCAAAATAACCTTTGTCCTCTTCTATCACAAATTCCCCAAATACAAGGGAAAAATCAAATTTCCACTCTATAAGTTCAAGAAGCCACATTTCCTTTGTTTCATCTTTTTCCTTTTTTAACTCCTCATATGTTTCAGGATGAACGGAAACATGCAGCTTCTCAAATGCCATCGGAAGCGTTTGAACAACTCCTTTTAAAAGGGAAATCATTGACAATTGCCTCGTGTCAATCGCTTGCTGTACAACCTTTTCCGCAAGTGCAAGAGATTGGTCCCAAAGCAGCTCATTCATTTGATAATATAGCTCTTTCTTTTCCTTCTCAAATTGCTGCTGCTGCTCCTTCATATAGGCTTCAAATTGCTGCTGCATGAGAGCGAGCCGTTCTGTTTCCTGCTGCACATATAGCTCTTTCTCTGCCAAAGCTGCTGCTTCCTTTTCTAGCCGAGCCGCTTCCTGCAAAAGACGCATCCTCTCCTGCGCATATGCTTGCGCATCTGGAAACAGCTCATCAAATATAGCTAATTCCTCTTCCTGCTTAGATTCCTCCTGATCCATTTCCTCCTCATACGTCAGCACATAGCTATCATTAGAAAAAGAAACAGAATTCTTTAGAATTCTGTTTTTAGATAAGGACATCTTCTTCACCTCTTTGAATCACAATTTTCCCTTCTTTTTCAAGACGCTTTACCGTGCTTGTAATCGCCTGCTGCGCTTTTTCTGCATCTGTTACCTTTAATGGTCCGAGCGTGTCTAGTTCTTCAAGGATCATATCCCTACGAGAACTTGACATACACGTAAATATCTTTTCCTTCATTTCTTCCTTCGAATTTTTTAGTGCTTTAGCAAGAAGTAAATTATCTTTGATTTCTTCAAGCACTCTTCGCAGCGCCAAATCATCAAGACGAAGCAAGTCCTCAAATACAAACATATTTTCTTTAATTTTCTCTGATAAATCATAATCCGTTTCATCAAGCTTTTCAAATACTATCTTTTCAATACCGCGTGATACGTTGTTTAAAATATTCACAATTGTTTTTAAGCCGTCTGTTTTATTTGTAGCGCTAAATGACATATTCATCATCTTCGATTTTAATAATTCACCAATTTGGTTGATAAGTCCGCTATCCACCTGCTCTAGCTTGGCAATACGCATCACCGTTTCCACCATTTTACGTTCCGGCAGTTTCTCAATAAGGCGCGATGCGAGCTGCGGCTTAATATGCGATGCAACGATAGCAATTGTTTGAGGTGTTTCCTCATTAAGGATCGTCAATAATGAATCAATGTCGTCAATCGTATTTAAAAAGTCAAATGGATTATCTTTCGCAAATGACATATCCTCCAGCATCTGAAATATTTCACTCTCAGGCATATTGCGAAAAATCCGTTTGATATAATCTCGGTCTGTTGCCCCCAGCATAAGCTCTCTTGTGTGCATTTCCAGTAAAAAGTGCTGTAAAACTGACTCGAGCGTATCAGGCTGATGCGCTCGAAGCCTTATGATTTCTCTTGCCAATGTCTCTTTTTCTTCATCGTTCAATAATTCGATTACTTGTGCTGCAACATCCTCATCTAAGAAGCGAATGAGGATGGCAGCTTTTTCTTTAGAAGAAATACTGTCTGTGGTAGATTGTGACATACTCTCCCCTCACTCTCGCTATCCATTTAACCATTTTTTCAAAACCTTTGCTGCTTCTTCCGTGTTCTCTCTTACTGTTTGCTGGACTTGTTCGTCTAGTGGAACAAAGTCCTCCGATACCTCTAAAATACTCGAAGCAGCTTCTCTATGTGCAGGAAGCTCCTCTACATTATCAGGTGGGAAGCTTTCTTCTTCTTCTACTTCTTCCTCTACTTCTTCCTGCTTTTTCTTACGTTTTCTGATCATAAATATTGTCAAGCCGACACCTGCTAACAATACCGGCACGCCAATTCCTAAAATCAGCCACCAATTTAGACCGCTGCTTGCCTGTTCTGTCTCATCTGTCTCATCTGCTTCAGTTGTATCAAATGGAACCTGCATAATGCTTACTTGTCCATTTGCGAATGTACCGTCCGGGTTCATTTGTAAACCAGCCGCAGTTGCAATAGCTTGCTTAAAGGCATTCATATCAACATTCGCCTTCATAAGCGCTTTTTCATCCACCCAGACTACTACGTTTGTATTCGCCAATTCCGGATGCTTTTTAATTGTTTCTACAGTTTTATCAATTTCGTAATTTTCTGTTTTAGAGCCATTATTTTGATCATACAGTTCATTACCCTCGATCGTACCATCTGCATTATAATTTGGAACCTCGGTATTGGTAGCAACTCCGGCCTCCGTAGCTGCACCGTTGTCTACTGCTACAGATCGTTCTGTTGACTCTTGCTTACTGCGAAGCACTCCTTCTTTTCCATATGTTTCTGTTTGGCGCGTAACCTCATCGTAATTCACATCTACCTTTGTATTGACATGGAAATTGTTCAGCTTGAAGATATTAACAAGAGTGGATTCAATATCACTCTTGATTTTCCCTTCTATTTGCTGCGACATTTCCAGTTCTTTCTCATACGACGATGATGTGACCGCATTATCTGCTCCAACTCCCTGAGAGATAACGCCTTTCTTGCTATCAATAATACTTACGTTCGCCGTCTCCACACCTGATACAGCTGAACTCACCATATATTGAATACCAAGAACTTGCTGCTCCGTTAACGCTTGATTACGGCGTACCCCAACTGTAACAGCAGCAGATCCTTTCGATTCGGTAGAATCAAAAATACTTTCCTTCTCAGGCAGCGTAATCTGTACATTTGCTGTTTCAATCGCATCAAAATTTTTCACAATATCCTGCTCAAGCTGCTTACGGATTCCGACGATTTGTTTCATCTTCTTATCTTGCTCGCTTGCACCAAGAGAGCTCTGTAACAAAATATCTTCCCCGCTCATACCTCCGCTTGGAAGTCCCATTCCAGTCAATTCACTACGCACCCATGCCGCATCCTGCTTCGGAACAGTAATTGAACCATCTTGTTGAACGTTATAATTTACGCCCATTTTAGATAATTCTACTAAAATTTCCTGCTTATCTTCGTCAGTTAAGTTTTGGTACAAAACAGTATTATTATCAGGCAGGGTAAAGTATAAAGAGACACTTGTAAGGACTGCAAGCAAAACTGCTGCAATGACCATCTTATGCCATGGCTTGAGTACATGAAGCATTCCTTTTAGTTTATTCATTTAGAACACATCCGTCCGTTATACTAAATTTGCATGTTCATCAGTTGCTTATAGTTCTCGATTATGTGATCCCTTACTACAGCAGCTGTTTTCATTTGGCTTTCTGCTTTTTGCTGTTGAATTAATACATCATGCACTTCGCCTTCTCCCTTTGTTAAGAGATTATATACAGCGGTTTGTGCGGCATTTTGCTTTTCATCCATACCTTGAAGCAAATCGATAAATGCCTTTCCCTCTGTCGCCTTTGCTGTTTTTAGCGACTCTGTTTGTGTGGATGGCTGCATGATTGGTGTAAAAAGAGAACGAGTTGATAAATTTGTGTTAATATTCATATCCGCACACTCCATTTCTTGATTTCAGATTATGCTCTTCCAATTTCTAATGCTTTTTCAATCATTTTGTTATTTGTATTGAGTACATTCGTATTTGACTCATACATTTTTTGAGCAACCATCATATTTGTCATTTCTGCCGTCAAATCAATGTTCGGCATACGTACATATCCATCTTTATTAGCATCAGGGTGTGAAGGATTATACACAAGCTTTTCTGATGCATCTGTCTTAATATTAGAAATTTGAACGCCCGCCCCTGTTTCACTGCTCAGCATATCGCCAAAAGACCTTTTGGATTCAAGCGCAATTGTACGTCGTGCATATGGTGCCTGATCCGGGCCGTTTGTTGTATTCATGTTCACAATATTATTAGAAGTGACTTCCATCCACTTTTTAGCTGCTGTTAATCCCGAACCGCTGATATTAATAGCATTAAACATAAACTTTCCTCTCCCTAGCCTTATTTCCCTCTTGCAGAATTATTGATGCTAGACTGCGTATTTAACGCGTTGACTGATACTGCATACAACTGATTTGCTTTAATCAGTTCAATCATCTCTGATGTTACGTCAACACCGTTACCATCTCGATTTGTACTTCCTACTTTTGTAATTACCTTAAAAGATGTATTTGTTGCATTTGGGAACGGCAAATGATTCGGCTGTGTCCGAAACACAGCTGTCCCATTAGCTACAGGTCGCAATCTAATTGTGCCTCCCTCTAACTGCTCTAAAAAAGACACATCCTGCGCTTTATAATTTGGGGTATTTGCATTCGCAATATTATTCGAAACAACATTACGCTTGGCAGCTACATAATTCATGTAATGATTGATTTTCCCAATAAAATTTTCCATCTCGTATCCCTTCTTTATTGTACTAACAAGAGAATAATTTCTTATATTTATTTATTATACTTTCCGGATTATTTTCCCGCAATCTATGAATCTAGCTATTTCTCGATGGATTTATAAAAAAGAAAAAAGAGGTGATAGGATGCTTCACTCCATCACTATCACCTCATATTTTAAGGCATTTTTTCATTTCTGTCTGCATAAATCGTATCAATTTTATAAATGAAAGTATTAGCAATTTTATGTACTGACTGCCATAATAACCCTCATTTAAAAAAACAAAGCGAAAATATTATAGAAAAGGCAAGCTTGCAGGCTCACCTTTCCTTTTTAGTATTTTTCGTAGTGTGAATTAGCCTTCATCTGTCCGCTGTTTGTCAGGATTATTTCTTCTAATACTTCCTGCTTTTTTCGAATAACCTCTTGTGCTTTTTGAATATAAGAAGCCATTCTATTTGCTGCGGCGTCCCTTTCAGTCCCCTTTAAAGTCATTAACCAGCTGTTCACTTCTCTCATGCTTCTTTGCAGTTCCTCGGTTGACACGATAATTTCAAATGAAGGATTAAAACAGGCTAAAAACGCATTGTATGGATTATCATCCTTCATTTCCGAGCACTCCCCGATAGCCTTCAATGAGTTGATTTAATACATAGATAATCGAGTCAATTTCCTTTCCTTCCCTCGTTATCTTCATTTTAGCTATTTCTTTGAGCACCCACTCATATAACGAAGATAGGCTTTTATATAAATCCTCGCTTGCATCTGGATTCAACTGCAGTTGCAGCTCCTCAAAAATATTTTCAAGCTTTTCTAAACTCTCGTCTGCTTCTTTAAAACGAAAATCGGTGAAAAGCTCTTCTAATTTTTTTAATTCCACAATACAACGTTCATATACAAAAATTGTATTTTTAATTGGATTACTTGTCATGATGCTATTTTGCATATATCTTTGCCACGCTTGCATCATTGATCCTCCTATACTTTATTAATCATCACTGTCTGACTTTGTTAAAGCTTTAATAGATGCCAATTGAGTATTTAACAAGGACATTTGCTGTTCAAACAGTGCATATTTCGCCACAATCGCTTCTTGCTTCGCTTGATTCTGCGCATCAATGTCCTCAAGTTTTTGGCTAATATCAGATAATTGCTCGTCAATACCCTTTAATTTTGTTGTCGCCAGTCCTGTTTCCCCAAATATTTTGTCTAATTCTGTATTCATTGTTTTGGCAATCCCGTTCGTTCCAAAGAAAAATTCCTTTGCCGCATCCGGATCGTTTTTAAATGCTTCCTCAAGCTTCTTTGTATCGACTGATAAATGGCCTGATTTGTCTACTTGAATTCCGTACTGATACAAATATTGTCCAGCATTCGACTTAAACATTACCATATTGTTCAGCGCTTTTGAGGTTGCAAGCGCAATGCTGCTCGCTTGCATATACGTACCTTCAGCAGTATAACTTGCTAATTTAGTTGCTGCCGCATTAAATGAGTTAACCATCTCTTTAACCTTCGCAACAGAGTCATCAACGGATCCTGCTTCCACCGTTACCATAACATCTGAAGTTGTCACATTCTCAAGCTTCAGCGTCACGCCCGGTATTACACCGTCAATCGTGTTAGAAGAACTTGTAAGCATATTTGTGCGTCCTGCATCATTGATATAGTATTGTGCATCTTGGGCAGATGTTATTTCATTACTAAATGTAGTGCCTGTCGCGTCTAATAGTCCAAGTTTATTGATTAGTACGTCCTGATCACCGCCAAGTGTAATGTCTCCATTTGCGCCTGTTTGCGTGGAAGCCATAAATAACCTTCCGCCCACCGTATACATGGTCGCCCCATACGAGCTATCCGCGTTTACCTTATCAATTAGCTGCTTATACGTCATACCGTCCGTAATAAGTACATCCTTGCCATTAATCTGGATAGTAGCTGTTGAGCCGGCAGCTAATATAGGCGTGTTTACGTCTGATATGATGCTCCCTGAAATTTGATGCCGCGTTGCTAACTGCTTTACACTTATACTGTATGTCCCGCCAACAGCATCTGCACTTGCAGTTGCTGTTACAAACCCGCTTTGCGATACGGCCGTCGCCTTATTGCTTCCTTTAAACGATGACATCTCCTTCATAAACGTCACAAAGGCATTAAAATCTTCCTTAAACCCGCTGTATGCCGTTTTTTCATTATTTAGACGCGTTTGTACAGTTTTCAGTGGTGACTTTTTTAGTTCAAGTGTTTGCATCTCCAAAGCAACAAGGTTTGACGTATCAACTAAATTATTATTTAAGTTCCAAATTTGCGTATTGCCATTATAGCTTGTGATGGTTCCTGCCATACTATCCTCCCCTTACTGGCCGTATATTTCTGTCCGCCATTACATATAATTTAAAATGCTTACCTTATTCACCATGGCTGTTGCCTGCATCATTGCTTGATATGTCGTATTCATACGAGCTAAATCAGATACAGCTTCTACCACATCAACATCTTCTACCGAGGATCGGCGCTCCTCAAGCCCAAGCTTTTGCTCATTCAAAATATCGGTAAGAGATTGCAGTGTGCTGAGTGTTGCTCCAACTCCCGAAATGGAATTTATGATGTTATCGTTGTTTTGTTGGTTTTCTGTGAAAGACATCCTCAAGCCTTCTGTATCTCCAGCCCGCAATTGGTCACGAATTTCTGTCAGAGTGCTAATAACGGGTGTGATTATTTTGTCTCCGCTTTGGAATACGGAAACAGAGTAGCTATCACTTATTTTCCATGATATATCTCCTGAGCCGCCCTGAAATGTTCCTTCTTCCGTAAAGGGTTGTGTTGAATATTCATTTCCGCTGAATATATAATTGCCATCGTGCTGCATATTGCCAAGATGGATCACTTGCTTAATTAAACCGTCTATCTCTGTTGCAGCCGCATTCAAATTTTCCTGTGAGTTGGTACCATTTAAGGATTGCGTCATTAGTACATTGACTCGGTCAAGCACTTTCTGAACACCTTTTAACGCCACCTCGGTTGTATCCAGAACTGCCTGTGCACTGCCTATATCCTTCTTCATTTTCTCAATGCCTCGAATCGAGTGTTGAAACGCTAATACTTGACTTGCCGCCATTGGCTCCTCGCTCATGCGAACATATTTCTTTCCAGAGGAAACCTGCTGCTGATGATACGCAACCTTTGTCTGTGTTTTTCCTAACTCCTGCTTCGTCCAGTTTGCCTGCTGATACGTGGCGATTCTCATACATACTTACCTCTTTCTCAAATTAAATTAGGGCAAAGAGCGAATCGTACATCTCATCTAACGTACGAATAGCCTTTGAATTCGCTGCAAAATAATTTTGATACATCATCAAATTAACCATTTCTTCATCCATATTCACACCTTCAATCGAAGTCAGTTTCTGCTGCAAGTCAGTGAGCAAATCGTTGTGCACAGCTTGATAGGAAGTTGCTAGATTTACATCTGCTGCTATACCCACAACAAATCCGTCCAAATACTTCGAATACGTTAAACCCTCCCCATTTGGAAGCACTTCGTCTGCAATCCCTGCTACCGTATTAGCTGCATCTGCCGTTACAGTAAAAAGACCCATATTACTTTCAATATCCGGGTTCACCTGAATATCTCCCGCTCCGTTTCCTGTTAAAAAAGCAGGCTGGATTACTTCATTTATCCGATTCATCAGTGACGTTGCAAAAAAGTCTAACTTCTCCTTATATCCAGGAATCGCTGTTTGCGATAGCTCAAGAGCAGCTTGTATTGTACCCTGTCCCATTTCCACATCAGTACCATTTAGCTGAAGCTTTGATTCTCCATTTGCTGTTACAAGCGCTAGGTTATAGAAATCGTTACCTGAGACAACAGGCTTACCATCGATTTTTACGGTCGCAACATTTGCATTTGGTGACTCATACGAAATATCAATTTTTACATATTTGGACATTTCAGAAAGCAACTGATCTCGTTTATCCAATAAGCTATTTGACGTAGTCAGGCCTGACTGTACGATTTGTTTATTCGTTTCTGCGAGCAAATCAGAAAGACTATTAAACTTATCAACATTTCTCTGCAAATCTTCCATAACACCGCTTTGCAAAGAAGTTAACCCATCAGTGATACGGTTCAGCTGCGTTGTAAATTTTGTCGTATTTGAAACAAGCGTATTATAAAGCGTTCGCTGATTCGGGGTTTTTGCAACATCACTCCATGACTGGAGGAAACCATCCATCAATGCAGAAAGGGAGCTATCTCCAGTACCTCCAAGCAAGGATTCTACATCGGCTAGATTCATCGCTTTATATTCATAGTACGAAGAAGTAGATATCGCGCTATTATATTGCTCGCGCTTTACTGTATCCGTTACTCGTTCAATTCCCGCAACATTTACACCATATCCAATCAACTGCAATGAATCCATGCCCTTGCTTGGAGCTAACTGCTGCAGATTGACTTTTTGGCGCACATATCCTTCCGTCTGCATATTTGCTATATTTTGCTTCGTTGTTGCAATCCCTGATTGTCCAGCTATCAATCCCGATAATGAAGTACCATAGTCACTTAGCCTCATCATTTTTGGTGCCCTGGCACCTGTCCCCCCTCTTTTTGCAATTACAGCAGCTCGTTCATAAACAGCTGTGAATTATGCATTTTTTCCATGTTCATTTCTGCTACAAAATCAATCATGCTTTCTGTGGTTTTCATGATAATCTCCAAATAATACTGATTTTGAAGCAGTGTCTTTTTTGTTTTTTCTTCGATTTGTTGAATTCTCTCTAATAGGACCATTGTCTTGTCTCGCTCTTCTTCTGTAAACAATGGAACCACAGAACGGATCTTGACTTCTTGAATGTGGTGCTCCTGACAAAACGTATGCAGTGCCTTCTCCAAGGACAGCTTTAGCTCTTTGAGCTCCTCTAGCTTCTTCAATTGCTCCACATGCAAAGGCTGCATTTCTCGCAATTTCCTGTTCTTTAGCAATTCATAAATTTGTTTACCCGATTCATGCACCGACGCATAGCAATTGTAAATAGATACTAACGTTTCATATAGCATCTTATACACGCACGTTTCCTCCTCTCTTAAGGCTACAGCACAAGATTTAAAATTAACCCGTGGATTTCGCCGATCTTGTTCAACATTTCTAAATGGCCCGTTTTTGTATTAATGAGCCCCATAATGTCTTCCAAATCCTTCACTCCATCTTCAACCTGCTTCACAATCGTCATTTTCTGAGGATAACCGAAGCGCGGATGACGTGATAATACATCTTTATATTGCATTACGTTATCTACATAAAAATTCAAAAAAGATGTAATAACACTTTTATATTCAGTAATATTTTCAAGAGTCAATTCTGATTCAATTTTCGTTTTGATTTTTCCAATGGTTTCAACAAACTGATTCATTTTTTCTAATATTTTTTCTTTTTTTTCGTCCGTCTGCAAATTCGTATGAAAATCCTTCACAACCTTTGTAGTTGATTCCCTCGAAGAGGCAGAAGAAGAGGACATATGATACAATTGATTTAGAGAAACCGAACGTAGCATAAGTTATCACCTGTTCTGTCTATATTTATTTTCATAAATAAGGGTAAGCTTATATATAAAAACATAAATAAAATTCCTATACAAGCAAGCGCGACAATTCAAAGCATGTTTGTTATTATTAGTATACCAGTTCGGTAATTAAAAAAAAATGCCTTTCTGTATTTCACAATTTTCTAGTGCATCTCTGTGTGCAACATGGTAACATTTATTGTCTTTATTGGTAAAATACTTAATAAAGCCCTGCCAGTTCCCCTTTTTTATATAAGTATTATACAAGCGGTTATGTACTTTTTTCTATTTTTTTATTGCAAATATGTTAAAATTCTATCGAGGTGTTTTAGAGATGAACATATTTATTTGCGGGTCGAGCCGTTTATCTACACTTGATCAAAAAGAAATTCAAAAATGGTTATCACAATATGCACGGAAGCATCATATCTACCTTTTATGTTATAAATCGCTTGAAAAAGAAATACTCCGTTTTTTTGTAGAAAATGAGCACCTAGCTTCCAATTTGTTTTTATACACGATTCAGCCATTGCATATGTTATCAAGCAGCTTTCAACAAATTACAGAATTTTTAGTCGAGCACGGCACTACATACACCTCCTTCGGATATTCGCATGATGCTATTTATCGCTCAGACTATATTTTGTATATAAAATCCATTTTAGCTGACATGGATTTAGTGCTATGCTTTTATAACGGTGATACGCATATTTCCGTCATACCTATTGATGTAGCTAAAGAGAACGGAATTGATGCCGTTATCTATGACTTGCCTGGCAAGGATAAAGAATTAGCAAACCGCGTGCTTGAGGATAAGCTTCGTATTGTATAATATCTCTTGGGCGCTGCCTATCAGACGTATAAATAATATAAGGGAGGGGGCGTGAGATGTCTTCACTGCAGCGTGAAACATCTTGTACAGCTTATTATGAATGAACAAGACTATACCATTTTTTTAAACCGCTTTAAAATACAATTTGGCATTGACCTTTCACTTTATAAACAAGAACGTATGAAGCGACGAATCGACTCTTTCGTATCAAAAAATGGCTGCGGTACATATATAGAACTTTTGGCGATGATTCAACAAAAAAAAATGCTGGATGAATTCATTGACTACTTAACAATTAATGTATCCGGCTTTTTTCGCAATCAGATTCGTTGGGATATATTAGAAAAAAAATTTCTTCCTGGCTTGATTGCACGCAATCCAGGAAAATTAAAAATTTGGAGTGCAGCATGCTCATCGGGAGAAGAGCCGTACACACTATCCATGATTTTGTCACGATTGCTGCCAAAGCATCGATACGACATACTGGCTACCGATATTGATGCACATATTATTGAAAAAGCATTGCAGGGGAAATACGATGCTCATGCGATCAATGAGGTGCCTCCACACCTAGTTACCGCGCATTTTTCAAAAGAAGGAAACTATTACCTTCTTCATGATGATATCAAACAAAATGTTCGCTTTAAGCAGCACGATTTACTCCTTCAGCCATACGAACATCATTTCGATTTGATTGTATGCCGCAATGTAATGATTTACTTTACAGAACAAGCAAAGGATCTAGTATATAAGAAATTTAGTCATGCATTACGAAAAGAGGGTATTCTTTTTGTCGGTAGTACAGAACAAGTGCTGGCTCCCGAGAAATATCACTTTCGAGTTGCAGATACATTTTTTTATGAGAAACAATAAAGAATACACCTCTTCTTGTCACGATATACAAAAAGGCTAGGATCATCCCTAGCCTTTTTATTATAGGCGTTACTAGAGCTGTAGGAAGTATGTAGTACGAGCTCTACGAAACAGAAAAATAAATGATTACAAATACAAGAAGAAACAATGCTGTGATTAAAAGCAGCATTGTTTTTTCATCTTTAAGACGAGGCAAGATCTGCTTGGAATAAAATGCAGCGATTTGCGATGCAATAATGCTCATCCGTAACGAATCCCATTGCTCAGCAGAGATTTCCGCATTTCCAGTTAACAAAAGATTTTTCTTCTGTATATCAGCATACACAGTCAGCTTTTCGATAATAGAATTTATATCTGTTATATATGCTGCCATTACTGCAATCGAGGCATGAATAGATGCTAATTCTTCTCTTATGCCCGCTCCAAGCGCTGCTGCGTTTAAAAGACGCGTTTGAAATTCTAGATGACGTTTGGCAGACACTTCAATCCAAACAGTAGTATAGCTGCCATCAAGCAACGGAATCTCCTTATAATGGGCAGCTTGAGCAACTCGCTGTAGTTCGTTCAAAAAGGGTTCAACTGGCTTGTTTTGCAGCGCTGCATCACGTGCCTGCTGCAGAAGGTTAAGCATAGTGCGCAGTTGGGCTTGTGCTGTTTGCAACAGCAGCAATCCCTCCTGCGCATTACGAATTGTGATTTCCGCCTGATTTCCCTTTTGTACAGTGTATGCATGAATAGAAAATGCCACATCCCGAACTGCTTTTGTTTTGCTGGTACGCTTACCTGTCTCCGTCTCTGAAGGCACAGCCTTCGCTTCATTGCCTTTCATGCGCCCAGCTGGTTTGATTATCGGAGCATTCCGTTCAATTTTCATATAGTCTTCCCTCCTAAAATGAACATGACTACATAAACAAAAAACCGCGCTTTTTTAGGGAATACATCATCCCAGCACGGCGAATCACTCGCTCCATTCCTTATTGCTTCGCAGCACCGATATAAGTAACAACGCTCCTGCTGCATAAAACAACAAAGACGACTGCTTGCTCTGTTGAACAGGTCCTTCCTTCGTTTCTTTCTTAGGTGGTAAGGGCGGCGTTCCCTCTTTTTTTGCTTCCTTCTGTACAACTGGTGTTGTAACCACCTTGGCTACTTGTGGAGCTGCTTGCTCCACAACAGGAGTGTTAGGCATTTTTTCTGATTCACTGCCTATTGGCGTCGGTGCTGGTGCGGCAGGAGGCTGCTCTACAGGAGAAGCGGGAGGAATTTCTTCCTTTATGTCCTGCAGCGGCTCCTTACCCATAACTACAATCTTGCTTCCAGTTCGTTCTGCTGTCACGTTGCCCATATAATCTTTCATCTCTAAAACAAGTTCATACTCTCCTTCAGTTACCGTAGCTATATCAAACACACCTATCCATTCCGATGTTTGAACATTATACAGCAAGGGCATAACGATATGCTCCTCATTCGGAGAGCTTTTTAATTCTTCTTGCTTTATCTCTTCTTTTGTTTCGCTGCCTCCAGCGCTCTCTCCATCCGCTGTTTCACTTTGTATGTCTGTTTGTTGTTTCAGAAGCTTTGCTGTTACTGCATGGATGCCCGATGCATCGTCAAATGCTTGTACGTGTACAGCCAACAAACCTTCTTGTTTCACACTGGAAGCATCTTGAAACGGTTCATTATTGTATAAAAGCGTATAAGCTTTGAGACGCGGCGCTTCCTCGTCCTGTAAAGGATTGGAATTGTTCAAAGCAAAAGAGACAGCATTTTGTGTTTTATACAACGTATCGCTAAAGCTCCACAGCTCTAACGTCCAATCTCCAGTCACATCATACGGCGTTGCTGTGTACTGTGCAATCCAGCCTTTCTTTTCCTCGCTATAGAAGAACCGAAGCAACCGCTCCTGCTGAATTTCCCCGCTCTCATTTACCGGCGAACGAAGCCACCCATACACCTCTGTTACAGAAGGTGCGATAGCCTCAAAAACTGCATGAAAATTAACCGTTTCACCAACTTGTATTGCTGGTTCACTTGCTGTTACTTGCACAGTCCAAGATGCAGCAGGTAAAGAAGGTGCCTCGGAAGGAACTGTTACCATATGAGGGACTTCTAAAGCTGATTCTGCTTGGGCCTGCAAGGGCATACCAACAGTCAAATAAGCGGAAATAACCGCTCCTGTAAAAGTTTTCATTTGTCAATCCTTCCTCCTTCCTTTCCATTACATCTAGCAGCAAGGTTATGCAATGCGATATTCCTCTCTCATTGTACACACTTCTCGCACTGTTTCATAGAGTAAAAGATTGTATATAAAAAGCGAAAAGAGCGGAAGAAAATGTCTACTTCCCGCTCACAACGCTTCAATGATCCGAATTCCAAAAAAACCGTCTACATTTACCAATTCTCCGTATGCAATTAATACTCCATTTGCATATATCTGAACGGGTTCATCAATCGCTTCATCAAGCAATTCTACTTCGTTTGGTCTCATACTTAATACTTCATCAATCATTTTAGTTGTACTACCGAACATAAACTCAATTTGCACTTCTACCCCTGATAATAAAGAGGAATTCGTTGCTTGAGGCGCATGAGGCTGCTGCTCCGTCATAATATTTTCAAATTGAAAAATACCATCTGACGATACATTTTGAACTTCGGAAGCCTCCTCCACATCCGATACAGATACAGAGTCCACCTCATACGGATCCTCCTCGGCACCAGTCACCTGCAGCAGACGCTTCACAATTTCTTTTCCTTCTGGAATAGAGAAAAATTGATACATAGTGGAACTAATAAAGTTGCCAATTTCTAAATGAAAGGCGATTTGAATTAACTCATCTGATTCACTTGAACCGCCTATATGTTTTAACTCTTCACTAAGGGAAACAACCTTAACCGTAGGCGGCGTGATATCCACCTTCTCCTGGAACATTTCGGAAAGGGCAGTGGCAGCATGCCCCATCATTTGGTTCATAACTTCCTTTACCCCGCTTATCTCTAACTCATCAAGCTCTTTATCAGGGTTCACCTGCCCCGTTCCCATCATCATTAAGTCAACCATTGTGAGTGCGACTTCCTTTGAAATGACAAATACATTTTCATGATGAAATCCTTCTGTAAAATCGACATTTAATACGAGGTACGGAAACGAAACACCTTCATACTTTCGAGCATTAATGACCTCAACATTCGGCACGCTGATAGTGACAGTTTGGTTTAATAAAGAGGATAACACAGTTGATGCGGACCCAATTGAGATATTAGAAATTTCCCCCAATATATCCTTTTCTTCCTGCGTCAACGGTTCCACAGCTGGAGGTGCCGGCACTTCAGCCTGCAGCGGTTCGGACATCTTTATTAATTTTTTGGCCATTTGTCGTGCATTCTCCATCGGCACAATTTGCACAAGTTTTGAGTTGACTAACGTACCAATTTGCAGATCAAACGAAACCGTCACAATAGAAGTCTGATGGGAATGAGCAATCTTCTCTATTTCTTCCACTAAATTGACAACCTTAATGCTCGGAGGCGTCATATCAACTGTATCCTGAAAAAAGTCTGACATAGAGGTGGCAGCAAACCCCATCATCTGATTCATTGCCTCTTGTACAGCACTCAAATCAAGCTCTGTAAGTTCCTGGTTCGGGTCAACCTCACCCGTCCCCATCATCATTAAATCGGCCATCGCTAATGCAACCTCTCGCTTTAAAACGAGCAGGTTTTCCATTTCCAACCCTTTTATAAATTGAATGTTTAACACAACATGCGGTATTGTCATCTCACTTGTGTCGAATAAGTCAACAACCTCAACATGAGGAGCCGTAATGCTGACAGGTTTATTCAATAAGGTTGACAAAACGGTTGAAGCAGAGCCAAACGCTATATTAGCAATTTCTCCAATAATATCTATTTCTTGCTGCGTCAGCGTATCAGATATGATCTCATCCTTCATCGTAGCGTTACCTTCCTGCACATGATTTTCTGCCATACCCATATCCTCTCCATTCTAATGAAAACCCCGCCTCTTTTGTACAGGGCGGGATGACGTTCTTCCCTCCAAATAGGCAAGGACATTTAAGGTGAGGTAATCTAGAATCCCTCTGGGTTCAAAATAAGAACAACTCTACCGTCGCCTAAAATAGTTGCTCCGGAAAAGTACTTAGAGCTGTTCGCAAAAAAATCACCCAGTGATTTTAACACAATTTCCCGCTGTCCAATAATATTGTTTACGATAAGGCCATAGCTGCGGCGATTATTTCTGACAATTAATAAAGGAACCATTTTATCCGAAGAGTTCTTAAATAAAGAAGCAGCTTCTCGTTCTCCAAAAATGCTCGCCAAATCGAGGATCTCAATAATTTGGTTGCGATAATTAAGTACATTTCGCCCCTGCAATACTTGAATATCTTCGTGCTGAACACGAATGGCCTCTACAATATTTCCTAGAGGAACTGCATATCTTGTATCATTTGTTTTTACCAGCATAGACTGAATAATAGATAAAGTAAGCGGCAATTCGATTCGGAATGTACTGCCCTTACCTTCTTCTGACTCAATCATTAAATGACCGCCGAGCGAATTAATGGTATGTTTTACAACATCTAGCCCGACACCTCTTCCAGATAAATCCGATACAGCCTCCGCTGTACTAAAACCTGAAGCTAAAATCAACTCATATACTTCGCGATCGGACAACTTTGCCGCTTCAGCATCTGTAATAATACCGCGATCAATTGCTTTACGCATTACCTTTTCCTTATTGATTCCGCGCCCATCATCAGATACTTCAATGACAATATTATTGCCGCTGTGGAATGCCTCTAACCGAATGAGACCGGTTTCGCTTTTGCCGCTTCTTTTTCTTTCTTCTATAGTTTCTAGCCCATGATCAACAGAATTTCGGAGAAGGTGCACTAAAGGATCTGCAATTTCATCAATTACAATTTTATCGACCTCAGTATCCTCACCGGTAATCTGCAAATCAATTTTTTTCCCTAAGTCTTTTGCTAGAGAACGAACCATTCGCGGAAATCTGTTAAAGACCGTCTCAATAGGAACCATTCGCATGTTTAGAAGCAAATTTTGGATATCCTTCGAAATATCTCCAAGACGGTTTAAATGCTCAAGCAGTTCTTTATTGTTGATAGACTCTGCTAGCTCATTAATCCTTCCTCGCTCGATTACACTTTCTTCAAACATATTCATAAGATTTTCGATTTTTTCTAACTGGACACGAATAGAACGGCTTTCAACCTTTGCTCCTTTTACATTTTTAGGGGCTTGTTCCTTTTTTGCCGCTGCTCCGGTATTTTCAAGAGAAGCAGTTTGTTGCTCTTCCTTCTCCTGCTCTGCCTCTTCAAGTTTAATGCTCTCAATATCCGATATATTCATGATAGTTGCAGAAATTACCTCGTCTGATTCTTCGGTGAGCAAATCAACAATAAACGTATATCCGAAGTCATCTGCTTCAATTTTTGCGATTTCGGGATGTGTACACACAACTTGTCCAATTCCTGATAGAGCTTCTATACACATTACTGCACGAACAGCCTTGAGCATTGCCTGTTCGTTAATCGCAATACTTACGCGATGAGAGTAAGCAGCATTCGGTTGTTTTATTTGCTCAGATTTAGCTTCATGAGCGGTCGGCATTTCCTTATCGCCATTCATAATTGCCTCTAGCTTCTCAATGGTTCCGTCTACATTAAGACTTCCAACTCCGCCTTGCTGTACATCCCCTACCATTTTCTCCAAATTATCAATACATTCAAATATAACATCGATAACATCGCCTGTAACCATCAGCTTCTCAGTACGGATGCCATCGAGCACATTTTCCATTTTATGCGTTAAATTCGCAATATCTGTAAATCCCATTGTTGCAGACATACCTTTAAATGTATGTGCAGAACGAAAAATCTCATTTACTACACCCAAATCCTTGGGGTTATTTTCCAAATTCAATACGTTTTCATTCAGGGCCTGCAAATGTTCTTGTGCTTCCTCCAAGAAAATGTCTAACAATTCATTTGCCATATAAATCCCCCCTTCTTCTATTTTTGCACTGTATACAAATTGTTTATTTCAGTATTTTGAAGGGTATAAACAACAGACTTTACTACATACAGGCGGGAGGTATTCTGCAGTCCCTGCCATCAACATTTGTTCAAACACTGCACCCCCGCTCTGATTGAAAACAACCTGCAAAGTCCATTTCTATTTCACTTATTTTTCTATTGTTTTTTTATTATTGGTTGGAAACCTTCGTTAAAGCTTCTACAACACGATCAGCTTGAAATGGTTTTACAATAAAATCCTTTGCACCGTTTTTAATCGCATCAAGCACCATTCCTTGTTGTCCCATCGCCGAACAGATTACAACCTTTGCACTCGGATCGATTTTTATAATCTCCTTTAATGCCTCTAGTCCATCCATTTCTGGCATTGTAATATCAAGTGTAACAATATCAGGACGCAATTCCTTATATTTTTGGATTGCATCTCTCCCGTTCTCAGCCTCGCCAACAACCTCAAATTGTGTATGACCCTTTAATAAATTTTTAATCATCGTTCTCATAAACATCGCATCATCTACTACTAAAATTTTATGTGCCATCTAATACTCGCTCCTTATTTACTAAATTTAAAAAACAATTGAGGAATACCAGTTAATAGAACTCCTCATTTTTTGGAAAAATAACACTCCACTCAAGTATCGTGTATAGTAAAAATAAGAAAATCGGACACGGCAGGTGCAACTAAGGATTAGGATTATATACTAGCCGCCACTGCAGACGAAAGCAGGCTGTTAGTATGCTCCTATAAATGATTATACGTTTCCTATTATATCGTGACAATGAGAGTATATAACCATTCTTTATTCCTCAATTATTGTTATTGCTACGGAAGGAAATAGGGCATACGTACTATATTCATCTTGAACTACTGCAAAATATCCTTTTCTTTATTTTTCATTTTTCAAAAATAAAACATTGTATTTCCTTAATAATTCATTATTATACAATTTCTTTTCTTATTAGAAAACCCGTTCTCCATATCCTAAAATAATTTTTTTATTTTTTGTTTATATTTTAGCAAATTCTTCTAAACAAAAGTATTTTATTTTGTGTCCAACATGTTCCCCGCAGGCTTACATTTTTCCTACCCGATATAAGAATATGACAAACAGCACCGGGAATACAATTCCTTGAGTATATATTCTTGGAGGGAGGAACAGGTGTGGGAAAACGCGCATGGATTAGCTTGCCTATTATTATTATATTGCTCGCCGGCATAGCTGCATCATTTTTATTTATGAACACAAAAGTGGATTCTTCAACAGTAGATACTGGCAAACGCATTGGTGCTTATACAAAGCCTGCCGTTGTTCGGGTTCTTGACTATGCGGTTGTAAGTTGGGATTATTCGAATGTAGATAACTATGATGTGTATGAGTATCTGATCCAGCAAGAGGGGATTTCCGTTTTGGGTGGTTCCGGCTCTGGAGCCATTATAAGTTCAAATGGCTATATCGTAACAAATGCTCACGTCGTTGATGCAACAAGAAAGAGTGACGAGGAAATTGTAACTACAGCTTTAGTAAATATGGCCTATGATATTGCAGAGCTGTATGGCTATAACGTTGATAGCGTTATCAACTATTTGTACGGCACCCTCTATTATAACTCTGTTGAGAAAGTGCAAAAGGTAATTTTACCAAGCGGAGAAGAATATAATAGCGACGTTAAATCCTTTGGGGCTCCCTTTTATGAAGAAGGGAAAGATGTTGCAGTTCTCAAAATTGATGCAAAAAATTTACCAACGCTTCAGCTTGGGGATTCCGATGCGGTAGAGCTGCAGGATAATATATGGGTTATTGGCTATCCGGGTCTTGCGGATCTTATGGGAACCTCTGAAGAATCACAGCTTATATCCACGATAAACGGTGGGCAAGTTTCCGCAAAAGATAAGAAGTTCGGGCAAGGAAGCCCACTGATTCAAATTAATGCTGCAGCCCTGCCTGGAAATAGCGGCGGCCCAGTTGTTAATACAGACGGGAAAATTATCGGCCTACTCACGGGCGGTCCAACTGAGCAACTTAACTTTATTGTGCCGGCCTCTACGGTACAAGAATTTATTGCGCAGTCTGGTGCCAAAACTGCTCCCGGTCCTGTAGACACTCTGTATAAAGAGGGATTAGAATTTTTCTGGGCTGGTTATTATGAGGAAGCGTTGGATCGCTTCCAAAAAGTTCAGCAACTATATGATAAGCATTCTGAGATCAAGCATCTCATTAGTGACTCACAAGCAAAAATGAGCCAAAGTAAAACCTATTGGCCAAAGTACAAAACCTATTTCTATGTATATGACGGCGTTGCTGCGGTCATTATTATCTTTCTCATTATTTTTGCATTTGTCCTCAAACCGAAACAAGTACCGCAAACACCAGCGTCCTCCGAACAGCAGACGGAAAAAGGAACAGAATAAAAAAAGCGGGATGTCTTGTGCAAGACATCCCGCTTTTTTAACAGGTAAGAAAACATAACTTTTTGCGATGGCACTATCTAGCTCCCACGGTCTGCTCACTGTGGAGAAACCCTCCCCTCCGCCCACCGAGGCAAAAAGCGCCTCAATGTGCGAAGAACTGTCTCCTTTGGGAGCATAGCAGACCATGTCCACTGTTCTTAATGACCAGATACGCCGCTCACACCGTGACCTGTATTCGATTTTACAAGAATTTCATCAAATTTCTCCTGACTTGCTTTTTTACTTGATAATACCGTACCTAAATACGCTGCAGCAAATCCAAGAGGAATAGAGATAATTCCTGGGTTTGTAAGCTGAATTAGCGGCTCGCCAACAAGAATTGCCTTTCCTGCCACTGGGTCCCATACATTGGGACTCAGTGCTACAATAATGATGGCAGAAATGAGACCTACAAGCATGCCAGAAACCGCTCCTGCTGTATTAAAACGTTTCCAATAAATCGTAAACAAAATAACAGGTAAATTAGCACTTGCTGCTACTGCAAACGCGAGAGCAACTAGAAACGCGACGTTTAATGTCTGAGCAAAAAGTGCTAATATAATAGATAAAACAGCAACACCTATAGAAGCATAACGAGCCATTACAACCTGCTCTTTTTCAGATGCTTTACCGCGTCGTATAATTTCATTATAGAAATCATGTGCAAACGCCGATGCAGCTGTTAATACAAGGCCTGCTACTACCGCAAGAATCGTGGCGAATGCAATAGCAGAAACAAACGCGAATAGGAAGTCTCCGCCTAACTCTTGCGCCAATAACGGAGCCGCCATGTTTCCTGCCGGGTTTGCCTTTACAATTGCTGCATTCCCTACAAATGCTGCCGCACCGAAGCCAAGGAACATCGTCATAACATAGAAGGCACCGATTAACCACGTAGCATACACAACAGATTGACGCGCTGTTTTAGCGTCTTTCACGGTAAAGAATCGAACGAGAATATGCGGCAATCCAGCAGTTCCAAGTACAAGTGCCATGTTCAAAGAAAGCGTGTCGATACCGTTTTTGTATTTCACGCCTGGGTTCAAAAACGCTTCTTTTAATGGAGTTGCCGTTTTCATTTGAGCAAACATCTCCGTAAGGCTGAAGCCAAATTTCGCGAATACAATAATGGAAATCACAAGCGTTCCACCCATAAGCAACACAGCTTTTACAATTTGTACCCAGCTCGTTGCTGTCATCCCTCCAAAAATAACATAGACAGTCATTAACGTTCCTACAATTAACACAGCAGTAGTATACTCTAGTCCTAATAATAGCTTAATAAGTGCACCTGCTCCTACAAGCTGTGCAATCATGTAGAAAATGGAGATCGTCATCGTATTCAAGGCCGCAACGCCGCGTACTTTTCTTTCATCGAATCGTGCTGCAATCATGTCAGCTAGTGTATATTTTCCAAGATTTCGGAGAGGCTCCGCTACTAAGTATAGAACAACAAGATATGCAACAAGAAAGCCGATGCTGTAAAAGAAGCCATCAAATCCAGCTAGTGCGATTGTGCCTGCAATTCCAAGGAATGATGCAGCAGACATATAATCACCTGCAATAGCTAATCCGTTTTGCCAGCCTGTCAAGCCTCCGCCAGCTGTATAAAACTCGCTTGCATTCTTTGTTTTCTTCGATGCGAAGTATGTAATTATGAGTGTACCAAGCACAATTGCTAAGAATAGTACAAAAGCTGTAACGTTCACAATTAGCCCCTCCCCTTATTCATCTTTTGTAAAATGTTGTTGGATAGCTTATCGAACGACTGAGCCTTTTTGCTGTAAAGGATACAAAGTGTCCATGTCATAACGAATTGGGCAAATGCGAAAACCCAAGCCCATGTAATCTCTCCAATAGCGGGCGTGTTCAAAATTGTAGAATAAGACGTCATAATTGGAAGGATAAAATAAAATGTGAAGAAGAAGATAGTCATTGGAATAATAAATTTCTTTTTCGCTTGCAGCAGCTGTTTAAACTCAGAGGATTGTACTATCTGCGTGTAATCGGTTCCACTTTTCTGTGAGCGAGCAACATTTTCTTGTTTAACCTCCATTGTTACACTCTCCTTTCAAATCATATAACGTTATGATCGTGACACATGCATGAGACAGATGAAACGGCACCTCCTTAATCCTAATGAATAAAACGCTTACAAATTTCCAAATATTGAAAACATCCGGAAATCTATGTTTAATTTTATTAAATATATCCTCACATGGAAAGTATTTTAAATAGACATTTTTCGACAATTACACAAATTTTCTAAAATCCCCTAGGAAGCAAAATATATTTTTTCTTGATGTTTCATTGGCATGCCATTGATTTAAAGCACATATTCTGTAAAGCACGGTTATTCTATAGTAGAAACAACTAGACAAGGCCTAAGCCTGCCCTATTTTTCCCATAAAAAAACGCCGCTTTTTTCAGCGACGTGAAGGAGCGCTTCCTACATACAGCTATTTATTTTTAAAAATTGGCTCCTTTCTCAAAAGAACGGCTGCTTATGTGCTGTTGAAATATATTTTGCTGATCTACAATATGCTCTACAGAAAATACAATCACTTCTCCTCTATGCACCTCACCTATAATTAACCCGATATTCTTATGATGTACCGCAAAATTGCACTGGTTTTCTCGCGGAAGAACGCGCTCAACGACCGATAGGACTGCTTCATAAATTGGCGTACGATCTTGCACTTCTTTCCCTAGCTTTGTTGAGAGTTTAACAATTACTTCTTTTCCATTTATCATCGTTCGATACATACCTGTATCCTCCCTTTAGAGTAATAACCAGTCTTACTTTTTTAGCCAAGAAGATATTGTACCCGCGTATACAAAAACAGGCCAGCTTCATTTTGAAGCATTTGCTTCTTTCAACATTATTTACATGCAAGCAATCTCCAAGGGCTGCCTAACCCTTTTCAAAAACCTGTTTCCTACTATCTATATTCCATTTTAACCATAAAAAACCCTTGTTTATCACTCACGAAACTTGCAGCAGAAATAAAATTTTCAAATAGGAGACCTAAAATATATACTCTGGCTTTATTTCTTTTCTCTAGCATTTCTGCTTTGTATCAAAATCAAACATGAAGTCACATATCTACCTTCATCATTCTGCAAAACGTCCCGTTCTGCTTGTGCTAGGTGATATGCATAAATGTCTCTATTGAATAATGGATACGGTTGGTTGGATAGATGGTAGAACAAATGCGAGCGAAGCGCTTTGAATGTCCTTGTCAAAACATAAAACATGCTAGGCGATTGTCTAGCCGACATTCATCGCCCACTTACCACTGGGCTACGCCCATCACGTGCTTGAAGTGAAGATCTTCTGTCAGAAAGTGATAAATAAAACGCTTACTTGACTATATTCTGCTGACTGGTGTATAGTTAATAATGTCATAAGACAGGATAATTCTGAATATTGTAGTTTCTTATTAAAGGTTGCAATGGTTCAAGTTCTGAAATGACAGTAACAGTTTTTAGGAGGAAATGTAACATGCAAGGAAAAGTAAAATGGTTTAACAACGAAAAAGGTTATGGCTTCATTGAAGCAGAAGGTGCTGGAGACGTATTCGTACACTTCTCTGCGATTCAAGGAGAAGGTTTTAAATCTCTAGAGGAAGGTCAAGAGGTTTCTTTCGACATCGTAGAAGGTAATCGCGGACCGCAAGCTGCTAACGTTGTGAAATTATAATATGTTTAAATATAAAGAGCCTGCTCCATTGCAGGCTCTTTTTTTGTATATCTCCGTATGCCGCGTTCAACAATATAGACGATGTACCTATCGACCACGATTCATATGCATTTCACCATACAAAACTGTATCCAATTTTCTAAGATTAAAAAACACCTCCTATGCGCAAGCTACATGTAGTAACTCATAGGAGGTGTTTTATTCTATGGCACAAGATATACGAGGTACGGGAGACCCGCATCACGCCTCTCATAATGGCTTTAACGGTTTCGAAGATGTAGGAATGCGAGTAGCATCCGCGCAAAAAATGGTCGGCTCTGCCACTATGAGCATGGATCCCGCTCAGCTGCAGTATGCGGCAAAAACAGTGGAGGAAGCACGCCGTCAGCTTACGCGCATGAAGGAAGTAGCAACTGATCTCGACGACGCCTTTATTTCAAAGCAGGAAGAAATGCTCGAGCAGTGTGAACACCAATTAAACGAAGCAATGCGATAAGCAGCAAAAAAACCGCCGACACTGGCGGTTTTTCATGTTTCACGATAACTTTTTACCGTACTCCTTCAGCTTTTCCCCAACGGTACATTGCTTAATACAAAACGATTGTGCATATCGCGGACCGTTCTCCTTCCGAAAATGGCTATTCAGAAAGCAGCCGTCGCAATACGTGTCAAGCAAATGATGAACCTCTCCAATCCACTGCTTTCGATTTAACGACTTACTCACTCTTTCACTCCTCCACCGCCGCATGGCTATCAATAACAATTCCCTGCAGTGCCTGCGATGCCAGCTGATGTGCTTCTTTGTTCGCCTTTCTTGAAACCGGCTCATATGAAAAGCGCAGCTGCATATCCTTTGCCTTTTGTTCTACACGGTCAAGATAGCGATTTAAATTTTCCTCATAGCACGGCCACTCGCCGGATAGCTGCTTTAACACAACCTGCGAATCTCCCTTTAGCGCTACTCCCTGATACCGCACCCCAAGCTCCTCCAAAAGCTGCATGCCGTATAATAGGGCAGCATATTCAGCCTCATTGTTATTCTCTAGACCTGTTAATTGCTCATTACGGCGCATGCGATATGTTTTTCCATCCTTAACGTAATATATGCTAACTCCAACACCCGTTTCCCTTGTTTGTAAATCATATCCTCCATCAAAATACATCACAATATCGTGAGGCTCTTCCTCTACCTTTCTCGCTAGCTTTTCCGCCTCTTTCTTCGTCCAATGCGTTCCGATTTCGTCGTAAAAATGCAATTCCTTGGCTCTTCCCGTCTTTTCAAAATCATTTGCAAAATGTAATGCCTCCTCTAACCGAAGAAAATCCGTCGTTAGAACCGTCTCACTTCCATTCTTCACCTTATACGTCCACTCAATTTTATATTTCATGAACCTTCTCCTTTATTTCGAAATAAGTATTTTAACAAAAAAAGGACCTATTTCCTTTATTTTATAATAACTTTTTCATTTCATGCATGCGGGATTGAAGAACCCCTGCTCTCTATACTTTCTTTAATTATGCAAATTACTGAACAAATGTAAAAAACTACGGATCTTTATTATATCACAAACATGATAAACCTCTCGATTTATGCCAGTAAACATGATACAGTTATAATCGCATAAAGCTTCGTTGCAGCTTTTTGGCAAAATAATTATATTTTCCTAGTGTGAAAATGGGGGGAAAGCTTTGATTGAAGTATATATTGATGGGGCCTCAAAAGGAAACCCGGGACCATCCGGAGCTGGTGTTTTTATAAAAGGGATTCCACAACCGGTACAATTGTCTATTCCACTCGGAGTTATGAGCAATCACGAAGCAGAATGCCGTTCGCTGCTCATTGCTTTGCAGTATTGTCTCGAGCATCACTTGAAGGTTGTATCCTTTCGCACTGATTCGCAGCTTGTAGAACGGGCACTTGAAAAGCGATATGTAAAAAATAAAACATTTCTGCCGCTGCTAGAAGAAGCATTTCGGCTCGTTGAACAGTTTGATTTATTTTTCATTAAGTGGATTCCAAGCAGCCAGAATAAAGTAGCAGATGAGTTGGCACGTAGAGCAATTCTGCAAAATAAACAGGGGTGATCGATATGTTACACAAGGAATGGATTGCTCACGTATCGCTTTTGTTTACCGCTCTTATATGGGGTGCTACGTTCGTCATTGTACAGCATGCCATATCACTCGTACAACCGTTTACATTTAATGCTATCCGTTTCCTCATTGCCGGGCTTATCTTACTTATTGTTCAAATGGTATATGCCAGACGAACAAATGTCTCTATCTCACGCAAAAGCATTGCATCCGGTGCACTCATCGGTTTTTTCTTATTTGGAGGCTATTTATTCCAAACATTCGGCTTACTGTATACTACCTCATCAAAGGCTGGTTTTTTAACAGGGCTGAGCATTGTGATGATTCCCGTTTTTTCATATATATTTTTGAAGCAAAAAACAGGGATATTTGCCTTAATTGGTATCCTTGCGGCAACAGCTGGACTATTCTTACTAACAGCGGTGAATTCCTTTCGTTTCAATCAGGGTGACGTCCTCGTACTATGCTGCGCAGTTTCCTTCGCGCTTCATATACTCATAAACGGAGCTTATTCACATACGCTTTCACCGCTCTTTTTAAGCACTGTGCAAGTATTAACAGTAGGAGTTCTCTCTACAATTTGTGCGTTTGTATTTGAGGATTGGGAACATGCGCTATCTAACGATTTATGGAAAAATGGTTCATTTCTATTTGCGCTCTTTATAACATCCATCTTTGCGACCGCCCTTGCTTTTTTTATTCAAACAGCAGCACAAAAAATCATCTCACCGACTAAGGTAGCGATAATTTTAGTAATGGAGCCAGTATTTGCTGCTTTAACAGCGGTAATCGTAGACAACGAACGGCTATCTGTCACAACAATAATCGGCTGCGCTTGCATCTTTCTCGGTATGATCTTAGTAGAACTGCCGAACAAACAAAAAGAAAAAAACGCACAGGCCGCGTAAACTCATGACTCGAGCTTACGCACATATGCTTGTGCGCTTTTTTCATCCTCAATACGATCTCGTCTCAATCCTTCTAGCAGGGCAATAAAATAACTGCCGTCAAAATCACGCTGATGCTTTAGCGTTGCCTCAATCGCTACCTTCACAATTTTGTCCGAAGTGCCTGTATATTTTTGTCCGAACGCAATAAATCCGAGCGCTTCCTCTGAAAGCTTAAATCCTTTTGTTTGCAGGTAGAAAAGATAGTCTTGTACTATGTTCATAATGCTGCTCCTCTAGAAATTTCATTCTTATTCTATCATACCTTGTTTAAGGAGCGCTGAAAATAGAAAAGAGACTATACTACTAAATAGCAAAACGGTGCGTATTCATGTTGCTTACCGGCGTACGAACGGATCCCGCCACTCCATCGCTCTATATACCGTTTGTATACGCTGTTCATTCCAATCAAGCAGCGCTTCATCTAGAGAACAAACAACTGGTACTTCACAATGTATCGCTGCAAGCTGAAGCGATAGCTGAAGGCTTTCTAAATCATTCTCTATTTTTGTTTGCTGCGCTTTTGTAAGGTGTGCTAGATTTTGTAATACACCCTCTGTTGTACCGAATTGCTGAATAAGCTTATACGCAGTTTTTTCCCCAATTCCTTTTACACCGGGATAATTGTCGCTTGTGTCACCCATGAAGGCTTTGACATGGACAATTTGCCACGGCTCTATGCCTTTCTCCTCAAAAATCATTTCTGGTGTATAATATTTATAATTGCCTATTCCCTTTTGCAACAGCATAATGGTAACCCTCTCGCTAGCGAGCTGCAGAAGGTCAGTATCACCTGTTAAAATCATTACCTCCGCTTCAGATGCATACTGCTTTGCAAGCGTTCCAATGCAATCATCTGCCTCGTAGCCTTTTAATCCTATATTTGGTATACCTAGCATCGCTGACGCTTCCTTCACCAAATCAAATTGCGGAATGAGTTCATCCGGGGGGGCTGCCCTGTTTGCTTTGTAATGCTCATACGATTCCGTTCGGAAGGTTGTACTTCCCATATCCCAGCAAGCAACCGCATGAGTCGGCTGCACAGCTTGAACAGCTGCAGTTACATGCTTTACAAAACCATTCACACCATTCGTCGGGACACCGCTCGCTGTCTCCATATATCGGCCATATACACTTGTCGCATAAAAGGAACGGAATAAAAGCGCCATCCCATCTATTAATAGTACCTTTTTCATTCTTCTCGTCTCTCCCACAAAAAATAAAAACCTCACGCGTAATTACGTAAGGTTAGGAAACCCCGCTTGTGCCGTTGCTTGAGTATGTCCGTAAACCCGCTCTCGCAGGGGGATGCTCTCACAAGTGCCTTCATCTTCCTTTTAACAAGGCATGATGGCAGCACTTAAATATCGAACTTCCGTATTTACACCGTTGGTTTAAGACATAAATAAGCTACGTACACGGCAGGATGTTTCTTTTAATTGCTATAGTAACATACTCGCTTCGTAATGTAAAACCGTTTTCAAAGCGCTTGTTTAACTCTGTGTAACTTATTGTAATACAAAGATGGCGCATGCGCAACAGCCTAATTCACTTTATCTTTTGCGTTTTTTCTACAATATTTTTATCGTATGAAATCCAATCGCTCCAGCTTCCCGCATAGAGCTTTACATCGTGAAAGCCAGCCATCTTAAGCGCGAGCACATTCGGGCATGCTGTTACACCCGATCCACAGTATACAATTGTTTCCTTTTTCTTATCAAACGTGCAAAAGCGCATTTCTTGTTCTTTTTGACTGCGAAATAACCCGTCTGCAGTCATACCTTCCATCCAAAAACTGTTTACAGCTGTTGGGATATGTCCGGCCTTATGGTCAATCGGCTCCTCAATCCCTGCATAACGGTTCGGTTCACGTGAATCAATTAATAAGAAATCTGCACCCATTTCAATTTTATTCTTAACATCTGTCATGCTAACAAGCATATCTGGCTGCGGATGCGGGAGGAATGTTTTTTTTGTAAAAACAGGGACGAAATCTGTTGTCGGCAATCCAGCTTGCTTCCAAGCTGTAAAGCCGCCGTTTAAAACATATACCTTTTCATGGCCGAGATACATGAGTAACCACCAAAGACGGGAAGCCATGGCTCCATTTTGACTGTCATATGCAATTACGGTTGTATGCTTGTCAATTCCAGCTGCACCTAGTTTCTTTGAAAACTGCTCGATCTCAGGCAGCGGATGACGCCCGCCGTGCACGCCGACTTCACCTGACAGGTCCTCGTTTAAGTCAAAATACTGAGCATGCGGAATATGCTCTTTTTCATATTGTTTTCTTCCCCAAGAAGGATCACCTAATTGAAAACGGCAATCAATAATGCGAATCGTTTCATCATTGTAATGCTCAGCCAACCAGCTAATCTCCGCTATTCCATTCATCCCGTTTCCCTCCGTTTATGAATGTTTTAAACGACTTACATACTCTTCGACCATCTCTGGCGTTACATATTTGCGAGTCGGCACAATACCATATTTCCCCGCAAGCTCGTTGATTTGCTGCGTCACACCATTAATGCCGTCTGTCGAAAACGGCTTGCCGTTTGTGCAAAGCGCAACAGCTGCTTCAATAGCTGCTTCACGCTGCGTCTCAAGCCGCAAAAATGTTGTAACAATTTCATGTTGTTTCTTTGAGTGAGCTGTAATTGCTTTATGTACTTCTGCCATTTCTTCCACCTCTTCATAAAATCAATAGAAAGACAATTTCCGATGCACTTATGCATAGGAGAGCACTTGCTAACGCAATGCAGCATATGAATTTGATTACGTTCTGTACAAATGCTCCCCATCGTTGTCCTTGACCTATTGTTTCCTTATTCTACTTCATCCTTACACAAAGATGTATTACAGGACAGATAGCTCCTGCTTCACATCCTCTATTGAGCATTGTACTGCATGCTTTACCGATTTGTATACTGAAACATCAATTTGCTCGGATAGCGCAGACAACACACCCGCATAATATTGCATCGCCTGCTCCTCCATATTTCGTTTGGCATGCCCCCACGCACGTCGCCATTCATTTTCGTAGTGACGACCAAGCAGTTGCTGCTCTGCTTCTATATAGGACGAAACAAGCGGCTCTAACACCTTTTTCATTTCTTCCTGCATACGAGCCTTATCATTATGCTCGAAAAAGCTTTTTGCATTTTTAAAAATGCTCCACGCTTTTTTGAACTGCTGTAAATCAAGCTCAGTAAATGGCTCAATATGCATAGCAGACGTATAGGAAACGCCTTCGATTGGAACGAATGGAAGCTCTTCATTATATAATAAGCATTTTTTTTGCAGCTCCCCTTGAGAAAAAAGAAGCTTTTCATTCATCCATTTTTCAAGGCGAAGCGAGGTTGCTCGCATTTCCTGCAGCAAATCGTGCTTAAGAAAATCAGTTAACTCGCTCGTGCATTCAAGCAGCCTTTGCTTCATATCGCCTCCGTCAGTGCGGAGAACAGCCGGGTTAAAGATTTCGGTAAACACATCTTGATAACGAAAAAAGACACGCTGCTTAACATAAAACAACAATTCACGCACTTCCTTTTCAAGTGCTTTCTCCACCGTTAAGACACTATAAGCAGACATTTCCTTTGAAATATGCAGCCGCTCTTCTTCATAACGTTTTTTCTTTGCTTCCTTTTGTTCGTTCCCTTCAAGAGCGTTAGCAATAATATTTGCGAGCAAGCTGTTTGCTCCTTCTACGGAAGCTTTAAGCGATGTTAAAGATACAGTCATTAAATCGCGCAGTGTGAAGGACGTGAACGCCGATTCAAATGCCGACATACCCGATTGCTGCAAAATACCATACTGACCCTCCAGAGCAGAACATCCCTTCTTTTCATCGAGCGCAAACAAGCTCGATAAAGCAAACAGACGCGGATGACGAATACCATACTGCAGCAGCTGATCGGCGATGTAATGCTTGACCGTTTGCAGCTCCTCTGCGGACTTTGCAAGATCGGCAGCATTAATTAAGAAAAACATTTTATCCATCGCAAAGGAATCCTTTACACGGCCGAGTTGAATTAAGAATTCGCGGTCGGCTTTGGAAAATACATGATTGTAATATGTTACAAACAAAATGGCATCAGCATTTTTAATATACTGAAACGCGACATCTGTATGGCGAGCATTCACAGAATCTGCCCCCGGTGTATCAACAAGTGTGATACCCTTCCGCGTAAACTCACAATCGTAATAGAGCTCCATATATTCGACAAAGCACGATTTTTCTTCATTTGCCACGTATTCGCTAAATTCTTCAAACGTGGTGCGTATCATTTGACCAAGCTGATCTTGAAACGCGCTATATCCCCTTTGCAGCGCCCGCAGAAAGCTAAATGTTGTTTTTTGGCGTCCGCTCGGAGACGAATGCTGCAGCAATTCCTCAATGCGTGTAACCCCTTCTTCAATTGTTGCTGCATGTTTTCCAAATAGCTTATAAATCTCCTGTAAATCTTGCAGAAGCGTTTCCTTCGACTTAAGCTGTATCAACACCATACCATGTGGATATTCAGCAGTGGTCGGCAAAATTTTATTAATCGTTGCCGTTGTTGGATTAGGTGAAACAGGAAGCACCTTCTCACCGAGCAGCGCGTTAGCAAACGACGACTTCCCGGCACTAAAAGCACCGAACAATGCTACAGTAAATCGCTTCGTTTCAATCCGGTTTCGTTTTTCAACAATTTCATCATATACATGACGAAGTGTGCTAATTGGTCGAATAGCTTCCTCCGCACGCTTCACAGAAGCAAGAATTGTCTGAATGCGTTCTTCCGCTGTAATCTCTGTATCCACTACAGATAGTTCTTGCTCTGCTTCAGCATGCGGCTCCACCTCTTCAAATACCATCGGTTTATCAGCTGTAATTTCCTGTTCCCTGCTCATTATGTCCTTGAGCCGAATATTTGAATGCACCTCTATATTTCCGTTCCAAACGTTATCCAGCAGCTGTTCATATTGTTTTATATCCTCATCAGTAACAGCAGCTTGCTCCCACGCCGCCTTATACTGCTCGTATTGCTGAATATCTTTATGCAGCTTCGTTAATTCCTGCTGCACATGCTCCCTTATCAATGGGAGCTGCCCTTCAAAAAATGTATTCGCTGCATCACGATATATCTTCTTCAATGCTTGCGCCACATCATTGGTGTAATTTAATACATAATCGCCGGTCAATCCGGCTCCTTGTTTTACAGCAGACGTTAACAACGCCGGCTCAAACGAAACCTGTAACTGATACACCTCTTGCGCCAAGGTCTCTGAATATAAGTTCTCCATTTTCAAAAATGACAGTATCTGCTCTTTTACATGAAAATCAAGCTGCGTCTCTACAATTCCTTTCAGCTTCTCATAAAATGCATGTAAGCGGTCTTCCTTTTCTTTTTTTGTTTTCGATTTCGAAAAGAAAAACCCAACCTTAAAGCTGGACAGCTCTGTCTCCAAATAGCGCTCCGCCAAATCCCGCACTTCATACGGCATTAAATATGCGTTGTGCAAAATCTGCTCGATTTCCTTTGTAAAAGCATTTCTAACAGCGGATTCCTTTCGCTCTGCCTCTTCCCTCTCTGCATACAATCGCTGTAAATTAGCATTAATCTCCGCACGCGAGGACGGTCCTTCAGACAACGAACGTCGAAGCGGTTCCGTTTCTTCCTCCGCTCGTTTGACGATAAAGCGTACATGCTCCTTAAGCAAATACTCTGTTTCGTTTTGCATACTTTCTTGCATATACATTGTTCTTTGTGCAACAAGCGATTCTAACAGCTTCTTAAGCTCGGGCAGCTCATTCTCAGCGTGGTCCTGCCTACGCAGCGATGTATAGTAAATCCCGTCCGTCTCAATATTCCAATTAGCAAAAGCCTCCCCCACGCTCTGGCGATATGAAGCAAACGAAAGCTCTTCTTCCTTATGTTTGTCAATTTGATTCACAATTAAGTAAACACGCTTGTTTCGCTGCTTTAATTCCTTTACGAACTGCAGATTCACTTCTGACTGTACATGATTATAGTCCATCATATAGAAGATTACATCTGCTAAATGAAGAGTGGATTCAGTTGCAAGCTTGTGTGCATCATCGGTGGAATCGATTCCCGGTGTATCGACGAGTATGACTCCTTCCGGCAGCGGAGCATCATGCCGATAAATATGTACACCGATTACTTCGTCACCGTTTTTGCATAGCTGCTTTAACTGTGTATCCGTATACATCCCTTCATACGAATGCTTCTCTCCTGATTGGAGCGTTATTACAACACGGTCTCTTCCCTTTTGGATTTGAACAACGTTCGCACTCGTCGGAATTGGACTTGTCGGCAGCAGCTCCTGACCGTACAAATAATTCATCATCGTTGACTTGCCGGCAGAAAAATGCCCGCAAAATGCAATCATAAACTCCTGCTCTCCGTACTTCCGAATAACATCTAGCAGCTTCATGCTATGCTGGACATCTCCCTTTTCTTTCCACGTTTCGTACAGAAAAAGAAGCGGCTGCAATGAACTGACAGGCAAAATTTCAATCATCTTCCACGTTCCCCTTTATCCAAAGATGTAACCATTCTTATCTTACTAAATTTTCACTCTCTTCACAGTATAAAAATAAAAAATCCCTTTCATTTTGCTCATATGAAAGGGATTTTTATAATACTACATTCATTATGCTTCTCCTGCCGCCTTATTTAATACTACTTTCGCTAATACTGTATACAAAGCAATTGTACCTGCTATAAAAGCATATACCATCGTTTTCACCACACCTATCTTGATAATGATTATCATCTTTATTTGCATTGTAGCACGGTAGAGAATGATTATCAATATACATTTATGGAATAAATCGCGAAATATTTTGAAATGAATGTTTATAGTTTGTTAACTCCTGCAGTGCCCGCTCTTCCTCACGAATGCGGATTGAGAGCACAAGCACATTCAGCATACTGCACACAATGGCAGTCATATAAGCTTGAAACAAAAGCGGAACGAGCAAAAACTCCAGCATGACGACTATGTAATTCGGATGGCGCATAAACTTATACGGTCCCTTTGGAACAAGCTCGCTATCAGGCAAAACGAGGATCTTTGTATTCCAGTATATCCCAAGAGAGGTGATCGCCCAAATCCGAAGGAGCTGTGTACCGATAAAAAGAATGAGCAGTACAGGCCACATAGGAGAAGGTGTTTTTTTGAAAAAGACAACCTCTACAAATATTGAGGCTAAAAATGACACATGAAGCAGCACAATATACTTATAATGCCTCCTCCCAAACTCAAGCGCTCCTCTCCTTTTCATCTGCCGTTCATTTCGCCTTGCCAACAGCAGCTCCGAGAGACGCTGCACAACTAAAAATACAAAAAAAGAAAAAAATGTCACTGTATGCCCTCCCAGCGCACAAGTATTAGCTCAGAGCTAAACCCTGGGCCTAAGGCGGCAATCATCCCTATTTCCCCCGCCTGCCTCACACGCTGCATATATTGTTCTAGCACATAGAAGACAGTAGCCGATGACATATTGCCGTTTTTCTTTAATACATCGAGTGACACCTCTGTTTTCTGTACAGACATATTCAACGCCTCTTGATATGCTTCCAACACTTTCTTGCCTCCTGGATGCGCGATGAAATGTGCGATATCAGAAAGTGTTAGTCCCTGCTTAGTTAAAAATGGCTCTATATTCGGTCTAAGCCACGTTTTAATTAATGTCGGGATATGTTTTGAAAACACAACATACAAGCCTTCATTTTTCACATCCCACCCCATAACATCCTCCGAATCTTTTAATAAAGTAGACTGAGCATCTAGGTAAGCCGGCAAAACAGGAAGGAGAGATAAGGAGCATACGTCCGCCTCGTCTCCCGCAACAAGAATGCAGGCGGCCCCGTCCGCAAACAGCGATGTTCCAATGAGGTTGCTTTTCGATACATCATGGCGCTGAAAAGTAAGACTGCAAAGCTCTACTGCAAGAACAATTACCTTCGCGTGCGGAAACGCTTTACAATACTCAAGCGCCCGCGCCAAACCGGAAGCACCGCCAGCACAGCCGAGACCCCAAATCGGAATACGCTTCGTATGCGGGGAAAACGACAGCATATTCATAATTTTCACGTCAATTGTAGGTGTAGCTAGACCCGTAGATGAAATAAAGAAAAAAGCATCTACTTCCTTCTCCTTCACATATCGACGCAAAAATGTATGATTTTGCAAGCACGCCTGTATGGCCTTTACCCCCAGCAAAGCAGCGCATTCTATATAAGCATTATTTTTCTCTTCCCAAGAATGCTCATGCTCAAACCATGACAAATCTTTAGCAAAATGCCTCGTCTCAATTTGACCATTTTGAAACACCTGCAGCAGCCGGTGAATATCTTGAAATGCCCCGTTAAACATCTCTTTTGCAAAGGTAACTACTGTTTCCTGCGTCATACTGTATGGCGGCTTACAAATTCCGACTGAAACAATTTTCGGCACAAATTCCCACTCCATGTTGTCTAATTGTCTATAACTTCCCCGCCATTTGCTAAACTATGCATTGATATGAAAAAAGCCCCTTTACATAAGGGGCTTCCATTTGAACTGCCTTGTTTGAAAGGAGTGGTTTCAAACTGTTGTGCATTTTTATTATAACGCACTCTCCTCATGTTAACAGTAAAAAAAATTGGAAATGCCGCTAGGTGAAGATGGATTTCTTTCTTCCTCTCCTTCTATAATGGAGAAAGCAACTGGCAAGGAGTGATAAAGTGGGTATCGAGGCAAATGAAACAAAACGAATCCAGACGCTAGATGTGATTCGAGGATTTGCGGTATTTGGCATTTTTCTTGTAAATTGGCCCTCAATCGTTGGAATCGAAACACTTGATGGAACAAAAACATATATGGGGGCTGATGCATTTGTTCGGCTTATATACGACCTATTCATTCAAACAAAGTTTTATACGATCTTTTCCTTTCTCTTTGGTCTTGGCTTCTTCATCTTTATAACGAATGCTATAGAAAAAACACAGCAGCCGAGGTTTCTCTTCTTCCGCCGTCTTGTCTTTTTATTTCTATTCGGCACCTTGCATTATGTTTTGCTGTGGAGCGGAGATATTCTTCATAGCTATGCCCTCTCAGGACTACTTCTCCTATTTTTTTACAAACGGAATCCTAAAACAATTTTGATTTGGGCTATTTTGCTGCTGGCGCTATTTCAACTTCTCATGCTTCTTGTATTTGCTTTTATTGATACTTCTATTAGTACGGTACATGAAATAAAAGGAGTAAATCCTCTTCAGGATTGGACAGAGCAGACTGCAAACAGATGGAAGCGATTTTCAGGAGACAATATAGCATTAAATCTGCTCTATGTACCTGAAACATTAGGACTGTTTCTGCTCGGATTGTTTGCTGGTAAGATTCGCTTATTTTATCGAGCTAAAGAATGGGATCAGCCGCTTCGCAGGCTGCAGATCATTGCAATTCTCCTCACTCTGCCAAGCTGGTATATGATCGTACGCTATTACGCTTACACAGACGCATACAATTCTGCAAAGATTTATATCTATGTGCTGCTGAGCGGAAAAACGTTGTTCATCTTCTATATAGTTACTCTTGCACGGCTTATGCAGCATAGAACTTGGCAGCAGATTCTTCAGCCTCTTCAATACACGGGGCGCATGGCATTTACAAACTATCTTACACAAACGATTTGTACCGTCGTCTTATTTGGAGCTTTTGTTCCTAATAGCCCTAAGCTATCACTGCTCACAGGCCTCGTATTCTGTATAGCATTGTATAGTCTGCAAATCCTTTGGAGCAAATGGTGGCTGTCCCGCTTTCGACATGGACCTTTTGAATACGTATGGCGTCTCGGTATATACGGAAAAAAAGCAATGCACAAGAAAAAATGACTGTATGAAAAAATCACCGGAAGCTAATCGGTGATTTTTTCATTCTTCACAAAAACGGCCTCTTATCCCTTTGTAAAAGTATTCTTCCCAAGATAATCGGTACACATTTTAAACATCCCATTTTAGCGATCTTTGTTTTTTTAACTCATAGCTGAATTCCTTTAAATACAAAAGGGAAACCTACCTCTGCACTCAAAAAAGCAAAAGAGAGGTAGGTTTAACATGAAGCAACACAATATTCCACTAACATCAGCTGAAATGTCATGCTTATGGAGTACCTATGTCGCTGATAGTATGTCCATTTGTATACTCAAGTATTTCCGAGAAATCATTGAAGACAAAGAAATTAGACAGGTTGTGGAACACGCCTTAGACTTATCTCAACAACATATTAAAACTATACAAGGCATTTTTACACAGGAAAACATACCTGTTCCTCAAGGTTTCACGGATGAAGACGTTAACCTAAAAGCAAAACGTCTATTTTCAGACTCCTTCTGTCTGCACTATGTGAAAAAAATGACTAAAGCAGGGCTCATGGTTAACTCGTCTGTTTTGCCTAGCATTTACCGAAATGACATTCTTTCTTTTTATTCAAAAATGCTTACGTCCATTGTTGAATTAAACGCAGAAACAATTCAGATGCTATTAGAGAAAGGACTCGCTTCTCGTCCTCCTCAAATTCCAAAACCAAAGCAAGTTGCATTCATTCACAAGCAAGCATTTCTGTTTGATTTTCTAGGGAAGAACCGCCCACTTACTGGACTCGAAGTTACAAACCTTTGCAACAATCTTGAGACTTCCGTACTTGTAGCAGCATTAGGAACTGCATTCGCCCAAACAGCGAGTTCTGAAAAGGTTCGTGAGTATATGCTAAGAGGAAGAGACATAGCAAAGAAACATATTGATGTGTTCAGTTCTTATTTGAAGAACGCTGACCTCCCTGCTCCTGCGTCACATGGTCATGAAATAGAAGATACAACAGAAGCCCCTTTTTCAGATAAATTAATGATGTTCCACTTTTCCTTCATGAGTGATACTGGTATAGGCAACTACGGAATGTCCATTTCCCAAAGTCAAAGAAGCGACTTAGTTATAGACTTTTCACGTTTATTAATCGAAACCCTAAAATACGCAGAAGACGGAGCAAACATAATGATTAGCGAAGGTTGGCTTGAACAACCTCCAATGGCTGCAGACAGAGAGAAGCTAGCAAGAGAAAAATAAAAAGGGAAGGTTTCCCCTTCCCATGTCACCAGAGTCGCAACAAGCCTTACTGTAATTAAGTTTGATGCCTAGTATTTTTAGAATCTTTAGTTTAACATCTCTTCTTTACCTAATCACAGCTATTTTAATGACAGTAAAAAGAAATCATTACTTAACGAAAACACAGTAATCTCCGTTTATTAGCATCACTAATTTTTCATCAACATATTATCATTTTTTCCATAACAAAACGTTGGATACTCACAGTGAAAATTCCTCCCCAGGAATTACTAAGCGATTTCAGCCTTTTTCCCCGCCACTTTACTTTGCTTTACAGCTTTGGCAGGAACAAGATTGAAGACTGCATTTAATACAACTGCCGTTAAGCTTCCTAGCACAATGCCGTTGTCCGTCAAAATACGAACACTTTCCGGAAGCTGTGAAAATAAAGTTGGAACAACAGTAATCCCTAATCCCATTCCGACTGAACAAGCTACGATTAACAGGTTTTCCTGCTTAGCGAAATCTGCCTTGCCGAGCATTTTCATGCCATATGCCATGACCATACCGAACATCGCAAGCATAGCTCCTCCAAGAACTGGGGTTGGGATAATCGTTGTCAGAGCAGCGATTTTTGGAATAAAACCTAGCACGATAAGCATACCGCCGCACGTATAAATAACCACGCGGTTTTTCATGCCTGATAATTGTACAAGGCCAACGTTTTGCGAATATGTTGTATACGGAAAAGCGTTAAATAAGCCGCCTAAAATAATCGCAATTCCTTCCGCACGATATCCTTTTGATAAATCCTTTTCTTCTAGCCGTTTGCCGCAAATATCAGATAAGGCAAAATATACACCTGTTGCCTCTACAATTCCGACGCAAGCAACAAGAATCATTGTTAGAATCGGTGTTAATTCAAAGGTTGGTGTACCAAAATAAAAGATCTTCGGAAGATGCATCCAATCCGCCTGTGTGACTGCCTGAAAATTCACTTTTCCCATAAAGGAAGCTGCGATGGTACCAAAAATAAGTCCAAGTAAAATAGCAATCGCGCGAATAAATCCTGTAAACAGACGGTACACGAAAATGATAAATACAAGAACGCCAAATGAAAGAGCTAAATTTTCTAAGCTGCCGAAATCCTTGCTTCCCACGCCGCCTGCCATATCATTAATGGCAACCGGAACAAGCGTGACGCCAATGATTGTAACAACCGAGCCTGTTACAACTGGCGGAAACAATTTGATCAGCTTTCCAAAAAAGCCAGCCAATAACACGATAAATAAACCAGCTGCGATAATCGAGCCGTACACGGCAGAAACGCCATACTGCTTGCCGACCGCAATCATTGGCCCTACTGCAGTAAATGTACAGCCAAGTACAACAGGGAGACCGATACCGAAAAAGCGATTGCTTAAAGCTTGCAGAATAGTCGCAATCCCACACATAAGCAAGTCGATAGATACAAGATATGTTAGCTCTGTTTGACTTAAGCCAAGCGCCCCGCCTACAATAAGCGGAACAACAACAGCACCAGCATACATAGCCAGCATATGTTGAATTCCAAGTGAGAAGATTTGAAATGGATGTTGCTTCATAACGTTGTTCCTCCTGCTGTATATTCTAAAAATGTAACTTCTCCACCCTCAAGCGCTGCGATTCTCGCTAGCGATTCAACACGGACGCCAGCTGCTTCAAGCTTATTTCGCCCTTCCTGAAACGATTTTTCAATCACAATACCGATACCAACTACAGAAGCTCCCGCTTGCTGTACAAGCTCCAGTAATCCGAGCGCCGCCTGTCCATTTGCTAAAAAGTCATCAATAATTAGGACACGGTCATCCTTAGACAAATGCTCCTTTGATATCGACACCTCGTTTGTTTCCTGCTTTGTAAAGGAGTACACCTGAGCTACATGAACGTGATCTGTCAGCGTGAGCGATTTTCGTTTTCTTGCAAACACAACTTTAACCCCCAGCTCTAGGGCCGTCGTTAGCGCTGGAGCAATACCTGATGACTCAAGTGTTACAATCTTTGTGACGTGATCATCCTGAAAACGGCCGGCAAATTCTTTGCCGATTTGAACCATCAAAAGCGGATCTATTTGATGATTTAAAAAGGCATCCACCTTTAAAACACCCTCTGACAATACTTTTCCTTCTTCTCGTATTTTCTCTTCCAATACCTTCATGCTGTTTCCTCCCTTTGCTGCACATAAAAAAGCTCCAAAAGCACCCATCTATAAGTGAGGGAATACTTTTGGAGCTCCAGCAAATCATACATGTAAATACATAAAGTGCTATCTATAATCCATCCTCACTCATAGTCAAGTCATTTACGGTGACTAGGTAGAAACTTGCAGACCATATTTCTGCGATTATATGAGTTTCGTTATGTAATTTTATACTCGGATTATACATGCATTTTTTACTTTTGAAAAGGATTTTTCAAACAAAAAGCGTACAATTAGAAAAAAATATGATTTTTTGTTCGCCTTAAATACTAAACATGAATTTCCAAACCCCATTTAAGACCACAAAAGAAAGTTTTTCCGAATTTTCTTATCTTTCCTTTCTAACTACAAGGAGGGAATGCATGATACGTTGGTTAATTACCTGAAAAGCAGCTTATCCCCACCGGTTCTTCACATTTTTTCACAATTCCAATAATAGAAAGTTCTTTTCTTATGATATATTGTAAATGCTTTTATATTTATCTTCTAAGTATGTTGCTAGATAAACTGCATTCAATCCTTCCCCTGTTACATCCTGTAAGATCTCAAGGGGCTTCTTTAGTTTTCCGTACTGATGAATGTGCTCTGTCAACCATCTGCGAATAGGTGCGATATTTCCGTCAAGCAACAATTGGTCGAAGTTCGGAATATCCTTCAACATTGCATGTTTAAACTGCGCCGCATACATGTAACCGAGCGCATATGACGGAAAGTACCCGAAATCTCCTCCGGACCAATGCACATCCTGCAGAACGCCGGTCGCATCACTCTGCGGACGAATCCCTAGATACTCTTCCATCTTCTCATTCCAGACGCGCGGCAAATCCTTCACTTCTAAGCTGCCGTCAAACAAGTTTTTTTCTATTTCGTACCGAACCATAATGTGAAGTGCATATGTTAATTCATCTGCCTCGATGCGAATCAATGATGGCTTCGCTTCGTTAATCGCATCATAAAACTCGTCAAGCGTTACCTCATCAAATTGTCCATTTGCATATCGCTTCAGTACATCGTAGTTCTTTTTCCAAAACTGTTTATTGCGACCAATGAAATTCTCAAAGAATAACGATTGTGATTCATGAATACCCATAGATGTTCCGTCACATAGCGGTGTGCCAATTAAGTTCTTTGAAATATTTTGCTCGTATACAGCATGACCGCATTCATGAATAGTTCCAAATACAGCTGTACGGAAATCAGACTCATCATATTTTGTTGTGATGCGTACGTCACCTGGATTCAATGTAATCGCAAACGGATGCACTGTTTCATCTAAACGCCCTGCGTCAAAGTTATAATCGAGCTGCCGCAGCAACTCAAGACTGAGAGCACGCTGCTGCTCCTTTGGAAAATGCTTCGTTAACGGCTCCGTTTTAAGCCGCTTGCCAGATGAGGAAATTTGCTTAACGAGCGGCACAATACGCTCACGCAATTCACCAAATACACGATCCAGCACATCTACAGTCATTCCCGGCTCATACATATCAAGGAGCACATTATAGCGATTTTCCTCATAACCCCAATAGGAAATGAACTTCTTTTTATACGCGACAATTTCCTCTAGATACGGCCGAAACATCTCGAAATTCGATTCTGCCTTTGCCGTTTCCCATATGCTCTCAGACTTCGCTTGCAGCTTCACGTATGCTGTATATTCTGCTTCCGGAATTTTTGTATTGCGGTCATATTCTTTCCGGCATTCCTCTACCGTTTTCTTCGTCTTTTCAGAAAGCTTCCCATCCGCTGCCAAACGTTCCAACTTCTCTAAATAGCCCGCCATCTCATCGGATATAGACATGTTAAATACATCGGTCGACAGCTGGCTGATTACCTCTGAACGCTGCTCTACACCGTCTTTTGGAGCTCCAGTGCGCAAATCCCAAAACATTACATTCAGCGCTTCTTCATAATTCATCATCTTTTTTACATAATCCAAAAATCTTTTCTCCGCTTCATATGTAACAATTGTCATGCCTAAACCTCCTCTTCCCTTCTTGTCTAACACACTCTTATTGTTGCAGTTAGCGGATGATTTCACCTTGCACAGGCAAAGAGCTGAATACAGCATCCGCCACCTTCGGGTCCTCACCCTCTGTCAAGAAAATAGAGACATAGCCGTTGTCCTCGCTCGTACGGATCAAGCGGCCGATACCTTGACGCAAACGTAAAATCATGTAAGGCAAGTCCACCTGCGCAAATGAATCAGATGCATGCTTTCGCTTTGCCTCAAATACCGGATCGTTCGGAGGAAACGGCAGCGACCAAATCATGACATGTGACAGTGACGCTCCCGGAATATCGAGACCTTCCCATAAATGAACGGCGCAAAGAACTGTTTCTTCTTCATTTTGAAATTGTGACACAAGACGGCTAATTTCTTGATCTCCTTCATATAAAAACGGTATTTGTAAGTCCGTTCCTTGCATGCACTGTTTAAATTCCGCAAGCTCTTGCTTTGTTCGGAATAAAATGAGCGTTCGCCCCTGCAGCCTTTCGATTTCTCCAAGTGTATATGCAACCTTTTTCTCAAACAATTCATCTATACTGTACGTCGGCAAATATACCTTCATTTGCTCTTCATAATCAAACGGCGATGCCACAGAAAATGAAAGATAATCCTGTACTCCTAGGCTGCTTGCTATAAACGAAAACGATCCATTCTCCGATAATGTAGCAGATGAAAAAATGAATGGAATTTGCTTAGAAAATACCTTTTCCCGAAGCACTTCCTCTACCGCACGCGGCATAATAACGAGCGTAAGTACTCCGTCTCCCTCTTCCGCCCAGGAAATTACATTTCTCTCATGCAAAAACAGCTTCAAGGAATGATCTAAAATATCGAGATGCTCGTCCGCAATCTTTAAATCATATTCTTCAATTGTATACAGTTCACTTTCAAACACGAGCGCATCACCAATTTCCTGCACTTTTCGGTAGAGGCGCTCTCCCTCTTTGCGCACCTCATTTGTGATGGCAATTTCCAATCGATCTGATCCCGGCACTTCCTTGGCAGCATCCTTAATTGCATGAAAAAACTGCTCCGATTGCCAAATCGCATCTTCGATTAGCTGAGCAAACTCCTCACGAATATCATTTTGAAGCAGTCTAGATAGCAATTCCTCCATCATACTTTGCTTCAATCGATATGTAAGCGCCTTTTGTGCTGCATACTCTACCAAATGCCCTTCATCAAATACAACACAGCTGCCTTCTGGCAAGAGAGGAAGCTGCCCCTCGCGCTTTCGTGCCTCGTATGTCCATACATGCTCCATATAAAAATCTTGTGAGCAAATAATAATATCCGCAGCTTTTCGGTAATGCTCACGAGATAATGTTTGTCCACAGCGGTGACGCTTCTCGCACGCAAAGCAATCTTGAAAATAGTCCCACGAAATTTGTGACCACTGTTCATCGCTTAAGGATGGATATTCCTTGCGGTCGCCATAATGATGAAATGTTTGCAGCGTGCCATGATCAAAAACAAATTCAGGCAGCTCATAATATAAGTCCTCAATCTCCTCAGACGCAGCACCGCTCATCACATCATCTAGCTTCTTCAAGCACAAATAATTGTCCATTGATTTTGCAAGACGAACATCAACCTGTAGATCAAGCGCGCGGGAAAGCTTTGCAATATCTCCCTCTTCTTTTACGAGCTGTTCAATTAAAGTTTCGTCCGCACAGGCAATAATAGCCGGTTTTCCTGTATAGCGTGCGTAACAAATCGCATATAGCAGGTACACAATCGTTTTTCCCGTTCCAACCCCTGCTTCAGAAAACATAACCTTTTTCTCTCGAAACGCGCGGTCCAGCTGAAATGCCATAAAAATTTGCTCGTCGCGCAGTTCAAAGCCGGCATCCGGTAATATGTCATAAAACACGTCACCGATCCATTCATTCAATTTGTCATAAAAATTATCTTGCTTTCCTACTTCAAACGGCAGTTTTTCTCTCGTCAAAATATTCTCCTCCAGCACACGATAACTGCAAAAACGTAAAAAGTTTTCCGAAAAGGAAAACTTTTTACTCCATCATCGCTTTTAAGTAATTCGTATCAATTAATGTTTTATGAGACAGCGCCAACAAGTATTGTTCTTGTGCCGCCCGCAAGCCATCGACTGCCATACTAGCAGATTCATCATTTTCAAGCATATGGTACGTCCGGTGAATCGCTCTTTGAATAATATCAAACTCCGGAAAATTCCTTGTCATCTTCCGATCCTCCTTTAGAGCAGTTTACATAATAAATAGTATATGTGCTCTAAAGAATGTTTATTCATGCTACTTCAGCACTCGTCCCATTTCCCTGCTACAACTGCGGACGCGGTGGTCTTTTGCCAAAATATTGATAATAGTCTGTTCGAATAAATCCGTTAAATAGTTTTCTTTTTTTGGAAGCTTCGGCTCCGTACCACTTTTCAAACTCTGGATAGCTCGTGAGTACATAAATTGACCAAGTATCCATTGCGCGGAATACTGTGCCCATTTCTGCATATAGCTTTTCAACCAGCGGCTTTTCACTTAAACGCTCTCCATATGGAGGATTCGTTACAACATAGCCGTATTCCTCTTTTGTCGTAAAATCTTTTACCTGCATTTGTTTAAATGTAACTAAGTCAGCAAGACCAATTTCCTCTGCATTATCCTTTGCGATTTGTACCATACGGTGATCAATGTCAGAACCAATAATATGAAGCTTTTGGTCGTAGCGTGCCAAATCCTCCGCTTCCTCTCGGGCACGGCGCCATCTATCTCTCCCAATCCACTCCCAGCCATCGGATGCAAATTCACGATTAAAGCCTGGCGCAATATTCTGACCGATAAGAGCCGCTTCAAGCGCAATTGTGCCAGACCCGCAAAACGGGTCAACGAATGGACGGTCTGGCTTCCAGTTTGTCAACATAACAAGCGACGCTGCTAATGTTTCCTTTAGCGGAGCCTCTCCTTGTGCTACACGATAGCCTCGTTTATGAAGGCCGGCACCGCTTGTATCAAGCGTAATCGTTGCAATATCCTTTAAAAGAGCTACTTCAATACGATATAACGGTCCTGTTTCTTCAAACCATGTTGTACGTTTGTATGTACTGCGCAGCTTCTCTACCACCGCTTTTTTCACAATGCTCTGACAGTCTGGGACGCTAAATAGCTTCGATTTTATCGACTTTCCAATGACAGGAAATTCCGCATTTTCCGGTATGTACTGTCCCCAGTTCAGCGCTTTTGTTTTCTCAAATAGTTCGTCAAATGTAGTGGCTTTAAATTCCCCAACTTGAATTTTCACTCGGTCTGCTGTTCGCAGCCATAGATTCGTACGGCAAATGGCATCTGCATCTGCCTGAAAGGTCACCTTTCCGTTATCAACTTGACACTCGTAACCAAGATTCCGCACTTCCTTTGCAACAAGCGCCTCAAGTCCCATCGCCGCCGTCGCAATCAATGTTAATTTGCCCATTTTCATTCTCCTAACAACAGTAGCTTTCTTTACCATTTTAACTCGCTAGTATGAAAGTCATACAGTTTTATGTACAAGCAAAAAGCTCCCCTTCACAAAGGAGAGCTGTTTTCTTTAGTTACTGGTTCATAACGTTCTGTAAGCCATGTTCTGTACCATCGTACTGCAAGTGGCTCCCGCCTCGTACTCCGGTGGCGATTATCTATCTACAGACAACTTGCCTGTCCTTTCCCCTCGTTCATTTCCTTAGGAAAGGTGCCCCTACCATAATTTGGGTTTCTCGCTCGTGGGGTTTACCGCGTTCCACTCCCGGCATTTCTTTCGGGACTCCGTCACTGTGGCACTTTCAAAGTATTCAAACCATATCCCGCAGGACTTAGGTTCTTTCCCTGCCGTTAGCCTTTTCAGACTACCCTAGCTTATGACTTCGCTAGGCACGAACACTACGACCATCTCAGGCCGTGCGAGCATGGACTTTCCTCTACAACACACGTTGCAGCAATCACCCAAACGTTACGATACATCTGAGTATAATAAAAAACGACGCATGATGCAATATTTTATATGTAAGTTTTCACAGATTGTACCGATATTCATTTATTCATATAGCTTACTTCCAAATACAGCCTTTTCCAAATTGGATAATCTTTTTAAAATATCCGTATTTGCGCTTGTGTAGATTGGCTGCTGCATTGATGGAGCAGGCTGCTTTGTCTTTTGCTCATCCATCATTCGCTTTAAACGAGCATTTTCCTGTTGCAATCCCTCAATTTCCTTATGAAAGGTTTCATAATCCTTAATAATCAAATCTAAAAACTTATCAACTTCCTCCTGTTGATAACCACGAAGACCTGTTTTAAACTCTTTTTCTAAAATATCCTTTGCTGTTAATTTCAGTTTATCGGAAAGCATTTCCTTCACCTCAAATCTTTACCATAACTTTCAACACTTAAATTTTTTCACAAAAGACGGTATTTTGTCAATACGAACTACAAATGCATTACTCTCTGCTCCACTGTTCCTCATCCATTAAAAGCTGCAAATCAGAAAAACCGATAGGGTAATACGCATATTCTCCCTGCTCTACTCTTCTTTTTGCTAACTCAACCAAAAATTTTGGACTTCCTTCTTTTTCTTCATCGTATACAGCTAGTAAAGCATCACTTTTTTCAATCAAAAACAGATTTTTCAAACGAAATTGCTGTGGACTTTCATACTTTCGCTTCGTAATACTATCAACATGATCAGCTTGCGCTAGAATGAACTCATAGTACTCCTTGTTGGCTTCATTCCACTTTTCTTCTTGTTCAAGAAACGGAGTAAACACCGCCAGCTTTAAATCCGGATACTCCATCTGCAGTTCAAATACAACCTCGGCTGCCCATAGCTCTACGCCAAGCTGTCCGCTGATCAGCACCCACTCTAAGCCTTCCTCCAAAAAAGCAGTCAATTGCCTCAAGATAGCTTTTTTTATGTAAGACACGGCAGGATGATCCTTGGAGAATATTCCTATTTCAAACGGTTTATATCCTGTCACTGTTACAATACGCATTACATCACCCATTTGTAGCATATCATAAAAATCGGAAACATGCGGAGCCCTCGAAAATGCATATTGCAATGCAGCTGCTGTTCCGCAATACTGCTGTCACCGCAAAAGCTAAGCCCTGTTTCAAAAGAATACGCATCCTCATTTTATAAAAAAAGAACCGGCACCATAACCGGTTCTTACAACTTATTTTTTAAACATTCCGCCAACCATTGGGTTTGCATTCGCAGCTGCAGGTCCTGCCGCAGCTCCTGCTACCATCCCAGGCATTCCAGGACCCATCATTCCAGGACCCATCATTCCAGGAGCTCCCATTGGACCTGTCATTGCGCCGGCCACCATCGGCGATGGATAACCGCCGTAAGGACCAGGACCATAAGGGGAAGGGCCTGTCATTGCACCGGCTACTTGCGGCACGGGACCATATCCTGGAACATCAGTTTGGGAAACAGTGTTCAACACAGATTGCGTTTGTGGGAAATAGTGTTGATTTTGAATCATTTGATGGTTAACCAAAGTGTTGTGTGTTGGATGAATGTGTGGAACTACTGTTGTAGAAAATGTGTGTGTATCACAATATTTTGTTGGATGCACCACTGGAGGTGCTGTAAAAACCGGACCTGTTGCTGCTGGCGCCACAAAATTAGGTCCTCCAAAACAAGGCTTACAAAACATAGTTTTTCTCCTCTCCATCATTGAGAATGAATTTACACTTTACAATATGACAGAGGAGTGGTACATGACTATTACAAATACCTATTTCATGAGAAAATCGTGTACAAAACATGCTTAAAGCTCGTAAATACTAAAAAAGTTAACGTAATCATCGCAAAGAACATATACAGAATTGCCTTTTTCACGGTCTCCCTCTCCATACTTCATAATAATACAAACAAAGTCATTCCTAATTTTAAAACCTATCGAAAGGAGAGACAACCATTTTATAGCACATAAATAAATTCTTATTTTTCAGAATATTTATTCCGCATCTTATAAAGAAAGAAAAATATAAAAAGCAACATGGCCTGCTTTTACTCCCGTAGTAAAACAACCCTCGCACAAAACGCGCAGTTCGGAGGAGGTTTATTTTACGCAAGGGAGCAGACGGCGGAAGCAGGACAGACAACCCAGCTCTCAAAAGAAATACTTTCTTATCTTCTGAGAAAGCGCCTGCAACCGTCTTTGCTTCTGTAGAAGAAACTTCTCCGACATACAAGGTGGTCCTGTTTGCCTTTTGCGGGGGAGGTGATTCTGAAGACGAGAGCGGGTCGTGGAAGCTAGACAATACCCTTAACAGTGATACTTGTTTATCTTCCAAAAAATCCTCCAACTTGTTTAACGAGCCCTGTGACCTGATTCATCGCGTTCATCACTTGCCCTGCAGTATTCATCATTTTGTTAATATCATAGTTGCCATCTGCTGTTTTAAATTGCGACATCACGCCTGCAGCTTGCCCTTTTGACTGCTTTTTATAGTTTTGTTTGTTTGTTGCCGGATACATCGTATACGGATTCATTTGCGGCAGAATAGGAGACTGCGCTGGGTAAAAGGGTGGCTGGCTCATCCCATTCATAAAGGAAAGCTGAAATGGCTGAAAATAATTGGACTGTGTTCCGTAATACGGCTCAAACGGATACATATTGTACATCATGTACGGATTTCGTACGTCTGTATGCATAGGTTGGTTTGGAAACAATAGAATCCCCTCCTCTTTATCGATGTCTACACATTAGAATATGAAGAAACAAGGGTAGATGTGTAGCCGCAATTCCCTTACAATCTGTCTATTCTTGTCGGAAGTTTAAATTTTTAGAAATCGGTGAAACCGCTTTTTTTTATGCTACGATAAAGATGTAAAAAGTGATTTCTTCTCAAGGGGGAAATGGGGATGACATTAGGGGAATTGCGCACGATCTTTGTTGGGATGAGGCAATATGAGCCAGAGGATTCAAATGAATTACTCGATTTTGTGCAGCAACGCTATTTAATGGGAGAAATTTGCATTTTACAGTATCGAAATTTAATTCGTGAACTTGAAGCAATTGGTGCAAGAAAGCCAGATTACCTTGTAGAAGAGGGCATTGTGCAAAAAAACGCTTAATTGAGAGGGAAACCTCTCATTTTTCATTCTTAAAGTATAAAATAAAAAAGCAGCAAGTACCGCGTCCTGCTGCTTTTTACATATGTCTGTGCGTTAAAATACCACATAGCACATACTCTATAGCTTTATGTCTTTCCTTAAAACGTCTTGGCTTTGCAGTTCCAAAACACTCCACAGCATTTACTTTTATATTCTCGTATACCTGCTCGATTTGTAAAAGATGTATGTGCTTAGGTCGTTCCTCCTTAACCCAAGATTCCGCTGCGAGCTTCCACTCCTCTAGCACCCGATCCACCTTTTCTACAAAGGGCAGAATTTCCTCCTGAAAATCTGCATCCTTTGTTTCCTGAGCAAATACTCGATATGTCTGCTCATTCCAATACAGCAGCTGTTTCGTCAGTTCTACCAGCATATATTACCTCTATTCTATATTATATGACTGCCAGCGTCTCTAGCTTATGCAGCCAGCTCCCCTTCTCTAAATGATGCTCAAGCTTAGAATCCAAATGCGTCAAATGCATGTTCACAACCTCTATATCATCCATTACCTCATCCTCTTTATATTTAACAGCATGATTCACACGTAGCGTTACATTCATTTCCAGCAAATCAAGAGCGCTCAGCAGACGATCCATCCCATTCAAAACGTCATCCATCGGAACTATCTTCATTATAAAACCTCCTTCATTGCTTTCATGTTCGTCTATTTCGACGCCCCTATTTTCCCTCCCTTCCTGTCTGACAAAACTAGTTTTCATTCGGCAAAGAAAGCGTTTTTTCTCCTTCATTAAAAAAATTTTTGTACATCGACCAATACATGCAGCTGCCTTTGCTTTACCACAAACCAGTCCGTTATATCAAACGGCTGTTTAGGCGGTTCAAAGGAAAATAAACTCTCCAAATCTACATCTGCATGGTACCAATCGCTCCCCTCATGTCTTTGGTGCGGAATTACTGGAAATACATCACGTAAATAAGGGGTATCCTGCTCCTTAGCAAAAGGGAAATATTGCTCATAGTCCATACGCGAACCTGTATGGACGGTTTCATCAGAAAATCGCTGAAATTCCTCTTGATACTTTGGATGAAACAAAAGCCACGCTAACTGCTTCCCAAGTTCAACACGTTTTGAAAGCCTTTCAAAGCTATGTACAGAAAAACCGTATAATCTCCCGCGAATGGTCGGAAACAGCACAGCACTAAAATGAAATAGTTCCTGCACCTTAAAAAGGAGCGAATGAAACACGTGCTTTTGAAAAAATGGATATTCGATAACAGGCTGCTGAATCATATTTTGCTCATTTATAATAAGTGCTGTCATAAGCCGGCTGCCGTCCTGCCCGCACCAATAGCGTTCCCACTCAGCCTCCATAAAGACAGATACAGAAAAAGCTCGCAGGAGATGAAACAGTGGTTTTCCAGCCTGTTTGCTCTTTTCATATACTAACAGCTGCGGGTAAGCATCAGAAAAAATATACCAGTTCGCACGTTCATATGTTAAAAATAATTGCTTTCGCATCTGTTCAGTTAATATTTTCGGATAATACTTTCCTTCTAAATCTGTCATATTCCACCCTGCATTACGTGATACCATACTTGCTAAGAAAGACCAACGAATCTCACAATTCCGCAAATAATACTCCTTATATGCATGTGTGCGTGAAATATTATCTCTGTTTTCAAGAATAGTGCCTCTCTTTATTTCTTTAATCAACCTTTTTTCTTGCTCTGTATATACTATTTCTTGCCTTCGCTTGCTTATTTGCTCATATTTCGCTCGAATGATCTCCATTTTTCCCACCTCATTTCTATTCTTTACCTTTTCTATGAAAACTTTATAGTCTATTCTCCTATTTTTTTTGATATAATCACCTTTGTAAGTGATTTTTGTCTGGAGTGAGTACATGATGTCCATCCGTTATCCGAACGGTAAGCCCTATGCAAGCGAACAGGAGATTCATAATCCCTACGTAAAGAAACATACTTATAGTAACAGAGGAATGTCCTTGGAAGAAGAACTGAACGAAACAAACGAATACTATTCCGTAAACGGTATTGCCTGTATACATAAAAAACCGACCCCGCTGCAGATCGTAAGGGTAGATTATCCACAGCGAAGCGCAGCAGTAGTACGAGAAGCATATTTTAAACAGCCTTCTACGACAGACTACAATGGTGTATACAAAGGGAAGTATATCGATTTTGAAGCAAAGGAAACAAAAAACAAAACGAGTTTCCCCCTGCAAAATTTGCATCTGCATCAAATCGAACATATGAAACAAATACTGCGGCACGGGGGCATTGCCTTTGTAATTATTAAGTTCACATTTCATAATGAAATCTATTTCCTTGATGCAAAGCATATGATTGAATACTGGGACAGGCAAATGAATGGTGGACGAAAGTCAGTAACAAAGCAGGAAATTGAAACGCAAGGATACCTAATTAAGTACGGTTATCGCCCGCCAATCGATTACCTTCACGTACTAGACACGCTGTATTTTTCGTGATAAAGTCAACAATAAGGCTCATTTTTCGACATTTCTTGGAAAGGTGAAAGGTAGGAGAAAGAATAATGTCAGACACATATCGTTCTCGCGAAGAACGAAAACAAGCAGAAAGAAAAAAACAAGAAGGACAAACATCGGAAAAACCGAAGAAATCGGGAAAACCGAAGAAAAAAGGGTCGTTCTTGAAAAAGTTTTTAATCGCCTGCTTGCTTACCGGCATTGTCGTTCTCGGAGCCGGGGTTTCCACTTTCTTTGCCATGGTAAAGGATGCTCCGAAGATCGACGAGTCGAAATTAGCAGACCCGCTCTCGACAAAATTTTATGATCGAAACAATGTTTTTCTTCATGAATATGGTTCACAAAAACGCACAAAAATTACGTACGACCAAATTCCAAAAGTGTTGGAGGATGCCTTTTTAGCAACCGAGGATTCGCGCTTTTACGAACACCATGGCATTGACATAAAGCGTACAGCTAAAGCTATTTTCGAAAACGTAACAGAGGGATTCGGTTCTCAGGGAGGCAGTACAATTACACAGCAAGTTATCAAAAATTACTTCCTGTCACCAAAAAAGACCCTTGAGCGTAAAGTACAAGAATGGTATTTAGCTTATAAACTTGAGCAAAAATACTCTAAGCATGAGATTTTAGAAATGTATATGAACAAAATCTTCCTTGGTAACCAAGCATACGGTGTAGCCGCAGCAGCCAAGGCATATTATGGTATTGACAACCTGAAGGATTTAACACTCCCTCAGGCAGCAATGCTCGCAGGCCTTCCACAAGGTCCAAGTATATACGACCCGTCTAATCCTGAAAATGCAGAAAATGCCAAAAAACGACGTGATATCGTTTTAGCTGCTATGTATAAGCAAAACTTTATTACAAAGCAGCAAATGGATGATGCAATGAAGGTGCCTGTAACAGAAGGCGTGCTTCCGCGCCAGAATAACCCAATGCCATATCAAGCATTTCTTGATGCAGCCGTTAAGGAAGTAGAAAGTCAACTCAAGGATGTTGATATTAGCACAGACGGCTTACAAATCTACACAACGCTTGATACGAAACAACAAGATTATGCTGATAAACTACTGGATACAGAGGACATTATTAACTACCCGAATGATCGTTTTCAAGCAGCATTTGTATTTATGGATACAAATACAGGAGAAGTACGCGCGATTGGCAGCGGCCGCAAAGAGTATAAAGCGACGTTCCGCGGCAGCAACTTCGCGATTGATATGAATCGACAGCCCGGTTCAACATTTAAACCAATTTTTGATTACGGTCCGGCAATTGAAAATTTCAAGTGGGCTACTTCTCACATCGTAATGGATGCACCAACAACATATTCAAACGGAACGCCGATTAAAAACTGGAATAATGACTACAAAGGAGCTATATCCATTCGTACAGCCCTGCAATGGTCATACAATATTCCGGCATTAAATACGTTGAAGGAAGTTGGATTAGAAAAGGCTCGAACATTTGCAGAAGGACTCGGCATTACATTTGACAAAGGGGTTGTATACGAATCATATGCGATTGGAAGTAATGCAGTGAATCCGCTGGAGATGGCCGGAGCATATGGCGCGTTTGCAAATGATGGTGTGTATACAAAGCCCCACTTTATTCGTAAAATCGTATTTCCAGATGGCAAAGAAATGAGCTTTGAGCCAAAGCCGCAGCGCGCAATGAGTGACTATACGGCTTATATGGTGACTGATATGCTTCGCACAGTTGTAGACTCTGGTACAGGTACGGCTGCTAATATTCCAAACCTTGACGTGGCTGGAAAGACGGGAACAACAAACTTTGAAGACAACGTAATCGCGAAGTATGGCTATCCAGGCAACGCAACAAGCGACAGTTGGTTTGTCGGCTACACGCCGCAATATACGATGTCTGTTTGGACCGGCTACACCAAAAATGGCCCAGGAAATTATATGGTTGGTAACACGCAGAACATAGCAAAATATATTTTCAAAGAAATGATGAGGCAATTCGGAGACGATACTTCCGCATTTGCACAGCCATCAAGTGTTGTCCGCAGGGATGACAACGAGCTTTATGTAAAGGGCGAAATGAGCGACTATGTTCCAGTAAAAGTAGATACACCAAGCGGATTACAAGCGAAATATAATCAAGCGAAAAACGAGATTACTCTGTCGTGGTCATACCCGCAGGATAAAATACAGAATGCAACCTTTAATGTGAATTATTCACTTAATGGCGGGCAAAGTACTCCAATTAAAACAAATACAAAGGATGTCACACTTACACTGGGTAATGCAAAGGCTGGAGGACGCTACACATTCTCTGTTACTGCAACATCAAGAGGAAAAACTAGCAGCGCAGCTACTATAACAGTTGTTGTTCCAAGTGCTGCCGTTTCCAATAAAAAGCAGGAAGAAGCTACTACGCCAAACAATAATGCTTCTAACAACGAGAATACCGGCACTAACAATGGAAATAACGGGAATACTGGAAACACTGAGACTGGTAACAACAATGGAAGCAACACCAATAATGATAATACAAACGGTAACAGTACAAATCCACCGGCAACACAAGAACAGCCTACTATTAATGAAGAAGACGTAGGAATTCCCAAAGTTCCTTAATAAAAAAACATCTCCTTACAAGGGAGATGTTTTTTTTATAGCTATTTGCTTAAAAAACTGCTTTTCAGCTTCCTCATACAGCTCAGACAGTTGGACAAACGAATGATAATGATTAGGTTCCTCCAAAATAAATAAAATTCGTTCTCCCGCGTTTATAGGCTTTACTTGTAGATGGCGTACGTTTTGCCCTATACCCTGTAGAGACGAGATCCCCACTCCATTCATCCAATGCAGAATGGATAAAAAATGAGCTATAAAATGAACCATCGGCTCGCCTGCTTCTTCTCGTTTACGCTGGCGGAAGAGAAGGCTAATCTCCTCTTTTTTCTCCTTCCAAAGAGAAAGTACGGCTGGAATTGCTTCTTCTGGATTTTCCCAAGGCCTGTACACTTCTAGTAACTGAACAGCAGCAATATCATACACAAAATAAGCCTGGCGCATGACATCTGTAAAAGGAGATTTCTTATTATACGTTATTTCTCTTTCTCCATTTCTGAAAAAGGGCCGCAGGAAAAATGAATCTGGAATCGTTATCTGCTCCATCATCATTTATTCTTCTCCTTCATGCGTTTCTTCCCCTCACGACATAATTCCAAAAGCGGACAAATCTCACATTGCGGACGTTGTGCTTTGCAATGATAACGACCGAAGAAAATCATACGATGATGCGTAACACTCCATTCCTCCATCGGTACCTTCTTCATTAACGCTTTTTCCACCTCTAATACGGAATCCTTCCAACGACAGAATCCGAGACGCTTACTAACGCGCTCAACATGTGTATCAACCGCAATGGCTGGTACACCAAAAGCAACGGATACAACAACGTTCGCCGTCTTTCTTCCAACACCTGGAAGATTTGTTAACTCATCCCTGTCACGCGGAACCTCTCCACCGTACTCATCTATAAGCAAGCGACACAGCTTTTGAATGTTTTTTGCTTTGTTTCGATATAAGCCAATAGAGCGAATGTCGTTTTGGAGTTCTTCAAGCGAGACACCCAAATAGTCCTCGGGTGTTTTATATTTTTGAAACAAATCTTTTGTAACTTTATTGACAAGCGCATCTGTGCACTGTGCTGATAAAGAAACAGCAATAACCAATTCAAATGGATTGGAATGTATCAGTTCACAATGCGCGTCTGGAAACATCTCTCCCATTGTGTCAAGACAATAACGAATTTGTTTAACTGTTAGCATTTCTTTCACTCCTGGTGCAAGTCCGTTCTTTTACTGCTCGAGCCAATTATAAAATGGAACTTTCCCTGTATACTTCGTTTCCTGCCGTACGTGCGCGTTATTGCGCGTTTGATGAGCTCTAAACTTTTGTCCATATTGCTGTGCCTGTTCGACTGTTTTAATACCGTTTTTTTTCCATTCAAATAAAATACGATCGATATACCGAAAATTGAGCTTACCACTAAGCACAGCTTCACGCAGAGCGGTCTGAATGATAACCGGTGTGTGGTGGTCTTGATCCTGCCACATTGCTAACGTCTCGCATTCAAACGGTGATAGCGGACGACCAAACTCTTTTTCAAATATGCTATACAAGCTGCTTTCTAGCTGCTGCTGCATTTCCAGCTCTTCTGAGATTGTTTCCTTCATAAGCAATTGCAAAATTTTCTCCCATAGTGGTTGTAATGAATAACTCTCACATAGGGCCCCATCTTTTTGGCTTCCTTCAATCGTCAAAAAGCCGTTTTGTACAAGAGCACGAAGCACTTCCATGCATTGTACCGATGAAATCGTCATTCGGTCCGCAATTTCATCCGGGGTTGGAAATGTCTTTCCTGATTCTAAAAATGTATGAACATGAAGAAGAACCATAAATTCTATTTCATTTAATCCAAGCTTTTGATAATGAATCATGAGAAGCTTCGGAATGGCAATGCTGCCTTGCTCAAACCATTGAATCATAACTTTCTTTTTCATCCACCTAACACCTCGCCTTCTAGTATACCACATTCGACTATATTTGCCCGGGCCGGGAAGCTTCTCTTCCTTTATACCTCTTTTCTAAAACACAAAATCTCTCCATTACAGCTGCTTTGAAACATCCTCTTTTTATCTTGCTTCTTAAGGGAAAGAGGATAAAAAGACCTTCCCTGCAGATGGAAACGAAATAAGTACCATCTTAGGAAAGGCCGTATGATTCATTGTATTACGGATATAGACGATTGAGCAGACGCGGGAATGGAATCGTTTCGCGCACATGCTCTGTGCCTGAAACCCAAGCAACGGTACGCTCTAATCCAAGTCCAAACCCTGAATGAGGTACAGAGCCGTATTTACGAAGGTCCATGTACCACTTGTACGTCTCTTCACTTAGACCATGCTCATCTAATCTTTGCTTTAAAAAATCATAGTCATCAATACGCTGCGAGCCGCCAATTAGCTCACCGTAGCCTTCTGGTGCAATTAAATCTGCACACAATACAACATCCGGGCGGTTTGGATCCGGCTTCATGTAGAATGCTTTAATTTTTGCCGGGTAGTGCGTAATGAATACCGGTTTTTCAAAGCTTTCTGCAATCGCCGTTTCATGCGGCGCACCAAAATCATCGCCCCACTCAATGTCGTTGTAGCCTTTATCATGAAGCAATTTAATTGCATCATCATACGTAATGCGCGGAAACGGTGCTTTCACATTCTCCAGCTTAGCAATATCTCTTCCTAATGTTTTCAGTTCTAATGAACAATTCTTCAGAACAGATTGCACAAGATAGGATACGTAATTTTCCTGCATACGCAGGTTATCCTCATGATCCATAAAGGCCATTTCCGGCTCAATCATCCAAAACTCAATTAAGTGACGGCGCGTTTTTGATTTTTCCGCACGAAATGTCGGTCCAAATGAAAATACTTTTCCAAACGCCATTGCTGCAGCTTCCATATACAGCTGACCGCTTTGTGATAAATACGCATCCTCATCAAAGTATTTCGTATGAAAAAGCTCTGTTGTTCCCTCAGGTGCACTGCCAGTCAAAATAGGCGGGTCTATCTTTACAAATCCATTTTCATGGAAAAATTCATACGTAGCGCGAATAATCTCATGGCGGATTCGTAATACAGCATGCTGACGCTTAGAACGAATCCAAAGATGGCGATTGTCCATCAAAAATTCCGTACCGTGCTCCTTAGGTGTAATTGGATAATCAGTCGCAGCATGAATCACTTCCACATTTTGAACTGCAAGCTCATATCCAAATGGAGAACGCTCATCTTCACGTACAACACCTGTTACGTATAAAGAACTTTCCTGCGTGAGCGCCTTTGCTTTTTGGAATATCTCTTCTCCTACCTCTTCTTTTACGACAACTCCTTGAATAAAACCTGAACCATCACGAAGCTGTAAAAAGGCTATTTTCCCGCTAGAACGCTTATTAGCAAGCCAAACTCCAATTGTCACTTCTTGATTTACATATTTATTTACTTCGGCAATCGTTATTTTCACTTCTATAGTCCCTCCAACAGAACTCTCAGTCCAAATCTTCTCTCTATTATACAAAATGATTCCCTTTTCTGTAAAGAAAAGGGAATTTTATATTAGCGATTCATTTTCTTTTCCATAAATGCTTGAATACGCTCTAATGCTTTTTCTAATTGTTCAAGCGATGTTGCATAGGATAAACGAACGTTATTAGGCGCACCAAAACCTGAGCCAGGTACAAGCGCAACCTTTTCCTCTTCCAAGAGAGCTTTTGTCCACTCGTCTACTGTTTCGTAGCCCGCTAACGCAGCTGCCTCTTTCGCATTCGGGAATAAGTAAAATGCCCCTTGTGGTTTAATGCAAGAAAATCCAGGAATTTGGATCAATTTATCATAAACAATATTTAAACGGCTTTCAAATGCTTGACGCATTTCTTCTACTGCATCCTGCGGCTGCTGATAAGCTGCAATCGTCGCATATTGTGCAATGGAAGTCGGGTTGGACGTGCTGTGGCTTGCTAAATTTGTCATTGCTTTAATCAAAGTTTTATTTCCAACTGCATAGCCGATGCGCCATCCTGTCATAGAGTGCGATTTAGATACACCATTAATAATTACTGTAAGCTCCTTTAATTCTGGGGAAAGCTGCGCGATTGAAACGTGCTTTGCATCTCCATAAATAAGTTTTTCATAAATCTCATCGGAAACAATAACTAGATTGTGCTCTAGGCATACCTCTCCAAGCGCTTTTAGTTCATCCTCAGTATAAATCATGCCTGTTGGATTGCTCGGTGAGTTAATGATAACCGCTTTTGTTTTCTCCGTAACAGCTGCTCTTAACTGCTCCGGTGTAATCTTAAACTCATTCTCCTCCTTGCCTTCTACAAAGACAGGCACACCTTCTGCAAGCTTAACCTGCTCCGGATAGCTTACCCAGTATGGCGTAGGAATGATCACTTCGTCCCCTTCGTCAAGAATAACCTGGAACAATGTGTACAGCGCATGCTTTGCCCCGTTGCAGACAATTACTTCAGCAGGCTCATACGATAGCTGTTGATCACGCTCTAATTTAGAAATGATTTCCTTTTTCAAAGTAGCTAAGCCGCCTGTAGGCGTATACTTTGTATGTCCTGTTAACATTGCCTGATAAGCCGCATCTATGATGTGCTGCGGCGTATTAAAATCCGGTTCGCCTGCGCCAAGACCGATTACATCGTAGCCTTGTGCTTTCAATTCCTGTGCTTTTGCTGTAATTTCTAATGTTGTAGATGGTGTTAAAGCAGATACACGTTTTGCCAATTTCATGATTCAGTTCCCCCAACATCTATTTTTGAAGTGTGTATAAGCGTAAAACTCTCCCAGTCTTCAAGTCAACATAACAAAAACTATAACGGCCCTCTACATCTACATATGTAATTTCCCAAAACGAAACGTTTTTTTCAGCACCCATCTTCATTTTGACGATCTCCTTCGGTTTTTCGTTGCTTCCGACTACCTCTGAATCCTTCATTATGCTCTGCAGGGCTTGCTGCGCTGAAATTGCATCCTTTTGTTTGACCATTAACATTTTTTCATCATCTTCTTCTGGCACAAGTACAATCCACTGCTTCCCATTCTCATCAGAGCCTTCTACAACGTTGTAAGACAGCTTTTCCTTATAGCCATGATAATAGTCTGTTCTTGTAATGCTGACCAAATTCGCCTTTTTCTTTGCCATTTCGATTGCGCGAGCTTCGCCATGGGTCATTCCATTCATCGCTTCCTTATAAATATACAAACCCAAGAGGAGAAGCAGGACGAGCAACGCAACGACTCCGAGTAGCCACTTTCTCATTGTATCACTACGTTCTATATATAGTAAATACAGCTATTTCTTTCTCTTTCTCATCGAGAGCCAGCCCGAACATTAAATCCTTTTCCTTAAGAGTTCGGTTAAGACTGTCTACAATTTTATACAAATCGCTTGTATATTGAAGACGCGTTGTAGCAAGCACCTCAATCTTCTTATCCATCTTGACTCCTCCGTTACACAAAATTTCTAATCATAGAAGCGAGCAACGAGGTTACAATAAAGGTACATTCTTTATAACCCCTGCTGCATTACCACTTATTATAGCAGGTCATTACACGGGAAAAAAGGTTTAGACTCATATCGTCTCGCCTTTTTATCGCACAATATTTGATGAATGAACGAAATGGAAAATCGTACAATAAAATTTCTTCTAACCCACATGAACGCCTGCGGATTTCTCTGCAGGTTTTTTTATACTTTAAGAAAGCATAAATTTCCAGCTAGAAGCTGATTCAACGCAACAGGAAATTTTAGGAATAAAGTATCAGTGCACTACGCCTCTGTCTTCGCCTAAAGGCTCGCCAATCGGCGAGTTTTCTTTATTAAAACAGAGATTAACCTATCCGTTCTCCATCAACTCCAACAAATTCTGTAATGGCTGCTCGTATAGAGGAACCTCAGGAATAGATGTAATAAATCGTTTTCCGTAAAAGGTAGTTGTGATGCGGCGGTCTAGCACAAAGAACGTACCTGTATCACTATTTGTACGGATTAGTCTGCCAAAGCCTTGCTTAAATCGAAGAATAGCCTGTGGCAGCGCTAATTCCATAAAGGCATTGCCTCCATCTTTCTCTATTTGTTCTGCCTTCGCCGCCATAATAGGATGATCCGGCGGAACAAATGGAAGGCGGACCATTACAAGACAGCTTAAACTTTCTCCAGGTATATCAATTCCCTCCCAAAAGCTGCTTGTGCCAAACAAAATCGATTTCTCGAACTGTTGAAATTGCTTCGTCATTCGCATACGGCTGCTGCTCACCCCTTGCGCAAGAAGCGCAAATTCCTCCAACGCTCCCGTTTCTTTGATTGCTGCATGCGTTTGCCTCAGCATCTCATAAGAGGTAAACAAAACGAGCATACGGCCGTTTGTCACTTTGGCAATTTTCGTAATATGGCTGGCAACCGCCTCTACATACTCATCCTGCGGTACACGTTTTATATACGGTAAGTCAGTCGGAATCATCATCCGAACTTGCTGGTCATATTGAAACGGAGAGGAAACAACCATAGTAGATGGGCAAAAATCGGAGAGCCCAAGCGCTCGGATTATATAGTCAAACGTATGATTAACCGTTAACGTTGCAGACGTAAGAACAACACTTTTCTTTTTCGCAAAGAATTGATCTGCTAGCAGATCGCTTACATCAATTGGCTGCTTATATATAACGGTAGAGTGAATACTCCCCTTCGTTTCTGCTTCGAACCATGTTACACCATCCTGCTGCTCCTGCAGCAGCAAATGAAGCAGCGTCTGTCTCATCATGTCAAGCGAGTCGACAAGCACGGTAAATTGCTGCACGATCGCATGTTCTGCAAACTTCTCACTCTTTTGCACTTGCCCTTGTAACAGAACATGCAGCTCTGCCAGCATATGTATTAAACGGTCTGCCCCTTCTGTAATAGCGTTCCAAAGCTTTCCCTTTTCTGTCTTTCGTTCGTATCGGTACAGAACCCTCACATTACTATCAGCCTGTTTGCTTTTGTTCTTTTCGAAAATGAAGGAACGAAGCAAACGAAATAACTCATCACTTTCCCACTTTACTTCTTTTAACAAATGATGAGCTTTCTTCCACCCCGCGTCCAATGTATCTTCTAGTATGTCACGTGTTTTTGAAAGGATATCGTCTGTTTCAAGTGTACCCATTCTTGACAACCAAAGCTGAAACTGCATACATGAAAACTGTTCACCAAGCATATGGCTCGCTGCTTCTTCAATATGATGCGCCTCATCCAGCACCACATATCCGTATGAAGACAATAGAGAATCTTCATTCGTTACATCCTGAAGCAGTAGTGCATGGTTTGTAATAATGAGATCGGCAAACAACACGCGGTGCTTCGCCTGCTGATAAAAACAACGGCTGCTCCATGGGTTGCTCGTTCCAGTGCTATCTCCACCGCTGCAAATTCGTTCCCATAGCAGTTTTCCGCCAGTCGGCAAATTCAGTTCATCTACATCTCCCGTTTCTGTTTCGAGGAGCCATATTAAAATTTTTGCCTTCGTTAACACAGTATCATAATTTTGGTCTTGCTCTTCTAGTGCATGTTCAAATTTATGTAAACATATATAATGCTTTCTCCCTTTCATTACGGCTGCTTGAAAGGAAAAAGGAAGCATCTCTCTCAAAACCGGGATGTCCTTTTCTATAATTTGCTGCTGCAGCTGTACTGTTTGTGTGCTAATGACAACAGGCTGTTCTGCTTTTCTAGCATGAAACAAGCTCGGCATTAAATAGGCAAGCGTTTTTCCTGTTCCTGTACCTGCCTCAATTAAAGAAATGCGTGCCGAAGAAAAGGCATCGTACACTTCCTCGGCCATTTGCATTTGTCCTTCTCTATATTCCAGTCCATATTGATAGCCATTTTCTTTCAGCATCGTTTTCCATGCAGAAAACTCCATAGGGCCAGCTTCTTCCGCAGGTGCTTCATAGCTGCGTTTACGGAGCGCAATATTACGGTAAATGTCGTACTCCTCTTTTTGAGAGCCGCTTACCAGTTTATCCAGAATGAGAGCGGACAATAATTCTCCGATATGACTCTTAAAGGAGCGGCTGAGATCATATAATGACTGAAGCGTAACAAGCGGCAAGGCAGCTAACTTATTGCGCAGCAGCAAAAATAACTCTGCTGTTACCATGGCATCACTATCGGCTCGATGCGGATTTTCATGTTCAAGCGCAAAAAGCTTGGCTAAGTCACCCAACTTATGGCTTTCAGCAGTCGGAAGCAAAATGCGCGCAAGTTCTACTGTATCAATAGAAGGACATGCAACTGAAGAAAAGCCAGCTAGCTTCATTTCCTCCTGTAAAAATCCCCAATCAAAATGAACATTATGAGCAACGAAGCAGGAGTTTTCTAAAAGCTCTGCAATCATCGGAGCCACGTCTTGAAAAGACGGAGCATTTCGAACTAGGTCATCGTCAATTCCCGTTAGCTCAGTAATGAAAGCGGGAATTGGCTTACCTGGGTTCACAAACGTTGAAAAGATTTCTGTGACCTCTCCGTTCTCGATGACAACAGCTGCCATTTGCGTAATTTTATCAACGCCGCCTTTGAATATGTTTCCTGTCGTTTCAATATCTACCACAACATAGCGGTTATACATAACGAACACCTCTTTACCTTTCCCAACACCAAGACATGGTTACTGTTACTATACCACGTTTCCATCAATCTTACTGAAACAAAAGAAAAATCCCCGATTCTTGGGGATTTTTCTTTTTCGTAAAACATCAGGATTTATAAGATTCCACGTATTGTTTAGCTCTCATAGCCTACTCGCTGCAAGGAAAAGCCCTTCCGCCTAAATGAAGCAAGGATGCCTCCCTTGTGAAATAAACCGTGTCTGCTTTTCTTATTTAACAGTTGCAGCTGGTTCCTGCCCTAGCATTTCCACAATCTGATTCCGTTCATCCAAAACAGCGATTTTCGGCTTGTGTTCGTGTATCTGCTCCTCTGGTACAAATCCGTAGCAAATGATAATAACCTTATCTCCAGGCTGTACAAGACGTGCCGCTGCACCGTTTAAGCAAATTACACCGCTGCCGCGTTCCCCTTTAATAATGTATGTCTCAAAACGCGCGCCGTTATTATTGTTTACAATTTGCACCTTTTCATTTTCTACAACGCCGACTGCATCCATTAAATCTTCATCAATCGTGATGCTGCCTACGTAGTTTAAATTTGCTTCCGTTACGGTTGCACGGTGCAATTTTGCTCTCATCATCATGCGATACATAGCTGCTCCCCCTTATTCTACTGTCAGTACAAGATTGTCAATCAGTCTTGCTTTCGAAAACTTCACTGCGATCGCTACTATCACCGTTCCCCGTAGCAGATCCAGCTCCTCAAGCTCCGGATACGAATATATGCTCACATAATCAATTTCACCGTCTGTATGTGTTACAATCTGCTTCTCTACGATAGAGCGAACCACCGAAGGATTTCGCTCGCCGTTTGCAATCGCCTGCTCTGCAAGCTGCAATGCTTTATACAGATGCGGCGCTTGCGTACGCTCTGCTTCGGATAAGTAAACGTTACGAGAACTTTTTGCCAGTCCGTCTTCTTCTCGTACCGTGTGAACTGGAACAATGGTCACCGGAATATTATAATCCGAAACAAGCCCCTGTACAACAGCCACTTGCTGGGCATCCTTCAGACCGAAATAAGCTCGGTGCGGCATAGTAATATTGAACAGCTTTAAAAGCACCGTTGCTACACCATCAAAGTGCCCAGGTCGCTTTTGTCCGCATAGCACATCCGTACGGGATATCACCGTAATATTTGTTGTCCGCTTCGATGGATACATCTCCGTAACGCTCGGATAAAACAAATAGTCGGCCCCTGCCTCCTTCGCCACGCGTTCATCACGTTCTATATCGCGCGGATATCGATCAAAATCCTCGTTTGGGCCAAATTGCAGAGGGTTTACAAATACACTTAAAACAACAATATCATTTTCTTCTCTTGCTTGTTGGAGCAGCGCTGCATGCCCCTCATGTAAATACCCCATTGTTGGAACAAATCCAATTGTTTTTCCTGTTTCGCGCAGCTTCAGTACCGTTTGCTGCATTTCTGTAATATGTGAAATTATTTGCATGAAATACTTCCTCCGTACAGTGCAAGCAGTTCTTCTTCCTTCATTGTGAAAGATTGTTCCTCACTTGGAAATTGTCTTGTTTTTACCTCTTTCGTATATTGCGAAATCCCGCGTACAATTTCATCCTGAACAGATGCAAATTGCTTTACAAACTTTGGTACGCGGCCTACGCCATATGTGATAACATCATGATAGACGAGAACTTGCCCGTCTGTGGCATTGCCTGCGCCGATACCGATTGTCGGAATGTTCAACTGCATGGATACTTCCGCTGCCAGCTGCTTCGGCACACATTCTAACACAAGCGCAATTGCCCCCGCTTGTTCGCATTTTTTCGCGTCCTCCAGCAGCTTGCGAGCACTTTCCGCATCCTTGCCCTGTACTTTGTAGCCGCCTAATACACCAACTGACTGCGGCGTTAAACCGAGATGTGCAACAACAGGCACACCGGCACGCGTAAGAAGGCCTATGATGTCAACCACCTCATCTGCCCCCTCAACCTTTACTGCATGCGCGCCGCCTTCTTGCATAATGCGTCTCGCATTTTTCATCGCTTCTTCCTTAGAAACGTGATAAGACATAAATGGCATATCCGTTACAACAAATGTTTGGGTAGCGCCACGGCGAACCGCTTTTGTATGATGAATCATATCCTCAACTGTAACCGGTATTGTAGAATCGTATCCGAGTACAACCATACCAAGCGAGTCCCCGACTAAAATCATATCCACACCGGCTTGCTCCGCCAGCTTAGCGGACGGATAATCATACGCCGTTACCATTACAATTGGTTCATCATGCTGCTTCATTTGCAAAAAATCCTTAGAACTTTTCATCATTCTCCTCCTCATTTGCAGGAAGAAGGAAAGTGCCATCCGAAAAACCCTCTTTCCAATAAAGAAAGAAGGATATGCGACAGCTGTTCTCATCCTTCTGTCCCAGTCCTAGTTTGCGGATCAAGGCAGAATCCTTTTTCTTACGTGTAATATGGCGGTGCAGTTCTTTCGATACTGCCCTTGTTCAGTAACCATTATAGCAAACTTCCTTTTTCGGTACTAGATTTCAATATCGGCAGAGTGAATATAATGAATGACACCATTTCGGTCCTCTAGCATTAACACTCCATCATCGGTAATCCCTTTTGCTGTTCCAGTAATGGAATTCGTCATGGTTCGGGCTGTAATTTCCTTTCCAATACTTACCGCATAGCTCTCCCATAGCAGCTTAATAATTCCGAATCCTTCTGCTATATATTGCTTATATAGCTTTTCTAGCTGCAAAAAAATCGTCTGCATTAATTCCGCTCGTTTTTGTTCTTGTCCTGTTTCGATAAATAGAGACGTGGCAATCTGGCGGATATCTGCTGCAAAATGCTCTCGATGCTGATTTACGTTCATGCCAATCCCGATAATCACAGCATGAATCTTATCCGGATCTGCCTGCAGCTCCGTTAAAATACCAACTGCTTTTTTACCGCCAATTAAAATGTCATTCGGCCATTTAATGCCGACAGAAAGATCCGTGCATTTTTCAATAGCCTGTGCAATGCTGACAGCTGCCAAGAGCGTGAGCTGGGGAGCTTTCTGCATCGGAATATCAGGACGCAAAATAATGCTCATCCAAATGCCAGTTCCCTTTGGAGAATGCCATGTACGGCTTAAACGACCTCGTCCTGCTGTTTGCTCTTCCGCTACAACAACAGTACCCTCAGGAGCTCCTTCATAGACGAGGCGAGCAGCAATCTTTTGTGTAGACTCCACCGTCTCCTCAAAATGAATATTCCTTCCAATACAATCTGTTTGTAATCCAAGGTGGATTTCGTTTTCGGTTACTTTATCCGGCTTACGGGCAATTCGGTATCCAAGTCGGCGCACTGCCTCAAGCTCGTAGCCTTCCTTCCGAAGATCCTCCATATGCTTCCATACTGCCGTTCGGGAACAGCCTAATTCATCGCTAATCATTTGTCCGGACACAAACTCTCCATCCGACTTAGAAAAAATTTCAAGCAATTGTTTTCTTATAGAAGATTGCATTGTTTCAGCCACTCCTTCATGCTTTCCTTTGAATTAGCAAGCCTGCCGCATACAACCTCACGCTCCATTTGCTCAAGGATAGCAGCAAGCCAAGGACCTCCTTGTTTGCCTGTCCATTGCAGCAAATCTGTACCGGTCACCGCTAAATCCTTTCGACTGTGAATGGGCAGCTTTTTATATAGGCTATGTACATACTCGATATTAGGCTGCTTCCCTTTTAAAGCAGACACGACGCGCTCTGTCATCACAGATATTTCTTCTCCGCTTCGATATAGAAGCATGTCATTCCATTCAGTTTTCTCCCGCTCCGTTAAACAACGGAGAATAGACGTAATCATATGAATTTTTTTGTTAGACAGCTTCCACTTTCTAAGCAAAGCTTCCGCATTCTCAGCCTTCACAGAATGCAAGAGCAATGCCCACGCCTCCGCGCTTGATTGAATGGCGCTCCAATTATATGCAGCAGCGCTCGCTAGCTGCTCTCGTTTTTGTTCAAAATAAGGTAAATATGCATATAAGCCCGTTTCTGCCAGAAGCAAGAGCGCCTGTCGGACGCCATTTCCAAGCAACAGCTTTTCAAACTCAACAGCAATACGTTCAATTGCAATATATACAAGCAGCTCTGTATGTTCCTGTATGGCTCGCTTTGTGTCATCCGACAAATTAAAGCCAAGCGTACTTACAAAGCGAACACCGCGCATCATACGAAGCGCGTCTTCCCTAAATCGTTCATGAGGATTTCCGACAGTCTCAATTTGTTTACGATGTATCGCTTCTTGCCCCCGAAACGGGTCAATCATATCACCGTTTGCCGTCATAGCAATCGCATTCATCGTAAAATCCCTTCGCTTTAAGTCTTCCTCAAGGGACCGTACAAATGAGACATGGCTCGGCCGGCGAAAATCGTCATATCCAGCCTCAATTCGAAACGTCGTGACCTCATAAGGAATGTCTTCATACAACACGAGCACAGTTCCATGCTCTAGACCAATTGGAACATGATGAGGAAATATCCCCATGACTTCATCTGGAAGCGCTGATGTCGCAATATCTACATCACTAATTGGCTTTCCAATGATAAAGTCCCGCACGCTTCCTCCTACAAAGTATGCTTCAAAGCCGTGCTTCTCCAGCTTCTCTATAATGGCAGCAGCATGTTTAAACGATTGCATTTCGCTCAGTCCCTAGCAGTTTATAGTACAAATCTTCGTACTGGGAAACAATTTGGCCCGAACGGAAGCGCTTCTTCGCCATATCCATTGAACGTGCTACCATCTCTGCATGTAATGCTGGATTTGTTAAAATACGAAGAGCTTTTTCCGCAACGTCCTGCACATCTCCCACTCTACAGATAAATCCTGTTTCGCCATCTTGAATCACCTCAGGAATACCGCCCACATCCGTACCGATGCATGGTACGCCGCAAAACATTGCCTCAAGCAGCACAAGACCAAAGCTTTCCTTTTCAGAAAGCAGCAGCAACATGTCGCTCATGGACAAGAGCTCTTCTACATTATCCTGCTTTCCTAAAAACAACACATCTCCTTCGAGACGGAGCTGCTTCACAAGCTTTGTCATCCCGCACAATTCTGGTCCATCTCCTACTAGCAGCAACTTGGAGGGGGCTTTTTCCCGAATGAGTGCAAACGATTGAATAACATCTTCTACCCGCTTCACTTTACGGAAATTTGAAATATGGATAATAACCTTCTCCTCTGATCCAATGCCATATTCATTTCGTAACTGTGACATATCACGTTTGTAATATACGCGTTCATCTACAAAATTATATACTGTTTCAATCTCTTTATCGGGCTTAATTAAATCATAGGTCTCCTGTACAAGCGAATCAGAAACAGCCGTTACGATATCTGACTTTTCAATTCCGAACCGAATTAAGCTATTTAAAGATGTATCGTAGCCAAGAATTGTGATATCTGTGCCATGTAGAGTAGTAACAATTTTCAAGTGATCTCCCGTCATTTGTTTTGCTAAATATGCACATACAGCATGTGGAATTGCATAATGCACATGAAGCAAGTCAAGCTTCTCTCTCTCTGCCACCTCAGCCATTTTATTTGCAAGAGCCAGATCATAAGGAGGGTATTGGAACACAGAATATTGATTCACTGCGACCTCATGAAAGTAAATATTCGGGTAAACACGATTCAGCCGAAATGGCATGCCTGAGGTAATAAAATGAATTTCATGTCCGCGTTCCGCTAACAGCTTCCCTAATTCCGTCCCGACAACACCCGAACCTCCGACAGAAGGATAACATGTAATTCCAATTTTCAACTTCATTCTATCCCTCCTAGTAAGCCATGTCTGATGATAAGCGGCTTTTTACTCATAAAGCCTTCCGCATACATCGTGCCCACTTCTTTTCCAAATAATTTATCACGTGCAACGACCGTTTCGAGATACCCTTCCGTCAGCGGAGTGCTAACACCATTCTCCCCTTTTACAAATTGACTTTTATATGCTTGTAAGGAATGGATTTTTTTATCCATTTCTTCGCTTATATCCACGCAAAAGGACGGTTGATGAAATCCATTGATCATGTAATAATGCAGCGCTTGCACACGGTGTACTTCACGTTCTGGCATATACTTGCGGATACTTGCTGAAAATACTGCCTCCTCTACAAGATGAGCGCAGTTTGTATGATCCGGATGACGATCCTCCCAATATGGTGCAAATACAAGCTGCGGCTTATACAAGCGAATAACCTCTATCAATTTTTGGATACGTTCCTCCTGCATATACAATCCCCTATCCGGCATATGCAAATTGATGCGCTGGACGGCCCCTAATATACGGGCCGCTTCCTCCGCTTCTTTTCTTCTTCCCTCTACAGTGCCGTTAGAGGACAATTCAGCCTCTGTCAAATCGCAAATACCGACTTTATATCCAAGTCGCGCATACTTGGCGATTGTACCAGCCATCCCGATTTCTACGTCATCCGCATGTGCGCCAAAGGCTAATATATGTAAATTGCTCATGGTGCTTCCCTCATTTTCTTAACTTTCGATAATCTAAATCTCCCCGTTCTAAAGCATGCATTAATAGTTCAGCACTTGCCATGTTTGTAGCGAGCGGAATCGAGTATACATCACATAACCGAAGCAATGCATTGACATCCGGTTCATGCGGTTGCGCCGTAAGCGGATCGCGGAAAAAAATAACCATATCCATATCATTTTTTGCGATCATGGCACCGATCTCCTGGTCACCGCCTAGCGGACCAGATTGATAGCGTGTTACCGCCATTTCCGTCGCCTCCATAATCCGAAGACCTGTCGTTCCTGTTGCAAATAATTCATGCTGCTCTAGTATTGGTTTATATGCATACGCAAACGAAACCATATCTTGTTTTTTCTTATCGTGAGCAATTAAAGCAATTTTCATATCCGTCTCCCCTTTAATATTGTATTTATTTCCCCTTTTAATCTACGATATGTTCTAATCCGTACACAAGTCCGTCTACCTTCATAACCGTTTCAACAGCAAGCTGTACACCAGACATGAAGGAAACGCGGTTAAACGAATCATGACGGACTGTAAGCATTTGGCCGTCACCGCCAAATAGTACTTCTTGATGGGCAATTAGCCCCGGCAAGCGGACGCTGTGAATATGAATGCCATCTACCTCTGCGCCTCTTGCGCCTTGCAGTTGCTCTGATTCGTTCGGATGACCTTGCTTTTTCGGCTCGCGAACAGAGCGGATTAAGTCTACTGTTTTCACCGCAGTTCCTGATGGAGCATCAAGCTTTTGGTCATGATGAAGCTCAATGATTTCAACATCCTGAAAATACTTTGCCGCCATTTGTGCAAACTTCATCATCAAAATGGCCCCAACAGCAAAATTCGGAGCAATAATCGTTCCTACACCTTTCTCCTTAGCTGCTGTCTCGAGATCGCGAAGCTCCTGCTCTGTAAAGCCTGTCGTTCCAATAACCGAACGTACGCCATGCTCTAAAGCGATATATACATGATTTTTTCCGATTTCTGGTGTCGTTAAATCAAGCAGCACATCCACCTGTACCTCTGATAAACATACGTTTAAGTCCTCGTAGATCGGGGCAGTCAAGGACGGAAGGCCATCGATGTCAGAAATCATTTTCCCGCCATTTGTGCGATCTACAGCCGCGACAAGCTGAAAGTGCGGAGTCCGTTCAATCAGACGAAGCGCCTCCTGTCCCATTCTTCCTCTTGGTCCAGCTACTGCAATACGAATTGTATTCATTGTTGTTCCTCTCCCTCTTCCTTGCGTGTCCAACGATTTTTGTCACGCGTTTGAAATTTATCCATCACTACATTATGAGCCGTTTCAAGGTCAATGTTCAAGCTGTTTGCCATACAAATCATAACAAAAAGTACATCTCCCAGCTCTTCCTCGACTGTTCGCTCTTTTTCTGTCGATTTTTTCGGCTTTTCTCCATAGTAATGGTTGATTTCCCTTGCTAATTCCCCCATCTCTTCTGTTAATCTTGCCATCATCGCAAGCGGACTGAAATAGCCCTCTTTAAATTGGCTAATATATTCATCCACCTCTCGCTGCATCTCCTGCATCGTCTTATGTCCCATTTTGTTCACCTCAATTTTCTTCCTGCTTTCATGTTAGCCAATTCTGCTACATTTGACAAATTTCTTTTCACTTGTACATAATTTTCCACTGATAAACAGATAAACTATAGTATTATGATATTGTACTATGAAACAGGGGGAATAGCATGAGCTTCGGTTTAAAAATCAGTAATATTATCTTTATTATCATCGGCTCCGCCATCTTCTCATTTGGCGTTGTCAATATTAATATTGAAAATCATTTGGCAGAAGGCGGGTTTACAGGGATTACACTGCTGCTGTACTTTTTATTTCAATGGGATCCTTCTTATACAAACCTGCTTTTAAATATCCCGCTCTTTTTTGCCGGATGGAAGCTGCTTGGCCGCACAACATTTCTGTATACATTAATTGGAACGTTCAGCGTTTCTGTCTTTCTTTGGATTTTTCAAAGATATGAGCTATTTAATCTTCACTTAAACCTACAAAAGGATATGACGCTGGCCGCACTGTTTGCAGGTTTGTTTATCGGAGTAGGGCTTGGGATTATTTTTCGTTACGGCGGTACAACAGGCGGCGTTGATATTATCGCACGACTCGCGCATAAATACGCAGGATGGAGTATGGGAAAAACTATGTTTTTGTTCGATGCGGTTGTAATTTCCGTCTCGGTCATTACATATCTCTCCTATCGCCAAGGAATGTACACACTTGTCGCAGTATTTATTGGTGCGCGCGTAATTGATTTTATGCAGGAAGGGGCTTACGCCGCGAAAGGAGCGACAATCATTTCAGAGAAAAATGAAGAAATTGCAGAGAAGATTTTATCAAAAATGGATCGCGGTGCTACATTTTTACGGGGAATTGGGACTTATACGAAGACGGAGCGGCACGTATTATACTGCGTAGTGGCAAGAAATGAGCTCATCAAGCTAAAAAGTATTATTACATCAGTCGATCCGCATGCCTTCGTTGCTGTTAATGATGTGCATGACGTCATTGGAGAAGGATTTACGCTTGATGAAAATAAAAATCCTCTCCATAATTAAGGAGAGGGAAAGAGATCTGCATACTTATTTGGTTATATATGCTGAGATTAGGCTCTCGATGGACGATGGACAATTACAAACTGCGCTCTTTAAGAAGGAGCCGACAAAAAAGCTACCGAATCATCGGTAGCTTTTTTGTTTAATCATCGCTTCGCTGCATACCTGTGTAGATAAGAAGCAAGCGCAGCAATTCGAAGACAGCAACAGCTGCTGCTGCTACGTATGTAAGAGCTGCCGCGTTCAATACTTTGCGCGCCTGTGCTTCCTCACTGTGGGATACAATGCTGAGGGAAGAAATTTGCTTCATTGCGCGGCTTGACGCATCAAACTCTACAGGCAGCGTAATAATCTGAAATAGCACCCCGGCTGCCATGAGAACAATTCCAAGAAGAAGCATGTTAGAAAGACCTGCAAACATGCCAATCATAACAAAAATCCAAGACATATTAGAACCGAAGCTAGCGACGGGTACAAGCGTATGACGAACGCGCATAAAACTATAATTTTTCGCGTCCTGAATCGCATGGCCGACCTCATGAGCTGCTACCGCTGTTCCTGCAACTGACTGACCGTAGTAATTATTTGTAGATAGGCGAACTGTTTTCGTGCGCGGATCATAATGATCTGATAAATGTCCTGGTGTTTCCTCCACCGCTACGTCGTACAATCCGTTAGCATCCAATATTCTTCGGGCAACCTGCGCACCTGTCATCCCAGATGTAGAGTATACTTGCGAATATTTGCTATAAGCGCTGCGAACTCTCATTTGTGCATACAGTGGAATGAGTAAAATGATGATGAAGTAGATTAGGTAAAGCATCGTCATCCTCCAATTTTGAAAAGCTTCCATCTTCGCTTTACGGTCTACATAAGCAAGAAATGAAAGCCACACAATGGTATTATCCTATTTTTATTTTATTTTGCCGCTATTTTCTTGTCAACGAAAAACCCCGGATATCCTACCCATTCTTAGACTTCATCCGATTTTTCCGCTTTTCTTGTTCCCCTTTATATTTTCTCCAGGCAACGTAAGTTAATGTAAAAATAATAATACCTCCTGTAGAAATCATAACCCAAATTAGCGAGGGGGTTGCTTCATCCTTGTTTGGATTCTGAAATGCTGTTTCTAAATCTTGGCGAATCACCTGCATTTGCTTTTGTCCGCTTTCGTTTTTCGTCATCATGTTCCGAAACTCATCTAAATAAGACAGATGAGCGTTCAGGCGCTGCAGCTCTTCCTTCGGCAAGTCTACCACTAAGCTCGGATAAATAATATCAAATTCATATAAAAATGTATTAAGCGTTCTTTGGAACTGCTCGTCATCTTTTTTCTTCACTGCTGTTTCCATTTCCGAAAACGCACCCATAACTGCATGCTCACGGCTGAGCCATAATGGCTGAAATTTTGAAGATTCCGCATCGATCACAAGTCGAAGCGCTATCACATCATCCTCTTTTTCCTTTTGAGTCATCGTTTCTTCCTTCATAGCCTGCACCGCTTTATCATAAGCCATAGAAATAACGCGAATGTGCTCCGCCGAAAAATCATCCTCTTTATTATTTAAATTCGCGAACTCGGTTGAGAAATACGTCAAAACTTGTTCTGCTTTCGTATATTCCTCCTGCTTCACGAGCTGCAGCGATTCGTCAAGCAGCCGATTTAATTCGTTCCAGTCGGCAGCATAAATACGAGCCGGTGCGACCAAGAAAAAAAATGATATTAGAAAGGTAATGATTTTTTTCATTCCTGTCCCCCCTACACCTTCTAGTTACAATGTATGAAGGGGTGGACAAGAAAATACCAAAAATGATATCTCCCTTACTGCAGAGGTAGCTTGAAACGCTTCGCCCGCAAACAGAAGAAATAGGCAGCAGCAATACAAAGTACGCTCAGCCAAAATGTAAAATAGCCGATAGGCTGATAATACTGGTCTAATACGCCATATCTAGGCATTTGCTTGTAGACATAATCAATGACCACATCATGCAGCGTCCAAACAGACGCTGCAGCAAGATGCCAACGCTTCATTCGATAAAAAGGAGCATACAGCACTCCTTGTATCGCCATTGCAGCGTGTGAAAACATGAGCATATATCCTGTCCAATCCAGGGTTCCTTCCGCCAAAAGCAGCAGGATATTCATGCCGACAGCCCATATCCCATACTTTAATAGCGTTACAATTGCAAAAGCCTCCAGCAGTCCCCAATTCACTCTAAGTAAAAAAGCAATTAAGACGAATGAAAAAAATAAACTGGCAGTGGGACTGTCCGGTACAAATAGAAGGAATCTCGGTTCAGTTTCCACTAACTGATATCCATACCATAAATATCCATAAATTGTTCCAAGTACATTTATAATGAGAAGGAGGAGCAAAAAAGATCGACTGCGTAATAAATGATACAAATACATCACATGTTTTCCCTCAGCTTTCATACAAATACATATATACCTATCATACCAAATTTTTTTCTCATAAAGAAAACTCGCCGATTGACGAGCCTTTAGCCGAAGACAGAGGTGCAGCTGCACTTATACTTTATTCCTAAAGTTCCCTAATACGCCGAATTAACTTCTAGTTGCACATTTATACTCTTAAATTATTAAGAAAAGCCGACTACAACCCGCAGTCGGCTTCCCCGCTATTTCTTATTGTATTGAGCAATATATTCAGACAGCTTTTTCAGTTCCTCATCCGTGCCTTTAAATACGCCTTTTGGCATTGCCCCTTTACCGTTCTTAGCGATTTTAGCGATTTCTTCCGGCGTTAATGAAAGATTTTGCAGCGTTGGAGCTGCCGCTCCACCTTGCAAATTATCGCCGTGACACGTTAAGCACGTATTTGTCTGTAGTAGCTTGTAGCCTTCTGCCTCTTTATCAACAGCTACCGTTTTCACAATCGCACCTTGCTTTTTCGCAGCTTCCCAGTCATGATTCACAACAGACTCCCATGTTAAGAATACGATAGACGCAAGTGCAAGGAGCATAAAGCCGGTTGCGAGCGGACGCTTAACAGGTCTTCTCTCCGGTCCACGATCGATAAATGGTGCCAGCAGTAATCCGCCAGCGGCAATTCCCGGCATAATAAACGCCCCAATAATTGTATATGGACCAGATGCATATGAATACTTCAGCAATTGATACAAAAATAGGAAGTACCAGTCTGGAAGCGGTATGTAGCCCGTATCTGTCGGATCTGCAATACGTTCAAGTGGAGACGGGTGAGCAACCGTCAAGCTTAAATAGCCAATTAAAAATACAGCTCCAACCATCCATTCCTTCAATAGGAAGTTTGGCCAAAATGCTTCTGTTTTTCCCGGATATTCCGAATAATCCTTCGGAATATTTGAATGCCGGACAGCCTGTACACGCGAATCTCCGACAAACTTCATCCCTTTGCCCCGATGCATAATCTCCCTCCTTTAATACGGTTCCTATAACTCTAGCAATCTTTTATAGAGGACCGGAAATACCTTGTTTACGAATAATTAAGAAGTGTGCGGCCATAAGACCTAGTAGTGCGCCAGGCAAGAAGAAGACGTGAATAGCAAAGAAGCGAGTTAAAGTCTGAGCGCCGACAATTTCAGAATGCCCTGCAAGCAATGTTTTGATTTGCTTTCCAATGAGCGGTGTTTGTTCCGCAATTTGCAGACCTACTTTTGTTGCAAACAATGCCTTCATATCCCAAGGCAGGAGGTATCCTGTGAAGCCAAGTCCCATCATAACACCGAAAATTAAAACCCCGATAATCCAGTTTAATTCACGAGGCTTCTTATAGGAACCTGTAAAAAATACGCGAAGGGTATGCAAAAACATCATTACAATAACAAGACTCGCTCCCCAGTGATGCATGCCGCGCACAATTTGTCCGTACGCTACCTCGTTTTGAAGGTAATACACAGACTCCCAAGCGTTTTTAATATCCGGCACATAGTACATTGTCAAAAACATACCAGATAAAATTTGGATAACCGTAACGAAAAAAGTAAGTCCTCCAAAGCAGTATACAAAGGCAGAAAAATGGTGCGCAGGATTTACGTGCTCAGGTACCTCATGGTCTGCAATATCACGCCATAACGGTGTGATTTCAAGACGCTCATCCACCCAGTCATAAATTTTATTTAACATCTATTTTGCACCTCCCCGCGGCTTCGCTTTACCTAGATACAGTGTGCCATCCTTTACTTCTGATTCATACACATCAAGCGGTGCAAGCGGCGGCGTCCCAGCAATATTCTTGCCGTCCTTTTCATATCGTCCCGCATGACAAGGACAATAGAATTGGTTTGGATGCGCCTTATCTCCGTTCCAGTTCACCGTACACCCTAAATGTTTACAAATCGGAGAAAGCGCTACGATGTCGCCGCTTTCATTTTTAAATACCCAAGCTGATTTCGGCTCGTCAGATTTGTGCCACCCATCCACTTGCTTCACCTTGTAATCGAAACGCTTCGGCTCTGTTGTAATGTCCTTAACTTGCGCAACGGCTACCTTATCTGTGCCCGCTTCCTTCTTCAAAACAGGATCAAGCGCAAAACGCGCCATCGGCATAATAATACCCGCTGCCATAAACCCACCTACACCTGTTAACGTATAGTTGAGAAACTGGCGTCTTGAAACCCTATGTTCTTTCTCGCTCATGAAAATTTCCCCCCTCTATCAAAAGTTATACCCCTTAGGATAATACAAGAAACAATGGAAAAACTAGGACACTATCATGATATAATAAGCACTCTCATTGGTCAATATCATACTACTCATAATGATGCAAACAATCAATTTATTCTGTATTTTCCCATTTTTCAGTCAAAATCGACATGATTTCACGAATTTGTGATTGAATGACTTCGCGCTTTGCCTTGTCATCAAGTTGTTCGAGGGGGATTGCAGGCAGCCAAAACAGGTTGCCGTCTAAAGAAGCATGCTTCCATTCGTAATCACTTGTTACATACACAATGTGGCGCATCCCATTTTGCTTGGCGAGATCAGCCCATTCTTGCAGACGACTCTCTTCTTCTTTTTTTCCAGCCATATAAGTAAACGGAGGAAATAAGAGAAGCCGTCCTCTATATTCTCTCTCTAGTGCTTCAGCAAAAATAGAGATGAACTCCCCTTTTTGCACAACGCTTTGCATATTGCTTCCGAAAGAAAGCGGAATGAGTGGAATAATGGCCGTATCAACATATTCCTTTGCCTGTTCGTATAGCTGTATATCTTTAACAGTCCAATTCATATACAACCTCCTCCAAATTACTTCCTTCTTCTATTAAATCATAGAATTACAGGAAAAAAAAAGAAAAACCCTTGAGAATCAAAGGTTTTTCTTTTCGACTCATCATAATCTTGACAAAATTATGACAATATCATCAATTTCATTATAGTCTCTTCAACTGCTCCGTTAGCTGCAAAAAGGCAGCTTCATTTTGCGCATCAAGCGCCTCGTCAATTAAGGCCATCAGCCTGTCGCGTTGAAACTTGGACACGCTCTCCTCCAAAAATCGTTCTGCCAAAAGACGATCCTTCTCGTTCACTTCCATGCTTTTCGGGACATATGGATTTTCTTCCAGTACAGCAACATAGTTTGCATTTTGAAAAGAACTTTTAAAATTGAGTTGAATATATATGTCCTCGTCCCGATTTAGCCGAATGTCATGAAAGGACTTTTCTGCATCCGTTGTCATAACATTTTGTTTATAAAAATGAAACGGGGCTTCTTTTACGCAGCTCGTAGACATGACCAATCCGCGCGGGCAATATTTCGCATGCTCTACGAAATGCACCTTTCTCATGAGCTGGTCATGGCTCATCAAATAGTTCAAAATCCATACACATTCTCGCTGCTTAAGCTGATAATTGCTTAGAAACCATTTGACGAAATCTTTTTTTTCATTCACAGAAACAGGGGTATTCATCGCGCGCCGTCCCTCCTCTGTCTTTCTTTTCTTTACCTTTTTACCCTCTTTCCCCTTTACATTCAAGAAACAAGACCGAGTTTCCTTCCTGATTACTGGAAATCCTCTAAATTATATAGTAATTCCTCAATGTGTACTTGCGTCGGGTCTAGTTGCAACAAACGCTGAAATATTTCCTTCGCTTCTTGACGAAGCCCTTCCTCCAGCAAAAAGTAACCGTACTCTTCCAAAAAGGAAGAATCATCCTTAAAAGAAGTATATGCATCACGATAATGGTTTAATGCATCTGAATAGAGCTCGAGCTGTTTTTTTGCGTATGCTGTCTCCCATATTAGCTGCGGGTCATCTTCTCCATATTTCATCGCATCTGCTGCTACCTCAATTACTTCTTCATACTTTTCCTGCTGCTTAAACACATGAATAAGTTGTAAAACTGCCTGCAGATGAGACGGATCTATCGCAACAGCTTGTTCAAGTTCTATCTGTGCTTCATCTATTCTGCCGAGCTTGGCTGCTGCTTCTGCCACTTGGACATGCAAGTCAGCAGAGTATTCATCTGTTTTCAATCCCTCTCTCAGCATATCATAGCTTTCCTGAAGCATCCCCTCTTTATCGTAGCACTCCGCCAAATACAAATAAAGCGACGCATATTCCGGATCCTCTTGCTTTACCTCTAAAAAAGCAGCAATCGCTCTTTCATATAAGGCAGCCTGATAAAGTGTAAATGCATAGCCAAACAACGAATGAATATCACGCTGCTCCTGCAAGCCCGATTCATAATAGAGAACAGCTTCCTCCCATTGTCCGAGTGCGCTTAAACATTCTGCCAATCGAAGTGAAATATTGACTCCAGCCATATCATCATGCTCAGCAAGCACTTCTCTATAATAGGGAATGGCCTCCGCATAATTGCCACGGCTGCTATACAATTCCCCCAACCCGAACGCAACGACAGGTTCATCAGGCATCAAACGGCGTGCGGTTAACAGCTTCTGCTCTGCAACCTCTTCTAAACCTTGCATTTGATATAAATCGGCAAGCGTTAATAGCGCCTGCACGTACAAATCATCATCTTCCGTAACTTCATCGAGGACCTCAATAGCCTCATCTTCTCTGTCCAAATCGATATACAGCTCAGCTAAAAACAACGCAAGCTCACTGTCGGTTTCATAGCGCATGCGTAATTCCTCAGTCACCTTAAGCGCTTGTTCTACAAAGCCTAATGTATGATAATAACGAGCGATATTATATTTTTCTTCATCTGTACCTTCCTGAACACAAGCATCGAGCAGTTCCAAACCTTCCTCAATCTTTCCTTGTTCTATGTAATCAACAGCCTGATTTAACTTATTCATCGTATATAGTACTCCTTTTCCGCAATACTCCCATTCTTATTATGATAAACAATCGAGAAGAATAGAGCAACTGTAAAAGACGTTGGCCATTATTGCCTCGTATGCACACACAATACACCATAGAAAAGGGAGCTGGCAGCGTACACTTTAACTTAAGATCGTAAAAAAAGCAGATACAGTCCGACCTTGTTCCTGCGAAAGAACAACCCGCGCACAAACGCGTGCTCCAGGCGAAATTTATTCATTGAAGCTTCCCGTGTGCTCTCCGTCACACAAGGCACTTTTTTCCTTTTGCGAAGGAGGCTATTCTGAAGATTCGAGCAGGCCGCAAGAGCTAGACAACACCCAGAAGTTATACTTTCTCTAAAAAAAGAATCCCCCAAAAGGGAGATTCTTACTGTTTCAATTCGTTCAACTGTTCAAAGAAATTTGGATAGGATACAGCTGCCGCTTCGCTATTTTCGATAACTGTTTCTCCATCAGCCAAGCATGCTGCCACCGCAAGCATCATGCCGATACGATGATCGCCGTGGCTGTTTACCTCAGCGCCAGAAAGGTCTGATTTGCCGTATACAATCATGCCGTCTTCTGTTGCTTCCACGTTTGCGCCCATTTTGCGCAGTTCATGCACAACCGTATCAATGCGGTTTGTTTCCTTTACCTTTAATTCTGCCGCATCTTTAATGACCGTTACCCCTTGCGCTTGCGTTGCTGCCAAAGCAAGAATCGGAATTTCGTCGATTAGACGCGGAATCACATCCCCACCAATTTCCGTTCCTTGTAATTGAGACGTTTCTATTGTCACATCACCGAACGGCTCGAACTCTTCGTTCTGGATGTTTTCAATGGTAATAGATGCACCCATTGCTTGTAACACATCTAAAATACCTGTTCTTGTCGGATTCAGCCCGACCTTCTTCAATGTAATTTTGCTGTTTGGCACAATCGCACCCGCTACTAGGAAAAACGCAGCTGAGGAAATATCGCCTGGCACCTCAATATGAACTGCCTGCAGCTCCTGCTGTCCCTGTAAGGAGACAGTGCAGCCCTCTGTTTGTACACTGCAGCCAAAAGCGCGCAACATTCGCTCTGTATGATCGCGTGACTGCAACGGCTCTGTTACAGAGGTAACGCCTTCTCCTTTTAAACCAGCTAAAAGTACTGCTGATTTTACCTGCGCACTTGCAACAGGAGAATCATAATGCATTCCCTTCACTTGCCCGCCGCGAATGCTAATTGGCGTAAATTGACCGCCGTCTCTTCCATCGATTCGCGCTCCCATCTGCTTTAGGGGCTCTGTCACACGTTTCATTGGACGTTTGCCAATTGAACTATCTCCTACTAAGCAGGAATGAAACGGGGTATTTGCCAAAATGCCCATCATTAAGCGAATCGTCGTACCTGAGTTGCCGACATCCAGTACTTCCTTCGGCTCCTGCAAACCATCAATTCCATTTCCATGTACTTCAACATAATCACCATTTTGTTCAATTGTTACGCCGAGTTTTTGAAAGCATGAAATCGTGCTTAGGCAATCTTCACCTGGCAAAAATCCATTAATTGTTGTCTTTCCTTTTGCAATTGCTCCGAACATAACCGCTCGATGGGAAATAGACTTATCCCCCGGCACCTGTAACGTTCCGCGCAATCCTTGCTCTGCTTTCGTCAATTTTGTCATCATTGTCACTCCTACATCGTGGTATAGGTTTCGTATCCATGCTGCTCAAGACACAGCTTCGCGTTTGCCCTGTCTGCTTCTGTTTGAAAGCTAAGCCGCAGTACGCCGTATACGTCCTCACGCGTCTCAAGAATTCTAATATTCGTAATGCTTATGTTTTTAATAGCCAGCAAGGTTGTAACATGCGAGACGACACCTGTACGATCGAGTATATCCACATATAAATCATAAAAGGATGGAATGGCACCCCTTGAGCGAATCGGAAGTGCATCGCGAAATTGCTTTGCGCTGCGGAAATAATCGTATAGCTGTTCCTCATTTCCTTGTTCGACCATGCTGCGCACCTGGCGCATTTCCTCCATCCATTCATCGAGGAACAAGAGAATATTCTCCTTGTTATGGGTGATAATATCACGCCACATAAACGGGCTGCTGGACGCAATACGCGTAATATCACGAAATCCGCCTGCTGCAAGTCCGTTAACAAGTTCATCCCTCTCAGCATGCTGCTTTACCTGGCGTACGAGACTTGCTGCAATTACATGCGGAAAATGGCTCACAATACCCGTTAACATATCGTGCTGCATCGCATCCATCGTTAAAAATCGCGCTTTCGTCCCCTTGAGCCATTCCTTCAATCGCTCAACTTTCTCATTCTGCGTATCTGCAAACGGAGTGAGAATATAAAAGGCATTTTCGAATAGATGAGCCTTTGCACTTCCAGCACCGGTTTTATGAGAACCGGCCATCGGATGTCCGCCGATAAATGTGATTCCCTTCTCATGCAGTGTTTGCGCACGCTCCATAATTCTTTTCTTTGTACTTCCTACGTCAGTGACAATCACATTTTTCTTTAAGGAGCATTGCCCTAGCTGCACGAGAAGCTTTTCCGTTTCTTGTACAGGAGCGGCAAGCAGGATCAAATCTGCCTGCTCTGCTTCCTCCACAAACTTATCTGTAATTTCATCAATAATATTCAATGATTTTGCGAGCCTGCAATGCTCCTTGTTAACATCCTGTCCGATAATGATCACATCATGCTCCTGTTTGATAGCAAGCGCTACCGAGCCGCCGATGAGACCGACACCGACAAGCAAAACGCGCTGTTTCACGAAACTGTCTCCTCACGGCTGCTGTTTAAAAAAGAAAGCAATAACTGCATCAATTGCTCGTTATCTTCTCGTTTTCCAACAGTTACGCGAACACCTCTTCCAAGCCCTAGACCTGCGCCTGAACGAACAATAAAGCCTCTTTGCATCAAATACTCAAACACATCGTCACCTGTTTTGCCAATCTCCATAAACACAAAGTTTCCTTGAGATGGATAATACGGAATTTCATGTGCTTCGCAAAACTTGTAATATTGCTGACGCCCTTCTTCATTTACTTTCACACAATATTCTAAAAACTCCTTATCGTCCAATGCCGCAATAGCCGCTGCCTGTGCAACTGTGGATGTATTAAACGGCAGTCTTGTTACTTCAATTTTTTGAATGAGGTCTGCATGACCCACCGCATAACCCATACGAAGCGCAGCAATACCGTATGCTTTCGAGAATGTGCGCAGCACCATTAGGTTTTCATAGCGAGGAAGGAGCGCCAATGTATTCGGGTAATCTGCTGCCGTTGCGTATTCATAGTACGCCTCATCCATAATAACCAGCGCTGTTTTTGGTACGCGCTCTAAAAAGGAGACAACATCTGCCTCATTTACGTATGTTCCTGTCGGATTGTTCGGATTACAAATCCACACGATTCGCGTATTTTCATCTACTTGTCCAAGCATGGATTCTAAATCATGAGTGCCATCTTTCAGTGGTACTTCACGAATTTGCGCATTTTCAATCACCGCGTGGTGGCGATATTGCGAAAATGTTGGCGATGCCATAACAACATTTGTTGTCGCATCCAAAAGCGCCCGGCTAACAATTTGAATCACTTCATCCAACCCGCTTCCGAACAACAATTGATTTCGCTCTACTCCGACATGCTCTGCAACCCTTTGCCTTAATACTGTTGCAGCACCATCTGGGTATAACGCAAACTGTGAGGAAAGAGCAGCCAACGCCTCCGCAACCTTCGGAGAGCAGCCAAATGGATTTTCATTTGATGCAAGCTTTACGATCGTTTCCAATCCATATTGCTTTTTCACTTCTTCAATCGTTCTTCCAGGCGAATAAGCTTTTAACGATAATAGCTGTTGTTTTACGTTCATAGAAACTCCCTCGCTTCCTATCAATCAATTTTGTAAATCAGGACGCAGCTGAACAGCCTTTTCCTTATATACGTGTATAACTTCTTGCTGTGTTAGCGTCGTTTCTGCCGTCATCATAATGCGAATGCATTTCTGAAGCGCTCCAGGTACGTCGATTTCTTGCATGCACATAACAGGCACATACATCCACCCTTCTATTTTACGCAGGGCTGCTGCCGGAAAACACGCATTTATATCCGTAGTAGCAGAAATAAGTACAGACACAACATCGGTAGGAGAAAGATTATTTTTCTCGATCATTTCTCTAAACAGCCGCTCCGTCGCCTCTAAGATGACCTTTGTTTCATTATGCTCAACCGTTGTCGCACCGCGGATCGCACGCATCACAGTGACCACTCCCTATTCATAAACTCCTCAATTGTCGATGCAATGAGTTCATCGGACACTGGTACAACTTCTACTTTGCCAATCTCCTTCATAAGTACCATACGGATTACACCGCTATTAGCTTTTTTATCCTTTTTCATCAGTTCAATCAGACGCTCTGTCGATAGGCCAGCCGGAAGCTTAGGGAAGCCGTAGGAGCGGAATGTTTGTACAAATGACTCATATTGTAAATCCTTATGATACACGCGTTCGCTCAGTAAAATCGCATATAACATACCGATGGCTACGGCATCACCGTGCGTCACCGTTCCGTATCCTAGCTCAGCTTCAATCGCATGCCCAAGCGTATGACCAAAATTCAAATAAGCTCGCATGCCCTTTTCGGTCTCATCCTGCGAAACGACCGCGGCCTTTACGCCGATAGCTTTTTCTAATGCGTAAATCAGCTTATCTCCGCGCAGATCTTCCAATGTGCGAACCTCTCTGCAAAGCCAATGATACAGCTCTGCATCCCAAATGAGCGCATGCTTTAGCATTTCAGCAAAGCCGGAACGCCATTCCTGTACTGGAAGCGAATCTAAAAATGAAATATTGTATAAAACAGCTTCCGGCTGATGAAACGCTCCAATCATATTTTTTCCGAGCGGATGATTAACAGCTACTTTCCCGCCAACCGCACTGTCATGAGCAAGCAGGGTTGTCGGTACTTGGATAAACCGAATGCCGCGCATAAACGTCGCAGCAACAAACCCAGCTAAATCACCAATCATTCCCCCGCCAAGTGCAATTACAAGAGAATGCCGATCAAGTCCGATTTCGAGAGCGCATGTTTGGGCCTTGTAATAGTTTTCAAAGGATTTTTCCTTTTCCCCACTCGGAACGACAAATGAATATACAGACAAATCGAAACGAATTGCCGATTTAACGTCTTCTAAGTAACGAGAAGCAACCGCTTCGTCTGAGATGATAAGCACAGAGGAGACGGCCGGCTTCATCGCCGCCATCGTTTCCTCCAGCTTTTCCAAGGTGTTTTGTCCTAAATACAGCGGATATTGCTTCGATTTCGTTGCAATATGTACGCGTCTCATTAAAACTCCCTCGCATATCTTTTATGCTTTTCAATGTTTTCTTTCAATAAATCAATACGGTCCTGACCAAATTGCTCCACTAAGGCACACGCAAGCTCCCAAGCAACAACTGCTTCCGCAACTACACTAGCCGCAGGAACCGCGCAGCTATCAGAGCGCTCAATGCTCGCTTGGAATGCCTCTTTCGTGTCAATATCCACGCTTTGCAATGGCTTGTACAGAGTAGGAATTGGCTTCATCACACCACGTACCACAATTGGCATCCCCGTTGTCATTCCGCCTTCTAATCCACCTGCATTATTTGTTTTACGTGAAAAACCAACTTGCTCATCCCATGTAATCTCATCATGTACAACACTTCCAGGCTTATGAGCCGCTTCGAAGCCGATGCCAATTTCCACGCCTTTAAAAGCATTAATGCTCATGACTGCTGCCGCCAACTTCGCATCCAGTTTGCGGTCATAGTGTACGTAGCTGCCCACGCCAACTGGCATGCCTTCCACAACTACCTCCACAATACCACCGATGGAATCGCCGTTTTTCTTCGCATCATCAATCGCCTGCATCATCTTCACTGCTGCTTCTTCATCTAGGCAGCGTACAGGTGATGCTTCTGTAACTTTCTTTAACTCATCAATAGATGCATAGGAAGTCTTTTCAGCTGTTATACCGCCGATTTCAATAACATGCCCTGCAACCTTTACCCCGAGCTCCTCCAAAATACGTTTTGCTACAGCACCAGCTGCGACACGTACTGTCGTTTCGCGCGCCGAGGAACGCTCAAGGACATTTCTCATATCGCGATGACCGTATTTAATCGCGCCATTTAAATCAGCATGACCTGGGCGAGGTCTTGTAATTTGGCGTTTCACTTCACCTTCTTCTTCTTGCTCTAATGGAGCTGCCCCCATAATCTTTGTCCAATGCTTAAAGTCACGGTTTTCTACCGCAAGCGCAATTGGTGATCCAAGTGTCACGCCGTGACGCACGCCGCTTAGGATTTGTGCTTCATCCTTTTCAATTTGCATCCTTCTTCCACGACCGTGACCTTTTTGTCTTCGTGCTAATTCCTCGTTGATGTGTTCAGCCAGTAGCGGCAATCCGGCTGGCACGCCTTCTATTATTGTTGTTAGTTGCGGTCCATGTGACTCTCCCGCTGTTAAGTAGCGCATGGCGATACCTCCTTATGCAGTATTTATGTATCAATATAACACATCGTCTTCTCTTTCGTAACTAGTTCAAACAAAAAAGACATGAGCCCGTTGTAGTGAGCCCCTGTCTTTTTACGCTAAAGCGTTTTCAATTCCAATTAGTAAATCCATTGGTTTAGTAATTTTGTATAGGAAACAAGCTCCTCTTCTTTGAAGAAGATAGCAATCTCACGTTCAGCACTTTCAGGAGAGTCTGATCCATGAATAATATTTTTGTTCACTGCTACACCGAAATCGCCGCGAATCGTGCCCGGAGCCGCGTCCTTCGGATTTGTTTTGCCCATCATTTGACGTGCAGTTGCAATGACACCTTCACCTTGCCAAACCATAGCAAATACAGGACCAGATGTGATGAAATCTACAAGTTCACCAAAAAATGGACGCTCTGTATGCTCTGCATAATGTTGGCTCGCTGTTTCCTTAGAAACTTGCATAAGCTTCGCGCCGACAAGCTGATATCCCTTCTTTTCAAAACGAGCAACAATATCGCCGATTAATGCGCGCTGCACACCGTCAGGCTTTACCATTAAAAACGTTTTTTCCATGAAATTCTCTCCATTTCTACATCAATTATGTATAGTACCATCCCAATGACCATAGTATCATTACTTTCTTAATTTATCAACAGTTTCGAAATGGAGGAATTCTCATACAATTTAATTATTTCAAAAAAAATACATTTTTAAAACTTTCTTTTTCCAATATACTTCGCAATATTATGCAGTGCTGCTTTCGCCTGCCCTCTCGGCAATGGCTTAATTACTTCTAATGCTTTTTGCAAATATCTTTCACTAAATACAAAGGATTTCTCAATTGCATCGCTATCTTTAATAGAAGCGATAATCCCCTTCATCTCATCCATGTCGATTCCTGCATGAACCTTCACAATACGATCGCGGAGAGAAGGAATTTCCATCGCATATAATACCGGGAGTGTAATGTTTCCTTGCAAGAGATCGCCCCCTGCCGGTTTTCCGAGCTTCTCCTCTGTCGACACAAAATCAAGAATATCATCAATAATCTGATACGACATTCCAACAAAATAACCGAACCAAAACAAGCGTTTTACGGTATCGCGGGACGCTCCTGATGAAATTGCTCCGAGCTCGCAGCTTGCTGCGATGAGCAAGGCTGTTTTTCTTTTAATCCGTCTTAAATATGTGCGCAGGCTCTGATCAAAATTATATTTATCACGAATTTGCTCAATCTCTCCCTTGCACAGCTCTACCATCGCTTTGGATAAAGCCTGATGCACCTCAGGAATTTCAATATTTGTAATACAACGAAGCGACTTGGCAAACAGATAATCTCCTGTATACATAGCAATGCGGTCTCCCCATCTCGCATTTACCGTCGGACTGCCGCGCCTCACAAGAGCTGCATCAATCACATCATCATGAACGAGAGAAGCCATATGAATCAGCTCAAGAGCAACTGCTGCATGCTTAATAGTATCTAATTGATAATTACCAAACTTCCCTGACAGCAGCACAAAAACAGGACGGATCCGCTTACCGCCTGCCTGAATCAGCTGCATTGCTGCATCCTGCAGCAGCTCCTGTTCGGACGATACGACTGCCTTTAATTCCTGCTCAATTTTTTCAATATCCGACCTTAAAAAAGAGTACGTTACTTGTAACTTCATCCTGTTCACCTTGACTTCAAAACTTCTTTGGTTTATACCCTAAATGCATTGCCGCAACCCCAAACGTGAACGGCTTCACTTGCACTCGCTCTAATCCTGCCTGTTCAAACATCCTTGCTAATTCCTGCATTCCTGGAAACGTGCTTGCCGACTCCTGAAGCCAAGAATATTCCTTATAGCTTTTCGCTAGCATTTTCCCTAATATCGGCATGATATAGCGGAAATATAAAACATAAAGCTGACGTACACCGAACATCGTAGGCTGCGATGTTTCCAAGCACACGACCTTCCCCCCCGGCTTTACAACCCTTGTCATCTCCCGTAATACATGCATATAGTCCGGAACGTTGCGTAATCCAAAGCCAATTGTTACGTAATCAAACGTATTGTCCTCAAAAGGAAGCTGCATTGCATTTCCATGAACAAGCTTCACTTGATCTAAATTAAGCGCCTTAATTTTCTCCTCCCCAATAGAGAGCATGTTTTGACTAAAATCAAGGCCGTATACCTTTCCATCTTTACCAACCGCCTTAGCAAGCGCAATCGTCCAATCACACGTTCCGCAGCAAACATCCAATGCTGCCTCTCCTTGCTTTACATCCATCACCTGCATCGTATATTGGCGCCATGCTTTGTGGCGTTGAAAGCTAATCACGGAGTTCATTACATCATATCGTTTATAAATCTTCTCAAACACATCGTGCACTCGTTCTTCTTTCGATTGTTGCATGCTTTCTACCCTTCTTCCAGTGGATTTCTGTCAAAAGCCTACTGTTATATATTCAACATTTTCATGGTTCTTATCAGCTTTTCATGACCTTCCGCCAGTTCATACAGCTCTTTCTTCGCATTTTTGATACAAGACTCGTATGCTTCACTCAATTTTTCGCCCGGCAACATCCGCAACAAAATGGAACGTACGGGTGTCTCCTCCTGCTTTTGATGCATAACGTATTCACGCTCCATTCGCTTGAGCACTGCAGCTGTCGCAACAAATGGTTTCCATAACGGTACATGGAAATGATCACACGCTTTTTGAAGAAGTGCCGATTCAATAATAGACACGCTCTCTACAACATCCGCTAGTGTCTTTTCCTCTTCTCGATACAGTACAATCTTCTCCTCGTTGATTTCTTCAATGCCCGCTGCTAATGTCCGAATCAAAGCGATATTATGTCGTTCCGACAACAGATAGTAATACAATCCGCTGTAATAATCCCCGGCCAACGCGGTTATCTGCCGTTTTGTATGAGAGTCTGCCGATCCCGTATTATTTGAAACGTTCTCATGAGTATCGAGAGCGATTTGTACAAGCATAATCGTTAAGGCATAATGCTGAATCTCGTCTATATGTAAGTTTGCACTTTGCAACAGAGAGTATAAAAGCAACAATTTATCTTCATCTACAAACGGAAGGTCAATGTGACGCATTACATAAGGATGCCGCAATTTTTCCTCCAAGCGTTCTTTTATTTCCTTAATGCATTCATAGATGTCATCCACACTCATCACCCTTGTCCTTCAAAGTCCATACATAACATAATCCATAAAACCTATTATAACACATACATATCGTTTTCCTATTAAAAAAAGAAAAGCAGCCTCCTGCTTTTCTATTAGTTGGATTTGATAAGGGATAGCACTTCAGCTCTTGCTGCAGAGTCTGTTTCCAGTATACCTCGAACCGCAGACGTCACCGTTTTCGCTCCTGGTTTCTTTACGCCGCGCATCGTCATACACATATGCTCCGCCTCTACCACAACCATTACACCGTGCGGGTCAAGTACCTCTAAAATAGAGTCAGCTACAGTAGACGTAATTCTCTCCTGAAGTTGTGGTCTTCGCGCTACTGTATCCACTGTACGAGCTAATTTACTTAATCCTGTTACGCGTCCGCCCTTTGGGATATATGCCACGTGGGCTACCCCATAGAACGGAACTAAGTGGTGCTCACACATAGAAAAGAACGGAATATCTTTCACGAGAACGAGCTCTTCATGCTCTTCTCCGAACACTTTATGCAAATGCAGCTTTGGGTCCTCATGCATGCCTGCAAATACTTCAGCATACATCTTGGCAACGCGCTTCGGTGTCTCTAATACACCTTCACGATTCGGGTCATCGCCAATCGCCTCAAGAATGAGACGAACTGCATACTCAATTTGCTCTAAATTCACTTTTGCCATCCGCTAAAATCCTCCCAGACTAAAACCTATTTATGAACACATTCTAGCATACAAACGTTTAAAAAAGCAAAAAGAGTACAAATCACGCTGCCAAAAACCTCTACAGACTTACAAAAATTATTTTACAAACAGAAGCTAACCAATCTAAATAAAAAGAATGGTTTTGCTTATTACAATTATAATCTGTTTACAATACTGTGAATCCGAAATCTCCTCTATCAATACAAACTGCTCCTTCTACGCGGCTATTACATTTTGAATGAGACTACATTCCCTATGACAGCTGCACCATATTGCGAGCTGGAACAAGTTGCGGGAGCTAGACAATTCTTCAAAATTCTATTTTCTTACTTCTCTAACAAAAAAAGAACCTCCTGCTTCTTTCGAAGCAGGAGGTTCTTTTTTGTATTAAGGTGCTCACTTTTAGAAGTTATAACTGCTGATTCTTTGTATGTATTGCATTCGCTTTATCCAGCCATTTCCTTCTGGGCACCTTCTCTTTTACGCTTCTTGTACTGCGTCTTTCAATGCTTTGCCTGGTTTAAAAGCAGGTACCTTGCTAGCTGCAATTTCAATCTCATCGCCAGTTTGAGGATTGCGCCCTTTGCGAGCAGCACGTTCACGAACCTCAAAGTTACCGAATCCGATTAATTGTACCTTATCACCATTTTTTAATGCATCTAAGATTGAATCGAAAACAGCATCAACAGCTTTCGTTGCATCCTTCTTTGAAAGTTCACTTGCTTCCGCAACTGCATTAATTAAATCTGTCTTATTCATGCCATTCACCTCCTCCCAAAGGGACCACCGTATGAATATTAATAAAGTGAGTCTTATTTTCATTTGTAGGCAAATTCTGCAAGTTCTATACTACAAAGATGCAGATAATTCTTTATCAACGCCTATATTATATGATTCTTCCTTAGAATTCAATATTTTTAAAGAAAATGTTGCCAAGAAAACAGGAAAAAAATCGAAATCAACGCAAATTCTGCTGCATCTTGGGATATACCCGCTCTTTCGAAAGCTGCATTATATTTGGTTTATAACAGAAAAAGGGATTTCAACATATTTTCTCCAAAAATATGTTATTTCAAAAAAAAGAAAAAGGCTCCCAAAAGAGGAGCCCTGTTTTATAAAATAATGGCAATCAGACCACCAGAACCTTCATTGATAATACGCTCGAGCGTTTCTTTAAGCTTGTAGCGAGCATTCTCCGGCATGAGGGACAGCTTCGCCTGAATCCCTTCACGCACAATAGAGCTAAGTGAACGTCCAAAAATATCAGAGCTCCAAATAGAAAGCGGGTCATCCTCAAAGTCTTGCATTAAATAACGAACCAGCTCTTCACTTTGCTTCTCTGTTCCGATGATCGGCTCAAAGGTTGACTCTACATCTACTTTAATCATATGGATGGATGGTGCAACAGCTTTTAGCTTCACACCAAAACGAGAACCGTGACGAATAATTTCTGGCTCATCGAGGCTCATATCCGCCAAAGCCGGCGCCGCGATGCCATATCCAGTTTGTTTGACCATACGTAAGGCATCAGCCACTTGATCATATTCCGTCTTCGCGTGGGCAAAATCAAGCATTAGCTTTAACAAGTGATCCTTGCCCCGAATTTCAACACCGACAATTTCCTTCAAAATTTGATCATATAGCTCATCCGGCGCATATAGATCAATTTCTGCCACTCCTTGCCCCATATCAATACCAGCAAGGCTCGCGTGGTCAATAAAATCATATCCGCCAAATTGCGATACAACACGATCCACATCGCGCAGACGCTTAATGTCCTTGACTGTTTCCTGAACCGCTTCTTGATAACTTTGACGCAGCCAATGGTTTTCATTTAGCACCATAACCCAGCTCGGCAAGTTCACATTCACTTCGAGTACAGGGAATTCATATAACGCCTCGCGTAGTACATTGAAAACATCGCCGTCTCTCATTCCTTCTACACTCATCGCCAAAACAGGAATGTCATATTGTTCAATCAAGCTTTGTCTTAGCTGTTCAGTGTCTGGATGATACGGCTGCACCGTATTAATAATCATGATGAAAGGCTTTCCTACCTCTTTCAACTCATTCACAACGCGCTCTTCTGCATCCAAATAATCACGGCGCGGAATCTCACCAATTGTTCCATCTGTTGTGATAACAACACCGATTGTAGAATGCTCCTGAATCACTTTACGAGTTCCGATCTCTGCCGCCTCATGAAATGGAATTGGTTCTTCATACCATGGTGTACTAATCATACGCGGGCCATTTTCATCCTCATATCCCTTTGCTCCGGGCACTGTATAGCCGACACAATCGACAAGGCGGATATTAACAGCTAAGCCCTCCTCGACATGAATGGACACCGCTTGATTTGGAACAAATTTTGGCTCAGTTGTCATAATTGTTCTGCCTGCCGCGCTTTGTGGCAGCTCATCTTGCGCTCTTTGACGATCGCCTTCACTTTCAATGTTCGGAATCACAACGAGCTCCATGAACTTTTTAATGAAAGTGGACTTTCCTGTACGAACGGCACCTACTACCCCTAGATAAATATCACCGCCTGTACGCTCGGCAATATCTTTGAAAATATCGACCTTTTCCAAGTGATCCCCTCCCCAAGAGTTGTTGGAAATGAAATTGCGATCATTCTAGTAGTTAGGACATTACATACTTATGATGTTGTCCGAGTTGTATGACTATTTTAAAAGAAATTTTTTCTTCGTTGTGAAGTCAGAAGAAGTAAAAAAACCCTTCTTTTAGAACGTATTCCTAAATCGAAGGGTTCATGACTTATTGCACGAAAAAAACAGGCTGTTTGTCCTCTACGGTGTAGGGCAGAGAATACGCCGGTACAAAAGGTGCTTCCTTTGTCAGCAAAAAACGAATATCGCTGCCCGGCTGCACTTTGTCTCCCTCCTTCCGCAGCGCTTCATATAAATCCACACTGTAATCTACATAAATCTCTCCTTGCCCATCAATCACTAAAGGCAAGTTTTTGCCAGAGTATGGACTCACAACATACGGTTCTTCCTCATACCCTAGCTTTTTGTAATCTAGTGTATAGACACCGTTTGCAAGGACCTTTTGAAATGGCGGATATTGATGCTGATCGCGGTACATTTGAAGCTTTAACTTTACATCACGAATCTTTTCAGTCACGCGCAAATCGATAAGTTTTACCGTGGGCTTCGTTTCCACATCAATGAGCACATACTGATAGATACCGCCATTTTCAAACGAATTGCCGGGCGGCTCCTGCATAAAGCGAGGCATTAATTTAGCAAACTCAATGGGGTACTTTTGATACAGAGGCGTGCTCATATCGCGCGTTTTAATCGGAAGCAGGCCTCCGCTTTCCTTCTGAAAGGAGTCTACCGCTGACTGTACGGCCGCAAGCTGGTCAGCATACGGCACTTGGTTTTGCTGTAATTTTTCCTGTGGATACAAGCATCCTGTTAGCACACTTACAACACATAGCATCATGATTATAACTGCATTGTTTTTCATATACACCCGTCCTTTATTCACTTACCGGACCGCTAAATACAACAATAAAAATAATAAATCCTGACACAATCATCAATACATACGCAAGAAAGGCTGTAACCCCTTTCAAAATCTTGTTCTGGATTTTATAACGGCTCAGTAAAATAAACGTAACTGAAATAAACATAAATGCGATTGCCCCAAGCGCAAACCACATTTTTATTAACCCAACAGACATACATACACCCCTTTATGTAATGACACTCTAGTACTATAGCTCTTTTTTATTTTAGCAAATTATGTATCCAAAGAAAAAGTAAAAATACAGGATCTATACGAAAAGAGCCTGTGTCCCTTCCCCGCTGCAAGAGGCACAATAAGAAACGGAAGCAAAGAGGGGCATCCTCGCTTCCGTTGACCAAATATCTCCCATTACCAACCCATGTTCCCGTTATACACAGTATCATATGCTATATGAAATACGGATGGTTCCCGCTTTTATGAAAGTTGTGCTATTTATTTTTAAATAAATTACTTAAAGAGCTTAAATCAGTTGGAATGTTATTATTTACGATGGCCTTTACAATTTGCTCTTCCTTCTCTTTTGATACTGGACGCCCAGCAAGCAAAGCGACTTGCTGAATGAGCTGGCGCAGTACCTTTTCATCCTTTAAATTCGCGTTTTGCACAGAAGCAGCCAGCTTAAAAATATCATCTTTATTTACTTTTGTTTGCTTTTCAATGTTATCAAAAAAATTGTTGCTGCCGTTCATGAAATCCACCCTCTCCTGTAATCTACAATCTATCGTATGCAAGAGCGGAGAATTGGTGAAAACACCCAATAAAAAACCTCATTGATTAGCAAAGACAAAGGCGCAGTTTCGCTTGCGTTTTCCCACCACGTCGAATGGCTTCTCATCTAAAGATTTACACTTCAAAAAAGCATAAAAAAAGAGAGCAGTGAGCTCTCTTCGTTATGATAAGTCAGGAATAGCTTCCATTTCATGCTTTCGGACACGCCCCATAAGCGATTCAACCGCCTCCTTGACGTCCTTTCCATTAAATAACACTTCATGAAGAGCTGTTGTAATCGGCATTTCCACATCCATTTTACCAGCAAGCTGGTAGGCTGCTTTTGTTGTGCGTACTCCTTCTACAACCATTCCCATATTCGCCAGTACATCCTCTAGCGACTGCCCCTTACCAAGCATATGTCCAGTCCGCCAGTTTCGGCTATGTACACTTGTACATGTAACGATTAAATCCCCCATACCAGTTAAGCCGGCAAACGTTAATGGGTTTGCTCCCATCGTTCTTCCCAAACGGGCAATTTCCGTCAAGCCGCGTGTCATAAGTGCTGCTTTTGCATTATCCCCAAGTCCCAAACCATCCGTAATACCTGCAGCCAACGCGATAATATTCTTCAGTGCTCCGCCAAGTTCTACGCCGATAATATCCGGATTCGTATATACACGAAAATAGCTGTTCATAAATAGATCCTGCACAGTCTCTGCTGCTTCCATATGCTTAGATGCTGACGTAACAGTAGTCGGATGACGTAATCCGACCTCTTCTGCATGGCTCGGACCAGAGAGAACAACAACAGAAGCAATGAGATGAGCAGGAATTTCCTCTTCAATCACCTCAGAAATGCGTTTAGACGAGTCCGGTTCAATCCCCTTGCTTGCATGAATAAATGTTACAGGACTGGACAGCATCGGCTTGATTTGCCGTAATACATCACGATATGCCTTTGTCGGCACAACAAGCAAAATATTTTCAGCGCCATGCAAGGCGTCCTCTAAGGAAGAATATGCACAGATTCCGTCCGGCAACTCGATCCCCGGTAAATAACGACTGTTCATACGAGTTTCATTAATCTCCTGCATAAGCTCCTCACGATGCCCCCACAGGCGAACCTCATGACCATTATCTGCCAGCACCATCGCCAAAGCCGTTCCCCAACTGCCAGCCCCTGCTACTGCAATAACTGCCATACAATCCCATCCTCTCCCATTAATCTCTAGCTCTTGCCAGAATCTTAATCGGTGTTCCTACAAAGTTAAATGCATCACGAATACGATTAATTAAAAAACGTTCATAGGAAAAATGCAATAATTCTGGATCATTTACGAACACAACAAAAGTTGGCGGCTTTACCGCTACTTGCGTTGTATAATAAATTTTCAAACGCTTGCCGTTATGCATCGGCGTCGGATTTCTCGCTACCGCATCCATGATGATATCATTTAGGATATTCGTTTGTACACGTAAATTATGGCTTTCGCTAGCCGCTTGAATCATCGGCAGCAGTGTATGTGTACGTTTCTTCGTTTTAGCGGACAAGAAGACAATCGGCGCGTAATCTAAAAATTGAAAATGCGCACGAATGTTTTCTTCGAATTCCTTCATCGTTTTCTCATCCTTCTCAACCGCATCCCACTTATTTACAACGATTACAACAGCTCGTCCTGCTTGATGTGCGTAGCCTGCAATTTTTTTATCCTGCTCAATAATACCTTGCTCGCCGTCTAATACTACAAGAACGACATCAGAACGCTCTATCGCTTTTAGCGCGCGCAATACACTATATTTTTCGGTACTCTCATATACTTTCCCTTTTTTTCTCATACCTGCTGTATCAATAATTACATAGTCCTGCCCGTCTTTTCGATACGGTGTATCAATTGCATCTCGCGTCGTTCCTTCAATATCGCTGACAATCACGCGTTCTTCACCGAGCAAAGCATTTACAAGCGATGATTTTCCAACGTTCGGACGTCCGATTAAAGAGAAACGGATCACGCCCTCGTCATAATCCTCACCTTCATATTTCGGAAAATGCTTTGCGACTTCATCAAGTAAGTCACCTAGTCCAAGACCATGCGCGCCGGAAATCGGAAACGGCTCCCCAAAGCCGAGCGAATAAAAATCATAAATATCCTCTCTCATCTCAGGATTATCAATTTTGTTCACCGCGAGTACAACGGGCTTTTTAGATCTGTATAAAATTTTTGCTACCTCTTCATCAGCTGACGTAACACCGTCTCGGCCGTTTGTTAAAAAAATGATGACATCCGCTTCATCAATCGCAATTTCCGCCTGCTGACGAATTTGTGATAAAAACGGTTCATCACCGATATCAATTCCGCCCGTATCAATAATATTGAATTCGTGCGTAAGCCACTCACCAGAGCTATAAATGCGATCGCGTGTTACACCTGGAATATCCTCCACAATCGAAACCCGTTCCCCGACAATGCGATTAAAAATCGTAGACTTACCAACGTTCGGACGTCCGACGATGGCAACTGTTGGTTTTGGCATATTACTTTCATCCTTTCTCTTACTAGTACGTATGTAAAAACCCCCTCTTTGCGCAAGAAGGGGGTATCAACAATATTTCCTATCTTTCAAGCATTACACATTATATCATATGTTAGAAGTGTTTCACAATAATATATACGTTCTCCTGCAACCTGTGCGCAATTCCATCAAGGATAGCCTCTAGGTTCGTTGCAACAAACTCCATTTCCTCTGTGGAGTTACATGTGAATAAAGGTGCTCCGCCTGCAAATTTACTTGCATCTGTCGTAATAACAGCAAGGATACATTTTTCCAATATCATGACGACGCATGCCCTCCTTTTGGCGCTTCAGAAGACAAGCGAATGGCATTTTCAAGCGTTGGAACATTACCGATAACCTTTATCGCTTTTTCCACATCCTGCTCCTGCGGAAGAACAAATACTCCAATTCGACCGTCGTTTAAATCACGCTTCGCAAGCGGCACAAGGGCCGGTGTGCCCGAGTCACGTACAACCCCGAGCCCGACAGCGACATCATGCAAAATCGCCTGCCGTTGTCCAAGGTTTGAAAGCGTAATATTCGCATCCATTGACTTTGGCTTTAATACAAATCCCATACCATACTGTATAATCTCCTTCTGTCTTGCCGGTAAACCGATGTTCATAATATAGATATTATCAATGTACAAACCGGCTCCTTCGAACCGAAGCGGGACGTGTTCAATCTCGACAATATCCTTCAGCCTGCTTCCAGACATGAGCGCTTTTGCAGCAAAGAAGGAAATAATACCTGCAATAATACCCGCAATAGGAGACCTAAAGCCAAAATATGCAAACGTTGTAACGAAGGACGCCATCATCGCCAAATAGTTGCGGCTCTCAAACACGAGCGCGATTCCTTCTATGTAGGTGCTGCCGCGCGGAACAAGCTCAAAGCCGTCAAGTTGCTGTAAGGTATTGCGTTCCATATTGCGCACATCGCGAAATTGCGAAGCAGCGAGTGTTAAAAACGTAAGCGCTGAAAAGTCCTTTTTTATAATAGAAGGAATGGCAACTGCTCCTAAAATGGCTGCAATAAATCCCATCGCGATATGAACAATTTTGCCATGCAAACGGGTTGGATATTGCCTTGTGTCGGTCTTTAGCATAATTAAACGTGTGATGATTCCTACAAGGATACCAAGTAAAATCGGAAACGTATAATGATTCATAGTCTAGCCTTGTCTCTCCCTTACTTGTTTTTGTTTGAATGGCTCCATAAACGATAATCCTTTCAAAGCTATAGACAGTACGCATAGTAAAAAAACAGTACATGCAACCGTATCTAGAAACAGCATAGATCCAAATTCATTATGGAAGCCATAGGGTTCTAAAACAACCGTGAGTAAAATCTCACCTTGTACAGCACCAACACAAAGCACAAAAATACGTTCTGTCGGCAAACGAATTAACACATAGGATACATATGCGAGCAATATGCTAAGAAACCATGTACGGTTCATAATAATCCAGACAGGATCATACAATTCAACAAGATGAACAATTGCATATACCATTCCTACTATTGTCGAACATACAGCATAATACAGCTTCGTCCAAATCGAATAACCGCTAATACCTATGATACCAATAGCCAGCAGGAAAAACGCTCCTATCCAGATGCGGAATTCCCCAAATGTTACCGCTGTTTGTGAAATAACTATCATGAACAAAATAGCCGCTGCGCTAATGAGACGCACTGTGCTTTTTTTCATAAAAAATGTAACAAAAATCCAACCGAGCCAAGAAAAGAAATAAAAATAGTGCCCTTCCACGCTACTACCTCCTATCATTTCCATTATAGGTGCTTTTTATGAAAAATAATCCTTCTTATGAGATTGCATAGTTCATCCCGAAACAGAAACACTTACAATAAGGAGGTGGAGAGGATGGGCAAAGACCGCCAAGAAAAGAAAATGAGAGAATCACGCCGCGTTCAATCCGACCGTGACCAAAACCTGCAATATCCAGGAGCTACCGGTCTGGATACACCAGAGCTCGCACGCGACCAAAATAAGCACTAAGAAAAGCGGACACGGTCGCTTTTCTCCTGTAGTAAAACAACCCGCGCACAAAACGTGTGGTTCGGGCGGAGTTTATTCACAGAAGTATTCCGTGTGCTCTTCACCCTCAAAGCCGCTTTTTCCTTTGCATGAGGAAGACTATTTTACGGTGAGGAGCAGACCGCGGGAGCTAGACATCAAAAAAGCGCGACATAACATTTTGTTATGTCGCGCTTTTTCTGCTGTAAACAGCAGTATTAATACCTCGTTCCGTCAGCCAATGATGCGTATAACCGCTAAGCACAAGCGGGACATGCTGTAATTCCTCAACAGTGTTTGCCCCAAGCGCTGTCATAATAAATACTAAATCCTCATGCAGCGCGGTCATTTCTTGTATTAAGGCTTCTACGCCATGATGTGCGAGTATACGTAAGAACTGACCGGCAAACGCCACAGCCGAAGCTCCAAGTGCAATAGCCTTTGCTGCATCTAAAGCGGTTTGCAAGCCGCCCGAACCAATTAATGATACACCACCGACGCTCGCAGCCTCCGCTAACGATGCTGCAGTAGGAATACCCCAATCATTAAAATAAGATAGAACACGCTGGCGCCGTTCGTTTTCAATACCGGCAAAATTTGTTCCACCAAAGCCGCCTACATCAATAATGGTTACACCTGCGCTTCGCAGCTTTTGTACCGTTTCTTTGCTCATACCAAAGCCAACCTCTTTTACAATAACAGGAACAGCGCACTCCTTAACAATTTTCTCGATGCGTCTGAGCGCACCTGTGAAATCACGATCTCCTTCTGGCATCGTCAGCTCTTGAATGGCATTTAAATGAATTTGCAAAGCATTTGCTTCAATCATCTCAACGGCATGCTTTGCCTGCTCAACTGTTGCTTCGCTTCCTAAATTTGCGAAAACGATTCCATTCGGATTTGCCTTTCTTACAATTTTATAAGAAAGCTCCTCCCGTTCATCTCGTAAGGCTGCCATTTGCGAACCGACCGCCATTGCCAAGCCATGATGCTTTGCAGCCAACGCCAAACCTTCGTTAATGCGCTCCGTTTCTGCTCCTCCACCACCCGTCATGGCATTGATAAAAATAGGCGAACTTAAGGAAAGTTCGCCTATTCTCGTCTGTAACGAGACATGTTCACATGACGTGTTCGGTAAGCTTTGATGAACGAAAGAAACATCCGAAAAGCCATGCGAGCGGGATTGCCCGGTAGAAAGCGCAAATTGAATATGATCTATCTTCCGCTGCGCTCTTGTCACAACCATCACCCGTTTATTTTCGTAATTTTTTTAACTGTTCACCGATAATGTCGCCCAATTGGAATGTGGACGATTCTGTTGTCGGTTGGTACTTGCTGTAATCCTCCTGCACTTCCGGTTCTGCGGATGCATCTTTAATACTTAAGGAAATACGCTTATTTTGCGGACTCACTTCAAGTACCTTTACTTTTACAATTTGTCCAATTTCAAGCGCTTCACTTGGATTCTTTACATGGCGATTGGCGATTTGGGACACGTGTACCAAACCTTCGATAGAAGGAAGCACTTCTACAAACGCCCCAAAGCTAACAAGACGCTTAACCTTTCCTTCTAAAATATCGCCAACCTTCACTTCATTTGCTACATTTTCCCAAGGACCAGGCTGAGCAGCTTTAATAGAAAGCGATACACGCTGCGTGCTTGGATCTACTGATAATACCTTTACTCTAACGGTTTGTCCTTCTGTTAATACGTCAGATGCCTTTTCAACACGATCATGAGAGATTTGCGAGATATGCACTAATCCATCTACACCGCCAACGTTGACAAATGCTCCAAAATCAGTCAGACGCTGCACAGTTCCTTCTAGCACTTCCCCTTCTTTTAATAAATGCAGCGCTTCCTTCTTCTTAGCTTCCATCGCTTCCTCTACTACTGCTTTGTGGGAAAGAATTACGCGATTTTTCTCCCGCTCTAATTCTACGATTTTCACATCTAATGTTTTTCCTTTATAATCCGTAAAATCTTCTACATAATGCGTTTCTACAAGGGACGCTGGGATAAATCCGCGAACGCCAAGGTCTACAACAAGACCGCCGTTTACGATATCCTTTACCGTTACGTCGAATGCTTCACCCGCTTGGAATTTTTCTTGCAGTTCTTTCCAGGCCCGCTCTGCATCAACAGCGCGCTTCGATAAAACAAGATCATCATCTTCCAGCTTGATAACTTGCAGCTCTAGAGTTTGGCCTTCCTGTACAACATCGCTTGCTTTCTCAATGTGCACATTTGCCAGCTCACTGATTGGAATCACGCCTTCTGTTTTGTAGCCTGCATCTACAAGTACTTGCTTATCTTCGACTTTTGTAACCTGAGCTGTGACAATATCGCCGACTTGCAGCGCCTTTGCTTCTACAACCTCTTCATTCATCTTTTCAACCATGGAAATACCTCCCTACTAAAATGAATTGCGTATTTATGTATATACGAAATGGAAAGAATAAGTTTCCATTTGCATGTTGGAAAAATATTTAGAAAATACCTTCTTTTACTAACTTCTAACAAATCTGAGAATTTGTCAAGTAAATTGTCTTCTTATAAAAATAAGGAAAGAGGTACCCGCTCTTTCCTTATTGTGCTAATTTCAAAGATACAATATCCATAATCTTCTCAACGACTTGTTCAATTGATAAAGACGTTGTATCTAATTCAATCGCATCCTCTGCTTTTTGCAGCGGTGCAAACTCCCGCTCAGAATCTAACTTGTCGCGCAGAGCAATTTCTTCCTTCAGCTTTTCTAAATCTGACGAAAAGCCTTTTTCGGTATTTTCTAGATAGCGTCGCTGCGCGCGCTCTTCAACAGAAGCTAAAAGGAAAACTTTCACTTCTGCATGCGGCAGGACGTGCGTCCCGATATCACGGCCATCCATCACAACACCGCCGTTTTCACCGAGAGCTCGCTGTCTCTTTACCATCTCTTCCCGAACAAGACGGTGCTTCGCAGGAATAGAGACAGTATTTGTTACCTCAGGAGAACGAATCGCATCCGTAACATCATTGCCATTTAAAAGTACATGCTGCCCATCTCCTCGATTCTCGAAGCGAATTTCAATTGCATCGAGCACGTCCATCACAGAGCCTTCGTCATTTACATCAATGCCACGATCTAAAGCAGCATATGTTAAAGCACGATACATTGCTCCTGTATCAATATATACGTAGGAAAGGGCTTTTGCGATAATTTTTGCAACCGTACTTTTACCTGCAGCTGCTGGCCCGTCAATTGCAATAGAGATTTTTTGATTCATAGTAACACCTCGTAGTTTCAACTGAAAAGAAATAGAGAAAAGCAGGAATCTGGCCTGCTTTTGTGATTTTTCCCGCGAAAGTCTTCATTTATTGTAACACAACCGTACAGAGAATCAAATGAAAACTACTTTCCTGTTTCCAAACTTTTTGTAACCGTTCCCTTTGTGACGCCCTCGTAGTATACAACCTTTGATAAATATGGTGCAATGCGCGGCTGCATCAGCAGCACCTGTGCCAACAAAAGAAGAAGAAACTGTATCATCACAAGTTTGATAATAAAACGCTCCACTCTTTTCAAACATACCCCACCTTGTCCTTTTTCACAGTTTAGAACAAGTGCGCATGATTTATACTACCGCCGCCGTTTGGCAATCTCTCCAGCAATGGCTTCCCCGTGAAACCGTCCGTTCTCAATAAATATTTCGTTAGCGTTATTTCCTGCCGCGATGACACCTGCAATGAAAATACCTGGCACATTCGTCTCCATCGTATCGGGGTTATGGAGCGGACGACCGGTCTCCTTATCGATTCCTACCCCCATGTTCGTTAAAAAACCGTGGTCAGGATGATATCCCGTCATTGCAAAAACAAAATCGTTCGCAATCGTTTTCTCTTCACCGTTCACTTCATATGTGAGCGTATGCTCTGTTATCCTCTTCACATGTGCGTGAAACTCCATCGTAATCGTTCCCTGGCGAACGAGAGCCTCGAATTCCGGTAAAATCCAAGGCTTAATGCTTGATGAAAAGACATCGCCTCGATAAAGCACCGTGACGCGCGCGCCTGCTTTTACAAGTTCAAGTGCCGCATCCACACTTGAGTTTTTACCGCCAATAACAGCTACATCCTGATCAAAGTATGGGTGAGCCTCCTTAAAATAATGGGACACTTTCGCTAAATCCTCACCTGGTACGTTCATATAATTAGGATGGTCATAATAGCCTGTCGCTATGATAACATATTGAGAACAATACTCTGCTGCCTCTCCGTCTTGCTTCGTTGTACGTATAACAAATGAATGATCCGCCTGCTTCTCTACATGCTCAACCCGCTCGAAAGCCTGTACACGCACCTGCTTCCGCTTTACAACCTCCCGATAATAAGCAAGCGCCTGATTACGAACAGGCTTTCGATTCTCTGTTATAAAAGGAACACCGCCTATTTCGAGCCTCTCACTCGTTGAGAAAAAAGTCTGATGGGTTGGATAATGGTAAATGGCATTGACGATATTGCCTTTTTCAATGACTAATGCATCAATTCCAATGTGCTGCAAAGAAATCGCTGCTGCTAAGCCGCATGGACCTCCGCCCACAATAATCACATTCTCTTTTTGCATACTGCTTCACTCCCCAACATTCCGTTTCGATAACCACCTATATAATATATAAAAAGAAAAAACCTACCATCAGAAGTAGGCACCCATTTGTATTGTATGCTTTTCTGCACTGTTTGTCACCTGAGCGATACGTACATGCGATATACATCTTTTAAAAATTGTGAGAATGTTATGCCTTGTTTCTTCAATACGTTTTCAGGATCGATTTTGCGTGCTGGGTCCAGTCGTTTATGCGACACAATATCTGTTTTGGGGTTCAGACCGTATACCTGGCATAGATATGCATGATACCAAGCAAATCTTGTATATGCGTCCCAAAAGCTAATATTCCCTCCGTAGCAAAGCTCTACGCCAATCGCAGCACTGTTTGCGTTATATCCGTACAGCTCATTATCAGTCGGGACGCTATATCTCACATGATACGCAACTTCGTCAATCGGAATCATCTCAATAATACGTTGATCGTCAACGAAGGTATGTGCAGACGACTTTGGCATCGTTTCCTGAAAATAGTCACGGTTCCCAATAGCGTTGCTCCCAGGATTTCCTGTATCATGCGCTACAATAAAACGGACCTTTGACAAACGGATGCCGGGTCTAGAGTTGCCATAGCTAATGTAGATTCGTTCTATCGGAAATCTCATTTTATCATCTCCATGCATGGTATCTCCCTACATATGTATTCAAACCGTTCGTCCTAATAGAAGCAAAATCAACCTTACCGATGAAGCAAATACCTGTTAGTACAGGCATCAGCACAATCCATTGCTTCAGTCTTTCTGTGAAGAAAACTTGCCGATTGGCGAAGGCCGAGGCATAGTTGCACTTACACTTCATTCCTAAAATTTCCTGCTTCGTCGAATTCGCTTCTGGCTGGAATTTTATACACCTAAAGTATAAACGAGTATAAACGAAAAAATGTCCGAAACAACAAATACTGTCGTTTTGGACATTTTTTCGTTTATACCCAGCCTCTGAAGCGGCTCGCTTCTGCCATCTTGCGAACACCGACCATATAGGCGGCAAGACGCATGTTCACCTTGCGTACTTGAGACATTTCATATACAGAGCTGAACGACTTCACCATCACCTTTTCCAGACGTTCCTCTACTTCCTCTTCCGTCCAGTAGTAACCCTGATTATTTTGCACCCATTCAAAATACGATACCGTCACGCCGCCCGCACTAGCTAATACGTCAGGCACAAGCAAGACGCCGCGCTCCGTTAAAATGTTTGTCGCTTGCAGCGTAGTCGGACCGTTTGCTGCTTCCACAATAATTTTTGCTTTAATACGAGGTGCATTGTCTTCTGTAATTTGGTTTTCGATTGCTGCTGGTACGAGAATATCACAATCAAGTTCAAGCAGCTCTTTATTTGTAATTGTGTTTGTAAATAGCTTTGTTACCGTTCCAAAGCTATCGCGACGGTCAAGCAAATAATCAATATCAAGCCCGTTGGGATCATGAAGGGCTCCGTACGCATCAGAAATCCCAATTACCTTTGCTCCAGCATCATGCATAAATTTTGCAAGAAAGCTGCCTGCATTTCCAAAGCCTTGCACCACGACACGCGCGCCCTCAATGTTAATACCTTTTCGCCTAGCTGCTTCGCGAATGCAAATCGTAACTCCCTTTGCAGTAGCAGTCTCACGTCCGTGCGATCCTCCAAGCACAAGCGGCTTGCCCGTGATGAAGCCTGGTGAGTTAAACTCGTCAATGCGGCTGTATTCATCCATCATCCACGCCATAATTTGCGAGTTTGTGAATACGTCAGGCGCCGGAATATCCTTTGTCGGGCCGACGATTTGACTAATCGCTCTTACATACCCGCGGCTTAAACGCTCTAATTCACGGAACGACATATCACGCGGATCGCAAACAATACCTCCCTTTCCACCGCCGTAAGGCAAATCAACGATGCCGCACTTTAAGCTCATCCAAATTGATAAGGCTTTCACTTCTTTTTCCGTCACATTCGGATGAAAGCGAATGCCCCCCTTTGTCGGTCCCACCGCATCATTATGCTGCGCGCGGTAGCCTGTAAATATTTTAACTGTGTCATCATCCATACGAACTGGGATCTTTACTGTCATCATACGGATGGGTTCCTTTAATAATTCATACACTTCTTGCGGATACCCTAGCTTTTCTAACGCTTGTTGGATAACAATTTGTGTAGATTTCAATACATCTAAGTGTTCAACCCTTTGTTGTGAGTGATCTCCCTTTTCGGCTACCATAATCAGTAACACCCCCTGTACACATTTCTTAAGTAGGTCTCTATTTCTTAGTATATACACCCTGAAGACAGGAATGCAAACCTAAGTGCCCATGCACAAGCTTGCCATCTCAGATTCGTAAACGCTTAGAAACATGGCCATAGTTATAGTAGGTTTTCCCGTAACCAAAAAGCATCATGCATAGTTTCTAACAAAAAAACCTCAACTTTGCCTTAGTTGAGGTTTTGTTTTGCTACGAAATAATGGTGCAATTGAGCCAACGCACGCTCTGCCATCAGTTCCTTCCCATATTCCGTTAACCGATAAATGGTGATTGTCGCGGAATTTCCAAACTCTGCCAAAACAGCAATTAAGTTCTCATGAGAGAGCGAAGCAGCTGGCTCTTCAAGCAATAAGTAGAAACGATCTTGAAAGGAATACAGCTTTCCGTTTTCAACTCCAAGCGGATATAAACGCTCTGCCAAGGAAATGACGTCCTCGAACGAAGCAAACTCATATAAAATATCCTCGCTCTCATCAAGCGTTACCTGCATTTCAATAAAGTCATCGCTAAAATCTTCATCTAAATCTGCCTCTTGATGCTCCTTTGTCACGATGACAACCATGCCTTGCGCCTGAAGTGAAAATACTTCTACGGCAATCGGCCCGTCTGCCTCAAATCCGAGCTCTTTATTTGCCTCATGCATCATATCACGAAACAACTGCTGTACCTTCGGTGCGTTTTGCCATAAATCTTCTTTCGTAAGCCCTCGTTCCAACAAATCGTCGAACGTAAGGAAAATCTTGATTTTATTGTAGTTCAAACGTTCCAGTCTCATCTCTTACCCTCCTTGCTTCAACCGTTACACCTAATTTTTATTATATGAAGGATAAATCGGATGGTTCATAGGATGAGGCTATGCCCTCACCATCCATTGATCCCAATCTTCTTTCGTTGTTCCCACAAGATATTCCTCTAACGCCTCTCTTTCTTGCTGGGGCAAGAGAGAAAAAGCAGTTCCTCCGAGTCCTATGGATAAATAATCATACTCCTCTCGCAAGCGATTGGCAAGTTTTATTGTCGGGACGACATATTTTGTCAATGTACAGGACATAAATAAAAATTTAGGCCTTACTTCTTCAATGACAGCATGAATATCCTTTTCATCAATGCTCGTCCCAAGATATATTACCTGATAGCCTTTACGGCGTAAATAAATCGTAAAAATTAAAAGTCCAAGTTCATGGGAGTCTCCCGGTCCGCACACAGCAACTACTTTCGGCAGTACAGCATTAGAAGGTAAATTATGGTAAATCATACCGATTCGTGAACGAAGAAAGGACGTAGCATAATGCTCATGCGCACTTGTAATGATCCCTTGCACCCAAAGATCCCCAATTCGCACCAAAACCTCTCGTAAAATATCCATTGTTACCTTTTCAACAGAAAATAAACTAAACGCTTCATTCAAATATTCATGTGCCTTCATCTCATCAAAGTTTAGCAGTGCATGCAAAATCATCTCAATTAACGACTCTGCCTTATTGTCCTCCCGTTCGGAAAACACTTGGGTATTCAACTGATTATTTTCAAGTAAACTTACCGCCTGTCCAATCGTAAATCCTTCATTTACCTTTGCAATCAGCCACTTTAATATTTTCACATGTTCCTCTGTATAAAGACGATGTCCTGCTTCATTGCGTTTTGGAGCAATAATTTGATAACGTCTTTCCCATGCGCGCAACGTGCCCGGCTGAATACCAAGCATATTCGAAATCGCCTTAATGTTGTATTTCCCTTTTGAAGTTGGCATACCCTTTTCCCACCTTAAACAGTAAATCTATACTTCTTTCCTTTTTAATGAGAGTAAATGAGTTTGCGCGGGAGCTCGAAAACGCAGCGGAACAAATGTTGTACCGTAGCCGTTGCTGACAAGCAGCAATGTGTGTGCATATGAATAAGTTCCCCCCCGCATATATTTGTCTGAAGGCAGCAAATAGATTTGTCCCCCGTGTGTATGACCGCTTAACACAAGTGAAATACGCTCCTTCTCTGTAAACTTTTGAACGATATCCGGATTATGGCTGACAAGAATGCGAAACCCCTCTTCCTCACAATCTTCCAGCGCCCATTCTAAACGATCTTTGCCTAGCGATACGTCATCCACGCCGAGCAGCCAAAGCTTTTCTCTCTCCTCTGACTCAAATAGGACAGCTGTGTTATCTAGACTTTTCACCTTATGATCAAGCAAAAGTGCATCTAAATCATGACGTTCTGTTTCGTAATCATTATTGCCCCAGACAAAATAAACAGGACCAAGCTCACTAAGCAGACGAAGGTTATGAGATACCCTTGTAAGCGGCACTCCTTTTTCTGTTAAATCGCCTCCTATCACTACAAAATCCACTTTTCCCTTCACCTCACGAATCCATGTACCTGAAAGCTTTCGCTTATGAATATCTGAAATAAAAAAAATATGAACTTCTCCGAAGCTCTGGGGGAAATCAGGAAAACAGTATTCTTGATATATGACTTGACTTACATGTGCTTCCTTATACATAAAAGCAATCAAAGCAAGACATGCAATGATAATGAGCATCAAAATAACAATCATTGTATACTCCTTATATTCTTATTGTACAATTACTGATATGTAACCTATACAAATCATAACATATTGTATATGACTTAAAAAAACAATGTTTGGACATGCCAAAAAAGAAGACTATCATGGGATGAGCGGCTCATAAAAACCGCAATACATACTGAATTTACCTATACCATAATAAAGGGAGGCTATACCTCAAAAGTTTGAGGAAGCCTCGCGCTTTACCTTACACCCCCTCCTCAAGACTGTGCTCTTCTTCATCTTTCCGGCGCAGATATAAGCCCATCACAAAGTCTACAAGAAAATGGGCGAAAATTGTAACAACAAGGTTCCCTGTATATGCAAACAAGTAGCCGAAGGCAATGCTAATGACTAAAACAAAACAAAATAAAAACGGCTTGGTTATATAGCGCACGTGCAAAACAGCAAACATCACGCTTGCAGCTATCAACCCAAAGTGCGTTTGCAAAATGCCGCGAAATAATAGCTCCTCGCAGGTACCAATCAGGAGTGTAACCCCTAGCAGATGCGGAATGGATAAACCGCGAAACATTCGTTCATTAATCCCTCCATCATCAAACCAGGACTCAGGAAACACATGCATTGCGGCGTAATCAATTAAAATAATAACAAAAGCTGCTCCTCCTCCAAGCAAGAATATAGACACGGGCTCCCACTGCCACATGGCCAAAAATGATGCTGCATCATCAAACAGCCAATACGATAAAACAATGCACACGAACAAGATAAGGACTTGTGTAATATACAAATTAAGCCGCAGCTCGCGGTCAGACATATTTTTAATTTTCTCCTGCTGACTTTTCATACAGCTTCTGTTTCTCCAATACCAAGTATTTGTTTCAGTTCCTCACGCCACCCTGCATAAGGAATCGCACCGCTATTGCCTTTCTTTTCATACATATTAAACATCAGTCCGCAAACATCACAGCATTGCTTAGGATTACTGTCTTTTTCATAGCCGAAAAACCGAAGCAGCGATTCTCTCCGGCATTCGCTTCCCCGCAGCCAGTTCCGCATCACTTGCAGCTTTTCATACTTTTTATTAAGCCTTTCTATTACAATCTCATGAAATAGAGCAGAGGCATGGGCAGGAATAGCCTCTAGTATAAGCTCTCTGCCTTTCACCGCTCCAATTTGCTCAAGGTGATATTGCAAAAATCTCCAGTGCTGCTCTGCAAAACCCGCAACATTTCGTGCTATATATTCCGCATCAGAGAGTGCAAGCACTGGCCGCCGAACCAGCTCCTCCTTAAACAAAGAAAGACAATACGCTATACTTCTCTCATCTGGAAGCTCCTCTTGAATAAGAGAGAGCGGTAATTCATGATCAACAGCACAAAATAATAAAATAGCAATGCTCTCTCTCCCATCTCGTCCTGCCCTTCCGATTTCCTGCAAATATGACTCTAAATTAGAAGGATAATGAAAATGAATTACATAGCGAACATCGGGTTTATTAATTCCCATTCCAAAGGCGCTTGTACAAGCGATAATAGAAAGCTGTCCTTTCATAAACTGCTGCTGAATAAGCATGCGCTCCTCCTGCTCCATACCGCCATGGTAATAAGCTACTCCTTCTATTCCTGCTGCACGCAGCGATTGCGCAAGCGCCTCAGCCCAGCTGCGGCTCGAGCAGTAAATAATACCGGGGCCTTGCAGCTGCCCAGCATATGAAAGCACCTTTTCTTTCTTTTCATCAAGGGTCTCTACTTGCTCTACTTGTAAGGAAATATTGGGACGATCTACAGAATGAAGGTGAAATAAGGGATTCGTCAGATGAAGACTATCGGCAATATCCTCTAGTATCTCCTTTGTCGCTGTCGCTGTTAGCGCAAGTACAGCAGGATTCCCAATTTCTCGAATGACATAATCAAGCTTTTTATAGTCCGGTCGAAAGTCATAGCCCCATTGCGAAATACAATGCGCTTCATCTACAACAAATAGAGCGACATTCATCTGTTTGAGGGCATGGAGAAAAGAACGGACCTGAAGCATTTCTGGAGACGCAAAAATAAATTTATAAAAGCTAAGATTTCGAATGGCCTCTTTCTTTTCTTCCATGGTCCGAAAGCTGTTAAATGCGATAACACGCTTTTCCCCAATCAGCCGCAATTGATTGACCTGATCCTCCATTAAGGATAGCAAAGGTGATACAACCAATACCGCCCCATGCATCACATATCCTGGAATTTGGTAACAAACTGACTTTCCGCCGCCGGTCGGCAGCATTGCTACCACATGCATACCGCGCAACAGGTCCTCAATAATTTCCTTCTGTCCTATGCGAAAGGCATCGTAACCAAATTTTTCGTATAACACATCCTCAAGCCTCATGTGTTCCCCCCGTCCTTGCTAGCACAAGTCTAATATCAAAATAGCTTACATCATCACCTGCATACTCCTTCAGCTCTCGCAGCCTTCTTGTATTCATGCGTTGAATGATTTCCATAATCCTTAACATTTTATCTTCTGTCAGAAAGGATTCAATTGGAAAATCCGGCTCATGCAGCGCAATCTCTACGATATGATCCTCAATAGTGCTTCGCTTTAAGCCGCGTATGCGAATTGTCTCTTCCATTGTTTTTCCTTGCTTCCACAACTCATACGTTTTAATGGTCGATAAGCTTAGTACAGCGACTCTTTTTTCTTTATAGGATGCCATTTGCGCAAGCAACGGATATCGTTCTTCCTCCTCAAGTCCAAGCTTTGCAAGCCTATGCAGAGCACTGAGAAAAAGGAAATGAACGCGAAGAGGATCTTCATCCAATATATCCGCAATCTGCTCTTCCGTATATCCAATTCGATTATAGCCACTGAGCCGTAATACAAATACAGTACAGTCTGCTTCTGGCAAAGCAGACAGCGCACTCATACACTCGTTATACAAAGCGTTTGCCAACTGCGCACGCGAAACTGGAGCCGATAAAAAAAACTTTTTTACCCATGACGTCACTTCTATATCCTGCTGAATAGGAAGAAAAGAAGAACTGTTTCTCTGCAAATGTGATAGGCTTTGCATAACAAGTGAAAGACGCTTCCAAAGCACCTCACCCGTATCTCCATACCGCAAGCCATCCAAATGCATAGGAAAAGGAACAAGGGCACCGTACTGCACTAGCCTGTCCTCTCCTTTTGCAGTTACAGCGTACGTATTTTCCTGTATTTGTTCAATACAATCCTCGTTTAAAAGAAGCTCGATTTGCTCATCATAAGCGTGTCGGTTCAGTTTCTTGTGTACACCAAACAAAAATGACAGACGGTATATCGCACCGTCTTGCAGTGTTTGGGACGAACGCTTTCCTTTCAGCAGGTGGTAAATAGAAGATGCTGTGCGTTCCCCTTTTACTCGCTGTAACCCGCATAAAATCGTATATAGCAACTGCAAGAAACTTCACTCCCTCTTTTGCTATCATATGTATTGTAACAAAAGAGCACGGGAACAGTCATTTATGAATCATCTTGCTTCGCCCTGTAAAAAGAAAAATATGTATTTGCATGTGTATTTCTTTCAAATAATTCACGAATTTGATTGACACAGCTAATTGATAAGCATTATCATTATACTTTTATATTGAAAATTCCGAAGAACCGTTTTAAAATAAGGGTAGAATTTTTTTTCATTAGCACAACACTACCTAATGAATATCTTATGTTATATACATATTATCGGGAGGTATACAAAAATGCCAAAGTACACTATTGTTGATAAAGAAACTTGTATTGCTTGCGGCGCTTGTGGAGCAGCGGCACCAGACATTTATGATTACGATGATGAGGGCATCGCGTACGTAACTCTTGACGACAACCAAGGGATCGTAGAAATTCCAGATGTATTAATTGATGACATGATGGATGCATTTGAAGGATGCCCAACAGATTCCATCAAAGTTGCAGACGAGCCATTTGACGGCGACGCTCTAAAATTTGAATAGTCGCATGAAGAACGTTATTCCTCTGGAATAGCGTTTTTGATTTAAACAAGCATATACGGAGGAGCAAATAAAAAACCTCTGCTTAGCCCCGATAGGCAAAAAAACGCGCACAAAACGAGCAGTTCGCGGTTCGGGCGAAGCCGATTCACCGAAGCTTTGCTTGGGGGCTAGACATTGCTTCAAAAATTGAGTTATAATTTCTTATCTTCTGAAAAAGAACAGGTCCAGCGGTCTGTTCTTTTCGGCTTCTGACATCTAAGTACAATCCTTCAAATAATCCCGCTTGCAGCGGAAAGAAGTTATGTTCCTTGTTGGAGGAAATGCCATGAAAAAACAACAAAAACAGACTATATACGAAGTAATGAAAAAAAGTCTTCGAAAGGAATACTTTTATTTAAAACGAGACTTATTGCTTTACTGTCAAGTTGATTTCGGGAAAATGTCTAAGCATTTTCATTATGCAGCCTTTGATGCAGACGGCATCAGCATTTATGAATACGATAAAACACTTGAGAACCGGATAAAGCTTATTACACGTCATCCTTGGTCTAGCTGGAGAAATGTAAAAGTGGACCATTATTTAACAAAATCACAGTTTATATTTCAAGGCGATCCAAATTGGATTTTATATATTATGCATAAAGGGAAAGAAGCACAGCAGCTCATTGAGGCATATACCACGCTTCCCGTCGAAGAACTGCCGCGGCCGGCATGGCGGAAAATCCCTGGCTACCGCTCGAAAACAAAACGAAATATATATATAGCCTCTCTATTTTACAGCATACTGCTTTCGTTCTTGTTTAAACTTATTCTTCCTTATAAAGCAGAGATTGCCATGTTCTCCCTTTCAATTGGGGCAATGCTTCTTGGGCTTCTTTGCCTAACCATCGGACTCATTGAACCGACAATTGTTTTGCCAAAGCTAGAACCGAAAACAAGGAAAAAAGTGCTGTATATTTACAGCTATTTATGTCTCACCGGCTTTATCTCTATTTTTATCTTTTGGTAAAGAACCATTAACTATCATAAAAAAGAAGCGGTTTCCGCTTCTTTTTTTATCCCCTCTTGGTTATATACACTATGTACGAAAGAAGAAAAACAAACTATTCTACTTAATTAATCGTGAGCTTTTGAGACGGATAAATGACGTCGCGACTCAACTGGTTAACCCGCTTTAGCTCTTCAACCGTCATACCGAATTTCTTTGCAATTGTAGTTAACGTGTCTCCCCTCTGCACAACATAGGAAGAGGATGAAACACTCTCATGCGGCGGCTCTCCAAGTACGATTAGCGGATTGATAGCATTTGTTTTACCAAAGTTCCACGAACCTTTATGAACTTCAAAATGCAAATGTGCACCGCGTGATTGGCCTGTATTTCCCACCTGTCCAATCGGCTGACCTGCTGTAACCTGCTGTCCCTCTCGTACGAGACGCTGTTTCATATGTGCATACACTGCTTCATAGCCGTTGCTGTGCCGAATAAATATCACATTGCCATAAGAGCTGGAATAATACGACTTTGTCACCTTTCCATCGCCTGCAGACACAATTGTCGTTCCTGCTTCGGCAGCTACATCAATTCCATAGTGCCTGCCGTTTCGGGTTCCAAAATAATCGCTAATTACCCCGGACACAGGCCATGTCCATTGTTCTTCTGCTTCTGCACCCCGCGCATATAAGGAGCCGAATGCCAGCAGCAAAAACAAGCACTTCCTATACCCTTTCATTCCTCACCCTCCGTTTTATCTTAAGATTCACCTTATCTATTGTGCATAGCCTAGAGAAAAAGTATGCATGAAAAATAGAAAGGATAGTAGGTTATCAATTTTCCTGTATTTCTATCACGAAAGAAGGAAAGTCTACCTGTAAGGAGAGAGGCCAGACTTGGTCCGCCTTTACTTGCGTAATAAAACAACCCGCGTACAAAACGCGGGGCTTTCGCGAAGCTTATTTATAGAATATTCCCTTATATCCTTACCACGGAAGGCGCTTTTAGCCTTCTGAAAGTTTATTTTACGGCAGAAGGAGGCAGCATCCAAAATGTTATTATCTTCTTATTCCTCTCAAACAAAATGTCTGCCGCTTTGCGGCAGACACACCTTACTAATATTTGCACAGACAACCGCTATTCTGACGATTCTGCTTCCGTCTTTTCTGGTTTGTCTCGGAATACAATCGCGCTTCTTACGTATTCCACATCCTGTACACCAGAGCGGGCATTGACCACTCTAGCTATCGCAAACAAGTAGTCGGACAAACGATTCACATACACCAAAACATGGTCATTGATTTCCTCCGTTTGTTTGAGCGCTACAATGCAGCGCTCTGCTCTGCGCGTCACAGTTCGCGCTACATGAATCGCCGCTGCTGCAGGAGTTCCTCCTGGCAAAATAAAACGTTCGAGCGGCGGCGCCTCTGCAACGTATGCATCAATACGCTCCTCCAGAAACGTAATCATTTCCCCTGTTGCTTTATACGGGATTTTATTTTGTACGATTGCTAAGTCTCCTCCACAATCAAATAATTCGTGCTGCACTTTCTCAAGCTCCCGATACAAGTCTGCAAACTTCGCATCCGTCAGCATCGTCATCGCTTGACCAATGAAGGAATTTGCCTCATCAATAGTTCCGTACGCCTCAACACGAAGATGGTGCTTGTCAACACGGCCTCCGATTAGGCTTGTTTTTCCTTCATCACCTGTTTTGGTATATAATTTCACACTAGTTCCCCTCCCTAGAGTTGGCTCACATGCCCCAAATTAGAACGACCGCTTTGGAAGAAACACAGAAAATATCGTCCCCTCATTCACAACACTTGAAACTGAAATTTCCCCTCCATGCGCTTCGACAATATTTTTAGCGATAGCTAGGCCGAGACCTGTACCTCCATCTGAACTGCGTGTTCTTGCCTTATCACCTTTATAAAAACGCTCAAAAACAAAAGGAATATCTTCCTCTGGTATACCGATACCGGAATCCCTCACTTCAAATACAAGACCATCAGCCCGTTCATGCACAATGAGAGAAACATTTCCCCTCGCGCTTGTATGACGTACAGCGTTGTCAATTAGGTTTGTTAGTACCTGCTCCATGCGATCTCCATCAAACTTATACTTTTCAACATCTGTTACAAACTGCGCATAAAGCCGTACATCCTTTTCTGCAGCCATCCCTTGAAATTTACGAATCATTTTCTCCACAAACGGAACGATTTCCACTTCTGACACATACAATTCGACACGTCCGCTTTCCATCCTAGCAAGATCAAGCAGTTCGTTTACAAGGCGGCCGAGGCGGACAGATTCATCGTAAATAATTTGGATAAACTCCTTCACTTCTTCCTTCGTAGTTACGATATCATCTAAAATGGCCTCGCTGTACCCTTGAAGCATTGCCATAGGTGTACGGAGTTCATGCGACACATTTGCGATAAAGTCCTTGTGCATCTTTTCCAGCCGACGTTCCTCCGTCATATCACGAAGTACAGCCACTGCACCGCGAACTTTCGTTTGATTATAAAGCGGGGTCATGAGCACCACATAGTTCCCTTTTTGTAAATGCAGTTCAATTGCCTTCTCACGTTCATCATGACCTACTTCATGAAATAGCTGTACCAGCGCCGGAGGAAGCTTCTCTTGTTCGCTTGTCCCATTCTCTTCATTCCATAGCTTCAAAAAATGCTCGGCCGGCGGGTTCACGACAACTACCTCGCCTTCTTGGTTCAGTGTAATGACTCCGTCTGCCATACTTGTCAAAATACCAGATAACTGTTCCTTTTCCTGCTTCAAGGCATTGATATTAAACTTTAGCTGCTTTCCCATTTGATTCAAAGCAGTTGCCAGCTCACCAATTTCATCCTGCGAAACCGCAGGCGCCTTCATTTGAAACTTCCCTCGGGCAATTTCAAACGCAACCTCCCTCATTTGGCGCAGCGGAGCAGTAATACGAGTAGATAGAAAAAAGGCAAAAAACGTCGTTAAAATAATTGCAATTCCAGCTGATAAAAAGATAAAATCCATTGATTTTGCAACAGCCTGCTGCGATACTTGGAGCGACTGATAAACAAATGCAGCCCCTCCCCCGTTCTTCATCGGAACCCCGACAATCATAATTTCGCCGTTTGAAGCATCATCCGCATCTGCACGGGGGACGTACATCTTTTTCCGCACTTTTTTTTGTTCTGTAAATACCTTTGCCAAATCCTGATCTGCTTTTAAATCCTCTACCGTAAGATTCACAAGCCCTTTTGCTTTTGGAGAATACGAAGCTGTCGTCCCATCCTTTACGACGATAATACGGGAGAGCGGATCGACAAATTGATAGGCAACCGTTTCAACCGTTTGCTCATTCATCCCATCTTCAATCATTTCCGAGATGCGTGTTGCCACATTTGTCAGTCTTGTTTCGCTCGTGGTTTCATAATAATTTTCAAAAAACTGCAGCAGCAAAATTGCCACAAAGCCGAGCACAACCGAAACAAGCAGTAAAATAGTAACCCAAAGCTTTCCTACCACACTTCTCCAAAGCATTACTCGTTCACGACCTCAAATTTATACCCCACTCCCCAAACTGTTACAATCATTCTCGCAGCGTTTGGAGACTTTTTATTAAGTTTTTCACGCAACCGCTTGACATGCGTATCAACTGTACGTAAATCGCCAAAAAATTCATATTGCCATACTTCCTTCAAAAGCTGCTCGCGGTCAAATACTTTATCCGGAGATTTCGCCAAAAATAAAAGTAATTCATATTCCTTCGGTGTTAGATTTACCTCCTGCCCGTCTGCCATCACGCGATGGGCATCATTATCGATTGTAAGATGCGGAAAAACGATAATATCCTTGGTTGTTGTTTCCTTCGTAAAAAATGTTGTAGAAGCCGAACGGCGCAACAAGGCTTTCACCCGAAGTACAACCTCACGCGGACTAAACGGCTTTACAATATAATCATCTGTACCTACTTCAAAGCCTTGTACGCGATTCACTTCTTCTCCCTTTGCCGTCAACATAATAATCGGAGTTGCTTTCTTTTCCCTAATTTCCCGACATACCTCAAGACCATCTTTTCCAGGCATCATTAAATCAAGCAAAATTAAATCATAGTCAAACTGCAGCGCCTTCGATAACGCAGTCTCACCATTATCGGCTTCATCAATTGTATAGTTTTCTCGCTCTAAATACATTTTTAATAAACGACGAATACGTTCTTCATCATCTACAACTAAAATTTTAATATCGTTTTGCATATTAGTTACCGTTTCTAGGATAAGCCTAGAAAACGGACTCACCTTCCTTTCTCGTCTATTACACTAAATTTCACTATTCTGTTGCTTCTTATGCCTTTTCTTCTTCATCATAACAGCAAAAACCTATCATAACCTATTTAAGAGTTTGACAATTTTATAAACAATTATAACTGCTCACAACAATATCTCACGAAACACACTTAAAATTGCCATACTTTTCTTGAAATTAAAAAGAATGTAGCATATATGTAGAAAGTTTTTGAACGGTATATAAAAAGAAGCGTTTCCGCTTCTTTATTTATGCGTATGAATGCAGACCCGCAATAACGAGATTCACCGCTACAAGATTAAACATAATAATCGCAAAACCAACAACGGCCAGCCATGCAGACTTTTCCCCGTGCCACCCCTTTGAAAGACGCAAATGCAAAAATGCAGCGTAAAACAACCATGTAATAAGCGCCCATACCTCTTTCGGATCCCATCCCCAAAAACGCGTCCATGCTATCTGCGCCCAAATCATCGCAAAAATAAGAGCGCCAAGCGTAAAGACCGGAAATCCAATTGCAACTGATCGGTAGCCGATTTCGTCAAGCAAATCATTGCTGACACGTTGTACAAACGGCTGAAGAAATGCCGCAATACGCTTGCGAAATAATAAACGGAGTACTGCATATATACCGATTCCAAACAATAGAGACCAAATGACCGTGTTCAATTTTTTGGCGTTTACAACGGCAGGGGTGTGAAGAGCAGGGTCAAGTTTTCCTGGTGTCTGCAGCACACCTTCATAAGGACCAACAAGCGCAGGCAACTGATATACCACCTCAGTTTTTTGGTCATTTTTATCCGTGTATTCAAACTTCGCTTCATACTTATTGATAGAAAATGCTGTTGTCGCACTAACAAAACCAAGCGTACATACAAGAAAAAATAACACCGCTTCAAGCCAAAATGTTTGCTTGCTTCGTCTTGATTGATCTACGTTTTTAATTAAGTAAATCAGCCCCCCCACAAAGCTAATTGCCAAAATGGCTTCTCCAAGTGCCGCTGTCGTCACGTGAATATATAGCCATTTGCTCTTTAACGATGGAATAAGCGGCGTAACTTCACGAGGAAACATACTCGCATAGGCGATTACTAAAATAGCAATCGGCAATGCAAACAAGCCAAGAATGCTTGTACGATAAATAAAATACATAACAATAAAAGCTAACACAAGCCCCATACCAAAAAATGTCGTAAATTCAAACAGATTACTCACAGGAGCGTGCTTTGCTGCAATCCAACGTGTGATAAAATAGACAAGTTGAGCAAGAAATCCTGCGATTGTAATAGAAATTCCAATGTTTGCCCACCGCTTCCCCTTCTCCCGAATACTGCCGCCGAAAAAAACGGTTGCCACGAGATATAGAATAAAGGCAGCAAAAAGAAAGTTACTGCTAATTTGTGCCATGCATCTCCCACCCTTAACTGATTTTTTCCATCAGTACTTTATCCTCCGGCTGCGGAACAGCGGTGCCTGACAGAACCTTCTCAATTTCATTGCGAAATCCGTACCAATTTTTGTTTGTATGTCCAGCTATCCACCACTCACCGTCGATGCGCTGAATCCAAATACGGCGATGATTCCAATACATCCCTTGAATAACCCCAATCATGAAAATAGTTCCGCCAAGAGCGAGAATCCAAAGTGTTAAATCCTTACGAACAGTAAGTGCAGTTGCATTTCTTGTCTCAATGCCAGCGAATGTCATTTTATACTTATTTGTACCTGCTGGTTCAATATTTTGCCGAATCGCAACAAAGCTTACTTCTCCATCTGGTGTTGCTGGAGTAAACATTTTGAATACGAACGCTGGGTTATTCGGCACCTTCGTTTTCGTGCTCGGTTTTCCCTCTTCATCAAAGTAAAAATCAGGAAAATAGCTTAGCAGCTCCACTCGGTACCCGTTCCCCAGGTCATACTTCTCCTCTGGATTCGCAAGATTCACTTCAATTGGACCGCGTTTCTCATGGGTTGTCTTATCTTCCAAATGAAGAAACATCTTACTTAGCTCTCCCTCTTTATAATCCGTTTGATACAAAGCAAAGCTATCAAATTTCAGAGGATAATTCACTCGAATCTTGTAATCTGTTACCTTTTTCAGCTTAGGCTCTTGACCGGCAACCGCAGTCCCTACCGCTTCATACAGCACGGCATTCGTTTGATAGTTTTTCGGCAGCATGCTGTTGCCAACACGGTTAATCGCCTCGTCAAACACTTTATCCTCTTTTTCTTTGCTGTACACTTCTTTAATAAATTTTTCATTTTTCAAATAGTACTTACCATCTGTACCCGGTATTTCCTTTGTTTCACCCTCGCGCAGCCAAATGGACTCGTCTACATACATACCAGGCACAAAGCGAAGCATAGCACCAAATAAAAAGATAATGAGACCAATATGATTCACATAAGGCCCCCAACGAGAAAAGCGGCCTTTTTCCGCCAATATATTGCCATTTTCCGTTCGCACATTATAGCGCCGTTTGATCAAATTTTCTTGAATCACAATAATGTCTTCGGGTGCTGCAGAAGAAACACCAAACAAACGCTGCCGCTTCAAAAAACTTTGATGGCGCGTTACCCCCTGATTTTTCAATGCTTTATACAGCGGTATAACCCGATCAAGACTGCATATGACAAGCGAAATTCCGATGGATGCAAGCAAGATCATATACCACCAGGAGCTGTACAAATTATTAAATCCAAGATCGTAATACAGCTTACCGAGAACACCATATTTATCCTCATAGTACTCACCCGGTGTAACAGTTGGAGGCAAATACATTTGCTGCGGAAACACAGTGCCGATTGAGGATGCCACGAGCGTAATAACAATCAGCCAAATCCCAACCTTTACAGAAGAAAAAAAGCTCCATACTTTGTCTACAATCGTTCTGTTATATGTAATAGAACGCCTCGCGCTTCCCTCATATTTCATATCTAGTAAGCTTGCAGACTCCTCGTGTTGAAACGGCTTCCCGCACGCCTCGCAAAAAAAGGTGCCGACAGGATTGACATGGCCGCATTCACATTTTACGTGTTCCATTCCCTCACCCCTTATGTCTACTTGAAACATGCTTTACTCAGGAACAATCTCCTTTACATATTCTTCAAGCTGCTCCTTTGTCTGCGTGCCTGTAATCTGCTTTACTACTTTACCGCTCGCATCGATTAAAAAAGTCGTAGGAAGCGGACCTACCCCGTATGTATTTAATATCTCCTGTCCTTTATCAATCGCGATCGGAAACGTCAAACCATATTGATTCACAAAGTTTTTCACAGCAATTTCCGTCTCATCAGCATTTAACGCAATCATTTCAATTCCCTTATCTTTATAGGAAGCATACAACTCATTCATATATGGCATTTCCTTTTCGCACGGTTTACACCATGTTCCCCAAAAGTTTAGCAATACTCCTTTTCCCTTTAAGCCGGAAAGTGAGATTTTGGTCCCATTCATATCGGTGACAAGAAAATCCGGAGCCTTCTTACCGACCTCTACCTTTTCTGTCTCCGTTAGGAAGTTTTGATACAGAGTAAACGCAAGCGCACCAACAAGAATGAGTAAAATAACGGTACGAAATACAAGTCTGTTTTTCTTCATCCTCTTCTCTCCCTCTAGGCTAGATAGCCGGAATAAGCCGAGTTGCTTATCTCGGCTTTGTTAGGGCAACTGCACGAAGCTGCTTCACCTCATGCGGAGACAGTGCACGTGCTTCTCCAGGCCGAAGCGATCCAAGCCCTAAAAAAGCATAGCGCTCCCGCTTTAGCTTCACAACCTTGCAGCCAACCGCTTCAAACATTCTTCTAACTTGCCGATTGCGCCCTTCATGAATGGCAATTTCGACAACAGCCGTTTCCTTGCGGCGGTCTCCAGAGATCAGCTTCACGCGTGCGGGCGCTGTTTTACCGTCTTCCAGTATTACGCCTCTTTGAAGCATGCGAATTTTCTCACCCGTCAGCACGCCCTTCACTTTTGCTACATATACCTTCTCAACCTCATACTTCGGATGCATAAGTGCATTCGCGAACTCCCCATCATTGGTCAAGAGAAGGAGGCCAGACGTATCATAATCCAATCGGCCAATCGGAAAAATACGCTGCTTAATGTCTGGAAAGAAATCGGTTACAACCTTTCTTCCTTTATCATCGCTTACAGCAGAGATTACGCCGGTCGGTTTATATAATAAAAAGTATACAGGTTCTTCCTTCTCAATCGGCACACCGAGCACTTCAACCTCATCCTGCCTGCCTACCTTTATTCCTAATTCTGTCACCACTTGGCCGTTGACTTTTACCTTACCCTCAAGAATGAGTTCTTCTGCTTTTCTTCGGGAAGCAATTCCGGCTTGTGCGATTACCTTTTGCAATCTTTCCATTTTGTTTTCCACCTCAAGTTCATCTTACCCTTATGTAATAGGGAATACAAGTTAACAACTTCCAACTGCCGGTATTTTCACAATAATTTGTTAACAAATTGTTCACTTTTTGTCCTACAAATATTATGCAAAAAAACCGCTATTTTACCCCTTTTCCTCATAACGGCACTAATTTCATTATAATAAAATTTTGTCGAAAAAGAAAACATTCTCCAAAAAGAAAAAAACCGCTGATCATCAGCGGAACATAAGTGAAACAAATATAATAGAGCAAACAATACCAATCAAATCGGCAAATAGTCCAACCTTCAGCGCATCTCCCATTTTTCGGATGCCAACCGCCCCGAAATAAACGGTCAAAACGTAAAAGGTTGTATCCGTACTCCCTTGCATAACAGCAGCCAAGCGACCAAGAAAGGAGTCAGGACCATATGTTGCAATTAAATCAGTCGTAATGCTGAGTCCGGCAGATCCGGAAATCGGGCGAATAAGAGCAAGTGGAACAATTTCTGCCGGCACTCCGATTTTATCCAAAAGAGGCTTCATTACGCCGACCATCGCATCCAATGCTCCTGAAGCGCGAAAAATGGAAATGGAAACGAGCATACCGACCATAAAGGGCAAGATAGAGACAGCGATACCGAGCCCTTCTTTTCCCCCCTCGACAAACGTTTCATATGTTGGAACCTTTTTGACAGTACCGTACAAAAGAATAAAGGCAATCATGCATGGTATGAGCCAAAGAGAAATAGTGTTTACGATACTCATCGTTTATTCCCCTCCTTTTTCGTGCGCCTTCTGTAAAAATAACGGTCAATGCAAATTGCACCAATCATGGACAGCAATTGAGCAATAAAGGTTACAAGCACAATGTCTGTTGGATTAGCCGAATTGTACGTCATTCGAATGGAAATGACCGTTGTTGGAATAAGGGTAATGGCTGACGTATTTAGAGCAAGAAACGTAATCATAGAACGGCTCACCGAATCCTTGCCGCCATTTAATTCCTTCAAATGCTCCATTGCCTTAATACCGAGTGGTGTTGCCGCATTACCGAGTCCAAAGAAATTCGCCATCATGTTTGACAAAATAAATCCCATTGCCGGATGATCCTTTGGAACTTCAGGAAACAGCTTTTTAATCAGCGGCAAAAATAGAGCAACAAGCTTTTTTAATAAACCTGCCTCCTCTGCAATCCGCATCAGTCCAAGCCAAAAAATCAGTACACTTAATAAACCGATGCAAATCGTAACCGCCATTTTTGCACCATCAAATACAGCTTTATTTACAGCCTCCATTGTACCGTTTATCATCGCATACAACACGCCAATAATCGTCATCGCAACCCAAATAAGATTAACCATCGTATGTAACACCTAACATGGAAGAAAACACTTCCCGAAAATCTTCCCAAAATAGTCCCGTCGCAGGCAGCAGCCTCTTCTTGCTATAAAACACATTTCGCTCTCCGATCGGCTCTCCCTTTAACAAAAATACTGCTTTTCCAACCACGCTGCCGTCTGTTTGTGTTTGTGCCCTCGATTCCAGCTCGATACTAACGGTTACGTCCTGCTTCTCCTCCTTTTTCAATGGATAGGAGAAGGCATTTTTTAAATACACATGCTGTTTGTAAGATTTGCCCTTTACATCAGCAATACTGCCCTCCTGCATAATCGTCGTCATCGTATACTGCTTAAAGCCCTCGTTAAATAAATACATGTGATCCTTCCAATCACTAGGTGCATCTAATGTAACGACAATTAAATCCAAACCATCCTTTGAAGCTGTGGTCACGAGCGTTCGTCCTGCTTTTTTCGTAAATCCTGTTTTCCCTCCGGTCGCATACTCATACATGGAGGTAAGCAGTCTATGCTTGTTATTCCAAGGGTAATCCCACGCCTCAGATTGATATCTTTTCGTACCAAATATCTTTCGAAAGATCTCATTTTGCATTGCATACCGTGTTAATAATGCCATATCATAGGCGGAGGAATAATGATTTCCATCCCCATCTAAACCGCTTGGATTAGAAAAATGTGTATTCTTCATCCCAATTTCCTGCGCTTTCTCATTCATTAAATAGACAAATCCATCCACACTTCCGCCAACATGCTCAGCAATCGCTTGTGCTGCATCATTACCAGATCGAAGCATAAGACCATATACTAAATCCTCAAGCTTCACCTTTTGCCCCGCCTTTAGATAAATAGCAGAACCCTCTGCTCGTACTGCTGTATTGCTAATGGAAACCGTCTCCTTCATTTTTCCTGACTCTACCGCCAAAAGAGCCGTCATAATTTTTGTAATACTGGCTATTTTCTCCGGCTCATTTGCCTGCTTACTGTATAAAATGCGTCCAGTTTTCTGTTCAATCAAAACAGCGTTACGTGCACTCACACCTTGAAAGCCGGCATATGTATGCTGAGGAAGAAGCAAGACACATAAAAAGGCAGCACAAAGAACGGAAAGAGCTGTCTTTATCCATATATGCATCGTTTCCACATCCTTTCCTATTCCGGTTTTGTACAAGTGTATGCTTTGTCCTAGGAATTATGATTGAAAAGCCGGAGGAAGGGGAAAAGAAGACTCATGCAGAAACCGCCTAAGAAAGGTGCAAGCATCCCAATGAGCCCTGATAAGCAAACTACCAGCGAATAAAACGCGCGGTTTTGGCAAAGCTGATTCATTAAAGCTCACCGTATGTTCTCCCGCGCATAAGGAGCTTTTTGTCTTTTGCAGGGAAGGTCATTTGACTGCGATAGCTGGACGTTGGAGCTAAACAATACCCCCAAAAGTTATATTTTCGTATCCTCTAAGAAAAAAACTTCGCCCGACTACGGGGCGAAGCTTTTAAAATGGCTGCCATTGCAGCTTCCGCGCTTTTTGAAACCGTTCCTCTACATTATTCCAGTCCACAACGTTCCACCAGTTGCGAATATACTCCTCTTTTCTGTTTTGGTATTGCAAGTAGTACGCATGCTCCCAAACATCCAAAACAAGCAGCGGAATCGTATCCCATTGCGTAAACAATTGATGCAATGTGCTTTGTAAAATTTCCAGCCTGCCCGAACGCGGGCTCCAAACGAGAATAGCCCAGCCTGATCCCTCCACCTTATTGGCTGCTTCTGTAAAGTGAGTTTGAAACCGATCAAAGCTGCCGAAATCCTGTTCAAGCTGCGACAGCAGGGTTCCTTTCGGTGCTCCGCCGCCGCCTTTTTTCATATTGCTCCAAAAAATAGTATGCAAATAATGACCAGATCCGTGAAATGCTGCTTCACGCTCCCAATGCTTTAGTAAATCATAATCACCCGTATTGCGAGCCTTTTGCATCATTTTCTCGGCTTTATTCAAGCCATTTACGTAGCTGCGATGATGCTTGTCGTGATGCAGCATCATAATTTCTTTTGCAATATAAGGCTCTAATGCGTTGTATGGATAGGGAAGCGGCGGAAGAACGTGTCCTCCGATTGGAACAGGCTCCCTTTCATAGCTCCTTTCGTATGCGGCATACTCCTCATAATGCCCTGTTGTCAACACCTCTTGCAAATGATGCTGAATATGTTCCACATCATCGCTAATTTGATAGACAAACTCCACATCATAATCGGCATTCTGTCCTTTGAGCTGATCAAGCAGCATTTGAATTCGATACTCTAATATATGAACGTCATAGATTTCCATCGCCCGGCTATCCAATACGTGCAGTACGCTTTCACACCAATGCTCCACCTCGTGAAAATAGTGGTCGAATAGTTCTCGCTGCATCATGGAGACACCTCCGTTTCATTGCTCTACCTTCTAAATGTATTCCAACTATGGGCTCACTATGCCGCCGACAAAAAGCAGAGCAATGAAAAAAAGCAGCGTATTCGCTGCTTTTACTGTGACTGAATCATTTTCGTTTGATAATCTGTTTCGTAGTATTCTAGTTCCTCGCGCATCGCTTGGAATTTACCCTCGAGCGATTTCATGAGCTGCTGTACGGAAGATGGAGGTGTCATAGTAAACGCAATCGCATTTTTTCCCGTATAAGCAGAACGACTATTTTCATACCAATAGTCGTTTTTCGGTGTAAAAAACTCACATACGACCTGATGATAAATTTTGTACAGCATGCGCTCAGCCGCTCCTTTACGAAACGGAGTGCTTTTTAATAGAACACGGCACGCATCTAAGCCCTCTTCGCAAAAAACCAGTAAACGGCGCATGCCGGCAAGAAGGCCTTCGTAATATTCCTTATTCCCATTTTCAGACTCTTCGAGTAAGGATATAATCGTATGATGATTCATATACTCCGTCATAACGGAGACAACATCTTGCAAAAAGGCTTCTACCTGCTTTGTTTGATTTTCTACTACAGAATTGGACATGCTATATTCCCCCTTTTCCTTCTTGTACTTTATGTTTATGCTGTTTTGTTTTCTTCCTTGACTTCAGCGCTGCCGTTTTTGCGGCATTGCGCAGCAATTCCTTTTAACCTTTCGACAGCGTTTGCGTCAAAGTACGGGGCAAATTCTTCTACTGTATTAATATATACACGCTTTCGAGAAGTCATCTCCGGATCATGCAGCAAACAGGCGAGCGCGGCTATATCCTTAAATGCTATATCTTCGTTTTCGATTTGAAATACTGGATTTCCTGCAAACGGCGTAAATTGTTGCAGCTGCTCCTCAAAATAACGAACGTATAGGACGTGCAGCGTCCGTTCTTCTCCATTGGTTATGTAGGTTACTTCTGAGCGATTGAAATAATCCTCCGATGTATTTGGTTGCGCTTTCACCAATTCGTATCCGCTATATTGTTTTATAATCATCGTCTCACCCCTCTTTTTACTCTCCTACTCGTATATTATCATAAATTATTTTCTAATTTTCTAAAAAAATTTTAAAAAAACAAAAAGGGATTTATCTACTATATTTCAGCTATGAAGAGGGAGGAATTTCGGCTATGTCATATAAACAAAAAAGAGAAGCCTATATGACCTCTACTTTCTCTTCCCAACCTGTACAACAAAAGTCCGATGATATTCCCTGCCATTCACGTAGAAGGTACCCCACATTTTATATAACCCTTCCTCAGGAAATGTAACCGACAGCAAGAGTTCCTTCTCCCGATCCTGTGCCATTGTGTACACGAGTGAACGTTTCGATTCGTTTACAAATAGGAAGGAAGACAATTCTCCACTTTTCGAGCGAAAACGCAGCGCTCCTTCCTTACGCGGAAATTGAAAGGTTAACGTTTCCTTTTTCCCCGCTTGTAGTGCATTAAAAACAAGAGATGTTTCATACGGCCCAATTTCTGTTGTTAACAAGGAATCCGGCTGTAAAACCTGCTCTTTTTTGCTGTCCTGCTCACTTTCTTTGCCGATTATTACCCTTGTATCCGCAAAGGATTGCTGCATATTTTTATTTTTTTTATACAAAAAGATAGCATATTCTCCTTTCTTCCTAAAGATGTAAGAAAACGTAAACGCTCCTTTTCCAAGAAAGGCAGGTTGAATTTCTGTATACTCCTTCATGTCAGGAGGCACAATCACGGCCCGTACTTCATTTTGTTCTTCGTCATTCAAGCCTCGCAAGCCTTCCCCTTTGTCGTCTCGAATAATAAAGGAAACCTTTGTTTTTTTGTTTACAGCCGCATTATCAACGTCCCATTCTACCCCGCCCTTTATCAGAGAGACTGTACGTTCTGTTCCGATCCACCCTTGCTTATGTACGTATGCTGCAACAAGAAGAACAAGAAATAAAACCATCATTCCGAGCGTTATGTTTCTCATGCACTATCACCCGACTGTTTTTTCTTCTATTGTAACATTGTTCCGTTTATTTCCAAATAAAAAAGCATAAAACATGTTTATGCTTTTTGGGATAATGCTTTTATTTTTTCAAGACGTTCTTGCTCCGATAAACGCGGGCAGGTGTAGCAGGGACCCTTGCTACTTCCTGTTTTATAGTTCAAACAGCACGTTTTTCGAATAAGTACTGGTTTGTCCTCTATAGGGTGCTTCATGCAAGAAAAGGACACGCACAGCGGATTTTGAACACGTGCTCCGAACCACTCCGCAGGTGCTCTCCGCAAGTAAGCAAAATCATCCGCAATCCGCTCTTGTATAATCGGATCACTTTCCTCGCGGATCCATTGCTCATACATCGTATGGATATAATATGCAATATGCGACCACATTACAGAAGAGGAAACTCCTGTCTCCCGTTCGAAAGACTCAATCATGACAGAAAGATGCTCTTGGAATAACGCCTGCAGCAATTGCTCCCGCCACACATCACGACTTTGCTTGCTTCGCTTCGCCAGCAACATCGGGGCGTATGTGAAAATGTGAGTGGTGGAACAGGAAAATGACATTTGCGATAGCGACAGCCGCACCTCAGTATTTCGACGGCTCATGGCCTCTAGCACCGCTATGTACGCACAGTATCGTTTGACAAATAGCGAAGCTGCTGTTCTTATATCAGGGGCGTGGAACATACTCTGTATTGTTTGTAAAGAAGCCTCAAGCTCTGTTCCGCCAATCAGCTGCTTTCCCTCTAGGTGAACGCTCATAGCTTCTGCAGTACGAATGCGATATTTATTCCATAACTCCTCCATAACGACCCCTTCTTTTCCGTTCATATTTTCTTTTATCCTACCAACAATGATAATCATTGTCAATTAAAAAAAGAAAAAGCAAGGCTCTGCTCCTTGCTTTTTACTGCTTTCCTTCCTCCTCATACGCAACAAGAGCAACTCGCTTTCCTAACTTTTTCTCAAAATCCTCCTCAATTTGCTTCAGACGCATATGCATATCATCAGTGATATGTGCAACTGTAAAGTTCGATGTCTGTTTCTTCATGTTTAATCCTCCATTATCACTAGGCTATTTATTGCGATGAGTATACTCTTGCTTTTGTCCAACTGTCTCTCGTCCAATCAGCTCATCAAAGGAAAAGGCTCCTAACGCTCCTTGCGCAATTTCTCCGGTTGCACTAACTGTTCCTGTTGGGCTAATATCAACCTCTTCTATTTGGTCCTCCCTGCTCTTTACACTGTTGACTGTTTCGTTGCTTTTCTTTGTCAATTCAGCCACACGTACCCTCTCTTTCCTCAGATGATTTATTCCAATGACAAGGGACAATAAAGCATGAGCCAGTATAAGACTTCGTCATCTCCCCACTAGTTTGCTCGATTCTATCCACTTATATGAAGCAATTCTTCCAAAGTTTGATTTTTGCAGCAAACGTGCATACTACAATCGTTCAAGCAATTCTATCCACAGCTTTCTTATCGTTTTCTTTTCAGTACTATTGTATAATTCGTAGTATATCTATTACATACACTTAGGGGGATAATTCATGAGCATTCATATCGAAGCAAAGCAAGGTGAAATTGCAGAAACAATTTTGCTTCCAGGCGATCCACTGCGCGCCAAATATATTGCAGAAACTTTTTTAGAGGATGCAAAGTGCTATAACAATGTGCGCGGCATGCTCGGCTTTACAGGGACTTATAAAGGAAACCGTATCTCTGTCCAAGGTACAGGAATGGGAGTTCCTTCTATTTCCATCTATGTAAACGAACTCATTCAAAGCTATGGTGTAAAGAACTTGATTCGCGTTGGTACATGCGGCGGCATTCAAAAGAATGTGAAGGTACGGGATGTCATTCTTGCGATGACCGCGTGCACAGATTCTAACATAAACCGCTTAACCTTCCCCGGCTTTGATTTTGCGCCATGTGCCAATTTCGATTTACTAAGAAAAGCGTACGAGACAGGCATCAAAAAAGGCTTACACGTACGTGTCGGAAATGTATTGACAGCAGACGTATTTTATCGTGAAAGTATGGAGATGGTAAAAAAGCTTGGTGATTATGGTGTATTAGCTGTAGAAATGGAAACGACAGCTTTATACACATTAGCAGCAAAGCATGGTGTGAACGCATTATCTGTATTAACAGTAAGCGACCATATTTTTACCGGGGAAGAAACAACAGCTGAGGAGCGTCAGACAACATTTAACGATATGATTACAATTGCACTTGATGCAGCTGTGCAATAATAAGACAAGCGGAGCTTGCCAATTCAATGGCAGGCTCCGCTTTTTGACATGCTTTCTACCTGCAAACAGCACAAAACTCGAATGATAACAAACTCTAGAGAAACTTCTGATTTTTCGGTCAGCCTATTCATCCATTTGCTATAATAAAGCAAACAAGGAAGGCAACTGAGGTGAAGACATGAAACGAGAAAGCATTGTGTGGAAGCTGTTTTTATTAACAACTGGGTTGTTCACCATTACCTTTCTGCTCTTTTTTCTCGGACAATCACTTTTTTTAGAGAAGTTTTATATACAGAAGAAAACAGAGTATGTGCAACAAGCGGTTGAAGAATTTGTCACTGATTACGAACATAGCAAGCGGGACTTTACCACAGTCAAAAATCTTAAGCAAAGGTTTTACGAACAAACGAACGCACAGCTTCTCTTGCTTGACCAAAACGGTATTGTGCAAGATGAAGATTACTATTACATGGAAATCGCAGAGCTTAATACAAACAAAACATTCTACATTCCATTAAACAACATCTTAAACGGAGAAGCATATTCATCATTTATGAACCTCTCTCTCCAAGAACATGACCCTGTCTTTGTAAAAGGCGTTTTGAAGGACAACGTGATTATACCGGCAACCATAGGAACGAAAGATCGTGAATGGCGCAGCGACAGTATCATTGAGAATTTGAAAACCTTTGGCATTCGTTGGGATGCAATCAAGCATGATCTTTCCTCTCAGCAATTTATAGTTAACGCCGAAGGGCATATCACAAAATTACATCTTCCATCGCAAGCAGATTTACATTTTACTAATAATGTTGATTCACTTATGCAAGCGGTACAAAGATGGGAGCTTGCAATGCAGCTCGGCGAAGCAGATCAACGGAAGCTGACTACGTACTCATTTCCGGAAAATGATAAGGTTCGAAATCAAGTATTTGTAAGACCTATTATGCAAAGCGGACATATTCAGGAATTTGCCTTTGTTATGACATCGCTGCAACCCGTTGATGAAGCGATGGACGTACTGAAGGATTATTATTTGTATGCCTTTATCATTGTGTTTTTCATTATTATTTTACTTTCATTCTATTTTTCTAAAATGATTGCACATCCTCTCTTGGAAATTCATAACGTAACCAAAAAGATGGCGGACCTCGATTTCAGTCAAAAGCTTCCTATTGTGTCTAATGATGAAATTGGGATCCTATCCCAGAGCATTAATACGCTTTCTGTTAATTTAAAGGACCGAATCGACAAGCTAAGAGTCGCCAATGAACAGCTTGAGCAGGAAGTAAAAAAGGAACGGCAGCTTGAGCAAACACGCAAGGAATTTATCTCAGGAGTTTCGCATGAACTAAAAACTCCGCTTAGTGTGATCCGCAGCTTTGCAGAAGGAATAAAAGACAAGGTAAGCCCGAACACAGACTATTACACAGACGTCATCTTAGAGGAAGTCGATAATATGAATACATTAATTCTTGATATGCTAGAGCTTGCAAAGCTTGGGTCGGGGACATATAAGCTGAAAATGGCTCCCTTTTCTATCGGCGATCTATTAAAGCAGATATACGCAAAACTTTCGTTTAGCATGAGCAGCAAACATCTGCAGGTGCAGCTTGAAGCAGACCGAACTCTCATCGTACAAGCAAATCGAAACAAAATCGAACAGGTAGTGGTCAATCTGCTAAGCAACGCAATTCGCCATACTCCTGCTGGGCAATGCATTACAATTGGTGCGTATGATCGCGGTTCTGAAGTAGAGGTCGTCATTCATAATACCGGCGCCCCGATTCCAGAGGACAGTTTAGAGAGGATATGGGATAGGTTTTATCGTCTTGATGCATCCCGCAGCCGGCATACAGGAGGAACTGGACTCGGGCTGTCAATTACTAAGCATATATTAGAGCTGCATAAAGCTCCCTTCGGCGCACAAAATCTAGGAGACGGAGTCACCTTTTATTTTCGTTTACAGAAATCAGAACACCTGTCATGACAATTTTTTTGCATTTCACGAAAAGTTCACACGAAATACACATTTCCTCGTTATATTGAAAAGCAGGGATTCTTCCCTCTTCACTTACTTGTTCCAGGAGGAAGGTGTCATACGTGAAACAAATGGGTCAACCAATTCAAGATCAGCAGCAATTGCATCAAATGAAGCAAATCCTTTTACAATCGTCCAAACGCGACGCTTTGTTGTTTATTTTAGCTGTAAACTCCGGTTTAAAAGTAAGTGAGATTTTGCAGCTAAAGGTATCAGATGTCATGGACGAAAAAGGACATGTGCGCAGATCAATTTTATTTCAAAACGATAGAACGACAAAACATAAATGGTTCGCGATTAACTCGGAGCTGCAAGAAGCAATCTTAGATTATATGACAGAACGAAAGAATTATAAGGAGAGTGAGCCGCTCCTAAAGTCACAAAAAGGAATGGGAGCGATCACACGGCAGCATGCATGGTTTATTCTGAACAAGGCGGCAAAAGACGCCGGTTTGGAGGGGGTGAGTGCCCATACGCTGCGAAAAACATGGGGCTATTGCGCTTATAAAGCAGGTGTGGATATCGCCTTTTTACAGCATTTTTTTGATCATAGTACGCCTGCAAAAACATTAAAATATATCGGCATTGCCTAAGAAAAGCAGACATTTTCCCCGAAAGGTAGCCCAACACTCAAAAACTATGCTTTCTTAATTCTTTAAAACAAGGAGCAGCTTACTGCTCCTTACTTTTTTTGATAGGACATACAGAAGAGACCGCATCGTTTCCTTCCTTCTCAAGCTGTCTCATCACGCTAACAACAAGCTTACGATCATCACGAATATCCTGGATAATTCCTTTTCTCAACAAATGCTCGTACAAGCTTGAAAATGTACAACTATCTCCTGTTTTATGCAGAACATGGAGTATTTCATGATAAAGCTGTTCCTGTTTGCTCATCGTATCTCCCTTCATTTTTTCACAAAATCTATTGACATTATCAGTGATAATGATTATCATTTTTAACAGAGGGATTGAATAATGTTATATACAGAGCAACATCCCTGTATGCATATGAAAAAACGCTGCGCATCCCCCCTGTTTGTACAGCGTTTTTTCTTCTGCCATTCACTGTCTTCTCCTTCACTCGAATAAACGCATTTGCTCAGGATCCTTCGCCCCCTCCTCTACTCCTAACAGCTTCATCAGCTGCTTCGCATTATCAGCAGCGTCGCCGCCAGAGTTATTGTTAAATAAAACATATATTTGCTTCGTCTGTGTTTGTAACCATCGCAAGCGTTCTGCCCATTCTAGTAACTCCTCATGATTGTACCGGTATAAACAGCGGACTGCTCTCCAATTTGGCAGACCTGTATTGCCCCATCCATAGATGTTACGCCCGTGCAAACGAATGAGTGCTGCCTCACGACTGGTCGCATGCAAAACTATTGGCACAGAACCAACTCCCGCTTGCGGTTCGTCACAAATCGTATGAATCCACTTCTCCTGCTCTAAAAACGCAAGCGTTCTGTCACGCATTTGCGGGTCAAACCATGACTGATGACGAAACTCAATAGAGCACGGAACACCATTCATACGCTCCTTCGTATAACGCAGCAATTCTACATGCTTTTTCTGGCAGTCAAACCAAGGCGGGTATTGAAATAATACCATACGCAGTTTTCCTGCCTCTTGTAGAGGTACAATGGACTGCTTAAAGATTGTAAACATCTCTTCTGAGTCCGAAAAAGGAATGTCCCCTCGCATATGCCCCGTCATGCCTTGATAAGCCTTAACTACAAACGAAAAATCATCCGGCGTTTCTTCAATCCACTTATCATAATTGCGAATCGGCTGCATCGCGTAAAAGGAACTGTCTACCTCGACAACCGAAAAATGACGACTGTATGTACGCAGCTTTTGCTTTGCTGCTTGTTTGTCGGGATATAAAGATTCATGGTCACCCCAGCCAGTTAATCCTATTGAAATCATATCAAAACAATCCTTTTCAGCATTTTCTTTATCTTACCAAACAAAGACACTATTTCATACTTCTATCCAAAACGAGCATGCTAATACAACAAATCCCAAGAATTTGTAAACCTATTATGAATTTTACTAACAAAACAACACTACTATTGTTAAGAATTTGTAAAGAATCCGATAAAATGTTTTAGTTTTCGACATTTTTTTGATACAATCCCAATTGTGTGTCTTATATATTACTTTTGGTGGAGGTAACAAGGATGGTTTTCAAAGCAAAGAAAGATAAGTTTTCTGAGATGCTTTCAAATATTTCAGAAAACATAAAAGAAAGTGCACAATTTTTAGTGGATCACAAGATTAAAAATGCAAGTGATCTAAAGGAATTATCCATGCGCATGAAAGAATACGAAACAAAAGGCGACTCTTATATGCATGAGCTGATTATGGAGTTAAATAAAGCCTTTATTACACCAATCGAACGTGAAGATATTTTACAATTGGCAATGAGTATGGATGATGTGTTAGATGGCCTAGAGCACTCAGCTGCTTTATTCGATATGTACTCTATTACACAAGCAGATGAATATATGTTGAAATTTGTAGACGCAATTCACGCGTGCGCGAACGAAATCGCAACTGCTATCGAACTTCTATCTAATAAAAAATTGCTCGATATTCGTACAAATGCTATTAAAATTAAGGATCATGAGTCCACTTGCGATGACATTTTAAGACACTCTATTAAGCATCTGTTCTCAAGAGAAAAGGATCCAATTAAAATCATTCAATATAAAGAAATCTACGAGAACCTTGAAGAAATTGCTGACAGCTGCCAAGGTGTTGCAAATGTATTAGAAACAATCATTATGAAAAACGCGTAAGGGGTACTGGCATAACAATGGATACACTTTTAATTTTAACTATTTTAGTTGTCATTGGTGCATTAGCCTTTGATTTCATCAACGGCTTTCATGATACAGCAAATGCGATTGCCACTTCTGTTTCTACAAAAGCATTAAAGCCGCGGCAAGCTATTATATTAGCAGCTGTCATGAACTTCGTCGGCGCCATGACGTTCACAGGTGTAGCAAAAACGATTACAAAGGACATTGTTGATCCATTTAAGCTAGAAAATGGTTCAGTGGTAATACTAGCTGCCTTAATCGCAGCCATTGCATGGAACTTAATCACATGGTACTACGGTATTCCAAGCAGCTCTTCCCATGCAATTATCGGCTCTATCGCAGGTGCAGCCATTGCTGCTGCAGGATTTGGCGCGCTTAATTATCAGGGCTTTCTAAAGATTATTCAGTCTCTTATTATCTCTCCTGTCTTGGCATTTGTTGTTGGATATATTGTATATTCAATTTTCAAACTTATTTTTAAAAACTATAACTTAACGAAAACAAATAAGGGCTTTCGTATCTTCCAAATTTTCACGGCCGCTTTACAATCCTATACACACGGTACGAACGACGCCCAAAAAGCAATGGGGATTATTACAATGGCCCTGATCGCTAATAAGTACCATACTACAACAGATATCCCAATGTGGGTTCAAGTTGCCTGTGCGCTCGCGATGGGTCTTGGTACATCTGTCGGCGGTTGGAAGATCATTAAAACTGTTGGCGGCCGTATTATGAAAATTCGTCCTGTAAATGGTGCCGCTGCGGACTTAACATCAGCTGCTATTATTTTTGGCGCTACGTATATTCACTTGCCGGTAAGTACAACACACGTAATTACATCCTCTATTTTAGGGGTTGGCGCTTCTCACCGCGTAAAAGGCGTAAAATGGGGAACAGCGCAGCGTATGTTAATTACATGGTTCATTACTCTGCCAATTTCTGCTACACTCGCAGCTATTATGTACTTACTTTTAAATTTAATTTTCTGATAAGAAAAGTGGACACGTCCCTCCCATGTCTCCCATAGCAAAACAACCCGCGCACAAAACGCGCGGTTCGGGCGGAGCTGATTCCCAGAAGTATTCGGTGTGTTCTTCACCGCTAAAGACGCTTTTTGCCAATACACTGGGGGAGGAGCTAGACAGCATCCCAAAGGTTATACTTTCCTAACCTAATAGAAAAAGAATCATCCACTGCTGGATGATTCTTTTTCTTGTAAAGCGATTCCTTCACATAAACAATCAACGATAAATAATTGAGACAGCTTGGCGCCAGCAAATGTTTCTGCGCCGGTCGTAAATAACACATAATCCGCAGCTTGGGTAACGACAGAATCGGCATAGTGCGTAATAGCAAGAATAACAGCCCCGTTCCGTTTCGCTTCCTGCAGTGCCTGCGCCATCTCTGTTTCGTTTCCAGTAATTGAGATAGCGATGACTACATCCCCTTCCGCCAATGCACCCGCAGTCATTCGTTGTGCATGATAATCTGTTGCAGCATCCGCGTGCTTGCGCGCCATCCAAAATCGATATTTCATATCAACAGCAGTGACTCCTGATAAGCCTGTTCCAAATATATGTACAGAGCGGGCGTGAAATAAAGCATTCACCGCGTCGGCTAAGACTTCACGATTTAAAAAGCGGGAGCTATCCTCCAAACTTTCCGCGTAGCCATGCAGCAGCCTTTGTACCACATCCGACTTTTCTTCCCCTCCGTGCCCCGCCTCATCAGATGGCTCTTTTGCTAATGCAAGCTTAAACTCCTGATACCCCTTATATCCAAGCTTTCGGCAAAAACGTAAGATAGTTGCTTCTCCCACATCTGCTGCCTCGGCAAGCTCTGTTACTGAAAAATAAATAGTTTGTTTTCCATGCTGCAATATCGCATTTGCGACCTTTTGTTCCGATTTCGTAAAAGAAGGATACAAAGTGTGAATTTTGCTTTTTATCATGACATTGCTCTCATCCATGTTCCTGTTCGCTGCTACTAAAAACATAAACAAATAAAACCATTGGTTGATGCTAGATCATTTCCCGCTTCTGTGAACCCGACCTCGCCTTTTAAATGATTACTCTTTGCTTTTGTATGTTTTTATAGCAGGATTCACCGCCTTTCTTTTTTGGATTCATATTTCCAGCTTCATTTTCATTGCTGCCGCTTCAGCGATGTTTCTAATTTCTAATCTGTTTAAAATCCTTGATGATTGCTGCATACTACAAAGTGTTTCACGTCTACATCCATACTAATTCCAGCGTTTGTATTGATCTGAGAAGAAGATGCTGTAACTTCACATCAGACAGATATAAACAGCCTTCCTGTTCTGTAGCCCCCGTTTACATTTTTGTGCTGTTTTTTAGGAAAACCATAAAAATAGCCATATCAAAACTTTTCCTTAGGGTGCGGAATGTGAGTTATGAGCAACTTCACCAAAAAAATTATAACAAGTTACAACACAACATGCACTGAAAATCCTTTCTTCTTCTTTATCAAACAAAGTGTATAATAATTTTATACCCTATACATAAGGAGCTGTGCGTCTTGGAATACATCATATTACTTATTGTTGGATTTATTGCAGGGACAATCGGAAGCCTTGTAGGCCTAGGCGGAGGAATTGTAATTGTTCCCTTACTTGTCGGCTTAGGAGCCTTATTACACCTTCCAAATGTGTCCCCGCAGCTTGCAGTGGGAACATCTATCGTGACAGTCGTATTTACAGGGCTGTCCTCTACGCTCACCTATATGAAGCACAAGCGTGTAGATTATAAAAGCGGATTTCTGTTTTTTATCGGGAGCGGGCCGGGAAGCATGGTCGGCTCATGGGCAAACAAATTTTTTAATCATGATTCCTTCTCTCTGTACTTCGGAATATTTATGATTGCAATTTCTGTTTTACTTATGCTAAAGGAAAAAATGAAGCCTGTTCCGTTCTCAAAGAAACGTGTGATTATGAGAACCTTTACCACAGAAGAGGGAAAAACAGCACAATACGGCTTCCATCCTGTTGCAGCTGTTATTCTTTCTTTTCTCATTGGCTTTATATCCGGTTTATTTGGAGTTGGCGGCGGCTCGCTGCTCGTACCTGCGATGCTGCTTCTATTCGCATTTCCCCCTCATATCGCAGTTGCAACGTCCATGCTTGTCGTCTTTCTATCAGCAGTAACAGGATCTATTACCCATATTCTGCTCGGAAATGTCATTTGGCTATATGCACTTCTTCTCGTTCCAGGGGCATGGGCCGGAGGACGGTTTGGCGCCTACATCAATATGAAATTAAGCGGAAAAACTGTCGTAAACATTTTGCGGGCTGTACTCATTATTATCGGAGCACGCATGATCTATCAATCCCTTTTTTGAACTATCGGCTTCCTGTCTCCTTATAAGAGGCGTTCCAAAGAGACAAAAAGTGATTGAATGCAAACGAATGCAACCAATCGTTTTATTGACGAAAGCAGCTTGTTCTTCATTCAGATAGATGTGAAACTTGCACGCTTTATAAGCTAACATTGTGTTCTGCCCTTATTGACATATCCATTATACCAAACTTACGTTCGTTAAGAAAGCCGAAATGGTAAAAACATACAATTTTTATGCATATCTTTAAAATATTGTGAGAAAGATGAAATGGCTGCCAAGAAATCAAAGGCTTGGAAATTCCTATCCAAGGCCCTGTCTTAATGATACTGTGCCTCTCTCAAACAATCTGAATAATTGAGATAGCAAACCGCCATCTCTTGTCCGAAGGCGATTCATCCCCTTCCTGCCTATTCACTAAGATTTTCCCCTCACGTTCCTGTCCAGCAAGGGGAATTCCTTCGGTCGAAGGAAGGGTGCCCTCGCCTATTTTTTTGATATAAGCGAAAAGACGCGTCGGTCACGCGTCTTTTCTTTAGAAGATACAATATTTATAATTTCGAGAGTATGGCCAACTTCCGCCTATCTACTCATTGCAAAGGAGCCAACCAATTCCTGAAACAAAGATGCTCTGTCTATGAAAATTTTCTACTAGCCCAAAAACAAGGCATGTCCAATATTTTCATATACTTTTATAGAATGACTGTCTAAGAAAACCGCTTTTCTGTCATGTAAGAATAATAGAGAGTGCTCATACAAAAATGATACCAGCAATTACGAAACTGCTTTCTAATGAAGCAGCTGCCATCCCATTAAATCATGGTGTACCTGCCGTGCCCGTTTGTCGTTATGGTCATACAATTCACCATAGCTGTCCGTGTCCTGATTGTACGCCATTGTATAGATAATACGGCCGTCTATTTCTACTGATAAGACAACGCCGCCCTTCATTTCCTCTACTCGAATAATCGCATCAGCAGGCATTTTGATATCGCCCATTTTTTGTTCTAGCATGGTTCGTCCCCCTTAGCTCTATTAGGTCCGCATTGCGGTTTTGCTCGCTACCAAGTATACTAACAAACAGAACAACAAAAATAAAGAAAAACCTTATCGACGGGAGAATTTGTCTGTTTTTAACGCTGTTATAATCCTCTCCTAACCGCAAAACGGAAAGATACCGTCTATGAAAATTGTTAAAGAGGTGCTGATATTGATTATACATAAAGGAGAAGTGTTATTTCATCAGGGGCAAGAAGGACCTCTCTACTTTATAAAAAGCGGTCTATTAAAAGTTGTTCGTCTGCAAGAAGATGGTACACCTTTTTTATTTAACATTATTGGTCCAGGTGAAACAATTCCCCATCACTCCTTGCTTTCACCAAAAGAATACCATGGTACTGCCATTGCTCTTGTGAAAACAGAGGTAGAGCCTCTCCAAACTAGTTTGTGGTATGAACAGCTGCGCAGCAACCCGCAACGCTATGCAGATATTGCGCTTCAGCTTCAAGAAAAGCTGCGTATGATGCAGCTGCGCATCGATCAGCTAACGACCATATCTCCGAAGGAACGGCTCATGCGTCTTGAGGAATGGTTTTCCACTTATTTGACCGAGATTCCAATTTATGAAATTTTAACACAAACAGAAATTGCACAGCTTATCGGTTTGCGCCGTGAAACAGTAAACCGGCTGCTGCGGGAACAAAAAAAAGCTAACAAAGAAGCATAAGCCCTTTGCTAGCTTTTTTGCACTTTAAGAAAGTATAAATTTCCAGCTAGAAGTGAATTCGACGCAGCAGGAAATTTTAAAAATAAAGTATAAGTGCAACTGCGCCTCTGTCTTCGCCTAACAGCTCGCCAGTCAGCGAGTTTTCTTTATCTATTCTAAAGATGCTGCAGGACCGAAGAATTCAAAGTGAATGTTCTCTGGTGCAACGTTCCACTCTTTTAAAATAGTATTCATTTGCTTCATAAACGGGATAGGTCCACAGAAATAAAATTCTGCTTCGTTAGACGGTAATACAGATTGCAGCCATTCTAGATCAATGAATCCTTCTTTTTGGAAGCTTTGCTGTTGTCTGTCTTCCTCTGTCGGTGCGGAGTACACTGTATATGCTGTTACATTGCTGTACTGACGAGCAGCCTGCTCAACATATTCCTTCATAGCATGTACCCTTCCATTTAGTGCTCCATGGATAAATGTAACGGAGCGATCCGGATACTTCTCAATCATTGTATTTAACATACTCATAAGCGGAGTAAAGCCAACACCGCCGCTCAGCAGCACAACAGGCAAACTTGTATTTGTCTGCAGCACAAAGTCTCCAGCTGGCGCACTTAACAGCAGTACATCCTCCTCTTTCACTTCATCATGCAAATAATTCGATACGACTCCAGATATACCATTGCTTTCTTCTCTTTTTACACTAATACGGTAATACTCTTTATCAGGAGCATCTGATAAGCTGTATTGGCGAATATATGTATGTTCCTGTCCAGGAATTTCTACCTTTACACTGACATATTGTCCTGGTTCAAACGAAGCAAGTGCTCTTCCATCCGTTGGTTGTAAGTAGAAAGAAGTAATCACTTCACTTTCCTTTACCTTTTTCGCAACAGTGAAGCTGCGAAATCCCTTCCAACCACCTGTTTGCCGCTCTGCTTGTTCATACATCTCCGCTTCTACCTGGATAAATACATCCGCAATTACACCGTAAGCTTCCGCCCAAGCATCAAGCACCTCCTGTGGTGCTCCTACTACTTCTTCAATCGCCCATAATAAGTTTTGTCCAACAATCGGATAGTGTTCCGCTTTAACCCCTAAGCTGCGATGCTTATGAGCAATTTGCTTTACAACCGGAAGAATCGTTTCAAGCTTATCGATATGAACTGCTGCTGCGTATACTGCATTCGCTAATGCCTCTGGCTGCCGTCCTTTCTTTTGATTTGCATGGTTAAAAATATTTAATAATTCTGGATGCTGAGTAAACAGCCTCTCATAAAAACGCTTCGTAATCTCCACACCGCGCTCCTGCAAAAGGGGCACAGTCGCTTTTATCGTTTGGATTGTTTTTTCACTCAACAAGGCCTTTGTTGCCATTTCGTTCCACCCCTGTATACATTTCTCTTCTTTCACACTTTATTATAGGGGATATGTGTAAAACAAGTTGTGATTGTAATCACTATACGCATGGTGATTTTGTGACAATCATGCGACAGTTGGGAGAATATAAGTCATTTAAAAGGTTGGATTCAACGATTTAATAACGCAGCGATAACTTAACAGCAACCAAAATGATACAATAAAATGAACAGCCAAAGAATAAAAAAAGACATGCTGCCGCATGCTTTTATTGTGAAACTGCTCGAATTGCCTCTTCTACTATTTTTACGTTTTCCTGCTTCTCAAACTCTGTATAATGCCATATATTCGTTTCAAGGCTGTATTGATTCACTAAAATATCTAAATCATGATAAATACGGTGCCCGTATACAACAAGCTGGATATTGCTTTTATCCATTCCTAGCTTAAGCGTTTCATAGGCGCGTGTTGCATCATGCTGCAGCCTTGTATCCTGAAGCTGTTTTGGGAAATCCTTTAATGCGGGCTCCTGCTCCTGAAACCACTGCTTCAGCTTCTTCCAATCACCCTCTGTATATGTATCGGCTTTACCGAAGTTCAAGAATGCATTTAAACTTTCATGTGTATCCCGAATGAACTGCAGTGACGCCCCCTTCTCGTCTACCTCCTGTTCTCCTAAAACGCTTGCTGCACTAATAGGACGATTTCCGTAATAAATAAACAACTCCTTTAATGCAACGTATCCTATTGCCATACACGCCAAGATTCCTAGTACAACCATCACCCGTTTCATTGTATCCACTCCTACTCATTTCACCCTCTGACTTACCACACGGCAAGTATATACGGTGTTCTTTGCTAATGTTTATAACGGCAGCACTGCATGAATGTTACATATATTACCAAAATAAGAAGATGTTGTAACATTCGATATAAATAAAAGCTTTTCCTTTCAAAATTGTTCTTGTAATTTCGACACTTTTTCCATATTACACTTATGATTTATCCATTTTTAACCAATACTAAATATGAAATTGTATGTAAGGAGGTGTTAGCTTGAGACTGCATTTGATTGTCATCGGACTTCTTTCATTTTTCGCTTCCATTCTCATTTTCTATATATTCGGAAGCCTTTTATCGATTGAATGGCTGCAGTACGATACGAACCATCCACTGCTTTCAGCTGAATTCTGGACGTCGCTTCTATTTGCACTCATCATTGGATTTTTAATGGTTCGAAAGTACAGCTCTAGACTGCAGTAGAAAGGCGCAAGCGCCCTGCTCAGCTAGCGCAGGCAAACAACCCGCCCACAAAACGCGCGGTTCGGGTAAAGCTGATGTACAGAAGCTCTCCGTATGCTCTTCAGCACTAAAGGCGCTTTTTACCTTTATGTGAAGGAAGTTATCTTACAAAAGGGAACAAGACAGAACCTAAGAAGCTATACGTTCCTGTCAAAAAAAGAAACCTTACCTGGCGGTAAGGTTTCTTTTCTATAATCTTGTCCTGCAACATTCCTGATACCCGCCATTGGCGGCCTGTGCCCTTCCGCATTTGACACAAACTACAAAACGAGAATGCTTTCCAAATATACTTCCCTTGTTAAACAGCAACGCTTCCGATTGCTTTAAAGAACGGGTGTGTGAAACATATAAAAATAATGTCACTATACTGGCGACAAGCAACAGAACTGATAGCAGCATTTCCGTCACCTCTTTAGTTTTGTTTAATCCCCTTTTGGGATTACATACTACATTCTGTAAAGGCGCAGTATATTCCTTCTGTTTGTTTTCTATATATTATTACATTATTAGCCAAAAAAACAAAAAAATTGACATATATGCAGCTTGATTTCGTTTTAGTAGTTCAATGCTGCCTTACAGAACATACAATTTTATATAAAAATATGGTCTAGGCTTTATCATCATACTAAAACTAGACAACGAAACAAAAATTAGACTTAATTCCGCAAAAAAAGCCTCCGTTCAACGGAAGGCTTTTGATACCTATCTACACTCATAATAGTCAATGTTATCAAGATCAATCCCTGTATATACCCATCTATATTGATTTCGTCTCCAGCGGTAGCCAGCGACAGACGTACGTCCGACAAACACTGGATAAAACCAGAAGCTTCTGCCGTTTCGCAGCCAAATATACGTATAACGATACAAGCAGCCTCTTATACCACCTGGATCAACTGCATATGCCATAAACTGCGGCTTTTGCGGTGTATACGAAGGAGGAGGACTTTGCGGTGATCCTTGCTGGGCTCCTTGTCCCTGCCCTGGCGGATACGGAGGGTAGCCTCCACCTCCCTGCCCCGGTGGATACGGAGGATAGCCTCCACCTCCCTGCCCCGGTGGATACGGAGGATAGCTCCCACCTCCCTGCCCCGGTGGATATATTCCTGGAAGAAACGGCGGATAGGAACCAGAAGGAGTCAAGGGCGAAATTTGTGGTTGCGGTCGTAGCGGCTGTAGCGGTCTGTCTCCGTAAGAAAAATACGGATCATAATACATAAGTCTTCACCTCTTTTAGAATCGGCAATCTCTACCTTTTGTAAATGTATGTAAAGAGAACTTGCCTGTTTCTGGCTTCTCGCATAAAAGGGCTCGACCTAGTTTTTCTCCCCCCTACTTGGTTAACTGATGGCGAAATGCATAAATTACCGCCTGCGTACGGTCACTTACGTTCAATTTATTTAAAATATTACTCACATGTGTTTTCACTGTTTTTAACGCAATAAACAGTTCATCAGCAATTTCTTGATTTGATTTTCCCTCAGCAATGAGCAACAGAATTTCCCGCTCACGCTCCGTCAACTCCTCATGCGGCTTGTACTCCTGCTTTTGGCGCATTTTGGACATCATTTTTCCTGTTACCTTCGGCTCGAGCACAGTTTCTCCTCTGTACGTTGCTCGCAGTGCATCAGCAATATCGCTCGCTCGCGATGTTTTCAGCATATAGCTTGCTGCCCCCGCTTCAATAACAGGATACAGCTTTTCATCATCTAAAAAACTCGTCACGACAACGATTTTAGCAGTGGGCCACTCTTGTATAATACGCTTTGTTGCCTCCACGCCATCCATTTCATCCATCACTAAATCCATTAAGATAATATCGGGACGAAGCGCCAGCGCCAGCTCAACTCCTCGCTTTCCATTTTCCGCCTCTCCTACAACCTCGATATCTGGCTGCGTAGACAAATAAGCAGCCACCCCCATACGAACCATCTCATGATCATCTACAAGCAATACTCGAATCATCGTCTATCCCTCCTCCCGCGCAATAATGGGAATCTTCACTTCCAATTGCGTTCCTTTGTGTGGAAAGCTAAGAATTTTAAATGTACCTCCAATTTCCTGCGAACGCTCTTGCATGGACTGCAAGCCATATGAACCCGCTTTACGCTGCGAAACATCAAATCCAATACCATCATCCATCATCTTTAAAATTGCATACTGCCCAAACCGCCGAAAACGAAGCTCCATTTTATTCGCCTTGCTATGACGAAGCGTATTGGATAGCGCTTCCTGTACAATACGAAATAAATGATCCTCTACTCCTTTTTCTAAATCAATTTGTTCAATATGCCAGGATAGGTGGATATGCTGCTTGCGCGAAAGCTCTGTTAACAGTTCTTCTATCCCATCCTTCAGCTTCTTTCCTTCAAGCTGTACAGGACGTAAATGCAGCAAAAGGGCACGCATTTCCGTTTGTGCATTTATCACCATTTGCTCTACAAGCTGCAGCTGCTTGCTTACCGCTTCCGAATTTCGATCATTCTGTGCATTCACCGCAGACATCATCATAGACATAGCAAACAGCTGCTGACTGACAGAATCATGCAGGTCGCGCGCCAATCGCTGCCGCTCCTCGGAAATCGTCGCCTGCTTCATTTCCTCGCTCCATTCAGCCCGCTCATTTGTCAGCTTTTGAAATAATCCAGCCTGCTCCTCTAAACGATGAGAGAGCGCCACAATACGCTTGCCAATAGAGCTTAGTTCATCTTCCGCAGTAAAGAGAGCCTCCTTCGGATAACTTCCACGTTCAATCTCCAGCAAAACGGCGGAAATTTCATTTAAGCGACGCTTTGTATATTGTTCAATCGAGTAGCCGACCACAGCACCGAACAAGCCGCTTCCGCCAATTACAAACAAAATCATTGGAACAGATGCAGCCTCCCGCTCTACTAAAAATTCATATACTGGCTGATTGCTTTTCCAAGCATATACAATCGTTGCAAAAAGCGAGACGCCGAGACAAGACAAAATCGAATAGTTAAAATATGTCCATGGAAAACTAGATGGTTTCCCTATCATACATACCTCACCTCCGTATCACCAACAAGAAGCGAAGAGATGATTTTTACTCGTCTCGGAGCCTCCCTGTACTGCTCTGTTTGAAAGATGAGATTTCGGTTCCATCCCTTTTCCTCATGACCGCACGCAGAAATGCGGCCAAGCAGCATAGAATGGTTCAAGGATAGCTCAATATCGTACGGTACATACAAACGGATATTGCCGACAAGACCGTGGATCACAATGACTGTTTCCCCCTCAGGAATCATTGCTGTCGTTAAATCAATTTGGACATCACCTACTCCATAGCGGATATTAATATCCTCAAGCTCGTAGACACGATCCATTACCCTGTAATTTCCGACAAACATATTTTTTAAAAACGGTTCGAACCGCAGCACTGCAGAGCTAGGGCCTGGGGCTTCCTTTGTCTCAATTTGCAGCACGGTCGGCCGCCTTCTGCTTTGAAGCAGTTCATAACCCATATAAATAATTCCGCTTGCAAGCAGCAGCTGAAACGCAGCAGAAGAGAACACATGTATAATAAAAATAAGGGCACCGATGGATAGAAGAATGGTTCCTCGTTTTCGTTTTCCTTTACTGCGGTAATTCCGGCCCACTAGGATCATCACAATTGAAAAAACAAGGGCAACCGGTGCAAACTTGTGTGTAATGATATCAAGGAGAAGTCCAATTCCAAACAAAATGGCGGCAATCGCGACAATTTCCGTTTTCAGCAGCTTCCGTTTCATACCGCTCTCCCCCTTTCCCTGTTGTGCTAAAGAAAACTTGGCTAACGCCAAGCCTTGTAAAAGTTGGAGGTAGCCTAGTTGTACTTATACTTTATACTTAAAATTTCCCACTATGTCGAATTACTTCCCAGTTAGGAAATTTATGCTTTCTTAAAGAATGAAACAGAAGAAAAGGAATTGTTATGCAATTCCTTTTCTTCTCTACTATATCATAAGCTGCTAGACAATGTATGTTATGAATGAGCAGATTCTTTCAATTCTTTTTCAAGCTTAGCAATTCTGTAATCAAACGTGTCTCGCTCATATGCCTCATTTACTCGAAGCTCCAGTTCGCGCATATACTCTTCAATCTCTTCAAAGCGCATAAACGGGTTGTCTTTAGACATTTTGCCAAGCGTATCATGAATGCGGCGGTTGGCATGCGCCATATTCTCACGTGCCATAAGTTCCATCCGCTTTGTATGCATTTCCTTCAGCTTATTTTTCATCTCAGCAAGCTGGCGCTGTAATTCTTCAACCTGCTCTGCGGTTTTCGTATGTGCATCCGCCAAACGTGATGCTTGCCCTTCATAATATTCCGCTTCCTTCCATGCTCTCGCCTCTAAATCAGCTGCGCCCGCTTGACGCGCGATATCCGCCTGCTGCTTCCGTTTTTCTGCCATGTATGTCGCCTGCTCCTTCTCGCGAAGAAAATTTGTCTTCAGCATGCTATGACGTTCAATTAGCTGTTCAATTTTTTTCGTCTCTCGTTCGCCATCGCGTAAGTATTGATTGAGGAGAGCAATTGGATTTTGACGCTCCTTCTCATCAAGCGCACTGTGGAGATCCGCCATTACAATATTACGAATTCGTTGGAATAAGGATTGTTTCATACATATCTCTTCCCTTCTCTTAATAATGTTTCATTACATGTTCCCATTCATCTTCAAAATTACGAAACGATTTGTACGTATCTTCACGTTTTCCGCCGCAGCGTTTACTCTTACAATTGCGATACCCGTAATATAGCAAAGCAATCGCTCCGACCCCAATAATAGCCGGAAAATTCCCAAGGACAACGGACAAACCGATTAACCCAATAATGCCCCAGAAAAATTTTCCTAGCAGCGAATCTGCTTTCAGGAATGACTTAAAGCTCCAATACGCAATGGCTGCTCCAATTAATAAGCCTACAATATGACCGAGCGTGGCAAGCGCAATGATAACGAGCACTCCTGCTGCTAAAAAGGTGAGAAATTTTTTCATACCTTATTGCCTCCCTTCGTTTTGATACTCTTATCCTATCTGAAACGAAGCACCCCTATAACGAACTAGAGAACGGTTTTCACTCAGACTTTAGACCGATTTCACTCTCGGACTCGCAAAGTTTTCTATTGCACCGCTCCCAAAACCGTTGTAACGTAAAGGAGACAATTCTATCGTGAGGTGGGCATAATGAAATTCTCTTCTGAAGCAAAGACGTTGTCACTTCTAATACATAACTACCAGTTTCCAGAACTAAACGGTAAAAATAGTTCATCTGAATTTGACTATGATGCAAATTGGTTAAATGTGATGCTAACATTAAGAGAGGGAAACTCGACTTTCGTACAAATCGATCCATTTTTGCTGACAACAGAAGTCGAAGAAATCATGCACTGGCTCCAATCTCTCCCAAATCCATCTGTACCGGTACTCTCTTTTACAGAACCAAGCTTTGAGCTGGAATTTCTCGGCAAACACTCCTCGCAGCTTCATATCCGCATTACACTCTGTTCAGAGCTTCTTCCGCCCTGGTCAAACAATAAAACCAGGTATGCAGCAGAATTTGCTACTACAGCCGAGGAAATTCAAGAATGCGTTCGCTCCTTATATACGCAGCTTCTCAACTACCCCGTGCGCTCTTAATAAAAAAAATCCCCGTGATACCGGGGATTTTTTTAAGAAGCTTGTACTTCCCTTATATATTCTTGTCCTTTTGCTCTGTTATATTGCCCTTCCCATTTGGACATAATAACAGCTGCAAGTGAGTTTCCGACTACATTTACAGCCGTACGCGCCATATCCATGATACGGTCGATACCCGCGATAAATGCCAAGCCTTCTGCCGGAATACCGACGGAGCCTAACGTCGCTAATAAAACAACGAACGATACACCTGGTACACCCGCAATTCCTTTAGAAGTAACCATCAGTACAAGCAACAATGTGATTTGCTGAGATAATGACATATCAATTCCATACATTTGCGCTAAAAACATAGCCGCAATCGCTTGGTATAACGTAGAGCCATCAAGATTAAAAGAATAGCCTGTCGGAATAACGAATGATGTAACTGCCTTTGGACATCCAAATTTCTCCATTTTTTCAATAATTTTCGGCAACACTGTCTCAGAGCTTGCAGTGGAGTATGCCAAAATGAGCTCGTCCTTTAGAAGCTTAATAAATTGAAAAATATTCACGCCTACTAGCTTCGCAACAAGCCCTAACACGATGATTACAAAAAAGAACATCGCGCCGTAAACGACTAACACTAATTTTCCAAGAGGAATAAGCGATGCAACACCGAATTTTGAGACTGTAACACCAATTAACGCAAATACGCCAAATGGCGCGAATTTCATAATTTGATTTGTTGCATAAAACATCGCATCCGCTGTTCCTTGGAAAAACTGCAGTACCGGCTTTCCTTTTTCGCCAATTGCTGCGATTCCTAAACCGAACATAACGGAAAAGAAAATAATCGCAAGCATGTCGCCTTTTGCTAGCGAATCAATAATATTCGTCGGCACAATATTCACAAATGTGTCTATAAACGAATGACTTTCAACCTGCTCTGTTGTGTCCACATACGCAGAAATATCAGATTTTTGCAGGTTCTTCATGTCTACGCCAGCACCAGGCTGAAGCACATTTGCAAAAAGTAATCCAATCACAATAGCCAAGGTTGTAATTGCTTCAAAATAAAGCAAGGTTTTGCCGCCAAGTTGTCCCAGCTTCTTCATGTCACCTACGCCTGCAACACCTACAACAATACTGGATACAACAATCGGTACAACAATCATCTTAATTAAACGAATAAAAATATCACCAATTGGTTTTAAATACTGAACAACTGCCGGGTTGCCATAAAATATTGCTCCAACCGCAATTCCGGCGATCAAACCAATCACAATTTGCCAAGCTAGTCCTAATTTCTTTTTCTGCATGGCGATACCCCCTTCTTGGAAAACTTTTATCTATGCATTACTTGCAAAAAGAGCGAACAATTCGTTTCTTAACACTTTTACTGTACTTTTCTATGTTGTTTCTACACCGATAATCATAATAACAAAAAATTAGCAATATCGCAATCTATCGATTATATTCCAGAATATTTTTATCATTCAAACAAAATATTTTTTCTGCCTTTCTTTCTTCACCTGAACAGTTTTATATAAACTGCCTCCACAAATAATCATTTTTCAAGAATAATATCCTCTATGGCGTATAATGTGGCAGGAAAGCCATTTTCTTTTCATTTAGCTTTTTATCAGAATATAAAATAATCTAATAAAAATACATACACTATTAGTGATATACTTTTTATCAAGATAACGTTATATATTGTGATTTCTATTACAAAATAACTTAACCTCTTATTTTTTACACAAATTCCCTCTATTTCATGTAACTTCATTACACTTCCATAAAAAAACTAATATTATATTAAAATTTTTTACATTATAGTGAAAGTAATAGATTCTCTCCTCATTCTATGGTATAAAAATACGGTAGAGAAAGGAGAAAACAACTATGAATAAACATACTGTTTTCAGCGTACTAGCGACTGGAGCCTTTTTACTTGCTCCAACAGCTTCTATATATGCAGAAACCAACCAAGATAAATTAAATAGCATTGAATCGCAATTAAACGGAACATCTCAACAGCTAGAAAATAAGCAGCAGGAAAAACAGCAAATTGAACAGGAAATTGCAGCACTTCAGCAGAAAATAGATGAATTGAATGCAGCAATTACTACAACAGAGCAGGAACTAGCGACAATTGAACAACAGATTCAGGAAACAGAAGCTTTAATTGAAGAGAAAAATCGCCATATCGCTTATTTACAAGTGCAAATTGAAAAACGGCAGGCTGTCATTGATCAGCGTCTGCGCACGCTGCAGGAGCAGCCGCGCAGCACCTTAATTACAGAGTTGATTATTAACTCTAAAAACCTAGCGGATTTATTGGAGAATATGTATTCAGTGTCGCTTATATTAGATTCTGATAATGATATTTTACAAGAGCAGGCACGCGATAAAGAAACTGTAGAGAATGAGCAGAGAGTGGTAAAAGAAAAGGAAGCAGAATTGCAGAAGCAAAAAGAAATACAACTGCAAAAGCAGCAGCAGCAGGCCGCCGATAAACAGCAGCAGGAAGTACTTATGAATGACATGCATACAAAGCTGTCGCAAACAATGGAAGAAATCGAAAGCACAGAAGAAACAAAAGCGATTTTAGAAGCGCAAAGACAAGCGACCCAGCAGCTTGTGGAAGCGGACAAACGTGCAGCTGAAGAGGCAGCACAGGCAGCGCAGGCTGCAGAGAATGCAAGAAAGGCAGCTGCACCTTCTTCTGGAACATCGATTCAAAATAGTGCAGCAGCAATCAATCCAGGCGGTTTCATCAAACCTGCAGCAGGTGCTTTCACATCAGGTTTCGGCCAACGCTGGGGTAAACTGCATGCAGGTGTGGATATTGCGGCACCTGGAACAGTGCCGGTTATGGCAGCCGCAGATGGTGTTGTGATCCGGGCGTATTATTCGCAAAGCTACGGGAATGTTGTGTTTATTTCGCACCGCATCAAAGGACAAACCTACACAACTGTATATGCACACTTAAGCAGCTATTCTGTCGGAACAGGACAAACAGTGAAGCAAGGCCAGCAAATTGGAATTATGGGCAATACAGGTGCATCGCAAGGCCAGCATCTTCACTTTGAATTGCATGTGGGAGAATGGAACCAATCGAAGAGTAATGCAGTAAATCCAATGCCGTACTTATAGTAACACAAATACAGCCTATTTTCTTGCTAGACATCTTCGAAAAACCTATGCTTTCCTCATGGAAAAAGGACCCAAGTTGAACATTTCAACCAAGGTCCTTTTTTCATTCATTTACATCCCCTAACTAAATGTTCGGCTGCTTGCTAGGAAAAAACATAACCCCTCAAGGCTTGTCTCATTTCTAGTGGATAAAACTCGAGTTGGTCAAACGGCAGCCAGTCCCCTAAACAAAGAACTATAATAATGATAGTACATCCCTTATAAACCTTCTAAAAACTGCTGCTGTTTTTCTACAGATCCTATATATTCCGGTTTTAGCACTTCCTGCAGCAATACATTCCGTGCTGCTTTGCTGTGAACAGAAGCTTTCACTCTTATCCGGCATTCATATAAAAAATCTAAATACTGCTCATACTCTTCTCCATATGCAGCCGACAGGTCATCCCGAATTTTTTTTGCCAACTTCGGACTAGCACCGCCAGTAGAAACAGCAATCATTAACCTGCCGCGCTCAAATGCAGCCGGAAGATGCACATTTCCTGCATTCGGGTCCGTAATGACGTTTACGAGCTGATTCTCGTCCGCTTCCGCTGCAATTCGGGCGTTAAGCTCCGCATCATCCGTCGCTGCAATAACAAGAAGCGCCCCGACAAGATCTGATTTTTCATATGTCTTCGCAAGCCACGTAATGCGCCCCTCTTCTGCCAGTTTTTGCACCTTCCCATCAGCCTCGGGACTAACGACTGTTACACGTGCTCCTTCCCTAACAAGCGGCCCGATTTTAAAAAGGGCTACCTTACCGCCGCCAACGACAACAACGCATTTATTCTGTATATGCAGCGCAAGTGGGTACATACTCTTCTCCCTCCATTGCTTCCTGTACGCGCGCGGCAAGAACCTTGCGCAAATTCGGATGATAGCCTAGATAATCACATAATATAAGTTCTTCTCGACTTAGCTTCTTAATCTTTCGTTCCATTGTTTTCATCAGAATACCTGTAAACAATAAGTATGGCACAACAAACACCTGTTTATGACCTGATGCAAGCGCCATCTCCAGCCCTTGCTCAAATGTTGGCTCCGCTGCTGCCAAAAAGCAAATATCGACCTTCTGAAACGGATATGTATGCTGTAATCGTAAAGCTATTTCCTTCATATCACGTTTTACATCCGGATCACTGCTGCCTCGTCCAACGAGCAATACCATCGCATCCTCAGCAACACGTCCCTTACCAATTCGCTCCATCAAAATCGATACAATTTCATCGTGTACGCCAAATGGATCACCATACGTTAAGGTTACATCAGGATAATACTGCTTTACTTTTGCTAATTCATTCGGGATATCCTCTTTCGCATGTGCGGCAGTGAGCAATAAAACCGGCACCGCCGCAATATGTGTTGCACCTCTTTCCACACATGCTCGGAAGCCAGCTTCAATGGACGGCTCCGCTAATTCCAAAAAGCATACCTCCTGAATCGGTACATCTACGTCAGCCATTGCTTGAGAGACAAAGAAGCGCGCTTCTTCGCACGCTTCCTTCACCCTGCTGCCGTGGCAAATGTATAATACTGCCTGCATTTACAACGCCCCGCTTGCATAGTAATTTTTGGATGACTGTTGTTCAAACCATTGAATCTTGTCCCGGTAACGAACGACCTCGCCAACAATAATCATGCTCGGATTTTGTACTTCTTCCTTTTGCGCGATGGTGACAATCGTTCCTAATGTTCCCGTTACTGTACGCTGTGATACAGTTGTACCCCATTCAACAAGTGCGACCGGTGTCTGCTCACTTTTTCCATGTTGCAATAGCTTGCCGCAAATATACGGAAGATTGCTTACACCCATGTAAATCGCTAGCGTATCAATTCCCTTCGCTAGACTCTCCCATTTTGTATCCTCTTCCTGGCCCTCGCGGCGGTGACCCGTAACGATGGCAAAGCTAGCGCCGGCATCACGATGGGTGACTGGAATACCAGCGTAGGCAGGGGCGGCAATACCAGACGTAATGCCGGGAACGATTTCAAACACAATGCCATTTTCGGCTAACGTCTCCGCTTCCTCAGCGCCGCGTCCAAATACAAACGGATCTCCACCCTTGAGCCGTGTTACCGTTTTTCCTTTTTTCGCATGCTTTACAAGGTGAGCGTTGATCGTTTCCTGCTGCATAATGTGGTAGTTGGGAAGCTTGCCGCAAAAAATCAACTCCGCATCCGGCTTTGCATGAGACAACAGCTCCTCATTTACGAGCCTATCATATAAAATGACATCAGCCTGCTGAATGCACTTGAGTCCCTTCACCGAAATCAAGTCCGGATCACCCGGTCCTGCTCCAACAATGTACACCTTTCCCACTTTGCCACCTCCACAGTCTATTCTCCTGTCCGTAAATGACAAAGCCTGCCCCTTTACGAATTGTCTTCTTCTCATAAAGAGAAATATCTTCAATGTCAGGAAGCTTGAGAAAATATTTCTCAAGCTCCACTCGACAAGATCGCATGAAGGAAATACAATTAATTTTCCCGTTTGCTGCATTATATAGGTTTGTGCTGATTGCTATTTTTTATAGTTACACAAAAAGGTTTGCGAACTCGTCGTTATGCCAAAAGAGTTCATATACCTCTTTCACGATTGGTCTGGGTCAATACCCGTAAGCGGATTTCCAACAATGATTCTTGTATAAAATCCCCTTAAATAAATTGTTTATTTTTCAAATATTGAATAACTTGCTCCGCACATTCTTCGATCGAATGTAAGTGTGTGGAAACAACAATTTCAGGATTTTCTGGCTCTTCATACGGAGAATCGATACCTGTAAATTGTTTAATCTCGCCGTTACGCGCCTTTTTATATAAGCCTTTTGGATCGCGCTTTTCGCACTCTTCAATTGGGCAGCTTACAAATACTTCAATAAACTCGTCCGCCTCTAAAATATTACGCACCTGCGCACGATCCGCACGGAACGGAGAAATAAAAGCTGTTAGCACGATTGTGCCGCTGTCTACAAACAGCTTCGCTACTTCGCCAATGCGGCGAATATTTTCTGTACGTGCCTCTTCAGAAAAGCCTAAATCTTTATTTAAGCCGTGACGAATATTGTCTCCATCTAATACATAGTTGCCAATTTTTTCTTGGAATAGCTTACGCGCCACCGCATTGGCAAGCGTAGACTTGCCGGATGCGGATAAACCTGTAAACCAAAGAACAAAGCTATGATTGCCTTTTTGCTCGCGACGCTCCTGCTTGGAAACAGATGCCTCATGCCATGTAATGTTCGTACTCATTGCTTCTCCCCCTCAAGCGTTCACTGGCTGCTCTTGCATGCCGCGAATTAATACTTCTACCACTTCTTTACGGCTGAATGTGCTTGGCGGAAGCTGACCGCTGCGAAGCAATTCACGCACCTTTGTTCCAGATAAAATCACACGATCTTCAGCGCCATGCGGACATGTTTTCGAAGAAGCCATACCTTCGCATTTTGTGCAGTAGAAGCTATGCTCGAAGAATAACGGCTGAATTCCGAGCTCCTCTGCTGTGAAGTTAGAGAAGATATGCTGTGCATCATATGTGCCATAATAGTTGCCGACTCCTGCATGGTCACGGCCAACGATAAAGTGTGTACAGCCAAAGTTTTTTCGAACCATTGCGTGGAAAATTGCTTCGCGCGGTCCTGCATAACGCATTGCTGCAGGGAACACAGCTAAAAATACACGGTCCTCTGGATAGTAGTTCTTTAAGAGTACTTGGTAGCTTTCCATACGTACGTCAGCTGGAATATCATCAGATTTTGTTTCGCCTACAAGCGGATTTAAGAATAAGCCGTCTACGATTTCAAGCGCTGCTTTTTGAATGTATTCATGCGCGCGGTGAACCGGGTTACGTGTTTGGAATCCAACTACAGTTTTCCAACCAAGATCCTGGAATTTTTGACGTGTTTCAGCTGGATCTAAGCGGTACTCAGCAAATTGATCCTTCTCTGTACGTTTTACTAAAGTAATCGCTCCGCCTACATATACAGACGGGCGCTCCAGCATTTTCTTTACGCCTGGATGGGCAAGGTCTGTTGTGCGGTATACATTTTCCGCTTCTTTTTGTTTGTCTGGCACATAAATATCGCCAACTGTAAGTACGCCGTATGTTACGCCATCTTGTACTAGGCGCACCTCTTCACCTGCTGTAAGCTCATTTGCTTTTTCTTCTGTTACAGGAAGCGCGATTGGAATACTCCAAACTGTTCCATCAGCAAGACGCATACGTTCTACAACGGAATTGTAGTCTTCTTGATTTAAAAAGCCTGTTAGCGGGCTATATGCACCAACTGCGATTAACTCTAGGTCGCTAAGCGCGATATTGTCTAATTCGATTTCCTTTTGAATGTGCGCTGTGCTGTATGTTTCGTCTACGCGATTGATAAGAACACCGCCATGTGCTGCAATAGTTGTCATCTTGAAATTCCTCCTACTTCTTGTTTCGTATGTTTTAATAAGCTAATGACTCCAAGTGTTGCGATAATTCCTGCCCCAACAATAAAGATAGAATACAAATCGCTTTCTAGCAACAGTTTAATGCATGTATAGGAAACTAAAAGCGATAAAAACGGGGCAACAAACCAAACCTTGAGCATTTGCGAAACAACGCGTTTTTGAAAGACTTTCTTGCCATGCTGCGCGGAGCCCATGCCGATAATAGAAGAAGATGTAATTTGTGCAATCGGCAATGGAATTCCGAATAAAGCCGCTGTAATAACGAGAACCGAGCTGGTAGCAGACACAGAAATCCCCTCGATCAAAGAAACAGATGTAATTTTCTTCCCGTTTGTTTCTAATACTCTGCTTCCTAAAAGCAGTGCACCGAGGGCCACAAAAATACCGCCTAGAAGCAGTCCTGTTTCCACGGGAACCAAATGCGCTCCCACTAGCGGAGCAACTGCATTTGCTACGTTCTTCATCCCAGCCGAGTAAGCCTCGAAAAAACCTGTCACAATAACAAGAATTGTAAAAATCGGTTTCCATTTTCCTTTTTCCAAATCAGGATACTTGGAATTTAGTTTATGAATGAACTTTCCAGCAACATAAGTGATACTAAATGCTACGACAGGAGTGATAATCCAAAAGGCAACGATAAACAAAAGTTTCCCCACATATAATGCGTGGTATGCAATCCCAACTCCTGCAACAGCACCTATTGTAATCTCACTTGTAGAAAGCGGAATGCCAAGAATATTTGCCGTAAATAAGGCAATTGTTGCTGCAAGTAATGTAATAATAACGATTTTTACGGTAAAGATGTCTTCAGGGATAATGCCCGAGCTAATCGTTTTCGTAACCTTTTGTCCCCCAAAGACAGAACCAGCAATGATAGCAGCGCCGCATATGAGCAGCGCTACCCATTTCTTCTTGATGGCTCCTGAAGCATATGCTACCCCCATTGAGGCTGCTGCTCCGCTTGCCCCTATATTCATCGCGAATAATAACGCTGCACAAAATGCGAGAGCTACCATGTTTTCCCTTCTCCTTTACATCTTACTGATGAAGTCCGCATTCTGTTTTACCTGTACCTGCCCAACGTCCGGAGCGATCGCTGGCGCCGCCCTCTGAAGGACGAGTGCACACCTCACAGCCAATGCTCGGATAGCCGATATCATGAAGCGGATTGTACGGAAGATCATGCTTGTATACGTAACGCCATACTTCCTTCCATGTCCAGTGAATCAGCGGACATATTTTAATGGAATGAAAACGGCGGTCAAGATTTACAAATTGTACATTTTGACGCGTTGGCGATTGCTCGCGGCGCAATCCGGAAATCCATGCTTTTCCTTGTGCAAGCGCCTTTTCAAGCGGAACAATCTTTCGAATATTACAGCATGCATTGGGATTAGACTGCCACAACGCCGCACCATGCTCTGCCGCCTGCTCTTCAAGCGTAAGCTCTGGCTTTTGCATTACAATCTCAAGTCTTGGGAATCGTTCTTTTACTCTTTCAATTAATTCATATGTTTCTTTAAAGTGCAGGTCCGTATCTAAAAATACAACCTTCGCATCAGGCTTCACTTGGTCAATTAAATGAAGAAGAATCATCCCCTCAACGCCAAAGCTGCATGCATACACTACATCGTCTCCATAATGATCATACGCCCAACGTAAAACTGAAAGCGCGCCTTTTGCTCCATCGTCCTCATTGAAATCAATTGATGGTGCATCCCATGTCTCATATGTTAACATTTTCTTTCCCCCTTTTTTAATGATATCCCATTTCACTGCTATGTTAGGAAGGAGTTGTTTCGTTCCACTGCCGCAGTGACATTTTCAAAAATACATCTTATCCGTTGCATGAAAAAAATCTTTCCATTCCGAAAAGACTCTCCAGGCGGCTTGATCTTACCTCACAAAACGGGATTTCATTTTGACGGATTAGCACCTTGCATCATGCAGGTTGCTGGGCTTCGTCGGGCCGTGTCCCTTTGCCTCTCTGGATAAGTAATTAATTTGTATTGTATCACAATTATGGGCAATTGCAATCCTACTTTTCTTATATGAATTATATTTTTAAGGAATTTTTGAAAATATGAAAATATGATAAATGCAGTAAGTACCCGATTCGTATTTTGTTTATTGACATAAAAATACAGGAATTTCACTATTTCTTAAGAAAAAATCTACCATAAGAGTCTTCTTGTCATTAATTTTCCCCGTTTTCGTAAAACAATACTTTCTCTTACAATATAAAAGGATAATTCCGAGTAAATGAATAGGTAACTTGCTTATTGCCGTATGAGGCAAAGATAGCTATGGGAGATTTGCTTACAAAAACAGGCGAACAACGTACTGTTGTCCGCCTGCTTTTCAGTTATTCTCATCTTGCTTTCATACAAGCTCGCTTGCACGAATACGATCCTTTTGCACAAGATCTTCTAATGTTTCCCGCTCTACAACAACCTGCGCTTTACCATCCTTTACAAATACAACAGCAGGGCGCGCGATGCGGTTATAGTTATTTGCCATCGAATATCCGTACGCCCCTGTGCAGGAAATCGCAAGTAAATCACGTGATGCCGCTTCTGGAAGCTTTATATCCCAAAGCAGCATATCGCCGCTCTCACAGCACTTCCCGGCAATCGATACAACTTCCTCTGGCTCTTCATTCGCTCGATTTGCCAAAATTGCCTCATACTTCGCACCGTACAATGCAGGGCGAATGTTATCTGTCATTCCCCCATCCACGGCCACGTATTTGCGAATGCCTGGGATGTCCTTAATGGAACCGATTGTATACAGAGTTGTGCCAGCATCACCGACAATGCTGCGACCCGGCTCAATCCAAATTTCCGGCAGAGGATAATTGCGCTTCGTAAACTGCTCGCGCACCGCATCCGTCATCTCTTTAATATATTGTACAGCTGGAAGAGGTGTGTCACCTTCTGTATAGCGAATGCCAAAGCCGCCGCCAAGATTTAAAATTGGCATTGTATGTCCTGTTTCAGAACGAACATCGTCTACAAAGGCTGCTAATACTTCAACAGCACGAACAAATCCATCTGTTTCAAAAATTTGAGAACCGATATGAGAATGGATTCCAAGTACATTGTAGTACGGCTTCGATACCGCATGCTTTACCGCCTGCAGCGCCTGCCCGCTAGAAACGCCAAAGCCAAATTTTGAATCATCCTGGCCTGTCGTAATATATTCATGCGTATGTGCCTCAACACCAGGCGTTACACGAAGCAAAATATTCACCTTTTGCTCACGGTCTTTTGCTAAATCATGCAGAACCTCCAGCTCAAAGAAGTTATCTACAACGAAGCAGCCAATATTTGCTTCAAGTGCCATTACCAGCTCTTCTTCTGTCTTATTGTTACCGTGAAAATGAATGCGTTCTGCAGGAAAGCCTGCTTGCAGCGCCGTATACAATTCTCCTCCAGATACAACATCTAAAGACATATTTTCCTCTGCAGCTAAACGGCTCATTTCCATGCACAAAAACGCCTTGCTTGCGTATGCTACTTGATAGGAAAAGCCGCTTTCCTGAAACGCACGGTTATAAGCACGACATTTTTCCCGAATTAATGCTTCATCATATACATAAAGCGGTGTGCCGTATGTTTTTGCCAATTCCGTCGTGTCACAGCCTCCGATTTCTAAATGTCCTTTGTCGTTAATTCTGCTTGTGCCGTGCAAATACATCTAAATTTCCCCCTTATCTATACGTTCTGCAACCCATATCCATTTCTCCAAAGAAAAAGGAAACAGTGAAGCTAAGAACACGATCCGTTTCATTTGTATAAACAAAAAACGCGCCGAACTTCTATGTTCACACGCGCTTCTTACAGAAAATGACAACTTAAACTATGCATCCTACATATTTTCATATAAGAAACCGCATCAGCATCTCTAATAGCTCCCCACAAGATGAACTTGTGACAGTTCTACACTTATTCAGTGCAGACCCAGCAGCAAAACATGGCAGCTGTTTTGCCGCTTCGGCAGTTATCCCTTTCGTGCTGTGTTCTTTAATCCTGCACGATTTCGCACAGCCTACTCTTGATTTCTGCAGCCTCTATTTGCGAGAACAGATGAGGCTGTTGTATTTATTTTTGATGATATTAAAGATAGCAGAGGAAAATGCACATTGTCAAATATTTTTTCAATATTCCATTCACATTTATGTAGAAAAATGAAATATTATGCATTCTTCCTAGAAGCAGGCACAAAAGTCTCTCTCTTTCTTACACTGGCTTTCGACATGCTAGCTTTGTGTTATCAGGCAAGCGCTTTACATTCGTGTTTTTCACTTCCCAGTCCCCTTGCTCATTATCAAACGTAATCGTTACCTTCTCAAAAGGAGGCTCCGGTTTTCCATATGGCTTCTGTTCATACGTAATCACCTCAATAGAAGATCGAAATAAGTACGTACCACTGTAAAGCTTCTTCATCTCTGCAATTTTCGGACAGTCATACTTCTTTTGCACTCCATAATGCTTTTGAATCTCCTCATTGATTTGTGGAAATAGCACAGAATAAAAAGCATCCTCAAGCATAGGAAGTGATGGGGCATTTGCCGATGCTGCCGAACTGCTATATAAGAAAAAGCATAAGATTGCAACACATATTCGTTTATTCATTGTCTTCCTCCAAATCTTCACATATGTAACTATTGTGCCCAATCCATATTTTTTCATAGAAGTGTACAAAAACATCCACAACACCTAATTGTTTTTATATAATAATTAACGTAGTAGAAGCTAAGGAAAGCAGAACGCTGAGAATAGAGCATGTCCCTGCTTACATATATATGTATAGATAATAAAAAAGCCATTTGACAGTCTCATCGGAGAGGAGCTTGAATTATGAATGAATTATTGAAGAAGGTGCGCTTTACTCTTTTAGCGGTCATCCTTCTTTGGATAAAAACCTATGTTGTGTATAAGCTTGCGTTTGATATAAGCATCGAGAATCCGTTTGAGGAAATCATTCTATTTATAAATTCAGTCAGCACGCTTCTATTGTTTCTTGGAGTTGCCCTATTAGCAAATACATACCGAAACGCTTATGTCATGCTCATTAGCTTTCTTTTGTCTGTATTGTTATTTTCAAATGCAGTATTTTATGGCTTCTTCAATGATTTTGTAACGTTGCCTGTCATATTTCAAACGAATAACATGGCAGATCTTGGAACAAGCATCCGTGAATTGATGACATACAAAACATTATTCATGTTTTTCGATCTCTTTATTTTGTTATTCATTTCCCGAAAGTTCCCGCGCTTTGCCGATGTCTCTCCTCTCACGAAAAAAGAGAAATCTATTTATTTCTTTTGGGCAGCCGCATTGTTTTTATTTCATGTAACAGTGGCTGAAGTCTATAAGCCGCAGTTATTTGCCCGTTCGTTTGATAGAAAGATGATTGTCAAAAATCTCGGCCTATACACGTACCATCTATATGATATTGTCCTGCAATCCAGATCATCAGCACAGCGAGTGTTTGCAAGCAGCAATAAGTTTGCGGAAATTGAAAACTATGTAAAAGTAAAGGACAAAGGAGCCAATTTAGACGTATTCGGTGCTGCTAAGGGGAGAAATGTAATTTTAATTTCCATGGAGTCTACGCAAAGCTTTGTCATCAATCGAAAAGTAAATGGTGAGGAAATTACTCCATTTCTAAACAAATTTATCAAAGAAAGCTATTATTTTGACCAGTTTTATCACCAAACAGGTCAAGGCAAAACATCGGATGCCGAGTTTATTATTGAAAATTCGCTTTATCCGCTTGATCGCGGCTCCGTATTTTTTACACATTTTAATAATGAATATACAGCAACGCCTGAAATATTAAAGGACTACGGGTACTTTTCAGCTGTGTTCCATTCTAACGATAAAACATTTTGGAATCGCGACCTTATGTACCCGTCACTTGGATATGATCGATATTACAATCAACACGATTTCGTTGGCACGCAGCAAAATTCTGTCGGCTGGGGACTAAAGGATAAGGACTTCTTTGAACAATCCATCGCGTATTTAAAGTCGATGCCGCAGCCATTTTATACAAAGTTTATTACACTAACAAATCATTTTCCATTTACACTTGACCCGAAAGATCGGCTCATTGAGGAGTATGATTCAGAGAGTGAGATTGTAAATCGATATTTGCCAACCGTACGGTACACAGATGAAGCAATTAAATATTTTATACAGCGCCTGAAGGAAGAGGGATTATATGACAATACGGTGATTGTTATTTATGGAGATCATTATGGTATTTCTGAAAATCATAATGCGGCTGTGGCACAGCTTCTTGGCAAAACTGAAATCACACCTGTTGATTCGATACAACTGCAACGCGTTCCTCTTATTATCCATGTTCCAGGGCAGTCTGGACAGGTGATTTCCAAAGTGTCTGGACAAATTGACGTAAAGCCGACTCTCCTTCATCTTCTTGGTATTTCAACAACAAAGAGTACGGAGTTTGGAACAGATTTATTTATTACAGAAAAAGATCCGATTGTTGTTATGCGCGACGGCAGTTTCATCACAAATGATTACGTATATACGAAAAATGTTTGCTATCAGAAACAGACAGGCGAGCTAATTGAAGAACAACTATGTGAACCATATGAACAAAAAGCCAAACTGGAGCTGAGGAATTCAGATAAGCTTATTTACGGAGATTTACTTCGCTTCGACCCTAGCAACAAACGAAATACAGGAACGATGACAACAACATTCGAGGAATAAATATCTTCTTGCACTGCTTGTCATGAGGTGACGGAAATAGGAAGCATCCCTGTTCCGTCACCTCTTTTTCACCTTGCACAGGATTCCTATTTTTACGTTTTGCTTTCAGCGATATGCATAAAGCAGACAAATCAACAGACAAATCAAATACGTTTTTTCCATCTCGGGAATTTTATGGTATGCACTTCTAAAAGTGTGTTATGATAAATTGGATACTGTCATACACTAAATAAGAAAATTAAAAAGAAAGCAAGGGATCACACATTGTACAGAGCAGCCATTCCGAATTTATTTACGCTCGGAAATTTATACAGCGGTTTTTTATCCATTGGCTACGCCTCTATCGGACATTACAGATCAGCTGCCATTCTCGTGTTAATTGGAATGATGCTTGATAGTCTCGACGGACGGATTGCCCGCTTGCTGCGAGTTGATTCTCCTCTCGGAAAAGAACTTGATTCTCTCGCAGATGTAGTGACATTTGGAGCAGCACCTGCTCTCTTAGTGTACTACACCTCTTTTTCACAATACGGCGTTGCTGGATTGTACATAGCCGGGCTATTTCCCCTATTTGGTGCTTACCGCTTGGCAAGGTTTAACGTAACACCGACTGCAACATCTTTAAAATATTTCACGGGTGTTCCGATTACAGCGGCAGGAGGAATTATAGCGTTTCTTACGTTATTTTCCCACGTAATTCCAAACATTGTACTCATTCTCATTTTTATCATCTTTGCTATCTTGATGGTAAGCCGCATTCAAATTCCAAGCCTAAAAGATGTACCGATTCCAAAATACAGCATTATCGTCACGCTATTTTTGATTGCGGTTATCTTCACGCTGTATAAACGAGAGGCAAATCGCATGCCGGAGTTTTTGTTCATTGCGATTCCTCTCTACATTCTTTACATGTTATCGCAGTTTTTGCGGCGCAGGCATTTTGAAAATAAAAGCAACAAAAAATAACCCCCTCAGGCGAGGGGATTATTTTTTGTTGCTTCTTTTACATCGCTTTTATTTCGCTTTTTCGTAAGCGTATCTTTTTCTGTACCATAATGGTAATTGGTCAGCTTACCTGTGTCTCTGTACTGCTCGTTTTGACTCATAGATATAGCCCCCTTCGTGATACTTCGCTTTTAGTTTGAACCAAAACCGATATTTCACGAGTAGCATTATATTCCTACGATTGCAATACAGGTGACTCAAGAGGCTTCATAATACGTTTGCGCTTTTCAAACGTTGCAACCTCCGTAAAGCCATGACGAATCAATGTTTCAACATTTTGCGCGACATAGCTGCCAATATCATCTGGGTAATGAGAATCAGAAGAAACTGTAATCGGGACCTGGTACTTCGACAAAACGCTTAAAAAGAGCGGACTTGGACACATTTCCTGCACTGGATAACGATAATACAAGCCTGCATTAATTTCTGTCGCTACATTCGTTTCCAGTAATGCCTTCGCAATACGCTCATAATAAGGGAGCAGTGTGTTTTCATCTGGACGATAGTTAAACACCTTCATGTTATCAAGATGCGCAACAAAATCGAATAATCCAGAGCGGATCGCACTTTCAACATTCGCAAAATGCTTCTCATACAAAGAAGGCAAATCTTTGCCGATAAAACGATCTTGTGTATCCGGATTATCGAAGCCCCAACCATCGATAAAATGAACAGAACCGATAACGTAATCCCAATTGCCAAGCGCCAATAGCTCAGCCAGCTCTGCCTCGCCGTCCACAAAATAGTCAGCTTCCAGTCCAAGACGAAGCATAATCCCTTTCTCCGCCCAGCGTGCCTTCGCATCTTCAATGGCTGCTGTAAAATGATGAATAGATTCCATCATTACTTGATCAAGCCATTCCTTTTGCAAACGCCCAAGGTCTGTATCGCTAATATCAACATGGCGGTAATAATACTCTCTAGCCTCGCGGAAGCGGTATAAATGATCAACAATCCCAACTTCCTTCAAGCCCTTTCTCAATGCTTCTTCTAAATATAAATCAATCCAAAACGGCGAAAATGCCCCCTGCTCAAGCCTTGTTTGCAGCAGCTCCTTAGATTGCAGCAGCCACTCAAGAGAATGCTTTGGCGCTTCTACCGGCATAAAATGCTGCAATGCCCTGTTCGTGCGATCCAACCAGCGCAGCGAATACGGTCCTTCCTCTAAATGAAGATGATAATCGACCTTCATCCGGTCCTCCTCCTCTCCTTACAAGCTCTCGATTTCTTTTCGATCTGCTGTCTTAGACAGCTTTCCTTGCCTGCGCTCTAGCTCTTTCTTTACATCCTCAAGCGTAACGCCCTTCTCAGCAAGGAGAACAAGGCAATGATAGGTTAAATCGGCAATCTCATAGATAAGCTCTTCTTTATCATTATTTTTGGCTGCAATAATGACCTCAGTAGCTTCTTCGCCTACCTTTTTTAAAATTTTATCTTCACCTTTTGCAAACAAGTAGTTTGTGTACGACTCAGCTACCGGATTGTTTTTCCGATCCACAATATTTTCGTATAATGCACGCAATACGTCTGTCATTTTCTTTTCCTCCTACAGCACCTTCGTAAAGAAACAAGTGCGGCTTCCTGTATGACATGCCGGTCCGATTTGATCCACGCGCACAAGCAGCGTATCTTGATCGCAATCTAGGTACATTTCTTTCACATGCTGAAAATGCCCGGACGTTTCTCCTTTGTTCCACAGTTTATTGCGGGAACGGGAGAAAAACCATGTTGTTTTTGTTTCTAATGTTTTTGCATAGGATTCCTCGTTCATATAACCAAGCATTAACACATCATTTGTTGTATCATCAATAATAACGGCAGGCAATAGACCCTTGGAAAAATCCGGCTTCATCGTCTCACCTCAATGCGCGCCTTGGCGAGCTCTTCCTTCGTTTCTGCAATCGTTGTTTCACCGTAATGATAAATTGACGCGGCTAACGCTGCATCCACTGATGTTTCCTGAAATACCTCTACAATATGACCATTGTTGCCGCAGCCGCCGGATGCAATGACTGGAATCGTAACCGCCTGACAAACCGCTTCCGTTAATTCTAAATCATAGCCCTGCTTCGTACCATCCGCATCCATGCTTGTCAGCAAAATCTCACCCGCACCAAGCTCTTCCGCCTTTTTCGCCCACTCTAGTACGTCAAGACCTGTATCGATACGGCCGCCGCTTACAAATACATTCCACTTACCGTCAGCGACACGCTTTGCATCAATCGCTACCACGATGCATTGCGCTCCGAAATGCTTAGCACCCTCTGCAATCAACTGTGGATTACGAACTGCCGCTGAGTTTAAGGAAATTTTGTCCGCACCAGCGCGCAGTAGGTTATACATCTCTTCAACTGAACCGATGCCGCCGCCGACTGTTAGCGGAATAAACACTTCAGCTGCTGTGCGCTCTACAACATCAATCATCGTTTTGCGGCCTTCATGCGTTGCTGTAATATCTAAAAATACCAGCTCGTCCGCTCCTGCACGGTTGTAAATCGCAGCAATCTCGACCGGATCCCCAACGTCTGCCAGCCCAACGAAGTTTACGCCCTTTACAACGCGGCCGTTTTTCACATCTAAACACGGGATAATGCGTTTCGTTAACATACTGCCACCGCCTGCAGCGCTTCTTCTAGCGCGAATTTCCCTTCGTATAAAGCTTTACCAGTAATAACGCCGTATAGGTTCATTTCATTTAAATTTTTGATATCTTCTAGAGAGCTTACACCGCCAGATGCAACGATATCAACATTTACTGCTTCCTGCAAAGCCTTCAGCTGTTCAAGGTTTGGACCTGTAAGCGTTCCGTCCCGGGAAATATCAGTAAAAATAATTGTCTTTACTCCCATTTCCTCCATTTGCTTCGCAAGCGTAATGTAATGAACATCGGATACATCAAGCCAGCCTCTTGTCGCTACCAATTCATCCTTTGCATCGATACCGACAACGATGCGCTCTCCGTACTTATCAAGTGCTTCTTGTAAAAATGCTGGATTTAAAAGAGCTGCTGTTCCGATAATGACGCGGGATACGCCAACGGATAATAATGCCTCAATTGTCTCCATTGAACGAATGCCGCCGCCAACCTGGATAGGGATCTTTAACGTACGTGCAATGCTTTCAATTACAGGTAAATTCGTTGGAGTGCCGTCTAACGCACCGTCTAAGTCGACGAGGTGAAGAAATGGGGCACCTAATTTTTCAAATACAATTGCCTGCTCAAGCGGATTTTCGTTTACAACCGTCTCCTGCTGAAACTGTCCTTGATATAAACGAACACAACGGCCATTTTTTAAGTCAATTGCTGGGAAGATGAGCATGTTTCGACCAACTCCTTAAAGTTTTGTAGCATTTTTAATCCAACGTCGCTGCTTTTTTCCGGATGGAATTGCGCGCCGTAAATATTTCCTTTTGAAACAACACCTGGTACAAATACGCCATAGTCGCTTCCAGCAGCTATCACGTCATTTGCTGTGTCCGCATAAAAGGAGTGGACGTAATATACATATGGATTTCCTGTAAGACCTTGCAATAATGGTGACTCTTGTTTCTTCTCTAGTGCGTTCCAGCCCATGTGCGGAATTTTGCGGCCAGCAGGCAGCTTGCGTACCGTACCTGGGAGCAAACCAAGACCTGTTGTAAATTCAATTTCCTCACTTGCTTCAAATAAGAGCTGCATTCCTAAACAAATTCCTAGCACTGGCTTGCCAGAGGCAGCTTGTTCTTTAATAAGGGAGATCAATCCGCGCTCCTCTAGCTCCTTCATCGCTTTTGGAAACGCACCAACACCCGGCAAAATGATTCCGTCGCTTTGACGAATTGTTTGCGGACTATCCGTAATTTCACATGTTACCCCGATATGCTCAAGCGCTTTGGAGACGCTGCGCAAATTCCCCATTCCATAATCAATAATGGCGATCATATTACAACATTCCCTTCGTTGAATTGATGCCTACAATCTTTTCATTAATCTCTACCGCTTCAGATAAGGCACGGCCAAAGGCTTTAAACAACGCTTCAATTTTATGGTGCGTGTTTTTTCCATACAACACGCGCGCGTGAAGCGTGATACCTGCATTAAAGCTAACCGCACGGAAAAACTCCTCTGTTAATTCCGTATCGTACGTTCCAAGACGGTCATTTGTAAGCTCTGCATCAAACACTAAAAACGGACGTGCGCTAATATCTAATGAAACGAAACCAAGCGCTTCATCCATTGGAACATAAGAAGTGCCGTAGCGATTAATTTGCTTTTTATCACCAAGCGCCTCCTTGATGCACATTCCAATAACTATGCCAACATCCTCCACTGTGTGATGAGAGTCAATATGCAAATCTCCATTTGCTCGCACCTTCAGACCGATACGTCCATGTCTTGCAAACGCCGTAAGCATATGGTCAAAAAAGCCAACTCCCGTATCAATACTTACTTCCGCTGGATTATCTAAATCAACGGACACGGTAATGTCTGTCTCTGATGTTACGCGTGAAAGCTCTGCTTTACGTGTCATCCGTCTACTCCTCCTTTTCCTCAAAGCGGATTGAAATCGCGCGCGCATGAGCCTGCAAGCCTTCTTTTTCCGCCAAGGTAACAATTTGATCCTTTACTTGCTCTAATGCTTCTCTTGTATATGATAAAAAGCTGGATTTTTTCACAAAATCATCCACGGACAGCGGTGAGAAAAAGCGTGCCGTTCCGCTCGTTGGCAGCACATGGTTTGGACCAGCAAAATAGTCGCCAAGCGGCTCCGGCGCATAAGGTCCAACAAAAATAGATCCTGCATGCCAAATATCAGCAAGTGCCATCATTGGCTCATGAATATGAAGCTCCAAATGCTCAGGAGCAATTTCATTGGATACAGCAAAGGCTTCCTGCAGTGAATCCACTACAACAATGGCACCGTTCGCCTCAACAGAAGCTCTTGCAATATCTGCGCGTGGCAGCTCCTGCAATTGCCGCTCAACCTCTTGCTTCACCTGCTGGGCAAGCTCCTTGCTTGTTGTAATCAGAATAGCTGTTGCATTTGTATCATGCTCTGCCTGAGACAATAAATCAGCCGCAATAAATGCTGCGTTTCCTGTTTCATCAGCAATAACGACAATTTCAGACGGCCCCGCAATCATATCAATGTTCACCGCACCAAACACAGCACGCTTTGCTAATGCTACATACATATTGCCTGGCCCAACAATCTTATCAACGCGCGGAATAGATTCCGTACCATACGCGAGCGCTGCGACTGCTTGCGCGCCGCCGATGCTGTAAATTTCATCTACACCTGCAATATGGGCAGCTGCCAAAATATACGGGTTTACGCCGCCCTTCCCCGGAGGCGTCACCATCACAATACGCTTTACTCCTGCAATTTTCGCAGGGAGTACATTCATTAATACCGACGAAGGATACGCTGCTGTTCCGCCTGGCACGTACACACCGACTGTATGAAGGGGTCTAATCAATTGCCCGCGAATAATACCATTTGTATCTGCATCGACAAAGCCTTGTCGCTTTTGCTTCTCATGGTACGAAACGATATTGCGCTTTGCCCCCTCTAATGCCTCTAAAAAAGAAGGCTCAACAGATTGCACCGCTTGTTTTACCGCCTCTGCGGATACACGAAACGATTCCAGCTCTACTCCATCGAATCGACTCGTATATTCGCGCAGCGCCTCATCCTTACGTACCTTGACATCAGCGACAATACGCTCTACCGCTTCTGCCGCTGTTTTTTCCACTCGTCCTGCTTCTTCCCGAAGCACAGTCATATCATCTAAAATACTGGAAATATTTCCGTATAAGATTTTCAAGCTGCCTCCTCCTTACACCCTTGTTGAAAGATGCTCTTCAATTTGCGTAATAATTGAAAACATCTCGTCTTTTTTCATTTTTAAGGAAGCTTTATTTGCAATGAGACGCGCCGAAATATCACAAATATCTTCAAATACAATTAAGCCATTTTCCCGTAGTGTTGCACCTGTTTCGACAATATCAACAATGGCATCCGCAAGACCAAGAAGCGGCGCGATTTCTACAGAGCCTTCTATTTTAATAATCTCCACATCCTCGCCCTTGCGGCGGAAATGTGCGGAGGCAACGTTCGGGTATTTTGTTGCAATTGTTTTCTTTTTATAGCTATTGGGATTGTAGGAAGGAATCGATGCCACGCTAAACTTGCAACGACCAATTCCTAAGTCAACCATTTCGTATAGCTCCTTTTCATTCTCCATTAACACGTCTTTTCCGACGATGCCAATGTCAGCAACTCCATGCTCAACATACGTAAGCACATCGACTGCCTTTACGAGAATAAAGGAGACGTTTGCGTTATGACTGTGAAAGACAAGCTTTCTTCCTTTATCTTTTAATTCTGAGCAATCAATACCGATTCTCTCAAGAAGTGGAACGATCTGCTTCTCCAATCTCCCTTTTGTCAACGCGATTTGAATGTGGCGCATGAAGTTTCTCCCTCCTTTTCAAGCTCCCATTTTTCTTTCCAAGCATACTCCATAAGCTTGCCGCCCGATGTATCAACGACAGTGGCAATACGGTTCTCTCTTGCAAAGCTAAACGTCTCCTGCAGCGAAGACATCATGGATAGCTCAGTCTTTACACCATCCTTAATGTATAAAGCACGAAGCCGTTCTGCTTCTCCAATTGTTTCTAGTGAATAATGGATAAGCACCTCTGTTGGCTCTTCCTTCGAAGGTGGATTCTGCTCCTTCAGCACCCGCACAATTTGATCCACCTCAAGAGCAAGTCCAGTCGCAGGAAGCGGCTCCCCAAAGTGTTCCATCAACTCGTCATAACGCCCGCCGTTTAAAATTTCGTCTCCGATTTCATGGGCGTAGCCGCGGAAAATGACTCCTGTATAGTAATGAAGATTTTGAATCATGCCTAGGTCTACGGATATGTAATGACCGTATCCTAATCGTTCTACCGTTTCATATATATCGCGAACGCGCTGAATCGCCTCTTTCATTTCTGTATTAGCAGCCAAACTCTCTGCTTCATCAATCACGTCTAAACCGCCAAATAAACGCGGCAAACGCTGAAGCAGCCGAACAGTTTCATCCTCTTGATCGAATTGCTTCTGCTCTAAAAATTGAGAGAGCCCCATGTAGCTCTTATTTTCGATATATTCACGCAAAATCGCCTCATCTTCCTCTGTTAAGGAAAGCTTTTTGACGATAGATTTGTAGAGTTTTACTTGACCGATCTCGATTTTAAATTGTGTGAGACCTACTGCCTGCAACGCTGTAATCGCGCTCACAATACATTCTATCTCAGCACGCAAATTATCAATGCCGATAATTTCAATCCCAGTCTGCGTTAATTCATTGTACTTTCCTGTCATGCTTTTGTTCGCACGAAAAATATTTCCACTATATGTGAGCTTAAGCGGCGGCTTCATCATCGTAGAGCCTACTACACGGGCAATCGGAATCGTCATGTCAGGACGAAGCACTAAAATGCGACCGTGATGATCGAAAAATTTGTACATTTTTTCTTCATCAATTGGGCGATTACGGAAGGAAAACACATCATAAAACTCAATTGTCGGTGTACGCACCTCTTCATAGCCACGCGATATAAACACACGACGCAGGCGCTGTTCAATTTCTTCCTTTAATGTGCACTCTTCAAATAAAACGTCCCTCGTTCCGCTTGGATTTGCTCGTTTCCACTTTGTCATAAAAACACCCCTTATCTTTCGAAACGAAAGTTGCTACCTAAAAGATACAGAGGAACGAAAGGTATGTCAAATAGTTTCGAGCCGAAAGAAAGGAAAGAATGCCGGAATCTGTCCGATAGAAAAGCAGAATCGATCCATTAAATCCCATCTAAAAACATCCTACACACAAAATATTTGGTTCGATAAAAACTACTTATACAAACTTCACTTGTGTTCCTTACTATCAAAGGTACTTTTTATCTTTACACGGACGGGAATCCTTCACCAGATAGATTGAGACTTACAAAGAAAAACCTTCAATTGGCATGTGCCGCATTGAAGGTTTTTCACACTTTATACGCGTTGTTCGTACAGAGCGATTTCTTTCTCATATTGAAGAGTAACCGCGATGTCGTCCAAGCCTTTTAAGAGCTTTTCGCGCCAAACTGGTTCAATAGAGAAGGAGAAAACTTCATCTCCTGCTGTAACAGTCTGTTCTTCTAGGTTTACCTCAATCTCAACATCAGCTGCAAGAGAAGCAAGCTTCTTACGTGCAGGTTCGTCAAGAACAACCGGAAGAATTCTGTTTTTTGTACAGTTCATATAGAAAATATCGGCAAAGCTTCCAGCAATAATGACTGAAAAACCATAGTCAGCCAGCGCCCATGGTGCGTGCTCACGAGAAGAGCCGCATCCGAAATTTTCTCCAGAGACGAGAATCGTAGCACCTTTTCGTTGATTTAACGGAAATTCTGGATTATCGCTGCGATCATCCAAATAGCGCCACTCATCAAATAAAAACTGGCCAAAGCCTGTACGTTCAATGCGCTTTAAATATTGCTTCGGGATAATTTGATCCGTATCAATATTATCATTCATTAATGCTACTACAGTTCCCTTATGCGTAAGAAACGGCTGCATGGTGCTCCTCCTTTCGAATGTCAACGAAACGTCCGTATACAGCAGCTGCTGCCGCCATTGCTGGGCTGACTAGATGCGTACGTGCTCCTTTTCCTTGACGTCCTTCAAAGTTACGATTGGAAGTAGATGCACAATGCTCACCTGCCGGCACTTGGTCAGGATTCATTCCAAGGCACATAGAGCAGCCTGCTTCGCGCCATTCAAATCCGGCTTCGATAAACACTTCATGAAGTCCTTTTTTCATCGCTTCATTACGCACTTGCTTCGAACCAGGAACAACGAGTGCGCGCACGCCTTCTTTTACCTTTTTTCCTTTAATATAGGAAGCTGCTTCCTCTAGGTCAGAAAGGCGGGAGTTTGTACAGGAACCGATAAATACGTGCTGCACTTCAATATCCTCAACCTTTTGGCCCGGTTTAAGTCCCATATATTCGTAAGCACGCTCGTCATTCACATCAGCAGCTGGCGGAAGCACTGCGTCTACACTCACTCCCATGCCCGGGTTTGTTCCCCAAGTCACGTACGGAGCAAGCTCAGATACATCCACAGTTATGTGACGGTCATAGACAGCATCTTCATCCGTAAAGAGTGTTTTCCAGTCCTCTACAGCCTTTTCGAAATTCTCTGGAGCGTACGGACGGCCTTTTACGTAAGCAAATGTCGTTTCGTCAGGTGCAATCAATCCTGCTTTTGCCCCGCCTTCAATCGCCATGTTGCAAAGTGTCATCCGCTCTTCCATCGTCATATTTTCAATTGCTTCTCCGTAGAATTCGATCACATGTCCCGTTCCCATAGAAACACCGTACGTCGCAAGCAAATGCAAAATAATATCCTTAGAGTATACACCTTTAGCAAGCTTGCCCTTTAGCTCTACACCCATAGACTTCGGCTTCTTTTGCCAAAGCGTTTGTGTAGCTAATACGTGCTCAACCTCACTTGTACCAATTCCAAACGCTAGAGCGCCAAACGCGCCGTGTGTAGATGTATGGCTATCTCCACAAACGATTGTTTTGCCCGGCTGTGTTAATCCAAGCTCAGGACCGATTACGTGGACAATCCCTTGGCGCTCGTCATCCATGCCGGCAAGCGTCACGCCAAATTCCTGACAGTTCGCGCTTAACGTATCCATTTGCTTCTTCGCAATCTCATCTGTAATGTTCCATACATCCTTTGTCGGAACGTTATGGTCCATTGTAGCAAAAGTTAGGTCCGGTCTTCTTACCTTGCGGCCTGCAAGACGCAGTCCTTCAAATGCTTGCGGAGATGTTACTTCATGGACAAGGTGAAGATCGATATAGATGAGTTCAGACCCGCCTTCAGTTCTCGCTACAACGTGACGTTCCCATAATTTATCGAACAATGTTTTTGCCATTATCTTCCCCTCCCTACTGGCGCTTGCTCCTCCATCGCCTCTAGTACAGCATCAGTAAATGATACAGTTGTTTCTGTTCCACCTAAATCACCTGTACGACGGCCTGACTTTAATACGGAGGAAATTGCGTTCTCAATCGCCTTTGCTTCTTCGCGTAAACCGAACGATTGCTCAAGCATCATCGATACCGAACGAAGCATTGCAATTGGATTTGCTTTACTTTGTCCTGCAATATCAGGAGCTGAACCGTGAATCGGCTCATATAACGATAATCCTGTTTCTGAATGGCTTGCAGACGGAAGCATACCTAGCGAGCCAGCTAAAACTGATGCCTCATCGCTTAAAATATCACCAAAGAGATTTTCGGTTACGATAACATCAAAACGGCCCGGACGGACAATCAGCTCCATAGCTGCTGCATCTACAAGAAGATGCTCAAGCTGTACATCAGGATAACGACCTGATACTTCCTCGGCAACTTCTCTCCATAGCTTACTTGATTCTAGCACATTCGCTTTATCAATTGAAGTAACCTTTTTACGACGTGTTTGAGCAAGCTGAAATGCATACTCTACAATTCTTTCAATTTCTTTTCTTGTATACGTAAGCGTGTCCGTAGCCTGCTCAGCTGTACGTTCCTTCGGCTGAGAAAAATAAATGCCGCCCGTTAATTCCCGCACGACTACAAAGTGTACATCCTTCGCTGATTCTTCCTTAAGTGGGGATAAATGAGCTACCGCTTCATCAACCTCTACAGGACGGACGTTTGCATATAATCCAAGCGCCTTACGCAAAGCGAGAAGACCCTTTTCTGGACGCTCTGGTGCATTGTCCCATTTCGGACCACCAACTGCCCCTAATAAAACTGCATCGCTAGCTAAACAAGACTCTAACGTTTTAGCAGGAAACGGTTGACCATACTGGTCGATTGCCGCTCCGCCAAATGCTTCGTCTTGTAAATGGAAGCGATGCCCGTAGAGACGTTCTGTTAATGCAAGTACCTTTTTGGCACTTTCCATAATTTCCGGACCAATCCCGTCTCCGGCTAAACAAACGATTGTTTTTTCCATACATGCTCACTCCTTACGATTTGACGACAGCTACCAATCTTTTCAGTTTGCCCGCCGCATGAAGTACGCTCACATGGAAGCTCCCAGCATGTCCTGCGCTATCTTGAATCTGAAAAATCATTTTTCGTTTTATACCGATTCAACGTGGATAGGCGCAAATGCGTTCGTACCGCAGCGAATTACTTCTTTAACCGCCTGCGCCAAGAACAGATTATCCGTTCTTGGCGCATCTTCGGCGGAAATTGAACGCCCGGAAACAGCTGCTTTAACAATACAGCTGTTTCATGAAGCGTGTGTAATACTTCTTTGCAGGATTAAACCCCCATTTTTACCTTTGGTTTTACGAATGGCATCATAGCACGAAGCTCGCGGCCTACTACTTCAATTTGGTGTTTGTTGTCCGCTTCGTTGATAGCGTTGAAGTTTGGACGTCCAGATTTATGTTCTTGGATCCATCCTTTTGCAAATGTTCCATCTTGAATATCTTTTAAAACTTCTTTCATTGCAGCTTTCGTTTCATCTGTTACAATGCGGTGGCCTGTTACGAAATCGCCCCATTGAGCTGTATCAGAGATAGAGTAGCGCATGTTTTCTAATCCGCCCTCATACATAAGATCTACGATCAATTTCAATTCGTGTAAGCACTCAAAGTATGCAACCTCTGGTTGGTAGCCAGCTTCTACAAGCGTTTCAAAGCCCGCTTTTACAAGAGCTGTTGTACCGCCGCAAAGTACTGCTTGCTCACCGAAAAGATCTGTTTCTGTTTCTTCTTTAAATGTTGTTTCCAATACACCTGCACGAGTAGATCCGATTCCGTCTGCATAAGATAATGCTTTTTCGCGTGCTGTGCCTGTTGCATCTTGGTATACAGCGAATAGGGCAGGAACTGCTCCACCTTCTACGAATGTACGGCGTACAAGATGTCCTGGACCTTTTGGAGCTACTAAGAATACATCTACATCTGCAGGAGGCTTGATTTCGCCGAAGTGAACGTTAAAGCCGTGTGCAAATACAAGCGCGTTGCCAGCTTCTAAGTTTGGTGCGATTTCTTTGTTATATACGTCTGCTTGCAGCTCATCTGGAAGCAAGATCATGATTACTTCTGCTTCTTTTGCAGCCTCTGCTACTGTTTTTACTTCAAAGCCGTCTTGAGTTGCAATATTCCAAGATCTGCCTTGACGAAGACCGATGATTACGTCAAAGCCGTTGTCACGAAGGTTTTGCGCATGCGCATGACCTTGGGAACCGTATCCTACGATTGCGATTGTTTTTCCTTTTAATACGTTAGTTTGTACTGCGTCTTGATAATAAACTTTTGCCATGTTAGTGGGCCTCCTAATAATTAGTTAATGAGCATTGCTTGTTGTTTTTCTTGCTTTTTCATGCTGCGAGTAAATGCTGTAACGCCTGTACGGGCGATTTCTTTTAGACCATATGGGCGCAGCAATTCAATTAAAGCTTCTACTTTGTCTTGTGTCCCCGTTACCTGTACAACGACAGAGTCTTTGCCTACGTCAATAATAGACGCGCGGAACGGTTCAACTAAGCTATATATTTCGGAGCGTGTCGCAACCGTAGTCGCTACCTTAATTAAGGCAAGCTCACGGGCGATCATCGATTCATCCGTAATATCTGTTACTTTGAGTACATCAATTTGTTTGTTCAGCTGCTTAGTCAGCTGCTCCATTTGCTGTAGATCATCGACATGTACGACAATTGTCATGCGCGATACATCAGGAAATTCGGTATGACCTACGGAGATGCTTTCAATGTTAAACTGTCTTCTCGACATAACACCAGTAATGCGGTTTAGCACTCCGCTTTGGTTGCGGACTGTAGCTGTTACAATGCGCTTCATCCTTCTATTCCCTCCATTTCATGAACACCTTTGCCCGGCGCAACCATCGGCATAACCTTCTCCGACTGGACAACGCGGCAATCGATGAGAACCGGACCCGGATAGTCCATCGCTTCACGCAATTGCTGCTTTAACAGCGCAGGGTCTTCAATGCGCACACCGTGAATGCCGTATGCAGCCGCAAGCGCAATGAAATCAGGCTGGCTATGAAGCAGGGAATGCGAGTAGCGCTTTTGGTAGAAGGACTCTTGCCATTGGCGTACCATGCCGAGAGCTTCGTTATTGACGATTAACACTTTAACAGGCAGGTTATGCTCTTTCACAACACTTAACTCCTGAAGCGTCATCTGGAAACCAGCATCTCCAACAACCGCAACGACAAGCTCATCTGGCTTTCCGAACTGCGCACCAATTGCGGCAGGGAAGCCAAATCCCATCGTTCCTAAGCCGCCGGATGTTACCCATTTATCCGGGTTTTTGAAAGGATAATATTGTGCTGTCCACATTTGATGCTGTCCAACGTCCGTTGTGATAACCGCATTTCCTTCTGTTACTTCGTATAATGCTGCAATGGCTGCCTGCGGCTTAATTGCTTCAGCAGTGTCCTTATAAGAAAATGGATATTTTTCTTTTCGTGTTTGCTGCAGCACGAGCCACTCCATATGGTTTGTCTTAGAGCCGCTCTTTTCAAGCAGCGCCTCTAATGCAAGCTTTGCTGTTCCAACAATCGGAATTTGCGTTGGGACATTTTTGCTAATTTCAGCCGGATCGATATCAATATGTGCAACAACAGCATTTTGAGCGAAATGCGCTAAATTTCCTGTCAAGCGATCATCGAAACGCGCGCCGATATTAATCAGCAGGTCACACTCGTATAGTGCCATGTTTGCCGCATACGATCCGTGCATACCACCCATTCCAAGGAAGAGCGGGTCTTCCGGCGGAAATCCGCCTAAGCCAAGCAGCGTGTGCACAACCGGAATTTGATACATACGAGCAAAACGAGTTAACTCTTCAGAAGCCCTTGCATGCAACACACCGGCTCCTGCCAAAATCACAGGCTTTTCTGACTTTTCCAAAGCTTTAAGTAACTTGGAAATTTGCAAACGGTTTGGCTCATAATTTGGCTGATACCCTGGTAAGTTAATAGCAACCTTCTCAGGGATTTCTCCTGCATCCACTACCATATTTTTCGGCAAGTCGATTACGACTGGACCTGGGCGTCCAGTAGACGCGATATGAAACGCTTCTTTGATAATACGAGGTAAGTCAGACACCTTACGCACCTGATAGTTGTGCTTTGTAATTGGTGTTGTTAAGCCGATGATGTCCGCCTCCTGAAATGCATCTGTTCCGATTACCGTTGTTGCCACCTGTCCTGTAAAAACAACGAGCGGTAAGGAATCCATCATCGCATCTGTTAAACCAGTCAATATGTTCGTAGCACCAGGGCCGCTTGTCACAACAACTACCCCTGGCTTTCCTGTAACACGGGCATAGCCTTCGGCAGCGTGAATCGCTCCTTGTTCGTGACGCGTTAAAATGTGCGGAATTTCAAAGTCATATAAAGCATCATAAAGCGGAAGAACCGCTCCTCCCGGATACCCAAAGATCACTTCTACTTTCTCCTCTTTCAGCGCCTCAAGCAGAAGCGCTGCCCCTGTAGCCATTTTTTCTTGAGTTTGCTGGGACATCGTTCTCAGGCCTCCTTACACTAAATTTTTCCATCAAAAAAATCTCCCGCCCATACTTCAGCTATGCTGAAGGGACGAAAGATTTTCGTGGTACCACCCTTCTTCGCAGGATTATGCTCCTGCCTCAACGACTCCTCTTGGAATCAAGCCTATAACGCAGCTACCGTCCAAGCCTACATAGATTCAGCTTGGCGCTCAGGGGCGATGTTCATCGGGACGAACCGTCGGTTTTCACCAGCCACCGACTCTCTGTGAGGCTTCGTCTTCAACTACTCCTCCCCGTCAACGCTTTATACTTTTAAGATGCCGCCTGTGTTCGCTGATGTAACGAGCTTCGCATAACGTGCCAAGTACCCGCTTTTCACCTTCGGTTCAGGAGCAACGAATTGACTTTTACGTGTTTCCAATTCTTCCTCTGAAATATCTAAATGGATGTTTCTTTCTAATAAATCAATGATAATTGTGTCGCCGTTATTGACATATGCAATAGGACCGCCCTCTGCCGCTTCCGGTGATACGTGACCAATTGCAATTCCGCGTGTCGCACCAGAAAAACGTCCATCTGTGATCAATGCTACCTTTTTGCCTAATCCTTTTCCGACAATAGCAGATGTAGGAGCAAGCATTTCCGGCATACCAGGACCGCCTTTTGGTCCTTCATAGCGAATTACAACAACGTGACCTTCTCTTACAGTTCCGTTATGAATCGCCTCTACAGCTTCATCGTGAGAATCAAAGCAAATTGCTTCTCCAACAAATTTTGTAATAGATGGGTCAACAGCACCTACTTTGATTACACTGCCGTTTGGCGCAATGTTTCCGAATAGCATGGATAGCCCGCCTGTTTGGCTATACGGATTTTCTTTGGAACGGATTACATCATTATTAAGAATAGAAGCATGTTCTACATTTTCATACAACGATTTTCCTGTAATCGTAATACGTTCTGGGTGGATTGCACCCGGAATAGCAGCAAGTTCTTTAATGATTGCAGATACACCGCCTGCTAAGTGTACATCATGCATGGAATAATCAGAAGCTGGGCTGATTTTTGCCAAGTATGGTACGCGTTTTGCTACTTCATTGATACGATTTAAATCATAATCGATACCCGCTTCGTTGGCAATCGCCAAAAGATGTAATACTGTATTTGTAGAGCCGCCCATCGCCATATCAAGGGCAAATGCATCATCAAGTGCTTCCTCTGTAATAATATCGCGAGGCTTAATATCGTTCTTAATTAAGTCCATAAGATGGAATGCCGCTTTATAAATTAATTCATGTCTTTCTTTGCTTGTAGCAACAAGCGTTCCATTACCTGGAAGCGCAACTCCAAGCATTTCCATGATTGTGTTCATCGAGTTTGCTGTGAACATTCCGGAACAAGAGCCGCATGTAGGGCAAGCAGCCTGTTCCATGGCAATGAGGTCTTCTACACTCATTTTTCCAGACTTTACTGCTCCTACACCTTCAAACATCGATACGAGGTTGAGCGGCTTTCCGTCTTTAGATACGCCTGCCTCCATCGGTCCTCCGGATACAAAAACAGCTGGTACGTTTGTACGAACGGATGCCATTAACATACCTGGCGTGATTTTATCACAGTTAGGCATATAAAATACGCCATCAAACCAGTGAGCATTAATAACTGTTTCAGCCGCATCCGCAATGATTTCACGGCTTGGCAAGGAATAGCGCATGCCAATGTGCCCCATCGCGATGCCGTCATCTACTCCAATTGTATTGAATTCAAACGGTACGCCGCCTGCTTCGCGAATCGCAGCTTTTACAACGTCCGCTAACTCTCTTAAATGGATATGTCCAGGAACGATATCGATATAGGAGTTACAGATCGCGATAAACGGTTTATCGAAATCTTCCTCCTTTACGCCCGCTGCATAAAGCAAACTGCGGTGCGGAGCACGATCGATTCCTTTTTTAATCATATTACTGCGCAAAGGTATCTCCTCCATTAACCAACTTAATCTGCTGTATAAATTTTTTCTCCATCTTCTACTACAAGTTTTCGGAATTCCTCAAGGAGACGGTTTGTGTGAACGCCTGGCTTTCCATCGCCAATCGTACGACCGTCCACCTTCGTTACGGCGATAACCTCAGCAGCCGTTCCTGTTAGGAATACTTCATCTGCTACATAGACATCATGTCGTGTAAACAATTCTTCACGTACATCGTAGCCAAGTTTTTTACCGATTTCCATAATCGCATTGCGCGTAATTCCTTCTAACGCACCAGCGGAGCTTGGAGGAGTAATGAGCTTGTTGCCTTTGACAAGGAATACATTATCTCCTGATCCTTCTGCAACGTATCCTTGTTCATTGAGCATAAGAGCTTCCATTACACCAGCCAATTTCGCCTCTATTTTCACAAGTATATTGTTCAAGTAGTTTAAAGACTTCACTTGCGGGCTTAATACATCCGGACGATTCCGTCTCGTTGCCACTGTGATGATTGGAATACCCGTTTCATAAAATTCAGCTGGGAAAAGCGCCAATTGTTCTGCAATAATGACAACAGTAGCAACCGGGCAAGAAGCCGGATCTAATCCGAGGTTTCCTGCTCCGCGAGATACAACCAAGCGGATATACCCGTCTGATAATTGGTTTTTACGAATAGTTTCAGCTACAAGCTCTGTCAGTTCTTCTAATGTATATGGAATTTCCAGCAAAATGGATTTTGCGGATTCAAATAATCGAACGAGATGCTCTTTTAGGCGAAAGACGTTGCCGCTGTAGATGCGGATTCCTTCAAAAACGCCGTCGCCGTATAAGTATCCATGATCGTAAACTGATACTTTTGCTTCATGCTTTGGAACGAATTCTCCGTTTAAAAAAATCCACTGTTCGTTCACTTCGAATCCCCCTATGTGCTTTCAAATTATCTTTGTATGTTACCTAGTTTACGACTCCTTTGCCAAGAAATCAAAATAATTTTTAGAATTTTTTAATAATGAATATTTAAAACAAGCCCAAAACACTGTTATATCAATGTTGTTAGCGTTTACAGAAAAATTAAAAAATTTTTTCGACAAATTTTGCATTTCAAAATATTTTTGTACTAGCACGAATTTATGAAAAGATTTCTCACGGATTTTAAACAATAAAATGATTTTCCTTTCGTTAGTATGCCATATATAACAAGACCTGTACCTTCCATATAGCGGAAAAAATACAAATCGACATAGTAGTCATATTTAAGAAAAAGAGCTCATATTTCTATTTTCAAAAAGTTGTATTCCCTAAACAGCTGAGGAGGATGCGAAAAATGGCGATTTTGCAAATTAAAGGCACAAAACAGGAAATTAAAAAAATGCTGGATCTGTTTGATTTCATGGATACGACCGATCCTTGTCGGGCAGAACATTGTGTAGAGCTTCGTCTCCAAAAAGAAAACGGAACATATGAAGCCGACAGGCTGCCTATTTCCGCACATGCAGATGCAAACGCCGACGAAGCTGACCGCTTCATTACAGAAATGCTCACTGGCGTTTATAACGATTAAGCTCTACTTCGCTTTATTGTGTTGGAATCCACTCCTTGCATAATTCTGTATGAAGTGGAACATATTACAGAATGTACAACATAGCAGGAGGTGAACAACATGGCAAAAATCGGAGTAGAGTATTCATTAACAGATGTACAGCAAGCCCTTGAGCAAAAAGGGCATCAAATTATTCAGCTTCGTTCCGAGCAAGATGCACAAGGCTGCGACTGCTGCGTCATTACCGGAATGGATTCAAACATAATGGGGATGAGCGATCGTTCAATTGATGGATCTGTTATCGAGGCAAGCGGTTTAACAGCAGAGGAAATTTGTCAGCAGGTAGAAAACAGAATACAATAGTCCTCTTAGGCTGCTGTACTTCTCTTCAGCAAAAAACCTCCTTGTTCATGTGGAACAAGGAGGTTTTTATATAAAACGGGAAAGTAACAATCGCTTAGTACTCTTATGAAAGCCCTGCCTCTCTTTCATTGTGCGGTTCCAATGACCGCTCCCTTTGAAAGCTAGCATGCGAAAATTTCATAGGATGCCCTGTCCGGCTCACGAACACAAGGCCGAATGGCAAAAAGCTGTTAAAGTTGTTGACTTATTATACAAAGCCCGATCTTTATACAGTTTTCTTATCAAGTGCAGACAAGCATTGCTTTTCTCTTTTCCATACTAGCTAGTGAATACTGCTACTTATGACTGAGACACAGATTATAATTATACATGATAAACCATCACAAAAGCAACATGTAAATTTTTTACATATTGCTCACAAAAAATAGAAAAGGTAATAAAGATCCATCAAAAATATTATAACGAAAGACGCTAACAAACAGACACAACGAAGGCACCAGCAGAAATGAAGCGTCCCGGTGCCTTCAAGGCTTATATATATGTTTTCTTACCAAATAGCTTTCGCATGCGTTCTTTGAGGAAATAAATGATAATCGCGCTAGTCAATAGAATTAACCCAACGGTAAATTGCTTTACATTAATCATGTGGTTTACCTCCTCGTCTACATCATTCCACATAAAGTACCGATATCATACATACTTTCTACTTGAAGAAAAGCAGAACGAAAGGACGAGGAGAAAAAATAACCAATGATGAAATAGATGAATATACCGATTTTCAGTTGTGAAATACAACTTAAGGCACATACACACGAACTGAAGCCCTTGAAATCAATAAAAGATGGCCTGCGCCATCTTTTATTGATTTTGATTTTGACTTTGATTTTGACTCTGATTTTGGTTTTGGTTCATCATGTTTTGAACTGATTTCAGCGCTTGCGGCGCCGCATCCATTGCTTTTTCAATAAGGTGTGTACCGCTATGCAGGTGCATAACCTGAACTCCCTTAGAACCAACTACTAAAAACGCAACCGGCGATATCGAGACACCCGCCCCGCTTCCGCCGCCAAATGCGAACCGAACGTCAGTTGTAGGCTTTTCTCCTGCTGCAGTGCGTGTTTTTTTCACGCCGTCCCCGAAGTCGCTTCCTCCCGCCCCAAAGCCAAATGCCACTTTGGAAACAGTCAAAACAACGCTTCCGTCATTTGTGGAAACGGGCTTGCCCATAATTGTATTTACATCGATCATTTGCTTTAAATTTTCCATAGCGGTTCTCATTAAGTCTTCAATTGGATGGTTTGTCATGAAAATCCTCCTGCCTTCTTTCGGTGTCTCTCATATGGTTTCCAAAAACAACATAACCATACCAAAATTTTTTATGTCGGTTTTTTGTAAATGAAAGTCGGTTATCTAGGCCATAATAAGAGAGCCTTCTTATCTAGGAAGTAGGAAGGCAATGGACTCAAGGAGGAATCGCTATGGCAGATTATGAACGCAACAACCGCAGATTGCTTCGCGATTTTCGAACCGAAGATGAAGAGTATGCCGCAGAAGTGGCACCTGCCCGTATCCGTAACGAAAACCGAGAAACAGACTCGACAGCAGGCGGTACTATTGTCGGCTTTATCGCCTTAGCACTTGCTGTTATGTCTTTCTTCACATATCCTGTTATTTTCGGTATCGGAGCCGTATTGCTTGGTATGTACGCACGAGCGCGCGGCGCGAGAACAACAGGAAACTTTGCGATTATTTTAGGTGCCATCGCAGCAGTGCTTGCATTAGTATTTAGAGTTGCATTAGCCACGTTTTTCTTAACCCTGTTCTAACAAAAAACCAGGAGGGGCTGCACCTTCCTGGTTTTTTTATTTATTGAAACGAGCCGCCATGCAGAATCTTATTCATGTCTGGATCCATTCATGCTGTACGAATAAGAAGCTGACTAGCTCAAAGAAGAGACAATCCTCCATCTACAATAATGGTCTGTCCGCGAATCATGCTTGCAGCCGGCGTGCATAAAAAATAAACGGTCTCTGCCAAATCATTCGGCTCGACGATGCGGCCTGCTGGATTTCGGTTTGCAGCCTCCTCTAGCAGCTGCTCACGATTTGGAAAGTGCTTTAGTGCATCCGTATCAACCGCTCCCCCGGAAACAGCATTTACGACAATTCCTTTCGGTGCTAATTCTACTGCTAAATAACGCGTTAATGCTTCCACCGCCGCTTTTGACACACCTACTGCTACGTAATTCGGAAGCGCCCGAATCGAACCGAGGCTCGACATCGCTACAATAGAGCCTCCGCCATTCTTCTCCATCAACTTTGCCGCTTCCTGCGCCGCGAATAAATATGCTTTACTATTAATTTCCTGCGTCCAATCCCAATGGCTCTCCTCAATCTCCATGAGCGGTCGGATCACGCCAGAGGCCGCGTTATTAATAAAGACATCCAGCCTCCCAAACTGCTGCTCCGTTTCTTGAAATAAACTACGAATTTGCTCTATTTCCTTTACATTTGCTTTCACCAGATGAACCGCTACATGATACTCCTGCTCAATCTCTGCCTTGGTTTGTTCGGCATCACTTTTCTTGCGCATATAATTCAGGACTAAATCATATCCTTCGCGCGCAAATCGCTTTGCAATTGCTTTCCCGATCCCTCTCGTTCCTCCTGTGATAAGTGCTACTTTTTTTGTCATAAGCTGTTCCTCCTGATCGAACTAATGATGTCCAAATTTTACCGCCCTCTTCGGATTCGGTCAATGCTTACGTTTTGCTTTCACATATATTTGACATCCCTATTCTAAAGCAGGAAACATATAATGAAATGGATTACTGCAAAACCTACACAAATTTTTCTCATGTTGACAGGACCCAATATAAAAGAGGTGAGCACGCTCACCCCTTTTGATCATGGATCTCCTTCGACTTGCTGCCTTTACGAGAACGGTATTCTTTTCCTTTGTTATCGTCTCCTGTGACAAAATCAGCTCCTAGCTGCATTTGGTTATGTCCAGCTTCCGGAGAGCCTTGATTGTTGCTGCCTTTGCTTCCATTTCTGCTCGTCATTATGATTCCTTCCTTTCTTCGTATGTATGATTATTGTGTCTCGGTCCGTATAGAATTACTCATCCAGGAGGGTGCTTTGCCCGCATTTCCTCTGCCTCTTCTGCACAAATAGACAAATGACAGTTCATATATGTATATTAGGCTCTCCTTCAATCCTGCTGCATATCCTCGCCTTTTACATAAGCCGCTGGAAAATCAAAATCATCGTTTCCATTTCCTCTTCTGTTAAAGAAGCAAATTTCTTACGGAAGTAGTCCTCCCGTTTTTGTTCCATCTCTTCAACAAGCTGCTTCCCCTTTTCGGTAATCTCCAAATACACGACCCGCCGATCGAGCTCAGATCGAAAACGGGTGAGCAGCTCTTTTGTAATTAGCTTTTCAGATACAGCTGTAATATGACTATTGGACACGTTCAACTCACCTGCCACACGCGATACCATTTCCCTATTTTGACGCTTTAGAATGCGCAGTACAACAAATTCATTCCATGGAATATAGGATTCGAATATCTTTCCTATATCACTGCGAAACGAACGAAACGTTGCAATCATTTGTACAGATAAATCATTCATTAGCCGTTCACGCTTTTCCACTCTATCCTCTCCCGACCTTAATGATATATTAGATATATGATTAACCATATAATATTCTCTTGTACATGTCATTTCTTTTTATCACATATAGTATGGGATACCATAAATTTGGCAATACATGATAACAGGTTGCTTTCATTACACGCTTTACCTTTGAAGGGCAGAATTATCGCGCCCTTCTTTTTTTATGCAAACTATTTGTTTTCGATTTTTGTTATTTACTGAGTGGCAAATCAGACTTTATCCTTTCAAACTGATACAATAAAAGGAAGCACAACATAAGGAGGCAGATGTATGAGGCTAACAGAATGGTTCACAAAAGGAATGACCTTTGAAGAATATGTGAGCAGCATGACTGTTAACAAAGAAGAGCTTGTGCATATTTACAACAAAGTGCATATAGGTGATGAAGCACTCCATGCATGGGAACAAGGAAAGGAAAAAAACTGGAACGTGATTGTATTAACAGCAGATTGGTGCGGAGATGCCATGCTTTGCGTACCGATTGTAAAGCGCTTATGTGAGGCAGCGCAATTCAATATGCGTTTTCTTGTTCGAGATGACAATCTAGAGCTTATGGATCAATACTTGACGAACGGTACATCACGTGCGATTCCTATTTTTATTTTCATTGACGAGCAAGGAGACGAAAAAGCAGTTTGGGGACCGCGCTCTCCCGAGGTACAAAGCTTAGTAGAGGAATTCCGCTCCTCTTTGCCGCAAAAGGATGATGCTGCGTTTGAGGAGAAGCAAAAGGCAATGTATGCATCGCTTCGCCAAAAGCTCGCTTCGGATGAATCCGTTTGGGAAACGGTTATCAGCAGCGTAACAAGGCGAGTTCTTCCTGCTTTGGAGTGATAAAAAAGGGCGGGCTCGCCCGCCCTTTTTTATAGAAGATACTATCTACACAGCCGCGCAGCGGGCCAAAGGATAATGATAATGAACAAGAGACATAAGAAAAATGCGCAGCCCAGTGAGTAGGAAGCATATCTAGTTCTAGTGTACAAGTCGCAGTTTTTAGAGGAGAAACCGTCCATAGACTCAGCTAAAAAACTAAGCGGCAGCTTAGTGTTCGCAGGAAGAATCCCCCATTTCAAGACGTTAGCCTAAATGGGGATGAGAGTTTAAAATGCGTTACCTGTAAATATTGTAAATCAAAAAAGCAAGCAATCCTCCCTCTAACTGTACAACTTATATCCATGCTCCATGGCAACAGCGTCCCAAGAGCTCGTAAAGTCTTGAATAATAACCATCGTTCCAATGTGCACTCGCTCAAATAATTCACGCACATCTTCATTGTACATACGAATGCATCCGTTCGATACGTGATGTCCGATTGTCGATGCATTGCTATTCCCGTGTATAGCGTATGTCGTGCCGTTCGTACCGTATATATCGAGACCAATCCACCGATCACCCAGCGGGTTACGAGGGTCACCGCCCGGAATATTAAATTTATAAAATGGACGATTCTTAATTTTATTTACAACAGGAAACTTGCCTGTCGGCGTTGGTGTCGAGCTTTTACCTGTGGCTACTGTAAACTTCTTTACAAGATGTCCGTTCTCAAACAGCGCAAGCTCATTCGCTGCGCGATTGATAATGATTAACTGCTCTGGAACAGGCGTCATATATCGCCGCAGCGCCTCCTCATCGGACTGCAGAGAATAGGCACGGGATGGCAATTCCGAAGCGGTCGTATACACCGATATAGCTTTCGGCTTCATCGTCATGCTATAAGCCATAACAGCTGCGAGCAAAACGATACACATACTCCCAAAAAGCAGCCAGCCGCGCCGCATCGTTTTGTTAGGAGCTTCTTCCACCTTCACGTCCCCCTTTAAAAAGAGATACTTTTATTCTATATCTACGCATTCTAAAGAGGTGATGAAAAATTACCAAAAATTCCTTTCTTTTTCCTGATCATTCTTTATTTTTTGACATTTTTTAATATCCTTATATATTGCCTCGTTTGTTGCTGCAGAAGATCCGTACAGCTAAACATTAAAACAGCAGCGGTTCCGCTGCTGTTTAACTTAAATTATGCTTTTCTGAAATGAACTTTTTCTTTTTCCAAGGTTTTATCACAGAGATACATATAATAAACATAGTAATTACAACCTGAAGAATTACAGCATATTGTCTTATGGAATGATTGTGTATAAAAACTGGATTACTTAAAGCTATACTTTTCTCAGTCTCAAGAATTGCCATATTCGCCATCATCAATTTATCAACAATAAATATCCCAATCAACGTTTGGAGAATAAATAGAATCCATTTCACAGTTAGCCATCTATGCTTAAAAAATCCCCAGTTTGTAAAAATTCCATACAAAAAGCCTAGGAACAAAGTCCCGACTGCTCCAATTCTAATGATATTATCACTAATGATGACTAAGCTTCTATAGGTTTCAAATGTTTCATCATAGGTTGCGAATTTCACCCCCAAATTTAAAGCTAATGAACTCATTATTCCGCCAAAGAATAGTGCCACTAACAGAATATGAATGATTTTCATCCATTTCAAACCAACTGAACCTATTTTTTTCAATTTACTGATCCCCCCTAATTAAACACTCAGTGTCATTCTCATAGCACTTTGTAGTTTAACAAGGAAACCATTGTTTCAACATGAGCTACAGACTCAATTATCTCTAAGTCTAAAGTCTTAATAGTCTTATTTGATACCCTTTCATGCATCTAAATATTGTTAAAAAAATATCTCTGCATTTTATAGAGCTGTTGGACTACATATTCGTTCTAATGAAGAATATAATATTCCTTCCTAATAGTGTTTTATTCGGACACTGGGATAAGGATATGCTATAATAATATGTATTTTTACGCAAGGAAGGAAAACTATGGAACATACAACAACCATTCAACAAAAACTCAAACAATTTCTTATCTTATTTCTCCCTGTATTCGTTACACAGCTCTCATTGTTTATGATGAGCTTTTTTGACACAACGATGTCAGGGCACGCCAGCTCCACCGATCTAGCAGGCGTGGCTATCGGCACAAGCATTTGGGTTCCCGTTAGCACCGGTATTGGAGGCATTTTATTATCAGTCACACCAATTGTTGCGCAGCTAACAGGGGCTAAAAAGAGAGAGGAAGTCGCACCGCTTGTTATACAAGCAATTTACCTCGCTATCGCAGCAAGTATTATTATTATTATCGTCGGCCTTTTCGCCGTTCCGTTAGTTTTAGAAGGGATGAAACTTGAACCGGAAGTGCGCCGTATTGCCAAGGAATTTTTAGCAATGCTTGCATTCGGTATTCCCTCCATGCTCGTCTATAACGTGCTTCGCTCCTTTATAGATGCACTCGGTCAAACGCGCGTGACGATGCTGATTACGCTATTATCGCTGCCTATTAACATCTTGCTAAACTATGTGTTCATATTCGGAACATTCGGTGCACCGCGCTTAGGCGGTATCGGGGCCGGTATTGCATCCGCCGTAACATATTGGTGCATTCTCGCCATCGCTATTTTCATTATCCATACGAAGCGGCCTTTTGCCACATATGAGATTTTTAAGCGTCTATACCGTATCTCATTGGCAGCATGGAAGGAATTACTCAAGCTCGGCGTGCCAATCGGCTTTGCCATTTTCTTTGAAACAAGCATATTCGCCGCCGTCACACTGCTTATGAGCACCTTTGATACCGCAACGATTGCAGCACATCAGGCGGCTATTAACTTTGCTTCTATGCTCTATATGACACCGCTTAGCCTATCTATGGCAATGACAATTGCGGTCGGCTTTGAGGTCGGTGCAATGCGATATCGCGATGCGCGACAATACAGCCTTATTGGCATTGGCATTGCGCTCTGCTTTGCCGCCGCCTACTCAATCATCATCTTTTTATTCAGCGAACAAGTGGCATCGCTTTATACAAAAGATGCACACGTCTTACAATTGGCGCAGCAATTCTTATTCTTTGCTATTCTGTTCCAAGTATCAGATGCCATCGCTACACCTGTACAAGGCGCATTACGCGGATATAAGGACGTAAACACCGCGCTGATTATGACGCTCGTCGCCTACTGGGTCATCGGCTTACCGTCCGGCTATATCCTTGCAACCTATACCGCGCTTGGCGCAAAAGGCTATTGGGTCGGCTTAATTTCCGGGCTCGCATGCGGGGCATTGTTTTTATCCTTCCGACTTGTACACGTGCAGCGGATGAAGCAAAAAGAAATAAAAGCTGCATAAATATCAATGAAGCTCGCTGCCTTAGCGAGCTTTTTTTCATGAATTCTTCCTTTTTCGAACAAACTAATAAAAAAAACGCAGGTGATATGATGCATACAGTATGGAAAGGAAACCTCTCATTTGGTCTTGTTAATATCGGTGTAAAGCTGCACAGCGCCGTTGAAGAAAAAGATGTAAAGCTGATCAGTCTCCACAAAGACTGCCTCGTCCCCATCCAGCATGAAAAAGTTGCTCCCGGCTGCGACGATGATCATATTGAAGCGGATGATATCATCAAAGCGTACGAATACCGCCCTAATGAATATGTACTCGTTAGCAATGAAGAGCTAGAAGCTTTGAAAAAAGAATATGAGGTCAAATCCGTTAATATTATCTCCTTCGTTCAATTAGAAGAAATCGACCCGGTGTATTTCGACCGCTCGTATTTCATTTCGCCAATGGATGGCTCAGAAAAAGCCTATGCCTTACTGAGACAAGCGCTTGAGAGAACCGGGAAAATCGGCATCGTCAGTATTTCGCTTCGCAGCCGGCGGCATCTCGCTGTCATTCGTGTTCACGAGCATTGCCTCATCCTAGAAACCATTCACTATCCAGACGAAGTACGCACCACCGATATGGTACCAAACATCCCGGCGGACGACCAAATCACCATTCAAACAAAGGAGCTCATCGCTGCTACTACGCTCATCAATCAGCTCACCGTTCCATTTGCACCAGAAGACTATACGGATGAATATCGCACAGCCCTTTTGGATCTCATCGAATCCAAAATCGAACAGCGTGACGTCCAAAGCAGGCCGATCCTAAGCCCCAAAAGCGAACGCATCGCAACCATTATCGAAGCGCTCAACGCCAGCATTGAGCAAACAAAGCCCGCTTCCAAAACCATTCACAAAACAAAGAAAGTCACTAGTTAAAGCGGCTCTGTTTGGAGCCGCTTTAACTTATAAAAAATTCATAAGCCGAACAAATGAAAAAAGACTGTACATATATACAGTCTACATCAAGTCGGATGAATCATCATAATCATACCGAAAGCCATCCTTATACTTATCCATATCCAAACCGTCCGTATTCATACTCCGTTGCGAACCGTTCTTCCAGCTCAATTTATGCAGCAAGTTTTCATACAGCGTAATCTCCTCATAATCCGTGCTGTTCAAAGCTGCTACTCGTAATGCCTGTGCAATAACTGCTTTATCATTTTCATCAAGCATCATTCCACATAACCTCCAGCCTCATACTTTTTACCTTTCTACCTTTTGCCAGTTTCTTCATTTTTATGCATCATTCAGAAAAGCACAAGTGCCCCATTTTGCTCGCAAATGGAGATCATTTTCTAAGCGATGAGCCGCCTTTTGTCTCATGAATCCCGGGGCTTTCTCTCATCGAGCAGATCACTGAAGCTAGACAATGGCAAAGGTATATTTTCTTAATTCTTTGCAAAGGCTATCCGAATGCAAATAGCTAGCCCTCTCTCATCTATTTGTTAGTGCTGTCGGGTCTCCACACAAATTGAGAAGGCAGTCTTCTTAGCTAAAAACGATAAAATGGGGGATGTGATTGATGCAGAAGGGCACCTTTGTCCCTTTTTCTTTTTGACTTTGGAAATATTTAAAGGTTTATCTTGACGCAAAGCAGGATGATGGGTAGAATATAAATCAAATGATGATTATGAAAACCGTTACATAACATAGCTGCACTTGCAGGCATGAGACCTTGATCACAAAATTTATGGGGCTGTAGTTTAATGGGAGAATAGCGCAATGGCATTGCGTTGGTGAGGGTTCGATTCCCTTCGGCTCCATCCCTTTTACCTGGCGCAAACACACATTGTATAAATCTTATATTTTAATCAAGGCACGCTTCTTATTCTGTAATTTAGAATAAGAAGCGTGCTTTGTTATATTCTTAAATTTTTTAACGTAACTAGAAGCATAAAAACTATAAAAGGAGCTAGAAGTACTAAATAATAATTGACTTCCGTTCCAATCTGCCACAATAAACCCTTTATACTTGTATATAGAAACCTGTTTTTCTTATTTATTAACAAATTTGTTTTCCAATAAATCTGAAGACACCGAGCAATAAGTCGGTGTCTTCATTTTAATTTTCATATACTTTTTATAAGCACGATAATTATTTCATGCTTAATTAGTAGCGCGCCGTAACCATTTTCTTTCTTGTATAGAACTCTACGCCGTCTGTGCCGTTCGCATGAAGATCGCCGTAGAAGGAATCCTTCCAGCCAGAGAATGGGAAGAAGGCCATCGGTGCTGGAACACCAACGTTTACGCCCAGCATCCCTGCTTCAATCGTTTCACGGAACTGACGAACGCTTGCAGCAGAGTCTGTATAAATACAAGCTCCGTTTGCAAAGCGGGAGTTGTTTGCAATTTCAATAGCTTCCTCTAATGATTTCACACGGATTACAGATAAAACTGGCGCAAAAATTTCATCCTGCCAGATTTTCATTTCTTGTGTGACTTCATCGAAAATCGTTGGGCCTACAAAATAGCCGTTTCCTTTCACCGCTTCGTCATTTCTTCCATCACGGATCAAACGAGCACCTTCTTGAATTCCAGATTCGATATAGCCAAGCGTACGCTCCTTATGGCCCTCACGGATCACTGGCCCTAAAAATACGTTTTCTTCCAGTCCGTTTCCGATTTGCATTTTATTTGCTTCTTCTACTAAACGTGCGATTAATGCATCCGCAATTTCTTCTTGCACCGTTACAACTGCCGCTGCCATACAACGCTCACCCGCAGAACCGAATGCTGCGCCGATAATTTGAGTTGTTGCCACATCCAAGTCTGCATCGTTTAGTACGATGGAGTGGTTTTTCGCGCCAGCCAGCGCTTGTACGCGCTTACCATTTTCAGAGCCTTTTTTGTACACATATTCTGCAACAGGCTGAGAGCCTACGAAGGAAATCGCTTTGACAAGCTTGTGCTCCAATAAGCCGTTTACAACATCATGCGCACCGTTTACGATGTTTAATACACCCTTTGGAAGACCTGCTTGCTCAAACAATTCCGCAAGACGGGCTGCTAAAAGCGGTGTACGCTCAGATGGCTTTAGTACAAATGTGTTGCCGCATGCGATCGCAAGCGGGAACATCCAGCAAGGCACCATCATTGGAAAGTTAAACGGTGTAATCCCGCCGATTACGCCGATTGGATAGCGGTACATACCAGACTCAATGCCTGTTGCGATGTCAGGAAGCTGACGGCCCATCATTAATGTTGGCGCACCTGCCGCAAATTCTACACATTCAATCCCGCGTTGTACTTCCCCGTATGCCTCTTTATAGCTTTTTCCATTTTCAATCGTGACAAGTCTCGCAAGCTCTTCCCAGTTTTCTACTAATAGCTGCTGATATTTAAATAGAATACGAGCACGTCTTGGAACTGCTACCTTGGACCACTTTTTAAATGCTTCGTTCGCTGCTTGCACTGCTTTGTCTACATCTTCTTTTGTAGAAAGAGGAACTGTCGCAATTACTTCACCTGTTGCTGGATTATAAACTGGCTCTGTTGCAGATGTAGATGCATCTACCCATTCGCCTCCGATATAGTTTTTTAATGTTTGTATTGTTGTTGCTGTCATTGTCGATCCTTCTTTCTTAATTTTAATTAAGTTTTAAATGATTAAACTAAACCAGTTAGGCTGTAAACTCCGATGATAAAGAAACTAGCTATTGTTTTAATAACAGTAACTGCAAAGATATCCCGATAGGACTGTTTATGCGTTAATCCAGTTACAGCAAGAATTGTAATAACTGCCCCATTATGAGGTAAGGAATCCATTCCGCCAGATGCCATAGCGATTACGCGGTGCATGACTTCAGGAGGAATATTATACTGCATAGCAGCTTCCATGTATTTTTCTCCCATTGCACTAAGAGCAATACCCATTCCGCCAGATGCCGAACCAGTAATCCCCGCTAGTACGTTTGTTGTTACTGCACCATTTACTAGAGGGTTTGTAAAGGTATTGGAGATCCCATCACGCACTACTCCAAATCCAGGAAGGGAAGCAATTACCCCGCCAAACCCATATTCAGAACCAGTGTTCATAGCCGCTAGCAATGCTCCGCCAATACTCGCGTTAATTCCTGCTTGGAATCCAGAAACTACACCTTTCCAGTTATATGCAATTGTCGCTATAATCCCTAGTATTAAAGCAAGCTCTACTGACCAAATCCCAATTACCTTAGAAAGATCAACTGCTCCAAATTCCTTTAAGCCAATTTTAGAAAAATCAAATCCATTAGGATACCATTTAGGGATGGAAACTGTAAAGAATTTATTAGCTACTCCTACAAGAACAAGCGGGACAAACGCTAATACTTGACGCAACCCACTTGCTTCAGTAGCTGTATTCACTGCTGAAGAGTTAACAGCTTCAGCAGCAGTAGCAGCAATTTCTCCGCTGGCATCACCAAAACCGTAGTATCCCTCACCTACTGCTTGTGCTTTTTTACGTCGATTTTCTAAGTAAATCATTCCTAGAACAAAGACAAAGATCGCTCCAATAATCCCTAATGTTGGTGCTGCATAAATATCAGTCTTAAAAACTGTTGTAGGAATAACATTTTGAATTTGCGGAGTTCCCGGCATCGCATCCATTGTGAAGGATAATGCCCCTAAAGCAAGCGTACCCGGAATAAGCCGTTTAGGTATATTTGCCTCCCGGAAAAGATTCGCTGCGAATGGATAAACTGCAAATGCTACAACAAATAAACTAACACCACTATAAGTCAAAATAGCACACATTAAGACAATTGCTAGAATAGCTCGCTTTGCTCCAACGACCTTTACTATTGTTTTAGCGATGGAATCAGCGACTCCTGACATTTCAACGACCTTTCCAAAAACAGCTCCTAATAGAAAGACAGGAAAGTAGAGTTTTATAAAGCCAACCATTTTTTCCATAAAAATACTTGAGAAGAATGGTAAAGCATAGTTAGGCTCCGTTAATATGACTGCAAGCAGCGCACAAAGCGGCGCGAACAGAATAACAGAGAATCCCCGATAGGCAATGAACATAAGAAGTCCTAAAGCTAATATAATAATGAGTAAATCCATTGCTTGTTTCCCCCTTATTTGGCTTATATACTACTTAACTAATTGCTGTCTTACTGAAAAATCATACTCGTAACAAATATAATAAAGATTTAGAATCTCCTCATGTGTAGGTACCCTAGGATTGTTTGCCGGGCTGCCGCTTGCTATTGCATCCGTAGCCATCTTAGAAACGACAAGATCGAATTTGGCCTTATCAATTCCCCATGACTTTAAATTCGGGATACGCAAGTCATTGCATAATTGCTTAATTTCATTAATAAGCTCGTTCACTAGCTCCTTCTCCGAAAGCCCATCTATATTTTTCAATACCGTTCTTGCTATTTTAGCCAGCCTCTCAGAAGCATCTTCCTTTGTAAATTCAAGCACTGCAGGAAGAAGCATTGCATTGGACACACCATGCGGCACATGGAACATTGCACCAATTGGACGGGACATTCCATGTACTAATGTAACAGAAGCATTAGAAAATGCTATACCTGCCATCATAGAACCGAGCGCCATTTTATCCCTCGCCTCAAGATCCTCTCCGTTTTCATACGCATCGCGAAGACTTCCGATAATGAGTTCAATAGCTCTTAATGCGAGCGTATCTGTTACGAGCTGCGCACGGCGGGAGATAAACGCTTCCATTGCATGACATAAAGCATCGATACCTGTTGCGGCCGTTACTGATGGCGGACAAGAAATTGTAAGCATCGGGTCAACAATTGCAACCGTCGGCAGCAGCTCTGGCTGCTTTAGCATCATCTTTATATCATGCTTCGTATCTGTAATAACCGTTACACTTGTCACTTCTGATCCTGTCCCTGCAGTAGTTGGAGCAACAATTAGCGGTAATGGCTTTTTAGAAAATAGCTTTTTGCCCCCGTAATAATCTCGGATATGTCCGCCGTTTGTCATAATAACGGCTACCGCCTTTGCTGTGTCAATACAACTTCCACCGCCGACTGCGACAATCACCTCGCAATTTTCCTCCTGGCATATAGCAACCGCTTCATCCACATGAATATCTGTAGGCTCAGAGTTCACTCCTAAATACTTCGCATATGGAATATCTTCATTTTTCAAATACGTTTCACAAAGGCTTACGTTCCCGATTTTCTCCATAATCGGATCACTGATGATTAATACCTTTTTTCCGAGGCCCTTTACTTGTTTACCGATTTCAGCAAAAGAATCTTTGCCATATAAAACTTGGTTTGGCATGAGTAATTGATGAACTGTCATTCCTAACATCCCCTTTCATTCTATTCATGCAAGTTTCCATCCCCTGCGACTATGTCATGAAGCAGATTGTATGCCGATTTTGTTGTAAGCGCTTTTAAAGAATTCCTGACTGTTACCTCTAAATACATCAGAGATAAGAACATCTATCTGATCCTCTGCAATGTATGTACCCCAGCTTCTCCTTAGGCACCATGACAGAAACCCTCTAGCAGCAGGTTCATATTAAAGTTTGCTATCCATATGACTAGTAATCTATTTTCTTATATACACCAATGGATATCCTTGGTGATTATATCCAAATAAAGGTTTTCTCGGAATACGTACAAATTTATATGAGGAGAGGAATACCTTGCATAAAGCATCCTCTCCTGCAGATGATTAAACTGTTACTTTTCCATAACGTTTAACACGAAGCAACGCTTGTTCCGCATGGCCTGCAAAATTCTCTAATTGGCAAAGCCGAGCTGCGTACTCACCGATAAAGGCACTGGCTTCTTCCGTAACCTTTTGGTATGTACACGTTTTCAAAAACTTACCTACCCAAAGTCCTCCTGTATAACGTGCTGCACCTTTTGTTGGAAGTGTATGATTTGTACCAATTACTTTATCACCATACGCTACATTCGTTTCCGGTCCCAGGAAAAGACATCCATAATTTGTCATGTTCTTCAAGAAGTAATCAGGATCTTTTGTTAAAATTTCAACATGCTCAAAAGCTAATTTATCAGCTTCAATTAACGCTTCCTCTTCATTCTCTACAAGAATAATAGTACCATAATCTTCCCAAGATACGCGTGCCACATCTGCAGTTGGAAGAGTTTGTAATTGACGTTCAATTTCCGCTACCGTTTCTTGTGCCAGCTTTTCAGATGTGGTAATTAAAGCACCTGGTGATGTTGGTCCATGTTCTCCCTGACCTAAAATATCAGTTGCGATCATTTCTGCGTCAGCCGTTTCATCTGCAATTACTAATGTCTCTGTCGGACCCGCAAAAAGGTCGATGCCGACGCGACCATATAATTGACGTTTCGCTTCTGCTACAAATGCATTTCCCGGACCTACAAGCATGTCAACAGCCTGGATGGTTTCTGTACCGACTGCCATCGCTGCCATCGCTTGAACACCACCGAGGATATAGATTTCATCTGCTCCTGCCAGATGCATTGCTGCTACAGTTGCTGCAGGAATTTTTCCTTGAATAGGAGGAGTACAAGCGATTACACGTTTTACTCCTGCCACTTTCGCCGTAAGAACACTCATATGTGCGGATGCAACCATCGGATAACGGCCGCCTGGAATATAACATCCGACACTGTTCACTGGAATATTTTTATGGCCAAGAATGACACCTGGTAATGTTTCCACTTCAATATCAATCATTGATTTTCGTTGCTCTTCAGCAAAACGTCTTACATTGCTTTGGGCAAACTTAATGTCTTCAATCGTTTGCTCCGGTACACTGCCTACAATCTCTTCGATTTGTTCTGGAGTTAGTCTGAAGCTTTCCGGTGACCACTTATCAAACTGTTCAGATAAAGCTCTTACCGCTGCATCGCCTTCTGCTTCAATACGCTTAATAATTTTACTTACTGTTTCGGATACCTTTGCATCGTTTTCTGCAATTTCCACCTGACTTTTCCCTTGCTTTAAATACTTAGCCACAATAAATCCCCCTTGTTTATAGTTGCATACGTATGCAAAAATAACGTAGAGCAAGAAATTGCATACGTATGCAAAAATATTTTACACAACCTGCATACGCATGCAAAATGACATGCACAAAAGGGTTTGCATACGTATGCAAATGTTTGGAACGAAAAAAGATATAATTTATATCTTTTTGTGTTTAACATAAACCTTACCCTTATTGGATCTTTAGCTTCCAATAATGTAAGTTGTTCTGTCTGTTAATAGAATAGTCGATAGTTCATAATGTTGTCAATCTTTTTTTGAAAGTGCTTACAGATCCCCTTTCAATTAGTTTGCCGGGGAATAATACAGAAACCGGCCCCTCATTTTCTCCAGCAATCTCATTTAATAGAATTTGAATACTGGCTTCAATCATCTCATCCGTTGGCTGCTGCCATGTCGTTAACGAATAGCCGGGCCAAGAAGCCATTAGAATATCATCAAATCCTAAAACTGACACATCTTTAGGAACGGTTAGCCCTAGAGACTTGACTGCATCAATTGCTCCCAGCGCCATAATATCATTGGCACAAAAAATGGCATCCAGTTGATAATCTCCCTTTAATAATTGTAATGCCGCTTGATAGCCTCCTTCATATGTGTAATTTCCTACCTCGACTATAGGTTCTATTCCTTCTTGATCAAGCGCCTCCCGAAACCCCCTTTCACGGTCACGGCTTGTTGATGTATTCGTATGCCCCGCAATATAAGCAACTCGCCGATGCCCTTGTTCAAATAAATATTTCCCTATCTCCTTACCTGCAGAGTAGTTATCACAGCAGACAACATGTCCATAAAAATCTTTAACATATCGATTAAACAAGAGAACAGGTATATGATTTTCAAAAAAATGTGAAACGACTTTGGAAGATAATAAGGCATCCGTAACAATTATGCCTTCTACATTATATTCGAGGAATTGTGATATATCCTCTTGCTGCAGCTCGTCTCTTTCAGCATAGACAAACAGAACATGGTAGCCTCTTTTACGCAAACCTCTTGTAAATTTCTCCAAAACTTCTGGATAGAATGGATTTTGAATATCCCTCATCACAAGACCAATTATATTTGTTTTATTCGTAATCAACCCTCGTGCCAGAGCATTTGGGCGGTATCCTAGTTCCTTAGCCGTCTCTAGTACACGGCGGCGTGTCTTAGCGGATACATTTGCACCGGGGGTAAATACCCTTGATACAGTTGATTGCGACACACCCGCCAGCCTGGCAACTTCTATCGCATTGACTTGTTTTTTCTTCAAAATGGCACCTCCTAACAAATTCATATTATTTTAAAATTGACCTGAAGTCTATCTGTATTTTAATCGTTTGAATACATTTCTGATGCAAAAAACCTATACCTGCTGAATCAAAATGGACAGACCGTCTTTGTGAATTCTGTTAGACGGCTCCGCATCCGTTCCTTTTCATCCCTCCTCGATTAAGACAAATTCCTTTTTACTATCTCTTTTTATTTTCAAACCTCGCTCCTCCCTTTCTTTTATACTTTCCTGTTACTGAGTAAGTCCTCAAATAGTATTTGCTTATCAAATCCAATAAGCCAGGGACAGATTTGAACTGTCCCCAGCTTTTTATTTTCAGGACTGCGGTTGTTTTTCGGGCGTATTTGCTTGTTTCTTTTTTTTGTAAAGAGAAGATATCAGTTCTATACCTAATAAAAAAATAAAAAGAAAGGCTACAAATAATTCAGTAATCTCCATAACACGAAAGGGACTAAAAGCATTATACAGTGCCGTGCGTAGATCAAATCCTTGAAGGATATCCAAGCCTAAAGAAAGAGCCATTAAAGCTCCCGTCATCAAAATAATAATACCAAGGATTTTCATTATTACCACCCTCCAACCTATAGTCTCTTCTATTCCTAAACCGCTATACAAAAATAAGATACGTAATACTCTGCCCCTCCTATCATGCTTGAAGAATAGGAATTCTGGTGAAAATACGTTCAAAGTTGCATAAGTAAATCGCATACTGGGGAAATTTACAAATAAAAGAAAGGAAAGGTAGCTTGCCATCATGTCTGAATTTTTTAAAGAGCAAAAGCAACAGAATAACAGCAAAAATCAGTCTAGCAGCGGGCTGCCAGAATCTATCAGTTATTCCTTGTCGGCTAATCTCGCGGTGATTAAGCAGAAAACAGGGGACAGCTCCGATATAGTCATTCGGCTTTTGAAAATGGGCATCCATGCTGAGATTAAGGCTGCAATTGTGTATATTGCAGGTCTTGTCGACGAGCAGACCATTAATGATTTTTTAATCGAACCAATGATGAACAATTCTAATTTGCAAGAAAAGCTCACCAGGCAAACAACCCTTGAAATCATTGCTGAAGAGGGGATTGCGCTCGGCGATATAAAATTACTCAGTGATTGGAATACACTGTTCTCATCTTTCATGTCAGGGGAAACGATCATTTTTGTAGATGGAATCAACAGAGTGCTAAGTGCCGGTGCCAAAGGCGGAGAGAAACGCTCTATCCAGGAGCCGGTCACACAGCAATCAGTCCGGGGATCCAGAGAAAGCTTTACAGAGTCGCTCGGGACAAATACCGCTATGGTGCGCCGAATTATAAAAAGTCCAGATTTATGGATCGAATCCATGAAAATCGGCAGAGTTACAAAAACAGACGTTGCCATCATGTATATAAACGGAATTGCCAATGATAAAATCGTCGAGGAGGTTCGCACACGCTTAAAAAGAATCGACATAGACAGCATTCTTGAATCAGGTTATATTGAGCAGCTGATTGAAGACCAAACGATGACAACATTTCCAACGCTCTATCATACGGAACGGCCGGACACCGTTGCGGGCAATCTTCTTGAAGGCAGGATTGCTATTTTTGTGGATGGAACTCCCTTTGCGCTGCTGGCACCGGCTGTATTTATCCAATTTTTTCAGGCTGTCGATGATTATTATGCCCGTTTTGATATCGCAACAGCGCTGCGCTTTTTACGAATCTTAATTTTTTTTATATCTCTGATCGCACCTGCCTCCTATATTGCTGCCACAACCTTTCACCAGGAGATGATCCCGACGCAGCTATTGGTTGTGGTTGCAGCGCAGCGGGAAGCCGTTCCGTTTCCAGCAGTTGTAGAAGCTCTTATCATGGAAGTAACATTTGAAATTTTGCGGGAAGCAGGGGTCCGAATGCCAAAAGCAATCGGCTCGGCAGTATCCATCGTCGGAGCTCTTGTAATCGGCCAAGCCACAGTACAGGCCGGAATTGTTTCGCCGGCCATGGTTATTATCGTGGCCATCACCGCGATTGCCAGCTTTGCTACTCCTGCATTTGCAATTGCGATTTCTGCTCGCTTAATTCGTTTTTTGTTTATGCTTGCTGCAGCAACATTCGGCTTCTATGGCATCATTCTCGGGATTATTATGATGACCGTTCATCTATGCAGCCTGCGCTCGTTCGGCATCCCGTATATGACGCCATTTGCGCCATTAACCCCGTCGAATCTGCACGATACAGTCATCCGGGCGCCGTGGTGGACATTTAAACAAAGACCAAAATTAATGAGCGGGGAAAACGTGGTTCGCGAAGGGAACAACCAAAGACCACAGCCTCCTAAAAATCGCGGGATGGCGAATCACAGCGCTGAAAAAGGTGATCAGAATGAATCATAAATGGTATTTTCTTTGCTTGATGGTGGTTGGCATCGTGTTCATTTCAGGCTGCTGGAGCAAAAAGGAATTACCTGAACTGGCGTTAGTCGCAGCCATCGGCATTGATAAAAATAAAGAGGGAAAGTATGTCGGAACCTACCAAATTATTAGTCCGGGGAATGTGGCAAGCGGATTGCAGGGCGGCGGGGGCGGGCAGAATCCACCCGTTAACGTCTACTCCGCGACCGGAGACAATGTACTTGAAATAAGCCGCCGCGTCTCAAGAAAAGTCTCTCGCATTATGTATTACGCCCATGCGAATCTAATCGTAATTAGCGATGAATTGGCAAAAGAAGAAGGAATCAACACTATTTTTGATGCACTGGATCGCGGCGCTGAATTTCGGGAAACAGCAACAGTGGTCATTGCCCATCATTCAAAAGCAGGAGATATTGTAAAAACATTAACGAATATTGATAAAATTCCGGCTAACAAAGTAATTAAAACGTTAAAATTTACGCAAAAACAGTGGGGAGAACATATGAATATTAAGATTCAAGATGTGGTGAGGGGCATCACATCCCCCGGAAAAGAGCCGGTAATCTCCGGATTTCGCTTGCTTGGCAGTGTCGAACAGGCAACAAAGCAGGAGCATATTCAAATAAGCGCTCCTAAAGAAATCCTTGAGGCTGATGGCCTGGCTATTTTTAAAGATGGAAAATTGGTCGATTGGTTTCATGGAAAAACAGCAAGAGGGGTAGGATGGATACTAAATAAAGCCAAAAGAACATCTATAAGTATTAGTTGGGAAGGAAAAAAAGAGGCAATTGCTTATGAGGTAATCCGTCAAAATACAAAAACCTCATCCAGCATGAAAAGCGGCCAGCCTCAAATTTCAATTCAAGTCCGTACAGAAGGAGATATCGGCGAGGCAGCAGTACCTATTCAGCTAAACGACCCGCACGTATTACTAAAGGTGGAACAAGCTCTAGAAAAAGAAATCAAGAAGGAGATAGAGGAATCTATTAAACGTGCTCAGAAGAAAAAATCGGATATTTTTGGATTTGGTGAAGCGATATACCAGTCCCAACCAAAAATATGGAACAAACTGAAACAAGATTGGAATGATAGGTATTTTCCTGAATTAAAGGTGAATGTAACTGTTGATGCTTTCATACGCCGCACCGGTCTGAGAAACAAGTCCTATTTTTCTGATATAAAAAATATTCGTTAAGTAGAAGGGGCGTGACAAAGCAGTGGAAAAAGCAAAAATCAGTGCAGTCCAGCTGTTTATTCTAATGGTATTGTTTGAGCTTGGCAGTGCTTTGCTCGTTCCTCTTGCAATTGAGGCGAAACAGGATGCGTGGCTTGCCATTCTGCTTGGGATGACAGGAGGACTTTTTTTATTTTTAATCTATTATGGTCTTTACCGCTATTATCCTAATGTCTTGCCGACGGAATATGTGCAGAAAATAATCGGGAAGGTTTTCGGACGGGTCCTTGCTTTTCTTTACATGATATATTTTGCTTATGTCGCTGCAAGAGTAATGCGAGACTTTGGAGAAATGCTATTAACATTCGCCTATGAGGAAACCCCATTATTTATTGTGAACGCATTATTAGTAATGGTTGTTACGTACACGGTCCGTAAAGGAATTGAGGTGCTGGCAAGAACAGGAGAAATACTTTTTTTGTTAATGTATCTGCTTGCCGTTACCGGTTTTATTCTTGTTCTTGTGTCCCGTTTGGTTGATCTACATAATTTGAAACCTGTATTGGAAAAAGGCATATTGCCGGTTATAAAGGTTGTATGGACTCAAACCTTATACTTTCCATTCGGAGAAGCAGTTGTATTTGCTATGCTTTTGCCTTATTTGAATGAGCCTAAAAGGGCAAAAATCACAGGCTTATGCGCATTAGCCTTAAGCGGCATCAACTTGGCAATTGTATTGGTTATCAATATTAGTGTTAGCGGCGTTGATCTCGTTTCACGCTCGCAATTCCCCCTCCTTAGTACAATACAGACAATCCAAGTAGCAGAGTTTTTAGAACGCCTGGATGTTTTTTTTATGATCACCTTGATTATTGGCGGCTTCTTTAAAATCAGCATATTTATCTATGCAGTTGTAACTGGCACCGCAGACTTATTGAACATTAAAGAATCCTCACGGCTGGCTTATCCAATTGGCCTTGTTGTTTTATTTTTATCAGTCACGATGGCAAGGAGCTTTTCCGAACATATTCAGGAGGGAATAAAAGTTGTTCCGCTTCTTCTGCATCTTCCGTTTCAAGTGGGCATCCCTCTTTTACTTCTTGTTATTGCTTTTTTTAAAAACAGGAAGAAACATAAGTGAACAGACAGGAAATGCCTTTCTAAACCGGATACTTTTGATTCGTTTCGCTAACCATCATACCAAATATCACATTGGAGCCATTGTAGGAAAAAGGGGCTTTTGAGACAGCCCCTATTGCTTTTGTTTGTCACACTGAGGCTTCACTTGCAAGCCTTTTTCTATATACAATCTTGGAAATCGTGACACTTAATTCATACAGAAGCAGCAAAGGAACAATAACCAAAATATCCGATATAAAATCAGGCGGTGTAATCAAGACGGATACAACAATAAGGGCAAAATAAGAGAGTTTCCTCGCTTTAGCCAGCCTCACCGGATTGAGGATTCCCAATCTTGTTAAAAACATCACCACCAAGGGCATCTCAAATAGAAAACCGAACGGTAAACTTAAGTGAAGCATGAACCGAAAATATTTATCTACTGTAAACATCGTTTCAAACTGCCCTGCAGACAGTTTTGTTAAAAACCCTAATACAATCGGAAACAGAATAAAATATCCAAAAGAGATTCCAACTATAAACAGAATAAATAGACCCGGGATAAAGCCTAAAGTCACCCTGCGCTCTTCCTTTGTCAACGCCGGCGCTACAAACCGCCATGTCTGATAGGCAGCTACAGGAATCGTGGCCGCTATGGCAAATACCCCTGATATAATCATGTACACCCATAAAATATCACTCGGACCTAAGAGGGCTAGCTTTCCGTCAAGGTTCCTAACTAGCCACCCATAAATATCCTGTACGAAAATAAAAGTGATAATGATAAAAATAATGAATGCAACTAAGGTTTTAATGATTCGTTGACGAAGTTCCTCTAAATGTTCAATAAGATGTAAATCCTTGTTTTCCACTTTAGATACCTCCTGTTTTTATATAAGACAAAAGAAGTAGACGAGTCCCCCCGTCTACCCATTCATTATCAAATTGCGGATTTCTCCTGCTTCTTTTCAACAGCTGTTAATTCAGGCTTTTTCTCTTCTTTTTTCTCTTCCTCTTTATCTCCATCGGATACTAACCCCTTGGCTGCACTCTTGAATTCAGTTAACGTGCGGCCAAAAGCCCGTCCGATTTCCGGTAGCTTGGAAGGTCCGAAAATAATCAAAGCAATTACAAGGACTAAAATCAAACCAGGAATCCCTATATTTTGGAACATTTAGATAAACCTCCTGTTTTATATAATATTTTTTAAGCTTCGTTTTCTTATAGGAAAATAATCAAACAATTTATAATTCGCTTGCTGACAACAAAAGTCACATCTGAGATTTTTACTTGTTTTAGCTTTATCTGAGATTGACTGAATGTGAGGAATATGAATCTTCTTTAAAGCTTCCTTTACATGTTTTGAACAAACAAAAACCATCAGAAGTGCTCCTTTCATGCGAAATGAACTAAGGTGTAAACAGGCTGCTTCGTTTACACCTTGTTCTATAAAGAAGACTGGCTGTCTTATTTTTTAGCTGCAGTTGCTATTACTTATTGAAGCTTCCGCCTTGTACAGCTACTAGACAGGAACGTCCAAAACTATAGCCAGGGTATGGATTCCATGTCTCAGGATGCTGTACATCCAGGAACAAAGTACGCTCATCAGGTGTTAACCATGGACCAGTTACTTCGCAGCCCTTTGGACCTGATGCGAACTGGTGCGGAACACCATAGCTTTTGCCATCTGTTGGGACCAGGAATACACCGCAGTTTTTATAAGCTGCATACACATTATCTTCTGTCGCACTGAAATCCTCTACGACCCAAAGATTTCCTTTGCTATCAAAGTGAAGGTTGTCAGGACAAGTAATACCGCTTTGTTGTCCGCCAGCAACAAATACTTCAAACGTAAATGAATCGCTGCCATGGTCTCCATTCTCAGGAGCAAATCGTACAATTTGACCATGGAAATTGCCGTGTCCTGAGTTATTAGTTAACGATAAAAAGACAGTTCCGTCATGCGGGTGAATTTCCACATCCTCTGGACGGTCTAATTTAGTTCCACCTACAACACGAGCCGCTGCACGCGCGTTTGTTAAGACGTCAGCTTGATCGGCAAATTTGCTTTGCAGAGCTGGGTTGCTTGCATAATCAAGTGCAACCCATTTTTGTTCACCCAGATTTGCTACATATAATGTTCCGTTCTCTAAAATATCAAAGTTCGCTTCACGATTAGCTGGATTAAATTTCTTATTACTGATGAATTTATAGAAGCATTCATCACCTTTATCGTCACCCATGTAAACGACAACTCTACCGTCTTTTGTTAAGCCCATTGCTGCATTTTCATGCGCAAAACGGCCAAGTGCCGTATGCTTTCGTACAGGTTTTTTCGGATCGAACGGATCGACTTCTACAACCCAGCCATAGTGAGTATTATCAAAGTTAGGCCAGCCATAAGAGCTGCCATATTCCGTGTTTTCCTCACAGGATAAAGCTGTATTCCATAAAGTACGTCCGCCGCTGCAGTTTCCAAGTGAACCAAAAACTGTTGTAGCGCCATTTACAGCTTTGCTTCCACGAGCAGGACCAGTTAATTCAATAGGAGTTGTACCATCGACACGACGGTTATATGTATCGTCTAGCACTAGCTTCCATTCGCCATTTTCTTTCTTTACGCGAATCACAGAACCACCAACTGCTTCTTTCTCCATTTCTAGCAGTTTAGGATAGCTCGAAAGGTTTTCTTTCTTAAAAGTAGCTTCGTCAATTCCCAGCATCTTCATGTAGTTTCCTGGCTCAGGAAATTCATGATTGACCCAGATTAAGCCCTCTTCTGAATTGTTTCCGCCTTCTAAACTATCGATAGGGAAGTAAACAGTCAGGTCCGCTGCATCCCCGAATCTTTCACCTTTAGAGTTAATTACATCTCCATAAGAGGCAATAATATTATACTTGTATCCTTCGGGCAGCACTAATTCATCTTCCCATGTACGATTAATTGGAGTGAATGGAGCTGTAAGCGGCTTGCCTGTCCCTGAAGGTTGTCCAGCCATTAAATGATTTGCTGTCATAGCACTCGTTTTTACTGCACCAATCCCTGATGCTGCAGCAACTAATGCCGCAGCACTACTTCCAGCATATGTTAAAAATAAACGACGATCCATTAAGTATTCTCTCCTTTAAAACTAAAATATATTATGTCCATCAACTTACGACTCTGATTATATTGGAATAATAGGACAATGTTAATGAACTGATTGTAAACAATTGTAAAACAATTGTGAATGGTTTAATTTTTTGTAAACTTTGTTAATATTAAACTCTATATATCTCCTGTTTCTCTATAAAACAAATAAGTAGACGAGTTTCCCCGTCTACTTATTCATTATAAAACTGCTGATTTCTCCTGCTTCTTTTCAACCGTCGTTAGTGCAGGCTTTTTTTCTGCCTCTTTATCTCCATCGGATACTAACCCCTTGGTCGCATTCTTAAATTCTGTTAACGTGCGGCCAAAAGCTCTTCCGATTTCAGGCAGCTTGGAAGGTCCAAAAATAACCAAAGCAATCACAAGGAGCAAAATCAAGCCTGGAATTCCAATATTTGAAAACATTTAAATCAACTCCTGCAGTTGAATCATTTGACTCATTAAAAATGAGACGCATTAATTGGTTACCTTTTCTTGTTTTTTCTCCATTTGTTTTTCGTGAGCACGTCCATGTGCACGATGTCGATCTTCTTCTACTTCACTCGAAATCTTAATACCTTGTGGAATCTCGTTAGCTGCAACTTCCTGCAGTCCCATGCCGTCTTTTTTGTAAATAAATGAAGCTCTCGTCGAAATAGCCGCACCAGGCTCTGTCACAAATGGAACAACACGGTAATCAGCCTGCCATTGCTCCGGTGTGACGGTACAACGGACATAACCGCGATAGTTGTTAAAGAATTTGATGTTTGGATTACGGCTTAGGATGCGGTCCGTATCCGCCCGCTTATCCGAGCCGTTTCCGCCGGATGTAATGGAGGTTCCAACAAACTCTGCCCCAATGATTTTAGAATTTGGATCGTTAAAATTCGTCATGATATTTGATGCCCAGTTGGCATGCACATCTCCAGTAAGGACGATCATGTTGTTGATGTTCTTGCTGCTTGCAAAATCTGTAATACGCTGGCGTGCAGCCGGATAGCCATCCCACGAATCCATGCTGTAAGTTGGTGTTGTGTCTGTTCCAAACTTCCGCTGTGCGAAGAAAATTTGCTGCGCGAGTACATTCCAATGAGATTTCGAATTGCCGAGGTTTCCAAGCAGCCAAGCTTCCTGCTCCTTTCCTAAAGTGGTGCGGGCCGGATTTAGAGACTCCGGCGTATGCGCCTTCGTTCCGTCGCCGTTTGCCTGATCATCACGGTATTGACGTGTATCGAGCACAAAGAAATCAGCCAAATTGCCATAAGAGAAAGAGCGGTATAATTGCATATCTGCTCCATGCGGCAAAGAAGTTGTCCGGAGCGGCATATGCTCGTAATATGCCTGATAAGCAGCTGCGCGGCGCTTGATAAACGCTTCAACGGACTGGCCTTTTTCAGGAATGACATTGGCATAGTTATTTTCAACCTCATGATCATCCCACGTTACAATCCATGGAAACGCCGCATGAGCAGCCTTCAAATTCGCATCTGAGCGATATTGAGCATGACGGTTTCGGTAATCTTCAAGCGTAACAATTTCCGGACCGCTATGAGTACGGACATTGCCCGTTTCGGCTATGTATTCATTGGGGCCGTACTCATAAATATAGTCGCCTAAATGGAAAACAAGGTCGAGTTCCTCTTTTGCCATGTGCTCATAAGCTGTATAATAGCCATGCTCATACTGCTGACAGGAAGCGAAGGCAAATGTCATGCTGGCAATGTTTGCATCATTTGCTGGAAGTGTTTTCGTTCTTCCGACTGGGCTCAGTTCATAACCGCATTTAAAACGGTAGTAATACACTTGATTCGCTTCTAATCCATCTACCTCGACATGAACGGAATGGGCAAGCTCAGGTCTCGCCAGCTCAGTCCCCCGCTGCACGATTTGGTGAAAGTGTTCATCCCTTGCAATCTCCCATTTGACCGCTACTGTATGCTGCGGCATTCCTCCGCCGTTAAGCGGGTCTGGTGCTAGTCTTGTCCACAAAACAACACTGTCGGAAAGCGGATCGCCGGAGGCAACTCCAAGCGTAAACGGATAGTTTTGAAAACTTGGGGCAGTGTTAACACTAGATGCCTCCACTCCAATCGACTGGGCGATCGTCAATCCAAGCGAAAGTCCAGCAATTTTACCAGCCCCTTGAAAGAAGCTGCGGCGATCAAACTTATTATTTTGGAAGCTTTCTTTATTCAATTTTTTAATCAACTCATTTAACGGCTGCTCATTCAGCATGGATGTTTCCCCTCTCTGGATAAAAATCTCATAATAAGCTATACCTGCGCTTCGTTAATCTAGTAAAGTAAACTTGAACGAGAAAGCAGCAAATTCAGCAGCTCCTCCTAACTTTTAACAAACTCTATCATGAACTAGATTTCCTTCTCTTACGTTACTGCTCCATCCTACTCCTCCTTAATTTCTACAATTACTGACATTATAAAAAAGGGGTGTTAACCAAATGTTAAAGAACCGTTGTGGTTATGTTAGAAATTATGTATTTTTTGTAAATTATTGGAATCCATTACTTCCCAGGGTTTAGTTAAAATAGATACACTAGATTAACACAACAGCATTAACGCTATACTAAGTTTTATGAATTTATTCTTTTTTCATGAGACCGGATTCCGTATACAAACAACTCCTCTGCCCCATGTTTACGAGAAAAAAATAAAACCAATCAAATGCTGATTGGTTTTAGATCTTTTTAGAGATTCGTATTCTTTTTCTTTCTTTATTTTTTATGTGCGTTTTCAAATGGAAACTTACGTCTTACGCCCACCACATGTCGCCGGCAGACTCGCGGATTAAAACGTCATTTAAGTTTTTCACAGCACGCGCAAAGCCTTCGTCAATGGACATAATTGCATCTTCATGCTCAATGCTGACAACGTAGTCATAGTTATACATACGAAGCGCACTCATCATATCAGACCACTCCTGCATGCTGTGCCCGCAGCCAACGCTTCGGAACGTCCATGCGCGTGATTGTACATTGCCGTATGGCTGCATGTCTGTCAATCCATACATATTAACATTATCTTGATCGATATACGTGTCTTTTGCGTGGAAGTGGTGAATAGCGCCGGCTTTACCGAGAATTTTAATTGCAGCAACCGGGTCGATTCCTTGCCACCACATATGGCTTGGGTCAAGGTTTGCACCAATCGCATCACATGTTGCCTCGCGCAGCTTCAGCAGTGTGTACGGCGTATGAACAAGGAATCCGCCGTGCAGCTCAAGACCGATTTTCACATTATGCTGCTGGGCAAGCTCGCCGATTTCCTTCCAGTACGGGATTAATTTATTTTCCCATTGCCATGTTAATATATCACCGTACTCCAGCGGCCATGGCACAACCGGCCAGTTCGGCTGCTTCGCTTCCTCGCTGTCGCCTGCAGTGCCGGAAAAGGCATTGACAACTGGTACCCCAAGAAGAGACGCCAGTTTAATCGTTTTGCGCAAAACAGAATCTGATTCTTCTGCAAAAGCTTTGTCCGGTGTGAGCGGATTTCCATGACAGCTAAATGCACTGATCGTCAAACCGCGTGATGTTACGGCTTCTAAGTAGTTCTTTCGTTTTTGCTCATCTTCTAAAAGCTCATCAAGCGGGCAATGTGCATTCCCCGGATAGCAGCCTGTGCCGATCTCAACTGCATCAAGCCCGGAAGCCTTTACATGATCGAGCATCTCTTCAAAGGATTTATTCGCAAATAAAACCGTAAAGACACCTAGCTTCATTTCACCATCGCTCCTTCCTTTTGTAAGGAAACAATTTGTTTCGTTTCCTGTGACTCAAGCGCTGCCAAAATAATTTCCAGTGATTTCATACCTTCTTCGCCGGTGATAAGCGGTTCTTTATTTTCAAGAATGCTTTCTACAAAATGGTCGATTACATGTGAGGTTGTCTGGCCGCCTTCCTCATTCGTTTGAATTTTAGCAAGCTTATGGTTAACAACAGTACCGTTTCGATATTGTTCAATGAGTGAATATTCCGGATCATCTTCTAAACGAAGAATACCCTTTTCCCCATAAATAACGGTTGAATTGTCGCCGCCTGCTACATATGCCCAGCTTGCTGCGAGCGTTCCGATGATACCGCTTTCTGTACGTAAAACACAAACTGCATTGTCATCCACATCTGTATTTTGTTTTGCATTCGTCTCAATGAATGCCCCTACTTCCGTAAACTCTCCAAGCAAATAACGCATTAAATCTGCTTTATGGACGCCGAGGTCACCCATTGCACCAATAAATGCCTGCTCTTTATTAAAAAACCAGCTCGTTGCACCATCTACACTCCATGCTTCTGGTCCTGGATGGCCAAATGTCGTTCTAAAGCTGTAAATTTTCCCAAGCTTGCCGCTATCAATAATTTCCTTTGCTGTTTGGTGGGAGGCAACAAAACGTTGGTTATGTGCGATCATCAGCTTTTTACCATTTGCTTTCGCCGCTTCGATCATCGCCTCTGCCTCTTCTTTTGATGTAGCCATTGGCTTTTCGCAAAGAACATGTTTTCCCGCATTGAGCGCTGCAATTGATACTGGCGCATGTAAATAGTTTGGAAGGCAAACGCTGATTGCATCGATATCAGCAAGCTCCAATACTTCTTTATAATCTGTAAATGCTTTGGCACCATACTGTGCAGCCATGCTCTCAGCACGCTCTGCAACAATATCGCAAACCGCAACAATCTCTACTTCTTTATTTGCATGATACTCCGGCAAATGACGATATTTCGCAATACTTCCGCAGCCGATAACTCCAACTTTTAATGTACTCATCTTTGTTCCTCCTCATTTTCCCTCTTCATTTTGGCGTATATTTCTTACTCGAGCGTTGCATACCCATGCATGTCCAATTCTCTTTTTATTTATTCACAAGATGCGGCAGCTTTGTTTTCAAGTAATTGATGCTGATTTCAATGCTTTCAAACGGTGTACGACGGCTTCTATCCTGCTCAACCACCCACCACTGAACACCAGCTTCGTCTCCTAGGTTTAATACTGCTTCAATATCAACTCCGCCTGTTCCAAGCTCCGCAAAGAATTGCTCCTCATCTGTTGTCATATCCTTCAAATGAACGAGCGGTGTTCTATTTTTATAACGGTTAATCCACTGAACCGGTTGCTCTCCTGCCTTCGTCAACCAGTATACATCGAGCTCCGTTTTTACATTCTCTGCATTCGTATCATCAAAAATAGTCTCCAGTGCCGTTCTGCCATCAGACAAACGCTCCAATTCAAAATCATGATTATGATAGCAAAGAGTAATACCTTCACGCCGGCATGCTTCACCAGCTTCGTCTAATATTGAAACAAGCGCTTTATAATCCCCTTCACTTCGACGATCCGGCATTAAGTAAGGGCATACAACATATGCACTTCCTAATACTTTTTGATCTTCAATCACCTGAGCCAAATTATTTTCTAATTGCTCAAGAGGTACATGGCTGGATGCTGCCTTAAGACCAAGCTCATCCAATAACGCTCTTACTTCCTTCGCAGTTAATCCGCCATACCCGGCAAATTCAACACCATCAAAGCCAAGCTCGGCAACCTTTTTCAAAGTACCTGCAAAATCTTGCTGGCTCTCTTCACGCAATGTAAACATTTGTACAGCCACTGGAATTTTTTTCATCTTATATCCTCATTTCTACTATTTAGTATCATTCATTCCTTATTTACGAAAAGCCCCTAGCTGTTTATTTCATTTCATTACTCTTCTTTTAGACATACCATTCACTATAGATTCATTGAAAAATAGCTGCGTCCTATCAGAAAGCGCTATCAATGATAAGCAAAAAAATAGATTATATGATTCTTGCTTTATCTAATTTGAAACAACCTTCCTTATAGCATGTCATTTCACAATAGGCACACTTACAAAATCAGCCCCCAATCCTCCCACAAATCCCCTCTCTCTTGATGTATCTTATATATTACTTATTTGATTCCATCATACATAATGTACCTTAAAATGAACATAAACGATATAATTAAAACATCTACTATCTTACTATTTTACTTAAAAAGGGGAAGCTTATGACGACGAACATTTTCTTTTGCGGTTATTCCTATCATACACAGCAATTTCACTCCGAGCATAAATCCGGGTTCCCCGCGTACCTGTTCCGCCTGCAAACGGAAGGAGCCTGCGAAGTGACTGTGAAGGGAAAACGACTGGATTTCAAGAAAGGAGATCTCCTGCTAATCAAACCCGGAGATCATTATGAACTGCTTGTGGAAGAGGGCCAAAACAGCGGGGACTATCACTTAGCCTGCGAAGGTGCTTGGGTTGAGGAATGGTGGAACCGTTCCGTCAAGCCGAATGTCTCCCGAATCGATCTTGACGAAAAGCTGCTATCCTTATGGCGTCATATCATTATCGAAAAACGCCGGCCGCCGTCCAGGGAAAATGAAGAGCTTACGGAATATTTGCTGCGGTCACTCTGTTTATCTCTAGAGCGAGCCATCAATGAAACCGCCCCCTCCTTCAGCTATCCGTATACGGTCACGCGGATGATGCGATACATTGAAGAGCATGCCACAACCGTATTTAAGGTTGAAGACGTAGCGCAGCATGCCGGACTCAGCGTCTCTCGATCCGTTCACCTGTTTAAAAAAAGCGTCGGGAAAACCATGATGGAATACGCGCAGGAAATCCGGCTCTCGGCTGCAATTGAGCGGATGAAATACACCACAATGACGCTCGAGCAAATTGCTGAAGACTGCGGATTTGGCGCCTATCCTTATTTTCACAAGGTATTTAAGAAAAAGTACGGCGTAGCCCCTGGGGCGTATAGACGTCTAAATCTAGAGTAAACTCCTCACTGGCGCAAGAGGGTTTCCGTTAGCCGAAGACAAGGGATTCTATATCTGCCTCCTGCGAGGCAAAATGAAATATCAAGCCGTTCAACAGGCTTCTCATAGGATAGCTCACCCTTCTCGTAATGACGCAAAGGTACAGACCTTTTTCACTGCGGGAAGTGTGGGCTGCTTTTCTTTTTTCGCTCTATATATGCTTCCCAGTTCTTGTCCACAGGTAAAATACACCTCTGGAAAAATAAGCGCTCATCCCTCGCTGCTTTACAATAGCAATATTTGATTATTTTTTCGACTATTGGGAATTATATCTTTTATACATAATAGAAAGAGGTCTTGAATTTGGTCGGTATTTTATTAGCTCTTATCCCGGCCCTATGTTGGGGCAGCATAGTTCTGGTTAGTGTAAAGCTTGGCGGAGATGCTTTCAGCCAAACGTTCGGAATAACCGTCGGGGCGTTACTGTTTTCGATTGTTTTATATTTTACTGTCCACCCGCCGCTCAACACTTTGACCTTTATCATTGGAATTCTCTCCGGTATGTTTTGGGCGGTCGGTCAACGGAACCAGCTTTGGACTGTTAAGTACCTAGGGGTTTCAAAAACAGTTCCTCTTTCTACTGGCATGCAATTAGTGGGGGCATCCCTCGTTGGGGTCACTGTTTTTAAAGAATGGACAACCCGTAACGTGATCATAATTGGCACTATCGCAATTCTTCTCATAATCATCGGGGTAATCTTTACTACCGTAAGAGATAAGAAAGATAAGGATAATAATAAAGCAGTGAAAAAAGGTTATATCCTATTATTGATTTCTACAGCAGGGTATTTAGCCTATGTCGTTATTGTGCGATGGTTCAACTTGAATGGCTGGTCAGTCATCCTTCCTCAAGCAGTAGGAATGCTGATTGGAGCGTTTCTTCTAACCTTCCGCCACAAACCATTTAATAAGTATACGCTTCGAAATATTGTTACCGGAATACTGTGGGGGACGGGAAACCTTGGTCTTTTGTTATCTATTCCTAAAATAGGCGTGGCTACCAGCTTCTCGCTATCACAAACCGGGATTATTATTTCAACTCTTGGGGGGATTTTTCTCCTTCATGAGAAAAAATCTAAACGGCAAATCGTGTTTGTCATCGTTGGCTGTGTTCTCGTGATTGCAGGAGGAATTTTGTTAGGGTTCACTAAAAAATAGGAGGGTGTTTCATGTATCCAGATTTAAAAGAAAAAGTGGTTGTGATTACTGGTGCCTCAACAGGCCTTGGCAAAGCGATGGCTTATCGTTTTGGGCAGGAAGAGGCTAAAGTTGTCATTAATTATTTTAAGGATGATCCTGCTATTAAAGATATGATTGCCCAGATAAAAGGTTTTGGCGGAGATGCAATTGCAATTCAAGGAGATGTGACAAAAGAGGAAGATGTAAAACATCTCGTTCAAGAGGCAGTTTCACATTTTGGAAGACTCGATATCATGATTAATAATGCCGGAGTTGAAAATGAGGTCCCGTCGGAGGATTTATCTCTTAAAGATTGGAACCGAGTTATCGCTACAAACCTTACAGGTGCCTTTCTCGGCTGCCGGGAGGCCATTGATTATATGCTTGAGAACAATATAAAAGGCTCCATTATCAATATGTCGAGCGTTCATGAGGTAATTCCCTGGCCGCACTTCGTTCATTATGCAGCAAGTAAAGGCGGGATGAAATTAATGTCTGAAACGCTCGCACTGGAGTTTGCCCCGAAAGGAATCCGTGTGAACTGTATTGGGCCAGGTGCTATTGATACCCCAATTAATGCGGAAAAATTTTCAGATCCAAAACTAAAAGCCGGGGTCGAAAGTCTTATTCCAATGGGATATATCGGAAAACCTGAACAAATTGCATCTGTTGCTGCATGGCTTTCCTCTAGCGAAGCCAGTTACGTTACTGGAATTACTGTATACGCTGATGGAGGCATGACAAAATTTCCGGGTTTCCAAGCAGGAAAGGGGTAATACTCCTTTGGCAAGAAAAAAATTAGTTAAACATAGTTAGTAAGAACTGGGGAGACTTGACTTTTTTGTCAAGTTTTTTCGTTGTATTCGTTTTGATTATAGTCTTGTTAATTAAGGCTGTTGATTTTTTGTACATGATCAATTAACAATTCACGTGAAAGTTCTCCATTCACGAAAAAATGCCGGGCGATTGCCCAGCCTGCATTCATCCCCTGCTTACCGCCGGGCTTTTCCTGTTATACCCAGGAAGTTTTGTTAAATTTTGTTTACCATTTCCCATTTTCTCTATATAATCAAAATCAGGTTACAAAAGAAAAACGGTTTCACAGCCATGGGGGATTCGGGATGATAAAAAGAAGTATTTTTTATGTAGCAGGAATGATGGTTGCCTGCATAGGTGTAGGCTTGGTGATCAAATCAAACATTGGTGCGGGGCCTTGGGATGCCTTTTATGCGGGAACTTCCGAAAGAGTAGGACTCTCTATCGGAACATGCGTGATTATCGGGCAAATCATATTTTTATTGATCAACAGTTTGCTGATAAAAAAACGGCCAGCTTTTGAATCCGCTATCACCGTTGTTTTATGGGGACTCATTCTAGATTTTTGTATGGAGTTTTTGCTTAAAAATGTCTATCTTGCCAATTTATCTTTACTATCAAGGTGGTTGTTTTTCTTGGCAGGAGTAGTCTTCATTGGGATAGGAATCGGTGTCTATCTAACATCTAAGTTTCCCTCTATGCCATATGATGGAACGATGTTAGCCATTGTCGAACGATTCCGTTTAAAAATAAATCTTTCAAGAACGCTCCTCGAGGGAATAGGGTTACTTGCCGCTTATCTCATAGGCGGGCCTGTTGGGTTGGGCAGCATTGTGTTCGTGCTTTTCCTAGGTGCCTTTATTCAAATTTGCAATCGCGGGGCCGAAAAACTTCTTCTAAAAGCATAAGGATTCCAAAGCTTACATGTTTCATATATATGAAAATGCATGGCAGACTGAAGCTACATACAGAACCAGACTGTATCGTTGAAGCGATAGAAGCTCAAATACAAGGGCTTCAAACCAAAATGGAAGAAATCGAAGCGGGGCAAAGGACTAAATCACGGTTTATCGAAATCAATGAATTAACCAAAATTACTTTTGAAAATATGCTCGATCAATACAAACTCCAAATAGACTTCTTAAAGAAAGTAGTTAAGACTATAAAAGGCTAAATGCGGACCTGTGTGCGGTGAAGCAGGGCCTGATGTCTGGCTAATAGATGCTGATAGTAAATAAGGTTCGTTTATTTCATTCTAACTTAATACTAATTATGTAAAAAACACCATTCAGAACATAAAAAAGATCTGCATGGTGTTTTTATAATGACTGAGGCTATGGCGAAGTCTGTCAGTCTCATTGTTTATCTAACAAATCATCCATACACATCGAAATCAGCTTATCTTGATGCACAGTTAGCCAATCCGCTCTTCTAACGGCCTCATATATATACTTTTGGACAGTAGCAGCCGAATCAATTCCGTCCCAATAACGACCGAGAAAATGGAGAAAAACATCGAGTCTCCGAAGCTGGATAAGGAGCGGTATCATCTGTATTTCTGGTTCCGTCAGCTTCATCACGCTGCCATACCCTGCTAGAAAGGCAGCAATTTTTGTCCAGATTATTGCTTCATTCTGACCGGGGCGAATGAAATCAGCTAAGCAAACAGCCAGTTCCATCCCCCGCAAATCATGTGTAACAAATTCAAAATCTAGTACCGCTGAGACCTTGCCGTCTTCGTTTATTAGGATATTGGATGCGTTCAAGTCCCCGTGAACGAGCTGATGCGGCAGCTGCTTCAGCATGGGAACACTCTTCTGGAACGCTGCAAGCTGCTTGGAAATATGGAGAAGTTCGGAAGTTTGCTCCGTAAAATCAGCCGGAGGTCTCGTGCAAAAGCGTATCACCTCTTGCAGCGAACAACGTGGATGGGTGTTCTCAATTTCATAGTACGGCCTGTAAACCGGGCGTTGCTTCATTTGTATCCCCGCAAAAGAACGGGTCAATTGACCGGTTGCCCGCCCAAACGAATAAAGCTGAGCCGGCTCATCAAGGGTTGGATTCACACCATCTAAAAAGCGGAATAACCCGGCAATCTTGCCGTCCCGCGTTCTCACGATCGTATCTCCTTCTGGCGTTTCAATTGGCTCCGGTATGCCAAATGCAAGAGGCAGCTCCTTTAAAGCAAGCAACACGCTATGTTCATACTGCACCTTATCCTCATCCTGATGGGTTTCATAAATGCGAAGCACATAACGCTCATCGTGCATCTCCACAAATCGAGTCGTATTGTTTACGCCAGCCCCCCCTATCCATGTCCTCCAGCTTCCCTTAGGGAAAAAACGGGCAAGAATTTCATCTATATATGCTTGCTCTTGTTTCATATGGTCCCGCTTCCTTTACATGTTTTTACAATCCTATATTTGAAGCAAGTCTATCATTTTACCGAAAAAAATACTACCCATGTATATACTTTCCCATCTCGCAGGAAACAAAGCGGCAAAAATGGAATATTTACTTGTTTACTAGTTTAACGAATGGAACGAGGTGACCTTGAAAATGGAAATCCGCCAGTTGACCGTGCAAGAATTTACTGAACGTATGGAACTATCTAAGTATGCTTTTCAATATGAACTAACTGAAAAGGAAATGGCTGAAGCAAGATCCCGATTTAAACCAGAAGAAGCATGGGGATTGTTTATTCAAGATCGATTAGCTGCGCAATTAACGCTCATCCCGCTGGAAACCTATCTAAACGGCAAAGTATTCTCTATGGGAGGCATTGCCGGTGTTTCCACCTGGCCAGAGCTGCGCCGGCAAGGATTGGTCGCGAGCTTGCTTACACATACACTAGAACAGATGAAGGAGAACGGGCAAACTCTTTCTTTTCTCGTACCGTTTGCATTTGAGTTTTACCGCAAATACGGCTGGGAAACCTATATCGACTATAAGCGGTATGAGATAGAAACAGCACTGTTTCCAAAAAGAAAAGAAACAGGAGGCTATATCGAGCGGCATACAGGGAATATCGAGCTGCTGAGCGGAATATACGAGGAATATGCTTCCCGCTATAATGGAACGCTGCGACGCACGAAGGAATGGTGGGAAACCTCGGTATTCCGCCGCAAAAAGGGGCATGCAGCTGTTTATTTTCAAGCAACCGGAACACCTAGCGGCTATGTGCTCTATCAGGTGAAGCAGCGGGAGCTGACAGTTCATGAATTCGTCTTTCTTGACGAAGAAGCGAGGCAGGGACTTTGGACATTTTTAGCTAACCATGACTCAATGGCAGACAAGGCTGTCTTGACTGCACCCGTTGATGATGCGCTTCCTTTTTTGCTGCCGAATCCGCGAATTAAGCAGGAGACCGTACCTTATTTTATGGCGCGGATTGTGGATGTGAAATCATTTTTGGAGCAATATCGCTTTCAGCCATCTAGCACTGCTGCGGAATGGATACTGGAAGTAAAAGATGAATATGCACCGTGGAATAATGGCCATTGGCACATAACAGTAAATAAAGATGGACACGCTGCCGTAAATAGACAGGAATATCAACTAAAAGAGAGTTTGGCTGCTCTAAGCTGTGATATTCAGACACTGACCGCTATGATGATCGGCTATCAAAGGCCGAAAGCTCTGCAGCGCTACGGCAGATTAATCGGAACCGATGAGCAAATGGTACAGCTGGAAGCGATCATCCCTGTTACCACAACCTATTTGCTCGATTTTTTCTAAAAATCAATATCAGGCGAATGAAATCTATCATTCGCCTGATATAAATTTCATAACAAAACCTTTTTGCCGCTCCTTGCACTTTCTAATGCACCAAATACCATCGCCATGCTTTTAATATTATCGCTGCAATCCGTTTCTGCCAGCCGGCCCTGCTCAAGCGAGGCAAACATTTCATCCAAGCAGCCCCAATGACCTTCCTGCCCCTCCCAATTGCTTGGGACCTCCACCCTTTTCACCGGATTTAGAAATTCAGCCGGGCGGGATGGATCTATAACCTCACAGACCGGCAGATTCATGCCATCCCAAAGGGCAGTCCCTCGGCTTCCAGTTACACGCCAGTCCGCCTCCCATGAGGTATTGAAACCTTCAGCACACCAAGAGCCGCGATAGGAAAAAACCGAGCCGTCATTCATCTCAAAAATACAGATTGCAGATGCATTCCCTTTATACCAGGAGCCTGGAGGATTAAATTCGTGACAATAGACGGAAACTGGATCCGCACCCGTAATAAAACGAGCCTGGTCAAATGTATGTATGGCCATATCCACAATAAGCGGGCTATCCATCATATCCCGAAATCCTCCAAAATGCGGACCAAGGAAGAAATCCGCATGGATGGAACCGACTGTGCCAATAGCTTCACTTGATAATAGATCCCGAAATGCACGGATTTGCTTCAAATATCTGCGGTTTTGCATAACCGCATACTTTTTCTCTGTTTTTTCAGCTACCTGCAGCACTTCTTTTGCATCTTCCATCGACTCTGCCATTGGCTTTTCCCCAAATACATTACATCCTGCTTCCAATGCTGTCGTCACAACCTGCTTATGCGCTGCAGGAATGGTAATATCAAACAGAAGATTTGCATCCGTTTCCGCAAGAGCCTGTGCTACATCAGAGAACACAGGAACCTGTAAGCCCCGTTTCTCAGCCATTGATTTGGCTGCATCCACATTCACATCAACAAGTCCTGTAATTTCGGCATTTTCCCGCTCTGCCGCGTAATCGAGCCAAGTATTTGACATACTGCCGCATCCGGCTACAACAATTTTATGTTTCATCACAAAATTCTCCCCCTATCACACAATGCTGCCCTATTTACAAGCCTCGTTAAGACTTCTTCATACAGGTGTCCTTATCCTTTATCTCGCTTTAGTATCGCTAGCCATTATTACATAGCACAGCATCTAAAGAGATAGCCCCTGAAACATCCGAAAGGTTCCGAATATTTCAGGGGCTATCTCTTATTACAACAACAGGAAACAAGAAGAGAAGAGGCATTCCCCTCTTCCCTTTTTTACATTCTAGTGTTGGAACGGCTGATGGAATCCGCCTTGCATTTGCGTCATTGGTGTCATGTGTGCCATTGGCATCATCGGCTGTGATGTAAGCTGTTGTTCCATTTGGTTGCACATGGCAATTATTTGCTGGCAGCGTTGGACCGCCATCTCATGTCCTTGCAAACTTTGCTGGATCGTTTGAACGGCCTGACGCTCGCGCTGCGCCATTTGCTCAAGCATCATTGCATTTTGCTGTTCGTTTTGCATCATCTGGCGGTACATTTGACTCGCTTGCTGCGTTTGTTGAATCATTTGCTGCGCAATCATACGACATTGGTTCAGCTGCTGCATCCCATGCTGCATTGTGTGCATATAAAGACCTCCCTGGTTGTAAAGTCATCTTTAGAGTTGCCTAAGCATGTTGGAATATACCGCTGCCTTCTGTGCAAGGTATTCATGTTTTACATAATACTGCAAGTTCCATACAGTTTCATCCAATGATGGATAATGAGTGGATACAGATTATTTTCGGATCCGATTAGGAATATTAAGAAAGGAATTTTCCGCAAGAATAATGGAGGGCTGAACATGAAACATCTCATGGCATTACTCGTGAAATTTGCTGCTGTCGGCACGGTTTTGTTTTCCATTCTGGGTGCATTCGAACACGCATCGCTCACTAGAATACTTCTCATCACAATCATTACAGCTGCAGCAACCTACGTTTTAGGGGATTTATTCCTCCTGCCGCGGCTTGGGAATATGAAGGCACTCATGGCAGACTTCGGGCTTTCCTTCGTCACCGTTTGGGTGCTCAACTACGTGTTCATTGGTCCAGCACGATTCCTTACACTCGCCACCTTCTTCGCTGCACTTGGAATCACAGCTGCCGAAATTCTGTTCCACATGTTTATGAAAAGATTTGTATTCGATCAAAGGGAAGAAGCAGAGCCTAGAAATATGAATCTCCAATATGCAACAGAGTTTGCGGAAGAACAAAACGACTTTAAGACAACCAACAAGCTAATAAATAAAGAAGCAACAATGCCTACACGTACAAATACGCAATACACAGTAGAGTTTGCAGGGGAACAAAATGACGCTAAGATAAACGCCAAACCAATCAATCAGGAAACGACAGAGCCTAGACATATGAATCATCAATATATAACAGAATTTGCGGAAGAACAAAATGATGTTAAGACAAATGCCAAACGAATAAATGAGGAAAATAACGAGTAAGAGATGCTTTGGTCCGGTTCTGTACAGAACCGGACCAAAGCTTTTAAACAGAAAAGGCAGGAAACAGAGTCCCTGCCCAATCATACCGCGCACTACTTCCCTTGATTTATATTCCCTTGCTTTGTGGATGGTTTTTCTGAAGCAGCAGCCTTAGAAAATTCATTGCTTGCCATATTTTCAACAGCTTGGCCTGCTGTCGTTGTAAAGTTCAGCTTATGCTCTGGAATTCGTTGATTATTCATCATGATAGCCCCCTTTTCCTCCTTATTTTTTTCTTATCCTATCGATACATACCTTACACTTTTTGTCTGAGCATAGCAGACGGGCGGATCTGCTTACTCTGCAGGCGCATGCTCCACGGCAATTTGGTACGCAGCCAAAATTGCTTCACTTTCCGAAGGGTCAGAAATCCCTACTAGGTACTGGTCCCCTTCCTCTCCCTCAATCTTCATTACGATTGTTTCATCCTCAGCTGCTAGAAGCGCATAGGATTCATCATTCATATCAAACAATGCTTCAACAGCAAAATCCTTCCGATTGCCCCGGTCATCTTCAACCGTAATATAATCTCTCGGTTCATCACGCATCATAGTCCTCACCTCACTAAAAGTTCTTACGCATACTATTCCCTTCACCTCGAAAGGTTATCAGGCGAGGAACCGGCAGCAGGCAATCAGCAAATAGAAAATCAGGTATACAGGAAGAAAAACAGCAGACAATATAAAGGAATTCACGGATGAAAGAAGGAAAGCAGATGGCAAAAATGAACGGAAGCAATTCAAGTCAATCGATAAACAAAAGAGATAAGGATGTAGAGGGCGGTCCAATTCGCGGCCGTCTCAGCAGCGATAACGCATTTAGCGAAAGCGGGTTAGAGAATGCGGAGCGGCTGGGTGAGGCTATGAAGAAGGGAAAGTCTAAATAAGCGGGTTTACAGTAACACTTTCATGGGGGACACAAGAAGTTAAAGTGTTCCCTTGTTTCTCTAACATCACATCCTAAAAATCCCGCACCTCAATTAAGAAAACCTTCTCTGCAAACCCGCCGCGCTCCTCAGCCTTTTTCTCCCGAATGCGCTCCACCTCTTCTATGCCAGCACCATGGCACTTCGCCAATGCATGCATAATTTCCAACAAATCGGCTAGTTCTTCGAGCGCGCTTTCGTCATCAGATGCCTGCAGGTACTCCGTCAGCTCCTCCTGACTTTTCTTCTTCAATTCCTGTATGTATTCACTTCTTCTAATATTCTTGTTGTACATGTTTTTCCTGCCTGCTCAATGACCGCCGGAATGTGATCTCGTACGAGTTTATTGTAAATTGGCATAGTGTTTGCCCCTTCCACTAGTCTATTTTCTAGTTCTATCATACCAAAAATCCCATTCCGTACGTATTATCATATATACTAAATATTTTTACATCTGCCTTCATATTCTTATACAGAGATGATTCCCATGCTAAACAAACTCGTGATGATTGCAATTCTTTCTCTCCTCTTTGCCCTCACCTGCAAAGCCTATCAGCAGTATACGTGCTATCCGTCCTCTGTTACTGAAGACGGGGCAAAGGAATGCCAGAGTAACATATGAAAAGAGGCACAGCTATTTGGAAAATAGAAACGCGGCAGATCAATTGGCAGCTTGTGTTCTCCATCGAGGATACGACCTGTTTTGAAGATGTTGTAATCCCTAACCGCTATGATATGCCGCACCAAACAACTGCTGTTATCTAAGCGTGTGCCTTCCCTTTTTTTCACACAGTGATGACAACTTTTCCTTGAGCGTGTCCTTCTTCAAAATATCTGAGAGCTTCGGGTACTTCACTCAATTTATAACGTCTATCAATAACTGGTTTTACTTTGCCGGCTTCAAGAAGTTCTTTCATATAAATCAGATCCTTTTGGTTTGCTCTTTGCAGCATGTTGCCCATTTTCTTACTCCCGGTCATTGAAATCCAAGGCCCTAGGACCAGGGCTTGAAACATTTGAGCCTCGGAACCTCCGACATGAACAAAAATTCCATTGGGACTTAATGCCCGCTTATAAGCTGAAATTGGTTGATGTCCATTAACAGCTAGAATCAGGTCATAGCTCTGCATTTTTTGGGTAAAATCTTCCTTTGTATAGTCAATGGCATGGTCTGCTCCAATCGATCGCAAGATGTCTAAATTTCTTGTGCTGCACACACCAGTTACCTCAGCCCCGAATGATTTGGCGATCTGTACTGCGAAAGTCCCCACACCACCAGAGGCGCCATGAATCAATACCTTCTGTCCCGGCTGAATCTTGCCCTTATCCCGTAGACCCTGTAAGGCTGTGACTCCCGCCATAGGTACCGCAGCAGCTTCCTCAAAGGACATATTGGCTGGTTTTAATGCTAGTGCATTTTCGGGAACAGCTGCATATTCGGCAAAACCGCCCCAGCCAGAGCCAGATAGGTCTCCAAATACATCATCGCCTGGTTGAAACTGCTTAACATCTTTGCCGACTGCTTCAACCCGGCCTGCTATGTCACCTCCGGGTATCGAGTATTTTGGTTTTAGAAGACCGAAAACAAAGCGGGCTAGGAATGGTTCTCCTTTCAAAAGAACCAGGTTGCCATAATTCACGGATGCTGCATGAATTTTTACCAGTACTTGATTGTCCTTAGGAATAGGTTTTTCCACCTCTGTTAATTCAAGAACATCAGGTGGACCATATTTGTTATAAAATATAGCTTTCATAAGCATTCCTCCACCACTCATTCTCATCTGTTCATGATAGCACGCCCTCCTTTATAGCCTATTGTAAAAAAACAGGAAAGATGCCGTGGACTTTTTACTGCTTTTCACATATACTTTAGATAGTTAGATAATTATCTAAATATCTAAGGGGTTGTTTTCGATGAATGAGACATTCAAGGCTCTTTCGGACCCGACGCGAAGGCAAATTCTTGATTTGCTGAAGGTGAGGGACCGCACGGCTGGAGAGCTGGCTGAGCATTTTAACATTACCAAGCCGAGCTTGTCGCATCATTTGAACATCTTGAAGAGCGCTGATCTCGTGCAGGATGAACGACAAGGGCAGTTTATCTATTATTCGCTGAATACGACAGTGCTGCAAGATGTGATGAAGTGGCTGCTTGATGTTTCGCATAAAACCGGGAGAGAGGATGAGGAGTAAATGAAAAGCCGTGTATATACGGTCATTCTTGCTTTGCTTACAGTGGCGATAGGAGCATGGGGCTATTTCAATCTGCCGGAGACAGTGCCGATGCATTGGAATTGGCAAGGAGAAATAGACGGCTACGGCAGCAAGTATAGCGTCATTTTCGGAGTTCCGCTTATTGCGGTTGTATTATATGTGCTGCGGACCATCACTCCAAAAATAGATCCGCGCAAGGAGAATTATACTAAGTTTCGAGGCAGCTACGATACAATGATCCATGCTATCTTAACCTTTTTCGTTATCATGTACGGTATGATCATCCTAAATGGTGCAGGCTATGAGGTACCGATCGACTTTGTGATGCCGCTATTGATCGGCATACTATTCATTATAGTTGGCAACTATACGCAGCGTGTAAAATCCAACTATTTTATCGGAATCCGCACGCCGTGGGCGCTGCAAAATGATGAGATATGGCGCTACACAAACCGGCTCGGCGCTAAAATGTTCGTACTTGCCGGCATTCTGATGATCATTGCTGCCTTTCTTCCAACTATGTGGAAAATTTCCTTATTTATTGTTGCGGTCATCAGCACGGCAGGTGTTCCGTTTGTCGCCTCCTATCTGTATTACAAAAAACTTTCAAATTAAAAGCGGCTCGGGCAGCCGCTTTTTTACGTTTTCCCCTTTTTCATTGAGCAAACACATCTGATAGCGCTATGCACTGCTTTTCTGTTTCTGTGCATGCAAATTACCTGTTTATACGGCATACATTAATAACCCCAGCGCTACCAGGTCCGCCAGTGCATGTGCCGTCCACGAGGCATAGATATTTCTTGTTTTTGCGAAAATGATTCCGTATATAATGCTGTCCACAACAATTGCAAGCATATCCATCCCGACGATGCTCCACGGCCCGCTGGAGAAATGGACAACCGCAAAGATTACGGAGGAAATCGCAATAGCTGCCGGCAGCCCGATAAAGCGGCTAAATCGCTGCTGGAACAAAACGCGGAATGTGATTTCCTCTCCAAATGTCGCCACAAGGATTGTTAGAATGACCTTTGGCTCTAATGCAGCATCTACTGGCAATCTGCTTTGAATATGTGCGAGCATCTCTGGCATCCATAGCTTCCAGCAAAAAAAGAAAGCCAGTTGCAAAGCAACTCCGACGAGTATGATGAGGGGCGCCATTCGTATAAGATCCCACAGCATATTCTCAGGCTGAAAACCGATCTCTGCCATCGTCCGCCGTCTAATCCGCCGTTCAACAAATACATATACAATCACGACAAGTGCCGCTAGCCCCTTCAATGCAGGAAAGAACAAAGCGCATATAAGCAATATGCCAGCAAGAACGGCAGCCTCTATAACGGTTCGCTTTTCCTGCTTTTCTACAGTTTCTTGAATCAGTTTCTGTTCCGTTATCATTGTATCCCTTCTATCGCATTTCTTTTATATATTAGTGTAATATATTACAAGAAAAAAAACATCCACCTTAAGATAGATATTGACTCGATCTTTTTGCATACACCCCGTCGCTATGCCGTGCTAAGCTTCATATGCCCATCTGCTCCCTCAATATAAAAAGTCCCGTTCTTTACCAGAATGGGACCTTACGGATATTTTTCATTTCAGAAGTTATAGATTTCTCAATCTTTATTGTCTTCTCCCCTATCATTCAACCGTTCCTCTAAATCTCTTATTATTTTTTCAACAAACTTCGGGATTCTCACACCGCTTTCTTGTAGATTCTCAATAATGGAGATCGCTTCGTTTGCTGCATAAAACCAAATAGTGAGAGTTCGAATCATTCCTGATTCATTGAATACACCTAAGGCAGCATCACTTGATATAATTACATTTGCACCTTCAAACAGGATTTTGTCGAATAGATGGGCAACAATAATTGCGATAAATATAAGTGCTTTTTTGAAAATTCCTTTCCAGCCAATCCTGCTTGATACTTTGCCCAATAGAATCCCTTTGGTAAAGCCTGTGAAATAATCAATAAGCACTAGCACACACAAAATCTTTAAGCTTTCGTCCCAAGTGCCAAATAACCATGAGCCAAATTCCCCTAACCATGTTAAAGCTGGCACAAAACTGATGCCTTGCAAATACACACACTTTCTCCCTCCTTGACCAAGAGATGAAAGAAACATAGATAACGATTATAATTACCTCATAAGCAAAACAAAGGAGAACCCCTTCGTTTTGTTGAGCATCCTGCATACGAGAATCCCATTACATCATTGGTTTTTGTTTAAGAACCCCAACTATGACAGCGGTTACAAAAGATCCAGTTAGAATTGCTATGAGATATAAAAATGGATTTCCTGTTACAATCGGGATTACCAATATACCGCCGTGAGGAGCCGGCAATCCAATATGAAATAACATTGCTAGCAATCCAGCTATTGCTGAACCAATGATGCAGCCCGGAACAATGCAAACTGGATTTTTTATAGCGAATGGAATAGCGCCTTCTGTAATAAAGGATGCTCCCATGATGTAGCATATTTTTCCTGCCCTCCGTTCCTCCCTGGTAAATTTTGCAGGAAAGAATGTTGTTGCGAGAGCAAGGCCTAACGGAGGCACCATGCCGCCTGCCATAATGGCTGCTTGCGGGGCATAGTTACCGGTATGGAGCATGGTAATACCAAAGGTAAATGCGATTTTGTTAATGGGGCCGCCCATATCAATTGCCATCATCCCGCCAAGGAGTAATCCTAGAAGTATAAGATGATCTGTTCCTAAGTCCTGAAGCCAAATCATAAATGCATCATTTATTCCCTTTACCGGGTTAATCGTGACATACATCATGATGAGACACGTAAATATCAGCCCAAACAAAGGATATAGCAACACTGGTCTTAAGGTATTTACCGCTTGCGGAAGCTTGCTGCTTAATTGTCTAAGTCCTATAATTGTGTATCCGGCAAGAAAACCAGCAATTATGCTCCCTATAAAGCCTTGACCGCTTATCAATGCGATGAAGCCGCCAACCAAACCTACAATTAAACCTGATCGCCCTGCGATACTCATCGCAATAAAGCCTGACAGTACCGGGATAATAAACTGAACGGCTTGATTCGCATTCGCTGTAATGGAAATCAATTTTTCAGTAAATCCCTCCTGCGGTGAATGGGGATAGTTCAATATCGTCAAACGAAACATATAAGAAAAAGCAAGTAAAATACCGGTACATACAATAAATGGAAGGGTACGGGAAACGCCATTCATGAGATGCTGATACATGTTGAGGTACATACTTGCTTTCCCCTTCGAACTCCTTTTAACTAGCCCAATTCTTTTCATATAATCCTCCTCTAAGGTGGTCGGTTTTCAGATGAAATGTATATGAGATCTCCTTGACTGAGTCCATATATGGTTTCAGTCATTGGTCCATCACATCGTGCAAAAGAGACCTTTTTACATAATATTTTTTACTTATGGAGAAGTTCTTTTTCGAAATGCAAAAAGTTACTTTTCTTTACGAACTCGGATCTTTGTTTGGATTTTTCCTTACTTTCCTACCAATACAGACATATTGACAAAAGCTATATTCTATGATAATAAAATAATGGTTAGCACTCACACCATTAGAGTGCTAATCGATGAGGCATCGGGCTTTACAGTTTAGTATGAATTTGTAAATGGAAGGGAGAAATTTTATATGGAAAAAAAGCAGTTTCAAGCAGAATCTAAAAGACTGTTAGACATGATGATTCACTCCATTTATTCTCAAAAGGAGATCTTTTTACGAGAATTAATTTCGAATGCCAGCGATGCGATCGATAAAATCTATTACAAAGCATTAACCGATGAAAGCTTACAGTTTGATAAGGACAGTTACTACATAAAAGTAGTTGCGGATAAAGACGACAGAACATTAAAAATCTCGGATACTGGTATCGGGATGACAAAGGAAGAGCTTGAGCATAACCTTGGAACGATTGCCAAGAGCGGCTCTTTAGCATTTAAAAATGAAAATGAATTGAAGGATGGGTATGATATCATCGGCCAATTCGGGGTTGGGTTTTATTCCGCTTTTATGGTTGCTGACGTTGTGACTGTTATCAGCAAGGCTTTAGGCAGCGATGAAGCGTATAAGTGGGAGTCTACAGGTGCAGATGGATACACGATTGCGCCGTGTGAGAAGGATTCAGTTGGTACAGAGATTATTCTAAAGCTGAAAGAGAATTCAGAGGATGAAAACTATGATGAGTATTTAGAAGAGTATCGATTAAAAGCGATCATAAAAAAATACTCTGACTTCATTCGCTACCCAATTAAAATGGATGTGACCGGAAGAAGACGTAAAGAAGGCAGCGACAATGAGTTCGAAGAGTATCGCGAAGAACAGACAATCAATAGCATGGTTCCGATTTGGAGAAAAAACAAAAAAGAACTCACTTCTGAAGATTATGAGAAATTTTATGCGGAGAAGCATTACGGTTTTGATAAGCCAATCAAACATATCCATATCAGTGTCGACGGCGCTGTAAGATACAATGCGATTTTATTCATCCCGGAGAAAATTCCGTTTGACTATTATACAAAGGAATATGAAAAGGGATTGGAGCTGTATTCCAATGGCGTATTGATTATGAACAAATGCGCAGATCTCCTTCCCGACTATTTCAGCTTTGTCAAAGGAATGGTCGACTCGGAGGATTTGTCTCTGAACATTTCAAGAGAAATGCTGCAGCATGACCGACAGTTGAAGCTTATTGCTAAAAATATTAAGAGTAAAATCAAAAATCAGCTGCAAAGCTTATTAAAAGATGAGCGCGAAAAGTATGAAGAATTTTACAACTCCTTTGGCAGACAATTAAAATTTGGCGTATATAGCGATTTCGGCACCAATAAAGACGTCTTGCAGGACTTATTGATGTTCTACTCTTCTAAGGAGAAAAAGCTGGTAACCTTAGATGAATATGTATCGAGAATGCCTGAGGATCAAAAATACATTTACTATGCTTCCGGGGAATCCTATGAAAGAATCGAAAAGCTGCCGCAGACTGAGCTCGTGCTCGAGAAAGGCTATGAGATTTTATATTTCACTGATGACATTGATGAATTCGCAATCAAGATGCTCATGACATACAAGGAGAAGGAATTCAAATCTGTCTCCAGCGGCGACCTAGGAATTGAAGCAGAGGAAACTGGACAGGATACAGATGCGCAGCAGAATGAAAACAAAGAGCTCTTTGATTATATGAAAGACATTTTAGCAGGCAAGGTAAAGGATGTACGGGTATCCAAGCGATTGAAGACGCATCCTGTATGTTTATCCACAGAGGGCGAAGTCACAATCGAAATGGAAAAAATACTAAAATCCATGCCAAACAACCAAAATGTCCAAGCAGATAAGGTACTGGAAATTAATCCAAATCATGAGGTATTCCAATCGTTAAAGGATGCCTTTGCGAATAATAAAGAGAAGCTCGCTTTATATACAAGCCTGCTATATAATCAAGCTCTTCTCATTGAAGGATTGCCAATCCATGATCCGGTAGAGTTTACAAACGATATCTGCAAGATTATGGTGTAATATTCAAGAGAAATTACTCATTAACTGTATCAAGGAAAAAAGCAGTGTCTTATCATGACGAGACACTGCTTTTTTCCGATTGTAGAGAAAGTGATAGCATGTAAACATAGATAGGGCATATCCTTCGTATTTTAGACAGAGAACGATTCATAAACATTCCCTTCTGTAAGCTGCTTTAATAGCTCTCTCAAAGCAAACGAATGATAGGAATCTTTTTTTGTAATAATCCCTAGTTCCCAAATTAGAGTCGGACTTCTTAATGGAACAATCCTAATATTAGGGTTATTTTGTTTATAGTAGATAGACTTAGGAAGAATGGCAATCCCTAGTTGCGAAGCCACAAGCTCAATGATCAAATCCCATTGGGAACTTTGATAGGAGACGGCGGGTGTAAAACCAGAGGCTACACATTCTCGTCTAATGTAGTCATGTAACGCAAATTCACGTGAAAAAAGGATAAATTTTTCATCCTTTAGTTGATGTAAAGATATAGCATGCTGCTGTGCTAGATTGTGATCTTTATGAATATATAAAACGAATTCATCTTTTACAAAAGGGCTAATATTAAATTTAGTTTCGTCGCTCGGTAAGACGACAATCCCTACATCTATTTGCCCCTCCTCCACTAAATCCTCTATAAGCTTTGCCCCAAGCTCCACTAGTTCTAAGACTACCTTTGGGTACTGTTCATTGAAATTTCTAGCGATAGACGGGAAAAACAAGGTTCCTATCAAGGGAGGGATCCCAATTTTAATTTCGCCCGCTTCTATGTTTATTAATTCATCTAAAAGTGTTGTTAATTCAGACAAGGATGACAATATCTTTATTCCTTGCTGATACACAATTTTACCGGCGTCGGTTAATTTTAATTGACGTCTAGAACGATCGAATAATTCGACATGAAGCTCCTCTTCCAGCTTCTTAACTGCTTTGCTTAATGCAGGCTGAGATAAATAGGAATGTGATGCAGCTTTCGTAAAACTTTTGTAGTTTGCTACTTCAATAAAGAATTTTAAATCTCTTAACTCCATTTCTATCTCCTATTTTATTCGAATTAGTTATACAAAGTATTCTTTTTATTCATTTTACTTATAGAAACATCGAATGTAAACTCTTACATATAACAAAAAAAGTTTTAATTGCCATAAAAAGGTAATCTATTCATCACAAATGTGATTCACATCGCTCATTACTACCTCTTATTTCCGCTTAAGCAACTATGAGTTCTTGATTGTAAAACAAACATACTTGAAGTGCAGATCTGTTAGAAATCACATATTTAAAAATAAAATTCCGACTACTCAATTATGATTCGAAAGGGAGATCCTTAATGAAGAAAAGCAAAGTTATGAATTCTTTTAGCGAAGCCATTCAAGATATTCAGGATGGGGCCACTTTGATTGTTGGAGGATTTGGGCTTTCCGGCATTCCAGAGAAACTAATTCATGCGCTAAAAGAGCGAGGAACAAAGGATTTAACAGTTGTAAGCAATAACTGCGGAGTCGATGATTGGGGACTTGGTCTTCTGTTAGCTAACAACCAAATCAAAAAAATGGTGTCCTCCTATGTGGGAGAGAATAAAATTTTTGAACAGCAGTTCCTAAGCGGAGAATTAGAAGTCGAGTTGGTTCCTCAAGGTACGTTAGCTGAACGAATTCGTGCAGGCGGAGCTGGAATTCCCGGTTTTTACACAGCAACAGGGGTAGGAACTCCTATTGCCGAGGGAAAAGAACACAAAGAGTTTAACGGTAGGACATATATTTTGGAGGAGGGAATTGTAGGAGATTTTGCTTTTGTAAAGGCATGGAAGGCCGATAAGCTAGGAAACCTCATATACCGAAAAACAGCAAGAAATTTCAATCCCCTAGCTGCAATGGCAGGGAAAACTACCATCGCAGAAGTAGAGGAAATTGTGGAAGCGGGAGAACTGGACCCTGATGAAATTCATACTCCTGGGATTTATGTTCAACGTGTCTTACTTGGTTCAAATTATAACAAAAGAATTGAGCGCCGTACGGTTAGGGCACTTTAAGTTTTTTTAACAACAAGCATATTTCTAGTTCTTATAGATTGCCAATTTGTAATGAAATTGGAAAAGGGGGACTTTCAATGCTTTTGAGAGAGTTATTAGCTTTAAGAAAAAGTATCAATGGCTATCGCCAGGATATGTATGAATTAGCGGAAAAGAAAGGCTTCTCCGATCCAGAGGTTATAGAAATAAGTCAACTATTAGACCGAAAAATTACGATGTGGCAAAAACGCATATATGAGATTCATCCTTTACAAAGAGAAAATCCGCTTCAGTAGATGACAAACCTAGACATACCAGTCGCAGCAGCTTAATTGAGTTCAATATTAAAAATGAATGTAAGTGGAGGAAAACGTATGAACGACATTCGCTTAAAAATTGTAAAACGTGCTGTCCAAGAAATTCAAGATGGAATGAATGTTAATCTAGGTATAGGAATGCCAACACTTGTAGCAAATGAAATTCCAAATGATTTTAATGTACTGCTCCAATCAGAAAATGGGCTGCTGGGAATAGGTCCTTATCCTGTGGAAGGACAGGAAGATCCTGACTTGATTAATGCAGGAAAAGAAACAATCACTACAGTTCCTGGAGCCTCCTTCTTTGATAGTGCAGAATCCTTTGCCATGATTCGAGGGGGACATATTGACCTTGCTATTCTTGGTGGAATGGAGGTTTCTGAAGGAGGAGATTTGGCAAACTGGATGATTCCCGGAAAAATGATTAAAGGCATGGGCGGAGCTATGGATCTTGTGAATGGAGCAAAACGAGTTGTTGTAATTATGGAACATGTCAACAAACACGGAGAATCTAAAATCAAAAAAGAATGTACTCTTCCATTAACAGGAAAGCAAGTCGTACACCGTTTAATTACAGACCTAGCCGTCTTTGACTTTACAGCTGCTGGCATGGTTCTTATAGAAACGCAAGAGGGAGTTACAGTGGAGGAAGTAAAGGAAAAAACGGAAGCATCGTTTACTGTTTCGCCAGGGTTGTTACTAACAAATTAATTCATATACATGTAAAACAGGAGCAAACAGCAAGCAGTTTGAAACAAAGTTTAAGGTTGATTAATTGCTAAGTAATGAAGGAGGGATTCTAGATGCTGCAAAAAGGCTTAAAAAATGTAGTGGCTGCAGAAACTGCCATAAGCTTAGTTGATGGAGAACAAGGAAGATTAATTTACAGGGGCTATGATGCGAAAGAATTAGCTTTAAACTTTTCCTTCGAGGAAATAGCATACTTAATATGGTATGGATACCTACCGAACGATACTGAGAAACAAAGTATTTCTGAGTTATTAAAAAACCATCGCGCGTTACCTCCACACGTATATAAATTAATTCAACTGCTTCCATGTAACATGGAAATAATGAGCCAAATTCGCACAGCTGTATCCGCTTTAGGAACAGAAGAATTCGGGTGGAAGCCTACTGTTGAGCAGGCTATTCGGCTAACAGCATTGATTCCTACGATTACAGCTATGATTTATCGAAAAATAAACGGTGAAGAGCTGATTCAACCAAACATGGAGTTAGGTCATGTTGAAAACTATTTATATATGTTAACAGGAAAACGCTCTTCTCCCTCTCATACAAAAGCGCTTGAAGCTTATATGATTTTAACAATGGAGCACGGAATGAACGCTTCTACATTTGCAGCAAGGGTAGTAGCCTCTACAGAATCCGACATGGTTTCTGCGGTAACAGGAGCTATCGGAGCTATGAAAGGACCTTTGCACGGCGGCGCCCCTACAGGAGTAATTGATATGTTAAATGAGATTACGGATAAGAAAAAAGCAGAAACATGGATTCGGCAAAAGCTAGAGAAAAAGGAATATCTCATGGGATTTGGACACCGTGTCTACAGAACACGAGACCCGCGGGCGGAAGCGCTTAGTGAAATCACAAAACGTATTGGGGCAGATGATCCATGGCTTGAACTAGCCGGTTATGTTGAAAAACTTGCTGTTCAATTGCTTGATGAGTATAAACCTGGAAGAAGGCTCAATACGAATGTCGAATTTTATGCTGCTGCTGTTATGAGAGCTATTAATATGTCCTCTTCCTTGTTTACACCTACCTTTACTGTCAGTAGAATGGTTGGCTGGACGGCACATACAATCGAGCAGTCTATGGACAATACTATTTTTCGTCCAGAAGCAAAATATATTGGCAAGCAACCAACGGAGCATGAAACCTCTCTTAAAGAGTAAAAAAGCTTTGAACTACATTTCATAAGTAGTGCCTAAGCATGAGATTCAAATAATCAGGAGTGACAAAGCCTTGAATATAGTAGGAGAGGTATTTAAGAAACGATTGTATCGAGATTGGGAAAATGACAAAATTAATTTAATCTTATTTATTAATATTCATGAAGGAATCATGATAAAAGGCGATCGTGTTAACACAATTCCAATGCTTATTGAAGATGAAATAATAGATTATAAGATTGGTGACAAAATTAAAATAAAGGGAAAAGTTGAATTCCGTCGCATTATGACTCCGTCGGGAAAACTGAGCTTTTCTTCCCTTCCCATTATTATTCCGCATTCCCACTATCAATTGGGCTACGAGTAAAACCACGGTGAGATAGAAAAATATTCTCTCCGTGGTTTTACGTTTATCATCTATAACAATTTGATGGTTGTCTCAACAAAGATTTTAAATTGAAATAGTCCCCTTCCATTTACAGATAGCCCTCCAATTACATTTGCTACAATTGAAGCATTCTTTAGACAGCATCTGAATTATAACTAAAAAACTAAAGAGCTCCTTTTTGCTTAAACACGAAAGTTTGAATTACAGCAATATTTATGCCGCCTTAGCCATTTTGATAGTAATAGTTTTTACTATTTATTCAAGCAATTTTAAAAAGCAATCTGTTTAACATAATTTCGAAAGGGTTCTCCCATAACTTTAGTAAAGCCCTCCCGTGGTCATTCTGATACATTGTTACCATGGGAGGGCTTATTTTAGAATTGCAAAGATTATTAGATTCCTTTTACCTCTGTGTGCTTTCTCATAGACATACCTTCTACTGGCTGCTTACAACATTCAGCTGCCATGAAACACCATATTTATCGGTTAACCACCCAAATTTTTTACTAAATGGATAAGCTGACAAAGGCATTAATATCGTGCCGCCTTGAGATAATTTATCAAAAACACGATCGATTTCTTCTTCCGTTTCACACGCTGCATACAACGACATGGAAGGAGTAAATGTAAAATCATGCTTTATGCTGCTATCCATACACATAAACTCTTGACCGTTAATTGAGAATACGGCTTGTAACACCGTTCCCTCAGCCCCATCCTCATTCGCTCCATAGCGAGCAATACTAACAATCCTTGAATTATCAAATAAAGAAGTATACAAATTCATTGCTTCTTCAGCTTTACCGTCAAACATGAGAAACGTTGTGATTTTAGGCATACTTAGACTCCCTAGTAATTGGTAGAATTGATATTTCACCCGCTGCCATATTAGTTATGATCAGCAGCTGTTGAAATTTGCCATAGTACACCAAATTTGTCTGTTACCTGCCCATATAATGGGCTCCAGAACGTTTGTTGAAGCGGAAATTTGACTTGACCGCCGTCTTGCAATTTTTCAAATACTTCTTTTGTTTTTTCCACGTCATTCGTCATAAGCGCAATTGTTACATTCGTTCCAACTACATATTCTTGGCCTGGGAATGTGTCAGAAAGCATCAAATCAGTATCCCCAACTTTTAAATGGGCATTTAAAACAAGTTCTTTTACAGCAGCAGGAGTTGGAGATTCTGGATTTTCAGGCATGTCGCCAAAGGTTTGTACATTGAGCACTTTTGCATCAAGTGCATGTTCATAAAATCTCACAGCTTCTTGTCCATTTCCATTCAAAACTAGGTAAGGATGCATACCTAAAATCATTTCACACACCTCTTTAACATTATTATTTTTACTGCCTATCCCTATCTTTACTTTCAATCAAAGCTTCGCTAAGTACTCTGCAAGCTGGTCGAAGGTTCCGGCAAATCCTTGCCGGATGCCGTCATGCATTGCCTTAAAGGTTTCGTGTTCTTCTTCTGCCGCATTTACCGGGACACCTTGCATCACAAGTATCGTCCTGCCATCCTGCTCAGAAAGCGTTAACGTATTTTGAATTTCGAGAGGCCACGTTGCGCTAAATGGAGCACGAATCGTATTGCCCTCTTCATCAGAGAAAGAGCTGGTAAAAATGAGCTTCTCCGGCACATCGATTTCATGATAGACAAACTTGCCCCACATTTCATGTCCATCAGGGGATTTCTGACTATAGTGAAAAACTCCACCTGGGCGAAGGTCAAAACTGGAAAGATTCATCATGAAACCTTTTGGACCCCACCAATGATTCAGGTGCTCAGGCTCGGTCCATGCCTTACCTACAAGCTCACGCGGCGCATCAAAGGTGCACGTAATCACCAGCTTACTCTCCTCTACTCCTGTTGTGATACTGTTTTCTTTCACAACTCTTCCCCCTCATTTGGATATTTCTCAATTCCATCAACATGAAACCCCAAAAACATCCGACAAGACTATCCCTTGCAGTATCCAAAGGGAGGAGCATCTCCTTATGTAATGAAGCAGTTCTGTTAGCTCCTATGTCCTTTTTTACAAAACAGAACAAATGTTCTATTTCCATTATATACATAATAAACTATGATTTCAATATCAAAACAAAAATTTTGATATGTATAACATAAAAAGGAACATGCTCTTGAACCGGACATAGTATGACCCGAATATTTGAGCATATATCCTTCTTATCAATCACAGGCTTGTCCAAACAAGGCGCCTAAAGCCCCCGCTTCAAGCGGGCCCGGGTGTATAAGTAGAGGAACTTGTATTACTGAATACTCTGCGGAAAGCTTGAAGAGGATCATACTATGTGCCCGCATTTGCTCCAAAATAGGCTTTTCATAGTTTACAAGGGACAAATGGCCTTGCTACGATGAATACAAAAAATGTAACGCGGATTAATTCCAATGACCCTGTTGCGTTTGCTATTACCGTCTCGCAAACGATCCGGCCTGCGACTCATAAGGAAAACCAGCCGGGAGCAGCTAATCGAACAAATTTGGGGTCTCGGTTCAGATACTGAGGATCGTACGTTGGATTTACATATCCGTAATCTACGCGATAAACTGCGGAAATCCTCCTTTCCGATTGATGATTATTTAAAAGCTGTCTATGGCATCGGCTACCGTTGGACAGAAGTATGAAACAAACACAGATAAGCTATTGAAAAGAGACACGCGGAACTGGCTATTGCAATGGGTCCAAGAGAATACCTGCCGTAATTCCATAACAAAAATAGGGTAGCCAAAGAATATTTTGACTATCCCCAAACTATTAAAAAACAAAATTGTCAATACATGTCCGATCCTGCCTACAGTATATGCCCATTAATTGCAACAGGCTTTCCGGTCTGGGCTGACTTCAAAGCAGCGACCGTAACCTCTTGGTTACGGTATGCATCCTGGTAATCAGAAAGAATCCTAGAAGTATCTCCAGTTCTCACCGCATGAATAAAGGCTTCATTTTCCCGCACATACGGGTCAATCGTATCCTTCCATATCGTTTTCACGCCTTCTGCACTTTTCTCTAATCCATTACGGTCGATACATAATATACCTTTGCTATGATAAAAGTCCAATCCTACTTTATTATCACCGCTTGGAAGGACACTTGTATTAGAAAGATTAGCTATTACACCATTTTCCATTTTAAGTGTCACTGTCCCGACATCAGGAACTGTTACATGATCATAAACTTGACCTACTGAGCGATTGCCATACACTGCATACACTTCTTCCACTTCTCCTGCGGTATATCTTAAAAGGTCGACCAAGTGGGTCGTCTGTTCGATAAACTGTCCGCCTGACATTGCTTGATTCCGCCACCAAGCGACCGTTGGCATGGAATCCATCCAACCGCCTGTTACCATGCCGAGAGTGCTTTCCTGCAATTCCTGCTTCAATATTCTAACTGAATCAAGGTAACGGAAGTGATAGCCGACAGATGTAATAACGGTTTGTTTTTGAAGCTTGGACAATATTTGCTGCGGGGTTTCCAAGTCTACACTAAGAGGCTTTTCAACTAAGAACGGAAGCCCTCTATCGATTAAGTGTGCCTCAATTTCTCCATGAGCAAATGGAGGCACACAAATATAGACTGCATCCAAATTCTCTCCATCGAGCATCTCAACAACATTCTCATATCCCTTTGCTTGATCAAACTGTGCTGCATACGCTTCGGCCTTCGCCTGATTTGTACCGCAAATCCGCAATACGTACTTCCTCCATCGAGCATAGAATCTTAGCATGTACACCACTGAACCAGCCTGTTCCTACTATTCCGATATTAAGCATGATTTACTTCCTCTCATTAACTAAATACAAATATACCTTTCTACATATATAAGTTTCGCTCGATTCACTATATATACCTCTTTTGAAATTGGTTCTAGAGCAAAAACAGCTTAATAAGAATACAGAACAGCGGTATCCTGTTATCGTTAGGATTCTTATCCAAAGCATATTAAGAGATTTTTTTTGCACCAGAACCAACTAATTATACGTTTGGCAATACATGCTTTATTCTAAAAAGGATAGCTCTCTAAATAAAGTTTAGTAACTTTACCATCTGTTTCTAGATAACCATTATTTAATTCAATTCGTTGTTCTCCTTTTTGCCCTACAAATGCTTTTATACGATCTTCAACTGTATTATTATTTGAAAACATATTAGCTATTCTAATGATCGTTTCAACACTTTCAGCATCCTCTTGGTCAGTTGTTAATTCAAGAAATACTGTATTTCCATTGATCCCCAACACACCCGTTATTCCTTTATTGTTTTCAAAAGAAATTCCATTTTCTTTAAAGCTTATATCGAATTTTAATTCTTCTAACAGCATGATTAAATCTTTACTCACCTTAACTAAACTAGTGTTTACTTCATCTAGCGTTTCTACATTTTTTCCGACAGCATCTTTTATTTCCTTAACAGAAGCAGTTAGTTCATCACTTATGTTAGACATTTTTTCAATTGATTCCTGTGAACAACCTGTACTTACAATAAGTACAACCCCAAAAAGTAAGAAAGAAAAAAATAATTTATACATTGATCTCGCATTGTTTTTCAGGTACATGATCTTCGCTCCTTATCGTTTAAATCTGCCTTCGCTGTTCAGTTAACTGCTTAAATACCTTATCTATTCTTTACGTAAACGAGTATCTAACCAGAAAGTACCGAACGGCAGCAGCGACGCCATAAAAGCCCAAAGTACACGCATGAAGGACCAACGGTGTCTAAACCATACAACAAGTAACATTAGGGAAAACAGTACAAACAATACGCCGTGTGCCATGCCGAAAATCTGCACAAAGATAGGAAGATCGGCAAAATACTTAAGCGGCATAGCGATAAAAAGTAAAACTAAATAAGAAACCCCTTCAATAATACCAATGTGACGCAGTAATCTAATGGATGAGTTCCGCATATGACTAAAACCCTCTTTCGTTAAAAAATTACCTTACATATGAAATGCCATATAATCATCTTAACCATTGTTCAACAATCATGTGCTTAATTTAACAGAATGCATATTAAATTTTTGAGCTATCGATACAATACTTTTATGAAAATAAGTTCTAGTAAGAAATTGATTTTACACTGTAAATCTCCCTTATACTAGATGATTTGGATTATATCTTGATCCCTGCTTTGCACACCTTCGTCAAAAATGAGCTTTGTTCTAAAACAATACGATATTTCTTTTGTCGAAACCGGGATAGACACTGGCAGCTTAAAAGTAAATGGCAGTTTATTCGATTCGTCAGAATGAATAAGCTTTGACGTCAAAATGACCGTTGTATCAATTACTTTTTCTAAACCTGCAGATTGATCAATCATAATCAAGTCACAGTCAATTCGTTTGATTTGTTGTTCAATGGTACCACCTTTAATTAAGAAATATCCGTTAATCTGTTCACCTGGCCTATACGTTTCTTTGGATAGGATAAGATCTATTTGTGCTGAACCTATTCCTAGAAGAGACATGGATTTCCTTAAGATCAATGCATTTTCCTCCCCAATTAATTTATTTGAGATTTATATAATTTTAAGCAATGCGCTTTTCAAATTGTGTCCTATCTTTCAGAAGTTCTTCCTTATTTTTCTCATTGAATTCTAAATAAATTTCTCCCTTTTCATGACATCATCCCTCCCCTCTCTTATGATCAAAATAAGAGATTTTATCTGATTTTTGATTTTACGCGATCGTTTCACTGCTATTGAATCCGTTTGATTCAATGAGAAGAGCTAGCTTAGTATATTCCTTTGCCGTAACATTGAGTACATGCTGTTTCTGCTTTTTATTTTTCCATGTGCTTACCTCTCCCCTTAGATTACCAAACAAAAAAACCTTTACCATTTTTCGGTAAAGGTTTTTTGTAAAAAAATAAAGACCTTTACCGACAGAACAGGTAAAGGTCTTGCTAACAACGTTATGTTGCCAACAAAGCCGAGAGTATAAAACTCCGAATTGACGACTTTGCTGTAAAAGCTACTCCCCTTTAGGAGAATGATTCAACTATTTTTATTAATCATAAAATAACTTTCATAAATCTGTCAATTATTATTTTTATACTTTCTATTTGTCTCTCTTTGATTTTATAAAAGGTGAAATTTATTATTTTATTGCAAAAACATAGTATAACTCCCAGTAAGTCGCTTCAGATTAATATATCCTTGGCTTTACAATATTTCCGATACCTCCATAATTCAACCTACTCGTTAATGAAGGGGCTCTCGCCTATTCTTTGATAAAAATGAACATTCTTCCTGCCCTGCATATACTTATAATGAACCCATCTTTGTTGTTGTAAGGGCCCCTGCTTCATTGGCAAATTGAATATACTCTTTTAAATCGGCATAGTCCGCAGGCAATCCTTTCTCATGAAAACAATACAAAATAGCTGCCAAAAAGGCATCTCCTGCCCCGGTTGTATCCACTGCATTTACTTGTATTCCCGAAACACATATTCTGTTTCCGCTGTGTACTGCACACGCCCCTTCTCCCCCCATCGTAATAAAAAGAAAAGGTATGTTCCATTTAGAAATTCTTCTCAGCCCTTCATCGATTGTTTTCGTTTCCGTCAAGAAAAGCAATTCATCTTCCGCCATTTTAACGATGTCAGCTTGTTTCAGAAAGGAACAAATCGTTTCCCGGCATTTTTCTTCGCTTTCCCACCGTTTTAAACGGATGTTTGTATCGAACGCTACCATAGTTTTATATTCTCTGGCATAATGTAAAGCTTGTTCTGTAGTTCTTCGTGCTGTTTCATGAAAAAGTGTCCCAGAGCCAAAGTAAAATATTTTCCCTGTTTTAAATAATTCTTTCTCCAATTCTTCTCCGGTTAGCCATTCATCAGGAGTTTGGTTTATGTATGAATGAAAATACCTGTCACCATTATCATTTAGGTGTATGTATACACAGCAAACCCTTTTTTTAGGCGTAAAGATACAATAGCCAATATCGACCTGCTCTTTTTTTAGTTCCTCCTCAACAAAAACACTGGTTTCATCCGTGCCTAGTTTACATAAATAATAAGAAGGAATCCCTAATCGCCTCGTTCTCACTGCCACGTTGACCGTAGCTCCCCCTAAAAATTGTTGATAGTTTGTATTAGTCTGATCTTGGGAGATGAAATCAACAAACGCCTCCCCTAGTGAAATGACTCCTTGCTTATCCAATATAACACCCCGTTCAGTTATTTAATCTCCATGAAACTCTGAGTATCATGCTATCACCTATTTGTTATAATAAGTATTACCCATTCAGCATTATAAACGAAGCTTCTTCTTTATCGTTTTAGTCAAGAAAGACCCTTTTCTTAATTTTGTGAAAGGCAAAACCTAGAATAGACGGGAGATGAATTGGCCTTTTGTGCAGAATGTGTTTCTTAATTATGAAAAAATTCAGGAGACATGCCGCAGCTTGAATATACTTTAATAAATTTTTAACCGTTTAGAATTATACTCTATCATTTTCACCTTAAACATCTCTTCAAGTTCTAGCTTTATGTTTTAACGGACTTAAAAAACGGAGGAATTTCTATGAATGATATAAGTAATCTTGCTTTGTTCGTAATTCTTTGCTTTGTCTTGCTTCCCATATTCATATCATATCGGCAAAATCTAGGGTTGGGAAAGGATATCCTTTTATCTTCTTTACGTGGATTTATTCAATTGCTTGTATTAGGTTTTCTTATTTCGTATATTTTTTCGTTTAATAATCCTTTTACAGTTATTACATACATTTTCTTAATGATTGTTATAGCTTCATTGAGTATTTCCAAAAAAGGGTATCATTTTAAAAAGACACTGTTCATTGTTTTCTTATCCATTGCATGTTCTGTTAGTATTCCACTTAGCTTATGTCTAATATTCGCAATTATTCCATTCGATGCCCAGCATCTTATCCCTCTTGGAGGCATGTTTTCCGGCTCTGCCATGGTCACCTGCGCTGTTGTTTTAGAGGTTATGTCAAAAAAACAGCACATGGAAGGAATCGAAATAAGAAAAAACGCAGTTAAAATTGCAATGGTGCCTACCATTGAAGCGCTAAAAACTATGGGGCTGGTTCAAATGCCAGGGACGATGACGGGAATGATTCTAGCAGGAGTTGATCCTTTTAAAGCAGTAAAATACCAAATTTTTATTGTATTTACCCTCTTAATCGTCTCGTCTTTATCAGCCATTTTAATAAGTCTTTTAAACTACAAAACTTTTTTTAAACAGTTTAGCAAAGAGAGTGTCTACCCTGAACTTACCAGAGAATCAAAATAGTTTTTTTCATATCGTTTTAATCCAGATTGTAATAAGTGTAGCTTTTATCTTGGATATACTAACCAAAGGAATGGAGGCCTGTTGAGGAATTAGCGGAAGACGGAAAAATATCTTTCCGGCCTTCTCCTTCGCCCTCACCAAATAATTGTTTCCACCACTCCGCAAAGTTATACTTTTAGATAAAAAAGTATAGTAGGCATATTCAATCCTTACTATCTTTTCTTAGTCTTAATATTTGTGTGCCCTTAATGAATTTAGGAGGCTTTATGGACAATGTTTGCAGAATTTATCCTTTACCGAAAGTCCCCCGCTTCAATGAGTACCAGCGAGTAAGCGGGGGAAGCATTCAAAATAAGACTTGCACTATCAGATTTCTTCCACAGGCAAATCAGACCATATCCTTTACTATCGCCTCTTCAAAATCTCATTCATTTTAGCTTGCGTTGCAGCATCCGCCTTCCCGGTTGCCTTCAGCTTATATTTTTGCTGAAACTTTAACACAGCCGTTTTTGTGCCATTTCCGAATATACCATCTATTTTCCCTGAATATAAACCTACTTTCCTCAAATCCTGCTGCAGCTGCACGACATTCGCTCCCCTTGATCCAACCTGTACAGCTGGATATGTTACGGCAGTAGATTTGACTGCAGCAGGCGATTTGGCAGCTGTTTGTTTCCATACGGAATCCATTTTTTCTTTCGTAAAGGTGTCATAATTCCCAGTTTGGGGAAGTTTTTGTGCTTTTTGAAATGCAAGAATAGCAGCTTGTGTTCCTTTGCCGTAAATTCCATCAATTTTCCCTTTATATAATCCTAATTTTTGTAAGCTCTGTTGTAACGCGGTAACACTGGCCCCTCGTTGTCCCATTTTAACGAGCACATCGTTTTTCCTTGGTGCTGCTTGAGGTACAGCTGGCTTTGATACGACAGGCGGTACAACTGGCGCAGCCACGGCAGGCGGTGCCGGTTTGGCTTCTGCCGGTGCTGGAGGTGGTGCTAGAGCAGGTGTTGCTTCCGGCGGAGTCAGCCTGAGCATTTGACCGATATAAATCATGTCGGATGTTAAATTGTTATAAGTCTTTAGCTGTGCTGCAGTTAACCCAAATTTCGCTCCGATTTTAGATAATGTATCTCCCGGCATGACCACATAGGAGGTTACATTCTCTTCAGCCACAGGCTTTGTATCTTCGGCCGTTCCATGTGAGGTCATCCAGGAGTGATATTGGTTCCAAACCGTAGCATCCTCCTGCCCTAAGCTCCAGCTGCCTGTGCCCTTTAGGTTATACTTATGAAGCAAATTCATCTTGGCGCTGATCGACTGTTCATTTTCAAACCATATATGATAGGTTCCGGGCTGCAGGACTTTTCCTCCGACTACTGTGGCGGGATCACCTTCTTTAATTGTGATGATCGCTTTCGGTGATTTTGACGCTTCGTCAAATACAACTTGTCCATTGTATCGTTTCACCATTTCAACTACCTTGCTATTAGAAATCCCGTAGCCGCCTGCCGCATTTCCTTCCATCCAATAGCGTCCGTAAAAAGGGATTCCAAGAACAATTTGATTAGGAGAAAGACCTTGGCTTAGCGCATACTGAATGGACTTCTCTACCCAGTCATAGCTTGCTACAGGGCCCTCTGGACTGCCCTCATAGCTTTGATCATAGGTCATAATCATGAGATAGCTTGCGTATTTCGCCAAGCTCTGATAATCATAGGAGCCGTGCCACCCTTTTGTCCAGCCGTAAGGGTTTGCCGCAACAGCAACTGATACTTCCTTTTCCTTCGGCAGCTTCTCCCGTAATAGCCGTACTAAATCTGTATAATTATCCCGATCCGCCTCTGTTACATTTTCAATGTCGACTTGCACACCATCCAAGTTGTATTTCACAATTGCATCCGCAATTTGTGAAGCTAATTGCTCCCGATTTTGCAATGCTGCGCGGCCCAGGTTTCGATCCCAATGGTTACTTAAAAAAGGTACGACCTTAATTCCTTTTTCATGCATTTGATTAATAAAATTTGGATCCAGCTGCCCTGTCAGCTTTAATGACCCATCGGCATTCAAATCAAAATAGCTTGGTGAAACTAAATCTAAGTTTCCCTGTGTTTTTTCAATTTGGGCTAAATAGCTAGCTGTGTTCCCGAAATATAAATACGACATGGTAAAGTCGGCACTATGGGCTTTGGCCTTTTGCATAGGGAACACCGAGACGAGCGTCATCCCCGCCATGACGGAAACAGTCGCAATACGCAGCGCAGGGAATTTTTCCCGAACATACTGCATTGCTTGTTTGCGAAGCTCCTCTGTTTTTGTTTTTACAAGCGTTCCCAATTCCTCTGCAAACTCTTGTGAATAATTAGGAAGAGCCTCTTCTATATATAGGATGACTTCGTATTGATCTCCCACCCTTTTCAATTCAAAATCCTGAAATATCTCCAAATGGACTGCCTCCCTTCTAGGTATTAGTATGCTGAAGAAGGGCTAGGTACTTTCCATAACAAAAAATGGAAATCACTGCAAGAAATGCTGAAGAATGCGAAGAACGCCCATTTGAGCAACGAGCGTTCCTTTGCATCCAATATAATATTTAGATATCTTCTATTGCTGCCCTAACAATATCCTTATATGTCAGCTTGTAAAATTCCTTTAAATACTCTACTTTTCCTACCTGACCGAATTGTTCCCGTACACCAATCCGTTTGATTGAAACAGGGCAATGCTCAGATAGCGTCTCAGCCACAGCGCTGCCTAACCCTCCAATGACATTGTGGTTTTCAGCCGTAATGACTCTGCCGGTTTCCTTCACGGCCCAAACAAGCAGGTCTACATCTATTGGTTTTATGGAGTACATATCAATAACAGTTGCTTCAATCCCTTCATTAGCTAGTGCTTGAGCTGCCAATAATGCCTCAGCGACCATAATACCGGAGGCAATAATCGCCACATCCTTGCCTCTTCGCAAAATCTTTCCTTTTCCATCATCAAATGTCTCGTGGGGATTATAGAGCTGTACCGCCTTCTTCCTTATCGTGCGAATATAATGAATTCCTTTACTCTGATATGCTTTCCTCAATAATGCCTGAAGCATCGTGTAATCACTTGCTTCCCATACATAAGCATGAGGAATTAATCGAACAAGGCCAAGATCTTCAAATGACATATGAGTTCCGCCGTTATGCTCCGCTGTTACACCAGAGTCGGAGCCTAGAATTTTGACATTCAAGCGGGCGTACGCACAGGAAACGAATAGTTGGTCAAAAGCACGTCTTGTGGCAAATTGGGCAAATGTATGAACAAAGGGAATATGTCCCGCAAGAGACAAGCCCGCTGCGACTCCCATCATATTCGCTTCCATAATGCCGCAATTGATAATCTGATTAGGAATGAGATTTAGTAACTTTTGTGTAGAAATTGCACTCATCAAATCGGCTTCTAAGGCTATGACACGGGGATCCTGCTTCGCTAGCTCTAAAATCGTTTCAGCATAGGCTTGCCGCATTTCTTTTTCATCTAATGTAAAGTTCCGATGCTGAATACTCATTTTTTCACCCCTTTGCTATGCACACGCCCTTCTAGCTCTTTCATGGCATTTTCAATAGCTAATACATCATTTTGATCAGGCCGAATATGGTGATTGTCTGCTTTGCTTTCTAAATAAGGTACACCTTGCCCTTTAATTGTATCTAGCACAATCGCAAGCGGGGCTTCCATCTGGCTTTTTCCCTCTAGAATGGCGCGCTCTATTTCTTCCATATTTCTCCCATCGACTCGTTTCGCCCAAAATCCAAAGGCTGCAAACTTTTCTACAAAATCCTTTGGATCGCAAATCTCCTTTGTCAAACCATCTAATTGCTTCTTATTGTCATCCACCAGCACAACGAGGCGATGCAGCTTATGATGAGCTGAAAACTGCACGGCTTCCCAGCACTGCCCTTCGTTTAACTCTCCGTCACCAACAATGCAATATGTATAGGCTTGACGGTCACATAGCTTATTCGAGAGCGCAACGCCAGCAGCAACCGAGATTCCTTGCCCTAATGATCCGGTCGTCATTTCAACTCCCGGAGTTAAGTTCCGATCAGGATGGGACGGCAGGGATGTACCGTTTTGATTTAACGTAAATAAAAGCTCTTTTTGAAAATACCCCTTTAGGGCAAGGGTGGCATATAATGCCGGTCCCCCATGCCCTTTAGAGAGGATAAATCGGTCCCGATTCTCCATATCGGGACCTGTATTCATAACCTTTCCATACAGAACAGCTAATGCTTCCACAATTGATAGGCTTCCTCCGTAATGACCGAAACCAAGATGATATAATTGCTTTAAAGTCCAAAGCCGGATTTCATCACGGAAGCGTTCTAGATCGGCAGATTGCATTATAGCTGTTCCTTAACTGATGATTTTTTGAAAAGGTTCCATACAACCGCAAGTAAAACAGCTACGATTACTGTAATAATGAGCCCAGCCGATCCTAAATATTTTGCTACATTGCCTAAGAAAATTCCAACCGCGCCAAAGTCAGAATCCGAGAAGGTAGTGTTTGCAAAGCCTAAATCTCCGAGAACAGGCAGTAAAAAGACCGGCAGGAATGTAATAAATAAGCCATTTACAAAGGCACCGATGCTTGCGCCCCGAATTCCGCCTGTCGCATTACCGAACACTCCTGCTGTTGCACCAGTAAAGAAATGAGGCACTACGCCTGGAAGGATAATAACCGCTCCAAACCATCCAAGGAGAAACATCCCAACAATGCCGCCGAGGAAGCTGCAGAAGAACCCAATGATAACCGCATTTGGAGCGTACGGGAAAACGATTGGACAATCTAAAGCCGGCTTGGCATTTGGAACAATCTTCGTTGAAATTCCTTTAAAAGCAGGAACGATTTCAGCTAAAACAAGACGAACGCCGGAAAGGATAATGAAAACACCCGCGGCAAAGGTAACCGCTTGGATAACAGAGAAAACAAGGAAATGAGTGCCGCCGCTTAGCTTACCTTCAATATAGCTTTGACCTGCAAATAAAGCCACGATGACATAGATGACCGTCATTGTTACAGAAATACTCACTGAGCTATCGCGAAGAAATCCTAATCCCTTTGGAAAACCAATTTTTTCTGTCGAACGGGAATTTTTACCTACCCATTTTCCAATGAGTCCGGAAAGAGCATACCCAAGCGTACTAAAATGACCAAACCCAACTTGATCATTTCCAATAATTTTCCGCATAAAAGGCTGTGCAATTGCGGGGAAGATTGCCATGACGAGCCCTAACGCTAAAGACCCAATCACAATTAAAGTTGCTCCATTCAAACCAGCAACAGCTAAGATAACGGCAATCATGCAGGCCATGTACAATGTGTGATGGCCGGTTAAGAAAATATATTTAAGAGGAGTAAAGCGGGCAATGAGGATATTCGCAAACATTCCAAAAAACATAATAAGAGCTGTGGTGGATCCAAATTTCGTAAGAGCCATCGCAACGATCGCTTCATTATTCGGCACAACACCATTTACATGAAATGCATGCTGGAACATGAGTCCGAACGGCTGTAAGGCGCCTACTAAAATGCCAGCACCCGCAGCAATCACAATAAAGCCAAGAAATGACTTTGTCGTCCCTTTAATGATGTCGCTGGCTGACTTTTTCTGAACTACCAAACCGATAAAAGAAATGAGGGAAATTAATACCGCTGGCTGACTGAGAACATCCATAATAAACTTCAAAAGCGCATTCCCCATGATGTATTCACTCCTTTTCAAGTATGCCTAACTCGCTGAGCTTCTCCTGCAGCTTTAATCTCAATTCCTCTAAATCTATAATACTGTTCAAAACGACCTTTGGCTCAAGGTGGCTTGCCCCTTCCGCAATATCCTTTCCCATTACGAAAAAATCAGCTTGATCGGGAGCAGCTGAACTGAGGTCTGAATGCTCTACCTCCACTCCGGAAACGCCGAGTTCCTTTAAAATATCTTCAATATTCATCTCCAGCATAAAGCTGCTCCCTAAGCCGGAGCCGCATACCGCTAAAATCTTCATTATAAGCCCCCTTATTACCTGGAATATTTCTCAATTAAAGAGAGAATCTCTTCATGTCTTTTCATTGTTTGTAATGCTTGCAAAGCGGACGGGTTGCTAAGCAGTCTCGTGAGCTGAGCTAAAGCCTTTAGATGAGAGGCTGCATCTACTGCCGCAAGACAAATGATTAATTCAACCTTATGTTCCTCTTTATCTAAGAAATACGTAGGCTGCTCTAGCTTAAGTAAACTCATACCGACCCGATGAGCTCCTTGTTCAGGACGAGCGTGAGGAATGGCAATACCCGGTCCAATAATGACATAAGGTCCAAATGCTTCAATATTTTGGATCATCGCGTGGATATAATCCACCGATATATGCTGCTCCTTGAGAAGAGGAGCTGCTGCTTTGTGAATCGCTTCCTTCCATCCGAGCTCTTCCTCGCTAAACTGAATCATTCTTTCTGTAAGAAGCTCCTTTAGCACTAGACCTCCCCCCTATCTTGCATCCCGTTACAAAAAGCGAGCATCACCTCCCTGATGCAATTCTCTTCTACATGGATCTGTACTCCCTTTGGGACGAATCCTAACTTGGTCCCTTACAAGCATCTTATGTTAAAACGCTTACATTTAGGATACATTTGTTTAGAATGGACTGAATTTTAGTCCTATTCATAGTCTTAAAATAATGTAGATTCTACCTGAAAAATAAGCCAACTTAGCTCCCTTCACTCCACTTTACAAAATATTGCAAAAAGAAATTGAGGAATTCATGAACATATGGTAACAAGAAAAACAGGTGGTACCGGGAATCCGTAAAAGATTCTCGGTACCACCTGTTTTTCTTTGGCACAGATTTCCTTGCAAACTATTATGAAAGTAAACAGCACATAGAAACTACTAAGTTAACAACCTTCCCTAAACCCGATAAGTCTTATTACTGATCCAAAGGCATGCCCTTCTTGCTCCATCTTCCTGACCAATGTAAGATATTCAACGCAATAACACAGCCGAATGACACCATACACCAGAAACAAACCGCATGAATCCAGAAGAACTCTGCATAAGTCAAATACGCTGAAAAGATTAGTCCTGCAATAAGAAGAATTCCAAGCATGGCCTGGGCTGTCTTATCAGAGAAAAATGGAGGCTTAAACAATAAGCCAAGCACAGCCAAATAGTACAAAATCCCTATAAAGGAAACTGGCATAGGACCAATTTGTGCATATTCGCTGCTGTTAACCGTTTGACAGTCTCCCGCTGGGCAGACGAATTCCCCTGCCTTCTTGGCAAAGTAAAGATAAACCGAGACGGCCCACCCGATGCCCGCAGCCGCTTGGCTAAACAATCTCGCCATCCCGTTCATCCTTTCTTCAGCTCATCCAGCATCTCTAGGAATGTTTCTTCCTCGAACCCATTCATCCGCTGAATAACCTTCCCGTTTTCATCGACAAGATAGAACACAGGAAAGACTTTGATTTTTAAATCCTTTTGTATTTGTTCATCGGCATAAACAATCGGGAACGGAAAATTATGGCCCTCCTTCACCTGCTTGTATTCTTCCTTTCCTCCTTTACCAATCATGACGAATGGAAGCTTTTCTAGAACATCTTTATTCTTCTCCAAGGTAGGATAACTGCTTTGACAAACCTCGCAATCGATCCGGGCAATCATAACCATATAACGCTTTCCTTTCCATGACTCCAGGCTAAAGGATGCCCCTTCCACTTCTTCTCCTGCTGCCTCGGGAAACATTTCCCCTTCCTTGATACCTCCCAAGTCCATAAAAACCTGAGCCACTACGCCTGGATTGTTCAACCCCCATATACCCACAATCGGGATGATCGCCATAAAAAGCAATATTACCCACTTTCTCATTCCTTTCATAAAGACACCCCCTCATTCTGCTCCTCCATTTGTCTTCGATGAAAATTAGCGTAATGCCCATTTTTCATAAGCAGCTCATGATGTGACCCCATCTCTGCAATTTGGCCGCCGTCCATTACAATAATTACATCGGCATCCAAAACAGTGCTCAAACGATGTGCGATGACAATACGCGTGCAGCAAAGCTGAGCCAGATTATCCTGAATACGCTGTTCCGTCGTAACATCGAGCGAACTTGTCGCTTCATCCAGCAGCAGGATCACAGGCTGATGCGTTAAAGCCCGTGCCAAGGCAATGCGCTGCTTTTGACCGCCGGATATATTGCTTCCCGTCTCCGACAGCATCGTTCCGTATTGCATCGGCATTCGTATGATATCTTCGTGTATTTCCGCCAATTCTGCAGCTTCCCGAACTTTCTCGGGCGGCAGGTCAGGATTATGAAGAGCAATATTTTCATAGATTGAACGATTGAAGACAGTGGTATGCTGCATGACCACACCCATTTGCCTTCTTAACATTGTCTTATCCAGATTATCCAAGTTCTCATGATCAAACCAAATACTACCTTCAGTTGGGCGGTACAGTCCTAATAACAGACAGGCCAAAGTACTTTTACCAGAGCCGGAAGACCCAACAATCGCAACCTTTTGGCCAGCTTGAATATGAAGAGATACGTTGCGGATTACCTTCGGGCTGAAGCGATTGTATCGAAAGCTGACATTCTCCAGCCGGATTTCTCCGCTCAAGCGATGTGTTTTCCCTTCGTTCTCCTCATCCTGCTCGACAGGAGCACCGACAATATCCATAATTCGATTGAAATAAGTGCCCATAACCGCCATTTGTGTTCCAGTCGTTACCAGGGAATAAAGAGGAACCAAAAATCCGATAGCAAGCGAATAAAAGCCGAACATTGTCCCCACTGTCATATTTTGCTGGAGTACTTGCCAGCTCCCCACCCATAGAAGGAATAATGGAGCCGCATATTTGAGTCCTGAGTTGACTGTTTCGATATAAGCTGCGAGAAATCCGCGTTTCTCAGCGGCTTTGATCTGCTCCTGAAACAGTCCCGTCCACCGCTCATAGACAAGCTTTTCCACACCTTCTGATTTCACGGCCAAAATCCCGTGAATTGTCTCAGTCAAATAACTGGCTGCCGCTGTTTGACGGAGAATTTCTTCCTGGGTCAGACGCTTAATCCTCGGATTGCTAACTAGGAGCACGATAATCTGCAGCATTCCGATCAACACAACATAACCTGTTAAAACAGGTGAATATTTCAGCATATAGAATAAAAACATAATGACCAACCCGCCATCCAACGCCATGGTGATGGTTCGGGAAGAAAGAATCTCGCGTATCATCATATTACTGTTTGCACGCAAAATCAGGTCACCGCTTGTTCTTAACTGGAAGAAGTGATAAGGCAAGTGCAGCAAGCGATTAAAGAACCGGCTCATTAAGCGCACATCCAAGCGGTTCTGCAGCTGAACGAGGATCCTCCCGCGAATCAAGGAAATAATCGTATATACTGCTATTAAACAAATCATTCCTGCCAGAATCTGTCCCATAAAGGTAGGATCCTTAGGAAGAATGACATGATCCAGCAGATAGCGTGTACCCATAGGAGTTATCAATGCCAGCAGCTGAATCCACAGCGTCCAAACCAGGATAGAAGTAACCAGCCAGGACTCACTTTTAAGAAACTGAATATATTGGGTCCAAACCGGCTTCTTTTTCCACCTGACAAACGAAGAATCAGGCCGCAGCAGAAGGACTGTGCCTGAAAAGTCCTTCTCCAGCTCTTTTAAAGTAAGAGTGAGACGCCCGATTGCCGGATCGATAACATGCGCCTGATCCCCCTTAATTTTCTCCAACACTACAAAATGATCTTTCCTCCAATGCAAAATAGCGGGCAAAGGCAATTGCTCCAATTGTTCAATTGCCGCTTTATGTCCGCTGCTCGCCATCCCTAAAGATTGTGCGATGTCGCGGAGAGCCCGTAAATTCGTGCCGTCCCGGCCTCCGCCTCCCCTGTCTCGAAGCTCAGTCAAGGGCACTTCGCTCCTATAGTAGGAAAAAACCATAGCTAGGCAGCACAAACCGCATTCTGACTGTTCCATTTGTTCAATGAACGGAACCTTGGAACGTCTGGAAATACGGATAGTGTCTCTGGAAACGGATGTTATATTCTCCATTGTCATACTCGCCTCTTCTCTCCTGAAATGGGTGCTCCGAGCGTCAAAACTGAAGGAATGCCGGCTGGGTCAGCAAGTCTCAGCAAGCCGTAGCCGATTCCTGCCAATCCTGTCATCAAGCCCGGTGTCTCCAGCCCCTGAGGAATACCGCATACCCACCCTTTTCTCTCGGCCTCCTCTAGGATATAAGTTCCGTGGGCGAAAGCCTTCATGCTCCATGCCTCCTGTCCGAGAACCTCTCCTGCGAGGAGTAACGCATCTAAATTTCCTAAATCTCCATGACAGAGGCAATGGCCTGTGCCAAATCCATCACGCAGGGTGGTATCCAAAGCAACACGAATCTCCTCCAGAACCTTGTCTTCCGGATACAATCGATAGGACATAAGCCTCCCCATCGCAATCCCGGCCGCTCCGTGGCACCATTTGACCGCTCCAGAACCCGCCGAGCTCCTCAATTCTTCTGGACGTACATCCTTCCAATTTCCCGTTTCGCGTTCAAATAAAGACCTTTCAAATTCCAATGACTGCGACGCTGCCTCCAAGAATCTCTCATTGCCGCTTGCATGGCCCAACTCCGTTAGAGCCCAGGAGAAACCGGCTGCTCCGTGCGCTAGACCGCCTATCGGAACGTATCCTTCCTTTTCAAACGTCCATCCGATTCCTGATTCCATCTTCTTAGAATTGGCAAGCAAATGATTACCCGCTTTCTCAGCTATGCCCAGCGCCTCTTTATCTCCTGTCAGCTGGTACATCCTAAGTGCCGCCACGATTGCTCCTGCTGAGCCGGCCAGCAGGTCATAAAGGGTATCTTTTTCAATAAGCGGCTCCATGTTTTTAAGCAGCTTTAAGGCCTTATCCATTAGTTTTGGTTCCTTCCACAACACGGCTAAATGGCTCAGCACATAAGATCCGGCTGCTAATCCGTTAAAAGCGGAAATAGATGGGGTAGCCACATCATGCTCCCACAAACGCTCGGCTGTTTTGACAGCTGCACGGGCCGCTTTTTCAAATGCTGGATCTCCGCTTTCTCTAGATAAATAGGCGAAAAACAGCGCCATTCCAAGCACGCCGTCATAAAGACCAGCATCCATTGGGCTGAAAAGCCACTGATGCCATTCGTCAGTACTAAGCCCAATCCAGCATATGTCGCTCCCATCCTCTCCCCACACAGCCTTTTCCAGCAAAGTCCCCCCGATTCCAACTGCAGCGGCAAGGAATTGATCCCGAGAGGCCAAATATTCAGGCATTGTCGAAGCAGCCCGCAAAGGTACCAAGGAGGATGAAGTCTCCGTTTTTACCATTGTCGTCATTGACATACGGATAAAATGAGTTTGCTTCTCACAATCTTCCGGGCTGAAGCTTTGCAATCGCTCCAAAACCAGTTCCAAAGCCGTCTTCTGGTAGAAGTCACAAATTTGCTTCCCATGTCCGTCCCAAAGGTCCCGGGAATTCGCTCGGCTATGAAAGATAGGAATGTCTCCTCGCAGCATGTCTGCCGTTTCCGACGGAACCAGCCTGGTCATAGACGGTTGATGTTCTACAATCCGCCACATAAAATCAAATAATTGAACACGGGAAAGTCCATCATCCAAATAGTTCGGGTGCAAGCTGGCATCGAGCATTGTTGCATAATTGTGCGTATGGCGGACCACCGCACGGACGGGATCATCGGCAAATGAGGTCAAGGGACCGTCTTCCTTCATAAGCTCCTCGCGATATTCGATGAACAGCCTATAAACCTGTTGAAATCCAGCAATAATGTCCTCAATGTACGCGTCAGTGCTCACTTCTTTCCCATTCAGCTTCGGACGATTATTGCTGCCTTTGAGAAAACTTTTTACTTTCACCAGCTTCATTTGATCTGTCCCGATATTTTCATAACGGTAGACCGGCCGAGGCAGTTCTTGGCCTGCCCGCCCGCCGATGGCACTTATCTCCAATCCGCGAAATGATCCGGATTTAAATACTGAAACCGGCAGCATACCGGTTCTGAGGACAGAGTGGTTGAGGATCCGTGCAGCCATATGCAGTGCACTCGTTTGATTCTCCTGCAACGGCATCACATTTTGAAACAAGGCTTCGACGTCGACTAGGAACGGGTGCTCTCCGCAGGCCAGCACGTTTTCCAAGTGAAAATCTGTCGCATAAAGCAGATGAAGCATCGCTAAATAGCCCCCCATCCGCTGATAGAAACGACTGATTTCTTCCAGCGCTGTACATCCATCAGGCTTTGTATACTCCTCCCATCCATAATCGGAACGAGACAGAATTTCCAGAGAGCGAAAACCAGGACGGAATCCCTTGTCATTTATCCAATGGAGAAGCTGCTGGAAGTGAATATCTACGGACAAGGATCGAGGCTTATATACAAGGCGGTCTCCTGAAGCAAAGCAGAACATCATAACACACCGTCCGCTATTATGGCGGTCTCCTGCCTTAGTATCTATATCAATCAGCTTACGGAAATCTCCGCTGAATGTATGTGTGATATGATCCCAATCTTCTAAAAAATGCCCAAGTGCCTCTAGGAATGCACCAACCAAATTCTTTGTTCCCTCCGTTAACAGACGGGCCAGCATCGGATATTTTTGCAGGAGCTGATATATATCGTGCTTTTCATTCAAATTTTCACACACAAATGATTGGAATCTGTCTTCAGGCGTCTCTCCATACAACCTTTCATCAATTCTGGCTGCATGCATCTCGTAAATTAACATTCGTCCGGCCATTGAATGGACATGCTGGTGTATAGCCTTTATTAAAACGTTTACCATATCCACGGTTTTAAAAGGCAATTGGGACTGCTGCTTCTCCCATTCTCCGCACTTATTCAATACCTGCTTCTCACCCCAGGCCATAAACGGGAGCATAAAGGGATAAAATGGAGATTGAGATTGATCGATTTTCCAATCTGCTTCTGTTAAAGAGCTTTCCGCAGAAAGAATATCCTCCAAAGTCCTAAACCATTCGTTCTCATCATGGCCAACCGGCTGATCCATACCGCTCAGAATTTCTTGAAAGGTATGATAATCAAGGCCGTCTTGCTTCAATCGATATAATAATAGTTCTGAAGTCAATCCCGTACGGCTGCACCATTGGCGAACACGCTCTTCTCCATGCTGCCTTTGGATATTGGGGCTGATTTTCCGTTCTGTCAAATACAATGCGCGATTCCAACTAAGAAGATTTGTATCAGAAGATTGCATTACCATCATTCATCACTCTTTTCTGCGTCTATAGTTATCGAGAACATGGGGATTCTCTTGTATTCATTCTTCTTTCTAGCAACCGCAGCCAAATATCATAAAATCACATTCTCATATCGTCGTGTAAAAGTAACCGCAGCGCATACCTCCTGCTGCTCATGGAAGGGAGTAATTCTTGCAGTTCTATCATCCTTCATTCCTCCCATTTCCTATTTAAAAGCCGGATAGCTTCCAGCCACCCGGCTTCCTATGTCTAATAATTAATTACGAAAGGAGGATAATCTTGTCACCCTCCCGCTCCTACTAACAAGCGCAGCCAAATGTCATATTTTCGCAGTCCAAAGTTACGGAGCAAATCCACCCGCAAGGTCTGCCGCCTGCTACCTGCTCCAATTCTTCATCGCTCATGGAAGGGAGCAATGCTTCAAGTTCTTGCTTTTTAAGTTCTGCCATCTCAGTTCCTCCTAATTTTTCATTTGAAAGCCGGCCGGCTGTTCAGTCATGCAGTATTTTCCTGCATCTGAAATTGATTATAGAGTGCTCTTCTAAATAAAGGGAGGATGATTTATCATCACCCCCCTCTTGTTTCATCTTAGCCGAAAATTCATTCCCGAGAACTTCCCGAAAATTCCTCAATAAATTCCCGGGAATTCCTTTCATCCTGCTGTAGTAAAGTGTACCTGAATCCTCTATAATATCTGGTTAGAGGGAATTATTAGAAAATTTTAACTATCTGTTTATTTCACTGCAATACCAGCAAATACGATTTTTGGGGTATGTAAAAAAGAAAGTAATTCGAAAGGGGGCTTTTATGCTTCTATTTTATATCAGTATGTTTATCATTTTGTGGACGATCGGCACTATTTTACTGGTAAACAATTATAAAAATGAATATACCCGCTGGATCAGCGTCTTGCTGATTATCGGAGGCTTTGCCAGCTTTTCTCTTGTGGTTAACCAAACCTTACTTCCCTTTCTGCGAGAACTGGAGATCAATCCGCTTCTTCTCGAATCTATCCGCATTATAACAATTGTGCTTTGGGGAATTGAGTATCATTTTCTGCCTTACCTATTCTTAATGAGCGGAGTCGTCTTCACAGGTTATTTATCCCGCAAGTTACAAAACTGGCTGTCGCTGCTCCTGTTGGTACCAATCGCTCTTTATATCACTCATATCCCTTCATTCTATCCAGAGGCTAGATTTGGAGATGCCCTATTCAGACTTTTATCAGGGGGGTACTTTTTGGGAGGTCTCCTTTTTTATATCATCAGTTATATAAGGGAAAGCAATCCCATCTATAAAGGAAACCGATTCAGAACGAACCTAGTGATGATTAGCATCTCCTTCGTCTACTTCTCAGATTATTATTGTTTGAATTATTTCTTGATTGGTAAAGACAGCTTGACAATCTCAAGCAATAACCTATGGCAGCTTAATTTTCTAATCACAACCTGGCTCATTCTATGCTTTATATATTTTGGTTTGAAATATGGATTTATGGGTATTAAACTGCGGATCGAGCAGCAAAAATTGGATTTTTCCATGCGATCACTCACGCAAGGAACCGCGATTCTTAATCATACACTGAAAAATGAAGTACAAAAGATCAATTACCTGAGCGAAAAAATTAGAGATTCCGTTACCAATGACCGCAAAGACGAAGTAATACAAGACGTCACCAGCATACTAAAGGTCACAGATCATATGCTGGACATGGTGACCCGAATGAAGGAAAAAGCCGATGAAATTGTATTGAAAGAACAGCCGCTGCAGCTTAGTAAACTAATGGAGGAACAACTTTCTTCGATCTCTGTGATGATGCAAGAAAAGAATATTTTACTTCAGAGGAATTATCAGCTTGATCCTGAGATTATTTGCGACCCTAGCCATATCCGTGAAACCTTCAGTAACATCTGTATGAATGCTATTGAATCGATGGAAGCCGGAAAGGGGATTCTGGACATCGCCCTGGCTGAATCGAAGCGAGATGTTGTGATCTGGATCAAAGACAATGGAGCGGGTATCTCCAAGGAAAATGTGGCTAGAGTGTTCGATCCTTTTTTCACTACAAAAAAGGGGCCCTTCCATTACGGATTGGGGCTCAGTTATTGCTACGGCGTCATGCAAAAGCATGAAGGCAGCCTGCGGATTGTGAAAAGCGAACCAGGAGAAGGCACCCTTATGGAGCTCCGCTTCCCTCGAAAGCGGGTTCTGCATTGGGAAATAGAAAACAAAGTAAGCCCCCTCCCTAAGGGGATGACAGAATTTCACCCTCCCACACATTGAGCGATTATCGTATACTAAATTCCAAATTGATTCCAATAAGGAAACCGTGCTATATAACTGGAGGGAGAACAGATGGAGAGCATCATTAGAGTCATGCTGGTCGAAGATGATGAATTTTGGCGGCAGCAGCTTTATTCAGATCTAAACAAAGAAGAAGATATCAGTGTGGTCAAGGTAGCCGCTACCAAGCAAGAGGCTTTGGAAGCTGTTCGGATGATGGAGCTCGATGTGATCTTAATGGATATCAATTTGACAGAAAATCAGTTAGATGGCCTAGAGGCTACTAAAGATATTTCATTGTACAAAGGATCGAAAATTAAAATCATCATGCTCACATCCCTTACGGATAAGGATGTGATTATAAAATCCTTCCAAAACGGGGCTATCAATTATATCACTAAGTCTAATCTTCAGGATATCGTAAAGGCTATACGAGAAGCCTATGCTAATAAACCTTCTATTCATTCAGATGCCGCCCCTATTATGCGGAACGAAATCCAGTTGATGCTCCTTACACCGACTGAACGGGAAATCTATGAACTGCGGGAAAAAGGATACAATAAAACACAAATGTCAGAGATGCTTCATAAATCGGTGAATACGATTAAAACCCAGCTGAGAAGCATCCGGAACAAGCTGTTTAAATAACAAACAGACTCTTTAGCCGACTTGTTAATGAGAGTATACATCTTCTTCCTTGTTAATTCTTGAAAATCAATAGTGAAATAAACAAAAGCCGATTTCCTTAGCGTAAGGAAAATCGGCTTTTGTTTGTGTCTTGCTCAACTGTCGCCCTGTTACTTACTACGTTCTTTTATTTGTTGTACAATCATATTTTTAAAGTCTTCAAATGGAGCACTTTCCGATTGTTGCTCTCCGTATTTTCTAACATTTACCGCATTTTCTTTCACTTCATTATCCCCTAGCACCAGCATGTATGGGATCTTTTGTATCTGTGCTTCTCTTATTTTGTACCCTAGCTTTTCATTACTTTTGTCAACTTTCACTCTTATTCCTAATTGCTTCAGTTTCGACTGAATCTTTAAGCAGTAGTCCAAGTGAACTTGTGAGACAGGGATAATTTGTACTTGTATCGGTGCAAGCCAAACAGGAAAAGCACCCGCAAAATGTTCGATTAAAATACCAAAAAAACGATCAATGGATCCAAAAATAGCACGATGAATCACAACAGGACGAACCTTTTCATTATTTTCATTGATATAAGTCAAATCAAATTTCTCCGGCATCTGAAAATCAAGTTGGATTGTTGCACATTGATGGCTCCGTTTTAATGCATCTTTAATATGAAAATCAATTTTTGGCCCATAAAATGCTCCATCACCTTCGTTCAAGTGGTATTTAATGCCTAAGTTTTCAAGTACATTCTTTAATGCTCCTTCAGAAAGTTCCCAAAGGTTGTCATCACCTAATGAATCCTCTGGACGAGTCGAAAGCTCCACAGAGTATTCGAAACCAAAAGTGCGATACACTTGATTAACTAGATCAAACACCTGTTTAATTTCACTTTCAATTTGATCCTCTCGCACAAAGATATGGGCATCGTCCTGACAAAATGTACGAACCCGAAGCATTCCATTTAAAGCACCGCTATATTCATGCCGATGAACTTGACCAAACTCTGCTAAACGAATAGGTAAATCTCGATAGGAGTAAAGATTATTTTTAAAAATCAGCATATGCCCCGGACAATTCATTGGCTTCATCGCAAATCTTGTATGATCGACTTCGGAAAAATACATGTTTTCATGGTAATGATCCCAGTGGCCCGACCGCTCCCATAATCTTTGGTTCATCATAAATGGAGTACGAACTTCATCATAACCGGCACTGCTTTGAAGTTCACGAGAAAAATTTTCCAACTCATTTCTAATAATTTGTCCTTTCGGTAAATAAAACGGCATTCCCGGTGCTTCCTCAGAAAACATAAACAACTCTAATTGTTTTCCTAACTTCCGGTGATCTCGTTTTGCAGCTTCCTCTAAGAAATTTAGATATTCATTTAAATCCTTTTTCCTTTTAAAGGCCACTCCATAAACTCGTTGAAGAACTTCGTTTTGACTATCGCCTCGCCAGTAAGCACCTGATACACGAGTTAATTTGAATGCTTTGATTAAACCTGTAGATGGAAGGTGAGGACCACGGCAAAGATCAATAAATTCTCCTTGTTGATAAAGAGTTATTCTTTCATTTTTGGGAATGGCCTTTAGTATTTCTACCTTGAATGGCTCACCTTTTTCTTCAAATAATTTTTCAGCTTCTTCATAAGAAACTTCAATTCGTTTGATTTCTAAATTCTCGTTTATGATATTTTCCATCTCTTTTTCAATAGCAAGCAGGTCATCGGAAGTCAAGCTGTGTCCTAGTTTCAAATCATAGTAAAATCCATCTTCAATGACTGGTCCTATACCCAATTTCACATTACTATAAAGCCTTTTCACGGCTTGTGCCAATACATGCGCTGATGAGTGCCTTAAAACCTGCAATCCTTCTTCTGAATCTAAAGTTAAAACAGAGAGCTTCGCATCCTTTCCTAACTCGTAGCTTAAATCTACCAGTTGTTCATCTACTTTCCCTGCAACTGCATTTTTTCCTAAGCTTGAGCTAATGGACTCTGCCACACTTTCTACTGTAATGCCTTTCGGAAACTCCTTTACTTTTCCATCTGGAAATTGAACTTGAACTAATTTTTCACTCATAACAATAAACACTCCTTTAAAATAATAAATAAAAACGCACTCATCCCTCAGCAAGGGACGAGTGCGTTATACCCGTGGTTCCACCCAATTTCCCATAAGTTAAAAAGATAACTTACGGCTTTGGTGCTGTAACGCAGCATGGACGATATCGGATACTAAAGTTCCCCGATATAGCTCAAAGGTGGTAAATTATTTTCCTAAGCTAGGAAGGTCGCAGCTTTTCCTTCCCTCTCTGAAAACCGTAAAAATAATTCGTGTCCTTTTCATCGCAATAATTTTATATTTATGATTGTAGAATAAAAAAACGCACTCATCCCTCAGCAAGGGACGAGTGCGTTATACCCGTGGTTCCACCCAATTTCCCGTAAGTTCCAAAAGATACCTTACGGCTTTGGTGCTGTAACGCAGCATGGACGGTATTGGATACTAAAGTTCCCCAATACAGCTCGAAGGTGGTAAATTATTTTCCTAAGTTAGGAAGATCGCAGCTTTTTCTTCCCTCTCTGAAAACCGTAAAAATAATTCGTGTCCTCTTCATCGCAATAATTTTATATGAATGATTGTAGAATAAAAAACGCACTCATCCCTCAGTAAGGGACGAGTGCGTTATACCCGTGGTTCCACCCATTTTCCCATAAGTTAAAAAGATAACTTACGGCTTTGGTGCTGTAACGTAGCATAGACGGTATTGGATACTAAAGTTCCCCAATACAGCTCAAAGGTGGTAAGCTACTTTCCTGCGTTAGGAAGATCTCAGCTTTTCTTCCCTCTCTGGAAACCGTAAAAAGTAACTCATGTCCTTATCAGTGCTTTTTTTAAATTCAAACAGTTGATTTAAATTATTTTACATTATATAGAAAATTACCATAAATAGCAACACCTTATTTTAAAACTTTTTTGTTAGGAGTACCATCTCCATTGCTAGAATCATTTCTGCACCTCTGAATCGTGCATTAGCTCCTCGTACATCTTACTTTTTTGATCAAGGAACAATTTTGTTTCCCTGCTATTTTTATAGAAGGAATTCCAACCCCTCTCTTCAAGAATGGTTTTCCATGTATGCGTTTTAACCATTTTCCTAATGGCTTCATCCCAATAAGCAATTTCTTCTTCCGTCATATTTGGAGGACCCATTACTCCTCTCCAGTGTTGAAATACTAAATCAATCCCTTGTTCTTTCCAGGTTGGAACTTCTGGCAGTTGTTTCAGCCTTTTAGGAGAAGATACAGCTAAAATATTCACTTTTCCTGCTTTGTATTGTTTTTCCGCCTCTGACAAGGCCAATGTCGCCACATCAATCTGCTTATCAATTAAAGCATTTACAACCTTCTCTTTATTTTCATAGACGAAAAACTCAAGTTCTGCAGGATTTATTTCAAATGCTTTACTTACTTGCACAAAAGATAAATGATCGTCATTGCCTAAGCCAGGGGCAACACCAATTTTAACCAATTCCTTGTCTTTCTTCAGCTTTTCCATTAATTCTTTTGCATTGTCTATACTAGCATCTTTTGATACGACAACTACTTCCCATTCGGCTGCTAAGGTAGCAATTGGGGTGAAATCTTTATATGTTAGCTTACTATGACCTAATATATGATTGGTTATGAGTAGGCTCGAATTCATAGCAAGTACATGACCGCTTTGCTGCTTTGTATACTTCCATCCTACATCACCGCTGCCTCCCACTTTGTTCGTAATAACAATTGGTTTCGTAAAGATTTTCTCCTCTTTTAAAGTTCTTTGCATCGCCCGCGCAGTCAAATCCCACCCCGCGCCTACAACATTAGGTGCAACTAATTCCACTTGTTCTATGTCTATTTTGTTAGTGCCGGGGGACTTTTCTAGAGAACAGCCTGCTATCGTCCCAACAAACAGCCATATGAATGGTAATAATCTTTTTTTCATGACTTCTATCACTCCGTTGTTTGTGCCTTGCACCTCGCTTCATCTAACTGCTTAGAGAAAAGATAATTGTCTAAAGCAGTTACAGGCATATGTACGTTTGTTTTCCATAAAAAATGGACTGTGCAGTTTCAAATAAGAAATATTCATGTGAGGCAATATTTACGTTCTGGGCGCCCGATAATGCCATATTCATACTCTACTGTGCATTCATTAATTGAAACTAAATATTCTAAATATCTTCTTGCTGTTGTTCTTGAAGCACCCATCTGTTCTCCCATTTCTTCTATTGTAATTCCGCCTTCTAAATCCCGTATAATTTCTTTTACCTTTTGCAGCGTTAACGGATCAACACCTGTAGGTAAGTTTTTCTGACTGACATCCTTTGTTTGTGTCGTACCAAAAAACATATCAATGAATGGTTGATTAACTTCACTGCAACTGCTTAATAGTTGCTTCTTTTTCTTATAATTTTCAATAGCGCAAATAAACTTTTCCAGCGTAACCGGTTTAATAAGATAATTGCATATCCCGTTTCGAATTGCTTTTTCTAACATACCGTTTTCACTAGCTGCTGTAACCATAATCACATCAACATTTGGAAAGCCGGAGTGAATCTTCGGCAATAAATCTGTACCAAGCCCATCTGGAAGATAAATGTCTAATAGAAGCAAATCAATTTCTTCTTTTTCTAAAAGTTCTATTGTTTCTTTCGCATTCAATGCTTTCCCTACAATTTTTACATCCTTTATTTTTGATAAAAATCCTTCCTGAATCTGGGCTACTCGGAAATCGTCTTCTGCAATTGCGACCTTCAACATGTACATCCGCTCCTATTTTTATAGATTCTCGTCCAATTTCTTAGGAAGATAGATTGTAAAAATGGCTCCTCCCCCCTTTGCGTTATTGATTTCAATAGAACCTTGCAGGGAGTCTAGCATTTTTTTAACATTTGCCAGCCCGTAACCACGATTGCTTCCTTTAGTGGAAAAACCTTTTTTGAAAATAGCATCTATTTTTTCAACCGGCACACCTATTCCATTGTCTACCAGTTCAAAGACAACATCATGACCAATATCAGTGACAAAAAAAGAGACGCGTTTTTCCGATTGATTACTAACAGCATCAAATGCATTGTCAATAATATTGCCAATGATGGTAATAAGATGCGAGATTTCAATATGATCTGGCAATGGGTTAAGCATACTATCGCTTTCAATATTAAACTGGATTTTCCTCTCAGATGCTGTCCCAAGCTTTCCTAATAAAATAGCCTGTACTTTTGCATCAAGAATCTGATTAAATAAAATATGATTCTGACTTTGATGAACGCTGGATTCCTGTTGAATGAATTCAAAAGCCTCCGCATAATGACCTAATTGAAGTAAGCCTGATAACACAAACAGCTTATTTGTAAATTCATGAGTTTGAGCACGTAAATCTTCTGAGTATTTTCTCACCTCAGAGATAGTATCAATTAATTTTTGCAACTCCGTTTTATCCCGGAAACTGCACACAACGCCAACGGTTTGGTTATTTTCCACTATAGGTGCCATATTTAGAATAAACACTTTATCTTTAAGCGGCATTTCTTGATTGTTTTCCACTATCCCCGTTTCCAGTACCCTCATCATACTAGAATTCGGAAGAACTTCAGCAATATGCCGATGCAGATAGTCGTTGTCTAAATCCAGCATATCCTTCGCAGAAGTATTCGCCATGGTAATGCGGCCCTTTTGATCAATAGCAAGGATTCCTTCTTTTATGGCTAGCAGTATAGCATTACGTTCTCGATATAATGAAGCGATTTCATTCGGCTCTAAACCCAATGTATCTTTTCTGATGCTTCGCGCTAAAAATATCCCCCCAATAATTCCAGCTAGTAAAACAGCCAACGAGAACAGAATAATTTCTTTGACTCTATTCAATATATTGGATTGGATATCCTTTTTCAAAAATTCTACTGTAACGACTCCTACTACTTGATCATAGTCCCCATAATTAACAATGATTGGCGCTTTTCCCATTAAGGCAGGACCAGCAGTTCCTGTTCCTTCCAACGTATAGTATCCTCCAAAACTGAGTGCTTGATAGTTGTAAATGTCGGCCCGTTTTCTGCCTATCCAATTGGGATCAGAGTGTGAATAGACAACTCCATGACGATCTTCCACAACAACATTATCTGCGCCTGCTTGCTCACGAACCTGTTCAGCAATCGGCTGGATGTAACTTTTAGGGTCATCGGTTTGAAATGCTTCTTTTATCTTCGGCATAAAAGAAATAGATTTGGCTGTCTGCAGAGCCAGCTGCTCAACTTGGCGTTTCGTGTCAACAGACTGAATATAAGCAAATATGCCTGCCAGAACAACAATGATAAATAAAATCAGTGTAATAATTAAACTAAGGATCTTCGTTTGTAACGAGACTTTAAGCGATTTATTCATATTTGCATCCTTTAAAGAAAAATTATTTAAATTGATAGAAACATTATATCTATAACGAACTCTGCTGTACAAATGACTTTTAAGACAAAGGCACGCGGCAACCGTCTTTGAGACAATAAAGAATTTCGTGTATATAAAGTACATAAAGTACAAAATTTCCATTATATTGAGATTCATTTCACGAAAGAATATAATCAGCTTACACACATTGAATACGCTTTCAAAAATAGCTTGTGATGATATTTTTGAAAGCATTTCAATAAGATAAGGAGGTTGATATTTTTATGAAGACCAATGCCAGCGTGAAGCAGAAGGATTTAACGATGTCTCAATCCATTGAGCGCGCAAAGGCACGACGTATCACAGGCAATATCTTCAAAGGCTCGATTGGAAATCTGATTGAATGGTATGACTGGTACGTCTATTCCGCTTTCGCCGTGTATTTCTCAGCAGAGTTCTTCCCCAAGGGAGACCCAACTAGCCAACTGCTCAACACGGCAGCAATCTTCGCCGTCGGCTTCCTAATGCGTCCGATAGGGAGCCTGCTGATGGGCCGCTACGCCGATCGTCATGGTCGCCGTGCCGCTCTGACGCTTTCCATCACCGTCATGGCCGGTGGTTCTCTGATCATTGCCTGTACTCCAAATTATAGCACTATTGGTATACTAGCTCCTATTATTCTAGTTCTCGCACGCCTGCTCCAAGGGTTGTCATTAGGTGGAGAGTATGGAACCTCGGCAACATACCTATCCGAGATGGCCAGCAGCGGTCGCCGCGGCTTCTACTCGAGCTTCCAGTACGTGACACTTGTTGCCGGACAGATGGTGGCACTAGGTGTTCAAATCATCCTCCAGCAAATACTCAGCGAACCTGATATGAAGTCCTGGGGCTGGCGTATTCCCTTCGTCATCGGAGCAATGGGAGCATTGGTCGTATTGTGGCTGCGCCGCACGATGGACGAATCGGAACAGTTCTCAAAAGTGGGCTCTGAAAGCCGGGAGGGCGCTGGGACCATTCGGACCCTGATGAAACACCCCAAAGCAGTGCTGACAGTGATCGGACTAACGCTCGGTGGAACCGTCGCCTTCTATACCTACACAACGTATTTACAGAAGTTCATGGTGAATACTGTGGGTCTTCACAAGGAGGTCGTCAGCTGGATTAACTTTATTGCCCTGCTGGTATTCATCGTGCTTCAACCCCTCGCCGGCATGTTGTCTGACCGAATTGGCCGGCGCCCATTATTGATTAGTTTCGGTATCCTTGGAACGTTGCTGACAGTGCCGCTGTTCCTGATTATGGAGCAAACGAAGTACCCTATCGTTGCTTTCTTGCTCATGATGGCGGGTCTCATTATTGTCACCGGCTACACTTCTATCAATGCGATCGTGAAAGCTGAGCTCTTCCCGACCGAAATCCGTGCCCTCGGCGTAGGATTACCTTACGCACTCACCGTCGCGGTGTTCGGCGGGACGGCGGAGTTCATCGCGTTATGGATGAAGAGTATTGGAGCCGAGTCGCTCTTCTATTTCTACGTAGCTGCCTGCATTGCTGTGAGCTTCATCACCTACTGGCGTATGGATGAATCTTCGAAGGCCTCCCACATCGAAGCTGAGCTGGAAGCTAAAAATGCGCCAGCTGTCCGAGAAACCGGCTCACGGCACTCTTAAGTATCATGAGCGCCCAAAGTACACAAGCCATGGACTTCTTCTGTGCCTATCCCATTAGCATTACAGATAGGTATGAACGAAGGAAAGTAAAAAAGTGAAGACACTCTCTTACTCTACGGATTTTAGGAAAGTATTACACACGTGGGATATAGAAGTGGCATTTGACAAAGGAATAACTCAACAGTAACATAAACAAATGCATTTCGTTGCATGAAAAACCCTTATATTTGTATGATATGCACCATAGAGAAACCCCCGGGTAATCTATGAATGTATCTTAGGGGGCATTTTATTATGAGGAAACAGAAAACTGATTCATTTGAGACAAAGCTACAAGCAATTCGTATGTGGATGGAGGGAAAAATGAAAAGAGAGTGCAATTAAAATTAAATAAACTGACACCTGTGGAATACAGGTGTCAATTTATTTCCTAACCCAGGGGGTTTTTACCCTGTCTATTATTTAAGGGCTTGACCAGTAGAGTATAAGGGCTTTTTTAACTGCCAATATTGAGAATTATATAAACCAAAAGTGTACCGTACACTATAAAAGCTCCACACCATCATTTTGAGATATATTGAACTACTTTCTTGTATTGTAAGAAACATTACAACTTTCTACCAACTGATATATCAAAAATCTCTCATTCGGATTATGCTCATATAAGCCCGGCAATCTGATTTCCTCCTTCAGTTCAAAGGAAGTATTGTTTTCTAAAAAATAGATATAATCCTCTGATGTATAATATAAAATCAGCTCTACCTCTCGTTCTGATTTTTCGACTGAACGCAGTATATGATTAATAACCTTCATAAAAATTTGAATGGAAAACGGATTGAAAAAATAAAATCGATTGTCTAGCGGGTGAATCTCGTACTCCTCAGCCAGACAGCACTGGAAATGAATTTTATCTTTACTATTTTTCATTTTCTTCAAATAGCGATTACGATTCTCCACCGCCTCCTGGTAGAAGCCTTCGTTCATTTCAATCCCTACAACAGCTGCATCAAATACATAATTCATATAAAAGTTTAAACGACCTTTTCCGCACCCAAAATCAACAATACGATCGCTGCTTGTTAATTCGTATGTCTTACACAATGTTTCTAATGCACTGTATGGCGTTGCTTCATAGCGATGATAATGCAAGGACTGGTTGAATCCCTTTTGGTCTCCTCTTGTTTTGATATTCAGTAAAGCATCATAAAACTCTTCCTTCATAATTGACTCCTATTCAAGCGATATATAGATTCCCCGAACAATTCCGTAACGAATTCTTACTGTAAACGTACATGAATGTCTTATTTTATTATAGCAAATGAATGACGTTTTTCGTATCCAACTGTACTTTCAATCATCCGCATTGCGTACATATAAAATGGTAAAGCAAAGGAGGATTACAGATGGGCTACTACATTACAGTTGAACAAAGCGGCAATATTGAGCGGACTGTTAATCTTTTTGTTGAGGATATCGGTCCTAGAGATGGAAAGCCAGTCCTATTTATACACGGATGGCCGGCCAACCATAAAATGTTTGAATATCAGTACAACGAACTTCCGAAGATGGGCTTCCGTTGTATTGGGGTTGATTTACGCGGATTCGGGAAATCAGATCGCCCATGGGAGGGATATTCATACGACCGATTGGCAGATGACATCCGTATGGTTGTAGATACGCTGCAATTAAAGGACTTCATCCTTGTTGGGCACTCGATGGGAGGAGCCATTTCCGTACGGTATATGGCAAGGCATGCGGGACATAACGTATCGAAATTAGTGCTTTTGGGGGCTGCGGCACCTTGTTTTACCAAGCGGCCAGATTTCCCGTATGGCTTACCAAAAGAAGCAGTGAATGCATTAATCGACAGTACGTACACAGACCGTCCTAAAATGCTGGAGGACTTCGGGGATATGTTTTTTGCATGTTACCTAACGGAGCGTTTTAAGAACTGGTTTCATGGGTTAGGGCTAGAAGCTGATGGTCACGCCACAGCAATGTGCGCCATTTCCCTCCGAGATGAGGATTTACGGGAGGATTTAGGTAAAATTCATGTCCCTACAGGAATTCTCCATGGTGTACAGGATAAAATTTGTCCATTTGAGCTAGCAAAATTGATGCATGCTGGAATCAAAGACTCGGAGCTGATCCCCTTTCAGCATAGCGGTCATGGACTATTCTATTGTGAGCTAAAGCGGTTTAATCATGAGCTTGTTTGTTTTATTAGTTAACTTATGCAGCCTGCGCCTTTAATCGACGCAGGCTTTTTGATTATGTATAAATTTATATATACCCATACCATAGCGTACAGCTTTGAATATCATATATGAGAGAGATGTATGTTTTGCTTTACTTGTACAACCCTCTCCATCCTGCATAATAGCAACATCCGAACAAGCCTCCAATTCTTGAGGCATTCCCCCCTTTCTCATAAATGAAAAGGGGGATTTACATTCAACATACAGTTTTAGGATAACTAATTTCAAAACAGGTAAAAACGAGGAGTATCATGAGCACAACAGAATTTCATAATCTAAAAAAGCTCTCCTATAAAAATGCAAGAACATATATCAAAACGGGAGATATCCTTTTTTGCAGCGGTAATTATATCATTAGTAAATTAATCAAACAGTTTTCTCATTCTATGTTTAGTCATGTTGGTTTCATCTTCATTTGGAATGAGCGTATTCTTGTGATGGAAAGTGTAGAAGACGATGGTGTAAGAATTGTTCCGCTTTCTCATTATCTCTATAACTACGAAAACAGCAAAAAGCCCTATGACGGAACACTCTATTTAGGCCGGCATCAGTCATTAGAGGCTCCCGAATTTGACCAGACAAGCATCAATAAAATGCTTGGAAAAGCAGTGGATTTACTAAACCTCAGTTATGACAAGGGAGAAATCATAAAAATTCTCTTACGTATCATTTTAGGCGCAGCGAAACACATAGATAATGACACGTATATTTGTTCTGAATTTGTTGATGTTTGTTTTAAAGAAATAGGAATTGAGCTTCCGCATTCTTCCACTGGATTCATTTATCCTGAACATATTGCCGCAGACCCTAATGTAAAGCCGTTATTTCAAATATATCCATAGCAAAAACAGCTCCTCAACAATTAGGAGCTATTTTTTTATTAAATAATGTTTGCCTGCCGTTTATAAGCTTCATCGGAGGCTGATGGTCTATAATCTATCAGTACAATCCCTTGTTTCGAGGAATGAGATTTCACTACTGTTCCATCCTCAATTGTAACATTGCTTCCAATGACAGCTCCTTCGATATATACATGATCTCCTACGACTGCGTTCGGAAGGATCACGCAATCCTTTATAACAGAATGCTTACCGACTCTTATCCCGCAAGAAAGAACAGAGTTTTGTACTTTCCCGGCAATGTTACAGCCTTCACTAACTAACGAACGCATAATGCTCCCTGTTTCACTTAGAAATAATGGAGGATAATTTTGTTCCCTCGTATAGATATTCCAATTCGTGTAGCATAAAAAAATATTCTTTTCTTCTGATAACAGATCTATATTAGATTGCCAATAGCTTTGCAGGGTACCTACATCTCTCCAATATCCTTTAAATTGAAATGCAAATATATTCATAGATGCCTCAATCATGGCAGGGATAATATCCTTCCCAAAATCGACCGGGGCATCTAAATAGCTGTCCTGTTCTAAAAACGTTTGTAAAGCCTCCCGTTTAAAGATATAGATTCCCATGGATGCTTGATTGGATTTTGGATTAGCTGGTTTTTCTTCGAATTCTATAATCCTGCTATCTGCATCACTTGTTAAGATTCCAAAACGGCTCGCCTCGCTCCAAGGAACGTTTACGACAGAAATGGTAGCATCGGCGTTTGTTTGGATATGCTGCTCAAGCATCTCATTATAATTCATTTTGTAGATGTGATCGCCTGAAATAATTAAGATATGCTCAGGATCCTGTTCCTCGATATATTTGCGATTATGAAAAACAGCATTTGCGGTTCCTTCATACCATCTTGCTCGATCCTGACATTGGAAGGGAGGTAAAATGGACAATCCACCATCTTTTCTGTCTAAATCCCAATGGTATCCATTTCCTATATAGTTTTGCAGTGCATGAGGCTGATATTGAGTGAGGACTCCCACTGTGTTGATGTTTGAGTTCTTGCAATTGCTTAAAGCAAAATCAATGATTCTATATTTTCCGCCAAACGGCACAGCCGGCTTTGCGATGTCTTGGGTTAATGTTTTCAAGCGCGAGCCCCTGCCGCCTGCTAATAACATGGCGATGCATTGTTTTTTTGCCAAGGTATCATCTCCTTATAAAGTATGAATGATTATATAATTACAAAATAAGCATCAAAATAAAGTTTTATGTTTCGAAATTGTGACTATTTTATAAATCTTTTTTATATTGAGGAAGTAATATCTATAATTTATTATGTAAGAATGGTATTTCACTAGCGGGCGGTCAATGATAGTATGGGAGTGTAGAAATAAAATCACGATTTATACGTAAATGTTTAGCATTATTAAGGAAGGAGAAGTACATTTTGTTGAAACAAGTATTGTTTGATCTATAGTCTAAACTCTTGTCCAGTTGAAAATTTTTATGATTGGCTGAAAAATTATTTATGCCAACTACGGCAGCTAAAGGAAATTTGATGAGAAAGCAGCGGGTGATATAAAGTTTGGAGAGTATTAATAAGTTAATTCAGGAATTTAGCGGGATACCGATTATCGGAGATTTAATAAGCTATATCCTCAGTCTGCATCCTATTTTACGATACTTACTTTTAGGTATCCTAATACTTATGTTCTTAAACAAGTTTATGATGGAGCATTTTGAAATAAATTTGCTAAATAGATACATTATCCCAATGATAAAGTCTATCTATGGTACTTTTAATAATACATACCGCAACAAGTCCAGCCAAAGTAAACAAACAGAAGCATTCCTCGAACCAATTTCGAAAAATTTTTCAATTGGTAATAAAAAAACATCTTTTATCATATGTGACGGAACTGGTGAACATGCCTATGATAAAAATGATATAGTTATCACCTTTGATAATACTATGCTAGAATTACCTCAGGATTTATATGAGCTGCGTCAAGCTATCGAAAAACGGGAAACAGAGAAAAAGGCAAAAGGCTTAAAGCATATGTATAATACAAATCAAGTTTCTCTAAAGGCAGTTTCTATTAATAAAACTGATTTCGTTGAAGATATGTATATTGTACTAAATTTCAAGCTATCAGATTACTATAATTTTCAAGCTACAATTGGGAGTATTGACAAACAACTGCCTGATAGTAACCAAACCGTTAGAGAGAAATACATACATGCTATTCCTAATATTAAAGAACCACATGGCGTACTAGCAAATGGTGTCGGAGTTGTTCTAACTGTAGTGACCAAAGATAATAAATTGATCCTAACCAGAAGAAAATCTGACACTGGGATAAGACCGAACGAAATAGATGTAAGCATTGTTGAAGCTATAGACCCTAACGAAGATATAAATCCGCTAACGAAACGAATAGATATATATAAATCTGCGATTAGGGGCGCAAAACAAGAATTAGGGCTTACAGTAACCGAGGAGATGATAAAATTTCTAGGAATTGGTGTAGACATGGATTATTATCAATGGAACATTCTAGGAACAATTTCTACTCCATTAACTGGAGAAGAATTTAAACACCATATTACTACAGGAATACATGGATCAAATGAACTTGATGATTTTATAATAATTGATTTAAATCCAGGTACTATCGCTAGGCTATTAAGAGATGAGAAGATGTGGGGAACTGCTGTCATTTCTCTGTACTGGGCTGGACTTTATCACCTTAAAGATACAGTCAGCAAAATCAAATTTGATAATATTTTACACGCCACGTTTAAGGCAAAAAAGACACATTGAATATATAGTTTCTCTAGAATGAATGGTGCAAGATGTCCTTAAAGATTACAGTGAAAATTTTTATTTGAATAGGCGGAGAGAGGAAGCTCCTCTCTCCGCCTATTTCTTACTTTACACTACGACTTCCTTTTATTTTTTCATACCTGTATAAATGTGAATCGCATCCCGTAAAAATACGGCTGTTCCAGGTTGGTTTTTATCATAGTACGCTGTAAATCGCTCATCATCTACATACATTTGCGCAAGAGCTGCATGTGCTTCCTTCGTGTAGCTGTCCCAGTAGCAGCTGAGCCATTGGCGATGTAAATCTGCCGCTTTTTGCGCTAATTCTCCCGCAGGGTCGCCCGTTGCAAACGCCTCGCTTAGTGCAGCCATGACATCAGCAGCCAATTTTTCTACTTTTGCATACTGCTCCTCTGTCATTTCTTTTAACTTTTGATTTGATTTGTCAACTTGCTCATCCCCATATTTTGCTCGAATCTCTTTCCCATATTTCCTTTCATTGTCATCAATCATTTTTTGCTTAAAGCCTTCAAACTTTTCCTTGTCACTCATAGTCGCTCCTCCTTCCGCTGCGGCTATCGTTTTATCAACGTTTGCAATTAACCGATCTAATTGCGCTCGTTTTTCCAGGAGCTGCTCACGATGTTCTTTCAGTGCACGGGTGCTATCAAAGGATGGAGACGTTACGATCTTTTTGATATTTTCCAAACTGACACCCAGCTCTCTGTAAAACAGGATTTGCTGGAGCCGATCGACCTCTGCCTCCCCATAAATGCGGTATCCCGATGAATTGATTCTTGCCGGCTTTAGAATCCCGATTTCATCGTAATATCGCAGCGTCCTCGTACTCACACCCGCGATTTGGCCTAATCTTTGCACTGTGTATTCCATCTTCTCACCTCCTGTTATCAACACTATATACCTTGACGTAACGTCAAGGTGAATAGGTTTTTGAAAAATAATTTTAGAAAATGAGCCAAAAACAAATAAGACTGATGTAAAGGATATATCCTATATTCTTTACATCAGTCCCTTATTTCTTATACAGCAGCCTCTTCTTCACCAAACTGACTGTTATACAAGTCCGCATAAAATCCGTTCTGCGCTAGCAGCTCATGATGATTTCCCTGCTCAATGACAGTGCCTTGATTCATTACTAAAATTAGGTCTGCATCCTTAATCGTGGATAGACGATGAGCAATGACAAAGCTCGTACGTCCTTGCATGAGTCTGGTCATTGCTTTTTGAATATGCACTTCTGTCCGGGTGTCAACGCTGCTTGTTGCCTCGTCTAAAATCATAATTGCAGGGTCTGCCAAAATGGCTCGAGCAATTGTAAGCAATTGTCGCTGCCCTTGCGAAATATTGGATGCATCTTCATTGAGCACAGTATCGTAGCCATTTGGCAGCGTCCGAATGAAATGATCGGCATACGCCGCTTTTGCTGCCTCTTGTATCTCCGTATCTGTTGCACCGAGGCGGCCGTACGCAATATTCTCTCGAATGCTGCCGTTAAACAGCCAAGTATCCTGCAGCACCATTCCAAACATTGACCGCAGGTTTTCGCGTGATAAATTGCGCGTGTCTACACCATCAATCGCAATAGCACCGCCCTTTAACTCGTAAAAGCGCATGAGTAAATTGATGAGTGTTGTTTTGCCGGCACCGGTCGGACCTACAATTGCTACAATTTGACCCGGCTTTACATCGAGATTCATATCTTCAATAAGCAATGCATCCCCTTTATAGCCAAAGTCCACATGCTCAAATACTACATGCCCTTTCACTGCCGGCATATTTGTAGGATTCGCTGCTTCCTTTACCTCCTCTTGTTCATCAAGCAATTCAAAGACACGCTCTGCCGCGGCAATGGTCGATTGAATAATATTGGCGATGTTTGCTGTTTGGGTAATCGGCTGCGAAAACTGTCTGGAGTATTGAATAAATGCTTGAATATCGCCAATTGCGATGAAGCCCTTTGTCACGTAAATTCCGCCGACAATACAGATTAATACATATCCGAGGTTGCTGACAAACATCATAAACGGCATGATGATGCCAGAGATAAATTGAGCACGCCAGCCGGCATCATATAGTTTGTCATTGATCTCATCGAAGGTCGCTTTCACCTTTTCCTCATGTCCAAACGCCTTGATAATCTGATGTCCAGTATACATCTCTTCAATATGCCCATTTAATTGTCCCAGTGATTTCTGTTGATTGGCAAAGTACTTTTGTGAACGCATCATAATCGGTTTTAGGACGAAAACGGAGAGTACAATAGACGCAATACTGATTAAAGTAAGCATCGGACTAATGGTTAACATCATAATGATAATTCCGATAATCGTCACAATTGATGTAATAAATTGTGTAATGCTTTGCTGAAGTGTGCTGCCAATCGTATCAATATCATTCGTTACCCGGCTCAGCGTGTCGCCATGAGGGTGTTCATCATAGTATTTCAGCGGCAGCCGTGATAGCTTTTCACTGACCTCCGTCCGTAAATCGTACACAACCTTTTGCGAAACATCGGACATAATATATTGCTGCAGGTAGCTAAATAGCGAACTGATAATATACAGTCCAACTAATAGGAGCAGCACACTTTGAATGTAATCAAAATCAATGGCTGCACCCGGGAGCCCTTTCCATTTCATCATAGCGCCTTCAAATAATTTTGTCGTGACATTTCCCATAAGCTTCGGACCAACAATTAAAAAAATCGTGCTAAGGATCGCCGTGAGGAATACGACTATCAAGTGCAGCTGCCGCGGCCTCAAATATGTAAGCAAGCGGCGAAGCGTTCCTTTAAAATCTTTGACTTTAGCGCCTTGCACCATCATATTGCCGCCGGGTCCAAAGCCTGGCCTAAAACCGCCGCCCGGATGGCCGCCTGGGCGCGGATGTTTGTCTGACGTACTCATGCGCTTTCCTCCTCTGACAATTGGGATGCAACGATTTCACGATATACCGCACATCGTTCGAGCAATTGTTCATGTGTGCCGATATCTTCTATTTCGCCTTCATCTAACACGATAATTTGATCGGCATGTAGTACAGTGCTTACACGCTGGGCAACAATTAATACTGTCGCATCAGCTGTTTCCGTCTTTAAGGCGCTGCGCAGTTTTGCGTCCGTTTTAAAATCAAGCGCTGAAAAGCTGTCATCAAAAATGTATAGCTTCGACTTGCGAACAAGGGCCCGTGCAATCGACAAACGCTGCTTTTGACCTCCTGAGAGGTTTGTGCCGCCCTGCGCAATAATAGATTCATAGCCAGCCTCCATTTGTTCAATAAAACCGGCGGCCTGTGCAATTTGCGCAGCATGCGCAATTTCCTCGTCTGTTGCATCCTCCTTGCCGTAGCGAATATTTTCACGAATGCTTCCTGAAAATAGCACTGCTTTTTGCGGAACAAAACCAATTTTAGATCGCAGCTCCGACTGCTTCATTTGCTGGATATTCACACCGCCTATACGAATCTCCCCTGCGTCAATATCATAAAAACGCGGAATTAAGTTCACAAGCGTGGACTTACCAGCCCCTGTCCCGCCGATAATAGCCGTTACTTGGCCAGGCTTTGCGCAAAATGAAATATCTGATAACGCCGGCATTTGTGCACCAGGGTAGCGGAATGTAACGCGGTCAAATTCGAGATCACCTCGGTTTTCATCAACTGTTGTTGTAACATCTGCATCGACAATACTCGGCTCCATTTCAAGCACTTCGTTGATGCGTGCTGCTGATGCGGCAGCGCGAGGCACCATCACAAACATCATCGAAGCCATAATGAGCGCGAACATAATTTGGATCACATACTGCATAAACGCCATTAAATCGCCAACCTGCATATTGCCGGTATCAATGCGGAGCCCGCCAAACCAGAGAATGGCGACCGTTGTTAAATTGAAAATTAACATCATTGCCGGCATCATAAATGCCATAATTTTATTAACTCGAATGGAAACACTCATGAAATCATAATTTGCTTTTTCAAAACGCTTTTGCTCGTACGGATCGCGATTAAAGGCTCGCACAACCCGAACTCCCATTAGGCCTTCACGCAGAATTAAATTGAGTACATCAAGCTTGGTTTGCATCACTTTAAAAAGCGGGAGCCCTTTGTACATAACGGAGAAAATCGTCAGAGCCAAAATCGGGATAATCGCTACAATAACAAGCGACAGCTTTGCATCCTTTGTTACCGCCATAATCACTCCGCCAATAAACATAATCGGTGCACTGAGCACCATCCGCATGAGCATGACAAGCACTTGCTGAACTTGCGTAATATCATTGGTCGTTCGGGTAATAAGAGAAGCAGTTCCCACCTGATCAAACTCCTGAAGTGAAAATTCCTCAACACGTGAAAAAACTCGCTTGCGCAGCTGTTTGCCGAACCCCATTGCAGCTTTCGAAGAGAAATAGCTGGCAAACACGGAACAAACCGCTCCAACAGCCGCAATAAGAAGCATAAAGGCGCCAATTTTTAAAATATAGTTCGTATCTCCTTTTACAACACCGGTATCAATAATATCTGACATTAATGTCGGCAAATAGAGGTCAGACATGGACTGGATAAAGACGAGCACAAGTACTCCCGCAATCATCCCGGCAAACGGCTGTAAATGACGAAATAGTTTTAACAACGGTTATCCTCTCCGTTCTCTATCGTTTCTGCTTCTGTCATCAGCTCATACATTCGCTGATGGATTCCTAATAATGTGCTGATGGATTCCTCTGGCAATTGCGATAGGACACCCATCATTTTTTGATATACTCCACTTGGATCGTCATACATCAGTTGGATTTGCCTCATGCCGGCCTCTGTTAACTCAAGCTGTACCTCACGGCGATTTTCTTCGGGGATGCTCCGTTTCAAAAAGCCCAGTGTCACTAATCCATCGATACTTGCACTCAGCGTGCTTTTCGGAAACAGCAGCCGCTCACCTAGATGCTTTTGCGAAATCACTTGCGAGGGAAGAATGGTTTGCAAAATCAAAAACTGCGGCATGCTTAGGCCGCTGTTTTTGATGCTCGCCTGCCCCCATCGCCCAAAACGCCGTTGAATCCTCCAAAAGGATCGCAGCACTTTAATGGTTTGCTCTAATTGCGGGTTATTCTGGCTCATAATGTCCCCCCTTCGTGTTCGTTTTTAAACTGTTCTAAAACGGAAAATTAACTTTATTGACTAATTATATATCTGTTATCCAAAATATGTAAAGCGAGAAATAACGACAATATATTTTGACTGTTTGCCTTTCCAGCATTCCTGCAGTTCCAGGAAAATACAGATTTAAAACGATAAGGAAATCTAAATAAGAAACAGCCAAATTTCCGGCTTACAGCACTGAGAAATTTGGCTTTAGTTACTTCAATAAACGCAATCAATGACTATGGAAAAACATTATAATAGACCAGACCCCAAAATATTCAAACTAGATGTCCTAGGATTCTATTTCCCCGCTTCGATAATGTCCATCTGCTTTAATGTTTCAAGTGTAATATTTTTTGCTTGCGTTCCAGTGCCGTTGATATTCACAGCAAACACCCAGGTATCCTTTTTTGTATCAACGAAACCAACATACCATCCCAGCCCAAGATCCGAAAGCCTTGTCCCGGTTTTTCCATGAAGCGTGTAGCCATCCTTTTCATCCTGTATCATCATCCGTTTAACCGTTTTTTGATGTTTTTCTTCAAACGGAAGCTCTTCCTTGACTAATCTTTCCATAAAGTTTATTTGCTCAAGCGCTGAAATTTTCAGGCTGCTGTCCAGCCAAAATGAATCGATTCCGCCCGTTATATCTTGATTCCCATATTCTAGTATTCTAACATTCTCTTGCATTCTTGTTTCTCCAATGTCCCTTGCCATATCCTGATAAAACCAAATAGCAGACTCCCTCATAGCAGAAGCTAATGAGTGATCACGGTTCCAGCTTTCGAACTCTCTTACCACTCCATCCCAGCGTTTGACTTCATACTCATCTCTTACAGCTGCTGTTTGCAGCCCAATTAAGGCATTCGGTACTTTAAAGGTAGATTCGGGAGTGAACCTTTTGGAGCTTCTCTCTTTGTTATACACATAAACTTTATCCTTTTTGAGATTTTTGAGCACCATCGTGCCCTCTTTTCCGTTAAAAAGCTCTTCAATTTTCAGTTCCTTTGTTTGCTCCTGTTCTGCTTCTGTGACCGGGGTCGTTCCTATGAAAGCTAGCACAACTAAGAATAATAAAGTGACAGCAGCCTTAACACTCTTCATTTTTACAGCCTCCCTATTAAAAACATAATCTTCATAAATAGTAATTATTTTACATTCTGTATTATACATTGCAAACCTTTGAATGGATAGATTTCCCTTCTATATAGTCTTAATATTCAATTATTTTTACATGCATTTTAGCACTAGCCTGCAGTGTTCGTTTAAATTATTGCACTACACGGCATACCTTGTCTGAAGCACATTCACCGCCCCGCCTAAAGCTGTCACTTTTAAAGAAGGGGATTCTTTGCATTTTTGATAGAATGAAATGAATAAAAATATAAAAGCACTCAAGACAGAATATGTTACGATATATAATAGGGAAGCTGGCGGAAATCCAACATAGTCCCCGCTGCTGGGAATATTGAAATAGAGTTGCCCGGAAAGGAAGACAACCGGGCAAGGAGATCTGATAATTCCAATTTCTTCGGCAGGAAGAAAGGGATTTTATAAGCATGCTGATAGAATTTCATGCATTCTATCAGTATGCTTATTCGAAAACCTTAGCTCCAATCGTTAAGGTTTTTTGTATTACATAATCCTTTTATGTAAGAAAAGCACATAAGCTAATATAAGAAGCTTGTACATTGAAAAATAAAACAAGATTAGGTGGTGTTTATACTTTGTTTACTCATGAAGAAAGAGATGCGATTTATAAAGTAATAGAAACAAGAAGAGATATTCGAAGCTTTCTCCCTGACGCGGTACCGCAAGAAGCAGTAGCACGTATATTAGAAGCTGCGCATCATGCACCTTCTGTTGGATTTATGCAGCCTTGGAATTTTATTTTAATTGAATCAGATGAAATAAAAAACCGCTTAGCTTGGGCTGCAGATAAAGAAAGGCGGGCGCTCGCGATCCATTATGAACAAGATGAGCGGGCAGCAAAATTTTTAAACCTTAAGATTGAGGGAATGAAAGAGGCTCCTTTAACGATCTGTGTTACATGCGATCCTTCTCGGGGCGGCTCACATGTACTCGGCCGCAATTCGATTCCCGAAACCGACATCATGTCAACCGCTTGCGCTATTCAAAATATGTGGCTGGCAGCCTGCGCTGAAGGATTGGCAATGGGCTGGGTGAGCTTTTATAAAAAGTCAGATATTCGGGATATTTTAGAAATTCCCCCTCATATTGATCCAGTAGCCTTAGTTTCCATCGGATATACAGACACATACCCTACAGCCCCTATTTTAGAAACAGCGAACTGGGAGAAAAGACGGGCATTAGAAAAGCTGATATTTCATGAAAAATGGGGACAGTAAAGCACGAAAAGCGGATACGGTTCCAAAAGTTATACTTTCTTATATTCTCAAGAAAAAATCGGGTATCTCAAGGCTGGAGATACCCGATTTCTTCTATTTGTATGATGCAAACCAAGAGCCAATAATCGGATAGCGGAATGGACGGTCATCCAGCGCACGGATGATGCCGATAATCGGAGCAATTAACGCCATGAGTCCGAACACGATAAGAAACGGTATGCCAATCAATATCCATGAGAAGAATATCGAAATCGAAATTAAGACACCGATGACAAGATGAAAGACCAATGCCTGCAGCGACAAGCTTTTCACCTCTCGATTTGATGTGAGAAAATATACGATAATGGGAACTAACACAGGTGCAAACCACGTACTCGCATGAACAAGGATCTTAAGTCCCTTCTGTTCCATTTGTAATGAACTCCTTTTTGTTTATATTTTGTTATACTGTATTGCCATTATACACCAGTTCACATCTCAAGTTCATAAGACCTAAGACTGATTTTTCGTCAATCACTGGGTGATTTTCCCCTCTCTTTCTGTCCAAACTAAAATGCAATCAGAACTGGATTTGTACAAGCAAAAACTAGATTTTGTGCATGTCGTATCTCACGAAGTGCGGAATCCGCTTACTGTAATTAAAGCATACTGCTCCATAATGTTGGATCAGGAAATGGATTCGAGTGAAGAGAATCTCAGTAAAATTAGAGATATAAGGGATTATGTAGATGTGATTGACAATGAAATGAATCATATTATTCATACAGAGCAAATGCTTTCCAATGATTTTCTTTGGAAAAAAGAAATTATTAAGCCGTTACCTGTGATTCGAGAGGTCAGTGAATGTATGACTATTAAAGCACGTACACAAAATCTCAAACTTCAACATACCTTGGACTTAAACGGCAGTGAAAAGACGTATACGAATAAGATCGGTTTAAAACTGATTTTATCGAACCTCTTGAGCAATGCCATTAAATACAGTTATGAACAATCAATTGTTACACTTTCTGTTTTAGCTGCTCAAGATAAGATTATCATCAAGGTGAAAGACCAAGGGATAGGAATGACTGAAGAACAAAAAAAGCAGCTATTTAAAAAATACGGGAAATTCAATCCTCATAAGAAAGGTTTAGGAATAGGTCTTTACATGGTAAAGGAACTTGTGGATCATTTTGAAGGATTCATTTGGATAGATAGCCGGCTCGGTGAAGGAACAGAGGCTATAATGGAATTACCATTTATCAATGATTCCATCCAGAAGGTCTAGTAATGTCATAAATCCCTTTAAGTACAAAAAAGAAGCTGATCTAAAAGTACCGTTACATAACTTTTAGATCAGCCCCTTTTGCTTCGTCATCAGATTAATGATGCTCTGCAGGCGTCTTTGCATGCTGAATATGACTTGTAATCCAAGCGATTCCAGCAGCACAAACGAGATATCCTAACAAAATCCAAACTTGCGTTTGCAGCTGCTCCCAATCCCCTAACGAAATTACATCCTGCAATCCGCGCAGTGAATGCGCCATTGGAAGGGATTGTCCGATTGTCCGAAGCAGCGGCGTGCTTAATTCTCCTGGGAATGTTCCTCCGCATGTAGCCAATTGAAGAACTAGCAATGTGACCGCCGCAAATTTGCCGACAATTCCAAATACCGTTACGAGCATGAAAATAAATGTCATAAACGTAAAGGAAATGATTACACTTGATAGAATGAACATCGGTACGCTTGCCACATGCAAGTCAAAGCCGAACAAAACAACCATATCGACAATCAATGCTTGGATGAGCCCGACTGCGTAAACTAAGCCCAATTTATTCACAAAATGGACAGTTCCGTTCACCTGAAGATCTTGTCTTCTTCCAAGCGGAAGAATATTGGATGCCATAATTCCGCCTACGTAAAATGCCAAGGAAAGGAAATACGGCGCAATTCCAACACCGTAATTCGGTACATCGGAAACATTTGATTTTACGAGCTGCACAGGTTCTGAGAACATCGATGTTAAGGAGTCATCATTATGAAGCTGAGACGTTTTCTGAGCTGCATCACTTAATTTCATTGCCAGCTCCGTTGAACCATCTGTCAGCTGGCTGAGTCCATCGTTCAATTTCCCCGCTCCACTACTTAACTGATTGCCGCCGTTTTCAAGCTCCGCAATGCCGGCATGCAAGGATGAGAATCCTTCACTCCACTTCGTAAAGCCATCCGATAATTGCGTTGTTCCATCAGACAGTTGCTTCGCTCCGTTGGCCGCTTCGTTCATCTTGCTGCCGAATTGCTGCATGCCAGCTTCAATACGCGCTTGCCCTTCAGCTATTTCCTTTGCCCCTTGCGCAAGCTGAGCTTGACCGCTGCTTAATTTACTTGTCGCATCGGCCAGCCCATTGGAAATGGAAACAATTTTCTGAAGCTCGGCATCCTGCTGAGCCTCTGGATGCTCCTTCATGTATTTCTCCAGCTGTTCCTTTAACATGCTCGCCGCACTAGCAGCCTGAACCTGTCCCTCAGCCAGCTTCGCATTTCCATCAGACCATGTTTTCGTTCCTTGCGTTAATTGATTCATTCCTGCTTCTAGCTTCTGATGACCGCCGGAAAGCTGTTCCATGCCTTGGTATAAGGCATGCGATCCTTCCTTTATCCCTTGCATTCCTTGGTCCAATTTTGGCTGGCTGCTTGCAAGCTGATCGCTTCCTGCTTTGAGCTGCTTTGTCCCGCCCTGCAGCTTCTGAATTCCATTGAACAGCTCGACCGCTCCATTTTTCGCATCAGTAGTCCCTTCATTCAGTTTTCCTGCACCAACACTGGCATCTCCGAGGCCTTGCGCCAGCTCTTGAAATTTCGAAAATACCCCGTCAGCATACGACTTTGTAATGCTGTTTGCGATTTTTGTTTTCATTTCCTCTACCGCTGTTGTACTAATTTGAGACGCTACATAGTTTTTCCCCGGATTTACTTTATAAAGAAGCTGCGCAGGCTGCGGATGCTCATCCATTAGCGTACCAACCTTTTGCGAAAAGTCTTTCGGGATCGTAATGACCATGTAGTACTTTCCGTCTGCTAATCCGTTATTTGCCTCCGCCGAAGAAACAAACCGGAAATCTAACTCCTTGTTTTTCTTTAACTCCTGCACAAAGTCATCTCCAGCACGGATCGGTTTCTCGTCCATCATGGAGCCTTGATCCGAGTTCACCACCGCAACAGGAAGCTGATCCAGTCTTCCATACGGGTTCCAATATCCAGCTAAAAAGAAACCTGCGTAAATGAGCGGAACGATAAGCAGGAAGATCAAAGCAATTCTCCCATGCTTATGCTTCCACATTAACTTTAAGTCTCTTGAAATTAATTGAATACCTTTCATTGCTGCTCCTTCCCCTAACTTATATCAAAATTCACCTTTCTATCATAAATTCTTCAGATTATAATGTATAATATATATTTCATTATAAAAGCATAACTTTAAAGCTATAGATATAGAAAGGGAGAAGCACAATGGAATTGTTACAACTCCAATATTTTCAAACTGTTGCTCGGCTTGAGCATATGACAAAGGCGGCCGAAGAACTGCAAATTGCACAGCCTTCCCTTAGCAAGACGATCTCCCGCCTAGAAGAAGATCTTGGTGTTCCCTTGTTTGACCGGCAAAACCGGCAAATTCGGCTGAACGCTTTCGGCAAGCTTTTCTTAGATCGGGTGAACAGAGCGTTTATGGAATTAAATGAAGGAAGACGGGAGCTTTCAGAATTAGCTAAGCGCAATCAAAACACAATCACGCTGGCTGTGTCAATACCAAGAGTACTTCCTGAATTATTAAGTGCTTTTTTGGAGCAGCATCCTAACATTCGATTTCAACAGTTTTTAGAATCGACTTCTTCTATGGAGCAGCAGCTCGAAAATGCGGAGATTGACTTTTGTATCTCCTCCGTCTCGATTGAAGGTCCTGACCTTGTATGGGAACCATTAGTAACGGAAGAAATTTTTTTAATTGTCCCGCCCGATCATCGGCTTGCAAAGAAGAGCGCAATCTCGCTTCATGAGGTAAAGGATGAATTCTTTATTAGTATGAATACAGGATATGGATTTCGAAATTTGACCGACGAATTTTGCAAGGAAGCTGGATTTCTGCCGCAAATCGCCTTTGAAGGCGATGAACCAGGCGTGATACGCGAGCTCGTCCAGCAAGGACTAGGAGTCGCTTTCGTTCCCGGTATTTCATGGGTCAATAACACCAATCCCTTCCCTCATCGGCTCCGTATTACAGAGCCGCCATGCCAAAGAACGATTGGGCTAGGCTGGTCGAAGAGACGGTACCTATCCCCTGCAGCCCGGCAATTCCGTCAATTCGTGATTGCCTATTTTTCCAGTATTTCTGAGCGGCTTGAAGAGTTAACTGACAACAAGCAAAGTGAAGTGTAGATTCAATACATAACATACATAAACTTGGCCAGAATACCTCATGGACAACTACTTGAGAAATGAGGGGTAACCGTGAAGGAAATTTTACAGCAAGTGAAAGAAGAACTAGAAAAAGCATATAGTCATCCAGAGTCTCATGATTTAGATCGCTGCATCGAGCAGCTTCAATCAGCAAAGGAGCAGTATGGCGATAAAGGCACCATGATTGAAGATGTCATTCGATCTTTGACACAAGCAAGAAATGCAAAGATCCAGCTGGAGAATGCTGGAGACATTGCTTCATCCGCAGCCTTCGGAGAAGCCCATAATGCGCTGGATCAAGCAATTGCGTCCTATACGAGAACGAATAATGATCCGTTTTAAAGCAATATCAAAAACAGGCTGTAGAGAAATCCTCTCTACAGCCTGTTTAATATCATACACTATACTTCATCCACTAAAGTCTCTACCCCAAAATGGTCCGATACAACTGGTCGGTTTATACCATTAAAAACCACTTGTGAATACGCTACCTGACAAGGCTGATTCGTCAAAATCAAATCAATTCGCAAATCCTGCTTATTCTGATCCCAGCCGGCAATCTTTCCTTGTACTGTCACACCGCTATCCTTTTCCTTCGCAAGGCTATATGTATCATACAAACTATGCTGCATAAGATACTCATACCCCTCGCCTTTTACGCCTGCATGGTTATTAAAATCTCCCATGAGGAAAAATCTTTCTTCCCCCTGTACATGCTCAAGGAGGGATTTTGCTTGGTGCACAAACGGTTCTTCTTCATCGTGCCACCAGCCAAGGTGACAGGAGTAGAAGGAAATCAGCTCATTCTCATAACGTATGCTTGCGCCAACAATCTTTCTTGTTTTCCACTTTGTAATGTCTTGACTTTGTGAAACAAAAAATGAGTGCGTCCCTTCGATCGGGTGCTTTGTGAGAATTGCAAGCCCTTCTTCATATGTCTTGTAACCGAAGTGAGAAAGATCCCATACATACTCATAATCGGTGACACCAAGCTTTTGCAGCTCCTCTAGTAAAACGATGACATAATTACCGCTTTTGACATTTGCACGTATCACTTGTCCATCAATAGGCTGGCTTACTTCCTGCAGTGCAATCACATCATAAGAGTTTTCTTGAATAGCCTTCGCAAGAGCCTCAATTTTCTCGAGCTGGTTCTCTTCCTGCCATGCATGACAATTTAACGTTAATAATTTCATCCTTTACGCCCCTAATCGATCTTGAATGTCGGACTTTAATACATCCGCCTTTGGTCCGTAGATAGCCTGTACTCCCTTATCCTTCAGAATAAGTCCAAGCGCTCCGTTTTGCTTCCACTGCTGCTCCGCAGCAACTTTATCAATATGTTTAACAGTTACACGTAAACGAGTCATACAAGCATCTACATCTTCAATATTTTCTTTTCCGCCGAGTAAACCAATAATTGTAGAAGCAAGAGAATCATCTGCAGCATTCCCAGCTTTGCCCTCCTGCGGCGTTGCGTTAGCCTCTTCCTCGATATAGTTTCCAGCGCGGCCAGGAGTTGCAAAATTAAATTTTTTAATAAGAAAGCTTGCTACAAAGAAGTTTAACGCAAAGAACACTGCGCAAGCAACTAAAAAGCTTACCAGATCTAACCATAAACCAGCCTTAAGGCTCATTGGCATACGGGTTAACAGCTCAATAAACCCAAAGGAATGGATGCGAATATGAACAAGATCAACAATTGCAAATGCGAGTCCCGTCATAATTGCATACACAATATACAGAACAGGAGCAACAAACATAAACATAAACTCAATTGGCTCTGTAACACCTGTTAAAAATACAGCTAATCCTGCAGAAAGAAACATTGATTTATATTTCGCGCGCTTTTCTTTATCCACATTCAAGTACATTGCTAATGCAATCGCCGGTAATGCTACAGTGGATAGAATCATTTGCCCTACCTTAAAGCGAGCTGGAGTAACATCATGTAATAACTGGTTATATCCCGCTGTATCGCCTGCTGCAAGCAGGTTATTTAAGTCCGCAACCCAAGCGAGCCATAACGGATCCTGCCCCGATACGATACTTCCTGCATTAGATCCTGTTAAGATTTTGTACGTACCGCCTAGGTCTGTGTAGTTCATTGGAATCGTTAACATATGATGCAAACCAAATGGCAATAATAAGCGCTCCAGCGTACCGTAAATAAACGGAGCAATAAATGGCGCTGTATCGCGAGAAGATGCAATCCAGTTCCCAAAATCATTTAATACCCCTTGAACAAACGGCCATACGATAGATAATAGGAGTGCTGCTGCAACAGAACCGCCAATTACCACAAACGGCACAAAGCGCTTACCGTTAAAGAAGGAAAGAGATTGCGGCAGTTTATCAAAGTTATAATACTTATTAAATAAGCTTGCTCCTAAGAAACCGGAAATAATTCCTACGAATACTCCCATATTTAATGCCGGCGCCCCAAGGACAGATGTGAAATAATCCTTTACTACTAGCTGAGTTCCAAATAAAGAAGAAACTGCTGCATTAGAATCCGCTAACATGTCGCTATTTACAGCAAAAATAGCTCCTGTAATACGGTTAATCAATATAAATGCAATTAAGCCGGCAAACGCGCCGCCTGCACGCTCCTTTGCCCAAGATCCTCCGATCGCAACAGCAAATAAAATATGCAAATTACCAATCAAGCCCCAGCCAATATCCTCGACCACATGTGCAATCGATTCCACAATAGACATGCTGCCACTCATCATACCGATTAACTTCCCAATCGAAACCATCAGCCCTGCAGCTGGCATCACTGCTACTACTACAATTAAAGCCTTTCCAAATTTCTGCCAAAAGTCAAACGAAGCAAATTTCATTTCTACTAACCTCCAACTTTACATATCTTCTAAACATCATTTAGCGACACTTTCCGAAAGGCAAACGTTTGCATGGATGTATTGTAATAAAAGTCCTGTCATAAATCAACCCTATATCTGTTTTTTATTACATAATCTTGAAAAGGTACAAGAAAAGCATACACAGTCCGTACTGCAACTCTATTTTTTGGACCTCCCTCCATTTGCACTCCCTTCGGTTTGTACAAACAATTGCTGCTAGCTCAAGAAATGATAAGACTTTTTATCTTAAAAAATATTTTTTATTGCGCAAACGATTGCCATCAACTCAGTACATATGATAACCTTTGTGATATATAGATAGGGAGGACCTTTTTATGCAAAAAAAATGGTGGAAAGAAGCAGTAGCTTATCAGATTTATCCGCGCAGCTTTATGGATAGCAATGGGGATGGAATTGGTGATTTACAAGGAATTATTTCTAAATTAGATTATTTACAGAATTTTGGAATCGATGTCATTTGGATTTGTCCGATCTACAAGTCTCCGAACGAAGATAACGGATATGATATTTCTGATTACCAAGATATCATGGAGGATTTTGGAACCATGGAGGATTTCGATCAGCTGTTGGAAGAAGCTCATAAACGAGGAATGAAGATCATTATGGATCTTGTGATCAACCATACATCAGCTGATCACCCATGGTTTATTGAGTCCCGTTCCAGCAAGAATAACCCAAAACGGGACTACTACATCTGGGCAGATCCGAAAGAGGATGGCACAGAGCCAAATAACTGGGAAAGTATTTTCAGCGGCTCTGCTTGGGAGTATGATGAGCAAACAGGTCAATACTATATGCATATTTTCGCAACCAGACAGCCTGATTTAAACTGGGAAAACCCTAAGGTTCGTCAAGACTTATATGCGATGGTTAATTGGTGGCTCGATAAAGGGATCGACGGCTTCCGTGTCGATGCCATTTCTCACATTAAGAAGGTACCAGGCTTTCCTGACATGCCGAATCCCGAGAAGAAGCGTTATGTCCCTTCATTTGACGGGCATATGAATCGTGAAGGCATTCATGTATTTCTAGAAGAATTGAAGCGGGAAACATTTGATAAATATGATATTATGACTGTCGGTGAAGCGAATGGCGTAACGACCGAGGATGCAGATCTTTGGGTAGGCGAAGATAAGGGCAAATTTAATATGGTATTCCAATTTGAGCATTTGGAGCTTTGGGGAAGGGATGTAAATAACACGATTGATCTTCCAGCTCTTAAGAAAACGTTCACAACGTGGCAAAAGGGACTTGAAGGTGTCGGCTGGAATGCGCTATTCCTAGAAAACCATGATCAGCCTCGCTCCATTTCCACCTGGGGAAATGATACAACTTATTGGGATCAGTCCGCAAAAGCCCTTGCGACGATGTATTTCTTAATGCAAGGAACGCCGTTTATTTATCAAGGCCAAGAAATTGGTATGACGAATGTTCAATTTGAGTCTATTGACGATTATAACGATGTTGCTATTAAAAACTTGTATAAATTTGAATTAGAAAATGGGAAAACACATGATGAAGTAATGGAAATCATTTGGAAGCGCGGGCGTGATAATTCAAGAACACCTATGCAATGGAACGATCAGCCAAATGGCGGGTTTACGACTGGAACTCCATGGCTTAAAGTAAATCCAAATTATACGGAGATCAACGTACAAGGTGCGCTGGAGAATCCTGCTTCCATTTATCATTATTACAAAAAGCTCATTCAGCTGCGCAAAGACAATCCTGTCCTTGTATACGGCACCTATGATGTGCTATTAGAGGAAGACACGCAAATTTATGCGTATACAAGAACATGGGAAGATGAAACGATACTCATCCTGACAAATATCTCCGATCAAGAGGCGAGCTTTCTCTTGCCTACCGATGTAACGCACACATCTGCGGAGCTATTAATAAGCAACTACGACGTGAAGGATACAAATATTCAAAGCGTCTTGCTCAAACCTTATGAAGCCAGAGTTTATAGACTCGTATAAAGAAAACTCGTCGATTGGCGAGCCTTTAGGCGAAGATAGAGACGTAGTTGCACTTATACTTTATTCCTAAAATTTCCCACTACGTCGAATTAACTTCTAGCTGGAAATTTATGATTTCTTAAAGTATAACAGAAAATAAGAAACAAAGAGGTCTTGGTTTGCGGTCAAGGCCTCTTTGTAATATGCGATACTTATGGCTTAAGAACAACTTTAATACAATCATCTGTTCTTGTATCGAAGACCTCGTATCCACGTTTCGCTTCACTAAGAGGCAGAACATGTGTCACGACATCACCAATATCCACCTTACCCTCCGTTATCAAATGGTAAAGATGAGGCATATACGGAATCACCGGCGCCTGTCCTGTTCTGAGGTTTACGTTGCGCTGGAATATATCTCCGAGCGGAAAAGCATTGTACCGGCCACCGTATGCGCCTGTTATTTGAATCGTTCCCGCTTTCCGCACCGCTTGAGTCGCAATCACAATACCGCCCATCGCTCCTCCGTGGAGCTTCATGCCAGCTGCTAAAAATTCAAGCGGTGTCATCTTCCCGCTCATTCCTGTACAATCTATTACAACGTCGGCGCCTCCCTCGGTCATGTCCCTCAAATATTCTCCAACGTTTTCTTCTTGTTCAAAATTAACGGTCTCTACCTTATTTGTCCGTTTTGCGTGCTTTAATCGATAATCGATATAATCAACCGCAATGATCCGTTTTGCACCCTTCAGCCAAGCAAATTTTTGAGCAAGCAAGCCAACAGGTCCGCTGCCAAGAATAATGACTGTGTCCCCGTCTTTGACGCCTGCATTATCTACACTCCAGTATGCCGTCGACGCGGCATCGGCCAGCAACACGAGCTTTTCATCCTCTACCTCGCAGTTCTCCGGCAGCTTAAAAGGAGTGAAATTTCCATAAGGAACCCTCATATATTCCGCTTGTCCGCCAGCATAGCCGCCAGTTGTCTCAGAGTAGCCAAAAAATCCCCCCATTTCTCCATGAGGATTCGAATTGTCACACTGGCTTGTCAGGTCATGGGTGCAATACCAGCAGTGCCCGCAGCTGACGTTGAACGGGATAATAACACGATCTCCCTTCTTTAGCTTCGTTACCTCCGGGCCTACTTCTTCAACAATTCCCATCGGTTCATGGCCAATAACATAGTCTGTAGGGAGGTTTGGGATCATGCCATGAAGCAAATGCAAATCGGAGCCGCAAATCGCCGAAGTTGTAACCTTGATAATAATATCGTCTGCATTTTTTATTTTCGGATCTTTGACTTCTGTAATTCCTACATTTTTAATTCCTTGATACGTCACGGCTTTCATGCCTTCTCCTCCTTTTTATTTATTCGGTGTTGCGAACATTCCAAGCCGGTCTGTATCATTAGGGAATAGATTCATTTCAGCAATCCCTACCGCCACCTCCGCTGACTTTAAATCAAGCTCAATTTGCTTGCCTACATCGTGAGGATACAGCCAGCCTTTATTCATCATTAATTCTGTTACCTCTCCGTACAAATCAATAGATTGTTCCATTTGTTTATGTAATGCCTTTCTCAGCTCCGGGCTGGCTGTTTCAGTAATTGCAAATGCATAGTTTCTGATCCCGTTCTTGATAGAAAGCAAAAAATCCAAAGCGAAGGATGCATCAGCCGTCTTTGCCATTCCTTCCGAATACTTTGGATCCAAATAATCCTCATTCATTTTCTTCCCTCCACTAGTGCAGTGTTGTTCGTGCCTGTAAATATAACTCTTTCAACTCTTGAATCGCTTTAATCGACTGTTGTACATCCTTTTCCATCAGTTCCTTTAGATCATTATCAAAACAAAGCCCTTGTATTAGTTTCGATTTCACTAAGCAATTAATTTTAAAATTGAGGATTTCATGGGTATCCATCGTTTCATGGAATGCTAATCCATCATGCTTCATCGGTTCACCTCCCGGCTCCTGCTATCTCTCATGAAAATACTTTCCCCTTATAGCCTTGTCTTTTATTCAAAACATGTTTTTTATTAAAATACAGTAAATGAAATTATAAAAGGTTGGTCTAGAGATTGAAGCAAAAACAACCATAATGAATAATATAAACGCAAATACATCAGCATAAGTATATAGATGATAAAATAGGGGTGAACCAGGATGACAAAGCTCTTCGGGCTTCATGAAGCATTAGAAGTGCATGAATTATTAACCTTCAAAAATCTTTCTTTAACAAAATCCATTGCAATGAGCGGATTGGCACAGGATACAGAGTTAAAAGCGCTTCTCACCGCAACTGCTGCTGCTGGGAAAAAGCATATTCATGACTTACAAAAATTTCTAACAGATACGGAGGCGTTGCAATGAGTATTTTTTCTCGGTTGATGCGTACGGATGGAACCGAAGAAATGACGGGAATAGCAGGAATAACAGATCAGATGATTGCGATGGACTTGTTAATCTCAATTAAATCAGAGGTTAGAAATCTTGCTGCGGTGATTACTGAAACAGCCACCCCTGAATTGCGAGAAGTATTGCGAGACCAATTGAATACAGCTATCAAAACACATGATAAAGTAAGCAAATATATGGCCTCTAAAGGGCTCTATCATCCGTATAACTTCAAGGAGCAAGTACAGGTTGATTTACAGGCCGCCCAAACAGCCCTTCACCCGCCTACCTCGTAATGAACGACCCTGCCGCTTCTGTAATACATAAAAACTTAAAGCTAAAATTGCTATGATAGATATTGCCTCAGGCCAACATCCTTATAAACAAAGGGTTGGTCTTTTTATGGTTTCGTCACCGATTCCCTATTTGTATAAAAGGCTAATTTGCGTTATCTTAAAGACATAACTCTACTTAAAGGTGTGTTTCATTTGCGGATTAATAAGTATATTAGTGAGTCAGGCATTACTTCTCGGCGGGAAGCCGACAAGTGGATTGCCAGTAAAAGGGTAACAATCAATGGGGTTGTTGCGGAGCTGGGCAGTCAGGTTGAACCCGGCGATGATGTTCGTGTCGACAATAAACCGATTATCGCGGAGCAGCAGCATGTCTATATCGCTCTCAACAAACCGGTCGGCATTACGAGTACGACCGAACGGCATGTGAAAGGCAATATTGTTGATTTCGTCAATCATCCATTGCGAATTTTTCATATTGGGCGGCTTGATAAAGAGTCAGAAGGCTTAATTCTCCTCACCAACGACGGCGACATTGTAAACGAAATTTTACGGGCTGAAAATAGGCACGAAAAAGAATATATCGTAACCGTCGATCGCCCTATCACCCCTTCCTTCGTAAAGGCGATGTCGGAAGGCGTGGAGATTCTAGATACAGTAACGCTTCCATGTAAAGTAACAAAAATGTCCAAGTATGTGTTTAAGATTATTTTAACCCAAGGCCTGAATCGTCAAATTCGCCGTATGTGTGCAGCGCTCGGCTACAAGGTGCGCAAGCTGCAGCGAGTTCGCATTATGAATATTCACTTAGGTAATCTGCCGGTAGGACAATGGCGCGACTTAACCAAGAGTGAATTGAACCAGTTGTTCAAGGAATTGCATTATAAGCCGAAGCAAAGATAAAAAAGGATGCTATACAAGAATCATTCAAAAGGGCCAAACCCCAGAAGCTGCATTACGTACTTCTCGGGTTCGGCCCTTTTAAAATCGGTTTGGAAATTGCTTGATGATACATGGTCAATCCAAAGCTTCCTGACATCATCTTTTAGCTTCACTGCTGCTTGGCTTACACATTGCGTTTGAATACATTCGTTTCCTTTCGCCTCTATCTGCACGGGCGAAAGGAGCAGAGCACAAGACATACATAGCCTCGGGAGCTGTTTTTTCGTAGGTAAATCCTCCTTTTTATTCTTTAGTTTGTATGTTTTATCCTATTTCATTCTTTTTAACAAACAGAATGAAATGAACAAATAGGATACAAACTATGGAAAATGATAAAAAGGAGTTTATACGATGGATAAAAAGGGTGTAACACAGAAAACAAGCCGCAATGTACGTATGAATAAACAGAAAACGCCAGATATGATCGCAAGTATTGATGAGATGAAAAAAGAGCATAAACCAGAGTATGTCAATATTTATTGGGATGAGTGGAGATAAGGATCTCAAAGAATTCAAAACACCTCATAAATGGGTGTAAATTATGATCTGCAATTAATGCTTGAACTCTCCCCCCGCTTAGGCTAACGCCTTAAAGCGGGGTATTCTTCCTGCGAACACCAAGCTATCACTCGGTTTTTAGCAGGCTCTACGGACAGTGCCCACCCTGAAAACTGCGACCTGTATACTGAGCTGGACACGCTCCCTGCTCTGCTTGCTTTTCGCTGCTTCTGTCAGCGTAACACATGTTTCAAACCGCAAAAACTGAAATTCATCTCCCGTCTATTTCGAGGCCACTGAAAAAGTATGTGCTTTCGGCAAATAAAGAAATTTTTATCAATATATGTAAAATAAAAACAAGCTAACCATCTGCATATAGTAGGTGATCAGCTTGTTTTTCTCTTTAAGTGAACTTTTTCAGTGCCCTCCCTATTTCTAGGCTTTGCCCTTCACGAAGTCGAGAAAGGAATCTTCTTTCGGTAACATATGAATAAACTGCATCCCTAATACATAGACAGAGGCTTCCAAAACAGTTTCATGTATGTCTATCTATTAGAGATATAACCTATGAAGGAAAATGATTCTAGTGGTTTTACATATAAAACATCTTTTATTTTTTGAATCGAACCATCATTACTCCCCTTCCAACATCGAACAAAGAACTTGCAGAATTGCGACGATACTATTAAAAATTAAGTCACTTTAACTAGGACTAATGCCGGTTTCCATCCCTACCCTCCTTTCATTTAATATAGTAGTTGTTTCAGAGAGGAGGAAATGAAATTGCGCGAGCATCGTGAAAAACCTTATATCGAGAAAGCCAGTCAAAGCATGAATGAAGCTGCGGAACGCTTAGATGTTGCCTTTTTTCAACTTGATAAAGCAATCGCTCAATTCGAGAAAGAGGGAGATTTTGCAAGGGCAAATGCAGCTAGAGGAGCTCAAAATATCCTTCAAGCAACAATCACATATATTTTGCAGGCTTTGTCTTTTATAGACGAGCGATAAATCACTGCTCAACCATCCTCCGTTTGGATGGTTTTTTTGAATAAAAAGAAGTGACACGATAGAATACGCACTTATCTATAGATGAATGCCGTGACAAGTTATATGAGACATGCATATCCATAACGTAGACTTTTGTAAAATAGAAGTGAGGGCAAAAATATGAAAATTCTCTTTCTGGAAAGCCACCCCATATGGATGTATGGCCTGCCTAATGGGTTGCAAGAAATTGGACATACAGTCATGATTTCTGGGCCGATAAGCAGGGAAAATATTTATGAAATGATAGATATGTTTCAACCGGATTTGATTCTATCGATGGGGTGGACACCAGAGCACTCAAAAGAAAAACAGCCGTGGATACAAGAAGCTGTCAAACAGGCGAATATACCACTTGTATATTGGGCAACTGAAGATCCCCTGCATACGCTGCGCTTTACATTACCTCTCATTAGCACAATACAGCCGGACTTTGTTTTTACAGTTACACCTTCGTTATGCGAAATTTATGAAAAATTAGGCGTAAAGGCATCCCATTTGGACTTTTCCTATCATGAAAGCATCCATCGCCGTATTACACCGTTACCTCAATATCGCTGTGATATAGCTGTTGTGGCCAATGCTTATCCTGATTTTCTTGAAAAAAATCCAGATGTATTCCGTTCTTCTTCTCTACAAACACTCATTGCTCCTCTTATTCAAAGAGGAATCCGCGTAGATTTCTGGGGACGTAACTGGGATAAAATGGGCAAATATCTCGGAAAGGATATCCCTCGTGATTGGATTCACGGCTATCTCGATTATACAGAAGCATACAAAGTCTATAGTTCAGCAAAAATAGTGATTGGCTTGCAGAACTGTGAAGACCAGCTTACGCAGCGTACCTATGAAATTCTTGGTTCGGGCGGATTTTTATTAACATCAGATACACCTGCGGTTCGGGCAAAATTCCGGCCAGGCTACGATCTCATTGTTTCTTCCTCTCCTGAGGAGACAATGGAACAAGTTCAATATTATTTGAGGAATTACGAAAAAAGAGAGAGAGTTCAGCGACACGGACAACAAGCTGTAAAAAAAGATTCCTACCGATATAGGGCGGAACACATGCTTGAGGTGTTGAAAAGCAGAGGAATTATAAAGAATATATCAAAATCGATTGGGCAAGTAATCTATTACACCGATATTCTTAAAGAAAAATACGAGCTTCACCATGTTACTTCAGGTGAAACATTATGGCACATTTCTCGGATGTATAACGTTTCCGTACAACATCTCATAGAGATTAATAACTTTAGGTCAGATCGAATATATGCGGGACAAATTATTAAAATTAGGAACAAGCAGTTTAAAAATATTCAACAGGATACCCCTAGATATAGATGGTAAGCCTTACAAGAAAGAGGCAGGATCTATTGATTCCAGATCAGCACTTTTAGGGTAAATCTATATTTCATAAATCCTATAGGAAAGAGTAATATATTTGCGGCATCTGCGAAATCACTTACTGGAGCTATGTATTTAAACATATATAACCTAAAATAACAAACAGAGTCACACATAATTGGCGAGGACTATAGCGTTGCTTCATATTGAACTCCCCCGCTTACCGCTGGGCTGTGCCGTAACGCGCTTGAAGCGGGGGCTTTTGTCAGAAAATGATAAAAGCTAAGAAGAACTATTGAATCGGTTCAACGAATTTCTCTCCATTATAAAACAAATAATCCGTATAAATCCCAATTCCCTGTGTCCTATATGCAGCAGCTTCCTCTGGGTTGTTAATCGTGTGAGCATAGATGAGGATGCCTTTCTTTCCTAAGGCCGTGCGCATCTCATCCTTTAGCCGAAAAGGAAACGCGGCAACGGCTGTAATATGGTTGCGTGCACACCAGTCCGCCAACTGCTCTGGAGATTGAATATTAATATGATGATACAATGTATAAATTACATGTTTGAAATCATGATAGGACTGAATGTAACTAAGCATAGCCGGGTCATAGATTTGCGGAATAATGCGATCCAGGAGTTTCGGGTCCATCCGCTTTGCTGCATTCACTAAGTAGGAGAACGTCCGGCGAACTTGATTTTCATCTCTTTCCTTTGTATCAGTAATGATGTATAAATCCGGATGCTTCTTCATTACCATTAAAATGCTTTCCCATGACGCAGGCTTATACTTACCATGAATCTTTAGCGACATAAAGGTTTCAAATGAAATTGGTCCCTCAATAGGCGGATAGTTCTGCCCTAAATATTGATAGTGCTCTGGTGTCCAATCATGACGAGCTACTAAACGACCGTCTGACGTCATATTTAAATCAATTTCAAAGATGCGGAATCCTCGCTTATAGTTGACAAGAAAAGCATCAAGGGAGTTTGTTACATAGTGCCCATCTATGGAGCCAAGGCCGTGAACGACGACTGGCAGATCATGTAAAACAGAAGGGGCAGGCTCTTTTCTTGAACTGCTTGTCTCCCTCCGCGCTGCGGCCTGCAGAGATAGATGATTGCTAAGCTCGTCTGATGAAGCTATGCCATTGTATCCGTCAGCTAATGTCGGACTATTGAATGGGATTGCAGCATATATCTCCTCACTTTGTATAAGGCTGACTAGAAAAAAGCCGGCTAATAGAATTATGAATAGCAGGAAGGGCTTCATATTCAACCGCACAAGAAAGCTTAGACTACTTTGTTTTTAGCAGCAAAACCAATCCTGCGCGAACCTCCTTTCCTAGCAGTGCAACCGTTGTTATGTCAAAAATACGACTTACAACAAAGTTTCCCCCTTTTCCCCATGGCTGATTCCCGCTTCTTTCTTCATTATTTTTCCTTTTAATCCAAAAATCAGAATTATAACTAGTGCAACATTTAGAATTCTTATCATTTTGATTGGTATAGATACCATAATCAACCGTATCAAAAGGCAAAACACAAAGGTCATACTAAGAAAAAAGGGGGATGAAAATGATTCAAACGGATCTATATGTAGACCAAATTAAGAAACATGCTGTTCGTTTTACTGATGCATCTGAGTTAGAGCCGTTGATTCAAGCTGCGAGTAACGCCAAATATGTACTGCTTGGGGAAGCTTCCCATGGAACGTCGGAATTTTATACTGTTCGAGCAGCTATCACAAAACAACTCATTGAAAAACATGGCTTTTCTTTTATCGCTGTAGAAGGAGATTGGCCATCTTGCTATGAAGTGAACCGCTATGTGAAAGGAAATGCAACAGAATACAAAAATGCAACAGAAGCATTACAAGCCTTTAATCGTTGGCCAAGCTGGATGTGGGCGAATGCGGAAATCGTGGAACTTGTAGACTGGCTCTACTCCTATAATCAAAAACAAACGACGGAGCATAAAAAGATCGGCTTCTACGGCATGGATGTGTATAGTCTGTGGGAATCGATGGAAGCTATGATTCAGTACTTAGAAAGGATTCAATCTCCTGATGTCGAAAAGGCCAAACAGGCATTTGAGTGCTTTGAGCCGTTTCATCGAAAAGCAGAAATGTATGGAGTTTCCGCTGCTTTATACGGAGAGGATTGCATGGAAGAGGCCGTAGCACTTCTTCAGACGATTCAACAAAACAAACACACTTATAACAGCGATTCTGAAGCTTCACTGAATATGCAAATCAATGCGCTCGTAACAGCAAATGCAGAAGCGTATTATCACGCAATGGTCACCCATGATGATAAATCATGGAATATTCGAGACCGACATATGGTAGAAGCTCTTGACTATATCGGAAATTATTACGGCGCAGAGGCAAAAGGAATCGTTTGGGAGCACAACACCCATATCGGCGACGCCCGGGCTACCGATATGGCAAGACAAGGATTGGAAAATGTCGGACAGCTCACTCGTGAAAAATATGGGCAAGAGCAGATTTATTCCATTGGTTTTGGCACTCATCACGGCACCGTAATCGCCGCAAGAAGCTGGGGAGATCCGCTTGAGAAAATGGTGGTTCCGAAAGCAAAACGAGGCAGCTGGGAGGATGCCCTCCATCAGGCTGGCGCTTTTAATAAATATATCATGTTCACAAAAGAAAACCGCGAGGCATTCCAGCGTACAATCGGGCATCGCGCTATCGGGGTCGTGTATCATCCTGAAATGGAGCACCTTGGCAATTATGTTCCTTCTCGTCTATCGGACAGATACGATGCCTTTATTCACATAGAAGAAACGAAAGCATTGTCGCCATTAACCCTGCAAGAGCTAATTACCACGTAAGAAAAAATCAAAACAAGAAAAAGACAAATCTTGTATCGATTTGTCTTTTTCTTGTTTTACCGTTTCTCTTCTGCAGCCTTGCCGATTACTCATAGTTCTCCGGAGCTGCAAAGGGACTTGTACAAACATATGTAACAATTTCAAAAGCTTTCATAGTAATTTTAAAGTATTTTTCAGTACAATAGAAATCAAGGACATTGCTTAAAGAGATTACGAGACTGACATAATGGAAATATCAGTCTCTTTATCTGATAAGCGTCCATATTAATCTTATTATTAAAAAAATTCTACCACCATTTAAATCCATCTTGCTCCAACAGCTGGCGAGAAGCTTCTGGTCCCATAGAACCTGCATTATATGGATGAAGCGGAACAAGATTTTCAGCAAATGCTTCCAGAACAGGCTGTACCCATTTCCAAGATAACTCGACTTCATGCCAATGTGCAAAGAAGGTTGCATCGCCGCGTAAAGCATCGAAAATTAACAATTCATACGCTTCAGGAACCTCGTCTAGGTTGGCAGAGAAATCAATCGTAATAGGCTCCAGCTTTCCATCGTTCAATGGGTTTTTGCTGTTTAACTGCAACGAAACGCGCGAATCAGGATTTACTTCAATAACTAAAAGATTCGGAGCGGCTTCATTGTCTTCATGTGCATACAAATCCTTCAACGGATTTTTGAATTCAATGACAATCTTTGTAGACTTCTCACGCATTCTTTTTCCTGTGCGGATATAGAATGGAACTCCCTTCCAGAACTCATCATCAATCCATAAACGCGCAGCTATGAATGTGTCGTTTGTGGAGGAAGCATCTATACCAGGCTCTTCCGTATATCCAACAACCGGTTCCGCCTGAATTTCTCCAAATGTATATTGACCGCGTACGACTTCCGTAATGACATCTTCCTTTTCCAACAAGCGAAGAGCATCCATTACTTTTCTCTTCTCATTGCGAATGTCTGTTGCACTAATCCGCTTTGGCAGCTGCATCGCTGTCATCATGAGCATTTGCAGCATGTGATTTTGGAACATATCGCGAATCGCTCCAGCCTGATCATAGTATCCGGCTCTCGTTTCTACACCGACGGTTTCACTAGCCGTGATTTGAACGTTAGCGATGTACTCATTATTCCACAGCGCTTGAAGTACAGGGTTAGCAAAGCCTAAAGCTTCCAGGTTTTGGACCATTGGCTTTCCAAGGTAATGGTCAATGCGATAAATTTCATCTTCTTCAAACGCACGGCTTAACTTTGTGTTTAGCTCTTGTGCTGATTTCAAATCATGCCCAAACGGCTTCTCAATAATCAGGCGTTTCCAGCCTTTTGTAGACCCTAGACCGCTTGCGTGGATATTCGATGAAATGATATCAAAGAACTCTGGCGCAACGGATAAGTAAAATAGGCGATTCTCTGGAATATTTAACTCCGCTTCACGTCGCTGGATGACTTCAAGCAGCTGTTTGTATCCTTCTGTATCCCCTACATCTAGAGGATGATAGTGGAACGCACGGAGAAACTTCTCCATCTTAGCTGAATCAGCTAACGGGCGTCTAGAAAAGCTTTCTAATGATTGTTCTACAGATGATTGAAATATCTCATTAGACCATTCTCTTCTTCCTAAACCAATCACGGAAAATGAGTCTGGCAGTTTGCCGTCTAAAAATAAATTGTATAGAGCTGGATAAATTTTTCGTTTTGCTAGATCCCCTGTTGCTCCAAATAAAACAAAAGTCATAGAATTCACGCTTCATTCCTCCACTATTTGCCTCGTTTGTCCACATTACATACGACAAACTTCTTCGCTATGATGATAAAATTATTTTAAGTCCTATCATATCATATTACGGCTAATTTTTCTTGTTTTTGACAACTTTGGACTGTTTGCAGATCCTCCTTAAGGAAAACGGACATGCCCTGATTCACCTGCGAAGGGGACAGTTCTCCACCCACCGGGGCACCTTTCGCCCCAGCAGGCAGCAACCTTTCTCCACACCAAGCAGGGCATGGGAATAGCCGGAGTATCTTCATTCTTACATTACTTCAACTGTTTCAATGATTGACTATCCACTTTGCTCTAATGGAAAAGCCTTATTCTGAGACTTGGTCAATTTTGATGCATCGTTATTGTTTCCGTCCTGCAGAGCGATACTCACTTCACTTAGCCTCGTATAACCACATCGGGGACAGATATTCTCGCTGGCGATAGCTAAGCATCTCTCACAAATTTTTCGATGACTCTTTTTCACATGTACATGTACCATCAATCCCCATCCCTTTCTAATGTGTTTTATCCAGGTCAAAATATAGAACCGTCAGGAAATGAACATGCAAGCTAGAAGGCTGGCTAGACAATGTAATTGCCGCTCATGCCTTCCTTCTGGTACAAATCTAATCATACGATGCAGTTCATCCCTCCCTATATGAAAAATCAATCCCATAAATGTTAGTATAATTTGTGTGACTGAATTTTTAAAGTATACAGTTTTTTGTAAGGGCATACATTTTTGATATAACGAATTAAATTCCCAAAACGGCGTGTTTTTTACCAATAATTACCTTTATAAGGACTAAAAACCTATATAAACATTAACATTTAATGGAAATACGTGTTGCGTCTTACATTTGCGGGATACTATAATAGTGTAAATTAACAAAGGTGAGGATGCAGAATGACGAACAATAATCATACATATTGCACAATAGTTCTCTTTGGAGCAACAGGAGATTTAGCAAAACGAAAATTATTCCCTTCTATTTACAATCTTTATAGAAAAGGGCTGCTCTCTCAGCATTTTGCTGTAGTTGGCGTAGCAAGACGCGAGTGGAGTGACGAGGTGTTTCGTGAGAATGTGGCTGCCTCTATTAAAGAATCGAACATAACCGCCGAGCATGATCTAGATGACTTTTTAACCCATTTCCGGTACTTATCGTTTGATGTTACAAACGCCGCTTCCTATCAGGGGTTAAATGAACTGCTGCGCAATGTGGAGGAGGAATTTACAATTCCGGGAAACCGAATGTTCTATATGGCTATGGCGCCTGAATTTTTCGGAACAATTGGTTCATATTTGAAATCAGAAGGAGTTACGAATACAAAGGGCTGGACCCGATTAATTATCGAAAAACCGTTCGGTAAGGATTTGGCATCCGCGCAAAAGCTAAATGATGAAATTCGCCATGCATTTGAAGAAGATGAAATTTATCGAATTGATCATTATTTAGGAAAAGAAATGGTACAGAATATCGGCGTCATTCGTTTCGCTAATGCAATCTTTGAATCATTATGGAATAACAGGCATATTTCCAACATTCAAATTACCTCCAGTGAATCGCTGGGCGTAGAAGACCGCGGCGGCTATTATGATACCTCGGGGGCTTTGCGGGATATGGTGCAGAACCATATGCTGCAAATGGTTGCGCTGCTTGCGATGGAGCCGCCGATTCGTTTATCTACAGAAGAGGTGCGAAGCGAAAAAATTAAAGCATTACGTTCCCTTCGTTCCATAACGGTAGAAGAAGTTGATCAATATTTTGTACGCGGGCAATACGGCCCGGGAACAATCGGAGGAACAGAGGTTCCGGGTTATCGCAGCGAGGAAAAAGTCGACCCGAACTCCAAAACGGAAACATTCGTTGCAGGAAAGCTGTTGATCGACAACCACCGCTGGGCCGGGGTACCTATTTATATTCGGACGGGAAAACGAATGAAGGAGAAATCAACCGAAATCGTTGTTCAGTTTAAGGATCTGCCGATGAATTTATACAATAAATCCGAGGAACAGCTCCATCCAAACCTGCTTATTATTCACATTCAACCGGATGAAGGCATTTCGATTGTTTTAAACGGAAAACGAATCGGTGCTTCTGAAGAGACAACGCCAGTGAAGCTGGATTACTGTAATAACTGCGGGGATGGAATCAATACACCCGAAGCATATGAAAAGCTGTTATATGATGCGATCCAAGGGGATGCGACAAACTTTACGCATTGGGATGAAGTCGCCCTATCCTGGCAATTTGTTGATGTAATTTCTAAAGCATGGCAAACAGCTGCAGTCAGCTTCCCGAACTATGAATCAGGCTCCATGGGGCCGAAAGCCGCTGATGAACTGCTAGCGAAGGATGGCTTTTCTTGGTGGCCTGTTTCCAAAAGCAGTAAGTAAAGAAATCTAACTATAAAAAGCGGGGGTGGACTTTATGGTCAACCCCCGCTTTTTATTTCTAATCCTTTGATTTTAGTGACGATGACTTCCTTTTGATGAATTCGTAATTACCATCTCTTCCCTCGGAACGTAAAAATACTGAATCCACACTCCATCTAAAAATTCATCCCGTGTATCGAGCAAGATATCAATATCCTTATCTGTTTTCACAATTTCATCATGCTTTGTTGGCGTATCTAATTTTATACCATAATGAGCGTGGTCTCCGTGCATTTGTGTGACATATACACGAATCATTTTTCCTTCTGCCTCTTCACTTTCCAGTATTTTTTTCAACATTTTAGCAGCATTTCGGTTAATTTTACATTTCATAGACAATTCCCCTATTCTCATGATTCGCTATTATGTATGGCATCATTGAGTTAGAAACAAAAAGCGTACAAATTGCAACGATTCTTACATCCCCCTACGTTAGTATAATGCAGGGCTAAGAAAAATCAAAATATCACGCAGAAACGCCTTACCCCGCTAATGTATTGCGCTTTTCCGCTTTAAATTTCACTGGAATATCCGATATGAGAAAAACACTTACTAAAATAACCAGCAGTCCTAGGAGCATACTAAGGGAAATCGTTTCATGCAAGAAAAGCACACCCCAAACCATGCCAAACAAAGGGATAAGAAAGGTAACACTCAAGGTTTTTGTTGGCCCTACACTTTTTATAAGATAAAAGTATAGAAGGTAGGCGATCGCTGTACAAAACAGTGCAAGTCCAAGAACAGAAAAAATGACAATGCCTGATATAGCGGCACTAGAAGCTGGTGCGGATAGAAGCGTAAAGGGAAGCAGCAGCACAGATGCACCTATTTGCTGTCCTGCCGCAAGCGATAGCGGTGAAACACCCGTAAAGGCTCTTTTGGCATACACCCCTGCGAAACCGTAGGATACAGTAGACAAGATAGCTAAACAGATAGAAAGGAAAACATCCTTTGTAAAAGTAATAGGACTCCATCCTACTAAAATTACCACTCCAACAACGCCTGTACAAATCCCAAGCCATTTTCGCATCGTTAATGCTTCCTTCATCCATCCCCAAACAACCAGCGCAGTAAACAACGGTGTTAAGGAATTCAAAATCGATCCCATAGAGGCATTCAAATGTAATTGCGCGGAGGCGATTAAAGTAAACGGAATGGCTGCATTTAACGCACCAATGATGAGATATTGCTTCCACCATCGCCCTAAATCAGCCGATCGCTTCGTAAACCATATAAAAAGGAGTAAGGCGATTCCAGCTATGGTTACGCGGCCTTGGATAGTCAAAAACGGACCGATTACAGGGGATGCAATTCGGATAAAGAGAAACGAAGCTCCCCACAGTGCTGCCAGTCCGAGCATAGCTCCGATATCTTTTATTTTCATGCTGCGGCTCCTCTGCGATGTTTTGATCAGTATGCAATGTGTAATTACTATACTAGTCTTTTTATTAGAATCAAAAAACTGTTAAATCTGGAAATCAGGCTCCCCATGAATGTCATTCTTCCTCGCTTATAAGCCCTTATTCGACATATTACAAATCCATTTCATCTAATATCTTCTTCAATTGAAGAAGTTCAGTCTTAGAAAGGGTAACACCTTTCCCCATTTTTCCATAATCCTCCGACCAATCCCGGATATCATACTTCGGTTCTCTCCCGTTCCAGCTTATTAACGTAAGCTCCTTTTTCCAGCCCTTTGATCCTTCTGACAACACACCAAACTTTTCCTGAATTTCAAACTTAATCTCTGCCATTTCTTGCACCTCCGTTTATTTCATTCTCTCATCCATTATAAACGCTGCTTCCAGCTACAACAAATCCATCTAAGCCATCATATAAGCATATTAAGACTATTGTCCTACAAAAAACAGCAGCTCGAAATCCTCGAACTGCTTTCATCCTTCTTACTAAGGAAACACTGTTTCTAAACACCAACAGGTAAAAATATACGTACTGTTGTCCCATGTCCTTCCTTGCTTTCAAACTCCATCCTTCCCCCGTGTTCTTCCATAATTTTAAAGCATACCATGAGCCCTAGGCCTGTTCCCTTCTCCTTATTGGAATAAAACGGTTCTCCCAGCTTTTTGATTCGTTCATTTGAGATCCCATGCCCATCATCTGTAACTTGGATCAAAATTTCATCCTCCTGAAGCCCCGTACGGACATGAATTGTTCCTCCATTCGGCATAGCTTCGATCGCATTTTGAAATACATTAATTAATACCTGTTTGATTTTATTCTCATCACAACGAATCATGGGGATTGGATTTACTAATGATGCTGCGATATTTACCTTATTCATAATTGCCTGTGCTTCAATGATCGGTAAGGTATGGCGAATAATAGAGTTGATATTTTTTTCGATAAAGTGAGTAGCGTGCGGCTTTGCCAGCAGCAAAAATTCAGTTACAATTAATTCAATTCTCTCTAATTCCGACAACATAAGATCCACGAACTGCTCCTGAATGTTTCCTCGGAAAAATTGGATGAACCCTTTAATCGATGTAAGCGGATTCCGAATTTCGTGTGCAATAGATGCCGCAAGCTGACCAATTGCCGAGAGCTTTTCAGACCTGCTTAATAATTCCTCCGTCCTTTTTCGCTCACTAATATCTCTTGCAATAGCCGTCATTCCGATAATGTTTCCCTTTCCGTCCTTTAACGGTGAAAACGTAATACTAACATCAATAAGCGAACCATCCTTTTTCCTTCGAATGGTCTCAAGCCCTACTACCTCCTTGCCGGCTTGAATGCTTTCCCTAACTCTCTGAAGCTCTTCTATTCGATCTTCTGGCAGCATCGGGCAAAACAGCCCCTTTACCTCATCAGGCTCCCATCCAAATACATTTTTCACCGCTGCATTAGCATCTTGCATAACACCGTCAAGCGAGAGAAGAGAAAGCGAGTCAGCGCTATGATGAAAGAACGACTCTAGCAGCTCCTTTGTTTGTCGCAGCTCCTCCTCTTTTCCTTTCTGTTGTGTAATATCCTTGGCAATTCCATATACTCCGACAATCTTGTCTTGTACAATAATAGGGAGATTCGTAATCTTTAAGAATACAGGATGTCCTTCCTTATGGATTGCTACCATTTCATAGTTTTGCGCCTCTCCCTCCAGCGTCTTCTGAATGTGCTCCAACGTCTGTTCTACATAATCTGGCGCTATAAAAGGCACAAGAGATTGCACTTCATCCTCCTGTTCTAGGCCAAGCATTTCTTGCATAGAAGCATTTAAACTTGTAATTCGGCCCGCTACATCCATAGAATAAATTCCGCTAGGATTATGCTCGAACAACGACTTATATTTTTGCTCACTCTCCTCGATACGAAGCGCTTCCTTCTTCTTCTCTGTAATATCTCTCCCAATCACGAGAGTGCCGTCTTTTATTCCGCTAAATCCAAACAGAGGCACCTTCATAAAATCAAACGTAAGCTCTTCCCCGGCTTGATTTGTCAAACTCCATTCCATACGGGCAGCCTCTCCCGTTTCCCGCGCCTGATGAGCCTTGATTTGACAATTCTCCAAAAGTTCCTTTTGCTTTGGAAAGATTTTCGCTAGCTCTTCATTTGACTTTCCTTTGTATGAAATACTGCCCAATGAAGGGAATTTTTGTAATGCAGCTTTATTAACATCCAGCCATCTTCCATCCTGATCCTTAAAAACAACAATATCTGGGAGTGCGTCAATCAGCGCTCGGAAGCGTCTTTCTTGCTCTGTTACAAGCTGTTCCTCACTCCGGCTTCGCTCCACAGCAAGTCCAGCCAAATAAGCGCACATTTCTATCACTTCCAATTCAAAATCGGTAGGGGAAGAGGGTTCTTTATGATACAGTGCAAATGATCCAATAACCTCTCCATCTATAAAAATGGGAATCGACCAGCATGCATGAAGGCCTAACCCCAATGCCCGGGATCTATACTGATGCCATAGCGGGCTAGAAGCAATATTAGAAACTATCACCTTCTCCTTTCGATACATAGCTGTACCGCAGGAGCCTGTGTTAGGCCCAATTTCAGCATTTAGCAAGGACTGGCTAAAGGAGCTCGGCAAATTCGGAGCCATGGAAGTTTCAATTTTCTTTCCACTCTTATCTAATAATAAAATGGAACAATATGTAACCCTGCTAAGCTGTTGTTCTATCTCTGTTGAAAGCACCCGTAAAATATGGCATAATGATTCCCGCTTAACAATCAATTCCAATATCAATTTTTTCATGTACAACAGGGACTGCACTTGCTTTTGCTCTGTTATATCCTGAAGCTGCATCACAATAAAAGCTTCGCCCTGTTCTTTTATAGGAGAAGCATAAAGCCGCACATACCTTACCTTTCCTTTTCCAATCCACTTCGTTTCGATGGAGACAGATGAGGAAATGACTTCTATCCCTTCGTTGAGATAGTGCATACACAGCTTGCGTTCGTCTGGATGTATAGCCTCATAAATCGAGCTGTGACCTGTAACAGCTTCCCTTGCATCAAGCCAATCATCCATAAGAGGACTTTGGTAGACAATCGTTCCTTTTGTATCTAGTACAACAAGGGGAATAGGAATTTTGTTATAATACATCTGAAATGAATCACTCACTGCCCCTGTTCTTTCCATTTTCACGTTCCTCCACAATCCAATTTGATGCATCTTTCCCTTATGACTACTATCATAGAAAACAAAAATAGCAATGGTAAAGACAAATTTTTATTTTTTTAGAATAAAAAGGGAAAACTGGACAGCCATTTTCTAAGCATACTCTAGACTGCTTGTTTTATATTTGTATATCACTTTTGCCCTCTGTAACAAACAGGCAATCTAATTTCAAACATGCTTCCTACGCCTAGCTGACTTTCGATATGAATCGTACCGCCATGCTCTTCAATAATTTTGAAGCTCACCATCAAGCCCAAGCCTGTCCCATCTTTCTTCGTAGTAAAAAAAGGATCTCCAAGAAGCTGCAGGTTTTCTTCAGAAATGCCGGAGCCATTATCAATGAAACGAATATGGACTTCATCTTGTTCCTTCTTGCATTCAATTTTCACCAATCCGCTATGGTCCATTGCTTCCATCGCATTTTTAATAAAATTGATGCATACTTGCTTAAATTGATTTTCACTGCAATAAATGAGCAGCTCTTCCGAGTCAAATTCCGTAATCAATTGTATGTTTGTATATAACGCCTGTGCTTCAAAAAGCGGCAAAATTTGCTTTATTATCGCACGAGCATCTTGAGTGCGGTATTGTGTGAACTGCGGCTTAGAGAGTACAAGAAACTCATTGAGAATTAACTCTATTCTAGCTAACTCAGAATTCATAATATTTACATACGCTTCTTTAAACTCTCCTCCCTTCATTAACTGAAGAAAGCCCTTTAATGCTGTTAACGGGTTCCGAATTTCATGTGCAATTCCTGCTGCAAATTCCCCTACTGAATTTACCTTCTCTGTTCTTCTAAGTGTTTCCTCATTTTTTTTATGTTTCGTAATATCTAATATGTATCCATAAAAATGAGTAATTACTCCATCTTCATCTCTCACAATGGTTGTATAATCATAAATCCAAACAACTTCCCCATTGCTTTTAACAATGCGGTATTCTTGTTCGAACATATCTAGATCACTTGCACTGTAATTCGCAACCTCGCTCGAAACCCGAGCTAAATCGTCCTTAAAAACGATATCCGCATACTTGATACGGCTTAACAAAAATTCCTCCTTTTTATATCCGAAATTCCCCTCTATATTTGATGATACATATTCAACGGGCCAGTCCTGAGCATTTTTCCACTTAAATACTACTACTGGTCCTTGTAAAAAGATTTTATGTTCATCAAGAGACAAAGCACTATCATTTTGCATACACAATTACCCCAATACATTTTTAGTTATCCACTAGATATAGGTACGTTTGTTTATATAGTATACATCATATCATTTCGGAGAAACATTTCGTAGGTAAAAGGAGTTTTTTCTCTCATTCATTGTAACTTCTGGTTTGTTTTATGATGAGACAGCTAGTAATGTTTGAATTCATTTTACCCCGGTCGCTTAAAATAGCTGTAAGAAGGGTGTTAGAAGAAAATTACAGAACATGCACATTTTTAATGTCAGAATATTCATTCCTTTCTGTTATAATGGTTAGGAAAAGGGGATGATAACAAGATGAACAAAAGCACAACAGAAAAGGGTTTTTATGGAGAATTCGGCGGCAGCTTTATTCCTGAAGATTTACAGCAGGTTATGGATATTCTTGAGGAGCAGTTTTACCGTTACAAAGATGATCCTGATTTTATAGAGGAGCTGCGTTACTATTTAACAGAATATGTTGGCCGAGAAAACCCTCTGACATATGCAAAACACCTGAGCGAGAGCATAGGCGGAGCAAAAATTTATTTAAAGCGTGAAGATTTAAATCATACGGGGGCTCATAAAATCAACAATGCAATCGGTCAAATCCTGCTTGCCAAGCGGATGGGAGCAAAGCGGATTATTGCTGAAACAGGCGCAGGACAGCACGGTGTTGCGACGGCCACTGCCTGTGCGATGTTCGGTATGGATTGCACGATTTATATGGGCAAGCTGGACACAGAGCGCCAAGCATTAAATGTATTTCGTATGGAACTCCTCAGTGCAAAGGTTGTTGCGGTAGATAAAGGGCAAGGCCGATTAAAGGATGCTGTGGACGAAGCATTAGGTGACCTGGTACAAAACTATCAACATACCTTTTATTTATTGGGATCAGCGGTTGGCCCGCATCCGTACCCAACAATCGTCAAACATTTTCAAGCCGTAATCAGTGAGGAGTCGAAGCGGCAAATTATAGCAAAGGAAGGAAAATTGCCTAGTGCTGTTGTAGCTTGCGCTGGCGGAGGAAGCAACGCAATTGGTGCCTTTGCCCATTACATAGATGAACCAGGCGTTAGACTCATTGGAGTCGAACCAGCAGAAGCTCCCTCCCTAACTGAAGGAGTACCAGCAGTCATTCACGGCTTTAAATGCTTAACTCTATTGGATGAGGAAGGGAATCCGAAACCAACTTACTCGATCGCAGCAGGCCTGGACTACCCTGGAATCGGTCCAGAGCATAGCTATTTGAAAACAAGCGGCCGAGCTGAATATGTAACCGTATCGGGACAAGAAGCATTAGAAGCGTTTCAAACATTATCAAAGCTAGAAGGGATTATCCCTGCCCTAGAAAGCTCTCACGCGGTAGCTTATGCGATGAAGCTTGCTCCTCAATTACAAAAAGACGATATAATCATCGTCAACCTCTCAGGCAGAGGAGATAAAGATGTGGAACAAGTATTCACGATGCTACATGCCTAGGTAACAAAAGGATGTTTACCAATACGAGAGGTAAGCTGTAAATCTGGTACCTTCTCAGTTGCAAACATGGACGGATATATACTCCGTCCATGCTTTTATACACCTATTTTATTTTAGAAAAAGTCTAAGACCCTCGATCGACTGCTGCTGTTTTTCATGAAAGCTGCTTCGTTTTTCGATTTGCTTGCTGTTCATGCCTGTATTCACTGCCCGGCCTGTTTGATCGCCGCCAACAGCATGCTGCTGCTTCGTGTTTGTGCTTTCAACCGCGGCATTCGTACCAGCTGCGCTATATACACCGCCGCCGCTCGCTACTTGGGTAGCTGCTGCATCAGCATCCCCGCTGCAGTGAATCTGGTTATTGATAACAAACACAATTTCATCATTATCATGATAGCCTGCATGCTTGTTCTGAGGCTGAAACTGCTTGCCCTCCATGCCTTCGTTTCTCGCTCTTCCTTGTCCGCCTACGCTTTGCTGCTGCTCCGTATTTGATGAATCGATTGCAGCGTTATTTCCAGCCGTGCTGCTGCGCCCCGCTCCGCTTGCAAGTTGCGTCGTATTCGGTGCATTTGTAAACTGATTGTTAATTACAACAGCAATCTTCATTTTTCCATTTACATCGTATTCTGTAACAGTTCGCTTTCCTTGTGTTTCATTACTAATATACACTTTCTTCTCCGCCATTTTTATATTCCCGCCTCCTTTCAGCTATGCTATATTCTATTAAAATGCAATAGATTTGATTGCACGCTTGTCCACAGAAATAAAAAATAGAAGGAATTGCTTCTATTTTTTCATAGAAACAATTCCTTTTATTTTTGTTCTTTCACTTGTCAGCCAAGTTAAATTGTACAAAGGCTCTTTCTGACCTTCGTTCTGTCTCTCTATACTTCTTTTGCGTTCATCGTTTCGCGCAGCCGTTCCATACCAGGATCAGCCTGGGGTGTCGCATGAAACGGATTTGCCGGCTGCTTTGGCAAAGTTGGGTCAGCATCAATTCTAACCCCCATTTGGCGCCCTGAATCTGGAAACGAATCATTAATCGGACCTTCAAAACGTCCGTCTGGATTCGATGCTTGGCCATGTGCATTTGTCATGTACAATCCCCCTTCTTCTCTACGTTCTGCTATTTTTATTCCTTTTATACAGTTTTTATGTAGGATTTATTTTCTATGATGATAAAACAGCTATAAATCATTTTTATCCCTGCTGCATGCATGAGAAGAATAGCTTTCGTTCAACCTAAAATTGTACTTTTAACGAGAATTTCCCCTTCTCGAGCGCGTAACAGAAGCAGCCTAGCAGTAGAATAGGGAGGTTCATTTATCCGAAAGTTGATACAAACCGCAATATAGGAGCATAACTGATGACAGAAGAACACAACCATTTCAACGAGGAGTATGCACAGGAGATTTCACCGGGCAGCCGCCAAGATGTTCGAAAGGAAGAAGGAAGCAAGATTCCCCCCCTCTTTATAGGCTTAGCTGTGTTCGTCTTCGCCCTGCTTCTTCTCCTTTCTTATTTACGCTAAAGAATGATTACTTCACAAGGAGGATGCACGTACATGATGAAGGATAAACATTTACAAACAAATGCACCAAAGGAAGAAACAGTCGGGGTTACATCTGCATTGGACACAAAGCATCCTGGCAAAACAGAGCAGCTGTATCCGGGTGATTCTGTTAATGAGCATAAGCGTCTAGAAATTGCCAACATGTTTCTGGCTAAAAAAGAGTTAGGGCAACAAAACGAAAATTCATGATTCGCGGGCATAGTAGAGACATCGCTAACTATTTGTCATGTATCGATACATTGCAATAGCCTAGGATGTCTCCATATTATTTGATTTTATTATCTATAAGCTACTGAAGTCTCTTTCATCATCTAATACCATCCTTCGCTTCAATATCCTTGTTTTTCCAAATTATATTTTGTGATAGAATGCCCTTATACAGTTAAAAAAACAGCTGTAAAAATGAAATGAGTATGGAGAGAAACAATGACGAACTACAGCATTTTATTCTTAGACATTGATGGAACGATTCTTACGCCAGATGATACGATCGAGGAGTCTACAAAACAAGCGGTGGCCCAACTGCAGCAAAAGGGACTGGAGGTATTTCTCGCAACAGGAAGACCGCTGCATGAAATCGCAGACATTGGAGAAGAGCTCAATATCAACTCCTTCATTGGCTATAATGGGGCTTTTGCAATCTATAATGGAGAATCTATCTTTTGCAAACCAATGAACGAAGATATAGTAAAACACTTTTTAGCCATTGCCAAAGCACATGGTCATGAAGCGGTTCTGTATACAAGTGAGAAGAATGCTTTTACTTCCTTAGATGCTCCTATTACGAAGGAGTTTATGAGAAAGTTTCATTTACATAAAAATGACCGCATTACACCTGACATCCTTGATCAGGTTTTAGGCATCACTCTGATAAACATAGGTGAAAATGAACATACCCTATATGAAGAGGATGCTTCAATTCATTTATCACAGGTAAATATCGAAGGCTTTCGCCACAGCTATGACGTGATAAGAGAAACTGTAAATAAAGGATTGGCTGTTCAAATGATTCTAGAGCGTCTCGGCATTCCTAAAGAAAGCGCAATTGCTTTTGGTGACGGTATGAATGATAAAGAAATGCTGCGTTCCGTAGGAGAAGGTTTTGCGATGGGAAATGCGCATCCTGATTTATTTGCGTATGCGAAGCATACGACGACGAGCGTAACCGATTCAGGAATTTATAATGGATTGAAATCGCTGGGACTATTAAAATAAATACCATTTCGTTTTCTTATGTAAATACCGTCCACATTGCTCCCGCTGCTAATGGCTGCTGCATTCCTGCCCTGACCTGTTCACAGCTTTGCAATTGGACGATAAATTGAGCTAGTTGGATTTGAACCAACGAATGGCAGATTTAGTCCGCCCGCCTTACCGCTTGGCTATAGCCCCATGATTAAAATAGTACTATAGTACCGGGCAGGAAGAATGTCAGCATTCCTTCTGTCCCTTTCTATAGAGTGCTATCATATCGACCTTCGTAAGCCGTGTTCTGTTCATCTTGTGCTGCAAGCGGACAATATCCTCGCACGAAGATGGAGAATCATCTATCTCGCAGCACGATTGCTGCGGTGTCTGTCGGTTCCAATTCCCTTCAGACACTTCCCCTACCATCGTTTGGGTTTCTCGCTCGTGGGGTTTACCTCGTTCCACCTCCGACGTTTCCATCAGAGCTTCGTCACTGTGGCACTTTCAAGGTAGTCAAACCATATCCTAATCGGACTTAGGTTTTTTCCCTGCCGTCAGTCAAATATTTGACTGCCCTGGCTTACGGTTTCGCCAGGCACGAACACTACAAGCATCTCAGCTTGTGCGAGCACGGACTTTCCTCACAGGCCATCTAAAAGCCTGCGCGATTCTCTCGAGTACGATATGATGTTCTATATTATTTCATAAAGGCATCATTGTTGCGAATGCATTGCCTTATCTTTCGTTTGTATCACCTCTGTGGTACATCCTTATGATAATCCATAAAACAAAATAAATAAATGTATATTTATTTCCATATTTTCTAGTGCTTGTATCCTATCGACAATCATAATCATAAAGAGCAACTGTTTTTGAATCCTGCAGCATAGGTCCCTATATCGGCAGCCCGCTCGGATTTTTTCCTTTCAATATAACCTTTGCTGCACGTTGCCCTGATACGACAGCTCCCTCCATCGTAGAAAAGTATGGCTGCATCGTATAATCCCCTGCAAGCACAAGCCCTGGTACAGGTGTATTTTGCTCTGGGCGCATCCAATTATGTCCCGGTTCAAGCGAGTGAAAATCATAATCGTGATTAATCTTACGATAGTCTATAACCGCGTCAGAAATATCCATCCCTAAATCCTTTGCGTCCTTGATTACAATCTCGAGTGTCTCCTCCGGCGTGAGCGGAAGAAACTTTTCTGGGTCGGCGAGAATGATGGACAGACGGCCGGGCACATGACGAAAGGTTGTACGTGATTGCTCCGCAAAGCTTGCCATTGATGTTTTCGGCCCAAAGGTTGTAATATCCTTCGGTAAGGATGGACGGCTTAAATCAATTTGAAATACAGCAGCTGGCATCATCGGCAGCTGCTGCATAGGCTGAAACCATGGATGTTCTCCAAAAGAAGGCTTCAGAAGCTGCTTCGCGGAGTTTAACGTTGTCGCGAGAACAATATGTCTCCCTGTAAACTCATCACCATTCTCCATTTTCACACCCGTCACTCTTCCGTTTTCCACAAGCAATTGCTGCACTTTTGCTTTTGTTTTCACAACGCCGCCCCGTTTTTCAATCGCTTCTGCCATCGGCTGACACATAACATCTGTCATGCCGCCAAGATAAGCACCTATTCGCATTTTATAAAATTTCGGAATCCCGGGCGCAAACAGCCCAAAAAACACATAGGCAGAATACCGCTCTGGAGGTAAAAAATAAATACCTGTACTAAGCGGTACGACCATGTAATGAAATGCATCCTCGCTCACACCATATTTTCTAGCGTAATCCCTAACACTGTATGTATCCAACTCCTTCGGTTTTAGGAGATAATCCTTAAAACCATTTACAAAAAACGGAAGCAATGATAGCTTATCACGCATAGAAATGATTTCATTGTTTCCTAATAAGCCTTTTATTGTCTTCACTGGTCCAAACATTGGTGCAAGTCCAAGCGTCACTAGCTTTTCCCGATGCTTGACGCGAATTTCAACCTTATCTTCCCAAGTAAAAATGTCATTTAGACGAATTCCTGCTTTTCGCAGCACTTTCGGCATTGCAGAGTAATAACCGATGTAACGATGAAATCCTGATTCGACTTTCATGCCATTTTCCAGATAAGACGACGTACGTCCTCCTACCACATGCTCTGCCTCTAGGAGAAGTACCTTTCTCTTCGCGTACGTAAGTTCTAAGCCGCATGTCAGACCAGCTAATCCCGCCCCGACAACAATGATATCAAATTGCTCTCTCATTATATCACCTCTTTTGTATATTCCTCCTTTTTCACCAAAACTAATCTGGATATACATAAGCGGCAATATTTTTTCTGATCATCCATACATAACAAAAACCCCTGTTTTGCATGATACAAAACAGGGGTTTTAGAGCCTAGCGACGTCCTACTCTCACAGGGGGAAACCCCCAACTACCATCGGCGCTGAAGAGCTTAACTTCCGTGTTCGGTATGGGAACGGGTGTGACCTCTTCGCCATCATCACTAGACCTATTTTTTTTGAAGGATATTCCCTCAAAACTAGATAACATGCTGTGCTGTGTAATTATGATTAAGCCCTCGATCGATTAGTATCTGTCAGCTGCACGTGTCGCCACGCTTACACCTCAGACCTATCAACCTGATCATCTTTCAGGGATCTTACTAGCTTGACGCTATGGGAAATCTCATCTTGAGGGGGGCTTCATGCTTAGATGCTTTCAGCACTTATCCCGTCCGCACATAGCTACCCAGCGATGCCCTTGGCAGAACAACTGGTACACCAGCGGTGCGTCCATCCCGGTCCTCTCGTACTAAGGACAGCTCCTCTCAAATTTCCTGCGCCCGCGACGGATAGGGACCGAACTGTCTCACGACGTTCTGAACCCAGCTCGCGTACCGCTTTAATGGGCGAACAGCCCAACCCTTGGGACCGACTACAGCCCCAGGATGCGATGAGCCGACATCGAGGTGCCAAACCTCCCCGTCGATGTGGACTCTTGGGGGAGATAAGCCTGTTATCCCCGGGGTAGCTTTTATCCGTTGAGCGATGGCCCTTCCATGCGGAACCACCGGATCACTAAGCCCGACTTTCGTCCCTGCTCGACTTGTAGGTCTCGCAGTCAAGCTCCCTTATGCCTTTACACTCTTCGAATGATTTCCAACCATTCTGAGGGAACCTTTGGGCGCCTCCGTTACACTTTAGGAGGCGACCGCCCCAGTCAAACTGCCCACCTGACACTGTCTCCCGCCCCGATAAGGGGCGCGGGTTAGAACTTCAATACAGCCAGAGCGGTATCCCACAGGCGCCTCCACCGAAGCTGGCGCTCCGGCTTCCCAGGCTCCCGCCTATTCTGTACAAGCTGTACCAAAATTCAATATCAGGCTACAGTAAAGCTCCACGGGGTCTTTCCGTCCTGTCGCGGGTAACCTGCATCTTCACAGGTACTATAATTTCACCGAGTCTCTGGTTGAGACAGTGCCCAAGTCGTTACACCTTTCGTGCGGGTCGGAACTTACCCGACAAGGAATTTCGCTACCTTAGGACCGTTATAGTTACGGCCGCCGTTTACTGGGGCTTCGATTCAAAGCTTCGCCTGGAGCTAACCTCTCCTCTTAACCTTCCAGCACCGGGCAGGTGTCAGCCCCTATACTTCGCCTTGCGGCTTCGCAGAGACCTGTGTTTTTGCTAAACAGTCGCTTGGGCCTATTCACTGCGGCTCTCCTTACGAAGAGCACCCCTTCTCCCGAAGTTACGGGGTCATTTTGCCGAGTTCCTTAACCAGAGTTCTCTCGCTCACCTTAGGATTCTCTCCTCGCCTACCTGTGTCGGTTTGCGGTACGGGCACCATTTACCATCGCTAGAAGCTTTTCTTGGCAGCGTAGAATCAGGGAGTTCGCCCATAAAGGGCTTCCCCATCACAGCTCAGCCTTTACGGTAAGCGGATTTGCCTGCTTACCAGCCTAACTGCTTAGACATGCACAACCAGCGGCATGCATCCCCTATCTTTCTGCGTCCCTCCATCGCTCAAACGGTAAAGAGGTGGTACAGGAATATCAACCTGTTGTCCATCGCCTACGCCTTTCGGCCTCGGCTTAGGTCCCGACTAACCCTGAGCGGACGAGCCTTCCTCAGGAAACCTTAGGCATTCGGTGGATAGGATTCTCACCTATCTTTCGCTACTCATACCGGCATTCTCACTTCTAAGCGCTCCACCAGTCCTTCCGATCTGGCTTCACCGCCCTTAGAACGCTCCCCTACCACTGATACCAAAAGGTATCAATCCGCAGCTTCGGTAGTATGTTTAGCCCCGGTACATTTTCGGCGCAGAGTCACTCGACTAGTGAGCTATTACGCACTCTTTAAATGGTGGCTGCTTCTAAGCCAACATCCTAGTTGTCTAAGCAACTCCACATCCTTTTCCACTTAACATACATTTTGGGACCTTAGCTGGCGGTCTGGGCTGTTTCCCTTTTGACTACGGATCTTATCACTCGCAGTCTGACTCCCAAGGATAAGTCATTGGCATTCGGAGTTTGACTGAATTCGGTAACCCGATGGGGGCCCCTAGTCCAATCAGTGCTCTACCTCCAAGACTCTCACACTTGAGGCTAGCCCTAAAGCTATTTCGGGGAGAACCAGCTATCTCCGGGTTCGATTGGAATTTCTCCGCTACCCACACCTCATCCCCGCACTTTTCAACGTGCGTGGGTTCGGGCCTCCAGTAGGTGTTACCCTACCTTCACCCTGGACATGGGTAGATCACCCGGTTTCGGGTCTACGACCACGTACTACGGCGCCCTATTCAGACTCGCTTTCGCTGCGGCTCCGCTTTTTCAGCTTAACCTTGCACGGGATCGTAACTCGCCGGTTCATTCTACAAAAGGCACGCCATCACCCATGAACGGGCTCTGACTACTTGTAGGCACACGGTTTCAGGATCTCTTTCACTCCCCTTCCGGGGTGCTTTTCACCTTTCCCTCACGGTACTGGTTCACTATCGGTCACTAGGGAGTATTTAGCCTTGGGAGATGGTCCTCCCGGATTCCGACGGAATTTCACGTGTTCCGCCGTACTCAGGATCCGCTCAAGAGGGAACGAAGTTTCGACTACAGGGTTGTTACCTTCTATGACAGGCCTTTCCAGACCGTTTCATCTACCCCGTTCCTTTGTAACTCCATATAGAGCGTCCTACAACCCCAAGAGGCAAGCCTCTTGGTTTGGGCTATCTTCCGTTTCGCTCGCCGCTACTTAGGAAATCGCGTTTGCTTTCTCTTCCTCCGGGTACTTAGATGTTTCAGTTCCCCGGGTATGCCATCAACACCCTATGGATTCAGGTGAAGATACCATCCCATTACAGATGGTGGGTTTCCCCATTCGGAAATCTCCGGATCAAAGCTTACTTACAGCTCCCCGAAGCATATCGGTGTTAGTCCCGTCCTTCATCGGCTCCTAGTGCCAAGGCATCCACCGTGCGCCCTTTCTAACTTAATCATTAAAAAGTTTACACTTTGTTTTTACTATAGCACAGTATTTGTTATCTAGTTTTCAAAGAACATCATTTGAAGGATAGTTCCTTCAAAACTGAACAAAACATCTAAAACGTCTTTTACTTATCACGAACTGCATTCGTGAAAGTCTCCATAGAAAGGAGGTGATCCAGCCGCACCTTCCGATACGGCTACCTTGTTACGACTTCACCCCAATCATCTGTCCCACCTTAGGCGGCTGGCTCCCGTAAGGGTTACCCCACCGACTTCGGGTGTTACAAACTCTCGTGGTGTGACGGGCGGTGTGTACAAGGCCCGGGAACGTATTCACCGCGGCATGCTGATCCGCGATTACTAGCGATTCCAGCTTCATGCAGGCGAGTTGCAGCCTGCAATCCGAACTGAGAACGGTTTTATGAGATTAGCTCCACCTCGCGGTCTCGCGACTCTTTGTACCGTCCATTGTAGCACGTGTGTAGCCCAGGTCATAAGGGGCATGATGATTTGACGTCATCCCCACCTTCCTCCGGTTTGTCACCGGCAGTCACCTTAGAGTGCCCAACTAAATGCTGGCAACTAAGATCAAGGGTTGCGCTCGTTGCGGGACTTAACCCAACATCTCACGACACGAGCTGACGACAACCATGCACCACCTGTCACTCTGCCCCCGAAGGGGAAGCCCTATCTCTAGGGTTGTCAGAGGATGTCAAGACCTGGTAAGGTTCTTCGCGTTGCTTCGAATTAAACCACATGCTCCACCGCTTGTGCGGGCCCCCGTCAATTCCTTTGAGTTTCAGTCTTGCGACCGTACTCCCCAGGCGGAGTGCTTAATGCGTTAACTTCAGCACTAAAGGGCGGAAACCCTCTAACACTTAGCACTCATCGTTTACGGCGTGGACTACCAGGGTATCTAATCCTGTTTGCTCCCCACGCTTTCGCGCCTCAGCGTCAGTTACAGACCAGAAAGCCGCCTTCGCCACTGGTGTTCCTCCACATCTCTACGCATTTCACCGCTACACGTGGAATTCCGCTTTCCTCTTCTGCACTCAAGTTTCCCAGTTTCCAATGACCCTCCACGGTTGAGCCGTGGGCTTTCACATCAGACTTAAGAAACCGCCTGCGCGCGCTTTACGCCCAATAATTCCGGATAACGCTCGCCACCTACGTATTACCGCGGCTGCTGGCACGTAGTTAGCCGTGGCTTTCTCGTTAAGTACCGTCAAGGTACGAGCAGTTACTCTCGCACTTGTTCTTCCTTAACAACAGAGCTTTACGACCCGAAGGCCTTCATCGCTCACGCGGCGTTGCTCGGTCAGGCTTTCGCCCATTGCCGAAGATTCCCTACTGCTGCCTCCCGTAGGAGTCTGGGCCGTGTCTCAGTCCCAGTGTGGCCGATCACCCTCTCAGGTCGGCTACGCATCGTCGCCTTGGTGAGCCGTTACCTCACCAACTAGCTAATGCGCCGCGGGTCCATCTGTAAGCGACAGCCAAAGGCCGCCTTTCCATTTCACATCATGCGATGCGAAAAAGTATCCGGTATTAGCTTCGGTTTCCCGAAGTTATCCCAGTCTTACAGGCAGGTTACCCACGTGTTACTCACCCGTCCGCCGCTAGGTTCCGAAGAACCTCGCTCGACTTGCATGTATTAGGCACGCCGCCAGCGTTCATCCTGAGCCAGGATCAAACTCTCCATAAAAGTGTTTGTCTAGCTTCATAGAAATAAAACATTGACGTTTTATGTTTTGTTCAGTTTTCAAAGAACTATTTATCGCTCAAGGCGACTTTCTTAATATAACATCTCAACTTCTTCATGTCAACCATGTTTTTTATTTCATTCGCACAAACAACATCTGTTTAATGCGGGTTTACAATATATCATGATGTGACTATCTCGTCAACATCCTTTTATATTTTTTGTACATCATCAGAAAATCATCTATTACACCTACCGCTATTCGCTTCGTTATCAGCGGCGGAAAGATAATATAGCATACGTTATGGAACCTCTGCAATATTTTTATGCGGTGAAAAATATTCCTTATTCACCTGGTTTTTCAGAGTCTGTTTCAGACTATAAGTATGACGCAACAATACTTTCCCTTAATTAAATAGCGTCCTGATCTTTTTTATATCATATATGCGTATGGATCTTTGTAATTAGAGCACTATACTACATATAAATGATAAACCACTCTAAGCACACCGGAAGTACGTAAAAACTGAAGTATCCGCGAAAGGAAGGTCACTGGTTTTTGTTCGGAATAAAACTCGGGATTGCCTCCATAAAGATAAACCTCCAATATGAATTGAAAATGAACTATTACGAAAAAACAAAAAAATATACACGTCCCTAATGAATTTCGTATACACAAAAAACGCCTGACCATATGATCAGACGTTAGAAAGAATTTATTAAAAATTGAAAAATATTTATCTAGAAAATTCTTTATTATTCGTGCGGGTAACAGCGGCAGCTGTTGTTCCCTCACAATTGGAAGACAGTAGATATTTTTTTGATACGGTGCAGGTCGAGTCTCCTTTTACTAAGCTTGCAGGGAAGTACTCTTTTTTAACTGACCATTCTCCATTAACCATCTCTAGTAATCTTGTAATCGCCATCTTTCCGATTTCTTCTTCTTTTTGCTGCAAGTGTGCGAAGGTCCAGCCGGTTACATTATTTTTTGGCTCATCAAAGCAGAGAATTGAGATATCTTCTGGTACACGCAAACCTAATTGTTCTACAACCCTTTTTGCCAGCACTGCAATGCTGTATTCAAGAGCGAATAAAGCAGTGATGTCGGGATGCTTCTTCAGATAGTTTTTAATTACTTCAACATCTTGTTCAGGTGTTGCTTCTGGAACCGGAAGCGTGCTTTTTATTTCTGTACACCACAATTCTCGGTTTACCATTGTATTTCGTTCAGCATATGCTTGAACAATCCCGTCAAATCGTTCTTCAATCGTCGTTGTTTTGATTGTTCTTGGGGAAAGAACACCGATTTGTTCATGACCTAATTCAAATAAATGCTGTATCCCTATTTTAGCAGCTTGCACATTATCGGTGGAAACCGCTGTGGCAGCAACCCCTTTAAATGAGCGGTCGATCAAGACAAGTGGAAATTGATTGACTACCATTTTTAAAATTTCTGAGCTGTAGTGCTCAGCCTGCGCTGGGTAAATAATCAGGCCATCCACTCCAAAATCGAGCAGCTCTTTGATGATCTTCTCCTCCTTTTCTGGAGAACCAAATGATTGTTTTAAGATGAGCAAACATTGGCTATCTGAGGCAGTTTCAATCCCAGATATGAGCTTGGAACTATAACTATCATCAAAATTTGTTGCGATTAAGCCAAATAATGGTTTTAGATTCTTCGTATTTCGAGGCTCTTTAGCCGATTCCTCACTTTTAGAAACAAATGTCCCCTTACCTCGCTGTCGATATACAATTCCATCCTCCACCAGCTTTTCCAACGCCTTTTTACTCGTAATTCTACTGACTTGAAAAGAATCGGACAGTTCTTTTTCAGAGGGAACACGATCACCAATATTATATTTTCCATCCATGATAGCCTTCTTCAATGATAGATATACTTGCTCATATAAAGCTGTCATAATAACCACCCTCAACTCTATAACATCTATACCATCAGGAAGACCTAATGGCATGTATCTACACAACATCTCATTCAGATCGTGTCTTAATTTTAAATATATCATATCATTTCAATTCCACGAAGAGGAGTTAAAAATAGTAAGGAACAGTAGATAAATTTCTACCGCTCGTAGTGCCGGCGATTGGTCTTTTGTTTCATGCGGGAGTTTTGCAACACCTTCAAAAAAGCAATTTAATATCTCTTCTTAAAATTAGAACTGCAAAATTCCATGCATATACGCCCTGGCATGAGCTGCGGCAATCCCCCCGCCGCCAATAATTCCTATATTGATTATATTGGACATCTCGTTTCCTCCCGCCTCATTTTTCTACTTAACTAAATGAATCAATCCAAACCGAAGCATCATGATGCTCCAGTTTGGATTCCACTTCGACCGCTTTAATCCTGTAGTCCACAGAAGTACATCAATCTTATGACTGCCCGAATCCATTAACATTCCGCTTCAGAGGATTAATATTTCCGTGTATTACCTTAACCAAGCTTTCTATCGATCTTTAAAAAATGAGATATTAATCATTTCAAGCTAGCGTAGATTGTTCTTCAAAAGAAACCGCTTTACCAGTTTTGGCAGATTCATAGATAGCCTCCAAGATTTGCGTTACAACATATGCTTGCTCTGGTTTTACGAGCGGCTCTGTATCATTCAGGATACTATCTATCCACAATCGTGCTTCTAAATCAGCATCTGTTTCAGAGTTTCCATCGTAGAATGCTACGCCTCCTGCATCAAGATCAACATTTTTTGTGTAGAGTTTACCAAAGCTTTCCCCGTTTATTCTAAGCCCTTCCTTCATATCGGCTCCACCCTCTGTTCCGCTTAGTGAACATTTTGCTTCATCGACATCTAAAGTATTGAGAGCCCAACTCGCTTCTAAAACAATGGTTGCGCCATTTTCCATCGTGATAAATCCAAATGCAGAATCTTCAACTGTAAACTTCTCCGGATCCCACGGTCCCCACGCATTGGCTGCATCTCTCTTTTGACTTAATTTATGATAAGTAGTGCCCAGAACCATTTTTGGCTTATAGTTGTTCATCATCCATAAGGTTAAGTCCAGGGCATGTGTACCAATATCGATTAACGGGCCTCCTCCTTGTTTTTCCTCGTCAAGAAAAACACCCCAAGTTGGAACAGCACGACGGCGAATGGCATGAGCTTTAGCGTAATAAATCTCACCAAGATCACCACGTTCGCATACTTTATATAGATGCTGGCTATCTGGGCGGAAGCGATTATTATAACCAATGGTAAGTTTTTTTCCAGAACGTTTTGCTGCTTCAAGCATAAGACGAGCTTCCGCTGATGTTTTCGCCATTGGTTTTTCGCACATTACATGTTTCCCTGCATCAAGGGCCGCCACAGAGATCTCAGCATGTGAATCATTTGGTGTCAGTACATGAACCACTTCGATTGACTGATCCTCAAGCAGCTCTCTATAATCCTCATAAACTTTCGCATTTTTAACACCGTATTCTGTTGCAGCTTTTTCAGCTCTTTCAATTAGTACATCACAAAAGGCAACAAGTTCTACTGTTTTAAGTTTGGATAAACTAGGCAAATGCTTCCCATTGGCAATGCCGCCGCAACCGATAATAGCTGCTTTCACTGTTTTAGACATCTGTTTTCCCTCCAATAATCTCGTATTATTTAAAATAAATAGCAAGATGTTCTTTTGCCTTTACAATTCCCTTACGTTCAGCTTCTATAGAACCCCAATAGCGGTGATCCTCTAATTCAATACTGATCGGGCCTTTGTAGCCAACCTTTTCTAAGCGTACTGCAACTTTTCCCCAATCCACATCACCCTGCCCTGGAATTGTGTAACGCCATGAACCTTCTGAAAAATCATATTTCGAACCAAAAGAAGCAGGAATGACACCGCATTCATATAATTCATCATGTAAAATTTCAGTATCCTTTCCATGACTGTAATTTACCCTTTCCCCGAATTCATGCAAGAACCTTACATAATCTATGCTTAGTCTAACGAGATGGGATGGGTCATAATTTATTCCAAAATGCTTTGAAGGAATGACATTGAACATCGCTCTGAGCATTTCAGGTGTACAACCTAAAGTTGGATAATAAGGTGCAGGCCCAGGCCATCCTTCGAGTGCTATGTATATATTCTCTTGCTCTGCATGCTTCACAATACTAGGAAATGTCTCTTTCCAAATTTCAAATGCTTTGTTACGCGGCAAAGTGATATCTTCTGGAACAAGGCACATAAACATGACCTTGCCGCCCAGCCCGGAAACTTCCGTCATTTGGTTCTTGATTGCTTCCACTGCCTCCGATCGGCTCTTTTCATCCGCGCTTAATAGCTGCGTATGACCAACTGCGCCTACAGCATCAATGGATCCAACTTCAAGCCCAGCTTTTTCTAAGGTATTTTTAACTTCTGCGTTATAAAAAGGAACATCTATTACATCAATACCGATACTAGAGGCCCAGCTTGCAACAGACTCTATTCCATCTGCACCAATTTTTGGTGATATTCTCATTCCTATTTTTCGATTCATAACATGAACACCTCCTATAAGATTAGCTTCTTAAAAGCCATAATTTTTATTAACTTTATCCTTTCGATGCTCCGCCGAGGCTGAAGCCTTGAGACATAAAGCGCTGCGAGAATATATAAAGAACGACTGCCGGCATTGTATAAATCAATGAAAAGGCTGCCAGCTTTCCATATTCAACAAGACCATGATTTCCAAAAAACTGATAAATCGTTACAGAGGCAGGAAATTTTTCAGGTGTTTGAATTAAAATGTACGGAACGAAAAAGTTGCCCCAGCTTCCGGAAAACGTAAAAATTGCTACTGTACAAATCCCGGGAATCATTAACGGAGCGACAATTTTCCGCAGCCCTTCCCAGACGGATGCTCCATCTATCCAGGCTGACTCCTCCAGCTCCAACGGAACGGCGTCCATAAAGTTTTTCATCATCCAAATTGCATATGGCAAACCAGATGCTGTTAGAAACAATACCGTTCCTATAATAGAGTCCTGAAGGTTCATAAAAATGAAAAGCTGATAAACAGGAACCATCACTGCTGTAATTGGTAAAGAGGTCATAAACAAGATCGTGTACATAAACGGCTTTTTAAATTTCAAAGTATAGCGCGAAAGGGGATAAGCTGCCAGTCCCGCGACAACGACAACGAGTACAGCCTGCCCAAATGATAAAAATAACCCAACTCCAAAAGAACGAACAATGGCAGGATCAGACAAAATAGAGGCAAAATTCGCTCCTGTCAACGAATCGGGTGTTTTTAACGACTGTTGGGCGTTAGGATCAATAGAAGCAACTAACACCCACAGAAGCGGAAGTAAAAACAGAACCCCTATAATAGTTAAAATAATATATGAGATAATTTGTTCCCGCTTAAAACGATTCATCTTTACTCCCCTCCTTAAACCTTTATCTTCATGGATCGCATATAAATCAAGCTTGCAATAATTCCAATTAATAACAAGATGAGAGAAATAGCAGTACCGTAACCAAGCTGATAGTTTACAAATGCCTGATTGTACATAAAGATTGGAAGAGTCTGAGTAGCATTCCCTGGTCCTCCGCCTGTCATCGCATAAATCAATGTAAACACACCTAAGGTTTGCAATGTAACTAGGATCATATTTGTAACAATAGAACCCTTTACCATTGGAAGAACAATTTTCAATAGCACCTGAAAACGGGAAGCTCCATCAACAACTGCCGCTTCTTCCACACTTTTTGGCACATCGTCTAACGCGGCCTGAAACACAAGCATCGAGAAGGCAGTCCCATGCCATATGTTCGCGATAACTACACTGACCATAGGAAACGTGTAAAGCCATGTGACAGGTTTTAGCCCCATATGCTGTAAAATCATATTTAATGTTCCATTATCACCTAAAAAGGCTACCCAACAGAATGCTACAATAATTTCCGGAGTTACCCATCCTGCAATTACAATAATTCCAATGATCCGACGAAACGCTTTATTTTTTTCCTTCATTAATAAGGCTAAAATGAACCCTAATGCCTGCTGACCAATAACGGCAGAGAAAAGCAGGAAGATAATCGTATTTACCACGCTAATTCGGAAATTTGGATCCTCAAACATGGAAAGAAAATTTTGGAATCCGATAAACTCGATACTCTTCGCCTCTGTCCCCGTTAATGTGAGGTTTGTAAAAGAAAAATAAAATGTCAGCAGGATAGGTCCGACAACAAAAATAAGCAATAATATCCAAGCAGGCAGTAAAAAGAGAATAGATCGGAATTGCGTATAATCTTTTTTCACACTCTCCTCTATTTGAACCGCTGGTGATACAACCGGATTTGTACTCACTATATACACCCCATTCCCGTCACCGTGAATAATTGCTTCCTTTCCAATCTGAATTAGAAAGGAAGCCGGACTATCTTATTTTTCAATCACATTCTCTTTTCCAACAATGTTGGTTACATTTTTCTGATACTGTTCAGCTGCCTGTTCTGGAGTCAGCTTGTTTGTTACAACATCCTCCACAAGAGACTGAATTTGCGTTGATACGTTCGGATACTTATCAACAGCCGGTCTGAACTGTGCTGTTTTTAACATTTCTGTTGCTTCTTTAAACATAGGGAGTTTTTGGTATTCAGGCTCCTGCGCAACATCATCACGAGGAGTTAAACTGCGATCCTTAAGTAGAAGTTTGAGATTATTTTCTTTGCTAGATGCAAATTTAATAAATTCCCAAGCCAGCTCCTTATTATCAGCATTCTTTGGAATAGAAAGTGCCCATCCTCCGGACATCGTTACCGCTCCAGGAGCATCTCCCTTTTCTGTTGGCATTGGCGCAAATCCCATAGTTTCAAGCGCCTCAGGCCATGGTGCAGGACCGTCTTCACGCCAGTTACCTGTTTGCCATATTCCATCAAGTCCAATGGCAAGCTTTCCTTTCGGCATTAATTGCTGATAAGCAACCGTGCCTCCCTGTCCGTTTAACACTTGAGAAAGATTAGGTCCGAGCTTCTGCTCGTACACTTCATCAATAAACTTAAAGGCATTGACAAGCCCTTCACTTTTTACAATCCATTTTTTAGATTCGTTATCATATAGAGGAGTTTTCGTGCCGTATAAAAGCATTTCAAATGTTTGCATGGATGTTGCTTCGCCGGTAGCCTTTCCTGAGTTCATCCAAATCGGAACCACGTCTGGAAACTTCGCTTTAATCGTTTTGGCAGCTGTTAAAATGTCATCCCAAGTTTTCGGTTCCCACGGCACAGGGAGCCCCGCCTTTTTAAATAAATCCTTGTTGTACCAAAGCCCGCGTGAATCCGTATTATAAGGTACCCCATACACCTTACCATCCTGTGCAATCACACCGTTTTTCACATTTTCTGTAAAATTGCCCCACTCATCCCAGCTCTTCACTTTATCATCTAAAGATTCCAAATATCCGGCGCTTGCATCGGAATTCACCATAAACGTATCCTCGGTCACAATATCCGGTGCTGTGTTTTTGGATTTAAGCATCAGCGCAATCTTTGCAAAATAGTCCCCTTCTGAAACATTAAGAGGGGTAAGCTTAATCTCGGCATTAGGATGATCTTTTTTAAACTCAGGAATGACCTCTTCCTTCAACCACTCAGTCAAACCAGCATTGGCTCCTCCGCCAGAGCGAAAAGAAATACTGATTTCATCCTTCTTGCTTCCTCCTGCACTACCACTAGAGGAAGCGCTTTCATTAGAACAAGCAACATTGAACAATACACTACTCGTAATGAGTGAAACAGCAGCCACCTTTTTATACTTACTTACTCCCATTAAAACATCTCCTCTTCTCTAAAATATGAAAAGTGCAAAATTAAAATTTTTACAAAGGAAACGCTTTCAAAACGAGTGAAAAAAGAAAAACCCTAAAACTTCTTTCATCTGTCATTGAATATTTTATAAGTTAGCAGCTAAATAGTATGTTATCACCTCTTTTACAACAATTAACAAGATTGGTATATTGATACTATAATAGATATACATGTTATAAGTCAATATACTATTTATTATTAATTATTTGAATTTTACAAAAATTTATTAGGGGTAGCGTCAGGAAAATGCGGATTTACAGGAAGATGACATCATTTATGTGACAGACTTGGCTCGGGTCACTCGAAGTACACAAGACTTATTCGAATTAATCAATTACATACGGAGTAAAAACGCAAATTTAAGATCATTAAAGGAGACCTAGCTGGATTTATCAGAATATAGAAAGCTATCAGAAGGGAACAAATAGTCCTTCCTAATTCCATTAAAGAGCCATTTAATTGAATAAAAGATTGCATAAAAACTCCGTCCTCTATCTTGGTTGATATTACGAATAAAACATACAAAACAACTACGAATTTTATGTGAAGCAGATGTAAGTAAAATAGGCATTGCGCAAAATGAAAAAAGGAAATCAAAATGACTTCCTTTTTTCATTTGAATCTAAATCTATGTTGTATTTTAGTAAATATCTTTCCTTGATAATTGCTTGATGATGTAGTTCATGACCGGCAATTATGTACGCCAGTGCACGTGCAGTAGTTGGATGGTTTAAAACTGTTCCCGTACGTATCCATGCATCGTTGGAAAGACAGGCGATCAATGAAGAGGTGCATTGTCGTACAATCGAAAAATCTGAAAGTATGTCTTGGAAATCAAGTCGGCTGAAATCTGCATTAGTCATATATAAATCTTTATCAAATGGGGTAAATGAAAGAGTATCTCCACGAGCAACTACAAGAACGTGAGAACTCAGTACGCGTTCAACATCTGCCATGTGACCGAGTACCTCTTTCAAACTCCATTTTTTCGCTTCGTATTGGTACTCTGCTTGTTCACTAGATACACCTCTTAGTAAATTAATAGTTGTCTCTTGTTGCTTCTTTAGAATATCAAGTAATCCTTCGTCAGGAACAAGTGTTATGTACCTCTCAAAAAACGGATGGTATTCATTCTTTTTCGGACGTTTAAGCATTATAACCGCCTCCATACTAGTTATATCTTTATATTAATTCATCTTTATAGATGTATTTACTAACGATAACCAAATTTTATGTATAATAGGCAGGGAAAAATATTTTTTTCAACAAACGGACGCATTTCTCTCATAAAAAAAGTGCCTTTTAATAGGGTCAGGTTGAAACAATATGGAGTATTTCTTTAAGTAAATTGAAGATATGACACACGTTAAATTAATCTAACCAAGAAGATAAGATATTCAAAAGATAGAAATTGCGAAACTAAAGGTTTCAAAAAGGCCCGTAATTATTTAATATCATATAAGTATTTTTTTCTAATCACAATTTCTGCTATTGCTAAATTGAAAATCCAGCAAAGCCATACAGCAATCGTATATGAAAGACCGTAGGAGAGCTCTAATCCGTTATGTGTAATTGCGACAATGATATAAATAATCATATTAGCAAAGGATAGAAAGAAACTTCGGGTGATCCATTGACTATGCCGCAAGACATCTTTTCTTTTTATATATATAAAACCGAATATTGTTGTGATAAGCCATAGTGTATTTAAGATAAGAAACCCTATTGTACTTGGCCAGCCACCTGTCGCAAAGAACGAAACGTATAAACCGGGAATAAAGTTTAACACAATAGATAAAACGTAGACTCGACCATTCCATCGATGAAATGTTAAGGATTTTAAACGTAATCGTTTAATTATTCCGAGAGGTCCTGTAAGGAGTGCAATTATCGCAAGAATAATATGAACTCGTATCATCAATATCCATAGTATTTGATTAGAAAGAAGTTCATCTTTTTTTGATAGGAATCCCTGAAAACTTGGATCAACTACAAAATTCTTTGATAGTGTATGCATTACCCACATTACTGAAATAATTGATAAAATCGTAATTAGGAATTTGTGTTGCTTCATATACCTATCCTCCTCAGTTTTATAAAAGTATAGAAGGATTAGTCATTATAATGAGTGCAAAGAGTATGCAAACGAATAATGCCCAACTAAACATACTTAAAACTTTAAAATTCTTCTTCAAAAGATCCTCTGGTTTTTCTGAATCCTTGATTTGTCTAAGTTTTTTCAAAATCATGCCCATAAAAGCACTAATAAACAGTAAAGTGCTGCAGGATACTACTATCCAAATTATTGAGGGGAAAGCAGAATATATAACAATCATTAAGCCTCCAGATACTAGTAGGAGGATGAGTGAATAATGACCTGCTCGTGTATACGATTGAATAAAATTAATGCGAAGTACCAGGTTGTCTCTTGGAATATTTGGCGTTTTTTTTATTTGCCAAGGTAATGTAAGGTAACTCCCAAGAAGTACCGCACTAATTACATGAACAAGTAATAATAGAGAATACATAAGCTTATTCCTTGTGAGACCGCCAGCCAGAAATGAACACTTTTTGCTCGATAAGCGTGAACATGTTCCTGGAAATTAGCGTACTATCCTGGACGCTTGACACGGAGTCTCTACGTACAGGATTCTTTTGCAAAGCCGCATCCTGTAAGGAAATTTGCAAGGCCATTCAGGCTATCATGTACGCCTCTCCATGTAAAGCAGGTGCTTTGAACTGGAAAAAAGTGTTCAGCCTTATCAAGCAGTGAAGTGTTCAATTCTACTAAGCAGTCACATTCCTTTCGTTTTGTTTTAATAGAGAATAAATAATAAAAAGAAAAGGACTTCTTTATTTTAATTGAAACAAGGTTCTTGACCTTTATTTGACCAAACTGTTCCTCTACGTTCAACCTCAAATATCTTCTCGATATAGTGAGCAATTTTGGGGCCAAGTTTTTGTTCAATTGTGTAAATGGCAATATCTATACCTGAAGTTACACCACCACTGGATACTAAGTTTCCATCATCTACTATACGAGCATATACTGGCCTAGCCCCCATAGCCGGCAACACATCCATGCCCATATGATGTGTAACAGCATGTCGGCCATTTAATAGTCCCATCATCCCTAAAAGGGTAGAACCTCCGCATACTGTGGTTAAGGTAATATTAGGGTTTTGCGCCGCTTTTTGTAACAAAGTTTTTAGCTCCGTTTCAGAAGCTTTCTTTAATTTGGTTACTATCGAATTGGGACCATCACCATACATATCTCCAGCTCCACCCGGAACTAAAATAACACCTTCAGCGTTCGGATCAATTACTCCTGTGGCTTCAATTTCTACGTCATTAACGCCACTTTTGACTAGTCTTTTCCCTTCAGCTGTTACCAACTCTACTATTACATTTTCAGGTGAAAAAATTGCTGCAGCTGCAAAAACCTCAAAAGGAGCAATTGCATCCATTAAATCGAATCCATCAAATAAAACAATTTGAAATTTCATATTATATACACATCCTCTTTTTTTATTATCAGACCGAACCGTCCGGTCCGATAATTATATTATATAGTATACTGTTTGGTTGTACATAATGAAATTGTGAATTATTAATGAAAAAAAACCCAATAACTTAGAAAGTGGGGGTCATTCAAGAAGAATAGTAATTCAATAAAGCTTTAATTTGTTCAATGCAATAAAAAATATGGTCATTATTAAATGATAAACGACTTGCCATTATAGCGCCTTCCATAGAAGACATAAGAAATGAAGCCAGAGAAAGAGAGTTTATATCTTTACGGAATTCGTTATTACGCATTCCATCCTCAATAATTGATTGCAAAAACAGAAGTGTTTGGTTATAACTTTCAGAAGCAACCTTTTGAAGCTCTGGGTAGGTATTATCGGCTTCAATAGCAGTATTTAGTAATGGGCAACCGCCTTCAATAGGAGGATTATTGACAGCGTCTTGGTAAATGTATGATATTGCTATTATTTTATCAGTAGCCGTATTCGCTTGTTCACTTGCTTGAACAATATGGTTCCAAATTATTTCTCCTGCTTTTTCAAATGTAGCAAGAGCAATTGCCTCTTTGTTAGTAAACCTACGGTAAATTGCTCCTTTTGGTAAAGAAGATGCTTCCATAATATCCTGAATGGAAGTTTGGCTAAATCCTTTTGTATTAAAAAGGCGTAAAGCAGTCATTATAATTTGATCGCGTACTTCATCATTCTTGCTCATTTTGTTGTTTCCTCCAAGTTCCTCTTTATAACGTTTAATATTATAACTCAAAAAATTTAAAAACTAAACTAACGAGTAGTTCTCCTTTAATAAATGATCTTCAACAAGCGGTACTTTAATGGAGCAACGAAAAAGGCCTAATTTCTTAATTGCACTGCTGAGAAAGATGAACTTTTTAATATTAGAATTTCCTTAACGTTGTAAATCCGTATTTTTCTGATACTACCCTTTATTGTATTAGAAACTCTTAAAAACATTACAGAAAAAGATGGAGATTACCAATGAATGAAACAACTTGGTTGAATGGGCCCCTTACTCCTACTAAGAACAAAGAGTTTTATGATTATACATATCTAAGCGGCTGTATAAAAAGATCGTCAGCAAAATGCTTTCTAGCTATGTTTCTTGAAAAATCAACTTAAAAAATATGCATTCATTTTCCCTGCTGCATTGTTGATTCTTCAAATCTTCTACCATGCTGCCATCTTCAATGGTATGATAAGGATGTACGTAACGGAAAAGGGAGGTGTATCTGATGAAGCAATATGATGTGACTGAGGGTACTGGGATTTTGAAAATATACCTCGAAAATATAAGCACCAATCGTGTACTGGTTGCTATTCCTCAAAAAGAGTGGTCATTTTTGCTTCGCTATGATATTGGAACACACGATGAGGTTAAGTACGAATATAACGAGATGCTTCGGTCCCTTTGCCGTCGGGGGTTACAGTACCATTTGGCACAAGAATTAGCAGATGTAATTAACAAAGCGGTTAATAATGAGAACACACCGTATGATAATGTTATTAGATGGTGAGACAGATAATATTACTTATTGCTACCTAAAAATATAACTGGGTTGCAGAGGTACATCTTTTAAATAAGATAAGCATTCACTAAGTGGTAAAACAGCTTTTGTTCTCCTTCTTAACTTAGTTACACTCATCATGTAAGCAAAAGATATCGTGAATGATTCTCTTGGACCGCCCTCACTGCGAGTTCGAACGCTAAGCATTCTGGTAATGCTGTACATACTTATTCTTGCTAAGCTTCGCCTAAATCATACCACACAAAAAATCCCTTCTGCGCGGATGCAGAAGGGATTTAAATTTGCCTAGCGACGTCCTACTCTCACAGGGGGAAACCCCCAACTACCATCGGCGCTGAAGAGCTTAACTTCCGTGTTCGGTATGGGAACGGGTGTGGCCTCTTCGCCATCATCACTAGACCTATTTTGTTTGAAGGATATTCCCTCAAAACTAGATAACATGCTGTGCTGTGTAATTATGATTAAGCCCTCGATCGATTAGTATCTGTCAGCTGCACGTGTCGCCACGCTTACACCTCAGACCTATCAACCTGATCATCTTTCAGGGATCTTACTAGCTTGACGCTATGGGAAATCTCATCTTGAGGGGGGCTTCATGCTTAGATGCTTTCAGCACTTATCCCGTCCGCACATAGCTACCCAGCGATGCCCTTGGCAGAACAACTGGTACACCAGCGGTGCGTCCATCCCGGTCCTCTCGTACTAAGGACAGCTCCTCTCAAATTTCCTGCGCCCGCGACGGATAGGGACCGAACTGTCTCACGACGTTCTGAACCCAGCTCGCGTACCGCTTTAATGGGCGAACAGCCCAACCCTTGGGACCGACTACAGCCCCAGGATGCGATGAGCCGACATCGAGGTGCCAAACCTCCCCGTCGATGTGGACTCTTGGGGGAGATAAGCCTGTTATCCCCGGGGTAGCTTTTATCCGTTGAGCGATGGCCCTTCCATGCGGAACCACCGGATCACTAAGCCCGACTTTCGTCCCTGCTCGACTTGTAGGTCTCGCAGTCAAGCTCCCTTATGCCTTTACACTCTTCGAATGATTTCCAACCATTCTGAGGGAACCTTTGGGCGCCTCCGTTACACTTTAGGAGGCGACCGCCCCAGTCAAACTGCCCACCTGACACTGTCTCCCGCCCCGATGAGGGGCGCGGGTTAGAACTTCAATACAGCCAGAGCGGTATCCCACAGGCGCCTCCACCGAAGCTGGCGCTCCGGCTTCCCAGGCTCCCGCCTATTCTGTACAAGCTGTACCAAAATTCAATATCAGGCTACAGTAAAGCTCCACGGGGTCTTTCCGTCCTGTCGCGGGTAACCTGCATCTTCACAGGTACTATAATTTCACCGAGTCTCTGGTTGAGACAGTGCCCAAGTCGTTACACCTTTCGTGCGGGTCGGAACTTACCCGACAAGGAATTTCGCTACCTTAGGACCGTTATAGTTACGGCCGCCGTTTACTGGGGCTTCGATTCAAAGCTTCGCCTGGAGCTAACCTCTCCTCTTAACCTTCCAGCACCGGGCAGGTGTCAGCCCCTATACTTCGCCTTGCGGCTTCGCAGAGACCTGTGTTTTTGCTAAACAGTCGCTTGGGCCTATTCACTGCGGCTCTCCTTACGAAGAGCACCCCTTCTCCCGAAGTTACGGGGTCATTTTGCCGAGTTCCTTAACCAGAGTTCTCTCGCTCACCTTAGGATTCTCTCCTCGCCTACCTGTGTCGGTTTGCGGTACGGGCACCATTTACCATCGCTAGAAGCTTTTCTTGGCAGCGTAGAATCAGGGAGTTCGCCCATAAAGGGCTTCCCCATCACAGCTCAGCCTTTACGG
>NZ_AP048547.1:2020000-2067500 GCF_059698935.1 Ectobacillus sp. OTK | reverse complement strand
CTCTAACACTTAGCACTCATCGTTTACGGCGTGGACTACCAGGGTATCTAATCCTGTTTGCTCCCCACGCTTTCGCGCCTCAGCGTCAGTTACAGACCAGAAAGCCGCCTTCGCCACTGGTGTTCCTCCACATCTCTACGCATTTCACCGCTACACGTGGAATTCCGCTTTCCTCTTCTGCACTCAAGTTTCCCAGTTTCCAATGACCCTCCACGGTTGAGCCGTGGGCTTTCACATCAGACTTAAGAAACCGCCTGCGCGCGCTTTACGCCCAATAATTCCGGATAACGCTCGCCACCTACGTATTACCGCGGCTGCTGGCACGTAGTTAGCCGTGGCTTTCTCGTTAAGTACCGTCAAGGTACGAGCAGTTACTCTCGCACTTGTTCTTCCTTAACAACAGAGCTTTACGACCCGAAGGCCTTCATCGCTCACGCGGCGTTGCTCGGTCAGGCTTTCGCCCATTGCCGAAGATTCCCTACTGCTGCCTCCCGTAGGAGTCTGGGCCGTGTCTCAGTCCCAGTGTGGCCGATCACCCTCTCAGGTCGGCTACGCATCGTCGCCTTGGTGAGCCGTTACCTCACCAACTAGCTAATGCGCCGCGGGTCCATCTGTAAGCGACAGCCAAAGCCGCCTTTCCATTTCACATCATGCGATGCGAAAAAGTATCCGGTATTAGCTTCGGTTTCCCGAAGTTATCCCAGTCTTACAGGCAGGTTACCCACGTGTTACTCACCCGTCCGCCGCTAGGTTCCGAAGAACCTCGCTCGACTTGCATGTATTAGGCACGCCGCCAGCGTTCATCCTGAGCCAGGATCAAACTCTCCATAAAAGTGTTTGTCTAGCTTCATAAATAAAAATTGACGTTTTGTGTTTTGTTCAGTTTTCAAAGAACTATTTATCGCTCAAGGCGACCTTCTTAATATAACATCTCAACTTCTTCATGTCAACCATGTTTTTTTATTTCATTCGCACAAACAACATCTGTTTAATGCGGATTCACAATATATCACGATGTGACTATCTCGTCAACATCCTTTTTATAAATAATAAAATGATGTATTGCATTCACCGCCATTCGCTTCGTTATCAGCGGCGGAAAGATAATATATCATGTCTTACAATAAACTTGCAATACTTATTATACAGGGAATTACCGGAAAATAATTTATAACCAACAAAGCAGCTCCTATGCCGAGTTTCATTCAATACAGTTCGAGATACAATAGTCAAGCTGTGTGCGCATAAAGAAAACTCGCTAACTTGACATTTATACCTTCTTAAATTACAACGAAAAAACACCTCGGCTTTTTCTGTAGTGAAATTTCACTACTTGTAAGAAGAGGTGTTCTTTCATAATAAAAAAGACTAAAGAAACAAGACAAATCAAATCGTCAAATTTACAGGTTCATTTGGTGAGCTTCCATTAAAATACGTCCCCATTCTGTCATACCGCCAAGCGCTGCCGCAAGCAATACATACGCAATGACAACTTTCCACTTTGTCACAGGCGATGCTTCATAGTAACGGACGATTGGTTCCATCTCATCCCGCCAGCGTTGAATTTCTTTTCCTGCCTCCAGCTCGTCCAGCGTTCGCGCCCAGCCTTCTTCTGTTGTTTGCAGCTCAGTGTAATACTGCATGTGAGACAATACCTCATGCTCCCACGTTTCTTTTTTCGACAGAGAAGAGTTGTGCTCCAGCTCGTTCAATCGGTGTACGAGCGCTGCGTATCCACCTTGCTCCTCCAGCTTTTTTCGCCATGTATCATATATGTGGATTCTTGTGCTTAATTCTTTAATACGGCGTTCTTGCTTGAAGCGGCTCCAAATGGTACCGATGCCAAACAAGACAATAATCCAAACTAATACACCGCCAAAGGAAACTGCTGCGAAAATGAGACCAGCTAGTCCAATGAGCCAAACACGCGGACTTACAACGGCAAGAATACGCCCGCCATCAAGCGGCGAGACAGGCATAAGATTAAACAAATTAATTAAACCACCCACTGTGATCACAAGTGCCCAAAACGGATTTTTCGTCACCAGGTACAACGCAGCGGCAACCAAAACAGATAGCAATCCAAACAATGGACCCATATACCCGATAAAGCTCTCTGTTTTCGCGTCCTTTGGCTGCTCCTTGAGTCCAACAACGGCTCCCATAAACGGAATGAATAAGGTTGGACTTGTCGGAATCCCCTTCATCCTTGCTGCCACGCCATGGCCGCCTTCATGTATAGCCAGCAATGCGACGAGCGCCACCGCAAACTTCCATCCATAAATGATGGCATAAGCTCCAATGCTAAGGAACATACTAAACAATGTAGAAAACTTAAATATTTTCAGTAAAACGAGAACATATTTCAACTTTCCCAGTGCCAACGCGCCAATCCCGAGCAGCATACCAAGGAATTTTGACGTATTTCCATTTCGTTTCCTCATACTATTCACCTGCTTTGTTTATGCTTTAGTACTATCGTAGCGAGATTTATCACTTCATTCAAGCTACACCATGTATATTTCTAATATTTTTAAATACACTTTCTACAATGAAAGATAAAATTATGTACTATGCCATTGGTAAGTTTCATTCGCTGTTTGCGGCATATCCTAAGCATTATAAAAAGTAAGCACAATCTTATATAACGCTATAAAGCGTTATTAGGAAAATTCATAAAATGTTCATCATGCTTTTATTAAATAAGTCAGATTTAATAGTATAGTAATAGTGTAAATATTACTTACTCCGAAGAAAGGACGTAACAAACATGTATAAAAGGCTCTTAGCCATTTTCATATTATTTGGAGTGATTTTAACACCTATTTTTTCTGCCTCTCATGTGAAATGGTTCACAAAATTAGCACCCCAAAAAGAAAGCATCGAAGGAATTCTATCTCCGCTCTTTCTAGCGGTCACGGTCGGTGTTGCTGTCATTTTGGCGATTTTGACACAAATCCTGCCAAAGCTTATGGAGCTTACATTTGCAAAGAAGATAGATACAAGGCTAGATGAATTCCGTAAATACTCCAGAACGATTTTAAAATACGGTACAGCCATTTCCCTCGTTGTTCAGGTGCTAAACGGGGCGCTGTTCGCTCCAGAATTTCATTTAGAAGGAGAAGAAATCATTATCATTGCCGTGTGGGCGGCCATTGCTCTTCTTTTCATTCCAAATCATATCGCAACAAAAGCTGCTTCCCTTATACTGCTTGTATTATTCGGTCACTCTGTAGTGAAATATGGAATATTCCATATGCTTGATTATGGATTTTATGTTGCGATCTTTGTTGTTCTTTTGCTAGAAAAAACAAAATATTCTCAGACAATTATGCCATTTTTATATCTTGGTACCGGTTTATCCCTATGCTGGGTTGCAGTAGAAAAATGGGTATATCCTGCAATGAGTGTAGATATTATCAGCAACCATCACGTTCCTACATTTGGATTTGCCCCTGCAACATTTGTTGTACTTTCTGCTTTCATTGAGTTTGTAGTCGGATACTTATTAGTTGTAGGGATCTTGAATAGACTGCTCGCACTTGTGTTAACCGGCCTTTTCATTCTCACAACTACCGTATTTGGCTGGCTGGAAGTTGTGGGTCATCTGATGATTCACGTCCTGTTAATTATCTTTATCATTGAAGGGGTTTCCTTTTACCATCCGCCTGTAAGCATGCATAAAACAAAGACAGATCAAATGATTTTTGTGTTCTTAAACTTCATTTTCGTACTGGCAACATTCTTACTTGTGTATTACCGTTTTGCGTAAGAAATGTGCAAAATATGTATCATCTAATTCTAAACAAGGTGTTGTAGTAACGACTGAAACAACAGGTATGCATTCCCCAAAATTATCCCATACTAAAAATAAACCATTTTGCTTTCTAACATATTAAACCCTGCTCTGTTCATAAGCAGGGTTTTTATGTACGTTCATTACAAATAAAAAACAGATCCGCACAATGCAGATCTGTTTATGGCTTCATTCATTATAATTTACGCACGTTTGTCGCTTGCGGACCACGTTGGCCATTTTCAATTTCAAATGTAACCTCTTGACCCTCGTCTAATGTCTTGTAGCCCTCGCCTTGAATAGCAGAGAAATGAACGAATACATCCTCTCCGCCTTCACGCTCAATAAATCCAAAGCCTTTTTCACTGTTAAACCATTTTACTTTACCTTGTTCCATTTTGTTGCCTCCCAGCATGTACCAAATACATAAAATTGCAATTTAACCTTGCATGTTTATTATGTCTATGTAGAGGATTTTTTAAACCTGTGTGTTGATATTTTATTTTTATGAATCCAAATGTTCCGTCTGTGCTGCACCGCTGCAAACCGCGGCTTCTTCCTGCGTTTCACATGAAACGATGAGATTTGTACTTCTTTACCGATAACGATTATAATCGATGACCTTATTCGTCATGTAAATACGATTTAATTCCTCATACCTTTTTGCACAATGAAGCAGCGTCTCGTTCATATCCTTCATCTCAAAGTACAAGCGGCATGTATCCCCGACAAATGCTAGTACGGCTGTATCATCTCCTTCGAGCACGAGCTGTTCAAACAAACCGATATAATTGAGAGCCTTATCCCCAAGCTCAATTGCCGACTTTTCTAAATCCATTGTCTGCTTGACACATCGCAGAAGCGTAACATCCGCCTTTTGGATGAGCAGTGACCGCGCCTGATTGACAAGCGGATAGAAGGTCGGCGTGAAACTCGGCGTTTGTTCTACCAGCTCCTGCATATAAGCCATAAACGGATACATTTCACTTTCGCCTGTGCAGAAACGCCTTGCATCCTCAAGAACATTCGTAATCGCTAGTAAGACTTCATAATTTTCGGATAAAGCATGAATCAAGTCATTGATATGAGATGCTCGCATCTGAACGAGCTCCTCCAGTTCCTCTCCTTGCCGAATCGGCGGCTCTTCCTCCCGTTTACGCCGCTTTTCATCAAACTCCATCCAAATGTTTAAAAAATCCTTCTCCATTGTTCTCCCTCCGTTCGCACATAAAATCATAATTACTGTATCTGTATGTTGTGACGAGAGAGAACATTCAAGATACATGCTTAGAAAAACTCCTTGCTAGTAATCCAAGTAAGGTTCAGTACCTCCATTATTCATGGGTACATCCCATCGAACTTCTTTTTATAATATGGAGAAATTGAGATTTCCCTACAGTGCATCTCCCTTTTACACATATCTCATAATCTCTTATGTTATTATTTGACATTGTAAGCGTTTTCTGTTATTCTTGTAATTGGGTGGGGCGGCACAGGTGGCCGTCAACAGTACACAGCGTAGGCGGGGCTGGTACTAGGTGCATGGGGCATCCTGTTCTCATGCCAAATGTGTTCTAATACGAATCTGCCATACTTTGCAGATATAGACGATAAAATGTACAAGGAGCGAAGTTCTCAAATGACGAGGGCTTCGCTCTTTGCTATTATATGTATACTTAAAAAAATATTGGAGGCTCACCTATGTTTGATGCCCATATCCATTTAGACCAATACAAGGACATCGACCGCCGGATAGAACGGTGGCAGCAAGCTGGCATTGAAGGTGTAACGGCTGTCTCAACCGATTTACGATCTAGCTACGAAACCCTTTCGCTTAAGCAACGATATCCTGACTTTATTTTTGCGGCAATCGGATTTCATCCAGAGCAACCGCTCCCCTCCTCCCGCGATATAACCGAATGGGAGAACCTGCTGCGCCAGGAACGCCGTCTCATTTCAGCAATTGGCGAGGTAGGACTGCCATACTATACGCTTCGCCAGCAGAAGCATGCCTCTCTAGAAAATTATATTGCATTTCTCAATGAAATGATGTGTATTTCCAAGAGAGAAAACCTGCCGATCGTCCTGCATGCTGTCCACTCACATACGCCAATTGCCTACGATTTATTAACCGAGCATCATATTACCAAAGCACATTTTCATTGGCTCAAAGCGGCGCCGTCTGTTGTAAAACAAATTACAGACAGCGGGTATTACATTTCCGTCACACCTGAGGCCTGCTATCGAGAACGTGACCAAGAGCTCATTCGCCAGATTCCGCTGCAGCAGCTGTTAGCAGAGACGGATGGTCCATGGCCGTTTGCCGGACCTTTTCAAAATAAACCAACCTCTCCCCTCTTTGTACATGATGTCATAAAAAAAATCGCAGAAGTAAAGGAAAAAGAAATGGCAGTTGTTCAAAAGCAAATGAAACAAAACATATTAGCTTTGTATAAAGATTATTGAACTCCCCCGCTTCAAGCCCGTAACGAGCTTGAAGCAGGGGCTTCTGTCAGAAAATAATAAATTGAATCAGGTATGTTGCAACTTCTCGTTTATCTATACATGGATTTGCAAAATTGGGAGTATTTGAATTCTTTTTATTCTACTAATTTATTGTTATATTATAAATTGAGGTGACAAAAAAATGATGCTTCAACTAAAAAACAAAATGATGCTCCGTTTTGGCATGATAGGCATCGTCTTATCATGTATGATTTATGTGTTGCATGAAACCGGCATCATGGCTGTCATGACGGATGACCATAGCATGCACACAAAAGTAAAGTCAGGCTATTTCTTCTTTTTATTCGCTTGCGCAGCACTCCTTTTGCTGCTCGGTATGCTGTTAAACCGAAATACCAAACAAGCTGATGCCGTTACGGTGATCAATACATTGCTTTTCACGTTCATAAGCATGGCAATGATTGCTGCAGGCCAAGGTATGACAGTGTATCACTTCTCTATCTTTGCGGCGGTTGCTATTATCTCTTTTTATGAAAAGGTTCGGCTTATTTTACTCATGACGATTATATTCGCGTTACAGTATGTGCTGGGCTATATCATTCCTGCCCTGACACCGGCTGTGTTCGGCGTGAAGGACTACACATTCGCCATGCTGCTGCTTCATGTATTGTACTTAGTATTCACATCAAGTATGACCTCTTGGCAAATTACAGCGAAAAATAAGCACATGGCACCTATCGAAAAAGAAACACAAGGACAAAGAGACACTTTGGAAAACCTATATAATAAGCTAGAAGATGCTTCAAAGCAGATTATGGGAGCTGCAGACCAGCTTCAGGAGCAGGTGTATCGTACTACTCATTCCACAGAGAGCGTATTTAATGCGATTAATGAAATCACCTCGCAGACACAAAAACAAGTACGTGCTTCCGGACAAGGTGCAAGCATCGTTCAAGGGATGGTAACTGGCATTCAAAAGGTAAATGAAGTATCTGTACTTGTGAATCGAATCTCTCAGGAATCCAGCGTGAAGGCAGAAGAAGGTCAAGAAGCTGTTAGTCATGCGGTAGAACAGATGAGACGCATTCAAGGTTCCGTACGGGATGTAACAGAAAAGGTGCACGATTTAGAAGCACAATCGAAGCAAATCGAACAAACAGTTTCCTTCATTACGCAAATTGCAGAGCAAACAAACATGCTGGCACTAAACGCTTCTATTGAAGCGGCACGTGCAGGAGAACAAGGACGAGGCTTTGCTGTTGTTGCCGATGAAGTACGAAAGCTGGCGGAGGAATCAGCAACAGCGGCACGCCAAATTACTTCTCTCGTAAAAGAGGTTCAGACGAGAACGCAAGGTGCAGTTCAATCTGCAGAACATGGCCTGCGTGAAGCAGAGCGCGGAATGGAAGTCATCCATCAAGCCGGTACATCCTTCACAAGCATTCTCACCGCAACAAAAGGAGCTGCTGCTGAAAATCTCCATATGACACAATCTGTGACGCAGCTATCACAAAAATCTAATGAAATCCTTGCCTCCATTCAAGAGATTGAAAAAATCGCATCTCATTTCGAAGGAATGTCTGCTGACATTGTTGCCGCAAACAGCGAACAAGTAAGCTCTGTTAGCGTCATTGCGAAAATTGTCGAAGAGTTGAATAATGTTTCTAAAGAACTAGAAACCATCACAAAACAATAGGGGGCTCTCTAGAAAAATCACGTCTATTCAGTATAGCTGCAAATGAGCATCCAAGGTCTTTTTGCAGTCCCTTTGCGAAATTTGTCATATTTTGCACTTTCAGCAAAAATATGTTCTCTTTCCATAAGAAAAGCAAAATAGCCATGCAGACAAGTTCTGCATGGCTATTTTGCATGAGAATATTTCCAAATCATACATTTAAAAAATTGCCTCTAGAACACAAAGGATGATTGAGCCATGAATGTAAAACCTTAAGAAAGTCTCTTTTATACAACAGCAGCGAATTTGAACTACCCGCCACCGGCTCGCTGATGCTCCTCGAGGCGGGGGATTCTGATTCCTAAGAACTCCGTTCGGTCGAAGAAAGGAATGTTCTCATCTATTTTTTAATAAATTTCATAAAGTTAAGCATTTCAAAGGAATCTTCTAAAATCCTTTGCTATAATTAATAACGTGCTCATCGGGTTTCATAATGGAGAAGAATGGAGATGTCAATGTAAAAATGGAATCACGAAATCGAAAGATCTTGCTCGGTTTATCCATCGCTGCCTTTTTAGGGCCGTTTACGCAAACAATTTATACCCCCAGCCTTCCAGAAGTCGGACATTTTTATGGGGCAAACCAATTTATGGTCAACCTTACAATTTCCCTCTATACGTTCATCTTAGCTGCCAATCAATTTTTCGTCGGCCCTCTAACAGATACGCGCGGACGAAAAGCCACACTGCTGCCCGGTCTGCTTATCTTTATGGTCGGCTCACTCATTTGCTTTCTGTCATCGAATTACTATTTATTTCTTTTCGGAAGAGCCATGCAGGCATTCGGCATCACAACCGGCTCAGTCGTAGCAGCGGCTGTCATCGGCGACATCTACGCACCTCATGAACGCGGCAAAGCAATGAGCATTTATCAAACGATGGTCTTTCTAGGGCCCGTGCTCGGCCCAGTCATCGGCAGCTTCATTTCCGCCTATGCGGATTGGCATACAGCCTTTGCTCTATTAGCAGCTGCTGCCCTATTTGCTTATTTATACAACCGCTCTATGCTGCCTGAAACCTTGCCGCCCGATGCGGTAAGCAAAAAAATTACAGTGCGGACCTTTCTTGATATTATCTCAAACAGAGCTGCTTCCGCAGTCATGCTGCTCGCCTTCGTACAGTTTTATGGATATTACATTTTTCTCGTATTCTTGCCTAGCTTATTAGACGAATTGTTTCAAGTCTCACTCGCAGTAAAAGGTTTGTTCTTCATGCCGCTTACCGCAGGTATTGTACTTGGCACAATGCTTGGCGGACGCCTGCAGGCACGTTTAACGCATGCAGCCATTTTAATCTATTCCTCTTATGGAATCGGGCTTGTTGTCGCTCTCTTTTGGGCATTCCTGCATTGGAGACTCCTGACAATCCCTGTGCTTATCGTATTTTTGCTCGGCTACGGCATTTTGCTCGGCACAAGCCTGCCGTCGCAATCGACCTCGCTTGTGAACCTGTTCCTCAAAGAAAAAGGAACAGCAATGGGCGTCTACAACTTCGTCCGCTTCACCGGTGCCGCCATTGGCCCGCTCTTCGGTACAACCTTGTACCATCTCGGCGGGGATGACGCATTATATATTACATTATTTGCATTCCTGCTTGGAGCCGCTTTTGTCATTCAGCATACAATGCGGCAAACAGTGGTATTGCAAAAGGGAGCATAAAGAGGCCGGCATGGTCCGCCCTTGCTCCTACGAAAAAACACGCCACGCAAAAAGCTCCTTTTGCGTGGCGTATTTTTCTGGGGACGGGCGCCATCTAGGAGAGCTTGGACAATGCCCGAAAGAAATGTCATAATATACAACATTACCTGTAAAATTTATATGTTACCGTTTCCTCGCTTATAAAATCCCCCCTTCTTATTCGCAAAAAACCTTCAGCTTTAGCTGAAGGTCCCAAACTTTCTATTTAGACATCAAATAGAAATATAAATAACATTGCTCAATCAAAAAATACTTCAAAACATTTAAGGACAAGCGTTAGTAATAATGTTCAGTCTCCATCCTCCGGCGATAGAACCGACGTCACGACCTGCATCATCAAATACAAAAAGTCTCCATGCACCATTTGGATTTGTTCCATTGAAAACGCTTAAGCTTGATCCGTATGGCGGTGGTGGTGCTGGTGCAGGGAAGAGATCGCCACCTCCATAGTTACTCGGCTGGAACGTACCAGAAACGATTTGACCTTCGTCCGGCAATGGAGATAGCGCAAAGTCGTTAAATGTTAATGTAACATTATTGATAGCATTACCGTCACCTGCATCTGACATAAGAATAACGCTCTGCCCTAGTGGTCCGACAAGCAAAATATCAATATCATCCGGGAAGGTATGGCTTATATTATTTAGTGTTACTGTCACCTGAGTAATGGTGCCAGGCACGCCTGCGACATTAATAACTGACGGATATGGTGCGGCCGTTCCTGAATCCGGGATAACAATTGGTGCTGGATTAGAAAACGTTTGTAAATTGCCGCAACTCACCGTTATGGTTCTGGATGTTGTAACTGATTCACTACCGGCTATAGCCGTTACAGTTATCGTTACAGGGGTAGGGGGCGTACACGATGTTACATTCACTGTAGTCGAAAAATTACCTCCAGCATCTGTTACGTCATGGCTGGGTGTAAAACTAACTGCAGGATCAGAACTGCTGAATAGGACTACCGCACCTTCTCTTGGGGTTACTCCATTACAAGCTACTGTACCTGTAATTTCACTTGAACATACTATGGCAGGTGGATTTAGCAGTGTGATTACCGGGCTGCAGAGAGGTGTTGGAAATGTTGCTGGAAATGCGATTGGACACCTACATATGTCATGACATTTTCTGTTTTTCATATTAATCATCCCTTGCATTTTATGATGCTTATGTATTCTATGCATGCTTTGTACCGGATGTACGATTTCTACTGAAAATACATACAAAACAGGGACGATATCATTTTTCAAGCGGCCTTTCAACTTCCGATAATCTGCGTTATATCGCCTACGTCGTCGATGGATGTGAGCATTTTGTTGGTGCATGTGTCGTATTGTAAGAATGGCTGACAGGGACGAGCGGTGCATAGTAACAATATAAAACAAAAAGCCCGGCCGTTTTAGCCGAGCATTCGAAATATTATCTTAATTTATTAAGGAAAACTCTTTATACCGTTCTCTAACATCATTACCAAAAAGATTGACGTATGTTTTAACAATCTCAAATGATATATGCGGACTGCACAAGGGGCGATTGATTGAAATCGGAACCACAATCCGATGCATTAACTACTTCGTTGCTCTCCAAGCAACATACATATGTCATTGCATTTTACTCTCTTAGAAGTTGTTAACCTGACAACCATTTATTTAAAATAAAGGATCCTTATATCAAAATGTATTTTTATTTCTTTTCAAATATACCATACGTTCGTTATCTGCTTATCTCAGCAAGCCGTCAGATTCCCTTGAAGGCTTGTTAGTCAGCCTCTAATCATGCTTAGAATATTATTTACTGTTTTCCAGTTACGTGTTGTAGCCAGAACATCCAGTTTACTTTCTAGAAAATGATTAGAAAATCTTGTTCTCCCATAACCTTTACCGCACAGCAAAAAAACTTCACGATTTATAAAGCGAAAATCATCAACATCATTTTTATACGACCTAAGTCTCTCTGTCGCTTCAATAGTTGGTTCCCTATCTAAAAACGTCACATACTGTTTTTCAAAATCCTCGTTTGCACTAAAAGGATTTTGCTTTATGGCCTCTTCAAGCTCACTAGCTGTTCGAATGATGGAAGTGACTTTGTAACCAAGAACATCTTCTAATTCTGTTTCGATTTTACAAAGAATACTGCGACTCTCTGCTGTTGATTCAAAAATGACATTACCGCTTTGAATATACGTTTTCACATTTTGAAATTGCAGAGATTCAAATATACCTTTCAATTTTTCCATTTTGATTATTTTCTGCCCACCCGCATTGATTCCACGTAAAAAGGCAATGTAAATTGTCATGGTTAACCTCACTTTACTGAAAGTAATGCTCAAAGCAACAAGCTTTGTAAAGATCCAAAAGAAGGCTCCCTGCATTTTAGCAGATAAACAAAAATACTTTTCCCACCCCCAGCAGGTAAGAGAGGGGCATAGATATAAAGAAAAGAGAAAAAGCGGCGCTGTACGCCGCCTTTCCTTTCATATGTGCTTACGCTTTTGTATAATTGAGATCCCAAATTACATCAAAGCGATCCTTGACTTTAGCATATTTCGCCCCCCAGAATGTGTCCTGCAGCTCCATTAAAACAGAACCGCCCTGACTGAAGGCGTCATATATCTTTTGAATTTCTTCTTCACTTTCCAATTCAAGCGCCAATGAAATACGATTTCCAGCTTCAATCGACTGGCCTAAAAATGCGTCGGACATCATGATAAATAAATGGTCTTTTTTGAATTGCGCATGCATGATTCTGTCATCAGCTTCGGGAGGAGTCGGAAAATCCGCTTCACCAAAGGTTTGAATGCTTAGAATTTCTCCCTCGAACACCTCTTTATAGTACTCTAATGCTTCTCTAGCGTTGCCATCGAAGGTAAGATATGGGGTTGCTTGATGTTTCATTTATAACACTCCTTTAGTTATTTCTCTTTATTTTTCACCAAATTCATCATTCAACTGTTATATTCTGACTCAGCAACATGCTTCACCCGATTGACAAAAGAAACCACCTCTTGATTTGTTGCAGATTGCAAAAACAGTTCAGCATTCTCATTCAAGGCTTGGTTTGTAGCTGTATATCTAAACAATGTATGGTTTTCATCTATCTTTTCTAATTCATATGTAGCCGTAATATCAAACATATTGGCAAGTATAAACCCAACTTTTAGCTTCTTATGGGTGGATGCATTTACATATTCAAGTGTTTCTACATCATACTCTTGTGTTTCTTCGCCTTCCTTATACTTCTGACGGTACACATTCCCTACAACCAAATCTGTTTCTTTCACCGGGATATTCTCTACCACTTGCGGCATAAGCTTTTGCATTTGTTCTAAGGAACCATCTAAGTACGAAAACACATGTTCAATCGGCGTATTGATTTGTACTTCTTCTGTCCAGCTTTTCATCACATTCCCCCTTTGCATTTGTAATTACTATCATTATACGAACTGGTGTTCTTATTGTCAAGATAAGGAAAAGCCAATTATGAAATTAATTTTTCAATAACAAGGTGATAGCTGAGACAAAGAAATATTACAAGTTTACGGGGGCAATTCGTAAATAGAAAGAACGCAGCAAGCATTTAAGTCAGTTGTAATGGTTATTTGTCATGAAAAAAATAATGATTTGAAAAGCATAAGAAAAGGTTCAAAAGCTGAAAACTTTTGAACCTTAAATGGATAGCTATCAGAGCAGTCCCTTCAACATGGTATTATTGCAAGTTTTCCTTTAAACGGGCCAGCTCTTCACGGATACGTCGCATACGTGCAAGCAGCTCCTTTTGCATATCCGCGGTTTCCGGCTCCTCCTGCACAGCTAATACCGTTAGCTCAAGTTCAAGCCGCTGAATTTGATTGATTGTATCCGTTTGTTCAGGGGATGCAGACAGTCTAACGTTCCGAAATTCCTCATATGTGCCCGGAAATACTCTTGTCTCCTCTCCACCAATGTATAGAACCCTCGTAGCAAGCTTTTGCAGCAAATACCGATCATGGGAAACAATAATTGTTGTTCCCGGATACTGTTCCAATGCCTGCTCGATTACCTCGCGAGTATCAATATCAAGATAGTTTGTCGGCTCATCAAGTATAAGCAAATTTGCTCCCGAGAAATACAGCTTCACAAAAGCAACCCGGCATCGCTCTCCCATACTCAAGTCCTCAATTCGCTTAAATACATCCTCCCGTTTAAATAGAAAGCAGCCAAGCAGTGTGCGTGCATTCGTTTGTGTCATGTCCGGGATCTCTAAAATGCTTTCCAAAATCGTTTGCTCTACATCCAGCTTTCCTAACTCCTGCGCAAAATAACCGATTTTCAGCTCTGGATGATGGATAACCGAGCCAGAGGATGGTATTAATTCACCAACAAGCAGCTTGAGCAGCGTTGTTTTCCCTGCACCATTCGGCCCAATCACAGCGATTCGCTCCTGCTTTTGGACATGAAACGAAAGGTGTTGAAATAACGGCTCCTCCCCATAAGAGAATGCGAGCTCTTCTACGCGCACTAATGAGTGTGCTTCAAAGGAGCTTTCCTGAAAACTCAGCTTTACCTTAGCCGCCTCCTTTGGCTTCTCTATGCGTTGCTCTAGCAGCTTCTCTAATGCTTTTTCCTTGGCTTTAAAACGCGTCACATGCTTTGTTGCTTTCTTTTTCGCAATCGGATCGCGCTCGCTGGCAGCATTATGGCTTTGCTGAAACCAGTTTCGATACCTTGTAATTACCTCCTCCAGCTTGCGGCGTTCTCGCTCTTCCTTTTCATATTGCGCGGCAAGTGCTCTTTCCTCAAAATCCTTTTGCGATCGATAGGAGGTATAGCCGCCTTTATAGCGCTTCGTTCCTTCAGGAGTCAATTCATAAATCGCGTGAGCAACGCGGTCTAAGAAATAACGATCATGTGATACGATGAAAACCGCACCCGTATAATGCCTAATCCAGTTCTCCAGCCAATCCATTGTCTCACTGTCCAGGTGATTTGTCGGTTCATCAAGAATAAGAAGCTTTGGTTCTAGTGCTGCCAGCCGTGCTAGCTGTGCTCTCGTCTTCTGTCCGCCGCTTAAGCTGCGAAAAGGAAGGTGCCATAAATCCTCCGATAGGTTTACTTTTTGTAAATACGTCTCCACGCGCACCTCCCACGTGTAGCCGTCTAAGTTCACATATTGCTCATAGAGCCTATTATAGGAATCAAAATCAGCATCCGGCTGTCCAAGCTGCTTTTCCAGTATACCCATCTCGCTTTTTATACGAGACAGTTCCGGCATGCCTGCATATACGAAGTCCAATAATGTCGTTCCCTCCGCTGTATGAAGATGCTGCTCCATACAGCCCCATTCTTCAATAGGCAGCAGCCTCTGAATGCTTCCGCGATCTATATTCGTTTGCCCAAGCAATGCTTGAATAAATGTTGTTTTTCCTGTTCCGTTTCTCCCAAGCAAAGCGATATGTTCGCCTTGTGAGATTTCAACATGCACGTTCTCAAAAATTTGTTTGCCATCCCATTCCTTTGCAACTCCATCTGCTTTTAAAATCAGCATATGCATTCCTCGCTTTCGTCAAATAAAAAATCACAGGCAGCTGCCTGTGATGATATGCGAAAAAATGAATAACACAAAAATGGGTTGCAAAAGAACATAGTTCGATCGCGAAAGCATTTTTGCCGCATAAGCCGCATTCTAAAAATGGGCATAGTTATCCTGTACACATACCGCCGTCAGGCAGCGCCTTTGTCTCGTATAGCTTTAAATTAGCGAGCAAAGTGTACAAAATACATATCGGCAAAAGTACCTCCAATCATAGATTTAACTTCATCATAGGTAATATATGGGAACCTGTCAAGAGGTGTTAACACTTTTTATAAATATTGCTTTGAAAAACTTAGCCCTGTAGAAGTCCGAGGTAAGGAAATCAAGACAATCCAACCTTCTTTTTTGTTTTATGAAAGTGCGATAGAATGAAGTGATAATAGAGCAATATTAGGCCTTCTACAAGAATGTAAATAGGAAGCGAATATCCAATTGTCCAAGACTTATATTTAAAAACATGCGCCAAGGAAGCCAGCCATTCGAATCCAATTGAAACCAACGCCCAAACAACAATGTAAATAATAATAAAAATACCTCTAATGCGCCATCGATCATACAAATACACAAAAAGATATCCGAACGGACCGTATATAAACCACGTGATTACGTCAGTAATCTCATATTTTGGCGAATCGTTCATGTCATATAAATCACTTGGAGGGGCAGCCAATAATTCGTCCATGGTAATCGGAACAAAAAGACAAAAAGACACTATCATAATCGTTACCGTTAAGGGAAATCTTTTCGGAAGCCTCCAAATAATGATATATCCGACTAGTAACATAATGGTGATAAACCATTCATTACTATCGAATTGTTTCGGCATCATATTCATCAGATTTCTACCTCTTGTTTCAGAATTTGATGAAAGAGCGCGCGGGTAACTGTTATAACGAGCACCATAGAAAGCCAAAACAAAAAACTATGATAGAAATGCCAATTCCTTCTTTCTAATATGTGAAGTACAACCTCCCAAGACTCAATAGCAACGAGGCACATGACACATGCTATGATGACTCCAATTTTGGTAAGCAGGGAATGAACGGCTATCAAAACATTTTGGCACGCCACGATCAGAATAGGCACAACCGTATAACTACCAAGAACAAGGATCCCATACTTATCCAGCTGTTTGGGGATTAATAGCATTTCCTCATTAAGTGAGATGATGGAATACGCATTCGCTTGCACGTAAGTAATAACCATCCATGTAAAAAGAAGTTCGAATAGGTGAAGTTGCTTGGGAGAAACAGCAATGACCCCTATCGCGATCACACATAAGGAAAGAAACAATGATACCATGGATTTCCTCCTGCTAATACACACATTTTCCCCTTCTCTGACTTATCGTTTTATACTATAAAAAAGATGAAAATCTTCCATGTAAAAACAAAACTTCAAGTTGATAAAATATGCTCCTCTTCATACTTTTTACTTCTTAATTGTTTTAGGATGTCTGGAATTTGTTTGAGTGGGACGTTTTAACCCAGTCTACAAATGTCTCACCCTTAAAGTTATTTAGCATTTTCAAGCCTTTTTCTATAAATATCTGGACATCCTCTTGTTCTATATCAGTAAAATCAAACGGAAATTCCTTTTGTGGAAAAACTTGCTCAGCAATTTTCATTAACTTTGCCCATCCCAGATCAGTAAGCGATACATATTTCCATTTCGCTTTACCTTTATGCACGGTAACATAATTCTCTCTTAGCAAGGGTTGCAGCAATCTGCTGACCGTTGATAAGTGCCAGCAGCCTAAATTGCTGATTTCGCTAATTGTTAGAGGTTTTTCATGTGTCGATAAAATAAACAAAAGATGCTGCTGAGCTGAAGAAAGCCCGTGTTCTTTATCAATAGACGCCCACTGCTCCACCATACAAAAATACAAAGCACGAATCGTTAAAACCGCTTGTTTTTTCAATTCAGTATCCATAGCTTGAAACTCCCTCAATTTCATTTGTATTTACAAGTCACAAGTATTTTGTACAAATATAGAAAACAATATTCCTATATCTTGCCAACTTGAAATCATGCCGTTAAGTGCTCTGCTAAGTTTAAAGGAAAATAGCCCAACAATAAAAAGGATTGCGCAATCAGCATATTACTGATCTTGCAATCCTTTTAAATCCTCCACATTCACCAGTCTTCATATATCCATAATTTGAATTTCTCAATAACAACTCTAATAATCAATCCAATAATTATATAATAAACGAATGAATAGATATATTTCCATTTTATATAAAAAACCCATCCAAGCCATACAGATAGTGGTTCTCCAATAAATGAATACAAAAAAGCCCAGCAAATTAGTGCTATATTAAATTGCTTCCAAGTCCTAAAGTATTGATACAAAAGCATGTAACCTACTGGAACGATTGACATATCAAAAGGAATGGCTTCCGGGCCGATAGGCAGAAGATCTATTGGATAACCCCAGAAACTTAAATCGCTTCCTATGACATCCAAGAAGGTTGTAATAATTATGCTCAGACTTCCGAATAATGCAATTTCAAGGATTCTTTTTTTATCAAGCACCTTCCAGAAAATAACCCAAGGAAAAATGGAGAAAGCAACAAGAAGCCACCAATTCCATGTTAAAACTTCATGGCTCATCCATGCTTGAATATCTTGCTGCATAAACTTGTCATATAGCTTTCTCGCTTTCCAAAAATCCTCCAACTTACCGCTCATAAATGGATCACACCTATATGTAGATAAATTTTATAATTGTAGTCATTCCTTTATTTATTATTTTCTACCCATTTTCCGGCTGATCTTTATAAATGAAAGCATATTTACATATCATTTTCCTTTATAGGCTAACTGCTTTTGCCGGAAGCGTGCAGACAAGAAGCACCGACCTCATCTCACCGTTCCCTTCGTATCCACGCGGCTTCTAAAGCAGCTATAATCTGATTGCATCGGGAGAAATTATGGCAAACTAAAACGAAAGCGAGGGATTCGATGAGAAAACTTATAGTTGTCCTTATGTTATTGACATTCGGGCCGAGCGCCGAGGCTGCTCCCCAAAAGCATATTCCCATTCTGATGTACCATTCCATTGATGAGTTTAAAGGCAGCGGCATAAGGGATTTATATGTCTCACCTAAAAGCTTTGAACAGCAAATGCAGTATTTAAAGGATAACGGCTATACGCTTCTCACCTTTGAACAATGGGCGGAGGTAAGCAGCGTGGAAAAGCCGATTTTCGTGACATTTGATGACGGGTACAAAAACCTATGGAACGCGTTTGCTGTGTTTCAAAAGCTAAAAGATGATACATTTCAGCCTGCAGGAACGATCTTTGCCATTTCTGATTTTATTCACAAGCCGCAGCGGCTGTCCCGATCGGAACTTTTGGAACTTTCAAATTCCAAGATGTTTTCCATTCAATCACACACCGCTACACATCCAGACTTACGAAATACGCCCAACTCCGAATATGAGCTCAAAGGGTCGAAGGAAAAACTCGAAGCAATTACTGGAAAGCCTGTCATTGCTCTCTCTTATCCATTTGGTTTTTTCGATGACAGGGTAATAGCTGAGACGAAGAATTATTATAAATTTGCAGTTACGGTGAAGCCAGGGCTGTTCACAGAAACGGGACGGCCTGATGAATTGTACCGCATGCCCCGTGTTTTTGTTACATATGATATGACGCTGGAGCAGTTTGCGAAGGCAATTCGTAAATAGACAGAACGCAGAAAGAAATGTGCCGCGTATACAAGGTGATGCTTCTTTGACCACTGTGTTTGAGGTAGTTGCGAGGGTTGTACTATTATAAAAGGCTGCCAGCTGGCAGCCTTTTATTTTAAGAAACAACAGAGTCAATCGGCGGTTGAGAATCGATGTGCCCAAAGAGCACTTGATGCAGCTCCGAAGAACAGCACCACAGCCGCAAGACTAAACAACCAGCCGACAAATGGAATTTGGGCGAGCAGAAAAAGGAAAGGGCGATAGTCCCTACTAGCTCACGGACAACAGCATGCAGCTTGCTGCACCAATGACGTCACCTTCGACAGTGCCGTTCACTGTAATCTTCCTGCCGGCGGCATATAAGTCCCCTTTTATCGTTCCGTCTACGATGACTTGATCATCAGCCATAAAGACGGTACGATTCTTTACCTCATCCTTTTGAGCAACGCTTTCCGGTCATGGATCCGCTTCGGTCGAGAGCAATTGAAAGATTAATAGGAGAACGTTCTAATGAAGACGTCTCCGATCCTGTCAGTTCTAGTAAGATATAAGCTTGCTGTTTACCGGTAATGGGAATGTAGGGATGGTGGAGAGCCTGTGATAAGGAAATTGTTTTACTCATGAAATCGCTCCTTTTATGGGATATGTTTTTAGTTTTCGATTGTATGATTGAATCATTCTTTTATACAAATAGTTTCTAACGCACCTTAACTGATATAATTGGAAATTTATTTCCTTTTTATTATAAAATAGAATGCGGCATTATGCGCGTCGCTTTTAAAATTGTTATTTTCCCCTTATACCTTGCATAACCTTAAACAAAAACAACTTTAAGGAGATGGAGATATATGGATGAAGCAGGATGGGCTATTCAAGATATCAAAGAATATGACCACTTAAAGTTACAATGGATTAGAGGTAAGGGATACCATATTTATGATACAAATCACTTTCCAGAGGTGCCTTTGCAAGAATTTAGAGAAGGTAGATGGGCAGCTATCGAGGCTTTTGATAGAATGGTTTTAGAATATTTAAAAAAGAAGTATGAAGAATGAACTTATTAGATTAGTAATAATGAAAATCGGTTAGCCCATTAACTCGAATAAGATAAGAAAAAGGCAGGAGCTCCTGCCTTTTTCTTATCTATCGTCGGTCTATGCTCTTCACATAATTGAGGAAGGGGATTCTTTACCTATCACGGAATGACCAGTTTTCCTGTTCGTATGTATATTTAATCCCTCTTATTTCTTAGAAATTCTTCAAACGTTATTTTTCCTATTTTTCTATTAGAATTAGTATTTTTCCCCTCTAATAACGCTTTATAAAGCTTCCCTGGCAAAGGCAGGCTTACAACTTTATTTGCTTCATTACTTATCTTCATTTTCAGCTCGGCCATTTCTCTTAATGTCATAATTTCTGGTCCCGCAAAGTCATCAACTTTTTCTTGAGGACCTGAATGGATGAAATCAATTAAATGATTTGCAAATTCACCTTCCTCTACACTTTGAAATTTCATGTTTCCAGGAACAAAATATCTATGAAATAAAGGTTTGGATAAAAACATACTTTCAACAAAGCTGTGGAACTGAGTTGCACGTACGATCGTATAAGGAACAGAACTATTCTTTAGCAATTCTTCTGCTTCGCATTTATGCCTGTAATATTTCAGAGGTATATCTTCAATGCCGACAATTGACGGATAAATAAAATGTTTGATATGCTGCAGCTTACTTAAAAACTTCCCGAAACCTAATACATCAATCGCTTCTGTATGTTTCATTGGACTCGTTGCAGCATGAATAATTACATCTACATCTTTTGCTGCTTCTTCTAGTCCCTCACCTGAAAACATATCACTATACACCCAATCAAAATGTTCTGTATGTTCAGGTTTTCGCCTCGAGGTTATTTTGACTTTATAATCAGAACCCTTTAGTTGATGTAGCAAAGCTGAACCTAGCTTTCCCGTCGACCCCGTTACCAATATATTCACGTATTCCCCTCCTGCTTTTCTGGAATGTTTTGTATAGTAATATTCATACAATAAGGACTTTATAACTAACCTGTCTCTTCGTATGGGAGCATTCGTATCGATATGACAGTTTTGATGAGAAATACCAAATATTGAAATGCACGAGACCAAAGGAATGTTGATACCTGTTCGCATGCCCGCGGCTCTCTTTGTCAAAAAGGCTATAAAATCAAAATGGTATCTCATACAAATGGTCTTTGGATATCAGGAATGGATGCAACTATCAAGATATAAACTCCTAAATCCGCATGTCCCTATCATATAAAAAGGTGCACTCAGAAAGCAATTTCCCCGCCTTCTAAGTACACTCCTCCCAACATCTTACTTATACCAACTCCCCATCACCCACATCCAACAAAACCCTCACAACACCCTCGCATTCCTCCCTATGGAACAAACCATTCATCGCATCCAATACCTCCGCATGACTAGACCAATCATACACACGACACGTATCCGTATAAATCTTTGTATAAGCTGCGTTCGGCCTTTTCGCCTGGTTGCTAATGCGAATTCCTTTCTCTTCTAGTTTTATCAAGAAATCCAGCCTCTTCTGGGCTTCAAGTGGACCTACTTCAATCGTGAACTTGAGCCGGTCATCCTTTAATCGTTCAAACCACATGCTCACACAGTTGTTGAACCACCAATTCCATCGCGGTACGCCGAATTGCTCCTCTAGATTCCTGAATTTCGGAATAATAAAGGATGGTAATTTAGGATGAATTCGATAACAGCCTTCAGGAATGTCGTGATGTTTCACGAATAGATGAAAGGCATCAGCCAAAATGCCTGCATGATCACGAACCCCTGCTATATCCTCATCACTGGAAGTTGTCTCGTCTTCAGAGTCTGGACCATGTACAATGTCTTGAATCGACTTTGATATAGCGGACGCGATTTCTTTAAATTCATTACTGTTATACATATTGTTCATCGTGCGGCGAAGCTCTTCTCTGTCTGCCCAGTTGTGAACTGCTTCTGTTGCTGTATAAATTCGCGTGTACATGGCTCCTGCTTCTTTAGACTTGAGCCTGATTTTTACCCCATTCTCTTCCAGGGTGTTGAGCAGCAGTAATCGCTCCTCGTACGCTAAAGGTCCTACCTCTACAGTTAGCTTAATTTTGTCATTCCATATTCTTTCAAACCAGATCACGAAAGCATTATTCAGCCACCACTCCCCTTGGGGAGTGCCTAAGGCGTCATCCAGCTGTCGCCACTCAGGCAAAATAAAGGATGGAATTCGTATATGCTCGCGGTAACAAGATTCTTCCATGTCATTTTGCGCTGCAAAGTCCAAAAAGGCTTCCCTTATAACACTATTGCCGACAACATATATGAAATGAATTGTTTCTTCATGAGCTTTATAAATTTTTTGGATCGCTTGTTTCTCCTCTGTACCTAGGCTGGCTATCATATTCAGGATAGTACGGTTAGCTGTTTTTCCGGCTGTTTTTTCACTGTTGCTCCAGTAAAGAAAATCAACCGCATCCCTATGCTTCTTATAAACATCCAGTGCCAGCGCAATATCCTCTTCATCCCGAACGAGTTCATCCTCCAGTACAGCTATGTAATGTAAAAGAAATTCCTTTACCGATTGAAAGATGTATTCACTGTTGATGTCTATGTATGCCTTTAGTATGTTTAAAATATCATTATAGTCTAAGATGAAATACTCACGATTGCTTGGTACAGAACCGTCTAAACTTAAAAATATCGGAATAATTGTGTATCCTTTGTATGTTTCGCGAACAAAGTTTAAATAGTTATTTAACTGTCCTTCCGATTCTCCTGACTTGTACTTGTTTTCAATCAAAATGACAATGTTCTGCGCTTCTGATACGGCCAAAATATCAATTCGTTTGCCACTCTTCGTTTGTACCTCACGAAACACTTCTACATCATGAAGCGAGCCTTTATGCAGCATAAGTAAGTTATACTCGCTCACTATATGTTCATTCTCTGTCTTCACAAAGATTTTAGCTAACAGTTTATTGAGCAAAAATGGCCCCAAATTGTGATTGCCATTTGGGTCTAGCAGCCAGGAGATAACATTGGAATGACGTATTTCAAATTGATCGACCCGCAAAATTTTAAATGGGTTGAATCGGTTAAATTTACTGTGAAGCTTTTCAAACTCAATTGAGCTATCTAACAGTGATAAAACCGCAGAATAATAATCCACTTTAATTCCTTACCCCCGATCCCCCGTCAACAGCTGCACCGTCGGAATATCCGCAGGCGCCCACTCGAGGTGCAGCAATTCCTTCGCAGGCACCCATTTAAGTTCCGCATGCTCTTTTGCAGTCGGTGTACCATCTATAACTTTTGCTTTATATGTAATCAAATTCACAATTACGTTCGGATACTCATGAATAATATCTGCATATCTTTCGAAGATCTCGATTGTGCAGCCCAGCTCCTCTTGGATTTCACGGCTTAGCGAGTCCTCTGGCTGTTCCCCTTCTTCAATCTTGCCGCCGGGAAATTCCCAGAGGTTTGGGAGGTCCATTTCGGGAGAGCGCAAAGCACATAAAATATCATCCTTTTCATTAAAGATAACTGCTCCAACAACTTGTACTGTTTTTTTCATATATAGTCCTTCCTTTCATCGCACGTCTAAAAAGCTTGCTGTTTCCTAATTAACATAAACACAAGAGTGAAAAAATAAACTCTTATTAACCAAGAAGGAGACGCAGGATTTAACATCCTGCTCTCCTTTTTCTGCTGCACGCTTACTGATGTGCCTTCATATACGCAATCGTTTGTCTCAATCCTTCTTCATAAGAAGTACGGGGCAGCGTTCCAATCATCTTTTCGTACTTCTCTCCGCTTAGAACAACCGGTTCTTCAGCTAAATACAACATTTCCACAACCTCGCGCATGTTTGCATTAAATAAACCAAGAAACCGAATCATGCCTTTCGTAATCGTTGATACGCGCTTCTCATACTGCGTGATCCCTCGAAGCATTTGCACAATTTCCTCTCCTGTAATAACACCAGCCCCAGGAATATTCCAGTTATGTCCGTATGCTTCATCGCGCAAGGCTAAGCTGACGATTGCCTTTGCCCCGTCTGGAGTAAAAATGAATTCTCTTGCAATCCTTTGATTTCCGACAAAGCTTGCTTTTTTGTTTTGTACTACGCTTTGCAGTGTGTAGTTCAAAATGGTGTTTTCGGCATTTGGACCGTAAAAGTCAGGGAAATGGGCAATGAGCGCTGGAACACCGGATTCCTTTACTATTGTTTCCACCTTTAATCGAATCTTTCCCTTTTTCGTATGAGGCTGTTTCGGCGTCTCTTCATTAACCTTCTTACCCGGGCTCCTGCCGTACGCATAGATATTGTCGACAACAGCAAGCTTTGCCGATTGTTCCTTCGCTGCATGGATAATATTCATCATGAAAGCAGCTAGTTTTCCTTCCCACTCAGCGTACGGTATGTTCGCTGCCTGAAAAATAACATCCGCTCCTTGGGCAGCTGCTTGCAAATCCTCTATCCGAAAAATATCACCGGTCACGATCGTGACATTGGGGTCTTTGCCAAACAATTTCTCTAGTTTCTCTTTTGTACGCGCAAAGGCTGTAACCGCTATTCCTCTTTCACACAATTCCTTGACAATCGAATACCCCATTCCACCTGAAGCTCCTAACACTAATGCTTTTTTCATTCTAGCTTCCCCCTTTAGTTAATTAACCATCGTTCAATTATATTTAAAAAAAATTATATGAGTGATTTGAGCAAAAAATTCACATGCGACCGGGCCAAATCCTTTACCTCGTCATAACTGACTACATGACGGCTATAGTGGGTAACAAAGCCGTGTAAGGATAAAAAGATAGACCATATGTCTTGGAGCGAGGCTTTTTTGTCACATAATATATATACATTTTTCGCAAATGCCTCATAGCTTTTATTTGGCCCTTCATTGATAAAATTTCTAACCTCCTCATCCTTAATAAGGAACATAATTTCATAATGGCTTTGATGCGTGAGACCAAATTCGATAAAACCAAGCAGCACCTGCTTTAGCTTTTCGTGATGATCCAGCTCCTGCTTCATGATGTGGTCTAATATGTTGTCAAGCATATGAAAATGCTCTCGTACCATGGCATAAAATAATTCTGCCTTGTTTTTAAAATGATAATAAATCGCACCATGGCTGTAGCCGAGCTTCTTTGCAATTTGCCTCATTGATACATGCCCATACCCGTTTTGGATGAATAGATCTCTTGCTGCATCCATAATCATTTCGCGTGTTAGTTCTTGTTGTACAGATTTTCTTGGGGACATGGAAACCTCCTGTTATTGACCATCGTTCAATAAATATTGTATTCCATTAAGTTCCATTCGTCAACAGCAGGATAATGAAATAGGCTTGGTATATTGTATATTTCAGCTAGCATATCGCACAAAAGACATTCACAATTCTAATACTTATTATATTCGACGTTTACCAACACTTTCTAACGATTTATTGTAAAATTCAACTATTATAACTTTCGATAGTAGATTATAATTTAGAAAATGGTATATAAGGGATGCCACTACGAAAAACCTCAATGGTGTATGCTAAAACGTTGCTGCTATTCAGTCTGGGAGTTTATGATCGATTTGTCTTAAATACAACATACTGCGAGAAAATAATTTTCATGAGCAGGAAAACTTTAGAATCCTGTGCCATTAAGATCGATTGGTTCCTTTCATATATTCTGTATAAATCTAAGGGCCAGCCTTTATATTTCTATCTTAATAAGGTTAGGAACGTGATGAGTGTGAAAGATGTAAAAACTAAACAAAAAATATCTAAAATGCAAAATATGCAAATTTTAACTTATAACAATCCACTCAAACAATCTATACGCAAATTGACAGCAAGCAGGAATGAATATCGCTTCATAAGCGAATTTCTTCCGATAGGAGTACTCATTTATCAGGATGGACGCGTTGTTTACGCTAATATCGAAGCGGCTCGGCTCCTCAAATATACTCGTTCAGAGATGATGGGTCTTCACCAAGAGAGGATTATTCATCCAGATTATATAGAATCGGCAAGCGTACGTTTGCAAGCAATTTCTAATGAACAAGGCACGGTACCATTCTCAGAATGTCTATTCGTTTGTAAAGATGGGACTTCCGTTAATGTAGAAGTCAAAGGGACGTATACTCAGTATAATAGCCTCCCCTCTATAATGGTCGTGTTTCGCGATATTACGAAGCGCAAGGAAACAGAACAAAGCATCAGCAAGGTTTACGAAGAACTCGAAAAAAATAATATCGAGCTGGCAAAACAAAAAGAAAAACTGCAACACACACTGCAGCATTTATCGGACGTTAAGTTTTCCTTAGATGTGTCATCGATTTTAGTCATTACAGATGAAAAAGGCATTATTAAGGATGTAAACGACAAGTTCTGTGAAATTTCCAAGTACAGTAAACAGGAATTACTAGGCCAGTCCCATAGAATGATTAATTCAGGCTACCATGCCCCGTCCTTCTTCAAGGAAATGTGGCAAACCATTTGCAGCGGAAATGTATGGAAAGGTGAGGTTAGAAATCTGGCTAAGGATGGGACATATTATTGGGTAAATAGTACGATCGTACCGTTTCGGAATGCGCAAGGAGATATTCATCAATATATATCTATCCAACATGATATTACCTCACAAAAAGAAAACGAAGAAAAGCTTCGGGAAATGAACGAGCGACTGCACGCACTCGCGCAGGTAGATGGCCTTACCGGTATTGGCAACCGCCGTTTTTTCGATGAGGAACTAAAGAAACAATGGGGACGGGCCGTTCGAGACTCTACTCCGTTATCAGCCATTTTATTAGATGTCGATTATTTTAAATTATTTAATGATTATTACGGCCACCAAACTGGAGATGAATGCTTAAAAAGCATAGCCCAGGCTGTCAGCAGTTCCTTACTGCGGGCAGGGGACATTTGCGCTCGATATGGCGGTGAGGAATTTGTTGTTCTACTCCCTAATACGGATCAAACTGGGGCTCTGTTAGTAGCTGAACGTATTCGCGCAGCTATCGAAGCTCTTAAGATTCCGCATCGACAATCAGAGATTAGCCCGGTTGTCACAAGCAGTCTTGGCGTAGCTACCTTATTTCCAACTCGAATCAATCATATGAAGGATTTAATCGCAATAGCTGATAAAGCTGTCTATCGTTCCAAACGAGAGGGCCGAAATAAAGTAACCTGCTTAATAACGGGTTTAGAGGAGCAAAAATCAGATCAGGTAACAGTATCTGCTTATAGTACACAAGTAAATAGTTTGATTAATGAGTATACCTCTTCTCTACAAGCGTTTGACCAAGATACATGGGAGCATTCTAATCGTGTGGCATACTATGCCATTCAGCTGGCAGAAAAAATGAATTTACCTGTCGATGCGCGTCAAGATCTTTATATGGCTGGATTGCTTCATGACATCGGAAAAACAAGCATCCCATTTAGTATTCTCAATAAGCCAACCCGGCTTACAAACGAAGAGTACGCCATGATTAAAGAGCATTCTGTCCTCGGCTATGATAAGCTAGTCCGTCATGAGTTTATAAAGGATAAAGTTGACTTGCTGGATGCGGTGTTATACCATCACGAGCGATGGGATGGCAAAGGTTATCCGTACTCCTTACAAGGCGAGAACATCCCGCTTTCCGCTCGAATTTTAGCTGTAGCGGACGCATTTGATGCGATGACGACCGATCGTATTTATAAAAAGGGCTTATCTGTACAAGAAGCCTTGGAAGAAATTAAGCGAAACAAAGGCGCTCAGTTCGATCCTGCAATTGCTGATATATTCTGTAATTTGTCTTCAGAGCTTATATAAATACAAAAAGGAGCGGATTCGCTCCTTTTTGTATTTATAAGCTGGTTTTGGTTCTGCTGTTTTATTTTTTATAAACTTTCCTCATCCATTTACGTTGACGATACGTTCCAAAAAGATACCATATAGCTGATAGAACCAGTAAAAAGAGCGAGACCTAAAACAAGTGCATATGGTTGAGAATTACGCTTATATAAGTAAAAATCCCATTACATATACCTATCATAACAGCATACCTCTTCGTTGACTCATAACGTGTAAAATGAAACTGTCTTTTTTGCTCCTCCATTTTCCACTCTCTTGTTCTTTTCGGTTCCTGCAGCAAATCGGGCATACTCTGAACCATTTGCACAAATGGGAGAGCAAAGAGCTGTTTGCTTTTCTTGATGTAACGCAAAAAAGGCTGACGCCAAAAGTACATTCAGTACCTTTAGCGTCAGCCCTCCTTTTATATTATTCCGCTCCTCGATATACGTATTGCTCCTTTGGCGTAGCAACCTGTTTCCAAGATGTCACGTTCAGCACTGGAATTGTCGTACGAAACGGTTGATAGTATTGTGTTTCAATCGTCCCATCTACCGTAATCCACTCATCGTTGCCCCAATCAGCATCCTCCGGCTTGTTTACAAGCATGCCGTATACACCGGAATCGGCCACACAATGGATGATGCCGAATCGGAACAGGAAGTATTGATCCTTCCCGGAGCTGTCATCCCGGAAAATAAAGCCTTGAAATGACAATGTCTTATCAACAAACTCACCCGGACTGTTATAAATTGTCTCCATTCCTTTTAGAAAATCGGTATCTGTCAAAGAAATCCGATCGCGATTGATATATTTCTTTTTCTCCTTTTCCATCAGCTCGCGGTACCCTTCACTGCCGTAATAAATGCTCGTATCGGGCTTTAGAAATTGCCGCTGCATGTACGGATCGTTATTTCCAGGCTCTGCGACCGGGAAATGAAATCCCTTTGCCTTTACGATATCAGAATCAAGAGAAGCGATCGGGAGAAATAGACCGCTAAGAATTGGAAACCATAGTAAAGCGAAGGAAAAACGGCGATTCCAGCCCTTCTCCTCCTCATGATGATGGCCGCAATGGTCTCCGCAATGCTCATGATTGTGATCATGCGACTCCTTCCTAAAGACGGTAATCACCTGTACTACCGTCAGCAATGCAAGCAGCACTGCAGCGCTTTTAGAAAGATAGGCATATTTCATATTGATATACTTCGTAATATTTCCAGAGATATGCAGCTGTATAAGCAAAAAAGTAAATCCTAATAATATATAAGCACGTGCCATACTTATCACCCCACAAAATGAAGCACTACTGAACTCATATAAACTGTCGCTGCAATTACAGCGATTAACCCAATGACAAACTTTGTCCGAAATGACCCAAGCATCATCAGCGTATTTTTAATATCCACCATCGGGCCAAATACAAGGAAGGCCACAAGCGAGGATACCGCGAATGTACTTTGGAATGAGGATGCAATAAATGCATCCGCTTCTGAACAAAGCGATAAGACAAATGCTAATCCCATCATCACCCCGGAGGATGCAAATGGACCTTGTCCAATGGAAAGAAGCACAGATGTTTTCACAAAGGTTTGCACGCTTGCTGCAATTAAAGAGCCGATAATTAAATATTTCCCCATGGAAAAGAACTCCTGCACCGCATGCTCGCAAACATCCCAAAGCTTTTGCTTCAGCGTCTTCTGCGTAATCGGACTATGACTGTGATGACTTTCATTCTTTAAGATAGAGTCCTTAAATAAAAAAGAAACGATAAGCGCGACAATAAACGCGACAACAAATGCCGTGCCCGCACGAAGCCATACCATCCTCCAACTGTTACCAAATGCCACATAGGTAGCAAACAGCACAACAGGATTGACAATCGGGCCAGTTAACATAAAAGCAACCCCTGCATGAGCAGGAACCCCTTTTCCGATTAAACGGCGCACAATTGGAACAATGCCGCATTCACAGCCTGGGAACAATAGCCCGAGCAGCAACGACATCAAAATCGACAGCACTCGATTCTTTGGCATGAAACGAGCAATCATATCCTCCGTTATAAACATTTGAATGAGTCCAGAGATAAATACCCCTATTAAAATAAAAGGAAGTGCCTCAATTAAAATAGAAATAAAGATTGTATTCATTTGCAAAAAAGCTTTTGGTATATGCACAAATTCCATAGAAGTCACCTCGCTATTACGAAACCTGATTGTCATTTTACGCCTATTTTTCTATTTCAACAAGTAGAAGTACTTAACAAACTAAACAAAAAAAACCGCTGTAAGCTGCGGATTCTCTCAAACTATTATAAATACAAGCATTAAAAAGAAAAACATCTATCGTTCAAACAGACAACAGATGTTTTTCTTGTGCCTGCTTTCCAAACAAGGAAAGAAATTTCACCCGATCTCATATTGGCGGCATATTGTTATTTCCTAATAAATATCTCAATAAGTACAGGGCCGCTAAGATGATCGAAAAGCCTTGTGATACCATCATTCATGTCTTCCATGCTTTCTACACGCCAAAAGTTATACTTTCTTATCTTAATTAAAAATATACTGCTCCCTCTTTAGACAAATACTTTCGGGTAAACTCCTCCGCCTTAATCGGCCGGCTAAAGAAATAGCCCTGCATTAAATGACATCCGTGAGAAACTAGAAAATCTGCTTGCTCCTTCGTTTCAACACCTTCAGCAATTACATTCAGGTTTAAATTATGAGATAACGTAATAATTGTATTTGTAATTGCAGCATTGTGTGTATTTCCTACAACATCTTCAATAAATGCTTTATCAATCTTCAATGTATTCATTGGGAATTTTTTTAAATAACCTAAGGATGAATAGCCTGTGCCAAAATCATCAATGGCGATTTCTATACCCAAATCTCTTAATTGCTGCATGGTTTTTAAGGCTACCTCTGTATTTTTCACAATTAAGTTTTCTGTCAGCTCCAGTTCTAGACAATGCGGGGGCAGCTCTGTTTCTTCTAAAATCTCCTTTACCACAGCCACTAAATTTCTTTGTTCAAATTGACGCGCGGATAAATTCACTGCGACACCGATTGATGAATATCCTGCATCATGCCAAAGCTTTAGCTGCTTCCCTACACTTCTTAGAATCCATTCCCCAATTGGAATAATGAGCCCTGTTTCCTCAGCGATTGGAATAAATTCATTTGGAGGGATGATTCCCTTTTTAGAATGGTTCCAGCGAAGCAACGCCTCAACTCTCACAATTTTGTTTGTTTGATAATCAATCTGAGGCTGATAATATACCTCAAACTCATTGTAATCTAACGCCCTATACAAATCGTTTTCTAATTTAATACTCTCAACTGTCCGCGGATCCATTCCTGTAGCATAAAATTGGTAATTATTTCCCGATAATTCCTTTGATTTATACATAGCCATATCGGCATTTCGAATAAGCGTGTCTGCATCATCACCATCATGAGGGAATAAGCTGATTCCAATACTTGTTTTGATAAACACTTCGTCCCCATTTAAATTGAAGGATGGAGTAAAAGAATCAAGTATGCATTCAGCAACTGTAATAACCTCCTCCTTCTTGGATATGCCCGGTAACGTAAGAATAAATTCATCCCCGCCTTGCCGGGATACAGTAGCTCCCATTGGGATACAGCTCTTTAAGCGATTTGCTACCTCCTTAAGCAAACAATCACCGTAGCTATGTCCTAACGTATCGTTTATCATCTTAAAACGATCTAGGTCTAAAAACATAACCGCTAGTGTTTCTCCATGGAGCTTAGCATATTGTAACCCTTGATTTAATCTCTCCTTAAAGAGGACCCGATTTGGCAAATTCGTTAAGCTATCATAATACGCATGATATTTAATCTCTTCTTCCATCTTCTTTCTGGAAGTGATATCGTTAAACGTTACAACATAACCGACTGCTCGATCCGCTTCTTTTATTGAAGAAATAATATATTCAACAGGAAAGCACGAGCCATCCTTCCTAACAAATTGTTCTTCTCTATTATGGTGATGGGTATTTTGTTCTATATACGCAAAGAATGTTGATTGGTCCTTCGTTTTGATTGGTCCGAAAATACAATTGCAGGATTGGCCAATTAGTTCATCCTTTTCATTATAGCCTAACATGCTGACTGCCGCAGGATTACAAAATGTAATATTTCCTTCAAGATTTAAACCAAATATCCCTTCACCGGCAGAGTTCAAAATCAATTCCTTTTCACGGCTTAGCCGCTGTAATTCACTCACAGCCTCTTGAAGCTCTTTATGCTTATTAATAATTTCTGAAGTCCGCTCCTGAATAATGAGCTCTTGCTTTTCCTTATACAGCAAATTGAATAAAGCAGAGGCGGTAGCATCTACAATATATTGCGCCAGCTGTATATCGGCTTCTGGATATACCTTTCCCTTCTCCTCTAGGTTTACAACAGGAATGGTCCCTAACACTTGTCCCATAGCGACTAGCGGCATCATAAACAAGCCCTTAATCCCAAACTTTCGACAAGCCTCATGATTTGGCCTAGGGTCGGCAAACACATCGGGAACGAGAATTGCCTTTTTCGTTTGGATGACCTCTTGGAATAACAAATCCTTGCTATGGTCTAGCTTGATTTCGCCGTGAGTCTCCAGCCATTCTTCTTCCGTCCAATCACTGTCTTTACTTAGCCTTGCTGGTTTCAGTTTTTTTTCGGCTGCCGGATCAAGTAAATGAATACCGATATTGGAGTTGTTCAGCACTTGCCCTACATAATGAAAACACTTGTCCAGCACCTCCTGCACTGTGGTACACATAGATAAGTCGCGTGTCACATCTAACAGCAACTGCTTTTCAGCAATCACGCTTTCTTTACGAGCGAGATTATTTGCATTGCGAATCGCTACAGCAGCCATATTCACATAAGCCTCAACCGTTTGGATTTCTGACTCGGTTAGGTTCATCGGGATCCCATAGTCAAATAAAAAAACCAGCCCGTACAGTTCATCATCATATGAAATCGGAAGACCTAATAAAGATTTAATTTGAAAGGCTTCAATAGCCCTCGGATCTGGTCTGTTGTCAATCGATGTATCTGGAATATAAATAACTTTCCTTGTTTGAACCACTTCTTTTGCCAACAAGTCTACTTCCGGGTCAACAACATGCATATCAAGAGTCATTCCATTAATGACATCCGGTTTTCCCACATATCCTCTATATGTCCCATTCTCCTGCGGTAAATAAATTCCTACCGAATCACATTGGACGATTTCCTCAGCTATTGCCGTAGCTACATGCTCTAACACTTCACGCAGTTCTAACCTCGTATTGATCAATTTTGTTAAATTCGCAAGACGAGAATATCTAGTGTGTTCTCCTGGCATGTTGTCTCCCCCCTCAAGCGCTTGTTTCCTAATAACTTTATTTTTTATTTTTAAAAAAATATATAATTTCCCTTTATTCTTATATTCTAAACTAATTTATTTATATAGAACACGAACAAAGATTACCAATCCCCATGACTTGCAGCATTTGTTTTGCCCTTTAGCTCTCGCATTATTTCACCCCTTTGGTTATGTAATGAAAAGACAAACGGTTCCTTTGGCTCTCCGGGGGATTTAGCATTTCGATTTTTATGAATACACATACGATTTTATACGGGGCAGTAAGCGGCAGTGCGCCTTACAGCGTTACACTTTTTGTTACTTCCCTTCTGAATATCGGGCTGGTTTGCTATCTTGCGAAAATCGGCTGGGATATTGCGGTGAAAGGCGGGTTGCAGCTGTTTAATCGGCAAACGCAAGCTGAAAAAACAGCTTCATAAAAAAAGCTCCATCGGCTCATCGTGAGCAGGCCAATGGGGCTTGTCTATCAGATTTGACCGAAAGAGTACCCCTACTTCAATCGTGTGAAGAGCGTAGCCCAATGATTAAGTAGAGGGTGAATTTCGGTTTTGCGAAGCAAAAGGTATTTTCTTTTTTCCATATTTATACTACTCTAGATATAGAACGTATGTTCTTTTTCGCGATAGGCAAAAGCTTGTAAAAAGAAGAACCAATTATAACTATCCTCATAACCTGGTCCTTCCTTTATTGACTCTTATTTAAAAACCGACCTCTGCTACGTTCAGAAAGGTCGGTTTTTGACTGAGTTCAATTATTTTGTTTGAGAGATTCCATTAACGATTTGAGTCAGCGCCTCGCTGATTGGCGTAACTGGACGGCCGAGAAGTTTTTCGAAATCATTGCTCTCGATCTCCAAAGCTCCCTCCCGAATGCCTTTTTGGATTTCTACAAGGAAAGGAATAATAAATTCTGGTACGCCTGCACCTTTCATAATATCGGCGTAAACAGCATCATCGACCTGCTGTACAGATACCTCTTTACCTAGTACAGTGCCAAGAGCAGATGCAAGTTCTTCTTGCGTCATGAGCTTACCAGAAAGCTCGTAGACCGTATTCTCGTGTCCATTCCCAGCCAGTACCGCTGCCGCAGCCTCTGCATAATCTTGTTGCAGTGCCCAACCTACCTTGCCAGAACCTGCAGACGTCACCCAAGGGGCTCCTGCCAGAACACCTTGAATGCTTGAGATTTCGTTCTCCAAGTACCAGTTGTTGCGTAAGAAGGAGTAAGGAATGCCTGTTTTCAAGATGGCTTCTTCCGCAGCAACGTGTGGCGGAGCAAGGAACATCGTGCTTTCACTTGCATTTCCTAAACTGGTATAAGCAATAAATTTAACCCCAGCACGCTCTGCCGCAGATACCGCATCCGTGTGCTGACGAATTCTTGTTTCATTGTCTCCATCTGCAGAAATAATTAATAAGCGATCGATACCAGCAAAAGCCGTATCCAGTGTTTCTGGACGGTCAAAATCTCCGTGTCGAACTTCTACTCCACGAGCCCGTAATCCTTCCGCTTTCTCTGGATTGCGAACACTTACAGCCAGTTGACTCGCTGGTACAGTTTTCAATAGCGTCTCTACAACTTTCGTTCCTAATTTCCCTGTCGCACCTGTTACTAGCATTTTCATTTTCTTTTCCCCCATATATGTTTTTGTTTTGTTAAAATCTTTCTTGTTAAAATGTAACCAATACAATTACCTGTAATCAGTTTAGTTACTTCTTGTGTTTTTGTCAACAAACTCCAAAAAACTTTTTAAATTTTGTTTTTTTGAAGCATGATACAACTTGGAAGTATTTTGTTATAAACATCAGAAAGGTGACTGAAGATTGTCTATAAATAATCGATTTGCCGTTGGAATTCATATATTAGATAAATAAAGAGGGGTCAGCTCATCAGAATTTTTAGCAGGTAGTGTAAACACGAATCCTGCCGTGATAAGAAAAATTATGGGGATGCTTAAAAAAGCCGGGTTAATAGAAGTACATCCTGGTATTATGGGAGCTAAACTAGCTAGAGATTTATCTGATATTACTCAACAAAGTTCTTTAACACAGCCTTCTTTAAAAAAGCAGAATCCATCTGCGGATTCTGCTTTTTCTCTACTCATCGAATTTCCCGTTCTGATAATCTAAAATCGCCTGCCGAATTTCATCCCGTGTATTCATTACAAACGGTCCGTATGCGACAACCGGTTCATTTACCGGCTCACCTGCATACAGCAAAACGCGCAGTTTCTCGCTTGCCGTAACAGTAATCTCACTCTCTAAAACTCCATCTGTCCGGCTTAAAAACAATACTTGGCCAGCACGTCCTTCTGTTTGCTCCGCCCCAAATACTCCGCTTCCCTCGAGGATATAAAAAAAGCCGTTATAGCTGCCCGGCAGGTCCTGCGTGACGCTTGCTCCCGGCTCAATTGTCATTTCTATCATTGTGACCGGTACATAATTGAGCGTTTTAGCTTGTACACCTTGTGAGGATCCGGAGAAAACGCGAATCACGGCTCCCTCTTCCTCGCGTACAGGCATATTCTTGCTTTGCATTTCCTGATAACGCGGCTCTGTCATTTTCTTTGAGCTCGGTAAATTGATCCATAGCTGCAGACTGTGCACAGTTGAACCCGGCGCTGGGTCTTCCTTATGAATTACTCCTCTTCCCGCTGTCATCCATTGCACATCCCCCGGTTCAAGCTTCCCGCTCCCAGCCTTATTATCGAAATGCTCAAGCGTGCCGTCAATCACATACGTAACTGTTTCAATCCCGCGGTGAGGATGATTGTCGAACGTTCCTTTTTGGAAAAAATCCTCGGCGAGCATTAAAAACGGATCATACTCCTCCCAATTGCCAGGCTCTAATATAAATCCATTTGTATGAATAGGGCTATTTTGTTGATATTCTACCGTTTTAACACGGCGAATGCTTCGCTGCTCTTTCATATAGAATCCCCCGTTTTTATAATTAACTTACTTTTAATAAGTATATTATAATATTCCAGCATCTCTGTCAAATATCACCGCATTGATTCTACCAGTTCCAGCTTAAATTCACCCACTTGATTCTCCTTATACAGGTTTGTAAAAGAGGTAGAATAGTTGCTAATGGTTGCCCGAAATTCTAAATTGCGCTCTGGGATCTTTACATCAAAAGCGTTCTCGTACAACAATGTCGTGATTCTATGATAGTCTTCGCTCTTCACCTGAAAGGCAAAAGAAACCTTATGTAACAGGTTACCTGTCCTTTTGTCAGAAATCTTTTCGTCCTTGTATTCACCCACTTTAATCGGCGTATCATTTAACATCACCGTTGTGATCATAATGGTTCTCCTCCATCAACATTTCATTGGCAATAAGACGGTACGATGCAATGCGGTCCTCAAAGCTATGCACCGTCGTAACAATCATCATTTCATCCGCTTTGTATCGGGCTTGCAGCTCTAACAGCTGCCGCTTTACCTCCTGCGGGCTCCCGATAACCGTCTTTTTCTTTACGTCCTCCATTACATCCTGTTGCTTGCTGCCTATATATTTCTTCGCCTCCTCAATCGACGGGATGCCGCTTCTGCCTTCTCCATTTGCAAGCTGCAGCCTCCAAGCAGCTCCGCTTAACGCGAGTTCCTCCGCTTGTGCTGCTGTTTCTGCGCAAATTGCGGCTACGGCAACAATTGACTTTGGCTGCTTCAATCTAGCATTTGCGGTAAACGCGTTTTTGTACGTATTCATCAGCTGTTCGCCGTCCTTCTCGCTCATAAAATGGCCAAAGGCATACGCGACCCCTGTTTCTGCAGCCAGGATGGCGCTTTTTTCACTCGTTCCAAGCAGCCACGGCTCTGGAGAAACAGCAGGCAGCGGCGTCGGGGAAATGTTCGTATACATATGCTCAGCCGGAAATTCCTGATAAAGAAATTGCAGCAGCTCCTTAAATTTGTCTGGAAGCTGACGAACCTGTTCTAAAAAGTTTCCAGATAACGCAATCGTTGCTTCAGCTGGTCCGCCCGGTGCCCTGCCAATCCCTACATCGATCCGGTTCGGAAATAAAACTGAAAGCAGATTAAATACCTCAGCTACCTTATATGGCTTGTAATGCGGCAGTAAAATGGCTCCCGACCCGATGCGGATCCTGCTCGTTTGTGCCCCGATGTATGCCAGCATCACTTCCGGTGCCGAACATGTAAGGCCTGTCATATCATGATGCTCCGCAATCCAATAGCGGGTATAGCCAAACTGCTCGCCTGCTTGTGCCAGGCTCACAGATTCCTGCAGGGCCTCCTGCTCGGTTTTTCCAGCTGAACGCGGAGCTTGGTCTAAAATACTAAGCCTCATGTTAGTCCCCCCTTCTCCTCTAACGATAACGCTCTTCCTTGAATGGATTTGCCGTCATCGAATACCCCATCTCCTCCCAAAATCCAGCTTCATCGCCCTTCATAAATTGAATTCCCGAAGCCCATTTCGTTCCCTTCCATAGGTAAAAGGTTTCCGGCGGTATAAACCGAAGCGGATAACCATGCTTTGGAGAAATATCCTCCCAATCGTGCCGCTCATCCTTCCAGCGATAGACGAATAACGCATCGTCTCCAAGCAAGGCCTCTAGCGGTAAATTCGCTGAATACGCAAACCGATCTCCGTCGTAATAGCCGTATATTTTCACGTAATCGACACCTTCACTGAGCTCCACAAGGTTAAGAAGTTCACGAAAGGCAATTCCTTCAAAGGTTGTGCCAAATTTTGACCAGGTTGTTACACAATGCATATCAATCGTTGAAATGGTTTTTGGCAGCTTCATCATATCAGCATATGATAATGTGACCTCTTTCCTCACCTCACCGAACAATCGGAAATTCCATGCTTCTTCCTCAAATTCATACACATCCCCAACATGCAAAATCGGCCAATTTTCCGTCTCAAATTGACCAGGAGGCAGCTTATTTTTCATTGATTTCATCCTTCCTGAATTTGGTACGATCTCCTAAACGCTTTTATCATACATGCTTGTTCTGCTTGGATGCAAGAAATGCAGTGTTCGTTTGAAAATCGAAACCTTTACCATAGCGGTTCCGTCCTGAACTTAAAATGAGACAACGTTCTGTATGTATTTACTTGAAATAGAAAAATGACCCAAAAAAGAATGAAGACATTCATTCTCTCTCGGGCCATTCTATTTATACCAACTGCAATATATCTCGGATTGCGTACGACACGCCATCCTCATCGTTGCTTTTCGTTATAATCGTTGCCTTTGCCTTTACATCTTCCGGCGCATTTGCCATTGCCACGGATTGAGTTGCGACTTCAAACTGGGAAATATCATTTCCGCCATCGCCGAATGCATAAATTTCTTCAAATGAAAGATTGTGCATCATTTCATATCTTCTAAGCGCCTTTCCTTTTTGCGCTTCAGTTGACGTAATTTCAACGTTATTCGGGAATGAAGAAGCAGTGGAAATATCATCATAGCCTGCCAATGCCTCTTTCACTCCTGCAATTCGCTCTGCTTCCTCCGCATGTACAAGCGCGATGAGCTTATAGATCTTCACATTCTCCTGCTTGAACACCTGATCATAGTCGTACGTTTGGAACAACATATCAAGCTCCTCTTTGCTTTTCGAATGCAAAGGAGGTAATGTAGATGGAAAACCTCCATGATTTGTGTAAACAAGAACACCTACGCCAAGCTCTCTTAAAAGAGAAAATGTTCGTTTATAGACAGAAAAAGGAATCGTTGCTTCATACAAGAGCTCTCCTGTTTTCGAATATAAAACAGAACCGTTCACGCAAATAATGGGGCAGTTCATTTCTCGAACGCCTGGAACCTTTACCACATCCTGGTATGCTCGTCCCGTATTTAAAATCACATCTATCCCGTTTGCCTGCAATTGTCTGATAGCTTCTTGGCTAGCCGGGGTAATTTCGTGATTGGAATTCAATAATGTTCCGTCTAAATCTAGCGACACACATTTCATATTGATCACACACCTTACTAAACTAGTTGATTATATTTAATCTATCATGATACGACTTTATATTCCATACATCATATCATGGAAAACCTTTGTTTTTATTTGAAAGTGAAGAAGGAAGAAGGGAATTTTACATAAGACCTATAAGTATTATAAAGACTCAAAGAAATCTATGGAGGGGACCTTATTGCCTGTTACAAAAACAAAAATCATCGCTTTAATTGAAGATATGAAAAATGAGGAGCCTGAAATTCGATATCATGCTCTTGCCGAGTTTAGCGAGTTAAAAGAGGAACCATTTGAAACAAACTTGTTAACATTAGAACGCTTAGTAAAAGAAGCTGCACATCCTTTTCCTGAACCTGTGGCAGATTGGGATCACCCTAGCTTTTACATATTAGACTTTGTATTTCAATATGAAGTGCCTGAACTAATTGATTCCATTGTTACACATTATTCCCGCTTTAGCGAAGCCGGAAAGATATTAGTGCTGCAATATTTTTGCAGGATTGGAGACGATACAAGTTTCCGTGCTGTTCTTAACATATTAGATCGGGATTTGCAAACAAAAGAAGCTGTTATTCTGGTTGAGGAATTTTGCTCTCAGCCATTATGGTCAAAAAAAATCATCGAGCGATATTATGGTTATTTGCAGGATGAGGAATATAAATTTCCGCTGTATCGTATACTTTTATTTTGCTTGCGAAATAACCTGTTTCATCAGTTTAAGCCGGGCTTTATACTCCCGCTTTTGCTAGAGGATTATCAAGAAGCGAAAAAAGCGTATATGGAATATAACGACTCATATAACATAAAATACGTCTATACGAGCTGGAAGGCGATTTATCCAAAACTGCAGGCAGAGATGGATTTTTACCTGTCGCTCATGGAGTATTATTTTAATGAAGAAACCGAAGCAGAAGTACGAGAAGCTGTAACCTTCCTTGACCCGATGATTCAAACATCGGCAGTGATTGTTTGTCTGCAAAAAAATATCCCGGTAGATGGTGCTGTGCTGCTGCATTGCGCCACCAATATCATTTCGTCTGAAATCTTATATTGGGAGCTCATACGGATCCGCAAAGAGCACTTATTTCCCATTCAAACGAACAAACAGCGTTATTTTGCCAAAAGTCACTTGTTTCATTTTCTTGTATCAGAAGCAGAACTCGATTACTTTCCGGAAAATATTGAGATTGTAGAATCCGTAGATACAAAGGATTATTTCGGAAATCCCGTACGTTACTATTTAGCAACCTTTGAAAATGAACATAAAGAGAAGCTCGTTGCGTGGGTAGGTGCGTACAATTTAGAAGAACATGATGATTCGTGCTATATTTTCGAAAATACCTTTATTACCGATGGATTATTTCAGGAACGTACAGTCGCGCAACATACTAAGCGGCTTCTAGATTTACTTCACAAGGAAGACAAGGAATATGATGAACGTATTCATTATATAAGCAGCCCTCGCCTAAGTAAGTGGTATTATATCTGGTATCCTATTATAGCATATCGTTGGTATCAAGCGATTTCAGAACAGGATATCGTATATATAGTCCTTTCCACCTTGTTAACAGCATTAGTTGTCGGTTATCATTTCTATAAAATAAAAGAAAGTAAGACAAAGCAGGTAGAGCTTAAAGGATACTTGCTGCGTTATCATAACAAAAACAATATTTCTGACATTCACATTCAAGACATTAAGAAAATTCTTATCGAAAAGGCAAGTAAAAAGGTGCGATTATTTGATATGGGCGCCAAAGTTATTGCGATTTATAATAAGAAAGAAAAGAAAGTGATGGAAATCCCTCTGCAATGTGTGGTGTATCATGAATTCACCTATGTTATCAAAGAACTCTCATCATACCTAGAGGAAACTCCATATATGGATGGAGAAGTTAACTGAAGAGTCATTTGCGGAATTCTACAAGTGATGAAAAGAAATAGACAAATTGCAGCAATAGAAAAAACGCTGAATCATTTCGATTCAGCGTTTTTTCATGATTCATCTGGCCGCTAATACATTCCGCACCTTCCCAGTGACATATGCACTGCCGCCGCGCTCCTTTACATCCTCAATCATCATCGTAATGATGGCATCTGGATTTGCGGCGTTAAACCCAGTGAACCACCCATTTTCCTGACCCGCTTCATTCTTGCCCTGCTTCAGCTCGGCCGTTCCTGTTTTCCCGGCTATGAGCTTATCTGCAAGCTTCGCGCTGCGCCCTGTTCCTTCCGGGTCATTTACAACAGCAACCAATGCCTTTTTCAATAAATTGGCCTGTTCGGCTGATATGACGTTTTCCTTCCATGCCTTTTGTTGATCCTCGTCCTTCACAAGCACCGGTGCTGGAATAACGCCATTGTTAACAATCGGTGCATACGAGAGCGCGACATGAAGCGGTGTCATCAGCACTTCGCCTTGGCCATAGCCCGTATCAGCAAGCTCAACATCGCCTTTTATTCCTTCATTTGCAAGCTGCGATGCCTGAAACGGATATTTCAGCGGAAGCTTTTCACCGAGACCAAATGCCTTAGCGCCCTCTGTAAACTTTTCTTTACCGATTTGCAATGCTTCTTGCGCAAAATAAATATTATCTGAGTATACGAAGGCCTTCTCCAAATTAACTGGATTTGCTTCATGTACACGCGTTACATAATAGTTGCCCCAAGAAGCGTCCTTTGCCCATTTCAAACCAGAAATCTGCTTTTGCTCAGCTGGATCAAGCGTCCCCGCCTTTAGACCAATCATTGCGGTAATCGGCTTGAAGACAGATCCTGGCGTATATGCCTTTGTAAAGCGATTCAGCAATGGTTTTTTCGGGTCGTTATTCCACGCATTCCATTGCTCTGACTTCACGCCGCGCACAAATGCATTTGGGTTATAGGAAGGACTGCTCACAAGCGCCAGCACCTCGCCTGTGCTTGGATGCACTGCTGCAGCCACGCCTGCATCGCCGTTTAGCTGCGCATAGATGCTTTGCTGCAAACTGCCGTCAAGCGTAACAGAGATGTTTTTCCCATTGATCGCTTCCTTCTTCACAAGCTCAGCCTTCTCTTCTTTGTTTTCATCCATAATATACAATCGAGCGCCGTTTTCCCCGCGGAGCTCATCCTCATATACCTGCTCTAATCCCGCCTTGCCAATAACATCACCAGCCCGATAGCCTTTATCCGCAAGCGTTTCTAATTGCTCTGCATTGATTTCCTGCACATAGCCTGTAATATGTGCAGCTGCCTCCTTCAGCGGATAGACCCGCATTGGAACATTCTTTATAGCAACACCCGGCAATCCAAGATTCGTATTTGCTCCTTCTGGAAAAAAGCCAATTGGTACAAATAAATTCGGCTTCACCCATTTTGCGCTAAGCTTTTGATTGATTTCTTCTACCGTCATACTTAGCAGCTTAGCTAACGCCGACTTCGTTGCTTCTGCATCGGTACCGAGCTTCTCCGGCACAATTCCCGCCTGCGGAACAGTCCCATTTATCGCAAGACCATTGCCGCTCCGGTCCAAAATTTCCCCGCGCTTTGCTTCATATGTATCAATACCGACCTTGTCTCCCTCTTTCATGTCGGGGAAAATATGTGTTGTATTCCACTTAATGTGCCACTTTTCTTCCTTTCCGCTCTCTTCCTTCACAAGCTCAATTGGGTTTTCGAAGGAGATAGGGCCTGCCGTCGTTTCCATCCTCAGTTCATAATGACGCGTAGCAGCATCCTTTTCATCCTTCGTTTCTTCTTTTTCCTTTTGCTGCTTCACTCGAAGATTTTTGACTTCGATGTCACCATATATCTTTTTGTAACGCTGTACGAATGCATCCTTTGCAATCGATTTCTTAGAACTCTCCGACAGCATATCATACATATCGGCAAACTTCTGCTTATTCCATGCCTGTATGTATGCATCAAGAGTTTCCTCCGGCTTTGGAGCTTTGCCGCAGGCAGCCATCACTACTGCAAGAAGGATACACATACATAATCCATATATTCGTTTCATCACTACCCCCCCTTATTTATCTTTTCATTATACAAAAGCAATCCAAATATATACAAATATCATAAAAGATTTGTATATTCAACGGACTAATGAAGCTAAGCGCTGTACACTAAACTATACCTTCTTTGAACTCTCCCGCCACTTAGCTGCGCTGTTTCTCCCTGACAGTAAACCTGCCAAACTCCTTCTCAAACCTTAACTTAATCATCCCGATCGGGCCATTCCGATGCTTTGCCTTTTGAGTTATGATTTTTTATTTTTCTTTTCTATTTATTACTTGTAAGGTGCTTACAAAGGGCTTGATAGGGCAATAAACGAAGTAGTCTATTACTGCTAAGAAACCAAAAATTTTCTGTCTCATTTTCACTATTTTTTCTCTCTTCTTCACTACAATGCAAATATAAACAAGATCACTTCAGCGATTAAGGAGGAAAGAAAATGAGAAAAAGTAAATGGCTGCTATGGCCGTTGCTCACAGTAGCAGCATTTATCATTGCCCGCATACTGTTTCATCAGTTTGATGGGTTTGGAGGAAGAAGCTTGGGTCATGGAGGCGGACATGCCTTACGAGAAATGGGAGGACATGGACATATACATGGCGGTATCTTTTCCTTCTTTGTACAAGCTGGCCTTTTTGTAATCGGATGGGTAATGTGGAAGCTGGCGGCAGGAAACCGTACCCGCAAATGGATTGGTATTGCAATAATGGTATGGAGTGCTCTCCTTTTATTTCCTAAGGCATTGTTCCTGCCAATCGTGCTTTTAACAGCTTATCTTGCTTATAAAGTGAAGAAAAAGCAAACAAAGCCGGTTGCTTATCATACAGCAGATGCAGCTCACTTTACTTCGTATCAAGCAGATTACTTAGACAAGTGGGAGCAAAATATTCAAAAGGAGCAGTAAAACATATAAACGTACAGTAAGCATCATTTTTACTAGGATAAGCCACGATCGCTTCATTCATGCTTGCTCCCCCTCTTGCGGAATGAAGCGGAACAAGAACTGGAGTAATGAAAGTAAGAAGCTAACCCTTTATGTATTCCCCCCTTATTTTATATAAAACATTTTCTCCCTCTCTAGAGAGGGATTTTTTTATCAAAAAATGAGCGAGAGAATACCCCTTTCTTCGGGGCCCCTTGAGAGAAAAGAGCGTTAACGGGCAGGTGGCAGGTAATTCAAAGTGCAGCTAGCATGCAATTGAATAAAAAGCAAATATATAAACTTATTAAGGAGGAAATGCTGATGAAAACCTCTGAATCAGATAATATCCATGCACTCTATCAACAGCTCATAGATGCCTGGAACGACCGCAGTGCCCGTGCGATGGCTGACCTATTCACAGAAGAAGGCGAAAGCATCGGATTTGATGGAAGCTAATCGATTGGACAAGATGAAATCTTTTCGCACCTAGAAGCAATCTTTCAAAATCATCCCACCCCTCGATTTATATGCAAAGTAAAAAGTGTACGTTTTCTAAGTCCAAATACAGCCATTTTACGAGCAATTGCTGGTATGATACCTTCTGGACAATCAGACATCCAGCCTCAGCTTAACACGCATCATACACTTGTTGCTGTAAATAATAAAGGCAAATAGCGGATCCAGCTTTTTCAAAATACACCGGCTCAATTTCACGGAAGAGCTGCGAGATTTGCTTACATAACAAAACAGCTTTCGCATGTTATACTGCGAAAGCTGTTGTATCACTTTTCAAACACATATACCTTTCCATTTTCCGCTCTTCTAAATTTCGGTCCAGTAAATCCTCTTCTTAGCAGCTCCTGCCTCATAAACATCATAATACCGCCATGACCAACGATGAGTACATCCTCATCATGCAAAAGGATTTGATCCAAAGCAGTATTGATTCTATTGAAAACAGCTTGTTTGCCCTCCTGCTGCGATTTGTGATTCAACAGCCAAGCTACTCGGATAAACAGCAAGTGGATAAAAAGAGGGATTTTAATATTCCAGCGAAAAAATGGCGAAAGTGTAATTTCCCGTAATTCCGGCAAATACATAATCGAGCCTTGAAATGCTTTTTTAGCTGTTTTTTCTGCTCTGGGCAGATCGCTTGAAAAGCACCTTTTCCATTCCACATTGCATAAATCGATTTCTGTTTCTATAACATCTGATACATCGTATTCTTCCACCCATTTCATAAGTTCCCCTGATGTAACCAATGTATTGGGATATCCTCTTACCACTTCAAAGTGCCTAACTAAACCAACTTTCAATCTCTTCGCCTCTTCCCTTACATAAATATGTTTTCTTTGTATTTGACAATCCGGTTTACCTGCATTTTGATGCACAGAACTGAAGCTTTGTGCCTGTATTCCTCTAAAACAGATGCTGCTCCGGGATATTCGTTTGCAAGTCTGAACGCTCTTGCCGCTTAACTCTTATGAGAAAATAGATAGTCCCAATATAGCATAAATTTGATTGGATACGTACAAATCAATTCAACAAAAAACTCCTTTTGCATGATGCAAAAGGAGTTTTTACAGTGTCTAGCGACGTCCTACTCTCACAGGGGGAAACCCCCAACTACCATCGGCGCTGAAGAGCTTAACTTCCGTGTTCGGTATGGGAACGGGTGTGGCCTCTTCGCCATCATCACTAGACCTATTTTGTTTGAAGGATGTTCCTTCAAAACTAGATAACACGCTGTGCTGTGTAATTATGATTAAGCCCTCGATCGATTAGTATCTGTCAGCTGCACGTGTCGCCACGCTTACACCTCAGACCTATCAACCTGATCATCTTTCAGGGATCTTACTAGCTTGACGCTATGGGAAATCTCATCTTGAGGGGGGCTTCATGCTTAGATGCTTTCAGCACTTATCCCGTCCGCACATAGCTACCCAGCGATGCCCTTGGCAGAACAACTGGTACACCAGCGGTGCGTCCATCCCGGTCCTCTCGTACTAAGGACAGCTCCTCTCAAATTTCCTGCGCCCGCGACGGATAGGGACCGAACTGTCTCACGACGTTCTGAACCCAGCTCGCGTACCGCTTTAATGGGCGAACAGCCCAACCCTTGGGACCGACTACAGCCCCAGGATGCGATGAGCCGACATCGAGGTGCCAAACCTCCCCGTCGATGTGGACTCTTGGGGGAGATAAGCCTGTTATCCCCGGGGTAGCTTTTATCCGTTGAGCGATGGCCCTTCCATGCGGAACCACCGGATCACTAAGCCCGACTTTCGTCCCTGCTCGACTTGTAGGTCTCGCAGTCAAGCTCCCTTATGCCTTTACACTCTTCGAATGATTTCCAACCATTCTGAGGGAACCTTTGGGCGCCTCCGTTACACTTTAGGAGGCGACCGCCCCAGTCAAACTGCCCACCTGACACTGTCTCCCGCCCCGATGAGGGGCGCGGGTTAGAACTTCAATACAGCCAGAGCGGTATCCCACAGGCGCCTCCACCGAAGCTGGCGCTCCGGCTTCCCAGGCTCCCGCCTATTCTGTACAAGCTGTACCAAAATTCAATATCAGGCTACAGTAAAGCTCCACGGGGTCTTTCCGTCCTGTCGCGGGTAACCTGCATCTTCACAGGTACTATAATTTCACCGAGTCTCTGGTTGAGACAGTGCCCAAGTCGTTACACCTTTCGTGCGGGTCGGAACTTACCCGACAAGGAATTTCGCTACCTTAGGACCGTTATAGTTACGGCCGCCGTTTACTGGGGCTTCGATTCAAAGCTTCGCCTGGAGCTAACCTCTCCTCTTAACCTTCCAGCACCGGGCAGGTGTCAGCCCCTATACTTCGCCTTGCGGCTTCGCAGAGACCTGTGTTTTTGCTAAACAGTCGCTTGGGCCTATTCACTGCGGCTCTCCTTACGAAGAGCACCCCTTCTCCCGAAGTTACGGGGTCATTTTGCCGAGTTCCTTAACCAGAGTTCTCTCGCTCACCTTAGGATTCTCTCCTCGCCTACCTGTGTCGGTTTGCGGTACGGGCACCATTTACCATCGCTAGAAGCTTTTCTTGGCAGCGTAGAATCAGGGAGTTCGCCCATAAAGGGCTTCCCCATCACAGCTCAGCCTTTACGGTAAGCGGATTTGCCTGCTTACCAGCCTAACTGCTTAGACATGCACAACCAGCGGCATGCATCCCCTATCTTTCTGCGTCCCTCCATCGCTCAAACGGTAAAGAGGTGGTACAGGAATATCAACCTGTTGTCCATCGCCTACGCCTTTCGGCCTCGGCTTAGGTCCCGACTAACCCTGAGCGGACGAGCCTTCCTCAGGAAACCTTAGGCATTCGGTGGATAGGATTCTCACCTATCTTTCGCTACTCATACCGG
>NZ_AP048547.1:2002500-2017500 GCF_059698935.1 Ectobacillus sp. OTK | reverse complement strand
TGCGCGCGCTTTACGCCCAATAATTCCGGATAACGCTCGCCACCTACGTATTACCGCGGCTGCTGGCACGTAGTTAGCCGTGGCTTTCTCGTTAAGTACCGTCAAGGTACGAGCAGTTACTCTCGCACTTGTTCTTCCTTAACAACAGAGCTTTACGACCCGAAGGCCTTCATCGCTCACGCGGCGTTGCTCGGTCAGGCTTTCGCCCATTGCCGAAGATTCCCTACTGCTGCCTCCCGTAGGAGTCTGGGCCGTGTCTCAGTCCCAGTGTGGCCGATCACCCTCTCAGGTCGGCTACGCATCGTCGCCTTGGTGAGCCGTTACCTCACCAACTAGCTAATGCGCCGCGGGTCCATCTGTAAGCGACAGCCAAAGGCCGCCTTTCCATTTCACATCATGCGATGCGAAAAAGTATCCGGTATTAGCTTCGGTTTCCCGAAGTTATCCCAGTCTTACAGGCAGGTTACCCACGTGTTACTCACCCGTCCGCCGCTAGGTTCCGAAGAACCTCGCTCGACTTGCATGTATTAGGCACGCCGCCAGCGTTCATCCTGAGCCAGGATCAAACTCTCCATAAAAGTGTTTGTCTAGCTTCATAAATAAAAATTGACGTTTTGTGTTTTGTTCAGTTTTCAAAGAACTTGTCTGTCGCTCAAAAGCGACTTTATTAATATACCAAACATGTTTCGCTTTGTAAACATGTTTTTTTATTTTTTCTTAGCCGCTGTTTGTATGTCTTATCAGCGGCGGAAATATAATATAACATGCCTCCTGTCATAAAACAACCCTATTACAGATGGGAATTTTATGAAATATGCATACCATCTAAACTCCTCCTTATATGTCCTTATTATTTGAAAAAAGAGTTCGTACACTCTCCTTCTCCTCTCTAATATGCTCGAAGGCAAAGCATTATATTTTGAGCTGCTGTAAACAATTGATACAATAAATTTTGAGGAACAGTCACATATAGAATGTTCCTATTCTAATCAACTATCATTCCGTAAAGAAAGAAGCTGAACATATGTCTGTAAATACAAAGCAACTTCAGGATATCCAGTTTTCCGTGCTTGACCTTTCACCCATTATCGCCGGTGGTACCGCGGCTGATTCTTTAAAAAATACGCTTGATCTTGCTCGCCACGCTGAAAAATGGGGATACAACCGCTACTGGCTTGCCGAACATCATAATATGCCCGGCATTGCCAGCTCTGCTACAGCTGTCGTAATCGGTCATGTGGCGGCCGGTACTTCAACCATCCGGGTCGGATCTGGTGGAATTATGCTGCCGAATCATTCACCATTGGTCATTGCAGAGCAATTTGGCACATTAGAATCTTTATTTCCAGGACGCATTGATCTTGGTCTCGGCCGGGCCCCAGGTACTGATCAACTAACCGCCCGTGCTCTGCGCAAGGAAAACAGAATGGGGGGCGAGGATTTTCCAGAGCAGCTGGCTGAGCTTCGTGCCTATTTTGACCCAGAAACCTTTTCTGGAAGTAAATATGTACGGGCAATTCCGGGAGAAGGTCTAAATATCCCAATTTGGTTATTAGGCTCAAGCGGCTTTAGCGCACAATTAGCCGGGCAGCTCGGTTTGCCGTTTGCCTTTGCGAGCCACTTCTCACCAGAGTATACATTACCGGCGCTCGATTTATACCGCCGTAACTTCCGTCCTTCCGACACATTAGACAAGCCGTATGCTATGGTCGGCCTGAACGTTGTTGCAGCAGATACAGACGAAGAAGCACAGCTGCTGGCAACCTCGATGCAGCAAATGTTCTTAAATCTGCTTCGAAACAATCCAGGCCAACTGCCGCCTCCGGTAGAAAATTTGGAAAGCTCCCTAACTGAGCATGAAAAAGCAGCTCTGCAGCAACGGCTTGCGACTTCAGTCGTTGGAAGTCCTGAAACAGTGAAAGAAAAGCTGCAAAGATTTTTGGACCGTACCGAGGCAGATGAAATGATTATTACCTCTCAAACCTTTGACCATAACGCGCGTCTCCGCTCCTATGAGATTGTCGCTGAGGTTACAGGAAGAAAGCATAACGCTTGATTTAGGACACAAAGACTGAGCACAGTAAACCGGCTCAGTCCTTTTTGTATTAAGTTTACTGCTCGTTTAGAAAAAATCTCCCGTCATCCTTAAACTCCAGTGTCCCTAACCCCTGAACCTTTACAATAAGAGGATACATGCCTGCCTTTCTCTTAGAAAAATACCAGCGCCGTTTGTTTTTTACAATGATAAACAGCCCTTCCTCATCTCCGACAGGCGCAAATCCTTCTTCGCCGTCACGCCAATCCGGAATGCCTAAGCGATTCATTGCATGTGCAAGCGAAGCGACATCCTCCGTCACAATCCCAATCTCGCTCACATTTATGAAGCTTTGTGAGGTAAACGTCCCCTCTGCTTCATTCTTCAAATTATGCCGTGCAATAAACTCGACGATATTCCCGGCTGGATCTTCAAAATAGATTGCTTCTGCATTCCAGGATTTGAAAAATATTTCCTCCCGTCCATCCTCCGTATTTAGCTTTACCTTAGAAGTAGTCCATCCCTTCGCTTCTCTCATTTGGTTTCTCGGTATATTGATTGCAAAATGATAAAACGGTGCGCATCCTGTACTTGCTTTTCGAAATGACACATCCGTAAAACCAATTGCTACTGTAAACTCCTCCGCACTTCCATGAATGAGCGCAAGTCCGAGTGTTTTAGTGTAAAACTCGCGCATTTCCTCAAGCTTCTCTGTAAGCAATATGATTTTTTCAAATCTCACATTACTCCCCCCACCAAATCTAAAATAAACTATGTGCACTCCTTATTCTCGATGCCATGCTATGTGACCTGCTTTCTTATGCATATGATGTATGAATATGGCACCTGCTCTAGCCTAATAATATATGAAGGATTACTTCCGGATATGCCAATCCAAACGCAAAATTCACTGCATTCTCGCAGCCCAATCAGAAAAGCAAACTTTTCGCGCAAAAAAACTTCTCTATATATAGAAGACATAGAGAGACAAAAAAGACCCTCGGCAATTCACCGAGGGCCCCGCCTTTATTCCACCGCATCCAATGAAACCGTCACCTTAAATAAATCCCCGTCTGCCTCAATCTCGAAACTGCCGTCATGAAGATCCACAATCGACTTCGCAATCGCAAGTCCAAGTCCCGATCCCTCTGTATGTCTGGATGTATCGCCGCGCTTAAAGCGTTCAAACAGCTCGTCTGTATTGCCGCCAAGCTCATATTTAGAAACATTTTTAAATGTGATTACAGCTTTATCCGCTAATCGAACCGTCGAGATGTACACTCTCGTATGTTCTAGTGAATATTTTAAAATGTTCCCGATCACATTATCAAATACCCGCCATATTTTCGGACCATCAACGATTGCATATACATGCGGCTGAGAATGAGTGACGCGAAATTGCAGCGTCGATTGCTGGATTGTTTCGTCATGCTCAGCAAGAGCCTGCTGCAGAAGCTGCACAAGGTCGACCTTTTCTGTCGTAAGTTCAACGCTGCCGCTTGCCATTTTCGATGCTTCAAATAAGTCATCAATCAGTACCTTTAAGCGTTTTGATTTGCGATCAATAATTTCAATGTATGCATCGCGATCCTCAGCTTCAAGCTCCTGCGTTTTTAATAGATTTGTATACGTTATAATAGAAGTAAGCGGCGTTCGCAGGTCATGGCTGACGTTTGTAATAAGCTCTGTTTTCAGCCGTTCGCTTTTTGCCTGCTCCTTTTGTGACACCTTCACATTGCTTTTTAATGTATTAATGTTGCTGGCAAGCGTAGCAAGCGCGGTTTTTCCTTTTACAGGCAAATCCTGACCTAATTTCCCCTCCGCGAGCTCGTTTGTGCTAAGGAGAATGCGGTTCAAATATGCCATTTGCTTCATGATCATGATAAACAGGGGAATCCCAACTGCCAGACAAAATGGTATATACAGTATAATCAGCTCAGGTTGGGCACCTACGATCAGCAGCCCAGCCCCAAGTAAAAAGACAATTGCTAATACAATTATGATTTGTGTTCCGACTTTACGAATCAGGAACGCTTGCTTCAGCGTTTCATACATCTTATATAGAAGCGTGCTTTTCCACGTTTCCTCTATAGACGGCCCAGCTTTTAGTTCCTCCCGCAGCAGCACTCCTTGCACCATCGCAATAATAACGAAAATCGCTGTAATTATAAGCTCTATCACCTGCCTTTGAATCATCACATATTCCATGCTGTAATAGTTACTTCGGTTCCCTACTGCATACACAAGGGCAAGCAAGGCACTGAATAAAAAGAATGCTATTCTTATATCAATAGGAATCTGACCGTAGTATACTACCCATTTCTGTTCCTGAATCATCTGATGAATGCGGGCTCGTTTATAGACATATAAGCTGCATACAAACGCGGCAAGCCCCGCGATGGTGTAGATAAAAAATACTTTTTGCTGTTCCTTATATTGCTTCGCACTGATCATCACAGCACTCGCTTCATCCGCCCATTTCGGCACTGCAATAAGTCCTGTAAACGTACCTGTTTTTTGTACGAGCAATGGTTCCATTCCCTCATATTGTTCCGCATAATACTCACTCGGGCCTAAAGGGCTGCTTTCGGAATATGTTTGAAGAAACAGCATATCCTTCTCGCTGAGCAGCTTCTTTGCCGATGCCTCATTCGTCACATCCAAATTCGTATAGACTGTCCCTGTCGCAGTATCCTGCAAATAATATTTAAAAGCACTGTTATAGCTATTGAGTTGAGTACGTTCCTGCTCAAGCCCTTCATAATATTTATCGATCGCTGCTTCCTTTTCCTTTACAATCTTCTGCCGTACATGCTCATCATCTGTGAAATTTTTTGTAATATCCTCAATTTTTTTATCCCGCTCCGCAATATATAGGTTTGCTGCCGTCTGATTATCCGCTGCAATCGCTTCTTGAATCTTCGTCTCATATTGCCCTTTTATATTGGAAGTTTGCGCAGACAAATCACCATAGCGGTAGCGATGCTCGTTAATTTCCTCCGTAGAAACAGTAATATTCTTCTTTGCTTCTTCCTTTGAGGCGTTGCTCAGCTGAAGCTTGCTTAATAAGTCAATATACTGACTTACCTCTCCTTCAAACCCTTCCCGCTGAAAATAACTCTTACTTGTATAGATGTTTCCATCAAGCAGAGCTGCCATTACACCGCTCAATCCGAACGTAAATAAAAGAAGCCAGACAATTAACACAGTCCTATTTTTCCATTTTATAGCCAACACCCCACACCACCTTTACATATCTTGGATTCTTCGGATCAATCTCAATTTTTTCGCGAATTTTCCGAATGTGAACCGCTACTGTATTTTCAGGATTAAACGCATGCTCCTTCCAGACCCGTTCGTAAATTTCATGAATGGAAAACACGCGGCCAGCATGCGTCATCAGCAATTCTACAATTTTGTATTCCATCGGTGTAAATTTTACTGTCTCTCCATGAAGCTGTACTTCCTTTGCCTCCTGATCCAAGGTCAGACCGTTTAGATCAATTACTTTTGGTTTCCCTTCATACATCCCCAGGGTGACGTATCGTCTCAGCTGTGATTTGACCCGCGCAATGAGTTCAAGCGGGTTAAACGGCTTTGTTACATAATCATCTGCGCCAACCTGCAGCCCAAGAATTTTGTCTGTATCCTCACTTTTGGCGCTAAGGATGATAATCGGGATATTTTTTTGCTCTCGTATTTTAAAGGTTGTTGCAATTCCGTCAAGACGCGGCATCATCACATCGAGCACAATAAGATGAATCTCATGCTCATGCAATAGTTCAAGCGCCTCCATGCCGTCATGTGCCTTTAGCACTTTGATGCCTTCGTTCTTTAAGTAAATCTCGATGGCATCTCGGATTTCTTGTTCATCATCTACAACTAGCACATTGAACTGATTCATTTGTCTCACTCTCCCTTCAAAAGTATAGCATATGGGAATTCCCCTGAATTACCTTCATTATAAACAGCGTTTCTTAACAGTTCGTTTATATATTTCTTAACAAATTCTTAAATATGGATTAGCTCTAAACATTACTGATTGAATGAACAAATGGCCAAAAACGGACTTCGTGGATATTCATGATTGAATTGATGGAATTAACGAGAACGGGATAAATCTACAGAGTCCTATTTTTAATAAATTACAGCCGATATTTCAATAGAAAAAACGAGGTTTGTATAATGGGACGTCAATAAAAAGATATATTATTTACCTACATATGGTAAAATCATAGGAATATAGATATTAATAGCTTAGGGGGGATATATCATGGAACATGAATTAAAAGAGTTTATCAAGAAGTGTGACACTGCAATCAAGCAGGAAGATTTTGATACGCTAATGAATTACTATACTGATGATGCAATTTTGGTTGTAAAGCCTGGAATGATTGCGCGAGGTAAAGAGGAAATCAAAAAAGCATTTATAGCAATTGCAAAATATTTCAATAACAGTCTTGTACCAACGCAGGGGGACATGATTATTTTAGAAACTGGGGATACTGCGCTAGTCCTTTCCCAAACTCTGCTTGCTGCCGATAAAAAGGATTCGGAATATTCTATGGATAGAAGGGCAACATATGTATTTAAGAAAAGTTCACAAGGTGAATGGCTATGTGCGATCGATAACTCGTATGGTACGGACTTAATCAATAAGTAGACATGAAGGCTATTCCCTTAAAGTGATATATAAAAAACAGCGGGTGTTGACAACCTAGCCAAGATTGCCAACACCCACAATTTCTATACAAAATTTTTTGTTACTCCACTGTAACTGCTGCTTTTATACTAACAATTTGTTTTGTTTCACTTGATTTGAGTGCTGCCAGAATGACTTCCAATGATTTCATGCCTTCTGCTCCACTAACCAGCGGTTCTTTATCATAAAGAACAGAGTCCACAAATTGCTCCACAACATGAGAATTATTTTGACCGCCTTCTGCATTAGACTGAATCTTACCAAGCTGATAATTCACAACCTCTCCAGTTGCATATTGCACCACTAAGGAATAGGTTGGATCATCCTCTAAACGAAGAATCGCTTTTTCGCCATAAATAATCGTTGAGTTATCTTCCTTGCTGACATACGCCCAGCTTGCCGCAAGCGTACCGATAATCCCGCTTTCTGTTTTCAGTACACAAACCGCATTATCATCTACATCCACAAAATCCTTTGCGCTTGTTTCTACAAATGCACCCACTTCTGTAATTTCTTCTCCAAGCAAATAGCGAAGCAGGTCCGTTTTATGAACGCCGAGATCACCCATCGCGCCAACGAACGCCTTTTCTTTTTGGAAGAACCAGCCTTCTTTGCCCTCTACACTCCATCCTTCTGGTCCGCCATGGCCAAACGCGGTACGGAAGCTGTAAATCTTTCCGATTTCACCGTTTTCAATCAGCTGCCGTGCCTTTTGATGAGACGGAACAAAACGTTGATTATGTGCAATCATTAATGTTTTGCCGCTTTTTTCAGCCGCTTCAATCATAGCCTCTGCTTCTTCCTTTGAAGTTGCCATCGGCTTTTCGCATAAAACATGTACCCCTGCATGTAAGGCAGCGATAGAGATTGGCGCATGAAGATAGTTTGGTGTACATACACTCACTGCTTCTACTTCACCGCTTTGTAATAGCTCTTCATAGCTTGTATACGCTTTTACCCCATATTTTTCAGCTACTTTATTCGCACGTTCTTGATTGCTATCACAAACTGCTACAAGCTCTACATGTTGATTGCATGCATACTCTGGTAAATGACGATGCTGAGCAATACTCCCGCAGCCAATTACGCCTACTTTTAAAGTTCCCATCGTTTTCCCCCTCAGATAATCAATTAGTATACTTTTACCGCGATTTTTTCTAACGGCTTTGCATTTCCGTAGACTGGATGATTGCGCTGTACAGGCTGAGCCCATTTCACCGCATTCACAATCACTCGTTGAATATCTTTGTTATGATACGTTGGATATGTTTCATGCCCTGGTCTGAAATAAAATACCTTTCCGTTACCGCGCGTATAAGTGCAGCCGCTGGATGAACTGAACTATATATTTGATCAAAATGAAGCTGCAAAACACGAAGCATATACCCTCGTTATGGAAATCTTTAAAGAATCACAAACACGTGGAAAGGGCTACGAGATCGCCATTAGCTCTGCCATCAAAAAACTAATGCTGCTAATGTTAAGAAGTGATACGCGAAATGTACTAAACTATACGGAGGAAGCTGGCTTAAATCGATTAAAACCAGTACTTGATTATGTGGACGCTCATCTACAGGATAAAATTGCCGTAGAAGATGCCTGCGCGTTGCTGAATTTAAGCTATCACTATTTTATAAAATATTTCAAAAAAACCATGGGTGTTTCTTTCGTGGATTATGTCAACTATAAGCGAATCAAGCAAGCTGAGTGTTTACTGCTGACGAGTGAACTGAGTATTACGGATGTGAGCTACGAAGTCGGTATCTCAAACATGGCTCAGTTCTATAAGCTTTTCAAGCGGCATAACGGGTGCTCGCCCAAGGAATTCAAACAGCGTATGCGAAACGAATCTGGAGTTGCGGCGGAAGCTTTGTAACAGCTTCTCAAAAGAAAGAGGCTGTGCTCTTTCTTTTGAGTCAGCCTCTAGTCTTCACCAATAATAAAATTGCGTATCTCCATTGTACAAAAAAAGCGTGTAGACATTGGAAATCTCCCTTCGTCTACAAGCCGAGTTCAATTCTTTTTAAAGGATTTCTTTATATTATCCTTCAAAAATCGTGCTTAGCTTCACATCCGGATACTTATCAGTAAACGTTCGAAGCACAAAATCATTTTCAAACAACAGAACAGGATTGCCGTCCAAATCCTCTACAAGCATTGCGCGGGAATCGGTTTTAATGTTTTTCACATCATCCTTTGAAATCCACCTTGCACTATTGTGCAGCATGGATGTAAATTCAAGATCTACACCATACTCTGCCTTCATGCGGTATTCAAACACCTGGAACTGCAGCTCGCCGACCGCGCCTAAAATATAGTCTCCAAAAAACGGCGTGCGGTAAAGCTGCACCGCTCCCTCTTGCACAAGCTGCGTCATCCCTTTATCAAAGTGCTTATGCTTCATCGCATTTTTCGCTCTCACCTTACGAAATAGCTCCGGCGGGAATTTCGGCAATGCTTCAAACTGAAACATCGATCCCCCTCCGATTATCGTATCTCCAATTTGATACGTACCGGAATCATATAAGCCGATGATATCACCAGGGTACGCTTCCTCCACCGTTTCCCGGTCAGAGGCTAAAAACTGCTGAGATTGTCCTAATTTAATTTTTCTGCCTGTACGAGGAAGAGTAACCGTCATGCCGCGCTCGAATTTTCCTGAGCAGACACGTACGAATGCAATTCGATCGCGATGAGCCGGGTTCATATTCGCCTGTATTTTGAAAACAAATCCAGAAAAATGCGGATAATCAATCGCAATCTCACCGTTTGAAGACATTCTCGACTGCGGAGGCGATGTTAAATTTAAAAAGGAGTTAAAGAATGATTGTACACCGAAATTGGCGATGGCACTCCCAAAAAATACAGGTGTTAACGTTCCGTTTTTCACCTTTTCAATCGAGAATTCATTCCCCGCCTCATTGATTAACGTCAGCTCGTCTATTAAGGACGGAATGACCGCAGGATCGATATATTTTGTTAACTCCTCTGTAACATTCTCGCCGTCGAAATCAACAAATACGGACTCTTCATTGCCCCGGTATACTTCAATTTTCTTCTCAAATCGGTCATACGTTCCTTGAAATCGTTTCCCCATACCGATCGGCCATGTCGCAGGATAGGATTCAATGCCAAGCACATCCTCAATTTCCTGCAGCAGCTCGAGCGGCTCCCTTCCTTCACGGTCGAGCTTATTAATAAAGGTTAAAATTGGGATTCCCCGCATACGGCACACCTTAAATAGCTTCAGCGTCTGCGCTTCAATCCCTTTCGTTCCGTCAATTACCATCACAGCGCTGTCTACAGCCGTTAACGTCCGGTACGTATCCTCACTGAAATCTTGGTGTCCCGGTGTATCAACAATATTTACGTGATGATCACGATAGAAAAACTGCATCACACTCGACGTAACGGAAATTCCCCTTTGCTTCTCAATTTCCATCCAGTCCGAGGTTGCGTACTTTCCAGATTTTTTTGCCTTTACCGTCCCTGCCGAACGAATTGTGCCTCCGAGCAGCAACAGCTTCTCCGTCAGCGTCGTTTTTCCAGCATCCGGATGCGAAATAATCGCAAAGGTTCGGCGTGAAGTCAGTTCATGTTTTTGTTCATTTGTCATAGAAAAAGTCCTTTCAAGCATCATGTATGCAAAAATATATAAAGAATAATCTTATCTAACAATACATGATTCTTACCGCTATGGATATCAATCATGTCTATTTGTTATGTTGTAAAGCAAGAGACCATGTTCTATTGTACATCATACATACAAAAAGAAGAAGTACCCTCCTTTTTGTATTTGTTTTTAGACGCCATGTATTTGCTGTATGAAAAAAGCCGCGTACAAACGACGCGGGCTTCTCATAAACCTGATTCAGATAAAAAACCATATTTAGACTTTATTCAATGATTGATTCTTTAGAGGGAGCCACGCTAATACATCTTGTATAGTCCGATCCCAATATCCCCATTCATGATCGCCAGGTCCAAAATCCGTAGTCAAATTGTAATTTGTCTTCTCGCACATCTCCTTAAAACGAATATTGTCTTTATATAAAAAGTCCTCTGTGCCGCAGCATTGATATAAGATCGGCTTTTGTTCATTTCTATGCGTTTTTTCTACAACTGAAAATAAATCATGCTCTGTTCCAGCTACATCTTCATCTCCATAAATCAAATGGAAAAGTTCCTCTCTATCTGGTCGATTAATGAGGCTTACAATATCTACCGCTCCCGATAAACTAGCAGCAGCGCTGATTTGTTCAGGGCGATTTAATGCCCATTTGAATGCTCCATACCCACCCATGGAAAGCCCCGCAACAAAATTATCCTCCCTTGCAACTGATAGCGGAAAAAACGATCTGGCAATGAACGGAAGCTCTTCCGTTAAGAATGTCCAATATTTGTTACCGTACTTCATATCTGTATAAAAGCTATGGTGAACCTGCGGCATGACAACAGCTAATCCAAGAGGCGCAACATATCTCTCAATCGATGTTCTTCTCGTCCAAATGGTATCATCATCGCTCAAACCGTGAAGCAAATATAATGTCTGATGCTTACCACCTGTTATTTTATTTTGCATGCCAATTTGTGTTGTCGTTTGCTGCGGCAATATAACTGTCATAGATGTACTTAAATTCAAAACCTCGGAATAAAACTGACATTGAATGAGTGCCACTGTGACCATCCCTTCAGAACGATGAATTAAGTTCGATTATTCGATGAACCTTTTTCTATTTCCACAAGTAGACTTGTATTCCTCTTTTTTGCACCTAAACCCTTTTTAAAAATACATAGCTCACTTTATCATACTGAAGCTTTTCCTTATAAAACCGGTGTGCATCAATCCGTTGCAAGCCTGATGACAGCGACACAATGCCATATCCATGTTCCCTCGACCAATTTTCCACATAAGACAACAGCTGCTGACCATATCCTTTGCTGCGATGCCCGGCATCCGTAACTAAATCACACACCCAAATGAATTTACCGTTATACAGCGTAATCATCGGCATAAAGCCTACTGCTGCAACAATTGTATCCTTCTCAAATAGCGCAAACAGCTTATAACCCTCGCTCTCAACCGCTTGCTGAATGAGCTCGACATAGCTTGTTTCATCCAGATGTGTACGCAGCTGTTTCATTACAGGAAAGGCTTCTAGCCATTGCTGCTCCGTAAGCAATTCTTTAATCTCAACCATACCTATCCGCTCCCTCTCCTTTTGTCCTACTCAATGCTTTACAAGCAACTAATATAGCAATAAAAGGCAGCCAATTGCAGGCTGCCTTTATCCTTCATCTTTAGATAATAGTACCTACTTAGATAACAATGTTAAAACCGTTTCCAGGAGCACGTTAACTCCCTTTTCACAATCCTCCCACGCTGTCAGTTCTTCCTCGCAATGACTTTGTCCATTTACACTTGGCACAAACAGCATGGCAGTCGGCACAAGGCTCGCAATAAACTGGGCATCATGTCCCGCGCCGCTCACCATTCTTTTATGGGAATATCCTAAAGACTCTGCTGACTGCTCAAGCGCATTGCAAGCATTCTTATCAAACCAAACCGTATCCCGATCCCATAGCTTGACCGCTTTCACTTCGCAATCCGCCTTCGCTATGGACTGCGGCAGCCCTTGTATCACTTCTTCAACAGAGCTGATCATATCTGGATTTTTATGCCGTGCCTCTAAAGTAAATACAACCTTATTCGGAATGACCGTATGGATATTCGGAAACACGTTCATCCGGCCGATTGTATACACTAACTCATCATCGATCGCTCCTAATCGTTGGCGGATTTCCGAAATCAGATTATTCGCAGCGAATAAAGCATCCTTTCTCATCTGCATCGGCGTCGTCCCTGCATGATTGGACTCGCCGGTCACCTCAATTTCATAGCACACCATGCCGACTACACATTCAACAACTCCGATTGTAATATTTTCTTTCTCCAAAATCGGCCCTTGCTCAATATGTAATTCTAAAAAGGCTGTTGCCTCTTTTAAGCGGTTTTTCGCTTCGCCTGCATACCCGATTGCTTGCAGGGCTTCTTCAAACGTAATCCCGGCAGTATCCGTTTTTTTCAGCATTACCGATTTTTCGAATTTCCCCGAAAGCACGCCCGATGCCATCATAGAAGGCTCGAATCTAGCACCTTCCTCGTTCGTAAAATTAACAATCGTAATTGGAACACGCGGCTTTATATTGTTCTCAACTAATGTTCTTACAACCTCTAAACCAGCCACAACACCTAACACTCCGTCAAAGCGGCCGCCCTTTTTCACCGTATCTAGATGCGATCCGAGCATGATAGGAGGCTGATCCTCTGCGCCCTCCAGTGTCGCATAGATACATCCCATATCATCGACTTGAATAGACATGCCTAACTCTTTACAGCAATCGCAAAAGTAATCCCGGACGGCGCGGTCTTCCTCAGATAACGATAATCTCGTCACTCCATTATTTTCTGTACGGCCGTAATTCGCAAAGCGCTCCAATTCATTTCGTAATCTCTCACCGTTAATTAATACCTTTTGCCGTTGCATCTTGAACACTCCCTTTCCAAATATGCAGGATAATATAAGGCATGTCCTTCTTTGGTGACTGTTTCATGTCTTGAAAATTATTACACAAAAAATGGAAGAATCCTGCCTATTTGTGAGATTATCTTGCATTCATTTCATAAAGCAAAAATAAAAAAGCAAGCAGTTTCATATTTAACTACTTGCTCAAACATTACAGCCTGATTTTTCATAGCCGCTCCATATTATGTTTACCTATGGATTACAGCTCTTTATATGTATAATCCCTATCTAACCATTGTTCTCCTGTATTCTTCCATAATATTATCAATGATTTTCTGCACCAGCAAAATATCTTTAATCTCATGCACCCTTGCTCCTGCGAAAACCAATCCATTCTCAACATCTCCGCTAACTGATTTTAGCAAGGAATCCAATGTACAGAATCGATACGAACAGTTTTTCAGACAATCATGGCACTTAGCAATTTTCACCTTCTCCACACTGCTAATTAGCTCAGTAAATTGATTTTTAATGGCTCGTCCATGCAATCCGACCGTTGTTTTCAGCAGTATCATATCGCACTCTTGTGCATTTATATATTTCTGTTTAAACGATAGAGGCGCATCACATTCCTCACTAGCTACAAAACGGGTTCCCATTTGAACACCGGAGGCTCCCGCCTTGAGTGCTTTTGCGAGGTCCTCACCTGTTAAAATACCTCCAGCAGCAATCACAGGAATTTTCACAGCCTCTACTATCTCTGGAAGAATGTCAAATAAAGGTCTGTCCGTTCCCAGATGACCGCCCGCTTCACAGCCCTCTACCACAACGGCGGCTGCGCCTAATCTTTCAGAAACCTTGGCCAGCTTTGCAGAAGAAACAATTGAGATGACCGGCACCCCAGCATTTTTTCCCCATGCATACATATCCCTCGAAATACCTGCTCCCGAAATAATGAAGTCTACCTTTTCTTCTATGGCAGCCTTCATTTTCTCGGCAAAATCCTTCATCGCAAATAGCACATTTACCCCAACATATCCCTTTCCTTTTGTTAACGTTCTCGTTTTACGAATATGAGCCTTCATTTCCTCAATAGAAATGCCCGTACCTGAAATAATACCAATTCCCCCTGCATTCGCGACAGCAGCTGAAAGTCCGCTCAAGGAAATCCCTACTCCCATCCCTCCTTGTAAGATAGGAACTCTTGGGGCCATATGCCCAATTTGTAGTTGTGGAAACTTCAAAAAAATACCCCATTTCATGAATGATGATATGAAGTGAATGGTTCTTCCTTACAGCACAAGTACAGAATGAAAACCATTCCTTTTTCTTTCTCATTATCCCACATTTGGAGATATCTTCATGTGAAAAATATCACAATTTAAGGGCGATTTTATAAAAAAGTAAATAATATATAGAATTCTGTACATGCATAATTACTATTACAATGAAACAGACGGAGGAAATTAAAAAAGAACACATAAAAACCCTTCTGCTTGGTGCAAAAGGGTTTTAATTTGCCTAGCGACGTCCTACTCTCACAGGGGGAAACCCCCAACTACCATCGGCGCTGAAGAGCTTAACTTCCGTGTTCGGTATGGGAACGGGTGTGGCCTCTTCGCCATCATCACTAGACCTATTTGGTTTGAAGGATATTCCCTCAAAACTAGATAACACGCTGTGCTGTGTAATTATGATTAAGCCCTCGATCGATTAGTATCTGTCAGCTGCACGTG
>NZ_AP048547.1:1995000-1997500 GCF_059698935.1 Ectobacillus sp. OTK | reverse complement strand
GAAAAATATTCCTTATCCACTCGCTTTGCATGGTCTATTTCCCCCTGCAGACTTTCCTTATCTAACTAATCGATTTATTAGCAGCTCGATAAGTGCCAATTCCTTTTCCGATTCTAATCCGGCGTGTTAGGAAATAATGAAATAGGAAGGGGGGATTATATTGACGAACATCATAGACGGAATGGATCAGGCAAGGTTTAGATCAGCTGTCCCTAATGACAACCAAGCCCGCAGCAAAAAAATAAAAGAAGAAAATAAGAAAATGCCAATGGTTTTACGAAATCTGAAAAATGGATCATAAAACAAAAGACAATAGCTGCAAAAAAAACAGCCAAGCGCTTTTCACAAAGCCTTGGCTGTTTTTTACTACCCATACTTACATACCGAAATATGAATAGCTCTTGTCCCTTACATCCAGTTCGTATGGAACGTTCCTTCTTTATCTACACGCTCGTACGTGTGTGCACCGAAGTAGTCACGCTGCGCCTGCAGAAGGTTAGCAGGTAACGTTTCTGTACGGTAGCTATCGTAGTAAGCAATTGCGCTAGCGAATGAAGGCACCGGAATACCGCGGCTAATCGCTACTGCAAGAACCTCACGCAATGAGGATTGGTATCCTTCTACGATTTCCTTGAAGTATGGATCTAATAGCAAGTTCGCCAATTCAGGATCACGATCATAAGCTTCCTTAATTTTTTGAAGGAATTGCGCACGAATAATGCAGCCTCCACGGAAAATCATAGCGATATCGCCGTAGCGAAGATCCCAGCCGTATTCTTCAGATGCAGCGCGCATTTGTGCAAAACCTTGTGCGTAAGAACAAATTTTGCTCATATACAAAGCTTTACGTACTGCTTCAATCAATTCTTCTTTATTGCCTTCAAATGGCTTCACTTCAGGACCTTGCAACAATTTGCTTGCCTTTACGCGCTCTTCTTTCATAGCGGAGATAAAACGAGCAAATACAGATTCTGTAATGATTGGAAGCGGTACTCCTAAGTCTAAAGCGTTTTGGCTTGTCCACTTACCTGTACCCTTCTGCCCGGCTGTATCTAGGATTACGTCTACAAGCGGCTTACCTGTTTCTTCGTCCACCTTTGTAAAGATATCTGCTGTAATCTCAATTAAGTAGCTGTCTAACTCGCCTTTATTCCACTCTGCGAATACCTCATGAAGTTCCTGAGCATCTAAACCAAGAACATGTTTCATAATGAAGTAAGCTTCACAAATTAACTGCATATCGCCATACTCAATACCGTTATGAACCATTTTTACGTAATGACCAGCACCATTAGGTCCGATGTATGTGCAGCAAGCATCGTCTCCAACTTTTGCTGAAATCGCTTTGAAAATTGGCTCAACAAGCTCGTATGCTTCTTTTTGGCCTCCTGGCATGATAGAAGGGCCTTTTAACGCTCCCTCTTCCCCACCTGAAACGCCTGTACCAATGAAATGGATTCCAGTTGATTCAAGCTCTTTGTTACGGCGAATTGTATCTTGGAAGAATGTATTTCCTCCGTCAATTAAAATATCGCCATCTTCAAGATAAGGTCTTAAAGAATCAATTGTTGCATCTGTCGCAGCTCCTGCTTTGACCATCAATAAAATCTTGCGAGGTTTTTCTAAGGAGTTAACAAATTCTTCAACGCTAGCTGCGCCTACAAAGTTCTTTCCTTCTGCCTCATTCTTTAAAAATTCCTCTGTTTTTTCGAATGAACGGTTATAAACAGCAACGGAATATCCTCTGCTTTCAATGTTCAATGCAAGGTTTTTCCCCATAACCGCCAAACCTACTACACCAATTTGTTGCTTTGACATATGTATCTCCTTCCGTAATCCATTGATGAAATATGGTTAATTACCACTGTATAACAGAATAACATATTATTGCGTGTATGGATAAGTATTGTTGCAATTTTTAAAATTTATTTTTTTGTTACAGCATGTAAATCGTGCGAGGGTTATATAAATCCCTTTATCACAATATCTCGTAAAACAAATCCAAATCTACATAATTAAGAAAAATAATGCAGTAACAAGTAACCAGCTTATCCGTACTTCCCTTAGAAAATAGAAGTTCGAATGCTAAGCATTCTGGTAATGCTGTACATACTTATTCTTGCTAAACTTCGCCTAAATCATACCACACAAAAAATCCCTTCTGCGCGGATGCAGAAGGGATTTAAATTTGCCTAGCGACGTCCTACTCTCACAGGGGGAAACCCCCAACTACCATCGGCGCTGAAGAGCTTAACTTCCGTGTTCGGTATGGGAACGGGTGTGGCCTCTTCGCCATCATCACTAGACCTATTTGGTTTGAAGGATATTCCCTCAAAACTAGATAACACGCTGTGCTGTGTAATTATGATTAAGCCCTCGATCGATTAGTATCTGTCAGCTGCACGTGTCGCCACGCTTACACCTCAGACCTATCAACCTGATCATCTTTCAGGGATCTTACTAGCTTGACGCTATGGGAAATCTCATCTTGAGGGGGGCT
>NZ_AP048547.1:1017500-1990000 GCF_059698935.1 Ectobacillus sp. OTK | reverse complement strand
ATAACCGCATCCCAACGGCCAGCCGCAATATAAGGAAGCGTCACTGCCGCCGTCCCGATAATGCGAACCCGATATACTTCATTTACAATTTTACTTAGCATACCCAAGCGCTCTTCATTACTTTGCTTATCTCCATCCTTCGCAAAATCACCGAAGGATAAAAACGATTCAGACAGATCAACATCTCTCACTCGAATCCGTTCTCCATTTAGAAAAGCACCTTCTCCTTTTACAGCCCAAAACAACTCATCTAAAGCAGGTAAAGAAATGGCAGCCACAACTGGTTCGCCTTGATATGTAAGAGCAATCGAAACCCCGTATAAAGGAAAGCCTATACTATAATTAATCGTACCATCAATTGGATCAATGACCCATTCAAAATCCTCTGTTCCCGAAAGCGAACCTGCTTCTTCACTGAAGATGCGATGGCTCGGATACTGTTCTTTAATGCGATCAATAATGAACTTCTCCACACGAAGATCCATCTCTGTTACAAAATCCTTCGCTGCTTTTACAGTTTGCTGACCTGCTTTCCCTGCATGCGGAAGAATAAATTCCCCTGCACTCTTGGCCAGGTCAATCATAAATGGCAAATATTCATTGTACATATTTTCTTTCTCCTCCCCTTTTTCTGTACTGATACTATCATACACTAAATTCAAGATAAGGTCTTGAACATAAACGCTCATTTTGAGACTAGATCTCAATTCAACATAAAAAGAGCCTTCCTAAATAAAATCACATTTAGGAAGGCTCTTTTATTACATAACTTTTAATACTCTACCTTCTGCTTAGAATGCTTCCACAGCTCAAATGGATGCTTCGTTGTATCAATCGGCAGATGCTTCATCGGTATAAGCCTCTTATCAAGGGGCTCTGATATTTGTTCGTAAATAAGTGCGTCATCAAACCCAATAGCAGCGGCCTCTTCTCTCGTATTATAAAAGTACACAGCTTTCGGTCTCGCCCAGTAAATGGCTCCTAAACACATCGGACACGGCTCACAGCTTGTATAGATTTCACAATCCGTTAGTTGAAAGCTGTTTAAATAACGGCAGGCATCCCGAATAGCCTGCACCTCTGCATGCGCAGTCGGGTCATTGGAGGCTGTTACCTCATTTTTCCCCGTCCCGATAATTTTCCCATCCTTCACAACTACAGCACCAAACGGTCCACCATGGTGCGATAATGCATTTTCGTAAGCTAAATTAACGGCTGTTTGCATAAAAGCCTTCATCCTTGCTCCCCCTCCCTTGATGAAACAAGCAGCTAGTTGTTTACTGCGACCTCAATATGTTCAAAACGGCCTACATGAAATAATCCTACATCAGTTAATTTAAGTTCAGGAATGACCGGCAAGCTTAGAAAAGAAAGTGCTAAAAACATATTTTCGGAAGCAGGCGCAACGCTGTGCAATGCTTCGTGCAATTTACTTAATTCATCATTGGCAGTCTCGTAGTTTTTCATGGACATCAATCCCGCAAGAGGCAAGGACATGCTGCCGATAACCGTTTCTTTAGAAACAACCGCTAACCCGCCGTTCATCAGATGAACAGCTCGAATTGCAGCCATAATGTCACGGTCATTCGTACCGGCAACGATGATATTATGAGAATCATGAGCAATTGTCGAAGCGATTGCACCCTCTTGTAGCTGCAGTCCTTTCACAATTCCTAACCCGATGTTTCCCTTCTTTTTATGACGCTCTATCACTACAAGCTTGACTTGATCATGATCGACCGAGGGAATAAAGCATCCATTCTCTGTTTGTACCGTTTCAATAAGCTCCTTTGTTATAAGCTGGTTTGGAATGACGCCAATAATGCGAGCTTGCTTATTTGGACCAACTGGAATTTGCAGGTCCTCCTCTGATACAGGCAGCAGCTGCACGGATTCGGTCAGGCGGCTTGGCGGTGCAGCAGCGCTAGGCGGCTCATCATACACAGCAATTCCATTCTCTGCAACAATGCGCCCTGCTTTTAACACCTTGGCAATTTCAATTTCTTGTATGCTATCTAGTAGGAGCAAATCGGCTTCATAGCCGGGTGCCACAGCGCCTTTTGTGGATAATCCAAAGCATTCTGCTGCATTTAGCGACGCCATTTGGATGGCAAGAAGCGGATGCAAACCGGCACGAATCGCTAAGCGAACGCTATGGTCAATGCTGCCCTCACGAATTAATTCATCCAGATGCTTATCATCTGTACAGAACAGAAAACGGCGTGCATTTCCCAGATGAACGGCAGGAAGAAGATCAAGTAGATTTTTGGCGCCCGAGCCTTGCCGCATCATCACATACATGCCGCGTCTCACTCTTTCCTTTGCTTCTTCTACTGTAACGCACTCATGATCTGTGCTGATATAGACGGAACGATATATATTGATAGCATTGCTATCTAATCCAGCACCGTGTCCGTCAATTTTATTCGTATGCCGCAGCGTCATGGATAATTTATCTATCATGGACAGCTCACGCTGCTTCACGGCTGGATAGTCCATCACTTCCGCTAGACCAAGTACACGCGGATGTGAAAAAAACGGCTCTAAGTCAGCTGCTGTTAATACAGCGCCATTATTTTCAAAGGATGTTGCGGGAACGCAGGAGGGGAGCATAAATAACATATCCATTGGAAGATGCTCAGAATCCTCAAGCATGAATGATATGCCTGTGCAGCCGGCAACATTGGCGATTTCATGAGGATCAGTAATGATCGTTGTAATGCCGTGCGGAAGAACAGCCTTTGCAAATTCTCTCGGTCTAACCATAGAGGATTCAATATGAACATGTCCGTCAATAAAGGCAGGTACAACGTATTGGTTGGTCGCATCGATTACTTCGTGTCCTTCATATGCTCCGATACCGACAATTACACCATCCGTAATGGCAACGTCGCCAGAGATGATTTCTAAATTAAAAACATCGACGATACTTCCGTTTTTTATTACAAGGTCGGCAGGCTCATGCTTAGATGCAACAGCAATTCGTTTTTGCAATTGTTCCTTCGTTAGCATCATCATTCCCCCCTTCTACACACTCCCTCCCGAACCGCACCTATCAATAATGAGCTTCATTGCGGCTGCCCGCTGCACCGCGCGGATAATGCTACTGTAGCCTGTGCAGCGACATAGGTTGCCTGAAAGCGCCTCGCGAATTTGCTTCTCCGTCGGAATCGGCACGACATCAAGCAGGGCCTTCGCAGCGATAATCATGCCTGGCGTGCAATATCCGCACTGAAATCCCCCCTCCTTTAAAAAAGCGTCTTGAATAAAAGCGAATCCCTCTCCTTCAATTGTTGTAATCGAAGCATTATTCGCTTGATAGGCCATAACAAGGCAAGCGTTCACTAATGAATCGTTCATGATTACAGAGCACGCACCGCAGCGGCCAATATCGCAGGAGCGTTTTGTTCCGGTTAGCTCTAAATCATTTCTCAGCAAATCAATTAGACGCGCGGCAGGCACAGCCTGCAGCTGCTTATCTTCGCCGTTTACCTGAAGCGTGATAGGAATGGATTCGTCCAGAGGCAAGGATTGTTCATGTATTATTTTTTTCGCATCCATGCTTTCATCTCCTTCGCGCTGCTAGCCTGCAATATTTCCTCCGGCGAAACTGGCAAGCGATGCACCCAGTGACCTGTTGCATCATGGATCGCTTTAGCAATCGCAGGAGCTACAGCAATCGTACCGATTTCACCGACACCTCTTGGCCCGTACGGGTCACCATCACATAACCCTTCAATCGCTTCCACTTCCATTTGGTCGGGAACATCACAAACCGTCGGAATTAAATACGAGTCAAAATTGTTCGTTACATAACAGCCATCATGTATGAGAGCTTCCTCCATTAACGTATATCCTAGCGCCATCATACCGCCGCCTTCGATTTGTCCGAGATATCCAACCGGGCTCACAACAGGACCTGCCGCGATCGCTTGATCAAGACGCGTTACCTTTACCCTGCCTGTTAATACATCGATCTCTACCTGCGCTAACACAGCAGCAAATGCGTATAAATAATGTCCCCCGATGAATGGATCAGGACTTGCAGGAAAATCAAACTGGGTATTTACAACAATCCTCTCTTCTTCATCCATGCACCTTGCTAATTGCGCATACGATAGATAGAGTACAGGCGAATTCATTTCATCCCGTTTCCAAATGCCGCCAGGTCCGAGATACAGCTCATTGACTCCCGCGCCGCCAAGCCGCGCCGCACATTCAAGCAGCTGCTGACGGAATGGCTCCTTCATTCGCTGCAAAGCTTGCCAAACCATACTCGTTGCCCGAGAAGCGGTTGAAGATCCCGATGATGGGACGAGCGCCGTATCACCGATTGTAATTTTGATATCTTCGGGCGAACAGCCAAATTCCTCTATGACAAGTGTTTCGATTACAGCAAGAAGCCCTTGACCGCACTCCTCAAAGCCAAAAGCGGCTTCAATTTTGCCGTCGCTCCCAAACGAAAGACGTCCTCCAGCAGGGTCTAACCGTCCGTATCCAAGCCCGCCGCCATGCATAGTGATCGAAATGCCTGTTCCCGTTTTTTTCCACGCTCCTGGTATCTTCCCCTGCAAACTAGATGCTTTTTTACAAATTTCTTCCAAAACCTCATGTGCTCCATTTGTCGGTGCAATCCGCTGTCCAACCGGCCCGCGGTCATGCTCCTTTCGCACATTTCGTCTCCTGAACTCAAGCGGATCAATCTGGAGCTGCTCCGCCAACCGATCGATCTGCCCCTCAAGAGCAAAGGTAACTTGATTACCCCCAAATCCCCGAAATTCACCAGCAACTCCATTATTTGTATAAACGGATAACCCTTCTGTGCTCACATTTGGAATGATATAAGGACCTGCTGCATGTTCAACAGCAAAGTCCAATACTGCAGGACCTAATGTTGCATACGCACCCGTATCTGCAACAATGTACGCCTCATGAGCAATAATTTTCCCGGTTTCATCCGCTCCCGTTTTCATGGTAATTTTCATCGGATGACGCTTTAATCCAGCTCTTACTGATTCCCGTCTTGTTTGGTGAATCTTTACCGGACATTTCGTCATCAGCGCAAGCAGCGCTGCGTACGGCTGAATATTTAATTCATCCTTTCCGCCAAATGATCCGCCCATCGGACTCGAAACAACGCGTATCTGTGCTTCTGGCATAGCTAAAATGCGCGATAGCTGAAATCGGTCCTTATAGCCGTGCTGCGTACCTGCATATACAGTAATCGTACCGTCACTTTCAGGAATAACGACTCCTCCCTCTGTTTCCATATAAGCGTGCATTTGCCTCGGCAGCTCATACGTTTCTTCTATTATTACAGAACAGCTTGCAAACCCCTCTTTTACATCCCCTTTTTCATAAGAAGCCCGGTGCAAAATATTTCCGTTTGGATGAAGCTGCGGCGCATCGGCACTCAGCGCTTTTTCAGGGCTGTCTATCACCGGCAGCGGCTCGTAAGTCACCTCGATGAGTCCCAGAGCACGCTCAGCTATTTCCTCTGTTTCCGCTGCTATGGCCGCCACAGCATCTCCCACGCAGCGAACCCGATCCTCACACAGTACCGGTTGATCCGGAAAAACAATTCCATATCCATTTAAGCCAGGCACATCACGATAGGTTGCAACAGCCTTAACACCAGGAAGCTGTTTTGCATTCTCTGTACAAATAGATAGGATACGCGCATGCGGATGTGCGCTCCTTAAAATTTTCCCATGCAGCATATCAGGGAAGGATAAATCTGTCATATATTTAAGTGTTCCAGTTACCTTAGCTGCGCCATCTGGACGGATGCGCCCCGTTTCCCTTGCCATCTCCAACAGTCGCATGCTATCCCCTCCTTCTACTGCGCAAATATAGCAAGCTCCGAAACAATTACATTAGCTGCTATTTGTTTCCTGTAATAAGCGGAAGCAAATGCATCTGAAATCGGTTCAAATTCCTCCAATATGCTCACATACACTTTTTCTAAAACCGTCTCATGTATAGATGCTCCTTGCAGCAGCTCCTCAGCAAGTTCCAACCGCTGCGGAGGTGTCTCTCCACCGCCGGCCGCAAGCCGAATATTGGCAATTGTATCGTCTTCCTTTCTTATACAGCACCCAGCGACGGTTACAACAGATGGAATAAACGCCTCTCTTCGGCCGATCTTTCGATAAAAACAATCCGCTAGCCTTTGCTCAGGCAATTCAATCTGCATTACAAGATCAGGAGAAGGAATTCGGTTTACGCGTTTTTCTCGTATCCACTGCCAGAGCGGCTTTGTTAATCTTGCATTTCCATCAAATACAGAAACAAGAGCATCAAGCGCCAATAACGCAGGGATGGCGTCCCCAATTCCGCTCGCGACATTACCGCCGATTGTGGCTCGATTACGTACAGCAGGAGCTGCTATACCGCGTACAGCTTCGGTAACAAGCTGACTCTGCTGTATAACAAGGGAGTCTGCAAGTAAACTCCCTAACGTTGTCAGAGCACCAATACGCAATACCGAACTGCCATTCAGCGTGTTCCTGCTCACTCCCTTGATCTCATCAATTCCCTCTAAGCTAATGAGATGACAAGGACGCGCCTTTCCTTTTTCCCACTCCGTTTGCAGCAGCGTTCCAGCAGCAATGAAGCAGGCATCAGAGCCGAGCTGCTGCTTCATCCTCCACGCCTCCTCTACATCCTTAGGAAGCCAAATTGCCGGGGAGAGAATCTCTCTAAGCATAAATGATCGCTCCTTTCACAAGTTCATCATCCCTTGCAGCGTCTTCCATCAGGAAAGCAACGCGCCTTTTTGATGAGCCGTCCGCTGAAGTGAAATGAGTTCTGCAACAATACTTACTGCAATCTCTTCTGGTCCCTCAGCCCCTATCGACAACCCAATCGGGCTTTTAACAACAGGAGGCACGTTACTCCCGCCGAGCAAACGCTGCGTTCGCAGGATCGATCCCAATACACCTATATAGCGTACAGGTTTCGTCAGAAGCAGCTGCAACACTTGTTGATCGCGCTGAAATTGATGGGTCAAAACGACTACAAAATCACGTGAAGTAAACTGTATGCGTTGAATCGCTTCTTCAGGAAACGCGACAATCAGTTCATCGGCTTCAGGAAAATTCGTACGGCTGCACAGTGCTGGCCGCCAATCGGAAACGATGACAGAAAAACCGCTCTGCGCCGCAAGTCTCGCCAACGGGATTGCATCCGCCCCAGCCCCAAATATAATGACGCGTGATTTTGGCCAAATGGTATGCACATATACATATGCAGATAGCTCCGAAACAAAAAATACGCCGCTTTTTTTATTTCCTTCATTTATAAAACGCTTAACTTGCTCTGGTACATGTCCCGTCCATTCGCCAAATATATGCCGATCCGTAAAAAACAGATAATCCGAAACAGCCCGGGCATCGTTTAGCTTCTTAAGGATCGTCACTGCTATCCCCTGATCGAGATACGACTTTACAGCTTTTAGATGCTTTTGCAAGCGCTCATCTACCAGCTCAAGAAGCACGTGTACCGCTCCATTGCAGCCTGCTCCCTGCCCCCAAGAAAGGTCATCCTCCGCCCTCATATCAAATACAATCGTTTCGGATCCCCCTTTCCTTCGCAAATCATGCGCACGCACAGCTGCATCGGCTTCCAAGCAGCCGGCACTCAATAGGCCAATTTGCGTTCCGTCTTCCCGAAACAGCATGCAAGCTCCTTCCCTTCGATAAGCGGAACCGTCTACATGAATCACCGTTGCCAACACATCTTGTTCACGTGTGTCAACATTTAGAATTTGGTGCATCCCTTCCATGAACGACTCCCCCTTTCAAAATCTCCAGCCGCTTTAGAACAAAAACGCCTCCCATCACTTTTTACCTACTGTATACAATGAGACTCATATCGTCTATTTATATGTTAGATTTTTTAACATAGAAGATACCAAATGAGTAAAATACCGTAATTTATGTAAAAAACAGCTAGTTTCTCACATTGTTTCGTTTTTTGCTTGTTCGATTTATGCTAGAAAAAACAGAAGCGGCCGGCCTTGCTCCTACGGGAGAACAACCCGTGCACAAAACGCACGGTTCGGGCGGAGTCATATACTGAAGGCAGAAGCAGGTAGATGAAGCTGCCAATATCCATAAAGCTATACTTTTTCGCAAAAAAATCCCTCCTGTGCTGAACACAGGAGGGACGCTCTTATATATGCTGAGAAATAACCTCTGTTAATGCTTCCTTTGGCTGATAACCGCTAATTGTCTCTACAACCTCTCCATCCTTGAAAAGAAGCAGAGTCGGGATGCTCATAATTCCAAATTTTGTTGGTGTAATTTGCTGTTCATCCACATTCATTTTCAAAATCTTCACTTGACCGCCAATTTCTTCATCGATTTCCTCTAATACAGGTGCAATCATGCGGCACGGTCCGCACCAAGGTGCCCAAAAATCTACAAGTGTTATCCCTTCGCTTACTGAAGCGTCGAAGCTTTGATCTGTTATATGTTCAATTGCCATGCTATTTCACTCCCGTTTTTCATTTTTTTAAAAGCATGTTGGATAATGGCACACTCTTCTCCCCTGACCATAGTCTCCTTCGATTCGTCTCCTGTCATTCCAAGATGCCGGATATCCCGAGTCTATGCTTCGGAGCAGAGATACCTCTTCTTTCTGCCTTGCTTTCCTTCGTATGCTTTTTTAAGGCGCCTAATGTTTCAGATAACTCCAGAAACCATTGTTCATCTCTCGTTTCTAACGCTAGGTCGATAAGTGACAAAATATGTCCTTCTCGATCCACTGCAGAAGCCGGTAGCTTTTCTACCCATTTGCGGAGCAGTTGAATTGTTTTTCCAACCGTTTCCTCGTTATCACATGCCACAACGTGTACCTTTACGATATCCTGCAAGGAATTTACGCTCTCAATATAACCGCGCAGCAGCTCGCCATTACCCGACTTACCCTTTACCCAATCCCCTATTTCCAATCGTGATTTACCATTTGTTAACATGTGTATTCACCGCCGTTTCAAATGTTATAAAAAAAGTTACAGTTTTTCCAAAAAAGTGGACCTGAACCGTTTTTGCTTCCATAGAGGAAGATCCTCACTGCATGAAGCAGGCTGCGGCGATAGAACAACTTCCATTGAAAAAACAATGCTTCCCTTCTGTAATTAAAAAGAGTATGAAAAACATCTGTAATAAAAAAAATTACACTTTAAAGAAATAAAAACGCTATGGACATTTTTTAATTTTCTCCAAAACGGAGCTAATTGTAATATTCCCTAAATACGCTTCTAAATAAGTTTCCGCTTCGTGGAAAATTCCATCCATTACAGTCTGAATGTTTGCTGAAACAAGACAATGCTTCTCGGGATTGCCTGTACACCAGCTTGGCTTTAGCGTACCGTATGAGACGGCGTGGTAAATTTGCGCTAAAGTCATATCCTCAGGTCGGCAATTCAGCATATAACCGCCGCGAATTCCTTCCTTCGTCTTCACAAATCCACTTTTGCGCAGACTGCTCATAATCTTTCGGATACGTGCCGGGTGCGTACAAACATTTTCCGCCAGCATCTCGCTGCTCGCCATATGATCGGGTAGATAGGCTAAATAAACTAGGCTGTGCACTGCGATTGTAAATTCACTATTCATTTAACCCTCGGCCTCCTCAAGCATCTTACTGTAATCATAATTAGTACAGTTCAAAAAGTCAAATAATGCTGCTTACACTTCAAAAAAAGCGAAATCCCTCGCCTAAAGCGAGGGACTTCCAGCCATATTTAAAATGCTCGTGCATACTGATTCGGCACCTCTGGCTTTTCCTTTAACGCCTCTGCCGCATGAATCGCCCAATACGGGTCACGAAGCATGCCACGCCCCACAGCAATAAGATCCGCCTCTTTATTTCCAAGAGCCGCTTCCGCTACAAATGGATCATCCAAGTTTCCAACCGCAATAACCGGACAATCAAGCTTTTGCTTCAGCTCTCTTGCAAACGGCACCTGATAGCCCGGGTGAATACCCGGCTGGCCGCCGGAGCCAATCGGTCCTTCCCCGCCGGATGATACATGGAAGATATCCGCCCCAGCCTTTTGATAATTTTGGCATATTTCTGCAATATAATCGATGCCATAGCCGCCCTCAACATACTCAACACCAGACACGCGGAAAATAAGCGGCATATCGGATGGCATCTCTGACTTAGCAGCTTCAACGATCTCCACCCCGAACTTAGACAAATCTTGTCCGTATTCGTCACTCCGTTTATTTGTCAGCGGAGAATGGAATTGATGAATGAGATAACCGTGCGCACCATGGATTTCTACTGTGTCAACACCGGCCTGCACTGCACGCCGGACCCCATCACGGAACTTTTCAACCATTTGCTTTACTTCATCAGTTGTCAATTCACGAGGCACACCGTATCTCTCACTAAATTGAATAGCGGACGGCGCGACAGGAGTATGTATATGCTCAGCCTTACGTCCTGAATGCGCAATTTGAATTCCAACCTTTGCACCATGGGCATGCACAGCATCAATCACTCTTTGGAACGCCGGTACATGATCATCCGACCAAATCCCAAGATCGAATTCCGTTAACCTGCCGTCCGGCTCTACATCTGTCATTTCAATAATAATCAGTCCAGCTCCGCCAATGGCGCGGCTCGTATAATGAATCAAATGCCAATCATTTGGCTTTCCATCCTTGTTCGTCACAGAATACTGACACATCGGCGGCATCACGATTCTATTTTTTAATTCCAGGCCTTTGTAGGAAAATGGTGTAAACAGATTTCTCATCAACAATCTCCCCTTCTTCATGTTCTCTTCCTTTCCAAAGTAAGAAACAGCCTGACTGTCTCTACGGAAGGTTACTGTAATACATATATCCATACTACCATGATTCAAATCAAGAAGATAAAATTCTGCTCTCGGTACAATTGCATAGCCCATGCCTTCTGCAGTGACTGATACCTTGAGGCATGATAAAAAACAGACTGTCATGTATACTATATAAGAGGTGAAAGACATGGCGCATATTGATGAAAACTTTAACTGCGAAAAGGAATTAACACTTGCGATTATCGGCGGGAAATGGAAAATGCTCATTTTATGGCACTTAGGAAAAAGCGGAACAAAGCGGTTTGGAGAGCTAAAAGCACTCATCCCCGGCATTACACAGCGTATGCTTGTGAATCAATTGCGAGAATTGGAAGAAGATATGATTATTCACCGTGAGGTCTATCCAGTTGTTCCTCCAAAAGTAGAGTACTCCCTTACAAGGCAAGGGGAAAGCCTTATGCCAATTCTTGATTCGATGTATGAATGGGGTAAGAACTATATGGAAACCTTCGGAGGACGGATTGCGCAGCAAAGTACATCCGGCGAGTAAGCGTATAAATCATCCAACAAAAGCAAGCATCTGTGCCCGTTCCTATCTGGGCTGCAATTTGTTTTCACAAGATTACATCATTACATAGCCACATATCCTTCTATGGATATTCGAGACCCTTCATTACATACAATTTCGCAAAGCAACACTACTTTTCTTAGTATAGATTTTTACACTATGTGCCCTATAAGTGCGTACTTGCGCAAAGGATTCATTTGTCTAATAATAGCAATAGCACTCTTATGAGCAAAGCAATATATTCATTCCTAAGATAAGGAGGAACCTATGAAACTTAGAGTCTCAGCAGTTCAATACCATCTTCACACGATTCAATCCTTCGACGAGTTTGCAGAGCAAGTCGAGCATTATATAAAAACAGCCGAGGAATTCAGCGCTGATTTTGTTTTATTCCCGGAATTTTTTACAACGCAGCTCATGTCTATCGGCGATGAAAGCAAAAAAGCGTTAACAATAGATGACCTGCCAAATTTCACTGAGCAATACCGCGAATTGTTTATTAAGCTCTCGAAGCAAACAGGTATGCATATTATCGGCGGAACGCATGTCGTGCGCAAAGGCGATAAACTATACAACGTAGCCCACTTATTTTACCCGGACGGCAGAGTGGCAGAGCAAGCAAAGCTTCATATCACGCCAACTGAGGTAAAAGAATGGAATATGGCACCCGGCGACGGCTTGCAGGTATTTGAAACAGATAAAGGTACAATTGCAATGCTAACGTGCTATGATATCGAATTCCCGGAAATCGTACGGATGGCAAAAGCAAAGGGTGCTGATGTCATTTTCTGCCCTTCCTGCACAGATGACCGTCACGGCTTCCACCGTGTTCGTTACACAAGCCATGCAAGAACAATCGAAAATCAAGTATACGTCGTTACGACAGGTACGGTCGGTTCCCTTCCTACCGTTGACTTTATGAGAGCAAACTTTGGCCAGGCAGCCGTACTTACACCAAACGATATCCCATTCCCGCCTCGCGGCATTTTAGTTGAAGGAGAGCTCAATCACGATATGATTGTCACAGCGGACCTTGATTTAGAGCTCCTCTATCAAGTACGTGAAAGCGGATCTGTCACAACATGGCGCGACCGCCGTACAGATCTTTATACAGATTGGAAATAAAGAAAACTCGCCGATTGGCGAGCCGTTAGGCGAAGACAGAGGCGTAGCTGCACTTATACTTTGTTCCTAAAATTTCCTGGTACGTCGAACGAACTGCTAGCTGGAAATTTATACCTTCCTAAAGTGTAACAAAAGCGGAATCGGCCCGTTTTCGCTTGCAAAGGGGGAAGATTTTTCTCCACTGCAAACAGGCCGATGGCGCTGCATCATACAGTTAACTTTATTCTCAATAAAAAGGAGCATGCGGCATATGGAGTATATAAGAATTACAAACATACAAGACCCTTTATTTAAGCAAATGCACCAGCTTATGCAGGACGTATTTCCTCCTGAGGAGGTATTGGAGTTTGAATTATGGAAGGAGCCTTTAGAGGACCCAGGCATCCGTGTGTTTGTAGCGGTTCATGAGGGCAAGGTTGTCGGCGCGACGGAATACCGCTATTATGAGGATTTCAATGTGGCGATGACAGACTTTACAATCATCGGTCAAGCAGGGCTTGGCATCGGTACGTTTTTAGCTGAAAACCGCCGTGATGATTTGCTTGCATTAGCTGCGGCGAATGGTAAAGAGCTATACGGCATGTTTGCAGAAATTTATGATCCATACCGCGTAGAGCATCATGAATTCGGCGGCGTGAAGCCAATGGACCCGTACGTTCGCCGCGAGGTATTATCTCACCTTGGCTATAAACGTCTCGATTTCCCTTATGTTCATCCATCCTGGAACAATGATGGCGAGGCAGTAGAAGGGTTGGATCTTTGCTTCCTGCCGATGCAAAAAGGAACGACCGGCATTTCTTCAAGGCTCATCGTCCAATTTTTAAGACGCTATTACACAGTACTGCCAAACAAACCGCAGTCTTGGTATGAGATGGTAGAAAAGCTGGAAGAAAAAGAAACGGTTGCATTGCTGCCGTTGTAATAAGAGGTTCAATAGACAAAAAGGGAAGCAGCAAATTCATTTGCTGCTTCCCTTTCTTATTATGATCCGTACAATCCTAGTTGTTATAATCTTATCATCACCTGGGTGCCATCCTGCAATGTTACATCAACAATCACAAGCCCTTTTTGATGCTTGAGCTCTTTAATAATGGCACTTAGAAAGTACTTTATCTCCGCCGCATCCAAAGGTTCGATAGAAAAAGTTGTTTCCCCTGACTGATGGTGTATCCATTTATTCACCTGTCTCCAAAAGAATCTAGAAGACAACAAAGAGCTAAAGATATACAGAAATCTATAGGGGACCGGAATCGTAAATCTACGTTTATGATTTGTTTGAATGTTAACTTTCATCATTGAAAAACCTATTCAATAATAACAGCTACAGTATCGCCATTAGCTGATTGAATATCAACAATTTGACCGTCCAATTCATTTTCAATTGCATCAATCAACAAATCAATATCCAAATCTTTTACATATTTTTCCGCTTGCGGTACGTTTAACGCAACACCATGGCCTGCTTTTAACACGGCTTTTACAAGTTTAATTGGCAAATTCACATTCACATTATCGTGCTCTTTAGAAACGACACGTATTTTTAAGATTTTATCCAAATAAGAAGCAGGCGTTGCACGTGGTGAATCTTTCTCCTTCAACACATGAATCAGCTCAGCCGCTTTGTCAGAATCTATTTTTCCTTCCTGCACCATCGTTAGTACCTTTGAAATCTCTTCTTTCATTTGAACTCCCCCTATTCACTTTTTAATAATCGAATTGCTTCTTCGGCTGTGATTTCACCGTTTTCTAACATAGAAACAATTTTTTTCTCATCACGCTGATGCTTTTTCGTTGTTTCCGTGTCATATCCAAGTGCAGTAATAATATCATTTAACTTCCCGCGCACAGTTGGATACGAAATGCCAAGCTCCTTTTCCACCTCTTTAATGTTTCCTCTGCAAATCAGAAACGTTTCAACAAATTGAAGCTGTTCTGGAGATAAAGATGCAATCTTTGATAGTTTAAATTCATTCTCAATTGTCGTATGACAACGCGAGCAATGCAGTTTCGTAATATGCAGCGAATTGCTGCAAACTGGACAGCTAGTAAGAACAGAATATGTCATAGGAAAATCCTTTCTTTCATTTGATTCGATTATATAACCAAAAATTAACAAAGTAAATACTAAAATTAAATAAATTAAATGTATTTGTTTATAAAATCAATTTTATAAACACAAAACTTCAAATAATTAAAAACAATCATTAAATAATCAATCTAATTGTTTACGACGTATGTACTCTTTGAAACAGAACACCCTTCGCAGCTCAGAGAACCTGCATCGATATCGAGCGCACCACAAAAAGGGAAGAAGCACACCGCTTCTTCCCTTTCCTATTATTATGTAACACATTATATGTCCTAAGCTAACTTCTTTAACTCCCCTGTTAATCGCAGGAATGCTTCTTTGTCTCCAAGTTCCAGTGAGCGATCGATTTCCTTTTGCAGCTTCTCTGTGCGGAATTTACGAATTGATTCTTCCAAAACCATTTCAGCAAACAGCGAATACATAGCGTCTAATCCAGCTTGTTTCGGTGCATTCAGCATATACTTTTTCATAGAAATCAACTCCCTGTCCTTTTTTACATTATATGCTAAAATGTCAGATTATTCAAACATTTTTTTATTTTTTTTATTGGAATATTTTTCATATCAGAGGTTCTGCTGACATACCACGGATTTTATACACTAAGAAAAAAACACAGCCCTTTTGAGTCTGTCTGTTGACATATGATGGCTTATGGGCAGTTATCGAACAGCCCATAAGGCTGTTTTTTTAGTATATAAAATTGCACAAAAGAGCATATTTGGTTCTTGTGAGAATAAGAGGACAGTACAAACACCTCCTCTCCACAAATAGAGTATTTTATACATACTAGATAAGAATTAATGCCGGCTTAGTGCTAATAAAATATTTAATCCTTCTTTTAATTCTTCCAACGACGCGTAGACATAGGAAAGACGAATGTGATGTAAATCGCTTGATTCATAAATATAACCTGGGTTAATTAAAACATTTTGATTAAGTAATTTTAAAAATAGTGTCTTATTTACAATAGGTTTATGAAACCTGAGCCATATATAAAATCCCCCTTCAGACTTTTTCCACGTAGCAATTTCTCGAAATTGCTGTTCTAGTATTTCTTCTACAAATGCAGCCCTTCTTTTCAATTGTTCACGAAGTTTAATCAAGTGCTTTTCGTATAAGCCAGTTGATATCCAGTGTGCAACGATTTCTTGAGAAAAGGCACTTGAACCATAATCCGTTTGCATTTTAATATCAGCTAATCGCCCAATAACAGGTGAAGGTGCAACAACCCAGCCAATCCGTAATCCAGGGCTTAGCGTTTTGGATACACTGCCGATGTAAAGCACTTGTCCTGATGTATCAAAAGACTTTATAGCGGGTGAAGATGATTCAAATAATAGTTCGTGATACACATCATCCTCAATAATCGGGATTTGCAGCTCTCTGCACGCATTGTATAGACTTTTCTTTTCTTCCATCGACCAATTATGTCCTGTCGGATTGTGTAAGGTTGGTACACAGTAAAATAAAGATTGTCTTTTTCTTTTGAGTGTCCGTAAATTATCTGTTAAATGTGCATCCCGTGAAACTGAAATCATACGCATTCCAGCGGATTGAAAGGGATGTACAGAATTTAAATACGAAGGTTGTTCTTGAAAAACAATGGATCCTTCTTCTAATAATCCAATTGCAATTAATTGAAGCGCTTGAAGTGCACCTGAAACAATTAAAATGTTCTCTGGTGCTGTATGAATACCTCGTTTTTTTAAATACTTACATAAAATTCCCCGAAGCTTTTCACTTCCTTGCGGTGATGAATAGCCAATTGCCTTTGGTTCAAGTGAAATTGCTTTTAACGACTGTTCAATTTGTTTCGTTGGGAGCAGTTCTGGTGATAATTCACCTGTTCCAAGACGGATGATATGATCCATTTGCTCATATTCATTGATGAGTTGAATCGTATGGTAGTTTGGTTTATGAATACTTGATTCAATGTGTTGCTGCCAATTCGGTTGAACTCTGTTCAAAAGCATATTCCATGAATTACTGGCTACAAATACTCCTGATCCCATTTTTGATTCGAGCAAACCATCTGCCTTCAATTCATCGAGTGCAAGCTGCACGGTGCTTCGATTCACATTAAATTGCGCTGCGAGTTGGCGCTGTGTTGGAATCTTTGTGCCAACAGTCCAATCCCCTCGTTCAATACGAGATTTTATCCAATCTACAATTTGCTCTTGAACGGTCAAATGAGAATGACGATTTGGCTTCCACTTCATCCAATCCCCTCCTAAATTGGGTGGATAAAAAACCATCCAATTGGTTGTTTTCTTTTAGTTGTATCATAGTACGATAGTAATTGAAAAGGAGTTGACTATATGGAAGCCATTCTTCATGGAATAATACTGGCATTCGGCCTCATTTTACCATTAGGAGTACAGAATGTATTTGTATTTTCACAAGGAGCCGCACAGCCAAAACTGCTTCAAGCACTTCCGGCAACCGCTGCAGCTGCACTATGTGATACATTTTTAATTCTTTTAGCTGTCTTTGGACTATCAATTATCGTTTTACAATTTGAATGGCTGCGACTTAGCCTAATCATTGCTGGGATGTTGTTTTTGCTTTACATGGGATATGCTATTTGGCAGTCCGAACCAACAACGGCTGAAGCGAATAAAGCATTACCAATCCGCCGACAAATCCTCTTCGCTTTTTCAGTTTCTTTATTAAATCCGCATGCCATCTTAGATACAGTAGGTGTTATCGGGACAAGTGCATTAAAATATGTTGGGACAGAAAAAGTTTTATTTACAATCGCATGCATTGCAGTATCTTGGATTTGGTTTTTTGGATTAACTCTAGCAGGGACAGTCATGAAGAAGTTAGATGGTACGGGAGGCTTAATGAATATATTCAACAAATGCTCCGCCCTGTTTATCTGGGGAACTGCCATTTATCTTTTTAGTGGATTAATGTAACATACAGTAAACTATAAAGATATTATGTTCAGTGCATAACATACTTGTCACAATATATGGGTTTTAGTTGGATTGTAAAAAACTAAATATAAAGTCTGATAATAATGGCTGCCAACCTTTCGCGGACATTATACACTAATACAGTTTCTGAAAGAAAAAAATCTTGCCATTCCGCCCAGAAACGAAAAACCAGCCCCTATTTTAGGGCTGGTTGGCATAAAATCCGTTCTCGGCAGTTCTATTAGATAAGCTGTACTATATTAGCGAAATGTCGGTAGTCCCTTTTAAATATGCGGAGATGTTTAGACTCTAGCGGTTAATGAAGCTGTTATTGAAGGGATTGCAAATGCTCGGCGAGGCGATCCCAAGTTTGAGTAATTCCTTGCTCCATACCCATATCCAAGACGGCTTTGAGCGCTTCAGCGGAAGCGTATTGAGCCTGGCTGATGATCTTCGTCTTGCCTTCATGTTCTGCAAAAGTTATTGTAATCCTACTCGAAGGCATCTCCTTCATTTCATTGCCCTCTGCATCAGAGAAGTAGTCGACATATACGATCTTTTCTGCTTCTACGATTTCCTGGTATACTGCTTTTCCCCAAGATTCGTATCCATAAAAATCCCCTTGATTCTTATCGATGCATTTCATGCAGTAATGCCAGATGCCTCCCGGACGAAAATCCACGTTGCAAACCGTAAGCGTCCAGCCGCGCGGACCCCACCAGTGCTTTAGATGCTCAGCCTCGGAGAACGCTTTGAATACCAGCTCGCGCGGCGCATCAAAAACACGCTCCAGAATTAGTTCCTGACCCTCTACCTTGGAAATCATTTTGTTTAACATTGAAAAATCCTCCCTAGATTTAGTTTTGTTTGTCCTCTTTGGATTGCAGCTTCTGCAGGTAATTCTCCAGGTTGTCGAATCGTTCCTCCCAAATACTGCGGTAAGTTTCAAGCCAAGTGTCCAGCGCTTGGAACGGCTCTGATCGGAGCTTGTAGATTCGCCGATTAGCAACCGCTTGCACCTCGACGAGCCCGGCTTCACTAAGTACACGGAGATGTTTAGAAGTTTGCGGCTGGAGAAGACTAAGTCGTTCAGCAATTTCCCCTACAGTAAGGGGGCCATCACGCAAAAGCTCAACGATGTTTAGTCGGTTGGGTTCGGCAAGTGCATTCAAAGTTGTTGTGATTTTGACACCCATATACTCTTTCTCCTTTCACCCTAAATATAACTCATTAGGAATATTCCTGTCAAGGAATATTTATGGATTATTTTGTTAAAAGATCTTTGACTGACTTACCTTTTAGCTAAACAAGGAACTATGTATGCTGTATTCATGTCAGGTTTACATAATCATGTATTATGAGCATTTCGCCCTCAAACACAGCAATGGACAAGGCTCCCCGCTCTTTCCGTTTTCTAATGGTATGCACATTTTCTTTGTCACAGCAGCGTTTTGTGAGAAAGAAAATCACACCAGGCTGTATAAAATCCTGCGTATCCTTAGCGTATAATATCCGTAAAATGGCAGCGGGATCCCTATACTAAAAAAGGAGGAGACAAATACGATGCTTTAGTTATTAGATTTTGATTATATTTTGAGCTATATATTTTTCATAGTTTTTTGAGTATGAGCGAATGTTTAGCTCTTTCTGACCAAAAACGACCGTTTACATTATAATTTTTGGGAAAGTTCTTATAGAATCTTGCTAATACAACGGAAATTACCTTAAAAATAAAACAAAGCAAGGCCGCTTTAGGCAGCAGCCTTGCTTCCTTCATTCAAGCCATAGCATAATGTTCAAAATGATATACCAGACAAGCGGAAACAAACTCCATGAAACAGATTTCTGATACGCTCTTTGTTTAAAGGCGCGCCATCCCATGATTGCTGAAAGGAACACAAAAAGCGGATATGAGCCAACAAATGCAGCAAACATCCAGCCAATTTCAAAGGAAAAGACAAAACCAATATACCAGAATAAAAGCGAACAAACTAAGACGGCCTCGCTCACAATCAGCCAAATCAACGTCAATCGTCTCACCATTGTCTTGTCCACAATATCCCCTCCGCCGCTTCCTTTATTTATCTATATGCATGCATAACGACAGTACTGACCGATTTCTTCAGCTGCTCGCACTCGTATACGACCGAAGGGCATACCGCCAAAATCGTCGCGATAGCCATAAAAATATGCCGGCAATCAAAATTGATGCTGCAGCAGCAGTTATATTCCATTTCCCCAGCAGCGCTAAAGCTGGTGTACTTGTAATAAAGGCTGCAGGCAAAACGTACGTAAGCACTACGCGCAGCCAGCCGCGATACATACCGATCGGAAAACGTGTCGTTTCAAAAAAGGAATTAAACACAAAGGATAAATCATCCATGCGGATTACCCAAAAGGCTGTCGTCATAAGCATCATCCAAAGAGCATAGATGATGACAAACGACAAGCAAATGGTAACGCAAAACATGATCACATCCACTGCGGACGGGATATACTGCTTTTGCACCAATGCATATAGAACAAGACCGATGCCAAGCAGCACATCAATGAGCCGCCAAAACACTAAATGACGAAAGCTTACGTAAAACATGCTATCTACCGGCTTTGTGAGCACATAATCAAATGTTCCTTTTCGAATATGCTGCAGCAGCCGCGGCATATTCGGACGAAGCGCAAAATCAATAAGGCCCTGCAGCGTATTGAACACGCCAAGCAGCAGCAATACATCCGCATACGCCCAGCCGCCAAGCTCATTCGTTTGATAAAAAAAGATATGAATCGTCAAAATGGCAATTCCGATGCCAAACAGGCTTGACAGCAAATTCCCAACAAATTCGCTGCGATACTCAAGCTCCTCTACTAAACACGTTCGAAAAAACTCACGAAAGATGCGCCAATATCTTCGCATACTATCCCCCCACCGCCTGGTTTTTCTTAAGCCCTGCCTTCCAAAGCAGGCCGAGTACAATCGCGAAAAAGAGCGACCAGCTCGCTGCCCCGATAAACCCGTACATAACAGCTGTTCCTTGTATACTTCCCGTCACAATTTCAATCGGAAAGCCGATCATATAGCGGAACGGCAAATACAAGCTAATTTGCTGAATGAGCGGCGGAAGCAGCGACAAAGGCGCAATGCGGCCCGACAAAAAGAGCGAGATGGCTTCAAACATTCCGTAGACAGCCGTTACCTTCGTAATCCAAAAGCCAAGAAGACCGAATGAATAGCTAAACAAAAACCGAATGGCAGCTGCAAGTATAAGCGCCGCAAGAAAAAGAAGCGCCTGCAGTGCGCTCATCTGAAAGCGCAAAGCTGGAACAAAGAGAGCGAGCAGGCCCCATACCGGAAGCAAAATCACAAAAAACAATGCCTTATATACAAAATTCTCAGCGATCGCCCAATGGATCGGATGAAACGGGCGAACGATTTGATAGGAAAATGTCCCTTCCCGAATTTCACGATCAAGCTCCCAAACATCCCAGGCGCTTGTCATCCGTTCTACAAAAATAAGAGCGGCAAAATAAAAAATAAATGCATCCTCTTGCTTTGGGTAAATATTCATCCATACAAGCATCGTAATGAGCGGCTGCACCATCGCACCTGTCATCCAAACGATGGTGGCCAGCTGATAGGCGAACATTTCTACATACTTCATGCGAAGAAGAACAACGTATTTATGAAGCATGAGATCCCTCCTGAAACGCGAGCGTGATAACCTCCTCCATCGGCGGGTCCTCAATATTTAAATCATGCACCTCAAACTGCTGCAAAAACTGCGCAGACACCTCCGGAATACGCTCACGCGGCACGCGCAGCGTTACCTTTCCTTCTTCAAGTGCAACAAGCTCGCCGTATGCATTCCATGAGATATTCGGGACATCCGGCAGACGCAGCTCCAGCAGCTTATATGGCGTTAATTTTTCTGTTAATACCTTTAAATCACCGTCATACAATAGCTTTCCATGATTAATAATTAATACGCGGTCACAAAGCGCCGTAACGTCACCCATATAGTGCGATGTTAATAAAATCGTTGTTTTGTGCTCACGATTGTATTTCCCGATAAACTGACGTACCTTTTCCTGCGTATGCACATCAAGTCCAATCGTTGGCTCATCCAAAAATAAAATCTTTGGTCTATGCAATAAAGCAGCCGCCAGCTCACACTTCATCCGCTGTCCAAGCGATAGGCTGCGCGTCGGCTTTGTTAATAATGGCTCCAATTCTAACAGCTCAACAAGTTCATCCAGCGTTTGCCGAAATGCCCGCTCTTCAATTTCATAAATAGCCTTATTCACCAAAAACGTCTCCATCGGCGGAATATCCCAAATGAGCTGGCTTTTCTGCCCCATCACTAAGCTCATCATTTTTTTAAATTCCGCTTTTTGCTCAAAGGGAACATAGCCCCCGACCCGAATCTGTCCAGCGGTTGGATGAAGAAGTCCAGCCAGCATTTTGATCGTCGTTGTTTTCCCTGCCCCATTCGGCCCTAAAAACCCGACAATTTCCCCGGATGGGATGTGAAACGAGATATCCTGCACCGCTTCCACAAGGCGGTACTCCCGCTTGAACAAGCTGCGCAGCGCATCGGTCCATCCCGCCTGCCGAACATGGATTTGAAATTGTTTGTTTAACTGCTGCACTTCAATCGACATACATACCTCCACCATGATTTATTAAGAACAGCGGACACAGCCCGCCCCGCTTCCAAAGGAGACAGTTCTCCGCACATTGAGGAGCCTTTGGCCTCGGCGGTCGGAGGTCTTTCCCCGCAGCAAGCAGCTCATGGGAGCAGGGCGGCGTCGCCTCACAAAGCTATCATTTTTTATCTTTTGAAAAAGCCGCTCCTTTTCCAACTAGGAAAACAAGCGGCTGCTCTATCTTTTATTATAATGATTCCCCTGTAGCATGCCCAATTCTTTCTATTTTTCAGATAAAAAATTTTTACTAGATAAACATATGCGCTATAATGAAATCGATAACATCTTTTCTGAGAGGAGCATACAAGCATGACGAGCAGCAAGCAGTTTGTTGGATACATTGGTACATATACAAAAGAAGGAAGCAAGGGCATTTACAAATTCACACTTGATACAGAGACGCGTACAATGAGCGAGGTTGAGCTGGCGGCAACATTGGACAACCCCACATATGTAACAATTAGCAAAGACAATCAATATTTATATTCCGTTATCAAAGAAGGCGACTTAGGCGGTGCCGCTGTCTATTCCATTAACGGCGAAGCAAACACTCTAGAGCTTGTGAATAAGCAGCTTTTAGAAGGCGCTTCTCCATGCCACATCAGTGTTGATTCTGACAAACGCCAAGTTGTTACTGCAAATTACCATAAAGGGACAATTGAGCTATATGTAAGCAATGAAGGCGGCGCATTAAACCCGGCTTCATCCATCGCGGAGCATCACGGCTCTGGCCCAAATGCAGCTCGACAAGAAAAGCCGCATGCGCATTACGCAGGCTTTGCCCCTGATGAAAAATACATTGTCGCAATTGATTTAGGAATCGATAAGCTCATTACATATACAGTGAAAGATGGTGCTTTATCCGAGGTGCATGCATTATCCGTGAAGCCTGGAAGCGGCCCAAGACATTTGGCATTCCATCCTAACGGAAAATACGCGTATATCATGACTGAGCTTAGCTCAGAGGTCATCGCCCTCGCCTATAACGCGGAGGACGGCAGCTTTACTGAACTGCAATATATCTCTACTATTCCGGCAGATTTCACAGAAAACAACCAAGGAAGCGCAATTCACCTTTCCGCGGACGGCCGCTTCGTATATGCTGCAAACCGCGGACATAACAGCATTGCGATTTTCAGCGTAGACCAAGACTCTGGAGAACTTACTTTCGTAGAGCGTACACATACAGAAGGCAACTGGCCGCGTGACTTCCGTATCGATCCAACAGGTGCTTTCCTTGTAGCTTCCAACGAGGAATCCGGAAACCTTGTCTTATTTGCAAGAAACGAACAAACAGGAACACTGCAGCTGCTGCAATCAGACGTACGCGTACCGAAGCCTGTATGTGTTGCGTTTTTGCATACGATCTAAGAAAAGCGGACATCTCTGTTAAATTAAAGATGTGTATCTAAAAAAAGCCGCCCTTTCGTACAATATCTGCGAAGAGGCGGCTTTTAGTTGCTTCGAGCCCGTTTTTCAAAAGCCGGTCTTCTTCATGACAGCCACTGTCGCTATATCGCCATGTTTCACACTCTTCGTATAGTTCATGAAACTTATTTTTACGAACAAAAAACTGCTTTTTAGCTGATAGTAACTTTTGCTCTATAAGGATTACCACCTGCTCCAAAGGTTACAGGATCTATATAAACAGGAGCCGCAACAATTGTCCCCCCTGCCGTTTTTCTTGTGTATTCAAGTTTTTATACACCTCTGTCATAGCAACGTTTTATGAGGGATTAAACCACTCAAAATTGCATGAAATTCTGCATATCCTTCGCTTCGGGTATAACATTGACATGATGACGTCGGAGCTCTGTACCTATCCGGCTAGGCAATCACGATCCCCTAGAACGGAGAATTTGTGCGAATTGTTCACTTTTATCGTTTTGAGATGGTTTGTTTTTTAGGTTGATGGCTATGTAGCGGGGCTCTATGATGAAGATATATACGTACGATGATGCAGAATAGCTTGAAGAAAAATTGGCGTAGTGCAAAATGGTAAGCTTCAATCGTATATTCCATGCTCAATTATAACATTCATTAAAAAGGAAGTGCCCAAAAGGCAGTGCTATGTTCTGCTCTTTTTGGACACCTTCCTTTTGTTATCAAATCAATTATTTCGTAAGTTGATTTCGATCCTCAACCTGCGGAGGCTCCTCCATCCACCCATTTTTAATCATAATCTGCCCGCCTTCTTGGGCAAAGGAAAAAATATCCTTTGCAAGCAAGGCCATTTTTGCCGGCAGGTCACTTCGTAAACTAAATGCTCCGCCTAATGCATTACTTCCGAGCCCAAAGGAAGCTAATAAACTGGTGTGGTACATCATCAATTTATCAGAAAATGGTGCCGTTTTTGACGCAGTTGCTTTACCAGCATGAGTTGCCGGCGGTTCAATAAAGCTTTGACGCAAAAATTCACCTAAATCAATTTCGATTTTTTTTGATAATTTCATTCCTTTGACAAGATAGTTCTTTACCTCTTCATTTGCAGCAACTTGAGCAAATCCAATCATTAATTGCATCCCTATAAGGTTTGTTTCAATGGCATGATGGATGAGAGAAACTTCAACTGTGTTTAAGGATCTCGTTTCACTAAACCAATTCAATCCGCCCATATAATTTTTATCATGCACAAAACGAACCTCTGTTGGCATGGATACAAAAGGGGGGCGTACTAAAACCCCTTTTTGTAGAAGAAATTGAGTGGATTGGCTGTTCATCGCTTGGGATTCTGCGGTTAAGCCTATAAAAAAATCTTCAATATCTTTTCGATAGGACATACCTGTAAAAAGTGCATACAAACTCATTTCCACCTTAGTAATCATATGCAGATACATGATATCGAACACATAATCATACAGCTTAGGAACACCTTTATGTACATCACTTTCTGTAAAGCCGATAGGAATGACTGCCCCTTCTTGCTTAAAAATATTTGCAATCACCTCTACACTTTTGGCAGCTCCATCGTAATGCAGCTGCAACAGTTGTTTTGCTTCCTCATCAGCGTGCTCGATAAAATGTTCCAGCACCCTAATAACCATCGTTTTTTCATGATAAGTCATCCATAAATTAGCTAATTCTGATGACGTGATAGGTACTTGACTCGAGGTCGTCATGCTGCATCCTCCTAGTTTTATTTTTTAATATAACCACGAGGATGTTATTTTATGAGTAAAGACTACTCGCAAAAAATCATCCCTCCGTACAAAATCTACGAAAGGATGATCCTAAATAAAAATTACTTCATAATCAGAAAATAAAAAGCCGCCTCCCTTAATGGGAGATAGGCTCTACTACTGGACTTATTTTCACCGCACTTGCCTTAAATCCAGGCATTCTACATGTTGGATCCAAGTCCTTTGGAACTAAAAAATTCACATTTTGCGAATCAGCCCAGTGAAATGGAACGAATACTGTATCCTGCCTAATTTTATCAGACCACTGACTTCTTACCACAATGCTTCCCCGCCGTGATTCTACCCTTACAAGACTCTGATCCTGCACATTATATTTCATCGCTGTTGCCGGATGAATTTCCATAAACGATTCGAAGTTCCGCGCTGCGAGCGACGGGCTTTTTCTTGTTTGTACACCTGTTAAGTAGTGCGACATAACGCGCCCTGTTGTTAAATACAGCGGGAACTCTTCATCCGGCTTTTCCTTCGGAACGACCGAGTTGTTTGGAACAGCCGCCATTACCGCTTTACCATCAGGATGCGCGAACGATTCTTCAAATAATCGCTTCGTTCCCGGATGCTCCGTATCCGGACACGGCCATAAAATGCCGTTCTCTTTACGCAAACGATCATATGTGATACCAGAATAATCCGCAATGCCCCCGCGGCTCGCTATGCGTAATTCATTAAAAATTTCCTCGGCAGATGAAAATGAGAAGTACTCTCCCTTACCAAGCACTTTCGCAATGTCACAAATAATTTGCCAATCGTGTCTCGCCTCTCCCGGACAAGGCATACTTGCTTCCCGCAATGTAACGCGTCCCTCTACATTTGTAAGCGTTCCTTCATCCTCTAAATAAGAGGAAGCCGGCAAAATTAAGTCTGCTAATCTAGCAGTCTCAGAAATAAATAAATCAACCGCCACGAAAAACTTTAATTTTTGTAACGCCTCCTGCACAAGATGGGCATTCGGGTTGGATACAATTGGATTAGAGCACATGAGCAGCATACCGGTGATCTCGCCGCTATGAATTTTCTCCATCATTTCGTATGCCGATACGCCTTTTCTTGGTAAGTCCTCAGCACGAATTCCCCACACATCCGCAATATATGCCCGATGCTCCTCATTTTCAATCGAACGGTAGCCTGGCAGCTGGTCCGCCTTTTGACCGTGCTCTCTCGCTCCCTGACCATTTCCTTGGCCCGTTACAGCTCCATATCCGCAATATGGCTTGCCAATTTTACCTGTGGCAATCAGAATATTAAGGAAATTACGGACAGCAGCAGATCCGTCTGTTTGCTGTTCCACTCCTCTTGCCGTAAAAATCATTCCCGTTTCTTCACGTCCAAACATGATAGCTGCCTTACGGATTTGCTCGGCTTGAACACCTGTTAATTCCGCAATTTCATCCATATCTAAAGCAGCAACATGCTCCGCTACCTCATCAAAGCCTTTTGCCCGTTCGCGAACAAACGCTTCATCCACTAAACCTTCCTCGATAATTGTTTTTAGTAGACCGTTCGCAAGCGCAGCATCCGCTCCCGGCTTCACTTTCAAATGCAAATCTGCCATTTTCGTCGTCGCCGTTTCCCTCGGGTCAATCGCGATAATATACGCCCCGTTTTCCTTTGCTCTTTCAAAGTACGGCATCATCGTTGGCTGACATTCAGCGATGTTTGTACCCGCCAAAATAATACAGCGTACGTGAGGAATTTCAGACATGCTGTTGGTGAATCCGCGATCCATACCAAACGTTTGGCTCGCACCTGATGCAGCTGCTGACATACAGAGTCTTCCGTTATAGTCGATATACCTTGTTTGCAGGGCAACACGGGCAAATTTCCCCAGCAAGTATGCCTCTTCATTCGTAATCGATGCGCTTCCGTACACCGCTAGCGCATCGCGTCCATCTTCAGCCTGAATGCTCGTAAACTTCTCGCGTATCTTCTCAAGCGCCTGCTCCCATGAAATACGGACAAACTCACCATTTACCTTGAGTAACGGATACGTAATCCGATCGCTATGCAAAGCGTGCTGGTGCGCATTCATCCCCTTAATGCACAACCGTCCTTCAGAGGTTGGATTGTCCTTTCCAATCGTTTTATACTGCTTACGCGTGACAATTGACTGCTCAATAAGCTGCATTTTGCATTGCATGCTGCAATATGGGCATTGTGTATCATATACACGCTCCGTTTCCGCTTCCTGCTGTCTGGAGCGAAAATACTTTAATAACAACTCGGTCATAACTGTCCATCCCTTCCTGCTTATGAGTAGCTTTTATTTGATGTTCTTTGATAATAAGCTGCATCTGCTTCCAGCCGCTCTAGCAATTGCCTGCGAAGCTCTCTATCAAACAATACTTCCCTTACATGGATGATGCCGACTCGATCTAACCACTGCCATGTGCGCTCCAAATAATTGGCTGCCTCACGGTAATACTGAATAAAGCCGCCAATGATTTCAATTGCTTCCTCATCCGTCTCGGCAATGCAAAGCAATTGTCCGCTGCGTACATTGCGCCCGCTGCTGCCGCCAACGTAGATTTCCCATCCTCTGTCCATTCCCATAATGCCGATATCCTTCGTTGTTGAGCCTGCCCCATTATGCATACAAGCTGATACACCCATTTTGATTCGATAAGGCGTTGTTACAAATTCAGCTTGCTTTTCTAGACGAACAGCCAATGCGAGTGCCTTCTCCTTCTCACATTGACAAACATGCTCACCAATGCATGTTTTCACATTTTGCACCATATTGCCGTACGTCGCACTTAACGGCATATCCAGTTCAGCCCACACACCCGTTAAATCCTCTTTCTTCACACCCATCAGTAAAATGCGCTGCTCGCTCGTTATAGCTACATTCGGAATACGATATTTCTCAGCCACATCAGCAATCTTCCGCAATTGCTCTGCCGTCGTTAAGCCGCCGTACATTTGCGGAACGACGGAATATGTCCCATCGCTTTGTACAATCGCGTTCATCCTTCTATTCATGTACAAAACTTCACGTTTGCTTTCGTACTCTGGGTCAATCATTCCTAAATAATACTGCAAGGCAGGACGGCAAACCGAGCATCCAGTGCTGCTTTTCCACTGGAGTGCCCTCATGACCTCTTTCACAGACACAAGGCCACGCAGCTGCATCTCCCGCACAACCTCATCCTCAGTAAGTGTCGTACAAGAACACATTGACTTTTGCTCGATTACTTCCTCAAAGTCATCACTTTGTATATATGCTAATAAATCTGCTACCACCGGCTTACATCCGCCGCAAGAGCCGGAAGCCTTCGTGCATGCCTTAATTTCTTCAACTGTTGTTAAGCATTTTGTTTGAACCGCTTCGATAATACTTCCCTTTGAAACACCGTTACAGTTACAAATAATGCTGCTGTGAGCCATAGCAGCAACCTCATGCTCACCCCCGTTTGATGATTGAAGAAGAGCTACTTTATCTGCATCGGATATATCTCGTTGCTTCACAATAATATCAAGCAGCTTTGCACCGTCCTTTGTATCCCCGAACAATACAGCACCAACCATTTTATTTTCGCGGAACACTGCCTTTTTATAAATTCCATCCGCTGCATTATGAATTGTAACAGCCTTCGCTGTTTCATCCTCCGTAAACTGACCGACTGAAAACACATCAACACCGGATATTTTCAGCTGCGTAGAAAGAACCGATCCTTCATATCCACCTGAATCGATTCCACAAACGCGCTTAGCTAATACCTTCCCTTGCTCATATAAGGGCTTTACGAGTCCATACACCATCCCTCGGTGCTCAGCACATTCGCCGACTGCATACACATTCGGTACACTTGTTTCCAAATAGTCGTTGACGACAATCGCCCTGTTTACCTCTATGCCGCTTTCCTTTGCCAGCTGCACATTCGGCCTTACCCCGACAGCCATGACAACTAAATCGGTTTCTACTTCTGTTCCATCCTTAAAAAGCAGCCTCTCTACCCGGCTTCCCCCCGCAATCTCTCCTGTTTGCTTTTCCAGAAGAAACTTCATTCCTTGCGCTTCCAGTTCCGCCTGCAGCATTTGCGCCGCTGTTCGATCAAGCTGTCTTTCCATAAGATAGTCAGCAATGTGAACAACATGTACATCCATCCCAAGGTTTAACAGTCCTCTCGCAGCTTCCAACCCTAATAATCCGCCGCCAATGACAACTGCTCTTTTATACTGCTTTGCTGTTTCGACCATCGTCTGGCAATCTTCAATTGTTCGAAATGCAATGACTCCATCCTTATCAGCTCCTGGAAGCGGAAGCATAAATGGAACCGACCCTGTCGCTAAAATTAAAATATCGTACGGCACTTGTCGATTTTGATCTGTCGCAATCACTTTCTTCTCAGTATCAATTGCAACAACCGTTTCCCCGGTAAACAGCTGAATGTTGTTCTGCTCATACCAATTGCGGTCATTAATTACAATATCTGCAATCGACGTACTGCCCTGCAGCACAGTCGACAATAAAATACGATTATAGTTTACATGCGGTTCGCTGCCGAAAATTGTAATCTCAAAAGCATCTGGATTCTGTTGTAAAATTTCCTCAATGCAACGAACACCCGCCATCCCGTTCCCTACTAATACTAGCTTTTGTTTGTGCATGTCAAAACCTCCGGCAAGTTATGAAAAATTGTCAATAAACCTCTGCATGCTTCTTATTATTTCATAAAACGCAGGGAAATGGAATCTCTAATGTTATAATTTCTAACACTAAAGTTACATAAAAACTATTTGTTTTTCCTTTTTCTTCATGTATAATACTTATCTTCTGGAAAAAAGCCATCCATTTTGTAATACACGAAACAAAAATCCATTTTCATCCTTATAAATTCTTGTTACTTTCCTCTTTAACAGAAAAAAACGAAAATTAAACGTTATATTTCCTAACATCTAACGTGACAAAGATAGGGTTTATATATTATTCTTAACTCAACAAGCATTACAAATTTAAATGCAACGGAGGTATCACAATGAAACCCATCGGCTTATTCTCATTCATCATCCTGCTTGGAAGAGCAGCATTTTCTAAAAAGTATAGTGTGGGTTGGTAAAACAACTCGCGAGCTGAATCTTCATTGTTCGATATCGGTTTACATCTCAAAAAAGGAGGAGCACTCATGAAGCATACTGATTTATTCTCATTCGTCATCTTACTTGGAAGGGTAGCATTCTCCAAAAAATATAGTGTCGGTTGGTAAATTACAAACAGGTTGAACACTTTATTGTTCAAAATCGTTTTTTATAATAAAACGTATCGAAAAGGAGGAATACTTATGAAACGTACCGGCTTATTCTCATTTATTATCCTGCTTGGAAGGGTAGCATTCTCTAAAAAGTGCAATGTAGGTTGGTAATCATTCACTTACATTATAGAAATTTTTTAAGGCGGACATTGTCCGCCTTTTCTCTTGCATATAATACAACTGCTAGTAATCTTCAAAATTACTATATTTCCTATACATTGTGATATAATTAAAAATCAATTGTAATTTTAATTTTATATGCTGGAGGGTTACACATGTCGCAACTTAGTACGTCACTTTCCATGGAACAAGCCGACAGCAAAAAAACGCGCCGGCTTGTGTTCCTCTTTCTGTTCATTGCTGCTGCCGGACTTCTATATGTAAAATGGTGGCCGTATTATCAGAAAACGATCCTAGCTGCTACCACACATTCAATAGGATCATCCATTTTAGGTGCAAGCGATGCCTCTCCTTCTTGGGACGCTGCCTGGTCCTACACGATCGTTTATTTTAAAGCTGTTTGGAAAGCTGCCGTGCTTGGCATTCTTCTTGGATCATTACTTCAGGTAATGCTTCCATCGCAATGGCTATTGCGTGTACTTGGCAAAACATCGTTTAGCAGCACTGCTGCAGCCGGACTTGCTTCGGTTCCTGGTATGATGTGTTCATGCTGCGCTGCACCAATCGCCGTTGGACTTCGTAAAAAACAGGTTTCTGTCGGTGCGGCCTTAGCATTTTGGATTGGCAATCCAACCATTAATCCGGCTACCCTTATTTTTATGACATTTGTATTGTCATGGAAGTTCACTGTGCTCCGCCTCGTATTTGGTCTTATTCTTACATTCGGTATTAGTTATTTTGCCAATCGTTTTGCAAAGGATGCAGAGCCGGCATTTATGACTGAAAAATTAACGCAGCAAATCAAGCAGCAGGAAAGCGGCTCCTTCTTAGAGAGATGGTTCAAAAGCATGGGAAGCATGATTTTTTACACAGTACCTGCATATATACTAGCAGTGCTCGTGCTCGGAGCTGTACGTGTTTGGCTATTCCCGGAATTAAGCGATGCTGCTGCTAACAGTTTGCTTGCTGTAATCGGCTTTGCTATTGCCGGTATGCTGTTTGTCATTCCAACTGCAGCGGAAATTCCAATTATCCAAGCGCTTATGGCTGTCGGAATTGGTACAGGTCCTGCTGCTGCGCTGCTTCTTACGTTGCCTGCAATCAGTCTGCCGTCTCTTCTTATCGTTTCTAAAGCATTTCCAAGACGAGTGCTTGTCTTTGTTGCAGCTTCCGTTGTCATACTTGGCATTGCCAGCGGAATTGCAGGAATATTTCTTCTATAAGAAATAAAAAAACGCACTGCGTACTCTTCTAAAGCTGAGTATGCAGCGCGTTTTTTTGTTTCAGTAATTCCTTCCTACAGCATAAATGTTTTCATCACATAGTACCCTGCGTACAATGCCTGCCCGAAAAATACCAATCCCCACACGGCAGCTGGAATAAACGTAGCCTGCGCCAAGCTTGCCGCATCTCCTGCCTCACGCCGATTCGTCACACTTAGCTTACAAATCGTCCATGCCGATGTAATGGAATCTACAAGCACTACAACCGAGAAGAAAATGCTCGTATGAAGAATAAGCACTGTATATTGTTTATAGACAATATATCCGATTACTGACAAAAAACTAATCGCCCAAAGAAATCCATACAAATTCCGAACCCAAAACAAAGCAGAGACAGCTGCAATACCAAGAAAAATAAGCAAAATTGTATAATAATCGCCCTGGTGCAGCAAATAAAACAAGCCGACCGCTGCTGCGGAAGAACCGGTATAACCGGCATATGCGACTAATGCCCGTATGATGCGGGATCTTTTTGTTCTTGTAATAGCTAAACCGCTCGTATCGCGATGCAGCGTAATTTTATGGATCTTCCCGCCTGTCACAATCGCCATTAAGCCATGGGACAGCTCATGTATGAGTGTATTAGCTAATGCCGCGTACATCTCTGCTTTTCGCACAATCCGATACACTACTAACAATCCCCCAGCTCTCGCTCCGGGAAAGCTGAATATGACCGGCAAAGCGATAAACACAAATGCTACAAGCGCCATATATGTATAAATCAAATGAATATTTGGCATAGCTGCTCCCCTTACTTATAGGTAATCTTTCATAGTATACCATGCCTTCTTTCCCTCGTAGTAGCATGTCCAAATTCCACCATGTGTTCATCTCTGCAAAGTTTGGTTCCATACATTGAAAACTCTTGCCTGACTTTGGTACAATCTGTACAGGAAAGACAGGTGATAGCATTGGTACAAACTTCCGCACTAACAAGCGAGGTTATTGATAGAATTTCAAGATCGAATATCCTTTCTGTCTATGAAAAATATATGAAACAGGATTTAGAGGATGCCATCCTTTCGATTTATGAAGAAAAATATCATGATAAAGACATCAAAGATGCGCTTCGCATTATTAAGCGCAATTCTTTAAATCGGACAAAGCGGCGCTGGGTAAACAGTGCGATACAGGATTACGAAAATAAGAAAAAAGGACGCAAGGAGCTGGCAGAGGAATATGATTTGCTGGAGGCATATTATACGAAATACGGAGAAAAAGCATTTCAGCAGCAATTCCACAGCTTTTCTTCGCCCGCTGAGGTCATTGCATCTAGAATAGAGGAAATTACAAAATGGAGCGAAGACGACTCGCAGTTTTTATCAGACTATCGCTATATTCACGCAAAAACACGTTCGCAAATCGAAAAAGCATTATACGCGGACATCGCCGTCATCCTTGGCATCACATTAACGGATAACTCCTTCTCTCTTCTAGACGAGCTCATTATTGAAAGTCCGTTCAGCACAGTCGAGCACCCATTCTTTTCTAACACGCGCGGCAAGGTACAGCTTAATCAACCAATGCTTGAGCGCGAAGGAAAACATTACTTTCAAAGCTACTACAACCTTGGCGATGGAACAGACTATCAATTTCTCATTGAGAAGGAATATGTAGAAGAGCACGGCAACAAGGTAAGTGATCTAGACCGGCTGGATTATAAAATTTTTCTGGAAGTCATGAGCAACCGTGACGAACGCTTTGCGTCCCGTAAAATTATTGAAATTAAAATCGGTGACCTCGTCAAAAACCTATATAAAACGGACGGCACGAAAAACTATAAGATTGTAGAAGAGCGCATTACAAAAATGAAGCATTTCAGCATGACAAAGCGGCAGGATGACGATATTGTGTCATATGGCATCTTTGATTTTGTCCGCATCTATACGCAGCCAAACGGTACGCGCGTTGCTGAAATTCATGTAAACGAAGTGATCTATCACGACTATATCCAAAAGCAAACGATTCGCATGTATAAAAAGAAGGTGGAAAACCTCAGCCTTGACTCTTCCTACCACCTGCTGTTTGCACTGCAAAAGGAACGTCTGTATTGCTATGAGTCGAAATCATCCTATCAGGTAAAGCTCAATTATATCTACTTCGCGACAAAAATCCGTTTTAAAAAGAGGCGAAAATCAGAAAACTTAAAAGAAGTTGAGGAAGCGCTAGAAGAGCTCATTTCACAAAAAATTGTCGTCCAATCCTATCGCCGCGTCGGCGAGGTATTTTGGGTCACCTTTATTCCGCTCGAGGAAAAAGAAGTGCGCGACCTGTTAGAAGGCAAATACGAATATATGCCGATGGAATACTCCAATTATGATGCGCTAACCTAAACGGAGGGATACACGAAGAATGAATGAGGTTATTGAACTGCTGCTAAAGCATCGATCCATTCGAAAATATGAAGATAGACCGTTATCTGATGAGCAAATTCGGCTTATTGTAGAAAGCGCGCAAGCCGCATCAACATCTAGCTATATCCAAGCGTACTCGATTATCGGCGTGCGCGATAAAGAGAAAAAGCAGCGGCTTGCCGAACTTGCCGGGCATCAGCCTTATGTAGAAGCCAATGGTCACTTTTTCATCTTCTGTGCAGATTTATACCGCCACTTTGTCATTGCTGAGATGGAACAAGCCAGCCTTACTGATTCTCTCGAAAGTACGGAGAAATTTATGGTTGCTGTCATCGATGCAGCGCTTGCGGCGCAAAATGCGGCTGTCGCTGCTGAGGCGATGGGTCTTGGCATCTGTTATATCGGAGGATTGCGCAATAACTTAGATGAGGTAGCGAAGCTGCTGAACATACCGCAATACGTCATTCCGCTCTTTGGCATGACAGTCGGCTATCCCGCTCATGAACCTGGCAAAAAGCCGCGCCTGCCGCTTGCGCATATCTATCATGAAGATGCCTACAACCAGAACGAGGAAACATACAAAAAGCAGCTGCAGCAATACAATGAAACAATCCAACGCTATTACACGGAAAGAACAGGCGGTGTGCGAACGGATACATGGACCGGACAGATGGCGCAAGCTCTTTCACGTCCTACAAGAATGTATATGAAGGAATTTGTGGAGAAGCAAGGAATGAATAAAAAATAAAGAAAACTCGCCGATTAAGGCTGTTGGCAAAAGGGGTGAGCGCGTTGCGCTCACCCCTTTTGATTCACTAGAATGTGCCAGTAGACCCGCATCTCAATCATTTCATGCATAGAACCCACTCATCCAATCTCCTGCTCTTTTAACTTTGAACCAATTCTCCGTACCAATATGTCAAAAGTTGAACCACTTCTCCGTACTGTTTTGCAGAAAAAGTGAACCAGATCTCCGTACTTTTTCTAAAAAATGAACCAGACTTCCGTACTTTTCGTAAAAAGTGAACATAGCTTCCGTACCTTTTTGACATAGTGAACAACAACTCCGTACTTTTTCGACAACATATGCTAAATGGCTATATTTTCTACGTAAATCCCTCTTTTTCTGTGTTTTTTCGCATTTTAATTATGAACATTTTGTGAACAAAGCAGCTGTATTCCTTATAATTTGAACCAAATCCCCGTACGAAACATGCCAATTCACAAAAAAATAACGATGAGCTTTGAAAATGAACCACACCTCCGTACTATTCTGTCATTCCGTATGATTTTTCTATGCAGAAACCGCATCCCGCTTACAATTCTACACATAACAACGATGAACAAATAGGGGCAAATCACAGCAAAATCTATCATATGTGACCATTTTTGAACCAAAACTCCGTACTCATTTGTACAAATTCTCTGTCACACATAAAGTTGAACCATTCCTCCGTACCAATATGACACTACTCAAAAACGTTGATATATCAAGCTTTTAAAGAGAAGTGAACCAACTTCCCGTACCGTTATGTCGTTTTACACCCTTCTTCTCCCCCACTATACTGTAATAAGGAAAATAGAAGGGAGGGGTACACATGGAGCAAGGAAAGCTGATCTTAAAGCGCCATATTCTTGTGGCAAACAAGCTTCTCGCTGTGATGAGCGGCTTGAATCGGCAAACGAAGCAGAACGGAAAATACCAATATGAACAGCACAATCTCGGCATTCGCGACGCATTTCTATCCATCAAATGGACTGCTTCTCTAATGAAGCAAATGCTCACGTATGCATCCAAATGCACAAGCGATGGCACAATTACACTAATCTCCGAACAAGAAATGGCGCGCACGATGGGCTGCTCCGTGCGTACCATCCAAAATAACAACATCCAGCTCGCAAACGCCGGCATCATCCGATGGGATAGACTATGGGGAGAGTATATCGAAGTCTCTCTTTGCAACTATTTAGAGGACTTCCTTGATTTGCATACAAAGGAAGCATCACAGGAGAAGGCTGAGGATTTCCAAGAGGATGAATACTATTCCAAAGGCGGCTACACATCTATTGCAGATGAAGTCATGTACCTGCTGCTCGATATCCGCAGCGTAAACGTACTGCGCCTCGCGCTGCGCGCACTCTATACATACGAAAAGGATGTAAATGTAAAAAAAGAAACGGAAGCCTTGCTCTCCTACAGCGAAATCAAGCATGTTTTACCCCGCTATATCGGCTACAAACGAGCAATTCGCCAGCTAGCAGACAAGCTCAGCTCCATCTTCAAGGTAGAGCTATTTGAAAAGGAAGACTGCATCAAAACATTTATGGAAGAAAAGAATATGAAAAAATCCATCCTTGAAAAAGTGAAGGATGGGTTTATTCTGTCATGCAGCTTAATCGGCTCGCGCGACAGCAAAAAGCAAAAAACGATAGAAAAGGCATATGCCGAACACTTATTCACACGCTTCCAATCGTTCTTCCAAAGCTTTGGCCGCTGTGAAATCGACAAAAGGCACATTCATAACCTTGCACTTGAATTTGGAATAGACACGCTCGAAAAAGCCCTGCAGCGCATTCAGCATGACCTTCACTCCTTCACGCTGCAAGGCTATGAAGCTGCGATGACGATTGTCCGTGAGATTGAAGCTGATTTGGCCTCTTATGTTCAAAAAATTGCCCAAGGGTACTATCAGGCAAAAATTTCCGCATAACGTACCCTTATTTTCTTATGCCCTTTTTTAGGGCTTTTTTATTTAGCCATAAAGAAGCTGGAAATCCGGCCGCAGATCAGCTTCCCTTCTCATATTTCTTTAGCAGGAAAATATAAATAATTGAGAACGATAATCGTTTTCATGAAGAAAATCAAATTTTTATTGAAGAAATGCAATTTTTAATCGTAAAAAAAAGAAAACTTATGCAAAATATTCAATTTCTTAGAAAAATATATTGTGAATAGATGAAAAACATGCTTTGGACAACTGTGTAAAACTGGGGAGTAGAAATGGCTGAATCCCTTGGGGCTGTAAGGCTAAAGAAGAATGATGTTTTCACAATTTTTATAATAAAAGTAATAGGAATTCTAATGAAATAAAAATAGAAAGAAATAGTTATGAAAAAAGAACAGATAAATGAAATCTTTATTTTTAATAGAGCCTTATTTACACCGAAACTAATGAATAGACTTTTATTTTTTTAAACAAACAGTTTAATAATTTGGAACAAGGCTACATATGTTAATAATGAAGCGTCCACTTTGCAGTCAACCATTACATTCATAAGGGGGAACTTACATGCAATGGTATTTGAAGGTGTTAAAGAATTACGTAGGATTTCAAGGGAGAGCCAGTCGTCAGGAATATTGGATGTTCGTCCTCGTTCATGTCATTATCTCTATTGTACTTTCAATAGTAGATGCGCTTGCAGATCTTTCGTCACTGCTAACGGGCATTTATTCTTTACTCATTCTATTACCATCCTTAGCTGTTGGAGTTCGTAGATTGCATGACACAGGAAGAAGCGGATGGTGGCTCTTAATCAGCTTAATTCCCCTCATCGGCAGCATCATTTTAATTGTATTTGCATGCCAGGATAGCCAAGAGAATGATAACCAATATGGACCAAATCCTAAGCGCAGTGTAAGTCATTGAGTTGCTAAAACATAATAGCTTAGAAAAAACCGCCTAGCGATAGGGCGGTTTTTCTAAGCTATTAATAAAGAAAGAAAACTCGCCGATTGTCAAAGATAAAGGCGCAGTTGCACTTTGTTCCTAAAATTTCCTGATACATTGAATTGGCTTCTAGCGGGAATTTTATACTCCTTCTTAAAGTGTAAAAAACAGATCTGCCAGTTAACAATCTTCTTTGCCTATCAGAGGATTGTATCCTGCACATACAACCGAGGTACGCGTTTCCCTATTAAACAAACCACCTCATAATGTATCGTTCCTATGATATCCGCAATTGTGTCGATAGCTTGAAAGGCATGATCATTTCGTCCAAACAACACTGCTTCCTCCCCTTTTTGACATCCCGACAAATGCGTTACATCAATCATCATTTGGTCCATGCAAATTCGTCCGGTTATCGGCGCGAATGTCCCTCGCACCAGCACACCTCCTCGATTAGAAAGCGAACGGGATACACCATCAGCATAGCCAATTGGCAGCGTTGCAATTTGTCGATCCTCTTCATGTATGTATGTACATCCATAGCTGATTGGCTGCCGAGCCGAAACGGTTTTGACCGCGGCAATTTTCATTTTTAAGCTCATTGCTTGTTTAAGCTGGATAGGATGGTCTCTTAACGATGCACTCGGGCATAGTCCGTATAAGGCAATGCCGATGCGCACCATATCCAAATGCATTTCTGGAAATCGCATTGCAGCGGCGCTGCTACAGCAATGCTTGAGCGGGATCTCAATGCCATGCTGCTGTAAGATCTCTATGATTTGTAAAAATGTATGAAACTGCTTATATGTATACGATTCATCTATAGCGTCAGCATTTGCGAAATGAGTAAAGATTCCTTCGAGCTTAATAAACGGAGCAGAAATCGCCTTTCGCGCCAGCATAAGCACCTCATCCGCTGAGGTAACTCCAATTCTTGACATCCCTGTATCTACTTTTATATGAATACAGGCGGTTTGCTGCTGCACCTTGGATTGCTGAATTACTTCTTCCAGTACCTCGTCACTAAAAACAGTAAGTGTAATATTCTCTGAAACTGCTTTGGCAACGGAGCGAACCGGCGTGCAGCCAAGCACCATAATAGGATGAGAAATACCCGCATCCCTTAGCTGCAGCGCTTCATCTAGTATAGCCACACCAAGACAGCCAGCCCCTGCCCGGATTGCCGCTTTGGCAACCTCAATCGCGCCATGGCCATAGCCATCTGCCTTGACCACGGCCATCAGCTTTGTATGCTTTTGTATGAATTTCCGAAATTGTTTAACATTTTCTTCGATATCATAAAGCGAAATCTCTGCCCACGTATCACGATAGCTACCCATACATATCCCCCTATAGATAAACAGCTCCCTCATAGAGGGAGCTGGCATTTATGCGAATGTTACTTCCTTTTCAAACACGCTCTCAGCTGGCACATACTTATAACCAAGATCTCTTGCAACTGCTTCGTACGTAATCTCTCCATTTGCCACGTTCAAACCAAGCTTTAACGCAGGATTTTCTGCAATTGCTTGATATACGCCTTTGTTTGCGATTTGCAGTGCATACGGAACCGTGACGTTTGTTAACGCAAGCGTTGACGTTCTTGGTACTGCTCCTGGCATATTTGCAACAGAATAGTGCACTACGCCGTATTTTTCGAAGGTTGGATTGTCATGCGTTGTTACATGGTCACATGTTTCCACCACACCGCCTTGGTCAATCGCAACGTCGACAATCACAGATCCCGGCTTCATCGTTTGTACCATTTCTTCTGTTACAAGCTTCGGAGCCTTGGCACCAGGAATTAATACAGCACTAACGAGAAGATCGGCTTCCTTCACCGCTTCAGCAATATTTAGCGGATTAGACATTAACGTTTTTACATTTGTTCCAAAAATATCATCCAATTGACGGAGGCGATCCGCGCTTACATCAACAATTGTCACATCAGCCCCAATACCGATTGCTATTTTCGCTGCATTTGTACCAACGATACCGCCGCCGATAATCACAACCTTGCCGCGCTTTACGCCTGGTACGCCTGCAAGCAAAATACCTTGCCCTCCATTTGACTTTTGCAGAAATTGTGCCCCGATTTGAACGGACATACGGCCTGCTACTTCGCTCATCGGCGTGAGAAGCGGAAGCGTACGATTTACTTCCACTGTTTCATATGCAATTGCGGTTACGCCGCTATCCTTTAACGCCTGTGCCAATGACGGCTCTGCAGCTAGGTGCAAATAAGTAAATAAAATCAGCCCCGGACGGAAGTAGCCGTACTCGCTTTGGAGCGGTTCTTTTACCTTCATAATCATTTGTGACTTTGCCCAAACATCAGCTGCGCTCTCTAGCATCGTCGCACCTGCATTTGTATAATCCTCATTCGTAAAGCCGCTTCCTGCTCCAGCATTCTGTTCAATTAATACGGTGTGCCCTGCATTTACGAATGAAAGCACTCCTGCTGGTGTAAGCGCTACGCGGTTTTCATTGTTTTTGATTTCCTTAGGTACCCCAATAATCATATGATGTTTCCCCCTTAACAACTTTGTAGCCTCAGTATAAAACGCTTTCAAAGTTTTTGCCTTGTGGAGAAAGGAGAAAAACAAATAGCGCTTTTGGGGAAATTCACAAAAACTTCTCTAGCTTTAAATCAAGATATAGCATCAGCTTCTGATTGGGATCCTTAAAGTGAATGCCGCCAATTTCAGAAATACGCTTCAAACGATAGGCCAGTGTATTCGGATGAATATTTAACATTTTTGCGGCATCATTCACGTTACTATCTTTATTTAAGAACACATCTAACGTTTCAACGAGATCGCTATTATGCTTTTGATCATACTCATGCAGCCGCTCTAGCGCCCGATTGCGATAGTCTGTCCCTTTCCGGTTTTCCAGCAGCAAATCAATCAATTGATACATTCCCATGTCACCATAGCTATGAAGGGCTGCCGTTTCAAGCGGAAATTTCTTCTTTATCGTCAGCACGTTGAGCGCCTCCTTGTATGCCTTTTCAATTTTTGCGTAATTATCGTATATATTACTAAAGGCCGGCTGAATGCCGGAAATATGGAATCGTTTTTCCAGCTTGCAGACGAATTCCTCTACAAAGCGGTTCATTTCCGGATGATCCATAGCCGACAGGAATAGGACAAGACGATCTCTGTCTACCGTATGCAGCATCACCCGCACATGCTGGCTCGTTTGCAGCAAATACATCATTTGCTTTTCCTCTTCGCGCGTAATTTCATGCTGAAACTGAAATACCGCAAGCACAAATGAAGAAGCCGGCTTAATTTGCAGCAGCTGAAGATAATCAGCAATTTCATCCCGCTCCTGTATATGACCTGTAAGCAGCTTCCAAAAAAACTCCTGCGAACGCTCTTCCTTCTTATTTTTTCGCGCTTGCAGCTGCAGCAGCTTGCTTTTCACAGCAATGGCAGCTTCCTTTAGCAATAGGAAGTCACTGTCGGTAAACTTCTTATCTACCTCCAAAGCCCAAATAAATCCCAGCACATCCCCCTTATTGCGAATCGAAATAGCCATGCGATCACCAAATCCAATGCCATCAAGCGATTTCACATGAATGGCTTCATCGCTCTCAAGCAGCGCAGGAATAATCCCCTCCTTCCATAAACTATTAATCACCTTTTCTGGCACGCGCCGCCCAATAATCGTCGCAATGCGGGCTGGATCTGTCCGCTCATCGTGCGTACTATACGCAAGCAATCGATGATTTGCATCCTCAATCGTAATCGGGCATGCCAGCACCTCACTAATAAGCTCTGCAAATTCCTCTAAGCTATCAAAAGCAATTCTAAACGGATTTTTTTCTATATATGTCAACAAATATTCATCCCCTGTCTTTTTGTGGAAATCAACAAAATGATACCATAAAATTCTCGTATTTCTACAAAAATTTTTATTCACAAAACTGTTACAATCAAAATGCGTAAGGTTCATCATGCTTTAACCGAGATTAAAATTATGTAAGCGTTAACAAATTCTCGGAATGGATGCTAGATTTTGTTATACTAAAAAAGCATCCTCTATTTTTCAAAAAAAAGAAACGGGAGGGGGCAATAAAAAGCAATCTTGTAATCTTTCATTACAACGTTTTATAAAGGGGAGAAACGCATGAAAGAAAATCAACAGCAATTGCATCGCGGATTAGAAGAAAGACATATCACACTTATGTCCTTAGGAGCAGCGATTGGAGTCGGACTATTTCTCGGCTCGGCATCCGCTATTAAGCTAGCAGGGCCGGGGATTCTGCTCGCATACGGCTTTAGCGGCCTTATTATGTTCTTTATTATGAGAGCTCTTGGGGAAATGGCGATTCAAAAGCCGGTTGCCGGCTCCTTCAGTAAATATGCGCGCGACTATCTCGGTCCGCTCGCCGGCTATTTAACAGGCTGGAACTATTGGTTTCTCTGGGTTGTAACGTGTATGGCAGAAATTACAGCAGTCGGCATTTATATGAAATATTGGTTTCCAAACGTTGCAACCTGGATTTGGGCATTGGCGGCGCTCGTCCTCATGACAATGGTCAATTTCCTGGCAGTAAAAGCATATGGAGAGCTTGAATTCTGGTTTGCACTTATAAAAATTGTCACGATTATCGCCATGATCGGCCTCAGCATTTGCATGATTCTATTTGGAATTGGCAACGGCGGTGTTGCTACAGGCATCAGCAATCTATGGGAAAACGGCGGCCTTTTCCCGAACGGCATAAAAGGCGTTCTGCTATCGCTGCAAATGGTTATGTTTGCATACCTTGGCATTGAAATGATTGGAGTAACAGCGGGAGAAGTCAAAAATCCAGAAAAAACACTCGCCAAAGCCGTTGACTCCGTATTTTGGCGCATCCTCATTTTCTATGTTGGCGCATTGTTTGTCATCATGGCTATTTACCCATGGCAGGAAATCGGAACACAAGGCAGTCCATTCGTACTAACATTTGAGAAATTTGGCATTCGCGGTGCGGCGGGCATCATTAATTTCGTTGTACTAACAGCAGCACTCTCCTCCTGTAACAGCGGAATCTTCAGTACAGGACGCATGCTCTTTAACCTAGCGGAGCATAATGAAGCGCCAAAAGCATACAGCAAGCTAACAAAGGGCGGTGTCCCAGGAATCGCCGTTCTTGTATCAGCAGGCGCACTTTTCATCGGCGTTGTGTTGAACTACATTGTTCCAGCAAAGGTATTTACATGGGTCACAAGCATTGCTACCTTTGGCGCAATCTGGACGTGGGGAGTCATCTTGTTATCGCAAATTCGTTACCGAAAAAGCTTAAGCCTAGAAGAACAACAGCAAATGAAATATAGGATGCCGTTTTTCCCTTACTCCTCCTACATTTCATTAGCATTTCTAGCTGGAGTCATTGGAATTATGGCGTATAACCCAGATACGAGAATTGCGTTAATCATTGGACCGCTTTGGCTGGGTATCTTGACTGCGGTTTATTATGGGAAGGGATTTCATAAAAAGGCGCAGGCTGGGGCTGTACAGGAAGAAAAGATTGGTTAGGAATGAGAGAGAAAATGTATCCTGGTGAGAAGTATTGATATTGAAAAGGTAAACTGAAAAGAAGCCCCTTCTCTCATAATGAGTTGGGGCTTTGATAATTTATTATTAATAGAATATAGTTTATTTACAAACTGTTTATTGGTTTAAGTATGTCTGGAGTATCATTTTTGGGTGTGTTTACTAACGTGAGACTTCATATTTCATCATTTCCTCGGCTGGATAGGGAACAAGAAGAGATTTTAAAAAGGTGCTTGCATGGTCACACTCAGGTCGTCAAATTAACTAAATCTTTTTATTTTCTCAAACAAATACTGTACTCCATATAATAAATATGCTTTATAGTGTAAGTATGTAAAAAATTGAAAATGATTTAACCGATTTAGACTTGCGATTTTAAATTTTTTAAGAACATCAGCAAAAAGAAAAGCAAAGAGCCCATCAGCAATAGCATTAAGTAACACAAACTTTTTAAAGTTTCCGTACGAAAATTTTAGTAACCACATGGAAAGAGGCATATAAGGACCAATACTAAAAGGAAGTTCATCCTTTATAAATGATTTTCGCTTATCGTAAAACTTCCACCACTTCCTCTTGTGTCCATACATATGATTTATGATCTCAAAAATGACAATAAAAACACCTGCCAAGGAATAACGTTTTATATTACGCTTTCCTATAAATAACAACGATAACCATGGAATCATTATTATAGATATATTAAATATTAAGTGCCTCCTTGATATCATGAGCGATTTCACCTCAATCTAATTTTTCGCCTCTTTTTTAAAGTATCCCAATATCATAAAAAAAAATCACGCATTTGAGCGGTCATATCCTTATTCAACAACCTCTAAAGAAGCAGGGAGAACACCTAGGCATATCTTCATCTAATTCATTTTTTTAAATTATAATATATAAACGAATTAATAATTTTACGAGAACAAGTCTATCTATTAATTTCCCCCTCTTTTTGGTTTAAGATACCTTGATATTACATCTTCCACTAACCAGCCCTGTAGTTTAAGAAGAAAATCAATAACACTCTTTAATAGATCTTTAATTTTATCCTATTTATAGTCCAGCAAAATAGACAAATCACCACTTTGCGCTTTACTGCACAACCAATTTGTAGTATGATATTCTGAATATCCACCTTTTCTTCCCGTCCAATTTTATATTTAGAAAAAAGGAGTGAAGGTCTATGCGTCATGTTACACTAGAACAAATTTTTCAGCATCCGATTGCTCAAAAGTATATTAACCGTTCGGGAATGGTGCATGCCATCGCAGTTGCGTATCATGCATTTCGTTTAGCTAATGAGCGCGGTCTTTCCGTTGATTTGGCGGTAAAGGCTGGATTTCTCCATGATATTGGACATTATACGTGGTATCGTGATGGAAAATGGGATTATGAGCTGTATAAAACGAATGATATTCATGCGGTGAAGGGTGCGGAGCGGGCGCATAAGCTGCTGATCCGGCTCGGCGAGGATCCGCGGATCGCAAAGGAGATTGCCCTTGCGATTTTATTTCATACCGATTCGTTTTTACCAAGCAGGCCGATTGAGTTAAATTCATTGCAAAGCATTATTAAGCAAGCCGATGAAATGGATGAGGAGCCGGGCGGTCAGCATCATTACCGTACCATTCCTTATGATAAGGCGTTAAAGGCGATTCAACGGCTGGATGAGCTGGTGGATCGTACGTTGAGCCATCGTGCACATGTGAAAAAATATGAGCAAGCATAATGAGATGATGTACATTCCTCAGAGTGAATTTCAATAGGAAAGCCCGGTTCTATTTTCAGGAAACCGGGCTTTGTTTTGTGCTTTCCGCTTCATCATGCCGGACGAGAAACATCCAAACAAAGAGTGCGAACGGAATGATGTTAAGAAGCAGAAGTATAGCCTTTTGAAAGTCTGTGCCGAGCCAGACACCATGGACTGTAACGAGTATATATAGAATTGGTGTGAACATATGCAGCGACCGCCAAAGCTTTATGCCGATTTGCTTGCGAAGCTTTGTTGTGATCCATGTTAAGATCAGCAGGTACAGCGAGAAAATGCCAATTGCCATTGGCAATGGTTTATAATCCGTTGCAAATGGAATGAGCAGGTCTTTCCAGTCGAAGGAGACATACGTATCGAAGAACAAAAGGGTGAGGTGAGCGATGGTAAGAGTGAATGTCCAGTTGGAGAGTGCTTCATGGGCATGAAGCGTACTTGTAACTTTTTTCTTTTTCCGCTTCTGGATTTGTGAAAACAGCCCAACCATCACTGACCCGTACATAAGCAGATAGGCGACGAGGCCGGTTGTCCGGATAAAGTACCAGATATATTCCTGCATATTAACCAACCCTCCATATCTCTCCGAATTCGTTCATCCAAACGGCGCATTCACCCTTTTGTTCAATCCACGCGCCGCCTTGTTCCTCCCCGAGCAATAGTACCGTTTTTGCCCACACATCCGCCTGCACAGCAGTTGGGGCTGTGACAGTCACGGAGACAATTCTGCTGTTTACCGATGTGCCTGTTCTCGGATCAATGAGATGGTGCTTCCATTCTCCATTGCTTTTCCATCTTCGCTTTGCAGTAGAGGATGTTGCGAGCGCGCCGGACGATAGAGAAAGTGATGACATGCTTTCACCTGTTATATAGGGATGCTCGATACCGACATTTAGTGCATTTGAGAGCGTACCGAATATGCGCATATCTCCTCCCGCATTGATAAAGCCGTCAGCATGCGCCTCTAGAAGCGCCGCAGTATAATCGACAGCCCAGCCTTTGGCGATGCCTCCTAAATCGAGCTTTTCTTCCGCTATAATCGATATTTTCGTATCATCCAGTATATATGGAAGCTTTGATGCGACAATAACAGACCCAGCTCTTGAGACTCCTACGTCTTGTCCAAGAATATGCTCAATCGATTGCTGGTATCCTGCCTCCTCTAGCGCAGATAAGATACCAGGATGAAACAGCCCGTTTGTTTCTTCATAGCATTTGGCTGCTTGCTGCAGAATGGAAAATAGGAGCGGAGATAGCAATACCTCCTGTCCGGCTTGTTCGTTTAAGCGTGATAGCTCGCTGTGTGGCAAAAATCTGCTGCAGGCATTCTCGACCATTTCAAAGATTCGCTGCGCTTGGTCAAGCAGCTCTTCGCCTGATCTTCCATTCCGTTCTATACCAAGCTGAATGTTTGTATTCATTGCCGAAAAGCTGTATGTCTTCATTGGTTATGATCCTCCTGTCATTGTGTCAAAGCTGCGGGAATTTTGCTGCGTGCTTCCTTCGCTTTGCGCGTTTTCTCCATATTGGCTGCTCGTCCCTGATTGATCGTCTGTTCCCGATTGCTCATTTTCTGTGCTTTGTTCATTGAATGTGCCAGGACCGCGATGTCCGCGTCCTCCGCCGAATTGCTGATTGCTTTCGGTTTGTCCAGTTTGCGGCGCCAGTGTGTCATCCTGCTGCGAGGAAGTGCTGTTTTGCTGTACTGAAACTCCTTGCTGCTCGGCTTCCTGTGCGGACATATAGGCAGCTAAGCCAACCGCCAGCGATATACTTCCAAGGCGAACGCCCCAAGTGATTGCTTTTTTATTCATGTTTTATTCCTCCCTTTCAATAGCTTGTCTTCATCTTACAGGAGAATGGTTAAAATACGGTGAAAAAACAACAGACACTCAAATCTGTATATAAAAAGCCCTCCGGTCAATGTATGCATGTTTTCGCAGTGAAATGGTTAAAGTACGAACGAGGTCTTATATTAAGAAGGAGGGGTCGTGCAATGAGTAACACAAATATCTCACTCGAGAGCATACAAGAGAAACAAGCGAAGGATGAACAAAATAGAAAACGTCAAGGTAAGGGCAATCCAAGCCAAAAGCTTCCGACTAAACAACATTAAAGAGGCTGTATACCGCAGAGCCTTACGAATGTAAAAAAGCATCGGCCTTGTTATAGCCGATGCTTTTTTATATATTTTAGTCTCCATAACGCAACGCATGACTTGGCTGCAAGCGTGCAGCCTTTAATGCAGGGTAAATTCCAAATACACAGCCGGTAATGAAGGAAGATCCGATGGCCAGTTTAATAGCCCACATCGGTAAAACTAATGAAAACGTCGCAATGTGTTCATTCCAAAGCTCAATTGCTGCATATCCAAGCAGCAAGCCGATCACACCGCCCGCTGTTGTCAGCAGAAGCGTTTCTAAAAAGAATTGATATAAAATATCTCTTGTCTTTGCTCCAAGTGTTTTGCGGATGCCAATTTCCTTTGTTCTCTCCCGCACGGACATACTCATGACGTTCATAATGCCGATGCCGTTAATGAGAAAGGCCATGCCCGCAATTGCGATAATCATGACTTGTAAAATGTGCGTAATTTTATTTGTGATCTGAAGCATTTCCGTTTGTTCGACAACACTGAAGTCTTTTTCCGGATGATGCTTGCGAACAGCCTTAGCGATTTCCTTCTGCGCCTGAGACATGTTCTCTTTGTTTTTTACCTGCACATAAATTGTCGTTAGATTCTTCATATTTGTCGTTTCAAGCGCCATCGAAATCGGCATAATAATTGCATTGTTAATATTGGAGCCCATTGTGTTTTGCTCCTGTAATACACCGATTACGCGAAATGTCTGATCTTTTATCTGAATGTCTTTTCCTACAAGCGTATTTTCATTCTCTGCAGCGCTTGCTGCTGTGCCAAACAGCCAATTCTTTATGGGCGCCCATATTGAAGAATCTTGCTTCTGCTTAGTTTTTTTCGCTTTGTCCTGCGTCATGCCGAGAAGGCTTTTCTCCATATTGCTTCCAAGAACGACAACGCGTCGTTTTTCTTTTTCATCTTCGTCTGTTAGAAATCGGCCCGATGCCATTTTTAGATGCATCACCTGCTTGTATCCGGCTGTTACGCCTGTTGCGATTCCTTCGGCAGTTTTCTTGTCATAGGATGCACGCAGGACCGTTTCTAAATGAGGCGTTGCGTTCTTAACAGATGGCTGCTTCTGAATTTCCTTAACATCATCATAGGTTAGCGTACTTGAATTGTTCGTCATACCGTTTAGGAAATCTTGCGGCCCTTGATTCGTATGCAGGACGCGGCCTGGCATGACTGTAATTTGATCGGAGCCGAGTCCATTCATTTGCTTCGTGACAGTCTTCTCCGCTCCTGTTCCAATAGAAACAAGAATAATAATAGCTAATACACCAATTGCAACGCCGAGCATAGAGAAGCTGACACGGATACGGTTTGCCCAGAGACCAAAGCAAGCGAGCCTAAATGCTTTAAGAAAACGCATAATGGTTTTCCTCCACTTTTCCATAACGCAAATGCAAAATGCGGTTTGTACGACTCGCAACCTTGTCATCATGTGTAATGAGGACAATGGTTGTGCCTTGTTGGTGAAGCTGCTCAAACAGCTGGACGATGGTCTCTGAATTTTGTTCATCCAAGCTTCCCGTCGGCTCGTCGGCAAGTAATAGCGCAGGCTCATTAATGATAGCACGGGCAATGGCGACACGCTGCTTTTGTCCCCCGGACAGCTGATGCGGATATTTGTCCGCATACTGAGCCATTCCTACAGATTCTAGAGCCTGAAGTACCTTTTGCTTTTTATTTCGGACAAAACGATTGTGATATGTGAGCGGTAATAAAACGTTTTGATATACAGAAAGATTTGCGATGAGCTGAAAGCTTTGAAAGACAAAGCCGATTTGTTCATTTCGGATCGCTGTCCGTTTGCGCTCTGAGACACGCTCCATTGCATAGCCTTGAAACATGTATGTTCCTTCACACGGACGATCAAGCCCGCCTAAAATATGAAGAAGCGTACTTTTTCCGCTTCCTGACGGTCCCATAATAGCGGTAAACTCTCCTTCGTTAATACGCAAGGATAAATCCTTCAGGATGCTTTCTCTTCCTCCAGCTGTTTTGTAATGCTTTGCAATTTTGTCGAGCTGAATCATCGTGCTCACCTCTATCTATTTTAATATATCAGAAATATAAAAAAGGGTAAAAGGTTCACAAGTGATGAACTTTCTACCCCATATAATATCATGATATTCGACAAATTTCTCGGTTGTTTTACAATTTTAACGTTATTTTAATATTGTTTATTAAAGTTTAATAGACAGGATAATTGTCTTCCTTTTACGCTGAAGGCTGCAGCTTTGTTTTGGAATTATGTTCTCCCTCTGAAATAGCGAGCCCGCCTAGCAGCCCGATTAACGAAAACAAAGCGGGGATACTAAAGCCGTACCAATATCCAATATTTGCCGATGCCGTTGCTTCAAAATAATCCAACACTCCGCCAAATAGAATAGGAAGCAGCACAGCGCTTAAAAAGCCGCCCATATTTGCAAAGCCGGACACAACGCCAACCTCTGTTTCTAAAAAGGAATGACGCACAACTGCAAATGTCAGCATACTTGCGCCGTTTGCATACCCGATAAGTACATAAAGAAGCATGAGCATTGGCATTGGGGGCTTCCCTCCCATAACCAAAAAAGAGGTCCAGCTTAAAAAGGTGAGCAGATGAACAAGGATATATGGGAGTTTTCTCGCATGAAGGCGAGTCGAAATCCATCCTGTGATCGGCCCTCCGACGAGAGCGCCAAATAATCCGAGCATAACAAGCCCGCTCGCTTCTGCCCGCGTCATATGATACATCGTCATGCCGTACGGAACGGCCCATGAGCCGATAAAGCCAACATACGTACCAACAAGACCGAAATGACAGAAAAACGCAGCCCACGCCTGCCGGCTGCGAAACAAACGGCGCACGATGGACAGCATGCTTTCCCGCTGCGTGCTTTGTTGGCTTGCATGCGGAAGATTCAGCTTCAGCTGCTTCGGCTTTTTGATGAGAACGAAATATAAGAGTGTCGTCCACGCACAAAGCGCCAAGCCCAATGTCAAAAACGGCGTTCGCCACCCTGCTGCCGCAATCCAATATGTAAACGGCATCGTTGCCATGATGGATCCAAGGCTTCCGCACATCCCAGCCCATCCTAGCAAAGCAGCAAATTCCCTTTTGCTAAACCATTGACTCAAAATCAACACGATATTAATCCAAATCATCGCATCACCGACGCCTACAAGAAGCCGCGCAGCCATTAGGACAGCTTCATGCGAGGCAGTGCTGTACAAAACGGTGCCGAGTCCATCCAGCAGGGTACCAATAATAAGAAAGCGGGCGGGACCGAATCGATCCGCCAGAACTCCAAACGGAACCTGTAAACCGGCATACGAAACAAATTGAATACCCGCGAGTACGCCGAGCGTAGAGGCAGAAATATGAAATTCGTCCATCAGTTGGTCAGTAATTAGACCCGGCGCTGTTCTTTGACTGACAATGAGGAAGTATGCGAATAGAACTGTTATAAAAACAATCCATTTATATCCGCCCTTTTGTTCTGTTTCCAAACCTAATCGTCTCCCAACTTGTTATAAATTCCTTTTTCTATCTTATAATCTCTATTCCCATCTTTTCACATATATGTAAGACCTGCAAGCGGAAAAAACAGGTACAGTCTATGTTTTCGATTACGATAAGAAATCGCCATGCCTTTATTAGAAAGCGATATTAAAAAACGTAAAAAGTTATACTTTACCTGTTGAAAAAATCCCTTGGTTTCGCATCAAACCAAGGGACGTTTCTAGATAAGCCTAAACATTAGCTTTGCAGAACATCTTCAATTCTAGCCAGTTCTTCCTTTGTAAACTCAAGGTTGTTAAGCGCAGCAACATTCTCTTCAATTTGGCTTACTCTGCTTGCGCCAATTAATGCAGACGTTACGCGGCCTTCACGCAGCACCCAAGCAAGTGCCATTTGCGCTAAGCTTTGTCCGCGTTCTGCGGCGATCTCATTCAACTTGCGGACTTGATTCACCGCTTCCTCCGTTACTTGATCCTCCTGCAGATGCCCTGTTGCCTTTGCCGCTCTTGAATCAACTGGCACGCCTGACAAATATTTATTCGTCAATAGGCCTTGTGCCAGCGGACAAAACGCGATCGATCCAACACCATTTTCCTGCAATACATCCTGTAAGCCATCTTCAATCCAGCGGTTCATCATTGAGTAAGACGGCTGATGGATTACGAGCGGTGTGCCAAGCTCATTTAAAATGCGAATAGCTTCAGCTGTTTGCTCCGCGCTATAGCTTGAAATCCCGACATACAGCGCCTTTCCTTGGCGGACAATTAAATCGAGAGCACTCATTGTTTCTTCAAGCGGTGTGTTTGGGTCAGGACGATGTGAATAGAAAATATCTACATAATCTAATCCCATGCGTTTTAAGCTTTGGTCTAAGCTAGATACGAGGTATTTTTTTGAACCCCATTCTCCGTACGGGCCTGGCCACATCCGGTAGCCTGCTTTTGTTGAAATAATGAGCTCGTCGCGGTATGGTGCAAAGTCTGTTTTCAGCAACGCACCGAACATTTCCTCCGCAGAGCCTGGCGGCGGACCGTAATTGTTTGCCAGGTCAAAATGCGTAATTCCTAAATCAAACGCCCGTCTTAGCATAGCACGTCCGTTTTCAAAGGAGTCCACGCCTCCAAAATTATGCCAAAGTCCAAGTGAAATAGCCGGCAGCAGCAGCCCCGAGCGTCCGCTTCGATTATATTTCATTGTTTCATAGCGAGCTTGTTCGGCTTGATATACCATAATCATTGACCTCCGTTATACAAGAATTGTTATAGGAAGCATTGTGTCCGCTTTTTTTGTCCAGCTCCCTCTCCGCAAAAGGCAAAAAGCGCTTTTCATGGTGAGAAATATTTCGCTGCGGGAGCAAAACGGACTGTATCTGTTTTTTCTTATACCTCTATTCTTCTTTATAAAGAAGCGCGGTAAATTTCAATTACATCTTCTTTGCTTAGCTTTTTAAAGTTTCCAAGGCTGCCTCGTACCATCGCTTTGTCAGCCATGACCTCAAGCTTGTCTTCTCCGATGCCGTAATCAGCTAGGCGGGATGGGGCTCCGATAGAATTCCAAAATTGACGAAGTGCCTCGATTCCTTCCAGCGCAACTTCACGGTCTGTTTTTCCTTCTGTCTTAATGTCAAACACACGGACCGCAAATTGCTTAAAGCGTCCAATGTTCTCATCCATAACATGCTTCATCCAGTTCGGGAACAGGATCGCAAGGCCGCCGCCGTGCGGAATGTCGTAAACAGCTGAAACCGCGTGCTCGATTTCATGCGTCGACCATTCACCGCGTGTACCCATTCCGAGCGTTTTGTTTAAAGCCATCGTGCCTGCGTATAAAATTGTAGAGCGGTGGTCGTAATTTTCTAAATCGTCAATGAGCTTCGGCGCTGTTTCGATGACTGTTTTCAGCAAGGATTCACAATAGCGGTCCTGCAATAGCGTATTTGGTACATGATGAAAATATTGTTCAAACACGTGCGACATAATATCTACTATGCCGTATACTGTTTGGTCACGCGGAACTGTATATGTATACACCGGGTCTAAGATAGAAAATTGCGGATAGGTAGCAGGGCTGCTCCAGCCGTATTTTTCGTTCGTCTCCCAGTTTGTGATAACAGAGTTGTTATTCATTTCTGAGCCTGTCGCTGCAAGTGTTAGCACAGAACCGATTGGCAGGGCCTCTGCGGCAGTTACCTTGCTTGTAATAATATCCCAAACATCACCCTCATATTTTACACCTGCTGCAATCGCTTTCGCACAGTCGAGCACACTGCCGCCTCCAACTGCCAAAATAAGCTGAACATCATTTTCCTGTGATAAACGAATGCCTTCCTGTACCGATGTTAAACGAGGATTCGGCTCTACGCCGCTAAGCTCTATTACATCTGCACCTAGCTCGCTTAAAATCGATTGCACCTGATCATACAAGCCGTTTCGCTTAATGCTGCCGCCGCCGTATACAAGCAGCACCTTTGTTCCATATTGCGGAACCTCTTTTTTGAGCGCTTCCAGCTGTCCTTCTCCAAAAATGAGTTTCGTTGGGTTTTGGTAAGAAAAATTTTCCATAAACAATATCCCCCGTTCAGTTTGCTGTTTCCCTTCTCCATCCAGATAATATCATCCAGTAACAACCTGATTACACAAGAAAAGTATATTCTTTACAAAAATAGACTACAAGTACTGAAATATTTTTGCTATAGTTAATAGCAGGTTATATAGTATATTTTTTATAGTTACTATCCTTTATATTACTATACGGAGGTATGTATGGAGAAAGATCTAGATCAGGTCGAATGTTCAATTGAAAAAGCACTTAACATTATAGGAGGAAAATGGTCGTTTCTTGTGCTTCGCGAGCTGTTTGACGGAACAAAGCGCTTCGGAGAATTGCAAAAGGCGATTCAAAAAATTAGTCCAAAGGCTTTGACAGATACGCTGCGCCATTTAGAGGAGCACCAAATTGTTACTCGCACTGTTTATGCCACTGTTCCTGTTACGGTTGAATATGCGCTGACGGAAAAAGGCCTTGCGTTCCATAAAATTCTAAAGGAAATGAAGCTTTGGGGTGCACAGTGGGGGTAAGTCAAATTAGATTACATATTCTATCTTTTCTTATATACTAAGTAAGTGCGTGTGAAAAATAGGATACACTTTGTAGTGTCTAGGGGGGGATATAATGACAACAAAAAACAAAAATGCACCGCTGACGATTTTAATGGTAAACATGTTTATTGCCATGCTTGGGATCGGGCTTATTATTCCGGTGCTTCCGGATTTTTTAAAGGAATTTCAAGCAGGAGGAAAAACAGCCGGCTATTTGATGTCCGCATTTGGATTGACACAGCTTTTATTTTCGCCGATTGGCGGAGAGTGGGCTGATAAATACGGCCGGAAGTTTTTGATTGTTGGAGGTCTTGCTCTGTTTAGCATTTCAAACATCTTGTTTGCAATAGCGCAGGATACATGGCTGCTGTATCTTTCCCGTCTCATTGGCGGAGTCGGGGCTGCCGCGATGATTCCTGCCATGATGGCGTATGTGGCGGACATCACGACTGAACAAGGAAGAGGAAAAGGAATGGGGCTGCTTGGAGCGGCGATGTCGCTCGGATTTGTAATTGGGCCTGGTATTGGAGGCCTTCTCGCTGCCTTTGGACTTCGCATGCCGTTTTATGTATCAGCGGCTGTTGGTGCTGTAGCTATGGTTCTATCATTTTTGATGCTTCCGGAAACATTATCGAAGGCGCAGCAGAAGCTTGCCCGAAACACATCTATCAAACGGGAAAATATCTTCCAGCAGCTGATGCAATCCTTTAAGGCACCTTATCTGATTTTTCTCATTCTCATCTTTACCTTAACCTTCGGACTTTCTAATTTTGAAGCGATATTCCCGCTGTTTGTTGATCAAAAATACAGCTATACAATTGCCGATATTTCGATCCTCATTACAGTTGGCGCCTTGGTTGGAACGATTATTCAGGCAGCTTTAATCAATCCGCTCATTCAGCGCTTTGGCGAACGAAACCTCATCAATGGTACCTTCCTGTTATCAGCAATATCTCTCATTCTGATGCTGCTATCAGGAAACTTCTGGTATATGCTCGTCCTAATTGTGCTGTTTTTTACGTTCACATCCATTATGCGTCCGGCCATCAATACGCTGCTCTCGAAAATGGCAGGAAATGAGCAGGGGTTTGTAGCTGGTATGAACAATGCCTACATGAGTCTTGGCAACATTTTCGGTCCTGCTGCCGCCGGTACTTTATATGATATTGATATTAACTTCCCGTATATATTCGGGGCGTTCATTCTCGTGCTCAGCTTCGTGTTATCGGTTACTGTAGGGAGAAAAGCGAATGAGCGTTCTGAGAAGAAACTAGCCGTGTCGGAATAACAGTATAAAAAGATGTTGTTCATAATATATGTACAGAATGGTCACTTCTGCTAGATGGAAGTGACCATTTTTATTAGAATAAAAAAGACCTCATTTTAATGATGAATTACTGGTCTTTATTATCCTTATCAGCTGTATCTTCTGGATCTTCTACTGGATCTTCTGGATCTGGATTCGCATCTTTTTCATCATCTTTGTTTATTGTGTCATTTTCATCGACGCCAGGCGCCTCTTCTGTTTCAGGATCTGTGTTCTCATTCAAATTATTATTATCTTCCGTTGGAGCTTGTTCCTCAATTTGGTCTTTTTCTGGAGTCTGTTCCTCAGCATCGTTACAGCCCATTAACATCATGGCGGATAAAAATGCACATGTTAGAGTGAGAAACCATTTTTTATTCATGATAATTCTCCTTTCTTAATTTATACATAGCCGTTACTTATCGTTACCAACCGTGAAAGAATTATGTATTATTTTCCAAAATACAACCTAGCATAAGAACTTAAGATATAAATCGCTAATTGAACAAGCATACAAGAAAAATGAAATATAATTCAATATAATAATATCGCGAAAAATATACAAAAAGGAGGTTAATAATTGCCCACATCTTTTTCAGTCACATTTCCGGCAGTGACACAATCCTGTGAGGGAGATCAATGCAAGCAGTACAGAGCGGAAATAGATATTGGGCCCATTTTTGATGAAGCTAGTGAGATTTTTTTATCTTTAAAAATGAACTTAGAAATTTTTCAGAATCTAACACTTTATGTATGGCTCAAGGTCTAGGCTGGCGAATTATAACCATTGAGGAGTTAGTACAAATAAGTCATCTGTTTATTACATATTATACCATTTGGTGGAAAATGTCCTACATTAGTATGGGCACTCAATAATAGAATACCTACCTGATGATTTTGGGAATATCTTAGGACAACCAGAAAGAACTCCGATTACTTTCTTTCTATTTTCCTTTTTAACCAAAACGGACTGTATAGAAGGTAAAAACTCACAATCATCATCAATTCCAGCGAGAGAAGATACCACGGCCATGGTCCAAGATAATCTAAAAGAGAAGCATTTCCGGGCTTTTTCATAATGTACAGGTAGTTTGCCCCTAACGACTTATTAAGGAAAAATACACAAGCTGCATAAAGGTTAACAATGAGAACGGTCACCCATATGGAAGAAATGGTCGGCCGATATTTGCAGGCTACCACCATAAACAAACAGACAAGCACCACTCCTCCATGTGAAACAAAAAACTCGATATATCGAAAATGCGGAAACGAAAACGGGCCAAGATCAGGTGTCACGATGGCTTGAATGGAACTGCCTAACCCAGCAAAATACATGAATTGAAAAAGTCTGGAGCTATTCGTCAGTAGCATCACAATGGACAGAATGACAGCAAGATCACTAAGATGAAGTGGCAAAGCCGTTTTAAGCGACCAAGCATTCTCATACACAAGCCATAGATGATAAAAAGCCTCAGAAGCCAATAAGAGAAATGCTAGAGAGAAACGAAAAATTCGTTTTTTCCCCTGCTTCTGCATCTGTTTTCTAAAGACAAACAGAAGAGCACCGAGAGCCCCAATAATTCCGATCGTCAATAGGTGCTCCCCTGAAAAAAGGCGAAATGGATCCATTTTTGAATGAAATTGAAAAAATGTTTGCATCTTGATACCCCCATTACCTGAGTTTATTTTATGAGTGAGTATTACTAGGTTAGGGCAAATTCTTTCAGATCTATACCGATATGTCCGAGATAGGCCCAAAAACGTCCATATATACCTTATAAAGGAACTCTACTCACATTTATCCTAGTTACAAGACTTATTTGGTTCAGTACCTTTTAATTCTTGTTCAACTAAATTATGCTTCTTTCATTACAGCAACAGAATGCTCAATCAGCAACTAAAACGAACCAAAATGCCGGTTAACAGCAAAGTTAACAAGTAAAGGGTATTTCTATGCTCGCCAGAAATACCCTTTTCATACATATCTTTCTTCACATAACCCAGATTTCCATTATCCTATTATTAAGTTTTCATGTGCAAAATCACTGTCATGTATGACTTAATATTAGCTTTGTGCACCTTGATTGCTTCCAGGTATAGAAATTCGACTTCCCTGATTACGTCTAAGTGCATAAGAAGCAATCCCTAACCCAACACCTACAGCTGCTATTGTTGACCATGTACCAATATTGGAGCGTCTTCTTCCAAGTCCAACCATATTAAACATGCTCTCACATCCTTTTTTAGATAGGCTTTTGTAAGCCATGTATAATATATAACAAGTGAAAATACTTCATACTGCAAATAAATTTCCAGCTTTCTTAGCGGCGTTTATAGAGTTTGTAGTAGGCTATTTATTGGTAGTTGGGATATTAAATCGAATACTAGCAGCAGTTGTTTAAATATTATTTATCCCCAATATAACTATTTTTGGATATATGGAAGTTGTAGGTCATGCAATGATCCACATCGTCTTGCTAATTTTTATTATCGAGGGAGTATCCTTTTATCACCCGCCTATCCAAATGCATAAAACTAAATTGGAGCAAATGATTTTCGTTTTTTTAAATTTTATATTTGTTCTTTCTACATATTTGCTGATTTATTATAGGTTTGCGTAACTATCTGCATTGAGTTTTAATAAATATAAAAGGATCATACATATTAGCAGGACTAATATGTATGATCCTTCCCCTACTTCAGTAAAATAGTCTACTTTTGAAAACTCACGAAATTCCAAGCTGTCGATTTCACAATCTTCGCCAATGATCTCAAAAATATTGGCAGGTACGGCCTTCTGTGTTAAATCTTTTTGGTATATCAAATCACATTCTGTCTCCTAGTTTCTGCAAATATTCTACAGGGTTTACGCCGCCTCTTAAAGTCCAATAAGTGTCTAACTCAATTATATGCTGTTACTTCTTCTCCAAATCGATCTTCCCAAAGGTATCCTTCATATAATCATACGATTTCTTAAGGCGCTCATGATATTTCGGAACATTCCAATCCTGCCATTTGTATAGATAAAACCCATCCGAGTTTAGCAAATTCCCATTCGCCAATGCTGGGTAGCTTGTCTGCACCTCGCCATTTTTAGATACAAGAACACCAATTCGCAGGCCGTCGATTTTAACGCTGCTGTTAATGCCTTCGCTTGACCAAATATCTCCCATTACTTCATGCGTGCTTGGATCTTTAAAATTTAGCAGTAACCAAGGCAGGCGAAGTTCTACGATATTTCCTTTTACGCTGACATCTGTTAATGAGTTATAGTCCTTTGCATCCGGATTCCCGTTTCCATACGTAAGCAAGCCTGTTTCATAGGACTCAAATGGAATTTCCTTTCCAGTTCCGTTCGTATCGGTAATCGTTAAGCCTTTATTCAAAGCAAGATGAATATCATGGTAAACACCGTTGTTTTTTTTGTTGGCATATGCCCGCTGTTCAATCATTTTCAACATGTTTCCATAGTGATAGTAGAAGGTGTCATAGTAGCTGTCTATCATCACCTTGGAGCCGTGCTGTTTGCTTAGCTGTACAACAAAGTCTGCCCCATTTGTTGTTACATTCTTTACATTGGGCACAGTCGACTGCCCTTGGTTTGGAATGGTATCGATGACAAGATTTGTATCTAACTGTTCCGGATCGTCCTTATAGTCTAACCGAACGTATAGAAACTTCTCGTCGTGCATAACATACATGGATTGCAGATCCGCTTTTTTATCTGTGAAAACAGGCTTAATGCCATTGCGCTTCCAGTCGGATGTATCTCCGTCTACTGTAATCATCGCTTCTTTGCTGCTTGCCGGGTCGAAGCTCAGCATTCCAAATTGCTGCTCGTTCGTTTGTGCATTGGCCCAAAACGGTCTTCGGTTCGGATCATCATAGTCCATCGTATTCCATGTTCGTTTAAACCACTCATCCTGCCACGTAAATACAAGACCGCCGGCCATTTTTTCATGAAAAATATCCTCAAACAGCTTTTGATCGATTTTTCCTTGCTCATCTTCAGAATGCTGCCCTTGATTCATGCCGTACACGTTTCGATGCGTTAAACCGCGCGAGGATGGAACGCCAAATTCTGCAATAAGCACCGGCATTGTATGAGCCTGCTTTAAATCATGAAGATAACCGGCATAATTATCCTTCTCGCCGCGCTGATTTTTGTAATTTACATACTTTTCTTCGTAGTTTAAAAGGTCCGGGTAGTATGGATATACGTGATACGAAGCAAATAAACCGGTATGCAGCTTATCAGTTGCATGCATTACATTTGGATTGACCGCTACAAGATCCTCTTTATCTAATGGTTCGCTCGGATGATCAAGCAAATCGGTCGTCACCCAGTTCGTAAAGCTCATCGGGCGCTGCCAGCCATATTTCCTTGTTTCGTAATCCACTGTGTAGTCCATCATGCTGGCCAGCCAAATTTCAAACGGCTGCGCATTTTTTGTTGTGATATAGGTTCCGGAATAATCTGCCATTCCCTTATGCTTTTGATCCGTTGAAAGAACAGCTGTCGGATCCCACTCAATTCCGAGTACCCAGCCGAGTACATAAGGAGACACATCTCTTGTATACGTGCCGCTCGCATGGCCTGGCCGCTCTGGAAGCTTGGCGTTTCCGTGGATTAAATCGATTGTTTTTGTAATTTCGTCTTTAAATTCTGCCGTATTTGCTTGCTCAAACGCATCCCCGGCTTTTACGAATTCCTCCTCGTTTTTCCAAACGCCTTGCAGCAAATACAGCGGCTTTTTCGCTGTTTGGTTGTATTCATAGAGCGCTTCATAAAATCCAGGCGGATGAATAGTATAGACACGGATTGTGTTGGCATTCATTGCTCCAATTTGCTTAAACCAACGGAAATATTCGGCCTTCGTAATAGCTGTTTCCCCTGGAAATGACCCGGGCTTGGCAATCCCCATATTTACGCCTTTGACAAGCATATCGACCCACTTGCCGTTTTCGTATACTTGAATATAATCACCGCCAACATGCCCGGAAAGCTTGATATTACCTGCCGTTGGAATTTCCTTTACAGCAGTCTCCTTTTTCTTATCCCTTTTTGCTTCCTCTAAAACATAATCCATAATAGGAACATATGCTTTCCAAAAGAACGGCAGTGTGCTGTTTTTTGTGTTTACGGTGAACCATTCTTTCCACTTTGTAAAGCCAACCGTTTGATACAGTGACGGCAGCTCTCCTTCGTCAGCATAGTCGCCGCAGAAATAATATGTTTGAAATTGCGAGCCCTCATGGTGAACAATAGCAGGAAATTGACTTGGAAGCCCTGCTAGATTTAAAGCTTCACGCCCCTTCTTATTGACGGAAAGCTTGTACGTTGCCAGTACCTCGTTTTCATCGACTGGAGTAACAACGTCGAACCAATAATTGTAGCTTACGTTTATGTCCTTATTAAACTTTTTCTTTCCTTGATCGGTCAAAGAAAAGAGAACATCGCCTTCCTCGACTTGTGACTGATCGAGTATGACAACTTTATCGTTTTTGTCGACAAATACATAGCCGTGGCCTGTAAACTGATATTCCTTATTATATTGCACCTTATAGTTATCCCTCACCCATACCGGAACCTCAGTGCTGTTTAAATCATTAAAATAACGGCCAATCCATCCTGTCCATTGAAGATTTAACAGATCATAAAATTTCTTTTTTACATCATCCGGCGTGGGACTGGCAAATGTATTAAATTCTGCAACAACGGTAGCTCCGTTTTTGGAGGCTGCACCTTGGATAATATTGATATCCTCATTTGTCATCCCGCCGTACAAGCTTTTCGAACGTTCTCCTTGCTTGTTCGTTTCGTAGAACTCCTCCTCATATACACCATATCCGTCTGCTATATAAAATAATTTATACTTATCGAGATTTTTTGGGTACGGGCGTACGTCGAAGCTCTTCCCTTTCGGATAAAATCCAACATAGTCCTTCATTGGAACATATTTCGATTCATTAGACTGCACATATTTTTGCTGATTGAGTACCCACATTAATCCTTGGTGTTCGCGATATGTGTTATTTGGAACAGTTTTATCAACAATGAGAACATCCAATACTGTATTTGATTTTAATTGCCACAGCCAAAAAGGAGATGTGATCACTGCAATTATACCTGTGATCACAAGCAAAAAATGAGTTACTGTAAGCTTCAGACGGAAACGTTCTTTCATTTCGAAACACCTTTTCTTTTCATTTCTCCCCAACCTTGTTTTTTTCTAATAATATGAAGGATCCCTTCGCATCTCCATAAAACGGTTAGCGGTCGATACCATAATGTTTCCGTCAGGGAAAACAAAAACAGCCTTACAATATCAGACACATTCGGGAATTTCCGTAAGCTCCATTCCTCAAGCACAACCGCGGCCATCGAAAAAACAGAGCCGTAAATCATCGACACCAAAAACAGTAAAACGGCCATCTCCAAATATACACCCCCAAGAAAAGGGGAAATAATCATAATGAGGTAACCGATTAACTCAACAACAGGACCTAAAAATTCAACTATTAAGAAGTAGGGCATTGATACTAAGCCGATTGCACCATATTTTGGATTAAAGATTAATTTCCGGTGCATCCACAGACTTTCGAATAGGCCTCTATGCCAACGGCTCCGCTGCTTCCGTAAAAATTCCATCGACTCGGGAGCCTCCGTCCAGCAAACAGGGTCTGCCACATATACGATTTGCTTATTTGATTTGCGCTCTCTAATGAGACGATGGAGCTTCACGACGAGTTCCATATCCTCGCCAACTGTGTGAGAGTATCCTCCTGCATCAATGACCCATTGCTTTGAAAATACACCAAACGCTCCTGATACGATTAAAAGCAGGTTATATCGACTTAAGCTAATTCGTCCCATCAAGAAGGCTCGTAAATATTCGATTACCTGCATAATAACAAACGGATTGGAGGATAAGCCAATTTCCACGACTTTTCCTCCCTTAATTTCACAGCCGTTTGCAATCCGTATGCTTCCTCCGGAGACAATAACATCTCCGTTCGATTCAATAATTGGCTTCATCACCTTTAAAAAGGCATCGCTTTCTAAGACGGAGTCGCCATCCATGGAACAAAAATAAGGATATTTCGAAATGTTAATTCCTACGTTGAGCGCATCAGCTTTACCGCCATTTTCTTTATCAACAACAATTAAATTTTTATACAGCTTAGATTGATAGACAGCCCTTACTTGCTTTGTTTTGATTTGTCCGCGAATCACCTTGTTAATCTTTACTAGCTGAAAGTTGTCTATTAATACCTGCAGCGTGTTATCTTTGGAGCCGTCGTTAATCGCAATTACCTCATATTCTGGGTAATCAATAGCGAGGAGAGAACGGACGCTTCCATATATGCCAACGGATTCATTATAGGCCGGCACTAAAATAGATACAGGCTTTGTATAACTTGCCTCCAGCATTTCTTCATACGGCTCAAAATCATCTAATTGATATCGAGCTCTAATATCAAGGAGGGACACTATTAATAAAAAGGCGTAAAAGGAAATGACAAATAACATAAAAAAGAATACAAACCAACCAATCCATGTGAGAATTGTCAACCATGCTTCAACTGCTATAATCATCGTTCATTGCCTCTTTCCAGCCACTCCAGCGCCATATCCCGCGCAAATGCATCCTCTGTTGTATCAATAATGTTTTGCAAAATAGCTGCTCCATTTGGGAATTTTGATATAGATTGGGCGGATTGAGACCGCACTTGAAATACACGGTCCTTCATTAGCTCTACTAAGTATGGTACATATTCATCCAAACGCAGCATACCGCAAACTTTCACAGCCATAATACGTTCCGGCCAGTTGTCGGAATGCAGATGAACAATGAGCTGCTCGGTGGGGAGCACATATCCAATTTGTGAGATGGCTTTTAATGAACGGATGCGCATCTCCATATCTTCACTTGTAAGAAGGCTTTCTAAGAATGGTCCATACTCTAGCCGGTTTTTAATCCCAATCATATCCACTAACGTGAACTGCAATATTTTTGAAAGCTCCTGAAATCTTTGGACAAATCGCTCAAATCTCTCGTCAGATAAACTTCCATAAATGACCCGATATGTCAGCTCCGACAGCTCGTATTTTGAGTGTGTAAGAAAGTGAAATGTATCAGGATGATTAAATACCGCAAGTATTTTTAGAATTTGTCCTTCTTCAGCTCTTGATATACGGCCTTTTTTATAGAGCTGTAACACATCAGGCAGCAAGCTTTCGATACGGAATTCTTCAATGAGATATAAAGTATTCATGCGAATACTCCAGCGCTTGTGAAACAAGAGCTTTCGATATTCATCAGCAAAAAATCTTTCTGCAAACCTTTGAATACGCTCTCCGGCTGCCATCCCTTCTAAAACATGTGAGAAGTCACTCAAAAGCTCCTCCATTGCAGTAATCTTCACGGCATGATCAGGAAACAAAAGTCTAGATGTCGACCCCTCGTATAAATATTTGAACATAAGCCCCCGTGTCCTGTCCTTATAATCCTCAATTCGTTGTCTCGTTCTTTTTTCCTTAACTTTTCTAATAAGCAAGTAGAAAAAAAGTATTGTCAATATAATAACGAGACCGAAAAATATATTCCTAAGCACATACAACTCGTTCATAAAACGTTTACTTCATCCTTTTTATCTAATAGTGTACTCGTGATCCTTTAGCCTAAGAAATTGTAATCTACACTAATCTGCAATGTCATTCCATTCCGTAATTCCTTTTATGCGAATGTATACATTATAACAATAAATCTCTATTTGTCTTTATTTAAATTTAATGAAAAATGATTTTATTCATTTATTTTAGAGAAATATTGTCTAAGTTCGACTGAATTATGCTTAATATCCCCTAACATCTTCCTGTGTAGTCAGGAAAAGTCATACTTTATGATAAAACATAAAAACACCTTTCCGGTTAAGAAAGGTGTTTTTCACATCGAGCTTTTATAAGAGAATAGGGCTGCGGCATGGACTTTTGTACAAGTCTTCCGCCGCTTTCTGAAACTGAGTCGTTTTACTTTTCAGAGGATTTAAACCACTGTCATTATAGATCAATGCGTATTTCTTTTGCTTCCTGTATTTTTTCTTGATTTTCATTAAACACATCACTTGTTAATAGTTTAACCCATTTGATTTCAGTGCTTTTTGATTGATTAACAATAAATCCAAGGCTGCCGCGTTTCACGCTATTGCCTTCAATTTCCCCATTTAAATCTTCTAAATACATATCTTGTTTCCAGTCCGTTTTCTCTCCGGTATTTGTTTCAAAAAGGGCAATCGGAGCAAAATTCAGCTTTTCTTTTGCATGATTTTTAATATCAACACTTATTTTAATAAAATCGAATTCCTCATCTTCTGTTAAAGGATGGAAATAGTCAATTAGGCTGTAATCCGGCCGGTAATGAAGAAGCTTTACCTCTTTGATTGTATATTCAATGTCGCCGATCTTATAGTTCTTATTCACCTTATTCATTGCCTTTAACGTCAGCTCGCCTTTTACATCTGTAACAGATTGACCCGGTTTTTGGAGAGTTGAATCATCCGTAACCTGAGGATTGTTGTAATATGCATCATGTTCTTCTTCAGATATTTTTTCTGTTTTCACGTTCGTTTGCGAATCTGTTTTTTCAGGCTGTGACGATGAATGAGTTGTACATCCGGTAAGGAGCAGCATAAATACAATAATGATGATTGCTTGTTTCATAAAGATTCCTCCATGTTGTAGATAGTACCGTTACAAAAAACAGTTCCCGTTGCAGGAACGCAACGGGAGAGTTTTAGCTTAAATGTTTTAAACGGTTATTTGTCTTGAATTACAGTTTTTTTGCTGCCTTTTTCCAGTATATCAAAGATGATTTTCGCATTGTCCGTGTTGTCAATTTTTCCGGCGAAGCGTTCTGCAGCAGGGCCGAATGCATATACATTCACATCTTCGCCAGTATGTCCGCCGGTTGTCCAACCGGTGAAGGAACGTGTGTCAAAGATCTGTTCAATTGCATTATCGATATCAACAACTTTTTTCGTTTGCGCAGCATCTTTTACGGATTGAATTTCCTTATCTGTTAAAGGAAGATCAATGTACTTCGTCAAGGTCTCTTTTACATCTGCACCATTAGCTATTTGCTCTGCCATAAAATCAGGTGTGCGTTTTGCAGCTTTAATTGGAGCGCCAAACCAGTTATACTCGCCTCTTGCACCGATGGAGTAACCGCCAGTGGAATGGTCAGCAGTCGCTATTACTAATGTATGCTTGTCCTTTTTTGCAAATTCAATAGCAGCCTTGTAGGCTTTCTCAAAGTCTTCCATTTCGCTCATAGCGCCAACGATATCATTATCATGGCCAGCCCAGTCAATCTGGCTTCCCTCAACCATGAGGAAGAAACCATCTTTATTTTGATTTAAACGTTCGATCGCAGATGCTGTCATATCTGCAAGTGAAGGAATATCTTCCGTACGGTCGATCATTTTCGGCAGACCGCGTTTCGCAAATAAGCCAAGGACCTGCGCATTTTTGTCATTTTTCATTTCTTGCAGGTTTGATACGTAGCTGAATCCATCTTTCTTAAACTCTTCTACAAGATTACGGTCTTTGCGGATAAATAAATCAGAGCCCCCGCCTAGAAGAACATCTATTTTATGCTTGCCATTTATTAATTCATTATAATAATCATCAGCAATTGCATTCATGTTGCTGCGGCTTACATCATGAGAACCGAAGGAAGCAGGAGTGGCGTGCGTAATTTCAGATGTCGCAACAAGACCAGTTGATTTCCCTTGCTCTTTTGCAGCCTCCAGAACTGTTTTTACTTCAGACTTATCATTGTCAACTGCAATTGCGGCATTATATGTTTTGATACCCGCTGCCATCGCAGTTGCGGCTGATGCAGAGTCGGTTACGTTTTGGGCTGGATCTTCCGGATATGTTGTTTGTTGTCCAACGAGGTATTTATCAAATTCAGTTGACTCTACAAGCTTTGTGCTAGGATCATCCTTTAGATAACGATAGGCCGAAGTATAAGAAACTCCCATTCCATCGCCAATTAGAAAAATGACATTTTTAATTTCAGCATTGTTACCATCTTGTTGATTTTCCTGCGCAGTGACAATGCCAGTTCCTGAAAGACTGCTAAATGCTACAGACGAGAGAACTGCAATTGGAGCAATCTTTTTTGCAAGTTTTTTCTTAAACAATGTTATATCCCCCTGTGTTCGATTAAATTCCAGAACTATTTGAGGATACTATTAAACTATTAACATTTAATTAAGCCATTGTAAATCATTGTAAAGAAATGTTAAAAAACCTTTTCATTACACAAGACAATGGCGGTATTTGCACAAAATAAAAAACCCCCGTCTAGACTCAATGCTTTCCTTGAATCTAGACGGGGATTTCATTGCTTTACAAACTATTTATGCCCACCACATTTGGGAAGGCTGTTCTTTAATGAGTACAGACGACAAGTTCGTAACGGCGCGCTGGAAGCCTTCTTCAATCGACATAAGAGCGTCTTCATGCTCAATGCTCACAACGTAATCGTAGCCGTATGTACGAAGTGCGCTCATCATATCGGACCATTCAGCCAAGCTGTGACCGCAGCCAACCGAGCGGAATGTCCACGCTCTCGTTTGTACATTTCCGTATGGCTGCATATCGGTTAAGCCGTACATATTGACATTATCACGGTCAATATACGTGTCCTTTGCGTGAAAATGATGAATCGCATTTTCCTTAGCTAAAATTTTAATCGCAGCTACTGGATCGATGCCTTGCCACCATAAATGGCTCGGATCAAGGTTTGCACCGATTGCGTCACATGTTTCCTCTCGCAGCTTCAATAGCGTGTACGGCGTGTGAACTAAAAAGCCGCCGTGAAGCTCTAAGCCGATTTTTACATTATGATCCTTTGCAAACTGCCCAGCAGTTTTCCAGTACGGAATGAGCTTTTGCTCCCATTGCCACTGCAGCACATCATTAAATTCATTAGGCCAAGCTGTTACAGGCCAGTTTGGATATTTTGCCCCTTCATGGTCTCCCGCTGTTCCGGAAAAACAGTTTACAACAGGCACTTCAAGCAGTGATGCCAGCTGAATCGTTTTCATAAGCGTCTCATGCGATTCCTTCGCAAACGCTTCATCCGGGGAAATCGGGTTACCGTGACAGCTGAACGCACTAATCGTTAAGCCGCGGTCACGCACTTTTCCAATATACTCTTGGCGAAGCACCTCGTCTGCAAGCAATGCATCTAAATCACAATGCTGATTGCCAGGATAGCAGCCTGTCCCAATTTCTACTGCCTGTAATCCCGCTTTTTGTACTGTATCGAGCATTTCTTCAAATGATTGATTTGCAAATAATACGGTAAATACTCCTAGCTTCATAATTTAATTCTCCTCTCTTTTCCTAGTGCTGCTTGCATAAATGGCATCGATGACCTGCGATACTTGCAGCGCCTCCTCCGGCTTTACAACAAGCTCTTCCAATCCGAGACAAGCGTTCAGGAAGTTTCGAGCCTGCGGCAGACCTGGATCCTCTTCCCCCGGGAGCCATGCCGCTTCACTGTTTAACAGCATGCCGTTTTTCGTTGTGTAAAGCTCTAGCGGGAATACGCTTAGGCCTCCAGCAACACCCGAAATGCTAACGTGCTCTTTGTCATCCTTTACATTAGCGGACCATGACGTTTCAAACAGCAGCGAAGCGCCATTTTCAAACGTTACGTAAGCTGTTACATGATCGTCTACTCCAAATGTTTCATGGTTAAATGAACCCCATTGGTTCACTTGATTTGGTATTTTACTTAAGGCATTGTAGGTGCTGCCATGAACCGTAATTTGCTTTGGATTCCCCATAAGCCACAGCGTCAAATCTAGAAGGTGACAGCCATAGTCAATCAAACTTCCTCCGCCCTGCAGCTCTTTATTCGTAAATACGCCCCAGCCTGGCACCTTTCGGCGGCGCATTGCTTCTACCCTTGCCACAAGAGGTGTACCGACTTCCTCCATCAGCTTCTTCGCAGCCTGTGCTTCCTTCATAAAGCGGTAATGATAGGCAATAGCTAATACCTTATCTGTCTGTTTTGCGGCTGCTATCATCTTTTCACATTCCGCAGCACTCATCGCCATCGGCTTCTCGCACAGAACGTGAACGCCAGCTTCTAATGCCGCAATGGAAATTTCCGCGTGAAATTTGTTTGGTGTGCAAATGCATACAGCATCAACCTTCGCGAACAAATCATAGTAGTTTTCGGTTGCATACGGAATGTTGTATTGCTCTGCGACTTCCTTCGCACGCTCTATATTCACATCGCTTACCGCTGTAATTTCACATAAATCATCCAGCTTTAAAAAGGCCGGGATATGGCGTCCTTGGGCGATACCTCCGACGCCAATCACTCCGATTCGCAGCTTTTTCATGATGTCACCTCTTTTACACTCGCGCAATTGTTTTTGTTTTGTTCGATTCAAGAGCAGCTAAAATAACAGCTAATGATTTCATTCCCTCTTCGCCTGTAATAAGCGGCTGTTTATCCTCTGCTATGCACTCTACAAAGTGGTCAATCACGTGGGAGCTGCTTTGGCCGCCTGATTCATTGGATTGAATTTTGCCAAGCTCATATTTTACAACTTGACCGTTCGCGTATTGTGCAACGAGAGAATACGTTGGATCATCCTCTAGACGAAGAATTGCCTTCTCCCCGTAAATAACTGTGGAGTTGTCTTCCTTGCTGACATACGCCCAGCTTGCCGCAAGCGTACCGATAATCCCGCTTTCTGTTTTCAGTACACAAACCGCATTATCATCTACATCCGCGAAATCCTTTGCGCTTGTTTCTACAAATGCACCCACTTCTGTAATTTCTTCTCCAAGCAAATAGCGAAGCAGGTCCGTTTTATGAACGCCGAGATCACCCATCGCGCCAACGAACGCCTTTTCTTTTTGGAAGAACCAGCCTTCTTTGCCCTCTACACTCCATCCTTCTGGTCCGCCATGGCCAAACGCGGTACGGAAGCTGTAAATCTTTCCGATTTCACCGTTTTCAATCAGCTGCCGTGCCTTTTGATGGGACGGAACAAAACGTTGATTATGTGCAATCATTAATGTTTTGCCGCTTTTTTCAGCCGCTTCAATCATAGCCTCTGCTTCTTCCTTTGAAGTTGCCATCGGCTTTTCGCATAAAACATGCAGGCCTAATTCGAGCGCAGCGATGGAAATCGGCGCATGCAAATAGTTTGGCGTACAAACGCTTACTGCATCTACCGTACCGCTTTTTAATAATTCCTCATAGCTTGTATAAGCCGCCGCACCATACTTCTCTGCAGTTTTCTTTACGCGCTCCTCATTGATATCGCATACCGCTACAATCTCAACCTGTGCATTCGCCGCATATTCCGGCAAATGGCGGTGCTGTGCAATACTTCCGCATCCAATTACGCCGATTTTTAATTGTGTCATTTCTAGTTCCCCCTTAAAATATATGAATTAATTTGTTTTCTCTGTAATCGTTTCTAATGGCTTTGCATTGCCGTATACTGGACGGTTCCGCCTTACCGGCTGCGCCCATTCTACCGCATTGATGATGACACGTTGAATTTCTTTGTTATGGTATGTTGGGTATGTTTCGTGTCCCGGTCTAAAGTAAAATACCTTACCGTTGCCGCGCTTGTACGTGCAGCCGCTTCGGAACACTTCTCCGCCCTCAAACCAGCTCATGAAAACAAGCTCATCTGGAACAGGAATATCGAAATGCTCGCCGTACATTTCTTCTTTTTCAAGCTGAATGTACTCACCAATGCCGTTTGCAATCGGATGGCTCGGGTCTACTACCCAAAGACGCTCTCTGTCATCCGCTTCACGCCATTTTAAATCGCAGCTCGTACCCATAAGAGTTTTAAAGATTTTCGAGAAGTGTCCGGAATGAAGTACAATAAGTCCCATGCCGTCTAGAACACGCTGCTGTACTTTTTGTACAACCTCATCCGAAACCTCTCCATGGGCAAGATGTCCCCACCAAATTAAGACGTCTGTAGCCTGCAGCACTTCATCCGTTAAACCGTGCTCCGGCTCATCAAGAACCGCTGTGCGCGCTTGAAATCCAGCTTCCTCTAAAAATCCGGCAATAGCTCCATGAATACCATCTGGATATATTTCTTGGACAACAGGATTTTTCTTCTCATGACGATTTTCATTCCATACTGTAACTCTTACCAATGTAAACACCTAGCCTTTTAAAAGTTTATAATAAGTTAACCGGTTAACCGGGCAAATAAAAAATAGCTGCTGCTTCCTTTTTACGATAGATCATGAACCTATTTTCTATAACCGGCCTTCTCTGCCCGTGCGCAGAGAAGATTCAGTTATAAAAAACGAGTCGAGTCTCTCACGACCAGTTCAACAGGCAGCGTTACTGTTTGCGGCCGGGACTGCTTCGATTCGACCGCATCAATTAAAGTCTGCGCCGCAACTGCCCCTTTATTAAATACATCCTGCCTAACTGTAGTTAAGCTCGGAGATGCATATTGACTAATAATCAGATCGTCAAATCCGACAATGGAATAATCACCAGGTACTTCTTTATTTTGCTCATGAATCGCTTTCATCATTCCAAGAGCCAAAATATCTGAGGTGGCAAAAGCAGCTGTCGCTCCGGACTGCATCAAACGCATCCCGGTGTTATAGCCGCTCTCAAACGATCCATCGCCGCTTAGAAAAATGCATTCTGGGCTTACAGAAAGATGATGTTTTTTGAGAGCGTTCTCAAATCCAAGAAAACGACGTCTGTCAATTGGATTATTTATACCAGGTGCAACAAAAGCAATCCGGCTATGGCCCCTTTCAGCAAGGTGATGCGCTGCTATGTAGCCGCCCAGCTCATCGTCCATTCGAATATTATGGTACAATCTTGAATATTCCTCATAAGCATCTACAAGCACAATTTTCGTATGAAGCGTTTTCATTTCTTCGTATAGCTTCTCCGGAAACGATCCTAAAAAAAGGAGACCGTCCAAATTCCGCTTCGTTACCCAATTTCGGCACTCGTTCGGATTGCTTGCACCGGAAATGACAAAATCATAGCCATTTTTACGCGAAACATATTCAACTCCGCTAATGAGTTCGCTGTAATACTGGTTACCAGCAAAAATAGGAGCAAGCGTATCCTCTACAAGCGGAATAAGAATACCGAACATATTCGACTTATTCTTAGATAAGCTTACAGCCGTGAAGTTCGGCTGATATTGCAAATCTTGAATGGCCTGCAGCACTCGTTGCTTTGTTTCCTCAGAAACCTTATTGATACCGTTAATTACATAAGAAACTGTTGCGACCGACACGCCGGCATATTTCGCAACGTCGCGAATTGTAGTTTTTTGAGTCATAACCCCTCCGGTTAATCGGTTAACTTATTTCAAATTGATTATATACTATTCCCATAATCTGTACAAGCCTATTTATACAATCTTTTCTATTCTGCAGATTTTATTTTCTTAAAACACATGAGTATGTGCAGCGGCAACAAATATAGCACAAGCATATATAAATGTAAGTTTTTTAGATTTATCCATTTTTATGAAAAAATTGCACAGATTCCTATATAATAAGCATAGTGCTATATAAAGGAAAGAGGTGTCTCTATGAATTTGTTTGTCAATTTTCTTATGTATGCGGGAGCAGGATTGGTTTTGTTGCTTATTGGGCTGCTTTTGTTTGAGGTTACTACAAAAACAAAGGAGTTTCATTTAATTGGAAAAGGAAATCAAGCAGCTGCAATGTCTATTGGCGGAAAACTGCTCGGACTTTCTTTTGTTCTCGGATCAGCGATTTCCAACTCCGTTTCCATTACAGATATGCTTCTTTGGGGATGCATCGGCATTGTAGCTCAAATTGTATGCTTCTACTTAGCCGAGCTTGTAACCATTCGTTTTAGCATTCAGCAGGCAGTAGAAGAGGATAACCGAGCCGTCGGCATAATGCTGCTGCTTTTATCTTTATCCGTCGGCTGGCTGCTGGCGCAATGTTTAACATATTAAATCTCCTCCATCTATTGCAATCAGGCTTGAGGCATTCCAAACCAAAATCCCTTCCGACAAAATGAGGATGATATATGCCAAGAAAAAGGAAAGCACCCCTTATAAGGGCTTCCAGTCGACAGAACATCCGAAAGCGGGCGTACCTCATTCATATCGCTGTTTTTTGCAGTAATGGACTATGAAAGTACTCGTGGCCTGGCATGTAAGAACGATTTTATAAAAAACAATGGATAAAGCAAAAGATAAAGATTAGGAATCCACCAGACTAGATCAAAATCAAGTTTTATTGTCCAAAATACGATAGCTTGAAGTCCGGAACAAAAGGTTAAGGTGAGAGATAGTAATGCTAACTGTCTCCACCTATTGTTTTGAATTTTATTAAAATAGATTGTTAAGATGCCCGTTATAGAGATTAGAATATCGAGGGGGAAAAATGACCAATTCCAAGTGACTAGTAACTGATCTCGATAGTTTTGATATAAGTATTCCTTTGGGATCCATTCAAAAAAGGTTATCGTCCAGTAAAAAATAAAACCTATATCCGTGACTAAAAAAAGTACCTTCAGGCTTCTGCTCAAACTAAGGTCCCCCTTGTATATTTTTATAAAAGCTATATGGTTACAATTGTTCTTTTTGCTCCTCATTTTTTAGCATTGGCTGTTGATGTTGTGATTGTTGCTCCCCAAGTTGGAGTCCTATGACACCTAGTACTATAAGGACAATGGAAATCATTTTAAGAAATGTGATCTGCTCTGAGAAATAAAAAACGCCAATAATGACAATTAAGGCTGTTCCAACACCAGACCAAATAGCATAAGCGATTCCAACTCCCAGGCCCTTTAAAGCGAAGTTCAAGAGAGATAAGCTCAATACATAAAACACAAAGACAAGTATAGAAGGGACAATTTTGCTAAATCCATTAGACAATTTCATGGATGTCGTTCCAGCAACTTCAGCCAGAATCGCCAAGATTAATAACATCCAATGCATGCTTCAACATTCCTCCTCATTAAGGATGCCATGGACAAGAATGTTCACCATCTCTTGCAGTGTATTTGAAAGAGTCATTTCTCCCCTATTTTTGGATGATTCCTCCATTAGCCGATAAAGTCCCCCAATGTATAAATCAATAAAGACTTTAGTGTTAAAGGATAGAAATATTCCGTTAGAGACCCCCTCGTCAATAAGAAGCAAAACTCCTTCCCATTGTTCATTAATGAATTGATCAAGCCTCTTCCACTCTTCTGGATAATAACGTTGAATCTCTTCTAAGAGGTGGAATTGAGCAAATTGAAACTCAGTTGGCAGCAGAACAAGGCATTTTTCAAGTTTTTCCTGTATGGTTAACATTTTATCAGAAAGAATGTCCTTCTCCTGTCTTTGTAAATCCTCAATTGCTCTGTTTAGCAGCTCTTCGATGAGTTTGTCTTTTGATGGATAGTGCTCATAAAAGGTTTTGCTGCTGATCCCTAGCTGTCGGGTTAAATCACCTATAGTAAAGCGCATCCCTTTTCTTTGTATTTCTTTTTGTGCCCATTCTAAGATACGTTCTTTCAAAAAATCACCCCAATAGGAAAATATAAAAAATAAAATATTTTCCTTATTTTCCGAAAGTGTAACACAATAATTAAGAAATTTAAACCATTTTCATTACATTTATTTCTAAATGGAATCCAATTTTAATCCAACAAAAAAAAGCCCGACCCCCTAAGCAGTCGGACTTCCTCCTTTTTGCAGCAGCATAGCCGTCTGAAGAAACATTTTTACTCCTATACTAAGCGCGTCTTCATCTATATCAAATTTAGGATGGTGATGCGGATACGCTGTCCCCTTTTCTTTATTTCCTGAACCTACTTTAAAAAAGCAGCCCGGCGCCTTTTGCAAAAATGCGGAAAAGTCTTCTCCTCCCATAGAAGGAGAAAGGGTAACAACCGCTTCTTTTCCGAACAACTCAATCGCGCTTTGCTCGGCAACTTTCGTTACATATTCCTCGTTTACAACTGGCCGGTAACCATATCGATAATGGTAGGAATAAGAAGCTCCATGTGCCGCTGTAAGACCTCTCACAATTTGCTCGATTTTCAACTCCGCTTCCCGGCGCAGTTCCTCACGGAAACAGCGCACTGTTCCCATTAGAGAAGCCGTATCAGGAATAATATTATCGGCTGTTCCTGCATGAAATTGTGTCACAGACAGTACACGCTGGTCAAAGGCCCCTGTGCCTCGTGATACAATATGCTGCAAATTTGTAATAATTTGCGCTCCAATGGCAAGGGGATCGATTGTTTCTTCAGGGCGTGCAGCGTGTCCTCCCTTCCCTTGGATTTCAATCGTAAAAACGTCTGGGGCAGCCGCCATCGGGCCATAAGCAATGCCGATGTTTCCAGTTTCCAGCCCTGACATTAGATGCAGTCCAATTACGTAATCCACTCCATCCATCACACCCGCCTGCACCATCTCCTCCGCTCCGCCTGGATACTGCTCCTCCGCATGTTGAAAGAAGAAACGGATTTCCCCGCATAATTCCGCAATATGCTGTGATACGATATATGCTGTTTCCAGTAAAATGGCTGTATGTCCATCGTGTCCGCATGCGTGCATCACTCCCGGGACAGACGATGCGTAATCCGCGCCGGTTTCCTCCTGAATGGGCAGCGCATCCATATCAGCTCGAATGCCAATTGTAACGCCAGGCTTTGATCCAATGGCTCTAGCCATTACGCTGTTGCCGGTCGGCCTTGTAACCGTGAGTGTTTGAAACGAGCGAAGTGTATCATATATAAATTGTGCGGTATGCTCCTCCTGAAACGAAAGCTCTGGATGTTGATGTAAATAGCGGCGCCAGCCAATAAGCCTCTCTTTCACAATTTCGGATATCCACGGATGTATCATAGCTTTACTCCTTTCCATGATTCACTAAGCAAAAATATATCATTGCTGAACATCAGCTCATAGGTCAGTAAAAAGAAGCTGTTACGCTTTTTTATGCTGGATTTACAAAAATATACCTGTTCCTCTATTCCTCTTTCCAATCTTACCTTTTTTCGCCGTACGCTGTATATATTCAAAAATGTGATATACAATTTTGTTGAATTCCCTTGTATAATTACTCATAGCAGGTGAAAAGTTCTTGTGAAAAGAATGGATTCCCTTTTCTTTCTTTTAATGCTACTATACAAACGAAGAGTGTTCCGTTCACAACTTTTTCACCCATTTGGGTGGAATTTTTATTTTTTAAATTGGTAAACGTACCAAAAGCGATAATATTAAGGGGGACAAGTATGAATGCAATAAAGGAATTGTGGTCCCAGCCAACGGCGCAGTGGGTGCTTAGAACACTATACTACCTCGCGATCCTCATTGCCCTTTTATGGCTGTATGGATTTACGGATACAAATACGAGCACGTTTATTTACAATGAATTTTAGGGTGGGAAAAGAATGAATGTATTAGAGCAAATTGAGAAGTGGAGTATCGAAGCACCTGATCGACTCGCATTTGTCTGGAGAGACGAGCAGCTAACTTTCGGGCAATTAAAGCAATATTCTGATGCGCTCGCAGCGTGGATTATGAGAGAATACGAACAAGATGCATCACCAATTATGGTATATGGTCATATGCAGCCGGAAATGGTTGCATGTTTCTTGGCATGCGTAAAAGCAGGACATGCTTATATACCCATTGACGCATCTATTCCAGCAGAACGCGTGCTTCGCATTGCAGAAAATTCTGGAGCTAAGCTGCTGCTTTCCCCAACAACAGTTGCAGTGGAGAACCTGCCAGTTCGCGTCGTGGAAAGAAATTGGTTATACGATGTGTTTGAAACATATAAAGACGAAACGCCTTCTCCAGCAAACGCAGTGAAGGGAGAAGATAATTTTTACATTATTTATACATCTGGAAGTACAGGGAATCCAAAGGGCGTACAAATTACGTCAAGCTGCCTTGAAAGCTTTGTAGCGTGGATGCTGGAGGACTTCGGCTTGCAGACAGGACAAGTATTCCTGAATCAAGCGCCATTCTCCTTCGACTTATCTGTCATGGACCTCTATCCATCGCTCGTCACAGGCGGAACCTTGTGGGCAATCGACAAAGATATGATCGCAAAACCGAAGGACTTATTCGCTTCTTTATCAAAATCTGGTATTGAGGTATGGACTTCAACGCCGTCATTTGCAGAAATGTGTTTAATGGAGCCGTCCTTCTCAGAGGACATGCTTCCCAATGTGCGAACATTCTTATTCTGCGGCGAAGTGCTGTCAAACAATGCGGCACGCCAATTGATGGAACGCTTCCCAAAAGCGGCCGTTATGAATACATATGGTCCGACTGAGGCAACGGTCGCGATTACAGGTATTCACGTCGATCACAACGTGCTGGAGCAATATAAGTCCCTTCCGGTCGGCTATTGTAAGTCTGATTGCCGCATTCTCATTCAGAAGGAAGATGGTGAACTTGCTGCAGACGGTGAGAAGGGCGAAATCGTGATCGTCGGTCCAAGCGTAAGCACAGGCTATTTAGGAAGTCCGGAGCTAACGGAAAAAGCATTTACGATAATTGATGGCGAACGCGCGTACAAAACAGGAGATGCAGGCTACTTGCAAGATGGTCTATTGTTTTATAACGGTCGTTTAGATTTTCAAATTAAGCTGCACGGCTACCGTATGGAGCTCGAGGAAATTGAGCATCATTTACGTTCAAGCCAATATGTGCAAAACGCTGTTATTTTGCCGATTAAAAAAGGCGAGAAATATGACTATCTGCTGGCTGTGATTGTTCCGGCTGAGCATTCGTTTGAAAAAGAATTTCACTTAACATCCGCTATTCGAAAAGAGCTAAGCGCCGTATTGCCAAGCTATATGATTCCAAGAAAGTTTATGTATCAGGATTCGATCCCGATGACAGCAAATGGAAAGGTTGATCGAAAAAAATTACTGAGTGAGGTTACAGAATGACGCCTTACGCAACATTTTACTTTTTTATCATCGTGGCGATTTTGCTTGCACCGACGATCATTGCGGGGCTAAAAGGCAAAGCGCTGCATACGTATAACTCGTTCGTAACTGTCGTAATCTTGGCGATTGTGTTTGGGAACAAGCCGGTGCAGGCAGGTACCTTAGTCTTATTTACAATTTGGCAAGCAGCACTTGTAAAGGGTTATCTGATGCTTAGAAAGCGAGATAACAAGGCTAGTACATTTTACGCGGCGGTACTATTGTCTATTCTGCCCCTCGTTCTTGTGAAGGTGATTCCGTTCGTGCAGCCGATGAGTACAGTAGGGTTTCTTGGCATTTCCTACTTAACATTTAAAGCTGTGCAAATGACAATGGAAATTCGGGATGGACAAATCAAAGAAATTACGGTGCTGAACTTTCTCAGATTTTTGTTATTTTTTCCGACGATTACGTCCGGGCCTATTGATCGGTATCGCCGATTCCAAAAGGATATAGAAAAGCCGCCGACGGCTGAGCAGTACAAAGGTATGCTTTTCATGGGAATCAACCGTATTTTTCAAGGCTTTTTATATAAGTTCATTATCGGTTTTCTCATTCATACGTACATTTTGCAGTCAGCTCTTGTGAAGCATGATACGTTTTCCTCTATCCTGCTTTATATGTATGCCTACAGCCTGTATTTATTTTTTGATTTTGCGGGCTACAGCGCCTTCGCGGTCGGCGTGAGCTACATGATGGGAATCAAAACACCGGAAAACTTTAACAAACCGTTTCTCAGCCGGAATATTAAGGATTTCTGGAATCGCTGGCATATGAGTCTATCCTTTTGGTTCCGTGATTACGTGTACATGCGCTTCGTATTTTTTATGACAAAAAAGAAGCTTTTAAAAAATCGCTACACAATTTCCAACATCGGTTTTTTCTTAAACTTCTTCATCATGGGAATTTGGCATGGCTTGCATGTGAATTACATCATTTACGGATTGTACCATGCGCTTCTTTTTATACTGTTTGACATATTTGAACGAAAAAACAAACAGCATAAATTTTGGCCAAATAATACGCTTACGCATGTGCTGGCTGTTATTATTACGTTCCACCTTGTTTGCTTCGGCTTTTTAATCTTCTCTGGCCGTATTATATAGCCTTGCTTTTTGCCAGAGATGGGGTAATATAATGTATGAAATCATAGAAGAGGAGAACGAAACATGGCTGATTTGAGAGAGCAAGTATTAGATATTTTAGAAGAGGTATGTCAAAATGACATCGTAAAAGAAAATCCGGATGTACAGCTATTTGAAGAAGGAATTTTAGACTCGTTCGGTACAGTATCCTTATTAGTTGAAATCCAAGAACGTCTTGGAATGGAAGTCTCTATTTCTGATTTTGACCGTGATGAATGGGCAACACCGAATATGATTATCAATAAATTGGCGGAGATGCGATGAAGCAACCAAGCTTTGGTCCAATCTTCCTGGCATTCGCTCTTTTTTGCGCAATGCTCTTCATACCCGTACAATGGCTATACCCGCTTATAAGCGATAAAAAGGTTGAAGATGCAGCTGCCTCCTTAAGTACAAATGTATTTCAAGGACTGGCTTTGCAAAAGCAAATGCTGGAGGATGACAAATATTTACCAATATATGGTTCATCTGAGCTGTCCCGCTTGGATGTGTACCATCCGTATAATTATTTTAAAGTAAATCCAGAGGGCTTCACGCCATTTCTAATTGGCCGCGGCGGTACACAGAGCCTCGTGCATTTTCTAAGCTTTGCTGCACTGGGTGATGACTTGAAAAACCGTGAGCTTGTATTCATTTTATCGCCACAATGGTTTACAAAAGAGGGATTAGATGAGGTGCATTTTGCACCTAACTACTCTCCCTTACAGGCGTATGAGCTTGTCTTTAATGACAAGCTTTCAGCTGCACTGAAGAAGAAGGCAGCAAAACGCCTTCTTACATTTGATATTGTAAAAAATGACAAGCTGTTAACAATGATGCTGGAAGGCATTGTATATCAAGATACAAAGCATGCATGGAAAGCAGCAGCTGCTAAGCCATTCGGCTATGTATATCGTAATATTCTAGAACGTAAAGATATTGTTATGTCTCTATTCGCAGTACATTCACGCAGTCCTAAGATAGATCGGAATTTGAAATCATTACCTCTTAACGAGCTAAATAAACATGCAGAGCGAACAGGAGCGGCAGAATCAAAAACAAATCCATATTGGATTGAAGACCGCTACTATCGTAAACATATTGCACATAAGATTGGTAAACTCAAAGGCTATAGGGCAACTGAATCTTATACTGACTCCCCGGAATATGACGATTTACAATTGATTCTGGACTTGCTGAAGCAAGAAAAAACAAAAGCCTTATTTATCTCCATTCCAGTTAACGGCCCTTGGTATGACTTTGCTGGATTTCCAAAGGAACGTCGCCAAGCATATTATGAAAAGGTACGTACTGTGATTGAAAAATCCGGCTTCCCTGTCGCTGATTTATCAAGTCACGAATATAATCCATTCTTTCTAAAGGATACCCTTCATATCGGCTGGAAGGGCTGGGTGTATGTAGACGAGGCATTAGCGGAGTTTCATCGTAAGCAGCAATAACAAGAACGTTTGGCATAAGCCAAGCGTTCTTGTTTATATCCAACTCTCCTTCATTATTTTTCCCGTAAAAAATATACAATGCTTGAATAGAGTGAAGTAAAAGAAAGTTTTTTCTCATTTACAACAGAGCTTTTAAGGGGGGAGTTTTTTGAGAAAGCCGTCAGCTTTACAACGTGGTGATACTGTAATGATTATTGCCCCTGCCAGCCCGGCCGATGAGAGCTCAATAAACCGCATGGCGATAAAACTTGAGAAGCTTGGTCTTTCGGTTCGAATTGGAAAAAGCGTACAAAAAAAACGCGGTTATTTAGCCGGCACTGATTCTATGAGGCTTCAAGATGTACATGAGGCATTTTGTGATCCACAGGTCAAGGCTGTATTTTCAGCCCGGGGCGGCTATGGGAGTGCACGTTTTCTCCCGTCCTTAGATTTTTCGATTATCCAGCAAAACCCGAAAATCTTTTGGGGATATAGCGATATTACAGCGCTCCATACAGCCTTTATTCAACGTGCACAGCTTGTCACGTTTCATGGACCAATGATGGAGGAGGGAGGGCGAGATGAAGCGGAAGATGTGTTTCCCTCTCTGCATCAGCTTTTTTCACCCGCTGTTATACGTCTTCACGCAACAGATACAAGTACGTACCCCTCATTTTCTTACTCGTTGACAGCACCTATCATCGGCGGAAACGTAACAGTTTTGACAAGCCTGCTTGGTACACCATATGAAGTTGATACGACCGGGAAGATTCTTTTATTGGAGGATGTTGGAGAAGAACCGTACCGTCTCGACCGGATGTTCAACCAGCTTCGGCTCGCAGGGAAGTTCGAACGATGCGCTGGTATAGTTATTTCAGATTTTCATAATTGCACGCCAAACACACGCGCCAGCTCGCTTACAATTGCTGAGATTATACATGATCATATCGTGCCGTATAATATCCCCATTTTAAGCGGCTTTCCAATCGGACACTGCAAACCGAATGAAGGAATTCCGCTTGGGGTACAGGTCACAATGGACGGCATACGGGAAACCATTTCATTTGAGCCCGGCGTACAATAACTTTGTTTTAAAACATAAGAAAAACGGTTATGGGAGCTAGACAGTGTCTCCAAAAAATTTATACTTTCTTATCTTGTAAAACAAAGGCATCGAATGAACCGATGCCTTTGTTTTATGTATACCTCTCAAAAAGAGTCTCAGATATAAGCTCTTTTACTTCATTCCGCGCAAACGTTTTATCCAGCCCTGTTCCAATTAGGCTAAAGCTTTTCCTTGTCTAGTATTACTCTTACTTGGTAATGAGTTCCAATGTAAGTAAAAGAATGAGCGCAGGAGCGATAATGAATGACACGTACACGAAATGCTTTAGCCAAGCCCAAAAGGGACATTGTCCGAGCTTTTCCTCAATCTTCTTTTCCCATTCTGCAACCTTTTTATATAAAAGCTTTAGCTCATCCCATATGTCACACTCGATCTGTACTGTCATTGAGCTCTCCTTTCTGCCTTGCACCTTTCCTAATACTATCATAATACAAGCTCAAATGTTTTGATATCAGAAAAGAAAGATTTCTGGAATTTGCAGGTATATTATATTTTTCCAGTAAAAGCATAAAAGAAAAAATATTTAGAATATACACAACCTAGAATAAATATGTTATATTATGAATAAAAATGTAACAAGGTTTTCGAAAGGAGAACACATATGAAAATTTGGTTTTATGAAAAGGACGAAAAAGAGGCGGATTTGCTTGGCATTTGGGATAATGTACCCGTTGTTCCACGCATTGGCGAAAAAGTGGAAATTGTCAATCAAGTTCGGACTGTTGCCGATATTAAATATGTAAAAAAGGGCGGAAACTTTAAAGTAGAAGTCATTATTAACTAACCAAACAAAAAAGAGACTAATGCAGTCTCTTTTTTGTTTGGTTATTCTTTTGGCTGCAGGAGCTTGTCGATTGCACGGTGCATAAGCTGAGGAAGCAGTCCCTCCGCATAGGCAACATTCAGCCGTTCTGTCCATTTGTGCGCATCCTTGCCGACTGGCCCGATGTTGAGCACAGGAACCTGCAGCTGCTGCAAATCGTCAAGCGGCAGCGCATAAACTCGCTCCCATAGCGGCATGTTCCTGGTAAGTGCATCTATGGAAGCACTCGGCGGCTGCGATCCGATGTAGCTTAAATCGCATAAGCCAGTAAAATATTCAAGCTGCTGCAAGTCTAGGTTATGCTTCTCTAAGGCATAACCAATCAAATCCTGTGTAACATCTTGAACCGCCCTACTGTGCCGCGAGCTGACGGCTGGATAGTATGGAGGCGCAAAAAACAATACAATCATCGGTCCTTTTTCCTTGCATAATGATGTGATTTCATCTACAAATCGAATGACAATATCGCGTTCATCCTCCTCTGCTTGTCTCGTTTGAAGCACGCTGCTTTCAATACGTTCAATCGCTTTAATGCCGTGGTGCTCTTTAGCGTATGTAAGCAATTCTTGAAATGTTAGTACCTCTATATGGATATCATAGGGAACGGACTGCTGCAGCGCTGCAAATCTTGCCGCTTGCGTTTTATATGCCTGTTCAATATTAGCTGCAGCCGCTTTGGCTGCTTGCAGCAGCAAACCTATAACCTCTTCAAGCGGCCTTTCCATTAAAAATAAATTAAAAAGTGCAGATGCTTTATGCGGCGTTTGCACGGAGTAGCCTTGTTTTAAATCATATTGCTGCAGGCTTGTCGGCGGCTGCGTTACTTCCTCCCCTGAGCGTTCGCAAAAGTCTACATTTAGCTCCAGCTCGCACGTTACATGCGATACCATCAAGTTAGCATTCAATCCTGCCAGCGGCTCTCCGACATGGGACTCTTTTCCGCAGCAAAAAAAGCCCGGCAGTACCTTTCCTAACGATCCAGTATAGATATATTTCGCGTTGTCTCCTGGATAACGCGCAAACATCGGCTCGGCATTGATGCATGCCGTGTATGATAAGTCATGCTCCTTTGCTAATTGAAGCAAAACAGGTACAGCTGAGATCATTCCTGCAGAGTTTACCTCTTCATCGCAAACCGAGAGCATGAGCACATTGCCGTCAAAGGCTCCTTGCGCCGCACGCTCTAGCATCATCATTTGAACAGCTGTTCCGCACTTCATATCCATCGTGCCTCTTCCAAACAGCCATTCACCACTCTCCATGTCCCTTACCACATCGGGCGGAAGCAGATGTTTATTTTCATAAAATTGCTTTGTGAGCTCATCCGGTTGAAAAGCAAGATGCTTCCATCTGCCATAATCATCAATATTCACTACATCAAAATGATTCAGTAAAATAACAGTCTGCCTCGCTCCCTCTTTTTTGACAAGAGCTGTGACAACAAGGCGGTTGTCCGCCGTCGGGTGAAGCTGTACATCGTCTGGATGCTGCTTGAAATAAGGCAGCATGCGCAGCTCGTCCGCAATATAATGCGCGACCTGTACCTCCTGATCTGATCCCGTAATACTCCCGTAGTGAACAAGCTCCTTTACGAGGCTCCAAAAGCCCTCCCTGGACTGCCATTTCTCTTTTGTATGCTGCATATAAATCCCCTCCAGTTAAAATAAAAAGTATCTCTATATGTATTTTCAAGCCGTATAAACATGTAGTTACTCTAGTTGTATTATACAAGGGTTTCCAGTTTTGTATAAAGGAATTGAGTTCATGGTGTAAAATTATGCGTACGATAGAACGATGAGGTTAATATGCAAGAAGGAGGTATGCAAAAAAAGCCTAGCTTGCGCAGGCTTTTTCTACAATTTTCTTCCATTCTTCCATTCCCGTGATGAGAGCATATGCTGCAGGTGCTCGTCTATGTTTGTAAAGCCATATGTACGAGCAGCCCTCCCTGTGCTTTCCCCTAAGTACGCATAGCGCAATGCCAGTACATCCTCACTGGCGCCAAAACGGCTCATTTCTTCCATAAAGGCTGCTATAGCCGCTTTGTTTGGAAATAATACTGTATCCCATGGAAACTCAGCCCACAGCCGCTCTGTGACTTCCTGAAAGCGCACATCCAGCTCAACCTCATGCGTATATACCCCCCTGCCGCTGCCATACGCTTCAAGCAGGACTTCGCGCTCTGCGTCAGACAGGACACGCCCAATATAGACGGTATCATATGATGACTTTATTGCTTCCTGCGCTTGAATTCCAAATCGAGAGAGCTCTGTTCTCGATTTTTCTGACACACCTTCTATACGGCGCGGCAGGTCACGTACATCATATCCAGTTCGCATCACAGCTTCCATAAACAGCTCTGCGCTTTCATTTGCGGTAAAAACAAGACGCTCCGCCTGAAATGCTGCTTTTAGATCCTCTTTTGAGATCGGCAATACTTCTTTCTTAAAATGCGGAATTTCCCAAACCTCTGCCCCGTTTTCCGCTAAATACTCAGCAATATCGCTTGGCTGTGCAGATGATTTTGCAAGGAGAACGCGCTTTTTGTAATAGGGCTTTCTCTCGAACCAAGAAAGCTGCTCTCTAAGCTGCACAGCTTCTCCGATAATGGTCATTGCAGGATTGGAGATTTCACTTTCCTGCACCTCTTGCACGATCGTTTGCAGTGTACCCGTCGCTGTCTTTTGCCTTCCGGTCGTTCCCCATTCAATCACTGCAACAGGCGTGCTTTCCTCCCTCCCATTTGCAATGAGCTGCTTGCAAATAAACGGCAGGTTTTGAATTCCCATATAAAATGCGCATGTTTTACTTTTGGAGAGCGCTGCAAAATCGAGCTCAAGCTCGCCCTTAGAATGCCCTGTTGCAATTGTGAAAGTATTGCTATAATCGCGGTGTGTCACGGGAATGCCTGCATACGCAGCTGCCGCGATGCTTGACGTAACACCCGGAACGATTTCATAGGAAATGCCCGCTGCTGCCAACTCAGCTGCTTCTTCCCCGACACGTCCAAACACAGAAGGGTCGCCGCCTTTTAGGCGAACGACCGTTTTTCCTTCCTGCGCATACTGCACGAGCGCCTGATTAATGTGCTCCTGCCTCATAATATGCCGTTTGGGCAATTTACCGCAATATACAAATTCACAATTGCTGCTCGCGTGCTCCAGCAGGCGCGGGCTGACAAGGCGGTCATATAAAATAACATCCGCTTTTTGAAGACATTCCTTCCCCTTTTCTGTTATAAGCTTCGCATCTCCGGGTCCCGCCCCTACTAAATACACCTTTCCAACAGCTCTTGTCATGTTAGTCTCCTCACACTGTAATATATACGTACCCATCTTTTACTTCTGTTTCATATGTTTGTACGCAGCCTTCATCCGGCTTTTGCACCTCTCCGGTAACGAGGGAGATTTTCCAGTTATGAAGTGCACAAAACACGTATTCTCCTGATACAATACCTTCTGCTAATGGCCCATTTTTATGAGGACATGCATTGCTCACTGCCCTTACATCTCCGTTACTTAAGCGAAATAGCGCAATCGATTGGCCCTCTACGTTTATCTCTTGGCCGATTTGCATCGGCAAATTCTCAAGCTTCATTACCTTTACTTTTTTTTGCATCGCTGTGGCCATATTCTTCCTCTCCTTCTCCATTAGCGGAGAGGACATCCTCCCCGCTCTTTTATCAATAGGCTTCTCGTTACTTATACACGTTTTACTTCGTACATTGCCCGTAAATCAGGGTTTTGCAGCACTTTCTCCCATGGCTCGCGGTATCTTGTCATCGCTGTTTCAAAGCGTTCATTCAATTCATTTACCTTTGCTTCATCCATCATCATTTCCTTGACATGATCAAAGCCCACACGCTCTAACCAAGGAGCTGTACGTTCTAAATAGATGCCTGTTTCCCGGTAATATTGAACGAATGCCGCAGCTAAGCGAAGCACTTCCTCATCTGTTTTCACTGTACATAACAGCTGCGCTTCCTTCACCTCTGTCCCGCCGTTGCCGCCGATATAAATTTGGAAGCCATTTTCAACGCCGATTACACCAAAGTCTTTTACGCCAGACTCAACGCAGCTGCGCGGACAAGCAGATACGCCCATTTTTACTTTATGCGGTGTATCAATGCGCTCAAATTTCTTCTCAAGCGCAATGCCAAGTGCCATCGAGTCCTGGGTGCCGAATCGGCAGAATGCTGCGCCAACGCAAGTTTTAACTGTGCGAAGTGTTTTGCCGTACGCGTATCCGGACTTCATACCGAGATCCTTCCATACATGCGGCAAATCTTCCTTCTTAATGCCGTATAAGCCGATGCGCTGGCCGCCTGTTAATTTAATTAAAGGAACCTCATATTTCTCGGCCACTTCTACCAATTTTTTCAGTTGCTGTACATCTGTTACACCACCGTACATACGCGGGATAACAGAATACGTTCCATCCTTTTGAATATTTGCATGCATCCGCTCATTTACAAGACGGGATTGCTTTTCATCCTCATATTCCTCCGGCCAAAGTATACCTAGATAATAGTTTAACGCAGGGCGGCATTTTGCACATCCCTCTTCGTTCTTCCAGCCCAGTACATAACGCACTTCTTTTGCCGTTTTTAATCCCTTTGTCCGAATTTCTTCCATCAGCTCATCGCGGGATAATGCTGTACATTCGCAAATACCGGCGTGCTCCTCCTGCACTGCGCCGCCAAGCGTATGCTCTAGCACCTGTACAACGAGCGGCTTACATTTTCCGCATGATCCCCCTGCTTTTGTGCATGCTTTTACTTCTTCAAAGGTTTTTAAATCCTGTTCCAAAATAGCGTGGACAATCGCGCCTTTTGTTACACCATTACAGCCGCAAATCGTTTCCTCAGGCCCCATGGAAGCGACAAGGTTTTCCTCACTCTCTTCTCCTTTATGAAGAATAGAAGCATGTGTATACTCGCTAATATCCGCTCCCTGCTTCATTAAACGGAACAAACGAGTGCTGTCGGATACATCACCGTATAAAACGATTCCCACAATTTTATTGTCGCGAACGAGAATCTTTTTGTATGTGCCTGCTACGCCATCGTGCGCTGTCACAGCCTTTGTTTCTGTATCTTCATTAATTTGTCCGGCAGAGAACAAATCGCAGCCTGAAACCTTTAATTGTGTGGACAACACGCTTCCTGTATAGCCTTCTGCTGCAAGACCGCATATATATTCCGCAAGCACCGCGCCTTGCTCGTACAGAGGCGCTACAAGGCCGTACACATTTCCATTATGCTCCGCGCATTCCCCTACTGCATACACAGAGGGATCAGAGGTTTGCATAAAGTCATTCACAACGATGCCTCGGTTTACATCTAATCCTGCTTCTCTTGCAAGCTGTACATTTGGACGGATGCCAACCGCCATGACAACTAAATTGCATGTTGTTTCAAAGCCGTCTTTAAAGCGAATCCCTTCTACGCGGTGCTCACCAATAATTTCAGTTGTTTGCTTTTCCATCAAAAACTTCATGCCTTGCGCTTCTAGATCCTTTTTCAGCAGGGCTCCCGCCGGCGCATCGAGCTGCTGCTCCATCAAATGCGGCATAAGGTGAACAACCTCTACCTCCATTCCCATGTTCAGCAGTCCGCGCGCCGCTTCCAGCCCAAGCAAGCCTCCGCCGATGACTACCGCTTTTTTGTACTCCTTCGCAGTTTCCATCATCATATTGCAGTCATCAATTGTCCGAAAGCCCGTTACACCTGGAAGCTCGTGTCCCGGTACAGGTAAAATGAATGCGGAGGATCCTGTTGCGATGAGAAGCTTGTCATACTCGACAGTGCGATCATTCTCTGTACATACACGTTTGGCTTCCTTATCAATATGGATCACTTTCTCGTTTGTATATAAAGTAATATTATTTTCTTCATACCAGCTCCAGTCATTCATCACTATTTCATCTTGTGTTGTTTTGCCCTGCAGCACATTGGATAAAGCAATACGGTTATAGTTAGGATATGGCTCATCACCAAATACCGTAATTTCAAATTTCTCCGGATTTCGTTTTAAAATTTCTTCGATACAGCGGATACCGGCCATTCCGTTGCCGATCATAACGAGACGTTGTTTACTCATTTTGAAATCCTTCTTCCTTTGTGAATTTTTGAACATTCATCTTGGGTACATTGTAGCAAAGAGGATTGTAAAAGAGTATAAATCAGAGGGAGTTGTAGAAAAATCGCCAAAATCGCCTTTATTTTGGGCCGAATCTGTGATGGACATCACACTTTTCAGGCAATATTTTGTGAACGTTTATAAGGAAAGATAAGAATTTCTTATGATGTTTTCACACAAAAATGAAATTTCCTTATTAATCCTTTTGTAATATGATAGTAACAAAGGAAGGGGATGGTACGAATGGATAACAAACAGCAGGTACAGGAGCAGTTCGGCAAGTATGCGGCTCATTATGTAACAAGCGAAATCCATGCAAAAGGAAAAGATTTGGCAGCCCTTCTTGCGCTCTCTGAGGCAACGAAGGAAGATGCTGTTCTCGATATCGCCACAGGCGGCGGTCATGTCGCCAACGGCTTTGCTCCGCTTGCGGGCCAGGTTGTCGCATTCGATTTAACAGAAAACATGCTGCAGGAAGCTGAAGCGTTTATTCGCGGAAATGGGCATACAAACGTTACCTTTGTGCAAGGCGATGCCGAGCAGCTGCCGTTTCCCGATGCTTCCTTTTCCATTGTCGCCTGCCGCATTGCACCGCATCATTTTCCGGACATTGCTGCTTTTGCGGCTGAGAGCTATCGTGTGTTACGGGAAAATGGGATGTTTCTTCTAATCGATAACATCGCTCCAGAGAAAGATGATCTGGATATCTTTTACAATACAGTGGAGAAAAAGCGTGATAACAGCCACTACCGCGCTTGGAAGAAATCTGAGTGGATTTCATTATTAGAGCGTTCAGGATTTACGGTGCAGCAGCTTGCAACTTTCTCAAAAACATTTCAGTTTGAGAAATGGTGCAGCCAAGCGGGGCTGCCGCAGCAGGAGAAAGAAGAACTGGAGCAGTATATGCTGCAGGGAGACGAACAGACGAGGAAGCATTTTCATATTGAGGTGCAGGATGGACATATTAGCAGCTTTCAAGGGCAGGCTGTCCTAGTGCAGTGCAGGAAATAACAACAAACGCGCAGCATGCTAGTCAGGCTGCGCGTTAAAAAGCTTCACCTAGTTTCTGGTTTAAAGGGAATTTCCATCGCTTGTGCCATGAATCGAGGAAGATCTGTGTTATTGTGTAAACCGTAAAACCGATTAGATGCTGGTCCAAATGCATATACCGGAATATCCACACCAGTATGTTTAAAAGTTGTCCATCCGACTAATGCACGTTCAGAAATCACCTCATTAATTGCTACATCAGTCTTTGGGGCAAATTTAATTTTTGCGGCTTCCTCATTTGTAAGGTCAATATTGGCATACTGTTTCACTACCGCCTTTAGATTGCTGCGGTCAGCCTTCAATTTGCCTGCCATAAAGCGGCCTGTTGCAGTTACATTGCGAAGTACTTCAATATTTGCAGCGTATTTGCCATAACCGCCAACAGACAAGCCGCCTGTATCATGGTCGCCAGCGACAACAACTAAAGTATCTTTATCCTTTCTCGCAAATTCCAATACCTTTGCCACTGCTGCTTCGAATGCTTCAGCATCCTTCATTGCCCAAGCTGCATCATGAACATGTCCTGCCCAATCAATTTTACTTCCTTCAATCATTAAGAAGAATCCATCCTTATCTTTCCTAAGAACTTGAATGGCTTTTTCGCTCATCTCAGCCAGGCTGGGCTGGCGGGTAGTATCCCGATCTAGCTCTGATGCTAAGCCTCCTTCAGCAAATAAACCGATTAGCTTGTCCGTGTTTCCTGCACCAGCCAGCTGCCCCCGATCACTGACGAATTGGTAACCTTTTTCTTGTGCCTCCTTTAAAAGCCGGTTAGGAAAATATCTTCTCCCGCCCCCTAGAATGACGTCTACTCCATTTTTCAGCAGCTGCGGTGCAATCGTTGCTTCATTTATACGTAAAGCAACATGCGAAGCAAAAGCAGCCGGAGTTGCATGTGTAATAGTGGCGGTAGCGACCAATCCGGATGCCTTTCCGTTTGCTTCAGCTGCTTCAAGAATTGTTTTCAGCTCCTTCCCTTCCGGTGAAGTGCTAATCATTCCGTTATTTGTTTTCACGCCAGTCGCCATTGCCGTAGCAGCAGCTGCTGAATCCGTTACTCCTGAGCTTGCGGAATACGTCCGATGCATACCGACCAGCATTGAATCCAAAAGAGATTCCTTACCTTTATACCAACGATAGCTTGTTGCATACGAGGCAGAAAAGCCGTCGGGAATCATAAATATAACGTTTTTCACCTTCCCGTTATCTTGATTGTTTTCTGCTTTCACAGATGCTGCTAGAGCACCAGCGCCAATCAAACCACTAACAGTAATAGACGATACGGCTGCAAAAGACACTATCTTCTTTTTAAAGCCTTTTTTGAACACTTATTTGCCCCCCTAAAGAATAATTTAATAAAGCTCCCGTAGGGATGTGAAAGAGAGATGGAAACATCGCACAAATTGAGCATGATAAATTCATCGCTGTAATATCATTTCCTCTATTAAGGGAAATTAATTTACGTATAAATGAAATATCCGCTTCTATCTTCTATAAAAAAATGAGCGTGTGATTTCTAAAGAGAAATCGCACGCTCATTTTTGCTGCTGCGTTTTGCATTCATTTTTCCTCTGCAGGCCCGCTTAACACAAGCACACTCCTGCAGGATTTCCTGCTGTAAATTCCGTCTACGGCATAGGTCATGCGGCTTATCATAGGCCTTCTATTTTCATTTCTAAATAGGTTCAAATGCTTTAGCAGCCCTATTCTTTGGCAAGCACTATTTGTCTGTACATCCCTTTTAACATCACTGGCCGATCCTCTTTTACTATCAAAGATTGCTTATACGGATCCAGCAGTTCCTCAAAACGTAATCCAATATCTGTACCTAACAAGGAGATAATCGGACGCAAAACCTTTTTGCCTGCTGACAACTCTTTATCTTTCGGAACAAATTTATCAAAAATAACAATTTGACCTTGTTTCTTTAAGACCCGCTCCATCTCTTTTAAGCATTGGTTAGAATCTGGTACGACTGATAGAATTAAGCTCGCTATCACGTAATCAAACGTACCATCGCCAAACTGCAAATGCTGCGCATCCATTTCCATAAATGTAATCGCTGAATCTCTAAATTTATACCTTGCTTGTTCGAGCATATCTTTTGAATAATCAATGGCTGTTATATGTAATGCTGAGGTGTCTATGAATTCTAAGTCAGCTCCTGTTCCTACACCTACAAACAAAACGCTGCTTCCCTTCTTAAAGGAAATCTCTTTAAATATCTGCCTTCGTGCTTCTAAAAACTTACCGGAATTAAAGATTTTATCGTAGATTGGAGCCCATAGCTTATAGATGATTTTGTTCCAATGGTTATTTATGAATAGCACCCCCTGCCACATCGAATCCACTTCTATATGGAAATTTATACCTTTTAAAGTGTAAATAAAAAAACAGAGGGAATCAAGCCCTCTGTTTTTTAAAAATCAAACACAAAATCATCATCTGTCAACTTCTCAACATTTGTTGCTTTTACGTAACCATTTCCTTTAACGGAGAAAAAGTCATGGTTTTTCGTATCAGTACGAAGTCCGTTCAAGACAATCGGATTAATTTCCTCATCCTCAAAATACGGATCCATACCAAGATTCATTAATGCCTTATTCGCATTATAACGAACGAATTTGTTTACTTCCTCTACAAGCCCGATTGGCGTATAAATTTCTTCTGTGTACGCTCGTTCGTTTTCATATAAATCAATCAGCAGCTGCAGCATTTCTGCTCTCGTCTCCTGCTGCTCGTCTTCGGACAGCTTTGCGTATAATTCCTGTGCCAGCAAGCCGACAAACACGCCGTGAATACTTTCATCCTTCATCTTCGCATGGACTCGCTACATCCATGCCGCTCTCGCAGCTTACTGTTACCAGTAAGAAGAGACCATATCACCTACCCTTCCAGGTAGCCTTCCATTTCGATTTAAGGGATTCTCACCCACCGCTTGGCCCTACTCCTATTGCGGAATTTCACCGCCTATGGGATGGTCGTTGAACGTTCCTTTATCTATATATCGTTCCCACCACTGTTTATACAGTTTGCGGTGACGAATGCGGCTGCCTGTGCCGCCCGATAACCCATGTTTTCTTTCAATGGCTGCATTTGATTCACCGTTTCTTATCATTTCCACAATATCAAGGAACATTTCTAGTGTAACTGCTCCTCTCTTTTTCAATTGTGATTCTGATTTGATAGGTGTGTAATCCTGTACTTTCTCCCAAAGATGTTGGAATCGCCTTTTATGTCGAATTAAAGATACATATCCTGCGTTGAGACTATATAATTCAGCAATTTCTGTATTTATTTTACCATTCTTCAGTAACTCTACGATTTCAAAAAATTGCTCGTTAGTCAGTTTAGCTTGTGGATTCTTTTCACCTAAGACATTTTGCCGCTTTTTTTCTAATTGTTCTTTGGTAAATCGGATCCCGCCTAATCCTTCCCCACCTATTGTCATGTTGTATCCATTCTTATAGGAATCATATTGCTCGATGTACAATTTTTCAAGATTGACTAACTCTTCCATCGAACATTGGAGTTCTTTTAGGATGCCGTACTCCAAAGTATCTTTATACTTGTTGTAAGCTCTTTGCAAATGCCTATTGTAGTGAGAATTACTTCTCAACATCCACATATGTTCTTTAATTCGTTTCATATTTATTACCTGAATATCTTTTCCGATATAGTACTTGCCATTGATTTTTAGATAATAAATTCCGTACATGTTATCGCTAGATAAAGGCTTCGCTGCTGATTGTCCTCTTCTAGCTACTCCCAATCTTATTACTAATAAATTAAGAGTAACTATTATGAATCTTCTCGTCAATGTTGTGATGAAAAGATTCATGATTAAGGAGTTCCCAGCAATTAGAAAGGTTTTCGATCGACATTACTGCCGAAAGCCGCTAAAAGTTAACGGATAATGAGATTGATAATTTCACCGCTTGCTGTCATTTTACCTTGACCAGCCAGGTAAAGCGGATAGAAGAACCCGCTGTAGAATAAATAGCTTTCCAAAAACACGCTCGCAACCATCGCCATATACAGCTCTTTATTTGTTACTTCCGGCTTCAAAAGACGGCGGTAGTAAGACGCAATCAGGCTTCCTTTTTTCTCAAGAAGCGGATGCTCGTCTACCCATTTGAAAATGCCATCAATTTCTTCCTCTGTCGCCAAAGTCGTAAAAATATGGCTGTATGACTTTGCATGTACTTCCTCCATCGCGCCCATAAACGCCAGCACGCTTTTTGCCTGCAGGTTGTTTACGTGCACGAGGATGAGCGGCATACCCTCGCCGCCCTGCTTCGTGTCAAGCAATGTCAAGCCTCCAAGCACTCGCTTGTAGGCAATTTGCTCTTCCTTGGAAAGCTGCACCCAGGTATTCTTATCGGAGGAAACCGCAATTTCCTCCTCCGTCCAAAACTGGGCGATATTTTGCTTCCAAAACATTAAGCTGTAATCATCTTCTTGCTTATTCCAGTTTACCGCGCGCACTATAAACCACTCCTTCTCTCTTTCAAAATTAGACTACGCACGCTACGCACTCTTCTACGCTTAGCTTTCGCGTTCTTGTATAATACAAGCTCTTTAAGCCCTTTTTATGTGCGTAAATATAATAACGCGCCAATTCGCGTGTAGAAATATCACTGTTCACGTATAGAATCGTGCTAATTCCTTGATCCACGTGCTGCTGAATTTCCGCGATTAAGTCAATGAGCTTAAATTGATCGATATCATAGGAGGATTTATAGTACCAAAACGTTTCTTTTGATAGGAACGGCATTGGGTAATATGTTGTTGCATTTGCGTACGTTCTAGACTCAATTTGGCTTACGATCGGCATTACGCTGGATGTTGCGTTTTGTACGTAGCTGATCGATTGCGTCGGAGCGATTGCGAGCCTATATGCATTGTATAATCCGTACATTTGCACTTGTTCTTTCAAGTTTCTCCAATCTTCCTGAGTCGGAACATGCATGCCTTCAAACAGCTTCTTTACCTTATCGAAGCGCGGCCTGAAGTCATTTGCTTCATATTTCTCGAAATATGTTCCCTTCGCATACTCGGACTTCTCGAAGTCTTTAAACGTCTCCCCGCGTTCCTTTGCGATCTCCATGCTTTTCTCGATGGAGTAATAGTTCAGCATCATAAAGAATGTGCGGGCAAAATCCTTCGCTTCTTCGCTTTCGTATGCGATTTTATTTTTTGCTAAGAAGCCGTGCAGGTTCATCGCACCTAGTCCAACAGAATGAAGCTCTTCGTTCGCTTTTTTCACTGTCGGGGCGTTTTGAATCACCGTCATATCAGAAACAGCTGTCAGCGCCTCCATGCCGGCATGCACTGCTTCGCGCATTTCTTTGTTTTCCATCACGTTTACGATGTTTAATGAGCCTAGGTTGCAGTTAATATCACGGCGGATGACATCACCTACGCCATAATCGTTAATCTCTGATGTTTCTTGTAACTGAAAGATTTCCGAACACAGATTCGACATTTTGATTGAACCAATATCCTTAAGCGGATGCTGCTCATTCGCATTTGATTTAAACATGATGTACGGATACCCAGACTCAAGCTGAATCATCGAAATTTTAATCAGCATGTCACGAGCGCTCAAATCAAGCTTCTTCTTCTTTATTTTCGGATTCGCAACAAGCTCATCGTACATTGAATCAATATCCATATCGTCTAAATGCTTTCCATACTCTTTAAACACTGTATATGGAGCGAATACGTATAATGGCTGATCTTTTTCTGCTAGTTCAAAAAACTTGCTTGGTACGATTAATCCGATGGAGAGGGATTGAATACGGGTTTTCTCATCTGCATTTATTTTCTTTGAATCGAGGAATTCAATAATATCCCAGTGGAAAATATTCAAATACACGGCACCGGCGCCTTTTCTTTGACCCAACTGATTCGCATAAGAGAAAGAATCCTCTAACAGCTTCATCACCGGCATCACGCCGCTTGCTGCATTTTCAATCCCTTTAATTTCTTCGCCCCTAGCACGAAGCTTACTTAAATTCAAGGCAACGCCCCCGCCAATTTTACTCAGCTGCATGGCGGTATTAATATTAAATCCAATTGAGTTTAAGCTATCATCCATTTCCAAAAGAAAACAGCTCACCATTTCCCCTCTTCTGCTTCGTCCCGCGTTCAAAAAGGTCGGTGTCGCTGGCTGGTAGTTTTGCTTAATCATTTGCTTTGCATATTTCTTCGCTTTTTCCCCGTCACCGCGGCCTAAGTACAGGCTGACAATTGCAACGCGGTCTTCATAGCCTTCTAAATATTGCTTGCCATCATTTGTTTTTAAGGCGTAATCTTTATAAAACTTTGATACCGCCATATAGGATCGGAATTGGAAGTTTTCTTCGTATGTAATAGCATACACTTCCTCAATCTCTTCTAGAGAATACTCGCGCAAAACATTGTAGTAGTAATCCTGCTCAATCATGTAGGCGATGCGCTCACGTACGCTGTTAAACCGTACCGTATTTTCCCGCGCCTCTTTCAAAAACTCTTGCAATGCTTCCTTATCCTTCTCTAATTGATAGAAGCCGTCCGCCATTTGTGTAATTTCGTTATTGAGCTCAATATGTCGCAAGCCCCAGCACCCTTTCTTTAAAAAATTCTATATCTTTATTTGTCCCTGCTAATTCAAACTTAGACAAAACCGGCACTCTATATGTTTTTGCAATGTGGTCTGCGCTGGCGCCAAAATTGTCTCCCCAGTTACGATTTCCGCTCGCTGATACACCCTTTAGACGATCGTGGTTGCGCTCCAGAAATCTTGCTACACGCTCCGGCACTTTCCCGAATCCTGTTGTATATGTGACAAGGACATACTCCTTATCCAGCAGTAATTCGTCATGAATTTGCACCGCAGGCATATTGAGCTTTTGAATAAACCTTTTTACATTTCCTGTCATCGAATCATATACAATCAGCATCTCTAATTCCTCCATTTCCCGAACATAACCAAATTCTTCATATTCTCTATCTGCCTACATATTGTATTATGTTTTTTAAACGGACACAAGATATATGCGCAGATTTATTTCAGGCAAAAGAATTTGTTTTTCGACAAAGAAAGAGCCGTTCCGAAAAGAAGTACAAACCATATAAAACAACATTATAAATAGCATGTCAATACAGTGCATTTGCAGAAACTTGTCAACGTATTTTCTAGTTCATTCTAAAGGTGAGACGTAGGAATGTAGAGAAAAAGAAGGAAATTTGCAGAAGACTTTTCAAGACAAGCGACAAATTAAATTACGCTATACATATGAGAGGAAAGAAAGGGCACTAAGGAAGGTGTGGGGGCATGAAATTAGGAGGTAAGCGGGATAAACAGTCTGAACATGGCTGGCATGTTTTTATACAAAAAAAAGAAAGCCTCTTGGGACCCGAGAGGCTTGGCTGCTTTGTTTCTCGCGCATGCTTTGAGTTTTACGGGGTTTAGCCGATGAGCTTTCGCGCGGACAAGCGCACTACATCATAAAGTTTGTGTTTTGCCCTAAGGCATTGTGTCCCATGGAACAAGGTACCGCCCGGATACTACCTCGTTTTCTTCTCTCCTTTCTGCTGCCTGCGGTTTTGTATCTAGAGGAATTCTACAAAGAAATGATTTTTTTGTAAAATCATGTCCAGTGGATCTGTACAAGTATTTGTAGCAGAATTGTTACAAATGTCATATATTCGAAAGAGCGGACTTCTTTACATAATACGTTTACGAGACTATTATTTCCCGTCAATATTCTAGTTTCCCCGGGAAATAATATATATTTTTCGAGGGAAATGCCCTTTTCCCTTTAAAAATGTAGACAAATTCCTTTTATAAAGGTACAAAATAAAGCATTTTTGAAGTTTGATTCACCAAACAAAAAAAGATCTGATTGTTACAAATACCTTATAAATATTTCAAACAGCTAACATTTTTCGTTCCAGCCTATTGAGATTAGGAAGCCAAAATAGCTGCATGATACAAAATGGCATTCTCGATTCATCTTAAGGAGGGCTTATTTCACTGCTCCAGCATTCATTACCGGCTGCGTTCCTTTTTCCGATACAATCGCAACCATCAGATTACTTACCATTTGTGCCTTCATTTCTTCACTCAGCTGTACGACTTGTCTTTGATCCAGCTGTTCAAGAGCAGCCTCAACCATTCCAACTGCACCCTCCACAATTTTTTGACGAGCAGCCACGACAGCTGTTGCCTGTTGGCGCTGCAGCATAGCATTTGCGATTTCAGGAGCATAGGCTAAATGGGTGAGGCGTGCCTCTATTACCGTCACACCGGATACATTTAACCGCTCCTGCAGCTCACGGGCCAGCTCCTCTGCGATTTCCTCTGCATTTCCACGAAGCGACCATGCCTTCTCCTGGTCCGTATCATATGGATATTTTGTCGCTACATGACGAAGCGCTGTTTCACTTTGGATACGTACAAATTCTGTATAATGCTCTACATCGAACAGTGCTTTAGCTGTATCTGTTACTTTAAAAACGATAACTGCTGCAATTTCAATGGGGTTCCCATCTACATCGTTGACCTTCAGCGTATCGCTGTTAAAGTTACGCACGCGTAAGGAAACACGCTTACGAATAGATGGAATCGTAATAAAAAATCCATCTTCGCGAATGGTGCCCATGTACTTCCCGAAAAACATTACGGCCACAGAATCGTTCGGCTGCACAATTGTCAGCCCGCTCAATACGAATATAGCCAGCACAGCAGCAAAAATAAGGTACAAAGGATTGTACTGCACAATACTAAAATATGCTGCAAATATAAGAATCACAAGTAATGCCAATAATCCAATAAAGCCATTTATTTTCCATGCTGCTCGCTCTTTCACATGTATCTCCCCCTTTTTGTATCTTGGAAATCTTTACTAATTTTATGTTACAACGCTTAGTTGCTTTCAACAATCATTTTTTTAATTATTTATCTATTCTTCTTTCTTTTTTGATACACTGATTTAGAAGGGAGTGTGTACAATGAAAGACCATGAAACATGCTGGTGCTATGAGAAATATAAAGCACAGCTTCCCCCAGGGACAAAAACGGTTTGTTTTAAAGAAAAGTGTGCTAATTATCGCAAACATCAGCAAACACAATATCTAAAGGATGATCCAAAGAGGCAAAACTCGCCGACTGACGGGTTCTTGGGCGAAGATAGAGCATAATTCTTCATTACGCCGAATGAGCTTCTAGCTGGAAATTTATAATTACAGAATAAAAAAACAGCCCTACTCTGAGCTGTTTCCGCCTTCATTCTTATACTCAATGTGCAAAACATCGCTAATACGAACCGTATAATAGCTGCCGGCTAAATCTTGAATGGTTATCACATTTTCATCCTCACTTACCGCGCAAATACGTCCGTCTATATCTAAGAAGGAATCATGATGTAAAATAGTAATTGGGACATAGCGTTTACTTTTGTATGCATCAGCAAGCTGCTTTTTTAATTCCCATAAATAGCGCCCAGCTCTTTTACGCTTCGCTGGCAAAAGAATCATCCCCATAAACCGTCTTCCTTGCTCATCCTGCCACATATAATCCCAATGTGTGAGACGTTTCTGCTTAAACTCTTCCAAACTTATTCCCTCCTCATCTATTCTATAATTTCTATATCTCAGCTACAGTTATCTGTTATTGAATCATTTTAGGAACGCGGCGTCTCCATATATGTGTACACCACAATTCCCCCATGCTGGGCAATGCCGCGAAAATGCTTAAAGTCAGGTCTATTCACTAACACTTCCCGAAATGGATAAAACACCTCTTTGGTCACGACATATTCATGAAGTTCACCGCTTTTTAATTTATCTAAAATCTCATTAGCTAATGATTGATCCATATCCTTCACCTCTGCAAGTACTTATTGTACCGTTATTTCCAGAAACCGACAAGAGCCTGTTTACAAGAAAAGCGGAATTGGCCTGTTTTCATAGTAAAACAACCCGCGCGAAAGCTGTTGCAGATAAAAGCACAATTCTTCTGCATTTAAGCAGTTCCGTTTTTGTGGAGAAACATTGTAAATAACATACTAATTAGCAGACCAACAAAAGAAGATTGGATTCATTTAGGAGTAGAAAATTCACCACTTTAATCACATTGTCTAATACGGGCTTATCTTGAATATGACATATAAATTAAAACGCTTGGATATTCGTTAATCCAAGCGTTTTTTGTGTGCTAATGGTATTGTTATTTTAATCGCTATTTTTGTTGAGATTACAGTTGATTTTTATACTGTTATTTTACTTTTTCTCCACAGTATCCGAACTGCTTATTCTGCATTGGATTGCGTTTTTATTAGCCAGGTGTAAACCTCATTTTATATTCAAGCGATTTTCCTGCAAATATCTTGTGGTAACGATATGTTGTACATCCCCAATTACGGTTGTCCATCCATAAAGGTCCTGCCCAGCCTTTTTTTCTTAATTCCTTTGCAATCATAGAATTGAAGAAGACGTGTCCGATTAAGGTGACTTTATAGTCGCACAGTGCATAGCCTATCAGCAAATCAGCAGCCTGCTTGGCGCGTTGTTCTGCCTGCTTATATGATTCTTCTTTATCGCTGCAGCCTGTGAGCCAAAGCATTCGACCGAGCGTCATCCATGCTGTCGGCTTTAATTTCAGCCAAGGAAAAGTGGGCAGGCGTCCTGGTATGGATATTTCGCGAAACAAGTTATTTTGCACGAAAGAAAGCGAAGGGATTAACGCTGCTGCAGATTGGACCGCACACGCTGCATCGCTCGTAACAACTCGTTTCGCCTGGCGTGCTGCATCAGCTGTTTTGGTTGGAAATGTGCTGCTCGAAACAAGTTCTGCCTGCTTGTATTGCTCCAGCCATAAGTGAAATTCCTTTGTGTTCATAAAATAAGAAGGTATGTTGACGGGACCGTGTGTAATTAACGAGATTTGCATCTCATTCACTCTCCGTTTTTGAAAACTTCCTGTTCTTATCATACTTATAACTCTATCATATCATGCATATAAACAAACAGCGATGGTATATATACTGCGTTTCTGTGCAATCCCTTCGTTTCGCAAGCAGTTTTGCATCATGAATACCTATTGCAATGAAAATAAACAGTAAAAAACAAAAAAGACAGCATATAACAGCTGTCTGTCAGTCCCCTCCACCTCCGTCTCCGCCGCTGTCTCCACTGTCTCCGCTGTCCCAGTCATCGGACTCCTCATCGGAGGAGTCATTGTCATAATCATTTTTATAAGAAGAATCGCTATGGTGGCGCTTTCCTTTTCGTGAAGACGATGCTCCCAAAAATAGTAAGGCTATTACAACTAAAACAGCTAAAATAATCCAGACATCCATAAAATCTCTCCTTCCTGAACCAGCTCTTCACGCCGTTAAGAGTACAAGAAAATGTATGATTGATATATATTTCCTAAAAATAAAAATATTCCTTTTTGTTCTTTATACGAATCTGTATCCTGTTGTCAACATCTATTTTTTTCGACAAAAATCTTCTTTTTTCTTGACAAATGAAAAATCTTTTTTTGAAATAAGCATGAAAACATTTACAAAATAGTAAATATAGTTCAAAATAGAGAAAACAACAAAAGAGGACTACTGAGCAAGGTCTTCTGACCCAATTTTTTGTTATGAGGAGAGAGTGCATATGATTATTGCAGAAGCTGGAGATGTAGTAGAATTTAAAAATGGTTTGCAAGGGCGTGTGCAGAAGGTGAACAAAAATTCCGTCATTGTAGATATAACGATTATGAAAAACTATAGAGAATTGGATTTAGAGCCGCTTACCGTTGTTAATCACAAAAATTATAAGATTGTTGCACAGCAGGCTTAATAGTAACAGAAGAGTTTTCATCTGAGAATAAAAAGGATGGACGGAAGCTGCATATTGCGCTGCTTTCGTCCATCCTTTTGTTTTTACTATAAATACCTTTTTATTGTGAAATACTTATCTTATCGGTTATCGATTTTCTCCGGATATAAATCATGATTCATCAAACGATATTCTGCCATCTTCTCGTACTTTGTTCCTGGACGTCCATAGTTGCAGTACGGGTCGATCGAAATACCCCCGCGAGGCGTGAATTTGCCCCATACTTCGATATAACGCGGGTCCATTAATTCAATCAAATCATTCATAATAATATTCATGCAATCCTCATGAAAATCACCATGGTTGCGGAAGCTAAACAAATAGAGCTTAAGCGACTTACTTTCTACCATCTTAATATCTGGGATATAACTAATGTAGATCGTTGCGAAATCCGGTTGTCCTGTTTTCGGACAAAGACTCGTAAATTCTGGACAATTGAATTTTACGAAATAATCCCGGTTTGGATGATTATTATCAAATGTTTCTAAAATGCTTGGTGAATATTCAAATAAGTATTTTGTATTTTGATTGCCGAGCAGCGTAACATCCTGCAGCTCTTCGTCTTTACGTCCTGTCATTGTAAATCTCCCCTCTTATTTTACACTTTAAGAAAGCATGAATTTCCAGCTAAGAAGCCATTTGACGCAGCGGGAAATTTTAAGAATAAAGTATAAGTGCGACTACGCCTCTGTCTTCGCCTAGCGGCCCAGCAATCGGCGAGTTTTCTTTAAACGCCGCGCTTATTTCCCCACACTAATGCATGAAGCTGCGGCAAAACCTTTGCATCGTTCATTTCCTTGCAGCTTACCGCTTTCTCAATTAACCATTCATATTTCCGCAATAGCCGCGAAATGAGCAGCGTATCATCTGCTGCGTATACATCGTCATTACCGACTTGCAAAAAGAACGGAATGTGCGGGTAACGCGCGTGCACGTCTTTTGCGTAAGTAAAATCAGTATCATCAAATACAACAACTTTAAGGCTCACGCGGCTGCCTTGTAGCTTTGTCAGCACTGTGCTAAGCATCGTAAAATCTGTCTCCATCCCCGAGCTTGGCGGCTTCGGAGACACGGTTACTTCATCAATATCTAGAAGCCAATCCTGCCATTTGCTGCCTTGTGTTTCCACTGCTGTTGTGATGCTATTTTCTTTCAATAGAAGCACAAGCTCTCCTAATGATTTTAACAAAGCAGGATTGCCTCCCGAAATCGTTACGTGCGAAAAATTATCCCCGCCGATTTGCTTCAGCTCCTGCCAGATTTCTTCTGCACTCATCTGCCGAATAGAATCCTTCGCTGTTCCGTCCCATGTAAAAGCAGAATCGCACCATGTACAACGATAATCACAGCCAGCTGTACGGACAAACATCGTCTTTTGTCCGATTACCATTCCTTCTCCTTGAATGGTTGGTCCGAATATTTCTAATACAGGAATATTAGTCAAGCTCCATCCACTCCCGTCGCATTTCAGCGTAGCTCGTTGGAGTTTCATATAAGCGGACGAATTCTACACGGGCACCTTTGTACTTTTGCTGACGATCGCCCTGCTGCAATGCTTCTTCCATTTTCTCGAAAATCCACACAACCATATTTTCCGCTGTTGTATTCATCGGTGGCAGGGTTTCATTTAAATAACGGTGGTCAAGATAGATTTCAATCTCCTGCTTCCAAATTTCCTTAATATCGCCAAAATCAATTGCCAGACCGATCTCATCTACATAGCCGCTAATGCCAAAAACAACCTTATACGTGTGGCCGTGAAGATTTTTACATTTTCCCTCGTAGCAATGCAAATGATGCGCCGCATCAAATGTAAACTCCTTGCTAACCATCACGCGTTTGTTATGGTACTTGAGCTGCTCACGGCGAATATCCTTGTCTATTTTCTGTAAATTCTCTACAATGCGAAAACCAAAAAAGTTATCCATTATGCACCCGCTCCTTTTCGTTCTGCTTCATATTCGGCTAATCCCGCTGCTCGAAGCTTACATGCTGGGCATTCCCCACAGCCATCGCCAATGATGCCGTTATAGCAAGTGAGTGTTTTTTCGCGTACGAACTCAAATGCGCCAAGTTCATCCGCCATCTTCCATGTTTGTGCCTTATTGATCCACATAAGCGGTGTATGAATTACAAACTGGTAGTCCATTGCTAAATTCAATGTCACATTCAACGATTTCACAAATACATCCCGGCAATCCGGATAGCCGCTAAAATCTGTTTCGCATACGCCTGTAACGATATGGCGCGCGCCGGCTTGTTTAGCTAAAACCGCTGCAAATGACAGGAAAAGCAAGTTGCGTCCGTCTACAAAGGTTGACGGAAGCTCTCCTTCTTTATGCTCAATATCAATATTGCCACGTGTTAACGCGTTTGGTGCCAATTGATTTAATAGACTCATATCTAGTATAGTATGCTTAACGCCAAGTTCTTCTGCGATAGAGGCTGCACATTCGATTTCTAAGCTGTGCCGTTGATTGTAATTAAACGTAACCGTCTCAACCTCCGCAAAATGCTTAAGCGCCCAAAACAAGCACGTTGTACTGTCTTGACCGCCGCTAAACACAACAACCGCTTTTTCATTCTTCATTATTCATTCTCCTTTTTCATCAAGAAAGTATACGAAGAAGAAGCGTTCTTGAACTGTCATATAGACAAAAACAAAACAATACCAAAAATAGATATTGTCGTGCCTTAGTTTTTTATAGAGGGAGTTCGCGAACCTCTCCCATGCGGTGCATGGAGTTTCTTCTGAAGTTAATCGCATATTATTCTAACATATATTTATGCTTCAAGGAAGCGTGAAAAAATGAATATATAAATTAACTGAATGTTTAATATTTTAAAAAATGTGAATTAATGGTATGATAAACGTGGTGGAATATAAAGGAGATTTTGCTTTACATAAGGGAGGTTTCTGCTCTGAAGCTGTTCATTGCCTATCTCTTTCTCAACATTCTCTTTATCATCGTTTCCATTCTTTTGTATCATTTATTTTGGATACGGAAAGGAAAGACAAGTCCTCGCTTAAATCAAACTGTTTTCCTTTCTGTTTGTATCTTTGCCACGATTGTATGTTTAACCTTCGCAGCCGAGCCGTATAAGGGGTATCTCTTTGATTTTCGCCATCTCATTCTTATCATTACCACTCTAATAGGCGGACCTGCGGCGGGCGGGATTGTTTGGAGCATCATGAGTATATACCGCTTGTTTCTAGGAGGAGACGGTGCTGTGATGGGGGTCATTTGCTCCACCGCAGCATACATATGCATGTTATGTATGTATTCTCTGTTTCAAACTTCGTCCTTCCGTAAAAAGATAGCGCTTTCAATATTGGTGAATCTTATATTTGTCTCATGGACACCCATTTTTTTAAAACATACGATTAATCCGTATGAGTACACACTGTATGTAGTAGTATATTTAATTTGCAGCACAGCTGGGACCTGTCTCATTTTATATCTGATAGAGATTTTACGCTCGCAAGTAAAGCTGCAGCAAGAGCTCATCAACATTGAAAAATTTCAGCTTATCGGTGAGATGGCTGCCTCTATCTCTCATGAAATTCGCAATCCGTTAACTTCTACCAGAGGCTTTTTGCAATTGCTGCAGTCCGATGCATGCTCGGAAGAGGAACGAAAGCTATATTTGCATACGGCTATACATGGTATTGATCAGGCAAATCATGTAATTACAGACTATCTAACATTCGCAAAGCCAAGTATTGAAACAACGCAAATGCTGCAAGTTGAAACGGAGCTAGACCATGTTATCAATCTTGTCATGCCGCTTGCCAATTTTGGCAATGTGATCATGAAGTATCACAAACCAGTCCGTCCTCTATACATCAGGGGGGAAAGACAAAAGTTTCAGCAATGTTTATTAAATATCGTGAAAAATTGTATTGAAGCTATGCCAAACGGCGGTGTATTAGATCTATCGGTTAAAGAGCTAGACGATTTCATATACATAACGATTAAAGATACCGGTATCGGAATGAACAAGGAGCAGCTCGCACGTCTTGGCTCACCTTTTTACTCCACAAAGGAAAAAGGGACAGGGCTCGGAATGATGGTCGTGTTCAGTGTTGTCAAAGCAATGAACGGAACCATCCGGATTTCTAGCCAGGTGAATGAGGGGGCCGTCTTCCATCTTTGTTTTCCCGCTGCTCATATAGAAAAACGTGATGGGGCATAATCCATCACGTTTTTTGTTTTAAGGAATAAGGCTCTTTCTAAACAATTGTTGCTGCAGGAATAAAAGAGCGTGCTTCGATACAAGCAAGAGATTATTTTCCTCTTGCAGCCGACCTCTCATTTCTGACTTCCCCTCTCTTCCCGCGATGCTGCAACACGTGCTGCTGGGAGAGAGGAAACGCAACAATATCTGCGAAAACAGCCAAGAATAAAGAAGCATGCCTTTTTAAGGTATTGTCTGGCTTTATGGACCAATAAGGCAAAAAGCATTGAGAATTGTCCGCCGCTGCAAGCAAGATGGACTGATTCCAGTTTGCTTATTTCTTACCTTCTTCCTCCGCAAGCTGCTCAAATGTTTTTACTTTTCCATGCGGTTGCTGGCTTTCTTTTCTTGTTCTCCAAAGACGTGCCTTTTGGCGTTTTTGATGAGACATTACACATCTCTCCTTACATGTTTGTTCTTTTTTAGAATGATCTATGATAAAAAGAGATATGCCTGTAAAAGCGTTCCAAGGGGCTCACCATTACAGTAATAGGTGCTTATCATCATTCCAATCATGTACAAATGATTCTTCCGCAGGCAAGGGAAAAAGAACGCCTGCAAAAGGTTATATAAAACCACATTGTACAGCTTAATTCTTTTATTACTTATGTTATAGCGAATGCAGAGGTCCTGTCTCGTGTACAAAGAATCAAACTACAAAACGATTCAAGGCTGCCATTTCTTTAAAAGCAGCTCCGTGTAAGGTTAACGTATATATATATCACGTAGAGAAATCAAAGGTATGTACAAAGTGGTTGGTGGAATATCTTGTTATTTTGTTCTTAATGACTATCATTTTTATGCATGCTCAATATATCATGCCGTAAAACAAACAAGGCTTGAACGCAGGCAAAATAAATTGCAAAAGCTCGAAACGATTGGGACACTGACAGCCTCTGCTGCCCATGAAATACACAATCCGCTAAAAGATACAGGTTTAGATCTTCTTGTATGCAGGCGTAGTGTGGAAGCATACAATGGAAACATTACAATTGTTAGCAAGGAAGGACAAGAAGCTACTGTAGATGTGCTCCTTCCCGTTGTTGAATGAGCCCCTCTCTCCTATCAAAAAAGAGAGGGGGCTTCTGAAACAGCGTTGAAAGAGGATAGAAAGGAATGTATAATTATTTCAATAATGAAGATAACATTACTGCGATGGGTGTTTTAGAAAGCTGCGCCTTTAACCTTTTAAAAAAATCTAGATTGATCAAAGCTTGGAATGAACTGGGCTTGTCCAGCTGCTCCTTATGCTTTTGATATTTTAGAATTAACATATCCAGCTCTTGGCTTACTTGCAATGTTTCTGAGCTGGCAAATCCACTTTCTAGCCCGCATGCAATCATTTCTTCACGCTTTAAATGTATGTCAAGCAGCAGCTTGTCCATTGCATGCTTTCTATTTGACTTGCACATCTGTCTCCCCCTCATCTCTCTTGCGCGTTCCTCTCACTGCACTTTGTTTGTTCTTTATATATTTTCCCTAACATTTACAAATTCTTTATCTTACTTTGAGAATTATTACAAATAATTCTATATTTGTAAATACATTCGCAATAATAGACATTTTTTTCTCTCTATTTTTTTTGTTTTTCTTTAAAACCCACTGCTTTCAATGTCTAAATCTTTTTGCATATGATTGATTCAGGCATTTATCCGATTATTTTCGTCATAAATCGCAAAACATAACAAAAAGCTAACCATAATCAAAAAGGGTGTTACATATGAAAAAGTGGATCTTGATGTGTTTTGCTGCCTATCTTATGTTCCTTCCGTCAGCTGCAGCTGCAGAAAATCATAAGTTAGCGATCGTTATTGATGATTTCGGCAACAATATGAAAGGAACGGAGCAAATGCTCTCACTCCCAATTCCTCTCACAATCGCTGTGATGCCGTTTCTTCCGTCCACAAAAGAGGATGCTAAAGCAGCTCATCAAAAAGGGTATGAGGTTATCATTCATATGCCGATGGAGCCTATTAGAGGAAAGAAAAGCTGGCTAGGTCCGAATGCGATTACAACAGACTTAAGTGATGAAGAAATTCGCAAACGCGTGGAGCTTGCAGTGGCAGATGTTCCGCATGCTGCGGGAATGAACAATCATATGGGGTCAAAGGTAACAGCAGATGAACGAGTGATGCGTATCATCCTATCTGTTTGCAAAAAATATGGCCTGTTTTATTTAGACAGTAAAACAAATTCAAAAAGTGTTGTCAAAAAAGTTGCAAAAGAACTTGATGTTCCAGTGATTGAAAATCATTTATTTTTTGATGACATCTATACGTCATCACATATTACAAAACAAGCAAATCTCCTGCTAAGCAGAGTAAAACAGGAACCCGTTACAGTTGCAATTGGACATGTCGGACCGCCTGGGGAGATTACCTCTAGCGTGATTCGCTCTAGCATCCCAAGTCTCAAGGAACATGCTAAATTTGTATTCCTCTCTCAGCTTGTGCAGCAGCGCCCCTTGCTTCCCTTGCATTAAGAAGAAATCCAGGATCTCAACAACCGCAACTCAAATGAAAGAGGTCTTCCTCTCTCATTTGAGTGTGGGTTATCTAATAAATGAAGCATTTCTTTAAAAATAAAACGCTTACATTTATTCTGTAGGGCAAATGCGCCATTTGCAGTAAGAAACACTCATCGGCCTGAAATCTAAGGAGTGTTGTTCTGTCAAATGACAGAACTTCGCGCTCCTTTAATCATGAGAAGCTTCACGTGGTAATTCATTAAATACTCAAGCCCTTCTAACCATTTCTTCGTTTCCTCTGGCGAAGCAGCCCAGACGATTAATCCATAGTCATGTACGAGAACTGCACCACGCTCAGGAGTAAATGCACTTGTTTCTCCATTTAGCAGCTCAATGAATTGCTGCTCATTATCAACAATAGGCACGGTAATATTCTCAATACCTTCTTTTCCAAATACGCGGCTTACGTTCTTTTCTTCAAATGTTACTTCCCGTTGCTGACTATATAGCTCTGAAACGAGATGGCTATCTACAGTTTGTACCTGTAAAATACAATCGGCAGCTGTTTGTTTATAGATATGTGCGTGAAGAGGAGATTCTGAGGCTGGTTGCTCTTCCAGCTGAAAGACTGGCTCGCAGGAAGCATTCACTACAATAAAGTCATCTTCGGAAAAAATCCCTTTATCTTTTCCTTCTATATTTACTAGAAATGTAAGTGGATCCTCGGAAACTCTCATAGACATACTAATCTTTGTACCATAAAACCAATCCCGCAAGGCTAGTTCCATCTTAATATCCCGCAGTTCCTTCCATTTTCTTAAGAAAAATAACATTCTTTCACCCCCGTGTAATCTTGCATTCTTTACTTGATTTGTTCATTACAGTCGGCTATATATGAACGTTCATTCCTTTGAAATTGTTTGATAATTCTTAAAATTTAATCAAATTATCACATGAAAATAACTGTTTTGTCAATAACTTTTCTACATGTTCTGTAAGTTTATTCCAATAACTTTTTATGAAAAATACTTATTCTTCTTGTTCTTGTGAAGCGTATCGATAATTTGCTGTTTCTCTTTTTCAGATATGATATGAAGCTTTTTCAACAAATGTGCATACCACTCTGTTTTCCCGTTCGTTCGCTTATTCATGTTCGTCCCCCTCTTTCCTTAAGTCAACTTTTTTTCTCTTGGTAAATTATATGATGAAAGTGCAGGAATGTGTACAGTCTCCATTGAGTTTTCTTTGGAGTATGCCTATACTAGGAGAGTGTCTACACTATGACTAAAAATAGATTTGAGGTTCAAACAAATGAAGATTGTTGTAAGTACATTAAATGCAAAATATATTCATACAAATTTAGCCCTGCGTTATTTAAAAGCATATGCAGCACCGGAATTTGACTTAGAAATGGCAGAATATACGATTAAAGATCCAGCAATGAACATCGTGACAGATTTATATCGGCGCCAGCCTGACGTAATCGGCTTCAGCTGCTATATTTGGAATATAGAGGAAACCATTCAAGTTATTCAAATGCTGAAAAAAATCAATCCCAGCCTTATTGTGTTTATTGGCGGGCCAGAAGTAAGCTACGACACAAAATATTGGTTAGAGCGCATTCCAGAAGTCGACTTTATTATTATTGGCGAGGGTGAGGCTTCTGTAAAAAAATTGCTTTTTGAAATCCAAGGAAACAAGCAATACGAAACGCTCGATGGCATCGGTTTTGTAAAGGAGGATGGAACATATGTAATCAAGCCGCAGCGTGAAAAGCTCGACTTAAAAACAATTCCATCACCGTACCGCTTTCCTGAGGATATTCCGCATCTCAGTAAGCGCGTCACTTATATTGAGACAAGCCGCGGCTGTCCGTTTAGCTGTCAGTTTTGTCTTTCTTCTATTGAAACAGGTGTTCGTTATTTTGACCGCGAACGCATTAAGGACGATATCCGTTACTTAATGAAACATGGTGCGAGAGTAATTAAGTTCGTAGACCGCACCTTTAATATTAGCCGCAGCTATGCGATGGATATGTTTCGATTTTTAATTGATGAGCATCTTCCGGGCACTGTATTTCAATTTGAAATTACAGCGGACATTATGCGCCCCGAGGTCATTGAATTTCTAAATCAGGAGGCGCCTCCAGGGCTGTTTCGCTTTGAAATCGGCGTGCAATCAACCAATGATCGTACAAATGATCTTGTCATGAGACGTCAAAACTTTGAAAAACTCACTCGTACTGTGACGATGGTGAAAAACGGCGGAAAAATTGATCAGCATTTAGATCTAATTGCCGGCTTGCCGGAGGAGAACTATGACTCCTTCAAAAAGACGTTTAACGATGTGTTCGCACTCCGTCCAGAAGAACTGCAATTAGGCTTTTTAAAGATGCTGCGCGGCACTGGTCTGCGAATTCGCGCTAAAGATCACAGCTACGTATATATGGATCATGCTCCTTATGAAATTCTTGGAAACAATGTACTTCCATTTGATGATATTGTTCGCATTAAGCAAGTGGAGGACGTATTGGAGAAATACTGGAATGCCCATCGTATGGATCGTACGCTTGAATATCTTGTGTCAAATACCTTTGAGACGCCATTTGACTTTTTCCAACAGTTCGGTTCTTATTGGGACAAACAGGGGTGGGTGCGCATTGGTCACCAGCTTGAGGATTTATTCAAGCGGCTGTATCAATTTTTAGAAGAAACAGAGGCCCCGCAGCTTGATGTAATCCAAGGATTAATGAAGGCTGACTATCTACAAGGACATAAGTATCGTCCGCGCAAGCCATGGTGGGATGAAATTGTCTCAAAAGAACAGCTCTCGCTCTGCTATAAAACTATTTTGGAGCGTCCATCTCTTTTAGGCGAAGAGTTTGCTTCTCTTGCCTTGACGGAAAAAGAGCTGTATAAGCATACAATTCTAGAGTTTGTACCGTTTGACTTTGCGAGCTTTGAGGAGACAGGTGCAATTATCATGAAGCCGTCCCTTTTACTAGCCTATTTCAATCCGAAAACATTGCAATGTACCATCTACTCTGCTCCTGCCCATCTTGCTGTAGCGGCAAACTAGGAATTGTTCTGAGGCTTAGGATATGAATCCCCCGCCTGCAGAATAGCTTTACAAAAATGCCTTGGGTCATTAGAAGAATTTTCCGACGGAAGAAAGGAGACTATGTCCGATTTTTTTATTCTGATTCTTTTCCTTTCCTCATAGAGTAAGGGAGGGAGGGATGAAGATGAACGTATCGGAACGCAAATCCTTCGGTTTAGCAATTTTGATATGGTTTTTTCTCGGTGGTATTGGAGGACATCGCATTTATATAAAGGAAAAAATAAGTGTGATTCTCTGGTATTGGCTCGTTTGTATGATTACATTTGGCATCATTTGGCTCGTGGATGTCTTTTTAATTAAAAGGTGGATTGACGAAGCCAATCGGATGCATAAAGCCTCTCTTTAGGTGAAAATAGGACTAACCTTAAATGGTTAGTCCTATTTTCATTACAGGGATTTACAATTCAGAGGAAGAATTCTTTTTTCCCTTTTTTGAATTACGATTCGCATATTTGGCCACGTTTTCACTCGCGAACTCCATTGCCATTTGCCCTCCAGGTAAGCTTTCCTTCGGTGTTTGATTGTTTGTTGAAGCTGCATTGTAGCCTACTTTGCGTTTGACCATTTGTGTTCCCTCCATAAATAAGCTGTACGCTTAGTATGAAGCAAACCTTCTTGTCTATGAGTGGCAACTTTTAACGCTCAGCAAAAGAAGAGACGGCGGGTACAATAGTAACAAAAAGAAAAGGAGTATGCACTATGAAGGATCCAAAGCTTTCTTCGCCAATTTTAGATGAAACGATTCCCCATCAAGCAGGCTTTCCTTCTTTTAAGGGAACGGGGATTAAAATGGAGCCTCCTTTTATAAACAAGTACGGGGTTGTAATTGGAGACAGCAAATATAATTCAGAGAATAGTCCGCTCAATAACTGGAGCGAGGATACGGATCCGGCCATTATGTCAGGAGATGAATGGGTTCATCCAACTAATGATATCGGCTGGATTGCTCCGGAAAACCAAGAGCTGCTTGAAAAGGAACGAGAGCCGAAGCATGGTAAAAACAGTGATGTATTTATGCATCCTCAGCGCGGCATAAATGATTAAGAAAAGTTAAAGGTTTCGAGGCTGGACAGCTGATTTGAAAAGCTAGCTTCCTCTACGGTTCCTCTATAAAGCGCAAAAAGCAGCCCCTCTTTAAAAAACGGGCTGCTTTTATCTTACACTTTAGGAAGTTTTAAGAATAAAGTGAAACTACGCCTCTGTCTTCGCCTAACGGCTCGCCAATCGGCGGGTTTTCTTTATTGGGAACGTTTTTCAAGCCAATCCCCAATCGTTGGATACGTTTGCTTGACTGCTGTGCCTCCGTATACGATGGACACATGCCCTGTAGGAATGGAAACATATTCCTTATCAGTGCTGGAAATATGCTCAAGCAATGCTTCTACCTGGCAAGGAAGAGCGATATGATCACGCTGCGCTGAAAGATTCAGCACATTTGCTTTAATATTTTCAAGCTTTACCTCTTGACCGCGAATAACAAGCTCACCTTTTACCAATTTATTGTTTTGGTAAAACTCGCGAATCCATTGACGATAAGCCTCGCCAGGGAACGGAGTGCCGTCGCCTACCCACTTTTGCATAAGCTTCCAGCTTTCTACAAAGCGTTGGTTATCAGAGCGGTCAAACAAACTTACGTAAGGTCCAGCGAAGTTTGTAATCGGCTTTAGCATCTTATTTCCAAAATCGATCATTTCTGCTGGAATGTTGCCTAATGTATCCACTGCTTTATCAAGATTAAAGTAGCGCTCATCAAGTACTACGCCGTATAATCCTGTATCAGAGAAGTCAAACGGACTTGTCATGAATACTAAATTACGAATCGGCATATGCGGGTGCAAAGCAGCATAGATGGCTGTCATTGTTCCGCCCATGCAATAGCCAAGAAGGGAGATATCATCCGCTTTGGAAATACGAAGAACCTTTTTAACTGCTTTCGCAATATAGTCCATAACAAAGTCGTCGAATTTCAGGTGACTATCCTCAGGTCCGAATGTGCCCCAATCGAGCAAATATACATCAAAACCGCGGTCTACCAAATATTCGACGAGACTGCTGCCAGGTGTTAAATCCATTATATACGGTTTGTTAATTAACGCATAAATGAGCAAGAGAGGAGTAGCGTGTGTGTTCTCTTGCTTGCGAACGTAACGATATAGCTTTGCTTTATTTTTTGTCCAAACAACTTCTTTGGGAGTAAGCCCAACTTGCGGCTCTGCTTCGCGATATAAAACCTCAGTTGCCCGCTTAAAGCGATTATATGCGCTTTTATATTCTTCAGGATAAAAATCGAGCTGTTTTTCCCACTCGGTTAACATGGATGCCATTTCGGTTTCCTCCTTCTCTTTAAAAGGAGGTGCATGATACATGCACCTCCGAACATACCGAAAATTACATGTACAAGCCGCCGTTAATATTTAATTGCTGTCCTGTTACATATGCACCATCGCGGCATAGGTATAGAACACCATTTGCGATTTCTTCGGCTGATCCTAAACGTTTTTTCGGGATTTTAGCAACGATTTGATCTAATACGTTTTGCGGGATTTCCGCAACCATATCTGTTTCAATAAAGCCAGGGCAAATTGCGTTAACGGTTACATTCGTTCTCGCAAGCTCAAGCGCCAATGATTTTGTAAAACCAATCATACCCGCTTTTGCAGCAGAGTAGTTTGTTTGTCCGAATCCACCAGCTTGACCGATGATAGATGAAATATTAATGATTCGGCCGTTATCAGACTCCGTTATGTAAGGAAGAGCTGCGCTGACCGTATTGTACACGCTGCTTAAGTTTACATCGATTACTTGATCCCAGTCCTCGCGGCTAAGCTTCTTGAATGTACGGTCTCTTGTGATACCGGCATTGTTAACAAGAATATCTACTTTACCAAAGCGTTGTACAGTTTCTTCTACAAGACGTTTAGCATCTTCTAATTTAGAAACATCAGCTTGAGATGCGTAAGCTTCGCATCCTTGCTCTGCTAATTCGTTTACTAATGCTTCTGCTGCTGTTGCACTGCTGTTATAATTGATGACAACTTTTACCCCTTGTTTAGCAAGCGCTTCTGTAATCGCTTTACCGATCCCTTTCGCGCCACCTGTTACGATTGCTACTTTGCCATCTAACTGAACCATTTTCATTTCCCCCTAATATGATATAACGTAGTTGTTTGTATAGAATAAAAAGCTTATTGCTTTTCTTCTCCAGAAGTTTTCGACGCTGCTGCTAGTAATTCCTGCTGCTTTTGCAAATATTCTAAAACTTGATCCACTTTATTTTCGAGGAGTCGGATATCTTGCTTCATCTTCGTGATATCACGCTTCGCTCCAGGACCTTGATCCACATTTTCTAACTTGTCTTCCAAAAACTCCTCAATGTTATCAACTTTGCTTTCAAGATTAATGATTAAAGATGCGATCCTTGCAATGTCTTCCTGCGTCGGAACGTTCATCTTTTCTAGATACCCCTTTGTGATATCATTGAGCATTTTCTGGTAAAACAAATTTAAATCCAAAACGCTTCCTGTCCATGCGGAATATTCCTCGGATTTTAGCGTTTCGTTCAGCGTTTTACCCCAAAATTTCTCTGTTTGGTCGTATACTTCCTTCCAAGCCTTCAACGGATCAAATTTTTGATCAATCACATTATCACACCCCTTTGGAATTAACGTGAAAATTTGAAATTATTCAGTATATCTTGTATTTTCTAACATTTAGGAGAAAGGTGCAACCCTTTTTTTTACTTTTCAAAATTTGGGAAGAAAATACGAGCTTTTTTTATTTTTCGGAATTTTTCGTTGACAACAGAAACAGGTAGGTGTAAATTACATGTAGGTGAGAGAAAAAAATTACCATTTTTGGATTGGTTTACGAGGTGATGCCACTATGAACAATAAGGAACCTGAACACAATGCGCTTCTAGAGGAACCTCAAGCGAAAGTACCAAATGCTCTTCCAAAAAACTTCTTAGTGCCTTTTTTGCTTCTATGTTTAAAGGATTGGAGTCTTCATGGTTACAAACTCATTCAAATGCTTATGGATATTGGCTTTTCTTCCATTGACCAGGGCAACGTGTACCGAACGCTGCGAAAGCTGGAAAAGGAAAAGTTGATCTCATCCACATGGGATACGAGTGAGGGCGGTCCAGCCAAACGAATTTATTCTATAACAGAATACGGAGAAAAATATTTGGAATCTTGCGTTTACTCGTTTGAGCAGTACCAAAAAATGCTGGGAACTTTTTTTACACTGTACACAAATGCCTTTTTTCCTTTTTCCGCATCTGGAAGCAAGGAAAAAAAGCAAACGCCTTCATCAGGTGATTCTGCAGAATAGTCTGCATTCACAAATATGCAAATAAATATGCAAATAATTAGCGGAGGTCAAGTCATGGAAATGAAACCGTACGAAATGATGGATGCATTTTGGAAAAATTGGACTCAATCGCTCTCAGTGTTTTCTAACGCTGGAAAACAAATGGAGCATCTTACTTTAGAAACAATGAAGCAACAGCAAGAAACACTGCATAAGATGGAAGAAGCAGTGAAAATCATGGAGCAAGAAATGAAGCAGTACTCTTCCCAATTGAACTCTCAATACACAGATTATGTGAAGCAAATGGGAGGCAACCCATTCGGTGCACAGTTGGAAGAATGGCAAGGAAAGTGGAATGAATTTGCGCAGCAAATGCAGCAATTCTCTATTTCTCCTGCAAAGGCTTCCGTGTCCTTTCTTTCACAAGCAAGCGGACAGCTTGAAGACACAATGAAGCAGTTGATCGCACAAAATCAAAGCCAACGTGAAGAAATCCAAAAGCAAATGCAGACTTTTCTTGAGGAATTAAAGGGTATGCAATTGGATTTGGTAAAAAAGTTTGAAGAGGGCTCTAAAAACCTATTCGCTTCAGTAAAATAAATATATATCGACTTCTTGCTGTCAAAGGAGCTCGTCTGTTTGGTGTACCGCTGTCATCCTTCCGGCTTTATTATGGTAACTAAAAAGGAGGATCATATGAACCTTTTTCAAGAGGCACAAGTTGTTCCTGAGCGCGCCTATGGAGATATTCAGATTGGGGAGCAGGCTTCTCTTACGAAAATGATCACAGACGAAGACATTCAAGCATTCGCAAAGCTTACCGGAGACGTAAATCCCGTTCACTTACTTGATTCGTTCGCACAAACAACGATGTTTAAAGAGCGCATTGCACACGGCATGCTCGTGGCTAGCCTTATCTCGGCCGTTTTAGGCACAAAGCTCCCGGGAAAAAACACGATTTATTTGTCGCAAAACGTATCCTTTAAAGCGCCTGTTAAAATCGGCGATACAGTGACCGTGATTGCAGAAGTCATTCAAAAACGTGATGATAAAAAAATTATGACGCTTGAAACCAATATCTATAACCAGCATAAACAGCTCGTTGTAGCAGGTTCAGCAGTCGTGATGAAAATGGAGTAGCTTATGGCTACTCTTTTTTGCTTTTCCTTCTCATCCAAGAACTGCTATACCCTCCTTCTACTTCCGAGTATGCCTCTTGCAAAACAACACATTCTAATAACACCAGCTTACGAAAGCTGGAATGCAGGCAAAAAGGAGTGTTACAATATGACTCGTACAAATAAACTTCTTGTTCCAGGCTGTGAACAAGCTTTGGATCAATTCAAATACGAAATCGCAAGTGAATTCGGTGTAAACCTTGGCTCCGATTCAGCTTCTCGTTCTAACGGTTCTGTTGGCGGAGAAATTACAAAGCGTTTAGTCGCTCTTGCGCAACAACAATTACGTGGATAATTTCATAACAATGGCTGAAGGCGGGCGGATATTCCGCCCGCCTTACTTTCTCTGCCCTGCTCAATTTCCCCTATAAGCGCAGGGCCTTCCTTGTTAAGGTTCATAGTATACTGCAATTGCTACAGATAGTTGTACTAAAAATAAGCAAGGATCAGTGTATCGCAGCGCTTTTTTAGTTACATACTTGAGTCTCAATCGGGTTTGTCCGTTCCTTGCATAATGGAGGAAGATCAATGTCTGCAGCTTGCTTGCTGCTTTCTGCCGTATTTGGCGCATAATACGTTTCCAAGGTTAACGTACATGTATACGCCTCCCTCCTAGCAGACGCTGAGAACATTTCTTCTCGTCCGCCAAATTCAATGCTTTTGATTGTTGTGACTCGATTCAGTGCTTCTATTTCCTTCAGGAACGCCTGCAGCTGCTCATAGACATCAAATTTTACATCTACCGTCCATGTGATAACAGCAGGTGCAGAAGTGCTAGCTTCCTGTACTGATTCCTGCTTGGAGCTATCTATATTTGTTTTGTCTTCCTCGTTTTGAACTGCGAGGGATTGCTTTGTATCCTGGAATACAATATTTTGAATCGTTAAGCCGGCAATGCCCTCGGCTTTTTCTAAATCCAGCATGTATTGGTCCACGAGAGGGCTCGTTGGCAATTGTTCTTTTAGAATATCTGCAGCCGGCTTATCGTCTTGTCTGGCTTCTGTTCCTTTCTCCGTCTTTGACAACAAAGTATTTTGCAGCTTCAGTTCGCTTTGAAGCTGCTCCTTCTGAAGCTCAATAGACTGAAAATACGCAAAGTATGCGTATACGAGGCACAGCGCCGCTATAAGCAAAAATCCAAATAAAAACAAAAGCTGACCTTTGGAAAAGCGAAGCTTCATTGGTTCTCCTCCTTTTCCAATTGTTTCGCCTTAGCAACGTCCAGCGTGATCTCATAATGTGCCAAATATCTAGGCATTCCTGTCTCATTTCCTTGTTGGTCACGTACCTCTACAGCTTTTAAAAAGGACAGAACTGTTTCTTGTGCCCAGCCTTCTCCCATGAGGCGATTATAAAAATAAGCAGCATCTCGCTTCTCGTCAAAACGAACTTCTAAAACTAATACACCCTGCTCTCGATAAGAGAAGGTTTGGACAACACCGCGAGCTGGGAGAAAAGAAGTAATCTTTTTTAAAAGCGGCACCATCTTTACTTGCTGCTCTTGTACCATTTTTACCATCTGCTCAAGCGCTGCGCTAGAAATGGTTGTTGTTTCCTCTGTCTTTGGCAACTGCTCTGTTTTCGCTTTCACAATCATAAGCTGATTTTCCAATGCTATTTTCTCATTTTCTGCTTGCTTTGCAGCTATATACACCCAAATGCTCCCCACTAGCAGTACAACGGTGCAAAGCACCGCGATAACTGCAGAAGAGTTTGTTTTTTTCTCACGCTGCGGAAGAAGATTAATATTTGCAATCATAGCGGCACCCCTTTTAGCGCAAGACCAAGTGAGGAATAATATTTTGGATGCATATTCTCTAAATCTGATGGATAATGCATATATACCGCTTCAAATGACAAGCGTTTTTGGAGCATTTCGTATATGTCTTGTAAAAACGGATGATCTCCGCTTAGTACCGCTTTCCCAATCGTTCCGTTTCCTGACATAAACGAATATCTATAAAAATGGAGAATACGGTCAATTTCTTCCATCCATTCCTCGATTGCGGGTATAACAACCTCAAAAGGAAGCTGTACTCCCGTCTCTGTCACCTCTACCGATTTATCATATTCAAAATGCTGATGCTGCATAAAAATAGGAATATCATCGTTAAAAATAGTTAAGGTAGAATCAAGCGTATCAAGCTTAATGAATAAAAGCTCTTCCCTAGCTGTCGGTTTCTCAAGATACGTATATAACCTGTACAAGGAAAGGGAAGAAATATCTACAGCTTCGGGGCGAAGCTTCATCCCCTCAAAGACATCAACATACGATTTCACAAGATCTTCAGGAGCAGCAAAAATAACAATTTCTGTCTTCCCGTCTGTTTCACCCACTATTTGATAATCAAATGTTGGATTTTCAAAAGGGAGGTGGATGCTTCGTCCAAGCTCAAAGAAAATGTAGCCGCGCAGATCTTCCCTTGCAATTTCCGCCGGTACAAGCTGCTTGCGAATTACTACATATGAATCCGGCACTAAAAAACGAACTGCCTTGCGCTTCAATCCCCACTTTGTTACGCAGTTTCGAAAAATCATTTGAAATGTTTTCGGATCGACAATTACACCGTTTTTAATAACACCAGGGGGGATATACGCTTCATCGATAACCAATGGCTTTAGCGGCATGCCACGCTTCGCATCAACATAGCGAATGACGTAGTCCTTAATTTCAAGGTTAACGAGTTTTTTTCTAGATGATAACATCATATTACTCCCTCACCATTTATGAAATAAACGAAGTGCTATACACAATATGCCTCAAAGCAAGCATATCGCTGGCACTATCGAAATACATATTCCTTTTATCATTATAAAAGGAATTACAAATGATTCCGAGAAGAAAAATATACTTATATAACAAAAACATACCATTTTGCGTTTTTTTGTCTTTTTTACATTTTAAGAAATTATAAATTTCCAGATAGATGCTCATTCGATGTAGTAAAAAATTTTAGGGATAAAATGTAAGTGCAGCTACGCCTCTGTCTTCGCCTAACGGCTACAATAAAGAAGGGTATGGAAAGAAGCTAGCTCCTTCCCATACCCTTCTTTCGCTATATCCATTCTCTGAGTGTTACGGTGTTCGTTTTGTATTATTCTCCTGGGATTGTTCGAGTAGTTCCATAGTTATCGTCTTCATTGATGTCAGAAACCTCTGCATCCTGAAACGTAATGGTAATTTTACCAACATCAATTGCACTTGTAGTTAACTTAAATTCTTTTCCATCCTCTGAAACAGAAACGCTGTATCCTTCACCCAAGTTCGCATTGTCCACGTAATCTGCCAATTCATCCTGCGCGATAACGCCATCCTCAGCATCAGTTCCCTCTGGAATGCCATGCTCTGCCACATATGTTTTCGCAGCACTTAGTACCTGCAGCGCATCAGCTTTTACCGCATTCTCTTTCGATTTTTGAATGACGCTTCCAATGGATGGAACTGCGATAGCTGAAACAATACCTAAAATAACGATAACTGCAAGAAGCTCTACAAGCGTAAGACCTTTCTCGTTTTTGAAAAATTTTCTAAACATGAATATTCTCCTCTCAATCTATTAATGTATATTGTTATATAGTTTAAATAACGGAACCATAATTGCGAGCACAATTACCCCTACAACGACCGATAATATAACAACCATGACTGGCTCAATCAAGGATTTTAAGCTATCCGCAGCGCTCTCCACCTCCGCCTCATAAAAATCTGCTATTTTTGAAAGCATACTATCTAGAGAGCCTGTTTCTTCACCGACAGCAATCATATTAGAAACGAGCGAGGGAAATACCCAGTGCTTCTTCAACGGCTCTGATAAAGCCTTGCCGCTTTGCAAGGATTCCTTCGATTTAGACAGCGCGCGGGCTACCACTTCATTTTGAACAACGCCTTCTACGATCGACAATGCCTGTAAAATCGGCACAGCACTTGATGTGAGAGAGCTAAGCGTTCGAGCCATACGAGCGATAACAGTTTTTTGAAATAGTATGCCAATAACAGGTGTCTTCAGTATAGCATGGTCTAAATAGTACTTGCTAGACTTATATTGCAGTATTAATAAAATAATTATATATAAAATAACGGATGATATAAGAAGGATCCACCAATACTGTACAGTCCACGCACTTAAAGAAATAACGACCTTCGTAATCCATGGAAGTTCAGTGTTATTTTGCTTAAACATTTCGACAAACGTGGGTACAACCGACACAAGAAGAAAAACTACAACAGCTGCTGCGATGATTCCTACTACAATTGGATAGGCCATTGCTGACTGTATCTTTTGCCGCATACGCAGCTGCTTCTCATAGTAATCGGCCATTTGTTCAAGTACACTATGAAGCTGCCCTGTCGTCTCGCCAGCTTTCACCATACTAATAAACATATCTGAGAACAATCGTTTATGCTTGCGATATGCATCCGAAAGAGGATGCCCGGATCGTAAATCATCGTCAATTGCTTCGAGCGCACGACGCAATGCTTTGCTTTCCGTTTGTACTGTCAAAATCCGTGTTGCCTCCGCAACTGTAATACCTGCTTCTAGCAATGTGGCAAATTGGCGAAGATATACAACGAAATCCTTCAGCTTTAATGGGTTGCCAATCGTAATCTCCTTCGTCCAAAACGATTGTGGAATCTCTTGTATCTCTAGCGCTCTTACTTCCCGCTGCAGCAGCTTCTCATATGCTTCCCTGCGTGTAGCTGCAGTAATTTTCCCGGTTTGCTTTTTCCCCATTTTTGTACGCGCTGTATATTGGAATTGCGCCATTTTATCTAATCTCCTCTTGTAAATAGGCAGCAGCTGCTTCATATGAAATAACGCCCTTTGCTACATAGTCCTTGAGCGATGTATGAAGTGTATGCATTCCCTGCTCCCTATTTGTCAGCATAACATTCGGAATTTGCTCTAGCTTATCGTTCCGAATTAAGTTCGCAACAGCTGGATTGTTAAGAAGAATTTCAGTAACGGCAATCTGTCCTCGTCCGTCTGCTCGCGGAAACAGCCGCTGCGCAATTGCAGCTCGCAATACAGTAGCCAGCTCTAAACGAATTTTATTTTGCTGCTCCCCCGGGAATACCCCGATAATGCGCTCCATTGTTGCAGCGGCATTTGTCGTGTGAAGTGTCGCAAATACAAGGTGTCCCGTCTCAGCTGCCGTAATCGCTGTGCTCATTGTCTCCATATCACGCATCTCTCCGACAAGGATCACGTCCGGATCCTGCCTAAGGGCAGCGCGCAGACCGCTTGCAAATGTTTCCGTATCATGTCCGACCTCTCGCTGCTGCACAATGCAGCTTCCATGCGGATGCACATACTCAACGGGATCTTCTAGCGTAATAATATGCTTTCGCATCGTCGTATTTATATAGTGAAGCATTGCCGCAAGCGTGGTTGATTTTCCGCTCCCGGTCGGACCTGTTACAAGCACCAGCCCATTTGGTTTTGACGCAATTTTCTTGAAAATGGGCGGAAGCAGCAATTCCTCTAGACTTGGGATTTTCTTTGGTATGACACGAATTGCAAGCGAAAGCTGGCTCCGCTGCTGAAACATATTAATACGAAAGCGTGACAGTCCTTCTACTTCATAAGAAAAATCCAGCTCGCCCCTCTCCTCGAAGGAGGCCCATTGCTTCTCCGTTGTTAAAGCCTTTGCTATAGAACGCAGCTCCTCGCCGTGAAACGGCTCTTCCTCCATCCGATGCAAATCACCGTATAAACGAAAGACAGGCGGCAGGTTAGCGGAAAGATGCAAATCCGTCGCCCGCATTTGGCAAACTGTATATAGCAGTTGATGCAGCCTATGTTTCAACCCTATCCCCTCCTTCTATTGCTCCGTTACAACACGCAATACTTCTTCCGTTGTTGTGTACCCTTGCTTCACCTTCAATAAGCCATCATCAAGCAAGAAAATTGTTTTGTTTTGCACAGCGATGTCTCGCAGCATGGAAAAGCTTATCCCGTCCCCAATGGCCTTTCGCATGTTCTCATCTACTACAAGCAGCTCATGAATCGCTAATCGTCCCTTATAGCCTGTCATCCCGCATACCGCACAACCTTTACCGCGGTATACCTTTTCAATGCTCAAATTCCTTTTAGAAAAAATTTCTTTTTCCCGATTTGTTGCTTCCTGCTCTTGCTTGCAATCACGGCACACCTTGCGAATGAGACGCTGCGAGATAATACCTGTTAAGGAGGAGGCGAGTAAAAATGGTTCAATTCCCATATCAATTAAACGTGTAATTGTAGCAATCGAATCATTCGTATGGAGCGTGCTTAAAACAAGATGACCAGTTAAAGAAGCCCGGATCGCAATTTCTGCTGTTTCACGGTCGCGGATCTCTCCAATCATAACGACATCCGGATCTTGACGCAAAATCGAACGCAGCCCGGCTGCAAACGTCATTCCGACCTGTGGGTTTACTTGAATTTGATTGATTCCTTCTATTTGGTATTCAACAGGGTCTTCCACCGTAATAATATTGATTTCTTCGCTGTTCAGCTTATTAAGCGCTGCATATAACGTGGATGACTTACCGCTTCCAGTTGGTCCGGTAATTAAAACAATGCCATTCGGCCTTTGAATAAAATTTAAAAAACGCTGCATGTTGATCGGATTAAAGCCAAGCTTCGTAATATCATTCAAGGCATTTCCTAAATCTAGAATACGAATAACGATTTTTTCTCCAAAAATGGTTGGCAACGAAGAAACGCGCAAGTCCACCTGATGAAATTCATATTGAAACTTGATGCGTCCGTCTTGGGGCGTACGTTGCTCCGTAATATCCATGTTCGCCATAATTTTAATGCGGGCTGTAATCATACCCTGCATATATTTTGGCAAAATACGCTCTGTACGCAATTGGCCATCCGTACGGTACCGGATGAGCACCTTTCCTTCCTGCGGATCAATATGAATATCGCTTACCTTTTGCTGGATCGCTGTTTGCAAAAGTTGGTTCACAAGCTTCACTGCCGGCGATTCTTCTTCCACGACTGCTTCCTGCTGCTGCTGCGGAGGCATCTGTTCGATACCCCAGTCTTCAAATGATTCCTGCAAATCATAGAACCGATTAATTGTACGTAAAATATCATCCTTTACGGCAATAAGCGGCTCAATCTGGAAGCCTGTGGACAAACGCAAATCATTCATCGTTAAATAATCGAGCGGGTCTGCCATTGCCACGTACAGCTTATTTCCCTGCTTCTTTAACGGAACAACAAGATTTCGCTTTGCAGTTTCCTTTGGAATGAGATGGAACAATGTCTCATCAAACGGATAGCGATATAAGCTGACGTGCGGAATGCCAAGCTGAAATTCCAATACTTCAATTAACTGCTGCTGCGTAATATATCCTTTTTGTAAAAGCGCATCTCCGAGCTTTTGTGTCTGCCCCTTATCCCGTAACGTTTCTTGAAGCTGCTCCTCCGTAATCAGACCTTCATGCACAAGTAAATCTCCAAGACGTTGTCTATATCTTTGCTTTGACATAATATCCCCCTTACTGCGATTGCCCGTTTGTAGATGCAGGTGCCGGCTGAGTTGCCTCAGTTATTGCTTGTTGCTCTGTCTGCAAAGAAGCCGGCTGTTGTGATTCCGGCACAAACTGCATGTGCTGCACCTCATTCACTTGCAAGTAGTAATCATCTGCGACAAGCTCTCTTTTCACAAGCTGCCCGCTCTCGTTGTATGCTTCTCGGTACACATGTACTTCATAGCCGTCTTTCCCATCTGCTGGCGGTGTTACTGCATCACTCTTCCCTTGATTTGGGATCGTGGTCTGCACAATTGTTCGATTAGAAATCGTTGTTACATCGCTTGTGTTTATTCCATATGAATATACAAAGGGAAAACCTTGGATGGACAAGGAGAATAGATTATTTTCAAGAGAAAAGCTCAAGCTATAAGGGAGTTCATTACGATTTTCAAAGATAAAATCACTGTCTTCCCTTTCAACACGAGCCTCTTCTCCTAGCAGCGCATAAGAGGGAAGCTCGCGGCTAATGCTTCTTTGCGTCACGATAAAGTTTGTCGGCAATACAGCTTTGTATATAAGCGAGGCAACAAGGCTGAGCGTCTCATTGTCCGCCGCGATATTTTTTTCCTTCACAAGCTGTAATATCGACACTTTGCTATTAGGGTCTGCCGTTAGCGTCGAATAATGCGCAAGCCATTGCTGCAGCCCCTGCTGCTGTGCCGGGGAGACTTCAATAGATGCCTGCGAAACCGTTCTGCTAGCCTGCTGTTCATTCATAAATTGAACAAGCGAAAACATCCTTCCGGCTGAAAGATGCTCTGCTGCCTCTACAAGCTCTTTTTGTAATTCTTCCATGCGCAGGTTTTCTATGATTGCTCCATTATTGAAGCTTTGCTTCAAAAAGGTTATAAACTGTGTTTGATCCAGCTTTACCTGTGCAAGTGACGCTTCCCCATCCTTTACGGTATGCATCGTTTCAGTAATATCAAAGACAAACAATGAGGATGGAACAGAAATCAGAACGTCCTGATATTGAAGCTGAAGGCCCGGAGAAGACTTCCATTTTTCTATCTCCCTTCGAACGCTGTCTTCTGCTTGCTCCTGCAGCATGCCGCCCACATTAACGTTTGCAACCTTGGTTCCTTCCTTAAATCCCTCGGTTGTATGGAATACTTGAAGCATCAAAGAGTAAACCGCATGCTGCCCGATAAATATGAATATGCTGCAGGCAAGGATAATGAAGAAAAAACGAAGGGAGCGAATGTGAACCATCATCGTATATCCCCTCCTTTCATTTCCTCACTTCCCTGCCGAAATAGTTCCTCCCAATCGCGTATATCAACCTGTTCTTCCATGACCGGCTGCTCAAGAATCTTCTCCAATGAGGCGGTCTGATTGTCAGTATACTTCTCAGTAAATTGTTCATATAGCGGCGTTGCTTCATCTGTAGAAGTAACCGCTTCCTCTTTCTGGGAAATAAACAAATGATGCGCAAGCTTTGCTTGCAGCAAATACGCAATGCACAACCCGAGCATCAGAGAAATGAGCACACTTTGCCAAAGCGGAAAGAGAGCCTTTGTCAGAAAAACGAGCGTTGTGAATAAAAAAGACAAAGCAATTGCTGCCGTCATACCAACGTAAGAAAGTCCCACTCTCGTTCGTACAGCCCATATAATTGGAACAAGTAGAAGACAAGCAACTACACTCGGAAATATATGTTCCATCTCTGCACCTCTTTTTATAGTAAAATACATGTACAAATTGCTTTTTTAATATATTATTATATTATCCTATCTAAAGGTGAGAGGGAAAGAGACAAATGCGAAAAAGACATGAACAAGGTTTAACATTAATAGAAGTATTATCCTCTGTAACCATATTGTCTATTGTCATTGTTGGATTATTATCTCTTTTTCCAAAGGCTTATTTTTTTATGAAAGCAAATCAATCAAAAACATTAGCTGTTAACATTGCCCGCGGCGCTCTTCATTATTTTGAAAAGCAGGATTACGATTTACTGAACGGATACCGCCTGGCCCTAGGGGACGGGAAGGTTGCTATTTTTGATTCGGCCTCTATTTGCAGCGAATCCAAATCTATACGCATCTCGAACGAAGAAATCATTGTGTCGGCGCTATTTCCTAACGCTGAAAGCTGCGCCAAAATATTAGAACCGACCATCAACAACAAGACGTATCAAAATGGAAATATTCAAGTGTTCCTTATGCCATCCGCATGGGCGGATACACAGATTGAAGAAGTGCGTTCACATATTAAAGAACTTCATCCAAGCACATCTCTTTCGGAGGCAACAAAATCACTGCAGCGATTTCAAAAAGAGCAGAGAAACACAAAGCAAACAGATAAACCGGTTGTAAATGTTCTTGTTTATGTAGATTTGAACGAGAAGGATAACAAAGAAGGGATTATATTAGAAGGGAGTATTGCCCATGAATCGCTTCGTTAAACGGATACGGAATGAGCAAGGTGTTTCACTTATAGAGATGCTGGGAGCCGTTACGATTTCCGGTATGGCAATGCTCTTGATTTACAGTGTGTTTGCCATCGGCCTGAAAACATACAATAAAATTACTGCAGAAGGACATCTTCGCGATGAAGCAGATTATGTTGTCTCCATGATTATGAATGAATTGTATTCCGCTGATTACGATGATGTACAATACAATGAGGCTACGAAAAGCTTAGAGTTTTATAAACGAACGGACGTAGCCTTTCAAAATGATTCACTAACATATTCTTACTATAAAGTATCTGATCCGGCGGCGAGATTATACATTGAAAATGGACGAGTACTGTTTGAAAAATCTGACGGCGGTGAAAAGAAGATAGTCTCTTTTCAAGATGACACCTCAGCGCAGCTTGCAAGCAACTCCAGCATCGGGGTCTTCTGTACACAAGAAGGAACAATCACATACGAAGAAAATGGCACGATTCAATCCTTAAATGTATGCAACAGCGGGATTGTACAGCTGCAGTTGATTTTTCAAACAACGAAGAGCATTAAACCGTTTGCCGTGACAAGCGAGATTGGCTTTTAAGACGAGGTGAATGAGAATGAAAAACGAACGTGGTTCTACGTTAGTACTCGTATTGCTTGTTAGCACCGTTCTTTTAACCGTCTCTTTAACTATTTTTTCATTAACGATTGGCGGAACAAAACGAACGGAAATTCGTAAACAAGATGTGATGAAAACACAAAGTTCCATTGAAATGATGAATCGAGCCATATCAGATTTCCAGCAGGCTGTTCAAGAACTGCCAAATACTGTGCAGCTAGACGATAGCTTAGAGAGCGGCTTATACGAGGCAAAGCTAGAAAGCATTCGATCACAACTGCAATCAAACTATACATCAACCGATGGAGCTGTGCTGACGATCACGAACAATACAAAAGAGCGGCTTGGCTTCTCCTCGGCTGACTATACAAGAAAATATTTCACACGATCGTATGAATTTGCTGTGCAATATAAGAAAGGAAACAATAACAGTCCGGAATTTACAAAGATTACAAAGCGAAATGTATATATATCACCAACCCCGAGCTTCCTTCAATATGCAGTTGGATCCGAAAATACATTATATTTAAATGGGGCGTCTGATATAGTAGGGAATGTATATGCCGATACCATGTACACCGGAAATGTGGCAAAGTACGTAAATGAGCTCACCGCTGATACAAATACGTATACTTACAGCCAAGCAAAAACGTTGTATCCGTCCATTCAGGGAAATGTGGTGATCGATAAGGAATTGCGCATATTGGATAACAAAGCGGAAGAGGATGCGTCTCCCATTAAGACATTTAATAAATACACACTCTCTTTGCAAAAACGGCAAAGCTTTCTTCCTTATTTTTATACAAAGGAGGAAAAAAGTGAACAGCTTCCTATTATTCGGAAATCGTATGATCCATTTGTATCGGTGGACTTCGCAAAAACCTTTGTTGACAAGCTGAACAGCCTGGAATTAGATGGAAAGAACCTGCATCTGGAAAAGGAGGATATACAAGCAATCGACTTCGGGAATACAATAGCAGCCCAAATGCTTGCTTTAACAGGAGGGCCTTCCTTAGAAGCAGGTGTTCCTATCTTTAACAATAGTAACCACTCTGTTTCTATCATCGAGAAGCATGTAAATCCAGGAGACCTTTCAAATGATTTTACTCTTGGCTCGTATGCATCGAAAAGCGTCATTCTCGTCACGGATTTACCAGGTACGGCTTCCTTAGCAACGAATGATGCATTTATTATTAACAGCAATTTGAAAATGAAGCCGGACCAATGGCTTGTTGTCAACGGAAACTTAGAAATTTACAGCAATGGACAGCCTATTTCTGTGCAAGGAAATATACTAGTTATGGGTGACATCACCATTCATGGTAACGCGTTGAACTTCGGTCATGAACAAGATAATATTTCTTTTTATTCCTCCATTTATACAACAGGAAAAGCAAAGATTTACAGCACAAACATTACAGGAATTGATGAAAAGCAGCTTGTGCTATTATCTCAGGGTGATTTGCTTATTACACGTATTAACGAGTTTGAACGGACGGACAGCAGCATTCGTCCGATGGATGCCTTTTTCTACACAGAGCAAAATGCAGAACTGTACGGCGTTGGGTCCCTTTTTAAAATTCACGGCGGCATCTTCGCAAAACAAAAGCTAACAATCAATGCCATCCGACAAACGAACGTCCCAGCTCCGTTAGTGAATATCGCCTCTGATCAAACAGCGCGTTCCATTGAGCTTTCTATCGACCCGAGAGAGATTCAAAAAACGGCGCAGTCCCGCTTTGTTGTTGAATACGATAAATCCGTTATTTTAGATCAGCTTGATGCGCTTCCGCGCGTGAATACGCTGCAAGTTCTGGTTGATGATTATACGATTGGCAATTAGGAAAAGCGTATACGCTCCGCTCTGTTTGCAAAGAGGGCAGCATTCAAAAGGTTTTCATATCCCAGTGGAAAACAAAGTTGTCTATGAAAAAATCCTGAACTTTGAACTGAACCCAAAAAGTTAGACATGAATATTAGGCAGCTTCTTGGGCCTGAGTCCGGTATTGAACCGGGCTCAGGCCTTTTAATTTTGCCTTAATTCGTTTGTGGTTGTAATAGTGAATGTAGTTCTCTAATTCCTTCTTGAAATGCTCCATACTCTCAAACTCTTTGAGGTATAGTAACTCACTCTTTAATAAGCCAAAGAAATTCTCTATGACTGCGTTATCTAAACAATTGCCCTTACGGGACATACTTTGTCTAATTCCTCGTTCTTTCAATGCATGTTGATACGATTTCATCTGATAATGCCAACCCTGATCGGAATGAAGGATGAGGGAATCGCCATCTTGTACTCGTTCAAGGGCCTGGTCCAACATCTTTGAAACGAGTGGATACACAGGACGCTTTTCTAAGTTATACGCAATAATCTCACCGTTATAGAGATCGAGAATAGGTGACAAATACAGCTTTTGGCCATGTAAATGGAATTCCGTCACATCTGTTACCCACTTCTCATTTAGCTTTGTCGCGTTGAAATTGCGCTCTAATAGGTTTGGCGCAATCTCGCCTACCTTCCCACGGTAAGAGCGGTACTTCTTCATACGGACAAGACATTGTAAGCCCATCTCATTCATCAGGCGACGGACAGTTTTATGGTTATTTACATAGCCTCGATTGTGTAGTTCCAAGGTGATACGACGATAGCCGTACCGGCCTTGATGTTCCTCGAAAATCTGTTGGATAACTTCCCTCACTTCGCTGTGTTTATCTTGTCTACCCATTTGTTTGATCCAGTAATAATACGTACTACGCGCGATGCCAGCGACTTTTACTAAGTCAATGACTTTCCATTGATGCCTTAACTCATAAATTACTTGCGCTTTGTCCTGTTCTGTGATGTTTCCTTTTCTTGAATTAAGGCATGTAACTTTTTTAAATATGCATTCTCCATACGTAATCGCTCATTCTCAGCTCGTAATGCTTCTTCTGATCCTTCTACTGGTTGGTTCTTCTTAGACTTTTTGTTCATGATCGGACGCTCCTTTACTTTTGGTTGTAGAGCGTCCACCCCCTTTTCTTCTACCAGCCTCTTCCACTGTAGAATCGTTGATGGGGAAGGGATATTATATACAGCCGCTGTTTGGTTGAGGGACGCTCCAAATTCGTTCATGTAATTGAGTACGTCCATTTTAAAATGAATATCATACTTTGTATAGCTTGAAACTAAACCTTCCTTGCCATGTTCTCTATAATGTGCAACCCAGGTCTGTAATGGTTTAAGACCTACACGGAATCGTTTCGCAATTTTTTGAAAGGATTCTGATCCATCTAAGTACGCCAGAACTGCTTTTAATTTTAATTCAAATGAATATTTGGTCATAGAAAAACTGCACCTCCAATTGTTAGTTGTCATTGTGTCTAACAATTGGGGTGCAGTTCAACTTTCGGGATTTTTTCATAGAACTATCTTTTCTTGGTATGTTAAATCTAGATTAGGCTCGCATAGCGAACACAGTCTAGGCCAGGTTGATTTCTAATATAGGACTTTATCCCTCCTGACAATCAACTTATAAGCCCGGAGACTGTCGTTTTCCTTCTTGCAGCTCCATCCGGGAAATTGTTAAGACAGATAAGGCAATGCAAACAGAGGAGATAATAAATACTGAGATGAGCGAGGAGAAGCTCATAAGGATACCTGATAAAGCAGTGCCAAGAAGCATTGTTGCCATAAAGACTGGCATAATAGTTCCATTTACCCGGCCGACTAGATGCTCTGGCACAAGCTTGATCATGAAGGTGCCCACAACAATATTTACAACAGCGAGAAAAGCTCCGCTCAGAAATCTCATTGTGCTGGTGAGCCAAAGGCTAGTGGAAAACACCTCTATTATTGTTGCGATTGCCAAAAATAGAGTTCCCCCCATTAAAATAGTTTTTGGATGCAGTTTAGTTGCAAATATGGCAGCTACTCCGCCTGCAAGCAAACCAATCCCCGCAGCAACTGAAAGATATTGCACTGCTTCCTTTTCTAATCCTAACCTCTCTGTAATCAGAAATACTTCTAGTGGCTGCACAAGGCCTGAAGCGAAGCCAATGATAGAAAAAGCACATGTCAAGAAATAGAGATCTCGGGTATAAAACACATAATGCCAGCCTTCTCTTATATCTTGCAGCAGCGCCCCCTCTGTTCTTGTTTTATCTCCTTGCTCCTCCCATGCCGGTAGAAAGGCTAACACACACGCAGATAGAAGAAAAGCCGCTGTTAAGCTGTAGAGGGAGGAGGACAGCCCTAGCTTTGTGTACAAAAGCGTGCCAATCATCGGTCCGAAAATCAAAAATAAGGACTGCAGACTCTGTGTAATTCCTATTGCGGCAGCGATATGCTGTTCAGGCAGATGACGTTTTAATAGGCGGGAAGAAGAGGGTTGGGAAAATTGACTGACCACAGCTGCTATAAAGGCTGCCGCAAATACTGCTTGCCAATAATCGAAGCTGATGAGCAAAAGAATGAGGAGAATAGACAATGCGCTTAGCACATCTCCGGCAATCATCGTCTTCTTTGGATTCCATCTATCAGCGAGAGCCCCGCCGATGAAAGAAAACAGAAAAATTGGCACATATTCGGCGAATGTCAAAATGGATACAGCGACCGGGTCCTCATTGGTCTGCTCCATAACGAAGAACAGCAATGCCATATTTCTCACCCAAATTGCAAGGTTCTGCAGCAGGTCAGAGGCCGTGATAAGTAAGAACGTCTGATTTCTCCATAATAAATTCATTTCTAATCCCCCTTAATAAACTGACTGTTCGGTCTAAAAAATTCTAAAAAGAAAGGCTGATTACCATCAGTCCCTTCTTACACTGATACCAAACAGCAAAATGTCCATTGCTTTCTTGTAGAGCCGCTTAATTTCTGTAATATCCTTCTCATAATACAAAGTACCAAGACCGCCAAGCAGGCCGTTTAGGATATACATCAGGTCGTTTGCATTTTCCTTTTGAAATTCGCCGCTTTCCATCCCTTCCTGAAGTAATTCCTCGTATAAATGATATTGTGATTGCGTTAAAGTAAGGATTTCCTGCATAACCTCCTCACTGATCACCTGGCCGCTGATAAACTCATCCACCGTTTTCATCAGCGGATTCTCAAAATCCTCAGCGAAGTGCTCAGCTATAGCATACAGCTGTTCTGTGCTAGTAGCATACCGCTTTTTTTTCTCATACCAATTGTCTCGCCACTCATTTAGATTGAGCTTGATTAGATGCAGAAACAGATCTTCCTTACTTTTAAAGTAGTAATAAATACTGCCTTTGCTTCGTCCTGTAACTTCACATATGTCCTCCATTGAGGTGGCCGCATAGCCTTTAGAGGCAAACAGTTCTTTTGCCTGCATCACAATATCCTTCTTGATTTGCTCTGCATCTTTTCTTCGTTTCACTTCCATAGTCATTTGCCCCTTCTATTAAACCGACTGTACGGTTTAATATTAGCCGTTTTTTTATAACAATTCAAGGTAATTCTGCGGATTTTTACCATAAAAATCTTAGAGACAGTAGCTAAAGCTTGTTACGTTTACTGCTTTGCAATTGATGAATTTATTTTTCAACAAACTGGAAAAAGAACGATGCATCGGCATCGTTCTTTTTCATTATAAGGAGACAAATGGAGAGACTTTACCAACGGAACAAAGGGGCGTCTCCCTTATTCGGAAGCTGTGCTCCTCCTTGCTCTGTTACATAAATAACAATGCTGGCTGTTTTCCCACCATCCTCCGAGACAGCTGTAACGGTTGCATAGCCTTTCGCTTTCCCTTGGATCACGCCGCTGTTATTTACAACAACAAAACGCGGGTCGTTCGAAGACCAGGAAACACGCTGATTGGTAGCTGCCGCAGGAAGAAAAACGAGCAGCGATGATAAATCAAATGTATCTCCAACCGAGATGGTTTTGCTCGTATTTGTGAAGGAAATCCCTGTCACCGGCACATGATTCGCATTCACCATTACCGATACATCCGCTGTTTTACCGCTGCCGTCCTGTGCCGTCACCGTAACAATTACCGGCTCTGTTGTTGGCCTTATAGCGGAAAAGAGGCCGTCTTCACTCACCGTAACAGGCGAGAGTGGATTTGGAGTCTTTAAAGCCCAGCGGAGCGGTACATTGCTAAGCTCTTCCGGTTCAATGGCAATCTTAAAGTACGTCTTAGCGCTGCGAGTTTCCCCCTCCATCAATACCAAATTATTTGGAGTAACCTCGAGCTTTGATACGTACGGTACAACTGTAATTTTTGTTTGACGCACAATTGGCTGTTTATTGTAGTCATATCCTGTTACCTGCACGGTCGTTGTTCCCGGCTTCAGGGCAGTGACTTGCGCGTTCGGCTTCGCCGGAGAGTTTTCCAGATTTTGATCTACTGTAACAATGGAGCTGTCCCCGACCTTCCATTCGAGCGTTTGCTTCGCGCTTATAGGCGTGACAACCAGATCTAGTGACTTCGTGTCTCCAACCTTCATTTGCAGTTCTTCTATCATTTCAATATTCGAAACAGGCTGGCGCACCGTCACAATCGTTGCAGCCTCACGCACCGTACCAAAAATATCTTGTACAGATACGGATACCTTCGCGTTCCCCGGTGCTAACGGCGTAATAATTCCGGCGCTCGGATCTACGGATACAACAGCTTGTCCCGTCTCAGCGGACCATTTTACTGATTGAATGATTCCTTGCTCCTCTGCATCTGCAGGATTATACGACATCAACACGTTTTGCGGGCCGCTATCGATATTTAACTCTATAGACGAAGGAATGCTGACAGACTGCAAGCCTTTTTTGGCTGTTATGAGCAAATCCTCAAATTTCAGCACTTGGTTTTGTCCGTCAATACCTTGGAATGAGACAGAAGAACGATCCAACGAATATTGTCCCTTCTCCTGAGGGGTTACCTTGATGGAAAAGGAGTAACCCGGAGCTTCATATAAGCCTGAGGCATTTTGTTTGTATATGAAGCTGCCAATATTTCCTGTCACAATCGTTTCACCGCTTGTATTCACTTCTTTCTTGAAAGAACCGTTATCTGGCACCTGCACATCCAATCCTTTTGGGAATGTTTCTTTAAATACCATGTTATTTAAAGAAAACGAGTAATCCTGCACAAATTCCAGAAAAGTAATACTATCCTCATTTACGCGAAATCTAGCAAATCGCGTAAATAAGCTGCTTGTTTGGTCGTAAATCGGAAGCGTGAGGACAACTCCAGGAACAGCATGAATATAATCCTCTAGCGCATTTTTGTAACGGCCGTAGGCGTTCGCATCTGAATTTATAATCCCATTGCCAGAGTTAAGGTCGCTAACGGATACAGTATTTGGATGCCCGTCCATCATATCATTTTCGATGGAATCGCTAAATTTTAACGTTTGTACGATGCTTGCTTTGACAAAGGCGTTGACAAGCTGATGAACGGATGGATTTTTGGAACCTTTTATCGAAACAACTGGGTCCCCTGGTTGTAAATTGTTCACAATAGATTCATAGACTGCAAGCGGACGAATTCCGCTTGCCTTCACGTATTGCTGTGAACTTCCGTTTAAGCCGCCCGGGTCAATACTCTCTGGCTGGATTGAATATTGAATGGATAGAGGACTGCCAACTGGGACAACAGACGCTTCACTTAGCTTTCTTGTTACTGCGACATGCGCATCTGCATGCTTGACTGAAATAGTAAACTCTTTGGTCGTTTTCGCCCCGCTTACATCGCTGGCCTCAATTCGAATGACTGCTTGCCCGCCGCTTGGCAGCGAGTGTTCAATTGCTTTTGTAAGAACAGTGCCGCTCGCAGCCTGATTATTTTCATACACGAGCGCATTATTGCAATACACCTGTACCTGCAGCGTTCGGTCCTTTGCATCTACATCCTCCGCTTGAAATACAAGATTGATGTTTTGATTACTGAACACTGTATCTGCTTCAGAAGGAGAATGGACCGTAATGGACGGAGCATGGTTCGCACCGGAAAAGGCGCGGTAAAGCGTATTTATAAACAGCTTCTTTTCCTCCTCTGTAAATCCGCTGCTTAGATGTCCTGCTCCTGTATACGTAATGTTTTTTCGTGAGTAAATATAAAAATGGTTATAGCTGTCATTGCTGTCAAGGGCATCATTATTTGCGTCACTATCGTTGTCTGTGGCCATTAGGTTATACCACGGAATAACTTCAGGATCATCCAAATCAAGCGCAAAATATTGCGAGTGTGTTACCGCTACGGGCACGTTTGTCGGAAGGGAATTCGGATACATCGTCAGCAAGCCTTCATTTATACGCTTCGTATTGGCGGCCGTTACTACATTTCCCTGCCCAAGGTTTGTTTCTAGAAAGTACTTCCCTGGTGTTTTCAGCTTATTTGTTATTGCTTTCGTTGCGTAGTCTCCCATTACTCCGATCTCGTACGTTTGTCCGGCTGGCTCCATCAAGTGTTCAAACCAATTGTTTTGATTCGGCTCCTTTAGCAGAGTTTGATGCGTGCCGCTCGTTGCCATTCTGTCTCTGCGCAGTGTATCGTGGGTCATCAAAACGCTTTGCCCGGTTTCTATAAACTTGTCTAACGCAGCAATGGCAGCGTTGTTGGTTAGCTTCATAGATCCGTATTCATCCTTAAATCCAAACACAACCATGTTATAATACCCCTTACTTAAGTCACGATAGCAAGGAATATAAGAGTTAATAGAGGTATTATAGCTGCACAGTCCGTCATTTTTTCCTGAATCCGTCTCAAAATTCACTTTGTTTACAACATCGACTGTGATTTTATAATCCGCCGTATCGATGCTTGCCGCTTTATAGGCGATACCGGCTGGATTTAAAGTCGATTTATACCCAGGCATCGTTTGCAAAATATCTGTTAGCGAGCCTGTTAAAGCAGTTGTTCCTGCTCCGTCTGAGGTAACCTGCAGCACACGAAGGTTTACCTTTTCTCCTTGGAATTGAAACACTCCTGTTTGATAGTCCTTAAAATTCCGCTGGTCTGTTACTTCAAGCTTCCAAATGCGAACTCCTGATAATCCGCGCGGCAGCTTATACTGCATTGTGTACCCATTGCTGGCGGCAAGGTTTTGAACAGGGCTGGAATACACCCGTTCTCCGGGCTCAAACTTATTATTAAAGTTGCTGTCTATATAAAGATTGGCAGTTAACGTATCAGGTGCTGCGTGGGACACTTGAAACGTAAATGAAACGGTGTCTCCTGCTTTGTATATGGTGTTTCCTGAAGAGCCCGTATATTTGCTTGGGGATGCGGTTATATTGATGTGCGGACGCATTACTTTCAGACCGCTTAAAATTTTTACAGCCTGTGCGACAGTCGTTGCCGAATACACATTGCTTTTATCTGTATATTTCATAAATGTGCTGGCGAGCACATTTTTTCGGCCTTGTATTTGTTTTTCGTTTGCCGCTTGTTGTAAGATTGCCGCATCAAACACGATCGGTAATCCCTTATTAATGTAATAGGTTTCTAGCTCATTCGCCTTTAGAAGCGTCAAATCATTCATAACCGTTTGCGTTTTATGAGATTGTGCTCTTCCAGCATTATTTGTCAGCCAATTCCCTCCATTTACTGGTTCCGGATCAAGCGTAGGGAAGGCTGTTGCATACGTACCGGGGGCAATATAAATTGCATCATATTTACCGTCTATATCGTCACGTTGTGCAACAAACATTTTCATCGGCATCGTTGTGATTTTATATGCACTGCTGGAAAGCTGCCCCTTTAAAACTGAGCTATTGCTTTTATCAACAATTTCCAAAATGTGGAGTTTTCCTGAATCCTCGGCTCGTACGGAGTTTCCAAACGGAATACATGTTGTCCATAATAACAAAAGAATTAAAATTGCAGCTATCCCCCGTTTTCCCATGTGCTCTCCCTCTCTTTTTAACGTGGCTGAAGAAGGGCTGCTATATCGCTGTAACCTGCTTCCTCAGCTAATTCTCTGCATGTTTGTTGATTTTTTGTCATATGCTGCGGGTTAGCTCCAGCTTGCAGTAACGCTGCACTCATTTGGCGGAGTCCGTATGAAGCTCCGTAGCACAATGCAGTGTAGCCTTTCTCATCCTCTGCCTCAAGAGCAGCGCCATTTTGGAGTAAAATGTTAACAGCAGCTTCATCGTTTTCTTGCACAGCAACCATAAGCGGTGTGACTCCTTCTTGATTGGGAGTATTGACACTCGCCTCAGGCAGCAGTCTTTGGAGAAGCTCCAGCTGCTTTTGATAGATTGCTTCATGCACGAGTGTCCACCCTGTATTTGTCACAGCTGTTTTGTCGGCTCCATGCTGCAGGAGCCATTGTACCATCTCTGTTTTATCCTCCTGCGAGGAGACCGGCACAAGCGCCTCAAATAAAGGTGTTCTGCCTTCCTTTGTTCTCGCATTTACATCTACTTGCTTCCCTACTGCATACGCCGCCAGCTGTATATTTCCATTGCGGGCAGCCTCATGAAGAATAGTCACCCCGTCACGATCCTGCACGTTTGCTTTTGCCCCCTTCTGTAAAAGAAAAAGAGCAATGTCTTCATTTCCTGTTTTAGCAGCAAGCAGCTGGGGCGGTATGTTCTGCAAAACAGGAAGTTCATTTATATTTGTTTTTTCTGCAATAGCATGCACCGTGTGTACATCACCTTGATAAATCGCCGTATATAGCTTCTCAGCCTCGCTTTGACGCTTCTTTTCGCTGCTGCATCCCAGTAATAGTAAGCATATACATACAATTGTTCCAAGTTTGCGAATCACATTCCACCTCTGATGTGTTTTATCTATATGTTGCGTTATTATTATATTATAAAAGAGTTTTTATATATTGTCCTGCTTTTTTCGTATAGTTTAGTTCTTATAAATGAACAATCGAAAAATAATAATCCAACAACTTGGAACCGAAGAAATATGCGACAATCGTTCCTAGTGCAATAAACGGACCGAATGGGATTGGCTCTCCGCGCTTCACCAGGCCGAATATCATCCCTCCCAGCCCAAATAGGGTGCCAAAAAATGAGGCAAACAAGAAAGCAAGCAAAACGGTTTTTACGCCAAGAACAAAGCCTAGGAGACCAAAAAGCTTTACATCTCCGCCGCCCATACCGCCTTTGCTTACTATGGCGATTACAAACAACATGGAAAAAGCAACACACGCTCCCGCTATACTGTCCCACCATGGGCTAAGCGGAATAAAAAATCGTTCCACGGCAAATATGGGAAGGAAAAACAACAAAATCTTATTCGGAATTAGCATATATCGTAGATCAGATGCTACAACTGCTGCTAAGAGTGCTAATAACGTCCAAGCCACAATGGTTTCTCTATTCCATCCAAACAGCAGAAATGCGGAAACAAACAGGCAGCCGTGAATAAGCTCTAGAGCGGGGTATAAAGGAGAAATACGTACACCGCAGCCGCGGCATTTTCCTTTTTGCCATATATAAGAAAATACCGGAAGGAGCTCTGATGCTCCGAGCGTACGCAAACAGGACGGACACGCTGAGCGCGGACGAACAATAGATTGTCCTGCGGGGATACGAAGACCAACAACATTATAAAAGGAACCAAGAACGAGACCGACGGCAAACAAATACAAAATTAGACCAATCATACACACCGTCCTTTTGATTTATTTCGCGTTTCATCTAGAAATTGAGAGATTATAAAGCAACCTTTCTTTTTCATTGTATAAAATCAATGATGAAATGCAAGTGGAATTCTGGGCAGGGGGTCCTGACGGCAAAGCGCATATATTATACGCTAATACATTTTATGGAAGGGAAAACCGCAACTTCCTTACTCTAAGGACAGGTTTGATCAATAACGAAGGTTTTTGGTGATTTGAAATGATGGTTACAGCTCCTGTGTTATAGCCCGATAAACCTTTTTATTTATTGAGATTTTTTGTGATTATTCTGTTCCCTTACGTTGTAACAAGTGCATTGATATTGAATTTTCAAATCAGTTTTACATCAAACATTTGCTTATACTTAGTGTTATATATTGGTAAAGCATAGCTAATAATATGTATACGATACTATTAATTAGGCTTTTTAAAGTATAAGGTTAATTTATACCAAGGAGCTCTGTTATCGTTCGATGTTGATTTTATTGAAGTAACGGGCAGAAAAGTGGGATTCCCCCCAAAAATGGACAGGATAAGAAAAGCATTCATTGAAATTATGTTTGTTAATTTTTCTTGTAGATGCTGAATCTTATCCATAGCCGTATGCATTACAGCAATGTTGCCACTAACTAATAGAAATGATGGAAGAAACGTTTCTTTGAAAGTAGAGGAAGTGTCCGATGGCCTTGGCTTTTTTCGTTTTATTGAATGCTTCCGCAGTAGTTTCTTTTTTCAAGTACCAGCGGAGAAATCTTCATGCCCTTGAGATATTAATGTATTGGTCGGCTGCGACCATTCTCTTTCAAAACTATTCGGCGCTTTTTTTCATGAATTTTAAAACCTTTATCATACCTGATACGGCGAGCACGGAGTTATCGCACTTGTTGAACCGCATCGTGCTTTATCCGATGCTCACTTTGACGGTTTTAAATCACTACGTAGCATTGACAACTGTACGAAAAAAAGTGCTGTTCTTCTTAAGTTCTATCGTCCTTCTTGGCAGCACGGAAGGATTGGAGCATGTATGCGGTGTTCTCATTCATAATGGTTGGAAAATTTGGTGGTCGTTGTCGTTTTGGCTGCTTTACTTGCTAATCTTTCTCGGGTTTATGAAATTTTTTCGAAAGAGACTTAGAAAAGGGGATTCGTCTGCGTGAATTTCACAATTGACTGGAACGAATATTTTATAGCTCTTTGTGCGCTCGGGGGCGTATCCGCTTATTTATTGATCCGAAAGCATTTTCACCCGGTATCCAGCATCATGATTTGGATCTTTACGATTTCCATGGTTGAATTGTTTGATTATTCTTTTGCCGCCACTCCGTTTCAGTTCTACTATTGCGCAGATAACACGTCTTACGAGCCTGTAACGGGGATTCTTCAATTTTTCGTATATCCGCCCTATTCGTTTATTTTTCTGTACTTTTACGATAAGTGGAAAATTCGCGGCGGCAAGCTGATTTTATATATCTTAGGCTGGACAGGTTTTTCCGTATGGTTTGAATGGATATGTGTATTAAATGGCGTTTTTACTTATACCGGCTGGAGTTTATATTATTCGGTTCTTGTTTACCCGATTTCCGATTTGCTAATTATTAAGCTGCACCATTTTATTAATAAGCATCTTAACGATCCTTTACCCGATCCGAAGTCTGCCGTTCGTTAAGCGGTACACGCCAGGGTCATAGCCCGTAATACTCTCCTCCGTTGACATGAATGGTTTGCCCTACCGTGTAGGTGGAATCGCCGGATGCCAAATATAAATAGACGGGCGCAATTTCCACAGGCTGGGCCGTCCGTTTCATCGGAGTTGTTTCTCCGTATGAAGTATAGACTTCAGGGGGCAGCGATGCGGGAATTAACGGAGTCCACGTTCTTCCCGGAGCGACGGCATTTACCCGAATGCCTCTTTCGATAAGAGTCGCCGCCAAGGAACGGGTAAATGCACCGACCGCTCCTTTGGTTGCCGAGTAGTCAATGAATCCTTTGAAGCCTGCGTCTGCAGCTAAAGAGCTTGTATTGATGATGGCGCTTCCCGGCCTTAAGTGGGGAACAACCGCTTTGGCTAAGTAAAAGTAAGAGAACACATTCGTCCTAAATGTGCGTTCAAGCTGCTCGTCGGTAATACGTTCAAGGGTTTCTTGATAATGCAGCTCCCCCGCGTTATTGATCAATATATCGACACGCCCGAATTCGGATAATGTGAGTTCTACCGCTTCCCTGCAAAAGGCTTCCTTTCCAATGTCTCCGGCGATCGTCACGCATCTGCGGCCCAACTGCAGGATGTGTTCCTTCGTTTCCATGGCGTCCCCATGTTCATTGAGGTAGACGATGGTGATGTCCGCACCTTCCTTGGCAAACAAATAAGCGACAGCGCGCCCGATTCCGCTGTCTCCCCCAGTGATAATAGCCACCTTTTCTTGCAATTTCCCGGTTCCTATGTGCTCATGGGTTTCCGAAATCGGTCTCGGAATCATGATAGATTCGATCCCAGGCTGCCCCGGTTGATACTGGGGCGGAAACTCAACAGGGATATGTTCGCACTTCGTTTTATAACCGTAATTTGAGAACATGACCTGTTCCTCCTTTCCGGCAATGCCTATTCTAGCTTATTCCTTGGAATTCAAGTGGATGACTGTCTCGTATGAACTTATAGGGGTCCTGACGCATGCCCATCAAGACAAGGAAAAATCCTATCCCCAAAACGATAAAAATGAGTAATTTAACAAAATCTTCATCGTTTTAGGGTTATGATATCCTAACTTGATAGACATGCAGCAGCAGCCCGCTAATGCTTATTGCGAGGTACTATATTCCTCAATACAACACTTATTGTGTGCTTCATTCAATTGTGAATCTCGACGGTGAATCCGCCAGGCGCTTTAACATAAAAGGTGTAACGGTGCAGTTGTTTTGGGGGCTTTACATCAAACCCATCCTCTTTCAAATGTTGATGGATCTTGTTTACCTGCTCTTCGCTTTCCTGCGAAAAGCCTATATGAAAGGTCTTAGGGTAGCTGACCTGAGCACCTTTCGTTAAGGAGAGCAATACGCCAGCTTCATCTAGCAGTACAGCAAATGAATCTCCGTGCGTGCTCTTGGTTTGTAGACCAAAATATTTCTCCAAGAACTCTCGAGCAGCATGAACGTCAGTGACCGTGAGATTGATATGGCTTAATTTCATAGGCTGCACTTCCCCTTCTTAGTTATAATCGTCTTTCCGATATTCACTTTACGAAACCGCTCTGCCAAACTAGAAGTATAAAACAATCTAACAATTGAACTGTGATTAAAAAGATCAGTTCGAACGTCAGCAAGTTTTACCTGCCCTTTTCTCTTGGTCTGCCCTTCTTTGTTGTTTGCTCACCTGCTTTATTTTACAATTGGTTATTAATCATTAAAAATATATACTATAGAAACTTACCCATACTAAAAGAGTAAAAAGTTATTTGGAGTAATATGATTTTTCCTACTGTCAATTAAAGTAATACAGTGAGCCAATCGTTCTACTCCTAGTTTAATTTTACTCTCGTTCACTTGAGAGATGCTTAATCGAAGGAGATTTTCCTTTTTATATTCTGGCAAGAACATTCTAGAAGCATCATCAACATATATATGCTGCTCGTTAAGCATATGAACTACCCGTTTTGCTGTGACATTCTCAGGCAAAATGATGGATAGATAGAATCCTGAAGTCGGTTTAGTAAAATGAGTATTAGCTGGTAGTAATAATTCACATGCTTCTTGAAGAATTTGCATTTTAGTATGGTATACCTTTTTAATTTTTTTGAGGTGACTATTAAACATACCACTTTTTAAATAGATTTCTAGAGCACCTTGAGATAGTGCTGAACTATTAAAATCCGAACTAAATTTATATCGTAAAAAATTGTTAATCATTAATGCAGGAAGAACGACAGTAGCAATCCTTAACCCTGGGAGAAAAATTTTCGAAAAGCTTTTAATATAAATCACTCTCCCAGAAGGATTAAAAGAAAATAAAGGATCTGATTTTGCATTTGGATCAAGGTCTCCTAAAAAATCATCTTCCACTATATATACATCGTATTTTTCAGCTAGCTCAACGATTTTTTTCTTTTCACTATTCGTGTAACAATGTCCAAGAGGATTGTGAAATCTCGGGATCATATAGAAAAATTTTATATCGTTATTTCGAAAAATGTATTCCAGACGCTCTAGATCAATCCCTTCCATCGATAACTCAATCCCAAAGGTAGTAGCCTGATGCAGAGTGATGGACTCAATAAATCCGAAATAAGTAGGCTGTTCAATTAGAATATTGTTTTTTCCATTTGGAAATGGCATAGAAGCTAATAAATTAAGGGCTTGCTGCGAGCCAGATACAACGACTAATCTTTCAGGTTGAGTGAACACCTGTAAATTCTGCAAATACTTCACTAACTGTACTCGTAATGAGTAAGACCCTTGTTGATCAGAGTATGTAAAAAGCGCTTCTTTATATTGTTCAATTGCTTGATTCATACAATGTTGAAATTCAAGATAAGGCATAACGTTTTTATCTGGACCAGCAGACAAGAAATCAATCGCCTCATTTTCAATCGTCGCATTTTGAAATTCATTCACAACATAGTAGCCGCTTTTAGGAACAGAATAAATTAAATGCTCTTGTTCTAGTTCGACGTATGCTTTAATGACCGTATTTTTGCTGCATGAAAAATACTCAGATAACTGACGAACAGAAGGAAGTTTACTGCCTGCAATAAGCGATCCATCTGCTAGTCGAAGCTTAATTTCTTCCATTATCTTGATATATTTTGAGCTCATATATTAATTCCCCTTTAATTGTACCAGTACAGATGGGTAAAAAAACGATTTATTTTATTGTATGTACCCCATTATCATTTTAATTATATCAGAACTGTTTTTTAGAAAAGCAGAAAATGGTACAGATATGATCCGAATTAAAAGATAGGGGTAGGGTAAGATGCAGAGAGAAACCAGAGAGAAATTTGGACTATTGTTGGGTTTAGTAGGTGTCATTTGTTTTAGCTTAACGCTCCCTTCTACAAGCATCGCAGTAGAGTATTTTGGGACTACGGTTGTCGGCTTAGGAAGAACAGTTGTTGCCGCTATATTAGTAGCTGTGGTATTGATTATTCGAAAAGAAAAACTACCTTCTCCTCGCCAATTTAAAAGTCTAATTATTGTTGCTGTTGGAGCAGTTTTAGGATTTCCTCTCCTCACTTCTTGGGCAATGGAATCCTTGCCTGTTTCTCATGGTGCTGTAGAAGTGGCCCTGTTACCATTAGCAACAGCTGGATTTGCTATGTTTAGAGCGGGGGAAATCCCTTCACTCAAATTCTGGATTTCAAGTATAATCGGTTCTTTAGCTGTTATTATGTATGCACTTCATCTTGGATTCGGTCAATTACAATTTGCCGATTTAGCTTTATTAGCAGCAGTTCTTATACTTGGACTTAGTTACGCAGAAGGTGGGAGATTAGCGAAAGAATTAGGTAGCTGGCAAGTGATTGCTTGGGCAATTATGATCGGTGCTCCATTTTTCATTATTCCGGTTGTGCTAAACCTTACAACTGAAATGCTCCATGCTCCTTTACAAGCTTGGGTTAGTTTTCTTTATCTGGCAGTAGTTAGTCAATTTCTAGCATATGTTGCTTGGTATAGCGGAATGGCTATGGGCGGAATAGCAAGAGTTAGTCAGATTCAATATTTACAGCCATTTTTAATGATTCTATTTGCAACAGTATTTCTAGATGAATCTATCACATTGTTGACTCTTGTAATAGCAGTGATTGTTGTCTTTTCTGTTATAATAGGCAAAAATGCTCCCGTATCAAAAAAAGAAGCTGTATTAGAGAAAAACTAACTGCATGTTCAAAAGGTTGGGAAGAAATATACTTAAACTAAACGGGGGCTTTAATTGAAGAAAAAGGACAATACATATTAGTCATATAAAATATGTATTGCCCTTTCATTTATTGAGATTTTCTACTTTAGGTCTTGATAACGTATGCACTCGTTTTTCTTACACAACTATATAATACGCCTTTAACGGACCATGTACGCCGACAACGAGGTTCATCTCAATATCGGCCGAGTTGCTCGGGCCGGAAATGAAGTTAATGCAGGAAGCAACGGTTTCTCCTTGCTCAACACGTTCATGCAGACTGTGCACCGCCTGTGTAATGCGGGGCACAAGCGTTTCACGAGGGATAATCACAACATAAATTGTTGGCAGAAAATGCAGTGCACGTCCCTGGCCTTTATGTGTTTGCACAACAATTGTCCCGGATTCTGCAAGTGTATAATCGCTAAATACGATCCCGAAATTGGCTTGTTCTGCAAACGCATGGTTTTCTTCGCGTCCTTTTTCCGCATCCCAAGCCTGCACTTGTATCCCTTGACTTGGCAATTCTGTCGTCAATAGCTGCTCCAAGCCATATTCGGCAAAGCGTGCATCCTGCGATGTAATAATCGGTCCTCCGCCATTTTCTGTAATTACCTGCTTTAGCGTAGAAGCCAAATTTTCCTTCGATGCTTCCAAAACGGTTGTATGAATTTTATTACAGTGCTCCTTAAATGCGCTGAGCAATTCATCCTGCGTATAATCCTTCATTACTTCCCAGTTCACATTATGCTTCCAAGCCGGACGCGTCACACCGCTTGTGCGTCGCTCGCGTCCGAGCTGCTTTGCAAGATTGTCTAAAAATGCTTCACGATTTTGAACAGTTCCCTGCATTAGTGATTCCCGCCTTTCTTGTGGTCTTTATACCAATCGCGGAAGCGTTCCTTGCTCGGCGCCGGGAATTCGCGAATATCCGTCCAATTTTTCAGCGGACCGACACCTTTGGATACACGGCCTCCAGAGGTAATTGGCATCATTGCAGCCGGTGCGATTTTTGTTCCTAATTTGTACAATGCAGAAGAGGAGGCACCCATTTCAAACATTTTCATTGCCAGCTTTTCTGCTAGCGGGGCACGTCCTTCCTTCTCAACAATTACTTGGCGATGCTTGAGCAGCAGCTCATGCAGCGGAATTTTTACCGGGCAGGCATCCGTACATGCTGCGCAAAGGCTTGATGCATAAGGCAGCTCCTTATAGTCATCGTATCCGCCTAACAGCGGGGATAATACAGCGCCGATTGGACCTGGGTAAATGGAGCCGTATGAGTGGCCGCCGATATGACGGTATACTGGACACACATTAATGCACGCCGCACAACGAATGCATTGCAGCACCTGACGAAATTCTGACCCTAAAATTTCAGAACGGCCATTATCTACAATAACAAGATGGAATTCCTCTGGACCATCCGCTTCTCCTTCATGCTTTGGACCGACTGCTGTAATATAGCTTGTCAGCTTCTGTCCTACTGCACTGCGGCAAAGCAATCCGACTAATACATCCAGCTCCTCCATCGTCGGAACAAGGCGTTCCATTCCCATCACGGCAATTTGCGTTTTTGGAATGGCTGTGACAAGGTCAGCGTTTCCTTCGTTCGTTACTAAACAAATGGAGCCTGTATTCGCAACAGCAAAGTTACAGCCTGTTACGCCGATTTCTGCCTCTACGAACTTTTGACGCAAAATTTTTCGAACGAACTTCGTCATCTCATAGGGATCCTCTGTTTGTCCGTAGCCTAGCTTTTCTTCAAATACATCGCGGATTTGTTCTTTTGTCATATGGAGTGCCGGCGCCACGATATGTGACGGCGGCTCATGATCATCAACCTGAAGAATATATTCGCCGAGGTCGCTTTCCACAACTTCACAGCCGATGCTTTCCAGCGATTTATTCATTTCGATTTCTTCTGTGACCATCGACTTTGATTTCACAACTTTTTTTGCTTGCTTTCGTTTTGCTACATCTTGAATATACTGCGCTGCTTCTTCCTTTGTTTTGGCAAAGAATACGTGCCCGCCTCGCTTCATGACACTTTCGCTTAGCTGCATTAAGTAATAATCTAAATTCTCAAGCGTATGCTGGCGGATTTGTTCACCAAGTTCACGCCATTTTTCCCAATCCCCTAGCTCATCTGCAGCAGTTAAACGACGTGTGTACAGGCGTTCCTGAGCGGCGGAAACCGCGCCGCGCATTGTAGAATCCTGAATGCCTTCGCCGACGCGCTCATTAAACTTTTTATCGCTAATTTTCATGCTCATGATTCATTTCCCCCTTATCGGCTGTTTAATACTTCCGCAATGTGAAGCACCTTTACTTCTTTTCCTAAACGCTCGATGCGCCCCCCAATGTTCATTAAACAGCCGCAATCTGCCCCAATTAAGTAATCCGCTCCAGTTTGTTCCACACTCTGCACCTTTTCGTCTACCATCTGCTCGGAAATTTGCATCATTTTGACTGAAAATGTTCCACCGAAGCCGCAGCAATTTTGCGCATTTGGCAAATGCTCAATCTCTAATCCCTTTACGTTAGAAAGCAATGTAAAAGGCGCTTCCTTCACGCCAAGCAAGCGCGTCATATGGCACGATGTATGATACGTCGCCTTTCCGTTTAAGCGCGCACCGACATCTGTCACTTTTAACACTTCTACAATAAATTGTGTGAGCTCATACGTTTTTTCTGCGAGCCGCTTTGCCCGTTCCTCCCACTCAGCATCTCCATGAAAAATATGCGGATACTCCTGAAACATTGTCGCGCAGGAACCAGATGGCGTAACGATATATTCTGCGTCTTCAAACGTCCGAATCATATTTTTTGCGACTTCCTTTGCTTCCGACACATATCCGCTATTGTAAGCCGGCTGCCCGCAGCATACTTGCGATTCTGGAAATTCGATCTCGCAGCCAAGGCGTTCGAGCAGCTCTACCGTTGCTTTTCCGACGTTCGGCTGAAATGTATCAATTAGACATGTAACAAACAATGTAACCTTCATTCTATCTCTCTCCTCTTCCATAACACTTTCACTTATGATTATCAGGTCATCTGATGACTTAGCGAAAAGAAATGAAATATTCTCCTCTGGAATATTCCTGTTTCTTATAAATACGAAAAAAAAGAAAACGTTTACTTATTATTCTAGCAGAAATTTTGAATTTGGAAAGAAAAAGTTTTGCGCATTTTCATGTTGTTTTGCTCCAAACAGCGCTGAGCATTTCCTCTATGTCTGTTAAGTGATTAACAACGGCGTCTCTAGCGGCATCTGCATCCTTTTGCACAATGGCTTGAAAAATCATTCTATGCTGCTCGGCCAGCCGTTCTGCTGTTGTTTGCTCGCCGTATAAAATCAACCGCCGCGTTTCTCCAATGGTTTCAGCAATCATACCGGATACATGGTTCATAAGTTCAAGCAGCATAGGGTTGTGGGCAGCATTGGCAATAGCCATATGAAATTGAAAATCAGCTGTTTCCCCCGCTTCTTCGTCTCCTGCACCTCGCTCCATTTCTTGTAACCAATGTTCGATTTCAATTAGATCCTCGTTTGTCCGCTTTAAAGCAGCAGCCTGAACCGCCCCGGCTTCAAGAACCTTGCGAACCTCAAGCAAATTGATGACATCCTCTTGCTTCATTAACAAAACAGAATTTAAGGGGGCTGCTACCGATGAAGCATCGAAGCTTCTCACGTACGTCCCTTCACCTTGACGCATCTCAATGAGTCCCATTGCCCGAAGTGCGCTTAGAGCCTCGCGTACAGCGGAACGTCCGACTTGGAATTGCTCCGCAAGCTGATGAACAGGGAGCAGCTTGTCCCCTGGCTTTAATGTTCCGTTTTTAATCATAGATAAAATGGCTTCCGCTACTTCTTCATATATTTTCTTTGGTCGAATCGATTTGTAACTCAGCTTATACCACCTCGGCATCCTTCCGGCAACAGCAAGTATTTTGCTGCACCGGTAAAGGAAAGTTTTCAAATTTATCTTTTATTGTAGCCGTAATCGGCATAAACCACAAACAATTTATGAAGCTTGATTGCGAAAACAGTCGACATAATTGGATAGAACGAACTCGATTCTCTGCCTACTCTGCCATCGGGAGCGTAATAGCAACCGTTGTTCCCTTACCTTCTTCACTTATAATATGCAATGTCCCTCCGTGAATCTCTACAATTTGCTTCACAATAGCTAAGCCAAGGCCCGTTCCTCCATTTTGGCGGCTGCGTGCTTTATCGACGCGGTAAAATCGCTCCCCAAGCCTCTCTACGTGATGCGGCGGAATACCTTTTCCTGTGTCAGATATACGAAGCACGCACATCCCCTCTTGCTGAAGCAAAGCAACAGAAATTACACCGCCTTTGGGCGTGTAGCGAATCGCATTATCCATTGCGTTGTGCACCACCTGCCGCATGCGATCTTCGTCGATATAAGAAATAATATCCGGGTCCAGCTCCGTTTTTAGACAAATCCCCTTTTCAAGCAGATTCGGTTCATACGTTTCCAATGTGTCCTCTACAAGCTGTGCGAACGCGGTTGGCTGTTTATTGAGAGGAAATAAATCACCCTCAAGCTGCGCTAAGTCTAATAAATCATGTACGAGCCGCTGCATACGCCCCGCCTCTTTATGAATTAAACCAATAAACTTCATCTGCTGTTCCGGCTTACTAATACCGTCCAATATTGCCTCACTGTAGCCCTTTATATAGCTAAGCGGAGTGCGCAGCTCATGTGAGACATTAGCTAAAAACTCTTTACGCTGCAAGTCCTCCTTTTGTAAAACTTGCGCCATGCTATTAAAAGCAGATGCCAGCCGGCCAATTTCATCATTTGTTGTAATAGGAATCCGCTCGGTAAAGTCTCCTTTTGACATTTGATAGGAAACGCGCTCCATTTGCGAAAGCGGCTTTGTAATGGCAATGACAATTTTGCGGCCGACCCAAGCCATAAGCAAAATTAAAACAATAGCAAGAGGCGTTAGCACAAAGGCTAAATCAAAGATTAAATCTTTAATGCTTTTGAGCGGAACGTAGGAATATACAATCCCCATTAGCTTCTTCTTTTCTAATACTGGAATAATGACACCCATAATTTGGCGATGAAATCGTTCTTCATACCCTATCTTTGTCACTGTTTTTCCATCTAGCAGCTGCTGCCGGTTTTCCTCTGTTATAATGGCATTATATTGAACATCAAACGGCAAGCAAGCACTTAAATCGCGCGGATTGCTCACAAACAGCAGCTCCGCCCTTGAAATCGAATTAAACCACTGTACCTTCTGCTCAAAATCCGGAAGTGACCCCTTATACTCAGATACGAGCTGCCTCCCCTCTGTTTGCAGCGTATCTTCTATATGCTGTACATACAGCTTTTGATAGGAGTACATGGAAATAAAATATAACAAGGAAACGGTAATGACCACAGCGCAGCTAATCGTGAGCCAAAGCTTTTGTACCATAGTAAAACGAAGCATACTTACACCTCAAACTTATATCCGACGCCCCACACTGTGCTAATATAGCTGCCGTAGGAACCGAGCTTAAGCCGGATTGTTTTTATATGCGTATCAACCGTTCTCGTACCGCCCGCATAATCATAGCCCCATACGCTTTCGAGCAGCTGTTCGCGGCTGAATACTTGTCCTTTATGATAACAGAGGAAGGTAAGCAAATCGAACTCCTTCACCGTTAATGCTACAGCCTTGCCGCCCAGCTCGACGCGGCGGCCTGCTTCGTTAATCACAAGCTCGCCATACGACGCAGCATGTTTCGGCTCCGCTTTTGCATATCGGCGCAGCACCGCCTCCATACGCGCAACGAGCTCACCTGGACTAAACGGCTTCACAATATAATCATCACCGCCGCTGCGCAGTCCGTTCACCCGGTTCCACTCCTCTCCCTTTGCTGTCAAAAAAATCACAGGAACATCGGATGTTTTTCGGATTTCCTTGCATACAGAAATCCCGTCCAACTCCGGCATCATAATATCTAGAATAAGCAAATGAAAATGCTCGCGCCTGATCATCTGAAGAGCTGTTCTGCCGTCAGGCGCCTCATCCCACTCATATCCTGCATTCTCCAGGTACATCCCGACAAGCTGCCTCATATCACTCTCATCATCTACGATTAACACCTTATACGTCATGGCTTGCTCTCCCCTTTCCGTTCTGTCATATGAAACGGTCCTTTTCCGACCTTGATGCTTGTCTCAATTTTCATTGTGTCTGCATTTACCACGTATACTTCGTCGCTGTCATAGCTTGCAACAAGCAACGCTTTACCGTTCAGCCATAATGCAAATGGATTGGCACCCACCTCAACAGCTGCTATTTCTTTGTGCGTGCTTCCATTTATTTTTCGCAATATGCCAGAGCCGTGGCTGAGAATATATATCGATTCGTTATCGGCCGCAAAGCTGACCGGCATTTGCGGTGCAAGCACCTTCTGTTTCATGGAATGATTTTCATATACGTATACCTTCTCATTAATTTCTGCACCGCTTCCATGACCGCCAATCCATAGTTCACTGCCGTATATAACAGCACCAAGGGAAGAACGCGGGACAGAAAATGTATCTATTACCCTCTTTTCCTTAAGACCCACAACGGACAAGACAGTATCGTCAAAATTCAGCACATACAACCGATTGTTATGCTCTACCATTGTCATCGGCCGCTTTCCAACGGAAATAGATTCCATTTCCGTTCCGCTCCTGTTATATAGACGTACAGCATTGCTCTGCTGATCCGCAAGCAGTATATCCTGCCCGCTTGATGATGTAAGGATATTCGTAATTCCTTTACCCGTTTTCCATTCCCCGATCTTTGTTCCTTTGCTTAAGGAATACAAATAGACAGACTCCAAATCTTGACCATATACAGCAATCGTGTCACTATCTGGGAGCACCGCTGTTCCCATGATAGCCTTATGGATGGGCCAGGAAGCAATCATTTTCTTTTTACTTGCATCTATAAAGCTAAGGCTGCCGTCCTTTTGATTCGTTATGATCACAACATCCTTATTTTTTGGAATTCCTTTATATATCTCCCGGCTGCATCCAGTCACAAGCAATAAAGCAAACAACAGTAAAATGAAGTTTTTCAAATCATCACCTCAATGGGCAGCTTATCATTTCCATTGTAGAATACCAAAGAGTTGTGAGGAAAGTGTGAAATGCTTTGTTGGGTTTTGAAGAGAAATCTTAAACAGTCTTATGTAAGCGCAAGATGAGTTGATCTGTGTGCGAGAGAACAAAAAGCTCTTAAAACATGTCTTTTATTAACCCTATATAAATATTATCAAACAAAACTGTTACAGTCGTGTTACATGTTTTCCATATTTCTCCTCATTCATTTCATGTTTTTCTTGAATTAGCTGCATTTCTTCCGTCCTGTTCATCCAATATCATCCAATTTATCAGCTGTTCTTCTCTCCTAAAACAACCTTCCTACATCCTGTTAGCTCCCTTGAACAGATTACACCTGAAGTACATGGGGCTCCCGTTTTCCTCTAAATCGAAAAACCTATTTTACTAGGATATAAATGGAAATGTATATTGGTATGAAAATATTTCCACCCTATCATTCTCTAAAGCTATGTTACTATGAGTGTGTCGAACAACGGCACCAATATTTTGGATAACTCGACATGTTGAGATCAGTATAGACACTTCTACTTAGGGGGTTATAAGGATGAAGAAAACAACATTACTATCTCTTGCAGCTGCTGCAGCTCTTACATTTGGGGCAGCATCCACAAATGCAAAGGCAGAAACCATTCAGCAGCCTGTATCATATGAAAAAGTAATTTATGTATCTCCATTTCAATGGAATGTAGAAAACCAAATAGATTGGACAAAGCTATTTACTTCTTTATTTAATAACTACAAGGTATGGCAGTCATTTAATGTACCGCTAGAAACAGTGCAAAAACCGGCTCAGCCAGCAGCAGCAAAACCGGCTCAGCCAGCAGCAGCAAAACCGGCTCAGCCAGCAACAACGAAACCGGCTCAGCCAGCGGCAACAAAACCAGCTCAGCCAACGGCAGCAAAACCGGCTCAGCCAGCGGCAGCAAAACCGGCTCAGCCAGTGGCAGCAAAACCGGCTCAGCCAGCGGCAACAAAGCCAGCTCAGCCGACGACAACGAAACCGGCTCAGCCGGCGGCAGCAAAACCGGCTCAGCCGACGCCTGCTCCTTCAACAGGCACATTAAGTGCATATGAACAAAAAGTAGTAACGCTAACAAACCAAGAGCGCGCTAAACAAGGGTTACCGGCACTAAAGGTGGATAGCGCTTTAAGCAAGGTTGCAAAAGCTAAATCTCAGGATATGTACAATGCAAACTATTTCTCCCATACGAGTCCAACGTACGGATCACCATTTGATATGATGAAACGCTTTGGCATCTCGTACCGCACAGCAGGAGAAAATATCGCAATGGGTCAAAAAACACCAGAAGAAGTGGTACAAGCATGGATGAACAGCGCAGGCCACCGCGCCAATATTTTAAATAGCACATACACACATATTGGTGTTGGATATGTCTCTGGCAAAAACATTTGGACCCAACAATTTATTTCTAAATAAAATGGACAGCCTTCTCGTTATCGGGAGGGCTGTTATGCTTTTATACAGACAGTACTATCCTATGCTGTATTTAGTATAAGCCGGATTCCTATTCTTATTCTCTTCCTCTTGAAACTCCCTGACTTACGATTAATTACCAAGCATCTCCCTGAACCATATAGGAACAATACAAGAGAAAGGAATTCCTTTCAGTTGAATGCCATAGAGGAGGAATTTAAGATGAGGAAATTCCGTATTTTTACGACTGCTGCCGTTCTTTCTCTCTCATTGCTTACAGTTAGCGGCTGTGCTGATGGTGACCGAGACAACGCTATGGATAATGCGGGCAATCGCCGCAACGTAACCACGAATGATGTGACACGAACGGACCGTGATAGAGATTTGCGTACAGTAGGAATAGATCGTAACGGTGATTTACGTACAGATCGCAATAATGGCTTGTGGCCAGATCGCGATAATAATGGTTTGTGGCCAGACCGCGATAATGGTTTATGGCCGGATCGCAATGATCGTAACACTGGCTTGCGAACAAATCGTGATAATGATTTTAGAGACCGTAACAACGCGATACCTGCAAGAAATGCAAGAGGCTATATCACGCCAAATCCTGTAACCCATTATAATCGCCTATGTCCTTGTCCGAACCAGGCAACGCCAGGCACTACAACAAGACCGGGCACTACAACGCCAGGCACTACAACACCTGGTACCACCACTACAACACCAGGCACTACAACAAGACCGGGTACTCCAACAACCGGCGGTACACTTGATGCGACAGAGGCACGTGTAGTGGAATTAACAAATGCAGAGCGAAGAAGAAATGGCTTGCGCGACCTGCAAGTCGATACTTCGTTAGCAAACGTGGCACAAGCAAAATCCAATGATATGTTAAGCAAAAACTATTTCTCGCATACAAGCCCAACGTATGGTTCGCCTTTTGATATGATGAGAAGCTTTGGCATATCTTATTCCTATGCAGGAGAAAATATCGCCAAAGGGCAACGATCTGCTGATGAAGTAGTAAGAGCATGGATGAACAGTCCTGGTCACCGTGCGAACATCTTAAACGGCAACTTTACTCATATCGGAATCGGGCATACAGCTACGCAAGATTATTGGACACAAATGTTTATTGGAAAAAGATAACAAAAAATCGGCCATCTCGGCCGATTTTTTCTTAGGAAGGATTATTCTTTAGAAAGCAGAATTGCCGGGACTGAAAAATCTCACCAGCAAGCAATTTTGCTCTACTATCTATTTCCGATTTTCTGTTGTATAGTAATACAGCGTCATGACAATCATAAAGATTCCGCCAAAACCAATCATGCAAATAGCTGTATAGACTTGCCAATGCTGCGGCAGGGCAAGACTGGCCAGTACACCAAACCCAACGAAACGAAATGTTCGTACAGTATACATCTGCATTTTTTGAAATAGTGAAGACGCAACCGGCTCACGAGACTTTATTTTTGCAAAGCCCCAGCTTAATACAAGAAAGAACGCTCCCGCAGCCATTAGGAGACACGTTTGAAAATCAATGAAGATTCCGGTCCCTGTCAGCAAAATAAGGGCGTGAATGAATAGCAAAAAGGACAAAACGGCATTTGTGACAATCGTATGCGCTGCGTAGCTTGGTTTGTTAGGTCCATATATATAGCGCCTTGTAAAGTGAAAGACCGCAAATAGGACTATCATCAGGATCGGGATAAGGAAACCGGCGGTTATTTTTGTGGTATATTCATCTGCTGTTCCGTTAATATTCCAATGTGTAGCAATTCGATTTGGCAAAAGCGGGTATACAGCAAGACTCATACATAGCGAAAACAGACAAAGATATACGGAGGCTTTACGGATCAGCATGATCTTTCCCACCTTTCTTTTCATGTTTCGTGAGTTAAAACATTCGCTTTTCCCTCGTAGAAACCCTTCTATCTACATCATTTGTAACGATTTATAATAAACTTGTAATATCGGAGGGAATTGGTGCAGAAACTTCAACCCTTTCCTCTGTAATTGGGTGAAGAAGCCGAATTCGCATCGCATGCAGCGCCTGGCGTGTTATAAACGAAGTACGGCTGCCATATAAGCGATCCCCGGCAAGCGGATGGCCGATATAGCTCATATGTACGCGAATTTGATGCGTGCGCCCTGTTTCCAGCTGCAGTTCTACCAAGGACAGCTGCTGCTTCGGCATGTAGCGTATCACCTCGTAATGCGTAACAGCGCGGTCCCCTTTAGGCGATACTCTTCGCCGCACCGCATGATGGCGATCTCGTCCAATCGGAGCATCAATAACGCCCTTTTTCTCCTTCAGCTTTCCTTCAACAAGCGCCATATATGTTCGTTTAATATTTCGCTCATGCAACAGGCGATCCATGATGGCTCCGGCGAGCGCATGCTTCGCAAACACAACAGCACCTGACGTGTCCTTATCTAAGCGGTGAATATGCCGCACCTTTGCCGCGATGCCTGCTGCTTGCAAATAATAAGCCACTCCATTAGCTAACGTATGCTTGCCTCCCTTATCTGCCGGATGCGTATCCATACCAATCGGCTTGTTTACAATCAGAATATGATCATCTTCATATAAAACATCTACGTCCATGTATTCGGGCACAACACCAAGATCTTCCTCCAGAAACATTCGAACGCGCAGCACGTCTCCTTCTTGCAATACTTCGCTCCATCGTTTTGCTTCTCCATTTACAATAACGCTCTTCTCCATTCGATATTGATGAAGAAGCTTTTTGGGTACTTGCCACCTGTCTTTTAATAGCTGTTCAATTGTACAGTTCCAATGTGCAGGTACGATGATTTCGCACCATTCTCCTTTTTTTACCATGTACATATTTCATCACCTTGTTACATTGTAAATGAAAAAGGGCCTGTTTCCAAACGATAACAGGTCCTTTTCTTCATAAATGTGAAAGCTTTTTGTAAGGAAAAAAGAACTGTACGATCTTTATTTCGTACCTGGTGCAGGCTGGTCTACTCCCTTAACATGATGCCTGTGCCCATCATCTTCAGTAGTGTAAAAATCGTAATAATGAACATGCATCCCATTTCCAACAGGGATAGCGGGTCCTGAGTGCGCCTTATAATAATGGGTATGCCCATCCTCAAATACAACATACCCTTCTGTATAGTGAATATGCCCTCCATCCTGCGTCGGAATTGGAGGAGATGTTACGTCCAGGCATTGATGTACATGCCCTGCCTCGACAGAGGTATAATCCACAGACCCATGGTTATGGTTTGGTACAAATCCAGGAACAAAATCATTTTTTCCTACTCTATTCAAGCTGTTCACTCCTTGTCCATAAAGATAAGCTTTATAAACATATATGCATAGAAAAACAGGGCCATTCCTATTTTTTATGCCTATACTGTCAATGCGTCGCTGAACCATGTACAGCTATCAAGAATAAAAAAACCGCCTAAGCAGGCAGGGTTTGTTGCGTTAATGGGGGCAAACTAGAGGGAGAATGCTTTTCTTAGTGTCTCATTCTCGCCAGTTGTTCTTTACGATCCAAGGCAAACAGCGCCTTGGATCGTGAGGAACCTTCCGCAAACCATTTCTTACTTACACGCCTTCGTATGCTTGGCGATAGATCTCTGCAAGCTCTGTAACGAGCGGCAGCTTTGGATTGGCAGTTGTACATTGATCTTCAAATGCCCGCTCTGCCAGTTCCATGACTTGGTTTTCAAACACTTCTTTGTTTACGTTTTGTGCAGCAATGCTCATCGGAATGTTCAATTCTTTGCCAAGCTTGATGACAGCTTGCACTAAGCTTTCTACCCCTTCTTCTACAGTGCGGGCAGGCAAGCCGAGAACACGGGCAATTTGTGCATAACGCTCATCAGCAACGAAGTGCTCATATTTCGGGAACAACGCGTGCTTATACGGCTTTTTCGCATTGTAACGAATAACGTGCGGCATTAAGATTGCGTTAGAACGTCCGTGTGCGATATGGAACGCTGCACCAAGCTTATGTGCAAGGCTGTGGTTGATACCTAAGAACGCATTGGCGAATGCCATGCCGGCAATAGCAGAAGCGTTGTGCATTTTTTCGCGGGCTTCTTCGTCGTTGCCGTTTTTATATGCTCTTGGCAAGTATTCAAATACTAGTTGAATTGCCTTTAATGCCAAACCGTCTGTATAATCATTTGCCATGATAGACACATACGCCTCAATTGCATGCGTTAATACGTCCATTCCTGTATCAGCTGTAATATGCGGCGGAACTGTCATAACAAACTGCGGGTCGACGATCGCAACGTCAGGTGTTAATTCATAATCTGCCAACGGATATTTAATATTGTTTTGTTTATCCGTAATAACCGCAAACGGCGTAACCTCTGATCCTGTACCAGATGTTGTTGGAATCGCAACAAATTGTGCTTTTTGGCCAAGCTCAGGGTACTTAAATGTACGCTTGCGAATATCAAGAAACTTTTGCTTTAAGCCGTGGAAGCTTGTTTCCGGGTGCTCATAGAAGAGCCACATTCCTTTTGCAGCATCCATCGCAGAGCCGCCGCCAAGGGCGATAATAACATCCGGCTTGAACGCGCGCATCATTTCTGCGCCTTTAAACACTGTTGCATCAGATGGGTCTGGCTCAACATCAGAGAAAATTTCAACTTGTACGTGATTAGCATTTTGATTTAAGTAATGCATGATAACATCAACGTAGTTCAATTTGACCATTCCTGGGTCTGTTACAATGAAGGCACGAGAAATCTTCGGCATTTTGGCTAAATATTGTGTTGCGTTTTTTTCAAAATAGATTTTGGGAGGCAGCTTAAACCATTGCATATTATTATTACGGCGTGCCATCCGTTTTACGTTTAATAAGTGGACAGCTGTTACGTTAGAAGAAACAGAGTTCTTGCCGTAAGATCCGCAGCCAAGTGTTAAAGATGGCAGGAATGCATTATATACATCACCGATTCCGCCTTGAGCAGACGGTGCATTTGCCACAATGCGGCAAGCCTTCATACGAAGCGCAAATTCTCTTTGCAGCGCTTCATTTGTAGAGTGGATGACCGCTGTATGACCGAGCCCGCCAAGATCAAGCATATTTTCACATTGACGGAAGCCTTCTTCTGTATTTTTCACGCGAATGAAGGCAAGAACCGGGCTTAATTTTTCACGGGATAGCGGATACTCTGCACCTGCTCCAGCGATCTCCGCTGCGAGAATTTTCGTTTTCTCTGGTACTGTAAAGCCTGCAAGATTCGCAATATATTCAGGAGATTTACCTACGATATCCGGGTTTACAGCGCAAGTGTCCTCGCGAATAACAAGCTTCTCTAACAGCTTCTTTTCTTCTTTTGTAACGAAGTAGCAGCCGCTTGCGATCATTTCTGCCTTTACTTCTTTATAGACTTCTTCATCTACAATCACTGCTTGTTCAGATGCGCAAATCATACCATTATCAAATGTTTTGGACAAAATCACATCGTTTACGGCACGCTTCACTTTCGCTGTTTTCTCAATATAGCAAGGAACGTTGCCAGGACCTACACCAAGAGCCGGCTTACCTGTGCTATACGCGGATTTCACCATGCCTGCTCCGCCTGTTGCTAAAACAAGAGCCACTCCTGGATCATTCATGAGAAGCTTCGTTGCTTCCACAGAAGGCTGTTCGATCCATTGAATGCAATGCTCTGGTGCTCCTGCTTTTAAAGCTGCTTCGTATAAAACACGTGCTGCTTGCGCAGAGCACTGTTGTGCGGACGGATGGAATGCGAAAATGATCGGGTTTCTTGTTTTGATCGCAATTAACGCCTTAAACATAGTTGTAGATGTTGGGTTTGTTACAGGTGTTACCCCGGCAACTACACCGACCGGCTCTGCAATTTCAATGATGCCGGCTTGTTCGTCCTCGTGGATAATACCGACAGTTTTATTGTTTTTAATGCTATGCCAGATATACTCTGTCGCAAATATGTTTTTCGTAATCTTATCTTCGTAGACACCGCGGCCAGTCTCTTCTACCGCAAGCTTTGCGAGCGGCATATGCTGATCCAAACCGGCGAGGGCCATTTCATGAACAATTGTATCAATTTGTTCCTGTGTAAAAGTCGAGAGCTGCTGTAATGCCTTCTGCCCATTTTGCACGAGCTCATGAATCACTGCACTTGTGTCTTGTACCTGCTGCACCATTTGTTCTTTTACTGCCATGGTTGCTCCTCCTTGGCGGACCGAAAGTGACCCTAGGATACATTTTTGGTCCCGCTTAGTTTTGTTTGTGATATTTATCACAATCTCTATACTCATACTATACTGCATTATTGGAAAAATGTGTGTGAAGCAATTGTGAATCATTTCACACACATTTCCGACAAATATGTATTTTTCATGTCCCTGTTCTTCTGTAAAGTAAATGTAAATAATATACATTCTTTTCTATGCTGCGAAAACATATGATATAATAAGAATGTATCCTATAAAGAAAGGATTTGAAACCATGGTTGCTCGAAGGAGCATCTGGAAACGTCAAGATTTATCGTACACTTAGCGTCTTTTTTCGTTAGACGGTTGTTGTCTACGAAAACAAAACGAAAGTGGGCGAAAGTATGTTGGATCAACGGCCTCGTTATTCCTTCTGCTACATATAGCATAGTTAGTTTTTTTAGAAAACTAACTCCGAAAGAGCCATGCTCTTATGCTGTATGTGCGGTAGTTAGTTTTCTATCAGGATCTTCCCGAAAAAACTAACTACGAAAGAGGAATAACAATGAAATGGATTCGTTGGCGAGAATTTACGATGATTTTGTTCGGTTCTTTTGTTTTGGCAGCTGCATTTTATCATATTCACGTACAAAATAATTTAGCCGAGGGCGGATTTATCGGAATTGCTTTGCTTGTACAAGCGTTATTCCATATTTCCCCGTCCATCACAACTCTTTTATTAGATATTCCATTAATTTTACTTGGCTCGAAGGTGTTAGGAAAACGATTGGCGCTCAAAACGATTATTGGCGCGACATCCTTCTCCGTTTTTTATTCTCTCATGGAGCGATATTCTCCGTTTCAAATTAACCTTTCACAGCACCTATTTTTTGCCGCGCTGCTGGGGGGCGTTCTTGTCGGCTTTGGACTTGGACTGATTTTACGCTACGGAGGCGCGACGGGTGGAGATGATATTTTATCGATACTCGTAAGTAAAGTGTCACGCCTATCTGTCGGCAAAGTGTATTTTATATTCGATGCGCTTGTTCTTATTTTGTCTCTCATATACTTATCGTGGGACCAAGTCGCCTACACCGGATTTTCGGTGGCGGTGTGCGCCTATATGACGGATTGGGTCATGACATATCATAGACGGGATAAAACGGAAGCAGCCTATATATAAGAAGAGAAAGAAGCTATGCGAAAGGGAGATGAATTCCTGTTGCATAGCCTCTTTTTGCGCTTTCAGAAAGCATACATTTCCAGCTAGAAGCAAATTTGGCGCAGCAGGAAATTTGAGGAATACAGCATAAGTGCAACTACGCCTCTATCTTTGCCTAACGGCTCACCCATCGGCTAGGAACTAAATTCCTTCAACTTCCCGAGAAGCTCCTCAGCTTTTCGTTCATATGATATGTCATTGAATAAGGAAGCCAATCTCCGGTAATCGTTATAGGCATCCAGCAATTCATCTACATGCTGGCGGGCCGGTATTTTCGGCGGCTGTTTCGTCACCTTCGCTTTTACCGGATAGCGATAGCCGCACAGATCTTTTATTTTATAGTACTCATCCTCGACCTGCACGATTTTCACAAGTTCATATTCCTCTGCATCCATCATGTAACCGTCAAATTCACGAAGCAATTCATATACAATGTGCGTCCAATCTTCGTTGCCCTCCACGCCATATCCTTTTTCCAGCCGATAGCCGACAATTCGATAAATATGTCCGTCATTCTCTGCAAACTGTACTGTATCATTGAGCCTAAACTTGAAGTATCGAAACATCTTGTCCTCACCTCAATCGTAATCTCTTTATGACATACTTTGTCAAAAGATAGAGAAATCTATTCATCCTGCCTGTATTACATGGAGGAGAAGCACATATATAGGCTTTGCAATCTTTCTAATGATCCAAGAAAACCTGCCAATTGGCGAGCCTTTGGGCGAGGACGGGGCTTAGCTGCATCTATACTTGATTCCTAACGTTTCCCAATTCTTAAAGTATAAAAAAATCGGTATCCTCTGCAGGAATACCGACTACACACCGCTTTTTGCTTCTTTATGCATACTCCATTTCGTAAAAAACCACCAATTCCAATCCCCAAGCATTTTCATTAAGCTTGGCACAAGCAACAGACGGATCACAGTGGCGTCAAGAAAAATAGCGAGCGCAACTCCCAATCCCATCTGCTTCACAGGCAAAATATCGGTAAACGCAAATGCCCCGGTGACAACAATCATAATAAGAGCCGCCGACGTAATAATGCGGCTTGTAGAGACAAGCCCTTCCAGCGTTGCTGTATCGTTGTTTTTCGTTTCCTTATACAGCTCGTACATTCTCGAAATAAGAAATACTTCATAATCCATGCTGAGCCCAAACACAAGCCCAAAAATAAAAATAGGCAGGACGAACATAATCGTGCTTTGCTCAAGCCCGAACCGGCCTCCTTGAAATAGCCACACGATAATCCCGATTGTTGCGCTAAGACTCAGCACATTCATCACAATGGCTTTAATCGGGATAATGAGCGAGCGGAACGCAATCATTAAAATGAGAAATGTTGATCCGAAAATAACAGTCATCGCTATGGCAACACGTGCCTTCACCTCATCCTGCAATTCCTGCTCAAACGTCGTCATACCGCCGAGCGAATATGTAACACCAGGCTGCTTATACATATCTTTAAAATTCCGCACCCATCGTTTTGCTTGTTCAGCCTTTGGCTTTGCCTGCAGCACAACCTGCACGAGTGCACGGCTGCCGTGCGTGTACGCCTTTACCGCAGGAAGCACCTGTTCCTTTTGCGGTGATTGCATGAGTGCATACAGCTGGCTGCTTGGCATATCGCCGAGCATGCTGTAAACACTCGTTACTTTGTATACATCCGGGTCCTGCTCCAGTTCTTTTACAACGGCTTCCAGCTTCTCTAAGCTTTCTCTCTCGGTCATGCTTTGCTTCGTTTCCACAAGAACGGTTACATCCGCATGCCTTTTGAGCAAAGGATTGAACTCCGTTTCATACCGTTCGTAAGCTGTGCGGGCATCGCTATGTTCAGGAAGCGATTCAATGCCTGGAAACTCAAAATTTGCTCCTCGCAGCGGCAGTAAGCAAAGCACAATCCCAATGAGTACGACAGCTGTCATGATGACGGGCCTTTGCATCACAAAATGAGCGAATGCACGCCAAAACGCTGCTGATCGCCGCTTTTGGCCCATTTGTTTCAAACGCTTGCCCATCAGGGACAGTGCAGCCGGAAGCAGCGTAAGCGAGAACAGAATGCTCATTACAACGACAATCATGCCGCTTAACGCAATAGACTGCATATACTCAATCCGAAAGAAAAATAAGCCCGACAAGCCGACAAACACGCATAAGCCGGAAAACAAAATAGCACGCCCCGCCGTTTGATAGGTCGCCGCAATTGCTTCCGCTACCTCGCGCTGCTCCAATTCTTCACGGAAACGATTCACAAACAAAAGCGCAAAATCAATTGACAATGCAAACCCGACCATCGGCGCCACATTCAGCACGAAAATGGACAGCTCCTTTTGCTGGCCGATCATATATAAAATTCCCATCGTCGCAGCAACGCTCAGCCCGCCGTTAAGGATCGGCAGAAGAGATGCCATAAGATTTCCAAACGACAGCAGCAAAACAAGAAATGCAATAGGAAGACCGATCATTTCAGCCTTCTTCAGGTCACTTTGGCTGCGCGCATTAATTTCGTCATTAATAACCGTAAACCCTGTTGGAGATACCTGCAACGCATCGCTGCTTTCCTTTTGTATTCGTTTGGCAAAGGCGAGCGTGTTGGACGTTAATTCCTCTGTTGTGTTTCCTTTTAGTAAAATCGTTGCATACGCGATATCCCTGCGCATCATAGCTGGATCCTGCAGCGGATGACGAAAGGAAGCATAGGTTTCTTCCTTCTCAATTTTTTGGACAATTTGTTTGATTGCCGCATGGAACTCGTCTGACGAGACCTTTTTCTTTTTTTGAAATACGAGAAAAAGCGTATCCTGCGATTGTTTAAAATCCTTCTCTAACACTTTACGAGTTTCTTGATAATCTCCCTCTGTCTGAAAGCCATCTCCTCCTAAAACAGACGGCAGCTTCGGTGCAAAATAACCAAGAACCGCTGCCAGCAATAGAAGTGCGGCGATAAACGTAAAACGAAAACGGTGAATCAAAAGCCCGGTATATCCCCAGCTGTCGAGCTTCTGGACCGATGCCCGCAACTCTCTCCCTCCTTATTTCTTCATTAAGATTTTCAGAAAATGGTGCGCATATAAAAACGCAACAAGCAGCATGCCGCCAAGACAATAGCCGCCAAGAACGTCCGATGGATAGTGAATGGAGAGAACAATGCGGCTTAAGCCGATTGTGACGATCAAAGCAGCGGCTGCGGCAACTGCTGCTACACGTGTAGCTTTCCCAAATTTTCCATTTGCAATCAGAAAAGCAACAAACCCGTACGTGACAATACTCAGCATTGCATGACCGCTTGGAAAGCTGTAACCAAGCGCATCGGCCGCTTCAGGTAAGGCCGGCCGTTCACGTGCAACGACTGCTTTCAACCACTTATTTACGAAATTTGTCACAATGATTGCTAGTGGAAAAATAATCATCGCAGCATACTGCTTTTTTCTCCAAAGCAGCAATAGACTCACGACAAGGGTAGAAATAATCCCGATTTCTGCCCCCATCTCTGTAATCACAGTGAAAAAGGCGAGGCTTCCCTTTGTTTGCAGGGACTGCAATCGACCCTTCATAAACTCATCTACAAAAAGGGTTTCCCCTCCCTTAATGCGATTTACAATAATACTGACAAAGCTAAGCAGCAAAGCGGTAAAAACCGCTGCATATGTATGACGGTTGAAATAACGTTTCATCGTACACTCTCCTCAATTTAAAAACGCGATTTCTTAAAAAGAAACCGCGTCTCACGTTGTTGAAAAACGAAGTAGTCCATAAAAAAATCACCAATTTGAACTACACCTCTTGATAAAAGAAAACCCTAGTCGACCTTGCGTCCTTTTCTTACCCAATTTTTCTTCTTTTCATCACTTTGGTTAAATATCCACCTTTAAATGAACGTATCTCATAAGAAGCCATAAATGCTTTCGGGGCAATCGTGTTTACAATTTCCAGGAATTCCTTCTCTCTTGAGCGTTTCGCCACTATATCCAAGCGAAAACGGGTTGTATCATTAATACCTTCTCCCTCAAATACCGTAACTCCGAATCCTGCCGACCGTAACGCCTCTACCAAATCATTACATTTTTCTAACAAACTTACATTATATGTAATGTAGCCAATCGCCAATTTCCTTTCAATATACCCTCCCAGCAGCAAACCGACACTAAATCCAATGACATATGCAACAATATTCCAAATATTAGATAAATCTTGAAAGACAATTCCTAAACTGACGATGTAGATGATGCCTTCCAAAAGTCCAACACCGGCTGCTGATTTCGTCTGGTTCTTTACTAAAAGAATTGTACGAATTGTTAAGACTGGAACATAAACAATCTGTAGCAAAAAGATTAGCAATGCTTGCATTAACATGCAATCACCTCTCTATTTGTAGTCTAGGTATGGTACCAACCATTGAAAAACTTATTACAATATGAACTCTTTTGGATACTATACTTAATCTGAAACGCGATTTCTTAAAAAAAGAAACCGCGCCTTTTTTAATTTTTTGTTCCTGTTTTCAACTTGGTCCAGTATTCATCATAGGAACGAAGCTTCTCACCCACGTCAACAAGCCACTCCGTACGGCTTAATTCTTCTTTTGACAAGAAAATCATTGTATTGTCACGATACTCTTGGCTGTGAAGCGGATATGCTTTTTCGTTTGGATTGCTGTAGCCGATAGATTCATAGTTTTTCACGCTCACCTTTGGATCAAACAAATAGTTAATAAACTTCTCTGCTAATTCCTTATGCTTCGCACCCTTAGGGATGGCAAGTGTATCGGCCCAAATCGTTCCGCCCTCCTTAGGCACAACATAGGCAATATCTTTATTTTCTGCAGCGATAAACGCAGCATCGCCGGACCAAACTGTACCGATCCAAGCATCCTCAGTAATGAACTTTTGCTTAATATCATCCGTGTCGAACGCTAACACATTAGGCGTTAGCTTCTGTAAATCTTCATAGGCCGTCTTCAGCTCCTGCTCGCTTGTCGTGCTATTGGAATAGCCGTTTTTCTTTAATCCCATGCCAAGCACTTCCCGAGAGTCATTTAACAATACAACATGCCCCTTATACTTCTCATTCCATAGATCGCTCCAGCTTGTTGGAGCCTCCTTTACATATTTTTTGTTATAGGCGATGCCGGTAACGCCCCATGTATACACGATGGAATACTTATTTCCCGGATCAAACGGCGGCGTTTGGAATGTTGACACAAGATTTTCTACGTTTGGAAGCTGCTTTTTATCCAGCGGCTCCAGCATATGTAGCTGAATCATTGTCGCTACCATATAATCGGACGGCTGGATAAGATCATACTGCGCTCCGCCGGCCTGCAGCTTTGCAAGCATTTCCTCATTGCTCGCATACTTATCATAGTTAATTTTCACATTATACTCTTTTTCAAAGTCGCGCAGCACATCTTCATCAAAGTTATCTGCCCAGCTGTAAATATTGAGTTCTTCCTTCTTTTCCCCGCAGCCAGCAAGCAAGCTGCCAGTAAGAAGCAAGCCAGCCGCAACACTTATGATTTTCTTCATCGTTTTCATAATCTTCCTCCTATCTTCAAAACGGAAGCTGCCCTTTCCTTCCTTCCGCTCCCTTCGTCCGAAACATTTCCGAGATCATCATTAATATGAAAATCATACCTATTAAAATCGTAGACAGAGCATTAATTTCCGGTGTTACGCCTCGTTTTACCATGCTGTAAATATAAAGCGGAAGCGTCGTCGAACCCGGACCTGATACGAAAAAGCTAATGACAAAATCATCGATAGATAGCGTAAACGTCAGCAGTGAAGCGGAGATGATCCCCGGCAGCAGGGCTGGGAGCGTCACGTATCGAAACGTCTGCCATGGTGTTGCGCCTAAATCGCTTGCTGCTTCCTGCAGCTCCTTTCCCATCCCGGCAAGCCGTGCTGATAAGAGAATGACAACAAATGAAATGCTAAATGTAATATGGGCTATGATAAGCGTAAGTTTGCCAAGCTCCCACTGCAGCTGATGAAATAAAATCAACATCGACAAGCCCATCAAAATATCCGGCACAAGAATAGGCAAATACATGAGACCGTTCATTACATTGCGGGAACGCTGCCTATATGTATGAAGCCCCAGCGCGCAAAGCGTACCAAGTGCCGCAGCTGCTGCCGTTGTAACAAGGGCGATCAGCAGGCTGTTCAAAAAAGCATCGATAACAGCTTCATTTTGAAATAAATCAGCGTACCAATGAAGCGTAAAGCCCTTCCACTGTGCGTTAATACGAGAATCATTGAAGGAATATGCAACAAGAATTACAAGCGGTATATACAAGAATAAAAGAATAAATGAGCTATATGTCAGAAGGGCCTTCTTCATGCGTCTTTTCCCCCTTCCATATGGCTGTATCGTCTCACCACTCTGTAATACAAATAGATAAGCAGAATGGAAAACAGCACAAGTATAAACGACAACGCTGCCCCGAACGGCCAATCACGTGCGCCGAGAAACTGGTTTTGAATCACATTGCCCACCAACGAAACCTTGGATCCGCCCATTATATCCGAAACAACGAACATTCCAATAGAAGAAACAAAGACTAGAATCGATCCGGCTGCCACGCCTGGCATCGTGAGCGGCAGCGTAATACTCCAAAACGCCTTCCATGGTGTCGCTCCTAAATCATATGCTGCTTCAAGCCGCTGCTTGTCAAATTGTTCAAGAGAAGCATAGACTGGTAAAATCATAAACGGCAGCAGCGTGTAGACCATCCCTAACACTACCGCAGGCGTATTGTATAGCAGCTGCAATGGTTCAGAAATCAATCCAAGCTGCTGCAGGAGCGTATTGACAACACCTTGCGAACGTAAAATCACAATCCAAGCATAGGAGCGGACAAGAAAATTAATCCAAAACGGAATAGTGGCCAGCAGCAGCAACATCGATTGCCGTCTTTTTGAAACAGTTGTCACCGTGTACGCAAACGGATAGCCAATCAGGAGACAAAGGACAGTCGTTAGAATCGCTATTTTCAAAGTTTCCCATAATACACGGCCGTACAGCGGATCAAACACGCGCCCAAAATTTTGGAGAGTAAAGCTTTTCACAAGCTCCCCATATGTCCCGCGCTCCCAAAAGGAAAAGATGAAAACAAACATAAGCGGAAGAAGAAAGAAAAAAGCAAGCCACCCAACAGCCGGCAGCGTAAGCAACCGTCCCTTTCTCACTACAGCTTCACCTCATCTTCCTTACGCCAGCTCACCCTTACCTCATCGCCCTTTTGTCCTTGAAACGGCTCCGTCCCGTGATAGTAGATGATAAAGTTATCTGATGTCTCTTTATCACGAACATAGAACTTTTCCATGCTGCCGACAAATTCAGTATCCTCAATGATACAGATGCGGCCTTCTACGACTGTCGGCTCGTCCAGCAGACGAATATGCATTCGTTCCGGACGCACCGCAATGCGTGACGAACGAACCTCCATAATATTATTCTCGCCGATAAAGCTCGCCACGAACAAAGTCTTAGGCTGATGATAAATCTCCTGAGGCGTTCCAATCTGTTCAATTCTTCCTTCATTCATAACAGCAATGCGATCGCTCATACTCATCGCTTCGTCCTGATCATGTGTGACATACACGAATGTAATCCCTAAATCACGCTGCAGCTGCTTCAGCTCCCGCTGCAAATCCTTGCGCAGCTTAAAATCCAGAGCCCCGAGCGGCTCATCCAGCAGCAGCACCTTTGGATTGTTCACAATCGCACGGGCGATGGCCACACGCTGCTGCTGGCCGCCGGAAAGCTTGGACGGCTTTCGATTGCAGAGCGCTGTCAGCTGCGTCAAGCGCATCGCCTCCTCTGCTCTCCTTTTCTGCTCAGCCGCTGGAACATTCTTCATTTTTAAACCAAAACGAATATTTTGCTCAACCGTCATATGAGGAAATAAAGCATAATGCTGAAAAATAAGGTTCATATCCCGCTTATAAGGCGGCAAATCTACAATATTCTTGCCGTCTAAAGAAATACTTCCCCCTGTCGGCTGCTCAAATCCGGCAATCATGCGCAGCAGCGTTGTTTTGCCGCAGCCGCTCGGCCCTAAAATCGTCAAAAACTCTCCTTCATGAATCTGAAGAGATAACGGCGGAATCACAACGGTCTCCCCAAACCTTTTTTCTACAGCTTCAATTGCGATCATGTATGCCCCTCTTCCTAATTTTACATATACAGAAAAACCCCTTCTTGCAGAAGGGGATATTTACAGTTATACAACAACCTCATTTTAACAACTTCCGAATATATTTTAAAGCCTTTTTTGTTGACGAGTAGCGCAGCTTAAGATCCCACTTTGTCGATTGATACAGCACGCTTTTGTAATGAGAAAAGGATTTGAAGCTCTGCTCGCCGTGATAGCTGCCTGTCCCGCTTTCTCCCACGCCGCCAAACGGCAAATACGGACTAGCCAAATGGTAAATCGTATCGTTCACACAGCCGCCGCCGTATGAAATTCGTTCCACGATTTTTTGCTGTACATGTACATTTTCGGTGAACACATACAAGGCAAGCGGCTTCGGATGTGCGTTAACCGTTTGTATCACATCTTCTAGATCCGAGTACGTCAGCACCGGCAAAATCGGACCGAAAATCTCCTCCTGCATCACCGAATCATCCCAGGAAATACGATCGAGCACCGTCGGTTCAATCACAAGACGCGACGCATCCGCCTTCCCGCCTGCCGCAATCGTCCCATCCTGCAAAAACGAAGCTAACCGCTGAAAATGACGCTCACTTACAATACGTACAAACTCCTCATTTTCAAGCGGCCGCTCCCCGAACTGCTCCCGAATTGCTTTTTGCAGCTCCCTAAGCAGCGGTTCCTTTACATTCTCATGCACATAGACATAATCCGGCGCTACGCACGTTTGCCCGGCATTAATAAACTTCCCCCACGCAATGCGCCGCGCCGCAACATCCAGCTTCGCATCCTCATGAACAATGCACGGACTCTTTCCGCCAAGCTCAAGCGTTACCGGAATCAGCTGCTTTGCCGCAGCCTCCATCACAATCTTCCCTACCGCCACGCTGCCTGTAAAAAAGATATAATCAAAAGGCTGCCTTAGTAGCTTCGTACTCATCTCCACGCCGCCCTCTACAACCGCAATATGATCTGGGTGAAACAGCTCGCCAATGATACGCGCCAGCACCTTTGACACATGCGGCGTTAATTCGGATGGCTTCATCACAGCTGTATTCCCTGCCGCAATCGCGCCAACAAGCGGAGCAATCGCCAATTGAAACGGATAGTTCCACGGTGCAATAATAAGCGTCACACCGTACGGCTCAGGAATAATCCTCCCCTTTGACCCGGCATGTGTAATCGGTGTTTTCACCCTCTCCGGCTTCATCAAAGCGGGAAGCCGCTTCGTTAAAAAGGAAATTTCCTTCAGCGCATACCCAATCTCAGTCATATAAGCCTCTGCCTCTGACTTATTCAAATCCGCCTGAAGAGCAGCTAAAATATCAGCCTCATTCCGCTGAATCCCTTCATATAAAGCACGTAAATGATATCTCCGTGCTTCAAGCGGCCTCGTTTTCCCGCTGTTATAATACTCCTTCTGCCTTGTAACAAGTGCTGCAACATCCATTGGACTGCTCCTTTATGTATGACATACAGTGTATTCTACTGCTCATTGTCCCTATCCACAAAATTTTTACACCTAAAACGGAAAAATATAAAAAATTATCATGGTACAAAGGCCAACCATAAAACAAACAAAAAAACAGAGCTCTCCAAAAAGGATACGCTCTGTTTTTTATCAGCATCTTTTCCGCGCCCATATCTTCACATGTACAAAAAGTGATACAGGAACTAAGCCCTAACAGCCTACACAGACTCTCTATTTCCCGATTTTCTTACCCTCCGCACCACAAAAGCAAGACCGCCCACAGCGATCAACCCAACAGCTGCAGTCTCCGTTGCCGGAAACGTCGAAAGCTTCTTCGGCACCGGCTTTTCGAACGCTACATCATCCTTGGAAATGACATTCACTGTATCTAAAACATTTCCGTTTTTCATCACAGTCACTTGACCAAGCACTTCGCCCTTATGAATGCCTTCCTTATACAGCTTCTCATCATTAAAATGCAGCGGCTCAAAATGGGCTTGTACACTCTTACCCTCTCCGCGCTTTAACAGAAGCTCACTTCCTCTTTCTAACTCAACGTGAACAGGCTTATGCAGCAGCTCCTCCCGCTCTTTCCACGTCGCCTTATCAAGCACAGTTTGCTTCTCAAACTCGCTAAATGCGTAGTTAGCTATAATATTCATATCATTATAGATATCCGGCCTTTGCGAAGCCATCACAACATTAATAATCTCCATACCATCCTTTTGATTAATCAAAACGAGTGTATTCCGCGCCTGATCTGTAAAGCCTGTCTTTCCTGCAATACAGTTTGGCAGCTCAAAAAAAGTGGCCTTATTAAAAATGGAAGCCGTTTGCCGCGATGTTGTCACCGTCGTCTGCTTCGTAATCATTGCCTTTATAATTTCCGGATACTTCAACACCCCGCGCGTAATCATCGCCATATCGTATGGAGTCGTAAGATGCGCTGGATCATGCAAACCGCTAGGCGTCACAAAATGGCTATTCTTCGCCCCAAGCTCCGCAGCCTTCTCATTCATCAGCTTAGCAAAAGCCTCCTTGCTCCCCGCAATATGCTCTCCAATCGCATAAGCCACATCATTTGCGCTAAGCACCATCAAAATCGTAAGCGCCGTATCGCGATCGACCGTCTCTCCCGGCTGAAACTCAATTTGATAATTACTCTTCTCCTCATTCAACGCTGTCTGCGAAAACGCAATCTGCTCCCCCGGCTTCACACGCTCCATGAGCAAAATCGCCGTCAACACCTTTGTAATACTCGCCGGATATGCCTGGCCGTAGGCATTCTTATCATATAAAACATCCCCAGTTTTCGCATCAATCGAAACCGCATATTTCCCAAACACATCCGGCTGCGCCTCACCAGCATAATATCTCGATGGAATGCTCAAAAACGTCAAAACAGCTGCGAGCAGCATCGTAAATATTCTCACTACCTTCATACTCGTTCCCCTCTACTTTTCTCTCAATTATGAATATGTACAAGCAATATATGTATTACCCTCTTGATAAAGCGCATACAAAAACATTCTTTTAAAATATTACTTCTCATTTCACTATATCATAATTTTTAAACATTGGACATATTTTTCGAGAAAACGTTGACAAGTTGTTGGAAACATTATATATTATGTAGTACATAACTTACATCACGATCCTGTAGCTCAGCAGGGAGAGCGCCACCTTGACAGGGTGGAGGTCGCTGGTTCGAACCCAGTCGGGATCATTAGTACAGGCCCTTGTAACCCTTTGTGGTGCAAGGGTTTTTGCATTATAACAGAATTTCGGGTTTTGAGTGGTACAGATGGTTGGGGTTTATTTTGGGGTTTAACTACATCAATTAAAACATATTAAAGCCTAATAGAACTAATACAGATTAAAACTCCTCTCCTTTTTAATTTAGCATTATGCCTTTTTCTGTTCCTCATCGAATAAATCTTCAAACATCTCAGCTGCTCTATCGTCCGCTTCTTTTAAGTTATGCCCATAAATATTCATAGTTGTGCTGATATTGGCATGTCCTAAACGAGCACTTATTGTTTTCATATGTGCTCCTTTGTTAATTAAGTGAGTAGCTGAGGTATGCCGTAAGTCATGAAATCGAATGTAACGAAAATTATTTTTTTTAACGAATCTTCTCCACCATGTAGACACACTGCTCGGATTCAAAGGCTTACCATTGAATCCCGCAAATAAAAAGAAATGCTCTCCTTCCTCCCACATATCATCAGCCTTCATCCGATTCTCTAAAGCTATCTTTCTATACTTCTTTAAATTGTGCAACATCCTCGTATTAAGACTTATCCTTCTTACAGAATTCCTTGTTTTTGGTTCTTTTACAACATAACCTGCATTCTTCGTATAAATGATGCTCTGTCTCACATATATAGTACTCTCATCCAAATCAACGTTCTTCCAATCAAGTCCTAGAAGTTCTCCTCGTCTCATTCCTGATGTGACTGCAAGCCCTATGAGTACTTGCCACATAATTTCTTCCTTCTCTAACGCCATGAATAAAAATCCCAATTCTTCTCCATTATAAACATCTGCTTGTTTTTGTATCACCTTCGGCTTCTTAGCACCTGCCACTGGATTGTCCTTAATGAGCTTCCACTCAACTGCTCTAGAGAAAATATTTTTTAGAACTCTATGATAGTATTGGATAGAACCAGACGATAATCCACCTTCTTTGCCATCTCCCCTCGCGCCAGCCTGCTTCAATTTTTCCAGAAAGCTGAGCACATGTAATGTGTTCACCTTATCTAAGCGCATATGACCAAACTCAGGCAAAATTCGTCCTCTAATCATTTCATCGTACCTTGCTAAGGTAGTAGGTGATAGATGGTCTACAGCATACTTAGATCGCCATTCTGGAATGAAGTCTGCTAAGAGCATTCGTTGAGGGTCAATATACTCTCCAGTTAGAATTTCTGCTTCAAATTGAGTCAAAAGTTTCCTTGCCTCACGTGGGCCAGAAGCTTTAACTGTCTTTCGCTTTTTAATTTGTTTTCCGTTGTGGTCATAACCTAGAGTCACTGTAAGACGATATGAATTCTCACCACGTTTTTCTATGCTACCTGCCATACTTATCCCCCTTTATTTATTAATATAAACTATTGAAATTCCTATCCTGTTTTGTGCAATTGTCCCCCGTTCTCATATTATGCCTCTAACCTTGTATCTCAATTGCAGTGCTTTCTTTTCTCACACCACCTCCTTTACTATCTTAACACTTTCCCCTTTAAACACTCAGTGTAGACTGATATATCAGATTCTGAAATTACAATACAGTTATGGGATTATACTAAATACGCCAATCAAGTTCCAGTTTATTTTGTAAGATAAACACTATACATCCTAAGAAATCATTTTGCTGTCGTGACAACTTTTCTCAAATTCTTCAATCTTTCTAAAAGTATAAGCCTTGCTTCTGTTTCCCATTATCTGTTTACTAATTTCCATAGTAAATGCTATCTATATAGAATGTACTAAAGAATTTAAAAAAGTCATTAAGAGCATTAACAATTCTTCACTTATAATTATTGCACTCTCTGCACAACACTCTCTTTAAGAAATTCAAAAACCTTTCGTGCGTTTCATATATATACCTTCTTTTTATTATTACTCTGCCTTTTCTTTCTCAAAAGCCCAATTCCTTACCTTCTCCTTATCTATTTCATTAAGTGCAGCAAACATGCTTACTTTTTCTTGCAAGGATAAGTCAAATATTACAGGTGAATGAATAAATTTCAAGAACTTCTTCTTTAATCTAAATAACCTTTGTCTTTCACGATTTTTTCTGCGCTGCGCTTCCCCGCTTTTTATTTGCTCTATTTCCATCCGTTGTTTAGCTTGTCTCCTTTTACACTCCTCTTCCCCACAAGTTCCTTTTCCATATCTTCCTCTCGCATGTAGGCCGTCAAGTCGATACACTGAACCACAAAATTGACATAAGCCTATTGGCATATTAATTAGGTGTGCAAAAAATAGCTCGAAGTACGCTAAATGAAATGGGTGACTGTACTCTTTCACTGGTAGCATTAACGCATAAGATAGTTCTGGAACTAGTCTATTCTCCTCTATACCAGTCTCTAATTTCTTCACACTTTTTGAGACGGCCAATATTTCAATTGGTAACGCCTGTAGCCTCTCTTCATAGAAGGCTGACATAGAATGAACTAGCTCGCTGTGGGTAAGAGTCTCATCCGAGCTGCTACATATATAATTAATGCTCTCTATAGCTATGTTAACAAAGTCTTTATTAAAAATAGCTTGTCTATTATGAAACATAGTAGCAAAGAAAATTATACTGATTAGTTCCAAATCTTCCAGACATAAGTTACGCTTTTTACTACGCTCCTTAGAGTATCTAGTGAAAATAATCTCAGACCTTACATTTAAAATATCTTTTATAGCTCCATTAACAAGATTATCAAGAATTGAATTGCAATTTGTTCTCTCTAAGACGAATTCACCCTCATCTATACTAAATACATAATGCGTTCCACCATTGCTCACAAAGGAATTAGAGCACCTCTCCTCATTTGTATTGTCTAAACTAGCAAAAGACAAAAGTCCTATATTATCCATGAGACTGTCTATATCTTGAAAGTAATTAAAAACAGCTCCATCGTTATATCTATCCTTCTTTTTTAATTCCTCTCCATATAAGAATCGTTTTGTTACTAGGCTAATTAGTGGTAATGGATTCCTCTTCTCCTTCCATCCCCTAGTAAGCCTGATTGCTTTTCCATCACTATCTATATATAGTTCAAAGTCTTTATGTAGTATTAAACTATTCCTTAATTCAGTACTGTTAACAACATTACTCATGTAGTAGACCTCCTTCTTAATAGTTAATATATCCAAAGAATAACACCTTAAACAAGAAACAATTGAGTATAACCTTTTGTCAAAGTCAAGTCTAAACTAGCAATAGTTGTTGGTCAGGTGGCTGAATTTTACCTTTTCAAAAAATATGTATAAACACAGCGTAACTATACAAAATAAGATTAATTAAAAATTACACTTTCCCGGGACTTGTGTATAAAGGAGGACAAAATGAAGAAACGTGTTTTAAATGTAGAGGCAGTTGCAAGTTATTTGGGTGTATCAAAAGACACCATCTATAAGCTGGTAAGAGAGAAAAAAATCCCTCATTTCCAGCCTCCTGGTCTTAGACGTATCCTTTTTATCCAAGAATTGATTGATGAATGGTTAGTTGAGGGTATAAAAGATGAGAAGGTAACCTAAACACTTTACAAGGTAGTTATAGAGCCGTTATGAGATTAGTGATTTTCTGAAACAAGGGGTCAGTATCAATGAGAGGTGATAAATCAAATTGACTACTTACATTGACATCATAAAGGCTCGATTCAGTATTTTCGATGCTATTCAACAGTTCTCGAATATTGAACTTAAAAAAAGTCATTTTCATAAGAAAAGTTTTACAGTTAATTGTCCATTCCATAATGATCGAAGTCCCTCTTTTACAATCTATCCTAAGACAAATACATTCTTCTGCTGGTCTGGTTGTAATGATAGAAAAGCTGGGGATGTTATTAACTTTGTTGCCTTAGCAAAAGGGGTTTCAGTTCAGGAGGCAATCCAAGTTTTAATTAGCTATCTCAATCTTAGGAATATTCCGAAGGCACAGTTGCTAGAGCAATTGAGCAGGAAGCGGATGGAGCAACAAAAAACCTTAGTTCTTCGGGAGCAAGTACTGACTTGTACAAGGTTTCTATTCGATTTAGAGAAGCGGGTCCAAAGAAAGTTGCTTCATTTTAAAAATATCGATGAAGTCGAAGAACATTGGGCTCTGTACCATTTCTACACGAAAATTGATTACTGGCTGTACCATTTGGAACATAGTGATTATGCAGTTCAACAGGACATTATACAAACTATAGATGCTTTTATGAGAAAGGAGAGTTCTTATGTCGAATAATTTAATCCCATCTGACGATGAATTTCTGGAACAGTTAAATAGAAATGAGGAGAGAAACCATTATATTCAACAAAAGACAACTCATTGGAAGCAGATTGAGCAAGAAGATTTCATTGATGAAAAAGGGCTGTTTGAGTATAGTCTCTCTAAAGAAGCATATCATGGTGTACTAGGTAGTTTCTTAAAGGAATTCATGTCTCATACAGAAGCTGATCCTTCGGCAGTTCTTATTAACCTTCTATCTGCCTTTGGTAACATAATTGGTAGGAATGCTCATTTTGTTGCGGATGGTCAAAAGCATTTCCTAAATTTATTTACTCTTATTGTTGGGGACACAGCAAATGGCAGAAAAGGAACTGCATTACGACCAATTAAGCCTTTATTTGAAACTATTGATAGAGATTGGGCTGGTCAAATAACAGATGGTCTATCAAGCGGGGAAGGACTGATTAAGGCGATTGAAGATAAAGAAGGGATTGTGCACCCTCCTGAAAAAAGACTTTTTATTAAAGAGGAGGAATTTTCTTCTGTGTTAAATGTTATGCGGCGAGATGGTAATACACTCTCTCCTATTATAAGAAAAGCTTGGGATGACGGAGATTTGCATATATTAACAAAGTCCAACCCTTTGCATGCTACAGGTGCCCATATAAGCATTGTGGGACAAATTTCTAAAGGAGAACTTGTTTCACTGTTACGTCGAACAGATATTGAAAATGGTTTCTTTAACCGGTTTCTATTTGTGCACTCAAAACGTTCAAAATTCCTCCCCGACGGTGGAAATTTCTCAGAGGAACGCTTGAATCATTACATTACAGAACTAAAGATACGTGTATTATTTGCTAAGAAAACTGGCAGGATGGAAAGAAATCCTGATGCAAGTGAATACTGGAGAAGCCTCTATCCATATCTCTCCGATGGTATCACTGGTCCTGTAGGTGGAGTTACAGCACGAGCCACAGCACATATCATGCGCATAGCGTGCTTGTACGCCCTGTTAGACATGTCAGAGGTGATCAAATTGGAACATTTGGATGCAGCTCTCTCCGTTTGGGATTACTGCTTTAAGACTGCACGTTATGTGTTTGGAAACGAGAAAGTGTTACTTAACCCCACTGCGTGCAAGATTTTGGATGCACTAGAAAAAAACAAGGAACTAACTCGCACACAAATATCAAAGCTATTTCATAACAACTTATCAAAGCAACAAATCGATCAAGCTATTGCTGACTTAAACCATAATGGATACACCAAGGTCTTCACGAAATGCAAAGAAGGCTGCAAGAAGCCAGTGAGAGTTATAACACTAACTGAACGAATTTGTCGCAAAAAGCAGTAACATCAATAAAAAAGCAGAACCTATTCTTAAGAACTTGTTAAGAATTTAAAACGAAAAACAAAAGTAAAAAATTCTTAACAAGTTCGTTATCCATTTTTATTGTTAATCACTGTTATAAATTGTTTTGCAGTAGCAAATTCTTAAATTCTTTAAATTCGTTTATATTATATACAGAAGAGGCACCATTTATCCCATTTTAAAACATTCAAGACATCCTATTTACATCAATAATATCGTGGTGTTTTAATCTGTAGATTTTTATTAAAAACAGTCACAGAATACTTTGAGCTCCAAAAGATTCGATTTATCAGGTGGTCAGACAGAATAAAATTCTGTATTGCAAAATGAGAAACACATCGCATTCCGTATAGTAGCTATTGATTAGTGACTACATTAACAAAAAACCTAATTTTAAGTGTTGGGGAACTTTGCATCTTAAAAATGCAAACTTGGGGAAATCTTGCAAAGTTTTTCGTGAACAGCTATCTAGCAGCGCGGTAAAGGGGATTAGCACATAAAACAAACATGATTAGCTTAAGATCTCAGAAGCTAACTTAAATTCTTGATTTTACATCCTTATTCAGCAATATACTCATGAAAGGTGCTTGTATTCTCATTCTTCCTCTTACCACAATTGCCTAGTATCTTTAAGAATGGTGCTCTTATTCTGAAGGGCAGACTTTGGGCATCTGTTGGCACTCTATAGTGCATTTCACCTCTTATTGATTGGCAATCGTAAGTGTCACATAATTGAGTGCTTTTCACTTTCTTGTGAGCACTCGTTCTTTTGGCGGAGGTTTTTTCTTTCTCTGATTTCTCTCATATATGGTATCAGTATTCTTTGTGTGACATTCTGTAATGCCTTCAAATGAAATGCCCTACACTATTATTATATACCCTTTTTTTCGCCGTTTTTCTACACCACTTTTTAATGTTCACAAAATGTTCATAATCAGCGCTTATCTTATACAAAATATGGGGGATATGACTTCTCTGATTAGCAAGCCCTTACGTTAATAAAGCAAACAGTGCAGGGAATATGCTCTATCGTCTCCTGCACAAAATCTGCTTTCTTTCATATCAAATATCTTGTCTTGCACAATTTCAGTGTTATGATTCATTAATATTTTATCTTCAGACCATACTGTTCCATGTCGAATACTTCTGGTGTTATGACAGTAGAAACTCTGTATATTTCATTGATCCACCGCTCTTATCATAGAAATCTTCTGTATCCACAACCTCATAATTGTATAGTCGGAGCTCTTTAATACGTGCTTCTGCAGCCCGATTAAGCAAAACTGTTGGCTTTTCCAGATTCCTTGGCAACATACATAATTCTCTATAGGATGTATTTTGAATCTTGTTCATCAACCGTTTAAAATGGAGGGCCATATCCTCTCCGAAGATTATATCCTCAACCCAACAATCTTTTGCTAATGTTTCTAGTTCTTCCTCGCTAAAACCTGTATTCCATGAATCAATAATAAGATGAACAATTGATTTCTTATCCTCTGAACGACCAGGCTCTATAACAACCAAATGCTTCTTGATATATGAGTTTCTTCGTTTCATCTTATCCAAGATATTTGTTACTTCCATTTTTATAGATTTTAAATCATGAGAATTAGCCTTAAATGTGATATATCTTGCATCTATATCAGTATTAGAAAAATTAGTCATGATTAAGTTCTCAACAGTTACACCACCGAACATATCTGCTCTTTCTTCATGCTCACAAACTCCTTTTGTTTTCTTGTGCTCTCCATCATAAATCGCTACCTTAGCTCCCGCGATGATTAATTTAGTATAAGTGCTCATTTAAATATCCCCCTGCATAAATTATCGTTTTATTATTATAATTAAATGTTTTTGTTATCTGCGCCTTCTAGCCATTGCTGGAATACAGCTTTTGAAATTTTAATCCGCTTGCCAACCTGAGTGACATGGAAGACTCCTGATTTCACTAATTTATAGGCCTGTCTTTTCCCGATCCCTAGGTACTCTTGAATATGGATTACATCAAGAACTTCTGGATAATGCTCTAGCTTTTTCATGATAGTAACACCTCATTCCTCCTGGATACATCAATATAGTAGAAGCACTTCTGTATTTTTCCATAGTAAGGTGATTCAAATGATTCTACTCTATATAAGTCTTCATCAGTCAACTTTAACTTTTGCTGCAGTTCTTCTACTTCGTCATTCCCAATAACGTCTTTAGGCTGAAGCAAATTGCGGCTGCTTAAATATTTACTCACACCCTCCAGCCTTGAATCATAAATACCTTTTGTGATATAGCCAGAAATTCTTTGATTCTCTAGAGGTGATGAATTTGTATGGAGGCTGATATGAGTGTCACCCTTTCCCCATATGGCCCTTAAATTTTTGTTGCATATATACGGCATATCAGTTACAAGGTGAAAGTGTACGGATCCATTGCGGTTTTCATCCTGAAATTCAATTACCCCTAGGTATTTAAAAGACATCCCCTTGAACGTCTTCTTTAAATAGCGATTCATACGCTTCCGAAACTTTTCAAATTCACCTTTGCACGCAGGCACTGATGTTATGTCTAGCCCACATCCGTCTCTGAATGTCAGTGTGACGAATTTATAAGTACCTTCGAAGTTAGTTGCAATCAGCCTTTCAAGTTTTTGCGCAGCTCTTCTGGCTGAATCACGATGGTTCTTTTCTGGATCCTGAGCTTGTATGGAAAATGACTTAACATTTCTTTTAGGAATGGTAATCCCATTCATACGGATAAGTGGTCGCTCATAATGGATGATTTCTATTAAATTCCCACTCTGAATGGCTTTCTTGTTGTATTGAATCATGATGAATCCTCCTGTTTATAAATTAGGTAGTGTCTTCTAGAATGTGCTATTGCGGTCAAGATTGTCGCTAATACCTCAAGTTAAATATTTATAAGCATTTTATTTCCTGCTATTCCCTTCAGCCTCCTTTAGGTGTTTCTTGTGTACATCCTTATTGTAGTAAGCTAGCACCAAACATGCACCTTGTGTCAGGCTGCAGCAAATGCTATCTCCATATTCCTAAGCTGATTTCGCTAATGGTTCCTACATCATTCTTAGAAATGCTCAAATTATCTCTTGTTTTCTCAAATGACCTAAAAACGTGTAGTTTGAAGTGAGTTTTGGCGCGGCATTTCTTATATCGGGAATTTTTATAAAAAATTTCTGGAGAATACCTACTCTATATGGAAAGATGAAGTATTAATGTTTTGAGCCCCACCCTCTTATAAAAGACATTTCACATATCAAACAACTTCAAACTTGAGTTAAGCTTCTAATCCAAAAAACAAAAAAACACAGAAACAGTATTCTGTGCTTTAAAAGGTATTAGGGACTATTATGTTGTACGTAACCGAATTCATATGTTCATCTATCAAACTTGTTACTTGGTTATAAAATAATAATATAACTTTATAATAAAATCATATTGTTATACTTATTCAAGGTACCATTACACTTTTCTGGTCCATCACAATAGTACCACCCAGAAATAACGATTGTATTTTAGAGACTCCATCCCTTTTTTAATATGTATTTCACTGCTTGATAGCGTATACGATCCACCTCACGTTGACTTAGGTTTTGTGCTTTCAGGTTAGGTAACTCACGCCAATCCCCATCTTCAGGTATTAAAATAACTGATAAGGGATAAGGTAAATACAACCTCTGGATTCTTTGTATATCATTTGAGGAAAGGTCGTGCCACTCTCCGTCTACGCGTTTATACTTAAAGTATTCAAGTATCCACCTATCTGCTTGTCTCCCATAGTCCGTATAAAAAATCTGTAAGACTTGAATTGGCGTTGAACATATTTTTCGCACCTCGCTAATTCGCTTTTTTGCTTCCGTTGTTTTGCCCAGTTTGATAAAACCTGTTGTTTGACATTGAGCAATGTATAAATAAGCTCCATTCTTTTTGAATTTTCCTGCTAATCTCATTTCGTGCAAATCCTTTGTATACCATGGTTGATGTCGGAATTCCTCCTCCTTCACCTCATATAAAAAATCTTCCATTAAACAACGAACATCATCAATAAATGGCTGTACTGCTTGTAGATCTTTTTCAATCCAATCAAGCTGTTCTCTAACAAATAGTGTATATCTTGTTTCCCAACACCAAGCATCAATAGGAAATTCATAAGTGACTATAATAAGATTCCCTAGAAAAGGAAAGTGTATTATGTAATTAACACAATTATGAATTCGATCCGATCGATAAATATTTGCTTGTTGTATCACTGTGTCTTGCATATTGCGTAGGGTAATCTTTTTGCTGTAAATCGGTGTTTCAGTACGGAAATACTCATCGAATGTGTACATGGTTCTCCTCCCTATTTTTGCGCATTTGTTCTATTTTTAAGTTGCGTATTTTCTTTGCTACCTTTCATTTAAGTAGTTACACATAATTTTGAATAGCGGCATTTACTTACTTCAAGTAGTTGTTAAATATATTTTTGTTGTTTTTATTTTGTGACTTCTTTCTTATCAACGATGATTGAAATTTCGGGAGCGTGTCATACATAACTTGTTTCTTAATAACTAACAAAATAACTAACAAAGCCCAGATGGTTTGCTTGTGCCTAGAGTAACCGCAGCTCTTTTAATCTCATGGCTATAAGTTCCCCCTAACTTATTTTTAATTGTTATATGGTAATTTTAACATATGAAACCCTGATCAGTAAATGAAATTTTATGTTATCGTCTATTTATCATGTGCATTCTACCTATTTAGAAAGCTATTTATTACCAGAAGTTACTCAAAAGGGGTTCACTTCCTATCTCCATGCTAATTGCTCAGGTTATAGATAGTTCTAGATTGTAAAATATATGATAAGAACCCCTTCAAAGCTTCTAATATTTAATCAAAATAGGGATAATGCAGTAGTAAAAACAAGAACTAAATATATCTTATTTTGACAAGTATTACCTAGTTTTTATAAGCTAATAGTAGTTCGTAATTTGCAAACGTATGTTTACATATCATAACATCGCTTTAAACTAACAGGAGGGTGATACTATGAGGAGAAAAATTATGCGTAATGCAGCAGTACGAAGAAGCGCTCAGGCTATTCGTAGAAACAGAAGTAGAATTGGATTAGATACTTTTAGGATCAGTGAAGCAGAAATGCACAAAATCAACGAAGCACTTACAGACGCTTATGCTGATATTTTAGATGATTTTATTAATAGTCAAGAGAATATGCCTTATGAAGATGAAGATGGCACTATTCGCTTAGACAGGGATAATCCAAGACACCGTAGATGGCTAGAGGATTAAGAGGATACAGATTTATGATTTTATGGCGTGTACTTTCCGTATAAAGGTAGGCCGGATGGTAAATACTGTTCCGGTCTTATGTATTATCATTAAGGAGGTTCTATCTCCCTTCATTTTTTAAAGATTCTAAATGTACAAACACTTCCTCCTTGGTCTTAAAGACTTTATATTCACCTTTTACAAGGTCTTCTTGACTTGCCTTCATTCTATCCTGCCATTCTTTTGTCCAGAAGTATTCTTGTGATTTAGGAATTTCAACTCCATTACGCTTCAAAAAACTCCCTCCTTTCCTGTTCACATGAATATTATAACATCATTAACCATCATTTTACATACACTCGCATTTTCTTAAAACTATAACAAGCTTATACAACATTACTGTTATTAGAAAACATCTATATACTTTTAGGATTAGTGAAGCAGAAATGCAAAAGTTAAATGAACTCACCACATCACAATTTGATTTAGATTTTTTATTTGATGAAGAGCAAATGAAAGAAGATCTAGCATGTCAAGTTGAACATGGCCATTTCCATTTAGACATGAATAATCCAAGACATCGTGCATGGGTGGAGGGTTAAGTAAATGAAGATTGATAAAATTTAAGAGGTGTAGTACTTTCCTTATAAAAGTAAACCAGGTGGTAAATACTGTCCCGTTATTTATTGCCGTTAATAATGAGTAGGGCTATAGCAATGGCTTGTAAAGTTACTATCTCAAGGACTGCAATTCATTCCTGAAAAATAGTAAAAATAGATGGAGGGGTTAAGAATATCCGGATACCCTAGCAGAATAGAGTCTTTTTTATCTACAGCTGATTACAATTTTCTTAAAAATCCTCATCTTTGCTATACTGGCATTATTTACTTTGAATTGGCGCGGCGCTCCTTATACAGGCAGGATTTCAAAAAAATTCTGTAGGGTACCCACTCTATACAGAAAAAGCAGTTAATGACGTTTTGAGCCCCACCCCCACTCCTTCCTACCCTACCTAAATTTCATTTAAATGCTTATAAATTGTTTGGAGATATTCTTCCTTCCCCGCCTGAAGATTTGTCTTTATAGAACAATGGTAAGGATGATTCAAACGAGGTCCTATAGAAGCTTTGAATCGTTTATCTTTTTGCATTTGCACAAGCGTTTTCTGTACTTCTTTGCTAACTGGAATAATAGCCTTCGGCTGAACAATATCCATTTCCTTTATGAAGGTATCGGTAAACTTATGCTGCAGATTTCCTGGAAGTTCATGATAGTTTACATTTTTCCCCTTAGATTGGAATCCGAACCATGATACATTTGTTAAATATACATGGTCAAAAAAGGTTTTTGCTCCAATCTCTTCAATAATCGAATAGATGAACTGTGCACTCTGTTCCCAATCATCATCGTATGCCCCTTCAATTAGCTTTGAGATACTACGGTAATCTATAAACGGGACTCCAGTTTTCCCTGCACCTTTTTTACCTGGATTGATTCCACATAACACAATTTTGGTATTAGGCTTTGAATCGTACCATTTCCGATAGAACTGCCTTACAAGCTCAATATTGTCTTCAAACCCACTAAGAATCTGAATTTCAGACCTCTCTAGCTGCTGCATAGCCTTTGGGTCATTTTTAATTTGCTTTAAGAATGCTAAATGAAGGTCTACGATTTTCTCCACGTTCATCATCCCCCTGCTCATAAGAGCTATTTCAATCATCTCTATGCATTCATTAACCTGTGGAAACAATATTAATACCATAGCTGTCTGTGCTAAACTCTCTATTCCCTTTCACCTTTAGCTATCACTTCTTTTAAATAAATAACTACACTGTCTACATCTAGAAGTTTCTTTACCAAGTGGATAAAGGTTTGTTGTGGTTCCCGAAGCTTATCCTTGCCCTTCTTTACTTCCACGAAGAAATACTTGTTCTGACCATATACAAATAGGTCTATATTCTCAATGCGCTGTCCCTTTTCGTATAAGCCTCTAGCATGCTGCCCGAATCTCAATAAGTTCTCAGATCCAACAAGGTCCGCTATGACAGCATTGTTTTGTTTAAACTTTGATATTTTAGAAATAATGTTATAATCACGCATTACCTCATAGCCCATTTGCCTGTAATAGCTTTCTACATACCACTCACCAAATCCGTATCCGTTCTCTATCCCGGGTCCCTTATGTTCAAGTAAGTGAGCAGGCACAATACTGATATCTCTGTTACGCCAACGGTTCAGCAATGAAGAATCGTATTCCAAAACAAGCTCTTGCAGCTCTAGTTTCGCTTTATCCTTTTGAATCATCTGAACGCCATCCTAAATTAGGGTTGTTAGTCTTAATTGCATGAAGCTCGTGTAATTTCCCAACGAAATACTGCTGTATTGCTGCAATGTGATCTTCTACCCCTAAGATAGACAGCAATTCCTGCTCATAAGCAATGTATGACCACTCTTTGTCATCATCTAGATGATATGCATTCCATTCTGCATGATTAGCTACAAATTCTCTCATGACTTGAATAGCCCTATCTCTTTCAGGGTTATTGGGCTTAACTGAGAAAATAATATCTAAAGACGGGTACTCTAGAGTTTCATTAAATGTAAGACCACAGCCCACCCACATCTGCCAATTATTCTGTTGGGAAATAATAAAGTACCGATTATGATCTCTTAACTGTACATGCCGATTGGTCCATCCGAATGGCTTTCCGAATAAATTCCTCAAGGCTTCTTCAACAATTCCATCTAGGCATTCATCCATCATACGCTGCAACCGATTCATTTGCTGCAATGCATACATATCCTGCGGTAAAAATTTTCGGCTTTCATTCAATTGAATCTCCTCCATAAATTCGATTAGCTTCTTGATATATGTATCGTCTTGAAATGCTATAAGCCATTGATAAATTTGATACCAGCGCAAGGGAATGAATTGCGTAGCTGAACTCTTATCAATAATTTCACATACATCCTTGCGATCCTCATACTGTGTAGTATAGATGAGATAAGTTTTCGAGCCTTTATGTTCATATGTATGTAAATGATCGGCATATCTTTTTAATTGCTCAAATCCCTCTCCCGCATTAAGCTTATTCTCAAACATTATATAGTAGTGCTGCTTCCCATCCTTAAAATTCACAACAATATCCGGTCTGCTGTCAGTACTATGTCCTGGTAGCCTCGTGTAGACTCTCTGAGTGTAGACAGAAACTGCATAGAGATTTGTCACTTTCACATTAAGGAGCTGCTGACAGAAGCTAGCTAGGATACTTCGCTGATTAAGAATTTCTGAAAAAACCTCTGTCAAAAAATCCTCTAGGCAGCCTCGTTCTTCTTGCTTAAACAGCTTGTACAGCCTCATGAACATCGAACTCAATAAAATCACTCACTTTACTTTACTAAGGTTAATTATCCTTCACAATCAAAACTGCTTTATTTAAATGTCCAATGCGAATACATACTTCGTCATATTGTGTATAGAACCCTTTCTACTTCTCCGGTTTAAAAGACAGGGCTCTCTTCTTAATATAAAAGCTCTGTTTAAAGAGTGTTGTTGATTTTCTTCTTCAGCGGTGCAGGTTAGTTAAAGAAGTGTAAAATTTTTCGACAAATTTTAACAGGAAAGGTATAATTAAACTCAAATAATAAATACAGAAGGTAATTGGTGGAAAGTTGATTAGGGCGGAGGAGAATAATGGCAATAAACAAAAAAAAAGGAAATCTGCTTGTTGCAGACTACTCAGAAGATATAGTAGGTTTTGCGTTAGATTCATTTCTTGCGTTAACAAGTTTTCCAAAATACAGAGTGACCATTGAGCCGTTTTCTAGAGGGAAGGAACGTTGGCTTGGAGCTGATGCAAGAATTGTAAATGAGATAACTGGATTTAAGCCATTTTATATGCAATTTAAGAGACCGTCTGCATATCCAGACTCCAGTCCTTCAAAGATTATAAAGGAACGGAAATTGCTATCTCTTGGAGTTAGTCCAATATCTTTGTTTTTTGGTCTAAGAGAGAAAAGTATTAACCATAGTGACTATCAGCATAACATTCTTTATAGATGGCGAGAGCGATTAAAAAAATATGCAAACAGTGATGCGGCTTATGTCTGTCCATTATTTTTAGATCGTTCAGCATATAGATTTTATCTTCACTTATCTGGAGTAAGAAGATGGTGGGGATTTGGGAGATCCCCGTGGGACAGCAGAAATGTTTTTATTGAAGAACTTGGTGGAGGAAGCCCACGCCCATTCGCTGATGTTCCTTTTTTAGCAGAGCATGTAAGTATCCCACCACATGCTTTAGTAACAACGGCCAAACACAGCTATAGTTTTACAGAACAAGGAACGGAATTATGTTTTCACTCCCCTTTATCGATCTCGGAGGGATCTTTCCGATTGGGAGAATGGATTGATTCATTATCTAGAGATTTATTGTCTGAGGATTCTTTAATTACTGTTCAGCAAGCTAGTAACAAATTGAAAGAGCTTGTAATTGGTGATCAGCATGACGAGGCAATTCCATTTCCAGATGCTCTATTTGAAGTGGAAGAAGGTCTAGCAGCATGGTCGGAATGGGGGAAGTATCTTAGAGAAAACTACTCCATTCAACAATATGCTTTCTTTATTTGGAAGAATTGAAACGGAGGTGTAGTGTTATGGCTGAAACTAACATACAATATCAAATAATAGACGGCAACGTAATCATAGAATACAACAAGCTTTGTGGATTTGCTGAAAACTGTCAGGAAAAGGAGATTGGACAGGACTTTGAACAAAGAAGTCATTTGCTTAACGATTCGGAAGTTGCATATGATGCAATCAAGTGGTTTATCAAACAATCTAAAGAACAACTCGCTAGAGGTAAGAAGGTTATCTTTACGAAACCAAACGGAGACACGTTAAAAGAGTTTGATGATATACAGAACTTTAGAGATTGGGCAAATAAATTTTTTAGTATTCCTAAGTATAGATTTATTAAATCAAAAGTGGTTGATGTAGAGTTTGAAGATTAAGTTGGTATTTACTTGCATACGAACTTGGAGTGAAAGGATAAACAAAAAGTGGGTTCCCTCGTTCAATTTTTTACCCATTTCGTTAACTTGTTATCTATTGTATTGTTCTGCATGACCTCACCAAAATAAATTGTTTTTTACTACAGCAGTCTTTTTTTCAACAACGTGATCAGGTCACTTCTATCAAGAAGTGACCCGATGCTCAAATTAACTTGATGGCTGTGTGGAAGGGATGTCCTAAATACTACTAAATTTGTCTTGGACCTAAGTCAATAAGTTGGATACAAAAATATGAGGCTATACTGATTTTCTAGCCTGATCCTCGAAACCTTCTGGAGTGATAGTTAGAAGAATGCTTCCACATATATAAATTCATCCTAATTCTTTGAAATACCTAGCCCTATTGTCCTCTGTATACTCAACGTGGCAGGGGTTCCTATGTCATATTTTTAAATTAGATTTATATGAATAAAGTATTCCAACCCTTTTTACCCTGTAATTCAGTCTTATATGAGAGGAGCAAAGTCAATATTATAGTTGATTTATAAACATTGTAGTAGAGATTGGTTTAACAGATGAATAATTAACAAAACTTTCTCTAAACTGTCTAGAGACTCTATCATCTCCATAGATATCAACAGATTCACCATTAACCTTACTGTTAATCCTTTGCATAAAACTCTCAAGACGTAAGTAATCTTCAATTTTCAACTCTTGCCCTTCATGCCTATCTGCATGCTCCTTTTTCAACAGATTGAAAAAAGGAAGATTTTTCCCGTTCAAGTGTTGCAGATCGAACTTATTTTCCTCAATATACTGTTTATACTGGTCAAAAACCATTGTTGATGGAACTGGTGTAAAAAGCATAGGAATAACCGAACCTACTTTTTGCGAAGCATACAGCACCGTATCATAAATTTCCTCAATGTCCTCACCTGGTAAACCAAACATAACAAAAGCATTAATATTTTGTTTACGAGGATTATAACCTACCTCAATCAGAGAATTTAATAACGTCTCAAAACGAGCTAAATTACTATTCCAAGAACGATTCCAACGAGCATTTGTTTCTTTCTTTATGGTCTCGAGTGGTAAGTAAAAACGGTCAAACCCACATAATTTCATTAAATAAATAACTTCTGGTACCGTAGCTACATATAAGCCAAGCTTGCTCTCAGATTTATTTATATATATTACCTCATGGCGATTTCCAGTTTTTTTAATTTTTTGAAGAATAACCGTATCTTGGCCACCTACTCTTAAAGTAACTGTATCAGCATCTTCAGCTATCACCTCTATATTACCATGGGTAAGATCTTCCTCCATAATAAGGGATAGCTCAGTCTCACCAGTTTCAGGGTTTTTGTTTCCATCTAATGAAAAAGTAGCAATAATTTGTTTATTGGAGTCTAATTTTAAAAGAAAACGTTTTTTATCACTCAATGCAACTCCAATCTCTACTCCTTCAGGAGCATATAGTTTAATTCCTTTCAAGGATTGGTCATCCAGGACTTTTCTTAAAATTGTTTTAAATTCGTTCATTTTCATTAAAAGGTTGTCTTCGTAAAAACAGAATACTCTTGTTCCATTACGAAACTTTTCTTTAATTTCGGCAATCACGTCATCCAATGTTCGATTACGAACCTTTGTACCACCATTCAAGACATTTGAAGCACAGTATGCACAAATATGCGGGCAGCCTCGTGATGTTGTTAAAATTGTATAAGGTGGACGTTCGTTGTCCTCATATAGGTCTAGCATTAAATCCAAATCTGACGCACCAGGCACTTCTCCTGTTACAACATAATGGGTATTGAGATACTCATTATTATTCAACATTGTATCAAATACCTTGCCTGTGATTTTCTCGATTGGTCGAGAAAATGTTTGTTGGAATTTCTCTACTAAGTGATCTGGCGCTAGTGTTGGGTAAATTCCTCCAATACGAATTTTCGCATTAGGGAAAACATCAAAAGCTTCTTTAACAACATCAATTGTACTCTCCCACCAATAAGTCATAATAGATGTGATCCAGATTTCAACTTGGCCATATCCCTTAAAGCGAATATCCTTCTCGATAACCCTTAAGCGATCATTTAACATATAATGAGATAGACCGAAATGAAATTTCCATTTTTCATCAGGGTTAAGTTTGTAGTTATATGGCAACTCTTCTATCAGGGTTTCAATATTTGTACCTAATTTAATAACTGATCTTTTTTCTTTTCGTACAATGTCATATCCTTCATAATCAATTGGTTTCCCATCAACCTTACTTCCTTCACCATATGGATTTAGACAATCTATTAGTTTTATATCATAATTGTTTTTCTGTAGCCAGGATGCGATTTTTAAAAGACCATGCGGCATACTCCAACGAGCCCAATATTGTGTATCAAAAATAAACGGATTTATTAAAATGGCAAATTTCTTTTTCTCCACGATTTCCCTCCTCTACAACAATTTTTTTCGAAGACTGTTCTTAAGTGCTTCAGTCGAATAATTATCATCAAAGAAGTTAAATCCTTTACCAGCTCTTTTCTCATTTAAAAATGCTGCATGTTGATAAAAACTCCTGTACTCTTTACGTGTTATATTGCTAATTTCAGCTAACGGAAACAAATGGGGTGATAAATATTCTAGCCCTGCCTTACGCTTAACCTCTTCATACTCGCTAGACCATAAATTGGGAGTAAATGGTTTTGGAATAAAGGTTCCGAATAATTCCAATAAATTAAAGGCATGTCGAAACATTGTTTCTAAATTATCCTGACTAGTTCCTATCATTATAAAACCAGCCAGGTTTCCAGATGATATTACACGAGGCCCATTCAGGATCTCTATATAGGCACGTTGATAAAGGTCTAGAACCAGTTCACCATTGTTATCTGTTTGATGCTCAATAAATAATGACCTATAACCACCCTCTAACATCTTTGTGAAAATTCCATTCTTTGCATTTTCTAAATGAATACCACACAATCCATAGAATTTTGGTCGCATATTCTTTTTTTCAACTTGTCCCAAAAATCCCTCTAGAATATCGTCCTTAAATATGTCCTGCTCAAAAATAACAAATTCATTAACCCCATTTTCATTTAAGGTAATAACTTGTTCAATTAGGTTATTTACAGTGTCTCCATTAGTATATTTCAGACCACCAAAGTGTAATGTATACCCTTGATTCAGGAATTTCGTTATATCCTGATAGTAAATTTTAAAATCAGGAGTATAGTTGCTTAAGTCGAGAAAGTCACAAAATCCATAGTCAGCCATGGTTTTTTCAGCATGGGCAGGTTCGCAAACTGGATAAGCACCTGTCACGGTGATAATGGTCCTTGGAAGAATTGTTTTAATTAATGGAATTAGACGTATAATACTCTCATACCAATAACTTGTCAGAGAACTTATGACAATATGGTCTGGCTCCCATGTCTGTTTTAACTCGGATAACAGCGGACTTATCTCCTGATACATACGTCCGAAATGCCTTAACGTATATGTTTCTTGAAAATCCCCTACTCCAATCTTACGTTTCAATGACAAATTTCTAGTAGATACACTATTATTTTCATTTGGAAGCATAAAGTCTAAAAGCTCGACTTCACAGTTTAATCGTTTTTTTAAAAAACCTGATAAAGCCAGTAACTCAGACGGTTGATTCCATTTAGACCATGCATAGCGTATTTCCTGAACAGGCGGATTTATTAACAAAACTTTACTTCCTGATTTTAAAATTGTTTCACACCAAACCTGTGATTTAATAAGTTCCATCGGACTATCACCTTTACAAATTAGTTGTGACAATTTTTGTGTATAAATTTAACTTATCTTGGTCAATCCCAGCTGTAATAACTGCTAGACAATGTTTAATATACGCAGTGTCTCCTAATTTACTACGCAGCGGATGGTCCCAGTTAATATAAATTCTTTTTAGACTTGAATGAACTTCACAGAAAATTGTCGCTTTTTTCCCTTGTTTAAATACTACCTCATAGTTGATTCCACCTATATAAACGTTCCTTTGCCATATATCTGCACTTTTGTTCAGCAACAATTCTTTATTATAATAGTCTACTTTATACTCACCCTCGATATTATCAACTAACTTCACGATAAAGTTACTAAGTTTGCCTTCCGCCTTATATGAAACAGCAGGTTGAAGTAATAATTCATAGTTATCTTTATCTACAGCAAAATTATCTATAATAAATGGGTCCATAAAGAATTCTTCATTAATTAGAGCTCCTGCCTCAACGATAGCTTGGCGATGCCCTTCATACTTCTTCTTAAAATTATTTAAGCTTGCATTTGTCTCACTACGTGTAACAACGGCATCGATAATATCTCTCAATAGTCCAGCTGGTTTCTCTGGGTCTTCCCCAATTAGCCATTTCTTAATCATATTATAAGTCGGACTTTCTTTATAGAATCCTTCACGTCCGGGATTAATATCTGTAATTGCATCGATACCACTCAGGATATTAATTTCTCCTGAAATATATGATAAGGCTGCCTTAGTAGCACCAGATAAAACCTTATCTAATCCAAAAAATTGGGACTCACCAACAGCTACACCCTTAACTCGAAGTAAAATTCCTCGGCTTTCCGCTGGATAAATAACAGATTGTTGCCCAATTAAAAAACCTTTAATACAGTAATCGTTATTATTTTCATTAATAATGTAGTATAAATCGCGGTCTTCTATATCCGACATTGTATACTTTGGTTCAACAACATAACGTAATAACGGTTCTGTTTTATGAATGACCACGATATCCCCTGTGCTTTTATCTCTTTTATGAACAGGATAATGACATTGTACCGAAAATGTGCTTTCCCCTACTTCCGTTCGATAATAGTCCAACTCATCTGTAATAAATTCTTTTAATTCCTGTGGTAGATTATCACTTACTTTGGGCTGAACAGGGATAATCCGACTTAAATTCCATAGAAATTGAAAAATACCGTCTCTACTCTCAACATTCTTTGCTAACGGTTTTCCACTCTTTAACAGATCCGCCTTTGTTGTGTTGTTTATACCAACTAGTGTTAATTTTGTATAAGAATTGTTTTTTTGGTCTTCTTCAACCTTAGCAATACGTACTTTACAGAAATTTTGGATTTCTTCTAGGCTCGTACTTGAATCTAATGAGAATAACAAGTTAAAGTCAATTTCTGCATCTAATTCAAATGTTCTTGAATCAAAGGTATACCACACTTTTAATTGTGTTTCCGCGGTAGAATTCTCTAGTAAAAGACCTGAGTACTTTACAGAAACATCCAAATCATTATTGTCTGTTATTTTTTCAATGTTTATAAACTTGAGAATTTCCTCATCCTGAAAGCCATCAAGTAATATTTTAGAAAGGTCAAGGTGTTCATTTTTATTTACTTGAACTGTGATATATCCCCTAGATTTTTCTCCTTTCTTTGTTCTTATCAATAATTTCTCACAATATCTTGCTGGCGCTAGGAATCCAATTCCTTTACCACCAATACGAGGTCTGTTGTATCTTGGTGTTAACTCCGCTGAGCTCACTGTACTCTTGCCGATACGCAAGTATTTCTGAATAAATTCATATGGGTCCATACCCAGACCGTTATCATGTATCTCTAATTCATCGAAATCATCACTAAAACGCAATTCCACAGAAGTGGCATCAGCATCATAAGAGTTTGAAACAATCTCTTTTACAGCCTTCACAAATGGTTGATATACACCTGACAATTCACGTAATACTGTAGGACTTATACCTCCAAAACGTAAACTTTTACTGCTCTCTAATGACTGGTCTAATCTTGATGTTCCATTACTCATTCTTCATCCTCCGTACTCATCACAAATATTTCCCCATATTCTCCAACCCCAATTCTCAAAAGGAGTATATACGAAAAGTTCGTGGCCACAATATAATAGTGTCCGTTATTGGCATTAGGAATCTGCCATTCAAATCCATTATTGCTTACCATTTTGTTACTCTTAGGGTCAACAAAAAACAAACAATTCTTATATATACATCCATCATAAATGGAAGTGAAGTTAAAATTTTTATCGTTAACATGTACCCAATCACCAGTGATTCGCTTTATCTCAAATGGAAGATTAATCAATTCCTCCCTATAGTGTCCTGTCTCTATTTCTAGAGTACACAATAAGTTACCCGGCTTTAAAAAAAACATTTTATCATAGGTAGAAAATTGATACCACCATGACTTTACATCACCATTTCTCCATTCTGCTTCATGACTCGACCTTAAGTAAGTAACCCCTGTAACATTTATCGTAATACAGTCACTGTTTTTAAGTTTAACAACCAGATCATCTTCTAAAGGATAATCATTAAGGCTGAAAGTATTATTATTAAAATTAAAATAATACTTTCCAACCTTTAATAAGTTCTCCTTAATTCGTTGTGGGGTGAATCGGTATTTTTCATATAAAAGGGATCCCTTCCAAAGAGGAACGTTAGTTCTTGTCTTGTAATTATAACAACCAATCCTACTCGCCTGCAAATGTGAACGTGCATCTTCGATTTTTGCTAAATATATATTCTCACCTGAAACTCCGAGAATTGTTGTCCAATACACCTTTACGTTAACAAGAACTTTGAGGGTTTTTAAGTCATATACTAATAATTCTCTATCATTATTTTCGTTTTTTAAACATAAGCACAATAAGTTCTCGTTAAGCACTATTGAATTATTTACATCAAAGTAAGGAGGAATAACACCTTCCCAAATTTTTGAAAACTTAATCACATTTTTCATCCTTTTTTAAAACTTTAATATTGAATTATTATAACAAATGTGGATCCCCTTTAGTAAGAAAACAATCCTAAAACAAAAGAAAGTTTTTAAACAATAATTTGATATTAGAAAGGAAACATTATGGATACATTTTATAAAAAGAAGCGAATTGGAGGAGAATCGATAAAGGTCGTCCTTTCATTACCCTAAGAAATAATTGATTGTAAAAGGGAGCTTAAGGAGCTAGGGCTATGAATCTTTAAAATAAAACCACGAAATAAGCCTTCGTCTAAAGTTCGAAGGCTTATCTTCGCTTGAAAACGTAGTAGAAGCTCAACTACATCCTACTTATCTTATATCTCCCTGTACTATTTCATTGGTTTGTACTACATTCAATAACAAATAGTAGAAACTTCGCACGAGTATAGGCAACAAAATCAAGTTGAGTATTATCATAAGGACTTGTAGGGTCACAATGCTTCAAATAAATAACCACATCCGATTCTAGACCCTTATAGCCTTGAACGGTTCGGAAGAGAATTTTATTCTTATCTAGTTCTGACCTTTTTTGAATAAACGTAAATGGTCCTAAATTTTGATAACCCCCTAAAATGGAGTTTTCGAACCTCCTGTTTGAAAGTACCACGATGGATTTCTCAGGTACAAGTTCATTTAAAACAAGTCTCCTTAAATCATCTTCCAATTTTTTACGCGCATCTTTTTTTCTGCGAATTCTATGGTATTCAGGCTGAGTACCTGCGATGTTATTAATCTTAGTATAATAGCCTAAGCTCGTTTTCTCTTTTACCCATTTTGCAATCTCTGCAGTGTTTCTTAAGTTTTCACGTAATAACAAAGGTGGGTTCTCGATTAAAAAACCATTTTTGAAGTTACGATTAAATATGTTTTGTTCACTATCGTAGAAAACATAGAATGTTGATTTTATATCGTTTCTCAAAAATAAACGAGTAGTGCACGCCCATTCCTCGTTAAAGTCTTGAGCTTCATCTAGGATGATTGCATGATATTGCGGGAGGGAACTTATTCTTGAAAGAACGTCCCACAAGCCAGGCATCTCACTATCATGTACTAACATTTCGTAAGTCTTCTCGTCTACTACATCTTTTATTAACTGGTGAAATGTCTTACATATGATATTGTGAAAAGATTTAGTAGCATGAGATAGAAACTCTACTAATTCGCTATTATAACAAAGTAACAATACTTTATGTTGTTCACTTTTACTTGCTATTCTCATTGCTTTCTTTACGGCCATCCAAGTTTTTCCTGTTCCAGCACCACCTACAATAAAAGCCTGGTGATAGTTCTCTACGAAATCCAAGTAATTATCTTGAACACGGTTTAATAGCGTAAGCATTTCTTGTTGCCGGTTAATATTTGCACCAATCACCGCACTAACTGTAATTCTCCGATGAAGCATTTGAAGAAAATTCTCCTGAACTGCAGCAGAAATAAGTAACCTACCTGAACGCGTAGAAGACCAATAATGAAAGATTTCATTAATCCGCCTTTTTAGATTATTCATATCTGAGAAGTCAATGGTTAGATTTTTGGGAGCTTCTGTACCTAAATCATTACTTACATTAAACATAGGAAATGCGCACGCGAAACCATATGCCCCTGAAAAATGCACATTATATTGCTTATAATAATACTCCTTTAGAAAAAACATGCTCTCTTCGGCTTGTTTGTACGGACTCCTTTTTAGTATCCTCTTCTCACTCTCATCTAATAACAGTTCCCAAGTACCATTTAAATCTCTTTGAAGTGCTTTCCCTCCCTTCACCTCAATCGTAAGAAACCCAAAATCAGGGTCGAAAATTACAAAATCACTTTCACTATTTTCCCTACGACCATTTTGTGTATTGTACCAACTTACAGAATAAAACACTGATATTCGGTCGGGAAGCTGGATTTTTAATTGATTAAACATCATCTTTTCCGATTCTGTTACCTTAAGCAAATCAATACTATCAGGGTACATCTTTGCCATCTAGCACTCCTCCCAAAAACCATGCGTGCGCTTCCCTGATGTTTTGTCTACCCAACCAATCAACATTCGACGGTCTAGGTCTTTATTAAAGTGAACACATGAAACCTCATTAACTTGCAAGCAACCTGGGCATGAACGGTCCCGATCAATACAAACTGGGTCGAAAATACATTTTTCAAGGTCATCTTTTGTCGATTCAAGCCATTTATCAAAATATGCTTCAAATAAATTAAAGAGTGCCCCAATATTTGTTCCTTGTGAGTTCTGACAGTAAATTAAAACTGCTGGTATATTTGGGAAAATGTACTCCGACAATGAATTTTTATCTAGCCCACATAGATTAGCAGCTTGTTTCAATAGTGCATGACTCATCGAGTGGATTAAATTATACACATGGAACGTTATCTTCTCCATTTTTTCATCGATTGGTGAAAAAGTGGAAATCGCATTTGTGTGTACATGATTTAAAAACCAAATCTTCAATTCGGCTTCATTTTCTAAATCCGGAGCGTCTATCTCTGTAATAACTTCATTCTTTAGTAACCACTTAATAATCTTCGCACGGTCAAATTCAAATAGAATTCCCTCAGTGTCTAACTTTGCTGCATATACATTCTTTTTATTACGTGATTCAGCGGGAAATCCCATTAATACTGCCCCCTTTTGTGGATCAGTCTCTTTACGAGTATATCCATATGAGCATAGGATGAACGGAATATCTCCACTCGCTTGAACATGCCTAATTCCAAAATCTTGTGCTAGAGTATGGAATCTTTCTGGGTTAGCATTGGTATTAAGCTTCTTCGAGATATTAATTGCATCATCTAATGTAGATACATTCTGTCGTTTAGGATTCAGTACTGTATCGTATTCTAATATTTGAACAGCCAAGTCTTCTAGATACTTGTTACTGAGATTGAAAATTGATTGTTTAATCTCGGTAACAAGATGGTCCGAGCTAATTCCAGCGGGGCTAGCATCTAAAAACGTATTAGCAATCTGCTTTAATACCTCTAGAGGAATCCCAGGATGTTGAGCTTCTAACTGTTGTAACTTTTCGTTATATTCTTCATTAGAGATTGCCACACTTTTACTTTTTACCAGTTTTTTTAATTCATCCCTATTCAAACGTCCGAGCCAATAGCTCAGAAGGATTTCTGCCGCATCATCATCTTCTTGAAGGAATTGGTCTAATTCTATATCAACTAAGTCAATCATTGTTATACTAAATGGATAGTAGTTAGACATATCTAGAGCATTTTTAGTACGTAGCCCTTTATTACACGACGGGCATACCCTTTGGATCTCAATTTTTCTATTTTTTTCATGTTTACAGTAGTATGAAAAGTCCCCTCGATAATAGAGATTTTTATCCCCGTGATTTGGACAGGGAATTGGTTCCACAGGTCCACCCCAGCCACATTTACAGGCATATACAAGATTTAATTGCTTAATAGTGGATTTACAATCTATACAGACTTTTCTTGGATTTAAACGAGTAAACTGGTCTGACGTACGATAAGAATGTACCTTATAGCATTTACTACAGAAAAACGTTAATGGACTGATTTCTGTTATCACATCCGCGTTCAAACCTGGATCGGGCGTCCGAATTTCATACGTTGACTCATTAATCGGAAAAAGAAAATCCTTTACATCTCCTTTTTCCTTAAACTCATTTAGAACACTACCTACTCTTAATAAAACGCGATGCTTATTTAAAGCCTTATCTGACAGTATCCCACTATTCCAATTTTTTACGTATGCAGTATAAGCTGTACGATCTACTTTCTTATAAAAGTCTATCCAAGAATGGGGTAAATATTTATATAACGCTTGATTCAAACCTCTATTCATCTGATTATCTTTCAGTTCATTTTGACTCATTTAATATCTCACCACCCTATTTTAGTTCAATTATAATAGGGATATCTGTATCCCTTAAGCTCATCATAGGCCTTAAGAAACCTAATTTCTCTATTCCTTCAGTAATATACACGTCACGTTTTTCTTTTGGATTAAAGTTTTCTTGAACAATACGACTATAAAATTTATCAATTGCCCATTCAATCCATTCATCATATATTTTACCGATTGAATTTAGGTCACTTTGATATGCTTTTTTAAGATGATAGGTTACTTCTTCTTTCGGAAGCTTTCCTTGTTCAATAACCTTTCTTAAGTTACTCATCATATAAATATTTCCACATTCATTCTGAAGCTTAAAATCGTAATAATTAATAATAATTGCAGACAATATACCAGGAAACGTACGTTCAATCGCTTTACTTGCCCAACGATTAATTGGAACAGGCTCAACTAAAATATCCTTAAATTCATGAAATTTATTGAAGTTTTTCAAATAACTTAAATCTTTCTCCCGCGAAGGTCGCATAATCATAAATACAACACCGGGGTAATGACGCCCAACACGACTGTAAGCTTGAATATATTCTGCCGTATTTCCAGGCATTCCAAAAAAGAACATAATATTAAAACGGTCAGCATCAACACCGTGTGAAATCATGTTTGTTGCAGCGATCAAGTTTGGTCCTTTAAACACATCTGGTGTTGTTTCAACTTCCGCTAATACTTTACGTACATCCTGAAAACTATCGTCGCCTGTCATTTTTCGAGGGTCAAACGGTTGGACCCCTTCTTTTTCTAACTCAGTATTAATCGGGTCATCTAGTGCATTTAATATTTTATTTCCATCTAGCTTTACATTGTTATACTCCAAAAATATCCAATAATCTTCAAGTAATTTTAATGCTTCTCTTTTATCTTTTAGTTCTATTCCTTCGATTTGTAAAATAAGTTCTGGATTTTCATAATATTTCCATAAAGTTTGTTTCATGCTTTTTAAAGAATAGACTACACTATTGACGATAGCCTTCCCGAAAGGTGCATATCCTACAATTTTACGATGCAACTCCTCTTCATCAATATAAGCGTAGAAATTTCTATTTAAATAAGGAGAGGCACAAGGAAAACGTAAAGGTTCCTTAAGGTATAGATGCCAACACTGCTCTTTGTATGCTGAAATTGTTGCTGTTGCCCCAATTAACTTAATCTTCTTCCTCGATGGTGCTAAATGACGGATATAATATTGAGTAAAACCTTCGTAGTGAGCATCGTACACCCCTAATGATTCACGAATAAGATGTAGCTCATCTTGGATAAATAGTGTCGGTGATAAATCTTTTAATTGTATGCGATGAAGAAGTTCGTTACTTTTACAAACTTCTTTTTCTGTACATGTCTTCTTGCTACTATAACCATGTTTTTCACACTGATATTGAACATTGCCAAGAATATTTCGAAAGTCAGACTGTACCCCAATAGAAGCAAATTTATCAATCGTACTAATAATAACCGAGGGCAAATAGCGATAGATTTCACGGTCAACCATATAGAATGGGAGAATACCGCCAGATTCACATTCGTTATTATTACAACGATGAACGAGCCTGATTTCCTCTGGTAGATATTCAACCGAGACATCCTTTGAACGACAATAAGGACATATATCAATAACTTTATACTCCTCGGTAATTTCTTGTATAGACATTTCCTGAAATCGCTCAGCTATTGTTGTATTAATTTTATTGGGTGTATTATTATCTCCTACAAAATAACCTAAGGAAAACTCTTCTGTATCCTGGATGTCTGGCTCACAACGTCTAACTAACTCAGCCATCGCAAGTACATCTGCTAAGCGTTGTACTTGCTGAACTGAAAGTAAACGTAATGGATATTTAATAATTGCAGTTACCCCCGCAACTTTATCTCTCAATCTATCAAAGAATAATGTAAACAAGGTTATTCCTAGAAAAGCCTCTGTTTTCCCCCCACCTGTAGGGAAATACAATAAATCCACCCAATCAATAAAATGAGAAGCCATAGCTTGTTCACTATATTCACTTGTGCAAACATCAGGAATAAGAGAGACTATAAAGACGATTTGAAAAAGGCGCCATTTTTTATATCCTTTTGGTGATTTAGAAAATGATTTATTCATTAAAATAAACGCTTCTCTTATATTCGTATAGTCTCTAATTACACGAATACCATTTTCAAACCGCTTTTTCTCTATTTCAAAGTCATCAAGCTCAGCTTTGAATTGTTCTTGTCCTTTCTTAGTTAGTTGTTTGCTTGCAACTCTTTGCTCATAGTCAACACGCATTTCATCGTAAAACTTTTGCATCTCAGTTGCGACTAATTCTAATGTTCTAACTGGTTCTAAAATTAAATCATTAAAAGTTATTTCAATGTCATCCCTTGTCTTGAGTCTCTTCTGTTCATAGATTGGGATGTGTACTGTCCTAAGTGTATTACTATCTTCAATAATGCTACAATTATGCCCGATAGCATGTTGGATTTTCTCATACTTATAATCATCTTCAAAGTAAGGTAATTCTAGAGGTTCATATGCCCCGTTCGTTAGTTCGACTTCTAATCCAGAATTGAACAAAGAGTTAATTCGCACTTTATCTTTCTTATGTGAATCCTGGCCAGTTAAATTATAGATAGCCACAGCTACTTTATAATTGTTACTTGACCTCTTTATCTCACATTCAACAGCAAAATCCCATTTGGGAGCCTTAAATTCATTCCTATTTCGGTCTAGAAATGATTGCCATGTCCCTTCATTTATTAGATCCCTTACTTGAACATCTTCACGAATAATATGGTATGCTTGATAGTCTCGTTGTAATGATTGTTTTGCCTGGTCCAAGAAATTATTAAGTTTTGAGTTTCTATCTCTTTCTGTAGAATAATAACCATATTCAGTATCATTATTGTAGAAGTCCCGAAAATTAAGTTGGATTTTCAAATCTTCAACACTAACCTTTTGATAAACCGGAATAACCTCGCATGAATAATTCTCGTTTTTTAGCTTCAAATAACTCTGTAACGTTTGGATAGAATCAAATTGCTTTTGATATTGCTCAGATGCCTGTTTTAAAAATGCTGTACACTGCTCTTCGAAAGTTGGAAATACTCGATAAAAAAAGTCACCCTTTGGAATGACTACTAATTCTCCGTTTTGTAATGACTGGTTATTGATATAAAAGTCTATCCCCACACGCGAAATATTTGTTGTGGATGATTGTTCACTACTTTCAACTCCTAATGGAGAAAGCTTGCCAACAAGAAAAACTTCTTCAGGATGATTATTAACTACACGTGTCTTATTAGTTCCCTGGATCTCCTGTAAGTATTCATTAACTATATGATTCATAAAGATCTCTTTGTTTTTATTTTCCAATATACACACCTTCTTTCTTAATTTTTCTGTTTATCAGTCTAGAATAAGTGAAAGATATTTAAGTCAATAACAGGAACAAATAAGTATTATTTTGGTTAGCGGAATAATTTTCTTTTCTTAGTGCTACTCTAGCCTAAAAATTCCTTAACATCCGGAGAATAAGGTATTTAATAACTTACCAACTAAATTATCATACTGTTCTGCATCAAGAAGATATTTACGCAGCTGCAAAAAATACAGACTCTGGATCACGCTTTCACGGTCATTATTTCGCACTCTAAGATTCCGTGTGTTCTGTTTTGCTTCTACAAAGAATTCACCTAACACATCTTCTACCAATGAAATAGAATACATAAATTTTGGTGTTGAAGCCTTAATATTTAGCAAAACTATAAACTCTTCAATATATTCTAATTTTGACAGGTGTGAAAGTTTTAAAATTTTAAGATAATTCTCACAATAGAGACTGTAATTCGGTAAAAAGCGTTGGATTGCATCAAATTGTACCCCTATTTCATCATAGTCCCAATGTTGCTCCATTGTCTTTACATAATCCTCAAATAACTTAAGTAGTATAAAGTTTTCTTTACTTAATTCAACTTGTAATTGCTCCATCTCGGTATGGTCACTAAAAATTCCAATTGAATACTCACGTTTTGTCAAAGCATCAGGGGTTTCCTTATCCTGTGAGTTAAGAACCATAGACCTTTGAGCATTTATTTCCACATGCTGAATGTAATCTTTAGAAATCACTGTTTCTGCTGTACAACTGCCAGGTCCTAGAATCCCTTCAAGGCTTATTAAACTGTCCTTAACCTTTAAGTATTCGCCAACAATTATCGGTCCTTTAATAAGTAAATCTTTACCCACTAAACACTTCTCAGTATCAATTGAAAAAGCTAGTATATCGCCTCCAGCCTCAACGCTTTTGCACTTTAAGTCTCCAGTAACTTGTATAGTCCCATTTACAGTTATGCTATCTGAGCTAATATTTCCGAAGACATATATGTTTCGCTTAACATGAATTCTCTTAACTTGTACATTCCCTAATACATATAAGTCGTAATCTGCTACAATACTTTCGCTGGTAAGCCCCCCAATTATGACCATACTTGATTCGAAATGAACAAATTCTTGGGGAATTTTATCTGCAAAAACTACATCATAACCTAATGATGCTAAGAAAGACTTCTGTGATAATTCAATCTTATTTATCATACGGCTCCTTCTCTTTCATTGCATTTAATAATATCTTTGAATAAATATTTGATTGGTCATGAGATAAAATAACGTATAGGAAATCTCGAGCTCGTGTCATTCCTGTATATAACTGGTTTACATTTTTAAAGAATTCTTCTCTTCGAACCATACGAATCTCTTCCGTAATACTTTCTTCAATTAAATGTTGTTCTTCATATGCTTGCTCATAATGCCCTAATGGAAGTAACCCACAAATAATAACCGCTTGAAAATCGAGACCTAATGCAGATTCAATAGTACAAATAGATACACCCTTTCGTTCACCGTATCTTACATAATGTTCATCATCATTTAAAAGAGGGGTGCAATCTATACCTCTTCGATTAAACTCATCTGTTAACCATTTCAGAATATAATATTTCTTCGTTCTATATTGCCTTTGCGGTATAAGGATAGCAATTTGTGAGAGGGGAATTCCATGGTTACTTTCTAACTCATCAATTGCCCTAAAGACTTCTTGTACCTCTTTAACACGGCTGGAACAAATTATTTTCGGTTCATATCCATGTCTAACAGCTTTTCCACGCAAAAAGAGGTCTTCCCGTTTACTAACATCAATTTCAAAGGTTTGTAGATATTGTTTAGTTTCTCTGACAAATCCATTTATATAATTGTTTATTTCAATGCAGTTGCGGTAGTTCTTTTCGATCCTAACTGTACTTCCTCTAAACGTTGGAAATCCGTCTTTTTCGACTTGCCAAGGGGCTAAACCTTTTGCAATATTATTATTGACATTCTGGGACTTGTCACCCGCAATTACAAACAAGTGTTTATCTTTACTTTTTGAAACCAACATATTGTAACAAAATTCATACCATTCTTTCTTAAAGACCTGCACTTCATCAATAAAAATGGCATCATACTCAGGTTTGATTTTTCCACTCTTAAACTGTTGAAGAGCATAAGAAAAAATCTGGTCATAATCGTCCGTTCCAAAATTTAGAGATGTCCTATTTATATTAAAATAATCTAGTAGATATAAACAAAAACTATGAAATGTACGGCACTCAAGATTTCTATTTGTAAATCCAGCCACATCTATTCTCCACATATAATACTGGGCAAGATTTTTATTAAAGCAAGTAACTAGTACCTTTTTATCGGGATAAGCACTTGCAAATCTTAGAGCTTTTGACAATAAAATAGAACTTTTACCACTACCTGCACAAGCTAATAGTAAGTGGTCATTTGTATTAAATTGGTTAATTAAATCTATTTGGTCACTATCTAATGATAATGCTTGTGCTATCTGATGTTTATTCGTAATACTTAGGTACTCGTGCTTTATATCAGAGACAATATCGATATCATTCTTAGGGACGAGCTTTTCTACATTTAATGGGATATAGTATTCTGGCGCTATTATGAATCCTAGATGATTCATCACTTCTTCTGCAAGGTCCTGTTCATGACTAAACTTACTTAATAAAAAATTATTTAAGCTGTCTTCTTCTTTGAGAAACCTAGCAATGTCTTCTTTGAATATATAATTGTATGAATCTGTATTGGAGGTAGTCATTCTATCGGCATCCGGAAACGCATAAATCCAGTTAACATTTACAATAATTTCCCCATCACTATTCACAAGCCTCCTCTCTCTTTGGAGCTTCTTACGAAGAATAGCTTCCTGCGGTGTCCACATATTAGGTTTTAAAAGCTGTATAGTAGAGACTACATTTTCAGTACCGATTCCTTCATTGAACACTATGCAGACAAGTCCGATGGAACGGTGAAGGATTAGTAAAAAGGTAGGAATTGGGCCACCTGTAGGGTTTAGTTCTAAAAAACCCTTGAAGTCATCACCCAGTCTTTTTTTACAAATCATTAAAAACATCTTCTTACTTGAAGACAGATTAAGGCTACTGTAATCTGTTGGTACTAGCTGCATAATTTACTTCCACCTCATCTTTGTCTAACGCCAAAAACATTACTTAATTTCTTATACATATGAGCAAGTAGCTCCTCTTCATTTTCAAGTTCATATTTTCTAAAGAACGTTCTAATAGATTTAGTCATAATCTCATAAACTTGTTTTTCGCTTGGTTTAAAATCAATTTCAACTTGGTTTTCTTTTTTTACTTCTGCTTCCTCTAACTTTTTCTTCTCTTGATTAAGTTGGTTAATTACGTGTGTTGCCTTTTTTATCTTGTCCTTTGAAAGTACGGATTTGTTTGTTTGTACCTTCTTTTCGAGTTTTTTTACTTTATCCTCAATCTCTTTTTCTTTTTGTTTAATCATTTCTATCGGAAGAGATGATTGTTGAAAGCTCTGTACATCTCTAACTAATTTTTCCACTTTCTCAATTTCTTTTTCAACAGAGTTACTTTGAGATGTTTTGTTCGCTATTTTATCCAAATTTTTTCCAATCTGTTCCCTCAATTGAGTGTATAGTTGATTCCGAGCAGAATTGCTTTCAAACTGGTCGCGAGCTGAAGTTGGAATTAGCTCTTCATCTATGACATAGATTTCACCTGCAAACCATGCAGCTAGAAATAGTCGCCCAGATGTAAATAGAACTGGTGTTAATATTTCCTTGTCTCCAATCATAAAACCCTTATAACTTACACGTATATTCTTTATGTGTTCGTTTGAAATTCCTTTTGATTTCTGTCCGTTCTGCATAACCCATCCAAATGCGATTAAATCTCTCTCTGCTTCAGCATCTTTATACACTTTGTAGAAAGTTAAACCTGACAAGCCATCTTTATCATGATAAGGTTTAAATACTTTCTTCATATTTAAATAGATGTCAACAGTTCGAAAATTCTCAATATTATGTTCTAAATTTTCAGTTATTATTTGCGCCTGCTTAAATACTTGATGGTCAAACTTAACAGGCATAACCTGTGAAATATGCTGTCGTAATACCTCTTCATCAAGTAATTCACTTGCATGTTCTTTGATATCGTGTAAAATAACTTTTGTATAATGTGCATTAGCATCTTCTGGATATTCTTCGATGAGTGTAAACTCTTCAATTAGTTCCTCTAATGGATAGTTTTCACCTATTTTTTTTCCTGTAACAACTTTAGACAGCATTTTAGAAGCTTCAAACTTTATGCGATATTGGAACGGAATATTTATTTTAGATGTAATTACCTCTAAATCAGTAGCAACACTTAATCCTGCTAACTTTCCAATACCACGAAAACCTGTATTCTTTGTTGTGACTTTTTCTGAATAGCCAAAATATCGATATTTCTCAACAACCCGACGGTCCATCCCTATACCTGTATCATGAATAATAATTGATTTACCTTCTATGCTAATGTATATTTCTTCGGAAGCAGGGTATCCTAGTTCACGTAATGCTTGTATTGCATCGTAGCTATTTTGAACATACTCTCTTAAGACATCTAAATTATTTGGATATAAACCAGAAGTTAATACTTCTAATACATATCCGTAAACATGGTTACTCTGTGCATTTATACTCATCTTATAGATTTCTCCTCAATAAGGCTTGTTGATTACATAATTACTAAATCAATTATAAATGATCTTTAGATTAACGGTGTATTAAATTCGAATTTTCAGTTGGATTTCTTTAACTTTTATTGCATATTTACAGAAGCGCTCTTTTATTAAACATAACCGTTAATATTATATCAAAATACAAAAAAATCTTCTCTCTTCAATCGATGAAGGTTAATTATATTTGGTATGAATATGATATTGATGTAAATGGTTATTGCTAAAGGTTTTTCAAATAATTCCCTAAAATCAATTAATTATAATATAGAACTGTTTATTCATTTTTCATACAAACTTCTTGATATTTATCATCACCTATAGCTCATCCATTATTCTAAAAATAAAAAAGATGTGTAGGGTTAATTATAGCTCTTCAAACTTTGTGGCTTGATGTGAACGTATAATTGGTCACACCTTAAATGGGAAGTTATCGTATACTGCTATGTGTATAATAAATGGGCTGATAGAGGCTTTGACACCTTTCATCCAAAAGTATAAATACAAAAAAATAATAATTTATTTAAATTCCGATATATAAATATCCATCAGTTACCGCTGCAAAAGAAAATTAAGAGGAGAGAACAAGAGGCATACATATACTTAAGCAAGATACCATTGCACAGGGATACATAACTCTTACGTATTTTGGATTACAGAGTTACAATCTAGATGGATTGAAAGACAAGGCGGTCATCCTAAGCACATACCACATGTTGCAATTATCATTAACAGGTTCATATCCCCCAGAAGAAGCGTTGTTGGCGCCCGATAATCCTGTCACTTTTACATTTCATTAGATGCCTTATCCTTGTTTAAAAGACAGGAAAATTAGAATAAATCACTTAATAGCCTTCCATTTATAACAAGAAACAACTATTTCCTTACAACTCAATTAATTATATTTGATACCTTTAGTGAAAAAATCAACCTTAACTGGCAATAAGGGCGCTCATTATTAAATTGCTTAACTGACTTTTAATTTGAATGGCTTTTTACAACATTTGAAAAAAATGACTACGGTATTGATGTCTATGCTGAAACAGTGAAAGATGAGAAAGCAACAGATCATGTTCTTGTATTGACTTGAAGTCAAAGTGTATTTATCAAGGAGGAAAACTTTTTAAGAAAGGGTACATAAATATTGATGGAGGCCAAGAGGGGTGTGTAAGAAAACTTTATTATGTTATATTCTAATATTAGATATTTGAACTGCTTGGGGGGGAATCTCATGCTCAAGGGGATATTTGAGCCTAGTGACGACCTGCTTATTATCTAGCTGCGAGAATAAGGCAATTGTCATCCCTTATATTTCCTGGCATTATCATATACTAAATTGAAAAAAGCCTACACCCTCCTCTTGTAAAAAGGCGGGCATAGGCTCTTTGTTTTATCGGATAGGCTTCCCTATGAAATTTTTAGTGTATCTAAATCATGTGCATCTCGCGCAATTACTTTGCATAAGCGTTCTAACTCACTCTGATTATCAATGTTGAGTCGACTCACCCGCTCGTTGCGACTTACTAGATAATCCATTAGATTGCCTAAATCCTCGTTTTCCTTGCAATCAATCTGCCTGAATAAAAGATGAACATTAGCATCACCATCAATATTTTCCAACATAAACTTGGTTTTCGCAAACCACTCCGTATTCTTTGCAGAGCTATGAAGGACTGGTACTGCTTGCATATAGTTCCATACACCGTTCTTATAGGCAAAATCGATATTTAACTTCAGATTATTTGGTCCTTCAATTGGAGTAATAACAAAATCTGAAGCCACCTTCTTATGTAATAACTGTTTTTCTTCAAAAATATTCCTAATATACTTCTTGGCACCTACTTGTGCATTATTTTGGTTTGCATATTTCTTACCAACATATGTCTCAAAAATTTTATTGAATAACAAATCCATATCTGCAGTTAATGCGTACTTAGGACGTGTTAGATATAATGGACTTTTCTCATAGTAAACAGCAAGTTTTTGAAGAAAATCTTCGTCTATTGCGGGCGCAACCTGCAGTGAGCCAACAGCTCCAAACAGGTTTGAAACACAATTCTGTAAGTAATACTCTAATATGTCTCTAAACGACTTATATGTACTTATATCAACTTGAGAATTTGTTACAGCTCGAATTTTAGCTGAATTTTCCTCAAGCATACGATAGCGAATCACAACAGAATCCTCAATAGAATGCAGAATGAGACCAACATTTATAACTTCGCCTGTTAGTTGGTCAGGACAATACCTAACTATACTGTACCAGCTTGCTTTTCTTCCTTCCACTGCAGCGCACCTCCCCTGAAATTTGTAAATGCCCTTCTTTCAGCCAGACGTTGAAGAATATGTCGAACTAAATCCTTCTGTCTTAGTAAATAATGTGCGTAATAAGATACCTGAGCATTCTTTTCCACATACCATGATTCTGGTATATTATTAAGCCATTGAAGGACTTGTTCTTCGTTTATCCCTTCTATCATAGACACGATGTCTTGAAAGGAATGATATTGCAAATCATCCAAATTAATTTTCTCTTCCACAGCACGAAAAACCTCTCCAAGACCATTTGCATTTTGCAATCCGTTAATTTTATTTAAATTGAGAACAAAATTAACGAAAGATTCGATGTACTCCAAATTTGACTTAGGAGCAGAAAGTCCTTGTATCTTGTTTCCATCCCATAGCGGTCCAAAGAAAGCATGTCCATGATCTATACCATAGATTTTTCTTCCCTCCGAAGTGTTGGCAATGAGCAAATTTCCAGTATTATCATAGCGGTCAAAGTTGGCAATAAGAATATCAAATGCAACAATCCGCGCAATGTCCTCAGGATTAACAATTTTGTTAAAGAATTGTTTCCAATTTCTTTTAATATGAGATTTTCCCATAGCCATCAAAAGTCGATAGTTCTCTTGCAAGTTCTCCTCTGTTTCAGGTAACTCTTGCGAAGCAAAATGAATCCCCTCCTGAAATCTATGTACAAATACAATCTCTGGGTCGTTTTCCAGGAATGCTTGGTCAATATGAGCAATTGCAACATCCGGCACTGGGACTTTTAAGTATTTGGCAATTTGAGCACTCAATAACTCATTCAGAAACATACAGTCAAAAGTAGTTAATTTCCCATTATGTGTAACCTTCTGTGTTTTTAACACATAACGCTCCATGTCATCCCCTATAACAAGCGCTGGATCACTTATCCCCTGTCCAAGAAATTTTAAGAATGTATCTACGTTTATTTTCTTTATCACTTACATCCTCCTCTTCCCGCCCTAATACACTAATTTTAGACAAAATATACGAGGTAATCAATCAATTCATAAGAAATTAACAGCACTAGAACGTGCAGGAGACATTTGGGTATTAAGGTTCAGCATGTAAGGATAGACATTAAAATAATATATATAAAATTAATAACAGTTGCGTTTAAGAATGAAGTTCTAAGTTGTGCAAAAGAACTTGTATTAGGAGTAAGCTGATTTTTTGAAGCGCACTTCTGTGTTTCTCGAGCTGGTAGGAACATAACCGTAGAGAAAACGAGGTCTGCTTTGAGTTTTTATTGAACACAACAACTTAAAAACAGTTCCTAGTACAACATGTTGGTTCTCAGCTTTGTAGAGTTCATATTTGTATAAATAGCTTAGCGTTCTCTGTTACAATAACAAATATTCTTTGAGGTTTATTTAGGATTCAAATAAAAAATAACCCCCAACACATCCTACTCCATCTCAACCCAACGACAAATTTAATAAAATCAGGCTTTTCATACTAAATCTGTTATAACCCTACGATCACCATGGCTTTGCGAGGGCGGATGTCGCTCGTTCACGTTCAAACCCATTCGGAGTTATTCATACATATTCTCTCGGCCAATACCATTGTCTATATGGAGATAAATTTCGTCTCCCCCGCAATCCATTCTCACAGATATACTTCACCAGATTATACGTATCTTCTCCTGAATCGCGATTCTGGGACAAGATGTGTACTTGACGATTGTCTAAATAGAAGACAGCAGCCTACACTTGCCTTGCGATGGTAAAGCCTTCTGGACAGTCTCTTAGCTCACCCACATACAGATTGATTTTTTTCTTTTCTAAAACCGTATGCTATAGCGTCCTTTCCATCATCACTTGGTGCATCTGTGTTTAAGAAGGAGAACTCGAAATTCCTAACTATTCCTTTAACTATCTGATTTCTAAAGGCTGGTTTATATTGCTGGGATTTCATCTGCTTCAGAAATATATAAGACCCTCTCAGAAATACATTAGTTTTAACTCTTCTGAGCAAAATACACAGGAATAGCTTCTGTGCTTTTAAGCACCTCTTCGACTCTCTATAGATGACTAAAGGATAAAACGAACAATATTTCCTAATAATACCAAATATACTTATCCTTAGACGACAGGTAATTCATATGCAGCTGATCAACAAACTGAAGCAGCTTCAAGACAAGCTCAACGACCTAAATCAAAATAATAAAAATATCAAGCTCACCCGCCTGAATAAATCTTATATAGACCTTTCTGCAATGCCGGAACAACAATCCCAGTCCGCTATTGATCTTATCCGTTCCCTTATCAGCCAGACAAGCGTGGGAAAATTTCGGGTTACCAATACTAAAAGCTCTTCCATGGAAGAAATAAAATGGACCAACAGCTTTAAAAATCTGAAAAAGGAATGGGAAGACCATTACGCCAAAACCGGTGCACGCGATTTATACATCGGTTTTCCTTTCCTATCTGGCACACTGCAAGACGGCACGCGTGTTCATGCCCCCCTCTTATACCACTCTGTGGAGCTGACAAAGCACGGGGGAGAATGGTTTCTATCTTCCGAAGAAGACAGCGAAGTATTCTGGAACCGTACTTTAATTTTGGCCATTCAACAAAGCAATGAAACGTCTATCCCGGAGACACGCTTGGAACAAGCTCTTCTCTTCTCCGATTTTTTCAACCTGCAGGAGTATGCTATAAAACTTTGGGAGATGGGGCTGCAGATTCACTCTCCCCTACCTAATCATGTAAATGCCTTCGTTCCGCTAGAGAAGTATCTGGAAGAGTTAGAAGGGTCTTACAAAAAGGTCTTTTCATTACAGAAGACGGCACCTTTGGCAATTGTGGCTCATGCCATTTTAGGTCAGTTTCATCAAGGTAAAAGAGGAATTGCTAAGGACTATCAATCTTTAATTAGGAGCATAGAAAGTGGCGAACAAAGCAAACTGATTTCGTTGCTGTTAGATGGAACTGAACTAGAGCATGAGGAAACAAACACAAAGCGTATTAGTCATGTAGACGAAGGTCCTGAAGAAGATAATTTCTTCTTGCTCAGTACGGATACTTCACAGGAAGAAGCTATACTGGCTGCTCGCTATGAGCACGCGCTTGTCATTGACGGTCCGCCGGGCTTTGTATGACAAGCTGGTGCAGCGGCTCATCAATTCTGCGGAGGCAAATTGGGAGCAGGCAAGAGATGAATATAAGGAGTGCTCTCAAGAAATTGCTGAAAAAACCACCTATTTGAATAGCATTGCCAGAACGCTGTGGAATCCTCAGCAGAACGGACTTTCACTGTTTGAAATGTATAACCGGCACTTCTCCTACCGCGGCAAGGAAACCCGGCTTCGCCTTCCTTCAGAAGCGTACAACTTAACGGTTGCCGACCTGAAAGCAATGAAGGAAAAACTGGAGAAGCTAGGGCGCTATGCAGCACGCTATTATCATAAAGATCACCCCTGGGCCGAGCGGAACAGCTTCTCTGCCATGACGTTGGAGCAACGGAATTACTGGCTGGAAACGATGGACAGCCTGCTTGCATGGGAGCAGCAAAAAGCAGATTTGCTTCGGCTGTTTGAAGAAATGAACGTACCCAGCAGCTACCTGCAGCACCACAAGTCCTCAATCGAAAAGGGACGAGCTCTCTTGCAGGGAGCCATTAGAAACAAGTTCCTTGCCAAATGGCGCTGGAATCAGTGGACGCGCAAGCACCAGACATTTGCAGCACAGTTGGGCGGTACGTCAGAACTGGAATGGGACAAGCTGGCTGTACAGTTTGACAACATTCAAACTTGTTACAGCACTTATGAGCAAATTGAACTAGGAATAAGAAACTTTGAATCCCTGTTGCCAAAATCGATGATAAATACCAAAATAGCGGAATTGCATGAGGATAAGTCACAGGAAGAGTGGCTACGAGAATTGCGCCGCACTCTTCAGGAAGACTGGGATTCCTTAAAGCAAGCAGATTTGGAGCGAGACAGTCTCTCCCGCACAGTCCGTTCCGTTTATGAAAAGTGCATGCAGGAGTTTCCCCCATCCCCAGGCCATGCTATTGGAACACAGTGGTGGGAACAGGTGGAGCAGGCATATTTAGAGTACTGGATTCATCAGACAGAAGATACTAATCCGGCTGTTAGAGATATTTCAGAAGGAGAGCATGAACTGCACCGAAGCCGATATGGAGAACTGCTGAAGCAAAAGCAAGGATTGGCCGCAGCTTACCTGCGCCTGAAGCTACAACAGGGAATGCAGGAACTAGATGCTAAAAAGTACTTAGACATATCCAATCAGTGCAATAAAAAGACAAGAGTTATGCCTATCCGCCAGCTCCTGTCATCTTCCCCTGAGGTTATCTCAAAAATTGTACCTGTATGGCTTGTCTCCCCAGAAACAGCCAGTACAATTTTTCCGCTTCAGAAGGACTTGTTTGACCTCGTAATTTTTGACGAGGCCAGCCAATGTCCTCCAGAAAACGGCATCCCTGCTCTCTTCCGGAGCAAAAGGGCAGTAATTGCAGGCGACGATAAACAACTCCCGCCGACAAGAGTAGGAAGAAAAAGTTATTTAATGGAAGAAGATGACGAGAACTATATTGAAGAAATTCAAACAGCAGAGTCCCTGCTCACCTTGGCGGCTCGGACGTGCAAACGAAAGCCGCTGCAGTGGCATTACCGTTCTAAGTTTGAAGAACTAATCAACTTCTCCAATCATGCTTTTTACAAAAATATTCAGGTAGCGCCAAACGTAGTACCAATTCAGGACCCTCCAGCCATTCAATGGTTTCACGTAAAAAATGGTACCTGGGTGAACAACAGTAATATGGAAGAGGCAAAAAAGGTTGTAGATTTAATAGCTGACCATTATATGAATCAGAGACCTCAATCTCTAGGTGTTGTAGCCATGAATGGGCAACAGGCTGAACTGATTGAAACCCTGATAAAACGCCGCGCAGCAGAGGATGCGGCACTCGGCTCCGCATATGCGCAGGTTAATAGTCAAGAGCTTGATAAAAGACTGCTCATCCGCAACATTGAAAACATCCAAGGGGATGAACGGGATATTATTATCTTTTCCATCACATATGCCCCGGATATACAAGGAGAGATGTATGCGAGATTCGGGCTCCTTAGCCGAGCGGGAGGAGAAAACCGCTTAAACGTAGCCATCACCCGCGCCAAGGAAGCCGTCTGGATTGTTTCATCCATCCTACCAACAGAACTGCCTGGGAATGAGCAAAACAAGTCTATCTACTTTTTCAAGCGCTATCTGGAGTATACGTATGCCATTTCCCAGCGTAACCTGCAAGGAGCACGCGCAGTGCTTGCCAATTTGAATGCTGACTACAAAATGCAACTGAGCGGTCTAGGTCCGCCGGAATTCGACAGTCCGCTTGAACAAGAAGTGTATGAAGCGCTTTCAGCCAAAGGATATCTTTTGCATACGCAAGTTGGGGCATCTGGTTACCGAATTGACATGGCTGTTGTTCATCCGAATGACTCGAGACGATATGTGTTAGGGATTGAGTGTGACGGAGCGATGTACCACAGTTCTAAGACGGCGCGGGAGCGAGATGCTGTGAGACAAGATTTTTTAGAGAAACGCGGATGGAAAATTGAGCGAATTTGGAGCCGAAACTGGTGGAAGCGCCCGGAAGAGGAATTGGCGAGGATTGAAAGAAAGATAGTGGAGTTAATGAGAATAAATGAGGATGGGGCGAGTTCGTAAGGAGCTGAAAAACACTCTACTTGCTTGTATGTTGCACAAGAATTACTTCCTATAAGTTTGTCACAGGATTTCCCTTGCAGTTTTTCTGTTTAGTGAAATTGATGAAAAAAGCTCTTTCTAAATTTCTATCGAAAGGGCTTCCCTCATCATAACCGACAGCACTCACTTTCGGGCACAAGCTGAAAAGAAAAACGAAAAATTATTTGTAGGCATTAGCGTCTTTCAAGCAATACCTAATATTAGAAGCATTCGGGATTGTGTGGACTCTAATAGCGGCTGTCATCGTCAGCAGCAACGCCTATAATACTTTTTCCACAAGGGGAGTCAACGTGAACATCACCAACCGAGCGAGATTTAAATACGGAATCGCGCAAGCTGCATAGGCTAAAAGTGGATGGCTTGATTAATGGGGAGAAGTTCCAGATACAAAAAAGATTATGGATTACCATTACCATGTAAAAAAGTGAAAGGGGGGTGACTCAAAATGCTGACACGTTTTAAATCCCCCTCCCTCCTGTCTCTTCACACGGTATATTTACAGGCATGAGAAAAAGTAACAATACTTTTCAAAGACTAAGATATGTGCTATTCATAAAAAGAAGGTGCATTTCTGTTCCTCTCGGATGACTACAAAATGGTGTTTTAGCAAAAATAAAAAGAGCCCTAGGAATGACTCTGATTAAACTATCTATAAAACTGATACCCCTTGAACATGGAAACTTTAGGAAATCTAATTGAATAAATAGCGTTACAAAAGTTATAATTATCCTGATTTTTTTAAAATGCCCCAGTGGGCAGAAAGATGGTGTGTAAAGTTGGAAAATATGGTTCTGCTTGTAGATGGACGAGTCGATAACATAATAATTGTAACTGTTCAAACTGATGTTGAAGCCGCTTTGTTAGAAGAAGGGGGATCCCGTTCTTACACACAAAAAGCAGTTAACGAACAGATCGAAATCGCAAAACGACATAAATCTCATTCAATTTCTATTTATAAATCACTTGAAGATTATCTAAAGAATGAGCAACCTTTCTGATAAAAACGGTACACAAGAGGAGCATCTCTGTCCTTCTTATGTACCATCCCTTTGGTTTTTATCCCCAAAAAAATTCAATGTAAAAAACGATGCTTATGCACCGTTCTTTACATTAATTATAAAGTTCTTTTTCTTACGGATGTACTTACCTATCCAACATTCTTGACAATTCGCGTTCCATTGCTTCCTCTAATTCTTCGTCAGTTTCCGCATTAGGGAACCATGAACGCAAACCATCTTCAGCTTCTGCACGACATTTTTTGCATTCACAGTCAAAATCATGATCATAAGGCATTAGATATGCACCTCCAAAGAAAAGTACTTAAATTAAATAATACTTTAAAAGAAATGTCAATTCATTTTAATGCAGTCTATCTTTATGTTACATAATTCTCCTAAAGCCGTCTATATATACCTTCGTTGTTCAAAAGAAGAAGAGCAGCCTTAGGATACTCTTGAAATACACCTATATAAATTTAAAAACGAACACTTACGGCTCTAGTTTTAAATTGTTCCATTTCAGCTTTTGTTAAATCTCGAAGTGTTTTTCCGTGTACTCGGCAATAATTTCGGGCTGCGATATAATCCAAATGCTCCATATGTGATCTTTCCCTCTTTGACCGGCTTACTAAAGGTCCTAAAGGCGAAGCAGCAGGAAGATTGGTTTCTGAAACTTCTACTTTACGTCTCAGCTTTAGTCCCAACTTTGAAGTTCTAGCTGCTACTAGTTGTTCAGATTTATACCGATGCATGTTCCTTTTTCGATTCACACATATCTACCTCCTTTATCATAGTCCACAATTTTGAATTAATTCTTTTGCGGCTTCAGGGTATATAACCATGTACCCTAGGCTGTCCTCTTCCGCCCCGATAGCCTCGAAGAAAGCTAGTGCTTCATCATGTTTAGGTACTGCCTTTATGAAGAAATGGACATCTGTTTTAAACCAATTTATCCCCATTTTACATGCCCAACCAACCAAATGAGTGCCTACATAATCATAAGTAGACTCAACTAAGTATATTTCAACATATCCACCTTCGTTTCCCCCTTCAAAAACATAAGGTATTAAGGAAATAAAACCAAGTGCTTCGTTATCTTGACCAGGGAAATGACACATAAAGACATGGGAATTTTCCTCATAAAACGCCTCTTTCTCCCAGTCAAAGTATTCACAGCAATGGTTGAGGGTCGAAAAATCTTCAGGTTCAATTCTCCTAAATGAAGGGGTAATTAAATTTCCGTCTCGATCTTTTATCATGGTAACCCCGCTATTAAATATGATATTCAATTATAGCAGGTTTTGATTCGAACATATAGCTATGCACTATATTTTCCCCCATTATTACCCATCTTTAGACTTAGAACACTGTTAGAGCAATAAAACTTTACTAACAAAGCCGTATTTGATTAAATTTTAACCGCCTTTCAACACTTTACACTCTTTCCATGTACCTGGTGTCCAATATGCTACACACTTCCATTTTCCAACGATATACTTTGAACCTGCTGTTCCTAACTCGTTTGGTGCGGTATTGATACACTCTTCACCTTGTCAATGAGTTCCTGTTGTAGGTGTAGCAGTATCGCAGTATGTTCTTCGCGTATCCCTCAATAGCTTTTGGGCAGTTTGGAATGGTTTCAATACTAGTATAGAACGAACAAGATTCTTTATAAAGCGATGACCTTGCTCAATGGTCAGTAGCATAAATGCGCAGGTTTACACAACAAAACTCCAAAAAGTCTCATTTAGACTCTTCAGGGCTTTTATTTCTAGATAAGCATTTTATTAAAAACAAAAGTCCGATTGCTGCGATGTATACCAATATGCCCAATTAACAGCTTTTCCCCGTTTTGAACATGCTCATGCCCCCACTTGAAGTAAATACGCTGAGCAGAATACTTATTACTCAGGGTGTGGAATGATGTTTAGCCACGAAAGTCTTGTCAGCATTACAACCGCAGCGTCGCTCTCGTCGTCTGTCTGGAAGCGGAGGACTCTTGGGAGGTTGTAGCCATTGCTTCACACCACGCTCTACTTCTGCCTCTGAAGCACGACCTTTGTCAGTAACAGTTGGCCCATATGTTGGCTTTGTGTTTTGTGGTTTCATCTCCTGCATGGCTTTGATGTTTTAACGTAATTGTACAGTTCCAATATTGCATTACCAGAAGGAGACGCAGAGAGCCATAAGGCTATATTGTATCCTTTCACTTACACATTTCTGCTTGGAACTGTGGAACTACCATGAAAATTAACTTCTGTGTCTTCGATAAAAAGGCAATACTTAAATAGACGCAGCTCATTCATTAAAAAAAAAGAGGAGCGCATTGATCAGAGGTGTTTATGAATTTGGGTTATGGATTAGGAGGCTTCTGTAATTGTCACAGTATAACCTAAGTTTTCTAACCTGCGAACCGAATGTCTTACAATAGGTGTTTGTCTTTGTTTATCAAAGTAGTCTTCGCCTAAATCAACATATGTTTCTTTCCTGGTTAAAAGGTAGTAAGCGATCCTCAACATCGCATGAGCAACTACAATTGCTGCTTTTTTTACCTTTTCGTCCGGCTGTACGTCTGTCTATACAGTGCACCAAGATAGTTCTTTGATCCTCTTACTGATTGAGCTGCTTATGTTAATGCTGATCGTAAATACTTATTCCCTTTTTTAGCTCGAGCTAACTATAGGGTAGGATAGGCAGTCCCGTCTCCCTTACTCTTTGGTAATGGCTATCGGAACAACGGAAACCTCAAACTCCCATCCATTCCCGTGTGCCAAAGCCCATAATGAAGGTGCTGCTGTATGAGGGTCATTGAATGGCATATCTTCTGTCAGCGTATGCTTGATAAGATGATCAAGCACCCGCTCCCGCAAATTCCTGCCGGTCTGTCCAATATAGACAAGTCTATTAACTCCGACAGGCTTGATTCTGTACATGCCCGCCACATTTGGGACTTGCTTTCTATACTCTTGCGCCTCTGAAAAGCGAATCCAATGTGTCCATGTCAGACAGCCCCAATCCTGCTGCAAAAATTGCTCCATTGTGTGTCCTCCTTACTCATCTTGAATTGCTCTTGTATAAAATTGCAATTGTTGTCCAATTTCCAACCCTTGCAGGGGGACAGAACAAGTGATACCGGCCCCTTCCAAAATCGGGATTAGATATTGCCGATAGTTACGACCGGCATAGAAGTCTACATGTGTCGGCTAAAGTGAAAGGATGTCTGCCGACGTGCTCGGCCCATGTTTTCCGTTCTTTAGCCGGCATATCATTCAAGGTAATATCATACGGCTGAATTTCTCTCCCCCTTTCCAACAGCCCATACTTTGCTGAGAGGACATACCAGTCGCCGTAGCCCCTTCCTTGTATATAGGACGTTGCTTTACGGAACAGTGTAGATGGCTGGTACATCTCCGCTGCCTTACATGGATAGGATTGTTTATTTTTCGTACAACTGACAAGCGCAATTCTCATATAGTTCAGCCCCCCTAAAGCATAATTCAAAACAATACCACTTTCTTTGCTAATCCAAATGTAATCAGCGCTTCCTCTGGCAGCTCATTCAGGTTTTGAAACAGCATGTCTACAAATTCTCTTCCGTCAATAAAGCCAATATTTTTCCGATCCACCAAATACTTTTCAGCCAGTTTCTTGGCAGATAACCCAACATGCCCGCTTGTCACAATAATACCGTTGTCTCCCGCATCCATTGAATCAGCCAATTGCTTGACCACTCCTTCCTCTAATGCTCCGTTGCCAATATAGAAGTGCTTTACCTGCACTCGAACATTGACCCCTCCCGGTAGTTCGGCAAGAAGATCTGTATCTCCCGTCTGACTGTTCGTTGTGGCAAGACGAGTCAATCCCGGAAAATAAAGAGATAACAACATACAAACAGAACTCTCAAATGTATTGGAGTTGACACCATTGAGATTACCAGATTGCAACTTTTGCAGATACTCTTGCTTCATTTCAACGTCAGCTTGCTGCAAGAAATAGTGAGGCTTGTTTGTAACTAGATCATGAACATCGTTGTAATGCGTTGCGAACAGCGTCTGTCTTCCCTTCAACGAGTCAAACAATCGTCCTGTGAGCATTTGTCTTTGAACGGCTCTCTTGTCGCATTGCCATTCAATAAATCTCTGGTGAGGATAACCCTCCTGCTCGCTATCAACGGAAGCCTCATAATGGTAGTCGGACATCACTTTTCCAACGTACACATAGCCACCATCTGGCACAAGAACGTAATCTCCTATTTTCACTTCACAGAGGAAGCGATAGATCACTCCTACCTTTTGACCAAGAGCATTCGCCGAATATGTCCGTTTCTGGTCAAGAATATCTCTTACCTCTCCTCTTGTCGTCACACTAGACAAATCTCCAGTACCAGGCCATCCGATTGCTATTTTGCCATTGCCAACGGATTGTCCGTCTTGCTTTGTAAGAAATTCCCTCATTCGATTTATGCCATGAGGGAAAGGCCGAACTACCCACGCATTACCCATTCTTATCTCTCCCCAAACTCAAATTGGTGACTCTCCCTCCATCATACATTTTGTGTCCAGTTCCTTCCACCAGTTTGTCTCTCTGGAAATGTTGTTATTGTAATGGCAGTCAGTTCCTTCTCCATTGTCTTTTCTTATTATGATTTTCCCCTATGTACTTACCCTTTCACAAGACACACTTACCCCTTTACGCGTCCACTTCCGGTATGCTACCCCTATAATCAAGAAAGATTGTGTTATGGATGGAGAAAAAGCGGCCTAGCTCCTAATAAACCTATTAGGAGTGCCCCTAATCCCTAAGAACCGTCAAACACCCCTCCTTAACAGGGTAGAGATCGCTGGTTCGAACCCAGCCGGGAGCTATAATAGCTAAAAATACCGTATCAAACTAAATAAAAAACGACATCCTTTTAAATGTAAAGGATGTCGATCCTACTGGTTATGTTAAAACCTTGGTACAAGTGTATATTGATTTGTACCATTGGTTGAAACAACATTAAATACAGTTTGCTTCCGATCGGGGAATTTGACGGCATATGTAATTGCACCAGTTCCCTTTAGCCCACGGATTGTGACAACACTAGGTACAGGTACAGAATAAGCAGCAACATTACTGTTAAGAATATGCACTTCACGAAGCACCTTGCCATCTACTAAAATTTGAATCTCATTTCCTGAATTTCCACGAAAGTCCCACACCAACATTCGAGCATTGCCCGTTCCACTAAAGCCCTCAATTTTAAAATCTTTTGGCTCAAGCTTCACTGCCATATCCTTATTAAGTGTAAAGCCAGCCTTTGTAGAATCGCTAATACGATTTTTCACCTCTTCTACTGCTTTTTCGCTTGAAGTATTTGTTGAAGTGAGCACTCCCAACACCAGAAACAGAATGGCTAGTAACCCGAGTGCAGTACGAAACTTCTTCTCGCCTAAAACTAATTCCTCGTACTGCTCATCATCTATAAATTGCTCATTGCTATTCTCGACTTGGTCATGTCTTATTGTAGGTAAAGGACTTTCGTTAGAGAGTCCTTCTTTCTGATGTCCTCGCATTCATCTCTCCCCTTATTTGAACATTTTTACACTGATTGGATATTTCCAATACCAGTACGACATAAATGCACGCACAAGCAAGAAGCTAAGAATAGACAATATAATTGCCATTCCCCTTGAAATTACTTCGTTTTCAGCCCACATATTCATGAAAAATAATCCTACAGCTAGACCGATTGTAACCATAAAAAGCATTTGCGTAAGTGGCCAGAGTACTGGTATCTTCTGATACAACTTACGAAATAGCTGTATACGAACAGATAAATATAGAATAAAACTGATCACAAATAATAGGATAAAGTATGGATTGTCTTTTGGTACCTCATATTTCACAACTGCCAATACATCTAAAAAGGACATTAAAGGTGTAAATAACAGCATTATAAGAACAAAAAGATACAATGGAATATAAGCTAAAAAGAGCAGTCCCTTAGCGAGTTTAATCATCATACAGTACTCACCTCTCTGTTTATGTCCTCTGCCTCAATGGTAGTTAGTTCTTGGATACTAGCATCAACTTTTCCTGAGTAGCGTATCGCATGTTGACGAATGGCACCTTCACATAGATTTCGTACAAAACGTCCGTTTCCACTGTCCCTTTTTTCCTCTTGTTCCTTAAACAACTCCAACATCGCTGCTTCTGCTGATTTAGATACTGTATAGCCTTTGCTGCGAAATAAAAGTCTACCAATCTCCAAGAGTTCATGTGTTGTATAGTCGGGAAATGTAATGATGTTTGGAAAACGAGAACGAAGCCCTGGATTTATGCTTAAGAAATTCTCCATGTCGCTACCATAACCAGCAACAATGACAACGAGATCATCCCTATAATCTTCCATTGCTTTTACCAATGCATCTATTGCTTCTCGGCCGAATGAGTCAGTCGAAAGGCTATATGCTTCATCTATAAACAACACTCCTCCTAATGCACGCTCAATTACTTCCTTTGTTTTTAACGCAGTCTGTCCAACATATCCCGCAACAAGTCCAGATCGATCAACTTCGATCAAGATATCTGTTTTAATTACATTAAGTTCTTTCAGTCTTTTCGCTATAATACGGGCTATTGTCGTTTTACCAGTTCCCGGATTCCCTTTAAAGACCATATGCAAATTTTGACTGCTAATATCAGGAAGGCCCAACTGTTTGCGGCGGTTGTTCATTTCAATTTGAGCAAACAGACCATGAACAAAGTCCTTTACCTCACTTAATCCAGTGACATTTTCAAGCTCATTGAAAGCAGTAGGTTTAGCTTCTCTTTCATTTAAATTAAAATCAAATGCTGTTAACAACGTCAGTTCTTCATTTGTAAGCTTCATTTCATCTACAATACGGACCGCTTGCCTACGGATTGCTTCTTCTAATACATTCCGAACTAAGCGGCCATTCCCTGCATCTCTTTTACCAGTAATCTGCTTTGATTGGTACCATGCTTTTAACGACTCTGAAAGACCAGTTTGTAACTGAAATCCTTTTGAGCGAGCCATATGGTCTGTTATTTGTACCATTTCCTCTGGGCGGTAATCAGGAAATTCAATTTGCAGTGGGAAGCGTGAAGCGAGTCCTGGATTAACACGGAGGAATTCCTGCATTTCGTCCGTATAACCAGCAAGTATGACTACAAGATTGTCTTTATATATCTCAATTAGACGAACAAGCTCATGAATGGCCTCTTCCCCTGCTCCTCCTTGTTTTTGGTCATTAAGAGCATATGCTTCGTCGATAAAGAGTACACCACCGATAGCAGATTCAACAATATTCTTTGTTTTTTGGGTGGTTTGTCCGACATATCCTGAAACTAAATCGTTTTTTCCAACCTCGATAAGCTGTCCCTTTTTTATTACACCTAGATGCTTCAACATGTCCGCAACAAATCGAGCAATCGTCGTTTTACCAGTTCCCGGATTTCCAGAAAATATCATGTTGAGTGTTTGGTCCGTATTGACCTCAATACCTACATCTTTTCTCCGCTTATTTGCAAGAATTTGCTTTTCCAGGGTACGTAAAACAGTTTTTACATCATCAAGTCCAATAATTGTACTAAGTCTATCTTCCAGTCGGAATGCTTGTTCTTCTGTTACACCGAAATCTTCTTTCGTCAGAAGATTTAATTCTGACATGTTTTGATTACCCTTTGCAAGGCGGACTGCCTGCTTCCGAATTGCTTCCTCTAATGTGTTTCGAACGAGACGCCCATTCCCACTGTCATTTCTTCCTGGGATCTGTTTTTGAGTAAATAGGTCAATGAGTACCGTACTCAAATCTTGATCTAATTCATATCCTCGTTGTGATGCAGCCATTTCTGTAATTGCAACCATTTCTTGTGGACTATAGTCTGGAAACTCAACTTGAAACGGGAATCGGGAAGGCAAACCAGGGTTTGTCTTAAGAAATTCCTTCATTTCATTAGTATAACCGGCTAAAATGACAACAAAATCATTTCGAAAATCTTCCATCCCTTTTACGAGAGTATCAATTGCTTCTTGACCAAACGGGTCATTTTTGTCTCGTGATAATGTATATGCTTCGTCAATAAAGAGCACACCCCCAATTGCTTCATGAATCTTTTGATTCACTTTTGGAGCAGTTGAACCAACATATTGACCAACTAAGTCTTGTCTAGCTGTCTCCACTAATTGACCACGCGAGAGAATTCCCATCGCTTTTAATATACGACTGATGAGACGAGCAACTGTTGTCTTTCCTGTTCCCGGGTTTCCAGAGAAAACCATGTGTAAAGTCATTGGATTATTTTTCTGACCTGCTTGCTTTCGCAATGACTGAACGTATACCGTATCAATAAGCTCTTGTACAAATAATTTGACAGAATTCAACCCAATTAGCTGCTGAAGCTCCTTCACAAGTTCAGCTAGCGATTCCTCTTCTACAGATAGTTGGAAAACATGATAAGTTTGATCCGCTATCTTAGCGGCAATACTATCACCATCTATAATGAGAGGGACATTATCACCAGGGTTAATTCTCCCGGTTGCACGTAGATGAACAAGGGATGCCTGCATGTCTAATTCAATCCATTTGTGTATGGCAGCCCCATATTCGCCTGTGTATGCAGCATGTTTACTTATAAAATTGGGAACATCCTCCTCAAAATAAATAGAATACTGTGCATTTCTATTTAACTGATGATTCATAAATTGCAACCGCTCAACCGCAATGGTACTAAGCCCTTGAATAGATAGCGGTTCCGACAATGCTACAGTACCAATTACGCTTCTGATTGCTTGAGGCAACTTACTTAAAGCTCCCTCATAACTAGTAATATTTTCATCTATTAAAAAAACTATAAAGTAATCCCTTGCCTCAACTACAATACCCGCATCTGTCCGGAAAAAACCCTTCGTTATAAGTGAAGTAACGTAATGAACAATATCGGCATGTGCTTTTTCGATACCTCTAAAAGATACCGTTCCAATTCCATATTCAAAGGCAGCCATGCAATCAGTAATAAAATTTGTATGTATTTCCTTTTCATTGTATACAGCCAAATCTATTTCTACTGGTCTCCGATAAGGAATCAGACGGTGAATATAGAGCTGTTCAATTAGTAACGAAAGACTAAGTGCTTTACCCGTGCCTTCTGGACCTGCTAAAAGTAAAACTTGTTGAATAGCACCTTTTCTTTTATTTAAAAGTGCTCCTTTATATGCTGTAGATAGTTGTTCGATAAATGTATCTTGCTCTAAAATCCGGCTCTTCAAATGAAGATTCACCTGTTCAAAAATGTCATCAATGTTACCGCTTGACGTTTTTGTTCGTAGGCTTGCAACCCCCTTTTTTGTATCTCTAACCACTTCCTGTACTGCTCCTGTCGATAGTGGGCTGTTAGATACAGAAGAAGATTGTACAGGCTTTTGAGGTAGATGATTATTGCTAAGCGAATTCATTTTAAATTGTCTTTCTATTCCCTGAGTTGTTCGCTTTTGTCTTCTTATAAAGCCTTGCTGTTTAATATAATCAAATAATTGAACTTCCGGTAAGATAACACGTAGCCATCTTTCAAATGAAGACATGCAGTTCTCTCCTTTTTGTTTTGGATATCTTTATTTTAGAATTTCTCCCTAATTTCTTATAGATGAAAACTACAGAAGGTACCCAACTTATACACACCATATTAAATATAATGAAGTAAATAAAAAAAGATCTACATGTTGTTAATTACAAAATGAAAACAATTTTATTGTAGACACCACTTTCATCCTTCACTACTCATCTCTTCTTTATTGTAGCAAATCTCGGTAGGAATATTTCATATGTTTTCCGTAGAAATTGAGGAAATAGAAGAACCGATCTTTATCATTTTACCCAAAAAGTCTAGTTTCTCCTGTTATAATAACGTATATCCCTGGGGATTTTTTGGGGTTTATTTGGGGTTTAAATCAAAAAAATAATCCCCAACTCATCATACTCTATCAACTCAATCCAACGACAAACCCAATAAAATCAGGCTTTTTCATACTAAATCTGTTATAATCCTACGGTCACCACGGCTTTGACAGGGTGGAGGTCGCTGGTTCGAACCCAGTCGGGATCATACATACTCGTAAAAGGGCGCTCTATCAATGGATAGGGCGCTTTTTTATTTGCTGATTTGGTCGCTGATTTACGCGACAGGGTTGCGTACACCGCCAAACAGTATTATAACGTCCCTTCCCCATTAAGCTCCTATTTCGTTAACAAACGAAAAGGGAGTTTTTATTGTCCTCAAACACCCTCAAAGGCAAGCGCCTTAAGCAAGCACGATCCATTAAACGAGAAACGCAAAGCCTTACTCACCTATTTAATATCTTTTTACACATAAAAGAAGCCGAAGGAAAAGCGCCTAATACGCTAAAGCAGTACAAAGCTAACTTCCTTAAGACGGGGCGCTTATGGTGCTCTTTTTATCTAGGATAATTCGTATCCCCTTGAGTTTCGAATCGTTCACCCAGTACCGAACTAAAGCAAAAACTTTTATGATAATAAAAATGTATACATACGTAACTAACTAGCCCCGTATTACATCTAAATTTACAACACCTTATAGAATAACTTTATTTGTTTACAATAAAATTCCAGCTTAACAGTTTAATCAATGAAGTGAATATAAGAAAACCATTTATTTGATTTTCTAAGATATTAGACTAGTTTAATTATCGATAAATGAGATATCATATGATTATATTTGTTTTTTATATGAACATTTCTCTACGCTTCTCTCGTACATAATGTAATTTGAGTATTTTTATATTTAAGGAGAATTTGGGTATGAATTTACATTTAGAATTAAAAGATATTATAGCTTCCCTAGCAATTTTAGTCACAATTATTATGACTACGACAGCTCAGATTTTATCTCATTTGCTAACCCAAAAAAGAGAGGATCAAAAATATATAAAGGAGTGTTATCAGAACCTATACTCCCCTATTATATTTAAGGCAATGGATTATATAGAAAAGGAAAGAGCTGAACGTCACGCAAATAATTGGTATGAACTGTCTAAAGAAGGATCTGAGGGTGAAGTACCAATCCCTGAGCACTTGAAGAAGGCTAAAGAAGATACTCTAGCTAGTCTTGATACAATTATGGAAATCTTGAAGTCCAATATAAAATACGCTCACCCCAAACTACTGATGTCTTATGAAACTGTTAGAAAATTATCACCTCGCAACACTGGCTTTCGAGATGAGGTTGACGACTTAATGTTCAAGGTAGAAGCAATGCTTCTATGTATAAATTTTCTATCTGAATATGTACAAATAAGTCAAAAGATTAAGTCTTTATCACCTGATATTATGGAACAAATTAATCTATATTCTCTTCGAGGTAGATTATATACATTTGCAGTAAGATGTAGGTTCGAAGAACTGGCTTATAAATCACTGTACGTAACGCCCTCTAGTGAGTTTTCAGCAGAAGAGACAAAACATCTTTTGGAAGATATAGAAAAGGCTGAACAAGCATTTATTATAAATGAGAAAAAAGAAACTGAGTTACTTATATCAATCAGGCACAGAGGAGTATTTGACTCACCTGATATAAATGGTCTATTAAAACTCAATTGTTACGAGCAAGCGTTCACTTTTTTTGAAGGAATAGCAGAGTATATATCTGCTTGGAAAGGGAACGATGCCAAGGATTCATGGTTACATAACATAGAATACGATCGTAAAAGGCATACTTTCCAATCGCTAGCTAGGGGATAGGACATCTATTTAATTAAATGTAGAAAAAAGCCTGTACTTTCAAGCGGGAATTTTTGTGCAGTTACTTAGATGTACCTATAGATACAACTGCATTTAACATAATTTACCTGTATTAACAAAATAGGTATAATAATTTTATACTTGTGTGACTATTGAGCTACTATTGGGGGGGAGAATTTGGGTAAAATCGGAATTTCAATAAGAGGTAAAGGAATTCAAAATGAATGTATCAGAATTGATGCCTATGGTAGCCAGCATATCTGGTGGAAGGAAGAGGATTATACCTTCACATTTCTTCCAAATAATGAAGAAGGTGTTTATATTGTCTATGGAAAGGTAGACAGACATGATGATGATTCTCCTACTCATGTATTATATGTTGGAGAAAGTGGCGAAGACTTTCGGACAAGGTTTCAAAAACATCACTACAGAGCCTTATTTGTTTTATTTGCAACAAGAGTTGTTTTATATAAGTTTAACGATGGTGAAGATGCTGAAAGGATTCTATTTGAGAAAGCTAAAATTCTTGATTTAAAACCATTGCTTAATAAACCAAGAAGCCCTGAAAATGATAGTATCCTTAACGAATATAGGGCTAAAGTATACAACAATTCTAAATTTAATAGAATTCTAAATAACGGGTTTGGTACAGATGAAGAAGTATTGGAGCTAATCGACAATATAAAGAAAGGTAATGTTTAATTTTACTTCTTTAGAGCGATGTTACAGACATAATTGTCAGTCATGAATGGAGTTAGCCCCTGTACAGAAAAACTCAAATTAAAAGGGATGCAATTTTGCATCCCTTTTGAGGAGAAATAGGAACGAAAAAACTTAATACATAAATTTTACGAATATTTTTCACAAGGATTTTGTATCATTATCCTGATAAAATCTTCTGGAATAATTTCGTATCTCTTCAATAGGGTGTTGTAACCCTTCTATAATGACTTTTCTTAGATTTTGTATTTGTTGTTTTGAGAAGTGTTTCAAAAAACCTTGGTAAAACTCATACAAGGACTTGGTTTCCGGCAGCTTTATAAACAGTTTCTCTAGTAATGTTCTATCTTCTATTCCAACAGATGTAATATCTCGAAGGAATGCTTTCTTTATTTTGGAGTCATTCTTTTTGGACGGCAAGGACTTTACATCCACCCCCATCTTTAATAGCCGCCTGAAATCTTCAATACGTATACGTACTGTAGAGTATTTACCTGTAAAACCTAGCTTTCTTAGGTGTGCATCTATACTTTTGTTGGTATATCCTTCTCTGACTAGCCGTTGTAGTTCCTCTACAAAAGGATCAATCAGGGAAGGGCGATAACCACGTCCGCCATGCCTTGGATCCTCGATCTTTGTATATTTCTTCACTGTTCTAGGATCAAGACCAAGAAGTTTTCCGATTTTCGTCATGGACATTTGCTGTTTTTCTAATCGCTTCACTTGCTTGATTAACGCTTGTTTCTGTTTATCTACTTGCCGTTGCTTTCTCACCTTTAGTCTATTATCTGTGATGGATATCTGAAGATGGTTAGATCATAACGAAAAGCGAGCTGGAATCACTCTTTTTAGAACAGACTCTGTTGTTTTTCTTAGATTTTGTACGATATGGAAACGATCAGCTACTTGTATAATGTTAGGATTTGCTTCATCTATAGCTTTCTTAAATGTAAAGGATGAGTCCCTACTTACCAATTGGATCGTTGGATGATTCTCTAGCCACTTCTGTACATCTTCTTGTGTCCGAGAAGGCAGTACATCAATAGGACGTTTCGATTCTAAATCACAAATCAGACAGCCATATGTATCCCCCTTTAAGAAGGCAAAATCGTCAATGCCTACGAAAGGGTGAGTGATCTGTAGTAAGCCTTGTATCTTTCACTACCCGAAGCAATGTATCATGACTAACAGAAATATGATGTTGAGAACATATATACTCTGCCTGTAAACAACTAGTAGAAAACGAAACAGTGCGTAAAAATTCCTCTAACCGCTTTGTATATGTTTTATGAGGGGGAAGCCATGCGAAACGCTCCGCAAAAATATTCGATGTACAGTTAGGATTGGTACAAAACCATTTTCTGATCTGTACCCGCAAGTAAACAGCTCGATCACCTACAGGAAGATCCTTTACTACTCGATAATACAGGCTATGTTTTCGTGTGCTCATGCGTTGACAAGTAGGACATACTGCCGAGCAGCTACTACTTTTGATACGAAGGAATATCATGTTCTCTTGCATTTCATAATCTATTACTTCTATTTCTTTATCCAAGTTGAGGATTGGTTCAATTGTGCTCATATTCATACACCGCCATTTTACTTTTTGGCTATAGTGTCTCCAATCCTTTATCACCTAAGACGCGTAAGAACCATTTTTTAGTTGCCAAATACATCTAAGTATAAATTAAATTGAAACTACCTTCCTTAAAATTTAATTTAGAAAGGATAATTAGAAATAAATTATTAATGTTACATTTATACGATAAAAAGACTACCATTATTTTCAAGAATTTATTTCTAAATACAAATTAACAGGAAAACATCTCTTTATATTGAATAAATAAGTTTGGAGGAGGTGATTCAGTAAATGAAAGTAATAAAAACCGGAATTATTGATGGGAATGAATATGTAGGGCATGTTACAGAACAAGGTGATAGATTTGCTGGTTCAGTTCATCGGGTTCCTGAGGCCAACCAGACTGCTGTTTTTCATGATCATTCTACAGAGTTTTTCAACACCTTTGCAGAAGCAGAGGAATATGTAATTAGAGAATGGAACAGGAGAAAGAGTAAATAATAGCTCGGCTCGTAAGGAAAGATAATTGTTTGGAACTAATATTAATTAATGAGAGATACTGCAAGGCTTAGTATCTCTCCACACCCTTGCAAAGGAGATGATCTTGGAATTGAGCATTTTAATTTATCACTCTCTTTTAACTTGGTTTCAGTAGTAACACACAGCCAATTGTCTCTCAACATCTTTTAACACTTCGTTTGGAAAAGAGACACAAAAGAAAGTGGTCATGACTATTTCTCATTTAATTAATAAATTATATCCGCTCTCTCCTGTCTCTGCTTTTCTAATCTTCAAAACAATACCCAGCTTATCGCTCAGGCAGGCTAGGCCATACTTACGATATTAAAATACTAGCTCCAGTAAGAAACCTCGTTGTCAGGATACCTGCCTACAAATATTCACGCAGCCGAATATCTAACTATTTAATCTGTTTATTTGACCTAATTTTAGCATCCTCTATGAACTCAGCCAATTCCTCAATAACTCCATCTAGATTCTTCTTTACATCATGCTCCCAAATCCTTTTTATATTCCATCCTTTCTCTTTATAAAAGGTATTGACCTCTATATCTCTTTCCTTATTTCTTTTTAGTTTTGGGACCCAGTAGTCTCGATTACTTTTGGGAATATTACCATGTATTTCACAGCCATGCCAAAAGCATGAATCAATAAAGATTACTGCTTTGTATTTTTTTATTGATATGTCGGGTTTACCTAATAATTTTTTATCATTTCTCCTGAAACGAAATCCTTTTTTCCAAAGTTCCCTGCAAACTGTATCTTCGAGTTTTGATTTTGATTTTATAGCCCGCATGTTATTTCTTCTTTGTTCCTCTGTATGTGTATCCGACAAATTACCGCCCCCTGTATATTTCTGCTTTAAAGTTTACTTTTAGGATATCCATCTTTGTATAAAAAAGCATTATTAACTGGTGTTAAACTATACGAGTATCTATAAATGCTAAATCCATAGTACATTGATCTAATTGTACGATCCTTAAACTAAAAACACCGCCCGAATACTCGAATATTCAAACGGTGATATAAGTGATTCTTTAATTTTAAGGCTGCCTATGTTACCTAGAAACAATATTAAGGCATCTTTGAATTCTCCAAAATCTTATATTACAGCTCTGACCCTTGGGCAGTTGTTTATAAATCTTTATAAAAACACTAAATTAAGTTTATCAATTGTTTATAGCATACCTCTTTAAATTGTTCCCAACAACTTTCTTGTTTTGCCCACTGAGTTACATTACGATCCCCAGCCGATTCTTTTAAGAAATTTAAAGCATGACTAGCAATTATCTCTATTGTGTTATCCCATTGCTCAGATAATACCTGCTTTTCCCAAACTTCTTGCAAATCAATCTCTTTGCCATAAATATAGCTCAGCATTGCCGTAGTATAATAAATAACGTTAGCTCTATAGCCCTTGAGTTTCATTTGTTCAACAATATTAGCAACATGCTGATTAATAATACTTCTTGCAATCAATGTTTGATATGTTTCTACTGTAACATCTGCTAAAGCTTGTACTTCATCATCTTGGTTTCTTTCATATTTCCAATACTTACGGTTTTGTTCCATAAATCTTTTGAAAGCTTCTTCTCCGCCCTTACTTGAGATATGAGGAAAACCTTCCCATGACATAAAATATTTAGCTAGATCGACTTTTGTTAGAACTTTCTCTTTTGGAAACTGTTTTTTAAAATCATTTTGCTCTTTACCACGTTTTCTTCTGCCGATATCGACCATATATTGACCGCGAGCACGCTCAAAATACCATTTTTCTTCTGCCTTACGTCCATCTTGTGTTGGTACCCATGTACTGCGTGATAATTTTTCAATATCAGACATAAATCGAGTATTAGCTAATAAATCTGATTTATTGATTTTATTTTGTGTGTTTGCATATTCCGAGATTTTAGACACCATTTCATCTTCTAATGCATGTTGATCATTATCTTGATCCGCTTTAACCTTTAAAATAGTTAATTTAGTCTGTACATACACTCCCTTTAAATCAATACCACTTTTAAAAGCTTGATGAATTGATGCTGTAGTTTGTCCCCCGTTAACAATTTGCCATCCTGTCAATCCTGTTACACTATACAAATTAACATTTTCACTAATTTTTTGAATAGTTCCTGATCGAGCAACAGTTGAAATACCATTATTGTAAGCAACAAACATTTGACGTTGCCCTGGATCTTTGAGAGTATCCCTTATTCCTTTATTTGTACCACCTTTCGCTTGTAAGAATGAACGAACATTTCTCTCTACTAATTTAGGTCCCCAATCTTCATACATTCTAGCTAAAAGTTCAGCTGGAATAAAGCCGATGTAACAGTCAAAGTCACAGTCAGCTGTACCGTTTTGCTCATTTGGTACAAACATCATTTCAAATGATTCATTATAACTCTTCACTAAATCAATATGAAATTCTTGAACTCCTTGTTCTGCCATTGCCAATTGATAGACACGATCCATATCCCATACTTGAACATTGACAGTTTCTATACCTGAAATATTAATCTCAATTGGTTTATTTGAAAGATAAAATTTATTGGTCAAAACAAAAATATTAATTTCATCTATTAGTACGGAATCATCTTTAATCATTTTAGCGAAATCATATACATCGCGAGATTTATCAACATTCTCTAAAATAAAATTCTTATTGGTAAAAAAACGCTTTGCTTTATTTCCGACTTCTAATAATGCCGACATAGTTACTGGTGTGATAGCATTATCAAGTACGTCATAATCATAATTAACAACATACAAATCCAAAGAGTTTTGTTCTTCGTCAAAAGAGTATGCATCTAACTGAATGTTTTTCACAGAGCTAAAATATGGTGTAGATAAAAAAACTGGTTCATCTGGTCTTTCCATATAATTAAGCATCTCATGTAAAAAGGAGGTTTGATGGCTGCCATCTAATGCTGCTCGAATTTCAACTTTTTCAATAAATGATTGATAAAACTCTATTTTCTGAGATTCTTCCCTCATAAAAACCCAACTTTCTCCTATAAACTAAATACATCGTCTAAAGGACATTTAAACGCCTCACAATGACTCAAATCAATATAATAACTAACATGTGAGATACCTTTAGGCAATGCTTCATCTGATATTTTAGGAAAGTCCTCTGTGACTTTGTATGCCTTTTCTTCATGTACAAAAAATAATTTGTCTATATACTCATCATCTTTAAAACCAAGTTCCAATAACAGATCATTAAACTTTAGCAAGAGCCCTTCTGACCTCTGTTCGAGCAGCAATTGGCGAAGTTTATCAACAATTTCTTGTAATGATTGACCTTGAGCATTATTCATCTCTATAAAGCAAACATATAAGTATAGCTTGCTTACTACATCCGTTAATTTCAATTGTTTTTCACTGGAAATCTTAATTTCTTTTCGTAACTTTTCCGTACAAGTTTTAATTTCTACTCCATATCTTGTACTTTTAAAATCGATTCGACCACTCGTTGGTCCTTCCCATTGCTCAATTAAAATTGGCGGTTGATTTGGAAAACGTTTTATCCATTGCTGAATAAAGTATAGTTCGCCAAATAGCCCTCGTTGCTGTTCATCAGTAAGTCGCCGATAACCACCTTTAGAAAAGAAATGATGCCAGCGATCTAAAACACGATAAATTATACTAAATAATGTTTCTTCTTTTGACATATGGATAATATGATCAATAACATTTTGTAAAACGGATTCAAAAATTCCGGAACTTTCGTTCGATTCTTGCATTAAAATTAAGAAATATCGTTCTTTTAATGGGCCCATCCGATCAAAGTAGTCAATTTTAATAGACAAACCTCTCCATTTCGGGAGGGAGCGAAACTGCTCCGCTTCCCATGGCTGATTTCCCAAATCAATATATAGCTGGCGATTCATGTTAAGCGTATCAATTCCAGCAAGTAAGTAGGGTGATGTCGTTGAAATCAACTTTAGTTTATAAATATCCTGAGCAGATTGACTTTCAATACCTTTTATCATCTGTTCGAATTCTGATTTGAGATTAATCACGGCTAACCTCCCCTGTAATCTTTTCCGAAACGGTCGAATTTTTTTTATATATTTTCTTTTTATCGAATGTTGAATTCTCCTCATCACCAGAAAATGAAATTCCTATACCAATCGGCACTAATGAGTTAGTAAATTCAATATTTAGTTTTTGAAAAACTTCAACACCGGGGTGTAGAGGGTAAATTAATAACATTCCCTTTTCCTTTGGCCGTTTTGCCCGAAGCAGCTCCTTGTCATTAATTCCTTTAACATCATCATAATTTAAATCAACAAACTCTTGCTTACCGGCAACTATTGCTCCTATGTCTACCTTTTCAACTTGTCGATGTGGATATTTCTTGTAGGCATCCGTACCGCGTATAACGGAATTTTTAATTTCAACCTCTCCAAACAAAACAGGAAATTTTTTCAGTTCGTTCTTTTGATTATCGTTGCCATCAACTATTGCGACTGTCCAACTTATTAGCTCATTATGTTGATTTGCAGTTGTGATGTAATCAATTAGCAGCTGCGAAACAACTGTCTCAGCCATTCTGCTAGTTCTGTAATGCCTTAGAAAATCTATAATAATATTTACATCGATATCTCTTGCCATAAGGTAATTAGTTTTAGCCGCTCCAAAAGTAGTGACTTTAAGTTTAGCAGCAATACTGCTAACTAGATTTTTAGTTGCTTGCATGTTATTCACATAAAAATCTCTATCTTTATCGAATAGCCTTGTTTGCTGTAATTTCCCATGAAAATTAAAGGACGTCGATATAGCCGTTTTCATTTTCAATGGACTAGTCAAAGACATTTTTGGGTGGCTTAGCATTCTTATTGCGTATTGTTGAGGGGTTAAGTCAAGTTTAGCCAGTTTCTCAAATTCCAATCGTAATTCAACCATTGCTTCAGCAAGATGCTCAAAGTATTGCGCAATTGTACTGGAAGTGTAAATGCGACACAGATCCATATAACCTTTGCGATAACCAAACCAGCGCCCCATCTGCATTAGCGTATCATACATTAGTGTATTTCGATAATAATATGTGATGCTTAACCCTTCCAAAGTAAGACCACGGGAGAGTTTATCTCCGCCTACTGCAATTACATTTAACCCCTCCTCCTTATATTTATGATAGGCAAGAGCATCTTCACTTTCACCATTTATCTCCATTACTTGAATCTTACTGATAACTTCCTTTATTTCGCAATAAATGGTAATCCAGTCGTACGGGTTACTGGATTCCGGCCACTCGTTAGTAGTTTTCACAAAATCATTCAGATACAAATCCTTTAACCTTCTAACTGTCTCACCAGTTGGATTAAATAAAATCTGATCAGCAATAGCATTAAAACTAGCTTGGATTTCGTTTTTAATTGTTGTTTGAACATTTGTAAATCTTGAGGTATGGATTAGCATTGAATTGTGCTGTTTTTGTTGTCCTCGTAAGTTACGAATCGCTACAACAATAAGAAAGGCTAACATGGACTCAATCATCTTATCTGGAACTTGTTCAAATTTATCACTATCAGTCTTCTTTTTTATACTGTCAAATATATCTGTTTCTTCAGGAGGCAGCACTCTAATTAAACTTGGACGTGTGTCATTCTCATTTTCAAGTACATTGAAAAATTCCTCTGGTCCGCAATATTCTTCTGGTTTAGGAAGACCTATAAGAAAATCCTTTGGATATAAATCTCTTCCCTCCTGCTGCGTTTCAGCTGACACATCAATTAGTAAATTAGCAAAAGGAGTAGCTGTATAGCCTACATATGCCTTACGATTAAAAACCTCAAGTATCTGTCTGATTAAACTATTAATTGTTTTAGGATCTTCACTCTTATTTGGGTCCGATGTATCTACAGAAGCTTGATCTGCCTCATCATCCACTACCAAAACTGGAATATCAAGATTGTATAATGCTTTGTGGTAATTTAATCTATCCCTTAATGCCTCTAAAACCGTTTTATTTTTCTTTACCACCATTAATGTCGGACGATTTATATGTGTCACATTTCCAACTGAATTAGAAGATATATCTTTTTCTTGTGTAGTCCATGTTGAAATAATATGGTTAGTATCATTTGCACGAATTTGGGCTACGCCCTTTGGTTGGCCATCTTCTCCTAATATAGAACCAACGACCTCTTCTTCTAATCTTATTTGTGTTTGGCTTCGCAGGTCATTATGCATACCGGATAACACAATAATTAGCTTATAGCCCAAATCATACGCCTTATTAATCAATCCCGTGAAATTAGCGGTTTTACCAGATTGTACATATCCTAAAACTAATCCTCTTTTATCAAATGGTTCTAAGTTTTTTGGATCACCTAATGATTTTAGTATTTCATTTGTTGTTTCATCAATTACCCTAACAGCCTCTAATGGCCATGATTTAATTCTAAGCAAATATTGTTTATATCTGCTCCAGAAGAAAGAACCTGATAACATTTTATTATCAAACCAGCCAGAAGGATCGCTTGCTCGCATAATTGATATTTTTTCAAATTGTATTCCGATATCATACTTAACATACATTTCAAGTGACCATGCTTCAATGATGCTTTGGTCGGTTACATTTAAAATATTTTCCACTGTAGATTTTGCTAATTCTAAGGCTTGATCAGCAGCTCTTTCTTGATTTGAAAATATATTAAGAAATAACAGATAGTTATTTTGAAAAGTATCTTCAAATAATTGTTTTGCATTATTTTCCATGAAGTAATTTTTCCTCCTCAATTATTGATGTAAGTGTTGCATAATTTAAACTCTCAAAACCTGGCTGTGTCATAAAAATATTAACTAATTGTTCTGTGCTCTCAGCTAGGTTTAAATCACGGAAAATAGTTGCAAACTCAACAATTAAGCGCTTCATTGAGTCGTCTATATATTGAACTGTATCCTCCGCAACTTTTGGTGTATCAAAAATATTATTGGGAGAACCTAATTCAACAGATTTTAAATATACATTTAATAACTTAGATGTATTTTCATCAATTTTATCAAGGATTTCACATAAGAGTGGATGTGTTCGATTCAACTTAAACATAGTTCCGTTATCATTCTCTAAACGTTCCCATGTATTTAAGCTGCCTTTTATTTTCTGATTTGTATAACTTGATTTTGTTCGAAAGTAAAACATGTCTTTTGAAACTTGACGATATTTTTCTGCTATCTTTTGTAATGGGATTTTTGCATCTTCCGGAACAGATATTACTGATTTTTTTACGTCTACTTGCCAATCTTCATCTGCTGCATTAGTCAAATCTATTCTAATACGTGTTAATTGGGAAGCTGCATCTTTCGGAAACATTCCTAGCCAATCACCAAAATATAGTAACCGGTTTTCACGATAAACATAAAAGCCCTGTTGATCCCGCCATCCCCTTATTCCTCCTGCAAGTTTATAGTTTAGTTCATTAAAATTAGAAGAATGAGGAAGTACATAAGGAGTAACTATAATCTTATGATTATTTACTTTTAAAACTTGTCGTTCTCCTTCTGTAGTCTTTGGATTACTTAATAAGAATGGATCCCATAACTTTAAAGCAGTACTGTTAATAAAAATTTTCAAGTTTTCATTAAGGAGAGAATGAAAAATTAACTCCAAATGATTTTTAATTCGGCCGACCTTCTTAAAAAAACTAGCATCTTTAATGACTTTATCTGTGCCAAATCCCATAAAGCGATCTAGCTTATCAATACACACAACTGTTCCGCTGTCTCCCTCAATTTCATCTATATGATCTTTAATATGCCTAGGAATTTCTTTAAGAAGCCGCCATTCATTACATTCCGACACATAATCTAAATCCCAGCAGCGTTCGACATAACGATTATTTTGTTTTGTTAATACACTTAAACGTTTACCGAGCGAAAATGCAGCTGTCTTCAAACCCATCCCAAAACGTCCAAGTTCATTTGGTTTTCTTGTGTCACGTGGATCTTTTGAACCAATATTCATGGCAACTTGAAGCTCTTCCTCATTCATTCCTACGCCATTATCTCTAATTATGATAAACCCATCCGTTTGCTTAAACTGAAAATCTAAGTGCACCTGTGTTGCTTTTGCATCAATACTGTTATCTATTAAATCTGCTATTGCAGTTTTTGGTTTATACCCGATTGAGCGCAGTGCTTGCATTACCGGTGTTGCTGAAGGTTGGGTTAAAATCGTGTCCATTATAAACATGCCATCCTATCTATATACTCTGTTTTTTAAATTATATCAGAATACGCTCTAAAAGTGACAGCCTTTATAAAGTCTGTAAAAAACAGGAAAGAGTAGATTGCGGTTAGCAACTACTCTTCTCCTGTTTGTTTAATTCTTCTTCAATTGTAACCTCTGGTTTATCACCTAATATTTTTAAAATCTTTTCTGCAACTCCTCTTGCCATTAATGGAGGAACTGCATTCCCCACCTGTTGATATTGCTGATCCTTGCTTCCATAAAAAATGAAGTTATCTCGAAATGATTGTAACCTAGCTGCTTCGCGAATACTAAGTGCAACTGCATTTTCCGGATGATTCCACATTGATTTTCTAATATTTACTACGGTCGGTGACGGCTCATCATACTTTAAACGCCGATAAACTGTGTTTTGTGTTCTAGCTGCGTTAGCATAAGTTGTTTTCAACTCTTCAGGCAAACTATGAAAATTTTTTCCTCCGGATTCTTTTATCGCCTCAAAGCGTTTGAGACTCAGCTCCTTACTTTTTGTATTAATATGATTATAAATTTCTCCCCTCACATTTCCAACACGATAATAGCATTGTAACGCTGTTAATGGTTCCTTATCAGCGTAGGATTCTGGTTTATATGTTTCAATGTCGTGTTGTGGTGAAATTGATTCCAAGTCCCCAATAGCATCAAATGTTGTGTGTAATTTTGAAAAATTAGGGATTTCTTCTGGCAATTCCACCTTTTCTTCACTCAGTACCTCTTCTCTAATACCAAGAATCATAAAACGATTGCGACGTTGCGGAACTCCAAAATTTGATGCTGTGAGCACTTTAGCATCAGTTTTATAACCAAAATAAGCAAATACATGCTTTAAATATTCTACAACATTATAAGATTTTACATCAGCTATAACCTGAAACTTATCAGAAATTTTTTTTACTTCTGGCAGTTTATTCAAGATGATTTTTTCGTCAATAATCTCCTGATAATGCATTAAAAATTGATTTAAATCCATAAATGGCTCGATATTAGTTAAAATTTCTTCTCTTGTAGTTTTTGTATCTTTTATTTTCTGAAGCACGTTAACCGCTCTGGAAATTATCGGCTTAATGTTTAGTTGTTCAAAACTTGTATCAGTTCGCAACTTTGTTTCCAGATAGTCAACTAACTGGGACAGTTCTTTCTTTTCCTTATCAGTTTGTAACTGTAAATGCGATAGTTTTGTTGCTTTGCGCGTTATACTTCTCAGTCTCGAGATAAACGTTTCTGATTCAATAACAGGACTTGTTAAGTTAGTTTGGATAATCGTGTTAAAAATATTTTCTAGTTCACTATACTTTGTTGCTACTAAGGAAATTGAATCATTTTTCCAAAATGGTTTTAATAGGCCATCTTCAAATTGTGTAATTTGAGATAGATATACTTCTGAACTGTATGCAAATTTTGTATTATCGATATGCTCCGTCACAAAAAATTTATGGATCTCAGAATCCATTGTTTCTACATTTTCCATTAAAAAAGCAATGGGTTGAATTTCCTCAATAGCTCGAACAAACTCTTTTACTAATTGATTATTTCCCGATATTAAATAATTTTTTTGTCGATTTGCTCTTGAGAAACCTTGACAGGGTGGCCCTCCAATAACGATGGTATTAGCTCCAGTGATTTTTTGTTCACGAAGAAATTCAATAAAATTGATTTTCGAAATATCACTTACCTTTTGGCCCTTCGGTTTAATAATAATGCTTTCATTATCTCCATGGTTCTTAATGTATGTTTTGACAGCAGCACGGTTAATTTCCACTGCACCAATTACTTCAAAGCGTCCTGTTTGTTCAAACCCATTGCTTAACCCACCTGCACCAGCAAATAGATCAATGATTTTATACTTAGGTTTTTTTATATGTTTATCTGTAAGATTCATCACTTTACTTCCATACCTTTCAAGAACGTATATTCCTCTTTTTAATCTCTATACAGCAGCATACCATTGAATAGGAACAAAAATCAATAATTTACAGACATTAAGAACAGGTGTTTTTTGTAAGTTGATTTTTCCTAATATCAAGAATTTAATTTGGTTAAAAAATCAATATATAATAGTCACTGCTTGACTAACAAAACCTAAAAAGATTAAACCTACTAACTTCATTATTGACGAACCCAGCGCATAATCGTTATGTGAGCCGTTGATAATCCACGTTCTTTCATCATTTCCACCAGGTTACGAAAACTAAGATTGTACCATAAGTCCCGCCCCACTGTTAATAAAATAATGTCAGGTTGATAATGTTTCCGCTTGAACAAATTTTGCTTTTCCGTACCCTCACTCCCTTTTTAGGGTAACAGTATATCCAAGCTTTGATGATTAATTGCGAATTATTTTGAGTTTGCACTAGAGCCGATCTCCTTAACAAATTGCTTATGTGCTTTTTATTGAAATTTATTATAGGTTTAAATGACTCTCTTTTCATAAAAGAATAAATGCTTCTTTTTATCTATTATTAAAATACCTTAGCCAACAGGCTAAGGTCGAAGCGGTCTAATAATTTATTATAATTTCAAGCCTGTGCAAGCTCATATTCCCAGAATCCATAAGTGCGATTATTGTCTTCATCAATATTGCCAATTAAATACGCTCTGTTTAAATCCTTATTGAAATGTTCACAAGAAATTTCATTTATGTGTACACATCCTAGACATGCTCCCTTATCTTCGATACAGATTGGATCATATAAACAGTTATCCGCATTCTCGACACCGTTGATTAACCATTTATCCAGAAATGCCTCAAATAAGTTAAACATAGCTCCTAATTTAAAACCTTGGGCATTATGACAATAAATAAAGACAGAAGGAATTCCAGGGAAAATATACTCAGATAGAGAATCAATTCCTAAACCGCATAACTCAGCAGCTTTCTTCATTAGAAGGTGTGAAATAGTATGAATCAGCGTATACACATGCTTTGTTACTGTATATTGAGTGTCAATCTCCTCATGTCGATTAATTCCATTAGGATTCATATGGGTTAAGAACCATGCTTTTAAAGCTTGTTCATCATTGAGGTCGTCAGGTACATTAAAAGCTTCCCTATCAATTAGATTATTCTGAAGAAGCCATTCAATTATTCTTTTCCTATCAAATTCAAATAGGATACCTTCTGTTTCAAGTTTTGTCCCATATACTGGTTTTTTTGAAGTGTTCTCCAATTCTCTATCCTTTGGAAATCCTCTTAATTTAACTTTGTTTGGACTCGAATCTCTTCTAACATAACCATAGGATGTAAATAACATGGGAACACCAGAACAAGCTTGAACATTTGTAAATCCATACTTTCTAACGATTTCCTTAAACTCATCCGGATTTGAAGATGAAGACAACATTTTTGCTTTTTCTATTGCATCATCTATATTAGAAATAGATTTACTGGTTTTTACAGCCTGATACTCTAATAGGTTTAAAGAATTCTGATATAGTTGTTCAGGTGATGTGTGGATTATTGAATTAACCTTTAATTCAATTTCATTTAATTTATTATCCGGATTATTTACGGAAATAGCATTTGCTGCAATTGTTTTAGCTGATAATTCATCCATTCCATAGCTTATAAATTCTGCAATTTTTTCTTTTAATAAAGTTTCATAATCTTGATTTGCATCATCCTCTTCAACTTGCTTGATTATTTTTCGGACATTTTTCAAATCTGTTAATCCAAGGTAATTTGCATGAATAAGCTTTTGAACATATGCTTTTTCTAAGAATTGTTCTTCAGGATCTTGCTGAACGAGATGTCCAGACGAGTGATCAGTACGGATTAAATCAATCATTGTTAAAGTTTTCGGTATATACACATCAAACTGCCTAAATGGAGAAAGAACCAACCTTTGCTTACATTCAGGGCAAGATTTTATTAATGGTTTTTCTTTTCCGCAAGCACTGCAAAGCCATTTTCTGTTTCTTATATCTTTATGATCTTTAAATTTAATATGTTGAAAACCGTGTTCTTTGTTATTGCACGGAGACACCTGAATTGGTCCTGCCCACCCGCAGCGGCAAGAATAAATTAAATCGAATTGTTGTAATTTTCCTGAGCATTTTTGACAGCAGTATTTCCCTTTTGTTAGCTTTTTCATCTGTTCAACACTTTGATATGAAAATGCACTTTTACATTTTCTGCAATAAAATGTTAATGGATTTGCATCCACATAAATATATTTGGGTTCCATAATTTCATAGTCTTCCTCGGAAAGTTTATCAGGGAAGCCGCTTCGATTCGTGAAAACTTGAATTTCATTTTCTATTCTTTTCAAGACTCTCTTTTTATTAATGCCTTGCAAAGGTCTAGAATCCCACTTCTTGACTACTGCAACACCGTTCCCAGAATCAAAATCAATCCAGCTTTCTGGAAGATATCTAAAGAGGGATTGAAGAATCCCTCTGGACATAGTTATTTTAGCCATAAAATATCTCTCCTAATATCATTTTCTTATCATTTCTGCATCAGGGTCTTCCATAATCACATCTAGCGGTGTATCAGTGTCCCGCAGACTTCTCATCACTGGATATCCGATTTTACTTAGAGCATTCGTTAGGAAGTAGTCATTCTGTTGATTAACCTCTTCTGTCATTAACCCATTCAATATTCTTCCAGTTAAATACTTTATCTTTTCATAATATATAGCTCCAAAAGGATCCTGATCAGCACCATATGCTTTAGCTAATATTTCGAATAGTTCTGTTGCAGCAGGCAATTTATTAGCATTAACAGCCTCTTGGAATCCTGATAACATATAGATCTTATACCCTTCTTTAGATAAATAGTAATCATAGTAGTTTAACATTAAGGCTGAAAATAGACCTGGGAGAGTTTTTTCAACGGCATTATTGGCCCATCTGTTAATAGGGACGGGTTCTACCAGCAAATCTTTATACTCATTAAACTTTTTGAAATGTTGGTTGTAACTCGAATCCTTTTCCCTATTGGAGTTAAAAACCATAAAGATTAAAGCAGGATATTTTCTTCCAGCCCGCGAATAAGCCTGAATATACTCGGCAGTATTTTTAGGAACGCCAAAGAAAATCATGAAATTAAATGTGTCAGCATCCACGCCATGGGAAATCATGCTCGTTGCGGCTATCAAGTCAATCTCCGATTTCTCTCCGGCAGGTCTTTCAACTTCGGATAAAATCTCTCGTACATCCTTAAAGGTATCATCACCAGTCATCGTTTTGACCGTTAAGTCTGGGATTCCTTGAACTCTCAATCTTTCATTAATCATTGAACTAATTGAATTTACAATTTGCATACCCTCATTTTTGATCTGATTATATTCAAGAATTACCCAATAATCTTTTAGAACCTTCTTGTAATGGAGGATCGGAATAACCGGCATATCCTTGATTTCTTCCAATGATTCTGGGTTATGCCAAAGCCTATGCAATTCTTCTCTATAATATTGGATTAGATCCAAAATACTATAGACCGGCGTTTTCCCATATGGTGCAACTCCAACAATCACCCTGTTTAAATCTTTGTAATCTGTATAAGCATAAAAACTTTTATCAATATATGGAGATGCAGCAGGGAATCTTATCGCTTCTTTATGATAAAGATGGTAGACTTGCTGTTCATAATCCGAAATCGTTGCTGTTGCTGCGATAAATTTAATAGGTCTTTTCAAGGCTGTAAACTCACTTAGAAAATGATTAATAAAAGTTTCGTAGTGTGCATTAAATGCCCCAAGGGATTCCCTAACTAGATGCAGCTCATCTTGAATGATTAAACTTGGACTTGGATCATAGATTTTAATATCTTCAAAGGATTCAGGAGGTTCTTTGCACATATCCCCTTCTGATTCCAAACATTTATCCTGGCTTGTGTATCCATGCAAAGAACATTTTTTATGGAAATTACCAAAAATGTTTCTGAAATTTCGCTGCATTCCAATCAATGCTGATTTATCTAGTGTACTCACGATAAATGTAGGAAGGTATCGATATACCTCTCGATCAATGATATACAACGGTAAGATAGTTTCACTGCAATTTTTATTTTTGCATACATGAACCAATCTTCGTTCGTCGACCAGTACATCAATTGAAATTAGATTGCTTTGACAGAAAGGACATCTGTCTATGACTAAAAATTTATCCATTCGCTCTTGCTCAGACATAGCATGAATAATAGGAATAAGGTCTTCTTTTCTGTCTGATTCATATAGTTTATTTGGTGTATTGTTACTTCCGACAAAGTATCCAACGGAAAAAGGATCAGAATCAACCATATCATCTTGTTGCCGGCGAATTAATTCAGCTTGGGCAGTTATATCAGCAGCACGTTGAAGCTGCTGCAAAGAAAGCAGTCTTAACGGAAATTTAATTAAAGCTGTCGTTCCAGCTTTTTTACCTCTTATCCGATCAAAAAACATATTAAAAATTACTGTGCCTAAATATGTTTCTGTTTTTCCTCCTCCAGTAGGGAAATAAATTAAATCTACCTTTTCATATTGTGCCAATGGTTTAATTTCATCAATTTCCCGGCTAACAATGTCAGGAATCATCGAGACGATAAAGATAATCTGAAATAGCCTCCAACTTTTGTATCCCTTGGCAGAGTTTTTAAAGGCTTGGTTCATTAACTTAAATGCCCTTAATGCTAGATTAGGGTACTTTTCCAAAACATCAATGCCATTCTTAAAACGTTGAATTTCAGAATTAAACCCTTCTATTTCTTTGTTGAACTGCTTTTGGGCTATGCCGCTCAATGACTTGGCGGAAAAATCTTTCTTCCAGTTATCTCTCTCCTCAACCATTAATCGCTGAAGTTCTCTTAGTAGCGGAACTGGTTCATCGATTAACTTTTGGAAGTAGGCTTGAAACTTAGTATCATCTGTAACCAATCTATATTGTCTATAGATAGGTAAACTGCTAGTTTGAATTTTTGTAATTCGATTAGATAAAGGACTTAGGTTTTCAACACTGCAATTTTTCCCTAGCGCTATTTGAACTTTTTCATATTTGTAATCGTCTTTTAGTGCCTTTAGTTCAATTGGTACTATTTCATATTTTGATAACTCTACTGTTAAGGCAACGTTGAAAAATGTATTAACTGTCTCACGAACTTTGTTGTCATCATTGGTTGAATTGATAAAAGAAATAGAAACCCGGCTAAACTCGGAGTTTTCTTCCTTTATTTCAACCAGCACTTTACAATCCCAAATTTGTTTATAGGGTCTGGCAGCATTTCGATTGATGAAATCTTCCCATTTTGTATGTGTATCTAAATCTTCAAATTTAATCGGATCATTAATCTTTCCGTATCTATTGGGTATTTGATTAATTTTTTTATCTAAAACATCCAGGATATCTTCTCTAACATCATTTAAATATTTTTTCCCCGTAGGTTTATCCTCACAAACAGAACTTAAATTTAAGGTGAAGGAATAGTCTTCCAACCGTACTTTTTCAAAAACAGGGAGTACTTCACATGTAAAGGATGGATATTGATTAATTTTCTCTTTTAAATCACTAAAAAATGATACTTTTTCTTCAGAATGCCTATTATTAAACTCATTAAGATACTGTTGACATTGTTCTTCATAAGTTGGGTTAACTCTTACATAAAAGTCTCCTGATAACTTAACTTTAACAATTTCATCCTGTAATATTTCTTTATTAACTCTAAAGGTTAATCCGATTTGTTTTGGTTCCGATTGACTGAATTTGTTGCTGGTATCCCCTTTATTCCCAGAGATTCTACCAATAAAAAATATATCCTCGGGATGCGAGCCATCATTAAGTCTAGTGACGCTGCTCCCGCTTACTCTATCTGACAAATAATTTTGAAGATGATTTACCAACGCAACTCTAGCCCTATAATCTGTTTCCTTATCAATTAATTGCTCTATGGTCATTTCTTAACTCTCCTTTTTTGAGCCAATTGTTTATGAACTTTTTTTAAGATTATCTGAGTGTCATCAAATAACTTTAAGTAAGGGTTGCTGTTCCTTTCCAAAATTATGATTGAAAGATACTTTGATGAACGGGTAATAGCGGTATATAAAAGATTGATATGCTTCATAAATATATTTTTAGTTTCCAGTGAGGAATGGGAACTTATTTTGGAAGGGAATAATCCGTGCAATCCAAACAGAACCACTCCCTGAAAATCTAATCCTTTTGACTTGTGTATAGTAGAAACCACTACTCCAGTTCTATTATAGTAACTAGAAATATTATTCTCGTTATCACTTAAATCTGTATATGGTATGGCGTTATGCTCTAGTGCTTTTAATAAAAAATGATGAGGAAAGTAATTTTTATACTCGCTTCTTCTGTAAGGAAATAACACTGCTATTTCTGAATAAGGTATTTTTTCAGAGAAATGCAATTTTTCAATGCAATCAATAACCTTGCTAATCTCTTCATCATATTTGTCAACTCTACAAATATCAGGAGACTTCCCAGTCTGATTAAACACGGTTTTAGAACTAATAAACAGTTCCTTATCTTTACTTTGTTTAATATCAAATTGTTCTAAGGTTTTCCGGCTCGCTTCTCCAAATGCTTTTGTAAAATTATTTAAATGCTTTGTATAACGAAAATTTTTCTTCAAGATAGTTTTTGCATCTTTATAACTTATCTCTTTAATAACGTTCCAAGGTTCTCCGCTCTCAGCAATGATTCCTCTTATATCTTGTGTCTTGTCACCGCAAATATTAATAATGTATTCATTTTTGTTTTCAAGTAACCTCATCAAAAATTTATACCATTCCGGCTTGAAATCCTGAATTTCATCTATAAATATCCCGTAGTATCGGTCCTTAATTTTACCCTCATCTAAAGCTTTAACAGCTGTATCAAACAGCTTGTCAAAATATTGTTCATCACTAGTTCTGTGACAAGGTATTCCATTGCTATCAAGAAGATCGATTAATAACCCATGAAAAGTTCTATTTTTTAAATTTCTAAGCCGCATTCCTGATGTATCCAAAAATAATTTTACACTTTCAGCTAAGGGTGAATTATAGCAGGTAAGCAGGATATCTTTTTCAGGAAAAGCTTTTGCTATTCGAAAAGCCCTTGACGTTAACAATACAGTTTTCCCGCTTCCAGCACCAGCCAGAATTAACTCATGACCATAACTGATATTATTAACGATGCCTATTTGTTCATCTGTAAGTTCGAGCATTTTGAAGTGGAAATTCATTTCGTTATTATTAGTGAATTTCACCTTTCCATTTTTAAGTAAGCCTGAGTTGTGCTGCTCAGTGCTTTCCTTACTTATTTTTGGTATGATATACTCTGGGCATATGGCGAGTTTCATATTTTGCAGTTGAGCATCAGTGAACTTTTTAAAAGAAACTGGATTACTCACTAATGCCCTTTTTAGTTTGTTAAGAACTTCATTACGACTCTTCCAATTAGTAATCTCATCCACAAATAAACAATGGTTATCAATAAATTTATTAGATAAGCTAACGGAATCCCGTGATAAATTTTCAAAGTAAAAAATTATTCCATAAGGAAACTTCATTTCTCCATCATATAAGGATTTAAAATCTTTAAATTTGATTTCTAACTGGCTAATGTATTCTTTCATAATTATGTTTTCATACATAAAGAACACTTTTTCAATATTTGTAGTTTGTGGTTTTACAGTTATGATTGGGATGAATCCAATCTCATTGTCTATCCAGCAAATATCCAATTTGATATTATTGATTGGAAAAAGCTTCAATAAAATAACGGCATCGATGTCATTGTTATACTCGTTAAGCTTTTTCAAAAAAGTAAGTTCATTCGATGTAAGCCCAAGTGTATCAATTGTTTCATAGTTACTAGGTACAAACTTCATTAAAATTCACTCCGTGATGAATTATTTTTTACAAATACATACATTATGTTATAGTTTATTAACTATTTTTTAGAACAAATATGTCAAGAAGACCTATTGTCAGAATTTTTTCATTTACCTCTATAGTTTTTTGTTTTTACTTTATAAAATAGAAACAAGTGACTTAGATAGTGTTATGGATTGTTGATTCTATTTTAAACTCCCTGATGGAAAATAGTGAGGTAAAAAAGCCAAAGTAACCTAACTCGCTATAGTCATTCCCTGCATACTTTCATGTGTAAATCTCATCTCAGGTGTCTAATATTCAAAAAACGCACTTTCTAGATCTATTTTACAACATTAGAGGATATTATTCTGCAAAAAAAATGTGTCATTATCTAGAAAATGTAAAATCCCTTAAGAAAAGCCACATATATTCTATTTTATTGAATCTCCTGCCCGCATAGAATGATTCCTTCTTTAAAGAAGGCCAAAGACTACCTGTATGAAAAACGGTATAAAATTAGACTGACTTGATAACGCTCGCTATACGTATAGCGAGCGTTATCAAGTCACATATAAATAATTTGGATAAATAAAGGAAGCATCTAATAACCCTTACGATTTGCCACGTTTAATATGGGTATCCTTCTGTTATCTTCGTTATAAGATTAAACGATTACAATACATTCCTTTAGGGCAAGACACTCTTTTAGCAGTTGCAGTGTTAACAACTCTTTTTTAGTAATTGTTCTATATAAGTCCAATTTAAAAATCCGATATATCAATAACTTTACAACTCAATGAACACTTGGGTTGCCCTGATTTAGATGTGTCGAAAAATTAAAGTGGACTTATATAAATTCAAACGATATATCTGCAAATTGTTGAACATAGCTAGAGTAAGTGTTGTCATAGTAACTTCATAATTAACCTCATCCATATAATCTTCCAATTATTTCAGAACAATGTATGAAATCAGAAGAATTACAGTGATACTAATGATGACAACTTACTGTATACCAATAGCCGATCTAAATTAAATGAATAAGGGGATTCTGCATCTCTAGATGAACAAGGAAGATGTAATATTTCCTACATATGAAAGTTCTCAGCGATGGTTACACCAAGCTCGTAAGGTAACAATTGATGGAGAAGCTACAGACACTGTTCCTTTTAGAGCAGTTCAACTACCTAGTGCTAGGACTAACACCTATGTTTTTGAAGAGGTTGCTTTGTTTACCGCTTCGCTAGAACAGCAAACCCTATTTCTTCAAGAGAACAAATAGAAAATATACTTCAGAATGGTAACGACAGCGTCACAAAATATTTAGTTAGACCATGAGGGATTTCCAACATTTAATTCCACATAAAAATGAACCAAAACCTAATCTGAAGCAATATGCTGTTTACTTTAGAAAATTTGCGGCTGAAAATTGCAGGGTTGATTTGAATAGACGTACGATAACTTCGAGAAGATATACAAAGAACTTTTAGAAGGAGGGAGATAGTATCTGGGGCCCGGCATTTCCATTCAATTATATTTTGCAGAACCACAAGAAATAGAGCAGGAATTAATTCGCGAAATTCAGAAGGTGTTAGCCAAATTACCTTAAACCTTGTCTTATGAACGCCTTTAAAACTAGAAAGTATATCCTCTATACAGCCTAGAATGTTCTTTTGAGAACCATTGAAGCTTCATGCCCTAGGCCATAGGACTAAAACAGGGTATATAATAAAAAGGAATACACACAATCAGAGCAAACAGATTGGGCTCCTAAAGTCAGCCAAAATTTCAATACAAAGAGATACAAAAATTGAACTTATCTCATTAGAAAATATTCATTTTCTCCCTGAAGCATTAATTGTTCCAATACCATTCGAACAAAGAAGCCGTGGAAGACCTACTTTTTATTTACATACATAAGATAAAGGAGCCTTTCCTTATATGGAGTGACCCCTGTCAAGTAGACAGTGATAAAAAGGCAACCCTAAGCAGCCTGAGTTCTATATTCGTATGGACTCAGGTTGTTTAATTTTTTCTGGAATCGTTGATGGTTATAAAAACGGATGTACCGTTGCACAGCAGTCTTCACCTCATCAGCTGTTCGGAAGGAGTGAAGATGAAAGCATTCTGATTTAAAGTGGCTAAAGAAGGTTTCCATACTTGCATTGTCCCAACAGTTGCCCTTTCGGGACATACTAGCTTTCATCTTATACGCCTTGAGGGCATAATTATATTGGCGGGATGTGTACTGAAACCCTTGGTCACTATGAAGAAGAACACCTTGTACATTCCGTTTCTTTCGTGCCTTTTTGAGTGTATCCATGACGAGCTTTACATCATTTTTTCGACTGATCTGATAAGCAACAATCTCATTGTTATAGAGGTCTTTAATGGCAGACAGATACAGTTTTTGTCCTCGAAATATGAGATAAGTGATGTCTGTAACCCATTTTTCATTTGGTTTGGATGCTTGAAAATCTCGATTCAAGTGATTTTGCGAAATGACATATACTTCTTTTTTGCCATAGTATGGGCGTTTCTTCCGAATAACGGCACGAATTCCCATCTCACGCATGAGTCGTTGTACACGCTTATGGTTTACCTGTAAGCCGTGTCTACGTCTCAACCAAACCATAACTCTTCGATAGCCATAAATTCCTTTCAACTTTGCGTGGCATTCCTTAATTCTTTCTTTTATTTTCTGATCCTCTATTTGTTTAGGGGAGAGGTATGTTTGTCTTTGAAGCTACTTATAGTATCCGCTCCGAGAGACTTGCGCTAGGTCACAGAGGAGTTGGATTGGATACTGATGTGCCATTCCCTGAATCACTGCGTACTTCTCCCTTGCCGATACTGCTTCCAATCCCCCTTTCACTTCCCTAAGAGCTTTTTTAGTAATGCATTTTCTGCTTCCAATCGTTTGATTTTAGCCTCTGGATCCTCTGGCCGAATTCTAGGTCTCCCCTGACCAGTCCCTTTTGCCTTTCCTCGTTTTTCCTCAAGCCCCTTCATTCCTTCGGCTTCAAAGTGTTTCACCCAAAGTCGTACCGTTTTAGAATCAATCCCTAATTCCTTGGCAACCGTTTTGTATCCCATCCCTTTTTGGAAGTATAAATCTACCGCTTTTTTCTTAAATGCTTGATCATATGTTTTTCTGATTTCTCCCATAAGAAAATCCCCTCCATAGTAGATAGATTAAGGGGCTTCCTTTTTTCTGTCTACTATAAGGGGATCATATCAGGACCGGTGGGGGCATATTTAACTGCTATTTTAGCACTTTTTATCTCGTTTAGTGCTGTACACTCTAATATAGCTGGCTTTTCAAGAATGATTTATGCCTAAGCAAGAGAAGGAAATTTCCCTTCTGTCTTTTCTGTTTTACATTCAAAATTTCAAACCCCTACAAGAGTCTTGATAGCATTGGGAGGAGTATTTAGCATCATTTTAATTACATATGGTGTAGCGCGTCCTAATTTGGATATTCTTCTTAAAGGTCCTAGTGTTATTTTTATTACCTCTTATATATTCACAATGTTAGCAGCGCTTAAGCTATTAAAGATACATGATATAGGCTGGTGGATGGCCCTACTCTCTTTAATCATTTGCGTCATTGTATATTTATTTAGTGACTGGGCTATTCTTTATCCAATTAGTCTCTCTTTAATTGGTGCAGGATATATATACGCTAGCAAGAAGCGTAAAACTGTTGATAATACACATGTAGAGCTAAATAAAACACTATAAAAGGTCCTGATGCAAAAATTCTCTGAAACCTGAACATATTGATATTACTCCACTAAAAAAGGTGTATGATCAGTATGTCTAAGGAAAATTTAATTATATTATAGAAGAAACACGTCAAAAAAGGAGCATCTGTCGGTAGGCAGGTGCTTCAGAAGGCTCTGGTACAAAAATAATTTGAGAACCATAGAACAGCAATACTCTATTAACCTTGAAATTCAACAGCCAACCTAAACGACTTATGAATGACTTCAGCCTTATTTTAGGTAGATTTCGCCCTTTGATAAAGTTGCCCTTTTTTACATAACTTCGATACCTCTCAAAATCAAGATGACTGTGTGAAAGGACTTCGATACTAACATAGAACGAACCTTTTTTATAAAACAAAGAGATCTTGTTTAGATACTGTATTCGTCGTATTTGTATACCTTCTGGCAAGCTTTTTTTCTGCTTTTAACTCTTGAATCACTACAGAAAAAGTTTTATAAAACTAATTAAAAACTGGTCAAGATTCTGGTCAAGATTTTTTATTTTTTTATGTTAGCGGATTTATATAACAAAATACAGAACCCTCCTCGAACCTTTGATACGACTAGCTTTTCGTTCGATATTTCCGAAGTGTAAAATACATGTCTATTATCTTGACAGGGTGGAAGTCGCTGGTTCGAATCCAGTCGGGATCATACAAACTACGAAAACCGTGTCAAACCAACGTTTAATGCGTTTTTTTCTTTTCCGTTGACTTACCGTAGACTTGGCGCACGGTGGCGGTCGGCTGCGGCGAGTAGTTATGCGTCTCTTGTCTCGTTTTCACTAACGAAATAAAGGGCGTTTTTATTATGTCTAATGAAGAAACTGTTTCAAAACGTAAAGGGAAACGTGTAAAGAAAGAGTTACGAACCGTTACGACACAAACGATTGACTACTTAGGATACCAACAGGACAATAAAAAGTCCTCAGAATTGATTTTAGAGGCTCCGATTTAGTAACAAATAATTATTTTATAGAAATCATGATAAAAACCAATCTATTAAATATAATGCGTTCCCATTAAGAATCCTTACTTGTTTTCTTCTGTAAACTAATGGAATATATTGTAATCACCCTCTATCCTTCCTATCGATAAATAACTCAGCATACAAGAAATGTCTACATAAGACACTTTAAGAAGCAGGGAAAAAATATTTGTATTATTATGGTAAAAATGACTATTCCATTCTGAAAGGACAAGCATAATCTATTATGTAAATAGAATCACAAAATCTAAAAAAGAGAGGATAACATATGGAAAAAAAACCCGTATTCACAGAATGGTCTATTTCAGACAACCCTTATGATGATTATAAAACACAATATAGTTCAAAGAAATCTGATAATGATCACAAAGAACAGAATTGTCCGCATCGTGATGAGATTTGTAGACTACTTGGAACAATTCAAATAAATAATTTACCTATTATAGTAAGACGTGTTTCCATAGATGGTGGAGTAAGGACTAATATTGAATCATTAGTTAGCGTTATACCAGGATTTACAAATAACAGATATATTGCCGTGTTTAGAGAAACAACAGGAGATCTTATCTTTATTGATTGTATTCGTATTGATTTCATCCAGTTTCATAACCATTATTATAATGGGGGAGAGTGAAACTTATGAATTATAACCCGATATATTATTGTTGTCCGAACAATCATATGACTTTTAAAGAGTGGAAAGCTACAAGGAAGAACACTAGACCCAAACACAATTGTTGTTGTTGTAATGATGTCGATGTTAACAGCAATAATGATATAGAAGTCAATACTCGTAATTTCCAACCTGATCTAACCAACACATCTACGATTACTGCGAACCCTATTAATACCGCGAATCCTACTAATAACGTGAATTCTAGTTCTAGTATTTCAGTAAATATTCCAACTTCTATCGGAGGTGGTACAGGAGGAGGTGGTATCCCTGGCATCCCTGGTATTCCTGGCATCCCTGGTATTCCTGGCATCCCTGGTCTCCCTGGCATCCCTGGTCTCCCTGACATCCCTAGTCTCCCTGACATCCCTGACATCCCTGGTATCCCTGGAGCTGGCATCCTAGGAAGTGCTCTAGAAAGTGCAGGTGGACAATTCGGAGGACCTCTTGGAGCTGCACTGGGCTCTCGGAATCTTAGGGCATGAAATTGGAGGACAGATAGGGAATTAATTACTCGTAAATTACGATGTAAAAAGGATACCAAGCAAAAGGTATGCTTTTATAAACACAAAAACAGGACAATTAATAGTTGTCCTGTTTACAATTCGAGCGTGACATTTCTTTGTTTATTAGAATGAGAATTAAGGATCTCCTTTTCTCTCTCCAACCTTTTTATGGCATCTATCATTTCCTTCCTATTTTTCTTTAATGCTTCCTTAAAAAGTCTAGAAGCTACCTTTGGCAGTTTATTTTTGTTAAGTTGATGCCTATGTGTCGACTCCCATATAACATACATACACTGAAAAGTCGCCGGTACGAATCAGTTTACGAGCGCCCTTTTGCTATTGATATTCATACTTTTTTGTAAATGGAGCAGTATGTCATGTTTAACTGAATCACTCTACTAGTATTTACAGCGTCTAGTGGCATAACTCTTGATACATCTATATTTCTGAATGTAGTTGTCACTGATTCGTAGGGGGCGGGGTTTTCAAAATCGGGACATTTCCTGACCATAACGTCAAGTGTTTTCACTTGTCATCTATATCTAAGCTCCACTTGCGCCCAGCTTCTCATAACGTATATATCTTATATAGCTGTATCCTTATGAGGTATAACGTATTAGACGTATTGTCCGCACTAAGCCAAGAAAGTCGCTCCGCTCCCTTTCTCGTCTAACCCTGCCTTCAGCTATGCTTTCAGCAGTCTTGTGTAAACAATAGGTACATTTGATTTAGCGTCTGTTACCGAAGCTGATAAGCTGAAGGTACAGCACAGAGTTTGCAAAGCTAACTCGGTGTTAGCTCTTTGGCCGTTCAGGCGGTTATACGGTTACTACGTTTCCCTCCCTCTTATTGTAGAATCTTAATAATATAATACACAAGATAAAGAAGTAATTTCAGCGTGAAAGTACCATAAACCCAGTAGTATGAACGGTTCAAGTTACTTTTTCACAAGTTCAAAAAGGACACTTATTTTATTTGACTTCTTTCTTTATAGAGTAGATAACATGAACACAAAAAATAGCTGAAAAAGCAAATAAATAATGGTCTGTTTTCCCAAACATTAATTACAATGGTAATAGTAAGAGAATATAAGACGGTGCAAAAATGAAAGAAATAACGAATTATCGAAAATTACGCGGTCTATCTAAAATCATGGATGGTGACTATTTAAAAGCAATCGAACGTATCGAGGTAACAGAGAAAAATAATCGAACTGAGGTCCGTTTTTCTTATTATCACCCAACCCATAAGGGAAACTGGAGGATTACACCAAGTCCGTTAACTATTACAGAAGATAAGTGGTGTGAACTGTTCGAAGAAGCACTTCAAACAACTGTATTTCCTGGAGAATTTATTGAACATGTATATGCTATTTGTAAGAACTACTTAGACGAATTGACTGAAATTGTCTATAGGATTGAAATTAAAAAAGATGGAAACTATGATATCCATGCCAAAGGTTATATTGAGAATGAAAATTCATTAAATACGATAGAAAAAGTTTACTCAAAAGAACAAAACCGTGAAGAAATTCGATTTGCATGGTATCAGCGAAACAATGTAGGAAATTGGAGGCTAATGACCAAACGTTCTTTAGATGTTGTAGAAGCAGATTGGTTTGACCTGTCTTGAATTTTGCCGAGAGTACCTTCGAAGCCAACAAATCCAATCGTCTGCAGCACTAATCCGCCCAACGTAAAAAGAGCAACCTATGTTTTTCAGTTGCTCAAGCGTTTTTCAATATTCTCTTTTGTGAGTTTCATAGTAAACCTCCTTATTCAGCTCACTATCTCCTATTGTAAACATGAATCAATAGACCGTATAGGCTCACCTATTTACAGCCCACCTTGAAATAAAACTGATAAGACATACGTAATAACGGCACCTATGATAACACGCAGAATCCAGGTAGTATTACTTTTGATTCCTTGCAAATCTTCCTTAATTTCATTGATGTCTTTTTCATCAAGAAGTATTCTTGTTTCTAAAGAACGGACATTCTGGGATAAGTTCCTTTGTTCTTCCTTAAGCTGTTTTATCTCCTCTTTTGTATATCCATTTTCCCCCATCTATCACTCTCCTCCTAACACTATCAGTTTGTCCTATTATTATATGTAAGGGAAGCCTAAGTAGTGATAGAAGAATGTCATGGAATTTCCAATACTTTTACACGCCCTCTTTCATAAGTAGTCCAAGTAAGCCAGTTACTATAGCACCAATAACAAGCCGAAGAATCTATGTTGTATTGCTGCTGATTTTTTCTAACTGCTTATTAATATTCGTAATCTCTCGCTCATTCACAGTAGTCCGAGTCTCTAGGCTGCGACTATCCCTTTGTATATCCTTCTGTTCCTGATTTAAATTCTGCAACTCTTGTTTGAGTTCACGGCTATCCTCCCGCATGATCTACCCCTTTCAAGGTAAAAGAAAAAGAGAGCTATGCAGCTCTCTTACGTACGGTAAATGGTTAAACTTCTATAATAATTTTATGTAAAAAAAAATTTACATTTTTTAAGAGAAGAAATGTAAGCTAGCAATGATTATACCCCAAAGAGGTACGCTCAATAACGATCCCCACAGAACCCCTTTAAACACACTTCCTTCCTGTTCTAGAGGAGTTTGATAGACTGTTGATTGGGCGTTGATAACTCCCTGTCCATTTTGTATTTGCTCAAGTATAATCATTTGACTTCGCCTTCCTTTCCATCACTATTCCCATCGGAGCTGCTTACAGATTACCCTTCTTACATGAAAACTTGGTGAAAAACCTAAATATCAATTACTTTCAAAAAAACTTTAAACAACCATGGAGCAGAGTTTCACCCCGTCCTCTCCATCGTCTTGTACTGCTATTAATGTAAGATTTATTCATTTTTAAGTTTGTACATTAATTATAATTGAAAACGCTTTCTTTGTATATACCCTTTGCAGATTTTATGTTTGCTAAACTCATGCTTTTATTGAAACAACAACCATATCTCATCCGCTTCAATATTCGATTTTCTCACTTAAATATTTATCCAACATTACTTTACTTGTTTTCATTATGTTTTCTGGGAAGGATTGAGTATCAAAATATCTAAGTTCTTTACTCTCCTCATCAACTCTAATCTCTCCGGTGATATCGGAAGAATAGTAACAAATAATAACATTGTATACTTGATCACCATTGGGGTATTTATAATACATTTGGTCCCCTGAAAAAATGTGAAACAGCTTTAATTCTCCTACCGTTAACCCTGTTTCTTCAAAAATCTCTCTTCTCGCTGTATCCTCAATCGTTTCACCAATTTCCATAAAACCACCCGGTAACCCCCAATCATTTGTATCTGCTCTATGCTGCAACAGAATTCTGCCTTCAGCATCGATTAAGATTACACCTGCAGCAGTTAATATTAATGGACGAGTTCCTACAGCAGATCTTAATTCTTGAATATAATTCATGTTAAACCCTCCTATGGCACTAGCCTCAGTTTGATATCAAAAAACAGATTCCTCCACCATCTTACATCTGTTTATGAATGCACCTTCACAAATCTTATTTTCTGCAATTAACCTTAGCATACCTCTTGAATAAGTTTTCATCAAAGATCATATTCTATTCAGTTATACAAATGTATCTATGCAATAAAAAAAGCGACCTGCGTCGCCCTTTGAATTACTATAAAATGGTGTCTTGACTCAATTGCTCTGTTTAACAAAATGCGGAACATTCTTCTTTTTTAAATGACAGCACTCTGAGTTTTTTTATTCCCCTTTGACTGCCATAAGAATATAATCCAGAGAAGCAAGAATGCCGCAGTCGAATCCAATACTACATCATGCACAGCTGCACCACGGCCTGGAACAAAAGATTGATGCCATTCATCAGAAGCAGCATAAACAGTTACAAAAAGCCATGAAATGATGTATCGCTTGCTCTTAAGACGAAGTGTTTTCCAAGTTAAGTAAGCCAACACTCCAAATAATACAACATGTGCTGATTTTCTCATAACCTGATTCAGATAATCTGTTGTTAGATAGAACGTCTTATTGTTAGTATCCTTATTCGTTACGTGATATGAAGCCTGGACAGTCTCTTGAACTACAACTTTAGTATTCTTACTAGTAAATGATGGGGTTGCAGTAAACAAGTAAATTACCGCACACCAAAGAATAGTCATCATCACCCAAAACTTTTTAACCACATCAATTACCCCCTACAAACTTTCAGTTCTCTGTTCCGATATACGAATTTTGGTAATAATGTTATATATTAGCATGGCACACGCCGCTAAGGCGACTGTCTGTTGTATCTATACTGCCTTTTACGAGTGGATCCTTATCCTTAGCTAGCAGTATCTCTATTGTAATCTATTAATTATTTCTCCCAAATCACTTACACAATCTCCACAGGCGTAACTTCGGACAAGACCAGCTTTTTCGATATTACGTGCAGCATTGTGGTCACGGTCAAGAACAGTACCACATGTTTGTGCATATATGTACCCGGCCAGAGAGAGATTTATTTACGATTGTACCACAAAAGGAACATTCTTGAGACGTATAGTGTGGCTCCACTTTCACAAGCAGTCCACCCATTTGGTGGCACTTGTACATGAGGAAGGAACGAAACATTCCCCAGCCGGCATCGTGGATAGACTTTGCCAACTTCCGATTGCGGACCATATTCCGGATACGCAGGTCTTCCACGCAAATGATACTGTAAGCCCGAGAAAGACGGAAACTAGCTTTGTGCAGAAAGTCTTTCCGCTGATTGGCTACCTTTGTGTGAATTGCTTGTACCTTTTGTAGTTGTTTATTCCAATTTCTGGATCCTCATCACTGGGCTACGCCCTTTACACGCTTGAAAAAGGGGAGTTCTGGGCTAAGTTCGTTAAAAAGTGCCTTCATAATACAATAATACAAACCCCCAATTTTTGATGGGGGTTATCTGTGTTATAAAGATTTATTTGTTGTTTATCGAAACTCTTCTGTTACTAATAGACGATCTACCTCTTTAATAGTGCTTCTCCCTGAAATCGCTAATTGAAGTTCAGTTTCTGCAATAAAGTTTTCAAGCACTTCTTTTACACCAATTTCTCCAGCTACTCCCAATGCGTATGCATATGGCCGGCCAATCAGGACAGCAGAAGCGCCAAGTGCAATTGCTTTTAAAATATCAGCACCTCTTCTTATACCACTATCGACCAAAACGGGAATTTTGTTTTCAATTGCCCTGCATATTGAAGGTAAAACATCTAGTGTAGCGACTGCTCCATCCAGCTGTCGTCCGCCATGATTGGAAACAATAATCCCAGCCACTCCATATTCTAAAGCAAGAAGAGCATCATCAGGGTGGGTAACTCCTTTTAAAATCACGGGTAAGGAGGTTTGATTACAAATATACTCAAGCTCTTTCCATGTAAAGGAAGTATTATTTCCTTGTTCCAATGCTTTTTTGCTAGCTGCCTTAACATTTTTTTCTGGAGGTTCTTCGAGTTTAGACAGAAATATGGGATCTGAAAAATAGTTCCCCATACCTTCTCCTGATAAAAAGGGCAAATATGCATTTTGTAAATCTTTTTCTCTCCATCCGAGTAAAGTGGAATCATTGGTAACAACGATAGCCGAATAACCAGCATCTTCTGCCCTTTTTAAAAAACTATTTGTTAATTCATGATCTTTTGGTGGATATAATTGGAACCATCTTAAAGCATCTCCCATTGCTTTCGCTACTTCTTCCATTGATTTTGTCGAAACATTACTTAGAATATAAGGAACTCCTAACTTAGCAGCAGCTTTTGCTGGAGCTAGTTCAGCCTCTGGATGAAGTATAGAGTTTATACCAATAGGTGCAAGTAAAAACGGAACTGGAATATTCTTTCCGAATAAATGAATGGTTAAATCTCGTTTGCTTACATCCCGGCAAATTCTTGGACGAATTTGATACTTTTGAAATGCTTTTAAATTAGCACGTAATGTATCTCCAGCTCCCGCAGCGCCGCTTACATAATCGAAAGGACCAGCTCCGAGAACTTGCTTTGCTCTTTTCTCCCAATCTTCAAAAGAAATTGGAAGCAAACTCGCTCCCTTATCACCGCTTTGATAGAACTTCATTTGTATGTCTTCAGAATTCTTCAAAATAATACTCCTCCCAAAATTAAAAAAGAAACTTTTTGTTCGTATATTTTTTAAGACAAAGGAGACATAAAGGAAGTATAATTCTCATAAGCAATTTAGTTTCTCAATACGAAGGCAAGAAAATCATACCAACTACTTTGATGTTGATATTATATTTTGTAACGAATTTAATAATGCATTTGTTATTGTTTGAGAAACAAGCACGATTATACAAGTGAAAAGATTTAGTAACGTAGAAAGGTTGAAACCATCAAACTCTTTTTTGATAAAGAGAAAATCGAATTAGACTAACATGATTCTTAACGGAGGACAGAAAAAATCTCTTTTTTTATTCATCAATATCTACAAAACCCTCTCCAAATACATCTCTTACATCATGAACCGTGACAAACGCATCCTTATCAACTGAGGTGACAATTTTTCGAAGGTGGGTGAATTCTTGTTTATTAATAATAATATGTAAGATATCTTTTTTATTTTTTGTGTAATAACCATACCCTGTTAAAACTGTAACGCCTCTTTTCATTTCATTATTTACATTTCTTGCAATCTCATCGTATGACTTGGAAATGATTGTAACAGCCCGTTTTGAATTTAGACCTTCAATAATAAAGTCTGTTACCTTTGTTGCGATATAAAGCATGACAAGGGTTAACATAAGTCCTTCTGTACCAATAATAAAATAAGAAGAAAAAACAACAATTAAATCAAAGAATAAAAGACCATAACTTATATTCCATCCAAGATATTTATTTGTTATTTTGGCTAGTATGGTCGTACCTGCACTTGTACCACCAGCCCGAAAAATCAAACCCAGTCCTATTCCCGTAAGAACACCTGCAAAAATACTATTTAAAATAACTTGATTTGAATCAATGGACCATGATTCGGTTAGGTGCAATGATAATGAAATGCATGTAACAGCAATAATTGTGTAGATTGTTGTGGCTTTGTTTAAAAATTTATAGCCGATAATAATTAATAATCCGTTTAAAATAAAACTTGTTATACTTGGTGCCCAACCAAATAAATGATAAAGAATAATTGAAATACCCGTTACTCCGCCTTCTCCCAAATCATTTGGAATGACAAAAATGTTAACTGAAAATCCAAAAAGAAATGATCCTAATACAACAAGAAAAATTTCTAGTATTGTTTTTTTCATAATATTTAGGTCCTTTCTTTGTTGAAGATTTATATCCGAATTTAATGCTTTTACTTGGCGGCAATTTATTGTTTCGTATTAACGGTGCTGAAGTAAAGCAGAATCAAGTGATGATAGGGCATATAATTTTATTTATTCCATTAAAGGACACTTTTCATTTGTGTCTTTTTTGGTTGCTATAAAATACTTATTGACCATTATCTGCCACCCGTCCGCCTTCAATAAAACATATTAAAAAGGGAAGTCTAACAACGAATTAGGATGTAACCTTGGAGTTCTAGTTATTTTTAAAAAACATTAGGGAATGGTTCCAGTGATAGCTAAATTTAAGAACATGGTTAAAAAATATCTGATACTTCTGGAATAAGGAATTAACGAAATATTTAAGAAAGAAATGATTCTTAATGGTTACCCTAATATGGAAATTGCGGAAAAGGAGCAAAAACTTATGAAAGTTGTAGTAACAGGGGCAGCAGGTAAAATCGGTCGATGGGCAGTTAGGACAATATTAGAAGCAGGTCATGAGGTGATTGCATCTGATAGATTATTGAGGGAAGAATCAAGATCGAAAAATTTTATTCAAGCTGATTTATGTAATTATGGTCAGGTTTGTCAGCTTTTGAAGGGAAGTGATGCAGTTGTCCACCTTGGGAATATTCCTACCGATGTAAGGAATACATCGCAAGCTATATTTGAAAATAATATGCTCGTTAATTTTAATATCCTTGAAGCTTGTAAAGACTTTCAAATTCCTAAGCTGGTATGGGCATCAAGCGAAACGGTATTAGGATATCCTTTTGTTCCCGAAGAGCTCGTTTATCTTCCCTTAGACGAGGAACACCCAACCAAGGTAAAATCGTCATATGCGATGGTAAAAAAATTAACTGAAAACCTTTCTGAAATGTATCACAATCTTACGAAAGCACAAATAGTTGCTCTACGCTTTGCTAATATATATGAGCCTGATGAATATGAAAAAATCCCTATCATGCATTGGAATGATGATCGACAAAAAGATGTTCAAAAGAAAAATGTATGGGCTTACTGTGATGTTAGGGATGCTGCAAGGGCATGCCTTCTTGCAATAGAAAAGAGTAATTTAGGAAATGATGTATTCCATATTACGGCCCCCGATACAATCATGCCTGACCTTAGTAAAGATTTGGTGGATAGGTATTTTCCTAATGTAACTATAAAGAGGCCAATAGAAGGACATGAAACACTTATGGCAACTGATAAGGCCAAGAAGATTCTAGGATATGAACCTCGCTATACATGGCGTAAGGTTTTAAATAGTGAAGGCATAACCAAACCACTACCAGAGGATCAACTTGCTTTATCAAAAACAAACATATAAATAAATCTTACTGGTTTGGAGGATTTATCCCTAACTTGAACGATAGGAATCATCATAAGTTATTCAATAATAGGGTGCTTGTGTTGAAGTTCTAGCTGCCATTAGAAGGCAGCTTTTTTCTTATTGTACGAACGTAGCGGATTAGTTGAAATGAAACACCGTTATAATATCTTCTTAAATATGGAGCTAACGGGAATCAATGGTTCAATAAAAAGCGGCAATCCAGAACGTTATTTTCACGTTCTGGATTGCCGCTTTGTTGTTTATCGGGGCTTAGACAACAAGGAGTATTTAATAAGGAGGAAGTGGAAAAAGCAATTCTTGAAATTAACGGGAGTTTGCTTTCTATCCCTTGCTAAGCTTCAATCCCCCGAGCCCCTAAGAATCAATCTTGAAAATTACAAATAAAGCAAGCAGAAATCCCCTGCTTGCTTTATACATATTCTGCATTCTATCATTTGAAAAACAACTTTTTTACCTGTTGGAAATAGCGCGCTGATTATTCGTGCTACTTTTTACATTCAATATCTCGTCTAACCATTCAAATATACGCTGATTGAAGTAAACAAGCGCACCGAATTGGCAATGTTCCTCCGCACCATCTTCAGCTGTAAACAGCATATATGTCTTTGGACAAGTTAATGCGTCATACAACATTTTAGGCTGCCCAGCAAAGAAGTGATCGGCTTCTGCTTCACAAACTAATGTTGGACATTGAATCTGATGAGCCACTCCCTCAAGTGTGACGGCATCTGTTTTTTTCATAAGCTCGACAACCGATGAAGCTTTATACGTAAACATTCCATTCTCAATTGCCCATTGAACACCTGTATGTTTCTTCATTAAAAGTTGGACGAACTGTTCGATAAATTCTGGTTTATTGAACTCTTCATCACTGCCTTGATAAAATTTTCTCCCCATATCGCGGAACCTGTTGGAAAATAAACCATCGTTAGCGATACAAGCTGCTAGGCGATGTTCGAAGGCAGCTGCACGCGGGGCTAAGTATCCGCCAAGACTAATCCCTAGGAGAGCGATTTTTTTAGCGTCTGCTTCTTGTCTTGTTTCTACATAGTCTACAACTGGTGTAACTACCTTTTCCCAATCATAACGGAAAGGAATGTTTTGTTCACGAATCATAGAACCTTGCCCTGGACCTTCAAAGGTTAAACAATTGTAGCCGCGTTCAAGGGCAGATACCGCCACTTGAAAATATAACTCTTCTCCCGTTGAATCAAAACCGCCATGTACAAGTAAAGTTGGCCGTGATGTTTGGTCTACACTATAAAAATAACCAGGTATCGTTGTATCTTCATAAGGAATGTTTACTTTCTCAACAGAAACATTTAGAAATTTAATGGCTTGATGAAACGCATTACGGCTTTTTCCCCAGGTTTCTAAAATACGCGGGTCCTGTTGGTTTCCATGAAGGAAAAATTCGGCTGTTCGGTAATAGTTAGAAGCGCGTAAATAATTTTCCTTAGCACTCACTAGTTTTCCATGCTTTTCGCTTTCTTCGGCATAAGCAAAGACACGTTCAGCAGTTTTATACCATTCTGTATACCAGCTTTCCATATCCCCCTCTTGAATTCGGTATGCAGTAGCCAGACACTCACCGATATCAGCTCCGCCGAATGGAGCGTAGCTTAACGTTCTTAAAAGCTCAAACGAAAAAGTATCATCATTGAAGATTAATTTCATAATTCCCATCCCCTTATTTTATAGGTTAAATTTAACACAAGTAAAAAATAACACATTTCCATTTTATGCGTCAACAATAATATATGTTAATTTTAACCTATGTTAAAAACTTGAAAAATGCTCATAATCGCTATATAGTGTAAAGAACGTTATTTTTCCGAAGAGGAGGATTTCGATGAGTTCCATACGATATGTAATGCTAACCTTGCTAGCTCGAGAATCTCTAACTGGGTATGATATTAAGCAGCAAATGAATACACGACTGGGGGCATTTTGGAAGGTAAATAATAATCAAGTTTATCCAGAGCTGGCAAAAATGGAAGAAGAGGGATTCATTCGTCTGAAAGAGATCGAACAAGAGTCTTATCGTCCAGCAAGGAAAGTATATGAAATCACAGAAGCAGGAAAAGAGGCATTGATTTTATGGACAACTGAGCCCGTAGAATTAGCCACGGTTCGAGATGAATTTCTTGTTAAGGCTTATAACACTTGGTTAGTAGAACCAGAAAAGATGCTGATTAGAGTGGAAGAAGCAAAGCAGAAGCACCAAGAAAGATTATCTGTTTATTTGGTAAAACTTGAAGAATTAAAGGGGATGCTGGATTCTAGCTTGAAATATGATCCAATTTCTTCAAGTATAGACGTAGTTGAGCATGGAATTCTGTATGAACGCATGTATATAGACTGGTGTGATAGAGTAATAAGGAGGATATCAAAAGTACAATAAAATTCAGTGATTTCATGCCCAAAAATCTTATGCAGTTTACTGGATTATTCCTTAAATGAAGTCCATTGCTTGTTATATGGAGTTACTTCAACTTTTTTCATTAGGAATCACCCTTTTGCCCCCTCCCATTTGGAGTGACCCCTGTCAAGTAGACAGCGATAAAAAGGCAACCCTAAGCAGCCTGAGTTCTATATTCGTATGGACTCAGGTTGTTTAATTTTTTCTGAAATCGTTGGTGGTTATAAAAACGGATATACCGTTGTACGGCAGTTTTCACCTCATCAGCTGTCCGGAAGGAGTGAAGGCGAAAGCACTCTGATTTAAAGTGGCTAAAGAAGGTTTCCATACTTGCATTGTCCCAACAGTTACCCTTTCGGGACATACTGGCTTTCATCTTATACGCCTTGAGGGCGTGATTATATTGACGGGATGTGTACTGAAACCCTTGATCGCTATGTAAAAGAACACCTTGTACATTCCGTTTTTTCCGTGCCTTTTTGAGAGTATCCATGACGAGCTTTAAATCATTTCTTCGACTGATCTGATACGCAACAATTTCATTGTTATATAGATCTTTAATGACAGACAGGTACAGCCTTTGTCCACGAAATATGAGATAAGTGATGTCTGTAACCCATTTTTCATTTGGCTTTGATGCTTGAAAATCTCGATTCAAGTGATTTTGCGAAATGACATACACTTCTTTTTTGCCATAGTATGGGCGTTTCTTCCGAATAACGGCACGAATTCCCATCTCACGCATGAGTCGTTGTACACGCTTATGGTTTACCCGTAAGCCGTGCATACGTCTCAACCAAACCATAACTCTTCGATAGCCATAAATTCCTTTCAACTTTGCGTGGCATTCCTTAATTCTTTCTTTTATTTTCTGATCCTCTATTTGTTTAGGGGAGAGGTATGTTTGTCTTTGAAGCCACTTATAGTATCCGCTCCGAGAGACTTGCGCTAGGTCACAGAGGAGTTGGATTGGATACTGATGTGCCATTCCCTGAATCACTGCGTACTTCTCCCTTGCCGATACTGCTTCCAATCCCCCTTTCACTTCCCTAAGAGCTTTTTTAGTAATGCATTTTCTGCTTCCAATCGTTTGATTTTAGCCTCTGGATCCTCTGGCCGAATTCTAGGTCTCCCCTGACCAGTCCCTTTTGCCTTTCCTCGTTTTTCCTCAAGCCCCTTCATTCCTTCGGCTTCAAAGTGTTTCACCCAAAGTCGTACCGTTTTAGAATCAATCCCTAATTCCTTGGCAACCGTTTTGTATCCCATCCCTTTTTGGAAGTATAAATCTACCGCTTTTTTCTTAAATGCTTGATCATATGTTTTTCTGATTTCTCCCATAAGAAAATCCCCTCCATAGTAGATAGATTAAGGGGCTTCCTTTTTTCTGTCTACTATAAGGGGATCATATCAAGGATGCTTTACTTTTTTAAGTATTTTTTCATTGAATTAAACTTTTTAATTCATATATTTCTAAAGGTGGTTTCAACAATTTCCAAATCGGAGAATATAATTTTACGGGGCGGATTATTCAACTTATGAACTGTTTGATTACCTAGTTTTCGAATTATATGTAAAATTGCTGTTTGACTTTCTGTTAAGATATCTTGCTCTGCAAGACCATTTATTTTCCCATTAAGATTTCCACTTCTTACTTGATTATTGTCTTTGTCGAGTACAATTGAACCTGTATTGTCATCTGTTACATAACCATTTTTTATAGAATGATCATTACAAATACCTTCTACAATCATCCTTAATACTGTTCCAGTAAGTAAGTAGTACTTTAATTCATAATTAGCTACTACTTGTTCATAAATATATTATATGTACCTATTTAAACAAGCATTAATTAGTCAATAAGTTTAAGTTTTTATAGACTTCCCTCAATGTTAAACTGCTTAAAACGCTGTTCTACATACAAAGGATACGGTAAATTTTCAGTATCTTTTTCAGGGATACTAAAGGTTACAAGGTAATGAGTCTGCTTACGAACTGTATCCTCTATAACTAAATTAAACGATGTAGTTGGCCATTCACCTGGAGCAATTACAAACTCATTAATTATAAGGGCGCTTTTCCCATACGTAGAATAATAATTTTCCAGAAGTTTAGCTTGCTCAATCCCTACTCGATAAAAAATATTTATTCCTTTCCACGGTAACTGAAAATCTACATTAATTTCGTATTCCCCTACATGCTTTCCGGCTTCTATAGATTGGTATGTTAGTAGCCTTGCAGAAAGACAGGCAAAAAGAACCGTGTTTGTATTATGTACATCTATTTTAGTTGAATCATAGAAAACATCGGGTTTTGGAAATTTACTTATTTTCTTATGAAGAATTAGGCTGAATAAAATAACGCCAAATATCAAAAGTAATAAAGAACCTATAGCAGTTGAATAAAGGGAAAGATTAAAATCACCTCTAGACAAATTTTCAGAAAGATTAAAGTATCGCAGTGCCCATATCCAAAGAAATACGACAAATCCTAGAGTGATAACACAGGCTGTTATTACGACAATAATAAAAAATGATTTTTCGTTATATACCCTCTCATAATTCCACAAAGAACGATTCAAACGAACTGAAAATTCCTTCATATACTTTTTATCAAAATGCGCTTGCTCTATATCCACTAAAAGCTGCTCAGCCTCATCACTCAGTTCACGAAGTAACCACCACTCATTCCTTAATTTCTCAATGACTTGTTGAGTAGTTAATGATATGAATATCGCTACGAGTCCAACCATTGTTAATAATCCTGAAGTAATACCAAAAACTATGGTTAATACTTCACTCGTATTACTACTTAACTCTTCATTAATATTAGTTAATAAGTTGGTAATATTTTGCATAAGACAATGATACCTCCATTATTTTCATGTCCTGGTAAAATCTATTATGGTGATTTAATTTTCATTTCTTAATTTATGTAGTTTAAAACATCTTCTAAATAATACCTTGTAATCATCCTCACTGATCATAGAGGAAATAGAGTCTTTAAATGATCTTTCTCAATAAATTCATATAGATTGCCTATGCCTAAATTTTGTATCATTAAACCCCCATTCAAAGAAGTCACTTTTTTAATACATAATTTTACTATAAATATAATAACTACTTTTCATTATGTATTTCGTATTTAATAAGATTCTCTATTCATCCAAGGGCATTATGTATCTGAAACTAAATTCTAATAATATAACTTTATGGTTAGTTTCATATCATCGTGTCCTATCGTGTCATCTCTGTCTTTGTGATTCCATCCAATCCGCACTCTGTATATACTGTAATAAATGTATTGATTATTTCCACCTTTGGTCTGCCAAGTATTATCTCATTTTGTATAGCTATGTCAATACCTTCCCTCTGACGTTTCTTAATATATTGACGCTCGTCTTCGGTAAGCCACCATAGTTACCTTGTAGCACTAAATCAGAAATGAACATTCCAAGGCTATCCTGTATTTAGTAGTATCTAGCCAAGCATATCGAGAACGGTAATGTCCGCTTTAATGTTCTTCGTTATGTCCGTCCGTTCGTTTAAAATTTCTTCTTTGTTCCGTCCAAATCTGTCTAGGAAGTGAATGTACAGAGCGTCTCCAGATCGTAGATGATACTTTAACGACTTACTGTTCACGATTGAAGTCTTTACTATTTTGTTTATCCGTAAAAATGTCCCGATTACTGATACTGACCTCTTTCATTGTTTGCAGCTGACGTGCCCAGTTCAATCATTTGCGCTGACACGGATGTATCTGAATTTACGATTCTCCCACTTTCCATTCTCCTCTCGATAACTGATTGTATGTATTTTTAGTATAGCGGAAGTGTTCATAAAACCATATAAACAAACGGATATCCGTAAAATTTATTTTCCGCTTTTACGAACATTGATAAAAACGGTACATCAAGGATTTGCCGGCGATACGGAATCTGTTCGTAAATGCATACCTTTCTGGAGAAAATGTAACGGTTGCACCATTTGATGTTACGACTGATACTAACGCTAACTTTAGTGGGGTTTTAATACTTTCAATGGACCAGAAACTACTGTACAATCTAAGCTTTCGTCATATAAATATTATTAAAATGAATTTGAATAAAATACGATTATATTTCTAAGAATATCTATATAGTAAAAATTCTAGGAGAGATATAACAATGGAGTTAGAAAAAAATGTTACTGAATACAACCTTGAAATACCAATTGGTAATGGGCGCATATTAGAAATAATTACCGCAATTATTAAAGATGATAAACCCACAAATTTAGAATTAGAATTCTCTTTAAAGACAGGTTTAAAAGAGCTATTAGGCAATCCTATTCCTTCTGCATCTATGGCTTTTACTGGTGGACAACCAATTCTAGCAATTGATTGTATTACAATTAATCCAACTATTACTAATAATAAAATTAACGGAAAAGTAAATTTTTAGGAACCGCCTAATCAAGGAAGTTCCCAAGTACTTGCTTTTATAACTGTTCAAGTATTTGCATATGGTAGAAAATAAGTTAACAAACAAATCAAAAAAACATGAACTGATATTTTAAAAAAATGGTTTAAAACAAAAAGAAGATGAATTTCTACAAGAAATAGAGTTCATCTTCCTTATTTATATGATGCACTCCATAGCTTGACTTTTTAGCCCGTCAGCTGCCCTAAATGAGATATGTTAAATAGTTAACACAACCCAGATATAACCCATTCATACAATGCGAGTCTATTCTTCACTAATGAAAAAGTCTGGATAGAATTCCTCCTATTTTCATTAAAAAAATCTTACGGGACTACTATAAATTCAAATTTTTCTGGTGCGATAATTCTCTTTTGATGGAAACATTTCAGTTTACATAACTTTTAGATGTATTTTCCTGAGCTTAAAATTACCCCTATTATATAATAGAATTAGGATAATTAAATACCCCAATTAGGTTAAAAGTCGTTTAGTAATAAGTAAGCAACTAGTCCGCAGCTTCTTCTTTCATTTCAGCTACTAGTTTAACCTGAATTAGAACTAGATAACAGTAAACAATATCTTCTTTATTTATGGTTTAGTTCGAACTGATTAATGCTAAACAGTTCCATGCCAGTATCGTTATCTGTTCAACATTATTAGTTTTAGCTTTTAAAAGTGGGGACAACTTTGGGACACAAATAAACGAACTGTCCCCAATTACCTCCTACTAAATCTGAAACACTAAAAAACCAAGCCTGTTATATCAACATTTTCAAAATCAATCTGTTATAATCCGAAACAATGTCTATCTCTGGCAGCGTAGAGGTCATATACGATAAAACAGCTTATTTCACCTTAATGCAGAACAAACATTATGGGGGGGTATTGGAGTTTACTTGGGATTCAAATCAAAAAAATAAACCTAAACACATCATATTCCACCAACTCAATCGAACGAAAAACCCAATAAAATCAGGCTTTATCATGTTAAATCTGTTATAATCCTACGGTCACCACGGCTTTGACAAGGTGGAGGTCACTGGTTCGAACCCAGTCGGGATCATTAAATACAAACCCATGAAATCGCTTGTGTTTCACGGATTTTGTCACTATAACAGATATTTGGATTTTATGTAGTACAGATGGTTGGGGCTTATTTTTGGGTTTAACTCAACCAATTAGAGCCTACTTAAACAAATGAAACTAATACAGTTTAGAATTCTTCTCTCCTCAAGTAAAGAATTACGCTTTTTTCTCCTCTTCATCAAACAAATGATTAAACATATCCGCAGCCTTCTTATCTGCTTCATTTACTAGCTATCACCTTCGGCAGAAAGGACTTTGTTTTGTTTAGCAAACTCATCCAATGATAACTAACCTCATATGAAGTTCGTGTTCCTCAGACCGGAAGTTTGCCGCTCGCTTCCTTCAGATTCCACGTCACCATGAACACCCTTGCGTTAAGCTAGCCGTTACTTCTGCCTTCACGGTTCGGGACTTTCATCCTACAGACTACACTCATGCCAGGTGCACTAAAAAAGATGGAGCATAAATGCCCTCTGCTGTTTCCAGCTCCTTTACTTCTACTTCACGAATATGGAACACTTTATATCATAAGTGTCAGCGGAGTTAAGCTTAATGCCTTACCCTTACGCCGCGCTGATAAGTGGTGTACAGATTTTGAATTACAATCCATAATCGATAAGAACATATTCGCTTGCTCCCCATGCCAAGAGAGCCATTGGGTTCTGTACTTGGATCTGTAGTTTTTCCAGCCTCATAATGTGAACGAACCAAAAAGGATGGGGGCATAGCCCTCGCGTGTTCTTATTTCTAGTTATTGCAAGTCAACACTATCTTTATTATTGATCCAATTAGACAAAAAAGGGGAAGGCAATATCTATACCCTCCCCTTTTTCAAACACAACCTATTTTTTAAATCTTCTTCTAAATCCTAAATACAGACACCCTACAATAAAAGCCATAATTAGAATGGCAATCCATGGGCCAAAAGCTGTGATTGGAGTTACATAATCGCTAGTTTCGGATATTCCTTTAACAGCTTGAGAAGAACCTAGAATCATAGGTCTCAGCTCCTTAAGCGAATGAATAAGTTAAGCTTACTTCTTTTCCGCCAGAAGTAGTCTTATATCATTTCACGTATAAAGTAATTGATTTTTGAGTTGTGTAAAGGTTTGCTCCAAACGCATTGATAGTATAAGTGTAGTTACCTTTTGCATTGGCGTCATGACCTAAAGCAGAAGCGTAAGCATCAGTAACGGAATCATTAGAACTTACAGTATTTGGCCAATAGGCAGTTGTTCCAGCAGTAGTAGAATCATAAACATGGATATTGCTTGTGTTAACACGGAAGTAAGTTTTCAGTACCAACTTGGTATCAGGATACATATAGTGAACAATATTCTTTGTTACAGTATACGATGTACTTACTCCATTCCAATACCAATAAATTGCGCTGGCACTCACTTCTCCATTTGGAGTGGAATCACCGCCTACTGGTGCTGTTTGGGTGGCATCCTCAGTTTGTCCTTCTTCAGGCAATACTTCAACATCTTCAGTAATGATAACTTGTCCGCCGTCTGATAATTCAATTACTGTTTCCTGTGATTTTGCTTTATCAGCTGGACGCCATTTGATTTCCTTTTGATGTTCCTTAACTGCTGCGGCAATTTCTTTCTCCAAATCTTTCAGGTATTCATTGTAAACTTGTGGATCTGTCTTTTCTTTTAATTTCACTGCATCTTCTTTATTTCCTTCTTTATGAAGCTTTTTCAGTTCGTCCTTTAATTCTTGTTTAGAATTAATCTCAAACTGTACTTCATTCGCAAAGGCTGCAGATGGTAGAACTGCGAATAGTGCAAAAGCAGCCACTAACACCTTAATAAAAACCTTCTTCATTTTACTACACTCATAAAATATTTTGGTATAATTATGGAAACGAGTATAATATTAACACCTTTGTATTAAAAATGGTAGATTTATTTACAATATTTCGTAAATAATTTATATAATTTACAAAATACGAATTGGAATTGAAACTATTCCAGAAAGAAACACTATCTGTTTTAGAATTGTACTTGTTAGGTAATGTAACCAATTCCCAATACAATTCCCTCGCCTTCTGGAAGCTATGTTGGGTTGTTAAAGAAATAAATATAGCAGTTAGTCCCACAAGCGTTAGGACACCTGCAGTAACACCAAATATAACCGATGTTAATGTCAACAACGGTTTGAATTATCTCATTTTCAACGGTCTAAAGTTCCCCATTTTTAGCGTTCAATCGGTATCGGTTGAACGCCCGCTTTTTGTTTTTCTCTTAAACGATATGAGTTGCCTTTAATGTTAAAAGTAGTAGAATGATGTAATAGACGATCCAGTACAGCTGTTGCGAGAATGTCATCTCCAAATACATTTCCCCAATCCACATACGACTTATTAGATGTGAGAATGATGGATCCTTTTTCATAACGTTGAGAGACAACTTGAAAAAAGATAGTGGCACTCTGCTCGTCAAATGGAAAGTAGCCTATTTCATCCATAACTAGGATGTCACGTCTACACAGTTTACTAATCAATCGACTTGTAGTTCCATTTTGCTCTGCTTTTTTACAAGCTGAGATAAAATCATCACAACGAGTGTAGTAAGCTGAATAGCCTCGTTGGAGCGCCTCTACTGTAAATCCAATTGCTAGATGTGTTTTTCCAACTCCTGGCGGACCCAAGAGTAGGACGTTTTCTCCATTCTCAATAAACCGACAGGTTAATGCTTCCTTAACCCTTCTTTCGTTGATACTTTGTTGAAAGGTAAAGTCAAAGTCTTCTATCCTCTTGATATAAGGGAGCTTGGCTCCTTTCATTCGTTGTTGAAAGGCTTTTTCTTCTTGAAATTCAATCTCCCGCAATAAAAGGGTGTCTAGAAACTCAGAGTATGATACATTATGTTTAGAGGCATCTTCTAGAATGCCTTCTATTTGGTCAGCTGTAAGCTGAAAACCAACTTTCTTAAGACGTTCAGTTAGAAGAGACAGACTCATCGAAGTTCACCTTCTTCCAACTGTTCTTCATACACCTGAAGGGAACGTTGTTCCACTTGAGGTCCAGAGATGGGAATGTGACGGGTCGCCAAACCTTTTGTTGTCACATTCTCTTCTTTTTTCTCCTGATAATGCTCAAGACTAGTTAAGGATGTTGTTTCTCCTGATAGAATAGGATGTGTTGCGATACATTCTAATTCATAATAAATTTCAATGTGATGATGCAATGTTTCTTTTATTCGTACCTCTAAACCTTTGTATCGGTAAGGAACAGAATATTTACAACTCTCATATGTAACGCAACTATTAGAATCAACTGTTACTGTCATCCACCTATGAATAGGGAATAAAGGTCGTATATTCCACTTCATCAATTTCTCCTGTTCCGCTTCAAAACGCTGAAATGGGGATTCCAATGTTGTTTGATTACACTTTTTATTTGCGACTTGATCTAGCCAGTTCTGTAAGTGTTCATTCATTTCATTGAGCGAAGCTGGGAGTTTACGCTGCATAAAGTTCTTCTTTAAATATCCCACTGCGCTTTCCACTTTTCCTTTTGTCTGAGGCCTTCTTGGTTTACACGCTTTAGGTACGATTCCATAGTAAGCTAGAAATTCTTCGAATTTCTGATTAAATCGGATATCAGCCGGAGTATGCTTGGTTACTACAGTTTTCATATTGTCATATAGAATTTGTTCTGGAACACCGTTAAAGTAAGAGAATGCATTCATATGGCATTTCATTAATTGTTCCATGTTCATGGTAGTAGTAATCTCCATGTACTTCATTCGTGAATACCCAAGCACCATGACAAAAGCATATAACTTTTGTTTTTTCCCATCCATTGTGTACTCTCCGAGTTCTCCCCAATCCATTTGAGCCTGTTTACCTGGAGGAGTCTCAAAACGAATACTTGTCTGTTTCTTTGGTTTTTGACGGTACGGACGTATAAAGTCTCTTAGAATTGTCATTTTCCCATCGTACCCCATACCCTGTATTTCCTCGAAGAGGACAACACAATTCGTCGTTCCTTCTCTTAATCGCTTCAGAAGATATTCCTTATAATCATCTAGTTTGCCTTTTTTGTTAGTTTGTTGGTTATTTTTTCTCCTTGGTAGTTCATCTTGTTTTAAATATTTCCGTATGGTTTTTCGATCAAATCCAGTTTCGGCTGCGATGGCAACCTGTGTCCACCCTTTTTGATGTAACTCTCTAATCATAAAAAATTCCCCGCTTTTGACCACTGTCTCTCCACCTTGTAATCTTCTTAGTTTTGAGACAATTATCCGTTATTTATGGGAACTTTTAAACCGTTCATATTGGAGAGTTTACCACCGTTGTTTGCATTAAGGTTCCAGCTTTTTCAAATTCAGCAAAGTTATTATTGTAAAAATGCAACTAGACTTGAAATAAAATTTTTCACTAAAAATCTCCTCTTCTGTATTCTTTGCTTTAGAAGCTCCCTCAAATAATAAAAAGCCCTGAGATAGATTCTCCACAAACCTCTACTTTACCATAAATTTCCTTTAGTGTATGTTCTTGAAGGTGTTATTCCACAATATACTTTTATCATTTAATTATTTTTACAAGTTCATAAAGTGAGAATTTTCAGTTTCATTTTTAAAACTGTACAAGGTTTTTAAAAATACAATAAGAACTACATTCACTATTACAACCACAAACGGATTAAGGAAAAAAAAGGCATGAGTCCGGTTCAATACCGGACTCATGCCCAAGAAGCTGCCTGGCATCCATGTCTAACTTTTTGGTGTCAGTTCAAAATCCAAGTTGCTTCTATACAGATAAGAATTTAGAAAACACTAAACTGCTTACATGTCATCGTTGCATTTTCATATTATAACAAAATATTCATTGTAGTTTTGCGGCAAGACAATTGATAAAATAAGCTTAAAAACCAATCGACTCAGTTGAGATTTCCAATTTCCTCAAAGTTAGGTTGAATAATTACCTTTCCCTCTTTATCAATGTATCCCCATTTTCCATCCCATTTAACTGCTGCCATTCCTTCATAGAAACTATAGGCATCCTCAAATTGGGGCTGAATAACTACTTTTCCTTCTTTATTAATATATCCCCATTTCCCATCTAATTTAACTGCTGCCATTCCTTCATGAAAAACCCTGCCAACCTCAAACTGAGATTGAATCACTAGTTTTCCTTTCTTATCAATATATCCATACTTCTGTTCTACTTTGACCGGTGCTAACTCTTCACTGAAATACTTAGCATATCCAAACTGAGGTTGAATAACCAAATTTCCTTTTTTATCAATATATCCCCATTTTCCATCCAATTTAACTGTTGCCATTCCTTCATGAAAAAAATCAGTATCATCAAATTGGAATCTAGTCTCAAAATTTCCTTTTTTATCAATAAACCCATATTTCCCGTCTATTTTAACTTTTGCCAGCCCTTCTCTAAAAGAATAAGCGTCCTCAAACTGAGGTTGAATAACAAACTTCCCTTTTTTATTAATGTATCCAAACTTCCCATTTATTTTAACTTTTGCTAGTTCTTCCCTAAAAGAATAAGCGTCCTCAAATTGGGGTTGAATGACTACTGCTCCTTTTGTATCGATATACCCCCATTTCCCGCCTATTTTAACTGGTACCAGTCCTTCCCTGAACTCATAAGTATCCTCAAACTGGGGTTGAATAACAAAGTCCCCTTTTTCATTAATGTATCCCCATTTCTCACCTATTTTAACTGGTGCTATCCCTTCATAAAAACTATAAGCATTTTCATATTGAGGTTGAATAACAAAATCCCCTTTTTTATTAATGTATCCCCATTTTCCGCCTACTGTAACTCTTGCTAATCCTTCTGTAAAATTATCATTTGTTTTTTCCGTTTGGACCTTGGAAGTCGCAATGATTGATGACTTAATAAGATCACCTCTAATCATTACAAATCCAATTATACTGAGAAAAACAAGAATCGTTATACCTATTCCTATCTTCCATCCTGCACTCTTTTTCTTTTTTAATGGAGCCTTTGGCAATGATTCGGAAAATTCCAAGTCTGTTTTAAAAACTCGTGTAGGTAATTCTTTACTGTTTACCTCCTCTTCTTGACTCTCCCTCAAACCTGGATTTTCTTTAATAGTTTGTACTATAAATTCTTTAATTTCATCTAAGCTTACAGTTACTTTTTCTTCTGGGAGAGTTGGTATTTCTATACTGTTTCTCTTCTCTTCATTGGTTGACAATAAAGTTGTCTCTACTGCATGTTCATTTTTTACGGCAGAATGCAAATATACGGTTTCTTCTAGTATTCTAGTTTCATCTAATGTTTTTGCTGCCTCTGCTGCTGCCGCCTGTTGAGGAGCTCCTGTACTCTCTAATAGCTTTTCTGTTTCATCCCTGTGAATAGGCTGCTTAATCGTTTTAACCGAGGGCTTAAATATTGCCCGAAGCAGCAAGACTAATGAAACAATTATTCCAGTAATACCAATTACAACCATTATTATGCCTTTTGATAGCATTAGGTTCAACACCTTCCTAATTTTATCTATCCTTTTTCTCTAAGATCTAAAATAAGTTTATAGAGTGGAACAATTTCAGGAGTATTTGTTCCATCTGGACTGTCTTATCCAAATCCATCAATTGTTTTATCAGATATAATATGTGATTAAAATCTGTTTATAGTTTCATGTGATGGTTCTAAAACACTTCGTTCTCCTACGCCGAAAAGTAGCAAACTTCCATTTTCACAAATCCAAATATTATCTTTAGAAATATTCCTGGGAATAATATTTTTTTATGTAAGTGCCTTACTGCATCCAACAGCCCCCCTATTTGAGTAGGCTCTAAAAATCTGCTTCTCGCAATAAAGTACCTTCTACATAAGGGAGTAGGATATAGACTATGTACTTATATGTGTTTACAACAAAAGTTTTCGGTAAGTACCTAAAATTCATAATATGGAGTTGATAATATTCATAAAATTGAAACCATGCATGATGGGAATGCTTTCTAAATTCCCTCTATGGTATATTGCCGCTAGTTCCTAAATCCACTCAAATCTCTAATCCTATATAATACGCTTCTTTATTTATTAATATTGAACTAGATAAAATAGAGTATCAAAATAGGTCTGCATCTAGGATAATGAAAAACTCATATAACTTATATATTAATATAAAATAGTAAAAAAGTCTTTAATGTCCTTCCTTACTTTGTCTGATTTACCAAAAAACACTGTTAAATTTTAGTTATAAAATAGCGTGCCACAAAACTCATCTCTATACAGAATAGGAGTGTACAGATTCACCTTTTTGCGTTTGATTTAGATTATTACATAGTCATATCGATTGCGGCATCTTCTGTGGAGCTATGAAACTCATCTGTAAATGCCGGAGGAGGCAGAGAATATGAAGCTATAATCTTCGGCATAAAGTCTGCTGGTAACCTCAATAAATACTCTTGATATTGCTCTAACTGCTCCTTCAACTTTTTCACTTCTCTATCCCCTTTCTAAAACAAAAGAGGCCGCCGAAACAAAGAGCAAATATGCTCTCTGAATCAGTGGCCTCACGCTTTCGGACTATATTAAATTAAGATGATTACCAATAAATAAGAATTTAATTCAATTACAAGTAAAGTAAACCTTTCGAATCAAGAATTTCCAATACTTTTTCTTTGTATGGAATATTGGCCTCGACTTTGTAGTACCATTTTTCTGTTGCTAATTCCCGTTGTCTTTTTACTTCATCCAGCCTTGCTTTTCCCACCAGTACTAAAGAATAGCTGCTAATTAATTTTTCAGCTCCGTAAATGGCACAGTCCATACTGCAATTGTTAATGTTTGTAAAATGAACTAATAAGTCATTCATATACTTATTGAAATAAGGAAGTTGACGGGCTCTGCTGTAAAATCCCATAAAGTGTTCAATGTTGTGACATTTTTTACAAATGGATTTAATAGATGTTAAGATGAGCACACGATTCTCCTCATCAAAATCCCACCCTTCATGGGCATGCCAGTTGGTTCCTTTTTCGTCCGCTTTCTTTTTCAATCCGCAAACGTGGCAAGTAAAATCATGTTCTTCTAACACCTCCTTGCGAATCTTTGTCCAAAGGCTTTGCGGAACGACCGCTCTTATATTTTTATTGTGCGCATATAACGGCAAAGCAGAAAAAGGATGTTTGCATTTTTCTAATTCTTCCTCCATAAAATCGTCAATTTCAAACAAATCAATCATGTATTATCTCCTTCAGTTGTTCCCTTATTATTGCAGCTAAACACAACAGATATTCTCCTAAATAACTTTTTAAGTGTAATTTATTTCATCAGTCACACGATGAAAAACCTCCGCCGCTGTCATAATTACTATTAGAACCATAGCTGCTACTATCATGGTGATGACTATAGCTGTCATACGAATCATGTGAATGGCTGCTATGATGGTGTTTATGGTGATAATCATCGCTGTCATAATTGTCTACTTCGTACAGAGAAGGATGAAACAAAAGAATGCCTGTTTCATTCGGGTGAGTTGAGCTGTTCTTAGATGTGCCGCTAGAGTAACTTATTGATGCAGTTTGAGTATGTTCTATTTCTTTATTTTTCTGTTTTGCCGACTGATTCTTAGACAGGTTGTAAGCAATTCTCCCTAAAATCAGAAACACTACAACTACCAGTGCTAAATTGTACATGTGTAAGTCCTCCTCCTGGCTAGCTGCCCAATCATGAGCAACTCACCCCAATTAATAACCCATAATCCTTTTTCTCTAGTTATTTCAGCAACATGTTTTTTAAATAAAATTGCCTTAGTCTGTTATTTTACTTTTTCGATGTAAACCGCCTTATTCCCTTCATTTCATTACTGAACCAAGTTTTGCTATTACTTTAGCAGTTTAGCTTCCTGTCTCATTTGTGCTTCACTTAAATGGCACGGCAATTTAGTTTGTTGATGCAGCGTCAAATGGCACGGACAAAAATCCACCCTGCCTTGTTCATGCCGATACATGGTGCATAATGGCGAATTACATGTTTCGTGCGGTGTTTGCCCGTTCAATTCCTTGAACCATTTAGAACCCGAACAAATATAATTTCCCCATTGTATCCAATGACATCACTTTCTTCATACTGTGTTGCTTAGGAATACTTGATTTCGAATGCATGAAAGTAAACAAAAAGATGGTAGTTTGCCCCTTTCACCTTGGTTATATTCTGCATTTATTATAAGGAACTAATTAGATAAAGGAAGTGTTGATAGTGGCAATCGTATTAACCACTGGGGTGTTAGTTAAAGATCCTGATACATTTAATGCTCACGTTGAAGTAGTTAATCTTTCAAATCGTGATCGAACGGTAACTGTTGAATTTCTTGATTGGGATGTTGATCAACTGTCAGGTCCCCCCGTACCTATTCCCGGGATCCCTTCTGGGCCAGTAGTTATTCAACCTAATACTCATACAGCTTTTCTTGCTAACACGGTACAATCAACTGCACAACCAGCTCTACTATTATCTCATTATGAAATTCGAATTACTCTTTCCAACGATGACGGTGTGATAGTCAACTGTTTTGCCATTGATTCCAATACTAAAATCATAGAGGGAAATACAGTTCTTCATCATGAGCTAAGACAGATCTAATAATCTAAAGAAGCCTAATGGCGGTTCTGGTGCAAAAACCTCCTTTCAAACTTTCAGTGTATTTACACCAGAACCAGCATCCTTACTTCATAAGCTCCTGCCAAGCCGAGAGATTGAAAAATTGGAAATAATTACAGGCGTAATTTTCTATACAGATTTATTTTTTTACTGGCATAATAAGATTTAGATTTCAACTAAGAAAGGCTGGAGTGAATGTGCTTCGATCGTTTTATGTAATTTTTATCTCCTTATGTGTCCTGGTAACGGGGTGTTCACAAGCTCAACCGGAATCTAAGAACATTGCGGCTGCCGAACAGGATGCGAAAAAGAAACTTGACGAAAAAGAATTAGTTGCTTCAAACACCTATCTGCTTCATGCATGGGTATTTACTGAAAAAGCACTTCCGATGATTGAAAACCTTGTTTATACCGCGAAGGAATTCAAGCAGAATTCCGATATTGCACTGAGAAATTCAGAACCCGCATCTCAAGAGTTCCTAAAAACAACAAGTCAAATATTAGAAATCGACAGCAAAGATGTCCCTTCTGACTTCCAATCTATACATAAGACTTTGTTGCAATCGATTGTGGAAATGGCACAAGGGATTGAACAACTAGATAAAGTGAGTGAAACAGATGGCTTAAATGAAGAACAAATTGACACTATGATCAAGAAGTTCTCTGAAGGAGAAAAAATATTCAAAAAAGGAAAGGCCAGTCTGCCAAACAAAACTGCCAGCTTTTTAGCTGAAGAAGGAAAATATAGTAAGACCGCAGAAGCAACTGAGTCTGGAACAAGTGATACAGATCATGGCGCCAATTTGATTATAAATGGACAAAATTTGCTTCAGACATGGCTATCTATCGATGAATCACTGCCCATCAAGGAACATTTATACATCCAATCTTATAATCTAAGTGACTATATTGAGCAAAAAAGTGCTGAAACAGAACTAAAAACTATGGAAAAAAAGGTTGGAAAAGCTGCCGGCCAACTCCAAAATATGAGGGATATACCTTCTAGTTCCTCTGGTCTGCATGATACGCTCTCTCAATCTATAGAAGAACTGCAGCTTGCCCTACAGAAGATTAAGAAAGCAGTCGAAACTTATGATTCTACTATAGACCCAGTTGAAATACGGAATCACCTTTCTTCCTATGAAGAGGGAATTAACCTCCTGCTGGATAAAAGCACTGATGCTTTTATTGAAGGAGAACAGTATGTACATAATATAGCTGCTTCAAATGCCTCGAAAAAGGAAAAGCAAGGAGAAACCATTAATCTAAAGGAATTGGGCATGATCGTATTAGATGAGCAATTTGTGAATGATTTACATCAAGGAATGATTACAGCTATACCTTTAGGAATTGGCTCCAGTGAACAAGAATTACTCGAAAAGCTAGGTAAACCTGTTTCCTCCCATACTCTAGGGGATTGGGGCAAAGAATATATATTTTACAATAATTATGGAACATTAACATACACAATAAATACATCAGGAGTTATCAACACTATTACACAAGTTGTAAACGGAGGAGAGTTAGGAAGGAAATTGCGCCTTTCTAAATTAAAAAGTTTACTAGGAACTCCAACATCAGAAGGACCGGACAGTAATAATAACAATACGTACAAGGTTGAATATGATTTGAGCAATGGCTTGCATCTTCAGGCAGCATCGGATGATCCGCATGAATTCATTACATCTTTAACCTTAAGTAACCCAAAGGAAATATTGCAGTCTCGTCAACAAACAGGCCCTATTCAAAATTCTGAAGATAATTAAGCGAAAAAGGAACTAGATTTATAAACTACTCCATATTAAGTGGGTTCACAGGATCAGTTAATATAGCGTAATTTCATTTAGCTTACTAGGAACAAAAAAGCACACAAGATTTCATATGTGAAATTACGTGTGCTTTTTATATGGTGAAAACAATAACCTTCTCCCGACGTTTAACTGGAAGGCTTTCACGTTTACATAATTGTGAATTATCGGCACTCAATCTCTTGTGTAATAAACCATCGTTCTCGGTAGTTGTATGTGTGGCTATAACAGACTTCTCTAGCCGAATAACGTAAAAATAGCCAATCCATTAGGAAAATCTAAATCTCCAGCACCAAACTCTCCTACACGTATAGGAGCTATAGGAATGGAAATATTATAAATTTCTACCGTGTTATCTCCAGTGTTTGCTACATAAAGAGTCGTACCTGTAATAGCTAACACAGCAGGAGCATTTAAATTTCCTGTATTAAACTCTCCTATACGTACAGGGGCTGTAGGGTTGGTAATATTATAAATTTCCACAGTATTATCACCAGCATTTGCTACATAAAGAGTGGTACCTGTAATAGCTAATCCTGCAGGAACATTTAAATTTCCTGCATTAAATTCCCCTACATGTACAGGAACTGTAGGGCTGGTAATATTATAAATTTCTACTGTGTTATCCCCAGTATTTGCTACATAAAGAGTGGAATCTGTAGTAACCATTCCAGAAGGAGCATTTAAATTTCCTGCATTAAATTCTCTCACATGTACAGGAGCTGTAGGATTTGTAATATCATAAATTTCCACAGTACTATCACCAGCATTTGATACATAAAGAGTAGTACCTGTAATAGCTAATTGATCAGGAATATTTAAATCCCCCGAACCAAATTCCGTCACACGTACAGGAGCTATAGGGTTAGCAATATTATAAATTTCTACACCATTTCCCAAATTCGCTACATAAAGAGTGGTACCTGTAATAGCCAATCCGGCAGGACCCAAACTAGTTATTGATGGAAACTCTCCTACACGTACAGGAGCTGTAGGATTGATAATATTATAAATTTCTATAGTGTCATCGTCGGTGCCACCGTCAGTACTAGATACATAAAGAAATCTAGCTCTTACAATAGGTGGGAAAGCAGCTGGGAAAGCAGGAAAAAATCTACGGCAGTCTCTCTTCTGGAATGACTTTGAAAAATATGAGTTCAAAACAACTCACCTCCTTTTTTTCAAAACTTAATATAATTATTTATATTCGAATCTAGTAATTTTGCTTATACGCTTGTCCACATTTGTCCAATAAAAAAGGATGAATACCCTATACATGTGAGGTTTACATAACCACGCATTATCGGAAGTGGATTCCCTCGGGCATCCGCGCCAACACTGGGTTTCCCTCATTCTCGGACAATAGCAAATATGCAGGATTTTATGCAATGCCAAAGCGGGCGGATTTTGGCCTCCCGATCCTTTGACAAGCCTCCATGCTTTTTGCATAAAATCCTGCATATTTTTTGGTGAACTCCTTTGTTTCCAACGGCTTAGGGGGGTGTTTCTATTTGTCTTAAAGGGGGACCGACGTCAGGATCCCTTTATAAAATATTTTTTAATTAAACGGAAAGATGATTATGTTAATATTCCAGTTTTTTGTTTCTGTCGAAATCTTACATTTTTATATGGTAGAATGTGGTCGAACTCTAAAAATGGTAAAATAAACCATTTTAGAAGGATGGAAGAAAGGAGAATTGTTGTGAAAAAGACATTACATGCAGGGATTTTGTTTTTACTTATCTTTGATCTGTTTAATGTGGCATCATGACAAGAGCATTCGTACTATCTTACGGGTATGGCAAGAATTCGTTACTTTTGGCCGTAAGAGTAAAAATGACATAGAAGATGTCTTATACGTCATTTTTGGATGAGATTGGTATAAAAGATCCCGTAAATCCATCAGTTAACGAAAAGAAAATATGCTTATTAGTGTTATTTGAGAATTATCAACTTGGATGTCTAAAGGAACAATATTAGATAGGGAGGAAAATCAATGTTAGATAAAGTTCGTAATCTAATAAAAGTATGTATTTTTGCTATGGCTAGTATTGTAGTTTGGTTTGGCTTTCAAGGGACCACATTTGCTATCTCAGATTTAAGTAGTTATTATGATGGGAAAAATCCGACAACAACCAAGGTCTATGGAGGAAGTGCTACTTGTGATTCTGATGCCTTTAATGCAAAATCCGCTGGAGTTTATGAAAATGGGAAAAGAGTGGGAACTGTTTATCTTAGGTATAGTAATAAATGCCATGCAGCATGGGCTAAACTTGTGTTGAATAGTCCTGCACCCTCTGTATCTGGAGGGGTATATGCTTATGCTGTTGTTAATAAATACAAAAATGGAGTATTCCAAAAATCAGTAGACTCTAATAGCGGCAATGGAGCGATTAAAACAGGACAAACGAGTACCTATACAGGAATGGTATTTGATGAAACTCCGACCTGGGGGTATACTGCTGATGCTGCAGGGGTTACCGTTAAGTCTGGATATGGAAAGACTGCCCGCTACTAGAAATTCATTTGCAATAAACTGGTATCTTCTAGGAACCTTATTTAAGGAGAGTGAGATTTTATGAAGGCTCTAAAACAAGTTATGTCATATACTTTTTTAACCTTTATGGCCTTTTGTTTCATGTTTGGGACTATTAACTTCCCAGGCAGCCAGGTGTTTGCAGAAAGTAATTCGTATGATGGAAAAAGCCCCTACTATGACAGTTGCGCAAACTCTGCCGTAACCAAAGCGAAAAAATGGATCGATGCCACTTCATATGTAGAGTTAAAGTTTAGTACAAAGTGTAAAACTGCTTGGGCGAAAGTCACTATTACTCGTCCCGCAGTGTATAACTATGAAGCAGATGCTAGAATCGTACGGAATACCGATGGTAAGGCATATACTTGTAATAGCCTAGGTGGGAATGGCGCAGTCAATAAAGGACAAACATCATGTTACACACCTATGGTATATGATTTAGACCCGCGTAAGGCACAAGCCCAAGGAAAGCATGCGATTCCAAATAGTGATGCTTATCATTATGCAGAAACCATTTGGTATTAATAGTGAAATGGATTTTATTGGCTGACCTTTATAAGAGGTCAGTTTTTTTATAAGAGGTACCGCCACATCGCCATCAAGGTTATTATCCTAACGGTTTTTAGAATACTTTATTTACCTTATATTTTTTATTAATACAGCATTCTCACTTTTATGTCCTATGTCGAATGTTCTATAAAACCTTTTTTAAGAATACTCTGGGCAATATAATACTTTTCAATCACAGAGTTATCCCTGTGTAAAATAAAAACACCTGTTAGGGAGAAGATTTAAAGCTGAAAAAAGTATGTGTAATCACCGGTGGCGGAAGTGGAATGGGATTTGCAACCGCTAAAATACTCGGTAAGGAGAACTATTTAATTTTAGCTGACAAGAATCCAAACAATCTTGCTAAAGCACTAGAAGAATTAAAAGCGGAAGGAATCGAGGCGGAGTCCTTTATCTGTGATATTACCGATAAATTTTGTGTAAGTGATAAGGCTAGCTTCTTAACTGGTACAGACATACTTTGTGATGGAGGATGTACTGCTTCTATACCAAAAAACTTTAAGGCTAAGCTGAGTGATTAATAGGAAAGAACACCTAATTAGGTGTTCTTACGTTTTACCCACAATATATTTAAAAAAGAACCTTTTCTTGTTAAATTAACCTGCCCCTTTAGTTCCATGATGATTTTAAGTTAAAAGAAGATATGTAAAAAAGGCTGGAAAACCCAGCCTTTTTCCATAGGAAATAACTATTTCTTTATATTCTCTAATGCTCTATAAGCATTTGCTTCCCCTGCACCAAATAAAGCATCTTGTCCCTGTTTTCCATAGTCCAGGGCTGTTTGTTTAATACGTGCTGTTACTTGTGCGGGTGTATAGTCTGGGCGGGCTGCTTTAATTAACCCTGCAATACCGGCCACTTGAGGAGTAGCCATAGAAGTACCTGCACTTAAAAAATAAGGAGAACCCAAGTAGGAAGGCCAAGTACTGAGGATTAAGTTACTTGGATCAGCATCTGCAGGATCATTTGTTTCTACATATTTGGGTCCAAAATCTCCTCCGGGAGCTGCCACATCAATAGCGCTGTTTCCATAGTTGGAGTAGAAAGCGAGCTGCTGAGTCGACCATCTTATGGAAGCAGATACGTTAATGACTCCTGGAATTTGTGCTGGTACTACAGTAGCTGGTCCCTTTACATTTATTCCATATGGTTCATAGAGCTTGTTTAAGAATTCGTTAACCTCATTCTTGTCATCCAAATTCAAACTTTCATTACCACTACCTGCTACTACAGTTACACCATTCTTTACCGCGTATTGAATGGCTCTTTTCCAAAGTAACGTTTCAGCAATTGACTTATAGCTTTCTCCTTCAATCGACATTTTGGTATTATTATAGAAACGAAGAGACATATTGATAACGTCTACCTTATCATTCGTTGCTGCAATAATTCCCTCTATGATCCAAGACGGTTGTGCAAGAGCCTGTTCCGAATAGAGGACACGATAGGCACGTATTCCTAACTCTGGCCCTACACCTTTCACTTTACCATTAGCTGCAATGGTACCGGCAACGTGTGTACCATGCCCATTACGATCTTTTAAGTCATTAGGATCTCCTGTTTCGGATTCATCCATTCCGGCTGGAACAAGATTACGCCCGCCAATTATATTATTCTTCAAATCAGGATGAGACTTGTCAATTCCAGTATCAATAACCCCCACTACGGCTTTGTGTACTATAACGCCATTTTCGTCTTCATATCCACCTGTTTCTAAATCATATGACTTTCCCGCATTTGTCACTCTTTGGATATCCCATTGTGAATTCCAGTAATTCTCCTGCTCTTGCTGGCTGATTATAGCAGACTCTTGTTTGTAAGGAATCGCTGCTGGTTCGTTTAAGACTAGAGGAATTTCTATATTAGCAGCCTCTATTGAGGAAATGTTCTTTAGATTTTGGAGAAAAGAAAGCTGGTCAGATTGGACCTCTACTCCTCCGACTTCAGGGAAAGTTTTGATGATCTCGCCGCCAGCTTTCTGTATCATTTCTTGATAGTCCTTTGGCAACTCACTTTTAAAGGCTATAACATACTTGTTATTCACCTCCTGATTTGGGCTCTTGGCCTGGGCAGGTGCACAACTGACCGACAATACCCCCACACCTAATGTAACCGAAAACAAAGTATGTAAAAATGTTTTGTTCATAATTATCCTCCTATATTTGGAAATTACCTATCAAACAATATCTTAATATAAAATGAGTTTAATTCCAACTTTTTCTAAAATATTCAATTGGGTTTACATAACAATTAGCATATCATTCAAAAAAATCTTTGGATTTAATAGAATCCAAAGATTTTTTGATTGCCGAGAATTCAGTGTTAGGTTAACTGGAGAGCCTATAGCACTGCCTATGTACAACAATATGTCGCGTCACTAACTGCATCTTCAGGAATATATATTTTATTGTCCTTGATTTTATATGGTATATCGTTTCTTTTGAGTTATCTTCTACATGGATTTTTTTGAACTAACGCTACCCATTAAGATTAATCTATATTTTTTAATCTATTTACTTCATCATATAATCCTAATTTATTCATTTCACTAAGGACCAGTTCTTTTAAATCTAGCTCATTTGAAATTAGGAAAGTAAATTGAGCATCTCTTATGAAAGCTAGTTTACTTTCTGTTGTTGCAGTATTAAAAAAAGATTTTACTTCATTTAAGTTAATATTTATGTCATTTTCAAATTGGTATATGGTATGGTTAATATTGTCACTATTTAAAGCTGTTATTCCTATACCATCAAGAGTTGATAAAACTGTTTGTTCCTTTCTTTCTGTCATTACTTTTCTTTCTACATAATCAAATACATCTTCTATTAATTCACATCCAATGGCGAATTTTATTTTTTCTACTACATAATTTACTTTTTCTGCATATTCCTCATCTTCATTTTCTTCTTGTTTTAATTCTTTGAGTAAATTTATATACTGTTTCTCTTCTTTAATATGATTAAAGTTAGAAATAGTTACTGCACTTTTCATAGTAACAACTAAGCTAACAAACTCCCTTATATTTCTAGCTATAATCTTTATATGTGAACCAAAATCCATTGGACTTATGCATACAACAAAAGCCTTCTCTAAATCAGATACTGTTCCGAAATCGGTTAAGAAGCCGAAATGTATGCCATCACAACCTGTACTTGCAAATGTAATTACATCATAAGGAGTAACATCATAAGCGAGGTAGTCAGATTGTAAAATAAGGCATAATTCTCTATCTAAAGAGTACCCTTCCCTTTCGAGAACTTTCTCTAACTTCTTTAGCTTTTCAAAAGTTGGCGGCATGTTCATATACTTTCCAAGATAACTCATTTTTCCTCCTTATTGTCAGGGGTCAAGGTATTTAAAAAACTGCCAAAAGCCCTCCGATTAAGCGTTCTGAAGGGCTTCGTTTCCACATAATCAGGTATTATCAGGAGTTAATCAATAGCAATATAGATGTCTACCTGGCTATTATTTGTGTCTATGCATCGTTCATCATACAATTCAAAATCAGTTGTAAATTTTCTTTTATTCTCTTTTGACCATTTCCAAATATATTCCCAAGCCTCTGGTACCACTTCCGACAATTTCCCCTTGCGTGTTGTAAATACAGCATATTTTGAGGCTGGAATATTGAATACATTCATGTTTTCAGGGACATGAGCTACTTTATCGACAGGAACGCCAACTGCATAAGTATATGTACCATTTTCATTAGATTCATAGTTGGTATATAAGGCAATTGTTACTTCAGGAACCTGTTTATTTAAAATCTTTTCAGCTATTTGCTCCTTATAGTACGCTTCCCATACCTTAGGTATTTTCCCCTTCTTAGTCATCTCAATTTCATTTTTTGTTTCAGTAGCTAACCCAACTACAAAAAATGAATCCCTTGCAATCAAATTTGGTGAATTCATTTAAACCCCTCCAGAACTTACGTTTGTTTTATTGTATCATTAATTGGAAGATAATTACAAGTTTTCTTATATAGATTGAACTAAAAAATATGTATACCCTATTCATGTGAGGTATACTCTTCTAATAAATATTCTTCAATGAGATCTATGTTTCTTTTGTTTTCTGCATAGTTGATTATATGTTCCTTTTCTTTTAGTTTGATTTTTTCTTTCCTTAATGTAGTAATATATCGTGATAAGAGTGAAAATTCCTAGCAACTCCATAAATAAAAAAATTTACAGCTAAAAAAGACGAGTTTCCTAAAATTTTAATTTTTAAGTTTTTGTAGTTTTTTGTTTTTTTATGTGGTTTTTATTATAAAGTTAAAGAAGTGATTTTACCGAAAAATGAAAACGCTTCATTTAACGGATTTATTGTCAGTAAACAGGAGGAATTCTCATGAAGAAACTATCAAAAAAGAAAAAAGCTGCCCTTACCACACTAGCATTAATGTCTTCTGGAGTTATAGCTATCTCCGCAAATAATACTTATGCATCAAATCCCGTTGAAACTAAGCCAGCTACAACAGCTGATGCAAACGATTCTAGCAAGAAAAAGTTACCTGAAATTAAAATTTTAGCAACGGGCGGCACCATAGCCGGCACTGGCTCTACCTCAACTCAAACCACCGGCTACCGAGCTGGGGTCCTAACTCCAGATCAACTATTGGAAGCGGTTCCGTCACTAAAAGATATTGCTAGCATTTCCACTGAGCAAGTAGCAAGCATCGATTCTGGTACGTCTAATACCAACGCCGTGATGGTCAAACTGGCAAAGGAAGTCCAAAAGACATTGGATGATCCAAAATGTGACGGTGTTGTCATTACTCACGGTACGGACACCTTGGAGGAGACAGCTTACTTCCTCAACCTTACTGTTCATTCTGACAAACCAATTGTCATGGTTGGTTCAATGCGTCCTTCTACAGCACTCTCTGCTGATGGTCCGTTGAATCTGTACAACGCTGTAGCACTTGCTGGTTCTAAAGAAGCTTATGATAAGGGCGTTTTGATCTCTATGAATGGCAAGATCGGAAATGCTCGCGACACCTTTAAAACCAGCACAACCGATGTTGATGCTTTTAATAATCCGGAACTCGGTATCCTGGGGTATATGCAAGATGGTAAACCATACTTCTACAACCTGCCGGTTAAAAAGCACACCAAAGGATCCGAGTTTGACATTCGTAATATTACCGAAGATAATCTGCCGCGTGTTGACATTGTTTATTCGCATGCCAACGATGACCGAGTCTTGGTTGATGCTGTGGTTGAAGCGGGGGCAAAGGGAATTATCCACGCTGGTACGGGTAATGGTTCCGTCCACGAAAAAACACTTCCGGGTCTGCAAGATGCTGTGAAGAAGGATGTTGTTGTTGTTCGTGACACTCGTGTACCAGAAGGTATGGTTACTCATGAACAAATCGACACAGATAATCATTTTGTCAATTCTAACAACATTAACCCCCAAAAGGCTCGTATCCTGTTAATGTTGGCACTCACTAAAACCAATGATCCAAATAAAATTCAAGAGTATTTCAATGAATACTAAGGATCGGTTCGGCTATCGGCAGTGGTTCTGATGCAAACATTTTAGAAGAGATATAAAGAGATAAAAAATTCCCTAGTGGAATCTATTTTATGCTGGAAGGTAAAATAGTTGATGAATAAGGTTCATTTGATTTCGGACAGGCTTCTCCCTTGAAGAGTTTGTCCTTTTTTCATCATATGCATCGCTTCTGCTCCTTGAACTATCCGCTAACGCTCCTTTCCCACAAGGGGACAGGGACTTCCTTTGGCCGAAGGGAGAAGTGTTCTCGCCTATTTTTTGCCAAATTTATAATAAATCTCTTCAGCAAAATGGCAATGAAGGAATGTATTGTTTATTATCACTCGGATCATTAGTTATTAGAGGGCCTATTTTTTACTTCTTCCACTATTGATACCCCTTCACTAGTATCATCTATTGTCCATTGCCATTTCTCATGAAGGCGGATTCGGCCATCATGTAAAATTTCTGGAGTTGAGGTACACATACCACTTCTTAACTGATGTTTATTATTTACTTGGCTATATCGAAAATGAAGACAATTTTCATCGTCTACGATTCCAACTAAACTTCCATATAGAATAGAGCCGCCTTTATAAGTGGCGGATAGTACTTTCCCTTCTTGTTTGTAATGGAAAATTGTATCTGTAGATGTTTCTCCATTTTCAGTGTTGCTTATAGCTTTAAAGATTCGATTATTATAATTGATTTGAACTGATTGTTTCTTTTGCATCACATGAACCTTCTTCCTTTAGTGATAGTTAGATTATGGAAACCCTCTGTATGCCGTATACATGTGAAATTAACATAACCATTCATTATTGGACAAAAGTACAGTCACCTCATTTACTCCATTCTGTTATTTGATACATATAGAGACTTTCGCTTTTTGCAAGTTCAAGAGCCGTTGCCTGCGCCTATTTCCTGAATACTGTGTGCTCCAGGATTTCCACCTGAAAGGGCTGGAGAATTAGAGGGCTCAACAGCCATAATTTGAATAGAAGGGTTAAACTTTCCCCACCCTGCTAATCGTGCCGGCGGTGCCTGCACCGCCAACAAAAATGTCCACCTTTCCATCTGTATCATTTCATATTTCTCTAGCGGTTTTTGTATATAATTCCTTATTTCCCTTATTATACTATCTAGAAGAAGCGGCTTGTTATAAAAATGCTCTCCAGCTAAGTGGTCTGGAGAGCATTGCTTGTTCACATCATTCTTAAAAGCGGACGTTGTTTCTGCTTCAGCAGACTCCACTATAAATTCCAGTTTAGTTTGACTTTACTATAACCTGTTTAAGGACAATCCTTCGAATAGAAGAATGCTTATTCCAGATACTCGAATTAGTCCTTTTAGTAAATATATACTGTCCATCCGTTATATCCCCTGTTCGAAACATTCGTTTCCTAATTAATTGTACCGTGTGAGGAAAGGGAAGAATGAAATAAAGAAATTTTCTTATTTAAGTAACGTGGCAAGAATATTGAAAAGGTATAATTTTCCAAAGGCATCGACTAAACCAGTTAAAAGGCGAAGACATCAAAAAATTTTTTTCATTTTAAATGAACTTTTTTGCTCTCTTATTTGTATAGCTTAGGAAAGAAGATAAATGAGAGGTGTTTTAATTGGATATTGGTTGGATTGTTTCACTGATTGTTACAGGTTTTTTAATGGTTTTGATTTTTGCGATTGCTATTCCAATGGATCACAAGTATATTGTCCGTGAAAATGGTAAAATCAATTATAAGAAAACGAAATTATTTTTGCGTTGGAATTTATTTGATACACTTACGCTAAGCCTAGCCGTCTACTCCATGATCTGTGTTCAAACTCTTAATATTTTAATCTCCAGTGGTGAGACGATTGAGAATGTTTTTGTACAGTTTTTTACAAACCAGGCACAAGTCTGGACAGTTGTATCAATTATTTACTTAATTGTCCGGGTGTCTATGACTTTAAAAGCTATAAAGGAACGCTGGGGCGATGACATTGATTGAACGTGAAGACGAATTGATGATCGCTTATCAAAATGGAGATGACGAAGCGTTAGAAGGCATTTACACCCTTATAAAACAGCCTCTTTATTCGTTTGTTTTCCGTTATACAAGAGATGAGCAATTAAGCATTGATATCGTTCAAGATACGTTTGTCAAACTACAACGTTACAGGCACTACTATAATCCAAGCAAAGGAAAACTAAAATCATTTCTTTTTCAAATGGCGTACCGACTAATGATAACGAAATTAAACCGGCGCAAAAAATGGCGTAACCTTTTGCCCTTTCTCACTCCGATCATGAACGAGGAATTTCATCATGCAGATCGAATTACGATTCGGGATGCAGTGGCAAAGCTCCCTGAAATACAGCGTGCGGTTGTTTTACTTTTCTACTATCACGATATGACATATGAAGAAATTGCTGAAATCCTTGAAATTCCTAAAGGGACAGTTAAATCAAGACTACACAAGGCAATCCAAAAATTAAAAGAAGAATTGGAGGGAGATGATTATGAGTCAAGATCCCTTTAAAAAGGAGCAACATCTGCGTACGAAGTTAGATGAATATCACGTAAATATTCCCGACTTCCCTATGAAACCTAAACGGTGGGAACGATTCATCGATGTTCTAGCTTCACCCGCACAAAACCCCCTTGATTCAATAATTTCAACAACTAATGGGTTTATGATGTTAAAAATCGCACCTATAATAGGAACAGTTGTACTCGTATTTATACAATTTTTACTTTTCTTGTAATAAATATTAATATGAATTCAACTTCATCTTGGGCAGACTTCACCTACAGGTGAAGTTGTCTTTTTTTCATCATATGCATAGCTTCAACGCCGCTCAATATAGAAGCGGCTGTTGCATACGACTTTTGCTCTAATTTTCTCGTTGAACAAGAATCAATATTTGAATCTAGGGTCTTCTTTTATATTCAAGACGATTTTATCCAAATCAGATGATTGTAAATTGGTTGTATGATAGAAAAAGCGTTCATCTATCTGTTCTCTTTCAAATTCCCCCATCAGTTCCAAACACCTTGTTCCCATCTGATATTCCTTACTTCTCAACGCATCCCTGCGCAATAACTCATTACTATGTACCCATAAGACAACGTATATGATTTCAACATTCTTAACTTCTGCGTAAAGTCTTTGGGAAAACTTTTCGATTTCTTTTGGAAAAACAACATAATCAATCACAACATCTTTATTTGCTTGAATAAAATTGATACTTAAGTCAGCTATATTTTCCCATATTAGCGATAACAACTCTTCACTTTCCCAAGGTGGCAGGTATCCACCAATAACCATATGGTTGATTACATCTCCTTCAATATAGGCACTATGTTCAAGGGATTCGGCAAGTCTTTTGGAAGTTGTAGATTTTCCTGCCCCTGCTGGACCAGTTATAATATAAATTCTTTGCATAAATTTCCCTCCTTGTCACCCTATACCTTCAAGTTAGCACTACTATATTCCTGCTTCGTCCGAATGTACAAATTTTGAGTGTATATGGTATTTGCATCAGGTCGTACATTATCAGGAGTCAATGTATTTAGGAGACTGCGAAAAGTCCTGCAGATCACTTAACTTTTTCTTTCCTTAATGTAGTAATATATCGTAGTAAGAGCGAAAATTCCTAGCAACTGCATAATCACAAAACTTGTCATAAACTTGTCACCCTTTTTTCTATACTTTTATCGCCCACATTCCCAGCCTTCTTAGTGTTTGTAAAAATCATGAACAATTTTTTGCGATCTAACCAGATTAAAATTGAGCACATAATAGTTAATACAGTACTTAGGTCCTGTACGCCGATATCAAAACAGTAATTTATCATCATAACATTGATTACAATCGGAAAATAACAAATAGCTCCTAGCGTTGCTGTCCTCGGAATCGCAATTAAAATAGCAGAAATGACTTCACCTAGTCCGATAAATATTTCATAAGTACGAGAATAACCAAAAAACGTCCAAGCCATGACAAATCCTTCTCCATTTATCGCTGCAATTTCTGGAGTGGGAGCGCCAAATTGTCCTACAGCTAATTTAGCTGCTCCATAAATAAGGAAAATTATAGCTAAAAAAAGACGAAATGTAGTTGGAATAGACTGCTTAAGTACAGACCCTAGTCTACTGTTGTTCATTTTGTGCACCTTCCTTCTTGTTATCGATATGCAAAAACCTTTTACGAATCTCTGGGGCAGGAATTATACAAATTTCTTGTTTTCTAAAAAAATTGTATCGATGTTTCGCAAACCAACGGTATAATATATCTCGAATTGGTTTAGGAAAAAGGATTAGGACATATAATCCTTTCCATAATCCATCCAATTTTTTGCAAATGCGAAGTACTGCAGTTGACTCTGTAAATAATTGTTTTTTCTCGATCAAAACAATGGAATCTAGCCGAGAAGCAAAAGGGTGATCGGCAAGCATTGATTTCGCTATACTTGATTGCAGCGATGCAAACCGAAAATGGCCTTTGCGATCACGCTGAATAATAAACTGCACAGACTGATTGCAAAAATTACACTCTCCATCAAAGAAAATAATAGAGTGTTTATATAGATCAACTAGGCTGCGATTCATCAGTCCTTCTCCTTTTCTTAATATTCTCCAATAGGGATCTCGTCATCTATCAAGTTAATACAAAATCATCTCTTTAGAACACGGAAGGATTTACTCTTTCTATACAGTATTTAGGAAGGATAGCTTTTTTAATAAAGTGTTTTATTTTCAGTTGCATTGTATCTATTCTCCCATGAAGTACAAAATTACAAATAATATACGCTAAACTGATAAGGTGATTGTAAGGATTCTCTGAACTTATCCCTTTCTACAACAGATTTTATATTTATTTTAAAAATAATTTTAATCCCTCTCCATCGATTTTCCTTACAATACACAAATAAGAATGACAAAAATGTCACTTAAGAATTTCACCTTATCAACAGTAAAACTGAAAATGCGTTTAAAGGGTAGAAGAGGAAACAAAAAGAGCCAGCGTATGCCAGCTCTACTTAACAATAATCTTTGTTATTGGTAGTCATATTGAAATGACTCTGCTACCTGAATAAACTTGTCCTTTGTTGTATCCCTGCCTTGCATATAACAGTATTCTAACCTATCTTTTTGAGCGCCTTCGAAAGGATGCACTACTGCTTTACTTAGTATTTTTATCTTTTAACTCTAAATAAACTGCTGCCATATCTAATTTTGCTTTTCCATTTTCTTTTGCAGCATGATAGGTAGTATTCGTTGCTTCAGCAAGCGGCAATATTGTTTCCATACGGTCTGCCTCAGCTTGTATGAGACCTAAATCTTTAGACATGAGTTCTAACATAAATGCAGAAGGGAATTCCTCTTTGCGGTACATATCTTTTTTTCCTTGGAATAGCGGAGTATTCATTCCAGACAGGGAGATCATATCCAATACTTTTTCTTTATCTAATCCTGATTTCTCTGCAAATAATAATGTTTCTCCGATACCTTGTCCTATAATGCCTAGTAACAAATTAATCGCTAATTTTGCAGAACTGCCTTTTCCATTAGAACCAAAATGAATGGTTTCTTTGCCTAAAATATTAAAATAGGGCTGGCAAAGTTCTATAGCCTTCTTTTCTCCGCCCGCCAGTATAACTAACTGGCCTGCTTTTGCAGCTCCTACTGAACCAGATACTGGTGCATCTAAGTATATGCCGCCTTTTTCTGATACCAATTTCGCAAATGACAATGAATCTTCTGGTGAAATTGTACTCATGTCTACTACCGCTTTACCTGCTCTTATGGCTTGTAATACTCCATTGTCTTGAGTTAGTACAGCCTGTACAGCATTAGAGTCCGATAACATGATAAATGTAATATCTGATTGTTCTATTATTTCTTTTGGTGAGTTTAGTTGAGCTGCTCCTGATTCTACCAAAGATGTTGTTTTTTCTTGGGAACGATTATATACATTCACCTTGTATCCTGCTTGTAAAAGATTCATTGCCATAGGTGCTCCCATATGACCTAATCCAATCCATCCTAATGTATGCATTTCTATGTCACCTATCTAATTTTATTTTAAAATCCACGCTAAGAACCCACTATAACAAGATCGCCATCTCCTACGAAGTGGCGATTTGTTTACCTCTTCCTATGCTTCTTGGTCTTTTCCACTTTTATACTTTGGGAACAGAAAACTAAATAATTCTTTGGAACAGAGTATATTCTCAGCCTCCATAGCCTGAGAGATAATACCCAAATTGTTCGTTGCTCCCTTCCCCCTTTTAAACCACTGTCTCTCAAATCTACAAATCAAGAATTCTCGATATGATTACGGTAAAAATTATCGACAAATCGCTAATTGTCGATAATTAAGGTAATAATAACAACCAAATCCTTACTGGATTTTGGCTGTTATAATTCTGTTTGAATAAATTTACCAAGATTTTTTATGGCCTCCTCATCCCTTTTGTAAAAAGTCCATTTCCATCGTTTTGAGGATAATTCATGATGGCTATGCCACTGAACCCCAACTTAGAAAAAAATGATGAAAATGAATTTTATACAATATTTTTTTCCATCCATACTACGTCAAAATTGTTTTCTTTTTTCTTTCCTATACTATGAAATCTTCCACACTCTGAAAAACCATTTTTTAAGTGAAATTGAATACTAGATTCATTATAGGAGGAGATACTAGCTAAAATTTTCTTAATCCCTCTTTTTCGTCCTTCTTTCTCTAACAAATTAAGTGCTAATTTCCCAACACCTTTTCCTAACCGATCCTTTGCTATAAAGTATGTAATTTCTGCTGTTTCTCTGAATACAGATAGAGAGCTATAAGGTTTTAAGAAACAAAAACCAATTACTTTATCTTCGGTGCTATCCTTTATTACGTAAGCTGGATAACCCTGAGATATAGCCATAAATCTTTCCGCAAATTCATAGGGTATTTTCTCTTCAAGATATGCTGCATAGCTATGCTCTACATAGTAATTAAATATATCGAGTATATCCTTACTATATGTAATTGTCATATCTTCAAATGTTATGCTCATTAAGGTTTATCCCCCTTTTTTTTGTATAAAATTACCATAAGATAGAATGAATTTCAATACTACTGTTTGCTGTTTTTTCTAAGTGAAGAAAGCCCTTTGAGGGAAACTTCAAAGTTTTATTTGTCTTTATTTGGTAAAAAACATTATAAAAACAACCTATATTAAACCTATTGAGAGGTGTTAGTCGTGTATTTAAGCAGAATTTCAACCAATAAAGACAAGATTGTATATATGAAAGGCATATTAACAACACTCGAAAAATTCAGGCGTTTCAGAGTTATTTATGTGTTTTTAAATCTCCTAATTTCGCTATATAATCTATTAAGAAATGAAGGATGATAAGTGGCAAAATTGAACCTAATCCAATATACAGAATAGAAAATAGAATTCCGAAAATGGTTGTTCTTAAAACTCCTGTTAGTAAACCTTGATAGGTGTGAGCGAGTCCAAACAATAAGGAGGAAAAAAGTATAATTACCCAAATCGAGAAGCTTGGAAATAAGTATGCCAAAGCAAAAATTAGAAACCCTCTATATATAATCTCCTCAGTGACTCCCGCTGTTAGCGAAACGTAATTCCATAGTTTTTTCTCTTTATTAGTAATAGGGAGTATCTCTGAAAATCCCGCTTTTTCCCACTCCTTTTCCTTCGCCCTCGATATTTGCGTTCTAACTTTGTCACTAAAGTGATAACCAATCAAGTAATACAAGATAGCAAATAAATAAAGTAACGCTATGCCAAATACAGCATAAGTTATCCATGGACCAAATGTCTTTATATTTATCATTGGGATTGTTAATCCAATATGAGCTAAAGTCAGTTTCGTGAAAGCAGCCAGGAGCAATATAAAAATAGTAGGAACCCATAGACCCACAATTGAATTTATATAGTATCTTGATCTTGCGTTTTCATTTTCTTTCACGTTAGCTTTGAATTTTTGAAAATCGAAATAACCAATAATCGGTTCATATAATAATACGAAAATTATTACTAACCAAAACCCAAATTCCAAATAAATCACCCTATTCCTCATTCATTTTAATTTCACGATGATTTTAAATAGCTCCTCTTATCTATATTGTACCATTCAGAAGAAGTGATTTGTTATAGGGATTTGGATGTATATGGTATTCATGTCAAATTAACATAACACGGAATTATCGGGATTCAATGTATTTAGGAAACTACTAAAACCCTTCAGTTAAGCGATCTGAAGGGCTGTTGTGTCCATATAATTAGCGTTCTCGGAAGTTAAAAGTTTTTTTGCTATGCTAATGACAATCTACTAAAAAAGGATACCTTTTAGTGGGTTATTCAGTTAAAGTAACCGTTTAAGAAACGATTTATACAAAATAGAATTAAAACGAGATCATTGCCCCTCTTTCATCAAATACGGCTGTTGGATTCCATGCTACTTCCCAAAGATTGTTTTCAGGATCAGCAAAATACGCTGTTCTCCCTCCCCAAAAAGCATCGCTTGGTTCCCTAAGAATTTTGCCGCCTGCATTTCGAATCTCGTTAATAGTTTCATCGACTTGTTCAGGCCTATCAACATTTATGGCAAATGTCACTCCGCGAAAATTTTCCGTGTTTTGCGTAATTTGAACTCCAGCATCTTTTGCCAATTCCTCAATTGGAAAAATAGAAAGGATAACGCCTGATGTTTTAAATGCTGCATAATTATCTGAGCTTATCTCTGTTTCCTCCCACCCTAGATTTTTATAAAATGCACGAAGAACAGGTAAGTTGTAGGCTCCAATTGTTATCAAACTGACTCTTTGCATAACCATAATAATTGCCTCCCAAAATTTAATTGAATCTTATTTCCTTATTGTACCATCTGGAAGAAGCGATTTGTTGTGCATTTTTGGATGTTATACATTGCTAGAGAAAAACGGGCGAAAGTCGCACAGGCATGAGAAGAAAACCATCTTTGATATTCTTGGAGTTGTGTATGAGCGAAGTGAGATAATAAAGAAAGCTACATAATTTTTAAAAATATGCAAAATACCCATTTACATCCATAGTGTAACTGTGTATTATTTAACTAGAACACCAAGACAATATCACACTAAGGAGGTGACGTTCTATCATGTTTACATTTGATCCAAACATACCCATTTATATACAAATTATGAATTACGTCAAAAAAGAAATTGTCACAGGCAGGCTGCAACAAGGAGAGAAGCTGCCATCAGTGCGCGAGTTGGCTGGGGAGCTACAGACAAATCCAAATACAGTACAGCGGGCATTGCAGGAGCTGGAGCGTGAGGGAATTGCAGAAACGAGACGCGGCACAGGCCGTTATGTTACACAAGAGAGGGAGAAAATTATGGAGATGAAGAGGGAGATGTCAAAGGATCTCATTGATGCGTATATAAACGGCATGCAGGCACTTGGGTTTTCGGAGGAGGAAATGCTGACATTAATTCGATCTTCACTGCACAAAGGAGAGGAACAAGAATGACACCATTAATTGATATGAGGCATGTTACAAAGCGTTATGGGCAAAAGACAGCGTTGCGTAACGTGAATATACGTATAGAATCTGGAAAAATTATTGGATTAATCGGCAGCAATGGCAGCGGAAAGACAACCTGGATGAAGCTGCTGGCAGGTCTCGTTCAGCAAACAGAGGGAGAGCTATATGTAGACGGAAAGAAGATCGGCAAGGAAACAAAGGCGATTGTTTCATATTTGCCTGACAGTCCCCACTTTGATAATTGGATGAAGGTTGAGGATGCTCTTCGCTTTTACGGGTACTTTTATCCGGATTTTGAGATGGATGCTGCGTTGGCAATGCTTGAGGAAATGAAGATTGGAGAAAAAGATAAAATCTCCTCGCTCTCAAAGGGAGCAAAGGAAAAGCTATATGTTATCGTTACATTGGCACGGAGGGCAAAGCTATATTTACTTGATGAACCTCTTGGAGGTATTGACCCGCTTGCGCGGGAACAAGTGCTGCAAATGATTCTTAATCATTACCGAGAGGACAGCACAATTATTATTTCGACCCATCTTATTTCAGAGATTGAAAGAATGTTTGATGAAGTGATTTTCTTGAAAAATGGTGAACTTGTACTGCATGAAAATGTGGAGCAGTTGCGCATGGAACAGGGCAAAGCTGTGAATGAACTATTTCGGGAGGTATTTGAGCGATGATAGCAACACTGCAATATGTATATCACAGTAACATTCGCCGGTTATCTATTTTGTTTTTGGTGTTTATCGGCATACAGGTGCTTTTATTTTTAAATATGAAGGTGTTTCATCTTTTCCACATGCCTACTATAGCAAGGGATAGATTAAGTTTGGGACTCTTTTGTTTGTCGAGCATCATTTGTGGTGTATGGATTTTCTCTCAGGCAATTGCGACGTTTCGCCGTCTTAGCCGACAAACAATGCTACGAACGGCACCAATTGCAACATCAGCCTTTATCATTGCACCGTTGCTTTTCTGGATTATTGGTATTGCTGTACTGGGAGTGGCAGCGGCTGTAACACTTTCTCTGTACAGCTATACAGAGGCACGTACATTACTGAATGAACCATGGCAATATATACAGGCACTCGGATTGCAAAATATTATTATTATTCTGCTAATTTTTGGATCAAGCTGTCTGCTGCTTTCAGCGATTTTCTTCTGTATAGCACTCGCAAAATCTATCCCTGTAAAAAAGGGTTGGCAAGTTATCCTTGCTTTTGTGTTCTTTTTGCTTGTTTCGTCAGCTAGTGTGTGGCTAAGCGATTTTACAATAGGTATTGGACCTTCTTACACGGTAATATCAGCAATGGATGTGCAGCGAGGTGGAGTGCACATTATGATACATGAATTAAAATTTAGTATACTTACAAGTCTATTTGATTGGCTCACATTTGCTATATTTTTGTTCGGAACAGCTTACTTAATTGATAGACGGATAGAGGGATGAGGTGAAGACAGGCGTAACACTCCTGTCTTTTTCAATCTCAAAAAATTTGACACTCTCACCCGTAAACAGACAAGCATGGCTCATGCCAGTGGGATTCTTGCTACTAAAGACCGATTGCATTTCTGCTACGGTTGACATGCGAGATGGAGTGTGCCATCACCCCTGCCGTACAAGTCATGCTTGTGCAGCAATGCCATGATAGTTTAAATTTTATTTCCAATGGTATCACCTTTTTTCTTTGTATATATTATCAACCTATAGTTCTAAAAATTTATACCGTATTTTTTCCCTTGTAATAAAATAGCAACCCCCTCCCGTTCTGGAGAAAGGATCATCTCTTTTTGCAAGTACAGCCTTTAGGAGAAAAAACAAGCCGCTTACAAACGCAATGAGAAAAATGAAGAGAATTAATTGATAAATAATTGTTCCCCCAGACATGTTAATACCCTCCTTTTTCTCTAAATTATATCATTAGGATGGTACAGTTATAATAAATTTTTCCTGTATAGGATATAAATGTTAACATAATCAAGTGTTCCTGGAAGTTGCTTTTGCTCCCTTTTAATCTATAAATATTATCCCATATCTCCAAGATAAGTTACCGACTTCTTATTTCTAAGAACATATTCTGTTAAGAACGGTATCATTGCTTTGGGGTAAAGGTTTGTGTTTTGAAGATCTTCTAAAGGCAGCCATTCTAGGCCTAATTGATCAGGATCAAGTTCTGTACCCTTTCCGAAAGAACTGTCATCGCCAGGATACAGACATTCAAAAAGATGCACAACGACATGTACATTACTGTCCCACTCGGCATGTTCATGATTCTTTCCTATGTACTCACTTACAAATAACAAATCTCCTGCTTTTACTTTTAAACCAGTTTCTTCTAAGCATTCTCTGACAACAGCTTCTTTTAGAGTTTCCCCTGGTTCTTGACCACCGCCAGGTAGGATATTCATAAACTTGTTATAGTCATATTTCTTAATCGTTAATAGGTAGTTCTCTTTAATTATAACTGCCTGCACTGAACTTTTAATTTTCATTTATAGTTCCCTCTCTCAATATTGGTATAGGCTTTATTGACACTCTACGTTTCTTACTTCCTGTACGTTCTTTAACTAAAGAAGTTTGAATACTGTATACATGTGAAGTGAACATAATCACGCATTATCATAACAAAAAGCTGTCATTGGGCAGCTTTTTGCTATGATAATGCAAATTTTAGAAATTATCTCGAAGCGTATTCCTCTAATAAACGTTCTTCAATGAGGTCTATATTTCTTTTACTCTTCGCATAGTTAATTATGTGTTTTTTTATATTTGGATACAGGACAATATTATGTAATTCAGCTAGTGGTATCCATTTTACATCAGTTTGATTTGGATCAGGATTAGCAGGCATTTTTGGTATAGAAGCATCTTTGATTGTACATTCAAACATTAGACCTAAAGAGTGTGTTGTTCCATACTTATTAGAGTTTAGATGCGGCGCATATTCATAAGCAAATGCTAATGGACCTACTTCTACATCAATTGATGCTTCCTCCTTTGCTTCTCTTTGTACGGCTTCCATAATTGTTTCATTAGGATCTACTCCACCTGCTGGCAAATTATAATGGAGTCCGTTTTCATCATTAAATTCAATTAAGAGAATTGAATCGTTTTCTATAATAACCGCTCCTGCCCTTATCCTAATATGATAAGCCATTAATTATCTCCCGCCCTTTGAAAATGTTATTGGTTTATTTTACCTTAATTTTAATATTCTTTGTTGCGTAATTGATCTGTTTTTTCCAGTGGAAGAAGAATGTATATTATACTCATAGTTAGTTAACATGATAGATAATTATCGGGAGTCAATGCTGCATTTACATCCATCTTGCCACTCAAGTTTGCGGAGTTTGAAACCCCATTGTCTTTATGAAAGATAGTAAGATACTGCAAGTCGTCCTTATACTTGTATGTCTGCAACAGTTCTTTGTCGGAGTCATAATAAACTGTAGAAATTACAGTTTTGGTAATGGTTCTTATCATAGTTTGGGTGATTTCATATCTTACTCCGCTTTTATAAATGTATCTTAAAAATGCTCCAGAGTTAACCAACCATGCGGAACCAAACAGTAACTCAGGAGTCGCTCTCTTGAAAAACTTAAAATCAGAAAAAGAGACACTGTTTAATTTGAAAACAGTGTCTCTTTCATTATTGCAAATTATTTAGAAGGGGTAAAATTAACTTTCATCGCTTGTGCCATTAAAACAGGGATATCGGTATTTTGGTGCAAGCCGCGGAATAGGTCAGAACCTGGACCAAAGGCATAAAGCGGAATATCTACGCCAGTGTGCTGAAGGCTTGTCCATCCTACAAGAGCACGTTCAGAGATCACTTTGTTAATGGCGATATCTGGTTTTTGGGCAGATTTGATTTTTTGCGCTTCTGCGTCTGTTAGGTCAATCGCAGTATACTGTTTAGATGCAGTTGCTGTTTAACTTCTTGTACGCATTGCAATACCTAAATCTACTCCTAATACATGATTTTCTTCATATTATCCTAATCTTAGCTCTTGATTTATGTATTCTAGTAACTTAGTAGAGTTTTATTCGAGCCGCTGCGGATTATTTCCACCATATCCTATTCTTTAGAATCTTTACGTATTTCTCTCACTACATGGGATATCTCTGGAATAATGAGCTTTTCCATTGCTAATTTGACTGCACCGCTGGATCCTGGCATAGAAAAAATAGCTGTATCATTAGCAACTCCAGCAATGGCTCTGCTTAGAATGGCTGCAGAACCTATATCTTCTAAATAACTAAGCATACGGAACACTTCACCAAATCCATTTAGTTCTTTTTCTAATAGATCTCGCACAACTTCTACTGTGACATCCCGTTTTGCAATACCTGTTCCACCATTTATCAAGATGACATCAATTGTAGGATCTTCGCATCCGTTGGTAATTGCTTTCCTTATTAAATCATAGTCGTCAGTGACGATCTCATAGTTACGAATCATATGATTATTTTCTTCTAGCATATGTATAATCATGTTTCCACTTCGATCTGTCTCTTGTGTACGTGTATCACTGACTGTAACTACTTGACAATTAACCTTTTTGGGTGCTTCTTTCTTATGTTCCTGAACACTCATACTTTTTCTCCTATATCTTTAGCTTTGTAAACCTTGAAATTTTTTAGAAGTTAACTCTTTTCACTGATGACTAGTGTAATTAATTCCTTTTTCTACCTTTTCAGAATTTCTTATAAAAGTAGAAATGAATTTTTATAGTAATTCCAATTAGCTGCGCTGCTAGCCAAGAATTCAAGAAATAATAGGAAGAAGCCTACGTTTAAAACGCAGGCTGTGTTTTTATTTTGTTTCGCGGTGTAATGTCACTCTTTTTAATCTTGGGCAGTACTTCTTCAGTTCAATCCGTTCGGGGTTATTCCGTTTGTTTTTTGTTGTAATGTAATTACGATCCCCAGTTTCTGTACATGCTAATGTAATGTTTACGCGCATCTAAAATCTCTCCTAATAACATATAGTATTGTTTTGTAAATGTAAGACATATCATTGTGTTTTTTAGATAAATCAAATTCATTACGATTTATAAACTATAGAGCTCCTCAAACATTTTCACTTTGTAGCTTTGCAGTATACACTCTATATGGACGGTCTGTATAAATCGTAAATATTCTTATTTAAAACGCATAATGCCGGAAGTACATAAAAAAGGCAATATATTTAGTTTTGGTGAACACAAAAATTATATGTCTAATGGAGCTTCACTTTATGATAAAATATTCTCTTCCATCACTTCAAAAGGCGGAAGAGGATCCCTAAATGCAGACCAATCTTCTGCCATCTCTTTATCTGTTAACAAGCATTTGTCTAATGATTCTTCAATTTCAGTTCGATTCATGTCAATCCCAATCATAACAAGTTCTGTCATTCTATCACCATATACACTATCCCATTTTTTTAATAATTCAGGTTCTTCTTTTAACGTTTGCTGCTTTTCTTGTTCGGGATAGGCAGCAATCCATTCACCAGCACCTTGAATCATAATGGATGTACCTGCTTGTGAAAGTAAGCCAGTCATATCATTACGGGATGCAAGCCAAAAGAATCCCTTAGCTCGAACTACATCTATAGGCCAGTTCTCTAACCAGCTCATAAAGCGCTCGGGATGAAACGGCCGTCTTCTTCGATACACAAAAGAGGTAATCCCATATTCTTCTGTTTCTGGTGTATGTTCTTCATTTAATTCCTTAATCCAGCCGGCACTCTCACTAGCTTTCTCAAAGTCAAATAACTTTGTATTCATTACTTTATCTAATGGAACATGAGCATGTTTTGTTTCAATAATATGTGCATCTGGATTCAATTTTTGAAGTACTGCTTTTAACTCCAATACATCTTCCGTTTCGACCAAATCAATTTTGTTAAGTAAAATGACGTTAGCAAACTCTATCTGATCAATTAAAAGATCTACAACTTCTCTTCTATCATTTTCATCATCAGTTTGTTTCCGGTCGAGCAAACTTTCGCCTGAAGCAAAATCATTCCAGAAACGGTTAGCATCAACAACTGTTACCATCGTATCAAGTGTACATATCTTCGATAAATCAATACCCACAGTCTCATCTACATACGTAAATGTTTGAGCGACAGGAACAGGTTCACTAATTCCTGTTGACTCAATTACAATATAATCAATGTCACCTGACTTCACTAACTTTTCTACTTCAATAATTAAATCCTCCCTTAGCGTACAGCAAATGCATCCGTTCTGCATTTCTACTAGTTTTTCTTCTGTACGCGAAAATCCTCCTTGTTTGACCAGTGAAGCATCTACATTAATTTCACTCATATCATTAACAATAACAGCTACTCGTTTACCTTCACGATTTTTTAAAATATGGTTTAATAAAGTTGTTTTTCCTGAACCTAAATACCCGCTTAGAACAGTAACAGGAATCTTCTTTTTCATAAACAATCTCTCCTATCTAGATAATAAACAGTTATTATTACGATTTACACATTATACTGCTTACGATTCTTTTATCAGCTTCCCTAGCATCCACAATATTTATTGCTGCAGACCCTATTTCTCATTCTGCTAATACCCTCTGCGATAAATAACTTGGGAGCCATTAATGTTTAAATGTGAACAAGTCGACATTTCTGTGAAACACAGGCTGTATAAATTGAACTACAGATTCAAAGATGCCGTTTTCATAAGAAACGTCCAACCTTAATCGTAATCATTCATATTTAGAGTTAATAATGCGGGAAATACATCAAAAAGTCAATGCATAATTCTCTCTGAGTACGAGAATTATATAGATCCAAAGAGAGTATTAGTATGTTACTGTGTTTTCTTACAAAGATTATATTGGTTTTATAAAGGTTTTTCAGTTTAGTATACCTAAAGCCATGTATATCTGCTATAATTTAAATCGTAATGTTTACGTTTTATGTCAGAAAATTCGTATCTAGTTAGGAGGAAGTGCTATGAGAAAAATCCCCTCTTATGTTATTTCAGGATTTTTAGGAAGTGGAAAAACGACGTTATTACTTCGTGTTTTGGAATACTGTAAAGCTCAAAATATGAAACCGGCTGTTATATTAAACGAGCTAGGAAGTGTCAATGTTGAAAGTCATTTATTTCAAGATGAGAACGTGTTTGAACTGCTCGATGGCTGTATTTGCTGCTCGATTCAAGACGACTTAAAAGTGACATTAACAACTCTTTTAGAAACACATGTTCAAAGCCCTATTGATGTCCTGTTTATTGAAGGGACAGGCGTTGCCAATCCCTTAGAAATTGTCGAGGTAATTTCCAATCCATCCCTTGTGCATTTCTTCGAGATCCAATCGGTTATTAGCGTCATTGATGCAAGTTCATACTTAGAAGATCAAAGTATCTTTACACTCAAAACAGTCCGTGACTTGCTGAAAAATCAAATTAAGGGAGCTACATCGGTCGTACTTAATAAGGTGGATTTAGTGAATGAAAAACAATTGCAAAAAGTGGAAGCCAAACTCGCTAAGGTACTAGATACAGAGACACAAGTCGTTAACGCTTCGTATGGGAACGTAGATATAAGAGAATTACTACAAAAACAAGTAAAAGCTACCGTAATCTCCCATAAGCACCATACTTGTAGACATGATCACCATGAACACGAACATTCTCATGTGCACCATACCGGTATTAAAACCATTACAATTCAAGATGTTCCTTCTATATCGAGAAGAAAACTGAAAAAGTGGCTAAAGTCATTACCTGAGGGAATTATTCGTGGAAAAGGATACGTATCATTGCAAGATGAACGAGGAATCTACCCATTCCAATATAGTTCCAATCAAGTTCATATTAGTGACTTTCCTCAAAAACAGACTCTAGATCCTTGTATTGTCTTAATAGGAAAAGATATAGATATCACTCACATTCAAAATTCCTATACAGCTCAAATTTCTGTACAATAAGTGAACTTTTAGATTCATAGAAGGTGAAAAAGGTGATATCCCTTCCTCTCTAACGAGAAAGAACTATATAAGTATTGACGAATGAAATTAAAAAGTGATAGTATTCTCCTTATAAATCGTAATTATTATTATTTATATCGAGTTATATACTTGTAAAAAGGAGAATGAGTAAACTATGATGAAAAAATGGAAATATGGAGTGGTATTGGCTGCCTTTGTACTTTCCAGTGCGATTGTGGGATGTTCCAAACAAGAGGAACCACAAAGCAGCGAGAAGCAAGAAAAGTCTCTCAAGGTTGTTACAACGTTTTACCCTATGTACGACTTTACAAAAAATGTAGTTGGATCCAATGGGAAAGTAGATGTGTTAGTTCCTGTGGGGACAGAACCACACGATTTTGAGCCATCTCCAAAAGATATGGCCAAAATTGAAGATGCTGATGTATTTGTATATAATAGTGACGCTATGGAAACATGGGTACCTAAGGTACTAAAAAGTCTTGATAACAAAAAGATAAAAGTGGTAGAAGCAAGCGAGGGAATTTCGCTTATGGAAGGAACTGTTGCGGAAGAAGAAGACGAGCATGCTGATAAGGACCACGAACATCCGGTAGATCCTCATGTATGGTTAAGTCCAGTGTTAGCTCAAAAAGAAGTAGAAAATATTAAACAAGCAGTCATAGAAGCAGATCAAGATCATAAACAAGACTATGAAAAGAATGCAGACCAATATATTGCGCAGTTAAAAGAATTGGATAATCTATTTAGAACAACACTTGATAAAGCAAAACGTAAGGATTTCGTAACGCAGCATGCAGCATTTGGATACCTGGCAAAAGAATATGGCCTTACTCAGGTTCCAATTTCAGGTCTTTCTCCTGATCAAGAGCCAAGCCCAGCCAGACTAGCTGAACTGCAAAAGTATGTAAAAGATAACAATATCAAAGTTATTTACTTTGAGGAAGTTGCCTCTCCAAAAGTGGCAAAAGCTTTAGCTGATGAGACAGGAGCAAAAACAGTTGTATTAAGCCCAATTGAAGGAATTACGAAAGAAGAACAGGCAAAAGGACAAGACTATATTAGCTACATGAAGAAAAATTTAGATGCATTAAAGGAATCTCTTATGCAATAATAATGGTAGTGCGTTTTACATGATTGTAAAACGCACTTTTTCTGCTTACATCTGAAGAAAGGACAGGAATACTCACATGAAACTCATATCCATGGATCAAGTTCAATTTAAATATGGACATGAAACCATTTTGGAAGACATTTCTCTCGACATACATAATGGTGAGTTTGTTACACTGACTGGACCAAACGGAGCTGCAAAATCTACTTTGTTACGAATTATGTTAGGCTTATTAAAGCCTTGGAGAGGAACTGTAAGTATTAGTAAGAAAAATGAGAAAGGAGAAAAGCTTGTCGTTGGATACGTTCCCCAACAAGTCGCTTCCTTTAATGTAGGATTTCCAAGTACTGTTTTAGAATTGGTACAATCCGGGAGATTTCCTCGTGGAAAGTGGTTTCGTTCACTTTCTAAAAAAGATCATGAGCATGTCAAACAGGCGTTACTTGGAGTCGATATGTGGAAGTTTCGTAATAACAAAATTGGTGAACTATCCGGGGGACAAAAGCAGCGAATTTGTATCGCTCGTATCCTAGCTTCTGAACCAGATATTCTAGTGCTGGATGAGCCTACTACCGGTATGGATTTTGAAAGCCGCAATCATTTTTATCAATTGATGAGACACCATGTTACAGAACATGGGCGAACGGTCATCATGGTTACACATGATTTGGACGATGTAAAACAATATGCAGATCGAAATATTTATCTAGAAAGAAAGGAGAACACGCAATGGAGATGCTTCACTTTGGGTTCATGCAGCGAGCATTTTGGGCCGGTGGATTAATTGCTGTCATAGCCCCCATATTAGGGATGTTTTTGATTTTAAGACGCCAGTCTTTAATGGCAGATACCCTTTCACATATTTCATTAGCAGGGATAGCCCTTGGCCTAACGCTCCGTTCCAATGTCAATGTAGTTGCGATTATTGTTATTATTATTGGAGCAATGGGAATTGAATATATGAGAAATGCGTATCGTACATATTCGGAAGTATCCGTAGCTATCCTTATGGCAACAGGATTATCCTTTGCTCTCGTCCTGATGAGTTTAGATCAGGGCGGTATCTCAACGAACGTAGAACAATATTTGTTTGGCTCTATTATCACCATTAGCAAGGAACAGCTTCGTTTCTTAGTAATAGTTTGTATCTTGGTAGGAATCTGTTATCTAGTGTTTCAACGCCCTATGTATGTGCTGACATTTGATGAGGATACAGCCTTTACAAGCGGACTTTCTACAAAATGGCTGTCTTTGTCTTTTAGCGTATTAACAGGGCTAACCATTTCCGTTATGATGCCTATTATAGGAGCATTACTTGTGTCAGCGCTTATGGTACTGCCAGCAGCTATTGCGATGCGTATGGTAAAAGGGTTTAAAGCTGCTATTCTGTTTAGTATAGCAATAGGCGTCATTAGCATGTTTTTAGGACTTACGTCTTCGTACAAATTAGGGACACCCCCTGGGGCAACCATTACACTTGTCCTTGTATTATTTTTAATTTGTGGTCTGTGCATACAATGGATTTGGAAATATATTCGTTCTACGCGCGCGTAGAACAAATAAGGTTCCGTGTAACTATAAAAATAAGCTGATCCTAATCAAAGGATCAGCTTATTTTCTATTTATTGACTGTCAGTAACGCTACTGCATCATGTAAATGAATCGACTCCTCATTTCTGCATTCTACTGTAAAGGATGTTATCCATTCTATTTCATAAAGATCAGCCGCCACGAGACGCACCATATCCTCTACAAAACGGGGGTTTTCGTATGCCTGTTCCGTAACCATTTTCTCGTCCGGCCTCTTTAATATAGGATGAATACATGCACTTGCATTTGATTCGGCTGCATCTAATAAAGCCGTTTTCCAATCTTGCTCTTCATCATAATCATCTGACAGGCGAACGTTCATAGTGACATAGCCGCGCTGGTTATGCGCGCTATACTCACTAATTTCTTTAGAACACGGGCATAAAGTAGTGATTCCGCATATCAGAGTTACGTCGGTTGTAAATCCAGCCTCTTGGCTATATGAAATGCATATTCTGGCAGTTGCATGATTTAATCCAGTTAGGCCAGAAGACGGGCCTTTACGTTCATAAAACCAGGGAAACTCCACTTCTAGTTTTGCATCTGCTTGCTCCAATCTTTCTGAAAGCTCTTTCACAAAGTCGCGTAATATAGGAAGATCTAGCATGAATCCTTGTTGCCGATACTTCTCAAGCTGCTCCGTAAACCTGCTCATATTCGTTCCCTTATGATTATACGGAATACTAGAGGTTAAGGTAAAAGTAGCAACAGTCGTTTGTTGAGTTGGGGACAGCGCGCTATGTACGCTGACTGGCATTTTCACATTACTGACACCGACCTGGTTTAAAGAAAATAAGAAATTATTTTTCTTATTTTGCAAATCGGACATCTTATGTTTTTGTGTAGGTTTTGTCTTAGAGCCTGGAGTAACCGAACCGAAGAGAATATGACGTTCAGCTTTGGATGGTAGTTGAATATCCATAAATTCACCCTATCTATCTCTTTTTTACAATTTATACTGTCTCACATTTTTCTTTACTATATTTAAGAAAGCCTTTCTTATATATAAACGCTTGCATACAGTATATGAAGCAGTCCTATATACAAGCGTTACAATACCCATAAACCTCAAATCGGTGCTCAACAACTTGAAAGTCATCAAAAACTGTATCAATAAATGTCATAGGACACTGATCTAATATCTTTGTCTTTCCACAAGAAAGACAAACAAGATGGTGGTGGTGATGATGATGACAAACAAGCCGAAATGTGCTCCCCTTCTCACCAAATTCTCTTTTCTCAATTATACCTTTCTCTAATAAAAGAGCTAAAGTACGATAAATAGTGTCCCAACTTACATGCGGATACGTTTGCTGTACTTCCTTATACAGTGCTTTAGCAGAAATAAATTTATCTTGGTTGGCAACCAAGATTTCAATCATTGCTTTTCGTTTGTTAGTGAATTTATACCCTTCTTTTTTTAAATGTTTTAGAATGTTTTCTGCTAACATCACGTCTCTTTCTCCCCTTTTTCAACCTGTCCGAGTAAATATGTCTGAAGCCTTTTCATTTTTAATAATATGTATTATACCTGATATTTTAATTTTTGTAAAAAGTAATCATTCCTATTTTCAATAAATCTCCATAATTCTATTAGCATAAGTTATGCTATATACAGGAAAATCCTATATAAAAACGCAGAAACAACATATGTGATTTTCTCTCGTCCTCTTCTTAATCTTTGAATTTAGGAAACACGTGCGGTTTTTTAGAATAAGGAAAAGAAACTTTGTCTTTATTGCTGCATTAGAATGAAAGCAAGCTAATCTATTTTTAGATTAGCTTGCTTTACAAATTCACATAGCTTTTAATCCTTGCTGCATGTATTTGTTAGTACATAGACTGTCACCAGCTTGATTTCTTCACACCTGGTATTTGTCCTTTATATGCAAGCTCTCTAAATTTAATTCGAGACATTTTAAACTTTCGCAAGTTTCCTCTAGGTCTCCCGGTTATCTCACAGCGGTTGCGTAAGCGTGTGGGTGATGAATCCCGTGGTAATTTCCGTAATGCCTCGTAATCTCCTTTTTCTTTTAGCTCTTTTCTGAGCTCTGCATATTTTGCTACTATCTCTTGACGCTGTTTCTCTTTTGCAATTTTTGATTTTTTAGCCAATGAGATTCCATCCTTTCTGTTATAGTTTTTATACTCGAATGATATGGATTATTCGCACATCGTCTTATATAACAGCAATTTCCTAGGTATTCTTTAGGTGATGTCTTTCTCTATAAAGGTTTTATATCTCCTCATGAAACAGATTTCGATTGAGATTCCTCTGCAATGCAGTTCATAAATTGCTTTTGGAACCAATCACGGTCAAGTTTTTTTCCGATAAAAACAAGCTCGCTTATTTTATTCTCATTCTCTTCCCATTCTCGTTCTACATGACCTGCAAATAGCATATGGAGACCTTGGAATACCACTCGGCGTTTTTCTCCTGCTACGTGTAAAATGCCTTTATAGCGATACAAATCTGGGCCCATTTCTTGTACAAGATAACTCATCCATTGATCTAGTTTCCTTAAATCTAATGGCCTTTCTTCCCGTAATACAATAGATGAAACGGTGTCATCATGATGATGATGATGCCCCTCTGTGTCCAAAAGGTGAGGGTCTACTTGCAGCTTTACATCTACATCAAAAGTATCGATTTCAAGAATTTGTTTTAAATCAACTCTGCAGTTTTGTGTATGAATTACGGTTGCAGTAGCATTCATATTACGTAGACGCTGCTCTACAGCCTGCAATATACTAGAAGAAACCAAATCTGTTTTATTTAACAATAAGACGTCTGCAAATGCGACTTGCTCTTGCGCTTCATGATCCCGATCTAACTGATCACTAATATGTAAGGCATCAATTACAGTCACAATAGCATTCACATAGTAATGCTGCTGGATAGTTGGTTCTACTAGGAAGGTTTGAGCAACTGGACCTGGATCAGCTAAGCCCGTTGTTTCAATAACAATACGATCAAACGATACTTTTCCTTCTTTCTTTGCGCTATAAAGCTGTTTCAGTATACGAATTAAGTCCCCGCGGACCGTACAGCAAATACATCCGTTGTTCATCTCAAAAATTTCTTCGTCTGCACCTACTACAAGTTGATTATCAATACCTACTTCACCAAACTCATTCACAATGACTGCAATCTTTTGATTATGCTGCTCAGATAGAATATAATTTAATAAGGTTGTCTTACCAGCCCCTAAGAATCCTGTTAAGATTGTAACCGGAATTAATGATTGATTTGCCATCTTCCTCTACTCCATTCTATTCAAAGTTTTAAGCATTTTATCATACGCTTGCCACGGCATAAGTGCACAGTTATGTCTGGCTCTTAGTTTATGAACACCTTCTAGGGAAAGCCAATCTCCTAAATCTGAATCCGCTGCTTCTCCTGTTCGAATTAGTTTTTCGGCATGAATCCGCAGGCTTGCTGTATCTTCAAGAGACTTCCCTTTTATAAGTTCTGTCATCATAGAAGAAGAAGCCATACTAATACTACACCCCTCCCCTAGAAATGAAATGTCTTTAATCCTATCATTTTCAAGCCTCGTATATAGAGTCATGACGTCACCACAAGTAGGATTTTTATAATGAACCTTTATCACATCTTCTCCTTGCAGCTCATAGTAGTTTCGTCGGCGTTTATTATGATCTATAATAGTTTGCCGATATAAATCGTTAAGCATGATTTCTCTCCATTCCTAATTTGCTAACCTTTGCAGCTGCATCTGCCTTGAGTGTCCCTTTCACTGTGTTAGGCTCTGCCACGAAGTGTTCCCCATTATATTGATGAGTTAGCATATCTGTGTACACTTCATTCTCTACTAAACAGTCCACAAACTTTTTTACATCAGCTTGTTCCATATCCTTGTACCAAGCTCCCTGTGGATACACAACAACTACGCAAGCATCCTTGCAGCGTCCATTACATCGGGTGCGTGATGTATGAATGACATCATCTAAATTTCGTTCTGTTAACTCTGCACGGATACGCTGTGTAACCTCTTCTGCTCCCTTGCGCATACAGCTACTTCCATTACAAAGTAAGACATGCTGTTTCGTTTGAGAAAGATTCCATGTACTCATTAATAAGCATCTCCTTTAAAGCGTAATTGTTACGATTTACATCATACATTATTACTAGTAACAAAACTTATATTCATTTATACCTAAAATAAATCGTAATTATTACGATTTATTACTTATCATGCAACAAATATGTGTAACTGTCAACTTTTTATTCTGTTTAAATACAGTATCTTCCTATTCTTAGTGGATGAAGTGTATATTTCAGAAAAGTATCTAAAGATTTAACCTAGCTTGCACACGTTCAAATTGAGAACATATATACTCCATCTGTGCCAGCTCTTTTCTTATCTCATCCTTTTGCAGTTGTTCCCCAATAAAGACGAGCGTTTTTCGAAACTCCATAGGTTGCTTAATGTACTCAGGTATTCCATAAGCATACTGAAACAGATATACGTTTGGATCTTGATAAAACTGTATATATCCCTTGATACGATAAATCGTTGAAGGTAATGTAGAAAGCCAATTCTCAAATGCTTCCTTCTGCACCGCATAACGAAAATCATATACGAGGGTTTTGATGTGTAAATCATATTGCGAATGACATGTTTCGTGCTCTTGAACCGTAACATGTCTCGTGTTGTTAATAAGAAGCGCATCCATATCCCCTTTAGAATTCACAGTATGGATATAGGCATCTGAATTGATATGTAATATGCCTTCTATTACCTGTTGAGTTTCCTTTATATTGAGTTGCTCTGTTTTATTTAGGACTATTATGTTTCCGTATTTCACCTGTTCTACTAGTAACTTCTGCATTCGTAGGTTCATCCTTGCACGATCTTTCCAACGTAACGAATCTACTACAGTTATAATGTTCTTTACATACATTTTATGGACAAGCAAAGGAGATGTACAAGCCTCTAGAACTTCAATAGGGTGTGCTACTCCCGTACATTCAATATAAATGGCTTCCAAAGAATGTTCTTGGATAAAGGACAATAATTGAGTTTCTAATCTCCCTCTAATGCTACAACAGATACAACCATTTAACAGCTCACATAATGGTGTTCCGGTTGGAATCTCGTTGGAATCAATTGAGATTTCACCAACCTCATTCATAATAACTCCGATCTTCTTATTCTTTCGTTGCTCTTCTTGAATGAGTTGCTTTAATAAAGTTGTTTTTCCACTTCCCAGAAATCCAGAAAGTATATAAATAGGAATTTTTCTCATAGCTCTCCACCTTGTGCATACTTTCGTCAGTCTTTTAAAACGAAATAGTTCCGTTTTATATTATAACATTCTTTCTCTAAAATACATACTATCTGTCTTTCATGATGTCTAATCCAACATGCACAATTATAGATAGGTTGACAATTTATAAGCAATTGATATAATAAAATCACAGTAAAAATAAAACGTAATTATTACGTTTTATTTTTACCTCCAGACGTTGTGCCATTACAAATTTGTAATGGCATTTCTTTACTTTAGAAGTTAATGAACTATAAACGTTAATGAATCTATACAGTTTCATCACAACACTTTCAATATAATGATATAGGTTCAATAGCTAGTTTGATTATTAAAAAAACCTTACTGTCTCACTAATTGTCCGTAATCATGAAAATGACTGTGGGCATGAAATGGTTCCTCATGACGATCACATGGATTATTTAGTGAATGAAAGATTACATCATGTTCACAATAGTCATTGTGATGACCATTGTCCAGTCGAAATCATCACCATACAATAAACAAAAAGAGCCTAGGAGAAAAAGTTCCTAGGCTTCCATTCCTCTTTATATACATGTTGGATTCCAATATATTAAAGCTGCCTGAAACGGATAGACATACTCATATATCCCTTTCTTTTCTGATACATATTTATTAATAACCGCTTCCACTTCGTGGCCACTATACTGCGTATCTAAAATCTTTGTAGTATTGTCCCGAATCAATTCTTCATAGGAAGAGTAGCTCTTTTTGCTTTGCAGCTTGATTATTTTGCAATTTGCCATGATTCCGAGCTGATACAGTACATTCAGTATATGGATATAGTCCCTACGCCTCAGATCGATCTTATATCCCATTCGATGCAATTCCATGTAATGAGGCTTCTCCGGGCCTGTCGTCATTCCGGCAATCGCCAGACGAGTTGCCGAATCGTTCATTTTTCGTAAAGCCGTTCCAATATCATACATGCGGTAATAGCAATTGAATCCGAATACGACGTCATACTTTTCGGACACTCCCCAATCTTCCCACTTTCCGTACTCCAGTTTTATATTTTGAATAGTTTTTGTAGCGGCTTGCGATTCCAAGAACCGCAAAATGCTTTCCGAGCTGTCCACGCACGTCAGCTTTTGAACCTTCTCCGCGATAGCAAACGTATAGTTCCCCCATCCAGGTCCAATTTCCAATACATGATCGCCACTGTCAATCAACGAGAGAAGCTCCCATTGAACGACTTGTGCATATGGGTCAACCTTGTGCTGCTTCTTCTTTTCCACCATAGAAGCCCAAAACATCTCTTCGGCTCGATCATCCTTCATTCGCTTCGGTATGATTCCTTTATGGTCCCTCATAAGCTCTTTCCATAACTCAATATAATCATAGTCGATTTTTGTTTGTTCAATCACATTGTCCTCTCCTTTCAAATCCTATCCCAATGTATACTTATCTAACCGACTTGCCTCATCCTCTCATACTAAATCGGCACCCACATTGATTTGGCTCATATCACTTACGATGACAGCTATCTTCATTCCCTCTCTATTATGTAATACGTGATTCAACATTGTCGTTTTTCCAGAACCTAGATATCCGCTTAACGCAGTTACCGGTATACGCTTCATTATACTCTTCTTTTAAAACGTAATTATTACGTTTTATATTGTAGACGATAGTTTTCTATTCGTAAATGAAAAACTCCTGCATAATACATCTGTTCTTTAGATATTGTAGAATCATTTTCTAATCCCATTGACATTCCTCCCTTATATAAGGTACCTTTTAGTAATAAAACGTAATCATTACGTTTTATTACCGTATCTATAGGCAGAGGACTATTTTATGAATACTTACACATTTCAAAGACACCGCTGGCTTCGCAAAAACGAAGCCATGAGAGCTCTTGTACAGGAAACTTATCTACATAAGGAGGACTTAATTTATCCAATATTTGTAGCGGAAGGCGAACAGCAGTGCAAACCGGTGTCTTCTATGCCGGGGGTACATCAGCTGTCCTTGGACTACTTAGAAAAAGAACGAACAGAGGTCACACAACTCGGGATTCGTTCCGTCATTATTTTCGGTATACCGCAGAAAAAAGATAAAGAAGGTACATCTGCTTTTTGTAAAACCAGCTCTTGCCTACTTGGATATCATTCGGGATGTTCGCTCCCGTCATATTGTGTTCGCGCAGACGGATCGTTCTCCCCTTACAAGCTATCAAGGCAAATATCTTGGACAAATGAAGTCTGTAGGAACACAAATTGCATTTGATAAAAAAAATGAATTTCTGGATTAACGAGTGTTTATCAAGGTGTTAGAAGTGCAAATTATCCTTCCAATATCGTAGTATTATTTTTAATTTGTGGTCTGTGCGTACAATGGGTTTGGAAATATATTCTTTCTAATCGTGTGTAGGAGGAATAGTATTCCGTGTATTTTAATCCAGAAATAGTAAATTACAATATAAAGAATAGGGAGAGAAGAAACATGAATCAACAAACATATCGTTTCACATGTGGAAAGTTTAACATGCTCGCAATTTCGGATGGAGTCTTCCCTGTATCGCGAGAGTTCTTTTTTGCAAATACTCCAGAGGAAATAATCAAACTGTTTCCCAAAACATTTGGTGCTCCACTCAACTTCTTAGTAATTGATACAGGAAGCCAGTTGGTTTTAGTGGACACAGGGTTTGGAACAAATAGTATACCAGAGGCGGGTAAATTAATTCCAAATCTAAAGACCCAAGGTATCCACCCAGAAGATATAGATATAGTTGTCATTACTCACGGACACATGGATCATATTGGAGGTGTTTCAGAGAATGGAGTACCTTGCTTCCCGAACGCACAATACGTTATGAGAAGAGACGAATGGGAACAATGGACAAAAAATCCTGAATCAGCCGAATATAAAAAGTTGCTATCATTAAAAGATAAAGTATGTCTAATCGAATCGGATACAGAGCTTACTCCAGGTATCCATCTTGTGCACACTCCTGGTCATACAGTAGGACATCTTTCTGTCTCTATTTATTCAGAAGGACAATACTTACTAGTGGCCTCCGATATTTTAAATGATCCTTCTACTTTGCAATACCCACCCTCTCATATAGCTGCAGAGATGTCACCCAACATGGGTCATGAAACTAGAAAAAAATTTTTACAAGAGGCAGCAAATAAATCAGCACTACTATTTGTATGTCATTATCCATTCCCGGGGTTAGGACGTATTGTAAGGGAAAGATTAGGGTGGAAATGGATTCCTATAACTTAGGAGCATAAAGAAATAAGCTGATTTTGGTGAAGAATTAGCTTATTTTAGACTGTTGAAAAAATGGAGGTAGGAGTATGGGGCCAGACTTTTCTAAGGGGTTATTGCCGGCCATCATTCAAGCATATTAAGGGATGTAGTCAGCAATGAGCGAGAAATGAATTTCGGTTAGGTGATAGCTCAAGATGTACGGTGCCTTTCGAAGCCCCGCTTCAAACAAAGCGTAAGAGCATGACATGACAGGTAGTTCCCTGTCTCAATACAATTTCCTCCCAACAAAAACAGTTTGATTATCAAGATAAAAGCCTAATTACTTCACCAACTGGTCATGCTATTTGCAAATAAAGCAAAAAGTTTATTTTAATGCTTCTAAGGAAATATTATGGGGTGTAAAAGAAACTAGGAGGTATCTCAAAAAATGGAACACTCTATTCATACAGGAGAACACAAACACCATCATAGTATTGCTTGTGGCCATACTAAAATTCGTCATGACGATCATATTGACTATGTTCATAATGGTCATCTTCATCATGAACATGAAGGTCGTTTGACCGAATGTAAGATTCCAGTTAGTGAAACGAACCCGGCTGAATGTAAACCTATTTCTTGCGGTTGTAACCATGAAAACGATTGTGGACATGAAATGGTTCCTCATGGCGATCATATGGATTATTTAGTTAATGGAAGATTGCATCATGTTCATAATGGTCATTGTGATGACCACGGTCCAGTTGAAATTGTTACAATACAATAAACAATAAGAGCCTGCAATTTTATGTAGGCTCTTATTGTTTATTTACCTTTGTAAGGATACGCCATGTAGTCGGTCAAGATATAAATGAATTTTATCCTGCAGATAACTGAGCATATAATGCTTCAAAAATTAAACTACCTCTTTCTAATGCAGTTGTATCATCAGGACTTGTTAACCAAATTCCATCACATATGAAATCAAGTCCTGGTGCAATTGGCTCCAAGGTTACTTCTTGTACCGTATCCGCTTCATCTACAATGAGGGCAATTCGGTCAGCCATTAACGTATGAGCAGCGACGCGTCTTACAAGCACTTGGTTTTACGGAAGAAATTTACCTATAAATGTAAGAACAGGATAAGCCGTGGCGAAAAAAAATGAATGACGTCACGGCTATACGTGCTGGTGTTGAACACCTTTTCAAAAAAAGAGCGAAAAAGGTGACGAACTTTCTTAGTTAGGGTGCGAAATGTGAGGGTTAATATATAGATAGGAACTTTTTTCATAACTCCCCCTAGGTTGCTACTAACATTTTAGTATTGACTATATAACAACAATAATGAAAATACCTATTTAGCAGATAAAAAAATAGTATCCAACACTGTGACTGTGTGAACGTAATTAACCGATATAGTGCAATAAGCTTACTGCAACAAAAATACATAAAGCGCATAAAATGGACGTTACAAGCTGACGGGAAATAAGATGCAACGCCTGTTTATACCCCAATTCTTTCCACACTGTAAGCATTGTAACGAAGCAAGCAGTCATCGTTGATGCTACAAAAATGAGCAGAAATAATTGAGAATCTGTTAGTTGCGATAACAATTGCCCATTACCTTCATTAAATATCAGAATGCCGTCTTTTCGAATGATAGAAAATACTAATCCAGAAGCTGCTTCAGCTGGCAATTGTAATACCCTTAGTAAAGGCTGGAATACGACGGAAACATATTGGATCACATGAATATACTCCAAGGTAGCTGCAAAGAAGCAAATGATAGCGAAAATAGGCAATGCCTGTGTGCAAAACTGTTTGATATCACTTTTTAAACGAAACGATATTCCTTTCCATGTTGGCATTTGCAAGAAAGCTCTTCTAACAGGCAACAAAGCATGTGAATGCAAATTGCTCCTATACCAAAGCTTTGTATGGATGATACTTCCTATTACTAAAAGAAGAATATAAGGAAGGAACATCCACATTTTGTGAGCTGAGTTGAATACTGATAATGTGGCGCCAATTTGATAGCTGCAAGCAGATCCGAATGTAATAAGGGATACACATTGTTTACGAGTGCATACACTGCAGCTTCTGCTTTGAAAGACAGCTACAACATTGCACCCGAACCCTGAAAGAACAGGCATTAAATCCCGGCCGTGCAGCCCTATTTTTCGTAACAGAGGATCAAGGGAATCAATAATTCGATCTTTAATCCCCGTTTCATCTACGAGCGCAGTGCTGCATCCGATTAAAAATACGACAGGGAAAGCCCATATGAAGGAATAGATTCCAAGAGTAAATAAACCGTAATCCCCTGTAAGCACACTTTGAATAAACGGATGTGCGGGCAGAAAAAACTGAATCAATGGAGACATAACGAAATCATCTACAACAGATTGCATCCAGCTTGAAAACCAATAGGCAATGATGACCGGAAACAAAAACATGCTTATTAACGCAGCAACCGATAAAATTGGACCAACAAACGAGTGATCAAATAGAAGCTTATTAGGCTCGACCTTATCAAGCTTTATGCGTAATAATAACTGAACTTGCTCATCTGATAAATGGTTTTGTTCTTTGATTTTTTCCAATACGGCATGTATATGCTCGCGTTTCAAGCTTCTTGTATCTACAACAACGAGTGGTAATGAGTGAGATGTAATTTGTTTTGCGAGAGCTTGTTTACTGCTTGAGGTCATTTTATCTCCATACGTTACCACTATACTTACTGGCACAGGCTTATCTTGTACTAACGGGAGCAAAGATTGTATTTCTTCCTGAAAATGAGTTCCTCTTACAACCAAAACAATTTTGTCTGATTTATAAATCTCTTGTACAGCAATGTTGTTTGAAGCTGTATCAAAGTCTCTAATGCCAGGTGTATCTACTATATAATCCCCCCATACCCGCTGCACGTGTACACTATACGTCGTTCCCTTTACATTTGTTTCATATCCAGCATCGCTGCCGTCTAGTCTTGAGAACAGAGTAGTCTTTCCTGCTGATTCTAGTCCTATTAGCGCAATTCGTTTCGGGGAATGCTCATAAGCTAACACTCACACTTCACCTCGCAGCAGGATAGATCATCTAAGTACATATTATTTTGACGATACTTTTCAAAAATGGTTTCGTCATAGTCTATCTCAAGCCTATCAAGAATTTCCTTTGCCACAACAGCAAAACGTTGGCGAAACTTATAAATAAAGCAAAAAATCACTTCTTTTTGGCGCACGTGAGGACCAATAAGAAATAGATTCGGCTGTTTTACAGATTCATCATATTCATTTAAAGCCGGCAGACCATCGTCTCTCCAGTCAAAATACTGGCCGATTTGCTTCGCCCCTGAATGAAAACCTGTCGCTAAAATAGGCTTTGTTTCCGTTGTATGAGTCGCTCCATTAGAAAGAAATAATGTGTATCCTTCTGTTTCTTTCACAATCTTTACCACTTCACAATTCCCATTGAGATGGAGCCTTTTCGTTTTCTTTGCTTGCTCAAACCTTTCTAACGTAAAAGGGGAGAGCGATCGGCTTGGGTCTGCATCTTCTGAGTTCCACCACATCGTTTTAGAAAATAATGTTACTCTTTTCCCATTATTGATTAAGTGTGTTGCAGCATCGATGCCGCTCTCATAGCCGCCAATAATCGTAAACTCATCTCCGGATAACTCCTTCCAGGAGCTTACTTCACTATTGTGGACAGCGTGTTCAGCACCTTCAATACTCTGCTTATTCGGAAAATGGTATTCACCCGTCGCCCATACTACATGAGATGCTTCGACTGTTCCTTGCGTAGTTGAAATCGTAAACGTATCGCTAATGTATTCAACATTTTGCACATCTGTTTCTTCATATACCGGAAGCTCAAAGTGCTCAGCAAGCATATCTAAGTAGTCTCCGTATTCTTCCCCGCTCAAATGCTCTTTTTTAAATGTGTAAGCAGGTGATGTATCCGGCGTAATCGCATTTAAGTCAAGAAGGCCGAAGCCGTGACCCGTAAAAGATGGGGTGATCAATTTCATTTCTTTCGGCCATTTATAAAATGTCGCTCCGACTCGATCCTTTTCAAGAATCGCAAAATCGTGAATTCCTAGCTTTTTAAGTAAAATGCCAAAGCCAATTCCTGCAGGCCCTGCTCCTATAATGACTATTTTTCTCTTCAACACTGAACATCCTTTCTTAAAATATAACATTTAAATCATAATCATTACGATTTAAATGTTATATGTATGTATAGCAGTTTAGAGAAACAACTCCCTAGCTGTCATGATTTATATACTATAACTTAGCAGCCTCACCGAACTGGAATCTCCCATTTAAAAGGGTCGGAAAACGAAGTCCAGTCCCGATCATATTCCTCAGCGGTAAGTAAACAGCGATCAAGCGCGGCTGAAACAGCTTTAGGGTCTAAATCCGTTCCGATAAACACAAGCTTCGTTTGACGATCGCCAAATTCCGGGTCCCAGTCATCTAATACGTCAGGATTTTCGCGTATAATGTCTACTTGCTCCTGTTTTGATAAAGAAGCCACCCAATAGGAGGCTGGTTCTATCGTAATAGACGGTCCTGCTTGTGACACAAATAAAGAGATATTATTTCTTGTCGCGCACCAAGCAATTCCCTTCGCACGTACAATATTATCAGGCATAGAAGTAATCCAATTATGGAATCGCTCAGAATGGAAGGGAAGTCTCCGCTTGTATACGTAAGAAGAGATGCCATATTCCTCTGTTTCCGGAGTATGATTTTCGTGACCATGCAGCAGCTCCTTCAGCCAACCTGCGGATACACTTGCTTTTTCAAAATCAAAACGGCCTGTATTCAAAATTTCTTTTGGATCAACTTGCCCTTTCACCGTTCGAATAAGCTTTGCGTCTGGCTGAAGGGTTTTCAATACTCGTTCCAAGTGTATAAGATCTTCGTCAGGAACTAAATCACATTTATTCAAAATTAGCACATCACAAAACTCAATTTGGTCAATTAGCAAATCGGCAATTTTACGTGTGTCTCCTTCCCCTAATGCCTCTTTTCGATCAAGCAAGGTATCTCCTGAACGAAAATCATGCCAAAATCGATTAGCGTCAACTACGGTTACCATCGTATCTAAACGGCAAAACTTTGTTAAGTCAATATTTAGTTCCTCATCAATATAAGAAAATGTTTGAGCGACTGGTGTGGGCTCGCTAATTCCAGTCGATTCAATCACAATATAATCTATATTACCTGCTAGAGCCAACTTCTCTACTTCAATTAATAAATCTTCCCTTAGCGTACAACAAATGCAGCCGTTGGACATTTCCACTAACTTCTCTTCCGTTCTTGCAAGCTCACCGCCTTGCTTAATTAATTCAGCATCAATATTAATTTCACTCATGTCGTTGACAATGACAGCTATTTTTAGCCCTTCACGATTTTTCAAAATGTGATTTAATAATGTAGTTTTCCCTGCTCCAAGATAGCCGCTTAATACTGTTACAGGTATTTTTTTCATATAATCGCCCCCTTAAATCGTAATTATTACGATTTTTCGATTAGAAAATAGCTCTTCCTTATTGATGGCAGAGGTTTTTCATCACTTATGATCGAAATTAGACCGTTTTTATAGACTGCTAACAATTCGTTCTGCAGCTTGGCGGGCTCCAGAAATATTACGAGCTATCGGTCCCATTTCTAACTCGGCTAATGCTCCTATTACATATAAACTTGGGCCCCACTGCAATGATTTTGAAACAATAGGATATCCGCATTCGGCACAATGCAGGCGATGCTTCTGAATCATTGGTGTCAACCACTCTTTCCCTGGTAATGTTGGCTTAAAGCCTGTTGCTAGTAAAAGAGTGCCTGTTTGGTGAATTACATTGTCTTGATCATCATGTAATAGAATTTGGCCGTTGCTTAATGTCGCCCGCTCAGCACTTCCATCCACTACAGATAGCTTACCTCGTCGGATTTGATGCAACAGTTTGATATATAAATCACGTGGAATAGAGCCTTTATGACGTGCACCTATGATTTCCTCCCTCCGTTTCTTATAGCTTTCTAGCTTACGGAATGGCAGCTGATTTTTAGGACCTAACCAAGCAGGATCACTGTCAAAATCATGAAGGCGAAACGAATGCCGTTTGAATAGCGTTACAGCGTTTGGAAATAAAGTACTCAGTTTTAAGGCTAAGTGAACAGATGTAATGCCGCCTCCAATAATAGTGAAAGGATGTTTCAACTGTTCGAAGCCTGGAAAATCAGAATCAAAAATATGATATACGGAAGTGTTTGATTCTTTTTTTAATGTTTCTGCCCATTCAGGCCAAGACGGCTGTTCACTAATCCCTATAGCTAATACTAGATTTTGGCCTAGTATTTCCTGCCCATTGTCTAGTTGGACACTCCAACCATTCTCCATTTGATTGGCACCCCGTACACGCCCTTGAATCCAAGCTTCCTTTAGCAACAAATCTTCAATGATATGCTCACAATGTTCGTTAAATACCTGAAGAGAGGGCCGTTTAAACCTACCATAAAAAGCAGTATTCCAATCATATGTTTTATGTTTTACAAACGCTTGTAGACTAAGTGGTTCAACATCAAGATGGTGAACTACTGGAGAACGTAAATACGGCATGGAGATACTGCTTGTGCAACGTTTCCAGTTTTCAAGCGGTTCAGAGTGCGGATCCACAATGGCCAGCTCACTGATAGTTACTTTCTTTTGCTTAAGCAAAAAGGTAGCCATTGTAATACCCTGCACTCCACCGCCAACAATAACCCATTTATACATATGTATACGCTCCCTCCTCTTAAATCGTAAACATTTCGTTTTAAATGATAATAATTGATACTGTATCACTTTTTTTGAAAATGAACAAGTAACAGAAGATTATTTCTCAATCATGAAGGAAAATCTTGAAACGCTTAAAACGGCCTTACAATAACTTAAAAAAGAACACTTGTATAGATAAATAGTAAGAAGCCTACGTTTAGAACGTAGGCTTTGTTTTTTACTTTGTTTCGCGGTGCAGCGTCACTCTTTTTAATTTTGGGCAGTATTTCTTAAGTTCGATTCGTTCAGGGTTATTGCGTTTGTTTTTTGTTGTAATGTAATTACGCTCCCCAGTTTCTGTACATGCTAATGTAATGTTTACACGCATCTAAAATCCCTCCTAATAACATAACAGTATTATTTTGTAATTGTAAGACATGTCATTGTGTTATGTTAGATAAATCCTATGTACTCATAGTAATTCACCTTACACAAATCCAATTTATTACGATTTAAAAAGTATAAAAATACTTACAAATTGCTTCTTTGTTATCTAGTACTATATACTTGTGTATGGAAACCCATATAAATCGTAAATATTTCATTTAAAATAATGCAGCAAGTATTAAAAAAAGTCAATACATTTAGTTCTAGTGAACAGAGAAATTGTACACATAATTTTTATGGGCTTCAATTTATCATAAAATACTTTCCTCAACCACTGTAAAAGGAGCCCGACGATCCTAAGTGCAGACCAATTCTCTACATCTCTTTCCCTGTTAACAATTATATATATTTTCACTTTACATCCTAGAAACTACATGGTATATTTTAATTGTAAATAGGAATGATTACGTTTATGAAAAGAATTTTTTAGTTATTTCTCACAGTATCAAGGTAATAAGGCAAAAATCAGACAAACGAGTAAAACCGTATCGGGTGATACGGTTTTATTCATTCATCTTCAGACATTGCGTCATTACAAATTTGTAATGGCGTTTTTCATTGTAGAAATGATTGTGGACATGAAATGGTTCCTCATGGCAATCATATGGATTATTTAGTTAATGGAAGATTACATCATGTTCATAATGGTCATTGTGATGACCATTATCCAGTTGAAATTGTTACAATAAGCTAAATCTAAAAAAGGCTGCAAAGATTTAGTTGATTTTATCCCTAGCAGGCAGACCATCATAAAAGGTCTAGGTAGCCAGTGTGTTTCGGTATTCTATCAAGACGCACTGGCTTCACTTTTTTAGAAGCTTTCGTGATTGTAAAACAAAATGAAGAAGCAGTTTCAAAACGTAAAGGAAAACATGTAAAGAAAGAATTAAGAACAATTACGACACAAACGATTGACGACTTGTTTGAGAGGTTCTACCACGCCAAATTTGTTGAAGGAAGAGCTGAACGTACCTTGCATCAATATGAGGAGTCATGTATTTTCTCGACTACAAAGGTCTCAGCAGAAACATAGACACCATTACTATTACCGTAATTACGTAGTATTCATGAAAAACGAAACAGCACAGTTTGAAGATTATGCTTATAAGCCAAGTGAAAGCAAATCGGCCGGTTTCTCCCCTTCTACAATTAATACACGCCTAAAGACATTACAAGTGATGCCCCGTTTTCTAGTTGAAGAAGGATTGATTGAAGAGAATCCTTATTAGGATAGAATCGGATATAATGAAAATAAAAATATCAGCTGTGTATATAGGCTCTGGGAACGTTAATTATCTGAACGTGAAAGCCCTCCAGATCACTTGGTCAAGCCCCAAAATAATAGACAGGGTAAAAGCCCCCTGGGTTAGGACGTAAACTGACACCTGTATTCCACAGGTGTCAGTTTATTTAATTTTAATTGTGCTCTCTTTTCATTGTAAAAGCGTATATATTGTTGGATTCTCTTTTGCGCTTGCGCAAAAGTTGAGATATGATAGGGATAGATTGCTTCTGATTTCAAATGGGAAAAGAAGCTTTCTACACAGGCATTGTCAAAACAATTGCCTTTGCGTGACATGCTTGGTGTCCAGCCAAAACGCGCAAGCATGTCATGATAAGAGTTAGATGTGTACTGGTATCCTCGATCACTATGCAGGATGACGCCAGTCGCATCTTTTCTTTTTTTTCTTGCCTTTTTCAATGTTTGTAATACAAGATCAGTGTCGTTACGCAAACTAAAATGATAAGCAATCACTTCGTTATTAAATAAATCTAAGAGTACAGACAAGTAGCCCCACTGATTTCCTAATCGAATAAAAGATATATCCGTTACCCATTTCTCATTTGGTTTGTATGCGGTGAACTCCCGATTTAACACATTGTCCGCTACCTTATCTATGCCTAGCCGAGAAGATGTCATGTGGTTATACTTCTTGCGGATTCGTGCTTGAAGTCCGAGTTCCTGCATAACACGTAACACACGCTTATGATTTACGTTCCAAGCATATTGGCGTTCAAGTTCCATTTGGATACGGCGGTACCCATATATCCCTTTAAACTGCTGGAACATCTTCGAAATCGTTTGACGCAACTTTTCGTCACGAGGCTTCTGTTTTCGTTGTAAATAACGGTAAAAACCACTTCGTGATACATGGAGGACCTCGCAGAGATCTCGGACAGAATACATCTCCCGCAATGCTTCTATCACTTGATATTTCTTTTTTACACCTCCTCTTTTGTAATTTGGATCCACTTTTTTAAAATGGCATTTTCCATTTCTAACCTTTTGATATAACGTTCTTGATCTGTGTATGCTTCCTGTTTTCTACCTCGTTTATCAATCAAGGCCGATTCACCGTATTTCCGATATTGACGCATCCACACTTTAATCTGATCTTTATCTACAATCCCTAACTCCGCTGCAATGTCTCGCTTCAATTTCCCCTCCATTCGCATATGAATGGCTTTTAGCTTTGTTTCGAATGAATAGCTTTTCTTTTTCCTCATATAAAAATGCACCCCCAAGATACATACATAGATTACCCGGGGGTTTTATCTATGTCTATCTTAAGGGGTGCATATCAACTTGACCTGAAGGGCTTTTGTGTTCATATGAGAAACAAAAACAGAAGCACGTGCAGTCTGTTTATTTAATATTTCACAAGAAAAATTACTTATTAGCTATTATCAAGAATCTTTTAGAATTTGTACAAATTCCCTTTTTAGTTCGATTACTTTCAATGAAATAGAATAGGTACTTTTAGAGACAACAATTGAAAGTATGACTTAGCATGGGATTTCTTTAGCGCTGTGCGGTTTTCTTTTTTACATATACTCCATAAAATATTTACATTGAAATGCTATGATATGTATTGACTAAACAATACGGGGAGAGCTGTCGATGAAGTATCAGGACATTGTTATGTACAATAAAAAGTGTTATACGATTCTTTTCATCTACAAAAGCGGATTTGTAGAGATACAAGAAATTAATAGGAAGTTTTCCGTTGAGCTTGTTCCAATTTCAGCGCTTGAGACAATCAACGTAAGTAACTAAGCCATGGAGTTATTTTTTCTGTACGCTAATCGCAAGCAGCAACCGCAGCGCCCACCTGTACATGGCTGGGGAATCGCAGCGCAGCCTTTAACGATCCTCCTTGCCGATCTCTAGCCGCTGTTTTACGGTTGTTTCCTTATTCGCTGCCTGCTATGTTCATTCATACGGAAGGAATGATTGCTATTCTTTTTGTAGTTCTGAAAATAATCCTCATTATCTATAAGATAGCTTCTCTATTTTCCACAATAATTGTTCAGGAGTATTCTTTTCTATAAACGTAACTACATAGCTGCAATCATGTCTTCGATCCGTAAATGTGACTTTATGATTTAATGTCCATCCCAATTCCCTCAAATCATAAAAAAGGTTCTGTTCATCAGTATCAGATTCTCTAAAGAGTTTTTCTCTCCTGATTATTTGTTCGCCATATCTTCTCTTTATCCCTGAATAAATATCTATATGAGAGACTTCATGTTCGCAAACTTATGTATTTAATTCAACGACATGAACTCTTCGCAGTATTCACCAATTCTTTCAGCAGTAATGAGAGCCTCTCTAATAATTTCCTTGTATTCTTCACTAATTTCATAAGTGGGCAACTCTTTTCATATCGCTCCCTTTCCTTAAAATTGACTGCATATGCCTTATACGAGTTAAGAAAGGCAGAAGTTAAACTTATTTGCTATGAAATATATAGATTACATTTTCTGTACAGGGCGGGACGGCCTGGGGATATGTAAAATGCAGATCTTATATATATATCAATGTAGTAAAGAAGTAGTTGCCAACTATAAATCTATTATATTATCTAACTAGTGCCAATTAAGTGCAGATGTACAAAAATTTGTTAGATTTTGAGCATTACAATCATATTTTTTGATGAACTATGTTTAAATGAAAATTAGCAAATACAGGAAAAGCAGTAGGGATGGTGATTTATTTCATGGATAATGAAAAAGTTTTAATTATTGAAGACGAAACAAAAATTGCAAGAATCATTAAATTAGAGCTTGAACATGAAGGGTACAAGGTCGAAACAGCCGAAACCGGCATAACAGGACTTGAAAAATTTAATAACGATCAATGGAACCTTGTGTTATTGGATGTTATGTTACCTAAGTTAAACGGGATGGAAGTGCTTCGAAGAATTCGGGCTTCAGGGAACATGACACCGATTATCTTATTGACAGCAAGGGACTCTATTCCTGATAAAGTAAGCGGGCTTGATCATGGAGCAAATGATTACATTACAAAGCCGTTTCAAATTGAGGAATTGTTGGCAAGAATCCGTGCATGTTTACGAATCAATCAAATGATGGAGAAAAAGACAGACGAGCAAATATTAACTGTTGCAGATTTAAAAGTTGATAAAAAAACACGAATGGTAACACGTGATTCCACAAATATTGACTTGACTCCTCGAGAATTTGATTTACTTGTTTATCTATTGCAGCATCAAAATCAAGTTCTAAACAGGGAGCAGATTTTAACGCATGTTTGGGGCTTTGATTATTATGGGGAGACAAACGTCGTGGATGTATATATTAGGTACTTGCGCAAAAAAATTGATTATTCCTTTGATTCTCCACTTATCCATACAGTGCGAGGAGTTGGATATGTTATAAAGGAGTAATATTTTATGAATATCCGAAATAAAATCCATTTGTTTTCAACTGTTTGGCTGCTCGTGATCAGCCTTACAATTAATACATCCATCTATTTTTTATTTTACAAAATTACAACGGACGATAAATTAGATCACGTTCGTTTACAAGCTGAAACGATTGCTGGAGCAGTGAAATCTGCTGCGAATCACATGATTGTATACGATATTTTGAAAGTACGCTTACCATTGAATGGAATGATTCGTGTTGTGAATGAGGACTCACATCCCATTATGAACATTACAAAGGAAACGGTATTTACAGAGCTTGAACCAACATTTAAAAATTCCCAAACAGTTGAATTGAAATCAGTCAATGGAGTTCAGTATGCCATTGCGAGCTTTCCGATCATATGGCACGATGGAAATATTGTGATGTTAGAAGTTACAGAAAGTTTGGCATCTACATATGAAAGTTTGAAAATTTTGAGGCTCGTGTTAACTGTCGCTTCACTTGTTGTTCTGATTCCATCATTTTTAGCCGGCAGAATGCTAAGCAATATCATTTTAAAACCAATCAATTCAATGATTGAGACGATGGAGGAAATTCAACGAAAGAGTATATTTAAAAAGCTTGAGCTAAAAACACAATCAAAAGATGAATTATACAAATTAGGAAGTACGTTTAATAAGATGATGGACATTTTGGCAAAAAACTTTGAAAAACAACAGCAATTCGTTTCTGATGCTTCTCATGAATTAAAAACACCGTTAACTATTATTGAAAGCTACGCAAGTATGCTGAAACGATGGGGGATGAAAGATCCGAACCTATTAGAAGAATCTGTGGAGGCAATCTATTCAGAAGCCGTCAGAATGCAAGAAATGACAAAGCAAATGCTCATGCTTGCAAATCATGATGCAGAATGGAATTTAGATATAAAACAGGTGGACTTTGTTTCCCTTAGTAACGAGACAAGTAAACTGATTAAAAGTGTTTATGGCCAGCACATTTCTGTATACACTCGACATGATAGAGTAGTAGCAAATGCAGATGAGCAAAAAATGAAGCAACTGTTGTTTATCTTACTTGATAATGCGTTAAAATACAGTACATCATCTATTGAGTTATATGTTGGATATAAGAACGATCACGTTTTTTTCACTGTGAAGGATCATGGCATCGGCATACCGAAAGAAGATATCGCACATATTTTTGATCGCTTCTATCGGGTCGATAAAGCGAGAAACCGGGAAACTGGCGGGACTGGGCTGGGCTTATCAATTGCAAAACGAATTGTAGATTCTCATAGAGGAAACATAGATGTTGTTAGCAAAGAGGGAGAAGGAGCAAGCTTTACTGTAACTTTACCGAAATAACCAATGGTTTCTCATTAATTTTTAAGGGGAAATGTCATTTTTATATCGAAAGAAAACTCTCTTATTAGGTGAAATCATATGAACCCAAAAAAAATTGTTTTTCTTTTCAGCTTTCTAGCAATTGTGTTCATTGTTGCTGATGTTCAGCAAATATTTGCAGATAGAGACCAAAAGATGCTGACTGCTGCAGAAGTAAAAAAAAGCATTCAAACAAAATACCCAGGAAAGATTGAGGATATAAAGCTTAGTGAAAAAACAGGAAATAAAATATATAAGGTAGATTTGCAAGATCAAAATAGGGTGTATGCATTACAAGTAGATGCTTATTCAGGGGAGATTTTACATTTAACACAATTGAAAAAAGATACATCTGAGACTTCAGCAACCATTGAAAACGAAGAGATTGTCTCTTTTTCTTCTGAAGAAACGAAAGATGAAGAATTGTCCGAAAGTAAGGCGTCCCTAGTAGCAATTAGTTTAGATAGAGCAAGAGAAATTGCCCTTTCTAAAGTAAAAGGAACATTCAATAGCATTGACTTAGAGAATCACAATGGTTCTTTTATATACGAAATAGAAGTTGAGACAAATAAAGAAGAAGAAATAGACATACAAATCAATGCTCATACAGGAGAAGTTCTTTCCATATCGTGGGCTGATTGATCTTTCCATTTGAAGTGAAATGAAAGCAAAGAAGAATTGAGTAAGCGATCAAGATCGAAACAGTAGAGGGAGAGTCTAGAAGTTATAGGGCACTCCCTTTTTCTTTGATTTCTAAAAGAATTCTCATCAAATTCTAATGTTTCTATTATTTCCCTTTAATTTAGAAGCTTTAAGGTGGAATTAGGCTTAAATAAAAGGAGGATGCTCAGGAATCTATATTTTTATATAGCTTTTTTGCAGAATACTTGCTTTAAATTTTTTAAATTAAGAGAAAAGATAAAGGAATAGAAAGGGGAAAAACAAATGTCTATTATTTCTAGAATCTTAGATTACAACAATACTTTTGTAGATCAAAAAGAATATAAAGAATTCCATACCACGAAATATCCAGACAAAAAACTAGTCATTTTAACTTGCATGGATACCCGCTTATTGGAATTGCTGCCAAAAGCAATGGGATTGAGAAATGGAGATGCTAAAATTATTAAAAATGCTGGAGCTGTTGTCTCTCACCCTTTTGGCAGCATTATGCGCAGTATTCTTGTAGCCATTTATGAATTGAAAGCTGAAGAAGTGTGTGTGATTGGACATCACGGGTGCGGCATGGTAGGCCTTCAATCTTTTTCCATTCTTGAGGCTGCAAAGAAAAATGGAGTTAGCGAAGATCGAATCGGTACCCTATCGAATGCCGGTATTGATTTATCTGCATGGCTGACAGGCTTTCAATGCGTAGAGGAGAGTGTCACAAATAGTGTCCATTTGATCAAAAATCATCCTTTAATGCCAGATAATATTGCCGTTCACGGTCTGGTCATCCACCCAGAAACGGGTAAATTAGATCTTGTTGTAGATGGATATAGCAATGTTAATCCTGAAAACAATGAAATACTCAGTATGTAAAGGGAGGATGTTATAAGTGATTACCTCTAACAGGTTTTATGGATACAATCTAGGTCATTTTCGGAAAGATCTCGTTGCCGGATTGATAGTTGGAATTGTGGCGATTCCTTTAGCAATGGCTTTTGCCATTGCTTCCGGGGTGAGACCGGAGTATGGAATCTACACGACGATTATCGCCGGAATTCTTGTTTCTCTTTTAGGCGGTTCCAAATATCAAATTGCGGGTCCGACTGGAGCGTTTGTTCCTATCTTATTTGGAGTTGTCATGCAATATGGATATGAGAACCTGTTAATTGCCGGGTTTATGGCAGGGATTATCCTCATTCTGCTGGGAGTTTTCAAACTGGGGAGATTTATCAAATTCATCCCCCGTCCTGTTACGATTGGGTTTACTGCAGGAATAGCAGTTATTATCTTTTCCGGGCAAATTGCGAACTTTTTAGGGCTTCGCAATGTTAAAAAACATGAAGAGTTTCATTTGAATATGAAGGAAATCGTCATGAATCTGGAAACGATCAATATATACAGCGTGATAACTGCCTGCATTTGCCTAGCAATTGTTATCTTAACGCCAAAGTTTTTCCCGAAGATTCCTGGAGCGTTACTGGGGCTGAGCGTATCCAGTTTAGTGGCTATCTTCTTCTTCCCTAATCAAGTAGCAACAATTGGTTCGACTTTCGGGTCGATTCCAAGTCAATTACCTAGTTTTCAATTTCCTGATATTACATGGGAAACGATTGTCATGCTTTTTCCTGCTGCTTGTGTAATTGCGATGCTGGGGGGAATTGAATCTCTTTTATCCGCCCTTGTAGCGGACAGTATGACGAACGGCAAACATAACAGCAACAAAGAACTGATTGGACAAGGGGTAGCCAATATTGCTGCAACATTATTTGGAGGAATTCCTGCCACAGGAGCGATTGCAAGAACGGCTACCAATATAAAAAATGGGGCAGTTTCTCCTATGTCTGGAATCATACACGGACTTGTTGTGCTGCTTGTGCTGCTGCTTTTAGCACCGTATGCATCTCATATTCCGCTGGCAAGCATGGCGCCTATCTTAATGTTCGTAGCATGGAATATGAGCGAACGAAAAGAATTTGTACATGTGCTAAAAACCAAAACGGCCGATTCTGCAGTGCTAATTGTTACTTTTCTTCTGACCGTTTTTACCGACCTTACAACAGCTGTTGGAGCTGGATTGCTCTTAGCCGTTATTGTATTTGTGAAGAAAATGAGCGAGGCTCTAATCATTTCGAAAGTACTGCCGGATCCATCTGATAAGCTGGTAAAATCCGAAATCGTTGAAAAAGGCTCTAACTGTCCTCAAATCAGTATTTACACAATCGAGGGCTCCCTATTTTTTGGATCCACTGAAGTATTCGAAAAATCGATTGAGAATATTATCCAATCTAAGCCAAGGGTGCTGCTATTACGCATGAGTAAAGTTTCCTTTATTGATACCTCGGGGGAAGCTATGCTTTTGAATATTGCGAAACGATTCAAAGAACAAAATAGGACCATTCTTATATCCGGCATTCAACAACAGCCAAAGGAATTGCTTTGGAGAACCGGATTGCATCAAGAGATCGGAGAAAAATACTTTTTTGACCGTACAGGCGACGCACTCAACTACGCATTGGCACAATTAGAGACTAAAAAGTGTATAGGTTGTAAACAGTTTGCTTTTAGCGAATGCTCCAAGTTGTCCCAGCAAACAGTTAAGACCAACCAAAAGGAAGCAAAGCTGCTTATGACATAATGGCGGCATGCACATTTTTAGAGGATACACTGCTTTATCCAAACTGTAGTGTAATGCTGAGCAAATTAACAACTTGAATTTAAATTTTTCTGCGTTACAGGATTTGTATAAGAAAACATAGAATACCCTGTAAACCCATTGCTACCCCCCCTTGATCAAGGGGGTTTTTTCGTCAGAATCCAAAAAGGAAGCCTTAAAATAGGCTTCCCTGGTAAAAATTATTGAAATTTTTTATTAGTTGAACAAACTGCTTAATAGCTAACTCTGTTTTTGAAGTTGTCTATATCGTGAGCATTTGTAACAGCCCGTTGATCAGGATTTAGAGACAAGGCATTATATAAGTAATAATTTGCGAGGTTTGCAGATATAATAGCAGATGGTCTATAACCAAGCGTACTATAGTATTTGATTCCTGTATTAATACTCTCATTGGTTCCGATATAAGCTAATTGGCCGGTATGCATGTCGGACACTCCATTTAGCCACTCATTTTCAAAATAAAGATTTTTGACATATTTATTGTATAGGCCATTTTTGTTTGCATTCCACTGAGCAGCAGAAACACTGACTTTGCTAATAGGAAGTGCATTGAATGTATAAACTCCACTTATAGTTGATTTGCCAATAGCTCCGCCGTACACCAATACACTAGGATCATTTAACCATCTGGCGGCACGAATATCTAAATCCATTTTGGCTGCCAGCCAGCCTCCTAAAGAATGCCCCGTAAAGTACCACTTATACCCTTGATATTTTTTGAATTTTTGGTAAATGTAGTTCACATAGAGCTGTGCTTGATATTCTTGTCCCGGCGGTATTGCAGAAACGGCTTTTCCAGCTGCAGTATAATCATACATGTCATTGCTTCCAGTGAACACGATAAATAATTTCGACCTGCCTTCACTAACAACTGCAGCTGCACTAAATCCTGTCTTCTCAAACTTTTGCGTTTTCCCCGGCTTTAGTGCTCCCATGGGATGCCTTAACGTACCGTCACTGTCGATATGACTATTAATATCAATATAATCAATCACTTTAAACCTTGGAGTACCAGAAGCATACTTACCATAAAGGGCAATAAGCTTATCCTGAAGGGCTGACTTTCCGTTATACACCTCATCTGATAACGTATAATACAAACCGTTGGGATTGTCACTGTAAGCTGCTTGAGTCGGTGTTACCAATGAGGAGGAGAAAAGAGTGAACAAAAGAACTACTAAACTAATTTTTTTTAACAGATGTTTCCTCATAATATAATGAACCTCCTTTTCCATTTGTCTTCATCTGTAAATATCATCGTACCGTTTTCATACAATCTTTTGAAGTGTAAAGATAGCTCCATCATTTAAATTGTAATTCCTACAAAACGTGTGCCGAATCATCCGCAGGTGAAGTTTTTCTATTCCAATGCCCTTAATCCGATTTAGTCTTCTAAAGGCTTCAGCAGTACACAATTCGCCGTATGTATTGTAGAACACGCGTATTTGCATTCATCAAAATAATTGCATATTCCCTTGTGGCACGGAAATCTTTTCCTTTCCAGCCCTTTGCAATTTGTAATGGAATGCGGGTTCAGGATCTAAAGCACCTGTTACTTTGAACCCCTACATTTCCTGTTCCTCCGCTTTTAATAAAACTGTTGCGGCTACACTATTTCCTTCGTCTGTAGTACTTTTATTAAAATTAGATTGAGTTTTCTCTTCCTGCTCTTCATCCAACAATAGGATAGTCGGTATTTCTATACTGCTTTTCTTCTCTTCATTGGTTGACAATAGAGTTGTCTCTACTGCATGTTCATTTTTAACGGCAGAATGTAAATGCGCTGTTGCTTCTAGTATTCTAGTTTCATCTAATGTTTTTGTTGCCTCTACTGCCGCTGGTTGAGGAGTTCCCGTACTCTCTAACAGCTTTTCTGTTTCAACGCTGTGAATAGGCTGCTTAATAGCTTTAGCCGAAGGCTTAAATATTGCTCGAAGCAACAAGACCACTGAAACAATTATTCCAATGATACCGATTACTACCATGACCATAGCTTTTGATAGCATTAGGTTCAACACCTTCCTATTTTATCCATCCTTTTTCTTTAAGCTCTAAAATAAGTTTATGGAGTGGAACGATTTCAGGGGTATTTGTTCCATCTGGACTGTTTTTTACAGCCAATTCATAATATTTCACGGTTTTATCATAGTTTCTATCGGCTATTGGTTTTTGATTTTCCATTTCTATATAGAGCAATGCCAGTTGTACGTAGCCTGTATGGTTATTCGGGTATAATTCAATCATCTTTAACAATACCTTTTCGCTTTCACTGTACTCCTGCATGAGCTGGTAGATAATGGCGATATTTAAATAGATATACGGCCTCTGGTATCCTTGGTCTAACAAGAATTGAAACTTTTCAATGGACTTTACAAACAAGTCACGATTGTTGTCCTCATAAACTGCTTTATCATGATAGGCTTCCGCGAGCAGTTCTGTAACAATGACATCATTCTTATTTTTTAGTTCGCTGCTAGCTTTTTCGAGTACAGCGATTCTTTGATTAACGTTATCATCATGTAATTCTTTTTGGAAATGTTTATATAAGTTTGCTAAAGCAATAAATGATTTATATTTTATGGTTTCATTATTGCTGGCTGCTAGTGCTTCCTTAAAGCTGTTAAGGGCATCATTATAGTTTGATTGTGCAGCCTGTATCTCACCTGTAACATAGAGGTTCAACGCTTTGTCTGAATCCAGTTTTTGGAGCTTTGCCAAGGTTTCATTTGCTTTTTGGAAATCACCCGATCTTGCATAGCTTATTGATAGATCTCTATAATATTTAGAACTTCCATTAGACAGGCTCTTGGCTTTCTCAAAACCTTGGATTGCTTTCTCATAATCCTTCATTTCAAAGGCTGCTGTACCTATTAAATAGTACATTTCACTGTCTAGTTCACTGTCCGCTACATTTTTAAATACTTCGTTTGTAATGTAATTGATAGCCTCTTCATATTTCCCTTCTACAATAAGAGATCGCGCAACCTGCCGATACGCACTAATATTGTCAGGCATTAAATCCATTGCTTTTTCTAGCTTTTCTTTCGCTTGCGGAAATTGTGATCTGTCAATATTAGCAGTTGCTTCACTAACAAGATTGTCATATGCGAGTGCTTTCTCTTCCCTAAGTTGATCGATTCCGGCGAGTGTTAAATAGCTGAAAAAAGTTAAAGAAGCGACTAGCCCTGACATCTGAATTCTTTTAGCCAGACGTTGTTTTTTATACGATTTGGAAAGCTTCTCGATATTTTTTAAATCTTGTAATAAAGAGATTGCATTTTGATACCTCTGATCAGGGTCTAATTTTGTACATTTTTCGATAATGTACTCCAAACCTTCCGAAAGGTTCGGGTCTAAACTTCGTATAGGTAAAACCCCGTAAGGTTCCTCATAAGGACGCTTGCCGGTAACGGTATGAAATAATGTTACCCCTAAACTGTAAATATCACTTCGCTCATCTGTTTGAGCGGTTCCCCCTTTCTGCTCAGGCGCTGCATACTCTTCAGTTCCCAGATACATTGTATCGCTTTTAGATTCAACCTTATATTCACGCGCAATACCAAAGTCAATTACTTTAATGTCATTATTGGGGGTTACCATTAAGTTTGAAGGTTTCATATCACGATAAATAATAGGGTGAGGCTTTAATTTGTGCAGGTAATTATACACCTCACAAATTTGCTTTGCCCACTCTATTACCTGTCGTTCAGAGAATCTTTGTCCGTTAAGCAGCAGTTTATCAAGGGATGTTCCTTCAACGTAATCTAATATGATGTAAATATAATTATCATCTTCTACGATATCAAAAATTCTTGGTAAGGAAGGGTGATTTAGCTTTTTCATGATATTGGGCTCAGCTAAGAAATCAATATTTCCGTTTGTATGCTTACTTACCTGTTTGATGGCCCAATGATTACCTAGATTAGTATTTTGAACAAGATAAACTTTGCCCATTCCACCTTCGCCAAGGACGTCTATTATTTTATACTTTCCGTCAAAAATTTTATTTATTTCCAATTCCATTTTATACCTCCTGGGCAGAAAGGGATCAGTTGAACTTTTCTATAAGATTAATCCCATAAGGAATCATAAAAGCCCCTATCTCCATAAGATCTGTAATTGATGTTATCTTTGTATTCATTACCACCTTAACGGTTTTGTCTGATATTTCTAAATCCTGAAATTGAATTGCTTTAGGAAGATCCTTGAATAAAACCATTTGATCACCCACTATTTCTACAGAAGGAATATCCTCTAAGTTGATTCTACTCAAAATGAGCGAAGACGGCAGAGGCAGCCTGCCCATTTTACTGTCAATGACTTGTAGAGATAGCACACCATCTGAAACCTTTGGCTTTAATTCAATGATATATTGAGTTTGAAGGAACCCTAACTTCTTATTTACATGTAACTTAATAAGGTTCGGTTTAAGTTCAAGTTCCATTTCCTCTATCTCATGATCCGCAAGATGAATTTGATTTTTAATAAACTCATTCAAAAGTTTTTCGGAAAACCGATAGTTGATTTGAAATTCTGATTGACTAAGTTGCACAACTAAATCTTTTCCCTGAACACCTTTAAGCAGGGATTGAAGAGTAGTACTTTGATACTCAGTTTTTTCAATCTCCTTTACTGGAGAAATCAGGTAAATAAATACACCAAGCAAGCATAAAAGCAAGCTGCTAATTAAAACATATTTTTTCATTGACAATTCCCTACTTATCTCTCATATTTGAACGGCAATAATTGACATATTATCATCAGCTTGATTCTGAAAAGCGATAGAAACACATTTTTTACAAATTTCGTCCAATTCCTGATTTGTATACGTTCTCTCTGTACAAAATAACTCTATCATTTTTTCCTCAGATAAAAAGTTATATACACCGTCTGAACAGATTAAGTAGATATCATGATCCTCTGCGAGTTCCTTAGCAAAATAAGGGGATATTTTCTCTGCTCCCCCTATACCTTTCGTTAAAACGTGCTTTTGCTTATGCTCGTTTAATTGTTTCTCATTAATCAAGCCAAGCTCAAACTGTGACCAGGCTACTGTATGGACTTTAGACAATAATGTTAGTTTCTTATCCCTTATTCTAAAAATTTTTGTATCTCCTACATTACTAATAATCATTCGATATCCTACAATATTGATCATAGATAAGGTTGTTACCATAACATTGCCGGAAGACATACTATATGAATAAATATGATTATTAATTTGGTCGTATTTCCTTTGTAATAGCTTATATATATAGTCTATTGAATACTCATTGTTATTTTTCAGCTCATTTTCTATAGCCTTTACCGTTATTTCACTTACCTGTTTCCCTAATGCATGACCGCCGGCTCCATCCGCAATCCCAAATGAATAAAGGATGTTATCGTGATAAAGGAGGAGAGAATCTTCATTTTCCTCTCTCTTTCCCTTATCTGTATATGAGCCAAAGCGAATCTTGAAGAATGGTTTTGTTTCTTCAAGAAGACTAATATTTAAATCCAAAACTCATCCCTCCAATGAGTATAGTTCCATTTCAGTTTTGCCAATTTTGAACTTCATATTATAATTAATTTCTCTTTGGCCTTTAAATTGTTCCCCGTCTATATATGAGCCATTTGCACTATTTAAATCAACCAAGAAGATTTTTTCTCCTTTTTTATATAATAGAGCATGATTTCGGCTTACATAACTATCATTTTCTAAAACTACATCGCAAATCGCCGGATCTCTTCCTATCAATGTTGTTTCCTCTGATAAAGCTAGTTCAACATTCTGGTCCTTGCTTTTATAGTGCAAAATTCCATATGTTTTTGTTTCGCTGCTTACCGCGGCCTGTTCGTTTGCTTCATGCAAAATAACTGTTTGAGCTACTGCAGACACACCGTTTTTGAGAGCCTGCTTCTCATCAGAAGATAAATTTCCGATACTTCCCAACATTTCCGTTTTATCCGTGGATACCGCCGCTGGCTTTACACTCCTATTACCTTGCCCCAACACTTCTGTCTTTGCATGTTGCTCAACTGGTTTCTCAATAATCTCACGTGTTGGATTGGATACTTTCACTGCCTGTTGCGGTGCCTTTTTTTTAATTAAAAATACTAAGAAAACATTCATAATAATAATGAACCCGATAAGTAAATAAATGTATAAATTGTCCATATTTTCTACTCCATCCTTATTGTTTGTCTTTTTGCTTTAAAACAAATAGGCTAAGCATGATACTTAACACAGAAATCCCGATTAAAATTCCCCAATTTTGATAAAGTAAAGAGATATCATAATCATAGTAGTCTGGTAAATCTCTCGGTGGAACAGGTACACTAGTTTCAAGTTCTGTAGGTTTATCATTTAAATCTACTGAAATACTAAACGCCCTAGCTGCCCACTTACTTATCACGAAATCGGAGATTATTGATTTAGAAAAATCTTCTATGTCAAAAACCAGTCCATTGAAGATTAACTGAGGTATGAGCAAAACAGGAGCCAGCCCCATTGCTCGATCCGAATTTCCTACTATAGATGATACAAAAAGACCTAAAGAAGTCGCTGCCATCGTTGCTAGGAAGAAAGAAAGAAACAATTCGACTTGTATCGAACCAATTAAGGTTTTAGTAGGAAGATCCATTACAAAACGAAATACGATAATGAAAGCTACTGATTGCACTAGAGTTAACGTTCCTAAGATAAGAATCTTAGACAAAATATACGGAACTAAATGCAAGTTAACAGCTCGTTCTCTTCGATAAATATCATTCTCTTTCGTAATTTCTTGAAGTGAGTTTAAAAGGCCGATCCAGACAGCAGACGCAGCAAGCGTAAAAATGACCTGTTTGGAAGTCTCATAGAATGTAAATGAATCTCTTTCTGCAACAAAGCCTAATAACAACGCAACAAAAGGTGCTTGTAACAAAAGAAATGCCAATCTTTGCTTGTCAATTAAAGTAAGTTTTAGATACCTTTTTGTTAAAATAATGAGTTGCCTGAAACTGCTGTTTTGGGACACATTCTTTTGTTCAGTCATCTTTACGTCTTTTTGAACTAAGGAATTATGGTAACTATAATATATTGACTCTTTAAACTTCTTTTGCCATTTATCTGACTCTTTATTGATAAGATCATAAATATCAGCATAATCTTCTACATTAAAAAACTCCAATGCTCCATTAGGCGGCCCAAAATAACAGAGCTTCCCTCCATAACCTAAAATAATAGCTTTATCACATAAATTTAGATTTGCTGTAGCATGTGTAATAAGAATAATCGTTTTTCCATTGTTTGAGAGTTTACGTAAAAGTTTCATCATATTTCGTTCCATGCCTGGATCTAAGCCAGACGTCGGTTCATCTAAGAAAAATAATTTAGGATCTGCTAGTAATTCAACAGCAATACTAGCTCTTTTTCTCTGTCCCCCGCTCAATTGTTTGATAACTAAATCCTCTCGGCCCTCAAGTTCAACATCTTTAATAACTTCTTGCACTCTATTTGCTATTTCCTCTTCAGTTGTATCATCAGGCATACGAAGCTCCGCTGCATAGGTTAACATCTCACGCACAGTCAATGTATCGTATACAATATCTTGCTGCGGTACATACCCCATTATGTTTTTATACGCATTATAATTAGAGTAGAAATCGTCACCATTAACTAAAACCGTTCCTTCTGTCGGCAGGCGAAATCCATTTAAACTATCCATGAAAGTAGACTTTCCAGCACCACTCCCGCCAATTAATGCAACAAGTTCTCCTGACTTTACACTGATACTAATGTCATCTAAAATACGCTTTGTTAATTTATGTGTAAATAATCCTCCTTTAGAATCCTGCACATCTTTTGTAATGTTAATAGCATCAATACGCATTCCTCTAGATTGCACATTATAAATAATCTTCGTTGACTGAAAAATTAATTTTGTATGACCAACTATAATTACATCATCATGAGTCAATTTTGTTTTTGATGTAACAAGCCGCCCATTCAAAAAGGTGCCATTGGTGCTTTGATTGTCTTCTAGAAAAAACGCATCCCCGTTCCTTGTAATTCTCGCATGCTCTCTTGAAACGGAACTATGGCTGATTTGTACATCATTAGAAATGTCTCGGCCAATTGTTATGGTTTCCTTAGATTCTAAATGCAGCTCGTTCCATCGTTCATCACTGTAGTTATCTAATAGTGAGTACACAATTAGAATTCCATCTTTATGAGGTTGATTTATGTCATCAATTCGGAGGTTGTAACCATTTTCTAACTTAGCACTTGTTATTTTTTTGCCATTGATATGTATACCGTTCGTGCTATTTGAATCATACACATAACAGCCATCTTTTTTTATTTCAAAGATTGCATGACGGGAAGAAACAATGGGGGAGTTGACAACAATGTCATTATCCATTGCTCTTCCTAGCGTGTATTGCTTTTTTTCCTCACTGTGCTCCATATCGATTGTACTAGCCAGTTTACCTTGTACATAAATTGTTAAAACACTTTTAACATGTTGATTAGTATTGTACATGCTTCGTACCATCCTTACGCAGTAATTAATAACTTAAAAGCAGTAGATCATTACGATGTCACCAACTTGTGATTTTACGCTGCTTTATTTCTTTTTACTAAAAAGAATGCAACTACCGCCGCTTGAAGGATTGCAATTCCAAGTAAAAGATATAATATATTGTTATTTTCTTTCTTTTTTCCGCTGCTTCCATCCTTAGAACTTTCTTCTGTTCCTTCTAGTTTAAAATCTTTTACTTTTAGAGTATTGTAGTAAGACTCAGTCGGTGTGAAATCCTTAATTGAATTCCCGCTCAAATATAACTCTTCTAAATTGTTTAGTGTTCGTAAAGGGGCGATATCCTCAATATTATTATCTTTTAGGCTTAAGACTTTTAAATTTGTTAAACTTTGCAGGTCATCTAGCTCTCTTACTTTTCCATCATCTAAAAGAAGTACTTCTAATTCTGATAATCCGTTTAATGGCTTAAGATAACCAATTGGATTATGAGATAGGTGTAATACTTTTAATTTTATTAAGCTGCTCAATGGACCTACATCAGAAATATCATTATTGTTCGCACGAAGCACCTGTAATTCTTGCATGTTTCTCAATTCAGAGATGTTCTTAATCTCATTATGGTCAATCCAAAGATTTGTTACTTTAGTAAGTTTGCCCAAAGGTACAATGTTGTCAATTTTATTATGGTCAATCTGTAAGATAACCAGCGATTTTAATTCTTCCAATCCACTAATATCGCTGATTTGGTTTTTAGACAAATATAATCTCTCTACGTTTGTTAGCTCCTTCAGCGGCTTAATATTTTCAATTTGGTTTTCACTTAAGTTTAGTACCTTTAGACCCGATAGCGATTTTAATGGAGCTGCATCATTAATTTTGTTTCCGGCCAAATTCAATTCTGTTAACGACTTAAGATGTTCAATCCCGCCTAAGGTTTCAATCTTTTTACTTTGGGCAGCTAGAGAGGTTAATCCTTCAACATCCTTTTCAAAGAGGTCTCCTGAAGGTTTATCTATTGCTTTTCGAACGACATCCTCTAGGTTTTTATCACTAAACTCAATTTTTTCCTCAGCAGCTGCGGCAACTTGAGTGATGCTTAGTAAAAGAACTAATATAGTACTTAATACAAGTAACAGAGATTTTCCGATTCTCATCTTAATCCTCCTTAATAAAGATATGCCCCCTATTACATAAGGGACATATCTGTGTCATTTCTATTCCATTTCGTTGTTTGCCAGTATGTTAATTGTACGTAATTGGCCATTCTCAATCTCAAATACATGCCAATACCGTTCTGTTCCCCCTGCTGGTACCAAGAATGTACGATAGAGGTTACCATTCTTGTAAAGTTCTACTTTAGCTCCTGAACCCGCTAACGGTGCATCGCCTCTGAAGTTATAAACATAGTATCTGTAGACACCGGCAACTTGTTTAAATGCCGTAATCGTCTCTGGTCCCTTACCGTCTGTATCATCAGTATCTAATTGAGCATAGGTAACCCCATTCTCCGTATAAGATCTCTGCCCATAATAGATATGGAAACGCCCAGTTCCATTAGCTAATGGCCCTTTCAAATGAGCATCCAAGTCTGCTGGCCGTTCTCCCCATGAAAGCACAACAGAGAATTCAGTAAGTCCATCGCTCGTTGGCATTATATTTATGTCCTGTTCGTTCGTTGCAGCACTTTGGACTTCGACCAGCTCATACTTTTTGTTATATCCGTTACCCGACAATTCTAACGTATACTTTCCAGGCGCCAAACGTAATTCGTATTGACCGGCACTGTTTGTGGTAGTCTCCGCGGCTGCATTTCCAGTTTCGGCCCCTTCACCTTTTCTAGCTTTTATCGCTATACTTGGCGCTGGTGTACCTGTACGGGCGTTTTTAACTATTCCCTTTACTGTTCCATGTTCAACGAAAACAGCCTTAATTTGCTTGTTACTATCCATATGGACAGATAACGGATTCGTCTCTCCAGAGGCATCTCCAGACCACTCCTTAAAGGACCAGCCTTCTTTTGGCGCTGCTGTTAGCTGGACAGTTGCTCCAGCCTCATAGCTATCTTGCGCAGGCTGCGGCTGCACAGTACCTTCACCTTCAACTGAGGTTTGTAGTGTATAGGATTCTGGTGCCTCAACAAAAATTGCTTTAACCGTTTTTTCTCCATCCATTGTAACTGTCACTGTACTTTGCGTACCCGTTACATCTCCAGTCCAATGATCAAACTTCCAGCCTTCTTTTGGCGTTGCTGTTAGCTGAACAGTTGTTCCAGCCTCATATTTGTCTTGTGCAGGCTGCGCCTGTACAGTACCTTCACCCTCAACTAAGGTTTGTAGTGTATAGGTTTCTACTGGTGCTTGTGATGCCTTAACAAAAATCGCTTTAACCGTTTTTTCTCCATCCATTGTAACTGTCACTGTACTTTGCGTACCTGTTGCATCTCCAGTCCAATGATCAAACTTCCAACCTTCTCTTGGTGTTGCTGTTAAACGTACCTCTGTCCCCTCGGCATAGGCGGCAGTATTAGGAGTTCTATCAATAGACCCTTCGCCCGTTACTTCTGTTGTTAGCTGATAGCTTTCTTGGATTCTACTAAAGATAGCACGTACAGCTTTATTGCCATCCATTGTTAAAGTAACTTTTGGATTTGTTGCGCTAACGTCGCCTTCCCAACGTTCAAACTTCCATCCCTCATCAGGAGTTGCCTCCAATGTTACAGTGGTACCTTTTAGGTATTTACTATCAGAAGGTGATCTAGCAATTGAACCATTTCCTTCTACACTGGATGATATCGTATATTCCGGAATTTTTGTAAATACAGCCTCTACTGTTTTGTTTTGGTCCATCTTTACTGTTACCTTCGAATCAGTACCTGAAGCATCGCCTGCCCAGTGACTGAACTCCCAACCTTGAGCAGGAGTAGCTGTTAGCGTAATTACATCCCCATCAGTAAACTCTTTACCGTTTGGATTGGACTGAATTGTCCCTTGGCCATTAGAGATCTTTGTTAATACAAATTGTTTTTTCTCAACAGCAATTGTGACGCTAGCTTCGATTTTATCTTGTGAAACTACAATTTCAGTCGTTCCTTCTTCCTCTGTAGTGAATGTGTTTGTAGATCCTGTATCTTCACTTAAAGTACCAGCCCCGCTTTTAATACTCCAAGCCGGGTTAATTTCTATTTCCTCGCCTTTTGCATCGAACCCTTTAGCTGTTAACTGTACTACTTCTGATGGTTTAGCAGCGGAAGTTGACGTTTGGACCTTAATTTCCCTTAATACATGATCTTTAACTTCAAGAGTAGCATCCTTACTAATTGAACCTACCTTAGCCGTAACTCGAACAATTCCGGGTTGTTTCGCACTAAATACATTCGCCTCACCCTTTTCGTTCGCTAAAGAACCAGGTCCTTTAGTTGAGAGTGACCAGGTTGCAGATACATTAGTCGTTTTTTCTCCAGAATGTTCTGAATCTGAATTCCCCGAATCACTGGAACCCTGTTCATTGCTTGGTTCTTCCTCAACTGCTTCACTGCCATCTGAATCATTTACAGGTACAGTTTGTTCAGATCCTGCTTCTTGCCCAGATCCTGCTCCTTGCTCGGATCCCGCTTCTTGTTTATCTTCTGCGTCATTTATTACGCTTGAATGATAGACTACTTGCAGATTCGCTGTTTCATCCACTTGAAGTAACGTACGATCTACAGTAAGTTCTAAATTATTTGAAATCTCTGTACGCTTCTTTATTAAGCTATCATCCTTACTAGTCGATAACCCCTCGTCAAGTATCTTAACTGCTTCTAGAACATTTCCTTCTGCTAAGTATATATCCACCAGATTCGAATAAAATCTCGGTTCCTTAGGAACTATTTGGATACCCGCTATCAAGACCTTTCTGGCCTCAGCAACCTTATTCAAAGCTCTGTAAGACTTGACCAATCCAATTCTGGCTTCAACATTTTTCTCATCCAACTCGAGGACTTTCTCGTACTCTATAATTGCCTCTTCATATTGAGCCTCAGCATAATACTTGTTACCTAGATCTAAATGCTCCCGAATTTCTTTAGCCTCTACCCATTGCATAGTCACATATGCCATAGAAGATAGCAGAAGTAATATAAGGAGAGCAAATATACCTAATTTTTTCTTTGTAAGAAATTCTTTTCGTTCTTCCACTCGTTCTGCCACGTAATTGCCTTCCTCCTTAACCCAAAGTTTCCTTACATATTAAGAGCCGACAAAAATAATTTAATATTTGATGTTTTAACTCTTCTACTTTGAGCAGGAGGGATTCATAGTATTGCTCCACTATTAAATCTTCTCAGATAAGTGCTATGCTTGTTTTACAGACAAAGAACCGTATCAACTTCTCTCAAACACAAAAATCTATCAGCTTAGGTTTGAATTTTGTTGATGTATACGGAATATCTCAGTTAATTATGTAATTCATCACACGTCTTCATTTTACATTATCCTGGCATTTCAGATTGGGATATGTTTACAAAAATCCGTCCGCGGTTTTATATGGAGCAGCCGGTATACTAAGATGGCGACCTTGTAAAACAAGGATCTCCCATTTTAACTTGTGCTAGGAGACACATAGATTCGAATACTCCATATAAATAAAAAATATGGTAATGAATTTGCACGTACTACACTATATTTCAGCCGAAACAATACAATGAGTGCCATACTGATTTATATTATTGTAACAGCCATTTCATGTAGGGATATCAGGAGAGGACATTTCATCACATGTATCATTGTGCAGAATCATGTTATACCCTATGTAACTACTAGTTAAAATAGCGATTGAAGCTTAACATCGGACATTTAAGCGAGTATTAAAAACTTTGTAAACAAACCATTTCTCCATCTATTTTGATAAAATGACGAAATGCACATCCGGAACCAACAACTTTTACATATTGCTTGGTCACCCAAAGGGAACATAAATCAAGTGGAAATAGAAGGCCTCCCATCTAATTTTCACTTATTTGGCACCTCATAATGTAAAAGAAGATTATATAAATGCTATGATTATTCCAATGTTACAACACACAGACCTTTCAAAGATTTCTAGAGAAAACGAAAGCATGTTTTACTCTCTACTCTCTACTCTCTATTTCTTACCTCTATCCTCTCTGCAGTCTCTGGTAACAAACCGTTATTCCCCCTTTCGCAAACTTTTTTCAGAGCATTTAGCGGTTTTTACAAGACATTGCACAAAAACCCAATGAAGTAGTAAGAAGAGTAGATTCATAACAAATATTACAAAATCAAGTCGGTCTCATATGTAAGAACTCACATTCATTTTTTATTATATTAAAAACATGGTATAAATTGTATACTTTTTTAAACTTTTTTTACTTTTTTTCATGTTTCAACCAATTTCATATATAAAAGCTAACCTAATTTAAAGTTTATACCTTCTTATATGAAATTAACGATAAGAAGATGACAAATACAGTCATTTTATTTAAATACTGGCCCTAAAGCTTGTCTATGCTGTGCTTTGTAGTCCTGAGATGATATATTCATTCTTTGAATATATCAAAAAGCCCTGATAATCCAAAAAGGATTTCGCCTTCCAGCAAAATCCTTTTTTATACAATTCACTTGTAAAAATAACTGCTTATTTCTCCTCCAGGACAGATTTTAAAGCTTTTTCAATTTCGGCATAGCCGGTACACCGGCATATATTTGATTCCAGCCATTCTTTAATTGTTTTATCATCGGCATTGGGGTGCTGCTGGATGAGCGAGTGGCAGTTCATGATAAAGCCAGGTGTACAATAACCGCATTGAAACGCGAAGTTTTCCACAAATGCCCGTTGAATCGGGGAATCCTTCAGTCCTTCAATAGTTGTAACCTTTTTTCCAACTGCTTCAATGGCAAGCATCAAACATGATTTCATCGGCCAGCCGTCAACATTCACCGTACATGCCCCGCAATCCCCATTTAAGCAGCCCGGTTTTGCACCAGTTAAGCCCAGTTTTTCCCTTAATGCAGACAAAAGGGTGTCTGCTGCTCTTACCGTAACAATTTGATTCTCATCATTGATGCGTAACACGATTGTTTGTAAGTTCAAGCTTTCAGCCCCCTTCAGCATGCAGCTTTCTCATGCCTTATCCAATGACTCTAAGACATCCAATAATAAATTCCGCAGCACAAATAAGCGATAATTTGCTGAACCTTCGACATCATCTAAAATCGGTCCCGGCAATGAAGTAAGTGCGCGTTCAACTCTTTCTGCTTCCGGCATCTCTTTATTATTTAATGCTGCTTCTATCAGCTGCGATCGAAAAGGAAAGGGACAGAGCCCGCTTACAGCTACCCTGATCTCGTTATCGATTTTTAAGGCCGCTGCCGTTATCAATGGGTAGCCGGTATCCCACTGCTGGCGTCTTTTGAAGGTAAAGAACGGCGCCTCAGTAAACCGTTTTTCTGTTGCTATTTGTACAAGAAACTCGCCCGGCGAGAGCTGCAGCTGTTCCCGGAATACCTCATGAATGGGAACCACTTTGCTTCCTTTCGGCCCAACAATGACTACTTGGCTGTCGGAGAGTAAAAAGGGTAAAACAGCTTCACGATAGAAAATTTGTGCACATATATTCCCGCCAAGCGTAATTTTTACCCGTGCGGTATGATCAGCAACTTCACTTGCCGTTTTAGATAATAAGGGAAATAGATTCTCTTCACCAAGTTCAGTAAGAGTGACCGAGCTTCCTAAAACGAGATGTTCTCCGCTAAATTGTATGACTTTGCTTTCAGCAATTTCTTTCAAATCAATGACCGCTTCTGTATAGACTAAATTAATTCTCCCAAGCGTAATTAATTCTGTTCCCCCTGATATAAACATGGGCTTTTTGCCTTGCTGGTTCAGGTGCTGGTATAAGTCAATAGCCTCCTGAAGTGAAGATGGTTTATAATAATCAAAATTAAACGGAAGCATTCTTTATTGCCTCCTTTGCTTTCCAAATCAATTCTGGAATTAAGGGCAGATTATGAAGCGAAACACCAGCGGCTACGGACAATGCATTCCCGAGGGCACCAGGCATTCCCATTAACCCTAGTTCTCCTATCCCGCGGGCTCCATATGGTGCATCAATCTGTGGATTTTCAACAAAATCAACCGAGTAATTAGGGTTTTCTCCATACCGGAGCGGGCGATACGTCCGAAGCTGCGGATTCAAAACCCTCCCAAGAGCATCAAAGTAAAATGTTTCCCTCCCAGAGAATGCTAACCCCATACTCATTGCGCCCATAACCTGACCTAATGCTGCTTTTTCATTCATCACCTTGCCGGCGTCTACCACCGTCACAGCATTAATAATCCGATAGGTATAATCTTTACGGTCGAATTCTACTTCTACTCCATATGCCGCAACAGACCATTCCGGACCAGGTTTCCCAGCTCCAGTTTCAGGATCCAAATGCGTTATATGACGTAATATATAATTTCCTCTGCCAATGATTTGACCGCCAATAGCATTACCATTTGGATACTTATAACCGTAGCCAATATCTTTAAAATGGAGCCCAATGGATGGATCATCTCTTAAAAATACCCGGCTATTCGCCACTTCAAAATCTTCCTTTGGTGCTCTTAACACACATGAAGCCAATTCTTTTAATTGCTTAATCACATCATCTGCAGCATTTAAGGTAGCCCTGCCTGCCATAAATGTTCCCCTGCTGGCGACGGTTTTCCAATGTTCTGGCATTGTCTGGGTATCTACTTCCATCCGAACATGAATTTTATCGACATCCATTTTAAGTCTCTCAGCGAGGATTTGAGCAAGCACAGTCTTAGTTCCTGTTCCAATTTCTGTAATCCCTGACATTAAATTGATACTCCCATCCCGATTAAAGGTTAAAATAACGCCTGAGGGAGCGTTAGCATCAATCGTTGACGTTTTCCAGCTGCAGCTTACGCCTTTTACTCTAACAAAACGTTCATCTATCTCTTGAATCGGACCTTCGTCCCACTTGAGCAGCGCTCTTACTTTCTCAATACATTGCGGTAGGTTTCCTACATTGCTTTTATTTAAAAGAACCCTTGTCGGTGTCGTATTTCCTGGCCTAATGGCATTTATATAACGGAGTTCAAGCGGATCCATCTGCAGCTTTTGTGAGAGCAGGTCCAGTGTTCTTTCAATCACAAAGGAAAGCTCGGAATGAGCAAATCCTCTAAATGGGGATGCATACGGATGATTGGTATACATACAGTATGAATCACACCAAACATTCTCAACATTGTAGGGGCCTGTGCAGTCGACTGCCCCTGATCTCGTTATATCAATGGCTTTATCGGAATAAGCACCCCCATCCCACAAGTAAAGGATTTCCATAGCTTGAATTTTCCCGCTGCGGTCGGATCCGATTTTAACTGTTGCATCCAAACCAATATGACATGGGGATGTAATCATATCCTCTTCACGGTCATTCCAAATCTTTACGGGCCGGCCGCTGACAGCCTTTGATGCTAAGTAGGCAAGTACTTCAAGCTGAACGGCTGCCTTTCCGCCGTAGGCTCCTCCAACAAGCGGCGTATGAACAACAATTTTCCCTATATCCTCACCAAAGTAATCAGCTATAAGCTTTTTGGCCATAAAAGGGGCCTGAGACGAGGTCGTTATATTGATTGTTCCATCTGGTAAAATCTCGCAAGTCGAACATCTTGTTTCCATTGCGGCATGGTCCGAAGGGGCAAAGGAATAACTTGCTTCTACTGTTACCTCACTATCAGCCCATCCTTTATCCATATTGCCCTTGCGAATTTTAATGTGGGTTGCAATGTTTGTTCCCGGAACCGGGTGTGAATCTTCCTCTTTTTTATATTCGCCTAACTTTTCATGGACGAGGGGAGCATTTTTTTGGAACGCCTGTGTCGGTGAATTTACTACTGGCAGTAATTCATAGTGGACCTTAACCTGGTTGGCTGCCGCCCTAGCCTGTTCTGGGGTTTCAGCGATAACTAGTGCAACTGCTTCCCCGTGATAACGGACTTTATCCACAGCAATCGGCGGACGGTCGCGAATCGCCTCCCCTGTGAGCGGAAAATGTTCTCCTGCGACAATTGCCCTAACTCCTGGCATTTTTAGTGCTTCTGTCGTGTCAATTGCAATGATCCTAGCGTGCCCGTATGGACTAATGACTATTTTACAGGAAAGCATTCCGACTGATTGGTAATCATTTGTGTATTTCGCCCGGCCCGTCACTTTATCCCACGCTTCTTTACGAATGACACTTTTCCCAATTACCTCCAATTTGTTCCCTCCTAACCCTCGTTATTCATGAAACATTTCGACTCATCACTCCTAAGCCTATCCTCAGCATAAAAATGGAGTAATCCTCTACCCGGAGATAAAATAGATGTACCTGAATCTAGTATTCTCTTTAGTACCAATACATCTGTAGCATATTGATTTGTGATTGGCTCAAGTAAAATATCAATTATTTTATTACAGCCTGCAATTCAAGAAGCCTGTATCAGCCTCATCTTCAAAAAGCATGGATGCTCCTTCTCTCTTATTGGCAGGTCTTATAACTTAAATGATGGTTGCTGCTGCTTTTCCCGGATGTTTAATGGCGTTAAGTATCCGGGAAATGTGCTGCTCTCCTATCTCTCAGCATTACGCAAACACTGTTTTAGTAAGAGCTCTATAATGCAAAGGTTCCTACAGTATTTATATTAATGGGAGAACCATTCTTAGAATCTTTAATTTTTTTCCCGGAAATTCAAGAAAAATCACCAATAGGCGAGCCTGCAGGGACGTCGGCAGAGGCTCAGCTGCATTAATGGGTTCTAAAAGGATTACTACGAAAGGGACGGTTATCATGGAGTTACGAAATGTAAAGGCCTGCTGCCGATTCCTCCTGCATGAAAACCGAAATGGCGAACACAGGAATACACTTATTACGAAGTAAAAAGAGAAGAAGTCAATCTCAGATTTTCTAGTATATCCGTCAGAACTATAGAATACGAAAAGTAGAATTGAAGAAGAACGGACACAGCAGTTCTAGGCGGAGAATTGGCCAAATCATGAGCGAATAGGCCAATTCTCTGCTTGCTGTGGAAGCGGGTTCAAAAGAAGGTTAATTGATAAAACACTTAAAATCTTTGGAATCTATCATTTTTTTATCTAGAAGACTGCCCTTACTATAATGCTGCGTTTAAAATTCTCAAAATAGGGTTCATTAAGGTGCACCATTTTGTTAGGATTAAGAGTTCAATGAGGAAACGATAAGCTTGTGTTAACAGCTCAGTATTGCGAAATCTCCCTTCATTGTGCAGTATATCCGCCGTCTAGTACAACAGCTTGGCCTGTAACACCTTTAGCCTTTTCACTTGCCAAAAATACAGCATAGTCGGCTACCTCATCAACCGACAACAAACGCTGCTGCGGAACAAGAGGATAGATGACCTGCTCCAGCACTTGTTCTAATGGTACATTCCGTGTCGCAGCTAAGTCCTTGAGTTGATTTCTCACAAGAGGGGTATCTATATAACCCGGACAAAGAGCGTTTACGGTAATGCCGTACTTAGCTACCTCTAAAGCCGCAACCTTTGTTAAACCAATTACCCCATGCTTAGCACTATTATAAGCAGCTTTTCCTGCAAATCCAACAAGCCCATTGATGGACCCCATATTGATAACTCTGCCGTACCCCTGCTTCTTCATAATAGGAAATGCATGTTTCATTCCAATGAAAGGTGCTGTTAACATAACCTTGATGAGCAGCTCAAATTTATCTGTAGAGAATTCTTCAATAGGCGCGACATGCTGGAGACCGGCGTTATTTACTAATATATCAAGACTTCCAAAAGATTGGAGCGCATAGTCCAGACTTTGCTTAAATTGCTGTTCATCTGTTACATCACAATGAGCGGCTAATACTTTATGGCCATGGGCTTGCAATTCTTTTGCAGCTCTTTCACTCCCCTCTTTATTTACATCTGAGATGATAACCTTTGCCCCTTCCCTTGCAAACATTTCGGCAATTTTCAGCCCTACTCCGCTTGCGGCACCCGTCACAAAGGCAACTTTCCCATCTAACATCCTATTCATCTACTACGCCCCCCTATGGATATACTAGATTGATTGATCAATTCTCACTTGCTGTAAACGAAGATCCTGTCTTTCCTTAACCTCCTCTACGGTTGCTTCTCCTAGTCATTCTATGAACATCATGCCATCTTCATTAAAATCAAAAGGCTCTTTTCTAAAGAATCGCTGCTGTAGGAATAAAAGAATGTGCTTTGATATAAGCAAGGGGCTATTCGCCTCTTGCAACCGACCTTCCATTTCTGGCTTCCCCACAGTGCTGTATACGTGCTGCCTTAAGCTTCTCTATCTTTCTTTAGCCAATAAATCAGTTCTCCCTCACGTTCTTCATTTATTCTTTTCGATTGTTCAGGTGTCCATTGATAAAAGCCTGCGCCCGTTTTTTGTCCATATTTTCCTTCTTCCACTAGCCTTCTCATCGTTTCAAATGATTCTTGATGACTGCTTAAATCTGGAAACAAGTAGTTAGATATAGAATCAAAGACATCCAATCCGCCCATATCAGCTGTCATAAATGGACCAGTTACCGGGTGCCGCCATGTATTTTCCTGCTCTTTGTGCACAAAAAAATAGACCTTTTAAATTTGTATCCAATACTCGATTCCAATCTTCTTCTGTTACTTCTAATGCTGGTTTCGGAATATTAACCCCAGCATTATTAACCAGCACATCAAGCCCGGTCATCCTGGATACAGCCTCGTCAACCATGTTATAAACATTTTGGACATCCTGCATATCTGCCGCAATATAGGAACAATTCGGGTGTACTTGTTTTAACTCCTCTACTGCGGCAGACAAATCAGACTCGTTTCGGCCAGTAATGATAACATTTGCCCCTCTAGCTCACTAAAATACATCATTGATTTCCCCCTTTGTGTATGCAACAGTACGTGTTAAGCGATCTGCATACGTATGCAAAAGGTAGGAATGAAATAAGATATAATCTATATCTTGTTTCATTAGCATACATTTTTTCTCTTGCTGCAGCTTTACGTGTGGGTAACTTAATTGGTTCTATCTGTTAATAGAATAGTTGATACCCATTATACTGTCAATCTTTTTTGAAAAGGCTTACACATAGTGCTTTAATTCGTTTTCCAGGGGTTCATACAGGAACCGGGCTCTCATGTTCTCCAGCAATCTCAATCAATAAAATATGAATATTCAGGTTTGTTTAGCTTGTTTAAAATTGGCCTAGCCCAGATGTTACCAAGTTCATGAATTCAAGTTAAGGTTCCTTTAATCTTTTATAGAATTTAGTATCATTAACGACACAAGTTCTATGGTTAATAATCTTCCTTGTTTGGAATAATTAGGTTATACAAGTAAAGGGCAGGTAGATAATAGGTGCACTTTATATACACTATGTTATTTTTGGCTGCGGCAATAAAATGGGGAGATTGGAGGAACTGGAGAGTTTATTATCCAACAATCCTGTTCTTTATTGGCGGTGACCTCTTAAAGAACGCTATGCTTCATAGTTATCACATGTGGGAGTATCAGGAAACCATAGCAGGAGAAACCATTTTATTCGGGCATCTAATAATTAATTTTATGATTATGGCAACTGTATATCCAGCTACAATATTGATATATCTCGGAAAATATCCTCGTGTTTGGTGGAAACAACTGTCATGGTACGCCTTTTGGATAGTTCTTTATCTCATAATTGAACGTATTAATCTTCACTTTGACTTGATATATCATTATCACGGATGGAATATGTGGTGGTCATTAGCATTTGACATTGTAATGTTTTCCATATTGCGGCTTCATCATAAAAACCCTCTGTTAGCTTGGGGATTTTCAATAATTTGGCTAATCTTCTTATGGAATGTATTTGATGTACCTACTAAAACATTGAAATAAGGTGAACGAAATGGTATTCCCTATTTTCATATCCATAACATTAATACTTCTTATTTCTTTTTGTGTTACTCCGAAAAGGCTGCATGTATTTGAGATTTTTTTCCTTTGGATGATCATTTGGCTGCTTACTCATACTATAGCTTGGATAGTTTTTGTAAACCTTAAATGGTTAAAGCTTTCAACGGAATTAGGGAGCTTTTGGAGCGAGACTCTAGGCCTGCTTATTCTTTATCCTCTACTCATTATTTGGTTCTTTAATATTTCCCTGCTTGTTCATAATAAAGTAAAAAAGTTTATCTTCCTTTTATTGGCTGTATTTACAGTAGCTTCAGTTGAATTTTGTTTGATTTTTTCAGGCACCATCATTAGAAAAAATTGGAATTTTGCTTATTCATTGACCAAGTGGACTTTTATAGTATCCATTTCATACTTTCTATGGCAGTTGTATAGAAAAAAATTATGTAAAGAGGAGCTTATTTAATATATGCTTATGTTGCCGAAACACTTTGATGAAAATGAATGGTTTATAATCATCATTATCCTTTTGAGTACTATTTTATTTAAATTACCTAAAAGATTCCCTGCGTCGATCACCATTCTAATCATATTATTAGGTACAGCAATTCCTAAGATTATTGATCACAGCATCGCTGCTATATCGCCTTATGATTTTTATCGTTTAAATGATTCGGAGAAATTTGAAGTATTTGATCTAATGTTAGATGGAGTGTATCTTCCTTTTGGTTATTTATGCGTATATTTTTATGATATTCTTCTTCCCAGAGGCTTTCAAATTGTCCTTTATATTCTAGTTTGGGCTATATTTGCAATGCTTTTTGAATATATCAACATCAGGTTAAATGTATTTACCTACCATGGCTGGAAATTGATTTACTCATTCCCGACTTATATAACGGTTATTTCTCTATTCCTCTCTTTTTACGAGTGTATCCATTATTACTACAAGAAGACCAAGAAAACCATCGAAGCTTAATTTTGCTGTTTGAATCACCTTATTTATAATGAAAACACTAAGCATAGGAATCATAATGAGGGCCTATGCTTAGCCTCCTTATTGATCCGCTGTTAATCCTGAAATCTGTCACATCTGTTTGATTAATAGATAAAAAGCAGCCTAAAACAATCCGGCTTCTTTCATTAGCTCGATTTTGATTATGCATATGATAAAAAAAAGCAGCTTCACCAAGAGGTGAATCCTGCCTAAAATGAGGTTGAGGTCATTCATAAATGATTTAGATTAACCGTTTAATTTCAAGATTAATAGGATATTGCTGTTCTATAGTTCTAGCTAATTACTTTTGCGTCAGAACCGTTTGTATGCTACTTGTAATTAACAGACTGATTTACACAAGTAGGTAAAGGTTTCCCAGAAAGTCCTGCCAATAAGTTTTCAGCTGCTAAATTAGCCATACGATTACGCGTATCAAATGTCGCACTTCCAATATGCGGCGTAATTAAAATATTCGATAATGAAAGGAGCCGGTGATCGGCTGGAAGCGGTTCAGGATCTGTTACATCAAGTGCTGCGTATGTAATTTTATTCTGTTGCAATGCTTCATAAAGAGCATTAGTATCAACGACAGGTCCGCGTGATGCATTAACAAAATAAGCCGTTGGTTTCATTTTGTTAAATTGTTCTGTACTAAACATTCCTCGACTTTGCTCGGATAATGGAACAAGGCTAATAATGCAATCAGATGTTGTTAACAGCTCATCGAATGATACATATGCAGCACCTGCTTGTTCATCGTTTTGCCGGCGTTTACGATTATGATAAATAATATTCATTCCAAAGGCCTTCGCCCTTCTTGCAACCGCGCTTCCAATATCTCCGAGACCAACAATACCAAGTGTCTTTCCATATAAATCAATGCCGTATACATCACGCCATTGACCAGTTTTAACAAGCTCCCATCCCTCATGAATACGACGAGCAGCCGTTAAAAGAAGACCAAACGTGAGATCAGCTGTTGCTTCAACTAGTACACCTGGTGTATTACTGAATGGAACACCTTTTCTCGTGCAAGCCTCGACATCAACATTATCATAGCCTACTCCTGATTGAGCAATTACACGTAAATTTGATGCTGCATCCAGCAATTCTTTGTCTACCCTTACATGCCCAATATTAAATAGTCCTTCCGCATCAGCTAACCATTCTAATAATAGGTCACGAGGAATGGGACCTGGTCCTTCCCACAGTTTCACTTCGCACTGCTCTAACACCTTTTCATATGCTTCAGGCCATGTTTTTCCGGTTAATACAACCTTATATTTGCTCATCCTCTTCAAACCCCTCCCTTGATTGGGCGTAACTATATTTCCCCTATTACCATTATATTCCTAAAAGAACTCAAAGGGAAAATATTGAGCCTATCGATCTCTCAGTTTGAATACTCATCGGTTACCCTTTTTACTCAAAATGGATTTTTTGCACAGTTTCTTCGAAATATGCCATAATTAAATCGATTAAGCATCCATTTGTGTATTCTTTTATACCTTATATAATGAAAATATTAAAAAATGAAGGGACTGAACTATGCGCAGATATCAATATTTTTAACTCACCTATAAAAATATATTGGAGGTAAAAGTATTGATTACAGAGTTGTACACAGAAAGATTATATTTAAGGAAAATGAAGGTATCAGATTCATCTAGCTTGTTTAAAATTTGGTCTGACCCAGATGTTACCAAGTTCATGAATATTAGCTGCTTCACTCGTGAGAATCAGGCAAAAAATATGATCCAGCTTCTCGATGAACTTACCCAAAATAACAAAGCTGCTCGCTTCTCCATAATTAAATTAGAATCCAATGAAATTATCGGTTCTTGTGGCTATAATTCCCTAGATTTTGAAAATGCAAAAGCAGAAATTGGATATGATATTGCTAAAGCGTTTTGGGGTAAGGGATACGCTTCAGAAGCCATCTGTTCTTTGGTCGATTACGCATTCTCATCCTTAAAACTAAACCGAATCGAAGCAAAAGTAGAACCCGAAAACGTGAATTCAATAAGAGTCTTACAAAAGTTAAACTTTACGTTTGAGGGGACACTAAGACAGTGTGAAAGATCAAAAGGAAAGTTTATCGATCTCAATATTTATTCAAAATTAATAACAGATTGATTTGATTTTCCCTGGAAGCTGTCCCAAATCTCCATAGCCATCAAGTTAAGAAAATGATATAAAAAGACAAAAAGTGACCATCCTGATTCAATGCACTCCTGAATATGAAAGGATGGTCATTACTTTTCCTGTGATCCATCTTTCTTATGATCACAGCAATTTACATTGACATTAACAATAGGACCATCATGTTTTGCTTTCTTATCCTATTAATACCAGTCGTGCTCATCCTTCTTGTCCCATGAATACCAGTCGTGCTCATCCTTCTTGTCCCATGAATACCAGTCATGCTCATCCTTCTTGTCCCATGAATACCAGTCGTGCTCATCCGCTTTCTTCTTATCCCATGAATGACAGTCGCACTTATCCTTTTCCTTCTCGTGCCATGAATGATTGTCGTACTTATCCTTTTCCTTCTCATGCCATGAATGATTGTCGTACTTATCCTTTTCCTTCTCGTGCCATGAATGATTGCCGTACTTATCCTTTTCCTTCTCATGCCATGAATGATTGTCGTACTTATCCTTTTCCTTCCCGTGCCATGAATGATTGCCGTACTTATCCTTTTCCTTCCCGTGCCATGAATGATTGCCGTACTTGTCCTCTTTCTTCTTGTCCCATGAATGATTGTCGTACTTATCCTTTTCCTTCTCGTCCCATAAATGACAGTCGTAGGAATAACAGTCGTACCCATCCTCTTTCTTCTTGTCCCATGAATGATTGTCGTACTTATCCTTTTCCTTCTCGTGCCATGAATGATTGTCGTACTTATCCTTTTCCTTCCCGTGCCATGAATGATTGTCGTACTTATCCTTTTCCTTCCCATGCCATGAATGATTGTCGTACTTATCCTTTTCCTTCTCGTCCCATAAATGACAGTCGTAGGAATAACAGTCGTACCCATTCTTTTTCTTCTTGTCCCATGGATAACGGCCGTACTTATCGCTGTAATGATTGCTGTACCCATCTTGTTGGGCTCTTAATCTATCGTAGTAGCTTCCCATATACTTATCTCCTTTTTTAGAATCACACTAAAAATATATTAAAATTTAATAATTTAGATTGTACGCTTGTCCTTCCTGTATAAAAAAAAATTTAGTTTTAGTTAAAATCTTTTCCATAAATTCCTTATGTTCCCGATATTGATTCAAAATTGATAACAGATTGATTTGATTTTTTCTGCCTATATTTAAGTGAAATATAGGCTCTTTCCTATTTCTCGTTTAAGTATTGTATGATTTTCACAATCTTAATAGACAGTTGTACGGCCGATGTCTATTTTTATTTAAACGATGATTTTAAATGTTTTTTCTTCCATTCCTTTTCTATAGAAGCACATACTCAAAAATCCCTCGATGCTGCGACATTCTTCTTTGACCGAAATGTAAAAAAAACCTTCCTCCGTTTATACTGAAGAAAGGCTTTTTATATTCTCACAAAATATAAATTTATTTAACAGCCGTATATTCTTTAGGCTTTATCCAACCGCCATCGGGTTTTTTGGCTTCTATTTTCCCATCTTTAAATACTAATTTTCCTCTATTAAAAGTCCCAACGACCCGGCATGGGAAAGTATGGTTTATATACAAGCTTTGTTTATGCTTGGCATAATAGTTTTCTTCCGTAACTACATGCGATTCTTGTAAGGTAACGATTGCCAAGTCAGCGTCTGCCCCTTCAACAATTTTACCCTTTCGATCTGAAAGCCCGAATCTTTCTGCTGGTGCTGACGCTGTCCATTTTGCTACTGTTTCAAATGGTATATCATACTGTAAGGCAAGTTCAATCATCGAAAGCAATGAGAATTGTCCGCCGCTAATTCCGCCCCATGCTTGAAATAAATTATGAACTGTAGGATCCTTTAATTCATAAGGACACGGGGAGTGGTCCGAAGAGATCATATCAAATTTATTATCAATTAATAGAGAAATTAATTTTTGCTGCTCTTCTTTTTCACGTAGGGGTGGAGCGCACTTAGCGATGGTACCCAATTCTCTCAGATGCCCATGGTTAAATAATAAATAGTGCGGACAAGTTTCAACAGTTATATTCATTCCTTTTTGTTTCGCCTGCTCGATTTTTTCTATTGCTTCGGCCGAGCTGATGTGTACAAAATGAAGAGGACATCCAGTAAGTTCCGCATAGTAAATGGCGCGTGCTACCGCCTCAACCTCAGCAATAATTGGGCGTGTTTCTAAATAGTCATCGGCACTGCATTTCCCTTCTTTTTCTTTCTCCTCCTTGAGCCAGTTTGTGATTGCTGCACTTTCTGAATGAAGAGCTAAAACCTTGTTGAGTTTAGCGATAATTTTCATCCCATTTAGCAATGTTATATCATCTACTGCTTCAAATTCCTTGTTTCCTGTTGTGGAAAGAAACGCCTTAAAGCCTATCACACCTGATTCAGCAAGAGGTTCTAAATCTTTTTCATTTCCCGGTACAAGCCCGCCCCATAAACTAAAGTCAACGAAGGATTTTTCATTTCCTAACCTCGCTTTTTCATAAAGAGCATCTTGATTAACAGTTGAAGGGATTCCGTTTAACGGCATATCAAAATAAGTCGTGCATCCTCCTGCTGCCATCATCATTGAACCTGTATGAAACCCTTCCCAGTGCTCCCTCCCCGGTTCACTAAAATGAACATGCACATCAATCATGCCTGGAAAAATATATTGATTTTCAGCATCCCATTTCAAATCCGCTTCATTTGGTATTTCTTTTTGAATAACGGCAATTTTCCCGTCCTTGATGCCAATGTCAGTTTCTGCTACCCCTGTAGGAAGAACTACTTTTCCATTTCTAATAATTACATCTAAATGTTCCATGCACGTTTCTCCTTATAAATACAGGTTATATTTTAGTTAAAAACAACTTTCTCGATCATTCTAGCCATACATATACTTTTAGTCCTAAAACAGGATTTTCCCTCTAAAATCGGACTTAGATTATAAATGCTTTTCTAAGTTATCCCCTTTTTTAATAAAAGGCTTTCGCAAAACTTAATGTTAGGTAATATTACTTTTATGCGTAATGAAATATAACTCTTTTATTTATGTTTTATATTTTATCTTTTCTGTTTTATGAATTCATTAGAAAAAATGTAGATTTTTTATTTTTTCATTGTACTCTTTAACCTAAAAAAAGAATGGGTGCACAAACATTGTTATAAAATATACCATGAACATATGTACATCAAATCTGAAAGCAAAATGCTAAAGAAGTACTGCCTGCTCGGGAATCTTTAAACTTCCTCTTGCATAGACAAGAGCTCCAAGGTAAGAACACAAAAAAGCCAAGCGCTTCTAAAACGCTTAGCTTTTTCTTTATACAAAAACCGGGTTTTGCAACGGTTTGAATTTATCGATATTACACTGGGCAATATCTCCTTCACGAATCACTACAGATCCAGGAGTACCAGTCATAATGATATCACCCGGATACAATGTCATGATGTGCGAAAAAAATGATACAATCCAACTTGGTTGATACATCATATTCGCAACGACGTTACGGTGGCGCACTTCTCCATTTAAAATGGTTTCTACAGCAAGGTCCTTTAGCTCAGGAAACTCATCAATAGTGATAAGATATGGGCCAAAGCTAAAGAAAGTATCAAAACTTTTTGAACGCTGCAAATAGCGGGGGTTTCTCGCATGAATATCCTTTGCAGTCATATCTAAGGTAGTGGTAAAACCGGCCACAACACTGTAGGCATCTTGTTCTTTAACATCTTTGCATGTTTTCCCGATAATGATTCCAAGTTCAGCTTCTGCTGTTACTTTACTGGACTGAGAAGGCAGCTTAATAGCCTCCTCCGGACCAATCAAACTAGTATCAGGCTTCATAAAAATAACCGGTTCTTCCTCAGGAGGTTTACCTGACAGCTCAATGGCTTTTTCCATATAGTTCATGCCAACACCCAGTATTTTTCTAGGGTTGCGGTAAAGCGGTGCATAGTCTATTTCTTCAGCTGAAATATAGGGAAAATGCTGTAATTTATTTTCTCCCCCTTCTTTATACCAAAGGTTTATTTCAGTTAACTGGTTACTCTGTAAAATATAAAAAAGGTCCGTGCTCCATCCTTTATTCTCTATCTCGTTTATCGTTTTAATCGAAATAGCCTTATCGCCAGAAATCACCGCAGCAATTTCTTCACCATTTACTTTTACTGTTGCTAGTTTCATACATAGTCTCCTTATACCATTGTTACATATGATTCCGTTACTATTTTTAAAACTGCCTTCTCGATAAAAACTCAGCTGTCCAACGCAATAGCTTCAGATCTTGATGACGATTAGCGATCAATGATAGTCCTATCGGAAGCCCGTTCACTTCTGCTAAAGGGAGAGTGATTTGAGGCAGCCCGGCTAAGCCTGCGATACAGGACAGCTGCATTGTTTTCGCTCGATATTGCTCCGCTTTTTCTCCTTGTAAATTGAGCAGAGGTGCTGCTCCAGGAGCAGTTGGAATTACTAGCACCCCTTCTTCTCTTAAAAGGTTTGACATCCATTGACGGAGCTCTTCCCTTAGTTCATACTGAGGGGCGCTTTCACTCTTTTTCAATGTGCTTGTCCACTGGAATCTTTCAGCGATACCAGGTCCAAATTTCGGATTTTCCCTTCGAATCCATTCGCCGTGTTCGCTCCAAATCTCTAATCCTTGAAGAATACGAAACGTACTCGACCACTCAGCTAACCCCTCCTTGGAAATTTTTATCCACTCACTGTTATCAGATATTTCTTCTAGTGCAGGAAGGAAGGCTAATAGAGCCTCCTTGTCTTTTTTATCCAAGATCTCCCATGCCTCTTCTGCTAAAAAAATGTTATGGAACTGACCTTCTTCATTTTGACCATCGATTAGGATATGACCGATCTCAAGCAATAATTCCGGATTTCTGGCCATCCATCCAACTGTATCAAAGCTTTTAGCTAACGGAATCACCCCGTCAATCGGAACTGCACTGTGTGTAGGCCGGAATCCATAGATTCCACAGTAAGAGGAAGGGATACGAACAGATCCTCCTGTATCAGTCCCTAACGCAAAATCTACTAAACCTGCAGATACTGCAACTGCCGATCCGCTGGAGGATCCGCCTGGAATTCGATTAGGGTCCTTTGGGTTTACAGGGGTACCGTAATGAAAGTTCTCACCGTTCAAACTATACATCAATTCATCTGTCTGTAGAGTTCCCTTTAATCTCGCTCCATGTTTAAGGAGGCGATCGATAGCAGATGCATGTTGGGACGCAGGGCCATGTGTGCGAAGCCAATCGGGATTTCCTGCTCCGTTCGTATAACCTTGAATCGAAAACACATCTTTCACAGCAAACGTCAAACCATTTAACCGTCCTGACCCTGTTGGTTCAATACTTATATTCTCGGTTACAAATGCATTCCACTTATCATTCATTGTAACTCCCTCCAAATCAATACCATTTTTTGGTGATTTTAAATCATTTTCACTAGCATATCTTGACTCTCTGAAATAAAGAGCTGCAAATTCCCGCCTAAAAAGGAGTTTTAATTGACCAGTCTATCGTATAAAGAGGTAAAGACTTCATTGTCAGTCTATTTGTTCTCTCCAACATCCAGCAGATCCAAGGTACATCCAATCCTATAAAAACAATCAGTTTTTCTATATTACTTTCTCTTCTTGAACAAGCTCCTTCATGTGCTCTGGATCTTTTCTTGCAGCTAACCATTTAAAACGAATATTTTCTAATAAAAGGGACAATAAAATCCCGACTAATAATCCATTGCTTAGCAGCGGGCGCAAAATACTAGGAGCTGTTTCAAAGTAAGAGGAAGGAAATGTCATAAAAATAATTCCAATGAATAAAGGCGCTGCTAAGCGATAAACATTCGCCGCATTTAAATGAATCTGCGCAAAATATTGAAGTGATGTGTGCAGCAGACGTAAATAGGTAACAAATAAAACTGCACTCCCCACACTTAAAGGAAGCCTAACCATTAAACTGCTGATAGCCGGAATCAGCCCCATCAGCATGAATATCCCCCCGCCAATTATAAAGGGGACTCTATCCAAAATTTTAGTTTGATTGAGAAAACCAATTGACGATACATACGGAGCATAAGGAACCATCCCGAACAATCCTGCAATAATAGCAAATAACCCGCTTATCATAAATGAGCTTCTATATTGTTTTGCAGTTGCATTTGTTTTATAAATCTCATCGGTACCCTTTAGTGCTCCGAATGTATTCGATGTATTAATAAGACCAGCGATGACAGCTATTACAATGAATCCTATGTCCAGACTAGGTGCACCAAGCGGAAACAATCCCATATCCATTTTCCCCGCAACATCAATGGTTTCTTTTTTATGAAAGAACAACTCGAACAGGCCCCATCCCCCAATGATCCCCATTAATAGTGAATATCTGCTGAATGCAGGAGGTGCTTTAATGCTAAAAACAATAACAAAAACGGCAACAATACTAGATAGCAAGAAAATAGGCAGGTCAATATGTGGTGTTTCCGATTGGGTCCCAAAAGGAATACCTAGCATCCCCTGAAGGAAAATTGTATTTAATCTGCACCCTAGTAAGAACATAAACACAGCCATTACACCGGAGTTAAACCACTTCGAAAAATGTTGCGAAAAACCGCTTAATCCAATGGCCATCGTAGTGCATCCGGAGATAATAATTCCAACAGCTAAGCTTCCCCCGAGAGTAGTTAATGATACCCCTTGAGAAGGCGCTGCGTAACAAAGACTTAAAATTACTCCCCACCACAATCCAGATTGCCCCTCCATCACGGATCGTTTATGTCCTAGTACAGCCTGCATCATACAAGCTAACCCCGTAAAAAGAAAAGAGAATTGAACTAGGGATATCATTTTGCCTTGAGGAAGCTGGAAAGCTGCTCCTACAGTAATAGGAATGACAACTGTATTTGTGAAAAGGAAAAAAAGCCATTGTAATCCAGCAAGCCAATGTTCCGTTCTGAATAGATTTGTCATAAGTCCACCTTCTATATCTTTGGGAAAGCGTTGAAGAAATGAACTAGTTTTATAACTGATTTATAAACTAGTCCCAGGTCATCCCAAAGAAAAAGTTCGTTCATCCTGCGCAAAAAGATTCCGGATCTAGCCGGAATCTTTTTTAGATTTCAAATTTAAAACCGCTCATTTTTACTGCTGCTTGACTGCTAGATTTGGTAATTCATATACATCCAGCGCAGCTTGTAAGCCTCGCCCGATTTGAATCTGTGCATTATGACGGATCAACACAGCTTCAAGAGCTGCCAGAACAAATAAAACATTCTCTTTTCGGCAGCTGTACCCCATCGTTCCAATTCTCCAGATCTTTCCGTGAAGAGGACCAAATGAGCTGGCAATCTCTATGCCAAACTGCCCAAGCAGCATCGTTCTTACCGACTCGCCGTCGATACCGGATGGAATTGTAACACACGTAACCATAGGTAACTTCCAAGGAACATCATTAAATAATTCCAAGCCCATTGCTTTAATTCCTTCTATAAGTGCTTTCTCGTGCAAACGATGTCTCTCAAATCGTTCCTCTAGCCCTTCTTGTAAAACAATGCGTACTCCCTCACGTAATGCGTAAAGCATTGATGTTGCTTCTGTATGATGATTTAACCTTCTTGGTCCCCAATAATCCTGCAGTTGGCTTAAATCAAAATAATTACTGCGAATTGGCTGTTGAACATTCCTTCTATCCTGTTCCTGTGCAACACCTCTTTCTACCTTTTTCCTAGCAGAAAGCACCCGTTCCACACGTTCATTATACGTAATTGGAGCCATACCGGAAGGAACGGACAAACATTTTTGCGTCCCTCCTATTACCGCATCAAGCTGCCATTCATCTACCTTTACCTCTGTTCCGCCAATAGTCGCAACTGCATCGACAATACATAAGACATCAAGCTCCCGGCAAGCAGGCCCGATTTTATCTAATGGCTGCATACAGCCAGTTGACGTTTCACCATGCACAATCGCAAGTACCTTTGGTTTTACTCTTTTCATTTCATTAATGATTTCCTCTTGATCGAATACTTCTCCCCACTTACATTCGATAATGTGGATTTCCGCTCCATTACGCTCAGCAATTTCTGTTAACAAATGTCCGAATCTACCGAAGATGGGGATAAGCACCTTATCTCCCGGCTCCAATACGCTGCACAGTACAGCTTCAATACCAGCTCGGGATGTTCCGTCGATCGGAAACGCCCATTGATTTTTTGTTTGAAACACTTGACGAAGCATCTCCATCGTTTCATTCATCATTTGGGTAAAAGCTGGATCAAACTGTCCTAGGATTGGAGTACTCATTGCACGCAGCACTCTTGGATCAACCTCTACAGGTCCCGGAGTCATAATTGTTCGTAATGGTGAATTAATCTCTAGAAAAGCTTTCACTATTTTCCCCTCCTTAGTATGCTAATTCATATAAAACCTTTATTAATAATTGAATACCCTTTACTAAATCTTCTGTCCTCGTAAACTCATACGGCGAATGGCTAATTCCTTTATGGCTCGGTACAAACAATAAAGAAGTTGCGCAGGACTGCCCAAAAACTTGCGAATCATGACCAGCCCCGCTTGTCATTTTCTTAAACGGTATTTGTTCTTCCTCTAAAATTGATTCTGAGATTTTATTCAACTTTTCGCACATCTTTACTGGTTTTTCATTCATCCAATTATGAATAGTTAACTCAGTATGATGCTTGCTTGCAATTAATCTAAATTCTTTAAATACATCGTCACAAAATTCAACAAGAACATTTTCATCGCTATGACGAATATCAACACTAAATGTTACTTTTCCTGGGATAACATTTGATATATTGGGCTCTAAATAAATTTGACCTACTGTAGCAACTAAGTCAGGTGATGTTTCCTTCGCTTTTTGCATGAGTACTTGGATCAGCTCGGTTGCTGCATACATTGCATCTTTACGCCAGCCCATTGGTGTTGTACCGGCATGGTTGCTTTCTCCAATCACTGTGATATTATATCTCCTCTGCCCGACAATATGGCTAACAATTCCAATAGCTTTTCCTTCTCTTTCTAACACTTCCCCTTGTTCTATGTGCAATTCAATAAAACAGTCTAGATCATTTCGCTTTGCTTGCGGGTATTTCCCTTGACCAAACCCTGCTTGCTGCATTGCTTCTATAAAAGGCGTGCCGTTTGCATCCTTCAAATTCTGTACATCTTCAAATGATTTGATCCCGGTGATACTGCCGGAGCCCCAATATGTCATAGGGAAACGGCTTCCCTCTTCTTCGCATAAAGAAACAACTTCTATATTTTTTTGGGGCAATCCATAATGTTTATATAAATATTCTACAGCTATTAAACTAGCAATTATCCCATATGCTCCATCATATTTCCCTCCATCTACGACAGTATCAATATGAGATCCTGTTAAAATGGTAGAGGTGTTTTCTTGTTTACCATCTAATCTGCCAAATAAATTTCCGACATCATCATAATATGCACGGAGCCCAACTTCCTCCATCCGTTTTTTAATTGCTTGCTGAGCAGCTTGCCATTCTTTTGAATACAGTTGGCGTGTAACTCCGTTGCTTTTTGTTTTTCCGAATGAAGCTAACCACTCCACCATCTCTTCAATTTGTGTGAATAAGGCAGATGACTTATTTTCGCCTATAATCAACCTAATCCCCCCTATTCTAATAATCCTTTTTTCTATCATTAATTGTTATATATGCTAACATGATGGAAAATCTAAAATAATTGTAAAATAAATGCTAAGCAAAAACATTCACATAAATGTGAAAAGTTTAGTTATTTTGTTGTTTATTTTAACTAGAATTCCAGTTAAAATGTGATAAACTTGAAAATATTCTACAGAGGAGAAATACAGAGAATGAGATTAAGTGAGCTATTGGATATTCCTGTGTTTAAAGGGACCGCCTTAACGGCAGGGAAACAAGGAATTGAACGTGAAGTGAATACAGTAAACATGATGGACGCCCCCGATATCATTCATTTTTTAAAGAAAAATGAACTGCTCGTAACAACAGCCTTTCATTTCAAGGATGATCTTGATTCATTATTACAACTTATTAAAGAAATGGAGAAACAAGGATGTTCAGGATTAGGGATTAAAACAAAGCGGTTTTTAAATGAAATACCTAAGGCTGCTATTTTGCTTGCAAACGAACTTCAGTTTCCGCTCTTAGAACTTCCTGTTCACACTTCATTAGGGGATATTGTGAATAAGTCATTGAGCTATATTCTTGATACTCGTACAAATGAGCTCCATAATGCCATGCAAACACATCAACAATTCAGTAACCACATTATAAGCGGACAGGGGATACATAAAATTCTTGAAAGTTTGTCTTCCCTTATTCGCTTGCCTGTTGCACTGCTGAACCATCATTTGCGTCCGGTTGTAAATGATTTTGATAATGCTTCCATTTTTGAACAATTGGAGACATTAATTGCAGGTGGACATCACTTTCATCTTTCAAACACAACTATGTCTGCATTCTCCTTATTAAATGGGGCTCGAGAGACAATCACACTCTTTCCTGTTTACACGCATAAGCAATCCAGCTACCTATGTGTATTAGGATTTATACCTTTATCAAACCATTCAACCATTTTAACAGTTAAGCAAGCGACAAATGTCATTGCATTTGAATTAATGAAAGAAGATGCATTAAAGCAAAATACAAGACGAATTCAAAATGAGTTTTTTACGAATTTTATTAATGGTTCATTTTCTACAACCGAGGAAGTAATTAGCCGAGGCAGGGAATTTGGGCTAGTAAATGAACAACCGTATGTTTGTGCAGTTGGCAGAATAGATAATAAAGAGAAGAATATTTCGTTTATTCAGCACCAATTAGAGCGAGAACTGATTTACGATATAATTGAGTCAGAACTGCAGCTTTTTCACCAAAAGATGCATCTTTTTACAACTGATGACTCATACATCTTACTTACACAAGCAAAAGACGGATGGAGAGCCCTTGAAGAACCATTCTTTTCATTTTTAAAAGCAATACAAACAAAGATTGCGACACACTTCCAAGAGGGGATTTCCTTCGGTATTAGCAATTATGCGCAGCAATTAATACAAATTCCTATCTCGTATAAAGAAGCAACAGACACTTTATACTACGGAAATATGTCAGGAAAGAAACAATTTATTGAAACTTATCAACCTAAGGAAGTTCCAGAGATTTTACGAATGATTCCTTATGATCAATTAAAAAAGTTTTATACAGACACCTTTCAAGCGTTTGCCAATAAATCGAAAAAAGATCATGAACTACTGCTCCATACTTTATCTGTTTATTTAGAAACACATTGTGAGCTGGCTGAAACAGCAAAGCGATTATATGTGCACCGCAATACTGTAATTTATCGTCTGGAAAAATGCGAAGAGATTATTGGCAGAAGTTTAAAAGACCCAGATGAAACATTACGGCTTCGTCTCGCTTTTAGAATCAAAACTTTAATCCAGGGGAATAGCGAGCTTGATTGAAAATAGAAATCCAGCCTGGAAAAAGCCTAAACATCTCTTCGTCATGGTATGATTCCTCTTATAACCTTCTATTCTTAATTTTGTACAAAAAGAATCCTTGATAAAGCCCAACTCGATTGAGATGGGCTCCTCTATTTTGTTCGTTCTTCTGCTTCTAATAAGAATGCTCTTTCACCGTACTTGAATAAAAAATGTGCCATTCCTGCTGAAAAAGTGCACCTGAGGGTCGGCCAGCAGGGCTTCGTCACAAAAGAATATAAGAAAATCACGTTCTTACATAATAGTTAATAAATTTTCAGAATAGAAGAGATGTATATCGGAGCGATGATTAGCGGATTTAAAACTTTACAGAGTCCAGCTCAAAGACTCTCCCTTTGCGTATACAAGACCATGATAACTAACATTCCAAAGAAACATCCAGGTATTTAGATTTTAATGTACTACAAAGAATCAATCCCTTCACTTCCTCCTTTTCTGTTTAAATTATACATACTTTTAATGTGTATCCTTCTTGATACTATAAATGATTTTGGTTAAAAGGTACAAAGAAGTTTCGGAAAATTCACATTTCTCCTAATGACTCTAAAAAGAATATTATATAAACTACATACATGTTAGTTTTGTTTACACTGAATGACATTATGTGTGACGAAAGAGGTTGTAAATCAATATAAATTCTTTTACATTTCTTATTTCTGGTATTTTTTGCAGTAATTCAAAAAACAAGTCTTATAAAATTAGGGGGTAGATCGGTTAACGATGAAATTTGTAACAGAAGTATTGCATGAATTCCAGTGTTAATAGCTGTGTATGGCTTTTCTTTGTAGCTTGATTAGAACTCAGGAGCAAAGTTTAGTACATGTTCCTGTTGCTTTTCCATGAATGATTGCAGATAGGATATATCTCAATGCTAGCAGTTACCTTGGCTTTAGTTGCAACAACTATTGAATTTATGACAGGAATTCTTCATCCGATTTATATGGAATTAGGTCAAAAGGTATCTGGACTTCTAGCGTTCCAGGACTTACAGGATATTTTGTTGCACTTGTTTATTAGGTATTAGCCAAGGGGAGCTTATGTTAGCAATAGCAGAGCTGTTTAAGAAATAGGGCAAACAATGAAAAAGGAGTGGAGTATACAATGTCTACAAATTTAGCAAGGCAAGTTATAGAAGAGACACAGATTCACCATGCTGCTGGCGTGGATGAATCACTAAAGCCGAAAACGAAAGAGGATAGGGCTGTAGGTCCAATTTCCTATATGTTTATGTGGATTGGGGATGGTGTTAATTTAGGCAATATGACGCTTGGAGCTAGTTTGATTGTAGCAGGAACTGCAACGCTGAACATCTTTCAGACATTTGTCGCAGCTGCTATAGCGATTGGTATCATTTCGGCTTTGTTTGCTTTAAATGACCGGGTCGGATACAGAACAGGAATACCATATGTTGTACAGCTCAGAATGTCCTTCGGGATGAAAGGCTCCATTATATCATCACTTTTGCGCGGTATCCCTGCCGTAATTTGGTACGGTTTTCAAAGCTGGACTGGCGGTACTGCCTTAAATGAAATTATGAAGGTTATTACAGGAGGCTCCTTTGATAATATTGCCATTTGCTTTGTAGTGATTCAACTGGTGCAAATTGTACTTTCTCTTTACGGCTTCCATACCATTAAATGGGTGGAAATACTTTCATCTATTGTTATTATGCTAGCGCTTGTCTATGTATTTGGTGTTCTTCTAACATCTCATAGCGATGTGATTGCAGAAAAATGGGTTCATGCAGAAGGCTCATGGGGCTTGCCGTTCTTTGCATTCATAATGATGTTTCTAGGAAATTATGCAGCTATCTTTCTAAGCGCAGCTGACTATTCAAGAGAGCTGAAATCTGGTATTAGTGATGCAAAACGCGGGTTTTTGTACTTTTCACCTATTCTAATAGCGTACGGCTTCGTACTTACAATCGGTGCAATGCTTGCTTCTGCAACCGGCATTTCTAATCCTGTAAAGGCATTTGCAATCGTAGTAGATAATCCTTATATTACAGTAGGTGTATCCGCATTTATTGTTATAGGTGCGGTGGCAGTAAACATGGTTGCCAATATTATTCCGCCTACCTATGTTATTACATTACTTACAAAAATGAAATATAAACCTGCTGTTACCATAACGGGGCTGCTCGGGCTTTGCTCATTCCCTTGGGTGCTTGTACAGGATTCTTCAGCTAAAGGTCTTGGTATGTTCATTCTCATATATTCCGCATTTTTAGGTCCAATTGTTTCTATTTTACTAGTGGAATATTACATATTAAGAAAACAAAAAGTAAATATTACAGATTTGTATAAGGAAGATGGTCCATTTGCCGGATATAACCCATGCGCACTGCTTGCGATGCTAATTGGCGCTGGTGCCGCTTTTATAAAAGTAGAGCTAGGATGGATTACGGGCGTTATTGTAGCAGGCATTTCGTATATTCTTCTGACAAAATTTTCATTTAAAGATTCAAAGTTTAAAAAAGGCACAATATTTGAGAAATAATTGCAGCCCTGTTAAAGCAATTAAGTCTATAAGTCAGAGATAAAGGGAGTGGATGTTTTTTATCATCCACTCCAATCAATTACAAAATAGCCCCTGCTTAAGCGCTCTAATTCTCCAAGTTAGTTTATGAATATGTAATAAAGAATTCTAGAGTATATTGCCAAATAATCATGTTATATAAATCTATTATTCTTCGATCGGAAGGCTATATGTTTCTAAAAATTTTGTATTAAAATCTCCTTTCACAAATGCTTCGTGCTCCAGCAGCTGAAGGTGGAAAGGAATCGTTGTTTTAATACCAGTAATAAAAAACTCATCAAGAGCCCGCTTCATTCTTTGAATGGCTTCCTCTCGATCTTTGCCCCAAACAATGACTTTTGCTACCATTGAATCATAAAAAGGTGAAACCGTGTATCCCGGATAAACTGCACTGTCTATTCTTACACCAAATCCTCCAGGAGGAAGATACATATCTACCTTTCCAGGGGATGGCATAAAGTTTTTCGATGGATTTTCAGCATTCACCCGGCATTCAATAGCCCATCCATTGAATTTGACATCTTCTTGAGTAAATGAAAGCTCATGGCCTGCTGCAACTGCCAATTGCTCCTTAATCAGGTCGATTCCTGTGATGAGCTCCGTTACGGGATGTTCTACTTGGATACGCGTATTCATTTCCATGAAATAAAATTGCCCATGTTTATCTAGGAGAAACTCTACGGTTCCAGCTCCATGATAATGAACGGCTTTAGCCGCCAACACGGCTGCATCTCCCATTTTGCTCCGCAATTCTTCAGTAAGAGCTGGTGATGGTGCTTCTTCAACTAGCTTCTGATGACGGCGTTGGATTGAGCAGTCACGTTCGCCAAGATGGACGACATTACCATATCGATCTCCCATAATTTGAATTTCCACATGCCGAGGCTCTTCCAAATATTTTTCAAGGTATACGCCCGGATTTCCAAATGCAGTTTCAGCTTCACTTTGGGCTTGGCGAATTGCTTTTTTTAGTTCTTCCTCACTATAGGCTACTCTCATGCCTTTCCCGCCGCCCCCAGCGGTTGCTTTCACAATGACAGGAAACCCAATTTCTCCTGCGACCAACAATGCTTCGCCCTCATTTTCAATTAGTCCATCTGTTCCAGGAACAGTTGGTACCCCTGCTTGTTTCATCGTTTCTCTTGCGGTTGCTTTTGCTCCCATCTTGCGGATCGCTTCCGGATTAGGACCAATAAATATAATATTGCACGATGCGCATATTTCCGCAAAATCGGCATTTTCTGCAAGAAAACCGTAGCCAGGATGAATTGCATCCACTTTTGTGGATGTAGCAACACTCATTATATTTGGTATATGTAAATAACTATCCTTTGAAGAGGTCTTGCCAATACAATAGGCTTCATCAGCTAACTTGATATGCAATGCTTCCTTATCGGCTTCTGAATACACAGCAACTGTTTGAATCCCCATTTCCTTGCACGCTCTGATAATCCGAACAGCAATCTCTCCTCGATTAGCGATCAACACTTTCTTGAACATATGATGCTCCCCCTCCTAATCCATGAATTAAGCCTTCTTTATGGCGAACAAAGGCTGTCCATATTCAACAAGCTGTCCTTCTTCCACTAAAATCTCAACGATTTCGCCGCTTACTTCTGCTTCAATTTCATTGAATAGCTTCATGGCCTCTAAAATACAAATGACTGTATCCTTCTGAACCTTTGTTCCGACTTCCACAAAAGGAGCTGTATCTGGATTAGGACGGGAATAGAAGGTGCCGACCATTGGTGCGAGCACTTGATGTATATCATCTTTCTTAAGCTCTGCAGCTGGTTCATCCTTATCTGCCGCATGCTTCACATCTGGTGTTGCTGCCAGGCTGGAAGCTGTTTTACTAAAATGGTCAGTCACTATATTAGCCCCTGGCTGAAGGCTATGAACATTTGATTTATCAATGACAACCTTTGTTCCCCCATGCTCCAATTCAAACTTTTCAATGGATGACTGCTCGATCACTTTAATCAGTTCTTTAATTTCATTTATATTTAACATATTAGATGCTCCTTATTTTTTATATATGAAAATTCATCTGGGGCTACTCACATTTAAAACCAATACCTACTTCTAGCTCTTTCATATTTTTTTCTCTCTCTAGGTATAATTGCTCTGCTTCTTCTAATGTTACAGGGATAAAACGAATGGTTTCTCCTGGCTTTATTTGCGCAACCGCAGATAAATCTACCGTGATAACTTGTGCGATTTTTGGGTATCCCCCCGTTGTTTGCCGGTCTGCAAGCAATATAATAGGATTTCCATCGGGGGGGATTTGAATGGTTCCATAAGACACTGCTTCAGAAATCATCTCCAATTTCTCTTGCAATTGTATAGCCGGTCCTGATGTTCGATATCCCATACGATCAGATTGTGGTGTTACTCTAAATGGCTGTGTAAAAAACTGCGTCTGACTGAGAGGAGTAAACTTGTCAAATTGCCCTCCATGTAAAACACGAATAACGGGCTCTTTTGAAAGTTGTAAAAACGGTTTTGAATCAACAAACCAATTGGTGGTTGTAAATGAATACGCGAAGGTTTTGCGTTTAAGTTTTTCAAAAAGACGGACGGATCGTTTAGACATCTGATTCGTAGCCAGTACATCCTCCCCTTGTAATGCTCGGCCCTTATATCCCCCAATTTCCCCACGCAAATATGTGCTTTTGCTGTTCATGATTTCCGGGATAGCAAAACCACCCGCCACTGCAATGTACGTTCGGCATCCTGACTTATGTGCTCCAAACCGTAGTATACTTCCTTTTTTTACATATATAGGACGCCATAAAGGAACCGGGTCTCCTTCGATTGTTGGGGACAAATCGCCTCCTGTGATAGCTATGAGCATATCTTGTTCGAATAACAAGGTTGGCCCCATTAGTGTAATTTCTAAAGCAGCTTCTCCTTCTTTATTACCAACTAATAAATTAGCTATTCTGAGTGAATATGTATCCATCGCACCGCTAACGATTACTCCATGTTTTTGGAAACCATACCTTCCCAAATCTTGAATACTAGTAAGCAGGCCTGGACGAAGAATCGTGATACTCATGTATTCCCCTCCCTATATTCTCTATACTCTTCGTATGAAATAGAGCGAAACTTAACCACATCCCCGGCTTGAAGCAAGCTTGGAGGATTCTCCTCAGGTAAGAAAAGATTCAGAGGCGTTCGGCCAATAAGCTGCCAGCCTCCAGGGGTTGCAATTGGATAGACCCCGGTCTGCATCCCAGCAATTCCAACAGAACCGGCTGGTATTAATGTTCGTGGTGATGAGCGTCGGGGTGTCGCAATTTGTTCCGATAGTCCTCCTAAAAACGGAAAACCAGGAGCAAATCCAATCATATAAACGAGATATTCTCCACTCGAATGAATATCAATCACCTCATCTGTCATTAGATTGTTGTGTTTTGCCACAATCTCCAAGTCCGGTCCGTATTCTCCTCCATAGCAAACAGGAATTTCAATGATTCGATGCGTGTCCTTTTCTTCTTCTTTCAGGTTCATTACAATATCTTCCATTATAGAATGGACTATTTTGTAAGGGGATACTATTGGATCTAAATGATGAGCCCTTCTCAAATTTTGGTTATATCCATTGCGAACTAGTAATGGATCATAAAAAACGGTAACGCTTGTAAAGGATGGAACACATTCAATAAACCCAGGAAAAGAGTGCTGTTCAAAATAATTGGTTAGCATCTGTACTTTACGATGGATTGTATAATCGATTTCATTACCAAATCGGATAAGAATTGCTGAATCTCCGAATGGTTCTATCCTCATACTTGTTCGAACATCAGCAGCAGTCTGAGCCAATCTAATCACCTCTTTAATAGTGTGTAAACATCCATCAGCAGCAATTACAATGAGAATAGAGCTAAGCTAATGGACATAGGGGTTATCTTCACCTGTCATCTTGGAATTTTAACATTTTACCGAATTTCGGGATTTTAGTTCCGTTTTTTTATCATAGATTAATCGTATCATGTATTTCTCCCAAAAAAAACTAGTGCGTAAAAAAATCTTACGTACTAGTTTTTTGTTATATCACTGATATTGATTCTATCCTGTTTTAGAGCAGCAAGTAGTATAACGTGTCCAAGAGTGATTTGCAGGTGTCTGGAGTTTTTTGAACGAGAATCATTCAACTCATATGGTACATAAAAGTCTATTACGGACTAGTTATATTTATTTTTCCAGCTCTCGTACAAAACGAATATACCGTTATATATTCTCAAGGTTTTTGTACTGGACATCATTAAAGTAAACAACTTCAGAAAGAATCTTACAGCCCTGAATTTTTTTAAAAGCTTCTCTTGCTTCTTTTTCGGCATTAAATTCAAACATTGTAGTATTGTTTTCTGTTGAATACACAGTAATTATCCACATAAAAAATCCTCCTAATTCAAAGATCACAGTTTTCAGCTATCAAAAAAATCAAATGATTTTTCCAGAAATTTTTCATAATTTTTAAAAGGTATTTCTTCTTAAACCTAGAATATTAGTAAACACTCCTCCTTTTCCCGATTTACGGAACAACAATTCTTAATAATGGATTTCATGGCTATTATAATTACCAAAATTTAAAAATACAACCGTTTCCCCTTGAAAATTCTTATTAAAATTTGCTGTTAATTTTTTTGACAAAATTATTAAAAAATTAAGTTATATGTATTAAGATTATTCTATGCACCATATTTGAAACTGTAGTTCCTAAATTCGGGAAATTCAAGAAAAGGATATAGTTTTGAAATGTTTTGGAGAAAACATAATCAAAGTTTTATATTAGGCTATATCCAGAGGAGCTAATAAAATCAACTCTCAATCAGGGGGGATGCCAGTTAGAGCAGTATAAGCATTTTATAGATAGGAGGGTTTTTCTTGTATCAAATTGATTTGAATTGTGATTTAGGAGAAAGTTTTGGAGCTTACAAAATAGGAATGGATGAAGAGGTTCTTCGTTTCATTACATCAGCGAATATTGCCTGTGGATTTCATGCGGGAGACCCGTCTGTGATGCGAAAAACTGTCCAGCTTGCTCTTAAAAATAACGTCAAGATTGGCGCACATCCCGGATTGCCTGATATAGTTGGCTTCGGCCGGCGCAACATCAGTATTTCACCGCAGGAAGCATACGACATCGTCATTTATCAAATCGGAGCCCTTTATGGATTTATTAAAGCCGAAGGCGAAAGAATGCAGCATGTTAAACCGCACGGTGCGTTGTATAATATGGCGGCGAAGGATAGGGAACTAGCAGAAGCCATCGCAGAAGCTGTCTACATGGTAGACCCGCAGCTCATTCTATTCGGCCTTGCAGGCAGTGAGTTAGCACAGGCTGGGGAAAGAATAGGACTCCAAACAGCACATGAAGTATTTGCTGATCGAACTTATCAACAGGATGGTTCATTAACACCGCGAAAACAGCCGGATGCTCTTATACATAGTCATGAGCAAGCCGTCTCCCAAGTTATTCGTATGGTGAAAGAAGGAAAGGTTCTTTCACAACAAGGAGTTGACGTTGCTGTCAAGGCCCATACGGTTTGTATTCATGGAGATGGCCCTGAAGCGCTCGTATTTGCTCGGCAAATTCGGGAAGCTCTTGTGGGCGCAGGCATAATAGTGGAAGCGATTGGATGATAAAAAAGAGATCATAGAGGAGGAATAGAACATGGAACCACTTAAAGTGTCATCGGAAAAAGATGAAAAACGCTCCCCAGTGCCAAAATTAAACTGGAATTTACTAATGGGGGCTGCCTTCTTGATGGCAACCTCGGCAATTGGGCCAGGTTTCTTGACACAAACAACCGTATTTACGCAAAGCCTAGCAGCTAGTTTTGGATTTGTTATCTTAGTTTCAATTATATTGGATATCTTTGCTCAAACTAACATTTGGCGTATTATTGCTGTATCTGAAAAAAGAGGACAAGATATCGCTAATATGGTTTTACCTGGATTAGGGTATCTTCTTTCCTTCCTTATTGTAATAGGAGGACTTGCCTTTAATATCGGGAATATCGCGGGTGCTGGGCTTGGTTTGAATGCTATCACTGGCCTGTCGCCAGAAACAGGTGCTATTATTAGTGCAGTTATCGCTATATTTATTTTCGTTGTAAAAGAAGCAGGAAAGGCAATGGATCGCTTTACACAAATTGCAGGATTTGTCATGATTGGTTTAATGTTATATGTCGCCTTCTCTACGGCTCCTCCTGTCGGTGAGGCTGTTATTAGATCGGTCGCGCCAGAAAAAATTGACATCTTGGCAATCGTAACGTTAGTAGGCGGCACAGTTGGAGGATATATTACATTTGCCGGCGGACACCGCCTATTAGATGCCGGCATAAAAGGGATCGGCTCATTGCCTGAGGTAACTAGAAGCTCTGTTGTTGGAATTTTGATTACCTCCGTTATGCGTATCGCTCTCTTTTTAGCGGTGCTTGGGGTTGTTTCAAAAGGATTAGGATCACAGATTGATCCAACTAACCCTCCGGCATCTGTTTTTCAGCTTGCTGCAGGTAATATCGGCTACAAAATATTTGGTATTGTAATGTTCTCTGCTGCCATTACATCGGTAGTTGGTGCGGCTTATACATCTGTATCGTTTATTCGTACATTTAGTCCTAAACTAGATAAAAATTATAAACAAATTATTATCGGCTTTATTGTGATCTCAACATTGGCATTTGTTTTAATAGGGAAGCCTGTTAAGGTTTTGGTTTTAGTTGGCGCTTTAAATGGTCTTATTTTGCCAATTGCACTTGGTACATTGCTGATTGCCGCTTATAAAAAGAATATTGTCGGTGATTATAAACATCCATTATGGTTGACGATTTCAGGAGTATTTGTTGTAGTAATTATGGCATTAATGGGCGGGTATACAATTATTCAATCGATTCCACAGCTGTTTTAAGGAAAAGCCGCACCTATTCATATTGGAAATCCAGCCGATCTCGGCATTACAGATATTACTCGCCCTGATTTTGGTGATGCTGTTACCATAAACAAAGGTGAAGTCCCTGTATTTTGGGCATGCGGCGCTGCTCCTCAAGCAGTTGCTATGGAGTCAAAGCCCCAATTAATGGTTATACATGCACCCGAGCATATGTTTATTACGGATTTGCGCGATGAAAAGCTCGGTATCCTATAAAATATATAAATCTAGCTAAATCAAAGGGCATGGATAAAAAGTATCCATGCCCTTTGATTTTATATATCACTTGCTATCCATTTAACAAACTTAGCTCAGAAGCCTCCTTCTTCAAGCGTGTAAAAGGCAAAGCCCGGCGGTAAGCGGGAGACGAGTGGGCTTCGGAATCGTTGTGCCTTCCTGCCCAATAAGCTTCTGACTTGAAACATATGTTCCGGGTTGATATGATACAAGTATCTCATATCGAAAAAGGTGACGGCACATGTTGTTGAATTAAAAGTGAAACTTTAAAGGATTCTTCGATAGGATGGAGATGATAGTATGACACAATTTCATCCCCGTAATGGCCGCGTAATTGCTCATTGCGATTGCAATGCATTCTTCGCTAGTTGTGAGATTGCAAATGATCCCGGCCTTGAAGGTAAAGCAGTTGTCGTAGCAGGGAATTTAAAACGAAATGGCATGATTATAGCAGCTAATTACACAGCAAAAGCTCTTGGTATCTATACAACCATGTCTTTATGGCAAGCTCGCCAAAAATGTCCCGATTTGGTGGTGAAAGCTCCTAACTTTGATTTATATAGGAAAACCTCAGCTAACATATTTACTTTTTTATCCGATATTACTGAGGAAATTGAAGTAGCAAGTATAGATGAGTGCTATCTTGATTTAACGGAGCTTGCCCGGCAGGGAAAAGATCCAATCCTAATTGCTGGAAATGCTCAACAGGAAATCTTTCGCTTATTTCGCATACAAACTTCCTGGGGAATAGGCCCTTGTAAGGTTCTTAGCAAGCATGGAAGCAATTGGAAAAAACCAATGGGACTTACAATTATAAGAAAACGTGATGTCCCGGCCATGCTTTGGCCGAAACCAGTTCATGAGTTACATGGCTGCGGTACGAAGACAGCTGAAAAACTTATAAATATTGGGGTTTTTACGATTGGGGATTTAGCGAACATAGAAGAAGACAAGGCGAGGGACCTTCTCGGGAAAAATGGAGTAATGCTTAGAAATTGGGCAAATGGCATTGATTCCAGACCGGTTGATAAAGACAGAGCCTCGCTTTTCAAAACCATTGGAAACTCAACTACCCTTCAACATAATACGGCAGAGGAACGTATTCTTATAGAAACGTTTGAAAAGCTAGCTAAATCAGTAAGCAGCAGGATGAAACGAAAAAACGTAATTACTTATACTGTTCAAATCACTATTCGATATAACGACTTCAAAACCGTTACAAGAAGTCAAACATTTGTAAATCCTGTTTTTGAGTCAACTGATTTATTACGTTGTGCTATGCAATTATTTAAAAAACACTGGAGCGGCGACAGTGTTAGGCTGTTAGGGATTTCCGCTCAAAATGTAATTGCTCAAAAAGAGGCTGCAAAACAACTCGACCTCTTTAATTTTGAAGAAGAAGCTAAGGAAGTGGAAAAGAAAGAACCATTAGACAAAACTATTACTAAATTAAAGGAAAAGTTTGGGGATACTATTATTAAAACTGGAGCAGAGCTGGATAGAACAAGAGAAAAGAGTGTAACAGAAAAATTCAAAATGCGATTTGATTCAAAGAAATAAGCCTTATTCTCGAACTGGGACTAAGGCTATTTTTATTTAAGATCTTAATGGATTTCATACACAAAGAATTGTTGATCAAGAGTACATAACAAGGCTCAATCCAAAATAGCTTATGTCATTTCAATTCTTTTAGGAAAAGCTAAGCGGCAGGAGAGTTCTATGCCCCTATAAATTGTAAAAGTCAACGAATGTTGCAATTATCTTGTACATATATTGGGATAAGGATAGGATTAGGAGGTCGTTATGTTAGATATATATATAGGGATAATCACATCTTCCGTGTGCACTATACTAGGAGCTATTCCTGCCATGTTTTTACAAGCTATTTCGCACCGCCATAAAGATAACTTACTGGCTTATACAGCTGGAATCATGGTGGCTGCTGCTACTTATGGATTAATTCCTTCTACACTAAAAATCTCTAATTTATTTGTACTTTCAATCGGGATTATCCTAGGAACAATAGTGTTGACACTTTTAGATCGTTATCTTCCTCATATAGATTTGAATCACTCATCTAGTCTATCATTTCAGACAAGTGCACCCTTATTATTTATTGCCATGGCTCTTCATAACGTACCTGAGGGTCTTTCCGTTGGCGTAAGTTACGCAAGTGATTATCAAGATTTAGGACCGGTTGTTTCCTTCGCAATTGCACTACAAAATGTTCCAGAAGGGTTCTTGCTAGCATTATTTCTTATATCAAATCATTCTGGTCGATTTAGAGCGTTTCTGTATGCTGCTATCACCGGATTAATTGAATTTATTTCGTCAATTATAGGTTTTCACTTTACTGGTACGTTTCTATTCATCGTTCCTTATGGACTAGCTTTTGCTGCGGGTGCAATGCTATTTATCGTATATAAAGAACTTATTCCAGAAAGCCATGGTGATGGAAATGAAACATCTGCAACCTTTTCCTTTATTTTTGGCTTACTCTCTATGATAACATTGACAAATTGGTTCCGATAATATTTTAAGCGAAATTATTTTGCAGTGTATTTCTATCAGATTTTACCTCAGAGTACCTCTATGTATCGCTGGGCTGCGCCTTCTCATTCCTTGAGAAAGGAGTATTCGTACATTGAACTATCCGTCACCAGCTTGCTAACGCTCCCTGAGGCGGGCTTTGCCGTAACACGTTTAAAGCGGAGGTCTTTTGTAAGAAAATCACAAAAAAGAACATAGACTGAGCCTCTATGTTCATATTATGATTATTCTTTTTTTCCTTTCCTTGTTTGGGAGGATATGAAGTGATTGTTTCTTTTTTTGTATCTTCTCTTCGCGCTTGCCGTTTTGATTAAGACGCTCGTTTTTCTGTTCTATCTTCTCTTCGCGCTTGTCATTTTGATTAAGACGCTCGTTTTTCTGTTCCACCTTCTCTTCGCGCTTGTCATTTTGGTTAAGACGCTCGTTTTTCTGTTCCGCCTTCTCCTCACGCTTGTCATTTTGATCAAGACTCTCGTTTTTCTGTTTCGCTTTCTCTTCTTGTTTGCCGCTTTGATAAGGGGATTCTTTCTCCTTTTTCACCTTCTCCTCGGGTTTGTTGTTCTGAGGAGTATTGCTCTTCTCCTTCTCTTTTACTGTTTCTTCCTGGGAACCGGTATTGTGCTGTTCTTCAGAGGAAGGATGAGGCGCTTGCTCAATTTGGTTACTTGCCGGCGGGTGCTCTGGAACAGGAGACGGTGATTTTGGAACAACCAAAGGAGATTGTTTAGCTTTTTCCTTTTCCATATAAGCACCGGTACTCATTCTCGATCCCCTGGCGTTCTCCCTCATTTGAACTGTCCCCTCTTGATATACTATCGATACACTCTCTTTGGCATACTTTGTTCTTATAGTTTGTAAAATGGGTTCCAACTTTTGTTGGAACATCTTATTATTATCTACTACAACAGAAGTGAGTGCGACCGGTGTTTCCTTTGTTAAGTATCCGTCTAGTCGACATCGATTTATAACCTGCCCAATTACATCAGACAGCGGCTGCTTCTCCCAGTTCTTAAGCTTCTTTATAATTTGTTCACCTTCTGCATTATAAGCCTCTAAGCGAAGCACTCGAAAATTGCTATCCACGCTTGCTTCTATACTTGGATTTATATCGATGGATACGTAAGCCATAACTTTTTCTTGCCGCCCGTTATAGAAGAACAAAAATGCGACAAGGAAGCAACAACTTATCATAAGTATTGGTTTCAAAAAGGGGAAAGCAAATAAATATTTTCTGTTTGGCAGCAATTCCTCCTCAGTAAACACGATTTCTTGCCCGATTGCATAGTTTCCTTGCTTTTTTATGCACTTCACAAACTTTCCATCGCGGGTAAGGAGCAAAACATTTTTCTTTTGAATCTCTAGAACAATTCCTTTATTCACCGTTCATCCACCCTTTTACATACTCCTTGATGTACATATAATCGCTGCTGAAAATGATGCACATGGCAATGATATACTTTCTATGTCGTTCCAGCGTTTTTCGGCTTGTTCGCACCCGATTTTCCAACCGTTTTAACGGAATTCGTTTCTTTCGAAAGAGCTCTTGCAACATTTGTTCATCTTGTACGACTATTTGAGCGATTTCTATTAAATGCTCCCTTGTATCATGATGCTTCGGTGAGTTGTTTACAAGATCTGTAAATGAAATACGGAATTCATCCAATACCTTTTGAAAATGAAAAATCTCTTCCTTACGGTTCTCATTCTCTATTTCCTTTAAATATTCAGAAAGCGAAACCTGCATATCTATCAAGTTCTGTTCTTGCTGATCTTCTTCTAAAAAGACAAGTTTTTGATGAACTTCTTTTCGTATATAGTCAATCACATCTCTTTTTATAAGAAGCCCAGCAAACGCAAAAAATGATTTTCCCTTGTGATACGAATACTTCTCTATGGCCTGATGGAACGCAAATAAGCCAATGCTGTACTCATCATCCTGTTCTGTTATGTAACGCTTACAGACGTTGGAAACGACTTTTCGAATAAAAGGCTGGTACTGAACTAAAAATGCGTTTTTGTCACCTTCTCCTGTTTGAAGGCGAAGTACAATTTCCTCTGTTGTTTCTTTCGGTTTAATAGCTTGCAGTAGTAAGCTTAACACAAACTCTCTCCTCCTTTCTTTTCTCTATATAAAATGACATGTTTATCTTTATGCCTTTCTTGCCCGGCTTTTTATCTGTTATGACCATACTGATTTGTACCAAATCAGAAGACTGAATTACTAAACATAATATCAGTAACATAGCTTGAATTTCAAGATTAATAGAATATTGTTTTGGGTGAAGTGATAATATCATGGCAGATAAAGGTTCATTTTATCAAAATTTATCGAAGGAAGACTTCTTTCTCCATTTCGTGAAGGGCGAGGCCCAGAAATAAGCGGGAAACGAATTTCGCTTTTTATGTATTGAAACATAGTTTTCAGGGACGGGACGACCTATGGAACCTGCTAAGAAACTGAGCGTTGGCTTGATTCGCAAGAACAATCCCCCACTTCCAGCATAGCTAAGTGGGGGATTGTTCAATGAGCTTCAAGTGGTTGAAGCTCTATTAACCAATGAAACAGACTATCATGTTCGCCAGCATACTAAGATTTAATTAGTAGTCTCTTTTGCGATCATGGTTGCAATCTTTTTTACGACTGTAGTCATAATCTTTTTTGCAATCATAGTCGTAATCTCTTTTGCGATCGTAGTCGTAGTCTTTTTTGCGGTCGTAGTCGTAGTCTTTTTTGTAATCGTAGTCGTAATCTTTTTTGTGATCGTAGTCTGATTCATGGTCGTAGCCTTTTGGATAGTAAGGCTCGAAAGAACAGTCGCAATGACATTTCTTAACGTAGTACTTTTTATAAGAATAGTCATAGCACTTTTTCTTTTCTTGTTTGCAATCGTCATTGTCTTTCCAATATCCGTATCCCATTATGTTCCCCCCTCTATTAAGTTTTTTCGTTGCACTGTAGTATATGCATGTCCAATCTTAATTGTTAGCATTTTTAGCGTTTTTTTTTACACAGATTTAGTAGGATAGGAGATTTCTGAATGCTATAAACTCCTGAAATTTTGGTTCCAAATTATCTAACAGGAAAGTTCATGTAATCAAGAAAGGAAAGTTATCGCCAAAAGGTGCGCACTTTTAATTTTATTAACAAACAGCCGGTCGATTGTTTCGCAGCACATAATATATTAGTCATATCGCATTATATGACAAGGAAAAAGTCTCCAGTTCGGTGCACTGGAGACTTGCTTTTATTAGTATGCATGTTCTAAGCTGGAGCAGAGAGATGTGAGTTCCCTCTTTTCATTTTTGCGAATCTTTGGAGCGTCTTCGCAGACATATTTTTTTATTTAAAACATATCCGTGTTACAGCAGCAGCCTCATACAATTATCCTGCGCATCCTTCAATTAAACGCGTTTATCAGTTGAAGAAGATAAGCATCATTTATTTTTATTGATAATTTCGTCGATGATGCCATATTCCATTGCTTCTTGTGCACTCATAAAGTAATCACGGTCCGTGTCTCTTGCCACTTTTTCAATGGGCTGACCTGTACGCTTAGCAATTATTTCGTTAATATGATCTCGGAGCTTTAGGATTCTCCGGGCCGAGATTTCAATTTCTGTTGCCTGGCCCTTTACCCCTCCAAGCGGCTGATGAATCATTATTTCGCTGTTTGGAAGAGCATATCTCTTCCCCTTTGTTCCTGCGAGGAGCAGTAATGCTCCAAACGATGCAGCCATCCCAATGCAGATTGTGCTAACTTCTGGTTTAATATGCTCCATCGTATCAAAAATCGCAAATCCTGCTGTAGTTGATCCACCCGGACTATTAATATAAATAGAGATGTCCTTTTCAGGATTGTCAGCTTCCAAAAACAATAATTGGGCTATTACGCTATTTGCCACCTGATCATTAATTTCATTCCCAATTATGATAATACGATCTTTCAATAGACGTGAATAAATATCATATGAACGTTCCCCTCGGCTGGATTGTTCAATTACATATGGAATCATGTTCATTAAAATTCCTCCCTTTTTAAGCTGCCATGCAGTAAAGGTTAAGAGGGGAAGCAGAATGCTTTTGTTGAACCAGCTTAGGAACTTCTGCCAATGAAGGTATTTCTGATATGCAATCAACTAAAATGGACGGGTCCTCAGCTTGAAGAGATTTGTACAGCAGGTCAAATAACAATTCCCTGTCTTCTTTACTCCAGAAGGAATCCACGGATTGAAGCGAAGTTTTCTTTTCCAGCCGTTTCTTTGCCCTGTGAAGTGAGGATTTAACCGCCATTTCTGTAGTATCCAGTAAATGAGCGATTTCCCTTGCTTGATAGCTGAATGCTTCCTTCAATATAAAAATGACCGCTTGTTTTGGGGTTAAATGATTCACCAATAGTTTCACAGTATCAAGCAATTGATCCATATTGCATGTATTATCTCCTTCTGATACATCTTGAAGGATTCCGACTACCTCCTGCTTTCTTTTTCTAAGAGTGTCAACCCAGTGATGGTAAGCAATCCTATTCAAGAGTGCGGAGCTTAATTCGGATGGATGATAATACTGGATAGCTTTTAGGACAGCCTCTTGAACGAGATCCTCAGCATCCCATTTGTTTTTAGCAAGAAAATGGGAATATCTTTGAAGACCCGGGTATAGTTGATTTATTTGGATTTTTTCTCCCTCTAGTTGAACGCTTTCATCGGCAAACAAGTCTCTGTTGGTAATCATTCTGTTCACTCCTTTTGAACCTCTCTGCCCTTATAACGGATTTAGGGGGAGGAAAAGATACGGGCAAGAAAAATTTTTAGTTTTGTATAGATGATAACGGTACCTTGGAATCACCAGTATCACGTATAAAAGCAGTGTATGCAATATACAAAAACATGATTGACAAATTCCAAAATAGGATCCGTGCATAATGAACACTAACGGATTTTCATCGGAATTTTTCTTGATTGTATCCACGTTCTCCATACGGTTGAAGTTTATCCAGCCATGCTTCCTCAAGTTTTTTTAACTCATGCTTCGCATCAAAATATCCAGTCTCTTTCTTTTTTAAAACCTCTAACACCTCAAAAACAAACGCTTCTTTTCCAAATTGCTTCCATTCTTCTTGTAACTTTTTATTTGTATTCGTTCCTAATTCCAACTCAAACCTTTTTCCGTTCAAAGTTTTTAAATTCATCGTGCTTCCAACAAAAATCTTTTGATTTTGGGTGTTTTTAATCTGATAAATTCCCGCTTCAGTTTTTGTTTCTTTATATAGATGCTTTAATTCTTTTTTTCGATCCATCTTTCTTTTCCCCCTTCTCCGTTCATTATTTTTTTAGCCAATACTCGCTTCCATCAGGCTTTCTATCCAAAAAGCCATATTCGATTAAATATCTTCTTAACAACACATAATCATGATAGACAGCTTTCAATATCTCATTGATTGCCTGCTCATCATAAATTCGGTTACTCGTTAAATGATGTACGACTTCCCGAAGCACAACCAGCCTCTGCTTTTCCTTTGGCGGAAAGGTAGACAATGGTCCGTTACTTCCTTGAGGAAAGTATTTCTTTATGATATCCTCCTTTTCTTCCTGCGTAATATGATAACGGTCATCTACCATCTTGGCTGTTTTATGGGGGGATAGGATGATCGGTGCATGCTGATCTTTTTCTTTTAAAAGCTCCATCATAGTTAAAAACATCTTAGCCTGACGCTCTTTCTCCTTCAATACAAAACGGTGATGCCGAATGGTAGAAGCACTGCCAATCCCCAGTTCCTTTTGAATCTCTGAATCGCTTTTACCTTGGTAAAAAAGGTGAAGAAGACGATTCTGATGATCTGTAAGGCCTGTGAGCTTTTTATCAAGTCCAATCAGGGATTCAAACACCGATTGATGTACATTCTCGATATGGATCCTTACATATCTTTCAGCTTCATAAAGGACTCCGTTGTCAGGATAGATTACACCTTTTTCGATTTGTTTACCGCAAAGCAGACAGGTATAATAATTTGGCTCTTCAATATATCCCCGTTTAAGTTCCTCCAGCGATGCGTTCCAAAATAATTCTGAATTCTGCATTAAACAAACACCTCCTCATCATGTTTATATTATAGCTAACATTTTATCAATTTGTTTTTGTATATTCAAACATTTTTCGTTTTTGTTTTTTAAAAAACAAACATTTTATCAAAATGTTTGCTTCTTTTTGCGTTCAATAATGCTGCTTTCTTATTAGGTAATAGGCCCACTAAGCCTTCAGCCTTCCAACTGAATGCTTTTTCTCTTTGTTCTGCCAAACTGGAAATAGTAAAACAACAGAATGCTGGCATGCAAAGCAGCAAGAACCAAATATATATTGCTATAAATAGTACCATTTGGAAATATATTTACTGGGTTCCAATGGACAGCGGGGTCAAGATCCACCACTTTACCATAAACCCCTGAAGCCATTCCCCCCGCAATGAAATTCAACATTGACAGAAGCCCCATCCCTACTCCGGCCTGTTCCTTTGGTAATGTCATCCGGACTGAATTAGACATCGCAATCATCATAAAGGTTTGCCCTACATTGCCCAAAACCAAAAAGATAGCAATGAATACGGGAGATATTCCAGTAAAGGTGGAAAGCAAAACAAAGCAGGCTAATAGCGATCCAGATGCAACAAAGAAAAGATATGAATTCCCTTTCAAGTCAGCAAGCTTACCGCCTTTTCTCCCAAGAATGGCTGAGGCTGCTGCACCAGGAACCATTATAAAACCGATCCAGCTCGGTGGCAGCTGATGTACATGAGCCAAAAGCAATGGACTTAGAAAATAAAGGGAAAAACCAATTCCGCTTATTAGAAAAGCTATCGTTAGCCAGAGAGAATAGCTCTTATTGGTAAAGAGCTCCGGTTGAACAAACGGTTCTGCAGCGGAACGAATTCGTACTATAAACAAAGCCAGAGCGAGCAGACCTCCAATCATACACCAGCCTGCTCCATTGGTCACACCTAAAAGCAGCAAAGCCACTGTCACAGCTAGTAAAACTCCTCCTATCCAGTCAAATTTACTAGGGCTGCCTTTCTCATCCCCTAAATATTTACGGTAAAAGGGCAACGTGATTAAGATGAGGAGGGGTACACAGAATAACCAGCGCCAATGCATAACACTTAGAATTAATGCAGAAATAACCGGACCAAGAGCACTGCCAATAGCTAAACCTACGAACGCAGTACCCGTAGCTGAACCTCTCTGTTCAGGAGGAAAGTAGCGCAATGGGATAAGCATAGCTGTTGCTGGGATAGCAGCGGCTCCTATTGCCTGCAAACATCTTGCGACAAGCACCATCCAGAAAGTTTGGGAGACGAGGCCAGTCAGTGAACCAAAAGCAAAAAATAACAATCCAAACGTCAGTAAATTTTTGAGCTTGTAGCGGTCTGCCAGCTTTCCGTAAATAACCGTTCCTATCCCGTAAATCAGAGCATACGATGAAGTGACCCAACTTACCTGTGCAGTGTTAAGATGAAACGTCACACTAATCTCAGGAAGTACGAAGTTGAACATCAATACACTCATCGCTGAAAGAGCAAGTGTGAACATCACAATACGCATTAATTTCTCTCCTGTTTGCTGTGAAACTTCTGTTTCCATTCTCCATTATCACCCTTCTTTTAATTCTTTTTTATTTTAAAAAAGATGATTGACAGTCAGTACTGACTGTCATAATACTGGTGAAAAAACTAGGGAGTCAAAGCCCTAGTGAAAGTCTGTACACTCTCCATTATAAATTTCTCCAAGGACACAGTTGGAAAGCTATTATCGGCATCTAGGTTGTTCATAAATGCTCCGAAATTCATCATCATGAACGACAATGCCTGCAGCTCTGGGTCCGTTCGAATCAGTTTTCCTTTCTCATACATAGCTGTAAAATAATTTTTCAAAATTTCAAGCAACTGTCGCGGCTGCTCTTGTGTTCTTTCTCGAAATCCAGGTAAATTGCCTTCCTCCTTGATGCTAATCATAATCATTTTCCGATTGCGATTCATAATTTCATGATATGTTCGGCTGATCAGGAGCAAGTCTGTTTGCAAATCCCATATGAGCTTCTCGTTAAAAAGTTTTGTCATCTCTTCACCATAATGAAAGCGATCAAATGCTGTTTCGAGAAGGTTTTGTTTGCTTCCAAAGCGGCGAAACAGTGTCTTTTCACTCAAACCCGCCGCAGCAGCGATTTCCTGGGTGGATACACCATTGTAACCTTTCTCCGCTATTAGATCGATTGCTGCCAACAACAGCTTATCATCGTTACTTAAATTATTACTGCTGCTCATACTCTCATCCCTTCTCGTTGACTGTCAGTACTGACTGTCATTTTAATTGCATTCTATTCCAGTTATTACAAATTTGTCAAGATAAATGTCACTTTCGGCACAAATAAATTTATTTATACCATGTGGTTCGTATATCTAAACTCCTAGTGCAACCAAAAATAATATGGAGGACTTGGAGCTTAAATTTTTAAAAAAATAATCTCCCAGTTCAGGCGGGAGATTATTTTTCTTTATATTTTAATTTTTTATAAATATTTCCATCGTCTTTTTTTTACCTTTTTAATTGATTCAGGAGGCATTTCATACTTTGTATCCTTACTTTCGCATATCTGCTTCATTATGCAGAAAAGCTTCTCTTTCTACGGCTTCTGTCACCATTTTATGAACATGTAAATCTAAAGGATGCGGAACCAAGTCCCCTGGTTTGGTGCACGCTGCGATTGTCTCAGCTGCAGCAACTAGCATAGAATGGGTGATGTCCCTCGCCCCTGCATTTAACACGCCGCGAAAGATACCAGGAAAACCAAGAACATTGTTAACAGAGCGGCCGTCTGCTGCATAAGCAGCTCCTGCCTGCAGGGCTAATTCTGGTTCGATCTCTGGTTTTGGATTAGATAAGGCTAGAATCACTTGCCCTGGGCGTACCCATTGCTTTTGAATAAGTCCAGGTACACCTGTAGTTGCGATAACAATGTCACAGCTGCTCATTAACGCTTCAATACTGTCGACTGGATGGCCGCCATAGTTCTCTAACCGCATCTTCGCATCCGGACACTTGTCTACACCAAATACATCCTTTACTCCATACGCCATAAGCATTCGTGAGATCGCTAATCCTGCTGCTCCAAGGCCAATCTGTCCTACTTGCGCTTTTTTCAAGTCAATACCGGCGCTTTTACATGCCGAAATCGCTGCAGCCAGGGTGACAACGGCAGTTCCATGTTGGTCATCATGCATAACCGGAATGTCTAACTCCTTCTTAAGCCGCTCTTCGACCTCGAAGCAATGCGGAGAGCCAATATCTTCGAGCAAAATACCACTGAACCCGGGTGAAATATGTTTCACCGTACGTACAATTTCATCTGGGTCTTTCGTATTTAGAAGAATAGGAATTCCGTTAATTCCGGCTAATTGATCGAAGAGAACAGCCTTACCCTCCATAACCGGCATTCCGGCAACAGGGCCGATGTCCCCGAGACCGAGAATCGCGGTCCCATCTGTAACAATGGCTACCGAGTTGCCAATACTCGTATAAATTCTTGCCTTATCCGGCTCTTCTTCAATGATTCGGCAAACATTTGCCACACCCGGAGTATAGACCCGTCTCAAGTCAGACAATGATTGAAGAGCTACTTTGCTCTTCATATGAATTTTTCCTCCCTCGTGTGCGTGAAGGACTTCATCTGAGACGGTATGAAGCCGAATGCCTCCTGCTAATCGGGAGAGGGCACTCGCTAATTCCTCTATCTGCTCCTCATGATCGACTTGAACAGTAATATTACGTATCGTGTAATTAGGACCTACCTTTATTGTTTCGATTTCCCCTATATCTCCTCCTGCAAGACCGATTGTCGTTGCTACTTTCCCAAGACTGCCAGGGATAGAAGGCGTTTCTACCATCAAAGTACGAATGATTTGTTTGCTAGTCATAATGTATTACCTCCCGCTGCTGTCGATTCAAGATTGCTTGTTTATAATATACAGCTCGAAATACGCAGAACAACAAAACTCTACATAATCTAACAAGAATATTTTAATTCGAGATATGGCATCAGATAGGGGGCGGAATGCATAGGGAGAGATATAGAACATTGAATGAAAAAGACCGCTGAAAACGTAAATGTTCTCGGCGGCCTTTCTTTCATTCCCTGCCAATAAAAGGAATGTTTTTGAGATCGAATAACGCGACTTACTATGTTCAATCTCAATACTCCTTCCTTGATCTCTCTAAACTTCTTTTCCTAAGCTTTGAGCTTGTGTATTCTCTGACGGTTGTTTTGAAATCAAATAAATCGCTGTGAATATCAATCCTATTCCTACAAGGTGAAACAAGGAGATTTTTTCACCTAATATAAGGATAGAAAGAATAATACTGCTAATCGGCAAAACACCTGTTAATACTCCAGCTGTACTTGCAGGAACTTTTGAGACACCTTGGTACATAAGAATAAAAGCAATAACCGTTACAGCGATACCAAAATAGAATAGCAGCCCCCACTCTGAAATGGATACCTTTTCAAAATGAAACCGACTGCTCTCGTAGAGCGAAAACGGTAAGAATAAGATAGCACCAAAAGCACTGACAATTGTTGAAATGGCAAGAGCACTCACTTGTTGCGCGACAAGTTTCCCTAATATGATAAATAATGCTTCACTAATAACAGCACTGAAAATAAGCAAATTCCCTAATACATGTGAGGAACCGTGTGCCGCATTTGAAAATGATCCGAAAACATTGATTGCTAATGTCCCTAAAATGGCTAGTATAATTCCTATACCGATGTTCTTTGTTAATTTTTCCTTAAGGAGAAGGAAGGCAAGTCCCCCAGTGACAGCCGGAATTATACTTGTAATAATTCCACCTTCAATGGCTGTAGTTAATTTCAGTCCATATAACATAAAAATATTGAATAAAAATACCCCAAATAATGCTTGTAAGAAGAGGATGAAAAAATCTCTTTTACTAATAGGAGGTATTCCCTCAAATTTTATCAGCAACGGAACAAGAATAATGGCTGCGATAAGAAATCTTAGTTCGGATGCTACGAATACAGGAAAACTTTGAACAATTAATTTACCTGCTACGACTGAGCTTCCCACAATAACCATAGCCAAAGTAATTTTTAAATTTGGAATTAAATATTTATTCAATATTCCTGCTCCTTCTTTGTTGAAGATGAATATATCATATCCGTCACTACACGATACAGATTTTCTGGATATTCAGCTATCCGATGACATAAATACAAGTACCACTCTTTCCCGTAAGTCAAATATACTCTAGAGTTATACCCTTTGTTTTTTAATTCTTTTAACAAATCAGGCCGTATCCCATAGAGCATTTCAATTTCTACATGGGGGTTATTAATATATTGACGTTGCTCCATTTCCCGAATAAGTGTCTCATCATGTGTTGCTATAGATACAGAATGGTTGGCTTCAACTAATTGTTCTACAAGTTGAAGAAACTGTTGATTTAAATCAGTTGACCTGGGCATAGCAATATCCGAAGCTTCTTGATAGGCACCTTTTACAACTCGTATTTTTCCTGGATAATGAATGAGTTCTTGAATATCATTGTCTGAACGATATAAATGCGCCTGGATCGTTATCCCTACATTAGGATATTGCTCAGTTGTTTTTTTATAGATGGAAAGAATTTCATCTGTTTTAGATGATTCTTCCATACTGATCATGAGCGTAATTTCATCCGTTTTTGCCCTCTCTGCTAACTCTGTTAAATGGATATAAGCTGTTTCCGGATTTACAGACAACCCGATATGCGATAAATCGAGTGATACCGTTTGTTTTGTAGACAGAGCACCTATGCTCTTAATAAGATTCAAAAACTCATTTTTTGCTTTATAACATTCCTCCAAATCCTTTGTATTTTCCCCTATGTATTCCAGTGAAGTAAGATAACCTTTTGTGATCAATTCTTTTGCTATTGCAATCCCCTCATGTCTCGTTTCTCCGGTGACAAAGCGTTTTGCACCTTGTAATAATAATGCATAGAGCTCAGTGGATTGTTGTATGTAGGATTTGATATGTTCATTACGTGCAATCGATTTAAGTGCTTGCGCTACTTGAATTTCTGGGTTCGTCATCATATTTTCATCTCCTTTAGAACTGTTTGATCTAACTGTAGCATGCTAAAATGGTTTGTATTAGTACCATTTCATACAAATTTTAACAGTACCACTTTTATGAAAGGAAAATATATATGCTTTGGATACCTATTGATCGATCATCAGATATACCTTTAATTCGTCAGGTTTATCAACAAATAAGAGAACGAATTTTAAATGGAGAGCTGCAATCAGGAGAAAAACTGCCATCAACGCGGGAACTAGCTTCTGAGCTAGAAGTGTCTAGAAATGTAATTTTAGAAGCTTATGATCAACTATTTGCCGAAGGCTTTTTGGTTGCTCGACGAGGTTCAGGAACATTTATTGCTGAAGGAACATATTTAGAAAAACATAAAAAAGCACCTCTGCTTGATTCTTTATCTTGGTACGAAAAAACAAACAAAGACAGTAACATCATTAATTTTCGTTCAGGAATACCGGCATTGGACTTATTTCCACGTAAGGCATGGGCAAAGTTGTCTCACATCATATGGAATGAAGCGCCTCCTTCTACGTTTGGATACGATATTCCCGAAGGGCGTCCGGAATTGAGAGAGGCTTTATCTCGCTATTTACTGAAAACAAGAGGAGTTTTTTGTCATCCAGAACAGTTGGTGATTACTTCCGGTGCAACTCAAGCTTTAACACTTGTTTCTAAGTTACTTTTATCACCGGGTGACGAAGTGCTAATAGAAGATCCTATCACCAATGACATTCAAATAATTTTTAAAGCTTCAGGGGCCTCCCTTTATCCTATACCAGTTGATGAGAATGGGATGGATACATCCTTGCTGCCTTTAAATAAAAATCCCAAGTTCATCTTTATTACTCCTTCCCATCAGTTTCCTTTAGGTGCGGCGTTACCGATTCAACGACGGGTCCAATTGATTAACTACTCGAGAAAAACAAATTGTTATCTTGTTGAGGATGATTATGACAGTGAATTTCGATATGAAGGCTCACCTGTAAGTTCATTACAGGGATTGGATCCGGATCGTGTATTATATATTGGTTCATTTAGCAAAATCTTATCACCGGCCCTTAGAATGGGGTATTTAGTTCTTCCTTCACACCTTATTGAAAAATGCCGCAGGTTAAAATGGTTTTCGGATCTACATACCCCTTCTTTAGATCAGCTTATTCTTGCTCAATTTATTGCTGAAGGTTATTTAGAACGGCATATTACGAAGATGAAGAAAATTTATAAAAAGCGAAGGGACTTCCTAATTCATCAATTACAATCCGCATTCTCGAATCAAATCAATATTTTCGGTTATTCTACAGGGTTACACCTGATTGCTGAATTCAATCAGTTTCAATTCACAAAAGAATTACTTGAGGAAATTCAACAACTTGGAGTGAAAGTATATCCTGTGGAAGACCACGCCATTGAAAAAGGAAAGCATCATAACCGAATTATTTTGGGTTATGGGCATTTAACAAATGAAGATATAAAAGAAGGCGTAAGCAGGCTGCATAAGGCAATATCCTGTATATACTCTTTTTAACGAATAAACCTCCAACTTCTAAACTTAAAATTAACGAGCAGGTTTTTTACACTAGAAAAAATCTGCTCGTTTTATGCTGAAATTTGCTTAGCGTATATTTTCGTTAAAATGTGTGCTGGATCCCAAAAATAAAAAAGCTAAACATAGAATCCGATTATGGATTCTATATTTAACCTTTTCCGTTAATCCTCTGACATGAGGCGCTTCGATTCGAAATAAAGGACCTGAATAAATTTCTTCGTATTAATCCGCGTACTGGAAGCAGAAACTTTGGGATTCCTTTGCAGCTCTGTCATCTTCTTACGCACAATCGTAAAATCAAAAAACCTAGAAGCATAATTTTCAAACTTGGCATTTGAGAAATCTGTTAGGCCGAGCGATGCTAGGTGATTTAATGATTGGTAAATTGCCCTTCGTACACGCTGTTCAGAGGCTTTTACCTCTCGCTGAATATCAATTTGTGCCGCAGATACCCCTACTTTTTTTAAGGTGATTTGCACAAAAATCTCTTTGAGCGGCGGAAATTGCTGCTCAAACCCAGGAGATTGTTCGTATTGATCTAAATATTGCAGAATATCCAGTAAATCCTTACTGCCGCTTTCACCAACGATGCCTAATTCAGATAAGAGAAACTCTCCAGCCGTTACGATGCTGCTTTGCTTCAATGCATGTGCCGTTTCCTGCTTTGGGTGCTGGAAGCTCAATATATTATTTAATGTTTTTTGAATATCAGAAATAGACTTTTCTAGCTGAATTCGTTCCATTACATTTCGGATAACAGTTAATACTTCAATACGGTTGATAGGTTTCGTAATATAATACTCAACACCAAGTGAATAGGCTTCCCCAATCAGCTCTTTTGATTCTACTTGTGAAATCATGATAATTTTACCTGAGAATTTCCCGCGTAGAGAGCGAATTGTTTCAATCCCATCACGAACTGGCATTAACAAATCAATAAATAGAATATCCACATACTTTAAAGCTATTAAATTTTTATCCAACATGGAGCCGTCTTCGGCTTCCCCTACAACATCTCCCAAATTCTCATCCTCAATTATTTGTGTCAACATGGAACGATGTACTTCATCATCATCTATTATATAAAAATGCATAGACTTACCTTCTTTCAAATAGGCTATATACCGGAATTTTTTATGAAAGCGTTTCCGTTATGTTTCAAATCCTTTGGAGAGTAACTAATCCATTGAGCTCCTCTGTAATTCGTGTACATACGAAAGGCCGATGTCTCAGTTGCCCTTCATATAACTCCATTATACTAAAGACGGAAAGCACAAAAAAGCTGCGGAAAATAGCAATTATAAAGATTTGGATTAGCTTTGGCAGAGTAAGGAAGTCTCCAACAGCCATATATCGAAACATTAGTTCAGTTGAACTAGATATGATTGCAACGGTAACTCCTAATCCCCCAATAATCCAAGGACGATGATGAAACCGATTCTTTTTTAGTATATAAAACAGAAACGAGTATATGAAATAATAAATTGAAGCAGGATAGCGCACTTGAACAGAAGTGACAAAATCCAAAAGGTCTTGTATAAGCCAGTCTAGCCCAACCCGAAAGGAAAAAATAGGTGTACACTAAACTGACACGGAACATATCATGAAAAGGATAAAACTTCAACTCTCCTGCGAATGGAACAGCAACTATAATAAATATGAAAACATATAAATCCTTTTTTAAAAATCAGTTGATTTGCAAGCACTTCACTTCCAGCATTTTTTAACATACATAAACCTAAACAACGAATCTAACACAGGTAAATACTACCCATGTCAGATTCGTTATGCATAGACAGCTTTCTGTTGAGCTGAGAACTGCCTATTTTCGTCTATTTTGAGATAAAGAAACCAATCATACGTTTGAAATAGCAGATGTGTTGATCAGTACAGTAAGTTTAATTAAAAAAATTATACAATGTTGAAAATGGAAAGACAACCTCTCCTTACAGGATTCATATCCATCTAGATGTCTATACTGCTTCGCTTGTCATCTAAGAATGGGAACCTCCAATTTCATAGAAGGTTCCCGCAGCAAAAATCCTTTTTACACTTTAAGAAAGTATAAGTTTCCAGCTAGGAGATGATTCGACGCAGTAGGAAACTTTAGGAATAAAGTGTAAGTGCAACTACGCCTCTGTCTTCGCCTAACGGCTCGCCAATCGGCGAGTTTTCTTTAAAAGGATTTTATTATGTTATTCCCTGTCGAAAAGTGATGCACCGGAAATGCCCGGGTTTGTCATTTCGTAAGGGTTTAAGATAAGATCGAGCTCTTCCTCTGTTAACACATCATACAGCAAGCATAATTCACGTACTGGTTTACCTGTTAAAATGGCCTCTCTTGCAATACGCGCAGCTACTTCATATCCAATATGAGGATTAACAGCGGTTAGGATTCCTACACTTTTTTCAACATATTCTTTTAAACGTTCCGTATTTGCTTCAATCCCTGTTAGGCAGTAATCCGTAAACGCACGAAATGCATTGTTCATTATGCTGATAGATTCAAGCAGGTTAAAAACAAGTACAGGCTCCATTACATTTAGTTCAAGCTGCCCTGCTTCTGAAGCTAAACAAATAGTGTGGTCATTTCCAATCACCTGAAAAGCTACCTGGTTGATCATCTCAGCCATGACCGGGTTAACCTTTCCTGGCATAATAGATGAACCTGGCTGACGGGCTGGTAATGTGATTTCCCCAAGTCCTGCACGAGGACCGGATGCCATTAAACGTAAATCATTTGCGATTTTGGACATGTTCATCATACATACTTTTAACGCTGCAGATACCTCAGTGTAAGCATCCGTATTTTGAGTTGCATCGACAAGATGCTCAGCTCTAGTAAGCGGCATTCCGCAAATATCTGCTATGTGCTTGACCACATTTTCGATATAGCGGGGATCCGCATTTAAACCTGTACCAACTGCTGTTGCCCCCATATTTATTTCATATAGGTGCTGACGTGATTGTTGGATACGTTTAATATCACGCTCTAAAACGCGGCTATAGGCTGCAAATTCTTGACCGAGACGAATCGGCACGGCATCTTGCAGATGTGTTCGTCCCATTTTAATTACATGATCAAATTGTTCTGCCTTCTTTTTAAAAACTGATAGCATATCCTGTATCGTATCTAATAATTCTTCAATTAAGTGAAGAGTAGCAATATGAATCGCAGTTGGAAAGGCATCATTTGTAGATTGTGACATATTCACATGGCTATTGGGACTTACATGCATATAATCGCCTTTTTCTTTTCCAAGTAATTCAAGTGCACGGTTAGCAATGATCTCATTCATATTCATATTCATGGATGTTCCTGCTCCGCCTTGAATAGGATCAACGATGAATTGTTCATGCCACTTACCTTCTATTACTTCTTCTGCTGCCTGAACAATAGCATTACCCACGCCTTCATATAAACGTTTAGTATCCATATTAGCTAAGGCTGCCCCTTTTTTGACAATCGCTAATGCTTTAATTAACTGTTCGTGAACACGATAGCCTGTAATCGGAAAATTTTCAACTGCCCGCAGCGTTTGAATCCCATAATAGGCATCCGCTGGTACTTCTTTTGATCCTAAAAAATCCCTTTCTATTCGTACACCAGTATTTCCATTAGTAGATAACATAATATTTCCTCCTATGCTCAATGAAATTATGCTACATGAGACTCTTTATTAGCCTCTTTAAATGATTTCACATAATCATTTGCTTTTTCTTGGTCAAATTCGCCTTCCCATTTTGACATGACGATTGCCGCCAAAGAATTCCCTATTACATTAACTACTGTTCGAACCATATCCAAAATACGGTCAATACCGGCAATGAAAGCAACGCCTTCTAGAGGAAGTCCCATAGCGCCAAGTGTTGTTAAAATAACCACAAACGACGCACCCGGAACACCAGCCATTCCTTTTGATGTAAGCATCAGCACAAGTAATAGTGTAACCTGCTGCGAGATTGATAAATCGATCCCATACATTTGCGCCACGAAAAGGGAAGCTAGAGCTTGATAAATGGATGAACCATCTAAGTTAAATGTATAGCCAACTGGAATCACAAAAGAAGTGATTGATTTTGGGCAGCCAAACTTCTCCATCTTATCCATAATTCTCGGCAGCACTGCTTCAGAGCTAGCTGTTGTAAATGCTAAAACAATCTCATCCTTTAGCACCTTCAGAAGAATAAAAATGCTTGTCCCGGACAGTTTCGCAATCACACCAAGAACAACTAACACAAAGAGTGCCATTGTTACATAAACAGCAATTACTAGTTTCCCTAGAGGGATTAATGAAGCTGCGCCAAATTTAGCAACGTTCACCCCGATGAGTGCAAATACTCCAAATGGAGCAAATTTCATAACTAAATTTGTTACCCAAAACATCGCCTCTAATACGCCTTCAAAAAATTCTAGAACCGGCTTTCCTTTTTCACCTATCGCTGCAACTCCTAATCCGAACAAAACAGAAAAGAAGATGATTGGAAGTAAGTCACCCTGAGCGGCAGATTCAAATACATTTTTCGGAACAATATGAACAATAATATCCGCCACACTAGGATTTTCCGTCGTTTTCATTGTTTGTTCATACTTTGAAATATCACCTTGCTCAACATTGGCCGTATCCAAACCTGTGCCTGGCTGAAATAGATTTGCCGCCAATAATCCCATTGCAATCGCAATTGTTGTAACTATTTCAAAGTAAAGAATACTCTTACCGCCTAATTTCCCTAATTTTTTAATGTCACCTACACCAGCTATCGACACTATTAATGCAGCGATGACAATTGGCAGCACAATCATCTTAATGAGATGGATAAAAATATCCCCAATCGGTTGTATGGCAACGCTTACATCTTCGTTGCCATGAAAAACGATACCAACAATAACTCCAAGTACAAGTGCAATAAAAATTTGGGTCCCCAAACCAATTTTCTTCATAAAACTCCCCCCTTTGTTTTTTCACAAGCCTGTTTTTATCTATATCAGAATGTATTACAAGCTGTACCCTTAATCTATAGTCAGATCTACATAATCAAACAAAAAACTACAAAAAAGCCAGAATAAAAATTTGATTTTTTGTAACAAACTCAATTTTAAATTTTTGATGAATATGAATTTTAATAGGTATTTACCTAAAACAGCTCTAAAACGGACATACATTAAAACATCAAGGGATTTTCACCAAATTGTTCCATTTAGGGTTATAATAAATTTATTCTGAATAGATTTTAATAGGGGGTGTAGAAATTGGCTAACATATTTATACATATATCCAGGCTTTTATTAGGAGTTATTTTCCTAGCTGCAGGTGCAAACGGTTATTTTGTTATTTTTGGACTTGAACCGTTTATAGCAACTAGTCCTGAGGCGATGGCATTATTCGAATTTAAATATTTATTAATTGTTGAAAAGTCTTTGGAGATCCTATGTGGAGTTTTACTTTTAATGAATCTGTTTGTCCCATTAGCACTTGCAATATTATCTCCAATCGTAGCCAACATTTTCTTACTTCATTTTTTCCTAGATCATTCGCTGCTTCTTTTAGTAGTAATTCTTATCATTCTTTATAGTTATATGTTGTTTTATTATAGAGATAACTTTAAAAGTATATTGGAGAAAAAACCTTCCCGATAATTCTTTGTAACTGCATACTGCCTATTATTTGTTGTCTTTTACCTTTATTTTTTCTTGCAAGAAATCTTGTTAACGTAAAAGGCGCTTTAATTCAAGAAGATTTATAAATAATGAATAAAAAGGAAGCTGTCCCAAAAGGTCATATTGAAAAGGAACTTTTTGGGACAGCTTTTCTGTTTTATTTTTTCTTCTAAGTGATTGTATGTGTTGTAAACTATACGATAATCTTATTTAAACGTTACAATTAAACTATTATTTAGATAATACGCGCTGTAACGATACCTTCAATTTGTTTGATCTTTTCCTCTAAGCTAGGAAGGATATCGCCGTTTACTTCATTGTCAATGTCAATCATCGTATACGCATATTCCCCTCGGCTTCTGTTTACCATATCAGCGATATTCAAATTATAGCTTGATATAGTCGATGTGATCTGCCCAACCATATTAGGAACATTTTTGTGGAAAGCTGCGACACGTCGCTTTCCTACGTAAGGAAGAGAAGTATTTGGGAAATTCACTGAGTTTTTGATATTTCCTGTTTCTAGAAATTCCTTCACCTGACGAGCCGCCATAATAGCACAGTTTTCCTCTGACTCTTTCGTAGAGGCACCAAGATGCGGGACTGGAATTGTATTTTTCATTTTCAACACTTTTTCATTCGGGAAATCTGTAATATACTTACCAACTTTTCCACTTTCAAGTGCAGCTTCCATATCCGCTTCATTCACAAGCTCACCGCGTGAGAAATTCAAAATATGAACGTCTGGCTTCATGATGCTAAAAGCTTCTTCGTTAAACATTCCTCTTGTGCCATCAGTTAACGGAACGTGTACAGTAATATAATCGGAGTTAGCAAACAGCTGTTCAATCGTCATAGCACGCTGTACATTGCGGGATAAATTCCAAGCTATATCGACGGAGATGAACGGGTCGAACGCAATTACATCCATGTCTAAATCAAGTGCATCATTTGCTACAAGCGCACCGATCGCACCTAATCCGATTACGCCAAGAGTTTTTCCTTTAATTTCTTTTCCAACAAATTGTTTCTTTCCTGCTTCTACAAGCTTCGGAATTTGTTCTCCTTCACCTTCTAATGTCTTTGTCCATGCCACACCGGCAAAAAGATTACGGGATGAAGCGATTAATGAAGCAAGTACCATTTCTTTTACAGCGTTAGCATTGGCACCAGGAGTATTAAAAACAACAATGCCTTGTTCTGTACATTTATCAACCGGAATATTATTAACACCCGCTCCTGCCCGTGCGATTGCTTTTAGATTATTGCCGAACTCAATTGCATGCATATTAAAGCTGCGAACAACAATGGCATCAGGATTTTCACTGTCATTGTCGATTGTAAAGCCATCCTTATTGAATACATTTAGTCCGCTTTCTGCAATATTATTTAATGTTTTGATTGTTTTTACTTTTTCTAAAAGAATTGTGCTCATACTGCTCTCTCCTCTTTTTACTGATGATATTTTTCAAATCGCTAAATTCATTCACAAGATTTTAAGCAAGGAAACCTGCTGCTGTCCAAAATCTATGAAGATCTCGACTTACTATAAATAATGAAATTTAAAAATTACTATCAGCTTCAATATCCTCTCCTTATAAACAGAAAGAGGTAAGGGATATTTCCCTTACCTCTGCCCAGGCGAACGGCTACGTCACTATGTGCTCCCTCACGGTTATCCGTGTTTCGCCAGTTACACATAGTCTTTTCATTTCTTTTATCATATCAAATTCTTCAGCAATCCTCAACCCTTATTTAGTAGGTCTATGTCCTAATTTTGCCGAAATGCTTTCAGCAGCTTTTTTCACCTTTTGAATTAATTCAGGTAACCTTTCTTCCTGAAAACGTATATCCGGACCTGCAACACTAATACCCGCGATGACATGGCCTTCATGGTTAAAAATGGGAGCGGCTACTGAAGTTGTATAGTTTTCAAGCTCTGAGTTGCTGATCGTATATCCATTTTTTCGAGTTTCCTCCAATATAAAACGAAGCCTCTCTTTATCCGTAATCGTCCCATATCCAATCGGTTTCAAATCAATATCATTTAGGTATTGCTCCCGTTCGTATTCAGGTAAAAAAGCAAGAATAATTCGCGAACATGCCCCAGCATAAAGAGGTGATTTTCTGCCTATTGCCGTATACAATCTCACTGACTGTGTTGTATCTAACTTTTCGATATAAATTGCTTCTTTTCCATCTTGGATAATTAGATGAACTGCTTCTTCAACATCATCCCGAAGCGCCCTCATAATCGGTAATGCCGCCTGCCGGATATCCAGCCGTTCTGCTACTAATTGCCCAAATTGCAAAAATAATAGCCCGAGTGAGTATTTCCCATCCTCATCTTTATCGAGAAAGCCCATGTCCTCAAGTGAGCCAAGCATACGATGAACAGATGTCTTCGGAATCCCAGAAAGTTTGATCATTTCATTAAAAGTTAGCTTAGGGTATGTTAAAAAGAGATTAAGGAGGTCCATAGATTTTATCACTGTTTTATTCTTACTTTGCACTAAAAATTCCTCCTTAGTTGATCTGAAACATGCCGATGTAAAATATATAGTATGTAATTTATTATATATTTTTTCGACATAAACACAAGAATTGCAGAGCATACTGATGAGGAAACATGCAATAATCTCAAATCTTAAAATAACGATAATAATCGTTTTCTGTTTAAGGCAGATGATTCCCAATACCACAGAGGACAAGGCCCTTGTCGTTTCTAATCATTTCATTAATTTATCAGTAATAAGAAGATTCTAAAGCACTTTAGAGGGCTCAGCTATAAGTTACTACAAGATTTCTTCCAGAGTGTTTTGCCTTATACAAGCATTCATCGACTCTTCGTAATAATGTGCTGTACTCATCTCCCTTTTTCCAATATGTTAAGCCGATACTCACTGTGGTCTTTATATTATGGCCCAAGAACTGCAGTTCAGTTTCTTGAATAGCTAAACGAATTCGCTCACTAATACTAGTTGCTGCATCGAGGTCAGTATAAGGAAAGAGCACAATAAACTCTTCCCCTCCAATACGCCCAATAATATCCGTTTTTCTTACCGATTGACAAAGTATTTCTGCAACTTTCACTAGAATTGCGTCTCCTGTATCATGTCCATAACAATCATTTATGTTCTTAAAGTGATCTATATCGATAAGCGCCAAGGAAAATATATTCCCATCTTGAGCAGCCTGTGTCCCTAACCCTGAAAGAGCTTGTTGTATATACCGCCGATTCCACAGGCCGGTCAGATAATCTGTCATTGCTTCCTTCTCTCGAAGGGAGTTAATCTGTTGCAGCTCTTGTATAGTGAAATGCAGCTTCTTCTCTGATTCTACAAAAAGATTGATTAATGTATGATTATCTTGTATGGTCAAATATTGTCTAAATGCTAGTAGAATGAAACATATGACACTACTAATAAACCAATCGTCCCTTTGCGGAACTTGAATAAGTAACCAAATAGACAGAAATAATGTACTAAATAAGGGGATTAATTTGTCGCTTCTTTGGAATGCATCCTTTTTAGGATTCATTGGCTGTACAGGCTCTCCCTCTAGGACAAATAAGCTAGAGAAGCCTAATAAAAGAGTCGTAAATGACCAAACAGGATCCGTTAGCTCACCTGATTGATATAGACCATGGCTCTCTCGGAATAAGTAAATGGAGTCAAGAATTATATTTATAAAAAAGCTGCTAATGAGAATATAGATCGTTTTGCGCGGTAACACTCCCCTAGCCAATATATATAAACTCCAGATCCCTAGAAATATCCCTAAATCGCTAATTGGGTAAAATAACAATATGATCATTTCTAGAGCAGATAAATTTGTGTTATTATAAATCGGCTGCATAATATAATGCCAGCTAACGGTACAAGCAATTATCATCATAACGACAATATCAAATATGATACGAGTGGATTTCCACTTCCCTTTATTCTTGGTAATTACGTACCCAATAGCAATAAACTGAAAAATAATTTGGAGTATATAAAATACATCAGCCCAACTCGGGAAGGGATCTAATTGATGTAAAGCTATATCATAATAACTAAATAACGCTTCAGCTATGAAGTTGCAAAAAAAACCTATCCCCATATATAACCAAAATTTCTTTTGGTTTAATCCTCCGTTCTTGTAGGTGGAAAAAAGTAGAATGCAACTAATAAGAGGACTGACAGTTGAAAAAAAATCCCCTCCTATTATCTTAATCCGTTCTTGATGCCTCCAGCACCAAATCCATATATAGTAAAATATTGTATAAAAAATGATGAATGTACCAACCGTACGTGCACTATATTGAAACCGTACATTTTGCAAAGAACTTCCCCCTTTTACTATTTCTCTAAAAAAGTACCGTGCATCCTAAAATTGAAAAAATGTTGCATCGATATGTATTTTAAACAACTATCAAAAAATGAAAGCTTCAATAGAGGTGTTAGTTATATAAGAATTCACTTTAAAAGTACCAAAAATCAGAAAAAATTTCATTGAGGTATTATTTCCATAAAAAACGGTGAAATTTTTGGCTTGAAAAACCTTACAGAAATAAGTCGAGAAGGCTGCTATTGACACTTTAGCTTTCAAATAAGGTAACAACTGAAATGTTAGTGAACATCACTAAGTTCATCAAAAATAAATAAACCGCCGAATGAAAGGCGGTTTAAAAATCCAAAAAACAGCTGTTGTTTATAGTCTTTTTCTTCCCATTCAAGACTAAGCAGCAGGGAGAATCAAGAGGAACCTGCCAAGATAATCAACCTTAGACTTCGTTTCTGAACGGGATTCCTTCAATAGAAGTCGGAAGTATAATATCTACCCTTGTTCCCTTATTCATCTCGCTTTTTATTTTTATATGTCCCCGATGCTCTTCAATAATCTTATAACTGACCATTAAACCCAAACCTGTCCCTTTTTCCTTTGTTGTATAAAAGGGTTCTCCCAGTCTCGGCATTAAGTCGCTTGGGATACCGCACCCATTATCAGTAAAACTAATACATACTCTATCTTCTCTCAATTGTTTAACCCTAATAGAGATTTTACCGCTATTTGGAACAGCTTCTATTGCGTTCTTAAAAATATTTATAAATACCTGTTTTATTTGATTTCCCTCACACTTGACAGGGGGAATGTTCTCTTCAAACTCCTTTATAATTTCTATATTCTTTAAGATAGCTATTGTTTCAAGTAAAGTTATCACATCTATGAGTAAAGACGTAATATTTTTGTTTTGATAGGTAATGGCTTGAGGCTTGGAAAGAATCATAAATTCACTAACAATTGAATTGATGCGTTCTATTTCTGATAACATAATGTTAAAGTATTCTTTATTCTCAGCAGCCTGACATTCAAGTAATTGGAGAAAACCTTTTAAGGATGTTAGAGGGTTTCGAATTTCATGCGCCACAGCGGAAGCCAATTCACCCACAATAGAAAGCTTTTCGGATTTCCTTATAAGTTCCTCTTTTTCCTTTAATTCTGTAATATCTCTAGCAATTGCAAAAATACCTGTTACTTGGTCATTTATTATAATAGGTTCACTCTTTACACTTAACAGCATGTAATAACCACTTTGAGGAATACTTCTAATTTCTATTCTTGAGGACTTTCCTTTGCCTACTTCTGCAAAGTGTTTTGAAACCTTATTCAAGTCTTCTTTAGCCACAAAATTTGCAAAAGATTTTTCGGTTAACTCTTCTTTACGGTATCCTGTTATTCTCTCAGTTGCTTCATTAACAGCTAAAATATTCCCATTTAAATCTAAATGAATGATTGCATCTGTATTATTTTCAAATAACGATCTATAAAGTTGTTCATTATCTTTCAAGCGTTGTTCTACTTTTTTCTTCTCTGTAACATCCCTTCCAATTACTATAAGTCCTTTTCTTTGACCATTGGTATAAAAAAGGGGCACTTTGATAGTGTCAAAAATCTTATGCTCTCCATTTGGCTGTGGAATCACTTCTTCATAACGGATAAGTTTCCCATTTTCCCATGCCTTTTCATCTGACTTTTCACAGGATATGAATTCCTCCTGATGAAAATTGGACATTATCCCCAATTCAGAATCCCGCTTTCCTTGAAATAGAACATTTTCGAGTGCAAATAATTGAATGGCGAACTTATTTGCTTTAATCCATCTTCCTTCTCCATCTTTAAAGCTAACAAAATCTGGCATATTATCAATAAGACTATCTAGATGCTGCTCACGATCCTCAATACCTTTAATATTTTTTTGAATTAATTTATATAATAAGATTCCTGTTGCAATAACAAAGAGAATCCCCTTACCAGTACTTATCCAAAGAACATCAAGTATATGAAACTTTGACAATATCCAATCTGTTGTAGCAATATAAATAACACATAGTGACATATAAATAGCTGCTATTTTGTATGCAACTTTCTTACTGCAACTAACATTGTTCTGCATAATAGCCCCTTTCTCCATTGAACAAAAACTTATTATAGCTTCAGACTTCAAATTTTTAATACTCGTTTTTGTTACATATTATAAGATTATAAGTTCATAAAAAACTGGTAATATATAGAATGTTATTGATTATAGCACAAAAATTTTAACTATTTTAATGTATTCTCCTTGAAAGGAGTTTTTATATCAAGGAAAGCATGAATTCTAAATTGTACAGGAAAAAACTTTTAACATTTCCACACAAAAAAAGTGCAGAAACAATGCTCTGCACCTAGAAGAAATTATAAAAGTTACTCAGCTTTGGTTATGGGATTATATTAGCTTTCCATTACCTATTATTACCTTGCTATATCGCGGTATTACATGCTACGAGCAAGTATACAACATCAGTCTTGCTTATTCGTAACTTCCTCAAACGCGGCAGACACTTTTTCAAACTCCTTGTCGTCCTCAATGTATGACAACTCACCATCATGCTCTACTCTTAAAAAGAAGATGTCAATGTCTTCGTCTGTTTCCTTTTGAATGTCTTCTACAAAACCAACAGCAATATATTCTGCTCCTTCGACATTCATCGTTCCCAGCACTTCAACTTCCTGCTCCTGGTCGTTTTCGTCGCTAAGGATAAACACTTCGCCTGCTTCAATTTTTTCCATATAATACTCTCCTCCATATTCCAAAAATAAAGTATTTAAATACCATATTTACCAACATATCTTTCCATACAAAATTAAATTCATACATATAACCTGCTCGTTGGGCTGCACCGTAGATACCATCTTACTGTTAACAAAATCATGTCAGGACGGTCATGTTTCCGCAATGTATGAAAAGCTTATTAAATATCTTTTTCCAATTGAATAGCAAAAGGATTTTCAGGAAAAATAATCCTATAAAAAATTTAACTCATAGGAGGAAATTACATGGCAAACATATTGGAATCAGTCATTGATGCCATTAAATCAATAAAAACTCAAGATGAACATCAACCTCTTCATGTAGGTGAGGTAATGGCATGTTGGCTATACCTAGAAGGACTTGAATTAGCCAAAGTATCCGTTCAAGCAGCTATAAATACCACGAATGATGATGAACTAAAAGCAATCCTTGAGGAAGATATGAAACTCGGAACCAGTCAACGGAAACGGCTCCATGATTTCATGATTAAGGAAGGAATTACATTACCGCCCTCCCCTGAAGATATGCCAGTATCTGATTCTAACGCTATTCCGCTTGGTGTTAAATTAACGGATGATGTGATTGCCAACGAATTATCTGTAAAAATCATTAGTTTGATTATGCGGGCAGCTGGTGCCGCTTCTGAGTCGGTTCGTACAGATGTCGGTTTATTATTTATACAGTTCCAAGCGGAAAAATTAGATTTTGGGACCCGGTTGAAACAGTTAATGCGTAGACGCGGCTGGATTAAGGTACCTCCGTTTTACATTCCGCCTGGTTCCCCACAACCATTAAAGTAAGAATTTTGTGAGGCTAGCCTCCATAGCTGCGGGGGCAAGAAAATATTGTTCCTATGTTTTGATATTGACCATTCCTTTAAAAATGGATTAATAAATATTGTCTTTTCCAAAAATAAAACTGTTCTCCAGGAGAACTAGAGAATTGCATGATTGACCAAAAAGAAGAAACAGGGTTTCAAAAGTTTGAGGCAAAAGTCTGCCTTGAAGCCTTTTAGCCTGAAAAAACGATGGAACTGTGTGATGCATATGAGCGGTAAGAAAGTACAGGAACCGCAGAAGGGATTGTTCTGCGGTTTCCTGGATGTAATCTGTCTTTCTCGCACCCTTATCATTGTGTTAGGGTTTCTCCCCACACATTCAAAAAGGCAAGCATAATACTATGCTCACCTCTCTCTTACAACAATGCGAATTAGATGATACTTATCGAATACTCAATGCTTACGTTAAAGATGGAATTCTTAACAAAGATTTCAACCTAAAGGTTGTATTACTAATTAAGAATACAGCTCTAATACCCACAATAATTAAGGCAGGAAATAAGCTAAAAAGAGTATTCAAAGTATATCCCTCCACATTAAAGTTTAGTGTTAAGTGTTAACACTAAGATTATTGTTCATCTAAGAAACGAATTTATTCAAGAAAGATTTTTTTATTTAAAAACCGACAATAAACTTTAATAAAGCCGAGCAATAAAAAGACTCTGTACGAACACAAGAATGTAAAGGTGAATGCCTCAGCACTTATCACTGTAATGTGTATAGCTATAGAAAAAGACAGAGAAAAACTTCTTACTGCAGCTTTGTTTTGAGTGGAAATAGACTTCCTCAAAAGAATTTTAGTTAGCATGATAAGTTACTTTGTAAAACAAAAAGCCATCATCTACGATGAAGATGACGTTTTTTATGCACAAAACTCCCCCGGAACCCAATTATAGACCTATTGTTTATCTGGCATTCCAGGTGGATAATAATAAGGGGGTATTTTTAACCATCCTTTTCTTTTCATCACTTGCTTTACCTTTGAACCAAACATCACTTTTTCTGTATGAAACTTTAACCACATGATTCCCAGATTATTTCGAATGGATTGACTTAAATTTGTACTTGTCATTACTATATTGCTGGCTACTTTAACACTAATTAGATTCGCGATTTCAGAATCAGTTGACTTTGCTCCTAATGGTACAGCGTTAGGATTTGAGTCTGGTTTATGTGCTGCAGGCGGTGAGGATGGGATACCCTCTTCTTTCATAAACCTTTCCAGCTGTTCAATTTGAGAGGCAGCTAATTTGATGGAGTCTTCAATCAATGCACGTAATTCATTATCAGTTGTAGTATTTAATGATATTTCCAATGCCGGTATTTCTTCAATTAATGCAGTATGATACAACCAACAACCCATAACTTCCCCAACATGAAGTTTTGATTCTGACTCTTCGTCTAAGTTTCCCTTGAAATAATCGATAAGAGCCTCAAAAGCATTGGTCACTGTATCACCTCCTAACAGATACAGTACCCATTTTTTTGCAAATTATTACAATAATATATTCAAGATGCTGCTTTAGGAAAAATCTTGCTAAGCTAATAAAACAAAAGGGCCAACATTGAATTGTATATGTCAGCCCTTTTTGTTTCTCAAAAACCTTACTATTTTATTGTAGAGAATCGTTCGGAGATGTCATGGCATTAGTTGCAGTAGCTTGTGCTTGCTGAACTTTTTGTTGTGCCATTTTAACATCTTGTTGTTCTTGCTTAACTTGTTGCTGTGCTTGCAGTAATTGTTGCGTTTCCATTTCCAGCTGCTGTTGTGCTTGTAGTAATTGTTGATTTTCTAATTGTAATTGTTGATGCGCCTGTTGAACAGCTTGCTGCGCCTGTTGTAATTGTTGACTTTGCTGAGAGCTGGCAGCTTGAATATTTTGCAGCTGTTGTTCTGCTTGTTGGACGTTCTGAATAGCTTGTTGTAATTGCTGTTGTTGATTTTGCTGATTTTGTTGATTTTGTTGATTTTGTTGTGTCATAAAACAAAGCCTCCGAATAATTATTATTTTGGTACTTAAATTCCCGACAATTATTGTGCTCCTAATAATTTTTTCTATGCTATAACTCAATTGAATCTGCGCAGACTACAGACTGCTTGATACATTTGGTACATAATTCGTCCAGCTTTAGAAAAAACATGCTTTAGCCGTTAGAAGGAACGGTAATTCTTATAAAATAACTTCCTTTAACATCAATAGTGAAGAGTTAATTAGAAATTTGCAGTATATGTATACCTTCGTCCCAATGGAAAAAACTAATCCTGCACGAAACCAACTGCCATATATTTCTCAGTTTCCTTCCATCACAAAATACAACAAAATTGAGGTCAGTATGAAGAAAAAACTTTTTCTTAAGGGAGAATTTAATAAAAATAAATTATATATATATGGAATTCTTAATGTTCTGGTGATTTTCCTTTTAATAATCAGTTCGACTTTTAACATTAAAGGGGGAATAGGAGTTTATGTTTTAATAGTAACTCTTGCATCACTTTTAATAATTTGCATATATCTGCTAATTGAATTTATTATTTTAATTCCTAGTACTACGGCACGTTTAACGAATATATGCATCGGATCAGGTTTGCTTTTGAGCTTAATTTTGATCACGTATGCTAATCTATACCTTCAAATTTATCGAATAAAAGGGGATAAAGCCTTTACGGGCAAACATCTTTCTGGAAACGACTTTCTTTATTACAGTATTACGACTTTTACTACGACAGGCTATGGAGATATTACCTCAATCGGTTTAATTTCTAATGCCCTAGCGGCGTCGGAGATGTTGATGGGTATGATAAGTAACACAATATTCATGGCTGTTTTAACGTCAAAACTTCTTAAAACTCTAAAAAATTAATACAATGCATGTTAGTCTCTCTGAGTTCATTTGAAAATCAACAAAGAACTTTGGTAAATCCAAGCAATAAAAACCCCCCTGTATGAATACAGGGGGTAAAGGTGAATGCCTCAACACTTATCATCATAGAACTTATCACCATAGAAAGTACAAGCACCTATAATGATCAGTAAGATGAAGAGCACAACTATGAGCGCAAATCCGTGACCGTAACCTCCGCAGCCGTAACCGCCATAGCCGTAACTATAAACAGGCATGGAATAACCATAGACTGGAGCTTGCTGAACAGGAGCTACGTTTGAAGCATAAGGAGCATTGTTACTGAATGGTATATTTGCATTTGACATCAATTTAACTCTTCCCTTCGTTTGTAAGGAGAGGCATTTCTGTACGGATATCATATTATACGCCTATAAAGGAAATGTGAGCACGTCTGTTTTTTTATTTGTTAAACTCCTCCGCTATTTCCCCAAAAAGAATTTCCTTCTTTTTGAAAAGGCCGCTCGACTTTATAGCTTTTTGATTAAATTATCGCACCATTCTCTATACAAGTGTTCATATTGCACACCAAATTCCACTATAGAAAGACTGGAGAAAATGGGATCTTTGCATTGGATGGTTCAAGCATTCCTTTAAGCTCAGTCACTTTATCCAAATATGCTGCTAGTTTCTTCTCGTGCTGCTTCTTTACTTCTTGTATTTGTTTAATCATCTTTTCAGGTTCTACCATCCAAGAATTGTAAGCTTTTAGCTTGAAATCATCACGGATATTCGGAAGCTCTCCAGACTCCAGCGTCCATTGTACAACTGCCTCCTTCCCGGCTTCGGTAATCTCATACAGTTTTCGGGCAGGACGGTTTGCATGCTGTTCGATTCCGTGAAGCTTGATCAAACCCTCTTCTTCCATTTTTGCCAATTCAGGATACACCTGATTGCTTCCAGCTTTCCAAAAAGGACCTAATCGATTGTTTATACTGGAATCCTAACAAAAAGCAGTACCGATGGTTCGGTACTGCTAGGCAATATCACGTCTTTGGAATACAAAAAACGCAATAAGAAAGAACACAGCAATATAGAAAAGCAGCACAAAAATAGAAAAACCTGTTTCAGCAAATTCTCCTATATTCATCCTAAGATTTGCGTGCATGACAAACACGTATTTACTCCATTCATACTTGCTTAATAACTGCGCCAACGTTCCTTTCAATAGAAACAGAAGCAAAGTTGTAATCAAAGCTGGACTGCTCGAACGCAGCAAGACAGATAGGCATAAGGCGATTGCGGCAAACAATAGCATTGGAAGAAAATCAAGTATATATGCCTTTATCGTTGCCATCATCATGCTTTCTGTCGCTACTGTATTATTTACGGCAGTCACCACTACCGAGGAAAAAGCAATTCTGCCGTATAAAAATACTCCTTGTATGAACGAATACAGCATAAGAACTGCACTGAGTATCACGTATAGCATAGCAATGGCTGCAATCTTGGCCCACAGAATTTTTGTCCGCGATGCTGAACGCACTAAAAGAAAGTGGATTGTCCCCATACTATGCTCCTTTGAAACAATCGAGCTTGCGTAAAAAATCAGCAACACACCAACAATGCTCGTTAAAACAGAAGCGCTATTCATAAAACCTGATACACTATATCCGCTGTACGGCGGGATATTGTGTGCCAATTGATATTCGCTCACAGCAATTTCTTGGCGCAGCATCTTCGCTGTCGGACTGTCCGTTTGCCCAAACGACCTCAGCTCTTCCTTCTTGCGGGCTATATCAAGTTGCATATCTTCTTTCCAATCTCCTGTCTCTAGCGCCTTCTGATATTCAATATAATCCCAGTTTCCTAGAACAAGCACCGGCAAAAAAAGCAGAAGGAGCGGAACGAGAAATCCTTTGCGCTTTACAATCTTTAATAGCTCGTTATATACAAGCAATGTCCATCTAAACAATGACGTTTCCTCCTGTCATCTCTAGGAACATGTCCTCCAAATTTTGCTTGACGGGTACAATTCCATATACATCAATCTCATGCTGTACAAACAGTCGAACTACTGCCGGAATTTGCTCCTCTGCCACAGAAACTATCAGTGTTTTCTCTTCTATATGGATATCCTCCTGTTTCAACTGAAACGCTTCTGCTAATAAAGCAGCTGCTCTTTCTGCATTCTGCACCTGAAACGCTGTGTATCTCGGCATATCAGCCAGACTATGCTGCTCAATACAGACTCCGTTCTGAATAATGATGACCCGCTCACACATGAGTTCAATTTCTGCCAACAAATGGCTGGAAACAAGAATGGCGGTTCCTTCCTCTTTTGCAATATGCTTTACGTAATTACGCATCTCCCGGATTCCAGCCGGGTCTAATCCGTTTGTCGGTTCATCTAAAATGAGAACAGACGGCTTATGTAAGAGTGCCTGTGCAATTCCAAGACGCTGCTTCATTCCCAAAGAATATGTCTTTACCTTTTTATGAATGGCCTGTGTCAGTCCAACAAGGCGGGCTACTTCATCAATACGCGTTGCATCAACATTTGCTGACATACGGGCGTAATAGGCCAAATTATCGTAGCCGCTGAAAAACGGATAAAATGAGGGCGCTTCTACCATCACTCCAGCTCTCGCAAGCGCCTGTTGCAGCTCATTTTTCACACTATAGCCCTCTATAAAAGCATCGCCCTCCGTGATATGCATCAAGCCCACAAGCATCTTCATCGTGGTTGTTTTCCCCGCGCCGTTTGGCCCAAGCAATCCGACAATTTCACCCTTCTTTAACTGAAAGGACAAGCTTCGAACGAGTACATCATTCTTTATCTTCTTGGTTATGCTCTGGACGTCGAGCACAATTTCTGATTTCATCCGACAATCCCTCCCTTTTCCTATCATACCTTGTCTGCGCAAACTCGTCTAACACACGAAAACACAAATAGAACTCAACCGAGTGAAGACACTAGATAGGTATAATAACAGAGTGTATTGAATGTATGATGTAATTTACATTCGGCTGAATAGTCCAATAACAGGAAAAGTGCATGTAAGCGCTCTATCATTGCTCCCTTTTGTATCTACGAGTCCACTCCGATATGATCAAGCTTTCTGCTTATTCAACTGCATTAGGTATGTCAGCTTTTGCGGTAGAAGGCTTTATAAAAAATGGAATAAAAGCTCCATAAGTTTCAATAATTGTTGTGGAACAATGAAGATTATCCCCCCTTAATTATCAAGGGGGATGTTCTTTTCAAGAATTAACCATACTGTTTTGAATGAAAGAAGCTATCCATTGCCTCTTCTAGTACGCACAGCGCTGGCTTCCACTCTTCAATACCTTGTTTTTCTAAATACAGCAGCAGTCCTTCTGCAATATATTCCCGAGGTGCATCGCTTGCAAATTCCGCTTCAAGAGCATCTAGAGAGGACACAATATTTTCCGCGGCATACGATAATGCCTTTCGCAAATCGGTGATGCTGCTTCGCACGCGCTGCAGCTTTATGTCATCATCTGCTTGTAGAAATTCCTTCATCATCTCCTTTGTTAGTAACGGAGCTTCGTTGCCCATTTGCTTGACTATGCTGTCCAGCCTGTTTACAAGAAAGCGGGCTGTTCTTTCGAAGGAAAGCGGCTTTTGATCTAAAATGATAAGGCCCATATAGCCGTGAATCATTGACAGCAAAAGAACTACACAATCGAGTACATACGCCTCTATTTGCGGACCATACACTTCCCTAAGACGCTTCGTATACCACCTAAACGTCTTGATACGTGTTTCAAAAGCATAACGCTTCAGCTCTTCTGTCATTTGCTGCGGCTGCTCTGTCAATTGCATTCGTATAAATTCCTTGTGCGACTCGATAATAGCAAATTGAATCCGGATTTGTTCAATTAAAATCTCCTTCTCGCTCTCGCCCGCCGTTATGCTTTGCACTTGTTTAAAAGCCAGTTCAGTGTAAAACTTCATAATACAAAACATCAATTCCTCTTTAGAGGAGAAATTATTATAGAATGCTCCTTTTGAAATACCCCAAGCCTCCGTAATTTCTTGGATGGAGGTAGCGTGATATCCTTTTTTCGCAAACAATGCGAGTGCGATTTCCAGCATCTTTATTTTTCTTTCATTCATAATCCGTTCCACTCCTTCCAATTACGAATCATCACGCTATGACCAGTCAGTCATGCTCATTGTACAGAAGCTGCTGTTACAAATCAAACCACACTAAAATTATACAGTATTTATCTATTGTAAATACATGACCCATCGGTTATATTAACCATGTGACCAATCGGTCAAAGAATCTCAAAATATATGCAGGAGGTCCATATCATAATGAATTGGCTGACCCGATTTTCATTAAAAAACACAGCCGCCGTTCTAATTGTTACGCTGCTCATTGCGTTTGGAGGAACATACTCAGCGGCAGGGCTCAAAAAGGAAACGATGCCAGACATTAATATCCCGATCATTGCTATCATTACGCCATATCCGGGTGCAGCGCCAGCCGATGTAAAGGATTTAGTATCCGAACCGCTCTCAAAATCTCTCTCAGGCATACCGGGACTAAAGGATGTGAGCACAACTTCAACAGATAACGTATCAGCAATTATCGCTCAATTTGATTTTTCGGCCAACTTAGACGAAGGAAAACGAAAAATTGAAGAAGCGGTATCGAAGGTGACATTGCCTGAAGGTGTCATTTCTCCGCAAATTACACGCATTAGCTTTGGTTCATTTCCCATCTTGAAGGTTTCATTATCCAATAAAAATGTAACAGATGCGGAGCTGGAGCAGCAAGTACGTGCAAATATTGTACCGAACATAACGACTGTTTCCGGTGTTGGACAGGTAAACATCTCCACACAAAAGGATAGCGGTGTATATGTGCGGCTATTGCCTGATAAACTAAAGGAAAAAGGAATTACCTTCCAGCAGGTACAGCAGCAATTACAAGGAAACAACATGTCCTTCCCAATCACATCATTAACACTTGGCGAACAATCGAAACCAGTTCGTTTATCCGGCCAAATTACATCTGTGGACGATGTGAACAATTTAATGATTCCGATCTTTCCAGATACACAAAAAGGAATGGCCGATACATTTTCACAAATATGACGATTCGTGATGCATTACTGGAAGCAGGCTCAACGCGCTTACGCCCTATTTTAATGACGGCAATCGCGACAGTATGCGCCCTGCTTCCGATGTCATTCGGCCTCTCAGAAGGCGCGCTTCTATCGCAATCATTAGCGATTGTCGTAATAGGCGGACTAGCAACATCAACACTGCTCACGCTTATTGTTGTGCCGGTCGTGTACGAAATGTTTTATCGAAAAGAACGCAAGCAGGAAGAAGGGCTGCGTGAAGCAGTCTAATAAGAAAATCAGCATAGATTACTAATTCTCAAAAGTTATTTATAACAGAATGTGCAGCCAACAGAGTACTTTGGTTCATAACTTCTCAAACATGTATATAAAGAAAGAAGAGGCAGATCAAATGAGCTTGCCTCTTCTTTCTTTATATACATAAACTTTATTCACAAGAAAGAATGTATAGCTGAATCATTATGGTCCATAGGGAGATAACGGCTGTTTTTTATCTCTTTTGCTAAGCTTGTTTTATAGTATGGAGAAAATGTTAACCGTCTTCGCAAAATCAAAACAGCTTATGACCCGTATAATGTATTTCGTTTTCCTCTATACTTCCCCTGCTTAGCTGTATCAGCGAAATGCGGCTTGTGTTCCCTATTTTGTTCCTCACGCATATGATATCACAACACATAATGAAGCGGAGGGGGAAAGAATGGGATTATTTATTAATAATGATGATCATCCTGATGTGTATAAAAATAATAAAATCATTCAAGCATCCAATCAAGGGATTGTACGACATAATCCTTTAACAGAGCTAATGAAGGAACAGCAAAAAGCTAACATGGCTCTTACGAAATCTATTGCTGAGCTTAAAGCACGCTATGAGCAACTAGAAGAAAACAGATTGATTCAGTGGAAGCACGTTATCGACCAAATGAGTGATATCAAAGCTAGCAGCCGTCATCGTGAAGAATTTGAAAGCCAAATGGTTCAACGCTTACACACATTAGATGAAAAAAATAGGCATCTACAAGTAATTTTGGAAAATGAAAATTTATTAAAGAAATCTATCATAGACAACATTCATAGTCTAGGTGAATCTAATCAAGAGATTGTAAAACGCTTGGAAGAAAATGAAGCTGCCCATCAACAGCTCTCTTTGCAGCTCAATGAGCAGCTTGAACTGCAAAAAGAAATAACTGATAAATTGTCAAATCAAGATCAACTTCAAACAGGGATGTTACAACGATTAGACAATCAAGAAGCGTTGACAGAGAAAATCTCCCGCCAACTTAATCATATTCGTTCGATTCTATTTGAACGAACAAATTATTTAGCTACGAAAATCGAAAACGGTTATAAACTAACATCCTCATATGTTTATAAACTCATGACAGGTTCTGACCAACCAATTACCTTTTCCTTGATGAATAGTAAAAAGAAGGAAAATACAAAACATTCCGACTAACAATTCCTAAAATTAAAAAGGCAGGCAATGTGCCTGCTCCTTTATCGATATTTGCTCCGTCTGCGATTACCGGTCTGCTTAAAAAGCTTGTTTTGAACATTAACGTACAGCCCTTTGTTGAACAGCTTTTGGAGCTGTTGTTGAGGAAAGCAAAACCCCGAAAATAACAATCATTCCACCAACAATTTGGTACCATAACAGGGATTCGCTTGTAAACATTGTAGCAAAAGTAGTTGCAAAGACAGGCAGCAGATTTAAGAAAATACCTGATTTTGCCGCCCCGACTCTCGCTACACCTGTATTCCACGACAGAAAAGCAATAATAGAAGCTAAAATTCCTACATAGAACAAGATAAAAATAGACATTGGGGTAAATAAAACATGGACATCCGGCCGATTCAATTCCAGCATACTAAATGGAGTCAGCATGACAATTCCTATAAAAGAGGTAATATACAATGTGCTATTAGTTGGCAATACCTTTGCATACTTTTTAACAATAACTGAGTACAAGCTCCAACAAATAACAGCGATTAACACAAATAAGTCTCCTGTATTAAAAGAGAAAGCTTGCAATGTTCCCAGAGACCCTTTTGATAGGATAAAAATAACACCTGTAATAGATAAGCTTATTCCCGCTACTTGTACAAATGTAAGCCGCTCCTTAAGAACAAAAACAGAAAAAATGGCAATAAATAATGGAGTGATTGAATTCACAACAGCTGCATTAATAGAAGTTGTAAAATGCAAAGAAAAATAAATGATAGTATTATATCCTGCAATACCTGTAACAGTTAAAAGAAGCAGTATCCACTTGTAACTCCACAAAATCTTCCAGTCCGATTTCAGATGCTTCGCCATAAACGGTGTCAGTATGAGAAAAGCAACTAGCCATCTCAGTAAAGAAAATGTAAATGGCGGAAAGTAGTTTGCTCCAATACGCCCTATTACAAAATTGCCACCCCATATCATATTCGCTAAAATCAAAAGGAAATATGCATATCTAGTTTTCGCTATAGTTGCCATAGAAATAAAGTTAACCTCTTTTCTTATCTTGTAATCTCCGATCCGTCCTAAATACAATGTTCATTCTACAAGCTTCTTTCAAATTTACCCTTCTTTTCCACCTTTTCAATGTTTTATGATAGCAAATTCAATAAGCTGAAAGCAACACACCCTATGATTTTGATAAAACTTTATTAAATATACTATAATCCACATTACCTTATTCTAAAAATCTATTAACGGGTTACCTATAGCATATGTAGTACTACTCGATCCTTTCAATTCCCTAGTCATTTTGTGTATTTCTCATCTTCTTAAAGAGTAAGATCATTTGAATCTTATAAATTTTCAAAATTTTACTTGTAATCACCTTACATAATTGTTATTATAATGAACATTGAAAATTATTTAATAATAACAATTATTTAGATAGTAAATTTATTTAAATAATTATGTTATTACTAAAGTCAGATATTTATTCAACAGGAGGTTCTAAATTGGGCAAAAAATTCTCAATATTCTTACTAGGGATACTCCCTTTCATTTCTCAATTAGTGGTATTGCCTTTTGTAAACCGCATTGATCCTATTGTGTTAGGATTACCCTTTCTTCAATTTTGGTTCTTTTTGTGGATTATTTTAACTCCTTTATGTACATTTGGGATTTATCGACTTCAAAAATCAGAAGGGAGCATTGACTAATGCATGGAAATTTGACAGCTTTGTTAATCACCGTATCTATTATCTTGACAGTTGTTTTAATTGGGTTTATAGCAGGACGAGATAAATCTGCAAGAAGTTCTGTAGAAGAATGGTCTGTTGGCGGAAGACGCTTTGGCGGATTGCTGGTTTGGTTTTTAATAGGAGCTGATTTATATACAGCTTATACATTTTTAGGCTTAACGAGCTCAGCCTATGCAGGCGGGAGCCTTGCATTCTTTGCGATTCCTTACTGTATCATAGCCTATTTTGTTTCTTACTTTTACCTTCCAAAACTATGGAAAGTAGCTAATCAATATAAACTAACAACACTGGCTGATTATGCAAGAGAACGTTTTGATAGTAAGCTTCTTTCTTCTATTATTGCTGCTGTCGGCGTATTGATGCTCATTCCCTATATTGATTTGCAGTTGGCTGGGATTCAAGATACGCTTCAGGTAGCTGGAACAGGTTATATTAATGTGAAGGTAGTCGTAATCACTTCCTTCTTGCTAGTTGCACTTTATACATTCTTTAGCGGAATCAAAGGCCCTACCTATACAGCAATCATTAAAGATGTTCTCGTTTGGGCAATTATGTTATTCCTAGTGGTTTCTCTGCCAATTATCCACTTTGGCGGCTGGAGCCCGATGATTGATACATTTGTTAAAGAATCACCGCAATTGCTGACAATCCCTACATCAGGTCCAAAAGGCATTCCGTGGTTCATCACGGCATCTCTCGTTTCTGCCTTGGCATTATTTATGTGGGCACATGGTGCAACAGGAGTATTCACAGCCAAAAGTGCTGATGCGGTTCGCAAAAATTCTATGTTCCTGCCTTTATACAATGTAGTTTTAATCTTGGTTATTTTCCTTGGCTTTGTAGCTTACCATGTGTTGCCGCAAGGAAGCAATCCGCGTTTTGCATTGCTAAATCTTATCCAAGTTTCCTACGGAGGTGTAGCACAAGGATTAGCTTATGCAACCATTGCTCTGGCATCTTTAATTCCGTGCTCTATTATGGCGATTGGTGCTTCTAACTTGTTTGCAAACAATATTTATCGTGATCTAATAAATCCTAACGTAAATGGCACTAAGTTAACTCTTATTACTCGTTCCATGGTATTTGTCGTAATTGGACTTGCGTTATTGTTTGGATTGTTATTCCCTTCAGCATTAGTATCTTTACAGCTTTTAGGTGTTTCAGGAATGGTTCAAATTTTCCCTGCGATTGTTGTGAGTTTGTTCTGGAAAAACCAAACGAAAGAGGCGACAACTCTTGGATTGCTTGTTGGGTTAGCGACAACATTTACTGTATATGGAACAGGCAGTTCATTTGGGATTTATGAAGGCTTCTGGGGGCTATCTGCAAACATGTTAACTATCGTTATTTTGAATCCTTTCTTTGTTGCAAAAGCAAAAAATCAAACAAATTCTGTTAAAGAGTATCTCTTTAACTCATCAAAAGGCATGGGAACAAAAATCAAAAAGGGAGCATAACTGCCATATTTGCTCCCCGATAAATACCTCCGTGAATAATGTTAAAAATGAATGGAAACATAAGACAAAAGGCTAGGAGGTAAGGATAAATATGGGGAGAGAAGCTTCCGTTGCACCAAACTATAAAATTTTGGCTTATTTAACAGCAAATAAGGATCGAAAAGTTACAGGAGCTCCTTTGTTTATGACGCTGAAGGATGAGGAAGAGCTTAAGGAAACAACAGCAGATCTTGCACGTGCATTAAAAGCGGACGTCGTTAAATTAAAAAACAATGATTACTTGATTATCCAAGCTTGATGATTATAATTCAGAAAAATAATCCAACATATTCTTTTATGATACCTCATAAAATGGACAAGGAAGGCAAGCCTTTAGGGAGGAATGAATGTGGAGGGTATAAATGTTCATTTGAGGAATCTTTTTAGTTCATTATGAAGAGAGTTCTATTAACTTATTTTTGTACAGTATTTGGTGCCTTTTTACAAGGCATGTCCATGTCCTTGTTTTTGTTTCCGCACTCTATACCTTCCGGAGGAGCTGCAGGCTTGGCTCTTCTGATGAATCATTGGCTTCATTTATCCCTTGGCTTTTCCTTGTGGTTAGCAAATGTTGTTTTCTTATTTTTCGCATTGAATTATTTTGGATATTCTTGGACGATTCGAACCATCATTTCGGTTGCAACTACCTCGACTACTATTAGCATCCTAACTCCTATGGTTACTCTTCCTCATGTACATATAGCGCTGGATATTTTGGGAGGAAGTATTCTTTTTGGTATTGGAGTAGGGCTGCTCATTCGGGTGGGAGCCTCAAGCGGCGGGATGGTCATCCCGGCACTTATGATTGCCTCCTACAAGAATTGGAGTCCTGGAAAAGTTATGATGGTCATCAATCTTTTAATTTTTCTATTAACCGCCCTTGTCATAGATTATAAAGTTGTGATCTACGCGGTAATTTGCCAATTTCTCTCGACTAATATTATTGATTTTATTTACGCCTTTAAATTTCAAAGAATTAGTACCCTATCTGTAAATCTAAGAAAAAAGTGAGAAGATCCTAATCAAAGGATCTTCTTTTCTTCTAGAAATGATACTATTTTTTTAACAGATTGCTCGATTGTCATTTTATGGGTTTCAATTATAATGTCTGGTTTATATGGAACCTCATAAGGAGAGCTAATCCCAGTAAAATCAAGAATTTCTCCCTTTCTTGCTTTTCTATATAAACCTTTGGGATCTCGGTTTTCACAAACCTGAATAGGGCATTTTAAAAAGATTTCTATAAATTCATCTTCTTCAAACATGTTTCGGACCAGCTCTCGATCCTCAACAAAAGGAGAGATAAAGGCTGAGGAAACAATTTGGCCGCTATCTACAAATAGCTTTGCTACTTCCCCGATTCTTCGGATGTTTTCCTTCCGATCCTCGATCCCAAAACGTAAATCGCTGTTTAATCCATGGCGTATATTGTCACCGTCTAAAACATAACTTCTAAAACCTTGCTTAAACAATTCATGGTCTACTGCGTTCGCTAAGGTTGATTTTCCTGACCCTGATAGCCCTGTAAACCAAAGGACGCAGCTTTTATGACCATTCAGGAGCTGGCGGCTTTTTTTGGTGACAGTTGAATGATGCCAGATAATATTACTCATTTTCTCCACTTCCTACATCCTTTTAGTTGATTGTGTAGATTTCTTTCATCCCTTGAATAAGAACTTCTACTACCTCGGGACGACTGAATTCTTTAGGAGGCTGTTCTCCGTTTTTTAACATTTCTCTTACTTTTGTTCCTGATAAAATCACATGATCCTGTGAATCATGAGGACATGTTTTATTAGATGCCATGTTTCCACACTTTTTACAATAAAAGCTATTTTCAAAAAATAATGGTTTAATCCCTAATTCTTCTTCTGTAAAATTCCTAAATATCTTCTGGGCATCATAGGTTCCATAATAATTTCCCACTCCTGCATGATCCCTTCCCACAATAAAATGCGTACAGCCAAAATTTTTACGGACGATCGCATGGAAAATAGCCTCTCTAGGCCCAGCATAGCGCATAGCTGCTGGAAATACAGACAAAAATACGCGGTCTTTCGGATAATAATTTTCAAGCAGAACCTGATAGCTTTTCATTCGAATTTCACTTGGGATATCATCCGATTTTGTCTCTCCTACGAGCGGATTTAAGAACAAACCATCCACGATCTCTAATGCTGTTTTTTGAATATATTCATGCGCCCGATGAACAGGATTTCGAGTTTGGAAACCAACGATTGTATTCCAACCTAATTCTTTAAACTTTTCCCTTGTTTCACTAGGATCCAAATGATAAGAGGCAAACTTGCTTTTTTCAGGCCTTTTTATAAGGGTAATAGGTCCGGCTATATACACTTCAGGCCGATCGAATAGCTTTTTTACGCCTGCATGGGCCATATCAGTCGTTCTATAGACCATTTCAGCCTCTATATGTTTATCAGGCAAAAACTTTTCTTTTATGTCCATCATGCCATAGATCGTGCCTTTATGAATGAGATTAATCGTTTCGCCTATTTTGAGTGCTGTCGCTTTCTCTTTATCGACCGCTAATGTGATCGGCAAAGACCAAGGAAGCCCATTTGATAGTCTCATATTTTCAACAACAGAGTCATAGTCAGCTTTCCCCATAAATCCTTCTAACGGACTATAACCTCCATTTGCGATTAACTCTAGATCACTTAACTCTGCATTATCTAATTCAATCCCATTAAGAGAAGAATCTTTCATAAAATGCAAGTCCATTCGATTCACCAATTTCCCGCCATGCGGCATACTTTGGCTCACAATATTTCCTCCCCAAACTGACTTTTTTAGGCTTGATGAAGTCCGCACTCTATTTTGGAATGACCTGCCCAACGGCCTGCGCGAAGGTCCTCTTCTCCAGAAACAGGCTTGGTACATGCGGCACAGCCGATACTCGGATACCCTTTTTCGTGCAATGGATTAAATGGAAGCTTGTTTAAATGGATATAGGTCATGATATCTTCCCATGACCAATGAATAATGGGGCACACTTTTATTTTTTGAAACTTTTCATCTTTGTTAATGTATTGGATATTACTCCTTGTAGGGGACTGCTCTCTTCTTAGCCCGGAGATCCATGCTTTTACATTGCTCAATGCTTCCTTCAGAGGGACAACCTTTCTCATATGACAACAAAGATTAGGATTACGGCTCCACAGCTCTTCTCCATACCATTTCGACTGCTCTTCCAAAGAAACCCTAGGTTTAACGAGCTCGATTTGCAATGAAGGGTAACGATTTTTTACTTTTTCAATTAACTCATATGTCTCTGAAAAATGAAGGCCTGTATCTAAGAAAATAATTTTCGCTTTTTTATTCACCTTATAAATTAAGTCGATTAATACGATTCCTTCCGCTCCAAAGCTGCAGGCATAGACGATTTCATCTCCATACCCTTGAAACGCCCATTTTAAAACATCTAGGAAATCCGATTGTTGATCCAAAAGAGCCTCTACCTTCTCTTCATCCCAATTCTCATACGTTAACATTTTACACAATATTCATCCCCCCATTTCTATCCTTCTCTTATCTAAATCCATTGATAAAGTTATACATTCGTTGTTGCTAATAGTAACTTTATTCATATGATTGACATGCCCGTATTGGGAATACGATAGAATCGCCCGGATCCAGGAACCATGGCCGAACACTAACAGATTAGAGCAGTCCTTATATTTATCTAAAAATAAAACAATTCGTTCTTCCAGGTTCTGAATGCTTTCCCCTAAAACCAGTTCCTTTGGGTTTTCAATCCATTTGTTCCCATACTTTTCAATTAGCTTTTCCTTCGGTTGCCCTTCGAAGGGACCGAAATCTAATTCGTCTAATAAACCTTCTGTTTCTGCTTGATAACCATATAGATGTGCTGTCTGATGGGTTCGTTTTAATGTACTAGCTAATACTAAATCAAACGGAGATAATTTTCTGAGCAGCTGCTGATTATCGGCGATTCCTTTATAAAAATCCTCTGTGGGAAGGGCAAGCTCGATATTTCTTCTCCCTTGAAGCCATGTTTTCTTATTCCATTCTGTTGGAAGATGTCTAATTAAGGTAATTTGCATTCGTGCTCCTCCAAATAAAATGTTTCGCTTCTTAAGCCGCAGCGCTGAGCCTCTAGCGCTAATACATCATTTAGTTTCACATTTCCCAAATTCACATTTGGACCAATTTCTTTAATGAAATACATTTGGTGTTTAGGGGTAGGAGCTTCAAAGATGATTTTTGTACTATCAATAGCTTGCAGTAATTCTTGAATCAAATCAGATTTGATGCTGCCGCATTTTTCATAAATACCGGCAGTACCTGAATCCCTTCCCTCTGTAATTACATAATCGCAGCCTGCCTCTAGTAAAAGATTTATTTCTTCCGACCATTCAGAAATGGACATTTCCTGATTTGAATCTTTTGAGCCAACCTCCCCCAGCACATGAAAATCTTTTTTTAAACGAGAAACAAGCTGGAGGCGTTCCCGAAGAGATATATCTAAAGTTCCATTTGAAATTTCCACCCATTCAATTCCTAAATCACGCAAATACACCAGATATTCAGGAATTTTATTCTGATAATAGCATTTTTCAAAAAGTGTTCCCCCGCAATAAGGTTTAATATGATATTCCTTGTACAGATCAATTTTTTTCTTTAGGTTTGGTGTCACATAGGCAGAGCCAATTGCAATTTTGGCTATGTCAATAATGTGGCTGTAATCGGATAAAATATTTTTTAGTTCCCCCATTGGGGTTCCGAAATCGGCTACAGAGGTCAGGCCATGGCTTCTAATTCCTGATGTCCTTTTCGGTAAGTTTAAAAAATCCATCAAAAAAACGCCTCCTTTTTTTAGGATAGATTATTCAAAAATTGGGTGAATGTGTAAATAATGGGCATTTCCCTTATAAAATTGGGTATTTGCCTTGCATAAACTATCATCTTCCTTCAAACAATAGAAAGGCTTATTTCAACAGTTAGGGGGGTACATTCATTGCCAAAGCAAAAACATAAAGGCATGACGATTCTGGCTATCGGTTCAATCCCGCTTATTCTTGTCCTAGGTAATTCTATGTTGATTCCAGTGCTTCCACGAATGAAAACAGAACTGGATGTTTCTCAATTTAAAATTAGCCTGATTATTTCAGTATTTTCGATTGCCGCTGCGATATCTATTCCTATCTTAGGGTATTTATCAGACCGCTTTTCGCGCAAGGCCGTGATTATCCCTGCTCTCATTTTATATGGAAGCGGCGGGCTTTTGGCAGGTGCAGCCGCAGCATGGTTTGCTAATGCCTACATGTGGATTCTCGTAGGAAGGGTTTTGCAAGGGATTGGAGCAGCCGGAACAGCACCGATTGCGATGGCGTTAACAGGAGATTTATTTAAGGGCGGAGAACAAAGCCGCGTTTTAGGTTTAGTTGAAGCCTCTAACGGCTTTGGAAAGGTTATTAGTCCGATTATTGGTTCTCTATTAGCTATTCTCTTCTGGTATGCGGCTTTTTTTGCCTTCCCGATTTTTTGCTTAATCTCCGTACTATTAACGATATTCTTTGTTAAGGAAAAGAAAGATAAACAAGCACATCATACACCTATAGGAAAGTACGTAAAAGGTCTTATATCTGTGTTTAAAACCGAAGGACGTTGGTTATTTGCTGCCTATTTGACTGGTGCTACCTGTTTATTTACTTTATTTGGGATATTGTTTTATATTTCTGATATTCTTGAAAAGGATCATCACATTAACGGTGTCTTAAAAGGTTGTATATTAGCTATCCCTCTTTTATTTATGACAACTACTTCATATATAACTGGCAGTAAAATTGGGAAAAGAATGTCCTTAATGAAAACTTTGATTATTCTCGGGTTGCTGCTGATGACGGCTTCTTTTTCAACACTGGTTTTCTTTAAAAATTTAGTTCCCTTTTTTAGCGTTCTTGTTATTAGCAGTATTGGTACCGGACTTGCACTTCCATGTATTAACAGTTTTATTACAGGTTCAGTCCCTGCTGATCGAAGAGGATTCGTCACAGCATTATATGGATCTGTTCGATTTTTAGGAGTTGCCATCGGTCCGCCTGTTTATAGTGCTTTAATGGCATGGTCCCGCACAGGAATGTTCTTAGTAACTGCTGGTTTAACACTGTTTGCTGGATTGCTGTGTATGATGCTTATCCATGTAAAGAAAAAAGAACCATCCAAAGAAAGTGATACTCTATTTGAAAAATTACAGCTTACATAAAGGAGTAGATGGAATTGCAAATTTATTTTTCACCTGAAGTAATAACTCCGGAATATCAAGTTTTAAATGTAGTGGATGCAACAAATAAAGGTGTAGGGAATGTAGCTTTTTTATTTGACGAAAAAAAGCTGTATGTATATGGAATTTTAGAGGCAGAGGAAGTAGGGGCGGACTTTAAAGATCTAGTCACTCCTTATTTAAGAGGGTTGGCCAAAGCAAAGCCTGGTGTAGATATTTTTTCTTGTTTGTATGTAGGATGTAAAAAAATAAAACTGCACGAGAAAGAAGAAGAAGAATAAAATTCTCTTTTTGGAGTGAATCGATGAATGTACAATGGATTTCTCACGAACACATCGTCATGATTATTACAGCTATCATTGTTGGTACACTAGCTAGAGTGTTCACTGTTAAAGAGGATTTTCGGCAATATCCAAGTTATCCAAACGGCTACATGATTCATCTTGTAACGGGTTTTATTGCTGCTGCATTAGGAGCAGTTGCGATTCCGGCCTTGATGACCAAAAACTTTATAGCTGTTACATTCTTATCCCTTGCTATCCAACAATTTAGGGATGTAAGAAAAGCGGAAAGGGATAGCTTAAAGGATCTAGAAAAAACTGAATACACATATCGTGGAGATGCTTACATTGATGGTATCGCGAAAACATTTGAGGCCCGAAATTATTTCGCTTTAATTGTTTCGCTGGCAGCTGCTATCACAATACAGTTAGTAAATGCTAAAAATGATTGGATTAATGTCTTATCTGGGGTAGTGGTTGGTTTCATCATTTTTTATATCCTTAAAAGGTTCTCAAAGGGAAAAAACATCGGAGATATCGCTGAAGTGGAGGAAGGAACGATTGAAGTCAAAGACTCAGAACTTTTTGTGGATGGAGTCTTTGTATCAAACCTTTTAGGTACAGAGCATGCGTCCAACTTGTTTGAGAAGGAAGGACTAGCTGTTATTATTACTCCTCATGAGGAGCATTTCCGTATAGCCTTAGATAATTTTGGTCAGAGACAAGCGGCATTATTTGAAGCGACAAGAGCAATAGGTCTTAAGCGATATCACTTTACAAGAAGGGATTTTGACAAAGGAAGATTCATTATTGCCCTTATTCCTATCATTAAAGATCGTGATCGCCTAATTGAAGCCGTTAAGAAAACTCCATTGCTCGAAAGCATTAAGAAAAGTAAGTCTGTAATAAATACGAATTTAGTTGGTAAAAAATAAAGACAATGAAAGTCCGGTCAGCAGCCGGGCTTATTCGGTTTAGGTACGGCAGCACGCTGGAATTGGTAATGTCGATTACTTATTAGTGTTTAATCTTTTATTAGGCTCAATACCAGGTGTGATGTTAGGAAGCACCTTATCGTCTAAGCTTCCTACAAAACCTTTAAGAACTATTCTAGCATTAATCATCTTAATTAGCGGATTTAAGCTGGCTGTATAGCGCAGGAACCTCTTTTTAAGGCTAGTAAATGGCATCCCATGAATATTTGTCTGCTTGCAAAGAATCTACCTATAGACACAGAAATATAAGAAGATAGTATTATTTTTCACCTCGGTGTCAATTATAAAAATAACCCATTGGAAATGTACGGGAATATTTTGAGCTGATTGTCTTTGAGGTGAACTATGGAAAAAACAACAGATAAAAAGCAAGTAGAAAGCAACATAGACGAAAATATAGCATATTTACGTCAGGAACTTGGCGTTGGCAAAAATTTCGATATCATTCATTTGGATATGGAATATGCGGAAAAGCGAATGGCGATGTTTCTCGTTGATGGTTTAGTAAAAGATGATATTCTGCATCTTTTAATGAAATTTTTGGCAAAGGTAAAAAAAGAGGAACTCGAAAAGGATGTATTACAAAAACTGCTTAAAACGTATCTCCCCTATGTAGAGATTGATACAATAGATGACTTGAACAAAGTAGTCGATACGGTATTATCAGGTCCGACAGCGCTTATCGTAGATGGCATTGATGAAATTATTTTAATCGATGCGCGCACATACCCTGTCCGAGGGCCGGAAGAGCCGGACACAGAAAGGGTGGTCAGAGGCTCTAGGGATGGCTTTGTCGAGACTATCGTCTTTAATACAGCCTTAACAAGAAGAAGAATACGGGATCGCACATTAAGAATGGAGTTTATGCAGCTGGGACGCCGATCGAAAACCGACATCGTTATCTGTTATATCGAAGACATTGCCGATCCGTCGATGGTAGAAAAAACAAAAGAATTATTATCTAAGATAGATACTGACGGACTGCCAATGGCTGAAAAAACTATTGATGAATATATTTCAGGGAATTATTGGAACCCTTTTCCGATAATTAGATATACGGAACGTCCTGATACGACAGCGGTTCATCTGTTTGAAGGCCATGTATGTATCTTTGTCGACGGTTCGCCATCCGCTATTATTACCCCTGTAACCTTCTGGCATCATCTGCAGCATGCTGAAGAATACCGAAATAAACCGTTATCCGGAGCGTACCTGCGGTTTGTCCGTTATCTTGCGGTATTGGGGTCCATCTTTTTAATGCCGCTTTGGTATTTATTTAATATTGAACCAGGTCTTTTACCCGCCGGCCTTGATTTTATCGGTCCTAACAAGGAAGGTCAGGTACCGTTGCTCCTGCAATTTTTATTGGTTGAGGTCGGAATTGACATGCTGCGGATGGCTGCCATTCATACACCGACATCGCTTGCAACTGCACTCGGACTTGTTGCGGCTTTAATGATTGGACAAGTTGCCGTAGAGGTTGGATTATTTACAAACGAAGTAATCTTGTATTTTTCAATTGCAGCAATCGGCACCTTCGCTACACCAAGCTATGAACTAAGCCTGGCAAATCGGCTTGCCCGCATTGCCTTATTACTGATAACCGCCGTGTTCCACACACCTGGATATATTATTACTGTAACTTTATTTATCATTATGCTAGCTAGAATGCAATCCTTCGGGGTTCCGTATCTCTGGCCATTTATTCCATTTAATTACCGTGCATTTCGTGATGTGCTCGTACGAGCGCCAATTCCGTTAAAGAACCGGCGCCCGCGCATTCTGCATCCTCAAGATCCAGATAGATAATTGAAAAGCGCTGAAAGGCGCTTTTTTATACTTTAAGAAAACCTTCCGTTTTGGAGCATTCTCTAGCAGGCGCGACCTGCTCCCTTTTTAAACAAGGGAATAAAATCGGATGAATTTCAGGTAATTATGGAACAATATACATATCACGTAAAAAGGGGGAGATCTCTATTGTATACATACAGCTTATACGATTCAGGAGATTCTTTTGGCATCGGCAAATCTTACCACATTAAATGCGATATTCCTCCCCATAGATTTAGATCCATTATGATGGAATTTCGCCGTAATAAAGAGATAGGAGAAAACATTAAAGAATTTATCGCCTTCATGAAACGGGAATTTGGTGAAGGATTCGAACTGTTTGAGTATGACGATATTGTACAGTACGATGCAGACCAAGAGAATAGCATGATACTGGCAAATCTGCTGGATCAGGCAGATAAACATGTATAAAAAATCGCAGTATCCGCTATCACATAAGTGTCAAGCAACCATAAACAAGGGCGATTTTCCTTGCTTGTTCTATTTCTATTATAGGAACAAATAAAAAACCTTCCTAATAAAAAGCGTGACAGCTGTCACAGTCTTTTATTAGGAAGGTTTTTAGGCTATTTTTTAAATAAAAATACATACAAGGCTTTTTTTTGTATGTGAATTGTTAAAAGTAAATTTGCTTAGTATGTAAAAGTTTATTTTTATTTTCTAATAGATAATCTAGTTACACGTATTCAAAACTCCGACTTTTCCCCTAAATATTTAACATAGAATTTCCTGCAACCCTAGTTTATCTCTATCTTAATGTAAAATCATCTTTAATCATTAAGCTGGTTTGTCTATCTCCATAACAAGGGGAATTCTTCTATAATCTTTGATCGTGCCAAAAGTTTACAACAAAATGCTCTTTCTCATCATAAGCCTCAAACTCGTATCCTTGTTCCTTTAGTTTCTGAATAATCAAGGGTACTGCTTGAACAGATTGAGCATGAATATCGTGAAGCAAAATTACTTCCTTATCACGTGTTGCTTGAGAAACGACTGAGTCTGCAATTGCAGGTACCGATCTATCCAGGGGGACGCGATTATACTTCCAATCTAATGAATCAATTGTCCAATCCCATAGCTTAAGATGAGCATCCGCTACCTGGTCCCGTAATGACTTGTTGAGACCGGGCATAGAACCATACGGAGCACGGACAAGGTTAGAATGCTGCCCTGTTACATCTTGTATGATTTGTTGATTTTCCTTCATTTCAGATAGAAATGTTTGTTGTCCATATAATTTTTTATAATCATGTGTCATGCTATGCATTGCAATATAATGACCTTCATTTGCCTGTCTTTTGGCGACATCCTTATAGATTTTTACATTGGGACCTAAAACAAAGAAGGTTGCCTTTACATCATATTGCTTTAAAATATCCAGCAGTTGATTCGTATAATCTCCAGGTCCATCATCAAATGTGAGATATGCTTCTTTACGTATTTTCCCATTATATTTTTGAGGTATTTCTTTTTGCATATTTGTCTGGGGAATTGTTGAAACCAAATTCACTTCATAGTGAGATGATGGAGCTGCTGCATGAATTTGAGCACTTACTTTCCAGCCGCCATACCCGGCTACGCTTAGGATAACAATGGTTAAAAAAATATACTTTATAAAAGGAGGTTTAGAACGTTTTCTACTTAATCTTGTCATAAGCCTATGATCCTCTCCCAAAATCCTAAAATAAAGGAAAACTATTCCCATTCCATTGTATGTGACTCTAACATCCAGTTCAATAAAAAATAATTTACTTATCAACATTTTATGATTAATTCAAATAGACTGACAAAATCTATTTAAGCTTCAAGCGAATATCGCGTTAGATATTTCCATTAAATCCAAAAAAATCATAGCGTGCTATTGCTAAAATTAAGAAGAAATAGGAAGCATCTAGCTATGTTTAACATAACTGCATTTTCACAACTACATCATCATACATAGGTCCTTAAAGCTTGTGTGAAAAAACTACGCGTAGGTACAGAGGTTATTCTCATTGTACCTACGATGACTCCCTCTTTGTTATATGAGTGAGTATGTGAGAAACTAAGATAAAATTGTATCTAAAAACTAATTTTTCCCTATTGTAGAAAGCCATTTTGCAATCTTATATCCTACCCATAAGGTAATAGTAAACTCTAATACTACTAGAATAGGGTGTAAATCAGGAGCTAATTGATTCGTTGCTGCGTCCTCATGGGCAAATACGTCTGTTAATGTAAAGAAATATGCTGTTAACGACAATAGTATATACTTTAGATATTTACGCATGGTATCCACCTTCCGATGCGATTCGTTTCCCAATCCACGTGAAAATCAAACCGGATACGACAGCTCCTGTAATAGATATAACTATATTTAACCAGCTTTCATTTATTGGTGACTGTAAGATTACGACCAAAGACAAGGCAGCTCCTGCAACAATGGCTGCAACGTGCATTTGATACTTTTTGTTCTTGGTTAACAGGTAAATTAAGTCAAACACTACGCCGCAGATGATGATTAAAATAGGAAAGTATAGTTCTATACTTGTAAACGACCAAGCAATGTATACTGCAATCTTATAAACAAAAGCTATACCGGTTACTAATGTACCAATTGGTTTTTCCATTTTAACTGTGCCAAATGAAATAATAAGAGTTGCACAGCTCATGAATAAAAATGGTAAGTAATCTCCGTATGGTTCCCATCGGTTCTCTAGACTCCAGGCATCGTAAATGTCATATTCCATTATAGAAAATTGGAAAAAGGCCAGAGCAAATCCAAGTGATAAAATCATCCCTGTTGCAAAGTTACGTTCATGGGATAGTTGGAACACTCCTAAAAGAAGCAAGACCCCGCCAAAGACAACTAATAAATGTGGCGGACTCCAAATTGTAATATCAAACCCCACCAGGTTATGATATATATCATCGAAAATCCCTGCTATAAGCTGGAGAACTGAACCTGCACCAATCAGCGCAAGGGATTTTACTTCTTTGATTTTTGCCGGAGAAAAAGAGCCGATCCTTCGCAAACGAACAAAAACGATTCCAAGGACAGTTATACCACTCACAAAAATAGATACATAAATAACTAAATGCGGCAATGTATAAAAGGTTTCTACCAGCTCCATCACATGCCACCAAACATCCCAATATCCACCGCTTAAAGCTGTTAATGCAAACAGAAGCAACCATAACGGTATAATTATCGAGTTTTGCTTCATTTTCCACCTCTTTATGCAGATTTGATATCGTTACTACATTATTTTTTATTAATGCTCTTCATTCCAAAAAAGGCAGTTTGTCGAGAATAAAAAGAGGCCATGGATTGCATCCATGACCTCTTTTTATATGTTACTTCACATCGTAGCCTTGCTCTTCAATTGCTTCTTTTAGCTTCTCTACATTTACTTTTGTTTCATCATAATCCACGTCTACTGTACCTTCTTGTAGGTGCACTTCTACATTTGATACACCTTCAAGCTCTGTAAGAGCTTTTGTTACTGCCATTTTGCAGTGATTACATGTCATACCCTCTACGTTTAATTTGATTGTCATAATACATTCCTCCATTATATTTCATTTATATTTTCACGCGTTTCAAACGAAGCGCGTTTGTCACGACAGATACAGAACTGAATGCCATCGCAGCCCCAGCAACCCAAGGCTCTAATAGTCCGGCTGCTGCTACAGGAATACCGATTGCGTTATAGAACAAAGCCCAGAACAAGTTTTGACGAATATTCTTCATTGTTTTGCGGCTTAGATCGATTGCTTTCGGGATATGAGCTAAATCTCCGCCTACTAAAGTAACATCGGCAGTCTCAATGGCAACATCGGATCCTGTACCAATTGCCATACCGATATCAGCCTTTGCAAGGGCAGGCGCATCATTAATTCCATCACCGACCATCGCCACTCGTTTGCCTTGTTTCTGCAATTCATCAACGATGTTTGCTTTATCTTCCGGAAGTACCTCTGCATACACACGGTCCAAATGTACTTGTTTGGCAATCGCTTCCGCCGTACGTTTGTTGTCTCCCGTTACCATGTATACTTCTATGCCCATTTGCTTCAATATTCCAATGGCTTCTTTTGAGCTTTCTTTTACAGTATCAGCAACAGCAATGATCCCTGCAAGCTGCCCATTGATTGCAACAAGCATTGCTGTTTTTCCTTGTCGTTCAAGCTCTGCCATCTTATCTTCATGCTGTGAAATCTCTACAGAGCGTTCTTTCATCAGTTTTCGTGTTCCGACAAGAACGGCTTTTCCATCAATGGTAGCTTCAATTCCGTGGCCAGTGATTGCAGAAAAATGCTCTAACTGTTTAACGGAAATCGATTGCTTCTTACCATACTCCACAATTGCATGAGCCAATGGATGTTCAGAAGCACTTTCAGCTGAAATGGCATAGTCGAGCATACCTTCCTGGAATTCCAACACATCGGTCACTTCTGGTTTTCCTTTTGTGACTGTTCCTGTTTTATCTAGTAATACCGCATTTACTTTATGCGTTCCTTCTAGGTATTCACCTCCTTTAAAGAGGATACCCTTTTCTGCACCCTTACCTGTACCAACCATAATGGATGTCGGTGTTGCAAGACCAAGTGCACATGGGCAAGCAATGACGAGAATCGCAATTGCTACTTCAAGTGCCTTTGGCAAGTCGCCTGGTGTAATAAAGAAATACCATACGATAAAGGCAGCCACAGCAATTCCTACAACAATTGGTACGAAAATACCTGAGATTACGTCGGCCATACGTTGGATGGGTGCTTTAGATCCTTGTGCTTCTTCTACAATTTTAACGATACCAGCTAGCGCTGTATCTTTTCCTACCTTTTCTGCCCGAATCGTTAGAATACCGTTTGTATTGATGGTTGCGCCGATAACAGGATCTCCTTCTTTTTTATCGACTGGAATGGATTCACCTGTAATCATTGATTCATCCACTGAAGACGCACCTGTGATGACGATACCATCTACCGGTATTTTTTCTCCCGGTTTGACGAGAATCGTATCACCGATTACAACTTCCTCTAGCGGGACTTTTACTTCTTCCCCATTACGAATCACAAGAGCTTCTTTTGCCTGCAGGCTTAACAACTTAGAAATCGCTTCTGTTGTTCGCCCTTTCGCTAGGGATTCAAAGTATTTTCCGACAAGCACAAGTGTAATGAGCACGGCACTTGTTTCAAAATACAAGCTTGGCATATAGTTAGGATTTTCTAGCGTTTTGAAAGCTTCGTACAAGCTGTAAAAGTATGCTGCCGATGTTCCAAGTGCTACTAGCACATCCATATTTGCACTCCGGTTTCGTAATGCTCGGTATGCCCCTACATAGAAGTGTCCGCCGATATAAAACTGAACCGGTGTAGCTAAAAGAAGCTGGAACCACGGATTCATCAGAATATGCGGTATTGGTAAACCGATATCAAACGGCATGTGAGCAAGCATTGTATATAGTAAAGGGAGCGATAAAATCGTAGAAATCCAAAGGTGCCGTTGTTTTTGTTTCAGCAGCTCCTCTCTCCGAGCCGTATTATCATGCTCTTCGTTTCGCACCTGCCCCTTGTACCCAAGCTTTTTAATTTTTTCTAAAATGTCTTCTATGGATGCAGTGCCTTCGTTGTATTCTACAACAGCACTGTTGGTTGCTAAGTTTACAGCTGCATTTGTGACACCCTCCATACGGTTTAAACCTTTTTCAATCCGAGTGGCACATGCAGCACACGTCATACCTTCAATATCCAATGCGACTTTTTCTGTCGCAATGCCGTAGCCTAAATTTTCAATTTTTGATTGAATATCAGCTACACTTTGTTTGGATGGATCATATTTAACTGTGGCTTTTTCCATCGTTAAATTGACATTCGCTTCTACTCCATCCATCTTGTTCAATACCTTCTCAATTCGGTTCGAACAAGCAGCACATGTCATGCCGGTTACCCCAAGTGTAATCAGCTTTTGTTCGAGTGTTTGTTCACTCATAAAGCTCCCTCTCCTTTATTTTATTTTGAGAACTGTTTAATTACGTTCAGAAGCTCTTGAATCGATTCTTCCCCATTTCCTTCACGAATCGCTTTAGAAACACAATGGTTTGTATGGCGTTCCAGCAAGTTGAAACCAACTTTGTTTAACGCTGCATTAATCGCAGAAATTTGAACCAAAATATCTACACAATAACGATTATCCTCTACCATTTTTTGAACGCCGCGAACTTGCCCCTCAATACGCTTTAAACGTTTGATGAGATTATCAATTTCCTCTTCTGTCCTCGGCACCATGTTTGGATTTATATTGTTATCTTCACAATGACTCATCGCAATCACCTCATGTATTATGATGACTATCTTTATATACATTATACGGGTATGGGGTATATAATGCAACTGATTTTCTTTTAAATATGAGCCCATTTTTTGATACATTTTTTGCATATTGTATCCAAAGCTGCTGCAATATAAAAAGAACCTGCTTGTATAGCAAGCCTCCAATCATTTTGTGCTCTTCAAACAAAGTTTTTTCAAATTATGCAGAAATCTTGCAGATAGATATAGTCATAAGAATTCCTAGCTGACACATATGATGAAGGGAACAAAAGGACAGGGAGGTATTACGATGTCCATATATACACCGACAGTCTTAGCCCTTTGTTTTATCAGTGTTTTGGCTTCAGCATATACTTCTAAAAAGAAAGGTACCCTCATGGAGTATATGGTATTTATCATGTCGTTTAGCATGACTATCAGCTTAAGTCTTGGATTTTATTTTGGAATGATTTTCAAAGGAAATTTAGTGTTCTCTATTTTGCTTTCCATGTTGATTGGCGGGGGGGTTGGTTTATTGATTGGCTTACGATTTCATCTCTATTCCGCTTTAGAAGGACTATTTTCTGGATTAATGGCAGGTATGATGGGAGCAATGACTACAGAAATGCTAAATATGCAACAAACGCATACCGTACTGTTGATTAGTATTCTACTTACCATTACCTTCACTTTGTTTTGCATCATTCAATTTTTATCTGAAACCTTCTCAACACACAGCTCCCGCCGATTTTTCTTTTTACTTTCAATAGGGATTATGCTTCTTCTTACTGTTTTTGTAACATTTCCAAATTTTCATTCAAATGGTTCCTCTGAACATGAACAACATATGCAGCATCACTAGAACGCAAAATCCCCAATGTTCAGACCATTGGGGGTTATATTATACAGATTGTTTTACTTTTTGATGAGCTATTATACGGTTGTAATTACATAATAGTTGTAGGCCCTTTTACAAAGATAAGAAATAGTTTAATTAATAAAAAGAGCTTTTCTATATAAGAATAAGCTCTTGGAGTTAAAAAGGTTTAATGATTTTGATGTTCAGATGATTCTTCTTCGCTTGGCTGTTCAGATGGTGATAGTTCGCTTTCTGTTACCCATTTATGATTGGTTACTTTTTCTCCCCCAGTCGTTGGAGTAAAATCAATCATGTATACAGTTGTCTTTTCAGCAAAATCAATTGTTGCCTTTGCACCTTTCATGCCTTCCATATGCGCTGCATTGGTCGTTATTTCTGTTCCGGGTTTCAATTCATCTTCACCAGCTTCTGGGATTTCTTCTTGAATAACCCACTTATGATTGGTTACTTTTTCTCCTCCATTTGTAGGAGTATAAGATATAGCATAAGCTATAGTATCGTAAGCACCCACGATTGTTGCTTCTGCACCTTTCATGCCTTCCATATGACCTTCTTTGATAATTGCTTTACTTCCAACTTTATAAGTTGGGTTTTCTGCAGCTTTCAAACCTTCAGGTACTTCACTTGAACTAGAATGATTCATACTTGAGTGGTCCATTGTTTTCTCTTCAGTTTGAGTTGTTCCCTCTTTGGGAGACGTACCCTCATTATCACTTGCACATCCAGCTAATGTAAGTGCTGAGATCAATGAGATAATTCCTACAGCTATTTTTTTATTTCTCATATTTTTCACCTCTTAAGAGTTTTTTACCAACCAACTTTAACCTATTTTCAGCAAAGTCCTCCAAAACAATGCTCTATTTCAATGGAGTATTTCATATCAAATTACTAGTACCATTGAACAAACCAACAATATTCTTTAATAGGTCCTTCTCATAAATGTAATGGTGGTATTTTTATCTAAAAGAGTCTTTTTACACATAAAAGACAAAAAATGGATAAAAGTAACTTTTCCCCTCATATGTTACCACATAAATATCGAGAAATTATGGAGATTTTATTTAATTTTTCTTTTTGTTGTATTTCTCCACACAAAATGCAAAGTTTTATTTTAGAGTAAAAAGGGATAGACAAATTTAATAAAAAAGGAAGAGCATGATTGAGAATTTGAATGAATGCTTTCCTGAGAGTTGTAATCATACTTGGATAGATAGGGGGATTTCGTGTAATCATGACTTCTACAATATTTCTTACCGCTACCCTTCAATCCAAAATTACCCAACAGATTCTGCAGGAATATCAGCACAAATGTTTAAGTAGATATAGATTCCAATACAACGAGGTGAATAAGTTGCAAGCAATTGATTCATTGACCATTCAAGTGTTAGTAGACAATATTACAGATCCTTTATCAAGCAAGCCTGCTCATGTAGATTCGGAATTTAAAGTCCTGCAAGAGGCCGGCATGAAAGGATGGCAGGGAGAAGCTCTTTGTTCAGCTCACCACGGTTTATCACTTATCATTATAGCAACGATTAATGGACAAAAGCGGACAATCATGTTTGACGGCGGACCAGATGGATATGCAATCGATCGTAATGGAGAGCGTTTGGGGATTCGATTCGGCGAGATTGATGGCGTTGTTCTTTCTCACGGGCACTTCGATCACTCGGAGGGCTTGCCTCGCGCTATTCAAAAGATATATGAATCCAGCAACAAAAGTGTCCCTCTCTATGTTCATCCCGGTGCTTTCACGGAGAGGGGGCTGCGCTCTGCAGATGGTTCCATAACTCCCCTGCAAGCTGTTCCGACAATTCGGGAATTTGAAAGCTTGGGTGCCAAAGTCATTACTTCTACGGAGGAGCAAAAAATCTTAAACGATATGTTTTACATTAGCGGTGAAATTCCTAGAAGCAGTTTTGAGCGCGGTCTCCCCGGTCACTTTCAAAAAACAAAAGATGGTGTTTGGACAGAAGATCCGTTGATTATGGATGAACGTTTTGTTGCAGTAAAGCTTAAAGACAAGGGAATCGTAGTGATTACAGGCTGCTCGCATGCAGGAATTATCAATATCTTACATCACGCAAAAGCTCGATTTCCCTCTGATTCTTTATATGGACTAGTGGGAGGACTTCATTTGGTCCATCCGAATGAAGATTTGATTCCGGATACTGTTAAGGTGTTAAAGGAATTTGGCCTCAAATCCATTATCGCCGGGCACTGTACTGGCTGGAGAGGTATTTATGCTTTGGTGAACGAATTCGGAGAAGAGATTGTGGCTCCGCTAGCTGTCGGAAGCCGGTATCACTTATAGTAGGGGTACCGCCACATCGTCATCAAGGTAAAGTAATTAAATACCCCAAAACGAAAAAATGCGTTATTCTTTCTCTATCACCATGGAAAGGATAGCGCATTTTTGTATGACGTGTTCTGTATCTCAAGAGCTACATAAACACTTAGAAAGAAAAAGGAGACATAGTATCATGCAGCAACAATTAGAAAACGCACTTTATACTTATAACGAGCTTGCCATTCTCTTGAGTATTCTCATTAATATAGGAATCAGTATTGTTGAATTCATGCCAAGTGTTTTTCTTACTGCACTGAATGTGAAGTTAAATGACGCTATATGTTTGGTTCTCCATAATTTCTTGACATTTCTTTATTATAATAAAAGTTGTAATTGCATTCTAGAGAGGAGAATACAAAATAACATGAAAAAATGGTTAACAAGTGGAATTGTCATTACATCTCTACTTACATTCACAGCATGTTCAAACGGACAAGAAGCCGCCCCGAAGGAAGAGAAAGATGTATCTTCTCAACAAGAAGAGCAGCCGAAACAAGAAACGGCAGAGACTGTGGACCCGCAAGGTTTTTATAAGGCTATTACCAGTAAGAAAATTGAACATATTCATGGCGTTGGATATCCGGGCAATATAGCTGGAATTACGATTGCTACACACAACGGCTTAAGAGTATATCAGGGCGGAAAATGGTTGGAAACCATCAGTAACAACAATGATTATATGGGATTCCAAGCCGTCCAAGACGGTTTTTATTCAAGCGGGCATCCTGGACAAGGCTCCAACTTGAAAAATCCTTTAGGCTTAGTAAAGAGCAAGGACGGCGGCAAAACCCTTGAACAAATCGCATTTTATGGAGAGTCCGACTTCCATTATCTTGCTGTCGGTTATAACAGCCATAGCATGTATCTGTTTAATGAACAAGCCAATTCCAAACTAAAAAACGGGTTTTATTACAGTATTGATAACGGAAAGTCATGGAAAAAAAGTGAATTGAAAGGTCTTTCTTCGTCAGCCAGCATGTTTGCTGTGCATCCCGATAAAGAAAGTGTAGTCGCAATCAGTACAAAAGAAGGTATATTCTTATCTACAGACTACGGAAACACGTTCAATCTATTCTCTGATAAAATAGAGACAAGTGCTGTAACGGTCGGAGCTGAAGATCTAATTTACTCTTATATAAAAGATGAACAACAAGGATTGATGAAACAATCGCTTGCTACAAGTGAAAAAGTTGATATTAAGATCCCTGCTCTTAATACCGATGACCATATTATGTACGTGGCTCAAAATCCAAAAAATCCATTAGAAATCGTCTTCGTCACAATGAATGCAAATATATTTGTTACTACAGATGAGGGCAAGACTTGGAAACAAATTGCTAACAAAGGCTCAATCCAATAACATAAATCAGCAACGAAGAGGCGGAGTGTTTCTAAAATCTCCGCCCTTTTTTAGTTCAATAACAAAGGGGACAGACTATGTTTACAACGATTAGCCAATGGAGTTATCAGCTTATGGCTCCTATTATGGGGTATGTATTTCCATCCTTTTTCGCTATCGGAACTGCACTACCAGTCATTATCTTAACCTTAATCCTTTCTTATTTAGGTTTAAGCGGTGCATTATTGAAAAAGAGCAGAAAAATAGGAAGGAATGTTCAAATTACAGCTGGTCTGTTTATGATCTTAATCGGTATTTATGATTCATTTTTATACTGGATGTAAAAAGGTCAACCCCGCAGGGTCGACCTTTTTTATTATTCCGGCATGTTTGGAACATCGGAATTTGGCTTATAATCCGATTGATAATCCATATACTTTACTTCTGTTACCATTCCAGCAGAAGCGTGGTGCAAATCATGGCAGTGGAACATCCACTCACCTGGGTTATCAGCGACGAACGCTACTTCATATTCTTCACCTGGCTTCAAGTTTAGTGTATCCTTCACAATTGGAGACCCTTCTAATGGTTTGCCGTTCTTACTTAATACTTGGAAGAAGTGACCGTGTAGATGCATTGGGTGATCGTCTGTCGCAGAGTTATTTTTCAACTTCACTTTGACAAGATCTCCTTTTTTCACTTGAATCGACTCTGTGTCTGGGAATGTTTTACCATTAATGGTATATACCATATTTTCCCCATCCATCTCTGTATTTAAATCCATGGTGTAGTTTACATCATACTGCTGATCTAGTGTGAAGGTACCTACTTTCTTCGTGCCATAGGTTGTTAAATCGATTTTCGGAAGATTTTCTTTCTCGTTTGCTTTATCTGTCATTTCTTTGCTTCCTTCGTATTCAATAACAGCCTTCATCCCCTTTGAACCTTCCATGTCACCATGACATTCAATATACCACTTGCCAGGATTGTTTGCTGTAAACTCTACATCATATCGTTCACCCGGTGCAATCGTTAAAAGCTGATCTTTTACCTCTGTTGGATTATTGATAGGCTGACCATCTGTCGCGATTACCTTTATATCTTGACCATGAATGTGGATGTTATGAGACATGTAGCCGGCATTCACAAATCGAAGACGAACCTTATCTCCTTCCTTTACTTGTAACTTTTTAACTAAATCACCGCTTTTTCCATTAATAGTAAACAAGTCATACATGCCCATATCATGACCTTGCATGTTCATTCCGTCCATATCCATATCATTTGAGTCTGCTGTATCGCTGTTCATGTTCATCCCGGAATGATCCATGCCTTCCATATCCGTGCTTGAATCTGTATCACTTTTCTCATCTTTCATGCTCTGGGTCATTTCCTTTATTTGTTCATCAATTTCTTTTTGATCCGTCACCCATTCGTCCAACATTAAGGTATAGTCTTTATCATATTTTTCTGCAGGGTCTTCTACCACAAGTGAACCGTATAAACCGCGGTCTAGCTGATTTACAGAGTCTTGGTGGGAGTGGTACCAGTATGTGCCCGGTATGTCAGCAGTAAATTCATACGTAAAGCTTTTTCCTGGCATCACGGCATCTTGTGTGACCCCTGGAATTCCATCCATATTATTTGGAACGGGATAGCCATGCCAATGGATAGAAACGGGAGCTGGTAATTCATTTTTGAGCGTTACTTTTACCTTTTCTCCCTTCTTAACACGAATTTCAGGACCAGGTGCTGAACCGTTAAATGTCCAAACAGGTACAACAACGCCATTGCCGATCTCCTGTTTTTCTTCTTTAGCAACCAATGTTATGTTAGGTCCATTTAGAATCTTCAACGGTTCTACAGCCGTTGCTTTTGTGCTAGTTTTGTTTTGGTTTGTATTCTTATCACCCGTTGTTCCACCTGTTGCCGCAGAACATGCAGTAATAAGTGATATGGCGGAAACTGCAATGGCAGTCAAAATGGATTTCTTCATTTTTTTCCTCCTTCTGTTTCGTTTCGCTCATTATACAAAAACATTTTCGAGAAATTATGGAGATGAAAATGTTTAGAAAATAAAAACAGAACTGCATAATTTCTGCACGATTTTACAGTACACTACTCTTTAGAACATACTATAGGGAGGATTTGTATGATTGAAATCTTACTTGTCGATGATGAGCCGCGTATGCTTGATTTATTGTCGTTATATTTGACCCCAAGAGGCTATCACTGTATAAAAGCAACGTCTGGACAGCAAGCAATTTCTTTGCTTGAGCAAAGACCATTTCGGTTAGTGCTGCTAGATGTGATGATGCCGGAAATGGATGGTTGGGAAACTTGCAAGAAAATCCGTGAATTCAGCAGCGTTCCTATCATTATGGTTACAGCACGTAATCAAATGCCGGATATCGTTCAGGGATTGAAGCAAGGTGCTGATGATTATGTCACAAAGCCATTTCATGAAGAGGAGTTATTAGCACGGATTGAAGCGGTTTTGAGAAGAATGCATAGTCACTTAAAATTAGAGTTCAAGGGTCTTATATGGGATGAATTCAAACATCTTGCATCTTTTCAAGGAAAAGAATTGTCTCTTACACCCATAGAGTTCTCACTGCTGGGCCTCTTTTTAAATAACCATGCATATGTATTCAACCGTGAGCAACTGATAGAGCGCATTTGGGGGAACGAATCGGATACAGAAGGTCGGACTGTCGATTCTCATATACGAAACTTACGTGATAAATTAAGAAAAGCTGGATTCCCAATTGAACAACATTTAAAAACCGTATATGGGATTGGTTATCGTTGGATGAGTGAAGAATAATATTACTTAACCACAAGGATTGTGAAAATATGAAGCATATCTCCATTAAATTAGGATTTTACTTTTTAGTTTGTGTAACATTCATTGAAGCTGTATTGTTTGCTCTATTGTATTTTAGTCTAGTTAATACACGAGTTGATGAAGAAGTCTCCTCTCTTCTTGCTCGGGGTAACAGTCACAGTGATGTGTTGGAAAAGTATTTCGACCCACAAACGATTATGCACGTAGCACTAATGGAGTCAGAAGCCGAAACGAAAGTAGTCATAACAGCAAAGAACGGGAAAATACTTGCAAAGTCAAATAATGTGGACACGGCAATGGAGGAACATCTATCTAAGTCAATGGATTCTATACCTGACAAAGGAATGGTGATAGAAAATCATTGGAAAACATCCAATTATATTTGTACGGTTAGCCCTATCCAAGTTCAAGGAGAAACCAAGGGTTACGTTTATATGTTTTTAGGAACAGATTCCATTGACAAAATGATAGAGCGGTTAACAAATCAATTTTTAGTAATTGCTGCTATTACTTTTTTGTTAACAGTCGTGACCATTTTCCTTCTGTCTCGCAGCCTTACACAGCCGTTAATACGTATGAAGAAAGCCACAGAAAAGATGAGTAAAGGGGACTTGTCGGTTTCCTTAAATATTAAAAGCAATGATGAAGTGGGAGAATTAGCGCATTCAATTCAGAGATTGGCAAACGATTTGGACTATATGAAAAAAGAAAGAAGTGAATTCCTAGCGAGCGTGGCTCATGAACTTCGTACACCGTTAACCTATGTCAGAGGATACGCAGATATCGCAATGCGGGATACACTCTCCTTAGAGGAACGAAATACGTATTTGACTATCATCAAGGATGAGGCTGACCATGTCACAGGCTTAGTTCAAGATTTATTTGAACTGGCGCAAATGGAGAAGCATAATTTCATCATTGAAAAGCAAGAAACGAACCTCTATGACTTTTTAGAGAAAATCGTAACAAAGGTACAACTTGCCTACGAAGATAAACAGATTCGCATTCTTTTATCTTGTCCGAAAGGTATTATAATCTCTATTGATCAAAAGCGGTTTGAACAAGTTATCATAAACTTACTGAATAATGCATATTTCCATTCTCAGTCAAACTCTATCATATCTGTTACAGTGAAAAGCGATCAATCAAACGTACAAATTGTCATTCAAGACCAGGGAGAAGGCATTCCTCCCGAAGACCTCCCTCATATCTTTGAACGGTTTTACCGGGTTGATAAATCACGTACACGAGCAACCGGCGGTAGTGGTTTAGGGCTTGCAATTGTAAAAGAAATTGTTGAATTCCATGGCGGAACAATAGATGCAACAAGTCAACTTGGAAAGGGATCTATATTCACTATTACGTTAAAAGAACAAGAAAGTTAAAGTCCGTTTTGTTTAACCAATACAAACAGTTCCAAAGCCTCTAAAGTACAATTGTGTACTTTAGAGGCTTTTTCTAGTAATAAGTTCGATAATAGATATAGTAATTTAAAATACTATTAGAGTGCTAATCTACCCACATATACGTACTATCAATATGTTTCGTTGTATATCAATTCTATTTTATTTCTTACATAAAATAGTAGTATTTGATAGGACTTGTACATATGTATGTATGGAGAGGGGGAGAGCATTGAATCGTCACCATATCATCAAAAGTGTGAAAATAAAGCAAGTACTGCTGCTTTGCTTTATTTTAGTGCAGCTGTTATTCGTATTCTCCGCAATGTTTGTATCGCTTTTTCCAAGTATGAAAGCTTCTTCTTTAAATAAATGGTCAAAAACAGAGACGCTTAATACGTTTATGTATGCTTTTCAAATGGAAAACCACTATTTTACACAAGAGTTCCAAAAGCAAGGGAATTCCCCCCGCTTCTCAGCTATATTTCTTTCCATGATGACTAATATCAAAATGAATGACATTCGTACTCTTATGCGTAATCAATTACCTGGTTTTTCTAATTACTATTCGCAAATTGCTGTAGCAGGTGAGGGAACCAATGAAACAAACGTTCCTCAAGATCCAAATATTCCGCTAGAAGAGCTGTTGAAACAAAGGCAGGCAGATACGACCGTCCTGCCACCCGAGAAATCTACACCTCCAGCAAAAGTAAATGAACAAAAAATTGCTTTTATCTATCACTCGCATAATCGTGAATCGTTTCTCCCTCTGCTTCCAGGTACAACGAACCCTAATGCTGCCTCAAGCGACAAGGTCAATGTTTCCATATTAGGGGAACGGTTGGCAGCTAAGCTTGAAGAACAAGGAATCGGTGCTATTGAGAATAATGTAGATATAGTAGACACGCTGCTGAAACGTGGTTTGAACTATGTGAGTTCGTATAATGTTTCTAGGGAAGTAGTAAAAGAAGCGATGAGCCAAAATCAAAGCTTCCGGTATCTTATTGATATACACCGGGATTCTTCTCGTAAAGCGGTCACTACAAAGGTTATTAACGGTAAATCCTATGGAAGACTTTATTTTGTGGTGGGAAAGGAAAATAAGCATTATGAAGAGAATCTGCAGTTTGTAAAAGCGATTAATGCATACTTGGATAAGCACTATTACGGTATCAGCCGAGGTATTTTTTTGAAGGATCGTCGAGAAGGAAACGGCGTTTACAATCAAGATCTTTCCCCTAATGCTATGCTCGTAGAAATCGGCGGCGTTGATAATAATGTAGACGAGTTATACCGAACTGTCGATATTTTAGCTGAAGCCATTAGCGACTATCATAAACAAGCGGAAAAAGTGAGTAAACCTCAATAAGATGGAATCCGTGGAGGGAATAGAATGCACGATTCGAGAGAACCTGTAGGGTGGCTGATTTGGACATTATTCTCAACTTGTTTAGCTATGCTTCTCAGTATATGGTATATTGTTCTACCTTTATTTGTCGCTGGCATAGCAATATCCATAAAAGTGTTGATTGAAAAACACATATATTAAATGTATGCAAGGGGCTAGCTCTACTAGTCCCTTCTGCATTTTTAATACCAGTATTGTATGTTAGCGAAAATTTGCCTCCTTCCCTTACTTACCCATGTGTTGCTTCCTTCGTATTTTCATTTGTGCTAGATTCACAGCTACGCTTTCTTTATAATTGTCTTTCCTTTTGAAAGGAGTTATAATTTTTAAATACCCCTCAAGAAAATTACATATTTTTACCATCCTCGATTTTATTTTACATAATTTTCCCTTTATATTAGAGAATATGCAGAAATTTTGCAGAAATAACGACAAAAAACCCTTCTTTTTTTAAATGTATTTTACACTTTTGTTACAATCCTTTGGAACCTTTTCCGACATGTTATAACTTTAGTGGAGAATATGGGGAGGGTTACTGGAATGAAAGGAAAAGCAGCTCGTGTTGCGTTATTGACAAGTATTATAATGGGGGCTTATGCACTGCCTACATACGCTGAAAATATTTCGGGAGACTTAAATGTCCTTCAAGATAAATTAAGTGAAAGTACGAATACAATTAATCAAAAGGAAGCAGAAAAACAACAACTTCAAACAGAGATTGAACAATTTAAACAACAATTACAGCAATTTGATCTAGAAATAGAAAAAACGCAAGGAGAATTAGATTCCATCCGCCAACAGATTCAAGAAACGAATGAATTAATTGCTTCAAAAAAGCAAAATATCGAAGTACTGCAAAAACAAATTCAGCAAAGACAAGAGATTATAAAAAAGAGATTAGTAACCTTACAATCACAGCCAAAAGCCAATCTCGTAGCGGATGTGTTAATTGAAACGACAAGCATCGCTGATTTATTAGATAACATGTATTCATTAAGCCTTATTTTTCAGTCTGATAAGACAATTCTAGAAGATCAACAGTCTGACCAAGAACAACTTCAAAAGGAAAAACGCAGTGTAGAAGAGAAAGAAGCAGCATTACGTTCTTACGAAGCCTCTTTACAAGAAAAACAGCAACAATTAGAAAAAAGTCAACAAGAAAAGGTTAATGCTATTACAGCTTTAGAGCAAAAACTAGATCGAACGCTGCAAGAAATCATGGATGAAGAAGAAGAAAAACGATTATTAGAGTCACAAGCTGCTGCCCTTGAAAACATGCAAAAGCAACAAGCATCAGCTGCAGAGACAAACCAAAGTGATACGGAATCAGCTGCACTTGCCCTATCACCTCAACCAACGGGTTCAAGAATCTTTATAAAGCCTGCCGCTGGTAGATACTCATCAGGTTTTGGCATGAGAGGAAATGAAAATCACAAGGGTCTTGATATTGCATCTGGTGGAACGGTTCCGATTGTGGCTGCGGCATCAGGAACTGTAATCCGTTCGGAATATTCATCAAGCTACGGGAATGTAGTATATATTTCTCATAATATTAATGGAAAAACATACACTACTGTTTATGCTCATATGCGCAGCCGTGCTGTCCAACAAGGACAAGCTGTACAGCAAGGTCAGCAAATCGGTATTATGGGCAATACAGGGATATCCTTTGGTCAGCACTTACATTTTGAAGTTCATATCGGAAGCTGGAACGCGGCTAAATCTAACGCGGTAGATCCTATGTTATTCCTGCAATAAGGGAACGGTGTGTCTTCCATACATTTGAATTCCTATACTTAAAAACGCATCTTCCTATGCTTATAAAAAACAGGTCAGCACTTATAAAATGTTGGTCTGTTTTTTTGTTTATATTGGGAGCAGCTCCCATCACCATCAAGTTAAGATTTTACAGGACCCTAAGACATACAAAACGAAGGGCCTCTTCTAACCTCTTTTTCACTGTTTTTTCACTTTTAAATGTTAAAATGACAAATAGGCAGAAGGTCTCGATAGATTGAAGCACGAATAAGTCTAGAAATTCAAGAGGGAAACAAATGGACTTCATTAGGAAGAACAGAGCTTTGAATTGGTTCTAAAGATGAAGGATAAGAGGAATAAAATAATAATTTTACCAACCGATTATATTTGACTTCTTCTTATTAGACATTGTATAGTAATTCATGCTTCTTTGGCATCTCCTGCACCTTGTTGTAAGGGGGGGCTTTTATTTTGGTGTGCTTAAACATTACACATGAGACTAATAAGAACAGATAAATAGAGGTGAAAAAATGAAAAATTTATGGACGAAGGGACAGTATGTTCTCAATAAGCATCTTGGCTTTTTTCTTTTCGCCGTTGTTCTATTCTGGTTTAAAACATATGGAGCCTATCGTGCAGAGTTCAATTTAGGTATTGATAACTCCATGCAGCAATTCTTGTTATTTTTCAACCCATTAGGTTCTGCTATTTTCTTCCTTGGGTTCGCCCTTTTGGCAAAGGGCCGAAGAGCGTATATTTGGCTCATCGGAATTAACTTGATGATGTCACTTCTTTTGTATGCAAATATCGTGTACTATCGCTTTTTTAGTGATTTTATTACTTTGCCAACCTTTACCCAAACCAAAAATGTAGGTGATTTGGGTCAAAGCCTTAACGCATTATTACACGCATACGATCCATTATATTTCTTAGATACGATTATCTTAATTGTGCTGGTAGCAGCTAAGCTGGTAAAACCAAAACCGATTTTTGTGGGGCGCCGTAAAGTAACGCTCGTATTTTTAACGGCTATCTTGGTTTCAACTGTAAATTTAGCCTTGGCAGAAACTGACCGTCCTCAATTATTAACGCGGACATTTGACCGTAACTATATTGTAAAGTATTTAGGAATGTATAACTATACGATTTATGATGCGATTCAAACAACAAAATCATCTACTCAACGAGCTTTGGCAGATGACAGTGATTTGACAAATATTCTTAACTATACAAAGGCAACTTATGCCGAACCTAACCCAGACTACTTCGGTGTCGCTAAAGGCAAGAATGTTATTTATGTTCACTTAGAATCCTTACAAAACTTTGTTATTAACTACAAACTCAATGGACAAGAAGTCACACCATTTTTAAACTCGCTTACACGCGATTCCAGTACCTTTTACTTTGATAACTTTTTCCATCAAACAGGTCAGGGTAAAACGGCAGATGCCGAGTTCCTATTGGAAAACTCATTATTCGGGTTACCGCAGGGAACGGCCTTTTCAACAAAGGCTCAAAATACGTATCAGGCTGCTCCGGCCATTTTAGGGCAAAATGGTTATACATCAGCAGTTTTTCACGGCAACTATAAAACATTCTGGAATCGTGATGTGATGTATAAATCATTGGGATTTGATAAATTTTTTGATGCGAGCTACTATGATATGAATGACGAAGATGTAGTAAACTACGGATTAAAAGATAAGCCATTCTTTAAGGAATCCATACCTATGTTGGAATCCTTACAGCAGCCTTTCTACACGAAGTTTATTACCTTATCTAACCATTTTCCTTTTCCTATCGCAGAGGAAGAAGCAACGATTGAACCTGCTTCTACAGGAGATGGATCTGTTGACCGTTACTTCCAAACGGCGCGTTATTTAGATGAGTCTCTCAAAGAGTTCTTTGATTACTTGAAACAATCTGGCTTATATGATAACTCCGTTATTATTATGTATGGTGACCATTATGGAATTTCGGAAAATCATAATAAAGCCATGGCTCAAGTGATGGGAAAAGAAATTACTCCATTTGAGAGTGCGCAATTACAACGTGTACCATTATTCATTCATGTACCTGGTGTAGAAGGCAGAGTGATGCATCAATACGGAGGACAAGTAGACCTTCTGCCAACACTGCTTCACTTATTAGGTATCGATACTAAAAATTATGTGCAACTTGGCTCAGATTTATTCTCGCCAGATCACCAGCAGGTGGTAGCATTCCGTAATGGTGACTTTGTCAGCCCAACTGTCAATTCTATCGGCGGAAAATACTACAACTCAACAACTGGTGAACCAATCGAGAAAAATGATGAGATTGAAGAATATGAAAAAATAGTAAAAACAAAGCTGGATTTTTCTGATAAAGTCGTTTATGGAGATTTATTACGCTTTTACACCCCTGGAGGATTTAAACCAGTAGATCCTTCTCAATACAATTACAATAATTTGGATTCAAATCAAATTACGGGAGAAAAATAATGAGATTCTTCTGTTCCTGATTTGATGACATTGTTACAGTGTGTATGGAGACAATGATTTCTTAACGGTCTCGAAAAGAGCTGCCATGAACATGGCAGCTCTTTTCATATTGTTGAAAAAATGCCGATAAGATATAGCTTTTCCTCAGCTGGAATGATCGTGCTTACTTGGTTCTTCTCGTTATCGATTACACTGACGGTATTCTCAAATATATTCGTTAGGAAGCAAATCCACCTTAGTTTACATGTAGTAAACATGCCATTCTTACTTTTAAAAAGGATCTTATTGTAAAAAATGGGATTGTTATGTATAATTTTCCTAGAAAATCAATTGTGTGTTACTGGCGTGAACATGGAGAACCATGAGGGAGCACACAGATACCCGCCGTACGCCTGGGCAAAGTATTTGGACTTACGTTCAAATACTTTTTTTATTTTCAGAAAGGGGCTCAAACAGATGGGAAAAATTGATTTGCGATATGGAATGAATCCGCATCAAAAGCAAGCAAAAGTATATTCTGCAGAAAATTTGCCTATTAAGGTTTTGCATGGCGAGGCAAGCTACATTAACTTTTTAGATGCATTAAATGCTTTTCAGCTTGTGCGAGAACTTAGACAAAGCATCGGTCAACCAGCAGCAGCATCATTTAAGCATGTAAGTCCAGCTGGCGCAGCTGTTTATTGTCCACTAAGTGATCAGCTCGCAAAATCTTACTTTGTTGAAGGGTTAGAAATGTCTCCATTGGCTATCGCTTACGCAAGAGCAAGAGGAGCGGACAGGATGTCTTCATTTGGTGACTGTGCGGCTTTTAGTGATCCAGTAGATATAACTGTAGCAAACCTTCTAAAAAAAGAAGTTTCTGATGTAATTGTCGCACCAGGATATGATAAAGATGCGTTAGCAATTTTAAAAAAGAAAAAAGGAGGCAAGTATCTTATCTTAGAGATTGACACCGACTACGTACCTGATCCAGTTGAAAAAAGGTCAGTGTTTGGAATCACAATGGAACAAGAAAGAAATGATATACTCATATCGGAAGAAATCTTTAAGAACATTGTCACCTTACAGCGTATAATTCCTGACAATGCTAGGAGAGATCTGCTCATTGCTATGATCACTCTCAAGTACACTCAATCAAACTCTGTTTGTTTTGCGTTAGATGGCCAAACGATTGGAATTGGTGCAGGGCAGCAATCACGAATTCATTGTACCCGATTGGCCGCTGAAAAAGTGGATAATTGGCGATTAAGACAGCATCCCCTCGCACTCCAAATGAAGTTTCGAGAAGGAATATCTCATGTTGAGATAAACAATGCAATTGATGGCTGGATAAATGATGATATTACTCCTGCAGAAGAGCAACAATGGGAACAATATTTTCAAGTAATACCTGAGAGACTAACTATATCTGAAAGAAAACAATGGCTAAAAGGCTTAAAAGAAGTTTCCTACGCCTCTGATGCTTTTCTGCCATTTCGTGATAACATCGACCGTGCTGTTCAAAGCGGTGTTAAATATGTGATCCAAACTGGCGGTTCGTTGCGTGACGATCAAGTTATACAAGCAGCAAACGAATATGGAATTGTAATGGCATATTCGGGTATTCGTTTGTTTCATCATTAAATCACAAGAGGAACTATCGATCTTTAGTACATATGCTTTCATGATAATGAAATATATGGAAGTAAACTCAAAAAAGATAGGAGAATGCTATATGTTTTTGGTTTTAGTAAATTACGTCAAGCCGATTGAAGCCGTCGAACAGCTGCTAGAGAGCCATGTTGTATTTTTAGACAAATATTATGAACAGGGAAAATTTATTTTTTCAGGGCGGCGTAATCCACGAGTAGGCGGTGTTATTTTAGTTAATGCAGAGTCTAAAAATGAAGTTCAACAAATTGTATCTGAGGATCCTTTTTTTGTTAACGAAATCGCTCAGTACGAGATAATAGAGTTTATTCCGACAAAGTTTGATGAACGATTTTCTTGTTTTATAAAAGGAACAGAAAAATAGTTTTGATTAACTAGTAAAAGAATTAGAGAGTGAAAACAGTTATTTAAGTTCCTTTAATATTAATGGATTGGATTTGTAAGGTTTCAAAATCAACAGCCTTATTATTGCTATACAAATGTGTTTGCGATGCACCTGCGAAAGACTACTTATTTCCTTTGGGACCCCGGCAGCCTGGGTCCGAAAAATAAGTAGTCTCATTGAGTTTGTATACAAAAAACGATTAGTTTGATGGACGTGGCGACCCCTGCATCTATCAAACTAACGAAATTAAATGCTCTCAAAGCAAAAAATGCGATATTCTTGTATATTACAAATAAAGATGTAAGATAGGAGCCAATGCTTTCAATCCAACAGCTCAAACTGCTGTGCGTTGTGCTTCTTTTTTGCTTCATTATAATTTAGAAAAAAACAAGCTTAATCTTGTCAGGAATAGTACCAAACGGTTATCAAGACCTAAATTATAAAAACCCTTAAAAATATAGGAGAGTACATATTTTACATGACTAATATGTATTCTCCTTTAACCGTATTCGGCCCTTTTAAAAAGTCCACTGCTGACAATTCTAATTGCTCACCAGAACCAGCTACAATGATTAGTTCGCTGTCTAAACCAAGCCCATTGATCAGAGAAGAAATAGCTTTGGCGTTCGGCGCAGTAGCAAGGATTACTTTGGCTCCACCTAATGCCTGTAATGCCTGAGCTGGATCTTCTTTTTCTAAATCAATGTAGTGATGTGCTCCAAGTTGACGTACCAGTTCTTCTTTATCACTACCACGCGAAATGGCAACCGTGCGAAATCCTGCCTTCTTTGCGTACTGAACAGCTAAGTGCCCAAGTCCACCAATGCCCTGAAATATATCTCCTATTTTTTAGTACAGTATTGTTGAGTTAAGAAATTTAAGATTGATTACTGGTTGTAGAGGAAATACCCTCGCATATAGCCATCAACTTAAGGAAATGTATAAAATTTGAGCACAAGACCTTATTTCTTTGTGTGTCTTCCTCGGTCAGACTGTCAGCTCTGAATCATAAAGGAGTTGTTTCTTTTTCTAATTCACGATGTAGCACTTCTCCCATACGCTTCATACCTTCAATAATTTTCTTTTTAGGCATATTCGAGTAATTTAAACGTAAAGTATTATTCTTTGTGCCATTTGGAAAGAATGGGGCACCAGGAACAAAAGCAACATTATTTTCCAAGCATTTAGCGAATAATTCCCTCGAATCAACAGACTCAGGAAGCTCAATCCAAATAAATAATCCACCGTCTGGCATACTATAGGTTATATTTTGGGGGAAAAATTCCTTGATACAAGATAACATAGCTGTGCATCTTTCTTTATAAACAGCTTTGATTTTATTAATGTGCTCTTCGATATCGTAAAGTTCCATATACTTTGCTGTAACTCTTTGAGCAAAGCTGTCAGTATGCAAGTCAGCTGTTTGCTTTAAAGAAACATACTTATCAATAAAAGGCTCGTCTGCACAAATCCAGCCAAGTCGAAGACCGGGAGTAAAAATCTTAGAGAAGGTACTTATATAAATTACTCTACTCTCTGTGTCAAAATGTTTCACAGGTGGGAGTGCCTCTCCAGCAAATCTTACAGCTCCATAGGGATTATCCTCCACAATCAGCACATTATATTGATTAGCAAGCTCAATCATTCTTTTTCGTCTTTCGAGTTTTAATGTGCGACCTGTAGGGTTTTGGAAATCTGGAATAGTGTAGATAAATTTTGTGTTAGGATGCTCCTGCAGCTTTTTCTCTAGCTCTTCCATAACCATTCCATCATCATCCATAGCTACTTCAACAAATTTGGCATTGTATGACTTGAATGCATTAATTGCTGCAAGATAGGTTGGGCTTTCACAAATAATAGTATCTTCCTCATTGATGAACAATCTTCCAGTAAGGTCGATTGCTTGCTGGGATCCTGATGTGATAAGAACATTTTCAATAGTAGAATTGATCTCAATAACTTTCATCCTTTGACAAATAGCTTCTCTTAAAGGAATATATCCTTCAGTCGTACTATATTGAAGAGAAGCCGCACCCTCTTCATTCAATACAGCATTGCATACATCCTTAAGAGCTTCTACAGGAAACAACTCTGGAGCTGGCAGGCCTCCCGCAAAAGAGATAACTTCTGGTCTTTCTGTTACTTTCAATATTTCACGTGTCTCAGAAGGTTTTACTAAATGAATCCTCTCAGCAAATTTATCTTCCATTTATAAACATTCCTTTTTTTATTTTTTGTAATTGATTACGTTTAACAATTATTTTAAAAGTTTAATAGGCTACCTTTACTCTAATAATATCTTGAATTTTCAGTTATCCTTATTTTGTTAGACCTTACTCTGAGTGCTACCTGCCCAAATAACAATTGGAATAAGCAGTAATGAAAGCACAGCACCAATAATGGAAAGGGCTGCATAACTAGAATGTGCTACAACCATTCCGGATAAGCCTCCTCCTAATGCTCCTGATAAAGCAATCAAAACATCTACAGAACCCTGCGTCTTAGCCCGAGTAGAAGGTGGGGTTGCATCTACAAGAATTGCTGTGCCACTAATTAAACCAAAGTTCCAGCCAAGCCCAAGTAAAGCAAGTGCTGTAATGAGTACTACCATCGAATCAGCAGGCCCCATAGCAGCTAAAATGCCAGAAACAAGTAGCGTAATGGCAGAAGCAATAGCCATAACAGCACGGCCAATTTTATCAACAAGAAAACCAGTTACTAACGAAGGCAAAAACATAGCACCTATATGAAATCCAATGACAAGTCCTACTTCATGCAAACCATGGCCATGGTGTCCCATATGTATGGGTGTCATCGTCATAATTGCAATCATAACAAATTGAGTTAGAACCATTACTGCAGCTCCTGCAAAAATACCTCGCTTGTTTATCGATAACAAATTAGAATTTTCTTCTAAAAGTAAATTACTGGTTGTTCTTTGAGCATCTGATATTGCTTTTGCAACAATAAAGGGATCAGGACGAAGTAAAATTAATAGAACTAAACCAGCAAGTATATAAGCTGTAGCAGCTAATATAAATGGGCCAGCCAAAGCAGGAATTCCTATGGATACAGCAAACTCGCCCATTACATCCACCAGGTTTGGGCCTGCAACAGCACCGAATGTGGTGGAAACCATGGCCATACTAATAGCCTTTGCCCTTTGTGTTGAGTTTGCTAAGTCAGTTCCTGCGTAGCGTGCTTGTAAGTTTGTAGCCGTTCCAGCCCCGTAGATGAGCAGTGAAGTAAATAAGAGTGGAATGCTATTTGTTAATGCTGAAATCACCACTCCAATGGCACCGATACCTCCAGCCAAAAATCCTGCTGCAAGTCCAGGACGACGTCCAAATCGCTGAGAAAGTCGTCCCACAAGTAACGCAGCCCCTGCTGACCCTAAAGTAAATAACGCCGTAGGAATTCCCGTTACACTATCTGTACCTAACATATCTTGGGCTAGAAGTGCCCCCACTGTTATTCCTGCTGCAAGTCCTGCCCCTCCAAAAATTTGAGATATGACAACAACCATTAATGTTCTTTTATATAATTGTTGTTGTTTTTCTGAAGAACTAATGTAGACTTGTAACCAAGCTGATTGAACGTCTAAATTTTTTACGCTATCTTGTAACACAATCTAACCTACCTTTCTAGAAAGCTAATTCTATTTCATATAATCCTCCAACTAGATTTCAAACATCTTAACACGCACAAAAAGACCATACAATATTATAATTGTATGGCGAACAATATTAGGTAAGATCGTTTAGCAAACGTTTAAGGATAATCAATCCTTGCTCAAGCTCTTCGAGCGTTTTTGGTGCACATACAGAAACCCTTACAGCCCGCTCTGGACAACTATTTCCAACTACAAAACGTTCAGCCGCATACACTTGTACCCCCTGCTGTGCAGCTAACGTTTCAAATTCAGCACCTGTAATCTTGCCTGGTAATAGCAACCAACGAAAAATACCTGTTTCAACACCTAGACACGTATAGTCACCCAAATATCGATTTACGACTTGGTTTCTGCGAATTGCTTGTTCTCGATGACTCTCAATTAAGACTTCAAATTGATTCGATACAATCGTACGTGCTGCCAGTTCTGCTAATAACGGGGAAACCGTTATATTCAAATTATAAAGCGCCTTTGAAATTGGCTCCTTGAATTGACTCGGCACTGCTACATAGGCTAGTCGTAACCCCGGTGCTATTGATTTCGATAAACTCGCAATATAGATGACCTGTTCTGGTGCAAATGATGCGATTGCTGGAAGTGGTTTTTCGTTGTGAAGATGATACGTCGCATCTTCAATGATGAACTGATTATACTTTTTGGCAATTGCTGCAATCACTTTTCGATTCTCGACAGACATACAACAAGCTGTCGGATTATGATAATCTGGAATCAAGTAAATACCTTTAATATTGTCATTTTTACACGCATATTCAAAGGCAGCTGGACTCATTTCATAGTTCTCTGATTTTATCGGTACTATTTGCACACTAAGCATCGCTGCAACAGTTTTCAAGCCTGGGTAAGTATGATGATCAACACCAATGCGATCTCCAGGCTGACAAAGACTCGCCAGTGTGGCAGCAATCGCATTTTGACCCCCATTTGCAAATAAAATGTGATCAACTGTTGTTTCAAACCCACCTCTTCGGATTAGCTTTATAGCTGCATCCTTTTGCCAAAGGCTTTCGCCTGCTCGACCATAATCAAACCATTTTTCATAATCTGTCTCTTGCAGCATATTTTTCAGTTGAAGTAGTAGTGGCTCGTATGAAGCATTATCTGGTAGTGTCGCTCCCATTTCAATTAAATGCTTCGGCTTTGTATCTTCAAGTAAATACGCATTCGACAACGCATCATACGATACAAATGTGCCGCTTCCCACAGATGCACTTAACAATCCCTTTAACTCACACACTTTAAACGCTTTTGAAATGGTACTCAAATTTAAATCTAAATAATCGGCCAGTTCTCGCTGTGGGGGAAGTTTTGTTCCAGGTAATAAAACTCCGTTTAAAATATCTTGTTCCAATTGCCCTGCGATTGCTTGATAAATTGGCTTTTTAGTTTTATCAATCGATGGCTTCCAGCTCATCGGATAGTTTTCAAAAGAATTAATCGGCATAATACGCATCCTTTTTCATACAATTATATGATTGTGCCGTTTATAAAACAATTATGATTTTCTTTAATATTATGCCCTTTAGTGAATATCCGGGAAGTGATTCTTTTCACTTGATTTTCTCGAAAATAGCAAAAGCTAAAACTATCAAAAGTATCGGGTCTTATTTTTTAAACAACTATATTATTTATTCACAACCAAATGTAGCTTTAATATAAAGTTTGGTTAAAAGTTCCTTCAAACCTTGAGGATGATTAATTCCCCTATAACTATTGTTCTTTGGTGTCCAACCTTTCTTAACATCAAAGCAAACTGTATCTGGTCGGAGTTGAGAAAGGTCAATTATTGAGGAGTTAAACTACCTTCCGCTGACTTTTGCTCTCTATCTCACTGCCGCATTTATAATAGTAAGTTCCACAGAAAAAGGCATTAATCCTTACTGCTGAATCAATGCCTTCACTTATTGAAATTAACTTTACTCTTACTTTTTTTTAGTTAACATATAGCTTTGTTTTATCATTTCGTAAATTTCTTCCTCTGGAACAGTACCGTCAAGAATTATCGAATTCCAATAGTCCTTATTAAGATGAAATGCTGGAACTACCGAAGTGTAAATCTGACGCCAGTAATCCAGAAAACCGGGTTCACACTTCACATTGATCCAAATACGGTCATCTTTTTCAAAGATCCACGCAAACACTTTCTTGTTTTCTATGTGTCGTATTAATGTCCAATTCTTATCACGAAACGGATAATCTTCATATGTGTTACCCATTCTCAAACAGTAACTGATAGCTTCCTCTCTATTTTTCATTATTTACCTCTTCTCTAACATAAATTAATAAAGCTGCATCCTAAATTATAACCCTCGGGTCCTTTAGTGCACTAACCTGTTTCGTTTAAGTACATTCCTTCATAATCTCATTTAAAAATTTTAAAACAGTAAATCTATCTCTTAGCAAATGGGCTTCGTTCAAGCTTCTTCTTACAAGGTCTTCGCTGATGCCCAGCTGATCCGGCCTGGATTCCCCTCCTACCTTCTCTATCATGCCTCTCAGTTGTGAAGGATCAGGTATAGATTGAAAAATCTCTATTAGCTCCTGCTTATGTGCTTCAATTTTTTCTATTACTTCATGGGAGGAATGGAATAGTTCCTCCATTCCCGCTGCATCAGACAAAAGGTGTAAAAATTCTGTTTGATAAAGCTCTGTAATCAGAGGGAAAGACACTCCTACCTTAGCGCCGTGAAGAACCTGCGGCCGTTTTTCTCGTAAAAATTCCATCTCCCAGTAATGAGAAAGATGGTGTTCCGCACCTGAGGCAGGATAGGAATGCCCCATCATCAGCATAGCCAGCCCAGACTGCACAAGTGCGGTTATAAGAATATGTATTCCTTCTTCTTCTGCTGCCGCAATTTTGTCTATATGAGCTATGCAGGACTCCAACGCTTCCCGGGTTATTTGTGCAGCCAACGGACAATAAGGTTCCCCGGCCACAAGATGACCAAAGCGCCAGTCTGCCAGTGAGGTGAATTTGCCGAGCATATCACCAAAGCCGGCGGCAATCATTTTCCTCGGTGCCTGCTTTAACACAGTCAGGTCAGCAAATACGGCAACAGGCGATATCGTTTGAAAGGTTTTCTTTACTCCTCTTACAATCAAGGGAGCACCCATTGAGTTGAAGCCGTCTACTGAAGGTGCTGTCGGCACTGAAATAAATGGTTTTCCCATTTTATAGCTGCAAAATCGAGCAATATCATGAATGGTCCCAGACCCGACAGCCAAAATCACATCGGCTTCCTTTGGAATTTCTATGAGGGTCTGTACAATAGAAATCTCATCTGCCACTACATCGCCGTTATGATCCGGCTGAATAGTACAAACAGTATAAGGAAGGTGAACTTGTTGTAATAGCAGCGTTAACTTTTGACCAGCAGCTTGGAATGTATGTTCATCTGCGATAAGAACAGCCTGTTTATAGCCCTTGTCCCCTATATATAATACAGCTCGCTGTAAAGCATCGTGAGCGATTACAATCTTGTCAATCGGGATTTCATAATGCGGATTACCGCAATTACAAGTTTGAGAGAGCACTGCAAACTCAGCAATTGTTTGTTCCATAGTCTTCATCTCCTAATTTAATTGAGTAATATTATAAATCGAATCGACGATATAATTAGGTTTACTAGTTCCTAGCAAAGACTCTAACTGCTTCCGTCGCGTGTTTCCCGAAAGTACAAGCATTGTCTTCATACCGTGCGCATGACCCATAAGAATATCTGACTCGATACTATCACCAATCATCATACATTTTTCTGGATCTATGTTCAGTTGACGTAGTGCTGCTTCTGCCATAAAACAAGAAGGCTTTCCGAAAATGAGTTCTGTTCTTCGACCGCTCGCTGCCTCAATAGCACCAATCATCCCGGCAACATCTATCGAATTTCCCTTCTCATTGGGAAAGGTCTTATCAGCGTTAGTCGCTATGATTCTCGCTCCATGCTGAACGGCCTGAAAGGCTTGATTTAAATCGTGGTAAGTGAGCGTTTCATGCAGTGTAATAACGAGAAAATCTGCATTCTCTGGCACTGCGGCGATATGTATCCCCTCTTCCTCCAGTTCCTCTCGCAGCCCCTGGTCTCCTAAAGTCCACACCTGACAGTCAGGATAGTGTTCCTTCAAAAAACGAGCTGCTACTGTACAAGATAATAAAATCTCTTCCTTTTCAACCTGCACTCCTAATTGCTGCAATCTTTCGCAGCACATCTTTCTGGAAATATTTCCACGATTGCTAACAAAAACAATTTGCTTGTGAAGAGATCTCAAGTAGAAAATGGCTTCATCCGCACCAGGAATAAGTTCCTCCCCCTTAAAGATCGTGCCATCTAAATCAATGAGAAGTCCCTCAACTCCTTTTAGCAACTATCCTGCCCCCCATCATAAAATTCGTTTTATACGTATAAGGTTAAAAGTGAAAGCTATAAACAGGCTAATTGTACTAACTACTACAATAAAAAATCTAAATACAAAGCAACTTGTTCGTATAACTTTGATTAAAGTTTACCATTTCCCTCCCTTTTTTCAATACAAATTTCAAGAATTTTATTATTTTTTAGATACTTCTCCCTTTTTTCTGTAGAATTCCTTATAATTGATGCTGCTGCTCAAGACTGTCAAAGGCTGCTTTTCACCCTAAATATTTCATCTATTCCCCCTTTTACCTCCTCGAAATCTGTGCTTTTCTGTCCATGCCTATAAAGGGAATTGAATGTTTTAATCTAGGTGTTGTTTAAAAGAGAGAAATCCTGTACTCTTTATTAAAATAAGGTATAATAAAATTAGTTGTACGCATAAGTTATCTATTAAACATACAAGCTGAAAATAGAAATGAAAGTAGTGATAAACGTGGCGCAACAAACAAAATATAGTATGGTCAAAGAAAAAATAAAGGACTGGATTATAAGAGGAGAGGTGGAGCCAGGGCAAAAAATATATTCTGAAAATGAACTTGTGAAAATGTTTGGTGTGAGTAGACATACTGTACGCCAAGCGGTTGGAGACTTGGTACACGAAGGATGGCTGTATAGAGAGCAGGGTGCTGGAACCTTTTGCTCCAATCGGGTAGACGAAAATCAACCGCAGCAAACTCAAGTGACAAATGCGAACGGAAAAAATATTGGTGTCATTACGACATACATTTCTGACTATATTTTTCCATCCATCATTAAAGGAATTGAATCTTATTTAACCAATTGCGGATATTCTTTAACCTTCGCATGTACAGACAATGATGTGGAAAAGGAAAAACAGTGCTTACAAACAATGCTAAGCAGAAATATTGATGGACTCATAGTCGAACCTACGAAAAGCAGCAGCTATAACCCTAATATTCAATATTATTTAGAGCTGGAGCAGAAAAATATTCCGTATTTAATGATTAACCAATTCTATGCCCAATTAAATCCTCCTCATGCGATTGTAGATGACGAAAAAGGCGGATTCCTCGCAACCGATCACCTGATAAAGCTAGGCCATGAAAGAATTATTGGTCTTTTTAAAACTGATGATTTACAAGGAATCAATCGTATGCAAGGATTTATCCGTGCATTTAGAGAAAATGGCATATCGTTTTTCCCGGAAATGATTATTACCTATGCAACGGGTGAACTCAGCTCTCAGATTTCCGAAAAGGTAAAACCATTTTTGCTGTCTCCTAAAACCCGGCCTACCGGAATCGTTTGCTATAACGATGAAGCCGCCTTGGCCATCCTGAACGAGCTTAGGGAACTAGGATTACAGGTTCCTGAGGATATTTCTATCGTCGGATACGATGATTCGTATTTAGCTGAGGCATTGGAGGTCACTTCGGTTGCGCATCCAAAAACGCAAATGGGCATCGATGCTGCCAAGTGGATTGTTGCCGCTGTAGAAAAGGAAAATGTCAAGGATGCGAATCAGCAATCTACCATATACGAACCTGAGCTCGTTATCCGAAACTCAACAAGCATGCTAAATAAGGGATAGAAAGGAACTAGGCAGGTCTTTTCTCTGTAACCTGCCTAGTTCCTTTTTATGAAGCCTTATTTTTATTATAAATATCGAAAGCAACAGCTGCTAATAGTACAAGACCTTTGATGCCTTGCTGCCAGTCAATGCCAAGTCCAAGCAAGGACATACCATTATTCATGATTCCCATAACAAGACCGCCAATAATTGCTCCAGCAACTGTACCAATTCCGCCATAAGCAGATGCTCCGCCAATGAAGCAAGCTGCAATAGCATCTAACTCAAACAAGTTCCCTGCTTTTGGTGTTGCAGCATTCAAACGAGCAGCGAAAATCAATCCTGAAAGTGCGGCTAGAACCCCCATATTTACGAACACCCAAAACGTAACGCGTTTTGTTTTCACACCAGATAGCTGGGCTGCTTTTTCATTTCCGCCAATCGCATAAATATGACGGCCCGCTTTTGTTCGATTTGTAACAAATCTATATCCCATAATTAAAACAGCCAGGATAATTAAGATGTTAGGAATTCCTTCATAAGCAGCAAGAACGTATGTGAACAGGTTAAGAATCGTTACAATAACCACAAGCTTTAATACAAACATTCCAGCTGAGGGCACGTCAAATTGATATTTGATTTTTGTTTGTCTGCTTCTCCACTCTGTAATGATAACAATAACGGATAAAACAACCCCGATTACAAGAGTCAGAATATGAAGAGTTCCTCCGCCGAACAAATCAGGAAGAAACCCTGAACTTATATTTTGGAAGGAAGTTGGAAATGGAGCAATTGACTTTCCTTCTAAAACAATCATCGTTAAGCCTCTAAATAAAAGCATACCAGCAAGGGTAACAATAAAAGCAGGAATTTTGACATAAGCTACCCAAAATCCTTGCCAAGCTCCGATAAGAGCCCCCATTACTAATGACAAGATAACTGCTATATAAACAGGCATATGGTAATCTACCATAAAAATAGCCGCAGCGGCTCCTACAAACGCAGCTACCGATCCCACTGATAAATCAATATGGCCAAGGATAATAACGAGCACCATTCCAACAGCCAATACTAAAATATAACTATTTTGCAGAATTAAGTTCGTAATGTTTAATGGTTTTAGCAAAATACCATCTGTTAAAATTTGAAAGAGCAGCATAATAAAAACAAGTGAGATAATCATACTGTACTGTCTTATGTTACTCTTTACCATTTGTTTCAATGTTTGTCCTTTATTGATATTCTGCTTGCTTTGCAGCTCTTTTTGCGCAACTGTCTGCATTTGTTACTACCCCCTTGTCTTGCTCTTTGTCATATACTTCATAATATTTTCTTGCGTTGCTTCTTCTCCGCTTACTTCACCTGTGATTCTCCCTTCACTCATAACATAGATGCGATCGCACATTCCAAGAATTTCAGAGAGCTCTGAAGAAATGATTAAAACCCCTTTTCCTTCCATTGCCAATTGGTTAATAATGGTATAGATTTCATATTTTGCGCCTACATCTATTCCGCGGGTTGGTTCGTCTAAAATGAGAATATCCGGTTCGGTAAAGATCCATTTGCTGAGCACTACCTTTTGTTGATTTCCGCCGCTTAGGTTTCCTGTCTTTTGAAAAATACTTGGCGTTTTAATTCTCATTTTTTCACGGAATTTCTCAGCCTCTACTACCTCCTGGTTTTCATCTATGACTAGCTTATGTGTAATCCGATTTAAATTAGCTAGAGTGATATTTTTCTTAATATCATCCATCAAAATAAGCCCGTTTCCTTTTCGATCCTCCGTTACATATGCAATCCCCTGTTCAATAGCTGCATTCACATCATCGAGACGGATTTCTTTGCCGTTTTTATAAATGCGTCCGCTTATTTTCTTTCCATAGGACTTACCGAAAATACTCATTGCCAATTCTGTTCTGCCTGCGCCCATAAGGCCGGCGATTCCGATAATTTCACCTTTCCGAATATGAAACTTCACACTATCGACTACTTTACGATCCTGATGCAGAGGGTGATACACATTCCAATCTTCTATCTGAAATATAACTTCCCCGATTTTAGGTTCCCTTTTTGGATAGCGATTTGTTAAATCTCTTCCCACCATTCCTTTTATAATGCGGTCTTCCGTAACATTGTCATGCTTCATATCCAATGTTTCAATTGTTTGACCATCACGTAAGATGGTAATAGAATCGGCAACCTTCGAGATTTCATTTAATTTATGGGAAATAATAATAGCTGACATCCCTTGCTTCTTAAACTCTAGTAATAGGTTCAACAGATTTTCACTGTCATCCTCATTTAAGGCGGCAGTAGGCTCATCTAAAATTAATAACTTTACTTTCTTAGAGAGCGCTTTTGCGATTTCTACCAATTGCTGCTTACCGACCCCAATATTGGTAACCAACGTATCTGGTGATTCATACAGTCCTACCTTCTGCAGTAGTTCCCTTGTTCTGACAGTAGTAACATTCCAATCAATGATTCCCTTATTCTCCTGCTCATTTCCTAAAAAAATATTCTCTGCTATAGATAGATAAGGTATGAGTGCCAGCTCCTGGTGGATAATAACAATTCCTAATTCTTCACTATCCTTGATATCTTTAAATTCACATACACTTCCTTTAAATAAAATATCTCCAGTATATGTTCCGTGAGGATATACACCGCTTAGCACCTTCATTAATGTTGATTTTCCTGCCCCATTCTCCCCGCAAAGCGCGTGAATTTCTCCTTCCTTCACCTTCAAGTTCACATTTTGAAGAGCTTTTACACCTGGGAATTCTTTGGTAATATTTTTCATTTCTAATATAACTTGTGACATGTTCTCTTCACATCCTTACAATCGGATAAAATGATTTAGCAACAGATTTTCAGCCATTGCTAAATCACTTCATTACAGTTTCAATTACTTTGCAAGCTGGGCTTTTGTATAGTAACCGCCCTGTACAAGCACAGATTCATAGTTTGACTTATCAACAGATACAGGTTCTAACAGGTAGGCAGGAACTACCTTTACGCCGTTGTTATACGTTGTTGTGTCATTTACTTCTGCTTCTTTTCCTTTTAACACTGCATCAGCCATCGCAACTGCTTTCTTTGCTAATTCACGTGTATCTTTAAATACAGTTTGCGTTTGTTGACCTGCAATAATAGATTTTACAGAAGCAAGTTCAGCATCTTGTCCCGTAATGACAGGCATCGGTTTATCAGCATTTCCGTATCCAACACCCTTTAAAGAAGAGATGATACCGATGCTGATTCCATCATAAGGCGATAATATAGCATCCACTTTGTCAGTTGCATATTTAGCGCTTAGCAAGTTATCCATCCGCGCCTGTGCAGTAGCGCCGTCCCATCTTAAGGTAGCAGCTTGCTCGAATTTTGTTTGGCCGCTTTTTACAACTAATTTTCCAGATTCAATATATGGCTTTAATACTGACATCGCACCATCGAAGAAGAAATATGCGTTGTTATCATCTGGCGACCCTGCAAACAGCTCAATGTTAAATGGACCTTTCCCATCTTTTAAACCGAGTTTTTGTTCAATATAAGAACCTTGAAGAACTCCTACCTTGAAGTTGTCAAATGTTGCATAATAGCTAACGTATTTGCTGTTTTTAATTAAACGGTCATACGCAATTACCTTGATACCTTGTTTATTTGCCTTTTCCAAAACATCTGTTAGTGCTTTCCCGTCAACTGGGGCGATAACAAGAACATTTACACCCTTTGTAATCATGTTTTCAATTTGAGATGTTTGGTTTTCTACTACATCCTCTGCATACTGCAAATCAGTTTTATATCCGAGCTTCTTAAACTCCTTTACCATGTTCTCTCCATCATTAACCCATCTTTCAGAAGACTTCGTAGGCATTGAAATCCCCACATAGCCTCCCTTTCCGCCGCTCGTCTCTTTGCTTCCGCATGCCGCTAAAGCGAACATGAGCACACATAAAACAATGATTGACATCAATTTCTTCATTCTGTTTCCCCCTTTTGCTTCAGCTATCAGGATAAGCTCCTGTGTTGTAAATTGAATATATCATCTTGCCAATTTTCAGTCTTTTTAATAAAACAACTCTTTTTATAAAAATTTAATCTAATTTGAAACGCTTTCAAAAAAATCCTACAATTGTCTACTACATCGAAATGCTCCTTTCTGGCAATTTCTTAACATACAAATAAACCGGACTAGCGTATGCTAATCCGGTTTATTTAGATAAACGATTTAACCTTCCCTTCATGTAAGCCGCTTTTTTTCCTTCTGCATGTCATGCGGCATGGCGGCTTCTTTTCGGTATTGCTTAGGTGATACTCCTACAGCCTTCTTAAAAGCTGTACTGAAATAATGCTGTGTTTCATATCCAACCCGTTCAGCTATTTCATAAATGGAAAAATCGGTCGTATTTAACAGCTCAATTGCTTTTTTGATCCGCATATTCGTCAATAGGCCGACGAAAGACATTCCCAGCTCCTGCTTGATCATCTTGCTTAAATATACAGAGGATACTTGTAGTGAATGAGCGAGTGATTCCAACGTTAAATCCGCTTCTGAAAAATGATTGGAAATATACTCTCTTGCCCGGCGCACCATCGGAGAAATATGCATATCTTTGTAAATGATTTTCTTGCAATGCCTATACACATGAGGAATAGCTGCAATTTCCTGTCCCACAGACTCGAAGTGCATATTGATTGCAATTTTTAAATAGTGTTTTAGCATTCTTTCAATCTCAAATAGTTTCTCTGTCGGAGTCATATCCCATAGAAACACAACAACCAGTCCTGTATGGTCATGAAAGATACTATTTTGAAGCGGCTTCAGCAGTTCCGATACAATATTTTCAATTGCAAATAAAAGGAGCCGTCTATCATTCTCCTTCATCAACAATTGATTCGCGTAAAACTCAGGACATTGAATGACACCCAATTGCCTTGGACATGCCGCAGGCAGCTGCAGAAAATGAAGCTGTTCGATAATTTCCCCTTCCGTCATGCCCCCTTCTATCCATTCCAAATAAAACCGTTCCCGTAAAATCGTAAAGTTTTTTGTAATTTGATTGGATGCCATTTCTAAGTATTGCTTCTGTTGTATTGTTGTCTCTAAGCTTTTGCGAACATTCTCAAGCACACTTCGCAGCTGTTCCGGATTTGCCGGTTTTAAAATATAATCATCGACATTTAAACGGATCGCCTCCTGTGCATATGTAAACTCGTCATGGCCTGTAATGATGACAATTTTACATTGCGGAAGCTTCTCACGCATATGCCGAATCAATGTCATTCCATTCATAATCGGCATATTCAAGTCAACGAGAAGAACATGAATATCGTGCTCAAGAGCCAGCTCTAACGCTTCCTCACCGTCCTCAGCCTCCGCTATGACCTTCATATGCATTGCTTTCCAATCCAACGCATCACGAATTCCCTCGCGGATAATCGGTTCATCGTCAGCAATTAATACTCTCCATGTGTTTGGCAACGATTCCACCCCCCTGTTCGCTCTTCTAGTTACGATTGCTCCCTCATAAGCGGCAAGCGACCTGTTACCGTTGTCCCTTTTCCTAGTTCGCTGTCAATCCACAAGCCGTACTCGCCTCCAAATGTAAGCTTAATTCTTGCCTGGACATTCATCATCCCATAGCCTGCATCCTTAATCCCATCCAGTTGTTCAGCAGCCGCCAGCATTCTACGAAGGGCATGAAGCTTTTCAGGCGGAATTCCAGATCCATCGTCTGTTACACGAATAACAAAATCGCCTTGCTGTTCCTCTGCCTCTATTAAAATATGACCCGGACCTCTCCTCGCCTTAATGCCATGATAAATGGCATTCTCTACAATCGGCTGCAATACAAGCTTTAGAACGGACACATCCTGAATGTTCGGGGCAATACACAAAGTGTAATTGAGTTTATCCTTATACCTCGCCTTTTGTATTTTCAGATAGCTTCGAATGTGCTCGATCTCCTCTACAAACGGAATCATATCGTTCCCTTTACTAAGACCAATACGAAACAGGCGTGATAATGACTCTACAACTTCTGCAATATCCGCTGCTCCCTTTTTACGCGCCATCCAGTTAATTGTATCGAGTGTGTTATATAGAAAATGCGGCTTAATATGTGCCTGCAGGCTGCGCAATTCCGCTTCGCGTTTTTGGCGTTCCTGCACCTCGGTCAATGTAAGAAGTTTGCGGATTTGCTCAAGCATTTTGTTAAAGCTTTGACCGAGCTTGCCAATTTCGTCTCCCCGTTTTCCTTCGTAGCGAACTTCCAAACTTCCTGATTCTACCCGCTGCATAACTGACATAAGCTGACCAATCGGCCTCGACATCGAATGTGATAAGTAGTAGGCGGCCGCAATTCCGATTAAGCATACGAAAAAAACAAAGCTAATCACATAGAAGCGGATCTCCTTTACTTCAAAAGCGGATTCCTCTGTTGAAAATACACCAATAGTTGTCCAATTTGTAAAAGGTGATTTTTCATAAATAAATTGCAGCCTGCTTCCGTCTATTTGCTTAGAGAAATCTCCTGAATCTCCCTTTAACCATTGAACAGGAACCTTACTAATAAGCCGTTTTTCAGGAGAATAAATGCTTGAGCCAGCTTCGTCCGTTACCATTAAATAGCCCGACTTGCCAAGATGGGTGTCCTTTACCGCTTCCTCAATGACGCGCAGCTTTAAGTCGATTAATATAACCCCCTTCACTTGCTGTGTATCAGGGTCCAAAATAGCTCTTACGATAGACACAACCTCATCCTCACTATAATTCACATGACTCGTAATGTTCCGATTGACTGGGTGACCTATGATTTTAAGAATGCCTTGATTCTTTACCGCCTCTTTATACCAGGACTCCTCTGTAAGGCTGACAACAGAACGTGCATATAGTTCATTACTGACATATTCTCCTTTGTTATTTACAACAAGAATACCTGCTGCTTCTGGATACAAAGCTGTAAGCCCTTGCAAAAATTGCAGCATATCATATTGATTATCTTCGGAGAACAGCTTTGGTTCTTCTCCGTTCAAAAATCGTTTCACGCCTGGATGAAGCGGGATAAAATAGCTAATATTTTGCATGTTATTCGCATAAGATTCCAGTGTTTTATTTACCTGCCCGATTAATTGCAGCGTATTACGAGCGACTTGTCTTTCAATAATCCGATCTGCCGTCCAGCTCGTTACAAATCCTAGTGCAATTGAAGGTAGAATCATAATTAATAATAGAAGGCTAATCCACTTATACCGTATAGGAAGGTTATTTATATTCAACTGCTGCACTCGTTTCAACTCAATTCCCTCCCCTGCAAATCACTTGGCATAATATTGTTCTACGTTCTCCTTTGTCACAATTGAAATTCCGGTATCAACATACGTTGGCACTAACGCTGCATTAGGAGTATTTGGCCTTGGCATGCCAATATGATGTTGAAGATGAAACAAAAATTGCAAGGACCAATATCCCATGTTCCACGTTCCCTGCGCCAATGTGACTGCAATTTCCCCATCCTTTACCATGTCGAGTGTTCTCTTATCTGTATCAAAGCTCATGATTTGTATTTTCCCTGTTTCACCTAACGCCTGCACAGCCTCAGCAATCCCAACGCCGCCATTTGCCTCTGTCACAAAAATTCCAGACACCTGCGGGTATTGCTTCAAAATATTTGTTGCTTCCTTTCTAGAGACAAGCTGATCCCCTTTCCCATCCCTTACCGCAATCACTTTCATATTGGGATATTGCTGTTCGATTGTTTCAATAAAACCCTTTGTTCTTTGCTGATGATTTAACTGGTTTGGTAATGTCACAACCGCAACTTGTCCATTATTATTTAAAAGCTCGGCCATCTTACGTGCTGCCACTACCCCCGCATGATAGTTATCCGTTCCCAAAAAGGGCCTTGCTTTGCTGGAAGAAGCCCCAGAATCAAACAGTACGACTGGAATTCCTGCATCGACAGCCTTATTAATAACAGGAGTCAGTGCATCAGGATTAATAGCAGAGATAGCAATACCAGAGGGCTTTCTCGCGATTGCCCGCTCTAACACCATCATTTGCTCATGTATGTCATACTGCTTAGCACCACTATATTCTACCGAAACGTTCAATGCCTTCGCGGCATCCTCAAACCCTTTTAATGCAGGTTTCCAGTAATCAATTCCTGCCAAAAAGGTCACCATAATATACTTTTGTCTCATGTCTCCTTGCAGCGTTTTATCAGCTTGGTTAGAAGATACCAAAGAGGTTTCTATGTGATAATGATGATACAAATAAAAAGAAAATAATCCAACTAAGGATATATAAATGAATAATAGCTTTCTCATTCTTTGAAACCCCTTTCAAAAAAAACGGTATTCATCAAATCTTGCTAACTGCTTTGAGCCTGTTTGACAACCCCCTTATACTCCAGCATCCACAAATGTGTGACATAAATATATACAAACTAGCACCGATTGACAAGAGAACCCTGGTAATCTAGCACTGCTCTAATTTTATTCTGTCCCTACAGCAAAAACAATCCTAAATGTTTAGCTGTCTTATAAATACAAGATAAATAGAGGTACCTTCTGGAAACGTATCTGAATTGACAAAGCGAGGCATAGACAAAACTAACAGTTTGAAGCTTTACAAACGAATAGGTTTTGAGGATTCAGGGGTATATGTATGTAGATGTTTAAGACAAGATGTAACGCAGCTGGATATAAAGTCTTTGATTCAGGGGAGACGAGATAACCTACAGGCCATTCCTGTCTTTTTTGCGGAATAAGGCGGGATACCTTTGAGGGAGTATTGTCTAACGAACACGGAATGCTCCCGCCTCAGAATAATCTCCGTCACAACAAGCAAATGCACGCTATATGACGGAGAACATTCTTCCGCAGAAGCAAAGACAAGCATGTTTGCTTTTCTTAATCCTAACCTTCTTACTGAACTCTCTCCAGGAAATCATGCAATTTATCCAGTGTAATTAAGTTACGGTTACAAGCATAGCTGTCTTGGCAAATATAGTTTCCTCTTTTTGTAAAGGTGTCTATTCCCGAGCCTTTTATTTCGGACATAAACATCCCCACTTCCGCATGGCGATTGCACAACGCGCAAATTCCCTTTTGGCTGACACTTTTAAATGTACCCTGTACACCGATGAGCTTGTTATTGTATGGAGCTACAAGATATTTTTTATTTGAGCCTTGATCATTCCATCCCAAATAGGAAATCTCCCTTACATCCATATTCTCTAGTGAAGGGGCCTTGAGCTTCTTTACCTTTGGGAATAGCTTTCTGATTGTTTGTTCTGTTACATCTTGAAAAGGAATTACATACGGCTTTACTTGTGATAAAAACACTTCAGCATCCTCTTTATTTTTTATACTAACAATTGAGTGCAGCAGCTGAGTTTGTTCCTCACTAATATCTGCAAATAAACGCAGCACCTTTTCCTTCGCAAGAGACCTTAGCGCATCAAGAACACCTGCGTCGTTGGCGGACGCATGCCCATTAATAAGAATCTGTGTTTGTGCTTTTATAAAGTTATACTGATCACTTCTGATAAAGGGCTTCATTTCCATCACTCCTATTCATCCCGCATGAACGGGAAATGCAGCAGCACTTGTCCGTTCATGTTTGATTCATTCAACGAACCACCAGCAGGGAAACCCCTCACCCTCACTAATAATTGTTCGTTCATCTCTTTTCATTTTAAAAGAGCGCTTCGTGATACACAATGCAGCAAATAATTCTTAATCAAACTCGGCATACAAAAAGCACTGATAACCTATATATTAGATTATCAGCGCTACGATTATCATTCCTATTTACTTCGAATATACAATTTTTTTAATCGTTTCCGTAGAGAGAAAATATTCTTCGGCTAATTGATTGATACTCTTTCCGCTTTGAAATTCGTTTTTAATAGCGGTATTTCTGCTCTTAATCAATGTTCTTGTTCCAGAACGTGTACCCCATTTTTGATAAGATTGTTTAGGTTTAGGAATATAAATCGTTTCTCCTTGCACATACTTCTGAATTTCTGTAATAAGCTCTTCAGGCAAAATAGCGGTCGCTTTTACATATCTCATTTCTGCCAGCCCCTTATTTTTTAGTAAAAATGAAAATAAGGTGCAAAGCCAAGTATGTGAGAAAGGACAGAAACTCACTTGGGCGATTGTATATTACATTCTCCACCCCATGCAAAGTATCGCCTCTCCTATACTAGGCTTTGCATGAGACGCTGCAGATTTTGGCAATACAATTGTATTTGCCATTTTTACACCCCCTCAAAAATTTCTTAGTTAACCATTTTAGATCCTTCATACAACTTACACTTACATTTTCTATTATTATACAACGATTGCAGACTTCATACATCTTTATGTATCTAACGAACTTCACATTTATCAACCATGGTCATGTTAGTTTAGTAGATGAGCATCATAAATATGGTTCTGGGCTTTTATTTTTCGTGTTTGATGAATCCGTTTCGTTTCGTGTGGAAATGAATTTGGAACAGCAAAGGGAAAATCTTTATTACATATATTATTTCTAATAATAAGATATATCATAACAGACCCGTAAAAACAAAGAAACAATGCCAAAATTGTGAATTTTTTTACAGAATCCCAAAAAAAGTTTCGACAATTTTACAAAAAATAATTTTAATTTCAACAATAACCTTTTAAAAAAAGCCCATATTGACTATATTCATTGTCATTTTTGTCGATATTCACCTAAAATCGTCATACGGTTTTGACTAGTTAAATAGACATATTTTGTTAGAATAAGTCTTGTTATATAAGATTGTTTCAGACAACATAGAGGAGGTTTGTAATGGAAGAGTTACTTAATCATGAAGAGGATCGTACACAGACTCCTATCTACAATGAGGAGGAGCAAGAATATTTTTACAAATTATGGGAAGAAGATCGGTTATAATAACCCTTTATATACAAAACTAAGGAATCGCTTTCAGGAGGGGAACATATTGAAAAAACAATGTATTGCTATGCTTTTGGCTGGCGGAAGAGGGACAAGATTAAAAGCATTAACAGACAATTTAGCAAAACCTGCTGTGCCCTTTGGAGGGAAATATCGAATCATCGATTTTACATTAAGTAATTGCAGAAATTCAGGAATTGATACGGTCGGAGTATTAACCCAGTATCACCCCCATGTTTTACAAAGCTATATTAGAGACGGGAAGGAATGGGATCTTGGCAGAAGAGATGGCGGTTTAAGCATTCTTCCTCCGTACCAATGTGAAAATGGTGCACGCTGGTATGAAGGTACTGCACACGCGATTTACCAAAATGCTCATTTTATCGAACAATATGACCCTGAGTATGTGCTTGTGATTTCTGGAGATCATATTTATAAAATGGACTACACCAAAATGCTCCAGCAGCATATTCAATCCTCAGCAGATGCCACTATCTCTGTGATAGAAGTTCCATGGAATGAGGCAAATAGATTCGGGATTATGGAAATAGATGAAAATACGAATCAAATCGTAAATTTTGCGGAAAAACCAGAAAATCCTATCTCTAATTTAGCTTCTATGGGAATTTATATTTTTAATTGGAAAACACTGAAATTCTATTTAGAACAAGAAGAAAAAAATGAAGATTCCTCCAAAGATTTTGGAAAAGACATTATACCTGCTATGCTTCGAGACAACCTCAAGCTATTTGCCTATGAATTTAACGGATACTGGAAGGATGTCGGAACAATTGACAGTTTCTGGGAAGCGAATATGGATTTGCTCAAAAAGGAAACAAACGTCCTTCTAAATCAGCCGGATTGGAAAGTATATACAGTCGAACAAACTTACCCTCCTCAGTACCTTGATTATGATGCTTCGGTAAAACAGACCCTTATTAGTGAGGGGTGCGAAATTTATGGAACAGTTGAAAATTCCGTTCTTTTCAACGGAGTAAAGGTGGGAAAAGGAACAATTATAAAGGATTCTGTCATTTTACCAAATGCAGTAATTGGTGAAAATGTAACCATCGAAAAAGCAGTCGTTGGCCCGGGAATCTTTATAGGAAACCATGCTGTCGTTGCTTCTGCGGATTCGTTTAAAGGTATTACATTAGTAGGAGAAAATATACCAGGCCAGCCTAATAAGCCTGTGTTACCTAATGTTATTTAACAAAGAAAACAGAGGCGCAGTTGCCCTTATACTTTATCCCTAAAATTTCCCGCTGCATCGAATTAGCTTCTAGCTGGAAATTTAGACTTCCTTAAAGTACAAAATGTTAGAATCGTCCCCCTTGATACCAAGGGGGATTCTCTATGTAGCGAAAGCATATACTCTTTTGGGACCAAACGGTTCGCTGTTAGACATTCAGCTTAATGTATTCCGTAATGTTCCAAGCATTTGTATTGATATAGTAATCTCATCCTCTGAAGCCAGCCAAGATTGTTCGCTCTCCGGATAACTCAATACTACACCTTCCTCACCTTGTACAATGGCTTGCTTTAAGGTTTGCGGAACGGGTAAAGCGAATGCTTCGCTAGCTTCCACCAAATCAAGAACGCCATGCTCAGTGAGAATAGCTAATCTTAATCCTTCATCTTTCGCAATGTGCAGAAGTTTCATATAAAAGTCCTCTTTCTTATATATTCCTTTACCTATTGGTAAACTGTCGCCTCTTCAAGTTCATTAGTCATTATACAATGTAATTATTTATAAAGCTCTCTTATAAGATCCTGTCGTATATTTCTAATAAACAGCTAAAACAAACCAAAGAAACTCGCGCCAAAATCCTGCTCGCAGTAGACTTTTGGTTAGCTCTTCCCTATATCAGCTGTAAAAGTCTAAATTGTACTAACATAGTACATCTAAGTGATAAAAGAAAGCAACGTAATGGTTATTACGTCGCTTTGGGGATTAAATGTTTATTTCATGATACTTCAATAAATATTAACCAATTTATCTTACCAATACTGTCGTATTTGCCGGGATAACTAATGTTGATTTTTCTTTTTTTGCTCCCTCTTCACTAGAGAAAATTAGTTTTCCTTTCTGTGAAACAGTTAATGTAACCTCTTTATCCGAAATGTTGTGGTACACCTGAATCGATTTGTTTTTATAGGAACGGCTGTATGCAATAACTTGTGAATTCTCCACTTGTATCACCTCTAAGTTCCCCTTCACAAGCTCCTCGTGCTGCTGGCGAACACGTATCATTTCTCGATAGTGATTCAAAAGAGAGCTTTCTTCTTTATCTTGCGCTTCTACTGAGATGCCGTTGTGACCGACGTTATACACTGGAGTTTCCCAGCTTGTTTGACCTTGTCCATCACCTTCGTACCAGCGGAACGGTTCGCGAATCAACTCATCTGGTTTTTGACCTGTCATGCCAATTTCTTCACCGTAGTAAATGAACGGGTTACCAGGAAGCGTCAATAAAATAGAAGCCGCTGATTTTGCTTTATTCACATCACTATTTAATTCACTCATAACACGATTTTGGTCATGGTTTGTTAAAAATGTGCCGTCAATTTTATTTGGGTTATATGTTTTATACAATTGATCCGTTGCTAACGCAGCAGCCGCTACCCCTTGGTCTGTACCATTTTTAACAGAATTTACGATCTTGCCTGCCAGGTCGAAATTAAACAAGGAATCTAATGATTGATAATAAGGCGCGACTACTTCTGGTTGATCCCATACTTCACCGACTAAATATGCATCTGGCTTTGTTTCTTTCATTGCATCGCGAAATTCATTCCACCATTGGATATTTTTCTTTGCCCCTTCAGGTGTTTGACCTTTAAAGATATGCATGGCTGCATCTAAACGAAAACCATCAATCCCTTGGTTTAGCCAAAATTTCCCGACATTGATCATTTCTTCTCTTACTTTAGGGTTATCATAGTTTAAGTCTGGCATTCCTTCCCAAAATGTCGCGTAGAAATATTCCCCATTAGGTGCTTTATGCCATACCTGCTGCCCCCACGAGCCCTTTTCATTTAAATCTGTATTTTTGTCGGCCCAAATATAGTAGTCTCGATATTTACTATTTTTATTTTGCAGTGCATCGATAAACCATGGATGTTCACTGCTTGTATGGTTTACCACAAGATCCATTACAACTTTCACATTACGCTTGTGCGCTTCCCTCATAAGATTACGGAAATCCTCTAAGCTTCCGTACTGAGGATCGACATTATAATAATCTGTTACATCATATTTGTGATAGCTGGGAGATGGATTTACAGGCATCATCCAAAGTCCATTGACCTGAAGATCCTTGTTTGTTTTTGGATTTCCATCATTCAAGTAATCAAGCTTCTTTGTGATACCTTTTAAATCACCGTGTCCATCCCCATTGGTATCATAAAAAGAATTCACATACACCTCATAAAAAACTCCATCTTTGTTATTTAACTTTGGTGATTTTTGACCTTTATCATGAGTGAGTGTTTCTGCATGTATGCCTGTTGATAAACTTATAATTAACGGTACAGATAATGCTAATGCAGTTAATTTTTTCCCCTTCATACGTCTATCCCCCTATTTGTAAACGTTTTAATTTTTGTTCTCCGCCTGTCATATGTATAAAGGCAATAGTTTCATTTATACAAGGTGTGTATTTATTGCAGCTATACGTGCGGCCGAGCATTTCTTCCAATGATACAGCCAAAGATTCATAAAGTGCGATTTTATTCCGGATCCTTAAAACTCATTAAACATATAGATTCATCAGAAACATTGAGCCTACAATGCTTTTAGTTGAATCTCTCATTTACAGACAACGTCCAAAGCAGTTGCGCAACCGTTTTCACTTGTCTTACTTTAATCCTACTTAGATTGGTTATAGTTGTCAATTATATTTCAAAAAAATGTAAAAATATTGTGCAACCACGATGTATTTCATTCACTCTAGTAATTATGCTCTTCCCAGTAAGATTTTTCTCTTTCTTATTAGTTAAAATAGGGGGATTAATTAGGATCCTTCCACTGGTTCAAATACTTTATTGTTAAATTGACCCTGCACTCAATTTAGATATAATTCCCGCTTGTACATGAGAGCAGAAATAGCGCAATCGATTTCATAAATTATCGGTGTAACCCCGTTTATAATTTAGTCTATAGCTGTACATAATCTTTCTCACCCCTATTACGAACACAACACTCTACCTATCTGTATTTAATTCTAATAGGCTGTGCTGAAATAAACAGCCTGCAGATTGTTTGAAGCTTTAGACGTATTTCAAAATCGGACACTCCCACAACCCATCCACAATCATGTTACATTTCCTCGAAAATAATGGAAGGTTAAGGCCACTCTTTACAGAACTATTTAGAAGGGACTATTTCCAGTTATTACAATCTACTGTCCTTTACTTCTCACATTTAATATATAAGGAGAGTGAGCCCGCAATGACAGTCTACGATATTATTATAATCGGAAGCGGACATAATGCTCTAATTACTGCTGCCTACTTAACCCGTGCCGGCCGCAGTGTGTTAGTGTTGGAGAAAAATGATCGACCAGGGGGATTCCTACGTACGGAGGAGTTAACTGTGCCAGGATTTAAGCATGATGTATATGCTGCAGCCCATCCGCTCCTTTTGACGGGGCAGGCCTATGCGGATCTTGGAAAATCCCTAGAAGCACGCGGGTTACGCTATGTAAATACTGATTTGCCTACTGGTGTTTCTATGGAGGACGGACGAACAGCAATACTCCCTCGCTCGTTTGAGGATTTCGTTGCAGAAGCCGAACGATTAGCTCCAGATGACGGAGCCGCAGTGATTCGGATGTTTGAAGAGTTTAATCCATATGCTAACGATGTTTTCACGTTATTTAATCAAGATCTTTCCCGCCCTCCAGCAAACGAAATAATTACAAAACTACTTCACGAAAGAGGACGTCCAGGCTATTCGGAATTTGCCGCTTCATTGTTCTCAACCGCGCGAAATGTTGTAAGGTCTTTTCAATCCCCAGTGTTACGGGCAATGCTAGCGTCTTGGGTTACTCATCTGGGCCGTACACCGGATGAAGTCGGTAGTGGAATTTGGGTTCCGCTTACTGCGATGGCACTGATGGGCGGCGGGATGCCGATACCGGAAGGCGGCAGTGAAATGCTGGCACAAACATTAACGCAGTTAGTGCAGGACCAAGGCGGAGTCATTCGCACGCAAACGCATGTCCAGCGTATTATAGTGAAGAACAATCGTGCTGTTGGAGTGCAAACAGCAGATGGTGAAGAATTTCACGCTGCACAAGCTGTGGTTGCTTCTACCACTCCTGATCAACTCTACCTCTCGCTATTAGCGGATGCGGATATTAGTGCTCCTTTACGCAAGCAAGCAAAGCAATATCGCTACGGGCGTGGCTGCGTACAAATCCATCTTGCACTGAGTGAGCCGCCGCGCTGGCCTGATGCACGTTTTTCCAAGGTTGGTCAACCGCATCTTACAGATGGGCTGGACGGCTTTACACTGGCGATTGCGCAAGGAATGGCCGATTTATTGCCGGTTAAACCAACCTTCACAGTAGATTGCCCGACCAACCTTGACCCTACGCGCGCACCAGCTGACAAAGCCATCATGCGGATTCAAGTGCTGGAGGTACCATGCCGCCCTCGCGGTGATGCTGCCGGTCAGATCGACGTTGGTGATGGCACTTGGACTCCTGATCTTACTCAGCGCTTTACTGAACGTGTGCTTGCAGTCGTGAGTAAACATATTCCTAATATCCCAAGTGCCATTATTGGACAAGCCGTTGTCACACCTAAAACAATCGCACAATATAATCCAAACGCAGGACCAGGTGATCCGTACGGTGGTGCACATGACCTGTCGCAGAGCTATTTGTTCCGCCCTCTTCCTGGACAACCGAGCCATCAGACAACGGTGCCAAACCTTTATATGGTAGGTGCGGCAACTTGGCCAGGACACGGAATCAATGGCGGATCAGGATATATTGTCGCGCGGCAGCTTCTATCGTAATTCGGCCAGTGAATATAAGCAGATCCTATCTTAGTAGTCTAAATAGTTAACAGCGTTACAGTTTCATCAATTTTATCTTGTACTATCCTCACTTACTGATTTTTCATCGGATAGTGAGGATAGTTCACTTTTTTAACTATTGCAGATTACTCAATTGTTCCGGTACTCTTTACCGAGGTGTCAACAGATACATCAAATTTCAAGCGGGGATATATTTGTTTCCACTCTGCGTATGTATCTCTTGTGTGAAGGCGGGTTGCCTGATAGCGCAGACCAAATCCTAATGGGTCTACCTCATTTTTCTGAAGCATTTTCAAGAAGTCGACAATTCGTTCTTTGGATGCTTCACTTGCATATTTGCTATATGTATCCATGTTACTAGGTGAAAGGGAATCCTTTGATTCCTCTACAATCCCCTCCATTTTGACTTTTATTTTCAAGACAGGTGCTTGATTGGCGGGGGTCAAAATTTTATAGTTCACCTTTGCCGTATCAACAGACAGTGTGAAGTATAATCCTTTCTTTTTCACCTTCACATCTACCTTTTCAGCATTTCCGGAAAGTGTACTATAATCTTTCGTCTGATCAGCTGTTAGCTCTAGCTTTTCTTTACGATTTTTAAATATGACCGCTTTGTTGATGATAAATTTCGTTTTTTTCTTATTTGTTTCGATAATAGGTACAATTGCATCTATACCCTGTTCTAACAACCTTCTTCTAAAATCAAATAAATAGGTTGTTACAATGTATCCGCTTTCTGTTCCAATTCCAGAAAAAATATTAAATAAGGCATTGGAGCCCGCCATTTCCGAAGAAGGTTCTGTTTTTAGTACCTTTGCCGCTGTCGGTCTGCCGATAGCTACCCATGAGATGAATTGAATATCCCTTCTTCTCAGAAAAAAATCAATGTCTTCTACCATATCCCGATGGATTAAATCTTCACCTAACACAATCATTTTGGCCTGGCCAAAATCCAATTCCTTATCAATATGCGTCTTCAAAATACGTATAGCCTCCGCTAAGGTTGCTGCCTCGTTTGTTAAATAAGTATAGCGCGGCCCCGGAGAATCTTTGGCCGTACCAGATGGAATAGCTAATTTTAAAATAACACGATAGGGCTTTGTCTTGCTTTTTGTATAATCAAGGCCGATTGCAACGACAAAGATACGTTTATCAATATCCTTAAATCCGCATCCTGCTGATAAAATGACAGAGGACAGCATGACCATCACAAGGAAAAGGATTTTTCCTTTTTTCAAGACTGCCTTCATGCTTTTGCCCTCCTTTTTATAAACCAAAGCATCATTAGAACGACCATAAAGAAAAATGGTAATACGTTAAAAAAGTACCTTGTATACACGGTAACTTCATGCTCCGTTACATATGGAATCAATCTCAAACTAATAAGCCAGAAAATACTAATAAACAGATAGGGTGTGAGATTGCGGCCCTTCCATTGGAACCGTTTTAACCAAAACACACTTTTCAGAAGTTCTATTGCCACATGCCAGTGAATTAGAATACTCAGAAATGAAATTACCAAATACAAAACTAAGAACATAAATAGAACCCGCTCCACGAAACCGAATTCGATCCGCATCGAGTCACTTGTAAGAATCCACGGGTAAACTAGGTTTCCAATATGGTCAAATCCGTTGTAGCCAATCGGGACAAAATAGGTTGTACATAGGTTTCCTCCCATAATGAGGAAAGTAATTACTAATTGACGCCAATTCATCTTTTGCCTCTTTGTGAATACACGATTGAAAATAATTAAGTTGGAGGCACCTAAAAATACATATAAGGCTGCAGAAAATGCGGAATAACTTGGAGTATGATACATATACATCACAGACTTCTTCACAAAGTCCCATTCCATTCCTTCGCCCGTATATGCTTTTAGCATGATAAGAATTACCAAAGGAATATTGAAAAACACAACCGCTTCAATTGTGTATAATACACTTTTGGAACTCATTAACATTCCAAATGAAATAAAGCATAGAAAAATAGACACAATCCATGACACCGGCATTTCCGGTGTCAAAAATCGTTTTAATAAGAAGGAATAGGTAATGAGCGTCGCAAGTCCTGCTAAAAACCATGCAATTACAAGATACATAAGAAATGGAAGAGAGATCCATTTAGGGGTATATTCCTTGAGTAATTCAGGCAGTCCTTTACCAGGAAATGAATGAAAAAATCTTGCCATTATATATATAAATAACGAACCAAGAATTAAGGCCAGAATCATAGAAGGAATCGTTCCCTTTGTTCTATCCTCAAGTAGAATTTTAGGGACAGATGCAACAATATTTGCAGCCATATTTACGAGTACTAGATAATAAAAATATCGATTCACCTCTACATCCCTCTATTTTCATCAGGTTTTTTCTGGATAAATAGCTTAAAATACGGTTCTCCAAAGCTGTTCATATGTGTCAGATACATAATGAATCCAATAAGCGATAACATCAACCCTGCAATTCCAGCAACAGCTGCAAAGAATAATAACAAATATTTTGTAACCCGTATCGCAAAACTCATCTCATTTATGGGAACGGCGAAGTTCGAAATTGCTACAGCAGATACAATAATGATCATAATATTAGAAGCTAATGCTGCTTCTGTTGCAGCAGTACCTAAAATCAATCCCCCTACAGTTGTAGCTGTTCCGCTTATCGATTTAGGGAGCCGGATACTCGCTTCGATTAACAGTTCCATGATGAGAAGCATAAACAATACTTCTAAGTAGGAAGGATACGGAACACCTACACGACTCCCTGCTACTGACAGCGCAAGCTGCACCCGAAATATTTCAGGATTAAAGGAAGTAACTGCGACATACGTTCCCGGTAAAACTAAACTAATTAATAATCCTGTGTAACGCAGCATCTTTGTGGATTTCGTGATCCAATATGAACGGTAATTATCCTCCATTGAATTCATAAAATCATAGAAAACACTAGGTGCTATAATTGCAAATGGGTTGCCATCCAACAGTAAAACAACTTTTCCGCCTGTTATATTATAAATAATTCGATCTGTCCGTTCTGTAATCATCATAGTAGGAAAGAGGGAATATTTCTTTCCGTTCATCATCCGCCCTAGCTCTCCAGTGGATTGAACAATAGGCTCCCCTAACTCCTCTAATCTTTTTTTTACATTTTCAAGAACTGTTTCATTAACAACATCTCGATCATATAAAATAGCAAGTGACTGATGAGATTTCTTTCCTACTTCAAACATCTCTATGGAAAAGGACGGTTGATGATACCGTTGCCGAATTAAATTGATATTCGTCTGCATATCCTCACTTAATGCAGTTTGCGGACCTTGAATAGTCGTTTCAACAGAAGTTTGCAACACGTTATTTGTATTTACCTTCTTGACATCAAACATGAGGAGATTGCCTTGAATCATTACCACAACACTGCCTTTTGTCAATTCCAAAAGAATCTGCTCTCTTGATGTAAACTCCTGCTGATTAGGAAGTGATTGCAGATACGCTTCAAAATGCTGTTCAGTAGGCATTTCAAAGAAAGGTTTGATGATATTCTGCTGAAGCTGCATACCATCCACTACTGTTTTAATGAATATAAGTACAGCCGTTTTTTCCTCAATTTGCAGCTTTTTGTGTGTCATATCAAAAGACTGCTTTAATTGTTCGGCTAGCCAAGATACGGTTTGAGTTGCATTTAACATCCTTTCACCTGCATTTTCTTATATTTAGACTTCATCAATTCTCCCATCATAGCTTTCGTGGACCTGCCCTTTTGTTTCCATGATTGCGCTAATTCTTGAGGCAGTCCTCATGAGCAAACGAATTTTGCGTCCTCATACATCCCCTTTTATTAACCTACATGGAAGATCTTTATTTATAAACTTCCTACATATGTAATTTTTTATTCAAATAAACCTTTCATAAGAAATTTTGGATTATATGCTAAAAGTATATAAAGGTTCATCATATATCCATCTAATTTTACATATATTTTCTTTTTTCTATCTAATCGCAAAACAAAAAGGAGTAGACTCTCTACCCCTTTTCGTGATGATATATCTTAAATTTTATGAATTGGAAGGACTAAACAGCTTCTCAAGCCTACGAGCGATTTCCTCGTTGTCCGCCTCGACAACTTCCTGATATTGCGGTTTGTCGAACAATTGACTGATTTGCTCAGGGAATGTCTGCTCAATATCGCAGCGTTCAATGGATTCATTGAACTTTGCTGGATGAGCTGTTGCAAGCGTTACACAAACCTCATTAGGCTCATTGCATGTTTCGTACGCAGCAACACCGCAGGCAGTATGCGGATCAAGTAAATAGTTGGATTCAGCATAGTACTTGCTGATTGTTCGCAAGCACTCTTCCCCTACTACTCCATGTGCTGCGAAATCCTCTTTCACCTGGCGAAGCTGCTCCTCATTTACAACGATTTTGCCTTCTGACTTGAATTGATCCATTAAGGCAGACACTGCACTTGGATTTTCATCAAGCAAGTAGTACAGATAACGCTCGAAATTGCTAGCTACTTGGATATCCATAGAAGGGCTGTATGTGCTGCGGAACTCACCAGGCATGTACACTCCATCATGGATAAAACGTTCTAAAATATTATTCTCGTTCGTTGCCACAATGAGCTTGCCAACTGGAAGACCCATTTTCTTTGCAAGATAGCCAGCAAAGATATCCCCAAAGTTTCCAGTTGGAACACTGAAGTTCACCTTCTTCGCGCCTGTCTCTTTCGTAACTTGGAAGTAAGCATAGAAATAGTAAACTGTTTGAGCTAAAATACGAACAAAGTTAATGGAGTTAATCGCACGCAGATGATATTTATTTTTGAAATCTACATCTGCGAACAATTCCTTAATGATTCTTTGACCATCATCAAATGTTCCTTTTATCGCTAAATTTAAGACGTTTTCGTCATGAACAGTCGTCATTTGCAATTCTTGTACCTTACTTACTTTTCCATACGGATGCAAAATACAAATGCGAATGCCTTCTTTTCCTCTTACTCCTTCAATTGCTGATGCACCTGTATCCCCTGAAGTAGCACCAAGAATATGGATCGTTTCACCTGTCTTCTTTGATACGTAGGAATATAAATTTCCTAAGAACTGCAGAGCAATATCCTTAAAAGCAAAGGTAGGACCATGGAACAGTTCCAGAACATACATGTTATCCTTCACCTTTTGAACAGGAGTTACCTCTGGGTGGCGGAAGGTTGCATAGCTTTGCTCAATTAATTCCTTTAACTCATTGTCTGGAATTTCACCATCAACATAATAGGAAAAGATTTCATATGCTAATTCCTGATAGGTAAGCTGGGACATTGCCTGTAGCTTTTCTGCAGGAATTTGTGGGATTTTCTCCGGGACTAAAAGGCCTCCATCATTTGCCAGTCCCATCAAGACTGTATCGATAAAACCAATTTCACTTACATTTCCTCGTGTACTAACAAAATTCATAGTTATCCTCCAAGTAAAAATTAAATGTATTACTATCGTCACCTAAAATTAGATGTAAGTCAATATAATCAATATGGTAAATTGAGAAAATTTCAAAATTTTTAAACGGCTGAGGCCTCATTTCCAGTATTTATGATAAAATTGGCATCCCAATTGCTTATAAAGAGTACTGCGTTTCCAAATGGCAGTTGCTTCTTCATTTCATTCTCTTCATCTGATATAATTATCTTGAGAACCTATGAGCAAAAGGAACGACGTATCAATGAAACAAAATCTTGTATCTATTCTGTTTTTCAGCATAAGTTTTATTCTGATTTTTGCAGTGATTCAATTTGTATCAGAAGTTCAAAGAGAACACCAATCATTGAACCTGCGCTATTATCCTAAAATAGTAGTGCACAACATAAAAAATGGATTTCTAAAAATTTAATCGATATCTTTCTAAATTATAAATGATATCACCTTTTTATTTACATAATAGCCATCTGTTTATATGATTGCTTCCCTTCTCCTTGCGCCTTTCCCCCTACTTAAAAATACAATTTCAAATTAGTAAAAAGAAGAGACTAAAATGGTATCATTTTTACTGCATCAATTTTTGGAAATAAATGATGGTACATTGAAGGAGAATGGATTATGAAAAAAGTAAATTTTTGTCCTTCATGCGGACAAAAGCGACGCTTCTTCCAATACAGTTCGTTATGCTGAAGGGATCTATGTTGGCTATCGTCACTATGATACAAAAAATATACAACCTGCGTACGCATTCGGTCATGGTCTTTCTTATACAAACTTTACGTACAAGAATCTTACTTTAAGTTCCACTCAGATGGACTTGGATGAGAATCAGCCAATCATTGTATCGGTAGACGTTTCGAATACAGGGAACGTATCAGGTAAGGAAGTTGTGCAGCTTTATGTTCGTGATGCACATTCAACAGTTGAAAGACCTTATAAGGAACTGAAGAGCTTTGAAAAGATCTCATTACAGCCAGGACAGACCAAAACAGTAACATTTACGATAGATAACAGAGATCTCGCGGCTTATGATGACAAGTTGAAAGCTTGGATTACAAAAGCAGGTTTGTTTCAAGTTCTCGTTGGAAGCTCTTCAAGAGATATTAGACAACAGGGTGAATTTAAGACTATCAGAAATGTGAGGCAGCCAAAAAATCCTTACTAACGTCTAGCATCAAAAGAACAAAGGGAGCAGGCCCCATAGCCTGCTCCCTTTCACATCTTATATCCACTTTGTATGGAATGTTCCTTCTTTATCAATTCGTTTATACGTATGGGCTCCGAAATAATCTCGTTGCGCCTGCAGCAAATTTGCAGGCAGCGTTGCCATGCGGTAGCTGTCATAGTACGAAAGCGCTGCGTAGAAAGCTGGTACTGGAATTCCGTGTTGTACAGCTGCTCCAATCACCTTGCGCAGCCCGCCCTGGTATGACTCTACAATTTCCTTGAAATAAGGATCCAGCAGCAAGTTCGGTAAGTCTGCCTTCCGGTCATATGCTTCTTTTATGTTTTGTAAAAAGCCTGCTCGGATAATGCAGCCTCCTCTCCAAAGCAGCGCGATGCTGCCGAAATCAAGACTCCATCCATACTCCTCCGAAGCTGCCTTCAATTGAGTAAAGCCTTGCGCATACGAACAAATTTTGCTCATATATAAAGCCTGGCGTACTGCTTCGATGATTTCTTCTTTATTGAAAAGCTCTGGCTGCTCCTTAGGTCCAGCGAATACCGTGCTGGCATGCATACGCTCTTCTTTTAAAGCAGACATATAACGCGCAAAGACGGATTCTGTAATAATCGGAAGCGCGACACCTAAATCAAGCGCATTCTGACTTGTCCATTTCCCTGTACCCTTTTGTTCTGCCATATCAAGAATCACATCTATTAACGGTTTGCCTGTTTCTTCATCCTTCTTTGTGAAAATGTCAGCTGTAATCTCAATTAGGTAGCTTGTTAGCTCACCTTGATTCCACTTCGTAAAAATTTCATGAAATTCGTCTGCACTTAAATCTAGTGTTTGTTTTAGGAAAAAGTATGCTTCGCAAATTAACTGCATATCTCCATACTCAATCCCATTATGAACCATTTTTACATAGTGACCTGCACCATCTGGTCCCACATAGGAACAACATGGCTCGCCATCCACCTTTGCAGCAATGCTCTCAAGCATCTCCTTCACATGTTCATATGCTTCTTTCTGTCCCCCAGGCATAATCGATGGCCCTTTTAACGCACCCTCCTGTCCGCCGGAAACACCTGCACCGATAAAATGGATGCCTTTTTCAGCAAGACGTTTGTTTCTGCGAACTGTATCAACAAAATACGTATTGCCGCCATCAATCAAAATATCCCCTTTATCTAGATAAGGAAATAATGAAGCAATTGCTTTATCTGTAATTTCCCCTGCATTTACCATAAGGAGAATCTTACGTGGAGACTCAAGGGAGTTGATGAAATCTTCAATTTTATGAGTGCCTACAAAATTTTTGTCACGATTTTCCTCGATGATTTCATTTACTTTTTCTTCTGAAATATCATAGAGGGCAACGGAATACCCTTTACTCTCAAAGTTCAGTGCAAGGCTTTTTCCCATAACGCCTACACCAACGACCCCAATTTGCTGCTTTGGCATATTTAATCCTTCCTTCTTATATTTCTACTTGAACTTTTTACTGTTAGAAATAGATGAGAGCGTTAGTAATACGTAAAGAACCTAACGCTCTATGAAGAGTAATCACATATTTTATCTTAATTTTTAGGAGCTTTTACCCAATCATCAGCAAATTTTTCTATACCCTGGTCTGTTAGTGGATGCTTAGAAATTTGCTCAATTACTGAATACGGAATGGTTGCAATATGGGCACCTGCCATAGCTACACGAGTTACATGATCCGGATGACGAACAGATGCCGCAATAATTTGTGTATCGAAATTATGAACGCGGAATAGTTCAGCTACTTTTGATACTAATTGTACGCCGTCCTCAGAAATGTCATCCAGTCGGCCTAAGAATGGAGATACATAAGTTGCTCCTGCACGAGCTGCTAATAATGCTTGATTCACTGTAAAGATAAGCGTAACGTTCGTTTTCACACCCTTATCCGCAAGATAACGGCAAGCCTCTAAACCAGCTAACGTCATAGGGAGCTTGATTGTAACTTTCTCATCCCCGCCGTTAATTTTGATAAGCTCTTCAGCCTGAGCAATCATTTCATCAGCTGTAACGGCATCTGGAGTTACTTCAGCCGAAACAGACTCTACACGTGGAACCGCTTGGCAGATTTCTGCAATGCGATCTTCGAATTTAACACCTTCCTTAGCAACTAAGGAAGGATTTGTTGTAACACCAGCTAAAACACCAATTCTATACGCTTTTTTGATATCCTCAAGATTTGCAGTATCAATAAAAAATTTCATGATATATTTCCTCCATTTTAAGAATGTAGTAGACTTTTTGCAGTTCGAACAACATTTTCTGTCGTAAATCCAAATAGCTCCATCACTTCAGCTCCCGTTCCTGAAGCTCCGAATGTTTCAATGGACAATATTTTTCCTTCTAATCCTACAAATCGTTCCCATCCTAGGGAGATACCCATTTCTAGTGCCACACGCTTCGTAACAGAAGCAGGCAGAACAAATTCTTTGTACTCTTTCGATTGACGATCGAACAGTTCCCAGCTCGGCATAGCCACAACACGAACGGATACATGCTCTTTTTCCAGTTCAGCCTTCGCGTTAACAGCCAAGGATACTTCCGAACCTGTCGCAATCAGGATAACATCTGGATTTTCATCCGTTTGCGTTAACACATAAGCACCTTTAGAAAGATTCTCTATATTCGCCTCTGTTTCATGGAACACAGGCAGATTTTGACGGCTGAGTACTAGAGCAACCGGGCCATCTGTTTGTTGCAGAGCATACGCCCAAGCACTCGCTGTTTCGTTTGCATCTGATGGGCGGATCACTGTGAGCCCAGGGATCGCACGAAGGGCAGCTAGATGCTCAATCGGCTCATGAGTTGGACCATCTTCTCCGACCGCAATCGAATCATGGGTAAATACATAAGTAACTGGCAGCTTTTGCAACGCAGCTAGACGAATAGACGGGCGAAGATAATCATTGAACACAAAGAATGTACTTACAAAAGGCTTCACGCCTCCATGAAGAGCCATACCATTGCCGGCTGCCCCCATCGCATGCTCACGAACACCAAAGTAGACATTTCGTCCGCTAAATGATTCTACTGCGTATGCTGCTTCTTCCTTAATATCAGTCATAGTAGAGTGAGAAAGGTCCGCGCTTCCTCCGAAGATAGAAGGAACTGCTTTGACAAAGTGGTTAATTGCTTCTCCGCTAGCCACACGAGTTGAAATAGCTTTCTCTGTGCCAAAAGTCAAGATATCTTTTGCCTCGATAAGAACCTCCCCTGCAATCGCACGTTCTAGTTCATTCGCTAATGCAGGATAAGCCTCTTTATAAGAATGGAACAATTCATTCCAGTGATCTTCTTTTCCAATACCTCTTTGTTTGAGTTCTTCAAAATGAGCCTTTACTTCTTCCGGCACGAAGAAGTCCTCTTCGTAATGCCAGCCATACACTTGCTTTGTTGCTGCCGCTTCTTCTGCTCCAAGCGGATTCCCATGTGCCTTGTTTGTTCCAGCAACTTTTGGACTGCCATAACCGATAATCGTTCTAATTTCGATAAGAGTTGGCTGATCCGTATTTTGCTTCGCTAATTCAATTGCCTTTGCGATATCTGCGACATTATTTCCATCTTCCACGCGTAAATATTGCCAATGAACAGATTCAGCTCGTTTTTGAATGTCTTCTGAAAAAGAAAGGTTTAAGGAACCGTCCAAGGAGATGTCATTTGAGTCATATAAGGCAATTAATTTTCCTAGTTTCATATGACCAGCCATAGACATGGCCTCATAAGCGACACCTTCCATTAAATCTCCATCACCAACTAAAGCATATGTATAGTGATCAATTACCGGAAATCCTTCTCGATTAAATTTCGCAGCCAAATGAGCTTCTGCCATTGCCATCCCTACCGCATTCGCAATCCCTTGTCCTAAAGGACCTGTGGTCGCTTCAACTCCATCTGTATGACCAAATTCCGGATGGCCTGGTGTTTTGCTATTGAGCTTTCGAAAGCTTTTCAAATCGTCCAGAGACACATCGTACCCAGCTAGATGGAGCAAACTATACAACAAGCTAGAGCCGTGTCCCGCAGAAAGAACAAATCGATCCCGGTTAAACCATTTTGCATTTGCAGGATTATGATCGAGATGATGTGCCCATAGTGCGTACGCCATTGGAGCAGCTCCCATAGGAAGACCCGGATGACCAGAATTAGCGCGATTGATTGCGTCTATTGATAAAGTTCGAATCGTATTGATAGCTAGTGTTTCAATGTTATGGTTCATAGTTTTTTCCTCCTTACATTTCTCAAACTTGAAGCTATTTAAAAAAGGGCTGCTTTCGCTTTCTCTCACGTATAAGTAACCGCTTGCAACGAAAACACTACGGAAGAATGCTCCAAGATACTGCATATCCTTTTATACCTTCCGAATATTTCTAATATGAACACTCCCTTGAAATATTTTTTCTTCTATGATTCAAATGATACAAAAAAAATTTCATGATTACAAGATTAATAAAAAAATTTTTTTCTTATTTTTGTTTTCATCAAATTTTATTTCTTTCTCATACTTTATGTTATACTTTATGTAATAACCTTAAAGAAGGGAAGTTTCTTATGGCAGGGAATTGTTTAGGAAAAATACGTTCCTATTACGCTCGACTTAGTGAAAAGGAAAAGAAAATTGCTGAGTATATCCTAGAAAATCCGGAAAGAATGATCCATAGTACGATTAATACAGTGGCTGATGACTTAAGTGTTGCAGAAGCGACCGTCTTTCGTTTTTGTAAACGCATAGGCTTTAAAGGCTATCAGGCTATGAAAATTGCACTGGCATCGGAAGTTATGAATCCTATTCAGCAGATTCACGAAGAAATTAGCGAACAGGATAATGAAAAAACTATAGCTGAAAAAATATTTAAATCTAACATCAGAACATTAGAAAATACATTACAAATTTTAGACAGCGATTCTCTCAAAAAGGCGGTAGAGCTCATTCTTCATGCCAATCGAATAGAGTTTTATGGAACAGGCGGCTCAGCGGTCATTGCGATGGATGCCTATCACAAATTTCTACGAGCAGGAATGAAAGCATTTGTCTTTTCCGACTCCCATTTTCAATTAATGTCTGCTTCCCAGTTAACAGAAAATGATGTTGCTGTTGTCATTTCCCACTCCGGCACAAACAAGGATACACTTCGTATCTTAAAAACAGCTAATGAAAGTGGTGCTAAAACAATTGGTATTACAAGCTTCCCAAAATCTCCAATCAGCCAAAATGTAGATGTTGCCCTTTATACAACTTCGGAAGAAACCGAATACCGATCTGAGGCGTTAGCTTCACGAATTGGTCAACTGTGCCTGATTGATGCCTTGTATATAAACATTGCAATTTTAAATAGGGAAAATGCAAAAAAATCACTTGAGAGAATCCGAAATGCTATCTCAGAAACCCGAATATGATGAAAATTATCTGTAAAATAAGGACGAATCTCTCTAAAATATCTATATCAACATAAAAAGGTGAGCTGCTTTTAGTAGAAGCTCACCTTTTTACACTTTAGGAAGATATAAATTTCCAGCTAGACGCGAATTCGACGCAGCAGTGAATTTTAGGAATAAAGTGTAAGTGCAGCTACGCCTCTGTCTTCGCCTAAAAAGCTCGCCAATCGGCGAGCTTTCTTTATAAATTAGACAAATAAATCAAGTATTAGAATAAATACAAATGCTGCTACAGATATAATTGTTTCTAAAGCTGTCCATGTCATAAGTGTTTCTTTTACAGACATTCCAAAGTATTCTTTAATCATCCAGAATCCAGAATCATTTACGTGAGAAAGAATGAGTGATCCTGCGCCTGTCGCTAGTACAAGAAGCTCTACGTTCGTACCAGGCATCGCAGCCGCAATAGGAGCAACAATACCAGCTGCAGTCATCATTGAAACAGTTGCAGAACCTGTTGCCACACGAATCATCGCAGCAATACCCCAGCCTAATACGATTGGTGAAATATGTGATTGTTGTGCTAACTCAGCAATATAATTACCAATACCTGAATCCAGTAACACTTTATTAAATGCTCCGCCTGCTCCGATAACTAAAAGAATAGTAGCTGTTGGAGCTAAGCAATCATTCGTAAACTTTAAAACAGTCTCTCTATTTAAGCCGCGGAAGAAACCTAGGCTAAAGAAGGAGTAAACGGTTGCAATTAAAAGAGCGACAACTGGGTCCCCTAAAAATTTAAATACTTTAAATGCCGCGCTGTCCTTTGCCAAGGATAACTCAGCGATAGAAGCAATTAGCATTAAAATAACCGGTACGAGAACTGTAAACACTGTATTGAAAAAGCCCGGAAGTTTCTTTGCTTCTTTATGCTCTGTAAGCTGTTCGCCAATTTCTTTTGGTACTGTTTTATGAATGCGTTTTCCAATCCAGTTACCGTAAAGTGGACCTGCAAGAATAGCAGTTGGAAGACCTACGATAATGGAATAAAGAATTGTTAACCCTACATCTGCCTTGAAAATACCAACTGCAGCCATTGCAGCAGGATGCGGCGGCACAAGTCCATGAACAACTGAAAGACCTGCTACTAACGGAACCCCTATCTTTACTAATGAAACTCCTGTTTGACGTGCAATTGTAAATACTAATGGAATTAAAAGAACAAAGCCCACTTGGAAGAATACAGGTATACCAACAATAAATGCTACAAACATCATAGCCCAGTGAACATTCTTCTCGCCAAAACGAGCAATAAGCGTTTGTGCAATACGCTCAGCTCCACCCGACTCTGCCATCATTTTTCCAAGCATCGTTCCAAGCGCAAGGACAATCGCGAGGAATCCTAACGTATTTCCCATACCTGCTTTAAGAGAATCGATAATACCAGGAACCTTTGCCGGGTCAGGTGATATAAGCGGCATGCCTGTTGCAAGGCCTACGCCAATAGCTGTGATAATAAGGGAAACAAATGGATTGAGCTTTGCCCAAGTGATAAGTAGCAAAAGGGCAACAATCGCTGCTAAAACAATTAGTAATAACATGATGAATCCTCCTTTAGTTCTATAAAGCGTTTACTGAAAACACTTTCATTTCTTGAGTTGATTATAAAGAAAAAAATTTTTTTAATCAATACATTTAAGAAAAAAATTTTTATTTTCATAAAAAATGCATTCCCCATAACAAAGCTATCAAACTATTTCAGTATGCTCAAAAAGCATTTTTATATTGCCTAATTACTTTATATAACAAGTAAAAACTTAAGACTTATATAAACCCACGGCCAGTGTTACAGCACTTTTCTCAAACGAAAAACACTAGATTACCAAAGCAATCTAGTGCTGCAACAGAATGAAAATGATAAAATAAATCATTCAAAAGGGATTTGCTATGAGCACTAGCTTGGTGTTCGCAGGAAAAATCCCCAGTTTCGATCGAAGGAATTCCTTTAGGGAAAGCGCAGTTAAGTAGCGGGAGCGTTCAAATAGGCATCTACAACTTTGGCAACATAATCATCGAGTCCTGATTTAGCTAAAATGACAATTGATTGCTCTGGATCTCCTGGGATTGTAGCGCTGTATGCCTGTGCCTCGTTTTGGTCAAATCTTTTATCCCGATTTACCGTCCATTCATTTCCATTTGCTGCTCCATACCCCTCTAATATCTCCTTAACTCGCTGTTCCAAGTCTCCAGTTGGGCATTCCAATATTTTAATTCTCTCAACTGCATCTTCTAGAATTGGCATATGCTGATCCTCCTGATTATACTCGCCCATTTTCTAACTGGCTTGATATAGATGTACTGCTGATTATTACTGTTATTCCATACTTCAAGTTGGTGCTTTGAATACATTACCATATGTTAATGTATACAGATCTCCATTTCTTATTCCTGTATGAACCTGCTTTTTCACTACAAATAGCTTCATAAAAAATACCACCCTTGAAGGATGGCATGTTAGAATATAATTTTTTAACCTTTCTCCTTAACAGGCTATATCTTCTGCAAGCTTCTATTTACGCGCAATATAATCTGCAGTATGAAAAAAAAGCTAAGGCGATTGTAGTAAGCGTTGGATTTGCAGCACCGCTATGAGGCAATACACTATTATCTGCGACAAATAGTCCTGAAACATTATGCACCTGTCCGTACTTGTTCGTAACCGATGTTTCAGGGTCTTCTCCCATTCGACAGGTACCCATTTCATGATAATCCAGTCCAGGCGGGCGCAGGCAAATCTCCGTTCCTGGTTGAATGCTTACCCTCATGCCATTTAACGCCTGTTTCATCTTTTCTTGGATATAGTTAATCAATACGAGGTCCTTTTGGCTGTAAGAAAAGGTCACGTCTATTTTGGGTATGCCAAAAATATCCCGTTTAGCGGGATGCAAGGCTACTTTATTTTCATACCGAGGTTCAACCTTTCCAAAACCTTGTAAATAAATTGGTATTTTCTCGCGTAATGGCACTTGTCTTTCATGATAAAAGAAGGCTCCCCCTCTTCCATACATTTGAAATTGATATGGAATTTCCGCGGTTTGCGGGACTAGAATACCAAGACTCCCTAAATTTTCGGGGAACTCGAAACGGTTTAACTCCCCATTTACCTCTAAGAAGGAATGATTCACTAGGTAATGTCCAATTGCTTTCCCCTCTATTCCTGAATTCAGTAGAATTCTAGGAGTTTCAAGTGCACTAGCTGATAAAATAATGTTTTTTGCTCGTACGATATAGGTTTTTCCTCCCCACGTTAACACCCTAACTCCTGTCGCTCTATTGTTTTCAACAATAACCTGAACGGCGCGGGAATGGATTGATAAATCAAAAGGATGTAAATTGAGGGATTTTGCTAAGAATGAGATGGAACTAAAAAAGACATCTGAATGAACTTTTCCAAATTTCGCTTGTGAAATATCTGTTGCAATCGGGACATGCATAGCCTGCGGGAACCCGCTTTGGTGAAGACGATCAATGACAATATCAGTTAACAGGGAATCCTCTGTAAACTCCTGAGTAACCTTTAGAACTTCCTCAGCTTTATTATAGTATTCAACTAAATCCTCAGCAGAAATTGGCCAATCCTTAAATTCTGCTTCATTCATTCTTGGACAAACTGCTGACCAGAATAGCGTTCTTCCTCCTAATGCAAACACAAGCCTTGCCCCAGGGAATTCTGGCAGCTCCCGACCTATAGGTGTAGAGATGTTAGGACTTAAAAAATATTGTTGAAAACGTTCTACTTCCAGAGTAGGAACATTCTGTGCATGCGTAGGTAATAACAGTCCTCCTGCTTCAATTATTCCAACTTTTTTCTCTTTGCCCTTCCACTGTTCACATAAATGATAAAGGGCAGCACTTCCCCCGGCTCCGCTTCCTACGACAAGGGCGTCATACTCCTCCATTGCCATTTTTTCAAGGGGAGTAATAGGAATCCAATGATTTAAGTATTCAGCAGGCATTTCTGGATAACATACTGGAGGTGTTTGAGACAGCATGGGAGATGTTGGCTGCTTGGGAATACGAACTTCCATATTCGGGATTTCTTGGTCTGGAAATGCAATATTGGGATTAGCATCTAACAATGTTTGAAGCTCTATATTATACTGATGGGACAGCTTTCTTAACGTATCATTTTTTTGGGCGACTATAGTTTCCAGCATCCTCACCACTCTTTGAGTTATTTTCTTTCTTAATATTTATTGTCTTTTTTTAGATATATAACTTTTTCATACGGAAATGTTTGATGGTTGTATGGGAGCTGAATCCCTGTGCAAGCAGGCTATGGGAGGGGATATTGATATAGGCTGGAATAAAGAAGAAAACAAGCCCCAGCATAGTGTTTAACTTTATCACAACAAAAGTGGCAATAAGCTGGGAATAGCTTCATATTTAAAAGCGGAAGAACATTTCGAGTTTTTTGCACCAAAACCTCAGAAGTCCATATCGGTATGTATAAGAAATTGCCCTTCCAGGTCATTCTATATCACTTCACGGTCATTAATTAAATGGGATTGTTCCTTCGAATTTACGTATATATAAACTAACGTAAATATGAAGGAGGTCAACTCAATGGTTTCGAAAGAAATACTGGATGGCTTCGAAATATATACATTACAAAACGAAAGGTTAATGGCATGTTTGTGTCCGTCATTGGGAAACAATTTGTATAAATTATGGGATCGGGTCAACCAACGCGAAGTGCTGAAAAAGCCCAAAAATCTCAACGTGTTAAAGGATGAACCAATTTACTACGGTATACCTGTTTTGTTTCCGCCAAATCGAACACGCTTTGCTCGTTTTGAATTCCAAGGAAGAATCTATCAATTGGACATTAACTGGGAAAACAAGCATAATAACCACGGATTTCTTGTTTCGCATCCATGGAAAGTCGCATCCACCATGCAAATTGGCAACAGCCAGGCTGTCACTTCAACATTTGCCACGGTTGATTTCCCAGATGTTTTGCGGCAGTATCCTCATGATTTGTTTTTCAGCATGACTTACGAATTGAACGGGAGTACGCTAACACAAAAGGTCAGCATTACAAATCGGGGCACAGTAACGGCACCTATTGGCTTCGGATTACATCCGTGGTTTTGTATTGATCATGAACCGGAAAAATGGATGCTTAAACTTCCGGTTTCATATGAATGGGAGTTAGATCCCGAACTGATGCCAACTGGCAAATTGCTTCCTTTAGGCCCTTATGAAGGGCTAACTAAAGGAATCAATTTACAAGGTGTAGAAATGGAGAAATTGTTTTCAATCGGTGATAACCCTCATACGGCAGTGCTTTCCCGAAGAGATTATGAAATTCGAATCCAAACTTCCGGATTATATAGATATTGGCTCATTTATACAATGGGAAAGGCTAATGAAATTATAAGTATTCAGCCCTACACTTGGGTGACCAATGCGCCAAATCTCCCTTTGCCTCCTGAATTAACCGGAATGATAGCCCTTCAATACGGTGAAACAATAGATCTTAAAATGACAATAGACATTTCGGCTCTGGCTCAAAAAGATTCTCAATATTGACAGATAATCTCTAGATCTTGGGTATACTGCTGCTTCTTAAGTTGATGAATGCGTGGTCCTGACGCCAAAACACAGATAATATCCGCGAAATGTCATCAGGATCACCTGTAAAAGATAAAGATGACTTAGGATAGGGAAACTCACTTCTATCCTTCCAACCAGCTTTGTGACCATTTTTCTATATCTCTCATAAGAGGTTCCAATGCCAAACCTTTATCAGTCAACGAATATTCAATTCGAACTGGGGTCTCTGGAAAAACTTCTCGCTTCACAATCCCTTCGTTCTCCAAATCCTTTAACCTCTCTGAAAGCACTCTGCCGCTGACACCAATTGAAGATTCAATGTTGCAAAAACGCTGCGGACCGGATAGCAGCTGGTAAATAATCATTCCATTCCATCTTTGGCTTAATAAACTCATAGCTTTTTCAAATCTAGGACAAACAGATTTATCCAATTGAATCACTCCTTATTTACTATTATAGTCATACACATAAATAATTAAATTATTTTTTATCAATAAAGTGTTTGACATAATATAATTACAAAAATATAATAACTTACATAAAGTAACTAACTGAAAAATTAAGTTTTAAACTTCGATTTGTTTTCGCTAGGCACAAAATAATTCATAAAGGAGCGTTACGTACATGATAAGAAATAATGAAATCGGTGCAGCAATTTTGAGAGTATTCTTAGGTGCCACATTCTTTATACATGGACTGGCAAAATTTCAAGGCGGCATTGCAAATACGGTTGGATTTTTTGAAAGTTTAGGTCTTCCAGGTTTCAGCGCTTATGTAGTGGCTTTGATTGAATTAATTGGCGGTATTGCTTTGGTTTTGGGAATTGGAACAAGGATTATTTCTCTTTTATTTGTACTTATCCTAGCTGTTGCGACATTAAAGGTAAAACTTGCTGCTGGATTCCTTGGAAATGGTCAAATGGCTGGTTACGAGCTTGATTTAGCTTTAATGGTAATCGCAATCTATCTTGCTGCAACAAGCAAATCCTTTTTAGCTTTAGATAATCTGCTTTTTCGTTCAAAGGATGCTTAAATCAAAAGGAGGATCTAAAATGAATTTTCATCGTGAACCTCATATGTTTGTAGGGCAAGTAAACCTAAAGGTACAAAATTTGGATCGTGCGCTAGCATTTTACCAGGAAGTAATCGGCTTTAAGGTATTAGAACAAACTGAAAGAACAGCTAGCCTGACTGCGGATGGAAAGACAGTTTTGTTATCAATTGAACAACTAGAAAACGTTGTTCCTAAGCATGGAAGAACTACAGGACTGTATCACTTTGCTCTTTTACTGCCTAACCGTGCTGATTTAGGAAAAATATTAAAACACTTTCTCCAAGTCGGCTATCCTTTACAAGGTGGATCAGACCATCTTGTAAGTGAAGCTCTATATTTAGCTGACCCTGATGGAAATGGGATTGAAATTTATGTGGACCGACCATCTTCTACATGGAATTGGAAAAACGGTGAAGTAGTAATGGCAACCGAACCGCTAGATGCAGAGCGCCTTCTTGCGGAGGGAGAAGGGGAACCTTGGATTGCTCTTCCTGCCGGCACCATCATGGGACATATCCATTTACATGTATCCGAGCTGAGAAAGACTGAAGAATTTTATATTAAGGGACTCGGATTTGAAGTGGTTAACCGCTATGGGAATCAGGCACTTTTCATCTCTACTGGTAAATACCATCACCATATTGGGTTAAATACATGGAATGGTGTGGGTGCACCTACACCTCCTGTGAACAGTGTCGGACTCGAATCATTTACTTTAATGCTGCCAGATGAAGAAGCAAGAAATAATGTTATTGCTCAGTTAAAGAGCATTGGTGCATCCGTCACAGAAGAAAATGGTTCTTTTGTTACCTCAGATCCGTCCGAGAATCGTATTCATTTACGGGTTTAAATCAAGAACTCGTAAAGAAACAGGTAAGTAAGTTTGAAATGTTATTCATTATTCAATATACAGTCGTTGAAAAAAGCATAGGCGGTGTGAAAAAATGGGTTTTTTAGACAAAATATTTGGGAAATCCACTAAGGGGGAAAAAACAATGGTAAATGAAACATTAAATATCGGAATTATTTTAGGAAGCACACGTCAAGGGCGCGTAAGCCCGCAAGTAGGAGAATGGATAAAAGGAATTGCTGACAAACGCGGAGATGCAAATTATGAAATTGTAGATATTGCTGATTTTAACTTGCCGTTTTTAGGAACAACCGATGGAACGGAACCAGGAATTGCAGCTTGGAATGCAAAACTTACTGAGCTGGATGGGTTCGTATTCATCGTTCAAGAATACAACCACAGTATTACTGGAGCATTAAAGAATGCTCTTGATTTAGCTCGTGAAGCATGGAACAACAAAGCAGCAGGTATCGTAAGCTATGGTTCAACTGGCGGAGCTCGTGCAGCTGAGCATTTACGAGGGATTTGCGGTGAATTGAAAATTGCCGATGTCCGTACACATCCAACATTGTCTTTATTTACAGATTTTGAAAATGGCACTGAGTTCAAGCCTCAAGCATTACATCTTAAGAATGTCAATGCAATGCTTGATGAAGTTGTGGCATGGAGCGGTGCATTAAAAACATTGAGATAAAAACTAGAAATGCAGGAAAGACTACTGGAACGTATCAAACAGGAAAAGATCATCTACTTGTTCATTCAAAAGGCGGCAGCTTACTGACTATGCAATTGCTGTCCTCAATGAAATAGAAAACCCTCAGCATCTGAATGAAAGATTCACTGTTGTTGATGAGGCTGACTAAATATAAGGAGCTGTAATCGTAAAATTACAGCTCCTTATATTTTGTAAGAATACTAGTTAACGAATCCTCATTCAGGCTTGGTTAGCTTTACTTGCTTAAATACCCACTCTATCATGTCTTTATTTTCGTAAGCAGGGACCCAAGATGCATGATTATATTTCATCTCAGATGGATATTCAGTGTAAAGGGGAGTTCCTCCGGCATCTTTTATAGCTGCAATTACATTTCTGGAGAATGACACAGGAATTACTTGATCGTCCTCAGCGTGAAAAGCCCAAATTGGCTTATTAGCAAGTACATGCGCCTTCGTTGGATCACCGCCGCCCGCTATTGGAACCATTGCAGCAAATAAATCCGGATAGGCTATATTCAAATTAAACGTACCGAATCCACCCTGGGATAAGCCTGTTGAGTATAAGCGATTGCTGTCAATATTATAGCTGTTTCTTACATGTTGAAGGATTTCATATGCTGTTTGCAGATCTTGAGAAAACTCAAAAACTCGGCTTAAGTTGATAACATTATTAGAATCACGGGTAACAGTAAATCCGCCATCAGGTACATTACGTGCCTGCGGCGCTAATACAAAAGCAGGATGTTTCGCTTGATTTTCAGGTGCAGCCCAGATAACCGCACCATCATTAGCCAGCAGCTGCTTTTGATTGTCATCACCGCGTTCTCCTCCGCCATGTAAAAATAATACAAGCGGATACGATTGATTTGGATTATAGTTTTCTGGCACATAAAGGCGATACGGCATTGATTTATAAGTAAAACTCAAAAATTTAGAAGCAAGTGATTCTCTTGTTTCAAACGTGTAGGTGAAAACAGCTGCATCACTGCTTATCTTTCCGTTGCTGACTGCTAATGCGTTACTGCTTACATTCCCTCTCACAGCAATGGCTTTAATGGTTGTATCTTGTTGGATCGTAATTGGTGCAGAATATAGATTACTATTGCTTGTCGGAGTACTTCCATCAAGTGTGTAGTAAATCTTCACACCCGGTGTGGAGGAACTTAGTTGTACGGTTTGTTCTTTATAGTACGACCCTGGTGCTAATGAAGAAACGGGGGCAGCAACTTCCCCATCATTTTCACCATCTTTTGCATGAACTGTTAAAGTTATCGCAGGGAAAATAAATACAGCTAGCAGAATAGCGCTTATGAATTTTGTTAATCTCCAATTTTTCATACGAATCATACGCCCCCTATTAATGTGATAGTTACTTATACGTCTATTTCCATCTCCAATAAGGCATAGCTTAAGCTCTTCCCGTGAGTATCTGTGCTTAAGGAAGTCGTGACTCCTCCAAGTAATGCCTGGTGGCAGACAAACTGAAGAGCAGCTATGTTAGGAACCTCGTAGCGGATTACGTTTCCTTCGACAACCTCTTTTAAATGTTCCTTCACTTTCTTGGCAGTAACTTTTTCAGACAGCATCAGGTAATCCTGCTCATCATACGGAATAAGAGATAATATCAACGTATTTCCTTTATCGCCTGCACGACTGTGAGCTAAGTCATATAATTTTTTCTTCATGGTTTACACTCTCCATTATCATGACAGACATATTTATTTTTTCTCGTGGAATTAGAGTAGACACGACACCAATCACCTCATTCCTATATTTGCGTGCCCCCCCTCCTCCTGCCGGTCCGTTGGTGTACAGTGCTTCGACCTCTTCGCCGATTTTTGCAGCCTTTTCTTCCGTAGGGGCTCTTCCTGCCGCCCGAAGCCTAATCTCATAGGGAGCATCATACTGTCCAAATGTTGTTCGATGAACGGAAGAGCTTCCGATATAATCAATCCGAAGGTCGGAAAAGTCATCTTTTAGCCGTTCGTATATGACTTCGCCTGCAAGCTTTGCCCTGCCTAATGCATTTGTTCCAGCGTAGGAAATCTCTCCTTCTCCTATGAATCCAGCATGATAGCCCACACTCACCTTCAGGGTATCTGGTTTCATCTCTCCCATGCAGCCGGAAACTTCAATACAGTTTGGCGCGATCTCCCGCAGCCGAACCGTTGTAAAGTCTGCTATCACATCTGGAGTAATATATTTATGCGGATTTGTGACTTCATACAAGAGCTGTTCTTTTGCTGTCGCTAACGAAATGGCTCCACCGGTCCCTTCCACTTTACTGATGACGGCAGTTCCGTCTGAAGCTACGTCCGCATACGGAAATCCTAAATGAGCAAAGTCAGGTACGTCTTTCTTGCCCGGGTCGGCAAAATAGCCTCCGCATATTTGTCCCCCGCATTCCAGCAAGTGACCCACTACGGTTCCCTGTGCTATCCGATTTACATCATCCAAAGACCAGCCGTAATGATGGACCATTGGCGCGACAAATAATGAGGGGTCGGCAACCCGGCCTGTAATAATAATGTCAGCCTCGCTCTCCAACGCCGGCAATATCGCTTCTATACCAAGGTAAGCGTTCGCTGAAATTAGCTGTCCAAAAGAAGATAGCGGTTCATTCGTTTCCAGGACATTTTCATCATGCTGGAGGTATGGAAGAACATCATCTCCAGTAACGGCCGCTACTTTTAAGGAAATTCCAATATTCCGCGCTATCTCTGCAACCTTTTCAGCAGCCCCCACAGGATTTGCTGCACCCATATTGGTGATAACACGAACTTTGTTTTTGCTGATAACAGGCAAAAGAAGTTCCATTCTCTTTTCCAACAAAGGATCATACCCCAATGAAGGGTTTTGGCGTTTTCGTTTTTGGGCCAACGCAATCGTACGTTCAGCGAGACATTCCAGTATAAGATAGTCTAATTTCCCTTTCTCTGCCAATATAGCAGCAGGTTCCAATCGGTCTCCTGAGAATCCTGCTCCTGATCCAATTCTAATCATAGTAATCACCTCAAATAGTTATGGCTCCTGTAGCAAGCGCAATAATGGTCATAACGATGGTTGTTCCAAAGGCCCATTTAAAAATAAAACGCTGGTGTTCCCCTAAATCTACTCCGGATAGTCCAACAAGAATAAACGTTGACGCTGTTAAAGGGCTTAATGGAAACCCGGTCGTCATTTGGCCAAGTATAGCCGCGCGTCCAATTTCAATTGGGTCAATTCCGAAACTAACAGCCGTTTGACTAATGATGGGAAGCACGCCGAAGTAATACGCATCAGGTGTAAATACAAGGCTGAGAGGCATACTTGTAATGGCAACAAGAATCGGCAAATACTCCGCAAGCTGTTCAGGGATAACGGAAACCATTGATGATGCCATAGCATCAATCATTTTTGTCCCAGTTAAAATGCCTGTGAAAATACCTGCGGCAAAAATCATCGTCGACACCATTACTACGCTGCTTGCATGGTTGGATAAGCGCTCTTGCTGTTCGCTAAGCTTCGGATAGTTCACGAGCAAAGCAATGACAAATGCAACAATAAATAGGACAGGCATTGGCAGCCATGCCATTACCAATGCAACGAGAAGGAGCGCCGTCAACATGAAATTGAACCAAAAAAGCTGGGGTCTCTTCTCTTCAACAGCAGCGGCATGCTCTGTCATAAAATCCTCATAATTGCCTTGAAGCTCTGTGATTCCTAATCTTGCGCGTTCTTTTTTTCCAAGCCAATAAGCCGAAAATAGTACCCATACAATACCGCCAAGCATCGCAGGCAGAACCGGATTAAATAGTTGCGCGGAATCTGTATGGAGCGTTGTCATCGCTCTTGCCGTTGGTCCGCCCCACGGCGCAATATTCATAACACCTGCTCCTAATGCAACAACGCCCGATAGTATAAGAGGATTCATACCCAGTCTCTTATAAAGCGGAAGAAATGCTGAGACAGTAATCATAAACGTAGAAGCACCATCACCGTCCAAGGCTACAAGCAGCGTAACGATTGCTGTACCGATTACAATCTTTAGAGGATCTCCTTTGACGATGCGAATCATCCGGGAAATGATGGGATCAAATAACCCGGCATCTATCATGAGTCCAAAGTATAAAACAGCAAAGCCTACCATAATCCCTGTTGGTGCGACTTTTTGGATCCCTTCCAGCATCATCGGCCCCAATTTTGTTCCAAATCCGCTGATAACACCAAAAACAATAGGTACAAGAACAAGGGAAATAATAACAGAAAGCCGCTTTGTCATAATCAAATACAGAAATGTCCCAATCGTTAAATAGCCTAACAATGCTAACATTTAATCCCCCCAATATCCTGTTGGTTGTTACCCCTTTGCGTAAACCCTATTTTTAAAGAAACTATCTTGCTGCTATTCCCCCTCTTCTGCTAAGAATGGTAACCCTTACACCCTTCATTAATTGCAAGACTCATGCCAAAAGAACAGATGCTTCCTTTTTCTGCCCAAATTTTTTACATATTTCATTCTAAAACGTTGATTTCCCAGCGATTAAAAAAAACAAAAAAGAAAGCGTTACCATTAGTAGACGCCTTCTTTCCTGCCTCTTTCTTCTACCCTCTTTCTAATATTTTAGAAAAAAGGATAAAGTTATCTTGTCTATTACACCGTTACTATAATACATTCCTTATATTTCTAACTCCTTAGAAATATAGAAATACGTTTCTAAAAAATTAGAAACTTATATTATAACGTTTAAGTTTGTTATATAAGGTTGCAAGCGAAATTCCCAGTGCGTTTGCAGCCCTTTTCTTTTCTTCTATATCGCTCCCAAATCTTTTTAAAGTTTCTTGAATAAATTTTCGTTCTGCTTCTTCCATTGCTTGCTGCAAAGTTTGATTTGGTGAGTTTTCTATTGGAGTAAACAAGTTGATTCGATTTTTGGTAATTAGCTCAGGAAGGTGCTGAATCTTAATTTCTGTTCCCTCCGCCATACAGGTTGCATAATCAATAACATTTTTTAATTCACGAACGTTCCCAGGCCATTCATACGACTGTAAAAATTTTAATGTTTGTCTGTCGATCGTATAAATCGATGGCGACTGTTCAAGCGATAAATTCATGACAGATGAATAAAGCAGCGAATCTACAAGGGCGGGGATATCTTCTTTTCGCTCTCGAAGAGGCGGTATTTGAAGGCGTATGACATTCAGCCTGTAAAATAAATCTTCGCGAAAGCGATTCTTTTTAACAAGCTGTTGCAAGTCTCGATGCGTTGCGGCAATAATCCTCACATCAATGCTCCGCTCGATCGTTTCCCCTACCCTGCGAATCTTTCCTTCCTGTAACACTCTTAACAGCTTGGCCTGAAGATCGTAAGACATATCACCTATTTCATCAAGAAAAAGCGTCCCATTGGTCGCGATTTCGAACAGGCCGATCTTCCCTCCTTTTTTTGCATTTGTAAAGGCACCTTCTCCATAACCGAATAATTCGCTTTCCAAAAGTGATGATGGTATCGCCGCACAGTTGACAGGGATAAAAGGCCGATTCTTTCTGCGGCTTTCATTGTGGATAGCTTGGGCGAACAGTTCCTTTCCTGTACCGCTTTCTCCTGTAATGAGGATAGGCAAATCTGCTTCGGCTACCCTTTCTGCCACATAGACAGCCTCTTTTAGTCCTCCATTTCTCCCAATGATTTGCTCAAACGTGTACTTTGCTTGGTATAGAGAATTTATCTTTCGTTGAAGATTATCTAATTTTTCCCTTTTTCTTTCTAGCTCTTGGGACAGCTTATGCACTTCAGTGAGGCTCTTACAAACTGATACGGCACCAATGACTTGATTATTCACAATGATAGGAGCCATATCTACTATATATTCCCTAGTCCCTGTTTTTCGGTAAACTCCCACTCTGCATTTTCTATCTATCAAAGTTTCTGGTAGCTGGGCACCCGGACGACAGTCCTGCAGCCGCTTTCCGATAATATCAGGAGTAACTCCTGTAATCTGCGTATATTCCGGGTTAATGAGTCTAACAAATCCCTGATGATCAATGACGAGAATACCGTCATTGATAGAATTGACGATTGCCTTCCACCACTCTATCTGTTTTTCCGGAAGGAAGCATGTTGAGTAATCTTCGGATGATTCATACATGGCTTTGCACATTCCTTTCTTCTTTTCATAAAAAATCAGTCTATTGCTATTTTTTTACGTTTACATATCCCTTTTTATATACAGAATATTCTATCATTTTTTCGTGAATAAAACATTCTATTGAAGTTGTATACGAGCGGACTAAGAGTACAAAGCAAATTGCATAAGCAAAAAAACGTCCAATTTAGACGTTTCTTTGTCATTCCTATTATAATTCCTTGCATCTCTCTTTCAATTTTCCAGCCCAGCCTAATTAGCAGGTAAAACAACACTTACGATAGTTCCTTTACCCGCTTTACTATCAAGCGTTATGTACCCTCCGTGATTTTCAATAATTTTATGACTCACCATCAATCCTAGCCCTGTCCCTTCCTCCTTCGTGGAATAAAAAGGATCTCCTATACGATGCAGCTGATCCCCGGGAATTCCGCAGCCTTCATCGCGTATCAAAACGCAAACTTCATTCTCGTCAAATGCTTTTAATTCAACATAAATCCTCCCACCGTTAGGCATTGCCTCCATCGCATTTTTTAAAAGATTAATAAATACCTGCTTTAATTGATTCTCCTCACATTTCACGCTAGGAATATTAGGTACTACATGTGTTGTTATTTGTATATTTTAAATATTCGCCTGTCCTTCAAGGAACATCACTACACTTGCGAGTATACTTTTTAGATCCTTTTCTTTGAAAATACTTTCTTGGGGCTTAGCCAGCATTAAAAATTCTCCTACAATGAGGTTAATTCGATCTATTTCTGCTAGTACCATATCTACATGCCGCTTCTCTATTTTCGATTCCCATAATTGTAAAAATCCTCGAATTGTTGTTAACGGATTCCGAATTTCGTGTACTATGCCTGCGGCCAATTGTCCTACTAAAGAAAGCTTTTCCGAATGACGAACAAGCTCTTCTAATTTTTTTGACTCCGTTATATCCTTAAGCATCTCAAAAACACCAACCACTTCATTACCTAATGTAATGGGGATCATTTTTATTTGCATTTCTAACTGTTTTCCGTTCCTATGGGTAATGAATAATTTATATTCCTGTGGTTCACCGCGGATTGCTTTTGTATAATATGTTAATCGCCTTTCCATATCCTCAGATAAAACTAGTAAGCTTATTCCAAATTTTTTCAATTCCTCAGGAGAATACCCGCACATTTTTTCTACAGCCGGGTTCCCATCTACTACATTTCCTTCTAAATCAAAGACTAAAATAGCTTCCGTATTATGAACAAATAATGAGGTGAGCCGTTGTTGACTTCTCATTAAAAGCTTGTTTGTATGCTGTGCTTTAGATTCCAGCAGCTTATTGGTTTCGCTTTCATTTATTTGCAGCTGCTGTAAACGATATTTTATTTGATCATACTTTTTGCCAAACCACCAATTCAACATACAAGGAATAATAGCAGCAAAAAAGACAACTAAAAGACTATTTCCCGTATTTCCGTACATAAACCATAGTACACTGCTCATTCCTGCAACTAAGAGGCCTATTATTCTTCCAGTATATTTCAAGCTATTGAACACTCCTACTATTTTATTCTGCTTATAATGTTTTTTATATCTACTTCGTATGTTTCTCGCATGGAATACCTTGTATCTAAACACATGAAATTGACATGGAGCTGTTCAATATAGTATATGGTATAAAAATTACCAATTCAATATATCAAATCTATTTAAGGATAGGAAAAAATTAATATATAGGAAAATAGTATTTATAATCTTTTTTAACACTCCTTTCCCGCAAAGAGACTTCCTTCTGTCTAAGGAAGAGATGCTCCCCCCTATTTTTTGATAAAGTCATGGTGAAATAGAAAGAAAAATGTTAACCTATAATAAAAATAAGTTAACAAAAGGGGTTCTAGGATGAACAAATCACATCTATTGCTGCTTCCTGGTTGGGGAATGGAAGGATCGGTATTTCAGCCATGTATTGAATCGCTCTCTAAAATCTTTGAGCTTTCGTGTGTGGAATGGCGCCGTATAAAAGCTCCTACTGACTTTCGAGAACGCGTGATACAAACAATTACCTCGATTCAAAGACCTATTTTTTTACTCGGCTGGTCATTAGGAGCACTTACAGCACTTGAAATTGCAAGCCTATATCCGAAACATATAAAGGGCCTTATCCTTCTTAGCGGGACAAGTCGTTTTACAAGCTGCGAACAATATCCTTCAGGCTGGCATCCACGCGTTGTGAAACGTATGAAAAGGCAATTGCAACAGACAAATGAAGAAACACTTGCTCTTTTTTACGAAGCGATGTTCTCCCAGTCCGAGCAAGACAAGGGATGGCATCATAAGTTTAAAAAAATAGTGCAACAAGAATTTCAAGGAGATGACACGTTATCCCTTATGATAGGCCTGGATTATTTATTAGAAACAGACCACAGAGCATGCCTTCATCAGATTGAAGTTCCATGCCTATTGATTCACGGAACGGAAGACACGATCTGTCCGCTTGCGGCTTCTTCTTTTATGAGTGAACAGCTTGGGGAAAAAGCTCAATTTTCTATCCTAAACGAAACGGGCCATATCCCATTTTTCACAAGACCGGAGGAATGCGTGCAATTGATTAGAAAATTCTTGCAAAGGATGGGAGATGAATGATTAATAAACAGCTTCTAAGAAAACGATTTAGTAAACATGCGAAAACATATGATGAATATGCGAATGTTCAAAAAACGATGGCAAAGCGGCTAATAGACTCTCTTCCGCAAAACATAGTAAAGCAAAACATAACTATTCTTGAGATTGGCTGCGGATCGGGTTACTTGACACGTTTATTATGCGAAGCATTTCCAAGGGCGCAAATTCTTGCAGTTGATCTGGCACCTGGAATGATTGAAGTGGCGCAAGAAAGAATCCGAGAGAAACGTGTTACCTTTTTATGCGGTGATATTGAAGAAATCGCCCTCCAAGGAAGCTATGATCTTATTCTTTCAAATGCAACATTTCAATGGCTTAATTATCCTCAAAGGGTGATTGAACGATTATTTACATTATTAAAGCCGGATGGAATGCTTGTATTTTCGACATTTGGGGCTAAAACCTTTCAGGAGCTTCATGCCGCTTATGGGCATGCAAAGGAAAAGCTTCAGCTTCAAGTGAACAGCTCACCAGGGCAATCATTTTATTCCCTTGAGGAGTTATATAAGCTTTGTGAGCAGGCCCTCCTTTCTTCGGCCTCATGCCCGTTTGAAATAACCGGAACAGAACAGCTTGAACTAGAGTATTTTCCGACAACGCGCGCTTTTTTCAACTCGATTCAAAAAATTGGAGCAAGTAACAGCAATCAAGAACACTCATGCCAACGCCCTTCTTTTCTCCGAGAATTGATGAATCTCTATGAAACTCATTATCGGGATGAGAAGGGCGTAAAAGCAACATACCATTGTTTATTTTTAACGATTATGAGGGGGATGTAACTATTTTTACATGAATCGTTTTCTAGTTTAGTTAGGCAATAGGCTCTACATAATACTTGTAGAGCTCCTATAAATTAAGGGGATTCTCATGCTCCCCTTGTTCAACCTGAATAGTGATGTAATCGCTTTGCTTCAAAATAGAGAACTTGGATGAATTTTTTTGCATTAATTCGAGTATGAGAGTTAAATATTGCGGAACCTTTCTGAAGTTCAGTCATTTTTTTACGTACAATAGTAAAATCAAAAAACGTTGAAGCATACATTTCAAACTTTGGATTTGAATAGTCTATTAAACCTAGAGATGATAGGTTGTTTAATGATTGATAAATTGCCCTGCGTACACGCTGTTCAATAGCTTTTATTTCTCGATTAATATCAACTTGTGCAGCTGATACTCCCAGCTTCTTAAAAGCAATTTGCAAAAAAAGCTCTTTAAGAGGAGGAAAATGTTTTTCAAGCGTATGTTTTTGTTCATATTGATATAAATATTGGAGTATTTCTACTAAATCCCTACTCCCGTTCTCACCGACGATACCTAATTCAGATAAAAGAAACTCACCAGATGTTGCGATACTGTCTTCCTTCAAAGAATCTGTTATGTCCTCTTTCCTCTGATTTAAATTCAACACTGTATTTAATGATTTCTGAATATCATTTATCGATTTCTCTAATTGAATGCGTTCAATTACTTTTCGGATGACCGTTACCACTTCCATACGATTAATTGGTTTTGTGATGTAATAGTCAATTCCAAGTGAGTATGCTTCACCAATTAATTCTTTTGATCCTACTTGTGAAATCATAATGATTTTCCCCGAGAATATCCTCTTTATGTGACGAACAGTTTCTATACCATCACGAATCGGCATTAATAAATCAATGAATAAGATATTAATACCATTAAAATTAAGCATATTTTCATCTAATAATGAGCCATCTGAGGCTTCTCCTACAACTTCTCCCAAATCTTCATCTTCAATAATTTGTGTTAACATAGAACGAAACACTTCATCATCATCTGTTATGTAAAAACGCATGAAATCATCCTTTCTTAATTACGCGCAGCTCATCCTTGCAACAATTATTTATGACCAATAGGCATCTGTATTTAAACTATCTAATGAATACATTTTTCAGAAATCCTACTATATTTGATTACTTTCAATAATTCTAGAAGTTTGTCACATCTCCTCACAATATATTTGTGTGAATAGCTTCTCGTGTTTGTAAACTTTGTGGTATTCCTCCCCTCCCCACACTTCCTGCATTGGAATAAAGATTTCAGGAGAGAGATTCTCCGTAATTTCACTAAAAAACAAGAAGTTAGTATGATCTACTCTTATCTCGCTCTGTATTTACTTCAAAAAAAAAAAAAAAAAAATGTAGGTTTTCGTGGTTTTTTGTTTTATTTTGTAGGTTTTATATAACATTGATGTTACATTAAGTAACTAGTTTTGTTATATTTTCTTACATAACTTGTTACATTATTATATAAAAAAGGAGAGTTTTTATGAAGAAGTTTTATTTAGTTATTCTCTGTTTCATGTTGAGTCTGCTGTTAGCTGCTTGCAGCAGTAATCAAACGCAAGCAAATGGTCAAGAAGGTAGTAATACAAAGGAACCAGTTTATAAGGTTGGTGTAGATACAACATATCCTCCGTTTGAATATCAACAGGATGGACAATACAAAGGAATTGATATCGATTTAATTAATGAAATAGCTAAAAATCAAGGATTTAAAATTGAATTAAAACCTATGGACTTCGGCGGAATTATCCCTGCCCTGCAGGCAAAACAATTGGATGTTGCAATTGCGGGTATGAGTATCACAGATGAAAGAAAAAAGGTAGTTGATTTTTCTTCCCCATATTTTGATGCTGGATTGACATTAGTTGTAAAAAAAGAAGACGATACGATTAAAACAATTGATGATTTAAAGGGAAAAACAGTAGCGGTGAAAAAAGGAACAACTGGTGCAACATATGCACAAGAAAATTCCAGCAAAAAAGGATTTAAAGTTGTTCAGTTTAATGACAGCCCTGCTATGTTTCAAGAAGTGGCAAATGGAAATGCTGATGTCCTTATTGAAGATTATCCTGTTATTGCATATGCCATTGCCCAAAAAGATCTCGGATTAAAAATTGTTGGAGAGCGCCTAACTGGTGCCCAATATGGTATTGCGGTGTTAAAAGGAGAAAATCAAGAAGTATTGAAAAAGATCAATACAGGTCTTGCAGAACTTAAAGAAAATGGAAAATACGACGAAATTGTAAAGAAATATCTTGGTCAATAATTTAAAAGAAAGGCGTATTCCTTTATACGCCTTATTTTTGAGAGGATATGATTAACATGGATATAATTAAAAATACTCTTCCATATCTATTAACTGGTCTTCAAACAACCCTTTATATTTTTGTTGCAGCAATTTTGTTAGGCTTCATCATTGGTTTAGTGACAGCTTTATTTCGGTTATCTACATTAAAGATCTTAAATTTGATCGCTAAGGTATTTGTTGACTCAATTAGAGGTACGCCATTTATTGTACAATTATTTTTTATTTATTTTGGCCTTAACTCTTTGAATGTAATTTCACTAGATAATACGACAGCAGGCATTGTTACGGTAGCAATTAATGCAGGAGCCTATTTTGCCGAAATTATTCGAGCCGGTATCCAATCCGTGGATAAAGGACAAACGGAAGCAGCTAGATCATTAGGCTTAACAAGCGTCCAAAATATGATTTATATTGTTTTGCCGCAAGCATTTAGAAGAATGCTCCCTACCATTACGAACCAATCTATCATTAGCTTAAAGGATACATCCTTACTATCCATTATCGGAATTGCCGATTTAACGCAGCAAGGTCAAATTCAAGCTGCTGCTACCTTTGAAGCATTTAATATTTGGCTTGCAGTAGGCGTAATTTATTTTATTTTCATCTATTTATTAACGCTGCTAGGTAATTTCACTGAAAGGAGATTCGAACTAAGATGAGCATTATCACAGTTAAAAATCTAAAAAAAACATTTGGGCATTTAGAAGTTTTAAAAGATATAAATGCAGAAATTGAGGAAAGAGAAGTTGTCTGTGTGATAGGTCCTTCTGGTTCTGGGAAAAGTACATTTCTGCGTTGTTTGAACCGTCTTGAAGATATTACAGCTGGCCAAGTTGTTGTCAATAATTATGACATCACAGATCCAAAAATTAACATCAATAAAGTAAGACAAGAAGTAGGAATGGTTTTTCAAAGCTTCAACCTATTTCCGCATAAAACGGTATTAGAAAATATCATGCTTGCTCCAATTAAAGTACGTTCTATGTCAAAAGAAGCAGCAAAGGAAAAAGCATTGGAACTTTTAGATAAGGTAGGCTTAGGTGCAAAGGCCCAAAGTTATCCAGGGGAGTTATCAGGCGGACAAAAACAGCGTGTTGCAATTGCCAGGGCCTTGGCCATGGAGCCAAAAATTATGCTCTTTGATGAACCTACATCTGCACTCGACCCAGAAATGGTAGGTGATGTGTTAGAAGTTATGAAACAATTAGCTAAAGAAGGCATGACAATGGTTATCGTCACACATGAAATGGGATTTGCCCGTGAAGTAAGTAATCGAGTCATTTTCATGGATGGCGGTTATATTGTAGAAGAGAATGAGCCAAATGAATTATTTAATCACCCAAAACATGAAAGAACAAAAGCATTCTTAAGCAAAGTGCTATAAACAGGATTCTATTAAAGTATCAATCATTCAATTGATGTATAGGCCTAACACATTTTTCATGAATTGCCGACAGTCAAAAAGAGTCCCCTTCCTCAAGAATTGTGAAGGGAAAAGCTATGTGAATAGAGTCTTATCACAAAAATCAAGTCCCCTTGACAACCAAGGGGACTTATTATCTATGAAATCTTATGGAAAAAACACCTCTTCTATTACCTTCTTTCAACTAGACTATCCATCGGAATTTTTATTATAAAAGAAGCCCCAGAGCTTTTCAGAGCATTTTGCAGGGTAATAACTCCTCCAAGTTCTTCCGTAATTTCTTGTACATATGAAAGACCAATGCCTGTTGAGGGCGTACCTATGTGATTATATTTTGAGGTAAATCCCGGCTTAAAGATCAAATCTCTATATTTTTCGGAAACACCAGGACCATCATCCTCTACTTGGAATATTACAAATTGATTTTCTCGCTTTACATGGATAGCTACTGATCCTTTATCTTTAATAGCCTCTACCGCGTTTGCTACTAAATTATTGATTAAGGATAAAACAAGATAGGCGTGGTATTCTGAATGTTCGCCATCTATTTGATATCGAAGATCAATCTGCTTTCCTAATGAACTGGCGTATTTTTTATTTGTTCGGATAATGATGGAAATAAGTTCATGTATGTTCATGTAGTCGGAAAATTTTTCATCTACAATCAACTTAGAAAGTCCTGCAAAAATCCGTTGATTGTCTTTTTTTATTTCATGTACTTCTCCAGCAATTCGTAAAGCCCGTTTGCTAAACTCCTTTAAAGACCGCTCTGAACAACTCTTTATTTGATTTAAGTCTCGATATAAATCGTATGATGTCTTCGTAATATTTTCTGCATTTTCTAATACTTTTTTTAGATGGACGGACTCCTCATATAAATTGGATAACAGCGCTAATAAGTGATGATTCTTTTGACGAATTTGTTCTTCTCTTAATTGGCCTTCATACAACTTCATCATGCTAAAAAAGGAAAGTACAAAAAAGCTTCGGAAAATGGCAATCACGAAAATCTGGGTCAACTTTGATAAGCTAAGAAAATCCCCAATAGCCATATGCCGAAACGCCAGTTCAGTTAAGCTGGCTATGATTTCAATAATAATGCCTAGTAATCCTATAATCCAAGGACGAGAATGGAACTGATTCGTTTTTAATATATAAAATAGGAACGCGTACACTAAATAATAAAAAGAAGCAGGGTAGCGGTCCTGAACAGAAACTAAAAAGTCAAAATGACCCTGTACGAGCCAATCCAATCCAACTCGAAAGCAAAGAACAGACAGCGCTGTACAAGTGCCGATTATTATTGGTGAAATACCCCGTAACAATAGTAAAGAAAGGAAAAAAATAGGCGTACCTAAGCTAACGCGGAACGTATCTTGAAAAGGATAAAACTTCAACTCTCCCGCTAGTGGAACGGCAACTATAATAAGTAGCAAGGCATATAGATCCTTTTTAAATAATTGGTTGATTTGCAAATCTTCCACTTCCTAATATGCATAAGCAAAAGTAACGAATCTACCTATGCCGAATTCGTTATTTATCCTAGTTTTACTATCTCCAAGATAGATGGTAAGTATTCGATTTCTGCCAATGGTGTATGCTTTGTCTCCTGCTGTCTTTTTCGGTGATTATACCAAATGGACTGCCATCCTGCGTTAGAAGCCCCTACAACATCATTTGCCCAAGAGTCTCCGACATAGAGAATATGCTCCGGGGAACAGCTTACCGTTTTAGCAGCCTCATGGAAAATTTGCGGGTTTGGTTTTGCATGTCCCACTGCATCAGATATAAATATACGCTCCTTTGGAATATACTGTGTTACACCAAGACATTTTATTTTATTGCTTTGGTGTGCAGTAGGTCCATTCGTAATAATTCCGAGTTCAAAGCCTAAATTAGCAAGTGTTGTCAATAATTCAGGTACTTCCAAAAATAATTCAATGGCATTCAGCGCAGCTTCGTATTGGAGTTGAAATTGATGAGCCGTCTCATTGGAAATATGAATCTCATATTCCTTTAATGCTAGTATAATCCTTTGCATGCGAAGCTCTTCTAGTGTTAATCGCTTTTGACTATAATCCTCCCAGAGTAAATCGCTAAAATACCTAAACTTTTTATAGGTAGCTTCAGCAGCAAGGGTTTGAGTATGCTCCGGAAACATTTTGTATAATGAATCAGTGAAAGGCTTTTGATGGTCGTGTAAAGTATCGTCTAAATCGAAAAAAATTGCTTTAATAGCCATATTTGTATTCCTCCAGTCGATTTACTCCTCTCCTATTATATCAAATGTTCATTGCAAGATTGAGTATAGGTTACACAAAATACCCCCTGTAAAATCACAGGGGGCTTGCCCATATTCTATTACCACTTTATTTTAGAGACTTTATTGTCTTGCAATCCATCACGGTCAATCATAATCATCCTTTCCTTTCTGCCATTTTCAAAATTGTTTTATAACCTCCCTTGACGTAAATGCTTTCTAAAATTCCTAGATTACAGTTATTTAAATCGATTACATAACCATTTTCTTATAAAACCTACTTTAATATAACCGCTTTCATTTAGATTCAGGTGTCTTATTATTTGATATTCCCAAACGAATAACCATAATGTGGGAATAGTGTCTTTTATTATAATTAACAAAGAAATATAAAACACTTTTAAAAGGATTATGTTACAGTCATGCAGTATAGGCATTGCTGCTTCCTTTTTAGTTACTAAGAAAAAAGGAAGGTATTATGCTTGTACAACTACTATACATAAAAAATAGGCCTTATCGATTTTCGATAAAGCCTATTCCTCACTTAATTCGGCTCTTTTTCTCCTAAAGAAAAAGGGGGTCCTTAAGCCCCCTGTGAATGCGCATCTAATTCGTACAGATAAAAATTGATGATTCTGCAGAGTTCGACTAGCTTATTCTGTCCGCTTACACAGACAAATAATCCATTTTTAACTTCAATTTCACCCGTCTCCAAGTAGAAGATACCGTTTTTATAATACGCATCAATCCCAGCAATTCGTTTTAGATCGTATAGTACGATTGGAATTTTACCTGTATGAAGACTCATAATTGTATCTCCTTTTCTTAGTGTCCTATCCTAATGATAACGCTTACAAAAAACTTCTGTAAATATTAAATAGTTGGCTTTTAATACGGTTTCATTCATTTTAGCATTCTCTTTTTAAATTCATTACTCCTTAAGAACCCTGAGTTTCGTTATCGCTTATTTCAATAAGAAAGCGTAAACTATGAATGATATAGTCTACGCTTCTTTAGTATAATTTATTCATACATTAACAGGCAGTAAGCCCCTCATTGTCAGGTCTTTTTTGATACTTATTTTTTTAATAACGGCAGAGAACTTAGTAAACTGGAAAGTGCAATAGAGTCCCAAGGCAGGTGTTCCGTAATACCAAGACCGACGACATCATATTCAGCCGCTACATCTTGAATCAGTCGGGCAACAGACTGCATAGAAGCACCTTTTGGCCACTCACGCACATTTTTCTCGTATTTATCAGGGCTGGCTTGCCAAAGAGAACGGAATTCCTGCATATCCATCACATCGAGATCAAAATGAATTGCTACGCGGGAAACCCCTGTTGTCTTGAGCAACTCCAAAACTTTTCCGCTGGATGAGGCAAAATCACTTGTGCTTACATTGTTAAAATTAAATTTTTGATAAACAGGACGTTCTTTTTCAGATTCATCATTTATACCGGCAAATAAGACGTTTGATGGATTTACTTTCGTAGGAACGAGCGAAGCAAAATCTCGATCGCCCTCTCCAAGCAGGCTGGCCAAGACCATAGCATGATAATTTAGCCATAATTCAGGTGTTGTAATGTCAGGGTGGCCATCAATCCATAAAATTGCCAAGTCATCCTTATATTTTTCTAAAAGGTAAGCAAATGGAGCCAGCTCCACACTGCAGTCTCCTCCCAGAACAACAACCCGGTCCGGCTGCCGGTCCCTCAGAATGTTAAATGCTGCATTTGTCTGCTTAAGCAATTGCTGCTTGGCCACAATGCCATCTTCTTTTTCATCATTCGTTGGTTCCATATCAATCGGAACTTCAATTGTTTCATCATTAGATTCCGGTGCAAGCCACGCTAATAGACGTGAACCCAAATAGTAGGTAGGATCGTTTCCACCCTGCCATTGTGGCATGACTAATCGTAATGTACTAGGCTGTTGTTCTTTTCTCATCAAAAATACCTTCTTTCTTATAGGGATAAATTGATTGATTAAAAGCCATAAAAATATTTTGCACTACACATTATAACAATGGGAGCCAATTAAAATGGCTCCATCATATATTGAAAAGGTGTTATCTTGATTTTTGGACAGAGATTTCTGTAATATTTCAACTTGTAGCTGCTCATTTATTATAAGTTTACTAGTACAACTCATAAATATAATGTATTTATACTAGATTTTTACCATTAGTTCTTATTACTTCTTTATACCAATTAAAGCTTTTCTTTTTGTACCTTTCAAAACTTCCTTCACAATCATCATTTCTATCTACATAAATAAATCCATAACGCTTTCTAAATTCCCCCGTAGAATTGCTGACTATATCGATTGGTCCCCATGAAGTATATCCCATAACTTCAACTCCATCAGCAATGGCTTCTCTTACTTGGACCAAATGATCATTTAAATATTTGATTCTATAATCGTCAATGACAGTTAGATTACCATTCTCATCTTTAGTTAATTCATCTTTTGCACCTAATCCATTTTCTACAATAAATAAGGGAAGTTGATATCTATCATAAAATTGATTTAAGATAAATCTGAGTCCTTCTGAGTCTACCGGCCATCCCCATTCTGATTCTTGTAAATAAGGATTTTTAATAATACTCACAATATTTCCTTTAGATTGCTCATTAAGTTCTGGATCTGCTGTAGCACAAGAACTCATATAGTAACTAAAAGAAATAAAATCAACAGTGTTTTTTAGTATTTCTTTATCTGTATCAGTAATTTCTATGTGAATATCATTTTCTTTAAAATACCGATTCATATAATTTGGATATTTTCCTCTTACCTGAACATCTGAGAAGAATAATGTCTCCCTTTCCTTTTGTATCGTTTCAGCTATATCTGCAGGATTTGGTGTTAATGGATAAACAGGAGTTCCAGCTACCATACAACCAATCTTTGCTGTTGGCATCATCTCATGGCCAATTTTAACTGCCAATGCACTGGCAACAAATTGGTGATGAATAGCTTGATAAAGAGTACTTTTATCGATCTCCTCAGGCTTTCCTTGAATTCCTCCCCCATTAAATGGTGCATGAAGAATCACATTTATTTCATTAAAGGTTAACCAGTATTTCACTTTATCCTTAAATCGTTCAAATACAACTCTAACATATCGTTCAAAGAAATCGATTAACTTACGGTTACCCCATCTGGCAATGCATCCGCAGTAGTTAAACCCTTTCCATCCTCTAAAGCTGCTCCTTCTACTTGATTTGCAGCAAGAGCTCCTCCCTTACACTTTCTTGCTCAGTGTTTACCTGCTCGTTTTCCAATAAAAACGACCAAGCTTAAGATAAGAAAGATTAAGGCAGGCATAGCTGCTCCTATTCCTTGACCAGCCTTTAAATGTACAAACACAGCACCAGCCATCAGTAATACGAGTCCACCGGAAGCCAGTAAAGCAATTCTTGACTTCCAGAACCCAACCAAAAGTCCAATAGCTCCTAATACTTCACAGAAGCCTACAAAATACATGAATCCTAACGGATAACCAAAACCTTCAAACGTTTGAACCTGCATTGCATTTCCTGTTAGCTTCATTACACCAAAAGCTGCAAAACCAACCACAAGTAATCCTTGAAGAATACGAATAATCCATTTCATCTCTTATTTCTCCTCTTATGTTTTATCTGTTATTTTTGTAAACTTTGTGCACCTATTCCTATTTTCTTTAATAAATGAATTAGTTGCTCTTTCTCTTCGTTAGTAATGAATGAAACATTTTCTGAGATTGTTGCAACGTGTTTTGGGAAAATCTCATCAAACAGTGCTCTTCCTTCTTCCGTTAGGACGACATTAGAAGCCCTTCTATCATTAGGGTTTGGTTGTCTTTCTACAAGCCCTTTCTTTTCTAACTTATCTACGACATAGGTGATACTTCCACTTGGAATAGAGAACGTCTCACTGATCTTTTGGACAGGATGCGGACCTTTACTGTAAAGCAATTCAAGAATCATAAAATTTTCCTTACTAATATTATGACATTCAATATCTTTCAGTATGTTTTCAGCAACAGCTTTGGAAGCTTTCATCCAAACACGAAACAATCTCAAATCCAACTGACTTTGTTCATCTTCTTGATACATTCATCGAACCTCCTATTACAGTAATTTTAAAAATTCAATTTAGGTTATCTTGGTTTTCTGTATAAAGGATAGTCAACTTCAGCTGGAATCTCTATTAGCAGCATCCGAAGTTCTTCACCTTTAGGCTGAATGGTAAAGCTTTCAACTTTCTCTGACTGAATAATAATGAAATCCTTGTTCTCAAATGAAACCTCCAATTCATCAATCACACCACCATTACCTCTAATAGATAAACCAGCTAGTGTCCGATTAGGTGAAAGAGCATACTTATAGGTTGCACCATTTCCAATTTCAACATCGTACATTTTGGCATCTGTCACGAGTTTGATTGGTGAATGTTCACCTAATATCGTCTTAACCATTACACCGTTTTCTGAAGTGAGTGTGAAATCTTCATGCACGTATTTTGAGTAAGTGGGCGGTCGTTTTATGGCTTCATTTAAATACGGCTCGAACCAAATTTGAAACCCTTCTGACGGCTCAAGAAGAGATTCGGCATGGTGCACACCTGAGCCAGCCTGCATCACTTGAACACCACCAGCACCTACTTCACTAATCGTACCAAGCGTATCTTGGTGACGACCTCTACCCTTAATGTTGTAGCTTAATATTTCAAAGCCCTGATGAGGATGAAAGCCAATACCACCTTCGCCTTCAGATTTTGCCCATGCCCAGTAAAACAATGGACCAAGACGATTAATGAAGGAACCTTCACCAGAAAAGCCAATGGGTTTTTGTTCTATTATTTTACCGCCATCAAACTGCCCAAACGCCTGATCTTGTGGTTTAATAATTTTAATTTCCATTTTAATCCCTCCTTTATGTTAATAGGCATTAAAGCAATGATTCAAAATTTATTAGTAATACAATTAATCCAAGAATTAATAAAACAATCGGCATCATCATTTTGTTTACAGGATCCTTAACTTTCATGTGTGTAAAAATTGCTCCCAACATTGTTCCTACAATTAGCAAAGCACCCCACGCAGCTAATGTATCATTCCAAATACCTGAAATGACTAATACCGCCGAAATCACTTCAACCAGACCTGTAAATACCCTAAAACCTGCTGGATGCCCATAACGCTTAAATTCAGCCACCATTTGCTTTGAACCAAATTTCATAAACCCAAACATTAGGAATCCTAATCCTAATATGCCTTGAAGAATAATTGATAAAACAGTCATTTATTTTCTCTCCCTTTATCCTAAAATTATTTATCCTAAATTTAGTGTATTTTTATCCTAACATTAGGATATATTTTGTGTCAATAAAAAATAACCCGTTTTATTTATAACGGGTTCTAAAAATAAGTAGATGTATGTATTTTGTTTTGGGAAATGGCGTGTTTTTTTGCCACCCTATTTGTCCACAACTCGTTTACATAACACGAATTATCGTACATAAAAAGCCGTTGAACCCACATGTCCAACGGCTTTTATAATAAAACATTATCTTTGTTCAAACCTATATGACAACAAATCTTGAGTTAAATTACTTAATAAAGTCAGCCATTAATTCTTTGACGATGTCTTCGCAACTCTTTACTTCAGTAATAAGATCAATAGCCGTGTTTACAGACACGATTCCCTCATCCAGCTTCCCTTCTAGCATTCCCGGACGAAGACTAATTTCCTCCTCGGAGGACATTCCATTTTTGTACATACTCTCTAATTCTCGAGCTAATTTATGTGGTGTGGAGCGTTGAAGCGGCGACACAAAAATCAGGTCCTTCGCTTTTGAACGAATAATATCTTGTTTCGTAATGCCTGAAGCAGGGCATTCTTCCGATACAATAAAACGAGTTCCTACATAGACGCCTTCAGCACCAAGAGCAAAGGCTGCTCTCACACCACGAATATCATTAATTCCACCTGTTGCCATTACCGGAATATCCACTGCGTCTACGATTATTGGAACAATTGAAAATGTTCCAATTTGGTTCTGAGGAATCCATCCGCCTTCATCATAGCCCGTCGCAATAATGATATCCGCACCTGCATCCTCTGCCATTTTTGCAGCTTCAGGTGTAGGAGTCAATTCGCGGTGAATTAAAATGGCATTATGTTCTTTAATTTGTTTAAATAATTTTTTGTTAACATAGCCAACGCTTACGAATTTTTCAACTCCTTCTTCTAAAGATATATTTAGAACTGTTTGTGTGTAAGTATCATCCATCCCCTCTTCTGGAGAGAAAATATTCACAGCAAAAGGTTTATCGGTCAGTGCTTTAATTTTGCGTAATTCATTACGAAGTCTTTCTTCCGTATTAATTCGTTTAGAGCCCACAACTTTTGGACCAGCGTTAGGGCCTAAAATACATGTACCCCTGAACATATGCAAACCTTTCTTGAGGAGCAAGAAAGCGTTATTGAGCACGAAATGGAGAACCTCGAACGTGCTCGGCGATTACTTCAAAGAAGAAAGAATCAGCTTAAGGAACAATTAGAAATATGTAGTAAGAAGAAGGTTTCGTTTACTTTCGACATATAGAAGAACAAACCATTTTAAAAGTAGCGACGCCTCAAGTTAATCCACATGAGCAACCAGATTTGTATTTCCGAAAGCTGGCTGATGTTCTGGAAGAAAGAGGAGATATAGTAGATAACTATTATGGGTTCATTTATGATTTAAAGCCTTTATATTATAAGGATTCTCGTGATATTTATTTCAACAGTATTTATACGACTATTTGTAAAGGAGAAAAGATAGATTTAATAGGAAAAGACATTAGTTTAGATACTATCCCACCCGGTGAATATATATGTATTTCATTTGATTGGTCTACAAAACATTATTATTCATATTATCAAAAGCTTTACCATTATATTGAATCCAATGGCATCCAAACAGATGGAAAGGTATATCAAGTTTCTCTTCCTATCAACTATAGCTCATTAAGAGAAGAACAGTTCCTTACAGAATTAAGAGTGCTAAAAAAATAGTTCACCCTTGACCTTATAGTTACTATAAGGTTTATTATTTGTTGCATAGTTCTTATAAATATTTTGAAAGGAAGGATGCGAAATGAAGATGTCATTCAACAGTTTGCTACAATCATAATAGTTCAGATAAAAAATGTTTGAATTTCTCAACTCTGCTATATAATATATTGTTTAGAAACGCTAATCTGTCTTTTGCGTTATCTTGGGTTAAAATATCAACCCCGCTATCAATCCTTTCTGGGATATATTCCCCCTTAACTGCTTTTATTGCTTGTTCTACGCTTAAATACCCCATATCATAAGGATTCTGCGTCACTGTAGCGCTCAGTTTTCCTGCATCTACAATTTCCAACATTTCTGTAATGCCATCCGTTCCAACTATAGGAATTACCAAGCCTTCTTTTTCTGCTGTTTTTAATACATTTAGAGCAATTAAATCGTCAGTAGCCAATACCCCTTGGATATCTGGATGATTCTGCAAAATATTCCCTATTACAGATATTGTCTTTCCAAATCGATCTTCTCCTAATTGTTCTGTGGCAATCTCGATTCCGGCTTTTCCTAAGACCTCCTTCGCTCCCTTTAACCGCTCCACCTCAGCAGAATCTTTTAAAGTTCCATGAATAATTGCTACTTGATCCCCTGGCTGCAGCATGGATCCTAGCAGCTCTCCTGCCATTATGCCCAATTTAAAGTGATCCGTTCCTATATAAGTGACTTTGTCTTTCCAGTCAGCGTCTCTACCAGCAAATAATACGGGAATGTTATTTTTCTTATATTCCATCAATACTGGAATGGTAACGGAGGGGTGCATAGGAGTAACGATCAGTGCATCCGGATGTTGTCTTAAAACTTTTTTCAATATATTAGCTTCATTTGTAATGGGATAGATGGAATCAGGTGCTATCACTTGACCATCTATGTCAAAATCATTAAACGCTTTTTTAGCTCCTGATTCAAAAACTCTCCAATACTCTAAGTCTAAACTTTTCGCAACCACTACCACTTTAAGCTTCTCATCTTCTTTCAAAAAATGAACGATAAAGCTTATTAAAACTGTAAGACATACTAATGAAACGATCCCTTTCTTTTTCAATATTCTTCCTCCTATGGACGATCGGGATTTTATACGTGTTATAATCTGTTAAAATTTAAATGCATCCGAATCGTTTTCCTTTCCTTTCTTTACGTATCTTTGCTCGCTTTGGTGCGGTTTCATGTAGTTTTTTCTCTTCTTCTGTTTATGGAATGACTTGTAGAACACGCGTTGGGTGTTTATGCTCATCAATTGCAACAAATGTTAAGAGGGCAGTCGCTGCCATTTTACGATTTTCCAATTTCATGTAATACTAGAGTAAGCATCTTTTAGAAATTCGCCACCTTCATAGACTCCTAAAAAATAAAGTAACAGGATAGTAAAAAAAGTAGTATGAACCCTTATCCTCTTCACCTACTTTTCACCGGTTAACTATAAACCAGAAATCTAAATATTAAACGCTTTCAAATCCCCTTTAATAATACTTTAGGTTTAATTTATAATAAGAACTACATAATCATACGGAAAAATACAAAACAAGCTGAAATTGTTGGTTAAACCGATAATATCCAAAAAGCCTGCCCAGAACACTTCTTCCACTTGCTACCCCTCCTGAAATGAAGAATTTATTCAAATTTGTTCCTCCACAATCCTGCCCGTTAATTGAACAACTTAGAGCTTCGTTTCACTTTCTAATAATTCCTTCTCTTATTCATGACAGATTACTATCAATCCTTGAAGACTACCGTAAAATGGGGATAACTGAGATTTCTTTAGCGGATACAAGCGGTACAGGTGACCCGAAACATATTTACGACGTTTTAGGTATAATGAAACAAGAGTTTCCAGAATTCATATTTTCTATGCATCTTCATAATACAAGGGGGATGGCATTTGCGAATGCAGTAGCAGCACTCCAACAAGGTGTTACAATTTTTGATAGTTCAACAGCAGGTCTTGGAGGCTGTCCGTATGCACCAAATGCAACAGGCAATATTGCATCTGAAGATATCGTTCATGCATTTCATGAAATGGGTATAGAGACAGGAATTGATTTAGATAAATTGCTTGAGGCAGCAAAAGAGGTAAAGAAAACAATTGGACATGACGGGGGAAGCTTTCTGTTGAAAGCTGGTCCAAATTCACAGCTCCACTGTAAACCAGAAGGGCAGGAAAAACTGGGATGAGAAAAGGTTTAGGGAGCCTTTTCTCATCTATTTAATGAAAGCGTTATCTAAAAAGAGGGGTGAAGAAATTGTTAACATTTTTAGGGTTTTTAATGATCGTAGTTTTTATGTATTTAATTATAAGTAATAAAATGAACGCTCTGAATGCTCTTATAGTAATTCCAGCACTATTTGCTCTTTTTGCAGGTTTTACAGATGCGGGCGACATGATTTTAAGTGGAGCTGAAACCGCTTCACAAATTGGAATTGATAAACTAGAAATTGCACAAGCATCACTTCTTGGACAGCCTCTTCATTTGTTAAGCCCGCTTGTTGGCTCTGTTTATGTATTAATCGGGCTTGTTGGTATAAATTTTCTACTAAATACGCTGTTGGCAGCGCTTTTGTCATGATAGTGGTTGGTATTATTACAGGTGCATTGTCCATTTAATTGAATACTGCTTTCTAAAAAAGAGGCTTTAGCTGAAGAAGATGAGCTAATGTAAGCTTGATTTTAAATATGTAGTTCTTCCATTATCGGGCCCGTTTCTTCAATAAATATAGAGGCATTTTTCTTATTTGAAGTAATAAAGCAGAATAGTTCTATAAATGATTCGGCGTAAATAATTAAGAAACCCAGCTAATCTTCTAATCATGTGAAGGTAGCTGGGTTTTAAAGTTAGATGTGCAAAATAGCACTTAAAATATGCGCAAAATATCTCCTAAAGTGACAACCTTGATACTACAGGGATTTCATGTTTATCATGTTTACATAATCATTGTTATCTGAAGTCTTAACTTTATAAGTATGTCTCCCAATGTTTACGATGTTTTTGGATAAAAGCAATTTCATTTTGATAATAAGTGACATGCCCTTCTTCAATCATTCGTTTAAAAGCTTCATCTCCTTTTTCAGCTTCTGTAATGATTGTACTGCATAATGCTTCTAATCTATATTCCACTGCGTCAAATAGACTAGAGTCTATTTTTATTTGGTATGTGCTACAAAATAATTTCAGTCTTTGCATCAATCTATAGGCGTGTTTAGATGGTTCATATGGCACCATTTGACCGTTAGAAGATGGTACAGGATCAGAAAGAGGGATGAATCTATAAACCGTGTATGCGATATCCCAAATACGTGGACCAGGTCCTACTGTATCAAAATCTATAAGTGCTATAGGCTTGCCATCTTGAAATACTGTATTGTAAGGAGCTGCATCATTATGGCATATGACTTCATGTTGTTGTTTATCAGGATATGTAAGCATCCATTTCGCATTGGATTTGGGAATATAGTTAGCAGTTATATCATGGAATTGTCATAAAAGTTTTGCCATTGCGGTTAAACTTTCATCTGACCACATATACGGTTCAAGTGGATAATGTCCTACGTTTCCAGGGATGTAAGTAAGAATTTCACGGTTTTTTTGATCAATCCCTAAAAAATAGGGTGCACCACTAAAATTGTGTTGTTCTAAGTATAGTAACAGGTCATGTACAGAATCACTCCAAGGCTTCAAATGTCGTCGAACCGTATCTTTAATTCGAACAACCTGATTTACATTTCCACCTTGTACAGGTACTTCATCATAGTGCAATAGAACTCCCCCTATCTTATTATTAAGTATTCTATTCGCATTAAATGGCAAAATCCCCTTTGTATATCCCATACAGTCCTTGTTTACATAATCCCCGAAAGCGGAAGTTAATTACTTACTTTTCCTTTGAAAGCTCCCTCTTTGTAGGTACCCTCTTTCCAATAGATATTACCTTCCTTGTCAAGCGCTTCAATTCTAAGGGGGTCTGGCTTACCTTTGTTGGATTCCTCTAACTCATTAAAGGTGACAAACCATACTCTTTTACCATCTTTTGTATTAATGATTGTTGCTTTTTTTTCTAAAGTCTTTTGTTTTACAATCACTGTATCTATTTTTTCCTCCATAATAACACCTGCAAATAGAACTAAAGGAATACTTGAGTCATTTTCCATTCCCCAAGCGAAACCATCTTTTGGATGTAGTTCAATATTTCCAGTGCTCATAAAACGGTTCTCCTGTCCTGTATCAAAGGCAGCTCTAAATCCCGTTTCGTCTTCATACAAAATAATTGTACCGTCATCAGATTTTTTTGTATAAAGAATATGCGTAGATTCGGGATACGGAACTTTCTTCATAAGCTGATTTTCATTGTCATGACTTGTTTTTAATGAACAAGCACTTGTTATTAAAACAAGTAAAAGAATGATTGGTATGCTTACAAACTTTAATCTCATTATTTTTCCTCCGAAAAGCTATCTTATCAATACGCCCTTATTGCAAACCCCCTCCCTGTTTTGATCTGGAGGGCATTGCTTGTTCACATAATTCTCGAAAGCGGAAGCTAAATTTATTTATGAAATAGATATCTGTTTCACTTTCCAAATACTATAAATTAAAACAGACAGACAATATAAGAAACTAATTAGCATAATAGCAATGTAATGTGAATGAAATTTTGCTGTATAAACAAAATAATCGATTTGTAAAATTTCCTTATCTATCAATGGTCGACCAAACCATTGTGTGAACTTTGCTGTATAAGGCCATTCGCTTTCATCAAAACGTAGTTCACTACCTGCATACCAGCTGAAGATTGTAAAAAAAACAAAGATGATAAAAGAAACTCCTATTTGTACCATATGTATGATTTTCAAAACACAACAACCTTTCCTTTTTAAAACATAATGTTCGTTATAATCCTTCTAAGAAGAATTCAAAGGCTATTAATGATCAAACAGCAAACCCCTCTCATTTTGGAGAAGGATATGGTATTACCATTAGTTCTGCTTTACAAAAAAGAATCCTGGACCGTCTTTTTGCCATACAAACCCTGTTTGCTTTGGTGAATTTTCTACGGCTTCTTGTTCTTCCGCTGTTATAACTGTTAAGCGGTCTTTATTATGAACCTTTACTGGTCCTTCTTCACTTTGTGAAGGGACCTTTATATCTTGAAAACCATTATATTCGCTGCTTTTTGTTCGTTTAACGTTGTTTATCTTATAGGTCATGCCAAATGTAGTCACACGCTTACTCATATCAATAGAATATAGATCTTTCCGATTTGGCTCCTCTGTCTTAGCTGCTTCAGAGGTTTTTTCTTGCTGAAGCTGGCTTGGTTCGGCGGCATGTGCATGTAACAAAGATAAGGATGACACGCCAAGGGCTGCTGCAACCCCAAGTGCAGACCAACGATACGATTTTCTTTGGAATCTCTTAATCATCAAAATTCTCCTCTTTACTGTTTTTTTATTTCCACTTAAATTTGCTAAGGCGGGGACTTGATAATACTTTGAATAGTGTTCTAAAAGGCTGATAATTGTGTGACCATATGCCTTGCGCTCTTCTGCATCCATGTATGAAAGGACAAGTGAATCACAAGCGAGCTCCTGATCCTCTCTCATGCGGAAGTAAGCGTACCAAAGAATAGGATTGAACCAGTTTACAAGCAGCAGGCTGTACATCAGCCAATTCACACCAACGTCTCTACGCTTAACGTGAGCAAGCTCATGATAAAAAATATGCTGTAATTGCTGTTCATTTAGGTGTTTCAGATGAGCAGCTGAGGAAAGGCCCTGCGTACGGTGTGCGCAGGGCTGCTGTCATTATTTGCTTGTAACCGGCACAAGATGTCTACGGCGACAAACGCTCAGCACGATACCGAACAGAAAAGCATCCAATATGGCAGAGGTAAAACCATAGCTGACAAACGGCAAGGTTATAGAGGTTAACGGGAAAAATCCTGCGATCATGCCAATGTTGTACAGATACTGGACAGCAAACAGAGTAAGAACTCCAATCAGCAGCTGTCTGCTAAAGCTTGTTTTTGTCTGCCGGAGCACAGCTGTCATCCGCAGCAGGAGAAGAATCAGCACAGTGACCAGCAAGCCTGTCACAATCCAGCCATAGTAGTGGGCAATGTTCACCAACACAAGCTCCCCGGTCGGTGCCGGTATATATTCGGAGTAGGAAGAGGTACCGAACCAGCCGCCTGCAGCCATTAATTCTTTAATTTTCAGGTACATAAAGCCGCCCTCTTGCGCATGTGCTTCCGGATGCAAAAAGGCAAGGATGCGCTCTTTTTGATAAGGGGCGCTGCGCAGCCAAAAAAGAAAAGCGGCAATGATACCCAGTCCACAGGCGGCAGCAACTGTTGGATACATCAGCCTCCGTTCCATGCTGCTGCCGAGGAACATGATAAGCACAACGACACTGTAAATCATAGCTGCTGTCAGATTCGGCAGAGATACATAGTAATACACAGTGACCAAATAGATAGAAACAACAGCCCATAGCTTCGTATTGTTTTTGGCAAGATAGGATGCCCAAAATAGACAAAGGAAGGGCAGGGCAGCATTGCTGGAGATAGCACCAACACCAGGAATATCCATGTAAGGCTGTGCCCGTATCATTGCGTTAGGAAAATAGGCCAGCACAACAAGGATCCCTAGTCCAATGCCGAGGAACCACCAGCTGTGCCGCTCTAGCTTTCGATAGTCCACCAGCATCATTACAACAGCTACAGTCAAGGCAAGGGCGACATGTAGGATCCGCTTTGAAACCAGGTCTATACCTGCATATACCCCCTGTGTGTTCAAAAGCGGCAGCAGTCCCATTGCAAACGCCAATATGCACAAACTAATCAGCATCCAGTCTGTCTTGGGCCGATGAAGCTTGTTAAACTGCTTGCCAAGTTCAATGGGATTCCCCATTTGCCGGACAGCCATCTCCTCTGCTTCTTCTTCCGACATCCCTTTTGCCAGCAGTTGCGACTTGGATTGGGACAAATGATGAACCAGTTCCATTCGGACAAAGTCCTTTGCCTCCTTGGACTTAATATGCTGCAGCACCGTGGTCAAAAAGCTGTCCTTATAGCTGTTCATGCAGCGACCACCCTTCCAGTAGTTTTTGCAGCGCAGCGCTGACATTCGCTTTTTCAGCTGTTTGTAGCAGCTTGCTCCCTTTGCGTGTAAGAGAGTAATATTTGCCTTCTGTTTCTGTCCAACGGACCTGCAACTGTCCTTTTTGCTCTAAATGATGCAGCAGCATATACAGACTGCCCTCATTATTTTCAAACGCCGCAATACCTCTGGCGCGTAAAAGTGTATGTAACTCAAACCCTGTTTTCTCCTGTGTAAGCAGCTGCAGCATGGCAATTAGTATGTCTTTCTCTGTCTTCTCGCTTATTCGGTTTATTTTTTGTTGAATCTGTTTCCGTTGCTGTTCTGAGAAGGTAATCTGATTGAATGCATGCTGCTTCATGGCTTTTTTCAAATGCTTGAGACGCTCTTCCATACCTCAGCCCTCCAGACTTTCTTTTAATAGAACCTTTGCCCGTTTCAGCCGGGTTTTCACAGTATTTTGATTTAACCCTGTCACATAAGATATTTCCTTAATAGAGAGCTCCTCATAGTAATGAAGATAAATGGCTTCCCTATAGGGAGCAGACAAGCTCATGACGGCCCGAGCGAGGTGCTCCTGCTCGTCTTTGGCGACAACCTCGTTTTCTACCGCTTCTCTCGTACTGGCAGCTGCGCCAGCATGCTCTTCTGATATAACAATATTTCTGTTATACCAGCTTTTCAGGTAATCTCTACAATGGTTAATGGCAATTTGCCAAAGCCACGTTTTAAATTTCGCTTTCCCATTATACTGGTGCAGCTTTTGGTAGCATTTTATAAAGATCTCCTGTGTTAAATCCTCCGCAAGCTCCCGGTTCTGTACATATGAGTACACCAGTTCCAGTAGAGCTTGTCCATGCAATTCCATAGCTTGACTGATGACAGCTTCATGGTTATCGGACATGAGTACATTTGCAACAGCTTCTTCCATCCTTCCAAACTCCTTTCCATATAGTTAGACGATTCACGAAGGAGCTTGGTTTCCTTGTGTTTGCAAATATAACAATTAACCTAACGAAATAAACTGCTGTGCTGCAAAACAATAGAACCGAGTAACTTCTACAACAATTTCGTTTTAGGGTGGTTTTGAGTTTTTAGCTTGATGGGCATGGGGTATTTAATTACTTTACCTTGATGACGATGTGGAGGTACCCCGAAAAACAGAAGTAGGCAGAACGTGTGAAAAGTAGGATATCCAAACAGATAGCCTACTTTTATTAGACAATGACATTTAATTTTAAAGAAATTATGTCAAATAAAAAAGAAAGTTACATTTTTGGTCAAAATTTAAATTTTATTCATAGACAATCTTGAGGGTTTCCACCTTATATCCTTCTGCTAAAGCCTGGAACATAAATTGTGATTTTTGAGGCGATACTTTAGCTAAGAGCAGTGTCCCCTCTTTCCCGTTGACTTGGATGTAGTTTACCAAGTAGCCCTTTTTGGCCTGAATATACCATTTACCGTCGTGTTGTAAAACCGTTGTTTCCTCTGGTTTTTTCTTCGCCTCCTCCCATTGCGTTTTTAGTGCTTTAGGAACGAGACTATCAATGTTTCCAGTCATTATATGAGGCTGATCCTTTCTAGACATTTCTTCTTTTTTGTATCCAGTTAAATTCGGTGTAAATCTTTTGCTGTCAATGGGAACATTGATTTCTAAACTCGTCGGATATAAATAGTCGGATACCTTGCCAGCCGCATCATACGTTTCGTACTTTACGAGAATTCCCGTATCTTTATCAACCCAAAATCGGAAGGACTTGTTGATCCGTTTGTTGATTTTCCCTTTGATGACAAGCGTATTATGCCCCAGCAGTGGTTCGTTTTGCTTTTCAATCTCCCAGGAATTCAAGTTTCTCGTATAGTTCCATGCAATTTCATAAGGAAATAATGAACTTTGTGCTTCTCCAATCAAAGGTCTCTCCCGATACTTTGTTACGTTAATTCCATCACTATCTACTGAAAATGCATCCTCAATTGTTAAGGTTTGTTGTGAATATGTTTCCTGTTCATATTTTGTTTCTCTGTACATGCTTGTATCTTCCTCAACATCCCACATCGTGCCATTATTATAATAGTGAGATGTTACCTTTTCTGCCCCATTTACCACATGAATGGATTTACTATAACCGCCTGCTTTGTGATTTAAACTGAGTTCATAGTTAATTAAGGTGTCTTCTGGAGTAGTAGCAGAATGAAATTTAAATTCGCCCTTGGCAGTTTCAAAATTATCAACTGTGTTAAGCATTTTTGTAAGGATCTCTTCTTTTGTCATATCCCCAGAGTATTCCTTCTGCTTGGGTGGGGTATATCTCGTATTCTCCTTTTTAGCTTCTGTTTTTACTGAGTTTTGCTGTTTTTTCACCCCATCTGCATGTGCGTTTAGCAAAGAGAGGGAAGAAACAGCAAGCATAGCACCTATACCGAGTGCTGACCAACGATACGATTTCTTTTGGAAGTTTTTAATCATCAGAATCCTCCTCTTTAAAGACCTTTTGTTCCTGCTTAAATTCGCTAAACCTGGTATTGGATAGGAATGGGAATAATGCTCTAACAGACTGATAATAGTGTGTCCATAAGCGATTTGTTCCTTCTTCTCCATAAACGTGAGGGCAAGTGCATCACATGCAATCTCCTGATCTTCTCGCATACAGAAGTAGGCATACCAAAGAATCGGATTAAACCAGTTGATGAGTAGCGAGCTATGCATGAGCCAATTAACACCAATGTCTTTTCGCTTTATGTGGGCTAATTCATGATAAAAAATATGTTGGAGCTGCCGTTCATCAAGCCGGCTAATATGCATACTCGATAGCAATACTCTCGGATGAAAGAATCCAAAGACTGTCGGACTTGCAGTTTTTCCTGCTAACAGCAATGGTATATTTCTCTGAATACACATAGATTCCTTACACTTCTCAAAGATTCCGACAACCCGTTCTTCTGTGATAGCGGGTTGTTGTTGTATGTAACGATATAGTCGTCTATTGACCAGATAAGTTGTGAAACCTAGTAGGATAACACCTATTAGCCAAATGTATGAAGCAATTGTATAAAAAGAGAAAGGGGCATCTTTTTGCACCTTATTATGAAGGGGTTCTTCCGTGCTTTTCTCCGTTGTTTTGGGGATACCGTCAATGAAGCTTGTCTCCTCTGTAGTTACCTTGGAGTCAGGCATTCCTTTCGTCTCATGCACATATTCGATTTTTGAAGAAGCAACAGGTTGATTTTGAGCAAAAGTGGTCATTTTGTAACCATATGAAAGGAGCGAATAAATGCTATAAGAACTATCTGGTGACCATGGCAGCAGCAGCCTTACAATTAAAATCATCCATAATAGGTAGTGCCATCTTGGGGTCAGCTTATTTCGCAGTAGAACTTTAATACATAAAATGAGACCAACTAGTACACTTGCCATCACAGATGTTTCTATGACCCAATTAAATACAGAAGGAAGATAGGTGTTTACAAGCCGATCTATCATTACTACCTCTCCTTCTCCTGATTTTCTTCACTCTTCTCATCAAGGATCCGTCGGAGCTCATGGATGTCCTCTGAAGATAATTTTTCTTCTTTTAAAAAATTCACGAGTAACGGTTTAAATGCTGCGCCATAGAAGCGTTTGAGTAAAGATTTTGTTTCTACTTGCAGGTAATGATCTTGTGAGACCAAAGGATAATAAGCATACATACGCCCTTTATCCTGATGATACGAAACGGCTTCCTTTTGAACCAATCTGTTAATCAGCGTTCGAATTGTTTTCGGGTTCCAGTCTACTGTGGATTCCAACTCTTGAATTACTTCGTTGGCCGTTTGAGGAGATTTTGCCCAAAGAACCTTCATAATCTCCAATTCAGCTTCAGATATTCTAGGTACTTCCTTTGTCATACACATTCCCACCCTTTATATTACAAATGTAATCTTAAAATAGATATTACATTTGTAATCTTTAGTTGTCAACCACATTTTGGATTAGATGGGATATTGTCTGCTATTTATTTGTTAAACGGTACGAATTGAAAGAGGTCACCAGTGAGAAGATACTGCAATTATTGAAGAGTTCGAGTTATAGAAGGAAACAAAAGATACGAAATGTTTCGTTACAACATTTAACAAGAAAAGGAGATGATCCCATGGCTTTCGTAATCCGAGAAGTAGGGCGTGAGAAAGAAGTTCTATTAGAAAGCTGCGAGACTGGCAAAGAGGGGCAAGAAGAGACATTTAAAACACGCCAGCAAGCCCAGAACACGCTTGAACAACTAAAAGGTACTTATCCATTCATGAAGCTTGAAATTATTAACTTGAGCGAAATTAACTGACGTAAATAATGATATGCTTATCTGTTAAGAAAGGTAGTGATAGGATGAAAGGGAGCAATGTTAAGAATATACAACATGAAGTCATAAGAAAGCGCGAGAAGTTATTTGTGCAGAAATTAGAACTTGAGAATGAAGCAAGCCGGCGGATGTTAGAAATTAATTTATTGGATGCATAACATACTCTCGATAAAGTAAGCCAGTTAAACCGACAAATAGATGATATAACTGCTGAAATGGATTATTTGAAACAAGTGCTTGAAGCCATTAAACAAGGGCAAGTCTCGGAATACGGTATATAGGAAACAAAACATACATTTTGTTTTCGACTTAGCGTAAGAAAATCAGGGTTCTGACTAAAATGTATTAATGGCCAATATTTGTGTTTTAAGACAAATAAGAACACCCCTCTGGGCCGTTGAAAACAGAGGGGTGCGCAAAAAACAAGAAGGAGAAATGAACAAACTTGCAAGTAAGGGAGTCCTTGTCCATTTCCCTGTCATTATATCTTTGCCATGAATAAAATATGTCCAAAAAATCTGCATATTTGCTACTGTCCTAGAATGAGAGAAATCCAGTGTTGGTGCGGATGCCCTGGGTATGGCACTGCCGGTAATGATTGATTATGTTAACCTGACATGAATATCCTATACATCCAATTTTTGTGACAAATCACTTCTTCCAAATGGTACAATAGAAGAGTTGCGAAACCCCTCTCCTAACGGGGAGGGGTTTGCTGTAAAAGACAATATATTGTAAAAGGGGTAGTTCATAATGGAATTTCAAATGGAGGTAATCTTAACAAGTATCTGTTCGACTATCATAGTATTTATAACTGTCTACTCCATTATTAGAGTGTTAAACATTGCCTACAAAAGAAAAGAAATAACTTTCGGTAGGTTTACAACTTCAGTGATATCTACAATTTTAATAGGGTTATCCATAACGTCAGCTTTACCCTTTGCTTTCCAACGAATATATAATCTAATTCTCTAACCTATATCGTAACAAAGACCTTCCAATAATGCCGGATTATGTTAACCTAGCATGTATGGAATATACATCCAAAAATCCTTACAAATCGTTCCTCTTAAGTGGTACGATTAGGAAAAATAAATGGGGATGGGAAGCCAATGGAAGACTCCATGTTTTGGTATCGAGTTGTTTTCAATGCACTAACATCATTCTTTTCTAATGGGGTCTGGGTCGTTTTGTTCTTCTTCTTGTTGAATAAAACATATGAAACCAAAACTTTCAAAATTGCATCGAGTAGCATTACTGTTCTTGTCTTGGCGTTTTATTTGTTTTACTGCATTCGGAATAGCATGTAATACCTCTCTCTGAACGGGAGTGGTTTGCTGTTTGTTTAGAATGGGACAAATATTTAAAAAGTGGAGTGAAACATATGAAGCATAGACTGTGCTTAACCTTATGTATCTTGTCCTTGATTGTTCTTTCAGCTTGTCAGAACAAAACGCCTTTAGATTTTTCAGGCGAAGGAGAAAACTGGACAGCGGATCTAACGATTACGTCAATTGACAGTAAGCAAGAGGAAAGAACTATTACCTTGCGCTATAAAGGGCAGGACAAGACAGCGGTTGGCGAATTTGAGTTTAAAGTAAGTGCTCCAAACGGGGAATGGGGCATGGGAATTATTACTTTAGATAAAGATGGCTCCTTCAAGAAGACCAACAAAGTCATCGTCAGCAACGCCACGAGGAAATCTGATGAACTTGTTCTCACAGTTAAGTGGAAGGGAAAAACCGAACAGTTTCCTTTGAAAAATAAGTGAAGAGTAACTTCCGAGTTCGAATTTTATGTTAACTGACAGCCCTTTTGGTTGTTTTTTAGTGTCATTTCTTATAACTTTTGACACTTATAAACATAAAAAAGACGCCTTTATTAAAGAAAAGCGCCCGATTGTGGAAGATCATTTAGGTTGTCTTATTGAAAGGTAAGCATCCGTTAAACAAGAACCTTTTCATAAGATTGGTCGTCATTCGTTTTTAGGCAAAGTGACCTTTACTTCTTGATAAGGTGAGGTTGATTTGTCAAAAAGGGTGTCCTTTTTTCCCTTTAAATGCTTGTTGAAAAAAGCGAGCGTATAGTCATTGATAATTGTATGCGCACGCTGTTGTGACATTTGTTGATTCCATGAAAAAATTGGTGACAATAAGTACAGGTCAGTAAAACTCAGATGGTCGATCTTGTCAATTATTACATTGTAAGCGCCGTTTTTAAGCAGATTGTTTTTACGCTTCGGCATTTCTTTCAAGAAAAAGTTGAACTCCTCACGAGTCATTCCAATTTGCTTCAGTTCTTCTTCAGAAGGTTTTGCATCCCCGGTGATTTCCGATGTTTTCGCGTTCATCATGAGAAACGGCTGTTTCAATCCAGATAAATTTCCTGCTCCAAAAAGAGTTCCATCCATGTTTATTCCTGCTTTGAACCGCGAATCTGCCAGTAAAGTCTGCGCGGCAGCAGCTCCCCCAAATGAATGGCCGAACATTCCTATGTTGGAAAGATCAATTTTTCCTTCAAAAATACCATTCGGATCCTTTGTGTTCAGCTTTTCCATTTGGTCTAATACAAAGATTGAATCTGGCACCCAAATATCAGAGACAATATGATCCCAACCATCCCAATCTGTCATTTCTGGCTGGTTGTTGGTTAATAAAGCGAGCTTTCCATCAGGATACTTTGTCGCCAATGAGTAATAAGCATAGTCGATACAAGCGACAATATAACCTTGGCTGGCAAGCTCCTCTGCTTGCGATGTATTTGTATATCTGGTTCCTGGAAAACCGTGTGCAAACAACAGCAGCGGATATTTCGGACGATCAGCTGATACCTTTGCTTTAATGCTGGCGTGTGTGTTTACGCTGCTGAGATAGTCAAGGAGAAAACCAGGAAACCCGTACTTTTGTTGAAGGACCGTTTGTAAACTAGACAGGTCTGGAATGTACGACGCAATTTTTTTATCCTCTGATGGTTCTGCCGGATACCAAATCTGCACCATTAACTGTCTTTTGTCGGAAGGATCTTCAGACAGCGTTTCCTCTCTTTTCTCATCGATGAAATGGTAAGTGGCCGTTCCAATTGCGTAAGGTCCGTTTGGCTTTGCTAATTCAAAAACAGGCAACATCACTGGAAGCCCAACAGCGATCACCATGAAAAATGCTCCTAAAGCCGCAGCAATAACCGGATGGCGCAACCGTGTTAAGTGACTGCGAAATATCTTGATCATCCAAATGAACAAAAAAATCGTTAACGCATAGGCGGGTATCATTTGCCAGCGGTAGTGCTCAACCGTAAGCTGTAAAACGAGGAAAAGCAATGCCGTTCCGCTAAATGCAAGGAGCAGCTTGTTTTTTCTTTGTAATAAAAGGATGACGAGTGTTAGTCCATTGAATCCCAGCAATATCATTTCAAAGGTTCTCATCTGGTTGGACCACCTTCCTTATATATCTATCTTGTTTCATATTAAATTCAGTTTGCTAACGAAATATGGATTCTCAATGACAAAAACTTGAAAAAGTTGTAAATTCAAAGATTAAAGAAATGCAAAAAAAATAAATAAACGTTGAACAGTAAAGTTATGAAACTAAAGAGATAGAAACGAATTGTTGATTTCTGCTTTTTCATAGTTCTAGTTACTAGCCGTATGCATAGAGGCGAAAGAGTAATAACCGGCAAAGAAAGCAACAGATAAGACCAGATTGGAATCTCATTTATAAACAGCTCCGGAGTCGAAATGATAAAAAGAAAATAGACGATAAACAGAACGGAAACCAGCAGTATGGGTAAGCAAATGGTGAGAGGTAACAGGAAGATGATTGATGTATTCCAGCTTAAGCTCTGGAATGTATTCCTTAATATCCTTGTTCAAATCTAGCAGTCCACGTTCATAAAGCTGCATCATTGGAAGTAGCGGTAAACAACTTTGCCAACGAACCAACGCGAAAAACCGTTTGATTCGGATCGACCGGAGTTTTCTTTTCAAGATCGGCAAAGCCATACCCTTTTAACAACTGAATTTTCCCATCTTTAACGATGGATATTACTGCGCCCGGCACGTGATCTTCTTTCATTTTCCTTTCAAAATACGTATCGACAAATTCACTCAACCTTTTTTCGGTACTTGCAAATGTATGGTCAGGGATTACTACCAATAAACAAAAAAATAACAGCCCAATTCGCTTTAACATGCTTAACCTCCTAATTTGTAATCTTTTGCCATTACCAATTATAAGGTTAAATTGATCTTAAAGAATAGGGCTGGGGACTGGTTTGCAGCTGGACCTAAAGTCGAAATGATTGCCCTATAAACATCAGCGAAAAAAATAAATCCGTAGAAATTATAAATATGCTTTGCTATGATAAATTTACAATTGCATAGCAGGGTGGACGGTTAAGCCTCTCATAAGGACGGTGCAACTGATGGACATAAATGCAGCAATGTTTATGATAGCTTTAGTATAGCACGTTGGTGCCCCACATATGATAGCGGACGTGATCAGCATGCGCGGCCAATGTCGTTCTATGTATCGATATAGAAGCTTCGTCGGCAAATATCCCTTCCAGTGCACCGAAAATTCCTGAATTCGGTTCAGTATTTGTGAACCAACTCTCTTTTATTGGAATGGGCGATCCTTCGAATGCTTCCTTTACCATATTCTTTACTGATGTATCTAACGGATGGTTCATTTCATTCCCTCCAAAACTGTCTAATAAAAGAACAATACCCCTGAAAAATGATTAGATTTCTCCCACCCGGTAGAACAAAAATTCCTCTTAAAGCCATTCGACTTACCATTATAGATTCCTTCCTTTATTCAACTATATAACTCTTAACATAAAGAAAGAGCACAATTCTTGCTGTAGAATCGCGCCCGATTGTTGAAGAATATATTTAAAATATTTAAGTGATCTATTCATTAAAATGTATCTATAAAATCATTAACGGTTTCGCTTATTTCCTTATAACGAGACCAATGTAGATAATGATGTCCTTCTAATACAACGAGCTTATTAATAGGTAAATGGCTTATTTGCGTTTGATAAAAAGATACAATTGTTTTTCCATCTTCCGTCACTTTATCATCTTTTTTACTAAATATCATGACAGGAATCTCTGGAGGAAATGACATATCAATCGTTTTATCAATATTATGATTCATCTCATTAACTTCAGCAACTATATTCTTGTTACCTAGATTCCAGGCAGAAATGATCTTGGTCATCTTTAAATTATCATCAGAATAAGTCCCTTTATCCGTATTGGGAAGATACTCCTCTGGATTCATATATACTGCCAGTCTTGCTATTCCAGTCGGGGCTAAAACGCTCAAGTATCGGGGCATATTTGGAGCAGATTCGTTAAAATACCCCACTACTTGAGGCAAAGTGCAATCAATACCTATAATTGCTTTAATTTCATCAGGGTATTTATTGGCATAATACATACTGTAAATGCCAGAAACGGAATGGGGCATTAATATGTATGGCCCTTCTATATTTGCTTTATTAAGTGCATCTCTTATTTCCTCTACGATGTTTTCAACTGTTCGTTCCTTATTTGTGGTATCACTCCAGCCATATCCAAATGTCTCTACCACTACTACTCTATTATTCTTTGCCATTTCATTCATTAAAGGTACATAATCCAATGCAGGCGCTGCTGTACCAGCACCACTTAATAAGACAATAGTGTTTTCACCTTCACCCTTTGTATATACATGCATTTTCTTACCGTTCACTTCAACTAATTGACCTAACGGAGGATATTTATTCCGTTCATATGCAATCATAATCTGATTAAATATTATCCAAATAAAAAATATCGCTGTAACAATCAATAAAATATTTCTAATAAAAATCCAAAATCTAAACTTTTTCCACGTTCTCACTATTTTCACTTCTTTCTATAATAAGTAGTTATATCAGATATACTGTTCTCTCTTTTCCATAACTACTTAACATTTTATAGCCCTTTCCTTAAATCTGACTTAAGAATGGTTTAAATATAGCTTAAATTTATTCTGGAACCTTTCTTAACTCAGGACCTGCATTAATCTAACGCAGGCATTTGAAAATGTTATCCAACAATCTGGCCCGATTGCTGAACAAGAAAAATTCTGCATTTCATACGGAGTTTTGATCAAACTTTTTTAAAACGGTGCAACTTTCTTTCAAAGCCACATCGGCTCGTGAAATACCTCAAACTTCCCCTTCATATGCTGTAGCAAATACAAGCAGAGGGAAGGATGAAACAAATGATTTCTCCCTATCAAGTTGAATACACAATGAACATTGGAAATCGAGTTGTAGGCGAATGTATTACAGTGTATGCCTCTTCTGAATTCTTTGCTATAGACAAAGTTAAACAGGAACTTCATCGTCGTTTTGGTTCTGTAACATCCATTGAATTATATACATCTTCAAGCGTAGAATTACTATGGGGATCTAAGTAGCCAGCCCTTCAGCTTGGTTGGAGGGATTTTTTATAGACTTCTAGATACATTGAATGCCGATAATTAGGGATTATGTTAACTGAACATGAATACGGTATACAGGAAAAAATTTCCTATAACCGTACTATCCTAATGGTATAATTTAAAGAAAAAGGATGGTACTAACATGTCTTGGGGAACAATTATTTATCAATCAATCCTCTTCATTTTTCTCAGTACATTTGTAGGTGGTTTGTTTTTCCTCCTAAAGGCTGTACTTACGAAAACAAATACAAAGAATAACACACAAATTGAGAAAAAGTTGGACAGAGTAATTGAACTGTTAGAGAAACAACAAAAAGGATAATCCTCTCTCCAGAACGGGGAGAGGTTTGCTGTTTTATTACGAGTAGAAATTTATATGTTTTACGAGGTATCCCAAAGGGTCTCCCGACATTCACTTTTAAAGATCGGAATGAGAGTAGCAATCATTGTTATTGCACTTACAAGTTTTTTCTACTTCTTCATCTATTCATTTTATTTAAAAGGACTTTCTTCTTCTGAAGAAAAATTGTATCAAACTTTAAAAACAACAGGCGATATGCAGTTTCTTCAAGGGATAGAAGCGGAATCGGTCGTAAAACTATTTTTGCATTCAATTAAGAAAGAAGATTGGACTGTTAGTTCCCTCTTTTGTGATGTAAATGGTGATGGTACAATCAATACAGCATTTGATCCGGAAAAAGTAACTCCTAATTTACTCAAAAGTTATTACAAGATGTTTGAAGAAGCAAAAACTTCTTCCGTCCAAGAAAATGAAGATGACACTAATAAAGCTTACATCTCTCTGAAATTCCCAATATTTGTAGGTTTAAAACGTGAGGAAGGCGTTTGGTACATAGAGGGAGTATATACACAGTAAAGTCAAAAGGATGTACTGTTACGATTTGTTTCAACTTCCTATATCGCTAATTGTATAAATAAAAAAGTCCTTCAGTTAAGCTGATATGCACCCCTTAAGATAGACATATAGAAAACCCTCGGGTAATCTGAAGAGACCCCTGTCAAGTAGACAGCGATAAAAAGGCAACCCTAAGCAGCCTGAGTTCTATATTCGTATGGACTCAGGTTGTTTAATTTTTTCTGAAATCGTTGGTGGTTATAAAAACGGATATACCGTTGTACGGCAGTTTTCACCTCATCAGCTGTCCGGAAGGAGTGAAGGCGAAAGCACTCTGATTTAAAGAGTTTTCCATACTTGCATTATCCCAACAGTTACCCTTTCGGGACATACTGGCTTTCATCTTATACGCCTTGAGGGCGTGATTATATTGACGGGATGTGTACTGAAACCCTTGGTCGCTATGTAAAAGAACACCTTGTACATTCCGTTTTTTCCGTGCCTTTTTGAGAGTGCTTTAAATCATTTCTTCGACTGATCTGATACGCAACAATTTCATTGTTATACAGGTCCTTAATGGCAGACAGGTACAGCCTTTGTCCACGAAATATGAGATAAGTGATGTCTGTAACCCATTTTTCATTTGGTTTTGATGCTTGAAAATCTCGATTCAAGTGATTTTGCGAAATGACATATACTTCTTTTTTGCCATAGTATGGGCGTTTCTTCCGAATAACGGCACGAATTCCCATCTCACGCATGAGTCGTTGTACACGCTTATGGTTTAACTGTAAGCCGTGCATACGTCTCAACCAAACCATAACCCTCCGATAGCCATAAATCCCCTTCAGTTTTGTATGGTATTCCTTAATTCTTTCCTGTATGTTCTGATCCTCCATTTGCTTCGGGGATAGGTGTGTTTGTCGTTGAAGCCACTTATAGTATCCACTCCGGGAGACTTGCGCTAGGTCACAGAGGAGTTGGATTGGGTACTGATGTGCCACCCCCTGAATGACTGCATATTTCTCCCTTGCTGATATTACTTCCAATCTCCCTTTCACTTCCCTAAGAGCTTTTTTAGTAATGCATTTTCTGCTTCCAATCGTTTTATTTGAGTCTCTGGATCCTCTGGTAGAATTCTAGGTCTCCCTTGACCAGTCCCTTTTGTCTTCCCACGTTTTTCCTCAAGACCCTTCATTCCTTCGGCTTCAAAGTGTTTCACCCAAAGCCGGACCGTTTTAGAATCAATGCCTAATTCCTTGGCAACCGTTTTGTATCCCATTCCTTCTTGGAAATATAAATCTACCGCTTTTTTCTTAAATGCTTGATCATATGTTCTTCTGATTTCTCCCATAAGAAAATCCCCTCCATAGTAGATAGATTAAGGGGCTTCCTTTTTTCTGTCTACTATAAGGGGATCATATCAGTTCTGGAGAGGGATTCTTGTTATTTCATACGCTCAATCAAACTGCGTAGCGCCTTCACTTCTGCCAACAATTCCTCGTCTCTTTTTCTCTTCCATATCCTGTGTCCGCACTTTCAGATACTTTGCTACTTGAAATATGATTGCAATACCGTAAATGATAAGAACAAGATATATAAGTACCGTAATCGATGTAAATGCTGTCATACGCTTCCACTCCCCTCTTCTCGATTGTACCATTCAGAAAAGGCGATTTGCTATAAAAATCGGATGTATAGGATATTCATGTCAGGTAGACATAGTACCTTATTATCGGAAGTCACTTTTGTCTTATACATGAATAATAATTTGGATTATAATGTTAACATAGTTATAAATTAACAGTTAAGGGAGTTCAACTATGAAAAAACTAATATTCGGTCTTTCAATTGTAGTAGGTATAGCTTTGCTTTCCATTAGTACCTACTTCATTATAGACACCAATGGAAATCAAAAAGAAATACATAATGAGTCGAAAGCAAAACCAAATAAACCTAAGGAGGAGACTGAGGTTCTGGATGAGGTAGAACAAGAACATGGGTACAAACTGTATCGTCCAGAACAAACTGTTAAAGTAGATGGAGCTAAAAATGGCTTAACTATCAATAAAGGTTCTGATGAAGCTGCAGTAATTCAGGATATGCATGAGATGACCCACCAAAAGGTCCAAGCAGAGGGGAAAAAGGGGGCTATTGAAATGACTTCAACTCATGTGGATACTGTTTATAGTATTGTAAAAGATAGTGATTTTACACATAAAGCTAAACTATTAGAGATTCTGACAAGATGGAAAAAGAGTGATTTCAGTAAAATTGTCGATGATCATAATGACCTCTGGACCATTCAAGGTGGAAAAACTGGAGAAGCCACAGGGAGATTAACAACAAGAGAGGAAAAAGAGTTTATAGTTAATAACTTTGGGAAATAGTTAAGGAAGTGACTAGACATAAAAATTACTTATTACATTTCAGAGAATACTCATAAAGATACGGTTGAAACTGTTACAAGGAAATTAAAATACTACTGCGAAGGTCTTGCACAATTATTCTCTATTCATGTCAGGTTTAACATAATTATTTATTCCGGAATTCAATGTATCTAGAAGCCTATAAAAATACCCTCCAGATAAGTGATCGATCTGAAAGGTATTTGTGTTCAGATAATCAGTGAAAACAGAAGTAAGTATATATAGTTTATCTGGTATTAAAAGCCATTGGATAAAAGGAATTTACTGAATCATCAATTTCATCTTTCTTCCTTTCCTATCTACGAATCCATTATTTTTATAAAACGAAATTTACATAATATCCCATTGCAGGTAATTTTATTATACGATTGGATCTTAATATCTCATTATTCGGTTGAAAATAGGGATAATAAGGTGTTCTATTAAATGAATTACTCAGGTGCTATGTAAAAATGGAGGTAGAAATTTTGAAAATCTTGTCTACATGTATGTGCATCTTTCTTCTTTTGTTAGGTGCGTGTGATCACAAAGAAGTTGCAAATCCTACGTCTAAGAATCAAATGGGGGAAGACAAAACTTCTGAAAAAAAGGAAAAGCAATATGACTCACTTACATCAGCGCAAAAGGATGTGTTTGCAGACATTAAAACGGCTTTAGCTACAAAAACGAACATGAATGTATTTTTGCCAACTGTAATGCCACTGTCTAGCAAAAAAAGGTTTTATCAGCAACTACAGAAGGCCAGAATACGCATTATACTGTTAGCTTTTTCGAAAGTGATACCTCGCTGCCTGTCGATGACGCCGCACTACTGGATTCCGATCAAGCTACGCCGGTTGCAAGTTTAATTGTTAAACAGTATAACACGAAGGCTGAAGCTGGAGATGATTTACTTGCAGCGTTTGCATTAAGCCCTGATTATGACAAGTATACACCGAACAAAAAAGCTCCTAATGCAGTCGATTTAGGTCATAAAGTTACAGGGATTTTTGATGGTGCAGCGGGAACGATGTATTTGACCTTTGTGAAAAAGCATTGGGCTTTCTTTATTAAAACTTCATCGTCGGACCAAAAAGAAAGTACATCGATAGCAAAGTTAATCTTGAATCAATTAGAAAAAGAACCGTTACCTGCTCCAGATGAATACGCAGTAGTTGAAGTGGATACTAGACTGAAAACAAATCGTGTATATTGGCAAAAAGGAAATGTTATGTATGCAATAGATACGCGTGCTGCGTTCCAAGATGCTTTAACTATTGCCGCTCATTTTGAGTCAACAACCAAATAATTGCGTTAGAACAGAACCCTAAAAAGACTTTACTCAAACAATAAAAGATTCGGTTTAGCGATCAAAGTAATACATAATAAAAAACCCTTCAGAATCCTGAAGGGTTCAGACCTTTTAGGGCTGTCAGTCGACATAACATTCGAAAGCGGAAGTAAATGTATTTGGTCGATTTAATTTTAACACCTGTTGTTCATTTAGCTATTTTTCCAATGTTCTTCAGCCTTGTATAGTTGATTCAACACTTCATCAGCAACATTTTCGTAAATGTCTTTTGATACGTTTTCTACGTCATACCTAAACCATTCACCATCATTTCCTTTTAACCTCAACCTACTATTAGGATGTAAGTCGTGTGCTGTGACTTTATTTGGGGGAACTTTCTCTCCCCAGTAATGAAAAACTCCTTCTGGAGAACAAATCCCAACTTCAATTACAAAACCCCCGCCATATCTGTCAAATTGAAAGGTCATTAAATCTATTTTGTTATCACAAATTCTGCGAAAATGAGGGAACGAACCTTTAAAGCCCCTTTCTCTAAGTACAGGCACTACCAGTTTTTCCAGTGTGGAAACCATATTATTTTTTTCGGATGACACCTTTTTCACCCTCTTTAATGTTTATATTATTATGTTCTCCCCTATTTATTGAACCAAGCTACTTTTTAGTTGAACAGAGAACATGTATATCCTATACATGTCAGGTAGACATAATCCCACATTATCGGGAGTCAATATATTTAGGAGACTACTAAAACCCCTTCAGTTGAGTTGATCTGGCGGGATTTCCTGTTCACATAATTCCCGTTCTCGAAAGTTAACAGTACTTTTATGATGTGAATACTTGTGTTTTTACTACGAGATACATAGGCTCGAAGTACAAAATGGCTAGGACTAATGCTCCATAAAATCCGACTTGTCCTATGTAATGTGAAATTTTATGTTCTACTTTTGTACTTCGACCGATAATTCCTGAAATAAGTGCTAGTATAATGCAAGTATAAAGTGTTAGGAATCCTGAACCTAAAAAAGCAAAAGGTACCCTGATACTAAAAACGATATACGATATAACTAATATACATGCTAAAAATGAAAACCGTTTATAAAACATGCTCCCCCCTCCTTTGAAAAAATATATAATTTTTTTATATGAAAAATACCAAATAAAGAGATTTATTTTTTATAAAAGTTCAAACTTTTTATGTATATCCTATACATCCAAATTTGTACAACACATCGCTTCTTCTGAATGGTACAATAAAGAAAAAAGGGGAATGATTCCTGTGCCACACATTAGTATTAAGTTAGCTAAGGGACGCACTATTGAGCAAAAACAAGCTTTTGTCGAAGCAATTACAACAGAAGCTGTAAGGGTACTTAATGTAAAAAAGGAATGGGTCACAATTATCTTTGATGAATACGACAGAGAGAATTGGGCTACGGATGGACAGCTACATGCTATTAAATTCGGTAAGGGCTATGGTACACAAGGAGTTGAATGAAGCAATTTTTGTTTTTTTGAATACGCATAATCCTCTCTCCAGAACGGGGAGGGGTTTGCTGTTTTTGAATAAAAGCTCAACAAGGAGGGTTTAATAATTTGAGATGGTTTTTTGCTATTCTCTTTATTTTATTTGGAGCTTTCTTATTTTCATTAACCATCAATGATATGGGAAATATAGGTCATATGATTATGAGAATTATAGGATTTGGATGTTTTTTTACTGCTGGTTCGATTGTCAAATACAAGAAAGAAAAATAATAAGAGTCTTGCTGCATTTATGTGAACAAGAAACCCCTTCAGACTTTGTGTTCTGAAGGAGTTTTTATAATATATGAGATACATTGAATTCCGATAAACCTGATTATGTGAACACGAATCCCCTTCAGATTGCTTAACTGAAGGGGATTTTTTTCTAGTCTCCTAGATACATTGAATTCCGATAATGTGATGTTATGTCTACCTGACATGTATGGAATATACATCCAATTTTTATAACAAATCGTTTCTTTCAGATGGTACAATAAAGAAAAAAGAGGAGCAGTTTGCTGTATTAAAAACTTAGAAAAAGAAGAAATTTCTATGAAAAGAGGGATGAAAACAATGAGAAAGAGAGACCAACTTATTTATAGCAAATGGTTTATTGTTGGTGGAGGTGTAATATTATTAGCACTTGTTACCGCTTTTGTCTGGTTTTATGGTGTAGGATCGTTATATAAATGATAGATACCTTTGCCTACAATGGGTGTCACTGTATTTTGAATTCTAATAACATCCCCTCTCCAAAACGGGAGGGGTTTGCTGTATTTAGAAGGGATTAGGAGATTAACAATGAAGAAAATAATTATTTGGATAATTGGAGCTTTTATAATAGTGATTGGGCTGAATATATGGAGTTTAAAATCATCTCCATTGGACAAATTTCCAGTTCCACGTACTGCAGAAGTTGAAAAAACTCGTGATGATGGTATTACATACAGTTGGAATGGTATTAATACACTGTATCGTTTTCAACTTCAACTAGCTGGTTGGCGAAAAGTTGACCAAATGGGTGCCCTTATCTTCTATTCAAAAGGAGGAAAAAAGGTTGGGCTTCTGACAGGCAAGGAGAACTTTAGCATTTTAAAAAGGTGATGATAGTAGAGAATCTTATCATACTGTCTTTTCTGTCTCTTTTTCCAATTAATCAACTTCCGCTTTCGAAGATTATGTGAACAAGAATACCCTTCAGATCGCAAGGACTGAAGGGTATTCTTATAGTATCTGAGATACATTGAGTTCCGATAATGACGGGTTATGTAAACCTGACATGTATAGGATATACACTGTTCCTTGTTCAACTAACTACGGGCAGTTTAGTTACATATGAGTATAAAATATTTAAAGAAAAGGAGGTCCCAATTGGACTCCTTTAGAATTCATCTATTTTGATTTAGTAGCTTTAGAAAGAGGTTAGGGGCTGATGTAAAACTTAATTCTAAAATAATCATAGTTTGAACCAAAGAAAAAGCTGATAATTAGCTTTTTTTATCAAGGTCATTTATTTCTCTTTCAATAAGAGATACTGAAATTTCGAATGCTTCTATCCGTCTTTTAGCTAAGGTAATTTGAGATTTATATCTATCAGGATTTTCTTTAGCTTCAAAAGTTTTTACTGTCTCTCTGAGTTTGTGTAAAGTTGAATCAATTTGACGTTTTGCTTCAACTAATTCAGATACATCAAATTCCATTTAAATACCCCCCTTTTATAATTAATGATTGTTAATTTTGCCTTTCGTCTATCGGAACTAATTAATATATCAGATACTGAGAGGACTGTCAAAGATAGACATCTACATTGCGATTGACTAACTTCCGCTTTCGAAGATTATGTGAACACAAATCCCTTCCGGATCGCTTGATATGCACCCCTTAAGATATACATACATAGATTACCCGGGAGTTTTCTATATGTCTATCTTAAGGGGTGCATATCACATTAGACCGAGGGCTTTGCTTGTTCACATAATTTCTGTTAGAGGAAGTAAATATATTTGATTTATTCAAAATTAGCACATGTTAAACAAAATTATTTATTTAAAATATTTCTCCAACCTCTTTTGGATTTTGGGGAGTAACAGAAGTTGGTCGTGTTTTCTTTGCTGAATCTCTTTTATCCCAAGTTCCAGAATTTCTTTTGCTTTTTCTCTTTGTCCTGAAATCAGGTAAAAATCGCACACTTTATGATACAAAACAGTGCTTTCTTGAGAAGTATGTTCTGCTGCAATATTCCAACTGCTAATCTTTTCATAATAGGGAATCCCAACATTTATTACATTATTTATAAATTCATTAAATTCTGCTTCATCATCTTTCGAATTAGTAAGTTGAAAGTGTTTAATGACATCTCTTGTCCATCCAGGGATATTCCATTCTGCTTCTCCTGCTATTGTATTGCTTACTGGCTTACTACCCCATTGTTCTTTATACCATTTAGTGTATGCCTTTGATTTAACTGCCCATATTGTCCAAAATTCACAATCATCTTCTGAATTCCATTTGCTACGTGAAAAGCTAAAAGTTAGTTCAAAATCACCTTTTATTCGAGAAAATTTAGGTACACTTTTTGAATATCGAAAGCCTAATTTTTGTAACTCATCGACTAAATAATTTTCTATATATAAGCTTAATAATTCTTTTGGTTTCATATGATACTCCTTTACATACCGATAATCCCTTAATTTTCACATTCTTATTATAATATATCTTAGTTTCTTTAAATAATCTGTCCTTCTAGTTGAACAAGGAAAAATGTATATTCTATTCACGTCCAGTTAACATAATCGCGTATTATTGGAATTCAATGTATTTAAGAGACTATCAAAACCGTAAACCCCTCTTGTTGTTTGATATGCCCCCCAAGATACATACATAGATTACCCGGGGGTTTTCTATATGTCTATCTTAAGGGGTGCATATCAAATGAATGATCTGGAGGGGTTCGCATTAACATAATCTTCGAAAGCGGAAGTTGAAAATTTTTAGTTTCTTGCTCAATTAAAGCACCCAGTTCAACAAAGGCGAATAGAAAACAAATTCAAATCTGCAGTGGAATATATTCCCCTGTTTTTACATCAAAGCCAGCTGCTTTCATTTTTGTCTGGTCGCTATTCCAACCTATCACTAACATTAGGGTAATATTTTTCTCTGTGTCTTTTCTAAGCATAAAATTAAAACCTTTTGCCCAATCTTTGCCTGGATAAATACTGCCCATTTTTAGAGCCTTTTTAAGTAACTCAGGTGAATCATACTTAATATCCTCCAATTTTATAAACTCTTTTTTGGGATACGGTGAATCACCTTTCCCCGTTGTATCCTTTGTTAGATCAATTTTTCCCTCATGGATAATGACTAAAAATGTTTTATTCGTCTCTGGAACCCCAAATTGGATACTCCAATATTTCCTTTTACCATTGCTCCCAATTGACTTCCCAGGCTTATCTAAGTCTATATTTACTGCATCTAATAATTGAGCGTTTTTATTCCATTCCAAAGCAGGAGGATAAGCTAAATCAATTGCTTGCTTTATTGATAATTCTTGGTGCTCAAAGACTTCTAATGTATCTTCAGCTGATTTTATTGAACGAGCAGATATTTTCTCATCAGTTCCATTAGAAATTAACAAAACTAAGACAGCAAGGAGGATTATTTTTTTCATTTTTTTGCACCTTTTTTAGGGTGTATTCTTTCCAAACCTTATTTAATTATTCTGTCCCCTTAGTTGAACTCGGAATTCAATGTATCTAGGATTATACAAAAAATACTCTCCAGCTAAGTGATCTGGAGAGTATTCGTGTTCACATAATCATACTTATCGGTATTTACTTTGGTTTAGGATCGACATTACCTAAATCATCATGTAATGTAAAGTCTACTGTTTGTCCAAATATTTCAATCAATCTTTGTTCTATCTTTCTTCTTGTATCTGGATTGATTTTATCAACATGAAAGTGCAGATTACCTTTTTTATCATAGGAAACTGCAGTAATTCCTAACTTTATTAGCTCTTCCTGTTTATCAGGAATTCCGTAATTTTTAATATCATTTTCCCTAATTTTTTGGCAGCTAACTAAAATAAGTAAAATAGACAAAAGAATAAGCGTTTTTCTCATCAGGTCACATCCCATTTATGTAATACTTTTAAGATGTAACTTGCTTGGGATTTTATTCTTGTTAGTTCGTTGAATAAAAATCTACCTTTTCATAAGAATTTGTATCAGGATTGAATACCTCGCCTTTATTATTGATTTTTCTATATCCAAATGCATCTGCTATCACAAAATAATTATTTGGAGCAGGGTTACGAGATAAGAAAACCATGATTTCTGAGTTTTTATCTTTATCTTTATTAGCTTGGTATTCACCACGTGTATAAACAACCTTTTGAGATTCACGTTCTTGTTTAGAATATTGTTTTTGTTTATGAAGAATACCATTGCTATCAACTTTATCGGGTACTGGTGGGGCGTTATTCAGATAAGTATCCAGAGTCATTTCACCTCCGTAATACACTATATCTATCCCATTTTCCATTTCTGAATCCGTCAGAGTTCCCTTTAGCAGTTTAGTTATTTTCATGTGTGACTCAGTTTCAATCGTACCATGGTCTACAAAAGATTTATTATCTTTCTCAAATTTCCCTACTAAAACAATATCCGCCTCTTGGTACATTGTGTAAACAGAGGCCACAGCTTTGGTATAATCTGCATAGAAAGACATTGTAAATGCTGTTTTCATGCCTGCTGTTGTTCCGCTTATCGTTTCATTTTTATTATCCTTTTTCATACTTGATGAAACGCTTTTAGACGTGGCTGGAGAATTGCTTGACTTCTTCTCATCTTGATTGGAGCAAGCAACTACACTCAACATCAGAACCGCTAGAACAGCAAATAAAACGCTCTTCCTCAAAAAGCACACCTCCGTTTGTCCGTCTATTACCATAAGATTCATCAGTTATTGGGACAACACCTGCATGTATCTCATATTCATGGCAAGTCAACATAATGTGCGATATAGGAAGTCAGATTATCTTATTTGTTGAACTAAAGGGTAATTAGTTCAACAACATATCCTTTCCCCAAACAATTCCCATACATATTAGCCATGTCAACACAGGAATTGCCAAACTTTTGATTGCTCCCAACCACTCATACTTCTTATTATGACTTCTCAATATTCTATCGATAATAAAAAATAATATAGATGCCGCAAGACTAACCCAGAGCAATACTAAACCGAAAAGGATATGCAAAGCTCCTGAAATAATTATTTCTGCCCTTTTTTCCTCCATCTTGATTGATATAAATTCTCCTATTTTATCACTAATAATAGACGTTAAAATACCATAAATTAAAATTGTTGGTAAGCTATATATCATATAGAATGGGATACTTGAAATAACAGAATATAAATAACTTTGTATGGAATCTATATTTTCACCCCCAAAAAGATTGGGGAAAATTAAACCTAAAATAATAGTTAAAAAAGTGCCAGAAACTGATGCTGAAATTATTTTTCTCGATAACATTTATCTCCACTTCCTTTACAGCAAACCCCTCCCGTTCTGGAGAGGGAGAGTTCTTTCTACATAACGCCTTTTTGTTTTAATAATTTTAGAATTGGTCTTTCCCATCGATCTGGAAGTTCAGAAAGAGAATTATTTTTTTCTCCTTCTAATTTAATGATCCCATCGTGTGTTTCCATATCAAATTGAGCAAGGAAGTTTTTAGTTCCCCCATTTTTATATACGTAAGAAATTTTATACACTATTTTTGAATCATCCCATTTCTCTACAACATTTCTTCTACTTGATTCATCAATTGCTGTTTGGAACAGAGCTACGTTCTTATCACTAGTAAACGTATATGTCTTTTGAGTTGCTTTGTTTTCAACAATGATTTTTTCAATGAGTGGTTCACGCTCTTGTAGTCTTTGGTTACAAACTGCCATTATGAAAGCAGCAACAAGGAGAATGACTGCAATATATTTTATAGTTTTCAAAGAGATCCAACCTTTTTTCTTGATTATATCATTCGGAAGAAGCGATTTGTTATAAAAAATGGATGTATATTCCATACATGTCAAGTAGAGTCGGGTAAGTTAGGGGCATCACTGCCCCTTCCTCCCCTAAGAACCGTGCGAATCCCTTTCGAGATACAGCGGCTCAAGCCTCCCATTGCAGGTCCATTTGTTATCGTATCTTCTTCACAATCCTGATGGATAAGTTAAGCGTACGCCGACGCTCCGTTTGGAGGTATACATAGCAGTACGCTTCTTTCGTCAGAAAATAACCATAACCTTATGTTCCTGCGAGAGACCAACAAGAAGTGGGCTCCCTTTCGGGCCTGTCATGGGATTGTCCGTAGGGACGACAGTATCCGTCCAGTTATTCAGTTCCCTGTTTTCCTGTTCCCTTTCGAGATGACGGCATTTGCTTTTTCTCGTATCCTTTACCCTCTGTCACATTGTTTGACCTTAGATGACATAGGGCTTACCAAGTTTCGCATCCCATAGATACGACGAGGTTAGGTGGGTTCTTTACTCCGGACAAGATGTGGGACGCAGCACAGCAGCATTATGAATCTACTTTTCCTCTTGCCAATACCCGAGTAAATCTATGCACGATCTCGAGCTAACGCTTACGAAGCTTACAAACCTTCACTTTCGTTCACCATACTCATCTTCCCCTAGCAGTTTTCTAAGCCGTGCACTGGCTCTCTGTTTCCGCATTTCCTCATGCAACCCACGCACCCGTTACCAGGTACGCAGTTTCGGACAGGGATAGTCTTTGCTTCTAAACTAGTAGCGTAAGCTACACTATATGAAAGCGACATCTTGTCGCACCATAATTAACGTTATCGGAATTCAATGTATCTAGGATCCTACAAAAAAATCCCCTACAGGGACTCTTTTCTTTTTTTATGGAAGCAGAGCATACCGAATGCCGAACCCCATTATAAGAAGAGCAAGTCCCATCCCCAACCAGATGTTTATCACTCCTACACCCACAACACCATACAAGAGAAGGACCGGTAAAAAGAGAAGTACTCTTGCTTTTTCCGCTATCAAAAGCAGCTCGCCCTTTTGACAATATAAACGAAGAAACATTTTATCTGCAAATGTCTTCCACTGTTCACCCAATTGCTGAAAGAGGGCAAATAATGCAAAAGAAATGACAATTAAGCTCATCCACCATGGAGCAACATATAAAACAGCCGAGCTATAGCTCGCTATCAGAAAATAAAATTGCAGGTTCGTATTTGTCCGGAAGTAATCCTTCGTGAACGCCTCAGCAATCCGGAATGTCTTGCTGTCAGATTTCCCGAGCCGTTTGGAACGCGGAAACAGCCACGGCCTCTTTGCTTGGACAGGCTTCTGCACATGACCGGCTCTCACCATTACTGTTGATGTCCATCGCATCGCCTCTGTCCGCTCCTGTTCCGCTTCTTGAAAGAAAAAACGCTGGTACTGCAGCTTTTTCCGAATTATATATAGAAGAAAACTGCCAAGCAAAAAACCATACAGCAGAATCATATAAGGTAAATTCACTAACAGAAACACCCCGGTGGTAAACACCAGCATTGCAATGCCTCGACTGGTCAAATGAACCAATAGCTGTTTCCATCTCTTCTGAATATGCACTGCCCAATACCGATTCAAGAACAATTGAATATAACTCATTAAAGTTAGAAACACAAATAAAACCACAATTTGAACAGCTGTGAGACTGTATCCTTTCAGAAGAATGGGCAATCCATATATAAACAAAGCTCCATTTAACAAACAGACTTTAATAAAGGTGTACCACATCCCCCGCCTCATAATAGAACGTAGAAAGTCCGGATATTGAATTAAAAAGAGGCTGTCTCCTTGTTCTAAAAAAGAGCGGACACTTCCAAAGGTTGTAAGGAAAAACAGCAATGTAAAAACTGTGGGAAGCGCTACATAATGGATCCATTCCGGTGGTGTTTTCCATAAGGAGGCATGATACATGCTTGCAAACACAATGACAGGAATAACAAAATATAAGGCGACTGTCCAATCGACGATCGAACGAACAGTCTGCCATTTTTGTCTCCATTCATAAAACAAACGTTTATAAAAAAGCTGTTTATACATGATAATCCCGCCTTACTATCGCATCGAAGCAATCCATCAATGTTGCACCCGGCATATCACATAATTGCTGAATATCCGCTAAACTTCCGTTTGCAAGCAGTTTTCCATTAGAAACAAGCAAAAATCTCTCACATATTCTTTCAGCCGTGTCCAATACATGAGTGCACAACAAAACTCCTGCGCCGCGCGCTCGTTCCTTTTCCAGCAATGTCAAGAAATCACGGATGGCTGTCGGATCTAGCCCAAGAAATGGCTCATCCACAATATAAAAGGCAGGTTTCGTTAAAAATGCAAGCATTAACATAACCTTCTGCTTCATTCCCTTGGAGAATTGTGACAAATAATGATGTTTATTATCCTCAATTCGAAAAATGCGAAGCAGCTCTATGGCTTGCTCTTCCCATCCTTTATGGAATGATTTGGCTGCCGCAAGCAGTTCCATATGCTCCCATAATGTTAAATAGTCATAATATGTAGGCTGTTCCGGTACATATGCGTATCCTCCTTCTTGAATCGAGATCATTCCGTCCATATAAGGCAATAATCCTAGAATAGCTTTAATCGTTGTACTCTTTCCAGCACCATTTGCACCAATCAAGGCAACAAGCTCTCCGCTGTTCACGGAAAACACAATGTCTTGAATGACCTTTTCCTCCTCTATGTAACCGGCCGAGTGTATATTTACTTGAAGCAAAGTCGTTTCCTCCTGCTTATTTTGAATAAAATTTCCATATATTACTATTATATCATTATTACGAATTAGTAAAGGTATTATATTTTTTCTAATATACTTAAATTCTATCAATTTATGTTAGTGGTACCGCCACATACCTATCAAGCCGAGAAAACAGGTCACCTCAAATCCGTTTTCGGAAGTTTGTTGCAAGTAGTATTTATCGAATGTGGTCAGCATAAGGGTCATAGATTCCGGTAAGTAATAGAACACTCACTGATAAAATAATCATTCCTGCTACTAACAAAACATTACCAACAAGTTTATCTTTCTTTTTTCGTGAAATTACACTTAATACAATAAAAATCATTGCAAAAGGTACTGCTATTAGTCCTAAGCCGATATTCAAAAGCTATTCAATCCCTTCAAAGAATAATAATTAAACAGCAAACCCCTCCCCATCCTGGAGAGGGAGTTAGTTTTGTGATAACTCTACACTCTCAAAGTGTTCAACTGTTGGGAACGGGTCATAAAAGCGATGCAACAATGCTCTCCACTCTTGATATTGTTCAGATTGCCGAAATCCTATCGTGTGATCTTCTAAAGTCTCCCATTGTACAAGGAGCAAATACTTTCCTTTTTGCTCCATACAACGTTGTAGTTCATGACTTATGTACCCTTTCATGGAAGAGATAATGGAGGAGGCTTGTTTGAATACTGCTTCATACTCTGTCTCCATACCAGCTCTTACTTGTAACATGACTGCTTCTAAAATCATCTTAAACTCCTCCCTTTATCCATATTGTACCATTCAGAAGAAGCGATGTGTTGTACAAATTTGGATGTATAGGATATACATAAAAAGTTTGAACTTTTATAAAAAATAAATCTCTTTATTTGGTATTTTTCATATAAAAAAATTATATATTTTTTCAAAGAAGGGGGGAGCATGTTTTATAAATGGTTTTCATTTTTAGCATGTATATTAGTTATATCGTATATCGTTTTTAGTATCAGGGTACCTTTTGCTTTTTTAGGTTCAGGATTCCTAACACTTTATATTTGCATTATACTAGCACTTATTTCAGGAATTATCGGTCGAAGTACAAAAGTAGAACATAAAATTTCACATTACATAGGACAAGTCGGATTTTATGAAGCATTAATCCTAGCCATTTTGTACTTCGAGCCTATGTATCTCGTAGTAAAAACACAAGTATTCACATCATAAAAGTACTGTTAACTTTCGAGAATGAGCGATTATGTTAACTGGACTTGTATACGGTATACGGTCTTCCTTATTTAAATATAGAGCAGCTGAAATAGGATTTCTCCAACTTTTAAAGAATTATTAATAATAAACTTAACAAGGTATCAAGGATGGTGAAATAAATAGGAAAACAATTTGATTTTTATATAAATTCGGAAACAGAAAAACGTATAATAACCGAGCTTCGGACTGCTGGTTGTGTTTTTGCAGAGGATGAGGCGCTATTGCTTATCTCAGAGGCACAAACACCAGAAATATTAGCCGATATGCTGGAACGACGAATAGCCGGTCTTCCCTTAGAACACATCATCGGTTGGGCAAATTTCTGTGGTCTTCGGATAGCGGTAGAACCAGGTGTTTTCATCCCCCGCCGCCGTACCGAGTTTCTTGTCCAACAGGCAGCTCAATTTGCTATGCCAGGAGCTATCATAGTTGACTTATGCTGTGGTACGGGTGCGGTGGGTACCGCACTGGCTACAATCCTGGAACAGATCGAGTTGTATGCGGTTGACATAGACCCCGCCGCAGTGCGATGTGCCCAGCGCAATATTAATTGGATAAATAGTAACGTGTACGAAGGTGATCTCTACCGTCCACTTCCGACTAAACTACGTGGTTGCGTCCAAATCTTGGTCGCAAACGTACCCTACGTACCTACTGGGGCAATTAAGCTGTTACCTCAGGAAGCCCGTAAACATGAGGCAAGGGTTGCACTCGACGGTGGAGAGGATGGGCTGGACATTCAGAGGAGGGTGGCTAATGAAGCACTACTCTGGCTAGCGCCCGGCGGCCATCTACTTGTCGAGACTAGCCAACGACAGACATTACAAACCGTTGAGATATTTGCTCAAAATGGATTAATCCCACAGGTGACAAATTGTGATGAACTTGACGCTACTGTCGTAATCGGAACCAGACCGTCCCTTTAGAATGAATGCGGACAAGTACCTCGTTGAAAGAGTTTCAGATACAAAGCCACTGAAAGGGAGCGGCCTAAGTCACATCTCCGAATCGGAGGAACAGAGCCCAGTATTGAACATAGATCAAGGAAAAGCAGAATATGAATTTATCCTAGAATCTCGTGAGAGGGCAATGCCACATTTGAGAGGGGCAGTTATAGAGATAGAAAGTGTGCATTTTCTGTACAAAGATGGGGCCGTAAAAAGTATAAATGGAATGTGGAGTTTGCCAATTAGTGATAGTAAGAGTACAAAAGAAGATACCATCCAATACTATGCAAAGGGATCGGAACATAGCCTCCAAGTTGTGACAGCCTCTCTCAGTCCAACATCTTTGCAGCTTACCATTTCTGTAAAAGGTGAGTATTCAGATGAAAATACATTTATTGGCGGGAGGATGAAAGTGAAGGATTCCAAAGGCAAAGAATATGCATCTAAGGGGTATTCAGTTGAGATGAAGGATGGGCGCACAATTGTAGCAGCACATTTCCCCGTTACTTCCTATGACAAACCTAAGACACTTACTCTTATGATTAAGGATATTGGTAGCATTGAAATAGTGAGAGAATAAATACAACCGGTTAATGGTGCTCCATTTCCTCGTTTTGGGGTTGATGACTATGCGTCAGCACCCTTTTATGTATAGATTTCTTTGAACTTGAAGTAAGATGCAGATGTATAAAGCGACTCATTTTCTAGTATTTGCATCCTTTCTGCTATGTCCTGTACAATAAATGAAAGAGAACATAATAGACAGGGAGAGAAAACCCATGTCCCATTAGTTAGTAAATTTACGAATCCATTTTGCATTCAAACAGCTATTACATTCTGGGGCATTATCTACGCTTGAAGAAGTATGCAATTCAATGGATGTTGCAGAACCAAAACGACGATGAAGTTCCTGTTTAACTTTAAGAAAAAAGAACGGCAGTTTGCCATTCTAAAATTTGTAGCGGAACATTTAATGTACGGTTTTGCAATACAATTCGTTCTCCTTTTCACCGATTCTCATTCTACAAGAAAATGAATGTACGAAAGAATATATTTTCGTACATTCACACTTACGTCCGTTCCAATATTCTTTACCATCTTTATATTCAATCATGTTTTACATTTCCTCCTATTATTAAAAACTAACCTGTAAAATCACCTGCTCCCCCTATATTCATTCTGGTTCAACAGTAAAGTTTTTTACTGGCTTTACTATAACTTCTTCAATTGTAAAATTAGGAGAATCATATTTAAGATATATATGCCCTTTCTTTATGTATTCCTCAGCTTCCTCAATGCTTTTAAAACGTTTAGCATAACCATCACCAGAGCACATTCCGGATAGCCTGTTGCACGCAAATCCTCATAAATATAATATTTGAATTTATTTAAGTAATTGGACACTATGTACATTTAAAAATCCTCCTTTGATTACGGAGGTAATTTAAGAAGCAAAAAACAGGGCGAGAGTTCATATTTAACAACTCTCATCCAGAAATAAAGGAGTCAGACCCCAATTACTCGAGAAATCCAACTAATTAACCACTATCTGTTTGTAAGACTCAAAGAAAGTATCATATGAAATAAAACACAACATATAATAAGTTAAAAAAAACAAATATATTATACTTTTTTTCTGATTGACTAATATAGTATAACACATTAAAATGTAGTTATATAAAGAAAGCGGTTACTTAATTAAGATGATTTATAAAATTAGGAGGGGAATAGAAATGGGTACAATAATATGCCAAGTTTGTGAGGGAACAATTGGAAAATTTGAAGATGAAAAGGTAACAGTATTGTACGGAAACTGCTGTTCTCACTGCAATCCAAAAAATAGAGAGAATGCTAAAAAATAGGGGTTTGCACAAGCGGGTTCCAGAGTGTTGAAAAACAAATTCGTCAATAAAGAATTGATTCTTCTCCCTCCTCTTTACGATAGAAAGAAGAGGGGGTTTTTTGGATTCTGGTGCAAAAACCTCAAAACAATCGTAATTAACGAAACTTGGACATACTGATACTATTAATCTTGAAAAGCGTGTGATTAGTATGGAAAGGCAAAGTTTATTTAAGTAGAAACATTATCAGCCCAACATTATTTTGTTAACAGTAAGATGGTACCTGCAGTACAACTTGAGCTTTCGTAACATAATGGAGATGATGGAAGAACGTGGCTTATCAATGGCTCACACAACGATTATGCGTTGGGTTCATCAATATGGTCACCATAAGTGCAACTTTATAAGGAACCAAAAAAATTGGGTTTATAAAGGAGTGGCGGATTGATATGGGAAAATTATATTGGAACGGAAGAGAACTAACAGAAACAGAGTTAAATTTTATTGCTGAATTTTTACATGCAACTGTTAAAGGGACAACGGAAGACTTTTATCTCCAACCAGAAAATATTGGACTAGCTAAGTCGTTAGGTATAGTCAAAGAATAGGGAACTCACTATTATCTTTAGGTAACAAGAGGTTAGCCTCACAGAGAGTAAGGATGTCACATAATACACATGTCTAATATGTATCGATTTTTTAATCAGTTCCATTAGACAATAACGTTGATAATGCATCAAAAAGAAAAAGAACATATGCAGTTAAATATATATAAGGACTAAAAATTTAGAGCTATTAAAACATGTAACTTTAATTACTAAGTAATTAAAGTTACATGTTCTTTTTGAATGTCTCCTAGATAGGAATCTCGACGTCAAAAAGCGGAAGTTAAACGTTGGGGCTATGTTAAATAATAACGTTGATAATTCACCCGAAAGAAAAAGGACACGTTTGTGGTTTTTTTGTAGGTCTCTTGTTCAACTAAGCCCCGTTAATGAAAGAGCAATGCCTTCCTCCAGCACCGCCCCTTTCGTTTAGTTTAAATTCACTGAGTGCTTAAAATGACTTTCTTCTTTTCTATTTGAAACATAACTATGCAAAATCATGCCAAGAATGACGATGAAAATACCGCACCAAGATAATAGAGAAGGAATTGGTATTGACAAAAATATTAATTCCCCAGCTAATGCAAATAGCACTTCCATTGATTGCGTCGCTTCAACAGAGGCTAACTTTTGCATACTTCCTCTCACCATGTCTGTTGCTTTAAAAAATAGAACGGTTGCAATAGTTCCCGAACAAAGTGCTACTAATAAAGACTGGAGACTTTGCTCCTTGCTAGGTAATCCAACAGTAAAATAACCATATATCGAAAGTAAAAACCAAAATGGAAGACTTGCCAGTGTCATCCCTAATACCCGTTGATAAGCATCTAATCTACCTTCACAAACATCCATCATTTTACGATTCCCTAAGGGATATGCAAATGATGCTATTAGAACAGGAACAACTCCCAGTATTAGACTTTCTAAAGAAAGTTTCTTTGCATGTTCAATTTGCATTAAAACAATACCTAACAGAATGATAAGCGACATAGTAAGGCCTTTAAAGGGAATTTTTCCCCTTATCTGCAAAGGGCCATTCTTTGTGTATATCGTCTCAAAAAATAACGGTGCAAGTAAAGCACCTGAAATAATAGTAATTTGCCATGTTCCAGCAATAAGCCAACCCGGTGAATAGACAGATGCAAAACATAAGGGAGCATAGAATAATCCAAACCCAACAAAGCTCCATAAACCCCATGTTCCTGGTTGTTTTCTCATTTCATTTAAGAGTGGGCGTAAGTTTTTTCTACTCATTACAATACACAACAGAAATGGAACCATAAAAATATATCGGAGTGAAGCACTCCAAATCCAACTACCACCGGACAACTCCATAGATGCATTGAGAACAAATGTAAAAGCAAAAAAGAAGGCCGAACATATACCTATTAAAATTGGTTGCACCTGACCTCACCTCGTCTCCAGTTGCTGTGTTAGTAGTTCGCCAAGGCTTAGCCAGTTTTTCTCTACAAGACGGACAACTGTTTCATATTCCCGACTTTTACAGGCTGATATAATTTGATTATGCTGCTCAACCGAATTTAACCCTTTTAGAGAAGTAAATTGCGAAATCTCTAATCGTTGAATCTTAGGTAGGCCAATTTTTAAAGCGGATACTATTTCAGGGTTCCCAGCCACATCTAAGAAAACCTTATGAAAACTTTCATCTGCCTCAATCGCTTTAATAACATCTCCTTTTTCAATTGAAAGTTGTAAATTCTCATTGCTAAACTCTAATTTTTCAATATCCATGTCCTTTAATAAAGGACATGCAAGTCGAGCAGCTAAAGCATGTAAAACTGCTACAACAGTAAAAGCATGTTTCGCCTCCTCTAATTTTAATGGTGCTACACGAGTAGATGACCCTGGAAGCGACTCTACAAGTCCTTCATCTTCAAGTCGTTTAAGTGCCTCCCTAACAGGAGTGCGACTAATTCCAAACTTCTCCGCTAATTCTTTATCACTTAAGCGTTCTTCTGGATGCAATTCCAAGGTGATAATGGACTTTTTTAAAGTTTGATATACTTCATCTCTAAACGACAAACGTTTAATTGGTTTTATAATGTCTTTTTCCATAAAACCAATATATCGCATATTGATTTTATGTGCAATTATTTTTCAACTAGCCTGCTCGTGGAAGAAAGAAGGCCGTATACTCCATACATGTCAGGTAGGCATAATCGCACATTATCGGAATTCAATGTATCTAGAAGCCTATAAAAATACCCTCCAGCTAAGTTCTGGATGGTATTGCTTGTTCACATAGTCCTCGAACTCGAAAATAACTATACCAATCCTTTAACTGTTACTAATAGTACAAATTAACTTTTCTAATACCTGAGCTGCACCATCTTCATCATTGGCATCGGTAATAAAATATGCAGCACCCTTCAATTCAGGTATGGCATTTCCCATAGCAATTGGAAAACCGCATGCATAGAACAGCTCTAAATCGTTCCAATCGTCTTTAAAGACCATTTGTTTGCTCGATACGTTTTAGCGTCTTGTAAAGGAGCATAAACAAACACTACCCTTTTTCTAGATTGATAGCACAGTATGTCCAGGTCTCCTAAATTTTCACATTAGAACCATCTTTTAAAATTTTTAAAATATCTTAAAAAAATTTATGTAGTTTTTTGTTTGTTTATGTAGCTTTAATTATAAACTAAAAATACATCGTTCTAGAACAAAAAAATGAAAGCGCTTAAAAATATTTATGTTTTTGGGTTTAGTTTTTGGGTTTAGTTTCCTATGAAAATAATAAAAAGAGAAAAAAGGATTTATATAAATCCAATTTAAAAATTCGGCATACGGGACAAGCATGATGATGCAGCCGCATTCCTGGATGAAAAAACCTATTTTTAAGGGAGGCGCTAGAGCATCCACATGTAGAAGCGATCAGGTCCTTCAAGATGTCCGCTGTACGGTTATATATTATGGATATTCGTGTAAACGAGGAAACACCATTTTCATAGAAAATGTTTACCTGCGTTGCATGCGTATATGAGGTGAGCTTGGATATGCCGGAAAATTAAGACGGATCTATATAAATTATGGGCTACTAAATTTTAATATGGAGTGATGATATGGAACAGTTTTTGTTGGATCTAGTCGGGACAACGAATGATTTTCTATGGTCTAAATTGTTAATTATTATGCTTGTTGCTTGCGGAATTTATTTCACATTTAAGTTGAAATTTGTACAGTTTCGAATGTTAAAGGAAATGGTTCGTGTGTTAATGGAAGGGAAAGCTGGTTCTAAAGACGACGTTTCCCCATTTCAAGCGTTCTGTATTGGTATGGCCGCTCGCGTTGGAACAGGCAATATCACAGGAATTGCGATTGCGATTGCATTAGGCGGTCCTGGAGCGGTATTCTGGATGTGGATTATTTCTATTATTAGCTCAGCGTCCAGCTTTGTTGAAAGTACGTTAGCGCAAGTATATAAAGTAAAAGATAAAAATGGTTTCCGCGGCGGCCCATCCTATTATATGGAAAAAGGATTAAACAAGCGTTGGATGGGAGTATTATTCTCCATTTTAATTACGCTTACTTTCGGTCTTGTATTCAATTCTGTACAATCAAATACCGTTACAATTGCTTTTGAGAACTCATTCGGTACAGATCGTTTAACTGTAGGGATTATCATGGCACTTGCTTTCGCTGCGATTATCTTTGGTGGTGTGCAGCGTATTGCAAAAATGGCTGAATACAAGGTGATGATTCTAGCGGTGTTATACATTGGTGTTGCATTATTTGTTGTAGTTACAAACATAACAAAAATGCCGGAAGTTCTTTCACTTATTGTTAAAAACGCGTTTGGATTTGAACAAATAGCAGGCGGTTCAATCGGCGCCGCACTCATGAATGGAGTTAAGCGTGGCTTATTCTCGAATGAAGCTGGTATGGGAAGTGCGCCAAACGTTGCCGCATCGGCAACAACAAGCCATCCGGTGAAACAAGGGCTTATTCAAGCATTTGGCGTATTAACAGATACACTGATTGTCTGTACAAGCACAGCATTTATTATTTTACTTTCTGATGCCTACAAACAACCAGAGCTAAATGGCATTGCGCTTACACAAGCAGCATTAAGTGAACACGTCGGTTCCTGGGCATCAGGCTGTCTTGCCATCTTTATTTTCCTATTTGGATTCGGTGCGTTAATTGGTAACTATTATTATGGAGAAACAAACATTCGATTTCTGCACAAAAGTAAAGTATGGTTGATGCTATACCGAATAAGCGTATTAGCCATGATTATATTCGGTTCGGTTGCAAAGATCCAGCTTGTATGGGATTTAGCGGATTTATTTATGGGCTTTATGGTTATCATAAACTTGATTGCTATTGCATTACTATCAAAAATAGCCTTTGCTGCGTTACATGATTACATGAAACAGAAAAAAGCTGGCAAAGATCCTGTTTTTTATAAAGACAGCATTAAAGGTCTTGAAAATATTGAATGTTGGGAGCATTCTCAGGATGCTTCAACTTCAAAAAAGGCAAATACCATGTAATAAAAAAGATATTCAGACTGTAATATGTCTGAATATCTTTTTTGGTTCTGGGGCAAATACTTGGTAAGAAATTCACATCGACTTCCTACGAACAGGATGTAATTGCCTTACTTATAAAGTTTTCTTCTTATACTGTTCCCATTCATTATTTAGATTGCTCTAATATGTATTTCATAAATTGGATGGCGTCATGTATCTGATGTTTCTTGGAAGAGTAATAATGTGTTTTTGAATTTTCACGAATACTGATGGAATATGAATAGATAATGATGCCTGGGGTTATATGGATGCTAAGAAGAACATGTATAGTGAAAAAAGCTAGAGAACAACCAACGAAAACGAACGTTGCGGGCCTATTACTGAAGAAGAGAAGGAAAAAAGGATATTAAGGAAGTTAGGAAATATTTTTATACCTAACTCCTTTAAATTTAATTTTTATATCATACTTGTTCTCAAGCTCTACCTGTTTTTTAATTTCTTTTACTTGATATACCGCGTCATAAATCCCATTGGCATTAATTAATAAATCTCGATTGTTTTTATTCGTATCAAAAGTAAAGATATACTGTTTCATTGTGTTCCCTCCTTACCAAATTCATTTGTTACAATTAGATTGTATACTATTTATTACATTATTTACTATTTATGTGTTAGTTATTATAACAATACAAATTGTAACAAATTCCGATACAAATAGGGGTTAAAATAATGTAAATCCGAGGTAAATCCAAAAGTGGCACGATTTGTGTATATTTTATGCACACCTAGCTAACATAATTGCCGAAAGAGGAAGTTGCTCAATGACTTATAATCACAAATAAATTATGAAAAGAATGCAAGATAATGACTGACCATAAAGAGTTAGTTTTTTTATACACATAACCAAAGATCAATCCAAGTAACAATACGTAATAATGAGACCCTAAATTCGAAAATTCCCCGCGATAAAGCCAAATTGGATAATGAATGATTAGAAAAAGAACAGCCGTATAAATGCTTATATTTATACATACTTGTAAAGGTATGCTTATTGTATTAACGTGGAGTTTAGTTGAACAAGAAGATGTGATTTTATGTTGTATTTGACTCATGAAGTGCATTACATTAAAAGCTAGGAATTTTTCCTAGCTTCGAGTTTCTGGAATATTATTTATTGCTCCTTTCCGTTGGCAAGCGATTCTCGGTCGCTTGCTGTTGGAGGCTGCTCTAACCATCCATTTTTTATCATTAGGTTTGCTCCGTCTTCTGCAAATTGTAAAAGTTCTAAAATTAGTCGTAAGTAGCTAACACCTAAATCTCTTCTTGAATTGACACTCAAAGCAGAACCATAATATGAAAGGGTTAATTGTGTAGACAATTGAATTTGGTACATCATATATTTATCTGAAAAAGTCATAGAAGTAGAGTTCGTGATCATTGACTGCCAGGAAATAGGTGAATTTAATTTATTTTCCTTAAATACCGATTCAAATATTTTTATGTGTTTATTGGCAATGTCAAGTCCTCTCATGAAATGTTGACGAGCCTCTTTTGATTGGGCTACTTGGATGAATCCCACTTTTAAAGCAGCATGTAAATGCATTTTTAGCATATTGAAAGTAATATCTCCAATTTCGATAGCATTCAACGGACGACGATTTCCCAACCATCCAGTTAAAAAACTTTGATGCTTTACAAAATCGATCGAATCGGGTGGCGTAATAATAGGAGGTCGAGTAAAAAGTCCTTTTGAAAGCATTAAATCAATGGATTGATCAAAAAGCTCCATCGTTTCGGACATACAGGTTATGTAATACTTCCGTAAGTCAGAACGAATTGAATTACTAACAGACAAAGCATATCCAGTTATTCCTTGCAAACTCATGATATAAATATAATTTAGGTAGAAAGAGTCTTGAAAAAGACGTGGTGCGTAAATGTTTACGTCGTCTTTTTCTGTAAACCCACGTGGAATAGGGTAATTTTCTTTTAACATGAATATTGTAATTTCTTGGACATGCTTTTTGGATAATTCAAGGGAATTTTGGTAGATCAATTTGACTTCGTGATCTTCGATATGTTCGAGTGCATAACGAAAGAAACAAATGGACATTGTATCAAAAATGTATTGAGTCCAAAGGCTTGCAATTTCCGGAGCAGTTAATCGAATTGGGCTATTTGTCTCCAAGGTTCATCCTCCGATTTACGATATTCTTTAGTGTTTATTATTGTTTTCTCAGAGAATAAAAAATATGTAAAAAGTTAGAAACTCCAACAATCACAAGATTTTACTGATAAGAAACAAGGTATAGATTTGAAAAAACAGCATATTTTGAATTTTTTACGAAGCCCCCCACTTTGTTTGAAGCAGGCTGAGTAAATTCAGTTTATTATTGTGATAAATTTATAGCGAAAAGGGTGTGATTCTTCTTTAAAATGTACATTGGTCGCCTGCTTCTTTCTCACACAAAAAAAGATTGTGAAAAATTGTACTTAAAGTAAACGGGTGCTTTAATGAAATAACGAAATCAATGAAAGAGCCAAAAATATACAAGTAATGCATAAAAACTTGTATATTTTTGGCTCTTTTTTACATTCAAAAAACATACTACCATAAACAGCATTTTTTTAATTGCCAAATACACAGGGATCAAGAATAATATTGGCAACTTGACACGGTGCCTTTGCGGGCATGATTTCCAAGCCAAAAAGCCAGCATTCTCAATGACTGGCTTCACTTTTAAATTCAAATTCTTTTTGCATAGTTCATTACAATTAGTAAATTTTAATTTGATGTCATACCTTAGTCCTTGTTTGGTTATCGAAGTTGAAACAATAGAGACCTCGACCCGTTCTTTATTTTCAAATCCTGAAAGGATAAACATTAAAGTGAAAATTATAACTGTAAAACAAATTTTGAACTTCATATTACCACTCCTCAAATAATTATCATTTCATATTTGAGAGTGTATTATCCTGTAAGTGTTTTAAATGATAACAAATAGCTGTTTTCGGCACAAAAACAGTGCTATTTCCAAAGGAGATTTTTTCTTTCCCTCTTGGAAAGCACTACACTACATTAAGCATAAATCACAGTTGAAAACATGGATGAAATGGTATCGCATGGGACAAACCTATCGATTTGAACAACCTGTAGGAAAGCAATATAGTCATGGGAAAGGCCAAAAAGAACTAAATGAAGTGGAACAGTTACGGTTAGAAAATAAACAATTAAAGGCGCAACTTCTTGTATTGGGAAAGTACCGAGAGATCGAAAGGAGTGGAAACCCAATCTTGTAATCACGACATGGAAAGAGCTGAGAGGATCCATTACGATAAAAGAGTTCTGTAAGATTCTCAACATTCCTCGCTCTGCCTTTTATCGTTGAATCCACAAACTAGAATGCATATCAGATGAAACAGAAAAACAAGTTCAGCGTGTGTACCATCAATATAAGCAGCGATATGGATACCGAAAAGTAACAGCGCTTCTGAGGCGATTGGGGCTCCATGTGAATCATAAAAAAGTGTTACGAATTATGAGAATGTATAGCCTATTATCTAGGGTTCGGCGGAAGAAAAAAGTATATATAGGAGGAGCGGAGCCAGTTGTATCTCCTAACCTTCTCCAAAGAGAGTTTGAAGCGACCGCACCGAATCAAAAGTGGTTTACAGACGTAACATATCTTATGTTTGGAGAGCGTACCTTATATCTTTCTACCATCATGGATGCCTACAACCGTGAGATTATCAGCTATGTCATCAGTGAATCTCCTAGTGTACGACTCGCTCTGGATACACTCAAACAGGCGATACGTAAGCGTGATGTGAAGGATGTCATTCTGCACTCTGATCAAGATTGGTGCAACCATTCCCATGCTTACACGCTGTGCATAACTCGCTGCATCACTGAACATGAGGACATCCATTTTTTCTCCGGATGCAGCTGCGAGATCCAGCTTTTTAGTGGCTTCTTGAGTGTCTCCCTTTTCGCTAAGAGTCACTAAATCAATGTCAATATTCGGATATTTTTCCTCAAAAGCATCAATTGTACTTATCCAATTGTAAGATGCCTCATTTCCAAAGGTATGGAATTTAATAGTAACTGTTTCAGCTTTTTTCGAATCTTCTGATGATGCTTTTTCGGTGCTGCCGCTTCCTGAACAGCCTGTCATTATAGCAGTAGACATTACAGTACAAAGCAATGGAGCCCATAACTTTTTCTTCATCATCTTTCCCCCTACAGTTATTTAAGTTTCATCATGAAAGCCTTTACAAGGAGAGTTTATCAAATTTAGTTATTCCAGATATAAAAATAATTTTACTAGCTCAGTGAAAATTTTGACAAAAGTATCCTAGATTTTAATTCAATCTCCGGTTCCAGTTCAAAAAACTCAAAGCAATTTCAATTAATTTCTAAAGCTCGGGCATACTGACGCTATTACTGCTTCTATACAAATATGCTTTGTTAGAAACATAACCTTTAAGGAAGTAGAAATAATAGGAGGTGACATAATGGGGCTGTTAATCAGTATACTAGTCCTTTTCTTATTTCCTCTTTTTATGTTTATATGGGTAAAAGCAACAGCTAAGGACGATTGTTGTAACAATGGAGTGCAATGCAAGAAGCGAAAAATAAAAAAATGGGATACAAAAAAACTAAAAGATTAGCAATATAATTAGCTTACCTTCAGGATTTATCACATGCTCATCTACAAAAATAAAAAACCGCCAATGCATCTCCTCCCTACGAGTCGCATTGGCGACTTTTAGTAATATACGCAGCTTAATTAACACTATAAGCGGCCGATTCCGTAGAATCCTTTATCTCCCATCCTGGTAAATATCCTCTAGTATTCTGCAGCATTTCCTCAAACAGCTGCTCCGCTTTCTCTCTAGGTATGGCAACTAACGGATCATTGATAAACGCATTAAAGGCCAATTGCTTATCCTTTTTGAGAGCCGCCTTCAATATTGCCTCTTGATTCAAAACATGTCTTTGGACCATATTTTGAATATCAAGCGGGAGCTTGCCTGCTATAATAGGCTGCACACTGTCCCTTTGAATGAATGCATTTGTTTCCACAATGGAGCCTAGTGGGAGGCCCTGCATTTGTCCCGCATTTGGAAGGTTTACGTTCGTTACCAAGTCCCCTAGTCCAAGAAGCGCAAGAATCATCTGAACTCCTTCCTCCCCGGAAGGCTTTATGTACATTTTCTCCTCCCCGGAAAGCAGCTTTTGATTCTCCATAATCTTTCTTTCGTGCTGTTGAATGCGAAAGTTTACAGAAGTGAGATGAAACTTCCAAGATTTTACCGTCTCCGGATCCTTTAGATACCAAGGGGGCATAAATTCAGCTAGGTGACGGTCTCCTGCTGCAGCGATTAGACCATATTTTTTAAACAAATCGAATTTTACCCGGTGACAAGAGTCGAACACACTGCCAAGCCATTGACCTTCTGAAGCTTCATAGCCTGTATCATAGTATGTATCAACAAACTGTGCATATAAAGGCATTAAATCAATCCCTTGATACGATGCCCGATTAATCCAGGTAAAATGGTTAATGCCAAGAACGTTCACTTTAATGTCCTTGCGGCTCTCTGCCTCTAACTCTAGTAAATCCTTCACCATATCGGCCAAAAGCTGCTGGGTATGGAATACCTCGTGGCAGCAGCCAATCGCTTTTATATTTGGAAATACTTCGAACAAAGTTCGCGTACATAATGACATTGGATTTGTATAATTGATCACCCAAGCGTTCGGGGAATATGCTTTGATCTGTTCGGCAATCTCCGCATAAATAGGAATGGTGCGAAGCGCCCTCATGATTCCGCCTGGACCTACCGTGTCCCCTACAGATTGATAGATTCCGTATTTCTCAGGCAAATGGACATCGGATGCCATCTCTTGAAATGAGCCAGGAAGAATTGAAATAATAACAAAGTCAGCTCCAGTTAGCGCCTCACGAATGGTTTGCACTGCTTCATATTTCCATTTCCCTTTTACATTAGGTTGTTGAGAGAGAACATTCCCCAGCTTTTCATTCCGCACCGCAGCTTCAAAATTCAAATCATACAAAGCGACTGTACCGGAAATTCTCTCCTCCAATGCAAGATCATTCATGAAGCTTCTCGCCCATCCCTGCGATCCGCCTCCAATATAAGCAATTTTGATGTCGTGGACTTTACTTTCGCTATACTGCATCATCTTATCTTCCCTTCTGCTTATTTTGTAAGTCATTGCTCATCGAATCTAATGATTCGGTATTCATAGCTGCCAATTTCTAATTTCCCTGAAAATACTTTACTTTGCGTAAGTAAATCTATTCCATCCTGCGGCGCAGTCACATTTCCTCCTTTTCCGTCCATGTTCACAATAATCCAAACTGTATACCCATCTCCTCGTCTCGGCGCAACAATTGTTCCTTCTGTTACATCGGTGCGAAGCGTAACACCAGCTTCAAGGGCATAGTGATCGAGCAGCTTCATGAGCAAAGCATTGCCGTCTTCCCCCATAGGCATGGAGCCAAGCATAACAATTTTCCCCTTGCCATACTGACGCTCTGTTAAAAATGCCTTCCCTGGTGTAAGTCCACCCTCAATGATGCCAACGGTCTTTGCCTCCTTCGGTTCAAATACAGAGCTCCAGAGCCCTAATGGTGCCGATACATCGAAAGCTTTTCCTACTGAGCCTGTACCATCCATCGGAAACGTAAACAATGTTTCCACACCTGCAATATGCTCTAGTGCCCCTAACGCTGCATCCGTATGAATCGTATGATGCTCTGTTCTTCCTCCCGTTAGAGGGCCAATTATCCAGATGCCTCCCTTTTCAACAAATGCTTTTGCTTTTGCTATATAGTCGGGAGATACATAATGGAGAAAAGGAGTACATAGCAGCTTATAGCCTTCTAAGTCCGCCCCTTCTGGAATCAACTCCCGATGAATCCCTGTTGCCAGCATTCGTTCATAAAACCCGGTGACCATCACTTTATGATTGAGGTTATTATGCGGCTCTGTTTTAAAAAACGCTTTTGCCCTGTCCGAATACGTCATGGCGACTTCAGCCTGACACGGTCTTGAGGCTAGAATAATCGGTTCGATTTCCTTTCTTGCTTGTTCGACCCCCAATACACTGGCATAGCCTACTGTCGGCTTTCCCCATGCGCTTATGACAGAGCCATGGGGCTGTTCACAGCCCGTTCGCTGCTGTCTCCATAGCCAGTAGCAAAAGGCTTCTGCTCCTAGTGCGTAAGCAGCCACCGCTTCACTCCTTACATATCCGTTCGGATGAGGCGTCGCATAGCTTTCTAGCGATGCACTAAAGGAGGTGCTTGTTTCCATAATCCAAAAGTCTTTCCCTTTTTTGAAATTTCTCCATAAGTCGCAGTTCAGTAAGTACGAACCAAATTTATCTTGAGGGGCATACGTATCAAATGATGCGAAATCAAGGTTTTGAAAGAGACGTTCATTGTCTACATGAAACATCACGCTGCTGTTATGTGTAATCGGTGCGTTAGAATATGTCCGGATAATCTCAGCCTGTTCATCTGCAAATTCAGCGATTTTTTCCATAGAGAACAGCTGATACATCGTTTTTAATGATGAATGATGCAAAAATGGTACTGGCCCTGGCTGCGGTATTTCTTCAAAGCTGCGGTAGTGTTCACTCCAAATTTGCGTCCCCCATGCTTCATTTAACTGTTCGATTGTCCCATAGCGCTCCTTTAGCCATTCATGCCATAAGCCTTTGCATGTCTCACACATACATTCCGCTACATGACACTTAAACTCATTGTCAAGCTGCCAGCCGATTACCCCTGGCAAGCTCCCAATCGATTTGGCAAGATGCTCTGTAATGATTGCTGCTCTTTCCCTAAAGTAAGTGTTATTCGTGCAAACATGCTGTCTGGATCCATGTCCCATCACATTTCCAGCTTCATCAACATACATGCGCTCTGGATGACCATAAGACAGCCAAATGGGAGGAGTAGGAGTCGGTGTACACATAACCGTTTCAATGCCGTTTTCATAGAGTTTGTTAATGATATTTACAAAGAAGCTGCTATCAATCTGTCCCTCCTCCGGCTCTAGCGTTGACCAAGCGAACTCTCCCATTCTTACGACGTTAATGCCAGCCTCTTTCATGAATTGAATATCCTGCTCTATAACACTTTCACCCCACAGCTCAGGATAAAAAGCAGCTCCATGATATAACCTTTTGTTCATGTACCTGTCCCCCATTTTCTAGTAACCATTAAGAAATCATTTGTGATCCTTTACCGTCTTTTACGTAAGCAGCCAACGGAAGCTGCAATTCCCGGATCCCTTCTATGACCAATTTAGCAATCTCCGTTGCTCCCTCCTCACAAAAATGGGTGTTATCCTGAATTCCATTGGGATAATTGGGATGCTCATTAGGCTCAAACCACACAAATAATCGTTTCGATCCTTCCACACCTAATGATTGGTACAGCACTTCTGTTTTTGACCATAAATCGAGTAACGGAACATTAGATATGGCTGCTAATTGTTTCATAGCTTCTGGATAATCGCCCAACGTATTGACCAGCTTTCCCTCACTATCAAAGCTTCGCCGATGAACAGAGGTAATAAGGACTGGAAGGGCTCCTCTCTCTCTCGCCCCTGTAATGTACTGCGTCAAATAAGATTGATACGTTGTAAATGGCTGTGTTCCATAGGTCTTTTGATCATTGTGACCAAACTGTATAAATAGATAATCGTTTGGCTTGATTCTTTCAAGAATGCTAGTCAACCTGCGTTCTGTAATAAAGCTGTTTGAACTCCTCCCGCCCATTGCTTCGTTATGGACAATGACCTGTTCAGTAAAAAAAGAGCCCAGTACTTGTCCCCAGCCAGCCATCGGCGCTTCATGCTTTGGACAATTGGCGACGGTCGAATCCCCTGCTAAAAAGACCTGAATCCGTTCATTTTGATTTTTCATTTGACTCATTCACCCTATTCCAATTTGTATAATCAAAAGCAACTGGACAGTGAAGAAACAAAACGGATTGCCTTTGAATTTCGACAATCCGCTTTATCCCCTGGCCCCTAATCGAACACCCTTTTGTTCGCCTTTAATAGACTGGCTAAAAAGGCAAGAGTCAATCCTTGTCCCCATCCTTGAATTCGTTTGTACGGTACATCCATATATCCTTGCATATCTCGCATCACTGCGGTTCCTGCAGATACCTGCGTTACCCTGCCGTCCTCAGTAATTCGATCCAAAATTCCATGAATCGATTTTTGAATATGTTTGTGATATAAGGATCCTCTGGAAAGAAGGGCAGTTGCAATTCCTGCTGAACCTGAGACCTCTGGATACGACTCGGGATTGTCCACGACTGTATGCCATAGACCAGTATCAGATTGCAATCGAACCAATGCGCTTAATTGATCTCGCAGCGACCCGTCAATAATCATATAGGAGGGATGGGTTACATCAACAAGCTCCAAAGCCTTTGCCATCGTTAAGGCAGCCCATCCGTTTCCGCGAGCCCAGAAAATACCCGACATATGATTTTGTGCAATGTTATCCCAGCCATGATAGTATAGATTAGTAGTTTCATCCTGGAGGAAGTCTTCATGGCCATGGTACTGCTTTAATCCATCTTCAAAGAAATCCTCTCTTCCCAGAAACTTCCCCATTCGAAGTAAAAACAAACCAGCCATCATCATCGTGTCCACCCATGCTTGCTTAGGAAAGATATACGTTTCTGAATTGACTGTATGCTGGAAAATTCCGTCTGCAAAGCGATCCGCATCACGCTGTAAAAATTCTGCCATTTGAATAGCTGCATTAATGTATTTCTCATCGTCTGTCGCTTGATAAAGCGACAAAAGCGCGTGGCCAATTGATACCCCGTTCACCGAAAGCTTCGGAAGACCATCCTCTAATTTTTCATCTACCCATTTTCTTAAAAGTTCGATATACTCACCTTTCCCTGTTGCCTCATATGCTTCAGCAACCCCATAGAACGCCACTCCTCCCGGCCAATCCCAGTTGAAATCCATTTGGAAGGTGCGGTGAACAACACGATCGATAGCTGTTAGAATTTCGTTCTCATCGTATACAAGTGCGGGCATGATAGCTCTCCTCCCCATTACTTTAATCCACTTGTGCTAATTCCCTCGACAATATACTTCTGGAATAGGAAGAAAATAAGCACAACTGGAAGCAAGGATACAACGGACATTGCAAACATAGCGCCCCAGTTTGAAGCAGTTTCCGTATCTAAAAATAGCTTTAACGCCAACGATACTGGGTACATTTCCGCTTTATTCAAATACAGCACCGGATTGATTAAATCTTCCCATTTCCAGTAGAAGGAAAAGATTGCTGATGTAGCCAGCGCCGGTAGAATGAGCGGCAAAATAATTCTAAAAAAGATACTAAATCTTCCGCAGCCATCAATTCTAGCAGCTTCATCCAGCTCTACAGGAATCGTACGGATAAATTGAACCATTAAGAAGATAAAAAACGCGTGCCCAAAAAATTGTGGTACAACAATCGGTTTAAAGGAATTCAACCAGCCAAGCTTTGAAAACAGAATGTATTGTGGAATCATTACGACTTCATGAGGAAGCATCATCGTTACCATCATACAAGCAAACCAAAATGCCTTCCCTTTAAACTGAATACGCGCAAATCCGTAAGCAATACAAGCAGAGGAGATAACAGCGCCAATCGTTGATAATCCAACGATGATTAAAGAGTTTTTAATAAATACACCAAAGGACTGACCAGCAATTCCTTTCCATCCCTCTGTATAGTTGCTCAAAATGAATGGATTTGGGATAAGAGAATGAGCTGTAATAAAGACCTTGGAGCTTTCCTTAAAGGAGCTCATTAATAACCAAATGATAGGATATAGCATCAGAACAGCTAAGCTGCCCGTCAAAACATGATAGAGTATTCTTTTGGGCTTAACTTTTGGCGGATTGATTGTAACCGGCTCGCTAATTCTGCTTTTTGGAGTCTCTTGAACTAGTTTCATTATCTTTAATCCTCCTTTGATTCATAATGAACCCAATAAGATGATGTTTTAAATAAAATCAATGTGAGTAAACCGACTATAAGCAGCATCACCCATGCCATTGCAGAGGCATATCCCATTTGGAAGAAGTTAAAGGCTTTTTGGAACAAATATAAGGAATACAGAAGCGTTCCGTCGAGCGGACCTCCTTCGCCCTTTGAAATAATGTAGGCAGGAGTAAATGTCATAAATGCTGAAATCGTTTGCATGACTAGGTTAAAGAAGATAATCGGGCTTAATTGAGGTAGTGTAATCTTGAAAAATTGCTGCAGCCCGTTTGCGCCATCAACACTAGCAGCTTCGTAATATGTCGGCGGAATATTTTTTAAACCTGCCAAGAAAATCAACATGGATGAGCCAAATTGCCAAACTGACAGCAAAATCAATGTCCATAATGCACTAGTCGGATCTTGATACCAAAGAATTTTTTTATCAATTCCCATGAAGAATAAAAGAGCGTTAATTGTTCCATCATTCCCGAAAATATTGCGCCACATAATCGCAACAGCTACGCTTCCCCCGATGATGGATGGAAGATAAAAGAGTGTCCGATAAATCCCAACCCCTTTGGAGGCACGATTGAGGAGCATTGCCACACATAATGCGAAAGCTAGCCGCAGCGGAACTCCTGCTAGTACATAAGTAAAGGTAACCTGTAAGGAATGCCAAAACTTTTCATCACCTGTAAACATTTTTATATAGTTATCTAACCCAATCCATTTTGGCGTGGAAAACAAATCATAATTCGTAAAGGACAAGTACAGCGAAATAGCCATTGGAATGATTGTAAATGCCATAAAGCCGATAATAAATGGAGAAATAAAGGCATATCCTGCTATATTGTCGCTCGTTGATCGAAGTTTCATTTCTCTCAGCTCCATTCTAGAAAATAGTAAACTTATTCAAAAAGCGATTGTGGCTTTGATAAAGAGGAGTACGAAAACCATTAAATGCTGCAGCTTTCGTACTCTCTCACCGTTGTCTCTATTGCTTGTTTCTAGCTAAAATTTCATTTGCTTGCGTTCTAAATTTCTTTGCACCTTCTGCAGGCGTAATTTTCTTGAATAAAATTTGATCCGAAATATCCTTAAGTGCTTTCATTACCTCCGCGCTGCCAAGAGGATCTGGCGGGTCTGTTTCACTTGCATGCTGTGAAGCCCGTTCTACATATTCAAAAATCTTCTTTGCTTGTTCGCTTAGCTCCGGCTTGATAGCGTCCGCTACCTTAGAGGATACCGGTACGCCGCGTTCTCCCTTGATAAGCTTGTTTGCTTCAATATTGTTTGTGTAGAAGTCAATAAACTTTGCCGCTTCTTCCTTATGCTTAGAGCTCTTTGGAACGGAGAAGAACATGCTCGGTCTTAAAAACAATGCCTCTTCCTTTTCTTGTTCAGGCGGTAAATATAGACTAAGCGCTGATTTGGACAATTGTGCAAAGCCAAGGTACTGGTTGGAATAGTTCCATGTTACAGCGGATTTGCCTTTTACAATAAAGTCATCCTCAAGTCCTTTCACCTGCGCTTGTTCATCAGGCGTTGGGAATGCTTTGGCATCCACTAAACGAAGCTGTCTTTCAAAGTAATCGATAAACAGCTTGTCATCGGAATACGCAAGGCCTGTCCCATCCTTTTTATAAAATCTCTCCCCCTGCGTTCTTAAGTAGTAAGGGAAGAACACATCTGGCGGATTCATGCCGTTCGTTCCATATTGACCGGTTTTTTCCCGAACCCCAGTCGCCATCTTTTCAAAATCATCCCAGGTCCAGTTTTTATCATTGATTTCAACGCCTGCTTGCTTTAACAAGTCATCATTTGCAATGACAGATAACACGTTTGAGCCTAAGGCAAAGCCGTACAGCTTCTTGCCAATCATTCCGCCCGATAGATTGTTTGGATCAATCGAGCTTACATCGATTGTCTTATCTTTTGTGTAAGGAGTTAAATCCTCAAGCTGCCCCTTTTCGCCGTATTGCGATAAATACGCTGTATCCATTTGCATTACGTCAGGCAGCTGGTTTGCCGCAGCCATGGGCGCCAGCTTCTTCCAATAATCATCCCAGTTGGAAAATTCTGCTTCAATATGAACGTTTGGATGTTCCTTTTCATACATTTCAATAACTTTCATTGTATAATCGTGTCGTGGCTGCCCGCCCCACCAGGATACACGTAATGTGATCGCTTCTTCCTTGCTGCTTTTACTTGCTGTTTCTTCACTCTTTGAGCTGCAGCCTGCAAACGATCCTAGTAAACCCACACATAATGCGGATAAGAAAAGCTTTTTCATATCGTTCCTCTCCCTCATCTTGTCCTTGCTGAAAGTGCTTACATGTATTATTTTAGGTTATTTCCAGCAAATCTTGAATTGAAAAACTAGACATGATTGTTTAAAAAACAGGGATGTCTACACATGCTTTATTCATCTGCTCGTCTCATCAGATGAATAAGAGAATAGCGTCTATAATCCGCTATTCCCTTGGCATCCGCCAAACTTTTAAGTTTTATTAAAGAAGATTGTTAATCTTCACAGAAAAGGGGGATTGAAGAAGGAACACTGCAAAAATTGTTGAATATAGGTAAAGTTTAAGAACTTTAAAGGGGGATATGATGAACGCTCAACGTAAAGTAGTATTATTCATTGCCACAAGTTTAGATGGTTATATTGCCGCACAGGACGAATCTTTGGAATGGCTATTTAAAATTGATGGTGAGGGCGATAACGGTTATTCAAGGTTTTATGAAACTGTGGATACTATTTTAATGGGGAGAAAAACTTACGATTGGATTTTGAACCATGTAGATGGAGGGTTCCCGTATGAAAATAAAACATGCTATGTTTTTTCAAGAAGCGTTATTGAAGACTTCAAAAATGTAAAATTTGTTAACACAGATATCATTCGCTTTACTAACCAACTAAAAAATGAAGAAGGAACAAACATTTGGATTGTGGGTGGAGGAGATTTGCTGCACTCATTTATAAAAGAAAAATTAGTCGATGAGCTTATTATTACAGTGGCTCCCGTTTTAATTGGAAAAGGCATTCCTTTGTTTAAGAAAGATAATTATAGCCTGGAGCTCACTTTAAGAGATATACAGCGTTACAATCAATTTGTTGAACTTCATTACGAAGTAAAAAGGTGAACTGCAAACTCCAGCTAATTAAATAAAAGGTTGTGTTAAATGTTATAAAAGAAGTCACTGAAAAAACAAAAGTTAAGGAAGGTCCTATCCATTACATTGTTACAGCGAAGAATAGCAGTCCACAGACAATAAACAGACGCCTACCAAACCGGTCCAGCAGCCCTCCTACAAATGGTCGAAAAATAACGGAAACAGCATAAACGCCCCCATTGCCAGACCTACCTGCGACTCGTTGCCACCTCTCTCCTTAATAAACAGCGGCAACGTTGGATACAGCATATAAAATGCGGTGAAAAGGAAAAACATCCCCATAATCATAAGAACAAACGACTTCGTCCATAGGCGTTCCACGTTTCATTCCTTCTTTCATTTTCAGTTCCTTTGATTTGATTAAATTTGATGTTTGCAAAAAATTTTGATGATATTACGAACAGGACAGGTTCGTTCAATCGCAATACTTCACAACCCTCTTTATATAGCCTTGTCATAGCAACAGCGGAGAATTCACTTCAGAAAATTGTATTATCTGCGTTTTTCCATCAGGACCCTATAAACAAAACACGGATATGATTGGCAGGGGGAAATCTATTTTTTCATATTTATTGCATACAAATAAAGAACATAATCAGTCATAACACCGGGATATCCTAGCTGACGCAACATAGCTGTTATATTCCCGCGATGATACGTGCCATGATTGACAACATGCTGTACCAATTCAAAAAGATTGGTTTCCAACCGACCCAAATTAGGGTGTTCCATGAACACTGGTTGATCCAGATCCCCTTGACTATCGAAAAATACTTTAAATTGATCGGATAAGTCAAAAAACATCGTCTCCATTTCTTCGATGCTTTTTCCTTTTGTTTTTTCCCACAGTTGGCTCCTTAATTCTGCGATTTTATCGAAACTGTCACCAGACATGACACCTAACCAAACGGTATCGGCAATGTAAATATGTACCAAAACCTCTGAGATAGACGGAAAAACACTTTGAATCTCCTTGTAATAAATAGTTTGCGGCAGTTCTTTCAAGTGCTCAAGAACTCTTTTATTTGCCCATACATGATAATCATACAGTGATAGTATGTGATGCTTCATTTGAAATTCCCCCTATTTTATTATTGATATAACTCGTCTGTGCTTCCTCATAAATACATATCCTTACCTATCAATTCAACCGCAGCAGCCGGTCATCATTTTCCGCAGGACTGCCTCGTCCGTCCGTATTATTCGTAATAACATAAATAATCCCATTATGAATCTTCACGTCCCTCAGCCTTCCTTCGTTTTCCAGCAATGTTTCCATCTTCTTATCCTGCGGATCGTAACGATACAGCTTCTGTCCTCGCAACGTGGCCACCAGCAAGCGATTCTCCCCATCCATTGCAATGCCAGAAGGCGCAATCGCTGTCTCCCCTGTGTGATAAATCGGCGTGATCATGCCTTCTTGTTGTTCATCTCCAATAATCTCCGGCCAGCCGTAATTGCCGCCGGCTTTAATAATATTAATTTCATCATAACCGTCGGGCCCATGCTCTGAGTTATACATCTCACCTTTGTCATTCCAGGCAATGCCTTGCGAATTGCGGTGGCCGTACGAATAGACGTATGAACCCGGAAATGGATTATCTGCCGGAACGCGGCCGTCGAGTGTCATCCGCAAAATCTTCCCGGCTAAGCTGTTGAGATTCTGCGCCAGCTCCCCACGTCCGGAATCCCCGGTTGTGATGTAGAGATGGTTATCCGGACCAATTGCCATTCTCCCCCCATCATGTATAAATGAGCCGGGGATGTTTTCAATAAATACCTTCACTTCTTCCCATCCATCCTCCTTCTCCTCCAGAAGAACAACGCGGTTCAACACTTCCCCGCCTTTCACATATGTATGATACGCATAGGCTTGTTTCGTTTGCGCAAAATCAGGCGTTAATACGAAGCCAAGAAAGCCGCCCTCCCCATCATTGTGTACATTCTTACGCAGATGAACGGACTTCCGTGTCGTTGTCTCCCCTACAATTTTTACAATATTCCCTCCCCTCTCGCTAATATAGATTGTGTCCCCATCAAAAGCGATTGCCCAAGGTACACGCAAACGCTCTGCCAAGGCTGTAGGAGCGACACGAGTCGGGGCGGAGGAATCCGGTGTATTTGAATTAAAGCAGCCAGTGAATATCGTCAATACAATGAATAACATTCCGATAACAGCCATTTGTTTTAATCGCATGTAACTCTCCCCTCCCTCTATCAGGGATACCTTTTTCAGCAGGTGTATTCATTATCCATAACAACAAAAAGAACACCTTTCTAATAGAATGTAAGTGCGACCAAACAATCCTAAGAAGAGGTGTTTTCTATTAAATAGTATACCATATTTTTACAAAATTGAAATAATTATCAGCAAGATGAATAGTTACATCTTTGCTTACTTCTTTAACATTGTGTTCTTTTAGTCGTTCCAATATGGCTTGTATAGTGTGCATGTGCTATGTTCCCCTCTTTCAGGTACTGTGTTAGTGCTATATTAGCGCTATCGATAACACCTATTAGTGGATCATATTCTGCATAGCTGTGGCTTGTCCTGCAAACATGTCATTATCGGAAGTTCTTCTGTCTGTAAAAGTAGACCTTTACAAATTGTTTTTGTTAGGTAGGACAAACTTAAGAAGTCTGTTCAATTGAACAGGCTTCTTTACACAATTCCCGAAAGTGGAAGTTAAAAGTGTATTTTTCCACTATGTTAAATATGCTCAACATATTCAATTATCGTACCATCCGGTTGTTGCACAATCATGTTGTAACCTGTCGGAACTTTCGTTATATCTTGCCGTATCGCAGCCCCGTTATCCAACAGCCAAGTTTTATAAGCGTGAATATCATCTACTAAGAAAGACAAAGCGATATTCTGTACAACTTCCAATGCTTCATCTGTTCCGCTTATAAGTAGAATTTGTCCCACAACTGCAATGTCCAAATTCTTCTCTGTATAATGAAATCTTGTTCCTGCCTTAGTTTGAAGCAGTTCTTCGTAATACGGAAGAGCTTTTTCCATTTCATTTACATAGATAGGTGTCAATATTTTGTAGATTTGCATAATCGTCCTGCTCCTTTTCTTTTAGTAATAATAGATTGCTAAATGAAATCATTTTATCTAAATTTTACCATAAAAGATTAAGAGTTTGCTGTATATTTTTCCTGTATATTCCATACATTTCAAGTTAACATAATAAACTATTATCGGCAGTGAAATCGCTAGGGGTTCCCTCGGACATCCGCGCCAACACTAGGTTTCCCTCATTCTCGGACAATAGCAAGTATGCAGGATTTTGTGAAAATACGAATATAGCTGAAACACTCCTAATTCATTGAGAGATACGACAGCCGCCAAGAGAGGTAATAAATTAATCAATAAAACTGAAAAACAGCCTGGTTGTGGCAGCCAAGCTGTTTTTTATCTAAAATCAACAGAGTTATATAAGATAGAATTCGGTGTTACTTTGTTACCTTTAAGATAGTGCTTCCTTTTAACATACTGCTATCCTTAAGAGAGCCAGTCATACTAACCTCAATCTCCCCTGTTTGTCCTTCAAAGGCCTCTATAACAGCTGGTCTGCTCCACTTTACTACAAAACCTTTATCCGATGTCTGAACTGGAGCTCTTTCTGCAAATATGGTTTTTCCATTGACATGCAATCGTATAGTTGAAGGATCGACTAAGGATGCATCTATCCCTTGCGGCAATGCAATATTTGCCGTCATTGAATGGTCCTCTCCTTTAGATTGTAAACTCAATGTCCCTGGATGTATTTCCGTGCTAACTGCAATGACTTTAGAGGCATACATATTTGGCAGCTGTGGATTTTGCATACCTTCTCCAAGGTAGAAACTAGGATGAGGAGGCTGATTGTAACCTACGTTCTCTCTAGCTACCCCTAGCCGATATACTGAATCATGCATAAGCGTATGGATTCGGCGGTCTGTAACGTCCGTTGTCGTGTAGATGCGAAGAGAACTGCTATCCTCTGTTCGCCAGATCACTTCCTCTCGCCAGTCTCCTAGAATATCGGCTTGTAAGCTAGGATTTCCCTTTGTTCCGTTGTTGGAGTATGTTCCAGTTGCCGTTAATAGATTAACAGCTTTCATGTTTTTATAATCCCACTTGGCGATCGTACCAACCCCGTCTTGTCCGCCAAAATTATGATCAAGAATCTCTCGCAGCGGATCCCCATCCCACCAAATCGCAAAATTGGCAGCAGGAATGTTTGTGGAAATCTTTTCCCCCTTCACCGTAAACAAACCGCCGGTAGGACTGTTCCATGCCCCATCTATTGCCCAGGTTTCTTCCCCCTTGTATCTTGGGTCAATATCAGCTGATAGTCCTCTCCCTACATCATAGTTTGTTGCAATTCCCCAGATTAGCTTCCCTGTATTAGGATCGCGGAATTCAATGCCAGCCCGGTTCGGCCGCTCTTCATGAACGGCGAACATTTCCAGCCCGGGTCTATCAGGATCTAGATCCCCTACATGCTGGGCATCCCCGTGTCCAAGTCCAGTCGTATAGAGTCCTTTTCCATCATCATCGAGAGCCATTGCTCCGTAAATGATTTCATCCTTACCATCGTTATCAACATCAGCTACAGCTAAGTTATGATAGCCTTGACCAGCATAACCTGCATGACCGGAATCATTGCTGTCAAAGGTCCATAGCTTTGTCAGTTTTCCGTCTCTCCAATTATAGGCAGTCAGTACAGTCCTTGTATAATAGCCGCGAGCCGTAATGACACTCGGTCTTTCCCCGTCAAGATACGCGACACCTGCAAGGAAGCGGTCTACACGGTTTCCGTATGCATCACCCCAGTCAGCTACATTGCCCCTAGACGGTTCATAATCGGTCGTTGTTAATGCCTTCCCTGTTTGTCCATTAAAGATGGTAAAATACTCAGGACCGCTTAAAATATAACCGCTGGAATTCCGGTAATCGGCATTCGCATCACCAATAACCGTACCGGTCCCATCAATCGTGCCGTCCGCTGTTTTCATGGCTACTTCAGCCTTTCCATCCCCATCCAAATCATATACCATCATTTGCGTATAATGGGCGCCTGCGCGAATATTTCTGCCTAAATCAATTCTCCATAGCCGAGTTCCATCCATTTTATAGGCATCGATGAATACATTTCCTGTATAGCCCGCTTGGGAATTATCCTTTGAGTTAGATGGGTCCCATTTCAAAACCACTTCATACTCACCGTCTCCATCAAGATCAGCTACACTAGCATCATTAGCTCTGTACGTATACGCCACTCCATCTGGTGTCGTGCCGCCGTCCGGCTTTTGCAGCGGAATGTCCAGATAGCTGTTATTCCAAACCTTTGCCGCACTTGAACCTGGCTGTTCCTTTCCATAGGAAACAGTCCGGATTTCATAGATCGAGTTCTCGTTTCCGCCTTCATCAAAGTAATTTGTACTTCCTGTAATAGGAGCAGCATTAACCTTTTGACCGTCCCGGTACAAATTAAAGGAGATATTTTCAGAATCCGTACCAAGCATGCGCCAACCGACGTAAACGCCATGATCCTCCTTCACAGCAACAAGACCGCGGTTAAGCTTTTCCATTTGACGGAACATCACCTTGCTAATTGGCGTTTTTAGTGCCTCTGACGTTTTAGACAATCCCCCTAGGTTAACAGCTGTAACTTTATAATAGGCATTGGCAGTCGACACGGACTGATCCGTAAATTCTGCATTTTCGGTTGTACCAATTCGGGTAAATGGGCCTTCCGGTGAATTTGCCTTGTAAATATAATATTTCAAAGCGCGCTCCGCAGGCTTCCAGTTAAATGATACAGCGTTTTCCGAAGCACTTTTTAAAGCAAGCTGAGAAGGAGCTGCCGGAACCGATACCGATGTGTCCGTTACAGTGACCGACACAGGAGAGCTCTTGGCGGATTCCACATGATCAGTATTCACCTGTGTAATCATATACTGATATGTATAACCAAGCTCCGCTGTAGTGTCAGTAAAGTTAGGAGTAGCAGCACTGCCGATTTTCATTACATTGTTTTCACCATCAGTCATTCGGTAAATATTATAGCTCGCTGCTCCTTCTGCCCTATCCCATTTCAAACTGACAGATGGATTTGGAGTAAGCGTTAGATTCTGCAGAGCTGCCCCGCTTGGCGCCGAAATCGGAGTAATTTCAATTGCGTTTACACGGCCATCCTTGCCAAGGGAAATGTTCAATTGGCCATCCATTACTGTAATAATCTTTGCGAGTTCAGAAAACTTCCCGCTGCTAGAGGTTATGGACCCTTGTGATACTCCTTCCATCGAAACAGTAGTCGTATTGGCTGCAATAGCATCGCCTGCAATAATCTTGACGTAATAATCTCCATTTGGCACGTCTGCCAAGAATGAATAGTTCCCATTAATAAAGTCTCTTCGGATATCATCCGGAGTTCCCCTGTCACGTGCGCTCACTACTTTATCGAGTCCATACCCTCTCGCTTTATCATAAAGCATATTATTATCGACCCGGGTGTAGCCTTCTGCGACGGGACTCGTAGTAGAACCAAAGTCAAATTTCAGTACTGTAGGAGCTAGAGCCTGCTGCTGCACAGAAGTTGTTTCCTCTGCCAAGGCTTTTCCTTGATCCACACCACCTACACCAGAAACGGTAGAGAGCGTTACCATAAGTCCCATTGCAATCGGCAGCTTTTTTGATTTTTTCTTCGCCATTTGTATGCCTCCTTGTTAGTAAAGAAATACAAGTACATCTATCTATTTCACCAGATGTAATTCCACAAGCTATGAAAATCAGAAAAAAGAGTACGAAAACTATTACCTCTTGCAGCCCTCGTACTCTTTTATCGGTGTCTCTATTGCTTGTTTCTAGCTAAAATTTCATTTGCTTGCGTTCTGAATTTCTTTGCACCTTCTGCAGGCGTAATTTTCTTGAATAAAATTTGGTCTGAAATATCTTTAAGCGCTTTCATTACTTCCGCACTGCCAAGAGGATCTGGCGGGTCTGTTTCACTTGCATGCTGCGAAGCAAGTTCTACATATTCAAAAATCTTCTTTGCGTCTTCGCTTAGCTCAGGCTTGATAGCGTCCGCTACTTTAGAGGATACCGGTACGCCGCGGTCTCCCTTGATAAGCTTGTTTGCTTCAACATTGTTTGTGAAGAAGTCAATAAACTTTGCTGCTTCTTCTTTATGCTTGGAGCTCTTTGGAATAGAGAAGAACATGCTTGGTCTTAAAAATAGTGCCTTTTCCTTCTCTTGTTCAGGCGGTAAATGCAGGCTAAGTGATGCTTGGGATAACTGTGCAAAGCCAAGGTACTGGTTGGAATAATTCCATGTTACAGCGGATTTGCCCTTTACAATAAAATCATCCTCAAGTCCTTTCACCTGTGCTTGCTCGTCAGGTGTTGGGAATGCTTTGGCATCCACTAAACGAAGCTGTCTTTCAAAGTAATCGATAAACAGCTTGTCATCGGAATACGCAAGACCTGTTCCATCCTTCTTGTAAAACTTCTCTCCCTGCGTTCTTAAGTAGTAAGGGAAGAACACATCTGGAGGATTCATGCCGTTCGTTCCATATTGGCCGGTTTTTTCCCGAACCCCAGTCGCCATCTTTTCAAAATCATCCCAAGTCCAATTTTTGTCATTAAGCTCAACGCCCGCTTGCTTAAGCAAGTCGTCGTTTGCAATAACAGATAGCACGTTTGAGCCTAAGGAAAAACCGTATAACTTATTGCCAATCATGCCGCCTGATAGATTATTTGAATCAATTGAGCTTACATCGATTGTCTTATTTTTTGTGTAAGGTGTTAAATCCTCAAGCTGCCCCTTTTCACCATATTGCGATAAATACGCCATATCCATTTGCATCACGTCAGGCAGCTGGTTTGCCGCAGCCATGGGCGCCAGCTTCTTCCAATAATCATCCCAGTTGGCAAATTCCGCTTCAATCTTGACGTTTGGATGTTCCTTTTCATACATTTCAATAACTTTCATTGTATAATCATGTCGAGGCTGTCCGCCCCACCATGACACACGCAGTGTAATCGGCTCTTTTTCTGATGCTTCTTTTTCTGTGTTGCCTGATGTGCTTTCGCTCTTAGAGCCACAAGCTGTCATGACTACTAGCAGGACCAAACTTAGTATTGATAAGAACAACTTCTTCATTGCGATCCCCCTTCTTTCATCATCATTTTTGTAAGTGCTTACATTTATTATTCTAGCCATTTTAAAAAAGTTTGGAATGTAAAAAACAGATATGATTGTTTAAAAAACAGGGATATCGCTTATAAGCTTTTATGATAAATAACACTGCTTTTTCAGGTAAATAGAAAAGCAATACCTCCTATAATGGTGGTACTGCTTCCTAAATTTTTATAAGTTCTTTTTCATTCGGTTATTTTCTAAATTTAGATGTAATGATTTCCTTTTCAATCCGAATAACCATCGTGTGACCGTTAATCGCTTTATAATCAGCTCATACATCAACAACGAGATAGCGAATGTTAAGATCATGATGATAAAAAACTTTGGAAGAACACCAAGATTTAGCTGTAGCACATAGTACCCCACAACGACCAGCACACTCTGATGAATAATGTAAATAGGGAAAGCTGCTTGATTGAAATAGGGTAATAGCTTATGTGAGAAATTTAAAAATTTATTTCCGAACCCAAGTATAACAATAAGAGTCAACCAGACATTTAATGTCCGCAAACAAGTTAGTATAATAGCAACTGCGGAAAATCCTGTTGCATCTTGGTTGTACTGCATAAGAACAATCCATGTTGGAACTAATAACAGGACTAATATAAATGCTTTCAGGCGCATACGATTAAACATTTCCTCATAGCTGGGATGGCTGCATGCAATAAAGCCCGCTACAAATATTACCAGGAAATAGAATGGATTTTGACCGCCCGGCGCAGGCAAAGCTTGTGTTAACACTAAAACAATAAAAAAGAGAAGAAACATCAGCGGCTGGCTGAAGGCCAAATTAAATTTTTCAATCGCCTGCTTTCGTTTTTCACTTTTAAAAAAGATAAAGAACGGCAGTGCAATGAGTGACAAGACAAATAAATAGAGAATAAACCATAAATGGGCAGGCGTAAATGTACCGAAGTATCCAGATAAATCACTAAAATCAGTGAAAAATGCCTGTAAGAATGACCAATACGGACCAACTTCACCTGTATGCTGCCATTTTGCATAATAGCCCTGAGGCGGAACCATGAACAATACTCCAAAGAGAAGCGGGATAAACAACCTATCAACACGATCTTTAATATATTGATGATTGGACCTAGCTTGAAGAGCATACCAGCTTGCTGATCCAGCTAACCAAAACAGTAATGGCATAAACCAATAACTAGTCAATGCAATAAACCAACTGGCTCCCCAGCTCAACACATCATTTTTTACATAAAATGGATCCCAATGGTCAAACACCCTGGACGAATGAAATGGAAATAACAATAAAATACCAAGGTTTCTAAGCCAGTCTATGTCGTACCTTCTTTTTACTCCAGTTTCTTCCTTCATGTGCTCCCCCCTAATCATAATATCCTTATTTATAGGACTGCTAACTCTTCATCAAATGAATGACAAAAATCAGTAGATGCAAACTCCTACTAAATTTTATCATTTCGCTCCTGATAATCGGGGAATTTTGGAAGTTTTTTGATAGATTCAACTTCTGTTCTCTGCTAAACATGCGATATCTCTTTGAAATATTTTGATTCTTTTAGTTTTGCTAGATAAAAATGTATAGTCAAGAACCTCTTACTATAAGGGGTACCGTTCTAGGAGCTTTAAAGGATTTTGGCGCAAAGATGATTTTTTTAAACATAGAACTTCATCATCCTTTTCATCTATTGAACAAGACACATTAAATGGTGTTATTTCAGAATCCCCCGCCGATCCCCCTCTTTTACATAGATTAGTCGTATTATTATGTCCAAATTTCAGAATTCTCGCGCCAAAAACCTTATCTTAAGCGTTTACGGAACACATGAAAGCTAAAATTATCAGAACGGAAATAATTGATTGAATATAAAATAAGCTGATCTTTTTCATCATAGTGAGATTGTTTTAGAACTAATAAAGGAGTTTCTTTATCACATTTTAAACTATCAGAAATTTCCGGCAGATAACTAGTTGTTCCAATGTCTGTAGTCGCATAATCAATTTTAAGATTCGCTTTGTCTTCTAAAAAATTAAAAATAGATTCTCGGTCTAATGTACATCCTTTTGGTAACAGATGTTCAGGAATTTTATCTATACAATATACTAACGGTTCTTGATTAGACGTTCTTATTCTTTTAACCAACAATATTTTTTCATTATCCTTAAGATTTAATTTTTCTTTCTCTTGGCTATTTGGCGTTACATAGTCTGAAAAAATTAACCTTGTGCCGGGTGTGTGTCCTCCCCTTTGAATCAAATCTGTAACGCTAAACAATTCTTCTATCCCATTAGAATATAAAGGTTTCTGGTTTATAAATGTCCCTATCCCATGCTTTTTAGTAATTATATTTTCTTGTTCTAATGATCTTAAAGCTTCTCTTAATGTAGAACGACTTACTTTAAACTTTTTAGCCAATTCCGTTTCGGAAGGCAACTTCTCTCCGGGTTTTAAATTACCATTCTCTATTTCTTCTTTAATCTTATCTATGATAACTAAATACCGTGATTTATGATAATCCTCTGCATACATGAATACGAACCTCCATAAAAGACATTAGTTATTTTATGGTATCAAAATAAACATCATTTTGCTATTTGTTTTCTAATAGGGACTCTATCGTATAGATCATATTTCAATTCGAATTACACACAGCCTATATTCTCCTCCTTGGTTTTTGTAAACACTTGGATAAATGTAACCATGCATAAGCATTTGCTAATACCACAAGTTTTAAAATTTACTTTCAAAAAGTATTGAATATGCGATAATCAAGTGCTAGAATCAACCTAAGCAATCCTGGTTGTTGGACATCCAACAACCCATATCAAGAAAACGCTTTCGATATGTATCTTTTGATTAACTATTTACAAGGCTTGCAAAATAAGAGGTGTTGAAACGAATCCTTTCTCATTCAGTAGTAAATTACCGCACATTAGAAAGATTCGTTTACAGATTTTGCTTTCAAAAAATATTGCATACTAGATAATTAAGTGCTAGAATCAACCTAAATGCTTTCTAGTTGTCTGACATCTTACAACCGAAGGTATAAAAACACTTTCAATCCTTGACCTTTGATTAACTATTTAGACAGCGCACAGAAATAAGAGACGTTGAAATACTAGAGAAGCACCTATCTAGCGCAAAATGAAGGATTTACATACCCTTGCTGGAAGCCGTTAAGGCCTTTTTTAGAGAAAAACAATTCTAATTCATGCGTACTTGTCCGTCCTTTTAGGAAGGCATGGAGAAACAATAGCTTAATCATACGAAATCATTTTGGAGGAGATGTTATTGAATACCGCTTATGTAAACGCTACCTTTTTCACCATGGATAAGGAAAATCGAATCTTCAAAAATGGCATTATGATTGTTGAGAATCAACTCATCTCCTACATCGGTCCATATTCTGCAGAATGGCTTGCAAAGGCAAATCAGGTGGTAGATCTTGGCGGAAAATGGGTTCTGCCAGGATTGGTAAATGCCCATTCTCATATAGTGATGACTCTTTTGCGCGGCATTGGAGATGATATGCTGCTAAAACCGTGGCTGGAAACCCGAATATGGCCAATTGAAGCCCGGTTTACAACGGAAATTGCTTCTGTAAGTACCCAGCTTGGTATTTTAGAGATGTTAAAATCCGGAACAACTACATTCTCAGATATGTTTAATCCCAATAGCATAGATCCCGATGCTGTAATACAGACGATTGGGGAAACCGGGATTCGTGGAGCCTTTTCTTATACGATTTTTAGCTTAGGCACGAAACAAGAACAGAAAGCAAACCTCATGGGAGCTGAGCGTTTTGCTAAAAGCTATAAAATGGCTGCTGATGACCGTCTAACAACGATGGTAGCGCCCCATAGCCCGTATGCTTGCACGCCAGAAGCTCTTATTGAAAGTGCACGGATTGCTAAAGAAAATGATTTGATGGTACACATTCACGTTTCGGAAACGGATTTTGAAGTGCTAGATATTGAAAAACGTTACGGAGTTCGTCCTGTCGAGCATCTTCGCCGTTTAGGTCTCTTTGATCAGCCAACTGTGATGGCTCACGGTGTGATGCTCAATGATGAAGAGCGGGCGATATTAAAGCAGTATGATGTACGGGTTGCCCATAATCCAATCAGCAACTTGAAGCTTGGCTCAGGCATTGCCGATGTCGTTCGTCTTCTAGATGCCGGAATAAAAGTAGGAATTGCAACAGACGGCGTAGCTTCCAATAACAATTTCGATATGTTTGAGGAGATGCGAACCGCTGCACTGCTGCAAAAAGGTATCTATAAAGATGCAACTAAGCTCCCGGCCCCAACGACGCTATCCTTGGCCACACGAGTAGGAGCTGAAGCCATTGGTATGAGTCACACAGGTTCTCTGGAAATAGCTAAAAGGGCTGATTTCATTACAATTTATCCGTATGACAAGGAACATCTACAACCACTTAGTGAAGCGTATTCACATTTGCTTTATGCAGCATGCGGACGCGATGTATGCGATGTGTACATCGATGGCAGGGTAATTGTGAAAGACCGCTGCTGCTTAACTATAGATGAAGAAAAAGTGATTGCTGAAGTGAATCGTCTGCAGGCTAGCCTTTCAGGATAAACTCCAGGCATATTAAAACTTTCAATTTAATTTTTAACATTTGAGAGGAGAAAAAACATGAGGCTTAGCGAAAAAATTCAACAAACAAAGGAATACTTGCTTTCCAAGGTGGATCAATCCCCATTGATTGGCCTAGTCCTAGGGTCTGGACTTGGCATATTAGCAGACGAAATTGAAAATCCAATTGCCATTCCTTACGATGTCATTCCTCATTTTCCCGTTTCTACCGTGGCAGGCCATAAAGGTCAGATAGTGATTGGCGATTTAAAGGGTAAGCGTGTAATCGCAATGCAAGGACGATTTCACTACTATGAAGGTCATGCACTTGCGGCTGTTACCTATCCTATCCGTGTCATGAAAGCGATTGGAGTTGAGCAAATTATTGTAACAAATGCAGCAGGCGGTATTAACTCAGCTTTTAAGCCTGGTGACTTGATGATCATTCAAGACCATCTCAATTTAACCTCCCAAAATCCGTTGATTGGACCTAATGAAGAGGAGTTTGGAGAAAGATTTCCAGACATGTCCGAGGCTTATTCGAAGAAATTGATTGCTTTAACAAAAGAAGTAGCAGCCAAGGAAAAAATAAAAGTCGTGGAAGGTGTCTACGCTGGAGTGATTGGACCTAGTTATGAAACACCAGCTGAGGTTAAGTTCTTGGGGAGAATCGGAGCGGATGCTGTTGGAATGTCCACTGTTCCAGAAGTAATCGTTGCCAGACATTCCGGGTTAGAGGTTCTGGGCATTTCCTGTATTAGCAATATGGCAGCAGGCATTTCTGAACACTCTTTAACGCATGATGAAGTAATGGAAACAACCGAAAAAATCAAAGCTCAATTTTTGCAATTGGTCAAAGAAGTCATTGTTGCAATGTAGAAGAATTTCGATTCTGAAAAGCTCATACATCCAGCATAGGCCAAAGAAGGCTGATTGTCCGGGCAAACATAGTTGGATCGAAATGGAGGAGTAGAATTGTGATTCAGCGTTTCATGCAATATTTTCAATTGGAAGCACACGGGACGACGTGGAAAAGAGAGTTAACGGCAGGGCTAACCTCTTTTTTCACAAGCGCCTATATTATACTGGTCAATCCCTTGATTTTAAAAGACGCTGGAATTCCATTAAGCGCTAGCGTCATAGCAACCATTATTGCATCAATTGCAGGCTGTCTACTGATGGCCCTATGGGTTAATGCGCCGATTATTGTGATTCCCGGCATGGGGATCAATGCTTTTTTTAGTTATACGATGATTCAGTCTATGGGGCTCACCCCTCAACAGGGGATGACTGTGGTAATCATCTCAGGAGTTCTATTTTTTCTCGTCAGTATCACTTCTTTCGGAAATCAAATCCTATCGTCTGTCCCTGATTCGTTAAAACATGGGATCACAGTGGGCATTGGACTTTTTCTTACCTTTATTGGGCTGCAGAAAGGGGGAATTATTCAATCTAGTGAAACTACTCTCGTCGCCCTTGGCAATTTTGGAAGCCCTATTGCACTGTCTACACTAGCAGGCCTGCTGGTCACACTAGTGCTATTTGTTCGCAATGTCAAAGGGAGCCTATTAATCGGTCTCTTCTTTACTAGTATATTGACCCTTTGGATTACTGAAAAAAAGGAAATTACTAACAAAGGAATGGATTTTCACGCTTACAGCCAGCTGTTTGCCTCCAGCGAGTTCAGTATCCTACAGATTTCTTTCTGGATCGCCGTTTTTTCTATGACTATGATTCTTCTCTTTGAAAACATGGGATTGCTAAGCGGGATGCTGCCGGATGTTGAAAAGTTTCCTCGTGCTTACAAAGCAATGGCGATCTCTACGATTGCATCGGGAATCTTTGGAACCAGCCCGACCATTGCTTCCGCTGAGAGTGCATCCGGAATCTCAGAAGGAGGAAAAACTGGTATTCCTGCCCTAGTAACAGCAATCTTGTTTGCCCTCTCAATGGCAGCTTTGCCGTTCATTCAGCTAATACCTGAAAATGCAGTTGCTCCGGTATTGATTATCATTGGAGCATTAATGATGAAAAGTGTGATTAACATCCCTTTTCATGATTTTTCCGAGAGTTTTCCAGCTTTTTTAATTATCGTCTGTATTCCATTAACATCCAGTATCGCCGACGGTTTGGCCTTTGGTTTTATCGCATATCCATTAGTCAAAGTGGCGATTGGAAAGTGGAAATATGTGTCACCTCTCATTTACCTAATTGCCGTGCTCTTTCTGTTGAATATCGTCGCTTCTTCTGTACTTGTACATTAGTACGTATTTTATAAATAAAGAACAAATCTCTCTTGCACCGAACTTCACTCCTTAAAGTAGATACACAAGAAACATACAATGTCAAAGTACTTTAAGGAGTGTTTTGGATAAAACAACTTATCCTTTAAACTCTTAAATATAAGAAGGTTTTTATATTAAAATATTTTGTGGGAGGAAATACAGAATGAAATTTCTAATCTTTATACTCGGATTAGCTATTACTTTTTTACTAGCTTTTCTTGCAAGCAGTGATCGCAAGCAGATTAAATATAAACCAATTATGCTTATGCTTGTTATACAATTAGTGTTATCGTACTCTTTATTAAATACACAAATCGGATTTATATTAATTAAAGGAATTTCTGATGGGTTTGGAACACTCCTGCATTATGCAGAATCCGGTATTAATTTTGTATTTGGCGGTCTGGTTAATCAAGGAGAATTCTCATTCTTCCTTTCTGTATTGCTTCCAATTGTTTTCATTGCAGTATTAATCGGGATATTGCAACACCTCAAAGTTTTACCTTTTATCATTAAAGGAGTCGGTTTCCTATTAAGTAAAGTAAATGGTTTAGGAAAGCTGGAGTCCTATAATGCTGTTGCAGCAGCAATTATTGGACAAGGAGAAGTATTCATTACAGTAAAGGATCAGTTAAGCCGGTTGCCAAAAAGCCGATTATATACGCTTTGTGCCTCTTCCATGTCTACTGTTTCTATGTCAATTGTTGGTTCGTACATGAAAATGGTTGAACCCAAGTATGTGGTAACAGCACTTGTTTTGAACTTATTTAGCGGATTTATCATTGTCCACATTGTAAACCCTTACAAAATAAATGAAGAGGAAGATATTTTAGAGTTACAAGAAGAAAAAAAACAAACATTCTTTGAAATGTTAAGTGAATACATTACACTCGGATTTACTATTGCTGTTATGGTGGGTGCAATGTTAATTGGCTTTGTAGCATTAATGGCAGCAATTAATGGTGTATTCGACTATATTTTCGGTATCACATTCCAAAGTGTCTTAGGATATATCTTCTCACCATTGGCTTTCATTATGGGAATTCCAGCATCAGAAATGCTGGAAGCTGGTAAGATTATGGCAACAAAATTAGTTACAAACGAGTTTGTAGCAATGCTTGATTTAGCAAATGTATCAGCAGAGTTATCACCACGAACAGTTGGTATTTTATCAGTATTTCTTGTATCATTTGCCAATTTTTCTTCCATTGGGATTATTGCTGGTGCGACAAAAAGTATTGACGCAAAACAAGCGAATGTTGTTTCTCAATTTGGTTTAAAACTTTTATATGGAGCCACTTTAGTAAGTATATTATCAGGGACTATTGTTGGTGTGATGCTGTAATCTTTGAGTAGAATAGAAGAGCAAATGTAAAAGGGATAGCTCACGCTATCCCTTTTACAGCCCTCCTGATCAAACTTTATTTCTTGGTTCCGCATCTGTTTTTTAATCTCTACATACTTTCTCTTCTAACTTAGAAGCTTCCGAGCATAAGTTATTTCGGTTATCCATTTACTCTCAAGGCTAGCAGGAAATTTCTATTCTATGGCTCTAACGAAGAATTTTTGTACTAGAACCTAATCTTCCCTCTTTTTCAATGACTCTTATTTTACAAGAAAACGAATGTACGAAAAGATATAAATTCGTGCATTCAAATTGTTTACAGTCTTCAAAATAAAAACAAAATCCCCGCACATCTGCCGTAATATCCCGTTAGTCTTGAGGCACTATTCCAACGGCTTCGATAAAAACAGCTAAATATTCCCTTTACAATTCTCTCTATATTCTTTATAGTAAACTTGTAAAACTTAAAATTTTCAGACTAGGGGTGTCCAATAAGTTGGGCTGAGAGAGAAACACGATAAAGTTTCTTAACCCTCAGGACCTGATCTGGTTCATACCAGCGTGGGGAAGTTAGAATATCTACTACACATAATGATTAATAATTATTATGTACCTATCCTCTAACATCAGCCGGGTCCTATAACAGGTCCCGGCTTTTCATGCTGCAAGTGGATTGGATTTTGTCCTTTTTAATCATTTAAAAAAGGAGCGAATACAATCATGAAAAACAATTCTGTACAGGATATGAATTTTTCTATCATGTCTAGTTTCTCGGGAAGTAAAAAGGTCTATGTAGAAGGATCTAGACCAGACATTCAAGTTCCGATGCGCGAAATTCAATTAAGTCCAACAACTGGTTCATTTGGTGAAGAGGAAAATCCCCCTGTACGTGTGTATGACACAAGCGGCCCGTACACAGATACCAATGATTTAGTCGATATCCGCAATGGTCTCCGTCCGATACGCCGCAATTGGGTTCTCGAACGTGAGGATGTAGAGGAGTATGAAGGGCGAGAGATAAAGCCTGAAGATAATGGGTATAAAAAGGATGATCCACGAGCTAATGCACTTGTCTTTCCAGGACTCAAGCGAAAACCATTACGTGCAAAAAAAGGGAAAAATGTAACGCAGATGCATTATGCACGTCAAGGAATTATTACTCCTGAAATGGAATTTATTGCTATAAGGGAAAATGTTTCCCCTGAGTTTGTTCGGGATGAAGTGGCCCGCGGCCGCGCCATTATTCCTGCTAACATTAATCATCCTGAAGCGGAACCAATGATTATTGGACGTAACTTCCATGTGAAGATTAACGCGAATATCGGAAATTCAGCTGTTACTTCATCTATCGAAGAAGAAGTGGAAAAAATGACATGGGCTACTCGTTGGGGAGCAGATACACTAATGGATCTTTCCACCGGTAAAAACATCCATACAACTCGCGAGTGGATTATTCGAAATTCACCTGTTCCAGTTGGAACTGTACCTATTTATCAGGCACTTGAGAAAGTGAATGGAATTGCTGAGGATTTAACTTGGGAAGTGTTCCGCGACACATTAATCGAACAGGCGGAACAGGGTGTGGATTACTTTACGATTCATGCGGGTGTGCTTTTGCGATATATTCCATTAACAGCAAAGCGCGTAACTGGAATTGTTTCACGAGGCGGCTCTATTATGGCACAATGGTGTCTTGCCCATCATAAAGAAAACTTCCTTTACACTCACTTTGAAGAAATCTGTGAAATTATGAAAGCATATGATGTATCCTTCTCCTTAGGAGATGGCCTCCGTCCTGGTTCAATCGCAGATGCAAACGATGAAGCACAATTTGGGGAATTGGAAACATTGGGTGAACTCACAAAGATTGCATGGAAGCATGATGTGCAAGTAATGATTGAGGGACCGGGCCACGTTCCTATGCACTTAATCAAAGAAAACGTGGATAAACAAATGGAACTCTGCCAAGAAGCTCCATTCTATACTCTTGGACCGCTTACAACAGATATTGCTCCTGGCTACGATCATATTACTTCGGCAATTGGAGCTGCAATGATTGGGTGGTTTGGCACAGCAATGCTTTGTTATGTAACTCCAAAAGAACACCTAGGGCTTCCGAATAAAGAGGATGTGAGAGTAGGGGTTATTACATATAAAATTGCTGCTCACGCTGCTGATTTAGCCAAAGGTCATCCGGGTGCCCAAAAACGAGATGATGCCCTTTCAAAAGCAAGATTTGAGTTTCGTTGGAGAGACCAGTTTAACCTATCCCTTGATCCTGAAAGAGCAATCGAATATCATGATGAAACTCTTCCAGCTGAAGGTGCCAAAACTGCGCATTTCTGTTCCATGTGCGGTCCAAAATTTTGCAGCATGAGAATTTCACAGGATATTCGTGATGCTGCAAGGGAAAAAGGACTTGGTGTTGAAAGCATCATTGACGAGGGTTTAAAAGAAAAAGCAAATGAATTTAAAAAAACAGGCGGCGAACTCTACCTATAATACGTATAGCTGGAAAGGAGAATTCGATGCAGCGAGTGATCCAAATTAAAGAGGAAATAAGACAACTAAACAATCTGCTAGAACGGCTGAAGGAAGAGCTAATTAGCCTGCAAAACAATTGTAAGCATGAATTTATAAGCAATGGTTATGTACGAACCTGTACAAAGTGTCAGAGGGTAGAAAGTCTACATTGGTAATAGTAGTTTATAACACTTATTGTAAGAAAGTTTAGATAAAGTGTTATAAAGAACTGAAAGGTAGCCCTTACAAGCTAAATTTGCAACTTTACCCATTCCTCGAAGTTACACTAATACAAGATAAGGCATCTAATCAGGGATTACCTAACCAGTTATACTCTATTTAAATAGCATAAAAAGTGGTTCTGATGCAAATATGATGTTTTCGAAACATAGAACCGCAATATCCTTTTCAGCTGTGAATTATGATACGACAGTCATTTATGTATAAATTCAATCTTAGCCTGGACAGACTTCACCCCTTGCTGAAGTCTGTCCTTTTTTGAATTCTAGCATAGTACGAATTCACTTCTTTATAAAACGATGATCTTGCTCCATTGCATATTATTCGAGTGTTTCTGTTGTCTCAGTTGTATATTGTTAGGTATGTTTTTTCCTTTTAACGGTTCAATCGCTATAGGATCGCCGCGTAATGACGTGAGGTATAGAAGCATGAAAAGGCTGCAAAGCTTTCTTGAAGAAGCTACTTTGCAACCTTTATGTCTCATATTTTACAACCGGACATGCTTCCCTGACATTATTCAACTCTGGAAGGAAACTCGTTCCGTATTTTGGCACGGATACACCAGAGTTTCCGGCTACTGTTGCTCCAATATCTTGCAAATATTTAACGGATTGGAATTTCTTGTCCTGCGTTTTTCATACTTGGACTGTAAAACAACAACAGTATCTATTCACGTGTATGATCCTTTAAAGCGCCTTTCGGTATTCGGAAGGAGTACATCCTGTATGCTTTTTAAATACTTGGCTGAAATATTGCGGATTATCGCCAAATCCTATCATTTCCGCTAGCGTCACAATTTTCACATCATCCATTTGCTTGATCTGTTCCATCGCTTTTTCAATTCGTGCCTTCATTACATAGTTAGAAAACCGTTCTCCTGTTTCTTGTTTAAACAGCTTCCCTAAGTAATCCGCGTTCATATATAGCATTTGATTTGCAACCCACTTTAATGATAAGTTCGGATTGCCAAGATGCCCATCAATAATGCCAATTACCTTATTAATAATGGATGAATGCTTTGTCTTATGCCGGTCGTAATACGTAAGGGTAATTTCTTTTGCAGTCTGTTCAAAAAATGTTTTCATTTGCTGCACTGTATTCATTGCCATAAGAGCAGAAATTTTCTCCATGTATACATTCATACGCTCTGAATCACATGTCTGAACCATAACAAGGAACAGCTGCATTGCATATGATTTGGTTAAATGAATGCCTAACCGTTTGTTGATGAGGGTAGTAAAAAAGTTTGTAATTTCTTCATGCACATCTTCCCAATGCCCTGATTTAATCAGTAAACAAAATTGCTGTTCATCAAATTCTATGTGGAAGTTGTTGCTTTGGCTAACAGACATTATATCCTTCTTTGTAATAATACTTCCCTCGCTTAAATAAAAACGATGATTCAAGCATTCCAACGTTTCTTGATAGAGTTTTCTCGCGCTGCGAATATGATCCGCTTCACTTACCGCAACTGTGGTATCCAGCTCGTAAAACTGAAAGAAGCGCTCACGGATGAGATTAATTTGATCCTGCAGCTTTGCTGCTTCTCCTTCCTCCATAATAAATAGGACGTATTCTCCAATAATCGTACTTAGCAAGGGAGAAACAAAGATTTCCTCCGCAATGTTTTTGATCGCATACATATGCTCAAAATCAAATTCACCCTCTAATTGAAACAAAATAAGCCGCACTTGCTGATCGCTTAATTCAATATGAAACAGCCTTTGATAATAGCTTAAGTCTTTGTTTGTATAGATTTTATTCGAAATAAACTCCTTCAATAGCTGCTCCTTTAGATAAGGCTGCGCTGTTTCAAAACGGCTTTTTATACCTTGTACAAACTGCTCCTTATGCTCCTCTTCTTTGATTTCACTTGTTACTTCTTGTAATGTTTCCATGATGGTATGCTCATTACAAGGCTTTAGTAAATAATGCTTTACTCCATATTGCATGGCGCTTCTGGCATATTCAAACTCAGAGAACCCAGATAGTAAAATAAAACGAATAGAAGGAAACTCCTGATGTACCTTAGCTGCTAATGCCAGCCCGTCCATGCCCGGCATTTTAATATCACTAATAACAATATGCGGCTGCTCATGAACAATTTTTTCATAGGCTTCAATACCATTTCGTGCGGTATCGACTAATACCGTGTCTAACGCAGCCCAATTAATCCCATTTGAAATCCCTTCCAAAATAATTCGTTCATCATCTACTAATAATACCTTATACATATTCTTCACACCCCACTTGATACGGTAATATGATGCTTACTGCCGTCCCCTTCTGAGGTAAGCTCTCTATTTTTAAACCATATTGCTCACCGAAGGAAAGCTTAATCCGTTCATCAATATTCTGTAATCCAATGCCATTCCCTCTTGTTTTTACTTGTCCGCTCTTTATCTTATTAAGTAACGAAGCGTCCATCCCCGGCCCATTGTCCTCTACTGTAAGATAAAAGCAGCCTTCTTCTCTAAAGGCTCTGACTGTAATCGTACATGGTTCAATCGAGGGCTCCAAAGCATAGTGAATCGCATTTTCAATTAAAGGCTGTACGGTAAGCTTTGGAATATAGCAATTTTGTAAATCCGGAGGAATATCTAAAGAAAAATCCAGCCGTTCTTCAAATCGGTATTGTTGAATTGTTATATAGGACCGAACAATTTCAATTTCTTTCTCAATCGTGATGACATCTTCCTTCATACTGATAGAATTCCGAAGCAAATATCCAAGTGACTCGACCATTTTAGAAATCTGCTGCTGCTGATTTGCTTTTGCCAGCCAGTTAATCGATTCTAAAGTGTTGTACATAAAGTGAGGATTGATCTGCGCTTGGAGTGCTTTAAACTCCGTTTCCTTGATCAACAGCTGCTTTTCATAATTCTCTTTAATCAGTTCATTGATTCGCTGTACCATAGTTGTAAAATTACGATGCAGAATGCCAACCTCATCTTGATGCAACGGAGGGGAAGGCAATGATTCCGCTATTGTAAAATCTCCCTTTTGAATATGCTTCATAGCTGAAACTAACCTTTCAATCGGGCTTGTAATTCTTTTCGAGAATCTAACGCCTAAAGAAATAACAAAGATAAACAGCAAAATAAATATAATGATAAGAGAATACTTTACTGCTGTTACCTTCGCAAACATGAGATTAAAAGGGATGATATTCCAATACGTCCAATCCGCATAAGATGACTGAATATGAGTAATAAAATATCTTTGCCCGCCTACCTTTTGAATTTTATAGCCTTGCTTTGTATTGTTTGAGAAGTCAAATTGTTTAAAGCTGTTGATTGTTTTTTCTGAAAAAAATATGTTTTGTCCGCTGGAAATCATAATACTTCCAGCTATTTCTTCCCATTCCTTCGGCAGATCTCTCACAATTTTTTCTAAATCAACATGAATGACTAATGTTCCTAATTTGTCTAAGCTTAAATTTTCGTACGATCGAATTTGTCTCGCAGAAACTAAGAAATCATTGAAGCCATCAGGTGTAATCCATAGGGTACCTCCATGCTGCTTAGCCGCTTTATAGATGATAAGATTTCTCTGTTCTTGTGATAGCGGCGCAGGATTCGTTCCAGCTACATATTCTGTTCCATTCGCAGCAAGCAAACGAATCGAATGAATATACTTTTCTGAGCCAACATAATTTGTTAGCTTGTCCCAGAGCTCCTTTTGAATGCGGTATTGTTCGTAACCGCTAATATTACCTTTTAAATCTTTTAGGTTTCTTTGTATATCATTATCTGTAATAATATCGAAGGAAATTTCCTCTACCTTTTTCAGTTCATCTTGAATACTATTAGACGACATCGTTAACACTTGGGAGGACTTTCGATAAATTTGCTCATCATAAATTTGAAAGGCATATTGTAACCCAATTAACATAAAGGAAAGAGAAACAATCATAATAAAAGATATAAAGATAACTAGCTTATATTTGATTTTTAAGTTTTGGTAGGTATTTGTTATAGAGAGCAGCAGCTTATTCATGGAAGTTAAAGTCCCCCCTCACGTTTACATGCTTTATTGCATTTGTAAGCTTCTATTTGATCTAGATTGTTTGTCTCTTTGTGTAGCTGTGATCAATACTATGAAAGGCCTTGACCGCAAACCATGTTACGATTAAACAGAAAACGCTTCCGCTAAAGAATACGACGAATGTAACATGCAACAAAATCAGATAGGTGATACCTAAAGCTCCAGCGATCATCCCAAGTGTGTGTAAAGGTCGGGAAAACCCAATAATCAGTGCGTATTTGAATGTGTGAAATAAAGGAATATTGTAGTGAACATACACTGGGAAAATTAGTAATACAATAACTCCATACACCAATAATAAACTCGTAAAAATAAGCTTCATTATGGACATTTGCTCATGGAATAAACCGAATATCACAAAATCCAAGTAAAAAACAGCAGCAATGATAGACAAAATGCATCCCAGTACATTTATTTTCAAAAATTCTTTCTTATAGGTTTTCCAAAAGGTTTGAAAAATCGGAATGTCCGTGTTCCCTGTTACCCATTTGCGAGTCACTGAAAAGGTAGCAGCAGTGGCCGGCATAATACCGAAGACGACTAGGCCAACAAGAGAAAAAGAAATCCACAATACATTTAAATAAGCCAGGCGCATAACCCATTCACAAAAACGGTATAATCCGTTTGTAACAAATTGTACCATTATTCTCCAACCTCCTCTCATGAACTGACAATGTTTTAATCATTCCCTATTTGATTTGTATTCTATCATTTCCAGAATAAAAGTTAAACTAGGTGAACAATTCCAGTAAATAGTTAAAGAGACGCTTTTGAAAGCGCTTCTAATATTATAATTGTAGAAAATTGCTTACATATTCTAAAGCAAAAAAACAGACATCACTGTTTAAAAAACAGTGATGTCACGGGCAGTTAATTATGTTAAGACAATTAGATAGGGAAAATCCTCCCATTTCCGACTAAATTTTTGTTTACTGATGGAGAACACCATTGTACTTATACTTCAAAAACGCCATACTTTCCTCTATAAAAGGCTCTGTAGTTTCCTCCATCAAAATATTTATAAATGGCTTTCTAGGCTTTATAAGCTGCATGACTAAATCATAGTCTAATAGACCTTTCCCAACCGCTGTTGGCTTTAACTGATTATCCTCTACTATAAAATCCTTTGCATGCAGGATGGCTATCCGATCTCCAAACAATTCGATTGCCTCAGAAAAGATCTGCTCCTGTTTCATGTAATTTTCTATTGTCAAGAAATTAACCGGGTCAAAAATAACCTGAAGGTTGTTGGAATGTACCGTATCTAAAAGCCTTTTCATTACTTTTTGCGAATAAATTGGATGATTCACTCCCCCTTCAATCCCTACAATTACGCCAAATTTTTCTGCTTCTTCTACAAGCTCCCGTACACTGCTTACAACCTGCTGAAATGGTTCTTCTTTGAAGTTCTCTACCGTATAGACAATGTCTGCATTCACATTCCCAGTTTCAGTCCCGACAATGCTGCAGCCAAAATCCCTTGCATATCTGATATGCTCTTTAAATCGCTCTAATGCTTTCCTTCTCTCGCCTTGATCCGGATGAATCATATTAATATAGCAGCCGAGCACGGCAATTTGAATATTATGGCTGCGAAAGGCATTCCCAATTTGATATGCCATCCCTGGATTTAAGCTCCCTAGACCTGTATCGAAATCAAAGGATTTACTTAAAGCCAGCTGTACAGAGGTCAGCCCCTTATTTGAGATTTCTTGTACCAATTCTTCTAGCGGAAGTTTTTTCATATCATGCGCTCTTATGCCAATATTCATATATACCACTTATCCCTTCCTCGATTCGATTCACTACAACGTTCTGTGTATACAAATAAACCGTATCACCTCTTTGCGTGATACGGCTTATCGAGTGTTCCCCTTACCTAAAGTTACATAAGTATTATCTAGCTAACCAGCCGCCATCAACTGCTAAAATATGTCCGTTCACATAATCAGACGCGCTGCTCGCCAGGAAAACAACGGCCCCCATCAAATCCGCTGGAGCGGCCCAGCGCCCAGCAGGGATACGTGACAAAATTTCTGCATTGCGCTTTTCATCTGCACGGATTGGAGCAGTGTTTGCGGTTGCTACATATCCCGGTGCAATTGCATTGATTTGCACGTTATATTCCGCAAGCTCATTCGCAAATGCTTTTGTAACACCAGCCACCCCATGCTTGCTGGCTGTATATGGCGGTACAAATTTACCGCCCTGAAAAGTGAGCATAGAGGCAATATTAATGATTTTTCCGCTTCTTTGCTCTACCATTACCTTGGCAGCCTCCTGGCTTAAAAAATACACAGAGTTTAAGTTGAGATTCATCACAGCATCCCAGTCTTCTTCCTTATACTCCAGTAATGGCGTACGGCGAATTGTACCTGCGTTATTTACTAAAATATCAATTTTTCCGTATACCCTTACACATTCCGCAACGATTTCCTTTATTGCTTTTCTATCAGTCAAGTCAGCTTGGAAAAATTGTACCCTGCGGCCTTCCTTTTCAATTAACTCTCTTGTTTCTTCCCAATTTGTGCCATGTGTTACGATAAAAAGATCAGCTCCCGCTTTAGCAAGCGCTACCGCATAGCCTTGTCCTAATCCTGTATTGCCGCCTGTTACAATAGCAACCTTTCCCTCTAATTGAAAGAAATTCATTGAAAATGCACTTAGCTCATTCGTCATGACTGCTCCCTCCCCCTCGTTTTTTTAACTTCTATCGTTTGCTTATTTCAGTTCACTCATTTTTACATGATCCATATCGTCATAGGTGATGTTTTCTCCGCACATTCCCCAAATAAACGTATAGTTACTCGTTGCAGTACCTGTGTGGATCGACCAGCTTGGCGAAATGGCAGCTTGTTCATTGCTCATAACCAAATGTCTCGTTTCCTCCGGCTTACCCATAAAATGGAACACACGAGTTTCCGGCTCCATATCAAAGTATAGATACACTTCCATACGGCGTTCATGTGTATGGCAAGGCATTGTATTCCAAACACTGCCCGGTGAAAGCATTGTTAACCCCATTTGCAGCTGACAGCTTTCACAAACATTTGGATGAACATATTGATAAATTTTCCGTTCATTTAATGTGCCAGGTGCTCCGGCCTGAAGCGGATCAATTTGATTAATATCAATTTTCACCGTTGGATATGCGTGGTGAGCTGGTGTGGAGTTAATATAGAATTTAGCCGGATTGCCAGCATCCTTTGAACGGAATAAAACCTCCTTAACCCCCTTCCCAACATATAAACCATCACGGCGCTGCATATCATACTCAATGCCATCGAGGGTAATAACGCCGTCCCCGCCAACGTTGATAACACCCATTTCACGACGCTCCAAGAAATAATTAACCCCTAACTCCTTGTCCAGCTTAATCGTTAATTCTTCCTTCGCCGGTGTAACCCCTCCGAAAATCATCCGGTCCACATGCGTGTATGTTAGATGCACTTGATCTGCTTCAAATAGCGTTTCTACTAAAAAATGTTTTCTGAGTTCTTCTGTTGTGTATTTTTTAATATCCTCTGGATGATGTGCATAACGAGTTTCCATTTTGTTTCCCCCTTGTTATCGCATAATTTTCCCTGAACCAGCTTCCACGAACCGAAGGATTTCCTCCTCCGAAAAAACATTGCAATCCCCATGCACAGTATGCTTTAAAGCAGATGCTGCGGTTGCAAAGGAAATCACTTGCTCTAGCGGCAATGTTCCGGACAGCAGACCGTGCAGCACACCAGCCGCAAATGCATCCCCTCCGCCAACACGGTCAACAATAGGATAGATATGATGCTCCTTCGACTGATACAGCTCTCCACCCGCATACAGATTCCCTTGCAGTATATTATCAGATGCAGACTGTACTGTTCGGAAGGTAGAGCTCATATAGCGGATATTTGGATACATCTCTTTAATTTTTCCGTAATAGTATTCGAGTTGTTCTGTACGAGTTAAAGAATGATCGGCCTTTGGAATACCAAGTAAATAAATGGCATCCAATTCCCCGCAAAAGCAAATATCTACATAGGGCAATAGCGGTTTGATGGCTGCTGAAGCTTCTGTTTGACTCCAAAGCGATGCACGATAATTAAAATCTAAGCTCGTTTGAAGCCCACAATCCTTCGCCTTTTGCAGGGCAAGTAAGGTCAACCCTCTTAAGCAGGGGGACAAAGCAAGTGTAATGCCGGAAACATGAAAGAGTGCTGCATTCTCGAAAATCTCCCCTAAATCTAGTTCTTCCACTGTGAGTCTAGAAAAGCTCGAGTATTTTCGGTCATATGTAACCTGTGCACTTCTTTCACCTATACCTGCTTCTAGATAATAGGTTCCCAGTCTTTCTCCGCCCTTTAACAGGTAATCAGTACGCACTCCATGAGATTTCAAGTGGCGCTCCGCTGCAGCTCCTAAAGGATTGCTTGGCACTTTACTAACAAAATAGACATCGTAACCAAAATGGGAAAGGGACACACTTACGTTTGCTTCGGCGCCTCCATAATGCATGGTAAGATGATTCGTTCGTGAAAGACGCTCCCCTGTATGGGTGGAAAGACGAAGCATGATTTCTCCAAGCGTAACAATCTTCTTCATACGCTCACCCATCTCGCTTCTTTTACTTTTTGAATATATGCCCCTGCCATTTCTGTAATTTTTTCGTAATTTCCTGTTTTCGCCGAGGCAACTAGATTACCGCCTACGCCAACAGCTACGCAGCCATTTTCGATCCACTGTCCTACATTATCCAAGTTCACTCCGCCAGTCGGCATGATGTTCACCTGTGGAAGCGGGGCTTTTACAGCTTTCACAAACTCAGGACCAAATGCATTTCCAGGGAACAATTTTATAATATCCGCACCGTGCTCTAATGCTTGTTTCATTTCTGTAATTGTCATGCAGCCTGGCATGTAAGGAATTTGGTATAGATTACATAGCTTGGCAGTTTCCGCATCAAAGCATGGACTTACAATAAATTGTGCACCGGCTAAAATGGCAATTCGTGCCGTAGCATGATCAAGAACAGTTCCGGCTCCAATTACTACATTAGGATTAGCTGCATAAAAGGATGCCAATTCCTTGATTACTGCCTCTGCGTGCTGGATTGTAAAGGTAACCTCAATCCCTAAAATACCTCCCTTTACACAAGCCTCAGAAATACGGACTGCCTCTTCCTTTGTATCTGCTCTTACGACAGCAACTACTCCACACTCAGATATTTTAGTTAACACATCTAGCTTCTTCATTCTTGCCTCCAGGAAGGGAAATATTGTGATCTAGATACTCTACTAAACAAAGGATAGCCATGGATTGTCCATACGGCATAGGCGTTACAGGAATCTTTTTATAAAACTCGAGTGATTCCCCCATTGCCGTACCTGCTGATACGTGCTGGAGTGCCCCTTTATCATCAATATTTTCAATTACTGCTTGAACTGCCTTTAACCCCATATCCAAATACTTCTGATCCACGTAGCCTTTGCGAATTGCCTTTAATGTGCCGAACGCGAAGCCTGCTGTACAAGATGCTTCCACATATGATGTCGGGTCTAACAATAACGTATGCCATAGACCATTTTCGTTTTGGCATTTCTCTAAAGCTTCTAATTGTCTGTCTAACGTATCGATTAAAATGTGATGAACTGCATCATTTGTTGGTAAGTCTATCAAATCTAAAAATTCTGGAATTGCAATTGTTATCCAAGAATTTCCACGTCCCCATAATGCTTCAGCAAAGTTATGATTTCCCTCAAAACTCCAGCCGTGGAACCAGAGTCCTGTTTTCTTATCAAATAAATACTTAATGTGTACCAAGAACTGCTTTTTTGCTTCCTCAATGTACTCAGGCTTATTCAGCAACAGGCCAATTTTCGCTAAAGGCAACACACTCATCATTAATGTATCGTCCCACAGTTGCTGATAATTTTCCGATCCAAAAACAACGTGTTGAATACCGCCGTCTTTCGTTCTCGCCATATCATGGTACAACCAGTCCCCCCACGTTTCCAAATATGGTAAATACGTCGGGTTTTTTGTTTCTTCATACAGATATGCAAGCGTTATCATCTGAACCATCGTATTAACATTTTTTTCAACGGGCGGCAATTTAAATTGCTCATCAAACCAATTTATAATAATATTTAATACTTCCTCATTTCTTGTAACCTTGTAGTATTTCATCATCCCATAAAGGCCTACCCCTGCTGTCCATTCCCAATAGTTAAAGCTTTTATTATCTATTTTGCGTCCGTCAGCAAGAGGAATTGCATATTTTCCTTCTGGATCCTTCAAGTTAACTAGATTATCAATTAATAGCTCAATCTTTTGTTCGATTTCTTGTCTTTGCATTTGATAACACTCCTTTTAGGGAATAAATAAACAGCTTGCCAGGAAAATGATAGCGCTTTAAAAATAAAATGAAGTCTAGCAGAAAAAATGGTAAATGGACCATTCATCGTTTGGTTGCTTCTTTATGGAAATTTCTTTGCAATTTTGTTTATAGAAGGTTATACATCAATTTTAATAACCTTTCAGAGCTTTTTTAATATAAAAAACAGCAATCATTGTTCAAAAAACAGTGATTCGAGTTTACCTTGCATTCATATGGCCTGTTCAAGAATTGAATTCTATAATGAAAAAGACCGCCAACTAAATCATGGCAGTCTTATATTGAGACGTCTCTTTCTTTTTCTAATTTATTTTTACATCCCACTGAATCCTATTATTCTAAATAAAATACTTGCTTCAATTCAGCTGCAACAGGGCTATTATCAGGATTCGTTTCCATAATATCCTTCATATAAAGCCACCATTTTTGGCAAATCTCTGTTTGAGACATGGCATTCCATTTTTCTTCACTCTCAATTTCGACATAGGCAAATAAGGTACTCGTTTTTTCATCCAAAAATATGGAATAATGATGTGCTCCATGATTCTTTAATTCTCTTTCCATTTCCGGCCATAGCTCATCATGACGTCTTTTATACTCATCATGGAATCCTTCAAATACCTTCATTACTGTCGCTTTTCGAATCATGCTAGATTTCTCCCCACGTTTATTTATTAACCTTGCAGTCTAGTTATGCTTTCCTAAAGCGGTACAAAAAGCTGCCTGCTATTTCAAGGCGGCCGTCTACATGCTTGCACTTTTTTCATACTCGAATTGTTTCAATGGCTATTAGTTCTTTCCTGCCTTCCACATCTCTATCAGCAGCTGAGCATGATGGGATAAGTTTTGTTTCGCTCGGTCTGAGACTATATTCGCTGGATTCTTTTCTTGGTTGATATGAGACAAATATTGCTCCATAAACTTAATAGCATTTTGTACGGATCCTTTTTCAAGCTGATGCTTTGCCTGATTATAGCTATTCGTTAATTGCGGCACGATCGGACCCGTTAATTCACCAGCTTCTTTATAATCATTCATTAAATTCTCTAATACAGACATAACGCCCGGTGTCCAGAAGCTTGGCGTTGGGACCTTCGACCAATCCGTATCAGATGCAAAATAGAAGCTTGTGTAGGAAGGCTGGTTGTAGGCTGTGTTTTGTCTTGCTACCTCTGCCCGGTATTGCGGGTCTTGCATTAGTGTATAAAGCTTGCGGTCTGTTACCTCTGTGCTGAGATACATACGAATCGCAGAGCTGTCCGCTGTTCTTACAAGGAGCTCCTCTCTCCAGTCTCCCAATACATCGGCAACTAAGGAAGGATTGCCCTTTGTACCGTTATTTGTTCTTGTATCTTCAGCTGTAAGCAAACAGCCCTTCTTCCAATCCTCAATGGTTGGTGTAGCTTCTTGTGCACCGTTTACGATTTGTGTAGTCATATCCGCTGACCACTTAATATTCATATTCGTGCCTGGCGATGCTGTACTTAACTTTTCACCAGCGGCTGTCCACGTACCGACTGCCCATGTTTCTAATCCTTTACGAGAAGGATCGATATCTCCTACCATGCCTCGTCCAGTATCCTTGCCCGTATAGCCTCCATACAGTACGTTTCCTGTTTTAGAATCACGCAAGGAGTAACCATATGGAGCACCTGTAGCACCTTCGTGAACCATGAAGGTTTCTAAGCCCGGTCTATCTGGATCAATATCTGTAACATGGAGCGCATCACCGTGTCCTAATCTAGCTACCGTGCCTGGCGACGCACTTTGCGGAGGCAATACATCCATCGAACTGTACAATAGGCTGCCATCATGATCGATTGTAGCTCCTCCGTATACAATTTCCTGACGTCCATCACCGTCCACGTCCGCTACGCTGAGAGAATGGGCACCTTGCGTTGTCATAGATCCATACTCTGGATCAGTTCTTGATCTGCCATGAGGACTATCATTAAATGGATTGCTCATAGGCGTCCATCCGCTGTCTGCATACCAATGCTCCTTCAAATGGCTGCCGTCCCAGCTGTAGGAAACAAGCGTAGAACGCGTATAATAGCCGCGTGCAAATACGGCATAAGGCTTTTCTCCGTCAAGGTATGCAACACCAGCAAGGAAACGATCCACTCGATTTGCCGGCTCAATTCTTGGCATTGCATAATCTCCCCACATAAGACCATCGTCATGACGCTGTGTTTTATAATGGATGGTTTCCAATTCCGCACCATCTGCTCCATTAAATACCGTCAAATATTCAGGCCCGTCCACAATAAAGCCTTCAAATTTTCTAAGCTCATTTTTGCTGCTTCTGCTCGGAGCGTATACATCAATAAAGTAATCTGCTAAGCTTTCAGCATCTTTTCTTGAGAGCGGATAGTTATATTTCTTTTCGATTCCAAAGCATTCCTCAAGAGTTTTTGGCCAATGCCCGTTTACAACCTCCTCATGCTTGTCCCAGCCCATAAACATGTTCACTACATGCTCATAATAATCGCTCGCACTCATGCGGTAATCATCCTCATTACTATAACCCGCTTGAATGTCCTCCTGCGGCATTGTGATGTATTTTTCAGATACCACATTTCCTTCGTTATCGAACTTGATCACCTTTGTACCAGGGGCTGTTTTGAACATCATTTCAGCTTTTCCGTCTCCATCAAAGTCATATACCATAAATTGCGTATAATGGGCACCTGCTCGAATATTAACGCCCAGGTCTATCCGATAGAGAAGTGTTCCGTCAAGTTTGTAACAGTCAATGTATACATTACCGGTATATCCTTTGATAGAAACATCCTTAGAATTGGATGGATCCCATTTCACGAAGTACTCATATTGACCATCACCGTCTACATCGCCAACGCTCATATCGTTAGCAGAATACGTGTACGTTTCTCCCGCAGGTGTTACACCGTCTGCCGGTTTTTTCAGCTTCAAATCATAATATTGCTTTCCCCACGGGGTAACAGTTGCGCTTTGGTCAACTTCTTTTCCATTCGCTACGGCGCTCACATAGTATTTAGATGTAGCATTTCCCTCTTTATCTAAGTAATTTGTGCTATCTTCCACCGTTGCAATTTTTTTGCCATCGCGATACACATTAAAATTGGCGCCGGTTAAGCCTTTGCTAGAATAGCCTGTCACCTCATTGGCTAAAAGTCTCCAGCTAAGAAACACACCTTCAGATGTAGGTGCCGCAGTCAAACCTCTGTCAAGGTATTCTAGCTGCACACCTGCCCCCTTACCTGCCAAATTCTCCTTCTGGACATTAGCAGCAGTTGCGTTATCGATACCCGTAAAAAGCATCGGCACCGTTAAAGCTACAGTGAGTGCCTTGTTAACGAATGAAGATTTCTTCTGATTCACGTTCCGGTCACCTTCCTTAGCAGTCTTTATAGCTGTTTTACAGCATCATCATTTTTAAAAAAGATATCCTTATCTGTTTTACTAGTTTTATCATGCTGCCGAATCACAACAACCATTGTTTGCCCTTAGTATGAAGACCCGCTGCACCGCCTCTCTGCTCGTAATACTCCCCTTAATGAAAACCCTTTCAAAAAGAGGCGGACTAAGAGGAGAAATTCTTCTACATTATAATTTGATTATTCTGAATTCTAAATTAAAAAATCAGTTATTTTTGTTAAAAAAACAGACTTATTTCTACGGAAATAAAAAAGCGAACCGTTTGTCGGCTCGCTCTCTTGTCATAAAAAAGCATGGGATCGTTTTTATAAAACAAGCGTAAAAATAATCGGCAAGGTAGCCAAACTTAATGATGTACTTACGAGTGTCGCACTTGAGACGAACTCGGGCTCAGTATCGAATTGGATAGCATACATCGTTGTATTAGCAGCTGTTGGCATAGCGGCGATAATCACCATAATTTGCTTCACCATTCCCTCCATAGGAAACAGCATCGTTAAACCGTAAGCGATGACAGGTGAAATCGCCAGCTTAATCATAAGAGAAAAAGAAATTTTTTCCTTAGCCAGATTTCTGATTGATATTTTTGCGAGCTGCATACCTAACACAATCATAATAGTTGGAATAGCCGCATTTGCGACTAAATCAATCGCCTCGCGAACGGATCCACTAAGAGGAACGTGCAGCATTTGGAATAAAAATCCGAGCATGGCACCGTAAACCATCGGCATGCGCCGGACGGCACGAAGAGCGGAACGAACCCCATCTCCATCCGGGCTGCCTTTTGCCGCGTAATACACACCGACCGTGCACATCACAAGTGATTGAATGACCATTAAAATAATTCCATAATCAAGTCCTGTTGCCCCAAATAAAAGTAAAATTACAGGCGTACCATAATTACCATTGTTCATAAAGACCGATGCCAAAATCATACCGCATGTTTCAGATCTTGAATAGTTGCGCATGGCGGAAACGGCATAGACAATGAAAATTAAAATAAAGCAAAGAACCACAAGATACAATGTCATATACAAGTACTCTACCGTAAATGTCGTTTTGTAAAAGGTACGGAATACAAGTACAGGCGACATTAAATACATAGACATCGCAGAAATTGTCTTCGTGTCAAAGCCGATTTTTTTCTCTCCAATATAACCGAGCACAAAAATCCCAAAGATCGGCAAAAGCACTTCAAGAAATTCCATTATCCTCACCTTCGTTGTCAAAAAGTTCAGTTATTAAAAGATTCTGCTAATACTCTAGCAGAATCTCTATTAAACTATTATAATTTTAACATAACGATGTGAGGAAAGTCCTACTATATTTTAATGGCAGCAGGCATGAGTTTCATGTGAAACTCATGCTTATTCTTGTATAGAGTCTCCTCTCAAATGACCAGAGCGCTTAATTTTTGTTTGAAGATACTTTTCATTAAACTCAGAAACATCTCCCCATAGCGGCTCTCGATCTGATACATTTAATCCTGCGTTTTGCAGTGCCTGCAGCTTTTTCGGATTATTTGTAATAAGGGTTACCGGCTTGGATCTTAATGTCTTCAACACTTCAATTGCATCATCATAGTTACGGGCATCATCCACAAAGCCAAGGCTTAGATTGGCCTCTACTGTATCTAGGCCTTTTTCCTGCAAAACGTACGCCATCGCTTTACTAAATAGACCAATGCCGCGGCCTTCATGATTTGCCAGGTAAAAAAGGGCGCCTGTACCGTGCTCTGTAATCATCTTCATCGACTGCTTTAATTGAAAGCCGCAGTCGCAGCGTTTGCTGCCAAAGATATCCCCAGTATGACAAATACTGTGCATGCGAATAAGTGCATCGTCCGCGTTTGCAAAGTCACCGTATACAAGCACGCTGGACTGCTGCATTTCTGCTAAGTCTACAGATGATAGCTTCTCAATAATCCGTTCTATTCTATCTGTTACTTCATTGCAATTCAGCCAGCAGTACCACTGAAACGTCTTCGTTTCCCCATATAAATTAACCGGTAATTTTACAGGACCAACTAAATAGATTGCTCCTTCGTTACGATGAATGATTTGAATTTTATCTTCTAGCATATGAACGATGTTTGCTGTAATCGTCATGTATGTACCTCCCGTGGATTCTGTTTAACAGCACGAGCTGCCTTGTACTATCCGGATAGTTGATTATTTTATGTAAGTTATTTTATATTTGTAATAAGCATACGTCAAATAACGGAATTTCTACTTGCTTCGTATTATCTGTAATATTCCTTAAAGTTAAAGAATATATAACTCCTTCATTATCCCTTCCCTAACTGGGCAGTCCTCATCTATTTTATATTTATAAGCAAAGCATATCAATTAAAACTCCCCGATTGGTGAGCCTTTAAGCGAAGACAGAGGCGCAGCCGCCCTTATACCTTATTCCTAAAGTTTCCTGCTGCGTTGAATTAGCTTCTAGCTGGAAATTTATATTAAAGTAAAAAAGAACCTTTACCATGCAGATAAAGGTCTTACTAGCTAAACTAAAGGCTCTATATTATTTTGCTGCCCCAATGCCATTTAATATAAACCGAACCATATTTTCTACTTCTGCTCCATCATTCCACTTGATATTTGGGAAAAATGCAAAGCGAGATACGCAATATCCAAATATACTCGTTCCCATCATGCGCAAAAGAGCCGCATTCGGAAGATCGAGCAGCTCCCCCCGTTGTTTATACATATCGAGAACAGCACTGAAAGGCTGAAGCGCCTTTTGCTCAAACATTTTCATCAGATATTGACGTAAATCATCTCGATTTAACAATTCAGTCACTAGAATTTTAAAGATATCTATATTTTCCTCAAGAAAGGCTAAGCGGTTTTTGATAATAGCCGTTAAAAAGCTTTCAAAGCTGTCATAGGGTTTGCTTACTACCTCTTGAATAAACTCGTCGGCTGCGATCGGTGCAGCTTCCATTAAAAATGGAACAATTACCGAAAGCAATAAATTTTCCTTCGTGCCAAAATGACGAAAAATCGTTCCTTCAGCAACCCCGGCCGCCTTGGCAATTTCATTCGTGGACGTAGCTGTATAACCTTTTTCTGCAAATATTTTAATCGCTGCTTCTACTATTTTTTGCTGCTTATCGGTCCTTTTTTCTTTGAGGCTCATTTGAATGAGTGCGGATTCGATTAAGTTCTTGGACGACAATATAACCACTTCTTTCTATGCACATTCTAATCCTTTTTTATTTAGATACGTACAGCTCGCGCGGCCTGCTGTCTCTATAACTTACGATATTTTTTTAACGCGAATACATTTAATACAATACAAACAAGTGCAAAGACTGCTAACGCAAACAGTTTTCCACTAATAGCACCAAGGCCTAACCCCTTGTACATCACATCCTTTAAAGCATTCCCTGCATAGTACAACGGCATTGCCTTAGCAATTGCCTGCAGCCATCCAGGCATGCTGTCGAACGGGAAGATGCCTGTAAAAAATACCTGCGGCACTACAACAATCGGGATAAACTGAATCATTTGAAACTCTGAAGCTGCAAAGGAAGATAATAAAATTCCTAAGGATAACGCAACAAGAGCTACTAAGAGGTTAATCAGAATTACATTCCAAATAGATCCTGCCAAGACAATATCTAACACATTCACAGCATACAAAACAACTATCACCGTTTGTATAATCGCAAATAAGCCATAACCAATCAGATAGCCGGCTACAATTTCTCCTCTTCGAATTGGTGTTGACATCAGCCGCTCCAACGTACCTGTTGTCCGTTCACGTAATAGTCCAATTCCTGAGATAAGAAAAACAAAGAAAAATACAAAGAATCCGACCAATATAGGGCTTAACACATCGAAAAATGATGTGTCCTTATTTCCATACACATAATGTGTCTTCATTTCTGTTGTTTTGGGGAGTGCTGCATGAGCCCCGGTCTGTGCAGCTAGATTTTGTTGCGCTTGGGCCGCCAGAGCTTGTTGAATTTTTATCTGTAATGCCTTGCTTTTTGAAGGATCTGTATTTTGAAGCGTCAGGGCCGCATTGCCATTTTCTATCTTCAATAAGCCTTCCAAGTGATCATCAATAATCGTTTGCTGTACATCCTTTACATCCTTGTACTCCACTGCTTCAATATCCATACCCTCAAGCTTTTGCGCAAGCTTAGCATCTACGTTGACTATACCTATCTTAGGATTGACTGTATTGCCGTTAAAGAGAAAGTACATGAGTGATAACACCAATAGTGGAGCAAGAAACAGCAATGCGAGCGTTCGCTTATCCCGAAGCATTTGTTGACAAATTCGTTTGATGAGAGCCATCATTCTCATTTGTGCTTACCTCCCGCCTTTAAAAATACTTCCTCTAAATTGGCAGCATTGTAAAGCTCCTTTAACTCCCTAGGTGAACCGCTTGTCAACACTTTCCCCTCTCGCACCATCGCAAGACAATCGCATTTTTCTGCCTCATCCATCACATGAGTCGTCACAAGGATGGTTTTTCCTTCCTCATTCTTCAGCCGGATGAGCTCATTCCAAATGGATAGCCTCAGCTCAGGGTCAATCCCTACCGTCGGTTCATCTAAAATGAGAACTTGCGGATTTTGAACTAAAGCAATAGCTAGTGACAATCTGCGCTTCATGCCTCCTGAATACGCTGATACTTTCTTGGATAAATCAGAAGTAAGGTCCACTAAATTTGCTGTATACGCAATCCGTTGCTTTTGTTCCTCCTTTTTCAATTTAAAAAGCGAAGCAAAGAAAGCTAGATTTTCTTTCCCTGTTAATTCTGGATACAAAGCATCGGATTGCGCCATATATCCAATATCCTGTAAAAGTGATAAGTTCGGAACCTTCGTATGCAATACTTCTACGTCTCCATAAGCAGGTGCGTCCATTCCGACAATCATCTTAACCAAAGTTGTCTTACCTGAACCAGAAGGACCAATTAAACCGTATATTTGGCCTTCTCCCACCGTTAAATCGATATTTCTTAATACTTCTTTTTTTCCAAAGCTTTTGCTTACTCCTTTGACTACAATGGCTGGGTTCATATCGTAAGCCCCCTTTCAACTAAAAGTGAGTGATTACTCACTTTCATTATACAATAGTTCAGGAAAAATGAGCACAAAAAATGAGTAAGTACTCACTTTTTTATATTAGCATTTAGAGTAATTGCCGATCAGCACATGTAAATCGTCTTCTTTAGAAGAACATCCCTATAGACCAAAAGCTGCAAAAAATTTTCTGCACTCACCAAAAACCCACTTGACTGATAGGAATAATTTGTTTTAGTATTAGGTTACATTATAATTGTTAATTCATTCACTAATGTCACCAAATGAATTAAGAGAATAGAAATATAATTACGACTTATTCTAAATAGAAAACAAATAGCTATGAGGAGGGAATAGGATGACAACACAATATCCAATTTTAGATGGAGCAGACTCATTCTTTTTCAAAGGAAATGATATTGGTGTTTTAATTTCACACGGATTTGTAGGAACGCCTCAGAGCGTCCGTTTTCTAGGAGAATACATAGCAAAGCAAGGCTTTACTGTATATGCTGTCAGATTAAAAGGGCACGGTACGCATTATGAAGATATGGAAAGCTGCCTATATAGCGATTGGATTCAAAGCCTGGAAGAAGGCTATCGCCTTCTTCAGCAGCACTGCCGTGAAATTTTCGTAATTGGCCAATCTATGGGAGGTGCCTTAACCGCCCAGCTTGCAAGCAAGCATCAGGATATTGCAGGCATTATCCTCATTAATGCAGCTATGACGAGCATCCCTGTACTTGAAGAATTTCGGGGTAAACAAAAACCGCGCTTTGTAGATGAAGGAGCACCTGACATTAAGGATAAGGATGTATATGAAATCGCATACCCGAAAGTACCAATTTCAGCAATTCAACAGCTGCTGCTGTTAATGGACGACACCAGGGAAAAACTCTCTCATATTACATGCCCGGTACTAGCCTTTAAATCTACAGAAGACCATGTTGTTCCTCCTGAGAACACAGACTATATCACTCAGCACGTAAGCTCTCGTATAAGGGAGACTGTTACTTTGCAGAATTCTTATCATGTTGCCTCCATGGATTATGACAAGGAACTGATTGCTGAAAAAAGCTGTGCATTCATTCAAGCACATAGCAGCATACAGCAAGCACTCACAATTTCTTAGAAAAAACGAAATAGGAAAAGCTGGGACACCCCGCCTAGCAAGGGCAGGCAAACAATCCGCACACAAAACGTACGGTTCAGGCGAAGCCGATTCACAGAAGGTTTCCGTGTGGTCTTTACCACTAAAGGCGCTTTTTCGCTTTATGTGGCGAGGGTTATTTGACTGCGAGAAGACTGGATGCTGGAGCTAGACAATACCTTAAAAAGTTATACTATCTTTTAACAAGGTTCTGTTAAACTCCATTGTTAATTTTTAATCAAAACAAAAGACCGAATTAATCGGTCTTTCGTTGCTTCTTAAGATTTATAATAAAATCTTACCACCTTGTTGAGGAAATGCCCCCATCAATGAACCGTTTTCGGATTAGTTAGAATATTACCGTGAGAGCGTAGTTCCTCACGTCCCTCATCCTCCACTGCTGCAGATTAGATATGTCTAAACTAATAAGTATTTGTATATCCTACATAATAATAGTCCCTGTCATGATAAAAACTTTCCATAACTAAGTGAGGAATTCCCATGAATAAAGGAATTTTTTTACCTTTGAATGACCATTCAATATGGTATCTAGGATTAGGAACGATAAGTCTTATCCTTCTTATATACACCTACCTCAAAACAAAAAACCCACGGTGTCTTCTCCTTTTTTTCAATATGGTTGGCCTTAGCTTTACTATTGAATTCTTTATTTATGTATTATTTGAAAGCTATGATTATTCTCCCAAGATCCTTTCAAATGATGAGTATTATGACAACAACATGGGAGCTCTTGCATCAAATTCACTTACCTTGCCTTCATCCGCTACATTAATAGCCGCGTTTCACTTGCGTTGGATATGGATCATTATTATTACCTGTTTTGTAGTAGGGACCGAATGGCTATTTTTAAAATTAGGCATTTATCATCATAACTGGTGGAGGCTTGAATTTACGGCGATTGGTTTGATATTCTACTACAATATTGCTAAATTTTGGTTTAAACAAATATTGCTTCCGTTAACGGGTTTTCGCCACTCTGTAACCCTATTTTTTATTCTCTGGTCGTTTTGTACTATGCAGTTTCTGTCGATTGCCTTTTTTCATAGCAGGTATTATTCTATAGGGTGGTTTGAAAACCAATCTCATAATACAACATTTGTTTCAGCCCTTATCGGGATGCTTTCAAGTGTTTTCTTTGTATGCGTTTTGAAACGGAAATGGAAATATCTATGGCTCAAATTTACCTTACCTGCTTTTTTCATAGGCGGAATTAATAAACTTCTTCAAATGATTGGAGTACTGCATAGTCTGGTTTGGTGGGATATCTCTGCTTGCATAGGAATGAATATGATCATACTTATAATAGGAAATAGGATTAGTAAACGATTATGGAAAGGTCCTGATGATTTACCATCTTGAAAATTAAACTCTGTATTCAATATAAAAGAAATATTGAATTGAACATTAAAGCGCCTATTTTAATGTCTTGGTGTTCCTGAAAAATAAGTACCGAGCCATTAAGCAGTTTTAGTTTTTTGTGCTTCACTAATCTGTACCCATCATTTAATAAAAAAAAGAAATTGCCGTAGCAGCTCCTTTTTTAACTAACTTAGCATCGTAACTGAAGAAAAAATCAACAGCACCTTTAAAAAAGGAGAAGAACAGATTTCACTGCCTTTCCTCTGCTTTCTTCTAAATAATAAAGGATGGTGATAAAAAAGAACCATCCAGTCCTTCTTTATTTTCACCATCCACTTTTTATACTATCCGGCCTTCCTAAACCCTGCCTTTACAGCATCCTCTTCTGTACAAAACATCTCTTCCGCCTTTGTCACCTTATATTGCGGACTAGCAGGCGTATGGTAAATTTTTTCGCCATCGTTCCTGATATTTCCTTTAATAAGAGGCTGGTCACACGTTGAAGAGTCTGACTTTCCTTGATCCTGCGAAGGAGCCTGAACATCGCTATTGAATCCTCGATCTGTTACATAATTGGGAATCGACCAAATCCCTAGCTTTTCCTCCTTCGCTTTTTCCTCCGCCTTTTTAAGCCTTGCTTCATACTTTGTATTCGGTTTATAGATATAAGCTACCCTAGCGAGTCCCTTTTCTACCAAAACCTCATTTAGCATTTTGTCATCAAGCCATATATACGCTAATACACGGTCATACTTATCGCGCTTATCTACATCATACTCCAGCTCTACCTTTGTTCCATTTGGCAGCATTTCTTTTAAGTAGTTGCTTGCTTCTTTCCCAAATGGCTGGACCGGCTTAGTTGGATGGACAGACTCCGGCGTATCAATCAACAGCATACGAATCGTTTCTGTCTGATTTCCTATTGTTACCTTAACCGTATCACCGTCAATTACATGATCTACTGTCGCCGTCGTTGTATTTCTAGCTGTTTGACATCCTGTTAGCCCAACAAGAACATAAGAAATAAGTATAATATAAACTAAGTATTTTTTTAATAAGATACAATCCCTTAGTTTCCCCATATATCTATGTTTTCTCCCTTTCCTATTCTAGTATTGAATACATAACTAGAGTATAGCATAAGCCTTGTTCAAGACTGGACAAAAGAATAGGCAAGAAGGCGTCCAACCCTTTACTGGACCTGTTTTGAACAGATAAATAGAAATTTCACTCTATTTTTTCTTTCTTTGAAGAAGAGCTGAAACGAAAAATAGTAATATAGCCCCCATGAGCCACGGTAGCGTTGGATTCATTGTGATATACATAAACACAGATAGAAACAGACAAAGGGTGCCTCCAATCAAGAAGGCAAGTACGGATTTTTTCCAAATGCCCCAAATGATGACGACAGGAATACCAATAATGCTAAGCCATACTAGTGAACTGACCAGTAAGAACATCATGTTTCTCACCCCCTTGTAGAATTTTCTACTCTTTCTATAATATATGCCGGGTACTTCTATAACGTACGTCACTTGCTATATGCAGGATTTTGCATAAATTCATTTAATTCTAATAATATAATATAAAAATCCGTGAACTTGGACTCAAAAGCTATAATATATTCTTTGCGATTTCGCCATCCAGTCCAAAATAGTTCCATACAAAGCAAGAAAAAGAGACCGCTCCGCACGGCCTCCTTTTCATATACACTTGTATTTCAAGGTCTACTTTACTATTTCTGGTGCATATTGATTCGCAATCATTTCCCCAACAGGCTGATTGTTTTGCCCTGAGCTTCTGTTTTTCAACGGCAAAAGCGGGAAGACAAGCTCTGCAAATTGATATGCTTCTTCTAAATGAGGGTAGCCCGATAACACAAATGTATCAATACCTAAGCCCTCGTATTCTCTCATTCTAGCTGCCACTTGGTCCGGGTTGCCAACAAGCGCTGTACCGGCTCCGCCTCGAACAAGCCCGACTCCTGCCCAAAGATTGGGACTAATCTCCAGAACTTCTCTTCCTCCTTTATGAAGCTGCATCATTCTCTTCTGTCCAACCGAATCTTGGCGAGCCAACGTACGCTGCGCGGCCGCAATTGTATCCTGATCCACATATTGAATTAAGCGATCAGCAGCTTGCCAAGCTTCTTCTTCCATTTCTCTTACAATGACATGCAAGCGAATGCCAAAGCGTACCGTTCTTCCTTCTTGCTCGGCCCGGCGGCGTACCTCTTTTATCTTTTGCTCCACCTGTGCAGGCGGCTCTCCCCATGTTAGGTACACATCTGTATGCTTAGCCGCAACAGCTTGCCCTGCCGGTGATGAACCGCCAAAATAAATAGGCGGATGCGGCTGTTGGACAGGCGGGAAGAGCAATTGGCCACCGTCTATATTCAGATGCTTTCCACTAAAATGAACCTCTTCCCCCGCTAGCAGGTTCCGCCAAACTGTTAGAAACTCATCGGTTACTTCATAGCGCTCATCATGTGCAAGGAATAATCCATCACCAGCTAATTCAACTGGATCGCCGCCTGCGACCACATTAATGAGAAGCCGTCCGTTTGAGATGCGATCCACTGTTGATGCCATCCGTGCTGCAACAGCAGGAGACATAATTCCTGGACGAACAGCAATGAGAAATTTCAATCGTTCTGTAACAGCTGATAAGGCTGAAGCCAGCGTCCATGGATCCTCGCATGATCTCCCTGTTGGAATTAAGACACCTGTATAGCCAAGGCGATCAGCGGCTTGCGCGACTTGACGAAAGTATGAAAAATCAGCTACACGCCCTCCCTTTGTCGTTCCCAAATAGCGGCTGTCCCCATGAGTTGGAATAAACCATAAAACTTCCATTCCTTCTTCACTCCCTAATTATAGATGGTTAGTAATCTAGTGTTTATCGACTTGCTTGTGCTTCTTTTTGTTGTAGTCGTATCTGCAGCTGCGCGATAGCATCCCCGAGCCTTTGTTCAACTTCAGCATCGACAAATGTAAGCTCCTGCTCCGTATACGCGACTTGTGAATCTACAATATATACACCATCAGTAAAATCTCGTGCCCCCAGTACTGAGAAAAGAGGTTTGAATGCATATTCAAGCGCTGCAAGATGTGCAATAGTACCTGCTGTCGCAATCGGAAGAACAATTTTATTTGTTAATCCTTTTTCTGGAATTAAATCTAAAAAGGTTTTTAAAATCCCTGGATAGCTTGCTTTATATACCGGGCTGACAATGATAACTGCATCCGCTTGTTCAACCAACGCTTTTGCCTGCCCAATGGCCGGACTATTAAAATTTGCATAAATAAGATCCTCAGGAGGCAGGTTGCGCACCGTAATCGTCTCTACTTTATTTCCTTTCGTAACAAGCTCATCCCTCACGAATGCTGAAATTGCGGATGAACGGGAGACTGCAGCAGGGCTCCCGGAAATTACTACAACGTTTGACATTATCCTCTCTCCTTTTCCCATATGAACAAAGTAATCAAAATAGAATGAACACGCCTAAATTCTTATTTAATCTATAAATTTAGTTGGTTTTAATTGTATGACAGGTTATTTCCTAATTAATAATCAAGTAGCATCCTTTCCACGGTAGCTGTCACGCCATTTTAATAGTCTAGACTCCAACACTCGAACGAATGAATCGGCCAGCTTCCCGCCCAGGGCGAAGATGATGATGCCGACAAAGACAACCTCCGTGCGGGTAAATTGCCTTGCATCCATAATCAGGTACCCAATCCCTTCGCTGGCTCCCATTAATTCTGAAACAACTAGCCCAAGCCAAGCTGCTCCAAGTGACAACCGAACCCCAAGCAGGATATTCGGAAGAGAGGCCGGTAAAATGAGCTTTGTTACTTGCTGCCAGCGACTAAATTCCAGAATGCGCGCTACATCAAATAATTTTTTATCTACTCCGCGTATGCCAAGCAGTGTATTAACATACAGAGGGAAGAATGCTCCAAGCGCGATTAATAATATCTTTGATAATTCCCCTAGGCCAAACCAGAGAATAAATAACGGCGCTAATGCTAAGTGCGGCACTGTACGCAGCATTTGCAAGGACGGATCCAGGAGTTGCTCTGTTTTATTAGAAAGACCCGTTATTGTTCCAAACAGGAGACCTAGGCTTGCACCTAATAGAAACCCAATCAAAGCACGAGTGAGGCTAACTTTCAAGTGTCCAAACAATTCGCCCGATCCTATTAATTCTTGAAACGAGGCAAGAATATGTAAGGGTGTTGGCAGTACTGTATTTGGCACATGTAAAATTGATACGGATAGCTGCCAGATTATTAATACAACGATTGGTACAACTAAGCCCCGAAACATTACGCTTGTGGTACTATTAAAAGAAATACTCTTCAATTTTTTAGAATTATCAGGCTTTCGAATGTTACCAATGGACCGAACGGGTGATAATGCTGTTTTGACTTTACTCACCCTGCATCACCTCACTTATTTTGTTCTTCCTTTACTTCCTGTAATGCCTGCTTAATATAAGAATTATCAACTATCTGGGATACGTCAATTTTCTTCGTAATAGCCTGAAGAGAATACTGGAAGTCTGCAGTAGCCTGCTGTGCTTGTATAATTTCCTCTGTAATCGGCAGGTTCAAGGCTTCGTTGTTTTCAAGTACTTGACGCACAATATCCTTATCAATTTTTTTCGCATTTGCATACAATTCAATCGCTTCAGTACGGTGTTCTTTTTCAAAAAGACGTGCTTTCTCGTATACCTTTAGAAAGCGTACAACGTGCTCAGGATGTTCCTTTGTAAATTCTGTCCGCGCAATTACAAAGCCCGGGGAGTACACATTTAAGGATGAGCCATCTGCCAATACTCTTGCATCTTTCTGTATAGTTTGTAACGAAACAAAAGGCTCCCAAATCGACCAAGCATCTACCGCTCCTGTTTCAAATGCGGGCTGTGCTTCATCCGGTTGTAATTGAATAATTTTAGCATCCTTTGGTTTTATGCCAGCTTTATCTAACGCACGATATAATAAATTGAATCCGCTGCTTCCTTTAGCTACTGCAATCTTTTTCCCTTTTAAATCTTCTAACGTTTGAATTGGACTGTCCTTGCGAACAAGAATTGCATTTCCTTTTAATCCATCGCTTGCAAGTGCAATTTCCTTGAATTGGATATTTGCGGCTTGACCGGCAATCACCGGTGAATTTCCTACTGCACCAAAGTCTAACCGGTTCGCTGCTAATGCTTCGAAATGGGGAGGACCGCTTTGGAATACTGTCCATTTTACTTTAACCCCGACCTTCGCAAATTCTTCTTCAAACCAGCCCTTCTCCTTCGCAATTAATAAAGGCCCTAGGCTTTGCTGAATCCCAATATTCACTGTAAGATTTTCCTTATTCCCCTTTTTTTCGGTTGCCGTTGTCTCTTTTGAAGCACAACCAGCTAGAATAACCGCAATCATTGCTGCTAGTATGAAAATAGAAAGCTTTATGTTTCGAATCATATTCTTCATCCTCTCCTAAATACCAGAGCCTTCAATGAGCTGAAGCTCTTCTACTTTTTCAAATTCACTTAGTACTTTTTGCCTAAACTCCTGGAAGGAACGACTCGCTCTTTTCCGAGGATGCGGTAAATCAACCGAGATAATATTGCTAATTTTGCCTGGTCTTGCGCTCATAATGACAATGCGGTCAGCGAGATAAATAGATTCATCCAAATCATGCGTCACGAGGATCATCGTCGTTTTCTTTTGCTGCCAAATCTCAAGCAATGCATCCTGCAAGTGCGTCCTTGTAAATGCATCGAGTGCACCGAACGGTTCATCCAACAGCAGCACCTCTGGATCTCGCAATAATGCTCTTGCAATCGCTACCCGCTGTGACATTCCTCCAGATATCTCCTTTGGGTATGCCTTCTCAAAGCCTTTCAATCTTACAAGTTCAATGAGCTCATCCACCCTGCCTCGCACCTTAGGATCCTTTAGTGGTAAGTCGGCAGCAATGTTTTTTTCTACTGTTAACCAGGGAAAAAGACGATGCTCCTGAAAAATAAATCCTTGTTTGATGCTTGGCCCTGTAATTGGCTGGTCACCCAGGTGAATCGCTCCTTCAAACTCATGATCCAAACCCGCAATCAGCTTCAGCAATGTGCTCTTGCCGCACCCGCTAGGTCCAATAATGGTAACAAATTCCCCTTGCTTTACTTGTAAATTAATATCCTGTAGTACCTTTGTTTGCCTTTTGGACTTCACAAATGTTTTATATAATGACGTAATCGAAACGCTCACTTTCTTCTCCCTCCCTACAAAAATAGATTAACTGTTCTCTTACAATAGTAAACATCTGTCTTCGCACATTCTAAGTCGCCTCTTCTCTAAATAACATTTTCCTATCTGATAACTCGGATTAAGGGAACAAAAAAGGCCCTTAACCTTTTTATCTTAGCGTTAAGGACCTTCGGTTTTTCCGATCAGTCAGATGAAATATTGTTATCTTGTTGACAATAATATTACGCATTACTCCTATAAGTCAACTATGATTTTAAATAATTTTCCACAAATGTAAGAATTAGTTTCATAGTCTAGTATTCACACTTTATATGACAAAGTCCTCTGGCACAAATACTTTCACTTCCTTTGGACGAACGTATACAACCTCGCCAACTTGGAGCTGCAGCTTAGCAAACCTCTCTTTGCTAATTTCTGCCTCCACATACTCATTCGTATCCTCTCGCTTTAGCTCAATATGCACAACAGGACCAATGGCGTGCGAATAGAAAACTGTCGCAGGAATGGCATCCTCGCTTTGCTTTATGCGTTCAATTGACAAATGATGCGGCCGAACATAGCCAATAGCGTCTGTATCTAAGACGTGTGAATGCTCCGGTGCTTCTAGCTGTGCGGAACCAAGATTCAGCTTGCCGTGATGCAGACGACCTCGAAATAGATTAACGCTTCCCAGAAAGTCATATACAAACGGACTAGCAGGATGATCATACACCTCATCCGGTGTACCCAGCTGCTCAATCTTTCCTTCATTCATCACAACAATCCGATCCGCTACATCCAATGCCTCCTCTTGATCATGCGTCACAAATACACTTGTGATATGAAACTCATCATGCAGCTTCCGCAGCCAGCGGCGCAGCTCTTTACGTACCTTCGCATCTAATGCACCAAAGGGCTCATCAAGCAGCAAAATCTTCGGTTCTACTGCGAGTGCCCGTGCAAGAGCAACACGCTGCCGCTGTCCGCCTGAAAGTTGTGCAGGATAGCGATTGGAAAGGCCATCCAGCTTCACCAAACGAAGCAGCTCGTTTACTTTCCCCTCAATTACGGCCGCGGACGGCCTCAGTCTCCGCTTTCGGGCTTTTAGTCCAAATGCGATATTTTCAAACACATTCATATGCTTAAACAAGGCATAATGCTGAAAAACAAAGCCGACCTCGCGATGCTTGACATGAACATCAGTCAAGTCTTCCCCATCAAATGAGACAGATCCTTTGTCTGCCGCTTCTAAACCTGCAATGATGCGAAGCAACGTTGTTTTTCCTGAACCGGAAGGTCCTAATAATGCAACGAGTTCTCCCTTTGGAATATCTAAATCAATATCTGTCAACGCTTGAAATGCTCCATATTGCTTTGATACGTTTCGAATTTGAATTGTCATCGATTGTTCTCCTTCCTCACTCTTCCCGATTCTCTGTCTGCCACTCAATCCAGCTCTTAATAATAAGAGTAACAAGCGCCATAAGCGACATTAAAGAGGCCACGGCAAACGAGGCAGAAAATTGATATTCATTATATAAAATTTCAATATGCAGCGGCATTGTAATCGTCATCCCGCGTATATGTCCAGACACAACAGAAACTGCTCCGAATTCACCAATTGCTCGTGCATTGCACAAAATCATTCCATATAACAATCCCCATTTGATATTTGGAAGCGTAACCCGAAAGAACATATACCAACCGTTTGCCCCAAGCGAAATTGCGGCTTCCTCCTCTGACGTTCCTTGAGATTGCATAATTGGAATCAGCTCACGGGCAACAAAAGGAAGCGTAACAAATATAGTTGCAATCACAATGCCGGGCACCGAGAAAATAATCTTCACTCCGTGCTCTACAAGCCACGGACCCAATACGCCGCGCGGGCTGCATAACAATACAAATACCAAACCGGCAATAACAGGTGAAACCGCAAAAGGTAATTCAATAAGTGACAAAAGCAGCTGCTTTCCCCTAAAGCGAAATTTTGTAATCAGCCATGCCGCTGCTACTCCAAAAATGGTATTCAGCGGTATGACGATCAATGTAACTATGATAGTGAGGCGAATAGCAGCAAGAGCATCACTTTCTGTCACTGCAGCTTCATATACGGCCAGCCCCTGCTCGAAGGCCTTTATAAAAATAGTAAGGAGTGGAAGAAAAAGAAATAAAGATAAGTACATAATTGCTACCGAAATAAGGATAATCCTAACAAATTTAGGCTCGTTTGTTGTTTGACGAGCTGCCGGCGCTATTTGTTTCGCCGGCTTTGATGCTGCAAGCTCCATACTCCTCCTCCTATTCGTTTCCAATCTCGTGCTTACGGCTCCATGTTTGGAGCAGATTAATCAAAAATAAAAACAGCAAGGAAACAAGCAGCATCACAACTGCAATCGCCGTCGCTCCCGCATAGTCGTACTGCTCAAGCTTCGTCATAATCATAAGCGGAGCAATCTCCGTCTTCATCGGCATATTCCCTGCAATGAAAACAACAGATCCGTACTCCCCTAAGCCGCGTGCAAACGCTAATGAAAAGCCAGCTAATACAGCAGGAAAAATTTCAGGGAAAATAACTTTACAAAAAATTTGCAAGCGAGAAGCTCCTAAACTAGCTGCTGCTTCCTCCACTTCCCTCCCGATATTCTCCAAAACCGGCTGAACCATACGCACTACAAAGGGAAGTCCGATGAATGCTAAGGCAATTGTAATACCAAGCGGAGTAAAGGCAACCTTAATAGGAAGAAGCTTCCCAATCCATCCGTTCGGCGAATACAGCGTTGTCAGTGTAATCCCCGCTACTGCAGTTGGCAAAGCAAACGGTAAATCTATGAATCCATCCAGCAGGCGCTTGCCTGGGAAAGGGTAGCGAACCAATACCCAGGCAATTAATAGACCAAATACCGCATTAATACATGCTGCTGCAAGTGCAGTCCCGAAGCTGACCTTATAGGAATGCAGGACTCGTTCACTTGTCACAGCCTGAAAAAATTTACTCCACCCAAGCTGTGAGGTTTCAATAAATACCATAGACAGCGGGATTAGCACAAATAAGCTCAAATATAATGTGGTAAAACCAAATGAAAGACCAAAACCCGGCAAAATCCTTCGATGTGTTTTTCTGTGTATGTTCACCTTTGTTCACCTCATGGAGCACAATAGCTCTTTTTATTTTTGGTAAATAGAATCAAACACGCCGCCATCATTAAAATGTTTTTCTTGCGCTTCCTTCCATCCGCCGAATAGTTCATCTACTGTAAATAATTGTACCTTTGGAAATTGGGATGCGTATTTCTCGGCTACCTTCTCATTACGTGGACGATAGAAGTTCTTTGCTGCAATCTCCTGCCCTTTTTCTGTGTACAAATAATTCACATACGCTTCAGCTGCTTTGCGTGTCCCTTTTTTGTCCACTACCTTATCTACAACAGCTACTGGCGGCTCAGCAAGAATACTAATAGATGGAGTCACAATTTCAAATTTGTCTTTCCCCAATTCCTTTTGTGACAGCAACGCTTCATTCTCCCAAGCAATTAAAACATCACCGATTCCCTTTTCTACAAAAGTAGTCGTTGCGCCCCGCGCTCCAGAATCCAATACTTGAACATTTTTGTAAATATTTTTTACAAATTCCTTTGCTTTTTCATCGCTATTTCCATATTGCTTCAGCGCATATCCCCAAGCTGCTAAGTAGTTCCAACGAGCACCGCCTGACGTTTTCGGGTTTGGTGTGATAACAGATACCCCGTTTTTCGTTAAATCATCCCAATCCTTAATTCCTTTTGGATTTCCTTTTCTCACCAGGAACACGATTGTTGATGTGTATGGAGTGGAGTTATTTGGCAAAAGCTTCTGCCAATCGTCCGAAAGCAGCTTTTGCTGGCTGATTGCATCGATATCATAGGCAAGCGCCAATGTTACAACATCTGCTTCTAAACCATCAATAACAGAGCGGGCCTGACTTCCTGAGCCGCCGTGTGATTGCTTCACCGTAACGGTCTGCCCTGATTTTTCTTTCCAATATGCTGCAAACTCCTTATTAAACTCTTGATACAGCTCACGTGTTGGATCATATGATACGTTGAGCAGCTCAATTGACTTCGCCTTTCCCTGTTCCGCTGTACCTCCTGTTGTCTCGGATGAGCAGCCTGACAGCAAAACAAATGCAGAAAGTAGGATGCCTGCCTGCTGTACGATTGGTTTTTTCTTCCATAATTTCATATAAGTTCCCCCTTTTTATATAACAAAAAGCACACAACAAGCCCTATGGAGCAAATGTCGTGTGCCTTCAGTCGTCTGATCGGCCTATGCAATTTTAAATGTTTTCTAAATATTCTATCGCTGTCACTCATTTTATACATACTATTCACATATGTCAACTAAGAATTAAATATTAAAAAAGCGGATTAAAGTCATTCTCGTTTAAAAGATCCTAACATACACTTTTTTCATGGAGCTCTACTTTTCATTTAGCCTCCTAAACAAGAAACTTATTGTAATGAAAAATAGTGTTCATATAAAAATGGAAACATTTACAAAAAATCACTTTCAATTAACCAAAAACACACTTGACTTATAGGAATAATACACTTTAGTATGGTGTTACACCATATTTGCTGATTGGTCTACCAAAGGCACTGAGCCATATTCACATGTAGGTGCCTTATGGAGTTTATCCCAGATTTACTTCGACCTATATGAGACATAGGGCATAGAGACACGAGGAGGGATAACATGACAATACAATCTGGAGGACATGATTCTGCTTCGAAGAGAAGCTTGAAGGTACACATTTTTACGATGGGACGCGTTATAAAATGAGTAATGAGTTCCGCAATGCTTTGGAAAAACGAAAACAATACTTAATTGATCAATTGATTGCATCAGGTGTTTATAAAAAAGGATCTAAGCACCTCTTTGAATGGAAGCTGAGTGACCTTGAAAGAGAATACAAATGTATGAGAAAGAAAAAAAGATAATAAGGGGGAAACACATCATGGCAGAGATCAATCAAGAAAAGATAAACTATATTCTAGAGTTACTGGAAAGAATCAAATACGGCTCTGTAACAATCGTCATTCACGATGAAAAGATTGTGCAATTGGATGTAATCGAGAAGCATCGTTTATCCAAGTAGAAGATAGATTTCATGCAATACACTAATCTACAAATTTATAAACATACATTTATTAGGCGCCCTTTGTATCGTTTAGTTTCAATCAGGTCACTGGAGAGTCATCCATACACGCCAAAAACAGACTTTATCCATCGGAATAGTAAATTTATTATATAAGCTATACTCGCTGATTGCTTCACAAAATTGAGAATTTCAAGTCTTAAGTCTCGTCTTGCTGAATTGACTCTTTTGTAAAGAGATACTTTTTAGTGATTGGATGTGTCTTAAAATGAGCAATTTGCTTCGCCGCGCTTTAGAAAAACGAAAACAATACTTGATTCATCAACTCATTGCATCAGGCATGTATAGAAAAGATTCTAAGCATCTTTTTAGATGGACATTGAGTGACCTTGAACAGGAATATAAGTTCGTCAAAAGCATGAAAAGGTAATTTGAAATTCTTAGGAAAACAGCTCACAATTGGGAGGGATATATAATGATAAAAACTAATCAAGAAAAAGCAGATTACATCCTATCGTTACTAGAAAAAATCCAGTATGGCTCCGTGACAATCATTATCCAAGACGGAAGAATTATCCAAGACGGAAGAATTATCCAATTGGATGTAACAGAAAAGCATCGGCTATCCAAGTAGAGGCTATATATAATGTATCATAATCAACATAGCCCGTAAGTTCACGCTCTTCTACTACTCTCTAAATATTTCATTTCAAATCAACCATACATTTAGAAAAGCTTTCTTCTAAAAACATTCACCAGGATTTTGCAGTAAATTTCACAATAAAAGCTATCAAATAGGTTACAATAGTAATATGAATGAGGCTAAGGAGAAGATCAATGCGAGAGCAAAATGAAGAGCTGTTACAGCAATTGCAAGAAATCAAACAGTGGGAGCAGGAACAGGAAGACCTTTGGTTCTGGGAGAAATGGGGGAAAATTCCGTTTGCAATCTTAGATAAGCTCACACCGAAATTCCTTCATCAAAAGGTAAATGCTGTACTTGATGAGTTGGTTCAGTACATTCATACCGGAAGCCAATATCTTGTAAGCAAGGAAGCAACGCTAAAGAAGTTTGGAGCAAATATTTCCCTAGAGGATGTTCGTCATTTGCCGCTTCGCGATATTGATCGTGTTGCCCAGGAAATTGCGCAATCGCGGAAAAGATTAGCAACAGCTCAAGGGGCGACAACTGGGTTCGGCGGAATTTTCACATTAACAATTGATATACCGGCCGTACTTGGTATGTCGTTAAATGTTCTCCAAGAAATGGCAATCTGCTATGGGTATGACCCCCATGATGAGACAGAACGATTGTTTATTGTGAAATGTCTGCAGTTTTCCTCCTCTGATATTGTCGGTAAACAGACCATTTTAAAGGAGCTTCAGAACTTTGATAACCGCGCACATCAACAGGATGGCATTTCCCAAGTTGCATCCTGGCGCGAAGTCATTACTGTATACCGCGATAACTACGGGTGGAAAAAGCTATTTCAGCTCGTTCCAGTGGCAGGAATGGTATTTGGGGCCTATCTGAACCGAAAAACCATTCAGGAGATCGCGGAAACCGGAAGAATGCTTTATAAAAAAAGAAGGATTTTAGAACGATTGCCTGAACTAGTCAAATAAGAAGAGCTTTCATGCCTCTTCTTTACTACGAGAGGAGACTGCATCGGATAGTCTTCTAGCTGGAACATTATAAGGATAAACCAAAAACCTCCAAGCGCTAAGCTTAGAGGTTTTTCCGTTTTAATTATTGTTGCTTTACAGCTTTGCTTGCATCCTTACTGTAGGTTGTGCAGTACGCTGCATTTACAATTAGTAAAATATATCCGCTTAAAATTCTCCGTCATCTCCGCCGAAGAAGTCACCAAAACCGGATTCTCCTTCTGCAAATTCCTCTTCCTCCAAGCCAAGCGCTTCTCCTGCCGCTTCCATCGCTTCGCTCATCATTTCTTCTAGCAGCACAGCTCCCAAAATTCCAATTGCCATACCGCCAATCATGCCGGCAATCGGGCTGCCGTGATGGCCGTGTCCATAATGGCCATGGCGTCCGTATTGCTCATAAGAGAATGGATGCATAAAGCTATGCGGCTGCTCCACCGCTTCTAGAATAGATTGTTTCAGTACATCCAGCACTGCCTGAGCATCTTGCAGCGTATCTTGGTCTAAAAATAACTCTCGCTTAGCCTCTACTTCACGATAGCCGCCGCGGCAGTCCACTTCCATCCAGATGCGTAAGCCTGTTGCTTCAGAAGCAAAACGAAGCTCTACCTCGCTTACCTGTCCCGCAAACAATGTTGTTGGGAAAAACGCGAATTCTTGACCATAGCTGTCCAGCTTACCGGAACCCGGCTTTTCGCTGAATCCAAGCTGCCCGAGCGCTTGAAACACAGCTTGTACATCCTTTGGAACTTCAATAATAAGACGATCAAGATCGGTACGATCTACACCACCGTCAATATCTAAATGTGTATCAAAATAATAGGAAACTGTTCCTCTAGAAACAGGCAAATTTGTTGGAACTATATAGGTAAACGGAATGACCTTCTGTTCCTTCGGAAAAATTGTAAATGTGCCGCTAAGCGGAATTGTTGTGACCTCGCGTGTAACAGTTCCTTGCTTTGTGTTAACACTCATCATCAGCCTTGCTGCTAGATGATTAATTTTTTGTTCTACTTCTCCGCCTTGAATCACAACCTCCCCCTGCACAGCTTCATTTGCACGATACGGGCGACCTTCAAAACGCAAATCAACAGTTGCAGCTCCTTTTCCTAAACGCGCTAGAAACTTCTTAAACATCTCCATCTCTCCTTCTTATAAATTGTAGAGTTATATATGTAGTGAGAGCAGGCAGCAGCCCTATATAGTCGCTGCTTGCTCCTCTTGTTGTTCCTGCTTCTCCTGACGAAAAATTTCCACAAGCTTCACTTGATGAACATCCTTCTCTAACACCTTAAACTCGTAATCATCCATCCGAATAGATTGTCCTTGCTCAATCTCATGGTTTTGCGTCATAATCCAGCCGCCAATTGTGTCGACATCTTCATCAGCGATATGAATTCCAAACAAATCATTCACGTCACTAATGAGCACTTTGCCGTCTACGATTTTATGATACTCATCAATATGCTGTACAGGCGGTTTTTCATCTTCATCATACTCGTCGCGAATTTCTCCAACGATTTCTTCTAAAATATCTTCAAGCGTGACTAAACCAGCTGTTCCGCCGTATTCATCATATAAAATTGCTAGGGCAATCCGTCTCTTTTGCATCTCAAGCAACAAATCATGAATTGGAATGGTTTCCATGACTTCAATAACAGGACGCATAAAGTCCCGGATCGATTGCGGCTCTGTTTGTAAGCGGTCTGTATAGCGAATGAAGAAATCCTTAACATTGACCATGCCAATGATATCATCCTTATCTTCGCCAAAAACAGGATAACGTGTATACTTCTCAGTCTTAATGAGATTCATATGCTCTTCTATCGGATCATCTGCATATAGACCAACAATTTCTGTACGCGGAACCATAATTTCCTTTGCAATGCGATTATCAAATTCAAATATGTTGTTCACATATTTGTACTCAGCCTGATTGATTTCTCCGCTCTCATAGCTTTCTGATAAAATGAGACGCAATTCCTCTTCCGAGTGTACCGCTTCATGCTCAGAGGCTGGTTTTAGCCCGAACCATCCGACAAAAACACGCGCTGAACCGTTTAAAATCCAAATAAATGGGTAGGCAATTTTATAGAAAATAATAAGCGGACGAGCAAACAGCAGTGTAACCAGCTCAGCTTTTTGAATTGCTACCGTCTTTGGCGCCAGCTCACCAACAACAACATGCAGGAATGTGACAAGTGAAAAGGCAACAATAAAAGCAATCATACCTGCAACCGCATCAGATACATTTAAATTTTGAAACAGCGGCTCCAGCATATGATGGACAGTTGGTTCCCCTAACCATCCGAGTCCAAGCGCTGTTACAGTGATGCCAAGCTGGCAGGCTGATAAATACTCATCTAGATGGGTTGTAACGTGTTTCGCGGATAAAGCTCCCCTTCTTCCTTCAGCAACAAGCTGGTCAATTCGGCTGCTGCGCACCTTTACCACGGCAAACTCCGCTGCCACGAAAAAGCCTGTGAGAGCGATTAAAATTGCAATCATGACTAAATTAAATATCTCCAAGAACATCCCTTAGCTGATAACCAGCTAAGGTGTCCACCTCCCTGTTTTCTCTATTTTATCTTTCTTGGTTATTCTTTTTGTCGCTTCCCTTGAAGAAAATCTTGGTATGTTTAAGGAGACGCAATCTCTATCTAAAAAAATACTTACTTGGTATTCCCTTTATGCAAGCAATCCTAACAATGTGTGCATCAACGCCGATGTTTGTGCAGACAAATGCTGTCTCAGCAGCTGCTTTTGGTCATCTGGCAAGGAGCTCAATAATGGACGAATTTGCAGCAATTCACGTTCGATTTCATGCAAATGCTTTGAAATCTCACCAATTTGCTCCATTACTATATCATCATGTTGGTTCCCTTGCTGCCGATGCAGCAACTCTTTAATCTCACAAAGCGGTACATGCATCTTCTTATAACTCTCAATATATTTCAATGTATCAAGCGCCGCTTCATTATAATATCGGTAATTGGAATCCGAACGCTCTGCTTTCAATAAGCCTAGATTCGTATAATAATCGATCGTTCGTCTTGAAACACGGGCTAGCCGTGCTAGCTCTCCAATTCGGTACACGTTCCCAAGTAGATAACCTCCTTTATGCATCTATTGGCATTATCATAACATAACACAAACCGTACAGTCAAACGTTTAGGTTTTTAGATAAGGTTTTATGAACTCGAAAAATCCGTGCAAAGTAAAAAAGATACCTGCTTTCTAACACAGAGGTGTCTTCCTCCTAATGTATATTTACAATCATAACATTTTAGCAAAGTACTGTATGTGCTTATTTAGCCCTGCAGCATCATTTGTTCTCTTGTTTGTTCAAGCATATCAATCTCTTTCCTAATGGAAGATATCTTGCATCAAGCTTTCCGACAGCAAGCGAAGCCTCCAGCAGTTCTTGAAGAATATAATCAGGAACCTCTTTTCCATACTTATAACAGATTTTATGCTCAAGGCTGGATACATTTTGCTCACCGCCAACAAGTCTAACAATATCCTTTGCTAAACCATTATAGCTCATGTTCTACACTCCTTTTGTGATTAGACTTTCTTTTTAAAATTACTGCTATCCAACTAAATAAAAAGTGCGGGTACATCTGTTCTAAAGAAAACTCGCCGATTGTCGAGCCGTTAGGCGAAGACACAGGCATAGCTGCCCTTATACTTTATTCCTAAAACTTCCTACTACATCGAATTCACTCCTAGCTGAAATTTTATACTCCTAAAGTGTAAAAAGAAAAACCTGAACTGATGCCATCGGACAATAAAATCCCCGATTACGAAGCACCAATTCAGGTTTTGCCTGCCTAACCAGTAACAATCCTAAAATGAATCAGATATTTAAATTATGAGTACAATTTAACATGCTTACAAAGGATTGTTAACGCTTTCTTTCTTCTCGAAAAAGCTTTTTCAAAATGCACCTGACTTACTTTCGATTTACAACCCGTTCAATATGAATTGTCAAGTACAGCTTTTCTTCATTCGTCAATTCATACGCATGCTGCTTTTTAATATAGTCGTTGATTTTTTCTGTACACTCAAATGCTTCTTTATGCTTATGCTTCACCGCTTCAAATAAAAAGTCATCCTGATCTTCCATATACGTTTTGCCAAACAGCCGTTGTGCAAAGAATTTTAAATGCGTAACAAAGCGATAATAGTTCAGTGACTCCTCATCAAACTGAATTTTAAAGTGATACTTAACGATATTTAAAATATCCTGCATTACCTTCGTAATATTTATGATATTTGGCATCTCTTCATTCAGCTCAGCATTCACAATATGCATGGCAATAAAGCCAGCCTCATCCTCAGGAAGAGTAATACCAAGCTTCTTTTCTATTTTAGTCAAAGCCTCTTTCCCAATAGAAAATTCGTCTTTATACAAGCGCTTAATTTCCCAAAGCAACGCATTTTTAATATCCATCCCCTTTTTATTTCGTTCAATGGCAAAATGGATATGATCTGTTAGAGACACATAAATGCTGTCATTTAGCTCTCTGCCAAGCCTTGTTTTGGCAGACTGGATAATTTCCTCAGAAACCTCCATGTACTCCATCGGAATTTCGTATAAAAGCGTTTTAAATTTTTCTGAGATGTCTTTATTTTTTAATGAGAACACCTTCTCAATCCGTTCCTCATCGACTGGATCCCCTGGTTTTTTCTGAAACGCAAGCCCCCTCCCCATTATGACCAATTCCTCGTTTTGATCATTGAAAACACTAATAACATTGTTATTGATTACCTTTGCGATTTTCATTGAGATCACCTTTATGAATAGTAAGTATATAAAGAATAATGGTTAAGGTTTTGCCTGCTTGACCAGTAACAATCCTTCATGGTAAGAATAGCTTTAATTTATCATTAGGGGAGGGGAATAGCAACTGTTTTTAAAATCGTTTTCATTCTATCCTGTAAAGAATCTTTCTGTTTTATCCCACGAAAAAGCTCTATACTAGATCATTAGTGTTACGCTACTCCGTAATTATAGCTATATGCATTCTTTACTTTCCTAGATTTATGAAAAAAACCTAAATTGTTCTCTCTAACAAGAAAACGATTTAGGTTTTACGCCTAAGCTATTTATTTCTGCATTACAAACGGCTTATTCACAAAATCTCTAATCAACCGCATCGCTTCTCTTCCATCCTCTTGATTCGGAAATAGAGAAACAAAACCGTGGATGGTACCATCAAATCGTTTAGCATCTACATGCACACCAGCCTGTCGAAGCTTTTCTCCATACAGCTCCCCTTCGTCGCGCAGCGGGTCATATTCAGCGGTAATGAGGAGCGTTGGCGGCAGATTGCTGAACTCACGCGCACGGATAGGGGAGGCATAATAATTTACTGCATGAATCTCATCTCCTAAATAGAGCGTCCAAAAATAAGACATGTCCACATTTGTTAAAAAGTAGCCATCGCCATTTTCAATAATGGAGTCATATTCCGAATAGACACGATAATGATAGTAATCTGTAGCAGGATAAATGAGGACCTGTCTAGAGATAAACGGTTTGTTCCGGTCTCGTGCCATGAACGCTACAGCTGCCGATAAGTTTCCTCCCGCATTATCACCGCCAATCGTGATATTGGCTGGATCCCCGTTTAATTCGGCAGCATGCTCAAACACCCATTCCGCCGCTGCATAGCAATCCTCCAACCCCGCTGGAAATGGATGCTCAGGCGCCAAACGATATTCAACAGAAATGACCTTGGCTCCTGTCTCCCTAGCGAGCAGCCTGCATGTGATATCATATTCTTCAACACTTCCGACTGTCCATCCTCCTCCATGTATATATATAAATAAGGAGAAAGGGCCTTTTCCAGAAGGTGTATACATTCGAACTGGAACAGCGCCGTCTGGCCCGGGAATAAGGCGGTCTTCTACTTTTTCTACAGGCGGCCGTGACTCCACTGGCGGAAGCATCGCAGCCATCATACCGCGCAGCCTTACCATATCAATTGGACTGTGTGGAACTTCCTTTGGAAATGACTGAAGAAACTCCTTTACATATGGTTTTAAAGTCATGCTCACAACTCCTTTCATTATTCACGCACGTTAGGATAATCATAGGAAAATGAGATACTAATTTGATAGAACTTGGCGATGTAAGGTGAAATGGATGCGTAAAGCGATGTCTTTTGAGGAATACTATTCTGCCTAGGCGGCCATATATGTGGTAATCTAAAATATATGCGTACAATACATTCTATACTTACATAACAACTTACAAACTCAACATACATATACCCCTCCTCTTGAAAATATATGGACAAGTTTTTCTCAGAAGTTAATTATTACCATCATAACTAGCTAACATACGGCTGTCAACCAAAAAATGGCAACGTTTTCTTTACATCCTTATACAATCTCCCCGATATTCTTAAAAGAAACTATGAAAAATAGTAGTTTAAAGACTCCTCAACGGCTCCATAAAAATTGAAATAAAGTACTTTTCTGAACTAACCGGGTGCTTTAGTAGAACAAGAAACCCACAAAAAGAACCATACAAGTATTTTTTTCTTCTGCTAAAAAATCAACATGATTGTTTAATAGAATCATTCAAAAAAAGCTGATATCCTATAAAGAATATCAGCTCTTTTACAAGCCATTTGCATCTCTATTTATGTATGTTTTCAAAAACTCTGCTAAGACGCAAACATCCTTCTTCAGCTTCGGCAATTATCCCATCAAACAGCTCTTGTACCGTAGGAACACTATTAATAAGGCCGACAACCTGTCCAGCCCAGCCAAATCCATCCGTTTCATTTCCTTCATAAATATAACGGCAGTTAGCCTTGCCGCTAATCACGTCCTTTAAATCCTCATATGTTGCACCTTCTTGTTCCCGTGCAATAATCTTTTGCGTATATTCTGTTTTTAACACACGTCCCGGTGCTCCTAATGTTCTCTTAATAATGACTGTGTCTGTTTCCTTTGCATTCACAATCGCCTGTTTATATACTTCATTCGCATGAATACATTCTTGGGTTGCAATAAAGCGTGTACCCATCTCAATTCCTTCTGCTCCAAGTGCAAGCGCAGCCAATAAACCTCGGCCATTGCCAATCCCGCCACTAGCCAGTACTGGAAGTGCTACAGATTCAACAACGCGCGGAATGAGCACCATTGTGCCGATATCATCACGTCCTATATGGCCTCCGCCTTCCTGTCCAACAGCCATAACTGCATCCGCACCAAGCTCTTCAGCTTTTCTTGCTTGTCTAACACTTGCGACAAGTACGAGCGTCCGAATATTTTCTCCCTGCAAACGCTCAAAAATCGGCGCGGGGTTTGCACCGGTGATAGAAAGCACCGGTACCTTTTCCTCAATAGCAGTCTCAAGCAAATCCTTATACTGTCCATCATGTGCACCAATGGCAAAATTAACGCCAAACGGCTGACTGGTAAGCCTTCGAACCTTGCGAATTTCTTCTCGAAGCCTTTCTGGTGTACCAAGTGTCATAGCGGTAATTTGCCCAAGTCCGCCTGCGTTTGAAACAGCCGCAGCCAGGTCTGCATAAGCAAGATGGGCCAAGCCCCCCTGCACAATTGGGTATCGAATGCCAAACATTTGTGTTACGCGTGTCTTCACTTTTTTTCCCCTCTTTCTCTTCCTGCATCTTTGCTTCTTTCAAGTGATGTATTCGCCTAAGACTGGCGAATTCCTGTTTCAATAAGCCGTATGAAACAGGTTACTCACAATTGAACTGCCCAAGCTTAGCAGTAAAACTCCTAAGTGTGGGTATAGAGAGAGAGCGAATGGGTACAAAACGAAACATATATTCTGTTGCAAAACATGCAGTTATACGTCAAACGACGATCGCATTGGTGCATCTTCAACGGAAAAGAATTGAGTACAAGGAGCGTTAGCGAGTCAGTGGACTTGAATGAACAATGAACAGGAAGGAAAGGATACAATACAGAAACAAAACAAGACTAAACAGCGGAAATAAAAACAAAAAAATCTCTAATTTCCGATACTTTGCGATTTCTCAGTATTATACGCTTCTTTTCATTTGTCACAACATGTAATGTGCATACATGTTATAGAAGGATAAGGAAAAAGTATCCATATACAATTAAACACTAGTTAGGAGGTGACCGATTTGAAAACAAGCAGAATTGCCGCTCTTTCTGTAGCCAGCAATACGTTTGTGGTGGCTCTAAAGCTTATCATTGGATTTGTCACAGGGTCCGTTGCAATTATTTCCGAAGCGATTCATTCATCTTTGGATCTCGCCGCTTCTGTTATTGCTTTTTTTGCGGTACGTATTGCAAGCAGGCCGCCTGATCCAAAGCATCCCTACGGTCACGGGAAATTTGAAAATGTATCGGGAACTGTTGAGACGCTGCTGATTTTTGTAGCCGGTGTCTGGATTATTTACGAATCTGTAGAAAAAATCATACATCCTGCTCCTATCCGACTTCCATGGCTTGGCGTAGGAGCAATGCTTCTTGGTGCCGCTCTTAACTTTGTCGTAGGCAAAACCGTACAAAAAGCAGGCGAGAAGGCTCGTTCGGTCGCAATGCGTTCGAATGCTTTACATCTGTTAACAGATGTATATTCTTCGCTCGGTGTTGCCGCGAGCTTAGTGCTAGTCAGCTTCACAAATTGGACGATTCTAGACCCGATTATTGGAATTGCCATCGCTTTATATATTATGAGGGAAGCACTTCATCTTGTAAAAGAAGCATTTCATCCTTTAGTAGATACAGGACTGTCCGACAAAGAAAATGAGACTATTCGCAGCATTTTAGATAAATACAAAAACCGCTATCTTGAATATCATGACCTTCGTACGCGCCGCGCCGGCTCGGAGGAGCACATCGACCTTCATCTCGTGGTGCCCAGCAGCATGAAGGTTGAAATAGCACATGAAATTTGTAATGATATTGAGAAGGATTTGCGACAGGCTCTCCATAATCCGAAAGTTTTAATTCACGTAGAACCAGAGCAGGAGCGTATTGCTGCAGTACAGCATGAAGGAACTGATTCAGGGAATGCTACGTGATTAGGATACGGAATCTTAGCACAAGCTTTTTATTAGAAAAGTAAACACCTCTGCAAGCAGATGCAGAGGTGTTTACTTTAATCAAAATGCTATATTTATACGAGAACCGCTTTCTTATTCGCCAGCGCCAATAAACGTTGCTTAATATCTTCTGCGTTAACATGTCTTTGCGCTACACCTGTTTCCATAGCTGCGTTAGCAACAGCTGCTGCTACCTCAGCAGCAACGCGATAATCAAACGGATCAGGAATGACATAGTCGGCATGAATATCTTCATTTGAAATCAATCCAGCAATTGCATAAACAGCCGCCAGCTTCATTTCCTCATTAATTTCGCTCGCCTGCACATCTAAAGCGCCTCTGAAAATACCTGGGAATGCCAATACGTTGTTCACTTGATTCGGCAGATCAGAGCGTCCTGTTCCGACTACGAGCGCTCCAGCCTCCTTTGCCTCATTCGGCATAATTTCCGGCACTGGATTTGCCATAGCGAAAATAATTGGTTGATGGTTCATTGTTTGAACCATTTCCTTTGTAACTGCTCCCGCAGCCGATACACCGACAAATACATCCGCTCCAACAAGAGCATCTGCAAGTGTCCCTTGCTTTTTCTCTTTATTTGTAATGAGTGCCATCGCTTCTTTAAATGGATTCATTCCCACCGGACGTCCTTCATAAATGATTCCTTTTGTATCGCAAAGAATAACATCCTTTACTCCCATACGAAGCAACAGCTTCACAATTGCCACACCTGCAGCACCGGCACCGTTCACCGCAACGCGGATGTCTTCCATTTTCTTATTCGCCAGCTTTAAAGCATTGATAAGTCCAGCAGCAGTAACAATAGCCGTTCCATGCTGGTCATCATGGAAAATTGGAATATTGCAAATTTCGCGCAGGCGTTCCTCAATTTCAAAGCATTTTGGAGCTGCAATGTCTTCTAGGTTCACCCCGCCGAATGTCGGCTGAAGCAGCTTTACCATTTCAACAATTTTATCAGCATCCGTAGTGTCCAAACAAATTGGGAATGCGTCAACATCGGCAAATGCTTTGAAAAGAAGAGCCTTTCCTTCCATAACTGGCATAGCTGCCTGAGGGCCGATATTTCCAAGGCCAAGTACAGCAGTTCCATCCGACACAACCGCTACAAGATTCCCCTTCATCGTGTAGTCATATACTTTGCTTTCATCTTTGTGGATCTCTAAGCACGGTTCTGCCACTCCTGGAGAATAAGCAAGACTTAAATCTTTTGCATCGCGCACCTCAACTTTGGAGTGCACACCTAGCTTTCCTTGCTTTTCCTTATGCATTTGCAATGCTTCATCTCGTAAAGTTAACATACAATATCCCCTTTTCCTGCTTATCTCATCTACAGTAATGTGATACAACACTTTTAGCTATATTGCCTCACCTGACACCTGTCTTATTGTTTTATAACAGGCATACTAAGCAGCTCTCCCCTTTTTGTTGTTCCGAAATAAGAAAAGCGGAATTGGTCCGCCTGTGCTCCTGTAGAAGAAGCAAAACACTGCCAAAAAGAAACGCTTTCTTAATTCTTGAACAAAGAGACATATTTTGTGCAATACTGCCCATCTTGTTTTTACAAAATATGTATTGCTACGTTATGTAACATATAATAATATTGAAAAAGTATAATGTCTAATTTATTATTTGCATAGTTTTCATGCATAATAGGTATCGTTCGGATATTAATAAAAAAGGGGACTGAATCTATATGGAATGGCAGCACATTGAATATTTTCAGGTTGTTGCTCGTATACAGCATATTACGCGTGCAGCCGAAGCTTTGTCGATTTCTCAGCCAGCCTTAAGCCGTTCCATTGCTAGATTAGAAGAAGAGCTAGGCGTTCCGCTATTTGAACGGCAAGGACGAACGATTCGACTAAATCGTTACGGCCAACTTTTTTTAAAACGGGCAGATCGTATTTTGAAGGAATTTCAGGAAGGAAAGCAAGAAATTCAGGATTTATTAAACCCTGATTACGGAGAAGTATCGTTCGGTTTTATGCCGACGCTTGGTACGTATCTCATCCCTACTCTAGTAAGAACATTTCATGCTGAACACCCGGGTGTTAATTTTCAATTTAAACAAAATAGCAATCCATTGCTCATTAAACAGCTGGAGTCGGGAGATATTGATTTTTGTCTCGTTTCTGCAATTGAAACAAATAAACAAATTAACTGGACTCCTTTATGGAGTGAAGAATTGTTTGTAATTGTTCCAAACAATCACCGCTTAGCTGGAAGCAAAACCGTTACATTGAAGGAAATTGCAAATGAATCCCTGATTCTCTTAAAGCAAGGGAGCGGGCTTCGGGGCATTGTAGCCGAGATGTTCGAAGAGGCAGGTCTGAGTCCAAAAATTACATTTGAGGGCGAAGAGGTGTATACGATAGCAGCCTTCGTTGCAGCCGGTCTCGGAATAACAATTATTCCTGACTTTAAGGGCTTCGATTGGTCGAAGGTATCGAGATTACGTATAAGCTCTCCGAAATGTAAACGTATGATTGGACTTGCCTGGGTTGAGGGAAGATACTTGTCACCCACAGCCAAACGATTTCAACAATTTATTACAGATTACTTTATCAAAAAATAAGGAAGAACACCCCTTCCTCAATTATGTTAAGGACGTAGCTCGATGCCAGGCAGGGGATGTCTACCTATAGATTGTAAATAATTGTTCACTCCGCCTAGCATTATAAAAAGTAATCAACCCATACCGAACTCATGTGTAACATTATCTAGCACTCTTTCGTAAAATCGATATAAAAAAGCAGGCAGCAACCTATACGGTTACTGCCTGCTCTTCTATATCCTGTTTACGAATTTCTATTCGCTTAATTTGATGGGCATCTTTATCTAATACTTTAAATTCATAGCCACCCTCTTCAAGGATTTGACCTTGTTGAATCTCATGATTTTGCGTCATCACCCATCCGCCGATTGTATCTACATCTTCATCATCAATGTGCAAACCAAACAAATCATTTACATCGCTGATCAGCACCTTGCCGTCAACAATTTTATGATAATCGTTAATATGCTGCACGGGCGGCTTTTCATCATCATCATACTCGTCGCGAATCTCTCCAACGATCTCCTCTAAAATATCCTCAAGAGTAACAAGCCCCGCTGTCCCACCGTATTCATCATATAAAATGGCCATTGGAACACGCTTCTTTTGCATCTCCAGCAGCAAATCGTGGATGGGGATCGTTTCCATGACTTCAATAACAGGTCTCATAAACTGCCGGATTGACTGCGGTTCTGCTTGTCCTCCATCCATGTAATGAATAAAGAAATCCTTTACGTTTACCATACCAATAATATGATCCTTATCTTCTCCAAAGATAGGATAACGCGTATACTTTTCAGTCCGAATGATGCTCATATGCTCCGCAGCCGGATCTTCTGCATACAAACCAACAATTTCTGTACGCGGAACCATAATTTCCTTGGCAATCCGGTTATCGAAATCAAAAATGTTATTTACGTACTTATACTCAGCCTGATTGATTTCTCCGCTCTCATAGCTCTCTGACAAAATAAGACGCAGCTCTTCCTCAGAGTGAGCAGCTTCATGTTCAGATGCCGGTTTTAATCCAAACATTCCTGTTACAACACGAGCCGAATTGTTAAGCGTCCAAATGAATGGATATGCGACTTTGTAAAAAAGAATCAAAGGCCGAGAGAATAATAGTGTAATTTGCTCCGCCTTTTGAATCGCTATTGTCTTCGGCGCTAATTCTCCTATTACAACGTGCAGAAACGTCACAATTGAAAAAGCGGCAATGAAGGCAATAGTTCCAGCAACCGAATCAGAAAAATTCAAATTTTCAAACAACGGTTCCAACATCTGGTGTACGGTTGGTTCCCCTAGCCAGCCAAGTGCAAGTGCCGTTACGGTAATTCCAAGCTGACACGCTGATAAATACTCATCCAAATGAGTAACAACACGCTTCCCAGATAAGGCTCCTCGTTTTCCTTCTGAAACAAGCTGATCAATACGGCTGCTTCGTATTCTTACAATCGCAAACTCTGCTGCAACAAAAAAGCCTGTAAGAGCAATTAAAATTGCAATCATGACTAAATTAAATATGTCCAAGAACGCCCCTTAGTTCACTGAACTAAGGTGTTCACCTCCCGTTTTCCTACCTTATTCTATTGTTATGAGTATTATACTTTACGTAAAACTGTACAGTCAAACGTTATAGTTGAAATGGATGCTCTACAAAAGCTTTCTTCCTATTTACAACAAATATATATTTAAAAATTACATTTTGACTTTGTGACAATTTTGTGAATAATAAAACTAAAGGAATCATTTTTTACGTATACGCGAAGGAGGAACTTGAAATGCTTGATTTACTTAGCCCGTATTCCATGATTGGGTTTATTTTCTTTGGTGTTAGCATTAGTTTCATCATCGCCTTACATATAAAGGTTTACTCGAAATGCAGCTGGGAACAGTTCGCCAAAATTATTTCCAACGGCTTTGGCGTGACACTGCTTTTATGCACATTAGCGATACTCGGTCATTTTTATTAAATTCGCCATCTTATGTCTATAAGGTAGTTTTTTCATTACTGATTACATCCCTTTTTTAGAGTAAAGGTATCAGTATATCGGAGCTTTAGAGATTAATTGCAATTGCTTTAAGGTTCTTGCAACAGAACCCCCATGGGTACCACTTAAAGTAAAATTGACTATGTTTTCAGGGCAGGTTAAAACTGATCCAAAAATGGAACAGCTCCTGGAGTAGTTTAAAAATAACCGAAAAGAACCACCTTTTATTAATTTGTCACTTATACCAAATGGCTGCTTTTCTCTCCCCTTCATGCCTTCAGCATCAACAGGACGAGGAAGCAGCCACGGTCTTCAATGCAAAATTAATCCACCTATAAACTCTGTTTGGACTGTAGTTACCCCACAATCTTTACAAATCATTATTGTTGCGCGAGCGTTGAACATATTCAGCACTTCCGAATCACTCGGATACCAGCTGCTGCATTCATGCTTTGCACTCTTTTCACACCTAGGACAATGTTTCTCTACCAATTGAACAGAAGGACTGCTAATTTCATTCACTTTCTCCACGCCCCCTTAGCCATATATAACAAAATCCGAATTTACAATCATTAAAATTATCAAAATAGATGCTTATAGTTGAATTAACAATCTTATTAACTTCACTTCCCTGATATCGGCCCCGCCTACGCCGATATCGCTGGCAGCCACGCGCGCCGCCCAACCCACTTACAGAATAGCATGCTAATTACCGACTTTTATATTCTTTCGTAAGAAAACCTGACATATTATTTACCACTCTTATATGCAACTGTAAGAAAACCTCACGAATCGTTTGCTACTTCTTTTTGTTTCAGCTCTACCCTGAAATAACTGTGGGCAACTTTGTCGTTATTTCATTTATGGATGTGCCAATAACAATTGGCATAGATAGCTGTTACACGTTAATGTTAATATTTATTCAAAAGAAAAAGGACCATTCTTGGTCCTTTTTTATTCCTTCTTGAGCTAAAGCCCCTTTAGTTTAAGATAACATTCCTGCTTCTCCCAAAGCATATTAATAAACCTCTACTGTTGTTGAACTCTTACAATATTATATATCAGGAAACTATCGTTTAATAATCATCAACTTTTTAGAACAGCTTTAAAAAAAGTATCTGTATCGTTCCACTCAATAATCCTAAACAACCTAACACTAAAAAAATCCACCCTCCTATTTTTTTGGCTTTGGATAACTTTGCTCCTAAAAGGGCGAATCCGGTGATAACAAGCAGGATACCAAACATAATATTAGCGATTTGTATGTTGGTTTCGCCAAAGAGCGCTTCAAGAAATTGATCTATGCTCTGTTCCATCACTATACCTCCATATGATTAACTTTATTGAAAAGCTGTAAAGTTACAATTGCACCGGCAAAAACGGTTATTCCCATAAATGCGATAGCAAATAAATCGCTTTCTAAAGTATTCATCATGATATTGCAAAGTAACGACGATAAGAGTATTGAGGTGATAATAGTGGTTGGGACAGATTTCTTAATAAAACCTATGCCCGCAGAAATAACAGCTAATGCGGCAGCAATAATAGCAAATATACTTGCGAGCTTAATTACCCTGAAAATAATGGTTGAGGATAAAGTGTCATCCACCAAATGGAAAAAGTCTTCGGTTATACTAAAGATTAAAAAAATGGAGACGTTGCTTATCATAACTGTAGCAATGGTAAAAAAAGAAACAAGGACAATCTTGGAAAGCAGTATCTTGCTTCTATTGACTGGATAGGAAAAAAGTAAAGTCACGCGATTCCCTGCATATTCGTCAATGATAAATTTTGTATACATAACAGATGCCAATGTACAGAAAACTGTCATATTTAATACGCCCATCATTACAACAAGGTTATTATACCCCGCGAAGATCTGCAAGTCAGGATCAGGATCTATCTGTGGTGCATATGCAAATAGATACATGAATCCCAGCATGGCAACTCCAATACTTATACTTGCAACGATGTAGGTTCGGATATTAATTTTTTTCATTTCCAATTTTATTAAATTTAGCAACTCTTTTATCTCCTTTCATGAATAGTAAGGAAATATTCTTCTAAACCATCAGGAAATTGCTCTCGAATCGCTGACATAGATAACTCTTTTACCAATACACCTTCAGCAATCACCCCGATGGTATCTGCTATATACTCCATCTCGCTCAATATGTGACTGGAAATCAATATCGTCATCTGTGTTTCATTAACCAGACTTAAAAATAGTTCTCTTAACTCCCTAAAACCGATTGGGTCAAGCCCATTAATAGGTTCATCCAATATTAACAACTGCGGGCTGTGTGCTAATGCTCTTGCTATTCCTAAACGTTGCCGCATACCAAGAGAATATTGCGATACAGGTTGATTATTGGATTGATTCAAGCCAACCAGCTTTAACACTTCACCTATTTTACTTCCTGAAGTGCCCATATAAGAAAGGTGTATTTCTAAATTTTCCGATGCTGACAAATGGTCGTAAAATGCCGGAACTTCAATTATACTGCCAATATTTCTTAAAATTTCATTTCGATTCGTAGAAATATCCATTCCTAAAATTTCAATACTACCTGCAGTTGGCTGTAATAAGCCCATTAGCATTTTAAAAATCGTCGTCTTACCGGCCCCGTTTGCTCCTAAAAGACCATATATAGAGCCTTTCTGAACAGTCATATTACAGTCTTTAATCACTTCTCTTCCAGCAAATGTTTTTTTCAGTTTGTTTGTTTTAATCACAGCTTCATCAAACATCTAAAACATCCTCCTGTTCAAAAATACCAACCATTTTTTGAATGAGCTGGTCACTCATAATATCCATCCCTAAAAGCTTTGTGACATACTGCAGAAACATCAACCGTTTAACAGTTTCTTTTCGGTTTCGCTGAAATAGTACAGGGTTGCACCATACGGTGATCAGCATTAAAAAAGATTCAGCACATTCTCTTGGGTATTCGGTCACAATCGAGCCGTCTTTTATTCCCTCCCTTATAACCTCTTCCACAACAGGAGCATTTTTTTCCACTGTGCTCTGTATGCTGGCAACAATGAATTGCGGATTTTGTACATGTGGCTCTAACACGTCTTCAAAAGAATATTGTTGGTGATCCAAACTTTTTTCTAACACAATTCTCAATTTCTCTCTAGCATTTTCAGCCTGTGTTTGATTAATCAAGTCTTTCAAACTTTCCGTCGAATCTTTAAATGTTTTTTCGATAATCGCATCTAAAATTTCTTCCTTTGACTTGAAGTGGTAATAAATTGCACCCTTGGACATCCCAATTTCATTGATAATATCTTGTATACTTGTTTTATCATAACCTTTCTCCATAAATAATTTAGAGGAAACAGATAAGATTGCTTCAACGGTTTGTTCAGGATATTTATTTCTAGCCATAACTTCCACCTTAATTGAGTTTATTTATACCAACGGTCGGTATGTTTTTAAATTACCACAATATTCCTAATAAGTAAATGAATTTTTAATATTCTTAATAAACAAAAAGGATACTTGGTTAATGAGTACCCTTTCCAATACTTATAGCTCCTTTCAATATTAGGCAAAGACAGATGTACTAAGGTTTTGAGTAAAAAAGAGCCGTGAAGATAGAAGAGAAATTTCTTTTCTATCTTCACGGCTCTTTCCTTCCGTAAACCGATGGTAAGCATCCGTGATCAACTTTTAGATACGTTGCAAAAAAACGAGTTTAATGAATGTTCTACAATCAATTAACGTAGTTTTATAATACTAATAGATGATAAATACATCTCCCTTTTCGTAAAGGTTTCTGACACATTTTTTATTTTCTGAATATAGAAACTTAGATTTTGCAACTGTTGCGTATTGGGTTCATCAATACTGCACCAGAATCATACGTCCTTATCTTTAAAGAAAACTCGCCAATTGGCGAGCCCTTGGGCGAAGACAGAGGCGTAGTTACCCTTATACTTTATTCCTAAAATTTCTCACTACGTCGAATGGTCCCCTGGATAGAAATGTATATATTCTTAAAGTGTAAAGAAAAACGGCACGAAGCCATAGAGCTTCGTGCCGTTTTTCGATTATATAAGGGGTAGGGGGAAATACTATATCTGAACACAGCAGGGGAGCTGTGGCAGACCCATCGTAATATTTATTCTCCAACTGTCGCAAACGCGATGATGCCTTCTTCTTCGTGAAGTTCAAAGCGCAGCCTTGCAGAGAACGGGTCAATGTTCTGTTCAATATCCAGCCAAAGGCGAAGTGCTTCAATCATATTGGCTTGGATTAAAATCTGCTGCCGATTGTTTACTTCTACTTCAGCAGAGTAACCATAATCGTCATCATACATAAGCTCTACAACTACTTCCTGAGGCTTTACCTGCCGTTTCTGAGCGATGTATAAGCAAAGAGCATTAATAATTTGCTGTTCAGAAATTTTTAGCGACGCCATGCTTCTATCTCCTGTTGTCGCTTCTTCTTCTTCCAATGCTTAAACAGCTTAATTCCTATCATCACAATTCCAGCCATCAGCATCATGTTAACAAAAAACGCGAGTATAGCACCAATTGGACCAAGACCAGCAAACAAGCTACCAAGAAGCAAGCCGCCAATGCCGCCAAGAAGCATTCCCTTTAGAAATCCGCCGCTCTTTTTAGTTGTTGCAGGAGCTTTTGAATCCTGCTGCACCTTAGATGAATTTACAGTTGAATCCTTCTTTTGTACAACCGTTTCGTTTTGAGTTGGAGCATACGATTTTCTTCCTGATTTGTATCCTTTTGCTGCTGCGGAATCAGGAGAAATAAAGCTGATAGCTGCAAACATAAGCATAAACGCTGTTAGAAATCCGATGAATTTTTTCATCATACGTAGAATTCTCCTCTTTTCTTTGCTAGATTCAGTTCTTTATAAAGTTCTTATGAACCTATTATATGAACTATTAAAAGAAAGGTCAAGTATTAAATATTTTCATAGTTTGACTTTCTAACGAATAACTAATAAGATAAGGTCATAAGAACTTCATATCGCTCGAGGTGGGAAACATGAATATCCTTCAGCTAACAAGAAAAGAGATGGCTGACCTGCTTCTTTCCCTTAAGGGATGGAACGAGAAAAAGGCGCTTACTGTTTTGCAGGATGCTTGGATCAAGTCTCGCAAAACAAAAGCACCGTACGAGATACCGACGAATGCATTCATCACAACCTCCTTGCCTCCCATTTTTGAAAAGCTTGTAAAAACAGAGGAGCTCGATATCGGATTTTCCCTCAATGAAATCGGCGCACTCGGCAATCAAATTGAGCATACAAGCTTTTCTGTAACGGCTTTGCAAAACTGGGTAAAGCGGGATCTGAAGGATATGGTCGGTGCTCCGCAAAGAGGAAAGAAATATTCCATTGAGCAGGCCGCCCTTTTATTTATCGTAGAAGATTTAAAAACAGCATTGGACTTCGATTCCATTCGCAAGCTGCTTAGCTTAATTGTAAATGACCCATCGGATAGAGATGACGATTTAATTAGTCCGATTCGCCTGTATGCAGCATATTCTTCTCTATTTGAGAAATTGAATTTCAGAGAAGCAACTGCTGCCTCTGGGGGAGATGCCATTATAGCGATTGAGCAGGAAATTGAAGCGAGAGCAGCTGATTGGGCCGACTCATTTCCGAACCTGCATGCAAATCAGCGGGAAGCGGTTCGGAATGTCATTGTGATTGCAGCTCTATCTGTACATACCGCTTATTTTCAAATGCTAGCCAAACGTTATGTTTCCGCTACTCTTTTTTTGCAAAACTTAACAATTAGCAATCCAAAGCAGACAGAATAGGAATATATTCTGTCTGCTTTGTTTTCCTTTGCATCAATTTCATAAACTTGCTGTACAAACCTTTGATTCAATGCCAGGGGAAAATAAAGAAACAGCGTGCACTTAACCACACGCTGTTTCTTTATTTTATCGCACTAATTGTGCTCCTGCCCCTGCCAATGTGTCACGGAAGCCCTTTAGCTCATCCATGAATTTATGGAACTCAGGAATATTCATTTGCTGCGCAGCATCAGAAAGCGCTACAGCAGGATCCGGGTGAACCTCAGCCATAATTGCATCCGCACCGATTGCTAATGCTGCTTTTGCTGTTGGAAGTAATAGATCTTTTCTTCCAGTAGAGTGCGTTACGTCCACTACAACTGGTAAGTGTGTTTCTTTCTTTAAAATTGGTACTGCAGAAATATCTAATGTGTTGCGGGTTGCTTTCTCGTATGTGCGAATTCCGCGCTCACATAGAATGATTTGGTCGTTTCCTTGCGAAATAATGTACTCAGCTGAATTAATGAACTCTTCAATTGTTCCAGCAAGGCCGCGCTTGAGCAGTACTGGCTTATTCACTCTTCCTGCTTCTCTTAGCAAGTCAAAGTTTTGGGAGTTACGTGCACCGATTTGGATAACATCAACGTAGTCAAGAGACATCTCGATGTCGTTCGGATTTAAAATTTCGCTGATGATCGCTAAACCGAACTCATCTGCAACTTGACGCAGGATTTGCAGGCCTTCTACGCCTAAGCCCTGGAAATCGTACGGAGAAGTACGAGGTTTGAACGCACCGCCACGCATTAATTTTAGGCCTTGCTCCTTCATCGCTTGTGCAACAGCACGAACTTGCTCGTAGCTTTCTACCGCACATGGCCCCATTACGAACGTTTGTGTTCCGCTTCCGAGCAACTCGCCCTTCACGTCAACAATTGTGTTCTCTTGCTTCTTCTTGCGTGATACAAGCAAAGCTTTACGATGGTCATCTTCTTGCAGTTCTAAACTTGCTTGGAAAATTGTTTTGAAAATATGCTGAAGTGTAGCTGTTTCAAATGGGCCTTCATTGTTTTCAGCGATCATATCAAGAGCTTGGCGCTCACGTACTGGGTCAAAGCGCTTTGTACCTTGCAATTTCTTCTGTTGGCCAATTTCCTTTACTATTGTTGCGCGTTCGTTCAACAAACGTAAAATTTGCAAGTTAATTTCATCCACCTTATTACGCAACACATCTAACTCATTAACTGTCATACAAAACTTCCCCCTTAGGATTAAATGGAATAATAAATCGTAAGTAAAACTTTATAAAAAATCGTCCCTATCGCTCAAAACGATAGGGACGATCAAATATCGCGGTACCACCCTAGTTGCAGACAAAGTGCCTGCCTCTTTTCCTTGTTAACGATCCTCCGACCGTCTTTCCCTTCATAAAAGCATGCGCCCTTACTACGAAAAAGATGCTCCGGGAGTGTAATTCGTGTTTATCTATGCACTGATTCGCACCAGCCATCAGCTCTCTGCAGCAGGGAGATACACACTACTAGCTTCCCATCTTCACACTACTATAAAGTTGTTTAAAAAGCGGATACAGCCATATTTACTAACTAAAAATAAAAAGTCCCTGCTGAATATATCAGCAGGGACGATAATTATCGCGGTACCACCCTGATTGCAGACAAAACGTCTGCCTCTCTTCCTTGTTAACGATCATTCGACCGTCTTTCCCTTCATAAAAGCAAGTGCCTTTACTACGAAAAAGATGCTCTGGGATTGTAATTCGTATTTATCTATATACTGATTCGCACCAACCATCAGCTCTCTGTTATAGGGAGATAAACACTACTTTGTTCCCTTCATCGCCTAATTATTTGAAAATTCATTTTGTTCGACTTCTTATGCTTCTCATTATATGACCGACAAGATAACATGTCAATTATTTTTTCCAGAATGATTTGTCTGATTCGTTTTTTAGGCTTGGGAGCTTTCTTGTGTATAATACTGCGCCAGCTTCATAATCGCGCTGCCCATCCGTTCTTCCTCCGGCACAACAATTCGCTCAATCCCAACTTCCCGTAGAGCCGCAGCTGTTACCTTTCCGACTGCGACAGCTACAATATTGCTTGCAAATGCGTCAAGCACCTGCTGCTCCAGCCCCTTTTTTCTTGCATACTCCATAAGGAACCTTGCCTGCGGTGTGCTTGTAAAATTCACAGCATCAATTTCTCCGCCCAGCATTTCAGAAAGCAGCTGCTCCATTACATGCTCCTCAGGCGGAACATGATGGTACGGCAAAAGCTCATGAAAGGACGCCCCGCGTTCTTCCAGAAATCCAACAAGCCTTGGCGCCGGGTCGCCGTGAAGCTGAAGAGCAACCCTCTTTCCTTCAAAGGAAAAGGACTCCAGCTCCCGTACAAGACCTGCCGTACTGCCGTCATCATCACGTACAAGCGGCTTTAAACCGAGCTTTTTCAGCATGTTCACTGTTTTATATCCTCTTGCGGCAATGCTTGTACGCTGCAGCGCATCAAGAAATGCCTCTTCTTCTCCCATTTTCGCCGCTATCTTATACAAAGTTTCCAGGCCAACACCCGTTGTGAATATCGCCCAGTCAAAACCGCCTTGAATAAGGCGTTGAATATCCTCTTCCACATGCGAATCGTCTAAAAACACCGTTCCTTGCGCAGGTCGAATGAGAGGAATCCCTCCCAAATTTTGCACAAGAACGCTCATTTCCTCTGAACGGCGCGGACCGACGAGAGCGATGCGTTTCCCTTCGAGCTTTTTCATCTGCAATCACCCTTTCCAATAAAGAAAACTTGGCTACGCCAAGCCTTGGAAAGGTTGGCGATCGCCTAAGCTGCACTCATACTTTATTTTTAAAATTTCTCACCACATTGAATGGCTTCCTAACTGGAAATTTATAATTTCTTAAAGTACAAGTCAATCAGTTTGTAAGTTGCCCTGTTTATCATATTACATGATTTTCCCAAGAAAGCATACTCTGATTTCCTTATTTTTCATTACATCCCGCTTTGCTGAAGACATTCAATAAGCGCCCCTCTTTCCGGTGCATACGGCATACCGATAGGCTTAAACCCGTAAGCTTCCGCTGCCTGCCATGTTTCAGAACCCATGCAAACAACAGCTGCTCCTTTCGTAAGATCGTCCATATCCAGTCCACACTGATATGCCTCATCGACGAATGCAGAAACAGATGCGGCACTCGGGAAAATAATAGTATCAAGCGCCATGTCCTGCAGCATTCTTTGAAATACAGGAACAAACCGATCATCGATTTGCTTGCGGCTCGTAACGAAACGATCATGCACTCCATACTTTGCCGTATAATAGGAGCTGCGCTTGCGAAGCTCGCTATCGCCCACTATTAATAACCTTCCCTCCTGCATGTGTTGGCAGACATCTGCAGAAAATCCACGTTCCCTTAGTGCGCGTACAGATTTAATAGAGCCACCGAAGAGCTTCGCTCTCACTTGACGTACATCAATTCCCTGTCCGATTAACGCTTGAAAGAAATCATGTACACTCTCAGGGGCGTGAAACAAGATGTTATCATAGGAGGCAATTTTGTTAAGAATGGTAACATCAATGGGCGCGGGAACAGCACGCCATTTCGGGAACTCTATTACATCCGCACCTTGCTCGGCTAACTCCCTTGCAAGCTTACTTGGTTCAGCGCTTGTGCGTGCCAATAAAATTTGCCGTCCGAATAGAGGCTTTTTCTCAAACCAGCTTAACTGCTTGCGAATCGCTACAATTTCTCCTACTAATGTAATAGCAGGGTTTCCAAATTGTTCCGCTTTCGCTTTTTCGTAAATCGTCTCAAGCGTCCCTTCCAATACTTTTTGACGTCCCATTGTCCCCCATTGAATTAAGATAACCGGAGTTTCCGGACGTTTTCCGTGCTGCATAAGGTTCTCGCAGATCCAGGATAAATTCGCGATACCCATATAAAATGCAATCGTATCGACTCCTTTAGCTAAACCCTCCCAATTCACGTGCGGCTTCCCGCTTTCTCCTTTTCCATGTGCAGTAACAACAGCGAATGAGACTCCATATTCCCGATGCGTAACAGGAATGCCTGCATACAAAGGAGCCGCAATTCCAGATGTAATACCTGGAACCATCTCAAACGAAATATCATGCTCCGCGAGTGCCGCAGCTTCCTCTCCAACTCTGCCAAATATTCCAGGATCCCCTCCTTTTAGACGTACAACTGTTTTCCCTTCGAGAGCTTTTTCTACAAGCAACTGATTAATTTGCTCTTGTTTTAACGTATGACATTTCGGTTCCTTACCGCAGTAGATGAACTCACAGCCTGCAGGAGCATGATCAAGCAGCTTCGCGTTGATGAGACGATCGTACAAAATTACATCTGCTTTTCCGATCGCTTGCATCCCTTTTACTGTAATCAGGCCATCATCTCCAGGTCCGGCTCCTACTAGAAATACTGTTCCCTTCTTCATCGTGCATCCATCCTTTCTTCTCGTTTTAAGCTACAATCCTCTCATTGTATGAAAAGAACCCCTTCAAGCGTTTCCCCGCCTGAAAGGGTTCTCGTATGCTTATTTTCTTTGTAATGACCAGTATTAAGAAGCGAGACTCTTCTTCTCCTCTACATGCAATACAATTTCTTCAGTCTTTTCGTCGATCTCGACTTTATATGTTGCTACGCAGCCTTCATCCGGCTCCTGCACAAGACCGTCAAGCAAGTTAATCTTTTGATCATGCAACGGACAGTATACGTGGTGGTCGCAAAGGATACCCTCCGATAATTTGCCTCCCTTGTGAGGACATTTATTTTCAATCGCCTTAATTTCACCTGTCGAAAGCTTAAATAATGCAATCTCTAATTCTCCAACTTGAATGGTTCTTGCACTTTTCTCCGCAATATCAGATAATTTGCCGACAACAACCTTTTTCATTTGCAATCCCTCCCTGATTTATATACGAAAAGCAGAGTTGGCCTAGTTTCGCTATCCTAGGCGAATGCCCTCCGGCAACGAAGGCATCTTTTGCCGGAGGTTATTCTGCAGACATTAGCTAGACAACTCCTTAAAAGCTATACTTTCTTAATTTCTTAAAAACCCGTCATACTTTACAACGTAGCCAATGGTTCAAATGTTGCGCTAAGCTTCCCTGTTTCGATAATTTCCTTCCATGGATCTTGTGTTAAGCCCAACGTCTTTTCAATACGTGCTACTAGAGCAAGACGATCTTCCTTCTTCTCTAATGCTTGTTGAATCGTAGCTAAACCAAGACGCTCCACCCATTCAGATGTACGCTCACCATATTTTCCTGTTTCACGGTAATATTGGAGATAAGCACCCGTCCATTCCAATACGTCTTCTGATGTTTTCACCTTGCAGAGCAAGTCACCTGCTCTAAGCTTTGTACCGCCATTTCCGCCGGCATACAGCTCCCAACCGCCGTCAATCGCAACAACTCCAAGATCTTTAATGCCAGATTCCGCACAGTTACGCGGACAACCGGATACAGCTAGCTTCACCTTTGCAGGCGTATTAAGGCGCTCAAATTTCTTTTCTAAATCAATGCCCATTTGGATCGAGTCTTGCGTACCGAAGCGGCAGAACGTGGAACCAACACATGTCTTAACTGTACGCAGTGCTTTTCCGTACGCATATCCGGACGGCATATCCAAATCAGCCCATACCTTCGGAAGGTCTTCCTTTGTGACTCCTAATAAGTCGAGGCGTTGTCCGCCTGTAAATTTCACCATCGGAACGTTGTATTTCTCTGCTACTTCAGCAATTTTCTTTAAGTCACTTGGTGTTGTAACACCGCCGTAAATTCTTGGCACAACGGAATACGTTCCGTCTTTTTGGATGTTCGCATGATTACGCTCGTTTACGAAGCGGGACTCTCTTTCATCCTCATGCTCCTCCGGCCATACCATGCCCAGGTAGTAGTTAAGTGCAGGACGGCACTTTGAACAGCCTTCCTCATTCTCCCACTCAAGCACGTTCATTACTTCTTTTGTTGTTGTTAGCTTCATCGTACGAATCGCCTCAACAACCTCATCACGGCCAAGCTTTGTACAGCCGCACATTCCTTCTGCTGTTGCTTGCACGCCGTCAGCGCCAAGTACGTATGTTAGCACATCCTCTACAAGCGGTTTACAGCCGCCGCATGATCCGGATGCTTTCGTACATGCTTTTACGTCACTTACGCTTGCACAGCCCTTCTCTTTAATAGCACTCACAATCGCACCCTTGGAAACGCCGTTACAGCCGCAAACAATCTCGTCATCCGCCATAGCCGCAATTTGTTCGACTCCGGACTTTGCTCCGCCTGCACTCTCCCCAAGCAAAATTTCTTTTTCCTTGCCTGTAACGTCTTCGCCTTTTCTAATCATTGAGAAAATACGGGAGCCATCGCTCGTGTCTCCAAATAATACGGAGCCGATTACTTTGCCATCCTTAATTACAACCTTCTTATACACGCCCTCAAAGTCATCTTGAATGCGGACAGAGCGCGTGCCTGGAGCATCCATAAATTCTCCTGCAGAGAATACATCCACGCCGGATACCTTAAGCTTCGTTGATACAACAGAGCCTTGATAGCCTTCTCCCTCGACACCGGCAAGCTTCTTCGCTAAAACATTTCCTTGTTCATATAACGGCGCTACAAGTCCGTATGCGATGCCGCGGTGCTCAGCACATTCGCCGACTGCATATACGTTCGGGATGCTCGTTTCTAAATAGTCATTCACAACGATGCCGCGATTGACTTCTAAACCACTTTCCCGGCCAAGCTGTACATTTGGACGAATACCGACTGCCATTACAATCAGACTGCCTTCAACTTCTGTACCATCAGTGAAGCGTAAGCCGCTCACCCTTTTGTCACCTAAAATTTCCGCTGAGTTTTTCTCCATCAAAAACTTCATGCCTTGGTTCTCTAATTCTTGCTGAAGCATACGAGATGCTGTTGCATCAAGCTGTCGCTCCATCAAATATGGAGCAAGATGCACAACTGATACTTCCATGTTTAAATTCAGCAAGCCCCTTGCTGCTTCCAATCCAAGCAAGCCTCCGCCAATAACAATCGCCTTCTTGTACTCCTTCGCAGCAGCTATCATCGCTTCGCAATCTTTAATGTCACGGAACGCGATTACGCCTTCTTTATCTGCTCCCGGAAGCGGAAGCATAATTGGTAAAGAGCCCGTAGCAAAAATCAATTCATCATACGAAACTGTAATACCGCCATCTGAGGTAACCGTTTTTTGTTCAGTGTCAACTTTTCTTACACACTGTCCTGTATGGAGCGTAATATTGTTCTCTTTATACCAGTCCCAACTATTTAAAATAATGTCATTCATATCAGAATCGCCGGCTAACACCTTGGAAAGCAGGATACGATTATAGTTTGGATGCGGTTCTTCCCCAAACACTGTAATGTCATATTGGTTCGGGTTTAGCTTTAGAAGCTGCTCAATACACCAAACGCCCGCCATTCCGTTACCAATGAGAACTAATTTCTTTTTCATTCCCGCCACACTCCATTCTGTAACTATTTATAACTTATGATGTTATGTTTTTTAACATGAATTAAATGTAACGGAGTTTTCTGAACATTTCAACTGGATAATTCACGTATTTTTCACAAAACCTGTATGAAAACGTTACCAATTTACGACATTTTTCGACATCAGGCGTTACTTTTCCTAACAAGATCATTAAACTCCCTTTGCGTGCGTTTTCAATGCAACGTAAGTAAAGCAGGTACAATCAGCTTTTCTTCGCGCAATAAACCTATCCACGCAAAAACTGCATGAGCCGGCAAGCCTACTTCATGAAAACTTCCCGCGAGTTTTTCACCATAATAAAGATATATTTACCAACTTAGAAAGAAAGTGTATTACAGGAGAGGGTAGTGATATCCGCTCTGAAGATTTATACTTTCTTAACGCACAAAAAAGATGCCTCCTCAAAAAGGAAGCATCTCTTTTCTCATCCGTTAGTTTTTGTTAAAAAACGCATCGTACAGAGCACGAACCGCCTTTTGTTCGTCCACTCCCTGCACACCATACATCATGCTCACCTCAGAAGAGCCTTGGTTAATCATTTCAATGTTTACACCGGCATTCGAAAGAGCTGTTGCTGCTTTTGCTGTTGTACCTATGTTTTGCTGCATACCTTCACCGACAATCATAACCATGGCTAAATCACGCTTCACTGTGACGCTGTCTGCTTGCAGTTCCTCTTTAATACGTTGAACGATTTGTTCTTCCGTACCCCCGTCAAGCTGCTTTTGACGCACAATGACAGAAATGTCGTCAATGCCAGATGGTGTATGCTCATACGATACGCCGTAATCTTCCAAGATATGAAGCAGCTTTCGGCCGAAACCGATCTCTCTGTTCATTAAATATTTGCTCACATAAATGCTGGCAAATCCATTATCACTCGCAATCCCTGTGACAGGGCCATTCTGATGCTCGCGTTCATGCGCAATTTTTGTTCCAGGCGCAGAAGGGTTGTTTGTATTTTTAATCACAACCGGGATTTGCGCACGGAACGCAGGGATTAATGCTTCATCATGGAATACAGCAAATCCTGCATAGGAAAGCTCGCGCATTTCACGATATGTTAACTCTTGAATCGCCTTTGGATTAGATACGATATTTGGGTTCACCGAATACACGGAGTCAACATCGGTAAAGTTTTCATAAACCTCCGCCTTTACGCCGTTTGCTAAAATAGACCCTGTAATGTCAGAGCCGCCGCGTGAAAATGTAACAACCGCTCCTTCTTTGGAGTAGCCAAAGAAGCCTGGGAAAATGATGATACCAGAACGATCGCGCAGTGCATATAGATTTTCATAAGACTCAGGAAGCACCTGCGCATTGCCTGGCTCGTCCGTTACAAAAAGACCCGCTTCCTTCGGATTCACATAATGGGCTTCTACCCCTTGAACGTTAAAGTATGCCGCAACGATTTTTGCACAGTTATCCTCTCCGCTCGCAACTACCGCATCACGGAATCTTGCCGCATCACTGCGATCACCGTGCAGGATTTCAAGCAAATCCATAGAAATGCGGTCAACCACATCATGAGATACTCCTAAATAATCAGCAATTTCTTTATAGCGGGCAACAACCGCTCCAAACGCTTCTTTCCCTTCGCCAGAGCTTAGGTATTGCTCTACGCAAGAAAGAAGCAAATCTGTCACTTTAATGTCCTCTTTAAATCGTTTCCCTGGCGCAGATACAACAACAATTTTTCTCTCAGGGTCACTCGTCACAATATTGAAAATCTTTTGAATCTGTTCGCCTGAAGCAACAGATGTACCGCCAAACTTTACAACTTTCATTTTAATCCCCCATCATTATATCCACGAATAAACATCGTGCTTGTTATATTGAAATTAAGTTTTATTATCTCTCTATTTTTTATTTGTTGCAATCCCTTTTATCACAAAAGCCACACATTTCCACACTATTTTCATCGGATAATAATATGATCGATAGGAAGTGTTCCCTTCCTTTCCCGAAACCGACCGGCGGATACTCCGACAATCCGTTTAAATACCTTGTTAAAATAATTCGCGTTTGTATAGCCTGCTCTCACTGCAATCTCCCCAATCGGAAGGTTCGTCTGCTTAAGCAGCTGAACAGCCCTTTCTATTCTAATTTTTGTTAAATATTGCATAGGGGTAATACTCATTTGCTCCCGAAATTTATTAATAAAGTAATATTTGGATAAATTGGCAGCATGAGCTATATCTTCAATTGCAATTGGCTGCTGATAATGCATCTGCATATAATAAAGCGCTTTGGACATATCTGATGAAATTGCTCTGTCTGCGTTGTCCATTTGTTTGGCGAACCTATAGCACTCCATCACACATTCATACGCTTTGGCCGAAGCGGAGTAAGCATCTAACAGCTTTTTTTCCGCCACTTGCTTATAAAGCTCAATTAAACATTGAATAATCTTGGCCTCAATTGAGATTTGAACTACAGTCCCGCATGTACGCCGTATGTACTCCCAGCATTTTGCCGCCTCATTGCCGTACAGCGTAATGTAAATAAACTCCCAGCGTTCTGAGTCTTCCGGTAAAAAATAACAGTGATCACTAGGAATATCGACGAAAAAGGCTTGCCCTGGCTCTAGTGAAGTAGATTCTCCGTCTACCTCAATCATCCCTTTACCTGATAGCGTATATTGCAGAACATAGATACCCTGTTCATTTCGCTTCATCCCGTCCCATCGGTATTCTTTCGACGTTCGTTCCTCCCATCCGATAGACCATATCCCTGCAACATGCTCCTGACTTTGCTCATGAAATCGGGGACCATATGATCCAAATTCCACCTTTTGATACAACAATATTTTACCCTCCTATCACACTTTATTACCGTTGATTTCCATATACTCGCAAGTTTAACATAGATTATAGCAGCAGCGTTATAAAAAACGATTCAAAAACAAGAAAAATGCATCAGAAATATTTTACCTTTTAGGGGGAATCAAAATGGGAAAAATCACATTTCTTGGAGCAGGAAGCACAGTTTTTGCGAAAAATGTACTAGGAGACTGTATGCTAACACCGAGTTTGCAGGGATTTGAATTTGCTTTATATGATATTGATTTAGAGCGTCTAAGAGATTCAGAAAATATGCTAAATAATCTAAAAGACAGCATAAACAGCACAGTCCGGGTGAGAGCATATACAAATAGAAAGGAAGCACTGCGAGACGCTAAATATGTCATTAACGCTATTCAAGTCGGCGGCTACGATCCTTGTACAATTACAGATTTTGAAATTCCAAAACGATACGGCCTTCGTCAGACGATCGCTGATACAGTCGGAATCGGCGGCATTTTCCGAAACCTTCGCACCATTCCGGTGATGCTTGATTTTGCCCGTGACATGCAGGAGGTTTGTCCTGACGCTTGGTTTTTAAATTACACCAATCCAATGGCTGCGTTAACAGGGGCCATGCTTCGCTACGGCGGTATCAAAACAGTTGGGCTGTGCCATAGTGTGCAAGTATGCGTTCCTCATCTATTTAAAGCACTTAACATGCCGCTTGATAACATCCAGTGGAAAATCGCAGGTATTAATCATATGGCATGGCTGCTTGAAATTACGCGCAACGGTGAGGATTTATATCCGGAAATTAAGCGCCGCGCTTTAGAAAAACAAAAGACGAAGCATGATGATATGGTTCGTTTCGAGCTTATGCAACGATTTGGCTATTACGTTACAGAATCGTCCGAGCATAACGCTGAGTACCATCCGTATTTCATTAAAAGCAAGTATCCAGAGCTTATCGACCGCTTCAATATCCCATTGGATGAATATCCGCGCCGCTGCGTGAAGCAAATCGAGGATTGGAAAACAATGCGCGAGGAGCTCGTTCATAACAAAAACTTAACGCATGCGCGCACACATGAATATGCATCTTACATTTTAGATGCGATGGAGACGGATGTACCGTTTAAAATTGGCGGCAACGTCTTAAATACAGGCGGACTCATCAGCAATCTTCCTGAAAAAGCAGTCGTAGAGGTGCCTTGTCTTGTGGACCGCAGCGGCATCACTCCTACATATGTCGGCGAGCTTCCAGAGCAATTAGCTGCTTTGAACCGTACAAACATCAATACACAGCTGCTCACGATTGAAGCTGCCATCACTGGTAAAAAGGAACACATTTACCATGCGGCGATGCTTGACCCGCATACAGCAGCTGAGCTATCCATAGATGATATTGTTTCACTATGTGACGATTTGATTGAGGCTCATGGTGAGTGGCTGCCATCCTTTAAGCATAATTATATTCAAGTATAATAAACTAAAATACTCACAACAAATATTAAACTCAACGACTTTACACAAAGCCTGCACTAAGTTTTATAGTTTATGCAGGTTTTTTCATTAAACTTGCTTATATCCCTCTCTCCTTCTTCAAGTTTGACCAAGAGAAATGTTCTTAAAATTTATACTTAAAAAAATATTGACATAATATTTTTCTCTTGATAATCTTTATTTCAGACAAAAGCACAAAAATTGATGACGAGAAGAGTAAGATTTGCTTCTGTTCTACAGAGAACCGGCGTGAGCTGAGAACCGGTGTTCAGAGCATATCCGAAAATCATCTCCGAGATGCACAGCCAAAACACTAGGAGTAGGCTGTGACGGGCTGTCCTCCGTTACAATGGAACGCGTATGATTGTACGTGGATCGAGAGCCGCAGCATGCTGTTTCGCCGCGGAAGTAGGGTGGTATCGCGAGCAAGCTCGTCCCTATATACGGGACGGGCTTTTTGAGTTGTTCAACACGAGAAAGGAGTTCATCTATGAAAAAGAAAGACCTTTTGCTTATTGGGCTAATGTTATTTTCCATGTTTTTCGGAGCGGGAAACCTAATGTTCCCTCCGCTGCTAGGAGCTGAGGCTGGTACATCCCTTTGGCTGGCCATGACCGGCTTTATCGTAACTGCGGTTGGTTTGCCTTTGTTTGTACTGGTCGCAATTTCACTTGTAAAAGGAGGAGCACAGGCACTCGGCAATCGGGTTCATCCTCGCTTCGGCTCTGCTTTTACTGTAATTGTGTACTTATCCATCGGACCATTTCTGGCAATTCCGCGCAATGCAAATGTTGCGTATGAAATGGGCTTCAAGCCGTTTATCGACGGCTCATCGCTTACGTTATTTATCTTTACAGTTATTTTCTTCGCTCTCGTCTATGTAGTCAGCCTAAATCCATCCAAAATGGTAGACTATATGGGTAAATGGATTACACCTGTCCTGCTTTTGGCAATGGCTGTGCTATGCGCAGCTGCCTTTATGCAGCTGCATGAGCCGCTTCAAGCGCCAAAGGCAAAATATGAAGCTGCTCCGTTCTTTACAGGCTTTATTGATGGTTATTCTACGATGGATGCGCTGGCTTCTCTTGCATTTGGTATCGTTATTTTGACAGCATTGCAGCAACGCGGCATTACAGATTCCCAAAAGCTAACACGCTATACAGCAAAAGCAGGTTTGATTGCCGGTGTTGCTTTAGCAGCTGTTTATATCGCGCTCGGCCTGCTAGGTGCAAGGATGGCTTCGCAAGGTTCGTTTGAGAATGGAACAACCGTTCTTTCCAGTGCAGCAAGCCTGCTGTTCGGACAAGGAGGCAATATGCTGCTTGGTTTTATCTTTACGTTAGCGTGCTTTACAACATGCGTTGGCCTAACCACTGCATGCGGACAATATTTCGCAAAGCTCATGCCAAAGGTAGGCTATAAAACAATGGCATTGACGGTTACACTCGTAAGCTTGGGCCTTGCGAATCTAGGCTTAAATCAAATTCTTACAGTTTCGGTACCGTTTCTTGTAATGGCGTATCCATTAACCATTGTGCTCGTAGCTCTTGCCTTTTTGCACCGTTTCTTTAACGGCTCGCGAGCAGTATACACTGGCTCTATGCTGTTTACAGGAGTCTTTTCGCTATACGACGGACTTAAAATGTTTGGGCTAGAGTCAGCACTTCTAAATAGCATAATGAATTCACTTCCGTTCTCTTCGTTTGGATTAGGCTGGGTTGTTCCAGCGATTGTCGGGGCTATTATCGGGGTCATCATCAGCCGTTTTGTCCCACGGCCGCCCGCACATAAAAATGATCAATATGCATCTTAAGATAAAAGGTCTTGCCGATGAATCGGCAAGACCTTTTATCTTTTCAATTGAAATAAAATGAGAAAATCTCCATAGCCTTCACGCTCCAGATCTTCTTTTCGGATAAAACGCAGGGCTGCGGAATTCACCTCGTAGCAAGATGGAAAACGGCGGCCTAGATAAGAGCCCGCTTCTCTGCTTCGAACTTCCACCCCATCGCTGCCAAGCTGCTCCATTACGCTCGCAAACATAACAGGTTTTCTAAAAACAGGTCGGCCCGAGCCGATATCGATCTTATCCTTAGAACTAAACAACGGTTCTCCGGAGACAATATCCACATATAGTCCCTCTAAGTCACAATTCCAATACTCATTTTGAAACGGCGGCTCCGTGCCCTTCTCTTGTGTGACATAATATTGCATCGCCGTTAGCTTTTCCTGTAAATAAGACGTATCCTTAGGGCCAATGCTTCTTAATGAAGGCATCACGTCCCGAGCCTTGCCGATACATTTTATAGCGGAACGGGTTTTTCTTATGATAATCCTGATGATATTCCTCTGCCGGGTAGAAGGTAGAAGCCGGTAAAATAGCAGTCACAATCGGTTTTTGAAAACGACCGCTTTCCGCCAAGGCGCGCTTGGACGCTTCCGCTTGCTGTCTCTGCTCCTCTGTATGATAAAAAATGGCAGTTTGGTATGATTGCCCGCGGTCATAAAATTGCCCGCCCGGATCCGTCGGGTCAATTTGCTGCCAGTACAGTTCAAGCAGCCTTTCATACGGCATACGGCTCGGGTCGAACGTAATTTGCACGGCCTCGTAATGTCCAGTCGTTTCCGAGCATACCTCTTTATATGTCGGATTTTCTGTATGTCCTCCTGTATATCCTGATACAATACCAAGCACGCCATCCATCTCTTCAAACGGCGTGACCATGCACCAAAAACAGCCGCCAGCAAAGGTTGCCAGCTGCGCATTTGTATTTCCATTCATTCCTTTCACCTCATTATGAAAAATATGGTACTGCTGTGATTATATCATGTTTATTTATTTTTCTAATATAAATGAAGCTGCTACAGCAGATTAGCTTCTTATCAATGAACGTACTATTGTGTTAGACGAATTATGCTGCTGATCAAAAAGAAATCCCCCTTTCCGCTTGACATTGGACAAGGATTTACGGCATAATATTCTAAAAATTAAAATACAAAAAGCATTGAAAGGGACTAGTAAATACCCCTTCTTTCGATAGAGAGTGGAATCCGCAGGCTGGAAGATTCCTCGAGAAGAAGCTATTGAACCTGCCCTGGAGCTTTCGGTGATAAACTGAACGTTCGCCTGCGTTACAGGTGTTGAGCGGATATGCTTTATGCATATCAAAAAAGGTGGTACCGCGGAATCATGACCCTTCCGTCCTTTTTATAAAGGATGGAAGGGTCTTTTTATATTGGAGGGAAAAACGTGAAAAAGCAACGTATTGTCGTGAAAATCGGAAGCAGCTCGCTTACGTCTGACGGCGGCGGTATTTGTATGGAAAAGCTAACGGATCATGTAGGCGCTTTAGCAAAGCTGAAGCAAGCCGGGCATGATGTCGTACTTATCTCCTCTGGTGCAGTGGCTGCCGGATTTACAGAGCTTGGCTATCCGTCGCGTCCCGTAACAATTACCGGAAAGCAGGCGGCAGCTGCAGTCGGACAAGGTCTTTTGATGCAGGCTTATACGGAAGCCTTTCGAGAGCATCGCATCGTAGCTGCACAGCTTTTGTTAACGCGAGGCGACTTTTCAAGAAAAGAGCAATACAGTAATGCCTTTGCTACCTTGTCAGAGCTGCTTGACCGCTCCGTGCTCCCGATTATTAACGAAAATGATTCTGTTTCTATCGAAGAATTAACATTTGGAGACAACGATATGCTATCGGCTCTCGTAAGCGGGCTCGTTCAGGCAGACATGCTTATTATTCTTACAGATATTAATGGGCTATATGACAAAAATCCGCGTCAGGATGCATCCGCTAAGAAATACTCCTTTCTTCCTGCCATTACAGATGAAATCGCTGCATTTGCGGGTTCCGCCGGTTCTAAGGTTGGCACCGGCGGCATGAAATCGAAAATTGATGCGGCAAGAACTGCCTTATCGCTTGGCGTCAGCGTCTTTATCGGAACGGGATCGGGTGCGGAGAAGCTAACAGACATTTTAGAAGGAAAAGGCGACGGCACATATATTGGCAATGCACCGCAGCGTCTTTTGAAAAATAAGAAGCAATGGATTGCGCTTCACTCATTCGTAAGCGGGCAAATTGTTGTAGATCCGGGTGCAGCGGCAGCTATCCTTCAGCAAGGGAAAAGTTTGTTGCCGGCAGGCGTTACATCGGTGCGCGGCAGCTTTCATGCAGGTGAAGTTGTTGAGGTCATAAATGAAAAGGGAGTCGTAATCGGAAAAGGACAAATCAACTACGATGCACCTGAACTAGAGCGAATAAAAGGAAAGCAAAGCAACGAACTCGCATATAAGCATTATGAGGTCATTCATCGAGACAATTGGGTGACTATCTAGAAATGCGGACACAGCCCGATTTGCTCCCGCAGGTGAAGATTCTTCACCTGAAGAAAATAGGCTGCAGGAGCTAGATAACACCCAATTCTCATCAATCAATACTTATCCTAGCTAAATTAGAAAAGGGGGATTTATCAATGAGTGAATTATTGACGAAAGCAAAACTGGCAAAGCAAGCAGCAAGTGAGCTTGTTACAAAGTCAACAGAGCAGAAAAATGCAGCTTTAGCCGCAATCGGAAAACAGCTTGTAGAAGAGATGGACTATCTGCTTGCGGAAAACAAGAAGGATATAGAAGATGCGAAGGCAAAGGGAACGTCTACGTCTTTAATCGACCGCCTTACCTTAAATGAAGCGCGCATCCATGATATGGCCGATGCGATGACACAGCTTGTTGAGCTGCCAGATCCTGTTGGAGAGCGCCTAGAAGCATGGGAGCGTCCAAATGGCTTACAAATCGAAAAGGTGCGCGTTCCGCTCGGTGTTGTCGGCATGATTTATGAAGCACGTCCAAACGTAACAGTTGATGCTGCAACGCTTTGTCTAAAAACAGGAAATGCGGTTATTTTGCGCGGCAGCTCCTCAGCAGCTCACTCTAACAAAGCTCTTGTACGTGTCATTCATCATGCTTTAGAGCGTACTGACATCCCTGTGGATGCTGTTCAACTGATTGAAGATACGAGCCGTGAAACTGCTTCTCAGCTATTTACATTAAATGATTATTTAGACGTGCTAATCCCGCGCGGCGGCAAACAGCTCATCCAAACTGTTGTAGCGCAATCGTCTGTTCCTGTATTAGAAACTGGCGCTGGCAACTGCCACGTCTTTATCGATCAATCAGCCGATGAGCAAATGGCAATTGATATCGTTGTAAATGCGAAGGCACAACGTCCTTCCGTCTGCAACTCCATTGAAACAGTTCTCGTTCATGAAGCTTGGGCAAGCCATCATCTAGCTAAGCTTACAGCGGCTTTGCAGGAAAAAGGTGTTGAACTTCGCGGCGACGAAGCAGCGCGTCAGCTCATTCCTACCTTGCATGCTGCAACAGAAGAGGATTGGGAAACAGAATACAATGATTTAATTCTAGCCATCAAAATTGTCGCTAATACAGAAGAAGCTATTGCCCATATTAATCAATATGGTACAAAGCATTCAGAAGCAATTGTAACAAGTAACGATGAGAACATTGCAAAATTCTTTACATCCGTTGATGCAGCAGCCTTATATCACAATGCTTCTACTCGATTCACAGACGGCTTTGAATTCGGCTTCGGCGCTGAAATTGGCATTAGTACACAAAAGCTGCACGCGCGTGGACCAATGGGGCTTCCTGCTCTTACATCTACCAAATACATTGTGCGCGGAACTGGCCAAATCCGCCAATAAGATAATTCCTATCTCCCTAAAATGTATAAGGGAGCTTCATAAAGCACAACGAAAGTGGGATGTTTTATCCCACTTTTCCTATATACTCCCTAGTTTCATTCTGTAACAGAAAACAAAAATTCTCTTTCCGCTACCATCCCATCCTCATACACACGCTCTGTAAAATGAATTTCCTTCTCTTTCCGAAGCAGTACCGCAGATGATCTTGTCCCGTAGCTCGGTGTTTGAATAAACAATGGCGACAGCTTTCGCTCCCAATCAAGCGAAACACCTGTACTCGGAAGCTCTTCATCTGGCGCTGGCTCTGCCTGCTGCAATGATGCAAATAGACAACCATAAAGATTGTCCGCTGCTTCTAAGCATTGTTTCAATCCCTCCTTCCCCTTTCGAACCTTCGGCCACGGAGTGTCAAGCAGATGATTGCTTAACCCATACAATCCAGGAGCCAGCAGCTTAATTTCATTTTCCACGTTAGAGTAGTAATATAATGACTGCATATCTCCGGCGATTAGATTATAGCCCGGATATGCATCACGTTGCCGCTGCATCTGCAGCATATAGTACTCTGGCGAGTCCTGTCCCGTTAAAAACCGACTAACAACCTCGCCGCGGGAGCGTTTATGCTCTGTGCTTTCCGCCGGATTTCGATAGTTTGTAAGCGCGGCAAAGCGCCCCTGCTTCGTAATCCCCATCCAAGTCCCCATTTTCTCTAAATCCCGGCCTGCGAGCACATTCGGGGCATCATTCCAAAAATGTGCGGGAGCCGTCGGTCTATTATAAAATTCATCCCGATTGGCCGCTACAATAAGGTCGATATTACCTAGTTTGTAAGCAAAATTAATTAAGCACATGTTCGGCACCTTCTTTCCAGAGCATTGATTTTTTCACTATATCATACTTGTTTTTCTTGCTGCTCAACGAAACCCCCCCTTGTTTTTATGCATACGATAAGGTATCACTTTGTAAGGAGTATAACCGTATGGCAACATTAAATGAGGAATCTTTAAATCTGCTACGAAAAAAATCGTTTCCGGACGATGAAATACAGTTTGTTATTCTTGGTGACAGCCATATAAACTCTTATGGTTGGAACGGTCATACAAAACAGTATGACCTAGACGAAAACGGAGAACGCTACAAAAGAATTTTGCAGCATATTGTCAAAAACCATGCTTCCTCCGCAGCTTTTGTCATTCACGGCGGGGACACCATTGGCGACGGTGTGATTAAAGGCATTAGCAAACTAAAACAAAAGGAAGCCAACCTGCAAGCCTTTGTAGATGTTACAAAAGATATATTATTTCCGAAAGAGCTTCCGATTTTCGTCACAATTGGCAATCATGATTTCGTGCTTGAAGAGGATGAACTGTCTCCTCGACTATTTGAGGAGTATATTGGGCCTGTTAAGGGAGAAATACTGATCCCAGGTTCAAATGTAGCTTACATTTATCTTCCAACATACTTTTCAGGCTTAAAGGGTACACCTTATTTTTACGATGAGGACCTAGAATGGATGAAGCGAAAGCTTATTACACATTCGTCTGACCATTACTTAATTGACTTTCACGCCGACTTACGTGTAGGAACTTTTAAACAAAAGAAAGATGATGACCATTACGTTTTATCAGCTGATGAAACAAAAGCATTTTTTCAGCATATAAGCACGAATGTACAAGGCATCATCAATCATCATCGTCATTTTTCATATGAGCATACCGCTTCATTTCGAGCATTAAGCGTCACGCACCGGATTCCTTATCTTGTTACCGGGTGCGGCGGCAATGATACGAGCCGCCACAGCAGTCCAAATTATTTCATCGGTACAATCAGCGAACTGCACACATCACAGCCATCCCTTGTCTTTACTCCAGTCACAGTGCCGGGACTGTGGAGTTAAAAGGCCGCCTTCTTGGCGGCTTTTTTCTTACTCACATAAGAAGATCTATGTCGAATTCTCACTCTGCTCCTAACCGGAACTTACTTATCTGTCTCCCTTTGTATACTTTGCTTTAGAACATCACGAATTTCTGTTAACAGCTCTTCCTCTTTACTTAGCTTCGGTACCTCCTGCTGCTCCTCTATTTCCTCTTTCCTCTTTAATTTGTTGAAAAAGCGAATAAAAAGAAAAATAGAAAACGCAACAATTCCAAAATCAATAATCGTTTGCAGAAAGCTGCCGTATTTCACAACCGCTTTGCCGACTTGAATTTGTAAATGTGCAACATTAATACCGCCGAGCAGCAATCCTACGAGCGGTGTAATAATATCTGTTACCAAGGAGGTGACGATTTTCCCGAATGCAGCGCCGATAATAACCCCGACAGCAAGATCCATAACATTTCCTTTGAACGCAAATTTCTTAAACTCCTGCCACATGCCTCCTAGCTCCTTTCTTAATTCTCTCAGTTTCCTCATTGTACCATCTTTCTCACAGACAAAAAAAGAGAGACGAATCCATCTCTCTTGTGCCGCTATTGCGCTTTTCGGTCATCCGGCAGCAGCCATGACACAACCCCGAGAAGAGGCAGGAAGCTGCAAAACATCATAGTAAACGTTAAACCGTACATATCGGCCAGCTTTCCAAGTACAACTGCACCGAGTGCACCCATACCGAATGCAAGACCGACAATTAAACCGGACGCCATGCCTACTTTTCCAGGCATAAGCTCCTGTGTGTACACTACAATCACACTAAAGTTGCTGAATAAAATAAATCCAAGAACTGCAAACAACGGCGCTACCCACACGAGCGGAATGTGCGGCAGCAACAAAGCAAGCGGCGCGGAACCCAGCATGGAAAACAAGATAAGATTTCGCTTTCCAAAACGATCGGATAACGGCCCTCCAAAAAACGTTCCCGCCACTCCGGCAATCATAAAGATAAATACATAATATTGTGCAGCCTGGATGGACAGGCCATAATGCTCAATCAGATAAAACTGATAAAAGTTACCGATGCCGGCGTTATACCAGGATCGCGCAAATGTTAAGAAAATGAGGAATACAACCGCAAACTTTACTTTCCTGCTCAGCTTGCCTTCCGCATTTCCAGCCGCCGCACGCTTCTTCACGCGCATCGTACCGCTCGTTAGCTCTGTACGATACCATTTGGATACGTACCAAAGCAGCAATACACCGATTGCTGCCGAAATCGTAAACCAAGCAGCACCGTGCTGACCAAGCGGGACAAAAATTAAAGCGGTGAAAATCGGTGCAAGTGCATTTCCGGTATTACCGCCAACCTGATAAATTGATTGTGCCAATCCTCGTTTTGTTCCCGCAGCCATAAAGGCAACACGCGCTCCTTCCGGATGAAACACAGCTGAGCCAAGGCCGATAAATAAAACAGAAAGAAGTACGAAATAAAAGTTGGGTGCAAAGGCTATGCCAATCATACCGAGCATACTTGACAGCATTCCAAGCGGAAGCAGAAACGGTGAGGGCTTCTTATCCGTATATAACCCAAATACAGGCTGCATAATCGAAGACGTCATATTCAAAGCGAACGCAATCCAGCCAACCTGCGTATATGATAGATTCATAGACCGTTCCAAAATCGGAAATATAGCCGGCACGACAGCTTGCATAGAATCATTCATCAAATGACCTAAGCTAATAGCAAAAATAATGCGGTAAATCGTCGGTGTGTTTAAAGTGCTTTGTTTAGGCGCTGCTGCTTGCAAGGTATTTTCTCCTCTCCAGCAAATGGACGATTAACTCTAGAGTCCATTTTTACAAGTTTTTAGATACAGTCTATTGTATACCCATCTTCTTCTATTTTCCAGTTACTTACCTGTAATCTTTATAACTATTCACTTACTTAAATGATAAGAAAACATAGCCTGGGTACGTATCGAAGTTCATCTAATTTGAACGTTCTAAATAAAGCACCTGCAGCTTGCAATATACGAATACTTTGCACAAGCATGAGCATGTGCGCCGTCTCCGTAAATACAGGTCGTATCAGACTTCAAAGATACATCCTTTACCCCTTCCCTTTCCATTGTATCTCGAACTTTGCCAGTTTTAGTCGTTTTTCTTGCCCAAGCATGAGCACGTGCGCCTGCTGTAAGGAAATTTCTTGAAACTGCACGAAATCTCCAGGCTTCAGTTGAGCCAGTATTGGAATATCGACACTCGCCGCGTATCCAATGTTCGGATACCCGCCAGTCGTTTGGCAATCTGCCATCAGTACAATCGGATTTCCTTCTGGCGGCACTTGAATCGTTCCGATTGATACGGCCTCAGAAAACAGTTCAGCAGCCCTTTGCAGTTCAAGCTTCACTCCTTCTAACCGATATCCCATTCGATCTGAGTTTGTTGTAACGCGAAACGAACATGAGAAAAACTCCTCTTGTGCTCGCCCTGTAAAGCATTCAAACTGTGGACCGCGAATGATGCGAACGATCGATTGCGTCGAATACACAGGTCGCAATTTTGAGGAGATTCCCCACCTTGCCGCCGAGAATCCCCTTTTTGCTCGTCCAGACAACTGCCCTGCTAAACGGCAGGCAAGCTTTGAAGCCTTTCCAATTAAAAGTCGATCTCCCTCTTTTACATTACGCCCTTCCAAGCCTCCAAATTCCCCTCGTATATACGTACTCCTGCTTCCCATCACCTCTGGAACATCAATACCGCCCGCAACTGCAATGTACGATCGGCATCCAAGCTTTGAAGCCCCAAACTGCAGAATGCTGCCCGACTTTACAAGCACGGAACGCCATAGCGGAACTGCATATCCCTCTATATGAGGGGATAAATCGCCGCCGCATATAGAAATCAATGCATCCTCTTCAAACAAAAGCTTTGGACCGACTAGCGTTACCTCAAGCGCAGCAGCAGTTTCTTCGTTGCCCACCAGCATATTGCCGATTCTAAGAGCTGCCGTATCCATCGCGCCGCCCACAACAACTCCTTGCTTTCGGTATCCGTATCTTCCTAAATCCTGCACACTCGTACACAACCCTGGACGTAGTACCTGTATTGTCACTCTGTTCGCCTCCCCCAAGCTTCATATTCTTCTCGCATAATAGGCTGAAAGTGCACGATATCTCCTGCCTGCAGCAGGCTTGGTTGGTCCCTGAGAGGATTAAATAGCCGCAGCGGCGTGCGGCCGATAATTTGCCAGCCTCCTGGACTTTCCATTGGATAAATACCCGTTTGCTTTCCTCCAATCCCGACACTCCCTGCCGAGATAACGAGACGAGGAGAAGAACGGCGCGGCACTGCAAGTCTCTCGGACATCCCTCCTAAGTATGGAAAACCAGGTGCAAATCCGATCATATAAACTGTATAGCTTCGCCCTGAATGAAGTGCAATGACTTCTTCAGGAGGAATTCCCGTAAAATCGGCCACTTCCTGTAAATCAGGACCAAACTCCCCTCCATAACAGACAGGAATGGTAATAACTCTCGGTTCTCCTGTAGCTATGTAAGAATTGGCCATAGCCTGCTCCAATGCGGCGCGAATTTGTTCATAAGGCAGGGCTTTCTGCCCCAAGCATGATAGCTGAATAGGATCATAAAACACAGTTACTGTTGTAAAACCGGGAACCAGCTCTGTCATCCCCGGAAGCGGATGCTCCTCTAAGTATTTGACAAGTCCCCTCACCTTGTTATGTACTTCTATATCAGCCGATCTCCCGAGCTGCACCGTAATAGCTGTATCGCCTAATGGATAAAACCGAATCTCACCCATACACCTGCTCCTTTCACTTGAAATGCACAAGAAATTACTCTATCTCCTATTCCAACGAGCTTCTCTATACGTTTCCCTGTACTTACATCATATTGTACCGCAGCCTCCCGCTCCGTCTCCATAGCTTTTATTACATAACGCTCCCTCCCAAAAGAACTGCAAAAATTTAGAAAATCCACTTGTGAAGCTTTATATTTTGGGGATAATATCCAAATGAATCTACTGTCCGGCTTACGAACATAATCACAAAGCATCCGGGCTTGAAAGGAGGAGTGATAATGATCGGGATAGAGAGAATCAGTTCGTTTCAATTGTTCTGTTTAATTATATTATTTGAGCTAGGAACAGCGGTTATGGTTCCGTTAGGTGTAGATGCAAAACAGGATGCTTGGATTGCAGTTTTACTCGGTATGCTCGGAGGTCTGCTAATTTTCTTCATTTATGCTTATCTGCATCGGCACTTTCCCCGCCAGCCATTAACAGGCTATGTAAAACAAATTGTCGGTCAGAAGGCAGGCTTTGTTATAGCACTGCTATATACTCTTTTTTTTATCTATGGCGCTGCAAGGGATTTAAGAGATGGGATGGAGCTGCTGCGCCCTACCTATAATGAAACCCCTTTATCAGTTACCGGGCTTATTATTATGAGCTTAGTTTGTTATTCTTTATATAAAGGGCTTGAGGTACTATCACGTGTAGGGGAGATATACTTTCTCTTGTTCTTATTCATGGGAATACTAGCACTAGTATGTTTACTTTTTTCAGATGTAATAGATCCAACAAAGGTACTTCCTCCGTTAGAAAAAGGATGGAAACCCGTTCTCACTGTCACCTATGAGCAAACAATTATGTTTCCTTTTGGTGAGATGATTTGCTTTACAATGGTACTGCCTTATTTACTTCATCCAAAATCCGGGTTCAAAATTGGAACAATTTGCATTTTAATAAGCGGGACTATACTATCGCTAACTGTGTTTCTAGAAATTTCGGTACTAGGAGCAAGCAAGGTTAGCGCTGTTATGTTCCCGTTTTTAAGGTTAATGCAGTACATTAACATTGGAGATGTTATACAGCGGCTTGATGCATTTGTTCTTATTAGTTTAATTTTGAACGACTTTTTTAAGGTTGCCATTTTTTCCTATGCCGCCATCATAGCTGCTGCAGATGTGCTCCATATTCAAAAAAATAAACTTGTGCTTCCAATCGGGAGTATAATCTTTTTGGCATCTCTAGCTATCGCTCCGAATGCACAAACCCATTTTGAACAAGGAAGGTTTGCTTTAAAATACATCTTTCCTCCGTTCGCACTCTATATACCTCTTTTGCTCATGATTATAGAATTGCTTCGCACAAGGCTAAGAGGAAAAAGAAAAGAAGAAATATAAACTCACACGCTAGAGGGCAAGCAAGCCAATGAAGCTAGATAATGCTTTAAAAGCTATACTTTCATGGATAAGGAAAATTACTATGCCTTCGACTACTAGCAACTTTTCATTGCAGATAAGAGATATAAATGAAGAAAGATATGAAGAGCGGGATGTGCCTCTTTTGTTTTTGCTAAAAAGCTATTCTTCTATTTCTAAAACAAGCTGCCGCCATCATCCCGCTTTACATCCCTATTTTCACCCACAGCTTTCCATCCCGGATTTCAAAGTGTTTAATGCTTCCAACTGGAATAGACTTAATTGTATCAATCTCATCCAAATTCATCTTCAGCATCCGCTCCTCATACACTGTGTACGGAGGTTTATTTAAAACTCTTCTCTTCATCCACTCCTGATTGAACGGCTTCATATATGGAACCGTAAAGTATAAGGTTCTATGCTCCGCTTTCAACGGTTTCAAATCAATTTCAAAATATACCTGCAGCAAAAGCTTTTTCGTCAAACCGCTGATGCATATTATTCCGCCGTGAAAGGATACATCCAAATTCCGAATCTCCTCCTGTTCCTTAATCCCCTTGCGAAACATCCATAGTAAACGGTCCGCAGTAATTGGAATAGAGACAGCCTTATCCACCGCCATGCTTGTAAATGTTCCTTTTAACTTTTTAAAGAACTCCTTCACTTGTATCACCTGCTTTAGTTTATACAAATTTCTAAGCCTCCTATAAAAAGTATGTGAAGGCTTCAAATAGATTGACAGACGAGTCAACACTACAGCGATAGCGAATATAGTGCAGGTTGTGGTAACATCGAGGATATGGGTAAATCTAATTAAGTGTTTGGAAGGGGATTATCGTTTTGATTCAATACGAGGAGCTTCATCACATTGGAATAAATGTGACTGATTTAGAAAAGGCAAAACATTTTTATAGTAAAATTCTCTGTTTGAAGGAAATTGAGCGCCCCAATTTTGACTTTGAAGGAGCATGGTACGCAATTGGACAGCAGCAGCTTCATTTACTTGTCTGTCCAGGCTCACAAACAATTCGACCCGATAAAAGGTTAAGCAGCAGAGAAGGACATTTTGCGCTGAGGGTGAAGGACTATGATCAAACCTTACGTTGGTTAAAGCAGAATCATGTTGACGTACTCGAAAAGCCAAATAGCGTGAGCGGCTTTGCACAAATCTTTTGTGCTGACCCAGATGGAAATTTGATTGAACTGCATGTAGAGCAAAAGAACTTACAACGTTCATAATTAGCAGACAAGCAGTTTCAAGCTGCCTGTCTGTTGATCCCCTTTAACGCGATAAAATTGCTTCGTTATTGCTTTGATTAGGAGGCTCTATCGGATAAACATTCTCCTCTACTACCTGAAGCTCCATTAAACACCTCTTCTGTTCTTTTCGTATGTAAACAAAAAAAGAAGAACAATATAAGAATTAAGAAGAATGTTTCTCGTAAAGATCATGCGGAGGTGCTTATGTATGGTAGAGATGAAGCAATATATGGAAGCATTAAGGCAGGCTGTAAGCAGCCTGTTTAAAAGCCATTTTGGTATCGAAATAGAAATTGCCCAACTAGATACGGGCAAGACAGAAATAGAATCCAGGGAAATTTCTGTTTTGCTTGGAATTGTAGGGGACTTAAAGGGGCAAATTATTTGTTCCTTCAATGAGGATACAGCAAAAAATATTGTCGGAATGATGATGGGAGGCATGGAGATTCCCGAAATTGATGAAATGGCTTGGAGTGCCATTCAGGAATTCGGCAATTGGGTGGCAGGAACAACAGCCATTGAAATATCCAAAAGAGGGACTTCTGTAGATGCAACACCGCCAGTCCTGAATAAAGGCATCTCTACCTTCCGATCCCCTGATCAGTTTACTACCATTGTCCTAAAGGGTCTAATCGGAGAAATCAATGTATATGTATCTCTAAAAAGTGCATAGCATACAACAAAGAGGCTGACCCAAAGGCTGCTAAACGCAACCTTTTGAGGGCAGCCTCCATCTTTTGAGACATCCTCTTTGTTTGCACAGGTTTGAGACGCGGTCAATGTTGTTCCATGTTCTATTTTACTCACCGAAAATATTCATGCTTAGGTATCTCTCCCCTGTATCAGGAGCAATACACACTACACGTTTGCCTGCACCTAACCGTTTCGCGACCATTATAGCTGCATAGACGGATGCCCCTGATGAAGGCCCAACTAAAATTCCTTCCAGTCTTGCAAGGTTTCTGGTTGTTTCCAATGCCTCTTCGTCAGCGATTTGGATAATTTCATCATACACGCTTGTATTTAAAATAGGGGGAATAAAGCCCGGACTTGTACCAACAAGCTTGTGCGGACCCGGCTGTCCACCGGATAAAACCGGAGATCCCTTTGGCTCAACAACCGCTACATACAGCCCTTGTATTTTTCCCTTCAGCACTTCGCCGGTTCCTGTAATCGTGCCGCCTGTTCCGGCAGTCGCGACGAACGCATCGAGCTTTCCTTCCATTTGCTCGTAAATTTCAAGAGCGGTTGTACTGCGATGAATATCCGGATTTGCTTTATTTTCAAATTGCTGCGGAATGAAGCTGCCTGGAATTTGCTCCCGAAGCTCCAGTGCCTTTTGAATAGCACCCGGCATGCGCTCAGCAGCTGGTGTTAACACAACCTCTGCTCCATAGGCCTTCAAAATATTAATACGTTCCTTTGACATATTATCAGGCATGACTAAAATTGCTTTATACCCCTTTGCCGCCGCGTTCATTGCCAGCCCGATACCTGTATTTCCGCTTGTTGGCTCAATAATTGTGTCTCCTGGACGAATCAGCCCCTGCTCCTCTGCGGTCGCAATTAAGTTATATGCAGCTCGATCCTTTACGCTGCGGGACGGATTGAACATTTCCAGCTTTACATACACATCAGCTGCCTCAGCCGGCACAATTCGGTTTAAGCGAACAAGCGGTGTTTTTCCAATTAGTTCTGTTACATTATTGTATACATTCATCACAGTCTCCTTCATCGCCGTTATGTAATATACATCATCTTTTCCTGCACCTGGTTTTCAATCCCAAATCCCAGTAAAATTATAGGAGAATATAAACATAACGTATCATTTCCTGTTCATAGGGTCAATTACGAAGGCTGATTTACGCAAAAAAAGACAGATAAGATTTCTCTCCATCTGCCATTCCATCACAATATTCCGTCGTCCCGGCTAAATGGAATCCACCTCAACGAACCAAATCATTACCTCTCTTTTTAACGGTATCATATCCGCCAACCTCCTTTCATCTATTTGAACGATTGTTCCTACAGCGGGCGATAAAATGCAGCTTGACGATCTCTTACTTCGTCGTACATTTGCTGTACGCGTGCTTCATGCAAGAGTTCCTCCTGCGAACGTCTTCGTTTTGTGATAGTAATTGTGAAAAATAAGAAATGAAATCTCATGTAAAAAATCCTCTCTTCATGTATAGTTTGTAAGAATAGTAAAAACTGCACAAAAAAGCCGCAGAAATCCGAATGACTCTGCGGCAAAGCATAGGAAAAGCCGCAGGAGACAATTCGTCCTGCGGCTGAATGGTTTTGGGCAAAAAAACTGGGCAGTTTTCAGTTCCGTATCGGCGCGGTCGAATTAAATATAAGATTGTATGAAGCTTTGGTCATAGGAAACATTACAATCGTCATACAATTCATCATTTTATTCGACCTCCTTTTTGGAAATTTATTCTTACACAGTAAAGTATATACACATAGGGATTCATTGTAAACTACTAATTTAGAAAATATTTGAATTTCTTCATTATTACAGCAAAATAGACTTGTATCATTGGTTCCTTATTGAAACATCGTGAGCCATGCAATTGTTTCAACCAGCACAATCAGCACTGCTCCGCTAATCATAAGCGCCGTTGTGCGAAGCAGCTCATTTTCGCGAGACGGAATGTTACATAAATAAGCGCCAAGTGTAATGCGAGATGGGCAGGCAATGGTGGAAATAGAGGAGCTTGTATTTTGGCTTATCGAAATCAATTGCCAAGGCAAGCCGACGTGCTGCGCTGTTTGGGCCTGCAGCTTAATAAACATGGCATTTGAACCGGCATTGCTGCCTGTTAAAAATCCTCCTATCGCTCCAATGAACGGCGTTACAATCATGAACATCTTTCCGAACGCATTTCCTGCCGTTTGCGCGAGCAGCTGATGCATACCAGAAGCTCCCATTATTTCTGAGATAGAAATAAACATTGTGGTCGTAATCGCAAATGGGATCCATTGCTTTATTGTATTGCGTAATGACCGTTTCACAATTGAAAACGGCACACGAAACAGCATAATCGTAAAAACACATGTAAGGCCGAGCCAAAATCCAGGAGAGTATAAAAGTGCGAGCTTATAGGAATAGGATGGCAGGTCTAGAACGAAATTTGATTGTAGTGCGTATGAAACACTAGGGATTAACCGTGAAAGTAAAATGCATGAGGTAAGAAATAGGTATGGACTTAATATCTTGACAATATTTCGATTTTCTCCAGATAACGAAGCTGCACTTTGTGAGTATGCCGCTTTTCGTTTAGCGGCGGAGGTCTTGATGCTAATTAATCCAAAAGCAATTGTCATCGCTGAACTCAAAATACCCGCAAGCTCCACGCTTACGTAGGTGCTAAATAAAAAGATAGACAGCGAGAATAAAAGAAAAAAACCAAGCAGCTCCCGCCATTTTTTCCGCACTGCCCTCCAGCCCTCTACGATGTACAGAGCAACTATCATCATGTATGCAAAAATAGGTGTGCTTAGAACCGCTGTGCCAGACCCGATAACAGGAAGCGGAATATTCACGAGCTGCGAACCGATAATCGTTCCGGTTGCAAGTGCTCCCCATGAACTAGCCAGCAGTCCGATAAAGGAAAGAAGCGCAGACTGAAACGGCGGGTAACCAAGCGATAAAAAAATCGGCGCCGCAACCATAAAGCCGATGCCAAATCCACTTGCCGATTCGATAAGCGGACAAAGCCCAAAGCATATGAGCAAAGTCTGCATCAGACGGTCATTCGTTGTGTCCGATACAAAGGAGGCAATAGACTGGATTAAGCCTATTTGATTCATAAGGTGAAACAAAAAAATACCAAAACATAATACATACGCAACAATGAGACAAATCAATGCCCCCTTTGCCGTCGCATGAAGAATTTCCCCTGTATGTAACTGAAATGGCTGAAATAAAAGTACGATGCCTAAGCAAACCAAATAAGAGAAAATGGCAGATCGAAAAGATGTTTGCTTGAATACAAATAAAAACAGAAAAATACTGAGAATCGGGCTAAGAGCGAGAAGTATTTCCACGTTTTATCACCTTTTGTATGGTAATTTGACAGGTCATTGACCTGCCAAAAACTATTATATAACAGTTCACGCTAAACATAAACTGTTTTTACACAGTCAATTCCATATAAAAAGGACGCCCTGTTCATGAGGACGTCCCTTTGTATTTTATTTCACTGCAACAGTACGGGCAGCTTGAATCAAGTCACGAATCCCTTGCTTATCTCCTTCTTCCAGCAGGTCGATAATCCGGCTGCCGACAACCACACCATCACACGTCTTCGCCATTTCCTTCACATGCTCCGGCGTAGAAATACCGAAGCCGGCTAGTACAGGCAATGTTGTAACACTCTTTACGTGCTCCAAGTATTTGAACAAACTGTCTTGAAACTCACGGCGGGCGCCCGTTACACCTGTTACTGTTACCGCATATAAGAAGCCGCTCGCTTCAGATGCGATTTTACGGATACGTTCAATCGGGCTTGTTAATGTAACAAGCGGAATCAGCGCGATATTTGCAGGCTTTAGAAGCGGAGACAATATATCATTGTGCTCAAACGGCAAATCTGGAATAATTAAACCATCTACCCCGGCCTGCACGCAATGCTCAATAAAGCGTTCACGTCCAAAGGATAAAATCGGATTTAAGTATGTCATTAAGACAAACGGTACGGACACATGCTGGCGAACCTCTGTAAGAGCTTGAAAAATATCGCTTAGCGTTGTCCCGTTATCAAGCGCGCGCTTGCCAGCACGCTGAATCGTTGGGCCATCCGCAACCGGATCAGAAAACGGAATGCCGATTTCAAGGACACTTGCCCCTTCTTTATCTAAAAACAAAATCGTTTCCTTTAGCTTCTCTAAGCCTCCATCACCCGCCATAATATACGGTACGAATGCTTTCTCTCCTGCTGCCTGTAATCTTTGAAATACGTCTTGAATGCGTTCTGCTCCCATGTTATTTCCCCCCTGCCAAGTAGCCTTTTACGCTTTCTACGTCCTTATCGCCGCGTCCCGATAAGCAAACGACAATGCCTTCTTCCTTCTTCATCGTTGGCGCAAGCTTCATTACGAATGCAATCGCATGAGAGCTTTCCAATGCTGGAATAATACCCTCTTCACGAGCTAGCAATTGAAATGCCTCTAACGCTTCCTCATCTGTTACAGAATGATACTCGGCACGACCTAAGTCCTTCAAAAGGCTATGCTCCGGTCCAACACCTGGATAATCAAGACCTGCCGAGATAGAGTGCGCTTCTTGAATTTGCCCATCCTCATTTTGCAGCAAATACATCATGGAGCCATGCAATACGCCGACTCTGCCCTTCGTTAGTGTCGCCGCATGCTTCTCAGTGTCCACACCAGACCCCGCTGCTTCCACTCCATACAGCTTTACCTCTTCATGCGGAACAAATGGATAAAACATTCCCATCGCATTGCTGCCGCCGCCAATGCAGGCAACAACTGCTTCTGGCATTCTGCCCTCTTCAGCCAAGTATTGCTCGATTGTTTCTTTTCCAATGACGCTTTGGAAGTCGCGTACAATTTGCGGAAACGGATGCGGTCCGAGTACAGAGCCCATAATATAATGCGTATCCGCCACGTTTGTTACCCAGTAGCGAAGCGCTTCATTTACCGCATCCTTTAGCGTTGCGCTTCCAGAGGAGACACCTTGCACCTTCGCACCTAGCAGCTCCATACGGAATACGTTTAGCTTTTGACGGCGAATATCTTCTTCTCCCATAAAGATGATACACTCAAGTCCAAGCAATGCACAAACCGTCGCAGTTGCAACGCCATGCTGACCTGCGCCTGTTTCAGCTACGATTTTCTTTTTGCCCATACGAACTGCTAATAGCGCCTGACCGATTGTATTGTTAATTTTATGGGCACCTGTATGATTTAAATCCTCACGTTTTAAGTAAATTTTCGCTCCGCCTAATCTTTTTGTTAAATTTTCTGCAAAATAAAGCGGCGTTGCACGACCAACATATTTTTCCAAGTAATGGTTCAGCTGCTGGATGAACGCTTCATCCTCCATCGCTTCCTTATACGCAGCCTCTAATTCCAATACTGACTGCATTAATGTTTCCGGAATATAACGACCTCCGTAAATGCCATAATGGCCTCGTTCATCTGGATATGTGTAGTTAAGCATGTTGACTCTCCTTCACTGTTTCTATAAATCGCTTTATTTTTCTAACGTCTTTTTTCCCATCTGTTTCTAAACTGCTGCTTGCATCAATCATATACGGCTGGACAAGGGAGGCAGCTTCCTGCACATTGTCTGCGCTCAAGCCGCCGGCCAAAATAAGCTTTGAGCGAAGATCCTCCGGCATATCCTGCAGCACATTCCAATCAAAGGTTTTCCCGTTACCGCCGTGATACTTCTCCTTCGGACTGTCAAATAGCACATAATCCACATTATACCCCGCCGCCTGCTGAATCGCCTCGGGAGATGCAACGCCGAATGCTTTAATCGCAGGAATTTGTATAGTGCTGCAATACGCTTCATCTTCTTCTCCGTGCAGCTGCGCATAGTCGAGACCGCACTGCCTTACAATTGCCTTCACTCGCTCCTGTGTTTCGTTTACAAACACCCCGATTTTCAGCACATCTTTAGGCAGCTCAGCAATAATCTCTGCTGCCTGCTCCGGCGTCACCTGACGCTTGCTTTTCGCAAATACAAATCCCAGTGCATCCGCGCCATACTCGCACGCTTTCTTTGCTGTCTCTACGTCCGTAATACCGCAAATCTTTACCTTCATCCTCTTACACCTGCAATCCCGCAAACAATTCCTCAAGCGAGGATGCCGTCATAAACGCTTCTCCGACAAGAATCCCCTTCGCGCCCGCACGCTGCACACGCTCTACGTCCTCTCTCGTTTTAATGCCGCTTTCGCTGATGAACAATGCACCCGATTTCACAATGCGCTCCGCCAAACGCTCTGTTGTCTCAAGCGTAACCTCGAAGGTTTTCAAATTGCGGTTATTTACGCCAATAATCGCCGGCTGAATAGAAAGTGCCGTTTCCAGCTCCTCTTCGTCATGAACTTCTACGATTACATCAAGTCCATATGATGTCGCGTAATTGTACAGCTCTTGTAAACGCTGCTGCGATAAAGCCGCAACAATTAATAAAATAATATCCGCCCCTGCATCGTTTGCGCGGTCAATTTGTACCTCATCAATGACAAAGTCCTTGCATAAAAGCGGTACTGTCGTAACGGCACGCACCTTTTCCAAATCCGCAAATGAGCCTTTGAAAAACTTTGTATCTGTTAGTACGGAAATGGCACTCGCTCCGCACCGTTCGTACGTTTTCCCCTGCTCCTGTACATCAACATTTAAGTTTAAATCCCCTTTAGAAGGAGATGCCCGCTTAATTTCCGAGATAATCGTTAAGCTTTTATTACGCAGGCTTTCCGCAAGCGAAGCATGCGGCTTTTTTTCCCTAGAAAATGTTTGTGTCTTAAGTTCCTCAACTTCTACGCGCTTTTGTTCTAAAATCGTATCTAAAATAGTTCCCATCTATTTCACCTCTTCTGCGGTCTTATTGCTTTCTTTCGCCAGCTGCTGTAATTTTGCGAGCGCACTTTTAGAATCAATGCTCTCCTTCGCCAGCTCCACGCCTTCCCCAATTGTTTTTGCTTTTCCGTTCGCAAGCAGCGCCAAGGCTGCGTTTAGCAAGACTGTATCGCGATGCGGACCCAGCTCTCCCTGTAAAACGCCGAGCGTAATACGTGCGTTCTCCTCTGACAGGCCGCCGCGAATCGCGCTATTAGGCACACGTTCAAAACCCAATTCCTCTGGATGCACAACGATTTCTTGAATCTTTCCATCCTCCAGAAGAACAATATGATTTTCACCCTGCAGCGACGCTTCATCTAAGGATCCGTTCCCGTTTAGCACAACCGCCCGTTTTCTGCCAAGCTTATGCAGCACCTCTGCGACCGGCCGCAGCATTTCCCGTTTATAAATACCGATAAGCTGTGTTTCTAAGTCAATCGGATTCGTCAGCGGGCCGATAAAGTTAAATATTGTTGGAATATTCAGTTCTTTTCTGATTTTCGCAACCCGCTTCAGCGCCGGATGAACGGATGGCGCAAATAAAAATGCAATTCCTACTGTCTCTAATAATCGCTCAATTTCCTCAGGCGGGCAAGCAATATTTACTCCCAATCTCTCAAGCACATCCGCACTCCCCGTTTTGCTGGATACGGCGCGGTTTCCATGCTTGGCAACCTTAATGCCTGCACCAGCTAATACAAATGCTGTTGTTGTGCTAATATTAAACGTTTGTGCACCGTCTCCGCCTGTTCCGCAATTATCCATCGCGCCGGCAATTGTTTTTCGAAACGGCACCGCCTTCGCCCGCAGTGCGCGGACGAGGCCGAAAATTTCATCAGATGTTTCTCCCTTTACCTTTAAACCGACTAAAAATGCCGCTATTTCACTATCCGATATTTCCCCATCCACAAGCTGTAAGCCAGCCTCATATACTTCCTCTTCCGTTAGATTCTTCCCCTCAATTAACTTGCGAAGATACAGATTCATAGCGGCTCCCCCTTTGCGTATATTTCAAAAATTGATTGATCATTGTTTTTCCATCCTTCGTCGCAATCGATTCTGGGTGGAACTGTAGTCCAAACAGCGGATATTCACGATGCTTAATTGCCATAATTTCACCATCATCCACGCTTGTCGCCAATATTTCAAATTCGGCCGGAAGCGTAGTCTTCTCTGCTACAAGCGAATGGTAACGCATCACTGTAACCGGCTGCGGTACATCTTGAAAAATTGACGTGCCAGTGTGCTGCAGCACCGATGTTTTGCCATGCTTCACAAGATTCGCGCGCACAACCTTGCCGCCAAGGGCATGAACCATTGCCTGATGGCCAAGGCAAATGCCCAGAATAGGAATCGTTGGCGCCAGCTGCTGCACCACCTCAACGCAAATGCCAGCATCTTCTGGACGACCTGGACCAGGAGAAAGCACGATCGCATCAGGCCCAAGCTGCTTAATTTCGTCGATCGTAATTTTGTCGTTACGAATGACCTTGACCTCCGCATCGCACATACCGAGCAACTGATACAGGTTATAAGTGAACGAATCGTAATTATCAATTAATAAAATCATTTCATAACCTCCAATAATGCTTTCGCTTTATTTATTGTTTCATCGTACTCTGCTTCCGGGCTTGAGTCGTACACAACCCCTGCACCTGCTTGAATATATGCATTACTATCCTTTACAACCATCGTCCGAATCGCGAGCGCCATATCCATATCACCGGCAAAGGAAATATATCCGACCGTTCCCGCATATACGTTGCGCTTTCTGTTTTCCAATTCATCAATAATCGTCATTGCACGTATTTTCGGCGCCCCCGATACCGTACCGGCAGGAAGACAATGCTGCAGAGCATCTAGGCATGTCATTCCGTCACGTAATTGTCCCGACACCTCCGATACAAGGTGCATAACATGTGAGTAACGCTCCACGGCCATGAATTTATCAAGCTGAACAGAGCCGATTTCGCTAATAAAGCCAAGGTCGTTACGACCGAGATCGACAAGCATTAGATGCTCTGCCTTTTCCTTCTCATTGTCTAACAGCTCCTCTTCAATCTGCTTATCAAGCTCCGGCGTTTTGCCGCGCGGTCTTGTTCCGGCAATCGGATTTGTCGTTACCTTTTTTCCGTGCACTGCGAGCAGGCTTTCCGGTGAAGAACCAAGCACGATATAATCCGTAAAATCAATATAGAACATATACGGCGATGGGTTTGTTAAGCGAAGACGGCGGTATAAGCCGAACGGGTCACCCTCAAACTGCGTTTGCAGGCGCTGTGACAGCACGACTTGAAAAATGTCACCGGCGCGAATATACTCCTTTGCTGTTTCAACCATATCTATAAATTGGTCCTTCGTCACATTGGAGGTAAAGGATGCATCGAGGCGAACATGCGGCACATGCACCGTCATGCCTTCCATAACCTGCTGCTTCATCTGCCGCAGCACTTCTCCCACTTCTTCGTAGGATGTTTCTTCTCCCGCTCTGTATACATACACAAATGAGACGGTTTGCATCTTATGGTCATACACGAGAAACGTATTGTAAAACATCATGTGCGCTTCCGGCATCTGTAAATCATCTACATTCACTTCGCCAAGCACCTCATATTGCCGAATCACATCGTAGCCGACATACCCAATCGCACCGCCGCAAAACGGAAACGGGCTTTCCACCTCATGAAACGGAAGAACGTCGCCAATGACATCAAGTACCTTTCCTTCTCGAACCTCCAAGCGATCCTGAAGCAGCAGCTCTACCTGCTCTCCCTTGCTTTTAATTTCTAAATAAGGATTGCCGCCGATAAAAGAATAGCGTCCTTTATCCTCTTGTCTGAGCGAGCTTTCAAGCAAAAACTTTTTCGTCCCCTGCAGTCTTTGATACAGCACAATCGGTGTTACTTGATCTCCCTCCATTTGCTCGATAACTAAAAATGTTTTCCCTGCTTCCTTTTGCTGCAAAAACTGTTCTTTTTCCATCCTAAACCCTCCTATATATATAAACCGCTGCGATTTTTTCCATAAAAAAACCTCTGCATGTGGAATACATGCAGAGGACGATATACAATACCGCGGTGCCACCTCAGGTTGGATTCAAACGAATCCCTCTTTTTTCAGATACAGCTTTCATATCCTATCCTTGTAACGGCGGAACCCGGGCTGCCTACTATAGGTTCAGCGAGCCTCTCGTAAGTCCATTCCGTATGTGCAAACGCGCCGGGCTCTCACCCATCCCCGACTCTCTGGAACGCTGCTATCATACGTACTACTCTTACTCATCGATTTGATTATTTATTTTTTATAAACAAAAAGGGGCCACTCATCCTATCAATGAAAGGACGAGAAACCCCGTGGTGCCACCTTTATTGGCCGCAAATGCAGCCCGCTTTTCACATTCAAGCGATCGCTCGAACGTGTGTCTCTTATAACGATGAGACGGTTTCGCCAAAGCCTACTCCAATTTCGGTTTGGTAGCTCAGAAGCCCATTCCATACTGCTCTCATACTGATTCGCACCAACCATCAGCTCTCTGACATGTTCACAATATGTACTCTTCTTCTTCAACGCTTTCCGTATTTAAGTTACACCTATTGTAGTATATGAGATTTTTACATGTCAACACATTTCCAACTTAATTTTTCTTCCTGCTTTAAAGTTATTATTCTCCAAAATAAAAACAATCCCATAAATAGTCAAAAAATTCGCACTACAACCCTTTATATTTCTATCTTTCCAAGGGAGCTAAGTTCAGAATAATCTTATTTTTAAAAAACAATATCCTTACATCAGAGGAAGCAGCACGCTTGATCTCATATCAACATGAATCTGGGGAAATATAGTAAAAATAAATCGCATTGACATATCCAAAAAAAGAATACAAGCTCTAGCACAACAACAAATGCACACTTTCGACAAAAATACCGCATCCCCCTCCAAATTTCGCCGCAATCTTAATGTTTTCTTTATTTTACATTAAATAAACTGCAATACTTCTTCTGTATGATACTACTTAACCTGTTGAGATATTGCGGCTTCCGTTCAAGCTATCCCATTTATAGGCCCTACTTTTTGAAATAGGAGGTATTTCCATGATCACCCGATTTGAAGAATTCAAAAACAACGGTCAAGCCTCGCTCCCGAAACAAGAAGAACAGCGACATCTCTCCATTGCCCCCAATCCTGCAAGCGTCGTTGGTATACATGTAAGCAAGTCCAAACTAAAGCTGAAGATTGGACAGCAGGAGATACTTCATGCATCTGTTCTGCCTCATAACGCCGCTAACCAATCCGTAGAGTGGAAAAGCAACAGACCGGAGATAGCGGAAGTTATGCAGGATGGACAAGATGTCATTGTGAAAGGCAGACAGCCGGGACGCGCCATTTTAATCGTTACGACAGATGAAGGGAAATTTCGCGACATTTGTATCGTGACCGTACATTCGTACTTAACCAACCCAAAATAGCCTTTACGCATGTTCCGATGAAATCAAACGTCTTTGCTGCTGCGTCAAAAAGAAAAACACGCCAGCCAGCACAAGGGCACCGCCAAGTATCTGCATACCTGTCAAGCTTTCACTCAAGAGCAGAAAAGCCAAGGCCGTCGCGCCGACAGGCTCTCCCAAAATGCTCATCGAGATTGTGGTTGCATTTACATAGTTCAGCAGCCAATTATTGATGAGATGGGAAAGCGTCGGCACGGTGGCAAGCAGGAAAAACATGCTCCAATCAAGCTGCGAATAGCCCGAAAACGGCGTGCTTGTCACTGCGTTATATACCGTAAGAAACCCTGCCGCAAACATAAACACACAAAAGCTGTACAGCCAATGCGAAACTTTCTTCACCGTGCTTTGTCCTATGAGCAAATAGCCGACAACAGCAATCACGCTCAGGAAGGATAGGATATCCCCGAGCATTGCCTGTCCGCTTAAGCCAAAATCCCCCCAGCCAATCATCATTACACCGATGATTGCAATACCCATCGTAGCTAATGCTGAAGCCGTTGTACGCTCCCGAAAAAAGAAAAAGCCCCCTGCAAGCGATACGAGCGGCTGCAATGCTAAAATAATCGTAGAGCTGGCAACTGTCGTAAACTTTAACGAAGCGAACCACAGCAAAAAGTGCAGCGCCAAAAAGAAACCGGAGCCTGCAAGCAACAACCAATCTCTTCTCTCGATACTTTGAAACTCCGTGCGCTTGCGCCAAACCACCGGCAATAAAAAGAAACCCGCTAACCAAAGACGATACATACTTAAAATCGATGCCGGTGCACTCGATACCTTCACAAATATAGCTGAAAATGAAATTGCAATAATTGACACCGCAAGCGGCAGAGCAATCGATTTTCCTTCCTTCAAAGTCCTTCCCCCTCTTGTTTTATACCCAAATTATTATAATATGCCCAGGCATAAGAAAACACAAATTTTGGATACTCTCCAGCTCCCGCGGCCTGCTCCCTTCCGCAGAGCAACCTTCCCCGCCAAAGGCAAAAAGCGCCTCCTTGTGCGGAGAACGATCCCCTTCGCGAGCTAACCAGGCTGTGTCCGCTTTTCTTGTGAGCGGCTGTCGTAGCAATTTTCCGCCGTTATGATAAGATACACATATATACTTCTTGGGGGAATATGTATGTCAAACAAAGGAACCATCGAGGAAATTTCGTTTTACAGTGAAGCTCTTGACGAGCACATACCGCTTATCGTCTACTTACCGCCTTTTTTCACGCCGCTGCAAAAGCATTTGCTTGTGATCGCGCAGGATGGCAAAGATTATTTTCGCTTCGGGAGAGCAGCATCTGTATTAGAAAAGCTGCATGGAGAAGAAGCCATTGACCGTACGATTTTCGTCGGCATCCCGTACAAGGATGTAAGGGACCGCAGGGAAAAATATTATCCAAACGCCTCACAAAATGCGGCGTACATCCGCTTTTTGGCACATGAGCTTGTGCCCTACCTTGATGAAAAATATCCAACGTATCAAATGGGAAGAGGACGCATCCTAATCGGAGATTCACTCGGCGGAACTGTCTCCTTTATGACAGCGCTCTCTTATCCGCATACCTTCGGACATGTCATCATGCAGTCACCATTTGTGAATGGGGATGTGATGGAAAAAGTTCGTGCCTTTTCAGAGCCGCATCTGCTGGATCTATATCATATCATCGGCACAGAGGAAACAGCCGTCAACACAACCAACGGCGAAATACGGGACTTTGTAACGCCCAATCGCGAGCTGCATGCATTACTATCTGAAAAAGGCTTTTCGTACTACTACAAGGAGTTTCAAGGGGGACATATATGGAAGCATTGGCAAGCAAATTTGCCGCATGCATTGTCACACACACTAGTGGTAGAATAAGATTAACCGCTTTCTTACAATTGTTTGTATAATAAATTAATATATTTTTTCAAAGTATATATCGTAAACATAAAGGAGGCTCCTATTATGAAATTCGGAATTGTTATTTTCCCATCGAAAAGCATGCAAGATAAAGCCAACTCATTTCGCAAGCGCTACGATCCGCATTACGCCCTCATTCCGCCGCATATTACATTAAAGCCGGCCTTCGATGCGGCAGAGGAAAAAGCAAAGGACATTGCACGCGAGCTGGACAATATTGCAAGCAAGGTAAAGCCGTTTACGCTTACGGTTGGAAAAGTCAGCTCCTTTGCTCCTGTGAATAACGTCATTTACTTTAAAGTAGAAAAAACGCCCGAGCTTGAAGCTTTAAACGAAAAGCTTCATACAGGCTATTTCGCGCAGGAACGGGAATACGCGTTTGTGCCGCACATTACGCTGGGACAAAGCATGTCCGACGGTGAGCATTCCGATGTGTTGGGACAGCTGCGCATGATGGAGTTTCATCACCAGCAAATAGTCGACCGCCTTCACCTTCTATACCAGCTCGAAGACGGATCGTGGACTGTATATGAAACATTTCAATTTGGAAGGGATTGCTAGAGCTTTGAATGTACAAATCGCAACAACACAGCAACAAAAGCAGGATGCCTTTGACGTCCGTCAGCAAGTATTCGTTATAGAACAGCAAGTATCACCAGAGGAAGAATATGATGAATATGACGCTGCAGCAACGCACGTTGTCCTATATGATAACGGCGTGCCGGTCGCAGCTGGAAGAACGCGCATCGTGGACAGTGAAATCGGCAAATTAGAGCGCATCTGCGTGCTCTCGTCCCATCGCCAAAAGGGAGCAGGCCGTCTCATTGTGGAAGCGCTTGAACAAGCTGCAATCAAGCAAGGATTACATAAAGTAAAGCTGCACGCACAAACACAAGCAGAGGGCTTTTACCAAAAGCTTGGCTACCATACCGTGTCCGATGTGTTTATGGAAGCAGATATCCCGCACGTTGTTATGGTGAAAGAGCTGTAAGAAAAGCTACGGCTATCTCTTGATAAAAGACGAGGACAATTCCGTTCTCGTCTTTTTTGCGTTCCTATGATAAGATGAAACACGTCTAAAGGGGGTTCATTATGAGATTTGCCGTCTATAACGGAAAAGAAATCAATCTACAATACTTCCCGCGGGAAAGCTTCCAAATCCTATACGAGGCAGGTCTTCGCGGCGAGGTCACATGCGCACACTGCAGTGAACCTGTCCGCTTACATCTTGGTATCCGGCAGCCGCCGTATTTTTCCCATATTGTTTCAAGCGGCACGTTCTCCTGCGAAGCAGCCGACCACGCACGTCTAGAGGCAAAGCAAAAGGAATTAGCCTCTGTCGGTTCTCATACAGAGCACGGCGGCTTCCGAATCCCAAAAGCCCGTCCTATTTCTGAAAATCCTGTCTCGGCTTGGAAACAAACACAACCGGTAAAAGGAATTTCCAAGTTTACCGAGCAAAGCGAGCGCAAAATGTATTCCATTTTAAATGAAGAGCAATTTCCGCTCGACTCTGCGCAGTATAAAGCCGTTACACATACGGAAGGCCCGCTGCTCATTCTCGCTGGCGCAGGCAGCGGCAAAACGCGCGTATTAACAGCGCGTACTGCATATATGATTCAAGAAAAGGGAATTGATCCAAAATCGATTATGCTCGTTACCTTTACGACGAAGGCAGCACAAGAAATGAAGAACCGTTTGCTTCGTTTTTCCAGCCTTTCTCCCGCCATCGTACATTCGCTCGTTGTCGGCACGTTCCACAGCATCTTTTATAAAATCCTGCTGCACCATGATGGAGAACGATGGTCGCCGCAGCGCTTGTTAAAGCATGAGTGGATGATTGACCGCATGCTAAAGGAAGCCGGTGCAGAGCTTGGGCTGGACGAAAAGGAATTTCCATATGATCAAGCTGCCCAGCAAATCGGGTATTGGAAAAACACACTTACTTCTTATGACATTGTAAAACCAGAGTCAGACTGGGAGGAAAAAGCGCTGTATTTGTACAAGCGGTATGAAGAGATGAAAAAGGAACGGGGCACGTTTGACTTTGATGACATGCTGCAGGGGTGCTATGAGCTGCTCAAAACGAATGAAGCGCTGCTCGCGCGCTATCAAGAGCGCTTTCGCTATTTCCTCATCGACGAGTATCAGGACGTCAACAAGGTACAGTACGAGATTATGCGCATGCTGTCGCGGCATACAAATAATCTGTGTGTCGTCGGCGATGATGATCAGGCTGTGTACGCGTTTCGCGGCAGCGACCCGATGTTTATCCTGCATTTCGACCGTGATTACCCGGATGCAGCTGTTGTGACACTTAACCAAAATTACCGTTCCTCCCACAGCATCGTCACGACGGCAAACAAAGTGATTACCTTGAACCGGAATCGCCGTGAAAAGCAAATGGAGGCACAGTTTCAATCGTCTTCACAGCCATGCTTTTTCTTTCCATACGACGAGGAGGAAGAAGCAACAATGATTGTGACAGATATACAAGAACAGCTCGCAAACGGCGCACAGCCAGCGGACTTTGCAGTGCTGTACCGGACAAACTCAGCATCCCGTGCGGTCTTTGAACGATTAACAGAGTCAGGTATCCCATTTGTGGTCGACCGCGATTCGCACTCGTTTTACGAACGGCGCATCGTGCGCAGCCTGCTCGCATATTTACGCCTCAGTCTCAACGAAGACGATGAAAATGCTATGAGCGATTTGCTCACAACGCTCTTTCTCAAGCAATCCGTTATGCAGGACTTAAAGGCAACAAGCATCTTAGAGGATTGTACGCTTGTCCGCGCACTCGGCAAGCTGCAAAACGTTCATTCCTTTCAGCAAAAAAAGCTGCAAAAAATTGCCCCGATGTTTCGGAAGCTAAAGGATCTGTCACCGCTGGCAGCCATTGAAATGGCTGAAAAGGAAATGGGCTTTGCTGATTTTGTGAAAAAGCGCGGCAATGAAGGCAATGCGATTGAAAAAGGCTCTGATGATATTCGTGACTTAAAGGTCGCAGCACGGAAATTTACAACGGTTCTTGCCCTTCTCGCTCATGCTGACCATATCACACGCGTAACTGCTGATATGAAAAAACGAAGCGCAGCACCCGATAATGCCGTACAGCTTCTAACCATCCACCGCTCAAAAGGCTTGGAGTACGAGCAGGTGTACCTGCTTGGAGCAGTTGACGGCTCGCTGCCGCATGATTTTGCACTGGAATCCTTTCGGGACGGTAACAGCGCTCCGCTTGAAGAGGAACGCCGCCTGACTTACGTTGCCCTGACGCGCGCAAAGGAATCACTATATGTATCAGTTCCAAGCATGCGGCGCGGCCGGACAGCTTACCCGTCTAGATTTATTAAATCGTTGTTATAAAGCAATAAAGAAAGCAGAGCAAAGTGGCAGCTCTGCTTTACTCGTTTTCCTGGTATCCTTGCTGCGAAGATTGCTTCTTCTTACCGCAGCCGCAGCCTTTTTTCTTTGTGTAGCCTTGCTGCTGCATTGCTTGCTGCTGCTGCATTGCTTGCTGCTGTTGCATTGCTTGCTGCTGCATTTGATAATATTGCCATTGATTGAAACCAGAACCGTTATTCATAGCATCTCCTCCTCGTCTTTTAAGTTGTATTCTATTCAGTATATGAATACACACCGGCTCTAGTTCACCTATTTTATTCCTCTATCAACTTGCTGACAACTGTTTCAATCACAGCTGCTATACCGGCGATGCCCAGCAAAAACACGAGCGGTTCGGCAAGCTTTGGCATCCAATAATACAAAAGCAATAAAAAAGCTGTCATCCATACACCCGTACACCAATAACAGCTAAGCAGCTCCCCGATCCATTTTTGCAGGCCGCTTCCTTTTATTTTTGTGTACGTAACAAGAGAGCCGTCTTCCTCCAATACCTCCAGCTCCTCAATAAAAGGAGCTCGCAGAAATTTTGTAATTTTATCGTAAACAATTAATCTCGTTAACCGAAACGAAGCAAATGAAAACAAGACAAGCAAAAACCAATTGTTTAAAAGCATCCTTCCGCCCCCTCCACCATATGCCCATTTCTAAAAAATCGGCGTTCATGCAGTAACCGAACGTACCCCAAATCAATATCTTATTACTGTAAACCAAAACTCAATTATAAGGAGTGAAATCAATGAGCTGCAATGATAGACACCATCATCATGATCATGACTCCAACTGCGTAGCTGATATACTAAAATTTATTAATGAACTACAAGATTGTGCAACAGGCCCTGCTTCTTCTGGATGTCCTACATCCTGCGAAATGCCTTTCCTTGGAGCAAACCCTGCCATGCCGATAGCAAACACTCGCCCCGTTGCTCTCAAACAAAAAGGATGCTGCGAAAACTTTTCAGCAAACTTCTTTTTGCCAATCGCAGGAGGAACTTCATTTTTTTGCCAAACTTCTGAAGTCTTCCGGGTAGAAAGTGTAGACCATCGCTGCGCAGTACTACGGCCACTAGCTATAAGAACTGCAAGCACAACCACACCTTTTCCTAATGAACCTGTAGAATTCTGTGACGTATTCACTGCAGGAAGTACCCTAGTTGCTACAAACTCTTGTATTACCATCGATTTAGATTGCTTCTGTGCTGTCCAATGCTTACCAGATGTAAATATTGCTGGTGTATAAATGTAAACTAAAAAAACATGAGGTGGTAGGCTACTACCACCTTTTACATATTTACTGCCCAATCATTTGAATGAGTAAGATGTCCTCTATGTTGATAAGCATATCAAACAGCTTTCTAGGCGATTTAACTGAAACAACTCCATCCTCATAAGCTGTAATATATCCTATATGGGATCCCATTTTTGTTCTTATATAGCATCTAACCTGTGGAATATAATGTGGACGATTTAATAAATACTGTACCTTTTCATCATTACTCATCTCCCTAAAGGGCCTTCCCCTCCAATTCCGCTCTTCTTCATCCTTCGCCTGCTCTACATCCTCGCCTGCCGATGTATCTTCTTGCTCCTCTGTTTCCTCTAACTGAAGTGCGGCTCCATTTTCCTGCTCCTCTGTTTCCTCTAACTGAAGCGCGGCTCCATTTTCCTGCTCCTCTGTTTCCTCTAACTGAAGTGCAACTTCATTTTCCTGCCCCTCTACAGCTTCCACCGATAGTACAGCTATACTATCCTGTCCTTCTTTCTCCTCTAGCTTAGATTCCTCAACAAACTCCTCTAATTGTTTGGCTTCAGTTGCCGCAGCATACGTCTCTATTTGCGGCTCAACTGCATAGTTATCCTCTTCATCTGGCGGCTCCTGCCAATTTCCTACTAATTCCGCTGATGTATCTGTTTGTTGAACTATTTCATTTTTTTCTTTTTTTCTGCCCGGCTTAATAACAAATGTATTTTGCATGACATGCTTTCCTTCTTGAAATGTAGGCTGTGCAATATATAGCAACGGTACTTGCTTGCTGTTCTTCTGCTTTTTCTTCACCCCTTGTCTCCTCCGTTTCTCTAAGACTTTTATACTGAGAGTATATTCAAGAAACCTATAAATTTGCTTATTTATTTTTTGCTGCTTTATTCTGTAACAAGAGAACACTCAAACATATCTCATTTAGAGTGGTATTAAATTGTGGATATTTGCAAAAAAAATAAATTGTTTTTTAAAATCTGGGGGCTTATCCATATCACATTAGCAAGTTCCTGCATTAAATATATTGTAAAAATCTTAAGGAGATGAAAACATATGTCTGATTTTTTCAAATGTCCTCCTGCATTTCCACCTAACTTCCCTCCAAAAATTCCAGCATACGGGCACCTATTCAGGGACACAGGAAGACAACCGCTTGTCGTAGGTACAGGAGCAGCACCAGCACCGAATATCGTAACTTTTACTGGAGTCGGTCCAATAAACAGAACGGCTCCTCAAGGTGTGGCTCCTGCAATCGTAGGATTAATTATTCTAGAACCTGGAGTATACGAAATTGACTACAGCGTGACAGTTGAGGCCGTTCTTCCCGCTACCGCTGAAGCAACTACAGCTATAGATGTCACTGCACGATTGCTAGATCAGGGCACTGTTATCCCTGGTTCGCAATCTAGATTTAGAGAAAATAAAGATGTCGCTGCTGCGGCTATTACTATTGCGGAAGTATTGACCAGCCCTGTTATCCGAGTTGTTACAACTGCTCCTAGACTCATCCAGATTGAATTGCTTGTTGCAGGAAATCCAGGAGTAACTGCGTCAGTTCAATTCGCTTCATTGCAAGTAATTCAAATTGCTTAATTCTTAAATAACAAACGTGTGGAGGAAGTTTGTCCTCGCACGTTTTCATATTTTACAACTTATCCAAGATAATCATTTTATACTCCCATCCTATGTTACAGGTCAGTCAGTAACTAATTGGCGGTGTTGAGCCACTTTCAATTACTATAAATATTTATCTCTCCTTTTCTATAAGAAACCAATAATAAGCAAATGAATGAGACACAAATATTTTGCACTACGGCAGATTTTCCAACGAAATAACGTATTGGAAAATTCATATCTCTATTCAAGGATGCTCTTAAGATATGGTAGAATCGGCTCTCTTTTTAATAAATAGTTCCCGCTCATCTACAGATTGGCCTGGTATACTTTCAATTGCTTTGCCTACTAAAAAGGGTTGTTGTAGCTAGTAAGAATAATTGAAACTATTATGGTAAATATATTCATACAAAGCAAACACTATCACTGTATGGTTTCCTAAATAAAGTTTTATCATCTAGCAGTGTATGCAGCCTTTTATAAAAAAATAGAGACAATAGCATAAGGTGCTAAAGAGATAATAGAACATCTTGTAAATCGCATGTATTATCTAGCATCAGCCAAAGAGAATACATTTAAATTAGGATAAAAAGGGTTTTTTCACTAGATTATACTTGCACCGAAGTACAGCTACTAACATATAGTGTATTGTTAGTTTTTATATACTAACTTAATTAATTGACAGGAGGGATATTTATCCATGGCATGTGAAGGAAGCGTATGCAGCATTCTGTTTAACTTAACGCGAGGGATTATTATCACAGTTGTAGGTCAATCAGGCTTTGTTTATGGACCAGCCAGATTTATAGACATTGATCCAATAAATTGCTTGGTTACATTGGAAGAGGAAGTAGGGCTCTCTCCGGTTACTACGAATATTATCCACATTGACTGTGACAATATCGAAAGCGTTATGATTCCAGTTGATACAGCTACGAATTAGGAAGTGACAGTTCCAATTGATGTTGAAACTATTATATATTTCTTCCGGCTACCTAGGCATTTACGATTACCTGGATCAAAGCATTACAGCCGAGCTAAGCAGCCAGCATTATGAATGGACCCACTTTCATCCAACAGAACACATAGGAAAATTAAAATCTATCGTGGCTGCTTTTCAACCAAAGGTCGCTCTGACATTGACAGGCGACCATCTTTCCCCGCAAGCCATTCAATATTTAAAAGAAAGCGGCATTAGCCTGGCATGCTGGATGACTGAAGATCCTTTTTATATCGATAAGACTATAGAGATGATTAAGAGCTTTGATTATGTCTTTACAATTGATAACGGCGCTCTACAGCACTATCAATCCGTTCACCCAAACGCTCATCATGTACCGTTAGGAACAAACCCTGCTATTTTTAAGCCCCTGCCTGTGAAAAATGTATACAAAAGCGATTTGCTTCTTGTAGGATACCCATACCCTACAAGGGTGAATCTTATCCATTTTCTTTTAGAAAATACTAAATATCAAATCACACTAATTGGAAAAGGCTGGTATAATAGACTGCAGAAAAAATGGAGAAACAACCACAGAGTTATTATTAAGGATACATGGATTGAGCCGCAGGAAGTTGCTTATTATTACAACGGGGCCAGCATCGTATTAAATCCTCATCGAAGTCACAATTTTATGTACAATCAAAATACGCGTAGAGTTGTTAACGAAAGTATTAATAACCGAACATTTGATATTGCAGCATGTGAAGCCTTTCAACTAATAGAGGAAAAACCTGATCTTCATTCTATCTTTACCGAAGAAGAAATGATATCCTACCAAGACTATGAAGATTGCTTACAGAAAGTAGTTTTCTATATGAATAATGAAGAACAAAGACGGATAATTGCCCAAAAGGCTCGAAAGGCAGCAGAAAAGCATACATTTCACCATAGAATTAAAGAAATAATTAATATTATTCAATCCCAAAACCTGAATGATTCACAAACATAATTGCTGGAGAAATAAAATCTCAATATCCATTAAAAATACTCATTTCGAGTAATATATCGAATTTTGTGACGCTAAAGTTATAAAAGGAATAGAAAACTTAAAAAGAAAAATAGCTGATCCAATCATCTATCTAGCGAGTGGTATTTGTCCCATGAACCGACCTCAGCTACGACTGCTGCCGCGTTCGTAGCCTGAAAGCAATTCATCGGTACTTGACCATTGTCCAGTTCTCCTACGTCTATTGTCACGTGAATGAACTTAGCTGTTTTTCGGAAGATCCTAGGGCCTTCCGAAAAACAGAAGAAGTACAAGTTCAGGCATAGAGTACTCCCATTTCTGACTTTGCAGAAAAATATATTATTGAATTCACTCAACTCAAGTTACTAATTATATCTTTTAGTTCTATTAATTTCTTCTTTAATGTATTTTGAGAACCTTCTACTTTTACATAATTTAATCCATTTTCCCTAAGTTTACTCCAAGTATCAATATCACTATAACATTTGATGACTTTGTTTGCGAAATCTTCTGAACTCTCACCTATTAATGCTACATCTTCATTTACACCCAACTGCTTTGCTATTAAAGGAGTGACTACAGCAGGTAAACCATGTGAAAATGTCTCAAAAGCTTTTAGAGGGATTCCTGCAGCATATCTTGTAGGTATAACAAAAACTCTGCTTTTATTATAGTAGTCCCACAAGTTATCAACCTTTCCAGTAACTTCAATCTGACTTGAAGATAATTTTTGAATAGATCTCAAGTGATTAGTTCCGACAATCCAAAGCTTTGCACCAAGCTTCTCATAAATTGCTGGATAAATTTCTTTAACAAAATAATTTATGGCATCCTCATTAGGTGAAGGAGAGGAAAGAAATCCCCCTACAAATAAAATATCTTTCCGTTGTTCAAAAGGGGTAGGCGTTACATTTAAATTTACAGCATGCCCTATCACTGCTATAGGTTTCTTAATATCATTACTAATCACTTTTTTTTCAAGATTGGACACAGTTACAACTATATCTGCTTTATCTATTAAATCCATTTCCTCTCGAATCATCTTATTTTTTTCTTGATCTGATAATACTCTTCCCTGCAATTCTAATTCAAGAATTCTCCGCTTGGAATACAATGCTTCAGCATCATATATGATTGTCTGATTTTTATTGATTAATTTAATCATATTGTATATTTCATTCATGTTATGAGGCCGGCTTATCCAAATAACATCATAGAAATCTTTTCTTTCTGCATAAAAGCTAGAAAAATTTATTTTTCTTTGTACAAAATTATATAGCACTTCTATTCCCTTTTGTTGCAATAGACTCGTATAGGGCTCTTTCTTTTCGGGAATTTGAAGAGGGAAAAATGTTACTTGAAAACCAAGTTCAGCAAGGGATTGCAAAATGGAGAAAGTTCTCGGAAAACCCGACCCAAGTTCCAGTGCAGGAATACGGTCATCTACTACTAAGATTTTAAGGTTATTTCGACTATATTCCCTTGCAAAAAGACGATTTTCTTCACTAGGTGAATAATAGAATTGAATTTGTGTTTGCCATTTTTTTTGAAACTTTTCTTGATTTTTCTTCTGTATTTCTATCGCTTTAGCAGACGTTGAGCTTCCAAACTCATGATGAATCACTTTAGATGCAGGTTGAAACATTACTTTATATCCTAATTCTCTAATTTTCATAGATAAATCTACTTCTTCATAATACGCTGGATAAAATTGTTCATCAAACCTATCTACCTTATTAAATAATTCTCTTTCTACTAAAATGCATGCACCAGAACAATAATGCACCTCCCGAACATAAGAATATTCGGGTTTAAATGGATCATCCTCTCTTCCATATCCATAACACGAACCATCATTAAAAACCATACTTCCTGCTTCCTGAAGTTTTCCATTAGGATAAATTAATTTCGCCCCAACCATTCCAATGCTTTCATCACTCTCTATTAACTCAACAAGATGCTTCAGCCAATCCTGTTGTACTTCTGTATCATTATTTAAAAACAATAAATATTTACCTTTTGCGTAACCTGCTGCATTATTGCAATTTTTAATAAAGCCTTTATTTTCCCCATCTCTAATCACAATAATATTATTAAAAAATTTGTCTATTTCTTTTGTTTTATCAGTAGACATATCGTCGGCAATAATAAGTTCATAACTAATCCCATTTGTATTTGCATATATGGACTTTAAACAGGCATATGTGTATTCCCACTTATTAAAGACAGGAATGATAATTGAAACTAATACTGGATCATTATTCTCGAGAACTCTCACTTCACTTGGATCATTATTCTCGGGAACTCTGACTTCACTTGGATCATTATTCTCGGGAACTTTCACTTCACTTGGATCATTATTCTCGGGAACTTTCACTTCACTTGGATCATTATTCTCGGGAACTTTCACTTCACTTGGAATAGTCCCAAACATTTTTCCTCTTTTGATTAGCTTTCCATTCTTTACTTTCAAATTCCCAACTAATCCAGGTTCATTTCCAATTAATTCTTTATCCATGTTTATGAGAATTTCATGTTTCGATCTTGCACAATCCCAAATTCTTATGTCATCTAACCAGCCAATAAAGTGGCCATACGGCTCCAAAACGCCAAACACGCCTGATGGAAAAATATTCTCTTTTTGACTTGTTAACCCCCTTTTTACAAATACACCATTTATATAAAGATTAGGGGTTTTATTGTCAAATACAACAGCAACGTGGGTCCAATCTGTTATTCTAGTATGGTACACCAATGTCGCTGGAAAGTAATTATGGCAATGTTCAAAAACTGCGATTCCGTTTATTCCTACTGATACGCCAGTGCCTGCCTCGTTGCCATCCATTCCTCCATGTCCTGCCCCAATTACCCAAGATTGCCCCTTATGGCCCGAAACTTGAGATGTTGTTTGAAAAGGTGCGTGAATTCTGGCATTGGGTTTCACCCAAAATTCATATGTGAAGGTATTTGATATATTCGAAAACAGCCCTTGTATTGCTATCTTCTCTTTTCCACTAAAGTGTAGGCCTTCTAAATTCATAATCTGTATGTCCCCCTTTCTCCTAATAATAAAAAGAAGCGGTACAAAGATATTACAATTAACAAACAGTTTGGTTAATTGCAGTATCTTTGAATGCCTTCCTTCCGCCTTTCACTATAAAAGAAAAATTCCTCTTTTAACCCTTCACAAGAACTTAACTGTATGAAGCGTAATTTGACATGCCAAATTACTCTATTCTTTTCTTGACTGAATTAGCAACAGCAATTGTGATAAGCAAGTAACAAAGGATTTAAGACATTTATTTAGGAATAGAACAGGAATGGCAAAAATAATGGCTGCAATAGGTGCTATTGATCTGTATACTATCGTATAATTTTTATATCTCATCGATATATTCTTTTCATCCTGTTTCTCAATGCCTTAGCAATTCCAAATAGGGATTCAATCATAATAAGAATATTTCACTCTACAGATTATTAAACTTCTTAGCAAATTATGCATTTTGTAAATAAGAGTAAATCATTGCTAAAGAACAGGCTGTAATCACTTATAACAGCCCTAGTTGAGTCAATTATGTCATCACAGAAAAATCACTGCCGATAATGGTATTATTTCAAATTACGAATGCTTTTTTGCTGAGAATTGAATCCATGTAAAATAATACGGTTCCTCAAACTCATACAGCGAGAGTAAGCTATCTATAACAATTTTATTTGAGCACGACGCTAGAATATACAATAATCAATTACCATGAATAAACTAATAGTAACTATATAAATATAATTAGGAAGGATTAAAAAAATGACCCATAAGAAAGTGGTATGTGTTTTAGGCATGCATAGAAGCGGCACATCAGCAATTACTAGAGCTCTTAATATACTCGGGGTAAATTTAGGAGAAACTGATAAGCTTATGAAGCCAGGTTTTGATAATCCAAAAGGCTATTGGGAAAATAATGAAATCGTTGATATCCACGATCAAATCCTGCAGTTATATTCTAAAACTTGGGATTCTACACAACCTTTACCATACGGATGGTGGAAAAAAGCTGAAATGCTTACATTTCGAAATAGACTTATAGAAATTGTACAAAAAAACTTTGGTGATTATGATTTATGGATGTGGAAGGACCCTAGGACGTCCCTGCTAGTCCCTTTATGGATAGAAATTTTAAAAGACTTAAATATCAGACCTCTTTTTGTCATCTGTATCAGAAATCCACTTGACGTTTACCTATCTTTAGAAAAAAGAAATCAATTCTCTAAAGAAAAATCATTCCGATTATGGAACTTATACACACTATCTTCACTATTTTGGACAAAATACGAAACTAGAATCATTGTCCATTATGACTCTTTATTAAATGAAACGGAGGCTACACTAAAAAAAATATCAAGTAAGCTAAACATACCATGGCCTCAAAATACAGACCAAGTATTTAATGACTTAAATGAGTTTATTGATCAAGAATTGCGGCACAGTTATTCCAGTATTGATCAATTAATGAATACTGATGGTGTACTAAAAGAAACAAAAATATTCTACTCTCAATTACTAAAAGCTATAGAATCCCCTTCAATGCAATTTAATAACATAGTTGACAAATTGTATTATTCGCTATTCTTGCACAGGGAAAAATAGTAATTCCGTTCTACCTATTGCTGCTTCGGGAATAATTAAAATATTACTCTATTCTATATGTATGAGTTGTCATGAGCTAGAGTTATTGCAAAACCTATCTTCTGCAGAACATGCACATAAAAAAGCCGCCTTTCTTCCCCCCTATGATAGACGCTGACCTAACATAGGAAGAATGACGGACTATTATTAGCGCTGCCAACTTGCCAAATCCTCATTCACAAACATATCTATCAGACTAACAACAGTACTCTTCGCGAAATACATGCTCAGAGGGATGGTTTGGAACATTAAAACAGAGCCCCACCTTGGCAAAAACTTATATAAAGGGCATTCAAAGAATCAGATGAAATGTCTCTTTTCGGTGTTGGCATTAAACCAATAAGAACACAGAAAGAAGAAAGGAAAATACAAGAGAGGGGAAATGCAAAGCGCTTTCTCCTTTAGTATCAGCGCTTACACCATGAGATTACGTTTAATATCAAAGGAACTTCTTACCGGTTACAAGAAAAGAAAAAAGCAGGAATTTATCCTACCCAAGCAACTACTTAACCGTTTATAATCAAGAAATTCATTGTCGTTGAAATTGTGAAAAATCCAGGTTCTCCATAATTTTGTGAAGTCTTACTCTACAATTATTTTCTAAAGATGTCTGCATCCTCCTTCAATATAGTTTTTATTCCCGCTTCTAAATCTGTTTTGCATAACCAACCTATTTCTTTTAACCTGCTTATATCAGCTTTTGATTCCATTATTTCGTTTTTCCGGTAAGGTATTACTCCAAAGTTTAAAGTTGTTCTTGACTGTGTAATTTGATGTATCAATTCCACAAACTGTCGAATGGAGATTGCTGTACCACTTCCAACCTCATATTCCTTATAAAACTCTAACCCTTGAATTTCATTGCTCAATATAAGGGAAAAAGCAGAGACCACATCATCAATATAAATAAAATCTCTTTTTTGTTCCCCTTTTGTAAGTCTTAGCTCAGGTACATTCTTTAAACAACTCTTGATAATATATATTGGGAATTTTGAAGCATCATCACCAGGTCCATATATATGTTCCAGTTTCACGTTAATAAAGCGAATCTTTTTTAGAGCAACTAAATGCTTGCTTAATTCTATAAATTGAAATTTTGATAAGGCATAGAAGTTTAAATCTTTGCTGGCAGTAGTATCTGTATTAATAAATATGTTCGTGTTATACGAAGATGCAGCCTCTAGCAATTTAAGAGGAAATAAAACATTTGATTTCAATATTTCCGAAAACGACTCGCCGTTTCTTCCATAACTTGTAGCAGTATGGATAACTGCATCAATTTTTTTATGATCAATAAAAGGTTTCTCAATTGAACATATATCTATATTATAAGTCTGAATGCTTGGCAACACTTCTAATATCCTTGAAGTATTAGAGTGGGATCGTTTTAATAAAATGATTTCATGACCTTCTTCTAGAAGCGCTTTTATAATATGGCTTCCTAGAAATCCTGTTCCGCCTGTTAATAGTATTTTCATGATATACCCTTAGATTTTGTTTTTTGATATTCCTCAATCTGCTTTAAACTAATTTCCCTTACATCATTATTTGATTTGTACTCCTTGATCCACTCTAAAATTCTATCTATTGCCTGATCTATCCCCCATCTCGGATACCATCCTAATTCTGCCTTTGCCTTAGAGCAATCTAATTTTAAATAATGTGCTTCATGCGGGTGAACTCCTTGAACGAACTCATAGGAAGCATTATTCCCCCATTTATTACATAAGTTTTTAGTAATCCATTCTACAGACTTACAATCATTATCGTCTGGCCCAAAATTCCATGCACCCGCGTATTTTTTCCCATTACTGTAGAGCTGTTGAGCTAATAAAAGATAGCCGCTTAAAGGCTCTAATACATGCTGCCATGGTCTAATAGCGTGCGGGTTTCTAAGTTTAATTTTGTTTCCCTTTTGAAGAGCATCTAAACAGTCTGGAATTAAACGTTCTAATGCCCAATCCCCGCCGCCAATTACGTTTCCAGCTCTAACAGTTGCAACTCCTACACCATGCTCATGATAAGTGCCAGCATTAAAGAAGGAGTTAAGATAGCAAGAAGTGATCAACTCCGAACAAGCCTTACTGTTGGAATAAGGATCGTACCCCCCCAGCCTTTCATTTTCTCGATACCCCCATGGCCATTCTTGATTTTCGTAACACTTATCAGAAGTTACATTGACGACTGCTTTTACCCTTCCTTTCTTTTCATTAAGTATCCTTATTGCTTCCAAAAGATATGCAGTTCCTAACACATTGATTTCATACGTTTTAATAGGATCTCGATATGATTCTCGAACAAGCGGCTGTGCAGCCATATGAATGACAATATCAGGGTCTGCGTTAAACAGTGTAGTTTGTAACTTCAGTCTGTCTCTTATATCACCAATAACAGAATTGATATATTTACTAATATTACATAATTCAAAAAGACTTGGATTAGTTGGAGGAGCTAATGAATATCCAGTTACTTTAGCACCTAAAGAACAAAGCCATAAACAGAGCCATGAACCTTTAAATCCAGTATGACCGGTGACAAAAACTTTTTTCCCTCTCCAAAACATTGGGTCAATCATAATGGTACACCTCCTTAAAAAGTTCATTAATCCCAGATTTTCCATTTTGCTTTTTCTGACTTCCATAATTCATCTAAATATTTCTTGTCTCTTAGAGTGTCCATTGGATGCCAAAAACCGGAATGTTTAAAAGCCATTAATTGTCCGTCCTTCGCAAGATTTTCTAAAGGTTCCTTTTCAAAAACTGTTTCGTCTTTCTCTATATAATCAAACACCTCAGGTTGTAATACAAAAAAGCCGCCATTTATCCATCCCCCGTCACCTTGTTTCTTTTCTTGAAATTTTTCTACTTTTAAATCGGATGTTAAGCTTAAAGCCCCAAACCTTCCATCTGGTTGTGCTGCAGTAACAGTAGCTAATTTTCCATGGGAACGATGATATTCTACTAATTTCTGAATATTAACATCCCCAACTCCATCTCCATAAGTCAGCATAAAAGGTTCATTTCCTATATATTTTTTAATTTTTTTTATGCGCCCTCCTGTCATGGTACTAGCGCCTGTTTCAGCTAAGGTTACTTTCCAAGGTTCGGCGAAATGATTATGAATGATTTGTTCGTTTTCATTCCTTAAATTAAACGTTACATCTGAATTATATAAAAAATACTTCGAAAAATATTCTTTTATCGCTGCACCTTTATAACCAAGACAAATGATAAAGTCATTAAAACCATAATAAGAGTATATTTTCATTATATGCCAAATGATAGGGTGCTCCCCAACTTCGACCATCGGCTTCGGTTTCAAATGAGTTTCTTCACTTAATCTTGTTCCGAGTCCACCAGCAAGAATAACTACTTTCAACCTTGATACTCCCTTTCAAAGATTCCATAAAGTACTTTCACCATGTATTGAAGCATCTCTGTATTTATTCCAGGATGTACTCCAATCCAGAAAGTTTGATTCATAATCTTATCCGTATTAGTTAACTCACCAACCTGTTTATATTGAATTCCTTTATATGCAGGTTGTTTCAAAAGATTTCCTCCAAATAGCAGCCTCGTACCAATTCGATATTTCTCAAGAAGTTCAACTAATTGATTACGGTTAATTGGTGATCTGTCCCTTACTGTAATTGGGAAACCAAATGGACTAGGATTACTTTTCGGTGTAGGTTCCGGCAAAATCAACATATCCTCTAAGCCCTTTAATGCTCCCTGTAAAAAAGTAAAGTTTTCTCGTCTTTTTTTAATAAATTCCGGTAGTTTTTTTAGTTGAGCAACCCCTACCGCTGCCTGCATATCTGAAACTTTAAGATTATATCCTATATGACTATATGTGTACTTGTGGTCATATCCGTAAGGCAGGTCTCCTAACTGCCAGCAAAATCTTTTATTACAAGTGTTGTCCTTGCCAGGGGCACACCAACAATCCCTTCCCCAATCCCTAAAAGATTCTACAATTCTTTTTAAAATTGGATTGGAAGTTAGTACAGCGCCTCCTTCTCCCATTGTTATATGATGAGCAGGATAAAAGCTTACAGTAGCTAAATCTCCAAATGTTCCTACCTTATTACCTTCATATTCAGCACCAACAGCGTCACAGGTATCTTCAACAAGCCATAAATTATATTTATCACAAACTCTTTTTACCTCAGTTAAATCAAATGGATTTCCAAGGGTATGAGCAATCATAATTGCTTTTGTACGCGGACCGACTGCTTCTTCTAACTTAGACGTATCAATATTATAAGTAGGAATTTCTACGTCTAAAAAAACTGGAACTAATTGATTTTGAATAATCGGATTAACCGTTGTAGGAAAACCTGCTGCAACAGTAATAACTTCGTCCCCCGGTTTAAGAGCTCTTTCACCTAGCTTTTGCGATGTTAAAGCAGAAAGCGCTAATAAATTTGCACTTGAGCCCGAGTTTGTTAACAGAGCGTAACGTCTGTTCATATATTTTGAAAATTCTCGTTCAAATTTTTCTGCATATCGCCCAGCTGTTAACCAAAAATCGAGGGAGGAGTCTACTAAATATGTTAACTCTTCTTCATCAAAAACTTTACCACTAACTGGAATATAATCTTTTTCGGGATCAAACGCTTTTCTCATCCACTTGCTTTGGTAATATTGTTTAGTTATTTCAATAATTCTTTTACGAAGTTCTTCAGTATTTTCACTCACTTTTATTCCTCCTCTTTCTATGTGTATGCATTAGATTTTTAATAAACAACATTTATCACCTCTGGATAAAAAACAATTTAAAACTAGATCAAATTTGTTTAATAATATCCTATGTTAAAATTCTTAAACCGTTTTGGACTTATAACTTAAAACAACAAGAAATTCGTAGTCAAAACTATCTTTGTCTAAACTAAAGCCTATTAATACTACCAAGAGTTAGATACCCGCTAAGTCTAATATTTTTTTCATTTTATTAATATCAACTACTATGTCGTCATGATTTGAAAAAGCTGCAGGAGAAGCTCCTCCTTGACAGACCATATAGTAATAGTCCAAATAAACGTAATTAGCAATTTTCCAATATACATCGCATATATAATTTATAGAACTAAACTCAATCACTTTTGTTCCTGGATTGCAAAAGACTAGGTTCGAAAGAGCTGCACTGATTGGAGAAACTATAATTTTGGCAGAAGAAAACAGGCTTATTTTTTCATTCAAAGAGAGTGAACTTAATGAAACTTTTTTAAAACCGTGCTTCGCCAAAAACTCCATTAGTTCATCTTCATTCAGTACTTTTCGGTAACTTGCATCATCACGGCTTATATAAATTCTTTCAAAATCACTTATTTTTTTTACATGTGGATTTTTATCTAGGAATTCGCTTCTAATAAAATCACAAGCCCATTTTGGGTAACCAATTCCACCTGGAACAGATGGAACAATTAACTTTTTTGCCTTTAAATGAAATGTATCATCAGCTAATATTATTTTTTCTTTAGGGATACCTAAAATAGATAATGTTTCAAATTTAAATTGTGATATTGCCGGCTGATGACCATTAATAATATATTTATCAACTGTAATACCGCTTTTATTAATTAAATCAATACGAGGTAAAATATCAAAGAACCAATGAAAATAGTTATTATGAAAATACCATGCCAATGTTGCTACAGTTTCTGTAGTATATTTAACGTTAGGTAATAACTTTTGAAAAAGTTCCTCCTGATCTTTCTTTCTGGGTGGATAACAAACATCCCAAAAAATCTCATTGTTCGGGGTTATCACACTTCCACAATTACCAATTACATGACCATCTGGTATTTCCGTTACAAGTGCTCTCCGAAACTGACGAATATTGTTCCATCTCGGAGAATCAATTCCTTTTGCCGGTGGAAGATGGAATAGATGGTCTGGATAAATTTCTTGAGATTTTAACCCCTGTTCTTGGTTCATTTTTGTCATTCCTTTTTATTCTTTATGGGATTACTTATTAATCATTAGACGAAATTACCTAAAAACATTGAAACTCGTTATTGTAAACGTATCATTAATAATTCATAGGTTATTATTAGCTTTTAAAATGAATTTGGCAGTAATTTTGACGAATTCTGGGATGGTAAAGATTCTAAAATGTGTAAAAGCTATTATTGCGGGGATTTATATTAGAAGAGAACATGTTTTAATCCTTTCGTGTGCCATTTCAGGCGAATGAGGTTCTTCCAAGCGGTCTGTAAATCATATAAACTACTGGGCCATTCTGATTGTTCATCACCTGTACCCCATGCCTTGTCATTTTTGCAAGTGAATTAGAATCATAATAGTTAGACCATCCTCCTTCAAACTAGGTACTGCCTCAATACATTAGGAAGGAGGACGGCCTCTTTATGCACAATTTCTACATAAAGATAAGCTTTGTAACATACTCAATACTCGATTAAAAAGCTAGTCTTTCATCAGATTTATAAATTATTCATAAACTGCTTACATGTCCTCAATACCTGCCATCTTCAATATTTTTGACAATTTTTCTGTATCTACAACAATGTTATCCCAATTTGGAGGATTAATAGGAGGATTCCCTCCTTCACATACCATATAATAGTAGTCTAAATTAACATAATTGCTAATTTTCCAATATCCATCAAACACATAATTTTTGGAACTAAATTCAATTACTTTTGTCCCTGGATTGCAAAACACTAAATTTGTTAAACCAGCGCTAATTGGAGAAACTATAAATTTCGCTGAATTAAATATATTTATCTTATCGATAAGGGGCACCGAGCGTAATAAAACTTTCTTGAATCCATACTTCTCCAAAACCCCCATCACTTCTTTTTCATTAAGGACTTTTCGAGACGCTGCATCATCACGGCTTATATAAATTCTTTCAAAATCATTTAGTTTTTTTACACTTTTATTCTTCTCCAAAAACGCCTCTCTCAGATAATCACAGGACCATTTTGGAAAACCTGAAACGCCAGGAACTGAAGGTACGGCTAGACGCTTAGCCTTGATATGAAGATTCTCATGTGTCAATATTATTTGGTCTCTTGTTATTCCTAGTTGGGCAAGTGTTTCGTATTGTATATCTGGCTGGCGAAGATCGCCATTTAATATATATTTATCAATTGGAATACCACTCATTTTTAGTAAATGAATCCGTGGTAAAACTTCCAAAAACCAATGAAAATAATTGTTATGTCCACATTTTGCAATTGTCGCTACCGTTCCTGCTGTATAGGTAACAGGAGGCAATTGCTTTTGACGAAAAACACTATGCTCAGTTGGTTTGCTTCCATGTTCTATAGACACATCCCATAAAAGTTTATCATCCGGAGTAATTACATTAGCGTTTAGCCCCCACAACCGTCCGTTAGGTATAATCGTAACAAAAGAGTTCCGGAATCTGCACATATTATCCCAACGCGGAGAATCCAATCCCTTTGGTTTTAAAAGTTCGACAGTTTCATCTGGATAGAGTTCCTTATAAATTTTTGGGACTCCATTAAATGCTTTTATCCAATCCCAAGTGAACGTATGAAACCCAGTTGGTGGTCTCAAATCTCTTTTATCAATCATTTCACCACTCCTCACGCATCAGTTATAATAATTCATTCCAGGAAAACTGTTAGTTGATTGATGTAGCCCTCTAAATTCACACATTAGTACGAAAGAAACCACTGATTAATATATAAGGCATCGTCCAATATTACTAAGAGATTACTATACGTATAAAACTCTAATGCGCAGGCGTACTATTCCTTTTTTTAAGGAAATTATTTAATTCTTTTCTTGTTTCATTACCTAAACTTTGAATTTTATTATTTAGCAACTCTTTAGCATACTGATATAGTTGTATGTCTAAAGAATTATTTGCCGCTATTAAATCTATTAGATTTTCTTCAATTAACTCTTTCTGAGGCCGTTTTTTTGTTACATTTTCCTTTTTGTAATGAATGATACTATCATCCCATCCAAATTTCTTTTTCATTAAAAACAAAGATTCATTAAAATTTTCAGTTATACCCACAACAGAAAATTTTTCTCTAATATTTTTCATTGCCATATCAAGGTCATATTCTCCGCCTGAAATAATTTTTGTTTGGTGATTTTTAGCTTGTTCTTCTTCTTCCAGAAAGTATTTTAACCCTCTATCTTTGTATTTTTTATGCATTGGATTAGTAGGATCCGTACATATAAAATAGTATAGGGAAATTACCCTTTCAATGGGATCACGTAGCATTGTCGTATAACTGTATTGTTTTGAAGTGTAATCATGCAGGCCATACGGATGATGCCCTGTTATACATTTTAATTCGGCCTGTTTATCTAACCTATTTTTAACTATTTCTAGCTCTTGCAATTTTTTTTCAGAATAATCTATTCTGTAAATATTTTCTTCGCCATATTGACTTTCTAGAATGCTTATTAATGTAGTTCCTCCAGATTTTGGGATATGCAAAAAAATTAATAGTTTTTCCTCACATGAGTTATTACTATGTTCCATAAGACACCTTCTTAACAGAAATAAAGATAATATGTTTATAAATACTCCTCTCATTACTGATAGAGTAATTTGTCCTCAAACGCCCTTTATCATATTTTGTTTTACTGTACCTTAAACCATTTCCCAGGAATATATTCTAAAATCAAATTCAGAGCTCCGGTCTATTAGTACAACACTTTCATCTGTATTCATTTGTTCTGTTACTAAAGGATCAGCTATTGCATGTACACCATGCAAAAAATATTCATATATTTTTATATAATCGCTAAATTTATAGTCAGCACATAAACATTTTATTGCTTGGTAGTCAACTGGATTAAAAACTAGTGGAGATTATGATAATAGTAGGAATATTGAATAGAAAACAATTAAAGACATGTACTCATTAGTAGAGTGAGCAAGAAGGAAAATAACTACAGTTCTGCATTTGTTATCAATGATGTTTCTTTAACCTTCCATGTTAAGCTGTAGAAATCTGCTTCGTATTTTTCTTTATACTTGTATAAGCTTAGCAAACCAAAATTGGTAAATATCATAAAGAGATTCTTCTAATGATATTTTAGGCTTCCAATTTGTTTGAATACGTACCTTTTCATTATTTCCGATTATTACTGGAGCGTCTGAAGGTCTCATTTTAGAATTATCTGGAGCTATTTCTATTGGTAATTTTGAGAAGGAAAGAAAAATATCTAATATGCTTTGAATCTTAGTTCCCATTCCTGAGCAAACATTATATACTTCACCAGCATTCCCATGCATGGCAATTTCATAGTAAGCTTTAACAATATCTCTAACATCAGTGAAATCCCGTATAGCTTCTAAATTCCCTATCCTCATTTGGTTGTTCTGTGCCTTACCGCTATTGATAAGGGCAATTTGATACGCAAAATCCGAAGTTACAAACCCGAGACGCTGCCCCGGACCAATATGATTAAATGGTCTTATGTGAATGACGTCTAAATTGTCAGCTTTATGGTACTGTTTAATTAGCATACTTATCGCTGCTTTACTAACACCGTACGGACTTACAGGATTTAACTGGTTCTCTTCAGATAGTTTGTTGTGCATAGAGTCAATTCGACCATATTCTTCTGATGAGCCAATCGTTATAATTCTAATTGTTTGGTCCACTTTTTTTACAGCTTCAAGTAAATTGATAGTCGCTATTGTGTTTGCCTCTACCACATCTCTTCTTGCAGTCCATGAATATTTGACATTGCTTATTCCTGCTAAATGAAAAATATGGCTGGGCTTTATATCATTTAAAAGTTTAATAATTTGATCTTCTAGCATTAAATCAAGGCAAAAGAGGTTTGTTCCTTTTCTCTCTATCCTCGATGTTCCAAAAACAGGGATGGAATAAGAAGCTAATAATTGTTCAAGATGTTTACCTACAAATCCAGACATGCCTGTAATTAGAGCTCTCATTTAGAATTCTCTAACCTTTTCAGGTCACTCTCAACCATCATTTTCACTAGTTTTTCAAAGGAAACCTCAGGCTGCCAATTTAATTTTTGTTTTGCTTTGGAAGGATCACCTAATAATAAATCAACCTCCGCTGGACGCATAAACTTAGGATCTTGAATAACATACTCTTTCCAGTTAAGACCAACATGTTGAAAAGCAATTTCCACAAATTCCTTCACAGTATGCGTTTCACCTGTAGCAATGACATAATCATCGGGATGCTCTTGTTGAAGCATTAACCACATTGCTTTTACATAATCACCCGCAAATCCCCAATCACGTTTTGCATCCAAATTCCCTAAACGTAATTCTTTTTGCAGACCGAGCTTTATCTTGGCAACAGCATCGGTTATTTTGCGTGTTACAAATTCCAGGCCTCTTCTTGGAGATTCATGATTAAATAAAATCCCTGAGCATGCAAACATATCATAACTTTCACGATAATTAACAGTAATCCAATGGCCATATAATTTTGCTACACCATATGGGCTACGTGGATAAAATGGGGTCATTTCTGTTTGTGGGATTTCTACCACTTTTCCAAACATTTCACTGCTTGAGGCTTGATAAAAACGGGCACTTGGCTTGCCTAACCGAACAGCCTCCAACACATTTGTAACTCCTAAACCTGTCACCTGACCTGTATAAATGGCTTGTGTCCATGAATCACCTACAAAGGATTGCGCAGCTAAATTATAGACCTCATCAGGGTCTGAAACTTTTATTACACGAATCAATGATGATAAATCCAACAAATCACCAGGTATAAATTCAATCTCCTTAACTATTTTTTTTATGTTCTCAAAATTTGGGGTAGCTGTCCTTCTTCTTAATGCATAAACTTTATACCCTTTATCCAACAACATCTCTGCTAAGTAAGATCCATCTTGCCCTGTGATACCAGTGATTAGCGCTTTTTTCATCCAATCAACTCCAACGCTCTTTCTTCTTATCGGTTACAGCATATGCACACACTAACTAAAGAAGTGACAGAAGAAGCATCATTTTACCATTTTTTGGTAAAATTAACAACATATCACTTATATATTCATAATCATTAATAATGATAATCAGATTTTATGTATGTGATTTCAAATGTTTATAAAATACAGATTGATTAATTACAACATACTGTTTGGTACAAGGTATTAAATACCCATTTATTCCCATATCGCTTGTATGCAGTATCTAGGCATTGTCTCATACTATATAATATATTTTACTTCGCATATATCCTCATATAGTCCTTATGGAGACCTCGGAATAGAAAATAATCCATCAGATTTCACTGGATGCTAGGGATTAATAAATAGGATACAGGTACAAATGATTGCAAAGTAAAAGAAAGTCTTCAATAAAACGTCTATTTTATGTGAATAGTATCACCTGTTCATGACTAGCTACATATAAATTTATTAAAAGTATTGTTATGTCAATAAAATAGACATATTGACTATACAGAAATAGCTAATCTCATGCTGTTGTCCCCCCATCGTTAGAATAATACCACATACCTATTGAACGGAAGTTCCGTTATCGAAGTGCCTTATGTGTATCTTACACACAATTTTTGAGCGATCTAAAATGGAAATATCAGCAAAGACACTATGAAAACAAAAATCATCCCACAACAAGGCACCGTTTTCTATTTGAGTATAAATATATATGTTTCGTCGAGGAGCTATATAAAAGATTTAATATTAGAAAGTTGGCATGCTATGAAACTTATTTTATTATCTGGGGGGTCTGGAAAACGGTTATGGCCGTTATCAAATGAATCCAGATCTAAGCAATTTTTGAAAATACTCCGTAACGAACATGGAGCCCAAGAATCCATGATTCAAAGAATTTGGGGACAAGTTCACTCTATCGGTTTAAAAAACTCTACCTATATTACAACCTGTAAATCACAAGTCGATATCATCCAAAGCCAATTACACAATGAGGTTCCGCTTATCGTTGAACCGGATCGACGAGATACGTTCCCTGCTATTGCTTTAGCGGCAGTGTATCTTTATTCCGCTCTCAATATAGATTTAAATGAAACTATTTGTATAATGCCTGTTGATGCTTATGTGGAGAATTCCTTTTTTGAGGCGTTACCCAAATTTGAGAAGATATTAGCAGACTCAAATGCCTCACTTGCACTCATGAGGGTTCGCCCATCTCATCCTTCTGAACAGTACGGCTATATTGTAACTAAGCCTAATAAAACCGGATCAACACAAGCATCATCGTATATAAATGTCGACTATTTTGTAGAAAAGCCTGAACAAAGTAAGGCAAGAGAACTTATACGTAACAAGGCACTTTGGAATTGCGGAGTATTCGCCTTTAAGTTAGGATTTCTAATTAAGTATCTAGCTAATATGAAAATACCTATTCAATATAACGAATTTATTCAACAGTATTCTACTCTCCCGCAAAAAAGTTTTGACTATGAAGTCGTAGAAAAATGCAATGATATTGTGGTAATGCCTTATGAAGGAGCTTGGCTCGATTTAGGTACTTGGGGCACTGTTACAGAGATTATGGAAACACAAATTGTTGGAAAAGGTATTCTCAGCGAAAGTTCCCTTAGTACTCATATCATTAATGAACTAAATATACCTGTTGTTGCAGCAGGTATTTCTAATAGTGTTGTAGTAGCAAGCCCTGAAGGTATTTTAATAGCTGACAAGCTGGAGAGCGGCAAAATTAAAGAGCTTATTAAGTATTATGATCAAAGACCTATGTATGAGGAAAAGCGTTGGGGAAGCTACCGTGTCTTAGATTATAGTAAGCTTAAAGATGGAAATGAGGTTTTAACCAAAAGACTTAAAATTTTAGCTGGAAAAAATCTTAGCTATCAAATGCATTCCAAGCGTAAAGAAGTTTGGACCATTATCTCAGGAGAAGGCGAGCTTATTATAGACGGAAAATTCAAAACTATAAAACCTGGGGATGTTATTTATATTCCGACTGGAATGAAGCATGGGGCACGCGCGATTACTGATCTAGAGTTTATTGAGGTACAAATGGGCAGTGAATTAGTGGAAGAGGATATTGTGCGTACGCATATGACCTGGGAGGAAATCGAAAAAGACTTCAGGGAAGTCTTTTAAATGATTGCAGAAGTAATACGGCATGAGAATAAATTGTATGAATTATGATTGTGCGGTATTAATATCGTAAAAAGAGACTGAACAAAAGACTACAAAGATGCAACCCTTTAAATTTCAGTCTCTTCTCCAGCTATTCCTTACCCTAAAACATGATACCCCGCATCCACGTGAATGTTCTCGCCTGTAATGCCACGGGACAAATCACTCATTAAGAACAATGCAGTATCTCCAACTTCCTCCTGCGTTACATTGCGGCGAAGCGGTGCCTTCTCTTCAATCTCCTTCAAGATGCTGTTGAATTCGCCAATTCCTTTCGCGGACAATGTGCGGATTGGTCCTGCGGAAATAGAGTTTACGCGAATACCTGCCGCTCCCAAATCGTTCGATAAATATCTCACACTTGCTTCAAGCGCTGCCTTTGCTACGCCCATTAAGTTGTAGTTTTTCACAACGCGCTCGCCGCCGAGATATGTTAGTGTGACGATGCTGCCGCCTTCTGTCATAAGCTCCTTCGCTGCCTTTGCTACCGCTGTTAAGGAGTATGCGCTAATGTCTAGGGAAAGCGCAAAGCCGTCGCGGGACGTGTCTACATAACCGCCTTTTAAGTCTTCCTTATTCGCAAATGCAATACAGTGGGCCAAGCCGTGAATTGTGCCAACCTGCTCCTTCACTTCCGCAAAGCAGCGTGCGATATCTTCATCGCTTGTTACGTCGCACGGTAATACTAAAGCGTTTTGTCCTTCTAATGTTGCCACCAAATCACGAACGCTTTGACCAAGACGCTCGCCTGCATATGTAAAAATTAAGTTTGCTCCTGCATTATGTAAGGAACGCGCGATACCCCATGCAATGCTGCGTTGATTCGCTACACCCATTACGACAATGTTTTTTCCTTTTACGTTAAGAAGCTCCATAGTTTCGTCCTCCTAAATTATATAATAATAAACTAACACTAGTTATTAGTACCTGCTACTATTTTTTTATTGTAGCATATTTTGTTTCAGATGAAAACGATATCCACTAAACTTTTTCGACCTCTCCGCATTATTTCCCTCCTGCCTCGCTCGATATAATCCTGCCATGGAAGAAACAATGTATTTGCAAACTCGTTAAAATTCGATAAGATGGTAATAGGAAAAGCGGACTCGGCCTGTTTTTGCTCCCGTAACAAAATGCTCCTCACCATCAAAGGCGCTTTTTGCCTTTGCATAGGAAGGGTTATTTTGTTATGGAAGCAGGACGAGGGAGCTAGACAATCCCCCAAAAGTCATACTTTATTGTCTGCAGAAATAGAAAGGATTGTAATATGGAAAAAGACAATGCACGGGAATATCAGATAGATTATGCTTTAATTATTATTTTGCTTCTCATTGCAGCCGTGAGTTGTTTTGCAATTAAAAGTGCACAGCCTTCGTTGCCTCCGCTGCTGCAGAATGTAAACTTCGTAGCAAAGCAAATTCAGTGGTACGTAATTGGTGCGATTGCGATCGGTGTTACAATGATTATCGACTTTGACCGGTATAAGCAAATTTCTTGGTATTTATATGGCTTTGCGATGATCCTTTTGCTCGGTCTAGAATTTAAAGTACCAGGCGCTAAAACAATTAAGGGTGCAACAGCTTGGTATGAACTTCCAGGAATCGGAAACTTCCAACCGTCTGAAATCATGAAGCTGTTTATGATTCTTGTATTAAGCCGGATACTTACTAACCATAAAGAGATGTATCCGAATCCAACACCTGAGGAGGACTTAAAGCTTCTCGGCAAAATCTTCGGCGCAAGTCTCCCGCCTCTGCTGCTTATTGCAAAAGAGCCGGATTTAGGAAATACGATGGTAATGACATCAATTATTGTTGCAATTATTGTGGTCTCCGGCATTCGCTGGCGCTTTATTTTAGGATTGACCGGAATTACAGTCGGTGCCGCCTCCCTTCTTGTATACATTTACTTTGCGCATACTGCTTTCTTTAAAGAGCATATCTTAGAGGAATATCAGCTGGATCGCTTCTATGGCTGGCTGGCTCCATACGAATATGAACGGCAAGGCTATCAGCTGCGTCAAGCCATTTTGGCTACCGGTTCAGGTGAATTATACGGGAAAGGCTATCAAGGCGGCGAGGTATACTTCCCAGAGCCTCATACAGACTTTATTTTCACCAATATTGCCGAGCAATATGGATTTTTGGGCGGCAGCGTCGTCATTTCGCTATTTTTCCTGCTCATTTACCGTATGATTCATATTGCACTCGAAAGCAATGAACCATTTGGCAGCTATTTATGTGCAGGAACGATTGGGATGTTTACATTTCAGGTTTTCCAAAACATCGGCATGACAATCGGCCTGCTTCCTATTACTGGTATTACGCTGCCTTTTATGAGCTACGGGGGAAGCTCACTTTTGACGTATATGATTGCAGTCGGCTTTATCCTTAATGTTCGCTCCCGAACAAGAAAATATATGTTCGATTAAGTCTGTCCTTTTTTGCAGGACAGGCTTTTTCTTTGTACAATGAAACAAAAGGAAAAAAGTGGGTGTTACTATGTATGATGTTATCGGAGATATTCATGGCTGTTATGAAGAGCTTGTCACTTTAACAAAAAATCTTGATTATGATTGGGAGAGCGGTATACCCGTTCATCCAGATGGAAGAAAACTCGTCTTTGTCGGAGATTTAACAGACAGAGGGCCCAAGTCATTGGAAACAGCAGCACTTGTATGGGAGCTCGTTGTAAACAGAAAAGAAGCATACTATTCACCAGGAAATCATTGCAACAAGCTATACCGTTTTTTTATTGGCCGCAAAGTTCAGCAAACCCATGGCTTAGAGACAACAGTAGCAGAATATGAAGCACTCGGACAGCGCGAGCAAAAAGCAATTCAAAAAAAGTTTATTGATTTGTACGAGTCCTCCCCGTTATATCATGTATTAGATGGAGGAAAGCTCGTCACTTGTCATGCCGGCATTCGGCAGGATTATATCGGAAGAGAAGGAAAAAAGGTAGAGACATTCGTACTATACGGTGATATTACAGGGGAGAAGCATCCCGATGGCTCTCCGGTGCGCCGCGATTGGGCGCAGCGACATACAGGAGATGCGTGGATTATATACGGTCACACGCCAGTTCGGGAGCCGCGCTTTGTAAATAGAACAGTCAATATCGATACAGGAGCGGTATTTGGCGGAAAGCTAACAGCCCTGCGCTATCCCGAAATGGAAACGGTATCTGTTCCGTCGTCAATGCCGTTTGTACCCGAAAAATTTAGGCCATTTGACTAATAACGACCATTTTGACTCTACTAAAAGAGCATCCTACCTGCGAGGATGCTCTTTTAATATCTGTTCCATATCATCTGGCAATGGTGCCATAAATGTCATCATTTTCTCAATGACAGGATGATAAAACGTTAGCGTTTTGCTATGAAGTGCTTGGCGATCCATCCTATCTCTTCTGCCCCCATATAAATCGTCCCCAAGAAGAGGGTGACCGAGATGTGCCATATGAACCCGAATTTGATGAGTCCGTCCTGTTTCAAGCTCCAATGCAACATGCGTTATATTGTCATATCGGTTCACAACTTGAAAATGCGTAACAGCACGCTGTCCGCTTTCGTGTACGATCCGTTCAATAATGCTTTCTTTTTTTCTTGCAATTGGCGCGTCAATTGTTCCGTTTTCCTGTTCCATAACACCATGTACAAGCGCCTCGTACGTACGGCGCACTGCTTTTTGTTGATGCTGCTGTGAAAGCAGATGGTGAATAAAGCGGTTTTTTGCAACAAGCAGCAGTCCTGATGTATCGCGGTCCAGCCGTGTCACAACGTGAATCGTATTCGGAAGCTGCTGCTGATCGTAATAGTGCAGCAAAGCGTTAGCAACTGTTCCGCTCGGATGCTCCCGTGACGGAATGGTTGCCATATATGGACGCTTATTTACGACTATAACATGCTCATCCTCATACACAATATCAAGAGGAATGTTTTCGCCTATCATCCCTTTTCCCCTCTCTTCAGGGGGAAACGAAATCACAAGTTCTTCTCCAGCTGTAAGTATATGACGGACAGTTGCATGCCGGCCATTGATTTCAATCGTTCCGCCGCGAAATTTTATATCCGTCAGCGCCGCCTTCGAAATACCCTTTTCTCGCAAATATTCGCGGATTAACATTCCTTCTTCCTTTGGTGTAATAGTCCATTTTAGTGTAGTCAAACGGCATAACCCTTTCTATCTATCAGCGACAAATGAATCGCGCACCCGCTTCCAAAATGGAAATGGCCTAAAGCGAACAAAGCGCACCTTTTGATTGGCGACGCGGCATTGAATTGACTTCACATCTTGATGAGAGAGTGTCAAATGATCAATTGTAATTTGCAAATCCATGTCTGTTACCGGCTTTAAGACACACGTATGGTGCTTTGGTAGCACAAGCGGTGAGCCGACTGTCCGAAACACGCGGTTGTTGATAGATGCCATCTCCGTCAGCTGTATCGCTTCAATCGATGGATGGATAATGGCGCCGCCGAGAGCCTTATTATAGGCTGTGCTTCCAGAAGGAGTAGAAATGCAAAGCCCATCGCCTCGAAATGTTTCAAAATACTCGCCCCGAATCTCCACGTCAATGACAAATGTTCCTTCGCTGCTTTTTACGGTCGCCTCGTTTAACGCTAAATGCTGAGACTCCTTACTGCCATCTAAGTAACGGATGATCACCTCTAGAAGCGGATACTCTACGACTTGAAACGGCGTTTTTGCAATCGCGATCACAAGCTTCTCCACTTCATTCGGCAGCCAATCCGCATAGAAGCCAAGATGCCCTGTATGCACACCAACAAACGCAGTCTTCTCAAGCCGATGGCAGTAGCGATGAAAGGCTTGGAGCAGCGTACCGTCTCCTCCGACAGAAATAACAATCTCTGGCTCCTCTTCATTATTCACAAACTCAAAGTCCTGCAAATACTCGCGCATCGTATTCATAAGCAAATTCGATGCTTGGTCTCCCTTTGACATGATTGCAAAGTTCATCAGTCAACACAACACCCTTCAAAAAATTATTCTGATTCTTGCTTTCGCGAAAATACCTTTTGTGCTTCTTGAATTTCATCGCGGATGGATGACATCTCCTCGTCAAGCCGATATGCAGCCTCCGCTGCATGCTGCAGACGCAGTCTGATATCCTCTGGAAAGCGTCCGCTGTATTTATAATTTAAGGAATGCTCAATCGTTGCCCAAAAATTCATCGCCAATGTACGAATTTGCAGTTCAACAAGCACTTTCTTTTCACCGCGAATCGTTTGCACCGGATAACGAATGACAACATGGTAGGAACGATAACCGCTCGCCTTAACCTGTGTCACGTAATCACGTTCTTCCACAATTTCAAAATCATTGCGTTTCCGAAGCAGTTCAACGACCGGTTTAATGTCATCTACAAACTGGCACATCATACGAAGCCCGGCAATATCCTGCATTTCCTCTTCCAGCCTATCTAGCGGAATATTCCTTTTGACTGATTTATCGATAATACTGGCGACCGATTTCACCCTGCCAGTAACGAACTCAATGAGAGAGTGCTCCGACAACATTTCAAACTGCGAGCGAATTCCTCTCAGCTTTACTTTTAATTCCCCTACAGCCTGTTGATAAGGCGCCAAAAACTCTTCCCAGTTCCGATTCAATTTGACCACCATCCAACATCTATAATAAAAAGACCTCTTCTACCTTTCTGACCAATTCCTCTCCGTAATTAGCGTTTCCTTCAATGTTTTGGACCAAATACCCGATCTCTTCCTTCAACTGTGTAAGCAGCACTCGTACTCCATTGATAACAACAACTACCTCTCGATCTTCATCAAGCCCCTGCTTCAAAGCGGGCCATAGCGTATAAGGAATACTCACATATACATATTCTTGTTCATTTTCCAAAATATATAAAAAAGCAAGCTGTTCAGAATCCACCAACACATGTTCTCTCGGCTGTAGCTCATTCGCATTTACAGTTGTATTTTCCGCATAAAAAATAAGAGCCTGTTCCTGTTGCTCGACGCTCTTTATGTCAATCTTCTTTTGCATCTTTAAATTCCTCCACCACAGTATGTAACTCCTTTGAATCATGTTTATTGTAACACAACCGGCGCCTGAACAAATAAAACATTGAATCAAAATTCCTAAAAAGGGATAATAGACCCAGAAATATAAGGAAAGGAACTGCCAACTATGCGTCAAGAAATTGAAATTGAATTTAAAAACATGCTAACAAAGGAAGAATTTCACCGCCTGTGCGACTCGTTCGCCGTAACAAACTTTACAGAACAAGTGAATCATTATTTTGAAACCCCCTCATTTTCTTTAAAGGAAAAGGGAGCAGCGCTGCGTATTCGCGAGAAAAACGGAATACATACAATCACTTTAAAGCAGCCAGCAGTAACCGGCTTGCTGGAAACACACCAAACCGTGACAAAGCAGGAAGCAGAATGGATGATGCGAACGGGGACAATGGTTCCAGGAGCTGTGTATGATCAGCTTCTTTCACTTCACGTTCCGGTGCAGCAACTGAATTACTACGGCAGCTTAACGACACAGCGTGCAGAGCTGCTGTACGAAAACGGAACTCTCGTATTTGACCATAGTTTCTACTTTCATCATGATGATTATGAATTAGAGTATGAAGTACAAGATGAAGAGACAGGAAGGAAAAGCTTCCTCCATTTGCTAGGACAGTACAATATCCCGGTTCGCCCAACAAAAAATAAGGTTCAACGCTTTTTTCTTGCAAAACAAAGTGCATCACAATAAACTAGCAAAGAGTTATACTGCTTTAGGCCTAGATTCACGATTAAGAGACATAACCCAAAAGTTATGCTTTCCTCTACAAAAAAGCTCTACTTCCCATCGAAGTAAAGCTTATCTAGCTGCCTATGTTATCCATCCTCCTGGTCTTATAAAAGCCTGAAATATAAAAGGAGCGCGGCCACGGACGATAAAGATAAGAAGCGGTGTAAATTGAAATATTGGATCCGGCGGAAAAGAAAATGGGAAAAAAACAAGAGTAGGACCAGCTTCTGAAACAGGGTCTGTTGTTGGATCGTTCCACACCATCCCTTTTTCCAGAAGCTCCTCACAACGCGATTCAGTTAATTTGAGAATCGAAATATCGTTTTCGTAACATATTACTATAAAATCTGACAACATAATCTCACCTCCCTATAATAGGAGATGTAAATTTCCCTTCATTGGTGTGGACAAGCATAGTACGTCAATAGCCTATTTTACTTCAATGAACCTAAGCCTATAAAAGAGAAGTATTTTGTCACAATGCGCATCATTTGCACTATTCATGGGGAGATTGCTACAATAAGTATACATTTACGGGAAAAGGAGCAAAGCTGTATGAACGGAGATCATATCTCACCATTTGAAGCAATCGGCGGCGAAAAGGGGATCACGGCATTAGTTGATACATTTTATTCTTACGTAAGCCGTCATCCGGATTTATCTCCCATTTTTCCGAATGATTTGACAGAAACCGCTCGAAAGCAAAAGCAGTTTTTAACGCAATACTTAGGTGGACCAAGCTTATACACAGAGGAGCATGGTCACCCCATGCTGCGCGCACGGCATATGCCGTTTCCGATTACACCAAAACGCGCAAAGGCATGGCTTTCTTGTATGGAAAGGGCAATGAATGATACAGGAATACATGGTCCCATTCGCGATTTCGTCTTTGAACGCCTGACTTTGACAGCAAACCATATGATTAATACACCAGATGAAACAGGTGAGGCATAATGAACAAAATAAAATGTGATTCAACCAAGTCCGCAACTTCCCATAAGTGCGGAAAAAAGCCAGTGGAGGCCTTTTTATTTATTGATCCGCTCTGCATGGACTGCTGGTCGATTGAACCGCTTATCATGAAGCTATGGCTGGAGTATGGCAACTACTTTACACTCCGCCATATTTTAACTGGGAAGGCAGAAGCGGCCGCTGTTTCTCCGGCACACAAATGGAATAAACCTGCTCATATTCGATTTGTGTGGGAAAAAACATCGAGCCTTCATGGTCTTTCCTGTGATGGTAAACTTAATACGCACCATTCCTCCTCCTCACCATACATGACTTCCCTTGCCATTAAAGCGGCAGAGCTGCAAGGAAGAAGAGCGGGTATGAAATTTCTCCGCACGCTGCAAGAATCGGTATTTTTACAAAGAGCAGCACATCCAAACAGAGAGCTGCTGCTCGCTTGTGCGGAAAAAAGCGGAATTGATATGGAAGAATTTAAACGTGATTTATGCTCTGTGAGCGCAACAAAAGCTTTTCAATGTGATTTAAAGTTTACAAATGAAATGCATGTGACGGAAATCCCTTCTCTTATATTCTTTCATTCCAATTCTGATGAGGAAGGCTTAAAGCTGCCTGGTATGTATTCCTACGATGTGTACGTACAAATCTTAAAGGAGCTTATAAATGAAGACCTAACTCCAGAACCGTTGCCCCCTTTAGAAAAGCTTTTACAGCAATATGATTTTACATTTGCCGACGAAATGGCTGTCATCTATAATGGGTCGACTTTAGAAGCAATGCGTGAAATGAGACAGCTTCTGCTAACAGGAAAAGCTGTGCAAATGACATCGGAAAAAGGAGTCTATTGGAGATATAATGCAAAAGAAAAGGACCCGGCATAACCGGGTCCTTTTCTCTTACGGCTTATAAAATATTAAAGGGGATGGGAGAAATTTTCACGTTCAAACAAAGGGGTATATGTTTGTTGTGAATTCGTTCACACTCATTATATTACAATATTCGACTCTCTTTGACAACATTTTTATTTATTATTTCACAAAAATGACACATTCTAAACGCTTTTAGCCCGGAATATACTTTAATAAATGGAAAGGGGGTGGAAAGAACATTGGGTAAATATAAACTCTTTGGAAGTATAGTATTTCTAATTATAACGTTTTCCCTCTATATTTTATCACTATTGGAAACATTTCCCCTTGTTTTATCTATCCCACTCTTATTCGGAGCTATTCTGTTATTCGTTTTTCTTATTAACGGACGCAAAAGGTTTAAAGGGTTTAAGTCTTAGGGAATGCAAACTTAACCTTCTTTGTCCATGCAGTAAAATGTTCCTCACCACTGAAGGGACTTTTATCCTTATGCAGAGAAGAACTTTTTACAAAAGAGAGCCAGGAAACACCCTCAACATCACACTTTCCAGTAAAAAAGCGAGTTCAAATGAGCTCGCTTTTGCATTTTATACGAATAAATTGGCAAATAAAGGACCGAGCAAGCAAGTTAAAACGGCAGTTAATGTCATCGTTACTGAACCGACAACGCCCTCTCGTTCGTCATGCTTCATCGACTGTGTCACACCCATAATATGGGATGAACAGCCAACACCAATTCCTTTTCCTATGAAGTTCGTTATACCACTCCATTTTAAAAGGGACGGACCCATAATCATTCCGGTTATCCCTGCTATAATCACGAATGCAGCCGTTAAGGATGGAATGCCTCCAATTTGCTCCGAAACACTCATTGCAACAGGCATCGTTACCGATTTGGGTAACGTAGTGAGAATAAGGCTTTTATCTGTCCCGAACATACGCGCGATCACTGCCTCACTGCAAATAGCTACAATTGTTCCGACAGTAACCCCGCCGCCAATTGGTACTACATATTTCTTTAAGACACACCGCTGTTTATACAGCGGGATTGCGAATGCAACAACGCCTGGTCCAAGAAGCTTTGTAATCCAGCCCCCTCCATTCTCTATATATGTTTCGTAGGGAATGTGAAATATAAGCAGACATGTAATGATAAGTGTGGTCGCAGTAAGCACCGGCATGGTAAAAGGAGTAGGGACCCACTTATAGAGCTTCTTGCTCACCTTATATAACACAATCGTAAACATGATCCAGCCAAATGCCTGTAAAATATTCATGACACATCCTTTTCCTTTCTCCTTGCGAGATATTGTCCTGTATGTCCCGAAACAACAATGATTAACAATGTGCTAATCATTGCAGTGACAAATAAGCCCCCTCCTTTTTGTATAAGAAACGAGCCGTATTTCATTAACCCAACTGTAGATGGGAGCAATAGAAATGGCATAATTGCTACAAGCCTTTCTCCTCCCAGCTCAAACCAACGCAACGGCAAGACCTTTGCCAACAAGAGTCCAAGTAACAAGAACATCCCAATTAAGCTGCCTGGAATCGAAAGGTGAAGAGCTTGCTGAATCCAGGATCCTATTATATAAAAAATAGACAATAGGCCAACTTGCAATATGATTGCTCCGACCTTCAATTCTTTCACCCCTAACTTTGTGAAGCTTTAAACATACATATACCCAATTCATCTGAACGTGCTTCCGTTATACAATCCAGTTTCTTCCCACTCAACATCAAAAGTATCATGCACCCTAACCTTGCTGTATGAAGAACACAATGTAATTTCATTATATGAAAGCTGCATTGTGTCGCCTTTGTTTCCGTTAGAAAACCTCACAAAATTTCTTCTTTTTCAGAGAGACTTATGTCATAAAATTTAACAGAACGTAAAGGAAACTCATCCCATCTGACTGCAGGTACCACCGATAGCAGCGTCCCTTATATAAAACAAAAAAGCAGACGTGGCCTAAATGGTTACCACGTCTGCTGCCGCTTATTATTCTTCTCTTGCCTGCTTTTTACATACTATGACTGTCCGATACATAGCTGAGGTAAAAATTCATGTTGAAATTTGCTTCCATTGCTGCCCAGCTGCATCTTCCGTTCTAAATTCTTTGTGACAATAAAAATCTTTCCGTTCTTTTCCTTACTTCTCAAATAAAAGCTGTTCAAGCTCATTTAATTTTTCTTCAAACACTTGAAGGGCTTCCTTAACAGGAGCTGGAGATGTCATATCAACGCCCGCCTTTTTCAGCACTTCAATTGGATAATCAGAGCTTCCTGCTTTTAAGAAATGACCAATGTATTTCTCAACAGCCGGCTCACCCTCCTCCAGGATCTTCTTCGACAATGCCGTTGCCGCACTGAAGCCTGTTGCGTATTGATATACATAATAATTGTAATAGAAGTGCGGAATGCGGGACCATTCTAAACCGATTTCTTCATCAATCACAAGCGCATCGCCAAAATACTTTTTGTTTAAATCATAGTACATGGACGTCAGTAAGTCCGGTGTTAGCGCTTGTCCCTCCTGTACCTTCATATGAATTGCATGCTCGAACTCCGCAAACATCGTTTGGCGGAACACCGTGCCGCGGAATGTTTCTAAATAATGGTTCAGCAAGTATAGACGTTTTTTCTTATCCTCTGTTATTCGAAGCAGGTAATCATTCAATAATGCCTCATTGCACGTAGAGGCTACCTCAGCCACGAAAATTGAATAATCTCCATACACGTACGGCTGCGTCTTGCGCGTATAATAGCTGTGCACAGAGTGGCCAAACTCATGGGCAAGTGTGAATAGATTGTTCACATTATCCTGCCAATTCATTAAAATATACGGGTTCGTGCCGTACGCACCGGAGGAATAAGCACCGCTTCTCTTTCCTCTGTTTTCGTATACATCCACCCAGCGGTTTTCGTAGGCTTCCTTTAGGATTGATACATACTCATCGCCAAGCTTCGCGAGTGCCTTCAGCAAAATATCCTGCGCTTCCTCATACTTAATTTCCATTTTAACTTCCTTCACAAGCGGCGTGTATAAGTCGTACATATGAAGTTCATCAAGCTCAAGGGCACGCTTGCGAATATCAATATATCTATGCAGCAGGTGCAGGTGATCATTTACCGTGTTAACAAGCTGATCGTATACCGCTTCGGGAATATTATTATTGCTTAACGCAGCTTGACGCGCTGAATCATATTTGCGAACGCGGGCATAGAAGTTATTTTTCTTCACCGCTCCGCTTAATGTACTTGCAAATGTATTTTTATATTTACCATATGTTTCGTATACCGCATGAAAGGCATCATGACGAACACGCTGGTTTTCACTTTCTAAAAACTGAATGTACCGCCCGTGTGTTACCTCTACCTCTTCCCCATTTTCATCTTGGATAGACGGGAATTTCAAATCAGCATTGTTCAGCATACCGAATGTGTTGCTGGATGCGCCCAGCACCTCTGATGCTTGTGCGAGCAATGCTTCCTCGCTCTCTGATAACACGTGCGGACGCTGACGATTAATTTCATCGAGCGCATGCGCATAAACCTTTACTTCTTCATTTTCCTGTAAAAAGGCTTGGATTTTCTCTTCCGGAATAGAAAGAATTTCTGGAACAATATAAGCCATTTCACTGGATGCCTGGGCATACAAATTTCTAGCCCGGTCGTTATACGCCTGGTAGAAGGAGTTCGTTGTATCTTGATCGTATCGCATATGAGCGTATGTATATAGCTTACCGAGACGCATTGTCACTTCATCCTGGTATTGAAAGGCTGCAAGCAAATCATTTGCAGAATTGCCAAGCTTTCCTTTAAACTCGCCAAGCCTTGGGAGCATCTCTTTAATTTGCTTAAATTCAGCCTCCCATTGTTCATCTGTTGCAAAAATATCCTCTAGACGCCATGTCGATTCCGCAGGTACTTCACTGCGTGCAGGCAATTGCTTTACCGCTTTTTGTTCCGCCATGTTCATTCCTCCTTAAATAAGAGCTTGTAATAAGTATTCTCTCCTGTCTGCTTCATTCCTTCCGCACGCTTCTATTATATCCGTTTTTCGGCTGCTGATGTTGCAGCTTGATCATCCCGAAAAAGAAGGAGCGCATGCTTCATGACCTCCTCGTCTCTCGCAAATGCTTCCCTTTCTGTTTGCGGAACAATATTGAGTTCCTTTCTTTGATAGGTGTGTCCTGATACAAGCTCGATAAGACCGCAGGAGCATAAAAAGGCTACATATTCCTTTAATGCACTTTTAAAATAGGAAAACGGATAATAAGGAAGAATGCGCCTTTGAATCACAGGGTGCTGTTCGATATAACGCACAATTTGCCAAAAGGAAATCCTCTCCCCTGCTCGCATCGTTTCAAATACATCAAACAAAATAAAGCTTTGCCAAATGATAGCAGGTGTTTGAATTGCAAGGAGTGAAGGAAGCGGTACACCTGCTTCTGCAGGAAGACGAGACGGAGAAACCCCTTTCGTATATATGTATTGGAAGAACTCTTCGCAGCCGCGGCGCATATGTAAAAACTGCCCCATACGCCAGCGTTTTTTCTTTTGCAGCCATTGCTGCCTCAGCTGTTCAAAGGAAAATGGAGACGGAGAAAATATTGAAGAGATAGTGGATGAGGATAAACGATGGACGAATGTGTGGGCAAATGATGTGGAAGAGGAAAAGGGAAGAAGCGGCGAGCATTTAAAAAACGAAGCAGCATCCGGACAAAAATACAGAACATACGGCATTCTATTCTGTGCAAATAAGGCAGAAAAGGAAGAAAGTCGAAGCCAGTGGGCCGCATAGCGCTTATACTGATTGCCGCCTAGAATCCATAATACCCGTAAGCCTTCACGCCAATACGAATGGGTCCGTTCCAGAAATCTTCTTGCAGAAATGGAGGAACATTGAAATTCAACAGCTGCCTGTACATCAGCACGGGTAAGCAGCAAATCGGGGCGTTGGCGAATAGAAGACAAATACACTTCAGGCTCGGCAAAAAAACCTTGGGCTTTAAACCAATGGTACAGCATTTCTTTTCCAGCGAGATGGTATGCAGATTCTGGCTCTAAATCAAGACTGCACACCACCCTGCGCTTATGGGCGAAATGATATTTTTTCTTCGCTCCCAGCTTCAGCTGTACCTCTCCTTTGCAAACAGGACAGAAGAACACCTCATTTTCACGCATCCTCTGCAGCAGTTCCTTACCAAGCGGCTGCAGCAAATTAAGGCGTTCTCCGTTTTGCTTTAGGGCTACAAACAAAGTATCACACTCCTTTTCACCTGCTAGTTTCTACAAACAAACCGAAGAATCCTTCCTGTTTGATTACAGTAACGGTGACAGGAGCCGATACGTGGATTCAACAATACGCATTACGAGACGCCTTTTGTTAAACTTATCGATATGGATTTCCTGTGAAACAGTCAAATCCTCTTCAAAATCTTGTATGAGCTTGTGAATGCTTGCTGTATCATATAAGAATGCATTGATTTCAAAATTCAAATGGAAGCTCCTCATATCCATATTAGCAGTCCCAATAGAAGCGAGAGAGGAATCAACAATCACAATTTTGCTGTGCAAAAAACCTCTTTGATATTCATAAATCTTCGCTCCTGCCTCAAGAAGCTCTGGAAAATAGGAACGGGAGGCGTAGAAAACAGTTCGTTTATCAGGCTTGCTCGGCACGAGTAAACGAACATCAATCCCGGCAAGTGCAGCTACCTTTAATGCAGCTAAAATATCATCATCTGGAATAAAATAAGGAGTAGCAATCCAAATAGACTTGCGTGCTGAAGAAATCATCGCAAAGTACAAATGCTTAATTGTTTCCCACTTACTGTCAGGTCCTCCTGCTACAAGCTGCACGCCTCCAAGCCCTTCTCCCTCGATGTATTCCGCACTAAGTGAGAGCGAATCAAGAACTGCTTCACCCGTCATATAAAACCAATCCTGTAAAAAAATAAGCTGCAGGCTTTGAACTGCTTCGCCGCGTAAATATAAGTGAGTATCCCGCCAAAATCCAAAATACTTATCTTTTCCTAAATATTCGTCTCCAATATTCAGCCCTCCGACAAATCCTTCTTTACCGTCTACGATTACAATCTTTCGATGATTTCGATAATTAATCTTGTCATTTAAAATGGGAAAACGAACTGGGAAAAACGGAATCATTTCCACGCCTCCGCTTCGCAGCTTCTCCACATAGGCTTTAGAGAGACGGAAGCTGCCAACAGCATCATATAAAAATCGAACCTTTACCCCCTCTGCTTGTTTGCGAAGAAGAATCTCTTGAATTTCAGTGCCGATTTTATCATCACGAACGATATAATACTCCATATGAATATGATGCTTTGCCTTCTCAAGCACCTCTTTGATGGAAGAAAACGTCTCTTCTCCGTTCGTTAGCACCTTGGTTTCAGTATTGAAGGAAATATTCAGCGTACTAAGACGCGCCGCAAGGCGAAATAACAGTTCCTGATGCGTATGCTCAGCTAAAAATTGCTGTTGCCTCTCGTTTTCTTTATATTGTAAAAATGCCTGCTCATCCAGAAGTGCCTTCTTTTGAAACATTCGTTTCCGGCGAAAATTTTGCCCAAACAGTAAATAAGCAAAAAAGCCAAAGACTGGGAAAATACCGAGAACAATGAGCCATGTCAACGTTTTAGACGGTTGTCGATTTTCAAGAAAGATCACAAAGCCGATAAAAAAAGCCGACAAGGTAAACAACACGCTCAGCACACCAAATACTGAAATGTTTTTATGTATCAAATCTGAATAAAACGTCACATCATTAATGAGCCGAAGAGTAAGAAACACTGCAAATAATAGAACGAAAAACAAGATAAGTTTTAAGATATTCTTCATATCGTTCCCCCTTTCTGAAGAATGGAGTTCCTCAAGTTACGCGGGCTATGCCCGCTTTTCCTAATGCTTCACTTGCATCGGTCGCTCTATCCACAAAGCAGCCCTATCAATGAAAGAAAAAGGTACCTTCTTGTAATGAAGAAATATTTGCTGCTTGGAATACTGCGGATCGATTCCGCTTTTCTTTATTGTATGCAACAATGAAAAAGCCGATTTCAATATAAAGAAATCGGCCTACGCTTTCGGCGGAAAGTTTTTGCGGATGACAGATAGGGCATTTTCAGAAATCACAGTTTTGCCGTATTCCTGTACGCGATGAATTGTCATAGCAGACTCTTCGCCATACTCCATAATAACGCTTAAAATGCTGTCCATTTCCTCTTCATCATGTAACTCTTCATCAAATTCTACATATAAATAGTATCGTCCGTCAAAAACATATAGTTCATTTTGAATGTCCTCGAGCGCGATGCAATGACTCAATGAGATGACATCCTCAAAGTCTTGAAACTTCACAAGAAACCCTAATGTTCCATCCTGGCTTAAGTACGTATAGTCTTCCTGCTCAAGCTGCTGTTCGAACAAGGATTCAATCCGTTCATCAAGCGGAATATCAATAATTTTATCAAGGCCAATCGGTAACTCAAGCTTTTGCCCATCTTTTGAGATTTGAGCTCTCGTCACAATGACCTCAATTCCTTTTTCAAGCGCCTGTACCTGAATCCAAAGCGGTCCATCGACAAAGAAGTCATCCTGGTCGCGTACTTCGTCCATCATCTCCCAGAACAACTGTTCGCTTTTTTCGCGGTTATACCAAATTTCCTCTCGGTTAAAGCCGCGCTCCTCTATATCGATGTATGATATATAAAATTTTACTGTATGATCATTAATTCTTTCGATATCCAATCTTGCTCTCTCCCTTCCTGTTTGGCATATTTGATGAAGGGACCCCCCCTAGGCTATGGTGCATTTGTACTATCATATCACGATGCTGGAAAATCCTCTAGGAAATCTTGTACTCTCATTTTATGATAAGAAGCGTCGAAATGGAAATAAAATCACCGTTTTTTTTAAAAACAGACATTTGCCCTACAAAAGACAAGGGAAAGAAGATCATCCTGCCAGTTTCACGAATCGCTCCTGTCATTTCTCTAGTAGATATGAGCCTTTTCTCCGTCCATTTAGCATGTAATTCTTCGACAAACTTAGTGATTTTCCTTTTCTTGACAGTTTATAACATTGTCCCTTATATTGATTAAAAGTACTGAGACAGAAAAATAATAGACGGGGGACTATACATATGGATTTTGACTTTCTTATGTCGATCCTTATGATTGTAGGCATCGATATTGTTTTAGGGGGAGACAATGCGATTGTCATCGCTTTGGCGAGCCGTAATCTGCCGGAAAGTCAGCGTAACAAAGCTATTTTTCTTGGCACAGGCTTAGCTATTATCGTGCGTATTTTATTAACGGTTATTGCAGTATACCTGCTTGCGATTCCATTTTTGCAGTTGATTGGCGGAGTTTTACTTCTATTTATTTCCTATAACCTGCTTACAGGTGAAGGAGAGGATCTTTCTAAGATTCAAGCAAGTCCTACCTTGATGGCAGCCGTCCGTACGATTGTGTTTGCTGATATCGTCATGGGATTTGACAATGTGCTCGCTGTTGCCGGCGCTGCACATGGAAATATTATTCTTGTTGTGTTGGGATTAATCGTTTCAATTCCTATCATTATATGGGGCAGCAAGCTCATTTTAGTACTGATGGAAAAATTCGCTGTTCTCGTTTATGTTGGTGCCGGAATTTTAGCTTATACAGCAGGTAAAATGGCAACCCATGAGGAAAGATTAGCAAGCTTTTTTAGCGAAAATGCCTTTTTACAAATGGGAATTCCAGCAGCGGCAGTTATCGGTGTTTTGGCAGCTGGATATATTGCCAATCAAATTAGGTTAAAGAAAGCGCATAACTAAATGAAACAACATAGGTAATGAACATTTAAATATCCATAATGGCTTAATCCGCACAAAAAGGAGAGGGTGTCCCAGAAGGCAGCACATTGCTAGCCTCTTGGAACACCCTTTGTTTTTATTTTAAAGAAAACTCGCCGATTGGCGAGCCGTTAGGCGAAGACAGGAGCATAGTTGCACTTACACTGTATTCCTAAAATTTCCGACTACGTCGAATTGGCTTCCAGCTGGAAATTTATACTTTCTTACAGTGTAAAAAAACAACAATTGCTCTGTCTTTAATCTAATATAGTCACTTCAATAATAATAAACAAAAGGACAGTTCTTACATTGCAATAGTTTGCATCTAATACATTAAGACAATCTCTTTGTCGTTATTTCACTTTTCTAAGTGTAAATATTTTGGAATCAAAATCTCGTTTATTCATGATGGTTGTATCATCAAATCCCAGTTCTCCCTTGATTGGCGGTGTTAATACAATTCCGATGTTTTCTAGCTCACTGCCTGTATACTGCAAGCCATTTTCTTCAATTTCATATAGAGCAATAGGATCTAATCCTGGAACCTTCACCCTTCGATAGCTATCGTTGGGAATAGACAGCACTTGGAACCATGCTACGATCGCCTGTTCTTTATCTTTTGTTTTTACCATCCACATGGTTTCGTTTTCTTCAAAAGGACTGGCCAAACGGGTAAACTCTCCAAATAATAATAGTTCACGATTTCTTTTGTAATATTTAATTTGTTCTTTAATTTCTTCCATTTCTTCCTCTGTTAATGTATTTGGATCTAATTCATATCCAAATACACCAAAAAACGCCACATTTGCACGAGTGTCAAGAGGAGTGATTCGTCCAACTTGATGGTTAGGAACAGCAGATACATGTGCTCCCATGGAACTAACCGGATAAACCATTGAGGTACCGTATTGAATTTTCAGGCGCTCAATTGCATCACTATCATCACTTGTCCATGTTTGCGGGGCATAATAAAGCATTCCTGGATCAAATCGTCCGCCGCCTGATGCACAAGATTCAATTAGTAAATTAGGATATTTTTCCAATAATTTATCAAATAAAGTGTAGACACCTAAAATATAACGATGCATTAACTCCCCTTGTGATTCTGAATCTAAATAAGCTGAATATGCCTCAGAAATATTTCGGTTCATATCCCATTTAATATAAGAAATATTCGCGTTACTTAAGATTTCATCCATCATTTCAAAAATATGTTCTACCACTTCTGGATTACCATAATCCAGCACGTATTGAAAACGAGCCGGTTTTCTAAAACGTCCTGGTGTCCCGATGACCCATTCAGGGTGTTCCTTCATTATATGGGAGTCACTGTTAGACATTTCTGGTTCGAACCACAAGCCAAACTCCATCCCTAAATCGTTTACCTTCTTTGCTAAACCATCAATTCCGTTGGGAAGCTTTTCTTTATTCACATACCAGTCACCTAATGATGAATTATCTAAATTACGTTTTCCAAACCAGCCATCATCTAATACAAATAATTCCACACCTAACTCACTCGCTTTTTCCGCAATACTGATGATTTTGTCTTCCGTAAAATCCAAGTAAGTTCCTTCCCAGTTATTCATGACCACAGGACGAGTTTTATATGCCCACTTAGGATTAATTAAGTGATTATTATATAAATCGTGATAAGCCTGACTCATACCATTCAAACCTTTATCTGAAAATACAAGCACTGCTTCTGGTGAATAAAACTCACTAGATGGTTTTAATTTCCATCGGAAGCGATTTGGATGGATACCAATCATTAAACGATTAACATAGTAGTTATCCACATCCACTTGAGCTAAAAAATTCCCACTGTAAACTAAGTTCATACTATATACATTGCCATGATTTTCTGTAGCTTCCGGATGCGCCAACGCAATAAAAGGATTATGGTTATGGCTGCTTGCCCCACGAGTTGAATATATTGCCTTAACTCCTGGTTCGGCTGAAGCACGATAGAAATGTCTTTCTCTGCCCCATAAACCAGATAGGTGAATGACATCATATTTTTGATCTGGAATATCCACACTGGCACTTAATAATCGTTCAATTGTAATGTTTTCATCACCATTGTTATATAGGCGTACCGATCTTGTAATAATAGGAAGATTATTAAATATCGTATAGTTCAATTCCACTTCCAAACCTGACAATTCATCCTTCATAAAGATAGTTAGGGTTTCGCACTCATCTTTATTGGCAAAAGTTGTTGGCATACCAGGAATCTTTGCTTTTCCTTTTGCTGTTTTATACGAATTATATTCTAACTCTAATATATGAGAACCATTCTCAAAGGTAACGTCAATAGCAGCTTCTCTGAAATCGCCGCCACCACTTAGCGGAAACTCTTGTTTAATGCCATCTAAACAAGTAATTAAGTCATTATCAAACTCGACAACAGACATAGGACGGTAACTTCTTTCGACTAAGCGACTCACAGAATCAGAAAAAACTATTTTACTTCCATAATAAATATGTTCTAATTGCTTATTCTCCATAACACGGAAAATGTAACTAATTTTATCATTCGTTAAGTGAAACGTTTTTTCTTGTTCATTAATAAATATACTCACTTACTATTCCTACCTTCATGATTTTTTACACTGTAGTACAGTGTAAGTGCAACTACGCCTCTATCTTTGCCTAACGGCTCGCTAATCGGCGAGTTTTCTTTACAAGATGCAATCTACTATTCTTTATAACCTTTGATGTCACATATTTAAATAATGGCCAAATCGATACGAATAGGAGTGCTGCTGGTATTATGGGGAATACTGCCGGAATCCAAGAAAGCGTACAGCTGGATTGAATTATATTCGCTTGGTATCCTGCAAAACTTAGCAGATACCAAGCGAATAGAGAAGGAATTTTTGAAGTCCTCACTCATTCAATTGAACAGCCGAGTATTACCCTTTTACCGCTCCAGACGATAAGCCGCTAATGAAATACTTTTGCAGGAACAAGTATAAAACGATAATTGGCAGTGCTGCCAGAAGTGAACCTGCAGCCACCCAGCCAACATTGTTCGTATATTGAGAGAAGAACGCTGCTAAGGAAACTGTAACCGTCTTCGCTTCTGTGCTTTGCAGGAAAAAGACGGAGAATTGATAGTCATTCCAAACATTGACTCCTGTTAAAATCGTCACTGTTGCTGTAACGGGCTTTAAAAGCGGCATGATAATTCGGAAGAATAGCCCGAATCGGCTCATCCCATCCATCATCGCTGCTTCATCCAGCTCCTGTGGGATCGTGCTAATAAATCCAGTGAATAAGAAGATTGTCATTGGTAAATTGAAAGTTACATGGAGAAGAATAATCGACCAGTACGAGTTCATTCCCCCAATGTCAACGATAAACTTGTAAAGCGGTACTAATATAGTAAGAGGCGGTACAATAAGCGCTGAGATAAAGATTACATACATGGTTTTATTCAAACGGGTTTTGTATCTTGCTAATGGATAAGCCGCGAATGAACCTAGAATAATTACAAGGACTACAGAAACCACTGTAATAATTACATTATTGAAAAAAGCTGATTGCAGATTCGCTTGTTCCCAAACTTCTTTAAAATTGTCTAGATATAAGGAAGAAGGCAGAAGCCATTTTGAGCTTGTATCCCCCATTCCCTTAAGTGAAGTTGTAAGCAATAGATAAAAAGGAATGATATGAGCAATGCTGATCACAACCATGAGGGGCAGCATCCATCTTTTATTTTTCTTCATCACGCAATCTCCTTTTTTCTCAAATAGATTAACGCTGACATGCTAATGATGGAAATGAGTACAAACATGAGGTTTCCTAATGATGCAGCATAACCGGCATCCTGACTGGCAAAATAGATTTTATACATCATTGTCGATAATGATTGTGATGCATATCCAGGGCCTCCATTTGTTAACGCAACAATCACATCAAATAGCTTCAAACCGCCAATTAAGTTCAAAACTACGTTAATCGTAATAGAAGGCATTAATAACGGAAGTGTAACATTCCAGAACTGCCCAAACTTAGAAGCGCCATCTAATTCAGCTGCTTCATAATAATCGCTTGGAATCGATTGTAAACCAGCTAGATAAATAACCATCGCAATACCCATGTACTGGAATGTGTTTACAAATGTTAAAATCCAAACATTCAGCTTAGGATCTGCTAGTAAATTGAGAGGTTCGTCTTGGAACAATAGAACAATATCATTCAATGCTCCGCCTTTGAATTGGAAGAAAAAGTACCAAATGAATCCCATAATAAGAGGGCTGATAATAACCGGTAAATACACAATCGTCCGCACAAGTCCTCTGACTTTAATGCTTTGGTTTAATAAAAGCGCATACAATAAACCGAACACATTTTGGAACAATGTACTTCCGACTCCATAAATGAGTGTATTCTTAATAACTGTTAAAATATTAGGATCAGAAAACATTCTTTGATAGTTCTCCCATCCTACCCAACTGAAAGTTTGCGAATAACCGTCCCAGTTTGTAAAGGAAATTTTAAGTCCATTTATGAAAGGATAAAAGATGAAGACACAAAACAATAGCAAAGCTGGCAAATACATCAAATTTAACCAAAAAGGGGAGTTTCCCTTAAACATTTTGGAAAGCGAGCTTTTCCTCTTTGCCTTTGGCTGTATATAACGTTCTCTAACAGCAATTTTCTCCTCCACTTCTCTCACACTCCTATTTTTGATATGAGGGTTACCCCTCTAAGGCAACCCTCACAATTTTTTGCACTTTAAGAAAGTATAAATTTCCAGCTAGAAGCGGACTCGACGTAGTAGGAAATTTTAGGAACAAAGTGTAAGTGCAACTACGCCTCTGTCTTCGCCTAACGGCTCGCCAATCGGCGAGTTTTCTTTATATTGTACATCCCATCAGCAGAATGAAAACTTTCCTTTATTTTTGCTGCTGGCTGCGTAAACGCTCCACTTCTTTTTCCATTTTTTCAGAGAATTGCTTAGGAGTAATCGATCCTGCAAGCAGTTCTTGTCCTTGTGTGCAAAGAACATCCCACATGCCGTTTGGCAGATATACACGGTCAAAGTAAGGGAATACACGTGCGGAAGCGTACTCTTGATAATATTTCGTCAAGTCGCCTAAATCCTCATTAACACCCTTGATGCCCGCAGGTAAGCCTGTAGTTTCTGCCATTGTCTTTAAGTTTTCAGTCTTAGCAAAGTATGCTAATAGCTTTTTAGCTTCTTGGGCATGCTTGGAATCCTTCCATACAGCCATCGTATATCTTTCTCCGCCTGAGAACGCTGGTTCATCGCCTGCAACCATTGCTGGTACCGGCATATATCCAACTTTCACATTCGGATTCATTTCCTTAGCTTGTGCAACAGATTGAGGTCCATCAAATAGAAAAGCGACTTCTCCGTTAGCAAACATTTGAGGTATATCGCTTCGTTTTGCTGTAAGGACATCTTTGTTAATTAAACCTTTTTCATTCATTTCTTTAAGCTTCTCAGGAAGAACTGTCCACCCAGACCAATCAAACTTGCCATTTAATAGAGCATCCGCATAGTTCTTTTCCGGACTGATCAATAAAGGTGTCGCAAAGTAATCAAAGAATTGTCCAATTGTTGATGAATCGATTCCGGAGAAGAAAAACGGCGTAACTTTTCCGTTGCTTTCTTTTTTAATTTTCTCACCGGCCGTAATGAGTTCATCAAGCGTTTTAGGTACTGCTATTCCGTATTTCTCTAATACTTCTGCGTTATAAGTAATACCATCTTTCGCTTCATTTAACGGCAAGGCATAGACTTTTCCCTGCTCGTCAGTCAGAACCGGTTTCATCGAATCCGTTAATTGAGATGCCCATTCCTGATCCTTTAGATCAGCTAAATATTTACCATAACGAATTTGAGACCAGCCATGCGTGTCGAACACATCCGGTAAATCATTTGCTGCCATTTTAACCTTCATCATATTTTCATAATCCTGCCCTGGAAATTGAATCTCTACATCAATGCTTGGGTTTTCCTTTTCAAAGCTCTCTGTTATTTTTGTCATCGCATTTTTTGTTTCCTGCTCACTTGCTGAACTGAAAACTGTCAGCTTCACCTGATCGCCTTTCGCGTCGGTGGATGATTTTTCTCCACTTGAACAGCCAAAGAGTGTAACTGCAGATAACATTGTTACGAGAGTTGTAGCAACCTTCTTCTTCATATGAATCCCCCTTAATATGTTTAAGCTATAACGTCTGATTAGGAACGTTACACTGACTGTAACTTCTTTTTCCTTACATCCCCCTATGCTACCGTAAATGCTGCGTTCATTTCATCCGTTATCTCTTGCTTATCTGTATTCTATCACCTTTGAACACGTTTTCATGTGACATAAAACTACAATGAAAGCGCTCTTTTCTCCACTCCGCTTTTTCCTGCCTTTCTTCCGCTGCTCTTGCTATTCTTCCCAATATATGTTTATATGATGGAGAAATTGGATTTCATCTCAATAAAGAAAACTCGCTGATTGGCGAGCCGTTAGGCAAAGACAGAAGCGTAGTTGCACGTATACTTTATTCCTAAAATTTCTCACTACGTCGAATGATCTCCTAGCTAGAAATTTCTTTCTTAAGGTATAAAACTTTTACAAAGAATTGTTTGAACTAATGTTATTCTGCTAAACTTATAAAATAAATGAGTTTAATATGCTTTTTGCTCCCCCTGCAAAACACAATCTCGCTTAATGAAAACGTTTTGACAGTCTCACGCATTTAGATAACAACTGATACTAGGAAGGTGCAGCAACAACTATGAAACTCGCTTACTCGTTACGATTTAAGTTATCTACACTCTACTTAATCATTATTGTAATTCCTGTTCTTATCATTTCCATCATTATGCCTTATTACTACCAATATTTGATTTCAAAGGAAACACAACAGCTGACTGAAAGCACTTTGGCATCTTTAAGCAATAATATTAATACTTACCTGGATGACCTATCACGTATTACGATTATTCCTTACCTGAACGAAGATATTATGTTTGCATTGCGGCAGGTAGCCTCTAATCAGTATGAAACAGCGGAACCCTATACACAGCTCATGGTAAACCGTGCTCTCTATGAATATCTACCGAAATATTTTCAATTCACAAGAGAAGACATCCTTTCTATGATCATCACAACACGGGACGGTTCTTCCTTTGTCCATTCGCGAAATAGCGGAACTGAGGTTGCTGACTATCCCTTTACAGAGCAAGAGTGGTATAACCGAGCAAAAGCCAACAACGGCAAGGTGACATTCATTCCAACGCATGTCCAGGATTACATCACAAGCCCCTCGCAGCAGGCTCAGGTGTTTTCTGTAGCGCGGCTTATTAAGGATCCGGAAACACAGCGACCTTTAGCTGTAATGATGGCTGATGCTGATATGAGGGCCTTTGAAAAAATAATTAAAGGAATAGATTTAAACAATAAAAAATCGATTATAACGATTATGGATGACCGCGGGGATTTATTTTTTTCTAGTAAAAATCTATCAGAATCATTGCGCGAGCAAGTTCAAAACGAGCCAGAGGTTGTGAAAGATGGCCGTGACTCCTATGTTGTCGTTTCTAAGGTCATACAGCCTTCCCAATGGAAATTGGTTGTTTTGCTATCAAAGTCAGAAATTGCGGCTAAAGTTCATTGGATGTTCACCATCGGCATTTTATTTGCCGTAAGCGGAGTTTTCATTACGTTCCTTCTTTTCTTTGTGCTGTCGCGTTGGATTCTCCGTCCTTTTCAAGAAATGGTTCGAGTCATGAAACAAGTAGAACGCGGTCATTTTGATGTACGCCTGCAAACCCACGGACAAGATGAAATTGCCCTGCTTGGGAATGCATTCAATGCAATGATTTCAAAGGTGAACAACTTGATTGACAGAGAATATCGCGCAGTTCTCAATCAGCGAAATGCTGAATATCGTGCCTTGCAATCACAGGTTCAACCCCACTTTCTCTATAACACTTTAAATGGATTTATTGGGTTGAACCGGCTGGGAGATCGTAAAACATTAGAAAAAGCAATTTTATCATTAAGCTCCATGCTGCGATATACTTTAGACCAAGCTGATTGGTCAACTATCGCTGAAGAGTTCCAATTTCTAGAGAAGTATTGTCACCTTCAAGGAATGCGCTTCCAAGAGCGGATGGAAACTCATATCCATTTGGATAACACCGTTTCTAACTATAAAATACCGAAATTGCTTCTGCAGCCTCTTGTGGAGAATGCTATTATACATGGCTTGGAAGCATCAGAACACCCATGCTCCATCCATATCTCGGCTCGTCAGGAAGAACGAGAGGGTCAAACATTTTTATTCATTTCTATTGAAGACGATGGAACTGGGTTTGATATGACAAGCAGGAAAGAAAAAAGAAGCGTAGGTCTTGCTAACGTTCAAGTACGATTAAAGATGGCCTATCCCGGCTCCACCTTTACAATCCAGAGCCAAGTTGGACAAGGAACATCTGTTGTGATTCAAATTCCAGAAAAGGAAGTGACCATATGAGAATTGTAATTGCGGATGATGAAAGTCTAGTAAGAGCCAGCCTTCGAAGTATGCTAGAAGAACTAGAACTTCCCATATCCATCGTCGGGGAAGCAGCTAATGGTGAAGAAACCCTTGCATTAGTAAAAGAGTATGAACCCGATCTCGTGTTTATTGATATTCGAATGCCAAAGCTAAATGGTCTAGGAGCGATTGAGAGCGGAAAGAAGCTCTCTCCCCAAACGAGTTGGATTATTCTAACCGGTTTTTCCGAATTCAACTATGCGCGTGAAGCCATTCGCCTTGGAGCTGACAACTATTTACTGAAGCCTGTAAGTCCGGAAGAATTGGAGGAAGCCTTGCATGGATGGCTGAAAAAAAATGAAAAACACAAATTATTTCGTAATTCACAGTTTGAGAATCAAATGATAGCTCTTGCCCACGGGCTAAGCTCCATTGAAGATGTAACTAATCAAGATATACTTATAGACACTGCTTTTCTTTGTTCTACTTTCTTTATAGACAGTCATCTAGAGGAAAAACAAAAAGCAGACATACTCTTACAATTCTCCCTAGCTCTAAGACAGTGTGCTTACCGATATATCGGGGGAGACGCAAAAATAGCGATTTATACAAGGCCTACCGGAGAGCTATTTACCGTTGGTTGTTGGAAATATGGGAAACAAACAGCGGGAAAAACAAAAATTCAAGAGTATTTTGATGAAATCAATGGAATGGTCCGCAATTTCTCTAATGAAAATGCGGCCATCACAGCAATCCAAAGCGCTGACTGCTCCTCATTTGAAGATTTGCAGCAGCAAATAAACAGGATACTGGATTTATCTGCGCTTCGGACTGTTGGAGGAATCCATAAAAAGTGGGGTATTGAGCAGTTATCCACTTATCAGACGGACTCACACATGACTGAGCTGAGCCGCATTTTCATTCAACTGTCTGACTACTATAAAGCTGAAATCTACCTGAACTATATGAAGACAGTGACTGATTTCGAAAAAGAACTCCTAAATGCAAATCTGAGCAAACAGAGCAAACAGCAAATTTGCCTTTTTCTTTATTATGCCCTTGGCTGCTCACTCCAAGCAGAGGAAGATGTGAATACTTGGATTCAAAAGCTCCAAAATCACGGCAGTCAACTGCTTGCCCAAAACCAAAAGAATGAAAACCGTCAAACAGACCTTGTAGATCAAGCTATTGCATTTATTGATCAAAATTATATGAACAATATTGGTGTTGGTCAGATTGCAGAACAGCTGAATGTAACACCTAATTATTTAAGTACTCTTTTCCATAAAAAAACAGGTATTACATTTACAAAATACATTACAAAAACACGTATTCTAAAAGCGAAGGAATTATTGTTAAACGATACTATGCAGGTTCAGCAAGTTGCACAAGCAGTTGGATACTATAGTACCCGCCACTTTACGAAACTCTTTACAGAATTAGTCGGCTGCTACCCTTCTGAGTTTCGCAATCAATGTGAATGACCCCTCCTTAGCCTTGGGCTTTTCTCTTCACAGGCTTGAAGAAATTCTTTCGGAAATCTGTTAAATAAGAGGCTGTTTCGGGTTAAGGACAGATCTTTTATCCTACTGTACAGAAAAGAAGCTAATCTATATGGTTAGCTTCTTTTCACTTTGAAATGGACTTTTTCAGTGCCCTGCCATATAATAAGCCTTTTTTCGGGTAACCTAAAGCATGAATATAAAATGATGAGATGATGAGAGGAGCTATTCAATTGACAGATTTTACGACAAATGATTCAAGGGCAATAAAATCAAAGATACAATCTAAGGCGGCATGGAACGGAGAACATAGCACCGGAACGGGGCATATGCAGGAGAAACAGGATCACGATTTACATAAAGGTAATCCTGTTGTCGAAGCACAAAAGCAAATGTCTTCACAACAAACAGTAGGTCTTCCGCCACAAGAGTAAAGCTGCATACGCATGCTTTGTCAGTCTCTTTTTAATCAACATAAAAAGCCGCTTGCCAATCGACAAGCGGCTTTTTATGTTGATTAATTCACAAGCTTTTGAGCTTCACGCAATTGAAATGTTCTTACTGTACGAGGCAAGAAACGGCGAATTTCATCTTCGTTATAGCCGACCTGCAATCTCTTTTCATCAATAATAATCGGACGGCGCAAAATGCCTGGGTAATCACGAATAATTTTATATAAATCTTGAAGCGGTAATGATTCTACCTGAATGTTTAATTCCTGAAAAATCTTAGAGCGTGTAGAAATGATCTCATCTGTTCCACTCTCTGTCATACGAAGAATTTCTTTAATTTCTTCAATTGTAAGAGGCTCAGAAAAAATATTTCGCTCACGATACGGAATATGATTTTCCTCTAACCATAGCTTTGCCTTTCTGCAAGAAGTGCAGCTCGGCGAACTATACAATGTTACCATCATTTACTCACTCTCCCTAAAATGAGTACAGATTTTAAATATTTCACCTAAAATCAGTATACTGAACTGAGATTCGTTTTCAAATAACAATTACTTTAAATAAGTAATTCTAATACACATTATACAATATATATCCTTAGAAATATACATGAATTTCTCTAAAAAAACGAAAAAAAACTTATACAAAAACTATACAAATAAACAGAATTATAAGTTTTTTGTAATCAATTGTCACAATTAATCATGCAAGCTTTCTAGTCCATACTTCTGATGTGCTCTCCTTTTTTCTAAAGTGAAGACACAAACAAATAAAAAGAAAATCACAGCCATAACGGTCAAAATACATCCCTGTATTCCGTGAATGCCCCCTCCTTACCCTTGGGCTTCGCCCTTCACAGGATTGAAGAAGGGGAATTCTTTCAGAAATCTGTTAAAGTTCCCCTCAACACTTCTTTCCTTCTCTCCTCATTTCGACTACAATGAAAGAAAGGGATTACATTCAAGCAAAGGGGGAATGAGAATGATGGCATACTTCTTTGACTTAGCTATTGTAGCTGTCTTGATTATCGGCATTACAGCCACGATCGGTGTCATTGCAAACGGAATTGGCGAAAAGGTGTTCGGCGGCAAAAAACGCAGCGAGTTCGTCGACCAATCCGCAAAAACGCAGGCAGGCTGGAATGCTGTCGGCGGAAAAGGAATTTACCGAAAACGTACCTACTAAAATGTTGATAACCGCTGTAAAACCTTTCTGAATTATTGTAAAGCGGCTATGCGCTGTACAAAGCTTTCACACGATCTGCTGTTATCTCCCAAAAGGAAAAATTTAACTATTATTAAAATTCTATCCTTAACCAGCCAATACCTTTTTCTGTCTGTTTAAATCCCATGCAAAAGTACGGTAGTTTTTATTACATGGAAGGGAGACCTCCTTTTAGTATAGGTCCTCCCTTTTTTTCATCAGCTGCGTATCTCTTTATATTTCTTATACTCCTCTTCTGAGCAAAGCACCCAGTGGCCAGGGCGAACTTCTCTCATAATCGGCCGTTCATTTCCGTAATTATGCTGCGCAGGGTCATAGGTAACACGCTTACGATTGCGCTCATAGTCTGGGTCTGGAAGGGGAATAGCGGATAAAAGAGATTTTGTATAGGGGTGGATCGGACTTTCATACATCTCCTCACTCTCCGCAAGCTCTACAATTTTACCATGATACATGACCCCAATGCGATCGCTAATGTACTTCACCATAGACAAATCGTGAGCAATAAATAAATATGTTAACTCTTTTTCCTTTTGCAGCTTCTTCAATAGATTGACAACTTGAGCTTGAATGGAAACGTCAAGCGCTGAAATCGGTTCATCAGCAATAATAAATTCTGGTTCCACCGCCAAAGCACGCGCAATACCAATACGCTGTCTTTGTCCTCCTGAGAATTCGTGCGGATAGCGGTTTGCATGCTCACGGTTTAAGCCTACTGTTTCTAGAAGCTCATATACACGCTTTATGCGCTCTTCCTTCGATTTTGCAAGACCGTGAATATCAATACCCTCTGCGATAATATCGGCAACTGTCATACGCGGATTCAAGGATGCGTACGGATCTTGGAAAATCATCTGCATTTTGCGATTGAATTTCTTCAAATCTGCTCTTGATTTCTTGCCGTGCACATTCTCACCTTTAAATAAAACCTCACCTTCCGTTGCATCGTATAAACGGATGATTGTTCTTCCTGTAGTAGATTTACCAGAACCAGATTCTCCTACAAGACCAAATGTTTCGCCTTTATAAATATCAAACGTGACATCATCAATCGCTTTGATAACAGCGCCGCCCGTTTTAAAATATTGCTTCACGTTTTTTACTTCAATTAGCTTTTCACGCTTATCAGCCATTTCGTTCACCTGCTTTCATCTGGCGGATGCGGTTTTGCACAATCTCAGGAGCTTCTATTTTTGGAGCACTCGGATGCAGCAGCCATGTTGCTGCATAATGCGTATCGCTCACCTGAAACATCGGGGGCTCCATTTCGAAGTCAATTTTCAGTGCGTGCGGATTACGTGCCGCAAATGCATCGCCCTTTGGCGGCTTAATTAAGTCCGGGGGCGTTCCTGGAATGGCGTACAGCTCCTCATCAGTACCATCTAGACTTGGCATCGATGCAAGCAGCCCCCAAGTGTAAGGATGCTTTGGATTGTAGAAAATTTCATCAACTGTGCCAACCTCTACAATCTTTCCTGCGTACATAACAGCTACGCGATCTGCTACATTTGCTACAACACCAAGATCATGGGTAATAAAAATAATCCCGGCATCTGTTTTCTTTTGAATATCCTTCATGAGTTCTAAAATTTGAGCTTGAATCGTTACATCAAGCGCTGTGGTCGGTTCGTCCGCAATTAACAGCTTAGGATTGCACGCAAGCGCCATCGCAATAACAACACGCTGCCTCATCCCGCCAGAAAACTGATGCGGATACTGGTTCATACGTGCATCCGGATTTGGAATTCCTACAAGATCAAGCAGCTCCTTCGCCCTTGCACGAGCGCCCCGCTTGTTCATCTTTTGGTGCTTGATTAGGCCCTCCATAATTTGATTGCCAACTGTCATTGTCGGGTTTAAAGATGTCATCGGATCCTGGAAAATCATTGCAATCTCTTTTCCGCGAATTCCTTGCATTTCCTGCTCAGATAGCTTTGTTAGATCACGCCCTTCAAATAAAACCCCCCCTTTTTTAATGCGTCCCGGAGGATTCGGGATAAGGCCCATTAAAGCCTTGGAGGTAACAGATTTCCCGGAACCGGACTCTCCTACAATTGCTAAGGTTTCCCCCTTTCTCAATTCAAAATTAACTCCGCGAACCGCATGAACTTCACCTCCATGCGTATCAAAGGAGACATACAAATCTTTTACTTCAAGTAATTTTTGCATTATGTCTTCTCCTTTCTTTCCAGAAAAGCATGTATCAGTTTCGATTACATTTGACTCATGCAGCCTGCTCCCTTCCGTAAAATAACTCTCACCATAACAAAGAAAAAAACGCCTTTAGTGGTGAGGAACACACGGAAAGCTCCCTTCATTCGAACCGCGCGTTTTGTGCGCGGGTTGTTTGCCTGTCAGGGCAGAGCGGAGCACTTACGCTTTTCTTATTACTTACGCATTTTTGGATCTAGTGCTTCACGCAAGCCGTCTGCCAATAGGTTAAAGCTTAAGATGAGCAAGCTAATCACAGCTGCCGGAATAAACATCGTGTGTGGATATGTTTGGATTGACTTGTATCCATCACTTACAAGAGATCCCAAAGACGCAAGAGGCGGACGAATTCCAAGACCGATAAAGCTCAAAAATGCCTCTGTAAAGATTGCGCTCGGAATTGTAAACATAGCCATAACGATAATAGATCCCATTACATTGGGAATTAAGTGTCTAGCAATCAGCTTGCCGTTCGTTGCCCCTAATGTACGGGATGCAAGTACATATTCTTGATTCTTCAATTTGAGTACTTGTCCACGTACAATGCGAGACATGTTAATCCATCCCGTTACAACCATGGCAAGTGTCAGCGGAACAATCCCAGAGCCTAAAACAATCACGAACAAAATAACAATGATTAAATACGGAATCCCGTTTAATATTTCAACAAAGCGCTGCATGATATTATCAACTTTGCCGCCGTAGAAGCCGGAAATCCCGCCATATGTTACACCAATCACCATATCGATGACTGCTGCCAATAAACCAATGTAAATGGAAACACGCGTACCTTCCCATGTTCTCGTCCAAAGGTCGCGGCCAAGATCGTCTGTACCGAACCAGAAATCCTCTTTAATACCGCGCTTTTCATATTGATCTACACCATTAAAATCCTTACCGTCAAACCAAGGGATAAACTTTAATGCTTCGATTCTTGGAGGAAGCTTCGCGCGTCCTAAATCTTGATCCTTATAGGAATATTTGCTCATCGCAGGTCCGAATGCTGCAAAAAACACCACGATAGCAATCACCATCAATCCAAAAATGGCACCTCTATTTTTTACTAAGCGATGTCTCACATCCTGCCAAAACGTTAAGCTGGGACGGGCAATAATTTCATTATCGACCGCGCTTCTGTCCGCAGGCTGAAACAAATCTGGAGATAGGTTTTTTATATCCATCAGTTCTTCCCTCCCGCTAAACGGATACGCGGATCAATTATCCCATATAGTAGGTCCACGATAAAAATAACGAAAACAAACAATGCGCTATAGAAAATCGTTGTACCCATAATAACTGTATAATCATTTAACACAATCGAATTGACAAACTGCTCCCCTAGGCCGGGAACGGCAAAAATTTTCTCAATTACGAGCGTACCTGTCATTAAATTCACCGTCATTGGCCCTAAAATCGTAATAACCGGTATTAAGGCGTTACGAAGTGCATGCTTTACTACAATCGTAAATTGACTGACTCCCTTAGCCTTTGCGGTTAAAATATAATCTGAATTCATAACCTCCAGCAGCTCCGTGCGCGCAAAGCGAGCTATGTTCGCCGTTACAAACACGGAAAGGGCAATCGTCGGCAAAATTGTAAACTCAAAGCCCTTCCAAAACGCAACTGGAAGCCAGCCGAGTTTTACCCCAATATAATATTGCAGAAGTGCGGCGAATACGAACGAAGGAACAGAAATTCCCAATACTGAAATAACGGTTGCACTGTAATCCACCCACGTATTGCTGCGCAGCGCAGCCAAAATACCAAGCAGCAAACCCGCAAAAGTGCCAAGCACTAAAGCTTGCAAGCCTAGTTGTGCAGACGGAACAATGCGGGCACCGATTAAATCTGTTACCGGACGATTATCATATTTAAAAGATATCCCTAAATCACCTTGCACTAGGTTCGTCATGTAACGAATATATTGCACTGGCACAGGGTCATTCAGCCCATATTTTTCTAAGATAATTTCCTGCTGCTGCTTAGATAGCTTTTCCTGATTTTGAAGCGGAGAACCCGGCAGAAGCTTCATTAAGAAAAACGTAAATGTTGTAATTAAAAACAAAGTAATGAACATGTAAACGAAACGTTGAAACATATAACGTCCCATACTAGCACCTCCGTATCTTTGCAAAACCCTCTGCCATTTTGGCTTTGAAAATATAGAACCTTATTTCGTAGTAAAAGAAGAGTACGTGCCTCATCCTAGCAAAGCGGATACATTCCATTGTTGCCTTCGATTAGGAAGGAATATTAAAAAATGCTATTACTTTCCCTATAAGGCAGGAACAAATTCTGCCTCTTGCTATTCTCTAGTATTTCTATTTAAAAGAAAGAAATTGCGCTAAATACCTTTTATTTCAAAATAAAAGCGGAATCGCTTTGGCTTGCTAGCAAAGGGGGAGAGTACCTTGAACGCTGCAGCGCTTTTTGCCTTATTGGCTGGAGATCCTCCCCCTCAGCGAGCAGAACGTGTCCGCTAGAATACAGAAAAAATGGATAGAAATAGTCACCAACCCTTGTATATAAATTTCCATAATTTGTATAATATAATAGCATTAATATTTTTAAAACTCTCGGAGGGAACATTTTGAACCGAATGATAGCTTCCACAGGTATTATGATTGGGGCATCCATTGGTATTTCTGTTATAGCCGTCTTGCTTCAACATCCAGACTCCTTTCTATTGCCTTTTGTAAACACCCTGTTTTATATCGCGCTTCCCTGCACCGTCATCGGAGGATTTTTTTTCCTGCTTGAACGCGGCTTTTTTAATATTACAAGGTACGCGTTCCGCAAAATGTTTCGGATTACGAATGCAAAGCAAGTATCTCTTTTAGGGGAAGAACCGCCAATAGAGGATAGAGACCTTTTATACCGAACCTACTCGTTTCGTCTTACATATCCATTCCTTATTACAGGTGTGATTCTCGCGGTTTTATCTATAGGAATTAGCTTTGCTGTATTAGCATAGCTTGCATCGTATTGGAAATTTGCTATAATAGGTAGAGAATCTTATAGTCTTGCGATGAGAAAGAAGAGTACATATTGAGGTCATTTCAGAGAGCTTGTGGCTGGTGCGAGCAAGCAATGATACAGTATGGAATGGGCTTTTGAGCACCGAACCGAACTTAAAGTAGGCTTCGGCGTTTCGTCCGGCGTTACCGGATTTGAGTGGTTTTGCTTTTGCAAAATAATTAGGGTGGCACCACGGTCCATTCGTCCCTATGTTTGTTAGGGATGAATGGGCCTTTTTTGTTTCGTATTAAGAAACGCGGAATCGGCCAATGGAGCTAGACAGTGCTCTAAAAGTTATACTTTCTTATAGTTTAAACGAATTTAATTTACGTAGGGAGGAACTGCAAAATGTCAGTTATTTTTTCAGGTATTCAGCCAAGCGGCACGATTACAATCGGCAATTACTTAGGCGCTATGAAGCAATTTGTGGAGCTGCAAAACGAGCATGATTGTTATTTTTGTATTGTCAATCAACATGCGATTACAGTCCCGCAGGATCCGGTAGCACTGCGCAAAAATATTCGCAGCCTTGCCGCTTTATATTTAGCATGCGGAATCGATCCAGAGAAGTCCACATTATTTGTACAATCAGAAGTACCTGCTCACGGGCAGCTCGGATGGATTATGCAATGCATCGCTTACATTGGCGAATTAGAACGCATGACACAATTTAAGGATAAGTCCAAAGGCAAAGATGCGGTTGCGGCCGGCCTGCTTACCTATCCGCCATTAATGGCAGCTGATATTCTGTTATACAATACAGACATCGTACCTGTCGGCGATGATCAAAAGCAGCATATCGAGCTGACACGTGATTTAGCAGAGCGCTTTAACAACCGCTACCGTGAAGTATTTACCATCCCGGAAATTCGCATTCCAAAGGTCGGCGCACGGGTTATGTCTTTAACAGAACCAACAAAGAAAATGAGTAAATCTGATCCAAACCAAAAATCAATGGTAAGCCTTCTTGATGACCCAAAAGCTATCGAGAAAAAGATCAAAAGCGCTGTCACTGATTCTGATGGCATCGTGAAATACGATAAAGAACAAAAACCAGGCATCTCCAACCTGCTTACCATTTACTCCTCATTCTCTGGCAAAACAATTGAAGAGCTGGAAGCGCAATATGCAGGAAAAGGCTACGGCGATTTCAAAGGTGACTTAGCGCAGGTTGTTGTGGATGCACTTAAGCCAATTCAAGAGCGCTATAATGAGCTGATTAGTTCTCCTGAACTTGATGAGATTTTAGATAAAGGCGCTGAAAAGGCAAACAAGGTTGCAATGAAGCAGCTTCGAAAAGTGGAAAACGCGATGGGCTTAAGCCGTAAAAGACGATAATAGAAAAGGGTGTATCTATTAAAGAAAACTCGCCGACTGGCGAGCCGTTAGGCGAAAACAGAGGCCGTAACTGCACTTTATTCTTAATAATTTCCTACTACGTCGAATTCACTTCTAGCTGGAAATTTATATTTTCTTAAACGTAGAAGCAAAAATCCGCCGTGATGGCGGATTTTTCTTATTTTTTCTTCTTTTTCAGCTTTTGCATCGATTTAATCAAAGCATCGCGCTCACCTGCGTCGGATAGCTCCTCGGCAAATTCTTGGTCCTCACGCCGCTTTGCCGCAAACTTTATTTGGCCAGCGGACGCATTATTATTTGGCGCGGCTTGCTCATTCCAATCTCCCATGTTATCTCACCTCTTTCCCTTTTCTTAGTATGGGAAAGCAGAGTAAAACCATTCCTTTTCGAACATAAAAATCCCCCGAAACAAAGATGCTATGTTTCGGAGGATTTGTCGTTTCTGCTTTCTAATTGACTTTTGGTTCTTTTTCCATTTCCCATAACTTTTCGAAAAATGGTTGTCCTTTTACAAGGCGTTCGCAAAGCTGTTCATGCTTTTCATTCCAGCCATGCTGCGCTTCTTCAAACAGGCGCTCCCATACTTCTTCAAAGGACATATGTTGTACATCTTGATACGCTGTTGGCTCCCATTCTGTATACCAGTAACGAATTTCTGCTGGATTTCTCGTTGCATATAGCTGATCTAATGCCATAAATAACAATTGCTTTAATTGTCTCTCTTTTCGAGTCAGTCCGCTCATCATATAAGGCGATGGAGACAAAATATGGTGCTCCTTCTTTACAGCTGCTGGATTGAAGGAGTATGATTCCGTTTGTGCATTCCCAATCATGTCATATACCATTTGTTCTTGTCGAGGAATAAGCCTGCTTTTGCGGATTGGTATATTATAACCGATTGTATCTACCGCGAGAATGCAGTTGCCGTCAGAAACAACGAAACAATAGTCTAGCTGCGTGCGCTCGTGATTTTTTCGAATATAAGCTTTCTGATGTACGTCTTCTAACAGTTTGGACGGAAGCTCGAGCAGTTCATTTTCGATGTACTGATACAAGGCGGAATCTACCTTCAATAAAGGAACCTGATCCAACAATTCGATCGTGTCGTCTTTACGCCACTCATAGAAAGGACAAACGTTATAGCCGTTTTCTTCACCCTCAAACCAATTTACCCATACATCATGCAGATATAACATTTCTTACCCCTCACTTCACAACTGTTTGTAGCTACCATTATGGTCATGAGAACAAGAATTTATTCCAATTCAGGAAACATATTCAATACCTAATTTATAAATTCTGCATTTCTTTTCTGTTTCATTCTAAGCTTGCTTCTTTTCGTCACCTATCTTATGACAAAAAATTTCCAAATATTACAAAGAAGGCAAGCGCGGCCTGCTTTCCTCACGCAGTAAAACCCCTGCACATAAAACGCCTCTGTGCTCCAGAGACGTTTATGCCGAAAAAGAACGGGCTGCTTGCACAATTTCCTTCGCATCCATCGCCAGCAGCTGCTGTGTTGTTAATTTGGTATATGATATACAATCTTGTACAAGATGGAAGCCGACCGCATAGCCAAGCATATCTGGATATACCCATAACCCATTCAACAGTTCTTCATGCTCAGCAGTTCCTCTATAGACATCCATTCTGTCTTTTATATATTTATGCCAAAGCTGCACCGCTTCCCGCTTTGTATAATATTGTGTCCACGGCGCATGATAGTCTTTCGAATAGCGCTCCCCAACAGCAGCTTCTGCTAAGCCTTCTAGTATCATCGTATCTAAAAGCGTGTAATTCTCTTCTTTTTTTTGGACGGTATGCAATCGGCATATATGATGATACTCGTGTGTCAATACTGCCTTCAGTTCATTTATCGTATTGCGCGGTGACACAAATAGAAATAAACATTTCCGAAAAGCAAGACCGCTTTTGCCGTCGTACTCTCGCTGGATACGCCTGTTATACACATCAGATGGAAAAATAAAGATAGGAATATCTGGGCCGCCTAGCCAATGGCGCAGTTGCTGAAGCTCTTTATCGATCTCCCCCCACACATTGTGCTGCTGAAGTTTTTCAACATCCTCTTTACCGCCGCGTATAGGACGATACATCCCGCGAGAAACAAGATAGCGATACATATAGCGCGGCGGCAACGATATATACTCCTTTAGCTTTTTACAAATTTCTTCCGGATCGTCATAATGCGCAAGCAGCCACGTGTCTGTCGCAATAACTCCCATAACCACGCCTCCTTTTTCATCTATACTATGAAAAGGCATAAGAGGTGTTTCTTTATCCTTTAAGAGTTTATAAAATTCCAGCTAGAAGGCCCATTCGACGCAGCAGGAAGTTTTAGGAATAAAGTATAAATACAACTGCGCCTCTGTCTTCGCCTAACGGCGAGTTTTCTTTACACTTTAAGAAAGTATAAATTTCCAGCTAGAAGCGAATCCGACGTAGTAGGAAATTTTAGGAACAAAATGTAAGTGCAACTACGCCTCTGTCTTCGCCTAACGGCTCGCCAATCGGCGAGTTTTCTTTATAGAAACGTTGATTTTCGCCATATTCAATGCTACGGTTACATAGTGGATACATAGAAGGAGCAAGGGGTGATACAAATGGGAGCATGTAATCTCGATCATTCATTAGAGGATGTACGTAATAAGCTTGAAAGCCAACGAAGCTTTTTATCTGCATCTTTATTCGCGGATGTACAAAGCTTTTTACAAAATGAACAGCCGCAGGATGTGTTAAATGAGCTGTTCCATCTTTTGAAAAAGTACGACTTGGTGTCAAAGGAAGAACAAGAAAAGAGAAACAAAGAATTGCAGCATTTGATTAGGATATAAAAAACACGCAGAGGGCTGCCCTCTGCGTGTTTTTGTTAGCCTCATCAATCAAGTCGATTCTGCTTTTCTTTTATGCTTCGTATTTTTTGAAAACGAGTGCTGCGTTATGACCGCCAAAGCCTAAAGAATTGCTTAGCACCGTGCGTACTTCTTGCTTGCGTGCTGTATTTGGCACATAATCAAGGTCGCAATCTGGATCTGGCGTTTCGTAGTTAATAGTCGGCGGAATAATGCCGTCCGTAATCGTACGTACTGAGAAGATTGCTTCGACAGCTCCAGCTGCGCCAAGCAAGTGACCCGTCATCGACTTTGTAGAGCTGATTGCTACTTTGTATGCATGGTCACCGAATACTTCTTTAATTGCCATCGTTTCGTACTTTTCGTTCGCTTCTGTGCTCGTTCCGTGCGCATTGATGTAATCTACATCATCTGGCTGAATACCCGCATCTGATAACGCTTGGCGCATTGCTCGAACGCTGCCTTCCCCGCCAGGTGCTGGGAGCGTAATATGGAACGCATCGCCAGCTGCACCGTAGCCGACAATTTCTGCATAGATTCTCGCACCGCGCTGCAATGCGTGCTCTAAGCTTTCTAAAATTAGAATTCCAGCACCTTCGCCCATGACAAAACCGCTGCGGTTTTTATCAAACGGGCGGCAAGCTGTAGCCGGGTTCTCATCGAATGACAATGCTTTTGCCGAACTAAAGCCTGCAAATGAAATGCTTGTAAGAGGCGCTTCTGTTCCTCCTGTAATCATTGCATCTGCATCTCCACGCTGAATCACCTTAAATGCATCGCCAATCGAGTTTGCACCGGATGCACAAGCTGTTACGGAGCAGGAGTTAATTCCTTTTGCACCAGTTGCAATCGATACTTGCCCAGCTGCCATGTCTGGAATCATCATTGGAACAAAAAATGGACTTACGCGACGAGGTCCTTTTTCCAACAATGTTCTATACTGATCCTCGTATGTTTCCATTCCGCCAATACCTGACCCAACCCAGACACCGATGCGCGGCGCATTCTCGTCAGTGATTGTTAAGTTCGCATCCTCTACTGCCATTTTCGCGGCTGCCACTGCGTATTGTGTAAAACGATCCATTCTGCGCGCTTCTTTTTTATCAATGTATTTCTCTACTTCGAAATCCTTAAGCTCCGCTGCCACCTTTGCCGGAAACAAATCGGGGTCTAAGCGTGTAAGACGGCCGATTCCCGATACACCGTTTATCACGTTTGTCCATGCAGTTTCAACATCGTTTCCTACCGGCGTTACAGCTCCTAATCCTGTAATTACAACACGCTTTTTTTCCATTGCTATGACACTCCTTTTTCGTGATTATCTGCCCCAACGAAGCGCTACCGCACCCCATGTTAAACCGCCGCCAAATCCAACTAGCACAATCAGGTCACCGTCTTTAATACGCCCATTCGTACGCTCCTCTACAAGCGCAAGCGGAATAGACGACGATGATGTATTGCCGAATTTGCGAATCGTTGTGCTCATTTTCTCCTCTGGCAGATTCAAACGCTGACGAGCTGATTCCATAATGCGAATATTGGCCTGATGCGGAACAAGAAAATGAACATCTTCCTTTGTTAATCCCGCTTTTTCAAGTACGCGCATGCTTGAATCTCCCATTTGACGCACAGCAAATTTAAATACCTCTCTACCATTCATTATAATATGTTCATCCTGGTACAGGTGCATTCCGCCGCTTCCGTCTGCTCCTAATTCAAATGATAGAACGCCTCTTCCTTCCGAAACAGGACCCATAACTGCTGCGCCTGCTCCGTCTCCAAATAAAACAGCTGTATTCCGATCGTTCCAATCGACAATCTTAGAAAGCTTTTCACTTCCGATCACAAGTACATACTTATAAGCACCGCTTTGGATAAACTGCTGAGCTGTAATCATTCCGTACATAAAGCCTGCGCAAGCCGCACTTATATCCATTGCCGCTGCATGTTTTGCCCCGATTTGATCCTGTACCATGCAGGCCACAGAAGGAAATGCATAATCTGGAGTAACAGTCGCTACTAAAATCAAATCGATTTGCTCTGCAGCAATTCCCGCATCCTCTAATGCTTGCTTCGCTGCTTCCGCCGCCATATGTGATGTGTTTACATCATCAGAGGCAATACGCCGCTCCTCAATGCCGGTTCGTGTACGAATCCATTCATCGGACGTATCCATCATTTGCTCCAAATCATGATTTGTTACAATCCGCTCTGGAACATAGCTGCCGATTCCTAAAATTCCTGCGTTCATTTTAATCCCCCACTTTATATCAATTATTAAGACTTGGTACTAATTTTAATGTATGATGATTTGTTTGTCTACTATGAGAGGATAGAAAAAAGCCGGCATCTCACCGACTTCATTCTCCCTTTTCTGCTAGGGCATCCTGTCTGCCAAGCTCATAGGCATCATTCATGACCTTCATGAGCAGCTCCAGCACAGGCTGCGCCTTTGCCAAATCGAGTTCTACTCCATTCGACTCAAGCATGCCCTTAGCTTCCGGCAAATATTGCATCGCCATTTGCAAAAATTGCATATTACGTCCTGGATTCATTTTCCTTCTTCCTTTCAGCCGCAAGTTTACCTTTTTCATTATAGCGGTAAAAAGGAAAAAAACTCAATAGCTATGCTATTTCACATCCTCATACAACTGTTTATACTTGTTTATGTGCAAAATTTGCTGCTCCAATCCCTCCTGCAAAGAACAGCTCGGACGGTAAAGATAGCGTGTTCCTGTTTTCAGTTGCGGCTTACTTTCTGCTGTCTGTATATTCCCGTTGCCGCAGAGCAGCTCGATCCCCTTTTTCCACTGTCCAGCTTCTTCACTTTCGATGTAGTACGTTCCAAAAATACGTTCCTCTCCAAAACGATATAAGCACTCGGCTACATCCCCTACGTAAACAGCATCATCACTATTTTCTTGCGCCTCAATATTTGCTTCCTTCGATATAATCAATTGATGGTATGTCATAAAGGACGGCTGCCACGGACCATACACAGTCGGGACACGCAAAATAGCGACGGATGACGCAAGCTCCTCTAGCTTCTTTTCTAATGTATAAAACCATGCCCCGTTTGCTGTACTAGCCATCTTTTCCCTGTCTGATTGAGCGGCAGAAGCATCTAGGGATGATAGCATAACCAGCTTTTTCCCATATCGCCTGCAGAAGAAAATCGCTTCGTCCAATGCGCGCTGTACAAAAGCTTGCCCAGGAAGCTCTGTAATTTGATTTGGCTCACACAAGCAGAAGTACACAATATCCGGTGCCTGCTCACGCGCCTCCTTCCAAGCCTCTCCACTTTCAATAGAATGGTATGAAAAATTTGCATGTCTACCAATTAGCAGCAGCTTTTCTTCATTGAGCGGTGATAGCTCAAACAAGCTTTCAACGTCAAGAGCGATAACCTCCGCTCCCTCCACAAGCAGCTTTTGCACGAGATGATATCCGACAAATGACAGCGCCCCCACTACAACTGCTCTCTTCATCTTCTTCCCCTCCTTCTATATGTAAGCCTCATATGCACGAGGCTCCTTCAGACTTTTAGAAAATATAAATTTCCATCTGAGAAATCATTTGACGCAGCAAGAACCCTTTAGGAAACTAAGAAAATATTCCTTTTGGAACATTATCTAGATTCATCGGCCTGCTCCCGCATCCGGAATAACCCTCGGCATCAAAAACGAACAACGCCTTGTGTGTCGAAAGGCCTTCTTCTGCAGGAGCGAGGACAGGCTGCGGGAGCTTTCCTTATACTCTAGGAAAGTTTAAACTTCCATTCAAAAAGTTCAGGAAATTCCACATGAAAAGTATAAGTGCACCCAAGCCTCTTTTTTCACCAAAAAGCTCACCAATTGGCAAATGTTCTTTATAAATCCATTTCATACATATGAAATGCCTGGAGGATCGAACGAACGACTTTGTACTTAGCATCTTGCACATGAAACGAAAGCGAAACGGGGTATCCTGACTGGAGCTGAAGCTGCTCATATTCCCTCACAATCATCTTTCGCTCCTTCCGCTCATTTGTTGGAACAAACATTTTCACCGGTACATATGAGGAGAAGCTTCGAAACGTTTTAGCACGAATCATTTCCGGCAAATCCTCCTCACTTGCCTCATATGCTGTTTTCAGCTCGCGCAGCAATCGTTTATAAAAAAACTTATGCTCACGCTCTAGCTCCAAATGCCTCGGTAAGTCCAGACAAGGATGCAGCATTACAGTCGAACGGATATATTCCGGCATTGAAGCCATCATTTCAAGCGCAACAAGAGCGCCCATTCCCTCTGCTATAATATGAATTCTCTCATTCAAAATTTCCTTTTTCATTACAACATGATATAAGCGCTTTGCCAATCGAACCGCTTTGTCATTCCCCCAATGCCGGCCGTACAGGTTGGAAGTAAACACAGTATATCCCTCAGCGCGCAGTTCCTCTAACAGATGCGCCTTCCCGACGTGCTGCATCCATAAACTTGTACCACTCTCAACAAAATGATTATAATCCCCCAGTATAAGCACTCCAAATCCATTCGGCTTTTCCGGCAGATGAATGACACACGGCTCTTGTTCTAGAAAAAAGAAACGTTCCCTGATCTCCATTGTTTTCCCGCCTTAAAATGCCATTATAAATGTCTCTTTTTTATAATGTATGTACGGAGGGAGAATTTGCCTTGCAAAAGGTGAAAAAATATTTTCTATTTTCCATATCAATTTGTGTTAGAATAAGAAGTGATTGAATGAAGAGCGAATAGGGGTGTGAAAAGAATGCGTTTACTTTGGACGTTTATTTGGTCGTTCCTGCTTGTTCAAATGATGAGCTACGTAATCAGCTCTATGACAGGCGGTACATATGACTTCGGACAAGCATCCATCATGTCTGTTGTCGTGGCTGTTTTTATTTTTGCGATTTCTGCAGTCCTCCCAAACGAGCCTGCCGGACAGCATCATTAATGCAGATAAAGAGGACTCGGCCTGTCGAGTCACCTTTGCCTTTAGACAGCAAGAAAAGCCTGTTTAGATGTATATTCGATACATCTGGACAGGCTTTTTTAACAGGTAAAAAAGTATAACTTTTTACGGAGAACTGTCTCCTGCAGGAGCAAGGCGGATCGTGCCCGCTTTTCTTATATAGTCTTTAATACAAGCTCTCCCAAGTGTTCATCGACGATAACCTTACTATGATCGTGAATATGACCCGCAATGAGCTCTCTCGCTAGCTTTGTTTCAATTTGACGCTGCATATACCGCTTTAGCGGTCGCGCTCCATACAACGGATCAAAGCCTGCTGCTGCGATAAACTCTTTCGCACCTTCTGTTAGCTGCAGTTCAATATCACGATCCGAAAGTCTTCTTTGCAATTCCGCGCTCATTTTATCAACAATTTTTGTCATTTCCTTCGTAGTGAGCGGCTTAAATAAAATGACTTCATCAATGCGGTTGACAAACTCTGGCCGGAAGTGATTGCGAAGCTGACTGAGCACCCGCTCTCTCGTCCCCTCGCCAATTGTGCCCTCTTCTCTTACATCCTCAAGCAGGATATGTGAACCAATATTCGATGTCATAATGATAACCGTATTTTTAAAATCGACTGTTCGTCCTTGTGAATCCGTAATGCGGCCATCATCAAGTACCTGCAGCAGCACATTAAATACTTCAGGATGCGCCTTTTCAATTTCATCAAGTAAAATGACGGAATACGGCTTGCGACGCACCGCCTCCGTTAGTTGTCCGCCTTCCTCATAACCGACGTACCCAGGAGGCGCTCCGATTAAACGGGAAACAGCATGCTTTTCCATATACTCAGACATGTCGATGCGAATCATCTGCTCTTCGCTGTCAAATAAGGCTTGCGCAAGCGTCTTTGCAAGCTCTGTTTTTCCGACGCCCGTCGGTCCCAGAAACAAAAATGAACCGATTGGCCGATTTGGATCTTGAATGCCGGCGCGGGCACGCAGCACCGCATCAGAAACGAGCTGCACAGCCTCCTCCTGTCCAATAACACGCTCCGCCAAAATATTTGTAAGACGCAGCAGCTTTTCTCGTTCCCCTTCTACAAGCTTCGTAACCGGAATGCCTGTCCAGCGTGAGACAATAGCTGCGATTTCCTCTTCTGTCACTTCCTCGCGCAGCAAGCGGTTTTCCTGTTTGTTTTCCGTCTCCTCTGCTTCCTTTAAAGCGCGCTCTAGAGCTGGAATACGACCGTGCCGAAGCTCAGCAGCCTTATTTAAATCGTAGCTTCCTTCCGCCTCCTCAAGCTCGTGGCGCAGCCGTTCTAATTGTTCGCGCAGGCTGCGAACACGCTGAATTTCATCCTTTTCCTGCTGCCACTGCGCACGCATGACGGTTGCCCGTTCTTTTAAATCAGCCAGCTCTCTCCGTAATACCTCCAAACGCTCCTTGCTTCGTTCATCCGTTTCCTTTAACAGTGCCGCCTCTTCAATTTCAAGCTGCATCATCCGCCGCGTTACTTCATCTAGCTCAGTTGGAAGCGAATCGATTTCCGTTCGAATAGTCGCACACGCTTCGTCTACTAAATCAATTGCTTTATCCGGTAAAAAACGATCGGAAATATAGCGATCAGACAATACAGCGGCGGCAACAAGCGCACGGTCATGAATATTCACACCATGATGGATTTCAAACCTCTCCTTTAACCCGCGCAAAATCGAAATGGTATCCGTCACAGTCGGCTCTTCTACAAGCACCTGTTGAAAACGACGCTCTAGTGCTGGATCCTTCTCAATATATTTTCGATATTCATCAAGCGTTGTCGCACCGATGCAGTGCAGCTCGCCTCGAGCCAACATTGGCTTTAGCATATTGCCCGCATCCATTGCTCCATCCGCCTTGCCTGCCCCAACAATTGTATGCAGTTCATCAATAAATAACAAAATGCGTCCTTCGCTTTTCTTAACCTCATTTAGTACCGCCTGCAGACGTTCCTCGAATTCGCCGCGAAACTTTGCGCCTGCCACAAGAGCACTCATATCAAGTGCGAAAACAATTTTGTCCTTCAGTCCTTCCGGTACATCTTTACGCACAATACGCTGTGCCAACCCTTCCGCAATTGCCGTTTTTCCGACTCCCGGCTCTCCAATCAAGACAGGGTTATTTTTCGTTTTGCGTGATAAAATGCGAATCACGCGGCGAATTTCACTATCTCGTCCAATCACCGGGTCCATTTTACCAAGACGTGCCTCTGCCACGAGATCACGTCCATACTTTTCCAAAGCCTCATATGTCGCTTCCGGATTTTGGCTTGTCACGCGTTGATTCCCCCTTATATCCATAAGTGCGCGCAGCAATGTCTCGCGCTTCAATTGAAATCTTGCGAAAAGCTGTCCAATCGCAGTCGATGCCTTTTCATCGCTCATCACAAGCAAGGTATGCTCTACAGACATATAATCATCTCGCAGCCGCTTTACTTCCTCCTCCGCACGCACAAACAGCTGCTGAAGCCCTTGTGTAATATATACCTTTCCAGCTTCTGCCCCGCTTCCTGTCACGCGAGGCTTTCGTTCTAAGAGCTGCTGCACTTCTCCTCGGAATTGTTCTGCAGAAATACCCAACTTCTGCAGAACCCTTCCGGCTAACCCCTCCTCCTGCTCCAGCAGCGCTGCGAGCAGATGAACTACATCTATTTCCTGATGGGAACGTTCAACTGCAATGGATTGTGCCCGCATAACAGCTTCCTGCATTTTTTGCGTCATTTTATTCAAGTCCATTCCTATCCCCTCACTTCTTTGACTTATTTTGACCTTTGTTTTTATTATATGAAAAATCCTCGATTTTATCAAAAAATAGACGGCCCCCCTTCCTTCAACCAAAGGAAGTCCCTTTAAGGAAAAACGAAGCTGCGTGACGGGAGAGCTCAAAAAGCAAAAGCAAATGGCTTAAACAGAGATTTATAATGTTTTTATGTATATTTCAAAAAAACCATCTCCCGGATGGAAGATGGTTTTTTTTGTAAAGTGTTAGCGTGTTTTAGGCATATATGTCCATTGACGGCCATCATTGGTATTTTCCGGAAAACGATCCCCGGCTTTCAGCCTGATCTTCCTCGGATCCTGAACGCCGCTCCCTGTTTCCCCGACTTCAATGTATATTCCGTTATTTGGCGCTTTTTGCCCCGCGCGAAAACGGTGACTTTGACCCATGATGCATTGCTCCTTTCAAAAAAGAAGTCATTACACCACTATTGTACCCGAAGACAGGAGTTTCTCTCTGTTATGTTTAGGAAATGAACTGCTCGCTAACTCTCCTTTCCCGCAAGGTTCCGTAACGCACTTGAAATGGAGGTCTTCTGTTAAAAATGATAAAGGCCTTCATACAAAAATGATTTACTGCATACATATAAAAAAAAGAACTGACCTCATCAGGTCAGCGCACAAAGGAGAGTTAAACAACTTATACGAGAAGATTACACTATCATTATACAAGCTTTTCTCTCATATTGTAATCCCTTTCACAATCTATACACAATTTTTTTAAAATTTCTATATAATTCTTGACGTCTGGAAAACGGTGGACAGGAAAAGAAGAAAAGGATTAAGATGGAAGTACACAACTACTTAATAAAAAGGTGAACGTATGCGAAACCAACATTTAATTGCAATCGATTTAGACGGTACATTATTGACAGATGATAAAAAAATTTCCGGGCGCAATAAAGCCGCCCTCCAAAAAGCTCGGGAACAAGGCCACCTTGTCGTTATTTCCACAGGCCGACCATATCGAGCAAGTAACCTGTATTATCAGGAACTGAAGCTAGACACCCCAATCGTCAATTTTAACGGTGCCTACATCCATCATCCTCTAAATCCTTCATGGGGTACATACCATTCACCTCTTGAGCTTTCAACAGCTCGGGAAATTGTACAAGCATGTGCATCATTTGGCGTTAAAAACATGTATGCTGAGGTCATAGATGATGTATATACACACTATATCGATGAAGGCATGCAGCATATTTTCCAGTTTGGCTCCCCAAAGATATACACAGGAGATTTGCTTCATATTTTAGACGAGAGTCCAACATGCTTGCTGATCGATGCGAATGAACAAGAGGTGGAAAACATTCGAAAACATTTAACAGATGTTCACGCTGAGGTTATTGACCACCGCAGATGGGCAGCGCCTTGGCATATTATCGAAATCGTTCGAAGCGGACTGAATAAGGCGATTGGTTTAAAAAAGATAGCAGATTATTACAGCATCCGAGCAGAACATATTATCGCCTTTGGTGATGAAGACAATGACTTTGAAATGATTGAATTTGCCGGACATGGCGTTGCAATGGGCAATGCGATTCCACAGCTGAAGTCGCTGTCAAATCACGTGACGCTAACAAATGAAGAGGACGGTATTGCTGTCTTCTTGGAAGAATATTTGGGCTTGTAAGTCCTTTCCATTCATAGCCCTAAACGCAATGCACATACTATAAGGGACACAGCACGTGTCGCAGCTTTTCTGCTAATTCAAAAGGGGGAATAGACGATGGGTAAACGCAACAAGTCCAAACGTTTTATTCAGCAAGGTTCAGATACGGTTGCTAAACATGATGAACGATTCCCTTATCGGTCTACATTAGCCGAAGCAGAAGCTCAAAAAGAGCGGGCTAACTCAACTCTCGGAGGTGTGTAACAATGGGCAACCTATTGTTCCAGCAAGCGAGAGAAGCAGTATCCCTCGCCTTAAACACAACCGGCAGCGGACAGCATGAAATGGTGGAAAAAGCAAAAAATGCTTTAACCTCCGCTTACACGCACTCCTCCATTGCTGAAAAGGTACAGCTGCGCGAAATGCAGGAGCAGCTGCAAAGTATTTCCCAAACGTAACAAGAGGACCCGACTTTCGGGTCCTCTTTCCTTTTTGTCTTATTTCCTGCAGCAAGCAAAACAAGGCAAGGCCTCTTTTCTTTCAATCCTTCCGAAATAACCCTAGCACACTTTCCGTATGAACTACATTTGCAAACGCCTTTGGATCAACCTCATTAATAATACGCTCAATAGCATACAGCTCATAACGCGTAATAACGATCATCAGCATTTCCTTTTGTTCATTCGTAAATGCCCCTGTCGCCGGCAATGTTGTAATGCCTCGTACAAGACAGGACTGAATCGCCTTGCGCAAAGCATCACCGTTTTTCGTAACAATAAACACAGTCACCTTCACATGGCGCGTATGGATCATGTCAATCACGCGGGACGATGCATACAGCCCTACAAGGGTATACAGCGCCTTTTCCCATCCGTACACTGCGCCTGCCGTCACAATAATAAGCGAGTTCAGCGTGAAAAAGTATGTTCCAAGCGGCCGTTCCTTCACACGTGACAGAACCATTACAATAATATCCATCCCGCCGGTCGAAGCTCCCCATTTCAGCGTTAGTCCAGAGCCAATCGCAATAATGACACCGCCGAATACAGCATTTAACATAATATCATGGGAGAGCGTGAGAACGGGGACTATCTCTAAAAACAATGTCATAAAGGCAATACTAACAAAGCTAAATAGCGTAAACGATTTCCCAATTCTCCTCCAGCCTAATATTACAATTGGAATATTGAACACAATATACAGTATACCTGTCGAAAGGACAATAGGCGTGAATTTGCCTACTATACTCGCTAGAAGCTGCGCTAAGCCAACAAAGCCGCTCGCATATACATTCGCCGGAATTAAAAATAAATTCATCCCAATTGCATTTAACAGCGCACCAAATATAATTACAAATGTTTTCTTGCCGATCTCAATGGAACTCATCCTGAAATTCACATATATGCTCCTTCCTGCTTGCTCCTTGTACATAGTCTTGACGGAAACGGAGATGATAAACGTAGAAACAACTAAGGAGGGATGCAGGATGCCAAAAACAAGCGATAATGACAAAAAAGCGCGTGACAACAACGCAAAGAGTATGCAAAAAAATATGCAGGTACAGGAGAATTACCAAGCAGGGAAGCACGATTACTCAAAGAAAACCGACCATCGCTAAGGCCGCGGGAGCTAGACAATGCTCCAAAAGTTATATTTTCTTAATCTTAATAAAAAAACAGCGCCTCCGCCGGCGCTGTTTTTTCATTAATCTCTCTTAAAATACGTCCATCCTTCCTCCTGATAGACCTTGCCTTCCTTCATCAGTTTCCCGAGAGCTCGCTTAAACGCTCCCTTGCTCATCTGGAAGCGCTCCTTAATATCCTCTGGCGCACTTTGGTCGCTAAATGGCATCGCACCGCCGCGGCCTTCCATATATTCATACAAAGCCTGCGCGTCCTCATCCATTCCTTCCTGCTTGCGCGGCAGCAGGGATACATTAACAGTCCCATCTTCTTTCACTGCAATGATGCGGCCTGTCACGCGCTCGCCGATGCGGGGTTCTCGTTTGCGCTCTGATTCATGAATAAAGCCTAAGAAATGCTCGTCCGTTAGAATAAATGTACCCGTGCGAATGGCACGGTACACGCGGGCATTCACATTTTTATTAAACATTGACCGCGTAGCAGCGACCGCCAATTCCTTCATATCCTCATCCTGCGCAGGCAGAGCAATTAAACGGTCTCGTCCCGTTAATTTTAGACGACAATACAGTTCGTCTCCCTCCTGCGGCCAAACACCGAAAAAGCCAGGAAACTCATCACCTGGTATTAAAATATCCTTCGAGACGCCAATATCAACAAATACACCTAAGTCCCGGGATACCTTTACAACCTCTACCCAGCCAAAATCTTCGGTTGTAATGAGCGGTGTCTTCATTGTTGCCGTTAAACGTCCTTTATGATCATGATATAAAAACACATCAATCTCATCGCCCTCGGCAATCTCACCAGCAACTTCATTTCTATGCAGGAATACCTCCTCCTGCTCATTTCCTACCATATAGCCAATTTCCGTCTCGCGCAAAACCTCGACTTGTTCGATTGCTCCTGCTTGCAGCATCATACTTACAAATCCTTTCTATAATAAAAATATGCTATGTATTAGTTTGCCAAACAAAGCCTCATTATAACACGTTTTTCCTATCATTTGTCCAATTCGCCCATTTTCCTTATAATATAGGATATACATACAGTTTGGAGGGATCATCTATGTCAAAGGAAAGTTCTTTTGATATTGTCTCAAAGGTCGAATTACCAGAGGTTACAAATGCCATCAACCTCGCATTAAAGGAAATTCAAACACGCTATGACTTCAAAGGAAGCAAAAGTGACATTAAGCTCGAAAAAGAATCTCTCGTTCTTACATCCGACGATGAGTACAAGCTAAGTCAATTAACGGATGTTCTCTTAAGCAAGCTTGTAAAACGGGGTGTTCCTATTAAAAACCTGGACTACGGCAAAATTGAAAATGCATCCGGAGGCACAGTCCGTCAATACGTCAATCTCAAGCAAGGCATTGACAAAGACACAGCAAAGGTCATCAATACGATTATTAAAAACTTAAAGCTAAAGGTGAAAAGCCAAATCCAAGATGACCAGCTTCGCGTTACAGGCAAAAGCCGCGATGATTTACAGGCGGTTATCGCAGCTGTTCGTGAGGCGGATGTGCCGGTTGAATTGCAGTTTATTAATTATCGATAAGAATGGATTTTTTAGAAAGAATATCGCGCTCCGTTTCTGGAATGTGATATTCTTTTTTCGTTATCCAGGACATATACAAGACAAAAAAGAAGCCGGCTTTTCAGCCAGCTTCCCCTATTATGAACTCTTTACTGTCTATTCTTTACTACTCAAACCCATCAAATTATTTTACAATAATCGTATCAAGATTAATCGCATTTGCAGATCGTTTTGCACCTTTTGCAACCTTTCCTGTCCACTCAATTGTGACCACATGGCGGCCTGCCTTTAGACCTTTTTTCGTAAAGAACTGCTGCTTGTACAAAGTAGAAGCAGAATATAAGCTTACCTCCGAGCTAACGCCATCGACTGTCACCTTCGCAATTCCTTGCGCAGCATCTTTCAATCCAGTTAAAGTAACAGCTGTACCGTTGAAAACAAACTGCATTTTTGCGCCGTCCTGCTTAGCTAATGCATAGGATCCGCCAGAGGCATTTTTGTCAGCTACCGTTGTCCATGTGCCGGTATAGCCAAGCTCCTTTTGTGTATTTTCATACGTTCCAGCGCCCATGCCCGCATTCACTGTTAATGTATATTTACCGGATCCTTTATAAGCGGATGCAGCTAAATAATAGGTTCCATCCTCTGGAGCAACATAGGTTAAGGATTCTGTTGACGTATTTAATTTCTCAGAATATGCAACAATATTGCTCGAGTCTGTTACAGATTGGGCTTTACTATTATATAAGTAAAGGTCAAAGTCTGTTCCTGATTTCCCTGATAGCGATACTGTGAAGCTTTCACCCTTAAGCAAATTAACCGCATATACATCATCGACGTCATTTGCCGCATTCAATGTACCAGAAGCTGTTGTACCTGTAAGAGGCAATCCTGGGATATCACTATCAGGTTCATACGTAACAGCTTTTCCTGCATTTAGCAAGCCGCCGGATGCAACAAGTCCTTTTAGGGAGGAAAGAGGCTTTGCCGTCTTCGTAATAGCCGTTTTAATCGCGGTCGGAGATAGAGTTTTGTTTTTGCTCAAGAACAGTGCAGCTGTGCCTGAAACATGCGGAGCTGCCATAGAGGTTCCGCTATAATACGCATATGAATTGGTATCTGTAGGTGTTACTTGCGGAACGCTGCTCAGTATATCAACGCCAGGGGCCGCAATATCTACGCTTGTCTTGCCGAAATTCGACCACCATGCAAGATTTCCTGTGTGATCGATAGCTGCTACAGATAAAATGTTCGGCAAATCAAAGCTTGCCGGATAAGCCTTCCATTCATCAGTATCATTGTCCATTCCTTCATTTCCAGCTGCCGCAACAAAAAGGGAGTCGGAATCCTTGATCGCATCATACAATGCTTGGCTATACTCTCCATAGAGGCCCCATGAATTATTGGAAATTTTGACCCCTTTCTCCTTTGCATACGCAATCGCTTCAATGGCTCCCGCCAGGTCCCCGCCCCACGCTCCTATGAACTTTAGCGGCATAATCTTTACATTTGGCGCTACTCCGATAACACCTGCCTTATTTTCCGCGCCAGCGATTGTACCTGCAACATGCGTGCCATGATCATCCCCATCCGCTGCATCAAATACAGTATTGTCACCGTTAAAAAAGTCCCAGCCGTTTACATCATCGACATAACCGTTCTTATCGTTATCAATTTTATCATCAGGAATTTCACCAAGGTTTGTCCAGATCTGATTCTTTAAATCTGGATGTGTAATATCAATGCCGGTGTCGATGACGGCAACGACCACATCGGAGCTGCCCTTCGTTACAGACCAAGCTGCCTCTGCACCAATGTCAATTCCTGCTTTCCCCTTCACTCCTCTAAATACCTGTCCTGTATTTTTCAGACCCCATAGCTGCCCAAACATTGGTTCCTTGACAGCTGTTGGCTTTATAATATAGTTTGGCTCTGCATATTCGACCTGCGGTAAATCATTTAATGACTTCAGCACATCTTCCATAGAGGAACTAGAAGAGAATTTTAATAGCTTAATATTTTGCTTCCCAATATTCTTTTTTGTAGTGAGACCGAGCGTTTTCTGTATCTCTCCTAAGCTTTCTGTGCTGTAGCTGCTTTTGAACTTTACGATAACCTCTCCTGGTTTGTACTCCTTGCTCTTGCTGCTATTAAATGTGGCGAGTGCCTGCTTCGCCTTGGATATTGGCGCCGCCGCCTGTGTGATAGAATCGACCTTCTGTGTTCCCCGTTTAACATTTACAGGATCTGTTGATTGGGCAAATGCCGTGACACTAGAGCATAATAGCCCGGCACTAACAACACTAGCTACTAACTTTTTCATAGACTTTCTCCCTTAACAATAATATGTAATGAAAAAACTAACTCTATATGTATGTAGTTCTTGTAGTTTCTCTTCAAACTCAGCAGCATACGTTTGACCGGTACAAAATAGGCCTATTTCACGAAAAAGGGCGTACTCCCTTCCCTGATAGAACAATTCACCTTTGTACGAAACGTTCCTCTGAGCTTTCTGAAGCTGTACCTTATGTAAGAGATACATATTTTCATGGATAAATATGAAGCAAGCACTCACTCCTTCCCTACGTGTAATAAATTTCATGAAATTCATATAAATACCAACCCCAACAACATCAATATATCACGACCAATAGATTTTTTCTAGAACATTTTTGAAATTTTGTTTACGTTCACTTTCGCTGAGTTACAAACTCTCTTGGCAAAGCTTCCTTTAAGTTATCATCTTATAATACTGAGAAACATATAGTTGGAAATACAAGCAATTCGATTATCACCCTTTGTGATTACGGATGACTATACTTATTTACAGGTTGGGGTAATGAAGCGGCTGAAGGTTCCTTTGAAGGATATAAAAAGCATTCATTCCTATAACGGACCTGAGACGCTGTCTAGAGAAGAAGAAAAGGAAGTCTTTGATGCAGTGCTTGCTGATTTTGTGAAGGAGCCGCCGGTGCTTGAAATTGAATTCCACACATCGCAAACAGTTCAGCTGTTGTATGGATTTACAAAAACCGTAACAAAAGCGCATCTTCGGCCAGATGAACCGCAGCAATTTTATATGATTCTCACCGAAAAATTAAATGAGATTAAAAACCAGTATTAAAAAATCCCGATGAGCCTCCTTCCAAGCTCATCGGGATTTTTATTATACAACTATTCCTTCTCCGGCCAAATCTTCACATTCGGCTCTAATAGCCATTTATGCTCCTCTTCCATAATATGGTCAGTCCAAGGATTACCAGCAAGGTGACGAATCATCCAGCAAAAGTACATGACATAGCCAGGAGCCGTTGCCTGCGGATGATCGAGTTCGGCACCCCTTGAACAGATTTATTAACAGTGCCCACTATCACCTTCTTCACCGTTATCGATACAGCTGTTTCCAATCGGATTACAGACCTGCTTTTTCTTTAATGTAACGGCGAGCCTTCATCGCATATTCGAGAGGATTCGCTAACGCTGGGTCCTGCTCAGCCTCCACCACAAACCAGCCTGTATAATCAGAAGCTGCAAGCGTTGTAAATACTTCATCAAACTCAATGGATCCATCGCCTGGAACCGTGAAAGCTCCAGCCTTCACCGCCTCTAAAAAGCTTAAATCCTGTTCCTTCACACGAGCGACAACTTCCGCACGAATGTCTTTCAAATGAACGTGCTGAATGCGGGCTAAGTGCTTTTTCAACACATGAATCGGGTTTTCCCCTGAGAATACAAGATGCCCTGTATCAAACAGCAAGGAAACAAGATTTGGATCTGTTAGCTCCATGAGCTTATCGATTTCCTCTGTTGTTTGAATCCCTGTTCCCATATGATGATGAAATACAATTTTCATATCCTTCTCCGCAGCCAGCTCACCAAGACGATGCAAGCCGTCTACCAGGAGCTTCCACTCTTCTTCTGTAAATACAGGCTTTGCTTTGTATACAGGCACAGCTAAGCCTTGAACGCTTTTGCCCTGCTCTGATACAACGATAACCTTCGCGCCCATCGCATGTAAGAAATCGCGGTGCTCGATAAAAGCCTCCACTGTTTCCTCTAAAGGCTTTGTTGTTACAAACGCGCTAAACCAAGCGCTTGCAATTTCTAAACCTCGAAGTGATAACGCCTTTTTCAATACTTCTGTATCGCGCGGATATTTATTTCCTACCTCGCTGCCAGTAAATCCTGCTAATGCCATCTCACTTACGCACTGCTCGAATGTATTCTCGCCGCCGAGCTCTGGAAGATCATCATTTGTCCAAGCTATCGGGGCAATTCCAAGTTTGATTGTGTTTTCTTTAAACATATTGTTGTCTCTCCTATCTGCTTAATAGCGTCTCGCTTTTTGTTTATTGCTTTCTTTGTACTCATAAGCCGCTTGGATGCTCTCGCTCTTCGACACTTCCGCAATTCCTACATGCCACCATGCTCCGTAATTGTGAGTCATTGTTTTTGGCAATACCTTAATATCAATTAATGTAGAAACGGTTTGTGTTTTCGCATCTGCGATCGCTGCTTCTAATTCCTCAAGTGTTGTCACGCGGTATGTTTTCACACCATAGCCGGCTGCGCTCATTGCATAATCGATTTTCATAATGCCGCCGTTCAACAAACCTGTTTCGCTGTTGCGGTAGCGGAACTCAGTTCCAAAGCTGCCCGCTCCGTGCTCCATTTGCAGGTTATTAATACAGCCAAAACCAGAGTTGTCAAGCAACAGAACGTTGATTTTCTTTCCTTCCTGAAGGCTCGTCACAAGCTCTGTATGAAGCATGAGGTAACTGCCATCACCAACCATTGCATATACCTCTTTCTCCGGATCCGCCAATTTCGCTCCAAGCGCGCCCGCTACCTCGTAGCCCATGCAGGAATAGCCGTATTCCATATGGTATGTGTTTGGCCCCCGCGATACCCAGATTCTTTGCAAGTCGCCTGGAAGACTGCCGGCTGCTCCGACAATGATTGCATCCTCATCAATGTGCCTGTTAATTTGACCAATTACCGCTGTTTGCGTTAGCTTTGTGCCAAGCACTTCGCTGTATTCCGGAAGCTCCTCGTCAAGATCTCCCGCAATCTCTGGTACGAAACCTTGCTCTGTGTATTCAATGCTGTGCAAACGCTCCAACTCTGCTGTCCACTCATCCCGTGCGGCGGCGATTTCCGTCGTATACCCAGATTGATATCCAATTGCCTGCAGTTCGTTCGTAAGTGTAGTCAACGCTTCTTTTGCATCTGCTACAACTTTGACCGCATCTAGCTTGCTTGCATGGAACTCAGATGCGTTAATTGTTAAAAATTCCACATCTTCGTTTTGGAACAATTGCTTCGATGAAGTCGTAAAGTCTGTAAATCTTGTACCGATACCAATGACAAGATCCGCTTGCTTCGCAATCGTATTTGCTGCTAGGTTTCCTGTTACCCCAATACCGCCAAGGTTTAAGCGGTGATTGCTTTCAATCGCGCTTTTTCCTGCTTGCGTCTCGCCAAATGGAATATGGAACGCTTCTGCAAACTGCTGCATTGCTTCTGCCGCCTCAGAATACCGTACGCCTCCGCCGCAAATGATGATTGGCCTTTTCTTTCTTTGCACGAGCGCTACCGCATCCGCGATGCTCTCTTTTGTTGGCACACGGCGTTCAATACGATGGACGCGCTTTATAAAGAAGGATTCTGGGAAATCCCACGCTTCGCCTTGTACATCTTGCGGCAGTGCAATCGTTACCGCACCTGTATCCGCTGGGTTTGTTAACACGCGCATCGCATTAATCATCGCGCTCATTAATTGCTCCGGACGGCTTACGCGATCCCAATATTTGCTTACAGCGCGGAACGCATCATTTGTGGAAATGGACAGATCATGTGTATGCTCCATTTGCTGCAGAACCGGATCAGGCTGTCTTGTCGCAAATACATCTCCAGGAAGCAATAATAATGGAATTTGGTTCGCAGACGCAGTCGCCGCACTTGTCACCATATTCGCCGCGCCCGGACCTACGGAAGAGGTACACGCAATAATTTGCTTACGGTGCTTTTGCTTCGCAAACGCCATCGCCGCATTGGCCATCCCCTGCTCATTGCGTCCTTGGTATACTTCAAGCTCGCCTGCGTCTTCTTCCAACGCTTGACCAAGCCCTGTCACGTTGCCGTGTCCAAAAATGGTGAAAATCCCTTTAATAAAACGCTCTTGCTTACCGTCAAACTCTACATATTGTTGATTTAAAAACTTCACTAACGCTTGTGCAGTTGTCATTCTTAATGTTTTCATGAGACCTATCCACCTTTCTTCTAACTCACATGTTGTTGACACTCTGTGAATATATGCACGAACTAGTCCTATAAAGAAAACTTGGCTAGCGCCCAGCCTTGTAAAGGCTGGTAGTTGCCCAGTTGCACTTATACTTTATATGTAACACTTCCTGCTGCGCCGAATTGCTTTCTAGCTAGGAATATACCTTTTCTAAAGTACAATATAAGGATGCAGCAGAAGCATGAATCGCCCCGTTGCATCCTCTATTACCTATTTCTTACCAACGAGCAGTTACCATTTTCTTTCTTGTGTAGAACTCTACGCCGTCTGTGCCGTTCGCATGAAGATCGCCGTAGAAGGAATCCTTCCAGCCGGAGAATGGGAAGAACGCCATCGGTGCCGGTACACCTACGTTTACGCCTAACATACCCGCTTCGATTGTTTCACGGAACTGACGAACGCTTGCGCCAGAGTCTGTATAAATACAAGCTCCGTTTGCAAAGCGGGAGTTGTTTGCAATTTCAATTGCTTCCTCTAGTGATTTCACACGAATTACAGATAAAACTGGCGCAAAGATTTCATCCTGCCAAATTTTCATTTCTTGTGTAACTTCATCGAAAATCGTTGGTCCTACGAAGTAGCCGTTGCCTTGTGCCGCTTCATCGTTTCTTCCATCACGGATTAAGCGTGCACCTTCTTGAATGCCGGACTCGATATAGCCAAGTGTACGTTCTTTATGACCTTCACGGATCACCGGTCCTAGGAATACATTCTTATCCATACCGTTTCCGATTTGCATCTTGTTTGCTTCTTCGACTAAACGTGCGATTAACGCATCTGCAATTTCTTCCTGTACTGTTACAACAGCTGCCGCCATACAACGCTCACCCGCAGAACCAAATGCCGCGCCGATAATTTGAGTTGTTGCTACGTCAAGATCTGCATCGTTTAATACGATAGAGTGGTTTTTCGCGCCAGCCAATGCTTGTACGCGTTTGCCGTTTTCAGAGCCTTTTTTGTACACATATTCCGCAACCGGCTGGGAGCCTACGAAGGAAATCGCTTTGACAAGCTTGTGCTCTAACAAGCCGTTTACTACGTCATGCGCACCGTTTACGATGTTTAATACGCCTTTTGGAAGACCTGCTTGCTCAAACAATTCCGCAAGACGGGCTGCTAAAAGCGGTGTACGCTCAGATGGCTTTAATACAAATGTATTGCCGCATGCAATCGCAAGCGGGAACATCCAGCAAGGCACCATCATTGGAAAGTTAAACGGTGTAATCCCGCCGATTACGCCGATTGGGTAGCGGTACATACCAGACTCAATGCCTGTTGCGATGTCAGGAAGCTGACGGCCCATCATTAAGCTTGGTGCACCTGCCGCAAATTCTACACACTCAATCCCGCGTTGCACTTCCCCGTATGCTTCTTTATAGCTTTTTCCGTTTTCAATCGTTACAAGCTTCGCAAGCTCTTCCCAGTTTTCTACTAATAGCTGCTGATATTTAAATAGAATACGAGCGCGTCTTGGAACCGCTACTTTAGACCATGTTTTGAATGCTTCGTTCGCTGCTTGCACTGCTTTGTCTACATCTTCTTTTGTAGAAAGAGGAACTGTCGCAATTACTTCACCTGTTGCTGGGTTGTAAACCGGCTCTGTTGCGGATGTGGATGCATCTACCCATTCGCCGCCGATATAGTTTTTTACTGCCTGTACTGCTGTTTGTGTCATGTTCATTCTCTCCTTTTTCTATCATTACTTTTCAATTGATTATTATTATCGAACGCCTTCTAATACTTCCTCTGCCGCTGCCATGAAGCTTGTAATCTCTTCTATTGTCGGCATAGCATCCGAGCAGCTATGTTTCGAGATTACGATGGAAGCAGAAGCTCCTCCTAATCTCATTGCTTCGCGGATTTCCATGCCTTGCATCAGTCCGTAGATAAATGCAGAGGCATAAGAATCACCGGCACCAAATGTTTTCAATACCTTTGTTTTAAAAATGCCGCCGCGGTGGGGATTCCCATCTCTTGTATAGGCAATGGAACCGTCTCCGCCATGTTTAATGACTACGATTTTCGCATGGTGGGAGAACCAGCGCTCCGCTGTTACTTGGTCATTCGATTCCTTATAGTTTAATAGCTTTTCCATCATGTCAAACTCTTCACGCGTACCGATGATCACATCGGACTTCTCAGCTGCTAGATTGTAATACACAGCTGTTTCTGCTTCAGACTCCCATGTGTAAGGGCGATAATCGACGTCAAAGAATACGATAACATCATGTTTTCTTGCGTACTCCAGCGCCAGGAAAACAGCTTCTCTGGACGGGCTTTTCGCAAGGGCAGTTCCAGAGATTAAGAGAGCTTTTGATTGCTTAATATACTCTTCGGAAACCTCTGTTGGCTCCAGCTTTAAATCCGCTGCATTGTCACGGTACATAAGGATGCTGCAGTCCGTCGGGCTTTTAATTTCTGTAAACGCCAAGCCTGTGACAGCCCCTGTTTGATCAATGAAGACTTGATCTGTATTAATGTTGTTTTCTTGCAGGTACCTTGTAATAAAGCGGCCCATTTGGTCATTGGACACTTTACCGATAAAACCTGTTTTTAAGCCAAGACGGGACGTTCCGATTGCAATATTTGCAGGAGAGCCTCCGACATATTTGGTGAATGTTCTTGTTTCTTCCATGGGACGCTGTGTTTCGTTTGCATTCAAGTCGATGCATAAACGGCCGATTGCGACGAAATCCAATGAGCGTCCTTCTTTGAATACAAGTGGATTCATTTCATTATGCCTCCTAATATTAAGTTGTTTTCTCAAAAGCAAATCTACTACTGTATTTACTGAGCCGTTACTGTTTCATGTTCAATCTTGACAGGACGTCCTGTTAGGAAGGATTCCTTTGCAGCCTTGGCAATCCGCTCTGCCTGCAATCCGTCATTACCAGTGCAAAGCACCTTTTCACCTGCTAAGATAGTCTTTGCAAATTGTGTTACTTCCTCGATATAAGCTTGTGTATAGCGCTCAAGGAAGAAATATAACGGCTTATCCTTGGAAACTCCATTTACTGTCGATACTTCCACCGTTGTTGGACGGCAGTTATCAGCAGCAGCTGCTCCCTTTTCACCAAACACCTCTACACGCTGGTCATAGCCGTAAACAGCTTGGCGGCTATTATCAATCACACCTAGTGAACCGTTTGCAAATTTTAAGGAAACAATCGCTGTATCCACATCCCCGGCTTCCTTAATTGCAGGATCGATTAAGTTTGCTCCATAAGCAGATACCTCTACAACCTCGCTGTTCATTACATAACGTGCCATATCAAAGTCGTGAATCATCATGTCCATGAACAGTCCGCCTGAAGTAAGAATGTAATCAACACCTGGCGGCTGCGGGTCTCTAGAGGTAATTTTCAAAATATGCGGCTGTCCGATTTCCCCTTGCTGCACAAGGTCGCGTACCTTTTTAAAGTTCGGATCAAAGCGGCGATTAAAGCCAACCTGTAACTGCACACCCTCTTCTTCTACTACACGTAATGCTTCCATTGTTTGCTCTGCAGAGAAGCTAACCGGCTTTTCGCAGAAGATGTGCTTCTTCGCACGTGCTGCCTCTTGAATAATTTGTGCATGTGTACTTGTTGGAGAGCAAATAAATACTGCATCAATTTCAGGATCTGCTAATAAATCCTGATAATTTGTTGTGAGAACAGAAATGCCTTTGCTGGCAGCCCATTCCTGTAAATGATCTACTACTACATCTGATACCGCTTTAATTTTCACTTGCGGAACTGATAAAAGGTTATCTACATGTAATCTTCCAATACGTCCTGCACCAATAATTCCTAATGTAACTGTGTTCATACTCTTACCCCTTTTCATTTTTTGAATATCTTCTTAAATCTGCCATTCTACTACAGAAGTCCTTTAAGGTATTCGCTCTTCGTTCCTATGCATAAGTGTTAAATGGTTAGAACTATGTAGTGAAGAGTGCTACCTTACCCCTTTAAGACTGAAACGCTCTGAAGAGTTTCTCATCCCAGAAATAACAACATATGTAGAAAATAAACTTACATCGTTATCTTAAAGGTGTATCTGCTCCTTGTATTCTCTCCTTTTGAACAAACTCCGGTTAGCTCACCTCAAATCTCACATAGAAATTTGAGATAAACTGACGGTCGGATTTATGTAAATCATGAACGACATTAGCAAGCTGTGAATATTGCAACCAATAATCTTGAATGTATATCTAGCTTGATTCAATAGGGGAGAAGGCGTTCCAGGCGACCTTCTGCCATTTCCATCATTAATGCATCGTGTACAAGGTACTCTTAGGCAGTGAAGGCGTTGCAGGGATTTTTCTGCGTCTATGGCACGCGATATCCCTGCTGCCTATCCTATTCTCTTTCTTTTACGCTTTTTTGTTTTTACGGGAATCAAGGAGAACTGCTGCTACGATAATTGCTCCCTTTAAAATCTGCTGCCAGTAGGAGGATACGTTCATTAAGTCAAGTCCATTGTTTAGGACCCCGATAATCAAAGCACCAATCATTGTACCTGGAATTGTACCAATTCCGCCATTTAAGCTTGTTCCGCCGATAACCGCAGCAGCGATTGCATCTAATTCATACATTAATCCAAGGCTTGGCTGTCCTGCGGAAATACGTGCTGTTAACATCAAACCTGCAATACCTGATAAAAGGCCTGCGTATGTGAAAATCATAATTTTGTAGCGATCGACTGGAATTCCGCAAATACGTGCAGCTTGTTCATTTCCGCCGATGGCGTATGTGTACTTACCAAATCTCATTTGACTTAACATGATGTGCGAAATAATACCCATGACGATAAAAATAATGATTGGGAAAGGAATCCCAGCGATCGTGCCTTTTCCGATAAACATGAAGGACTCTGATAAGTTACCGATTGGTCTTCCATCTGAATAGAGAAGCGCCAAACCTCTCGCTGCTGTCATCATTCCTAATGTCGCGATGAATGGAGGAATTTTTCCTTTTGCAGAGATGGCACCGTTAATGAATCCAGCAGCTGCCCCAATGGCCATCCCGATTGCAAGCGGAACGAATAACGGATATTCACCCGGATGTGCATAGCTTGCAGCGACTACGGATACAAGGGCAATAACGGAACCGGGAGATAAGTCGATCCCTGTTGTAATGATGACCATTGTCATACCCATTGCAACAATACCGATAAAAGAAATTTGCCGCACTACGTTAATAATGTTATTCACATTGAGAAAAGCAGGCGATAGAATCGACATTAAAATACACATTGCGATAAAGATAAATACAATTCCGTACTTATTCAATATTGCTGAGATTTGCTTTTTTCTGTTGGCCGAATTTGCAAGAACCGTCGGGTTGCTTACAGCACTCTCTTGAGTTTTCATACCTAATCCTCCTTCAAGGGGTTTTATACTTTCAAGAATTTATACATTTCCAGCCGTGAAGCGATTCGACGCAGCAGGAATTTCAAGAACAAAGTATAAGTGCAACTACGTCTCTGCCTTCGCCTAACGGCTCACCCATCAACGAGTTTTCTTTATTGATATGCCACTTCTAGAATTCTTTCCTGGTTCGCTTCTTCTCTGCTTAGTTCACCCTTTTGAATCCCTTCGTGCATGACAATAACTCTGTCACTCATTCCTAACACCTCAGGCAATTCGGAGGAAATCATAATAATTGCTTTCCCCTCCTGCGCAAGCTTGGACATAACCTTATGGATCTCCGCCTTTGCACCAACATCTACACCGCGTGTTGGTTCATCTAAAATCAGTACATCAGGATCATTGAGCAGCCAGCGGGCAATCAGTACCTTTTGTTGGTTCCCTCCGCTCAGGTTCATAATGAGCTGGTTTAAATGAGGTGTTTTTACCTTTAATTTCTCTACCTGCTCGTTGCATACTTTTTTCACTAATCTGTTATTTAAATAGCCAAGTTTTGATAGATTGTCGATGTTGGACATAATCATGTTTTCCCGTATCGACAGCGGCAGGAATGCACCCGTTAACTTTCTATCTTCTGTTAATAATCCGATTTTATGACGAATCGCATCCTTCGGTGAATTGATTTTCACCTGCTTGCCATGCATATAAATTTCACCGGATGTCGGAGGGTCAATTCCGAAAATGCTCTCCATAATCTCTGTTCTTCCTGAACCCATCAGTCCCGCGACTCCAAGAATTTCCCCTTTGCGCACCTCAAAGTTGACGTTTTGGAATTTCCCTTCTCTGGACAGGTTCTTAACAGCTAACACAACCTCTTTAATTTCGGACGGCTCCTTATGGAACACCGCTTTAATTTCCCGGCCCACCATCATTTGAATCAATGTATCTTGATTCAATTCGCTTGCTGGCTTTGCTCCCACATACTGCCCGTCACGGAATACCGTAATATCGTCGCAAATCTTAAAGATCTCATCCATTTTGTGGGAAATGTAGATAATGGAAACACCTTTTTGTACTAAAGAATCAATAATGCTGAAAAGATGATCGACTTCTTTATCCGTAATCGCCGAGGTTGGCTCATCCATAATAATTAAATCGGCATTATAGGAAATCGCTGTTGCAATCTCTACCATCTGCATATTCGCAACGCTTAGCTCCCGCATTTTTGTTCGTGGATCCAGATCAATTTGCAAAGATTCAAACAGCTTTTCTGTATCGGCAATCATCTTTTTCTTATTCACCCAACCTGTTTTGCCGTACATTGGCTCGCGGCCGAGATAAATATTTTCCGCAATCGTCATGTCCGGAACAGGGCTTAGCTCCTGATGAATCATGGAAATCCCTTTGCTTAAGGCATCCTTAGGGCCATTAATTTGCACTTCCTGCCCTTTAAACTTAATCGTTCCCTTGTCTGGTGTATACACACCGAAAATAATTTTCATGAGCGTCGATTTCCCAGCACCATTTTCACCCATTAAAGCGTGAACCGTTCCTTTTCGTACCTTCAGCTGGATATTATCCAAAGCCTTTACACCTGGAAATTCTTTTGTGATGTTATTTAGCTCTAAAATGTACTCCGTACTCATTTCATGCTCACCCCCAATAGATTGGTGAGAAGGGGACCCTTTCGGACCAGACCCTCAGCGGTCCCCCCTCATGTTATATTAGTTGCTTCCTGCGTTTTTCCACTTCTCGATGAATGTGTCAACATTCTCTTGTGTGATTAATTCAAATGGTACCCATACATGCTTGTCTGCTAATTTTTCACCTTTTACAGCTTGAATAGCTGTTTCAACCGCTTTGCTGCCTTGGCCCATTGGATCTTGGAAAGCAGAAACTTTTAATTTACCAGATTTTACATACTCTAATGCATCTGGTGTACCGTCAATACCAGCTACGATTACATCATTTAATTTACCAGCAGCTTCTAATGCCATAATTGCTCCAATTGCCATTTCATCATTATTTGCTACAACTGCATTGATTTTATCGCCAGATTGAATCCAGTTTTCCATTAATTTCATACCTTCAGAACGCTGCCAGTTCCCTGTAGCTTCACGTACAACTTTCATTTCCGGGTTTTTCTTAACTACGTTTTTATTACCTTCTGTTCTCTTAATCTGTGCTTCTGCACCAAGCTCACCAGTCATGATTGCAACGTTTCCTTTACCGCCTAACATTTCAGCAACCTTTTCCATTTGCATTGTTCCACTTTGGATCGACTCAGAGCCTACAAACGCGTAAATCTTCTTCATATCCTTTTCGCTTGGCATACGGTTTACAACAACTACAGGGATGTTTGCATCCTTTGCTGCATCTAACATTGGACCTACTGCACTTGTGTCAACAGGGTTAATAATGATTGCATCTACGCCTTGTGTGATAAATGTTTCAACTTGGGAAAGCTGTTTACCAGAGTCATTTTTCGCATCAACCATCTTTAACTCAACATCGTTATCTTTAGCGGATGCCTTCATTGCATCATATAGGTAAGACAACCATTTATCATCAAATACTGGCATAGCTGCACCGATTACAAGTTTCCCTTTCTTCTCGCCGGAAGTAGATGAGGAAGAGCAAGCAGCCATAAATGAAGCTAGTATAACGATTAAAGATACAAGCAACATAAGTCTTTTACGAATTGCCATTAGAAATCCCCCTAATTATTTAGTTTCTAAAATAAAGCGCTTTCGTTTTCAAGTTTAATAAAACGTAATCTGTAAAAAAATGAAAAAAATGTAAGTTTAATAGCTAAACCTATCTGAAGTTTAAAATCTGTAAAGATATTTTTATATGTTTCTTAGACTCTTGTTTATTTGTGTATCATATTTTTGTAGAGGTTAAATACATATACGAACTGTAGGGAGGGCTTATCTGTTGTGTGTATGTTCTTAGGTGTAAAGGTTGTCCCTAAATGTGGTGCAATCTTAAATCACAGTAAAGTAAGCATTTCCTTGTAATCGATTGCATTTCATTGTAATCGATTACATTTTGTTGCAATCGATTGCATCTTATGAGTAAGGTAAATACTTCGAAATGAAAATACGGGATTTCTGTCTTAATCCGGACAGAAATCAGTCGATTTTCGGATAATCAGCTGCGGCAGTACAAGAATACGCTGTTTCGCCTTGCTTTTCCCTTCAATTTCCTCTATTAACAAATCCACAGCCTGAGAGCACATGTCTTCAAGACCTTGCTCAACTGTTGTTAGAGGAGGGTCACAGCTTTTAGATAATAATGTGTTATCAAAGCCGGTAATCGAAAGATCCTTTGGAAGGTCTAAGCCTTTTTCGCGCGCAGCGAGAATTGCACTAATTGCCAGCACATCATTGCAAGCAATAATAGCAGTAGGCCGGTTAGGACGATCCAATAATTCTTTTGTCAAGGATTGGCCATGCTCCACACTTGAATCACTGACCACAATCAGATCTTCATGCACTTCCAAGCCGTTCTCTTGAAAAGCCTGCTTATATCCATTAATACGCGCCTGACTGCTTGTAGCATCCTCGGCAAGCACTGCAACTCTTGTATGCCCCAAGGAAACTAGGTGAGAAGCTACTTGATATCCCCCGACGACATTATCAATATTAATGCTGTTTACCGCCAGTTGAGGATGCGATTCAGAAAGGAGCAGAACAGGGACATTATCGTTCACTAAATCCGCAATAACCCGCCTGTTATTAAAAGCACTAGCTAATATAAATCCATCAACGCTTTTCTGTCTTAATAATGACACGGAGCGTTCTTCCTTTTCTGGATTTAAATCCGTGCTGCAAATTACAAGGCTAAATCCAAATTCATGTGCTCGATCTTCCACTCTGCGCGCCATTTCTGCAACAAAAGGGTTTGCTAGGTCTGGTAATAACAATCCAATAGTAGAGGTTCGTTTTCCTGTTAAGGCTGAAGCAAGAACGCTCGGTCTATAATTAAGCTCCTGCATAACCTTTAAAACCTTTTGTTTTGATTTTTTCCCGACTTGCTGGTCATTCATGACCTTTGAAACAGTAGATATGGAGACACCTGCTTTTTCTGCCACATCATAGATAGTTGTTTTCATTTTATACACTTCTTTCTATCATGCAGTCTACCCGTTACATTACCTTACAAAAGCGCTTTCGTCAATTCAATTACTTTCCTAATTGTGCTTTCTCTTTCGAAAACGCTTTACTTCCCGCTATTAAAATGACTCTAGCTCTTATCATTAAATCGAGGAGATTGGTTACTCATCCTGTAAGATAAGATTTTGTTGCAGCAATGGTAAGGGGCTTAGAACTATCATTTGGAGTTCGCAGTTCTCGTGACATCCTCGCTTTTGGACGTTTGCCCCGCGCACCTGGCCGACTCCTTGAGATAGGATTTCAGCATGACAATAGCGAGCCTTTTAAAATGAAAAACCACAAATTGTGCTCCTTTGTATCCTAACTAAACACACCCTTTCCCTTCATAATTCAGACAATGTAAAACGCTTTATTTCTTACCATCAACATTCCTAAAGCGCTTTACATTTTTGATTATATATCATGTGTAAAACGCTTTCAATACCTTTATCGATAAATTTTAACAAAAAATATTCATTTTTTTGTCAATTATGCACAAATTTCAGCCAGATTTCTTTTTACAACTCTTCGTACATTATATAAACCGCTTTCTAAAACGATATAAAAAGGCATGGATTCACTCATGTGATATCCATGCCTTTTTATAAAAGCAAAAAACTATTCTCTTTGGTGCAATCCAGCTCCCGCGCGTTACCGTTTCACAGAGTAGGAGGTAAACTCAAACTTATCAAAACGGTGCCGGCTAAAGGAATACTCAAAGGCTGTTCCATTATGTAAGTAAGCAACCTGCTCAACCTCCAAGACAGGATCATTCCCCCGACATCGTAAATACTGCTGATCGAGTTCATTCGGCCGGTCAGCACGAATCACCTTTTGAGAACTAGCAATCTTCAGTCCGAGCTCCTTTTGAATATACTCATAAACAGACCCTTTCAATACATCTTCATTAATCCCTGTAATAATAAGAGCCGGCATGTACATTTTTTCAATTACATATGGTTCTCCATTAATCTTCCGAACGCGAATAATGTTGTATACAAGGTTGTTTGGGGCTAAATTCAAATGCTGCTGCACATCTTGGCCCGCAATTTCAATTGAAAATGAAACAATCTCACTTTCCACTTGATCATTCACAACACTAGCTGATAATCCTTCAAGACTCCTGCTATCCAAATTCAACCTTCCATTTCGCAGCACTGATTTCATAATGAAGGTGCCGTGCCCTCGCTTTCGATATACAAGACCATCTAGCACAAGCTGCTCCAAAGCCTTTTTCATCGTCATACGGCTGCAGCCGAATTCCTTGCATAATGTCATTTCCTCTGGAAGCGGCTCTTTATCACTATAGCCCCCGTTTTTAATTCGGCTTCGTATTTCATCCGCAATTGCTTGGTATTTCTTCAAAATACATTTCACCACGATTTCCTTTTGATCCTTCTTATTATATCACTTTTTCAATTGCGAATAACCCTCTGTCCCAGTACCTGTTAATGTTCCGATCCTGTCAGGCGATTGTCTCTTCAATTATATCAGCAGCCAGCACTATCTTCTCTTTCATAAAGCATTGGATAGCTAAAATTTAAATCCACCATAACAGAAAGCACGTTTGTTGCATTTATGAGATAAAAGGCGTTTTTTGTAAGTAAGAAAAAAACGGACACCAAGGTCCGCTTTTTCTTTCTTATTTACCTTTTTCGTGAGTACAAGCGATCGTATTTCTACATATCACGATCAAGATCCATCTCTTACCCGCCCAGAGAAGAGGAGATCTTTTATAATTTCGTTAAAGCACACATAGCATTTGTTGAATATTCCTTACAGGATTGCCGTTTGATAATTTTATACGGAACAATGATGCTCTTTGGCGACAGCTCCGGCGATTCAATCTTTTCCACTAAGCTTTTTGCAGCTTCATAGCCGAGCTGAAAGATACGCACATCCACAGATGTTAACGGCGGACAAGAAATTTCGGAAAAAATAACATTGTTAAAGCTTGCAACCGAGATATGGTCCGGAACATTATACCCTTTTTCTGCCAAGGAGCTTAAAACACCAAGCGCCATTAAATCGTCGGTAACAATAATTGCACTTGGAGGCCGCTCCAAGGAGAGAAGCTGCTCTACCGCCTGCTCTCCTCCTTCACGCAAAAACTCCATGTAGACGATATATTCATCCGACACAGGAAGATCAGCCAGTTTTAATGCTTCTTTAAAACCGGCAAGACGCTCCTTCGTGACCATTAAATCTGGACTTCCCCCAATAAACGCCAAGCGTTTATGACCGAGAGAAATCAAATACTCTGTAAGTTCACGTCCGGCCAAGTAGTTATCGTTATCTATATATGTTACTTCCTCAGTAGAATGATGCGGCTTACCAATTAGCACAAAAGGAAATTGCTGCTCAATTAAGTATTGAATAACAGGATCATCAATACGTGAATATAATAAAACAATGCCATCCACTCGTCTTCCCTGCACCATCTTTACAACACCTTCATAAATCTCCTGCTCTGTTTCTCCTGTTGACATATAAAGAGAGTAGCCCTTTATGTGGGAAAAAGAGCTGATTCCCCGTATAACCTCCGGAAAAAACGGATTTTGAAATGCTTTCCCAGCTGAACTCGGCATAACGAGACCAATTGCCTGCGTCGTTTGATTTGCAAGGCTGCGTGCATTCATATTCGGATGGTAGCCAAGCTCATCCATAATTTTACGAACACGTCTTTTCGTTTTTTCACTTATACGGGAACTGTCGGCAATGACGCGAGATACTGTAGATGGTGCGACATTAGCTTTTTTCGCCACATCCTTAATCGTAACAGCCATTCACACCATCCTTTCTTGTTTTTTGTTTCACACTTTAAAAAAGTATAAATTTCTAGCTAGAAGCTAATTCGACGTAGTAGGAAATTTTAGGAACAAAGTGTAAGTGCAACTACACCTCTGCCTTCGCCTAACGGCTCGTCAATCGGCGAGTTTTCTTTATTATATCATTAATACTGCAACTTCTTATCCCTTCCCATGAGAAAATCCGTATTTTTTAATGTTTTTATGCTATTTTCATGTTAGGAATGCTTCCGTCTTCTGCTTACAAGGATTAGAAAAATCGTAAACAATACATATACACCGGCCATCGTAGCGATAAATGAAATATTAAGCCCTGTTTTCTTCGCAAGCGCATACACATTTGTCGTTTCACGATCTAATACAAGGTAGTATCCATCCTTTGCAGGACGAACGATGTCCTCCTCCATTAATCCGCGCAGCTCCTTATTTACATCTAGCTGCTCTGGTGTAAGATGAACCTTTTGTGTCTTTGTCGTATTATTGATAGCAACGATGACCGTTTCTTCTTGATACTTCCGCTTGAATACGCTCATCCCATCCTTGTCATACAACATTTCAAATGTACCGCGGCGCAGCGATGGGAGCTGCTGACGCAATTCACCAAGCTTACTAATATATTTCAAAAAATTATCATCAGTTTTAAAATCCATTAAACGGCGATTATCAGGAGGGTCCCCGCCATCAAGCGCGATTTCTGTTCCATAGTACATGATAGGAATGCCTGGCGATGTGAACAGATAGGCTAACGCTAAACGCAGGCGCGCTGGCGGATATTGCTTTTCCTCCAAAGCCGCCCGCGTAAACCGTTTTGTATTTTGACTATCAAGAAAGTTGCCAAGCAGATATGGCTGCTGATACAACCTTTGATCATTCATCCAATTCTTGTATAATTCATTCGGAGATTGCCCCGGCTTGCTAAACACATTTGTCATTTCCGTGTAGGACGGAGTGTTTACAAAGCTGTCTATCCCCGCTTTCTGATATACCGCAATATCACTTACAGCCTCATCAGCCATATTACCAATAAAGAAAAAGTCCTTCTTTACTGCTTTTATCTCGCGGACGAAATCACTCCAAAAGTCCTTCGGTACATACTGCATCCCATCTAGGCGGAAACCGTCAATATCCGTTTGCTGAATCCACCATTTCGCATTATTGATGAGGAATTGCCGCACCTCTTCGTTTTCTAGATTTAAAGATGGCAGCCCATGCAGCGAGCCATCTTCTATTTGCATTTGGTCGTTCCGGTTAGAAATCTTCTGTTCTTGATGATACCACCCTTGCTTTGCTGCATCAAGAAGCCACGGATGCTTGTTTCCAATATGACTCACAACAAACTCAAGAATGACCTTCATATCGCGCTGATGCGCCTCTTTCACCAGTTCTTTCATATCCTCCATGGAACCAAAATGCTCTTCTACCTTGTAGAAGTCCTTAGTCCAATAACCATGATAACCGCCTTCCTCATTATCAACAACAGGGGTGAGCCAAATCGCAGTAAAGCCCATATCTTGAATATAATCAAGCCGCTTTGTAATTCCTTGCAAATCCCCGCCATTGTAAGCTTTTAAATTAGTTGTGTTTATATCCTTATCATTCTTGGCATCCCCATTGTTAAACCGGTCGACCATAATGAAATAGATCGATTCATCCTGCCAGCTTCTCTCTTCTTTTTCACCGGCTGCTTGTACACAAGAAGAAAACAGCCCATAAAAAAGAAGAAACGGGATTAGCACTAGTGTTGTAATCACCTGTTTGCACATCTCCGTTCCCCCTCTCGCTACTCTTATCCTTTTCCTTCTGCGGCTTATAAGACCGAAAATGAAATCTTTTACAATGATAAGAATAGTATAACAATTGCAGAAACAATCCGCACAAAATTCTCCGCGAATTTTGTCAATTTCTTATCTATGTCTCTATCTTACAATGTCCCTTTGCATCATTCTCCGATATTCCTGAGGGCTAATCCCTTCTTGTTTACGAAACAATCTCGAAAAGTACATCTCATCCTGAATGCCGACCTGTCGGGAAATTGTTTTTACCTTTTCTGTTGTCGCCGCCAGCAGCTGCTTTGCTTTTTGCAACCTTACTTCATTTAAATATTGGAGCGGACTTACCCCCATCGTTTTTTGCATACAACGCGTTAAATAATCTACATGATAATGAAGCTCGCGAGCGATGTCAGTCATCTTAAGCGGCTGATCATAATAACGCTGAATATACGCTACTGTTTGCTCGCATACCTTTTCAGCTGCGCTCGGAATTGCGAGCGCTTCCTTTTGAAGGAAAATAAGCACCTGATAAAAGTACAGCGGCTGCTTGAGCTTCTCCTCCATAGAAACAGCACCATCCATTTCGGCAAGTGCTTCTAACATACGCTCTGCTAATTCTCTATTTTGGACATGTCCATATTGCGGAATTTGCAGTAAAAAAGAAGCGGGCTCCGTGAAGGTTTCCTCCTTTTGCAGCACGTCTGTCCACTGCAGCTGCACCGCAGCACGAAAGGAAAATTCCGCCGCAAAATGAAACCAGTATACATCTGTATCCTCCCTGCACGGCTGATAACCGAAATGTTCACGATGCGGCGCAAGAATGAGATATTCCCCCTCGGATACCTCGTATTGCTGATCCTCCTCCTGGATATATAGCTTTCCCTTTCGTACGTACAAACAATCAATGACCGCAAATGTACGGCGAAAATGCTTTTTCCCTTTCCGAAACGTCCCCTTTCCCGCCTTAATGAAGATAGGAAATGGAGGAATTTGAAATGCTATCATATTCATCTCATCACCTGATAAACCCTTTTATCAATTTATATTTCTTTCTATTATAAGGCTCCGCCCTTGAACTTAGTATCATTTACACACCATTTTTATCACTAATGAACCAACGAGAAAATCCCTATCTCTATAAATATCCATGCACCCATAATGAAATCGCTGCCATGTTAGATTTTATTACAAAATAATTCAGATTTTCATCTAAACTTAAAAGTTATTTGAATTTTTTATTGAATTCCCTCTTGTCATTTCTCTAAAAATTGAATATAGTATAAAACATAACATGCAATGTAATAAAAACTGACACAAGGAGCAGCTACTCTACAGTCAAAGCTCCTCTTGTTACAAATTCATGAAATGGGGGAATTACAAATGGAAGGCATCAACATGGGAGATACGGTATTTCTGTTTCTAGCTACAGTAATGGTAATGCTAATGACACCAGGACTTGCACTGTTTTACGGGGGAATGGTACGGAGCAAAAACGTACTTAGCACAACAATGCATAGCTACTCAGCGATGGCAATCGTATCCGTTCAATGGATTCTAATCGGCTATTCACTATCTTTCGGTTCGAGCTGGAACGGCTTGATCGGCAGTCTGGATTGGATTGGTCTAAAAGGAGTTACATTTGAACCAAATGCTGATTACAGCGCAACAATTCCACATAACCTGTTTATGATGTTTCAGATGATGTTCGCAATTCTTACACCAGCGTTAATTTCTGGGGCATTCGCAGAGCGTATGAGATTTTCCGCATTCGTTGTCTTTATGCTTCTTTGGACGACACTCGTGTACGATCCAGTTGCACACTGGGTATGGGGCGTAGGCGGCTGGTTAAGAGAGCTCGGCGCACTTGACTTTGCGGGCGGAAACGTTGTTCATATTACGTCTGGTGTATCTGGTCTCGTTCTTGCTATTATGCTTGGAAAAAGAAAGGATGCAGCTTCAACAGCTCCTCACCATTTACCATTCACAGTCTTAGGGGCAGGGTTATTATGGTTTGGTTGGTTCGGCTTTAACGTCGGCAGTGCTTTAACTTTAAACGATGTTGCATTAACCGCATTTATTAATACAAATACTGCAGCGGCAATGGCTGCTATCGGTTGGGTTGTATGCGAATGGATTATTAGTAAGAAACCGACTGTTCTTGGTGCGGTAAGCGGTGCTGTCTCTGGTCTTGTTGCCATTACACCGGCTTGTGGATTTGTAACACCTCTAGCTTCTATTCTAATTGGATTAATCGGAGGAGCAATCTGCTATTTCGCAGTATTCTTCCTCAAACGTAAGCTCGGCTATGACGATGCGCTTGATGCATTTGGCTGCCATGGTATCGGCGGAACATGGGGCGGAATTGCTACAGGACTATTCGCAACAACATCTGTGAATGAAGCTGGTGCAAACGGATTATTCTATGGTGATGCTGCTTTATTAGGAAAACAACTTATCGCAATTTGCTCAACCTATGCCTTTGCTGCAATTGCTACCTTCTTAATCGTGAAAGTAATCGGACTATTTATGTCAGTACGTGCTAACGAAGAAGAAGAGTCACTCGGTCTTGACATTACGATGCACGGCGAAAAAGCTTATCACGAAAGCTTATAGGAGGAGAATGCGCATATGAGCCAAAAACTAACGAAAATCGAGATTATTACACGCCCAACGAAGTTCGATGAATTCAAAGAAGAATTATCTAAAATTGGGGTAAGCGGCCTGACTGTTAGCAACGTATTAGGCTGCGGCCTGCAAAAGGGGTTTACAGAAGTATATCGAGGCGTAAAGCGTACGTTTAATATGCATGAACGCATTAAGATTGAAATTGTAGTCGCAAAGGTACCTGTTCAGGATGTAATCGATACGGCACAGCGTGTATTAAGAACCGGAAAACCTGGCGATGGTAAAATTTTCGTGTATGAGCTATCGAATGCGATTAAAATTCGCACGGGTGAAGAAGGCTACGACGCACTGCAAAACGAGGGGTAAAGAAAAGCCGCGGAATTCCGCGGTTTTTTTATTTGAAGATAAATTTTCTTTAGTCAAAGGAAGGGTGTTCTCGCCTATTTTTGATAAACTAAGTCACGGTTTGTTTTCTCTTTCTTATCCAAGAAACGATAAGCAAAAAGAGCGGGAATACAATTTGCATCGGGGTAAGGAGATATAGAGGAAATATTCTCAGTCCAATATATAGATGTTGGACTGTATTGCTAGCCATTAGAATGGAATCTCCAAAAACAATAAGACTTATGACTATAATCACATAGCCTTTTTTCTTTACGTTAAATATATCTGCAACTCCTATTAGAGCAGCGTAGAAGAAGATAGCAATTTTAAAAAATACACAAATAATGAGAACTGAGATGGCGATCGCATCCAGTCGCTGCAAAAAGTTCAGTACATTAACTTTTTGCGCTAATTTCAGTAAGGGAAAAACACTAGTTGAAGCTATGTATGGACCTAATGCAGCAATTTCCAAACCTACAGTAAAACTAAGCACTATTCCAGCTAAAAGAATTGCAGTTCCGCCTGCCTTTCGAACTGCTTTAGATTGTTTTAAGTAAGGAAACAGCATAGTGAACACAACTGCTTCTCCAAATGGAACATTAACAGTAATAGGGAGTATCTCTGTTAAAGCATCCTTCCATTTTATTTGAAATAAAGGGAGAAAACGCTTTAACTGTATTGCATGTTCGGTTAAAAAGATAAAAGCGGTTCCAAGTATCCCTAATATAAAAACAATAAAAAAGAAAACCTCTCCTGCTCTTGCCAAAGGTTCAATTCCTCCAGAAACAGCGTAAGCAACTAAAATTATAATGACTACTCCGACTGTTATAGTAGAAGAGTGAGGCAGTATAGAAACAATGATTAGCTCCATAAGATCCCGTACATCTCTGGCAGCAGTATTTATAAACAATAAAGTATACAAAATAGCCAGCGGGTATCCTATGTATGGTCCCAAAACCCGCAAAATGTACGTTGTGAGGGGGAGACTATCGTTTACTCGGTAAAGTGCAGCATACACAAAAAACAAAATGAGCCCAATTGCAGTACTTAAGAGAATGATCCACCAGGCGTCCTGCTTTGCGGACATTCCCACTCCTACTACAACAGCAGTCCCTAATTCGAATAAGAATAGCAAAGTGAATAGCTGAAACGGACCTATTTTTTGTTTCCTCATGCATCAGTCACCCCAAATATAGAAGCTATGTATAGTACATAAAAACAAAAAGAATGCGGACATTCCATTCATTTATTTGATATCGTCTATGAAAGACCTTCCAATTTTTCCTGTTCGTTGAATAGTTACATCAACATCGATATCTACTGGCAAATGAGCGAATATTTGATCCCAATCCTCTTTCATGGTGTTCCAGGCCTTTGGGTACGTACCCTGAATGCTGTTTCCAAATCCAAAGATATCTGCTTGATACTTTCTTTGTACAGTTTGCACAGCCGCTTTTGCATGGTGTTTAATTGTTTGTTCTGTTTGTGTTTCAGCCAAGAAAATTGTTCTTGGATTTGTAAGATCACTGCCTTTACAATCAATTTCTGATATTCTTCCCTTTACTCGTATTTGAACTTGTATTTTAGGCTTTCCCTTTTCCATCATACCTTTTATTTTCGATTGTGATTTTGTTACGACAACTGCCATCCTGCCTTTTTTCTTTGGACACGCAATCGTTTCTCCTGTCTGAAATACATTATCAATCACATAATTATAGCCGCTGCTTTCCTCCTCATTGAGCCACCCAATCAGCTTATCTTTTTTAAACACAGCTAGTCCTACATACTTAAAAACGGAATCTCTACGGATTTGTTGGATATTTTTCATTTCATTGGCTTTTTCTAATTTCTCTTTCTCTGTTTTGTGTGTAATTGTAATCCCTGTTAACACAGTATCCTTTCCTTCACTTACTAAATCAGATATAAGTTTATCAATCGTAACTGTTGTTAAAGGCGCCCATATCTTTTCAGACGATATCAATGATTTGAACATGTTGCCTACGGGAATTTTATCAATAGGTGTTGTGATTTGTAATAATTGATGCGCTTCAATCCCTTTTGCTACTATAATTAAAAAATCAGAACGAAAATCGGGAGTTCTAAAAAATGCATCTATTATTTTGCCGATTCCTTGTGAAGCTACCTTTTCATTAATCACAAGCATTTGCATGTGTGAAACATACGCTCTGCGAGGAGACTTCACAGAAACTCTTCGCAGCGCCTCTAGAATAGTTTCTCCCTTTTCTTTATATAGTGTTACAGGAGCGGCACCGCTTTTTTGGGAGGATACTTCTCCTGGGTCAACAACCTGTAAAGATACGAGATACTTACTCCCCTGCTTATCTATAGCGATGCCTGAGACAATCGCTAATTCGTTTAGCTCTCTTCGACTTCCGCACCCAGTTGTCAAACTGAGGAGAAGCGAAATCATTACACACATTGCTATTAACTGTTTCACGATTCCCTCTCCCGTTCTTTATTCTTGTTGATTCGAATCAGAGGCTTGTTGACGTTTTTGATTTTTGCGCACAGTAGATTGCGGGCGTGAAAGCAAACGATTTTGAGGCATTCTTATTAGCGCATCCTTCTGGTCAGACAGCAGTAACGGAGCAAAGGGGCTCATATAGGGCACTCCGAATGACTGCAAACGGCATAAATGAAGCACAAGCGCAATAATGCCTACTGTAATGCCAAATAACCCCAAAGATGCAGAAAGCAATATAAAGGCAAAACGCAGCATCCGTATTGGAATAGCCATATGAAACGAAGGAAAGGCGAAGCTTGAGATGGCTGTCATGGATACGACAATTACCATGGCCGGTGAAGAAAGGCCTGCTTCTACTGCCGCTTGTCCAATTACCAATGCGCCCACGATAGAAACTGCTGAACCTACAGATTTCGGCAGGCGTATGCCTGCTTCCCTTAAAATTTCCAAGGTGATTTCCATCAACAAAGCTTCTATGAAAGCAGGAAATGGCACACCTTCACGTTGCGCTGCCAAACTATAGAGAAGGGCTACTGGAAGCATTTCTTGATGATATGTTGTTACAGCAATATAAAGGGAAGGGGCCAACAAAGCAATAAAGAGGCTGAGAATGCGAAGAAGGCGGGTAAAGGTTGCGAAATCTGCACGTTGATAATAGTCTTCAGCCGTTTGATAAAACTGATTAAATAGGGCTGGAACCACTAATACAAAGGGAGTTCCATCCACTATAACAGCAACTCTTCCTTCCAGCAAAGCCGCCGCAACGACATCAGGCCGTTCCGTATGATGCACTGTCGGAAACGGTGTATATGTTTTATCCTGAATAAATTCTTCAATATACCCGCTTTCCAAAATACTGTCGGTATCAATTTTATCTAATCTAAACTTCAATTCCTTTAGAATCTCCTCATTCACAATTCCTTGCATATACATAATTGCAATATCCGTTTTAGTCAACCGCCCGATTTTCTTACTTTCTACCCAAAGATGCGGATGTTTGATTTTACGGCGAATCATAGCCGTATTAGTGCGTAACGATTCTGTAAACCCTTCTTTCGGCCCTCGCACAGTTCCTTCTGTTTCTGGTTCAGACACACTCCTTGCTTCGAATCCTTGCAGCCCGACTGCAAATCCTTGAGCAAACCCATTTACCAAAACAATAGTATCCCCTGAGAGAATCTTATCAAACAGGCTTTCAAAATCATGTATATCCTCAATGTCCGTAACTGTAAGAATCGAGCTTTTTACTGTTTCTAGAATACGTGTAGAAGCCAATCGTAATTCTAAATTATCTACCATTAAAGATTCCATAATAAATTTGTGCACGGATTCTGTATCAACTAATCCTTCTACATAAAGGATCGCAATTTCTATACTTTCGTTTTCTCCAATTTTAATCTTCCGAACAAGAATATCATCGCTGTCTCCAAAGACTCCTTTAATTGTTTGTATATTTTGTCTCAAACTAGTATGTAAATTCTTAATTTCTTCAGGATGTTGAGATGAAAAATGTATAGAGGAGCTATTAGTTAAAAGGGTGCGGAACATTTTTTTAATCAGGTTCATAAAGGTAACCTCACTTATAGTCAATGCATGATTAGACTTTGTGAAAATTATTTGTAATATAGAGAGCATATATACACTGACATGAATGATAGCCAGCCTTCTAAATCACAACGATCGACTAGAAACCACATTGAATTTCCTCGAAAAAGCTAATGCTTTCTTCTAAAGAAAACTCGCCGATTGGCGAGCCGTTAGGCAAAGACAGAAGCGTAGTTGCACTTACACTTTATTCCTAAAGTTTCCTACTACGTCGAATTAACTCCTAGCTGGAAACTTATATGTTCTTAAAGTGAAAAAAAGACAGCCAAATTAGGCTGCCCTAGTTTTTAATATTGATATTATAATGCTCGAACCAAACATGAATTTGCGCAAGGTGCGCTAATAGCTGCGGTCCGGTCATGAGCTGTCCAAACCATGGCGTAGTAAATGCTTTTCCTTCTGTTGCAATCAGCTCATCAAGCTGCTCACGATTAAAGAATTCGTGCAGCATTGAACTTTTATTCTGTAAAATATTAGACAGCCACGCTGTTACAGCCTTTGTGTAATACGGATTGTGCGTTTTTGGGTATGGACTTTTCTTACGATACAGAACGTCCTCTGGAAGCACCCCTTCCAGCGCTTTTCGGAGCAATCCTTTTTCACGGTTACCATGCATTTTCATTTCCCATGGAATGTTCCAAACGTACTCCACAAGACGGTGATCTGCAAATGGCACGCGCACCTCTAAGCTCGCGCCCATACTCATCCGATCCTTCCGATCAAGCAGCGTTGTCATAAACCAAATCATATTTAAGTAGAACAATTGTCTGCGCTGCGCTTCCAGCTCGCTCTCCCCGTAAAGCTCCGGTGTCTCACGTACTGTTTCATCGTAACGCTGCTGCACATATTCCCTAAGGCGGAGTTTCTCGCGCCACGATTGCTTCAGCAGCTGCTCCCGCAGTTCTGTTGAACGCATCCATGGGAAGTTGCTTGATTGTAAATCGTCAGTTCGATAAAACCATGGATAACCCCCAAAAATTTCATCGGCACATTCCCCTGACAAGCTCACTACAAAGTTTTGTTTAATTTCGCGACAAAACCATAATAAGGAGGAATCAATATCAGCCATACCCGGTAAATCCCTCACAATGACAGCTTCTGTTAAATGCGCAGCAAGCTGTTCATTTGAAATGACGCAGCGGTGATGAGTCGTATTGAAGGTTTCAGACATTAAACGAATCCAATACTCATCGGAATTTGGCTGAAATGTGTTTGCCTGAAAATATTTATCATTATCTTCATAGTCAATTGAGTAGGTATGCAAGTTCCCCTTTCCTTCACGCTCATACGCCATTGCTGCAAAGGCTGTAATGGCACTTGAATCCACACCGCCCGATAAAAATGTACATAACGGCACATCGGATACAAGCTGGCGCGTAATCGCATCCTCGAGCAGGAATCGTACTTTTCCTACCGTTTCATCAAAGCTATCGGTATGCTCCGCGCTCTTAACATTCCAATAGCGCCATATCTTTAAACCGTTTTTTGTAAATGTTAGAGCGTGAGCTGGACGCAATTCGTTAATACCTGCAAATACACCATGACCCGGGGAACGTGACGGACCGAGTCCGAATACTTCTGCCAAACCTTCATGTGTAATTTCCACCTTTACATCCGGATGCGCCAAAATAGCTTTTAGCTCGGATCCAAACAATAGGCGGGCACCGTCCTGCTTGTAAAATAACGGCTTAACACCTAAACGGTCGCGGGCAATAAATAGCTTTTCTTCTGCCGCATCCCATACAGAAAATGCAAAAATGCCATTTAAGTACTCAACGCATCGCTCTTTCCATTCTATATAACACTTTAGCAGCACCTCTGTGTCAGAATGCCCCGCGAATGTATAGCCTTTTTGCAGCAGTTCCTTACGCAAATCCTCCGTATTATACAGCTCGCCGTTATAACAAATCGTATAAAGCTCTTCTTCCTTCACTCTTGTCATTGGCTGCTTGCCGCCCTCTGGGTCCACAACTACAAGACGCTTATGTCCAAAGGCTGCATGCGTCGCCGTCCATACATTCGTATCGTCCGGCCCACGCTTCGAGAGTGTTTGCGCCATCTTTCCAACCGTTTCCCTTTCCATAAGAAGAGAACGAGAAAAGTCAGTCCATCCCGTAATTCCACACATTGCGCTCATCCTTTCCTTCTGAGAATTCAACAGCAATTTGGTTCATTGTATGCCTATTTTGAGAGTTAGGTGCATCGCCTTGTTATAAATGCAGCGGGAACTGTCTATAACAATGACAGAAGCTCAATAAGGAGGATTTTCATGAAACACCGCTATCACATCATGCGAAACCAGCCGCGCTCCTATACAGTTGGAAATATTGAGTATATTAACAAAGAGTGGATATTTTTTGATGAAGAAAGCGACGAGGCCTCTCTTTTATGGGATATTGTAGAAGATGATTTTGAGGTGCTGTACAACAATCATTGGCTTCCAGCGCGATTTTATGAAAATGATATACTTAAAATTGAAAACGAACCGTATCCGCTTGAAAACGGAGAGACGGTCCGCATTCGCAAAAAACTGCAAGCAGGTTATGAGGAATGGTTAAAGGAGCTATCAGATTCTTCTTTCTCCACCCTCGCGGAAGCTTTAGAGCAATTCGATTATTCCCTGTATGATTGTATTTACTGCCATAACATTTTATTCTTCCAACCAATCTCCGCGCCGCGACAGGGCGTGAACTTTATTGTATATGACAATGGAGAATATGTTTGCTCGCTGCATCATCGCTACATTCGCGATGGAGAAACGAGAAAGGATACATTTGAATTGACAAGGGCAGACGGCCAAACGTATAAAACAGATTGCTGAAAAAGAAGAGGGCGCAACCTATGCGCCCTCTTCTTTTCTATGTTATGCAAATGGATGAAACCCAAGCGGTAATCTTAAGCCTAAATATAAAACAACTAAAAGCGCAATAACAAACTGGATCCAGCCAGCCTTCGGATCTTTTCGTTTATTTGTACGAATCAATACAATTTCCATAGCACCGATAACCCAAATGCCGATCAGCATTTTGATGCCATACCACATATGCATATCGCTTGTCGCTGTTTTCATAATGCTTTGATACAATAAAAAGCCTGTGATAACAATAATAATATACAAAAGACGAACGATCATATGTACCATTTTTGCCTTAGAATTGCCGCTGCGATACATCGCGGAGGCAACAAAGAACAAAATGATGCCAAGAGCCCATGCTGTAATGTGAGCGTGTGTCATAGCAAAAAACCTCTCCTTTTTCCTCAATTTTTCCTAACTTTTATCATACCATGTTTTAACGGGATTAGAGAAATAATTCGTTTTTTCGCCATCAAAGGTTATAATATGTAAACAATTTCCAATTTTACCCTAAACAAAGGGGGAGCAGATTATGAGAAAAACAGAGGAATTGATTGAGCTAACGAAAGCATACGGCGCACATAACTATCATCCGCTTCCGATCGTCATTTCAAAAGCGGAAGGCGTATGGGTAGAGGATCCTGAAGGAAATCGTTATATGGATATGCTAAGCGCCTACTCTGCTGTCAACCAAGGTCACCGTCATCCGTGCATTATTGAAGCACTCATCAATCAAGCGAATCGCGTTACGCTCACTTCTCGCGCCTTTCATAACGACCAACTCGGGCCGTGGTATAAAACGGTCGCGAAGATAACAAATAAGGAAATGATACTGCCGATGAATACGGGAGCTGAAGCAGTTGAAACAGCTGTAAAGGCAGCTCGTCGCTGGGCTTACGATATTAAACAAGTAGAAGAGAATAAGGCGGAGATCATCGTCTGTACGGACAACTTCCATGGCAGAACCATGACAGCTGTATCTATGTCATCTAATCCCGACTACAAACGCGGCTTCGGTCCCATGCTGCCGGGCATTATAGTTATTCCATACGGTGATGTAGACGCATTAAGAAAAGCGATCACAAAACATACAGCTGCTCTGATTATCGAACCTATTCAAGGAGAAGCTGGCATTATCATTCCGCCGGATGGTTTTCTGAAACAAGCATTTGTTATTTGTCAGGAACAAAATGTATTATTTATCGCAGACGAAATCCAAACGGGGCTTGGACGTACAGGAAAAATGTTTGCATGCGATTGGGAGGATGTCATTCCACATATGTATATTCTTGGAAAAGCATTAGGCGGAGGTGTATTTCCTATATCATGCGTAGCAGCAAACCGTGATATTTTAGGAGTGTTCAATCCTGGGTCGCACGGCTCAACGTTTGGCGGCAATCCTCTTGCCTGTGCCGTATCCATTGCCGCTCTTGATGTAATCATTAAGGAAAAGCTTGCGGAGCGCTCATTGCGTCTCGGTGAAAAGCTGCTGACTAGACTGCAAGCGATCCAAAATCCGATGATAAAAGAGGTTCGCGGCAGAGGATTATTTATCGGCATTGAGTTGCATGAGCCGGCACGTCCGTATTGCAAGCGTTTAAAAACTGAAGGGCTGCTTTGCAAAGAAACACATGAGTGCGTTCTTCGCATTGCCCCGCCGCTTATTATTTCAGAGGAAGAATTAGATTGGGCCTTTACGAGAATAGAATCGGTTCTTTCTTAAAATATAAAGACATAAACTATGTCAATATCCTTAATATAGTTTATCAGCTTGCCGAGAAACCACAAGGGTTTCTCGGCAAGCTCAGTAGTTGTCAAGAATTGCTCTTGACAACTACTCATACCTACACTTTAGTTATTAAAACCAACTTCAAAGTTATCTGAATCAGGACCTATACGCTCCTCTTTGTTTAATCCATTAATTTTCTCCATATCGTCTGCAGATAATTCAAAATCAAAAATATTTGCATTTTCAATGATTCGTTGCTCTTTAATCGCTTGTCCCACACCTTCTTCATTTTTATAAATGGCTGCTGTATCAATACTTCGGTATCCATGTTTAATCGCTGCCTTGACAGATTCGATGACTTCTGAGCCTTCTTGAACTTGAAACACCTAATCCAACCCACGGCATTTCTACACCATTATGTAGTATTGTCGTATCCTGTAAAGTTTTCAACATCTTTTTTCCTTCTAAAATAGCATTCTTATATTGATAAATATTCACTTAGTTAATACAGCTGTTCGAAGGATATAGCATTATAACCGTGATTTAATCTGCTTTACGATATTTTCCACTGTAAATCCGTATTCCTTTGCAATACGGTCCCCAGGAGCTGATGCCCCGAATGTAGAAATGCCGATAATTAATCCCTCTCGTCCAACAAAATGTGCCCATCCTTGCGGAGAACCTAACTCTATAGCTACATTCAGCCTAATATCCGGCTGGAGAATAGCCTGTTGGTACGAAGCTGGTTGTTGTTCAAACAATTCCCATGATGGCATACTCACGACACGCGTCCTGATTCCCTCTTTTGTCAGTGCATCTTTCACACCTATTGCCAGCGCTACTTCAGAACCTGTTGCAATCAGTTGCACCTCAGGAGACTCCTGCGCAGATTCCGCTACCACGTATGCTCCCTTTTCAACATTTGCGCATGCTATTTGATTTTCTACTACAACAGGTATATTTTGCCGGCTTAATACTAATACAACCGGCCCTTCTTGATTCTTTACAGCATACTTCCATGCAGCGGCCGTTTCGTTTGCATCAGCCGGGCGGAGGACTTTCACATTTGGAATAGACCGTAATGCTGCTAACTGCTCAATCGGTTCATGGGTTGGTCCATCTTCCCCTACGTAAATGCTGTCATGTGTAAACACATATGTTACTGGTAAATTCATTAGCGCCGCTAGTCGAATGGCCGGACGAAGATAATCAGAAAAAACAAAGAATGTAGAGCCAAACGGCTTGATAGCGCCATGTAAGGACATTCCATTTAGAATTGCTCCCATTGCAAATTCTCGAACCCCAAAGTAAACATTTCGCTCTCCATACTGACCAGGAGCAAATCTTCCTTCTCCATTTAAGTGAGTCATCGTAGAAGATTCTAAATCTGCAGATCCTCCCATTACGCTTGGTACTTGCTTGGCCAATGCGTTTAATACTTGTCCAGAAGCAACACGTGTGGAAATCGCTGTTCCTAGCTCATAGCTCGGTACATTCTCTTGCCATGCAGGAGGTAATTCCCCTTGTATATCCTTCTCTAGACGATAAGCAAGCTCTGGATACTCTTGTTTGTACTGTTCCAATAACTGTTCCCACTGCTGGTTGGACTGAATACCTTTTTCTTTTACTTCTTGATAGTACGCTTTTACTTCCTCTGGAATATAAAAGTCTTCTTGCGGCCATCGATAAAATTCTTTTGTTAGTTTAATTTCTTCTGCACCTAGAGGAGAGCCATGCGTACCTTGATGTCCTCCCTTACCGCCCTTATTCGGACTTCCATATCCTAAGGTTGTTTTCACCTCAATTAAAGTAGGCTTTGTTAGCTCATTCTTTGCTTCAACTAATGCATGCTCGATTGCATGTAAGTCATTTTGGCTATTCACTTGAAGTACCTGCCATCCATACGCCTCAAACCGTTTCCCTACATTCTCCGAAAATGACAGATGGGCTTCGCCATCAAGTGTAATATTATTCGAATCGTACATCATGATTAGCTTGCCTAGTTGTAAGTGTCCTGCAAGAGATGCAGCCTCTGCGGACACACCTTCCATTAAATCCCCATCTCCGCAAATCACATATGTATAGTGATCTACAATCGGGAAGTTTTCTTGATTATATACAGCTGCAAGATGTGCTTCTGCCATAGCCATTCCTACGCCCATTGCTACCCCTTGCCCAAGGGGACCTGTCGTCGCATCAACACCAGGAGTATGTCCATATTCAGGATGTCCCGGCGTTTTGCTTCCCCATTGTCTAAACTGTTTAATATCTTCTAAGGACACATCATATCCGCATAAATGCAGTAAGCTGTACAACAGCATGGAACCGTGACCGGCAGACAAAACAAAACGGTCTCGATTAAACCAAGATGGATTCGCAGGGTTATGATTCATAATTTTTGACCATAATACATGTCCCATTGGAGCTGTTCCCATTGGCATACCTGGATGACCAGATTTCGCTTTTTCTACTGCATCGATAGATAAAGTGCGTATTGTATTTACAGCTAATGTTTCTACTGCTGCAAGATCTGTTACATTATTCACTATAATTCTCCCTTCAGACACTACATGTTTTCAGTAAAACTGTGCTGTCTATAAATCTCTGTATTTTATAGCCTGCAAGTCGGCAGAAAATTCATTCCTTGCCCTTTCGTAAATCATTTTCACCAGCTCTGATTAATTAAATCAATTTAAAAGCATATTTTGTCTTAGTTGAATAAATTTCATTTGCCTCAAGTACTGCAGAAGGAAAGTCTGGGTTATTTATCATGTTAGGCGGTATTTGCGTTTCCAGACATAAACCTAAATGCTTCTCGGACGGTACTCCTCCTATTGTAAAACCATTTTCCAGGGAGTTTCCTGTATAAAGAACAACGCATGGTTCATCCGTCTCGATTTCAAGCTTCCTGCCGCTTTCATGATCGACCAGTACGATCTCCTGTTGATGATTTGCATTTAATAGGAACGGATGGTCATACCCTCCGCCAACAATTTTCGTTTGTGGGTGTTCAGAATTAACCCCTTGCAAAATTTGCTGGCCCTTTCTAAAATCAAATACTGTATCATCAACAGATAAGGCTTTTCCCGTTGGTATGAGAGATGAATCAAGCTCCAAAAAGCTATCGCTTTTTAATGTTAGCTCATGCTCTAAAATTGTCCGCTTTAAATTACCGCTTAGGTTGAAGTAAGAATGGTTTGTCAGATTAACAATTGTTTTTTTATCAGAAATACCTTGATAGGAAATAACGATTTCATTTTCATTATTCAATGAATAGGTTACATGAAGTTTAAGGTTACCTGGAAATCCCTCTTCCCCATCAGGACTTGTATAGGAGAATGCTATATTTACTTCATCCGTTTTTGTTTCTACGGATGAACTCCAAATGACATTATGAAAGCCATTATTCCCTCCATGGAGATGGTGCTCGTTTTCATTTTTTGCTAATGTAAAAGTTTTATCATCCAAGGTAAACCTTGCATCCTTAATCCTTCCGCTTATTCGGCCGATGATACAGCCAAAATACGGTGAATAGTTCAGATACTCTTCTAGTGTATCGTAGCCTAGTACCACATTTTCCTTTACCCCATTTTTATCGGGTACCATAATCCTTGTAATGGTGCACCCGTAATCAATACAAGTAAGCTCCATCCCTTTATCATTTCGGATTGTATACGATGTAATTACTTGCCCATTTAATTCTCCAAAGGTTTCCTTTAGGGCTTCCACTATATCCCTCCTGACTTTTAATATGGTCCTCTAATGAAATCTCTAACATTTTCCTCATAAAACTGAGCAATGCTTTGGAATTCCTCTGGTGAAAATGATTTTTCTTCAATGGCTTTCAGGTTCTCTATTATTTGACGTTCATTTTTAAATCCTGGAATCACACACGAAATTTCATCCTGGTCCAATATCCATCTTAAAGCCGCTGTTGTCATCGAATGCCTTCCTTCTGCAATCCACGAAAGCTGTTCTGATAATTCAACACCTTTAGCAAATCCAAGACCTGCAAATGTTTCACCAACGTTAAAAGCTGCCCCGTTTTCATTAAAATTACGGTGATCGTCTGCCTCAAAGGTATGTTCCTTTGTAAATTTCCCTGTCAGCAACCCGCTTGCAAGCGGCAGACGGACAAGAATGCCAACGCCATTTTTCTTTGCTTCCGGAAATAGCTTTTCAAGAGGCTTTTGGCGGAACATGTTAAAGATTACTTGTAAAGCTTTAACATTGGGGTTTTGCAGGCATAGAAGCCCTTCCTGGGCAGTCTCCACACTAACACCGTAGTGACGGATTTTTCCTTCCTGCTGTAATTTATCAAGTACCTCAAATACCTGTCCGTTTTGTAAAATTTCAATTGGCGGACAATGAATTTGGTATAAATCTATTGCTTCTCGGCCGAGCCGCTTTAAACTTGCTTCACAATAAGAACGGACTGCCTCATATGAGTAAGTTTCTTTTGAATGGATATCTCCCGCCCGGCAAAACTTAGTCGCGATATACACTTGATCTTCTTTACCCTTTGTAGCTTTAGCCAGTAACTCTTCACTGTGTCCATCCCCGTACACATCAGCAGTATCGAAAAAATTCACGCCCTGCCCGATTGCATAATCTAGCGCCTTCAAAGATTCCTGATCGTTTGTTTTCCCCCAGGAGCCTCCGATTGCCCATGTCCCAAAGCTGACTTCACTTACAGAAATCCCTGTGTTACCCAATTTTCGATAGTTCATCGTCTACTCTCCTTAATTCAAAAGATTATAACGTTTTATTTTCTGAACTCCTGCAGCTGTTCATTAAGAACCTTCGTTTGTTCATAGACCTGTTTATAAATGCTAAACAGCTTTTGATACTTTGCTACATTCTCCTTGATTGGTTGATAGGTTTTAACTGGCTCGATGAATTTGTCAGCACATTCCAGTAAGGATGAAAACCAGCCGCATCCAAATGCCGCAAGCATTGCAGCACCCATTCCTGGTCCCTGCTCACTTGAAAGCTTCACAATATTTGCATCAAAAATGTCAGCCTGCATTTGTAGCCAAGCTTCATTTTTTGCTCCTCCGCCAATCGATACAATAGTATCAATCGTTTTTCCATTTTCCCTAAAGATTTCGATAGATTCATTTAGCGAAAACGTAATGCCCTCCAGCACCGCACGGACAAAGTCATGACGCTTATGAGATGCATCCATTCCGATAAAGCTTCCGCGGATAACCGAATCGGCATGAGGTGTCCGTTCACCAACCAAATATGGCGTAAACAACAGGCCATTCGCACCAACTGGAACCTGATCTACACCTTGTAATAGCTGCTCAAATTCTTCCTTCTCTGCGAAGGTATCTTTAAACCAGCTCAAACTATAACCGGCAGCTAAGGTTACTCCCATTGTGTAAAAAGCGTTCTCTTCCCCGTGGTTGAAATAGTGGACCTTCCCTTGAAAGTCTTGATCATTACGCTCTTCATAGGAAAGAACAACCCCTGAGGTCCCAATGCTGCATAATGTTCTTCCTTCCGATAAGATTCCAGATCCTATCGCTCCGCACGCATTATCTGCGCCGCCGGCAAATACCTTAACGGATTCAGAAAGACCTGTTCTATTCGCGAAATCAGACGTGATTGTTCCGACTAATTGATGGGATTCTACGAGCGGCGGGCAAAGTTCAGATTTAATACCAACAAGCTCACAAATTTCTGTACTCCATGTTTTCTTACTTACGTTTAAAAGCAGCGTTCCTGCTGCATCAGAATATTCGCTATGAATTTCTCCTGTCATACGATAGCGCAAATAATCCTTTGGCAGCATGAATACACTTGCCTTTTCAAAAACTTCGGGTTCATATTGTTTCACCCATAGCAGCTTTGGCAAAGTGAAGCCTTCCAGAGCTGGATTTTTTGTAATTTCGAGTAATCGTTCTGTTCCGACAATTTCATTAATTAGCCGGCATTGCTCTGTTGTTCTCGTATCATTCCAAAGAATTGCGTTTCGTAATACTTGATGCTTCTCATCAAGCAACACAAGTCCGTGCATTTGCCCAGAAAAACTGATACCTTCAATATCTTCAGCATTCCCCTGGAATTTTTGAACGAGTTCTGCAAGGCCTTGCGCAGTTTTCTCTACCCATTCTTCCGGATTTTGTTCACTATATCCCGACTTTTCCTGAATAAGCGGATAAGATTTAGAAACCTCATGACAAACTTCTCCATTTTGGTTGATAAGTAAGATTTTAACTGCACTTGTTCCAAGGTCTACCCCAATTACATACTTCATCTATATCACCCTTTCATTTAATGATCATACTAGGCTATAAAAATGTGCTGGAATGATATACTGTTCCAGCACATTTCTTTTTTAAAAAATAGGTGGGCAAATAACAAATTTGAGGATGACTAGCTTCAGCGCCCAGCCCTGCAGTCAAATAACCATCGCTGTACTGTGTGGGTTGTTTGACTGCCAGGGCTAAACAGAGCGCCCGCACTTTTCACACATTTCCTGTTTTGTTATACAGTTACATTCGATAATGTTTCCAGTAAGTATTGGTTTACCACTGCTTTTAATCGTTCTTGACGGCCGGACTTGTTCTTGATTTCTCCAAGGCCTAGCGCGTATTGCTCAAGCTTGCGGAAATCCGCTCTACCTTCCACAATCTCCAGGCCGATGCCTTCTGTGAAGCTGCTGTATCTGTCAGCAATCACATCCTCTAATACTCTATCTTCAATAAGTTTATTCGCTACCTTCAAGCCGATTGCAAATGCATCCATTCCGGCAATATGAGCATGGAATAGATCTTCTGGTTCAAAGGAGCCTCTTCGTACTTTAGCATCAAAGTTAAGTCCGCCTTTGCCAAGTCCGCCGTTCAGTAGAATTTCATACATTGCTAACGTAGTAGAATATAAATCAGTTGGGAATTCATCCGTATCCCAGCCAATCAGCGTATCTCCTTGGTTCGCGTCTACGGATCCAAGCATACCGTTAATGCGGGCAACACGCAGTTCGTGTTCAAATGTATGACCGGCAAGAGTCGCATGGTTCGCCTCAATATTGAACTTAAAGTGGTCTTGAAGATCGTATTTTTGCAAGAATGCAAGACCAGTCGCAACGTCAAAATCATATTGGTGCTTTGTTGGCTCCTTTGGCTTCGGTTCAATTAAGAACTGGCCATCAAAACCAATTTCCTTTGCATAATCAACAGCCATATGGAAGAAGCGGGCCAAATTATCCTGTTCAAGCTTCATGTCTGTATTTAATAATGTTTCGTAGCCTTCACGGCCGCCCCAGAATACATAGTTTTCTGCCCCAAGCTCTTTTCCGATTTCAAGACCTTTTTTCACCTTTGCAGCAGCATAGGCAAACACATCGGCATTATTGGAGGTTGCTGCCCCATGAACATATCGTGGGTGCGTAAACGCATTCACTGTGTTCCAAAGTAATTTCGTTTTGCTTGTTTTCATATAATCCTTAATCATCGCAACGATTGGATCAAGAGCATCGTATGTTTCCTTTAGTGTGTTTCCTTCAGGCGCGATATCGGAATCGTGGAAACAGAAGAACGGTACATTTAGCTTCTCAAACAATTCAAACGCTGCTTCTACACGTGCTTTCGCTAGGTCTAAGCCTTTATAATGATCCCAAGGGCGCATCATTGTTCCTGCACCGAATGGATCCGTTCCATCAGCAGCGAATGTATGCCAATATGCAACGGAAAAGCGCAGAATTTCCTCCATTGTTTTTCCATTGATTTTTTCTTCTGGATTGTAGTATTTAAATGAAAGTGGATTTTTTGATGTTGGACCTTCAAACTGAATTTGGTTAATATTTTGGAAATAAGCCATTTAAAACGTCCTCCTCTTTGGTTTTCACATTATGAACTCACAAATTATTTTTTTGTTGTTATCGCTTACAACACACTAAAAATAAAACAACTATATGCCAAGTTTCCTTCGGCTGTACAACTTATGAATTGATTATATCACCACAAACTTTGTTTGTCTATCGGATGAACAAAGTTTATAATAATTAATAGAACCAATTTAGAAAAATAAAATCGTTATAGCAGATGTACAACTGCTATACAAAGAAGGGGACGGAAATTATTATGCAAGTGATCTGGAATCAACAGTTAGTAAAAAAGGAAAATAAGTCAATTGTCTTAAATCTAATTATGAATCATTCCCCTATTTCACGTGCTGATATCGCGCAAACATCCGGTTTAAACAAAGGAACAGTTTCATCATTAGTAGCAGAGCTGCTGGAGGAACAGTTAATTTATGAGTCTGGCCCAGGTGAATCCAGCGGGGGCAGACGCCCGGTAATGCTCCTGTTTAACCAAGGTGCCGGCTATTCCATTGGACTTGACCTTGGTGTCAACTATATTCTCGGAGTCCTAACCGATCTTCACGGAAACATTGTGACTACGAAAAATGAAAAGTATACAAATGTATCTTTTGAAGATACTCTTAATCGTGTGAAAAGTGTTATTTCCTTTTTAATTGATGCTGCCCCTCCCTCTCCCTATAGAATCGTCGGAATCGGAATTGGTGCACCCGGAGTTTTAAACAAAGAAGGAGATATTTTGCTTGCTCCCAACCTAGGATGGAAAAACGTTTCACTAACAGCAGAGCTTGAAAGAATGTTCAATGTACCTGTTATTGTCGAAAACGAGGCAAATGCCGGTGCTTATGGAGAGAAAAAGTTTGGACTAGGGCAGCCCTTTGATAATCTGATTTATGTAAGTGCGGGAATCGGGATCGGAACAGGCATTATTATTAATGGTGAGCTGTATAAAGGGGTTAATGGATATTCAGGTGAATTCGGGCATATGACAATTGACAAAAACGGAATGCAATGCCGATGCGGAAATAAAGGCTGCTGGGAACTGTATGCATCTGAACAATCCCTGATATCAAAAGCTAATGAAATGAACCTGGGAATAAAAAATGATATCAATTTGGGCGAAATCATATCACTTGCAGAAAATGGTGAGGAAACAGCCATTCAACTATTGGAAGAAATCGGCCAAAATCTTGGCTTGGGGATCATTAATATCATCCATGCATTTAATCCGCAGCAAATTATCATTGGAAATCGCCTTGCAGCAGCAAGACAATGGATTGAGTCCCAGGTTCGGGACGTGATAGACAGATTTACATTGTCTTTTCATCACACAGGTATTAAAGTCCATTTTTCAGATTTATCCCTTCCCTCTTCCGCCTTGGGAGTGTCCGCTTTTTCAACCGAAGTATTCCTTAGGTCAAAACTGCAACTATAGTAAAGTAAGCTTATTTTTAGATTAATAACAATAATAATACATAAAGACTGCCGTGAAATTCAGCGACAGTCTTTATATTTCCTATGTTCTATAATGTATTATGCTGATTTATTCCAAACTGTCTCCATTTCCTCTAGGGTCTTCCCTTTCGTTTCAGGGACAGACTTCCAAACAAATATAGCTGAAAGTACGCTCATTAATTTGCAGCAGCTTCAATTAACCCCGACACGTCTCGACCAGGTTGGAGCTGAATCTCAATATAAGGAATTTAAACGCCCATATATTCTGTAAATGTAGGTTCGTGCTCTAATTCATTATTAAGGGAATTTTTTTGCCATTTTGTTAATTCGATATCGAGCGCGATCCTCGGTTCATCCTGAAAAGCTTTTCTCCCATATAAGCGGACCACATTCAACAGTCCGACACTACGTAGAGCAAGAAATTCCTTCGTTCTCCTATCATGAGTACCGAGAATAGTTCGTGGACTGAGCTTTTTCAATACGACGACGCCATCAGCTACTAGCCTGTGACCTCTGCCAATCAATGTATGTGCCATTTCGCTTCACTTCAACAATTGTTTCAGAAAATCTAGCTTCTGTTTCGCATTATCCTTAGTGATAATATCTATACCAGTATCTATATTTTTTGCAACTTTTTCTCCCTTTATCACTTTCACTGCAGTTTCCACACTTATATAGCCCATATCATAAGGATTCTGTGCTATTGTACCAGTGAGAGTTCCATCTTCTATTAAATCCACCATTTCGATAACTCCATCCGCTCCTACAATCGGCATTTTATACCTATGTTCCTTAGTGACCTCGAAAACACTTAGTGCTATGATATCATTTACAGCAAATACCCCTTTAACATCAGGATGATCCTGTAAAATATTTGTCATTGCTTTTTTAACAGATGAAAGTTCGTCCCGTAATTTTACTGTGTCTACCAAGACTGTAACGCCTGCGTCTTCTAAACTATATTTAACTCCGTTTATTCGTTCACTAAAAACTTGATTGGTTAAAAATCCGTCAAAAAGGGGAAGGGCCACCTCATCTCCAGGTTGCAGTTGCGATGCTAATAATTCCCCTGCTTTTCTTCCTAGTTCAAAATTATCAGTACCAATATAGGAAGTTTTATTTTCCCAGAGGTCATTTGTGTCTACTAACAATACGGGAATATTGTTTTTGTCAAACTCCTTTAAGATAGGAATATTAGATGCAGAAATCGGAGCGACAATTACTACGTCTGGCTTTTCTTTAAGAACATTTTTTAATATATCGTTCTGTTCTTCTACGGATCCGTCATGAGTTGCGAGAACTTTACCATCTATATCAAAATCACGAAATCCCTTTTCTACCCCTCCTTTAACAATTTTCCAATACTGTGAATCTAATTCTTTTAAAACAGCAACCACTTTAGGCTTATCATTTTCTCTAAGGAACTTAACTGTATAACCTATTAAGGCGGTTAAAAAGAAAACGCAGAATAATAGGATCATCCATCTTTTCTTCATTATTCATCATCCTCTCGTGCCGCTATGGATAGATGAGTCTTAAAAACGGTTCTGATAAGATACCCAATAATTAAGGAAAGAAAATTGTAAAAACTGTACCGTGCAAGACCATACATTTAATGGTTTCAGGTGTTGGGTACTTAGCCAAGGCAATAAAGCCATCTTCCTGATATAATATGTTCCTGATTTTACTCAAAAGTCACTTCATATGCTGTTATTTTATTGACACGATTTTCATGCCTACCACCTTCGAAGGGGGTTGTTAACCATATTTTCGCAATATCTCGAGCTAAGCCCGGACCAATGACACGTTCTCCCATAGCCAATATATTTGTATTATTATGTTCTCTCGTTGCCTTGGCACTGAATGTATCGTGTACAAGCGCGCAACGGACTCCTTTTACTTTGTTAGCTGCAATACTCATTCCAATTCCTGTACCACAAATTAGAATACCTCGATCCACTTCACCACTTGCCACCTTTTCAGCCACTGGAATCGCGTAATCTGGATAGTCAACAGAGGTGTTACATTCACACCCTAAATCTACATACTCTATCTTCAGCTCTTCCATTAATGAGATTATTTCTTTACGAATATTCATTCCACCATGATCAGACGCAATTACTACTTTCACTTTTTTTCCTCCTAGCACCTTTTGACTACATTCCCATCAACAGGAACATTCATCATGTTCGTTGTTCCCTTTTCACAAACAGACACGCCACCAATAATAAAATATAAAGACTGCCGGGAAATTCAACGGCAGTCTTTATATTTCCTAGGTTTTATAATGTATTACGCTGATTTATCCCAATATGTTTCCATTTCCTCCAAGGTCTTCCCTTTTGTTTCAGGAACAAACTTCCAAACAAATACAGCTGAAAGTACACTCATTAGACCATAGAAACCATAGGTTAAACCGCCACTATATTCCATCATCATTGGATAAGTAGATGAAATCAGGTAGTTAGCAGCCCATTGTGCCGCTACAGCAACAGCCACGGCTTGTCCACGAATTTTGTTAGGGAAAATTTCAGAAATCAATACCCAACATATTGGTCCCCATGACATCATGAATGAAGCTGTGTATATAATAATGAATACTAACGTACTAATTCCAATAATATTTGAGAAGGCCATTCCTGCTACACCAAACATACCAATAGCCATACCGATGGAACCTGTTATTAATAAAGGTTTACGTCCCCATCTATCCACAGTCATGATGGCAACAACAGTAAAGATAACATTGACTAATCCCATAACAATTGCCTGTAACATGGAAGCATCTTTTGCAGCTCCCATACTTTCAAAAATATGTGGCGCATAATATAAAGCAACGTTGATACCAACAAACTGTTGGAATACAGAGAGAAGGACTCCAGTAACAATCACTAATTTCCCATAAGCGAATAGTTTTTCGGAAGAAACATTTACCTTCATCGTTTGTTTAATTTCAGTCAAGATGGATTTCGCCTCTGCAGAACTATTATTAATTTTAGTAAGAATGGCTAGAGCTTTATCATCTTGATTTTGTATTACTAAGTATCGAGGTGTTTCTGGCACGAAAAATAAAAGTATACCAAATAATAAAGCTGGAATAGCTCCTGAAGCAAACATATATCTCCAACCCATATCGTTTATCCATTCTAATGTCTCTCCGTTAGCAATGCCCCAGTTAACAAAGTAAACAACCAACATACCAAAAATAATCATAAATTGATTGAACGAAACCAACCGACCACGAATATCAGCAGGAGCAATTTCCCCTATATACATTGGGCAAATTGCAGATGCCAAACCAACGCCAATTCCACCTATTATTCGGTACACGTTAAAGGCAAGCAACAAAGAGATCGTTGGTTCTCCTTTTGTGAAAAATAAAAACTCAGGATAAGCAGCCCCTAAGGCTGATACAATGAATAGTACAGCTGCTATCATAAGTGAATTTTTACGACCAAAATTTGACGCGAAATAACCAGATAAAAATCCTCCGATGATACAGCCTATTAATGCACTTGAAATTGTTGCTCCGTGCGCTAATGATCCTAAGCCTAAGCTATCGATAAAATATGCCCGTATTGATGCTTCGGCACCAGATATTACAGCTGTATCATAACCAAAAAGCAAACCACCAATAGCAGCTACTAACGTAATTGAAAAGATATAAAGTGAGTTTCGTTTTTGTTTCATAGTTTGCTACAAACAGATTTTAATAACCAAAAAGAACATTTATTTATATAAGTTTAACAAATGACTTATAAATAACCATGCAGCATCATTCATTAGTTATCTTGCCATTATATAATAAATATTAATAACTCTTTCAATCCCATTCTGATTTTTATAGCGTTTTCAAAACACATTATTATTTATACAGTTAGAGAAGTTTCAAACAACCTGTTTCTTTTTGGTTTATTATTCTAAAATCTATCTGTATACTCCCTTCTATTTTGAATTTACAAATGACTTACGGAACAAACTATACCCCAAATACTTACTGTAATCAGTTCTTAATCTCCCTTTAAAAACAATAGATTGAATTAAACAGAATAATGACTAAGACATGACAGTTTTTCACAGCTAAACATTTGTAGTATTCATCTCTAATACGTTTCATTACTTTTAATAGTTAATTCGTGCTAATCAACTACGTTGTATTGTTAATAAACGTTGAAATCGTTCTCATATGGATTATATCAAACCCCAACTTGGCTTGTTCACCATGTGAACTATTTTTTTCTCTTTCACGTGAAAAGCACTTTATTTGACGTTCTGCCTAAGCAGTATAGGAATCGATTTCAGATTTCGTTTTACATTCAAAAGCGTAAAAAAGTCAATAGGAATGAAAGCTACTGATATCATTTTTTTCAAATAGCCTGCATATTTGAAATTAAACTGGTTGTTATACCGATAATTTTGTGTACTCCACACAATTTCACCTGTATCACCTTTTTATTTAATAATTATACTAGATGATAAAAACATGCTGGAACAAAACACCATTCCAGCATGTTCCTTATTTATTGGGATGTTCGTTTCTATTATACAGTTACTCTTGCTAACGTTTCCAATAGGTATTGATTTACCAATGCTTTTAATCGTTCCTGACGGCCGGATTTGTTCTTAATTTCTCCAAGGTTTAACGCATATTGCTCAAGCTTATGGAAATCCGCTCTGCCTTCCACGATCTCTAAGCCAATACCTTCTGTGAAGCTGCTGTATCTATCAGCGATCACATTCTCTAATACCTTGTCCTCGATCAGCTTATTCGCTACCTTCAAGCCGATTGCAAATGCATCCATTCCGGCAATGTGGGCATGGAACAGATCTTCTGGTTCAAAGGAGCCTCTTCTTACCTTCGCGTCAAAATTAAGTCCGCCTTTGCCAAGACCGCCGTTCAATAGAATTTCATACATTGCTAATGTTGTAGAATATAAATCTGTCGGGAACTCATCTGTATCCCAGCCAATTAGTGTATCCCCTTGGTTCGCATCGACAGATCCAAGCATACCGTTAATGCGGGCAACGCGCAGTTCGTGTTCAAATGTATGACCGGCAAGCGTCGCATGGTTCGCTTCGATATTGAACTTGAAGTAGTCCTCAAGATCATATTTTTGCAAGAATGCTAGACCAGTCGCAACATCAAAATCATATTGGTGCTTTGTTGGCTCTTTTGGCTTCGGCTCAATCAAGAATTGGCCGTCAAAACCAATTTCCTTCGCATAATCAACAGCCATATGGAAGAAGCGTGCCAAATTATCCTGTTCAAGCTTCATATCCGTATTTAATAATGTTTCGTAGCCTTCACGGCCGCCCCAGAATACATAGTTTTCTGCCCCAAGCTCTTTTCCGATTTCAAGACCCTTTTTCACTTTTGCGGCAGCATAGGCAAATACATCCGCATTATTGGAAGTAGCTGCGCCGTGGACATATCTCGGATGCGTAAACGCATTCACTGTATTCCAAAGCAATTTCGTTTTGCTTGTTTTCATATAATCCTTAATCATCGCAACAATCGGATCAAGAGCGTCATATGTTTCCTTTAGTGTGTTTCCTTCAGGTGCGATATCGGAATCGTGGAAGCAGAAGAAAGGTACATTTAGCTTTTCAAACAATTCAAATGCTGCTTCCACACGCGCTTTTGCCAAGTCTAACCCTTTATAATGATCCCAAGGGCGAATCATCGTTCCCGCACCGAATGGATCTGTTCCATCAGCAGCGAATGTGTGCCAATACGCAACGGAAAAGCGTAAGATTTCCTCCATTGTTTTTCCATTGATTTTTTCTTCTGGATTGTAGTATTTAAATGAAAGCGGATTTTTTGATGTTGGACCTTCATACTTAATTTGGTTAATATTTTGGAAATAAGTCATGTGAAATTTCCCCCTCTTTTGTTTCATGTTATACATTCACGAATGATTTTGTTGTTACCGTTTACAACAAGCTAAAGATAGAATCAGAAGAACAACTATGCACCGGTTCTCTCTCAGCTGTGTAACTTATGAAATGATTATATCACTACAAACTTTGTTTGTCTATCGGATGAACAAAGTTTTTTATAATTAAAATTTATTCAGAAGAATAAAATCGCTATAATAGATGTAAGGCTATTGTAAAAGAAAGGAACGGAACTCATTATGCAGACTACCTGGAATCAACAGTTAGTAAAAAAAGAAAATAAATCGGTTGTATTCAACCTGATTATGAACAATTCTCCTATTTCACGTGCGGATATCGCCCAAACATCCGGTTTAAACAAAGGGACAGTTTCATCATTAGTAGCAGAGCTGCTGGAGGAACAGTTAATCTATGAATCCGGTCGGGGCGAATCCAGCGGGGGCAGGCGCCCAGTAATGCTTTTGCTTAACCAAGGAGCCGGTTATTCCATTGGGCTTGACCTCGGTGTCAACTACATCCTCGGTGTCTTAACCGATCTTCACGGAAACATTGTGGCTACCAAAAATGAAAAATATACAAATGTATCCTTTGAGGATACTCTTGACCGTGTAAAAAGCGTCATTTCCTTTTTAATACAGGCTGCCCCTCCCTCTCCCTACGGAATCGTCGGAATTGGAATTGGTGCACCAGGCATTGTGAACAAGGAAGGAGATATTCTGCTCGCCCCCAATCTTGGCTGGAAAAACGTTTCACTAACAGCATCACTTGAAAACATGTTCAACGTACCCGTTATTGTCGAAAACGAAGCAAATGCTGGTGCTTACGGGGAGAAAAAGTTCGGACTCGGACAGCCTTTTGATGACCTGGTTTATGTAAGCGCAGGGATCGGGATCGGAACCGGCATTATTATTAATGGTGAGTTATATAAAGGAGTTAATGGATATTCAGGTGAGTTCGGGCATATGACAATTGATAAAAACGGGATGCAGTGCCGATGTGGAAATAGAGGCTGCTGGGAGTTATATGCGTCTGAACAATCCTTGCTATCAAAGGCAAGTGAAATAAACTTGGGCTTAAAAAATGATGTCAATTTAAGTGAAATCATCTCACTTGCCCAAAATGGTGAGCAAGCAATCATTCAACTATTGGAGGATGTTGGCAGAAATCTTGGCTTGGGGATTATTAATATCATCCATGCATTTAATCCTCAGCAAATTATCATTGGAAGCCGTCTTGCAGCAGCAAGACGATGGATTGAACCTCAAGTTCGGGACGTTATTAGCAAATTCACATTGCCGTTCCATCAAACAGATATTAAAGTTGATTTTTCAGATTTATCATTGCCTTCTTCTGCGTTGGGAGTTGCAGCTTTTTCAACTGAAAATTTCCTTAGGTCAAAACTCCAAATGCAGTAGGGTAAATGTATTTTTTATATGAATGACGCCAATGATCGTAAATAAAGCCTACCGTGACCGTGAGATTCAACGGCAGGCTTTATTTACGACGTTGCCTTTAACAACAGTGATTCAATGAGAAGCATTGAAAAAACAGATTTAACTCGCTTGGAGGGTCCTAAATCGTATAAACCTCTTATGTTAAACAGATTTTCCTATCATGTAATAGACATAGGGGTTAAACCTGTTTCTTGGATAGAGTGTGCAGTAGCCATTATTATACAAGAACTTGAGGAGGTACTCTTTTTTTTATTTAAAAACCCTTGGTACACAAGGGCTAAGGGCTTTCAAATTGGTTCAATCTAAAAAAAATTCAAAAAACTTAGTTAGTTCGATATACAAACTAACTAAGCCCTGTTATAATAAACTCGAGCCAGGATACTAGAGCTACAAAAGTTTTCAAAGTGAATTGAAAACCCTTTCTTCATATCCCCTGGCTAGAAAACTATAAAAAAAGGAGGTTTAATTAATCATTTTAGAAAGCCTTTTCAAAAAATATTTTTTTAAAGGAGATCAAAACGTGCTAAAAATTCTACGTAAACCTGTTATTTCCGGATTAGCCTTAGCCTTATTGCTACCTGCAGGAATGAATAGTGTATCTGCTGCAACTGAGCCAGTTAGTGCATTAGCAGTACAACCAATGGATGAAAGATATAAAGATTCCTTCACAATTGGTGCAGCCGTTGAACCTTATCAATTAGAAGGCAAGGACGCTGAAGTGTTAAAGCGCCATTATAATAGCATCGTTGCAGAGAATGTCATGAAGCCTATTAACATTCATCCAGAAGAAGGCAAATTTAACTTTACAGAGGCAGATAAAATTGTCAAGTTTGCTAAAGAAAATAATATGGACTTACGCGGCCATACCCTTGTCTGGCATAGCCAGGTACCAGATTGGTTCTTCCTTGATGAAGAAGGAAAGCCAATGATCAATGAAACAGATCCAAAACAACGCGAGAAAAACAAAAAGCTTCTATTAAAGCGCTTAGAAACCCATATTAAAACAATCGTAAAACGTTATAAAGATGATGTAAACTCTTGGGATGTTGTTAATGAAGTAGTCGACGATTCAGGAAACTTACGTCAATCTCCATGGTACCAAATCACTGGTACTGACTATATCAAAGTCGCTTTTGAGACGGCTAAAAAATATGCTGGAAAAGACGCTAAACTTTATATTAATGATTACAATACAGAAATAGAACCAAAAAGAGCTGCGCTATATAAGCTAGTTAAGGATTTATTGGCGCAAGGTGTTCCAATTGATGGGGTTGGCCATCAGTCTCACATCCAAATTGGTTGGCCTTCTATTCAAGAGATTGAAAAGACCATTAACATGTTTGCCGATCTTGGGTTAGATAATCAAATTACTGAGCTCGATGTTAGTCTTTATGGCTGGCCACCAAAACCGGCGTATCCGACTTATGATTCAATTCCAGAAAGTGAATTCGAACGCCAGGCAGTACGTTACGACCAGTTATTTGCTTTATATGAGAAATTAGGTGATAAAATTAGTAATGTAACATTCTGGGGCATTGCTGATAATCATACATGGTTAAACGACCGTGCGGAACAGTACAATAACGGAGTAGGAAAAGATGCACCTTTTGTTTTTGATACAAATTACAATGTAAAACCTGCCTACTGGGCAATTATGGACTAAAGAATAGGAAACTAGTAAATCAGCTCCGTAACCTCGGAGCTGATTCTTTGGATTTTACGCGTATCTCACGATAGAATTCAGATACTGATTATAGAAGAATCCCTATTTACTTAAGATGCGGTTCACCTTGATTAATTCTAAACATCTTCTTAGCTCCCCCACTCTGCTATGTATATTGCTAATAGATAAAAAACAACCTTAAACATCTGAGTTTTTTCTATAGCAACTTAGTTTATACGCTATACAAACTAAGTTTACGCTGTTACAATTTCACTATACAATGTATGCGATTTCAATGCATGAAAATGGGAGGAATTACAAACACATGGAGACTATTAAAATTGGAATGGTCGGCTACAAGTTTATGGGTAAAGCACACAGTCATGCCTATCGTGATCTTCCGCTCTTTTTCCCAAAAAGCATTCACCCTGAAATGAAGGTTATCTGTGGACGCAATCCCGAGGGGGTTGCTGAGGCAGCAAAACAATTCGGTTGGGCGGAATACGCAACTGACTGGAGAGGCCTTTTAGAAAGAGACGATATTGACTTAATTGATATTAATGCACCTAGTGATGTACATAAGGAAATAACCATTGCTGCAGTTCAAGCAGGCAAGCACGTTTTTTGTGAAAAACCGTTAGCACTTACGTTGAAGGACGCGAGAGAAATGCTTGAAGCTGTTGAAGCTGCTGGAGTTAAACATATGGTCGGTTTTAACTATCGGTTTGCTCCTGCTGTGATGTTAGCCAAAAAGCTAATTGAAGAAGGTAGCTTAGGTGATATCTACCATTTTCGTGCATGGTTTTTACAGGATTGGCTTATTGATCCAGACTTCCCTCTTGCATGGAGGCTTCAGAAGGATATTGCAGGTTCAGGATCCCATGGAGACTTAGGCGCCCATCTTATTGACATGGCTCACTATCTCATTGGTGACATTACCGAGGTTATTGGAATGAGTGACACGTTCATCAAAGAAAGACCTCTTCCTACCAATATGACAGGCTTATCAGCAACGGTTAGTGATCATGCAGAAAAAGGCGAAGTTACTGTAGACGATGCTACATTATTTTTAGCCCGATTTGCTAACGGTGCTTTAGGAAGCTTTGAAGCTACTCGTTTTGCTTCCGGTCATCGCTGCACAAATTCCTTTGAAATTAACGGCAGTAAAGGAAGTGTGATTTTTGACTTTGAACGAATGAATGAATTGCAGGTGTATTTCACTGATGACAGAGCTGATGTGCAAGGCTTCCGCCGTGTATTAGCGACTGATCCTGCCCACGCCTTTGCTAAAGCATGGTGGCCGCCAGGACATACAATCGGTTATGAGCATACCTTTATTCATGAAGTTGTTGAGTTAATGGCAGCATTCCGCGAGGACCGCCAGCCTGTTCCAAACTTCCGCGATGGCGTGAAATGCCAAGAAGTATTGGAAGCTGTCGATTTATCAATTGAAAAACGTCAATGGATTAAGATTTCAGACATGTAAATAAAAGGAGTGTTTCACAAATGAAAAAGCGTGCAATGATCGTTTGGGGCGGCTGGGATGGTCATGAACCAGAACAAGTGGCACAAATCTTTAAAGGAATCCTTGAGGAAGAAAACTTTCATGTAGAAGTTTCAAATTCACTTGATTCCTATGCAGACGTTGAAAAACTGAAGTCATTAGATTTAATCATTCCCCACTGGACAATGGGAGAAATTGAAAAAAAATATGTATTGAATATATCTGAAGCTGTTATAAATGGTGTTGGCTTAGCCGGATGCCACGGCGGAATGTGCGACTCATTCCGAAACAACGTTGACTGGCAATTTATGACCGGCGGAAATTGGGTAGCACACCCTGGTAATGATGGTGTGGAGTACATGGTTAATATCAAGCATTCTACAAGTCCGCTATTAGAAGGCTTGTCTGATTTTAAAGTTGTCAGTGAGCAGTATTATCTCCATGTCGATCCTGCGGTAGAAGTGCTCGCAACCACACGCTTCCCAGTTGTTGACGGTCCGCATGCTACGAATAAGGCAGTTGATATGCCTGTCGTATGGACAAAACGCTGGGGCCTGGGAAATGTGTTCTATAATTCATTAGGGCATCAAGCTAATATCGTGGCGATGCCAGAGGTTTCCCTTATCATGCGCCGCGGCTTTTTATGGGCTGCTGAAGGAAAGAAACGAGCCAAGACATTAGCAGGAACATCTGGTAACGGAAATCGCACTGTATATTCAGGTATGGGAGATAGTCAATAAATTATATAATGGGGGAGCCAATATGAAAAAACTTAAAACTGGTATTGTTGGCTGTGGAAATATCAGTTCAATCTATATGGAAAATTGTCAAAAATTCGATCATCTCGAACTTGTTGCATGTGCAGACTTAGATAAACAACGCGCACAAGCTCAAGCTGCAAAACACGGTATTCCTAAAGCCTATTCAGTACAGGAACTCCTTACAGACCCTGAGATTGAATTAGTTATTAATTTAACGATTCCAAAGGCCCACGCAGCCGTTTGTATCCAAGCACTTGAAGCGGGTAAACATGTTTATACGGAAAAACCTCTTGCAGTTACACGTGAGGAGGGACAACAAATTTTAGAAACGGCCAAGAAGCAAAACCTCTTAGTTGGCAGTGCGCCTGACACCTTCTTAGGTGCGGGTATCCAAACAGCAATTCATCTCATTGAACAAGGTGAAATCGGCGTTCCCATTGGGGCGTCTGCTTTCATGATTACCCGCGGCCATGAACATTGGCATCCAGACCCTGCATTCTATTATGATATTGGGGGCGGCCCAATGTTTGATATGGGGCCTTATTATTTAACAGCTTTGGTATCTCTATTGGGGCCAATTAAACGAATTTCTGGGTCAACTCGCATTAGCTATCCAGAAAGAACAGTCACTAGCGAACCAAAAGCTGGTACTAAAATACAAGTTGCAACCCCAACTCATATCTCGGGCACTATAGATTTTGCATCTGGTGCAATCGGAACAATTACAACAAGCTTTGACGCTTTTGGGGGAACATCGCTGCCTCCTATCGAAATATACGGCAGTGAAGGTACATTGCTAGTTCCCGATCCAAATACGTTTGGAGGACCTGTCCGCATCAGAAAACGTGACGAAAAAGAATTTGTAGATGTGCCCCTGTCTTATGGCTATTCACAAAACAGCAGAGGCCTTGGTGTAGCAGATATGGCTCAAGCTATCCTCAATGGAAGCACATATCGTGCAAATGGCAAATTAGCTTATCATGTTTTAGAAGCAATGCATGGCTTCCATGATTCCTCGGATAATGGAAAACACTATATAATGGAAAGTACTTGTGAGAGACCTCAATCTTTGTCTCTAAAACAACCAACGAGTATCTAAGGAATTTCTACTATTTAGATATGATTGAACTCCCCCACCTACTCGCTAATGCTCCTTTCCCACAAGGGAACTTCCGTTGGTCGAACGAAGGTGGGGGATTCTGTATCTTCTTCCTAGGAAGAGTTTGGGGGATAAGGAGAATATCCTTCACCTACCATTCCCATTTTTCTCAAAGCAGCCTCGTCTCGTCAGCCAGTTGAAAAAGAACAGAATGGATAATCCTCAAATAATTACATTAAAAATCTACCAACAGGAAAAAGGGCACTTTTTTAGGTCTCTTATTCAATTAAAGCACCGTTGAACTAAGATATTAAAACAAAGCTTGCACTGTATTCCTAAAATTTCCTACTACGCTGAATTCGCTTCCAGCTGGAAATTTATGCGTTCTTACAGTGGAACAAGATTCTTTAAGAAAGTTAGTTTATCGGGTATACAAAGTTATCTAACTTCTACTATACTAAATTTTTAAGTATCTATACTATTTAATGGAGAGACACAATACTATGGGAAAAAACTCAAAACCTAATGAACCTTTAGTTACACATATTTTTACAGCAGATCCTTCTGCACATGTCTTTGAAGGAAAGCTTTATATTTATCCTTCTCATGACCTTGATCATGATGGACCTTCAAATGATAATGGCGACCAATATGCAATGGAGGACTACCATGTTTTATCCATGGATGATGTAAACGCACCATGTGTAGACCACGGAGAAGTGCTTCACTTAAGAGATATTCCTTGGGCAAGTAAACAGCTTTGGGCACCCGACGCTGCTTACAAAAACAATACGTATTACTTATTTTTCCCGGCAAGAGATAAAGATGGTATTTTCAGGATTGGCGTTGCGACAAGCCCTAATCCTGCGGGACCTTTTACACCAGAGGAAAATTACATACCTGGTAGCTTCAGTATTGACCCAGCTGTGTTAGTGGATGATGATGATAGAGCATATGTTTACTTTGGCGGCCTTTGGGGAGGACAGTTGGAAAAATGGCAGACAGAAACATTTAACCCAGATGCTGAAGGTCCAGCTCCAACAGAGCCTGCTTTAGGGCCAAGAGTAGCTGAATTAAGCGACGATATGCTGACTTTTAAAAGTGAACCACAGGAAATCTCAATTGTTGATGAAAACGGCGATCCGATTCTTGCAAGTGACGAAGACCGAAGATATTTTGAAGGCCCATGGATTCATAAATACAATGGCCTCTACTATCTATCCTATTCTACGGGTACAACTCATAAGATTGTTTATGCTGTAAGTGAAAATCCACAGGGCCCATTTGTATTCAAAGGTACAATTCTTACTCCTGTAATCGGCTGGACCACACATCATTCGATTGTCCAATTTAAGGATAAGTGGTATTTGTTCTATCATGATTGCTCGTTATCAGATGGAGTGAACCATAAGCGTGCTGTGAAATACACTGAACTAAAGTATAATGAAGATGGAACTATTCAAACTATTGACCCTTATGGGGAAAAATAATTAGGTTGACGGCTGACTCTCATTAGTAGGGTCAGCTTTTTTCATAATCAATTACTTTATAATTCCTATATCGTGAATATCAAGGTATATTTAGTAAAATTGACCTCCACCTTCAAAGTGGATACTCAAAAGTTTACAAAAGCGATAGGAGGATACTATCACCCATCACGTGCTTGAAGTGGGGGCTTCTGTCGGACAATGATAAACTAAGGGAAAAATAAGTAATAAACAAAAAAGAGGGTGTCCCAAAAGGAAACGCATAGCGCTATCTTTTAGGACACCCTCCTTTTTATTTTGTTTCAATATTCAGCACTATCTTCATAACTAATTGTAGCTTTCGTTTGCAGCTTTTGAACCCGTTTAAAGCTATAGGCCCCGCCAGACATAAGGACGCATGAAATAGATACTGCACTAAAAAACGGGACTAATCCAGGCAGATACAATACCAAGAATACAGAAGCCGACAATCCTGCCAACATACAGAGTACCATGTGAGGGTTTAAAGTTCCCAATAAAAATGCGTATTTTAGATAATCAAACATCTTCAAATCGTAATGCACATATACCGGAAAGAAGAATAATAGAAGAATCAAGTAAAAGCACGCGATAATCAGCAGGAATATAGACATAGCAAGCTGGATTACCCCTTCTGTATTTAACAAAAACTGAAAATCTATATAAATCAGGGCACCTCCTACTGCCAATATGAATCCTAAAACATTCGATTTTCGGAATTCATTTTTATATGCAGCAAGGAACGTTCTCCAAATCGGTATGTCAATTTCCTTCATCAGCCACTTACGGACAATTGTAAATAAAGCCACAGTCGCCGGCATAAATCCAAATACAACCAATCCTGCTGCCGTAAAGAGAAACCATATTACATTGATATATGATAGTTTCATAATCCACTCACATACAGTGAATAGTTTTCCTACTGATTTTCCTAGCATGGATATCACCTCTTCTTACTTCCTTCCAGCTGCCTCTTAGATTGCAGACGTTCTTTCGTTTTCCTCAAGCCACAGGATGCTCGTTACACCACGCGGATAGTATTTACTTCCTGCAATTTGGCCTGATATAATTTGGTCACTCCAGCTCCAGACGGATAATTCAGGATGAGTCAGCCACTTTACATGAGCCGCGTCAGCTCTTGCCCCTTTTTCATCCCATTTCCAACCAAGGATCTTGCGAGCGATAAATTGACATAGGTAAATCTTGCTTAACCAAGAGTTGTTGCTTGTTGATGAAATTTTCCATCCACCATCCTCAAATAAGCAGATGCCTTCTGTAAGCACTGTTTCAAGATGATTCTTTAGCGCACCGATATAAGTGCCGAAGCGTCCAGTTTCATCTAGTGCTTCCTTGCAGTTTGTAAAGTACGGGAAGATAAGCCCCTCAATTGCGGGAATAATTTTTGAGTCATTGCCTTCTCCAATAACAGCTGGAATATACCCGCCTTCCGTCACATGCTCCACAATCGTTTTGGCACATTTTTCAGCTTGCTCTCCTGCTTCCTTAGAAAGGTTAGCTCTGTTATTTTCAGCAAACAGCTTTTCGAGCGCTACATAAGATGCCCAAATCTTCCCAGCGAGATAAATATTGTTTCTTGCCTGACCAAGTGATACATCGAGACTGTCATATGTCGTAATTTCTGCTCCGCCCATAACACGGGAGGAATCAAGACCCATAAGGCCATTACGCTTTTCAGACTGTGGATGATCTCGGTTCAGCATGCTTTCAAAGCAGCGCTCTACAATGTTCATGTTAGCTTTAAGCCACTCTGCATCTCCTGTCTGTTCCACGTAAACGGCTGCACACAAAATCCAGTTCACCAACTGCTCGTGCGTCATATGTGAAAAACATCCATCCAGCCCGTATAACTCATAAGATGAAAAATTAGGACGAGAAATCGTGTTTGCTACTCCCATATCATGGGTAAAACTAATACCTCCCGGATATTCAGTATCATCGCCAGGAAAACGAACCGTATCTTCATAGCTGAAACGTTTGACGAACATATCCAATTCATTTTTAACGGTCCATGGATTCATCTTTAACTCAAAGAAGAGCTGATCAACAGTCAGGTCGAAGGTGTTCATCATTCGATATTCGCCTTCATTTACTACCCAAAACGGCTCCCCTTCATAATCCAGCATCTGTGTTGAGCCGTAGTAGCTGCGGATTGAATGGATTAACATAAACTTTTGATCATCGGATAAATGGTCAGCCCCATTTACCAGCTCATTTACCTTCTTAGAGCGTTCTGTTATAGAATCGAAATTTTCAAGCGCATAAGCCGCTACTGACTCAATATTCTGGAAATAGCGTGTATAATAATAGGATGTATCCATACCAGCCGTTACCAGACCACCTCTGTAAAAACAAACAGCGAACTGGTAGGTTCTACACTCACCTGCAGGTACATCCATAATAAGTGTGCCTAATGGTCCCAAACCAAACGTCCAGTTTTCTTCCTGAGGAGTAGTGAGTACATTTTCAATGCTGAAATGCATGGCGGACTTTACATCAGGATCTTTAGATACAATTGCCGTAATTCTTCCCTGCCCTACACCGGCAAAGCCATCCATCGTATCATCTAGTCTCCGCATGGAGCTATATGGATCACTTCCATGGTAGCCAAAGAAAGCACGGCGGCTCTTTGTTCCATTGGTATTGTCAACTGTAAGCTCAGCTAGCACAGCCGGCATCAATACCCTCTTCAATTCAGCTTCATCAGCCTTGGCTGGGTCTGGTACAGATTCAACCTGGGAATAAATCGTAAATGTCAAATCCCCAGCTTTCCATGTATCTGTCCCCAGCTGAAAGTCGCGTATTACGTTTTCCTTTGAAAAGGGGAAGATGATCTTTGGCTTATCAGGATTCGGATCCATGTTCTCGATGTCGTATCTTTTGCTTTCATCATCATCCGGGGAAGTAAAGAACGGAAATGCTTCATACGTTCCTTCCTTTTCTAAAGATTCTGCCCCAATATAAACATTCTGCCGTGGTGAGCGCCCAAGTTCTAGATCAAGCCCCCCTCCTGCTCCAGGAAAGCCTAGTGTAAAGCTTGAAAACGCTCCGATTGGTGAATGATGTGCATTAAAAAACATATTTTTGCCCATTTTTTCTCCTACTTCCTTACCATCAATTTTTAACTATAAATCATCCTTTTACAGATCCAGATGCAATTCCTTCCACAATACGGTTGCTCAGAACAAAGAACGCGATTAAAATTGGCAGGATGCTGATAACTAGTGTGGCGCCGATTGCTCCCCAATCTGTTGTGTACTGTCCAATAAAGTTTTGGATGCCGACTGTTAATGTTTTAAACGAATCGGAACTGATGAATGTATTAACGAACACAAACTCATTCCAGTTGTAAATCATGTTAATAATAGCTGCCGTAGCAATTACCGGCGAGGTCATAGGCAGTGTGATTTTAAAGAAGATATGATGAATGGATGCCCCGTCCATAACAGCTGCTTCCTCTACTTCACGAGGCAAGGCTTCGTAAAAGCCCAATAGAATCATGATTGTAATTGGAAGATTAAAAGCAGTGTAAGACAAGATGACAGACAAAGGACTATCGATCAACTTGAATTGCGTGAATGTGCTGAACAAAGGAATCAGTGTTGAATGCACGGGAATCATTAACCCAACCATAAATAATCCAAGCGCCAATTTACTGCCCTTCCAGTTCATTCTCGTAATAGCGAAAGTAACCATGCTTGCTAGTACAACTGTCAAAATGACAGCAGTAACTGTATAAACAACACTATTCATGAAATACTGGCTGATGTTCCCTTCCGTCCATACCTTTGCATAGTTCTCCCATTTTGGATGTTCTGGCAGAGCGAACGGGGACATATTAAACACTTCCTGGTTATTCTTCAATGAGAAAAGGAATAGCCAGATAATCGGAAATATTTGAAAAACAGCCACGATAATGAGAAACAGATATAGAATTCCATAGGCTGTACGATTCCAGAGTGAATGAGTGTTGAGACTGCTTTGCTTCTCAGTCAAAATAACCGGAGATGCATTTTTTCTAACAGGATTATTCATCTAAAAGCCTCCTCTCTATTAATACACATTTTCATCCGCTGCAGTAAACTTGCGAATAATCCAAGTGACAACAAGACAGATTACGAGCAGGAAGAAGCCGATCGCGCTTCCGTATCCAAAATCAAACTCTTTAAATGCTCGATGATACATGTAGGATGCCATAACTTCACTTGATCCGTTTGGCCCTCCATCTGTCATAACATAAATCAGGTCGAAATATTTCAACGAACCAACAACTGCAAGTACAATCGTTACTTTTATTACATTCATGATTAAAGGAAGCTTGATTTTCATTGCAACCTGCCATGGTGTTGCACCGTCAATTCTGGCAGCTTCCAGCAAGGACTCAGGAATGTTTTTCAATGCTGCATAATAGATCAGGATATAAAACCCTGCGTATTGCCAAATAATTGGGACGATAATGGCATATAGTGCAAGCTTAGGCTCTGCCAGCCAAGATGGCGGATTTTCGACTCCTAGAGAAACAAGAACAGTATTTAAAATACCATTGCTCGGATGATAGATTTTAAGCCAAAGCTGTGCAATGGCAACTGAAGCCAGCAGCATCGGAATCAAATAAATTTTTCTAAGCAAATCGGCACCTTTGATCTTGCCTGCTAAAATAATGGAAATGAGTAGATAGCCAATCAAACTAATTATCGAAAATAAGGCTAACAAAAAGGAATGGTATGCAGTTTTCCAAAATGTCGCATCTTGGATAAGAGCCGTATAATTCTCAAGACCGATAAATTCCTTCGCCCCAACCCCATTCCACTTCGTCATTCCAAAATACCCCGTTTGTACAATTGGCACATAAATCAAGGCAAGAACCAGGAATAATGCCGGTGCGATATAGAGAGCAATCACTTTTTTATTAGACATAACTTTATCCACTACATGTCACTCCTTCCGAACAAGAAAAGTAGGAAAGGACATATCGATCATATCTGCTATGTCCTTTTCCGAAAGTTTGGGATGCTTTATTTCCCTTCTTCCTTCTTCAGCGCATCCTCATGCTTTTTAGCAAAGTCGCTTGGTTTCACTTCCCCGCCAAACAACGATTGAATAAGATTTAAGTGAGTTTCCGCTACAGAAGCACTCATTTGGACATCCGCAAACAATGTAAGATTGCTTGCCTTATTTAATTCGTTCAACACATCAACGTATAGCTGCGGTAACTGAACCTTTGTCGTATCTACCTTTGTCGCTGGAATTACACCCGCTTTTTCAACGGACTGTTCTCCCCACTTTTCAACAAAGAACTTAACAAATTCTTTTGCTTCATCTTTTACTTTTGAGTTTTCAGCAACGAATAATCCTACACCAGGTCCGCCAACCCAGCTGTTAATATCACCTTTTCCTCCCTCAACAGTAGGGAATTTAAAGAATCCAACATTATCACGGAAATCCTTCGGAATTTCTTCATTTGTTGTAAAGTTTGGCAGCTCCCATGTTCCCATTAAGTACATAGCAGCCTTTCCATTTAAGAATTCAGATTTTCCTTCGTCATTAGAAAGACCATTAAAGCCCTTGTTGAATGCATTTTCTTTTACTAGCTTTTGAACTTCATCAGCAGCAGAAACAAGTGCTGGATCTTCGAAAGAACCAGAGCGGTTAATCGCCTTGTTTAATACCTCTGATCCACCGATTCTGTCAGCCAAGTACATATACCATAATGAACCTGTCCATCTGTCCTTGTTTCCAAGCGCGATTGGTGCAACGCCATTCTTTTCAAGTGTTTGTACTACGTTTTGGAACTCGCTATATGTTTTCGGTACTTCTAAATTGTATTTTTCAAAAATTTGTTTGTTGTAATAAATTGGTGCAATGTTTAATTCAAGTGGTAATCCGTATGTTTTTCCATCAGTCGCGTAAGCTTCAGTTGTACCTTTTATGAAAGAATCCTTTAGACCGTCATTTAGAACATCATCAAGCGATGCAAATAGCTTACCTTCTACGAATGGCTTCATATAGCCTGCCGCCCAAGTAAATCCTACATCCGGCAGTTCATTTGAGGAAGAAAGAACCTTGATTTTGTTTTTGTATTGCTCATTCTCAAGAACTTCTACTTCAACTTTCACATCTTTGTGCTCCGCCTCAAACTGCTTAATGATATCGGTTACAATCATGTTTTGCTGTTTGGAGCTTCCCTGAGGCCAAAGGTGCATGAATTTTATCGTTTTCTTGGAACCGCTTTCTCCAGAGGTCTCTTTTGAATTGCCTGAACAGCCTGTGAGCACAACTGTAAGCAGTAACATACAGGCCAACAACATTGTATGCGCTTTCTTAAACATTTCCAATCCCCCTACTTATGTTTTGTTTTACAATTACATTCTAGCATCGAAAAAAAGAAGCGGTAAGATAACTACGATTGGGAAAAATGCCACTATTTTTAGTTGATTGTATACGCTTTCTTTTATATTTCCAACTCCCCCTTACTTATGTTTTGCTTTACAATTACATCCTAGCATCGAAAAAAAGAAGCAGTAAGATAACTACCATTGGGGAAAATGCTACTATTTTTAGTTGATTGTATACGCTTTCTTCCGCATGCTTCTCTACTTATTTTTGTTTTATAATTAACTGCTAGTATCACAAAAAAAAGCGGTTAGATAACCGCAATTGGAAAAAATGCCACTATTTTTAGATAGCTGAATCCTCCAGTTCCTCCATCTTTCTGTATTTGCTAGGTGTAATCCCTTCATATTCTTTAAATAGTTTGATAAAATATTTAGCTGTCTGATAGCCCGCCTCCTGTGCAATTTCTTCTATTGATAGATTGGTAGTCAGCAATAGCTTTTTAGCTGTCTGCAGCCTTTTTCTCGTTAAATATTCACTAAATGTTAAGCGGGTCTGCTCTTTAAATAATACACTAAAATAGCTTGGGTTTAAATGAACCTCACTTGCTACGTCCTTTAAGCTAATCTGTCGGCTTAGATTGTTATTCACATATTGAAGAGCTTCCCTGATAGAAGCTTTGGAAGTTTGGCCGCTTTCAATATTAAGAAGCTTTTGATCTGCCACCTTTTCTATATAACCTGCCTTTTCGATGCTTGCTTCCGTTGCCAATGCTTGTTCTACAGCTTCAATCAGCTTTTGTTTGCTTACGGGCTTGAGTAAATAATTAATCACCCCCAGGCGAATTGCTTCCTGGGCATATTCAAAATCGGGATATCCAGAAACAATAATAACCACAGGCTTATTACCTTTCTCCTTTACCGTTTTTAACATTGCCAATCCGGTCATCTCAGGCATATTTACGTCTGTAATCAGCAGATGAACCTTTGTTTTTTGGAATACCTCTAAAGCTTCGCCGCCATCTGCAGCACTAAGCACTTCATATCTGCCTTGCGACCATCTCTCTAGTGTCTTTTTCAAGCCTTGCCTAGTAACCTGTTCATCATCAACGATTAAAATTGTTTTAGTATTCATACAAATCAAGCTCCTTCGCTAGGTATCTCGAATGTTACTTGTGTACCTTTGCCTCGTTCACTCTTCACCGTTAGGGCAGCTACATTTTGGTCTTTATAAAACAAGCTGATCCTTTGATTCACATTAGCTAGTCCTATCCCTGTCCCTTTAGACGAGGCGACACTGCCTCTTTTGATGGATTCATTTATAGCACGGAGAGTTTCTTGATCAATCCCAACTCCATTATCGCTTACGGTTATAACTAAATTTGGAGAATTTTCTGCTTTTTTGACTTTTATAGACACTGAACCCCGCTTCCGCTGGTTCCCTATCCCGTGCAAAATCGCATTTTCTACCAGCGGCTGAATGATTAGTTTGGGGATTTTCGTATCCAGGCAATCATCCGGTGCCGACACATCCCAAAGCAGCCTGTCGCCCATCCGCATTTTCATAATCTGTAAATACCGTTCAATATGCTCAAGTGCGTCCCGAAGCGTTACCTGATCCTTGTCCGTTTTGCCAATAGTATAACGGAAAAACTCTGACATCGTGATTACCTGCTCTGCAAGTTCTTCCTCTCCTTTGTCTTCTAAGGACCAGTAAAGAGCATTCAAAGTGTTATACAGAAAATGCGGATCAATCTGGGCCTGTAACGCCTTCAGCTCTGCACGGCTGCGAAGCAATTCTTTTTCGTACACCTGCTGAATTAAATGATTTGTATTTTCTACCATCTGGTTGTACGTATCATTTAAGGCAATAATTTCATTAATTGACGAAATATGTGGATTCGGTTTTAACTCGTCCATCTTGGCATTTTTCATCGTATTGGTCAGTTTAATAATGGGCCGAGTAATTATCGTTGATAGAAGTATAGAAGATATCAGAAAAATAATAAAGCCAATAGCACCTGAAATCAGGATAGATGTGCGAACGACTGATACCCCTTCCATCAAAAGACTCATAGGTTCAAGAATGACGAGAGTCCAGCCCGTTACATCAGATTTCTCTTTTACAATTAAATATTTCGTCTGATTTATCACAACATTTTTTGTACCTTCTTTTAAAATTTGTTGTGTATTTCCCTCATAATTTGAGGTTATCGCACTGTAATCCCGGTCTAACAACATCATATATTCCTTTACTTTATTATCCATACTGTTATCGTTCACTTGAAAGTAACCATTATTAATCCGAACCAGTAAATAGCCACCGCCTGAAAAAGAGCGGTCCATTAAGGTTACTTTGCGGATAGCAAACGAATACTCCCGATCACCCGGGTCATTCCCAATCCATACAAGCCTGCCCTTTTCCTGATTTGCCTTCTGTATCCACATCCAGTCTACCTTTTCAAAAATATTCGTATTGTCAGATGGATATATCCTTTCCCCATTAATAGTGTATAAGTTGAATGAAGAAATTGCGTTGGAATAAGCATGAAAATTGTTAATCACCCTAAGTAGCGACTCCCTCTGCGGCACACTCACGCTCTTCCCATCCACGACATCAGTCAGTAATTGTTGAACCGTATTATTTGTAGCTACCTGATTTGTTAATGTGTCAATTTGTTTATAAAGCGTTTCCATTCTACCATTCGCTTCAACAGCTGTTTGCTGCATTTGCTTTTCTGCATTGTTTCTCATCAGAGACCCAAGTTGATTGAATATTAAAATACCCACAATCGACAGAACTATCACCATTACGAACAAATAAATTGCCAATATTTGGTTACGAAGTGTATTATACTTTCTAAATCTTGCCCCTAACATAACGATCACCCATCCCGGAAGTAAGTTATTTCAGATTGTCAGATTCTACAAGTTATGATGGTTCTCTGGAATGAGATTTTATAAGCATATTGGTTTATAAGGAACCAAGCCCTTACTTCCGTTAATTGAAAAACGTGCTGGAGCATGACCATCTCCAACACATTTTTTCCTTTACATTATTAATCGATATTTTATACTATCGTAATTGATAAAACACTCAGAAACTTTTTACATTTTCTAGGAACTTTAAATATTTTTATATCCAGTTTTGGTTTAAGTTGCAACATTGTAATGGTCTTATGTAAGAACATTTCTATAGAAAATGAAAAAGAATAATTTTTTGTACTGCTTCACTAACCTCAAGAAAAGACTTTGCTGTGTAGAACATACGGGATTCTGTGAACTAATAATAACATCGATACCTTTGTTTGTCCATCAGATTAACTAAGTAAACCGTAATAAAACACCTTCTCATATGAAGGGAATATTTTCTACAGCCTCTTTTTATCTGCATGCTTTCTCATCTACCAACATTGATAGAAAAGATGAAATTGAAAAATTATCGAGACGAGTATGTCATAATATGAGTAGAAGAGTTAGTTCCATAAGCTTACATTTTACGTGCAGGGGAAGCCTCCATATAGTTTTGATTTTATCGAAGAAAAGCTGCGTCCGTATTATTGTAGGACAATGTTACAAAAATCAAACAAAGCTGTGTTGTACAACCGACGTAAACATTTGGTTTCTCGTCATTCTGAAAAAACGGCGGCTCATGGCCGCCGTTTGTTTATTTAACCGTATTACGAAGGGTGCCGATGCCTTCGACTGTAACTTCAACGACATCTCCCTTTTTCAAAAAGCCCGGTTCCTTCATCCCCTTGGCAACTCCTGCTGGTGTCCCCGTTGCGATAATATCTCCTGGTTCTAACGTCATCCCTTGACTTAAGGTAGAAATAATAGTTGGAATATCAAAAATCATATTCGATGTATCAGACGATTGACGTACTTCACCATTTACCTTTGTCTCAATTTCTAAACAGCTTGGCCGGCCAATTGCTGATGCATGAACAAGAAACGGTCCCATTGGACAAAATGTATCGAAGCTTTTGCCAAGGAAAAACTGCTTATGGCGACTTTGGATATCGCGTGCTGTAATATCATTAATAATCGTGTATCCGAATACATAATCAAATGCATTCTCTGGAGAAATACCTTTTCCTTTTTTACCGATTACAACAGCAAGCTCTCCTTCATAATCTAATTCATTCGTCACGTTTGGATAGCTGTGTATGAGTTCATCCTGGCCAATGACAGTCGTAGGTGCTTTTGTAAAAAAGATTAAATGCTCAGGGATATCTTCCTCCCCGCCCATCTCCATTACATGCTCACTATAGTTTTTCCCAACACAAATCACATTTTTTCGCGGCCTTGGAATCGGTGCAAGCAGCTTCACATCAGATATTGGATATAAACCAGGCGCATGCTCCCGCTCTCTCGCCCATCTCACAACATCCGATACTTGCTGCAAGAACAGCTCTCCCTGCTCCATGCACTCGATCATTGTAATAGGAATTGTCACCCTTCCTATCATCGCTTTCTGTGCCTCACGCAGGTGTAAAATGGATGCAGATTGCTCATCCACAATACCAACAAATATCTTTTCTTCCCTCTTTGCAGTTACGAACTTCATCCCTTCACACCCCATCTAAAACTTTACCACACATTACATTCGGAACAGATCCGGAAAATCCCTTCCTCCTTCGGCGAAAAATTACAAACTTCAACTTTTTCCCTATGTTGATATTACAATACACTGGAGGAAAGTGTAGAATTACCTCTTCTTTTATCGAAACCATTTCTTTTTTATTATAGTTTTGTATAATATGAGTTACATACAGATTGTGGAAGTTGTTTAAAACTGATAGAGAGACGGAGCAGAGTGTATGTTCGAACAAGCAATTGAAAAGAAACGAGAAGAAATGAAGTATTTTGTACAAAGATACGGAATTACCGCAAAGAAAACGGTACATTGCAGCCAAGAGCTGGACAAGCTATTGAACATACTTCTGTTTTTGCAATGCAGCCGCAAATTGAAGAACTAACAGATACAGGACACGCCGCCATTAGGTGTGTCTTTTTGTTTGCTAAAAAAATTTTAGACACATTCTTGGATAAATGTCCATACAATAAGCATAAGAATCTGTAAGAAGGGTGTTTTTTTCATGCCTGCCATCGTAGGACACATCAACATTGTAAATATTGGGTCCAGCGGCGTCTTTCATATCGGCGATGTCTTTGCGATTCGGCCCATTAGCTATGCAAGAACGTTTGCAGGAGCAGGATCATTTAATGTCGGGGAAACAGTAGCCGTTTATAATTACCAAAACTCCACGAATGTGAACGATCAGGATATTGTAGATCAACCTATATCATTGACTTATTAAGCGAGATCCGAAAGCGGTTAATGTACAAAACACGCAGTCCGGTGAAGTATAATCTCAGAAGTATTCCTTATGTTCCTCACCAAAAAAGGAACTTTTCCCTGTCTAGTAAGAACTCTAACTATGAATAGAGCAGATCGAGAAAACTAGACAGACTCTAGAATCCTATACATCCTTATTTCTTAAAGGAAGGTGAGCTACTTGAACTTATATGTAAATCAGAGCATTATCATTCATAATCTTCGGGTAGGGAGCATTACCACCTCTTCGGTGTTTCAAATCGGAAGTACCGGAACGATTAAGGCGCTATCTAAGTTCTCTAATACAGGTGCATTTACAGAGCCTGCACGTCCGTTAAAAGCAAGGGGACAAATCATTTCATCTACTCCTAAAAACACCTAGTTTAAATTATAATCCTTCCCTCCCGCCGTAAAGGAGGCTATGAGCATGACACAAGATTGGTTTACTTACTTACAACAGCTGCATAACACCATTCAATCACAGCAGCAGCAAATCCAGCAGCTCCAGGAAGCAGTTCAAAGGCTGACAACGGAGCTAGAGAGCTTCAAACGCAACCCACCGCAGTCAATAGGAAAAGTTGAATATAAATTTGATCAATTAAAGGTTGAAAATTTAAATGGAACTTTAAACATTGGACTTAACCCATTTAATAGCAGCGGGCAAGCAATTGAAGATTTCGAAGTAGATACAGAAACATTAAAGGTGAATCCGGAAACGCAGGTAAATCCAGACTTCTATCAGGATATTCTGCAGCAAGTCACACGTTACTTAAATGAGGATGCCTACAATCGTATTATTGAAATGGAAACGGAACAACGCACTGCTCTTGACGATACATATCGTCAAATGATGATTGATGATATTCAAAAACAAATGGAGCATCGCTTACCTTACTATCTCTCTCAGGTAGAACCATATCCCGAAATTACCTCCAATCCAGAATATATGAAGGAGATTATTGTCCAAAATATGAAGCAAGACATTGATAAAGCATTTCTCGCCTTTATTCAGCATATGCCCCATCATATCCGAAAGGAGTAGTAAAGAATGAACTTTACCGTTGTGAATCATGAAATCAAAGTCGGGCGCATTAAAATGACCGGGGTATCGAGCGCTGGATTATTTCTTATTGGAGATGCCAATTTCTTAATTATGTCCTCCATCTTGGATACACCTCCGGAATCACTCGTGTCTGGACCATTCGTTCCTCTTGTTTTTGACGTTCCAACTACTCCAGCATAAGAAGGAGAAAATACTATGCTTCGTCACATTTCCGTTGTTGGCCAACTAAATATTATTACGATGGGGATCAGCGGCGTTATACAAATTGGTGATTCCAATATGCTGCGGGCGAGAAACCGAGCCATTTTAGTACAGCGCGAACAGCCTCTTTTTTTAGCAAGAGAAGGTCAGTTTGAGGGATATGAGGTGTTCAGAGATACAGAGATTACTATTCCAACACGACAAACATCCGTACGCATGCAGGTTACAAATGTCAATCCCTTTATATCCGTAGATTTTATTAAAATAGCAAGCATAGAGAATACCGGAACCTTTCATATTGGCTCCATTGACTATGTGTTTAATAATTCACGCATTTTGCAAATCCGACAATTTATTTCAGAGGATCCGTTTCAAGAAACACCTTCTGAGCGTTCTCCCATACCTTAAATAATAGGAACCTGGTTATTATAAGCAAAAAGAGGCTGGTGAATAAAAAATGCCTTCTTTCGTAGGCAATGTAGTAGTACAAAACAGCAATGGCTCCTTTAATTTAGGAGACTTTTATAATGTTTCCCCAAAAGAAAACGCAAAAGCATTTAACGGATCAGGTGCATCCAACGTTGGCTTTGTTGTAAACACATTTAACGGCATAAATGCCACTAATACATTCGATCCAGATATAAACGATCAAAATCAGGTAGGCAATGCATAGAAAAACAGACTTACACACAGTGCCAAAAAAACTGCCGCCCATTCTTTTACCAAAAGCAAAAAGGAAGGCAGCTACCTTCCTTTTTGCTTTCTTTCATTTGATTTTCGTATACGCACTTGCCTGGTAGCTGGCTGCTTTCGAATCCATTTTAAAAATGCCGAAATTTTCTCATCATCCTGTAAAGATGCAATGGTATTCAAGCGGATGGCAAGCTCCGCATTCGTATACAGCGCGTGAATTTGCTTATGACAAGCTGTACATATATTCGCCGCCCTGAGAAAGGTTCCGCCGAGCTCCTTCGGTATTAAATGATGCACCGTGAGATCCAGACCGTCCCTGCCGCACAGCTCACATATTCCGGTCAGCCTTTTTCCCATTGTGCTCACTCGCTTATTTCTTACTGTATTTCCAGTATGTGACTGCCATCAAAAAAGTATAAATATTTTTCCTTTACACGCTTTCCGTAGCTCTTCTCAAGCGCTTGACTGTACATTTCGAGCTGCAAGCGATAGCGATTTTCCAGAACAGGTCTTGCCTGCTCAAATCCGCCAGGGAAACGCTCTGAAATACTATCAGTTTTAAAGTCAATTAAAACAATACCGTCTTCCTCCTCAATGAGACAGTCAATGACCCCTTGTACAAGAACAAATTCTTCGTCCTGTCCATTCCAATCCTGATAGGCAGACGATGCTGGAATCATCATCGTAAACGGAACCTCGCGTTCTGCCCGCTCCGCCTGCATCGCCCGCTTTCCTAGCTGTGTTTGGAAAAATACTGCAATGTCTTCAGGTATAATACTTTCCGCCTGCTCGTACGTTAACAGTTCCTTATTCACCATGTCAGCAAGCTGCTCCTGAATGCTTAACTCAGTAACTGGCTTTGTCCAATCTACATGCTGCATCACTGCGTGAACAGCAGTTCCGCGCTCCGCTGCTGTGAGGCCCTTTCGCTCCATAAAACGCGGGCGCTTCTCAATCGGGGAACGGAAACCAGATACAAAAGCTGTACCGCTTTCCTCATCCGATTGATAATTGCGCTTAATCTCAGAAACAGACTGCTTGGCGCGATGCATTGTCGCAGCCTCAAAGCTATACTGCCATGTGAGGAGCTGCGTCACCTCATCCTTTTTCTCCGTTTCAACAGGCGCTGTCCGCTGCTCATATAAAGCTTGCACCAGCTCCTGCTTTTCCTCCTGCAGCTGCTGCTCTTCCCGAAGCTCTGCCGCTTCAACCTGCCTCATCACCCAACTCGCAGGGTATTCATAGATTTCTGCCGGTATGGACGTATCTAACGCCTCCTCAAGAGATGCGCTCCCTTTATGTCTCATTAACGCGGGACCAAGCCAATCCATGTAAGAGGCAGCCTGTGCCCTCATATAATCAGGCAATAACCATTCATTGTGATCCCGAGCCTCCGTCCATCTTGAAAGAGCAGCATTTGCATCCTTCACTGCTCCGATTAAAATAAGCTTTTCCTTTGCACGTGTTAAAGCAACATAGAGAACACGCATTTCTTCTGCAATAAGCTCCATTTTCATCTTCCGTTTTATCGCAAGCTGCGAAATCGTTGTGTACTTAATGCGCTTTTGCGGATCGATAAATGGAGAACCGAAGCCTAGATCCTTATGAAGCAAAAACTTTTTATTTAGGTCCTGCATATTAAAACGCCGTCCTAAGCCGGCAACAAAAACAACTGGAAACTCAAGACCCTTGCTTTTATGAATCGTCATAATGCGTACAACGTCCTCCTGCTCGCCGAGTGCTCGCGCCGTTCCCATGTCATCACCGCGTTCTAGGATACGCTCAATAAACCGAAGAAAGCGGAATAATCCACGAAACGACGTAGCTTCATATTGCCGTGCCCTGTCATACAGTACACGCAAATTAGCCTGACGCTGCTTTCCGCCCGGAAGGCCGCTAACAAAATCATAATAGCCTGTTTCACGATATACCTTCCAAATCAGATCCGAGAGCGGTTGCTGCGTCGCAAAGCTGCGCCAACGCTGTACGCTGTTAAAAAATGAGGTCAGCTTTTTGCGAAGCGCAGCATTCCCATTCGGCTCCGATTGCAAGAAAGTACGCATCGCTTGATAAAAGGAGCCCTTCTTCGCATGAATACGCAAAATAGCTAGTTCCTCGTCTGTTACCCCGACAATAGGAGAGCGAAGAACGGCTGCAAGCGGAATATCCTGCGCCGGATTGTCGATGATGCGAAGCACATTTAGCATAACGCTTACTTCCGTTGCCTCAAAGTATCCGCTGGAAAGCTCAGCATATACAGGAATACCTGAACGTTTGAATTCCTCTGTCATTTGCGGAGCAGTTGTCATAGAGCGAAGCAAAATAACAAAATCACGATATGAAACGGGACGCATCGCATTGTGCTTTCGATCATACACCTCATAACCAGAGCTCACCATCTCTTTTATTCTCGTTGCAATCAAACGAGCCTCCATTTGCGCCGCTTCTAAATCCATTAGCTCCTCGGCATCTGTCTCTTCTTCTGCAGCGGTTTCCTTCGTATTTTGATTTAAAATAATGAATTCAGCTGCGGTATCTGCTCCTTCTGGATAGGCTGCGCCCAGCTTCAATTCAGCGTCTTCGTCGTAGTCAAGATCGCCAACAGCTTCACCCATAATTTGCTTAAACACAAAATTTGTTCCGTCCAGCACCTCGGAACGGCTGCGGAAGTTTTTTGCTAAATCAATACGCATGCCGCCATCTATACCGTCCGGCGTAAAGCGTCTGTATTTCCCAAGAAACAAACCTGGTTCTGCAAGACGAAAACGGTACACAGATTGTTTTACATCTCCAACCATAAACAAGTTGCCAGCCTCTTCTGTTTCCTTCGTTACCAGCCGTAAAATCGACTCTTGTACGAAGTTGACATCCTGGTACTCATCGATAAGCACCTCTGCAAACTTATCGCGATATTGCAGCGCCACAGCGGACGGCTTCAGCTCTTCTGCAGCTGTATCCTCCGCTAAAATCGCAAGACAAAGATGCTCCAAATCCGTAAAATCAACCATGCTTTTCTCACGCTTCACTGCTTGAAAACGAACAGAAAATTCCTTTACAAGGCGAATGAGCGTCTGCAACACCTGGTGCATATGAGATAAATCCTTTACATAGTTCTCCGGCAAGCGGCTAAACAGCTCCTCCTTCAGTTTGCCAATGTCATCCTTTACTTTTTTACGCAGCTTGTCCACTTTCTCAATTAAATCTTCGTCGTAGTCAGCCTTTTTAATACGCTTAAATGTTTTCCATTCAATCTCCTGACAAGCACTGTACAGCGCTTGCCAGGAGGTATGGGCCGCCTCTAACAGTTTCTCGAGCAGACTGAGGTCGCTCTCAAGCGCTTCTACCTTCGGTGCAGGACCATCAGGCAGCTGAGAAAATCGAATGGCTTTTTGCGTATATTGCTTTGCACCCTCAAGCCGGAGCTTTACATCCTGAAGCAGATACTGCGTATATGGTAAATCATCAATGCTTTTGCCTTCCACATCATAAAGCGCAACAAGCTTATCCAACCACTTCTCTGGGTTTGGATGCGCCCCAGCTTCGGTATAAAGCTTTAAAATCATATCCTGCAAATCACTATCGCTTCTATCCCCTGTATAGCGATCCACTAAATCGAAAAACGCTTCATTTCCATCTAGACCGTATTCTTCCTCGAGGATATCATTAATAATCTCTTCCTTTAGCAGCTCAATTTCCGTTTCATTGGCAATCCGAAAGCTTGGATCAATATCAAGCATATAGTAATAGTTTCGAATCACCTGCAAGCAAAAGGAATGGATCGTAGAGATCGATGCGCGGCTGAGCAGGCTAAGCTGCTTGCGTAAATGCTGTGACGCGGGATCATTCATCAGTTCCTTGTCAAGCGCCTCACCAATTCGATTTTTCATCTCCTGCGCTGAGGCATTTGTGAACGTCACAACGAGCAAACGATCCACATCAATTGGATTGTCGGGAGAAATAATTTTTCGAATAATGCGCTCTACGAGAACAGCCGTTTTTCCCGATCCAGCAGCTGCTGCAACGAGAATATCACGACCGCTCGCAGCAATTGCCTTCCACTGTTCATCTGTCCACTGGCTATTAGGCGGCTTTGATAGGATAGAATCTATCATTCTGGTTCAACCTCCTCTCGCATTTTTTGTAATGCTTCGGTCTCTTTAATAGGTCTTAACACCCTATATTGATTATCTCCGAGCGCTTCATCAAATTGACAAACCGCCTTAAATTGACAAAACGTACAAGCTGTTTTGTTGTTCATTTTATAAGGTGCAATATCAATTGTTCCTTCGGCGATACGTGTTCCCGTGCTCTCAAACGTACGGCGTACATAGGAGCGCAGCACACGAAAGTCCTCTTCACTAGCTATAGACGAATGGGATGTAAACCCGCCGCCTTTTTTAAAGCCTGCGGATATAATATGGGACGAACCTGCTTCCTCTAAGTTTTTATCCATCAGCGTTACAATATCGGTATCCCCAAGCAAAAGCCCCTTCATTTTAAACTTCTTCATCATTTCCTGCTCAATCTCTGCCTCTGATAAGGAACGCTTTAAATCAATAAGCGGGTTATGAATATGGAAGTACAATACGCCAGCAGGCGAGGCCTGTTCTCCTTTTCCAACCCACTTGCTGGCATTTTCAACTACAACATCCAAATAGGTAAGCATTTGCAGCGCTAGACCATAATACACCTCTGTTACGTCAAGAGCTTTTGCACTTGACTTATAGTCAATAATCCGCAAAAATGTTCCCTTTTCATGCTTGGCTTTATCGACACGATCAATGCGGCCAACAACCTTCATTTTCGTTCCGCTAGGGAGCTCAAATTGAAGCGGCGGCAGTGCCTCCTCTCCAATGCCGAACGGCACCTCAAGCCCAACTGGCACAAACCCGCTCGCTTTTGCATGCTCACTTAAAATAAGAGAGGTGCGGAATAAAATATGCTGCAGCTTCCGCTTGAGGTAATGATGGCGATTAGAGCTTAATAAAATTTCCTTTTGCAGCAGCGGCGCAAGCTCTTCCATCGCATCCGCTGCTAAATACTCACATCCGCGTCTATCTAGATCCTGCCAAGTCTTATTCTCCTTTTCCAGCTTATCAGCAATATACTTTAAAGCCGCATGGAATAATTGCCCAATGTCAGGTGCATCGAGTTTAAAAATGTCGCGCTCCCTTAATAACAAGCCGTGCTGGATAAAATGCGCATAGGAGCAACGCTGAAATAGCTCAATACGCGATACGCTTCCTTGCAGCGTTTCACCGTATAGCTCCCGGCTTACATACTCCTTTAGCTTATTCGCTTTATTTTCATAGAACAGGCTGCTGAGTACACGCTTGCTTCTCTCACTCCAAGCTGGTGACATGATGTAAAAATTGTACACGTCCCACCAAAATGACAGATTGCTTTCGTAGCCGTACCGCTTCCAATGCTGCAGCTGCTGCGTTAAGTACGATAGTGTAACCGACGGCGTTGTAACAAACGAAAGCTGGTTCTCTAGCGGTAAATCGTTCACATCATTCGTTATAAACACTTCCTGCGCAAGCGGAAACATTCCTTTTAGCCTTTTGAACAACGACGACGGCAGCAATGTTTTCCCTTCTTCATCCGCTAGCGGGCAGCATACGTATAGCCTCTCAGATGCTCTCGTAAGTGTACGATACAATACAAACTGCTCCTCTAGCAGCTTTTGACGGCTCGTTGCTGCAAGCTCGACACCTGCTGTAAGCAGCATCTCCCGCTCTTCGTCTGATATAACGCCCTCATCGCTTGGTGCTGATGGAATCACACCTTCATTTGCTCCGATGACAAATACAGCGCGTACATCGGCTAAACGGGAACGATCGATATTTGCGACGAGCACCTGGTCAAGAGATGGCGGGATGTTTGCAAACTGCAGCGACTCTAATCCTGATGTAATAACCTTAATGAACAGATCACGGGACAGCTTTTCTTCCCCGATCATTTCCACACATTTATCAAGCAAATCGATAACCTCTTGCCATACTTGGTCATGGTCATTCGCAAACAGAAGATTCCCTTCCTCTTCCTCCTTCAGCCGAAGCTCCTCCAGCTTTTTCGGAATCTTTAGCTCATCTAAGAATAAATACAGCGCTTCGCACATTTGCATTGCTGTTTTTGCACGCTTTAACCGATTTTGCAGCTGAAGAAGCGGTCTTGCAATTAACGTGCGCAGCTCGTTCAGCTTCTCCTCCATCTCACGTTCACTGTCCGTTTGCTTCTCTGTATAATGTTCAAGAGAACGGTAGCGGCGATACGTCCAGCGCTCAGATGATGTCCACTTCTTCCCTTGTATACCGTATGAAAGGCAATAATTTTCAAACTCGTCCATTTCCTCACGCAGCTTGTCCTTTTCCTGTCCCACCGGGTACAACAGCTCCGTTTTCACGCAGCGAAATATCGCATCGTACCGCCAGTTTCCGCTTATTACCTCAAGCGCTGAACGAATGAGCTCAATAAGCGGATGATGCAGCATAGACCGTTTCTCATCAATAAAATAGGGAATACTGTAATCCGGGAAAATCGTTTTTAGTACATCGTAGTAGCTATGACCATTTCGTACCATAACAGCTATGTCTCGATAGCGATAACCGTGCTCGCGAACGAGACGGCGAATTTCTCTTGCAATAGCTTCTGCTTCCGCACGACGGTTGGCAGCTGAGTATAATGAAATGTCTGGCTCCTGTCCGAAATACCTATAAGGCCGCGTATCAAAATGCTTCTCTAGATGGGCTAAAGACTCACTTTTTCTAAAGCGCTTTTGCTCCTTTAGCAGCACGTGCTTCTGCACTGCAATTCCAGCTTCCTTTGCCATGCGCACAAGCTTCTCATAGGAGCCGCTTGATGGATAAAACAAATCTAATTCCTGCATTCCTCCGCTTGGCGCGTTCTCCATTGTTAATGCAACCGTCACCTCAGCTCCTGAAAGCAATAAATGCTTTACCACATTCACTTCCTGGGGTGTAAACGTGTGAAAGCCATCTATATACACAAGCGCATCCTTCACATAGCGGGAATACGGAATTTTCTCCGCAAGAAGCTGCAAGTAATCCTCACTGTCTAAATAGCGGCCAACAAGCGACCTTTCAAAGTCTTCGTATAGTAACTGCAGATCATGCAGCTTATTAGCTAGCAATATTTCCTGTGCTTTTTTGCTTTTGTTATCTGCCTCCTGCCAAATTGCGTACAGCTGAGAAGGATTTACGTTATGACGCTTCAATTCGCTAATCATCCTGCTTAGCTGCTCTAGAAAGCCAGTTTGTTCACTTGCTTTTTGAAACACTGTCAGCTCTTGTTTTCTTGCCTCAACAATTTTACGAAGCAGCATTTGCACGCCAGCTCCGTCAATATGCAGACGGCTTGCTCCTCCCGCCTCCTGCAGCACCTTCCATGCCAAACGAGAAAAACTGAACACCTGAGCGCGTACAGAGCCGCTTATACCTTGATGAAGCGCAACTTGCGCCTGAAAGCTCATCTGCTCCGGCACAATATATAAAATTGTACGGCCGCGTGCTGACGCGCGCAGCTCCTGACGAATCTCCTCCAGGCACAGCTCGCTTTTACCGCTGCCTGCCCGTCCGAGAATAAAACGAAGTGACATACTACCCCCACCCTTCACGAAAAAGAAGGTAACTCAAATTTGAATTACCCCCTTTAAAATGCTGTGCTTACCTCATTAATTGGCCAATACCGTAAATCAACCTTCCCAACGATTTGCTCTATTTTTACAAATCCAAAATAGCGGCTGTCCCAGCTCCTTAAACGATTATCTCCTAGCAAAAACACACTGTCCTTTGGAACTGTCCTTCTGCCCGTCACTTCCTCTAAAGTGAAATCATCGGTCAAGCGCCGGCCAATCATTTGCGCTTTAAAAGCATCTAAATACGGCTCTTTCGTAAGCTGGCCATTTATATATAGTCTATCACGTATATACTCAATTGTGTCACCTGGAAGCCCTATAATCCGCTTAACATAATCTTCCTTTTCGTTCGCATGAAATACAACGACGTCAAACCGATGCAATTCTCCTACCTGATACCCAACCTTATTAATGACAATCATGTTTCCGTCCTGAAGCGTCGGCATCATCGACTTCCCTTCCACCACATAGGTCGAAAAGAAAAAGATTCGGAAACATAAAGCCAAAATAATGCCGATTCCAATTGTTTGGATCCATTGGACACCTTCTTGCTTCCATGCTTGCTTCATGACACTCCCTCATTTCTTCCGTGTATATAGGGCTATCTATTAACATGAAGATTATTTCTTTCCGAGTTCCAGCCTCACTTCAACCTTTTTTCCGACATACCAAAGAAGAAAAATAATCGAGGCAGCAACTGCTGTTTTCAAAGGTTTTTGCACAAATGAAAGCAAATCATAGCCAACATAGCTAATAATAAAAATCATAACGACCTTTCCAAGCAAAAGCGCCAGAGCAAACTGCTTTTGGCTGATTCTTGATAAACCTGCCACCACATTGATTAAGGCAGACGGCGAGAACGGGAGACAAAACAAGACAAAAATGGGACCAAAACCTCTTCTCTCAATCCAGAGCATCGATCGCCGTACCTTCGGATGATCGTTTAAAAATGTAAAAAAACGATGTCGGCCAAATTTCCGAACGATTGCAAAGAGAAGAAGCGATCCAATACAAGAACCGAGCCAAGAATAAAAGAAGCCGGCCCAGAGTCCGTACGCCGCCGCGTTTGCCAGCACGAACGCAACAAGCGGCAATACTGGTATAAATGCCTCAACAGTCGGAAGAAGAATACCTGCAAGCGGACCAAAATCCCGATAGCTTTCGAGCAGCCGCTCCATATGTTCCAATGTGAAATACTCCTTGATTGTATGTATGTCCATGTAAATAACGTTGCTCCTTCATCTCATACTTTCTTGTATTGTATCACTATTCTTCCGTTTTTCTAAACTCCGCAGCTTGCTTCCTTTTTCTATTTCCATATAGTCTGCGCAATTCCTTTTCATTTGCGAAAGAAACAGACGAGTCGATAAAGAAAGCTCGCCGATTAGCGAGCCTTTAGGCAAAGGTAGAGGCGTATGTTACACTTACCACTTTATTCTTAAAATTTCCCACTGCGTTGAATCAGATTCTAGCTGGAAATTTATATTTTCCTAAAGTGTAAAGCAAACTCTTTTTACAGTTTTAAGGGCAAAATGAAAAACCATCTGTTCCCTTAAATTTAAGATAAACAGATGGTTTCACCCTTCGATGACCTCAACATCACTATTCATTTTCCACCTCAATTGAATGAATTAAAATCCCCTACCATCATTTTTACTTGCTCAACCGTTAAGCTGTGGATAAACTCGATAAAATCGATTCCATCAATTCCAAATCTCTGACATTGCTCTGCGTATTTTTTATAAGCTTCTGTATACATTTCCATTTTTACATTCTCCTCTCATCGTATACGTTCACGCTTTAAATTTTTTATTTTACGGTATTTAGCAGTTTGTTAATAACAATTGTACTATAACAGATTTTACAAGTCAATATTTGTTATATAATAAAATGATTAATTTTATAATTGCCCTTTTTTTCTCTAGCTATACTAACAAAATTTTAATCAAAGCTCTTTAAAAATATTAAGCGGCTAGGGTTGTTTCTTACATTTGATGCTTAGCCTTCTATGAAATTCAGACCAGGACCCGTCGCTCGCTCCCATCAGATTCCACATTATCATGGATACCCTAACCGCTATGCCTTCGGGATCGGAATTTTCGTGTTCGTGCTGAACGAGCCAAAAAACCGATGCTTGTGTAAGCATCGGCCTGAGCATTCGTTTTTTCTATTCATTCAAATATATTATATCAATACAAACTATCTCCATAGAAAAAAGCTTTATTATAGTAGATAATGAGGTTTCTTTTACAAATTTACTATAACAGGGGCATATCACTATTCAAATCTAAGGAGCTTCGATATTCATTTCATGACATAAATTCCCATTTATCACCTGTTTTTTTGCCCTCTATAGTGCCTCCCAAATCGCTGCAATTCCCTGCCCGCCGCCAATGCAGACAGCTGAAGCGCCATATTTTTTATTGCGTCTTCTTAATTCGTAAACAAGAGCCAGCGAAATTCTCGTTCCACTCGCTGCAAGCGGATGTCCTACAGCAATTGCTCCTCCGTTTACATTCCCGATTTCTGGATCGAATCCTAATTCTCTTTGACATGCCAGATACTGTGCTGAGAATGCTTCGTTAATTTCAATCAAATCTAAATCTCCTAGCTTTAAATCCGCTTTTTTCAAGGCTCCCTGAATCGCTGGAACTGGTCCGATCCCCATGTATTTTGGCTCTACTCCGACAACATCCCAGGAAACGAGACGTGCAAGCGGATTCAGACCTTTTTCAGCCGCATAGTCACTTGATGCAATTACTACTGCAGCGGCACCATCAACCATTCCACTCGCATTTCCTGGGGTTACAACACCGCCTTCAACAAAACGAGCTTTTAATTTTTTAAGCTGCTCCATACTCGTTTGACGAACATGTTCGTCTTTCTCGACGACTTTATCCCCTTTTCTTCCCTGAACCGTTACTGGAACAATTTCTTCCTTTAAATATCCCTTTTCCACTGCAGCAAGTGTTCGCTGATGGCTAGATAAGGCGTGCTGATCGATTTCTTCACGCGAGATACGATATTTTGCCGCTAAGTTTTCAGCAGTTTCCCCCATCGTGCAGTTGCCATATGTATCGTAAAGACCGTCCCATACCCAATCCTCCACGACAGGTGCACCGAGCGGGCTTCCCCATCTCATTCCGCGAATGACGTGTGGCACCTGGCTCATGCTTTCTGTCCCGCCGGCTAAGGTCACCCTTGCTTCGCCAGTAAGGATGTAGCGCGCTGCGGTTAAAATGGCTTCAATACCCGTTCCGCATAGACGATTAATGGTTAATGCAGGAACAGAAATAGGTGTCCCAGCTTTTAAACCAACGTGTCTTGCCAACAAATGTGCATCTCTACTGGACTGCTGGACATTTCCAAACACCACTTGATCAATTTCATCCGGCGTAATGTTCGCTTTTCGTATCGCTTCTTTCGATGCGATCGCTCCTAGGTCCGTTGCGGTAATATCCCGAAATGACCCTGAAATTTCTGCAAATGGCGTTCGTGCCCCTTCTAATAGTACAATATCCGTCATGTCATTCACCTCTTCTGCATAATGGTGTTCTCATGCATGAAACCGTATATAAGGAGGCTTCTTTTCAGCCGCTATTACCGTCTGGATTTCATCTCCTCTTTGTTGTCCGGCATCATTTTAGCTCGAATATAATCTGGAATGGGATGTGCCTTTGCTTTTTCTTTAAAGGACGTCCAAGCACGCAACCCGTATCCTCTCGCCACAACTTCTTCTCCTCTTACAAATGTGTGCTCAATTTTGAATACTTTATTTTTTATTTCTTCGACAGTGCTGTATACGACCACATGATCCTCAAAAAATAGCGGACTTTTAAACTGGCAGTTCGCTTCAAGAATCGGCACACCGATTTGCTGTTCTGCATACAGCTTCGAAGAAGGGAACCCGATTGCGGCTAAATATTCATGTGTCGCTTCATCCATCCATCTATAAAAATTGGGGTGAAATACGATACCTGCTGCATCTGTATCGCCCCATCTTACTTGAAATTTATATTCAGCGATCATTTTTCCCAGCTCCTTTTCAATTGTTTGTTTAATCTGCCAACAGTTATTGACTAAGAAAGGATTTTTTATTTTACAGCTCTGCAGCATACCATTGAGCATTTCCAATCGCAGTGGTTCCATAACGAACGGCTGCTAATCGAACACAAACTGTCTACACAAAGTACTTTAATTATCTTGTTAGGTAGCCTTCTTTATCTAGAATGCTTGAAGATAATCTTCCTTTTAGTACTGAGATACAGAATCACCGATATTTGCTGTAATTAAGTCCCGCAGTTTCAATTTCTGAATCTTGCCGCTTGGTGTGACTGGAAATTCAGTCGTAAAAAGCACTTTCCCTGGTACCTTGTAGGCAGCAATGTGCTCCCTTAAATAACACTGAGCCTCTTCTTCCTTCCATTCCTGTCCGCTTTTCAATTGAATCACAGCACAGACGATTTCCCCGAGTACTGGGTCAGGCAGCCCGACAACAGCGGCTTCTGCCACAGCAGGATGCCTCGTCAACACCGTTTCAATTTCCTGTGGATAGATATTGTAGCCACCGCGGATGATTAGCTCTTTTTGACGACCAACAAAATACAAATAGCCTTCCTCATCTATTTTGCCGAGGTCGCCGGTGTAAAACCAGCCCTCCTCATCCATTACTTTCGCTGTCTGCTCCGGCATTTTATAGTAGCCTTTCATGTTCCCGAAGCTCTTGACTGCAATTTCCCCACTTTGTCCTGCTGGAAGCTCTTTGCGGTGTTCATCAACAATTTTCAGTTCAACACCCGGGATCGGTTTGCCAAGTGTACGTGTTATTTTTTCTTCATTATCATCGTACGGTGTCATTGTAACGGATGCTGCCTCGCTAAAGCCATACGACTGGCACAGATTTATCCCCATCTTATCCCGCACTTCTTTCACTTTATTTGGCGAAATCGGGGCTGCCCCAACAATTCCTGCACGCAACGTGGAAAGATCATACTTCTCGAAGCCTTCAACTTCCAGCTCCTTTAAAAACATCGTTGGGACGCCTTGCTGGATTGTTACTTTTTCCTGCTCTATCATCTCAAGCATTTCACGAGGATGATATTTTTCTTTTAGCACCATCCGTGAGCCCGCAGATACACCGCAAAATAAATTACAGGCCATACCAAAAACATGAAACAGCGGCGGTGCAATCAGAAAGACATCTTTATCTGTGCAGTAAAGGGTACTGGCCATCGTGTTAGCGGACTGGACAATGCTGCGGTGTGTAACCATTACACCTTTAGGTACGCCGGTTGTACCTGACGTATATAAAATACAAAATAAATCGTCATCTACATCGATTATTGCTTCGCTTATACAAGAAACATCCGTTTTTATCCATTCATCAAATGATAAAAAGAAATCATTTTGAAAGCGAACAGAGATAATATTTGGAACAATTAAAAGCGCTTCTTTGATTGATATATTCTGGACGAACTTTTCTGTTACAAATAGCATTTTCGGTTCCGCGTTTCTCAAAATATAATTAATTTCATGCGACTTGTAGTTCGGGTTAAATGGTACGGTGATCGCTCCGATTTTGGCAGCAGCAAAAAACAAAATGACCGTTTCATTCCAATTGGGCAGTGCAACAGCTAGCCTATCTCCTTTTTGAATCCCATTAGAAGTCAACACAGCGGCTACCTGGTCAACCCCCCTCTTCAGTTGATCATAGGATATACGTGTATTCGAATCATATAATGCTTCATTTTCTCCCCACACTGATGCGGCACGTTTCAGTAACCCATACACTGTTAAGCGATTTTGATCTGGCGTCATTTCTCTCTCCCCCATCATTCGATTCCGTACTCCGTTTTTCCACCCCTATCGAAAAGAAGTATCCTGAGATCTTCGTCTGGATACCTCTCTTCTTTCTTTGCTTTATCGGCCCGTATAAACCGGCTTCCGTTTTTCCACAAATGCGTTTAATCCTTCTTGACGGTCTTCTGTAGAGAAGGCATTTCCGAAGCACGTGTTCTCAATTGTTAAACCGGATTCTAAATCTGTGTTGCTGCCAGCATTGACAGATGTTTTCACCATTTGGAGAGCAACCGGCGGCTTTTGGGCAAGTTTCTGCGCCCATTCCTTTGCTGCCTCTACCACTTCGCCCGCTGGAACAACCTTATTCACAATGTGCAAATCAAGCGCTCGCTTCGCGTCAAACATCTCACCGAAGTAGAGCAGCTCTTTCACTATCCCCTGACCAACGATTCGTTGAAGCCGCTGTGTACCGCCACCACCTGGAATGATACCAAGACCTACTTCAGGAAACGCAAATTTTGCTCTTTCAGAACTGATACGAAGATCACAGGCAAGGGCAAGCTCTAGCCCTCCCCCCAGTGCCAAACCGTTCAAGGCCGCAATCACCGGTTTTGTTACATTTTCAATTTGTGTAAACACATTTCTAGATACTTTATTCATCTTATTAACCCCGACCAGATCAAGCCCAGCCATTTCATTGATATCCGCACCGGCGACAAATGCTTTTTCACCGCTTCCTGTTAGAACAATTACCCGAACTTCATCATTCTCCTCCAGTTCAGCAAATAAATGGGACAGCTCTTTAAACACCTGCGTATTCAATGGATTCACCGGTGGACGGTTAATCGTTACTACTGCTACCTTCTCCTCAATATCACACAATAAAAATTTGTAATCCATCTCCTCATCCCCCATTCTCATTCGTAATCGTAAAAACCAGCGCCTGCTTTTTTCCCGTGTCTACCTGCTTTGACTAGTTGTTTCAATAACAGCGGTGCCGCGAAACGCGCATCATTAAACTGCTCCTTAAAATATTCCATTACGTAATAACCGATATCAACACCTGCATAATCCTGTAACTCAAACGGACCCATCGGATAATTTAAACCGAGCTTTACCGCCTTATCAATATCTCGGGCGGAAGCCACTCCTTCTTCTAAAAGACGAATTGCCTCAACGAACTGCGGCACCATAATCCGATTTACAATGAAGCCTGGCGTATCCTTTTTCACTTCTACTGGTTCCTTGCCCAGCCTCCTAGAGAATGCTTGCAGTTCTTCCACTGTTTCATCACTTGTATTGTATCCGCGTACAACTTCCACCAGCTTCATTAACTGGGCTGGATTAAAAAAGTGCATTCCTGCCACCCGATCCGGACGCTCTGTCGAGGCAGCAATTTCCGTAATTGACATAGAGGATGTATTAGTTGCTAGAATTGTATGCGCTGGAACGATTTTATCTAGCATTGAAAATATTTCTTTTTTCAAATCAAGATCCTCAATCACTGCTTCAATGACAATATCCGCCTCTCTCATATCTTCAAGATTAGTCGTTGTACGAATACGGTCGAGCGTTTCCTGTTTCTGTTCCTCCGTCATTTTTCCTCTCGCAACACTCTTATTCATGAATGTATCGATCCGCTTTAAAGCGCTTTCTAAAAAGCGATCTTCAATATCTCTTAAAATAACGGTAAATCCATTCATTGCAACAAGATTTGCAATACCAGATCCCATTGCACCGGCTCCTACCACTCCAACTGTTTGAATCGCCATATTACCATCTCCTTTTGTTACGAAAGAATAGTTTCTATATGTTTATTATAGAAAGCGATTTCATCAAGGTACACCTACACAATGTAGGAAAAACGATTTGATTTTTCATCAAAATGACGACAAAGTTATCGATTAATTGAGCTCCCATACATATCAAATAATTTCAAGGCCATCATTAAATTAAATCGCACCTCAGCATTATTTAAATCAGCCTCCAAAAGCTGTTCTGCTCTTTCAAGTCGGTATAATAGAGAGCTTCTATGAATGTATAGCTCTTCCGCTGTATTTTTCACATTCCCATTATTCTGGAGAAAGACGTGAAGTGTATTTAGTAGATCAATATTTTTTCCTTCTGAATATTTAAGCAGCGGACCAAGTTGATGGTTGATAAATAAATCAATTGATTGAGAATGACCAAGGTGGTGTAAAATTGTATAGGAACCAAGTTCTTCAAACAATGCAAATCCCTTATTTTTGAAGCGGTTTTGTAGCACATGGAGCGCCTGCACAGACTGTTGATAACTCATGTAATAATCCTGAATCGATTCTGTTTTCCCTCCAATCCCAAGTTTAACCTGGCACTTTACAGAAACTTTTTCGGTACACTTCTTAATAAAGCTATAAAAATTCTCCCAAAATTCCTTTGTCTTATCTCGTTCGTAATCTATCGGCACGATTAAGACATATGTATCCTGAAACGAAGCAGATAAAATCGATTTATCCTTTTCCGTAATCCTTGATTTTATGTAATCCCAAAGAACTGCTTTTTTTGCCTGCTGCTCAAGAAGGTTACAGCCATGCAGCTCCCTTTCCGACAGTATCATTGATAGCACGACGAGCCGGTGATGGCGAAACGGATTCCATTGAAATAAATTCGCATATTGGAGAACACTTTCTTCATTTTCTACCCTTTCAACAAGCAGTTTACTAATAAAGCTGTCTTTCATTTGCTCCTTTGCATCAAGAACAAGCTTTTGCTTAATAAATTGAATGGAGCAAATATTACGTGCCAACTCAATCGTTAGCTGGTCAAATTCATCCATTTCACGACCTGATGCATGGATGGCAAGATAGCCAAGCAGATGGTCTCCTCCGCTAACCGGCCATACATAAAAACATTTTCCATCCTCCTCCAATACAGTGAAGACGTTTATTTTCTGTCTATACTTAGAAAGCACAGCTGCTGCTTCCTCAAGCTTTTCTATTATTTCTTCCTGATGTATTTTATAAGAAATCGGCCGTATGAACCGGTCAAATAAGATAACTGAATCTTTGAATAAATCACTAAGCATAGCTGTGATACTATCAAAATCATTATGCCGAACCGTCTCTTTTACTAATGCCTGCTGGTAATCTAGCAAAAAGTGAAGACGTTGCTTATGCTCTTTTTCATTATTATATAGTCTCGCATTTTCAAGCATTGTTGCAATATGCTCGCTAAGCAGACCGAGCATTCGTAAGTCGTCTTCTGTAAATTGTCTATCTTTTTTATTTTCTACATGCAAAACACCAATCGGTTTTAAATCAATGACAATTGGGATCGTTAATTGCTTTCCTCCTGATATCTCCAAAAAAGGAAAGTATTCTCTCAATACATAGTTCTCTTCAATCATTATTGTATGCGGTTGTTCCATCTCCCCGTATGAAGGCAGCTGAAGGACAAAATTATTTTCCTTTTCATTATAAAGATAAATACAAGCAAAATCGGCATTCGTTCCTTTAGCCGCTCGTAAAGTTAACTCCATAATATTCTCTTCAAGTGATGAATCAAGAGAGAGATTTTTACTGATCCATTCAATTCCTTCGATTTTTTTTAATTGTGTTTCCTTTTGGCGGACCATTGCTATTGATACGGCAATATCTTTTCCAAACTCTTCAAAGCTTGTTTCCATATCAAACAGTGGAACATAGCTTAAAAAGCCAATGATACAAAAGCCAAAATAATGAGTTTCATCTTTAATTGGCACAGTAAACCACGTTTTAACGCTCACTTTCTGTAGAACGTAGGAAAGGCGACATACATTTGGGCTATCTGCTTTTTCATATGTCAAACTCTGATGCAGAATTTTTGGTGAACATTCTTTTAATAGCAGTGGAAATAATGTATCTACTACAGCAACATCTCCACTCCATGCCTTTGGAATGAGTTGTCCATCTTCATGCAAAATAACGCCAACAAAATCACAATAGAGCCTGGAACGGAATGAGTCGGTTAAATATTGAAGCGCTTCCTCTTCTGTGTCTATTTTAATTAACTGTCTTGACGTAATTCTCAAGTGATTTTCCACTTTTTTCATTAATTTTTCTCTTTGACCATCAGCCATCAGCTCTCACACCCCTTCTTGTTCTATTATACTTGGATCAAAGGTGAAACCCGAAAAGAAACTCTTTTCGGGTTTTTGTTTATTATTCAGCTGCAATAGTACGAGACTCAGCATTTTCTAGCTTCGTTTCTTCCTGCTGATTATAGCTCGCATATTTTTCTTGAACAAAGAACATAGCAAGCCCTCCAAGCAAAGCTGCTGTTCCGATTACACTAAAGTTAAACTGCGGCTGTAAATTCATAGTCAATAAGATTCCTACAAATGTTGGTGCGATAATCCCTCCGATACGGCCGAAAGCCATTGTACTCCCCAATGCTGTTGAACGCATTTGTGTCGGATAATATTGCGACACAAATGCTTGAGACAGATTTTGAACGCCAACTGAAGCTGCTCCGATGATGAAAATAAGAGCAAAGACAACTATGGTATTTTTCGCAAATCCAATTAACGATAAAGCAAGGGCACCAGCAAGAAACAAGGGGACAATCACTTTTTTAAATCCAATTCTATCTACAAGGCGACCAAAAACTATGGTTCCGATAATTGCACCTAGCTGCATAACAGCCGTAAACATCAAACTTGAGCTTAAATCATATCCTGCCTTCATCAGCAATCGAGGCAGCCATGTATTCATCGAATAAATTAATACAAAGGCACTGAAGCAGGCAATCCAGAACATGAGCGTACTAAACGCCCGCTTGTTCCCAAATAGTTGAACTACCGGAGACCCAACAACTTCTGTTACATCTGATTTTTGCAGTTCGAAATTATCTATTGATGTTAAAGAAGGATCGATTTTCTTCAGTACTTTTTTTGCTTCTTCAATCTCTCCTTTTTTAAGAAGAAATCCCAATGATTCTGGAACACTTTTCATGATAAATGGAATTGTGAATAGTGGAATGGCCGCTATCCAAAATATCGGCTCCCAACCAGCTGTTGGCAACAGTGATCGGCTTGTTAATGCTGCTGTAATTGCTCCGATTGAATAGCCTGTAAACACAAAAGATATAAGCGCAGAACGTACTCTTTTTGGAGCATACTCGGTTGTTAATGCAGTTACGTTCGGCATAACTCCACCAAGACCAAGTCCAGCAATGAAGCGGAGGGCAATAAACATTGTTGGACCATTCGCAAAACCAGCTAAAAACGTAAAGAGACTGAACAGAACAGTTGAAAGAATAATGACTTTCTTCCGGCCAATTTTATCCGCTAGTATTCCAAATGAAACTGCTCCAATCGCTGTACCGATTACTGTGTAGCTACCGATTGCCCCGGCCATCACATCAGAAATTCCCCACTCTCGAATAAGTGACGGAACCGCAGATCCATAAATGACCACATCATACCCATCAAAAAGGATGATAAAAAAGAGCCACATAACGAGGAGAACATGAAAGGAATGAATACGACTCTCATTAATAGTATTCATTGGATTAACGGTTTTCATAGTTTATAGCCTCCCTAATTAAAGTTTTAAAACAGAAAACGCTTTCAATAAACACTACAATCCTTCTGTCTCTATCTAAATGTTCTTAGCCTCATTATAATAGCTCGATATTCTTTATATTAGGGACTTTATGTAGGAAAACAAAAACGAGTTTTCCTTTATTATGTTGGTTTTCTCGTGAATGACCCCTCCTTACCCTTGGCCTCCTTACCCTTGGGCTTCGCCCTTCACGGGATTGAAGAAGGGGAATTCTTTCGGAAGTCTGTTAAAACACTCGCCATATCTAGTTAATCTGAGACTCTTTCTTCGTGATATTATACTCGGCACTAAATTAAATAGTCATCTTCATGCCTCCTAGAATTTATTTATTTTCTATCAACTTAAGCAGCAAACGGAAGTTATGACTTTAAGCAAATGATCCCAGAAGTAATGCCACAGCTACTGACGTATTAGGAAGCTATAAACTAACAGAGACCTTATTGGTCTTTTAGATGCTCAAATATTAAAAAGAATACATAGAGAATATAAACAGTATCTATACTGTCTAAGAAAGTAAGATCTAAGCTCCTGTTGTAACCTTCATACCAAGAACAAAGTAAAATAATTGTAAAAGAAGCGATTTTACAATTATTTTACTTTTACTGTTACTAAATTTATAAAGAATACCTAGATACACTAAAAAACCAATGCTTCTGTAAGCATCGGTTGAAGAATTTTGTATCTTTTGGTTTCATTATTCCATAGTTCTTGTAATATGTTTTTCTAAAAATTCTTCAGCTTGATTTGCTGGTAACGGTCGACTAAAGTAATAGCCTTGCGCCCCATCACACTGTTGCAGGCGAAGGAATTCCAGCTGCTCCTTTGTTTCCACTCCCTCTGCAATAACAAGCTTGTCTAAGGTATGCGCTACCTGAATAATAGCTTTCACAACATCCTTACTGTGCTCATATTTATTGAAATCCTGGACAAACGATTTATCTATTTTCACAAGATCCACAGGCAATTTAACCAGATGGCTAAGTGAGGAAAATCCTGTTCCGAAGTCATCTAAAGCCAAACAAACCCCAAGCAATTTTAATGTATTTAATATTTCTATAGATTCTTCAATATTAAATAGGGCTAAGGTCTCTGTTATTTCAAGTTCTAAGTATTTTGGCTCCAGATTTGTTCCTTTTAATACTGAACTAACAGTACTGATGAAATGCTTATCTCTTAGTTGACGGGCTGATATATTTACACATATCCCAACAGATGGGTACCCAGCATCTTGCCAAGCCTTATTCTGTTTACAGGCTTCCTGCAGGATCCAATTCCCGATAGGAATAATTAAATCTGTTTCTTCTGCTATGGGGATAAATTCAGCTGGTGAAATGATTCCCAGCTCTGGGTCATTCCAACGGATTAAAGCTTCGAATCCCATAATATCACTCGTATGTATCCCAATTTTAGGTTGGTAAAACACTTGAAGCTCTTGGTTCTGCAGGGCTTTTCTTAACTTTGTTTCTAGCTGTCCTTTCCTAATATTGTTTTCATCCATCTGGGGCGAATAAAATTGATAATTGTTTTTCCCTTTGCTTTTAGCATCGTACATAGCCATATCAGCATTTTTAATTAAGCATTCCACATTAAGCCCATCTTGAGGATACAAACTGACTCCGATGCTTGGGGTAATATACACTTCATTGCCAGACAAATTAAAGGGATAGGATAAGATTCTAAGTATTCTATCTGCTATCAGTTTCGTCTCCTCTTTGGATATACCATGATCTAATAAAATAATGAATTCGTCTCCCCCTTGACGTGCGACTATATCTGTCTTACGAACACAATTCACAAGTCTCACTGCTACTTGTTTCAGTAAAAGATCACCTGCACTATGTCCCCATGTATCATTAACCACCTTAAACCGATCTAAATCGATAAATAAGATGGCTATGATTAGATTATTTTTTTGAGCATTACATATCAACCCTTGAAAAGAATCCCACAAAAAATTTCTATTTGGCAGTCCTGTTAATTCGTCATGATAAGCCATATACTTTATTGCTTCTTCAGATCTTTGTTGCTCTGTAATATCAATGACTATCCCGTTAACCTTTACAATCCTTCCAGAGGGATCTGCTATAGGAGTTACGCTATTTTGGAGCCACCTAATTTGGTCATCAGGTTGAATAATACGATATTTGTACCTTTTCGTTGCATGCAATCCACCCTTGATTTGGTTAATTACTTTATTGATTATTTCTCTATCATCTGGGTGAATATTTTCTTGCCAAATACTTAGAATCTTATCTAAATCATCCCCAAAATGACCATATATATTTTGAAAACTTTCTGACAGTGTTACAGTTTTTGTTTTTAAGTCAATAGACCAAAGCGCAGCATCTACATTGTTAAAGATATGCCGCAGATCCTCCTTCTTTTTCTTGAGCTCTTCACTGAAAAACTTCGCGCGATCATATTGTGTACCTGCAAACCATAAAAAAGACAATCCTATCAGCGCACCTATACTATCCGCTAAAAGTAATGCAAATTTAGAATGGCCTTCACGTGCATGAAAAGCAATAAAAAATAAGGTAAAAATTATGACAAAAACCATTGATATGATTCTTCCTGTATACTTCACCTGTGTTCCTCCTGAAACAAAACTCCTTCAATTAGAGAGAATAAATCCAGCCTGCATTTTATATATAAGCAATATTAAAAGTATTCCCTAATCTGGAAGAAAAAAGACATTGTGATATAACAGGTGATTTTGTGTAGTAGCATACTGATCATAGCTCTTTTAATGGACGTAAATCACACCAAAGCATATAATATTTCCCGTGAAAAACCACGTTATGCCCATTTGTCACGATCAACGATGGCACAAAGAAAGAGCGCCATTCTCCTGGCGCTCTTTTTATCTTCTCAAATTCACTTTTGGACTGCCAGCATACTCTGCCGAAATGCTGCTCGATTGCTCCAAATAAAATCTACAACCTCTTTTTCACTTAAGAAAGTTTCTTCCTCGTCACAGTACTGAGCTCCTTTACCATGTACACTCCATTGCCCTTCCTTCAGCATCAGCGTCCATAGTCCTTGCCTTTTCCGATCTTCAAACACAATATAATGCTTTCGCAGTACTTCATCAAATGAAGCAAACTGAGCGAATTTAGAAAGCACAGCCGCGATATCTTTTTTCGTCTTCATCTCCCGTCAGCTCCCTTAAATAAATTTTGCAAGTTGGGCAAGCAACTTCATCCATAAAGAAATCATTTAGACAATGATAGAGCAGATTCCTGCTTGCTGCATACTTCACAATTCATTGCTAATAACCCCGTTCTTCGCTCTCTGGCTTGACGGAGTGGCTTTGTTCGTTTATCGCACGCAGACAAGACGATTTTTTTATATGCAAAAGAGCTGCCCGCACGTCAGTTTATACCGACCTGCAGGGCAGCCCCGAGGAAATTAATTTTCCCATTTTGCCTTATAAGGGTAAAGCGGCTCAGAAGCAAGCTGAGGTATATCCTGTTTACTCACCGTACGAGACACTTGCACAAGCTTACGATTTTTTCGGCCTTCCGACTCAGACCGAAGATGCGCAGTTCGATACAGCAATGTCTCAAAGCTTGTCTTTGAAATGCCTGCTTCAAAACTTTGAGCGTTTGTGAATGTAATAAGAACATTGTTGTGAGGAATTGCTTTCATACCAGCAACATGAAAATGGGAAATCCAAGCACATTCTTTGCGGGTGTAGGAAAATGTAGAGAAAAAATAAAGGCTTTCTGTGGTGCTGATCGCAATGGGTGGTTTATGGGTAATTCCTGTTAATTCCCTCGTTCCTTCTTTGCGGCCTTCGAAGCTCGAGCCGTAAAATTTGCAGCTGTTCTCAATAACCTCTTGTGGTTTTAGAAGCGCAATAATGCTATCCTCTTCCTCCAAAATACCGGATACAATGCGATTATCCTCCGTCGGCACAGGTACAATTGCCATCGTTTTTCGATTTACGACGTAATCATACACATTTCGTGATGCTTTAAAATAATTCATACAAATTCTCCACCTTTCTACATTAAGAGTCAGGAAAAATATCCATATGGAGAATTATATCACCCTTTTATAAAAAAATGGAGGATTTTTTCTTTTTTGTTTTTAAAAATAAAATTCATTTTTCATTTAGGGAAAGTGGAAACCAACTACTTTTTTAAAGCCTCGATAGCTAACATAAAAAAGATAATGTTATAAAAATCAAATACAGGTATAGAAAATGATTTCATACAACCTGGTTTGTTCTATTTTCTTCGTAAAAAATAAAAAGCTAAAGACGATAGCATAATAGGAATACTACTTATTATAAGATCTAATGTATTCTTCCAGTTGCTCAAGCGCTTTGCAATATTCTCTTTTTTTAAGTATCATAGCAATTTTCCTTATTTATTTAGTAACTCATACAACAAAAACGAACCAACAGATCATATAAGCTTGTCCTACAGAGATAGAATAAGCTTATATACCTTCGCGAAATAAAAACTCTAATATAGCCGCAATAAGGGCACCTATGACAAAACGGAGAATCCACGTGGTATTACTTTTGATTCCTTGGAGATCTTCCTTAATCTCATTGATGTCTCTTTCATCAAGAAGTATTTTTGTTTCTAAAGAGCGAACATCCTGAGATAGTTTCCTTTGTTCTTCCTTAATCTGTTTCATCTCTTCTTTGGCACATTCCCTTTCCTCCATCTCCTCCCCTCCTAACACTATCAGCTTGTCTTATTATTAATATGTAAGGGAAGCCTTACAGATGATAAGGGATGTCCTGGGATTTCCAATACTTTTATATGATCCCTTTCATAAGTAGCCCAAGTAAGCCAGCTACTATAGCACCAATGATAATACGCAAAATCCATGTTGTATTGGCGTTGATTTTCTCCAGCTGCTTGTTCATATTTGCGATATCCTTCTCGTTTCCGATAGTTCTCATTTCTAGGCTGCGGATATCTCGCTGCATATCTTTTTGCTCCTACTTTATAGTTTTGGAGCTCTTGTTTCAACTCTTTGATTTCTTCTACTTTCTCAATCCCTTTCTCAAAAGAAAAAAAGAGCTATGCAGCTCCCTTAAAAAAGTATTTATGCACTAAAAAAGAGCGACATAAATCGCCCTCTGAATCAATATGAAAAGGTGTTGCAGTCTTTGGTTGTTCCTATTCAATTAAAGCCCCCGATAGCGGAATAAACTATAAGTAAATATATGTTTCATCAACAAAATACCACCCTCGATGTGACAGCATTTAAAGTAAATCATCCTTGGATTTGATTTTGCCTTTTCTTCTTAATCACCATTGTGGTGACGACGATTGAACTGATTAAAAGTAAAAGAGTCCCAAGATTATAAAGAATATTTGAATAGATATAACGTCCAACCCCGTCTTCTACAATCCTTGGAATATGATCAGCTAACATATGATTGCCTTCTAAGAGGAAGAAAAAAAACAACAATCCTGCTTTAATCCAACCATTCATCCATCGCCACAAAGCTAAGATAAGAACGTAAGGGATTAAAGTAATAATGGCAAAGGGATCAAATCCATCAAGAATGATGTTATCAATATTATGACTTGTGATCAAAAAGATTGAAAGTAGAAACAATTTTAATTCGAGACTCATAGAAAACCTCCCTTCCATATAACTTAAATTTATGCTTTTAATTTGCCGTATATATCCAATGAAAAAATGCTTTTTCCATCGCTACTGCCATATAGCCTCGCCCCTTTCCGCCTTCTTAAATTCGACAAAATAGAAGGAATTTCCTTTTATCTATCGAAATATAACGATTACAATTCAGAGGAGGGGATACCTATGATTATGAATCGTGTAAATTCATCTAAATTGGTCGCTGTAGGTTATGATACATCAGCGATGATTTTACGTGTTGAATTAAAAAACGCTACCTACGATTATTACAATGTGCCTGAGCATATCTATAAAGGACTTATGAGTGCTCCTTCTCATGGGCGTTATCATTCAGCATATATCAAGGATGCATATCGCCACCAAAGAGTTCGCTAATCAACAAAAGGAAAACATACCCTTATTTAACCGCCTGAACGGATGGCAGGCGATAAATAGGGAATAAATATGCTGTATTCGTTTTTGATAAACTTATCTGGCAGAGAAAAGTTCATATTGTTACAGCTACATTTGATATAGAACAATTACATATTCAGGATGCAGCAAGGTGGCTTAAAAATACTACCGGGGATACAAATTACCGTTGGACTCCAATAGTTAATGGATTAATAGATGGTAAACCGTATCATTGCAAACTTAATCATACAACCTATTATTATAAGACAACAGAAGAATCGCCAATACATGATAGAAATACGAAAAAACCGTAAAAACAATCGTGGTATGAAACAAGGTAAGGACACTGCTCAACAGGTAGAAAAATAGAACAATCGCCCTGCAAAGAGCGATATTTTTTCTGCAAAAACACTGTAAGATAATCTCACAATAAATTGGTTGAGAAGTTAAACTAGCCCTATAATGAAACTATCCCAACTCAAAGTGCTTCTCTTTTTACCACTCAGCATTGCTGTTGAGTGATCTGTTTTGTTGCAAACGCCAAAAAACAAAAAGCCGCCTCCAATAAGGAAGCGGTTTTTTGTTTTACATAAAAAGAAAACGCCCTAGCTGACAGCTAGAGCACTCTTCTTCAAACGATTGGAGACCGCCAATATTTGAAGATTTGATCTGTTTTAATTATATCACCATCTCCATTTTACCGCAGCATTGCCTTATGTGCTTCTTGGATGTATTTATCCCGACTACGAAGCATTTCATCAAATTCTAAGCATGTCCGAAAATTTTGTGTGAACGAGGAAAGTTGAGCCTTCATTTCAATCATAGGCTGCGTTAGGTTCTCTAGTTGTACTTCAAGCTTTGCTAATTGTTCATAGTTCACCTCTCCCTCCCCTCTCGCAAACGAAAAAGAGAGCTATGCAGCACTCTTCAAAACACTAATATGAAAATTACTCTACACGGCCTTTCCTAGACGCTTCAGACTCCCGCCCTGCTTCTTGTAATAGTACCTTCCGTCTTCCTGATCCTTAAAAACAGATATACCCATCCACTCTAGAGGTGTCCAAACCCGTTTCAAGTACATGGTTGGCACTTTCATCACCACCTAATTGAAAAGTTTTAATAAATATATAAAGCTATTGTATGAGACTAAAATGAAAATACTATGAAATTTTTATCATATATTCCTGTATATCCATTCTTTGTTTAAGGCTGCCTTCGCAGATATTGTTGCTTTTGCATCTCCCTAGCAGCACGTATACCGCACTGTGAGAGGAGATGGGAAATTAGAAATGAGAGGTCGGTTGCAAGAGCCGAATAGCCTCTTGCTTGTATCGAAACACGTTCTTTGATTCCTACTGCAACAATTGTTTAGAAAAGAGCCTTGTTTAAAAGAAAAAGGGAGCTGTATATGTGCTCCTTTACGACAATTGTTTAATTGGGATGTCTTGAGCACCAGAACCATCCAAATAGAATGGAACCCATTAAAAAAATCCACCTACTATCATCGTTATAATCACAACTGCATCAATTCGTTCGATAAAATTTCCAACGGAATAAAAATGGAACATTTTATTCCTTTATGGTGTATGATTTATTTTTCCACTTCTTCTGTATAATCGAGATAAATAGCAACACGATCGGAATGAGCGTAAAAATAGATGATTCCAAAACGGGAATGACGGTTTCAATAAATTTGGACAGTTCCTGCATGTTAGGAGATGTCCATATGCCGAATAAAACCATCAAAAAACCGATTGGAAATACAAGGGGGCGGTAATCAGACAGATGTAACCATTGGGCCGTTCCCAGAACAAGTACATAATAAAAAATTGAAAGTTTAATGAATACTCCCATTACCCAAATCACGATTACGAGTGACTCAAGATGTTCAAAAAAAGTAGAGATGCTAATGTATCGGAAAGCAGTAAACACTGGATGGGTATAAATGGTTACTGATTCTCCAAACAACAAAAGGCTAACGATATTGATATAAATCATGACCAACATACTGAAAACCACCGAAATCACACTCCATTTCCTTCCTTTTTCACGATCTGTCAAAAAAGGAAGCAGCATGGAGGTAAGAAAAACTTGACCGAACCAAAGCGATGGCTGAATTGCTCCTCTGATCGAAGGGCCTATACCATGCTCCATGATCGGAAACATATTCTCTAGTTTTAAGTTAGGCAGGAGCAGTACAAATAGTACCAGTGTAAGCATATAGATTGGAACAAATATTTGGGCAGTCCTTCCCAGCACTTCCACACCGCCTCGTACAGCGAAGCCGCAAACAAGGACCATGCTCCCAATGACTACGATCATCGGGGTTTTGGGGAGAAAGGAAGTCATAATAAAATCTGCATATTCCCTATTGATCAAGCTGGATACATACAGGAAATAGAATAAGAAGATGAAGCCAAGTACTTTTCCTATAATCCGTCCTACAATGTGTCGGCTGTATTGAATGATGGTTTCCTTTGGGTATATTTTATGTAGCTGATATACAACAAACGCTGTCAAAAATCCATTAAAGGACGCCCAAATTGGCGAAATCCACATATCACGAAGCGCATGCTTGCCCGTAACAGTCGGAATGGTAAGAATAGCGGTTGATATCATTGGCGGTAATATGAGAAATGCCATCTGTAATGCAGAAATTTTCCCTTTTTCGATCATGTTCTTTTTACCCCATTACATTATTCTTTTATTATCTTTATGAAGTATTTTAATGTATAAAATACTATATATTTCATTGATTTATAAGCGTATGATTTCGTTTTTCCTTCCGATTCTTTTTCCGTATGATTGCGATGAGCAGCAGCATCATCGGAATGAACGTCATAATAAATGGTATATAAAAAGGGTCAATTGTTCCCAAAAAATGGGCCAGTTCCTGCAGATTAGGAGCTGCCCATATACCAAATAGAAGCACAAGAAGACCAAGTGGAAGTACAATGGGCCGGTAGTCAGACAGATGCAGCCATTGGGCAGTTCCTAGAACAAGTGTATAATAGAACACGGAAAGTTTGACGAATAGTCCCATTAACCAAAGAGTAATTACGAATGATTCAAGATGTTCAAAAAAAGTAGAGACGCTAATGTATCGAAAAGCAGTAAACACTGGATAGGTATAAGTGGTTACTGATTCTCCAAACAAGAGAATACCCACCATATTTCCAATAATCAGGAATGACATAGCAGCAACCACTGAGATTATCCCCCATTTTCTTCCTTTCTCACGATCTGCTACAAAAGGAAGCAGCATAGAGATAAGAGAAACTTCGCTGAACCAAGCCTGCGGTACAGCTGATCCGAGGAGCGAGGGCATCACACCATGTCCCATAATCGGAAACATATTCTTTGGTTGTAAGTCAGGCAGGAGCAAAATGAACAGGAACAGCGGAAGTATAGATAGCGGGAATAACAGCTGGGCGGCTCTTCCCAATGCTTCCACACCACCCCGTACTGCAAAAGCACAGACCAGAACCATGCCTCCGATGATAACGATCATCGGGGTTTTAGGCAAAAAAGAAGCAATAACAAAATCCGCATACTGCCTAGCTATAAGGCCGCATGCATGCAATAAGAAGAACAGATAGACAAATCCAACGATTTTTCCTGGAATCCGGCCGACAATATGTCCGCTGTATTGAATAATCGATTCCTTCGGGTAGCGCTTATGTAATTGATACACGATAAACACTGTAAAAAGTCCAGTGAGGGCACCCCAAGCGGGCGAGATCCACGCATCGCGTCCTGCGTACTTGCCTGTAATGGCCGGAACGACAAGAAGAGCAGTTGCGATGATCGTTGGTATGATCATAAGCGCCATCTGTAATGCAGAAATTTTCCCTTTTTCGATCATTCTCTTGTCTCCTTCTTTTTGACTCATATTCCACGACCTTACTGTTTCTCAAACATCTTCCCAAGCGGTTTGAATAGCTTTTCAATCATCTGCGTAGGACCCGGCATATCCGGAAAGAACAGAAGGAGGATGGCAAGCAGCCATCCCGTCATTGTTAAGATTACAAAGGCCGATTTTTCCTTTTTCTGATTCCGATCCATTTTCGGCCATTCATACAAAGTGATAAGAACCACACATACTGTTATCCCTATTATCATTATCCATTTCATTTCTTTTCTACCTCTTCTTCTTTCAAACCCGCCGGTGTGGTAGATAAACCAGGTCGGCGTATATGTGTTTTAACATCTATTTTCACGTCTACTTTTGGAAGGACCGTATCCCAATGCTCTTTGACTTTCTCCCATTCTTTAGGATATTTGCGGTGAAACGCATCTGCGAAACCGAACGGGTCTACATTCATCTCCTCCTTTACTTTTTTCAGAGACAGATTAATGCGTTGTGTGATGTCTTTTTCTAAGTCCTTTTCTACCCTCTTCGTAATTTGTGGACTCATAATGTCAAGACTGGTTCCATTTTGCACAATCGTACCTTCCGCTGTGATCTTCGCTAAGATCCTCCATTTTCCATTCTTAATGGCAGGGACGAGCTTCGTCGTTTGCTGAATAGGATCCAATGATATGGATCCCTCTTTCTTCGATTTTACTGTAACTGCAGTCGCTTGGATTTCATTTCGCAACCACAACAATCCCCTTGTTAATTTAACATCAATTTGACCAACCATTTTATCCTTCTTAAAAATAGCAGTCCCGACTATGTAAGCAATCGTTTCTTCTTTTTTTCCACGCAGTGGCGGTAAAACTTTAATGAAAGGCAGGAGAGCTGCTCCTGCATCACCTGTTAACATCTGTTCGAAATCTTTCACGGTTATATCTACACCAATCTGCATCTCAGATAGCTTTCGGAGCGCTTCTCCCACGTACCGCTCTAAAGGCGGTTTTAATGCTAGAATATTGGCGGCCATCCCATCACTGACAAACAAATAAGCGCGTTCCCGAGGCTCTGGATGGCGAAGTAAATAGTCAATTTGCTGATGAACACCTCCTTCTTTCGCGAGCTTCTCTCCGATAATGTACATTTTGCAGTGCCCCCAAAAGATTTTACGTGGAAACTTTGTCTGGAGCTTCGACGTAGCATCTGCCATATTTTCTCCGATCGCCGATCTTACCAGGACATGAGTGTCTCCCCCTCCCCCTCCCAGCGGCCCGCCGCTCACAGCCCGAGGAATCAAAATTTGAGCGGTAAGCCTGATATTTTTCCCCTTTTCCTTGTCAATGGCAGCCCCTAACACCAGTGCTGTGTCATTCGTTTCTCTTCTATCCCAGCAGCCGGCAAGCAGAAAGCTAGCTGAAAACAAGAGAAGAACGGTAAATATTTTTATGATGTTTTGAGATAGAAAGAGCTTCATCCTTTTTCACAGCCTTCCCGTAATGCCTCCACTCTACTGTTCATCTCCTTTACTCGGATTCGGTTTTTGTCCGGGGGCCTGTCGATATTGGTTGAATTCTCCAGTTAAATGGGGACGCGTGTTCATCATCCACCACGGAGCCCGAATCAAGGTATCTTTCAACTCACGCCCCTTCATGGGAGCGAAGGGTTGAAGGTATGGAACCCCAAAAGAACGCAGCGTGCATAGATGGACAACGATCGCAATCACTCCAAGCATAACCCCAAGCAAACCCAGCGAACCGGCAAGAAACATAATAGGAAAGCGCAGCATCCGTAATGCAATCCCTTGCGTATAATGCGGCACCATAAAGGACGAAACGCCTGTAATCGCAACAACGATGACCATCGGAGCGGAAACCAGACCGGCTTGAACGGCAGCTTGACCGATGATCAAGGCGCCAACAATACTAACCGCAGCACCGACCTGTCTCGGAAGCCGAACCCCAGCTTCACGCAGTGCTTCAAATGTAATCTCCATCATTAATGCTTCCACAAGCGCCGGAAAGGGAACGGTTTCCCGTGAAGATGCCGCACTAATCAACAAGGCCGTTGGCACCATCTCCTGATGGAAGGAAAGGACCGCTACATAGAGAGAAGGTAAAACGAGAGAAAACACCATAAAGATAAAACGCAACAAGCGGATGGCTGAGCTGATTAGGTAGCGCTGGTAATAGTCTTCTGCCGACTGCAGTAAGGAAAAAAAGCTAATCGGAGCAATTAAAACAAAAGGAGTGCCATCCACTAGAATCACCACACGCCCCTCTAGGAGATTAGCAGCAGCTGCATCCGGCCGTTCCGTATTGATGAGCTGCGGAAAAGGCGAATAGGGATTATCCTCAATCAGTTCCTCAATATACCCGCTTTCCAGTACACTTCCTATGTCGATGCGCTGCAATCTGTTTTCGACTTCCTCAATAAGGGTTTGATCCGCAAGTCCTTCTATATAAGCGATCACAACATGGGTATCAGTATAGCGCCCGATTGTCATCGATTTCATTTTAAGATTAGGACTTTTGATTTTTCGCCGGAGCAGGGAGGTGTTGACTCCTAATGTTTCTACAAAACCTTCCCGCGGTCCCCGTACAACGTTCTCTGCCGCCGGCTCTGCAATCGAACGCTTTTCCCACTTAGCCAACCCCAAGGCGAGTCCGGACATTTCTTGTTGCATGAAAAGCACGGCATTCCCAATGGAGATATTCTCTATACAATCCGCGAACGTCTTGACTTCTTTCACCTTTGAAACGTGTATCTTTTTCTCTAACATTTCCCGTGGACTGCGAATCATTCCTTCTGTTTCCGACGTAAGCGGGGCGAGCACATGATTATCAATCTCCTCCGTATTAGATAGACCCTCTACATAAATAAGAACGGCTTTCGTTTGTCCGCCAATCAAAAACTCCCGGAAAACCACGTCAAAGCAATCCTGATACACAGAGCGAAGAACCTGCAGATTTTCATCCAAGTCTGCAGAAAGCGGTACTTGTTGCCTGGTATCTTGTTGTTGCATATAGATTTGTTTTGGCTTATGGAATCGTTTTTGACCCTTTCGAAACAACATGAACCGCTCCTTTCTCCGTCTGAAAAGCGTGATGAGACCTATTCTTTTCTTATCTTGTGACATATCTATCAAGCCTATTCTATCTAATTGGGAATTTCATTAACTGTTTCATAATGTTAGTTTCAGATTATCTTGTGCATATGAGGGGCGAGTTAAATCTGTTTTCTTGTTTTGAACATTGAGACAGTCAAAAGTAACAGTGGAATCAGGATTTGAAATGGGATTGAATACCATTGCCACACTTTAGTTGCAAAGTAGACCATCTCCGCTAAATTAGCATAAACCCACTGGGACAGCTCGATCATTAGAATAGCGAGGGGTATCAGGTGAATTTTGTAATTTTTTGTCCCTAATGTTTGAGTAAGGCATACAGCGCTAACGTACAAGCAAATACTGATTTTGATAAATAAGCATATTAGCCACACGATGAATATTACAGAATCAATACCAGAAAGGAAGTGACCTATCTCAATATATTTAACTGCCGTATAGGTAGGATGAGTAGCAGTGGATGCACGAGCGCCTAAAACTAAAATATTTTGAATGTCGGCAATTAAAAGAAATACTCCTCCTCCTCCAATCGCCTGTAAAAGCGTTTTTTTAGTTTGGGCAACATTGTTTATATGAGGAATGACCATACTAAATAGAATAGTCTCTCCGAAAGGAAAGCCGACTAATTCAGTCATCCCCTGTACTACAGGTACCCACCCTTTATCCAATATAGGAAGCAAGTTAGTAAATTTCATATCTGGAATCAGAAGAAAGAAGGTGATTAAAATTGATATAATCACACTTCCGAACCAAAATTGTCCGAATCGTCCTAGCGCTTCGATTCCTCCGTGAACTGCCCATACAACAATGGCAATCAGTAATGAATCAATCACTATAGACGGAGTTTTGGGCAGTGCAACCGTCACGCTAAACTCCGAAAAGTTTCTTAAAACGAGCGCACCAAGGTGTAAACTATACCAAGCATATAATATCCCGATGATTTTTCCGGCCCATTTCCCCAGTAATAATTCGCTAATCTCAATAATGGATTTACTTGGATGTAACTGGCATAGGTATCCATAAATCCAAACAATTCCCCCTCCTATAACTACAGCACCTATGATTGAAATCCAAGAATCGTGTCCAGCACCAGCAGCCAAAGGTAATACTATGGAACTTCCAATAATATACAGGATCATCAAAATTTGCAGCTGTGCGTTAGATATTTTTGTTTTTGCACTCATGCCATTTCTCCTTTGGATAGAAGATCCTATTCATTGAAAGTTATATTACCCTGAAAAAGGGGGACCTAAACGGAAAATACCCTTATATGTTTGACATACTACACCACCAATGGCCGGCTTCTGAATTTGGTCACATATTTTTATCACCCCTTTTAAACAAAAGGAGCAGCCAGAGGCTACTCTTGAAATACATCTATATAAAAATGACAACTGATAGCTACCCTCCAAATCACTAAAAAATGGTGGTTTAGCAAAAAATGTTCTTAAATACGTATCTAAAGAAGATTATTTTATACCCTGAAATGATACTTCCAATGCTAATGTTTGCCTAGATTTATAGAAAAAACCCCTTCCTCAGAAGGGGCTCATCGCTTTCTTTATTTCGCAAACTGCTCTTCCTCTGTAGATCCCTTTAATGCCGTTGTTGAGGATGTTCCGCCTGTAATTACCTGTGCTACTTGGTCAAAGTAGCCTGTTCCAACCTCACGCTGGTGGCGGGTTGCGCTGTAGCCATATTCTTCAGCAGCAAATTCAGCCTGCTGCAGCTCGGAGTATGCTGCCATACCGCGCTCCTTATAGCCGCGCGCCAATTCAAACATACCGTAGTTTAGGGAGTGGAAGCCAGCTAATGTTACGAATTGGAATTTGTATCCGTATGTCGCAATTTCGCGCTGGAAGTTCGCGATTGTTTCATCATCCAATTTCTTCTTCCAGTTGAAGGAAGGCGAACAGTTATACGCTAATAGCTTACCTGGGAATTTCGCGTGAATAGCATCTGCAAAGCGCTTCGCATCCTCTAAATTCGGCTCGGATGTTTCACACCAAATAAGATCGGCATATGGCGCATAGGCAAGACCGCGAGCAATCGCTTGATCGAGACCTGCACGAGTACGGAAGAAGCCTTCTGTTGTTCTTTCACCTGTAATGAACGGCTTGTCGTTGTCGTCGATATCACTTGTGATTAGATCCGCTGCGTCAGCATCTGTACGGGCAATGATAATTGTTGGAACGCCCATCACATCGGCTGCAAGGCGTGCAGAGATTAAATTACGTACTGCTGTTTGCGTCGGAAGTAACACTTTTCCGCCCAAATGACCGCATTTTTTCTCCGAGGATAATTGGTCTTCAAAATGTACACCGGCAGCGCCCGCTTCGATCATGCCCTTCATCAGCTCAAAGACGTTTAGTTGACCTCCAAAGCCGGCTTCTGCGTCAGCTACAATTGGTACGAAGTAGTCAATCTCGCCGTTTCCCTCCATGTGCTGAATTTGGTCAGCGCGCTGAAGCGTCTGGTTAATACGTTTTACGACAGCTGGAACGCTGTTTGCCGGATATAAGCTTTGATCTGGATACATTTGACCAGCAAGATTGGCATCTGCAGCTACCTGCCAACCACTCAAATAAATTGCTTTCAAACCAGCCTTTACTTGCTGCATCGCTTGGTTACCAGTTAGTGCACCGAGGGCATTGATGTAATCCTCTGTATGAAGGCCTCTCCAAAGCTTTTCTGCACCGCGTCGAGCAAGCGTGTACTCAATATCGATGGAACCGCGCAGGCGAATTACATCTTCAGCAGTATATGGGCGTGTAATGCCTTTCCAACGAGAGTCCATTTCCCAGCTTTCTTGTAATTGTTGAATTCTTGCATGTTTCATTATCATTCATCCCCTTTAATAGTTTAAAAGATTAATTGTTCGTAAATGGCTTTCTTATAGAATGTCGTAAGCCGGCAGCGTTAAGAAGTCTACGAATTCATCGTCACGCACGAGTTTCGCGAATAGCTCTGCCGCCTCCTCGAAGCGTCCGTTCGCAAAATTGCCGCTTCCGATCTCCTGCTGAATTTTCCGCATTTCTTCCTCCTGCAGCTGCTCTACAAGTTCCAATGTAATTTGTGTACCATCTTCAAGCTTGCCATCTTCATGGCGTACCCATTGCCATACCTGAGCCCGGGAAATTTCTGCTGTCGCAGCATCCTCCATCAAGTTATGAATGGGTGCAGCACCTCTACCGCATAGCCATGATGCAATATATTGAATCCCGACATTAATATTGGTACGCAATCCTTGTTCTGTAATCGTTCCAACAGGCACCTCGATTAGCTGCTCCTCTGTCACATGAACATCATCGCGTTTTACATGAATTTGGTTTGGCGTTGTCATAATCCGGTTAAATACTTCAAGCGCCACCGGTACAAGTCCCGGATGGGCAACCCATGTCCCATCATGCCCCTCCGCAGCCTCGCGTTCTTTATCGGCACGCACCTTTTGGAACGCTTGCTCATTCGCCGCAGGATCATTCTTAATCGGAATTTGTGCTGCCATGCCTCCCATCGCTGGTGCATTGCGGCGATGACAAGTTTGAATCACCTTTAGACAATATGCTTTCATAAATGGAACTGTCATTGTCACCTGAGCTCTGTCTGGAATCAGGAACTGTGGCAGCTTGCGAAATGTTTTCAAGAAGCTGAAAATATAATCCCATCTGCCGCAATTTAGTCCTGCAGAATGATCACGCAGCTCGTACAGAATTTCATCCATTTCAAATGCAGCATGAATGGTCTCTATAAGTACAGTTGCTTTAATCGTACCGTTCGGAATACCGATGTACTCTTGCGAATAGACAAACACATCATTCCAAAGTCTTGCTTCTAGATGGCTTTGCAGCTTTGGAAGATAAAAATACGGACCGCTGCCTCTTTCAAGCAAGTTCTTCGCATTATGGAAGAAATATAATCCGAAGTCGAACAAACTTCCTGAGATTTCTTCCCCGTCTATGAGAATATGTTTCTCGTTTAAATGCCATCCTCTTGGTCTTACAAGAAGAACAGCTGTTGTTTCGTTAAGCTTATATTTCTTTCCATTTGGGTGGCTGAGTGAGATTGTTCGATTGACGGCATCGCGTAAGTTGATTTGGCCTTCGAGGTTGTTGTGCCATGTAGGAGAGTTAGCGTCTTCAAAATCCGCCATAAACATTTTTGCGCCTGAGTTTAAAGCATTGATGACCATTTTACGATCAACCGGACCGGTAATTTCTACACGGCGGTCTTGCAGATCCGCTGGCAATGGCGCGATTGTCCAATCACTGTTTCGTATGTGCTCTGTTTCCTTCAAAAACCTAGGAAGCTCCCCATTATGGATTCGCTCCTGTTTTTCTTTGCGAAGCGCAAGTAATTCTTTTCTCCGTTCATTAAATCTCACATGCAGAGACTTAATAAACGTTAGTGCTTCAGGTGTTAAAATTTCGGAAACGGCAGCTGCTGTGTCTTCAGTAATTGTAACCCCAGACGTTTGTGTTGGCATATAACCAACTCCTTTCCATACCGACTGTATTATAACACATCTGTTTTATAACATATTCCCTTTACCTGTTTTATATTATATAACAGATTCCCGGAAATGGAAGATATTTTTTGAAATTTTCGGTAATTTTTTATGTAAAAGTTGAAAATCAAGGAAAAATAAGCCTAAAGCAAGAGAGAAAGGTCACTTTAGAGAAGAGAACACCAACATCTGTATTAACACAGAATAAGAATTAGAACACCCCTGCTTATCTGCTGCATTCTATACTCTTTCCCCCTAAAAACAAAAGTGACCCGAAAAGGGAATATGCCCCCCCCTTTTTCAGGTCATTGTTGGATAACAATTAACTGTTCCAGCTCCCATACACGAAGGAAAATTTCCGAAAACTTATATACTCCAATCAAAATTCCTTTCTCTCTTTATCTTTTCCATACTCTTCCAAATAAGTAATCCTCTCAAGCATCGTTGGATGTGTATATAAGAAAAGCTTTACAAGCTCCGGTGGATTTACCTGACTTAAGCTTGTTTTGGAAAGGTCTTGAAAGGTCTTCACAGCCGCTTCACTATCCTCCGTCATTTCCATTGCGTACCGATCAGATACTCGTTCCTCTATACGAGATACGTAATTTTCCACCGGACTGAATGCAAAGGAAAGCACTGAGGAGATAAGGAAAAATAATGGAAGCACCGAAAAGCTGGCAAGGGTTCGAATGTTCAGTACGCCTCCCCACTTTGCAATCATAAACTGCAAGATGCGGTTGATGAGATATAATCCAACAAAGGATACGGCGATAGAGCTGGCTACAGCCCAATAAATATGCTTTTTCACGTAATGCGCCATTTCATGAGCCATAATAAATAAAATCTCGTTCTCGCCTAACTGCTTAAGAGTCGTATCCCATAGTACAATACGGGAATTCGATCCGATACCTGTTACATATGCGTTTAAAGACTTCGTTTTTTCGGACATATTTACTTCATACACATTATCAGCAGGAATGTCTGCTTCACTGGCGAGAGATAAAATTTTCTGCTTCAATTCCTGGTTCTGCAGCGGCTGGAAGTCATTATAAAGCGGGTCCAACACAACAGGCTGGATAAACGTTAGAAAAATTGTAAACGGTACAGACAAAGCCCAAGCATAGAACCACCATCTTTTTTCGTTTTTTCGGATCAGCCAAAGCAGAGTAGTAACAACAAGCAGCATAATACCGAAGCTGACCCAAAAATCAATTACAATATCCTTCATCCAGCTTGCAGGTGTTTGTGTTGAGATGCCATACGACTTTGACACCTGATAGCCCATCCATTTAAACGGAAGCGCCAAAGCTGTCGTTAACAGTGATAAGTAAAAGAAATAAATAGCAGCCTGCCCAATGCGCAGCTTTGTAATCTGTTTAGACCAATTCTCAAATCGTTTGGAGATACCAAGAACAAGAATAAGGAATAAAACGAGCCATTCAAACGGCGTCGACAAAAAGAACAGCAAATATTTCGTTCGAGAAAACTCCTCACTTAGCATAAGCTCTCGGGCATTCATAAACGTTGCTGGATCAGCGCTTGTTCCTTTATATGCTTCTGGAATAGCTGTGCTTGTTCCATAAAACAAATACCAATATATAAATAGCCCGAAACATACATACATAAAAAGAGACCAACTCACCGCTTTGCGCATCTGTTCCCCTCCCTTTGATGTACAAACTAGTGCACGTACTATTATTGTAGCGCGCAGCAAGAAAATTAGAACAAGCAATGCCAGATTGTTCACGCAATCTTCAATCTCCTCTTTTCTATTTCTTCTTCATCTCTTGTAAGATAAAGATCGGAGGAGATGGCATATCAAAAAGCTGTACATAACCCTTGTCGTTCTTTTAGCATCTACAATCGGCGCAGTATTTTTTATTTCACTAAATATCGAAACATGATGTGGGAGCTTCCTATACCATGATCCTGGCGACGGAAAGTATAACACATACTTGCTAGGCAAAAAGAATTGCTTAATTGAAGTATTTGGTATGGGTGAAAAAGAGTTTAATAGAGAAAAAGTGTTGAAGAAAATTGAAGGTACGATATAAGCTGGATGAGATGTGTCCGGTTTTTTTATATTATTTTTAATTTCGTTGAAACTTTTTTTATTTTTATCCGTTGATATACATGAAGGGAGGGGGAGAATGACAAACATTGAAGCAATGTACGAAGCATATGGGAAGGATGTATTTCACTATTTACTCTCCCTTACTGGTAAACGGGAAGTCGTGGTAATATAATTTGCTCCTTGAGGCCTAAAAGCTATTACAATCACAACTATGTATGGTGTGGAGAAAGCGCAAAAGCAAGGCCGGAGTCGGCCTTGCTTTTCCTTACGCCTTCATAAACTGTTGCCTCAACGCTCTTCGCAAAATCTTGCCCGTCGTATTTTTTGGCAGCTCCTCTAAAAATTCAATGGAAGCTGGGACCTTGTATTTCGCCAGGTGAATCAAGCAATATTGAATTAGCTCTTCTTCAGTAATAGCTGTATCCTTCCGTACAACAAACGCCTTCACAACTTCTCCCTGCTCCTCATCAGGTATGCCGATCACAACTGCTTCCGTAATGGAAGAATGAGCGTATAATACCTCCTCCACTTCGCGAGGATAGACATTATAGCCTCCAACAATAATTGTATCCTTTTTCCGATCCACAATATAGAAATAGCCGTCGTTATCCATGCGTGCCAAATCTCCCGTATACAGCCAGCCATTTCGGATAGTCGCCGCTGTGTCCTCCGGCATTTTGTAATAGCCCTTCATAACATTTGAACCACGGACAATAAGCTCACCTATCTCCCCCGGGGGCACTTCTTCTCCCAGTTCATTCACTACCTTGTTTTCCACGTTGGAAATGTTTGTCCCAATTGATCCCGGCTTACGAGGACGATCAAGCGGATTAAAGCATGTGACTGGTGACGCTTCCGATAGACCATACCCCTCTGAAATCATTACATTAAACTTCTTTTCAAAGTTTTCAAGCAGCGCCAATGGCATCGAGGCTCCCCCAGAAGCACAAAGACGAAGCGTTTGTAAGTCTTCAGCATTTCCTTCAGGATACTGGTAGAGAAAATTATACATAGTCGGCACACCGGCAAATACAGTTGCTTCATATTCTCTGGCAATACGGAATACCTCTGCCGGGCTGAACCTTTGGACAATCAGCATAGTCGCACCACTTACAATTGGCGCATTGAGCACAACCGTTAAACAAAATACATGGAACATTGGCAAAGCCGCTATTACTTTATCATTCTCTGTATAGCGCAAATAGGTAGTCGTATCCTTTGCATTGCTGTATAGATTTCTGTGTGTCAGCATAGCTCCCTTTGGCTTGCCCGTCGTACCAGAAGTATACAAAATAACCGCTGTATCATCATCTTCGAGGCTTGGCATTGCGGTCGGAGCATCACCTAATTGCAATATATTTGAAAACGGTTTCATTTTCTCGGTATAAGCAATCTCTTGATTTGCGGAGGTTGGACAAATGATAATTTGTTCCAAGGAAGGAAGTGTTGGAAAAATGGTATGAATGGTTGGGAGGAGCAAATCTAGCATAATAATAGCCTTTACGTCACCATTGTGCAGAATATACTGTATTTCACCTGCCGTATAAATTGGATTGATAGGGATAACGGTTGCACCGATGCGCATCGCTCCATACAAACCGATAATAAAATGTGGAGAATTGCCGACAATAAGCGCAACATGATCCCCCTGCTTCACGCCGAGCTTTGATAAACCGCTTGCAAATCTCTCAACTGCAGCGGCTAGCTCTGCATAGGACGTTTTCTCATCCTGAAATATGTAAGCCGTTTTCTCACCCTTTGTTTTTGCCGTCTGTAGTAACGATTGAACGAGATTCACAATAAGCTCCTCCTTTTTGAACAATTCAAAAAATTCTAAATCTATTATACTTGGAAGAAAATAACTAATGCAAGAGGAATATTTTGCACCACGATTTAGAAGAAAAATGGACTGCCATGCAAAACCTAGCAAAATCAAAGGTTTGTGTGACAGTCCATTTCGCATTTCCTCTTATAGGCATGCTTGTTTTCGTTAGCCTTTTCTACCTCTCAAACAATCGACATTGTACTTTAGAGCTGATTATTTCGTACGCAGACGATCTAACAAAACAGCTAGAATGATAACTGCCCCTTTAATGACAAGCTGCCAATAGTAGCTCACATTCAGCAAAGTAAGCCCGTTACTAAGGACTCCCATAATCAGTGCTCCGATAATCGTTCCGCGAATGGTTCCAACCCCGCCGGTAAAGCTCGTTCCGCCGAGAATAACAGCGGCAATCGCATCAAGCTCGAAACCATTACCGGCTGTTGGCTGCCCGGAGTACAGTCTGCCCGCCAGTACTACACCCGCAAGCCCTGATAAAAGACCGCTGATTACATATACCTTAATGAGCGTGGCTCCTACTTTAATCCCAGTCAGACTGGCAGCTTCTTCATTTCCGCCGATAGCATAGACATGACGTCCAAACATCGTATATTTTAAAACAAAGAAAGTAATTACATAAATGAAGGCCATAATGAAAATCGGTGTAGGAATGCCTATAATATCACCCGCACCAAAAAACTTAAATAACGGATCTGCCAATACGATTGGATATCCTCCGCTAATTACGTAAGCAAGTCCTCTGATATATGTAAAGCTTCCTAACGTTACAATAAATGCCGGAAGTTTTACTTTAGCCGTTAAATAGCCATTCACAAATCCAGCCGCCACACCAATTGCCACACCGGCTGCCATGGCAACGATAGCATTGACTCCCTGCTGAGAAAGCATAACAGCTATAACACCGGACAATGCAACCGTAGATCCTACTGATAAGTCGATACCGCCAGTCAAAATAACAAATGTCATTCCTGCTGCTAAAATAGCGATAATAGAAATTTGCTTTAATACATTAAGAAGATTATTCACTTCTAAAAAATTTGGCGTAAGAATTGACAGAACAATGCACATTAACACAAGAATCACGATCGTGCTATACTGATTCCATAGCTCTTTAACATTTAATTTTCCCTTTGCACGATTAGTCTGTAAAACCGGCATGTCTGTTTTCATGCTATCTCTCCTGTCGCATAATACATAATTTTTTCCTGCGTCGCTTCAGCTCTTGGCAAGTTCGCTCTGATTTTTCCTTCATGCATAACTAGAACCCGATCACTTACACTCAATATTTCTGGAAGCTCGGAAGAGATCATAAGAATAGCCATTCCCGACTTCGCCAATTCATCAATAATTTTATAAATCTCAGCTTTGGCCCCTATGTCAACACCGCGAGTCGGCTCATCCAGAAGCAGCACTTTGGGCTGGATAAGAAGCCATTTCGCCAACACAACCTTTTGTTGATTGCCGCCGCTTAAATTGATTACCTTTTGTTCAGGAGATGAAACTTTAATACGTAACTTCTGAATATAATCCGTTGCCTCTTGATGAATTTCTTTCCAATTTAAAATTCCTGCATTGCTGTACTTTTGCATCATTGTCATTGCTATATTTTCCTTAACAGACAAATCGAGAAACAAGCCTTGTTCTTTTCTGCTTTCTGGTACAAGAGCAATACCATTCTCAATTGCATCCCGATGACAAGCAATTTCTGTCTGTTTCCCATTAATCCAAATTTCACCTGATTTATTGGCAACAGATCCAAAGATGGTTCGAACGAGCTCCGTTCGTCCCGCCCCGACTAACCCGGCAAGTCCTACTACTTCCCCGGGATATACCTGCAGGTTAATCTTATCTATCACTTTATTATCAGATAACCCCTTCACTTCAAGAACAGGAACCTTCTCTGCTACCTCTACACTGCCATTCAGTTTTCGTTGGAATATATCCTTCGGTTCACGTCCTACCATTAATTTCACTAAATGATCTGGATTCGTCTCTTCAATCGGCATACTGCTGACCCATTGGCCATCCCGAAATACAGTACAGCGGTCGGAAATTTTGAAAATCTCATCCATTCTGTGCGAAATATACACAATCGCGACACCTTTGGCTTTTAACTGATCAATAATAACAAATAGCTTATCAATTTCTTTATCTGTAAGCGTTGCTGTTGGTTCATCCATGATTAATACTTCCGCTTGAAACGACAGTGCACGCGCAATTTCAACCATCTGCTGCTCTGCAATACTCAAGGATGACACGAGCGTTTTGGAATCTAACGTTGAACCGATAGATTCCAAAACCACAGCCGCTTTCTCATACACTTCCGCCCATTTCACCATGCCAAATTTATTTTTCGGCAAAACGGTTCCCATGAAAATGTTTTCAGCAATTGTTAAGTTAGGAGATAACTTTAATTCCTGATGGACAACACTAATTCCATTCAATTTCGCCTCTAAAGGATCTTTCCATGTCACATTTTGATTCTTATACTCTATCATTCCGGAATCCGGCTGATACACGCCACATAAAATTTTCATCAAAGTAGATTTTCCTGCGCCATTTTCCCCCATAAGCGCATGCACTTCCCCTTTATACAGCTCCAGCTGCACATTATCAAGCGCTTTCACTCCAGGGAATGCTTTGCTTATACCCGACATTTTAAGAATAGAATTACCTTTCGTCAGAGGACGATCTGTCATCTTAGAATGTTTCACAGTATCCCTCCTTCTATGTATCATTGCAGTACGAACACTCGGTAACCGCTAATACAACCCCCTGATCTTACCAGCCTTTATAGCTGTCAACTGTATCTTGTGTGACTAGTTCTACCGGCACCTTAATCTCAGACTCTACTTTTTCGCCTTTAATAATTTTCATACCAATATCAACAGCTTTTTTCACAATTTCGTCAGGATGCTGCGCAGATGTTGCCACAAAGCTCTTTTTCTCCTTAAGAGCGTCTACTGCTTCCGGAGCACCGTCAACTCCCACAATAAAGAACTCCTTATCACGTTTAGCTTGCTCAGCAGCAATCTTTACTCCAAGTGCTTCAGGGTCATTAATTGCAAATACCGCATCAATTTTCCCTGATGAATTCGCTTGCAAAATATTTTCCATTACTGTTAACGCTTTTTCTCTGTTACCTTCACCGTTTTGCTTTGCTACAACTTTCACATCTGTTCCTTTGATCGCATCTTCGAATCCTTTAATACGATCTGTTACAGCAGTTACTGGAGGTCCATCAATAATTGCAATATTCCCTTTGTTTTGTAAACGCTTTAGAAGATATTCGCCAGCAAGCTTCCCTGCTAAGTAATTATCAGAAGCTACAGTTGCATCTACTCCGCCGTCTGCACCAACATCAACTGCAATAACCGGAATACCTGCTGCCTTCGCCTGTTGTACAGCAGCTGCAATTCCTTTTGAATCTACTGCATTTAAAAGAATCATATCTACCTTTTTCGTAATAAAATCTTCCACTTGTGCCATTTGCTTCGATAAATCATAGTCAGCGCTTACAACAATCGCCTCACCGCCAAGTTCCTTAGCAGCCTCTTTAGCCCCTTTTGACATAGAAACAAAGAATGGATTACTTAATGTACCCACTGTTAGGCCAATTTTAATCTTTTTGTCCTTTGAATCTGAAGCGGATGAGCTAGCTGTGTTACTGCTTCCATTACTGCAGGCTGCCATCATAAGCAGCAATAAAACCATGAAAGGTGCCAACACTTTGTACATAGCTTTTTTCATTTTTCTTTCTCCCCTTTTTTCTTTTAATAGTTCCCCTTGCCTCTTCTTCCTCAACCCCCGATATTTACTGGTAACGCTTTCACTCCTTTGCTCATTTTTAATCATTTTTCACCATATAAATCTCTCTCGGTGCTCAAATATGATTATTTATGATTATAATTTACACATTCATAAATTACAATCATTTTCTATGAACTTTTTACCATAACGTATAATTAATTCCATTGTTGGTTTATTTAACAAAAAAAAAACCACATAAGGCCGACTCGGCCTTATGTGGTTTAAAAATAGCTATCATGTACTACGGACAAACAATATACACATCAATTCCAGTTTCTTTGAGCTTCTCCACAAACGACTCAGGAACACCGTCATCGATAATACATTTATCTACTTCATGAATATCGGCAAATTTTGCAAAGGCCGATTTCCCAGCTTTGCTGTGATCTGCCAACAAGATAACTTGCTTTGATATTTGAATCATCTTTCGTTTCGTTCCCGCCTCGATAAGATTAGGAGTTGTTAACCCATCTTCGGCTTCAAGCCCATTCGTTGCGATAAATGCCTTATCTACTCTCATCATTGATAATCCAGCTTCGGCAATCGGACCTACTAGCGCACATGTCTCTTTTCGTAAGTTTCCTCCTATTGTCACGACATCAATTCCGGGCACATCCTGTAACTCCTGCACAAAAATAAGCGAATTTGTTACTACTGTTAACCTCGAAAAAGCCCGCAGCTCCTTTACAAGCTGGAAGGTTGTTGTTCCAGCATCAAGCAAAATTGTATCGCCTTCTTCAATAAATTCCAACGCTTTTCTTGCGATTGCTTTCTTCTCCTCCTGAAACTTATCTTCCTTCTCATTAAAAGTTGGTTCAAAGTTGACGTTCTGAAGTGCAATAGCTCCTCCATGCGTTCTTCTCAATAATTTTTCTTCCTCCAGCTCCGTTAAATCCCTGCGAACTGTGGATTCAGATACTTGAAAAAATTGACTTAGTTCTTGAACAGAAGCCCTTAAATTTTCTTGTACATATTGAAAAATTTTCATTTTTCGTTCTTCGCCATACAACATAGAAATACTCCACTCCCTATATAATCTCTCTCTTTTACTCTCCCCACATATAGCCGCTGCTCGCCAATTCAACTGGTCCGTCAAAGATGGCCTTTGCCTGCTGAACTAAATTAGCAATGTTCCCAGCATGAGGAAGGTGCGTTAATAACAGTTGCCCTACAGCAGCTTCTTTTGCAATAATCCCCGCTTCCGTGCTGTTCATGTGCCCAGCTTGCGTTCCGTCCTGGTCCGCATACATATTGCACTCGCAAATAAACAAATCCGCCTCCCTTGCAAACTCCATAAACTCCGATACATAGCTCGAATCTGCTGTATACACAATCGTTTTTCCTCCAGCCGTGATTCGCATCGCAAAGCACGGAACAGGATGCTTCGTTTGCAGAAATGAAATCGTAAATGGGCCAATTTCAAGTGTTTTCGTTGGATCATATGCTACACCCTTCGTATATGGCTTATGTGTTAATGAAGCAAAGCCTCTCTCATCCAACATATGACCGTAAATTGGCATCTCCGGCACATTGCCGACTGTTAAGCTCTTAATTAGACGTCCATATTGAAGCACCCCGATATCTGCCACATGATCATGATGATAATGAGACAAAATGACTGCATCAAGTTCTTCAACCTTTATATACTTTTGCAGCTGTGATAATACAGCACTCCCGCAATCAACAAGAAGACGAAAGCCATCATGCTCAAACAAATAACCGGAAGTAGCCTCTCCTCCCTCTGGATAGCCCCCCCAAAATCCAATTACCGTCATTTTCATACCATTCACCCTCTCTTATTCTTTCCATTCGTTAGTTTTATCACTATCTTCCACTATAACCGGTAAATTGAGCGTTTTCATTATTTTTTATTTTGTTATAAAACAGTTGTTGACTTTTTCTAGTTGTGTTAATACAATGATAATAACAAAAGAACATTAAGGGGGAACACACATGTTACAAAAACCATTGGAATTCTTCAGAAATTTACCAGCAAAAAAATGCTGTGAGTGCGGAAGAGAAATTGAGGAGCTGCACGAAGTGTATCAAAATAAATGCGACGACTGTACACATACAGCGGAATAAAAAAAGCCCAGCATATTTGCTAGGCTAATACAGTCCTATGTTTCATGGTAGAACCTTTAATCATTAATTCCAATTCAAACTCGTATACTTCTTGTCTTCTATAGTTTTTTGTTCGAATTTTCTCCATCATTAATTCAATTACTTTCTTTGCCATCTGATCAACGGGTTGACATACTGTTGTAATTGTCGGCTCCATAATTTCTGATAACAGCTGATTATCAAAGCCGACAACAGCAAGCTGCTCGGGAACGCTCCACCGATGGCACTTGGCTTCCAATATAATTCCTGCTGCTACTTCGTCCCCACCGGCGAAGATAGCAGTAGGATTTCCTTTTGCATCAAGAAGATCCCGAAATACTCTGCGGCCATCCTCCATATTATAAGCGTCCTCTACAAATTCAACAGAATCCACCTGCTCTTTATACTCTGATACAGCACGTAAAAAACCTGTTTTTCGATGCTGCACAACCATACTCTTATCACTGCCGCTGCAAAACAGCAGACGGCGATGTCCCTGTTCCAGTAAATGCTTCGTTGCTGCATATGCACCTTCCGCTTGATTAAACTTCACCATCGGAATATGCGCTTCATCTGTATACTCATTGCACATTACAATCGGCCCATGCTGCAAATACGGCTCCACAATAGACCAATCATTTTGCAGCGAACATAAAATAATACCATCGACTTGCTTCGTTGACAATAACTCCAAATATTCTAATTCCTTTTCAGGTAAATACCTCGTTTGACAAATGATTAGCTTGTACTTATGCTCTGAAGCGAAAATTTCCAATGATTCTATTAATCTACTGAAAAAGGGATTTGTGACACGAGGCACGAGTACGGCAACTGTCTCAGTTCTTTGCTTCCGCAATCTGCGCGCAGCGGAATTCGGCACAAAGCCAAGCGTATTCATCGCAAACTTTACTCGTTTTTTCTTATCCTCAGATACATATGGATGGTTGTTAATCACTCTCGATACAGTCGTTCGTGACAGACCCGCCAACCTCGCAACGTCCTCGATCGTCGACACCACATTCTCCCCCTTTTACTGAAAGCGTTTTCTGTTTTTACATTATATAGGATACGGTAAGAACTTTCAATGGAAAGAGGTATTTTTTGTTACATTGGAAATGTGACATTTTTTTGAACTTCTGTACAAGAAGTATACCTAGAGCACACCTTAGCCCCTCTATGATTGCTGTATGCTATAATGTACAAAGCTACAATAAAAAGAAAGGACTAGAGATATCCTTATATATCAACTCAGGAGGTCATCTTATACATGAAAAAAGCAGCAATAATACTTCTTATCTCTCTATCTGTGTTGCTAATATCAGCCTGCGGATTGTACAAGCTAATGAATTCCCGTACGTTTCAGCTATTTGGAGAGCTTACCTCCAGCATAGATACAGATCAAAAAATTGTGGCACTCACCTTCGATGACGGCCCGAATGATAAGACAGATCACATTCTACATATGCTAGAGCAAGAAAATATAAAAGCAACCTTTTTTCTCATTGGAGAAAACATGGAAAACTATCCGGAGGCACCGAAAAAATTAGTGCAAGCGGGTCATGAGGTCGGAAATCACACCTATTCTCATCAGCGCATGATTTTCAAATCTTCATCCTTCATTGCAAATGAGATTGAAAAGACGGACCAACTCATTCGAGAAGCCGGTTATGACGGTGAAATCTTATTTCGTCCCCCAAATGGAAAAAAGATTTTGGGACTACCTTATTATCTGAGCCAACATAACCGAAAAACGATTATGTGGGATGTTGAGCCCGAATCCTACCCCGAGGCAGCGAAAAGTCCAGAAACGATTGTTCAATATGTGCTTCAACATACAAAGCCTGGTTCTATTATCCTGCTTCATATTTGGCATTACTCTCAAGATGAGCAAAGCTATATTATAGAAGGCGTAGCAAAAGGATTGAAAGAAAAGGGCTATACATTTGAAACAGTTTCACAAATGCTACAATAGAAAGCTTTCCAAAAACAAGAAGAATAAAGCAGAAATAAAGAAAACTCGCCGATTGGCGAGCCGTTAGGTGAAGACAGAAGCATAGTTGCACTGATATTTTATTCCTAAAATTTCCTACTGCGTCGAATTGCTTCCAGCTGGAAATTTATACATTTTGAAATTATAACAAATTAGGGGACACATAGTTCCCCCTTCTCCTAACTCTCCTAATCTTATAACTTCCCAAACACCTATACATTCCATTACAATCAAGGTGCTAGTTGTTGAAAGAAGACACATAGGGGGATGAGAAATGCGATCCAATCATACTGTAAAGCTTAAGCCACTCATTTTGGCGTTTCCAATTCTATACCTCATTCACGATCTAGAAGAAATTTTCACCGTCGAACCATTCCTGCGGCAGCATACAGATCTCATACCATTTCATGTTACAACGCTTCAATTCACTATCGCCTTTCTGCTTTTATGGGCTTTAACGTTCATCGGATGCGTGCAGGCTGTCAAGAACAGACAATTTCTAGGCATGAAGCCTGATACATTCTTTGCATTTTTAGTTCCTGGCATTTTTTTCGCAAATGGCGTCGGCCACTTTCTTCAGTTTCTTTTCTTCCGCAGCTATGTCCCTGGTCTTGTTACAGCTATTTTGGTTATCTATCCGTATTCTCTGGTTGCTTTAAGGCGGCTGTTGAGAGAAGATGTATTGACAATAAGGAGATTTTTCTTGTTTTTTTGCTTGGGATTTCTTTTACAAGCTCCATTTGCAGCAGCTGCACTGTTTCTTGCAAAATTGTTACCTATTTGAACTTCAAAAACATCAGCGCATTACTCTATATGCTTTCAAAAACCAAAAAGGTAAGCAGCTATATTAGATCAACTAATACGTGTGCTTACCTTTCTCTCCAATCTCTTATTCCTGCATCAAATCCGCTTGCACAACTTTTTTGAAATATCGTCTATGCAGTATTGTAAAGCAAGTGATCGTTCCAATTACAGAAGCAATCGCCCATCCTGCCAATACAAAGGAGTTATCCCACATAAACGGAATATTATCAGCCGAAATGATCGCTCGGAATCCGCTAACCGAATACGTCATCGGCACGTATGGAGCTAATCCCTGCAGCGCATCCGCTATAAGCTCGACCGGATACGTTCCGGCACTTGCAACGAGCTGAATAATTAATAACAGAATCGCAGCAAAGCGTCCGACATCGCCAAATGTTGTAACAAGGAATTGAACCAGTGATAAAAACGTGATGCTTGTCAGAAACGTAAACAGCATAAAGTGCGGTACGCTTGTTACATGGATGTCAAGACCGAGCAAGACAACACCATCAACAATTAAGGACTGCATGGTTCCCATAATAAGAATAACCGCATATTTGCTGATAAACCATGAGAATCCGGATTTTGGAATCCCCGCTGCCTCACGCAACGGGTAAATTACCGTTAGCATAATGGAGCCGACATATAAGCCAAGGGACATAAAGTACGGCGCTACACCTGTTGCATAGTTAATGGCTTCTCCGAAGTCTTTTGTCACAAGGTTCACAGGCTTAGCAAACATTTCGTATGTTTCCTTGCTCCCGCTTGCAGCGCTCGTTTCCTTTGCTGCATCGCTCAATTTAGTGGACAGCTCATCTGCTCCGTCTGTGATTTGACTTAAGCCGTCGGTCAGCTTGCCGGAGCCGTCCGCTAACTGCTTCGTACCGTCAGCAAGCTTATCAGAGCCATCCTTTAATTGAGCAACGCCTCCTGTTAATTGAGCCGCTCCGTCCGCTAATTTTTGGGCACCTGTTTCCATTTGCGCAGAGCCTGATGTTAATTGTCCCATACCATGATCCAAATCAGCTGCCCCCGTTGCTAAAAGAGAGGAGCCTTTCGCCGCTTCTGCTAATTTTGTTCCAAATAGCTCAAAGCCCTTCACATATTGTGTTTGACCATTGACTAATGCTGATGTTCCAGTCACTAGCTGTTCCTGCGCCTTGGTTACTGCTTGCAGTCCAGCTTGCAGCTGCGCAAGCCCGTTTTGCAGATCGTTCGCAACCGCCGCAAGTCCGTTTGCCCCTTCGGCAATTTCTCCCGCTTTGGCTGCCAGCGTCTTTGTTCCTTCGGCTACTTGCGCTGTTCCGCCCTTCACATCTTGGCTCTCAGCAAGCAGCTGTTCAACTGTCGGCTGCAGTTGGCTTTTGTACGGCTCCGGCATTGCCTCTACTTGCATTTGCAGCTGCATTAAATCATCCGTTAGTCGGTCTGCTTCTGCTGCTGTCCTATTTGCACCATTACTCACTTGTTCGGTACTATCCTTCCAAACTAAGCTGCCCTCTGCTAATGAGGCTGATCCCGCTGCCAGATTATCTGCTCCTGTCTTTAATGCAGGAAGCTTACCATTAATTTCATTTAACCCAGCAAAAGACTGTCCCAAACCGTTAGAAACATCAGTTGTTCCTTTTTGCAGCTTCAACGCGTTTTCATACAATGTCTCTTGTCCGTCTTGCAGCTGCCCTAAACCGTTAGACAATTGTCCAAGTTTGCCGCTTAATGTATTCAAACCTTCCGCTTCTTGCTTCATTCCTTGCTGAAACTGACCCGATTTTTCTGTTAGTAGGTTTAAGTTTGCCGCAAGCTCCTCAGATCCATTCTTCGCATCGGATAATCCGTTTTGAAACGAGATGGATTTTTCTGCGAGCTCCTGCAAATGTGTATGAAGCTCCTCTGCTCCATCCTTGGCATCACTGCCGCCGTCACGAAGCTTGCCTGCCCCGTCTCCAGCCTCTTGCAATCCCCCAGATACATTTGCAATAGAATTAAACATATCCTCAGCATATGTTTCTGTAATAGTTGCGGAAATCTCTTCCTTCATCTTCTCCACTGCGCTGTTTCCAATTTGTGCTGCCAGGAAATTATATGCCTTATTTGGAATATAATCTAATTCTAAATGCTTCGGATGCTCATCCATAAGTGTTGTTGCATTCTCAGAGAAGTCCTTCGGAATGCGGATTACCATATAATATTTATTATCCTTAAGTCCTTCCTCAGCCTTCTCTTCACTAACGAAGTGCCACTGGAAGCTATCCTTTTCCTTTAATTTCTTAACAAAGTCCGCTCCAATCGTCAGCTCTTCCCCTTCATATGTTGTTCCCTTATCAAGGTTCACAACCGCCACCGGCAGATGGTCAAGCTTTCCGTATGGATCTTTAAATGCATATAAATATGTCCCTGCATACAAAACGGGAATAAACATAATCGCAATAAGAGCAATCACTGTCATCCGTTTTTGAAAAAGCGAGGCGAATTCCGCCCGTAACGTTGTAAATCTTTTCATATTCTCCTCTCCCTCTACGAATGACCATTTTGTTCATTTGGTCATTTTATTTCAAAAAAGCAGGATTATCTACTTAGACAATCCTTCAAGTAAGTATAATTGAAAGAGTTCGGCAATGTGCTGCTCCCCAAGCGGCTCATGATGCCGTTCCCAATCAGAAATCAGTGCAATGTATAAACGAAGCATTACAAATGCAGTAATTTCAGGATCACATTCGCGAATTTCACCTTTTTCAATCGCAAGCTGAAGCTGATGCTTAATAAAAGAGAGAACTGCTTTGTCCATTCTTCGTAATACATCCTGTACAGCCGGTGTTCCAATGTCTCGCTCCTCCTGAAATAGCTTCACAGCAAGCTGATGGTCCTTTCGAAATGCCAATATACTGGAGAGGGCTCGGTGGACATTTTCAAAAAATGGATCCTCCGTGCGAACCGCTTCTTCTGCTGCCTGCTTCATTTCCAGCATTAGGCGTGTCACAATTTCATCCAGCAGCTCTTCTTTGTTTTTAAAAAACGTATAAATCGTTCCTTTACCAACATTGGCCATTTTAGCAATCTGATCCATCGTTGTTGCTTTATAGCCAAACGATGCAAAGGATGCCGTTGCCGCCTCTATAATGGCCCGCCTTCGATCTATTGTCATATTACTTCACTCCCTAAATTGACCAAATGAATATTTTAGTCAATCAGTATAGATGTATCTTATCATATGAATTTAGAGTGAGCAAGTGTGCTCTAGTGCGAGGTAATTCATAACCATCATATTAGTTAGCGGGGACACTGAAAAAACCTTATTTAAAAAGAAAAAGAAGCTAACCATCTACGTATAGATATTTAACTTCTTTTCAATCTCTATATCATGGTAAACATGTAAAACAGGAACAAGTTACAAAACAAATATCCAACCACCTCTATCTTTTTGGTATGTTTCGACAGTAAAGTGTGGCAAATAAATGAGTCTTTGATAAACTGATTAGGTAAGTAAAATTTCCTCCTGTGATTGTCTCGACAACTCTTACAATACTGGGAATTCCACTTTTTTCATGTCTAAAAGATTTTGTCAACTATACGTTTTGGTGATGAACCTTCTAAACTTATAAATCATATATGCTGTGTAAGCGAAAACAGATAGTGCTGATACTCCCATCGATATATATAATATTCTAGGTACATAATCTAAGGAGACTATATGTGTTCCTTTGTTTAGCTTAACTCCTATAAATCCGCCTACTTTTTCATATTCGGCGGAGCCCCCATCTATTTTTAATTTCCAATTTTTGTCATAAGGTATACTTAGAAAGAGCATTTTTTGATTGTATGGGACTGTAATTTCACCCGTTAATTTTGTATCTGAGTAATCTCTAATCTTAAGGGAGCTTTCATTTAGCTTGCTTACTTCTTTTTCTAGCTTGGAGTAATTCAACGTATAAAGTTTGGGCATTTGAAAGCTTTGCATATTATCTTTTAACAAAATTGTGACCGTGACATCCTCATTCTCATACGTGCCCAAATCAAGTAAATTCATATATCCTACCTTTAACGCATGAATAGGAGTGTGATTTACTAAAATTTCAACTTTATCCTCATAATTCTCATATGTTTTGCTATCTAATTGTATATACAGTTCTCTTATATCTGAAATGCTTATAGAGCCTTCTACTGACGAAGCAGCCTTGCCTTGTTGTCTTTGTAATACTTGATTTCCTTCATTATCCGTTCTCTTTTCTAAGTAATGTAAATTAATTTTCAGCTGCTGCTGTTCATAATAACTATCATTGCTAGTTAAGCCATTCATTAAGTTATTTTGAATACTGAAAAAATCTGCTTGGGTATCTATATCCATAAATCCTTCATTAACGATATAACCTAATGGAAGATTAATATTTATCTTATATACCTTTACACGCCCTCTTTCTAATACTTTTGTATAAACTCTTTCGTCCAACTCCTTTGTAGTCACTGCATATTTAAATCCTAAAAGAGCATCACTCAAAAAGATTCCATTGTTCATAGAGACTCCTCTTGTGCTAGCAGAATATCCCATTTTTCCCAAAAACAGATTATTCTCTCCCTGACCAGTAGAGGTATAAATATTCATCCCCTTGTATTTATACCTTAAAGAATCATTTGGAAATAAAGTTAAGTCAGGATCAACCTTCATTCGATAAAATGATGGGTCTAATGTTTGTGTCTCAGCTACGGCTCTCTCATAAAAAGGGCTGTTCATACTATACCAATTATAAGGACCAGATGAAGCAGCATAGTTTCGCAAAATACATTGACTGTTCAGCAACATATCTCCTAAAACAAGAAGACATAATCCTATCTTGGAAAAGGTATGGACTTTTATTAGGAATTGCTTTCTCATTAAAAAGAAAAGACATAACGTATAGCACGAAAGAATGAAAATATTCTTGTTCATAAGTGCTGGTGTAAAGATCGCTCGATTCAATAACTTGGTTGAAATATATAGCAGTATGAAATTAAATACAACTATTCCTAACAATTGCTTAGGCATATTCTCTTCCAACTTATTTAACGCCTTCACCGACAAAATAATCATAAGGAAGGATACCGTAAAGGCATACCTGTAAAATGCACCATTTGGCACTTCAAAAACATGCCATACCATGTTTAGGAAGGTATTTGTCATGGAAAATAAAATAAATCCTAATAGCAGTCCATAAGCAATACGTTCCTTAATATGGTATTTTTTATTCAAAAAATATAAAGGCACTAAAAGAATCGTTCCTAATCCTGTATATATACTTAAATTTTGTACTTCAGTCGAACCATTAAAGAAATGACTGTACAAAGCTAACGGATTAAGCAGTGGAGCAAATAAGTCTATAGCTTCTGACGTATATTTGTTTTCTTTCAACTCTAAATACGTAGGTATCGTTACAAAGGATGTAAATAAGAAGGCTAAAAAGACACTTTTAAAAAACAGAATACCTCTCTTTATTAGATTCTTTGTTGTAAACTGATTTATATAGCACTCCACCAAAAAGTAAAGAAAGACAAATATTCCAACTGCATAGGAAATATAGAAGTTGGCAAAAAATAAGATAGTTAAACTAATCAAAAACAGGTGGTACTTTTCTGATTTTAAAATGTCATGAATACCTGCAATGATAATCGGTAATAAATAAACAGCATCCAACCACATAGGCAGGAAATAATAAGTGATGGAAAATGACATTAAAGCATAGCTCACAGAAGAAATAAAAATTGTAGCCTGATTTTGTGTAAAGTGCTTTTTCAATAAGTAAGACATGGCTATCGCACTTAAACCAATTTTTACCATCCATATAATTAGTATGGCAGAAGGAATAAAAGACCTAGGGAATAGAAGTATTAAAATAGATACGGGCGATGTTAAATAGTAGCAGATTGTTGCCCAGAACGGTGTCCCCATTCCATAATTCCATGTATAAATGGCGCTGCTGCTCCCTCTAAAGACATCATATAAATGATGATAAAACATGGTTATCTGGGCTGGTAGATCGATATACCAGATTGATCCTGTTCCGAATGGAGATATTTTGAGCCTCATAAATACAATGGCTAAAATTATGATGGGGGTCGAAAATAAGCTAAAATATCTCAATGAGTTTTTCACTTTCTCCATATATTAGAACTCCTTTCTTATTATCACTTACATATTTAGAATGTATAACTCAATCCTCTAGACACTAAGGGTTCATTTTAGCAAACCCTCATATTATAAACTATGTACGAAACCATATACATAAAATCAATTTCATAACCCTCAGCCCTTACGTGCCAAGGGTTTCTAGAACATAAAAAAGGAGTACCTCCCCACATTCTTGTATACTGTTAGTGACCAAACCAACAAGAATAGAGGTTGACTCCCTATGTTCGTTATACGACAGGAAAGTCTGTTTGACATGCGAGATTTATATGAATTAGAACCAACCAAGCGATTTGAAGCTATTTTTTCCACGCTCCGTATCGAACCGTTGTTGTTCACTGTATCCAAGAAAACAGTGTATAGTGCTCCGGCTGAATTGAATTATCCAGCGATGATCTATGCCCTCGTGGTTTGAACTGTGGAATGAATCCCGACAATTAAAGATCTCGTGAAACGATTACGTCATGATTTTATCTTTCATTTAGAGTGTGGTTTTTTTATTTTCTGACCGTATCGCGATTGAAAAATGAGATAAAACAGTTTTATCAAAATTTACCGAAAGAACACCCTTCCCCAAGGAGCGTGAAGGGCAAAACCTAGTGAGTAGTAGGGAGGGGATGAATTTCAGTTTTTGCGTAGCAAAACATTTGTTTGTATGGTGTAATCTTCCTGTACAGGATGTTCTTTGAAAACTGAAGATATGAGGTTGGTTGCAGGAAGTCGTTGCAACCGTAAAATCTTCAACGTTCTATCTCCCACGCCTACCGAAGTAGAGCGAAGACCAAGCCGAGTAGGAGGCGTGCGAGTCCAACGTACAAACTATAATTTTCAGGGACGGTTCGTAGAGCCTGCTAAAATAACTGAGCGTTAGCTTGGTGTTCGCAGGAAGAATCTCCTTCTTCAAGCGAAGCTAAGGAGGGGTAGTTCAAACCGTAGCCTAGAGTAACAAAAAAATGGAGTTACCCATCTGAAGTGGTCTAGATTCATAGAAAGTTCTAAAAATGCATTTCTTTTCCTTAGTTAAAAACTTCTCATAAACATACCTCATTAAAGTTTGTATTCTATGGATTGGAAGCTTTATCGCTCGCTTCAAGTTCAGTCCGTCCCTCATTGAGAAAATCCTTTTTCTTTACCTAGCCTCTACATAGCTTGTGAATAGATTAGTAAACTCAATACTATTCATAACTAACCTTCTTTTTAAAAATTACATATTTACTTATAAAATAGTTCACAAGAACCACTAGTACATTTGCCACACATTTCGCAATAAAATCATCGATGTGCATCTGCGCGACTAGTAATAGCATGGTTCCAATATCCAGGCCATACGAGAATAAGCGCGCAATAAAGAAAAGAAACATTTCCTTTAGCACGAACTGCACACTATATCCACTACTCTGAAATACGTACAGCTTATTCGTGACAAAAGCGAATAAAACAGATATGATCCAAGCAATCGTAGTTGCCAGCTTATACTCTATCTGCAGTAGTTTTGTGCAAAGAAGATAGGTAACAATATTAATGACTGTTGTCAGCACACCAAACACGACGTATAAAACAAATTCCCTTCTGCTACTCATCTGCCCTGCCTACCCCTACACCTGTTCTTCTCTCCAGCCTTCTTCCCTCATTTGTAACCTTTTGACCATTATATTCATCTACAAAGTATAGCGGTCTTTTTTTCGTCTCATTGAAAATTCTTCCTAAGTATTCGCCTATAATTCCTAATGAAAGAAGCTGAATTCCCCCTAAGAATAAAATAACAGCCATGAGAGAAGGATAACCTTGAACAGTTTCACCAAACAAAATTGTTTTTGTTACAATAATAATTAAATAACAAAAAGCAACAAAAGAAACAATAAAACCACTTATAGCCGATAAACGCAATGGAGCTGTAGTAAATGAAGTAATTCCTTCAATAGCTAAATTGAATAGCTTAAGGTAATTCCATTTTGTTTCACCGGCCGCTCTCGGTTCCCGATCAAATAAAATTTCCTTCTTATTATAGCCTATCCAGCTAAACATTCCTTTTGTATACCTTTGTGACTCACGCAGCAGCTTCAGTGCATTAATACAACGTCTATCCAATAAGCGGAAATCCCCTGTATTCTTTTGAATGGGTACATTCGTAATTTTATTTAGGATGTTATAAAAGCTGTTTGCGGTCCACTTTTTTAGCCACGTTTCACCCGCTCGACTGCTGCGCTTCGCATACACGTCATCGTATCCTTGTTCCCAATAATAAATCATTTCCGGGATTAATTCTGGCGGGTCTTGCAGATCCGCATCAATGATAATAACAGCATCTCCCGTTGTATAGTCTAGTCCCGCGATCATCGCCGTCTCTTTACCAAAATTTCGCGACAAGTCTACATATGATATTCTATGATCAAATTCCTTTAATTCTTTAATAATGTGAAGTGTATGATCTTTACTACCGTCGTTAACAAATAATATCTCGAATTCATAGGAACGAATTGTATTTAGTACATTGCTTAAACGGTCATGCAGCTGATATAACACTTCTTCTTCATTATAAGCTGGTACAAGAATGGTAATTTTCTTCACATGTACCCCTCCTCAATTCTAAACAAATAGCAAAATCTGATTCTTATATACATTTAAGAAAGGAAACAGAACAACTATTATATTGTATCGTTCCTAGGTTCTCTATTTTCCACGAGTAAACTAGGATATGCCCATCATCTTATGATTGTTTATAGATAATGGATAATCGGTATGTAGTTATATAAAATAAAAAAATAGAACTTGCTATGGACAGTATCATTTTCAACCGATATACAACAATCACTAGAGATTATAAACCGTCATTTTACTCTTACTCCTAAAACCTGAGTTCCTAACTTACAAATCATATATGAGAAGAGGAGAATAACTCATGTAGCGATAATTGCTTGCAAACTGACTATCCTAAAAATTCTTTTTCTTTTTTCTGAATAATAATATATAAAGAATTAACATTGTAACGAACCCGCCATGTACATGATAGTTAAGCGTGCATTTCTGATTTATACTTAATACATCACAAAAAAGCAAGCTTATATCACATCCTGTAACTGCATTTGCAATCACCATATCTAATTCAAATAAACGTATTAGTAATGATAAAAAACGAAAAAGTTTCACTTCTAATAAATATAATAAGCGAAGTTAATCTTTCCATATCTATATGTTTTCAGTCTAACCACCGTATTATAGCACTTAACCCATATATTAACAAGGTCCAATTTAAAATCCATATTGGAATATTAAGAAAAAAAACAAACATAAGCCTCTCCCTTTTAGAAATACAGATTTAACATCAGGAGAGACTTACATTTTTCAATTGAAAACTGAATATGTTTCGTAATCATTTAGAACCGAAAAATAAACTTGTTTCATGCATTAATCACTATATGAGAGAATGTCTTGCCCCCTTACATATTATGCTATAACGAAACCACAAGATCCCTTTGGATACCAACAAGAATTTTCTCCACTACCGCCTCTGCTTGATCAATGCAATCCGGCATTCCCGCACCGGCATAAGAGCTGCCTGCCAAATACACTCCCGGCAATTCTCGTTCCATAAACCCATACAAACTTGCCATCCGCTCCCTATGACCGACCGTATATTGCGGCATTGCTTCCTTCCAACGGCTAATAACGGTAAATTCTGGCTCCGCATCAATATCCATCGTTTTCTTTAAATCTGTTAGGACAGCTTGGATAATCTCTTCGTCCGATTGGGAGACGATTTCTTCATCTCCCGGACGACCGACATAGCATCGCAGCAGCACCTTTCCTTTTGGCGTTGTGTGCGGCCACTTCTTATGCGTCCACGTACAGGCTGTAATTGTGAAGTCACTGTTCCGGGACACGACAAACCCAGTTCCATCAAGATCCTTTTGAATCGCATCCTCGGAAAAGGCAAGGGCAACGTTCGCAACAGATGTAGAGGGAATGTTGCGAAAGAACTGAAATTCTCGATATTGTGAAAACATCGCCGGCAGCATCTTATGCGGCGCTGCTATAATCACCGCAGCCGCTTCGATTTCTTTTCCATTGCTTAGTATAAGACGATAGCCCAGCTCTGTTTTGTTGATTTTCTCAACACGCGTAGATTTCATAACCGTTCCTGCTTCAAGGCGCTCCTCCACTGCTTCTACGAGCGATTCTAGTCCTGTTTCCAATGTTAAGAAAATTCCTTTTTTCTTCCCTGCCCCCGACGGCATGTTTGGTGCAAGCGTCCGCATACCGCGGACGATACTGCCGTGCTTTTGCTCCACCTGATAAAATTGCGGAAACGTCGCCATTAGGCTCATTTGGTCAATATCACCTGCATAAATGCCTGATAATAACGGTTCAATTAAATTTTCAACCACTTCATTTCCGAGACGTCTACGGAAAAACTGTCCAAGTGATTGATCTGGAACCTCCTTAGAACGTGGTAAAACAAAATCAAAGCCGGCACGCAGCTTGCCGAGAGGAGAAAACAATCCAGATGTAACAAAAGGAGTGATCTGCGTCGGAATTCCCATCATGGAACCGCTTGGAATACCGTGAAGCTTGCCATTTACAAGAACGTATGATTTTCCTGTTGCATTGTTTACAAGCTCGTCGCCTAAGCCAACTTCCCTTGCCAAACGGGATGCGCTTGTTTTTCGCTCTAAAAACGAGTCGGGTCCGCGTTCAATGATGAAGCCGTCGCGGCGAACGGTCTGAATTTTTCCGCCCAGTCTGCCGGAGGCTTCAATCAGCAATGTTTCAATTGGGAGCTGCTGCTCTCGTATATGTTTTTGCAAGTAATATGCAGCGGTTAATCCAGCAATCCCGCCGCCGATAATCACTACCCTTTGTCCCATATTTGTTTCCTCCTTGTTGCTAAGACAAAACGCTGTTCAATTTCTTCAACACAACATCCGCTAAACATTCCATAAACTCATTCTGCGCATTCGGCATCGCCGGACGATAGTAGCTGGCACCGATTCTATCGGTTACCGCTTTACATTCAATATCGTTATCGTATAAAACCTCGAGATGATCCGCTATAAATCCAGCTGGAACATAAACAAATGCCTTATACCCATGCTTATCATACAACTCCTGCGTCAAATCCTGCACATCTGGTCCAATCCATGGCTCCGGCGTATTACCAGCGCTTTGCCAGCCAACCTCATACCGTGCAATTCCCGCTTCCTTCGCGATAAGATCTGCCGTCTCCTGCAGCTGCTGAGGATATGGGTCTCCTGCTTCAATAATTTTCTCTGGAAGGCTATGTGCTGATACAATCAAAACGGCATGATTTCGTTCCTCTTCCGTCATGCTCGCATACGTCTCTCTTACCTGCTTTGCCCAGTAAGAAATAAATTTCGGCTCTGCATACCAGCTCTCAATATCATAAATGACAGGGCCGCCAAGCTTTGCTGCCTCTTCCTTTGCGCGGCCGTTATAGGACTTCACGCTAAAGGTAGAATAGTGCGGAGCAAGAACGATGCTAACAGCCTCTTCAATACCATCAGCATGCATTTGCCGCACTGCATCCTCTACAAACGGCTCGATATGCTTTAACCCAAGATACATTTTAATTTGCACCTCATCTTGGATCGTATTTAATTTTTCCTCTAGCTTTTCCGCTTGCTCAAGCGTAATTTTCGCAAGCGGGGAAATACCTCCGATTGCGCGGTAACGTTCTGTCAATTCTTCAAGAGCCGCCTCGCTCGGTTTGCGTCCTCTGCGAATATGTGTATAATACCGCTCAATATCCTCCTCTTTATAAGGAGTGCCGTATGCCATTACAAGTAAACCGATAACCTTTTTCATACGTATGATTTCGTCTCCTCTGTACCTTTACTTGGAAATAAAAAATCTAGATATCTAGCTGCCAAGGCCTGCTTCCTTTGGGTGAAGACCCTTCTCCTGCAGGAGCAAGCCAATCTATGTCCAGTTTTTTCTTTAGGATAACTGCTGCCTGGAATATTCGTGTACAAATTTGGTTAGAAGCTGCAGTGTTTCTGGCTTTACCTCTGGGAATACGCCGTGACCCAAGTTAAATACATAGCCTGGCTGCTTCATACCTTGATCTAAAATAGCTTTTACGCGCTCTTCAATTACATCCCACGGACAGAGAAGAATCGCAGGCTCTAAATTTCCTTGAACTGCCTTTTGAATGCCGCGCGCCCGTGCCTCTTCAATTGGCAAGCGCCAGTCTAGCCCTACAACATCAAGCGGCAGATCATTCCATTCGTTAGCTAAGTGGCTTGCCCCTACGCCGAACATGATAAGCGGCACGTTCGTAGCGCGAAGCTCTGCAAAAATACGCTCCATCGTTGGCTTAATGTATACGCGATAATCCGCCACGTTTAATGCTCCTACCCACGAATCAAAAATTTGGACAGCCTTCGCTCCTGCTTGTACCTGTGATTTCACGTATGTAATTGTCATATCCGCAAGCTTCTCCATCAGCGCAAACCATGCTTTTGGTTCTGCGTACATAAATGCCTTTGTTTTATTATAATTGCGGGATGGTCCGCCTTCAATCATGTAGCTGGCTAGTGTGAAAGGCGCCCCTGCAAAGCCAATTAGCGGCACATCAAGCATCTCTGCCGTTAACAAACGAATCGTTTCCAATACATATGGCACATCCTGCTCTGGGTGGATTTCACCGAGCTTTTCAACGTCCTGCAAGGAACGAACTGGGTTAGAGATTACCGGCCCAATGCCTGATTTAATATCGACATCAACACCAATAGCTGGAAGCGGTGACATAATATCTTTATATAAAATGGCTGCATCTACGTTGTATTGATCAACGGGAAGCTTTGTCACGTAGGCACATAACTCAGGCTGATGCGTAATTTCAAACAGTGAATATTTCTCCTTTAGCTTGCGGTATTCCGGCTGCGAGCGACCAGCCTGTCTCATATACCATACCGGAACATAATCTGTTTTCTCTCCCCTGCAAGCCTTTATAAATGTATCGTTAATATTTCGTACCAAAACTCCTGTCTCCCTTCCTCAACAACCACCATGTTGTCATCTTTTCTTACTATACCTTTTTACAAAGCAAAATGCATAAGAAATGGTCATCTGTTCAATAAATTGACATTTTTCAATGGATTACACAATTTTCATTATAGCATAAGGGCTATGAACGGGGCTTCTGTTACGGATGTACGTTTTCTGTTTTTTCTCCCTCCTGCTTCGTCTGCGGGTTGAACGGCACCACATAAAATTCAGGGACAGAAAAAATGTTAATATATTTCGCCTTAAATTCCCCTTTACCCGTAACTGTACCAATAAGAGAAGATGAACTTCCTTCTTTTTTATAGATACGGTATTGAACCCTTTTATCCTGAAGAGGCGTCCATGTAACCTTAGCTGTAAACAATCCAAATGGTGTAAAGATAAGCTTCACATGCACATTCTCCAGCTTACCAAGCCGAATAGGCTCTTCCACGTTTTCTACACCTTTCGGCTGCGGGAACTTTACAAATACTTCCGCATGAGCATCCGTTAAAATTTTTTTGAATAATCTTGTCGGATAATTGCTTCCCCCTACTAAGTAATGATCCGAATCCGTGCGATCATACCCCATCCATAATGCACCTACAAGCGATGGTGTATACCCTGCAAACCATACATCTCTTGCACCCTTGTTATTACCCGGAAGCGACGTTGTACCCGTTTTTCCGGCTAACGCTCCTTCATAATGACCAGCTTGTGCTGTTCCTTCTTTTACTGCCCCTTCAAGCATGCGCGTTATATACCAAGCTGTTTGCTTTGAGAAAATTTGTGTTTCTTTTGGCGCAGCTGTCGCAATCGTATCGCCATTTCGATTTACAATCTGTCTTATGACATGCGGTTCAATCACTTTGCCGCCCGCAGAAAACGAACGATATAGCTTCACTATATCTAACGGAGATGTCCCCTCCTTTAATCCGCCTAAAGCTGCGCTAAGTCCCTCTTCTTCAATGAAAATACCCGCTTTCTCTAATGGCTGCTTCGCTGTTTCCAGACCGATATGATCAAGCAGCCATACGGCAGGAATATTGGCAGACTCTTTGACGGCGTCGTACATCGTAATTTCCTTTGAATAATGGTCATCATAGTTTCGCGGCGCATAGCCATCAAATGATTGGCGTTCGTTTGTAAGAAGAGAGTACGGCTTATATTTCTTCGTCTCAAGCGCAGGGGCATAGACAAGAAGAGGCTTAAGAACGGAGCCGGGCTGCCGCTTTACAAATACCCGATTCCAGCCTCTTGGTACATAATTTCGCCCCCCGATTGCCGCGCGTATGCCGCCTGTTCTGCTGTCCATCAGCACCAATGCACCTTCTGCACCTGCATCCTTCCCCGGAAAGCTGCTTTCGTCCTGAAACAGCTTGTATGCTGTTTTTTGCATGTCCGGATCCATGGAAACAACAAATGTATATCCTCCGCGCAGCACTTCTTCATAAGATAGTCCGTACACAGCCTCGGCTTCCTGAAATACCATATCAATGTAGGAAAGATACGCTTGCTCACGCTCAGTTTTTGTTACATGAAGAGACAATGTTTTCCCTTGGTATCTTACAGCATCCTCAGCCGATATATAGCCTTCCTCATGCATAAGGGACAAAACAGTATCACGGCGCTCCTTGCTTTTTTCTGGATGCAGCACAGGAGAGTACGCATTCGGCCCCTTGGGAAGGGCGGCAAGCAAAGCTCCCTCTTCGATTGTGAGCGCCTGTACATTTTTGCTAAAGTAAAATTTCGCAGCTGCTTCAATCCCATACACGCCGTGTCCAAAATAAATTTGGTTTAAATACATTTCTAACAGCTGCTGCTTCGTGTAGCGGCGTTCTAGGTTTAATGCAATAATCAGCTCTTTCGTTTTTCGCAGCAGCGTCTTTTCATTTGTCAAAAAAACGTTTTTTGCCAGCTGCTGTGTAATTGTGCTTCCACCCTCTACTTTTCCTCGCGCCAGTATATCTCTGTAGAGCGCACGAAACACGGACGGAAAATCAATGCCGTGATGCTCGTAAAAACGGGAATCCTCTGTCGCTAAGAATGCTTGCTGCACATGAAGCGGAACTTTTGAAATGGAGATAAGCTCGCGGTTTTCTGTATAGAGCTTTGAAATTTCGTTACCCTTTTCATCTACAATGCGTGAGGCAGAGTTAAGCACAAGCTTTTTTTCATCTATGACATAATCTCCGAGAGAGATGATGAGAATATATCCAAGGATGGCTGTAAATAGAACGAGCGCCATTCCGAGAAGCCATAATTTTTTCTGTTTCAACGGAGTGTGACACCCCTTCCAAATAGTGGTTATTTTAGTATTTGAGAAATGCAATGCTTTATGTACTATATTTCGTGTTTTTTGGTGAATTTTGTTATCGATGAAGCGATTGGTAAATAAGCAGAACAATGGAGTTAGCCAATAGGGAAGTGGAATTGACCTCCCTTTGCTCCTGCAGAAGAATCCGTGCACAAGGTGCTTTTGCCTTTTGCGCGGGAGTTATTCTAAAGACAGGAGCAAGCCGGTGAAGCTAGGCAATTCCGCAAAAGGAATGCTTTCTTACAAAATAAAGAAAGCTCGACGATTAGGCGGAGCTGCACCTATGCTTTATCCCTTTTCCCTATGCGTTGAATTAGCTCGTAGCGGGAAATTTATATTTTCTTTCTTAAAAGTATAAGAAAGCAGGAGCGGTCATAGCCGCTCCTGCCTCTCTCGAAGCCATCGCATCCGATAGCAATTCATTGTAATTTCTCCAAGACGATTCATAAGCTGATAATTCGCATACGCTCCGACCGGCGCTCCGATGACCGGTACAAGCTGCAGCATCTTTGCTAAATCAATATAATCACGGTACTCCTGCTGCAGCTTTCTCCAATCCACCTGCTTATTGACACTACCCCAATTCTCAATGGTTTCAAAAATTTCGCGGCGGTGATCATCGCTGGAAAACGCCAGCTGAAACACATGCAAGATAAAGAGCCGCTCTTCTTCCTTGCTTGTATCATAGCCGTAGAGCGTTGCAGCATCAAACAAAAACTTAATTTTGATGGTTAAAAGAAGCGGAAAATCAGCTAATCCAAGTAAAATGCCCCCGGCTCCCGTACCCGCCCCTTCTACTGCCGCAATTTTTTTATAATCCTCAATCTTTTTAGCAGTGCGTTCATCCCGTTCCTGCAGTGTTAAGCTTGTGTCCTTTAGCTTAGGTTTAATAAAATCAGACCCCACCACAATCGCTTGCAGCATCTTTTTAATTGTTTCCGTCAGCATAGCATGCGCCTTTTCCGGAATCAACTCCTGCACCTTCGTTTGCACCTGCTTGGACATGCGCGCCATAAAAGAAGATGGTTTTGTCATATCCTTTTTCCAGCTATCGAGCTGCCGTTCGATCATTTGTTCATATTGTGTCATTCATATCTTCCCTCCGCTCTATATGAGAGCTTCCAGCTTTTTTGAGCAATATACATACGTAAATCCGTAGCTGAATATTATATTCAACACAAGCGCAAGCAGAAAAGCTGACCACTCTGCTGCAGCTGCACCAACAGCTATCGCCATGATGAAGCTGCTAGCTCCAAGCAATGCAACAAGAAGCGACAGAAATGCTTTTTTCTTATTTAACTCTGGGACAGGGTATAAACTAAGCCAAACTTTTGAGCGATGATGTTTCCATAGGCTAAGCAGCTGATATCCGATTAAATAAAGAGAGAATATACTCACCAAGAAGCGGCCGTATACAAATGGCAAAATGTAAACAACGACTCCGCCGATGATAAGGAGTCGCAATACAAGTCCGAAATAATCACCAGAGCGCAGCAATGTTCTTATATATAAATAGAAATAAGCATCATACCGCTCGCGCGGAACCAATGCGGTCATCCAATCAAGCCATCTTCTTCGATGAACCCGTCCTTTTAATGCCGGAACATCCGTAAACAAATTCGCGATTCGATAAAATAGCATAAGCTTTTTTCCTTCCTCGGCAATGAGACGTTCCCAATGCAGGCTTTGCTTCTTTGCTTTCCCATGCAATAAAAGCAAATAAACAATCATTACACCAACAACACTCCCTGTATAAAGGAAAGAAAGCCTCGCAAGTAAAAAATACGCAAATAAAAAATTGACCCCAAGACGAAGCACGCGATCATATATGATAACAGCATCGTCCGTCATATATAGAGCTTCCCAAGAAGCAAATAAATTCCAAAGCTTTGCAAGCGCAAATAGAAGTAAAATAAGCAAATATGAGGAAACTGCCGGCTTCATCTGCTGAAAATATAAAGGGGCAGCGGCAGCTCCAGCGATAGCTATTATATATAATGAAATAATGTAAGTAAAACGCAAGCCTTTTGCAAAATAAGGCCTCATTTTCGTTTCAACCGGGAGCAAAAATACGAGGTCTGCCGGCTTTAAGAGCGTTTGCACCGATCCTACCGTTAGAATGACCGCAAACAGCGCAGCAATCACGACAGCTGTAGGAAAAGACGGCGTTAACGTCGCAAGCCATTGCTGGTAATAATACGCTCCAACACCGATTGCAAAGATGAGCACAAATTTCAGGTGATCATTAAATATATATTTCCCGTACGTGCGGACTTCCTTCCAAAACAGCTGAAATCGCTGCCTCCATAGTTCATTTATATTCATCATCTTCTTCCTTCGTCAACTCAATATAAATATCATCAAGCGTTGCATTCGGCATGGAAAACTGCTGCTGCAGCTCCTTAAGCGTACCGCTCGCGCGTACCTGCCCATGATGCAAAATTACAAACGAATCGCAATAGCGTTCAGCCGTTGCCAAAATATGTGTACTCATTAAAATACCGGCTCCGTTATGCTTCATATTCTCCATCAACTGCAGCAAGGATTGAATACCAAGGGGATCTAAACCGACAAATGGTTCATCCACAATATAAAGGGACGGCTGTACTAAAAAGGCACACATAATCATTACCTTTTGCTTCATCCCCTTGGAAAAGTGAGAAGGAAACCACTTCAGTCTGTTCCCCATTCGAAACTCCTTTAGCAGCCGTGCTGCTCTTTCTTCATATATATGTTCCTCTACACCGTAAGCCATCGCTGTCAGCTTTAAATGCTCCTCAAGCGTCAGCTCTTCATATAAAACAGGTGTTTCTGGTATAAAGGTAAAGCTTGCCCGATATGCTTCCGGATTCTCACGAAATAGCTTCCCGTTAATGGTAATTGTCCCTTGCTTCGGCTCCATTAACCCGATAATATGCTTAATGGTTGTACTTTTTCCAGCTCCATTTAAACCGATTAAGCCGACAAGCTCCCCAGATCGCACCGAAAATGAAACATCCTGAAGAACGGGGCGTTTCGTGTAGCCTCCTGTTACACCTTGGACTTGTAATAGTTCCCTCATATGTTAATCCTTTCTTACACATTGTTTATACTACCATCTTACCAAAAAATGTAGAAACTACATAGCACATCCGAAATTATATCAAGAAAATATATAGACGATTCTTTTGTATAAGCAGCCGAAAACGGGACATCATAATTGGTGAGGAAGGGAGATGTTGAAAAGCGATAGCCTAGGAAATGATGAATAGCTGTTGTGGTAATTCTTCATCATCGAAACGGGGTGTCGATCAAAGACAAAGTGACCATATAATACGCAGATCATCAAGTCCACGAAACGGGGTGTCTGTAGGAGAGCAGAGATTCGATTAGAGACCATATGTACTCTTTTTGAAACAAGGTATCTCCCAAAAGCTTCGGAGTAAAAAGGACGTAATATGAGGAAACAGCGCCAACTTTAACTGTAAATGAGGTGTCTCGACCAGAGCAGAGAGTAGATATACGCATAATTTCCAAATAAATGAGGTGTCTGTTAAAGATACGACTGTCTGATTAAACAAGACGCATGAATGAGGAAAGTATGGATCAACTTTAACTGCAAATGAGGTGTCTCGAGCAGAGTAGAGAGTGGATATACGCATAATTCCAAATAAATGAGGTGTCTGCTAAAGGTACAGTAGTCCAATAAACTTTTCAACACACCTTTCTCAACCAGCAGGAAGCTGAATTCAGCTTCCTGTTTTTTTTGTACTTAAAAAAGTATAAGTTTTTAGCGAGGAAGTCCTTCGATATAATGGGAAATTTTGAATAACCCCCTAAAAATAAGGTAATATTTTCCTTTCCCTTTCTTACGCTGTTTTTCTCTTGTATGCAAATATGATAAAATACGATTAATAAATATGGAAAGGATGAAAAAAATGACCCACAGATCGGACGATTGCATTTTCTGTAAAATTATAGAAGGAACGATTCCATGCGCTAAAGTATATGAGGATGAGCATGTACTTGCTTTTTTGGATATTAGCCAGTCAACAAAAGGACATACACTCGTCATTCCAAAGGTACATAAACAGGATGTATTTACACTTACGCCAGACATCGCCGCTCACTTATTTTCCGTTGTGCCCAGTATTGCCAACGCGATCAAGGCGGAATATGGAGCAACAGGCTTTAATTTGTTAAACAATAGCGGCGAGCAGGCGGGACAAACCGTTTTTCATTTTCATTTGCACCTGCTTCCGCGCTATGGCAAGAACGATGGCTTTAAAAGTACATTGGTATCATTCCAAAATGAATATACAGCAGATGTTTTACAAGAAATGGCAGGCGCAATTGCCCGTCGCGTAGAATAATGTAGTTAGACGAACAGACGAATCAACAGCATACATAGGAGTATCAAAATGCCGAGACAACCATAGAACAAAGCGTGTTGTTTGATGAGAAGTGCAGGCGGGTATGCACGTTTTTGTCTCAGTGAGAGCAGCAGCAGCGCCGCCCGCATAACGCAAAACATACTGCTTAAGAAAAGCACGAGCGTAAATAGGTTCATCGTTCATCCCTCCTCTTCCTATGGATATGCCTGTTATGTCCCATTCATGAACAGAGCAAAAATGACAAAGCTGACCCGAGAATTATGAGAATCGTCGAAAGCAACGAATCTTGCGGGGGCAGCAAAAATGCGCAAGGAGGATTTTTATGACAAAAACAAAAGCATTTATTACCGGACTGCTTTGTGGAAGCGCTGTTGCGGGTATCGCTGCTTTACTTGCAGCGCCTTCTTCCGGAACAGAATTGCGCCGTAAGCTAAAGGAAAAAAGCGAGGACTTCAAAAAATCATTAACCGATCTAAAAGATGATACAAAGCTGCTCACAGAACAGATCGCAGAAACGGCTTCCGAAGGAAAGAATGTATTTATTGAGCTGACAGGAGATGTTCAAAAAGCATTTTCTTCCTGGAAAAATGAAACAAGTCCAAACCGCGAAAACATCCAACGAGAAATTGAAGAATTGCAGCAATCCATTGATCATTTACAAAAGTCAGTTCCGAATAAAAACTGAAAGCATTACACAATGAAGTTGTAACGCGGTTTCACTGCATAATTCGTCAAGATTAAGCATATATATGCTTAATCTTGACGAAAAATTTTCACAATTCTAACAAAAGTACTTTATTAATTTTTATTTTACTGGCATAATAGATACTAATTAATTCAGATTACGAGGAGAGTAGGTGAGTCGATGAAAAGTGGAGAGAAGCATTATTCGGTCAAAGAAGCTATGATTTTTAGTCAAAGAATCGCTCAACTGTCAAAAGCATTATGGAAATGCGTAGAAAAAGATTGGCAACAGTGGATTAAACCATACGATTTAAATATTAACGAACACCATATTTTGTGGATTGCGTATCATTTAAAGGGTGCTTCCATTTCCGAAATTGCAAAATTTGGTGTTATGCACGTATCCACGGCTTTCAACTTTTCAAAAAAACTGGAAGAGCGGGGGCTTCTTTTATTTTCTAAAAAAGAAGACGATAAACGAAATACGTATATTGAGATTACAGACCAAGGCGAAGAATTGTTGCTCAAGCTTATGGAAGAGTATGACCCGGAGAAAAACTCCATATTTACAGGCGCGCTTCCGCTTCGTGATTTTTACGGAAAATTCCCTGAGAATATGGAGCTAATGGCGATTTTAAGAAATATTTACGGACAAGATTTCATTGACATCTTTGAGAAATCTCTAGAGAATATCGAAGAAAACTTTACAGAGAAAGGCAAAAAGGTCGTGAAGCTGGAAAGCTAAAAGACCCTTTTTTCTTGTAAGAGCTCGATAAATTGCAGCATAAGCGGACGATACATGCCTTGCTGTGCCATTGCTTGTATGGTATCTGCAAGCGGCAGGCTCGCTGGGAGCATTTTCTCAAATTCCGTAAGAAGCGGATGATAGAATAGAAGTCCTTCCGCTTTTTGCAATTCATACTTTTTGTTCAACGATTCACAGAATGCTAAAAACGGTTCAGCTTGCTGCTTTTCTACTCCATTGTGAATAAGCAGACTATAAAACGGATAGCCATTCGTACTTGCTGTCTCTAGGAGAAGCGTAAGATAATATTCTATTTGTTCCAATCGTTTGCTGCAGCTCATTTTGTTTCCTCACTTTCTGTCGATTGTTTATATAGAAACCTTTGTAACACAACCTAGACAATCTATGGTATAATATATAGAATACAGGTGATTTTTTACGCAAAAGGAGGAATCTCCTAGTGAATTTCGTTTTTGCTGCCTTCGCACTTATTGTTCTATTTTATACAAATTTTATGACTCATACGCTTTGCCACCGAAAACAGCTGTCTGATTCTCATAAAACACGCGTGTTTCGGACAATTAACGTATGCATAACGATTTTACTTATTTCCAGTTACGTAGAGGTTATGTATAAATAGAAAAAGCAGACCTGATCCGTTTTTCTCGCAACGTCGGCCAGGCTTAGGCAGTTAGGCAACAGCTCCTAAAATTATAGCTTCTTATCTTTTCAGTAAGGGATGGAGAAAACACTCTCCATCTTTTTTCATTTCTTATTATGCTTATGGCGCTGGAACTCCTATAAAGAGAATTCATGGAATGACTTCCCAACTGGAAATGTATACTTGAAGAAAACATAAAAAAAGTTCGGCTGCTCGCAGCGCAGCCGAACTTTTTTTATAGTTTATTCCGTTTACAATGTGTTAGTACAACCAAGCTGCGCCTACAATGATTAACAAGATAAACAATACAACGATTAGCGCAAAGCCTCCGCCATATCCGTATCCGCCGCTCATGCCCTACACCTCCTTTATGTTATGGAGTAACATATACTATGCATTTCAGGACTGAAAGGAGTAGGCTGTTATCCCGCTTTTGGCAAGAAAGTCGATTAATATACGTAAGCGCATCCTACAATAATTAATAGAATAAACAATACAACAATTAACGCAAAACCATTATAATAACCAGCACTCATTCTATTGACCCCCTTTTCAAACTTCCCTATATTGTATGGACGGTATTGAAATTTGCCTATGCGAATGTCCCGATATAACACGCTGCTGTAAAGATTTGGGCGTTTTTTTTCTTTCGCATAGGAAAAAGAACGAAAGTGTGATATATTAATTGTTGTGTTATTTGACCATACTGAAAAGTAAAAATGCATAGTAGGAGTGTTATAAGATGAAGAAAGCAATTATTGCGCTTGCTGCAACGAGCGTACTCGTCCTTTCAGCATGCGGCAATTCTTCCGAAACGATTGTATCAACAAAAGCGGGAGATGTGACAAAGGAAGAATTTTATGATGCAATGAAGCAGCAAGCTGGACAAAATATTATTAAAAATCTCGTAATTCAAAAGGTATTTACGAAAAATTATAAAGTGGAAGATAAAGATGTTGATGCGGAATACAAAACAACAAAAGAACAGTACGGTGACCAGTTCGAAACGCTTTTAAAGCAAAGCGGTATGACTGAGGAATCACTAAAAGAGCAAATCCGTGCAAGCCTTGCAGTGAAAAAGGCGATTTCTGCTACGATTACAGATGCAGACCTAAAAGCAAAATATAAGCCGGAAATTCGCGCAAGCCATATTCTTGTGAAGGATGAGGAAACGGCGAAGAAGGTAGAAGCTGAACTGGCTGCTGGAAAGTCCTTCGAGGAGCTTGCAAAACAATATTCTGAAGACACAGGCTCGAAGGAAAATGGCGGCGATCTTGACTATTTCGGACCAGGTAAAATGGTGGCTGAATTTGAAGAGGCAGCTTATAAGCTGAAAAAAGGCGAAATCAGCCAACCAGTCAAATCAAGCTACGGCTACCACATTATTAAAGTAACGGATATTAAAGAGCTAAAGCCGTTTGATGAAGTGAAGGATGACTTGAAAAAGCAAATCATTGAAGAAAAAATGGCAGATACTACATTTATGAATGACTTTATTGATAAAGAACTGAAAAAAGCTGACGTAGAAGTAAAGGATAAGGATTTAAAGCCAGCTTTTGAAACGCAAACATCTACAGACAGCACAGGAAGTACAGAGAGCAAGTAACTCTCTTATCTCTTGCTAATATAAAAACAGGACAAGCTTGTCCTGTTTTTATATGCTTATAGCTTCCCCTCCTCCATACGCGGTGTCAAGGCAGGTGCGCCCTAATTTCCCGCTGATCTCTTCAATGCCCGACTGCCAAGCCTGCTTCGGTTATTTCTTACATAACAGGATGCTCGCTATCCACAACTGGTAAATAAGAAAAACGGACACAGTCCGCCCTGCTCCCGAAAGAGACAGTTCTCTGCTCGGTGGGGCGCTTTTTGCCTGGGTGGACAAAGGTCTTTCCCCACAGCAAGCAGGTCATGAGAGCAGGGCGGTGTCCCCTCAAAAAATTATACTCTCTTATCTAAAAAAACCGGCAAGGATGTCCCTGCCGGATCACAGCAAAACAGACTGATCATCTTGCTCCTGTGTACGGCGCTCACGTTCTGCCTTAATGCGCTGCATATACACATTGCCTTCCCGCTCGATGAATTCCTGATCGATGTCTTGTTCTTTCTTTGAAGTGTACAACACCATATAGCCGCTCACAATAATACCAACAATTACAACATATACCCACCAAGGTAATGCTTCCATTCCCATTTTAATCCCTTCCTTCTTAGACAAGCTTTTACTTTCACTGTATGAAGGAAGAATAGAAAGTATGACTATCGATGAAACGACGGCTTGTAAAAAGCTCTTTGATCAAGCGCAAAAATTCGATCCGTGTATTCTCCAGGCTTCACACGGCTTAATGCGCGATCCATCATATTCATTTTCGCATCAAGATTATCAATATAATGAAGTATTTCCGCCTCACGCACAAGCGGCGGCTTCGGGCTTCCCCATTCCGCTTTACCGTGGTGGCTAAGAACCAGATGCTGCAGGATAACAATCTCTTCTCCTTGGACACCAAGCTCCTCCGCTGCCTTTGCGATTTCGCTTACCATAATCGAAATATGACCGAGCAAATTCCCCTCAACTGTATAGGACGTAGAAATAGGACCGGAAAGTTCAATCACCTTCCCAAGATCATGCAAAATAACGCCAGCATACAGTAAATCCTTATCCAGAGATGGGTATAGCGAAGTAATTGCTTTAGCTAAATCAAGCATAGAAACAACATGATACGCAAGTCCAGAAATAAACTCATGGTGATTCTTTGTCGCAGCTGGATAATCAAAAAAAGAGTTTTGATACTTTTTCAGTAAATGTCTCGTAATACGCTGTATACTCGGATTACGCATTTCGAATATGTATTGTGTAACTTTCTCTTGCATTGCATCCTTTGTCAGTGGTGCTTTCTCTACAAAGTCGGAGATATCTGGCGCTTCATGCAGCTGCGCAAGCCGGATTTGCTTTAGCTTTAACTGGATACGCCCTTTATAATTTTGGATATCACCGGCAACCTTCACAACCTTTTCTGCCGTGTAATGTCCTTCATCCTCTTTCGAAACATCCCAAAGCTTTGCTTCAATTTCACCGCTTTGATCCTGCAGCATAAGGGTCAAAAACGGTTTTCCGTTGCTTGCAATTCCTCTTGCCGCCGACTTAATAAGCAAATACATATCAACTTGCTCGCCGACCTCGTACTGTATGAGCTTTTTTTTCATTCATCTTCCTCCAAAATGACTAATTACCTCTAGTATACCACGGAAAAAACTTCCACATGAACAAGAAAAGCTGGAGCGCCCTGTTTAGCCCCGCCCGCGCACAAAATGCACGGTTCGGGCGGAGCCGATTCACAGAAGTATTCCATGTGTTCCTCATCACTAAAGGCGCTTTTTGCCTTTACGCGGAGAGAGGGTATTTGACTGTGAGGGGTTGGCACTGGAGCTAGACAATACGAAAAGCATCAAACTGTCTCCACGCCGTTGTTCAATTGAATTACTGTATCCTCTGAAAAATAAGACAGTAGATGAGCGTGACATGTAAATAAAAGCACCTGCCGTTCCCCGACAATCCCCTTGATTAGCTCAATCGTCCGCTTTGTTCGGTCAGCATCAAAATGCACAAAGCTATCGTCTATAATAAGAGGATAGGATTCCTGCATATCATATGCACAGGCGAGCGCAAGCCGAAGTGATAAATACACCTGTTCAGCTGTTGCTTGACTGAGCTCATGGCAGAAAAAACGCTGGCCATCCTTTCGTTCCACCTGCAATGCTCGCTCTGCAGACGGTGCAAGCAGACGGGTATATTGTCCATTCGTAACATATGCAAAATACCGCTCTGCTTTTTCTAAAATAAGCGGTAATCGCTCCTTATAATATCGCTCTATTGTATTCTGTAACACAGCCTTTGCAACTGCATAAGCGGACCACTTCTTAACAAGCTCGCGCAGCTGCGACCGTTTCGCTTCCCATTCATGGAGTACGTCTCTATAGGCACTTCCGTTTTCAAGAGCAGTCATTTCCGCTGTACACTTAGCCGAGTCATGCTGAAGCTGCTGCTGTAACTCGTGCAAATACTTTTGTTTTTGCACAGCTTCCTGCAGCAGTGCTGTGCAGTCTTCCTTAGTATCCGCTACAGAGATGTCGGCAAGCCGTGTACACAGCAACTTAATTTGCGCATCCAAAAACGAAAGCTGCTTTTGCGCCTCGCGTGCCTCCTCTGCTTCACGCCCGTACATTAAAAACTGCTCCTCATTCTGTGCACCTGCGGCCTTCCAAAGTGTATCACGCTCCTGCTCCAGCTGCGAATATATAATCTGCAGCTCCTGCATTTCTGCATCCCACTCTAGCATCTGTTGCTTTAGCTGCTGCTGCTGCTGAGCTTTCTGCTTTTCTTCCTTCAGTCTCTCGCTCATGGCATGCAGCAGTACAGCGCTGTTTTCATCTAGCATAGCAAATGCAGCACGCAGCCTTCGCAGCTTTTCTTCAAAGGTCTTCGTTTCTTCCTCTAGCAGTCGTATGCGTTCCTTTCTTTTTATTGTTTCATGCTCTGCCTGCTGCAGCTTTTCAAGTCGTTCAAATGCAGGAATGAGCTGCGCTGCAGAGAGCGAAGGCGGCAGACCATTTTGCTCCTTCCAAGCTTCTACATCCTTTTGCAGCACATACATATCCTTCTCCCAATCCTCATATTGAGAAACAATTCGTTCATAGGAGCGCTCTGCTTGCTGCAGCTTAAAGCGTTCCCGCTCCAGCTGCTGCTTTCTTTCATCGTCCATGTGCAGCTTATGCTTTGCCTGCATCGCCTCCTCAGAACGTTCTCTTCCTTGCCTATCAGCCAATTCCTTCTCCAGTTCTATGACAAGAGACTGCTGCTTATTGTTGCCAACCGTAAAAAAAAGAACAATGCAAACAAATACAAACAAACAAGCAAACAACAGCAGCTTTGCATTCAAGAATAAACTGCCCGCTAACACTACGGCATTTACCGATAGCAGGCTATAAAATAAAACATTACGCTTTTTCCGTCTAATTCGGTCTTCCTCCGCCTGCCTTCCTTTTTTTTCCTTCAGCATAGAAAGCATGTGGATGGAAGCTGCCGTCTCCCCAAACACCTCATTCTCCAGCAGCTTTTCGTATTGCATTCGTTCAGCAGTCGGAAGAAGCAAGGCTTCCACATACCCTACCTGTTCCTCCTGCTGTTCTAACAATTCCTTTGCAGCAGCAAACCGTTCGTCAAGCTGCTGCTTTTGTTCAGTTAGCCGTTTAAATGCTTGTGCCGCTTCCATAACACTTTCCTTAGCCGAAAGACTAGTATTGAAAAGCAGAGCATTCCCAGAAAAGCCGGTACTCGTTCGCAGCTCCTGCTTCTCCTCCTCAAGTCTTGCAAGTTCTGTTTGTAAGGAAAGGATGTCCCGCTTCGCCGTTTCATATGACATATAACCAAGTCTGCACGCTTCCACAACTGCTTCCTGCTCCAATATGTGTGGATCAGCAGAAAATGATTCAAGTATTTGCTCCGCATTCTCTATTTTCTGCTTTAGTGCTTGCAGACGGAGACGAATGGATTTCCATTCCTCAGTAAGCCTTTCATAACGGTTTATACCATTGACTGGAAAAGAGGAGGTAGAAATTGAGGATAAGAAGCTCTCATACTTCTTTCTTTCAAGCAGCAGCGGCTGCAGTGTTGTCATTGTTTCATAGTCCTTGATAGCCAAGCGAAGCTGCTCCTGCTCAAGCTGCAGATCTGCCAATCTTTCCTCGCTGCTTCGTTTTTTCGATGCCCAGTCCTTATATGTATCTAGCTTTTGCTGCCAACGCCCGAGCTCCTCCTTCAGCTTGCTTGCTTCCTGTAATGCAGCATTCACTAACGGCTTGCGGCCGTTCGGCTTAAACAGCGCTTCCATTCCACTATCCAGCCTTTTTTCCAGCTGTAAAATTTCATCCGTACCGATTGCACCCGCAGAAAATAAATATGACCCGAGCTCCTCACGGCTGACTGTATGAATATTTTGTAAACCATGTACATCAAAAGAAAAAATAGAATCAAACAACACGCTGTTCATACCTTGAAGGATTGCTCCTAGCAGCTCCTCTCCACCGCGTGTACCATCCTCTAAGTATACAGTTACTTCCCCAGCTGCCGTTTTGGGAAGGCGCTCAATTCTGACTCGCCCATACTGACTTGTTTGCATAGTAAGTGCACCGCCATATTTCCCGCCTGTTCGCGGCTCGTATCGATATTGGCCGCGCGTTGGAAATCCAAATAGCACACTCTTAATGAACGAACGGATTGTAGACTTACCCGCTTCGTTTTCTCCATATAGTACAGATAACTGTGACAGCGTATATTCTCGATTTTCCAGCCTGCCGTAGCCGTAAATATGCAATGCTTCAATTTTCAATGTGCTCCTCCTCCCTTCTTGAACTCTCCCACCAGTTAGCTTCGCTTTTACTAAAGGAACTTCCTTCGACGAAGGAAGGGGCGTTCTCGTCTATTTTTTGATAAATCCTCCCATAAGCAAACGTTTTGCTTCTTCTAATATGTCTTGCTTTTCCTCCTCTGAAAACGACTCTATCACCTTTCTGGCAGCTGAAGCGCTCCAAAACGGCCGAAGCACTGCATCCATCTCCGAAAAGGAATCAGCTGCCTGAAGCAAGTCTGACAGAAACGGACTCTCCTTCAGCGCCTCTTCTGAATATGTCCGGTTAAAGCATGTGATCGGATATACAAAATCTCTCCGTTCCTCTCCCTCAGCTAAAATCGCAACAAGCTCATCCACATTCTGTCCATCCTGTAAATATACTGCAAGCGGCCCGCTTCCGCTTATAGTCAAAACGAGTAATACTCCTTCCGTCTCACGGCGCAGGTTGTTCATCACCTCTTCACAACACTTTAATAATTCATCTATTGTTTGCAGCCCCTCAATTGAAACCTGTGCTTCCTCCCAAACGATACTGGCAGTGGGGACAAACGTATAGGAAGCATGATCCTCCATCAGGGTCACAAGATAACAGCCTTTCTCTCCTGTTTCCTTCCGATGTCTTCCTTGTATATTTCCCGGATAAATAATTGGCGGCTGCTCGTTTAGCACACTTCGTGTATGAATATGGCCGAGCGCCCAATAATCAAATTGCTTTTCCGTAAGCTCAGACAGCAGAAACGGTGCATATCTGCTATGCTCACTATTTCCTTCAAGGCTGCCATGCAGCAGGCCGATATGAAATGGAGCCTCTTCCTTTTTTTCATATCGAGCTGCCATACGTTCTGTTACCGCCCTTTGCCCATAGCTGAAACCATATACATATGCAAGCAGCTGCCCTTTCTTATAAAATGGCTGCTTCGTCACAAATGGCTGACTAAATACATGCACATTGCTTGGAAGCTCTATATCCGCTCTGCTTCCGCCAAGATAATCATGGTTTCCATAACTAATATAGGCTTGAATGCCATAATCCTGCAGCCGACGCATTTGTTCCCGTATAAACAACTGTGCACGAAGGCTTCTTACCTCTCCGTCATATAAATCACCCGGGATGACAATGAAGTCAACTTGTTCCCCAATCGCTTTATCTATAATGCGCCGAAATGATTGAAATGTACTTTCCTTCATCGCTTCAAAAATAAACGGCGGCATAGCTGCCTCCAACCCTTTAAACGGGCTGTCCAAATGTAAATCCGCCGCGTGAATAAACGTAATTTTCATAGCATATGCCTGCCCTTCCTTATATATTACGAGTCTTATTGTATCATGTTTCACTCATTCGCCTAGATAAGGTATCGATGTGTAATCATCCGGCATAGTTATTCTGCATAAAAACCATCTTTTCTCTTTGCGCAATACCTTATGTCATGACAAAATAGAATAGAATGGAATTGGTTATTTTTATAATTGGGAGGATAAAAATGGGAGTTTACATTGTAACCGCATTTGCCAAAGACGGAACAAAGCTGTTGGAGAAATCCTTTGAAGCAATGACAGAATCAGAAGCAAAGCAGCGGGGAGAAGAAATCCTGCAGCGAAATGGTGTTACCAATACGTACCGCTGCACTTCTTCAAGCGGCAAGCTTATTTTATTTCGTGCATAGCTAACAATAAGCATCCTGTTCGAATGGCTTCGAACAGGATGCTTATTTAAAATCAATTCGAAATTTTTACAAACTCTTTTCGATTTCCTTTACCATTTGCGTAACAGACTCAAGCCCGCCGCCAGACAGATACCAATAGTCAGGATTTAAATACACAATGTGGCCTTCCTTAAATGCCTTCGTATTTTTCACAAGGTCATTTTCCACCACTTGCTTTGCAGAAGACTGCCCGCCTACAATTGCTCCTCTGTCAATAACGAACAAATAATCTGGATTTTTTTCAACGATATACTCAAAAGAAATGCTTTGTCCGTGCGTAGAAACCTCAATGTTCTTGTCAACAGGAGTTACGCCTAACACATCATGAATAAGACCAAAACGGGAGCCGGCTCCATATGCGCTTACCTTTCCATCGTTAGCTAATGCGATTAACGCATTTTTATTGCTTGCAGTTGCTTTTTCCTTTACTTCTTCAATAGATTTGTCAACCTTTTCAAGTTCTTCCTTCACAACAGATTCTTTATTAAAGATTTTTCCTAATGTCTCTGCGTTATTTTTAAAAGACTCCATGTATTTTGTTGCATCAAGCCCTAAGTTAATCGTTGGTGCAATTTCTGCAAACTTTTCATAGGAAGCTGCTTGTCTGCCGGAGATAATAATCAAATCAGGTGCCATTTCGCTAATTTTCTCGAAATCAGGCTCCATTAAGCCTCCTGCATTTTTGTATTTATCAGCTTTATATTTTTCCAAATACTTTGGAATGTTGTCTTTTGGAACACCTGTTACCTCAACACCAAGCTTATCTAGTGTATCTAATGTACCAAAATCAAAAACAACGACCCTCTTCGGATTTGTCTTTACCTTTGTCTCTCCTGATAAATGCTTAATCGTCAGCTCCTTCGCTTCGCTGGTCGCAGAAGCGCTCGCTTTTTCCTTGGAGTTGCTAGAGCCGCAGGCAGCCGCTACAACAGCCAATATAAAGGCCATGAAAATTACAGATAACTTCTTAAACATCCTGATACCACCTTTATTTCATTTTGTATTATTTAAAATCATTGGCCGATCCACTTCACTAAAAACGATAATCATTATCAGCATAGAGCATTAAAATTCTCTGCTATTTGCGGAGCAGCCGCTGGAGGCAATACTGCCTCCCTGCGTACGGTTCTAATGATAAAGCTATCTATTCCATGTACCGGTCAAATCCTTCAAACCAAATAGAAAAACTATGAAAAATATACGCAAATCTTATTTTCATTGATATCTTGGATCTGGATGTCCATATCGTAAATATCCTTCAGCACAGGCTCACTGATAATATTGTGAGTAGGGCCTTCCTGCACAATCTCCCCGTCCCGCAGCGCGACGATATGGTCCGAGTAGCAGGAGGCAAAGTTGATATCATGAATAACGATGACAACTGTTTTTCCAAGCTCGTCGACAAGCCGTCTCAATACCTTCATAATTTGAACGGAGTGCTTCATATCCAAATTATTCAGCGGCTCATCTAACAAAATGTACTCTGTATTCTGGGCTATAACCATGGCAATATATGCCCGCTGTCTTTGCCCGCCGCTCAACTGATCCAAATACTTATGCTGCATATCCGTTAGTTCCATATATGCAATCGCCTCATCGACAGATTGCCAATCCTCCTTGGTCAGGTTGCCTTTAGAGTATGGAAAACGCCCGAAGGAGACCAATTCCCGAACGGTGAGACGGATGTTAATATGATTGGATTGCTTCAAGATTGAAATTTTCATAGCAAGATCACTGCTTTTCCATTGACTGATTTCCTTCCCGTCAATCAAGATTTCTCCAGTATCCTTGCCGATGAGTCGGCTGATAATTGAGAGCAGTGTACTCTTTCCTGCACCATTTGGCCCGATAAAGGATGTAATTTTTCCTCTTCCTATTTTGATGGACACATCACGCAATACATATTTGTTTCCGTACTGCTTAGAAACATTTCTTACCTCTACCATGACTTCCGCTCCTTTAACAGAAGATAAATGAAATATACACCGCCGATGAAGTTGATAATTACGGTGATTGTTGTAGAGAAGGTAAACACTCTTTCTACAATTAACAATCCTCCCACTAAAGCAATGATACTAATGCATATCGACCCTAGGATAAGATACACATGCCGGTGCGTACGTAAAAACTCATGGGCAACATTAACAACGAGCAAACCTAAAAACGTGATGGGACCAACTAAAGCTGTGGAAACAGCGGTCATAACTGCTACGACAATTAATAGCCTTTTGGTAATCCCACCATAATCAACTCCTAAATTGATTGCCTGTTCCTTTCCTAAAGACAATACATCTAAGTATGTAATGAATCTCCAGCAATATACGATGACCAACAGCAAAACAATAACCGCAACGAGAAGGATATCTACATTAATATTGTTAAAGCTGGCAAACATCCGGTCCTGCACAATTTGGAATTCATTCGGATCAATCAGCACCTGCAGAAAGGTAGAAATGCTTTGAAAAAAGGTTCCAAATATAATTCCAATCAATAAAAGAAAGTAAATGTTTTGCCCTTCTCTTTTAAAAAGAACCCGATAGAGCAACGAAGCAAATAGCATCATAAGAATAACAGATATGATAAAATTCATATTTTTGTTTGCGATTGTGATATGCGCAGATCCAAACACAAAAATGATGAACGTCTGAATTAACATGTACATAGAGTCCAGACCTAAAATGCTCGGCGTCAAAATTCTGTTATTCGTAACGGTTTGAAAGATGAGCGTTGAAAAAGCAATAGCCCCTCCAATCAAAACAATCACAAGTATTTTCAGCCCCCGCCTCGGAAGAACATAATCCCAATTTGCTCCGACGCCGGTAAACATAAAGATGAGAACTACTGTCAATGCAAGGACTGCCAGTATACCGGTTTTTGCTTTATAATGCATAAGCCTTTCTCCTTATCAATAAGTAAATGAAAATGCCGCTCCCGATCACACCGACCGTCAGGCTGATTGGAATTTCATACGGGTAGATAATGACCCTTCCCAATATGTCGCAAAATAAAACGAAAACGGCTCCTAGCAATACAGTATGAGAAAGACTGTTCTTTAAATGATCCCCCTGATAGAGACTGACAATATTCGGAATAATGAGACCGAGAAACGGAATCATACCGACCGTCAAAATCACAACTGCTGATATTAGCGCAACAATTATTAGTCCTGTATTTACAACCCATCTATAATTAAGCCCCAGGTTGACGGCAAACTCTTCACCCATGCCTGCTACAGTGAATTTGTTAGCAAATAGATAAGCGATGACAAGCATTGGAATACTGACGTAAATAAGCTCATATTGCCCTTTTACAATCATGGAGAAATCCCCTTGCAGCCAGGCAGATATATTTTGAATTAAGTCATACTTGTATGCAAAAAATGTTGTGACTGAGCTAATAATATTGCCAAACATTAACCCGACAAGCGGAATGAAAATTGTATCCTTAAATCGAATCTTCTCTAGTATTCTCATAAAAATAAAGGTTCCAGCCATTGCAAACAAGAAAGCTATCAGCATTTTCTGAAGCGGGCTCGCCGATGTAAAAAGTATAAGCGAAACTAGAATTCCTAACTTAGCCGAATCCATTGTTCCGGCTGTCGTAGGCGAAACAAATTTATTTCGGCTCAGCTGCTGCATAATTAAGCCGCTAATGCTCATTCCGACACCTGCGATGATAATACTAATAAGACGAGGCAGCCTGCTGGTGAGCAAGATATGAATTTGATCATCATTTAGACGGAACAAGTCTAGCGGAGTGATATTCTTTACGCCAATGAATATGGAACTAATTGATAAAATAACTAGTATTAAAAATAAATATCGCTTCTTCATCGTTTTCCCCAATCTTACTTATTCCCACTCCTCATCTAGAAGCAGCAGTATGTAAAGAACCATTCGTTTCAGATAATCCCTTTTAATAGAGAGAATCATTATCAATAACTCTCAAAAAATATATGAATAATACATCCTTATATTTATTTATATTGTAAATGATAATGATTTTCATTATCAAAGTCAATATGAATTAAACAAAAACTTATACATCCTTCATATACCAACCATCGTATTATACTCTTTTCTGAAACATAATCTGCTTAAATTTACTTGTTTAAACAAGTAAATTAACAAAAAAAAGACAAACGTTTACTTCAGATTTTCTCGAATCCGGTCTAGAACATGCAAACAAATCTCCATCTCCTTCGGGTCAATAGCGAAAGAAGCCTCTGCAATGGTTTTTAGGGCTAATGCTTCTAATTGTTCTTGCATGCAGCGCCCTTTTTCTGTTAAATAAATGAGATTTGTGCGGCGATCCGTAGCATGGGGAGCGCGCGCGACCAACCCGCGCTTCACCATATTGTCAATTAGACGCGACACACCAGCTTGATCTCTTTCTACTTTTAACGCCAACTGATTTTGTGTCTGACCATCCTCTTCATAGAGCCGGCTCATAATTTGCCATTGCTCATAGGTGATCGGGAAGCCGTTTATCTTAAAGTTTTGATTTAGTCTGTTTGAGACTAGCCGTGAAGCATGAAATAGCTTATACCCGAGGGAGTCATCTAAACGATACTTATTGCTCATATGCAATCCCCTATTTTCCAACGTTACCACATTTTATATTATAGTATTATATATACTTCGGCAAGTATAATTTTGCCCAATGTTTCTTTTCCTGTAAGCCGGCATGCTATTATGCGTTTGATTGAAGCAGCGAAAACATATTCAAATCATGAAACTCCTCTTCACTGTACATATAGCCTCTTAGCAACCCCTCTTTTTGAAAGCCCGCATTCAGAAGCACGCGTTCAGAAGCCCTGTTATCAGGATGTACGGCCGCGCTAATTCGATAGACACCTAAATAAGAGAACGCAAAGGAAACAATCATGCGAACTGCTTCTGTTGCATAGCCATTGCCCCAATACATCCTATCAATCTCATATCCAATCTCACAGCGGCGATTCCATGGATCCCAAGAATGAAAGCCGCATGTTCCTAGAAATATACCATCCTCTCTCCGAACAATTCCCCAACGAATGTAACGTCCCTCCACAAAGCCTTGCCGAAAATTTTCCCGCATAGCGGCCGCTTGCTCTAATGATTGAAGCGGCGGCATTCCCCAAAAGCGCATCACCTCTTCATCGGACAAACAACGAAACAATGCATATTCATCTGCAGGCAAGATATCCCTAAGCAGCAGTCTGCTTGTCTTTAGTACGGGAAATGAAGAAAGCTGAAAGCATTGTACCATAACGCTGCCTCCCACAACAGAAACATAAAATTCTGCATAATAAGATAAAGACTGCTCTGTATACCAATGCAGCTAGTCTAGAGCATCTATGAAACCAATCTTTTTTATATAATATAAAAAATGGACTCTACCACAGAGGGAGAGTAAATATACAGACTTTAAACAAATCAGCTTCCCATTACAGCAGCCGATCTGTTATTCACTCTCCCTGATATACAGGCGGGCGCTTTTGCAGAAACGCTGCTATACCCTCCTGATGATCCTTGGTTGCACGCATTTTGCTTTGTCCTTCCTTTTCAAGCTGTAGAACATGGAGCAGTGCTGGCTTGTTGCGCTCACAAAGGATGTTCTTCGTCTCAATCATGGCGCGAATCGGCTTCTGCAGCCATTCCTCTGCCTTTTGCTTCACCGCCTGCTGAAAATCAGCTTCTACCGCTTCATCAATAATGCCAAGACCTAACGCTTCATGCGCGTTCATTCTTTGTCCTTCCCAAATAATTTGCTTTGCAAGACTTTCACCGACTCGGTTCTGCAGGAAGAAATGACCGCCGCCATCTGGAATCAGCGCGATGCCAATAAAATTCATCGCTACAATGGAAGAGGCATCCGCCATTACATAATCACCAGCTAGCGCAAGACTCAATCCAAGACCTGCCGTTGGCCCGTGAATGGCGCTAATGACAAGCTTGGGCATTGTATACAGCGTCACGACAAGCTCCGAGATTACATCCATAATCGGTGAAAATTTACTTTCATCATTGTCAGAGAGCAGCGATTTAATATCACCGCCCGCAGAGAAGCCGCGTCCGTTCCCGCATAAAATCACAACATCAACTTTACTCTTCGCTACTTCCTTTATCTTATAAAGCAATTCTCGTAACGTGCTCTCATCGAGGGCATTTAATACTTGCGGACGATTCAGCATAACCGTTGCCGTGCGTCCTTCATACTTGACGATTACAGACTCTGTTTGGCTTGAAACAGTCATTGAGGCATCTCTCCTTCTACTGATTTCCTTATCTATAAAGAATTTGAGTTATATAAAAGGAAATCCTGCTTTTGTAAAGAAAAAACAATGCTATTGCTCATCTCCTGCTTACTAACATTTCTGAAGAAGGGGAAATTTTCTATAAATGAAATAGCTCATCTGTTTCATATCGTTACGCTTTACGTATCGCAAATCCTCTTGTATTTTGGAAAAAAAACAAAAATAAGCTGCCAAAGCAGCAGCTTATTTCACAAATAATTCTTCCAATATTTTCAGCTTATCCTCTGTATATTTCACATAGCTGTCATTATACGATTTCGGGTCCTTCGGGTTGGCAAAATGCGTAATCACCCCTGTTTGCGGATGCACAAACTTACTGGAAGCTCCGCAGCCCAGTCCGATAATAGACTGCACTTCCTCCATAATCACGATATTATAAATGCTCTCCTGCTCTGGAATCGCATAACCAACATTCTCAAGATTTCCGAGAATGTTTTTCTGACGGTACAAGTAATATGGAACATACCCGTGACGCAGCGTCCAATCCTCAGCCATGTGCATCATTTCTGTAATTTCCTCACGTCCTGCTACTTTGTACTTTCGTTTATTTTGCGTCATTTCTGATGCACGCTTAAAGGAAAGCGTATGAACTGTCAAGGATTCTGGCATTAGCTTCTCTGTTTCCGCCAATGTATGCTTGAAAATATCCAGTCCTTCTCCCGGCAGTCCGATAATTAAATCCATATTAATATTATTCATTCCCATAGAGCGTGCAAGATGATATTTCTCGATCGTTTCCTCCACCGTATGATGACGGCCGATTGCTTTTAATGTTTCCTCGTGATACGACTGCGGGTTAATGCTGATTCGGTCGATCTTCCACTTCTTCAACACCTCAAGCTTTTCTGGGGTAATCGTATCTGGCCGTCCAGCTTCGACCGTTACTTCTCGAATGTTTGCCACACCTGGAAACGACTCGTACATTTCCTCATACAGCATATCCATTTCTTCTGCTGTAATACTTGTTGGCGTACCCCCGCCGTAGTAGATAGTCGTAATAGTGATGCCCTTTTCCTTTAAAAACTTCCCGATTTCGCGTATTTCATAATGCAAGCCGCCGAGGAAAGAGTCAACAGAGCCTTGTCTTCCATTAATGGCATATGCCGGGAATGTACAATAGGCACATTTCGTCGGGCAAAACGGAATTCCAATATAAATGCTAACCTCATCCTTTAGCTTATAAAGATCAGGTACAGCGGCAAGCTGACGGTCAACAATGCGCTGCATTAAGTCAATCTTCTCATCGTGAATCAAGTAATCCTCGCGCAGCTCCTTATGTGCTTCTTCCTTCGTCATACCGCTTTGAAGCTTTTTATGAAGCAGCTTTGTCGGACGAACACCAGTTAAAATTCCCCACTTTTGTTCGATTCCTGTTAACTGCTGGAGGACGGATAGGTACACATAAGAAACGATATGCTTAACTTGCTTAAAGCGGTCCTTTTCATTCTCGAAGGCGGCCACATCTTTAGAGAACGTTTCGCTGTACACATTCCCTGTCGCTGCCTCCGTTAAAGCTGCCGATGCTGTAACAACATCGTCTTCTGCAACCGAAATAGCGACAACAACATCGCCTTCCTCGGCAAAAGATACTTCGCTCTCTTCATAAAACAATCCGCTAATCAACTGAAGCGGACGTAAAAATCTATCATCTTGTAAGCCTCGAATTGCAATTTGCAACGTTCATCACCTTTTCATATAAAATGAAACTTCCATCCTTAGATGGTTAGCTGAATCAATCGGACATATATGGACAGTTCACTAAGGGATTTTACTATCCATTCATATGGAATAAAAACTTCCTCTAGTTTACTTGAACGAATCCGAGAGGTCAATATGTGCGAACTTCTGAATTCAGACTTAAATTTACCTATTTCTTCCAAAAAATTAATGAAGCGTATAAATACTTCACTTTTATATACTTAAGAATAGGAATAACTGATGTGTTTTGGACTCGTAGAAGACATAAACCTGTGCAGAAGTTTTTTCACTAGTCCTTAATTCGATACACAATGGCTCCATTACCAGCTAGAATCGGATTCTAATCGTCTCATGAACTCTTCTGCAGCGCTGTATCCTTGCTGCTTCAGAAGCCAGTTATTTGCTGCAGCTTCAATTAACCCCGCTACATCACGGCCAGGTTGAAGCTGAATCTCAATATGGGGAATTTGAACCCCCATATATTCTGTAAATGTAGGTTCATGCTCTAATTCATTATTAAGAGAATTTTTCTGCCATTTTGTCAGTTCAATATCGAGCGCAATCCTTGTTTCATCCTGAAAAGCTTTTCTCCCATATAAGCGGACCACATTCAACAGCCCGACACTGCGCAGGGCGAGAAATTCCTTCGTTTTCCCATCATGAGTACCGAGAATGGTTCGTGGACTGAGCTTTTTCAACACGACGATATCATCAGCCACTAGCCTGTGACCTCTGCCAATCAATGTGTGCGCCGTTTCGCTTTTACCGACGCCTGATTTTCCTCGAAGTAAAATGCCCATTCCATACACATTGACACAAACTCCGTGTATTGCGATTTCTGGAGCTAGTGTTTTTATCATATAAGCATCAAGTTTCGTAATAAACTCAGAGGTTGTTTGGGGTTCGTTTGTACATAACAACGGGATTCCCTCTTCTACACAATATTGAGTCAAATACGTTAGCCCTTCCTGCCCAGCAGTAACGATAAAACAAGGCGGGTGGTATTTAACAATATTACCTATTCGCATCTGACGCTCCTCTATGCTTAACTTATGCAAATAAGTAATTTCTTTTCTTCCAAGTATTTGAACCCGTTCAGTTGGAAAAAAATCAAAGTGACCAACGAATTCCAAACCTGGACGATGAGACTGTGGCTGCGTAATCGTTTGTTGCAGCTGATTTTCCCCAGTCAGTACTTTTAATGAAAACTTTCGCACTAAATTTTCAACAGTTAATACTTTCACGTCTATGACACTCTCCGTCCTTAATAGCTATCTGATTCTTGATTATACTTGAAAAAAGAAGGAATTTCACCTTAATATCTTTTGAGACACCTCTTGTTTTTCTATGTAAAAATAAAAAAGAACCAGCTCTCTTTTATATTAAAAATCATCCAGTTATATTCAAAGCAAGACCAAAAAGAAGGAGGCTGCCCTCAAAAGGTCGCTGAACGCAACCTTTTGGGCCAGCCTCATCCATCACCACTTTTTAATCTTAATATGTGCCTTAAGGAAGTTAAGCGGAAATTGCTTTCGAAAATGCTCTTTAATCATATATGTGACGCCGTGCTCATTATTAGAGCGTGTGACCCAATCCGCTGCTTTCTTCAGTGCAATGGGAGCATTGCCCATCGCTACACCAAGACCGACGTTTTCAATTACCTCTAAGTCATCCATACTGTCACCAATTGCAACCATTTCCCTCGGTTCAATCCCAAGGTGATGGCCAAGCTGCTGTAAGCCCCGCAGCTTCGAAACATCTGCCGGAAGAATTTCAATCTGCTCTCCTTCGTACTCAACGATATTAATATCCTCAAACGCCTCAGCTAAAGTGGCAAGAGCATGTTCTTTATCCTGCCTGCTTGAGAAAAACACATCAATTTTCGGTGAAGCTACCGGCTGATCGCGAAGTGTATCACCAAGTGATTCTACAAACTGAATGGGATAAAACACAGGGTCAGCACTCGACAGTACGGTTTTGGCAATTAAATTAGAAGCAAGGCTGCGGCGATTTCCAAGGGAAAATCGCTCATGACAAATGCGAATATTGCAATCAAAATGCTCCAGCACCTGTACAAGATTGAATGTTTTTTCCTCTGAGATACGCTTTTGGACAAGCGGTTCATCTAATGAAGAGGAAATAAAAGCACCGCTGTGCGTCACGAGAATGGAGTCCAGCTTTAACGCCTTCGCAATCTTTTGTGCAGATTGAAAGTTGCGGTTCGTAAACAATGTAACATAGACACCCTTCTCCCTTACAAAATCAATTGCTTCCTTCGTCCCCTTTTGCAGTCTACCATTTGGGCGAAGCAGTGTTCCATCTATGTTAATAGCTAATAAACGATAAATCATGATGAAGAACCTCCCTTTCTGAGCTGTGGCACTCTACAATTAACGTATGAGGCATGGATGGTAATTAGAACGAACGACGCAGTGTTCATCCTAGCTGCTTCCTGCAAGAGACAATTGGATCTATTTGATGATTACGTAACAACCGGCCCAAGTGGGTAAACTGTAACAGAACCGTGACATCCCGCACTATTAAGCAGAGATTTTTTCACACAGAAAGAAAGCTGAATCTGCATAATAACAGCATCTATCATATCCTATCTTTCGAAAAAGGAGAGTTCCTATGAAATGGCCTTTAAACTGGTATGAAGGTGATACACTTGATGTGGCAAAACGTCTTCTCGGGCATAGGCTTGTGCATGTTGTAGATGGAAAACGAAGAAGCGGCTTAATTGTTGAGACAGAGGCATATAAGGGTCCTGACGATAAAGCTGCTCACAGCTACGGCGGCCGTAGAACAGAGCGAACGGAGATTATGTTCGGCCCTCCTGGACACGCATATGTCTATTTAATCTATGGTATGTACCATTGTTTCAATATTATTACGGCCCCAGAGGGTATTCCACAAGGCGTACTCATTCGTGCGCTCGAACCAGATGAAGGAATAGAAGAAATGGCATCGTCCCGATTTGGAAAATCCAATATCACGAATAAACAATATAAAAACCTCACGAGCGGCCCAGGTAAACTATGCCGTGCGCTTGCTATTACAATAAAGCAAAAGGGATTATCTATGGAAAGTGACGAACTGTTTATGGAGGTTGTACCAACCGAAGTGCATTTATCGCAGCGCTATGAAATCACAGCCGGTCCGCGTATTGGGATTGATTACGCAGAAGAAGCAGTCCATTATCCGTGGCGGTTTTATTTTCAAGGTCATCCGTTTGTTTCAAAATAAAGAAAACTCGCCGATTGGCGAAGACAGAGGCGTAGTTGCACTTACACTTTATTCTTAAAATTTCCCACTACGTCGTTTTCGCTTCCAGCTGGAAATTTATACTTTCTTAAATTGTAAGAAAAGCGGACACGATCCGCCTCTCTTATAGCGAAACAACTCGCGCATAAAACACGCCGTTCGGGCAGAGCTGATTCACAGAAGTATTCCGTATGTTCTTCATTAGGGAAGACACTTTTTCCTTTTATGGTGAAGGTTATTTTGCGAAAAGGGAGCAGGCCGCTGAAGCTAGATAGTACCCAAAAGGTAATATTCCTCTATTCTTAGATAAAAACAAGCGCCTGCTTTCCTTTTGAATGCAGGCACTCGTTTTTTGTGCATTTACGCTAACGAACCATATAAATCCTCAAGCGGTTTTAGGATAATTTTATTTAAATCTCCAATGAGAACGTTGACACGCTGCTCTGCTTGCATGAGTTGTGCAATTTTTTGATTTTGCTGCACCTGCATGACAATTTGCTGAGCCTTCATATTATCCTCATCTGTAATTTGCTGACCCTGCATCATTTTTTGCTGCAATTCAAGCTGTACATTGCGGAATTGCTCAAATAATGCTTTCGCCTGCGGGTCTGCTTGTACGTTTGCGTAGCTTGCCTTTAAAGCTTGAAAATCCGGGTTCTCCATAATTGCTTTTTGCAGCGCGTAAGCTGCATCATACATATTAGTTGCCATGCTTTTTCCTCCTTCAGCCACTTCCGGCACGCTCTTAACTATACCAGACTATGTATCCTATGTGAAAATCTTTTTCCTTATGACATAAAGAGAAAAAGAAGTCCTTGCACCAAACCAATAAGGCCGCCAAGCAGTGCACCGAGGTACGTAATAGCCTTTAGTTCACTTTTAATAATAGATAACACCATCTCCTCCAGCCGCTCCGTCGGAAAGCTAGAAACCTCATTTTGTACAATTTCAGCTAAATGAAGTTTCTTCATGATATCCGACAAATTGGCGATTAAACTATCGAGACCTCTTTCTATCATCCGAGGGACTACCCCCTGCACAATCGCTTCTTGATAAGGAGATACGAGGTCGCGCACCGATTTCGAAAATATACGGTCTACCGTAGCTTCAATACGAAGAGCAGAGAACGTAAACTGACGGACGGCTTCTTCAGAGAGAAACGTTTCCACCTTTCTCTCCTTCACGCTGTTCCAAGCATTTTCAATCACATCGCAAAGCAGCTTCCTTGTGCCGTCTTGCTGTAAAAACTTAATCACCTCAGGTTGTACCCGCTCCGCTAAATTGCTATTGCCAAAAAACATGCCGACGAGGTTTAACAGCGTACCACGCGATGCAAGAAAATCATCAATCATTTTTGCAATGCGCTGCTTCCCCTCCGCACTTTCAAAATATGCAGTTGTTTTCTCCAGTAGAAAATCCGCCATCATCGGAATACCCTCATATACTCTTTCCTTCATAGCTGGAGAAAGTAATTCATTGATAGAAGAGGTTCCATATATTTCCCATGCTTGCGAGATTTTTTGCTCTACAATAGATTGGATCGCCTCTGTTGTTTTCCCCTCCAGCTGCCCGAGTCCAATATGCTGCAGCATTTCTCGTACCGATATATCTGTATGTATCCACCTCTGAGCCGCTTCCGCAGTCCATTCTGTTAACTCCTGCCGAAACTCCTCATTTTTTAGCTTTCGCTCAATTCCTTCCGGAGTAAGCAGATGCTTTACAACCATGCTTCCCATTTGATATGCCATTTCATCTCGCCGCTTTGGAATAATTCCTGGCGTAAACGGGACACGAAACTTTCCAATATAGATCGGATTATGGGGCCGAAACAGCATTTGAATGGCTACGTGATTCGTATATCCGCCAATAATCGCACCAAGACCTATCGTTGTAATCATATTTAACCATACATTCAAGATAATCCAACCTTCCATTTCACCTGTCGTATCATTTCCTCATAAAATACACTACTATCTATATTTCATTATAGAGCTTGGACAAAATGCAAGCAAATGAGGGACTTCTATGTTTTCTACAACAACAGTAAGAATAACCGAAAGCAGCTCGATTGACAACAGCAAGACAATCGCCTTATCGGGACGACTCGCCAAGCTATGGATGATTAAACCAAATGATACAATTACACTTTTTTTTGGTCTAACAAGTGCAACCGTGAATATTACTTCAATAGATGAAAAAGAAAATGCCATTCTCTGCCATGAAGCGCTTCTTGCACTTTTGAAAATCCCTGGGGATTATGCACTCCGCTGCAGTTATCTATCATCTAAAAAAGAACTGCATCTTGGACCTATTATCGCAATTATTACGGAAATTAAAGAACAAAGCTATCCTGTTTCCTTTGGCTCCCTTTCCTCCTTTTGCGAAGAATTTGCCCTTTTAAGCGAACAAAGCGCTTGCTTTTGCTATATCACCTCTCTGTCCCTTTGGAAGGACGAAGAAGTGTGGGGATATCACTACGAGGATGGACGATGGAAAAAGGAGCAGATGCCGTTTCCGAATATTGTCCATAACCGCATTCACTCTCGAAAGACAGAGCAAAGCATTGTATTCTTCAACTGGCTCCAAACCTTGAAACTCTATCATATTCCCCACTTTAACGACCGCTTTTTGAACAAATGGGAGGTATATGAAGCGCTCGAGCAATTCGCTTATTTACAGCCGTATATTCCCCGTACCTTCTTATTTCATAGCAAACAAGTGCTGGAAGAGGCGCTTGCCCTTTATGATTGCATATTTGTAAAACCAGCCTATGGAAGCCAAGGACGAAAAATTTTTAAGGTAACTCGTACCGAACATGAATATACATTAAACTATACGACCTTTTCGGATGACATTCATACTTCGTACACATCAGTCGATAGCTTGTTTGCAGCCCTTAAGCCTCACATCGGACGCCGCCCTTACATTGTTCAGCAGGGTGTAGCGTTGTATACGTATGAAGAGCGGCCTGTTGATTTTCGTATTCTTTGCCACAAAACAGAACAAAACAGATGGAAGCTTACCTCCGCCGTCGCGCGCGTTTCTTCTCCAAATGAATTTGTCTCTAATGTCGCGATGGGCGGAGAAATTTACAAGTTCGATGAAGTGCTGCAGCCTGCCTTCTCCGAGAAACAAATTCGACATTTGAAAAAGCTGTTGTCCGAGCTGGCACTGGAGACCGCTCAGTGCATTGGACAAAGCTATGACGGTCTATACGGAGAGCTCGGGATTGATTTAGGATTGGACAAAGACGGCAATCCTTGGCTCATTGAAGTCAATTCAAAGCCGTCCAAAAACATGCTTCCAAACGCTATACCAACGCCTATTCGACCATCGGTCCGGTCCGTCCTGCAATATTGTTGCTTGGCTGCTCAGCACCCATATAAGGAGGAATCATAATGATACTCGGCTTATTATCTCTTCGATCTGATCAAGAAACAGAGTATTTTACAGAAATCGCGAAACGAGCTCGTCTGCACGACATGCAGGTTGTTCGATTTACGCCTTTTCAAATCATCCCCGCAACAGAGCAGGTTCATGGCTTATTGTTTGATTCTACAGAGGAGCGATGGATACAGCACACCTTCCCCATTCCTCCTTTTATTTATGATCGCTGCTTTTATAATCGCACAGAAGCCTCAAGGAAAGGAAAGCCAATCGTAGAATGGCTGAAAAAACGACCGCAAACCCAATTTTTAGGGTATGGTCTGCCTGATAAGCTGCAAACCTACTCGATTCTCTCCCGTCATCCAGCTACGGCGCCTTATGTCCCCTACACCGTGGAAGCAACGATAGAAAACGTTTGGAAATATGTATGGAAGCATAAACAAGCTGCTTTAAAGCCAGCAAACGGGTCTCAAGGAAACGGATTTTGCTACCTATCCTATGGGCGCCGTTCTATTCAAGCAATCGTACAGCAAGCAAAGCAAACAATAACAGAAAGCTTTATTTCCAAAGAAGATTTTTTATCTTGGCTCGGCCCTATACTGCAATCACAGGTTTACATGCTGCAGCCGTTTTTATCCGTGCAGGATGCACACGGACGTCCATTTGATATTCGCGTTTTGCTGCAAAAAAACGGAAGCGGTGTTTGGGAGGAGGTCGGACGGGGGGTGCGCTGCGGCAACGAACAGGCCTTTGTTTCTAATTTATATGCAGGAAGCCGCACCATCACATATGAGAAGTGGAAACAATCGTATCCGGGCGGGGAGCGCCTGCTGCTCGAGGACAACATCGCTACCCTCCTCAAAGCTGTACCTGCAGCGTTAGAACAAACACTGCCGCCGCTGTTTGAAATCGGTATTGATATTTCTGTCGACCAAAACCGGGCTGTTTGGCTTCTCGATGTTAATTCGAAGCCTGGGCGAAGGGTAATGCTAGAGTGCAAGCCAGAAAGCGCTGACCAACTGTATCATGCGCCGCTTGCCTATTGCAAATACTTAATGCTTGAGGCACAAAAAGGAGCGAATTCAAAATGAAGCTGCATTCTTATATTCTGCAGGAAAGCGGTCTGGAGCCAAACACCGTATATCTCCCATATACATTCCATGATATTAAAACACTGAAATATATTTCATTTGGCACAAAAATTATTGAATGTGACGTACGAACAGATTATTTATCAAATAACACCATTTTCATCGGGCGGGAGATTATAACAGATTTAAAGCTGCCGTTTCTCATACCGATTCATGTATTCGTATACGAAGAAACGATTGTAATTGGTCCACTGATCGGTATTTTTACAGCCGGTTTTACAGAATCCCATCTGCGGCCGATCGGTGAACGCTCGTTGTTTTTTGCCAATCTGCTCACAGCAAAAGAGCATACGAAGGCATACTTGTTTGCATTTGGGTCACATCAAATTAACTGGAAGGAGGGAACCATTACCGCTTATTTTTATAACGAACAGCGCTGGGCGCAGCATGAGATCCCATTTCCACATGTGGTGTACGATCGGCTCCCAAACCGACAAACGGAAAACCACCGTGCGATCGCCCGCGTGAAGGAACGGCTCCAGCATGAATACTTAATTCCTTGGTTTAATCCTGGATTTTTTAATAAGTGGGATATTTACCGTTGCTTACGGAAGGATGAAGCGGCAGTTTCCTACTTGCCGGAAACACATCGCTTTACAAATTTTGATCAAATTGAATATCTTTTATCTAAGTACGGTCATGTGTACATTAAACCTATTAACGGAAGCTTAGGGAGCGGTATTTATCAAGTTCGGTATGCTTTTGAGGAAAATGAGTATTACTGCCGCTATCGTGACGTTGATGGAAATAAGCTGCGTAAATATCATTCCCTTGAATATCTCATCAATCACCTCTTAAGCCGTTATAATTTAGAAACGTTTATCGTACAGCAGGGCATTTCATTACTGCGCATAAACGGGCAGCCTGTCGATTTCCGGATTCATACAAATAAGGATAGACACGGCTATTGGCGAATGAGCGCGATCGCTGCCAAAATCGCTGGGCAGGGAAGCATGACTACGCATATGAATAATGGAGGCGATGTAAAAACTCTAGACGAAATCTTTCCTGACCCGGTCGAAAGAGAAAATGTGCTGCAAAAGCTAACAACAGCTGTCCTTCTGCTCAGTGAAAGCATCGATACGCATCTTGACGGCTGCATTGGGGAAATCGGCTTTGATATCGGCTTAGATAAGGCAGGTAAGGTCTGGCTGTTTGAGGCAAACTCCAAGCCGGGCCGCTCAATTTTTCATCATCCAAAGCTAAAGGAAAGCGATCGGCTGACGAAGGAGCTTTTTTTGGAGTACGCGCTGCATTTAACCGAAAAATCACTATTCTCCCCTGAGGAGCTGTTTCAATGAACCAAATTTTCTATAACCCACAAACAGAACGCTGGCACTATCATGAAGAAGGACGAATGTTTGGCAAATCCCAGCTTGAAGCTGGCACTGAGCATTCCCTCTCCTTTTCCATCCGTCAGCAAGACGAGCGGCTCGGGCCGCTCGTTGGCATTTTAACAAGCGGCACACCAGAAGGAAAGCTTTGCGGGGATTTCACACGATTTGCTGCTATCCAAACAGCCCTTCAAAAACAAGGAGGTATTAGCTTCGTCTTTTCTCCGTACGGATTACAGGAAGGACATATTAGAGGATATGTATGGCTCTCGGAGAAACGATGGTACAAATGTCGTTTTCCCTATCCCGATATCGTATACAATCGTGTGCCATACCGAAAGCATGAGCAAAGACCAGAAACGAAGAAAGTAATTGAACAACTCATACATCACGATATTCCGCTTTTTAATCCTTGCTTTTTTCCAAAATGGGAGAGCTACCAAGCATTTTTCGCAAATGAAGCACTGCGGCCATACTTGCTAGAAACAAGACTGCTGCAAACGATAGAAGATCTGCGGCACATGCTGCACAGCCACAAAGAAATATATGTAAAGCAATCTGAGGCCGCAAAAGGAAAGCATATTTTCTTTTTGCGATTTATTGCTGAAGATACGGTGCTTCAAAAAGACCTACAAGATGAGCGTATGCTGTCCGTTTCAGATATATGGTACTTTATCTCAAAGCAGCAAAAGCCGTATATTGCACAGCGCGCCCTTACTGCAGATATGCAAAATGGAAGAAAATACGATTTGCGCGTCTCTGTACATGCTGGGCCCGGGGCATTTCGCATCAGCGGCATCGGTGTGCGCCTTGCAAAAAAAGGACAGATCGTCACGCATGTTCCGCACGGCGGAGATATTATATTAGCGGAAGAGCTAGAGCGCCCTGTTCACTATCCTACTATCGAGATGCTGGCCGAGCAGTGCGGTCAAAGCCTGTGCAGCCGCTTTGGCCGCGTTCGGGAGTTTTCATTAGATATTGGCGTAGATGAAGCAGGGAACTATTATGTATTTGAAGCAAACAGCAAGCCGATGATTTTCGACGAGCCTCATATCTATACGGAAACTCTTCAGAACCTGCTGGCCGTATTTACTGCAGAAGCTGGGTTTTCTGAACAAATGGCATAATATTTTTTACTATCCTTAGAAACACTGCAGCTTCTTACACCTTGGCACACCTGTGTTCACTATGATTAGATATGAAACCGATAGGGATTCCTTCTCCCTATCGGTTTGTTGTTCTATACTACTTTTACCTTTCTTTTATCATTGTACTTTTCACGAACAGCTATTTTGAAATAAATAAAAAGCATGCAGATATGCTCCACATGCTTTTATACTTAATTAAAAAAGTATATGCCGCCGTTTTTGCTGTAACGTTAATGTTCATTCATATGCTGCCGTTTTTAGTCTTTTTCCTTGTATACGTTTTTGTTTCTTTTATCCAACTTTTTTGAATTCCATAAGTTTATATCATTAGAAACAGCTTAAAAGGAAAAACCTTTAATTTGTCAACCTAGTAAAAAACCTTTTTTATATTTTGTTGAATATTTTAAGGTATAATAACTTTGTAACAGAATGAATTACATGATAATGACGTGAGGACATATTGTTATGTTAATCGTAAGGAAGGTGACTAAAGATGTCCATCAGCAGCCGATTTGCTGTGGGGATTCATATACTATCGCTTATTGAAATCAATAAAGGCAGAGTAAGCTCATCAGAGTTTATAGCAGGAAGTATAAACACGAATCCAGTCGTGGTAAGAAGAATTATGGGGATGCTAAAACATGCAGGGTTAGTAAAAGTACGACCTGGTATCGCGGGTGCTGAACTAGCCAAAGATTTATCGGAAATCACATTGCTTGACGTCTATAAGGCGGTTAATGCTGTACAGGAGAAGGAATTGTTTAGTATACATGAAAATCCAAATCCAGCTTGTCCTGTGGGAAGGAACATTCAAGATACAATAGTTCCACTATTTTCAATTGCTCAACTAGCATTGGAGAAGACTCTAGAAAATGTAACCATGAAAGATGTTGTAAAGGATATTATAGAAAAAGAAAAATTAAATAATAGTATAGAATAGAGTTAAATAAAGGGCCGATCTAAAAGGCGCATAATGTGCCTTTTGAGGCCAAGCTCTTTTTTCGTCTTCTGAAAAAACAAAATAATGGATTTGAGAGCACTTCTTTTATGGCAAATTGTTCTTGAAGGCTATTTGCTTCGAAAGAAGGTCTTTTTTTGTGATAAAATACTCTAAAACCATTTTATGTAAGGAGACACCCATGCTAGAGAAACTAAGGCGCTATTATCAAGGACATATTGTAACGGATACAATGCCAGCCAATTATGAGGAATATTGCTGGTATATAGATGAACAAAACAACACCATTGGTATTGAAAAGAAAAAGCTAACAAAAAAAGATGAGGAGCTGCTGTCATTATTTTTAACTCCTGTATCTGGCGAAGAATTCAGCGTTTCTGCGGAACAACACGCCTGGAAGAAGTTTTTGTTTCAATCCGCTGAAGATATGCATCCGCTCCCCCCTCACGGACAAATGAAAACAGCACGATTTCTTCATTTTTCCATGAAAGAATCGTTTTTTGAGAAGCAAGCATTGGAAGAGGCGATGCAAGGGCTGCTCTCCTCTCCGTTCATTATTGTGTGGCAAACAAACAAAAGCGGTATTATTGTAGAGACATATCCCCATCTGAAGCCAGAGACAGAACTCGATTTCGAAGCGTTCGATGCGTTAACAACGGATTTTCTGATTACACCGAGCATTCTCATCGGAAGGCTGCACCCCATGCAACCGTCTCTTTTGCAGCAATTTCAATGGGAGCAAAAATGCTTTCAATTTGCTCAATCACACCTAAAGAAGCGGCATATTTACAAATTAGAGGATGTGCTGCCCTATTTATTTTTAGAAAAGCAGGATGTAACACTGCTTCCATTTCTATTTGGCGAAACACAGAATGATCAAGAGTTGTTAGCAACGGTGCAAACTTACCTAGAATGCAACCTGAATGTATCTCTGGCTGCGAAAAAGCAGTATATGCACCGCAATAGCGTGCAATACCGTGTTGACAAATTCATTGAAAAAACAGGAATTGATATTAAAACGTTCAAAGGTGCTGTTGCCGTGTATATGGCCTTGCTTTTGCAGGATGCCTCCTCCTGACTTTGTAAACGTTGCACAAATGAAAGCGTTTTTTTATTCACTTTTCCCATTTCCAGCTTGGACCATTTGAGATAGACTTAATGATAAGGAAAACGATTTCATTTAAAACAGGGGGTAACAAAAATGGCTGAGTTAAAATTAGATCACATTTATAAAATTTATGATAATAATGTAACGGCAGTAACAGACTTCAATCTTCACATTGCAGATAAAGAATTTATCGTATTCGTAGGTCCTTCTGGCTGCGGTAAATCTACAACACTTCGCATGATCGCAGGACTAGAAGAAATCTCTAAAGGTGATTTCCTTATCGATGGCAAACGCGTGAACGATGTAGCACCAAAGGATCGCGACATCGCGATGGTATTCCAAAACTACGCATTATATCCTCACATGAGCGTGTATGACAACATGGCATTCGGCTTAAAGCTTCGTAAATTTGACAAAGCGGAAATTGACAAGCGAGTAAAAGAAGCAGCTCGTATCCTTGGACTTGAGCAATACTTAGATCGTAAGCCAAAAGCTCTTTCCGGCGGTCAACGTCAGCGTGTGGCCTTAGGACGTGCGATCGTTCGTGACGCAAAAGTATTCTTAATGGACGAGCCTTTATCTAACCTTGATGCAAAGCTTCGCGTATCGATGCGTGCGGAAATTTCTAAGCTTCACCAACGCTTAGGTACAACAACTATTTATGTAACGCATGACCAAACAGAAGCAATGACAATGGCAACTCGCCTCGTAGTTATGAAGGATGGAATTATCCAGCAGGTTGGAACGCCAAAAGAGGTATACGAAAAGCCAGAAAACGTATTCGTAGGCGGCTTTATCGGTTCTCCTGCGATGAACTTCTTCCGCGGTGCATTAACAGACAAGGGCTTCAAAGTGGACAATGTGACACTGTCTGTTCCAGAAGGAAAAATGAAAATGCTTCGTGAACAAGGCTATGTAGGAAAAGAAGTAATCATGGGAATTCGTCCAGAGGATATTCATGATGAGCCTGTATTCATTAACGCATCAAAAGGCTCAACTGTAAACGCAAAAATTGAAGTATCCGAATTGCTAGGCGCAGAGTCTATGCTTTACTCTCAAATCGGCGGCCAAGATTTCGTAGCGCGTGTTGATGCACGTACGGATTTCAAACCTGGTCAAACAGTAACACTTGGCTTTGACATGAACAAGGTTCACTTCTTTGACTCTAACAACGAGCAGCGCATTCGATAAAGAAAACTCGCTGATTGGCGAGCCGTTAGGCGAAGACAGAAGCGTAGTTGCACTTACACTGTACTCCTAAAATTTCCGACTATGTCGAATTGGCTTCCCGCTGAAAATTTATACTTCCTTACAGTGTACAAACAACCATAACCCGTCTCCGAGCATGAAGAGACGGGTTATTTATATTTGCTGCACCTTAATAGAAAAGTCTCGTTCACAGCTGGGACAATGGTATAAGTGCAAGCAATACTGGTTCGATTCCTCATGAGATAAGCCATCAACCTTCTCTAGCAGCTGTTGGTCCATATATGCACTGTAAGGACCTAAATAATCTACTGTTTTTCCGCAATCCTCCATGCTGGCAGAGCAGTTTGGACATGGATGCGGAATCTCGGTGAATCCGTTGCAGACAGGACACATTGACATACATATACCCCCAAAAAAGGACGGGATCCCCCGCCCTTATAGCCATTATTTATCGTTGAAAACCGCCTAATTGCTGTTCAGCCATTGCTACAAGACGTTTTGTAATCTCGCCGCCGACAGAGCCGTTAGAACGAGAAGTTGCTTCTGCACCAAGTTGAACGCCGAACTCTTGAGCAATTTCATATTTCATTTGATCAAGTGCAGATTGAGCACCTTGAACAAGAAGCTGATTGCTGTTATTGTTGTTCGCCATGCTGTTTCACCTCCTTAAGTGGTGTAAGCATAGTATACGGAGAACTTTTGTTCATATGTATAGCATTTATGTGTAAATTTTGGAATATCTTTTCGTTTAAATATTGGAAAAAATTACAATATATTCTACTGCATATATATATCTTCTCCATCCATACTAGTACTACAGCAGCGCAAAGCAAGACAATCACAACACCGATGGATTAGAGCCGATAAGGCGGCCAAACTGGTTCAACTCCAGCTAATCCAACCAAAAAATTAAACATTCATCAAGGAGGAACTAACATGGCTTCTAATAGCAGCAGAAATCAATTACTTGTATCTGGCGCTGAGTCTGCCCTAGATCAAATGAAGTACGAAATTGCACAAGAATTTGGTGTACAGCTTGGAGCTGACACAACAGCACGTGCAAATGGTTCCGTAGGTGGCGAAATTACAAAACGTCTTGTAGCAATGGCAGAACAACAACTTGGCGGATTCCAACGCTAATTTCATAACATGGCTAAAAAGGTCTCGGCATGATGTCGGGACCTTTCTGATGCAATGTAACTTTCCCTTCTTTTGTTTTTAGACAAAGCAGGAGATACATAAGGTACAAAGAACTAATAACTGAAACGACTAAGATACAAGGGGGAGATTCCAATGGATGGACATCAGCTTTGGTCAGAACGGTTTCAGCACCATATACAAAGGAATGCAAAGTATCTCTCGCTCATTGCGGGAAGCTTATTCTATGCATTCCTTTGTTTGTTTGGTATATGCGGCTACTATTATGCAAAGCTACTTCAAGCCCCTCCATCTAAAGAGACTTCCATCCTCTGTATCACTCTGCCACTCTCCTTTATCTTAACACGGGTTCGCCTTCGCACGTTTTTAAAGGATGCCGATCTTGTATTTCTATTAGCGGCAGAGCATCGGCTGGGTTCCTATTTTAAAAATAGTCTTCTTTACAGCTTTTCGATACAATGGCTATCCCTCTGTATCACAGCACTACTAGCAGTTCCTCTTTATAGGAAAGTCGGTACGACAGACCCGCTCTTTTTCTGGAACGCTTTATTCCTGCTTTCTGTCGTAAAAGGATGGAATGTATCTATACACTGGCTTTGGCATCATCATGCAGAAGAAAGCAAAATAAGATACATCCTGCGTTTCATTCTAAACATAGCTTTTTCTTACTTGCTCCTGCAGCGATCATCCCTTTATTTGCTTATCGCCATCCTGCTGCTTATGCTGCTTATTTTTATATATTCTATACGAACAAAATCGTCAGCAATCCATTGGGAACGACTCATTCAGCAAGAACACGAACAAGATCTCGTTTTTTACCGCTTCCTCAATATTTTTACAGACATTCCGCAAATTATACGGAAAGTAAAGCCGCGTGCGGTTTTGACAGCTTTTATCAAAAATCCGATTGAACGAACAAAGCTTCCGTTTTTATATGTCTATAGTCTCGCCTTTATAAGAGCGAATGACTACCTGGGACTATACGTGCGTTTTTTACTTGTCACAGCTATTTTTTTATTTTACATACAAGGCTTTCTGGGAAAGTATGCAGCTTCTGTCGTATTCCTATATTTGTCTAACCTACAAATGCTGGCCCTTTGGAAGCATTTCTATGGGCATGCCATATTAGAGCTATATCCACTTACACATGAAAGCAGAAAGCGAGCGTTCTTCACCCTGCTGCTTATGCTCACCCTGTTTAGCAATACGATATTCTCCATCATAATCGCAGCGACAATTCCAAACCCTTACTTTATTCTTCTTTCCTTTTGCAGCGGAATTTTGATTACACCATTGCTTCTGCATCGTCGCGTGAAACAGCTGTCATAATCCTAGCCATCTAAATGTGTATTGTACCACATGACTGCAAGCGTTCCTTCTCCCGCATGAACGCTTAACGTAGAGGTGATAGGAACAATATCCACACGCAGGCGCGGGTGCATCTCTAGAAGCATCTCTTTCCATCGAAGTGCATCCTCCTCGCGATTGCCGTGAATGACAGCCATTCTTGTTACATCATGCTTGGTAAAAGCTTCACGGCACTTTTCCATAATCAGCTTAGCAGCCTTCTTCTCAGAGCGTACCTTTTCAAATACATCCACAATACCATCACGAATTTGTAAAATCGGTTTAATGTTTAATAAAGTACCTAGAACAAACTGCGCGTTGCTTAAACGGCCACCTTTATGAAGCTGAGTCAAATTCCCGATTAAAATGTAGTTTTCCAATGCAGGAACGATCTCTTCTAGACGACTGGTAATCTCGGCAATTGTTTTCCCTTGCTTCTCCATATGTAAGCCTTCTTCAAGCAAATAAGTCATCCCTGCTGTCGTTACCCTCGTATCAATTAGATGATAGGAAATGCCCGCTATGTCAGCTCCCTGTTTACTGGCTGAATAGGTACCGCTTAGCTTCTCAGATATATGAAGTATCATAAAATGCTCGTATGTTTCTTTTAGCTGCTCATACAGCTGCACAAATTTGCCGATGGACGGCTGAGAGGTTGTCGGAACAGCGTTATGCTGCTTCATCTTTTCATAAATTTGCTGCTCATCAATTGTTACGCCGTCCTCATACGTTTCTTCTCCAAACATAATGACCAATGGAACAACGTATACATCTGGATGCTGCCGCAATTCCTCTGATAAGTATGCTGTGCTATCCGTAATCCAAGCGATTTTCTTTTTCACGCTTGCTCCTCCTCTATTGTAAAACCTCATCTTAATGGCTACTATCATACTATACAGCAAATTCATCCTTATGCTCAAATGCTGGCCGAAACAAACGAATTAAGGCAAAAATTTGAGAAAATCATAAACCAATACATGGGACTGTATAGATGAGATACAGCATCAGATCAACGAACTTGCTCGAACTTATGATCACTGCATATAAAAACGCAACAGAAAAACTCATTCTGTTGCGTTCATATGTTGATACCATTTTATTTTTTATTGAACACTGCTTTTTGGCTGCGCAACTACAATACCTGTTGTTTCTTGAAAATCATACAGATTTACAGGAATATCTGTAAAGCGCTCCAAGTCGTTGTAAGCCGGGATACCGTGAAGAGACATATCAAGACCTTCCTCTTCTTCCTCTTCAGTCACACGAAGACCAACTGTTTTCTCCGCCAGCTTCGCAATGAAAGCACCGCCTGCAAAGCCCCAAACCGCAACGACAACAGCACCAAGTAATTGAACAAGCAATAAGGATGTATGACCTGTTGTCAATAATCCTTCCTGTACATCAAACAAGCCAACTGCAATTGTTCCGAACACACCGTTTGCACCGTGCACCGCAACCGCACCAACAGGATCATCAATTTTCATATTATCGACGAGCAGCGTTGCATAAATGACAATCACGCCGCTAATTGCACCAATTAGAATTGCACTCCATTGTGACACGAACGCACAGCCTGCCGTCACCGCGACAAGTCCGGACAAAATACCATTAATCGTCATACTAGGGTCTGCCTTGCCGTATTTCTTCATCGTAACAAACAATGCGACTGTACCGCCGCTCGCCCCCGCAAGCATTGTATTTAAAGCAACAGGTGCAAGAGCAGCATTGGACGCATCAAGCGTACTTCCTGCATTAAACGCAAACCAGCCAAACCATAAAATAAATGCACCAGAAGACGCTAACGGAATATTACTTGGCGCAAATACGTTTGCGCTGCCGTCTGAATTAAAGCGTCCTTTTCTTGCCCCAAGCAGCTTTGCCATCGCTAAAGCCGCAAAGCCTCCCATCGCGTGAATTACAGCAGAGCCGGCAAAATCCTTCATGCCAAGCTTTGCAAGCCATCCATCACTGCTCCAAATCCAGTAACCAGATAGCGGATAAATAATAAGAGTCATAAGTGCAGCTGTTAAAATATAAGCTTTAAAATTCATACGTTCCGCTACTGCTCCAGAAATAATGGAAATACATGCAATGGCAAAGCCAATTTGAAATAGCACATACGCTGCGCTTGGTAAGGGAAGCTCACCAAGATCAATGCTTTCCGGGCTTCCGAACAAGCTTGTGCCGATGAAACCAAACGCATCTTTACCAAACATAATACCGAAGCCGACCAACCAGAAAGCAAGGGCACCAATTGTTAAATCAACAAAGATTTTCATAGTTACATTGACTGCATTTTTTGTCCGTACTAAACCTGCCTCCAGCAAGCTAAAGCCGCCCTCCATAAAGAGAACCATTGCCGCTGCAAGTACAATCCATACCGTATTTAAATACATAAGCTCCATCTTTTCATCATCCCTCCTGCTGTGCCAAATCATCAATATCAAAATCAACTAAACCTGTTCGGATATTGTAAGCTTCAAAAATAGGATACACATATATCTTTCCGTCTCCATCCGTTCCTGTTTGAGCTGCTTCAATAACCGCTTGAATTGTCCGCTCTACCATATAATCAGACAAAACAATTTCTAGCTTCACTTTCGGATGTAATGTTACTGTATAATTTTTACCACGATACACACCCTTTGCATCCTTTTGCTTTCCTCTACCAACTACTTGTGAAACAGTAAAACCCGTTATTCCAATTGCTTTTAAAGCACGTATTGTTTCGGTTAAGCGCTGCGGTCTAATAATAGCTTCAATTTTCTTCATTGCGACAATCTCCTTACGTGTAAGATTTTCTAACACCGGATGATACAAATTATAACTTATTAAAAAAGAAAGTCAATGCTTTCTTACAACGTAATTTTTGGTATTTAAACTCTGCAATTATAATCATCTCTCGCTAGCGCCGCCTTTCTATATAAGCACTTTCCTGGTTATAAACAAAACATTGCTGTAAGCTAAAAAGTTCACTGCAAGTGGAAACATGTAGAACTATCCTCATTAAAATTGGACTTTTGAAAAGCAAAAAAGCCTTGCTTATTAGCAAGGCTAGTTGAACTACATTGATGCTCTCTCTGCTGTATGTTCATTTTTGTGATCATTTTTCTTTTTTATTGTTCCTGCAACAACAACAGCAGCAACGACAAGAAGTTCAAATCCATACTTGATAATAGGATTTACAAAATACGGTTTCAGGAACGGTTCGTCTACGATCATTTTAGACGCTGTCCAAGCAAGAACGGCGGCACCGATTGTAATGATAATAGGAAAACGCTCCACAAACTTCAGGATAAGTGTGCTTCCCCATACAACGATCGGAACAGAAACAACCAGCCCGAGAATTACAAGCAGGAAGCTTCCATGTGCAGCTCCCGCAACTGCAAGCACATTATCTAATCCCATCAATGCATCAGCAATAATAATGGTACGAATTGCTTCCCAAAAATTATTTCCCTCTTTTACATCATGTCCCTTCTCATCTATAAGCAGCTTATATGCAATCCAGATAAGCAGGATGCCCCCAACAAGCAGCAATCCTGGAATTTTCAATAACCACACTACAACCAATGTTGCTAAAGCACGGATACCAATAGCACCGACCGTGCCCCAAATAATAACCTTTTTTTGTTGATCCTTTGGCAGCTTTCTTGCTGCAAGGCCAATTACAATTGCGTTATCCCCTGCCAGCACTAAGTCAATGACGATGATCGCTAACAACGCCGATAAAAATTCTGCCGAAAATAGATCCATTTTAAAATCCCCCCGTTAATTATGATAAACTAAATCCCCAAAGTTATTTGTAATTTGTATTTCCAAATCAGAAAAGCGGACACGGCTCATTAAGTCCTGCTCAACCACAAGAAACAAACGAAAATCCAACCTAAAATCTTATTATTAATTAAGCTGAAATGTCATAGCGCTCTCGCATAGAAGCTGGTGCCATCTTTACAATTTGCCGGATCAATAGCATAAAAATGGCAATGTCATCAACAACACCAAAAAACGAGAGAAAGTCGGGCACTAAATCAAACGGAAGCATCCAATACCCAATAATAATCGCAGCAGAGAATACCTTCTTTCCAACAGGTACTTCACTCGATAAAAAGAACTCCTTCAAGAAAGGAACAAAGCGTCGCACACGCAACATTAAACGAAGTCGACTCCAGATTTTCTTCATACCCATCTCTCCCTTCATAATTAAGATAGGAACAGCAGACACTGCTCTCGAAAGCTGCACCTTCTGAGGTCTTTGCATAAAAAATGACCTGTCCATGCGCGGACAGGTCATTTTTGCACACAAAAGACCTTTACCGCTCTTGGTAAAGGTCTTGCTAACAACGTTATAGTTGCCAACAAAGCCGAGGGTTTCCCCTGTAATGACGACTTTGCTGTAAAAGCTACTCCCCTTTAGGAATATCCTATACATTTCTTATAAAGTTATCTTAAGGCTTTTTTGGAAAACAGTCAACATAAAAACTTCCTCTAAATTGAATTCCCATACTTTATTTTATGCACTTTATTTATAATGATGACAATCTGCTGCGAGCGATTCCTTCGTTTTAGATAGAATGTAAATACCGGCTGCAATACAACAAAAGAAGAATCCCTTTTTATAGATACTTTCGATGTAATACCTTTCCATCGAACGAAAATAGCACCGCTTTATTTTCAATCACTGTTTCTAAATGTGTGGATCGTCCCCAAAGTTGATGCACATATGGCATGACCTTTTCTAAATACTTTACATCGAGTTCAATTCCTTCATACCAATGCTTTAAGTACAGCTCACCATTCTTCATGTAATCTCCATCATTTACTGTAATATACGGAAAACCTCCGTTCACACGCATATTAACGAGCTGATCTCGGACTTGCTCCCATCCCTTATCAACAATTTTATATTCCTTTCCTTGCTTTTGGAATAAATACATATCCTCACGCATGACAAGATCCTTATTCAAATAATTGCGTAAAAAGGAAATATCGGATTCAATTTCTCGTACTTCAAACATTTTCTCGCGTCCCGAACCTGGCAAAATCCCATCACGCTTCATGCTTTCAGTCGGATTATTGTAGCGCTCCTCAATATCCTCAAAAATTTTAAGACCGAGATAATATGGGTTGATGCTGGTGCGGGACGGCTGTACAACCCCCGCGTTCAGCTTCGCAAATTCAACAGCCTCATCGCTTGTTAAATCCATTTCCCGTAAAATACGCTGATGCCAGTAGCTTGCCCAGCCTTCATTCATGATTTTCGTTTCAAGCTGCGGCCAAAAATAAAGCATTTCTTCTCGCATCATCGTTAAAATATCACGTTGCCATTCCTCAAGTTCACGGCTGTACTCTTCAATAAATAATAAAATATCCTTCTCTGGCTGCGGCGGAAACTTCTTTTTCTTCTGAAAGCCCGGCATATCCTTCTGTTTATTTCGATTTTCTAAGTCCCACAAATCATCATAAGGAGAAGACGGCTTTACTCCTTCACTCTCCTCCTCCATCTCATCTAAGTTCCATGCAAGCTTCGGCCGCATTAAAGATGGGTCGATGTGCTCTTGAATAGCGAGCACAGCATCCAAGAAGGTTTCTACCTGCTGCTTACCATATTTATGCTCATATGCTTTAATGCGCTCAGCGGTAGCAGCCATACTTTCGACCATATCTCGCTTTGTATTACTAAAGCGTGCATTATTTTTAAAGAAATCGCAGTGTGCGAGTACGTGAGCGACAATTAATTTGTTTTGGATTAATGAATTTGTTTCTAACAAGAAGGCATAGCACGGGTCGGAATTAATAACAAGTTCGTAAATTTTGCTCAATCCTAAGTCGTAATGCAGCTTCATTTTGAAAAATTGCTTTCCAAAACTCCAATGTGAAAAACGAGTCGGCATCCCATATGCTCCAAATGTGTAAATAATGTCAGCAGGACAAATCTCATACCGCATCGGATAAAAATCCAATCCAAATCCTTGCGCAATTTCGGTAATCTCATCAATCGCATATTCTAACGCTTTTTGGTCCTCTGCTCTCACTGTCGCTCCCCCTTTTCTTCCTATTACCACAATGTATGAAGAAACTGAGCATTTCATGAAGGACTTGTAACACGCTATGCGCATTTCTCCATTTTCAGCTAATAAACGCTTGGATACATTTTTTCATTTTCATGAATATGTGCTTGGAGAAAAAATCTTTTTATCAGAAGCAAAGGAAAATGAAGTATGGTATGAATGATGCCACAAGCTACATCAATGCTTATACATAACTTACATCACCCATATAAGTCCTATCGGCGGATAAAGCAGCTTCTTAACAAATTCTTTCATGCTTAATCATCCGTTCTCTGTCACACACTATTTATAACTCCTCAGCAAGGAGGGATAACATGTACGACGCGTACACAGATTATGACAAAGCATTATATTACACCTATTGCTGTAATTGGGATGAGTTGCTCATTTTGATGGTACAAACGCAGGATGAGGTGTTTTCTAAACGTATTGAGCATTTTCTTCATGCATATAAATATGCAAGAGATTTGTCAGAAGTGGATAAACAGCTTCAGCTCATGTTTCAATACATCGACCATGCTTCTCAAAAGGCATATTCTGAACATGTAAATGAAACTGTTACAATATAGAAAAGCGTAATAGAGCTATAAAAGTCTATACTGTAAATGAAGGCATTCGCACCTAAAGCGAGTGCCTTTCTGCATAAATGAAGGATCTCTGTCTATACTATACATACATAACATGAACGTAAAGGTGTGATAGGCTTGAAGCGGTTAGCCATCATTGTTTTTTGTCTATTCTTCTTTCTTATCGGCTGTAATAGTAATATAAATAAAATACACCCGCCTTCTGATCCGTCCGCCGATCGCATAGCGCCTCAGCAGTATAGTCCATTTCAAGGTGTAAAGGATGAACAAGGACGGCTGAATGTTCTTATATTAGGAATTGATTCACGCGGCGAAGAACAAGCACGCTCGGATTCAATTATGATTGCCCAATACGATCCAAAAGCAAAAAAGGTAAGAGTCGCTTCTATTATGCGCGATAGCTATGTTACTATTCCAAATTACAGTATGAATTCCAACAAAATTAATATGGCGTACTATCTTGGCGGTCCTGAACTGCTTCGCAAAACCATTCAGCAAAACTTCGGAATTGATGTCGAACACTTTGTTGCAATTGATTTTGAAGGCTTTGTACATATTGTAGACACCGTCGCTCCAGAAGGAATCGAAGTAAACATCAAACAACAAATCATCGACGATATGGGACTGCAGCTGCAGCCCGGGCGACAACGACTCCACGGAAAGGATTTACTCGCATATGCCCGCTTTCGTCATGATGCAGAAAGTGATTTCGGTCGTGTTAAACGGCAGCAAGAAGTACTGCACGCACTTAAGGATGCCTTTGCAAATAAATTAAGCTCACTCGATGGCATGTTCCAGCTTCCAGGAATCGGACAAGAATTGCTGAAGTACATAGATACAGATATGGATATACAAACGATGCTAACAATCGGCGGAAGCTTGCTGCTCAATCCCATTGAAAATATTGAAACAATGCGCATTCCTGTAGATACCGGCTACGAGGATAAGTTTTATCAACACGCCGGTGCAGTTTTACAATTGGATTTTGAAAAAAATAAAGAGGCATTAAAAGAATTTTTTATCCATGATCCAAAACCAGTGAATGACTAAGAAAAGCTGAGCGCCCTACTTAGCCTCGATAGGCAAACAACCCTCGCACAAAACGCGCGATTCGGGCGAAGCCGATTCTCGGAAGCTTTTCAGGTGTTTACCACGGAAGACGCTTTTTACCTTTTGTAGGAAAGATTATTTAAGCGCGAGGGGGCGGGTACTGGAGCTAGACATCACCCAAAATGTTATACTTTCTAACAAAAAAACAAGGTCGAATGACCTTGTTTTTTATGCTTTCTTTAACAAACTATCGTTTACCTTCTCCATAAAGGCATCTGACACTTGCTCTAGCTTTTGCTCGCTGTCAGCAAGACTCGTACCTTTTACGCCAAAATAAAACTTTACCTTAGGCTCTGTACCTGATGGACGCAAGCACACCCAAGAGCCATCCTCAAGGTAATATTTTAAAACATTTGATTTTGGCAATAAAATGCTTTCTGTCTTTCCGTTTTCTGTTTTGATGCTTGTTTTGTAATCCTCTGAGATAACAACTGCATATTTACCAAAGGCAGCTGGCGGATTGTTACGGAATGATGTAAGCAGCGCCGCAATTTGCTCTGCTCCGTCTTTTCCTTTTAACGTTAAGGATTTCAACCCTTCTCGATAGAAGCCGTATTTCTCGAAAACTTCAAGCAGCCCTTCATACAGTGTCATTCCGCGCTTCTTGTAATAAGCAGCTACCTCTACTCCGAAAATGGAAGCCTGTACAGCGTCCTTATCGCGTACAAAATCACCGATTAAATAGCCGTAGCTTTCTTCATAGCCAAATTGGAATACATATTGACCCGTTGTTTCATATTCCTTAATTTTTTCCCCAATAAACTTAAAGCCCGTTAGTGTATCAATCGTGTCTAATCCATAAGCTTTGGCGATTGCTCTGCCAATTTCAGATGTAACAATTGTTTTGAGTACAACCCCATTTGCTGGGAGAACTCCTTTTTCTTTCTTTTGAGAAAGTAAATATTCAAGGAAAAGAGCACCCGTTTGGTTCCCTGTTAATACGGTATACTCGCCCTCTAAGTTCTTAACAGCAATTCCTAAACGGTCAGCATCTGGATCTGTTGCCACAAGCAAGTCAGCATCTATTTCTTTTCCATAACGGATAGCAAGTTCAAATGCTTCATGCTCTTCTGGATTCGGGGATTTTACAGTCGAGAAGTTCGCGTCAGGAAGCTCCTGTTCTGTTACAACTGTAACATTTGTATAGCCTAGTGCTTGTAATGCCTGGCGAACTGGCTTATTAGATGTTCCATGAAGCGGCGAGAATACAATTTTCAACTGCTCGCCCATTTCAGATGCAAGCTCTGGATTCACCGAAATTGTTTTTAGCCGTTCCACATACTTCTCGTCCATTTCTGCGCCAACCATGCGGATGAGTCCCTTTGCTTTGAGTATTTCTTCTGATTCAACAGCAATCTCTAATTCGTTTTCAACCTCATTCACCTTCTCAATCACCATGTCGGCTTCTTTCGGCGGAAGCTGTCCGCCATCTTCGCCATATACCTTATATCCATTATATTCAGGCGGATTATGACTGGCCGTTACGACAATCCCTGAAAAGGCGTTCAGCTCGCGCACCGCAAATGACAGCTCAGGTGTCGGTCTTAGCTCTTCAAATACATAGGTTTGAATTCCGTGCGTCGCAAGCGTTTTTGCTGCTTCCATCGCAAATTCAGGCGATTTGTGACGGGAATCGTATGCAATAGCTACACCGCGTTTCTTTGCATCTTCTCCGTACAGCTCAATAAAACGTGCTAGTCCTTCTGATGCTTTACGGACTGTGTACACGTTCATACGGTTTGTACCGGCACCAATCTCGCCGCGCATACCGCCTGTACCGAATTCTAAGTTTTTATAAAAGCAATCCTCGAGCTCTTTTTCATTACCTTCCATTTTGCTCAATAATTCCTTTAGCTCCTCATCTAAAAAGGGAGCATTTACCCAGCGTTCATAAGTTTGTTTCCAACTCATTTTATCCTCTCCTGCATAAAAAATTTCTGGATGTCTAAAATAAAAATTTTTCTTAGACAATATTCTTTACGTTTATACATGTTTCCTGCCGATAATCTCCATAATTCTACTATATTTTCGTTAGAAAATTCTACTATATTTTTGTTAGAAATATGTAAATTATACCCTTATCCTATCATGTTTTACGCTCTGCTCCAACCATTTACATCATACTATTCTCTATATTTTACAATACATACAAGCTCGTACTATAATTTAAGATGGATTGAACTGAAAGAGGGATTGAACAATGAACAAAGAAAAAAAGCTTGAGTACTCTCTATTCATCGCTTGGGCTGCCTCATTGACAGCTATGCTCGGCAGCTTGTATTTTTCAGAAATCATGAAGTACGAGCCTTGTACCCTTTGCTGGTACCAACGTATTCTGATGTACCCGTTTGTTGTGCTGCTCGGGATTGCTGTCGTCCGTAAAGACTACTTCATAGCCCGTTACAGCCTGCCTTTAGCTGTAATTGGTGCAGCTATCTCGTTATACCATTATTCCATGCAAAAAATCCCCGCTTTATCGGGCAGTGGGGCTTCTTGCGGAAGAATTCCCTGCACAGGACAGTATATTAATTGGCTTGGATTTATTACTATTCCTTTTCTTGCACTAACTGCTTTTACGATTATTATCATCTGCAGTATCATTCTCATTCGTAATTTTAAGGGGGCGAAATAATGTATGAAAAAAATGCTTATCTTTGCGGCAATTCTTATCGTTCTTTTTGGTGCTATTGCGTTCGTCAATCAAGCGGAAACAACGGAGGGCATTACAGACAATCAGCTTTCCACTGAAGAACAAAAAAAGCAGGAAACGTATTATACGAATAAAATTTCTTCTGACGAACTAGGGAAGCAGCTCGATGCTAAAAATGATGCAACTGTTTACTTTTATCAAACATCATGTACGCACTGCATGAAGGTCTCTCCCATCGTAGTACCGCTAGCAAATGAGCTGGGAATTGATATGAAGGTTCTGGATTTGCAAACAGATCAGAACGGCTGGGATGCATTTGAAATTGAAGGAACCCCAACTATTGTTCGTTACAAAGAAGGCAAGGAAGTAAGCCGTATTGTTGGTGAACAATCTGAGGACGAGTTTAAAAAATGGTTTGAAAGCAATAAATAGCATACCTAAAATAAGGAACAACCTCTCATACATGAATACCGCCCATAGTGCCTAAAATAGGATAGAAGGGGGGTTTTTCAATGCCAGAGGTAAGATGTTCTGTCTCAAACTGCTCATTCTGGGGGCAAGGGAACTTCTGTCAAGCACAGGCAATTGTTGTTCAGCCTGATGGAAAGGCGTATACGAACCTGCAGGACGATGGACACTTTACTGCCGTGCTAGAAGGCCAGACAATGGAAAGTAACGTTGGACAAAGTGAGGAAACATGCTGTCAAACGTTTCGGCCAGCATACTGAATATATACAAGAAGCCCTTTTCCAGGGCTTCTTTTTTTACAAGATAAGAAAGTATAACTTCCAGGTGTTGTCCAGCTCCCACAGTCTGCTCCCGTCTCTAGAATAACCTTTGCTAAAGCTGAACGGTTGTGCATAGGTTGTTTTACTGCGAGAGTAAAGACAGGCCGGAACAGCTTTTCCTATTCTCAAACTTTTACGGCATATTATGCTTTCGCTTGTATTGATTAACAATAATATGGCTGGGAACTTGCTCATAACGTGTACTTTTGCCCGCTTGATCAACAATGTAGAAATTGTTCCCGAGATCGTAAAGTCCTTCTCCATTATGTGAGAATACAGGAAACTTTTGATTTGGCAGCACCTCTTGAACAGGTATAAGCTGTCCATGCGGCTCTTGCCAGTACATTGAAGTTTTATCAATAGTCAACAATCTCCCAACCTGATTCTTCTGTACAGGCTGGCCATTCCAGCTAGTAATGCGATAACCATAACGGTGCGCTGCATACTCGGGAGATTCGTAAAACTTAGCAATGATAACCTTTGTCCGCAGCGGAACCCGTTCGTATAACCATTGTACATCTCGGTTATGCATACGAATACAGCCGTTCGATTCATATGTGCCAATCGACCATTCTTTGCTCGTTCCATGAATTGCATATTCCTTTTTATTTAGTCCTAACCAACGCGCGCCAAGCGGATTGTTCGGCGCCCCTCCTGGTATATTTTTCTTATGATACTTTTTATTTTTATATTTGTTAATTACACAAAATGTACCCTCAGGAGTAGGTGTTTTTGGCTTTCCGCTTGAAATCGGGAACGTACGGATATAATGACCATTTTCGAAAAAAGAAAGCTGATTTACCGAGAGATTAATTAAAATAAGCTGGTCTGATTCAGCCGCTGCTTTTGCATGCGGAACAGCTAAAAACGAGAAACAAAATAAACAAACCATAATAATACCCTTCATGCGATCCCCCCGCAAAAGATAAAATATAATTTTATCTTTTGTAAGAGTGCCAAAAGTATTAGTGGAACTTTTATTTTGTTATGATACCCAGTTTATATGATACGAAATAAAGAGCCTTGCCCATCAGTTGACTGAAGCACCGCCGTTTACATGCAGCATTTGCCCTGTGACATATGTGGAATCATTTGATGCTAAGTATACATATGAGGCTGCCAATTCCCATGGCTGTCCAGGGCGCCCCATCGGTACGTTGGAACCGAACTCTGCGACCTGCTGGCTGTCAAATGTCGAAGGAATAAGAGGCGTCCAAATCGGGCCAGGCGCCACACCATTGACGCGAATGCCTCTTTTTACAAGCGACTTTGCCAATGAACGGGTAAACGCTACAATTGCTCCCTTTGTAGCAGAATAATCAAGCAGCTGTTCATTCCCTTCATACGCAACAACTGACGCTGTGTTAATAATACAATCCCCCTCCTTTAAATGAGGGAGAGCCGCCTTCGTAACATAAAAATACGAAAAAATATTCATACGAAACGTCCGCTCCCATTGCTCTGCTGTAATATCCTCCAAACGCTGCTGCGGATATTGCTGTGCGATATTATTGACTACGATATGTAAGCCGCCAAGCTGCTTTACCGTTTCTTCTACTACATGCTTGGCATGCTCTTCTTGCCCTAAATCTCCAGCAAGCAGCAGGCATTTGGCGCCGTACCGCTCTACAAGCTGCTTCGTCTCATTTGCATCCTCATGTTCATCCAAATAAGCAATTGCCACATGCGCCCCTTCCTTTGCAAACGCAATAGCCGCTGCTTTTCCAATTCCGCTGTCTCCTCCGGTAATGATTGCAACTTTCCCTTGCAGCTTTCCGCTTCCTTTATATGAATCATCTTCAAATACGGGCTTTGGATTCATAAGGGATTCCAATCCCGGCTGTTTCTCCTGATGCTGCGCAGGCACCCTCTTAGGCTGTTGTTGAGTCATTGGTACATCCCTCCTATGTTCTATCACCTTTAGGATGTACGAAATTCCTAAAAATAAGCGAAATAACCGTTACTCAACCGCATTGCGGCATCGTTGCCCCCCTCATTCAAGGAAATATATCAAGTCCTCATATTGCCTTTGTGCATCCCAATAACCCTGCTTGTACAGATGCTCTAGCTTTTGCTGGTTTTTCTCCATTCTTCCTACTTGAAGCGGGGTCTTCTTTCGGAAAATAATAAAAAAAGACCAGCTTCGCACTGGTCAAAAAATCGTCATAAATCACAGCTCACCTATGCCTCGCTATCCAAAATAGCGGTGATACAAAGACTTTGCCTCTGCAACATGCTTTGTGCCATGCACGAGCACACGCCCGTCCCGGAATAAGACAAGACGCTTCTCATCCGCCGTAAACGATAGTAAATACGGATTTACAAACAACTTCTCTACCTTGTCCTCAAGCAGCTTCGCATGCTCCTCTGTCCGTATTTCTCCAGAAAACGGCATACGAATTTGTACTGTGTCCCGGCCGCACAAAACAGCTGTTTTCGTTTGGTTTTCCTGCTGTAAATACGGATAAACCGCTTCTTCTCCGCAGGATGGACAGCGCGGCTTTTTAAGCGGCTGCACGTTCATGGTAGAATATTCATTTTGCCAAACATCAAAGGAAATGAGCCTTTTTTGAAGAGATTCCTTGTTATCAGTCAGTAGCTTTAACGCCTCAGTCACTTGATGTGAAACTACCATACTCACTGCAGGAGAAATAATGCCAGCGGTATCGCACGTAGCTATGCCAAGTGGAATCGACTCCAGCAAGCAGGACAAGCAAGGCGTTTCTCCCGGCAGAATTGTATATGTTAAGCCGTAGCTGCCGACACATGCTCCATAGATCCACGGAATGTTATACTTTTGAGCTACATCGTTCATAAGAAAACGTGTTTCAAAATTATCAGTTGCATCAATCATCAAATCCACATCATGAACAAGCTGCTCTAGCTCTAAAACTGTTACATCCTGTATGCGGGCAATAACCTCAATCTCCTTATTTATAGAACGTAATCGCTTTTGAGCCGCAATTGCTTTAGGCAGATGTTCCTCTACATCTTGTTCAGAGTACAATTGCTGTCTTTGCAAATTGCTCCAATCCACATAGTCACGGTCCACAATCGTAATCCGGCCAATACCGGCACGAGCGAGCATTTCAGCGCTCCCGCTGCCGAGCGCGCCCGCACCGATGATAAGGACATGCTTCTCCTGTAGCTTCTTCTGGCCCTTCGCACCAATCGGTGAAAACAATATTTGACGGGAATAGCGACTATTCAAGAACACTCATTCCTTCGATTGGACTGCTTGCTGTGGCATATCGCTTCCGAGCAATGCGGCCCGCCTCATAGCCAAGTCGACCAGCCTCAATCGCGAGTTTCATCGCCTCAGCCATCTTCACTGGATCCTTCGCGCCGGAAACAGCAGTGTTTAGCAGTACACCATCCGCCCCTAGCTCCATTGCCAGCGCAGCATCAGCCGGTCCGCCAATACCCGCATCAACAATGACAGGTACCGTTGCTTGCTCAATGATAAAGCTTAAATTCAATGGATTTACAATTCCAAGACCGGAGCCAATCGGTGAAGCACCTGGCATAATCGCATGTACACCAAGCTCCTGAAGCTTTCTAGCCAGTACAACATCATCTGATGTATAAGGAAGCACTGTAAATCCTTCCTTCAGCAGCTCTTCACTCGCCTTTAACGTCTCAACCGGATCAGGAAGAAGTGTCTTCCAATCACCGATTACCTCAACCTTTACCATATCGCAAAGGCCAGAGGCCTTCGCAAGCTTAGCAATTCGAACTGCCTCTTCTGCCGTTTTTGCGCCAGCCGTATTTGGCAGAAGCGTATACTTTGTAACATCAATTTTCTCTAGCAAATTTGGTTGGCTTGCATCAAAAATATCCATGCGTCGCACTGCAAAGGTTAAAATTTCTGCTTCTGATACTTCGATTGCTTGTCGCTGCACATCATAATCACTAAATTTTCCTGTACCTAATAATAAACGTGATTGAAATGAAAATGATCCAATTTTTAGCATGTTCAGCCGCCTCCTACAAATGTCACGATTTCGATTTGGTCTCCGTCAAACACTGATGCATCCTTGTGCATTGACTTTTCTAAAATCTCACTATTCTTCTCGACAACAACAATCTTGCCTGCTAACCCTAAATGGGACAGCAATTGCTCAACTGTGGCAACATGTTCGGGTACATCCACTTTTCGCCCGTTAATTTGTAAAATCAAACAATCCCCTCCTTACTCAAAAGAGACTCCAACAAGCTTTGCACGGGCTTGCCTTCTATCAAATCAGCCATGTACTCACCGGTAATTGGACTTAGCAAAATCCCGTTTCGATAATGCCCTGCGCAGGCATATAAGCCAGCTACATCCGGATGCTCTCCCATATACGGCATACAGTGGTTTGATTGCGGACGCAGACCGGCCCATGCTGTATCCCACTCCGCTTCCTGCAGAGCTGGTACAAGGCGGAACGCACGCTCCATCAAATAGGCGATACTCTTGGCACATACCGTTTTGTTGTATGTATGCGGTTTGACAGTGGCGCCGATTAAATACTGACCGCCCCGCTTTGGTACAATGTAAAAGCCATCTTGAAAAATCGGCGCCTTCAGCAGGGGCTTATAGCTCTTTACGGAAACCATCTCTCCCATTACCGGATACGTTCCCCATGTAGAGTGAAAATCCTGTAAAAGGTTTGTGCTCCATGCCCCAGATGCGATAATAACCTTGCTGCATGAGAAGATTCCTTCTGTTGTCACAACGCCCGTTACTCGATTTTGCTCCTGCAAAATTTCAATAACCTTTGTTCCCTCGTAAATTGCCGCGCCTGACAAAGCAGCTGAATGTGCCAAAGCACGTGTTAACTCAGGAGCAATGACATGTCCATCCTTTGGACAATACAAAGCGCTTACGATATGAAGTGAAAGCTCTGGTTCTTGTTCACGCAGCTGTTCACCGCTTAACAAATGCGTCTCTTCACCTGTTTGCTGCTGCCATGTCATAATGTGCTCTAAGCGTTTTGCTTCCTCTTCGTTTTCAGCAACCCGATAAATCCCCTTCTCTTCATAGGCAATGTCAATGCCCGTTTTCTCGCGCAGCCGGTCAGCCAGCTTAGGAAATAAAGCGCGGCTTTTTCTGGCAAGTTCAAACAATGGATCATATTCATCCCACTCTGCTTGTACACCAAGAAGTCCAGCTGCCGCTTTGGATGCCTCCCCGGAAATCGTTCCTTTCTCCAATACCGCTACGCTATGTCCTCTTTCAGAAAGAGAATGCGCAACGGAACAGCCGATTACTCCACCGCCAATAATAATGATGTCATAGCCTTTGCTCATTGCCTTTCTCCCCACCTTTGGATTTGTTCTCCATACTGCTTCACTGCCTCTAAGGGATTGTCTGCATCCCAAATACTTGACATCACTGCGACTCCACTCACACCAGCGTCAAACACCGCTTTCACATGAGCTGGCACAATTCCTCCGATTGCCGTCACAGGAATCGTAAGCGTTCTTGCAATCTCTTGTATCTCTGCCAATCCTCTCGGCGGAACTCCATCCTTAGAACGTGTTGCAAATATATGACCATATAATACAGAATCAGCTCCCTCCTGCTGCTTAAGCAGAGCCTCCTCCAAGGAGTGCACAGAGCAGCCGACATGAAGCTGCGGAAACCGGTCCTTTATAATTCGAACGTCAACGCTTGTATATCCTAACTGTACGCGGTTCACACCAGTTAATAAAGCAATGTCTATTCGATCGTTTATAATAAGCTTAGAAGGTGCGATGCCTCTTTGAATAAGAAGCATCACTCCTTCATATAATTCTTTTGTAGTTTTATGGCGTTCGCGAATATGAATGTAATCTGTGTAATCAATAATCTCACATGCTATATCAGCCATTTGTACAAAGGAAAGCTTTCCATTTGAAATAACGTGGAATTCCTGTTTCATCCCCAGCACCCTATTTTAAAAGATCCTCAAATAATTCCTCTGGAGCAACCTCTTTTTGTGCCATTCCTTTTTCTTTTAACCATTTGCTTTGCTCTTCCCATGATTTTGCTGTTTGCGATAAGAACGGCTCATCCTGCGCTTCCATTTTGCTTAATAAAATTTCCATGCTCTGCTTTTCAACCGCAGGAATAAGAGGGAAGCTTTCCTTCTCCTCGTGGCTTAATAAAATCTGCAAAGCCTCATCTGGATTTTTCTTCATAAATTCATAGCCTTTTTGTGCACCGCGAAGAAAAGCCTGCAGCGTTTCTTTATCTTCCTTAATTGTTTTCTCTCCCGCTACAAATACAAGCTCATAATAATTTGGAACACCGTAATCAGCAGGACTGAAGTAAGATGGTTCATAGCCCTTATCTCTCAATACTGGAACCTCATGATTAATATAAGCACCCGTCACTGCATCCGTTTTCTTCGTAATCAAGGCTGGAACAAGGTCAAAACCAACATCAACAATTTTCACCTTACTTGGATCTCCACCGTCTGCCTTCACCATTGTTTTTACATATTCTTCGCTAAGCGGCGTACCTGGGAACCCGATTGTCTTTCCTTCCAAATCCTTTGGTGACTTAATATTTGAGTCTTTCAAAGCCACAACATGATTTAACGGAGAACGTACAACTGCCCCAATCGATTTCACTGGAATACCTTCGTTTGCTTTCGCAATGACAACATCCGGTTGATAGTAGAGACCTACTGTTGCTTTTCCAGCAGCTGTTAACGTGAGTGGATCTGTTGGATTAGATGGAAATTGTACCTTCACGTTAATGCCCTCTTCCTTGAAATATCCTTTTTCAATCGCCGTATAAATAAAGCTGTGCACTGCATTTGGGTACCAATCAAGCATCACGGTTACTTCTTTTGTTTCTTTTTTCTCAGTTTTCTTAGCGCTGTCCGTTCCTTGTGAACAGCCTGCCATTACTGTTACCAGCAAGGCAGCAACAACCAAACGAATAAACCATTTCATAAGTATTTCCTCCAGTTGATAAATTTCTTTTCTAGCAGCGATACGATAACTACAAACAAAATTGCTAGCAAAGATAAAAGAAAAATAGGAGCGAACACGCCGGCCCCGTCTAGCTGCGTCATCATTCTTTTACTAAAATAGCCAAGTCCTGCCTGTGCTCCGAGCCATTCTCCAATCGCCGCACCTATAACGCTCATCGGTACTGCGACCTTGAGAGCTGAAAAAAAGTACGGAAGCGATGCAGGGATGCGCAGCTTTAAGAAAATATCTCGTTTGCTTGCTCCGTATGTGAATAGCAGCTCTTCCCATTCCTTCTTCGCAGATCGAAAGCCATCATACGTATTCACCGCAATCGGAAAGAAGGCAATGAGAACTGTGACAACGACCTTACTCCAAATGGAATAGCCAAACCAAAGCACAAATAACGGTGCCAGAGCGGTGGTCGGAATCGTTTGCGACGCAACAAGCAACGGGTAGAAAGCCTTCTCCGCGAATGGACTTACACTCATCATGACAGCAAGTCCCACCCCAAGCACAATGGAAATCGCAAGGCCGATTAGGACGATAAGAAGCGTAGCGGGAAGATGAACCGTAAATAAAATATCTCGCAAATCCCATATCTTCTGCACAATTGCACTTGGAGACGGCAAAATATACATTTCATTTACAATACGTGCTCCAACTTCCCAGCCGGCTAGAAGAACAATAGCAACGAAAAATGCCGGTAAATAAGAGAACTGCTTCATACCTGCACCTTCCCTTTTAACATGCCGATGAGTTCTTCTCTTAGCTCTAGCAATTCAGGTCTCGCCAAATCACGACGTGTTCTCTCTTTTCCAAGAGGAACAGTCAGTTCGGTAAGAGAGCAAATCGGCTGTTCCGTAACAACGAGCACACGATTGGAAAGGAACAAAGCTTCCTCTACGTCATGGGTAATAAACATAATGGTTTTTTCCCATTTCCTCCATTGCTCATACAGCCATTCCTGCATGTTCACCTTGGTAATTGCATCGAGCGCACTGAACGGTTCATCAAGTAGAAGTACATCCGCCCCGGTTAAGAAGGTTCGCAGAAAGGAAACTCGCTGACGCATCCCTCCCGACAGATCCTTTGGATGCTTTCGCTCATAGCCATCTAGCCCGAAAACAGGAAGATACTCCCGCACCTTTGCATACGCCTCTTTTCGCTTCATTCCGCGGCATTCTAATGGAATAGCGGCATTTTCTTCAATTGTCCGCCAAGGCAGCAGCAAATCCTGCTGCGGCATATAGCCGACCGCTCCGTCTCTCGGCTGAATGCTTTTCCCATTCACAACGACTTTTCCCTGCTGTACTTCCTCGAGTCCGGTAACAAGGCGTAAAATGGTACTCTTCCCAGAGCCGCTCGGTCCAACTAAACTAATGAACTCACCTTTTTGAATCGTAAGATCTAATTCTTTTAAAACAGTTTTTCCGTCTCCTGGATAAGAAAACGAAACGTTATGAAATTGTAGAACACTGTTCATCGAAGCTCCACATCTCCTTGCGGTAAGCCATATCCCAGAATAAATATTCAAAACGGCTTGTTGTCATAAAAATCTCTTCTAGATGCGCCAATTCCTTCTCTGACTTTCCTTCCGCCAGTTCATTCATTAAATCAATAACCCAGATGCAAAGCTCCGCATACTCCTCCGAGCTATAGCCGCGAATCCATTCTCCATAAAACTCATGATCGCTCGCCCCTGGCACATCGTTAAGGCGCTTTCCAATCTCCCAATAGCTCCACATGCAAGGTAACAGCGCAGCAACAAGCTCAGCAAGCGTCCCGTTTTGTGATACAGACAGCATATAATTCGTATAAGCAAGATTCATTGATGCCGGCTTTGCCTGTTCCATGTCCTCTATTGAAATACCGAGACGCTTTGCATATTCCTTATGGATGTTCATCTCACCGTTTAATATCCCGTCAATTTGCCAAGCAAATTTGCTCATTACCTGCAAATCCTGAGCCTTCACAACACCTAAAGCATATACCTTTGCATATTCAATTAAGTACAAATAATCTTGTATAATATAAAACTGAAACTTATCTAATTCCAGTTCTCCATTTCCAATCCCCTTCACAAACGGATGCTGATGACTTTTCTCCCAAATTGGCTGCACGTTTTGAAATAATCTATCACAAAACTTCATTCTTGCTCCTCCTTTAAATGTCGAACTGAAATTCAATTAAAAAACCGCTTCTAACAAGAAACGGCCACATACAATCATTTAAAATGGTTGCTGCTTGCCACTTCCTTACGCTGGGATTATCCAGGTCAAGTAATAAGGGTTAAGGTTTATACCTTTCTCAGCTTCATTGCACCCCTAGTGGAAGTATAAAAATATAAAAATATATCAAAAAACCCGATTTCCAGGTAAGGGGAAATCGGGCTAGTACGTTCATCATCCGTTTTCGCTTTCCTACGCTGGAATTATCCAGATCAGGTAAAAGGGTAAAAGACTATCGGTCTTACTCTCAGCCGGCCATACCAGCTCCCCTAGCACAATTTATTATTAACAGTGCTAGTATAGCACTGGGTTACACAATACAGCAAGAGGTTTACTAGAAATATTAAAAATACATTATTCATGTAAAGTATGTAATTGTGTGAAAAGCAGATGGATCCAACCCTTTTTCTACAAAAAATGAACCGTTGCCATAACCCTTATTTTTACTAGGTTTATGATAACGGTTCATCGCATAGGGTGACCCAAAAAGGATATCTCTTCTACTCAAGCCACCTTATATTTTCTTACTCATGATGCTCTGAAATTTCACTCAACGCATAACCAGCTTGATCATCTGCATATTTTTCAATAGCTAAATCTCCAAGCGAAAGCATTCCCACTAACTGTCCGTTCTCTACAACTGGAAGACGACGAATTTGATGACGAGCCATTAATTCAGTCGCCTTTTCGACTGGATCTGATGGAGACACACTAATAATGTCTGTTGTCATTACTTCTGTAATCTTGTTAGAGCCAGGATTTTTATCCGCAATACCGCGAATTACAAGGTCACGGTCGGTAACAACCCCAACTAAGCGATTGTTTTCTACAATTGGGATAATCCCAACGTCCTCTTGCTTCATTTTTACAGCTGCCTCATACACATTATCCACTGGAGTGCAGTATGAAATATCTGTACTCATTAGGTCTCTTACTGTTGTCATTGCAATCCCTCCTTGCAACTACTATTATAACCAAATTCACTGCTTTCATTTATTTATTGAGCAGGAAGAAGACGGAGGATACTCCCAGATTTCTCAGTGAGCGATGTTGTATGATACGTCCCGATCACCCAATCCTTCATTTGATCATGGTACCACTCGCTCTGAGTATGGCCTGACTGCCCAGGAGCAACGATATGATGGCCTGTTGTTACATCATTTAGATCTATCACAAAATGTGAAGATGCTCCACGATCAGCAAAACCTTCAGCATTCGAGCCCGATGACTGCACCGTAACACTGCTTCCTCCAATCGGAATAGGCGTTTCCAGGTTAAACAAATAATTAAAAGGTCTTATGTGAGACAATGGATGCGTAAAGACAAGACGGTGAAAGCCACCCCATTGCCAGTCTCTGACACTTGGCCCTTGCGTCTTCTCAATGCTCTGTACCGCCCTTGTTAGGGATTTTTTTAGTACCTTATCCAGACCACCTTGTTCTTGTATCCACGGTCCAGGCTGGCCATTTTGCGCTTTTCGAAGCAGTTCATCAATAACTTGTTCCTTTTCTTCAAACAATCTCTGCATATCCTCTGAAATATCCTTTTCAAATAAGACATTTCCAATCTCCTGCATCCATGTATGAAACAGGAGCGGTGCCCCTAAGCTTCGATCATCCGTAAAGTCCCACTTCTTTAAGAGAGAAATCGCTTCCTTCTCTTGCTTCGTTAGCTCCTCCTCTTTTATATGCTGCAGAAAAAGAGGAACAAATTCGCGTGCCTTGAGATTCATTTGATCCATCTGCAGCTTTTCCATATCCTCAACTGTAAACGTGTTTTTTTGCTGTAGTACCTCTTGAATACGAGAAGCTTGATATGTCTGTGTCCATGTATTACTTATATGATACGGATAAGAACGATCTTTTATCTGATTGCTGGTAGTTGTAATAAATCCTTCTTGCGGATTTACAACTGTTGGAAGCTCTTCCCAAGGAATATAACCAGTCCATTCATATTCATCATTCCATCCAGGTACTGGAAGAAGACTGTCCCCTTTTTTCCGAATCGGGATTTTTCCATTTGCCCGATATGCAATTGTTCCATCCTTTGCAGCAAACACAAAATTTTGTGCCGGTGCATGAAAATATGTAAGTGCCTCCTTAAATGAGTTCCAATCCCTTGCCCTATTCATACGAATAATCGCTTCAAGCTCTGCAGACGGCTCAGATGCTGTCCATTTGAGAGCCAGTGCAATTTCTTCTTTATTCTCAAGCCCAGAAATAATCGGTCCATGTCTTGTAATGACAGTCTTAGCATCCACTGCCGGTTTGTCCTTCACACGAATAGCATCTGTAATGACCTGAGCCTTCTCCCATGTATCGTTATGTAAAAATTCATACGGATTATTTGGATTTCGCTTTTCTATATATAAATCCTGCACATCAGAACCGACATTGGTAATCCCCCATGCAACAAATTCATTATGACCGACAACAATACCTGGTATACCTGCCAATACCTCTCCGCTTACATTTACCTCAGGAGACTGCAAATGCGTTTCATACCAAGTAGACGGTGTAGTAAGAGGCACAGACAAATTATTGGCTAAAATAGGCTTTCCAGACTTTGTCTTACTTCCGCTTACAACCCAATTGCTGCTGCCATTTAGTTCATGCGGAACTACTTCCTCTGTAAAAAGCTTTGATAGATCTAAATGTGTTTGCTTTACTGCAGCTATAATCTCAGCTGCGTCCTTCGGATAAGCCGGGAACAAATCAAGCGCCTTTTCCTCTGACACCGTATTTAATAAATATTGACGAAATGCTTGCCCCTTCCACTGTCCCCCTAAATCAAAAGCCATATACTTTCCAATTGTTAAAGAGTCTACTGGTGTCCATGGCTTTGGCTCATAACCAAGAAATGTAAATTCAATCGGCCACTTATTTGCTTTTCGTGCCTCATTTATGTATAAATTCACACCTTCCGCATACCACTTTAACACCTGTTTAGCTTCATTCGAATATACATTATAGGACGCTTCGGCTGCTCTTCGTAAACCAAGCGTCAGAAAAAATCGATCTTGTTCTATTGTTTGTTCACCGATTACTTCACTCAACTCGCCAGATGCCTGCCGACGACTTAAATCCATTTGAAATAATCTATCCTGTGCTGTTACGTACCCTTGAGACACATATAAATCATGCAGATTTTTTGCTTCAATATGCGGTACTCCATTTTGGTCTCTCGTGACCGTTACCAAGTCCTGCAATCCTCTTAAGGAAATTTCCCCCTTAATAACGGGCAAACTTCTTTTTACATATAATGTCCCACCTGTATAGGCAACTGTAAGGAGTAGTAAAATAGAAACGGTAAATATAACAAGAAATCGAACCCATCTTCTTTGTTTTGACTGCTGCTGAGTGACTGTATCCTGCATCATGCCCACACTCCTTTATGAGATTGGAAAAGCTCTATTTAGTAATAGGATTGAAATAAATTATCCATTTGCCTCACTTATAATTCACTGTTTTAAATTTCCTAAGTTCTCCCTCTTCATCTTCTTAAACCTCCGATTTAGCGGTCCACGTCTTTGTCCATATTAGTTCCATTATATGTCTCCCTTTAGAGAAAATCTTATATAATATTCTTTTTTTTACTCTATTTCCCTTTTTCTATATAAAAAGAATCGATAAAATATCAGTTCCTTAAATTATTTATTCTTTATATGAACAAAAAAAGAGCCAGCAAATATTGCTGACTCTTTTTTAATGACCCGTACGGGATTCGAACCCGTGTTACCGCCGTGAAAGGGCGGTGTCTTAACCACTTGACCAACGGGCCATATGGCTCCGCAAGTAGGATTCGAACCTACGACCTATCGGTTAACAGCCGATTGCTCTACCGCTGAGCTATTGCGGAATAATTCAATTTAAATAATTGAAACAATGGGCCTAAATGGACTCGAACCATCGACCTCACGCTTATCAGGCGTGCGCTCTAACCAGCTGAGCTATAGGCCCTCTTTGGCAGGGGCAGTAGGAATCGAACCCACACTGGAGGTTTTGGAGACCTCAGTTCTACCTTTAAACTATACCCCTAAAGGTATGCCGGCTAGAGGACTTGAACCCCCAACCTACTGATTACAAGTCAGTTGCTCTGCCAATTGAGCTAAGCCGGCGTAATATATTTTTTATAACCAGAAAGTTTAACAAATGGTGGCTCGGGACGGAATCGAACCGCCGACACGAGGATTTTCAGTCCTCTGCTCTACCGACTGAGCTACCGAGCCAAATGGCGGTCCCGACGGGGATCGAACCCGCGATCTCCTGCGTGACAGGCAGGCATGTTAACCACTACACCACGGAACCATTTTGGTTGCGGGGACAGGATTTGAACCTGCGACCTTCGGGTTATGAGCCCGACGAGCTACCAGACTGCTCCACCCCGCGACGATAATATACTAAATATAAAATGGAGGAGGGTGTGGGATTTGAACCCACGGACGTGTTACCGTCTCCGGTTTTCAAGACCGGTGTATTAAGCCGCTCTACCAACCCTCCATAAAAGTGGAGCCTAGCGGGATCGAACCGCTGACCTCCTGCGTGCAAAGCAGGCGCTCTCCCAGCTGAGCTAAGGCCCCATAAAGCGCGCCCGAAAGGACTCGAACCCATAACCTTCTGATCCGTAGTCAGACGCTCTATCCAATTGAGCTACGGGCGCATATGTTGAACATATTTTGTATGAAGCAGTGCCGAGGGCCGGGCTCGAACCGGCACGGTAGTCACCTACCGCAGGATTTTAAGTCCTGTGCGTCTGCCAATTCCGCCACCCCGGCATGAAAGCGGAAGACGGGATTCGAACCCGCGACCCCAACCTTGGCAAGGTTGTATTCTACCACTGAACTACTTCCGCATGACAAACACTGCAATCCTATACAATTGTAAATGGTGCGGGTGAAGGGACTCGAACCCCCACGCCAAAGGCGCCAGATCCTAAGTCTGGTGCGTCTGCCAATTCCGCCACACCCGCAAATGTGAGCCATGAAGGACTCGAACCTTCGACCCTCTGATTAAAAGTCAGATGCTCTACCGACTGAGCTAATGGCTCATAATGGCTGGGCTAGCTGGATTCGAACCAACGAATGACGGAGTCAAAGTCCGTTGCCTTACCGCTTGGCTATAGCCCATTGATTTAACTTCATGTTATACATCTTTGAATTCACTACGTGAATCCTCACCGCAAGATTGTTTTCTTTTACTTCAAGCCTTACCTCTTCGAATTACTTCGTAGAAGTAAAGGTAAACAATCCGATATTTCTTAGATGCTCGCTTGTTCCAATTTTGCTTCACTAGAATGATCTGCATAAAGCAAAGATAAATCAAACGATATCTCCTACTATTTTTTCACAATATTCCAAATTTTATACACGAAATAATGGTGGAGGGGGACGGATTCGAACCGCCGAACCCCGAGGGAGCGGATTTACAGTCCGCCGCGTTTAGCCACTTCGCTACCCCTCCAATTATATGGTGGAGGATGACGGGCTCGAACCGCCGACCCTCTGCTTGTAAGGCAGATGCTCTCCCAGCTGAGCTAATCCTCCACATCGCCTAGCGACGTCCTACTCTCACAGGGGGAAACCCCCAACTACCATCGGCGCTGAAGAGCTTAACTTCCGTGTTCGGTATGGGAACGGGTGTGGCCTCTTCGCCATCATCACTAGACCTATTTGCTTGACTCATATTAGAGACAATGATCATTATATCATGCTCTTTTATAAAGTCAACAGGAATTTTGCTATTCCTTCAAAACTAGATAACACGCTGCGCTTTGTAATGTTTTTATATCCAGCTCCAGTTCGCAGCTCTCTCTGGTCAAATAACCTCATGCAACGAAGTCTATCGGCTTCTTTTGCCTGAGAACATTTGCCCTACGGAGCTAACCGCTCACGTCCGCTTTTAGTTTATGATTAAGCCCTCGATCGATTAGTATCTGTCAGCTGCACGTGTCGCCACGCTTACACCTCAGACCTATCAACCTGATCATCTTTCAGGGATCTTACTAGCTTGACGCTATGGGAAATCTCATCTTGAGGGGGGCTTCATGCTTAGATGCTTTCAGCACTTATCCCGTCCGCACATAGCTACCCAGCGATGCCCTTGGCAGAACAACTGGTACACCAGCGGTGCGTCCATCCCGGTCCTCTCGTACTAAGGACAGCTCCTCTCAAATTTCCTGCGCCCGCGACGGATAGGGACCGAACTGTCTCACGACGTTCTGAACCCAGCTCGCGTACCGCTTTAATGGGCGAACAGCCCAACCCTTGGGACCGACTACAGCCCCAGGATGCGATGAGCCGACATCGAGGTGCCAAACCTCCCCGTCGATGTGGACTCTTGGGGGAGATAAGCCTGTTATCCCCGGGGTAGCTTTTATCCGTTGAGCGATGGCCCTTCCATGCGGAACCACCGGATCACTAAGCCCGACTTTCGTCCCTGCTCGACTTGTAGGTCTCGCAGTCAAGCTCCCTTATGCCTTTACACTCTTCGAATGATTTCCAACCATTCTGAGGGAACCTTTGGGCGCCTCCGTTACACTTTAGGAGGCGACCGCCCCAGTCAAACTGCCCACCTGACACTGTCTCCCGCCCCGATAAGGGGCGCGGGTTAGAACTTCAATACAGCCAGAGCGGTATCCCACAGGCGCCTCCACCGAAGCTGGCGCTCCGGCTTCCCAGGCTCCCGCCTATTCTGTACAAGCTGTACCAAAATTCAATATCAGGCTACAGTAAAGCTCCACGGGGTCTTTCCGTCCTGTCGCGGGTAACCTGCATCTTCACAGGTACTATAATTTCACCGAGTCTCTGGTTGAGACAGTGCCCAAGTCGTTACACCTTTCGTGCGGGTCGGAACTTACCCGACAAGGAATTTCGCTACCTTAGGACCGTTATAGTTACGGCCGCCGTTTACTGGGGCTTCGATTCAAAGCTTCGCCTGGAGCTAACCTCTCCTCTTAACCTTCCAGCACCGGGCAGGTGTCAGCCCCTATACTTCGCCTTGCGGCTTCGCAGAGACCTGTGTTTTTGCTAAACAGTCGCTTGGGCCTATTCACTGCGGCTCTCCTTACGAAGAGCACCCCTTCTCCCGAAGTTACGGGGTCATTTTGCCGAGTTCCTTAACCAGAGTTCTCTCGCTCACCTTAGGATTCTCTCCTCGCCTACCTGTGTCGGTTTGCGGTACGGGCACCATTTACCATCGCTAGAAGCTTTTCTTGGCAGCGTAGAATCAGGGAGTTCGCCCATAAAGGGCTTCCCCATTACAGCTCAGCCTTTACGGTAAGCGGATTTGCCTGCTTACCAGCCTAACTGCTTAGACATGCACAACCAGCGGCATGCATCCCCTATCTTTCTGCGTCCCTCCATCGCTCAA
>NZ_AP048547.1:417500-1015000 GCF_059698935.1 Ectobacillus sp. OTK | reverse complement strand
TGCACTCAAGTTTCCCAGTTTCCAATGACCCTCCATGGTTGAGCCGTGGGCTTTCACATCAGACTTAAGAAACCGCCTGCGCGCGCTTTACGCCCAATAATTCCGGATAACGCTCGCCACCTACGTATTACCGCGGCTGCTGGCACGTAGTTAGCCGTGGCTTTCTCGTTAAGTACCGTCAAGGTACGAGCAGTTACTCTCGCACTTGTTCTTCCTTAACAACAGAGCTTTACGACCCGAAGGCCTTCATCGCTCACGCGGCGTTGCTCGGTCAGGCTTTCGCCCATTGCCGAAGATTCCCTACTGCTGCCTCCCGTAGGAGTCTGGGCCGTGTCTCAGTCCCAGTGTGGCCGATCACCCTCTCAGGTCGGCTACGCATCGTCGCCTTGGTGAGCCGTTACCTCACCAACTAGCTAATGCGCCGCGGGTCCATCTGTAAGCGACAGCCAAAGCCGCCTTTCCATTTCACATCATGCGATGCGAAAAAGTATCCGGTATTAGCTTCGGTTTCCCGAAGTTATCCCAGTCTTACAGGCAGGTTACCCACGTGTTACTCACCCGTCCGCCGCTAGGTTCTGAAGAACCTCGCTCGACTTGCATGTATTAGGCACGCCGCCAGCGTTCATCCTGAGCCAGGATCAAACTCTCCATAAAAGTGTTTGTCTAGCTTCATAAATAAAAATTGACGTTTTGTGTTTTGTTCAGTTTTCAAAGAACTTGTCCATCGCTCAAAAGCGACTTTTACATCTTATCATTTCAAAAATTAACTGTCAACAACTTTTATCAAAGATTGTTTTTTTATGTTCGCCGCTCTCAGCAGCGAATATAAATATAACAAGTTGAAGATACAAATGCAACCTTTTTTTCGATATTCTCCGCATGTACTTTACTCCATTCTAAGTGAGAGGCGGCATTACAGCTCCTGCAGAAGAATACTCTCCATCACACAGGGCACTTTCTTCCTTATCGAATCAGGTTTCTCCCACAGTGAGCAGGCCAATAAAACCTGACAATGTCCCTAAAAGCTATACTTTATTAATATGAACCTACCTACGCTTATTACGCACCAAAGGAGGGGAATTCTTTCATAATTTTGTTAAAAAAGCCGTTACTCTATGACAAGTAACGACTTTTGAATCAAGCTGCTTTTGTTTTCGTTTTACGTGTCCTTGTTCCAGAAAAACGGCTATGAAGAACGCTAGCTAACAGGCGAGCTAGTACATTAAACAAAAGAACCATTACAATTAAAATCGCAGCGGATCTTGTTGCAATTAAACCTGCATCAGGTACAATCCCTTCCGAATTTAGCTTCCAAATATGAACTGCCAATGTTTCAGCAGGACGGAATGGATTAAGCGGATGCATTGGACTGTTAAAGTCTGCTGCTGAGTTAAGAATCGGGGTTGTTAATCCCGCAGTAAAGATTAAGGCTGCTGCTTCCCCGAAGATTCTTCCCGCTGCCAAAATAACACCTGTGATAATTTGAGGCACTGCAGAAGGAATCATAATTCTCACAATCGTCTGCCATTTTGTTGCACCGAGCCCTAAGCTTGCTTCTTTCACACTGCTTGGAATATCGACAATTGCATTCTCACAAACACGTGTTAAACCAGGCAGATTTAAAATAGTAAGCGCAAGTGCACCACCAATAACCGTATATCCCCAACTCGTAAGAGTAACAAATACTAATAAACCGAATAAGCCTACAACAATAGAAGGAAGAGATGCCATCGTTTCAATACATAAACGAACAAAGTTTAGAAATCGTCCCTTCTTTGCATACTCTGCTAAGTAGATACCGGCTCCCAGCCCGAGCGGGATAGATATAAGCAGCGTAAGGAACAGCATGTAGAATGAGTTAAGCAATTGCGGACCGATCCCTCCGCCAGCCCTTGTATTGCTAGGTCTTCCAAATAAAAAGTCCGGGTCCCAAAAGCCCCAGCCTTTAGCGAGAATTTGATACATAAAGAAGACTAATAAAGCGACGACCAAGGACGCTAAAGTATATAAAACCCCTGTCCAAATATTATTGACTGTTCTCGCGTTCATAATTTAACGTTCACCTCTTTGACCGATCGCTCGAATAATTAAAATGAAGATAAAGGAAATCAGGAGAAGAATCATAGCTAACGTCCATAATGCATTGTTCCATGGAGTACCGTTTAAAGTATTCGTCATGTCCATTGTTAGAATACCTGTCAATGTCGATGTTGGACTATACAAGCCTGTTGGAAGCTTAATCGTATTTCCAATTACCATCTGTACAGCTAGCGCTTCACCGAATGCACGGGCCAAGCCAAGAACAATGCCGGTTAAAATACCGCTTTTTGCAGCAGGAACGATAACACGGCTAATAGCCTGCCATTTTGTAGAGCCGAGCCCATACGAAGCCTCTAAATATTCAAACGGAACAGAACGAATTGCATCAGACGCAATACTGGCAATAGTCGGTAAAATCATAATGCTGAGCACCACAATCCCTGCCACTAAGCTAAATCCAACTCCCCCAAACGAGTCGCGTAAAAGAGGAATAAGAATTGTAACCCCTAATAAACCATATACAACAGACGGAATTCCAACTAAAAGCTCTAGAACAGGCTTTAGGACTCTATTTCCAAACTTTGGTGAAATCAAATTCATAAAAATTGCAAGCCCGATTGCAATCGGGGCACTGATCAGAACGGCACCAATTGATACGAGCGTGGAACCCACGATAAAAATAACAGCGCCGAATACCGGCTTCTCGCTATTGGGATTCCATTTCGTAGACGTTAGCATCTCAGCAAAGGAAATGCCGCTTTGGGTAAAGGATTGAATACCTTTTGCACAAATAAACGCAATGATTGCTAATGTAATGAATACTATGAAAATTCCACAAAACGTAACAAGCGATCTTCCTATATACTCGCTTTTTACATAATTAATTTGTTTTTGCCCCTTCATCTCTTTTATCACCCTATCTAAACGATATATCAAAATGAACAGGACTAGGACTGGCTTCATAGCCAGCCCATTACCTGTTATTTATTTGTTAAGCTTTGTCATTGGGATATAACCCATTTCTTCTACTCTCTTCTCGAAATCTTCACCAGCAACGAAATCGATGTAAGCTTTTACCGCGTCTTTTGCTTCACCTTTTGTAATCATGTACTCATAAGACCAGAACGGATATTTGCCCGCAGCAATGTTTTCGATAGTAGGTTCTGCGCCGTCGATTTTAACTGTTTTTAATGCTTCTTTTTTCTCGCCGATCATGTAGGACATTGCAAGATAGCTGATAGCGCCAGGAGTCGAGTTAACCGCCTGTTCTACTGCACCGTTAGAATCTTGTGTTGTTCCAATGCTGTCGTTAGCTTTTGTGCCATTTAAGATTGTCTTTTCGAATGTTGCACGAGTACCAGAGGATGCAGGGCGGTTGATTACGTTAATTTTCTCATCCTTACCGCCTACTTCTTTCCAGTTTGTAATCTTACCTGCGAAGATATCAGCAATTTGTTGAACTGTTAGATTATCCACAGTGATATCCTTATTTACTACTACACCAAACGCGATACCTGCCACCTTATTGTCAACAAGCTCTTTCGCTTGAGCTTCATCTTCAATTTTGTCCTTAGCTGGAACATCGGAGTTACCAATTTGAACCGCACCAGATGCTACCTGGTTAATACCTGTTCCGCTTCCGCCGCCTTGTACTGTAATAGATACATTAGGGTTTTCTCCCATAAATTCAGCTGCAGCCTCTTCAGCAAGCGGTTGTAGCGCCGTAGAACCAGCCGCCGTAATTGTTCCAGACAACTCTTGCTTCGCAGCATCGTTAGTGCCTGCATCATTTGCTGTATCGTCTGCTTTTCCGCAACCTGCAAGCGCGCCAGTAATAAGTAAAGCTGCAATCGTGAATTTAAAACCTTTTTTAGCCATGTTTTTTTGAACCCCCATTATTTGCTTTTTCATTTTTGACACTGATTCTTTCGTGCCATTCACTCAAGCACAAACTCATTGTAGGACAAGAATATTGTGTTAGTGTTAAGCGTTTTTTAATTTTAAGTAAAGATGTTTATGATTGTAGTTTTTTACAGAAACGTCCATTATATGCACTTTCAAATAAAACTCTTTATGGATAAGCATTAAAATGCCTGCTTTTCTCTTCAAGAAATACGCAAATTGTAAACAATATGTTCCGATTGTAAATTTAATGTAAACAAAATCCTCCTCTCTCTCTTAATCGACCTATACAAAAAAATTGCCCGAGGGCAAATCAGTTGGCACAATTTCAAATTTTAGCGAATACGTTAGAAGTATATATTGACAACATGCAGATGAATTAAATAGTATTATACTAACGAAAAGTTTCCCTAAGGCAAATTTTTAAGTCCAAACTAAAAAAATAGAGGTGGGATAACTCTTATGGATTCGACTAAGATCCAGCCCCTTTCTCAATTCTCAACAGGGCACGTCGTCATGCTAGAACGGATTGAGCTTCGTGGTACATTAAAACGCAGATTACTCGATTTAGGATTTATTCCGGGTGCTATTATTAAAGTGCTGCAAAAAAGCCCCCTTGGAGATCCGGTCGCTTATCAAGTAAGCAGTACAACAATTGCGTTACGAAAAGAAGAAAGCTCCCTCATATTTTGTAGAGGTATAGGAGATGAACAGTATGAGTAAATACCGTATTGCTTTAGCAGGAAATCCAAATACCGGAAAAAGCACACTTTTTAATACATTAACAGGGTTAAGGCAGCATACAGGAAACTGGACAGGAAAAACGGTAGCAAAAGCAGAGGGAGAATATTTACACAATGAACAGGGCTATATCATCGTTGACTTGCCTGGCACGTATTCCCTTCATTCTAATTCTGCAGACGAGGAAATTGCACGCGATTATATTATCTTTGAAAATCCTGACGTTACAGTCGTCGTGCTCGATGCTACTGCAATGGAGAGAAATTTGAATCTTGCTCTTCAAGTGATGGAAATGACCAACAATGTTGTCGTATGCGTAAATCTAATAGATGAAGCGGAGAAAAAGGGAATTACAGTAGATGCAGAAAAATTGTCACATTCCCTTGGTGTACCTGTTGTAAAAATCTCTGCTAGGAACAAAACCGGCCTAAAGCAGCTGCTCGATACGATTGAACTCGTGGCGAAAGGGACACTCAAGCCAAAGCCATTTCAAGTGAGATACAGTGATTCTATTGAAGAAATGATAGCTGTGCTGGAACCCGAGGTGAAAAAACTGTTTCAGGATGCTTATCCAGCTCGCTGGGTGGCACTGCGTATGCTCGACGGGGATGAAGGCTTGTTGAAAACCCTACAGCGAAATTATAAAACACCATCTGTAAAGGAGGTTTTCGTCAATGGAGTATCGTTCAGCCAATGAAGCACCTTCTCTTGAACAGTTTATTCAGCGTGCAAAACATTTAGCGGGAGAAGATATCCGTGATGATATTGTCGCAAGCATCTACCGCTCCTCACATAGCATTTGCAAAACAGCTGTTTCTTATAAGGATCGGGAAAGACTACGTCGTTCCGAGAAACTCGATAATATTTTCACATCTCCTATTTGGGGATTTCCTATTATGCTTGCCATGCTTTCTGCTATTTTCTACTTAACAATTGCCGGGGCCAATATTCCTTCTTCAATGCTTGCTGAGTTTTTTGGATGGATAGAAGGATACTTAACAATTTGGTTCCAAGCTATGCACGCTCCAGATTGGCTACATGGGGTGCTCGTTCTCGGCTTATTTCGCGGAACATCCTGGGTAATTAGCGTTATGCTGCCTCCAATGGCTATCTTCTTTCCCGCCTTCGCTCTTTTAGAAAATTACGGATACTTGCCGCGTGTAGCTTTTAACATGGATCGACTCTTTAAAAGAGCAGGAGCTCACGGTAAGCAATCCTTAACAATGGCGATGGGCTTTGGCTGTAATGCTGCTGCGATTATGTCGACGCGTATTATTGAATCGCCTCGCGAACGAATACTGGCTATCCTCACAAACAATTTCGTTCCTTGTAATGGACGATGGCCGACACTCATCCTTCTCGCTTCCTTGTTCATGGCAGCGGGCTATACTGGTGGACTGCAGACCTTTGTCACATCAGCAGTCGTTGTTGGAATGGTCGTGTTCGGCATCATTGTTACACTCACTGTATCATGGGTTCTTTCCAAAACCGCGTTACGAGGAGTTCCTACTCAATATACGCTAGAATTGCCGCCTTACCGCAAGCCAAAGTTTTGGAATACGATTATTCGTGCAACTCTCGATAAATCGGTATATGTATTGAAGCGAGCCGTCATAGTAGCTGCTCCCGCTGCTATATTAACATGGGTATTAGCTAATATTTATATCGGGGACACAAGTATTTTAATGTACATCGTGAACTTCCTTGATCCGTTTGCCCGGTTTCTCGGATTAGATGGCTTCATTTTAGCTGCTTTTATTCTTGGTCTCCCGGCAAATGAAATTGTCGTACCAATTTTGCTAATGGGGTATTTAGCAACAGGATCGTTAACAGAGGTAGAGGATTTAACGCAATTGAAGCAAATCTTTCTGAATCATGGATGGACGTGGCTAACTGCATTAAATATGATGCTATTTTCACTCCTCCACTTTCCTTGCGGTACAACATTAGTTAATATTTATAAGGAAACGAGAAGCGTGAAATGGACGTTTTTATCCTTTGCCATTCCGACAGGTCTTGCGATAGTGATAACATTCCTCGTTGCACAAATTGTAAGAGCACTTGGACTTGTATAAGAAGGGCAGATGCAGTTCCCCACACATTGTTGTCTCTGCGGGCGAAGGGGCTTCCTCCGCAGAAAGCGGACTGCGGGAGCTGAACAGTATCTACACAAAAAGTTATGCTTTCTTACTTTCAAAAATAAAAACAGGGACGGTCTAGCCGTCCCTGTTTACTTTAGGAAAGAAGGACACTATTTTCCAGCACTGCTCTGTAGCGGTGAGCAAGCCGGCTTGATGCTGCCGCTGCAATCGCTCCTACTAAATCATCCAAAAATGCATGAACCTTTCCGGACGACTTATCATTTAAACTCTGCAGAATCCCTTCCTTCAGCTTATCGATATGCCCATAGTTCGTAAAACTAATACTTCCGTACAAATTTAAAACAGAAAGAGCAAGTGTTTCATCTACGCCGTACAAGCTCTCGTCTTTTTCGATCAGCTGCTGAAGCGGCGCGGACAGCTTACCGCTCTCAGCCAATAGGTCAAGCTCAATCCCTGTTAACAGGGCATTCTGTACCTCTCGCTTCTTCAATACGTGCTCGACACTCTCTATACAGTCCTGTATTGTCAAGTCAGGAATATATGACTTTTGCAAAAAGAACGTCAATTCTGCAATGTCCTCAATTCGGACTCCGCGTCCTTGTAAGGCCTGCATCGCAGCGGCTTGAACCTCATTACTTGGAATAAAAGAATGATTCACATTGACAGCCCCCTTTTTTCATCGTGAATCATTGCTTATATTCTGCAATCAGATTCTCTTCTAGCCGAGGAGAATATCCCCTGTGATAACTTTCCTTCCACTCTAATACTTCATGGAAATAGCCTTTTGTGCTCTACGCACATCGCCCTGCAGCAATTTTCCTAAATCGTAGGCTGGATATAAACCGCGTCTCGCCATATAGTTATATACTTGTTCATGCAAACGAACTGCACCGTTCAGCTGTTTTAATAATACTTCGCGCAATTCTGGTGTTGCAGTTTCTGTAATCGCAATGGAGTAGTTGCGTACCGATGTTTTTGCCGCTGCCAGCAAATCTCCTGCGTAAAATCCATCCTCAAGCAACGGCATTTCTTTCTCTTCACGAGATGCTTCTATAGTAGAAAAAAATGACAGCAATTCCCGTAAGTTACCCTCAATTGCTTGAATAGATACTTGGTACAAAGACTTTAACTCAGCGTCATTCACATGTTGTATCGCTTTTTTTATCTTAAATAGCAAAGTGGATTGAAATGCAATCAATTCATGAAGTTCCAACGTCTCATGCCAGGCTAGCACCCTCATATACTCCCTCCTCTTTTCCCGTTTTCATTGTATTCTCTGCCTTTAGCAATCATTCCTAATGCAAAAAAAGAACCTTTCAAAACGAAAGATTCTTTTTTGCATTTTACGTAGCATACAGCTAAATTATTTCTATTTATAAGCATTTGCTTGGAGGAGGCTAAGTGCCGCTTCAGTAAAAAGAGCCGTTCCCATCGGCAGCCCATCCTCGTCGATCGTAAACCGCGGATGATGATGAGGATATATAATCCCTTTTTCCTCATTGCGAGCGCCGATGAAGAAAAAGCAACCTGGCGCCTTTTGCAAAAAAGCAGAAAAATCTTCACCCGCCATTGTTGGAGAGAGAGAAACGACATTTTCTTTTCCGAACAGCTCTTGCGCGGTTTTCTCAATATGCGCTGTTATGTCACCACTGTTCACAACAGGACGGTAGCCGTACTCATAGGAAAACGTGTAGGATGCTCCGTGTGCTTCCGTTATTCCCTTAACGATTCTCTCAATACGGTCTGCTGCTGCTCCTCTTAACTCATGGCGCAAACTCCGTACGGTTCCTACAATTTCCGCTTTATCCGGAATGACATTATGCGTAGTACCAGCTTGAAATTGAGTTACAGATACAACAAGAGAATCTAAAGGGTTTGTGTGCCGGGATACGATTTGCTGCAATTGTGATACAATATTTGTTCCAATTGCAATGCTGTCAACCGTTTCATGAGGGATACCAGCATGCCCTCCTTTTCCAAATACCGTAATTCGAAACACATCAGGAGATGCCATTGCAGGACCATAAATGATGCCAATCTTCCCCACTTGAAGCGGTGACCAAAGATGTGCGCCAATTACATAATCTACCCCATCCATTACACCAGCTTGTACCATTTCCTCCGCTCCGCCTGGAAAGTCTTCTTCGGCATGCTGAAACAAAAAGCGAACCTCACCACAAACTTCATCCTTACGTTGTGAAAGCTCGTATGCCGCACCTAGGAGCATCGCGGTATGTCCGTCATGACCACATGCGTGCATCTTACCCGGATGCTTAGAAACAAATGCAAACTCATTTTCCTCCTGAATAGGCAATGCATCCATATCAGCCCGGATAGCAATCGTTTTTCCCGGTTTCCCCCCGATTAATCGAGCCATGACGCTGTATTTCGTAGGACGCGATACCTCTAAATGTGAGAAAGTGCACAACGTATCAAATACAAATTGAGATGTTTTCTCCTCTTGGAAGGATAATTCTGGATACATATGTAGATATCTTCTCCACTGCACGAGCTGTTCCTTCGTCACAACTGCTTTCATGTCTGTTCTCATCCTCCTCATCCCTTCTTTACCGCCTCAAGTTACATGTGTATTTCTCTACATTGTACCAAAAAATAACGCACTCTTCTTCATAAATGTACCGAAAAAGTTGACAAAGTCCGTTTTTCTAACGACAAAAGAGCTAAACAGATATGAAAAGCTGGACCATTTCTCTCTTACAAAAAAGCCACTTAAACAAGAGCCGTTACTTCGGTAATAAAGAAATGGCCTGCTTCCCCATTTGCATCCATGCTTGTTCAAACAGCTTTCGAGGATGAGCTGTTCTAGGTCCAGCCTCTAACGGATCATTTACATATACATAGTCCTCATCATACCCGACAATCACTACGCTATGTTCATGGTACGTAACTTTTACAGCTCCTGCATGTGTTTGCCACGTTTCAAATTCACTCTCTGGTAAAGGCTGAAACGTAGCATTTGTAATAATCCAAACTGGAGATCCGAGACTGACCATTTTGTATACATCCTGTATATCACGACCTGTTAAATCTATTACCTTTCCAGGCACATACCGTTGTGCGAGCTTATAGATTGGCTTATGATATACACCATATCCTGGCTGTGAAAACGTATATATATTTCCGACAAATCCTTCGTTTGGATTACCGTATTTGCCGGCTGTTTGAAAGGGAACCTGTGCAATTTCCTTCGCAAGCGTCATTTTATCAACATTCGCTCCACCATATTGTAAAAGCATTGCCAGGCTGGTCACCTCGCAGCCCCTCTGCAATTCTGGCAGCTGCTGCAAAAAAGGCACATGCTCAATTATCGCTTGTTTTTTTAAATATAACTGCAGTTTTGTACCTACCTCCTCTGTTTCTTGAAGCAGTTTGTCCTTTTGTGTCTCTATAATATCCGACAAATCAGAGGTGCATGAGGAGGTAAACATTGCAAAAGTCATAAGACTTGCTGCGTATTTCATCACCTTGAGCATATTTGATACTCCATTTAATTATTTTTCTTTTTATTGTACAAGAGGAAGGACTTCCCCGAAAACTCGTATTTTTTTCCTTTATAAAAAAGAGCAGCATTGTCTGTATGTCTATTTCGAGAGCGTGCAGCAATAGGGCTCCTATCATCTAACTGTACTCTTTTAAGTCATATTCCCAAGATACAAATTTGACCTTTTAGTCAGAATTTTGTGATTATTCAAACATATTACTTTCTTAAAAAAATACCCTGACTCACCTTAAATATCCAAATAAGAGACATATTATCTACTCTGCCATCACTTTATTCCGAAAGAAAATTTAGAATATGAGGATGGCACGATCAGAATGTTATACAATATGGCTATGTTACGAACTTGAACACACCGTCTGTAACAAAAATCACAAATAAGGGATTTATTTGTGTCTATTTTTCAACAATATTCGCCATGCTATTGCCAATCTGAGATTCATAGGTTTATATTATTTTATTGGCATAGTGATAGTCAAAACAGAAAGGAGATTTATACCGTGCAACCTAAGAAAGCGTTTTGGAAGCTTGCTTCACTTCTTCCGCTATCCTTTGTATTGTTCCTTAGTGGCTGCGATATGAAGATGGCAGTTTTGAACCCACAAGGGCCTAATGCGCAAAGCCTGAAGGACTTGATTAGTTTTTGTTAAAAACACCGAAAGGTGTTATCGGTCTTTCAGATTAATAACTTCCCATAGAATGTTCCACATTATATGACGTAAGAGAAAAGGATAGATAAAAGCAGATATAATTGGCTTTATCTATCCTTTTTAGTACTACATATGATCTCATTTACTACTACAACATTTTACTGGAACTTCTCAAATTGACTGGCTGCCCAACTTTTATTATTTTCAACAATATATTGTTCTGCATGGATTAGTTTTTGTACAAGTTCTTCTTTAGTTAACCTCATGTATTTCCTTTTTAGATATTCCGAGTCTCTGTCATGAATTAATTTTCGATAGTCAGTATCTTCGATACTGGAAGAGTTTGCTGAACTAGTTTTGTTAGAGTTCTGCTTTCGCTTATACGTTGTACTATGTTGTTTATAATAGTCGTACAACTCCTTGTTTGTACGAATGGTATTTTCGTGAATACCTTTTCCTTTAGTATCAAGTTTTTTTGACTCTTCCGATATAGAACTGAAGGTGACAGGGCGACCAGCTTTAACTAGAAGGTCAATCACTTTTTGCCCCAATTCAACTACACGTTGACTGCTAGCTAGGTGATTATCCTTCAGCCAAGGACGTTCACTTATTGAACTGAACTTTTGACTCATAATTTTGTTCCTCCCTGTATCGTTCAATTAACTCAATCTCTTTTAGCTCATTACGTGCATGTCTCCTCATTGCTCTTGCTTTTTTTACCTCTACCGTTAACCCAAGGGCAGCGTAACGTTTTTCCATATCTTTGGATAAATCAATCACCTCTACTAACTCATGCTTTTTTTCCGGTTCTGGAATTTTTGCTTGGCAGCCTAAACATGCCATCTTGATGGGGCAAACCATATCTGTAACACAAGTTCCACCCAAAACGTTGTTGAATATTCCTACTCTCTCTTGGTACTCATCTAGCTCCTTTTGGAGCTTTTTAGGACTTCTGAGGTAGACTTCATCTATGTCAACATAATCAGAAATCACATCATGTAAATCACTAACAGATTGAGCTATTTGACTTGGCGTAGGCTCTGAATAGTATCCTGTTACTTTAACATCTTTTTGGTGTAAAATCTTTGCTACAACATTGATTGACATGGCCTGTCTTTGAACAGCTTCGGTGGCAAACGCATGGCGTAATAAGTGCGACTTTACAACAACAGGTCTACCTTCCTGCGTTTCAAATCTTAACCCGTGAACCAAAAAACGAACACATGCCGAAACCGTAACCTCCTTAAAAGCTCTATGATTATATTGAAGAAAATATTTTTTAGGGTCAGGAAACAAGTGCTTGCGTGTATGCCTATATTCAACACTCGGAATTCCTTCACTTTCATAATGCTCTTTTAACATCATTTGGATTTCTTTAATTAGTCTTACAGTTTGTTCGCTGATATAAAAAGGCTCTACTTCATCTCGACCTTTTGGGATGGCATAAAAAGAGTATCGCATTTTATTTTTAAACTTCACTGCCTTGAGACAGCCGTTATCATTGTTGAGTTGTAATAATTCATTGATTCTAGCACCTGTTGTGGTGAAAATATCTAACGCTAACAAACCGAAGGTTGCTGCGGTATATACTGACTCTGTATCAAACAAAACTCCATCTGCCTTATCTTGGTTACGTGAAACAAATATACTAAGGCTGAGTATTCCTTCATGCTGCGAATAGAAAGGTAGGGGATTTGTAGTTGAATTTTCTTCTCCATATCCCCATGAATTTAAAAATTCACGCTTTTGCTCTTTTTCTTCATCAGTACCACTTAGAGACCATTGCCCTATAACACCTTTTTCAAAAAGCTCGATGAACCAAGGGCCCTCTGCTACATCGTCATCTTCGATGCATTCTGCTTTGATAAACTCTACAAAGTAGTGGTTATTCTCGGTTGAATATGCACCAGAGCGTTTCTCAGCCGCCCTTATAGAGCTTGTATGGAACTGCTCTCGGTGATGAAATACAAACGAAGGTTTGTCCCATAAACGAAAATAAAAACGTTCTCCAATCCGTTCAGGTTCCTCCCAAGAGAATTCTAAAGGTAAATCTACACCGGGCTTTTTAGCCCTTTCACAAGCTGCTAAAAAGTTATCTCTTATTCTTTTAATTTGATTCATACGGAAATTTCCTTCCGCTCGAATCTCAGGGAGCAAAGGAACAACGGCATCTGTTTCATTTTTCCGATTGTCATGTCTCTCAGAGAGAACTAATTTAGCAAACGAAAAATCACTTGAGTCAAAAGATGGCATAGGCAACAAAAATTGCTCAAAATAGACCTGTTCTTTAGCGTCTTTTTTGGTCGTTAACCATTTCTTTGTTGCGTAAGCTCCCATCCTATACAATATTAATACCTCTGCTCTCTTACTGTTAGAATGCTCTGGAAAGACATCTCCTTTTAGGTATTGGTATAGATGTACTTCCACATCAAATTCTGTCATATCTTTCAAAGAAAAAGCATTGAAGATATCTTTCATTCTTGGATTAACTGTCGATAGGATGTTTTTTATTGTTAGTACATCTGCATTATTATCAGCATAAACCAGTATCACCAATAGGAGGTGATTTTTCCAAGGTTTATCTGATGCGGTATTAACAAAATGTTTTAAATTTACTTTATTTAACTTATCTAACAAAAATGTTCCTCGTGAATCTTGTAAGCGAAGGATTCGCTCGTCGATTTTACCTTTTAGCTGCTGATAAAAAGGGGAATTGGGTACAACCGTTGATACTGTCAGATGAATCACTCCAATCAATCAAATAAATCCCGTAATTCCTCCGGAATTTCAGTTTCATCAGTGGTTTCCAACACTGTTAGTGTTGGTTTTTTCTTTCGCTTGTTCTTCTTCTGTTCAATGTACTCTTGCCCTCGTTTTTCCATGTTCTCTAGCATTTTGTCATGTTCTTCACGATGTTTTTCTTCCTCAAAGTGATGTTCGTATGTCTCAATCGTATTGCTTTTAGGAGACCATTTCATATATTGAATGAGTTCCTTTTTTCTTTTCTCAATTTCCGCTTTATCTTTAGATGTATTAAGGATTTCGCGCATTCTTGTGGTAACAAACCAATGCCTTGCTTTATGAGGATTTAACTTCATTTCACTTTTTTTCATTGCTTTGTTCCAGTGGTATAACCATGCATTATAGTTATATGGACTTCCTAATTCCGTAAGGAATATAGGTTCTGTACTTGGTAACGTATTAAAACCTCGTTGTAAGGAATCTACTTGCTTACGCTCCGTATCTATATAGTCCAGGAGCATTTTAACGGTTTCTTTACCAAAGCGAATAAACTTCACCCTCCGACCATGACTTCCTTTACTAAACGTGTTAGCCTCCTGGGAAGATTTTCGCGAACGATAATCTCCGATGGTTAACCCAATTATTTCTGAAACCCTTGCTCCTGTCTCAAAAATCATACGAGTAATCACCATTTCCCTTAACGCCCAGCTAACTTTCTTTCCTGCTTGATAAACTTGATGAGGAAGGTAAGGGTCATCAATGATTTCCGGATGCCATTCCTCATTAATAAGTTTAAAATATGAATCTGTTAATCTTCGGTAAGGAACAGCTTCTTCCGTTCCTGCTTCAGATGGCATACGGGGTTTATTCTTTCTCACACCGTCGGTTTGAGTTTTGTATTCATCTAAAATAGCAATAGGATCTATCATTGGATTGGGATAGTTATATTGCTTTAACCTTGTAAGGGACTTATAGAACCCCCTTAAAGCAATCAGAAACAGGTTGACTGTGTTAGGACTTTTGCTTGTACGGTTTACAAAACGAAAGGAGTCCTCTTCTCTTACTTTACAAGCCATTTCATTCTTAAGGTAGTCTTCAACAATCACTCTTATAGCTTCAGGGTTCTCGTCCCAGTGAACATGGTTTCCTTGGTAGTTACTATAAGTGTCGAGCCAACTAAAGAAAGGGAGGAGGCATTGTAAATATGATAGAGCAGAGCTTTTGCTTATTCTCCCAATGCAGTCATGGTAAAAGTCTGTTAACGGTAGAAATGGCTGATTATTATGGTCAAATACAAGTAGTTCATACCGACTTCTAATACCATCGGGGCAGTAACTATACCAGTATTTAGTTATCATAAACAGTCTCCTTCTTTGCACGTTTAAATGTTAATCTTCTAAAAAATTGTAAAGATGGATTTTTTGTTTATATGTTTTGGTTTCATTGCTATGTATTGGGTTGTAGTTTTGTTGAGTGAGGTCGTATAAATGTTTACTTTGTTTCCTTGGTATTTTGACAGGAACAGATTCAGAATCCCAATTTTCTTGGATGGCTTTTTTTATGAACCCATTAGGGTTTTTCACTCTTGTAGGAGATTGTTGCATGATAAGGAGTATCTCTAGTGTTCGTTTAATTCCTACAACAGAAAGGATGGATAGTATGTCATCAGTAGGCGAAGTTAGGGTAACAGCTTCATAAGCAAGCTTAACCAACTCTGTTTCATCAACATCAGGTTTTACTTTTTCGTAGTGTGTTTGCTCTGTTGTTCCGACAGGAACAACAATTTTGTTGAGGTTGGGTAAGTCGCTTTCAGGGATTCTCCACCCTTCTTTATCACTATTTCTATATGAGTTAGGTAATTTACCAGCACGAATCCATCGTTTTACTGTTTCCTCATGCTTCCCTAGAAGAGTAGCAACTTCTTTGACCGTGTAATCTTTCATTAATATACCTCCGATAAGAATGTACGTTCCTGCAAATGTATGTTCCTATTTTACAACGACCATACTATTGTTGTAAATAACTTTGTTGTAGTAAAAAATGAGGTCATTTAGAGGTCTTATAAATAAAAAAAGGCACACCACTAATAGTTAGTGATGTACCTTTTTATACAATGTGGAACATTCTATTTGAGGCATTGAGATTAGGGGTTAGATTACCATTTATATCCCCTTAGTTTTACAGAGTACAGTCCTTTTTTCATTTATCCTATTTAACTAAATGGCTGAACAAGTGGTTTATTGAGATGTATTTTTTATTTAATGCATTATTACTAATAAGGTAGTGTTTTACTTCTATATTTTTTTAAAGGCACTCTTTGAATTATTTTTGTACCATCCATAACAAGTAATGTTGCGTATTTAGAAAAGAAAAATACTTCATTTTCACTTACATTCTTTTTAACTTTGTACTCTAAAAAATACTTTCCAGTATTATCATTAATATGTTTTGATCCTCTTATTAACAATAATTCTCTTCCATTGAGTTCCATTAAGTTCTTAAATCAAATCCTGGCTTCACTTTTAAACTCAAATTCTTTTTGCATAGTTCATTACAATTAGTAAATTTTAATTTGATGTCATACCTTAGTCCTTGTTTGGTGATCGAAGTTGAAACAATAGAGACCTCGACCCGTTCTTTATTCTCAAATCCTGAAAGGATAAACATTAAAGTGAAAATTATAACTGTAAAACAAATTTTGAACTTCATACTACCACCCCTCAAATAATTATCATTTCATATTTGAGAGTGTATTATCCTGTAAGTGTTTTAAATGATAAAAAACAGCTGTTTTCGGCACAAAAATAGTGCTATTTCCAAGAGGGATTTTTTATTTCCCTCTTGAAAAGCACTACACTACATTAAACAAGGATCTCGATTATATGAAGTTCCAAGGAGAAATGACATACATATTGTTAATCCTTTAATGGCCTATTATATAAAGGTATCTAATCATATTTCTTCAATATTATTACGATATGTTCCTATTGAAGATTTTCATGCTTATAGCATAGACGAAGCACTAATTGATGTGACTCATTCACTACACTTATTCGCAAAATCACCAGCTGAATTAGCTTCAAAAATTATTGAGAACATTAGGAGGGAAACCGGTATTAAACATACTATAATTAGAAGAGGATACTATGTCCAATACGAGGGCGTAGATCCTCTTTTTTTATACATAATGGAATGGATCTATGTTAATAGAATGGACACGTTAAACAGAGAGAAATAGCCGATTTTATGCAGCTACTTGTCTCTGGTTAGCATAATATTGTGCTTCAAACTCGCAGGGCGAGACATATCCCAATGCGGCACGGCTTAGCTTTCGGTTATAAAAACATTCAATGTACTCAAAAATGGCTTGTTTTCCTTCGGTTCTCGTCTTAAACTTCCTTGGGTACAGCCACTCTTTTTTCAATAAGCTATGAAACGATTCGATTACCGCATTGTCATAACAGTTTCCTTTTCGACTCATGCTCACTTCTATCTCATGTGCCTGAAGGAGCGCCTGATAGTCATTTGAGGCATACTGGCTTCCACGATCCGAATGATGCAGGAGGCTTCCTTGTGGCTGCTCTCTGCTAATTGCACGCTGAAATGCTTGTATCACAAGTTCTTTTGTCATGCGGGAGTCACAGGCCCAACCTACAATTTTACGTGTGTACAGGTCCATGATGCTCGCAAGGTACAGCCAGCCTTCGCCTGTCTCCACATACGTAATATCCGCCATCCAAACCTGATTTGGCGCTGTTGCCGCAAAGTTCTGGCCCAGCACATTGTCATGTACCTTGTAACGGTGGTTACTGTTCGTTGTTGCCTCTTATATTTTCGTACCGTAATGGAACGCAGACCTTCCCTGCTCATAATGCGTGCCACCGTCTTCTGTGACACCTTGTTTCCCTTCTTGCGTAGTTCCTGTGTAATCTTCGGACTCCCATAAATTCGCCCTGACTGTAAATACTCGTTTTTCACTTGGCGGACCAGTTCTTCTTTCTTTTTTGCCCGCTCGCTCTTTGGACGCTTGAGCCAGGCATAGTAACCGCTTTTGGATACACCTAACAATTGACACATCTTCACAATGCGAAAAGCATCCTGGTGCTCATGGATGAACGCATACTTTACTTCTGATCTCTGCTGAAGATGCCTAGCGCCTTTTTTAGGATTGCCAACTCTTCCTCAAGTTCTGCATTACGACGGCGCAGCTTCACTACTTCTTCTGTTTCCGGCTTCAGATTTCTTGAACCTACAAAGCTTGTTCCATTACTTTCTTTGTACTCCGTCACCCAACGGTATAACGTCTTATACGTAATGCCTAATTCTTTTGCCACTTGGGCAGTTGTTTTGTTCCCCTCCAAGCATAGCTGAGCTACTTGCCTCTTATACTCTGCATCATATTTTGTCTTTGTCATCTGGACACCTCGAACTTTTTTGCTATTGTTTATTATAAACTCTCTGTTCGACCTGTCCATCTATTAGACTATCATCACCCTTATAGTTCGCTAAACGTAAAAGTAGGTACCAGTCTGTTGCATATTTAGTGAGCGCAGGGCCTTTCATTGTTGTAAGAACATGTGAGCAATACAGCCTTTCCGAATAGTATTGGCAGCGAATCCGACGGATATACAGGACATTTGGGGTCTGTGTAGCAATGGAACAAAATTACGCAATAAGCATTAGCGGACATTATGTACACATGGTACAAGAAAGACTCTCCAATTTATTTTTAGGAAGGTCTCTCTGACTTTACAAAAAAATTATAATACTGTTATTTATAAATATCTCCACGATTTCCAATAGCCTGTATGTATAGGATTCTCTCATGATGATCTATATCAGGGGTCCCGCCAACATTTTAAGGAAAATATACGCTAAGGAACTTTTTAATACGAAAAAGCCGGTTTTTCCTACTCTAAGTCCCAATTCCAGCGTTGCTGCGATGCTGGTACTGGGACTATTTATGTGAACATGAAGCTCTTCAGATAGTCTAACTGAAGGGCTTTTCATAGTTCCCTAAACACATCGACTCCCGATAATGCGCGATTATAAAAACTGGAATTGAATAGGATATTAAGGAAAATTTTTCTTAAAAACGTATTATTCATATGGTAAAATAAAAAAAGGTAGGGATATCATGAGAAAATAAGGAAAATTTGTTTGTATGTTTAGTGATTATTTTGGGGTTATCGTCTTGTTAGAACTACAACGGTAAATATGTACAATGGGGTGACATCGCAAATAGTGATAGATAAGTTCAAAAGAAACGATATACCTTGACAGTACTGTAAGCTCCTTTCTGAACAGTTTAGCACTATTCAAAATCACCTAATATGAGGGCATTTTTTTATTTTGACTGTCAATATATATGGATTTAAGGAGATAAAAAATGTGAAATTCCTGAAAAGTAGAAATCTAATCAGTCTGTTATTATGTTTCACCTTATTTTGTTCATTAGTACCTATATTCCCAGAGGAAGTTACCTATGCTAGTGGAGACAATTTAAACAAGTCACTAAGCTGGCTTAAAAAACAATTTGACCCACCAGTTTATCCTTCTAAACTCAGTCTTTCAGAGAATTATAGTTATGATTATGTTGGCCATGTTTCAGGACAAGTAGACATAAATTCTCTTCCAAACTATACAACTAAATCACAACCCTATCTCCAAACAAATTATAATTATGTACAGGGATATTCTGGTGAAGTGAGTGGTGTTTGGAATAACATAGATAATCCGGAAAATTACTCTATTGTTATTTATGATAAAACAGATATGGATTATGAAATTGGAAGAGCTTCCTTAAATTCTGATGGTACTTGGAGTGCTGGTGAAAAGACATTCCATGGTACCCCGCGTATTACTTTAGAAGATAAGTCCAATAATATAAAGGCTATTGCAGAAGAGAAGCCTGTTTCTGAAGTAATTAAGGAGTATGAAGTATGGATTTATTGTGTTTCGGATATACCGTACCTTCAAGCAAAAGTTCCTATTAGTGCAGATGGTTCATTTAATACGAACAGACCTTCTACTTATAGTGACTCAGCTTCTAGTACTGCTATAGGAGTAAGAGAAGGGGAAAAAGTCGCGAGAATAGTTCGAGTATCTGATGAAAAGGTATTCGGAACAACTGAAGTTCCAAAATACAAGTTAATAAGATCATATAATGTACCTATTGATGATCCGGTAAATAAGCTAGGTATTGATAGAAGAAGTTGGATTTATGATGATGCGTTGGCTGTATTTGCTTTTTCGATGGCAGGTGATCAGGGAAGGGCATCATCTATATTATCGACTTTATCTCAATTGCAAAACAGTGACGGCTCTCTAGCTTTCTCATACGATGTTTATTCTGGACCACTAGATGAAAGAAAGAGGAGTGGTTCAATAGCATGGGTAGGAGATTCAGCAGTTAAATATGAAGAAACATTCGGTGATTCTACATATAGAAATTTTGCTATTTCCATCGCTAACTATCTTTTATCTCAACAAGATAAAAGTACAGGTAGTATAAAGGGTGGTCCCGATGTAAATTGGTATTCAACCGAACATAATATTGATTCCTATTTCTTTTTTAGAAACCTTGGGAACTTAACTGGAAATTCACGTTATTTAAAGGCTGCTAGCTCTATAGAAAATGCGCTATTAACGTATCATTGGAATTATTCTGAAAAGCGATTTAACCAAGGAATTAATGATCCAGCAGATGCACTAGATACAAGCTCCTGGGGTTCTATTTTTCTAGAAGCTATAGGAAGACAGGACTTATCACAAACTGCAACTGCATATCTTGAGAGATTTGAAGTTAATAATGTTCCCATGAATTTGAGTAGTAATGAGGGTACATATAATATGACTTATCAAACGGATACTCTTGTATCTGGATATAAACCATATAATAGTGGTTATGAAAATGCACCTAATGTTGTTTGGACAGAAGGAACATGGGGAGTAATAAATTTAGTAACTACTCAGGCTACCCACCTTCACGGTGGTTTCATATTTTCTAGTTTTTCAAGGTTTAGTCCCTCCCATCCCCGTTTACACTAAAGATAGACGATAAAATGGAGGTGAAGGGTATGATAAACCGAGAACAAATTTTAGAAGCGTATCATCAAGGTCCAGAAGCTGTTGTTTCCTTGTTTACGGAAACATTCACAGCCTTAGAAGCACGTGTTCAAGAATTGGAAGCTCGCACTAAAAAAAACTCCAAAAACAGTCATAAGCCCCCGTCATCAGACGGGCTACAAAAGCCGAAGACAAAGAGTTTGCGCGGGAAAACAGGACGGCTCACGGGTGGACAGCCAAAGCATGTGGGCTATACCCTTCATCAAGTTGAGACACCTGACCATACGGTGCGCCATTCTGTTACTTCCTGTTCGCAGTGCCAGACTTCCTTACAAGGAGAGCCTGTTATCGGTGTAAAGAAACGACAAGTGTTTGATCTTCCGCTCATCATTTTGGAAGTGACAGAGCATCAGGCAGAGAGAAAAATCTGTCCACACTGTCTTCATACAGAAGAAGCTACTTTTCCAACAGAAGTGAAAAATGTTGTACAATATGGACCGCATGTGGAACTCATGGCGGTGTATTTGGCATGCCATCAGCACTTGTCTCTCTCACGGACAGCTGAGTTTTTTCGAGATGTCTGCCACCAATCCATTAGTGAAGGAACTCTTAACACGATGATTCAACGTTGGAGTACGCGCCTTCAGCCAGTTGAAGAAGAGCTGCGTGAACTCGCTCTGATATCTCCTGTCGTACACTGCGATGAAACTGGAATCCGTAACGAAGGAAAGATAGAGTGGGTGCACACATTCAGCACAGAACGGGTAACGCTCCAATATCATCATGTCAAGCGCGGCAAGGAAGCGATGGATGAAATTGGGCTTCTTCCTTCTTACGAAGGAATCACTGTGCATGATGGCTGGTCTTCTTATTTCAAGTATGACAAGTGCCAGCATGTGTTGTGCAATGTCCATCATTTACGAGAACTGCAAGGCATCTATGACCATCGCAAAGAGGAGTGGGCCAAGGACATGATGGACTTCTTCCAGTCCGCCAAGAAAGCAAAAGAAGAAGCAAACGGAACATTAACACCCCATCAACTCCTAGACTTGGAACGAAAATACGAAGCCATTCTTACCGAAGGTGAGAAGATTCATCCACCCGCCAAGAAGGAAACGAATACGAAAGGTCGCGTCAAACAGAGTAAGGCATATAACCTTCTCCGTCGTCTAAGACTTCACAAAGATGCGGTGCTGGCATTCCTCATTCATCGGGACCTTCCGTTTGACAATAACTTAGCGGAGCGAGACATTCGCTCTATCAAAATTCGCCATAAAATCAGCGGCTCGTTCCGAAGCAAGTACGGTGCCAAGAACTATCTGCGTATCCGCAGTGTAATCGGTACTCTACGGAAACAAGGAAGATCTGTTTTTCAAACACTCAAAACGTACAACGAAACAGGAGTGATGACTCTGACTCCTATGCGATAAGCATAGGGGCTGCCGCTTGGTAGCCTCTATTTGTCTTGCATATCTTTAGGGAGCCTGAGTAGTTACCTGAATTCATTTTTTTCAAGAATACAGTTAGTAAAAGACTTTGACAAAAATACATATTTACAAAGTGTTTCTGAAATAGTTTTTCTGAAATACGCAATAGATAGTAAGTATGTGTACGAATTAAATAAAATTTTAAATACTGATAGAAATACAGATATAGATTTGCAGTAACTACTCAGGCTACCCACCTTCACGGTGGTTTCATATTTTCTAGTTTTTCAAGGTTTAGTCCCTCCCATCCCCGTTTACACTAAAGATAGACGATAAAATGGAGGTGAAGGGTATGATAAACCGAGAACAAATTTTAGAAGCGTATCATCAAGGTCCAGAAGCTGTTGTTTCCTTGTTTACGGAAACATTCACAGCCTTAGAAGCACGTGTTCAAGAATTGGAAGCTCGCACTAAAAAAAACTCCAAAAACAGTCATAAGCCCCCGTCATCAGACGGGCTACAAAAGCCGAAGACAAAGAGTTTGCGCGGGAAAACAGGACGGCTCACGGGTGGACAGCCAAAGCATGTGGGCTATACCCTTCATCAAGTTGAGACACCTGACCATACGGTGCGCCATTCTGTTACTTCCTGTTCGCAGTGCCAGACTTCCTTACAAGGAGAGCCTGTTATCGGTGTAAAGAAACGACAAGTGTTTGATCTTCCGCTCATCATTTTGGAAGTGACAGAGCATCAGGCAGAGAGAAAAATCTGTCCACACTGTCTTCATACAGAAGAAGCTACTTTTCCAACAGAAGTGAAAAATGTTGTACAATATGGACCGCATGTGGAACTCATGGCGGTGTATTTGGCATGCCATCAGCACTTGTCTCTCTCACGGACAGCTGAGTTTTTTCGAGATGTCTGCCACCAATCCATTAGTGAAGGAACTCTTAACACGATGATTCAACGTTGGAGTACGCGCCTTCAGCCAGTTGAAGAAGAGCTGCGTGAACTCGCTCTGATATCTCCTGTCGTACACTGCGATGAAACTGGAATCCGTAACGAAGGAAAGATAGAGTGGGTGCACACATTCAGCACAGAACGGGTAACGCTCCAATATCATCATGTCAAGCGCGGCAAGGAAGCGATGGATGAAATTGGGCTTCTTCCTTCTTACGAAGGAATCACTGTGCATGATGGCTGGTCTTCTTATTTCAAGTATGACAAGTGCCAGCATGTGTTGTGCAATGTCCATCATTTACGAGAACTGCAAGGCATCTATGACCATCGCAAAGAGGAGTGGGCCAAGGACATGATGGACTTCTTCCAGTCCGCCAAGAAAGCAAAAGAAGAAGCAAACGGAACATTAACACCCCATCAACTCCTAGACTTGGAACGAAAATACGAAGCCATTCTTACCGAAGGTGAGAAGATTCATCCACCCGCCAAGAAGGAAACGAATACGAAAGGTCGCGTCAAACAGAGTAAGGCATATAACCTTCTCCGTCGTCTAAGACTTCACAAAGATGCGGTGCTGGCATTCCTCATTCATCGGGACCTTCCGTTTGACAATAACTTAGCGGAGCGAGACATTCGCTCTATCAAAATTCGCCATAAAATCAGCGGCTCGTTCCGAAGCAAGTACGGTGCCAAGAACTATCTGCGTATCCGCAGTGTAATCGGTACTCTACGGAAACAAGGAAGATCTGTTTTTCAAACACTCAAAACGTACAACGAAACAGGAGTGATGACTCTGACTCCTATGCGATAAGCATAGGGGCTGCCGCTTGGTAGCCTCTATTTGTCTTGCATATCTTTAGGGAGCCTGAGTAGTTACCTCCATTTGATATTATGATTCCTCAGTCTTAAATTCTTCCCTAATCCAAAACCAAAAAACCAACCAAACTCTGATAAATAACTCTTTAGTTTTTCTTATCTTGATGGCGATGGGTACATACCCATTTCTGCACTTTGTCAGCAATAATAATACTTTAGGATGTACATAGAGTTAGTTACTAGCGAAGCTGTGATTGCCAAGAAGAAATAACTTTAATTTTGTTTGTTAGGATCGTAGAATTATCCCCAGCTTTTTTACCATAATTTAAATCTTTTCCATATAATTGATAATCTCAACAACAAAATATCCAGAATAGAGTCTTATCTTTTACTTCATACGATTAAATTGCTTAAGGTAATCAGTAAGCTCTGCACCTAAATCGTTGTCAAGTCTTCTGGAAAGAATAATCTTTATTTTTTCGATATTCATTGTGGTGAATTTAACAACTAACTCCTCCGCTCGCGTAAAGGCCTCAATTTCGATACTTCTTTCTTTGTATGGTAGAGACTTTTGCTTTTTAATTACCTCTGCATTTATTCTCTCTTCTTCATGTTGAAGAATATGTACATATTCGTGAGCAATAGCGTTATATATATTGACTTTTGCTATAATTTCCATTGCATTATAACTATGGATCCGATGTGCAAAAGAATTATTAATCTTCTCTGTCAATGTTTCAAGATAAATTTCTATACGCTGAACCTGTGCATAAGATGGAGAAAATATTAAACTCGCATCGGTATCCTCAACGGCAAACCCAGTAATATCCTTTTGATGATTTTCTGGCACGATGGGACACTCATAATCCTCCCTGATACCTAATTCCTTTTTTGTAAATTGTATAAACTGTTGTAATTCTTCACTTTTTAGGATATTTTTAAGAACAGTCTCATTGATATGTTGCCCTAAAAAAAACAAAGAAATCACCTCATTTTTATTTTTTACACTAATTGTGAAATTTGAAATCGTATGGAGAGAACACATTTTCGCGTAACATTGCAATTCGCTTTTCGACTGTCACCTCTAGCAACACATGGTTCAATGGAAATCTTTGTTCTACCCTTTGTGGATGGGGATGTTTGGGGAATAGTCGATTAGTGTTCTCCTTACCATAACCAAACACCCTGAGCTTGTCATGATGTGTTTCCAACAGTTCAGCTAACGGATAATTTGATTTTAAAATGGGGATCCCATATTTTTGCCCATTCTTTCCCCAATCAAGAACTACCTCATTTGCATTATTAAGGGCATGTTCGATATAAAACCAATTATTTTTGTCAGCTGGAAAATCATTTTCAATTGTATTACTACCTTTTATCACTGGACTTGTATTTACGACTAACAGTGTTCCATAACCATGGTGTTTGGCATATAACATCATAAAATCAACCGTATCATCACTAGTAAGTTCACTAGCAGCACTCGGGTTCATCATAAATGTAGTTAGAATTGGAAGATTCGCATTCCAGGTACGACGAAGGAAATAACGCCTATTAACCTCTGGTACACTATCCTTTCCATTATATTCTGGATGAAATACGGCTGATCCAATTGCGTGAACCGGTCTAAATCCATCATCCGGGATTGCAATCGAATCTACATTCCTAAATTCCCATTTATTATCTACAATCCATTCATTAGGTTTTTTTCCAGATTCCAAATCAGTCTCCTCCTTTAAAGTAATCAGTCCATTCACCATTATTCACACAATCAACAGTCCCCTTTTATACTTTTAATAATTCTTTAATGGTTATCTACTATAAAACTCCGAATCGATTAGTTACTTTCTACGAGAAGCAAGATATCCCTCCCAATTTAAGATAATCTCATTATAGGAGATTTCCATTCCTTAGGGATAACCCTTGTATACCTCCGAATCTCACTCAAATATTCTATGTATTTTCATTAATAATGAAATCCATCTCGGTATTGTTTTTTGGGTATATACAATTACACACCACATTAACATGGTGAATTTGACCATTTATTGTCTTTAGCAACTGAAGACCAAAGCATATAATGTTTGTCAAGCGTTGAAAAGCACTTTTCTGCATACTCTATATCGTCACTAAATTTTTCAACTGGCTTGCCTATGTAATTCATTTTCCACTATTTAATATAAAAAAGGCCAGTGGTTAGATGAACAGCTGATTCACAAAGATAACTCTTGTTTTCCTTTAAATTAATACCTCCAACATCAATCCCATCTTGAACATCTTTAATATAAAGATTTCGCTGAGCAAAATCAAAATTCTTTACGTGCTCTAAACATTTTCCTCCCCCATATTCATACTCCCGCCTAACATTTTCAGGACACTGCTAATTTGATCTTCTTTTTCGTTTAAAGATTCCAACAAGTCCAATAATTCCCTGCCCCCCCTTTCTTGCACCTGTTTTGATAGTAGGTACTTTTAATTAAACAAAACACAGGATTAAATTACCATTCTTTTTTTTGTTCTGGTGGAAGCATTATCAACCTGAGATTATTTTAGTGACCGTGAGATGGTACCTACGGTACAACCTCAGTTTTCGTGATTTAGTCGAAATGATGGAAGAACGCGGCCTATCTATTACTCATACAACCATCATGCGCTGGGTTCATCAGTATAGTCCTGAATTAGATAAGCAAGTACGGCGTCATCTTAAGCCAACCAATGATTCTTGGCGAGTCGATGAGACGTATGTGAAAGTCAAAGGTCAATGGATGTACCTATATCGTGCTGTTGATTCAGAAGGAAAGACGATTGATTTTTATTTAGGTAAAACCAGAGATCCTAAGGCTGCAAAGAGCTTTTTCAAGAAAGCTTTGCGGTCTTTTCATATTTCAAAGCCGCGTGTCATAACAGTGGATAAAAATCCAGCTTATCCTATAGCAATTGAAGAATTAAGGAAGGAAAAAAGCATGCCATCAGGTACGCAACTCAGACAAAAGAAATATTTAAACAATATCGTGGAACAAGATCATCGTTTTATCAAGAAACATGTTCGTTCTATGTTAGGATTGAAATCATTTCATACTGCTACTTACATACTGAGTGGTATAGAAGCGATGCATATGATGAAAAAAGGACAAACTCTCCAAGGGAAGAAGTCTGTCCAAAATCAAGTGAACCTAATTCATCAAATATTCGGCCTTTTAGCATAAAATAGTTCCATTAGGAAACCTTTTCGCCTCTCTATAGCTCTTCTGAAGTATTTGCACCAGAACCATTTCGATTGTTTTTTTTAGTAGATTGCAAATGGTGCTTTTTCCAACCTTCGCAATACCACAGTTCAATATCTTTTTAGCTGTAAGCGAACTGACATTTTGAGCGACTTTCATGATTTCTTGTTCCAAGCGAGTGGATTTTTTCGCTTTATAGGGTAAAAATAAAAATGGTTCAGCAAATGTTTTGCGATAGCATTGCACATTATGACAGAACATTTTGCAGTTATGGATCACATATACAACGTTCTTTCATAGCGAGAATTAGCAGAAGGTGCATTACAGGAATGGCATGTTAATGACAACTTCTCCGAGGCAACCCGAATAAATAGTGTATCTTCTAGAATTTCATGTGAGATATATCTAAGGTTTTCATCTAACAGTTTCACCACATCATCCACTTTACAGCACCATCCCTCACTTAAATAATAGGAACATATGGACAAATTGTTAGAATTTCAACCAACTTTGGAAAGAACCATTTTTTTTGCCACAAACACTCTAATTCTTTTTCAATGCAATATTTCACGAAATCCTCACGCACCGATACTGGAACTGAACCATTTAGTAAATCAAAAAGAGGATATCCGCTTATAAGTAACTCAAAAGCTACTAAAAGCACGATATCCTTTGGTTTTTTAATTATATAGAGTTCTTTGTTCTTTCCGCTTTAAAACTCAAATTAATTACTTGTTCGTTAACATTGCTTCTAGGATTAAGTCTCCCTATCCCTAGATTTGCTAATAATTCAACATCCGTTTGAGGTAGCAGTAGTTCTTGTAATATATCTTCTTCTGTCTTAATTTTATTATCTAAAATTAACTCAAAAGCCTTATTTAAAACTGTCGGTGAGGGTACTTTGATTATATCATCCAAAGGCTCTTTTGTTCGCATCTTTCTAGCCGACATTTGTTTATTAAGATATATATACTGATTTTCACTTAAGTAGCCTAAATCATAACATCTTCTTATCATAGCTTGCATAGAAACTTTCCAATATTTTTTTAGGTCTTTAAAATCCTCTAATCTGGTCCCTACAACTGTTTTGATAAAAGTATCTGCAGGCAATAGAAAAGTTGAAGCAAACCGATCTGCCTGTGCTTCCATCTTTTTAAATTCTTCCTTAGTTAGCTGTTCTTGATCATCAATGATATGATGATGCATTAAAAGATGACCTAATTCATGAGCGCAGTCAAAGTTCCTTCTTGCAGCAGAGCCCTTATCATTACCTAATACAACAATCGTCCGCTTTTCTCTTCTTTGAGAAAAAGCATCTATTTTATTGTTATGAATATCAAGAGATGATACAACAACTCCATTTAGTTCAAGAAGATGAACCATATCAGATATAGGTGTATCTCCTAGTTCCCAATAATTTCGAGTTATAATAGCAAGTTCTTCTATAGTTTTATTATCCCATTCTTTATCCTCAAACATAGATGTATCCGGAAGATTTAGTTCTGGAAATTCAATGAAACTTTCTAAGTAAGAATGGATTTGCGATAGCCATTTTACTCTTATCCGCTGCATTTCTTTTAATTTTTGGGAAGTACTTGAAGAGGCCCTGAAAAATGTATTACCGGCAGCGTCTTCTTCATTATGTCCATAAAAATACATTTTAGGAAAATCCAATGAATGGATAATATACATCAATGTTTCTGCCTTGGGTACTGCTTGACCTAGTTCAAATTGTGAAATAGCTTGCTTAGTCACATGAGCTTTTTTAGCTAATTCAGTAATGGTCATTCCACGAGCTAATCGAGCTTCTTTTAATCTTCTAGGGTTAAATGTATTTAACTCCTTATTCAATATACTCATCCTTTAAACCCCTTTTATCAAAAAGAACAAAAGGACTATTTTGTATCTTCCTCACGATCCTTTTTCAGTGCATCCTTTTTTATTGTTAAAGGAATAACATTATCTTTTTTCTGTACATTAACTTTCAGTTTAACAGATGGTTTTAGAATTCCTAAGTTGGATGTGGCTGGAGCGTCCTTTTGTTCTTCTAGCGCTGTTTTATTTACTCTTGCTGATAAGTTCATTGAGTATATCCATGTATCCTGTTCGGACGTAGTGGCACCGAGATAAACAAACTCTGGAATAGGTCCTTTTTTCCCGTTGTAAGTAACAACCATTGATTTTGGTAGAGATTCATCGAAATCAACTTCAAATAATGTTTGTTGTGGGTCAAAACGGTCATTTCCAGCAGATAAATCAGCCCGATACTCACTCACTTCCGGTAAATCCCCCAGTTTATCAACGGAACTAATTGTAATTTTTATATTTTCTTTTTCAAGAGTCAACAGAATATATTCATAAGATCCCACTTTTTTTACTTCTGTTGTTATCCCAAGAGAGGGGTTTTGTCTCACAAGTTTATCAATAGCATTATTAATACAAACGATTCTAATGTATGGGAAAGAAATCTTTGCTGTTGGATAATTTATGAATGGCCATTTTTCCTGATCTTTTTGATCATAAAAGTCTTTCAAACCATTCTTGATTCCATTTAAAAGTAGATCATAGATTTGTTCATTTAATGCAAATTCTTTTTCAATGATAGGATTCAACAGATTCACTCTCCCAAGTTCCATTAATATATTCTATGAATATTTTTACCTTTTATTTAAATTTTGTCAAGTGAATTGCCTGATAGTTATAAAAAAGTAAACTTTTATTTGTTTATTACCCATGTATTTTAAATTTTTCTCCATTAGATGTCATGACTTGTTAGAACGAGAGATACTCTAATCAAAGTTGCTAATCTTACTAAATAAGGATATAGAATACAAAATCAAGTATGAAACAAATAAAGAATGTTGAGGAGAAATTTTACAGTCAGGAAAGTATTTGAGCGTGCTCAAGAAACATTTATAGGAGTACTAACGTCAAAAAGATCTGTATTTCTACAACTCCTTGACATAATTCGGACTTTGGAAACGAAGGATAGATTCTGTTTTGTGGTAATATTTAGATTAAACTAATCCTATTGGCATAAATACAGTACAAGGAGGATATTTTTATGGATGAAGCAACTTGTAAAAAATGTGGTGAAGACTTTCTTTACAAAGTGACTGATATGCAAGTTCCTGGAGGTAAAGTTCGTGAAGAAATAAACTGCCCATATTGTGATGAATCAAATGGTTCAGTTATAACTAGCGGTTCCGTATACACTTACAGATCTAAGAGTTAAAAACCTATAAAACTCAATTAAATTGAAAATAACTGTCAGAAAACGAAACATACCTTTGGTTTCCTACTTAACATAAGGAAATCAGAGTTTTAACTTTCAGAAATTGTATTAGTAGATAATATCCGTGTTTTAAAACAATTCCCCCCCTCCGGCCGTTGAAAAAGAGCGGGTGCAGCCGTAGCTTTAAAGAGAAATGAATTAGTAAGTCTGGAGAGTTTTGTCCATTTCACTGTTATTTAAATACTTCTCGAACACATACTGAAGGGCTAAACATTACAGTTAGTCCTTATCTCTTCAATCGTGATTAGTGTTTCGCTATAATAAATTTGTTTAAAAAACACACGTTTTTGATTACAATTACGGGAAGAGGAAAGGAAGACATCGACTAAATCCAAAAAAACAGGATTAGATTTATACCTAATGAGGGAAATATTGTAGAGGAGAGCGAATTCTTTAGGATATAGAGCTATGTTTTAGATTAATTACTAAAAAATAAACTATTACTAAGATGCTTCCTTAATTAAACTATATAAAGTTGAAAGGGGTTTTTGTATGAAATTAGATATTGTACGTGGTATTGTTAAGAATGTTCATGCCACAGAATTATTAATTGAAAAGCTCACAGCATTTAAGGATGGAAGTTTAGAAGGTACATTGTTCTTAGGTTATTTGCTAAAAGCGGCGGACCAAAAGGTTATTACAGTAGATGGATTATTAATAACTGAAGAATTTGGATTAGTTGCATTTGTATTTTCAAGAGGGACAGCAGCTGATATATATGATGATCAGGATAAGATGTTTTATCAATTGCAGAATACTCTAACACAATATAATTCATTGAGAAGAGGACGAACATTAGCCTTTGAACCAAATGTAATTACATTCTTTCCTACCCAAGAAACTTATGACATCGAAAAAGTAGTGAATGGAACAGAATATCTCTTAGCTAATCCAAACAATCTAGAAAGCGTACTAGAGGAACTTCCTCCCTTTGACAAAGCTTTATATAGTAGACTTGGTGAAGCATTGCAAAAAGTCTCTACAATGAAACCTAAAAAAGACAGGGAAAATGTGTCTAAACCAAATTCTCTAGGGACTAAAATTAAAATTATTGAAAAAGAAATAGCAAATTTAGATCAGTGGCAAAAAAAGGCCGCTTTTGAGGTTCCTGAAGGACCTCAGAGAGTAAGAGGGCTTGCAGGTTCTGGAAAAACAGTAGTATTAGCTCTAAAAGCGGCTTATTTACACGCGCAGCACCCAGAATGGAATATCGCCGTGACCTTCTATACTAGGGCGCTAGGACAACAATTTAGAGACATGATTACTAACTTTTCATTTGAATATTTAGGGCATAAACCTAACTTTAAAAAGTTACACATTTTGCACGCTTGGGGTACAGATGATGAGCCAGGAATATATTCTCTTACAGCAAGGTCTCTCAATATAACCCCAATGACTTTTAATGCAGCTATGTCTAAATATGGAAGGAATGATGCGTTCGAAGGGATGTGTAAAGAATTATTGTATAATATCCCTACAGACTACCCGTCTATTTATGATGCTATATTAATTGATGAAGCACAAGATATGCCAATTAGTTTCTTTAAAATTTGTTACAATGTCACTAAAGAACCTAAACGAATAGTATTTGCCTACGATGAGTTGCAAAATTTAAGCAATCTAAGTATGCCAGATGTAAAAGAGCTTTTTGGAGTCGATGAACACGGTAACCCACTTATCAATCTGAATAGCGCTAAGAATGAAGCTCAGCAGGATATCGTTCTACCAATTTGTTATCGCAACTCTCGCTGGACATTAACATTAGCTCACGCTCTAGGATTTGGGATATATAGAAACGGTGGTTTAGTGCAGCTATTTAAAGACTTAGATTTATGGGATGACATTGGATATCGTAAGGTTTCCGGCGATTTGGATTATGATAAAAATGTTGTGCTGAAGAGAAAAGATAGTTCATCACCAAGTTATTTTGACGAACTAATTAGTGCAGAAGAAGCAATAGAAGTAAAAACATTTAATAATGTACTTGAACAATATAGATGGGTAGCAGAGCAAATAGAGAAAGATATTTCAGAGGAAGAACTTGACCCGGATGATATTTTGGTTATTTTTCCAGAAGCTTATTACTCAAAAAGTGAGTATATGGAATTCAGGCCGTTTTTAGCGTCTAAAAATATTAATTCGATTTTGGCTGGTGTAACTACTGACCGAGATACTTTCAGATTGGAAGATACAGTAACATGCTCAAGTATTTATAGAGCCAAAGGTAATGAAGCTCCTAAAGTATATATAGTTAACTCTGAACACTGTGCAGTCGGTACAGAGATGATAAGATTACGTAACACTTTATTTACAGCAATAACCCGTTCAAGAGCATGGGTAAAAGTCTGTGGTGTTGGTCCTCAAATGAATATTATTGCTAAAGAGGTAGAAACATGTATTAGTAAAAATTACACATTAGACTTTAAGGTTCCTACAATAGATGAACTGGACAGAATGAGGCTGATACATCGAGATAGAACAGAGGAAGAAAAGAAAAAGATATCTAAGGCTGCATCTAGTATTTCAGATTTAATAGAAATGGTTGAAAAAGGGGAAGTCGATCCAAGTATCTTACCGCAACTCCAAACCTTAATTAATACTGTGAAAATGAAGACAAATGATGAAACAGAAGATTAATCAAAGTATTTTAGCTATGCAGGAACAAATCGACAACTCCCTTCAACAGCTTACGAATCTTAATTTGGTAAAATTTTATAACCCTTCTAAAATCGATGTAAATAAAGAAAAAGAAACGACAAGAATATCATGGCTTAATCATGTAGGAGGGAGAGAAGTTAGTAGCAATGCTTTTCTTCAATTAAGTCAATACTTAACTATTCTAGAGCATGGAGCCTATCATGCTCTGATGTATGACTATTCCATTTTACGGGTTTCGTTTACCTATAAATTTAACAAGCTTGTTTCTCAGAACTTACTATGGTGGCCTTGTCCTGTACAAATAGAGTATGAATATGAAGAAGAATTCACGGCATTTGAATTAGTAAATCTTCTCTTAGCGGATAAAGAAAATTATAGAATGCGGTCACCTATTAGAATTGATTTTGATGCAGACAATGATACAGAAGATCATCCGAAAGCTCATATTCATACACAACACCCGAAATCAAGAATGAATACGGTCAAACCTATTTGTTTTAATACATTTTTATGTTTTATTTTTAATCACTATTACCCGCACATGGATTTCGATAATTCAAAATTTCAAAAGTGTCCTATTAGTTATCCTACTTCTAAAGACATACAATATTCACTTCAAGATAAATTGATAATCGGATAAAAAGTATTGGAAATGGAACCATATTTTTACCGAAAATTTTCAGATAGAAGCTGCCGTGTAAACGGGCAGCTTTTCTTATTCTTAGCCAGCCTATTATTTAGCATACGGTATCCCTATCATGCCTAGGATATAAAGCTTTAGTTCGATGGATAAAGAATAATATAATATCTGCATTTTAGGTATATACTGATGTGTTCAAACTCATGAGTATTCATTTAAAGTAAATGTTGGGCATAATATAATTCGGATACGCATCAGTATCTTTTTGTATTTCCGGGGGTAGTTAACATAGTGATGTTTCATATGAACAAAAATATTACAGAATTCCTCTAGCCTTTAGTTCTTTTTCAATACAATATTTCACGAAATCTTCAATGGTAAGGTCTTCATCCCTAACTAGTTGAGCCACTTTTTCCTTTACACTAGAAGGAACAACAGTGTGAATCGTTTCCAAATCACTATCTACCATAACTCCTCGATGACGAACAGATACAGTTCCTTCTATTATATTGTGTTGAAGCAGATTGATTTCCACATCATGCCCTTCCTTATTAAATGGAAGCAAGAAAGGTTTTACGAACACCTCAATCGTTGCGTCCTCCCGTTCCTTTACCTTCATATTATAAGGACCAACAAACAGAAATAATTGTTCAAGTACCTTATAAATGGGGGAACTCAGCTGACTCGGTTTTACGAACACAAACTTGGCATATCCTCTTTTGTTGATGGCTTTCATTGCTTTTAGTTCAACGGATGTCGCATATCCTTGTTCTAGTAACTCATCCAACTGTAAGATCGTTCCTCTTTCCGTCTTTGCCCAAACTGTTCCATCTGGTGTAATTTCTATAATTCTTGCGATTTCTTTTGTAGTCGCATGTACAAAAGACTGATACAAGAACGTATTCGTCTCTTTATGATAGATTGGCGTTTTACTTTCAAACTGATGATTTTCCATATAATCGATGAGATCTTCTTCTCGTACAAAAGAGATCTGTTTCCCTAAGTAAAACGCCGTAAACGAAGGAATTTTCCCTGTTTTAATCAACTTTTGTGCGGTTGATAAGGATACCCCGAGCATTTCCGCCACATCCTTGTTCGTGAGACCTGGTTTCCGGTACATCTCCTTCACCTTTTCTACGGTCTCCGGTGAAAAGTAATAGGTCCCATCAATGGTCCAGTCATTCTTATTAATGGGTACAATCTCTTTCCTTTTCACTAAGCTGTAAATCGTTTGCTCTGAAATGTGTAGAAGCCTTGCCATCTCCTTTGTGGAAATGTCTTGGTTGAGTGTTTCTTGTGTGTTTGTCTCCATTGTCATCTTCTCCTTCTCTTTTCACACCATCTATGCTGTCATCTTATAAAATTCGGTTTCTTATTTCTACTGTTCATTATCAATAACACAAAGGCATGAATGATTTTTATGTATATGAATCTATCATCTAACAATACAAAACCAAAACATAACAACTGATATCCTTTTACTCTTAGAGTATTCATTCTACTCATCTATATCTATTATACTACAATTCATTCACATATCATCAAATAAACTGAAAGTATAAGTTTATTTATAAGAAAGGAAAGAACGAATGATATTATAACAAAAATGATAGGAACGTTATGTCTATGAGGAGTGCAAATAATGGGTTATTATTTGAATATCTCATGATGTACCAGTATTTTGATTCAAGGTATAATAGTATGAGTTAGAGAAATTGAATACAGATAGTATGATGTAATCCGTATCTTATAGAATGGAGTTGATGATATTGGAATTGATAAAAAGAAATACAAGTGGGTCCTCACTCATAAAACAAGCATTATCTACAATAGATACCTTACACATGATACAGAATGAAAAAGTAAAAGAAGAAATGATCCATGATCAATACTTACCTGTATTACAATCCATTATGTATGGGAATGAAGAAGATAAAAAACATCGGTTTGATGGATTTACCGATGTAGAAATGATCTATTACTTTGTACATAGACAGAAACATGTAGATAAAAACGAAACGTTATCAGAAACAACTGTGAAGGATTATATACGAGATATCTTTCAGTTTTATACACATTGGCTACAATATCTGGCTTCCTCTGACCATGGAGAAGCTTCTCAAGAACAAACAGGAAATTATCTTCAATTTCTTGAACCGCGACATATTGAAATGTATCAAACAGAGTGGATGCCGGAACAGGCTGGTTATAAGCCAGCAACCATTGCAAGAAAGAGTATTGTCATTCGAAGTTTTTTACGCTGGTTACATAAAGAGGGATATCTACAGACACCGTTGCATTCTTATTTTGTGAGTTCAGCCGTGAAGCAAAAGCATACACCGAATCGGGATTTAACATACGAGGAGGTAAAAACGCTGTTGGAGTATTGGAAAGAGAAAAACCATCCGATTAACTACGCAATTCTGACCTTGTTAGCCACTACAGGGCTGCGGATTCAGGAAGTATGTAAGGCCAAATGGTCAGAACTCTTCTATGATTCATCGACAGGACATTACTTTTTATCGAGTACGGGGAAGAATGAAAAGCATAGGGATGCGCTTATTTTCCCTTATGTATTAGAAGCTCTTAAAGATTGTAGAAAAAGACGAAGATTACCAACTGAACTAAACCGTTTGGATGAGACTCCTCTTATTTCTACTAGAAGCCAGGAGTTTTATGATTACACCTATCTAAGTCGTTATGTAAAAAAGATTATCAAGGAGACTGAACTGCCCTTTTTAGAAACCAAGCCAAGTGACATCACTCCACACTGGTTTCGCCACTTCTTTGCGAATCATTCATTGGATAACGGAGCTAATATAGAGTACATTAGACAAACACTAGGCCATTCCATGTTAAAAACGACACTAGGCTACCTAAATAAGAATATAGAACGGAAAAATAATGCAGCATTAGTGTGGCAACAGGAAGAATTTTAACAACCTCTCTAATGTGGGTGTTAGTACTAACGGATAACCATGATGATAAAATACAGATATTACACGCCAAGGATATACAAAATTTATGCAGGCTGCTGGAACTTTCAGTTCCAGCAAACGTTAGTTAATGTAAATAGATTAATGTATAAGTTAATGTAAAAACAAATGCTGAAATTCATAGATTTTAAGTGTATCGTCAAACATTACATTAAACGAACGTTTTTTGTGTTGCTTTAAAATAAAGTTTGGTCAAATTAATACTAATAACCTTATCTTTCTGAACACATTAATTTACATCTACCATGCTGTTTTTGGACTTATCTCAGACTTACCCCAATTATCGCTTAAAGAATAATTAATTGTACAAACAAATGGCAAGGACTTCTTCTTGTCATTTTGCATTATAAGAAAAAATCATTCCATTACTCTTGAATATTGAATTTGCTAAATATTTTTGTTTGAAAGTGTGGTAAATTTGTATTTGTATACCAGTTTAAAAGTTTACTTGCTAATAATTCATGAAAGGGAGGTTTACAATGTTTTTGGATTTGCTAGCCAGTTATGTTGGAGCATTTATTTATGCGTTTATTGTTTACAATGTAATTTTGATTGTCCTAAAGTTTGTAACAAGGTACAAACTTATTAAAAGAAAAGCCGTGATTACAGCATTCAGTTTAGCTATTGTTTTAACTACCGTTTTATCAGCAGTGTTTAATTCCTGGGGAGAGGTCCTCCTTTATAATTTTCCTATGTTGATTCTAGTTTTTCTGATTGATTATAGAAAAACCATGTATCAAAAATGTCCCAATTGTGCGGAACGTATTAAAGCTGATGCGATTAAATGTAAGCATTGCCACTCATTGATTAATGATCAGAAAGAGGTCAACAATCTAAGTGTCTAAACCTAAGTAAGACATGAGAATTAATACAAATTGCGGGTGCTTGGGGTGAATGGCACAGGTTGTACATTTCGGTACGGAAAAGGCGGACCATACACGGATTATTACAGAAAAGGCGGGTGTTTCGTGTAAACGCGCCCGGCCTCCGTCTCGCTCGTGTTTTTACTGTCAAAACTCAAGTGAAAAAGGAATTATGCATAATAAAAAGCACCCTCGAAAGGATGCTTTAATTTTATTTACACATTGCTTTTTTCTTTTGCCGTACCTCTTCCGAATTCATACTTTTCATTACATTCTTTGCAGGTACACCAAATGCTTGTATCCTTAAAACCAGGAATATCATCTTTTTCGTAAATTACCTCTCCATTACCGCAAGGGCACTGATATTCTTCTCGTATTATCTCTCCACTACCAGCGCCATATCCTGCACTTGGAGTTCTAGAACTATCGACTAACTTAAGTTCCACAAGATCACCTCCCTTCGCCTAATTATCAGCGAAAACTGCCCTTTACAATTAAAAACAAGCCTAATAGATACATTAGGCTTGTTACTTACATTTTCTTAATTGCTCTGTTAACTGCATTAAAAGTCTTCATGATGGAACCATCGCGATTTCTCAAAGCTCTTCCAGCATGAGGTCCAAATTCTTTTAATACGCCTTGAGCTCCTCTTTTGTAACCTATTTTCGTAGCCTCTTTAATAGGCCTAATACCAGCGAAGCTGCTATGAACCGCAATAAGAAATCGGAATCATATTAAACCCTTGATTTCATTAGGTATTTATCTGATTGAGTGTAACAAAAGCGATCTGTTTAGATACAGTACCAATTTGCATTCTATTTGCCGCTACAATACAACAGATGCAGTGTAATAAAATACTGGCACATAATTATTTTGTAACAATATTTAGTTCAAATCCCTTGTGATACATCTAAAATTGGCTATTCTATTGCTTACTTTGCCCCTCATCGCAGCAACGCCGGAACTGGGCCTATTAGGAAGGAACAACGCTTTCCAGAGCGCTGTCTACTATGACTCATTTATGACGAACAGGTACATATCCTTCTATAGATGCTTTATTCGGTTAAATGGGAAGTAGATTCCCTCTGCTATCCCTACAATATACGAAGAATCAATATAACCGAGACCATTTCGGCTATCGAGACTGTTCAACCGATTATCTCCCATTACAAACACTTTACCCTGTGGAACAGCGACTTCTCGCAACCACAGGGATTGTTTATGTGTTTTTAATAAGTTTGAATCTAAATATGGTTCTTGCTGCTTTTCTCCATTGACGTACAGGGTGCCGTCTATCATTTTAATTGTATCACCAGCCAAGCCAATTACTCTTTTTACGTAATACCTCGACTCATCAGGTTTCTTGATAATGATAATATCCCCACGTTTGACAGGAAAAAAGTATAAAATTGCTTTATTCATAAGGAGATGATCTTGATTCTGTAAGGTTGGCTGCATAGACGCTCCTTTTACATTGAATGGGGAGAATACAAATACCTTCATCAGAAGAGAGGTAAGGGCGACAAATAATATAAGGTTTAGCCATGAGTTTTCCCCCTTTTTTCTATACCGATTCATATAATCTCCTTCTTCATCAAATGGACGTCCCAATGCTTTCTGTTGTATAGATTGTATGGTAACAGACAACCAATTTTTAGTTCTCCGATAACTGACATCTGCAAACGGAATCTCTCATACATATTGTTTAAGCTAATATCTAGCGAAGGGCCTTAATGTCTTTCATAATCTGTTCGTATGGTGGATTCTGGACTGCAGGGTAACTCTTCATTATAGTTCCATTCTTGTCAACAAGATACAAGCTTGTACCATGTATCACTTGCGTAGTGGATACTGGCTTGTCTACTAATGTTTTGAAATTTTTAGAGGCGAATTCATTAATTTCTTCCTGCTTATAACCAGTGAGAAAATGCCATTTAGAATCATCCAAATCATAATTGCCCATAAACTCTTTCAATTTAGCAGGTGTATCTACTGTCGGATCTACACTAAAGGATACAAACTCCACATCTGTAATCCCTTCTCCCTTTAATTGTTGTTGTAATCTTGTCATATTGGCAGTCATCGGCGGACAAACTGTTTCGCAGCTTGTGAAAATAAAATCGGCAACCCAAACCTTACCCTTTAAATCATTCAGTCCAAATGTTTTTTCATTTTGGTCTGTGTAGGAAAAACTCTGCAACTTCCAATTGAGTGGATCTTCAATTTTGTTTCCGCAGGCTGTTAGCAGTAATGATAAACAAATCGTACCGATAATTAAAAGTGTGCGGCGATGTTTCATAAGATTCTCCCTTCTTGGTTATAATTTCAGCAATATTGTAACAAAATTTTCGTGCAAAATTCAGAATATAATGTGAAGATTGATTGACACATATGAATACACGTGCATATAATGGGGATAAATACATGAATACTTGAATGGTTGTTCATATGTTCCAGGATTGTGAGGGAAAAAACTTATGGCAGAAGAAAAGTTAGAGAGTTGTAGTGAGACATGTAGTCAACCCGTTATCCATTATGATGTTGTCGAACAGGTGCAACAAACGCTTCGCCAAGACGAATCGCTAACAGACGTTGCAGAGTTGTTTAAGGTACTGGGAGACCGCACAAGAACGCGTATCCTGCAAGTGTTATTTGAAACTGAGATGTGTGTATGTGACTTGGCCTACGTGCTAGGGATGACGCAGTCATCTATCTCACATCAGCTACGCGTTCTAAAGCAAGCAAAGCTCGTCAAAAATCGTAAAGAAGGCAAAGTGGTCTATTATTCTTTGGCTGATCACCATGTCAAGCATATATTTGATCAAGCATTTCAGCATGTGAATGAAGATCGGAATTAAATAAAGGGAGAGAATTGTATGGGGGAACCGGCAGTAAAGCGGGAGTTTGTCTTAGATGGGCTAGATTGCGCGAATTGTGCCCTGAAGATTGAGACTGGTGTCAAGGGGTTGGAGGGCGTATCGTCTTGTTCCGTGAACTTTGTGACAAAGACCTTAACGGTAGAAACGCAACAAGGCAAGGAAGAGGAAGTAGTGCAAGAAGCCAAACAGCTTGTGAAAAAGTTAGAGCCACACGTTCAGGTGAAAGAAAAGACTACAGGAAAGGCACCTTCTCGCAAGCAAGTGTTAGTACTGCAAGGGTTAGATTGCGCCAATTGTGCAGCAAAAATAGAAAAACAAACAGGGGAATTATCTGGGGTTACAACCAGTACGTTAGATTTTGTATCGAAGAAGCTTATTATTGAAGTGGAAGATGACAAACAGCTACCAAGCATTGTTGAACAAGCAACACAAATTGTAAACCGGTTAGAGCCAGATGTAGAAGTAATAAAAGAAGATAGCCTTGCAAAAGGTATGCCGCATGAGGATCATGGGAAAGCAGAAATGCGCAGTAAGATCTTACGAATTTCTATCGGTGGTATATTAACAGGTATTGCTGCTTTTGCTCCATTAGCATTTCCGTTCGACTTTTCTTTATTTGTAGTAGCGTACATTCTCATTGGAGGCGAAATTGTTGCTCGAGCAATTAAGAATATTGCACGAGGTCAAGTGTTTGATGAGAATTTCCTCATGGCTATTGCGACACTCGGAGCATTCGCTATCGGTGAATATTCAGAAGGTGTGGCTGTTATGCTATTCTACCAAATTGGAGAACTATTCCAAAGTTTAGCAGTCAACAGATCCAGAAAATCCATCACTGCACTGATGGATATACGGCCAGATTACGCAAACTTACGAGTTGGGAACGAAACAAAGCAAGTTTCTCCAGAGGATGTTCGGATAGGAGACATTATTCTCATTAAACCTGGAGAAAAGGTACCTTTAGATGGAAAGGTGCTGGAAGGTGTCTCTATGATGGATACATCTGCTTTGACCGGTGAATCTGTGCCGCGCGAAGTAGAAACAGGTAGTGAGGTGCTAAGTGGTTTTATCAATAAGAGCGGAATTTTAACTGTAGAGGTTACAAAGGAATTTGGAGAATCTACTGTCTCGAAAATTTTAGACCTCGTACAAAATGCAAGTAGCCGCAAAGCGCCGACAGAGAACTTCATTACAAAGTTCGCACGGTACTATACACCGTTTGTCGTTATTACTGCCGCAGCATTAGCGTTTCTTCCGCCATTATTCCTAAGCGGAGCGACGTTTTCGGATTGGATATATCGTGCATTGGTATTCTTGGTTATTTCTTGTCCTTGTGCTCTAGTCGTATCCATTCCGCTCGGATTTTTCGGAGGAATTGGCGGTGCATCCAAACGTGGTATTTTGGTAAAAGGCAGTAACTACCTAGAAGCATTGAACGATGTGAAGTATGTGGTATTCGATAAAACTGGAACGCTGACAAAAGGAGTATTTGATGTCACTGCAGTACGTCCAGCAGCAGGCATGACAGAAGAAGCATTGTTACAGTATGCGGCATTTGCAGAAGTGCATTCTAGTCATCCGATTGCTGTTTCCATCCGTAAGGCATACAGTCAAGACATTGACGAAACAGCTATTCAAAGTTACGAGGAAATCTCCGGACACGGTACGTTGGTAAGTGTAAATGGAGAAGAGGTTTTGGCAGGAAACGCTAAGTTAATGAATCGATATGACATTCAGTTTACTGTACCAACAGAAATTGGCACTATGGTTCATGTGGCTGTAAATGGGAGCTATGCAGGTTATATTGTGATTTCAGATGAAGTGAAGGAAGATGCAGCACAAGCCATCTCAGCTTTGAAAGAGCTTGGTGTGAAAAAGACGGTAATGTTAACGGGAGATGCAAAGCCTGTTGGAGAAGCAGTGGGAAAACAACTTGGTTTAGATGAAATATACGCGGAGTTATTACCACAGCAAAAGGTGGAAGAGGTAGAGAAACTCGATGGTAAGAAACTCAAGAAAGAAAAGCTCGTATTCGTCGGAGATGGTATTAATGATACACCTGTATTAGCACGTGCTGATATTGGTATGGCAATGGGTGGTCTTGGATCAGATGCGGCTATTGAAGCGGCTGATATTGTCATCATGACAGATGAACCGTCTAAAATTGCAACGGCAATCGGCATTGCGAAGCGTACACGACGCATTGTGTATCAAAATATCATATTTGCACTAGGAGTCAAAAGTATCTTCTTATTGCTCGGTGCATTCGGCATTGCAACCATGTGGGAAGCGGTATTTTCTGATGTGGGAGTGACGTTACTCGCTGTTCTGAATGCCATGCGTGTACTGAAGGTAGATTGAACGTAACAATACGAAAGCCAACCATCTTAGTGAAGTCATACAGTATGGTTGGCTTTTTCTTTACCAAGGAATGATGAGGAAACGGATATGCTGCCCTCCATTGTATAAAACATAAATGATTTTCATCGGGAAAATACTAGGCAAGATACTCATTGATATTACGTAAAGGAGAGAGAACATGGGACATTCTCATAACCACGGTCACGATCATGGTCACGGTCATACACACACCCATAATGCCAATAAGAAAGCATTGCTTTTGGCGTTCTTGCTTACCACGGGTTTTATGTTGGCAGAAGCCGTAGGAGGATACCTGACAAACAGTTTGGCACTTCTTTCGGATGCTGGTCATATGTTAAGCGACGCTGTCTCTCTTGGGTTAAGCTTGCTTGCGTTCAAGATAGGAGAGAAACGCCCAACTGTGGAGAAAACATATGGATATAAACGGATAGAGATACTAGCAGCTTTATTTAATGGCATCACTTTAGTCATTATCTCCATTTACATATTGGTTGAAGCTATTCGGCGATTCCAAGAACCTGTGGAGGTGGCTGGAACTGGTATGTTGACTATTGGAATTGTAGGATTGTTGATAAACATCGGAGCTGCTTTCATCCTAATGCGGGGAGATACGAGTGAAAATCTCAATCTGCGTAGCGCCCTTCTGCACGTATTAGGGGATTTGTTAGGTTCAGTCGGAGCGATTGTTGCGGCATTGCTTATTTTATTCTTCGGATGGGAGGTTGCGGACCCCATCGCTAGTATCCTCGTATCTATTCTCGTAATCGTAAGTGGTTGGAGAGTGACAAAGGACACATTACATATCCTGATGGAGGGAAAACCGCGCAATGTCAATCTAGAAGAGATTCGAAATTCTCTAGCAACCATTCCATCTGTGCGGAATGTTCATGATTTACATGTATGGGCGGTCACATCTGATTTTCCGACTCTTACATGTCATATTACAGTAGAACCAGGAATAAATACGCAACGTGTCCTTGGAGAAGCAACAAAGCGGATTCGAGAACAGTTTCATATTGAACATGTGACGATTCAAATAGAAGATACAGAACATTGTCATAATGAAGATCATTGTGATACGTAAGGGAATTAGTTTTACAAAGGGGAAGAGAGAGGAATATGTTAGATGTCATCATTATTGGTGCGGGGCAAGCCGGGCTGAGTATGGGGTATTTTTTAAAACAGCAAGACATTTCGTTCTCGTTATTGGATGCAGCAGAACGGATTGGGGATAGTTGGCGAAAGCGATATGATTCTTTGATCCTGTTTACGCCAAAATCATATAGTGCATTGCCGGGCCTAACATTTGAAGGCAATCAGGAGGCGTTTCCTTCAAAAGATGAGATAGCTGACTATTTAGAAATATACGCAAATCATTTTTCCCTGCCGATACAGCTGCGTACCTATGTACAAAAGGTAAAGAAAACCGATACCGGTTTTGAAGTAATCACTAACAGAGGAATACTGTACAGTAAACAAGTCGTAATAGCTTCCGGTGCCTTTCAGGCTCCATTTCTACCACCTGCATCACGACAATACCCGAAGGATGTGTTTCAAATCCATTCTTCGGCGTATACCTCGCCAAAGCAGATTCCAGAGGGGCCTGTGTTGGTCGTAGGGGGAGGAAATTCGGGAACACAAATTGCAGCGGAACTTGCGATGGAACGAGAGGTAAGCATCGCAGTTAGTCACCCACTCAAATTCTTCCCCTTGCACTTCTTTGGAAGGAGTATCTTCTCTTGGCTTGAGACATTAGGTTTTTTATACGCAGGGACAGAGACAAAACGGGGTTCTTGGTTCCGCAAGCAAGGGGATCGCATCTTTGGTTTCGAGTTTAGAAATTTGATTCGAAATGGGAGAGTACGAGTGAAACCGCGAGTAGTGTATGTAGAGGAAGGCAGAACCATTTTTCAAGATGGTAGCAACATGGACGTGAAAAATATCATCTGGTCAACGGGCTTTGTTCCAGACTACGGATGGTTGGAGATACAAGGAGCGTTAGATGAGATGGGGAAACCTCTTCATTACAGAGGTATCAGCCCTGTGAAAGGGTTATTCTTTATTGGTTTACCTTGGCAGCATCAAAGAGGATCGGCGCTTATTTGCGGTGTCGGGCGTGATGCTGAATATTTGCTTCCGCTTATCAAAGGTGCATTATGTGCAGCAGGTATAGACAGTTTAGAAAAATCGGAAATCAGGTAAGAGAATTACGTTATACGAAAGAGTTCATAAAGGTATCCTTCCGGATGCCTTTGTTGTGCTGAATATACATAAAACGGACGGACAGGATGTTTTCTATTACACACTCTTTGTTCATAAAAGTTTTGAAATTCTTCGCAATTTCAACACAATTTAATTATATAATACAAATTTAGTTTATGAAGGTATTGTGAATTATCTACAATTCATAAAAACATTAGGAGAAAGAGGGAAAATGATGAGAAAATACATACTTTTACTTTTATGCTTATTTTTTGTCATAGCTGGTTGTGCAAAAGGGAAAGAGGAGGAACAAACAGAACGTACAAATGAAGTTCCTAAGCCCGTAGAGGTCTCCATTCAAACCCCGGAAACCATCAATGTCAATACGGAAGTGTCTATTCAAGCAGTTGTGACACAAGGCGGTAAACAAGTAGAGGATGCTGATGAGGTAAAATTTGAAATCTGGAAGGCAGGGCAAGAGCAACATGAGATGATAGTGGCAAAGCACGAGGGAAAAGGAGTATATTCCATTAAAAAGACCTTTTTGGAAGATGGAACGTATTCTGTTATAGCCCATACCCAAGTAGGGGATTTACATACTATGCCACAGAAAGACATCCTTGTAGGAAATGCGGAAAAAACCGTTGAAGAAAACAAAACACAAAGTGATGACGACAATCACGAAGGTCAAGTATCTATTGAATTTCATACAAATGAAGCAATTACAGTAAACAAAGAAGTTACTTTATCAGCAATGATTAAAAATCAAAACCAACCGTTAACAGAAGCTGCTATTACATTTGAAGTATGGCAAGAAGGGCAAGAAAAACGTGAATTTATTGATGCTACTGAAGGAAATGCAGGAGAATATACGACGAAAAAAACCTTCGCAGTGAAAGGCGCCTATCAGGTTCAAGTCCATGTAAAAAAAGGGGAAATACACGACCACAAGCCATTTACGATAGAGGTAAAATAGTCAAATTCATATTGTTTGTTCCGTATGAAGATAAAAAACGATTCCTTAGCATGTGTGCAGGGAATCGTTTTTTTTATGACATGTATAGTAATTTGCTTCGGTTTTATCAACTGAAGAATGTTTGAAACAGAAGAAATATATTTAATGCTATAATTAACGCTGCCACACACCATGCAAGAATGGTTGTGATCTGACGATTCACTAAACTGCCCATCAAACGACGATCACTGGTAAACATTATTAAAGGAATTAAGGCGAATGCAATCCCGAATGACAGTACCACTTGACTCATGACGAGTGCATGTGTCGGATTGACGCCAAGAGCAATGATGACAAGTGGAGGCATCATCGTAATGAATCGTCTGAGATACAGAGGAATTCGTCTTTTAATAAAACCTTGCATAATAATATCACCGGACATTGTCCCCACCGATGAACTAGATAAACCGGAAGCCAGAAGACTAATACCAAAGAGAATGGCTGAGACAGGACCAACTAAATTACCGAATTCCTGAAAAGCAACATCCAAATCTTGAACGTTTAAGCCATTTTTAAAGAAAAGTGCAGCGGCTACAATCAGCATACTAGCATTTATAGCTCCTGCAATGAACATAGCGATTAAAATATCGATAAATTCAAAACGAAAAATCTTTCGTCGATCTTCCTCCGTTTTGCCAACTACTCTTTGTTGCGTTAGAGCAGAATGAAGATAAATCGCATGCGGCATCACCGTTGCACCGAGAATACCTGCTGCAAGTAAAATACTGTCTACTCCTTTAAATTGAGGTACAAAGAACCCGTTTAATATTGGACTGATTTCTGGCTTGGCAAAAAAGAGTTGCGTAATGAATGCCAGTACAACAATGAAAAGTAGGCCAGCAATCCCTGCTTCAAGCGAACGAAACCCTCGGCGTTGGAGTTCAAGGATAGCAAAAGAGCCTATTGCAGCAATTAACGCCGCGGGAAGTAAAGGAATGCCGAAGAGTAAGTATAACCCTAAAGATGCACCGATAAACTCTGCGAGATCTGTAGCCATGACGACCAGTTCAGCTTGAATCCATAGTCCAATCGAAACTGGTTTCGGAAATTGCTCCCGAGCGACTTCAGGCAGGTTTTTACCAGTTGCAATCCCTAATTTTGCTGACATGGATTGAATTAAAATAGCCATTAAATTAGAAACAAGCACTACCCATAAAAGTAGATATCCATATTTTGACCCTCCAGCAATATTAGTTGCAAAGTTTCCTGGATCAATATAAGCAATTGCTGCAATAAACGCCGGTCCTAGAAAAGGAAGTAGTCTTTTCATTCCTTGACTTTTTCCGCTTAGAGCCGCTTGTGCAGATTGAATTGTTGTGTTGTTAATAGAAGGCTGTTCTTTTGTCACGATATTCTCACTCATACATAAATCCCCCTAGATATCATAAACTCCTTTTTTTGCTTCATACACATGTTTTTCCTTAGACCAACTTTTAACGTAAAAAAATTCGCTTTGAAAGTTTCCCTTATACAAATAATATTCTCTAAACCATCTTTTATGCAACACCTAATTTATTCTAATAGCTGAAATAGTGTGATACTGAAGAGGAATCGCTTCTACATGTAAAATTCAGTTTCAAATTTTGAGAATTATTAGTGTAATCCAGTTACAACATCATATTGTAAGCAAACTAGGTGCCCTTGTGAAAACAAGAGGGAACAGGGAATCGGGTGCAAATCTCGAACGATCTCGCCACTGTCATTAAGGAGTTCTCTATCATGTATGTCACTCAACCACACCGTTGAGGAAGAAGATAGAGCACGATGATTCAAACCTATACCTAGGTTGTAACACCAAAACAGCCTTCGCGGAAAGGAGAGGTGTGTAAAGGAAGTAAAAAGAATATTCTTAGTTGTCAGTGAGAGACTATCTGTTGTAAGAAAAATAAAAAGGAGGAATTGATTATGTCTCACTTCACTGACCATCATCACACAGGAGAAACTGTATCAGAAGCTGGTACCTATATTTGTGCAACAGGAGAAAAAAAGGAACTTAAACAAGGGGAGACTTTTCCAGATTGTCCATCCACTGGACACGCTACAACTTGGACCCATGCAAGCCATTCCCATAGAACTGGGGAAACTGTTATGGAATCAGGTCATTATGTAGATGCAGATGGTGAACATGTGGTTCTTCAGAAGGGAGAGAAATTCCCAAGCTGTCCTTCCACAGGAGAATCAGTCATTTGGACACATGAACATTAAAATTGAATTGGATAGATGCTTATTCACAAGGGACGGATTTGTATAGGAATGAACGTATCCTTTCTCAAGGATCTGTAATTTAAGGAGCTGGCAGTCAGAAAATTAAGCGTCCGACCGCCAGCTGTTTCAGTACGTCAGGTTATAGTTTTCATCCCGCCAGATAAAATAGACATTAGTAGCTTGGTCAGCCGTTAACAATGAGCAGCGCCGTGTTCTATGAGCTTTGGGTGTACAGAAGAAATGTATCTGTAATCTCATATATCTAAGCTGTGGCAAACAAGATGAAAAACATCACGACTGCTTGTATTATGTAAGAACATCTTTTGGGACAAAGGATGAAAAAGGTGATTCATTCCCTTACTAAAGTGCGAAATGTGAGTTGTTTTCTATTTTATCTACTTTTTTAATCTCCACGTTTTTAATTTGGTGGTCACTTTTAGATAAAACTTTGAATTTATAATGGTTGAATTGAATGGACTCTCCTTCTCGAATATCATGATTCTGGGTTAACATCCAACCACCTATGGTATCTACATCTTCTTCATGTATCTCTAGACCCAATAAATCATTGATTTCATGGATTAATACTTTCCCATCAACAATTTTATGATTTTCATTTATATGTTGAATCGGAGAGCGTTCATCCTCATCATATTCATCTCGAATTTCACCGACAATTTCCTCTAAAATATCTTCAAGTGTTACAATTCCAGCAGTACCACCGTATTCATCGTATAAAACAGCCAATGGAATCCGTTTTTTCTGCATTTGCAATAGCAAGTCATGAATAGGTATCGTTTCCATCACTTCAATAACAGGACGAGTGTAGGACTCGATAGACTGTATTTTATCGCTCTCCCCACTCAGGTAACGGATAAATAAGTCTTTGACGTTAACCATCCCAATAATATCATCTTTATCTTCCCCAAATACGGGATAACGGGTATACTTTTCTTTTATAATAATATCCATTTGCACTTCGAAAGTATCCTCTGTATACAAACCAACAATTTCTGTTCTTGGTACCATAATTTCTTTGGCAACACGGTTATCAAATTCAAATATATTCTCAACATATTTATACTCTGTCTGGTTAATCTCTCCGCTCTCATAACTTTCTGATAAGATGAACCGAAGCTCTTCCTCAGAGTGTGCTATCTCATGTTTAGAAGCTGGTTTCATACCGAATAGACCTGTCACTAGACGAGCAGAACCGTTTAACGCCCAAATGAAGGGGTACGCAATCTTATAAAACAGAATGATTGGACCTGCAAACACTAAGGTCAATTGTTCCGCTTTCTGAATCGCAACGGTTTTTGGCGCCAACTCACCGACTACAACGTGTAAGAACGTAACGAGTGAGAAAGCTATAATAAATGAAATCGTATTTGCAACTGTTTCTGAAAAGTTCCAACTTTTAAAAACCGGCTCCAGTATATGAGCTACTGTTGGTTCACCCAGCCACCCAAGACCGAGGGCAGTGACAGTAATCCCTAACTGACATGCCGATAAATACTCGTCCAAGTTAGACGTTACTTTTTTGGCAGCCAATGCTCCGCGTCGTCCTTCAGATACAAGCTGATCAATTCGGCTACTGCGTACTTTAATAATGGCAAACTCTGTTGCTACGAAGAAACCTGTAAGAGCGATTAAAATCACAACCATGACTAAATCAAATATGACCAATCAATCACCTTAGTTGAGCGAACTAAGGTATCCACCTCCTGGATAACTAATTTTTTTGTTATTGGTATTTTTGTGTATATTGCATGATTATAACATAAGATTCGTTTTCTATTTAAAGGTTTCATCTACTTTGCATATCGTATGCATACGATCTGAGCATGAATTCTTATTATGAGTAACCCAAAATACAACAAGCAGCCCTCTTGTGAGGACTGCTTGTTGTCATTTCTGGAATTTTTGCAACGAAGTTCTTTGGTTTGAAGCTGTGCCAACAGCAACAGATGTCATAATAACATTCATATCCAGTACTTTACTTCTTAGGCATTTTTCACTGGCTTGCACCTTTCTATTATGTAACAGAATCAAAAAATAAACATTGACAAAAATTGATTTAGGGAATAAATTTTAGACAAGAAACATATTTTTGCATTAAGGAAACTTTTTGGGGGTTGTTAAACATGTCTGAGAAAAACCAAATTTCTAGACGGGATATATTAAAGTTGGGATCTGCTGGCGTCTTTGGATTGGCAGGGAGTTATTTTCTAAATATGTTCCCACCTTTGACTCCCTCTGTTCAAGCGCAAACAAATCATAAAAATCACGGTAATGCAAATCATGATCATCAGATGATACATGATAGTACCAAGACTGCCGGATACCAAATGGCAGAAAGGCTACTAACTGAATTTGATTATGGAAAAGTAAGTACTTTGCCAAATGGACAGACACTTCGCGAATACACAGTCGTTGCCATTGACAAAGAAATTGAAATCGCAAAAGGCATTAAATTTCCAGGTTGGACTTATAATGGAACGATTCCAGGACCTACGTTTCGTTGTACGGAAGGAGACTTGCTTCGTTTTCACTTCACGAATAAAGGGAGTCATCCTCACTCGATTCATTTTCATGGTATTCATCCGCCGGAAATGGACGGAATTACTCCTATCGCTCCAGGACAAAGCTTTACTTATGAATTTGAGGCCAACCCCTATGGGCTGCAACTATATCATTGTCATGTACTGCCTCTTGCCCGTCATATTCACAAAGGGTTATATGGGAACTTCATTATCGATCCAAAAACACCAAGGGAGCCCGCATTGGAGTTGAACATGGTAATGAATGGATTCGATTTGGATTTGGACGGTGAAAACGACTTTTATACTGTTAACGGTTATGCCTTCGCTTTCATGAATCATCCCATCAAAGTAAAAAAAGATCAGCTGATTCGTATTTATCTTAGCAATTTTACGGAATTTGATTTAATCAATTCTTTCCATCTTCATGCCAACTATTTTACCTATTATCCGACAGGAAGAAATGATAATCCCTCTCAATTCACCGATACGATCATGCAATGTCAGGGAGAACGCGGCATAATCGAAGTCAGGTTCCCTTATAAAGGGAAATACATGTTCCATGCCCATGTTAGCGAATTTGCTGAATTAGGCTGGATGGGATTTTTCGAAGTAGAGTAAAGGAGAAGTGAAAAAATGAAGGCAAAATGGATTATTTCGGGTTTCATTCCTTTAGTAATGCTGATAGGAGTATTAGCATGGGTGTTAATAAAAGGAGCAGGAATAGAAAAAGATCCTGCTGCACCTATTGAAGTATTGAATATTGAACGAATTAAAGTAACAAATGGAGGTTTTGAACTTTCAGTCAGTAACACTGGTCCGGAAACACTTACGATTTCACAAGTGATTGTAAATGATTCAGTTTGGAATTTTAGTGTCTCACCTGATCCTACGCTCAAACGGTTCGAGGAAGGGAAAGTAACTATCCCTTATCCATGGGTTGAGGGAGATCCCCATGTCATTAAACTTATCACTGAAAACGGTATTGTAGTAGAAGGAGAAATCGCTGCGGCAACCTTGACTCCTGAAGCTAGCTGGAGCAGCTTTTTAAACTATGGTTTTATCGGGTTCTATGTCGGAATTGTCCCTATCACTCTAGGATTATTGTGGTATCCATTTATGAAACGCTTTAAGCGAAAATGGATTAATGCTATCCTTGCGCTCACTGTTGGCCTCTTATTATTCCTGTTTGTCGGAACACTTGCTGATGGATTTGAAATTGGTGCCGAAGCTCCCTCTGTATTTCAAGGAAATATGGTAGTTATCATAGGAGCAGCTCTTACCTTTTTACTATTAATTGGTTTTGACCAGTATCAGCAAAGAAAGGGAGAATCCAAAAATTACTCACCTTTTAAAATATCACTTCTCATGGCAATAGGCATTGGGCTTCATAACTTTGGAGAAGGGCTGGCGATTGGATCCTCCTTTGCTCTTGGAGAGGCAGCATTGGGAACCTTTTTAATTATCGGTTTTACTCTGCATAATATTACAGAAGGAATCGGGATAGCCGCTCCGCTTTTAAAAACCAAGCCTAGTGTAAAAGACTTCTTCATTCTTGGCGCACTTGCTGGCGCACCTGCCATTCTTGGTACTTGGTTCGGCGGGTTCATTTTCTCTCCAATTTTTGGCGCTTTATTCTTAGGAATTGGAGCAGGTGCAATTTTACAAGTCATTTATGTCATTACGAAAATGCTTATTCAAGATCATAGAACACATAAGGAACCTTCTGTCTCTTGGTTAAACCTTTCTGGGTTCACTATCGGACTGTTAATCATGTACTTTACTGCATTTTTTGTTAAGTTTTAAAGAAGGGATACAAATAATAGGGTTTAGAAGTGTAGTAACTTTGAGTGAAATTGCATTCTTAATCTGGTTTGTACTGGCTGCTGCTAAAATGAATAAAAAGGGAGTGTCAATGTTATTGCCTGTTAAGGGAACAAGGAGTAAGTTCGGTAAATGGATGGATGCACAAAAAGACTTAACTCGATTTGAGTTAGAAACAGCGTCGAATGTAGGTAGAAGTACGATCGGGAAACTATGTAGAGATCCGGGTTATCGACCGAGATTTGCAACGATAGTTCAAATTAATCAAGGTTTAAAAAGTCTAGGTAAAAATATTGACATAAACGATTTTTTAGCCTAAACCATTCTAAAAATGAAAATAAACGTCTAAAAAAGGATTACAAGATTTAACTACTAGGAGGAGAATATGCTGCAAAGTATCGGAATTCCAGGATTAATACTCATCTTAATACTCGTGCTTATCGTTTTCGGCCCTTCTAAATTACCGGAAATCGGAAGGGCATTCGGCTCAACTTTAAGGGAATTTAAAAAGTCTACTAGAGAGCTTGTGACAGATGATCTAAATGAAGAGACATCTAATAAAAAGGAAAAATAAGTTAAATAAATTAAGAGGAGATGTAGATTCGTCTTACATCTCCTTTTTCATGGAGTGATTAGGTTGGAAAATCGAGACATGCACATAGTTCAACACCTCGAGGAGCTGCGCAAACGCATTATCATTACTTTACTCGTCTTTCTGTTGTTTTTAGTGATGGTATTTGTATATGTTCAAGATATTTACCGTGTGTTAGTCAAAGATTTGCCATTTAAGCTAGCATTGCTAGGACCAAGTGATATCTTAATCGTTTATTTCATGATTGCCAGTGTCGTTGCCATTGCAGCAACTATACCAGTTGGTGCGCACCAAGCATGGCTGTTTGTACGTCCGGCATTAACACCAAAAGAGCGTAAAGTTACAATCGCTTATATTCCAGCACTATTTATCTTATTCGTATTAGGAATTAGTTTTGGTTACTATATTCTATTACCTCTTGTACTACATTTTTTAATGTCGCTATCAAACGACATGTTTCATACGTTCTTTACAACGGAGAAATATTTTCAATTTTTGCTTCACATGACATTGCCTTTTGGATTTCTGTTTGAACTACCCGTTGTCATTATGTTTTTAACAAGCTTAGGGATTATCAATCCGTACCGTCTGCAAAAAATCCGAAAATATGCCTACTTCATACTAATCGTCGTTTCAATTTTGATTACGCCACCAGATTTTCTATCAGATATTCTTGTAAGTATACCTTTATTACTCTTATATGAAGGCAGTGTCAGTTTATCAAAATTCGTATATAAACGACAACATAGGATTAAGGAAGGTAATTCTTGAGATACAGAACACATCATACAAAAATGCGCTATCCTTTCCATGGTGATAGAGAAAGAATAACGTATTTTTTCGTTTTGGAGGTATTTAATTAGTTTACCTTGATGGTGAAGTGGCGGTACCCCTAGTTGGAATATTTTGTGCGGAAATACGGAAGAAAACAGCTATGACAGTAGCCTCCTCTTCAGAACAGAAGGGAGGTGCTGTATATGTAGTAAAAGGGAGCTTAGGAAGAACGCTATGAAAAAGTATGTATTGTTAGGAATACCACTTATTATGTTTGTACCAAATATATTGCATTATCTCGGTTCTAATTCTATGATGCTTGCATTGCAAACTATGCTGAATTTAGCTATTATCACAATCTGCTTGATTGTTCTGTTAGGGCATACAACTCTTCAGAATGTATTGGATTGGCTAATTGGGATTTGTTTTTCGGTATATATTTGTTTGTTGTACCATAATACAGTAGAAATCAGTCTCTTTTATTCACATTTTCATTACACAGTAGAACAGGTAAAGGGAATGCTGGCACGTTCAGTCAACCTGATACCTATTAAAGGAATGATAGAAACACTGCCATATAATCCGTCTGCAATATACCAAATCTTTGGAAACGGAATTATGCTTACACCGCTCGCTTTTACTATGTTGTATTTCAAGTGGTTAAGAGACGTTAAACAAGCTATTTGGTATTCATTCCTTTGTACAGTTGGAATTGAACTCATTCAGTTTTTGGAAAGTTATGGGCAGTTTGTGTTTGGAATTGGAGAGGGCAAAAGCATGGATATTGACGATGTAATCCTCAACACAATCGGTGCTGTAATAGGAGTAGGTTGTTATCTTTTATGGTGCAAAATAGAAAACCGCTTCATCCAAAAAACAAGGGAAGTAGATGTATCTTTGTAACTTCCGATAACGGGCTTTTGTACTACAGCCTTTCTACACAAAGTTCATTACTTTGTCTAACCATTTTCCTTTCCCAATTGAAAAGGACGAAGCAACAATTGAACCTGCTACAACGGGAGATGGTTCGGTTGACCATTATTTCCAGACTACGCGTTATCTAGATAAATCTTTACAAGAGTTCTTTAACTACTTGAAGCAATCTGGCTTATATGATAACTCCGTTATCATTATGTATGGTGACCATTACGGCATTTCGGAAAAACATAATGGCTGTCATAGGCGGACAAACTGTTTGGCAGCTTGTAAAGATAAAATCAGAGAAGACCTTTTCTTTCAAGTCAGAAGAACCAAAATTTTTCCCATTCTGACCTGTGTATGAGAACTTTTCTAATTCCCAATTCAGCAGGTCTCTTAATTTATCTACCGCTGCATGCTCCTAAGATTGTAATCATGAAAACAAGCATAAGCAGTCCATTTACACGCATTTTTTTCATAGGAATCCCTTTCTCCCTGTTGTTTTTTTATGTAAGGTATGGAGCTACGAGGTAGCCCCATACAAACTTATTTGTTCCGTAACAAACACATACTGTTGAGAATCACAAGAAGCGCAGCACCTGTATCGCTTAGCACAGCAATCCAAAGCGTCAACCAACCTGGGAAGATTAGGACAAGTATTACTCTTATATGAAGGCAGTGTCAGTTTATCAAAATTCGTATATAAACGACAACATAGGATTAAAGAAGGTAATTCTTGAGATACAGAACACATCATACAAAATGTGCCATCCTTTCCATGGTGATAGAGAAAGAATAACGCATTTTTTCGTTTTGGGGGTATTTAATTAGTTTACCTTGATGGCGATGTGGATAATCCCCCTGCAATTGTTTCTTCTTACTACCATGTACAGTAAGTAAAATATCGATTATAATTATCATGATTTATCTAAAAGTTAAATATATTTGGGAAAAGGTGAAACACCGAGGGTGTTTCTTAAAAGGGAAGAACGGTGCAAATCCGACACGGTCCCGCCACTGTAATTGGAGAGCATGCGTAAGTCACTGTGCAAAATGGGAAGGCTTATGCAAACTGAATGTGTTATTCAGTAATATGCGTTTGATCCATAAGTCAGGAGACCTGCCTTTTTCTTGTTATCACAAGTAAGCCTACGAGGATAGGGGAGGTGAAATAAAGAGCTTTTTTGGGCCTTTTTCTGGCCTTTTTAGCTTTTATTTGCACTTTCTGCACTTTTGTAGAAGGTGTTTTTTATTTTTCAGAATGGAGGAAAAGATTGTAATGATAAGAACGACTTTCATAAGTGTATTCGCCTTTATAATGTTTCTATCAATGATGCCGCTCACATCGATAATGGCGGAAGAAAAAGTACAAGTTGAAGTAAAAAATGGACAGGGTAAAGAAGCACGGCCTGATTTGGATACCGCTAAAGTAGAGCTAACGCTTCCGGATATTCAAAACGGCTCCGCGCATATTGTTCTTAGTAGCCCAGAGAGAAAATTTTTCTCGCCAACAGATTTCCCCATGGTTGAAGGTACAAAATTAATAAATTCCACCTTTTCTGTGGAAAATGGGAAAGCTTCATTTGACTACATGTTCCCTATTCGCGGCGACTATCAAATGAAAGTAGAAGTCATGGACGAGAAAGGTAAATCGGTTGGAACTCATGAACTTCTCATCAATATCCATGAAAATCCGGTCGAAGTAAAAAAAGCGATTATTTTCATTGTTTCTCTAGCTCTATTTGGATTCATTGCCGGATTTGTATTGGCGAAAAGGAGGAAGAACGTACATGCGATCTAAATTCATATTAGCTTTGGTTCTCATTTTTATACTGACGATGTCATCCGCTGCATTCGCCCACGAATCACATGTAGGAGGTGCAGAAGGCTATCATGCCCGTGTAGGAGAGCCCTTCACTTTTGAAGGGAAATTGGAAACGCAAGAACAAGGGCCTTTTGAAGTGCGTTTTCAGGCAGTACGATTAGAAGATGGGGCACACATCTTATCTATGAACAGTCGCTCTGTTGACGGATCATACAAATTTGCCATGCAGTTTTTTGACGGAGCAGAACATCAAGTAACCATTTCCCTCATCGATCCGAAGACAAACTCTGTGATCTCAGAAAAGAAAATGAAGGTTGAAGTGCAAGCATTCCATCCTCCAATGTTTGTCAAAATGAAAACATTAGCATTTTTGATACTTATAATTATAATTGGAATGCTTTTAGGTATAGGTGTGACACGATTGAAAAAAGCAAATCGACTAACGGAAGGAGAGCGTACTCATGTCGTATAAATTTGAACATACCAAGAAAACAGGTTTTAAAAATATCTTTTTGTCACTCCCGATGCAATTAACCGTGGTTGCTATTTTAGCGGGTATCGTACTTTATACCACTCTTTTTTCCGGTTACGCTCCCGTTCATGATACGCTTCATGAATTACGACATTCGTTAATGTTCATTCCATGCCATTAAGGTGGTTTTTTCATTGAATCATATTTTAATTCAATTTTTCTCTATCGTGATGAACCGTTTTGCCAAGAAGCGACAAGTACTAGCACTTGAACAGACGATTTCTATGTTTCTTCGTTTTTATAACAAAAATCCAGAACAGCTTTTTTCGCTATTATATGGTTTTCGCAATGATTCTCGTTGGGTGTTACGCTACTTGGCAGGCAGGGAAATAGGAAGGTTTTTGCCGGAAAAGGCTGACAAAGTAGCGGAAACTTGGTTTAAACTGGCTGATGATAAAACACTTTATGTGAGGGAAGGTGTAGCGAAAGGGATTACATATGCAGCCGAAACTAGCTTTGACGCAGTATGGAATCTGTGGGAAAAAGCTTTTTCCCACTCTTCTGAGCATGTTCGCCAAACAGCAGCGATGACATCAATCAAGTTTTTTGAAAAGTATAAAGAACGCATAGAGCTTCTTCCTATACTAGAACTCATAAAAAAAGACACTTCGCCAAAAGTAAAAACCATCTATGAAAACTATATAGCTCCTTTTCTAGAAGATAATGATGCTAATTCTAATCTGATAAAAGACTTTACCACGACAGAAGAGCTCTCTGTTCCTGCTCAGCTTATCGATCAAGTAGTTGGACAAGATCATGCAGTGGAAATCATCAAGCTAGCTGCTCGTCAAAAACGTTCAGTGCTGCTGATCGGGGAGCCGGGAACAGGAAAAAGCATGCTGGGACAGGCAATGGCTAAGCTGTTGCCTGCTTCTACCTTAGAAGACATCATCGTGGAAACAGGAGGTAGGGAGAGAAACGTTCCCAAAATTAGAAGACTGTCTGCAGGTGAAGCAGAAACATACATTAGTCAGCGTGAAAAAGAAGCTCAGGTAAACTTTGCTTCTTTTCGTTGGGTGATAGGCTTTGCTTACCTAGTTTCTATGTTTGTTTCTCTCTTCTACTACTTCACTCGAAATAATCCAGTATACATCATAGCTGGGACAATCATGGTAGTACTTTTATATTGGTTCTCAAAATCAAGGAAAATCCAACCTGCCGATGAAATACCCAAATGTTTGGTAAGCCATTCAAACCAAAAACAAGCACCGTTTGTAGATGCTACAGGATTACATGCAGGGGCACTTCTAGGAGATGTACGTCATGACCCTTATCAATCGGGTGGCTTAGAAGCCATGCCCCATCGTTTGGTTGAACCGGGTGCTATTCATCTCGCTCACCATGGTGTACTTTTCATTGATGAGGTATCTACTCTCTCAATAGAATCACAGCAAGCCTTGCTTACTGCCTTTCAAGAGAAAAAACTAGCTATCACTGGACGTTCTCCAGGTTCCAGTGGAACAATGATCCGCACAGAACCTGTCCCAAGTGACTTCATTATGGTTTTGGCGGGCAACTTACCTGATGTGGAAAAGATTCATCCTGCACTGCGTTCAAGGATTCGCGGATACGGATATGAGATTTATACGAATACAACAATGGATGATACGGATGATAATCGCTATAAATTGGCTCAGTTTGTTGCACAAGAAGTCCGCAGGGATAAGAAAATACCCCATTTCACCCGTGAAGCTGTCGAGGCAGTCATTGAGCGGGCAAAAGAAATGTCACCTCACTCCAATAAGCTAACCACACGATTTCGTGAACTAGGCGGACTTATACGGGCCTCTGGGGATATCGCTGTTCAATCCAGTGCACCTCTTGTTCATCAAGAGCATGTTCAAAAAGCACTTCAAATTTCTCGTACATTGGAAGAACAATTGGATAATGCACCAAAAATAGTTAAAGACCTTTATTCTGCTCCTTGTCCGGGGAAAATTAAAGTGTTAGGTATGCACAAGGACAGCATCGGAAAAATATTTCAAATTTATTCAGATGTGCAGCCTTTAGAATACATCGATATCAACATACCTAATGTATGGAATGATAATTTTGATATTCTGCCTGTTGAGGCCGCTTTAAATCGATTACGTTTGAATGGAAAATATTACATTGAAATCGAAGGAATTCAAAGAAGCGTAAAACTAGAGGGATTAAGTCTTGCAATCATAATATCTGCTATATTAGCAAAACACGCTTTATCATTACCTGATTATGTAGCTGTTTGCGGCAATGTAAATATAATGGGTATCGTCACAGAAACTCCTTACTTTTTGAAAAAAGTAAGGGTAGCAAAACAGTCAGGAATTAAAAAAATTATTGCTCCAGCAGCCAATCAGATGAAAGAGACTCCTAATAATATTGAATTCATTTGGGTTCAAACATTAAGCGATGTTTATCAGGCTATACAGTCCATGGAGTGTATCAAGACGAGTTAGGTGAATAAAATCATAGAAGGGATAGCGCCTCATGCTCATCAACCTGCCCTCGTTAGTGCAATAAGAAAAACCGAAATCCCTTTTTTATTAAGAATTAAGATATTTCGGTTCATCTTTTTTATAAACGATTTAACTTTGTTTCAAACTGTAACTTTCTTTATTATTTGAAGTAACTTCTCCAGAATTATATGTCGCTAGTTTGTAAATAAAAGGCTCCTTTTCAGGTCATAGCCATCAACTTTAGTAAAGCGCATCCGATGCTAGAGGCATCGGATGCGCTTTTTTACGGGACCTGAGTAAAATCCTGTATTTTGGGCATACTCAAATACAGTTTCCTTCTGGCGCATTTTATGCGACGGCAGGAAGCTGAGCCGTTGATCTTTCTATTAAGCCTAGGATTTCGAACGGCGTTGTTTTTCGATGCCGCCGTGCTTTTTTCCCATTTCTACACACATCTTGAAAGAGCCTGGTAAGCACTGAAATAGGATGTTGGAAGGTGCAGAACAGTGCGGCGTGTATCCTTGCGAGATAAATCTGTATCATATATGCACATTTAAACTCACTCATTTCTTTTTGTTGTTTCTCCCATAGAAGCCTTCGCATCTGATATGTAGTGCTCGCCACAAGACATAAGCGCAGAAGTTGTCCATACAGGTGACACTGAAACCGCTCCAACTTCATCGGCCTCACGACGTGGACTCGAAAGATAGATTTCCATGTTTTAAAGAGGATTTCTATCTGCCATCGTAAGGAATAAAAGGTGTATACCTCCGTAGCTGGCAGCTTCTCAGGAGAACTGTTTGTAATAAGAAGATTAACCCGGCTCGCAGCCTTCGGCATCTTCTTTTTTGTTTTCTTATGGTGTGCTAAACGCTTATGCCATTCCTCTTGTGTAAGACGATACATAATCAACCTTGTTTGGTGCTTGTACTCAAATCCAATATAGACCTCTGGCAATTCTAATGTCTCTCCCTCTTGTAAATCTTTGGTCAATTCTTCTATGTTTAAAAGAATCCAGTTTCCGTCTTCCCCTTTTTGATAGACTTGTGTGTTCCAACGAACTCTCGATATGTAATAAGCTCCAATCTCTGTCATATGCTCCAGATCGGGAACCCGAGGTCACGAAGTGCAAGATCTCCAGCTTCTAGTGTCTTTGTCCGCTCTTGTCCATGTTTTGCATCGCTGCTGACTCCATGGTTCACCTCAACCTCCATGAATTCTCCAGAAAGAAGTTCGTACTCCAGCTGAATTTTCACTCCTGCTTCCGATCCACCGCCTCCGTTCCCTTTATAGGTTGCGGCATAGGCGGAAGAAATCTGAAAGGATGTGGAGTCTAAAATACGAATTCTCTTAAAATAATTCGTGATTGGAATGACTGGACAAACTTTTTGTCGGAAAGCATGAAGAAACAACTCCTTTAGAAATTGTACAGTACGGTCATTCCAACGCTTATTCAGCGCTTCGGCAGATACACAGATACCAGTAGCTTCATTCAACCGGGTACAAAGACGAACTAAAGATTCAGAGCTGACAGTCTGACCGAGGAAGACACATAAAGAAACAAGATCTTGTGCTCGAAATTTTCGTTCTCGTTGAATCATACCTGTTTGATGTGCGAGTTCCTGTAAATGTGTAGTGGAGAATTTTCTTCGGAATTCTTCGCCGAGTATGCGTAACTCTTCAGCTAGTGTGCACTTATTTGTAGACATAAATTAGGACACCCTTCCATGCAGTACTGCATGGAAGGGTGTCCTAATTTTATATGTTTTATGCATTTTCTTAAGTTGATGGCTATGGCCTTTTCAGGTAGCCTTTTATTTTGTTTTTTATCTTGTTCAGAAAGTCACTATTTTCTGAACACATGAATTTCATTCTTAGTTTCGTAGATTTTCCTATTATCGGAGAATAATTTGAATGTATTGCTGTAGTCTGTAGACAAGAATATGCCTTCTTTTGTACCCATCGCAATCACACTTGCCTTATCAGGTTACAAAGCTTATATATCTTGGATAGTCACTATTTTATAAAGAGAGAGTTCAGGCCATGTACCTAAAACTTTATTAAAATTATCGGAAATTAAAATATCTGTGATTCTATATTAAGCCTTAAAGTTGCTGTATAAGGGTCTAACTATATCACAGTAAACATACCTTGTTATTGGTTGTCCAATAACAAAAGGGGGTATATTGATGGAATATAGACCAGATACTCAACAAATGCATGCAAAAACCATGAAATCTCTTCAAGATTGTGCCATGATGTGTGCAAAAGATTGTCGTAATTTTGCGATGTAAGATAAATTAACCTGAAGAAAGAGCTAGCTCCCAACTCTTTCTTCAGGTTATATCCTCTCTTTATCGCTTACTTGATCTATGCTTCCACAATAATTTTTCCTGTAAACATATTCATCCCACAATTAAATGTGTATGTTCCTATTTTGTCTGGTGTAAATTCCACGATGTTGTCTCCTTCATCTAGGCTCTTTTCTATATTAAAATCCTTGATGATTAAGTGAGATAAACATCCACCTTTATAATCTTTTTGAAAGCGGAGTTTAACAGGTACCCCTACTTTCACTTTTATATTCTCGTTTTTGTATCCAAGTTGTTCGACAGTTACAATGGCTTCTTGGTATCCTTGTTTTTGTTCTGCTTTCACAGGTTTTGATTCTGAAGTTGTGTCGTCAACTGAAGCTTCTGTATTTGTCGTACCTGTAAGCTCTTGTATGTATTGAGACACAGGTTGGAAGAACACCACTAGTCCAATAAACAAAAAAGACACCGTATACAAAATAGGCTTCAAGACAGGATTTTTTTGAAATGATGGAGTACTTTTTTCTATTGGTTTTGCTTCTTGGTGGATTAATTACGGTATAAGAACCGTGACCACTATAAAGATCACATCCATAAATAAAGTTACTTGGTATGGATTTTGAGAGATGACCATCGTCCCTAACATGGCACCCATCATACCTCCCATAATTCCTATAAGACTCCATCTAAAGAAGCAAGCAGGCCGAACGGACGCCCGATACTGTATCCAATTATCATACCTACCAATACCGCAATCATGACAGGAGTCGTTAATTTCCCATTCATAATGACTCCGAATATGGTCCCAACCAATACACTAGACATCAGGGAAACAGCCATTGCAATCATCATAGCAGTCATATTCGATAACTGTTGTTTTACACGATGGGCCGTAATTGTAACATATCCAGTTAGTACTAACACAATCCCTAGACTGATTACATATAACATATTTGTTCCCCTTTCATCTAGACCAAGCATCAATCATCTCACATAAATAGGAATTGATAACCGACAACAACTGAATAAACAGGTCATACAGATAAGGACTGGTTCATAAATAACCAGCCCTTATGCCCTGATGTATTGTTGTAATTTTATCTGGTACTGCTTTTACTGGCAATTTACATCGTTTATTGCAGCATGTCCTTCATCATTTTCATGCAGTCTGTCACACTCATACCTTTAGCGATACAATCTTTTATCATTTTTGCACAGTCTTGCATACTCATCGCCATACAATCTTCTTGAACTGTCGTAGTTTGGGATTCAGCTGGACTAGCAGCCAAAGCAGTTCCACCAAACGCCATTAATGCAATAAATGATGCACCTAAAAGAACCTTTTTCATCATTTCTCTCCTCCATCATCTGGTCATACAGATGGTAAACTGACCATCTACTACATAATTGTAGTAGATGTAAAACATCCAGTCAATCTCATACTACACGTTTGTAGTATTTAAACACTGATCGGAGAGACAACCTTCACAAAAATGACACACATCCTATGAGGAAAACAATAAAAAGAATATAAGCGATAGACCTCATCCACTCTAACAGGGAAATGGATGGACGTTTATATGATCCTGTTAAAAGAACTTCAATTCTGGTATTCGTATCTTGAAAAGAATGATTTTGAAAGTGTACCGTGGCAAGTGAAGACGGTACGCTTGTCAGTAATTTGTATAATGCCGATGCAACAGCTTTCGTTCCTACCTTATGAATCGCAAAGGTATCTGCTTTTATTTCCTTTTCCATCTTATAGCGTTCATACAACTTTCGGGAGATAGGTAAGAAGGAACATACACGTGCTACACTAAAGCATACTGACAATTTAAATGGATCTCTATTTCGATAATGATAATACTCATGTTCCAATACAGCCTCTAATTCATGTGACTGCAATAAGTCGATTAAGCTGGTACTGATTAAGATTTGAGGATACATGAATCCATACGTGAAAGCTAAAGGTTGAGCAGAATTTACAACCTGAACCTGTACAGCATATTTTTGTTGAAAAACCTCAAGTACATTTGATTCATAACAACCTGTTCTGTGTAAATTTAATTTAGTGATAAATGTTTTCGTCTTTTTAGCCAGACGTAAAAAGTACACAATGGAACATACAAAGAGCACCCCTAAGGTAATCGAGGTAAATGTAAGAAAGTGATTATGCTGCATATTAAAGCATTCCAACATCCAATACATACAACTCGGCATCATGCGAGAATGTAGAGTAGGGAAAAATCCGATAATTAGAGTACTTACACCCAACAACCATAAAACGTATCGATTTGAGATTTGAAAGAATCGAAACATTATTTTTCATCCTGCTCTAATTTTTGAATGAGTTCTTTCAGCTTGTGAAGTTGATTAGGATTATGGCCAACAGCATCTACAAACTGTGTAATAGCAACATCTCCGTAATGATGAAGGAGACGTTCCACTTGTTCAGAGGATTGTTGCTGAATGAGTTCGCTTGGACTATAAGAAGGCTTATATACGTATCCTTTTCCTAACTTACTACGTGTGAGAATCCCTTTTTTATCTAATCGAGTCATGATTGTCATAATAGTGGTATAGGCATAGTCATTTTGTTTATTTAATTCTGTTAACACATTTTGAACCGTTACTTCTTTTTTAGACCAAATCACTTTCATCACCTCAAATTCCAGCGGTCCCAGAATTTTTAATAATGCTTTGTTTTCATCATTACTCATTTTACTCATCCTACTTTCGGAATACCTTGTATACTTCCATTTAAGTATAAAAGAAATTAATTTCTAAGCAATCGAACTCTTACAAAAGAGTCTAACTTTTCCGTACATGTTCTAAAATCTAAATAAAAAAGCAACCAAATGCCATTATAGATTTGGTTGCAAATTGCTCTCTTGATGTATGCTACTGTATTGTAAATTCTTACTTCATCAAATATGTTCTACCTAAATAAGCCTAACCACTCCTGCTTTCCATGAAATTATCTTCAATACCAAAAAAACATAGCCATCAAGCTAAAATTTTGCAGCATCCCAAAACGATAAATCTTCTTTAAAAATACTATCATCAGATTTGTCCTGTTATTTGTCTCCCCAGTAGAAATTATGAGATTCTACTTATCCAATCAACAGGGAAATTTCTGTTATGCGAGTACCATGACTATTCCCGATGAATTACACATACATATGGAAAAGATGGAATAGGAAGGAGGGTACCTAGATGGAGAGTATAATATTACCAATTATGACAGCTGCACTTGCCTTTGGCGGGTTGTTAGTAGGAGGAACGGTGGGTATAACAGCTCGAAGTATGGTGACCAATCAAATGTATAGTTTGTATGCCTTTTGCGGAGGAATGTTGGCGGGGTTACTTACTTTTGAACTCATTCCAGAGACGTTCTCTGAATATGAGAAGACTGGGCTCTTACTTGGGGTAAGTATGGGGATTTTGTTGATGGTACTGCTTCATATGCATTTTCATCATTCACACAGTCAAGAAGGAAGAGAAGGTGAAGCGTGGCGATCCTTTCTATTCTTATCTCTTGCAATCTATATCCACAATGTTCCGACAGGTGTAGCATTCGGTATATCCATGAAGAACTTTGACACAGCAATCCCCCTTTTGTTTGCTGCTGTTATTCATCATATTCCGGAGGGACTTGCGCTAGCGGTACCTTTCTTATTTACTCAGTTTCGTATTGTATATTTTCTTTTGACGATTACATTATTATCACTCGTATTAGGAGTTGGAACTGTACTCGGCAGTGTGGTAAGAAGCGATCATATTCATTTAAATGGTGTACTGATGGGACTTGCAATTGGAACATTGGGGTACGTAACCGTGAACGAAATGTTATTAAAAGCACAGAAAAAGATGAGTGTATTCAGTTTCTTGTTATTGGCTGGCGGAGGATTAGTATTAATGCTGTTGTATGTAGAGAATTTTATCCAACATTAATATGAATCATCTCTAGATTGTATTTAAAACATACATGACACCCCCTACCCAAATTTTCACTTTGAATAGAAGGTATCGACAATCTATAACCTATAGGTTATTCTTCAGAAAATCATATTAAAACCATTTTAAATATATGTCCCTTTTTTATTGCTTCTTATAAAATGAATGAGTATTCTGATAGCATATAAAATAGTTATACTATACACACACATCGCAATAAAGAAGACGATAATGGACTGTGTTATTTGTACATAGAGGTTTGACATTAATATTGCAATTATGAGCCAAATTGCTGTTAAAATCATTTTATTTCGTTTCATACAGTATCCCCCTACATAGCGTATATAATATATTTTAATATATCAAATACATCCAGAAGATGGTAAAATTGAATAACTACCTAATTTTCATAAAAGTTAATTATAATAGGGGGAATTACGCATGATGGAATATCTATATTTTCCACAGGATAAAACAGAGTATATTCCAGCTGTCCTTACATTTTTTATCATTACAATTATTTCATTTATGGTGGTTAGATTGCTTATTCGTTTATCTAAAAAAGAAGCAGCAAAATTTGAGGGATTAGAAAGGCAACTCCAGACAGCAAATCATTCTAAAGAAGAGGATAACAGGAAGAACAAGTAATAACCACCTAAGTTACTACTTGGATTTCTCGTCTCTTTATATCTCTCCCAAGTGTTTGCGCCAGAACCTAAATTCTTATTATGAGTAATCCAAAATACAACAAGCAGTCCTTTCGAGTACCGCTTGTTCAGGCTATTGACAAAGTCAACAGCCGTTTTTTGTAGTTGCTAACTAGTCAATATATGTTGTTTTTCTTTGGAGTAAACAGCTAAATATGTAAATGAAAAAGAAACAAAGTCTCCTCTTCATATAACTTTTTGAAAAAGGGTTTGTCTACACTTTTAGGAAGATCCTTTGATTAGGATCTTCTCATTTTTTTCTCAAATTTACAGATAGGGCGCGAATTCTTTGAAATTTAAAGGCGTAAATAAAATCAATGATATTAGTCGAGAGGAGTTGGCAAATTACTGCATAAATCACAATTTGATAATCTATGACAAGGGCAGTTAATAGAAAAATAAAAAGGTTGATGCCCATCATAACTTTTCCAGGACTCCAATTCTTATAGGAGGCAATCATGAGTGCTGGAATGACCATTCCGCCGCTTGAGGCTCCTACTTTAATCAGTAAACCTACTCCAATACCAAAAAGAATACTTCCCCCAAAAATATCTAGTGCTATATGTACATGTGGAAGATCAACCATAGGAGTTAGAATGCTAATGGTAGTCGAGGTGGTTGCAACCGAAATGATGGTTCGAATCGTCCAAGAATATCCGAAATAATTCAAGGCGAAAAATAAGAAAACAACATTTGCTAACCACAAGGAAAAGCCGAGGGATAAAGGGAACCAATGATTCATCAGAAGAGCCAAACCTGCAGCTCCTCCGGAAGGTATAGAGTGTGGAAACAAAAACAAGGACATGGACATACCTTGTAAAAAGGCACCAAATACTGTGCCAAAATAAGTTAATAGAATTCTCTTCATCAGTAACGAAAATGATTCCTCAAATGAACATCTATACCCTCCACATTTATTCCTCCCTAAAGGCTTGTTAAAGTGGACCCCATCGTCAAGACACGGATTTTAAGAAATTAAGGTGGTGTAGACCGAGGGGGTTCTACTTAGATAGCTGCCAAGAGGAGGAATTTGGTTTGGCATAGGGGGAGTTCCCACCGAGCTTTATTCTTACAAAGTATTGTCTTTCTTTAGGGACTAGCCTGTCAAGAGATGAAAGAACAGGGAGAGGTTAGCCCGTAAGAAAGATTTATAGAGAAAGAGATATGGTTTCTCTACATGAGGAAAATAGAGGCTGGAGTCTGGTAGTTCAGAGCTTGATGTGGTCGCTCATGGTTGTAAAATGTCAGATAGTTCGTCAACTCTTTACGAGCTTCCTTCGGACTGCCGTAGCCCTTTAAGTACACCTCTTCATACTTGACAGTACGCCAGAGACGCTCTGTGATGATATTATCCAAAGCACGTCCTTTACCATCCATACTGATGAGAATCTCTTTTTCTTTTAGTACATCTGTGTACTGAGGACTAGTGAAATGACTGCCCTGGTCACTGTTCATAATGACAGGTCGCTGTTGCCGTAAAGCGTTATGGAGAGCTACCAAGACAAAGTCGATCTCAAGAGATTGGTCTAGCTCCCAACTCACGACATAACGAGAATACCAGTCGATAATAGCGACAAGGTACAACCAGCCTCGTTGTAGGCGGATATACGTAATATCAATGCCCCAGACATGATTTGGACGATCAATCACGAGATGACGCAAGAGGTATGGGTAAATACGGTGTTGGTGGTTCCGCTTGCTTAAATTGGGACCAGGCGCAATACCCGCGATCCCCATCTCCCTCATGTGTCGCTGTACAGCTTTCCGGTTTACGATGAGACCCTGAGACTGCAAGTGAATGGCGATGCGCCTAGAACCGTAAAACGGGTATTTGGTGTAGACTTCGTCTATTTTATGCTTGAGCACAACTTCCTCCGGCGAGGGCCCTACGGGCTTATAGTACAAGCTAGAGCGATTGAGACTCAACAGCTCAGCCTGCGTTTTGAGTGGCAACTCAGCATCCTCCCATTCAATCATGGTCAATCGTTCTTCTCTAGTCCTTAATGCCAGATTTTTTTTTAAGCCACGACAATTGCGTGGTTAGTTTGCCGACTTCGGCATATAAACTCTCAATCTGTTCTTCATATTGTGTTTTTATTTGTTCCAGTTTCTTATTTTCGTTACCAAACAGCTGTGGCATCTGTTCGACAACAGATTTTTTCCACTGCCGAAGTTGATTCACATGGATCCCATGCGTGGAGGCGATTTCGTTTAGCGTTTTTTCCTCACGCAAGATTTCTAGCACGATTTGAGATTTGAATTCTGATGTGTATCTGTTTCTTGGTTTCATAAATCTACTTTAACATCTCCTTATTTCGTGTCTAGATTCTTGGGTCCATTATATGTCTTCCTTGTTTATTTTATGAGGTATGATAAAAGAATATGTTGAATTACTTTGTGTTATTTCCTTTATTTAGGTAGAGTTTGGCATAGGCTTCTAAATAAAACTCGGTATTATATAGATTTCGATACAGCTGTTCAAATACGTATGTTTCGTTTTGTGCTCTGGAAGTTAGATTTCTTAATACTACTTTTGGATTTCTCATAGAGCCTCACGCTCCTTCCCAATTTGGTATTAAACTAGATAAACTGTTCTCCTTCGCCATGTAATAGGCTTTCCCTATTTCGGACTACTACGAGAACTCCGTTGCCTTATCAGATATTCAGCATCATCTTTCTTGCCTTTTAGCTTGAAATTTATCACCTTATTGGGCATTATGCATAGCTGTATTTACAGCGTTCTGACTTAGGCAATCCCCGTTTAGACATTTAGAAACATAGCACTTCATAGTTTCGGATGTGATTTTCACTCTTTTCTTCCATTATAGAAGACGGACGAAGCAGTATCACTCCATGTTTCTCGAGGTTTTTAAGAAACATGCATACTTCAACACAGCGTAAATCGTTACCTCCCGCTGAAGGTCCGCGTAGTCCTCCTTGAGCTATCATTCAAGCAATCCAGCCTTCATCCTTGTCTATGAATTTTCATCTCGTCATTCAGTCGTGTCTTGGTAACTAGACAACTTACGGCTTTTCCAACATGCTACACTCCCCGCTTGGTTTCCCTTACGGATAAGTTGGCTGATGATGATAGTCTAATAGATGGACAGGTCGAACAGAGAGTTTATAATAAACAATAGCAAAAAAGTTCGAGGTGTCCAGATGACAAAGACAAAATATGATGCAGAGTATAAGAGGCAAGTAGCTCAGCTATGCTTGGAGGGGAACAAAACAACTGCCCAAGTGGCAAAAGAATTAGGCATTACGTATAAGACGTTATACCGTTGGGTGACGGAGTACAAAGAAAGTAATGGAACAAGCTTTGTAGGTTCAAGAAATCTGAAGCCGGAAACAGAAGAAGTAGTGAAGCTGCGCCGTCGTAATGCAGAACTTGAGGAAGAGTTGGCAATCCTAAAAAAGGCGCTAGGCATCTTCAGCAGAGATCAGAAGTAAAGTATGCGTTCATCCATGAGCACCAGGATGCTTTTCGCATTGTGAAGATGTGTCAATTGTTAGGTGTATCCAAAAGCGGTTACTATGCCTGGCTCAAGCGTCCAAAGAGCGAGCGGGCAAAAAAGAAAGAAGAACTGGTCCGCCAAGTGAAAAACGAGTATTTACAGTCAGGGCGAATTTATGGGAGTCCGAAGATTACACAGGAACTACGCAAGAAGGGAAACAAGGTGTCACAGAAGACGGTGGCACGCATTATGAGCAGGGAAGGTCTGCGTTCCATTACGGTACGAAAATATAAGAGGCAACAACGAACAGTAACCACCGTTACAAGGTACATGACAATGTGCTGGGCCAGAACTTTGCGGCAACAGCGCCAAATCAGGTTTGGATGGCGGATATTACGTATGTGGAGACAGGCGAAGGCTGGCTGTACCTTGCGAGCATCATGGACCTGTACACACGTAAAATTGTAGGTTGGGCCTGTGACTCCCGCATGACAAAAGAACTTGTGATACAAGCATTTCAGCGTGCAATTAGCAGAGAGCAGCCACAAGGAAGCCTCCTGCATCATTCGGATCGTGGAAGCCAGTATGCCTCAAATGACTATCAGGCGCTCCTTCAGGCACATGAGATAGAAGTGAGCATGAGTCGAAAAGGAAACTGTTATGACAATGCGGTAATCGAATCGTTTCATAGCTTATTGAAAAAAGAGTGGCTGTACCCAAGGAAGTTTAAGACGAGAACCGAAGGAAAACAAGCCATTTTTGAGTACATTGAATGTTTTTATAACCGAAAGCTAAGCCGTGCCGCATTGGGATATGTCTCGCCCTGCGAGTTTGAAGCACAATATTATGCTAACCAGAGACAAGCAGCTGCATAAAATCGGCTATTTCTCTCTGTTTAACGTGTCCATTCTATTGACATAGATCCATGATGATAGGGTAAAGAATGTGATATTTCCCTACTGCTTTGCTAAAGCAGATTTTCTAAATGCCCTTATGGGCGCACTACCTCACGCGGGCTGACGAGCGAGAAATTCAGTGAGCCTACATGAGCACGGTGAACAGCAACCACATTATTTTTCGTGTTCAGACACATGACTAGGAACATCTCTCTGTCATCATCACCAATGAATTGAGTTGCGATACGTGCAGCATCAGATGGAGTGCGAATCGTCTTCACCTCAACTTCTACACTTACTCTTACCCGTTTGATTCGTTGAATTTCATAAATTTTTTCCATATTGATTCATCCCCTTTCTTTGTTCGAGAACAAAGGAAGGAATGATCTGTGGGGGAGCGTAGGCAGCCAAAGGATCCCATTAGGGATTTGGCTGCCTAACAGCAAGGGGCTCGATGCCCCTTGAAAACCGCCAGTTATATACTCTTTTTCACTCCGCAAGTGATAGTTTGATCAATCCTTTTTATAAAATTTCAAACACACAATATAGCCTAAAAATTGTGCAAGGAATGGGTAGTATTTTTTGAGAACCCCACTCAAAAAATCTCCACCCTCAACAAAGAAAAAGCCGGCTCCTCAATCGTCGCCTAATGGCTATCGCCATTTCTTTTTCTCCGTTGTCCTTGCACAATTTTTTTCGGCTCGTTGTGGCTCTCTCGCCAAGCCGATAGACCAAAAGCAAGATTTGGGCTATCGACTTGAACGAGCAATTATACGAGCTGAACCGCCAGATCATCCGTCCATTGTATTGCTCTTACTCTATAACTCTACACACTTGTGTAGCGGACTCTGCCCCCACATCCCCGGCCAACCTCTGCCCAAAAACAAGGGAATTACTGAAATCTATTTATTGTTGCCTATTGCCAACTTTCACTGAATTTGAATTATAATATTTTAACCAAATGGGAAGCTTAAAAATTATAAATTAATCATATATCTACGTAAGGGAAGGGATTTAATGGATTTTCATGATGTTTTCTTAAAAGCTGAAGAATTAAGCTTTCTCGAGCAATTTCTTAGGACTTCATTCTTATACTTTGTACTTTTTGCTGCCGACAGAGTTATGGGGGTTAAGCAACCGGGTATTATTACGTCTTATAATTTTTTAATGGCTGCGGGAATCAGTCATATCGCTGCATCAAGGATGGTTATGCCTGATTCCAGACCGATCGATGCTATCGCAATCATTCTTGTTTATACAGCGATTATGTTGCTCGTTTCATATGGATATTATAAGTTCCCATCCTTTGTTTCACAAACTCCGACAATCATTGTGAAAAAAGGAAAAATTATAAAAGAAAACTTAAAGAAATCTAAACTGACGATCGATAACATGTTTTCAATCATAAGGGAGAAAGAAGCTTTTAACCTTGAAAAAGTCGATTATTTGGTAGCGGAAGCAACTGGAGATTATAGTGTCGCAATCAACAACAATGAACTGCCTGTTACAAAATCGATGATGGCAATTCAAACAACTCCAAACGAATTATCTCAACTCCTTATCTATGAAGGTAAAGTCGATCAAAAAGAGTTAAAACGAAATAATTTAGATATATCTTGGGTGTATCAGCAGCTAGGAAAATACAACATCTCAAACATTCAAAATGTGTACGTTGGAATGCTTACTCCCAAAAAAGAATTATACATAAATCAAAGGGAGGATTAAAATGCCCCAAGTTTTCGGCGAAATAGAGGACATCACATTATTCGGATATACGCTTAGAACATTCATCATAGGTATAATCGTATTTCTTGTTGGAAGATTTGTGACAAAAAGGGCAGTTAATCAATTAACAACATACGATTTTGTCTTAATATGGATATTAGGAGCGATTACAGTTTCTCCCTTATTGGACGGAAAGGTCACGTTCACTCGAACAATCGTTCCATTGTTAACTCTATTCTTCTGGCATACTACGCTTAGCATAATCTCCTTAAAAAACAGGTCTTTCTCTCTTTTCTTTAATGGAAAACCTTTGCTGTTAATTGATGATGGGAAGATCGTGAGGAAAAATCTAAAGAAACAATTTATCAATATTGACTTGTTACTGTCAGAGCTCAGAGTAAAGAAAATTTTCGATATTTCAGAAGTAAGGTATTGTATTTTGGAACCAAACGGACACTTAAGTGTAATGAAATATGATTCTCATAATCCCGTGACACCGAAGGACATGAAACTTATGGCTAAACCTGTCGACATTCCATTAGTACTTATTAATGACGGCAAATTATTCAAAGAAAACCTTGAAAAAGCTGGGGTTGATGAACCATGGATTCAAGCAAACCTTAAAATGTATAGTATTAACGATATAAAAGACGTTTATCTAGCAACGATTGATAATTTTAAAAAACTATATGTTTCTAAAAAGTAAAAATCTTTTTGTCATCAATCTCAGTACCCTAATGCTCTATTTTTTATCGATCTACCATTAGTTGAAAATTATGCCCGATCGTTGAAGAATGATACTGGATTAAAGTCCTAAGTATTCGCTTAGCTTTCTTCCACCAACTTCCTTTGCAAAACAGACCTTATATATATTTGTCATTTCACAAATTTGTTTCATGTCCCCCTCATTGTACCATTCATTTGGAAGGAACGATAGGTTCCAAAGATTTGTATGTATAGGATATTAGAAGGGAAAGGCTGTTGCCATCATCTTTCATCCATCTTGCCGTGTTCTCTCCCCCATTGGGAACATGGCTTTTCGTATTGAATGTAGACTTTTAAACATTAGTTTACATTGAACGCAAAAAAACCGTGTTCGAATAAAAAAAGAACACGGTCATGCAGATAGAGGGTTTAACAAGAAAGTTCCATTCTAATTTACCAATAATCGATTAATTTGTAAAAATATATGAACTTACTTAGTTTTAAAAAGCCCTGTACAAAAATACTTTGCTCCTGATTGCGCTAACGCTGGGACTAGGCCTATTAGTATGCTTGTTAATCAGATTAGTTTCTTTCTTTAATAATTCATTTGTTCAAGCAAAAGAAAAAATCCAAAAGATAAAATCATTGAGCTTTACACTATAAGGATTTCTTTCTTTTTTAATGATGCATAAAGTATTTGATATATATGTGTACAATGACTAAACCTGCTGATACAAAGATGCTAAAGGAAAGTAAGTTCATATTTTGTTTGGCTTTCCACAGTATTTCGTGTATAGCTACGTATCCCAACGTTCCTATAGCACTTCCCATAATAACACCTTGTAAATGTTTTGAATCCTCTTGTACAAATCCCCCTAATATTGTTCCTATCCCTAATACAACGGATAATAAAAGAATTGTTCCAATAAACGATGTAAGCTTAGATTGAGTAAATAGAAATGGTATCATAAGACTTAATCCTTCTGGAATATGATGAAAAATAATAGCAAGCAATAACGAAGATGCCGATTCATTATTATGGACTAAAGCAGATCCAAATGCCATCCCTGTAGGGATATTATGAATACAAATAGCCAGTGATAAAAATAAAAAGGTTTGTAAAGCTTGCTGATTTGTCCCACTTGATTTATGACCATGAAAGTATGTGTGAACAAGTATCATAAATAAAAAGCCGACCCCTATCCCTAATACAGGACCAACAGGAGAATGTTCTGAAAAAGTATCGGGGATAAGCTCCAAGAAGAGTAATCCCGCTAAAATCCCACCACAAAATGCATATAAACTATACATTTTTTCTTCTATTACTTGTTTCGTAATCACTCCCACCGTTCCACCTAACAACAATCCTCCCAAAGCAAAGATTGTTGCCATGAAGGGGATTACATACGTTCCCATCTCTTCACCCACCGTCTATCTTCTCTTATTTTATCCTATTCTTACTATACGTCTGATAGTCCAAGTACTTTCGCTACCGCTTTTTGGGTTTAAATCATGTAACCCGTAATATCAGAAACCATGTTACTGATTTTAATTGAGATTTTGCTTTAGAGATGGTTTTTGATAGAGGTTTAAAGATATTTTCATCACATTTTAGGTTGGATTTTTTAAGTCTTAAATACTATAGGTTTTGAGAATCTCTTAGCTTATAAAAACGTTAAAATGTGCGTGCTACCCCGTTATAAAAGGGATGCTGTTAACGAAGCTACATGCATGTAGTTAATATAATTTGATATTATTGAAGTTTAATATAAAGTGTATAATATACCTAAGATATATTATACATTTCAAAAATTTAAGCACTTACCAGTACTATTCAATGGAGTACTCGATCGTATAGCTTATAAAATTAATGTTTATACCAGTAAGGTAATGAAACCTAGGACTTTCGTTAAGGTATGAGAACAAAAAATAGAGGAGGAATTATGTTGCCCAGCGACATTTTGTTTATGGAGATAATTGTTACAGCAGGAGGATTTATTGGTATCCTAGCTTTATTTGTTCATATTGCAAAGACACTTAAAACGGACGAAGTAAGCTAGGGTTAAGGAAAAAATCTATTCTTTTTAAGAGGTTCTCGTACTTACATTGCTTTGAAACAAAAGAAACCGTCATTCAAGCTGGTAAACGGTACATTCACCTTTACAATACCGAACGGTTTCAGAAGAAATGAAATAACCTGAGTTCAATTGAATATCGAACTCAGGTTTGTGCTGAATTGAATAAGGATCTTTGTTATTTTTTACTGTCCCGCTGGCTGCTCGGCAGGTTTTAATGCATCTTTTAAATCTTTATCTTTTATTTTAACATCCGCTTTCTTAAGTTCTTTATCTACAAAATCGTTCATAAACGTAGAATCCTGCATTTTTTGTTTTACAAGCTGATCTTTAATCTTTTCTTTCTCTTGTTCAAAAGGTTTCAACTCTTTAATGTCTGTTACTTTGATGATATGGTACCCGTATTGTGTTTTTACAGGATCGCTCACTTCGCCTTTTTTCAGCTTATAAGCAACTGCTTCAAATTCTGGATTCATTTTGCCAGGACCGAAATAATCTAAATCGCCACCTTTGTCTTTAGACCCTGTATCTGTAGAATACTGCTTCGCTAACTCTTCAAATGATTGACCTTGATTAAGTAAATCCTTAACCTTCTTCGCAGTTGCTTCATCCGCTACAAGAATATGACTTGCACGAATTTCCGGCTTATAGTTCGCCTTTAACTCTTTATCGGTAAGAGTGGCAGCTACCGCTTTTTTGAGTGCAAGACTCGCACGAATTTCCTTTTTGAATGTATCTTTCGTCATGCCATTTTGTGCAAGAAGAGTCTCGAATTGGTTACCGTATTGCTTCTTCGCATTATCGAATTCTTTATCTACGTCTTTATCACTTACCTTATACTTTTTTGTGAAAACTTTCTCAACTACTAACTGCTTAAGAATACCTTGACCAGCGCTCTGCTTCATTGCATTGTAGAATTCTTCTTTTGTTACGTTTCCAGCACTCGTCTTTACAATTGTTTCGGAAGAACCGCAAGCAGAAAGTGTGAGGACACTGGCTGCAGCTAGTGCAATAAATACTTTCTTCATTCAATAACACTCCTATATATGTATTTTTTGATGATACAACAAGTAATATAACATATTTTGTCCATATATGACTTTTCTTCTTTTTTAGTATTATTTAAATGTATATAAATATAAGTTACAGAGGAGTATCCTAATTGTGTTTACAACACTCTCGGGTACTCCTTATCTTTATTGCGAGTACTATCTGTTACAGAAAGTATGCCAGATAGATAACTTTTGTTATGAATAGCGGTTTTTGATTGAATGATTTTCCTTTCCTTTTAGTTATCTTGTTTGGCTGTAGTAGCCGAACTTAAAGTTTTTATAGGATGGCTGCAAAGTTTATCTACCATTGATATAAAGTGGAGATAATAAATGAGATGTATTGACACATTAAGATTCAAAACCATATAATGAAATCAATACATGAACAATTGAGTAATCATTCATATATTGATGAAAATGCAGACAAGTTCACGTATATTATACAACTAGCTCCTATAATGGCTGTATGGAAAGATAGCTTTTTGACAGTTCTGAATATGTATAAAGGATATATATATGTCACATTTTTTTAAACGTTTATTAGGTGATCATCACCACAACCATCATCGTCGTCACCATGGGCATGGTCATCACGATCATTATCATGATTACTACGAAGAACCTCGTCCATATCGCTACGAGGAACCAAGAGTTACTCCAACTCCTTCCCCTATCATTATTTGTGGGCGTTGCGGCATTTCTAACGATGGAAGTCATAAGTTCTGCTATGAATGTGGAGATAAGCTACAAAAGACTCCTGTGGCTTGTCCAAAATGCAATACTCCTGTCATGGGACATGCAAAATTTTGTCAGCAATGTGGAACACCAATTGGCTGAAAAAACCTTTAACAGTTTGGTAAACAAATCAACAACAGCAAAAATATATCCGCTTTTGCATTCGACGTTTTCCGTTGAAAAATGCCGACAATAACGAGTAGGGGGTGTTTGAATGTTAAAACGGATTGTACAGTTATTCTTTTTGATAATAGGCGGGGCTTTAGGTATGATCCTCATTCCTAAATTAGCAGGTGTACTTCATATCGTTCCTATTTCATGGTTGGAAGAGTCTTATATTCGGGCTATTATAGGTGCAATCGTCTTGTTTATTACAACATTCTGGACGGTAGATTATATCGTTTATTTGATTAAATACGCCGAAGAGGCATTGGTGAAGGCACCAGTGACAGAAGTTTTATTTGGAGGTTTAGGTCTTATTTCCGGACTTATAGTAGCTTATTTAATCCTTCTTCCTCTTAAGATGATTACAATCCACGTAATCAGTACGGTGCTGCAAATTTTTGTAACGCTTTTGCTCGGATATATTGGCTTTCGAGTAGGCTTTAAAAAACGAAACGAGTTAATTGCGCTTTTTTCATTGCCACAACGCGTTGGAAAGCGTAAAAACAATACCGAGGAAGAGGTTGAGAGACAATCTGCTACTTTTAAAATTTTGGATACGAGTGTTATTATTGATGGAAGAATTGCAGATATTTGTCAAACCGGCTTTTTAGAAGGAACAATGATTATTCCGCAGTTTGTATTGGAAGAACTACAGCATATTGCTGATTCTTCTGATACTCTAAAGAGAAATCGAGGAAGACGCGGCTTGGATATTCTGAATAAGATTCAAAAAGAGCTTCCGATTAAAGTTGAAATTTATGAGAGAGACTTTGAAAATATTCAAGAGGTGGACAGCAAATTGGTGAAGCTCGCTAAAATCATGGGCGGAACCGTTATTACAAATGACTTTAACTTAAATAAAGTATGCGAACTCCAAGGTGTCGCTGTTTTAAATATCAATGATTTAGTCCATGCGATTAAACCAGTCGTACTTGCGGGCGAAGAGTTGAGTGTGTACGTCGTAAAAAACGGAAAAGAATACAATCAGGGTCTCGCTTATTTAGATGACGGTACGATGATTGTGATAGAAGATGGACGAGAGTATGTTGGTTCTCAGCTTGACGTACTTGTAACGAGCATACTACAAACCTCTGCTGGCCGCATGATTTTCGCAAAGCGAAAACTATTAGAAAAAGCATTATAACTGGGAGACTGTACGTTACAACCTGCAACCTGGAGATTTGCCCACATGCCTTTTACTGCATGTGATGTCAGCGGGCTTCGCCATGTCGCTTTTGCTTCATGGCGCCTCTTAGGCTACGGGAGTGGAGTCTATTCTCCCGATTGGACTTTCACCAACTAGATAAAGTGTCCCTATCTAGACATGCCGATACTCCAGCGTTGGCTGTAGTGAGATAGAATCTATTGTTTTTTTCAGTTCTGTATCCGTGATGACAAACCAACACAGCTGTTTGGCTTCATCGGATTACTCCCATGCCAGCACTCCCTCAAAAAGTAGAGGAAAACGAAAACAAAGCCGGCTTATGCCGGCTCTACTTAACAGAACCATTTTTTTAATAATAGGGTGAAATCATGAAGTAAACAGTATCAACATGTCCAAGTGTCATAAATTTCGAAGATGCTTTAAACGTTCCAAGTTAACTTTGTCTTCTTCCTTCGCTTTCTTTTTTTCATCTCGAACCCATTGAAAGAAAACTGTTGCTAACACGATTCCATAAATGACTTCCTGCATAACCTTCATGAGGACACCCCCAGCTTGCTGATCATCGAGAAGGGACAATCCATACAATCTAGGCAAATCACGGTAGGCTTGATATAAAATTTCTTTTGAAAAGATAATTAAGGCACATGCTGGAGTTAGTAACATCCCCATTCCAAATATATATGCTATTTTATGTAATGATTTTAACTCATTAAAGCCAGGTATTGGTGACAGAACTGGCCACCACATAAAAAAGGCTGTAGGCAACAAGATGATTGTAGACACATTCATCCATAACCTATTAGACATAATGGTATCAAATATAAAGGGAACATGATAAAAAGAAAAGAGAACATTGAATAAAATTAGCGCGATTAAAGGCTTAGTTAAAAAGGTTAATCCTTTTCGTAAAAAGACTTTTTGTAAAATTGGCTCAACTAACCGTGATGGTAAACCTGCCAAAATTAACGGAGGAACGGCTAAGTACATAATTGATTGTTGCCCCATATGAATTAAAAATAAAGAATGCCCTAACTGATTCAATGGACTTCCCTTCACAACAAAGAAAAGAAATATCCCAAGCAGAAAGGAGAATTTTTTAAATCGACTTACAGGATAACTCTCATTGTATTTTATCCTGACTAATCCTGTTGTATATAAATAAAAACTTGCCAACAACATAAGAATTACTAGTAAAAAAGGATCCCAACCTGTCAGAAAGTTCACTTCTTCCACGTGAGTCATATTTGACATTCAGGGATACAACTCCTTTCATGACATTAATGATTACTATTTTGGGGGATAAAGAGAGTTCGTTCCGAACAACGGTAGTAACTACTCAGGCTACCCACCTTCACGGTGGTTTCATATTTTCTAGTTTTTCAAGGTTTAGTCCCTCCCATCCCCGTTTACACTAAAGATAGACGATAAAATGGAGGTGAAGGGTATGATAAACCGAGAACAAATTTTAGAAGCGTATCATCAAGGTCCAGAAGCTGTTGTTTCCTTGTTTACGGAAACATTCACAGCCTTAGAAGCACGTGTTCAAGAATTGGAAGCTCGCACTAAAAAAAACTCCAAAAACAGTCATAAGCCCCCGTCATCAGACGGGCTACAAAAGCCGAAGACAAAGAGTTTGCGCGGGAAAACAGGACGGCTCACGGGTGGACAGCCAAAGCATGTGGGCTATACCCTTCATCAAGTTGAGACACCTGACCATACGGTGCGCCATTCTGTTACTTCCTGTTCGCAGTGCCAGACTTCCTTACAAGGAGAGCCTGTTATCGGTGTAAAGAAACGACAAGTGTTTGATCTTCCGCTCATCATTTTGGAAGTGACAGAGCATCAGGCAGAGAGAAAAATCTGTCCACACTGTCTTCATACAGAAGAAGCTACTTTTCCAACAGAAGTGAAAAATGTTGTACAATATGGACCGCATGTGGAACTCATGGCGGTGTATTTGGCATGCCATCAGCACTTGTCTCTCTCACGGACAGCTGAGTTTTTTCGAGATGTCTGCCACCAATCCATTAGTGAAGGAACTCTTAACACGATGATTCAACGTTGGAGTACGCGCCTTCAGCCAGTTGAAGAAGAGCTGCGTGAACTCGCTCTGATATCTCCTGTCGTACACTGCGATGAAACTGGAATCCGTAACGAAGGAAAGATAGAGTGGGTGCACACATTCAGCACAGAACGGGTAACGCTCCAATATCATCATGTCAAGCGCGGCAAGGAAGCGATGGATGAAATTGGGCTTCTTCCTTCTTACGAAGGAATCACTGTGCATGATGGCTGGTCTTCTTATTTCAAGTATGACAAGTGCCAGCATGTGTTGTGCAATGTCCATCATTTACGAGAACTGCAAGGCATCTATGACCATCGCAAAGAGGAGTGGGCCAAGGACATGATGGACTTCTTCCAGTCCGCCAAGAAAGCAAAAGAAGAAGCAAACGGAACATTAACACCCCATCAACTCCTAGACTTGGAACGAAAATACGAAGCCATTCTTACCGAAGGTGAGAAGATTCATCCACCCGCCAAGAAGGAAACGAATACGAAAGGTCGCGTCAAACAGAGTAAGGCATATAACCTTCTCCGTCGTCTAAGACTTCACAAAGATGCGGTGCTGGCATTCCTCATTCATCGGGACCTTCCGTTTGACAATAACTTAGCGGAGCGAGACATTCGCTCTATCAAAATTCGCCATAAAATCAGCGGCTCGTTCCGAAGCAAGTACGGTGCCAAGAACTATCTGCGTATCCGCAGTGTAATCGGTACTCTACGGAAACAAGGAAGATCTGTTTTTCAAACACTCAAAACGTACAACGAAACAGGAGTGATGACTCTGACTCCTATGCGATAAGCATAGGGGCTGCCGCTTGGTAGCCTCTATTTGTCTTGCATATCTTTAGGGAGCCTGAGTAGTTACCAACGGTATTTTACAACTGGAGGAAACAACTATTATAAGTTATTACTTGGTCTTTCTGTTATCCTCTTCTTTACAATGATTCGTTGTCTGGAGTTTCCTTTCTAATCCTTCAAATTTTGCCGCTTCTTTTTTAGATAGACGAATAAGTAATTTAACCACCATAAATGAAATAATTGTAATGATAAGAAATGTAAGGACAGCTGGGATATACTCTGTTTTATCCTTTGGAAAATATAGATACTCCATCATTCGTAGTCACCCCATTATAATCAATTTATTATAAAAATAGATTGTAATTCGATTTTACCATCTTTTTACTGTATTTGATATGTTAAAATATATTATATACGATATGTAGGGGGATACTGTATGAAACGAAATAAAATGATTTTAACAACAATTTGGCTAATAGTTACAATATTAGCGTCAAACCTCTATGTACAAGTGACACAGTCAATTATTGCCTTCTTTATTGCGATGTGTGTGTATAGTATAGCTATTTTATATGCTATTAGAATACTCATTCATTTTATAAGGAGCAATAAAAAAGGAACATATATTTAAATTTGTATAAACTAAGTAAAATATGAAATTTTATGTAGGAAGGTGGAAATAGGACAACATCGTCTTTTCAGTTCATATAAGAATATGGGTAGAATCATATATAATCTCATAATGCTACCTAATTTTCTTCATTTTCAGATTCTCTTATACATAGTATATAGAAAAACCCCCACCTCTTTACGATAGAAAGAGGTGGGGGAGAAAAGACAATTAATTATATTGTATTGATAAGGTTATTTTTCTCTTTAGGACTCTTTTACTCGCAACACCCGCATAGCATTCAATATGGCGAATAGTGTAACTCCTACATCTGAAAATACAGCTTCTCTCATAGTCGCAATTCCGAATGCGCCTAATAAGAAGAAAATGCCTTTGACTCCTAAAGAGAACACAATACTTTCCATACAATACGGTGGATACGTTATGCAATACCAATAGCACTTTACACCCCATCTAGCTTTTCTTGTTTCATTCTATTCTGAGTATATGTTTGTTGTCCGTATATCTCGTTTAAGCTCGATCGTGAAGCACCTTTAGTGATGGCCATTAGCAGCGGACTGTAAAAAGAAATAAATAAGTCCTTCTGATAAAAAACCAATAATTAGCATAATAGCAATAATAAATAAAAACTTCCTACGATATAATAGTCCTTGATAGGATTCCCCGTTTTGTTCCTTTCCCTTAATTTGCTTCGTTAGATAAAAAATATATGTTAATACTAAAAATAAACTCACTCCTAGTGCAATCAATACATATAAAAAGATGGTATATGTTTTTGAGGATATTTCAATTGCTCCAGCATGGTTGGCAAATGCATTCTGTTGGTTAGCAAAAAAGGAAACGATAAATAGAACCATTAATAAAAGAAATCTATTGATCTTAGAAGCCATATTTCATCTCTCCCTCTAAATAAAAGTCTCCATCTTATTCATCCTCTTTGATAAGAAGGATATTATGTTGAAAATCAGTGAAATGATAACAATAATATGCTTCCTTACTTATTCAAGTCAAAAGCGAAGAACAAGTGTCCTTCGCTTTTCTCTAGTCAATTACTCAAATTAAAAATTCATTACCCATGCCGAACCGCCAACAACTGTAACAGCAAGCAGAATTCCTACTGCTAAGGTTGCAAGAATATATCCACGATTTTTGGTTTCCTTCAAATGCATAAAGTAATAAATTTGAACAAGGAATTGCAAACATGCAGCTAATAAAATAAATATTATTAGTGATGTTTTTGCCATCATATTATTTAATACGAGCACCAATGGAATGATTGTCAATAGTATTGAAAGGGCAAAACCTATAATATAAGACTTTGCAGATGCATGATGTTCTCCATTATTATTCTTACTCATCTTACATCACCCCTAACAGATAAACAACAGTAAATATAAAGATCCATACAACATCTAGAAAGTGCCAATATAAACTCACAATAAAGATTTTTCGATTGGTAACCTCATTTATTCCATAGCGAATTAATTGAATAATCGCTCCTGTCATCCAAACAATACCGACTGATACGTGAATTCCATGCGTTCCTACTAATACATAAAACGCAGAGAGGAAAGCACTAGTCGATATGGTTGCACCTTCGTTAACGAGGGTGATAAACTCAGTGACTTCCAATCCAACAAACGATACACCTAGGAGCACAGTTATAATTAACCATCTAACTGCAGTTTTAACATTTCCATTCTTTAGCCCTAATGTTGCTAATCCGCTTGTAAAGCTGCTTGTTAACAAAATAAATGTTTCTGCAACAAATATCGGGATGCTAAAAAGCTCTTCCCCTGTAGGACCTTCGTTATACCGTGTTCTTAAAACGACAAAAGCAGCAAAGAGTGTTGCGAATAATATTAAATCTGTAATTAAAAATATCCAAAATCCAAAGGTTCTCAATGAACTTTCATCATGACCATGATCTTCATGGTCATGATGCTGATGATGCAGAAGTGCATGTTTCATTAGCGTGCACCCCCTATTTTTGCCTCTGTATATTGAACTTCTTCTGCAGAAATATAGTAATCTGTATTATTTTGGAAATAACGTGCAACCATCGAAGCAGCAACACCGACTAATCCGATTAATCCCATCCATGTCCATTCAAATGTAAAACCAAAGCCCGCAATAAACCAAAAGACTCCCATTATAAATGGTATACCCGAATCTTTCGGCATATGAATCGACTTAAATTTGGATTGTTTATTTTTATAGGTTTGGATACCCTTCTGTTTCTTATACCACCAATCATCTAGTTCTTCAACTTGCGGAATAAATGCAAAATTGTAGGCTGGTGCTGGTGAAGGAATCGACCACTCTAATGTACGTCCGTCCCAAGGGTCACCTGTCTTATCTCTTTCACCATGCTTAATGCTATATACAATTTGCCATACTTGAAACACGAAACCAGCCCCCATGAGAAAGGCTCCAATTGTTGAAACAAAATTCAATGACCACCAGCCTGTATCCCATCCGTAAGTGTAAGAGCGGCGTGGCATCCCCATGAATCCTAATGCATATTGCGGCATAAAGGTAACGTAGAAACCGATATTCCAGAACCAAAATGCCCATTTTCCGAGCTTCTCATTCAGCGTAAAGCCAAATATTTTTGGCCACCAATAATAAAGTCCTGCGAAAAATCCAAATACTACACCTCCGATTAATACCTGATGGAAGTGAGCAATAAGGAAATAACTATTGTGGTATTGAAAATCTGCAGGAGCAACTGCAAGCATAACACCTGTTGCCCCCCCAACTAAAAATGTTGGGATAAAAGCAATTGTCCACAGCATAGGGGTTGTCATTTGTATACGGCCTCTAAACATTGTAAATAGCCAGTTGAAGACCTTAACCCCTGTTGGTATCGCAACCGCCATCGTTGTAACGGCAAAAAATGAATCTACAGTAGAACTTGCCATTGTAAAGAAGTGGTGTACCCATGTAAAGAATGACAGTAAGCTAATGCTCAGTAAAGCAAAAACCATTGATTTGTAGCCAAATAGTCTCTTTTTAGCAAATGTGCTTACAACTTCGGAGAAAATCCCGAACGCAGGCAGTATAACTATATAAACTTCAGGATGTCCCCACATCCAAATCAAGTTAATATAGAACATCGGGTTTCCGCCGCCATCCAAAGTAAAGAAATGAGCACCGAAGAAACGGTCAACAAAGAGCAATCCGAGTGTTACAGTTAGAACTGGAAAAGCAAAGATAATAATAATACAACTTGCCAAAACCGACCAAGTAAACTGTGGCATCTTCATTAACTTCATTCCAGGTGCACGCATTTTTAAAATTGTTACCAAGAAGTTGATACCAGTTGCCAAACTTCCGATTCCTGAGATTTGAATACCCCAAATATAGAAGTTTTGACCAGGGCCTGGACTAGAACTTAATTCAGATAGAGGCGCATAGCTAAGCCATCCTGCGTTAGGAGACCCCCCAATAACAAAAGACAAGTTAAAGAGCATCGCGCCGAAAAAGAATAACCAAAAGCTAACTGCATTTAAAAACGGATAAGCAACATCTCTCGCTCCAATTTGCAGTGGCACAACCATATTAAATAAAGCAAACATTAAAGGCATCGCCATGAAGAGAATCATAATCGTGCCGTGTGTTGTAAAAATTTCATTATAGTGTTCTGCATTTAAAAATTTCATATCTGGAAAGGCAAGCTGCGCTCGCATTAAAAGAGCATCAACCCCCCCACGGAATAACATGACTAAAGAGGCAATCAAGTACATGATTCCAATTTTTTTATGATCAACCGTCGTTAACCACTCTCGCCATAACCAACCCCACTTTTTAAAGTAGGTAAGCACAAAGAGAATTCCTAAACTTGTCAACACAATAGATACATCCGCCGCATAAATCATGCTGTTTCCTGTTACAAAAAATTCTGATGCAAAGGATTTTATATTTTCCCACATTATTTTTATTTCCTCCTTTCTGTTGTACTCTTATTCGTCTTTATTGTTTGATGAGATATTTTCATCTTTTACGTCTTGATTACTTCGATAATACTTGCCGCCATTTTTGTTAACAATAGACGTAAATAAATCAGCTGGGAAAGAAGAATATTCCGTTTTTTCAACAAGACTAGGTTGACTTAGTTTTGAATATCCTTTCATTGTTAGTGAAGGAGCATCATTTTTTACTTGAGTCACCCACTTATTAAAGTCTTTTTCTGATGTGGCAATCACATCGAATTTCATTTCTGTAAATCCTTCTCCACTGAAGTTATTAGCAGTACCAAAATAAGTACCTTTTTCCTCAGCCTCTAACCAGAGTTGTAACGTTTTTCCTGGCAATGTATATTTCTGTCCACCTAACTGAGGTATCCAGAACGAATTGATTGGTGCATCTGTCGTTAACTCAAACCGTATTGGTCTATCAGTTGGGATTTGAAGATAGTTAACAGTTGCAATCCCTTGCTCCGGATATTGGAATAACCATTTCCAATCAAGTGATGTTACTTGGATTGTCAGTGGTTTAACATTCTTCGATGTTGGTTTATCAAGAGCAAATGTGTCTCTAACAGTAAAGACGCTTAAGATTCCAATAAGAATAATTGGAATTGCCCACCATACAATTTCCAGCCATTTATTATCGTCCCACTCCGGTTTAAATGATGCCTTGTTTCCTGGCTTATCACGATATCGAATAACGATATATGCGAAAAAAATCAAAACAGGAATGATAACAACAGCCAATAGAACGGTTGAAATCACAATTAAATTTAATTGAATTTCACCGACAGGTCCTTTGGGATTCAGAACAATATACTCTGGACTGCAACCGGTCAATACAGCTATTAAAAGAACAAAACAACTTATGATTGACAAATTTTTAAGTGGCTTTATTACCTTCAATCTTTTACTCCCCTCTCTTTTGATGTCTAGTTTGGCATTGAAACAAAAACAAATACAGACTTTGGTGTGGAACCTAATTCATTTTATCATGATAAACACAGTGAAAAGAGTTTTTTAATTAAGTTCACAGATTGTTCGATATTTTGCTATATTCATCCAAATTTATGAACAGTTCTCAATTCATTTTAGAATCCCTTAGCTTATTCTAAAAGATACTATAGGAACGATTTTATGACATCCTGTAATATGGAATAGAGGTTCTTATGACACGGGTTGGACAACATAACCTTTTTTAACTGTTTCCATCTCCCTTTCTTTTGCCATGTCACATGTGAAATTTGTACACTGCGGATCTGCTTGGTGTGGTTAAAAAACAAGAAAAGCGGACATGACTCGGTTTACTTGCGAAAGGGACAGTTCTCTGCATATTGAGATACTTTTTGCCTTGGTGGACAGGGGCTTTCCCCACAACAAGCTGGTCATGGGAGCTAGACATCGCCTCCAAAACGATACTTCCTTATCTAATACAAATAGACCGTCATGCGGAATCCTTATATGGTATCAGATTCTCCATGACGGTCATTTCGTTTCTTGTTATTTATTGATTTTTTACCTTTCGATAGACAGGAAGAGCAGCTTCCTTATCCTCTAGGCTTTGAGCTTCAATATTGCTTGGATCCAAACCATGTCCTAAAGTACCATACACAGTTCCAGTCTCAGGATCAATGAGCTCTGTATGATTATGATAAATTCTTGGCGTTTGCCATAAAGCAGCCAATGCTGTTGTAAGAGGCATTTCAAAGTAACGATCCGGCCACATTTCCTTCACTTTATCTTTTACCATCGGGAAATATTTTGGATTCATTCCCGGAAATAAGTGATGCTCGGCATGATACGAGAATTGGAAGTGTAAAACGTCAACCCATTTTGGAACCGTTACACTTAGCGTATTCGCAAGCGGATCATTTACCGTTGTAAGTGGGTTCAAGCGATGGTTCGTTGAGATATAGCCCATTACGATTGCGTTTGCGATTAAAAGCGGTAGTAGGTAGGCAAAGCACCATTTTACTGGACCAAGCCATACTAACAAGGCAATCCACGTTGCCCAAGGTAAAATAAGCTGCAGCCAAACAACCGGACGATCTTTTGGCTTAAATTCATTCACATATCTTTTAAACATTCTTGAAGAATGAAAAGTAAACGTTAAGGACAGTAGAGTGAAGCTAATAACGGTACGAATCCACAGCGGCAACTTATAGATTTTCCGCAACAGCGGTCTCTGTTGCAGCTTTTCAAGAGTTGCCCAAGCATCCGGATCGTCATGCTCATCCTGTGTATGAATGTGATGCTCCATATTGTGCCACTTTCTCCAAAGTTTTGGTCCAAGACATAATGGCCAAAAGCCGATAGCGCCTATAATATCGCGCCATTTCCTATTTCGTATTACTGTACCGTGCAAGACTTCATGAGCAAAAAGTCCTAATCCACCGTAGCTCAACCCTAACACAATACTAACTGCAAGCTTAACAAATACATTCAAATCAAATGCCCCAATTGCTGCAATGCCAGAAACCGCAACAATAAGATAAGCTAGTCCACCCCAAAGTCGGGAAGGAACAGGCTGAAAAGCTTCTTTCGGCAGATGCGGAGCTACACGGGCTGCATACCACCCGAACGTACGCAATTCATTCATCAATATACCCCTTTACTTTTATGACTTATTCCAGAAAAAGCATGATACTTATTTATCTTTGTTAATAAGAAACCCCATGCAGCCTTTCCTGCAACTGCTACCGCACAAGTTCTAGTTCATCTTCCGACTCTATTATTTGGATATGTTTTAATGTTCAATTTCTCTCATTAGACACAGACTATACATTTTTCTGGACACTAAAACTAAGAAAATTAAAACCAGCTACTAAGACACGATATTAAACTTCTTCCGCTGAATTGTCAATTTACTTATAGAAGCCAAATTTTGAGATGAAATGAAAAAGAACAGGGAAGATAATATAGTCTTTGCTCCATATCATAAGACTTTTGTGCAAAAGTGATTGGATTTGGAGTTTTATAACCTTTAAAACGGGCCATTTCTTTTATATGGAGCAAGGAGCAGGGTTAGAAAATGCCCTAATCCAAAATAGCGCTACCGGCTGTACTATTGTATTCAATCAAACATGATGCAAGGTTTTACCTGCTGGGAACGGCTTTAGATAAGGTAATATATGATGAACAATCACACATCCCCAAAAAGTTATACTTTCTTAAAGTACAAAAAAATTAACCCTTATGTTAAGGGTTAATCATATAATGCAAGAAGCGAGTCATCCAGCTTTTTTCGTTTTTTTTGTTTTTCCTCATGTTTCCGTACGGAATAAATGATTGAACTAATTAAAAATGTTTGCCCACTGGCAAGTAAAAATCCCACCCCAACTAAAACTGTTAATCCACTTTTATAGAAACCGCTTACAAATAATACACAAAAAAAGATTCCGATATACAGATAGACCTGAGCAATCTTTTGCATCATCAAAGCCGGCTTGAATTTTTCACCTTTTTTGGCAACATGTTTTTTAAAGGAGTATACTTTTAAAATATTCATCACTCCAATCTGTATTTACTGTACAGTTTAATCTTACTACAAAAGAATCAAAATGTTCACAAAACTTTAACAATTTGTTCATAAATTGTTAAAATTTACATGAAGTTTTTTATGTATATTTAGTAATATGAAATCATTAGGTAATACTTCTAATTTAAGTATTACACTTCAAAGGTTTAGAATATACAATGATTTCTAATCTAATTAATAAGAGACATGAAATATCATCACACGTTTCTTACATTTCCGCAGTTTATGTTTTTCAGAACGAAATACTTGAACAGCTGACTGCCTCTGCCTAGCTCATATTTATATTTCTTCATCCAGTCATGCAGGGTGCTTAGATTCATGGTTAATTCTCGTGCTACCTGTGCTATGATTCTTCCTTCCTCTAGCGGGTAATGAACAGTTTCGCTTTTATATTTCCACGACCGTAGGGATGCTCTTTATCAGCTGGTTGATTTGAAATTTTCATGGAATCTAAGGATGCTATGAAAGCTACACCACAGCAGCATTATGAATTCTGTCTTCCGCTAATACCTAACTAAGGAAGGATATACAAATAATAATTTTGATAAAAGTTAAAAGAATATTACTGATTACACTAATCCAAGCAGCTAATAAAGCGGTTCTACATCCTTTCTTAGTAACATAAGAAAAGAATAACGTGCTTTTGAATTTGAGGATAATATATTTCTTAACTTGATGGCGATATGCGCGCTCCCCCAAATAAAAAAGATGTGTAACTAAGGATGTAAAAACGAAAAAGAGGCCCTTTAACAGGGCATTGCCATCAACTTAAGAGAATGCATAAAACAACCAAACTAGGGCACCCTTTCATGCAGTACTACATGAAAGGGTGCCTTAATTTATGTCTACAAATCATGATACGCTATCTGAAGAGTTACGCATGCTTGGTGAAGAATTTCGACGTACATTCTCTGTACCTTACTTACAAGAGCTCGCATATCAAATAGGTATGATCCAAAGAAAACGAAAGTTTCGAGCACAGGATTTCGTGTCGCTCTGTGTATTTCTTGATCAGACAGTTGGTTCTGAATCCTTGGTTAGTCTTTGTACGAGGTTGAATGAAGCTACAGGTGTCTGTATATCCGCAGAAGCGCTCAATAAGCGCTGGAATGAACGGACAGTACAGTTTCTAAAGGAGTTGTTTCTTTATGCCTTTCGGCAAAAAGTGTGTCCTGTTGCACCATTAGACAGCCGTTTTACACGCATCCGTATTTTGGATTCCACGTCTTTTCAGCTTCCTCCGTCCTATGCTTCCACCTATCGCGGAAGTGGCGGAGGCGGCTCTGAAGCCGGAGTGAAAATCCAACTAGAATATGAACTTCTGTCTGGAGAGTTTATGGAACTGGAGGTGGATCATGGGGTCAGCAATGACGCCAAATACGGGAAAAAGCGGACACAGACATTGGAGGCTGGAGACCTCGCACTTCGTGACCTAGGCTACCATTATATTGCCGACTTGGAACGTATGACAGAAAGTGGAGCGTACTACATCTCTAGAATCCGTTGGAATACGCAAGTATATCAAAAAGGAGAAGATGGAAGCTGGATTTTGTTGAATATAGAAGCGTTAACGAAGAACTTACAAGAGGGAGAAACACTCGAACTGTCAGAGGTGTATATCGGACTAGAGTACAAGCATCAGACTAGGCTCATTTTGTATCGTCTAACACAAGATGATTGGGACAAGCGCTTAGTACACCATAAGAAGATGAAAAAGAAGATGCCGAAGGCTGCGAGCAGAGTGAACCTTTTAGTGACCAACACTTCTCCAGAAAAGTTACTGGCTACGGAAGTGTATGCCTTCTACTCATTAAGCTGGCAGGTGGAGATTCTCTTTAAAACTTGGAAATCTATTTTTCAGCTTCACGTGACAAAGCCGATAAAGTTGGAGAGGTTTCAGTGTCACTTATATGGACAACTCTTACGCCTATGTTTGGTAGCAAGCATTACCTACCAGATGCGGAGACTTCTGTGGGAGAAGCAACGGAAGGAAATAAGTGAGTTTAAATGTGCCTATATGGTGAAAATCTATCTTGCAAAAATACGCGCTGCGCTTCTTTCCACCTTCCAACATCCTGTTTCAGTGCTGACTAGGCTCTTTCAAGATGTAAGTAAGAACGGAAAAAAAGCACAGCGGTACCGAAAAACAACGCCGTTTGAAATCCTAGGTTTAATAGAAACATCAACGGCTCAGCTTCCTGTGGCTGCATAAAATATGCATCGAGAGAAGCTGTATTTGAGTATGTCCAAAAATGTATGATTTTATTCATGACTTGTAAAAAAAGTGCACCTGATGCCAAAGGCATCAGGTGCACTGAACTAAAGTTGATGGCAATGCCCTGTTAAAGGGTCTCTTTTTTGTTAATCCTGATTGTATGTAATTTATGTTTACTATTTAATATTTTTTATTTCTTTATTATCTATCCTGGTATTAGAATAGATAATAGAAGTAAAGGACAACAAGAAAGGGTGATTTATTGGAACAACAATTCTCTTATTTAATAAGCCAATACGGATATTTCGGGATTTTTGCATTTTTAGCAGTGGGGATCTTTGGATTACCTGTACCTGACGAAATGCTTATGACATTTGTCGGATATACTACCTATCAGGGAAAAACGTCATTTTTTCTTTCTTTGGTAAGTTCTTTTTGTGGCGCCATGGTAGGAATTACAATCAGTTATTTATTAGGATCAAAGTTAGGCCTTCCCTTTCTCAAAAAGTTCGGCCCCAAAATTCATATTACAGAGCGGACAATCGAAAAAACCCAACGTCTTTTTGAGAAATATGGGAATATTCTAATATTCGTGGGTTATTTTATTCCAGGTGTAAGGCACGTCACTGGATATCTCGCAGGTATCTCTAACATTGGGATCCGTAGATTTGGGTTGTTTGCATATACAGGTGCGCTAATTTGGAGTTTTACTTTTATTGGTTTAGGACATGAGTTAGGGGAAAAATGGTTCCTTGTTCAACAGTATATAGATCGCTACAGTGTGCACATTTCTTTGATATTGCTGTTCCTTGTAGGATTGGGATGGTTTTTTGTAAAATCATACAAAAAAAATCAAATCTCTTTTAAAAAATAGAGAAACAAGTAGTATTGCTCCTGATACAAGAAACGCATCTACTGTATTAAAAATAGGATAATTAATCACGCGAATATCAAAGAAGTCAACGACTTCTCCAAAAATGAACCGATCAATTGCGTTTCCAAGTGCTCCCCCTATGAACAAACCCCAGGCACAACGGATCCATTTGTTTTTTACATTAGAGGTACCGCCACATGGCCATCAACTTAATGGAACAAGTTATCCCTGAAATGATAAATTAGCCTTATAACAAAAGGTACAAAATCTTCATTTTGGAGGTGTCATAAAATCTTAACTTAATAGCTATGGGGTGCTACCTCGTAAAGAATTATTGAACAGCAGGAATGGCTGGATTGGAAGAAAGACGTGAAAAAAATAAAGAAGTTTCAGGAAAACCAGAGGCAAAAAAGAGACAAATACAGAAGAATTAGAACTTCAAAGATTTCATAGGGATATGTTCAACTTGTCCTTATATGTTAATTTCTACCCCAACCTGGTCACTTCCAGTAAAAATCTCATAACTTTATTACTGGTCAATGGCGAAACCTTACTTCAACAATTCTTTCAGAAAATCCAGTTTTTGCTTCGCATTATCTTTGGTGATAAGATCTACACCCGTATCAATATTTTTTCTAAATCGTTCTCCCTCTAGCACTTTCCATGTGGTTTCAACGCTTATGTACCCCATATCATAAGGATTCTGTGCTACTGTACCAGGTAACGTTCCTTCTTTTATTAACTCATTCATTTCGATAATTCCATCTGCTCCTATGACTGGCATTTTATACCCTTGCTTCTTAATCACCTCTACAGCACTCAGTGCCATGATGTCACTTGTAGCAAAGATACCTTTCACATCAGGATGATTCTGTAAAATCGTTGTCATTGCTTTTCCAGCCGGCAAAGCTTCATTTGGTAAATCTACTTTTTTTGCTACAATTTTGATTCCTGCATCTTCTAAACTAAGTGTAGCTCCTTTTATCCGGTCACTCGAAACTGGACTGATTACATCTCCGGCAATAAGAGCCACTTTATCTCCAGGCTGCAGCCCTGAAGCTAATAGTTCGCCTGCTTTTCTGCCTAACTCAAAGTTATCGGTACCAATATAAGCAGTTTTATGTTCCAGAGGAATATCTGTATCTATTAGTAATACCGGAATCTTATGTTCGACAAATTTTTTTAAGATAGACACGACCTTAGGTGATTGCAATGGGGAGACAACTAATACATCTGGATGTTCATTCAGAATATTTTTTAACGTATACTCTAGTACATCTTTTTCTGATTTGTTACTAGGTGCGACAACTTTACCATCTATATTAAACTCTCGAAATCCCTTTTCTGCTCCTGCTTTCACAATATTCCAATACTGTGTGTCTAGGTCTTGTAAAACAACGGCTACTTTAGGTCTATCATCTTTTCTAAGGAACTTGACTATACATCCTATTACAGTAGCTAGAAAGACCGAACTAATCAGTAGGATGATCCATTTCTTTTTCATCATTTATTTTCCTCCATGTACTGCATATCTTCAATTTGCATGTTTGTATAACTGGGTATATGTTTTTTGATATAACTAAAAAATGTGTATTGGTTTTAAATTCTAATCTGTAAAAAGTTATTACATTTCCATCTTCATATAATATTTCGGCTAGTCCTTCTTTGTCTATGATTTTACAAAAAATACAGGTATTGAAAGGTCTTTTTCTGTAAAAAGAACTCATTTAGGAGCACTACACAAATGATCTAAGGATTTTGTGTTTCTTCATTTTTCGTGCGTCAGCACGAAAAATGACAATAGGAAAGAGAACTACTCATGTCTACAAAATTTTTAAGTAGTCGAGGTATATGAAGTTGGGATTTTGACTAAGATGATAATTTTGCGTATTCCACAAACTTCGTTTGTTGGCCTAGCATATGATACATAATTTTTAAGACTTTATGTGCAATGGCGATGAGTGCTTTCTTCTTTCCGCGTCGTGCAGCAAGTGACCAATATTTTGCGGCAAGCCAAGTGTGACGTGTTCGTGATACTGCCCAAGCTACTTCGCAAAGCGTTGATTTGATATGTGGGTTCCCTTTGGTGATTCGGGTACTTTTTTTTGCCTGCACTCTCATTGTTTCCTGGAGATAAGCCTGCCCAAGAAGCAAGGTGAGAGGCAGAAGGAAACTGGGACATATCCATACCAATCTCGGCAATGATAGAAGCTACGCTGTTTTGTTTCACTCCAGGAATCGTAAGAAGGAGCTCCACCTGTTCCTGATACGGAACAAGAAGCTCTTGAATGCGTACTTCAATCTGTTCGATGGATTGTTCCAAAAATAAAATATGATTCCAAGATTGTCGGATAAGAAAGATTTGATGTTCATTCAGTGTGCCGAACAAGGAATCTGAAATAGCCGACGCCTTTGGCATCATTCTCGTATGGATGGTTTCTTCCACTTCTTTCGGACTGACATAACCGTGCTCTACCAAACGTGTCAGTAACTTACGTCCTGACACACCAAACACATCTGAGATAACCGAACCAAGTTTAATGTTGGAGCACTCCAGTGTTTTCTGGATACGGTTTTTCTCTGCCGTCATATCACCAATCCATTTTTTACGAAGACGAGTTAAATCCCGAAGCTCCCGGATATCCGCCGGAGGAACAAAGCTTTTTTCAATAAGTCCATATCGAAGAAGTTTAGCAATCCATTCCGCATCAGCCACATCTGTCTTACGTCCAGGCACGTTTTTAATCCGTTGTGCATTCGCCAGTGTGATGTCAAAGTAATCTTCAAGGATATTAAACACAGGCTTCCAGTAAATTCCCGTACTTTCCATTGCGATATGAGTGACCCGAAGTTCTTCTAACCAGCGAAGCATCTCGTAGAGATTCTTCGTCATTGTAGGGAATGTCCGAACTTCCTTCACAAGCTCTTCATCAGAGGAACCTATGAGTACACAAACTACAATTTCCTTTTGATGCACGTCTAAACCTGCACAATGTGTGTATAACGTATCCATATAAAAAAAAACCTCCCTATACTTTAAAAGAGACGGATAGAAGAAACGACCGGAAACTCAACATTTTTCTGTACGTGATCAGAAGAAACTATCTTCTGTCAACAAAGGGATGTGCACCAGAGCGTTTCTTACAGTTTCTATGTCAGGGTTTGCCCACCATTAAAGCCCACGTACTTGGCTATCCGTCACTAGTCATCAGTATAGAAAGGTTTAGAAGTTGATAAACCCCTTTTCATGTGGGGGATGTGACTGAAAAGTCATGTTTGTTTCTATGGGAAAGCGTATCGCTTCGTTTCTATTTTTTTAACTTATTTTCATGCTAAAAGTTCTCAATTCTTGTTTGTTTGAATCTTAAGGTTTAAACAAACCTCATATATGTCCCAAAAATATGCAGGATTTTATGCAAAAAGCAGGAAGACTTGTCAAAAGATCGGGAGGACAAAAGCCGCGTCGTTTGGGCGCTGCATAAAATCCTGTATATTTGCGATTGTCCGAAAATGAGAGAAACCCAGTATTGATGCGGATTTCCATGGGCATGGCACTTCCGGTAATGAGGGATTATGGTACAACCAGAGGTGAAGGCGGTTCAAACGTTCTCTTTTGCCGAGGCGAAACTTAAAGCGCTTCAGAAGGAAATTTGTGATCTGAAGGAGGAGAATGAAAGCTTAAAAAAGGCGATGCAGTACTTCACGAAAAGTCCTCGGTAAAGTATGAGTTTATTCATGAACATCGCTCTCAGTTCCGAGTGGAGAAAATCTGCAGCGTGTTGGGAATGTCTAAAAGCGGTTACTTCAAGTGGATCAAGAGCCCCAAGAGTGACAGACGGAAAGACCGAAGCAACATGAGAAGTTATCACAGATGATTCTGCAAACTCACCTAGAGTACCAGCAGCGTTACGGGAGAGTGAAAATCGCAAAAACGCTAAACCAGCGAGGTGTGAAGGTTAGTGAGCGAACGGTATCTCGCATTATGACAAAGAACAAGTGGAAGTCATGTACAGTCAAGAAATACAAGGCTACAACCAATTCTCAACATACACATCCCGTCAGTGAAAACATCCTGGCTCGATAGTTCAAAGCCAGCAAACCGAACGAGCGATGGATGACAGATATTACTTACATTCGTACCAACGAGGGCTGGTTGTATTTGGCAACCGGCATGGACTTGTATTCGTGTAAAATCGTAGGCTGGGCCATGACAAAAGAGCTCGTCATCGCAGAACTGCAAATGGCTTACAAGCGCCAAAAGCCCGAGAAAGGCGTCATCCATCATTCAGACCGCGGTGTGCAGTATGCCTCTTCTGAATATCAAAGGCTCTTAAAACAGTACGGTATGACAGGTAGTATGAGTCGGAAAGGGAAATTGTTACGACAATACTTGTATGGAGTCCTTTCACGGCATTCTGAAGCGTGAGCTGGTCTATCAAACAAAGTATAAAACAAGAGAAGAAGAGAAACAGTCATTGTTTGCATACATCGAGTTCTTCTACAATTCCAAAAGGATTCACTCGACCCTAGGATACGTACGCCGAATGAATTTGAACGAGCCTAGCGTGAGTCTGCAGCTTGATTTTCCCTTCACCCAAACGAAAGTGCGGTAGAAATCTGTGTCTACTCTCTTGACATAGTATCATAACCGCTCCTTTTCCAAAAGTATACAAAAAAAGAGAACGGAGCATTTCAACAGAAACAGTCGGTTCTCTTAGTCGACATTTGCATTAAGCTTAATTGTCTTCTCCTGCTTTTTCCCGTCGCGATAGAAGGATACCTTCATTTCATCTCCAATTTTTTTCTTTTCATACAGATACTTTCGGAACTGTACAGAGTCTTTCACTTCTTGACCATCGAGCGCTACAACCACGTCATACTGCTGCAAGCCTACCTTTGCCGCAGGGGAATTTGCGGTTGTTTGCAAAATAATTACTCCGCCCGTCACTTCCTTCGGAAGGTTTAATTGTCCGCTTGCGGACGTTGATAGTTCATTCAGAGAACGAAGCTGTACCCCAAGAAACGGACGCTGCACCTCTCCATACTTTTCAAGTGATTCGACAATTGGTTTTGCTGCATTAATCGGAATTGCAAAGCCGATTCCTTCCACAGCTTCCTGTGCAATTTTACTGGAATTAATACCGATTACTTCACCGTTCTCATTAAACAATGCACCACCGCTGTTACCAGGGTTAATAGAAGCATCTGTTTGCAATACTTGTGCCTGCCAATCTGCGTTGCCATCTTGATCAATATCTACCGGTATTTCACGATTCTTGCTGCTGATAATACCTTCTGTAACTGTTCCATCTAAACCAATCGGATTCCCGATGGCAATCGCCTGCTCACCGACACGCACCTTATCGGAATCACCAAGGGTTGCAATCGTTTTGATGTTCGTTCCGTCAATTTCGACCACAGCTAAATCCATCCACTTATCTGCCCCAACAAGCTTAGCTGCAATTTTTTGACCGTTTGCAAGCTTCACCTCAAGACGATTTGCTCCTTCTACTACGTGATTATTTGTAATAATAAGGGCTTTATTTCCTACATTTTTATATACAACACCAGAACCAGAACCGGCCTCGGAATCCTGTGCACCAAGCATATCCGTTGTTTGATAGTTAATGACGCCGACCACTGCTTCCTTTGCCCCCTGAATCATGCCGGAAAGATCTGTCTCCTTCATGTTATTCACAACAGGCACAGCCGTCCCTTTACTTTGCTGCACCTGCTGAACAACGGAAGCTTGTCCTTCTTTATTTTGAAGCGTCGGTATATAAGATATCGACGCAGTCACAGCCGCAGCTCCGATAACCGCCCCAACAAAGCCGGAGAAAAAATAACCCTTCCTGCTGCGACGCTGCGGTTTTTCTTCGAATCTTGTAGTCATCTCAGTTTGATCATAGTAACCCATATTCTATCTCCTCTCCAACTTATCATGCTTGTACCATACAAAAATTTGGTGAAAGTTTAGTGAAATAACATGAAAATGAAGCAAATAAATCACTTACTCTCTTCCAATTTAACCAAAGTTCCGCAAAATCGCAACTAGACTATAAGAGACAACTGCATTTTGGGTTCAGCCAAGATACGTGTAAAACTAAGTCGTAGTGGTACAATATTTACCAATTTATTGGCATCGATAGGATTTGTAGCAAAAACGAACGTTTCTGTTACAGTGGTTCGTGCCAATTTTTTAAGCTAGTAATCTCGCATAACTAACGTAACAAAAACATGTAACAATACTTACGCAAAGGTGTTTTTGATACAACTTATATTAAAAGGAGAGAATACATATGGAATTTGGATACATGCGTGTTTCTACCATAGATCAGAATTTAGATCGAAAAAAAGCGACTAGAGGACTTTGGATGTGAGCGTATCTTTTTTGAAAAAGTAACAAGAACAAAGCGTGATCAACCTGAGCTTAATCATATGCTGGAATTTTTACGACCAGAGGATACAGTGGTCGTGACCAATTTAACTCGATTGTCTCGTTCTATAAAAGATTTAATTGAAATTACGGAACTCATTTCCAAAAAGGGAGCGCATAAGGCAAAAAAATCTTCGGGCTTGATTTTTGATTCAGCTTTTTAAACCCAAGTTGTACAGCTAACTCTTGTAAGCGTGATGGAGAGAAAATTGGTCTACATGTGTCTAAAAAGGGTATCCAATCTATATATTTTGGAGATACTGGAGTTATAAGCAAAGTAATGACCATCCTTTCAATATTCAGGTGTGCACTGAATCAGGATGGTCATTACTTTGTCTTTTTATATCATTTTCTTAACTTGATAGCTATGGGGACACCCTCTGAAATACATGAGGAAAATCGGAAATCTTGGTGAGTCTAGCAATGACCTTATTTCACGCTGTCTTTTCATCATGAGCAAAGTTTATCTAGAATCAAAACGAATTCATTCATAAACTATTTGGGTGATTAGCTTCTTAATTCGTAAACTCGGAAAAAACGAATGGTTCTATGCTTGATAGTAAATGTTTTGCACTCAAACCACTTTCCTATACTTTTTCATCTTATTTACTGTCACGACGATTGTAGTCGTATTTAGAACGATCTACGGGTTGGAAGCCTTCAGGCGTGTAAAAACGTAATAAATCTCCGTACACTACCTTGTCAGAAAGATCTAGCTTCATTTGTATCATTTGTTCATTACGTTTTATTTCATCATTTTTCTCAATTAGGTTTCCTGTTGCAGAATCATAATACTTACCATTTAGCGCAGTAACAGTAGGACTTACAAAGCTGCCATTACGGAATGCAACAACTTGTTGATGCTTTGGTGATAATAAATCTGTACCAAATTGTACATAATTCTTTGTATCAATGCCTAATAAGTGAAGAAGTGTTGGAAGAACGTCAATATCCCCACCGTATTGATGCATGACACCGCCTTTCGCACCAGGTACGCGAATAATTAGCGGGACACGCTGTAATTGTGCATTTTCAAATGGTGTAATCTCTTTATTCATTATTTGGGACATCTCTTTACCGCGGTTTTCTGAGTTTCCATAATGGTCGCCATACAGAACAATAATAGAACGATCATATAATCCAGATTGTTTCAAGTAATCAAAGAATCCTTTGACAGCCTCGTCTAAGTAACGTGCTGTTTGGAAGTAACGATCAACAGTTTCATCACCTGTATTAGCTGGCTCAATAGTTGCATCTTCTTTGCTAATAGTGTATGGGAAATGGTTCGATAACGTAATAAATTTTGCATAAAATGGCTGCTTTAAGGATTCCAGCATCGGAACAGATTCTGTAAAGAACGGCTTATCTTTTAGACCGTAGTTGAGTACATCTTTTGAATTCATCTCATAATAACTAGCATCAAAAAAGTTATTATATCCAAATGATTTGTAAATTTCATCACGATTCCAAAAAGTCTTGTAGTTACCAGGGAACACAGCTGATGTGTATCCTTGTTGACCTAAAATAGCTGGAGCAGCCTGATACGTATTCCGTCCTTTTGTTGTGAACACAGATCCTTGCGGCAATCCAAACAAAGAGTTTTCCAACATAAACTCAGCATCAGATGATTTACCTTGTCCTGTTTACTGGAAGAAGTTATCAAAATAAAGTGTACTGGAATCCTGTGTTAGTGAATTTAAAAATGGTGTTACCTCTTGTCCATTAAGTTTGTAATTAATGAGAAAGTTTTGGAATGAATAGATTACATTCATACCTTTTCCTTTACCAAAGTACTCAGGGTTAGGCTCTGCATAATTTGCTTTTACGTTGTTAAGAATATTTGTCACATCACTGCTATCTGCCAAAACTCGTTGAGCAGATAATTTCGTACTTTGGAGCGCATCATAAATTGTGTAATTATACATACCTAAATATTTCACCAGATAATATGAGGGTATGTATAAACTTTTTCTACAATGGCTCATTGCAGAATAGTCGCAGAACAGCCTGCTTCAGAAAAAATCAACGCAAACATAAAAACCCATGGAGAACCTCATGTTCTGTGGGTTTATTTCATTTTTGTATAGGTATTCTTGGTAAGAAGATGGCAAGACTTCTCTTTTTCTCTTTGGAGAAGTCCTGCCATCTGCCTGATCTGTAGAATCATACCCATTCATTTTCTTATACCAAGGAGCTTCATTTTATAAACATTACTCTGTTTAAGGGATAATAGATCCATTCAGCTTTCCCCACAATGGATGTAAGGGAGATATACCCTAGCTCATTACGACTGTCCATACTATCTAAGCGATTATCCCCCAGCACAAACAAACTATTTTTCGGAACTGTTACTTCTTCAAAATTTAAATAGCGTTTATATTCTTGAATGAGTGCTTGATTCAGATATGGTTCCTCTTGCTCTTGACTATTAATATATAATTTTCCGTCCACGATTTTGACTGTATCACCAGCCAAGCCTACAATCCTTTTCACATAATATTTTGGATCTTTCGGTTTTTTAATGATGACAACATCTCCGCGTTTTATTGAAAAAAGACGCGTTGCAAGCCTATTGACAAACAACCTGTCTTGATTATGAAGGGTTGGTTGCATAGAGGAGCCCTCTACCTTAAAGGGGACAAATAAAAATATTTTCATAACAAGCGCTGCTATAAGCACAAACAACATAGATTTTTTCCATACTGCTCGTGATCTCGGTTTTGTCGAATTCATAAATCCTCCTTTCGCTCATTCTCATTCTATATAAGTTTGAAATGATGCTGGGAAAAAGAAAGTCAACCACTCAAACACTGAAATGGTTGACTTTCTAGCTATTATATAGTTTTTACTCGAAGCACTCGCATGGCGTTTAAAACAGCTAATAACGTTACACCCACATCCGAGAACACTGCTTCCCACATAGTTGCAATTCCAAATGCCCCTAATAGAAGGAATACGCCCTTTACACCTAAAGAAAATAGAATATTTTGCCATACAATCCTACGAGTGCGTTTCGCGATACCAATGGCTGTTGGGATTTTAGAAGGTTCGTCTGTCATGATAACGATATCTGCCGCTTCAATGGCTGCATCAGAACCTAATCCGCCCATTGCGATTCCCACGTCTGCTCGTGCCAAAACAGGTGTATCATTAATTCCATCTCCAACGAATACAAGCTTTTCTTTCACAGATTTTTGTGCATCTAACTTTTCAATTTCTTCTACTTTATGCTGTGGCAATAACTCTGCATGTATTTCATCCAGTCCCAACTGTTTTCCTACTGCATCTCCGACTGCTTTAGCATCCCCAGTCAACATAACTGTCTTTTTAATGCCTAGTTCTTTTAAGGAACGAATCGCTTGTGCTGAGTCCTCTTTTACTTCGTCGGAAATGACAATGTATCCAGCATATTGTTTATCTACCGCGACATGAACAATGGTTCCAATTTCATTTGGCTCTTGGAACGAGATTTGTTCTTTCTTCATAAGCTTCGCATTACCAGCTAAGATTTCTTTTCCATCCACTGTAACTTGAATCCCGTGTCCAGAAATCTCATTGTAATCTTGTATAGTTTCTTCTTTCATTTCTTTCCCATATGCATTTCGAATAGATTGGGCAATCGGATGGTTAGAATGTACCTCTGCAAATGCTGCATATTCCAACAATTCTTCTTTAGACATAACACCCGTTGGATGGATGCTTGTCACTTCAAACACACCCTTGGTTAGTGTACCTGTTTTATCAAATACAACGTACTTCACATCATTTAAGGCCTCTAAGTAGTTACTGCCTTTTACAAGGATCCCCGTTCTTGAAGCAGCACCAATTCCCCCAAAGAATCCGAGTGGTATGGAAACTACAAGCGCACACGGACAGGAAATAACTAAGAATACTAATGCACGATACACCCAATCAGAAAATGTGGCTCCACTTATTACAAGTGGTGGGATTACTGCTAATGCCGCTGCAACGATGACAACCACAGGGGTGTAATAACGGGCAAATTTAGTAATAAAGTTTTCTGTCGGTGCTTTTCGGCTACTTGCATTTTGAACAAGATCTAAAATCTTAGATACTGTTGATTCTCCAAACTCTTTTGTAACCTCTACCGTTAAGACTCCGTTTTTGTTAATGAATCCACTTAACACATCACTTCCAATTTCCACTTCCCGTGGTACTGATTCTCCTGTTAAGGCAGAGGTATCGGCCATGGAGCGACCTTCTATCACTTTTCCGTCTAGCGGTACTTTTTCACCTGGCTTTACTATGATGAGATCACCAATCTTTACTTCTTCTGGTAATACCCGTTTTGTATCATTTCCCACTATTACATTGGCATAGTCTGGACGAATGTCCATCAACGCACCAATAGACTTACGAGAGCGATTAACTGCAATCCCTTGGAACAGTTCTCCTACTTGGTAGAACAGCATAACAGCTACCCCTTCAGGATACTGTTTGACGGCAAATGCACCAATCGTCGCAAGGGCCATCAAAAAGTTCTCATCAAATACTTGCCCTCTCAGAATATTTTTGACAGCTCGTAAAACAATGTCTCCCCCTACAATAAGATAAGCGATAAGAAACAACCCGAGCTCTCCCACGCCAGAAACAGGTGCAAACATTCCGATACCAGCTAGGACAGCACCAATCCCTATTCGAACCAACATTTTTTTCGTATTTTCGCTTCCGTGATCATGACCATGGCTATGACCGTGATCATGCGATTCTGACACGACTTCTACATCCGGTTCTAGTTGCTTAACAATTTTCGTTGCTTCTGCTTCTAATCGATCTATGTCAGCTGGATTAGCAGTTTCCATAATCAGTTTTTTTGAGACAAAATCGACGGTAGAAGATGTAACTCCCTCTAGACGTCCTACGCCTTGTTCAATTTTAGCAGCACAATTCGCACAATCTAATCCTTTTAAGTATAAAGTACGAGTAGAAGATCCTTTTTTAGCGGTTCCTTTTTCTTGTACGCTAATATGCGGTTCTAACATTTTTACTTTTTTCCTTGCTTCTGATACAACTGTTTCCTCTTGTGTCTGTTCTGTTTCTAACGTGAGTGTCTTGGTTACAAAATTAACCGAACAATCTGAAACACCTGATATCCCTTTTACACCATTTTCAATTTTCATGGCGCAATTCGCACAATCTAATCCTTCTAACGTAAATTCCCGCTTTACCTTCTGTTTTTGTGCCTCCATCCGTTTCTCGTCCCTCTTCCTCTTTATTCTTTATCTTCATTGACGTGTTGGAATGCTTGATCAAAAATTTGGATAACGTGACTGTCAGCAAGTGAGTAATACACTACTTTTCCTTCTTTTCGATTTTTCACAAGCTTAGCTTGCTTCAGTACCCTCAATTGATGAGAAATAGAAGATTGCGTCATACCTAATAGATAGGCAATATCACATACGCACATCTCTGATTCGAACAATGCGTGAAGAATTCGAGTCCTTGTTCGATCTCCTAATATTTTGAATAATTCTGCCAATTCTGTTAAGACTTCTTGATTTGGAATCATTCCTTTTACTTTTTCTACCACTTCTTCATGAATAACCGTTTGGTTACACGTTTCCCCATACACTTCTAATGTTTCAGGTCGTTTGGATGTTATCATTTTCTCACACCCCTCATTATATGAACAATAATTCATATGTTCATATGTTTGTTATCATTATATGTATTATATCTGCAATATGTCAATAACTATTCCTAACTACAAAGGGGATTCAGAAGCTCCCCAATCTTCTTCTCTCCCTCTTTCCATCTTTTCTTATACATCTTACTTTATGCATATTCGTTCACGCCTTGTAGCGTAGTAATGCTCTATTTCTAGCACAATAAGGTAATTTTTTCTTAGACTTTTTGTTCGAGTTGGACGCCCCTTTACCTTTGGTTGAAGAGCGTCAACCCCTTCTGTATCCATGCACTTCCAAACCGTTTGAGGGGAAGGAATACGAAATACCGCAGTTGCTTCTGTGTAGGACGCTCCCGTATTGCTCATATAATTAAGTACGTCCAGTTTAAAATGAATATCATAGTTTGTATAGGTAGAAACCAAGCCTGCCTCACCCTGATTTTCGTATAGAGCAATCCACTTTTGGACATCACTTCGGGAAACTCCGAATTTCCTAGCGAGGCTTTTTTTACTACAATTCGTTTGTAAATAATGTTCGACGATCTTTAATTTGAATTCAGTTGTGTATTTTAACATAAAGAAACACCCCAATAGTTAGATTTTTTTGTCTAACCATTGGGGTGCAGTTCATTATTGGTTTGTTTCTTCATCTGTATCTTTAGTTGTATCTGTCACTTTCTCTGTTTTGGATGCTAATCCAAGATGCTGTTTTACTACTTCTTTAATTTCCTTTACACTCTCTTCATCGGGCTCCGCGTAATAAACGCCGTTAATATATTCATCAGTATCTTTAATTTGAAGCTTTTCCATGTTTAACTGTGTTCCAAGCATGATTTTTACAACGCCGATCATATCATCAAAAGTCAAGTTAGTCTCCATCTCGCTTCCTGCCGCTTCGATTAAATCTGCCATTTTTGTAACGGAATTAAGGGAAAGAGCTTTTTTGGCAATTGCTTCAATGATGAGTTGCTGGCGCTGTCCGCGCATAAAATCGTTATCAATGTAGCGTGCCCTTGCCAAGACAAGTGCCTGTTCTCCATCCAACTTTTGATAGCCTTTTTCCACTTCCACAAACCCACTTTTTTTACTGTTAAAATCGGTAACGGAAATCGGGACATCCATTTCAATTCCGCCTAAAGTATCCACAATTTTTACGAAGGAATCAAAGTTCAATTTTACGTAATAATCAACCGGCACATCTAAAAAGTTTTCCACTGTTTGAATCGTACTGTTCGCACGGCCATATGCGTAGGCATTAGTAATTTTATCTTTTCGTTTTTTACTTGGAATATATACACGTGTGTCACGAGGAATACTTACCAGTTTGATGGATTTATCATCCTTGTTTAACGTAGCTAAAAGTAACGCGTCTGTTCGGAATGAGCCTCCAAAATTGTTTTTCTCCTCTTTCCGTTCTTCGCTCTCATCCACACCCATAATTAAGATAGAGATATTGTCTTCTAAGGGCTTTACTGCTTCTAAGCGTTTGTTAGATTTTTCGCCGCGCTCTAAGCCCTTATAGGATGCTTGCGCGACATTCCCTGCTTTTATATATAAATATGCCACGTAACCTATTCCTCCAATGAGAATACAGAGAAGAGGGAGCATCAAGAATACAGCGATTCTTCTTCTTCGTTTTTTATATTTAGAGCTATAACGTAAATCGTGAGACATCATCAATCCTCCTGATACTATATATAAATCTATATTCACATAAAACGCACTTACTGTCACTTCATTTTTGTATTGTCCTGTTTGAATAGACATATGCGAAGAGATTCCACCTGAAAGGATCTCGTTGCATCTTAAGACTATTTTGTACAAAATGTATAGAACAATGAAAGTCCGAGAAAAAACGGATAGGAGTCTTTACTGTTATTATCGTATGAAATTTTTGTTACTAGTAATGGTGTACGATGTGTAACATGTTTTATTGGTGAACCAAAACAAACACAAACCATAACGTTTGACTGTATACCTCACTGTACAGTAATGTAGTAAATAATAACGGATAAGGGAGGGAAAGTCGTTGGGAAATTGTACCGAATCGGAGAGTTGTCTCAATTGTCTCAAGTCTCGAAGCGAACCATTGATTATTATACGAATTTAGGCTTATTAACCGCACAGCGTTCAGATTCCAATTACAGATATTACGATCAATCAACCTTAGATAAACTGCGGATAATTGAAAAATATAAGCAAATGCACATCCCTCTTGGTGAAATAAAAGAGCTCATGAAAGAAAAGCAGACTGTTATGCAAAACGAAGCACCTGCAATAGACAAAGTAGGGGAACTCACAAAACATATTCATCAGCTGGAGGATGAACTTGAACAAGTTCATTCATTGTTGAAAGATTTGAGTGAGGAGCAAAGACAGGAACTAAGAAATCAAACATCTGGACATACATCCGTTTTAATGCGAACACTTTTATTATTTTTACTATAAAGGAGACAGGAAAAATATGTTGTTTCACCCCATGGGCTTTTTTGATTTTGATTGCGGTTGGTATATCTGTGTGAGCCGCAATTTAAAGTGAAAAGGAGTTTTAATACATGGTCGGAAGTGCGTGCATCTTCCTGTTTGAGTGGTGTAGAAGTAGCGCGGCGCATATTAGCATATTAGATAATAATGGACTGCACCATATACCAATTGAATTGGTGCCGGGGCGTTTATCAGATCATTATGACCCGATGGCAAAAACAGTACGCTTGTCTGAAGATATATATTACGGTCGTTCCATTGCATCTGTATCGGTGGCGGCACATGAAGTAGGACACGCTATTCAACATGACAAATCATATGGATTTTTGGCGTTGCGTCATCGTATGTTTCCGCTTTTAAACTGAACATCTAGAGCCACTCCATTCTTATTATTAGGCGAATTTTTGTTTCAAGCACTATCTCTTAGTGGAATCGGTATTTTATTTTTCTCTATCACAGTTGCGTTTCAATTGATTACATTGCCGGTTGAGTTTAACGCAAGTTCTCGTACTAAGAAGCTTATACTGGCAGAAGGTATGATTCATGAAAGCGATGCGAAGAGTATTAATAAGGTGTTAGGAGCATCGGCTCTGACATATGTAGCAGGAGCTTTAGTTTCTGTATTAGAGCTTATCAAATATATCACGATTTTCTTCCAAGGCAGTGAGGAAGAGTGTAAGGATACGAAAAGATTCCCTATACAGGAGGTGGATCTCTTAGTTCATCGAACTAAGGGGATTAGTTGGAGGTATTTAATTTGATTCTCATAGCGATTTTAATCGCTTTTACAGGTTTCTTTGTCGCATCCGAATTTGCGATGGTAAAAGTTCGAGGCAGTCGGATTGACCAGCTTGTTGCGGAAGGAAAAAGAGGAGCGTTGGCTGCAAAACGGGTAACCTCACACTTGGATGAGTATCTATCAGCATGTCAGTTGGGGATTACTGTCACCGCCCTCGTTCTTGGATGGCTTGGTGAGCCAACTATAAAGCATATTCTGGATCCGATTTTTAAAAAATGGAATTTTTTAGATGCTGCTGCAAATACGATTTCGTTTATTGTAGCTTTCTCGCTCGTTACGTTTTTACACGTAGTGGTAGGAGAACTTGCGCCAAAAACTTTCGCCATTCAAAAAGCGGAACAGATCACCTTACTGTTTGCAAAACCTTTAATTTGGTTCTATAAGATCGCTTACCCGTTTATTTGGGCATTAAATGGATCGGCACGTGTAGTAGTAGGGATTTTCGGTTTGAAACCAGCTTCTGAGCATGAAGTAGCACACTCGGAAGAAGAGCTTCGGTTAATCTTGTCAGAGAGTTATGAGAGCGGGGAAATTAACCAAGCTGAGTATAAGTATGTGGAGAATATATTTGAATTTGATAATCGGATTGCCAAAGAAATCATGGTACCAAGAACAGAAATTGTTGGCTTATATACAGACGATACTATCGAAACACAAATGACCATTATTTCAAAAGAAAAGTATACCCGTTACCCAGTCTTCGGAGAAGACAAAGACGACATCATTGGGATGGTTAACGTCAAAGACTTATTCATCCGTCATATAAGTGGACAAAAAGATAAAACACAATCCATCGAATCGTATGCTCGTCCCGTAATTGAAGTGATGGAAACCATACCGATTCACGACTTGCTATTACAAATGCAGAAAAAACGTATTCCACTTGCTGTTTTATATGATGAATATGGTGGTACGGCTGGAATTGTCACATTAGAAGACATCTTAGAAGAAATCGTTGGAGAGATTCGTGATGAATATGATGAGGACGAGCAACCGCCAGTTCAACATATCAGTGAGTATCATAAAATTGTGGACGGAAAGGTGTTAATTTCAGAGATTAACGACTTGTTCGATCTTTATATCATTTCTGACGATGTAGATACAATTGGAGGATGGATCATGGTACAAGACCATGAGGTTCAAGAAGGGCAGATCATAGAAGCCGATGGCTACGAGTTTAAGATACTGTCAAAAGATATGCACCAGATCAAACGAATTGAGATTCGCAAAACACAGTTGGAACAACAAACAGCAACCTCTTAAGTTGCTGTTTGTCTCCGTAGATTACATTCATACATACATGTATCACAATGCAAAAGGATAAAATATGAGGTAGAGACAAACATGTTTAAGAAATTTTTAGCTCGTTTTGGGAAAGGTGCCGCTACGGTTGATTTGCGTTTTGAAAATTGTCCCTACTCTGCTGGAGAAACAGTACATGGCTGATTCATGTTGAATTCCTCCTTTAGAGTGATAATCGAGCATTTGTTATCTTCCTACTTCAAATTCCCACTTATTCATCAAAGTTCCGAATATCGATTTGGAATTGAACATGCAACTATACAAATTGAAAAAGGAACATTTGATTGTTCTCTTCTCCTGAAGATTTGATATAACAATTAGAGCTAACAGCAAGTTCTAATAGGCTTGCTGTTAGCTCTATACTAAAAAGTACTGTACCCTTATATGTAAGGTGGCTGTTTATGGAGATTCGGAAAGTTATAATTGTTGTATCTTGGTGTCCATTATCATGTGTCTTCTTGTCTTCTACTTGCATTTTCATCTTCCTATTTTAATTTACCCACTTCTTTTTGAGCTTGGAATCAGAAAAGTTTTTGTATTTCAATTCTCAAAGACTCCTTCAGAAGAAGAGAAATAAGATTCGTCTTTTTTCCTATTAGTGGTACCGCTATACCGCTACATGCCCATATAACTCATATTAGCTTGTTTTTGTTTATATAATTTGTGTTACTAAAAATTGTTTATATTTAATTTTCTTCTTTCTTTCCTTACAATCCAACTTCCTATAAGGTTCATAATTATTCCTATAGTCATAACACCTATACTTACTCTTGCGTTTTTAATTATTATCTCGATAAATACTACGCTTAATACAATTAGAAATCCCATCCCTTTTAGTATTCTTCCTTTTTTCACGGTCTCCTCCTATTTGTATATAAAGTATTATCGAAACAAAAAATAAAGTCGATTGTAGGGATCGTCTTCTTAGTGGTGAAAAGAATCTGCTTGCTGCGGAACGTTTGAAAATCGGTTAATCGCGACTATGATCTTTACTGTACTTGTTATCAAAGTTGGATGTTGCTGCCTTTGTGTTTTGGAGATTATCGGCAGATGTAAGAAATTCCTGTTTGAAGTGGATCGTATTTTTATTTATTGTAAATGTTATTCGTAATTACTTCACTAGAAGTATATCCAGCAGTGTTAAATCTGCTATCCTCTAAATCCTCTAAGGTATGACGAAGATTATTTGATTGATTTTTCATGTTGAACCTCCTTATTAAGATAGATGTAGTATGTCCTTGTTCAAGGAGTTTCATGATGGATGCCTCTTACGTCCCCTTTTTTTAGTTCTAGTATTGAAAGACTTATTGTTACATAACAGAAGTTATCGTAAGTTGATTTCTGTACATATATCCTAGATTTTGAGAGGTTCTACGGTTTTTGGTAACTATTATTGGAGAAACACCTGTAAATGTTCTGCATACAGGCAACTACTTTGCCGTTCATCAAATACAATACACTGGATGCGGAACAAACAAAGGCATGGAAGAAGGAGATCGGTCGTATAGAAAATATGACATATGAGGAGGATTATGATGAATGGGTTTATGCAAATGGAAAACGACTGACATTCCAGAGGGGAACCAAAAGACAATCGGATAACGAGTATATGTCGGTGAAACGTGTATATCGGTGCAGAGATTGTCAAGGCTGCCACTTCCAAGTTTCATACGCTAGAGAAAATGACACCAAAACCATAATAATTTCTCTAGAGAACCAGAAGTAACGAAAAGAAGTCCGAGAACGCTTGGCAACGGAGGAAGGACAAGCAAAATACAGACAACGGAAAATAGAGGTAGAGCTCGTATTTGGTCAAATCAAACACAATCGTCGCTTCAACCGATTTTCCCTATGAGGGCTCGCAAAAAATCAGATATATTGGAGGCTTATTTGTATTGCCTACAATTTGAAAAGTGGGCAACGCAAACCAAAATATAAGTAGTCTGGAGTCTTGAAAGTAAGAAAAGCTTCAAGGATTGTTCAGATATATCCAAAACAAAACAGAAGCTATCCCCAAAAGGTTGTATTTAGTAACCTTTTTGGGATAGCTTCGTTGTTATATATCTTTCGGGTGTTAGCTATTAGCTGATTGTTTGATTTTGTGTGCCCTTGTTATTGTAAATGCAAAGAGGGGCTATCACTAAAAAGCCAGTTACTGTAACGGTACTTTATAAGAGTTATTAATGATAATGTAAGCATTGCCGCTCCCATAAGTATCTTGAGGAACCTCAAACAATCTACTGCCTTGTACCGTAACTCCCGACTCTAGCCCACTCATTAATCTCATATCATTAGCGCCTGTTTCTGCAGCATAATGAGTACTAGCATCCTCGTTAGACACAAACTCATTACCATTTGCATCTATTAGCTTCATGTCAGGGAGAAAAGAAGATCTAACTAGCTGATTAGAGCTATTTTTTATAGAATATCGTACTCCAATGAAAGAGAATCCCTCTTTTGATTTTTCTTTCCCAAATCCAACTCCCACCATATCCTTTTGCTCAATTGATTCAATTGTAATCTGCACACCAGAGGTTTGGATAGGTACTCCAATGTTCACACTAGATAGATCTTCAGGCTGTTTTTTCGTTCTTTCGTCTCCAGTATTTAATTGTTGGAGTCTCTCTTTCGTGCCCTTTTCGTCATTTTGCTTCTCCAAAGACAGGTTTTTCTCCCTTGTAGTTGTAGCATTATTGCAAGCAGCTAACAAAGAAATAAGTAGAAACAATTGAATAAAGCAAACTAATATTCGCTGATACATATTTTCGTGCCCCTTTATCCGAGAGTATGAGTACATACTACTAACGGATATTATGAGAAAGCGGACTCCTTGTTATTCCTATCCTCACTAAATTTTTTGGTAGTAGCGGCTGTATATTGTATGTTTTGAGCAATACACATTTCCCCGAAAAGGTTTTAAACATGTAAAAGAGTCTAAAGTGAAATAACATGAAGAATCCTATGTACAAACGTTACATAAAAAACTTGTTGGGTTACCAGATAATCCTGATGAAAAACAGTTTGATATACTGTAAACGATATATTTAGTAAAATAAGTACCACTAAAAGAACTTGATAGCGTCTCATGTCCATCTCTCCTTTAAGTCTTATTATCATTATAATAGTTTTGAGATGTAAATGTACGATTGGGAACAAGTGCTAAAAAAAAAGTTCACGATTCATCGTAAACTTTTTCTTTTTGTCTGTAGGGGATAGTCCGAGATAAGTCCAAAAATGGTCATTCATATGGATATAAATGTAAAATGATATGTTATCAAAGTTTTTGTAACAAAAATGAATAACTTTGTTACACCTGTTCTTGAAAATTAATATTTGGAAAATACTGTATTATCGTGACCTAGTTTTGCACATATTTCGGCTGAACCCCAATTATGTTTGCACTAGAATCCTTTTACAAATCAATATAATTTAAAAACCCTCTTTGCATGGCAAAAAGGATTTCATTTTTTAAGTAGATAATAAAAGATAAGCTCTATACTTATCTTTTATAGAATATATACGTTTGGATAGTAACACTAGAGAATTTGTTCACTTTTTGTATATTCCTTACTATTTTTAGCACTATGTTGACTACGTGAGGCTAATAACATCAAATAACTAAATACACTAAACAATAACGTAATGATTAACGAATGTGCGAGGATAACATATAAATTCATTTGTGTTACGACAATAAGGATACCAGTGGTTGCTTGTGACAGCACAAGAATCATTGAAATAATCATGCTGTACTTCATGACACGGTACTGACGATACTCCTTCCATGTTACATAAGTGACATATCCAATCCAGATAACAAGTAGGAGCGCTAAGGAACGGTGTCCTAGTTGAACAAATTCTCCCTTTGTGTGAGGAAAGATCAACGTTCCATTACGAAAAGGAAAAGGAGGAAGAGAGAGCTCTGCCCCTACACGGCGTACCAACGCTCCTGAGTAAACTACTATATACGTATAAATGGACAATGCATAAAGATTGATTCGCATTTTCTTATCTATTACCAAATGTCGAGCATCAAACTTTTTATCCACTTCAAATATCAGTAAGGCAAGCAATACCACTGCAGCGTATGAAATTAGAGAAATACCAAAGTGCAAGGCTAAAACATATGGGTTTTGCCCCCATACTACCGCAGCAGCACCCATTAATGCCTGAATAATAAGAAATAAAACAGCTGTAATGGCAAGAGGTCTGGTTTCTGGTCTTTCTTTAATAAAAATAGAAGCTAAAATAGCAAGAGTAAACACAAAAATAGTACCTATAAAGGTTGTCGCTCTATGTGCAAATTCAATTAGTTTTTGCGGGGTAACATCAGAAAGTTTCACAAGTTGTCCATCACAAAGTGGCCAAGATTGTCCACAACCATCCGCAGAACCTGTGTTTGTTACTAATACCCCTCCTATTACAACAAAAGTCATAGAAAGTATGGTCAAAACGGCAAGTACTTTTAAAAATTTCTTCAAGCTAAGTTTCCCTCCTAGATGTACGTATATGAAGAATTTAACTATAGTAGTTAAGAATTAAGTACTAAATTTACATATCCTCTTGAGTTTTACTATAACATTAGAGATCACATTCTTTATTATGATTAGATCTACTTTAAAATGAAATCGTTCTAAGTAAAAATACATATTATTGACAAAAATCAGTCTGCATGAACGAAACGGTTCTGGTGCTAAAATTAAAAATCGATGGAAATTTATTTAGTTCATCAGAATCGTGTATATTCTGAAGTATTTATTTCTATATTTTGTATGCTTATGTGCTTGTTTGACGTTGTTTGGATTTTTACCTACACATTAGTTTACTTAGCCCGATACCAGCGCAGCCGAAACAGACCACAAAGTAAAAGGAGGAAAAGTTCCTGAAACTGTGAGTATCGAAACCTTATTTTCTCTCTAAGCTTCTTCGTCCGCTGGATAAGAAGGGAAATACTATTGCTATGTTACAAAGTTTTAATACCATAGATAAAAATGGGAGCGCTTTAAAAAGCGTAACGAACTTGTTAGAAATCATGCATAAAATATTCACAATTTTCTTTTAAAATGGCTATGCCAATAGATTAATTCGTAACTACTTAGGCTCCCTAGAGATGCGCAAGATAAATAGAGGATACCAAGTGGCATCCCCTGCTTATCAGGCAGGCAGCCATGTGATGGTTCTAGTCTCTCCGTATCCCTTTAGAGTGTGAAAAATGTATTTTCCTTGTTTCCTTAAAGTGCCGATCACACTTCGGACACGTAAGTAATATGCTCTATCAAAAAATTTATCTTTGTTTTCACTCTCTTTTCACTCTTTGTCCGTATAGTAGAATCGGTAAGAAGCAATGAGATCACTTGCATATAGAAGCCTAGAAGAAAAAATCGTAATTACTCACACCCTTGTTTATGTGGCTGGAAACAAGCTTCATTGCCTTTATCAATCTACTTGTAGTGTGAACCGGGGATACGGGAGATAAACCTAGGAAGCAAGGGAAATGAAAAACGACGTTGAGGTGGGAGTAGCTGAGTAGTTACATCAATTCTTTAATTAACACTACGAAAAAGTTGGCAGATAAAAGGAGGAAAAAATCTATGTCTACGATTTCGAAAATTCTCGATTATAACAAAGCTTTTGTAGATCAAAACAGGTATGAAGAGTTTCAGACTACAAAGTATCCAGATCAAAAAATAGTCATCCTAACCTGCATGGATACTCGTTTACTGGAATTGCTTCCGAAAGCAATGGGATTGAAAAACGGGGATGCAAAAATAATCAAAAACGCTGGTGCTGTTGTTTCTCACCCTTTTGGCAGTATTATGCGCAGCATCCTCGTCGCCATTTATGAACTGAAAGCTGAAGAAGTGTGTGTGATCGGTCATCATGGCTGCGGTATGGTAGGCCTTCAGGCATCCTCTATTCTTGAAAAAGCAAAGCAGAATGGAATTGACGAGGATCGAATCGATACCCTTACAAACGCCGGAATCGATTTGGTCAAGTGGCTGACCGGTTTTCCGTGTGTTGAGGAAAGTGTCGCCAATAGTGTCCGTGTAATTAAAAATAACCCTTTAATTCCGGGAAATATACCGATCCATGGGATGGCTATCGATCCTGAAACGGGGAAATTGGATCTGGTGATCGATGGGTATGCAGATGTCAATTCGAACGGTACGAACATACCCATTCTGGGAAGCAGGGGTGTTTAAATGATCACTTCTAGCCGGTTTAACGGATATAACTTAGGCCGTTTTCAAAAAGATATCGTAGCTGGATTGATCGTTGGGGTTGTGGCGATTCCTTTAGCGATGGCCTTTGCCATTGCTTCAGGCGTAAGACCGGAATACGGACTTTATACTACGATTATTGCCGGAATTTTGGTTTCTCTTTTTGGCGGATCGAAATATCAAATTGCAGGTCCAACCGGGGCCTTTGTCCCGGTCTTATTGGGAGTGGTGATGCAGTTTGGCTATGAAAAATTGTTGATCGCCGGCTTCTTGGCAGGGATTATGATTTTTCTTTTGGGTGTGTTCAAATTGGGGAGATTTATCAAGTTTATCCCTCATCCTGTTATCATCGGCTTTACTGCTGGAATTGCTGTGATTATCTTTTCTGGCCAGATTGCCAATTTCTTAGGACTTAGCAACTTGAAAAAAGAGGAAACATTTCTTTTAAATATGAAGGAAATTTTGTTGAATCTAAATACGATAAACGCCTACAGTGTTCTGGTAGCAGTTATCAGTTTGTCGATTGTTATTTTGGCGCCAAAATATATGCCAAAGATCCCTGGAGCACTGTTGGGATTGATTGTATCAACTCTAGTCGCTGCTTTTTTCTTCCCTAATGAAGTCGCAACCATTGGATCGACTTATGGAGCGATTCCGAGTGAATTGCCGAACTTTCAGTTTCCGCAGATTACTGGAAGTTTAGTAATCGAACTCCTTCCAGCCGCTTTCGTTATTGCGATGCTTGGAGGAATTGAATCCTTATTATCTGCTGTAGTGGCAGACGGCATGACCAACAGTAAGCATAGCAGCAATAAGGAGCTGATGGCACAAGGATTGGCCAATATGATTACGCCTCTATTTGGAGGAATCCCGGCTACTGGCGCCATCGCACGAACAGCAACAAATATTAAAAACGGTGCTGCCTCCCCTTTATCCGGTGTGATCCATGGGGGTGTAGTATTACTGGTGTTAGTCATGCTAGCGCCATATGCCTCGGCCATTCCGTTAGCTAGTATGGCGCCTATTCTTATGTTTGTCGCATGGAATATGAGTGAACGCAAAGAGTTTGCCCATATCTTAAAAACGAAAACCATGGATTCGCTCGTATTAATCGCTTCCTTCCTGTTAACCGTATTTGTCGATCTGACAACAGGGGTTGGGGGAGGTATCCTTTTAGCTCTTCTGGCATTTGTTCGAAAAATGAGCGGTACGTTGAAAGTGTCAAAGGTTTTGCCGGATCCAACTGATAAACTAGTCAAACCGGAAATCGTGCAGCGAGGTTCTAACTGCCCGCAAATTAGTATTTATACATTAGAAGGCCCGTTATTCTTTGGATCCACAGAACGGTTTGAAGAAGAACTAGAAGAAATTCTTCGTTCGAAACCGAAAGTACTTCTATTAAGAATGAGCAAAGTTTCATTCATTGATACCTCGGGAGAAGCACTCCTCACCAAGATTGTGAAGCAATTAAAGAACCAAAAACAACAGGTGATGATCTCTGGCATCCAACAGCAGCCGAAAGAATTACTTTGGACAACCGGGTTGCATAAAAAAATAGGAGAAAAATACTTTTTTGAACATACCGGGGATGCGCTTAATTCCGCACTGGCACAATTAGAGAAGAATACGTGCATAGGCTGTAAACAGTTTGCTTTTAGCGAATGCTCGAAATTGTCCCACCAACCGGTGAAGACAAAACAAATAAAAAAATCACTCGTTACCTCTACAACCTAATCGGGTTTCCATTATCAGGGCACAGAGTTACCAAGTTTTTAGTTTCAATAAAGTGGTTTTCTATATAATAAAAAGAGGCTGACCTTATTTTTAAGGTTGGTTTCTTTTCTTTCATTTAAATCCCTCCTACTCACTAATTGTTTAGTTTTTATTCTTTCCAATTTTTTAAGAAACAATTATTTTCTTTATCATAAACCCCAATTACCACTATTTAGATTAGAGGATTCATTTTAATTAATTTCAGAAAAGCAATAATAAAAGTGGAGGTGATACTTTTGACTAAACAAAATCAATTCCCTTTAGCAATGAATGACATGGGTGTACCAGCAGAAATAAGTCCCATTCAGAAGGACATATCGAATACTGAATCAAAGGAACCAATTGTTGAAGTGAATCAACCTTTTAAATCACAAGACCCGCTAGAGATCAGAAACCCTTTATCAGTAACTTTAATCTAAAAAATAAACGGGGCTGCCCCATAGCCATCAAATTAAAGTTCACAAGCTAAAAGCTTTTCAAGCTGTGGAGAAAGTCTTCTCCACAGCTTATTTTGGTGCGCCTGGCAATGGGTCAAAGTCCCGAGCCGCGAAGGCAGTAGTAGCGGTTAGCTTCACGCAAGGGCGTCCGTGGTGACGCGGAATCTGAAGGAAATGAGCGGCAAATCTCTGGTCCGAGGAACACATTCTTCATAACGTAAGAACAATAAGGTTTTAACTTTCAGAAACTATGTATATGCTCTATATAAAGGTTGTCACGGTGGCTTTTACCATGATAATCTTTTTACATACCATAAAAGATTGAAGGATGGATAGAGAGTTGAAGAAGAATATAATGCAAGAGGCGTGGAGCTGGATCAGCTCTTTTGCGGTCTCTTTGGTGCTCGCTATAGTGGTAAGCGTGTTTGTCGTTCAACCCTATAAGGTGGAGGGGCATTCTATGGACCCTACCTTGGCAGATCAAGAGCGAATCATCGTCTCTAAGTTGCCGCACACTTTTTTGCGCGAGCCTGAGTACGGTGATATTGTGATTATCGATAGTCGCTTAGGTAGAGAGCGCACATTTAAGGATGATTTTCTAGAAAATCCGTTGCTGCAGTTTTTAGCTACAGGCGAAGGTGGTCAATCTCTTTATGTGAAACGTGTGATAGGCAAGCCGGGTGATGAGCTTGAGATCAGGCAAAACAAGCTGTATCGAAATGGCCAAGCGTTGGATGAACCGTATATTAAAGAAGCTATGTACGTTGGGATTAACGAAAAATGGGTAGTGCCAAAAGGCTGCGTTTTCGTGATGGGAGATAACCGAAATAATAGCCGGGATAGTCGGCAGATTGGATATGTTCCTTTAGACCATGTGCTTGGAAAAATGGTTTTAGAAATTTCCTGGACGAAGTAAAGCAAGCAATAGGGCATGCATGTGCTGCTTTCGTTTTGCCTTCACATTGTTTTTAAGGTAAAAAAGGGTGTTTCAAAAGCTGAACTAGTACCTGTCAAGTAGACACCCAAAAGAGAGTTCCCTTATACGGCATGAGTCAGGTATTGTACTGGACTCATGCCGTATTTAAGTTGATGCAGGGTATCCATTTCAGGTGAGTTACAGCTTTTTTCTCAAGAACTACAACGACATCTAGCACCCCAAGCTCTTCAAAAGCTTGCAAGGGAAGCTGGGTTTACAAAACTTAAAAGTAAATATCAATCTCAGGAATTAGTAGCACTTTGCGTGTGGTTGAGTCAAAAAGTTGCAAGTACATCTTTAACACATTATGTAGCCGCTTAGAAAGCTTATACGGGAGTGCTCATGAGTCCAGAAGGACTTAATAAGCGATTCAATACGCGAGCTGTATAATTTCTTCAACAACTATTTTCGCATCTTTTTACTCAAAAGCTATACGCAGCCGAAACGCTGCCTTATAGTTACATCACTTTATTTAAGCAGATTCGCATATTAGATTCCACTACCTTTCAACTCCCGGACACCTTTGCTTCTGCTTACAAAGAATCTGGAGGAAGTAGTCATACGGCCGGTATTAAAATTCAACTCGAATATGATCTCCTAAACGGACAGTTTTTACACCTTGATACGAGACCTAGAAAACAAAATGACCGAACCTACGGTTCTGTATGCTTACAAACTGTTCGGGAGAAAGACTTATGTTAATATGTAATACTGAATCTAAGATAATTAAAGAAATATAAGTATTACTACACGACAACCTATGTTGTTTAACAATGTAGTTTTAAGGCGTATCAACACTTTGCTTGATACGCCTATTTTTTATGATTTTTTCTTCGTTTTATCACTACATTTTGGGGATTTATCGAGACTTTTATCGCTACATTTACCCTTTTTATCACCACTTTTATTACCACAATAATTTAATTATAGATAATGGAAATTAATGGTTGACCTTCCTTCATTATACACCTTAAAATAGAACATATATTCTATTTAACAACATAATGAGTTCATTCATTTTCAAGGAGGGTTCGCATGGAAAAGTATTTCTCAGTTAAAGAAGTAACAGCCCTTTTGGGCTACAAAAATGAAGAAACTATAAAAAGAAAGATAAAAGATGGGATGTTTCCAGGTGCAATCCAAAACAGCCGTAAAGAAGGTTGGAGGATACCTGCAAGTGATGTGGCAGCCCTAACGAGTTCCTCCCAAAAAGCTGCCCAGAGTAATAGCACATCAACCCCTACAGATTACAACAAGTCTGAAATAATCAAATTGGCATACCAAGTTGCAACTCTTACTTCCCTTTCAGAAGAAGTACATAAGGTTCTTAGCTCTTTGCCGTTGGAACGTGCACTTGAAATTTGTCTCATTATAAGGCAACAAAGTAGACCTATTGATGACCCATACAAGTTTGTAAAAGCAGCTAAAACGAAGAATTGGATGCCAGATCCGATTACAAACGGAGAAAAAAAGAAGTTGGTCGATTTCACCCAACGTGACTATGAATCGCTGGGATCAAAGGGACAACGGACAGGAACGATTCCTTTATACAATTGGTTAGAACAGGAATAAAGGTGGATTGATAGAGGTGGAAAGTTTGTATCATCACGTAAAATGCCCCGAAGGGGTAAAAGCTAGGAAGTTTAAATTGATTGTACTGGATAAACACCTTAAACCATTCCTGCCTCTCACGGTTTTTTATAAAGAGGCATTAGGCAGAATTGCAGAAAGTAGTGCCGAGTCCTATCTAAAAACACTCTATACCTTTTTCACCTGGCTGCATACTGGCAGTAATTATCAAGAAAGAACTGTAAAGTGGGATGATGAACCCCACATTGTACGGGTAGCCATAGAGGATTTTTTGATGCATGAAGCTCATTGTAAGGTTACAACAAGCGATAGCAAAACGTATTACAATGTAAAGCTAACAAATAAAAGTCCTAACACTGTCAGCCGATTGTTAAGTGCTTTAAAATCTTTTTACAAAATCATGATTCATGTAAGGATGTATCCTTATCCCAACCCCCTAATTGATGCACACGCCATTTTAGAAGAGCACCAAGCCCTAAAGGAGGGTGTTAGGGAAGGAAAACCTAGAATGCCTAAAGAGGCAGGTACAGAAGAACCTTTACCTAAAAGTGCTCGAAGATTAACCGACTCTTATTTTAAGGTCCTAAATGGTGAGTGGAAACCTCAGATTATTGATGATCCTCACCTCCCCTCTATGATTTATAAGGCTGGGGAGGACAGTAAATGGAAGCTTAGAGATGAAATTATTACTACAATGTTATTTCAAACTGGGGCAAGAGCAAGAGAGGTTATTGAGCTTACATTTGGTGACTATCGTGCTAGGTATGACAAGGGTGAATTTGCCACCTTTAATAAGGGAAGTCATGGAAAAAGAACAAAGTTTTTGAAAGTAGATAATGACACGTTAAAACTACTTGATCGTTATATCCATGGTGAGAGAAAGAAAGTTGATAAAAGTGGTTTAAACATGAATGACATTCCTGATGAAACTCCGATATTTCTTAATCAGTATGGAAATCCCTACACTTATGATGCCTTTCTAAAAAACTGGTCAACTATGATGGAAAAAGCAGAAATAAAAATCAATATTCATAAAACTCGTCATTGGTTCGTGACCCGTAGTATTCGGCTGATTCGCGAAGAATACAAGGATAAAGCAGAACAGGACAAGGCAATTAAACGATTACGAATTTATATGAATTGGAGTGCAAAAGCAGACACAATGAAAGTCTATGAGCACTACGTTGATGAAAAGGATTATGTGGTAGAGCAGCATGATAGATTGCTAGAAAAGATGAAAAAGGAACAGGAGGAGTATTTAAATCAGATAAAACCTCGTAAGAGGGCTAAACAACCTTCGGTTGAACCTCGAAATAAGGTCGTTCAAATGCCTGAAAAACAACATGAATTGATGGATTTTATTAATGAATTGAATAGTTAAGCTATTAATTAACCTAAGGGTGTGGGAATGTGATTGATGAATTAGAAAGTAAACCATGGTATCAAGAATTAAAAGGCGAGGTTGATGACAACATCTTTGTCTATCAGGATAAACGAGGTTATCTTTGGGACAAGGTTAACCCTGAGCATCTACGTTACTTCAAAAACAACTGTTGTGGTTATCTTTTTACAAACCACTTAGCATTAGGGTTGATGGTAAACTCCAATCAAAACTTAGACCCTAAGACTATTTTCACTGGTTTATATGTTGTAACTGTTGGTCTCAAAGAACTCTTTCAAGAACTCAAATTAGCAAATTTTAATGATTTTGATATAGATATACATCTGTCCGATTATTTACGAGAGGAGATTCTCCCTTCCCATTCAGATAACAAGAGAAGAGTATTCTTTAATGAGTATAAAGGTGTTGTCAAAAAGGTGCATAAGTGGCATTCGACCAAGTTGACAAAGGAACAACAAGAAGTGTTCGCCCCTTTTTTACTCCCTCGAACATACCTAGATAGCAGAGATTTTAAAGTTAACAAAACAGCCAAGGAAGCAGCGAAAAGTAAACGGAAGTCTGAAACAGACGCAATTTCCAAAGACTTTATAAAAATCCGTGCCGAAGGTGGGTTCCGTCTAAATCAGGTTAGGCGATTGCGGCAGAAATACCTTGAAGCTGTGGAATTAGTAAAAGCTAACGATTATCCTCTTCCTTTTGAATTTGCTTATGTTGAAAATGAGGAACGTGGAGATATATCAAAGGAGCTCTTTTCCTTTCGATTATGGGATAAACCGTCTTTCGTACTTCATCATAGTGATAATTATCGTGTAACTACAATCAAAAACGCGGAGAAACGAAGATTTACTTATTCAGATGAAAACAACGAATACTTCGTCGAGTTTTTAAAGGCAGAAATATTAGATGACGAAACTGGTGAACCAGTAGGAGAAACTGATGGTTTTTGGTTTTTTCCCATTTTAGAACATCAACTAGTCGGAATGTGGTACCAATCTTTAAGTGAAGAACAAATAAATGAGAGACTGAAAATACTTGAGATGTACGGATATAGGGAACCGGATTCAAAAGGTATTAATGAGCCTTTCCAGCCTAATCACAAAGGTATTTTAGCACAAGGGGCTTTTATAACTAACTCTCAGGAATATGCCGATGGCATTTTAATGAACGTTGAGGTTTTGTATATTACAGCTCTCTTTGGTGCGATAGCACTAGATATATTTACGTCTTCAGGTGCAAGGTTAGGTGAAGTGGTACAAGTCCATTTTGGGATTGGGTGTTTAGATCAGGGAAGTATCACCGACCCAGAAACAAATGTAGTAAAAACATCCTACATGTTTAGAGCTATTCCGAAAGGAAGAGATGAGCTTGCAGTCTTTTATGTTAACAAAGATACTTTTGATTTAATAAAGGAAATTGCTTTGTACCTTAGAGATGTACACTATAAAGGCTCAATTCCAAAAGTGGAATTTAAATATTATAAAAGACATGGTGCATCACGACCAGAACAACCCTATTTATTTCAGTTTCATGGTAAGCATTTTGAAAATAAGACTTTTGCATGCGTTTTAAACTTCATCTGTTTTGGATTGATTTATGAAACACAAGACAAGAAGTTGGTAAAGTTGAAACCACACTTATTACGCCACGGTTTTGCGACACATGCGGTACAAGCAGAGGAACTTCCGATTGATGTCGTAGCAATGATACTCAATCAAAAGGATATAGAGGTTACAGGATATTACTCTCAACCTACCCAAAGCCAAGTAGCAAATGTCGTAACTGATTTTCACACTTCCATGAATACTCAAGTTGACATGATGAGAGAAGTTTTGAGGCAACCAGAAGAGCTACAAGCCCTTTTTGAACGTCAAAGAGAGATTAGTGGACCTTTTAGTAAAACTGTTGGGGGTACATGTGTTACTAACAAGATTTGCCCAATAAAGCTTGCATGTGTAGGTTGCGGTACTAAAATACCCGAACCAGAACAAAAGCATGAATTACTTGATTATCTAGAATGGGCAGAAAAAACGAAGGAATATTACGAGGAAAAAGGTTTTAATCTGGAAGTGATGAAAATGAAAAAAACCATACATGATGCGAAAGTTGAATTGAAAGAAATAGCATTAATCGAAGAGTATAGGAGAGATAAGAAGAATGAGCCAAGACTTATCATTAGAAAACCATAAAAGTGGCTTAGAGAGTGAGTATGAGAAGCGAAGGGTTAACTCCTTTGAGCTAGGTAGAAAAGCAATAGATGCCCTCCTTGCGGAGGGCAAAGAAGTTACCTTGCACAATGTATCTAAGAAGACAAAAGAACTTGATGAACAAGGCAAAGGGATTCATTTTAACACTATTAGAAATCATGAAGAACTCTATGCGTATTATAAAGAAAAGAGTAAGAGCTATAAGAAAAAACAAAAAGAACTCGAAAAACATCTTCCCTATCGGGAAAATGAAAAACATACTTTTCACGAGTTTGAACAATTAAAACCTGACAGGAATTTAAAGAATGTTTATAGACAGTATATGCGTCTAACGAAGTCCGAATTAGCAACGCGTTTAATAGAAGCCGAGCAGTATATCGCGGAAGGAAATCAGGAGTATTTGAAAAAGTTATTTGAGACGTATGAGGGATAAAAATTGAATTAAAACCATAAATTGTCGTGGTAAAAAAACAAAAACATGTCGTGATAAAAGGAGTGGATTCCCCACTCCTCTTTCATTTTTCTTTTAATTGTTAAACAACATATCCTTACTGTTAATTCAAGCCTCAAACTTCATTTCTCTTGTCTTTCAGTAAAAATTCGTGACTTAGGCTATTTTGACCTAAAGGTTCTTGAAAACATAGACATGAGAGATGCTTACTATATTTCCCGTTTAAAATTGAACAATCGTGTGTATCAGAGAAACCCAAACCCTGAGTACTTTAAAGATGGAAAGGTAAAGAAACAGTCTGAGTATATTCAGTTAAATATGGAAGAGTTGCTTAGTTAAAAAAACTGAGCCCATTAGGGCTTATTTGTCATGGACATTTTTACATCTTGGTAGCTAAATGGGTAAAAAATAAATAGTGTATGTACAAGGTAGGACTTATTACTCACTTAGGTTGATGGCGATGCGTCAGAACCCTATAGAGAACTTTTTATGTATATTCCATTTATTTCAAGCGAACCTAAGTTTAAATGATGATATTACAACAAGCAATTAGTCGTGCTTGTCAAGATTGACTATTTTGATAAAGGGGAGTGAAAGCATGTCACATAATCATGCTCATGGTCATCATGGACATCACCATCATGGTCCGGCTAATTACGGATTTGCATTTGGATTTGGGATTATTTTAAATACTATTTTTATTATTGTTGAAGTAGTATACGGAATTTTAGGAGATTCCTTAGCCTTGCTTGCTGATGCAGGACACAATCTGAGTGACGTTCTTGGATTAATCATCGCATGGATTGCCGTTTGGCTAGGGAAAAAAGCTCCTACCGAAAAACGGACTTATGGGTTTAAAAAAAGCTCTATTTTGGCTGCACTCTTTAACGCTATTTTCTTGCTCGTAGCCATAGGGGCTATTGCTTGGGAGGCAATTCAAAGGTTTTCCTCCCCTGCACCAGTTGCTGGAAAAACAGTCATCATCGTTGCTACCATTGGCATAGTGATTAATACAATTACAGCTTTACTTTTTATGTCGGGTAGAAAACATGATTTAAATATACGTGGAGCATTTTTACATATGGCTGCTGATGCTTTAGTTTCGCTTGGGGTAGTAATAGCAGGTTTTATCATTATAAGGACGGGTTGGCAATGGATGGACCCCTTAGTAAGCCTTGTAATTGCCGTTGTCATTCTTTTTGGAACCTGGGGTTTATTACGTGAATCATTGGACCTATCGCTTGATGTGGTTCCAGAAGGAATTGACTTAAATAAAATTAAGAATTATTTAAAAGACATACCAACCATTATTGAAGTACACGATTTACATGTATGGGGAATGAGCACGACCGAGGCGGCATTAACTGTCCATTTAGTACGTTCTGAAACAGAAGATAATGATATCTTGCTTCAAAAATTAACAAAGGAACTACATGACCAATTTGGAATTGAACATGCAACTATACAAATTGAAAAAGGAACATTTGATTGCTCTCTTGCTCCTGAAGATTTGATCTAACAATTAGACCTAACAGCAAGTTCTAATAGGCCTGCTGTTAGGTCTATACTAAAAGTGGTACTATACCCTTATATATAAGGTGGCTGTTTATGAAGATTATGAAGGTTCCTAGCCAATAAAACATGGATAGGATTTTTGAAAAATAAAAATAGCCCCGCTTGGGGCTGGTCGACGCAACATTCGAAAGCGGCAGTCAATATATCAATATACGTGTTTTAGTTTTACTTTTCTTTCTGGAAAAGGCTAAGAAAAACATCAGTAATTTGAGGGTCAAATTGTATCCCTTTATTTTTTCGAATTTCATAAAGAGCTTTTTCCAAATCAAATTCCTGTCTATAAACACGTTTGGAAGTCATTGCATCAAAGGTATCAGCAATCGCAACGATTCGAGCAACTAAGGGAATTTCACTTCCTTTTAGCCCCTTTGGATAACCTTTACCATCGTATCTTTCGTGATGATATAGAACAATATCTAAAATGCCATTTTTATTAAAATTTGAAACATGTTTAATCATTTCATATCCAATAACTGGATGTATCTTTATAATATCGTACTCTTCATTAGTTAATTTCCCAGGCTTTTTTAATATATGTTCAGGAATACCCATTTTTCCGATATCATGTAGTAGCCTCCCCATATGGATAGTATGACATAGAGCTTTAGATAATTTCATTTGTTCAGATATTTTTAAAGCAACTTGTGCTACATTCCCAGAATGATGTAATGTGTAAGAATCTCTGGAATCCAAGACATTGACAAGGACTAATAGCAATTCTAAATTATTTTCTTTGATTTTCTGATAGTTCTTCATTAATCCAACTGAGATAAACGTTATTAAAAAATATGTGAACAAATAAGTAAGAAAAGTGGCTATGTTATATGCTGCTGATTCTGATATGAAAAAAAAACGACACAGAACCACCAAAGCAGTGAAGAAGAATAAAAACCACACGGATTTATTATAAAAACCGAGACCTAAAAATATTACGGCAAGAATATAAATTATAAACAAATTCTCGTTATGTTTAAAAAAGCGCTGTTTAGAATGATACTCATAAACAAAATCGTAAAAAAACCATAACGAAAGTAGATAGGATTATCTAACTGTATATGAAATTTATTGTACATAATTTGCTCCTTCGTAAAATACAGTTACTAACAAAGATATACCGCATGCGTATACCGTATTGATATGAAGTTTATATAACCGGGCATTATAGATAATTAAAACAGATGATTTTTAATGTTTGATGAAGATATCATACAGCATATACAATAGACAGATCCCGAATAAAATTGCTCCTCCAATAGTAGGAGATCCATGAAAAGTACGGTTTGCAAAATCATCTGTTTGCATAGCGCTCTTTTCTTTTTCCTTCTTTTTTTGTTTCTCTTCTGCCAATACAATTTCCCCCTACAGGAACTTCCTTTTGTTTTATTGTATCAGGTTTTCCCGGAGGGAAGACCATGTATATTCCATACAGTGCTAGTTGACATAATATATCGGAAGTGGGATTCCCAGGGAATCCGCGCTGACACCGGGTTTCTCCCATTCTCGGACATTATCAAATATGTAGGATTTTATGAAATGCCCATTCGGCACAGCTTTTGGCCTCCCAATCCTTTGACAAGTCTCTCCCTACTTTTTGCATAAAACCCTGTATATTTTTTGGGATATACTTTAGTTACTCTAAAAAGGGGTGCCACCACATCGCCATCAAGGTAATTTTGTGTAAGGCGACTTTTTGTTAAATTCTATTGCACTTCTAGAATATATAACTTGAACTATTTAAAAATTGGCATACCAAATAAACCCCCACGGGTGAAGTTTTTTTTGCTTAAGCCGCTTGGTTGTCAGACATGGTATACTGATATACGACACCCAATATATCAAAGACTGTTTTCTTCTCGTACCTATGAGATTTTCGCCCGTTACGCTGTAGGAGGTTGAACAGGCGAAGTAGAATCCTTGATATTTCTGTGGTGTCTTTTTCCATGGCTTTATGTAAAAGAGGGAAATAATCCATAATCATATACATTGCTTTATATTCACTTAGCTCCCGTTTTTTCTTCACAAGAAGTAACTGCCGCATTTGAAACATCGTAGAAGAACAAAGTAAGATGGCTATTAATTGGCCATACAAATGACACTCTAATCGCTCGCGCTTCACCTTTTTACAATGATCAATCTGAAAGAACGATTTCCATATTTTGAACAAAATTTCTATTTGCCAACGTAAGGAATACAAATCATGGACATGTCCCGTCGGGACAATATCAGTAGAGGTGTTCGTCGTATATACATTTATCCCACTCAACCGTTTACTACGAGGAGAATACGTCATCCCTTTCTTTTTCTCACGAACTGCTTGATCTTGTAGGCGTTTTTTCTGTTGTTCTTCTGTAAGACGATGAACAATGACACGAGCCGGCAATTTTTCAGCCATTCCAATATAGGCGTCTGGTATTTCATAGGTTTGTCCTGGTTGCAGAGTGTTCATCAGGTCCTCCATATCTAGTTGGATATACTGAGATCCTTTTTTGATTCTTCCATCTTGAAAATACTCAGGATTCGGATTTTTCTGGTATACGCGTGTATTAGATTTGATACGAGAGATATAGTATGCTTGCTGCTCTTGTATGTGTTGAAGATCTTTGATATGAAAATAGCCTAAATCCCGTATGCACAAGTCCTTTGCTTCTACAGAAGGTACACAGAGAGAACCGTAGGTACGATCGTGTTGTTTACCCGGCCCCATATGAATATGAAGGAATTGTCCACTTAGAAGATCATATTCCAATTGAATCTTAATACCAGCCTTATGGCTGCATCCTCCAGCCCCTGGATAGACGGATGCAAAAACATTTGGCAGTTGAAATGCAGTGGAGTCTAGTATACGAATCCGCTGAAAAGTAGTTGCATACTGAGGTGAAAATATTCTTGATGCAGATAGCTTTTGGGTGAGGAGCTGAGTTAATATGTGCTGTAAAAACTCTACAGCGTTGGTATTAAACCGTTGATTGAGTCCTTCAGGACTCATAAGTATGCCTGTTGCTGCTTCTAAACCGCTACATAACTGGGTCAAGGAGGTTTGAGCCACACTCTGACTTATCCATACACATAAAGCTGCTAGATCTTGTGCTCGATATTTACTGGTTCGTTTTACAAATCCGACTTCTTTAGCTACATGTTGTAAATGAGTTGGTGATACATGTCGTTGAAGCTCTTCTGCAAATAGCTGTAATTCTTGAGATACAGAACACGTCATACAAAAATGCGCCATCCTTTCCATGGTGATAGAGAAAGAATAACGCATTTTTTTCGTTTTGGGGGTATTTAATTACTTTACCTTGATGGCGATGGGGTAGTACCAGCGAAGCTGTTACCACCCGCAATAAGGAATAGCAAGTTCATTTTCACTATCATTTGCTGCTTTCAGTAGGTTCAGTGACAGGATTTGTATCATTGACCGCAAAGTAAAGTTCATGAAGGGATACCGCCCGTATGTTGACATAACCCCCCTAAGACAATTTCTAAGATGAAATATTGGAGGAGGTCCCCCGAAAAGAGGTGAAGTTCATCTGAGATTAAACTCTTGCATAAGATAATCAAGAGCCTATTCAAATAGGCTAATCATTATTTATGAATGGGGGTCATTCAAATGTCCGTAAGGCATTATGTTTTATTAGCAACTGATGGCTTTATTTATCTGTCTGGTGATAAAACCCTATGTCCTTCTCCACAAACTAGGCAAAAAATTTATGTTTTTGGATTCGTCGGTGGACTTTTTAAAGTTGATGGTAAAATTATAAATCCTACACTTGATTGGACTAATCACGAAAATTGGAAAAAACTACTTGATATGAAGGGCACTGCTACAATTCCATCTCCTCTTATTTTTGGTGAAGTTGATGATCGCATCTATATTACCCTCATAAATTTAGGGATGAAAGAACGTCCAGGTTTGATGGACTATCATACTGTCCATATGCATGGAGCTCATGTGGCTACACAATTAGATGGGTTTCCTGAAACATCTTTCGGCGTTCCAGTTTGGACTGATTATAAGAACCAACCTCCGACAATGACATATTTTTTTCGACCAGTACATCCAGGAACGCTTATGTATCACTGTCATGTTGAAGCATCCGAACATATTCAAATGGGAATGTACGGTGCCTTAATCGTTTATCCATCTAAAGAAAGCTTAGCTTTAGCAGGTATCAAACAAAGTAAAAATGGACAATGGTTTTATAACGGTAAACCACAAACCCAAATTCCCAAGACAGCTACAAATAGAAATTTTGCTTATAATGACATTCATACATACTTTGATAAAGAGTATGTTATGCTATTATCCGACATTGATTCAGTATGGCACGAAAGTGTCCATAAGGGTTTATTCTTCAATGCAGCTAACTACAAACCAGACTTCTGGCTGATTAATGGTCGTGTATTCCCAGATACTTTACTTCCTCATCCTTTAACCATTTCTAATAGTGAAGTTGAATCTCATTTAACCCAAATCAATTACGAATCATATGTGCGGGTAAAAATCGATCAACAATTTCTGCTCAGAATGATTAATATGGGGTACCAGGTTGTACCTTGGCATATTCACGGATGGCATTTTACAATTATAGGAAAGGACAGCCATATTGATCCTTTTATCAAACTCTCATCTCTCCTTCAGCTGGACGAATCCTTCCTTCATGAAGTCAAACACAAAGGTTTTACGGTAAGCATAGGTTCTGGAGAAACTTATGACTTACTCCTAAACGCAGATGATAAACGTTTTGAATACTTAGATTATATTACTAGGGGCCAAGATGGTTTTCCCTCTCTCTGCTCCCAATTAAAAGAATTGCATAAAGCCGATACTAATGCTATTTTTAACATTCCTACTGAACCTGTCAAATGCAAATCACCTGAGTTAATTAATTACCTTAAAATTTGTCAACAATCGATTATTGATTTAAATGATCAATTTTTTCCGCAATTTTACCCTATGCATAACCATGATGATTACAAAATCACAAATAAAGGAATTTATCCTGGTGGTCAATTAACATATATCCAAACTGATACACCTGATTATTATGCTGATAGTGAATCAAATTAAAACAAGAAAAAAAGCTGCTTACATATTATTATAAATTTTATGTAAACAGTTTTTTTAAGATTATCATACCCTTAAAAGGGATCCGATTTTTCTATGATGAAAAATATCTTAACGTGGGTTTTATGTCAACATGCGGACGGTACCTCTTCATGAACTCTACTTTGCGGTCTATGACACGAACCCTATCACTCCCCCCAGTAAGATAGTTCTTTTTTGCTTCAACCGTAACAAAAACGTTCGTTTCTGTTACGTGGGTTCCCATCAATTTTCCAAGTTAGTAATCTCGCATAACTGACGTAACAAAAATATGTAACAAAAATATTTTGTAACAATATTGATCTTTTATTGTTTTTGATACAATAATGTAGGAAGGAGAGGATGCATATGAAATTTGGTTACATGCGAGTTTCTACAATTGACCAAAATTTAGATCGCCAAAAGAAACAGCTTGAGGATTTCGGATGTGAACGTATCTTTTTTGAAAAACTGACTGGTACTAAACGGGATCGACCGGAGTTAAACCGTATGTTGGAGTTTCTTCGAACAGAAGATACGGTTGTCGTAACGGATTTAACTCGCTTATCTCGTTCCACGAAAGATTTGATTGAGATTACAGAGCTAATTTCACAAAAGGGAGCGCATTTAAAAAGTTTAAAGGAGTCCTGGCTTGATACAACAACAGCACATGGAAAAATGCTGTTTACCATTTTTGCTGGAATTGCACAGTTTGAGCGAGATCTCACCTCTGAACGAACAAAGGAAGGAATATTAGCTGCTAGGAAGCGAGGAAAACTTCCTGGAAGACCAAAAGCTGACGAGGAAAAAATTAAGTATGCTTTATATCTTATGCAACAAGGGATGAGCCGAACAGATGCTGCTGAAAAGGCTGGTATCTCTCGTATGACTTTGTATCGTAAGATACAAAAGGAGGAAAGAAATTGAAAAGAAATTGGGAATTTGATGAGTTAATTGATCACTTTATACTGATGCCTGATGAGCAAGAATTAATTCAACTAAAAAGAGGAAATACGAAGCTCGGTTTTGCAGTTATGTTTAAGTTTTTCCAATACGAAGCTAGGTTTCCTCATACTAAAAGTGAGATACCTAAAACAATTGTAGAATACATAGCTAAGCAGCTAGATATTAATCCCGATTCCTTTTCTGAATATGATTGGACTGGACGTACTATTACTTATCACCGTTCAGAAATACGTACTTATTTGGGATTTCGAGAAGCTTCTCTTCAGGACTCAGATGTAATGACAGATTGGTTATGTAAGTATGTTCTATATCATAGCCATGAATTCAACTATGTTGAGGACAAGGTATATCAACAATATAGAGAATTAAAAATTGTACCTCCCACCACAGATCGGGTAGAGCGTCTCATCCGCTCTGCTATCCACTCCTATGAAGATCAATTTTTCACAACTGTCTATCAGAAGCTCTCTAACCAAACATGTGAGGGGCTGGATAGATTAATTAATAACTTGGAGAAAATTGATGATTCTACAGAAATGAATGAAGCCTTAACATTTCATGAATTAAAGTCTGATCCTGGACGTATTGGATTAGAAACAGTCTTCAAAGAACTACATAAACTTCAAACCATAAAAGAACTGCAATTACCCTATGATTTATTTAAGGATACACAACCTAAAATTTTAAGGAAATATAGAAAACGTACTGCAACAGAGGATATCCGTGAACTACGTCGGCATCCGCCCCAGGTTCGATACACGCTTCTATCTTCATTCTTTTGGCTTCGTAGAGCAGAAATTACAGACGGTTTGATTGAGCTCCTTATACAAATTATACACCGCATTAATGTAAGAGCTGAGCGTCGAGTTGATAAAGAATTGCTACATAATTTAAAAAAAGTAAATGGAAAGAATAACATATTATTTCATATGGCTGAACAAGCATTACATAATCCTGACGGTATTATTCGTGATGTACTTTATCCTATCGTAAGTGAAGAAACGCTTAAAGATTTAGTAAAGGAATTTAAACACACAGGACCTGCCTACAAACAGAAAGTACATACCATTATTCGTTCATCCTACAGTTCTCACTATCGTAGAATGGTTCCCCCTATTTTAGACATACTAGAATTCTATTCAAATAATGAAATTCACCGTCCAGTAATTAAAGCGTTAGAACTTATCCAAAAATATACGACTTCCAGTGCTCACTTCTTTCCAAAATCTGAACAGATTCCATTAGATGATGTGATCCGCCCTAGTTGGAGACATCTTGTTATAGAAAGCGACATTTCAGGTGAAGAAAGGATTAATCGGATTAATTACGAGATTAGTACTTTACAAGTGCTGCGTGATAAGTTGCGATGCAAGGAAATATGGGTACCGGGATCTGAAAGATATCGGAATCCAGATGAAGATCTCCCGCAGGACTTTGAAATACGTCGTGAAGAAAACTACAAAGCATTAAAACAGCCTATTAACTCTGACGAGTTTATTGCAAACCTAAAGGAGAAAATGACAAAAGCATTAAATAAATTAGATCAAGGCATACCTAAAAATAGTAAGGTTCGTATTTTAACAAAGGGAAACGGACGAATATCAGTGTCTCCTTTTGAGCCAAAGTCAGAACCAGTAAACTTGTCACGGCTAAAAGCTGAAATTATGAAACGTTGGCCAATGACTAGTTTACTAGATATCCTAAAGGAAGCTGATTTACGAGTGAACTTTACGGAGCATTTTAAAACGGCTGCTTCTAGAGAAGTTATTAGTAAGGATACGCTGCAAAAGAGACTTATCTTATGTTTGTATGGTTTGGGAACAAATGCAGGGTTAAAGAGAATTTCAAACGGAGAGCATGGAGAAAAATATAAAGATCTGTTATATATTCGGCGAAAATATATCGATAAAGATAATCTACGGAATGCTATTGCAGAGATTGTAAATGCCATTTTACGAAATAAAATGACAGATATATGGGGAGAAGGAACAACAGCCTGTGCTTCCGATTCCAAAAAGTTTGGAGCGTGGGACCAGAACTTAATGACTGAATGGCATATTCGATATAGGGGTAGAGGCGTAATGATTTACTGGCATGTAGCTAAACATTCAACCTGTATCTATTCCCAATTGAAATCTTGCTCTTCTTCTGAAGTTGCATCTATGATTGAAGGTGTTTTGAAGCATTGCACAAGTATGGAGGTTGAAAAGAATTATGTAGATAGTCACGGTCAAAGCGAGGTAGCATTCGCATTCTGTCACCTTTTAGGATTTCAGCTTATGCCAAGATTAAAGGCTATCCACTCTCAAAAACTGTATAGGCCAGATAGTGGTATGAGTGATGCTTTTCCCAATTTACAGCCGATTCTTACAAGGCCTATTAATTGGGAACTGATTCGTCAACAATATGATCAGATGATTAAGTATGCTACTGCTTTACGCCTTGGAACAGCTGAAACAGAGGCTATTTTGAAACGATTTACAAGAAGTAACTTAAAACACCCCACCTATCAAGCGCTAGCTGAGTTAGGAAAAGTTATTAAAACTATATTCTTGTGTGATTATTTGGATTCTGAAGATATTCGGAGAGAAATTAATGAAGGTCTCAATGTTGTAGAGAATTGGAACTCCGCAAATAGCTTCATCTTTTACGGAAAAGGTGGAGAAATCGCAACAAATAGACTGGAAGATCAGGAGGTTTCGGTTCTTTCTCTACATCTATTGCAGAATTGTCTTGTGTATATCAATACACTCATGATTCAAACTGTTTTATCAGAAAAGAAATGGTTAGATATGATGACTCCTGAGGACTTGAGAGCGTTAAGTCCTCTCATTTACAGCCATGTAAATCCTTATGGTATCTTTAAATTGGATATGATGGAACGAATTCAAATTGAAGAAGGATTATCGGAGCTAGAGGAATCTGTGCATTCATAATTTATAACCTTATTGCGGGTGGTGACAGCTTCGCTGGTACTACCCCATCGCCATCAAGGTAATTTTGTGTAAGGCGACTTTTTGTTAAATTCTATTGCACTTCTAGAATATATAACTTGAACTATTTAAAAATTGGCATACCAAATAAACCCCCACGGGTGAAGTTTTTTTTGCTTAAGCCGCTTGGTTGTCAGACATGGTATACTGATATACGACACCCAATATATCAAAGACTGTTTTCTTCTCGTACCTATGAGATTTTCGCCCGTTACGCTGTAGGAGGTTGAACAGGCGAAGTAGAATCCTTGATATTTCTGTGGTGTCTTTTTCCATGGCTTTATGTAAAAGAGGGAAATAATCCATAATCATATACATTGCTTTATATTCACTTAGCTCCCGTTTTTTCTTCACAAGAAGTAACTGCCGCATTTGAAACATCGTAGAAGAACAAAGTAAGATGGCTATTAATTGGCCATACAAATGACACTCTAATCGCTCGCGCTTCACCTTTTTACAATGATCAATCTGAAAGAACGATTTCCATATTTTGAACAAAATTTCTATTTGCCAACGTAAGGAATACAAATCATGGACATGTCCCGTCGGGACAATATCAGTAGAGGTGTTCGTCGTATATACATTTATCCCACTCAACCGTTTACTACGAGGAGAATACGTCATCCCTTTCTTTTTCTCACGAACTGCTTGATCTTGTAGGCGTTTTTTCTGTTGTTCTTCTGTAAGACGATGAACAATGACACGAGCCGGCAATTTTTCAGCCATTCCAATATAGGCGTCTGGTATTTCATAGGTTTGTCCTGGTTGCAGAGTGTTCATCAGGTCCTCCATATCTAGTTGGATATACTGAGATCCTTTTTTGATTCTTCCATCTTGAAAATACTCAGGATTCGGATTTTTCTGGTATACGCGTGTATTAGATTTGATACGAGAGATATAGTATGCTTGCTGCTCTTGTATGTGTTGAAGATCTTTGATATGAAAATAGCCTAAATCCCGTATGCACAAGTCCTTTGCTTCTACAGAAGGTACACAGAGAGAACCGTAGGTACGATCGTGTTGTTTACCCGGCCCCATATGAATATGAAGGAATTGTCCACTTAGAAGATCATATTCCAATTGAATCTTAATACCAGCCTTATGGCTGCATCCTCCAGCCCCTGGATAGACGGATGCAAAAACATTTGGCAGTTGAAATGCAGTGGAGTCTAGTATACGAATCCGCTGAAAAGTAGTTGCATACTGAGGTGAAAATATTCTTGATGCAGATAGCTTTTGGGTGAGGAGCTGAGTTAATATGTGCTGTAAAAACTCTACAGCGTTGGTATTAAACCGTTGATTGAGTCCTTCAGGACTCATAAGTATGCCTGTTGCTGCTTCTAAACCGCTACATAACTGGGTCAAGGAGGTTTGAGCCACACTCTGACTTATCCATACACATAAAGCTGCTAGATCTTGTGCTCGATATTTACTGGTTCGTTTTACAAATCCGACTTCTTTAGCTACATGTTGTAAATGAGTTGGTGATACATGTCGTTGAAGCTCTTCTGCAAATAGCTGTAATTCTTGAGATACAGAACACGTCATACAAAAATGCGCCATCCTTTCCATGGTGATAGAGAAAGAATAACGCATTTTTTTCGTTTTGGGGGTATTTAATTACTTTACCTTGATGGCGATGTGGTACTACCCCTTATATGATGCTTAAAACGGGTCAAAAATATGACCCTCTAAAACACGCAAAAGCAACGGGAATCCCTTGGGATTCCATTTATGATAAAAGAACAAAGAGTATCAACTCGGAGAGATTTTATCAAGAAGCGTTAGAGCTTGCCGGGAGTTCAACATCTGACGATGTTGAATTAATCGAAACAGAGGAAGACTAAGCTTATTTTTGAATAACAATAAAGTATTCCGCAAACGGGCCATTTAGTGAAAAAGGACTTTTTCAATTTTGTTAAAAACACCGAAAGGTGTTATCGGTCTTTCAGATTAATAACTTCCCATAGAATGTTCCACATTATATGACGTAAGAGAAAAGGATAGATAAAAGCAGATATAATTGGCTTTATCTATCCTTTTTAGTACTACATATGATCTCATTTACTACTACAACATTTTACTGGAACTTCTCAAATTGACTGGCTGCCCAACTTTTATTATTTTCAACAATATATTGTTCTGCATGGATTAGTTTTTGTACAAGTTCTTCTTTAGTTAACCTCATGTATTTCCTTTTTAGATATTCCGAGTCTCTGTCATGAATTAATTTTCGATAGTCAGTATCTTCGATACTGGAAGAGTTTGCTGAACTAGTTTTGTTAGAGTTCTGCTTTCGCTTATACGTTGTACTATGTTGTTTATAATAGTCGTACAACTCCTTGTTTGTACGAATGGTATTTTCGTGAATACCTTTTCCTTTAGTATCAAGTTTTTTTGACTCTTCCGATATAGAACTGAAGGTGACAGGGCGACCAGCTTTAACTAGAAGGTCAATCACTTTTTGCCCCAATTCAACTACACGTTGACTGCTAGCTAGGTGATTATCCTTCAGCCAAGGACGTTCACTTATTGAACTGAACTTTTGACTCATAATTTTGTTCCTCCCTGTATCGTTCAATTAACTCAATCTCTTTTAGCTCATTACGTGCATGTCTCCTCATTGCTCTTGCTTTTTTTACCTCTACCGTTAACCCAAGGGCAGCGTAACGTTTTTCCATATCTTTGGATAAATCAATCACCTCTACTAACTCATGCTTTTTTTCCGGTTCTGGAATTTTTGCTTGGCAGCCTAAACATGCCATCTTGATGGGGCAAACCATATCTGTAACACAAGTTCCACCCAAAACGTTGTTGAATATTCCTACTCTCTCTTGGTACTCATCTAGCTCCTTTTGGAGCTTTTTAGGACTTCTGAGGTAGACTTCATCTATGTCAACATAATCAGAAATCACATCATGTAAATCACTAACAGATTGAGCTATTTGACTTGGCGTAGGCTCTGAATAGTATCCTGTTACTTTAACATCTTTTTGGTGTAAAATCTTTGCTACAACATTGATTGACATGGCCTGTCTTTGAACAGCTTCGGTGGCAAACGCATGGCGTAATAAGTGCGACTTTACAACAACAGGTCTACCTTCCTGCGTTTCAAATCTTAACCCGTGAACCAAAAAACGAACACATGCCGAAACCGTAACCTCCTTAAAAGCTCTATGATTATATTGAAGAAAATATTTTTTAGGGTCAGGAAACAAGTGCTTGCGTGTATGCCTATATTCAACACTCGGAATTCCTTCACTTTCATAATGCTCTTTTAACATCATTTGGATTTCTTTAATTAGTCTTACAGTTTGTTCGCTGATATAAAAAGGCTCTACTTCATCTCGACCTTTTGGGATGGCATAAAAAGAGTATCGCATTTTATTTTTAAACTTCACTGCCTTGAGACAGCCGTTATCATTGTTGAGTTGTAATAATTCATTGATTCTAGCACCTGTTGTGGTGAAAATATCTAACGCTAACAAACCGAAGGTTGCTGCGGTATATACTGACTCTGTATCAAACAAAACTCCATCTGCCTTATCTTGGTTACGTGAAACAAATATACTAAGGCTGAGTATTCCTTCATGCTGCGAATAGAAAGGTAGGGGATTTGTAGTTGAATTTTCTTCTCCATATCCCCATGAATTTAAAAATTCACGCTTTTGCTCTTTTTCTTCATCAGTACCACTTAGAGACCATTGCCCTATAACACCTTTTTCAAAAAGCTCGATGAACCAAGGGCCCTCTGCTACATCGTCATCTTCGATGCATTCTGCTTTGATAAACTCTACAAAGTAGTGGTTATTCTCGGTTGAATATGCACCAGAGCGTTTCTCAGCCGCCCTTATAGAGCTTGTATGGAACTGCTCTCGGTGATGAAATACAAACGAAGGTTTGTCCCATAAACGAAAATAAAAACGTTCTCCAATCCGTTCAGGTTCCTCCCAAGAGAATTCTAAAGGTAAATCTACACCGGGCTTTTTAGCCCTTTCACAAGCTGCTAAAAAGTTATCTCTTATTCTTTTAATTTGATTCATACGGAAATTTCCTTCCGCTCGAATCTCAGGGAGCAAAGGAACAACGGCATCTGTTTCATTTTTCCGATTGTCATGTCTCTCAGAGAGAACTAATTTAGCAAACGAAAAATCACTTGAGTCAAAAGATGGCATAGGCAACAAAAATTGCTCAAAATAGACCTGTTCTTTAGCGTCTTTTTTGGTCGTTAACCATTTCTTTGTTGCGTAAGCTCCCATCCTATACAATATTAATACCTCTGCTCTCTTACTGTTAGAATGCTCTGGAAAGACATCTCCTTTTAGGTATTGGTATAGATGTACTTCCACATCAAATTCTGTCATATCTTTCAAAGAAAAAGCATTGAAGATATCTTTCATTCTTGGATTAACTGTCGATAGGATGTTTTTTATTGTTAGTACATCTGCATTATTATCAGCATAAACCAGTATCACCAATAGGAGGTGATTTTTCCAAGGTTTATCTGATGCGGTATTAACAAAATGTTTTAAATTTACTTTATTTAACTTATCTAACAAAAATGTTCCTCGTGAATCTTGTAAGCGAAGGATTCGCTCGTCGATTTTACCTTTTAGCTGCTGATAAAAAGGGGAATTGGGTACAACCGTTGATACTGTCAGATGAATCACTCCAATCAATCAAATAAATCCCGTAATTCCTCCGGAATTTCAGTTTCATCAGTGGTTTCCAACACTGTTAGTGTTGGTTTTTTCTTTCGCTTGTTCTTCTTCTGTTCAATGTACTCTTGCCCTCGTTTTTCCATGTTCTCTAGCATTTTGTCATGTTCTTCACGATGTTTTTCTTCCTCAAAGTGATGTTCGTATGTCTCAATCGTATTGCTTTTAGGAGACCATTTCATATATTGAATGAGTTCCTTTTTTCTTTTCTCAATTTCCGCTTTATCTTTAGATGTATTAAGGATTTCGCGCATTCTTGTGGTAACAAACCAATGCCTTGCTTTATGAGGATTTAACTTCATTTCACTTTTTTTCATTGCTTTGTTCCAGTGGTATAACCATGCATTATAGTTATATGGACTTCCTAATTCCGTAAGGAATATAGGTTCTGTACTTGGTAACGTATTAAAACCTCGTTGTAAGGAATCTACTTGCTTACGCTCCGTATCTATATAGTCCAGGAGCATTTTAACGGTTTCTTTACCAAAGCGAATAAACTTCACCCTCCGACCATGACTTCCTTTACTAAACGTGTTAGCCTCCTGGGAAGATTTTCGCGAACGATAATCTCCGATGGTTAACCCAATTATTTCTGAAACCCTTGCTCCTGTCTCAAAAATCATACGAGTAATCACCATTTCCCTTAACGCCCAGCTAACTTTCTTTCCTGCTTGATAAACTTGATGAGGAAGGTAAGGGTCATCAATGATTTCCGGATGCCATTCCTCATTAATAAGTTTAAAATATGAATCTGTTAATCTTCGGTAAGGAACAGCTTCTTCCGTTCCTGCTTCAGATGGCATACGGGGTTTATTCTTTCTCACACCGTCGGTTTGAGTTTTGTATTCATCTAAAATAGCAATAGGATCTATCATTGGATTGGGATAGTTATATTGCTTTAACCTTGTAAGGGACTTATAGAACCCCCTTAAAGCAATCAGAAACAGGTTGACTGTGTTAGGACTTTTGCTTGTACGGTTTACAAAACGAAAGGAGTCCTCTTCTCTTACTTTACAAGCCATTTCATTCTTAAGGTAGTCTTCAACAATCACTCTTATAGCTTCAGGGTTCTCGTCCCAGTGAACATGGTTTCCTTGGTAGTTACTATAAGTGTCGAGCCAACTAAAGAAAGGGAGGAGGCATTGTAAATATGATAGAGCAGAGCTTTTGCTTATTCTCCCAATGCAGTCATGGTAAAAGTCTGTTAACGGTAGAAATGGCTGATTATTATGGTCAAATACAAGTAGTTCATACCGACTTCTAATACCATCGGGGCAGTAACTATACCAGTATTTAGTTATCATAAACAGTCTCCTTCTTTGCACGTTTAAATGTTAATCTTCTAAAAAATTGTAAAGATGGATTTTTTGTTTATATGTTTTGGTTTCATTGCTATGTATTGGGTTGTAGTTTTGTTGAGTGAGGTCGTATAAATGTTTACTTTGTTTCCTTGGTATTTTGACAGGAACAGATTCAGAATCCCAATTTTCTTGGATGGCTTTTTTTATGAACCCATTAGGGTTTTTCACTCTTGTAGGAGATTGTTGCATGATAAGGAGTATCTCTAGTGTTCGTTTAATTCCTACAACAGAAAGGATGGATAGTATGTCATCAGTAGGCGAAGTTAGGGTAACAGCTTCATAAGCAAGCTTAACCAACTCTGTTTCATCAACATCAGGTTTTACTTTTTCGTAGTGTGTTTGCTCTGTTGTTCCGACAGGAACAACAATTTTGTTGAGGTTGGGTAAGTCGCTTTCAGGGATTCTCCACCCTTCTTTATCACTATTTCTATATGAGTTAGGTAATTTACCAGCACGAATCCATCGTTTTACTGTTTCCTCATGCTTCCCTAGAAGAGTAGCAACTTCTTTGACCGTGTAATCTTTCATTAATATACCTCCGATAAGAATGTACGTTCCTGCAAATGTATGTTCCTATTTTACAACGACCATACTATTGTTGTAAATAACTTTGTTGTAGTAAAAAATGAGGTCATTTAGAGGTCTTATAAATAAAAAAAGGCACACCACTAATAGTTAGTGATGTACCTTTTTATACAATGTGGAACATTCTATTTGAGGCATTGAGATTAGGGGTTAGATTACCATTTATATCCCCTTAGTTTTACAGAGTATGGTCTTTTTGGCTAATGTTAGTCATCATTGTGGTAGTATTTACGTTATTCACGATTATCATCATTAAATATCGTGAAAGACCTGAGAACATGGGGTATGAGCCTCCTGATCAACATGGTAACACATTGCTGGAAATCATTTGGACATTGGTTCCAGTCATTATTGTCATTGCCTTGGCAATTCCAACAGTAAAAACAACATATGCACTAGAGAAACCTCCAGAAAGTACAAAAGACAAAGAACCTATTGAGATTTACGTTACATCTGCAAACTGGAAATGGCTTTTCAGCTATCCAGAAGAAGGAATTGAAACTGTAAACTACTTAAAGATTCCAGAAGACACACCAATTAAGTTTAAGCTTACTTCAGTTGGTCCAATGAACGCATTCTGGGTGCCAGAGCTTGGCGGGATGAAATATACGATGGACGACATGGTCATGGATTTATATTTACAAGCTGATCATCCTGGAGATTATTTAGGCCGCAGCGCTAACTTCTCTGGTAAAGGTTTCACCGACATGGAATTCACAGTCGAAGCTGAAACACAAGAAGAGTATGATAAATGGGTGAAAGAAGTAAAGGAAACCGCTTCTAAACTAACAAAAGAAAAATATAACGAAATTATTGAGCCTGGTGTAGTAGGTCGCATGACATTCTCAAGCAACCATCTAAATTATGTAGATCCAGATTCTCTTGAATACTGTGACTATAACTACTACAAGAACAAGAAATAATAACTTTCCATCAAGATTGGAGTGAATAAAGTGAAGCTTGACGAATTTTTTGTCACAGGTGACCCGATTATTTACGGTGCGGACGCTTCCATCGTTCTTGTAACACTCGGGATCATCTATGTGCTGACAAAGTACAAAAAATGGAGATGGCTTTGGGACAATTGGTTAACAAGTGTTGACCATAAAAAAATCGGGGTTATGTACATTATCTCTGCCGTACTAATGCTATTCCGCGGCGGTATGGACGGATTGATGATGCGTGCACAATTAACATTCCCTGACTCACCATATTTAAACGCACAGCACTATAACGAAATCTTTACAACACACGGTACTGTTATGATTCTCTTTATGGCAATGCCGTTCGTTATAGGGCTGATGAATATTGCAGTTCCTCTGCAAATTGGTGCCCGCGACGTAGCATTCCCGTACTTGAATGCACTTAGCTTTTGGTTATTCTTTGTAGGTGCAATGCTATTTAACATTGCATTCGTTATCGGTGGTTCGCCAGATGCAGGCTGGACAATGTACTTCCCGCTTGCCGGTACTGAGTTTACACCTGGCGTCGGAAATAACTATTATGCAATTGCATTACAGATTTCCGGTATTGGTACATTGATGACAGGGGTTAACTTCCTTGTTACAATTTTAAAAATGAGAACACCTGGCATGACATTAATGAAAATGCCAATGTTTACATGGTCTATTTTAGTTACTTGTGTAATTATCGTCTTTGCTTTCCCGGTACTAACAGTTGCACTTGCTTTAATGACATTTGACCGTTTGTTTGGTTCACACTTCTTTACAATGGCAGACGGCGGTATGCCAATGCTTTGGGCGAACCTCTTCTGGGTTTGGGGTCACCCTGAAGTGTATATCGTTATTTTACCGGCGTTCGGTATTTTCTCTGAAGTAGTAAGTACATTCGCTCGTAAACGTTTATTCGGTTACAGTGCGATGGTATACTCAATGGTTGCAATTGCAGTTTTGAGTGCCCTTGTATGGCTGCACCACTTCTTCACAATGGGTAACAGCCCTGCGGTAAACTCGTTCTTCTCCATCTCAACGATGGCGATTTCGATTCCGACAGGTGTAAAAATCTTTAACTGGCTATTCACGCTGTATAAAGGACGCATTCGCTTTACAACGCCAATGCTTTGGACATTAGCGTTTATTCCAAACTTCGTAATCGGCGGTGTTACAGGGGTAATGCTTGCGATGGCAGCAGCTGACTATCAATATCACAACAGCTACTTCCTAATCGCTCACTTCCACTACGTATTAATCGCTGGTACAGTGTTTGCGATGTTTGCAGGCTTAATTTATTGGTATCCAAAAATGTTTGGTCACATGCTAAACGAACGTTTAGGAAAGTGGACATTCTGGTGGTTCATGATCGGCTTTAACGTATGTTTCTTCCCGCAATTCTTCTTAGGATTAGATGGTATGACTCGTCGTATGTACACATACGACTCAAGCCTTCCTGGCTGGTTGGGCTTGAACCAACTATCATCTGTCGGTGCGGTAATGATGGGTATCGGCTTCTTAATTCTTTGCTACAACATCGTTTGGAGCGCACGTTACGGTGAACGTGATCTAACAGGCGATCCTTGGGACGGCAGAACGCTTGAATGGGCAACACAATCTCCTGTTCAACATTATAACTTTGCTGCTCTTCCAGAAATTAAGCATCAAGATGCTTGGTGGCACATGAAGAAAAACGGTGAATCTCATATCGATGTGAAAAATATTAAACCAATTCATATGCCAAGCAATACAAATCTGGCATTCCCATTGTCGATCCTCTTCTTTATTGCGGGCTTCGGCTTAGTATTCCAGTGGATTCCAGTAGCGATTGTTGGCGGTGTTGGTATCGCAATCGGATTGTTCATGCGTTCGTTTGACTATGACAATGGATACTACATTGACGTAGAAGAGATTAAAAAGACAGAAAAAGTAGCATAGAGAGGTGAAAGCATAATGGCAGCAGTGAGTGAAGAATACAAAAATGCTCCGCTGGAATATCAAGACGGCCAAGGCCGCTTGAATATTCTCGGATTCTGGATTTTCCTTGGAGCGGAAATTGTTCTGTTTGCAACGCTTTTCGCTTCTTACTTGGTGTTGGCGGGCCGTACAGCGGACGGCCCAACACCGCTGCAGCTTTTTGAACTAGGACCGTTAATGGCGCAAACGCTCCTTCTTTTAACGAGTAGTTTCACTTGCGGTATCGCAGTTCATGAAATGCGTAAGCATAATTTAAAGGGCCTTTTAGTTTGGTTTATCATCACATTGCTCTTGGGCTTAGGCTTCTTGTACCTAGAAATTGAAGAGTTTGCTCATTACGTGCATTTAGGCGCGACGATACAAACAAGCGGCTTCTTATCAGGCTTCTTTACTCTTCTTGGAACGCACGGAGCCCACGTTACAGTCGGTACGCTTTGGGCAATTGGAGTTATCATTCAATTGCTGAAGCATGGCTTAACGCCAATTACGGCAAGAAAAGTGTTCATCATTTCTTTATACTGGCACTTCCTTGACGTAGTTTGGATCTTTATTTACACATTTGTATACTTGAACGGGATGGTGGCGTAATTATGGCACAGCATAACACACAATCAACTTCACACCATCATAAAGGATTTCCTTGGTCACACGTTTTCGGATTTGTTTTATCATTGGTATTAACATTTGCAGCGCTGTACCTAGCACTGTACACATCACTTCCCTTTTCTACTATCATTACAGTAATTGGGATTATGGCATTTTTACAAGCTGCCTTACAGCTTGTGATGTTCATGCATATGTCTGAAGGAGAAGGACTTACACAAACGATTTCTATTATCTTCAGTTTCTTTATTGCAATTGTTACTGTCGGTGGAACAATTTGGATTTTCTTTACAATGTAATAAAAAAGGCAGTCTCTTCCCAGAGGCTGCCCTTTTTATTATATCTTTTCCTAAAGACACAGATAGGCTTGCTTGTATGACTGAACTTTACCTGAACACCTTCTTTTGCCTATACAATTTGAAGATTTTCATAGACTCGCCCAGCAGAAAAAGCAGGCTAACCTCAAAAGGCATAGCCTGCTTCTTCTTTACACACGATTGCGATACAATGAAATATGAAAAACAGTCATTTGAACAAGAAGAATAAATAGAAGCAGATAAATGGGGTACTCAGGCAAAGCTGAAGCAATAATAGGATAAAACGGCAACAGACATGCGCAAACCGGAACAACAGTCCAGATGGAAATAAAGGCACTGCGACACGCTTTAGCTGTAATCGCCTGCTCCCTTTCATCGTCCTCTGGAAAAAACAAAGGAAAAAGCCAAAAGGAAATCTTTGTCTGTTTTTGTTTCCTAAATACATACATAATAATAAGGCTTAATAGAAGTGACAATATAAGCGGGCTAATATTCATTGTGACTTCCCAAGACGCCTCAGGATCTCGCAGCAACTTGGAAAACTGCACATTCGAATGATACAGCTCCACAACTCCCCAACCGAATAACAAAACAAATAACATATTGAGTAAGTAAGAACGAAGAACTGGATTCATATTCTGTCCCCCTCTTTTGTTAACCAAAACACATCCTCCATTTTCATTTGAAACACATCACAAATCATCAATGCAAGTAAAAGTGAAGGAACATAGTCGCCTTTTTCAATAGCAGCTATCGTTTGCCTTGTTACCCCTGCCCGTTCTGCTAATGCCCCTTGGGATAACTGAAATCGAGCTCGCAGCTCTCTAACCTTATTTTCAATGGTCAAATACACCACCTCTCCATCTATTGTATGCTAGGATTAACAAAATGTTAAGTAGGTTTAACATAAAATTGAAAAAAATTACTTTTTTAGGGATAAAGTGCAGATTTTTGGTCGTAATATCTACGTCTTTCCTAAAAAAAGCATCGTCCCTACTTCGGACGATGCTTTTTTCTTAATCAAACACAATAATTTTAACCTGCTTAACACCCCAATTGTATGCAGCTTCCTTTGTCGGCAAAAGAACATCTATTCTATGACCGATAATCTTTCCGCCTGTATCTCCAGCTATCGCATAGCCATATCCTTCAACCCATACCTTTGTACCGAGCTTAATGACACGAGGGTCTACAGCAATTAGCTTCATATTCGGGTTCGCACCAATATCATAGCCTGCTGCTGTAATTTGTTCTTCCGATGGACCGTCGTATGGCGTATAAGCTGTTGCTATTACATACAGCTCACGCCCGCCTGAAGATTCTTTATCAGAAATCTTAGCCGGCTGTGCGCTTGCTTCTTGCTGGGCTCTTGCCGCTTGCTGTGCCGCAATGGCCGCCTGTCGAGCTAGTTCAGCTTCAATTGCCTTCATCCCTGCCTCTATGCTTGCCTTTTCTTGCTGGGCAAGGGCAATAGAATTGCTAATTTCATTGTATTTTGCTTGAACTGCCTGCAGAGCCTGCTGTTTTTTAGACACATTCTCTTGAAGCTCCGCTTGTTGTTTGACTAGTTTTTCTTTATCCGCTTCAAGAAGTGCCTCTTTTTGTTTGATCGTTTCCTTATCACGCTCAATTTGCTCAAGGTCCTTTTGCTGAATATGTAAAATATCCTGGTCTGCATTCAGCAATGTTGAGACTGCTGTCATTTTCTCTAGCAGCTCTGCCAAATTCTCGGAATGAATGAGAACATCAAGAATTACATCCGTATTCCCGCTTTCTTGAAGAGATACGACACGGTTACGCATAATATCCTTACGGGCAAGTACTTTATCCTCTAATTTAATAATTTCTTTCTTTTTTTCCTCAATAAGCTGATTCGTTTCAGCAATACTTTGCTGTACCTTTGCAATTTCAGCCTCATTTCCAGCAATTGTACTGTTAATGCTCTGTAATTCCTGCTGCAAACCTTGCATTTCTGCTGAAACCGCTTGCTTTTCCTGCTCTTTTTGCTGGATGCTTGCATCGCTTTGCTGCAATTGCTGCTGCAGCTCACCCAATTGATCGCCGTTTGCCTCGGCACGGGCTGCGACTGTGCTCGAAATACATAGAGCACCTGTCAGTATAAGTCCTGCTATTCGCTTCATATACTTCATGTCTCTACTCCTCTCTTCTATATTTATAACACAAAAATATTGCAATTCCTTTACAAACACTTTAAGAAACATAGAATTTCTCTATATATGAATCAATTTGTCGATTTTTCTTCTATTATGTATCTTACTATTTCTACAAAAAAGCGCCCAAACTTGTTGTTAAGACCCAAATAAACAAATAAAGGACAATACATATCTTATATGGCTAATATGTATTGTCCTTTATTATTCAGAGCACTAAGAAGCTTTTAGCTTAGCCTTTTGCTGCTTATGAGAGACAAAGCTATGCAAAATCATCCCAAGCATAACAAGAAGCATGCCAATGCAGGATGCAGCGGACGGAAGCGGCGCAGACAACATCAGCATTTCTCCACCCACGGCAAAGATAATCTCTCCTGATTGTGTTGCTTCAATTGCTGCTAGCTTTCGTACATCTCCTTTTGCCAAATCCGTTGCCGTAAAAAATAAAACAGTAGCGATTACGCCAGAGCTAACTGCCACAAAAAAGCATTGCAGCACCTGACTGCTAGACGGCGCACCGGAGCCGCTCCATTCATATGCACTTAATAGTATCCATACAGGCATCGTCATAATTGTCATACCGAGCACACGCTCAAATGGCCCTACCTTTCCCTTGCATACCTCCATCATTTTCCGATTTCCGAGCGGATACGCAAAAGCAGCAAGAAGTACTGGCAAAATACAGCCTAACGTCTCCTTTATACCTAATGCTGACGCATGCTCAATCTGCATGAGCACAACTCCTGCCAAAATAATAAGTGACATACCAAATCCTTTTAGCGGTATTCGTTCACGCACTCTTCCCCCGTTCACACGCTTATAAAATAGAGGTGTGAGCAAAATACCTGCGATAATAGTGACTTGCCATGTAGATGCAATGAGCCATCCCGGTCCAAACGAAGCTGCAAAGCAAATTGGCGCATAAAATAAAACAAAGCCAACAAAGCTCCATATAACCCATTGAAGGGGTTGCTTTTTCATCGCAGCAAACAAGGATGTTAGCTGACCACGCATTCCTACAATCACCAAAAGAAGAGGAAGCATAAAAAAATAACGAAGCGATGCACTCCAAATCCAGCTTCCGCCCTCTAAATCCATGGCCCTATTCAGTATAAATGTAAAAGCAAAAAAGAAGGACGCTAATAGTCCTAATACAATCGCCTTCATGCTTTCCCTCCGCATGTTTATTTTTAACTTTATAAATTATATAAAAAATTTCTGCAAGGTAATATAAATTTTTATTGAAAATACATTTTCTTCCTAGTACTAATCTTATATGATAAACATGGGATTACGCATACTGGAGGATTAGAAATGAAGGAATTTGAGAAGGTTCCATACCGTGCAGTGACTGTATGGAAACAGCGTGCAGCGCTTATGCACGCTATAGTTTGGATCATATTTGGAGTCGGCTTTTTCTATGCTTATCATTATAGCGTTCCCCTCCTGCCCCTTGTCGTCATCGGCGGGTTGCTTCTGATAGTGTCTATTTTACAAGTCGGAATTTTACCGCGCTTACGCTGGCAATTTCATGGTTACCGCCTCACAGAACAGGATGTTTGGCTATATGACGGAGGCTGGACACGGGAAACAACGGTTGTCCCTTTATTTCGAGTGCAGCATGTGCAACTTGGTCAGGATCCGTTTTTACGACGAGCAAATTTGGCTAATGTAGAGCTTGAGACAGCTGCGACAAAGCATCATATTCGCGGTCTTGATTTGCATCAAGCGGAAGAGCTCCGTGATTTACTTTTGTTGCGGTTAAAGGAGGAGAACCATGTATAACTACCGCCGTCATCCGCTTGTAATCCCCATGGGGGCGATTCGTTCGCTATGGGCGGCGATTTTACCAATTCTTTTTTCAGTTGGACAAGCAGTGCGCAAAGGAGAAGGCTTTTCATTTCTCACGAGCTTCGGTATATTGATTGGCCTTATTCTCCTCCTTCTCATCTTTGAATTTTTAAAATGGCGTTCATTTACGTACGAATGGGATGAAAAAGAAATTCGTATCGCAAGCGGAATATGGACAAAAACAAAAACAACCGTTCCTAGAAGTGCCATTACAGGTGTGGACCGCAGTGCTAATCCTATTATGAAATTATGCGGACTCGTAACATTGAAGCTAGAAACTGCAGCTGGCGGCAAGGAGGCAGACATTGTTCTGTCTTACATTCCAGATCATTTGGCTGAGGAATGGCTAGAGAAAGAGCAGCATTCACAAGCGGCATATCGATTTACTGTTAGACAGCTTTTTCTATACGGCGCATCTTCCCCTGCAACTCTTGTTGCCATGGGTGCAGTCATCGGTCTCCTAAGCGACTTTTGGAGCCCAGACCGCATTCCAGAGGAAAAGGATTGGTGGGAGCATCAAGCGCTTTGGTTATGGATTGCTGGACTAGCCGGGGCTGTATTTCTTCTTTGGATACTCGCTTCCCTTGTTGTCGCAAGCAAATACTATGGTTTTACGCTGGAAAGGAACGGGGCTGTGCTTACGATCTCAAAAGGGCTTTGGAATCGGCAAACAACCCGTATTCGTACAGGGCAAATACAAGGTATCGTACTTGTACAGCATCCGTTGCAAGCATTATTTGGTTATGTGAGCGTACGCGCGCACCTTACCTCCTCAAGCGATGAAGACGGATCATTTGATAATGTTCTCTTCCCGCTCTTAAAGGAGAGAGATTTGAAAAGCTGGATGACATACTATATCCCAGAATACATCCTCCCTTCAGGAAAAACACTGCTTCCAGGACGGCTCCAGAGAGCTCATATTTGGCGCAACATCATCATAACAGGTTGGACATTGCTGTTTTTCTTTTGGAAGGCATGGACGCTTTGGATTACGATCCCGCTTATCTCTATAGCAGCATTACTCGGATATCTCCAGGGCAAAAATGCTGCCTGGGACTTAACAGACCGTCATATAGCCTTCACATCGCAGCGGTTCGCAAAATGGACAGCTATTATTCCAATGTCTCGTGTTCAATGCATAAAGATATATACAACACCTTTTGGAAGACGAGGAGGCTACAGCACCATTGCCATCCACCACGTATCTGGTTCTATTGGTCATGCTGCTGAGCTTTCGTACGTGCCAACACCTGTTGTAAAGCGAATTGTAGCGTTATATCAACTGAACAGAAGAAAAAAAGATGTATCTTAGAATAAATCAATACATTTCAATATGTCTAAGACCCACTTATCCTATCAATCTGATACAAATGCTATTTACACAGCATTTGTATCAGAAGTACGGATGCTTTTAGCTTTTCCTATCAACAGGAAGCCGCTCCATACGTACAAAAGCGAGGCAATATAAAAGATGCTACCAATCGTCAAAAAATCTACTAAATAGCCTGTTACGATTACAGCGGCAGCGGCACCAATAGACGTCCAAAAATGATAGCTGCCTATTTCTCTTCCTGCTTTCTCTTTTTCTATTTTTCTAACTAATGATGTTTTTTCTCCATTTTTTTGAACTGCTCCTAATACCCCCATTATGATTTGCAGCACATACACATGCCAAACCTCCGTTGCAATGGGAAATAAAAGCAATACAATAGCCATTGCCCATGCATACACGATTAACAGTGTATTGTCTCCAAAACGATTGGAATCGGACAGCTTTCCGATAAGCGGGTATGTTAAGGCAGCTGTTAGTGTAAATAAGCCGTATGCCCAACCAAACTGTGAGAAACTACTCCCTACATCTCGAAGCAGCAGCACATAAAATGGAAATACCATACTGCCAGCCATCATTACTAAACCTTGCGACAGAACAAATTGCCTATACATCATCGTCCGTACTCCTTATAAAAAAGATTTACAAACCGTTCCTCTGGGTCATACTCCCGTTTCTTCACAAAAAATTCTTCTATACGCGGATACGCTTGATATAATTGCTTTTTCGTTGGATACGGATAATACGGTAAATAATAACTGCCATGATGGCGCAGCGTTACATCAATCATTTCTCTAATGACATCTCCAGTTTTGTGTACTTCTTTTTCCGAACGACCCTGATTAATAAGCAATACAAGCGCAAACATATCTTCCTTTGCATAAGATAACACCGCATGATCATTTTTCTTTACATATCTCACTGTGATGTTTAGTAAATTCAGCTCATGCTGCTTCAATACACTTCGCAGCTCGTCAATATAAGATGAAAATTGCTTCACCGGTACGAAATACTCCTGCAGTATCTCAGTACGATTTTCACTTTCGTATTCCATAAATGCACTGTCAGATCGCATCACATTATTTCGCGTTTCATACGTTCCGTTGATCTGTTGCATATATGTACGCTGCAGCTCCCAAAACATATTTTTCCCCCAATCACTATAACGGGACAGTCCGAGAAAAAGCTTCGGAAGCGCCACGATCGGTTCCCCCTTAAGCTCGCTATACTTCTCCCGCTGACTTTCACCCCCCATCAGCATATAATCTGTTACATACATCTCCCGCAAGAATGTATCAGGTGCAACAGAAATACGAGCTAGATGCATACGCACCTGTTCATTTCCTTCTACTTCTCGGCGAAAATATGCTGCATACTCTGTATAATCCATCTCATTCGTTCGCCTTTGGTACAGTTCATCCTCGGTAAGCTTCAGCGTTACATCCAAAATCACCCCGAACAAGCCGTATCCGCCAATAACAAACGGAAACAACTCTGCATTCTCGGATCGGCTGACACTCACAATACTCCCATCCGGCTTCAATAGCCGAAAAGACTGCACCGTATCAATTAGCGCATCATGCCGAATATCACGCCCGTGTACATTAACACTTAAAGAGCCCCCGACCGTAAAAATGTTTTGTGACTGCATCACCTGTATTGCCAAGCCGTACGGATTAATTTTTCTTTGAATATCGCCCCATGTCACTCCGCTTTGCACTGTAATTGTCTTCTCTTTTGGATCAAATGATAGAATCTTGTTGTATCCCTTCATATCTAAAACAATACCACTTGGATAATATGTCTGCCCCCCTTGACTATGCTGCATACCTGCAATAGAAAGTTTCTCGTTCCTTTCGTTTGCTTGCTGTACAATGCTCCTTAGTCTCTCCTCCCCCGTTATTCCTTCAATGCGCTTAACGGCCGTCGGCAACAAATGTCCTTTGTCCTCCATAACAGGCTGTGAGATTTGCATTTGGTACAGACTGACCGAACTGCCAAACAGCAGCCCGTATCCTACAAAAAACAATATCCATATTCGCTTCACACCGCCACTCCCCAAGGCGTATTTTTATACTTTTATCCATTATATTATACTACACCTCACATTTCGTTTTACTAAAAAAAGTGACTGTCACATAGACAATAGCCTTTTTATTACACTATCTTTTCCGCAGCTCCATTTAAAGAAAACTCGCCAATTGGCGAGCCGTTAGGCGAAAACAGAGGCGTAGTTGCACTTATACTTTATTCCTAAATTTAATACTACATCGAATTTGCTTCTAGCTGGAAATTTATATTTTCTTAAAGTGCAAGCGAAAGAAGCTAGAACACCATTCAAAATAATTTATAAACAAATACCCTTATATACAAGCCCAATCGAAAATCGAATAGGCTCCTAACACCCTCAAGATGCATATTCTGCATTGTATCTTTTATACTTACATCTGAGGAGGAATATAGTATGAATGAAATTGGGGAACCATTCCGTCCGTACAATGTTGACCATAAAGACCATAAGGACCATAAAGACCATAAAGACGGATTTGGGTTTTCAAAGGATTTTGCGTTAATTATTGTGCTGTTCATCTTATTGATTATCATCGGTGCAACTTGGTGCGGCGGATTTGGCGGACACAGCTGTGCTCCTGTGTATGGCTACGGCTACGGTCCTTATTACTGCTAAATAAATAGAGATACCCCTTCCCAAAAAAGCCCTGCCCTCTGCTCTTCAAAAGAAACGGTCGGAATCAGCCCGACCGTTTTTTTATTTAAAGATAAGACATTAGAACCTTTTGGGCATTGTCTAGTGAACATGGCCTACTCCCATCTCTAAAATAACCTCCCATGCAAAAACAAAATAGCAGTTTGGCATCGCATCATACATACGTTCCTTCACAAAATTGCTTTCTTTCCCGTGACTGCAATCACAGCTGTCTCTCCCCGACTATGATATCTTTTTAATGAGAAGAGTTCTCATCTATTGCTGTAAAAAGAGGTGAGTGTCCATGACAAAGGTTGTGGATTTAACAAAAACCGTTTATGAGCTGTGTACAGATGATCCTGAATTGATACACATTCTAAAGCAGCTTGGCTTTGAAAAGATTACGAAGCCCGGCATGCTCCAAGCAGCGGGTCGATTTATGACAATTCCGAATGGGGCACGCATGAAGGGCATTCATTTAGACATGATTAAGGACACCTTGAAACAATGCGGATACGCATGGAAGGAATGAAGGAGGCATCTTTATGAGTGAAATCATTAACAATCGTGAAACGCATGCTCTAAAGGAAACAACACGCCAAACATTATTAAAAGAAATTATAAAGGATTTGCACAACGGCAAAAGCGGTAATTGGAAGAACAGTACAAAATTGCCATCCGCCGCAAAGTTTGCATGTTGTGAATCAATTGCTTGAAGACTTTAAGAATGGAAAAAAAGATACGGAAGACTTTTGGATTGCATTCCGCGATAAATATGTCTATATTCGTTATTTTGCTGTACGAGACGAGAACGGCAAATATATAGGAACACTGGAGTTCACCCAAAATATTAGTCCAATTCAAGAAATCTCAGGAGAAAAACGAATTTTGTCTTAGTATAAAAAGAAGTTAACCATCGGATTGGTTAACTTCTTTTTTGGAATATTTTTATGCAAACAGATGTTGTCTATGAAACAATAGCCGGATTTATATAAATCGGAAGCAAAATTTCTACTTCTGTCCCTTTATTCACTTCACTTTTAAATACAATTTTCCCTTTATGAGACTCTACAATTCGATAGCTCACAGTCAATCCGAGACCGGTTCCTTTTTCCTTATAAGAAAAAAATGGCTCACCGAGATGCTTAATTCGCTGCTCTGGAATTCCGCATCCATTGTCCTTCACCCGTACAAGCACCATGTTCTCTTCCGTTTGGCTCATAGTAACTTGGATTTTTGTTGCTCCGGCTTCTACCGAATTTTTGATAAGATTAATAAACAACTGCTTCAACTGGTTTGATTCACATTCAATAAGAGGAAGATCTTGTTCAGCTTCGATGTCAATTTCTGCACTATATAGGTTGGTCTGTGATTCAAGAAGCGCTTTTACATCCTCTACAATAGATACAATGTTATCCTGCTTGAAATGTAATGTTTGCGGTTTTGCTAAAACGAGCAGCTCACCAACAATATGGTTAATCCTGTCCAGCTCATTTAGCATAATGCTGTAATAATGCGTATGCTCAGAGTTTCCTGTTTGTAAAAGCTGTACAAAGCCTTTCAATGAAGTAAGCGGATTGCGAATTTCATGAGCAACACTCGCGGCTAACTCGCCGACTACGGAAAGCTTTTCCGCTCGTCGCAGTCTTTCCTCTGTTTCTTTTATTTTTGTAACATCCTTGGCATACCCAGTAACACCAACAACCTCGTTATCAATAATAATCGGAACGGACGTGCATTCAAACATCATTTTTACGCCGTCCTTCCGCACGATCTCCAATTCTTTACCTTTACTGCTTACCCCCGTTGTAATAATTCGGGAAAACTCATCAGTCACTCTTTCTTTATCCTTATCAGAGATAAACGAAAAAATAGGTTTTCCAATAACATCCTCAGCTTTATATCCTATGATTTCTTCAAATACCGGGTTTAAATTCGTAATATTACCTTTCAAATCAATCATATATACAAGATCTGGATTATATTCAAACAAAGATTTATAACGCTGCTCACTTTCTTCTAACTTCTTCCTCGCTTCCTTCCGCTCCGTAATATCTCGACCGATTACAACCAAACCCTTACGGCTGCCATCCTCAAAAAATAAAGGAACTTTGATTGTATGGAAAACTTTAAATGTACCGTCCGGCATAGGAAGGACCTCTTCACAATGCGTCAGCTCACCTGCTTGCCAAGTTTCTTCATCCGATATTTCACAATAGTTCAAAGCTTCTTTATAAAACGATGTATACTCAGCGAGCTCGGAATCCTTCTTCCCTCGGTAATCTACATGTTCTAGCTGGAACAGCTTCAAGCCAAATTCATTTGCCTGAATCCATCTTCCTTCTCCATCCTTAAAGTTAACAAAGTCAACCATGGCGTTAATCAGTGTGGATAATCTTTGCTCCTCTTGCTTAACATATTGAAGCTTCTCGTCCTTTTTTAATAAATAATATATAAAGCAGCCTACTAAGAGGATGTATATTATCCCTTTTAGCCGTTGCCATAGCACAATGTTAAAGGTATCTATATAGATCTCGAGTAAAGAATCTGTCACATATAGCCAAATAATGCTTAAAGTTACATACATGATTAAAATCTTTTTCTTGTTCACCAAATTCTCACCCTTTTTCCGCAATACTTAGCTCCACATTTTTTGATTCTAACGTTCCTATAATAAATTTACAATGAAAAATAATTAATTCTTTTGGATTATCCTTCAAAAGATTATATTTTTAAATCCTATTTTGGTTTTCTTCGGAACACCTTCTAATTTTTCTCATTTACCTCGTATGTTCGGAACTATTTGGCAAACAATAAAGGCGTGTATATAAAAGAAATAGGAGGAAAAAACATTGTTGAAACCATTTATTGCTTCGCTTTTTGTTGTCTTCGTTTTCAGCTTTGTTACACCACTTGTATCACATGCAGCTGTTCCAGAGGAGGAACTCAGTATTTATTTAGAGGATATCGGATGGACAAGAGATATAATGGACATGTACATAGAACGCGCATCCCGCGGAACAAAAACATTAGACTCATTCAACTCTCTTGATGACCTTGCAGCCTACCTCGGACCGCGCATAACGGATGATCAAGCATTACAAGCTCTTTTTGATAAGTATGGCTATACGAAAGAGGAGATTGATGACCTGCTCCGTAAATATAACACGTCTGTAGATGAGTACGCCTTTGTAAATGAATTGGATTTGGATCTCCTTGATATTTTAGCTGAACAAGACCAAACAGAAAACGGAGGACAAATGCCTGATACAGCCGGTAACTATGCACTATATGCTCTATTCGGAGCTGCATTGGCAGCCTTCGGAAGCTTCTTCTTGTATAAGGGGCTTGTTGTAAAAAGATGAGAAGAACAGCTTCCTTCATTCTTGGCATTATGCTTTGTACCATTGGGGGATATCTCTTATATACGAACGGACAACAATTCACAAAGGGTAACACGCAATCTCATTATAAACAAATACAGGTGCAAACAGTGCCTTCTCCCCAGTCTCTTCCTGTCTATCTAACAGTTCCAGCAAAGGGAGAAGCTTTTGGAACATTGGATATTCCAACTCTGCATATGAGTTTACCGATTTACGAGGGGACGGATAAACAAGAGCTGCGAAAAGGAGTTGGACATTATATAAAAAGTGTTCTGCCCGGTCAAGCCGATAACTGTGTACTGTCCGGGCATAATGACAGCGTATTTCGCCGCTTGGACGAAATACAAAAAGGCGATGATTTTATTATCCAAACAAGCGCTGGCATCTTTACGTACCGCGTCACAGATATGCGAATCACCGATCGAAACGATAAAACCGTTATTGTACCAAAACCAAAGGCTTCGCTTACCATTACGACATGCTATCCGTTTAGATATATCGGTTATACATCAAAACGATACGTAGTAGAGGCGTCTCTTGTGGCGCAGCATATATATGATGGTTCTAAAGCCGTAGAAGCATCAGTATTAAGCAAGCGGTAAAGGTTAAGCAGTACACCGGAACCAAATTCTTTTTATATGTTGCAAAAATAAGCCTTGAGCAATTTGTACATTTGCTCAGGGCTTATTTAATTAAGGTAAGAAAGTATAATATCTAGCTCCCATGGCCTGCTTGCTGCAGGGAAGGACCTCTGCCCCCACAGGCAAAAAGCGCCTCAATGAGCGGAGAACTATCTCCTTCAGGATCAAGGCGGACCATGTCCGCTTTTCTTACCCGCTTATTCAATTGACTTAACATACACAGCAATAGCCTCTATTTCCTGCGTGGATAGCGTATCCTGCTCTGGATATTGGTGCTGTTCAATCGCTTCCTCAATCGTTTTCGCGCTTCCATCATGCAAGTACGGTGCCGTCGCCCATACTCCCCTTAAGGTTGGCGGATCAAATTGCCCGGCTGAACGCGGATTTGTATAATTGGCTCTTGCATCTCCATTCGAATCTTTATCCAATGGATTGGCAGTACCAATATTATATAAAAATTGCGTATTGCTTGTCGTTAAAGCTCCCTTTGCATCAACTGCCTGAGTACTCGATGTAAAATACTCCCCTCCATGGCAGCTTAGGCAATTGGCTTTCCCTTGAAACAGCTCTTCCCCTTGCTTAGCCGTTGAAGTAAGTTCTCCTTTCTCGTTACGATAAGGACTTTTCGGAACAGGAAATGAGGTTGGTTCATTTAAATAGGCGAGCAGCGCATCGTACATATGCTGTACGTTCGACTGAATCGGCTTACTTGGATCAACATTCATCATACCGCCCATCTCATCCTGTACTGTATGAATGTAATCTGTAAAATCGTCTCGCGAGCCATCCCACATGAATAGGCCAGTTTTTGTTGTCAAAATATTGCTCGGCACGTTACGCGGTCCCTTTGCGGTCATAAGTGTTAACGAATTGATATCACCGTCACTATGGCATGATGCGCAGCTCATCCAATTGTTCCCAGTAATTTCACCGGCAAACTCATCGCTATTTGCGCTATAAAAGATTGTTTTTCCTTCTCTCACAAGTGAGGAAAGCGAATCCTTTGCAATTAATTTTATCTTTGTATCCGTGATTTTTACCTTCGCATAAGACGATTCATCATTGATTTGCAAAACAGCTATATCATGACTCATCGCATTATGGACAAGAAGTTCTCCGCTTTCCTTCAAAAGTACAAGTCCTCGCGGGTTATCTCCGGGAATACGTCTTACAATCTGTGAAGCCTTTCCTCCGCGCGCAAGATCAAATACGACAACATCTTCGCTTCCTGACATAACAACGAATGCTTTCGTACCCTTTGAATTGAATGTGACATCATAAGGATTGGATACAATCATCGTATTGTTTTGATTATCCTTCACATTAATCTCGTCAAACAGCTCCTTTCGCTGATCGACGATTTCTTCGTCCTTCTCTACATCAATTACCGAAACAGCAGGGAAAATCGTTTCTTCAAACTGAATCACCGTATCTGTATTTGTTAACAAATGCAAAACCCAGGCTGTTTTCCCGTCAGGCGCAATTACAAACTGCTCAATTGTATTTGGAATCCCCTGGCTTTTTTTTCGGTCCTCTTTATCAGGTGAAGCTACAAGTGCAATCGTTTTTTGCACCTTGTTTGTTTTTGTATCTACAACACTGATTGTTCCATCCAAATAGTGCGGTACATATAATTTTGCACCATCCGCAGTGAGTGCTAATGTTCTAGGTCGATCTCCTATTTTAATGGAAGCAGTTTGCTTTTTCTTTCCAATATCAATAACGGAAACTGTCCCCGAGCGAAAATTAGCTACATACAATTGCGTTCCATCTTGGCTTGTTACAAGCCCAAATGGCTCCTGTTCTGTCTTAATACGACTTACGACCTTGTTCTCTTTTAAAGAAATCACATCAATTCGATTATCATACATGCATGATACATATACATATGCCTCGTCCGGACTTAATGTGAGCTGACGCGGTTCTTGACCGACTTTAATTTCCTTTTCTACCTTCTTAGATGCAGTATTCACGATTGAAACAGTGTTTACATCAATGTTTGCAATGTACGCCCACTTTCCGTCCTTACTCGTAATAATATTATCGCTGTGAACTGCCGTATCTCTTATAATCTTATCTTTTGATGCAGCCGCGCTACAACCTGCAAACGCTCCTATACAAAGGAGCGTCAGCAGGAAAAGAAAGAGTTTCTTCATGACTCAACCCTTCTTTTCATTATTTTGTTATTTCTACATTCACAAGCACCGGAGCAATCCCATATTTGCCGTGTCCCGCTTGTACTTGCGGAACCGTATCACCGTCTGTATTTCCGCTTTTGTCGCCTTCTTTATAGAAGTCTCCTGTATCCCAAAATTCGCTTGCTTGCATCCCTTCCTTGAGTGATGGACCATCAATTACCTTATTATAAAAATCAACATAGCGAGAAATAACTGTATCCTTTTCCAGGGAAGGGTACTGCTCTTTATCGCTTTCCTCATTACCTAAGTTCAATAATGCAAGTCGAAGCGTTGCTGATAGACCGCCAGCTGTAAACGGTGTATACTTCATTTCTCCTTTTGTTGTTTCATACACATGGAGATCCTTGTTCCACATTTGCGTATCAACAGCATTGTATAGATTACGTGCTGCCTCACGGTATTTCTCATCCTTCGTTGCTAAATATACAGCCGTTAGCCCGCGAATCGCACCAAGCTGAGCCTCAAGCGTTGCAGCCTTCTCATCCTGCCCTTTACCGATTGTAAAGCCGTTCGCAATCAATCCGGATTTTGTCATCATATTTGTAATCATAAAGTCTGCTTGTTTTTTCATCATTTCTAGCGCAAGCTTTCCTTCTTCGGTTTGCAGCCCCTTTGCATCCTCCCCGCTTGCATAGCCAACTGGTAACCCATCAATCGCACGCTCAAAAATGCGTAATGCTTCTAGTGTATACCCTGCGTCAAACGTATCAATATAATTACCTTGCTTTACACCGTCATGTGAGCTGACAAACGCTCCGATTTCTTTATTAAAATGCATTGCTTCTAGATTTTTAAAGACCTGCAGCAGTACATCGCGGTTTACAGAGTACGGATCATACGCCTTTACATCATTCGTGCTTGTACTATCGATATTTTCCTTCGCAGCAGCCGCAAATGGAGCACCATCAAACGCAGCACGAAACGCTGGATTTACCGCGCTGTTTTCTGGCCTCTGATCTGTCATACCGTAGAATTCAGAAGATGGCCATAGCATAAGCCATTGATCGCGAAGCAAGCTCCGTGCATCCGTCACTTCAAGCTTAGAAGCCTTCGCCGCCTCTGCTCCCTCTTCTGTCACCTTTATTTCATGAGGCAAATATACAAGTCCTTCCGAAGGATTGTACTTGCTTCCAGTGCCGCTCGTCAGCTGCTTCGTAGCTGAATTATAAAATAGGCCGTCACGAATATATGCTAGCTTATTCCAAATTTCTTCCGTTAAAACAACTCCCTGAAAACCATCAGCCGAACTAACACCAAGGCGAACATTTGGATCGCTGTCCTGTGTAGAGGATGTAGCCTCTAGCTCCTCATCCTTATCGACTGTATGGAAGCCGCCCAAGAAATCCCCTGCCCAAAGCGCTTGTTTAAGAAATGCTCCTCCATAAGCAGATGGCGTCAATGCCTTGCTCATTTTCTCTCGGTCCCAGCGCAATGTTTTGAAGTCCACTTGATACACTGGAACATACGTCTTATCTTCATTTTTTGCATACACGGATGTATCAACCTTTTGTGTATAATGCGGATCTCCGCTGCTATACTCAATAAATGTCGGATACATATTACGGAAAATTTCTTCCTTTGGATAGCCGACACTATCAGCTAATGTATAAAATCGCTCCTCTAATAACGCTGGACTTTGTTTTTCTGCCTCCTTTGCCATTTTCTCTACAACAGGTCCGTTAAGAAGATGAAGGCCAAGCCCGGATTTCTCTACCACTTCATACATTGCTTCTTCTGAATATTCGTACGACTCGATTCCGGCGATATAATCAAACTCTGTAGGCTTGTTTACTTTTTTGGCGTCCAACAAATCAAGATCAAGACCGAGGGATTCAGCCAATGGCTCCCCTGATAATTCAAATTCCGCATATGCAAACATATTACCTGCTGTATTAAATGTATAATCTGTGACAGGAGCCTTATATCCGCTGCTTTTCTCTTCTTCCTTTACTGCCGATCTTTGCGTGCAGCCTGCTGCGATAAGAAGAACAGCAGCTACAGAAAAAGTAGACATGACTTTCCACGGTCTTTTCATGATAAACACCTCTTATATTCTATGAAAATGATAATTATTATCAAATGATCCCAAGTTATTATAATATGTATCTCTTCCCATGTAAACCGTATTCATAATATTTTATCATTTTCCAAAAGAAGATCCCGAATCAAGTTCATGACGGGGAAATTACAAAACAAGAGCTGCTCCGTCTTGGATAGACGAAGCAGCTCTTGTTAGAAATATTATTTCCTAGGTTACAGATGGGTATATGTCACAGCCTGACTTCCCATTTGCACCCAAGCAGCTTCAAATTCTGCTTTCGGTACCTTTGTACTTGCCTGTTCTGCAAGCGGGTCATTCATATATATATAGTCTTTATCGTAGCCAGTAACTAACACACTATGCTCACGATATGTAATTTGAATAGGCCCTGAAGCGGTTTGCCATGTGTGGAACTCACTCTCATTTAATGGTCTAAAAGTGGAGTTCGTAATTACTAATACCGGAGTACCGGCTTGTAGTGCTTCATATACACTTTCCATGCTCATTCCGCTTAAATCCTTTATTCTCCCCGGCAAATATCGCTCTGCTAAATTCGCGATAGGGGCATGATACACTCCATACCCATGCTCGGAGAATGTATATATGTTTCCTACAAACCCGTCATTCGGATTTCCACGTACACCGTTTTTTAGAAATGGAACCTTTGCAATTTCTGTTGCTAAGGTCATTTTATCAACATTGACTCCCGCAAACTGCAGCAGCATGGCCAAGCTTGTGACTTCACAGCCGCGCGCTAGTTCAGGCATTTGTTGAATAAATGGAACATTCTGTAATAATACTATCTCCTTCTGCGATACAGCCTTCTCCTCTTCCACCTGTATAGTAGAATCAACCTCTATCTTATTAGTAATCTCTTTATCTGCAACCTGTTGCTCCTCCTCCTTTTGTTCACGCTCCTTCTCATCCGTATTTTCCGTAACGGCAACCGTACTATCAGAAAAACCGAAATAATACGCAGCAGACGCATATGTAACAAAAAGAATTGCAACTGCAAGAACATAAATAGGCCAACTCGTTAGTCTGTTCATATGTCCTTCTCCCACTTTCCTAACTGCTTATCTCTCAACATATCAAACTCTAGCAGAATATAATGAAAGTACAGTGAAAACAAAAAGCAGGATTTCGCTAAATATATTGAATATTAAAAAAATTAATAATCTCCACAACCATTTAAAATTCTTTCATAAAGCAATTGTCTTTCTTTCTTATGAAAAATACTAAAAATCTTGTTACAATAGAAATAGCCATCAAAACAGAAATACCTGCGGAAAAGGGTTCACATACACAACATATACGATGTGGAGGAATTAAAACTATTTGTTAGGAGCGTGCATATGAAAAAGCGATTATATCTCCCATTGCTACTCACTGCTTCTCTATCCCTAAGCAGCTGCGGCGTGAAAGAAGAATCTCAGGAAAAAAAAGAAGCAACTGAACATACCCATGCCCATGGAACCATCGGCGATATAACGGAAATAACAAAGAATGCTGATACACTTCCATCCTTTCTTTCTTCGCAGCCAGAGCAGGTGCAGCAAATCTATCGTATTGCCGCTCAAAACCATGAACTCCTAAGCTGGATCCCATGCTATTGCGGCTGCGGAGATAGTGTTGGACACGAAAGCAATAAAAACTGCTTTATTCGAGAAATAAGAGAAACAGGAGAAATTGTATGGGATTCGCATGCGACAACATGTGTAAATTGCATGGAAATTGCCCTAGAATCCGCTTCCTTAAAACAAAAAGGACGGTCAACAGTAGAGATTCGCAATTATATCGATACAAAATATAAAGAAGGATATGCAAAGCCAACCCCAACACCGATGCCGCAATAACAGACAGCACTGCTTTTATCTATGAAGCAGTGCTGTTTTATATACTCATTTTCTCACTAATTTTTTGAGATAGCACAAGGAAGCATACAGACAAAACGACGGTCGCGGCAACCCACGCCCATGCCAATTTCATATTTCCTGCATCAATTGCCATATAAATGGCTGTTGGGATGGTTTGTGTTTTGCCGGGAATATTTCCAGCGAACATAAGAGTAGCTCCGAATTCCCCCAATGCACGAACAAAGCTCAAAATCGCCCCGCCCAACAAGGATGGAAATGCCATAGGCAGCGTCACATGCCAAAATACATCCCAATCGCTCGCTCCTAAATCCTGCGCCGCTTCCTCTATTGTCACATATCGCAAAGAGAAACCTGCCTTTGCAGATTGATACATGAGAGGAAATGCTACGATAATAGAAGCAATCACTGCTGCCCACCATGTAAACATAATAGGGTGACCAAATACAATCTCTACCCCTCTGCCAACAGGACTGTTCTTTCCAAAAATGATAATGAGAAAAAAACCGACGACAGTAGGGGGCAGTACCATCGGACTAAGGAAAAATGTTTCCAACAGTATTTTCCCCCGAAAATGAACCCGTGCCATCTTTCTTCCTATATATGTTCCCGCTATTACAACAATTACAGCTGCAATGGCTGCAATTTGCATCGATAAAAAAATAGGTTCCCAAAACTGATGTTTCATAAGCTTCACTCTAGCTCCATATCTATTTTTTTAAGCTTATAATAAGCTCTTGTTCACGACCATCCAAGGAAGCAAATCCCCCTGCCTTTGGTCGTATTTCTTCTATTATAATTATTTATAAACAATTGATAAATACAGAGTGCAAAAGAGAAGTATTTTTCACCAATGATACATATAAAGAAAACCTGCCGATTAGCGAGCCGTTAGGTGAAGACAAAGGCGTAATTGCACTTACACTTCGTTCCCAAGACTTCCTAAATTTGCACGAAAAACACCGCTCTATCATACAAAGCGGTGTACTCTATCCATTGAATTGCGGCGTTATAATCCGCTCTGGATTTGTATAGATATTTAAAGCTTGATTGCGAATGAAGCCAACAGTGGTAATGCCCAGATCTTCCGCTAAACGCAGCGCTAGCTCAGTTGGTGCGGATTTGGAAAGCACAATACCACACTTAATTTTTGCTACCTTCAGCAGTACTTCAGAGGAAATGCGCCCGCTAAATACAATAACCTTATCTTCTAACGAGATAGAGGTTTCTAAACAATAGCCGTATATTTTATCGAGCGCATTATGCCGACCGATATCTGTTCTTGCCACAATGATCCCATTGCTATCGCATAAGACAGCATTATGAACGCCGCCTGTATTCTGAAAAATAGTTGATGACTTCTGCATCATTTCCACCAGACGAAAGCAATCTTCAACAGAAATCCTTGTATCTGTCTTCTTAATTGGCTTCACCGTTCTTGCATCATTGTGAAAATAAAAGCTTTGGCGGCTTTTTCCGCAGCAGGACGTAACATATCGCTTAGAATGAAACATCTCATTTAGCTTATTCATTCGATGCGTAGTTACAAATGCTTTTCCCGTCGTTTCAATCACCTGCAGCTCTTTTATATCCTCATAACAGCTAATGATACCTTCTGATGCTAAAAAGCCGACGACAAGCTCCTCAATGTGCTCTGGACTACAAACTAGCGTCGCAAATTCCTGTTCATTTAAGATAATCGTAATTGGATATTCCGTTACAATAAAGTCCTCTATAAATTGAACCGTTCCGTTTTCATAACGTAATACTTGATTGGCAACTTGCATTTTCTGATCCACGGCTCTCTTCTCCCTTGCCTATCTATTTTCCTTTTGACTCAATCGGCTGATCGAACACGAATACCGTCATAGCGATGTCTTCATCGATATTAATGTCAGAAAACATCCGCAGTACCTTTGACCCCATTAATGCTTCAAATTTGTCTACTACCTCAGTTCTTTTATAAATTTGCTTGACCATCTTTGTACGAGCTTCATGTACCATCTGCTTCCCCTGTTCCGAGCTGATCATGAATTTTTCAACATTCGTCAGATTTCCCTTCATCTCGCTAATAGCCCAGTTGCCAACAAAACGGGTGCTAATTTCCTTCGGACCGTTTCCAACAAACTCCTTTCGCACTTCCCTAACGAGCATGCTGAATTGGTGCTCTAGATTTTTCGCCATCGTCTCCCTCTCCTTTCTTTAGAAGCAGCTGTCGTTAAGCAAGGAAACCCATTCGTCCGACAAGGGACAAATGGATTTCCTTTCTCAACTATTCCTTTAACCCTTCACCGATACCTTTTAAAAGATTCAATCCGAAGCCAATTGCGCGGTTTATATCAGGATCCTTTAATACCTTCATCAAGTCTAGTATACCAACTTTCTCACCTGATTGAAGACCTTGCTCCGCTTTTTGTAAACCATTCGCTACGCTCGTCATAAGCTTTTGTGTCATCTCGGGATTGATTGCTGTTAATGCTCCAGCTGCTGCCTTTGCGTTATTTAACATATTTGTTACAGGCGGACGGTTTAATTGACCGACCGCAATTTCCGCTATATCTGCCTTTGCTTTTACAAGACTATTCAGCGCTTCAAGAATACCGCTATCATGCAATTCCTGAAGAAGATGCATTGCCTCTAGAAGACCATCAGCATTTTTTGCAGCCTCCTGCAAAACGCTATCAAGCACTTGTACCTGTTTTTCCTCCTCTGTTACAACAGGCTTTACAATTTTTGTAATTGGTTTCGCCATTATTGTTTCCCTCCTGCCACGTTTACAGCCGCAATTGGCTCATAATCAGCGCGTGCCCATTTCCGTTCTACCTGCACACCAAGCTGCGGGTTGCGTACTGCATAACGCGGATTGTACATCGGAAGCGGTCTCGCCCCTTTTTCTTCAAGTATTTCCATGCGCACCTTCGTTTGCTTATAAGCAGGTGTCTGCGTACGCACATCTCCAACACTTCCCGTTAGCATATTAATCGCATTATCATGGCTGACAGAGTGCATTGGCACATACAATTCATTTCCTTGCACGCGGTCTGTAACGAGTGCGCGAAGCTTAATGGCACCGTACGGAGATTCTAATCGGACTAATGTCCCATCCTTTACACCTCGTTCCTCTGCTAGCTCAGGTGATACCTCTACAAACACCTCAGGTACTTTATATTGAATACCCTTTGATTTGTTTGTCATATTGCCTTCATGGAAATGCTCTAACATACGTCCGTTGTTTAATACAAGATCAAACTCCTTCGGATACTCAATTGGCGGCACATATTCTACTAAGGAAAAGCACGCTTTTCCATCAGGGAAGTTAAAACGCTCTGTATATAGAAGCGGCTCATCCGTTCCATCTGCCTGTACAGGCCAAACTAAGCTGTTCCAGCCTTCTAATCGCTCATATGTTACACCTGCAAAAATTGGTGCAAGCGTTGCAATTTCTGCCATAATCTCACTCGGGTGATTGTAATTCCAAGCTGCACCCATGCGCTTTGCAACCTCCTGAATAATCCACCAGTCTGGCTTGGAATCCTCAAGCGGTTCAAATACTTGATACAAGCGTTGAATGCGGCGCTCTGTGTTTGTAAACGTACCATCCTTCTCAAGAGACGGAGCAGCAGGTAAAATCACGTCAGCAAATTGTGCTGTTTTTGTAAAGAACACGTCTTGGACAATAAAGAAATCGAGCTTGCTTAATGTGTCGTGTACGTGAGTTGCATTGGAATCTACCCATGCCATATCTTCACCCATTAGGTACATCGCCTTAAGTTCACCGCGTTCTACTGCCTCTAACATGTCGATGTTTGTAAACCCTGGCTTATCGGAAATCTTCACACCATATGCTTTTTCAAAGCGAGAGCGTGCTGCCTCATCTGTCACACGTTGATTACCAGGTAAGGAACCAGGGAGCGTCCCCATGTCACAAGCACCTTGTACGTTGTTGTGTCCGCGAAGCGGGTAAGCACCAGCCCCTGTACGTCCGTAGTTTCCTGTTGCAAGCAATAGGTTCGAGATAGCTGCAGATGTATGAGAACCCGCAACGTTTTGCGTTACACCCATACCCCAAAGGATACTTGTTCCGTCTGCATCACGAATCATTTCTGCCGTTTTGATGATTTGCTCCTTCGGTAATCCTGTTACTTTAGATGCATAATCAAGTGTATATATTTCTAATTTCTTCAAATACTCTTCGTATTGGTTGACGCGTGCTTTAATAAATTCTTCATCGTGCCAGCCCTGGTCAATGATATATTTTGTAACTGCTGATAACCAAACAAAATCCGTACCTTGCTTTGCATGTAAAAACAAGTCAGAGCGTTCCGCCATTTCATGCTTACGAAGGTCTGCTACGATCAGCTTTTGACCACGCAGCTTTTGCGCGCGTTTCACGCGAGTGGCAAGAACCGGGTGGCCTTCTGTTGGGTTTGCACCAACGATGATAACAAGACCAGAGTTTGCGATATCCTTGATTGTTCCAGAGTCACCGCCGTAACCAACTGTTGCCAGAAGCGCATCCGTTGCTGGAGATTGGCAGTAACGAGAACAGTTATCCACATTGTTTGTTTCAAATACTTGGCGAGCAAGCTTTTGCATAAGGTACGCTTCTTCATTCGTTGTCTTGGAAGAGCTTACAAAACCTAGTGCATCGCTTCCGTATGTTTTCTTAATAGCGCTCATCTTCTCTGCAATCAATGTAAGCGCCTCATCCCATGTTGCAGAAACAAACTCATCACCTTTACGAATTAACGGTGTTGTTAAACGTTGCTCACTGTTTACGAAGTCCCAACCAAATTTTCCTTTTACACAGGACGATACGCTATTAACAGGAGAATTTTCTGTCGGCTCAACCTTTAAGATATGACGATCCTTCGTCCATACTTCAAATGTACAGCCTACACCGCAGAATGTACAAACTGTTTTTGTTTTCTTTGTACGTGTTTCACGCATCGATGCTTCCACTTCAGACAGCGCAAAAATTGTTGTATAATCCGGCTCAACATTCTTTACTAAGTCAATCATCGGTGTTAAGAGCTCATCGCCGATTCCGCTCATAAAGCCAGCTTCGCCAAGCATCGATTTTTCCATTAATGCGTTACATGGACATACTGTTACACACTGACCACAGGATACGCAAGAAGACTCGTTAATAGATGTGTCTTTATCCCAAATCACGCGAGGCATTTGACGCTCCCAGTCGATTGTCAACGTTTCATTTACCTGTAGGTCCTGACATGTTTCTACACATCGGCCGCACAAGATACACTGATTAGGGTCATATCGGTAAAACGGATGAGACATATCAACCTCATAGCCTTTTTCGCGGAACGGGCGCTCTTGATGCTTTACTTCTAACAGCTCAGCCGTATTATGAACGCGGCAATTTCCATTGTTATTATCACATACTGTACAATATAAAAGGTGATTTTCTAAAATGCGATCCATCGCTTCAGATTGAGCCTTTTTAGCAAGCTCTGAAGATGTTAAGATATTCATTCCTTCTTCTACTTGTGTTGAGCACGCACGCATAATTTTACCGTCAATTTCACACATACATGTATCGCATGTTTGTATCGGTCCTAACACTTCAGAGTAGCAAATATGCGGATGCTCTACACCCTGACTTAACAAGTAATCTAAAATTCTTGTACCTTGCTCTATTTCATGTGCTGTTCCATTAATGGAAACCTTCACTATCTCTTTCAAAGATAACCCTCCCTTATCATAAAAAAGCGCAAGCACCCCGCCTAGCTAGGGCAGACAAATAACCCGCGCACAAAACATGCGGTTTTAAGAAGTGGATTTATGGAAATTTCCCATGTGTTCTTCACCATAAAGGACGCTTTTGGACGTTGGAATCGGGCGACACCTTGCATGTTATACTTTCTGTCTGAACAAAAAAGCCCCACCATAAAACAGCTTATATGCAAACATACGCTGTTTTATGGTGGGGTAATTACATAGCATTTATAAAATACTAGCGATCCATCCCGCCATATTTATTCAGAAGAGCAGGATACAAGAGCAATTTGTATTACCTTGCATCAATGAACTTCTCTCGTGTTATATACATTTTAAATATATCATATTCTTGAACTTTTTGTGAATTTTTTCGTGCAATTTTATCAAAAACCATTTTACTCCAGATCACGAAAAGCAGCCTTGCCCCACTTCACAAAGAAAAAGTATTAGATCGCAACGCTCCCTAATACTTTTTCTATTTTTTCTCTGCATTAAGATACGTGCTTCGCTTGCCCAGTTGCTTTTTGTTCACGTAAGCGCTTCAGATCAAAGCGGATCATGATAGAAACAATGAACGCTACAACAAGCAGAGCTGTAAATACATAGAATACCGGAATATAACTTCCAGTAGACTCTTTAATTTGAGCCACTGTAATTGGACCTACGATACCAGCCATAGACCAAGCAGTCAATAAATAACCGTGAATCGCACCAAGCTGCTTTGTCCCGAACATATCGCCGATGAAAGCAGGAAGAGCAGAAAATCCACCGCCGTAACAAGTTACAATAATAAAGATAAGAGCTTGGAATAAAAATGCATTTGATACATTTGGAAGCAGTAAAAATGCAACAATTTGAATTACAAAATACGTCGTAAACACCGCCGGGCGACCGATATAGTCAGAAATTGTTGCCCAACCGATACGACCACCTCCGTTAAACATACCCATAATACCAACCATAGATGCTGCTGCTGTCACGCTCAGTCCAGCAAGTTCCTGAGCCATTGGTGAAGCTACGGAAATAATCATGAGACCAGAACTGATGTTGATAAAAATCATAACCCATAGTAACCAGAAGCGTCGTGTCTTCACCGCTTCATTCGCAGTCAATTGCGCTAAATCCCCCTTTACCTTTACAGGCTTCGCATGACTCCTCCCGCTTGCCATACCTTTTGGTTCCCATCCTTCGGGCGGGCGAGAAATGTAAGAAGCCCCTAAAAACATTAGGAAAAAATAGCTAATGCCTAGGATATAGAATGTGTTAGAGATTCCTATGCCTTGAATTAATTTAGCAGCGATTGGGCTTGTAACTAAAGCGCCCGCACCAAAGCCAAACACCGCCATTCCAGTAGCCAAGCCGCGGCGATCGGGAAACCATTTCACAAGGGTCGATACAGGAGAGATATAACCAATTCCTAAACCGATACCGCCAATTACTCCATATGTGATAAGAAATAAAGTTAAAGACCCTTTTGATACAGCAAAACCAGATCCAATTTGTCCTAAGCTAAATAAAATTGCAGATACTATTGCAGACCTTCTTGGACCTTGCTTCTCTACAAAGCGGCCAAAAATTGCTGCAGAAGCTCCTAAAAATGCAATTGCAATTGTGAAGGCAAGAGAGACCTTCGTTCCATCCCACCCTAGCGTATCACTCAAAGGCTTTTTGAATACGCTATAAGCATATGCCGAACCAATAGACAAGTGAATTGCTATAGCGGATAGTGCTATAAGCCAACGGTTTTTCATAATTTCCCCTCTCAATTCAGTGTGAATTCTGTTTTGAAGATTCTGAAATGGTATAGCCCTTTCTTCGTTGATGCTGTCATCACATAAAACATAAAATATAAAAACAAAAAGTTCGTGCTCATTTCGAAGCGCTTACTTCCAGCCCGGAGCTCTAGCGCACATAAAAAACCCCACCATAAATACGATTCCATGCACATATGCCATGAACCGTTTTATGGTGAGGTAAGATCTGAGCATTTAACCATACCAGATGTCCTTCCCGCCACAGAGAACGAAACGAACAGGATCAATATGCAACAACATGTTACATTTCATCAATGAACGTTCTGTTTTCTATTAACATTTTAAATATATCATATCCCTTTATTTTTTGTGAATATTGTGTGACAAACTTTTTATATTTTTGTAAAAAACCACATGATAAAACGAAAAGGACAAAAACACTGCTCTCCTCTTAGAGCAGTGTCATTCTTTCATCCCCCTCTTCAAATTAACAGGAGACATATTTATACCGGATGCCTTTTTACTTTGGCAGGTAAAGGACGTACACTACCAGCCTTTCCTTCCCTCGACTTATTTTCGTTTGGTTTAATAAATAGGAGCACCAAAGCTGCCCCAACTAGTCCAAGTAAGCCGGATACATAGAAAATTTTAGAATCCGAACCTTTCATAAGAAAAGCGTATAGAGGGGGACCAGCTGCAACTCCAATAAATCTCATTGAGCTGTATAAGGAGGTAACAGTGCCGCGCTCCTCCTTCTCAATCCCTTCTGTAATCATAGCATCTAAGCTTGGTAAAGCAAGTCCAATCCCAATTCCAGCTATTATGAGCGCAGTTATCAGAATATAAATACTATAGAAAAACAGCGGGATTACAAACGATCCTCCTAGCATGGCAAATCCGATAAACGTACAGCGCTTCATTGTCTTTTTTTGATCGCCAATTTTCTTTCCTGTAATATAGGAGCATAACGACAGCGCCGTAAGTGGAATCGCAAGAATAACACCTTTCCAAATACCAGCAACATGGTATTTGTCTTCTAACAATGTAGACAAGTAAAACTGAACACCAAACAAAACAAACATGATAATGGCACCTAATATAAAAATTGTGAGGAGCCATCTTTCCTTTTGGCGAATTGTTTCCATAACAGTATGGATAAATTCTTTAATTGGTACCTTCTCCTGTTCCTGTTTAGGCGGTTTGACAAAAAAAAGAATTAACAAAATAGCTGCAGCGCATAAGATAGGAATGAACCAAAACGGCAAAAACCATACTACTGTTGCAAGCGCAGATCCTAAAATTGGGCTTAGTACCTTCCCAAAAGTGTTTGATGTCTCAATCATCCCTAACCCGCAGCTTACATCTTTTTCCTCCTTGAATATATCGCCGACACATGGCATAACAACCGGCATAGCACCGGCTGAACCGATTCCCTGCACAATGCGCCCCGCTAGAATCCACCAGTATGGGTTTGCAATTTTCCATGCAGCCCAGCCTGTAATGGCTCCTCCAATTCCAGCCAGCAGTAAACTGGGAATAATAACCTTCTTTCTTCCCCAGCGATCCGACAAATAACCAGCCACTGGGATAAGCAAAATAGCAAAGATAGAGTACACCGTAATAATCATCGAAACCTGAAACGCTGTAATATCAAGCTTTCTTTCAATGACCGGAAGAACAGGAATCAGCATAGAATTCCCTAACGTCATGACAAGAGGTACAGACGAGAGTGCCCATAGACAACATTTTTCTTTTTTCTGCATCACATTCTCCAGCCTTTATCAACTTTTATCCGAGAACATCCCTTCCTTAAGGAACGTGAGGGGGCATAACCCAATAAGCAGGGATAGGATGAATCGGATTTCCACTTAAAATTCCCATGATCTTTTAGTACATATATAGCTGCGTGAAGCATTCCTCACATAATTAAACTTCCCTTTCCTTCACATTTTTACACAGTTCACTTCATTGTATATATAAGGAATTGAACCAACCGCCACTTACCGCCGAGCTGCTCGTAACGTACTTGAAGCAGGAGGCTTCTTTCGGAATATAATAAAAAAGGCATACACCTAAAACGGGTATGCCTTTTCTTCTTATTATTCTTGCTCTTCTACTGGTTTCTTCAAGAAACCAACCAGTAATGCTGTTACAATAGAACCAATTACGATTGCCAGCAAGTATAGGAATGGGTTTCCTTTTACAACACCGATAACGAACAAGCCGCCGTGCGGTGCTGGAAGACCGATACCGAACATCATTGTTAACGCACCTGCAATTGCAGAGCCGACAATGATGGAAGGGATTACGCGACCTGGATCAGCTGCAGCGAATGGAATCGCACCTTCTGTAATAAATGATGCACCCATGATGTAGTTTGTTTTTCCTGCTTCGCGCTCTGCTTTTGTAAACTTACGTTTGAAGAATGTTGTAGCAAGAGCCAATCCTAATGGAGGAACCATACCGCCAGCCATGATTGCAGCGTGCGGAGCATAGTTTCCTGCATCGATCATTGCGATACCGAATGTGAAGGCTGCTTTGTTGATAGGACCACCCATGTCAACAGCCATCATACCACCAAGAATAATACCAAGTAATACTAGGTTTCCTGTACCAAGACCGTTCAACCATGCTTTCAAACCTTCGTTTAATGCTTTTACTGGATCAACGATAACATATAGCATCACCATACCAGTGATGAATATACCAAATAAAGGATATAACAATACCGGTTTAATACCTTCTAATGACTGTGGTAAACCACTGAATGCTTTCTTCAATAGAACGACTACATAACCTGCTAAGAAACCTGCAATTAATCCGCCTAAGAAACCTGCACCATTATTAGCAGCGATAAATCCGCCAACCATACCAGGAGCGAAACCAGGACGATCTGCAATACTCATTGCGATAAAGCCGGCTAATACTGGAATCATTAATGCAAACGCGCTGCCGCCGCCAATATCCATCAATGCTTTTGCGAATGGATGGAAGGATGGATCCTCTGGATCAAACGCTTTAATACCGAACATAAAGCAGATTGCGATTAAGATACCGCCGCCTACAACGAACGGAAGCATATTGGATACACCGCTCATTAAGTGCTTGTAGAAGCCTGTGCGCTCTGTTTTTACTGCGCCGCCGCCTTTGGACCCGCTGCTCTTGTAAACAGGAGCATCCTGCTTCACCGCACGCTCAAGTAACTCCTGCGGCTTGCGAATACCTTGTGCAACCGGAACTTGAATCACGTGCTTGCCATCAAAACGATCCATTTCAACTTGCTTATCAGCAGCTACAATAATAGCAGTTGCTTCTGCAATTTCTTGTGCTGTTAATGCATTTTTCACGCCGCTGGAACCGTTTGTTTCAACTTTAATATCAATGCCCATTTCTTTTGCTTTTGCTTTTAAAGCATCAGCAGCCATATATGTGTGAGCAATTCCTGTCGGGCAAGCTGTTACAGCTAATACCTTTTTACCAGAACCAGTCGAAGCCGTTTCTTCTTCTGCTGCATCGCGTTCTTGCGCATCAATTGCTGCTAATACCTCATTTACAGTTGAAGCATTCTCAATTTTGCTGCGGAACGCCGGATTCATCAGCATAGAGGACAAACGTGCTAAAGTTTCTAAGTGTGCGTTATTTGCGCCTTCTGGAGCAGCGATCATGAAGAACAAGTGGCTCGGTTGACCGTCTAACGCCTCGTAATCTACACCCTCCTTAGAACGTCCAAACGCAATTGCTGGTACTTTTACTGCGCTTGTTTTCGCATGAGGAATTGCAATTCCTTCACCAATTCCTGTTGTACTCTGTGCTTCACGCGCTAAGATTGCTTCTTTAAATTTTTCTTTATCTGTTAATTTTCCAGCCTCATTAAGCTTGTTTACAAGCTCATCGATTGCTGCTGCTTTCGTTTTCGCCTGCAGATTCAAAATTACTGTGCTGCTTGTTAAAAGCTCTGTAATTTTCATGTGAATCCCCCTTCTATAATTGAGTAATCGTTACTTCAGGTAATAGTTTTTCTACTTCTTCCTTTGTACATAAATCGCTTGAGAAAGCTGTAGCGCTGCCGCTTGCTACACCATATCGGAAGCATTCCTCAAGAGCTTTTCCTTGGGTGTATGCTGCTAAAAATCCGCCGATCGTAGAATCTCCGGCTCCTACCGAGTTTTTGACTGTTCCTTTTGGCGCATTCGCATATAAAATTTTATCATTGGTAATTAGAAGTGCACCTTCTCCCGCCATAGATACAATCACATTCTCAATACCCGATTCTACAAGCCGTTTCGCATATACAATCGATTCTTCTTTACTTGTGATCGCGGTTTCAAACAGCTCGCCTAATTCATGATGATTCGGCTTCATGAGAAATGGTTTTTCTTCGATGATTTCCTGCAAAGCCGGCCCGCTCGTATCCGCTACAATCTTTACCCCGCGCGCTCTCGCAGCTGCCGCTAATGTTTTGTAGAAATCTGCTGGAACAGAAGCAGGAAGGCTTCCCGCTAATACGAAGATATCTCCTTCGTTCATAGCTTGAACTTTTTGTAACAGCTCATTTATCTGCTCTGTTTCAATCGTTGGACCTTGTCCGTTAATTTCTGTTTCCTCTCCAGACTTCAGCTTCACATTAATGCGTGTATTGCCATTCGTTTGTACAAAATCATGATTGATTAGTTCCTTATCCAACTCTTCTCGAATGAACTCGCCAGTAAATCCGCCGATAAATCCAAGAGCTGTATTTTCAACGCCTAAGCGCTTTAATACTCTAGAAACGTTAATTCCTTTCCCACCTGGATATTGCTCTGTACGGTTTGCCCGATTTAAATCTCCCAGCTGGATAGAATCCAGTTCGACAACATAGTCTATGGAAGGATTTAGTGTACATGTATAAATCATTTTTTCACAACCTCTATAAATGTTTTCTCTTTATATAGTTTCCACAGTTCTTCATCACATTCATTTGTGATTATAGCTGCCTCATGCAAATCTGCAATTTTGGAGAATGTGCTTTCGTTCCATTTCGTATGATCAGCCAACACATAAGCCTGCTGGGAAAGCTGAATAGCCAACCGCTTTACGAATGCTTCTTCCGGGTCTGGTGTCGTATAACCATAAGTAAGATGAATGCCGTTCACACCAATAAAACTTTTATCAAAGCTGTATTGTTCCATCCCCATCACCGCACCTCGTCCTACTAACGCGCGTGTCCTTTGCTTTACAAAGCCGCCTGTCAAATAAGTAGGAATGCTATTCTCCAGCAATGCTTCTAGGTGAGTGATACCGTTTGTAACGACAACCACATCCTTGGCCTCTATATGAGGAATCATCTGCAAGGTTGTTGTGCCTGCATCTAAAAAGATACAATCACCATCTCGAATTAAACTTGCTGCATGCTTGGCAATCTCTAATTTTTCCTGCAAATTCTTAGTGGATTTCTCAGACACACTAGGCTCTTCCCTTTTCTGCTGAAGCAGGGCAGCGCCGCCATGAACGCGTTTGAGCTTCCTTTCGCTTTCAAGCTGACTTAAGTCTCTTCGAATTGTTGATTCAGATGAAGAAGTCGCATCTACAAGCTCCTGCAGCTTCACAACCTCTTGCTTCTCCAACAAATCTAGGATGATGCGATGTCTTTCTGCTGTCAGCATCCCCTCACCCCCAATGCATGCTTTATTGTTTACGCTTTCATCATACACTATAAATCGACTAAAAGCAATCACAAACATTCAAAAACAACCATTTAAATACGAAAAATTTTATCGAATTTTATCGAAAAATAGCACATAAACACGAAAACTGTCATAAACAATCGTTTTTTTCTATTATCAGTGACACTTTTGAATGTTTTATACAAAAAAAACTCCCCAACTTAATTGTCAGGGAGTTTAGATTATAGCAATGTGTTATAATTGTCGAGTTTTTCTTATTTCACAGGCAGTCGAACGATAAATGTACTTCCCTCATTCAACTTACTTGTCACACGAATCGTTCCTTGATGAGCATCCACAATCCACTTTGCAATCGATAATCCGAGTCCATGTCCACCCATTTGTCGTGCCCGTGATTTATCCACCCGATAAAACCGATCAAATACCTTTTCACAATCCTCTGGCGGAATGCCCACGCCTGTGTCTCGTACTTGCATAACAAACATCTTATTTTGCTCCGTTCCTTCCGTAGATAAGCTTAGCTGTACTAAACCGTTATTTGGCGTGTATTTAATCGCGTTATCTAACAAAATATAAAGCAGCTGCTTCAGCTTTTCCAAGTCTGCATATAGGTGGATATCAGAAAACGCATGGAATTGGAGACTAATATTTTTAGCAGCGGCAATCGGCTCCAATGAGCGAACGATTGTTTCTGCATGTGTCCGAAACTCAAACGAATCCCGGCGCACTTCAAGTGTACCTGAATCCGAGCGTGCCAGCGTAAGCAAATCACCAATTAGGTTGGCCATTCGTTTTACTTCGTCCTTCATATTCCCTAAAACATTACGGGAAAACGGATCCTCTTCAATTGCTTCCTCCATCTCCAGTGTATCAATAGATGATAGCAAAACGCTTAAAGGAGTGCGCAATTCATGAGAAGCATCCGCCACAAACTCCCTTTGTCTTGCAAAAGCATTTGCAATTGGAATCATCGTCCGTTTCGATAAAAAGTGACTGATAGCTAAAGCAACAATAAAAAATAAAAGACCAATTCCACCAAGGATAAAGATGACCGATTTAAATATTTTTTGTTGCACTGATACATCTTTTCCGATATATAGTGCCCCGACGACTTCATTTTCATAATACACAGGACGTCCTACCATCATAATATGCATCGTGTGATCTTTCTCAATTTCTATATGTCGTCCTTTTGCTATTTCCGGGCGTTTTGTCTTTATATCTGCATAACGAATTTCCTCTCGAGACGGCTTCCAGTTTTGCAAAGTTTGCAGCAAATCCTCCTGCATCCACCGCATCGCCTCATCCCCGACTAAGAGCCCTCCGTTTTCATCTACTACATAATAAAATAACAGGCTTTCATTCGTAAGAACCACATCCTCATTCACTGAACCAGGTCTAGATGATTTCTTGTTCTGGATAAATTCATCCTGAATGACGGAAAGCTCCTTTGTTGCTAATTCCCTCATTTGTCTTTCCTGCTGTGTGAACACGATGTTATATAATAATGCGTACACCACCGCAATGAACAGTACAAGAAACAGCACTAGTACCCCGCTGTACAGCAACGTCAGCCGATTTTGTGTTCGGGAAAATACGTCCTTTGCGGAAAAAAGGTTTTGAAAATAGCTTTTAATCTTCAATTTTATATCCCACCCCGCGGATGCTTTGGATTACATCCTGCTGTCCAAATACATCGAGCTTTTTTCTCAGCAATTTCACAGTAGCATCTACAATTTTCAAGGATACATCAGCATCATATCCCCATACACGATCTAAAATAAGCTCACGCGGCAATACCTGTCCTTTGTTCTGCACCAACAAATCAAGCAAACCAAACTCACGCGGACTAAGCAAAGTCTCTTCTCCGCCCTGCCGAATCACCCGATTTGTTCGATCTAATTCAAACGAACCAATGGAAACGCAGTCACCTACAATCGGCACATAAGCTCGGCGCGTTAACGCCCGAAGCCTTGCCAACAGCTCAGCAAGCTCAAAAGGCTTTACTAAATAATCATCAGCACCTGCATCCAATCCCTCTACACGGTCCTCTACTGTATCCTTGGCCGTTAACATTAAAATAGCACCGGAATAGCCCTCCTTGCGCAAGCGGCGACATACATCCGTACCATCTCCGCCCGGCATCATCCAATCCAAAATCAATATATCATAATGAGAGGATGATGCGTAATCGTAAGCATCTCCGCCTTCTTGTACCCAATCTACTTGATAACCGCCCTTTTTCTTTAACATATGAACAACGAGTTCTCCAAGACGTACATCATCTTCTGCTAAAAGTATATTCATCCAAAACATCTCCTTTTTAGACGTACATTTTTTCATTATACTAACAAGCTTTAATGAAAAAAAGATGAAAGATCCATTACGTTTTATATGGGAGCGTCCAAAGAAAATCAGCATAACCCAAAAAAGAGCGTACATAATAATGGCAGAGTGAAAATAATAAAGGAGCCCTGGCATGATTCATAATTGGATTGTTCTTCTCATGATCGCCGTCGCCACTGTATTTATTTCTGAAAAACTGCGGCAGCCATACCCGACCCTTCTTGTTGTCGTCGGTTTACTCATTGGTCTCCTCCCTATCGAAGCCTTAGCAGAAGCTAAAAGCTATGCAGCCAATGATAAAGTATTTCAAACAACAATTATCATAATTTTTCTCTCCGCTTTATTAGGAGATGCTGCTTTAAAGCTTCCGTTGAATGAACTTGATCGAAATAAAAAATCAATTCTGCTCCTAGCATTCCTCGGAACACTTCTCACTTTTCTCATTATCGCTGCTCTTTCCTATTTTGTACTACGCCTCCCTATCAGACAGGCACTAACATTTGGAGCAGTAATGTCAGCAACAGATCCTGTTTCTGTTCTTAGCATTTTTAAATCGATGGGACTCAATCAAAGGCTATCCATTATTGTAGAAGGAGAAAGCCTTGCCAATGATGGTGTTGCCGTTGTATTTTTTAAAATTGCCATAGTAACAACAATTCTTACTCTGTCAACAGCAGGGGTTGCGGGATTTCAGTTCATAGAAGTAGCGGGCGGAGGTGTATTCGTCGGGGGAATATGCGGTTTTCTCGCTTCGCGTATCACCGCCAAAATTGATTCCTATCTTGTGGAAATCGGAATCTCCATTGTCCTATTTTACGGCTCCTTTACATTGGCTGAAATCTTTCATCTTTCCGGCGTCATTTCTATCATCACGGCAGGGCTTATTTTTGGATCGTATGGTAAAAAAATCGGCATGTCGGATTTAACACATAAAAGAATGGACGGATTTTGGGAGGTTATCGCCTTTCTCTCTAACGCCCTTATTTTTTTAATGATCGGTTTAGAGGTAGCAAACATTGATTTTTTAGAAAAGGGATCTCTTATTTTTGGAAGCATTTTGATTGTATTAGCGGCACGCTTCATTGCGGTGTACGCAAGCTTGATGTTTGAACCCAGCATCCCTAAGGTGTGGAAACCCATCATTGTATGGGGTGGTCTAAAGGGCTCTTTATCAATTGCTTTAATTTTAAGCTTGGCCCCTGAGTTTGAAGGGCGTTCTCTTCTGCTCACAATGACGTTTAGCAATGTTGTATTTTCCCTTTTGATTCAGGGAACAACAATCGGAGCACTCGTAAGGCGTCTTGGCGTGAAATAAAGGGCAGCCGCTCTGCCCTTTATTTCAACTCTATATAAAAACTTTCACTCAACATATACATTCCCATCTAGAAGCCATGGTACAAATTCTACATTTTCTGCTTGATCAGGAAACTTGTCTTTAATCACCTTCGCAAGCTCCTCCATACTGCTGCCCTCCTTATAAATGCCTAGCTGCTCAGCTACGCTCCTTATCTTCGCTTCTTGCACCTCATTGAACAGCTGAAATAATTCCTTTCCGTACATCGAAATACCGAGTTCTTGCGCCTGTGCAATTAATTTTGCTTCCGATACTTCCTGTGCTATTGCCTCCAGCTCTTTCTGGGCTGTCTCAATCCCTAACGACTTAGCCTCGCTCATCAGCTTCGTACGATATAGTTCCTTAGCGTCAGCATTCGTATCCTTACCTGCGGCATTAACTCCAAACACTTCCTGTATTATTCTTTTTTCCGCTAATTCCTGTGTTAACACAGAGAGGCTTTTTCCTTCCGCGAAGATTCCCAGCGTCTCAGCTTCCTTTTTTAGCTTTATCTTATAAATTTCCTCGGACAGTTCTCCCGTCCCTTTTCCATCTGTTTCAATGCCAAGGCTCTTCGCTTCTGTTCGCAGTTTCTCATCCTGGCTCTCTCTCTCTAAAACAAGAACATCCTTTCCCTCCGTGCCAATTCCGAGCTTCGCTGCTTCTTCCTTTACTGCGTTTTCATCTACAGTATGCGTATCCTGAACATTCATTTCGGCAGCCTGCGCATCTTCTTTCTTCTCTGTTGAATCAAAGTTCCCGCCAGCAGTCCCAAGTGTGAGAACTGCACCTACGGCAAGCAGCAATCCTTTCATTTTCATCCCTCTCCCTTCCTGCGATATCTCACATCTATTTATCCAATAAAACAGCTTCCTCTTAAAAAGCAAGAAACGAAGCGCCGCACCAGGCAAACGCTTCGTTTTTTCTATTTACCCATGTCGAAGCGCTTGAATTGGATGCAGCTTCGATGCTTTATTTGCTGGGAATACTCCAAAGATAACTCCTACGACAAGAGAGAATAAAAAGGCTAGCAGCATTACATTCGTAGAGTAAACAACTGTCATGCTTGCGGCAGCAGAAAGAATCTTTGTGATTAGAAGTCCTAATCCTACTCCGATTAAGCCTCCCATTGCACTTAACACAACTGCTTCAATTAAAAACTGCAACAAAATATGCTTTCGCTTCGCACCAATTGCTTTTCGAATCCCAATTTCCTTTGTTCTCTCAGAAACAGATACGAGCATAATGTTCATAATGCCAATACCGCCTACTAACAAGGAGATACTTGCAATTCCTCCCAGCAGCAGCGTCATTGTGCCTGATACAGAGCTCATTGTGTTCATAACATCCTGTTGATTGACTACACTATAGCTGTCTGATTTATCAGGGAACAGATTTCCTAATAATCGATTCGTTTGCATTTGGGCGAATGTAAGTGTCTGTGCATCCGTTGCTTGTATATATAATGTTTGAATCGATGTGCTTTGAGTTACACGCTGCGCCGTACTAATCGGCATGATAATCGTAGAGTCTCCCGATTGACCAAGTGAGCTGCCTTTTGACTCAAGAACACCGACAACCTTATAGGATGTTCCATTTACTTTGATTGACTCTCCGACTGGGTCGGAAGCCCCGAACAGCGTTTGTGCTGTCGTTGCACCAAGTACAACAATTTTCTGTCTGTACTCTACATCCATATCTGTTATAAAGCGCCCTTGGCTCACCGTCATATCTCGGATCGTTTGATACGCTTCCGTTGTTCCTGTTAATGACACTTGCGTGGATGTTTTTCCATTTTTCACTGTTACACGCCCCGATACAGCTGGGGCAGCATCTGAAACACCGTTTAACTCCGTAAACTGGTCTACATCATCCAGCTTGAGCTTAACCTCATCTGTGCTAATGATATTGACAGTGAGTAAATTTGTTCCGAGACTATTAATTTGATCTGTTACCGATTTACTCGATCCTTGCCCAATCGCAACGAGTACAATTACAGAGGAAACACCGATAATAATACCGAGCATTGTAAGAAAGGCGCGCATCTTATTGCTCTTGATACTGCGCATTGCCATTTTGATAGATTGTGTCAAACCCAAGTAGCTCACCTCCAACCTCTGCTAGCTGCTTTTCTTCAAATAGCTGTCCATCCTGAATACGCACTCTGCGCTTTGCCTGGAGTGCAACCTCGGGGTCATGCGTAATTAATACAATTGTGTGACCTTGTTCATTTAAATCCTGCATAACCTTCATAATTTCCTTGCTCGTTTTGCTATCTAATGCACCAGTTGGCTCATCGGCAAGCAAAATCGGCGGATTGCCAGCAAGCGCGCGGGCAATTGCCACACGCTGCTGCTGCCCTCCTGATAATTGCGATGGCAAATGCTGTGCGCGATCGCGCAAGCCAACCTTGTCTAATGATTCATAAACTCTATTTTGCCGTTCCTTCGCTGGAACACCGCGATATAAAAGCGGCAGCTCTACATTTTCATACGCTGTCAGCTTGGTTAAGAGGTTAAAGTTCTGAAAGATAAAACCAATTTTATTGTTTCGCACCTCAGCCAATTGGCTATCGTTCATCCTTTCAACCTCTTCTCCGTCAAGGAAGTACCGTCCTGAGTCAGGCCGGTCTAGGCAGCCAATCATATTCATAAAGGTTGATTTCCCTGAGCCGGACGGACCCATGATGGATACGAAATCTCCCTCTTGGACCGTGAGTGACGCTTCATTTAGCGCCATCACAATCTCACCGCCTAACTCATATTTTTTCAACATTTTTTCAATTTTAATGATAGACTTGGTCACCTTAGTCTTGACCTCCTTTACCTGATGGTACGCCGCCTTGCATGCCGCGACCCATACCGCCATTGCCTCCAAGGCCGCCCATCATCATACCTTGACCTTGTTGCTGATTTGTTGAGGAAGATGACTTAACTGCAGGCAATTGTACTGTTTCACCTTCTGTTAAGCCTTCTGTAATCTCAACATAGGTGTCGTTGCCAATACCTGTTTTAACTGTTTTTCGAGAAGCAGATGCTTGTGTATTTGTATTATCAGATGATTTAGAAGCTGTTGTTGATGCTTCTCCTGTTAATACAAATTTTTCATCTCCTTGTGTGCGTACTGCTTCAATTGGTACATATAATACGCCGTCTTTGCTTTGTGTTAAAATGCTTGTTTCTGCTGTCATACCAATTTTCAGATTGTCGGATTTATCTAAATGCACGATTACATTAAATGTTGATACACCATTAGAAGATGTTCCTTCACTCGCTACTGCTGTTACTGTTCCTGTATAGTCTGTATCAGGGAATGCACTTACGGATACTGTTGCTGTTTGTCCAACTGCAACCTTAGAAATATCAAGCTCATCTACACCAACTACTACTTGTAAATCGCTGTAATTTGTAATGTGTGCTACAACTTTTCCTTCTTGTACTTTGTCACCGGCTGCCACATTCATAGCGGTAATAGTACCTGCTGCTGGTGCTGTAATTGGATCAGTATCGCCTGTAAATGTTACGAGCTCTTGTCCTGCAGCTACTACATCACCTGCAGCTACAAGCACTTCATCGACTGTATCGCTTGCCTCTGCTGCAATATCTGCGTTTGTTACAGATTCAAGCGTACCAGAGCCGCTCACATGCACTTCAATTTTTCCATTTTGTACAGTTGCCGTTGATGCTTGTACAGCTTGTACAGGTGTCGAATTTCCCTTTAGGAAGTACCAAGCCCCGCCTCCAGCTGCACCGACTAACAAAATGATAATAATAATCCACTTTTTCAAAATCTTTTCTCCTTCCTGTCTCTCACTTTTTTATTTGAAGGTCATTCCCCTTCTTACATAGTAGAATCGTTCACCTATTTTCCAATCTCATTCCTCTGCTCCTTCCTTAAAATACCTCTAGTCTTGAAACGTAAAATATTTCGTTTCATTTCACTCTGATTTATAATGGTTGTTACACAGCCATCTATCACTGAGGAGGAAATGCCTTGAGCAAAATTGAACGGCTTGTATCCGTTTGTTCTCTTGACTGTCCGGATACTTGCAGTCTTATTGTAGAAAAGATTGATGAAAAAATAGTGAAAGTTACAGGAAATCCTGAGCATCCCGTTACAAAGGGTGTCATTTGCCATAAAGTGCGCCATACACCGGATAAAGTCCACCATCCTGACCGCTTGCTGTACCCATTAAAGCGTATTGGAGCAAAAGGAGAAGGAGCATTCAAACGAATTTCTTGGGAAGAAGCGTATGCAGAAATAAAAGAGAAATTCACTGCCATCATTGATGAACACGGAGCAGAAGCAATCCTGCCGTACAGCTTCTACGGCAATATGGGGGTAATTAATACGGAGGGAATGGACCGCCGTTTCTTTCATCGTCTTGGTGCAAGCCAGCTTGAGCGAACTATTTGCAACGCCGCTGGGTCTACTGGATATATGTATACAATGGGGAAAAGCGCTGGGGTTGATCCAGAGGATACGGTGCACAGCAAGCTCGTGATTATTTGGGGATGCAACTTGCTCAGCACGAATATGCACCAAGCGATGTTCCTAACTGAAGCACGAAAACATGGAGCAAAAATTGTTGTCATTGATGTGCATGAAAACCGCACCGCCAAATGGGGAGACTGGTTTATCCCAATCCAGCCGGGAACAGATGCAGCGCTGGCGCTTGGCATCATGCATGTATTAATAGAAGAAGATTTGTTAGACAAAGCATTCATCGATACGTACACAGTCGGTTTTGAGCAGCTTCGAGAACAAGCTCGAAGCTATACACCAGAAAAAGTAAGCGCCCTGACTGGTGTTAGCATAGAGGATATAAAAAAGCTCGCTCGTTTATACGGAACAACAACACCGTCTTTCATCCGCATCGGTAACGGGTTACAGCATCACGATAACGGCGGAATGATCGTTCGCGCGATTTCCTGCCTTCCTGCTTTAACAGGGCAGTGGGCCCATCAAGGCGGCGGTGCAGTAAAAGGAAATAGCTCATTCAGCTCCTTTAACAGTTTTCTTCTCGAGCGACCAGATTTAATGCCCGAGCCAGCACCGCGCACAATCAATATGAATCAGCTTGGCCGTGCACTTTTAGAGGAAACCGAACCTCCTGTGAAAGCACTGTTCGTCTATAACTGTAACCCAGCACAGGTTGCTCCCGAGCAAACAAAGGTACGGGAAGGTTTGCTGCGCGATGATCTATTCACTGTTGTGCATGAGTTATTTATGACGGATACAGCCAAATATGCCGATCTCATATTACCGGCAACGAGTTCGTTTGAAAATTTGGATTTGTATTCATCCTATTGGCATTTATACATTATGCTAAACGAGCCTGTGCTACAGCCGCAGGGGGAAGCAAAATCAAACTTTACACTATTTAAAGAATTGGCAGAACTTATGGGCTTTGAAGAGGATTGCTTTCAAGACTCGGAGGAGGATATGGTTCGTCAGGCACTAAACAATCCGAAAAACCCGCATCTGCTTGGTATTACCTACGAAGGCTTGCGGCAAAATAAATGGCTGCGTGCGCAAACCGACCACATCGCGCCAGCTTATCAAAATCCGCCAACTCCGTCAGGAAAAATTGAATTGTTCTCAGAGTCGTTAAAACAGCAAGGTCTTCCGCCTCTCCCGGCTCACGTTCCGCTAAAGGATTCCAAATATCCGCTTCGCTTCATACCGGGACCGAATCATCAATTTTTAAATACAAGCTTGGCGAATCTGCCAAAGCTGCAAAAGCTGGAGGGACGGCCTGTTGTGTATTTAAATGAGGAGGATGCAAAATCTCGCAATATCCAAGATGGTGACATTGTAAAGGTATGGAACGACCGCGGCTCCTGTAAACTCTTTGCAAGTATTGGCAAAGCTGTCCTTCCAGGAGTTGCAGTCACACAAGGTCTTTGGTGGGAGGACGAAGAGCTCGGCTACATCTCTGTCAATGCTCTAACACCTGACGCACTTTCTGATATTGCTAATGGGGCTACGTTCTTTTCCGGGACGGTAGAAGTAGAAAAGGCATAATCTAAAAACAAATGGATGTTAAGCTCCTATACGTGATAACTTAATCGATTTATCTGCTAGACTAAGATAATTTATCATAGGCTGCTAGATTTCTTTAGTATTTACAGGCCATTCTAGACACAAATAGGACTACATTCAAAAGGTACATACAGCACCTTTTGAATGTAGTCCTATTATTTTCCATAAAGAACGTTCGTAAAATAGCTTCTTAATCTAGAAATGTATACTTCTTTCCAATATAAAAAAGTAGAGTTAGTATAAATGAACAAGCACTCTCTCTTCTAGCGAATATATATAAGAATAGGAGGTGAAATATTAATGACACAATCTCAACTTACGCTTTCATTGCTCGGAAGCGGCGGCGGGGCCGCAAGAGCAATTCTCTCTCTTCTAAATCAATCCGCACAAGATGAACATGACCCGATCCATTCTTATATCAAACATTGCACGATTCATTTGATTGATATAAAACAAAAGCCGATAACATATTACGAAGCCTTTTGCAGCACACTTCAGGACAAGCTTATTCTTCATGAACTCGATTTATCCGATTTGTCCTTATTCCGCAGCCATTTACAAGCTGCACAGCCAAGCATCGTAATAGACGTATCAAGGGCTGATACCGTTAAAATGCTATCCTGCTGTGATGAATTCGGGGCTTGCTATATTAGTACAGCTTTAGAATCTACAGATGAAAATGAAGCAACTGCACGATTTGGCCTCTTAGAACGATACCGTATTTTTCTGGAAAGCAAGGAAGACTTCAAGAACATAACAAGCATTATTGGTTCCGGTATGAACCCTGGAGTTGTACAATGGATGGCGCTGCACCTCATGCAGCAAGCTCCTGAAGAAAATCCCCTTGCCTGCTACATTGTCGAGCAGGATACAACCTTTTATAAAAATACAGAACTAGTTCAGGAAAAAACGATTTATACAACATGGTCTCCTGAAGGGTTCCTTGATGAAGCCATCCTCAACTACCCTCTCTTCATGAAACAAAAGATTCCCGTTATACTGCATCAGGATGTATATGCACAAGAGTTTAAAGTGACATTAGGAGATATCCAATTTCATGGCTGTCTTATGCCTCATGAAGAGGTAATCAGCTTAGGTCAATGGTTCAATGGAGAGGTTGGTTTTCTGTATAGGGTAAATGACCATACAACGAATATTGTCCGAAGCAATCTTAAAAATTCTGATGATTTATGGAACTATCGACGTAAAATGCTAGTCCCGGATGAGAACGAATTAATCGGTGCTGACCTTGTCGGTGTTCTGCTCGTATATCAAGATAAAGAGCGTTTTATGTACAACACGATCAACAGCAGTTCCATATATGAACGGTATCGCACAAATGCAACATACTTTCAGGTTGCATGCGGTGTTTATGGAGCACTAGCCTCATTAACACTCGATTCATTACCTGTTGGCTGTTATGCTGTCGATGATTTGCTTCGTCAGACATCTTCTCGTTATGGTCAGTATGTATCATACTATATGAAGGATTTCATCATTGGAGAAAATCAAAAAACGGACGGGCTGTTATTTGAGCGCATGAAAAAACTAGATGCATAAGGAAGTTTTACTGATTTCAATACAAAAAGAACGTGAGCAAACTTTGGCCGCGTTCCTTTTATTTTTATCTGTTTCTACAGAAATCATCGTGGGACAAAACAATAGCATCCCTTCAAACTCCCTCTTCGTCCTTCCGATCCTTCTTTAACATATGATAGTATGTAAACAATAGACAAGCTACCGCAAGACCGCTACATATATACTGAAAAAACCTCATCATGTCCATCAAAGCACCTCCGCTATTCTGCAATAAGATATCCTTATTTTCCCTGCTTTTTAAATGATTATGTAAGTTAAACTAGTCAAATCTCTGCTGTTCACAAATTGTTCATATTAGAGAAATAACTTGAGCAAACAACTCAACTTTCGCAAAATCAATCTTGTATAATGAAAACGATACATGCTCGTTACGCTCCCTTGACTTGAGGTTGGAACGACTTGCGTGTATTCTAATAAAGACAAATCTGATAAAGGAGATTATTGCTCATGAACAGCACAAACAATCGTCCAACAACTGGGAAAAATTATACGGCTATTGTCGTTACTCTATCAGTTGTCGTAAACGTATTAATTCTATTGCTATTCTTCTCACCCATTGGATACAGAGGAGAAGTAACCTTTGACATTAAAATTTTCCCGCGCTTAAATGCTATTTTTAACAGCTTTACATTCGTATTTTTACTTGCAGCCTTATATGCCATAAAAAAACGGAATATAACGCTCCATAAGCGTTTTGTACTTGCAGCCTTTACAACAACCATTTTATTTGCTGTTTCCTATTTGACGTATCATTACTTATCGGTTGAAACAACACGTTATGGAGGAGAAGGCTTCATGCGTTCCTTCTATTTCTTTATTTTAATTACACACAGTGTTTTAGCAGCTATTATCGTTCCGCTTGCACTCTTCTCCCTTGTGTGGGGCTGGACCAACCAGCTTGAGAAGCATCGAAAAATCGTGCGCTGGAGCATGCCAATTTGGCTGTATGTTAGCTCTACCGGTGTACTGGTATATCTTTTAATTTCCCCTTACTATTAATACAAGACAGTGCTTCCGTATGGTGGCACTGTCTTTATTTGCAGATAAGTACAAAGCCCTTCCAGCATTCTTTCCATATAAAACATGAGAAATCCACCCTCAAAAGCTTACAATCGGACCATTTATATTCTTTTCTATAACTATAAAACCTGCAGTTTCAAACTCCTATTTCTCTATTTTTTATAGATGAAATTCGCAAAATCACGCTCATGTTTCTCCTTTTCCCTGATTTTACAGCTGAAAAAAGACTATATATGATAAAGACAACTCACCAATTGGCGAGCCTTCAGGCGGAGACAGAGGCGTAGCTGCATTGATACTTTATTTCTAAAATTTCCTGCTATGCCGTATGGCCTTCTAGCTGAAAATTTCTAATTCTTAAAGTAAAAAAGGAGGAACAAAAGATGCAAAATCTGGGAGTATTACAGTTTACAGCTGAAAAAACGTTTCAAAAATTATTTGACACAGCTAATAAGAAGGATGAGGCTATTGCCCTTTTAAACACAATACCTATGATAAAAGATGAGAAGATTTCCAGCTTTTCTATCCAAGACAAGACATATAACGAGAATGATACACAAATTTCTATAATAGCAACCACGGACACAAACAAGACTATTCCGATTCATATCACATTTTCTACTATTCCTGGCATGCTAGAACGGGCACAAAAACGATTTTCCATGCTTCTTGCAAAAAATACAGGGCCTCAGGAGAACAACAGTCAACAATATGAGTCAGCCATCTACGCAACGAGTCTGACTAATCAAAAAGAAGGGATAGTGACGATCCGTCTCCAATGCATCTACAAATAATTAATGGTGAAGGTGTTTGGGTATTTAGAAAAAGCGAAATGGTATGATGCGAACGGAAGATAAATAAAAAAACAGTGCGCCATACCGAGCAGCACTGTTTTTATATCCTTACTTTTTATTTCTGCTTGCAATGTCAAGCCAAACCGCTAAAATCAAGATGCTTCCTTTTACAATGTATTGCCAAAAGGATTCCATTCCCATTAAGGACATTCCGTTATCAAGAGATGTCATAACAAGCGCACCGATAATCGCTCCGAAAATCGTACCTGTACCACCCATAAGAGATGTACCGCCGATTACACAAGCTGCGACAGCATCTAATTCATACATCTGACCTGCTGAAATCGTTGCAGAAGTTAAGCGTGATGTTAGGATAAGAGCAGCAACAGCAGACAGTACTCCTGTGAATACAAATAGAAACATCGTACGGCTTTTAATGTTAATACCAGATAAACGAGCTGCCTCAGGATTTCCGCCGATTGCATAAATATGACGACCAAATGTTGTTTTTGTTGAAATAAAGGTAAAGATTAATGCAATTAGAATAACAAAGATGATTGGAAATGGTGTTCCTTTATAGCTGTTCATCACATAGACAAATGCAATAATAAGCAGACTGAAGAATACAACCTTTGCCATATCTAAACTAAAAGGCGCAACCTCAAATCCGTATCGCTGACGAGACTTACGTTTTCTAAGTGTCGAAATAACCAAAGCTCCAATTGCCAATACGGCTAAAATCATTCCAAAGGCATTTGTGAAATATGCATTTCCAAGCGCTACAAATCCCGGATCAGAAATTGAAATTGTTGTTGATTTTGTAACCGCCATTAATAGACCGCGAAACACCATCATACCGCCGAGCGTTACGATAAAAGCAGGAATTGCTCGATATGCGACAAGCCAGCCCTGCAACAAACCAATAAGAACCCCTGCTACAAGTGTACCCACAACAGCAACAATTGTCGGCAAGCCCATCCAGCTGCTTAAAATCGCTGCAACACCACCTGTTAAACCAACAATAGATCCTACGGATAAATCAATGTGACCTGCTACAATTACGAGTACCATACCGATTGCCAAGATAGCTGTTACAGACATTTGCGTAAATAAGTTAGATAAGTTACGAGCTGTTAAGAATGTATCGTTTAAGAATCCGAATAAAATCCAAATTGCTACGAGTGCAATAATCATAGTATAAGCACGAACATCAAATTTTCCAAAGATATTTTTTGGGTTTTGCTGCTTAATATTCTCTTTTTGAGAAATCACTGCTTTTGCTTCCATTTCTTATTTCCCTCCCGTTGCTGCCTGCATAATATTTTCCTGATTTGCTTCTTCACGCTGTAGCTCCTTTACGAATTTTCCTTCATTCATAACGAGAATACGATCGCTCATGCCAAGAACCTCTGGAAGCTCAGAAGAAATCATAATGATGGCGACGCCTTCTTCTACAAGCTGATTCATTAAGCTATAAATCTCATATTTTGCCCCAACATCAATTCCGCGCGTTGGTTCATCCAAAATCAAAATTTTCGGCTTTGCCATGAGCCATTTTGCTAATACGACCTTCTGCTGATTTCCGCCCGAAAGAGAGCCTACTCTTGTTTCGAGTGATGCAGTCTTCGTTTTTAAATCCTTCGCATATTTTGCACTCCATTTGATTTCTTCGTTTTGATTTATCACGCCAAGCTTGCTGATTGTCGACAAACTAGCTAATGTTGTGTTTGTTTTTACGTCCATCCCAAGCACAAGGCCAAGCCGCTTCCGGTCCTCTGTTACAAGAGCCAAGCCCGCTTGAATCGCAGAGCGAACAGAGTTAATTTTCACCTTTTTGCCCTCGATGAGCACTTCACCTTCTGCTTTTCCTTCATATGCCCCGAACAAGCTCATTACAAGCTCTGATCGGCCCGCGCCCATCAATCCAGCGATACCAAGAATTTCTCCCTTGCGCAGCTTAAAGTTGATATTGTCATTTACCTTCATGCCAGGCTTATCCTTATTCCAAACCGTATAGTTATTTACCTCAAGCACAACTTCCTTTGGTGTGTGCTTTACGTACGGATAACGCTCTGTTAATTCACGTCCTACCATCAAAGCGATAACACGATCCTCATTTGCTTCTTCCCGGTCTAACGTAGCAATTGATTTACCATCCCGTAAAATGGTAATAGAGTCAGATAAGAAAAACACTTCTGGCATTTTATGAGAAATATAAATGCAAGCAACACCTTTTTTCCGCAAATCCTGCAGCAAATTCATTAAAATTTCTACTTCGCTCTCCGTTAGCGCAGCTGTCGGTTCATCCAAGATTAAAATTCTTGTATTCTTAGACAATGCTTTTGCAATTTCTACTAGCTGCTGCTGACCGATACCAAGAGAATGAACTTTCGTTTCCGGGTGAACATCGAGTCCGACAGCCTGCAGCCATTTTTTTGTTTCAGCATACAACTGATCCCATTGAATGGAACCGAACCGCTTCGGTTCTCTGCCAAGAAAAATATTTTCTCCCACCGTCATATCCTTCACGAGAGCCAGCTCCTGATGGATAATTGAGATACCTGCTTGCTCTGCATCTGTAATATTACGGAAATTCATTGTCTTGCCATCGATACGAATTTCACCGCTGTATGTTCCTGCTGGATATAAACCGCTTAGTACCTTCATTAAGGTAGATTTTCCTGCTCCATTTTCTCCACATAGAGAATGAATTTCTCCCTTTTTTACTTTAAAGCTTACTTTATCCAATGCTTTTACACCGGGAAATTCTTTTGTGATGCTCATCATCTCTAAGGCGTACATTATTCCAACCCCCTTACTCTATAAGGGGCGGATTGGACATTTTATCCAATCCGCTTCCCCTTTTACTAGAATTATTGTTTTGGCCATTGATCTTTCGGAACGTTTTTGAATACATCCTCAAGCTTTTTGAAGCCATCTTTAATAACTGTAGACATGATATTGTCTTTCGTAACCGCAACCGGATCAAGCAATACAGATGGAACATCAATTTTGCCGTTCTCTACTTTTTGGTTTGCCTCTACTTGCTCTCCCTTCGCTACACCTACAGCCATTTCTGCTGCTTTTGTCGCGATTTTATCAATCGGCTTATACACTGTCATCGTTTGTGTACCTTCCGCAATACGTTGCAAGCCTGCTAAATCTGCATCTTGACCAGACACTGGAATCTTACCAGCTAAGCCTTGAGCTGTTAATGCTTGGATCGCACCACCTGCAGTTCCATCATTCGCCGCTACAACGGCTTGGATGTTATTTTTATTAGCTGTTAACGCATTCTCCATATTTTTCAATGCTTCTTCTGGCTTCCAATCTTTAGAGTATTGATCATATACGATTTTGATATCGCCTTTATCAACGAGCGGCTTTAATACGTTCATTGCCCCTTCGCGGAATAGCTTTGCATTGTTATCAGTGTCTGCTCCTCCAATGTATGCATAGTTACCTTTCGGCGCTTTATCCACAATTGCTTGTGCTTGCATTTCTCCTACGCGTACATTGTCAAAGGAAACATAGTAGTCTACATCGGAGTTTTTAATTAAACGGTCATAAGAAATAACTTTAATCCCTTCTTTATGAGCCTTTTCTACGATGGCTGCAGAAGCTTCTGCGTTATGAGGTACAACAACAAGAATATCAACACCTTGAGAAATCAGTTGCTCAGCTTGGCTAAGCTGCGTTGCATCATCGCCATTAGCCGAAAGCGTTTTTACTTCTGCACCAAGTTCTTTTACTTTCTTCTCGAATAAAGCTTTGTCTGTTTGCCAACGTTCCTCTTTCAATGTATCCATAGAGAAACCGATTACAATTTTATCGTCTTTTTTCTTTTCCTTGCTGTCTGCTGCATTTTCATTACCGGATGATACAACTCCACACGCGGCAACTGTAGAAGCTAACGTAACTGCTAATGCCCCTTTGGATAAAACATTGAACCATTTATTCATCTGTATGAGTCCCCCTATTTTTTCTATATTTATTACGCTCACTGACTGCGCTTACATTTATAGATTATCATGCGGAGCACTCTAGCTGTTTTCACTTTTCCTTCACTTATTTATACTTTATCTTCATTAATTCAACCCGATTGCAAGCGGTTACAATAAATCCCTGCTGAAAACTAGCATTTTTTTATCATTTGATTAAAATAATCCACAAATCAAACAGATCCTTCCTTAGTCATAGGAGAAATCATTCAAGTTAATTCACCTGAAAAATTGTATGATAAAAATGCCGTTGCAAAACGCAACGGCATTCTATATTAAAGCAAAAGCTTTTGACGATATTCCTTTGGAGATTCATTCGTACATTTTTTAAACACTCGGCTAAAGTAGTTTGGATCATTATAACCGATCTGAAAACAAATTTCCTTTAAGCTTAATGCCTCATTCCTCATCAGCTGCTTTGCCTTTTCAATGCGTATCTTCATTACATAATCACTAAATGTTTCTCCTGTTTGCTTTTTAAAAAGCTTACTAAAATACACAGGGTTTAGCTTTACATGCTCTGCTACCTGCTCAAGAGAAATGTCTTCTGTATATTTCTCCATAATATAATCCTTGGCTAGCATCAGCAAATGCCCCGTTCTTTTTTCCCGTTCATTCTTCATCCTAGAAATGATAGTTAATACGTACTGTTCACTCATCACTTGCAGCATCGGTATATTATCTATATCCGGAAAGGAAATAGGCTCCGGCTGCAGGTGGGAACGCTGCAAAAACTGGGAAATATAATCAAATAACGAAAGAAGCTCGGTACGAATGCGTCTTGCATCGCCCTTCGTTGCGGCTATAAGCTTTTCATATATAACTCGAAGTTGCGATATAGCCGCCTGCTCATCCATAATACTAATCGTATTGCACAGCTGCTGCTGCTCCTCCTCCGAAATACTTTTCTTCATTTCTTTCCTAAACGGCTGTACAGGTGCAGTTTCTGTACATTGCCTGCTCGCTGACAAAGCCTCTTCATACGACTGCCGCCAGCCCTCGACTCCTTTTTGTACTGAACCAATTCCAATAAAAGAAGCTTGTCCTGTTTGCTGCTTTATATATTCACGCAGCTTTCCTGCATCATGTAAAAAGGCAGCTTGCTGCACATCCCGTTCCCGCTGCAGAGTAACTGGGAAGAAAACTGCCATATGCTGCTGAATAACCGGGCTGACTAAGCAGTTTTGCTGTGACTTTGCATAATGCTTCGCACACTCATATACTCGTCTTTGCTCCTTTTCATCCTTTACATCAGGAAATGCTATGACAACTGCGCTGCCAAACTGAATCTCCATATCAAGCATTCGTGACAGGGCGGATGCATCCAGTTCTTGAATCGTTTCTAGCATCAGCATTAATGTACATTCATTCTCCGTAAGAGGGCGAAGATGGGAAATTTGTTCAATAAGCTCTAACTCCTGTATTCGCTTGTTACGGTCGTTGACAATCTCATTAGTAAGCCGCTGAAGCAATGAAACAATTTGCTCTCTCTTCGCAGGCTTTAATATATAATCGCTCACCCCTAACACAAGTGCTTCCTTTGCATAGGTAAAGTAATCATACGCCGTTACAATAACAATTTTTGTATCCGGGAGCTTTTTTTGAATAACAGAAACAGCCTCGAGCCCCTGAATACCCGGCATTTTAATATCCATAAAAATAATATCAGGCTGGTGCTTGTCTGCCTGTTCAATTGCAACTCTCCCATTCTCTGCATGATATATTGTAAATTGCCCGGGCATCGCCCTTTGCACCATAAGCTCGAGACCCTCTCTCTCTAGCGGTTCATCGTCTGCGATTAATAATCGATACATATTAATCTCCCCTATTCCCCTTGCTTGATTGGAAGCTTTAAAATAATCTTTGTCCCTTCCCCCTGCTTGCTTATAATATCCACTAGCTCTTCCCTTTCATAAAAAAGGCGTAAGCGCTTAAATACATTTGTTGTCCCAAGTCCGGTAGAGCGCCCCTTTGTCGGGAAAACAGGTGAAGCTGTCAACAGCGCCTCTCTTACTTCTTTATTCATTCCGGCACCATTATCCATAACAGAGACAATCACAAAGTCATCTCCCTTCTTAACGGAAAGCTCTATAATTGCACCAGCTTCCATTCCTTCAATACCATGAACGAACGCATTCTCTAAAAGCGGCTGAAGGGTTAAGCATGGAATGGTCTGTTCTAAACAAGATTTGTCAATATTCAATATAAACTGTACTCGATCCCGAAATCGCGCTTTTTGAATCGCAAAATATTCCTCAGCATGCTTGATTTCATCACGCAGTGTCACCGGTTCATCTAGCTTTCTCAAATTATAGCGCAGTAAATTCGACGTAGAAACAGTCAAATCACTCGTCTGTTCTGCTCCTTCAATATATGCTAGCTTTGAAATTACATTTAGCGTATTAAATAAAAAGTGCGGATTAATCTGGCTTTGCAACGCCTTTAACTCGAGCTCTTTTACAAGACGTTCTTTTTCTAAAATTTCCATATTCTTACCCATCAATGTTCGTAAATTCTCTAGCATTTCGTGGAACATATTACCTAAAATACCAAACTCATCCTTTGTCTGGAAGACGGGTACAGCTATGTCCAGGTTCCCTTTTCCAATTTGCTTTGCAACATACACGAGACGCTGAATAGGAATGACGATGCTTCTTGAGAGCCAGATTGCAAATACGATACTAAGCACCGTTGTAATTGTAAATAATATAACACCTAATCGGTTCATTGATTCTGTGTTAGCTACAATCTTTTTAAATATTGGCTGATAATTGCTTAATTCTAAATCAACAAGATTTTGACTATCGTCTCGAATGAAAGAAGCAATTTTCTCAATTTCCTTATATTGTTCCGCATAGCCTGCGAAATCCTTCTCAAGCAATTTTTTTGTAATAGCAGTCTCCAGCTCCAAAAATGATGCGATCAGATGACTATAGTTCTCTAAAACAAGCTCTTCATTCCTTCCTCTACGTTGTTCTGCTAGAGATGCCTGCAAAGCCTGTAGATTTCCTTTATGCTGTAGAAACAAACTATAATAGCTTAAATCCTGATTAGTAATATAGCTGCTTAATAAACGAAGATTCTCCTGCGTTTCCATTGAAATTTGCTTGTATAAAAAAACTCTATTAATCATTATATTGTAGCTTTCCTGCACCCTTTTCCCGCTCTCAAAAACAAAAAATGAAACCAAATTAATTAAAATAACGAGAATTGGGATAAAAATAAATAACTTCGTGCGAATATTCAATTTGGTTCCTCCAGATAGACATTATTTTTCGTAATCACCTCTGTCGGGGTAAAGTTTTCTGCTTTTGTTGCTTTTCCTTGCAAATATTGAGATAAAATTTTGATAGACTGAAATCCCATATCAAAAGGTTTTTGTACAATAGTCGCTTGAATACGGCCATTTGAAATAGCCTTTAGTGTCTCTTCTACATCATCAAAGCCAAATATTTGTACATGATTGTTACGCAGATTGGTTGTTGCATTTAAAATGCCGATTGCATCTAAAGCACTCATGCCGACCATAATCGAAATTTCCGGATGATTCTTAAGCATGCTTTCTGCCTGCAACACAGCTTGAATTTTAGAAATATTCGATGGCATTACCTCGACAACCCTCATCTGTGGATGCTTCTGAATGACAGATAAGAATCCGTTAAATCGCAGCTTTTGACTTGCTGATGTTTCGCTGCCGATAATTACGCCAATTTCTCCTTCGCCCCCAGCCATCTCCGCCACTGTTTCTCCCAATTTCTCACCAGCCGTATAATTGTCTGTTCCAACATAGGCAACCCGCTCACTCTTCGGTGAATCTGTATCAATCGTGACAACGGGAATATGTTCCTTAACGGCTTTATTAATAATCGGAGCAAACGTCTGTTCATCAAGACTTTGTACAACAATCCCATCCACCTTAGAGGCAATTGTTTTTTCAAACAGCTTCATTTGCTCTTCAACACTTGTCCGCAAGGGAGCAATATACTCTACCTGAACATTGTACGTGTCAGCCGCTGCCTTCGCTCCTTCCTCAATCCTTCGCCAATACGGATTATCGAATTCCTGTGCAATAAGAACAAAATGAGCAGCATTACCTTTTATCCCTTGTTTTTCTTTCAGGCTTTCTACCGCATTTTCAATATTGTTAGTCTTTGCTGCAAAGCGAATAAGCACATACATAAAAAGAATAAACAATAATATTAAACTAGCTGTCCACTTTTTGTTTCCCATATGTCCCTCCAATCTGTACTATAATAGTACTGATGAAAGGAAACGTTTTCAATACTTTACTAAATAAAAAGTAACCTTTGACAAGATTTCTTTACCTGCTTATCATGCCTTAACAAAAAACCTCAGCGAAACAGATTATTTCCGCTGAGGTTTTTATTTTGTATTCATGACCGACAGCTTGATTTAAACCGTCCTGTCTATGATACACTGCAAATTGCAAGGTTATGAGTATACATAGCTATAATTATTCGCCTTTGTCTAACTTTTCAATTTCCTTTAAAAGCTGCCTCGTTCGCTTCGCATTGCCTTCTGCAAAGTTTTGCAGCCGCTCCTTCAGTTCATCATCTGCATGAAGACGCTCTGCTGTAATTAAGTAGGTACGCATCATTTCATTTTCCACTTCGAGCGAATGCTCTAAAATATCCACCAGCTGCTGCTCAGACATGGAATCTCCGGGATTTTCCTGTCTATCGTAATCAGAATTGTGCAAGTCCATAAACACTCTCCTCTCACTATCTACAAAAAATTGTTACCTATTCATCCCTGTTTAATACGCTGCAGTCAATTTTAAAACTGTAAAAAGCGAAGATGGAAGCAGACCGATGAAGCAAGACAATCCCCCGAAACAGAAAGACTTTCTTATTTTCTAAAGGAAACTCATCAATTGGCGGGGATAGGGGCTTAGCTGCACTTTACACTTAAAATTTTCTGCTATGTTGAATGGCTTCTAACTGGAAATTGCTACATTTAAAGCACAAAAATAAAACGGAAGACTTCTCCCGTTTTACTCGCTAATCCATGTTAATCCCATCGTTCCTTGTCCCGTATGGGTACCAGGCACCGGGCTGAACATCGTAGTCGTAAATGTAATATGCGGATGGATCTGCTCCAGCTCCTGCTTCCATAGCACAGCTTTTTCCGGATCATTTCCATGGATAATACTTGCTTCTTTAATTTGATGGGCATCAGCTGCCAAAATCTCATACAACCGAGCCTTTGCCTTTGAATCCGTACGAATTTTATCAAATAACACTGCTTTTCCGTCATCGAACTTAATTAACAGTCGCAGCTTAATTAGATTTCCAATGATTGCCTGCGTTGTAGAAACCCGTCCACCTTTATGAAGCTGCTCCAGGCTGCCGGGAATCATGTACAATTGTCCTTTGTCAGGCAGTGTATGGAGGTAAGATACAATTTCCTCATACGTTTTTCCTTGCTTCTCAAGCTCTATCCCCTTTTGCACCATCTTTCCTAATGCATAGGAACCAATTTTTGAATCAATAATTTCAATAGGGAGACCGACCATTCTCGCTGCGCTCACTGAGGTCTGATATGTTCCCGTAAGAGCACTTGACGCGTGAATCGCAATTGCGTATTCATACTCCTCTTTTAGCTCCTCATACAAGCTTACAAACTCTCCAATGGCGGGCTGAGACGTTTTCGGCAATTCCTTTGACTCCGCCAATCGTTTGTAAAATGCCTCAGCCGTAATATCTACATCTTCTTTGAATGATTCATTTCCAAAAATAATTTCAAGCGGTACAACATATATATGATTCTGCGCGATATATTCCTTCGAAAGCGTCGCAGTGCTGTCTGTAATCCAAGCAATTTTCTTTTGTTTCGTCATTCACGCATTCTCCCTATGTTCTTTTCTCTAAAAGGTATTATGCTTCTATCCTTTAATCTTATGTTTTGCAGGATTAGAAATTCTTTGTTCGACAATCCTACTCGCTGTATGTCTGTATTACGTGTAGTTCGCAAACTGATATATAATTACACATCTATTGTAACATTATTCGACATAATACGCGTTATCTATTTCATAAAAAGACGGAATGACAAAAGGTATATATTCCAAGATAAAGAAAAAGCATATAAAACAAACATAAGAAAAGCAGATACGGTCCCAAACATTAATGCTCTCTTAATTTGATCTAAAAACTCAAAAAAGGCCTTATCGGCAATCCGATAAGGCCTTTTTTACCCTTTTACATACAATTCATCAGAAACATCCTCTAAAAGCGGAATCTCCTCTTCTGAAGCGTACATATATAGCTCATGCATCGCCCGGGTACACACTGTATAAAATAGCTTCTGATCTTCGATGCTGTATTGTGAAGCATCATATACAATAACCGCATCAAACTCTACACCCTTTGCTAAATAAGACGGAATGACAAGCACGCCTGGCTCAAAAGAGGCACTCTCCTTACGAATAAGCCGAAGCTGGATATCGTCTCGCATCGCATTGTATGCTTCCTTGCTTTCAGAAGCTGTTTTACAAATAACTGCAATCGTCTCATGCCCTGCTTTTTTCAAGCTTCGAACGCACTCTATTATGCGCTGCGCTAACTGTTCCCTCAAAACATTTGTAACAACGGGCTTTTCTCCTTCACGGTTAAATGGCTCAATATTCTCTCCTCCGTAAATGAGCTGACTCGTAAATTCAATAATCGGTCTCGTTGAACGGTAGCTGCGTGTCAATATAATCGTTTCTGTCTGCTCAAGGCCATATAGCTCTTTGGCTGCCATCAATCCGTTATCGGCAGCATGAGCATGAATTGCCTGATTCAAGTCTCCCAGCACCGTCATACGTGCAAGCGGAAACAGCTTTTTTAAAAAAGCAAACTGAAACGGCGAGTAATCCTGCGCTTCATCTACAAAAACATGACGTACGGAGGTATTGCGCTGAAAGCCTTCAAGCTGTTCTTTTAAATACAAATACGGTGTTGCATCTTCATAAAACAGCTCAGCCGCATGTATCTTTTCAACAGTTTGCTTACACATATACTCCCACTGCTCCGGTAAATCAATCTGAAATTGCTCGGCAAACCCAGGTGCAAATAATTGCTTATATACGGCAACCACATCCAAAAAACGAAGATGTTTTACAAGCCGGCGCAGCGGCTTAAACTTCTCTTGCACAACAACAGTTGCCAATAGCCGCTCTTCCCGTTTAAAATCATCAAAGGTTTGCTCAGAATACTCCTTCTTTTTTTGCAATCTGCGATGAGCGCGTACATAAATATCATTGTCCAAAAATTGCATTTCCTCTTCGACCCACGGCTTTTTGCGCTCCAAACGCTCCAGACGCTTCAATTCGGTTCGCAGCCACTCGGCAACGAGCTGCATCCGATTCGGAATAGATAAACTCGCATCTAAGCTATAAAATTGTTCACGGATTTGCTCTGCAGAAATCAGCGCCTTTTTTCGAAACACAATATCCTTAAAAATCAATCCTTCCTCGCGCAAGGCATCTACATACCGCTCAATAAGCTGCATAAAAGGCATCGTTGCTTTATAGCGAATACTTGCCATACGTACAGGATAGTCTGGCTCTGCTTTAGCACTAAGCGCATACTCCATTTGCGTGAATGGATCCTCGAGATCAAATTGCTTGCCCAGCTGCCGCTCCAAATATTCCTGAAAGGTTGCCTGCTGCATATTTTCTTCCCCAAGCTCCGGCAAAACAGTCGCTACGTAGCTGTTAAACATGGAATTTGGTGAAAACAGCAAAATCTGATCAGCATTTAGCCCGCCCCGGTATCGATAGAGCAAATAAGCGACACGCTGCAGAGCTGCCGAGGTTTTTCCGCTTCCGGCCGCCCCCTGTACAACAAGCAAACGGCTTGTGTCGTTGCGGATAATACGATTTTGTTCCTTCTGGATCGTCGCTACAATGCTCTTCATTTGCGTGTTTGCTTGCTTACCTAACACCTCGCGCAGCATTTCATCGCCAATCGTAATTCCCGTATCAAACATACTCTCGATGCGGCTGTTGCGAATGACAAACTGGCGCTTTCGCTTCATTTCCCCCGTAATCGTACCGCCAGGCGCCTCATATTGAGCCGGGCCAATTCCATAATCATAATACAAGCTTGAAATCGGTGCTCGCCAATCGTATACAAGAAACTGCTCTGTTCCCTCATCATAGAAAGAACCGATCCCTAGGTAAATTCTTTCCTCCTCTTCCCCATCCTCTATAAAATCAATACGCCCAAAGTAGGGGGAAGACTGTAATCTCTTTAATGTTTTCAGCTGTTCATTTCCATGACGGTGACTCCGTTCCCGCTCAGCTAATAGCTCAACCTGCTGCTTTAAGCTCGTGAAGGTCTCTGCTGCTTCAACCGCATCATCAAAATTTACGGTTACATCCTCCCAAAAGTTTTGGCGAATTCCTACTACTTCTGATTTTACCGCTCCCGCTTGCTGCTCTAGGGCGGCGATTTTTAATTTCATTTTTGCGACGACTTCATCAACCCGCCGCTGCTCCTGCTCCAGATCTCTCATAACGCCCGCCACTCCTTTTATCAGATGTTACCGAAAGAATACTCCTTCCTTAATTTCGTGAAGGGCAACGCCCAGAAATAGGTGGGAGATTTCCAAAAACTAAACCCCTTTTAGAAATTTATGTACAGTATAACAGGGATTTTGTCTATCCTGTTTTTATTTTCTGTCATCCTAGTAAGGGATGCAACCTATATTATGACACAGATACACGGAATCCATCAGCTATCAAGCTTTCTGCAGGCACAAAAAAGGTGCAATAAAGGCAGCATATAGCGCCTTTATTGCACCTATGGTCATTTCCTTATATGGTTAAAAAAGCATAGCATTCAAAAATGCTGTTGAGAATGTCTATACGATTGATACACCTGTTTTAGCTCACTCAACGTCATTTCATACAAATGAACATTTGATTTCTTATAAATTCCAGCCTCCAGCAATCTTTCAATATAAAATTGCTTTTGCCGTTCTACGGCTTTTCTGAGCAAATTTGACACGCCGCATGCCCCTTTCTGAAAATCTTATTGGTTTTGCAATGCCCGCAGTAGATCGAAGGCTTTGTTTCCTGCTAACGTCATCAATTCCTCGAGCATCTCATCTCTCAACAAATCCAGCTCAATAATTTTTTTGGCCAGTTGCATGGATTCCTCTAAATTTGTCACGTTGCCCTCCTCCTTTCTCCCTGCTTTCATGTACTGCTTACCATCCTGCTGCTAATCATTTTATTTTTTACTCCATTGTATGAAATTTCCATTTAATTTCCTCAAAAACCGTAAGAAAACCTAACACTGTTTTAAATTTCCTTTCATTTAGTGTAAGAAAATATAACAAACTTATCGCATAATTAACAAAAAAAGCGTATAGTAAGAAATATGGGAAAGAAAGTGTAACACAAAAAGGGGAGAACTGTGTTGGCGCTCAAAGAAGAGTCCTATAAAGACAAAAAGGTTATTACCATCGGAACGGTCAGTGAGATTACAGGATTATCAGAACGTCAGATTCGTTACTATGAAGAAAGAAAACTTATTTTCCCGGAGCGTACGCAGAAAGGTACAAGAAAGTACTCCTTCAACGATATAGAGCAGTTGATGGAAATTGTGGAGAAAATGGAGGAAGGTGTGCAGACGTACGAAATTCGAAAAGAGATGCTGCGAAAGGAAAAACAACTGAACGAGAAAACCGTTCGTGAACAAATGATTCGCGGGCAGCTAAATGCACAATTCGGCATTCAAAAGCCACGATAATTATATGAAAAATATCCGGAAAGCTTTCCTATAAAATCCAAACATTCAAACAGAAAACACAAATAACCGGAGCAAATTGCACAAAATGGTCGTATCACATATATGATAGGACCTTGTACTTGGTCAGTTCATTTACCGCACATATCCTTTCGCCTGCCAAAACGGCTGCACAATTCACCTCTATTTACGCACCTTCTTTTTGTACACAAGCGTCGTATGCTGCCAACTAATATGAAAAGGGGCTGCTCCATCTCTCACGGAGCAGCCCCTTTTCATAGGAAGAAAAAAGCATAACTTTTTAAAGCATTGTCTAGCTTCATCAGTCTGCTCACAACGGGTCGATGAAGCTTTTCCTATATTACCCTGTAATATCATTTAATTTATTAAATTCATCTCTTGCGTCATACAGATGCTTAAATACTTCAAGCTGCTGCTCGGGAGATAATTCCTTGACACTTGTATCATTAAATCCTAAAACAATAGATAATAGATCTGTTAAATAGCGGTTGTCCACAAACTCCTCACGCATATTCTTATACCTCCCTATGCAAAGTCTTTCTACATAGGGTGTCCATTCTTATGCATTTTCATACAAACAGAAACACCCTGGAAATAAGTAACCCTGTTTACCGCCATATATAGCTTTATCTCCTAAAAAGCAAGTACCTGCCTAATAGGTTTACGACACCGTCTAAGACTAAGACGGTGCCTCATCAATAGTTGTTTGTTTTGCCTATTAGTACTGGGTCGTTACATATCCACCTGTAGACGGACTGCCATAGCAGCCCCCCATGTATGGGCTGCCGTAGCCGCCTCCCATGTATGGGCTGCCGTAGCCTCCCCCCACATATGGACTGCCGTAACCGCCTCCCGCATACGGACTGCCGTAACCGCCTCCCGTATATGGACTGCCGTAACCGCCTCCCGCATATGGACTGCCGTAGCCGCCTCCCGCATATGGACTGCCGTAGCCGCCTCCTACATATGGACTGCCGTAGCCGCCTCCTACATATGGACTGCCGTAGCCGCCTCCTACATATGGACTGCCGTAGCCGCCTCCTACATATGGGCTGCCGTAGCCGCCTCCAAATGGTACCTGCTGTGGAAACATTCCTATTCCTCCCTTTCAGTCATTTTACCTATCACCCTTACCATATGCAGCATGAAACAAACGGCGATAGGCATTTATCATCCTTATGATAAATATCACGACAAGGCAGAGAAGCATATAGACAACAAAATAAATCCATCCCAAAATGTAAACAAAAGGCTATCCTTTCCCTTAAAGAAAAGATAGCCTATTTATTCGTTATTAAGAAATTTTCGATTTCACTTCTTTTACTTCCTCTTGAGGAGTAAATTCCTTCTCCGCCTTTGCAACGACAACAGTTGCTACACCGTTTCCGATTAAGTTTGTAATAGCGCGTGCCTCAGACATAAAGCGGTCTACTCCTAATAGAAGCGCCATACCTTCTACCGGGATCATTGGGAATGCAGCAAGCGTAGCAGCTAATGTTACAAATCCAGAACCAGTTACACCTGCAGCACCCTTTGACGTAAGCATTAAAATACCCAGCAGTGTTAGTTGATCCCAAATGCTTAAATCGATACCGTAAGCTTGTGCGATAAAGATTGCAGCCATAGATAAGTAAATAGATGTTCCATCAAGATTGAACGAATAACCAGTCGGCACGACAAGACCAACGACAGATTTGGAGCAGCCGTATTGGTTTAAACGATCCATTAAACGCGGCAACGCAGATTCAGATGATGAAGTACCTAATACTAAGAAAATCTCATCTTTAATAAATTTGATGAATGATAGAATGTTAAATCCATAGAATTTGGCAATTGCACCCAATACTAGCACGATGAAGAAAAACATCGTTAAGTAAACAGAACCCATTAGTTTTCCAAGAGAGAATAAAGAATCAAGTCCAAATTTTCCAATTGTATAGGACATTGCACCAAACGCTGCAATCGGAGAAAGCTTCATAATCATATTTACGATTCCGAAAAAGCCATGACTTAATTTATCAAAAAGCTGAATCACAGGCTTTGACTGCTCTCCCATAGCTGCAAGCGCAACCCCGAACAACACAGCAAAAAATAGAATTGGCAGCAACTCACCCTTTGCCATCGCGCTTACAATGTTATCAGGAATGATACTCATTAGAAAATCTACTAAACCATGGCTTGTTTCTGCTGCTTGCTTTGTAAACTGAGAAACATCTCCTTCTACGCCGCTTGTATTAATGCCTTCACCAGGCTTCACAAGGTTTACAACAAGAAGTCCAATTCCTAAAGCAAACGTTGTCACAATTTCAAAATATAACAACGCCTTACCGCCGATTCGTCCTACCTTTTTCACATCCCCCATGCTTGCAATACCAATTACAATTGTGAAGAATACAATAGGAGCGATAACCATTTTAATAAGTTTAATAAAAATATCAGCTAAAATCTTCAACTCTGCTCCGAACGCTGGGAAGAAGTGACCTACGAGAATACCAATAATAATTGCGAGAATTACTTGAACAGTCAGATTTTTCAATTTAGACATCGTCCAACCTCCTTATTTATTTTTGAAAACGCTTTATTCATTTCCTGTAACCAACTATAATAGAAGTTCACAACTTCGACAATTTTATGGTTTTTTAGTTCTTATTGTTCTTTTTGGTCTTACAAAATAACTACTGTATAATATAAAGAAAAATGGTTTTTCCCTATGAACGTCAGGAAGGTGATAAACTTTGCAATATACAAGGAAGGCTCTTTTCTATCTCATTATAACAATGACCTTCATGTTGTCCGGATGCAACTCTCCTCGTGCCGTGGACTACGATCAAGTAAGTGATAAAGAAAGGATCATTATTCGCTTCCCCTATGTAACGGGAGAAAATACTCCAAAGGGATTGGCAGCAAAAAAATTCAAAGAGCTTATAGAGGAGCGGAGCAACAAAAAGATTGAGGTTCAAGTATTTCCGAATTCCAGTCTGTATTCAGACTATAAAGAAATTGAACAGCTTAAAAAAGGAAATGTTCAGATGATTGCACCGCATACTGCCAAGTTTTCAGAAATCGTCCCAGAAGCACAGTTACTGGACTTACCTTACTTGTTTAGCAGCCACGAAGAGGTTTATGACCTCGCAGAAGGCTCGGTCGGAGCAGAGATAAGCCGACTTCTTGAAAAGAAAGGATTTAAACTGCTTGCTGTTTGGACAAACGGCTTTAAGCAGCTTACAAACAACCAAAAACCAATTCAAAAGCCTGAGGATCTCTCTGGACTGAGCTTTCGTATTGCGTCTAGTGAGGTAATGAAGAAACAGTTTGGGCTTGCAGGCGCTAAAAGTATTGTTCTGCCATTTGATGAGTTATACGAAGCTTTAGAGGCTGGAAAGGTGCAGGGAGAGGAAAATACCGTTTCAAATATTAATAATAAACGGCTCTATACACATCAAAAATACATGACCAAAAGTGACCACGGCTATTTAGGATACTTTGTTATTACAACGCAGCAATTTTGGAGCAATCTTCCGAAGGATATGAAAACGATACTTGAAGAAACAATGGAAGAGGTAACAGAATGGGAAAGGCACACAGCTGCTAAAATGGAGGAGGAACAATACGCACAGCTTAAGCAGCAAAAGGATCTTTCTATTTATGAATTAAATCCCAAAGAGAAAGAGCAATGGAGGAGAACCTTTCATCCTACATATGAATGGTTCGCAAATGAAATTGATAACAACGTGATTGAGGAATATATACAAACAAAGTAAAGGTTGCTTAGCAAGGTATTAAGCTTCATAGAAAAAACAAGGATCAATGCAGCCTGCTTTTTCTATGAAGCTTTTTCATCATGAGAAGGCAGCTACTTACAAAATTATGTTAGCTCTCTCACATCATAAAGGGGAATAGCGATTAATAGGTCGTCCAATCGTTCCATATTGGACTTCCAATTTTATTTTTTTTGTTTTCTCCAAATAATCTAAATATCTTCGCGCTGTCACTCGTGCTAATCCGACTCCCTCAGCAACCTCTTCTGCCGACAATGCTTGCTTTTGATTTAGCAAGAATAGCAAAATTTGCTTCATTGTAAGTGCATTTAATCCTTTCGGAAGATGATCTTCGAATGATTGAGACTCTCTCTGCTGCGGCTTAACCTTCGCACTCGCAAGATAGTCAATCTCTTCTTGGTTTAGCTCATTCTTTGCAAGATTTAGACGGAGCATCTTATAATTATCGAGCGCGCTTTTAAAACGATCAAAGCGAAACGGCTTCACAATATAGTCGATAGCTCCGTAACGAAATACGTTTTGCACCGTTTCTGAATCACGGGCAGCTGTCACCAAAATCACATCAACAGGCTGGTTTTGCTTACGCAGTTCTACTAATACATCTACCCCATTTAAATCTGGCAAAAAGTTATCAAGAATCACAAGATCCGGCTGCTGCTCATCAATTGCAGCTAAAGCCTCCATACCTGACTGCGCTGAACCTACAATCTCAAATCCGCCGGTTGCTTCTACGAACTGCTTGTTCACCTCCATAACCATTGGATCATCCTCAACAATTATGACCCTAATATTTCTCTCCACCTTCCTTGTCCCCCCTTTTCTATTTCGGAATAATAACCGTAAAAATAGTCCCTTGATTCAATTCTGTCTCCAGCTCGATTCTACCACCCGCATTTTCGACATATCTGTGAACCAACGCAAGTCCAATTCCTCGATTTTTGCCTCCCTTTGTCGTAAATCCTTGCTCGTATATTTGATCTTGTATCTGTTTGGGAATACCTGGTCCGTTATCCTTCACTTCAATTCTCAGTTCATTTAACAAATCAGAAATAGTACATTCTACTCTCCGTCTCTCCAAAGGCTGTCCTTGCAGTGCTTCCATCGCATTTTCTAATAAGTTGCCGATTACCGTAACCAGAATGCCGACATCCCATTTCTGAGGGATGGCCTTCAAGCAGCTGCTGCGACCGATATGGAGCTGAATACCGAGCTCCTTTGCACGGCTTACCTTTGCGAGCAGCAAACCAGAAATACTATAATCGCATATGCTATCGGTTAAAAAGGATGCTAGTTCCTCCTGCTCATGCACACTGTCGAACACGTAGCTAAGGGCCTGTTCCGATTTTCCTAATTGAATAAGTCCGGCAATCGCATGAAGCTTATTCCGATGCTCGTGATTTTGCACACGGAGTGCCTCAATAAACTGCTTAACTCCTGTCAGTTCCTCCGCTAGGTTAAACATTTCTGTTTTATCCCGAAATGTTGCTGCTGCTCCAACAATTTTTCCCTTCACTCGTATAGGCAAAATGCTAACTAGTATACGAGCATTGCCAACAATACGGTCCTCATCGTATTGCGCAATTCCAGTTTGCATCACTGTTGTCAATTGACTGTCCGGAATAACATCAATCACTTCTTTTCCAATCACGGGCTCCGATAGGCCAAGAATGCGGCAAGCCTCTGGATTGGCTATCGTAATGCGATAGTGGTTATCAATCGCGACAACACCATCACCGATCGCTTGAAAAACAGCAACCCGTTCTTCAAGCAACCGGGCAATCTCAGCCGGCTCCATATTAAACATTTGCTTTTTAATATTATAAGCAAGCAATACTGCCCCAATCAGCCCGACAATAAGAGCAATAAAAAAAGGGATTTGCAAATCCTTGCGATATTCTAAAAGCAGTTGCTTATACGTCGGCGTTACGATTCCTACAACAACAACTCCGACTTGCTTGCTTTCCTTCATCACCGGTACAAATGCCCTGATAGAAGGACCCTTACTGCCATATGCACGGGAAATATACACATGCTCCGCCAAGGATGGTCCTTCATCTCCTCCTTTAAATACCGTTCCAATTTTGGAGGGAATAGGGTGGGAATAACGAATACGATGCATATCATAGACAACAATATATTCCACATTTGTTGCAAGCCGAATCTTTTCAGCAACCGGTTGAATATTCTTAGCTCCATCAGGCTGCCCAACATTATTAATAATTTGCTCTAGCTCAGCAACCGATCGCGCAATGGACAATGCACGCTTCCCGAGCTCATTTTCTGTTGCTGACAATACCTTTGCCACAAGCATTCCGCCGCTAATAGCACTCGATAAAAAAACGAGACAAAATACAAGAATTCCAATTTTCATGCGCAGATTGGACGTAAACAGTTTCTTCATCTATTATTTCCTCAATGTGTATAATTGGACTGAAAAGAAAATCTAATAAGCTTAGTATAGCATTTCATAAGATTGGTTTGCATACAAAATCAGACTTACTGCCCATTACAATAAGCTTCCAGCTTGCATAAACGAGAGATTGTTTTGTCCAATTCCTCCTGCGGCTTTATACTATGTAGAAGGACTGTATGATGAAAGGAGCAAAACAATGAGCCGATATGCTGTTTGCAGAGTAGAAGAAGATGGTTATTTCATTTATTCGTATGCCGAGACATTTGAGGAAGCCATTCAAAAAGCAGAGGAGTGCAGCATGCGAAGCGGTGATTCCTATATTGCGATTTCAGAAGAAAAATTAGAAGCAGCAATCCTTAAAAGAACCAAATAAAAAACAGCCTCGGTACATTTTCCGAGGCTGCTCCCTTTCTGAATATGAAATATAGATAAGAGTGTGACAAGCCTTAGCCCTCATCCTCTTCTTCTGGATTTTGTTGATTTTGGTTTTGTTGATTTTGCTGCTCTCGTACCGGCTCACCATTGTTCTGTGTTCCGCCATTTTCCTGCTGCGTTTCACTATCGTCCTTTTGTTCTTCCTGTTTTTCATCCTCCTTCTCGTTTTTCTTCTCTTCCTTCTCTTGTTCTTTTTGCTCTTCTTTCTCTTGTTCTTTTTGCTCTTCTTTCTCTTCTTTTTCTTGATCCTTGTCTTCTTTTTCCTCCTGCTTATTTTCCTCTTCCTCTTTGCTTGTTTCCTCTTCCTTACGTTGTTCTGTTTGTACACTCTCACTTTTTTTCTTATATTTGCCGCCAAGTAAAGAAAGATCAAATGTTTTATCAGGAAGTTCAGATTGTGATTTCAAAATAATCTGTTTAAAAATAACAGTAGCCGTTGCTCCGCTAGATAAAGAAAGATAATGCGATTCGTCCGTTTTATCATACCCAAGCCAAACAGCGCCCGCAATCTGCGGTGTATATCCAACGAACCAATGATCCTTCGCCCCATCCCGACCTTGCACCGGCAATTGTGTTGTTCCTGTTTTGCCAGCAATGTCTCTTCCAGTTATGGCTGCTTTTGTTCCTGTCCCCTCCTGCACAACACCTTTGAGCATATACGTTATTTTTTGTGCATTCACAGCATCCATAATCTTCTTCGATTTTTTCTTCCATTGTCCGATTGTTTCCCCATCCGCATTTTTAATTTCCTTAATAGCGTGCGCTTCTACCATCACACCATTATTCGCGAACGTCGAAAAAGCCTGTGCCATTTTGAGCGGAGAGGTTCCTTCATGCATCCCGCCTAATGCAATAGCAGGATTTTCATCCTCTTTCTCTAGCGGAATGCCAAAGCTGCGTACAGCATCTAATCCCTTCTCTAGACCTATTTTTTGTAGTAACCAAACAGCTGGGACATTGTAGGATTCAATGACAGCATCGTACATCGATACTTCCCCGCGGAAACGTTTATCATAGTTTTGCGGTGTATATCCATCAATATTAAGCGGCTTATCCTGTAGTTCGTCGAATACGTCATAGCCATTCTCCAAAGCAGGCGTATAAACTGCCAACGGCTTCATCGAAGATCCCGGCTGTCGCTTTAGCTGTGTTGCACGGTTGAATTGTCTAAATGTGTGCTCTCCTCTTCCTCCAACCAACGCCTGAATTCCTCCTGTTTCAGGATTTACAAATAACGCACCGCTTTGTACGAGCTGATCAGAAGAGCTTTTTGGAAATAAGCTATTATTTTTATATACCTGTTCTGTTGCTTCCTGTATAGTTGGATTGAGCTCTGTGTAAATTTGGTAACCGCCAGCTAAAATCTCATTTGGTGTTAAACCATATTCCTCACTGGCTTCTTCAATAATATGATCAACATAATGAGCATATTTTCCGCTATAGTCATCGGTTTTTTTGCTTTTCAACACAATTTTCTGCGCCTTTGCTTTGTCCGCTTCGCTTTGTGTAATATATCCTTCCTTTTGCATTAAGGAAAGAACAACATCTCTTCTCGCCATCGATTTTTCGAAGTTCTTAATAGGCGACAACACGGAAGGTGCTTTAATCAATCCAGCCAGTATAGCAGACTCACTTAGTGTTAGCTCGTTTGCATTTTTACCGAAGTACGTTTGAGCAGCTCTTTGAATTCCCCATGCCCCTTCTCCAAAATAAATTTGATTTAAGTAGCGTACGATAATTTCATCCTTTGAGTAGGTACGTTCAATTTTCTTTGTAAGAACGAGCTCCTTCAGCTTTCGAGTATATGTCCTATCGTGAGTAAGGAACGCATTTTTGGCTAGTTGCTGCGTGATCGTACTCCCGCCCGCTACAATCTCTCCGCTTTTCAAGTTTTCAATAAACGCGCGGGCAATCGCTACATAATTAATCCCATGATGCTTATAAAACTGTTGATCCTCCGTCGCAATGACTGCATGAATGACATCCTTTGGAATCTCTTCTGATCCAACTCCTTCAATATCAGCAGCGGCAATTGTGCTGGCAATCTGACCATCTTGATCATAAATAATGGTCGGCTGCGGCGCTGGATCCTCTAATTTACTCACATCGCTTGCTAGAACAGCAATATTAAAAACGAGAAGCATGCATGCAATTAATGCTGCTGCTGCCGTCGTAATTTTAAATACAAGACCTTTAGAACGCCATGCGCTTCCTATACGTCTCGACGACTTTTGCTGCTGCCTTCTCTCCATTCTCCCCATACTTCAAACCACCTTTGGCATAATTTCTCAGATTGTATAAATTGCATAGCTTTTATTTTTTAATAAACAAAGCATTTCGTCAATAGGCAACGCTTATATCGTATATTTCGCTATTTTGCTATTTTGAATACAAAGCGTTCAAAACAAATCTTTATAGAGGAACAACCAGTGAAAATAAAGAAGGCTTTTTATGAACCAGTTGCATTAAGGAGAGATTAGAAGTCGGTAACAAGGAAAAACAATGTTTTATACTAATGTAGATGAAGCAAACTGTCTGGCGAGCAGACAGTTTGCGGAGTATAAACATTTTCTGCAATGGCTAATCAAGGAAGGTATCGTAGAGCAGCAGGAAATGGATAGCGTTCCATACCCGAATAGTGCAAGTCGGATTTCTCAATCCCCTATCTATCATTGTAAGTACATTCCAATTTTAATCTTTCATTTCTGGAGATTTAACAGAAAGCCCTATTCGTACGATAGAAACATGGGGGTTTATACTGACCTCTAATTTGGGGAATTCCTCATGCCACTGTTTTTTAAATTGTTCTTTCCACGCCTTTGGGTAGGTGCGGTACAAAGCGTTTCCAAACCCGAATATATCGGAATTGAACTGTTTTTGCGCCTTATAGAGAGCTAATTGCATCCTTTTTTTCACATCTATTTCTAGCAGTGTTTGAACATATTGCAAAACTTTAGGATTGCCTAGATCTAACTTCGAACCATTTTCAAAAAGTTCAACTTCCGCATGAACATTCACTCTCATCTTTACCTTGCTTTGCTCAAGAATTGGTTTAAGCTTTGTCCGGCTTTTTAATAACAGGATACCGATTTTTCCTCCTCCTTTTTCCTTTGGTACCGTTACTGTGATAGTTGCCTTCTCCATCTCATTGCGAAGCCATAGCACACCCCTTGTGTCCCTCTCATTGATCCACCCTACCAATTTATCTTGCCGAAAAACAGCCGTTCCGATGATGGCAGGAGTTAGATTGGAACTCTTCCCGTCCTTTTCTCCAGACCTTATCGCCACTTGAGCCGCAACGGGGGAGATTCCTTCTGTCGTAAGCATATCGATAAAATCCTTTTGCATGATCCGTAGCCCTACCCCTGTTTTCAGCTCCTCCCGAATGGTCTCTGAAGTGTATCGCTCAATATTGGGAATTGGTTTCAAAATGCGTGCAGCTTCTCCCTTGGAAAACAAAATAAAACCGCGCAGACGCGCTTCCCTTCCTCTCGCAAAGAAACTCAAAATCGGAAAAACACCACTCTTCGCCGCCCTTTCCCCAATGATTAGGTTTCGGCTATGGGAAAAGAAAATGCGACGGGGAAATTTTGCTTGAAGTCTCCGGGAGGCATCCATCACGTTTTCTCCCGTCTCTGAAATCAGCATAGTTGTTTCCATTTCCCCCCCAGAACCACCGGTCCCAACAGGTCCAAGCTTCTTTGGCATCGCCACTTGAAGCGCAATACGGGTTTTCCCATTACGCATCTTATCGATAGCTGTAGCCGTTACGATCGCAATATCATTGACCTCCACCCGGCTCCAACAGCCAGTCAGTACGAATATTATAATGCAGTACATAACGAGGACTCCTAGTTTTCTCATAATGTGCCCCTTTCCTAACCATGGCTTTTCTAACTCTTCCGGTGAGGCGGACGTGGACGCAATGAATGGCTCATCCGTTTTCGATTTTGTTTCCCAGTTTGATCGGAACGATCTACCATTCCCCACCAGGGCACACGCACATAAATATCTTTTAGACTAGCGAGATTCAAAGGCGCCACCGGGGACAAATAAGGAATGCCGAAAGAGCGAAGGCGTGCCATATGGATCAGAAGAATCAAAGATGCCACTAAAATACCATATAAACCCAATGTTGCTGCACAGGTCATCATGGGAAATCGAAGCAACCGAATGGCGATTCCCTGACTGAAGACAGGAAAAATAAAGGAGGATATACCGGTAATGGAAACAACAATAACCATCGCAGCAGATACAATTCCTGCCTGTACTGCCGCCTGTCCAATGACCAAGGCTCCAACAATACTTACCGCCTGTCCAACGGTTCTTGGCAGACGTACACCCGCTTCCCGCAATCCTTCGAAGGAAATCTCCATAATTAAGGCTTCTACAAAGGCTGGAAAGGGAACGGTTTCCCTGCCGGAAGCGATACTAAGCAATAAGGTGGTGGGAAGCATTTCTTGGTGATAGGTCGTTATTGCAATATAAAGCGAAGGTAAGAGCAAGGCACTTCCTAACATGAAGAAGCGAAGCCATCGGATTACCGTCGAAACCATAAAATGCTGATAGTAATCCTCACTTGATTGGAGCATTTCATAAAAAGTAACCGGTACGAGCAGAGCAAACGGCGTATTATCAATAAGGATCCCAATTTTCCCTTCCAATAAATAAGCCGCCACTTTATCCGGACGTTCAGTATTGTTCACTTGGGGAAAAACGGAAAAGGGGTTATCCTGAATGAGCTCTTCAATATACCCACTTTCTAAGATGGCATCAATGTCGATTCGACTGATTCTTTCTTTTACCTCTGCTACAAGAGATGGCTCCGCAATTTCGTCTAGATAGGTAATAACTATATTCGTATTGGATAACCGCCCCACCTTCATGGCTTCCATTTTGAGCTGAGGGGTTTTTAATCTTCTGCGAATCAGACTAGTGTTGGTTCTCAAGTTTTCTGTAAAGCCTTCCCTAGGACCACGAATCACCGCTTCCGTCGCCGGCTCTTCGACGGATCTCATGTCCCATCCTTTGGCGCTAATAAACAGAGCTTGATTTACTTCATCCAATAATAAAACGGTGTCCCCGTCTAAAATATGATCCACGACTTCCTGAATCGTCTGTCCTATACTGACTTGCGAAGCATAAATGACTTGCTCTTGCAGAAAGATCTCCATATCTGTTAATGGAATGTCCGCCGAAAAAGATGCCGCTTTTCCAAAATTAAGCAAGGGTTTCATCACATCAGAATCAATCACCTGTGCGTCTGCCATGCCATCTAAAAAAATAAGTCCTCCCTTTTGTATCCCACCCAACTGAAATTCACGGAACACAACATCAGAAGATCGATCAAAGATCATTTTCAACTGCTTTAAATCATTCTGGAAATGCCCTTTTAGCTGGTCGTCTTTTAAATCATTCCACCCAGGAAATAACAATTGATTATGATTTTGATTCGATTTTGACATCTTCTTTTTTGACCAACTCCATATCCCCATTTCTATCCCCCCTTCTATTTCCAAACATTTTTTCTTATTTTGACCAGATATAAAAATAAATTTCAAGGATACACTCCAAAAATTTTGTTTATGTTAATACATAATGGGATAACAAAAAATGGGTTGGGAGGTGGAAAAACCATGGAGAGAATCTCAATCACTCAATTATTTATGCTCACCTTATTGTTTCAGATCGGTTCGTCGGTGATATTCGGATTTGCTTCTGCAGCCGGAAAAGATGCTTGGCTAGCTACCTTAATATCTACTGGAATCGGGGCATGTCTCATCCTTATGTATCTCATCTTAATGCGCCTTCAGCCGGGATTGACTCTTGTTGAATGGTTTCCTGCCCAGTTTGGCCGCTGGCTCGGCACCCCTATCGCTTGGTTTTATATGCTTATGTTTTTATATAACTCTAGTCGTACACTGGGTGATGTAAAGGATCTCATCCCAACGACCATTTTGCCGGGGACACCTAGTTGGATTATACTTGGCGCATTTATGATTGCCGTCGCTTATGCCCTTTTTAGTGGAATCGAGGTTCTAGGCCGGCTCGCAGAAATGATTTTACCTGTCATTTTAGCTTTGTTTTTGGTTGAAATCGTCTTAATTTTAGGATCGAAGACCATCCAGATTGAGCGATTGCAACCGGTTTTGGGAGAAGGATGGGGGCGTGTTTGGAAAGGAGTGTGGCCGAGCGGCATACAACAATCACTTGGGGAGCTTCTTGAGTTCGCCATGATTTGGACATTAACTAAACATCCGGAACGTATCATAAAGACGACCCTCTTATCCACGTTTTGCTATGGGGTTCTCCTTTCCATTTTCGATGCATTGGCCATTCTGACCTTTGGTGAAGGAACCTTTTCAACCAGTACATATCCCTTATACAGGTTAGTCAAGGTCATCTCTGTTGCAGACTTTCTGGAAAACCTAGATGCATTGGGAATTTTGTATTTTATGGGTACCGCCTTCTTTAAGGTGACATTGCAAATATATGGAGCCATTCGGGGAATACAGCAATTGTTGTACCTTCGTGATAGCAGGGTACTTGTTTTGCCTATATCTGTCATGGTCTTCTTTTTAGGACTGACCATATCTGAGAGCATATCAGAACATATATTTTCTGGATTAGAAAGCCTTGGGGTTCCTGGGTTAATACCTTATATATTAATCCCAATTCTATTATTAATCGTAGTATGCATCCGCAAGGGAATAGACGGCAAACAACTGAAAAAAAGCGGATTATAGCATGAATAGGAGCTGAATCTGACAATGGATCAATTTCTTTGGCCGTGGCAGTCCAAAGTAATCATTCATTATCCTTGGGCATTGTATATATTTTTCGCTTTCCTGTCTATTATTTTATCCATCATTACGTGGGTGAGAAAGAAGAGTAAGCAGATGAATTAAAGTGTACCATTTATAAACGTACACCTTTGAAATTAAGGAAGTACATATGAATTGTATAATTGAAGACATTGATGAAAAGCAGTCACTTTTTGTTTTAAGAGAACTATATAAATGCTTGGAAAGGAAGATTTAAATTGGCGGATACAATTATCTATGTAAAAGAAGCAACAAATGAACAGCCTATTCAAACATTAGAAACAATCCTTGTACAAATGGATGGCATTGAATGGGCGTGGGTGGATATGGAGGACGGTGAAGTGAAGATTACATACAATGAAAACCAAGTTACGCAGGAACAGATCATAAAAAGAATCCAACAACATGGATTGCATCTCCTGTAATATATCAAAAATGCATCCAATCATTTAACGCACTTCCGAAAGAAGTTCCCTTCATCTGAGCAAACCGTCTGACAAGCAGACGGTTTGCAGTTTGTTTTATCGATTTTTTGAAATACGCTGCACAAGCTTACTTCGCCACGCAGGTGCCAACGCCTCTTCTGCTAAAATTCCTTTCGCCGCTTCCTCATTCCACGGACCATGGAAATAAATACGGTTTGTATGTAAAACAGTAACGGACTTTCCTCGCTCCAATAGGGTTATGCTTGCATGTTTATCTACAAATCCTTCCTCAAGTACGCGCATAAAATATCCTGTATAGCCGGTTTTCACAATTTCTGCCATCAACCCTTTACAGCCGGTATGATGGTCAATCGTAATGCATGGGATTCTTCCCTGTGTTACTTGTACAATCGCTTCTCCAATTCGATACACATCCCCAATATATGTCTCTTCCTCTTTCATACCTGTTACAGTAAAGTTTTCCCCAAACGCCGGACGAGGCAAGGTTCTGCTAAATTGCTTTTCCCATAGAGCGTAGTGCTCAAACGGATAAACGCAAACAGCCCGGTCCACTCCGCCGTGAAATGCGGTATTGGCAACGCCATCTCCATCAAAGGATTCCTTTCTCAGCCAACAGCCCTCTACCTCTTCTTTAGCGATGCCCGTTACGAGTGTCCCATTCTCCAATTGTTCGGTTTTCGGAAGCCCGATACTGATTTGCAGCAGTTTCATCTCATTATCCCCTTTCTTATTTCGTTTTACGCCTCATATAGCTCCAAAGGCAAGCCGTCTGGGTCTTGAAAGAATGTGAACCGTTTACCTGTAAGAGAATCGAGCCGGATTGGCTCAACGCTTACATCATGCTTCTGCAACTCGCATACAGCTGCCTCTATATCTGCAACCTGGAATGCCAAATGGCGCAAGCCCGCCGCTTCCGGATAGCTCGGCCGCTTCGGCGGATTCGAAAAGGAAAACAATTCAATTTGGCCGTGCTCTCCTACTGCAAGATCCAATTTATAAGAATCTCTTTCCGCTCGATACGTTTCACTTAAAATACAGAGCCCGAGAATATTTACATAAAAATGCTTCGACTTTTCATAGTTAGAGCAAATAATCGCAGTATGATGAATTTTTTCTATATTCATCCTCTCTCTCCTTCCATATACATGTTTGATACAAATCTCTCAAAATGATTCTATTTACTATCATAACACGTACCTGCCTTTTTGCTTGCCCAATGTGGGTACTTTATCCAGAAAAATCTGCCTGAAACGAATCATTCAAAAAAATTTTAAAAAATTTTTCTATTTTTTTCAAAAAGACGGACAGAAAAACCGACATGCCTCCGAATAGTATAATAGACAGGCAGAATGCTAATAAGAAATCTCTCTTATTAGCATTTTCAATGCTGCTATTATCAATTCCATGCAATATGAAGAACTATGTATCTTATCTTAGAAGAAACACAAACAAAAGGTAACAAGGGAGAGAAAACATTATGCAAAAAATAGGAAAATATGAAAACAGTGCCGAAGTACTAAAAATTTTAGCTCATCCTGTTCGTTTAGGACTAATTGAAACGATGATCGCAAACGGCCCTACGAATGTGACATCTATGTATGAGGAATTCAAAATGCCGCAAAGCACAATTAGCCAGCATTTATCCAAGCTGAAATCTGCAAAAATTATTTCAGGTACACGTAAAGGCTTAGAAATTTACTATGAAGTTGTCGATGAACGCGCAAAATCGATTCTTTCTACACTTGCGTAAGAAAACAATTTGCTTTGCAAGCTGACAATAAAAGATAGAAGCGGCCAAACTGAGCAGATGAACCTGCTCATCCCCCCCCACGGCAGCTTCACTTTATTGATTGCCAATTAATTTATATCCATAAAACATGCCATAGGCCGCGGCCTATGGCATATTTTTTTAGAAGAATAATCATTTACTAAAGTACATCGTCACCCACTCGCCAGACTGCAGCCTCTTTTGCATAAAAAAGCCAGCGCTTCTAAACATGTGGATTACATGCTCTGTGTGCCACTCAACCAAACCTGAAACAAGGAAATGATTGCTCTTTTCCAGCAGCCTGTGCCTATCTATAATTGTTTTCGCCTCATCTCCTCCAATATTAATAAAAATCCAATCAAACCAATCCTGTATACGGTAGCTTCCATCTATTAAATCAGCCTGTACGACTTGAATTTGCTTCACGCCGTTCAGATGTGCATGATGTAAAATTTCTCGTTCAACAGGCTCTAAATCTACAGCAATGGCCTCCTGAGCACCTTTTAATAAAGCTGCTATGCTTAAAATACCCGATCCCGTTCCCAAATCTAATATCCTCTTGCCTGTAAAATCACGTTCTAAAATAACCTCCAAGCAATCTTGCGTTGTTCCATGAACACCTGTCCCAAATGCCCCTTGCGGATCTAAGTGCAAGGTCGTCTCCTTTTTGTACTCATTGTCAGAACCAGCGTAACGGATCACCCATCCATTTTTCAGCTCAATATCTTCAAATGCTTGGCCCCACTCCTTCGTTTCCGCCATCCGGCATATAATATCTTCCCTTCTTATAAGTAAAAGCGCAGAGAGCATAGAGAGGTATTGCTCCGGATCCTCATCTGTATACACCTTTAAATCTACCTGCCGCTGTGTATCTGTCTCGAAAGAATATCCATTCTGCGTCACCTTCACCTCAATTGGGGCCTCATAATATAAATTATAAATCCCTGCTGCATACAGCCTCTGCGCAGCATCCTCTACCTCTGCATATGGCAATGTTATGCTAAATTCATACATCCTCTTACACTTCCTTTAACTTATACTGCATCAGCCTCTTACTTACCTAACCGTTTTCGTTAATGATTATACAAAAAAATGGAGAGATGTAAAAAATGCAGATTACTTTTCGCCGCTTTATAGCTTTAACTGAAAATAAAATGGCTGCACGATACCTGGGGAAGGAGCAGACAAAAAAACATGACGCACAAAATGGGGACTTTTGTACATCATGTTTTTTCATCTATATAAAGTTAGAGGGAGTAAGACTCTATATTGCCTCAGCAGCCATCTATACCACAAGTGAGATCCTTTAGATTAAGGCCGCGGCAAGAAAGCAGACAAGTCAACACTCAAAGCTTCAGCCAACCGTTGACCGTATTCCTCATCGGCACGGTAGAAGTTACAAATAGCTAACAGTTTTGTTCTTTCATTTACTTCAGCTAAATCAGCTGCAAGATTCCTAATTAGGTTTGCCTTTTCCTGCTCAGAGTAGCTTCTATAACGCTCTCCAGCTTGCTGAAAGTCGTTTGTTTTCTCAATCACTTGACGTCCCGCATGACCGTGCATTGCCGGCGCACTTTCCTGATATTGCGGAGCCTCTGCTATCTGCGGCTCTGTTACATAGCTGTTTGGCTCATAGTTAATCGGTGATGACTGCTGCTTCGTTTGCATGAAGCCGTCGCGCTGGTTGTTACGAACCGGCGCGAATGGGCAATTTACCGGAATCTGCAGATAGTTCGCACCTAAGCGGTAGCGTTGTGTATCTGGGTAAGAGAACAAACGTCCTTGCAATAATTTGTCTTCAGAAGCTTCAATACCAGGTACAAGCGCGCTTGGAGAAAATGCGGATTGCTCCACTTCCGCAAAATAGTTTTCAGGGTTACGGTTTAATGTCATTGTCCCCACCTTCAATAGCGGATATAAATCCTCTGGCCATACCTTTGTTGGGTCACATGGATCAAAGTTCAATTGATCATAGTCAGAAAGCTTCATCAGCTGTACATATAAATCCCATTTCGGATAATCGCCGCGCTCAATTGCCGCATACAAATCCTTTGTCGCATGGTTAAAGTCACTTTTTTGAATTTCAGCAGCTTCTTCTGCCGTTAAGTTGCGTACACCTTGCTGAGGCTTCCAGTGGTACTTCACATAACGAACGTGCCCCTGGGCGTTTACCCATTTAAATGTATGCACACCTGAGCCTTCCATTTCACGGTAATTCGCCGGAATACCATAATCAGAGAATAACCACGTTAGCATATGCGTAGACTCAGGTGTTAACGTCATGAAATCCCAATAGCGGTTTGGATCCTGGACATTTGTATGCGGAGCCGGCTTCAAGGAATGAACCATATCCGGGAATTTAATGGCATCGCGAATAAAGAATACCGGCAAATTGTTTCCAACCAAATCATAATTGCCTTCCTCTGTATAAAACTTTGTCGCAAAGCCGCGCGGATCGCGCAATGTCTCTGGTGAACCTGTTCCATTAATAACTGTCGAAAAACGCACGAAGACAGGGGTTTCCTTGCCTGCTTCCTGTAAAAACGCTGCTTTCGTATAAGTGCTCATGCTATTTTCAACCTGAAATACACCATGGGCACCTGCACCTCTTGCATGAACAACACGCTCAGGAATTCTTTCTCTATCAAAATGCGCCAGCTTCTCCAGCAAATGATAATCCTCTAGAAGTGTAGGACCACGCTGCCCCGCAGTTCTTGAATTTTGATTATTTCCAACTGGAACACCTTGATTTGTAGTTAAAAATGACATTGAAATTCCCCCTTACCATTGAGAATGATTATCTTTATTGAACTAACTTGTTAACTTGATTATACATTATATAATTTTAAAATCAATACTTATTTATAATAATTATAAAGTAGTTTTTATTATAGAATAAGAGATAGAAACATATTTTAGAAACAAAAAAATAGAATACGAGTACACACGCTTATCAAGACCTAGAATTTGAAAATGCTGAAAAACAAAGGAAATTTCTTTGAGCAATAAAAAAACACCTCTGTTTTTACAGAGATGCTGCATTCAATTAATGAAAAGATATTATTTGCCAGCTTTAAACCAATGATCGGGAATGCTTAAAGAGGGCGGTAATTTAGTATTCCTATCGCCCTTAGCCGAGTTAACCTGTGCTTGAGTGAGAAAGATGCTTCCGGTGAGATTAGCACCGCTTAAATCAGCGTCTCTTAAGTCTGCACCGATAAGATCAGTCACTCTCATGTCAGCTTCTCTGAGGTCAGATGCTATAAGCAAAGCGCCTCTTAAGTTCGCTCCTCTAAGATCAGCCCCTCTTAAATTTGCACCGATAAGGTCGCTTCCCCTGCCTATTTTGTTCTGTTTTTTTTGATTTTTATTTTTCCTAAGCGAAACTTTTGCACGTACTAGCTCACTTGTACGTAGAAGCAGCTCATTAACAATCGCTCTATGAGCCGGTACATCAAGGTCTATAATAGATTTTGGACTTAGATTAGTGAGATATTCTGTTTCTTTGAGAGCAGCCTGCAAATCTTTATAAATAGGTTGAGCATCCTCTAAGCTAAGCGCTTCATTTAAGTAACAGAGCATTTCATGAAGCTGCTGCATAATGGGAAATACATCAAACATTTCCTTAGCTAACGCTGGGTTATCCCGCCAATCATTTCCATCATAAGTGACTTGAGATACCTTTTGACCCGCACCAAAGCATTCATATACAGCACAGCCTCGAAACCCTTTTTTTCTGAGATTTTTATGAATACTACAACGATAATCTGATTGCAAGTTTGGGCAAGGAGTACCCCCATCCTTATCAAATGCGAAATCAGCAGATTTTGCATAAGGCAAAGCCACACAGCACAAACCAAAACAATTTTCACAATCTGCACGTAAACTATTAAGAATATTGTCGTTATTTGTTAATTGATTAGACAATACTTACACTTCCTTTTCTAATGAGAAATTACTTTGTATATTTCCTTTCTTCTTTTACAACCTTTCTTGCTCCTATGAATTTGTGTACAACAGCTTGTACGGTCTGACTATGAATCGTATGTAACGCTTTTATTGCCGTTTACAGTTCTGATTAGGAAATCTATGTTCCATAGATTTGGTAATAGCATTGGGCTATTGTTTCCAATGCTTTTGTTGCTCCGATGACTGGTGTATTTGTCAGAGCCTTCCAACTCAGTTGGAAGTGGATGGTTTTTATTTCCGGTATCATCCTATTCATTAAAAAGTTGTTTCTTTATCTAGGGATTTATAAACACTTTTGGTCGAAAACTTTCTATACTGAAGTAGCACTCATTGTAGTGTACACCATCGCAAAAAAGCTGTATATCAAACTTAAAAGAAATTTAACACCAATTGTTCGTTTTTTAACTCTGTATCTTACCTATAATCCTAGTCATACTCGATATCTACGATCGCTTTATACTAGATCAATTTACAAGGTTATACAAAGAGCCTCCCTAGGCGATTTAACAAAAGAAGTTGAGATTACAAATAGTAACCTTTCAGTATTAGAAACAAGCAAAAGCTATACATTTTCCACCCCTGAATGCATTGTGTAAAGTATTAGATTATCAACCAGGTGACATTTTAGAGTGTCTAGAAGATGAATTCTGTGACTAGTTCAGGGAGTAACGAAAAAAAGAGCGGATCTTAATGTTCTGCTCTTTTTGTATACTTAATTATAGGATCTTACTTCCTTTTTACTGTGTTGATTCTAGAGCAAGTGATGGATCCCTCATAATCTTTAACAAGAAAGAATTCATATTTTTTGATAGTTTAATCCTCTCTACACTATCTAGATTATTTCCTAAAAATACAACCTCTGTTTGGTTCAAGTTCTTATCAGTTGCGTATGCAGCGTTTGTTAGAACAAATAAGGTAGATCCTCCTTTTTGTCCAGCGTGATGCAACCAAGCTTGATTGTTAGGGTTATTCATAACAGATTCCAGTATGAAGTCTAATTGAATTTGAGTCTTGTTCGAGAATGTATTCTTCTGATTAAGTATATGCATAAGCTGTATATAATCCGATGCACTTGCCGAAGGTAGACGATCAGACCAAATCTTTTGAAATGATTTGTCTAACAAGAGCGGGATTGAAGCATTTCGGAAGTTGTTATCTTGCTTCATCTGTTGCTGCAAATGCAGAGCATGTTCTCTATACTCTTGAAATGACATATTTTGTATGAATCTTAACAATTCCCGCTTAGATGTAATTTTTTGCTTTAGTTGAATATATCCAGGTATGTATAGTGCTGACGTGATAGGAAATATGGGTGTATGGCTAGTAAGATTAAATTCTTTTATCACAGCGTTAACATTATCAATCCCTAAACGCTCAAGAAGGTAATCCGTGTTTGCGTTTGAACTAAACTGCATCATCCCTTTGGCTATATGCTTAATCGCTATCCTATGCTCGTGAATATTGCCTTGTGAAGTTTCATAGTCAATCCAAGATGGATGAGCATTTCCATCAGTATTCTTAACATAGTACCTTTCTAATTCTGACAATGCGATGCTCTCTTCAGGATCAATGTCTCCTGATTCAATTTGGGAAGCATAAGCAATAGCAATAATATATTTCATCGTACTAGCAAGCGGAAGTACTGCATTAGGGTTAACAGAATAAACGACCCTTCCATTTCGTTGAATGACCAGTGCACAAGTATTTTTTGATTGATACTCTTTTAGATAACTAAATATGTAGTCGGGATCATCCTTGTCTAGAAAACGTTTTGCAGCATATAGGATACTGCCCGCTGCGACGCAAATTCCACCGCCAATCCATAAAATTTCTTCCATGATTAGAAACTCCCCTTTTGTCATTAATATCATTATATTATATTTTATTGCACTATGTATTTGGCAACTAAAAGGGATTTTCCGAATTACTTTTCTATGTTACTTATTTTCTTTTTAATTTGTTGTTTGCGATCATTTTATTTGTTAGTCAACTGAAAGATAATGAAACGAGAAAAAGATTTGTCTTTTCATTTTTCTCCCCCTTGAAGCCCTTGCTCTTTTATTCCATTCTAACATCAAAGACTAAATGTATTGAAAAAGATTCCCCCTTATATTTACCATAAAATCCTATAATTTCTTTAATAAAAATGATAAGATTGCAAGATCACTCACAATCTTTCTATAATGAGGAAGTACAGGAAAAATTGATAAGAAGGAGCGAATACCAAAATGGGGATATCAAACACGCGTTGGTTTCGTGTTAGTATAGGAATCATCTTATTTCTCGTCATCATCTGGCTCATGAATGAAGTGAAGTTTATTTTTACACCGCTTATTATATTTGTACAAACCTTGTTTACACCATTTTTAATAGCAGGCGTTTTATTTTACTTATGCCGGCCTCTCTTGTACTGGCTAGAAGAACGAAAAGTGCCGAGGAATATCGGGATTGTAGTTATCTTCTTAGTGATAGCCGGCCTTTTCACATTTGTTATCTCTTTTATTGGACCAATCATTCAAAAGCAATTCGTAAATCTAGTCCAAAATACGCCAAAGATGGTAGCCTCCGTACAAGAAGGTATTCATTATTGGCAAGCACATCAAGAATTTATTCCGCAGTACATTAAAGATGGTGTTACATATATTACCAATAGCCTTGGAGACATTGTTGCTGTGACCGGCTCATCCATCGCTACATTTCTAAGCAATACTGTAAGCCTCCTTGTCGCGCTCGCTATTGTCCCATTCATTCTATTTTACTTGTTAAGCGACCGCGACAAATTTGTTCCAAGTGTAACTCGTTTCTTTTCGAGCTCGAAAGCAGATTATATACGCGGGATTTTAAGTGATATGGATAAAGCATTAGCCAGCTATATTCAAGGCCAGCTTATTGTGAGTACATGCATTGGTGTATTGCTGCTGATCGGCTATTTGATTATCGGTCTTGATTATGCGCTATTGCTAGCCATGTTCGGTATGGTTATGAATATCATTCCGTTTCTCGGTCCGTTTTTGGCGGTTATTCCTGCTATTATTGCCGCCTGGCTGCAGGACCCCATTATGGTTTTGTATGTCATCATCATTATGTTTGCCGCCCAGCAGATTGAAAGCAGCTTTGTGTCTCCGCTTGTCATGGGACGCGCGCTGAAAATCCATCCGCTTACAATCATTCTCCTCATCTTAGTTGGGGGAAATTTGGCAGGGGTGCTCGGGATGATTTTAATTATTCCTACATATGCAGTATGCAAGGTTGTTGTGCAGCATAGCTATCGGCTGCTGAAAATCAATAAAAACACCTGATCCTTCGTAATGAAGTGAATCCTTAAAATAGGACACACATAAAATAGACTGCCTGTCCCCCCGTATTCTACAGTGGACAGGCAGTCTATATCATTCTTATATTATTAGTTCAAAAGCTGCCTCTTTCACCTCTTTTGAATTCGTACCAATATAGATTTTAAATTCCCCTGCCTCCGCTTGATAAGTCATGTCGGCAGTATAATATTTTAAATCCTCCTCAGTAATCTCGAATGTAACTTCTCTGCTCTCACCTGGGTTCAAATAAATCTTTTCGAATCCTTTAAGCTCTTTAACTGGGCGTACAACGCTCCCATTTAAATCTTGGATATAAAGCTGCACTATCTCTTCAGCCAGTCGTCTCTGGACTTCAGGCAGTTCTATGTCCATTCTGGATGCAGCTTCTCCTGACATATCGCTGCTTTCTCCCAGAGCAAGAATGACTGTATCCGCTTGCCTTGCTTGCCGGACTGCCTCCTCAAGTCCTCCATCGATTTCGCTATCTACCTTACAGCCTTCTGCAGCACCATAGGCGATGAAGTGTTTCAAGCAAGCAATAATGGTTTCCTCGCTAAATAAGCTGTCTCCTTGAAATCCCTCCACCTGCGCTTTTGCTATCAATGAGCCTAAGTACGGATCTTCGCCGGCGCCTTCTACGACCCTTCCCCATCTGGCATCTCTTGTTACATCCACCATCGGTCCGTAATTATAGGTAATACCGGACGCTGAAGCTTCCTTTGCAGAAATAGCACACGCCCTTTTGATTCCATCCATATCCCAGCTTGAAGACCAAGCTAACGGTACAGGGAAAATCGTTTGGTGGCCGTGAATAATATCAGCATTGAAAAGAAGAGGAATTCTTAATGGTGATTGTTCAATGGCGATTCGTTGCAGCTCGAAAACTCTATTAATATCAAAAGCACCTAAAATAGAACCTACCTTGCCCTCCGCAACCAATTTTTCCGGCGGATCAGACTCCACATCCCCTCCGAATGCAAAGTTTGAGGCCAAGCATTGGCTCATCTGTCCAACCTTATCTAAAATTGTCATTCTGTTAAGGAGCTTTTCTACTTCGTCTCGAATTTCTTCTTCCGTTCTTTCTCTTATCGTTCCAACCTTTCTATATTTTTGTACTTCATCCATGAGTACAGCAGCTAGTGAAGCCCCTTCTCCTTTTTGTCCCTCAAATTGCAATGTTCCTAACGGATGCAAGTTCAAGATCCCTGAAAAAACTTCCCCTTCAAAGGTAAGTTCAACCTCTGCTGCTTCTTCTGAAAAAAACTTATAATGCCCAGATGCGCGTAGTCGATTGCCTTCCACTGTTATCATATTAAATTCTATATTCATAGGTAGAGGTTCGGTCTTCACTGTTAAACGATATGCCTCATGTTTTTCAACTGTAAAAATCACTTTCAGTTTAGCAAACGGTGTTTGTAATACCGTATTCCAGATTCCAATCATTTGATTCTCTCCCCTACTATTGTTTGTTAAATATAAATTACAGAAGATGGCCCATTCCGTAAGGTGGAGTGGGCCAGATAAAAAGATTTCAGGAGGTCTAATATACTTCGAAATAGACTGCTAATACATGATTCTTCATTTATTCATGCTTACATTATTGTACAATAGCTGATTTTCCAGTTGGCACTTCGCCATTTTTTTCAGATGACACTTCTGGAACCTTCAATACTGCAATACCACCCAAAATTCCAAGTGTACCAATAACAGAGAACAATAGCTCATACCCGCCCATGCCAAGCAATACCGGAGTTATAGCTGGAACAATCGATTGCGGTAAAGCGTTTGCAATATTTAATATGCCAAGGTCTTTTGCTGCATCATCCTTATTAGGAAGCACACGCGTTAGAAGTGCCATATCTACCGCGTAATAGACACCCGAGCCAATTCCCATCAAAACAGTGGCAACTAAAACAACCGTAAAGTTTGGAGCGAATCCTTGCACAATCAATGCAATTCCCATCAATGTACCTGCTCCGATGACAAATGGTTTCTGGCGTTTGAAGCGGTCGGAAATAAATCCTCCTACGACACTAAACAGGAATGTAAGAATGGTAGAAATAACGGTTGTTAGCATTACCTTACTTCCCAGCTCTTCCGGCGAAAAATGAAAACGTTCAGCTAAGAATACCGAATTGAACAAACCAGCTGCTGTACAGAACAAAACTAGAAATCGTGCTAACCATGCATATGCAAAGGTTGGATATTTTCGAGGATTCGGAATAACCTTCCATAAGCTGAACTTTACCTGCTCTTTTTTTGCTCTTCCAGACCCTGTATATCCTGCGTCACGAATTAAACTGATTGCAATAATAGACCCAACAATTCCGATTAGTGCTAATACTGACCACTTTGTAACATCTGATTGCTGACTCATAGCATTCGCCAATGAAATACCAATAAGCGGTGATACTGCAGGAACAGCACCTACGATGCCTGAAATAGAACCGCGGCGTGATTCCTCTACTTGATCTGCCAATAAGGCATTATTTGCCGCTAAAGTGCAGTTAAAGAACGCTTGTGCACAGGACCAAAGCAATGTAACTTGCCATATCTCTTTAGAAAGGCCGATTCCCAATAGGGAAGCTCCCCCCAGTATATTTCCTGCTAGAATCCAAGTCCGGCGGCGTCCAAATCGAAAACGGGTGCGATCGCCAATGGCACCGGCCACAGGATTCGCAAGCATGGCGACAAATGCTCCAACCGAAGTAACCGAAGCCAAAGCACCAGCCACATTATCAGGTGCTATTACCTGAAGTTTTAAAGTCAACAATAATATAATCGGCGGCATAAGGGCAATAAAAGTGGCGGCGTTCGAGACAACAAGAGCCGAAATGAGACGCTTAAATGGTGTAATAGGGTGCAAATTTTGTTGTGTAGTATCCATGTTTTTTCCTCCCAAAAAAGGTTTTCGATATTTACAAGAATTTCGCAAGAATTTTTCTTTATGGCCTGAGCCCCGGTCAGCAGCTGAGTGCTAACCGAGACTTAAGATATTCAATACAAACCTTGATTCATTTAAGAGGCTGATACATGTTCTTTTGCTTGATGTTCATTTAACTGCTGAATCATATCCGTTAGCATTTCCTCCGTGAAGGCACCTTGGCTGAAATTAACCATGGCACGCAACGGCATATATTTCATCATTGCTTCCATCATTTCAGATGCATCTCCCTCATCTTGGGCTGCATCGGCAAGTGGGTTATTTTCATTTGCTTTCGCCAACAATTCCTTAGCTAACGGCGCAAGGGTTGGATCGCTCAACAAGTCACCAACTGTCGTATTTCTGTGAACCGGCTTTTTAATAGAAACTGTTGATTGAACAAAGATGCTATCTTTTAAGACAATATCCTTAGACGATTTCCCAATTAGGATTTCAAAATCTCCCGTTTCCACATGCCAATCCTTCAGCTCAACGTTGTAGTAAGCAAATGCTCGTTTATCTAACAGGAATGTTACTGTTTTCTCCTCACCCGGTTGTAACTCGATTTTTTCAAAGCCTTTCAGCTCTTTTTCAGGTCTTATTACACTGCTTGCCGTATCTTTAACATATAGCTGTACAATTTCTTTTCCTGCCACGTCGCCGGTATTTTTCACATTTACAGTGACTGTAACCGTTTCTGTATCCCTCATGTCCTTTCTGCTGATGGAGAGATTACTATATTCAAAGCTCGTATAGCTTAAACCATAACCGAATGGGAATAACGGCTCAATGTTCTTTGTATCGTAGTAACGATATCCAACAAAAATACCTTCCTTGTATTCGACTTTGTCTCCTTCTCCAGGGAAATTTAAATAAGAAGGATTGTCGCTTAGTTGTTTCGGGAATGTCTCTGCCAATTTTCCGCTCGGATTAGCGTCACCGAATAATAAATCGGCAATCGCTCCGCCAAGGGCCTGTCCGCCCAAATAGCCCTCAAGCAACCCTTTCACCTTATCAATCCAAGGCATCTCGATTGGAGCACCGTTGCTTAATACGACAACAATATTGTTATTGGCTTCTGCCACAGCCTCAAGTAATTGGCGCTGATTTTCTGGTATACGTAAATGCTCTCTATCATATCCTTCTGATTCATAGCGGTCAGGAAGCCCTACAAACAGAATGACTGTATCAGATTGGGCTGCGACCTCCTTTGCTTCCTGCACTAATGATTCTTCCAGCACATCACTATTAAGCTGGTAACCATCAGCATACAAAACAGTTGCATCGCTGCCTGCTGTTTTTTCAATTTCTTCTAGAATATTTTCCAGCTTTGTTGGTTTAATATGGGAACTTCCGCCGCCTTGGTATCTTGGTTTCTTCGCAAATGCCCCAATGACAGCAACTGTGCCTTCTTTGTTCAGCGGAAGGATCTGTTCTTCATTTTTTAGGAGAACCATACTTTCTCTTGCCACTTCTCTTGCCAGCTGATGATGGGCATCTTTGTCATAGACAGCGTTTTCTTTTTTGTTATCAACCGCTTTAAAGATGATATTCAATAATCGTTCCACTGCTCTGTCTAATGTTTCTTCAGAAAGCTCGCCATTTTTTACAGCATTTACAATCTTTCGGTCACCAATATCGCTGCTCGCAGGCATTTCAAGTTCTAGACCGTTTGCCAAACCTGTCGCGCGTTCGTTTACTGCCCCCCAGTCGGAAACGACAAAGCCTTCAAAGCCCCACTCTTCTTTCAAAATATCATTTAACAAGTATTGATTCTCTGATGCGTATTCTCCATTCACTTTGTTGTAAGCAGCCATGACTGTCCAAGGTTGTGATTGCTTAATAGCGCCTTCAAAGCTAGCAAGATAAATCTCACGCAGTGTTCTTTCATCAACAACCGCATCTGTTGACATCCTGCGATGCTCCTGATTATTGACTGCAAAATGTTTGAGGGAAGTTCCTACTCCCTGACTTTGCACGCCTTTAATATGATTGGCTGCCATTTCAGAGGATAGATAAGGATCTTCCGAGAAATATTCAAAGTTTCTTCCGCAAAGCGGGGAACGTTTAATATTTGCGCCAGGTCCAAGAAGAACTGCTACATCCTCAGCCTGACATTCTTCTCCTAAAGCAGCTCCTACTGTTTGAATCAATTCCCTGTTCCAGGAGCTTGCCATTCCGACAGCAGATGGGAAGCAGGTTGCGGGAACGCTGTCAAAAAGCCCTAAATGATCGGCTCCTTCCCGTTGCTTGCGAAGCCCGTGGGGACCATCTGTTACCATAATGGACGGAATCCCCAATCGTTTAATTCCTTTTAAACGCCAGAAATCTAATCCAGAACATAAACTGGCCTTTTCTTCTAATGTCATTTGTGAAATAAGTTCTTTCATATCTCTTTGCATAACAAACCTCCAAATGTTAACGCTTCCAGAAAGCGTTTTCTTAAACTTTCTTAAGGCGATTATATATATTTCCACACTCAATTTATGGTATATTTTTAATAAAAATAGTGTTTTTTTAACAAAACATTAGATTGCTTTATCTTTTTCAGTGTTTTTTGAGAGTTATGAAAGGAATTTAATTCAAAGATTTTAAGGGGATTTTGCTAATGAATATGCTTCTTGTATTAGACGATGTGGAATATATTTGCAAACTTATGTACGAATCATTTAAGGTTCCTGTTTTTTTCATTGATGAAAAAGGGGAAGTAAAGCTTGAATTCTCTTCTAATTATATCCATAACCCTTTATACCCCTCTAAAAAAGATGTCTTACATCAATTATTTAACCCTGATGATCCTCACCAATTTCCCGTACTTAAATCAACAAACTATATGGAAAACTTTTTTTCGGTTTCCCTAAGGAAGGATAATCTATTTAAAGGGACTTTCCTGGTCGGACCATCTATTTATTCGAAGCCGTCAAAAGACATGCTGAAGGGAATCATAGCTGACCTCAACATAAGTAAAGAAAAACATGATGTAATTCATTATTATCAGTCATTGCCTGTTTTGAGCAACTCTAGGTTAATACATGCCAGTATGCTTCTTTACTACATGATTTACCACGAAAAATTAGATACAACGATGATCCTTCAGCAAAACAAATCATTAGAAAATAATCCTATAGAAATAGAGAATGCTGATGTAGATATCTCAAATAGACGTCAAAGTATGTCTTTCCATCACGATCCTTTATATGAGAAGAAGCTCTTTCAATGTATTAAAGAGGGACGTAAAGAGGAGTTAATCCAACACTTGAAGCTGTCGCCTGAAACAGGGGAATTAGGTATTTTATCAAAAAGAAGCCATTTAAGAAGCCAAAAAAACTTGGGCATATCAGCCATTACACTAGCAACACGGTTTGCTATGGAAGGCGGGCTTCATCCTGAAGTTGCCTATACCCTCAGTGATTTGTATATACAAAATCTCGAAGAATTGAAAGAAAGTAAAGCTGTAACTACCTTACTCGACGAGGCATTGTGCGATTTTGCAGATCGTGTACAAGAAAGCAAAACCTACCAATACTCAAAATCAATCAGTGCTTGTCAAAACTATATTTTCACTCATCTTTATGAGGATATATCTCTTTCCGACCTTGCCTCCGTTGCAGCCATGCATCCAAATTATTTGTCCGCTCTGTTTAAAAAGGAAGTCGGAATTTCTTTACGTGAGTACATCCAACGCGCAAGAGTAGAAGAAGCAAAAAATTTAATAACTTTCACCAATTATTCCTTATCAGAGATCTATACACTTTTGAACTTTCATGACCAAAGTTATTTTACGAAGATCTTCAAAAAATTCACAGGCGTTACTCCACGATGTTTTAAAAATAAACAGATGAAAACATAGCATAAGATTAGGTAATGCATTCAAACAACTTGTGAATCAGTTCCATTTCATTTCGTCCTTTGATGAATTAGCTATCTTGGAGTACAATAAACCTGAAGCTGTCCTAAAAGGTCGGTAAAAACGCCCCTTTGGAACAGCTTTTCTTTTTATCTTTGCTTGGGTCAGGTGTTTTTATTAGGCTCAAAAAATTCGATTTCTTGTATATAGAAACAAACATGACGCGCCAAAAGCACGTCATGCTAATATTTATTATGATGGATTTGTCGACCACATGCCTGCAGTTTTAATAAAAATACGCGGATTCAGCTTCAATTGAGCTACCATAAATTCTGCTAAATCCTCCGGCTGCATCACCTTTTCAGGGTTGCCGTCCGTTAGATTTTGTTCAATTGCCAAATCTGTCGCCACCGTACTTGGAGTTAGGGCACTTACGCGAATATTATGCTTTCTCACCTCAAGCATCAATGATTCTGTCAAGCCTAACACAGCGAATTTAGATGCGCTGTATGCACTTGTCACAGGCGCTCCCTTTTGACCGGCTGACGAGGAAATATTAATAATATCCCCTGACTTTCTTTCGATCATTTGAGGCAGCACCGCTCTCGTTGTATAATACACACCCATTACGTTTACTTGGATAATTTTTTCCCACTCAGCAGGCTCTAGCTCCATAAAACCGCCAAACTTGGCAATACCTGCGTTATTGATGAGAATGTCAATTGGGCCTAAGTCCTCTGTAATATGTGCCACTGCATGAGTAATCGATTCGAGGTCTGCTACATCCGCTGCAGCTGCAGAAACATTCACATCAAACTCCTGCAGTTCCTCTGCTACCTTTTCTAGGTTTGCCATCGTTAACCCAATGAGCCCGATGTTTACGCCTTCTTTAGCTAATGCAATAGCAGCTGCACGGCCGATCCCTCTGCCTGCACCTGTAATAATCGCTGTCTTTCCCTGCAATGATTGCATGCTTGCACACCCTTTCTTTATTCAAGCTGATGTAACCATAGATTATTATAAAGATATACTTTTGAAAAAGCGAATCTCGCGCATTATGCCTTTTCCTGCGGAAGCATGCTAAGACTAAGCGCTCTATAAAATTAAAAATATCTAATTTCCCTTCACAAAAAACCCAAAATTTTCCCACAAATCAGACTGTGTATATGCTACAATAATCTCGAAATATCTAGGATTTAAGTCCTCAAAAAGAAAGGATGAGCCTCATGTTTGGAAAAATAGCGGCTGATGCACTGGGATTAAGTGATGTTGGTTCTGTAATCAAACCGAAGGATTATGACAAAGTAGATGCGGATGACTATATTATGCATGAAGATGATGAGAAGATTTTTTTCCTCATCAAATCAAAGTCAGATGAATACTGCTTTACAAACAAAGCTTTAATCCACCTTGATGGAACAAGCGCTGTAAGTAAAAAGCGCACACTCCGCCGCTATAATTACAGCACAAACAAAATTTCAAATGTGACACTCGAAACAGCTGGAACAGTAGATTTAGATATTGAGATTAAGTTCAACTTAGGCTCTGAACATTATTCGATTGACGTACACAAAAAACATTTGGAAGAGCTCAAGGACTTATATAAAGCGCTGCTTAAAATCGCGGAAATTTCACATGAAAACGAGATTTCTTTAGCACATGCAAAACGAAGCCTTGAATTGGCTTCGACTACATTAAGCCGCGTTACAAGCACAGAAAGCAAGCTAGTAGACCAATTTAAGGAATTAAACACAGCGGCTTTCTCTTGGCTGACAGATACTACAAAGCAATATACCGTGAAGGATTTTGGTTTCGTATTTGAGCGTTATATCAACAACTAATTAGTATAAAAAGGCTGTCTCTCTTTGTTTAGAGGCAGCCTTTTTTATATCACACAAATACATATTACTAAGGACTTCTTAACAAACAAAAAATTTGTATTATAACATTACATTACGTTATAATATACATAACAAGTTAGAAAGGAGCTGCAAGTATGAAGCTGAACACTCATAGTTCTACACCGCTTTATGTTCAATTAAAGCAAGCAATTACAGAGGATATTCATAGGGGCATCTACTCTCCAGGCGAAAGATTGCCAACTGAAACAGAATTATGCGAAACCTATGGTGTAAGCCGGATTACAGTTAGAAAGGCCGTTCTAGAACTCGTTGAAGAAGGGTTCCTTGTCAGACAGCAAGGAAAGGGAACATTTGTACAATATCCGAAGGTAAAACGGGAATTAATCGCAGTTAATGGCCATTCTGATTATATGTCGGAATTAGGGAAAACCCCTCACAGCAAGATCCTTTCATTCGGTATCCAGCCTGCTTCCAAGCAGATCGCCAAAGCATTGTGCATTTCTCCAGAAAGTGATGTACTGGAGCTGCAGCGAATTCTATATTTTGATGATAAACCTCTCACTCTGGAAATTTCTCATTATTCCTTGAAGGTCTTCCCGAACTTAAATCAATATGTTCAAGATTCGGTTTCTATGTATGACACCTTAAAAAGTAAATACAATGTAACGCCTGTTCATAATAAGAAACTATTAAATTTAATATTTGCAAACACAGTAGAGGCAAGGCATTTGGAATGTGAAGTGGGAGAGCCTCTCTATAAGGTCGAGAAAATTGCATATGATGCCAAGAAGCAGCCAATCCATTCTTCCTTTCTATATTATCCTGCCAATCGTGTTACATTTACGATTGACACCTCTACATCACAAGAAGAAAAAGGTAATGAGTCCACTTTATAAAGTGTGGCCTCATTACCCTTTTTTCTTGCATATTATTTTTGAACAATAGCAGAATTGGAAGTATAGTCCTTGCCATAGCCAAATGCGCCGTAATATTGACAGGTTTGAGATGCAACCAATGCTCCCATATGCAAGGCCTGCTGTACATCCTTTTCCTGTACGTAAGAGGAAAGAAAGCCTGCAATAAAGGAATCGCCAGCTCCCAACGTATCTACAACCTCAGTTGGGATAATAGGCTGTTTATATATCTGATTTTCGATTGATAAAATAGCACCCTCTCCCCCGCGCGTGATACATACCACCTTCGTCCCCAGCGAATGTACCTTCTGAATTAATGCTGTGCACTCAGCCTCCGTTAGGCTGCTTCCGGAAAAAAATGCATAGCTTATATGCGGACAAACTTGCTGTAAATACGTTTCTTCTTGATTTGTAGAAAAGTCAAATGCAATGTCGGTTATCTGGCTTAGTTTTGGAAGGTGATGCTCTAAGCGACTATATACACTTGTATGAAGAAGATCGTGCTGACGTATGTAATCAAGGTCCTGCTCATCCAGCACAATTCCCATCCTCGATTGAACGCCTCCCTTATTGGAGCCGACGAAAATACGATCTCCTTCCTTATCCAACGTGACAACAGCCATTCCATTCTCTCCAACAGCTTGTCTGATTCTGCTGATGTCTACCTTTTCTTGCTGCAGCGCTGCCAGCACATGAGCGGCTGCTTCATCATTTCCTACAATCCCAATATAGGAGGACTGTTCATGATTTAATCGGTTACATAGCACTGCTACGTTCAGTGCATTGCCCCCAGGATAAATTTTCTCCTGGTCTTTATAATAATCTACTACATTATCTCCGATTGCTAGTAATCTCATTGGAAATTCCTCCTTATTATCCCTTTACACTTCCATTTGCAATCCCGCGAACAAAGTATTTTTGCAGGAATAAGAATAAAACAACAATTGGCATAGCTGAAATTGTTAATCCAGCCAATAGTACTCCCCAATCAGTCTGCAATGCATCACGGAACTGCATGAGACCAGCTGGTATTGTTTTTAAACTATTATCATCTATAAAGATAATCGCAAACATAAATTCATTCCATGTATGATAGGCTGTCAAGATCGTAGCTGTCACTAGAATAGGCATACTCATTGGAAAGAAAATTCTAAAAAATATCCCTAGGCTTGTACAGCCATCTAAATAAGCGGACTCCTCAAGTTCCTTTGGAATAGATAGAAAGTAAGAACGAATGAGCAATATCGTAAACGGGATACGATACGCGGCATAAGGCAGAATTAACGCCCAATACGTATTATACAAACCGAGCGACTGAATCATCTTATACAGCGGAATTAAGCTGACCTGAGGAGATAGCATAAGTCCGCCTAAACAAATAATGAGAATAACAGATTTAAACTTAAATTCAAACCGTGACAGCCCGTACGCCCCCAGTGCGCTTACCAGCACAGTTATGATACAGGTCAAAGCCGTGACGATTACGCTGTTTAAAAAGTAGGAGGAGATTCCTTGATTCCAAGCAGTCGCGTAATTTTCGAACAACCATTGCTTAGGAAGAGACCAGCTGTGAGTGAAAATTTCATCGGTGCTCTTGAACGAACTCATCACCATCCATAGCAATGGATAAGCAATGACAACTAAGTAAGCAATCAGCATAATGTATACGCCCGTTAGTCCAGCATAGCTTTTTCCGCGTTTCTTTCTTTTTACAGCCTCTATAGATGGATTTGCTGCGACGAATTCCGGCTTTGGAACCTCCATGATTACTCCTCCCTTCCTGTTTTGAATAGACCCATTTGAACAGCAGAAAGAATTAAGGTGATTGCCAAAATGACGGTTGCGATTGTGGATGCGTATCCCATTGCATCCTTCACAAACGCATTCTTATATAAGTAGGTGCTCAGTACCTCAGATGCATTTCCTGGCCCTCCGCCCGTTAAAATATATGGCTCATTAAATACTGTAAAGGCTCCGGCTAAGGTCATAATAACTGTTACAAACGACATTTCCTTTGTTTGCGGCATTGTAACATGGAAAAACAATTGTATTTTATTTGCACCATCTATTTCACCAGCCTCGTATAGCTCAGAAGGTATTTTCTGAATCGCTACAATATACAGCATCGCGATATAACCAATTGATTGCCACTGAGATACCGCAATCACCGCATACATTGCGGTATCACTGTCACCTAGCCATGCCTTCGCCAGGCTGTCTAGCCCAATCCCGCGCAGCAATTGATTTAACAATCCTACATCAGGGTTATAGAAAAAGCTAAATAACAACGCAATGACGGTCATAGAGATTACAACGGGAAGAAAATATACGGTTCTAAAAATGGGGGAAAACTTGCGAATCAGCTTGTCCTCTAAAACTGCAGCAATTACCAATCCTCCAAAAACTTGGAATATAATCGAAATAATTGCGTAAAGAACATTATTTGTTAATGCCTGATAAAAGACTGGGTCTTGAAACAAATTTACATAGTTATCGAATCCTACAAATATTTTATCTGGGGAAAAAGAGCTCCACTTATAGAAACTGGAACCAATATTTTGAAAGATCGGAACATAAACAAACAGTAAAAATGCCAATGCTGGAAACAGGTATAGGAATGGTATGAACTTATTACGGTTTAACACAATTGTCTCACTCCTTTTACTGAAAGAGAAGGCGGAGGGCTGCCTCCGCCTCTCATCACATTATCACTTTTTGGATGCTCGCAGGGCATCAGCAGCTTTTTGTACCTCTTTCATAACCTCTTGAGGAGTTTTTTCTCCATTCAGCATCATTTGTGTATTCGTTAAGTATGCATCTACTATTTCTATATCTACATCTGTATCAAACCAAGGAACCATTTGCTTAGCATTTAAGATCTGATTCACAGCTTCTATTTGAATTGGAGTAGCATTGGTTTCATTCGTAGTTCCTTTTACCGCACTATATTTGCCGACATCCTTCACCAATTTTTCTCCCATTTCCTTAGAGGTTAGGAACTTCAAAAACTCCATTGCTTCCTTTGGATGCTTTGTTTTAGACGAAATCATAAAGCCTTCAGGCGCTCCTGTTAGGTAAGCCGAATCTCCTTTTTGTCCCTCGATTGCAGGGAAATTAAAGAGGCCTAAGTTTTTCACATCTTTTACCAATGCAATTTCAGCTGTTTCCGCATACATAATACCGGCCTTACCTGAATTAAATGTTCCCCTTGCATATTCATGGTCAACAGAATTTGAGTTTTCTGTAAAATAAGGAATCAGTTCTTTTAGTTTTTTCAGTGCTTCTACATAGCCTGCGTCTGTAAATGTTCCCGTTGCCGGGTCATAGTCCTTTTCACGTGTTTTTTCGTCAACCAGCCTTTGATTTAAAGTTCCGATATAATGGGAAATCGACCATGTAGCTTTACTTCCAAATGCGATAGGAATATATTTATTTTCTTTTAGTACTTCTAATACCTTCATAAACTCGTCCCATGTTGTAGGAGGCTGTAAATTCAACTTCGCAAAGATATCCTTGTTGTAGAAAAATGATTTGCCGTCCATTTGCCAAGGTACGCCATAATATTTATTATCGAATGAAAACGGGGTGATTTGATTTTGAACAAGTTGGGAGGACCAAGCTGTATCCTCCTTATAATAAGGGGTCAAATCAAGAGCTTTATTTCCTTGTACAAATTTGTAGGCGAACTGATCACTCCAGGAAAAATACATATCCGGCGGGTTATTTGTTCCTAGTAATACTCTGATTTTTTCTTTATAGGAATCGTTCAAAACAGCTTCTGTTTGAATATCGATATTAGGATGCTGTTTTTCGAACTCCTGCACAACATTCTCAAAATAACTCTTCTCAGGCTCCTTTGGCCATCTGTGGAAAAATTCCAACGTAATTTTCCCTTTTTCGTCTTTTGCTTCAGAAGACGTTTTTTGGCCAGAACATCCGCCAAGCAATAAAGATAAGCTCAAAACTGATGCTAATACAAGCTTTGCCTTTTTCATTGATATTGCCCCCCTATCAACTCATGTTTTAAGAAAAGCGGAATCGGCTCGTTTTGCTCACAAAGGGCGATAGTTCTCCGAACGATGAAGCGCTTTTTGCATCATTGATCAGGGGTCTTTCCCCCACAGCGAGCAGGCCGATGAAGCTAGACAATGCTCCTAACAATTCTTATTTCTTTAAGAAGAATTATACCATAATGTTATATAACATTATGGTATAATTTTTAAAAAAATTTAAATCTTCAAAATTCTATCGCGAAGGATTAATATTCTACCTTCCACATGTAGCGTCTTGTGCTTAACGGATGATTACGCGCTTCCGCTAGCTCTTCTGCATACTGGCGTAATACACGATTTAAAATAAGAGGTGCGACGTATCCTTTCACTTCCTCATCGATACCTGCAAGATCGTATTCCTTCGCATCTAATATAGTAAGCTTCTTACCATAACGCTTAGAGAAGGACAACGCTCTCTCTTCCAGCGGTCTTGTTTCATCAAGCCCTAAAAGAATAATAAATGGTACATTCTCATCAATGATTTCAAACGGTCCATGGAAATATTCCCCAGCATGGATTGCGTGTGAATGAATCCACTGCATTTCCATAAGGATGCAAATACTGAAGGAATAGGCAGCTCCATAGTTTGCACCACTTGCCATTGTATAAATTACAGGCTCTTTCGCATGAGATGCTGCGAACACCTTTGCCTTTTCAGCTTCTTGTTGCAGAGCTTTTTCATATACAGCCTGCAGATTCTCTAAGCTTGTAACCAGCTTTACAAACTTTTCATTGTTCTCAATGACATTCAATACACCAAAGACTAATTGATATAGAACGCCAAGATTTGTATCAAAAGCATCTATATCATTGCCCCACTCATATTTCAAGAAACGATCTGAGCTTTTAGCTAATGGGGACTCTGGTTCATTCGTCAATGCCACCGTATAAGCCCCTTTATTTTTCGCAAACTTAGCAGCCTCTACTGTTTCAGGAGTCGTTCCCGACATGGAGCACAAGATTACTAGAGATTCTTCCCCTAATTGACGTGGATTACGATGAATAAACTCATTTGAACTATACAAATCAGAAGCAAGCTTTGTCGCTTCACGATCTAGCACATACTTAGCTGGGTACATAATAGCAGAGGAGCCGCCGCATGCTACAAAAAATACATTGCTGATGCTCTTACTCTGCAATTCATCCAACACAACCTGCACTTGACTGTTTACATTCGCTATTGCTTTACTCATGTCTTTCCACCTCTTAATTTTCATTTTATATAACATAGCGTTTTTTAATATGTTATATAATGTTATGTTACATAATGTTTTGTTATGCGTCAATACATTTTTTTCTGAATCTTTATAATTTTTTAATTATTGAAAGCATTATCATTTGCGGTAAATTGGAAAAAACCGTTAACCATCACTCGATAAAACTTTCACTGTCTTAACGAATGGCTGCTTCTGTTTCCATATCAAAAAAATGTACTTTCATCATGTTAATAGCTAACGGTATTTGTTTACCCAATGCTAGTTCCGTTCCGCCCTTGACTCGAGCCGTTACCATAGTCTCACCTGCTATTACGTATAGAAATAATTCCGAACCCATATTTTCAATTACATCGATCTTTGCCTCAATGATAGACTTCCCGTGTAACGCTTCATCTATTTCATCGTTAATGTCTTCCGGACGGATGCCAAGGATGATTGCTTGATTAACATAGCCTTTCATACGCAGGATGTCCGCCTTTTGCTTTGGGATAGTCAGAGAAAGATGGCCATCTTTGAAATATAATTGCCCGCCCTGCTCTATAATTTGTCCGGTAAGAAAATTCATGCTTGGGGAGCCGATAAAGCTCGCAACATACTTATTTGCCGGAAAATGATAAATTTCCTTTGGGCTTGCCACCTGCTGGATCAAACCATCATACATAACTACAATACGGTCTCCCATGGTCATCGCTTCTGTTTGATCGTGCGTTACATACACAGTCGTTACGCCTAACCGTTTATGAAGTTTACTAATCTGAGTTCTCATCTGTACACGCAGCTTCGCATCAAGATTAGAAAGCGGCTCGTCCATTAAAAAAACCTTTGGCTCACGAACAATGGCTCGTCCTAATGCCACCCGTTGGCGTTGACCGCCTGACAGTTCCCTTGGCTTTCGGTCCAATAGATGCTCTAGGCCTAAAATTCCCGCCGCTTCTTTTACTCGTTTGTCAATATCCTCCTTCGGCAGTTTTCGCAGCTTTAATCCAAAGGCGATATTGTCATAAATACTCATGTGGGGATATAATGCGTAATTTTGAAACACCATAGCAATATCACGTTTTTTGGGCGGCACATCATTTATAATTTGATCGCCAATAAAAAGCTCCCCTTCAGAGATATCCTCCAATCCGGCAATCATACGCAAAGTAGTTGATTTTCCGCAGCCGGACGGCCCCACTAACACAAGAAATTCTTTTTCCGCCACCTCTAGATGAAAATCCTTAACAGTTAATGCATGATTTCCATATTTCTTTTTGACGTGATTGAATTTTAGCATGGCCATTGATTCCCTCCTATCTGCTCCCATCACCCTCAGAATTTTCCCAGCAAATTCTGTTAACCTGCTGTTAACCTATTGTAGCCTTCTATATGTTGTCATCTCAATGATGTCGCTAGATTTTCTAACAAGGAAGTTACTTTTAAACTTATATAAATAAGGGCAGCTCCAAAGGCCCAAAGCGGACGTTTAGAGCTGCCCTTTTCATCATATTAAGCAGATTTTCTATTTTTATTTTCAGATATCGCAAGATTTTTCTTCAACTGGCCGTAGAATAAAATACCGCTCGCAAGCAACAGCATACCAAATAAGAAGGTTTTCATATCCGCTGTTCCTGCCTTAATTACCCAAGCAGAGTATATAGTGGATAGAGCAGCAATAATGCCGTCAAGCACTCGCCCTTTTCCATTTTCATACGTCTCTCCCGTAATGACAAGCTTGAGTTGGAAAATAGACGAGATGAAATATGGTATTAAGTACGAAAGCGTCGCAACAACAATGACAAAATCAAACGCTGCAGAAATAGAGTTGGAAACTGTTGAGAAAATAAACAGCTGTCCAAGCAAGTTGGTCACAACAAGGGAAAATGCCGGAGTCCCATTTTTATTTTCTTTTAAAAATGCTGAGATAAACATCCCCTGCTTCGCAGCCTGATACGGCACCTCAGCGCTTAGCATCACCCAGCCAATAGTAGAACCGATTAAGCTGATAAGCCCTACTCCAGCCAGCACTTTGCCGCCGATTGGACCAAGCACAGTCGAAATCGCATCAATCAGCGGTTTATCAGAATGAATCAATGTCTCTTGATCCAGCATCCCCATGACAAGTGTACTAATACCGATATAAATTGCAAGTGCGATAAACAAACCAAGCGTAGTCGCGCGTTTCACATCGACTTGCTTCTTTGCTCTAGATGCAAATACTACTGCTGACTCAACACCGATAAATGCCCAAAGCGTTGCAACTGCCGCATTATTAATTTGTCCAAATAATCCGATCGCATTGCCTGCCTCATCCGTCTTATCAGCTACGAACGGCAGCATATTCGTTTTCTCGAATGCGAACAAACCAACGATAATAAACAGCGCAAATCCAACCACCTTTGCAGCTGTTGCCAAAAAGTTAAGTTTACCGGCATTTTCTAAACCGCGTAAAATAATAAAATGGGTTGCCCACAATAACAACGTACATACTAGGAATGTTAATGCGTTTCCTAGCTTCAACGTAAAGGAACCGGCTGTGAACAGTTCCGCTTCACTTGTAAGTACAGGGAAAAATGTAGACAAATACCCAGCAAATGTCGTAATAATTGCAATATTACCAGCCAGGTTTCCAATCCAATATCCCCAAGAAGCCATAAAGCCGGATAAAAGTGATGCCTTTGAGCCTAGCTTAAACAATTCCTTAGCGTAAATTTGCGGGCCGCCATTTAGGTTCGGCTTGCGAATCGCCAAGTTTCCGAATACTAAAGCCGTCATGAGTACACCAACTCCCGTTAAAACCCAAGCACCCATTACCCCAGCCGGGCTGGCAGCTTCTGATAAGGAACGAGGCAGCATAAAAATACCGGATCCAACCATATTCCCCACAACAAGGGATGTCAAAATCCATAAGCCAAGCTTATTGCCTTTACTCATTTATTTTTCCCCTCTCAATGTATCCTCTCGCTCAAAAGTAGATAGTTATCTGCTTTTTGCCATTGCATATTTTATATAAGCACAAAAAACACACCTTCTGACGGGTGTGAAGACAAACTTATCCGCATCAGACAAAAAGATAGTTCATCATAGCAACTCCTATGACAGTTCTGCACCTATTCGGATACAGCCCCAGCTGCTTCGGCCGGAGAACCGCAGCGCTTCGGCAGTGCTTCCTTTCCATCGCATTCATTAAGCTCTCCGGCTCTCCCGCTATGTACTCTTAAGCACCGCAACCTCTACCTCATCTTGAGCTGATGAGGAAGTATTATTTTATTATACTAATCTAGCATACACAGGGAATATCCATGCGTCAACATGAAATATTATTCCAAGTCATAAGTGCCATATATTTAGATTGTTCAACAGAACTGAAAATTCAGAAAAAACAATAAATTTTTCTTCTAAATTAAATAACTTCGCTCATTTTACCATAAAATTAACAAACTGAATTCTTATATAAAAACAAATAGTCTAGACATTTTATTATTTTAACTAACATACACACAGACTTTATCCCCTCTCAATAAAATTATATCAAAAAAATAAACGTGCGATTAAAATTACTAAAAATTGTATAACCCCCTCCTCCATGAATAAAATATCCATGTGTAATTTATAAACCTTTGGAGAAGGCGGTCTTATCATGAATCATGATCACTCAAACGAAGAAGTGCTAGGCACCTCTGTTAACGGAGTCGGAAGCTCCTCAGATTCTCGTATGGGAGAAAGTGAAACAGAAATGACACTAACAAATCGGCAAGGCCATCCCATTACGGACAATCAAAATGTTCGTACAGTTGGGAATCGAGGGCCGACAGGATCATACAAGCTATGCAGCATCTGATCAAGCTGTTGATAAATCTAAACAAATGGGTCACGAAGCAGATCCATATTAAGAACTGGGCCGTAGGTTTTCTTACGGCTCTTTTTTCTTATCCTTGCTATCGCTTCTTTTTCAAGCTATAGTACTTACAAAACAAGCATTAGAAGGAGCTCGACATGATTTACCATACTACATATATATCAGATGCATATAAAGTGAAAGGATATATTGCTTTCCCGAGCTGTTTCTCTATTTCACCGAGAGAATTGCAGAAGATGCTGGAGCAATTTTACAAGGAAGACGACCTGCCTCTTACAATGATCGCAAGCTCTATCAAAAAAGACCTGCAGCCTCTTCATTCACAAAAGTTCCCCGCCTTCATCTATTGCCGAGGCGGCATCGGAAAAGTCGGCCGCGTAAAAACCGATTGGGTAGAGCAGTTTGCAGGCCATGGATACATCGTTTTTGCTCCTTGCTATCGCGGAAATGAAGGCGGCGAAGGACGGGATGAGTTTGGCGGCGCTGAAAATGAGGATGTACTCTCCGCCTATCGTTTTTTGCGCAGCCTTCCATTTGTAGATGAAGAGCGAATTTCTATTATGGGATTCTCGCGCGGCGCCATTAATGCAGTGCTAACTGCGGCTGCGATTCCTAACATTCACACGCTAACTCTTTGGGGCGGCGTATCCGACTTGGCGCAGACATATGAAGAGCGCATAGATTTGCGAAGGATGCTCAAGCGGGTGCTTGGCGGATCGCCAGGCAAGATACCGGATGCATATGCAGCTCGCTCACCTATCCATCTAGCAGAGCGTATTACATGTCCTGTTCTTATTATGCATGGGACCAAAGATATACAAGTAGATTTTATTCATGGCTTGCGTATGTACCAAAAGCTACAGAATTTTGGACACAAGGTTGATATGCACCAATATAATGGCTTTGGACATCATCTTCCGCCTAACGTTCATAAAGAAGCATTAAACAGTATGTTTGGATGGATTAAACAACATTCTACTTGAACCTTGTTAATTGCTCCAGCATATTTTCTTTCGTTAAAATAGTAATTTGGCGTTCGCCAAATAAATCAAAATGCGGATACTCAGAGCGGTGATGAAGTGCCCTGGCAGGGATTCCATATGCCTCTCCCCATTTGATCAGCTTGTCCAAATCAGAACAACCTACCTTTGTCACTGTTCTCATTTCAGGAAATCGATCATCCAGCCAATAATGCGTCAAAAAAGCGATTTCCCCCCGCTTTACCTTCTCCTTCCACTCTTGTAATTCTTGTCTCGTAATTCCAAAAGCCATATTCTCACCTTCTTTCATTAGGTTAGTTTCTTTCTAGTACGACAACTATATCCATAAATTTGCCGCATTTCCTACATATATTTGTCAAAAACAAAGCAATCGCTTGCAGCTTGTCCTGCTTTCCCTGTTCATCCTTCTAGCTGGTCATAATGCTGGAAAATTTGGTGTAGACGGTTTACTTGAAAAATATAGAAAAAGCTATTTCCCTAAAAAGAAACACAATGCAGCGCGGTAATGTTGTATAAGAAAAATTAGGTTATTATGCAGGGAGTAAAAACAAACATGAAAAAGCAACCCTAAAAGCAGGTATCTGCTTTTAGGACTGCTTGCAACCAAATCTTATTTCAAATTCAACGACACATACTTCGTTTCCAAAAACTCCTCAAGCCCATGATGGCCGCCTTCTCTGCCAAGTCCGCTCTCCTTCATGCCGCCAAACGGCGCTTGCGCAACAGACGGCAAACCATCGTTTACTCCGACAATGCCATACTCTAAATTCTCTGAGAAGAAAAACGCCTTTTGCAACGATTGCGTATAAACATAGGCTGCCAAGCCAAACGGTGTATTGTTTGCACGCTGCACAACCTCCGCGTCATCATTGTACACACTAACAGGCGCAAGCGGACCGAATGTTTCCTCCTGCATGCACAGCATATCATCTGTCGCATTTGATACAACGATTGGCTGCATAAAATGACCTGTGTTTGACGCCAGCCCAGCCTCTCCGTGCACAACAGCACCTTTTGCTGCCGCATCCTCAAGATGTCTTTTCACCTTTTGCACAGCAGCTTCATTAATAAGCGGACCAATTTCCGTCCCTTCGTCTAAGCCATTTCCAACGCGAAGAGCTGTCACTGCTTTCGTGAACGCTTCTAAAAACTTGTCCTTAATATTTTCATGTACATAGATTCTGTTTGCACATACGCACGTTTGACCAGCATTGCGGAACTTCGATTGCATTACTCCTGCAACTGCTTCGTCTAAGTCTGCATCCTCCGCAATAATAAACGGTGCCAAGCCGCCAAGCTCAAGAGATACCTTTTTTACTGTATCGGCAGCTTTTCTCATTAACAGCTTACCGACCGGCGTAGAGCCGGTAAAGGTAATTTTTTTCACACGGCTGTCCTCCATCCACGTATCAACGACCTCAGCCGGCCGCTCCGTTGTTACAATGTTGATTACCCCTGCGGGCATTCCTGCTTCTTCAGCACACTCGGCTAGCAACAATGCGGTAAGCGGCGTAAGCTCTGCTGGTTTCACGACAACTGTGCAGCCTGCCGCTAAAGCTGGTGCGACCTTGCGCGTAATCATAGCCGCGGGGAAGTTCCACGGCGTAACAGCTGCCACAACACCGACTGGCTGCTTCTGTACGAGAATGCGCTTGGATGGTGCAGAAGCTGGAATTGTCTCACCGTACACACGCTTCGCCTCTTCCGCATACCATTTCAAAAAGCTATTCGCATAGCGTACCTCTCCAATTGCTTCAGCAAGCGGCTTCCCTTGCTCCTGCGTCATAACACGTGCAATTTCCTCTATACGCGATTCAATCACATAAAACCATCGTTCTAGTAAAGCCGCACGCTCATATGCCGTCGCCTTCGACCATGTTACAAATGCAGCCGCTGCCGCATCCACAGCTTGCTTTGCGTGAGGTGCCGTGCCGCTTGGAACCATCCCGACATTCTCCCAGGTTGCTGGATTTTGCACTAAAAAAGACTCCTCTGCTTGTACCCACTGTCCGTTTAGAAACATGCCCTTTTGCAATAGCTGCTCCGTCATATCATTCCTTCTCCCCTTTTACTAATTCAATTATTATGTACATAAACCGCTTGATAAAGCTGGTGATGCTGATCGAACAGCTTTTACTTCTTATCTAGTAGTGTACCATTAACAAATACAGCATTTCACTCAAAATACTTTTTTGTTCACTAGAATATAACCGGGCTTATACAAAGGGACTGCCGTAAAAACGATTCAAGCTGCTTTTAGCGGCAAAGAGTAAAAACTTTTAACTTTCTATATCGAATGTTATATCGACTGAATTTCCTTAATAAAAAGACAATCCAGTTTATCTACGTTTAGAAGCAATATTGAATCAGTCATTCCTTATCTCGCTATGACTAAGGGGCTGCACTTGAATATGGCCATATAAGTCCCTACCATCAATAATTGCATAACAATAGCCCTTCCCATAAATGGAAAGGGCCAGCCTTGCTCAAACCGTCAATTTATTTTCCTTTAGCGCATGGTACTGCTCCACAGTAAGACGGAACAAAGTTGAATTTGGATCAAGCTTCGTAAACTCTTCAATCGCAGCCTCTAATCCTGCTTCTTGAATAGTCTTTTGGACCTGCATTGCTTCTTCATCTCCTGCATAGTCATACAGAAGCGCTGCAGCGATCCCCTTTACAAGATACGCTGGTTCATCCCCAACAACATCAATGTATTGCTGCGCCGGGCTCACTAAGCGATCCTTCGGTCCCAGCTTTCGAATCGGCGAGCGCGCTACCCTTGTTACCTCATCCGAAATGTGCGGGTTTGAGAAGCGCTTAACAATTTTCATCACATATTGAAAATGAGCCTCTGCATCAAAACCATATTTCTTTGTTAAGAAGGCTCCGCTTTCTTTTAAAGCTCCCTCAACTAAGCCATGAACTGCTTCATTCTCCATCGCACTATTGATTGTTTCAATACCAAAGTGGTAGCCCAAATAAGCAGCGATAGCGTGTCCTGTGTTCACGGTGAATAATTTCCGTTCAATATATGGCACTAAGTCCTTCACAAATGTGACGCCTTCAATCGCAGGGGTTTTTCCAACGATTTTCGTCTCATCCACAACCCACTCATAAAACGGCTCTACAATCACCATGAGCTTATCTTCGTTTGTTTGATTGGGAACGATGCGGTCCACCGCACTATCAGGGAAGCCAAAGCGCTCATCAAATAATGCTCTTTCTTCATCCGTAATATGCTCGTACACCTTTTCCTTTAACAGCGTGCTGCCGCCAATCATGTTTTCGCATGCAATAATATTGAGCGGCTTTTCTGTCTCACTATAGCGTTTGCGTAACCCTTCAGCGAGCAAAGGAGCAATAAATCGTAAAATATGAGGACCAACCGCAGTTGTTACAACCTCTGCTTCCACAATCGCTTCAATGACCTTCTCCGGGCTTTGCTGGCTATTTAATGCTCGTACATTTTGAATCAATGATTCTTGCTTAGAATCTTCAGCTAGGACAACGCGATACTCTTTCTTTTCATTAATTAAATCAACTAACTCGCTATTCACATCTACAAAGCATGTTTCAAAACCGGAATGATACAGTAGACTTCCAATAAAGCCTCTTCCAATATTCCCAGCCCCAAAATGGACGGCTAACATATTAGTTCACCTCTTCAAATAATGCCAGGATTTCCTCTGCAGATGCTGCGTGAATGATTTTTTCTACATTTTCTTCTTCCGAGCAAACGATCGCAATTTGCGAAAGGATGTCTAAATGTTCATTGTTTTTCCCTGCAATTCCGATCAGCAGCTTCACGATGTTTCCATTTCCGAAGTCTACGCTGCCTGGCACTTGAACAATTGAAATTCCGGATTCTTTTACTGATTCCTTTGCATCCTCAGTACCATGAGGAATTGCAACAAAATTGCCCATATAAGTGGACGTTAGCTCTTCTCTCTCTAGCATTTTCTCGATATACGCAGAATCAACATATCCCCGTTTCACTAGAACATCTCCAGTAAATCGAATTGCCTCCTCTTTGTTATTCAGTGCTGCCTGTAGTACAATATTTTCTTTAGCTAAAATTGGTAAAGTCATGATTATACGCTCCTTATTTCTTTTATTTTTTCTTCAAAGTATTGATCAAATTTCAAGGTGAGATATTTCGCAATCCATTCCTCATTTTTAGACTGAAATACGGCGATACTTTCGTCGCTTTCAATAAGCAAAGAACTAATATAACTGAGCAGCTCTAACATCTTGCCCGAAGCCTGCTCAGGAGATAATAGTATAAGAATATTTTCTGCTGCTATAACCGAATCATCCATCGCTCGTACTTCCATCGGCTCTCCTAAGCTGTATATGGTAAAAGAAGGACACTGCACATATGGGGAACGCGCATGAAATAGCGCCAGCGATGTATTCGGAATGCCAAGCCCGCCTATTGTTTCCCGCTCAATTAAGGCACGAACAACCTCTGTTACATCTGTAATCACTTGTTTTTCATATAGATCTGTACATGCTCTAACCAGAATCTCCTCGATTGAATACGGAGGCTGTACCTCCTTCAAGACGAAGCCATCCAACAGCGTTGTCATGATATCAGCATAGTCTCGAATACTGTACATCCGTCCAAGCACTTGGTGCCGATTCTTCTCACTGGCGAAAGCGGTGTCGTTTGTTTTCACAGATGGCTTCCTTTGAGTATACTTTGTGATATACGGTCTAATTTTTTCAATTTCATCCTTTGTTAAAATCGGACTCACCGTAATATAATCTCCGTAAAAATCAGGCAACGGAATCGTTGAGATAATTAGGTGATAATCATTTATATCCATTTGCGGCAGTTCGAATAGCGAAATGTTTTGCACCTGCTGCAATTCAGGAAATGCTTGCCGCAGCCTCGTGGCGAGCATCTTGGATGTGCCAATACCGCTTGAGCAAATGACTAACGCTTTTACATCACTGGTTCTTACATTACCTAATAGAGCAGATCCAAAATGCATGACTACATAAGCGATTTCTTCCTCCGGCATAACGAGGTCAGAAAAGGTTTTTTCCATTCCATGCTTCACAATAGAAAATAGCTCTGGATAATCCCCCTTAACCTTGTGAAGCAGCGGGTTGCTAATGCCCATATTATGCTTAATGCGATAAAGCGCAGGCTTTAAATGGATGACCAATCCTTCGAGTAAGGATCGATTATTTGTTAAATCCTGATCTAATTGATCGCTCACATATTGGATGAGAAGCTTTGCATGAATCGCTGTCTGAAGACTCGAATCTTCTATTAAATATTCTTTATCATGCCGCAGCTTAGCGCCTCGTAAATGCATCGTAATATAACCGATTTCAGCAGCAGGAATCTCAACTTGAAAGGCCTTTTCTAATTGCCTAATTATTTTTTCAGCAACCGCATATTCTGGCGTAGCTCGCAATTCATCTAAATATAACGGATCTATCGTAATATTTTCTCCTTGCAGAATACGTTCCATGGCTAAAGCAAGATGCACAACCAAGCCAATGTACGCACTATCGGCCATTGAATACGCTAAGTCCTCATTCGCTTCTTCGATCGCTTTCTCGACAATAAGCAGCTTCTTTTTTTCTACCAGGCCTAATAACCGCTCAGAAATCGAATCGATTTGCTGCGCTGATTTCCTTTGAATGTTTTCTCTTACAATTGAGAGAAATTCCGATTCATTCAAATGCTCGGAGATCATATTGGTCATCGCTCTTCGCTTCGAGCCTTCAGGGCCTTGAATTTCTACTCCGTAGCTTCTTTTTCTCAGCAGAGAGAGCCCAAACTTCTGTAAATATTCCTCTACTTTATTTAGATCATTGCTTACCGTAGCCACTGTCACATTTAAATCATTTGCCAGACTTGCCAGCTTAACCGGTTCTTTTGCTTCTAATAACGTACATAAAAGGATGGTTTGACGTTCCTCCGGTGTATATTCGGTATGCGAAAGACCGAACAGAAAAAACTGTAACTCATTAATTTTCTGTTCACTCCCAGCCACTTGAATGCCCACACCTGATTTTTTTAACAACGTTAGATCGTATTCCGCTAAAATATCTTCCACGTTCTTTAAGTCGCGGTGAATGGTTCTTACGCTGACACGAATTTCATCTGCGAGCTCTTTTACCGTTAACTCATCTTTGGTGGATAATAAAATTTCAAGAATTTGTCTCTCACGTGCGGAAATATACATTGAATCCACTCCGTATAAAAATTTCTTATCAAATCCCCTCATTAGGTTGCTGACAATATTAAATTTGTATGCCTATATTCTTATGATAAAGCGTCACCAACCTAGAAACAACAAGGACAAAATTCAATTTCGTCACAATCATTGTTGCCATTATTTTAAAACAGATGTACAAACAAAGCTTTTCAACCTGTAAAAGGACCCGATGCAATTACACCGGGTCCTTTCTTACACTTTAAGAAAGTATAAGTTTCCAGCTAGGAGCTCATTCGACGTAGTAGGAAACTTCAGGAATAAAGTGTAAGTGCAACTACGCCTCTGTCTTCGCCTAACGGCTCGCCAATCGGCGAGTTTTCTTTAAAAATCTCTTATTTTGCACTTCCGACAAGCTTGTCCTGCAAGCTGTTTACGATTTCATCATATCTTGGGCTGTTCAAGAAGTTTTCTACTGAAATATGCTGTGCGTTTGGAAGCTTCGCTTTTGCACGGTCTGTTAAATCCTTATGCGTAATAACAAGGTCTGCATCTTCAGGAAGGTTATTGATTGCTGTATTAATAACTGTCACATCAATGTCTGCCTTTTTGATTTTATTTCTCAAAATTGACGCACCCATCGCACTAGAACCCATACCTGCATCGCAAGCAAACACAATTTTATTTACTGATCCAGCAACTACAGGAGTCTCATTTTTTTCATCCACTAATACTGTAGCTACAGCACTGCGTTTCCCTTTCATTTCCTGCATTTTTTCTGCCGCAGCAGTTAAATCGCCCTCTTCTTCATTCTCTTTGCTTGCTTTTAAGATAACAGAAGCAACAGCGAAGGATACAGCCGCAGCTACGATAACCCCAGCCAATACTGCGAAATATCCGCCTCTTGGCGTCATAGCCATCAAAGCAATAATACTTCCTGGTGATGGCGCCGCCACCAGGCCTGCGTTTAAGATATTAAACGTGAATACACCGCTCACACCGCCGGCAATTGCCGCTAAGATTAAGACTGGCTTCATCAAAACGTACGGGAAGTAAATTTCATGAATTCCGCCTAAGAAATGAATAATAACTGCACCCGGTGCGGATTGCTTTGCTGCACCTTTGCCAAATAACCAGTACGCTAACAAAATACCAAGTCCCGGACCAGGGTTGGATTCTAATAGGAATAAAATTGACTTTCCTGTTTCTGTTGCTTGTTCAATTCCTAACGGGCTTAAAATACCATGATTAATTGCATTGTTTAAGAATAAAATTTTCGCTGGTTCGATAAAAATATTTGCAAGCGGCAGTAATCCTGCATCAACAATTGCTTCAACTCCTGCTGCCAAAGCCTTGCTTAACCCTAAAACAACTGGGCCAATTCCTGTATAAGCAAGTAATGTTAACAGTCCGCCGATAATTCCTGCAGAGAAATTGTTGACTAGCATTTCAAAGCCAGATTTTACTTTTCCTTGGATAGCTTGGTCAAATTTCTTAATTAAATATCCTCCAAGAGGTCCTACAATCATAGCCCCTAAAAACATTGGAATATCGGAGCCGACAATTACCCCCATTGTCGCAGTCGCACCGACTACTCCGCCTCGTAAATCATACACCATTCTACCGCCTGTAAAACCGATAAGAAGCGGAAGAAGGTACGTAATCATTGGACCAACTAATTTGGCAAAGCTTTCATTCGGTAACCAGCCTGTTGGAATAAATAATGCTGTAATAAGTCCCCACGCAATGAATGCGCCGATATTCGGCATAACCATACCGCTTAAATAGCTACCAAATCGTTGTATCTTTACTCTAGCATCAGTCTTTTCTTTAACTGCTTGGCTCATGCTTGATAACGCTCCCTTCGATGTTTGTTATTTGTTTATCTTACACACCTATAATAAAGCGATTTCATATATGTTATCAATTTATACAAAATTACATTTTGGCACTCACAATGTTGTCAACATTAAATTTAGAAAAAATAGGTTTTTTTAGGTTTTTTCAATCTGTACACTTCTTACCCAGAAAATTACCTATTATCTATAGCAAATTACACATTTTAATTTACAGCTCTAAAAAGCCTGTCTATAAAGAAAACTGGCCGATTAGCGATCCGTTAGGCGAAGACAGGGGCGTAGTTGCACTGATTATTCCTAGAATTCCCTGCTGCGTCGGATTTGCTTCTAGTTGGAAATTTATACTTTCTTAAAGGGCAAAGAAAAAAGCTAACCATCTATTTAGATGATTAGCTTTTTTTCCATTGATTGTATTCTCTGTATTCCCAAACTTTTAAAACGGAATCTAACAAATCCATATTGCAGCCATACTTATTCAGATGCTTTCAATCTAAAAAAGAAAATAAAAAAGTAATAATATATTTAAGTTTAGCACATTCTATATGCAAGACCTAGTTAAGGAGGTGATACATATGCCACGCACTACAACTATTTCTGGAGGAAATAACTCCAATGAACTTCTCTTTGCAGCAGCTCAATCTGCTATTGACCAAATGAAGTTGGAAATCGCACGAGAATTCGGCATCCAGCTTGGAGCAGAAACAACATCCCGCGCAAACGGTTCTGTTGGAGGCGAGATTACAAAACGCCTTGTTATGATGGCTCAGCAGCAGCTTGCAGGCGGAAGTCGTATTCACTAAAACAAAAGTTTGCAGTTTCGCATTATCGCTGCAGTAATACGTGCGAGCTTGGCTAAGTTGTTCCTTCCTAAGGCCAAGCTCTTACTTATGGAATACTATTGTATAGCCAATCTACCTTCTCGTCTTTTTTCGTCGTGCTTTTTGCTTCCCCATTTGATATCCAATATAGATCAGCAGAAAGTGAAAGCCGATAAACCCGAAAAAGACAGCGATAACTCCTTGATTGCTGCTGAGCACGCTTGCAATATCTGCCTCTATGAACCAAGCATACAAACAAACAATGAGTACTCCTCCCGATAAGAGAAGCGTACTCCGTAACGGCCCAGGATATGCTGCTCGCTGCATGATTGTCTGCTTTTTTGGAACGGAAGGTTTTCTTTTTCTAGGCTTCTTGCTTTCTGTTGCCTTGCTTATTGGCGCTGCAGATGTTTTCTTTTTGCTATGTACCTTGTTGTCTTTTACATTTCTAGCATTCATATCATTTAATCCTGTTCTACTATAATAGACAAATCATATCATGTGTATACCTTCTTGCAAAATTATAAAACAGGCTGCAAGCTGCCTTTTTATTCAGGTTAGCCTTGCTTCCACTTAATATTACAGCTCATACTTGGCCTTTGATTTGGATCAACTTCTTGTCCGCTTAATAACGCATCCAATGCTTTACGGATGGATTCCCCTGTAACAGGAATATCGCTGCTTGGCCGCGACTGGTCAAGCTGTCCGCGATACACACAAGTTAAGCTGCCCTCAAATATGAAAATTCCATATTTTTACACAAAAGATTATAAAAAGAAAGCTTTATAGTGGAATGATACATACTCCTTTCTATCTTCTTGCTTGTATAAAGCGGGCATCATTTCAGCCTTATTTACGGGCACAAAAAATAAACAGAATACAATAACTCGTTTAAATCACCCCTATATTTGGAATAATTTACATATGCAAACCTCTGTGCATTACTATAAACGAGTTAGGAGCTTGTATGATGAAACCTTTAGTAAACATAAACAAGACCTATAAAATCTATCTCACCACCTTCATCGGGAGCCTTCTACTAGCGTTTCTCTTAGTAAATATGTATAAATTTTTTCAGGCAGCTTATTCCATTCAACAGACACTCGTGCTCATTCGTTCCTTTCCCGCTCCATATCTGCTTAATATGCTTGCTCTGACTACAGTTATCTATTTTGTTTGCACAACGAGTATCTTGCTGGTTCAAGTTCGGCGTACCACCAAGGACTGGACAGTAAGCCTTTCTGTTTATATGCTGCTCATCCTTATCTCTCTAGCTGTCTCTATCTTATTTTTTATGGCACAGAACGTAATGGATATTTATAAAACCTTATTATGGATGAAGCAATATCCAAATCATGTCATCATGACAGCAATATTAATTACAAGTATTATGTTATTCATCTTTGCCTTATTTGGAAGCTATTATATTGGAGCCATTGTATCTATAACAGTACTTTGTCTTTTAGCTATTACCAATTACCTCAAGCTAAAAATACTTGGACAGCCCCTATACCCAACAGACTTTGGGCAGATTAAACAAGTAAAAGATCTCATTCCAATGATTATACAAAAAATTTCTATTCTCTCACTCGTCGTATTTGTTCTCGGTCTGGCAGCTCTCGTGATTTTGAAAGCAAAGCTGCCTAAATATAGACCTCATTGGCTTCATCGCATTATTGTAGCAGGTGCTTCGGGATTTATTATCTGGTCTTATACCAATTATGAGAGCTCTATCATGTCTGCGATTTTTAAGGTAACGAAGATTGAGTTAATTAAATGGGATCCTGTGCTAAACTACGAGTTAAACGGAGCAGTATTAGGATTTGTTTTAAGTATAAATCAAGATGTTTTTGAAAAACCAAAGGACTATACGAAGGAGAATGTACTGCAACTCGCTAAAGATGTAGCATACCATATGCAAAAACAAACTGTTACGGCAAGTACAGAAGCTGGCACGAAACCAAATATTATCTATCTAATGAATGAAGCCTTTTGGGATCCAACCCTTCTGCCAAATGTACAATTTGGAAAAGACCCTATTCCTTATATTCGAGAAACGATGCAGCAAAGCACCTCCGGGTATACCCTGTCTCCTATGTTTGGAGGCGGAACAGCAAACGTGGAATTTGAAGCATTAACAGGGTTTTCATTAAGCTTCCTAGAGCAGGGAAGTGTTCCATATATGCAAGTATTCGATAAAAAAGGAAGTGTTCCCAACATCGCGAGCATCTTACGACAGCGAGGATATGATGCTGTTGCTCTTCACTCTTTTGAAAAGTATTTTTTTAAAAGAGACGTTATCTACCCAAAGCTTGGATTTCAGTCCTTCATTTCTATGAAGGAAATGAAGCACAAAGCAATGGCTGCTGAGCACGTTAGTAATTTATCTGTTTCAAAAGAGTTGATCGATATGCTGAAAAGTCACACTAAGCCTGTGTTTATTCATACTGTGACGATGCAAAACCATTTTCCCTATCTACCGGGAAGGTTCAAAACAACCGAAATCAATGTAGAGGGGTTAGATGAAAAAAGCAATCAAGTGTTGGAAACCTATACGGAGGGAGTGCGTCAGTCGAGTGAAGCATTCCAATATCTGATGGAGCAGCTCCAAACTCTAGATGAGCCGACTATTGTTGTATTCTGGGGGGACCATCTTCCGACATTTGGAGAAAATAACAATACAATATACAATTCAGGATTTATCAAAACCGGAGGCACAAGTGAGGAGAGCCGGAGAATGCACGAAACTCCCTTTTTTATTACGGCGAACTTTCCGATTCCTTCTGTAAAGCTGGGAACAACAAGTCCCATTTACTTCGGTCCCCTTCTATTCCAAATTTTACAGGAACCATTGCCGCCGTATTATCAATTTCTCATGTCACTTTACGAACGGTATCATGGCATTATCCGGGAACTAAAAGTAAATCGTGACGGCGAAATCGGCAAAACCATTACAAAGGATGACCAGAAGCTATTAGACGAATATCGGTTGCTCCAGTATGATTTATTGATTGGAAAGCAATATTCCAGATCTATCTTGTTTCCAGGGGAAAAGTGAACAGAGCTTTCCCATAATCGGTTTCCCTAACAATGCAAATTTTTGCCCGCGCTATCTAAGGAGGAATAAAGAAAACCAGCCGACTGGCGAGCCGTTAGGCGAAGACAGAGGCGTAGTTGCACTGATACTTTATTCTTAAAATTTCCCGCTGCGCCAAATTCGCTTCTAGCTGGAAATTTATACTCCTAGAGTGAAACAAAATCCCCACTTCAGGCAATTTCAGCCGATAAGTGGGGGACCTTCAATGAGCAGGGTTATATTGCTGCAGAATTTTCTGCCGAACATAACTAAGATGCCGATACATTTGCATAAAAGCTTCATGTGGATCATGCTTAGCCAGCGCATTATAAATAGCAGTATGATATTCGACTGTCAGATCCCGTTCTCTGAACTTAATCTGGTTATTCACTTTATCATGCGTAATCAGCAAAGAATTAATCATACCCTCCACAACTGGATTATTGGCACTTAAAGCAATGATTCGATGAAATTCCTTGTCTATTTCTCCATAATCATCATCTACGCTATTAGCTATAAGGTCTATTGTCTCCTTTAACCTTGCCAACTGCTCATCAGTTATCTTTTCTGCTGCCATCGTAACGAGCCCTAGTTCTAAAGCCATCCTTGCTTCTATAATAGCTGGCAGGTTATCGACCGATACAGCCAGCATGACTGAAAAAGGCTGACTTCCAACTTTATTTGTAAAGAACGTCCCCTCACGAGTTTTACGCGTAATTACCCCAAGTGTTTCCAACGCGCTCAACGCTTCGCGCAATACCGGCCGGCTAACTTGTAATTCCTCCATTAATTCCATTTCTGGAGGCAGCTTATCCCCAGGCTTCATTTGACCACTCATTAATAAATCAACAATCCGTTCCACAACCTGCTTAGATAATGTGCTTCGATTAACAGACTCGACTACTACCTTTTTTGTAGTTTCTTCCACAAGCCCTTCCCTCCTCTTAGCAAAATGATTTAATACTTATATTGTAAAATTAATTATATTGTATGACAATACATTCACATGATTAGCTTATGAAAAAAACCTGATTCAAAGCAATTTCTAAAATTTTAACAAAAAACCTGGATTCTTCTAAGCCTTAATCTGTGCATGTATGGATTTCCCTAAAACACAATGAAGGTAAAACCTCTTGTATAATGAATAAGAGATTTTACCTTCTCATCGATTAACGCTTCACTTCAATTCTTGCCATTTTTTCATAATATCGTACTAAGCTGCCGTGATCATCGTCACCCAGGCCATCTACCTTGAGGGACTGCATCATTTCCATGACTGAAGCAGTAATCGGCAGCGGCACCCCTATTTCATGGGAAGTCTCTAACACATTACTCAAATCCTTAATAGAAAGATTGATCCGAAACCCAGGATAGAATTTCCGATCCATTGCCTCCATGTCCGGACACCGCTTCTCATTTCATGAAGCGATGTAACCCGGCCCAGTCAACAGGGGATGATGTACCAAAAGCTTCTAAGCCGCTTTTAACGCACTAAGCAAGGACGCTTATTATCGAACTTCCAACCTGGAATGAGATACTGCATCGCCTTGGCATCATCACGTGCCCCTAGTCCCATTTCCTTGTAGAGCTGATGTGCCTTCTCAATTTGCACCATATCCACTTCTATTCCTAACCCAGGCTTATTAGGGACAGTTACCAGCCCATCAACAATCTGAAACGGCTCTTTTGTTAAACGCTGACCATCCTGCCAAATCCAATGTGTATCAATAGCAGTGATTTTCCCTGGTGCAGCTGCTGCGACATGGGTAAACATTGCTAAGGAAATATCAAAGTGATTGTTAGAGTGTGAACCCCAAGTCAGTCCCCATTCATGACACATCTGTGCAACACGTACCGATCCTTGCATCGTCCAAAAATGCGGATCCGCCAAGGGGATGTCGACCGAATTCAACTGAATTGCGTGCCCCATTTGACGCCAATCAGTAGCAATCATATTCGTAGCAGTAGGCAGACCGGTGGCACGCCGGAATTCAGCCATCACTTCACGTGCGGAATAGCCATCTTCTGCACCGCAAGGATCTTCAGCATATGCTAACACCTTGTGCTGATCACGGCATAATCTAATTGCATCCTTCAAGAGCCAACCGCCATTTGGATCAAGCGTAATTCTCGCGTTAGGGAAACGCTCAGCCAGAGCTGTAACTGCTTCTATTTCCTCCTCACCGCGCAGTACACCGCCCTTTAATTTAAAATCGTTAAAACCGTACCGCTTATATGCTGCTTCTGCAAGCTGTACAATCGCCTCCGGAGTTAACGCCTCTTCATGACGTAAGCGCATCCAATCGTCTTCCGCATCAGGCGCGCTCAAATATGGAAGGTCTGTCTTATTGCGATCACCTATATAGAATAGATAGCCTAACATCTCTACCTTATCGCGCTGTTGCCCTTCACCAAGTAAGGCAGCTGCTGGTACACCGAGATATTTTCCTACTAGATCGAGCAATGCCGCTTCCAGTGCCGTCACGGCATGAATTGTAATGCGCAAGTCAAATGTTTGCAGACCGCGCCCTGCAGCATCTCTATCAGCAAACTGCTTACGTACATGATTAAGAATGTTGTTGTATGTCCCAATAGATTGACCAATAACCAATTCCCTTGCATCCTCCAGCGTTTGGCGGATACGCTCTCCCCCCGGAACCTCACCAGCGCCCATATTCCCTGCATTATCCTTCAAAATTACAATATTACGAGTAAAGTAAGGGGCATGGGCACCACTCAGATTAAGCAGCATACTGTCATGGCCCGCAACCGGGATAACCTGCATTTCAGTAATAATCGGTGCACCAGCTACACCTTCCGTTTTCATCTGATTATTAACAGTCATTTGAGTATTCATTATCTTTCCCCCATTCAAATGTTTGGTACAGAGCCTGTTGGGTGCCGTGCTAAGACAGTACAGTCACCAATTATGCTTTCCTGTAAACTTTGTTTCTATGAAACAAGCTTACAGGGATTAAGATTTCTTCAGCTCGACACGCTTAATTTCACCGACAAGGAATAGATAACTGCATATAGCGACTAATGCATTCGCACCAACGAAAACTAAAGCACCATTGAAAGATCCTGTCACAGCGATAATATATCCGATAATAATTGGTGTCGTAATCCCAGCAATATTTCCAAATGTGTTGAAAAGCCCGCCACTTAGCCCAGACATTTCCTTTGGTGATGTATCAGAAACAACAGCCCAGCCTAATGCACCAAACCCTTTACCAAAGAAAGCCAAAGCCATTACAAAAATAACAATTGACTCAGCTTCGATATAATTGGCCGCTACTAGACTCATAGACATTAGCATTCCCAAAACAATCGGAATTTTTCTTGCAATTGTAAGAGAATAGCCTTTTCTTAGTAAGAAATCCGAGAACATGCCTCCTAATACACCGCCGACAAACCCGCAAATTGCTGGCAATGAAGCAACAAAACCAACCTTAAGGATGGACATCCCGCGTTCTTGAACTAAATAAACCGGAAACCATGTAAGAAAGAAATACGTAAGGGTCGTGATGCAGTACTGCCCAAGATAAACCCCTAACAGCATGCGGTTTGAAAGCAGCTGCTTCACATATTGCCAATTCGGTCCTTCTTTTTTGTCGGTTTTCACTTTCACTTGATCCATATTTGTTAAAGCGCCGCCTTGCTCAATATAATCCAGCTCAGCTTTGTTAATACGCGGGTCATCTTTAGGACTATGAATAGCTCTCGTCCAAACAAAGGCCAAAATAATACCTACAATTCCCATGAAGAAGAATACATACTGCCAGCCGTACGAATGCGTGATGTACCCCATGATTGGCGCAAAGAGCACCGTTGCAAAATACTGTGCAGAGTTGAAGGTTGCCGCAGCTGTTCCACGCTCCTTACTAGGAAACCAAGAAGCTACAATGCGGCTATTAGCTGGGAATGAAGGCGCTTCCGCAAAACCGACCAAAAAGCGTAAAGCAAATAGCATCATAACGGCAGTAGCAGCAGAACCAAAGCCGCCGATCAAGCCTTGTAAAAGTGTAAATAGTGACCAGAGGAATATGCTCCAAAAATAAACCTTCTTAGAGCCAAAGCGATCCAAGAGCCAACCGCCCGGAATTTGCCCCAGTACGTACGACCAACCAAAGGCAGAAAAAACATATCCCATCATAACAGAATCCAGACCAAGCTCCTTTGACATGGAAGGTCCTGCAATGGAAAGCGTCGCGCGGTCAGCATAGTTAACAGCGGTGACTAAAAACAACATAAAAACGATAAACCAACGAACACGAGTTTTCTTTATTTCCACCACAGTACTGCTTGCTACAGCTTTGTCAATGTTCATAAACATTCTCCCCCTTGATTCATAAATCTCCCTTCATTTCTTCCCTTCAGTAATTCTGTTTATATGCCACAAACTCGTACACTCTCTTATTTATTACGGCTAGCAATTTATGAAGTTGAATAGGAATAGAGAAAGCTAAAACACTTTGGTATCGCTTACAATTATTCTTGTAAAGGTTGTAGAACGCTCGTTGGCTATAGACTCGCATCCCTACTAACATACTATTTGAAAATAGAATAAGATGTAAGATATTTTGTTACTTTTTAGGAGAAGGGGGATCTATTGACTCCCCTTCAGCTTTCCCCTCAGCTTCTCTCATTCTTTCTTGCCAATATTCCGTTTTTTCTTAACCTTTAACAAAAACCGTTTTGATGGAGGTAAAAAATTCTTTCGCTGCTTCACCTTGCTCACGAGAATGGGAACTCGATTGCTTCATGCCGCCGAACGGAGCTTGCAGCTCTACTCCAGCACTTTCTGAATTAATCCGAATAAGGCCCGCATCCATTTCGTTAACAAACGAAAGCATATGACCAATATTCGTTGTAAAAATGGAAGCACTTAACCCATATTGAACATCATTGGCAATCTCTAACGCCTCTTGCATTGAGTCTACTTTCATCAGTGCGATAACTGGACCAAAAATCTCTTCTTGAGCAATAGCCATTTCTGTAGTTACGTTATCAAATATAGTTGGTTGGACATAGAATCCATACTTACAATCATCGTTCTCTACTTTCTCTCCCCCAATTAGAAGAGTTGCTCCTTCATCAATTCCCTTTCTTATATAAGAAAGAACGGTTTTTAATTGGTTTTCATTGGCACATGGCCCCATCCAAATTCCTTCTCTTAAGCCATCACCAATCGTAATTTCCTTTGTTTTCTCCAACAATTTCCCCTTAAAGGTTTCATATATGTCGCTTTGGACGATGACTCGACTAGTAGCTGTACACTTTTGCCCGGTCGAACGGAATGCGCCGCTAATTGTCGCTTCCACCGCTAGGTCAAGGTCAGCATCCGCAGCTACGATAACAGGATTTTTCCCTCCCATCTCCAACTGGTATTTCGCCCCGCGTGCCAGTGCTGCGTGACCTATTTTTTTCCCTACACCATTAGATCCCGTGAAGGTGATACCGTTAATGTCAGGATGTTCAGCAATCCCCTGCCCAATTACAGAACCGGAGCCTGTCACCATATTAAGTACACCAGCGGGTAAGCCGGCCTCTTCAAAGCACTCAACGATCTTGGCACATGTTACTGCTGTTTCTGTAGCTGGCTTAAGTACCACAGTGTTTCCATAAATTAATGCAGGAGCCACCTTCCAAATTGGTATGGCTATCGGAAAATTCCACGGCGTAATGACACCGACCACTCCTAAAGGAGCTCTTGTTGTAAACATAAGCGCCTCACTGTCAGTAGACGGAATCACTTCTCCTACCTTCCTCATTCCTTCACCAGCATAATAACGAAGAATAGCAACACCCCTAGCAGCTTCCCCCCTTGCTTCCGCCAAGGTTTTTCCCATTTCCCGAGTAGCGCATTCCGCAATTTCATCAAGATGCTTCTCCATTACATTTGCCGCAGCATACAGATATTGCCCCCGTGCAGCTCCCGTTAATTTCCTCCATTCAACCTGCGCCTTCCTTGCAGCTGTAACAGCAAGATCCAAATCCTCTTTGCTTGAATTTTGCACATAGCCTACTACTTCATTCATATTTGCCGGGTTAATGCTCTTAAATGTGTTGTTTGAAGCAGCGGCTATCCAACTACCGCCGATAAAGTTTAAATACAGTTTGTTTTTTGTACTTACAGTCATTTTGATCCCCCTTAATATTGTTTCTTCAGCCTACAATACAGCGCTTTCATTTTGTTTTTATATACTCAGCTTTAAAAAGTGAGTTTACGATAAAACTCCTTGTCCAGCTTTGGGATATCGATTAAAAGCATTTATTAAAATTCTTTCTAGCTGCTGATAATGTTCTTTTTCTACAGGAATAATCGGCGGCCTTACTACATTTTCAACAGGTAACCCGACTATTTCCATACCAGCCTTTATTAATGATACCGCGTATCCCTTCCTCTGTTTTCGAATATCGTTAATAGGCAGGATTACATTTTGATAAATCTCACTAACTAGCTCCTTGTTATTGCTTAAAAGAGCGTCATAGAACATTCTTGATATATGTGGTATGTAATTCGAGATAGCAGATGAATATGAATCAAATCCAAGAGAAACATAGGCAGGCATCGTCACCTCAGCCATAGGCATACCGTTTAACCAGCCCAAGCGGTCTCCTATTGTTTGTGTGAGCTGGATGTTCAGTTCCATGTTGCCATATCCATCCTTCAAACCTACCAACTGCGGCAATACAAGCAACTGCTGCAGACTCGGCAGTGTCAAAATGGCATTATCCCGTTGATAGACAATTGCATTTAAGCTTGTGCTTTCGATAATTGTCTTAAGATAACTTACTAAACCTTCCTGTTCCCCCTCAATTAAGTATGGCGGAAGAATTAAGTAACCATCGGCACCCTTTTCCTCCGAAAATCTCGCATACTCCAATGCCTGTGAAAGATTACCGCCTACTCCTGTATATACTGGTACCTTTCCGCCAGCTACAGAAACTGCTATCTCCACCATTGATTCATATTCCCTCTTGTTTAACGAATGGAATTCACCTGATCCGCACGCAATAAAAATGGACTCTAAGCCCTCATTCAGCAAAAATTGGATATTTTTAACTAGAGCTGTTTCATCAAGATTGCCATCTGTACGAAATGGCGCAACTGGAAATCCCAATATACCTGTCGGCGCTTTCCTAACTATACTCATTATGAATTCCTCCCCTTCATTTTTTATAACATCTTTTGTCTAATTGTAAGACAAATAAAATTATCAGTCAATATAATAATGCAAATATTCAGAACCTTTTTTTGAAAATTAGAATCTTAGGGAAAATATAAAGAAGACTCGCCGATTGGCGAGCCTTTAGGCAAATAATGAAATAAAAAATATAACATTCGGAAATAACCTTATGTTTTTATTTGTGTTTTGACAACGTTTGAGCTTTGTACCAGAACCGAGGATGGAAAGTCAGGAAAACTTTACGAATCTAAGATAACGAAATTTAAACGGATGCATATAAAGAATTTCACAATGAAATAATATCAAATAGATTATGGTTAATATTGTATATTTGGATAGAATTCTCAGTGTTAACCACCTCTTATAATAATTCAGCACTGAATGGAATTATCTCTAACTATTCTGTTTCTTAACGATTAGAGAAAGTTTTTATTAAATCAATAACAAAATTTTATTAGGAATTTGCTCCTGATATGGTGCATTTATAGGGTGATAAAAAAATGTGGAGCATGATTGTTTCCTATCTTCCAGACTGGAAAGTTTGTATGCAAGCTTTTATTGTATTTTTCATTCCGTATTTGATCTCAAAGTTTTTTAATTGGGTCCATGCATCAGAGAAAGAGTGATAAGAATGAAATGGTGGAAATCAAAGAACAAACAGATGCAAAAATATATCATGCAAAGTGATAGCAAACCGGAATCTACACCTTCTCAAAATTCAGCAGTTCATTTTACTGGTGATTTCATCTCAGATTTAGAGCTCATAAAGCAAGAAATCGGACATAACTCGGATGTTCACTTTCGAGAGTTTAACATAGGATACACGTGCATTCGATCGGCAATCGTATTTGTTGAAGGGTTGTCAGATAAAGAGCTCATAGACACACATATTATGAAATCACTGATGCTGGAACTTTCCGAAGAATATAAGCAGGAACAAGCTATTGTGAAAAGCACTGTTTCAAAAGAGTTTATTAAAAATTCCGTCCTTTCTATTAGTGAAGTAAAGGAAGTACATAATATAAAAGATTTGTTGCCAGAAGTGTTGACAGGTTCTACTGCCCTTTTAATCGATGGATCACCAGATGTCTTGATTCTCGGTACATCGAAAGGACAAACACGGAGTATTGAGGAACCTGTATCAGAGGCTTTGGTCAGAGGTCCACGTTTAGGTTTCACGGAGGTATTAAACAATAATACTGCTCTTTTGCGGCAACAGGGGAAGAATGAGAGTCTATCCATCATGAAATTCCAAGTAGGAAAACGTGCAAAAAAGGAGCTGGCTATTGCCTATATCAAAGATATTGCTAACCCGGAATTAGTGGAAGAGGTAAAGAAAAGGATTCAGAAAATCGATATTGATAATGTCCCTGAATCAGGATATGTAGAGCAGCTTATCGAAGATAATTATCTAAGCCCATTTCCGCAAGTACAAAATACGGAACGCCCTGATCGCGTCATCAGTGCATTGATGGAAGGGCGGATAGCAATTTTGCTGGACGGCACACCTTTTGCTTTAATCGTTCCAGTTACATTTAACATGATGCTGCAATCGCCGGAAGACTACTACGAACGTTGGCTGCCGACTTCACTCATCCGTATATTGCGTTATATAGCAGCCTTCATATCTCTTTTCACACCTTCCCTCTATATTGCCTTTATCTCGTTTCATCCGGGATTGATCCCAACTAAACTGGCTATTTCCATTATAGGAACACGGCAAGGTGTTCCGTTTCCTGCTTTTATAGAAGCATTGATTATGGAAGTAGCCATCGAGATTTTACGGGAAGCCGGGCTGCGCCTACCCAAGCCGATTGGTCCCACGATGGGGATTGTCGGCGGGCTAATTATTGGACAGGCTGCTGTAGAAGCGGGGATTGTCAGCCCAGTTATGGTAATCGTGGTGGCGGTCACCGCCATTTCTTCCTTTGCTATTCCCCAGTATAACGCAGGGATTACGTTACGTATCCTTCGCTTTACAGCTATGTTTTGCGCTGCCATATTTGGATTGTATGGGATTATCCTATTTTTTCTCTTTCTTTACAGTCATTTAGTGAAGCTGAAAAGTTTTGGTGTACCTTATACAAGTCCGGCTATTCCGTATCGACTAAGGGAATGGAGAGACTTTATGGTTCGTTTGCCGCTCATGATGATGAAACGTCGCCCAGCGAGTATGCATACGAAAGACCCTACGCGCAAAGGATAGATTACACCGAAAGGAAGTAGATCAGGGACAATGCTTAATACGAATGACCGTATTACGACACCGCAATTATCCATTTATGTATGCTTTGCTTCCAGTTGCTTATATCGTTTCCATGATCCCAACAAATATCAATGATCTGTTTAAGCTTGGGGATATGGCTGGTAATGCTGCGTTGCTTTTATTTGGTTTGCTGCCGCTGCCGCTTCTCATTATTTCGAAATTGAAAGGGGGGAAATCATGAAACTCAATAATAATGTGAGGCTTCTCTTGCTTCCCTTTTCAATTCTTTTCCTTCTGTCCCTTACAGGATGCTGGAGCAGTAAGGAAATTGAAGATCGGGGTTTAACTACGGGTATAGCAATGGATAAAGGTCAAGAGTCAGTAGTTGAGAAAGAGCTAAGAAAGCAAGGAGGAGGATACATCAAAAGGAATCGTATAACATTGACCTACCAATTTGTTAACCCCCAATCAACAGGGACTAAGGATAAGGGGGGCGGTTCCCAATCTAAACCTTATATTAACATTTCTGAAACTGGGGATTCCATCCATCAAATGACTCGGGAATTTTCATTGAGAACGAATCATCCTATGTTCAGCCCACACTTAAAAGTGATTGTTATCAGTGCGAGTCTTGCACGCACATATAGTTTGGAACAACTATTGGATCAATATCTCCGTGACAATGAGATTAGACTTAGCTGTCTTGTGCTAATTAGCAGCGGCCGAGCCAGTAAGACGTTGAATATAGAGGAAACAGGAGAAATTCCAGCATTCCGTTTACTTGGAATTGTAAATAATCGGTCTAAAACAACAAGAATTTTGCCTCCTATGCCGCTGGTTAAACTAGTGGGTAAGATGCAATCTGGAACTAGTTTTCTCCTGCAAAATGTGATTTCAGCAAATGAAGAAGGAAAATTTGCGGGAGCTGCCGTAATCGAAGGCAAGACAAAAAAGATGCGTGGTGTTTTAAATGAAATGGAATTAGAGGGATTAACATGGATAACAGGAACAGGAAAAGGCGGTGTAGTGAAAAGCTTTGATCCAAAAACAGGGCAGCTTATTGTTTACGAAATAAAATCAATGAAAAGCAAAATTACATCTCATGTCGATGCAAATAACATCTCTTTTGATGTGAAAATCGAATCAGAGGGCCGCCTATCTGAAAATTGGGCGACGTCGAGAACCCTTGTTAAAAATGAGTCTCTAAAAAAGAAAGAAAAAGTGGTTGAAAAAGAAGTACATCGTTTGGTGAAACAAGTATTAAAAAAATTGCAAGCCGAGTACAGCACAGATGTTGCCGGCTTTGGAGATCGATTAAGAATTGAGCATCCTAGAGTGTGGGAAAAGGTCAAAAAAGATTGGGATAAAAGGTTTAGTAAGGTTCCGATCAAATACAGTGTAAAATTAACTATCACAGATTATGGGGAGTGAGGCCTCATATTTAATTATGACCGGTCCTTTTATCTTTTTTGATGCTGGGAGCAATAAAATTTTGAAACAGAAAAGAAGAAATAGGTTCTGGTGCAAATACATAGGGGACATATAAAGAGGCGAAAAGTTTCCCGGTAGAATTAAATTGATACCAGAAAACGGAATAGCTAATAAATGAAGTTCACTTGATTTTGGACAGACTTCTCCCCTTGGTGGTTTTGTCCTTCTTTCATCTTTTGTTTTAGTGAGTTATGCCTGCTACATACCTAATTATGTTGTGTTCAACTACAAAATAATTAAAAATATAGAAAGCATAAGTTGGCGGTTTAGGCCATCTTATGCTTTAATTAACTCGTTTCGCTAACTTTAATAAAGTTTTATTCATTAATAGTTTTTGGTTCTTACAATACTTTTTTCAAACCTGTCATATCTTAGTAGTATGGATACGGATAGTACGGATAGTACGGATAATATGGATAATACGGCACTGGATATGGATATGGATATGGGTATGGGTATGGACGCGGTGCAAGCAATGCTCCCAATGCCAACCCTCCTAAAAATCCTGGAAAAAACGGACGGCCAAAACCAAAGAAGGGACGCCCAAAGCCAAAGCCCCCAAATGGACGAATACGTTCCATAATGCTTCCTCCTTTATAATAATAAATTCTTACCAATATCACCTTATACAGGACAAATTCAATTGGAATAGGCCTTTGTCTCCCCTTCGAAAAAAATATTTTTCAGTCAAGCAGAAGACTAATAGAAAAGACTCTTTCTCCATGTCGGATATGCTCTCTACGCTCCCTCCCTGCATACACTATCGCACATAAGCAATGCAAAGGAGGTGTTCACCATGTATCAAAATGTTGATACGCATCAATTCCCTGAAATCCCGATGGAGGATTCCCGCATTTTGTATTGGGGACCGCGTCCATGGTACGGCTATTGGTACCCGCGCCCTTGGTTTTACCGTCCTTGGTTTTACCGCCCTTGGTTTCACCGCCCTTGGTGGTTTTATTAATCAAACAACTATAAAGCCCTTCGTTCACGAGGGGCTTTTTTACATATAAAAAATCCTAAGCTTTTCTCAACATAGCTTTTGCATTTCAGGTATACAGGAACCAAAAAACATCCCTCACATATACCCTTCTATCCAAAAGTTGGTTGGTTTTCCCGCTTTTTTTTACTGCTCTTTCCTTTGCGAAGCATAGCCAAAGAAGGTATCATATAATAGGTATAACAGATACTTTTATAAACAATAACAGAATGGTGGTCATCTTAATGTTTCAACATTTTTCTATAAATCAACAGCTACAAAACCAATTGCAACAGCTACATGAAAACAACAGAAACAGCGCTGGCAGCGACTCGTTTCTTATCGGCAAAAAGCTGTACAAGGCACAGGATATGAGCATTTTAGAAGATGCGCTTACCGCACTTCTGCTAGGAAAGAATGTTCTTTTAAAGGGACCAACCGGAAGCGGAAAAACGGTTCTTGCTGAAACGCTCTCGTACTTGTTTCAAAAGCCGATGCACAGCATTAACTGCTCGGTTGATTTGGATGTAGAAGGTATTCTGGGCTATAACACGCTTCAGGCTCACAATGGTGCTTCAGAGGTTACATTCGTAGATGGGCCGCTTATGAAGGCGATGAAGGGCGGGCATTTTCTCTATATTGACGAAATTAATATGGCGAAGCCGGAGACATTACCGCTGCTGCACGGTGCGCTCGATTACCGTAAAATGATCACAAACCCATTCACGCAGGAGGTTGTGTACGGCCATGATGATTTCCGTGTAATTGCAGCAATTAATGAAGGCTACGTCGGAACGAGCGAGCTAAATGAAGCTTTGAAAAACCGTTTCGTCATCATTGAGGTTCCTTATATCCAAGGCTCCACATTAAAAGATCTCCTTCTATCCGAGTCAAAGCTAAAGGATGAAGCGATTGTTGAAAAGTTTGCACAGTTTTCAAGCGATCTCGTTCCATTAGCGCGTGATGGACGTGTGAGCGAGGAAGCAGCAAGCATCCGCGGCATTATCGATGCGTGCGACTTAAGCTTATATATTCCGGTACTGCGCGCAATTGAACGAAGCATTATCGCGAAGCTAAGCGACGAGACAGAACAAATGACGGTACGGGAACTTGCAGAAAGCTATTTTCTTGAGGGATAATCATGAGACAGGTCTTTAATGAACGAAAAGTTGACGCTTCTCTCTTCCTACAGATGGAAAATTTAATGTGTGCGCTCCTAAAGGATCCAAACGCTCAATTAGAGTACGACTATCAAGCGTATTATGATGAACGAGAGCGAAAGGTAACCATCAGCCGCTTTTGGGATGACCGCAGCCAAGAAGATAAGATCCTTGGCTTAAAAAGCGAGGTATACTTAAAAGCCCTCGGCTATCGGCACCATTCCGATATGAAGCTGATTCGTGAGTATGCGAAGGAGCTATTAGATTCACCGCATAAGCACTTTTTAACACAATTATTTGTACTGCTCGAGGATTTGCGGGTAGAAGAGAAGATTAAAGCACTCCGTCCCGGCACAAAATCAATTTTCACATGGCGCAGAAATACGTACCGAAGCTACTTCACAGCACAATACGAAATGAACCGTATCCGTGATTTTCAAGCGGACATGCTATTTTCACTTTGTTACCTTACGTTGACAAGCGATAAATACGAAAGCTTTGGAAATGACTATTTAACTAGCATTGAATCGCTTCTGTACGAGGCATTTCACGCACGTAATACAGAAGATACAATGTATACAGTCGAGAAAATTCGCTACCGGCTTGAAGAAGCATTACCTAGCGACATGGTTAACAATTATTTTGGTCTTGCCCCTATTGGAGATAAAGCCGAGAAAATTAAAAAGGACGAATGTGCGCATAAATTAGCTAACGATGACACACAGCTCCTAGATGATGATGAGAAGAAAAACAAAATGGATGAAACGTTCTCCACTTGGCATCGGGAAAACAAAAACAATGATAATGAAAACTTTTTACGCTTCGAGCTAGAAAGCGGAACGAAAACAAACCTGATGGGCAACGCTGCGCGTGAGTCTGAGGATGCAGATCAAGCTCTTGCTTCCGTTCAGGGCGGCTCAAAGAAAAGCAGCCAATCAAACTTTAACCCAGCGGATACAAAGGATGCCCGTTCCTCTCATGCATCCAGCAGTGGTGAAAGTCCGTATGGTAAATATAATATTGGTGCTGTTCATACTATAAAAAGCTCCCGCAAACCGACCATTGATGAAAAGGCTGCGTATCAGGTAATAAAGTCCCTTATTAACAAGGATGTAAAAGAGCTAAAGAAAACAATCGAGAAAACGATTGAAAATAAAACGAATGCTCATTCGGAGAAATATTACGGTCGTCTCCGTAAAAAATTCCACCGTATTTATACGGAAAAACAACCACGCATGTTTTATAAGAAAGGGAATGAATCTAAGGAACTCGATGTTGTCTTTCATCTTTTAGTCGATTGCTCCGGCTCGATGTACAACAAAATGGAGGAAACCAAAAAAAGCGTCGTTCTGTTCCATGAGGCACTGAAATCCTTAAAGGTTCCTCATGCGATTAGCGGCTTTTGGGAGGATGCTTCCAGCGCAAAGTCAGAATACAAGCCAAATGTCATTCATGAGGTCGTCGCCTACAAAAACTCCATATCCCCAAGCTGCGGCCCAGAAATTATGCAGCTGCGCGAAGAAGAGGATAATCGAGACGGTTATATTATTCGTATCATATCTGAAGCATTGGCAAAACGTCCGGAAAAACATAAATTTTTACTCGTATTTACAGACGGCGAGCCATCTGCGTTAGACTACCATCAGGACGGTATTCTAGATACGCACGAAGCTGTGAAGCTTGCACGCAAGCATGGACTTGAGGTAATTGGTATTTTCATTGAAGAAGGCGAAGCGAAGGAAGAAACATATCAATTAATGAAAAATATATACAACCATCACTTTCTAGTAGCGAACCACGCGGAGGACTTACGCTTAAAAATTAAGCCGCTTCTTAAAAAGCTGCTTCTTAAAATTATTTCATAGGAAAATGGCAGGCTGAAAAAGCTTGTCATTTTTTATTTAGACTCGATTAAAGTTCATTGTTGAGATGAAATAATCAATTTTCTATTGATTCATGTTATGCTCATTGTACTTAAATAAAAGGGGATAGAAAGCAGAAAGTAAGAACATCTCATATAAAATCAATGCCAAACAATAATTTGATACAAGAAAATAGGAAAGACAAAAAGGAGGGGAGCACTTCCTCTTTTTGTCTTTCCCCAGTGTCTAGTTCCCTCGTCCAGCTGGCGAGTCCTGCTTTCTATAAAAAACCGGTTCCATTGATGAGTAGCATTCTATTAATGTTTCTCTACAAGCTCCAATACCTGTTCTAGAGTAGGAAGCGCTGTCATCGCTCCTTTTTTCGATGCCGCCAAGCCGCCAGATACACTTGCAAATGTTGCAAATTTCTCTAAATCGCTTACAGTCGCTGATTCACCAATAAACTCATGGAAGCTATATAAAATACCGGATACATACGCATCACCCGCTCCTGTTGTATCAACTGCCTGCACCTTCATCGCAGAGACTTTGCTCATATCCTTACCTGCCGCAACATAGCTTCCTTCTGCTCCAAGCGTTACGAAGATGTATGGGATATTGTAAATGGATAATACCTCAAGTCCTTTCTCAATATCAGCATGACCCGTTAAAAACTCCAATTCCTCTTCAGAAATTTTTAAAATGTCCGCATGCTCCATCATAGATAAAATCATTTCACGGGCTTCCTCTGCACTGCTCCAAAGGCCAAGACGAAGGTTCGGATCATATGAAACAAGAACATTGTGCTTTTTCGCAAGCTCAACTGCACGGATTGTTGCACTGCGAGACGGTTCATGAATAAGAGAAATGGAGCCAAAATGCAACAGCTTGCTTGCTTCAAACAAGCTCTCATCCATATCATCTTCACTTAACAGCTGGTCCGCACTACGGTCGACAAAAAATTCAAAGCTTCTTTCTCCATTTGCCGCAAGCGTGACAAATACAACTCCCGTTTTCGCCTCGTTTGTCAGCGGAAGATATGATGTGTCTACGCCGTAATCGTGCAGCGTTTCCTTCAAGAATTTTCCTAGCACATCATCGCCTAATTTCCCGAGAAATGTCGACTTTACGCCAAGTCTCGCCAAGCCCACCGCTACATTTGCAGGTGCGCCTCCTGGACACTTCTGATATGTAAGATTTGTTTCATCTGTTGGAATAAAATCAATTAATGCTTCGCCTAAACAAATAATACCTTGCTTCAAATGTAACACCCTTTCCAAAAATAGAATATTCTAAAAATCTATTGTACCATTTCAAGAACAGATGAGAAAGTGGTGCTGTAGTTTATATATTCTTCTGAAATAAAAATCTGCCGTGCATGCTTCCGTGCTAAGAAAAACCGGTCAGATCTATTTCTGACCGGCTTTTCTTACATCTCTTCCAGCTCTGCTACCTTTACTTCCACCGTTTCATCTGGGTTTTTAATATCATGTACGCTTGCGATACCATTTCCTTCATCGCAGCTTTCAATCCAAACCGGTACACCATGGTATTCAACACGAATATTGCCTGGGGATGATAAAATTTGCTTTACACGATTCATATCCATAGGAATCCTCCTCAATCTTTGTACTCTCTTTTATATTTCCGCTTTCCTACGGAATTATAAGCAAAAGTGCTATTTTTCTGCTGAAAAAAAGCCGACTAAAAGGCTTCCTCTTCTAGCTGATTCCTGCTTCTAACACCTCTCCCATACCTCCGCTAGTGTTTCACGAAACAGTCTATTAAGCGGTTCTATATTTGTCTTCCCCTTCTGCTCAAGCTGCTTCACATACTGCTCATAGTACAGCAGCTTGTCCTTAATAAATGCATGCAAGGCCGGAAGAGCCGTTTCCTTCCCTAGCTCCTCCCCTGCTTTCTTGCGCAAAATGAGATCCTGCAATTCCTGTAACACCGGGGAAGCCAGTTGCTGCGCCTGCAGCAGTTGATCAAACTCTACCGGAGGAATAGATTGCTCAGTTTCTAACCACATACAAACAAAAATGGGCCGAAGAACATAAAAGTATTTTTTTACTTTAACCGTTTCACCACGTAAATAATCCTGATAATTTCCTTTTCCCATGTGCAGATAGTGATACATCACAGCTTTTTTTGACATATGTGATAAGCCTATATTTCGAAGGCTTTGTGCAATTGCAGACGCTTCTTCATACACAATTGGGGAACGAAGCCATTCCAGAAGCGCTGGATTCGATTTTGCCAGCAGCTGCAGCGCCTTGCGCAAGTCCCATCCGCTTATATCAAGCATATTGCTGATTGGCTTCTCGATCACATCACGTTTTTGATCGATAGAAAGATACCAGTCTCTCCTATGTACATAAATAAATCGAACGTCATAGTCACTATCCTTTGATGGAAAGCCCCAGGCTCGGCTTCCTGATTCGACTGCATATAAAACCTTTACATCATGCTGCCGTTCGATTTCCCGAAGCTGCTTCCTAATCTCTGCATCCATCTGTTATCCTTCCTTTAACACGTAGATTCGGAGGTCTCCTCCTATCCTTGGGACTCAATCGCCAGCTTTGCCAGCAATGCAATGGTAATATCATCAGCAGGCGGATTATGCAGACCAGCTCTTACGTTTAAATAGTAACGATGAAGCGGATTTTTTCCCGATAAACTGCGCGCTCCAACGATTCTCATTGCCTTATCTACAACAGAGATAGCCGTGTTGGTGACGGCATGCTTCACAGCCGCCAGCTCTCCCTGCAGCATCTCTTTATGATCAGCTGCATCGTATGCTTCAGCTGTACTATACATAAAATGACGCACCTGCATAAGCTCGAGCTCTATCTCTCCAATGAGACGCTGAATGCTTGGCAAGGAGGCAATCGGTTGCTGGGTACTATTATTATGGTATGTTTTCGCAAACTTTACAGCGTAATTTCGTGCCGCACGCGCAATTCCTAAATAGCAAGCCGGGATATGAAGAAGCGAGCCGTTATGCTTCTTTACCAAATCTTTCGTTTCCACTAAATATGAATGGGGGATATGTACATTCTCTAACACCAGGTCATGGCTTGCTGTGCCTCTTAGCGCAACACTGTCCCATGTCTGTTCAATTGCAGCTCCTTCGGATTCTCTCGGTATGAGAAACTCAGCAATATCATCGCTGTCTGCTATGCTTGCTGTGACAATAAAATAGTTAAGTACAGGCGACATCGTCGTAAATGTTTTCCGGCCATTAATAACCCACTGATCTCCTTCCTTGCGCGCCGTCGTTTCCGGTTTTCCTCCGCGCGTTGGGCTTCCTGTCCCGCGCTCTGTAGCAGCGCGATTCAGCAGCGCCCCATTTCTCACTTCTCCGCACATCCAAGAAAATAATTTCTGCTCCCATTGTCTATGCTCGGTCAATTCCATGAAGAGGCTCATATGCCATCCAATAGATAAGGCGGTAGAGCCGTCTCCTTCTGCAATTTTTTCCTGAAAGAGGAGTAAATCGTATAAAGAAATCTCCTCTCCTCCATATTCCTTTGGCAGCGGCAACGAGGTATAACCGATTTCCTTTAGCTCTTGTATATTTTCAAACGGAAAGGAACCAAACGCATCAAGAGATGGTTCTCGTTCTGCAAACCTCCCAACCAGCTCCTCTAACTGAGCCAGCACTCGCTTTTGCAGTGTCGTTTTCACAAATATGTCGCTCATCTTCCCCGCCTTCTTTCCTCTTTTCTTCAACATTAAACTTTGTGTTTCATTCTATATGAGGATGCTTTATTTTTCAAAATATTAGGTATATTGTATCCACTCTTTTTACATCTCTCACCTTGCATAAATGCGGAAAAACTCCTTCAAACTAAACATAACTTTCTTGAAGGAGGAAATGCTGTGAACTTATTTTCCCTTATTGGATTTTTACATATAGCCGCAGGAACATATTTATACCGAAAAAATAAACGATCGTTCCTGCTCATTTCCCCCATTGCAATGGTTATTGGATTTATATTTGATGTCTTAGGCCAACATTTTAACTTTTGGAGGACGCGGCCGTTTCGTAACCGCGATCTCTTTCGCTCTCTTCCTATACACCTTGGCACCTATCCAATATTAACCGTTTTTTTTATACACTCTGTACAGCGGAAAAAGAGGGTTTGGATCCCTCTTCTTTTGATTACAAGCTTCACAACATTACTTGAAGCACTCTATGTAACACTAAGAAAGGTACGCTATTACAACAGCTGGAATATTGGCCGGACCTTTTTTTCATACAAATTTGCATATCTGCTCGTGTATCTCTACTATCGTTTGCTGAAGAAGGAGCAGATTTTGTTATAAGAGCAGCATATACTCTCTATCTCAAAAGGCAATGGACTCCTCCATTGCCTTTAAATCCCTCACTTTACCTCCTCCAAGGAAAGCGATCATTCCAATGCCGATACAACAACTTCCTCCCTTGGTACCAACCTTTTGATTTCAACTAACTTAATTTGATGAGAATCTTTAGACATAACAGTCAACTGCCAATCACCAACGGTAAAGGACTGCCCCTCTGTAATCACCTGCTCCTGCATTAATATCCATCCGCCAATGGTATCAACATCGTTCTCCTCTAGATGGAGACCAAGTAAATCGTTAATTTCGCTTACTAACACCTTTCCATCCACAATCTTGTGGTCCTCAGACAGATGCTGAATCGGGGCTCGCTCATCCTCGTCATATTCATCGCGAATTTCTCCGACAATTTCTTCTAATATATCCTCAAGCGTTACAAGCCCCGCAGTACCGCCGTATTCATCGTATAGTACAGCGAGAGGAATGCGCTCCTTTTGCATTTGCAGCAGCAAATCGTGAATGGGAATGGTCTCCATTACTTCAATAACAGGGCGCATATAAGAGGTAATGGATTCCACACGCCCCTCCTCACCCTTCATATAATGGATAAAAAAATCCTTTACATTAACCATGCCAAGAATTTCATCCTTATCCTCTCCAAATACGGGATAACGAGTATATTTTTCGGAACGAACAATTTCTATATGAACTTCCATCGGGTCTTCCTCATATAACCCGACAATCTCTGTTCGAGGCACCATAATTTCCTTCGCAATACGATTATCAAATTCAAAAATATTGCTTACATATTTAAATTCAGCCTGATTGATTTCACCGCTTTCATAGCTCTCCGATAAAATAAAACGCAGCTCCTCCTCTGAATGAGCTACCTCATGCTCTGATGCCGGCTTGAGCCCAAACATCCCTGTGACAAGACGCGCTGAACTATTTAAAAGCCAGATAAACGGAAACATGAGCCTATAAAAGTAAATAATCGGTTTAGCAAATGCCAGGCTAATACGCTCTGCCTGTTGAATAGCTAATGTTTTTGGAGCTAGCTCCCCTACTACAACATGCAAAAATGTAATGGAAGAGAATGCAATAATAAACGCAAGCATGCTTGCCATAGCTGGAGAAAGATGGATATCTCGAAAAACGGGCTCCAGTAGATGATGAACAGTCGGTTCTCCCAGCCACCCAAGACCAAGTGACGTGACAGTAATACCGAGCTGACATGCTGATAAATATTCATCTAAATTGGTGATCACTTTTTTTACGGCCAGCGCCCCGTTCTTATTTTCCGCGATAAGCTGGTCAATTCGACTTGGACGCACTCGAATGATTGCAAATTCTGTTGCGACGAAAAAACCTGTTAATGCAATTAAAAATGCAACCATGATTAAGTTCCATACTCCCAACAGTAGCACCTCCTAGGGAAGCCGAGGTTTACCCTTCTATGCTGCACAAAAATGGATTGCTCTTATTTTTCCTCGCGAGCTACAAGACAACTCATTATAAATTTCTCCAATTTGAGGATTCGATTAAATCTTCCTTAGACGAAAGATCGGTAAAATATCCTTCTTTTGAAGATGGTTAAAATAGGACAAGATGAAATATAGAAACATTTTCGTTGGCATCTTGCCTCTTAGTTATGTATGATGAATAAGCAAAATACAATGATGGAGTGAATCATGTGGCAAAAGTTATTTTACAGCGTAATCGAAAAAAACGGTTAGAGCAAGGACATCCTTGGGTATTTCAAAGTGAAGTAAATCGCATCGAAGGAGACTTTGAACCAGGGGACTTTGTAGATGTATACAATCATCAGAACTTCTTTTTAGGAAAAGGATACATAAATCCAAATTCACAAATGATCGTGCGTATTCTAACGCAAAATCCAGATGAAGAATTAAACGAAGCATTCTTTGTAGAACGAATCCGAAAATCTTGGGAATATAGACAACGACTTCTGCCGAATGTCCGTTCCTGCCGCGCTGTATATGGCGAATCCGACTTTCTTCCTGGACTCATTGTCGATAAGTATGAGGATGTTCTCGTTGTACAAATTTTATCGCTTGGCATGGAGCTGAGAAAGGAATGGATTTTAAAAGGGCTGCTTGATGTTTTCGAGCCGAAGGCTGTTTATTTGCGAAACGACGTATATGTACGCGAGTTGGAAGGCTTACAACAGGAAAAGGGATTTTGGTACGGAGAATCTGCTACTGAAATTCAAATTGAAGAAAATGGTGTCTCCTATATTGTTGATATTGAAAATGGACAAAAGACAGGCTTTTTCTTTGACCAGCGTCAAAACCGTGCTGCAATCGCGCCGCTCGTTTCTAAAAATGAAACTGTATTAGATTGTTTTACCCACACCGGCTCATTTATGCTGAATGCATGCCGATACGGCGCAAAGCACGTAACAGCTGTTGATATTTCCGGGCATGCCATTGATACTGCAAAGCGAAATGCTGCCCTGAACGGTTTCGATAATGTAGAGTTTGTAGTAGCTAATGCGTTTGACTATTTACGGGACGCTGTTAAGGAAGAAAAGCAGTGGGATGTTGTAATCGTTGACCCGCCTGCGTTTGCGAAATCTGCCCATGCAGTGCGAAAAGCAATGGGTGGATATAAGGATATCAACTTAAATGGCCTAAAGCTTGTCAAAGATGGAGGCTTCTTCGTTACCGCCAGCTGCTCATACCATGTTCATGCTGATATGTTTCAAAAGATGGTGGAGGATGCAGCATTCGATGCAAAAAAAATTCTTCGCCAGGTGTATTGGAGCGGGGCTGGCTATGACCATCCGAAACTGCTCGCTGCAAATGAAGGAGATTATTTAAAGTTTGCTATTTATGAGGTTCATTCCCGCATGTAAGAAAAACAGCCACGGTCCGCCTTGCTCTCGAAGGAGACAGTTCTCCGCGCATGGAAGCGCTTTTTGCCTCGGTGAGCGGAGGTCTTTCCCCACAGCAAGCAGGTCATGGGAGCTAGACAATGCCTCACAAAATTATACTTATCTCGTAAGATTGTACAGCCGTTTTACAGCGGCTGCTTCCTCCTAATGTAACCAAAATCCTTTCTGCTTTGTTTTAGAATACATACTCTTTTTCCTGCTTTGATGACCATTAGAAAAGAGAGCAACAGAAGATAAAAATTACAAAAAATAGAATTAGTGTAACAATTTGTTTCTTATTTACTTTATAATTATGGTATGACATATATAAAGATTATCTTTTTCTACCTTCTACTCCAAAGATTACAGAAATATGACAAATTTTATCTTTTCATTACACATCCTTTTCATTTAGTAGTATACTAGATACAAGTGATGACAGCCTTGCCGGATGAAACTGAGGGAATAGAGATTCAGGAGGGAAAGAAATGAAAGTACGTAGCTGGATTATCGGCTCAGTAGCTGCAGCCGGTATCGGTATTTGTGCTATTGGAGGATTTGCTTATAATTATGTATCAAAAATGAATAATGAACTCAATACATATGTTCTTCCGCATACAACCTTTGCAGGTATACCTTTAGACGGAAAGACGAAGGATGAAGCAGCAAAAGTTATTCAACAAAAAGTGGACTCGCTGAACCAGCAATCCATCACCTACTCCTTGCGCGGTACAAACAGTACCTTTACATGGAAAGACTTAGGTGTGCAATATAAAGGTACTGACATTGTGGACGAGATTTTCAAGGAACAAGAGGGCAATATTCGCGAACGCTATACATTAAGAAAACAGGCTAATGAAGGAAAGCTTCAGCGTTCCTATGAACTGACAGCGCATTTGAATTCGAAAAAATACGATGAATTTATGAAGGATAAATACAATGACTTCCTGTCGCAGCCAAAAAATGCATCAATCAGCATCACTGGAACAAATATTTCAATTTCTCCAAGCACAGACGGCGAAAAGGTAGACAAAGAAAAGCTGAAAGCTTTAACTGAAGAAGCTGTAAGCAAAGCAACCGCCAGCATTGACGTGCCTGTCACTGCGGCGAAGCCAGAGCGTACAACAGAGGATGTACAAAACATGGGCATTAAAGAGGTAATTGCCGAATACCGTACATCAGTCGCAGGCCGCAATGCAAATCAAGTATATAATGTATCGCGGGCAGCGAATAAGCTAACAGGCGTATTTGTTGCACCAGGTGAAGTATTCAGCTTCAACGGTCATGTTGGCATGACTAATGCAGCGAACGGCTATAAATTAGCAGGCGTATATGTTAACGGGAAGCTGGAGCAAGAGGCAGGCGGCGGTGTTTGCCAGGTTAGCAGCACACTATACGGAGCGGTTCTTCGTGCGGATTTATCAATTGTGGAACGAAGCAATCACTCTAAGCCTGTTCATTATGTACCGCTTGGTCAGGATGCAACTGTAGCCGATTATGGTCCAGACCTGAAATTTAAAAATAACACGGGCCATTATATCTACATTCAATCCTTTGTCGACGGAGGAAGCACAGTTGTACGTATTTTTGGTACAAGCACTGGAAAAAGCGTAGATGTTTCCTCGAAGGTTGTTAGCGAAACACCTCAAAACGTTACTGTTGTCACTTATAAGACCGTTAAACAAAACGGGCAGGTCATCGAGAGCGGGCAAATTTCAAAAAGCAGATACAAAAAAACGGCGTGATGTTCACGTCGTTTTTTTGTATTTACAAAGACCTGCTTTGGGTATAAATTTTCAGCTAGAAGACAATTCGACGCAGCAAGAACTCATTTGTATCTCAACAGCATTGTATATAGAATAATATTAATAATTATTACATTACTCCTTCACTTATTTTTTACGAACTTTTCATTTTTCTTTGTTATTCTTTTAATCGGGCAGGGCGGCACGCGTGGCCGCCAAAGGTATACAGCGTAGGCGGGGCTGATACCAGAGCATTATAGATAATGGATTCTTTTTTTCGGTTAATTCAACTAGAGGCATCTATTCTGCTCCATACTTGTATGCTAAGATTGTATACATCATCCATAATAGGAGTATCTATGACAATGAATGAATTAGAGTCTATTCTCATGGCTCACAAGGAAATCTCCTTCTTGTTCAGTATAATCTGTAATATCCTTATCAGCATCATTGGTGTAATTCCAAGTGTATTTCTTACAGCTCTTAATGTAAAACTATTTGGCTTTATCGGCGGAGCAGCTGTATCTCTTATAGGAGAAGCAGCTGGTGCAATTGCTGCTTTCTTTTTATATCGAAACGGCTTCCGTAAGTGGGTCAATCAACACGCAGCGCGCTATCCGAAGGCAGAGCGGCTGCTTCATGTGGAGGGAAAGGAAGCATTTCTTCTCGTTCTTTCCTTACGGCTGCTGCCATTCGTGCCGTCGAGTCTCGTTACATTGTTTGCAGCGCTTGGGAAAATGGATTGGCTCTCCTTTATCATTTCCAGCACAATCGGAAAAGTGCCCGCTCTACTCTTAGAAACGTACTCCGTTTATGAAGTCCTCAATTGGAGCGGGACAGGAAAAATCATATTAGGTGCTCTTTCTATCATCATGCTTCTGTACATATGGAAACGGAAAAGTGAATAATGCTGCATAAGCATTTCTGTCAAGCTGCTTCCCTCGCCCTATTATAGGATATGCACAGCTCGATGTTTATAGTAAGCAGGGAATCTCAAAGCTTCTTTTTACCCATAATGTTATTAAAGCTAGCTAGGAGGTATTACGATGAATCACCTGTATGAAGATGACGGCTATGCGTTACACACCGATTTATATCAAATCAATATGGTCGAAGCATATTGGCGCGATGGGCTCCATAATCGCCGGGCAGTATTTGACCTGTACTTCCGTAAGCTTCCATTTGGCAATGGGTATGCCATTTTTGCTGGTCTAGAAAAGCTCATTGAATACTTGCAGCAGTTTCGGTTTACAGAGAGCGATATCAATTATCTTCGTGAAGAACTCGGTTATGCAGATGATTTTCTCTCATATTTACACTCTCTCAAGTTTATGGGAACAGTACGTGCCATGCGGGAGGGAGAATTGGTATTCGGGAATGAGCCGATGATCCGCGTTGAAGCTCCGCTTGCCCAGGCGCAGCTTATTGAAACAGCCATGCTAAACATCGTCAACTATCAAACACTTATCGCTACAAAGGCGGCCCGCATGAAGCAGACTGTCGGTTCTGAAGAGCTAATGGAATTTGGTACGCGCCGCGCTCATGAGTTCGATGCGGCAATTTGGGGAACAAGAGCTGCTTTTATCGGTGGCTTTTCTGCAACAAGCAACGTACGGGCAGGAAAAAAATTCGGTATCCCTGTCTCAGGAACACATGCACATGCATTCGTGCAAGCATATCGAGATGAATACACAGCCTTCTGCAAATATGCTGAAACGCATACAAACTGCGTGTTCCTAGTAGATACATACGATACGTTAAAATCAGGAGTTCCTAATGCAATCCGGGTAGCGAAGGAATTCGGGGACCGCATTCAATTTATCGGCATTCGCCTTGACAGCGGTGATATGGCATATCTTTCAAAGGAAGCGCGGAAAATGCTCGATGAAGCCGGATTTCCAGAAACAAAAATCGTCGCTTCAAGCGATTTAGATGAATATACCATTATGAATTTAAAAGCGCAGGGAGCAAAAATTGACGCTTGGGGAATTGGCACAAAGCTCATTACTGCCTACGATCAACCAGCGCTCGGGGCTGTCTATAAAATCGTATCGATTGAGGATGAAAATGGAAAGATGATGGATACCATTAAAATTTCCTCTAATCCTGAAAAAATTAGTACACCCGGATTGAAAAAGGTGTACCGAATTATTAATCTCGTCAATCATCACGCTGAAGGGGATTATATTGCCCTTGAAGAAGAAAAGCCCCAAGAAGAAGAACGGCTGAAAATGTTTCATCCCGTTCATACCTTTATCAGTAAATTTGTAACAAATTTTGAAGCGCGTGAACTTCATCATGATATTTTTGTAAACGGGCAGCTTGTATATGATACGCCTCATATAAGGGACATCCAACAATATGCATTGGAAAATATGAAGCTTCTTTGGGAGGAATATAAACGAACGATGAATCCCGAAGAATATCCAGTTGATCTAAGCGAGGCTTGCTGGAACAATAAAATGGCGCATATTCAGCGAGTAAAGGAAGCAACAAAGCGGTCCTAACAAACTAAGTAAGAGGAAACAAATGAAAGGTGACAGAAGGAGAGAATATCTCTCCTTCTGTCACCTTTCTCCTTGTTGTTCATCCGCTATTTCTCCAAGCGTTTCCGTAAATAAATCTTTATTTATACCGGCAAGCAGCACATCCTCTGCTGCCTTCGCACATACATACAGCTGATGAAGGGGCCTTGTCATCCCTACATATAAAAGCTGCGTATCCAGCTCCTCCCTGCTATACGTTTCCGAATGGGAGACGATCGCAACAAAATCAAATTCTAGTCCCTTCGCAACATGAATGGGAATAATCGAAACAACAGCTGTGTCAAGCTCGCGCTGCTCCGTCATCAGTTCAACAGATAAGGAGCTATACGCTTCAAATATACGGGCAAGATACTCACATTCTGTTTTCGTTTTCCCAAGCAACGCAAATGATTTTAGTTTATCAGCTTTCGCCCGCAAAATGGCTCGTTCCAAAGCAGCTGCCATCTGCTTTTCATCTTTATACAGGACAAATACAGGAGCACCTCCGTGACGAACAACCGGGATCGCTAAAGGTACCTTTATCTCGCAGCTGCTGCTTAATACCGCATTCGCTAGGTTCATAATCTCGATTGTTGTCCGATAACTTCTCTCGAGCGTTAAATAGTTCGCTGTTGGAAATAGCTGCTCTACAACATTTCCCCAGTTCTTCACTCCTCGGTAGCCATGAATGCCCTGCGATAAATCTCCCAATATGGTAAACAGCTCAGTTTTGCACATTTTTTTCAGCGCATACAACTCAAACATTGTATAATCCTGTGCTTCATCGATTACAATGCTTTTTGTTTTCACCTCTTGCTTCGGACCATATAAATAATGCTGTAAATAAAGCAGCGCAGCTGCATCCTCCGCCCTATATTGCCGTTTCCACTTGAGACGAGAGGAGGCAATTGCGTTTATAAGCGTACCCGGCAAACGCTCATCATAGGCTCGCAGCAGTTCTTCGTTTGTAAGCAGCTCGTGATAGTAATCAAATACATCTCTCTTTGGAAATTGCTTAATATAATGGTTCACAGCCGTCCGGCACCCTTTTTTAAAATCCGCCATCAACGTTTCCTTCTTTTCCATCAGACGCGTCACAGTCTCTTTCCGCTTCATGTCATCCTGAATCGCAAGTGCACGGCCTAGCTTAATCTCGTAATTTTCGAGAATCCTCTTCTCCCATTCCGCCTTTTTCGTTCTTACATAGTTTATTAATACAATTTTCAATTTTTGAATTCGTTTATATGTTGGCAAATACTTATATTCGTGAAGAAATAGCTTTTGAATTCGTTCGTGCTTCATCACTACAATATTTCCAATTTTAAAGTCTCCCTCAGGCACCATGCTGCGCTCGATATCCTTTGCATAGCGGTGAACCATACGCGCAAAACGAAGCGATCCCTTAAAGGCGATCACCTTTGCCCGCTCCTGCTGCTTCTCGCCCTCCCCGCCTTGCAGCAAAAAGACAAGGTCCTCTTCCATTCGGGAAAATCGCAGCTTTGGATCAATGCATTGTACTACAAACTCCAAAAACGTCGTTTGTCTCACCTGGTCAACCCCAAGCTCTGGCAGCACTTCGGAAATATACGTAAGAAACAGCTTGCTTGGAGCCAAAATCATGATGGACTGTGGAGAAAAGTAAGCGGCATGCTTGTAAATAAAATAAGCAATCCGATGCAGGGCAATCGTTGTTTTTCCGCTTCCAGCCACCCCCTGTACAATGAGCGGCTTATACAAGTCGGCACGAATAACCTTGTTTTGTTCGTCCTGAATGGTTGACACGATATCGGTCAATCTATTTTGTGCGCTTCCTGACAAAGCCTGCTGCAGCAGCTCATCATGCGTCGTAATGTCAATATCACGAATCTCTTCCAGTTCCCCATCCTCAATGATATATTGGCGCTTTAGAGAAACATTGCCAGTAACAATCTCATCTCCGACTTCATATGTCACATCACCGAGCCGGCTGTCGTAATACACATTTGCGACAGGGGAGCGCCAATCTACGATAATATCCTTTTGCGACTCCTTATCATAAAGCGAGGCCTTTCCGATATATAGCTTCTCGTGCTGTTCCTGATCGCTCTCCTGAAAATCAATTCGCGCAAAATACGGCTTATGCCGCACGCGCTCCAGCTGCCGATGCTCCCGTTCCGTCATTTCTAAAAACTGCACATTCGTAAGCAAGTTGGAATAGCCGAGCGAGCTGTCAAGTACATTCAAATCTGCATACGCTTCCCATATATGCTCCCGGTAATGCTGTTCACTCTCCCTTGCCTGCTCAAGCAAAAAGCGAATATACGTCTTCGTAAATTCCAACCGTTCCTGTTCAAAACGATAATCCGGATGCTGTTTTGCTGACATATACGGCTCCTTTCCTCATCTCTACACAAGAAAAGGCAAGTTCATTGTAAGCATAGGGAACTTGCCTTTTCTGTTAGAGTATTTTGCTCTTTTACATAAAATAACATTATACAGATTTTTAACCAAAAAGGAAAAAATCATAAACTTCTCCTTCTATCGACTTACCTTTCCATTTTTTTCGAGATACTCAAACAAAAAGGATTGACCATTGCGATAAAAACGCGGGTCATAGACGCCAAGCCTGTCTTCATTATCTACCACAACAACAAATGGTGCCCATTTATACAAAGTTTTAGCTGTCGGCATCTCCTTAAACAGTCTATTTAAGTCTGCATTTTCTTGTGAGACAAGCTTATACTGCAACCGCGGCTCACTGAAAATGCTGTCATTCATAATTTCTACTACATTTCCCCTTTTCCCAATCACAGAAAAATGCCCAGGTAGAAAGCTTGCCGAAAGAGTAAGCTGATCATACTTCGATTCATAAGCTTGATACAGTGCATAGCCCTGCGCAGATTGAAGAAAAAAATGTAAGCCTATACAAGCAAATGCCCATCTATATACAAGGTGTGACGAAAAACGATATCTTCGTGTAACGAGAAAAGCAACGAGTAACATTAACCAAATGATAAAATCAATAATAGGAATTGTACCAAATGTAATTCTTACTTGCGAAAACGGCTCTAAATACCCGGTTCCCCATGCATTGAATAAATCGCTTGTATCGTGAATAAAAACAGCTAGCACAGCAAGCCAAAAGATACGTATCCCCCGCACTCCAAACAATACGCGACTTATAAAGTAAAACAACAGCGCCCAAATCGGAATCAAAAAGATAGAATGGGTAATACCGCGGTGCCACATCTGATACATCCCCTCTGTATCCCACAGCTGCGAAATCACATCAATATCCGGAATTTGGCTTCCTCCTACTGCTGTTACAAGGAGGGCGCGTTTCATCGGCCTCGGCATTTCTTCTTTTTTAATCGTCCCATAAAGCGCTAAGCCAAACAAAGTATGTGTAATGCTATCCATTTTCTTCACCTCCCCTTATTCTTATATCAGGTGTACATGCGGCAGATAGTTTCTTAATCATATACACTTCTTTATATTCATGAAGCCCCTTTTGTGCTTTCGTAAAAATAGTCCCCATATCTGAAACATCGTCGAAAAATAAATTACCCGTTTTTTTCTAAAAAACAAAGGCAGAAAATGAAATACAAATTATTTGTTTTAAAGAAACATGGAGATGCAAATTAAAAGAATAACCACGGTCATAACTTAATCCATGTGAAAATTTAAATATTGATTTTTTTAGTTTAACACAAAATGATTATTACAAGGACCTCTTGAGCTGAAAAGTCCTTTAGTTCTAGCTGCAATACATCGGCAGATTTTAGTTCTGGGTACCAGAGGATATAAAACTAGTTTCGGCAGCATATGAACAAACATTGCTCTTCACCATTTGTTCATTTTCTTTTGAACTATTTGTGAAAAACATCACAAATACAGTATTTTTAACAAATTTTTAAGTATACTTACAGTGTAGTCATTACTAATTCATTTGAAAGGAAGCGAACTTTTATGTTTATGAAATTTATTAGGGAAAATCGCATTGCGGCAGCTCTTTTAACTGTTCTTCGTTTATATTTAGGATACTCTTGGTTCACAGCAGGACTAGGAAAATTACAAAGCGGCCAATTTGACGTATCTGGTTTTCTAGCTGGAGCTGCGGCAAAACCTGTTGCCGGTCCAGATGACGTTGTCTATGGATGGTATGTATCTTTTCTTAAAAACTTCGCGATTCCAAATGCAGATGTATTTAATGTTATAATCCCAGCGGGTGAAACTCTTGTAGGCCTTGGATTATTACTTGGCTGCTTAACAACAGCGGCAGCATTCTTTGGTCTTGTTATGAACTTTAGCTTCTTGCTTGCAGGAACTGTTTCTCACAATCCAACTGATATTCTATTTGGAGGAATCCTTTTAGCAGCGGGGCTCAATGCCGGTGTATTTGGTTTAGACCGCTGGGTCATCCCGTTTATTCGCAAAACTGTTTTGAAACAAAACGATAGCATAAAAAAATCCAAAAACATTAACGTAAAACCTGCGGTCTAGACTTTTTAGTTTAGATACTAATCAAAAACTATTAAAAATGCTGCACCTTTTAGATTGCGAAAACGGCAAGGAGTTCTTCTCCCTGCCGTTTTCTTTATGCATAAATACATTTATACATCTTGATACGTTAAACTCAAAATCTCCCATCATAGTATAAAAACTTGCTACGGAGTTACCAATCACGCGCTCCGAATTTTTACACCTTGAATAATTAGACCTTTCGTTGTAAATAAGCTTTCTTAATATAAAAAATGCTCCTGCGTCCATACACTCAAAGCTGTCCTGCACTATAGGGCTTATCCTGATAAAAATAATTCGGCTTAACAATTGTATTTTTATAATTCTGATGATAAATATGAGTTGTCGCAGGTGAAACAGGCGGAATAAGCCACATCCAGCTTCCGGTTACGTCCCGGCCGCTCACTTGTTCTTGATTTTCAAACTGCTTAAATTGCTGAGCGGCTGTATGATGGTCTACAATACTTACTCCAGCTCCCTTAAAGGAATGTAACACAGCAATATTCAATTCAATTAAGGCTTTATCCTTCCACAGCGTTGCATTTCTGCTCATATCCAATTTCATCCTCTCTGCAATGCGCGGAAGCATATGATAACGGCTTGTATCTGCCAGGTTACGTGCACCAATTTCCGTTTCCATATACCAGCCGTTAAACGGAGCCGCTGTATAATGAATCCCCCCGATTTCGAGCCTCATATCGGAAATAATCGGGACAGCGTACCATTTCAATTGAAACTCCTCAAACCAAGCAAAATCCGGGTGGGAAATAGGCACCTCAAGAACAGATTCACTCGGAATTTCTAACCATTTGGGCTGCCCGCCGTCCACCTGTACAACAAGCGGCAATAGATCAAAGCTTGTCCCTTCTCCCCGCCAGCCGAGCTTTTCGCATTCCTTCGTAAATAACAAGGAAGCAGAATCTCCGATGACCCCATGCTCTGTCTCATATCCAGCATAACGAAGCAGCTGATGATTCCAGATTCTAATCTCGTTCTCTTCATCCCTTTTCTGCTTAAAAATTGTAATAGCCGGCCTGATTTTTCCTCTATTTGTCGCAAACTCAATATGCCGCAGCAGCGCTTCATGTACCTCTTCGGCAGTTTGCACTCCTCTCGCATCAAACACATGAAGCATGCCCCAAAATAATCGTCCAATGCAGCGGTTACTATTCCGCCAGGCCATACGAGCTCCGTGCTCTAATTCCTCAAATGTATGCTCATATGTTCCATTTTTTTCAATAGCCTGTTGAATTCCCGACAGACGCTGCTTGATGGCATCTTCACTTTTCCCTAACTCTTGGTAGCATCTTCTAATAAAGTCTTCCGCTTCTTGCAATATCCCTTCTTTTTCCACTGCATTGTTCACCCTTTTTCACCCTTAACTTCTTATATCTCTAAAATATTTTATACAATTCATTATGCCGTTTTATCCTTTAATTATAAAAGAGAAAAGAAAAATCACAAAATACACTTTTATCTCTTTTGCTGCATTTTTTTATCATTTTAGGACTCGGTAATAATTTCACTAAATATATATTTAATTACATTATTAATTCCCAACGGAACTAAAATATTATATCTTTATACTAAAGGGGAAATTCTAAAACTAAGAGAAGGCGAGGTGCAAAATGTTTAAGGAGCTGCTATTAAATACACTTATTATTATTATGCCAGTATTTGTGTACCAGCTTTTGCGCTTAGAACGGTATAGGGGCACCATCTCGATGTCTCAATGGCTGCTCGGGATCATTTGCGGACTGTCTTCTATTTTATGCATGATGTTCCCCGTTGTACAAGGCTCTTCCTTCCTTTGGGATTTGCGCTGGGTGCCCTTTGTAATCTCGATTCTATACGGTGGATACAAGGGGGGAATCATTGCAGGAATACTTTTAATTATGTATCGAGTATATATAGGACTAAACTTAGCAGCTTTCATAACAATGATTGTGATCCTTCTCTTGTTTTCCTTGCTGCTGCCAATCAGTAAATCCTTTACAGCATTAAGCTTTCGAAAAAAAATTTTTTTAAGTATCCTTCTTTTAACATGCATGTATTCCCTTGTCATGCTTTCTTTTTGGTATTACTTTTATACTACCGATAATCTTTCTTTTTTCTTTCAGCAAGGACCGAGATTTTTTGTATTTTCAGCTCTTTGCAACATTGGGGCTGGCGTTTGCAACATTATTCTATTTGAACGCATCTATGAGAATGAAAGAATTCAGCAGGAGTTTTCAAAAGCGGAAAAGCTAAATATGATTAGCGAGTTAGCAGCTTCTATCGCTCATGAAGTACGCAATCCACTGACGGTTGTGAGGGGTTTTATTCAACTGACGAAGGAGAATGTGGACAAGCAGCACAAATATTTCATGGAAACAGCCATATCAGAGCTGGATCGTGCTGAAGGAATTATTACCGATTACTTAAATTTCGCCAAGCCGAAGTCCATTCATAAAGAACGATTACATATTTCCCAAGAGCTGCAGGCATTATTAGAATTCGTTCAATCTTACGCCAACCTCAAGGGAGTAAAGCTCGAATCACAAATTGAAAGCGACCTATATATATCGGGAGATCCGCTGCAGTTCAAGCAAATAATCCTAAATCTTGTAAAAAATGCTATTGAAGCTACTGAAAAGCAAGGTTCAGTTTTAATAAAGGCATATGAGCAAAAAAACGCGGTGCTTATCCAAGTTGCAGATACAGGAGAAGGAATGCGGCCCGAGCAGCTGCAAAAATTAGGAAAGCCGTACTATTCAACGAAGGAAAAAGGAACGGGTCTTGGATTAATGGTGACATTTCGATTGGTAGAGGAATTCAAAGGCCGCCTACGTTTTGAAAGCGAATATGGAAAGGGTACAACAGCTACACTTAAATTCCCCTGCGAATCATCTGTTAAATGAATATGATGGTGGAAAGCAGACATCAAAAAAGGATACACTGGGCTTATTTCAGATTACCTTGTGTCCTTTTCTTTTGGCTGTTTTCGCATAGATTGTTGCTTTTGCATCTGGCCGGCAGCACGTTACAGCACTGTGAGAAGAGGTGAGAAATTAGAAAGGAGAGGTTGATTGCAAGAGGCGAATAGCCTCTTTCTTGTATCGAAACACGTTCTGTTTATTTCTGCAGCAACAATTGTTTAGAAAAGAGCCTTTCTTTTTTACATCCCCATTACTTTATATGCTGCCCGCCTACCGTATTTACCATGATTGGGGCGATTTGACAAAGTCTTGCATATAAAGCTGCTCCGCCTTCTGTATCACTCAAGTCGATCTCATCAAAAGCTTCCTTAGGATCCTCACAAATCTATAAAAATCAGTTCATACTCTGTATAGCACTAATTTTTACGTATGATCTATATGGAAAACAGCATACAAAGTCTCCAAAAGCCTGTAAAATAGAAGGAGCAGAACTACTTTTACGTTTTCATCAAGGAGGTTTTTGTATGTGGAAAAAACGACTGTTCGTCGGCCTCGTGCTGCTTGCTGTTATATTGCTCGTACCCTATAGCATACCAATTGTATTTGCATTAGTAACCGCATTTGTTCTGGAAGGGGGAATTAGACGGCTTCAGCAGCGTCTAAATCTTAAGCGTCTATACGCTGTGCTCATCGTCTTCCTATCCTACTTGGCTTCTTTAATGGCAGTTGCCGCTTTTATGGTCAACACCATTTTTAAGCAGCTTGTTGCCTTATCACAGAAAGCGCCCGCCTTCGTACAAGAATTATACGGTACAACTATTTTACCGATTATTGATAAATGGCGACAGTATTCAGAAACACTGCCGAATGGAGTTATGTTTTCAATTGAACGAACCTTAGAAAATAGCGTAAATTCCTTAGATATGCTCGCAAGAAATATTGCACAAAGTCTGATCAGCTTTGTAACTATCATTCCTGCATTTATGCTTGAATTTCTTGTGTACTTCATTGCCTTGTTTCTCATTAGCTTAGAGCTTCCTCTTTTAAAGGAAAAGGCATCCGCTTATTTGACGAAGGAAACAAAGCATAAGCTGTATTTGATCGCAAATCAGCTCGGAAATGCCGGCATTGGCTTTCTTGTAGCGCAAATCGTGTTGAGTTTAGTGACCTTTATCATGGCATATACAGGCTTATGGCTGCTTGATATCTCATATACCGCCTTGCTTGCCTTGCTTATCGTGATCGTTGATATCCTGCCGATTTTAGGAACCGGCTCAGTGCTCGTCCCATGGGCGGTGATTGCCATCATGCAGGACAATCAATCTCTTGGTATCGGACTACTCATTCTCTTTGCTGTTATTACAATTGTACGAAGAATTATCGAACCGAAAATCTACTCTACAAGCATGGGCATTTCTCCGCTTGCAGCGATTATCAGCATGTATGTCGGCTTTAAGCTGCTCGGCTTTGTTGGGCTGTTTCTCGGCCCGACTCTCATTATTATCTATGATGCTTTGAAAAAGTCAGGCATTATTCAAGTTAAATTTAAAATCTAGCTCCCATAAACGAATGAAAGGCAACAAATTAAAATACTAATTTGTTGCCTTTCATTCATTCTGCACGCCAAAAGCCTTGAGTATTTGCACGCTCTATCCAAGGCTTCCCTATAATTGATTGCACTATCGTATCAGCTCTTCACTTCTTTGTTCCTCTTGGATTAGTGCAGCCTCACATTCCCGTTTTACCGCATGAAGGGATGCTGCGCAAACAACGGATTTCTTTACTCCGGTTCCGAAAGCAAATAAGAAATAGACCGGTTATAAAAGCCATAAAATGCAAGTAACGCTCTGAAAGAGGAACCGGTTCTTGAACGGAACAACAAGAGGATGGCTTCAACTCGAAAATAAACTATGTTTTATTGTTTATCAACACTTTCTCTCTCAATGATTTTATATCTAGACACCATTACTTTTTCAATCGACTCTTCATTGACTAGCTTCATCATGCTTTGAGCCGCTAACTGCCCAGCCTCTTTATAATAAAACTTTGCGGTTGTTAAGCTTGGATGAATAATTTCAGTCACTTCATAGCCGCCAAAGCCTGTAATCGATAGATCATTAGGAACATGCAAGCCTTTCATGTAAGCTGCCTTTAATACACCAAGTGCAATATTATCTGTTGCACAAACAAATATAGAGGGCTTATACTCATCCATAATGCGGCAGGCTGCTTCGAGCGCGTCTTTAATAGCAAAGCCTGTCTCGCAATATTTAACCTCGCAACCCCCAGCCTCCTGCACAGCTTGCCGAAAGCCCTCCTTCCTTCTAACCCCAACTGCAATATCCTTCTCTGTTACACCTAAAAACACAATTTTCCGGTGACCCATAGAAAGAACATATTTTCCCATATTGTAAGCAGCGCCGTAATCGTCATGAACAAGACTATAAGCACCGTCATATTGCTGCCCTACAAGCAGCACCGGTATGTCTACCTTATGAAATGCCTCTAAATGTCCAGGTGTAATTTGCGTCGCCAGCAAAATAATGCCTGCAACCTTCTGTCTCTCTAAGCTGTAAATATTTTCAATTTCCCGTTCTAAATCTTGATTGGAGTTTGAAATCAACATTTGGCAATGATATTCTCTGAGCTTTTCATCAATACCAATCAGCGTTTGAGACGCGGCATATGAATCTAAACGCGGCACAATCGTCCCAATAATATTTGTTTTCTTTGCCTTTAAGCTTTGGGCGAACGTATTTGGAACATATCCAGTCTCTTTGATGACACTTTCAATTTTCCTTTTAGTCGCCTCACTGACAGAACCGCCGTTTAAATAACGAGACACTGTGCTCTTCGCTACTCCCGTTATTTGTGCGATATCTGAAATTGTTTTGGCCATACTTCCATCTCCATACTCTTGTACATATGTTTGTAATTATACACGAATAGAGGAGCGGAATGAAGTCCCTGACACAAGAGAAAGGGACTTCTTCCAAGAGACTTTTTATTGTCCAACTGCATCGTCATATTCCCTTCCGTAAAATAAACCTTCATGATACAAAGGCAAAAAGCGCCTTTGATGGTGTACTACGGAAGCAACCCCAGACGATTCCGCTGTTCTTAGTCACATCCAGTAATCTTCAGATCATCCTCTACCTTGCATAGCACTGTATTCGTATCTACTTCTTCTCCAGGCTCCACATCTATAGAAGCCACGCTGCCGCTAACTCCTACTGCAACCTCCTCTGTCTTTCCATCCTCCGTGCGGATCGTGAGGAGCTTCTCCCATTCGTATATATAAGACTCTTCGTTGACGAAAACCTTCTCTACTTTGCCGCAGCAAGGGCTATATACTGTTTCTACCGTGCTGCAAGGAATGGATACTTGCCCTGCCGTTACCTGATGTAAATCAGGCCTCTTCTGCAGGCTTTCTTCATGCGGATGATACACGTTTTCCATCAATGCTCCCATTTTTCAATCCCCATCCTTTTCATTGTAAATGTTAGCTTCATCAACAACCACTCGCTTCCCTCTTTGCTGTCCCGTATCCCTTTACAAAAAGCGGATATAACGAATCGTTAGGACGACAATTGGAAGAAGGGCTATTTCATAGGTTTTTCCATTGAAGAAAATAAAATACTCTTCTCATTCGCCCACATTTTATAACAGCGCTTTCTTTTAGTAACTATTGTTGTGATAAGCTGTATTGATTGCTTTAAAAGAATTATGTTTATTTTGTTTACGAATCCCTACGTAATTCCCGGGAAAACGGTGAACAAAATGATCAAAATAAATAGAATACTTTTAATAGAGTTATTTTTCTAATTATTTACCCAGTTCTTTATCATGCCTTATTATCACCTTAATGATGTTGTTATTTACAGTTCCTAGTATTTTGAAAGCGTAATCAACAAAGGGGAAGGGGTTACAATATGTTAGCTGTGTTGGGATTTGCAATGATTTTCGTGTTTATGTTTTTAATTATGACAAGACGAATGTCAGCACTTATTGCCTTAATGCTTATACCCGTGCTATTCGCCTTAGTCGGAGGCTTTTCCTCCAATCTAGGTCCGATGATGCTAGAAGGAGTAAAAAATCTGGCTCCTACTGGAATTATGCTGACGTTTGCTATTTTGTACTTTGGAATTATGATCGATAGCGGCTTGTTCGATCCAGTTATTTCTAAGTTATTAAAAATAGTAAAAGGAGATCCGCTGAAAATTGTAATTGGGACTGCTCTCCTAGCTCTGCTTGTTTCATTAGACGGTGATGGAACAACAACCTATATGATCACTATTTCGGCCATGCTTCCTCTTTATACATATCTTGGCATGAGCCCGCTCATCCTGGCAGGAGTTGTTATGCTTAGCAGCGGTGTTATGAATATTACCCCGTGGGGCGGTCCAACTGCTCGTGTAATGAGCGCACTCAGCTTAGATGCTTCTGAAGTATTTACACCGCTTATTCCAGCGATGATCGGCGGCGCAGCTTGGGTCATTTTCGCCGCGTACATCCTAGGAAAGAAGGAACGCAACAGATTAGGAGTTATACAATTGGATAGCTTTGCACTAGGGAACTCTCCTGTTAATGAATTAGCGGTTGCAGCAGTGGAGTCCTTACACTACAAACGTCCGAAACTATTGCTTGTAAACTTCGTACTAACTGCTGTTCTGATGGTTTGTCTCATTAAAGAAGTGATGCCGCTTCCTGTTCTCTTCATGATCGCATTTGCAATCGCTGTTATGATTAACTATCCAAATTTAGAACAACAAAAGGAGCGAATTGCCTCCCATGCAGGCAATGTACTAGCAGTTGTTTCGCTCGTATTTGCAGCAGGTATTTTTACAGGAATTTTATCTGGAACAAAGATGGTAGATGCAATGGCTAATAGCCTGGTTGCCTTAATTCCAGATGCACTTGGACCGCATCTTCCGATCATTACAGCACTCGCCAGCATGCCATTCACCTTCTTTATGTCAAATGATGCATTTTATTTCGGTGTTCTTCCTATTCTTACTAAGGCCGCTGCAAGTTACGGAATCAGCGCTGCGGAAATGGGACGTGCTTCCCTAATCGGACAGCCTGTTCACCTGCTTAGCCCGCTTGTAGCATCCACTTACTTATTAGTCGGTATGGCAAAGGTAGATTTCGGTGATCATCAAAGATTTACATTAAAATGGGCAATAGGAACCTCAATCTTTATGCTTCTTGTTGCGATTATTACAGGAGTTATTCCTCTCTAATACCATTACGATTTGTAAGACTGTATTCTAGAATGAATGAGCCCCTTGCCTTATAAGGGGTTTTTTCATTTCAGCGATAAGATACACTATATGAATAAAGAAAGTGAGGACTGATCATGAAAAGGAATCCACTTATCATGCAAGCAGGTTTCATTATTGTAAGCGGTATGGGTGGGTATCTATTATCTCTTACCGGGATGTCAATCGGCTGGATGATTGGAACACTTATAACAGCAGGCTCTCTTTCCTATTGGAGACCGCGCTTTCTCATTCCAAATACATCGACAAAAGGGATCCATGCCTACTGGGGCTATATCGGACAATACATATTAGGAATTGAGCTTGGACAAAAAGTAAATGCAACAGTGCTTCATACATTTCAAAACCACTGGATTGTGATTATCATTATGCTTATTTTATCAACTATATTCGCATTGCTTTCAGGCCTTATTTTGCTTCGCTTCACAAAAGAAAGCTTAATGACGAGCTTCCTTAGTGCCACACCTGGCGGCCTGTCTGCTATGCCTGGCATAGCGGATGAGCTCGGTGCCAATACAGCCACGGTCAGTATTGTACAAACCACGCGGGTATTTCTTGTCGTCTGCACAATCCCGCTATTTTCTTTTTACTTAAGTTCTGACAATATCGCAGAAAGGACAGCTCAAAATGTATTTGTGACTCATTTGAGCCCTACTTCTTTGATTTGGACGCAAGCCTTACTTATTGCGGCATGGGTTGGCTATCGTGCAGGAAAGCTGCTGAAGCTGCCCGCACCTTGGCTTGTCGGAGGAATGCTTGGCGTAGCCGCATTCCAAACATGTATAGGGCTATACACCGGAGAAAATGCTGCTGCATGGTGGCCGCATGAGGGAATCATTCTCGCACAAATTTTACTAGGTGCAAGTGTCGGATCACGTCTTAACAAAAGGATGTTTAGAGGGGCTGTGCGAACTTGCATTGTCGGTTTATTTAGCTCAATCAGTCTCGTTTGTACAACTATGCTATGCGCATTTCTCATCTCAAGATGGACCAATATTTCATTTGTAACAGCTACCTTAGCGCTTGCGCCAGGCGGTATTGCTGAAATGGCAACAACCTCGCTCACCCTGCATGCAGATGCTGCATTTGTCGTAGCTGTCCAGGTTCTTCGGGTTATTCTTATCCTTAGCTTCCTGCCTAGCTTTTTTCAATTACTCAATAGGCAGGTGACAAAACGAACGATTAGAAAGACAGGGTAATTAGTTTATAAGGTGAAGTAATATGCATTTTCGGGTTCAAATGAAGAATGACATCCGTCGCATCGTGCTTACGTATCGCTTGGTTTAGCGTGTCTAGAGAGAGGCGTACATTTCCATAATCGTACGGTTTGTGTAACCTGCTTCCTTCATTTCAATTGCTTTCCACTTGATCCCTGCTGGGTAATGTACTCTTGTGACCAAAACAAAAGCACCTCCGCTTGATTCATCTTTTTAGTATGCGAATCAAGGAGGTGTTTTTTTTCATGTCCTACTATTAGGATTCACTTCAAAAATGACTGAAGGTCTTTTATGTTCACATAATCAACAAAAGCGGAAGTTAATGTTTTTTATTGTAAGTTATGTTAAACAATAACATTAATAATCCCCCAAAAAGAAAAGGAGCATGTTTTTGTGGTCCTTTTTTATATTTCTTGTTCAACTAAAACACCCATTAGCTCAGTAGGTTTATCAGCTTTGAAAGTTTTGATTGGCAAGTCCATTGCTCTTTGCAGTCACTTTTATTTTAAAGTACGAAAATAAATAACAACCTGTTCCCACAATTGCACTACCTATTCCTTGTGCCCAAGTCATTCGTTCACCCTGCCAGAAGTTTTAGAATGCCATTGCCTAACGGGAGAATATGATTATCTTCTAAAAGCAGCAAATAAAGACCGCAGGGAATTAGAGAGTTTTGTTAGAAGGTTAAATAGGCTTGGGATTACACGAATCCAAACTAGCTTAGCACTAAGGGAAATTAAATATTCCACAGTTTTACCTATCTGGGAAGACAAGAACCTGTAGCTTCTTAACTTATACAAAACCCTGATACAAAAACACATATAGGTTGAGGAAAGTGTGTGATATTAATTATTGGACTAAAACTAAAAAAGGGCCTAGCCCATAAACAATGGGCTAGACCCCAAGCTTGCCAATACAGCAGAAGTACCTTCTATACACGAAAACTGTACATGTTGATTATAATTAAACCTGCTTCAGTTCGGTATTCTTGCCCGTCGCTTTTAAATGATGAAATAATGCTCCAATCAAATTCGCTCTATTGTCAAACTGACAAGCTTCCACTTCAATATGCAAGTCTGAAATATCATCCTTCAGTAAGGCTAATTCCCGATTAATTCCATCAATGACTTCCTTTCGCTTACTGATGCCCCCGCCAATTAAAATTTTCTCAGGATCTACAATATACTTCACATTATAAATACCTACCGCTAATTTTTTGTATAATCCATTGATGCAAGCACGTGCTTCAGCGTCTCCTTGTTCAGCAAGTTCAAATACCTTTTTCCCATCAAAGCTGCCAACTTTCGCTCCCTTTTTATGCTCCACCTCACCAACCAGTGCACGCGTGGAGGCAATACCGCTCCAGGTCGTTTGTAAAGGATTGCTGCTCAATGGATCACCGATTATCATATAGCCGAATTCTCCGCCATGCAGCGTTGCTCCCCTTAGTATATTTTGATTGATCACGATGCTGCCGCCGATACCAGAGCCTATCACAACGCAAGCATAATAGTTCACCTGCTTTGCTGCCCCCATCCATCCTTCCGCTAACGCCGCACAGTTCGCATCGTTTTCAACGGTTGCATATAAACCCGTTTTTTCTTCGATTAGCCTTGTTATATGAATATCATGAATATAAGGAATGGCACTTGTTCCGCCGATAAAACCGGTAGCCGGATTCACCGCTCCTGGCGAGCTTAATGCAATCCCCCTCAAGTCGTAAGTTTTTTGGTACTTCTCTGTTTGATCTGATATTTTCCCTAATAACGTATGAAGCGCATCCTTTGGAGTAGGAAACTCCCCGCTCTCTATTATGCTTGCTTTCTCGTCCAGCACAGCATATTTCACAGCCGTTCCGCCAATATCGAATACCATGTAATGCTCCATATTTACTCCCCCAATTGTACCTTGCCGAATCGCTGCGGCATCTTCTGCTGTTTGGATAGGATCCTAATCTTTTCAGCTAAGACCCGCTATTATAGCCTATGCTTTTCTTCTTCGGGTAACGGCCTCTCATCCCTTTACCAATCCTCTTATCTAAAATTGAAATATGTTTTGGAATAACAATGGATTACCATTATTAAACTTACAGTGGTAGGTATCAAAGCATCTCTGATACTCTTCATATTTCTAAATTAGTCCGCAGAATACAAATAGATTCGTATAGTGAGCAGCACTTCGGAAATACAGTTTACACTACTACATGCTTTGGAGTTTGATTCCTTATAGCTAAAATCAGATTTTCTGCTGCCAGCTCTGCCATTTTCAGTCTTGTTTTAACACTTGCACTACCAATATGAGGAATAGCCACAACATTTGGCAAAGCGAGAAGCGGGTGGTCTAACGGCACAGGTTCTTGTTCAAACACATCAAGTCCAGCAGCCCAAATAACTCCATTTTTTAAAGCATCATATAGAGCAGTTTCATTTACAATTCCGCCGCGTGCAGTATTAATTAAAATAGAGGTATTTTTCATGAGTGATAATTCTCGTTCACCAATCAGATTTTTTGTTTCAGGCGTATATGGTGTCATGATACAAACAAAGTCTGCTTCTTGCAGCAAATCATCCATTTCTGTATATTGCAAGCCTAATGCTTCTTCTGCAATTGGCTTGCGGCTGCGATTATAATAGAGAATATTCATATCAAATCCCTTTGCTCTTCTTGCCAGCGCTTCACCGATTCTTCCCATTCCAATAATTCCAAGGGTAGCTCCATATATATCTTGCCCTGCGAGCTGCATAGGAGACCATGTTTCCCATTTCCCGTTTCTTAGATACTCTGTTGACTCCACTAATCTGCGAGCTGTCGACATCAGCAAAGCAAATGTTAAATCAGCAGTCGTCTCAGTCAGAACTCCTGGGGTATTGGTCACCCTAATTCCCTTTTCCTTGGCAGCTTCAATATCAATATTGTTATAGCCTACAGCCATATTACTGATTACTTTCAAAGCATTTGCTTTATCGAGTAATGCCTGATCAATCGATTCCGTTAATAAACAAAAAAGCCCATCAACATTTGCAATCTCTTTTTCCAGCACTTCACGCGGCACAGGTTTTTCTTCCTCTTGCCACATTCGCACTTCACATACTTCCTCAATTTTAGAAACAATTGCATTCGGAATTTTTCTCGTAATATATACCTTTGGTTTCAATGTGAACACTCCTTTACTTGATGATTTATGTAGCATCTTTAATGATAGTATCATAGTATCTTAAAGAAGAAGGCTTTAGCATAATAGATTACATGCTAAAGCCTTTTAGGGCAGGTATAATGAAGCTAATCTAGAAGCTTTTTCTTAGAATCCATTATGCTCGATTACACCCTTAAACCAAATGGCACTTTTCTTGGCCGTTCTTTTGAAGTTGTTCTTCAAATCAACGGATACGAAGCCATAACGGTTCTTATAAGCGTTTGTCCAAGACCAATTATCCATGAAAGTCCAAAGATGATATCCTTTCACGTTACTTCCTTCCTCAATTGCTTTATGAAGCCATTTTAAATGTTCACCGATGAATTCAATGCGATAATCATCCTGAATTATGCCGTCTTGCATGAAGCGCTCTTCTCCCTCTACTCCCATACCGTTTTCAGAGATAAAGCATTCAATATTGCCATAATTCTCTTTCACATTGATAAGAATATCGTAGATTCCTTTTTCGTAAATCTCCCAGCCGCGGTACACATTCATTTTTCGTCCCGGCATAACATAATTATCGAATAAATGCTCTGGCATAAACGGTGCATCCGGATGAGGCATGTATTCCTTTGCTTTTACGCGGCGAGGCTGGTAATAGTTAATCCCTAGAAGGTCAATTGTATATTTCTTAATAATCTCTTTATCCCCTTCTTCCATTTGCGGGAGAAAATTGCGTTCCTTTAGGATTTCCACTAACTCTGCTGGAAACTCTCCTTTAATGGATGGATCCAGGAAAGAGCGATTGAAGATGGCGTCTGCGAGCTGGGAAGCTTTCAGGTCCGCTGGATTTTGACTTCTTGGATAAGATGGTGTCAGGTTTAGGATAATTCCGATCTTGCCATCTTGCCCGCTTTCTCTATAAGCTTTAACAGCCAATGCACTAGATAGGATTGTATGATATGCAACCTGCACCGCTCTTTTGAAATCTACTACATTCGGATAATGGAAATCGTATAAGTATCCACCTTCCACAGGTACAATCGGTTCATTATGTGTGAACCATTTCTTCACACGATCTCCAAACAAGAGAAAACACATTTTTGCATATTCCGCATACGCTTTGACAACTTCCCGGCTTTCCCATCCCCCAACTTGCTGCATCGCCAAGGGCATATCAAAATGGAACAAATTGACGAACGGTTCAATTTTATACTCAAGCATCTTGTTGATAACTCTATTGTAGAAATCTACTGCTTCCGGATTTACTTCTCCCCTGCCCTCTGGAATCAGGCGTGACCAGGAAATCGAAACACGAAACGAATTGTGGCCAAGGCTATGCATCAACTCCAAATCTTGTTCATACATGTGATAAAAGTTGGATGTATCCGCAGGCCCCACTCCGTTATGAAAACGATTTGGTTCCAACTCATACCAATAGTCCCAAATATTCTTTCCTTTTCCGAACTTCTCTGCAGCTCCTTCCATTTGAGTCGCTGAAGAAGATGCTCCCCACCAAAACTGTTCAGGAAATTTGTATTGTACCATTTGATCCACCTTATCCTTTCATGAGTTGTAAACCTCATCTAAGTAAAACTTTACAATTATGTATATTTTGTAACTGCTTACAAAAAAAGTATATAAAAAACATTCTTGAAAGTATATACTTTTATATTATATATCTATATCTTATTAGTTTAAAAGTTTATATAATTTTAGAAAGGAATCGACAGCCTATGGGAGAACCTTTATTTCTATCACCTGCTTTTCAAGAAAGAATTTGGGGAGGAACAGCACTTCAGAACCGTTTTGGATACAGTGTCCCTTCTGAACGAACAGGGGAATGCTGGGCTATCTCTGCTCACCCGAACGGACCAAGCAAGATTGCTTCAGGACCATTATGCGGGATGACCTTACATGACGTGTGGAATCAATATCCAGAGCTGTTTGGATCCCCTAATATACATGAATTCCCATTGCTTATTAAGATTTTAGATGCCAATGATGATTTATCCGTTCAAGTTCATCCAGATGATGAGTATGCGAGGATGCATGAGAACGGCTCCTTCGGCAAAACAGAATGCTGGTACATTTTGGATTGCACTGAGGATGCAAGACTGATTTTCGGACATACAGCCCAAACAAAAGAAGAGTTGAAGCGGCTCATTGAAACAAATAATTGGAATTCGTTGTTAACAGAGGTCTCTATCAAGCCGGGAGATTTTTTCTTTGTACCGAGCGGAACCGTTCATGCGCTTGGAAAAGGAACACTCGTACTTGAAGTGCAGCAAAGCTCCGATGTGACGTATCGACTATATGATTATGACCGCACGGACAAGGATGGAAACAAACGGGAGCTTCACTTGGATAAAGCCATGGAGGTAATAAGCGTTCCATGCCGTGCGCCCCGCTATGAAACAACAACTGTAAGGCAAGACACACATACGCTGACGACCTTAGTTAAAAGCCCTTACTTCTCGGTCTATAAAGTAAATATTAATGCTTCCTTTTTCCATAAATTCAAGGATACCTATCTGCTTATAAATGTATTAAGCGGCGCCGGAAGCATCAAAGCGGAGGGGAAACATTATGACATAAAGGCCGGAGATCATCTCCTTCTCCCTTACGGCTTTGGAAGCTTTACTGTGGAAGGAAACACTGAAATCATTATCTCTCATCCATAGAATGGAGGAACGAATATGTCATATACAATTGGAATTGATCTTGGCGGAACAAATGTAAGAGCAGCACTTGTTGATGAAACGGGAAATATCTATATCGAGATAATAGAGGCAACAGAAGCAGAAAAGGGCCCTGAGCATGTTATTAACAAAATAAAATCGATGATTTATAGTTTACTAGAGGAAGAGTCGGCAAGCGCCATCGGTATCGGATCCCCGGGACCGCTTGATCCAAAAAACGGCATTATCCTAAGTCCGCCGAATCTGCCGGGCTGGGATGCTATTCCTCTTACAAAAGAAATCCAAAATGAGTTTCAGCTTCCCGTCTTTTTGGACAATGACGCCAATGCGGCAGCGCTCGCAGAGGCTATGCTCGGAGCAGGAAAAGGATATGAGGGTGTTTTTTATATTACCGTCAGCACTGGAGTGGGAGGCGGTTATGTTCTCAAGAATCAAGTTGTACAAGGATCCAAAGGATATGCGGGAGAAATCGGAAACATGATTATCCTTCCAAACGGACCTTCCCATCCTTCTTTAAATGCAGGATGCTTGGAGGTACTCGCAAGCGGTACAGCTATCGCACAACGCGGAAAGAGCCTCTTGGGCATTCAAGGCGACGCAGGTGATGTATTCAAGCTAATGCAGGAAGGAAACAGTGCAGCCAAAAGCATTATAGAGGAGACAATAAACTATTTAGCTATTGGAATCGCCAACATTATTCATACAATGAATCCAGATGTCATTGTACTTGGCGGCGGAGTTATGAAATCGCAGGAAATTGTTCTCCCGCTACTAGAGGCCAACGTTAAATCATACGTATACCCGCAGCTAACTGAATTTGTTACGTTGCTTCCTGCTTCCCTCGGTACAAAAGCAGGTGTGATTGGGGCAGCTTTGCTGCCGCGAAGCATGTCCTAGCTAATGTAAAAGGTCTTCCCGCCTGTCATACGGGAAGACCTTTTAGCCTGTTGAAAAATAGCCTAGTGAGTTCTCTAAATCTGTTATATAGCTCTAGGCCTCTTCATTAATAATCACGCTGCGCCCTCTCATTTTTAGAATAAGCGGGATGACCATCCATAAAGCCGCAATTAACAAAAAGACAAGCGAGACAGGCTTTTGCAGGAAAATCATATAGTCACCGTTTGACGTCGTAAGTGCTCTGCGCATATTATTTTCAATCATCGGGCCTAGCACAAGGCCTAGAACGAGCGGAGCAACCGGAAAATCATTCTTTGTAAGATAGTACCCTGCAACCCCGCATGCAATAAGCAGCATTAAATCAAATATTGTAAATTGTACCGCGTACACTCCGAAAATAGAAATGGCAATAATAAGCGGCAGCAAATACTTTACCGGTGTTTCAATAATTTTCGCAAATACCTTAACAAGCGGCATGTTCAAAACTAGCAGCATGATATTTCCGATAAACATGCTGGCAATCAGCCCCCAGGCTACCTGCGGATGGTCGCTGAAAAGCAATGGACCTGGCTGAATATTATACATAATTAAAGCTCCCATTAGGATGGCCGTTGTTCCAGACCCTGGAATTCCAAGTGTTAAAAGCGGGATCATCGCTCCGCCTGACGCCCCGTTATTTGCAGATTCCGGAGCTGCCACACCCTCTATCGCTCCTTGTCCAAATTTGCTAGGGTTTTTGCTCAGTTTCTTCTCAGCAATATAGGAAAAAAATGAAGCTAGCGTTGCTCCCGCGCCCGGTAAAATACCGATAAAAAACCCAAGTAAAGATCCTCGAATAATAGGTCCGGAGCTTCTTTTCATATCCTCTCGCGTCGGAAGAATTCTTCCAATCTTCGCAATGTCTCCGCCTTCTTCGTCCTTTTCCAGGATAGTCTTAAATACCTCCCCAAGCGCAAACAGTCCAACCGCAATTGTCAAAAACTCCAAGCCCGAATACAAAACAGGAATATCGTACGTAAAGCGCGCCACACCAGAGACATTATCCATACCAATTGTAGCAAGCAGCAAACCGAAAACTGTCATGATCAGCGCCTTCGTCATTGATTTTCCAGCAAGCCCGCTCACTGCGCAAAGGCCTAAAATCATAAGAGAAAAGTATTCAGCCGGACCAAATGAAATGGCAACCGCTGATAAAGGCTTAGCAAGCAATACAAGACCAATAAGTGAGACAAGGCCCGCAACGAACGAGCCGATTGCCGCAATCGATAATGCTGCACCAGCACGTCCTTGCCTCGCCATCTGATATCCATCAAGTGCTGTCACAACCGAAGAGGATTCACCCGGTGTATTCAGCAAAATAGAGGTTGTCGATCCCCCGTACATCGCTCCATAATAAACACCCGCCAGCAAAATAATAGAACTTGCTGCCGCCGCTTCCGGCTCAAGTCCTGATGTTAGCGTTGCTGTTACAGGAATCAGCAGCGCCACACCGCTCATTGGACCAATACCAGGCAGCACCCCCACTGCTGTCCCGATTAATACCCCCACGAACGCGAATAAAAGATTATGCCACTGCATCGCTTCTGCAAAACCATTAGCTAAAAATTGCATTGTTTCCATATTTACACCTCCTTAGTTCAGCCAAACTGGAAAGCCCGGCAATGTTCCTTGCAGCACTTCTACGAATACATAATATACGCCGCCAGAAAATGCAGCTGAAATCAATAGTGTTTTCCACCAGCCTCCTCGTTCCATTACTTGAAACCCAACCACTAAGAACACAAAGGTTGCAATTACGTATCCTACCGTCTCCAAACACAATCCGTACAGAATAGCTGAGATTAATATGATGAAAAATTTCTTATAATCTAATGATTGCTTTTTCCGTTCAGAGCCATAATACTGAAATGTTTCATAAAACAAGCGCAGGCTAAGAAGAATAAGTGCACATCCTAAAAACATCGGAAAAATATCCGGACCTACATTGCTTCCGTATGCACTTTCTGAAATTTTTCGGCTTTCAAACACAAATGCAGCTCCAAGAATGAAAAACGCCAAGCTTGCGTAACGATCAAACAACCGATTCATAATTCACCTCCATTTAGTAAGAAAAACGGACACGGTCCGCCCTGAAAATGAACACTTTCTTATTTCCTGGAAAAGGGAGAAGTCAATCTTCTCCCCTCTATCCTTCTCTCTATTTCGCCATACCAAGTGCAGATAATAGTTCTTTTACAACCTTATCTTGTTGACCGAGAAACTTTTTAAAATCGGCAGCATTTTTATATTCGCTTTCCCATCCGTTTGCTTGCAGCTCCTTCTTCCAAGCTTCATGCTCAGACAAGGCCTTTAGCTTCTCCTCCCAGTATTGCTTTGCATCTGCTGTCATTTCCTTCGGGCCGAATACACCGCGCCAAATCGTAAAATCAGCATCTGCACCTTGCTCTTTAAATGTTGGTACATCCTTTAAATCTCCGCCTAAACGCTCCTTTGCGCTAATGGCTAGTACTCTAATTTTTCCTGCCTTCAAATACTCGCCTACACTTGATGCATCCGTTGCAATTACATCAGCATTTCCGCCAAGCAATGCTGCCATCGCTTCCCCGCCGCCGTCATATGAAACATACTTCACGGACTTTGGATCAATACCGTACTTATAAGCTGGCAGGATTGCAACAAGGTGGTCCATAGATCCTGGAGCTGAGCCTCCCGCTACTGTAATCTTTGCAGGATTTGCTTTAATTGCTTCTAGCACGGATTTTAAATCTTTATACGGAGAATCTGCTTTTACTACAATCGCTCCGTAGTCCGTCGTTAGCTGCGCTAAAGGTGTTGTATCTCCATATCCATAAGGACTGTTTCCTTCTTTTTTATCATGATTAATTAAGAGAGGAGGCGAACTTACAAAAAGCTTGTATGAATTCTTTTTATCCTGCGTTGCGTACTCCGCAAGGAACACGGTACCGCCGCCGCCTGGTTTATTCTCCACCGTCATCGTCTGGTCCACCAGCTTCGTTTCTGCTAAAACCTTGGTAATAGAACGAGCCGTTTTATCCCATCCGCCGCCTGCCCCCGATGGAGCAACCATTGTAATCGGCTTCTCCGGATATTTGGAAGCCCTTTCATTTTTTGATGCAGTTTGTTCCTTCGCTCCCCCACAGGCCGCCAGACTCAATGCCAGCACACCAGAAAGAAACACAGTCGCCATTTTTCTCATTTCATAACCCCCTTGGAATGATATGAATCTAATAAAAAAAGACAGCTTGAAAGCGCTGTCTTTAATTTATCAGAAAATTTAGTCGTATTTAAACTTTTGTCAATATTGTGGATAAACCTCATAAAGGTAATTTTGTTCATAAAAGTCACGATAGCTATACCCGAAAATACCTGCGCTCAGGACGGCCAACATGTCCATAAATGAGCTCTGCATAAATCTTCCGCTGTGAAATCAAGTACTCCAAATAGCGTCTTGCGGTAGAACGGCTCACTCCCGACTCCTGGCTAAGAAGCTCTGCTGTAATTCCCTCCTCTCCTATTGCTGAAACACACTTTAAAATCTTCTCTAGTGTTAAAGGATCGATTCCCTTTGGCGAAGTATCCGCAGTATAAATCGGCGCATTAGGTGTACCCGTATTCCACAAGCTTTCAATTTGATCAGGAGATAGCTGTTCCTGCTGCTCAAGCTGCTGCATCTTGCTCCTATAGTGTTCCAAACTCCTTTTAAACCGATCAAATGTTAACGGTTTAACAATATAATCAAATACTCCTCCTCGCAGCGCATTACGCACAACATCCACCTCCGAGGCAGCTGTAATCATAATAATATCAGCATCCTGAGCATTTGAGCGGATAAACGGCACAAGATCAATTCCCCTTATATCAGGCAAATAAACATCAAGCAGGATAAGCTGCGGCTGTACAAGCTCAATCCATTCCTTTGCCTGCTCACCGTTCGTTGCTGTTCCAACGACAGTAAACCCTCCGATTTTTTCAGTAAAGCGGCGATGAATTTCCGCAATTCGAACATCATCCTCGACAATCAACACCTCAATAGGCTGAGACATTCTCTTCACACCTTTCCTTCGGGATTGCTACAATAAACAGTGCACCATCCCAATCTCCCTTTTCAATTGCAATGCTTCCATGCATTTCATCCACCAATTCCTTCACTCTTGCCAAGCCATATCCGCGGTTTCCCCCATCCTTTGTAGAAAAACCACGTTTAAAAATATATGGAATTAAGGTGTCATCTACACCTGGACCCGAATCTTCAACCTCAAGAAGCAAATCATCACCAATATCTGTTACAAATAACCGAACCTGTTTTTCTTTACCTATATTTCTCTCAACAGATTCAAAAGCATTCGTAATTAGGTTTCCAAGAATAGAAATAAAATAGCTGCTATCAATATGATCAGCTAATCTTTCCAGACTGCTTTCCCGGTCGAGTACAAAATCAATTTTTAATTCTCTTGCACGGTTATAGAAACCGATTAAAATTCCACCGAGCCTTGGATCCTTCAGCCTGCTCATAATAAACTGCACAAAATCCTGATGAACCGCTGTTTCCTTATGCACAAGCTCAAGCGCTTCCTCATAGGATTCTAGCTGAATTAATCCCGAAAGCGTGTACAAAAGATTATTAAATTCATGCGTTTGAGCACGGAGAGCCTCTGTATAGCGCTTAACTTGCGAAAGCTCCTCTGTTAGTTGATCGATCTCGGATTTGAGACGAAAGCTCGAAACAACACCTATTACTTCATTTCCAATTTTAACAGGCAAACGATTTGCAATAATGGTTCGCCCTTTTAGCTTTAACTGTCGATCCAGCTGCTCTTCTCCATTACGAAGAACCTCTAAAATGGATGTATTGGGAACAATCTCTAGGACAGGCCTTCCAATTACATTTTGTTCCTGACGAATAAGAAGGATCTCATATGCAGCTTGATTCAAAAGACTGATATTTCCTTGCTTATCAATCATCATAATACCTTCTCGAACCGATTGAATTAAGGCACTCCTCTCTTCATACAAGGATGCAATTTCCTCAGGCTCCAGACCAAACATTAAATTTTTAATGCTGCGTGCAAGATAAACAGAGCCAATCATCCCAATGACTGCTCCAGAAAGGGCTATCCCAAAAATCGTATGATCGTACTCGCCTACAATTTGATTAATATCCTCCATAAGAAATCCAACTGAGACAATCCCAATGATGTTCCCTTTTTCATCCCAAATTGGAGCTTTACCGCGCAAGGATAATCCAAGCGTACCAACCGCCTTTGATATATAGGCTTTCCCATCTACGAGCGCTTCATCATTATCTCCGCCTACCATTTTCTTGCCAATCCGCTGTGGATTTGGATGCGAATACCGTACTCCCTGTGCATTTCCGACTACGATAAATTCAGCATCCGTTTCCATTCGTACACGTTCCGCAATCGGCTGAATGATACTTGCCGGGTTTTCCGTATGAAAAGCGGCTTTAACTTCCGGCATAGCTGCTACCGTTTTCGCAACATGCAGTGCACGTTTTCCTAACTGATTCTCTACCGTGCCAGATAGTACATAGTAAAATAGAAAGCTTATTTGTGAAACAATTAAAATAATAAGAATAATAATAAACAAGGTAATTCGATGCTGCAGTTTCAGTTTTCTTAGCTTCAACATTTCCTCTCCCTATCCATAAATGACATATACTTAGAAGGCGGCATTCTCCTTACTCAAACAAAAGCGGCACAATCCGTCTTTGCTCATTCTCGTAATCTATTTTAACATAGTTTTGAAGCACAAAACAAAAAGCCTTGCGTACAAAGAAACTCTGTACGCAAGGCACAATGCATCATAACAGCTTATAACATGAGCTCATTTTTACATATCTAATTCAGGAAAGCCTTCTTCAAGCAGCTCCCATTTCCCTAACATTTCTTCTTCATCTATCAAATCCCCTCAATAGTCAACTATATTCGGAAAAATTTTGTTAAAGAAAAATATACCCCCAAAAATATATATTACATACGCAATCAGTTGACAGTGATAATCAATATCAATTAAAATGATAGCTATAAATGATAATAACTATCAATTACAAGTATACATTCCCACCCAAAATGTTTCCTTTTTGGAGAAAGGATCCTAAAGATCATAAGTCTATAAAGGAGGAAATACAATGAACAGCAACTTTGTAATCTTGAAGCCATTTGAATATGAACTAAATTGCAGTTGCCCAGAGCGACATCCTATTTATTTCGCTGAAGGTGATATCTTAACCATTGAAGATGAGAAAAGATATGTTGATGGAATGGGCTGGTATTCCCTTATCAGTATTAACGATGAACATAGCATTTTTATGTTTTTAGAGGACATTGAACACCTGTATATGAAGGGAACTATTTGCGCTGTCTCTGATTTGGATTTACGTATCAATTATTTACGTTTTAAAGTAGATGAAGCCCTGGATAGGAAGGACAAGGAAGCCTTTTTATTATTCTCTAATCAACTTAGAAGCGTAAGGGATCTGCGAGCAGGCCTCATCAACTAGCTTTGCCCAAGCAATCAAGACCTATTGTTATACATGCTCGATCTAAAAAGCCTTACATGTTCACCCATGCAAGGCTTTTTTATGATATCCTGCAGGTTCTGCCATCCCTTTTTTAAAGTACATCGGGTTTCCTTAAATCTCCCAGCTAAAAATTTCTGCAGCACTTTCATTCATATTATTTGAAGATAAACAATAGTTACTATAAAATAAATAGGAACTAAATAATTAGGAGGTAATTATTATGACATCTTCAAGGGTACAATCTAACGTCGCACAATTCCGTCAACCTACGTATGAAATTGACCCAGTTTTTCTAAATCGCTGGTCCCCGCGTTCATTTTCAAACAAACCGGTTCCAGAGGAAGTATTGCTTAGCTTATTTGAAGCAGCACGTTGGGCACCATCCGCCTTTAACCTGCAGCCTTGGAGATTTATTATTGCTCGATCACAAGAAGCGCGTGAGCGATTTCATTCCTTCATTGGCGAATTTAATTTAACATGGTGCAAAAATGCGCCTGCCTTTGCTCTTATTATCTCAAAGGTGAATTCAGAAAATGGAGAAAATCGTTCTCACGCCTTCGATACAGGTGCAGCATGGGGCAGCTTAGCCTTAGAAGCAGTCCATAAAGGGCTCATCACCCATCCAATGACAGGAATTGATTTTGAAAAAGCGCGTGAGGTTCTTCAAATCCCAGATGATTATGCAATCAATGCACTAGTTGCCATCGGTTATCAAGGCGAAAAGGAAGCTCTGCCTGAAACCCTTCAGCAGCGTGAACAGCCATCTCCTCGCCGTCCTTTGGAGGAATCCATATTTGAAGGAAGCTTCGGACAGTCTCTAAAATAAGTTACTGCCTATAAAAATGAACATAGTCTATACAAAATAAAAGCCTTCTGTAAATGCAGAAGGTTTTTCAGGCTGTGGAGAAAGTCCCCTCGCAGGATTAGAATTTATCCAAAATGCGATTACGATCAAATCATCTGCCTAATCTTAAGGTTAACAAATGTTATTAGTCCATGTTTCGAATGAATTACCCTTGAGCCAGAACCTTAGTTAGTTTGCTTATATTAATATCTCTCTCTTTCATTGCTCTTAGGAATCAGAATCCCACTCTCTACCGAAGGAAATCCCTTTAGAGAAAGCGTAGCTAAGTGGTAGGAGAGTGCAGCTTTTTTTGCCTTCTGGACCTTAATGAAGCAATGATAAGCAGAAAAATAGGAATAATCACCTGCAAAGGCAAATGCAAATACACTGTAACAACCTCTACACCTTCCTTAATATGTTCAGTATAGTTACTAGCTATTGTTAAGGATAATAACAAGGTAACCAATCCCAACGGATAAATGAGTTTCCTGTAATCTTTTATGTGAAATAGCTTAGCTGTGCCAATTAATGCACTATAAAAAAAGAGTGAAATTTTAAAGTATCCACCCAAAATAAGCGTTATCATAAAAAAAACATCTAGTCTTTCTAAAAAATTAGCCACTCTTATCCTTTGAATCGTTGTCAGCAAGGGAAATGTAGCACGCTCAAATGTATCTGGACCAAGTACAGCAACATTTACAGCCATTGTAATGGCTAAATTTATACCACTCAACAACATAGCAAATATTACTGTTCTTTTAGCCTTTTTTGGTTTGTTTAAATGTGGCAGAAGCATCAAAAAAACGACCATTTCCCCAAATGGAAAATAAAGAGTGGAAGTAAAAACTTCTTTAAATATGGGTCTCCATCCCTGTTCAAGAACAGGTTTTACATTTTTTACATCAATCAGGCCAGCCACAGAAATCAGTATAACTCCTGCTATAGCGAGAGAGTAAAGCACAACAAAAAACAGTTCTCCTGTTCTTGCTATAACTTCAAACCCTTTATAAGCTGCATAAGCGATTGTAACTATCATCAGTGTATTAATGAATAAAGTAGGGGTTTCGATATAAGCAATTGTCCCTAAAAATTCTCCAAAATCACGAAGAACTCTGGCTGAAATGTACAAAAAATACAGGATATAAAGTAAGGCTATTAAACGTCCTAAAATTTTTCCTAAAATTAACTCTAAATACTCTGTTAAGGGGACATTAGGATAATACTGGTATAGTCGGTGATAAATAAGAAATAAAATTATTCCTCCTATCATAGCAACTAACACTGCAAGCCATGCATCCTGTTTAGCTCCTCCTCCAAGACCTACAACAAGAGCGCTTCCAAGTTCAAAAAAGAGGACAAGGATAAACAATTGGCGTATGTTTATTTGTTCTTTTCCCACTAGTTCTCATCTCCCTTTCTTATTTTTTTATCTTCGTGAGAAAAGATTTGTTTCGTAAGCCTGTATGGCGAATGGACGCTTTTACACTCACATCTACCGCTAACTCAGGAAAGTCCATTTTATCCCAATTAGATTCTAGCTTTTTCCATAAACTAGGATAAGAATCATGAATAATTTCACCAAATCCAAAAATATCACTTTTTTGTTGTTGTGCCATTTTTATCGCCTTTATAACTTCTTTTTCAACTTCTTTCTCCCACAACTTCTCCATTTTTTCAATTTCATTTGGATTTTTTAAATCAATTGGGAAATCCGTTTCTCCTACATTCCCCTCTACATTAAGATGAACAGAAATAGAGGGATTTCCTCTTTTTATATTTGCCTTTATACTTGTTTTTTCACGCATAGCTTCAATACCGACTGCTACTTTTTTTCCTTGCCAGTCAATGCTAACAGCAGAACCCTTAACCTTGCCTTGAATCCACAAGACTCCTCGTGCAGTTTCCCTAGAAATCCAATGTATTAATTTTCCATTTCTAATGATACCCATACTATCTGCCGTTAAAAGAGCTCCAGGCTTAGATGCTTTTAGACTTTCTTGCTTATCTGCAAGCTGCTTATTTCCTATTACGGAGAATCCGCTAATAATTGGTTCTTTTCCTGTAGATACAAGTCCGCCTATAACCTCATCAATATCAACATTAATATTCTTGCCTAAGGACTCCTCCGTGTTCTGTAGAACTTTGATCAAGCGTGTTGCCGGAATTTTATCTACAGGAGTAAGAGTTTTTATTATGTTTTGTGCTGTTGTATCTTTTGCAATCACTACAGTCGCCGTAGTCCTAAATTCAATATCTCTTTCAATAGCATCCAATATGTCATAAATGCCCTTTTCTCTAGCCAAGTCCTCTCCAATGACAAGTAAATTGGTGTGGGCATAATATAATTTTCGAGACATGCTGAGAGTATTCTTGCGGCTGGCTTCAAGAATGTTTTGTCCTGTCGCGCTAAAAACAGCAATGGGAGGGCCAGAACCACCGCTCCCGAATTGTTGCGCACCAGCGAAGTTTCCTGGATTAACAACTTGTAAGGTAAGACGGTATTCGTTTTTAGCTTTATCAATTCCTATTCCTGTCACAAATGCCAGATCTGTCATTTCCTTTCTGCTCCAGCAGCCAGCGAGAAAAGTAATGCTGATCAATAGTACCAATGAAAACAGCCATTTATATCTCATTACGTTCACCTTTTTCATTACGTTGCTTTTTAGGTGGTTCTGGTCTCTGATTTTCTCCCTGGCGCTCTACATTATGTTGAGCTATAAACTTTGGTCTTTTTCCAGTTGCCCATAATGGTACACGAAACAGAGAATCACCAAGATCATCTAAAGCAGAAGGTGCAAATGGATACATGTAAGGAACACCAAATGAGCGAATACTGCAAAGATGAATTGCTAGAATAATTAATCCTAACATAATACCGTAAAAACCAAATGTAGCAGCAACTACCATGAGTGCAAAACGAACTAAACGCGCAGAAATGGCAATGGCAAACGTAGGTGTCGCAAAGCTAGCAATCGCAGTAATAGATACAACTATTACCATCGCTGGCGAAATAAGACCTGCCTGAACAGCAGCCTGTCCAATCACGAGAGCACCCACAATTGATACGGTGGTTCCAATCGCCCTTGGCATCCTGATCCCTGCCTCACGCAAAATTTCAAATGTTACTTCCATTATCAATGCCTCAATAAAGGCTGGGAATGGTACAGCTTCCCGCTGGGCAGCAATCGCAAATGCTAATTGGGTAGGGATCATCTCCTGATGGAAGGTTGTAGCAGCAATATACGTTGATGGAGCAACAAGTGAAATCAAAAAAATAAGAACTCTTAAAGAACGCAATGCAGTACTAATGTCAAAACGTTCATAGTAATCTTCAGGAGATTGAAAAAACTGTATGAATAAAGCAGGGACAATTAACACAAATGGCGTTTGATCAACCAATATCGCAATTCTTCCTTCAAGCAGATTGGCAGCGACAACATCCGGTCTTTCGGTATGATACACGGTAGGAAACGTTGTAGCCGTCTGATCTTCAATTAATTGTTCAATATAACCAGATTCAAGAATGCTGTCTGTCTTAATTTTTTTTAATCTCTTTCTAACCTCTTCAACGATTTCATCATTAGCAATACCTTTTATATACATAATTCCCACATCTGTACGGGTAATGTCACCGATTCTCATCGTCTCAAGCCATAAATTTAAATTTTTAATGCGGCGTCTAATGAGGGATGTATTTGTTCGGATCGATTCAGTAAAGCCGTCCTTCGGCCCCCTGATGACCGGCTGTGTTTGAGGTTCCTCAATGGACCTTTGTTCTCCTCCTTTAGCACTTCCGCTTATGGCATGGGCACAACCTTCGATTAAAATAATAGTTTCTCCCGATGCTAATGAATCAAATAGTTCATTTACAGCAGTAATAATTTTCATTCCACTAAGTGCAATAACATTGTTTTCAATGAACTTAGGCAACTCTTGATCCAAGAGACTATTTTGAATAGTCGAATCTGTCAGCAGCGCTTCCACTACAAACTCATCCATTACTTTATTATCCACCAGTCCGTCAATATAGATGACGGCCGCTTTTAACTGGAGATTTGAACCAATTGTAAGTTCACGGATAACAACATCTGAACTGTTTCCCGTCTTATCCTTAAGCATATTGATATTTGAGTTTAAATCATGCTCTAAGAAGTATATGGTATTAGAATTATCTGCTTCTTTATTTTGCTGCTGGCTTAATTCACTTTGCTCTTGTTTATGTTTTCTGCCTTTCTTTATATATTTTCTATACCAAGATAACATTGGGGATGACCGCCTTTTTTATTTTCTATTTTTTTACATGTATTAGCTATTTATGCATTTGTACTACATAACGAGAAAAACGAAGAGAATAGTAAGACTACCTAGTATGTACCATAATAGGAGGCGCAATTAATGAAGTTAATAGTTGTAACTGCTTTCATTGCTTGTTTATTATTTGCCTTGTCTACATCCATAGATCTCTTACTTGGTTTTAACATTCATACCGCATTAGCAAACGAGTTGGATATTATTCAAAACATGAGGACTCCGGAACGGCTTCTTCTCCTCATTCTTCTATCCCTGCCGGTCATTCTTGCTATAAAAAATTGGGTACATAAAAGAAAAACAAGATAGCTAATGGTTCATAAATAGACAATATGTAATCAAGTACAGTCAGTTATATATAAATCTCCCACCCCATATAAATAATTATCGATAACCTTTATAAGGGGTGGAATCATTGGACTTTGAAATACCTCAGATTCAGGTTCAATGCCAAGATAAGAAAGTTGAACAAGTAATTACCTACATTCACCAATTTTGGAAATCACTTATTAAACAAAGTCCACCATATAGCAGGAATCAACTTTTTTATCTCCCGCATCCTTATGTAGTTCCCGGGGGTGTATTCCAGCAGCTTTTTTATTGGGATAGCTACTTCATGATATTGGGCTTAAAAATTTCTAAGCTTGATACACTTTGTCGGGAAATCGTAAATAATTTTCTATATGAAATGAAAACCTTCGGCATTATCCCAAACAGCTCCCAATTAGCTCATTTAAGCCGTTCACAGCCTCCTTTTCTTACATCCATGATAAAAGAAGTGTGGAATGATGATAAAGATTGGCTGAAAAGTGCGTATCACACAGCCAAAATCGAGTATCATGAAGTTTGGATGAATTCAAAAACACATTATCACGAAAGAATAGGCTTGAATAAATACTTTGATCATTTAGAGGGAATGTTGAGAGTTCCTGGAGAAGCATATCTGCATTTTGATAAGATTTATATTCCTCCAGCGTTTTGGCAAGAACGTGTTGAAGCAGAATCTGGTTGGGATTATACGGGCCGATTTAAAGGGGAATGTGGATATTTTATACCGGTAGACTTAAACTCTTTGTTGTATAAATATGAAATCGATTTTGCTGCCTTTGCCGAAATATTAGAACTTCCAGAAGAAGTGAATTATTGGAAACAACGAGCTGAAATCCGTAGAAACTTAATGAATAAGTATTTATGGAATGAAAAATATGGAATGTACTTTGATTTTAATTTTCAAATCAAAAAGGAATATAAATATTATTCTTTAGCTACATTCTATCCTTTGTGGGCAGGTTTAGCCTCGCCTCAGCAGGCAGCGAGAATACAAAGTAGTATACCTATGTTTTTGCAACCAGGCGGAATGGTCACTACAACAATAAAAACAGGCTTTCAATGGGACTATCCGAACGGATGGGCACCGCTGCAATGGATTGTGATAAAAGGACTATTGAATTATGGATATAAAAAAGAAGGTATTGAAATCGCAAAACGATGGATCGATTTGTGTACCCAAATGTTTTTAAAGTATGGAAAGCTCTATGAAAAATATAATGTTGTTGATTTTAATCTTAATACTCCTGGTAGATACCCCTTACAAGAAGGGTTTGGCTGGACAAATGCTGTATACGAGAAAATCGCTGTTGATGTTTTAGGATGTGTTGTTAAATAATCATTATTTTAGAAGTCCTTCTTAAGGATCCAAGAAAAATGGCGCAAATCAATGCGGCATCTTTTTTCAAACTTCTTTCCTCACTCCTCTGCGTTATAATTGAGTGAATAAGAAAAAGTTAAAGCCAAAACGGACTTTAACTTTTTCAATACATATGATGATAAATCATTTACTTTTACATATTTAGCTGGGATGCTGCTTCTGTGCCTCTTTAACGTATTTAGTCTCTACGGTTTTATTTAACAAGATTCAAAATTGTCATTATCCCCTAGGACAATGTGTTTGATTTGCTGCAAATACCTCTTTCACTCAAACTCTTCAGGCTATACCTGAACGAAATTCATCCCCCCTGCTCGATGTGCTTCGCCCTTTACTCCCTTGAAGAAGAGGACTTCTTTCGAAACTATGTTAAATTTTGGTTATATTTTCACTTATACATTTCCCTTATTTTTTGAGTACAAGAAAGTGCTTTACTTACTTTAACAAAAAATGGCCGTTTTAGGCATACAAACTAAAAACAACCCTATACAGAATGGTTTTTATCTGGATAACTATCGATTGATGTATTGGATCTTTTCACCATTAGGTTGTGCAATACTCTTTCAGTATATAGCATAAAACAACTGAGAATTGGGCCTCCTAAACAAACAGTTAATAAAGTTCCAATACCAATTGGTCCATTGAATATGATCGCCATTTTCAGGAAGGTATCTTGTTTTGTGCATTCTTTTCATCACGATTTAGTAGACAATGTTTTGGTCATTAAAATATGCGGAATACCATCTTCCATAAATACACTTGATGAAGTCTGATAGCCAAGTTTTTTGTAAAAACCCTCTGCCTGCGTTTGTCCATGTAATTTGACTTGGGATGCCCCTTGCTCTTCGGCAATTTCTTCTAATGCTTTAATAATTACTTTCCCGAGACCAAATTTACGGTAAGGCTCTAAGATGCAGATTCTCTCTAATTTACCTAAGCCATCAACCCATCTTATGCGGCCCGTTCCGACAGGCTGTTCATGATAATAAACCAAAATATGTTCAGAGAACCCGTTCAATATATCAAATTCATCAAACTCATCTTCCAATGGTACACCTTGTTCTTTAACGAATACTTCTTTTCTAATATGAAAAGCTTTTTTTAAATCTTTATCCAGTGTGATTCTTTTTAAATCCAATGATCTTCAACTCTTTTCTAGATTTATTTTATGAAACCAGGCATAATTCATGTATAGCTTTTTACATAGTATAAAACAGATCATTTTTGTTGTAAATGCAACAAAATTATCTTATTAAGGAGTTTTGTAAATGAAAGAAATTCTCCGTGAAATTGGAACGATAGCTCGGGCTTTAGACTCCATAAGCAATATAGAGTTTAAAGAATTCGACCTTACAAAGGGACAGTATTTGTACCTTGTACGAATATGTGAGAATCCGGGAATTATCCAGGAACGGTTAGCAGAAATGATAAAGGTTGACCGCACAACAGCAGCCCGTGCAATACAAAAACTTGAGATGCAAGGTTTTATTGAAAAGAAAATTGATGATGATAATCAAAAAAATAAAAAACTGTTTCCAACTGAAAAAGGGGAAAAAGTTTATCCTTTTTTAAGAAGAGAGGGAGAACATTCCAATAAGGTTGCATTATCTGGTTTTTCCCCGGAAGAAACAGAAACAATCTTTAATCTTCTGCAAAGAGTTAGAAAAAACATTGAGGGCGATTGGGAATTCGTGAAAAAAGGAAACAAGAGGGAGTATTAATAAAAGAGAATACATGTATCCCTATTCAACTAATAAGTGATGAAGTTGAATTAAAAAATAAAACAGCTGAATTCAGTCGCTTTGTTTTGAGTAAAAATTAAAAATGCAGCTTAACAAAAAAACTTTCAGCTTTCAGTATCATATGCTGCGAAAACAGAAACAGAGCGCTGTGCTACACGTCTTCTTGTGTACACAGCGCTCTATTACATCTACTTCATTTACAAAACCGTTAATGTAGTGAGAGTCATAAATAATTTCACTACTGTTACCATAACCTTGATCAAGACGATAACAGAAAGCCCTACAACAGCAAATAACCCCAGCCCGAAAACTAAACCTGCAGACAAAAACCCTTGTCTCTCCATATCCCAACCAACCTCCTGTACAAATCATCTATCATACAGGATGGTCAAATAGTACTCCTATTATTCACGTATTCTGATTTTATTAACTTAATATAAAAAATCCCTTCTGCAAATGCAGAAGGGATTTTTGTTTGCCTAGCGACGTCCTACTCTCACAGGGGGAAACCCCCAACTACCATCGGCGCTGAAGAGCTTAACTTCCGTGTTCGGTATGGGAACGGGTGTGGCCTCTTCGCCATCATCACTAGACCTATTTGGTTTGAAGGATATTCCCTCAAAACTAGATAACACGCTGTGCTGTGTAATTATGATTAAGCCCTCGATCGATTAGTATCTGTCAGCTGCACGTGTCGCCACGCTTACACCTCAGACCTATCAACCTGATCATCTTTCAGGGATCTTACTAGCTTGACGCTATGGGAAATCTCATCTTGAGGGGGGCTTCATGCTTAGATGCTTTCAGCACTTATCCCGTCCGCACATAGCTACCCAGCGATGCCCTTGGCAGAACAACTGGTACACCAGCGGTGCGTCCATCCCGGTCCTCTCGTACTAAGGACAGCTCCTCTCAAATTTCCTGCGCCCGCGACGGATAGGGACCGAACTGTCTCACGACGTTCTGAACCCAGCTCGCGTACCGCTTTAATGGGCGAACAGCCCAACCCTTGGGACCGACTACAGCCCCAGGATGCGATGAGCCGACATCGAGGTGCCAAACCTCCCCGTCGATGTGGACTCTTGGGGGAGATAAGCCTGTTATCCCCGGGGTAGCTTTTATCCGTTGAGCGATGGCCCTTCCATGCGGAACCACCGGATCACTAAGCCCGACTTTCGTCCCTGCTCGACTTGTAGGTCTCGCAGTCAAGCTCCCTTATGCCTTTACACTCTTCGAATGATTTCCAACCATTCTGAGGGAACCTTTGGGCGCCTCCGTTACACTTTAGGAGGCGACCGCCCCAGTCAAACTGCCCACCTGACACTGTCTCCCGCCCCGATGAGGGGCGCGGGTTAGAACTTCAATACAGCCAGAGCGGTATCCCACAGGCGCCTCCACCGAAGCTGGCGCTCCGGCTTCCCAGGCTCCCGCCTATTCTGTACAAGCTGTACCAAAATTCAATATCAGGCTACAGTAAAGCTCCACGGGGTCTTTCCGTCCTGTCGCGGGTAACCTGCATCTTCACAGGTACTATAATTTCACCGAGTCTCTGGTTGAGACAGTGCCCAAGTCGTTACACCTTTCGTGCGGGTCGGAACTTACCCGACAAGGAATTTCGCTACCTTAGGACCGTTATAGTTACGGCCGCCGTTTACTGGGGCTTCGATTCAAAGCTTCGCCTAGAGCTAACCTCTCCTCTTAACCTTCCAGCACCGGGCAGGTGTCAGCCCCTATACTTCGCCTTGCGGCTTCGCAGAGACCTGTGTTTTTGCTAAACAGTCGCTTGGGCCTATTCACTGCGGCTCTCCTTACGAAGAGCACCCCTTCTCCCGAAGTTACGGGGTCATTTTGCCGAGTTCCTTAACCAGAGTTCTCTCGCTCACCTTAGGATTCTCTCCTCGCCTACCTGTGTCGGTTTGCGGTACGGGCACCAAATACCATCGCTAGAAGCTTTTCTTGGCAGCGTAGAATCAGGGAGTTCGCCCATAAAGGGCTTCCCCATCACAGCTCAGCCTTTACGGTAAGCGGATTTGCCTGCTTACCAGCCTAACTGCTTAGACATGCACAACCAGCGGCATGCATCCCCTATCTTTCTGCGTCCCTCCATCGCTCAAACGGTAAAGAGGTGGTACAGGAATATCAACCTGTTGTCCATCGCCTACGCCTTTCGGCCTCGGCTTAGGTCCCGACTAACCCTGAGCGGACGAGCCTTCCTCAGGAAACCTTAGGCATTCGGTGGATAGGATTCTCACCTATCTTTCGCTACTCATACCGGCATTCTCACTTCTAAGCGCTCCACCAGTCCTTCCGATCTGGCTTCACCGCCCTTAGAACGCTCCCCTACCACTGATACCAAAAGGTATCAATCCGCAGCTTCGGTAGTATGTTTAGCCCCGGTACATTTTCGGCGCAGAGTCACTCGACTAGTGAGCTATTACGCACTCTTTAAATGGTGGCTGCTTCTAAGCCAACATCCTAGTTGTCTAAGCAACTCCACATCCTTTTCCACTTAACATACATTTTGGGACCTTAGCTGGCGGTCTGGGCTGTTTCCCTTTTGACTACGGATCTTATCACTCGCAGTCTGACTCCCAAGGATAAGTCATTGGCATTCGGAGTTTGACTGAATTCGGTAACCCGATGGGGGCCCCTAGTCCAATCAGTGCTCTACCTCCAAGACTCTCACACTTGAGGCTAGCCCTAAAGCTATTTCGGGGAGAACCAGCTATCTCCGGGTTCGATTGGAATTTCTCCGCTACCCACACCTCATCCCCGCACTTTTCAACGTGCGTGGGTTCGGGCCTCCAGTAGGTGTTACCCTACCTTCACCCTGGACATGGGTAGATCACCCGGTTTCGGGTCTACGACCACGTACTACGGCGCCCTATTCAGACTCGCTTTCGCTGCGGCTCCGCTCTTTCAGCTTAACCTTGCACGGGATCGTAACTCGCCGGTTCATTCTACAAAAGGCACGCCATCACCCATGAACGGGCTCTGACTACTTGTAGGCACACGGTTTCAGGATCTCTTTCACTCCCCTTCCGGGGTGCTTTTCACCTTTCCCTCACGGTACTGGTTCACTATCGGTCACTAGGGAGTATTTAGCCTTGGGAGATGGTCCTCCCGGATTCCGACGGAATTTCACGTGTTCCGCCGTACTCAGGATCCGCTCAAGAGGGAACGAAGTTTCGACTACAGGGTTGTTACCTTCTATGACAGGCCTTTCCAGACCGTTTCATCTACCCCGTTCCTTTGTAACTCCATATAGAGCGTCCTACAACCCCAAGAGGCAAGCCTCTTGGTTTGGGCTATCTTCCGTTTCGCTCGCCGCTACTTAGGAAATCGCGTTTGCTTTCTCTTCCTCCGGGTACTTAGATGTTTCAGTTCCCCGGGTATGCCATCAACACCCTATGGATTCAGGTGAAGATACCATCCCATTACGGATGGTGGGTTTCCCCATTCGGAAATCTCCGGATCAAAGCTTACTTACAGCTCCCCGAAGCATATCGGTGTTAGTCCCGTCCTTCATCGGCTCCTAGTGCCAAGGCATCCACCGTGCGCCCTTTCTAACTTAATCATTAAAAAGTTTACACTTTGTTTTTACTATAGCACAGTATTTGTTATCTAGTTTTCAAAGAACATCATTTGAAGGATAGTTCCTTCAAAACTGAACAAAACATCTAAAACGTCTTTTACTTATCACGAACTGCATTCGTGAAAGTCTCCATAGAAAGGAGGTGATCCAGCCGCACCTTCCGATACGGCTACCTTGTTACGACTTCACCCCAATCATCTGTCCCACCTTAGGCGGCTGGCTCCCGTAAGGGTTACCCCACCGACTTCGGGTGTTACAAACTCTCGTGGTGTGACGGGCGGTGTGTACAAGGCCCGGGAACGTATTCACCGCGGCATGCTGATCCGCGATTACTAGCGATTCCAGCTTCATGCAGGCGAGTTGCAGCCTGCAATCCGAACTGAGAACGGTTTTATGAGATTAGCTCCACCTCGCGGTCTTGCGACTCTTTGTACCGTCCATTGTAGCACGTGTGTAGCCCAGGTCATAAGGGGCATGATGATTTGACGTCATCCCCACCTTCCTCCGGTTTGTCACCGGCAGTCACCTTAGAGTGCCCAACTAAATGCTGGCAACTAAGATCAAGGGTTGCGCTCGTTGCGGGACTTAACCCAACATCTCACGACACGAGCTGACGACAACCATGCACCACCTGTCACTCTGCCCCCGAAGGGGAAGCCCTATCTCTAGGGTTGTCAGAGGATGTCAAGACCTGGTAAGGTTCTTCGCGTTGCTTCGAATTAAACCACATGCTCCACCGCTTGTGCGGGCCCCCGTCAATTCCTTTGAGTTTCAGTCTTGCGACCGTACTCCCCAGGCGGAGTGCTTAATGCGTTAACTTCAGCACTAAAGGGCGGAAACCCTCTAACACTTAGCACTCATCGTTTACGGCGTGGACTACCAGGGTATCTAATCCTGTTTGCTCCCCACGCTTTCGCGCCTCAGCGTCAGTTACAGACCAGAAAGCCGCCTTCGCCACTGGTGTTCCTCCACATCTCTACGCATTTCACCGCTACACGTGGAATTCCGCTTTCCTCTTCTGCACTCAAGTTTCCCAGTTTCCAATGACCCTCCACGGTTGAGCCGTGGGCTTTCACATCAGACTTAAGAAACCGCCTGCGCGCGCTTTACGCCCAATAATTCCGGATAACGCTCGCCACCTACGTATTACCGCGGCTGCTGGCACGTAGTTAGCCGTGGCTTTCTCGTTAAGTACCGTCAAGGTACGAGCAGTTACTCTCGCACTTGTTCTTCCTTAACAACAGAGCTTTACGACCCGAAGGCCTTCATCGCTCACGCGGCGTTGCTCGGTCAGGCTTTCGCCCATTGCCGAAGATTCCCTACTGCTGCCTCCCGTAGGAGTCTGGGCCGTGTCTCAGTCCCAGTGTGGCCGATCACCCTCTCAGGTCGGCTACGCATCGTCGCCTTGGTGAGCCGTTACCTCACCAACTAGCTAATGCGCCGCGGGTCCATCTGCAAGTGACAGCCAAAGGCCGCCTTTCCATTTCACATCATGCGATGCGAAAAAGTATCCGGTATTAGCTTCGGTTTCCCGAAGTTATCCCAGTCTTACAGGCAGGTTACCCACGTGTTACTCACCCGTCCGCCGCTAGGTTCCGAAGAACCTCGCTCGACTTGCATGTATTAGGCACGCCGCCAGCGTTCATCCTGAGCCAGGATCAAACTCTCCATAAAAGTGTTTGTCTAGCTTCTTAAATAAAACATTGACGTTTTGTGTTTTGTTCAGTTTTCAAAGAACTTGTCCGCCGCTCAAAAGCGACTTTATTAATATACCAAACATGTTCTATTTTGTAAACATGTTTTTTGTTTTTTTCGCTGCTTACATATTTCATTAGCAGCAGAAGAAAAATATATCATGTCCTTCATATTTACGCAATACCTTTCAACAAGGGAATTTACGGTAAAAGAAGTTCGAATATCTCTGCATATGATGCATTCGGTATGCATCTACTTACCCTGTTTTCCTGTCCGCATCTCGGAAGATGACTCAGGAAGTTGCTCGGCGCGTACAACTCGCTGCCGACTCGACGAAGCATCGCTCGCCGCTGAGCTATTGCAGAATAAATGGTGGGCCTAAATGGACTCGAACCATCGACCTCACGCTTATCAGGCGTGCGCTCTAACCAGCTGAGCTATAGGCCCGCAAAAGCGGGTGATGAGAATCGAACTCACGACATCAGCTTGGAAGGCTGAGGTTTTACCATTAAACTACACCCGCATCTCTATGGTAGCGGCGGAGGGGATCGAACCCCCGACCTTACGGGTATGAACCGTACGCTCTAGCCAGCTGAGCTACACCGCCATGATATTAATATTAAAGTGGAGCCTAGCGGGATCGAACCGCTGACCTCCTGCGTGCAAAGCAGGCGCTCTCCCAGCTGAGCTAAGGCCCCAAATATCGGGAAGACAGGATTCGAACCTGCGACCCCCTGGTCCCAAACCAGGTGCTCTACCAAGCTGAGCCACTTCCCGTTCAAGCGCGCCCGAAAGGACTCGAACCCATAACCTTCTGATCCGTAGTCAGACGCTCTATCCAATTGAGCTACGGGCGCTTATTTATGGTGGAGGATGACGGGCTCGAACCGCCGACCCTCTGCTTGTAAGGCAGATGCTCTCCCAGCTGAGCTAATCCTCCATATGTTGGTGACCCGTACGGGATTCGAACCCGTGTTACCGCCGTGAAAGGGCGGTGTCTTAACCGCTTGACCAACGGGCCAATAATGGCGGAGAGCGAGGGATTCGAACCCTCGATACGCTTGTGACGTATACACGATTTCCAATCGTGCTCCTTCGGCCTCTCGGACAGCTCTCCGTGTTGAATATATCTTCTATTGCAGCAGCCTGTCCGGCAACGCTTATTTATAGTACAACATAAATCATGATTTGAAAATAGCTTTTTTTATATTTTTTTACTTCCTTATTAAACCAGATGTATACCTTGCAAAGCTCATTCATGAAATATCAAATGACATAGAAAGAAATTCTACCATAAGAAAATCCCCACATACACGTCTTTTTGTGTACATAGGGATCATTTTAGACCTTGCAGAAATAATCCTATACTTACTAGATGACCACATGCTCATTGCTATTTAAGGGATAAGATTCGGATTCTTAATTTATTCCAAAACAATCGTATTGAATGACTCTGGCTCCAGCATCAATTGATGCGTCACGCCGCCATCAGCAAGCCGGAGCTCTCGTACCTCTTTAGACGGGTTAGATACCACAATAACTTTAGAGCCATCAGGGTTTTCAAATGCAATTGTATTACCTGTCCAAGGCCCCTTCGTTTCGATTCTGACTGCTCCATTTTCAACGAAGTGAGAAAAATGCTTCATTACATAAAATTCTGGATTATTTGTCACTTGCTTTGATTCAGGATCAACAGTAATCATTGAATTTTGTTCCCAGCCCCAGGTGCTTGGCCCCTTTGGTTCTAATGCCATGTTCCAATAAACATAGCTATTTACACCATTTACAAAATAGTGGCGGAACAGACTGTGGACATAGTGTGCATACTCCCATGTATTCTTCCCGTCACCACATTCATTTTCTGTTTGCATATAGCGTAATTCAGGATAGCTTTGGACCGTCTGCTGGATAACATACTTTCCTGCCCATTGATAGCCCACCCCTTTAACATATTTATAAGCCTCGGGGTCACTGAGGACAGTATTTGCATAAGAATTATAATCCTCTGATGATTCAGTAAATAATTTTTCCACTCTTCCGTTTATTGTTCCCAGCCATATTTCTGTATCCAGCCCATGCTTTTCAAATGCTGGTCCTAAATAGTCGCGGATAAATTCGCGAAGCTGTTCACCTGTCCATAGGCATGAAGGGAATTTTTGATCAGCCGCTACCTCATTTTGAACATGAACCTGATCAATTTTAATTCCTTCTTGTGCGTATGCTTCTACAAACTTTACAAAATACAGGGCATATGCTCCCAGCACTTCCGGCTCCCAGCGCAGCGTTCCATAGTTGTAAGCCTTAGGGAACTTCATCCATGTCGGCGGGCTCCAAGGAGAAGCAAATAGCTTGATATCAGGATTGCGTTTTAAAGCTTCTTTTATATAGGGAATAAGGTATTTACGATCCCGCTCAATATTGAAATATTCCATGTCATAATCGCCGTCTACTTCATTATGGCTGTACCATTCCAATGCATAATCGCTTGCCCCGATTGGCAGTCGGCAAATGGTAAATTTACAGTCCCCATCAGGAGAAAACAAAGCATCATATACCTTATTTCTATCCTCTTCTGTCAAATGCTGCAGAGCTGCCATTCCTAATTCATTAAAGCATCCTCCAAAGCCTTCAACTACCTGCTGCTTTAGATCCGTCAAAGTTAGATTAGGAGAACCCTCCACCGCCCTAACAGGCTGTTTTTCTCTCCAATAGGCCTGTCTTGATGTAGAAATCCACTTAATTTCTTTATCACTCATATTCACTGCTCCTTTCAAAGTACTACATCCATATGTCCCTATCTATTTTTTTGTTTTCATCTATACGAAACTATTAATCTTCCTCGATAATGATAATACCCCATGCATCGACTTCCATTGGCTGTCCATTCTTTATTGCTGTATCTGTAAGCAATTCAAATCCATCATTATGTGGATATTCGAAAGTAACAGGACAATCAGAATAATTAAAGTAATAACGAATGACCTTGCCGCGCTGATTGATACCTGACTTAGTAATCACTGGAAACTCCAGGTTCTGGTCTGCTCCCCATATGCCCGCTTGTTTCACAGCATGCTCCAATACCTTTCTCATCACAGCCGCACTTGTCATGCACCCAATGTATGTAGCAATGCCCTTCCCATAATGATTTTGGGTAATTGCCGCATATTGTCCCCAATGCGGATGATCATAGTAAGCTAATACTTCCGCTGTTGTAGGAATAATCAGTTCCATCCAAGTTTCGATATAATTATTTTCTGCCCCTACCTCAAATGGATCGCCTTTCAGGGAAACGTTTTTCGGTTCGACAAACATACTGTAGGTAATGCCGCAAGCCTCGCTAATAATGCCTGGTTGTCGCGTTGTTCTCACTTTGACATTTTCATCAGTAAACCCGCTTTTGAAGGAATACACGATATGGCCGCCGTTTTTCACAAATTCATTTAATCTCTTCAGCAGGCTGTCAGACGCAGTATATAATGCCGGAACAACCAACAGCGTATAGTCTTCAAGATTTTCGCTGGCTGGATGAACAAAATCACAGCCAATATTCATTTTGTACAGCTCGTCATACATCATTCGTACCACATCATTGTAGTTCTTGGAGCTGGCAAAATTAAATTTAAACCATTCTATTGCACTGAGTGACTCGTTGCTGACAAGAACAGCCGCCTTATTCTTTTTCTTGAGATTAACCAGATGCGGTGAAAGCTTTTCAAAATCTCTTCCAATTGTTTTCGCTTCGTTGTATACGGGATTTGGCTCGAAATCATGACTCAATAATCCCTTCCAGTAGGTCTCGAAGGAGTTATGAATCGAATGCCAATGCCAGTACGCAACCATATTAGCCCCGGAAGCCAGATGGCTGAATGCCTGCAGGCGCAGTTGACCGGGGTATGGTACCCAATTTACAAAGGCCTGTGCCTCGGTTTCGATTACAAGATAATTGTTTCCCTTCATGGAACGTGCCACATCTCCGCCAAACGAGATTTCGATTCCTGTCAAATCATCCTGCGACGGATGGTAAATATCCACACCCGCAATATCAAATGCTTTGGATGCTTCAAAATGATCAACGTTCGGTTGGATACCGTAGGAATAGCCTCTCCATTCAAAGTCAAAATTCTGCGTGACAAACTGATCCGGGCGCTTATATTCATTTACAATCGCAACCTGCCAGGCAAGAAAATCGGTTACGAGCTTCCTTTGAAACTTGGCAAATTCAGCACCTAAGCTGCCATTAATCGTTCCGACCACCGAAGGAAAGTCTTCCCAGCTATTAATTCGGTTGCTCCAATAATCCAGTCCAAAGGCTGCATTTACATGCTCCAGCGTTTCGAATTTTTCTCTCATGTATTTCACAAATGCTAGCTGAACATTCGGCCCTGACGTATTGTAATGCTTTGTTTCATTATCGGTTTGATAGCCGATAATGGCAGGGTGGTCTTTGACATGCCCAATTAATTTGCGAATAATTCTTTCGGCATAAAACAAATATGTCGGGTTCGTAATATCCATGATCTGACGAGCGCCATATCGCCCTGGTCCTTGCGGAGTAATCGCCAATACGTCAGGATGCTCCTTGACCATCCAGGTGGGAACCGCATAGGTAGGGGTTCCCACGATAACTTTAATTCCTGCTTCATGCATTGCATCAAGTACTCTGTTAACCGATGTAAAATCAAATACTCCGTTTTGCGGTTCGTGAGTGCTCCAGGTTGACTCGGCAATCCGTACCACATTAATCCCGGCATCCTTCATCATTTGAATATCTTTTTCTAATCTATCGCAGGGCATATATTCGTCATAATACGCTACTCCGTATAAAAGTTTCTGCATACGATCCACCGCCTTTCCTCTTTCAAACAACTTGATAGGTTACTTAATAGCTCCCTCTGCAATTCCTTTTAGAATGTATTTCTGGAAAATCGCATAGAAAATAACAACTGGCAGAGCCGTCATCACGAGAGAAGAAAGAATTTTTGGCCAATCATTGTTATATTCACCAAACAGCATGTTAATGGATAACATTAACGTATAATTTTTCACATCTGTCAGCATAATTAAAGGCAATAAGAAGTCATTCCATAGCCATAATATATCTAGAATCAGGATTGTAGCAGTAATCGGTTTCAAGAGAGGGAAGATGATTTTTGTGAATATTTGAAAATCATTACAACCGTCAATTTTAGCAGCTTCCTCTAATTCCTTCGGGATCGTTTTAATAAAGCCATGGTACAGGAATACCGCCATATTCACTCCAAGTCCTATATAAATAAGACCTAATCCAAATGTTGACCCTTGAACGGACAATCCTTTTGCTACTTTGGTCAGGGTAACCATAATCGATTGAAATGGCACCAACATGGATGCGATGAATAAAGAGAAAAGGATATTGCTTAATTTACCGGAAGTTCTAGCTAATTTATATCCAGCTAACGATCCGCAAAAAACAATTCCTGCGAGCCCCACAACCGTAACAATGATTGTATTCCAGGCACTGTGGAATAAATTAAGCTGATCGAATACGCCCGTATAGTTTTCAAAGTGAAGTTTGGTAGGCAACGAGAGCACAGATTTAAAGATTTCTCCTTGTGTTTTAAAGGAGTTAACGATAGCCATGTAAATGGGGAAAAATGAAATGACAGCAAATACTGCCAGCAGCAGTGTAGCACCAATAGAGAATAAGCGTTTTACTATCATGATTCCACCTCTTTCTTTTTCAATACTCTCACTTGAATCAATGTTATAACCAACACAATAAGAAACAGAATCATCGCTTTTGCATTCGCATATCCGTATCTAAAATTATTAGAAAATGCTTCTTCATAAATATTCAAGGCCATAACCTGTGTATCTCTTCCCGGCCCGCCGGCTGTAAGAGCGTAAACAACATCGAAAACTTTAAACGCCCCGTTCAATGTTAAGAACGCACAAATTGTCACCGCATGCATAATCATAGGGATTGTAATATGGAAGAGTCTTTGAATCGAATTTGCTCCGTCAATCATAGCCGCCTCTTTCAGATGCTGCGGAACCCCCTGCAATGCTGCCATATAGATAACCATCATATAGCCAATTCCGTGCCATAACGACACAATAAGAATGGAGTAAAAGGAAACCTGGGCATCCCCAATCCAATGCTGATCCAAAAAACCAAGAAGGGCTTTTTTAGAAAGCTCTGGAAGAACACTCGTAAAGATAAATGACCACATTAACGCACTAATAATTAAACTTAACATATTAGGCATAAAGAAAATGGTTCGGAAAAAGCCTTTTGTTCTTCCTCTGGACTCAATCAATAATGCCAGCAGCAATGCGGCTGCATTTTGAAATACAAACATAAATGCTGTATATTTGAGTGTAAAGAAGAAGGAATGACGGAAATCAACATCATCTCGAAATGCCTCAATATAATTACTGAACCCTACAAATTTGTAGGTTTGTGACAGACCGTTCCAGTCTGTGAAACTATACATTCCAGCTCCGATCATTGGAATCAATAAAAATATGCAATAAAACAGAAATGCTGGGAGAACAAATAGGATTAAGCTAAGTGTTCCTTTCGATTTTTTCGTACTTAATGCGCTTTTAATACTTAACTGTGGTTGTCCAAGCCTTATCTCACTGCTTTGTTTTTTCAGCTGCAACATCATTCACACCTCACTAGAACCCTGTTTTAATTCTAGTAGCTCAGCCATCTGAGCTACTAGAATGATAGACAAAGTTTTATTTGTTAACCTTTTCAAATTGTTCCCAAGCTCGATCCAAGCCCTTCACAACATCTTCTTTTTTCGTATTGCCGGCAGAATAGCTTTGTAACAGCTTTTGTGACTCATCCTTTACCGCAGATGGAATAGCCGGATCTTGATAAGCCTGTCCTTGCTTTACATAGTCATTTGCTTCCTTCATCCAAGCATATGGTTCAAAATTATGAACTTTTGCGACTGCATTGAAGCCAAGGCTCTTATAAAAGTCACTGGAATCGTTATCATCTAAAATGTAATTCACTAAATCCTTTGCAACTTCCTTATTCTTACTTAGCTTTGATACAGCAAGTGATGTAGATGTACTAAGATTTAACAAAGTTGCTTTCGGATTATCATTTACAGGTAATGGGGCAACAGCAAACTCAAAATCTTTATTTGCTTTCATAATAGATTCTGCCATCCACGGCCCCTGCACCCACATAGCCGCTTTGCCATTTGCAAAATCAGATGCTCCCTGATCTGCGCCAACCTCCAAAGCCCGTTCTGTCCCGTTAGAGTTAACTAGATCTATGATGTCAAACATATTTTTCAACTCTGAGAATGAACCTTCACCTTTACTCATTTTATCAATAAAATCAGGTTGATCAGTATTTACAGCTGCACCTACCGTTAACGGTAAAAATAATTGCGGAACATACACATCTTTATAAGTTAATAAAAACGGAGTAATCTTTTTCTCTTTCAATACCTTAACTGTTTCTTTCATTTCTGAAATGGTCTGTGGTACTTTTAAGCCCAAGTCATTGAACATTTTCTTATTATATAAGTATCCCCATTGAAGTGTTTCTAATGGGACTGCTACAACCTTTCCATTGCTCGTAACAGCGGGCTTAATCGTATCGTATAATTTATCAACGAATGGTTCATTAGACAGGTCTTCCAAGTACCCGGCTTTATCGAAAAGAGGGATATCATTAATCGCATGTAAAGCAAAAACATCGGGACTATCACCAGAAGCAAGTCGCGTTTTTAACAATTGGCTTGCTTGGTTTTGGTTCGGTAGTTCCAGTTTAATTGTTACATCAATGTTCTTCTCTGCCTTCTCCTTCTTCTTAAACTGCTCCAAATACTTTTCGTATTGAGCTTTAAACCTTGGTTGAGCAATAAAGAGCTTTAGCTCAACCTTTTTCCCCTCTGCAGCCCCGCTTTTACTGGAAGTAGACTCTGCATCGGATGAACAACCAGCCAACAAACCGACCGCTGTAGTCAAGGCAAGTAACGTTGAAATCGCTTTCTTCATGTTAGATGACCTCCTGTTTGATAATGTATGACCTGTCTCTATAGTAACCTTTTACGATCATCTCGAAAATTCAAAATATTAGCGCTTTCATTTGTACTTTTTTAGCTTAATCTCCATTTGTAATTTTTTAGCTCGATCTCATTTCACCTGGAGAGAGCTTGAAATATTTTTTAAAAACACGATAGAAATAAGACACATCTTCATATCCGACCATTTGCGCGATGCTCTTGATTTGCAGTTCATTACCAAGCAGCAGCTTCCTGGCGTGCTCCATGCGATGGCTGATAATGTATTCTGTAATATTGCATCCATATGTGTTTTTAAATGCTTTGCTTAAATACTCCTTGCTGACAAAGAACTTGTTTGCTAATACCTCAAGGGAAATATGGGAATCTGTAAAATTTCTCTCTATATATTCTTTAATCTCCCCCAAGTTCACCCTATTTTTCCGTTTATTCATTTGAATCATATATTCTATAAAGTGTTTTCCCAAGGTCTGGTGCTGCTCAATCATCCGATCAAGAGACGTTTCCAATCTATCGTATAAGCTTTTATTTTTTTCAAAAATATCGTTAACATTATAATTATTTTTCAGCATTTGCTCTTCTAACATAAGAATGAACTCATGATGGATTTTGAACAGAACATTCCTATCAATTCCATCCATTTTCTTTAACTCTCCATAAAATCGTTGATGCGCACTTTCAAATCCTAGTACATTGGATTCCTGCAAAAAAGACGTGACTGTTTTTTTATATTCTCTAATTAAAGATGAAAGATTATGATTCGTAAAAGAAAAAGGCTGATACGCATAGGAATCCTGCTGACTCTTGATTTCCTTTGTACATTTTTCTAAAGCAAGGTTTAATTCATCTTCATGAATCGGCTTCAGTAAATATTCATTTACCCTTGAATGGATAGCCTGTCTCATGTAAATGAAATCATTATAGCCGCTCGCTACAATAAGCTGAATATGAGGAAAACGTTCAGTAAGAATTTGAAGCAGTTCCATCCCATCCATTCCTGGCATTTTCATGTCGGTAATCACAATATCTGGAGACAGCTTTTCAATAAGCTGTAATCCTTCCTCTCCATTACTCGCTTCCCCAATGATTTCAATATTATACTGCTCCCACCTTCCAAATTGCTTAATAACCTCTCTTGTCCATTTTTCATCATCAACAATTATGGTTTTGAACATTTCTTACCCCTCCAAAGTCTTCGTAATAGGAATTCTCATGAGTATTTGCGTCCCGTTACCAGGCTCACTTGTAATATCAAGGCCATAATCATTTCCAAAAGATAATTTGATCCTTGCATCCACATTCTTTACACCTATACTTCCTTTTGCTTCTAAAGGATAATCTATATTGGACTGCAGCTGTCTCTTAATCCCCTGTAACCGCTCCTCTTCTATCCCGACTCCATTATCCTTAATTACAATCTCGATATCTTCAAACACCTTTTGCACTTCAATCGACAATTTCCATACTCCTGTCTTCTTTTCAAATCCATGCTTAAAGGCATTTTCTACAATAGGCTGAATCGATAGCATAGGAATATACTCATGTTCAACTCCATCTTCTACAAAAATTTCCGTTTCTATTTTTCCTTCAAAGCGCAGTTCCTGTATATACAAGTAATTTTTGATATGCTCCATCTCCTGTTCAATCCAAACCAGGTCCCCATGCTTTCTCGTAATATAACGAAACATATCACTTAATGCACTCACAACAGAGTAAATTTTAGGGACATTATGAGCCACGGCCATCCCGCCAACAAGCTGCAGTGTGTTATATAAAAAATGAGGATTCACTTGCGCCTGTAAGGCCATAAATTGAGCATTTCTTTTTTCTACTTCATTTTTGTATTCCCTTTCAATTAATTCCTTAATTCTATGGATCATAGACGTAAATCTTTTTTCAAGTAAACCAATCTCATCCCTGCTGTGCACTTCAACTTTTACATCTAAATTATGATCCTCTACCTCCTGCATGGCGCGGGCTAGCTCAATAATCGGCTTTGTCGTTCTAAGTGATATAGTAATAGATAAACTAACCGTAAGGATGATAGAAAAAATGCTAATAATAATCCCGTATGTGAGTGTTTTGATCGACCCGCTTAGAATAATTTTATTGGGAATCACCTTGACAATGATCACTTCATTATTTACGGCCTTTTGAAAAAAAATATAAGCTTTTTTTGTTTTAAAATAAGAAATATCATTCTTACTGCTATTTATTTGTTTGATGACCTTTTGAAAATTAACAGGTGATTGTTCTACTTTGTTAGGATTGTAAATAATGTGCCCCTTTTGATTTAATAAAAATACAGAGCTTTCCTTTTCTGATTCCAACATATCCATTACACCGTCAATTAAATCCCATTTCATATCTATTGATATGCCGCCAACGATTTGCCGATCCTCAAAGCGAATGATGCTGCGTGTCAAAGTAAAGCTTTGTTTCGCTTCATCACTTTTAAAGCTGTAAGATGAATTCTGCGCTAAATGCGCCCACTTAGAATCAGCGGTATCATTGATTTCATCCACCAAATAATTATCATCCTGCAAGGAATACACTATATGATTTTCTTTCGAATACAATGAAATACTCCTAATATGTTCAGTTCCATAATAGAAAGAAAATAACTTATCCTCAATATAGTCCCATGCATTATACTGTAAGGACAGATCTCTCTTCGTATCACTGATACTAGGGACCAGCTTTTCATCTACTAGACTAGAGTATAAGAGTTTATCACTTTGCCTCACCTTTTCATTTACATATTTTCCAGCTAACACAATTCTTGATTGATTCGAGTTTACAATTTCCCTTTCAAAAGTACTTTGAGACACGTTAATTGCAAATATAATTAACAATAGTAATGGCACAATCATGACTACAAGCATGAGAACCATGAGTTTGTATCGTATACTGCTCTCGATGCGGCGATACAAGTTTTGGTGTAAAAATGTTACTAGTGTGTTCCAGTTTCTTTTCGTATTCAACATAGTAGCTCTTTCCCTTATGAAAATTTATTAGTTTGATATCTGATCGTTCTACTGCGATGAAAATCAGCCGCTATTATTCCCTAAAAACTAGACCGAGCAGTTTCTCTGATTAGGAAAACTAAAGAAAACTCGCCGATTGGCGAGCCGTTAGGCGAAGACAGAGGCGTAGCTGCACTGATACCTTATTCGTAAAATTTCCTGCTGCGCCGAACTCACCTCTAGCTGGAAATTTATAATCCTTCTTAAAGTGTAAAATCGGGTAGGCGAGAGGATAGCATGGTCCCTCACTTACCCGATTGAATATGGATGGAGAGTCGCTGAGCATTATTACGCCCGCTGCAAATCCCGAAGGTCCCGCCAATGAACCAATCTCACTTCTTCCTTTTTTAACAACGCTTGAATCTCTGGATCCCGGAAAACATCAAATTCAAATCTACGAACCTTCCAGGTGTTCGTAATCGCTTTCAATTCATCCGTATCGAGTGATGGATGAAGCACTAATTCCGTAACGCCTGCCTTTAATCCTTGAATAGATTTGATTGCCGCCTCTTTCGTGAACTCATATGCCGGCTCTGCTCCATCCTGCGGAAAAAACGGCAGCATTTCGATATAATCAAGAAGCACAATGCCTTTTTTCTCTGCTTTATGTACAATGTCTTCATGATTAGAGCCTACCCTAGACGCAAGGTGAGGATTTATGTTCTTCGAATATCGCAACGGAAGCTGGTATCTTTCACAAAGCTCTAGAAGAATATCCATAACATGGTGCATGCTCCCCATATGGTTATCAATATTCGTTGGATCAAGCCCCATTTGTAATGCTAATTCCATCTGAGCAATCGCCTCTTGGCGAAGCTCATCCTCGTCAGCCCTTGCAACTACTGTCTGCGTAGCTGCAGGAAAGTTCCCATATTCATCCACCAATGTTTTTAGATCCGTATTTAATGGCCCCCACTTATAATGCTCCCACTCGCTTGTATGCGTGAAATGGATACCGACATCCATACTAGGATGCTGCTTGATAAACGAAGCTGCTTCCGTCACCCAGGGACATGTCATCATAAGACTTGCTGATGTAACAGAACCTTCTAGAAGTAACGTACGGATTGCTTGATTGGTAGAGTGACACATTCCGAAATCGTCGGCATTTATAATTAAACAACGCTCATTCATCATCAAACCTTCTCCCCTTTTTAAGAACGCTTACATTCAGAATCATCTTTGAGAATTAAAGTTCCGAAACTCTACACACACTTTGTTCTCTTCATTTAGGAGACTATATTTCACCACGCCCCTGTCTTAAGTATAACTACACACAAACTGGAAACTCAATCTAAAGTTTCTTCCATGTTACGCATACAAGTGAATCAATTTCATCTCCTTCCAAACTAGCAACGGTATTACCTCCGCCGTGTACCGTAAAAAAAACCAAGGAAGAATCTACTCTCTAATAGAGTAAAGCTTCCTTGGTTTATCTATTTTAACTCTTCTTTTTTCTATTTTCTAATAAATCTATTTAATAATGAAAGAAAGAGTACAGCAAACTTCATTATTTCTGGAACAGAAGCCATGTATATGGTCGAAAAAGGGCAACTTGTTTTACGGGACGGACAAGCCTGTCCAAAATCAAGTAAAATTCCTCATCAATTATTCGGAATTCCTGCGTAAACCTTGATTTCATAACAAATCTGCAGGAATATTTCAAACTCATACCATATTTGTACCAGAAGCAAATTAAGCGTTATTTTTAAACTCGTGAATGCTATATAACTCCTTGAAATCAGGCCATCTCATTTTTCGTTTCAAATAATCACGAAAAGAATAGCAGCTTTTTCCTTGAGGTTTATTGGAAATTGATGAAATAAAGGTTTGTAAATGGACTTGTATCATAAAACGATAAGGACTATCTGTTCCTAATACAGGAATTTCAATGATTTTTATCTTCTTTCCAACAGCATTTTTGAACTCTAGGCTCTTATAAAACAAAATATCATCTTCCTTTTACCAGTTTGTTTATATTATAACCTATTATCTGTTCGAAAATGTCTGAATATTAAGTGTTCAAAAATAATTTGGACTTTTTTATCCAGTCAAAAAAGATTCTATATGTTAAAGGGAAGCAACATCTTCTGGACGTGCTTCCCTTTAAGGTAATAACTTCTATTATTCTTTTAAGCTAGTCTCATTTTGAAATCTTGATATCCAAATTCGCGCACGACCTGACAATCTCCGTCTTTATCCTGTATAGCAATTGCTGGAAGTGCCATACCGTTAAACGTAGTATTTTTCACCATCGAGTAAATTGCCATATCACCAAAGACTAATCGATCACCGCTCTTTAATGGCTGGTCAAAAGAATAATCTCCGATGACATCGCCTGCCATACAAGTTTGGCCTCCTAGTCGATACAGAAATGGCTTCTCTCCTGCTTCTCCTGACCCGAAAAGAGGAGGACGATAAGGCATTTCCAACACATCAGGCATATGGCAAGATGCAGAAGTGTCAAGAATAGCAATATCAATTCCATTTTGAATCGTATCAAGAACAGTCGTAACTAGGTATCCTGCATTGAGGGCAATGGCTTCTCCTGGCTCAAGATACACTTCTAAACCGTATTTCTCCTGCATTCTCTTAATACATTCTTCAAGTAATGGGATGTTATAATCTTCTCTCGTGATATGATGACCGCCGCCAAAGTTGATCCATTCCATCTGCGGGAGCCATGCTCCAAACTTTTCTTCCACTGCTTCGAGAGTTTTTGCTAAATCGTCAGAGTTCTGCTGACAAAGTGTGTGGAAATGCAGCCCTGAAACACCTTCAAGCAATTCGGGACGAAACTGCTCTTTGGTTACACCGAACCGAGAACCCGGTGCGCATGGATCATAAATGTCATGCCCATCCTGGGTGGAGCATTCAGGGTTGATGCGCAAGCCGACTTTTTTACCAGCTTGCAGCACTTTCTCTTTAAACTTTTCCACCTGTGAAAAGGAATTAAAGATGATATGATCACAAATCGAGACAATTTCATCGATTTCATCATCACGATAGGCAGGGGCAAAGACATGATTTTCTTTGCCCATTTCCTCGTAGCCTAGACGAGCCTCGAATAATCCGCTTGCTGTTGTACCATTTAAATACTCTGCAATCAAAGGGTACATCTTATACATAGAAAATGCTTTTTGTGCCAAAATAATCTTGCATCCCGTCCGTTGTATAACTCCGCTTAGGATTTTTAGATTTTTTTCTACCAGACCTTCATCGACGACATAACATGGTGTGGGTAATTCTTCAAACCGCATCTTAACGAACAAGCTCCGCTTCTTTATCTTTAATAGGCTCAGAATCCACTAAAACTGGATTAAAGTCTTCTTTCCATGGCAGCCCCCACTTGTTCAATGCATCCATGAATGGATCTGGATCAAATTCTTCAATATTGTATACGCCTGGTTTATTCCATTTTCCAGTCATCAACATCATTGCGCCGATCATCGCAGGAACGCCTGTTGTATAAGACACTGCTTGAGAACCAACTTCTTTATAGCATTCTTCATGGTCACAAACGTTGTACACATAATATGTTTTATCTTTTCCGTCCTTTTTACCTTTGAAGATACAGCCAATATTTGTTTTACCCTTTGTGCGTGGTCCGAGTGAAGCTGGATCTGGTAATACAGCTTTCAAGAACTGAAGCGGAATGATTTGTTTTCCTTCAAATTCAATTGGCTCAATGGAAGTCATTCCTACATTTTCAAGACATTTTAGATGAGTAAGGTAGCTTTGGCCAAATGTCATGAAGAAACGGATACGCTTAAGTCCTGGAATGTTTACAGCAAGAGATTCAAGTTCTTCGTGGTATAGCAAATACATATCTCTCTCGCCAACTTCAGGGAAGTTATAAACGCGTTTGATTTCCATTGGTTTAGTTTCAATCCATTCACCATTTTCCCAATATCTTCCGTTAGCTGAAACTTCACGGATATTGATTTCAGGATTGAAATTTGTTGCAAAAGGATAGCCGTGATCCCCTGCATTACAGTCAAGAATATCGATATACTCGATTTCATCAAAATGATGTTTAAGCGCATAGGCAGAAAACACACCTGTTACACCTGGGTCAAAGCCGCTGCCTAAAAGAGCTGTAATACCAGCTTTTTCAAAGCGTTCGCGGTATTCCCATTGCCATTTATATTCAAATTTTGCCGTATCTTCCGGCTCGTAGTTTGCTGTATCTAAATAGTTTGTTTTTGTTGCAAGACAAGCATCCATGATAGTGAGATCTTGATACGGTAAAGCTAAGTTCATAACGATATCTGGTTTTACCTCTTCAATCAAAGCAATTAATTCATCCACATTATTTGCGTCAACTTGTGCTGTAGTAATTTTCGTTTTGCCGCCATCTAGTTTAGCTTTTAACTCATCACATTTTGATTTTGTACGACTTGCGATACAAATTTCTTCAAATACCTCACTGTTTTGAACACATTTATGGATGGCTACTGAAGCCACTCCGCCACAACCAATAATAAGTGCTTTACCCATTTCTCTTATCTCCTCACTAAATAGATTTTGCAGTACAAAGAAGAATTTCATAACAACAAAAAAAGCAAGTGCAAAACGCATAATCGCGCACAACACTTGCTTTTGATATAAATCGTTAATATTAAAAGTTAAGTATATCCATGACAAAAGGTCATAGGCATACATCTACCAATTAATTACTGAGACATTATGGCAGAAAGCTTTTTAATATTCAAAATATATCATTATAGGATCAGAGTCTATATAGCAAATAATTACTTTTACTACTCTTATTGACCGTTTCACAAGTTGATGTGCATGTGCACTGGTTGTAAAGTAACCAACTTATAAAATTTGAGCTTTTAACTCAATCAATAAGGCAACTAAAGTTGCCAATCGGCATTTGACCCGGCTGTCCGTATGGCCTTAACTTCCTTAAAGAAGTGGTCAAAATTATCTGCTTGGAAAGATCCAGATATATCTAAAATTAGCTTTCCAAATTAACACTTCCTTATATTATCAGCATATTATTTAAATAGCAATAGGCAAAATGAAAAATACCTCCACAAACTCCAACTAAACTAAATTATTGGTAGAATCTTAAGTTTGTTTGGCAGCTTACTTATTCCATTAATAAACACTATAGGTAATTCCTAAATATTATGGTAAATATTACATTAATACTTAAATGGTTTGCGATTAGATTATGCATTTGAAATAGAATACGTTCACTCACCATTAAATTTTCTTCACTTAAAAAAATGATACAGTGCTCCATAGAGATTGGCATCATTTCTAAACTGACAGGCAACTACCTTTGGGTTTGCCATATGCAGCAGAGGATTGGCCTTTTTCACTTCTATAACCGCCCATTTAATACGCTCAAGATGGAAGTGATTTAATATCATGCTAAAAGCTCTTTAGAACCCCATGCCTACTAGGGTTTTCTTTTCTACAGTAAAAATAACCTCAAGCCTCTAGTCAGCCTGAGGTTATTCTGCCTACAAATTGTATTTTCGAATCAAATAAGTCGGCGTACAGCTCCACGCATGGCAGTAGCTGTTAATCAAATAACTGCCGTACGGTGAAAAGTCTTTATTATTAGGGTCATACAACTCCCAGAACGTATCTGCACCATCATGGATCATTTCGCCCCAGTACGCTTTTAGCTGTTCAACTGCTTTTTCTTTCTCGCCTACTACAATAAGTGCTTCTACTAAATAATGATACATATACGGTGTTGTGAGGCCAATCTCAGGCTTCTCCGACAATAAACGAAGCATAAGCTGGCGATTTTCCTCCGGCTCCAGCACCTCTGCCAATACCATCCAAATTTGGCTTGCCCACGAAATTTGCTTGTCCGCTCCGCTCACGAAAAAGCCTTTTTCTTCGTCCCATAGATGCGTAACCGTTGCGGCTACAATATCCTGCAGACGCTGTTCTAAGAAAGCCTGCTTGTCGCTGCTGAGCACCTTCGCCATTTCAATTGCGCGCTTTATCGCATGAATAAGCACCGCTTGTGAAGGAGCTTGTTTGTTTAACTTCTGGTGCCAGTCAATAAACGACCACCACGATGTATCGTCCCGTACAATATTGCGCTCATCTAATCTCTCTAATGCCAATTCAATTTGACGGTAAGCGCTAGGCCATAGCTCTACTAGCGTCTCTTTGTCGTTCGTAGCGAAATAATAATCATGTAATGTTGTTGAAAATAGAAGTGAATAATCAAACAAGTATATGTCATCCGGAATTAATGATGGCGCAATAAATACATTTGCCATAATTCTTCCTCTATTATCCGGCACACCGGCAAATAAATATAAGCAGCGTTTTACTAAATCATTATTTTGGAAGGTCTCGTAATTAGCTAATGCCTGAAGCCGTAAATCTCCGAGCCATAGACGACGGTCGCGCTTCGGTCCATCTTCAAATACATCCTGCATGCAATCCTGCAGCGTTTTGATGCTCACCTGATCAATCTGAGCCAGTAACGGATCCTCATGCTGAAGCGGGGTAACGCGGGATGTATCAGCCGATGTCACTGTTTGACATTGTACATCATCAAATGCAACACGATATTTCCGCGATGTATCCAGCACTTCAAATTTAATATAGCGGAAGCTGTAACGGCGCGGTAATTCAATACGAGCCGGCAGCACATCTACATAAATCGTTTCTTCCTGCAGCCATGAACTGCTTAGCCAACCATTATATTCTGAAAATGGCTCCGCCATTTCAACTGGCATTTCACCGAATGTCAATTTAAGACGAAGCGGTGCATCAGGCGGGCTGCCAACCGGTCTAATTTGCATGGACACATATCCAACCTGGTGCGTGCCAAAATCAAGTATAAATTCATCGCCCTTACCGTAGAACTGTCCTTCTTGGGATTGGGTAGCTTGCGCCCGCCAGCCATGTATAACAGATGGATCCGCTACTACCTCTATAAAATTTTGTGGTCTTACCGTTTCTCTTACTAGCTCTGGCTTTAATTGTTCAGACTTCGCGATAAAGCCTTCGTTACGCTCAATTACCAAATCATCAATCACTTGAGTTTTTGCTTCATTTGCCATAAGTATTCCTCCCAGTCTTATCCTTTTTCGTCCAAATCTACATCATAGCTTTCTATTCCTAAAAACAAATACTGAACACTTTGGTAGTATTCAGTATTTGTTTTATACTTTGATTTACATTGGATACAACCTTACTTCACAGAACCAGCTGTCATACCTGCCACGATTTTCTTGTTGAAGAAAATAAATAGGATCAGCGGCGGAAGCGAGATTAATACGATATTTGTGAATAGCAGGTTCCACTGCGTATTGTACATGCTTGAGAAGTTATACAACGTAAGCTGAATGGTTGCGTTTTCCGCACCTGGAAAGAAATATAACGGATGCACAAAATCGTTGTAAATTCCTACCGCAGTCAATACGATGACTGTTGCGGAAACTGGTTTTAATAACGGTAAGATAATTGAGAAAAACAAGCGGAATCTGCTGCAGCCGTCAATCAATGCCGCTTCATCAATTTCACGCGGAATCGTTGCCATAAAGCCTTTGTAAAGCAGGACTGTAAACGGTAAATTCAGTGCCACCAGTACAAGGATGATTCCCGGCATGATTTTAAATAAGCCGATTCCGTCTAATACCCAAATGGTCGGGACAATTGCCGGCGGGATAATCAGCCCTGCAAGAATCAAAAAGTCAAAAAACCGTGTTGCTTTGCTTACCTTACGCTGCAGTACATACCCTGCCATGGCACCAAGGATAATTAATAGGATGATAGAAAATCCGGTAATTAGAGTACTATTAAAGAAAGCTCGAATCACCATGCCATTTTGCGCTTCTAATACAGCCTTCATATTCTCTACTAGCTGGAAGGAGCTTGGCCATGCCATATTGAGAAGCGCAGACTCCTGTGTATTTTTCGCAGCATTAACGAGAATAAAGTAAAATGGAATCCCAAATACGACTAAAGTTAATAATACAGCGATACATTCGGTTAGTAGCTTCCGAAGCTTTTTCCCGTTTAATCCTTTTTTTGTATCGGAAGCAATAGACGGTACGGAAGATTGAGCAACTGCCTTATTCATTACAAATCCACCTCTTTTTTGTTCAAGTAAGCATACAGTGGGAATGCCAATGCAGAAACAAGTAGGAATAAAATTACGTTTCCAGCTGTGGAAAGACCGTAAAAGCCTGCTTGGTACTGCTTGTAGATAATAGAAGCGATTAAGTCTGTGCTAAAGCCCGGTCCGCCCTTTGTCATTGCCCAGATCAAATCGAAGGAACGAAGACCGCCGATAAATGCTAGAATGATAACGGAGTTCATCGCAGGACGGCTGAGCGGCAGAATAATATTCCAAAACTTATGCCATGCGTTTCCGCCATCAATCATAAGAGCTTCATAGTAATCCTCTGGAATAGACATAATCCCTGCGATAAAGATTACCGTTGCCATCCCTACACCCTTCCACACATCAACCAATGCGACGGAAAGAAGCGCGATTTTGCTGTCACCTAACCAGTCGGGACCTACAATCCCTACTGTTTTCAATGCCATGTTAATCAGTCCCTGCGTTGGGTGCATCATCATCGCAAATGCCATCCCGATCGCGATTGTACTTAAAAGTGTTGGGAAAAAGACCATAGAACGGATAAAGCCCACTGTTTTGAGCTTCGAGCTAAGGAATACACCAAGAAGCAATCCAAGAATCACCTTAAGGCCACATGTCACAACTGCGTAGATAATCGTATTTTTAAATCCAATATTCAAAGACGGTTCTGTCAAAAATGTTTTAAAGTTTTCTAATCCGATAAATTTCCAATCTGTAAGTGACCACCATGTCATACTGAAAAATAAGGACATAACGGTAGGCAGTAAGAAAAATACGAAATAAATAATGCCGGCTGGAAGTAAAAAGCTATATGTGTACGTTCTATTTATCAGCTTATTATTCATCACACTGTCTCCCCTCTCTATATTCATGGAGAACATCGCCCTGCCCTAAAGAGACAGGGCGCCTCATCCAAGTGCCAAATGCTCAAGCGGTCAAATTACCAGCCCTTTAAGCCAAGCTGCTTCGCTTGCTTTTCTACGTCGCTATCGTATGATTTTGCTCCTTCTTTCGCCGATTTCATACCGCCGCCTACCTCAGATGTGATTTGCGGTAAGTTCGGTCCTTTTAACGGGCTTAAGAATTCAAGAGCTGGTGCTGTTTTGCCTTCATTAAAGTACGGAAGCATATCCTTAACTGCACCATACACATTCTCTGGGAGCTGCGTATCTTTAATTGCGGATGGACCGTCAGGCATTACTTTAGACATATATAGCTGTACAGCTTCTGGAGAAACATAGAACTCTGCCCATTTCTTTGCTTCGTCTACATGTTCACTCGCTTTGTTAATATAAATTCCAGCTGGCGCCCATGCAGTAATACCATTTTTGTCAGCGCTGTCACTAGGCTGCGGGAAAAACCCAATGTTATCAATTTGATCTGGATACAGTGTTGCAATGTTTGCTAACGCGAAGGAAAGCATTGGGTAGTGTACGCCTGTACCGTCAGCGAGCATTTTTAATCCTGCTTCATAGCCTGTTGAATTAAAGTCTTTGTTCATGTAGCCCTTTTTGTTAACTTCCTCTAGCTTTTCAAAGCTTCTAAGAGCTGCTGGTGTTGTCGCTATTTTCGCCTTATTCGCTGTAAAATCTTCTGGGAACGATGGGCTTTCTGCTAGAACATTGTAGTTGTCTGCTAAAAAGATAACCTGAGATGTCCAAGTATCCTTGTATGTGCCAATAACCGCTGTTTTGCCAGCTGCTTTAATTTTTTCATTGTTTGCCATGAGCTCATCCCATGTTTTTGGAACAGAAAGACCTAACTCTTGGTATACCTTCTTATTATATAACCAGCCGCCTGCACTAAAGGAACCGGATGGAATACCATATACTTTTTTATTTACTGTTACCGCTGTCTTAAACGTATCCATAACCTTGTCCATATACGGTTCGTTTGTAAGATCCACAAAGTTTTTCTCTGGATTCAAAGCTTGTAAAAGCGAGCCAGAGTTATAATAAACCAAATCCGTCATATCACCAGTAGAAAGACGTGTTTTCACTAGGTTGTCACCTTCTGAACCGCCTGGACGAGTTTCGATTTCAGTCTTAATGTTGTACTTTTTCTCAAATTCCCCTGCAACAGCTTTGATCCCTTCCATTGCCGCAGGACTTTGATTATCCATTAAAAGCGTAAGTGTAGTGGAACCTTCCCCGTTTGAAGCGCTTTCTTTATTGCTGCTTCCGCATCCGGCTAAAATACCCGCGAAAAGCGCTGTCGTAGATAATACCGCTAAGATTTTCTTTTTTGCCTTTAACATGCTGTGCTTTCCTCCCTCTCAAACGTTAGCCATACATTTCTTAAGATAGTACACAAAGCTTTATTTATACTCTACCTTGTATCATCCTAAATCCTGTCTATCGTTTCTCTGATTAATTTCTTACCCTAATTGTAAGGGCTTTCTTCATGTGTCGTAAGTGCCGCTTTTTTCTGTTTGGCGGCTGTTTTTTTAGGCGGAGAATAAGGAAATCATACTTCTGAACATACAACAAGCCGAACGCTGCAGCATTCGGCTTGTTGTGAATATACTATTTTATTACCATTCCTGTAAGCCAAGCTGCTTTGCTTGCTTTTCTAAGACTTTATCGCAGGATGCTGCTCCTTCTTTCGCCGATTTCAAACCGCCGCCTACCTCGAATGTAATTTGCTGTAAATTTGGACCTTTAAGCGGGCTTAAGAATTCAAGAGCCGGTGCCGTTTTACCTTCTTCAAAGTAAGGAAGCATATCTTGGACTGCAGGATACACATTTTTCGGAAGCTTTACGTCTTTTACTGCAGCAGGACCATCTGGAGGAACCTTAGACAAATACAGCTGCACTGCCTCTGGAGAAATAAAGAACTCTACCCATTTCTTCGCGGCATCCACATGATCGCTGTTCTTGTTAATATAAAAGGCATCTGGCGCCCATACGGTTATGCCGTTTTTATCCGCACTGTCGCCAGGCTGCGGAAAGAAGCCAATATCATTGATTTTATCTGGGTACAGCTGTGCAAAGCTTGCCAACACGTAGGAAAGCATAGGATATTGGACACCTGTACCCTCAGCCAGCATCTTTAGTCCCGCTTCATAGCCTATAGCATTGAAATCCTTATTCATATAACCTTTTTTGTTCACTTCCTCCAGCTTTTCAAAGCTTCTTAAAGCAGCTGGTGTAGTCACTATTTTGGCCTTGTTCGCTGTGAACTCATTTGGAAATGATGGAGCTTGCGCTACAACATTATAGTTATCTGCTAAAACGATAACCTGGGATGTCCAAGCATCCCTGTATGTTCCAATAACTGCTGTCTTACCTGCTGCTTTAATTTTCTCATTGTTAGCCATCAGCTCTTCCCATGTTTTAGGAACGGAAAGACCCAGCTCTTGATACACCTTCTTATTATACAACCAGCCGCCGGCACTAAATGTTGCGAATGGAATGCCGTACACTTTACTGTTTACCGTTACTGCTTCCTTGAACGTATCGAAAATATTTGCCATATAGGGCTCGTTTGTAAGATCCACAAAGTTTCTCTCCGGATTCAATGCTTGTAAGAGAGAACCTGAATTGTAGAGTGCTAAATCTGTCATGTCACCCGTAGCTAGCCGTGTTTTAATCAGGTTATCCCCCTCCACACCGCTTGGACGGGTTTCAATTTCAGTTTTGATGTTATATTCTTTCTCAATTGCATCTGTAACAGCCTTGATCCCTTCCATTCGCACAGCACTTTGGTTGTCCATTAATAGTGTAAGCGTAACCGGTTTGGAATTCGTTCCAATTACAGCGCCTTCTAGCTGCTTGCTGCTGCATCCAGCTAGAAGGCCTGTAAAAAGTACTGTACTAGATAATACCGCCAGGATTTTGCTTTTAGCTTTCATTATGTTATGCCTCCCCTCCTTCAGATTATCATGATTCGTCTCTTGCGATGTATACAGGGCAGAGGTTTTTTCCCCTATCTCTCTATGAATTCTTCTTTGTATATAAAACAATTGCAAAATTGCTTCTTCTATCGTGCATGCTATTTTTATAAAACGTATTCAAAAGAATTCATCTCTGAGTCTTGTTGACTTACTTTTATTGTAAGTGCTTTCATCTATTTTAATATTAAAAGCAAAGAAGAAGATTGCTCGATTCAAAGATAAGGTTCAGCTTCTTTTTTTACAGGAGGGGGAGGGATCCTAACTAACGCATGCCCATCTCATTCCTTTTTGACGATAAAACGCAGATATGACTTGCCATCTCAGCGCTAAAAAAAGAAAACCAACCCTAGGGACTGGTTAACATAAGATTCGAACTCAGAAGTAAACAAGATTTACTCCCCATTAACATTTATAGCATATTAAATACTAGCATATAAAACAGGGTTGATAATGAACTTAGTGGTATCATCCATACTGGTTTAACATAATGAAGCCGTATAAAAAGAAACATATGTACATCAAAAAATAATGACCACCAAAAACTCCACCCATTATAGTACGCTATAGCTCCATATTTATATCCAATCCATTCTAACAAAGCAAAGATAAAAATCCACTTTGAACAGTGAAATATTTGTTTATTTAGCTCCTTTGGATAATTTGACAAAAAAAGAAAACCAGAAAAAGGATATAGAAAACAAGTATGAAGTATAATAACTCCAAAAAAATTCAAGATAAAATCAGGCTGGAGTTTCCATAAATAAAATTTTTCATGTGCGATAAATTCATACAAGAGTTTACAAACCATTATATAAAGCATTGTAGGATAAAATCGCTTAAAATTGTTCCAATCACCCCAGCGTAACACTGCAAATAATAACCAGAATCCTATTCCTATATGTATGACTCTCACCCCTTGAACTACTAGGAATTAACGTGTCTTGGATAGTTTTTAGAATGTTTGTCTCCTTAAAAATTTTTGATTTTGTTTTCAATACAATTCAACAAGAAAAAATGCCGCTACTATTGTAGGATCAATTTATTATCTTAGTATTTCCACAATCATGATGTTCTAATATTAGTGTAATAATGTATATCCTATTCAGGCTCAGTTAACATAAGTCGGTATTATCGGCAGTGGTATTTCTCTTTAAATACAGAAACGGCAAAGGATTGTGCCCCCTGCCGTTTTTCTTGTATATGCAGTTTTTATACATCCCTGTCATATCAGCGTTTAACAGAACCAACAGTTCTAGCAGCTTGTATAAAATTCTGCATATTCTTAGCGTATAATATCCACGTTTCCCCATCAGGACCCCTAGAAGAAATCCAGTTCCATAAGGTCATGTTGCAGCAACCTTCGATCCATCCTCTTTATGTCGGCTAAGGGCATGGGCGATATTGGCATTCAGGTACAGCTCTCACGAAGGCTTTTCTTCATGTATGGCAGGGTTGTCGTGCGGCGGATGGGCACCGGGGTATTTTCGGTCGGTCTCTTCATGGGCATTTTTATCTACGTAGTTAAATGCGCTGTATGTTCTTTGATCCTCGTCCCAAGGAGTCGATTTTCCAAGCTCCCCATTGATTGGAGAACCGTAAGGACCTTCTGGCAGCTCCTCAGGAATGATATATTGGTGTCTTGCTTCAACAGTGGAAAAATCGGTATATTTCTCATTCTCTTTTCTAGGCAACAAAGCCGCCCCCTTCAAGTATGTTTTAGAATAAAGTTGCTATCCTTTTTAATATGCTCCAAAAGACGGTAAATGTTTCTGAAAGGGGTATCGCTCTAGATCCATCAACTGATTTTTGCAACGCCCCCCTAACAAAAGCTTTATCTTTTTACAGTTGTTTATGAGAATTCAGCTTGTTTTTTTGTTGTGGAGAACAGCCGATTTTTTATATAGATGTTTTTTATAGCGTTCCAATCCGGTGCTTCGATAGTATTATTGGTTAGTAGAAAAGATCGCAAATCGCTGCTGTTCATATGAAGCCCCCTGCCTTTAAGTCATACCTTATTGGTTAATACTGTTTGTCAACCAGAACCAGATCTTAAATCTCATAATCCATTACAATGACATTGTCTATAATCCCAGTTAATGAAGATACAAAGTCTTGGTGGATTGGATGTGGTAAGTAATTATCAAGTGCCTGCTTATTCTCAAAGGTAATACGTAGTCCCAAGGTATATCCTTGTTTTGCTTCAAATTCTTCTGTCACGTTAATTCCTGCAGTAAGTTCTACAATTCCGGGAATTTTCCCTTTAAATGCTTTAAGTTGATTAAGAAGATTATCTTCTTTTTCAGATGTGATATTTTCATTAAATTTAAATACAACAATATGATCGTACATTTTCTTTCCTCTTCTCTTTATTGAATAATAGTTCCAATTGCTTTGCTTTCCTACTAGGCAAAAAAGCCAGCATTAGCTGACTTTTTTATAAATATTTTCACTAAATGAAAATTGTATTTTTAGTTCCCTACAGTCTCTAATTCCCACTCAATAGCGTTTAGCTCTTTCAGCACTGCATCCAGCTTATCCTTTGTAGAATGTGACATCGGATGTTCGATTAGTTTCTGAAGTGACTTTGTTCGCAATGAAGCGAGAACACCATGAGGATTAGAGATGCCTGGGAAATGTGACTCTAACACCTTTGCTGTCTTCTCTACTGCAAGTAGGTCAATCACTTTTGTATCATGAGAAAAGACTGGGTTGAGTCCCCGCTTGTTTGGATATACAAAGCGGTAGGAACCGGAACCGATGACAAAGCTTATGCCCGCCTCAGTTTCCTTCAGGTCAACTACACCTTCTAGCTCATTTAGTGCTGCATTGCCTTCCTTTACATCCTGCAGGTCTGCATTCGGCAATAGAATTTCCGCCGTTGTATTCGCAGGAATTTCAACTTCAACGGTCACTTCCTCATGTGTGATTTTCCAAGCTGAAGTGATTTTTCCATACATAGAATTATGAGCAGCGCGTACGTGTGTCAATTCTCTGCCGCCAATTCTTGGCTGAATGCGGATTCGTTTATAGGCTGGTACAGTTTCGTTCATATCTAATCCAGCTATCACGCGGTACATCCAATCCCCGATCGCTCCGTACGCATAGTGATTGTATGAGTTCATGTCATCGCTCCAGAATGAACCGTCCGGCTTAATTCCATCCCAATGCTCCCAAATCGTTGTTGCTCCTTTTGTAACGGAGTATAGCCATGATGGATACGTATCTTGGAGTAATAGCTTCACTGCCGTTTCATGATAGCCATTGTTAGATAAAGCAAAGCATAAGTATGGTGTTCCAACAAAGCCTGTTGTTAAGTGATAGTCGTTTTCTAGGACAAGTTCGTTTAAGTCGTGAGCAACACGCTCTCTTCTCTTTCCATCAACCAGGTCAAACATAAGCGTAAGCACATGCGCTGTTTGCGTCGAAACAGCCAAGCGGCCTAATGGTGTTAAAAACTCGTCTGCAAAATACTGCTTAATCTTCTCAAGAAGCTCTCCGTACACCGCAGCGTCTTCAGTCTTACCTAATGCACATGCTGCATCTCGAAGAAGCTGTGTAGAATACGCGTAGTAAGCAGTCGCAACCAGCTCATTTGGAGTAGCACCAAAGTAGCTGTCTTCTTTTGAATCAAGGCCAAGCCAGTCCCCGAAGTGGAAGCCAGTGTTCCATGCATATTCATTATCCCCTTGCGCACGAATGTACTCTACCCATGCCTTCATGCTGCCGTATTGCTCTTCTAGCAATCTCGTATCTCCGTAGCACAAGTACACAGTCCATGGGCAAATCACAGCCGCATCGCCCCATGCTGCAGAAGAATCACCATTCACAACATTCGGAATAACGAAAGGAACTCCTCCATTTGGAAGCTGATCTGCCTCTAAATCGCGCAGCCATTTTGTAAAAAATTGTCCGCCTTGGTAGTTAAATAATGCTGTACGGATAAATACTTGCGCATCGCCTGTCCAGCCAAGACGCTCGTCACGCTGCGGACAATCAGTCGGTACATCCACAAAGTTCCCTCTTTGTCCCCAAACGATATTACGCTGCAATTGGTTTACCATTGGATCGGAGCATTCAAATTCACCGATTGGATCCATATCTGAGTGGATGACTTCACCAATAAAACGATCAAGCGATAAGCCATTTTCTTGACCCGGATATCCCTCTACCTTTACATAGCGGAAGCCCTGGAACGTGAAATGCGGTGCGTATGTTTCTACACCTTCGCCCTTCGTGATGTATTCAACGGTTTGCTTGGCGCTTCGAAGATTTCCAAAATAAATATTGCCTTCCTTGTCAAGCACCTCAGCATGACGCAATACAATGTGCGTACCAGCAGGTGCATCCACTGTCATTCGAATACGGCCGACCATATTTTGCCCCATATCAAGCACTGTATCCCCAGCAGGTGTCACAAACACAGAGATTGGGCGGATCGTTTCCGTTACGCGAGTTGGACTATTCTCTTGCGCCACTAATTTGCCAATCGAGATTTGCGAAACGACAGTGCTGTGCCAATCCGCGTCATTGAATCCCGTGTTGCTCCAGCCTTCCTTCTCGAGTCTAGCATCGTATGTTTCTCCATGATACAGCTCGGAATATAAAATAGGCCCTGTACTTGCCTTCCATGTCGTGTCTGTTACCACAACTTCTTCTGTACCATCTGTATAGCGAACATGCAGCTGAAGCAGCACCGCACGCTTGTCCCCATAAAGATGGCGCTTGTCTTCCCACGTTAGGTCTCCTTTATACCAGCCATCTGCCAGCATAACACCAATCGCATTCGCATTACTGCGAAGCTGAGAAGTCACATCGTATGTTTGATATTGGATACGCTTGCTATAGCTTGTCCAGCCTGGAGCAAGCAATTCATCACCTATGCGATCTCCGTTTACGTACAACTCATATAGGCCGACACCTGTCGCATAAATACGGGCAGAAGCAATATTCTCTTTTAGCTCGAATTGCTTCCGCAGCAAAAAGATCGGCTTTGTTAGCGGATCTAATTCTTCTGGATTCGGCGTAATCCAATCTGCCTTCCACTCGCTCGTCTTAAACAACGCTGTTTCCCACCACGAAACATCGCTCCATTCTGACTCACGGCCAAAATTGTCCCATACCTTTACCCGATAATAATAGCGCGTCTTTGATGCGAGCTCAGGACCATTATACACAATATGGATGGATTGATCAGACTTTGTATAATCCGTATCCCAGAGAGGACTCTCAAAACCATCTTCTGCTAAAGCAACCTGATATCGATAGGCGATCTGCATCGTTCCGCGAACATCTGACTGAATACGCCAGCTTACACGCGGCTGTTTCACATCAATCCCAAGCGGATTCGTTTGATACTCACATGTTACATCTGTTACTTGCAAATTAGCCATTTGTATTTCTCCCCTTTTTAGAAATCGTTTGAGATTGTAATTCATGCCCATCATGCCCTGTGTTAATCCATGAAATATTTATCTGATGAAGCAAGCAAGTAATATAAACAAAAACCTCTTTTCTTCATCAGTTATTTCAACCAATTTATATTTGTCTCGCCTCTTAAACAAAGGAGGACTAGCGGAACCTGTGAGTTATGAAGCACTCACAGTCCCAGTCTCACCTCTATTACTTAACAGAACCAGCAGTCATACCTGCCACGATCTTCTTGTTGAAGAAAATAAATAGGATCAGCGGCGGAAGCGAGATTAATACGATATTTGTGAATAACAGGTTCCACTGCGTATTGTACATGCTTGAGAAGTTATACAACGTAAGCTGAATGGTTGCGTTTTTCGCACCTGGAAAGAAATATAACGGATGCACAAAATCGTTGTAAATTCCTACCGCAGTCAATACGATGACTGTTGCGGAAACTGGTTTTAATAACGGTAAGATAATTGAGAAAAACAAGCGGAATCTGCTGCAGCCGTCAATCAATGCCGCTTCATCAATTTCACGCGGAATCGTTGCCATAAAGCCTTTGTAAAGCAGGACTGTAAACGGTAAATTCAGTGCCACCAGTACAAGTATGATTCCCGGCATGGTTTTAAATAAGCCGATTCCGTCTAATACCCAAATGGTCGGGACAATTGCCGGCGGGATAATCAGCCCTGCAAGAATCAAAAAGTCAAAAAACCGTGTTGCTTTGCTTACCTTACGCTGCAGTACATACCCTGCCATGGCACCAAGGATAATTAATAGGATGATAGAAAATCCGGTAATTAGAGTACTATTAAAGAAAGCTAGAATCACCATGCCATCTTGCGCTTCTAATACAGCCTTCATATTCTCTACTAGCTGGAAGGAGCTTGGCCATGCCATATTGAGAAGCGCAGACTCCTGTGTATTTTTCGCAGCATTAATGAGAATAAAGTAAAACGGAATCCCGAATACGACTAAAGTTAATAACACAGCTATGCACTCCACTAGGAATTTTCGAACCCCTTTACCCGTCAATCCCTTTCGTTTTTCAGGAACAACGGAGGGTGTTACGTTTTGGTTCACTACCTTGCTTATCATAAGTCCACCTCTTTTTTGTTCAAATAAGCATACAGCGGGAATGCCAATGCAGAAACAAGTAGGAATAAAATTACGTTTCCGGCTGTGGAAAGACCGTAAAAGCCTGCTTGGTACTGCTTGTAGATAATAGAAGCGATTAAGTCTGTGCTAAAGCCCGGTCCGCCCTTTGTCATTGCCCAGATCAAATCGAAGGAACGAAGACCGCCGATAAATGCTAGAATGATAACGGAGTTCATCGCAGGACGGCTGAGTGGCAGGATGATGTTCCAAAACTTATGCCATGCATTTCCTCCATCAATCATAAGTGCTTCATAGTAATCCTCTGGAATAGACATAATCCCCGCAATAAAAATTACGGTTGCCATCCCCACCCCCTTCCACACATCAACCAATGCGACGGAAAGAAGCGCAATTTTACTGTCGCCTAACCAGTCGGGACCTACAATCCCTACTGTTTGTAATGCGATGTTAATCAGTCCTTGCGTTGGGTGCATCATCATCGCAAATGCCATCCCGATTGCAATTGTACTTAAAAGTGTTGGGAAAAAGACCATAGAACGGATAAAGCCCACTGTTTTGAGCTTTGAGCTAAGGAATACACCAAGGAGTAAGCCAAGAATGACCTTAAGGCCACATGTCACAACGGCGTAGATAATCGTATTTTTAAATCCGATATTCAGAGAAGGTTCTGTCAGAAATGTTTTAAAGTTTTCTAATCCGATAAATTTCCAATCTGTAAGTGACCACCATGTCATACTGAAAAATAAGGACATAACGGTAGGCAGTAAGAAAAATACGAAATAAATAATGCCAGCTGGAATGAGAAACATATACGTATATGTCCGATTTGTAAGATTGCTCATTTCGCTGAATCTCCTCTCTATAACTTAAGTCAAAAAGCAGCCCTGTCGAACACAGACAGGGCCTCGCTTTTTAAATGTGACCTCAGCAGATTACCAGCCCTTTAAGCCAAGCTGCTTCGCTTGCTTTTCTACGTCTTTATCGTAGGATGCTGCTCCTTCCTTCGCCGATTTCATACCGCCGCCTACCTCAGAAGTGATTTGCGGCAAGTTCGGTCCTTTTAACGGGCTTAAGAACTCAAGAGCCGGCGCTGTTTTGCCTTCGTTAAAGTACGGAAGCATGTCTTTTACTGCAGGATACACATTCTCCGGAAGCTTTACATCCTTAATTGCAGCTGGACCGTTTGGAGCTGACTTAGACATAAACAGCTCTACAGCTTCTGGAGTAACGAAGAACTCTGCCCATTTCTTTGCTTCATCTACATGCTCGCTCGCTTTGTTAATATAAATGGCGCCCGGCGCCCATGCAGTAATACCATTTTTATCAGCGCTGTCACCAGGCTGCGGGAAGAATCCGATATCATCAACTTGATCTGGATATAATGTTGCAATATTTGCTAGTGCAAAGGAAATCATTGGGTATTGTACACCCGTACCATCCACTAGCATTTTCAATCCCGCTTCATAGCCTGTTGCATTAAAGTCTTTATTCATGTAACCCTTTTTGTAGATTTCCTCTAGCTTTTCAAAGCTTCTGAGAGCCGCTGGTGTTGTCGCCATTTTCGCCTTATTTGCTGTGAAATCTTCTGGGAATGTTGGGCTTTCTGCTAGAACATTATAGTTGTCTGCAAGCAGGATAACCTGGGATGTCCAAGTATCCTTGTATGTGCCGATAACCGCTGTTTTACCAGCTGCTTTAATTTTCTCATTGTTTGCCATGAGCTCATCCCATGTTTTTGGAACAGAAAGACCGAGCTCTTGATATACCTTCTTATTGTATAACCAACCGCCTGCGCTAAAGCCGCCAACTGGAACACCATATACCTTTTTGTTTACTGTTACTGATGTCTTAAATGTATCTAGGAGTGTATCTATATAAGGCTCGTTTGTGAGATCTACAAAATTCTTCTCTGGGTTCAATGCTTGCAGAAGTGAACCTGAGTTATAAGCAACTAAGTCTGTCATATCACCAGTAGAAAGACGTGTTTTAACTAGATTATCCCCCTCTGAGCCGCCTGGACGAGTTTCAATTTCAGTCTTAATGTTGTATTTCTTCTCAAATTCCGCTGCAACAGCTTTAAATCCCTCCATCGTCGCAGGACTTTGGTTATCCATTAATAATGTAAGAGTCGTCCCTTTGGAATCTCCGCTTCCTGAAGCGCTTTCACTTTTGCTGCTACTGCTGCCGCATCCAGCTAAAATCCCTGCAAAAAGAGCTGTCGTAGATAGTACCGCCAAGATTTTCTTTTTTGTCTTCATCATGTTATGCTTCCCTCTCTCTCGAGTAATAACATTTTTGAAACCTTTTTCTTATAGCTCTACAGAAATTGTATTTACATAAAAGGTATTACTAAATAATTGCGTAATATACAGTTTAATAATCTGACTCTTAATCTCTCGGGCCCTTGATTTAACTTAATTGTAAGTGCTTTCAACATTTTTTGTAAGTGCTCTTTTTTTGGTTTTACGTCTGTTTTTTTTGGGACTTAACAAAAAAACAGTACATTATAGATGTTTTTTCTTTTATTTCCCTTTCTTTATCTTTTTATTTTTTGAAAATGCGGTTAATATTCACCATAAGTCGTATAAACATATGTAAAAAACCCCTTCTTTCACTGCATGTGAAAAAAGGGGTAGTTGTGAATCACTAAAAGGATTCCTTATATTGTCCCGGCTTCATCCCGACATGTTTCTTGAATAGTTCTGAGAAATGCCGATAGCTATGATAACCCACTTTCTCGCTGACATCAGCTATCTTATGCCCTTCCCGAAGCAGCTCCTTCGCACGCTCCATGCGCAGCTGCGTTAAATATTTAATATAGGACTGGCCCATTTCCTCTTTAAACAGCAAGCTGAAGTAGGTCGCATTCATTCCGACCTGCTCAGAAACCTCCTGAAGCGTTAAATCCTCGTTATAATGCTGCTTCATATACTCACAAGCTTGTTCCACAGCTTCATGCTTTGTATTTTGACGCACATCAAGCGTCCAATCCATCATCATCTCCATTTGAGTGCGCAGCCATTCAAGCATTTCCTCTTTTGTACGTATGCTGCGTATCTCTAGATGAGGCAAATAGTCTGCCTGACGGATTTTATATACATCTTCTCCCGTTTCCTTTGCGACTTCCATCCCCAGGTACACGAGCTTTAATATTTCACGTTCCATCACATCCGGGTTCAATCTTTCTGATTCCAGCTTCTCTATAAAGGAATCTAGCTGCTGAAGCAAACCAGCTTTGTCTCCTGTACGCATGTAAAAAATAACTGCCTCTTCTTGCTCCGATAGGCTTGCTGGAATTTTTGGATTTTCTCCGATATCTTCAAAACGAGTCCAGCCTTTCTCTTCCATAAACTGTCCGTATCTTAGTGCCTGCAGCGCCTCTTTATAGCTTTTCCCGGCATCCGTAATTTGCTCGTACGTTCGGCCAACACCGGCAGGCTCTGTCCAATATAAGAGCTGATTCCATACATCCGTTGTATCTTCCTGAAAATGGAATACAACAATCAGATTTTCTAGTCCATTCCGAACACGAATCGCATGATATGAATTGTTACCTTCTAAGGCAAGGTCATCTCTGGAGAGCGCAATAACCGTTACACCTGTCACCTTGTCTGCCTCTCCTCCAAAGCAATCCCGCCACTTCGCTTCTGCCTCCGTGCCGCGGAGAAGCAAATCTAACGTCGCCTTCTCGAGCAGCTCCTGCCTGCTATCCTCCCATTTTAGCTGTAATGTAGAAACTGCCCTCTCTCTCTCTATTCTTTCAATGGTTTTCGTAATCGCATCCTCAATCATCGGGATCGTAATGGGCTTTTCCAAATAATCAGCCACGCCTAATTTAAGCGCACGCTTCACATATTCAAATTCATTAAAGCCGCTAAATACGATGCACATTGTTTCGGGTGCCGTCATTAAAATCTTTTCAATTACCCCTAGTCCATCCATACCGGGCATACGAATATCTGTAAACACAATATCGGGACGCTGCTCTTCAAATAATCTCCATGCCGCATTCCCGTCTGTTGCTGTACCTACTAGCTCAATTCCGTATTTCGACCAATCTATCATTGCCTGCAGTCCCTGCAATACAATATACTCGTCGTCAAAGATTACTGCCTTTAACACATTCTATTCCCCCTTCGCATCTTCCCGGAAGCGAATTTCAATGCTCGTTCCCTCATGTGCTACGCTTGAAATGGTTAGTGAACTATCGTTTCCATAGCATAGCTGCAGCCGTTCGCGAACATTGCGTAAGCCGTACCCCTGCTCGGTTGCATCCATATCCTCAATCCCAACACCGTCATCCTTAACGGTAAAAACAATCCAACCATCCAGGGTTCTGCCTGTTACATGAATACTTCCCTCTCCGACCTTTGGCTCCAGACCGTGATAAATCGCATTCTCCACGAGCGGCTGAAGCAGCAGCTTGAGCATTTCCCTATTCATTAAGGCAGGATCAACATCCTCAATATATTGAAATCGATTATGATAGCGCATATTTTGAATGGTCATATAATGTTGAATATGCTCCAATTCCTGCGATACCAAAATCATATCCTTGCCATTATTGAGGCTTAATTTAAAGCTTTGCGACAGTGCGACTGCCATTTTGGCAAGATCATGATTATTTTGTAAAATAGCCATCCAATACATCGAATCTAACGTATTGTATAGGAAATGCGGCTTAATCTGCGCCTGCAGTGCCCTGAGTTCTGCCTCTCTCTCTTTTAACTGAGCACGTATGAGCCGCTCATTCAGTTCTTTATTTTCAACCGTAATTCGCTCAAATGTCCGTCCAATTACGCCAATGTCATCCGTATGGGGCTCCTCATGCGAATTCCATAAGCTCTTTGTCCAATCAATTGCCATATTTCTAAGCTGCAATAAAGGACGAGCCATTGTTCCGGATACCATAAATGAGAGAAATAAAGAAATTAAAGCAATAAAGATGGAAATAAACGCCGTTACAATTCCAATCTGGTTCGACTGCTTGAGCAGCTCCTTTTCCTTCGTAACATGCGCGAATATCCAACCCGTCGTCTGATTTGTATCACTGCTCACAAGATATCCCTTCTTCTGCAGCTTCGCAAAGGTTTCGGAAACATCCTTCCCCAGACTCGTATTTACTTGAAAAGAAGAAGGGGAATTATAAATGGCATTTACCTTATCACCAGAGGAATCCAGTACAACGAATGAAGCGTTTTCACTCTCATTAAATACCCTTGAAAACATAGATTTTTTAATATTTACAACTAACAAGCCGGTGATCTGTGGATCAAATACTTGTTCTGGGTCCTTTAATAGCTTCACCGAGGAAAATGTGCTGCCGGACTCACTTCCTGTTAGGACATTGTAGCCAAAAAATATCGCTTTTCCATTCGCCCTCGCACTTTTTTGATACCAATCATGATGAGAAATCTCCCCATGTATGCCTCCGGTTCCATATATCCCTGTACTGTTCGAGCTTCCATAGCATACAGAATGGTTTTGAACGTCAAATAAGCAAATCGAATCGATGTCCTGTGTATCAATGAGATATCTTGCAATTAAGTCCTGCATACGCTTTGTTGTACTTTCGCCAAGAACATTTTGTTCATCTCCCTGAATCTTCGCACTCTCCTTCAATTCCTGCTGAACATCTTTGCTCCAGGAAATAAGACGCTCCATGTTAATTACATTGCGAAATAGTAAGTCTGCAACCTCACTCGATGTTTGAAGATGCTTTTGCGTCGTCTCCATTTGGTTTTGCCGCAAGGCATCCTTGGCGATGTTATAGGAAAGGAATCCAAGCAAGAACAAAGGAGGGATAGACAAGCCAATCATGAAAATAAAATATTTATATCGAATTTTTTCATTTTTAAATCGTAACAGCCGCTTTTGAAATAATTGTTTCATCGTACAACCTGCCTTTTACAAGAGGTTAATCATTGTAAGTGATAACCAATATTTTCTTAGTATACTCGTTTACATCCCTACTATCATACACTTCTATTCAAATGCAAAGAAGCCATGAGCATATACTCCCTTTATACTCGCGGCTTTTTTGTATGTTAAGAAAGTATAAATTTCCAACTGGAAGCGAATTCGACACAGCAGGAAATTTTAGGAAATAAATTATAAGTGCAACTATGCTTCTGTCTTCGCCTAAAGGCTTGCCAATTGGCGAGTCTTCTTGATAAATCATTCTTTCATCTCTTCATAGGACTTACCATAATCGATTTAAATATTTAGTCCAACTCAATTGTAAGTGTTTTCAAACCTTTTGATAAGTATCTCTTTTTTAGGTTTATGTCTGTTTTTTTTGTTATTTTCTTTTTCATTCATCTAAAAGTTTCATAATAAGCCCGGATTGAGGAATTGCTGACGCACAACAAGCCGACTGCTATGCGCGTTCGGCTTGTTGTGAAACATTTGTCTACAGTTCTATTTTTTAATATCCAATAGTAATTAATTTCTCACATAACTTTTCGTTTGTTCTTCATTCAACTGACGAATCATATCGGCCATCGCTTCCTCTGTAAACGTACCCCCGCTGAAATTCGCAAGCGCACGAAGCGGTAAGTACTTCATCATCGCTTCAAACATTTCCGATGCATGGTCATCTTCAGGGCCTAGTGCGCTCATAAGCGGATTATGCTCGTTTGTTTTTGCCAGCAATTCTTTGGCTAATGGAGCAAGAAGCGGGTCAGCTAGCAAATCACCAACAAGCGTATTTCTGTGGATTGGCTTGCTCCTCTACTACATGATTTACAAGGAACAATTGGATATTCCAACGATCCTTCAACACAATAAAACCTTGGACAGGCCGCAGATTGAAATGGAAAATCCTGATTTAGCTATTGCAGAGAGACGGCAAAATACATCCTTTCATCATGATCCTATATATGGAAAAAGAAGTATGCAATTTGTGAAGGAGGGACGTAAAGATGAAGTAATCAAACATTGGAAAGCTGCTGCCGAAAAGGGCGGCTTCGGAACTCTTTCTAAGAAAAGCCAATTACGAAATCAAAAAAACTTAGCAATCACAAGCATTACTCTAATTACAAGATCTGCGATGGAAGGCGGGCTTCACCATGAAGCTGCTTATACGTTAAGTGACTTTTATATCCAAAATATTGAGGAGCTAACAAACAGTAAGGACGTAAATCATTTATGAGAAGATGCCCTATATGATTTTACAGAGCGAGTACAAAACGTTCAAAAACAAAAATACTCAAAGCCGGTCCATCTTTGTCAAAGCTATATTTTTACACATCTCTATGAAGAAATTACCCTTGCTGATTTAGCTAATGTGACAGGCATGAATGCAAGATATATGTCCGGTCTTTTTAAAAAAGAAGTTGGTATTTCTATCAGTGAGTATATCCAGCATGAACGGATTGAAGAAGCAAAGAACCTAATGACTCTTACTAATCATTCTTTGTCGGAAATTTATACAATGCTTAACTTTCATGACCAAAGTCATTTTACGAAGGTTTTTAAGAAGTTTACCGGTGTGACGCCGAAGCAGTTTAAAGACAAACCAATAAAGATCTAAGACTTATCCTCTGCAATAAAATTTTTTATGAAATTAGAAAGTCTGTGGAGAATGCTATTTCCTCCACAGACCACTTCATTTCACCTCTAAAAAGCAAGTCCTCCCTGCAAATACATCGGCAGGAGCAGCATAGAAGACAAAATAACCATCATGCAGATAAATACCATCAATAATCCCATTGTAAACATAGGATACTTAAATACTCTTAAATTAATCATCGGCCGCTCCATAGATAGTTGACGGATAGTAAAAAGAAGCAGAGAGACTAGACCTAGAGTTAAAGAAACAATGACAGTGGGACTCGTCCTACCGCCTTCTCCTTCTCCGGCATTGCTAAAACCAAAGACAATGCCGCCAAAGCCGATTGTTGACAGTATAATAGATAAAGGATCAATTTTGAAAGTAAAAATAAATTATGTTACAGCCATTTAGGAACCTATGTCTCGCTCTGTAATTTGTTACATAAAAAAAACACATTGTTTCTTAACTTTAAGCTATATAGTACAATGTGAAAATGGGCTGCGTATGTTACTGAACCATTATAAGTAAAATCACCCTTTATACTCTGACTTATTATAGGAGGATTTTTGATGTTCCCAAGTGAAGTTCTTGCAACATTTAATGAATTAGAATACTCGTTGTACAATTACATTATTACCAATGGGGACAAGGTTATCTATATGCGTATCCGTGATTTAGCTGACCAAACCCATGTTTCGACATCTACTATTTTACGATTTTGCCGAAAGCTAAACTGTGATGGTTTCTCAGAGTTTAAAGTGAAATTAAAGCTCTATCTCGAAAAGGATAAAGATAGCGCTATTCACTTAAAAAGCATGCAGCATTTCCTATCAGAATTTATTGAACGTACTTTAAAAGGAAATCTTGAATTACATATACACGAAGCCGCAAAATTAATTAAAGCAGCAGAGAACGTATTGTTTGTAGGAATCGGAAATTCTGGAATATTAGCGCAGTATGGAGCAAGATACTTCTCTAGCTTAGGGAAGTTTTCCCTTTACATTAATGATCCTTATTTTCCTATCCATTCCCACTACTTGCACAATAGTATTACAGTTGCCCTTTCTGTTTCAGGAGAAACCGAACATACCATTCATCAGGTTAGCAAGTTAAAAGAAGAAGGAAATAAAATTATTAGTATTACAAATAACAAAAACTGTACGCTTGCTAAGATTTCGGATATTAATATTTCTTATTATGTAACGGAAGAGCGAACTCATCTGTCAAATGTAAATGTACCAGTCAATATCACTACCCAGCTTCCTGTGATTTATATCCTGGAGTTTATGGCACGGGAAGTATATAAGCTTTGTGAAAGTAAATAATGGATGAAATCATTAACAGCAAGATAAAAATAAACATGAAACGATTTCGCAAAGGAAAATATGTAACTCCCTCCCCCAATATTGATTTATTCTATTATAAGAAGCCTCGCGTATGTGATACGCAAGGCTTTTCTTACTCTTTAAAAGAGTATAAATTTCCAGCTAGAAACTGGTTCAACGCAGTGGGAAATCTTAAGAATAATTGCTGCTATTGTTCGGTTTCTTTGGCAATGACAATCATGGTTAAGGCTTATCCCCGCTTAAACCCTTCTTCCTCCAAATACTGCTTCGCTTCATTATAAGAAGGAAACGTTCCGTCAAGGTTTAAACCCGCATATACATTCCACATCTCATCCTCATGGACTAAAATAAGAGATGCATTGTCCTCATTTACCCAGCGTTCCTCCTCTGAGTCCCCAACAATCGCTGCTTCAGCGGCTGAGCGAGGTGCAAGAGACTGAATTGATTTTTCAATCACTGTGCGTAGCTCCTCCTCTGAGAAATCTCGAATATTAACCATACCTTTGTCATCTGTATCATAGCCGCTTACATGCTCTGCATATACAAAACCATTTCCATTTGGATGCAGATGATACACAACGTTTTTCTTATCGCTTGCACTTTCTTCATAATGAAAATTAACGCGTTTCATGGATACATCCTTGCGCTTAAGCTCCGGAAATGATTCAATAATAGCTAGTTTTTGTTCGAAAGTTAACATGTTACCTCCAAGTAGCTGTGCATTATAGTTCAAATTATTATACCATTAGTAAGAGATAACACCAAAAGCAGAGAAAGAGCTTAAGAAGAAAAGAGGAAATACTTGATGAATGATGGACGATATAGAAAAAATATTCAGGCTGGTCTGGAGGTTGATATTGTACTGAAAAAGGATCAGCGTACAGGCAATACGACCCGTGGAATTGTGAAAGATCTGCTTACAAATTCCCAATTTCATCCTCACGGAATAAAAGTTCGTCTTACAAATGGACAGGTCGGCCGGGTGCAAGCAATCATTGACTAAAAAATAAATAAAAGCCCTGTGTACAAGTTCATTTTGCACACAGGGCTTTTATTTGTTGTTTGTCCATCTTTAAACCCGTATTGTCAAACACAGCTGCTTCTTGTGCAATACCTGCTGTACTCAAAATTCCCCATCGCATATTCTGTTTCATTATAATGTCTCCCCTATGATTAAAGTTTATATAAATCAGAGCTTTCCTATCACTTCAAAGCCTATTCCGCTCCAATTGTTGGCTATGCTCAGCCGGCCAACAGCATCCTTCAAATGAAGTGTACCAACACAATCATGTGATTCGACAAACAATGGACAAATGCCTTCAGAAAGACCTAATTTCTAACAAACTTCTATACTTTCTTCCTTTGCTGTTATATCCTGAAGTAAACTTAGTCTCGATCCACTTTACTTCTAATCCCAATGCCAAATACAACATGGCACGTATATATCCTTTTCGAAAAATGAATACTGAGAAAAGCGTCATCTCCAACCGACTCTTTTATTCCAATAGCATAGGAGTGTGAATGGATGGAGCACCAATTAACCTATCTTCTTATACATTTTGGGTATTTCGGTATTATACTAGCTTTAATGGGAGGCATTATTGGACTTCCTCTGCCAGATGAAATTCTTCTTACTTTTATTGGATATTGTGTATTTCAAGGAAAAATATCTTATATCCCTTCTTTATTGAGTGCCGTTTTAGGGACAAGCGGGGGCATTTCGCTTAGCTACCTACTAGGAATCAAATTAGGTTTGCCATTTTTAACGAAGTTCGGACCAAAGCTCCATGTTACAGAGTCTCGAATTGAGAAAACAAGAAAATTATTTACAAAGCTAGGTCCCTATCTGCTTTTTATCGGATACTTCATTCCCGGAGTTCGTCATATTACTGCCTATCTTGCAGGAATTAATGGATACTCATTTAAGAAGTTTGCACGATATGCATACCCTGGAGCATTACTATGGTCTTTTACCTTTATTACATTAGGAAGAACATTGGGAGAAAATTGGAAAATCCTTGTCATTTATATCTCTAAATATCGTATGTACCTTTTGTTATCGGCGGTTATTAGTGTAGGTGTCATTTATACGTATTGGAAAAAAAGAAAAACATTGTAATAACTATAAGGTGGTTAGCTATATGAACTTAAAACTTCAACTCACGACTGCTTTTATTATCAGCCTATTATCCCTTATCGGTTTCGGTCTTATGGCTATTCTAATTAGCAGACAAAGCATTATTTCATTCGACAGTGCCGTCATATCCTTTATTCAAGGACTTGAATCTCCAATTCTGACAGCTATTATGAAGTTCTTCACCGTTATTGGCTCGACAAGTTCTGTTGCGGTGCTTGCTGTGATTGCCTTGTTTTTTCTCTATATCGTGTTAAAGCATCGATCAGAGCTGATTCTATTGAGTACTGCCGTTTTAGGAAGCAACCTCCTCTTTATTACATTAAAGCTGTTCTTCCACCGAGCCCGCCCGGATTTACATCGGCTCATTGAGGTAAGCGGCTACAGCTTTCCAAGCGGTCATGCAACAAATGCGTGTACATTGTACGGGATTCTCTCATTCCTGCTATGGCGGCATATTCCTACCCGATGGGGACGCACCATCTTGGTTATCATAAGTATCATAATGATTCTCGCAATTGGAATAAGCCGCATTTATCTGGGTGTACATTATCCCAGCGATATCATTGGGGGATATTTTATTAGTGTATTTTGGTTAACTGTGCTCATTTGGTTTTATCAGCAATATAAGGAAAAACAGTATGTCTGGCAACAAGCTCGTATAAGCAGGAATAAAACAAACATATAAGGGATCATATACAGAAAAGACCCTGCATATAGACACCCCCATTCCTTCTAGAGGAAGTTCTCTAGAAGGAATGTTTGTACAATATCTTACTATTTTATCCCCCCTCTCAGAAGCGCTTCTCATCGTAACGCTGTTCCCTGCAAATTGGAGCATTTTCATATCACTCCCCCTCCAAAAGCATAGACTTATTCATTTGCACAATTATGCATAATTGGTATTTATTTCAACAAAAATAACATAAGAATCAAATGAAATCATTTGGAGGAGAGAAGCGCGGTCGATATGATTAAAAACATTACGAAATTCATTATATCTCTTTATCACAACAGCAGCTCCTATAACAAAGAACGTTCGATTCAAGATGAACAAGACTCATTAAAAAATAAGGTGCTTACCGGAAACTTAGAGCACGACTTACAGGAATTAAAAACGATTTTTACTCGTTCCTCCGATATAGTGTATCGCGAGTTTCAAGCAGGCGGACAAAACGGAACTCTTATTTTTTTAGATGGGCTTGTCAGTACGGAATTAATGGATGCAGATGTATTAAAGCCGTTATTTAACTATGGAAAAGACCTGGCGCATCCTCCTGAACCCTCTCTCATCAAACAGCTGCTTCTGGAACAAGTCATTACAGCGGCTCAAATCAGTGAGGGACAAAAGATTCAGGACGTGGTTGATCATGTTTTGTCAGGTGATACGGTAGTGCTCATCGACAGAATGCAGCAAGCGCTATTCATTAGCTTGCAACAATGGGATAAACGCAGCGTAGAGGAATCATCAACAGAGCCCGTAGTGCGAGGGCCGCGGGAAGGGTTTACAGAAAACTTGCGAACAAATACTACTTTAATACGGAGAAGACTAAAAACTCCTAAACTAAAGATGGAATCACTAACCGTTGGACGATTATCAAAAACGAATATTGTCATTACGTATCTCGAAGACATTGCAGATGACTCGTTAGTAACAGAAGTTCGCGAAAGAATTAATCGAATTGATATCGATGCTGTATTAGAAAGCGGATATATTGAAGAATTAATCATGGACAATCCTTTTTCTATTTTTCCTCAAATTGCATATACGGAACGGCCTGATAAAGTAGTGGGCAACCTACTGGAAGGACAGGTTGGTATTTTAGTTGATACCACACCTTTTTGTCTGATTGCTCCGCAAACATTTTTTCAATTTCTTCAAGGTACTGAAGATTATTACCTGCGTTATCCTATAGCCTCGTTTATTCGTTGCATTCGGTATCTGTTTTTACTTATTTCCTTGCTTTTACCATCCCTTTATATTGCGATTACAACGTTCCATCAAGAGATGCTGCCGACAAGCTTGCTGCTTAGCGTAGCTGCATCACGTGAAACCGTTCCGTTTCCAGCATTTGTAGAGGCATTGATCATGGAAATCTCATTTGAAGGATTACGGGAGGCAGGCGTTCGTATGCCGCGGCCAGTCGGACAGGCTGTTAGTATTGTAGGTGCTCTGGTCATCGGTCAAGCCGCCGTACAGGCTGGAATTGTTTCGAATCCAATGGTTATGATTGTAGCACTAACTGGTATCGCATCGTTTATCAATCCAAGCTATAACCTTGGGAACTCTATCCGCATCCTTCGGTTTCCTATGATGCTGCTGGCGGGGGTCATGGGATTGTACGGAGTATTATTAGGCGCAATCGCTCTGCAAATTCATATTTGCCGTCTGCGCTCCTTTGGGGTGCCGTATTTTTCACCTGTAGCCCCTATAGATGCCGATAGCACCCTAAGAGATGTCATCATCCGAGCCCCAAGATGGGCCATGGTGAAACGACCAGGGCTGGGAGTAAATAACAAGACTACGCGTATGAAGGACACACTGCGCCCTGGACCTCATCAAAATAGTAAACGTTCAAACTAAATGAGATGAGGATAGCAGATGAAAAGAATACTGACATTACTCATAGTGGTAGTACCTTTACTAGCTGGTTGTTGGAGCCGACATGAAGTCAATGATGTAGCGATTGTGCTCGGGGTAGCTTTAGATAAGGCAAAGGATAGAAAACTCCGGCTTGCGCTGCAAATTGCAGTTCCCAAAGCATCTGGAGGAGCTAACGCATCCAATCAAGGTTCCGATGCCACAAAATCAACCCTGATAGTTTCTGCAGAAGGAGCAACTATCATGGAAGCATATCGAACCCTTCAAGAAAAAGTCCCTCGAGAAATTTTTTTCGCTCATGGCCGTGTAATTATTGTGGGGGAGAAATTAGCCAAGGACGGTGTTTCTTCTATTCTTGATTTCTTTTCAAGACATCGGCAGGCTCACCTACGTAATTATCTTTTATTTACGAAAGGGGAAGCGATTGATATCTTACAGGCAGATCCCCAGTTTGAATCGGCTTTGGCAGAAGAAATTAGAGAAAAGGAAAAAGCGGGAGTTGGAGTGAGGACCCGAGTGCGAGAATTCTGGGGAAGAATGCTGTCAGAAGGAGAAGAACCCGTTGCGGCCCAAGTGTCAAACTTGCCCTTAGCAGCAAGCCGAAATAAAAGAAAAGGATCTGAAGCATCCAAAAGAGTCCCTGCTATTATTGGAGCGGCAATATTTCAAGAAGACCGATTAATTGGTTGGTTGAATGATAAAGAAGCCCGCGGAATTTTGTGGATTCGGGATGAATTGGAATCTGGGGGAGTTTTAGCAGTATCGATACCAAAAGAAAAAGGCGGTGGAAGGATAGGGGCTCAAATATGGAACGTATCCACCAAAACTAAACCAATATTCCGTAATGGTAAGCTTAAAATCAAGATAGAAACTTATGGAGAAGTAGAGCTCTTTGAGAATGCTTCAAGATTAGATTTAAGTAATCCAGCAGTAATCAATACTCTGCAATCAATGCTTGAGAAGGATGTGAAGGCAAGAATCCAGCTCACACTTGGTAAGGTGCAAAAGGAATTGAAATCAGACATATTTGGATTTGGACAAGCTGTTTATCGGGCGAATCCGAAGAAATGGGAGACGTATTATAAAAAAAAGTGGCTTAAAATCTTCCCAAATATAGAAATAGAAATTGTGCCTCACATAACAGTAAAGGGCACTGGATTCACTACAAAATCAACGGTACTGCCAGATACTAAAAGATGAGCAACATTTTTAGCATTCTTCACCACTAGTATCACACGTTATATAAAACTGTTGTTGCCAGACTCAAGGGAGGGATTGCATGGAACGGATCTCTGTTTTTCAACTTTTTACAATGACAGTATTTCTACAGGTTGGTACGACAGTTATATTTGGTTTTGCTTCGTCCGCAGGTAGGGATGCTTGGCTTGCTATTTTAATCTCTACTGTTATAGGCATGATTATGATTTTATTGTATACGTTCCTTATGAAAATGAATCCAAGTTTAACACTCGTGGAATGGTTCCCTGCGCAATTCGGGCGGTGGCTAGGCATGCCTCTTGCGTGGATATATCCGCTTCTATTTTTGTATGTTGCAGGACGTATATTTTCTGACTTAAAGGCGTTAGTACCGGCAACTCTTCTGCCGGGCACACCATCATGGTTTGTAGTTATAGCCATGTTGCTAGTTATTATATATTGCCTATTTTCGGGAATAGAAGTATTGGCTCGGTTCACAGAATATCTAGTACCTGTTCTGTTTTTGCTATTCATCATAGAAATTATCCTGCTATTTGGTTCAGGGCTTGTCAACTTCAAACATGTACAGCCTATTTTAGGACAAGGGTGGGGAAAGGTTTGGTCGGCGGTATGGCCGACAGGCATCACTCAAACATTTGCGGAGACTCTGACGCTAGCCATGATTTGGCCATCGGTAAAGAAACCGGAAAAAGTCAGGAAGATAACTATAATCGCGACCTTGATATCAGGGCTCATCATTTCCGCTTTTAGCCTGATGGAGCTTCTCGTTTTGGGTGAAGACATAGCGGCTCATACAATTTATCCTGTTTATGTATTAGTTAGACAAATATCGATTGCTGATTTCCTAGAAAACTTAGATGCAATGGTAGCCTTAACTATGATTATCACAGCCTATACTAAAGTAACCATTTACTTATTTGCGGCAATTCGCGCTATTCAAATTCTGCTGAATATGCTTGATAATCGTCCAATTATTTTCCCCGTTGCAGCTGTTGCATATTTATTGGGTATAACAATGTCTACCAACATAAATGAACATATTTATGTTGGTCTCACTACGTTCCCTCTTTATGTATGGGTACCCTTATTAATCGTTCTACCAATTGCACTGCTAATTATTACGGTAATAAGAAGAAAATTGTTTAAAGCATTGGGATAAACCTCTATAAAACGAATCAACATGCGAGGAGTCTAACAGAAATGAATCAATATCTATGGCCATGGCAAACACATGTGATGCTACAGCATCCATGGGCACTGCTTGCATTTTTTATCATGCTTTCCATTCCTTTGTCCATCATTTCTTGGAAACGACAAAAGAAATAATCTACTTTAGGCCAAACTGAGCACGTATGATTTTCCCGCGCTCAGTCTTTTTTCATTTCTAAATATCTGTTGCCCCATGGATCAAATTTCCCTGAGATACACTAATCACATACTCTTCTTCAAATAGTCATATCAAATACAAATAGATCCTGATTTCTCCTATACAATTCTTTAAATAACCCATAGTAATGACTATATATCTTTACATTGTCTTGTATAGGCTCTACTGTCTCTGAGTGAAATGAAATCAGCTTTTTACAGGCTTCCTCAATTGAAGGGTACACCCCAACACCTACACCAGCAATAATGGCGGCACCTACACAAGCCTCTTCATTTGTTTTAGTGGTATACACAGGCTTATTGAAAATATCCGCTTGGATCTGGAGCCATAATTTACTTTTTGCTCCACCACCTGATGCAATAACTCTATCAGCCTGAATGCCTAGCGACTCAATAATCTCCAAAGAGTCTTTTAGGGAATACGTCACTCCTTCCATTACTGCCCTCACAAGATGGGCATCTCGATGTTTGAGAGTTAAGCCAAAGAAAATACCCTTCGCATTTGGATCTAGATGTGGTGTTCGTTCCCCAGTTAAATAAGGTAAAAAGATGAGCCCTTCACTTCCTGATGCAATGTTTTCTGCCATTTCCGTTAATGTTTGAAAGTCATTCTTCCGCAAAATGTTTGACTTTAGCCATCCCAAAGAAAGACCGCTGTTTAAACTTGAACCTTGAATATTCCAGGTATTAGATTTAATATGGCAAAATGTATTGGTTCTTAGTTTTGGATCATACACTGGTTTATCAACCATTACCGCAATTTGTCCACCTGTTCCAATATTTGAGGAAACAATGCCGGGGAACACAATACCATTTCCAACCGCCTGCATAAATTGATCTCCACCGCCAAATACAACAGGGGTCCCTTCCTGCAGTCCTGTCTCCTCAGCCGCACGTGTTGTTATTCCACCAGCTACTTCGTATGGTTCATAACAAGTTGGGAATAAGTCTTCCTTAATTCCTAATTTGTTGATGAGAGAAATTGCCCATTTTCGCTTGGCAACATCAAATGCAAGTGTACTAGATGCATCAGTTACTTCAACTGCGAGTTCTCCTGTTAATCGATAGCGTATATAATCCTTCGGCAGAAGAATTGTATCGGCTTTTGTATAGCTTTCCGGTTCATTTTCCTTTACCCACAATAAGGAGGAAATTGCAAAACCTGTTGAAACTGAATTCATCATGCTGTCGATTGCTTGTTCCTGCTTAATAAGCTGATTAATTTTTTCCATTTGTGTTTTTGAACGTTGATCAGACCAAATAATGGCGGGACGAATCACTTCTCCTTTACGGTCAAGCATTACAAGGCCATGCATTTGGCCTGATAATCCGATTCCGCCTATCAAAGCTGGATCTACAGGTTCTTTTTCTAGTATTGTCCTCAGTACCTTTACAGTTGCAGACCACCATACCTTAGGGGATTGCTCGGCATACCCGAGTTCAGGCACTTGGATCGAATAACTTTCCTGTGCTTGTGCAATTACATCCCCTTCCACGTCCATTAAAATTGCTTTTACACTTGAAGTCCCTAAATCAATACCAATTAGATATCTCATATTTATGCCCCTTTTCTGCCCCTGCTTTAATCATTTGCCAATACTATGATTCTAGTCCTAGTAAAACAATAACTACTTTAGGTCTATCATCTATTCTAAAAAACTTGATTGTACTCCCTATTACAGTATCTAGAAAAACAGAGGCAATCAATAGAATTATCCATTTTTTCACAAATATTCTCTCTGCTGTCATAACATAAGGCGTATAGACATAGAAAGGCTAAATAGCCAAGCTGCCAATGTTTTAATACTTTGTTGTTTTAGCAGCTGTATTGCTTTTATTCCTTCACTGGTAACAGGGATTTTTACATACAGATTTCCGCCAATTGCTTCATTTAAATAGAGCGCCTCATTCACAATATCTTCTGCTTTTTCCTCTAAAGCTTGGATATGAAGCATCTTTTCCTCTCCAATAATCGACCGAATTTCTTTTAGTAATGGAAGAAAGGGCATTTTTTCCTTCACTACAATTGTTGGATTTGTTGTAACACCATCTATCGGAAATAGTTCATGTAGTTCCTTAATACTTTCTAGATTGGCTGAATCTATCAAAAGTTCCATAAAATTAATCATCTCCTATATACAAAAATAAGGATAACCCCTTAGGTTATCCTCATAAGAATTGCAGGAAAGCTATTTATCTACTCCTTCTATAGTGACAGAAATGCTTATGGCAAGCGGAGTTCATCTTTTATCCGCGGGATTTTCCTCCTGAAATGTTCACAGTCGTACCTGTAATATAGCTTGCACGATCTGAAGCTAGATATGTGATCAATTCACCAATTTCATCCAGCTTTCCAGGGCGTCCAAGCGGTATTGCTTTGCTGTAATCTGTTCCAAGGCCTTCTACTGTCACTCCTCGTGTATAAGCCAATGCCTCGTTATAGGCAGGTGTTGTTAATCCTGTTTGTTCATTTATGCCTGGTGCAACGCCAACTACACGGATGTTGAATTTCCCTAGTTCTTTAGCCCAGGAGCGAGTAAATCCATTGACAGCGCCCTTTGTAGCAGAATAAGCACTTTGTCCAGCAGACCCTTCCATGCCTGCTTCAGAGGAAACATTAATAATAACACCCTTATTGTTTTTGATCATTACTCTCGCAGCTGCCTGAGCACAAAGGTAAGGTCCCTTCTGATTCACGGCAACCATGAAATCAAAATCCTTTTCATTTAGCTCATACTCTGGCTTTTCACCACGGAAGTCAACAAGTAAACGCGGCAGGTTCACACCAGCGTTATTAACTAAAATGTCTACTGTTCCAAATAGCTCTACAACTTTGTTTGTCATGTTTTCAACACTTTGTTTGTTAGTAACATCGCATTGGATATGGTACGTTCCATCAGCTTGTTCCCCAGTAGTTACATTTAAGTCAGAAACAACCACTCTTGCCCCGTTCTTTACTAAATGAGCTGTTATTTTTGAGCCAATTCCAGATGCACCGCCTGTGACAATTGCTACTTGATTTTCTAATTGAAGCCATGATTGATTCATTCTTTTTTCCTCCTTAATTATCTGTATAGGGTCAGTTACCATTTGTAAAACCAAAAATAGGAAGAAACTCCCAGCATATATTAATCTTTGAAAAACCTATTTTTTAAGAATTTGAATCTGTGAGCCAGCTTCTGGAACTTGAATATCAGCAGCCTCAAGATAAAGGGTTCCTGGCAGTTCAGGAGTATCGGAATCATCAAATTTCAATGTAATATGTCCTAATGAACCTAGATTCTTTTTCACTGCATCGCCTACAGCTGTAATTTTATATTCTGTGCCGTTTAATACTAAAACGTCCCCTTGCTCAATTTCACCTTCGATTTCGTTTACATTAATTAATAAACAATAGTCTGCTAGTTCGGCTGGAGCGTTATCTCCGAATAAAATAAACATGTTCTCTCCAAGAAAATCAGATACGGATGAACCAATTTTATTAATTTTAGTTTGATAAACTGTTTGCATAGTAATTCCTCCAACACCTTATACGAATTTATAGGGAGAAATAAAATCAAAATGAATTAATTTTATTTCTCTCCCTACTCTTAATAATGAATTAATCTCTTATCTTGCCTAAGCTTTACTGCTCATACATCCCAAAGCTTGCGAGCCATGCAATAAACACTGTTGGTGCTCCTGTTAAGAAACGGGAATATAACACAGAAGGAACTCCAACTTCAATTGTTTCAACCTCTGCCTCTGCCAATCCTAACCCTACTGGAACGAAATCTGCTGCAGCCTGCGAGTTAATCGCGAAAAGTGCCGGTAATGCTAAATGTGCAGGAATATTGCCTTTTCCAATCTCTACACCAATTAAAGTGCCAATTACTTGCGAAATAACTGCCCCAGGTCCCAAGAATGGCGAGAGTAACGGGAAGGAGCATACTAGAGAAATTAAGAGTAATCCAGGTAGAGATCCTGCATATGGTGATAAATACTTTGCAAATACATCACCAATTCCAGATGCTTTAATAACACCAATTAGCATTGCAACGAATCCCATGAATGGTAAAATCGTTTTAATCACTGTATCAATGGCTTCACGGCCAGCTTGATAAAACACGCTGACAATGGAGCCCATAGCCATACCAATACGTGCGATTGCACCTTTAGGTTTTTGTTGTTCACTAATTTTCTTATCTGCGCTATACTTAGGTTGATTACTTTTTTCTGCTTCGGCAGCAGGCTCAGCAGCAGCTGCTTGAGGTGTTGCCGCACCTTCATACAAGCTGATGTTTGCTGGTTTGACTCCAGAGACGTAAATGTCTTCCGTAATGTGCTTTGCCAATGGGCCACTTTTTCCTGTTGGCATCACGTTAATTGTCATAATTCGTTTTTGTGGATATAAACCGCATCGTAAGGTTCCGCCGCAATCGATAATGACGCAAGCCATTTCGCTCTCTGGAACACTTGTTTTAAAACCATCCACTAATTCACAGCCTGTTAATTCCGCAATTCGATCCGCGATATCAGGCTTCGTCCCGCCTGTAATGTACACGACTTTATTTTTCTGTTCTGTTGGTGTAATTACAAGTGGGCCACCAAACCCTCCTGGTCCTGCTTGTACAAGAATCGAGTTGTAGCTTCGCCCCACCTTGTCCTCTCTTCCGATTACGCTGCTGTTTGTACTCATATGTTTCCCCTCCTCATAGCTCGACTGTGTCTTTCAGCTTCACGTTTTGTTGTTTAGCTACAAAAGCTGTTGTTAAATCTGTTACCCAACCTCTCAGAAAGTTCGTCACAATTCCTACTAAGAAATAGCGAACTGCTAATTCTGTCGTTTCAAAGCCAAGTGTTGTAATTCCTGCAGCAATTCCTAAGAATACGAATAGTTCTCCTGGATTAACATGCGGGAAAAGTCCATTATGTGTGTGGCAAGAAAATGATGCTGCCGCATAGTAACTTGGTTTGTACTTTTCTGGTAAAAATCTTCCTAGTGATAAGGTCATTGGATTCGCCAAGACGAATGTTCCGATGATCGGAAGAACAAAATATCTTGTGAATGGGTTTTTACCTGATTTTTTTGCTAGTTTTTCCACTCTTTCTTCCCCGACTAGGCGAATAAGCGCATTCATGGCCACTAAAAGCATAATCAATAATGGTACAATTCCAGTTACTAAACTTACGAAAGTTTCAGCGCCTTCTCTAAATAAGCCCATAAACCCATCTGCGAACTTTACAATATAGTCCATCTTGCTTTCACCTCAAGTTAATTATTTTTTAGTTGGTATAAGTAAATCAATCCAGCCTTTTTTGACCTTTAACTCACCTCCTTTAGCAATAATGTGATAGCTATTCAAAGCATCCTTAATAGCCAATCGTGTTAGCTTGTTTACTTTATTAAAATCCTCTTCCCCTAACTTCAATAGATTTTTGCCTTCAAATCCCCTGAGGCTTCTGACTCTTGAGAAGACTGTTATCCCTTGCATTTTGGTTGCCTTTATGATGGTATTCTTTCTGTCGATGGCAAACATAACTATTGTACCTGCCTGAAAAAGCCCTGTTTTCTTTCCAATTGCCACTCGCCCCAACCTTCTCAGCTCTGCATACTTTCTGTTAAAATGCCTAATTTGAAGAAAGCCTAAAATACTTTGGAGAAGCCATGAAAATCCAAAAAACAATATGATATACCAAATCATAAATTCCCCCCTTTCCAAAATTCGGATAGCACAATGTACAATTGTAGACAAAATTAAATTTCTTTCTATGAAACTGATTATATACTACGAAACACACGATGTAACCACTTACATATACAACATTGTCTTAATTGGAATCACGACATTTTTTAACGTCTACACATAAAAAAATGTCACCATTAACATAGCGACATTTTTTAAGAAAGAGGTCTATTGAAGTAGAGAAACAGTTTAGATATAAAGAGATTAACAAATTTAGAAGCGATTACTCTTATCAGTATGCTCTATCTCGAGATAACAGTTTTCACAAATTAGGATTGTTTTCAATCACTTCTATAATAAGATAGAAAGGAATTTGTATTGATAATCTAAAAATTCACCTTGCCGTTTTATATAATTAGAGTATATATTTAATTTTGTCGTTGAATTCACTTGGAATATACACATAAGATTATTTCAATATTAAATCTTGTCAGGAGTGTTCGTGATGCTAGAAAAAGAAGAAACTCAGCTTAATTCTAGGCAGCAGCAAATTCTCTTGCTTCTTCTAAAGTCTCCTTCTCCTGTAACGTTGAAGGAAATTTCAAAAGAGGTTGCAATTAGCGGCCGCACCATTCAAAGGGAGCTATCCGGATTAGATCGTTTTTTGGAGTCGTATGGGCTTGTCTTAAATAAAAAGACGGGAGTCGGACTCTCGTTAGATGGTGATGAGCATGCTCGGGAGAAATTGCTGCAGTATTTATCCATCAACCAGTCAAATAAAATATTTTCACCTGAAGAACGTCAGTATATTCTGAAGCAATTGCTTCTCACATTAAAGGAACCAACTAAGCTTTACCATTTCAGCACTAAGTTTAACGTGACGGAAGCGACGATTAGTAATGACCTGTTAAAGATAGAACCTTGGTTTGATAAACATAACATCAAGCTCATTCGTAAGCCCGGATTTGGGATCTATATTGAAGGAAATGAAAAAAGCATTCGAGAGGCAATTGTTGATTTATTTTACCAGCATTTTAGTCAAGAACAATTAATGGAGGTTCTCTCTACTTACTCATATGCTTCTCACGATAAGATGAAGCTGCATCTCTCGATAAGAAACCGTCTGCTGCAGTTTATTGACCCCGATACGATATCAAAAATTGAAACAGTGGTACAGAAAACCGAACGATGGGGCTACATCTTAACCGACAGTGCCTATGTAGGCTTAGTGGTTCATATTGCATTGGCTGTTCAGCGCTTAAAAAATGGGGAAATTATTACGATTGCCCAAGATGCCTTTAAGAGCATAAAAGATACGCAGGAATATGAAGCCGCCAGCCAAATGGCTAAGGAACTGGAAGCTGAGCTTGAAATCAATATCCCATATAGTGAAATTGGATATATTACAATGCACCTTTTGGGAGCTAAAGTCAAAAGATTACATGCTGCCCCTGTCTATACAAACGATATTGATGAATACGTATATCATATGATTCAAATTGTAGAAAACGAAATTAGAGTAAGTTTATCTAGCGACTCTTCACTTATTGATCACTTAAGTACACATTTAAGATCGGCTATTCATCGAATCAAGTTAAATATGGAATTTCGGAATCCGCTTCTGGGGAACATTAAAGAAAAATATCCTCATATTTTTGCTGCTGCCAGTAAAGCTGCAGCATATTTAGAAAAAAAATTGCAATGTCCAATCCCAGAGGAGGAGATTGGATATTTGGCTATGCATTTTGGTGCTGCGGCAGTAAGAAATGAAGAATTAAAAGATAAATCTTATCGTGTACTTCTTGTTTGTACAAGCGGAATCGGTACTTCCTATTTGCTGTCAGCCCAGATCGAGAGGCAATTTCCGTATATAGAAGTTGTGGATGTTGTTTCTCTTCTTCATCTTAGCGAATGGATTAGAAAGCAGCCGCCGGTTGATTTAATTATTTCAACAGTGCCGTTTGAGTGTGAAGGACAAGTAGTAGTGGTGGTGAATCCATTTCTTCTTCCTCAAGACATTCAACTGATTGAAGGTCATTTAAAACAATTACAAAACTTAAAAAAGCAGGAGCGGGAGATTGTGCATAAAAATATTGAAATTGAAGATACCGTTCAGAAAGTCAATCGTTATGGAGAAGCCATGACTCAGCTGTTAAACCATATTTTTATTTTCACTGATAGTAAAGCGTTATCAAAGGAAGAGGTTATCAAGCAGGTGGCGGAATATGTACAATCCCAGTTTACTGGGGTCGATTCTGCATCTCTGGCAGAAGAGTTACGGAAACGAGAGGAAATAGGAGCATTGGTCATTGAGGAGGACAAGCTCGCTATGCTTCATTGCCGTAGTCATCTGATAAATCATATGTGTATCTGCTTGTTTAAAATAAAAGAAGAAGTAGACTGGGAGCATGGTGTGGCTGTTCGTACAGTTTTGGTATTGCTCGCTCCGAGAAATGCACCTCGGGAGCATATTGAAATCATTAGTGAAGTGAGTAAGGCCTTAATTGAAGAGGACTTTGTTCGAGTTCTAGCAGGAGAGAACATGGAAGAGGCCAAAAATCAAATTAAATCTGTTCTTGGAAAAGGATACTTAGTGAAGTCCAACGCACTATTGAGTAGGTGAACATATGAGACATCTCGATCGAATGGGTCGCTTTATAAGCAGAATGGTATTTAAAAACATGGCTGTATTAATTATTTTAGGCTTGATCAGAGTAGTATTCGGGCCTATTGGCTGGTCGCCCAATCAAGAGATTTATCAAGTCGCGGTTCTTATGGTCAGCTATTTTATTCCTGTTCTTTTTGCATATACTGCCGGTCAGATGCTGGGCAAACATCGGGGAGGCGTTGTTGCAGCCATTGTTATGTTTGTATTAGTAATAGAAAACCCCTCAAGTATGCCGATGATTCTTCCCTCTATGGTAATTGGGCCTGTCATAGGATATAGTATTAAAAAAATGAGTCAGTGGCTCGAAGGAAAAATACCGACAGGGTTTGAGCTGCTGCTGAATAATGTTATTGATGGCATGGCCGCAATCCTATTTATATCTATCGGTATCCATTGGGCCAATCCTATCTTTGTAAAAGCAATGGATGTAATTCTTTATCAAGTAGAATTCCTGACTCAATCTGGATATATGCCATTGATGGCTCTTATCATTGAACCAGGTAAGGCTTTATTTTTTAATAGTGTAATAAATCACGGTATTTTGGAGCCATTAGGAATTCAACAGGCTCAAGAAAATGGGAAATCTGTTTTATTCCTTCTGGAAACAAATCCAGGTCCTGGATTCGGGATGTTACTAGGCTGCTATTTCTATTTAAACGGGACAGAAAAGGAAAATCTAAAATCAGCTCTTCCAGTTCACGTCCTAGGAGGGATTCATGAAGTATATTTCCCTTATGCACTCATGAAGCCTTTGCTCATCATTCCCCTTATCTTAGGGGGAGTGACGGGAAATTTAATCTTCTATCTATTTAACGCAGGACTAGCTGCTACCCCTTCTCCCGGCAGTATTATTCTATTGCTTATGATGGCGGCAAAAGGAACGCACATAGCGGTTGCTGTCGGCTTTCTGGCGTCAGCTGCTGTGAGCTTCTGCGGGTCTATCCTTGTACTGTCTTATGATAAGAAAAGAAAAGCCACAAATCAAAATGGAATTAGGAACGATAGCATGTTAATTCCATTGGAACCTAAGGAGAAAAAGATGGAAGTGAAAAATATCATTTTTGCTTGTGATGCAGGTATGGGCTCCAGTGCAATGGGAGCCGCTGCGTTACAAAAAAGGCTGAAGCAGGAGAATCTGGACATAATGGTGGACAACCTTTCTGTCGATGACATTCCCCACGATGCTGATATCGTCATATCCAATATTCGCTTAACAGAAAGAGCGCGTGCATGTGCCCCGCAGGCAGAGCATATTTCTGTTACCTCCTTTTTAGATCGCTCATTTTATGAAGAATTGATTCCGCGTCTTAAGGCTCAACAGGGAAAAGAATCTATCAAGGAATCATGCACAATCGATACCTTCGAAAATTTGAATGAAGAATATGTTCTTCTTAATATGAAGGCGAAAGATAAATGGGAAGCTATTGAGCAAGTCGGGAATGTATTAGTCGATAGGGGGAATGTAGAAAGTCATTATATTGAAGAAATGAAGCAACGTGAACGGGTTTTCTCCACGTATCTTGGAAACGGTGTAGCTCTGCCACACGGAATGAACGCCAAAAGTGATCAGATTAAAAAAGCAGGTATTTCTATTGCCCAATATCCACATGGAATTGTTTTCGCAGACGGACAGAAAGCTTATATTTTGATAGCCATAGCCGGCAAGGGGCAAAATCAATTGTCCATTCTTTCGCGATTAGCTGAAATCATCGAGCAGAAGGAGATAGTGAGTCAGTTGATTCACGCTGCTACTCGTGAGGAAATCGTTCGAATTATCAAGAATGGGTTAGTTAGATCTGAGAATAAAGGAGAAGGGACTACAGTTTAAATGATCGCAGAAGAAATACTAGTAAGAAATAAATTCGGTTTCCATCTCCGCCCTGCAACTATGTTTGCTTCTGTAGCTCAAGGGTTTTCCTCTGATATTAAAATCGGCTACAACGGGAGGCTTGTGGACGGCAAAAGCGCTATAGGTCTTCTCAAATTAGAAATTAAAGAAGGGGAAATCATTTCCATACAAATTGATGGGACAGATGAACTCGAAGCAATGAAAACTTTAATTCAATTAATTAATAGAGGGTTCATGTGATGTATAGAATTCCATCCCGTGTTGTTTCTTTTCTATAGTTAAGATGCATACAATGAATCTTCCCTCTCCCCCCCCCCCCTGTTACGTAATCGGGGAGGGGGGAATTCTTTTGTAATTTTAGTAAACAAACTAAAAGACAGCTATCCAAACAGAGAAAATGGGGAGTATCATTAAGTTTGTATACTAAGAAACAACAATCAGGACGTCACTTGACCACATCAGAAAAGAGCTGCAAGCGGCATAAGGTATCCGTCATTTCTATTTGACTGGTAATATTTTCGCTAAAAAATGCTCATTTTGAGTTAAAAATATTAAAAACAGCCTGAATTAGATTTATGAAGTTTATCAACTATGTAAATATTAATTTTTTTGATTTTTAATAATAAAAACGTAAGGAAAGACAGTGCTCAATTAAGTTAAACTCATTAGCAAGTTAAAAATTTCACAGGCTATATTCAACCGCAATTTAAATAATACCCTTTTTCTCTTGAATGTATTAGCAGCTTTGGCTTACAAGGGTTTTCCTCTAGTTTTTCTCTTAATTTCTTTATATAGACATATAAAGTATTATGACCTGTAAGTCTTAAATGATTAATTAATTCCTCAGCTTTAAAAGACTTCCCTCTTTTGGTAGATAATAAAAACAAAAGCTTAAATTCAGAGGTAGATAACAATATATCCTCCCCATTCTTTTCTATACTATGTTCTCCTACTTTAAATGTAATATTAGAGCTTATTTTGATTTCATCATCTTTTAAATTCAAATCCCCGACACAAAGATTAGGATTCAGAACACTAAAAAAATCTATTAATGGCTCAGATAACTGTAATGTAGCTAACCCCCTTAGTTGAGCATATTCAATATTACTAACATTAGAATTAATAATCCAAATAGGTAATTGAGTTATTGTGACTAAGTTTCTCCAAAGTGCAAAATCCTCTAGCTTGGGAGATGGAAAATCTAATAATACAGCTAATACATCATTTTGTTTGTGAAGTATTTCGTTAATTTCTTCTTCTGTACTAGCTCTTAGGACAGAAATTTTTTGTTTTGATAATAAGCATTGCATGAAATTTGTGAACATAGTTTTTTTTGAATAGATGATTACTTTCATGAATATTGCACCCCTGCTTTTTTAAAAAATAATTATTCACTTTTTTTATTGTTTTGTGCTATTATATTTCTATGATATTCGAACTTTAGAACATAATCAATATCCAAAATATGTTTTAAAGAACCTTTTAATATCTTAAGGAGGAGTTACTATGTCAGTATCACATGCTTCGGTTCAGACAAATCCTGCAGCAAGCACAAAAGATTTTTTTGTAATTATTGGTTTGTTTTTAGGAGTATTTGTAGTAGGGGCAGATTCATTTATTATTTCACCTTTGTTACCAACAATAGGCGGAGCACTAAATGCTTCTATTGAGCAAGTTGGATTGGGAGTTTCTATTTATGCTGTATGCTATGCATTAGGTGCACCTTTTTTTGGACCTTTAGGGGATAAATTATCTAGAAAATTTATGTTTGTAACAGGTCTTACTATATTCTTAGTAGGAACATTATTATGCGGCATAGCATGGAATATAAGTAGTTTCTATGTTTTTAGAGCTATAGCGGGTATTGGGGCTGCACTATTTACACCTAATGTATGGGCATTCATTGGAGGCCATTTTACAGGTGCAAAGATGGGGAAAGTAATGGGAATCGTAATGTCTGCTCTTTCCTTATCGATAGCTTTAGGTGTTCCTATTGGTTCGTTTATCGCTAATGCAGTTGATTGGAAATGGGCATTTTTTGGTTCCGCAATTTTAGGAGCAATAGCATTTATTATAATTATTACAACTGTACCATTTGTGAAAAATAATAATGTTGTTAGCTATAATTATTTTGCGCAATTTTCTAATGTATTTAAAGCACAGAATGCATTTCTTGCACTTTTAGTAACATTAACTTGGATGTTTTCATTTTATGGTGTTTATACTTACTTAGGATCATTTATTCAAACAAATTATAGCTTTAATACAGCACAAGTTGGCTATGTTTTTATTGTGTATGGTTTAGGTAATTTTATTGCCAGCTTCTTTGGCGGATGGGTAATGAATGCCCTTGGAGCAAAAAGAAGTGTTATTATTAATGGAATTTTGGCGGCATTTATTATAGGAATGCTACCTTTTGTAGGAACAAAATTAATGGGATTAGTTATTTTACTAGCTATTTTATCCTTTGTTCAAGGGTTTGGTGTTACTTCTTTAACCGCATATATAGCAACTATTGTGCCTGCGAACCGTTCAACGATGATGGCTTTAAATAATTCATTCATATATTTAGGATTAACATTAGGATCAGCTATTGGCGGGTATATATTTGAAAGCTATGCATTCACTACTTTAGGGTTAGTTGCGGCAGGCAGTAATTTATTATCCATTTTAATTGCCAGCTCTTTAAGAAAAGCAAACTAAATCGAGTATACATATAACCAGTTAAAATTGAAGCTATTTTTTCAGAGTGTTGGGAAACCGCCCAGGTTTCCCAACACTCTGAAAGTTATTTATTGTGATAAAAATTTCCCTTCACTTCACCTCACCAAAAGGTCAAGTGAAGGGAAATTTTTTCATGTTTAATAGGCAGCGATGAGACAGCATGACCCTCGAAGCCAAGTGTATCATGGCCTGTAAAATATCCTTACCGCCACTTCTACTCAAAATTGCAACTTTTGAATTTTTGCTGGATATACATTCTTTCGCTGGATCAAACAACATCTCAATATGCCCGTGTTAATAAGATTGTTTTTTGATAGAACGGTCTTACTTTTAATTTTGTTATATTCCACAAGAATAAAAAGTTTTATGTTCAGCAGGATATATTTGGAATATTCTTAATGAAAATTAATGGAAATCTTAACTAAATGAATAGGACAAATTTTCCATATACTGTTAAGCTATTGTATGTAAGAAGGGAGGGAGGAATTATCTTACTAGATAATCTTAAAAATTATTTTAGGATGCTGGAGAATGTTAGAGAGCCCTTATTAGAATACAACGTAACTGTTCAAAACTCTTTGATAGCAAGTGGTTCATGGGTGAGGGCAGGAAGTGAAATCCACTCATCTTCAATAGAACATAATACTTTTATCGGATTTCACACAAAAATTTCTAATACTAAAATTAAAGAAGGTTCTTTAATAGCATCCTGTTCGAAAATTGGAAGTATGGGTGGCCCATTCGTAGAAATTGGTAAATATGTTTGGATTGGAGCGCAGGTTATAATTCATGCTGGTGTTCATATCGGTGAAGGAGCAGTAATAGCCGCTGGAGCCATTGTAAAAGAAGATATTCCACCATATTCAATAGTTATGGGAAGACCAGCCAGGGTTGTAAAGAAAAGAAGCCCCATTATCAGAGATAAAGGACCTAATTTTGACAGGATGTTAATTTCTATGAAAAAGAGATTATGCTCAGACACAATATTAGAGTCCACTTTGGTACATATATTAAGTTCATATTCCAATAAAAGGTTTGTAATAACAAAACAACAATTAAATGCAAACGATCTGAAACATAAAGCTAATTGTTTCATCGATGCTGAAATTCAAGGTTATAATCCTGAGTTATCCGATAGGGTTATTATGATTGGGAGAAGGATTTTTGATGATAAAAATAACCTTTTGATGGATGGTGGAATTAAATTCGGCCAAAACGTATTTATTGGTTCTGGATGTATCCTCGAGGGGGGCGGTGGAATAACGATAGGCAGTAACTCAAAATTAGGTCAAAATGTTCATATAGTTTCAACTGGACATGAACTAAGAAAGTTATCGCTGCCGATAACCCCCGAACCGGTAATTATCGGTAACAATGTACTAATCGAAGACGAAGTATTGATATTAGGTGGAGTACATATTGGAGATGGAGCCGTTATTCGCAAAGGATCAATTGTAATTAAAAATGTTCCTAAAAACACTGAACATTTTGGAACAATAAATAAAAGAGGAGATAAAAATGAGAATCATATTAGCACCTAATCCAACTGGAACAGGACATAACATGAGGATGTATGCCATTAGCCAAGAACTAAAAAAATATCAACCGGACATGGAGATAATTGTATATTTAAGTTCAATGCAAGATATCTTTGCAAAGCTATTTAAAAGTATAGATGTACAAGTGTATGATTTAGCTCCAGATCAGGTAGTAGATCATTCTTCTAAATCCCATTTAAAAGAGACATTAAACTGGTCAACTATGGTTAGTAATTATATTGTCCCTACTTTCTTTAATGGAAGCACTATTTTAAAGTATATGAGTAATTTTAAAGAACATAATCCGGATTTAATATTAAGCGATTTTAATACTAATGCCAGTATAGCAGCTTCCTTATTAAACATACCTAATGTATTTGTTACAGAGCGTTTTAATTTTACCCTTCGTGATGTAGGGAATGAGTTATTGACTGAAGGGGGATTTACTATTGCTTCTAAAGAGCTGGATACAGCTAGAGTTGCACTTAATGAGCTTTTTGATTGGATGTGCAGTAACACCAATTTAATTTTGACTGACAAACCATATGTTGAAAAACTTGATAAAGCTCGACTGATTGAAAAGTATTTTAAATCTGGAAAAGCTAAATTTGTAGGACCTATGATTAGGCCAATACCTAGTGAAAAAGAAAAATTAAATATTAAGGAAAAATTGAATCTTGGAGAAGGACCTATTATTGTAGCTACTGTTAGTGGAACTACAATGTTTGCTGAGAACAAGAAAAAATTATTAGAAACTTTTATCCGTATGTTTACAAATATTAAAAACAAATATCCTAAAGCACAAATGGTGTTATTAGGAAGAGAACATCTTGAAGACCTACCAGAAGGAATTATATCTCAAAAATATTTACCAAATTGGATGCCACTTCTTCAACAAGCAGATTTGTTATTAGCGCATCCAGGATGGATAACGGTCACAGAAGTATCTGCCTTGAAAATTCCTAGTATTTTTTGCTTGTCTTCATATAAAGAATATCATGAAGTTGAGGCTTTTGAACGTTTGAAATATCTTCAATATTGTACACATCTGGGACATGATGAAAATGAATTAACTAAAAAAGTGGATTTGTTATTATCTAACCCAGAGAGTATGGAAAATTTATTGGAAAATTATAAGAAAATCGCACCTGATAGTTATGGCTCGTCAAGAGCAGCACAAGAAATCATGAAAGTAATTCAGTTAGACAATAAAATTCTTATTTAAAATACAGGAGGTCGTTAAGATGGTACAAACAATTTTAAAAAGAACATGGGATGTTCTTGAAAATAAATTATTAGATAAGGAGTTTAATGGAATTCTGAGTGCTATTGATTACACTACCAATGAGTTATTGACTCAAGAAAAGTTATTGGAAAGTCAAGCTTTAAGTGCATGGGCTGCTATTCAAGCAAATAAAGAAGAAATTGCATATTCAATTTTAGACTATCTAGTTGATTCAGTTGATAAAGAATATGGTGGAGTGATTGAAGCTAGAGAAAGATATGGTTTAACAAATGAATTAGGAAATGTAAAAACAACATATCGTATGTTTTTAGCTGCTTATATATTTCTGTTGGCACGCAAATTACCTAATGGAGAAAAATATGTAAATTACGGATTAGATATTATCCAGATTGTTGAGGAGTATGCTTTAAATAAAGAAAAACAAGATTACTATCATAAAATGAGCCGAAATTGGGATACGGTTTTAGATGATAGTCGTGACCCTAGAAGTTTAATTTTTTCTGTATTGGCTTTAGTAGAAAAATATCAGTATACAAGTCAAAATGAAGATTTAAACAATATGATAATTAAGGCTGAATTGCTTTTACAATTAATTGATGGTACAGGAAGAATTATTGATCATAGAAATGTTGATGGATCTGTAGCTACTGGTGCAAAGGTAAATTTAGAAGTATCATCATTATCCATTATTTCATTGATTGAATTATATCGAGTAACTGAAGAAGAAAAATTTTTAAAAGCGGCTTATCAGGTATTAAATTTTATTAATTCACATTTATGGGATCATAAATTCGGGGGATATTGGACACATTGTGATTTGGATGGGAAAATTACAATTCATAAAGAATTTATTACCTTATTAACCTCATCAATTCCAATTAAAACGAGTAAAAGTAATGCATGGGCTTTAATTGCCAATTGTCTAGTTTCTCAATATAACGGTGATAAAAATATTGAAGAAGCATTGTCTAAAGGAATTACGTATTTATCTTCACTTTTTGATAGAGTCAATGGCGGTTTCTATATTGGAGAAGGATACTTTTGGACACCGCCAGGATCACCGGTGGGACCTTTTCAACGTTTAATGTTGCCTTCTAGAGAAACACCGGGAACATTTCATTTTGGTTCCTCTAGTTTCTTAAGACTTTATAATAAGCACGCTGATTCGCAAGCTGTAAGCCTACTTGCTTTTGAATTAGTTCGTCAAGCTTTAGGTGGATTTAATTTAGAAGTGGCTGCCACTAAACCCAAGGAAGATTTCGCATTAAATGAATTTAAACTAGAAACTCATAAATTGTCGGAACAAAAGAAAACTGATTTAGCTGAATTTATAGATGTAGAAAAACATATTAGTTGGATTAACGCGGCACATACTAAGGGGTTAGGATATGGTTGGACACCAAATATCTCACCTATCGGAACAAAACCAGATCGCACACCATCTGTTTTCGGTACTCATCATTCCATAGCTAATCTAAAAGTTTTAGGAGAACCAATTGAGGATAAAGAAAATATTGCAAATTGGATTAGACTTTGCCAATCTCCAAATGGTGCTTTTGGGGAATATCCAGGAGGACCTGCTGATGTCCTTAATACATACCTAGCAATTAACGTATTGGATATTTTAGGTGAAGAAAATTTTGGTGATAAAGAGGCATGTATTAATTACCTTAACAGTTGTCAAAATCCAGATGGCGGTTATGGTGTTGTTCCAGGGTTCAAAAGCGATTTATTCCATACTAATTTGGCTGCAGTAGCAATACACACTTTAGGAAGTGAACCGAAATATAAAGATGAATTGATTGAATATTTGTTAAGTGCTGAAAATGCTGATGGAGGGTACGGTGAATACCCAGGTTCTCCATCAGATACATATTCTTGCTATCGAGTTATCGGAACATTAGCTTTATACAACAAATCTATTCCAAATCCTCAAGCAACTATTGAGTTTCTAAAGAAATGCCAAGGCGTTAACGGCGGTTTTGGTCATGACTGGAATAGCAGACAAAGTATGGTGGCAACGTACCATGCAGTTGCTTCTTTATTTCTACTTGAGAGTGAGCCAGAAAGAGTACAAGATTGTATCGAATGGCTAACTGGATGCCAAACTCCAGATGGAGGAATTTCAAATATTCCTGGTGTTACAACTGGTACAATTGATGAAGGATTTGCAGCAGTTCAATCATTATGTATTCTTCAAAGAGGTTTAAGTCCATACTTTGCTATTTTAGTATCTTAAGCATTTATTACTGTGTGTTATCTTGCAGAGTCTATCTGCAAGATAACACCTATATTAAGAGGGGTGTAATTTGTGGTCCTTGTGGAGAATATACAAAAAGAAAATGTTAATATTATAGCCATGAAAAAGGTAGTAGATTTACTGCTTTCTACGGACGGATCAACAACATTAGCATTAGAAACTATCGTTCAAGATAATGTTCAGCTTAAGGTAATTGAACAAGAGATTATAGATAAGAATGCTATACCGAAAGAGGCGGAAAATTTTTTTAGCAATAAAGGCATCATTCTTCGAAGAGCATCATCATTAAACTATAAAGGAGAAATACTCTCCGAAAATATAGTCTTTTCTGATTTGTCGTTGTTACAAAAGGAAATTAGGGGAGAGTTAAAAATAGGAGAAATCCCTATTGGAAAGTTAATAAAAGAGACTGACACAAGAAGAAATATTTTGTATAGAGGTTATCAACCTTCTGAGAATATATTGGAATTATTTGAGGAGTTTTCCTTAAAATCTGAGGCATTTCCTATAAAGAAATATCAAATATTATGTAAAAACCATTGTTTGTTTTATATTTGTGAAGTATTTCATTTAGAGAATATTTATAAAATGATGAAATAATTTCTATAGAAATGAGGGATATAAGTTGAAATATCTTATTACAGGTGGAGCCGGGTTTATTGGCTCTAATTTTTTAAATACTTTTGTAAAAAGATATCCGAATCACCTATTTATTAATGTGGACAATTTATCCTATGCTGGAAACTTGTCGAATTTGAAAGAGGTTGAAAACGCTGAAAATTTTATTTTTGAAGAATCTGATATTAGGGATTATGATAAAGTAGATGTTTTGTTTAAAAAATATAATCCAGACATTATTGTTCATTTTGCAGCGGAAAGTCATGTAGATCGAAGCATAACAACACCGCGAACTTTTTTAGAAACAAATATCCTAGGTACATTTAATTTGCTAGAATTATGCAGAAAATATTGGAACCCTAATGTTGAAAAATTATTTCATCATATTAGTACAGATGAAGTATATGGATCATTAGGAACAAAAGGTTTTTTTAAAGAAGAGACAGCATACAATCCAAGCAGCCCATATTCAGCATCGAAGGCAGCAAGTGATCATTTAGTAAAAGCCTATCATAATACATATGGTATTCCTGTAAAAATAACGAATTGTTCCAATAATTATGGTCCATACCAGTTTCCTGAAAAATTAATACCTCTGACTATCACCAATATTTTATCTAATAAGCCAATTCCTGTGTATGGAAATGGTGAAAATGTAAGAGATTGGTTGTATGTTAAAGATCATTGTGAGGCAATATGGTCTGTAATTGAGAAAGGAAAAATAGGAGAAACCTATAATGTTGGTGGAAATAATGAAAAAAGCAATCTAGAAGTAGTAACAGCTTTATGTAATATAATTGCAGAACTACTTGGTGAAAATCCAGAAAATTATCTAAGCTTAATCACATATGTTTTAGATAGACCTGGACACGATTTCCGATATGCTATAGATTCTACAAAAATCCAAAGAGAATTAAATTGGAAACCTACAGAAACCTTTGAAAGTGGATTGAGAAAAACTGTACAGTGGTACCTTAGTAATGAAATTTGGTTAGAAAGTGTTATATCCAAGGAATACCAAAGATGAATTGATAATAATCATAACGGATGTATTAAAGGAGTGAATGTTAAATGAAGGGTATAATTATGGTCGGGGAATGCCCTTCCTTATTTTTGTTTTTTTAGCTGTATTAATAAGTTATTTTATTTAAAAAGGGCGTAAAACAACAAATTATTCAAAAACTAGTATAGAACTGCTTTTTTATTCATTTCTATCTTTATTTATCATTTAACTACAAAAATTTCATTACCTAATTGGGCAGCAGCTGTTTTAGCATTGCTCCAGCTATAATTGTTATTTATCAATACTAATAAGAGGATGTTACATATATGACTCATAGTTCGTTAATGCTAGAACTTTTAAAATAAAAATGTTAAAATAGATACTATTCAATAAAGATAGTGTCTATTTTTATTGAGTAGTATTGAAAACGTTTCATAAACATTTAAGGAGCGAAGAATGAGAGGATTATATCATCCAAGTACTGAAGAATTAAGGTTGTCATCAATTTTTTATGCTTTAAGTGACCCAGTAAGGCTGCAAATGGTCATGGAACTTTTGGAGAAAGAAGAAGTTTCTTGTGGGGCATTTAATATAGACCTTGCTAAGTCTACTATGTCCCATCATTTTAAAGTTCTTAGAGAAAGTGGTGTTACTCGTACTGATATTCGTGGAACACAACGTCTTGTATCTTTAAGAAGGACAGATATTGAAGAAAGATTTCCTGGTCTAATTAGTGTTTTGCATAATGTTGTAAATCCACTATGACCATAGAAATTTTGCTCCCGGAGTGATTATAAGATCACTCCTTATTTTTTGTTTAATATAATATTTGAGGTTATATATTTGAGTTCTTATACAAAAAGCCCTGCGTACATGCTCCCTTTGTACGCAAGGCTCTTTTTTAGCTGCTTTTCTCCGCTTGTTCCTGCTTGAAAAAGCTCTTCATCGCATGAAACACATCGGCTTTTTGCTTTAAGATATAATAACGGAATCTCTCATCCTTGATATTTTTATACGCTGACATAAGAGTAGAGTGGCGATTGTATTGGTTAACCTCTCCGTATCCGAACATATTAGACACCTTCATCAGCTCCTGCACAAGCTTCACGCAGCGCGCATTGTCAGATGTGAGATTGTCACCGTCAGAGAAATGGAATGGATAGATATTATAGCGGTTTGGCGAATATTTTGTTTCGATCAGCTCCAGCGCCTTACGGTATGCTGAGGAACAGATCGTTCCGCCGCTCTCGCCTTTTGAAAAGAATTCCTCTTCTGTGACGACCTTTGCTTCGGTATGATGGGCGATAAATTCAATATCAACCGTTTCATATTTTGTACGTAAAAAGCGAGCCATCCAGAAGAAAAAGCTGCGAGCCATATATTTTTCCCAAATTCCCATCGATCCGCTTGTATCCATCATCGCTAGTACCACTGCTTTTGATTCAGGCTTTAGTACCTCATTCCAAGTACGGAACTTTAAGTCCTCTGGGTGAATCGGATGAAAGGATGGCTTTCCGCTCATAGCATTTCGTTTATAAGCTGCCATCATTGTTCGTTTTTTATCGATATTACCCATCAGTCCCGTTTTGCGAATATCATTAAATTCAATATGCTCTAGCTTATTTTCATCGGTTTCCTTCCGCTTTAGATCTGGCAGCTCCAGCTCACTAAACAATGCCTGCTCGAGCTCCAAAATCGAAACCTCTGCCTCATAATAATCCTCTCCGGCCTGATCTCCTGCTCCCTTACCTTTTCCAGGACCTTTTTGCTGTCCCCCGCTCGAACCGTCACGGGCTACAACATCACCTACCTTGCTGTCGCCGTTCCCTTGACCTACGTGTTTGTTTTTGTCATAGTTATAACGAATTTTATATTCATCTAGAGAACGAATCGGAATTTTTACCACATCTTTCCCATTAGACATGACAATGCTTTCCTCTGTAATTAAATCGGCAAGATTGTTCTTAATCGCTTCTTGGACCTTCTCCTGATGACGCTGTTGATCATCATAACCTTTTCGGTGGAGGGACCAATCTTCTCTTGCAATCGTATAATTATAGTTGTTATCTTCACTCACCATATTTCCCTCCTTCTATTCTTTTATTTTGGTTTGTAAAGCAACTGTAAAACGCAAATATAATTCCGCTTAGCTGATGCACCATTTCACATACATATGCATATAGTATGGTGTCGGCCTTTTTACTTTTTGTATGAATGGTTGGTTACTCTATCTTATGCAATCAGCACAAATAATTGACAAATAATTTCAGAATTGGACATCCTCATTTTTTCTGAATGGACTTGCATAAAAATATTGCCCAGCTACAAAATGTTTATTTCTATACAGATACGTCCCCTATACACAGGAAACGCATCTACAATAATTCAAAAGAAATTGCTTATGTGTGGACAAAAAAAGCATGCCTTTAGGCACACTTTTTTTGCACGTTACCGATTCAATAAGCTTCCTACATACCGAAGCAGCTCATTGGCGGATGTAGAGTTATAGCCGTATTCATCTATCAATCTCGCTACAACATCATTAATCTTCTTCAACTGATGTTCATCTGGCGTTTTAGTCGATGTAGTGATTTTGACGACATCCTTCAAATCAGCAAACAGCTTCTTCTGGATTGCTTCGCGCAAGCGCTCATGTGAGTTGTAGTCAAATCGCTTTCCTTTGCGTGCATACGCGGAAATACGGATTAAAATTTCTTCGCGGAATGCTTTTTTCGCATTTTCTGAGATTCCGATTTGCTCTTCGATCGAACGCATAAGCTTTTCATCCGGGCTCATTTCTTCGCCTGTTAACGGATCACGCAGCTTCGCCTTATTGCAGTAAGCCTCTACATTGTCTAGATAGTTATCCATCAACGTTTTGGCAGACTCTTCATATGAGTAGACAAACGCTTTTTGTACTTCCTTCTTCGCAATGTTATCATATTCCTTACGCGCTAAAGAAATGAAGTTCATATAGCGTTCACGATCTTCATTACTAATGGATGGATGCTGATCGAGACCGTCCTTTAAGGAACGAAGAACATCTAATGCATTAATAGATGGTATTTCCTTTCGAATAATCGTAGAGGAAATGCGGTTGATAACGTAACGCGGATCAATACCGCTCATTCCTTCATCCTGGTATTCCCGCTTCATTTCTTCTACATCGATAGAATTGTAGCCTTCGACCATTTCTCCGTCATATAGACGCATTTTCTTAATTAAGTCGATGTCTGGACGCTTTGGATCCTTAAGTCGCGTTAAAATCGTAAACATGGCTGCAACGCGAAATGTGTGCGGTGCAATATGCACATCAGCTACGTCACTTTCACGGATCATTTTCTCGTAAATGCGCTCTTCCTCACTAACACGCAAGTTGTAAGGAATCGGCATTACGATAATCCGGGAATGCAAGGCTTCATTCTTCTTATTGGAGATAAAAGAACGATACTCTGTTTCATTCGTATGTGCTACAATCAGCTCATCTGCTGAAATTAAAGCAAAACGGCCAGCTTTAAAGTTTCCTTCCTGCGTTAAGGAGAGCAAATGCCATAAGAACTTCTCATCGCATTTAAGCATTTCCTGAAACTCCATCATACCGCGGTTTGCCTTATTTAATTCTCCATCAAAGCGGTAAGCGCGCGGGTCAGATTCAGAGCCGTACTCCGCAATTGTCGAAAAGTCAATGCTTCCCGTTAAATCAGCAATATCCTGTGATTTCGGATCGGACGGACTAAATGTTCCAATTCCAATTCGGCGATCTTCAGATAAGAATATGCGTTCCACAATCACATCTTCGATACGTCCGCCATATTCCTTTTCAAGTCTCATTAAATTTAATGGCGATAGATTACCTTCGATACGAACACCGTATTCTTGGTAAAACTCATCTCGCAAATGATGTGGTATTAAATGCAGCGGATCCTCATGCATCGGGCATCCCTTGATTGCATAAATCGCACCTTGATTTGTATGCGAATATGATTCAAGACCTCGCTTTAGCATTGTAACTAGTGTGGATTTCCCGCCGCTCACCGGTCCCATAAGGAGCAAAATTCGTTTTCTTACATCAAGCCTCTTAGCAGCAGGATGGAAATATTCCTCTACAAGCCGCTCTAGCGCTTCCTCTAATCCAAACAGCTGGTTGCTGAAAAATTTATAATGCCTGCGGCCATCAACTTCCTCAATGCCGGCATCGCGAATCATGTTGTAAATGCGGGAGTGGGCAGTTTGAGCGACCCACGGTTGTTCCTTTACAATTTCCAAATACTCGGCGAATGTGCCTTCCCATTGTAAACGCTGCTCTGCTTCCCGGTACTGCTCAATCCTTCTTAAAATATCCATATCGGACCTCCCCCATTCTCTTGTTCCAAAAGGATTATTATAACTTTATGCGAGGATGTCCTTAAACATTCTTCAGAATCATAAAAGAGTAAAATTCTAAAAGTTTATCTCTTTTAAAGAAGAACTGCATAATAGATTGATTCTAAAGTTCTTTTTACTGGTCTTATACTCATTCCACGAAAAGGATTACAGAACTTTCAGAATTTATACCAACAAATTGAAGGAAATTTTCTGTATAATAAAGAAGTGAGGATATTACATAGAGGGAGGAATCACGATGAAATTTGTACTCATTCTAGGCGTAATAATCGCATTCCTAAGCGCCATCTTCACTGCCGGCTATAACGATAAACCAGGCGCAAATAGCTAACAAGCAAAGCGGGCTCGGCCCGTTTTGCTTGTTAAAGGGACAGCTCTCTGCCCGATAAGGCGCTTTTTCCCTCATTGGGCAGATGTCTTTTCCTCACAACAAGCAGGCCGAGGGAGCTAGATACATTCGACAGGAATACTTTCTTATCTTTTAAAACAAAAGCTTTCAATTTCTTCTATTGGGAGCGGTTTGCTAAAGTAATAGCCTTGTGCCAAAACTGCGTTTTTACTTTGTAAAAACTGAATTTGTTCTGCTTGCTCGACTCCTTCAGCAATCACCTCCATCCCTAGCGTATGAGCCAGATGAATGATAGCTGTTGTAATTTTTGCATCTCGTTCATCCGCGTTGACCTCCTGCATAAAGGCCCGGTCAATTTTAATGGTGTCAATCGGATACTTTTTTAAATAACCAAGGGAGGAGTAGCCAGTGCCAAAATCATCTAAATGAATGCCTATTCCGTGCTGCTTCAGCTGCTGCAGAACCTGTTCTGCGTACGCTTCGTGTACGAGAGCCCCTTCTGTAATTTCAACAACCAGCAGACCAGGAGGAATCCTATACATCTTCAGAGCCTTTGTAATAGATTCAACAATCTTCATTGAACGAAATTGCCGAGCTGATATGTTCACCGCAACTGGCACAGGAGTGTAGCCCTTATCCATCCATTCCCGCAGCTGACGACACGCTTCAAATAAAACCCACTCATCAATTTTGAAGATGAATCCTGTCCTTTCGGCAAGTGGAATAAAATAATTAGGCGGCACAAAGCCGAGCTCTCGATTGTTCCAACGCAGCAATGCCTCTAGCCCTATCACCTGCTGCGTCATAATATTGACCTGCGGCTGATAATAAAGCGAAAATTCCTTTCTTTCCACTGCGCGGGTAAGCTGATGCTCTAGCATAAAACGTCGTTCTCTTTCTTGATCCAAAACACTGTGATAAAAAGCATAGTAGGCTTTTCCATACTCTTTTGCACGCTCTAGAGCTAAATCCGCCCGCTTTAGCAGAGTTTGCCCATTTTCTCCGTCTTTCGGATAAACAGCAATTCCAATGCTTATGCCGATAGAAAACTCCTCGCCTTTTAATGTAAAATACCTTTTCATGCTTTGCAGAAGTTTTTCTGCTGTTTGAATAATGTCCTTTTGTTCAATTTGCCGCGTAAGAAGGGCGAATTGATCGCCATGCTGCCGAAATAATTGTCCTCCTTCAGGCAGCGTACCTTGCAGGCGTTTTACTGTCTCCTTTAGCACCTCGTCGCCGCCTTCGTGACCCATCAAGTCATTTACAATATGAAATTCATACAAATCAATAAAGAATAGAGAAAACGGCTGCTTGCTTTCTAGATAGTCAGACAAACACTGGGCAAACGAAATAGAATTTAACAGGCCGGTAAGCTGATCATAATACGCATAGTATTCCGTCTTTATCTCATTCTGCACCTGCTTTGTTATATCACGCGCTACTAAATACACTCCTGTAATCTCTCCATGAATGACGATGGGAATCGTTTTGAAAGAGATATATAAATCTTTACCATCCTGCCGACAGCACTTATAGGAGTCAATTTGTACAACTTGTCCTGCTAATGTTTGCTGGAAAATGCTCGATAGCTCCCCTCTGTCATCTATTGGCAATACATCGAATATATATTGCCCATGCAGTTCCCCGGCCTTGTATTCAAAGATTGTGTATGTTGCCGGATTTGCATAAACAATGCGTCCATCTGTATCCAAAGAAAAAATAGAATCACTATTATAATCAAAAAGCGATCGATACCGCATCTGGCTCTCCAGCAGCTCCTCTTGCTTATGCACACGTTCTGTTACATTACGCGTAATACAAACAATATACTGGCAAGTGCCTGATGCATCAAAGATAGGGTTTAGTAAAGATTCATAATACGAAATCGTTCCATCCTCTGATGTAACATGGTCCTGAAAAACAACAGACTCTCGCTTTATCACAGCTTTTTCATACATAGCAGTCAGCAATTGCGCTACGTCGGCTGCCATCAGCTCTTGAAATGTTTTCCCATAATAATTACTGAATACTTTTGTATGGGCTCTTGCTTGTTTGTTCATATAAACATATTGAAACACAGGTCCTTCTATCACCTTTATAACAAATACTAAATCTTGAATTGTATTGAGCAGCATTTCATTAAGCAGACCGAGCTGTACACTTTCCTGAAAGTATTCTTTGTTCGAACCCGTTGTAAATTGTTCTTCCATGTCATCCCCAACCTAATATATTTATTCTTAACTATGTGCATTCTTCCAATGAAGTATGTACAATTATGCAATATATAGGGATTAGGAAGTGTCTGACTATCTTCACATAAAAAAGAGCTGCCGGTTGTATGGCAGCTCTTTATTTCATAAATTCCTTCAATAATTCCGGATAATTTTGCTGACGCAGCGCCTCATACACGAGGATAGCTGCTGTATTAGACAAATTCAAAGAACGGACATGCTCAGTCATCGGAATGCGCAGACAACGGTCAAAATTCTTTTGAATTACATCCTTCGGCAAGCCGGTCGTTTCTCTCCCAAATACAAAATAATAATCCTTTTGCAGATCGCTGTAGTCAAAGGAGGAGTGCGGTTTTTCCCCATACTTTGATAAATAAAAGAACTCTCCAGCTGCATTTTTCTCATAAAACTCATCCAGCGAATCATAGTATGTAATCTCAACAAACTCCCAATAATCAAGTCCTGCACGTTTTAGCATCTTATCATCTGTAGAAAAGCCGAGCGGACGAATTAGATGAAGCTTTGTGCCTGTTGCTGCGCACGTACGCGCGATATTTCCTGTATTCGCCGGAATTTCTGGTTGATATAAAACAACATGTACTCCCACAATTTTCACCTCTACCCAGTATTATATCACTTGCAGACAAAAAGAAAACAGGCAGCAATTACGCTGCCTATACATTATCAAGAATATGAAAAAACTTATATTTCATTTGCGGCGTATATTTGCTTGAATCCTGATATGCCCAGTAGCGTCTGCGGCTGTCAGCCGAATGTGCATTCACAAGGGGCATGCCATTTGCATCCTTTGCCGTCACAATTGTTGTATGATTCCAACGTCCGTCATTTTCAAAATCATACGCAATCACATCCCCGAGAAGAAGCTCCTCGGGCTTTTCTACCTGTTGAGCCCGCAAACCAACTGCAGCCCCCGTTAAGTACCATTGAAAGGAATGAGCAACTGACCAACTCCAGCTCCATTGCCCATTTTGATGCCACCAGCCCTTTCTAATATTCGGATACCCCGTCATCGGGGACTCTCCAGCATGCAAGCATTGCGAAATAAAATTTGTGCAATTATCCTGAAAATTACGATAAGCAGGATTGCGGCCGTTCCACCAGGCTTCAGCATACTTAACCGCTTCAAGCCGGTTATATTTGTAGGGAATTAGATTTCCCTTTCCCTTGGTCACTTCCCTCTCTAGCGTTTCTCCTGCTCCAGCTATTGTTTCATATGCGGCATACATATCATCCTCGAGCCGCCCCCGCTCAAATACAGCACGGCGATGCACCTGCTCCTCTTCCGCATAGAAAAAATCCTTTTGGCGAATGAAGTATTGGAAGTGAACGATGTAGTCTACATCCTTCCGCTTCCCTAATGTAAGTTCCCGAATTACGCTTACTCGTGCATCACATTTTATAATCTCCGCTTTTCGTTCCTTCAATAACTCTTTCTTCCGTCTTAGAACGTGAGAAACATCCCCTTTTAAATGAGCGCTTGCACGTTCATTTCCAACGAGAAAATCCATTTGATGACGAATGATTGTCTCGAGCGCTGCTTTCACTCCCATTCTCATTCCCCCTCATCTTACAATATGAAGGAGGGGGAAGGAATCTGCTAATTTTGTGTATCTTGCAGCATAATTAAGCCTTTTTCCATTTCTGCAAGCACCTGTTCATCCTGCTCTGCTTGCTTTGCTTTTTCAATTTCTTCCGCTGCTTCCCTTATGCCAATTCTTCCAAGCGCCCATGCTGCTGTTCCGCGCATAACAGGCCGCGGATCCTGCTTCATAACAGTGATTAGATCTGGAACTGCAGTTTCGTCCTTATAATGCGCTAACGCGAGAATTGCATTTCGCTGAATCGGTTTTTTGCCGCGCCACGAGCCGGACATATAACCGTACTTCTCCTTAAACTCGCGATTGCCAATTGTAAGAAGAGGCTTCAACAAAGGCTTCACCAGCTCTGGATTTGCCTCCATTTCTGGATGAAGATGAAAATCAATTCCTTTATTTTTAGGGCATACTGTTTGACATGTATCACAGCCATACAGACGATTCCCAATTTTCACTCGATACTCCTCAGCCAAAAACCCTTTTGTTTGCGTTAAAAACGCAATACATTTTTGTGAGTCAAGCTGTCCACCTTGCACAAGTGCGCCGGTCGGACAAACCTCCACACATTTATTGCACGTACCGCAGCCTTCCTCAAGCGGGATATCTGGCGGAAAAGGGATGTTTGTGAGCATCTCTCCCAAATAGACATAAGAACCAAATTCCGGTGTAATAATCGCGCAATTCTTCCCGCTCCAGCCAATGCCTGCCCGCTCCGCAACAGCACGGTCACTTAATTCACCCGTATCAACCATTGACTTCACCTGTACATTTGGGACGCGCTCCTGTAAAAACTGCTCAAGCTTCTGTAAACGATCACGTAAAACAGCATGATAATCCTGTCCCCAAGAAGCACGGCAAAATATTCCCCGGCGTTCTCCCCGTTTACTTTGCGGGGCATCCTTCAATTTAGAAGGATAAGCAAGCGCAATTGCGATAATAGACTGCGCACCAGACAAAACAAGCTGAGGATTTGTCCGCTTCTCAATGTCCTGTTCTTCGAATCCAGATTGATAACCAAGTTCTTGCTGCCGAAGAAGACGGTGCTTAAGCTCTTGAAACGGTTCTGCGCTCGCAAACCCGATTTTATCAATCCCAATTTGCTTACTGTATTCGATGACCTCGTGTTTGAGCTGCTCCCAATTCATATATGTCAAACCTCCCTTCCCATACCGTTACACACTGTATTTCTAATTTTATTGTAGGACATACTTACGGTAAACAAACAAATCTACCCAAAAAACATTAAAAAACGCAATGCTTCGTTTAATCTGAGAAACGAAACACTGCGTTATGCACAATAAGTATAAATTGCTCTGGAACGGGTAACAGGATCAAAATTATAACATCAGCTTAAATAGCCAAGATTTTACCCGTAAAACTACATCCGCTTGTAAAGAAATTGTGAAGTTTTTGTTAACTGTTTAGAAGTATAGCATGAAATAATATAATCGACAAGAATTTTAGCGATAAAAGTCGAAAAAAGTTAGTATGCGCAGAAATTGTTGAAATAATACATATTGCTTTTATGCAAAATGTGTATATATCTAGCCCAGAACAAAAGCTTCCCTTATAAACGGTCACAAAGCAAAGTCTGAAACCATTATACCTTCCAACAGGTAAAAGGGCTTCGGCAAACTGTGCCAAAGCCCTTTGTCAGCTTAAATACATATTTCCTTGATTACAATCATTCAAATTCACCAAGGTAGTCTTTTGCTACACGCACGCTTTCTTTCTTAGCATTAACGCCTGTATTTGTAACTGTTACATAAATCGTTCCTGCACTTGCCCCAAGCTGACGGATGGTAACATTTACTGCCTTCTTACCAGGTGCTACGGTTACAGTTGATCCAAGCTGCATACCACTTGCACTATATACTCTTACTTCATCACCTTCTGCAAGTCCTATTACACGTACAATGTCATCTGCATTATCATTATTTAAAACAACGATATTGGCTGCTGACGGGGCAGCTGTCGTGTCCGTATCATAAGACTTTGCTGTACGATTACTCTCCAGCTTGCTTGCATTTTCCACACTGACATAGATAGTACCACCTGCTGCCTCTAGTAAATTTACTCCGGAAATGGACGCTTTTATGATTCCATTGACATTAGCTGCTGTTGCTTTTGCAATTTCCGTACTATCCGTCGCCGAAGTGTATAATTTTACTTCGTCTCCTACAGCTAGACCGCTTACCTCTACTGTATCATTCACATCTATATTGCTATTCACTATCTTCACATTAGACGCTGACGGGGCGGCCATGACTGGTGTTGTGTTATAGTTCACTTCTGTACGAGGGCTTTCCCACTTATCTAGATTTCTCACTGTTATATACAGCGTACCTCCTGTTGCTGACGGCAAATCCACCTTAGAAATTTTTACTTGTGTTTCCCCAGATGGTACTGTAGCTGTTTCTCCTAGTTTTGTATCGCCTATCGCCGCAGTGTATACTCTTACTTCGTCTCCTGCCCTTAATCCCTGTACCGTAATCGTATCGCCTAACGCCGCTTTAGTATTGCTTGTTGTTACCTTAAACGTCGCCGGCACTGCTGTAACTGGCTCTTTGGCGTAATTCACTGCTGTTCGTGTGCTTTCTAATTTACCTATGCTTTTTACACTAATATAAATGGTTCCCTCCGTGACTGACGGTAAATCCATTTTATAGATTTTAGCTTGTGTTCCTCCGGATGGCACTTTAGCTGTTGCTCCTATTTGTGTACCGCCTATCGCAGCAGTGTATGCTCTTACCTCATCTCCCGCTGCCAACCCTTGTACTGTAATCGTATCTACTAGCGTTCCCTTATAGTTCCTTATCGCTACATTAGGGATTATTGGCGCTTTTGATACCGGCTCTGTTGTGTAATTAATTAATGTGCGTGTACTTTCCCATTTTCCCGCCTTTGTCACGCTAACATAAGCAATGCCGCCCCTTTGCTTTAACTTTCCGTCCGGGATAGCTACTATTTTTCCAAATCCAGATGCTACTAATGTCCCATCCATCGCAGCATCGTATATTTTTACTTCGTCTCCTTCTGCAAGGCCATCTATCTCTACTATATCAGCTGTACCGGCTTTGTTATTTGTAATCTGAACGTCCTTTGCTAATGGTGCTTTTGTTATGTCTGATTCATACTTTATTGCTGTACGTGCACTCTCTTGCTTGTCCGCTTTTTTCACACTAACATAGACAGTCCCGCCCGTTGCCGATGGTAAATTTGCTACGGAGATTGTTGCTTTTATTACTCCAGATACATCTGATGCATTTGCGGTTGTTCCTATCTGTGTACCCCCAATTGCTGCATTGTATACTTTTACTTCATCTCCTACGGCTAAGCCGCTTACTTCCACTGTATCAGCTATACCGATTTTATTATTCGTAACCTGAACGGCTGCTGCTGGCAGTGCTTTTGTTATGTCTGATTCATACTTTACTGCTGTACGCTTACTTTCCAGCCTGTCTATATTTTTTACGCTGATATAGATGGTTCCGCTATTTGATGATGGTAAATCCAATCCAGAGATCGTTGCTTGTGTTTCGCCAGATCCCACTGTGGCTGCTCCGATTGGTGTACCGCCGACTGCTGCACTGTATACTTTTACTTCATCTTCCGCTGTTAACCCTTTTACTGTAATCGTATCTGCAAGTGCTACACTTCTATTTACTACGGCAATATTAGATGCTATTGGTGCTGCTGTAACAGGTTCTGTCACATATTTCACTGCTGTACGTGCACTTTCCTGTTTCCCAGCCTTTGTCAAACTAATATACATAGTTCCACCTATTGCATTTAACAAATCTACTCCTGAGATCGTTGCTTGTGTTCCCGCGGATACAGTTCTAGCCATTAATGTACCGCCTATTGCTGCACTATAGATTTTTACTTCATCCCCTGTTTCTAATCCTCTTACTTCTACCGTATCAGCTGTTCCTGTTTTGTTATTTGTAACTTTAACTACCGTTGCTGACAATGGCCTTGTTGTATCTGACTCATACCTTACTGCTGTACGCTTGCTCTCTAATTTATCTATGCTCTTCACACTAGCATAGAGAGTTCCGCCTGCCGCTGACAGCAAATCTATCCCTGAAATCGTTACTTGTGTTGCTCCAGCCGCTACGGTTGCGGTTGTTCCTAGTTGTCCGCCGCCTGTCGCTTCATCATATAGACTTACAATATCTCCTGCTATTAACCCTTTTATTGTAATTGTATCAGTTAATGGTGCAATGCGATTCACAACTACTATATTAGAAGGTTTTGGCGCCGTTGATACTGGTTCTGTCATATATTTCACTGCTGTGCGTCCGCTCTCCTGATTATTCCAATTTATTACACTAACATAAATCGTACCGCCTGTTTCTAGCAATAAATCTACTCCTGAGATCGTTACTTGTGTTGCTCCAGATCCTACAGTAGCTGTTGCCCCTATTTGTGTATCGCCTGTCGCTGCACTATAGACTTTTACTCTCTCTCCCTCTACCAAACCTTTTACTGTAATCGTGTCGGTAGAACCCGTCTTATTGTTCTGAACTGTCACATTAGACGCTGCCGGCCCCGGTGTCGTTGCTGCAAGTACAGAAACAGACGGATTAACAGTAGCAAGTGCAAATATTGAGCTTATGTACAAACTCTTCAAAAACCTAGCCTTTGTCTTGTTCATTATGAAAGCTCCCTCTTATTTCTTTTAAAATATATTAATTTAGCAAAACCAAAAACATAAAATAACTTTTATTACCTACATAAATCTATTAATTTCTCTATTCCTCATTTAAGATATCATATTTTTTCAAAAATATTAATGGAATAATTTTCATATATTAATATTAAAAAAATCACTTCTCTAATGACAAGTGACGTTTTGTCTTTCTCGTTCTTTTTTAAAGACATTCCCCTGTCTAACTTTCGCTTATATCTGCTTTTTTACATCATGTGCATGTAAAGACTAGGAAATTTTCAAAACAAGTATGTGTTTGGAAAATTTCCTCACAAAATTAGAAACGACACAAAAACGCCTCAAGCAAAAATACAGAGGCGTTACCTGGATATTTTTAATGTTATTATTGAAACAGATCGCCCGCAGTAAGTTTGAGCAATCACCAATGATTTACCCGATTTGATACAAATGTTTTGATCTCGTGCAATGCTTTGTCACTCAATCGTTCCTTAGTAATAACGAATGATAATGATAATAGCTGCTATTAAACAAACAGTTGATGGAATAGTCATAGTTAAAGGTTGTTGAACCCTAAAAATGTGTGTATATATTGCACCAATCATAAGTACTATAATTATTAAGCTGCTAAAGATTGCAAGGTTATAGTTCCACAAGCCAAATATTAATGCTATTGAAGCAGCGATTTCAAAAATTCCAATAACCGTCATAAACCACATTGGATATTGGTAAAGATTCCAATGTTCAACCTGAAAATTTGGTTTAATCATTTTGATTATCCCACCCATACCTATAAACAATGCCAATATAATCTGCAGAATCTTTGTAACCATATTCCTACTTCACTCCTCGAATTATAGAATCAGTTAGACTGAATAGATATCTGTGAAATCATTTTCTTCAGATTCAATTTGTTAAGACCTAAAAGCCATAAACAAAAATAGATATCTGCAGACACTTATTATTTATCCACCATGCCATTCATCACCAAATTTATAACTTCTCCTGCTAATATTTTCGGATTGCTTTTATTTTTTAATAAACACGAAATAATTAGCTGTTCAACCATCCCAAAGATACAAACAGCTGCGATATCCATAGACAAATCTAAACGAAAATATCCAGATTGCTGTTCATGATGTAAATTATCTGACAGTAACTCAATTATCTTTTCTTTAAAATGTTCTGAATCATCAGCAAGAATTAGACCGATTCTAGTTAAATTCGTATCCTCTGCAAAAAATTGAAATAAGTTTTCTAGCGAGGCAAATACTCGCTGAGTAATATCATCTTTTTCAATATTTGAAGATAAACGTTGGTTTTCAATTAATTGAAATAGCTTAGTTCGAAAATCACTGACCAATTCATCAAAAATCGCATTTTTACTAGGAAAATAAAGATAAAATGCAGGTTGAGTTAAATTTGCACGTTTAACAATGTCACTGACTTTCGTATTGTGAAATCCATGATTAGCAAATTCATAAGCTGCTGCTTCTTTAATACGTGCCCTGCTCTCCTTTCCCTTTAAGCCTTTTTCCTTGTTCATTTGAACACCTCCTTTCAATCGCTTGTTTATATTACTTGAGAGTAACGTTACTCACGAATAACTTATTAACACAATAATGGAAAACAAATCCAACGTCAATATGTTTTTTAAATTGCTGAAATATAAGCTGCCCGCAGTCGGATTCGAACCAACACTCCAGAGGAACACGATTTTAAGTCGCGCGCTTCTGCCTAACAACTATACATCTATATAAAATATTTATACAGTATAAAATAGAATAAAAAGAGCTTTTCAAACAGAAGAAGTGATAGGAATATTTCCTATCACTTCTTCAATGCTTCTTCAATTGCATTCTTAATTCCATCATAGTTAGCATCCACAAGGCTTCCATTTACATAAACAGTAGGAGCCCCTTGCACCTTCAATTCTAAAGCTAAGTCTCTATCCTGCTGAACCATCTTTTGAATCGCTTGACTATTCAAGTCCTTTTGAAATTGCTTTACATTAATTTCAGGGAGCTTCTCTTTTACAATTTTCATAAGCAGTTCCTCAGTAATCCACACTTGATCCGTATCTTGCTGAGCAGCATACAGCTCAGCATAAAACTTCCAAAAAGCATCTTGGTTTTGTTTGTAAATTGCTTCGCCTGCAGCAGCGCCTAAATCAGAATCGTCTCCAATGAATGGGAAGTTAATAAAGTGAAACTGGGCTTTTCCCGTATCAATATATTCCTTTTGGATTTGAGGAAGAACATGCTCATCCCATTTTTTGCAGCCTGGACATTTAAAATCTGCAAACTCGACAATATGGACAGGGGCATCTTGATCCCCTAATGTTTGTTGCTCCTTATATGCGAATGGATCCTGTTTATCTTCTGTTTTCTTTCCTATAATTGTATAAACAATTACCCCAACCAAAATTAAAAATGCCAGCGAAAAAATCATAAATAATGTAGAAAACTGTTTAGACTTCATTCTTTATTCTCCGTTGCTGTTGTATTTACTTCTAGTATTGCCACTCCATCATGTAATACTCAGAAAGCATCTTCTATTACACATCATACCAACGTATATAGCACTCGTCCAACGGAAAGATCGTTCGTTCAAAAAGCTGTCACATTCTTTATATTTACATAAAAAAAAACCTTTACTTTGATAGTAAAGGTTTTTTATACCGGTGGTCGGGGTCGAACCGACACTCCAGAGGAACACGATTTTGAGTCGTGCGCGTCTGCCAATTCCGCCACACCGGCATGGAGGCGGCAACCGGATTCGAACCGGTGGATAAAGGTTTTGCAGACCTTGGCCTTACCACTTGGCTATGCCGCCGAATATTTTGGAGCGGAAGACGGGATTCGAACCCGCGACCCCAACCTTGGCAAGGTTGTATTCTACCACTGAACTACTTCCGCATATATGGCTGGGCTAGCTGGATTCGAACCAACGAATGACGGAGTCAAAGTCCGTTGCCTTACCGCTTGGCTATAGCCCACTGATAAAACTTTATGTTATACACCTTCGAATCCAATATGTGAATTCTGATTAATACATTCCTCATTATTCTCCATTATAACCCATTCACTAATCACTGTAAAGATTTAGGTTTAAATGGGGCGACTGATGGGAATCGAACCCACGAGTGTTGGAGCCACAATCCAATGCGTTAACCACTTCGCCACAGCCGCCATTACAAGAATGGCAGGGGTAGTAGGAATCGAACCCACACCGGAGGTTTTGGAGACCTCTGTTCTACCTTTAAACTATACCCCTATAGATGGTGGAGGGGGACGGATTCGAACCGCCGAACCCTGAGGGAGCGGATTTACAGTCCGCCGCGTTTAGCCACTTCGCTACCCCTCCACATGATGCCGGCTAGAGGACTTGAACCCCCAACCTACTGATTACAAGTCAGTTGCTCTACCAATTGAGCTAAGCCGGCGTAATATATTTTTTATAACCAGAAAGTTTAACAAATGGTGGCTCGGGACGGAATCGAACCGCCGACACGAGGATTTTCAGTCCTCTGCTCTACCGACTGAGCTACCGAGCCAAATGGCGGTCCCGACGGGGATCGAACCCGCGATCTCCTGCGTGACAGGCAGGCATGTTAACCACTACACCACGGAACCACTTTGGTTGCGGGGACAGGATTTGAACCTGCGACCTTCGGGTTATGAGCCCGACGAGCTACCAGACTGCTCCACCCCGCGATGATAAGAAATTCAATTTATATGGTGGAGGATGACGGGCTCGAACCGCCGACCCTCTGCTTGTAAGGCAGATGCTCTCCCAGCTGAGCTAATCCTCCACATGTTGGTGACCCGTACGGGATTCGAACCCGTGTTACCGCCGTGAAAGGGCGGTGTCTTAACCGCTTGACCAACGGGCCATGTAATGGCGGAGAGCGAGGGATTCGAACCCTCGATACGCTTGTGACGTATACACGATTTCCAATCGTGCTCCTTCGGCCTCTCGGACAGCTCTCCATTTGGCTCCGCAAGTAGGATTCGAACCTACGACCTATCGGTTAACAGCCGATTGCTCTACCGCTGAGCTATTGCGGAATATAAATTGTTTTAAGCCTATTAGGCCAGCCTAGCGACGTCCTACTCTCACAGGGGGAAACCCCCAACTACCATCGGCGCTGAAGAGCTTAACTTCCGTGTTCGGTATGGGAACGGGTGTGACCTCTTCGCCATCATCACTAGACCTATTTGCTTGACTCATATTAGAGACAATGATCATTATATCACGCTCTTTTATAAAGTCAACAGGAATTTTGATATTCCTTCAAAACTAGATAACATACTGCGTTGTGTAATTATGATTAAGCCCTCGATCGATTAGTATCTGTCAGCTGCACGTGTCGCCACGCTTACACCTCAGACCTATCAACCTGATCATCTTTCAGGGATCTTACTAGCTTGACGCTATGGGAAATCTCATCTTGAGGGGGGCTTCATGCTTAGATGCTTTCAGCACTTATCCCGTCCGCACATAGCTACCCAGCGATGCCCTTGGCAGAACAACTGGTACACCAGCGGTGCGTCCATCCCGGTCCTCTCGTACTAAGGACAGCTCCTCTCAAATTTCCTGCGCCCGCGACGGATAGGGACCGAACTGTCTCACGACGTTCTGAACCCAGCTCGCGTACCGCTTTAATGGGCGAACAGCCCAACCCTTGGGACCGACTACAGCCCCAGGATGCGATGAGCCGACATCGAGGTGCCAAACCTCCCCGTCGATGTGGACTCTTGGGGGAGATAAGCCTGTTATCCCCGGGGTAGCTTTTATCCGTTGAGCGATGGCCCTTCCATGCGGAACCACCGGATCACTAAGCCCGACTTTCGTCCCTGCTCGACTTGTAGGTCTCGCAGTCAAGCTCCCTTATGCCTTTACACTCTTCGAATGATTTCCAACCATTCTGAGGGAACCTTTGGGCGCCTCCGTTACACTTTAGGAGGCGACCGCCCCAGTCAAACTGCCCACCTGACACTGTCTCCCGCCCCGATAAGGGGCGCGGGTTAGAACTTCAATACAGCCAGAGCGGTATCCCACAGGCGCCTCCACCGAAGCTGGCGCTCCGGCTTCCCAGGCTCCCGCCTATTCTGTACAAGCTGTACCAAAATTCAATATCAGGCTACAGTAAAGCTCCACGGGGTCTTTCCGTCCTGTCGCGGGTAACCTGCATCTTCACAGGTACTATAATTTCACCGAGTCTCTGGTTGAGACAGTGCCCAAGTCGTTACACCTTTCGTGCGGGTCGGAACTTACCCGACAAGGAATTTCGCTACCTTAGGACCGTTATAGTTACGGCCGCCGTTTACTGGGGCTTCGATTCAAAGCTTCGCCTGGAGCTAACCTCTCCTCTTAACCTTCCAGCACCGGGCAGGTGTCAGCCCCTATACTTCGCCTTGCGGCTTCGCAGAGACCTGTGTTTTTGCTAAACAGTCGCTTGGGCCTATTCACTGCGGCTCTCCTTACGAAGAGCACCCCTTCTCCCGAAGTTACGGGGTCATTTTGCCGAGTTCCTTAACCAGAGTTCTCTCGCTCACCTTAGGATTCTCTCCTCGCCTACCTGTGTCGGTTTGCGGTACGGGCACCATTTACCATCGCTAGAAGCTTTTCTTGGCAGCGTAGAATCAGGGAGTTCGCCCATAAAGGGCTTCCCCATCACAGCTCAGCCTTTACGGTAAGCGGATTTGCCTGCTTACCAGCCTAACTGCTTAGACATGCACAACCAGCGGCATGCATCCCCTATCTTTCTGCGTCCCTCCATCGCTCAAACGGTAAAGAGGTGGTACAGGAATATCAACCTGTTGTCCATCGCCTACGCCTTTCGGCCTCGGCTTAGGTCCCGACTAACCCTGAGCGGACGAGCCTTCCTCAGGAAACCTTAGGCATTCGGTGGATAGGATTCTCACCTATCTTTCGCTACTCATACCGGCATTCTCACTTCTAAGCGCTCCACCAGTCCTTCCGATCTGGCTTCACCGCCCTTAGAACGCTCCCCTACCACTGATACCAAAAGGTATCAATCCGCAGCTTCGGTAGTATGTTTAGCCCCGGTACATTTTCGGCGCAGAGTCACTCGACTAGTGAGCTATTACGCACTCTTTAAATGGTGGCTGCTTCTAAGCCAACATCCTAGTTGTCTAAGCAACTCCACATCCTTTTCCACTTAACATACATTTTGGGACCTTAGCTGGCGGTCTGGGCTGTTTCCCTTTTGACTACGGATCTTATCACTCGCAGTCTGACTCCCAAGGATAAGTCATTGGCATTCGGAGTTTGACTGAATTCGGTAACCCGATGGGGGCCCCTAGTCCAATCAGTGCTCTACCTCCAAGACTCTAGCGCTTGAGGCTAGCCCTAAAGCTATTTCGGGGAGAACCAGCTATCTCCGGGTTCGATTGGAATTTCTCCGCTACCCACACCTCATCCCCGCACTTTTCAACGTGCGTGGGTTCGGGCCTCCAGTAGGTGTTACCCTACCTTCACCCTGGACATGGGTAGATCACCCGGTTTCGGGTCTACGACCACGTACTACGGCGCCCTATTCAGACTCGCTTTCGCTGCGGCTCCGCTTTTTCAGCTTAACCTTGCACGGGATCGTAACTCGCCGGTTCATTCTACAAAAGGCACGCCATCACCCATGAACGGGCTCTGACTACTTGTAGGCACACGGTTTCAGGATCTCTTTCACTCCCCTTCCGGGGTGCTTTTCACCTTTCCCTCACGGTACTGGTTCACTATCGGTCACTAGGGAGTATTTAGCCTTGGGAGATGGTCCTCCCGGATTCCGACGGAATTTCACGTGTTCCGCCGTACTCAGGATCCGCTCAAGAGGGAACGAAGTTTCGACTACAGGGTTGTTACCTTCTATGACAGGCCTTTCCAGACCGTTTCATCTACCCCGTTCCTTTGTAACTCCATATAGAGCGTCCTACAACCCCAAGAGGCAAGCCTCTTGGTTTGGGCTATCTTCCGTTTCGCTCGCCGCTACTTAGGAAATCGCGTTTGCTTTCTCTTCCTCCGGGTACTTAGATGTTTCAGTTCCCCGGGTATGCCATCAACACCCTATGGATTCAGGTGAAGATACCATCCCATTACGGATGGTGGGTTTCCCCATTCGGAAATCTCCGGATCAAAGCTCACTTACAGCTCCCCGAAGCATATCGGTGTTAGTCCCGTCCTTCATCGGCTCCTAGTGCCAAGGCATCCACCGTGCGCCCTTTCTAACTTAATCATTAAAAAGTTTACACTTTGTTTTTACTATAGCACAGTATTTGTTATCTAGTTTTCAAAGAACATCATTTGAAGGATAGTTCCTTCAAAACTGAACAAAACATCTAAAACGTCTTTTACTTATCACGAACTGCATTCGTGAAAGTCTCCATAGAAAGGAGGTGATCCAGCCGCACCTTCCGATACGGCTACCTTGTTACGACTTCACCCCAATCATCTGTCCCACCTTAGGCGGCTGGCTCCCGTAAGGGTTACCCCACCGACTTCGGGTGTTACAAACTCTCGTGGTGTGACGGGCGGTGTGTACAAGGCCCGGGAACGTATTCACCGCGGCATGCTGATCCGCGATTACTAGCGATTCCAGCTTCATGCAGGCGAGTTGCAGCCTGCAATCCGAACTGAGAACGGTTTTATGAGATTAGCTCCACCTCGCGGTCTTGCGACTCTTTGTACCGTCCATTGTAGCACGTGTGTAGCCCAGGTCATAAGGGGCATGATGATTTGACGTCATCCCCACCTTCCTCCGGTTTGTCACCGGCAGTCACCTTAGAGTGCCCAACTAAATGCTGGCAACTAAGATCAAGGGTTGCGCTCGTTGCGGGACTTAACCCAACATCTCACGACACGAGCTGACGACAACCATGCACCACCTGTCACTCTGCCCCCGAAGGGGAAGCCCTATCTCTAGGGTTGTCAGAGGATGTCAAGACCTGGTAAGGTTCTTCGCGTTGCTTCGAATTAAACCACATGCTCCACCGCTTGTGCGGGCCCCCGTCAATTCCTTTGAGTTTCAGTCTTGCGACCGTACTCCCCAGGCGGAGTGCTTAATGCGTTAACTTCAGCACTAAAGGGCGGAAACCCTCTAACACTTAGCACTCATCGTTTACGGCGTGGACTACCAGGGTATCTAATCCTGTTTGCTCCCCACGCTTTCGCGCCTCAGCGTCAGTTACAGACCAGAAAGCCGCCTTCGCCACTGGTGTTCCCCCACATCTCTACGCATTTCACCGCTACACGTGGAATTCCGCTTTCCTCTTCTGCACTCAAGTTTCCCAGTTTCCAATGACCCTCCACGGTTGAGCCGTGGGCTTTCACATCAGACTTAAAAAACCGCCTGCGCGCGCTTTACGCCCAATAATTCCGGATAACGCTCGCCACCTACGTATTACCGCGGCTGCTGGCACGTAGTTAGCCGTGGCTTTCTCGTTAAGTACCGTCAAGGTACGAGCAGTTACTCTCGTACTTGTTCTTCCTTAACAACAGAGCTTTACGACCCGAAGGCCTTCATCGCTCACGCGGCGTTGCTCGGTCAGGCTTTCGCCCATTGCCGAAGATTCCCTACTGCTGCCTCCCGTAGGAGTCTGGGCCGTGTCTCAGTCCCAGTGTGGCCGATCACCCTCTCAGGTCGGCTACGCATCGTCGCCTTGGTGAGCCGTTACCTCACCAACTAGCTAATGCGCCGCGGGTCCATCTGTAAGTGACAGCCAAAGCCGCCTTTCCATTTCACATCATGCGATGCGAAAAAGTATCCGGTATTAGCTTCGGTTTCCCGAAGTTATCCCAGTCTTACAGGCAGGTTACCCACGTGTTACTCACCCGTCCGCCGCTAGGTTCCGAAGAACCTCGCTCGACTTGCATGTATTAGGCACGCCGCCAGCGTTCATCCTGAGCCAGGATCAAACTCTCCATAAAAGTGTTTGTCTAGCTTCATAAATAAAAATTGACGTTTTGTGTTTTGTTCAGTTTTCAAAGAACTTGTTTGCCGCTTAAGGCGACTTTCTTATAGTAACATCTCTTTATTTCGATGTCAACATTTCTTTTCATCTCACTCGCTTTATGCCGTTTCGCATCAGCGACGTTTATTACTATATCATGACGATTTTATAAGGTCAATAATTTTTTCATAAAAATCTACGTTTCATTTTCCCTCTTCTGTTGCTCCTTAAGTCCATATCATTTTATATGAAAGCCGAAAGAAAGTTGTGCTATATTATTCCTTAAGGGAGAGTGGTTGGATGGGAATCAAATACTCGAATAAAATCAATAAAATCCGCACGTTTGCATTAAGTTTAGTATTTGTGGGATTGTTTATTTCTTATCTAGGAGTATTCTTTAGGGAATCTCCAATTTTAATGGCCCTGTTTATTCTAATCGGATTCTTAGCCATTATCTTAAGTACAGTTGTTTATTTTTGGATTGGTATGCTTTCTACAAAAACGATACAGGTTATTTGCCCAACCTGCGAAAAGCCGACAAAGATGCTTGGTCGCGTCGATGCTTGCATGTATTGTAAACAGCCGTTAACAATGGATCGCGAATTAGAAGGAAAAGAGTTTGATGAAGCATATAACCGGAAACAAAAAAAGGGCTGACAATTGCTGTCAGCCTTATTTGTTGCATTCTGGACAAATACCATAAAGCTCTAAACGGTGACTTTTAATAACAAACCCGGTTTGCTCTGCCGCCTTCTGCTCTATCTCATCCAATCCGGTATAAGGGAAATCTACAATTTTACTGCATTTTTCACAAATTACATGATAGTGATGATGCGTTACGTAATCAAAACGACTGGAAGCATCTCCATAAGTGAGTTCCTTTACAAGTCCTACTTCTTTAAACACCCGCAGATTGTTGTAAACGGTTGCTACACTCATATTTGGAAACTTTCCTTCTAATGCTTTGTATATTTCATCGGCTGTTGGGTGAGTCATTGATTCCACAAGATACTCTAAAACGGCATGACGTTGTGGAGTTATGCGCACACCCGTGCCTTTCAATTGCTCTAATGCTTCTTTCAATTCCTCTTTGACCACCGTCATGCACCCCAATTCTATATGAATTATTATTTTATAATATTTATAATCAGTGTACAGCTTTTTTATTCAATCTGTCAACATTTCTCCTGTATTCCTCTGGCTTTTAGTAAAAACCAATTTTTGTATAAAACCTTTTTCTTCAAAAACAAACCCTTCATTTGCTTATTTCTATGTTAACCAGTTGCTTTCATATTCATAAAAACAGTCGCAAAAAAAGTGCGGAAATGGTTTCCGCACTAGAAAGGCTATCATCTGAGGAGGTATGCCCTGCTTTTACAATATGCACAACTGCAAAAACGGGTATAGACGAATGCCCTATATTTCCCTAAAAAAATTTGTACGTTTGACATTCTTTTTCTCACTCAAATTTCATACCTCAGCTTGTCGGCCCGCTGTTCCTCTATATTTCTTTAATAGCTGCAAGTACTTCTTCTGTATGTCCTTTAACCTTTACCTTGCGCCATTCCTTAACAATTTCTCCCTTGCTGTTAATAAGAAATGTAGATCGTTCGATGCCCATGTATTCTTTACCGAAGTTCTTCTTCAGCTTCCATACTCCGTACAGCTGTGCAGCTTCGTTTTGCTCGTCCGCCAACAGCAAAAACGGTAAGCTATATTTTTCAATAAACTTAACATGCTTACTTACTGGGTCAGGACTAATCCCAAGAATTATCGTATTTTGTGCATCAAACAATCCATATGCATCACGAAAATCACACGCTTCTGTCGTACAACCCGGTGTCATATCCTTCGGGTAAAAATATAACACTACATTTTTACCGCGATAGTCTGACAGCTTCACAAGCTCCCCATTGCTTGCTGGGAGCGCAAAATCTGGCGCTTGCTTACCAACCTCTATCATTTTCCATATCTCCTTACCAAACGTTTTCTTCATTAACAATCATAGCAAAACTAATCCCGCTTTTCATGCTCCATGAACGTACGTGCTACAAAAGCAGCAGGCATTGTATAGCCAACAAGAGCTTCTACAATCGCTATCCAGCGTCCAATCCCGACCGGCGTAATGTCTCCATACCCGACAGACAGCAATGTAATCGCACTGAAATACATACACACCTCCACCATTTGAAACGAATGTACATCCAAAATCTTCCCATCCTCCTCTAAAATAGGAAATCCGATTTCTTCAAGCACTAAATAGCTCATACCAAATGCAACGAGAACGGTTGTATATATAAGGCATAATAAAAATAAATTATGAACAGAAAAAAAATGACGATTTACCCTCGCTGCTATCCAAAGCGATTTCATACTAAAAATAATTGCGACCATCGAAATCATTAAAAGCACAATCCATCCCATGCTCCCCACCTCATTTCATTTGTATGAGAAGATAGGACAAATTATATCAATTCCCAGCGCCGCGATAACGCTTTACACCAATATTCCAAATCACCAATGCTATCCCAAAGAACAAAAGCCCCATCACTGGCGTTAAAAAAGCATAGCTATACCATTCAGTTCGCCTTAAAAAATAGGATGCTGGATATACGCCGACGAAAGCAAAGGGCAGCACCCACGTTAGCATAAAGCGGATTACCCGGTTGTAAATATTAACAGGATAACGCCCATAATTACCGATGTTATACATAAGCGGCATAATTGAGCTCCTTGCATCCGACCAAAAACCGATACTAGCAAGCGAAACAAAAATGCCCCCGTATACAAGAGCTCCCCCTATCGCCATTACAAGAAAGAGCAACGAGTCATACCAATGAAAGGACAATCCAAGCTTGCCCGCCGCATAGCTCATAATGAGAAGTCCTGTAACACCGCCGAGCAGCGATTCCAGCTCCATTTTTTCCAGAACTACCTGAAACAAGCTGTGAATAGGCCTCGTCAAAATACGATCCATCTCCCCCTTTACAATATATCGGTCATTAAAATCCCAAATATTGAAAAATGATGAGAATATTGCAAAAGGAACGAGGAAAAAGCCATAAATGAAAATGATTTCCTCACGTGTCCATCCCTGCAGTACCTGTGTATGGCCGAACACTACTAAAATAAAAACAAGATTAACCGCTTGAAGAAGCATATCAGAAAGCAGCCCTACAATGAGATCTCCCCGATATTGCAGCTTCGTTTTTATATACTGCGCTGCATATTGCAAAAAGAGACGAATATACATCATCACTTCACCCTCCTTGCACCACAAGTCGTTTTTTAGCTATATTCCACATAATTACAATTGGTATAAAGAGCACAGCTGACCAAACGGCCTGAAATAAAATTGCGTTCCAAATTGCTCTTCCTTGGATGCCCTCTGTAAAAATCATGCTTGGAATGTAGCTAATTGCTTGAAATGGAAAAAATGTCATTATCTGTTGAGCCCAAACAGGATAGAAGCTAATTGGCAACAGTAAACCAGAGAATAAATCAATCGTCACCCGCTTTGCATACATAAGCCCATCATTATTAAATAAGAAGAATGTCATCATACCAGTCATTAAATTAATTTGTGTATTAATAATAAAGCTGAACACAAGAGAAATAAAGAAATACAATAGCGTATAAGGATTCAGCTTAATGCTAAGAGAAAACAACAGCGCCACTAGTATCATGCCGGGGATTGAAAAGAAGAAAAAACGAAAAATCCCTTCCCCTAACCCTTGCATCACCTTCATTCCCAAATAGCTATAAGGACGAATAAGCTCAACAGCCACACGACCCTCTTTAATTTCCATTGCAATCTCCCGATCAATGTTATTAAAGTAAAACGCACGCGCCATCCAGGCTACTGCTACATATGTTGTCATCTGGGCTACAGATAATCCTTGAATACTTTCTTTTCCGCCATAAATTGCTGTCCATAAAAAGTAATACGCACCGATATTAATGGTATAAATAACAATTCCACTATAATAATTAGAGCGATAGGCAAGCATCATCAAAAACCGAATCCGAATCATTTCGATATATTTATCCATGCACAACGCCCTCTTCGTAAATGTTGCGGATAATCTCCTCTGTTGATACCTCATTTACCTTCATATCTTGAATACGGAACGTTTGTACAACCTTTGCAATAAGCATTGACAAAACAATTTCTTCATTTGGAATACGCGCAGTCCAAACGTTAGAGCTATTTCCTTGTGTCCAGCTTACTTTAGTATCAGGCAGGAGCATGACAAGCTGCTGATAGGAGACTGGAGAAGAAAATTGAAATTGTATTTCTTTCTCATCCCCCCATTGAGCACGAAGCTTTTCAAGGGATCCATCATAAATAATTTTTCCTTCATCTAGCATCACAACGCGTTCGCACAACGCTTCGATATCTGAAATATCATGTGTTGTAAGCAAAATTGTCGTGTTATATTTTGCATTAATTTCCTTTAAAAAGTCCCGGATTTTCAGCTTTACAAGTACATCAAGACCTATTGTCGGTTCGTCCAAAAATAAAAGGGGCGGGTTATGGAGCAATGCAGCTGCTAATTCACAGCGCATTCGTTGTCCAAGAGAAAGCTTGCGAACAGGTTTGTCCAGAAGCGAACCAATATCAAGCGTTTCAATAATATGTCCCATGTGCTTTTCGTACTGTTCATCAGACACCCCATATACCTTTTTTAACAGGCGAAACGATTCTTGAACAGCAATATCCCACCAAAGCTGCGAGCGCTGTCCGAACACAACACCGATAGAGCGAACAAATTTCTCCCTTTCCTTATGCGGATTCATCCCATTCACAATAATACGCCCGCTCGTCGGCGTTAAGATTCCTGTCAGCATTTTAATAGTCGTTGATTTACCGGCTCCGTTTTCACCTATATAACCGATCATCTCCCCTTGCTTTACAGTAAAGGAGATATCATTTACTGCTCGAACGACTTTATAGTTACGATTAAACAAATCTCGAAAAGCGCCCTTCAATCCAGAGCGGCTTGAATAGGCAACGAATTCTTTTCGCAAATCTCTTACCTCAATTGCGTTACTCATGCTGTTCCCCCTCTTTTATACTGCCTTTAAGGCAGTGCAATACTCACAACGAATAGTTTACCCAAGCTCACAGTGCAGCACAAACATTATGCCCTCCTACCCATTAAACAGGAAAAACATGTTACAATAAGGCATGCATCATACTCCATATAGAGTAGACTACTTGAAGGGAGAGCAAAAGAAGTGAACTTCACCCAATCAGAACAACTTCATACAGAAGCATTGCAGCATATCGTCGGAGGTGTAAACAGCCCATCCCGTTCCTATAAAGCGGTCGGCGGTGGTGCGCCTGTTGTGATGAGGCGTGCCAAAGGAGCATATTTTTGGGATGTGGATAACAACAAATATATCGATTATTTAGCGGCATATGGACCGATTATTACAGGTCATGCGCACCCGCATATTACAAAAGCAATTCAAGCCGCGGCGGAGAACGGTGTACTATACGGCACGCCAACAGTGCTTGAAATCCAATTTGCGAAAATGCTGAAGGAAGCAATTCCTTCTATGGATAAGGTCCGCTTCGTAAATTCTGGAACAGAAGCAGTCATGACGACTATTCGTGTCGCACGCGCCTATACAGGCCGCACAAAAATCATTAAATTTGCAGGCTGTTATCACGGGCATTCTGATCTCGTTCTCGTGGCAGCAGGTTCTGGTCCGTCTACGCTTGGAACCCCTGACTCTGCCGGTGTCCCAGCGAGCATTGCGCAGGAGGTAATTACTGTTCCATTTAATGATGTGGAAACATTTGCGGCCGCCTTGGAAAAATGGGGTCATGAAGTGGCTGCTGTTCTTGTCGAGCCGATTGTAGGAAATTTTGGAATTGTGTCGCCTAAAGAAGGATTTTTGGAGGCTGTTAATGAATTAACTCATAAGGCTGGAGCTCTTGTTATTTACGATGAAGTTATTACCGCATTTCGCTTTATGTACGGAGGGGCCCAAAATTTACTCGGTGTCACTCCCGATTTAACTGCCCTTGGAAAAATTATCGGCGGCGGTCTTCCAATTGGCGCTTACGGCGGCAAAAAGGAAATTATGGAGCAAGTTGCACCGCTTGGTCCTGCATATCAAGCAGGAACAATGGCAGGCAACCCTGCGTCTATGTCTGCTGGTATTGCCTGCCTTGAAGTGCTGAAGCAGGAAGGAGTATACGAAAGACTAGATGAACTCGGTGCTCTCCTGGAAAAAGGAATTGCAGAGCAGGCAACGGTACACAAAATCCCTATTACAATCAACCGTTTAAAAGGCGCTTTAACAGTGTTTTTTACAACAAAACGCATTGAAAACTATGAGGATGCCCAAAATACCAACAGTGAAATGTTTGGAAGGTTTTTCAAACTTATGCTGCAGCAAGGAATCAATCTTGCTCCGTCTAAATATGAAGCTTGGTTCCTTACAACTGAGCACTCAAAGGAAGACATTGAACGTACAGTCGAAGCTGTTGGAAATGCTTTCGAGCAGCTTTCTAAAGAATTTGTAAATTCCTAACATTAAAGAGAAAAAGTAGGGGAAATGTTCTCTATTTTTTCTCTATTCCTAGTTTAATAAACAAGAAATCAGTAGTATAATTATTCCTAATCACTTCATAAAGAAAACTCACCGATTAGCGAACCGTCAGGCTAAGACAGAGGCGTAGCTGCACTCATACTTTATCACTAAAATTCCCGCTGCGTCGAAATTAACTTCCAGCTAGGACTTTATGCTTTCCTAAAGTGTAAAAAAGCACTTCATTTTTCCTTATTGTATATTTGGGCATCATCCGCCTTGAATATTCTAATAATTAAGAAAAGTCTTATTTTTAAAAAATTGTATGGAGGTGAATGGCCTTCAAGGCCCTCTCAATGACAAACAAATGGACTCCTGCGCTTTTTCAAGACTTTCGCAACTCAGAACACGACGCCTGCGGAATTGTTTCCGTTATGGAAAAGAAACGTATCCCCACAAAGGCAAACATTGACTTATGTATACAATCTCTCGTTAAAATGAATCATCGCGCCGGCTTTATTAATGGAGAAGGCGATGGCATTGGAATTCATATTGATCTCCCAAAAGAATTATGGAAAGAAAAATTGCGAACGAACGGGCAGGATCCGCAAATTGTGGACCGTTCCGATTTTGTTGTCGGCCACTTTTTCCTCGATAGTAAAGCAGATGTAATCTCGCTGCAAGCTGAAATGAGAGAAGCTTTTACAAATAATGGCCTGCATGTTGTCTTTGAAAGTGAAAAGGTAACACATACGGAGGCTCTTGGACCGCTCGGCCAAAAAGAAGAGCCTGTATTTTGGCAAATTGCCCTTCTGCCGCAGCAAAGCATAAAGCATGTAGAACGTACATTATTTGAACTTACCATTCTACTTGAGAAAAATGACAAGGTTCATGTTGCATCCTTAAGCCCTCATCATGTTATATACAAGGTAATGGGAGCAGGCGATACACTCGTCAGCTATTACACAGACTTAACAAACCCGCTTATTGCATCAACAATGACTCTTGGACATAACCGATACTCTACAAATACTTTATCAAACTTCTTCCGTGTACAGCCGTTCAGCGTGCTCGGACATAACGGCGAAATTAATACGATTGCAAAGCTGCGAGATCAAGCGGAAATGCTGAACGTACCATTAACAAATGGCGGAAGCGACTCGCAGGACTTAAACCGTACAATCGACACACTGATTTCCCGTTATGATTACAGCTTGTTTGAAGCAGTTGATCTTCTGTTCCCGCCAATCGTAAATGAAATCAAGCTATACAAGGAACACCTTCAGGACTTATATACGTATATGCGCGAGGGATGGGGCCATTTTGCTCAAGGGCCTGCCGGTATCATTTCCCGCCATAAGGACGAAGCAGTCTTCAGCGTCGATTCCTTAGGATTGCGCCCTTTGTGGAAAGTTGAGACAGAAACATCTTACATTTTCTCTTCAGAGCCTGGTGTCGTACCTCCAAATGAGTATATAGCTGAGCCAAAGGCACTTGCACCTGGTGAAAAAATCGGTCTCAAATGGAATGAAGCAGGAGAAATGGTTGTATACGAATATGAACAATTTCAAGAGGAAATATATAAGCGTTTTAGTCAGCGCGTGAATTTGGCAGATTACCGCTTCCACCTTGAATCCCCAACGCCGCAAAAAGCGAAAAAGGTAGCGCCTGACTTAAAAGTAGAAGATCGTCAATATGCAGCTTTTGGATGGGATCGCGAGAACATTCAATTGCTTGAGCAAATGGCAGAAAAAGGAGCTGAGCCAATTCGCTCCCTCGGGCATGATGCGCCGCTTGCTGCTCTAGATTCCGGTCGACGCAATATCGCGGACTTTATAAAAGAAAGCGTTGCCGTCGTAACCAACCCGGCGATTGACCGTGACCGCGAAATTGAGCATTTTTCAACGCGCACAGTCATCGGAAAACGACCGTCACTGTTTGAGAAAACACAACAAACAACGATTTTAGAGCTGCCTTCCCCTGTATTATTAGAAGGGGGAATCGGACAGCAGGCTGCAGAGCAAGCAGGACAGCTTTCCTATGAGCAGCTTGCAGGATTCTTTGCAGCGAATGATTCCCTTTACAAGCTATCTGCAACATATAAGGAAGATGAAACGTTAACAGCAGCATTAGATCGTTTGACACAGGAAGCAATTACCGCCATACAAAACGGTGCTGCATTGCTCGTATTAGATGATGAGGGTGCTCATCAAAACGGAAATCTATGGATTGATCCGCATCTCATCACAGCAAATATGCAGCAGACACTTGTTAAGGCAGGTTTACGCCGTGACTGCTCTATTTTACTTCGTTCCGGTGCGATCCGCTCCTTGCACGATCTTGTGACTGCATACGGCTTAGGTGCAGATGTCATTAGTCCATATCTTATGTTTGCCACAGTAAGCGACGGAACAGAAAAACCTTGTCTCAATCTTTATAATGCTTTGAATAAAGGGCTAGAAAAGGTTATTTCTACAATTGGTATTCATGAATTGCGCGGATATGGACGTCTCTTCTCCTCAATTGGATTGCATGATGAAGTTGCAAATGTGTTAAATATCGTCAATTTCTTGGGCTCTGATACACTTATATTCAACTTTGAAAGCATGAAAGAGGATGCCCTCAAGCGTGCGGAAGACTATAACAAAGAAACTGTGAAAATGCGTAAAACATTCCACATCTTCCCTCGTATTTGGAAAGCAATTGGCGATGTAGCAAAAGGAAACGCATACGACGACTACCGTGAAAAATTAACGGACATAGAAACAAAAACACCGATTTCCATCCGTCACTTAGCAGATTTTAAAGAATCCAGTGCTCCTGTTCCAACAGAAAAAGTAAGTATCGAGGTTGGAGAGCATCATTTACCATTTATAATCAGCTCCATGTCCTTTGGTTCACAAAATGAAATTGCATTCCGAGCATACGCGGAGGCAGCGGACCGTTTGAATATGATTAGCTTAAACGGTGAAGGCGGAGAAATTAAGGATATGATTGGTAAATACCCGAAAACGCGTGGACAACAGGTTGCATCTGGACGTTTCGGAGTCAATGCGGATTTATTGAACTCCTCCAATTTAATTGAAATTAAAATCGGGCAAGGAGCGAAGCCTGGTGAAGGCGGGCATTTGCCTGGCTCAAAGGTAACAGCGAAGATTGCTGAAGCACGTAACGCAACAATCGGTTCAGACTTAATTTCACCATCTAATAACCATGACATCTACTCAATTGAGGATTTGGCGCAAATCATTGCTGAGATCAAAACAGGTAATAATAAAGCAAAAGTTGCTGTTAAAGTTCCAGTTGTTCCGAACATTGGAACTATTGCAGTCGGAATCGCCAAAGCAGGCGCTAACTTCATTAATATCAGCGGATTTGATGGCGGTACAGGTGCAGCGAGAATTCATGCACTACAGCACGTTGGATTACCGGTGGAAATCGGTGTGAAGGCTGCTCATAATGCACTCATTGAGGCCGGCATGCGCGACAGCGTAGAAATTTGGGCAGATGGCGGTCTGCGCAGTGTGGCAGATGCATTAAAGGTGATGCTTCTTGGCGCAAACCGCGTTGGATTTGGAACACTGTCGATGATTGCAATTGGCTGTACAACTTGCCGCGGCTGCCATCTGGACACATGTCACGTTGGGATTGCAACGCAAATTGAATCCGAAGCACAAGCGAAGGAGCATGGATTACGCCGTTTCGTCCCTCGTGAATTTGACGGTGCCGTGCAAGGACTCATGAATTTGTTTACAACATTTGGATTAGAGCTAAAGCGTCTCGTAGGTCTGCTGGGCTTCAACAGCCTGGAGGAGGTTGTTGGCCGCTCCGATCTGCTTAAACAAACGCGCGGCTTACAGCTTATGGATTTATCCCAGATGCTTCGCGTATTAGAGACAAAACCATTCTTAACAGTTACGCTGACACCCGCGGAACAAGAGGCTGCCTCCGAGTTTGCAGCAGACTCAAAAGAATTGGTTGCAGTCGGTGTCGAACAACGTGCTATGGGAGCATTAGAATCCTGTTATCGCACACGAGGCAAGCTTGCAGGCGAATCGCTCAATCCAATTACGCTTCAATATACAAATGCCATTCCAGGAAACGGGCTCGGTGCATTCAACAGCAAGGATATTTTCATCCACGTCAGCGGCGGTGCACAGGACGGTATCGGAAAAACATCATTTGGCGGCGGTATTTATATAATGAAGGCAAAAGGAAAAGACGGCAATTACTATAATGGCTCCGCGGGCAAAGGCTTCGGCTACGGTGCGCAAAAAGGAGCACTATACGTGCAAGGAAATGCTGATGCACGTGCTGGTATCCGCCTTTCCGGCGCTGATATGATCATCGGCGGCCGTGTTACAAAACCAATTCCTGATCAAGAGCATGGGAATATCGGTGTACACTCCAATATCAAAGGCTTTGCTTTTGAGTATATGACAAACGGACGCGGTCTCGTCCTAGGAGACCCAGGTCCATGGATTTGCGCAGGTATGACGGGTGGGGTCGTATACTTGCGTCACCAGCCGGAAATGGGGCTAACAGAAGCGGCTATTCGCCGTCGTATCGCGAAAGGCGCAAATGTAACTGTGCAAAAGCTCAGCTCAAAAGGCATAGCAGACGTAACAGAGATGCTGACGGATTATATCCGTATTCTTACAGCGCATGAGCAGTATGAGGAAGTCAACATCATTTCTGCCTTGTTTGATGATATCAAAAATAACTTCTTTGAAATTATCCCAACAAAAGAGCAAGCAGACCCATCTGTCTCAACAGAATGATCAAGAAAAGCGGAGCCAACTGCTCAGCTCCAGAAGACAACAACCTGCGAACAAAATGCGCAGTTCAGCGAAGCTAGACATCATGAAGAAAAGCGAAATCAGCCCGTTCCGCTCCCATAGGGAGATCCGTCACCGGATGGAAACCGGGCCGATGCAGCAGAAAAAGCACCTGTCACAACAGGTGCTTTTTTCTAGACATTACATTGCTTTCTTCCCCTGCAACCGCTCTCATTTTCTTTTTTCAAAATACCCCTTGCGCACTATTTGTAATGCCTGTATAGTAACGTAATGTGAATTCGTGAATACAGAAAGGAATCTTAGAAGGTCATGAAATTGGGTGCTAGGATTTTAAAGACGGGTATCGCTATTACGTTAGCTCTATATGCGGCCATACTTCTTGAAATGCCATCTCCTGTGTTTGCAGGAATTTCAGCTGTATTCGCCATCCAACCATCTGTTTATCGTTCCTACTTAACCGCTTTGGAACAATTACAGGCTAATGTAATCGGAGCTATGTTTGCAATTGCATTTGCGTTAGCCTTTGGAAATAATCCCTTATTTATCGGATTAACATCTGTTCTCATTATCGCATTGGCGCTTAAGCTTCGATTGGAAAATACAATTCCAATTGCCCTGGTGACCGTTATTGCGATTATGGAATATGAGGGAGCTGACTTCCTCGACTTCGCGTGGCTGCGCTTTATTACTATTATGATGGGGATTCTCGCAGCATCTGTTGTAAATCTTGTTTTTATGCCTCCAAAGTATGAGACAAAGCTTTATTATAGAATGGCAGCAAATACAGAGGAAATTTTAAAGTGGATTCGCTTGAATAGCAGACAAGCATCTGATTTTGCTGTTTTAAAGGCAGATTTAGATAAGATGAAAGAAAAAATGATTAAGCTGAATCATTTATATTTACTGTATCAAGAGGAAAGAAGTTATACGAAAAAAACCCGTTATGCAAAATCAAGAAAGCTCGTTTTATTCCGTCAAATGCTGGCGACTACAAGCCGTGCTCTCGAGACATTGAAACTGCTGCATCGTCTTGCAAATGAACTGCATCATATGCCGTCTGCTTTTCAGGAACTCATTCAAAATGAGCTGGATTCTCTCGTAAACTATCATGAGCAGATGCTGTTAAAATTTATCGGTAAGGTAAAAACTCAGCATTCCTCCGAGATGCTTGATGAGGTGTGCATATGCAGACAGCAGCTTATTCAAACATTTATGAGCTACCAAAATAACGAGGGTAGTGAGCAATACAAAATGTGGCTTCATCTCTTCCCGCTCGTATCTTCCATTATAGACTATAGTGAAAAGGTAGAGCATCTTGACATGCTGATCAGCAGCTTCTACACATATCACAATAATCCGGAAGATGAATTGCAAATTCAAGAAAAACCAGAGGATGAATAAAAAACGCGCCGATTGGTGAACCTTTATGGGGAAATAGAGGCGTAGTTGCATTTATGCTTTCCCTCTGAAATTTCTTACTACATCGAATTAGCTTCTAGCCGGAAAATTACACTTTCTTTAAAGAATAAAAAATTGGGGCTTTACGCTTTACTCAGAGCTTTTATTTTTGGTGAAAAAATAGAGTACATTCGAAAAGACATTATACGAATTACCCTTCATTTGACCTATTCTGGTTAGGTGAAGGGTAATTTTTTTCCATGTTCTAGCAGGCAACAGTGAGAAAAAATGCCTGCACTTTGAAGAACTTCACCTATCGGAACCAAGCATAACAATAGCCCTTTGGACATCCGCAAAACTTCATTCGATTGTAAAGCAGCATCTCCACCCTTCCAAGGCTTTAGTGCTTCCATCATGAGACATCCCTTCTTTTCTCCTCTTTTGCAGCAGTGTTAACAAAGAACAGTATACCTCGTATTTTGACCTCATCCTCATCCCATGTTTAAAGGCGGACTCAGACTCTGCACGGGATTTCATTGTCCAGAAAACAGGTAAATATTAAAACCCTTACTAAGATGTTTTCAAGGAAAAATAATAATTTGTAATAAAAATGGACACAAATGGAAATAATGGCAATTAGTAAAAAAGGAGGTGTACGAATTGAAAGAAGAATTGCATACTTTTCATCAGATTTTTACTACTACTAAAGATGCTATCGAAAGGTTTATGAGTATACTAGATCCCGTTATTCAAAATGCAAAAGATGATCATGAACGCCTTTATTATCACCATATTTATGAAGAGGAAGAACAACGACTATCACGTCTAGCTGAACTTATTCCGCTTATTAGTAAATTCGAAAAAGAAAAGGAAGGAAATGCTTTTTCTCCAACCAATAATGAGTTTAATCGCCTTTTACAAGAATTAAACCTTGAAAAATTCGGATTACATAACTTCGTAGAGCACTTGGATTTAGCACTTTTTCAATTTACAGATGAGGAACGAAGCACCCTGTTAAACCAAATGAGGAATGTTTCCTATCAAGATTACCAACAAGTTAAAAAAATGTTAAATGAAATCAATGAACGATTTGATCATAACTATGTCGATCCACATGCGCATCATGATGAACATCACGACCATTTAGCTTCGCCAGGTTCTTCACCTATTGTAAAGTCATCTAGAAAGAGAAAAGGGTTTACAGTCGGGAGTTTAATATAAGTATAGATGCAGGAGGAGGGCAAAAAGCATGAGTAAATCTCAACTATTTCCAGATTCACCATTAACAGATCAAGACTTCTCACAATTGGATCAAACCGTTATTGAAGCTGCACGAAAACAATTAGTTGGACGTCGTTTCATCGAGCTGTACGGTCCGCTTGGAAGAGGGGTACAGAGTATTTTCAATGACATTTTTATGGAGAATTACGAAGCAAAAATGGATTTCCAGGGATCATTTGATACAGATATCGAGGCTAGTAAACGGGTAAACTATACCATCCCATTACTTTACAAAGATTTCGTTTTGTATTGGCGTGACTTGGAACAAACAAAAGTATTAGATATTCCTATTGATTTTTCCGTAGCTGCAAATGCTGCCCGTGATGTGGCCATATTAGAGGATCAAATGATTTTCCATGGATCAAAGGAATTTGATATTCCTGGATTAATGAATGTAAAAGGCCGGTTAACGCACTTAATTGGAAATTGGTATGAGTCAGGAAGCGCCTTCCAAGATGTAGTCGAAGCAAGAAACAAGCTGCTTGAGATGAAACATAATGGGCCCTTTGCACTTGTATTATCCCCAGAATTATATTCGCTATTACATCGCGTACATAAAGATACTAATGTTTTAGAAATTGAACATGTTCGTGAGCTTGTTACAGACGGGGTGTTTCAATCACCGGTTTTAAAAGGAAAAACGGGTGTCTTAGTCAATACAGGACGAAACAATCTGGATTTGGCTGTTTCTGAGGACTTTGAAACAGCATATCTAGGGGAGGAAGGTATGAATCACCCGTTCCGTGTGTATGAAACAGTTGTTTTGCGAATTAAGCGTCCTTCCGCGATTTGCACATTGGAAGATCCTAAGAGTTAAGGAATCGATGCCGATGAATAAAAGAATGTTAACAGTGGGATCTCTTATTCCTAAAAACATGATGGTTGATAAGGTTATAAAGCCTAATCCTTCCTATACAGAGCACCGCTACCTTAGCAGCATTGATTTGCTTCAAAACCAAATACGATTTGAAATCCAACCTGTAAAAGGAAATTTATTAGCTGTTGCTTTAGAGCAAGGGCAAGCTTTACAGTACAAATGTCGAAAAGGAACCTGCGGATTATGCACTGTTAAAGTTCTAGAAGGGGCATCCTGTCTCTCCCCTCCCAATGAGAAAGAGCAAAAAAAACTTAAAAAAACCTTAAATGATGGATATCGCTTAGCTTGCCAGACGGAAATTACTTAAATAATCCTTTCTTTTGAGCCGAAACTAAAAAATGGATCATCCAGGCCCTTAGTACAATCAAGGGTCTATGTGATGATCCATTTCACGTTTTTTCTTTAATTTTTCTCATTTAGAGGATTTTGGGCCATTTACTTTCAATCCTATGCAAATAAGCGTTCATTTAAATGGACAAGATTATCCTCAATTGGGAACGGAAGCGGAATATCGTGCTTTTTTAATTCGATTACGCTTATATCTCGAATAAGCTTTAATGCTTCCTTCTTAAAGGATTGTGTAACAAATCCATCATTGATTTCACATAGCTTTTGTAAGTATTGTAAAGTATCACGTAATAATACTTGTTTTACATAATTATTATTCAGTTGGCAAATCAATTTGTGTTGTAACTCTTTTATCATAGCAATCTGATCAACATGTACCATGATGTTCGTTCCATTTTCATCTATAAAGCATAGGGAAACATACTGACCTTTTGAGATGTCAATATTCGTAAATACTGGGTTATGATATATCTCTCCGGACGATAAACAAATTATGCTTGCTTCTGCTGCACCGCCTATTTTACGGTAATTTGAAATTACAGTATGAATATCTTTCAACCCATGTAACATGTTAAACATACGATTTTCTCCCCTAGTCAATATCGAAGTGTTCTTACTATTATTTTATGGAAAATGATAATCATTGTCAATTAATTTAGGTTTTCCAAAATTAGGATAAATCATTTGAGAACAAGTATACACCCCCTCCCTTTCTTCTGACGAAATTCGTAAAGGGGGCCCTTGCTCTGGCCATATCTTTTCAACAAATGATTGTAACCCTTCATACTCTTGATATAGACGATGTGTTACAGTATGTTCATTCTTATCTCTTAGGGACTTTCTCTACATACTAAAAAACCGGAAAGTATAAAGATACTTTCCGGTTTCGATATGAAGAGCTTACAAGGATTGAAGCTTTATTTACCAAGTACAATTTCCTCAAGTTCATCCAGCATTTGGTTAGCTGCAAGTACACCGCCAGCAGTATTCCAAATTACATCACTCACTTGATGGGCATTTCCACTCTTAACAGCATTTAAATTTTTCCAAAGAGGATCGTTTATCCATTCCTTTTCAGTTGCTAAAGCTTGTTGATCTCCTTCAGGAGCATAGGTGAAGTAGAAAAGAAGATCTCCATCCATTTTAGGAATAACTTCCTTACCTACCTCGATAGCAAGATTGCCTAGCTTATTATCAGGAGTAAACAGCGCTGCTTGCTGCTCAGCACGTTTAAATCCTAATTCATTAAAAATAACTCCAGAGAAAGAATCTGTGTAGTAAATACGAGTTTTTCCAGCCATGAAACGAACAATAGAAACTTCTTGATTTACTTTATCACCTAATTTTTCCTTTACCTCTGCTACATGATTATCATATTGCTTTAATACTTCGTTACCTTTTTCTTCTTTGTTTAAAGCTTTTGCATATAACTTAAAGTTTTCTTTCCAGTCTCCTCTTAGTGTTTCCGAGAACACAGTTGGAGCGATTGCTTTTAACTGCTCATAAATTTTCTCTTGACGCAGCTTGTTACCAATAATAAGATCCGGCTTTAATGCAGCAATTGCTTCAACATTTACTTCACTTTCCGTCCCAACAACCTTTGCATCCTTCATTTTATCTTGAATATGTTCATACCACGGGTTACCTATCCATGATTTTACTGCTCCTACTGGCGTTACCCCCATAGCAAGAAGCGCTTCTGTACCTTCATTCGTTAAAATTACGACCCGTTTTGGCGTACCTTTTATCTCTGTTGTTCCCATCGCATGCTCTACCGTGTATGTTTCGGTTGCCTTTGTAGCTTCTTCTTTTTTTTGTTCCTCTTGTTTCCCGCATGCTCCTAGCAATAAGGAAAAAGATAAAACAAGCATAAGTAAACTCCAAGAAAACTTTTTCACCTATGTAACCCCCATTTTTAATGATAATGATTTTCATTTACAAAACGAATGATATAATAAGAGAGAGGATCCTGTCAATCCGTAATTGAAAAAAATTATCACTCTCATTGACTGTATACCTAAACTTCGCTAGACTGAAGCTAACGGACAAAAGAGAGGGTACGCGTAAAATGATTTGTAAAACGAAACAAACAAAAGCAATTGGACTATTACTATGTATTATATTACTGCTCTATGGTATATGGGCGAGTATCATTTATGGCTATGTAGATACAAGTATAAAAACTGCCGTAGATGCATTTACACATTATAACGGCTCAAACGAGCATATTATCATCAAGACCGTACGGCTGCCTCGCGCCCTCATTGCAGCAGCTGTTGGAGCAAGTCTGGCAGTAGCCGGTGCTATTTTGCAAGTCTTAACAAAAAACCCGCTTGCTTCTCCAAGTTTACTAGGAATTAACGCCGGGGCTTCTTTCTTCATTGTATGTGCTGTTTTTGTTTTTTCCGTTCAATCACTTCAAGTCTTTACTTGGATTGCCTTCCTTGGTGCAGCTATTACAGCTTGTCTTGTGTTTATGATAGCTTCGATTGGCCGGGAAGGGCTTACTCCAATTAAGCTTACGCTTGCCGGAGTAGCGATTGGGGCAGTATTTTCATCATTTACACAAGGTTTGCTTGTACTAAATGAAACATTGCTTGATGAAGTGTTGTTTTGGTTGGCCGGATCCGTACAAGGACGCAAGCTTGAAATGCTGATAAGCGTTCTCCCCTATCTAATCGTTGCCTTGCTTGGTGCAATGGTGATGGCTGGAAAACTAAACATTTTACTATTAGGGGACGATGTCTCACGCGGGCTAGGTCAGCGTACGCAGCTTGTAAAAGGTATCCTAGTACTAATTGTTGTACTGTTAGCCGGAAGTGCAGTCGCCGTTGCAGGACCAATTGGGTTTGTCGGAATTATCATTCCTCATGTGGCGCGTGCATTTGTTGGTATTGACTATAGATGGGTCATTCCTTACAGCGCAGTACTCGGCGGTATCTTATTGCTTGCCGCTGATATCGGGGCACGATACATTTTAATGCCGCAAGAGGTGCCTGTCGGAGTCATGACTGCCGCAATTGGTACACCGTTCTTTATTTATATCGCTAGAAAAGGAGGCATAGCAAAATGAAAAGGCACATTTCTCTTAGAATCGGTCATAACATTTCATTTTTGCTGCAGCGAAAAGCACTCCTCACTCTAGGATGTTTGCTAGGGATTGTAGTATGTCTTTTCTTTGTAAGTGCAGGAATGGGGGATATGAAAATTTCACCTATTCATGTCTTTCAGGCGTTGATTGGCAAAGGAGATGAAATGGAAAAACTTGTGATTACGTCATTTCGCCTGCCTCGTATCCTAGTGGCGCTGTTAGCGGGTATCGGTCTCGCGATAGCCGGTAGCATCCTGCAAAGCCTTGTACGAAATCCGCTTGCTGCTCCAGAAGTTATCGGTATAACAGACGGCGCTGGTGCTGCTGTAGTCTTATGTTTAGCGCTGTTTAGCGACAGTAATGGTGCATTAACAATCAGCATTGAGTGGCTGCCGCTCAGTGCTTTTCTTGGAGCGAGCTTGACTGCATTTCTCGTATATATACTGTCTTGGAAACATGGTGAAGTCGCACCGCTTCGAATGGTCCTCATTGGAATCGGCATTGCTGCACTGATGAAGGCTATTACTACCTTACTTATGGTTATCGGACCCATTCACAATGCCAGCCAAGCTAACATCTGGTTAACTGGAACTGTGCATGGAGCCAGCTGGAAAAACATAACTGTTTTAGCTCCTTGGATTATGATACTTAGCCTAATAGCCTGGATGACCGCGCGTAAGCTAAACGTGCAGGAATTGGGAGATGCTCTGGCAACCGGACTTGGCAGCAGAGTCGGGCGCCAACGACTCTATTTGCTTCTTCTTTGCACAGCATTAATCGGAGGAGCAGTTGCATTTGCAGGCGGCATCCTTTTTGTTGGGTTAATCGCACCGCATATTGCCCGAAAGCTTGTTGGCTCCTCTTACGGAGCACTCATTCCAGCAGCGGCGCTAATCGGAGCCATACTCATGATGGGAGCAGATTTAATTGGCCGGACGATATTAGCTCCATTGGAAGTGCCAGCTGGTGTATTCACAGCAGCTATTGGTGCTCCATACTTTATTTATTTGCTATACAGAAGTAGAAACACATGAGGAAATAGACAAAAGGACGGTGTATCTATGGATGCCTTAAAAACAAAAGAATTAACATTATCATATGGTAATTCGATTATTATAGATGAGCTAGATCTAACCATCCCAAAAGGAAAAATTACTGTGTTTATTGGAGGAAACGGGTGCGGCAAGTCAACGTTGCTTCGCTCACTGGCGCGCCTATTAAAGCCTTCTTCCGGTGCTGTTTTACTTGAAGGAGAGGCAATTGAAAAGCGTTCAACAAAGGAAGTAGCAAAGCAGCTTGCTATTTTGCCGCAAGGACCAACTGCACCGGAGGGGTTGACCGTCCTTCAGCTTGTTAAACAAGGCCGTTATCCGTACCAGACTTGGTTGAAGCAATGGTCAGAACAGGATGAAGAAAGCGTACAGCAGGCGTTAGAAGCAACCGGGATGAGCGACTTAGCCGACAGGCAAGTGGACTCCCTCTCCGGGGGGCAGCGGCAACGTGCCTGGATCGCGATGACATTGGCTCAAGACACAGACATCATCCTGCTTGATGAACCGACTACCTATCTGGATATGACGCACCAAATTGAAATACTAGACCTGCTGTTTAATTTAAACGAAAAGGAAAATCGTACAATTGTCATGGTGCTTCATGATTTAAACCTGGCGTGCCGCTATGCACATCATATTGTGGCTATTCGTAATAAAACTGTATATGCGCAGGGGCAGCCAGAGGTTATCATTGATCAGAGGCTGGTGAATGATGTATTTCGGATGAGCTGCGAAGTGATAACTGATCCAATCTTCGGCACACCTCTTTGTATTCCATACGGAAAAGGACGATACTTATTCCCGCAAAAAACAATTGCGCTAGAATAAACTGTTTTCACAACGGAGCATATTCTAATCTATGCTCCGTTGTTTATTTCCTCATAGCTGAGAATTTGAAGCTTCCCCATTTATAACCATGAAAAAACTCCGCACCAGGCGGAGCTTTTACTGTTCTATGTACTCCACCTTCTGAATGTGGTAGAGGTTATAATAAAATCCATGCCGTTCCATTAGTTCCTCATGCGTGCCGACTTCTTTAATCTCCCCATCCTGCAAATATACAATTTTATCCACATGTGTGATAGTAGAAAGCCGGTGTGCAATTATCAATGTAGTCCGGTCCTTTGCCAGAATATTTAACGCCTCTTGTATATATTTCTCATTTTCCAAGTCAAGCGCGGATGTTGCTTCATCCAGAATCAGCAGAGATGGATTTTTCAAAAAGACACGGGCAATTGCAACACGCTGCCTCTGTCCTCCAGACAGCTTTACCCCTCTTTCGCCAACAATTGTATTATAGCCATCCGGCAGTTCGGTAATAAACTCATGCGCATGAGCAGCCTTGGCCGCTTCAATCATTTCTTTCTCAGTCGCTTCTGGCCTTCCATATAAAATATTGGAACGAATCGTATCGCTGAATAAAATATTGTCCTGCATCACAATCCCAATATGACTGCGCAGATTTTTCAAATCATAGTCACGAACATCAATGCCGTCGATCGTAATCTTCCCCTCTGTCACATCATAAAAACGCGGAAGCAGACTAACAAGCGAAGATTTTCCGCCGCCGCTCAATCCAACGAGCGCTACCTTTTCACCAGGCTCAATGCTTAAAGAAATATTTCTTAACACATCTGGATCCTTGGGATTATAGCGAAAGGACACATCCCGAAATGATACAGCTCCACTCATATGATCCTTTTCCACGCAAACAGGACGATTCACAATCTCATATGGTTCATCAAGTAATTCAAACACGCGATCCATTGATGCAAATGACTGCGTTAACGTTGTAGATGAGTTTACGAGTCGGCGCAGCGGATTGTATAAGCTGTCCATGTATCCAATAAAGGCGACCATCGTTCCTAATGTAAGCTGCCCGTGAAGCACTTGGTACGCTGTAAAACCAATCACGATAAGGGGGCCTAAATCTGTTAAAGTATTCACAGAAGCAAAGGTTTTAGCTGTCCAGCTCGTGTGAGAAAGTGCTCTTGTCAGAAACTCCCCATTCTTCCCCTTAAACTGCTTCTTCTCGTACTCCTCTAATGCAAAGCTGCGCGTAACTGAAATACCTTGAATACGTTCATGCAAATAAGCCTGCATCGAAGCTAACGCTTGAGAGCGTGCTCTCGTCAATTGCCGCAGACGACCGAAAAAATATTTGACTGCCACCACATAAACAGGCAACACAAGCAATGCAATCAATGTGAGCTTTCCGCTCATAGAGAACATAACCGCAATCGCAATAAAAATCGTTGCCGTATCGAGCCAAACATTCATCAAACCTGTGATTACAAAATCCTTTGTTTGCTCTACATCGTTAATGGTACGCGAAATAACTTCCCCTGTTTTCGTATTAGAATAATAACGGAGACTCAGCTTTTGCAAATGATCAAAAATCGCTTTCCGCAAATCATAAAGCACCTTACTTGCGATGCTTTGTGCAAAATATTGGCGGTAATATTCAATCGGCGGACGAAGCACAGCAAAAATAAAAAATGCCGCCCCCATTACCGTGAGAAGCTCTGTTGTTTTATCGTCCAATGAGCCGGATCCTTGAATAATATCATCAATAATATGCTTCAACAAAAGCGGTAAAATAAGAGGAATTCCAAATTTAATTAAGCCGATGATAATAGTCGCTCCAATTTGCCACTTGTACGGCTTTACAAATTGCAGATACCGCTTTATACCACCCATTTTACTCACCACCCGTTTCTCCCCATGAATATAAGAAAAGTGCAAGCTGCCTGTGGTAACCAAATGCCGCCCCACACCTTCTTATTTCTTATGAAGAAAACCTGCCAAAACATCATCCAGCAGGCTTCTCTACTCCCTGTATGTCAAATACCGTTCGTACCATATATCAATGAAATCCGGTGCAAACGGCCCTTTTCTCTGATGAATCCACTGCGTTAATTGCTCTACATTACGCTTTAGAATCGTATCGATTACATCTGGATAGCTCATCATTCTACGGTGCTTCTCGTACTCGTCCTCATCTAACAGCGTGTACGTCATATCAGGATATACCTTGATATCTAAATCATAATCAATATATTTCAGGGCCTCCTCGTCGTAAGCAAACGGAGAGCTAAGATTACAGTAATAATATACGCCATCCTGTCTTAGCATCCCGATAATATTAAACCATTGACTGCCATGAAAATAGCAAATGGCTGGCTCTCTCGTTATCCAGGTTCTTCCATCTGATTCTGTTACAAGTGTGCGGTCATTTGCTCCGATCACAACACTTGACGTCCCTTTCAGAACCGTTGTCTCCTCCCAAATTCGATGAATAAAGCCATTATGCTTGTAGCTATGTATTTGTATTTTTTCTCCTTCATTCGGAAACCCCATGTTTTCTCCCTTCTTTCATTTTGGAAGCTGCTTCTATAATGAGCTTTTCTTTCTATTATAACGGTTATCATCACATTTTAAAACACAGAGCCGCTCGGATGACGGGCGGCTTCTGAATTATGTATAACTTTTCTCTTGCTGGAATGATTCAATAACCTGCTTGGTTTGCTGCTCAAAGGTTTGATGAAGCAGCTGAAGCTCCTTCTGCCTCTTCTGAATTTCTATCCGCAGCTCTTGCAGACCTTCCTCATCCCGTTCCTGCTCCCGTAAGTATTCCAAGCTCTTATACCGCTCTAATTCCGTTTGCAAATCCAAAAGCTGATCCATCGTTTTTAACTGTTCGCTTACAAGAAGGTCGAACTGCTTCACGCTTTTCTCTCCCCTGCAGTAAAGTATTTATAAAAAGAATTCTCCTCCCGTGGAGTTTTTCCTTTGACTACATTTGTTGAGCAATAAGAAGTTATGTCGTTTATAAGAAAAAGCGCAAGCGCCTTGGTTAACCCCGACAGACAAACAATTCATGCACAAAACACGCGGCTCTGGCAAAGCCGATTCAAGGAAGCTTCCGTGTGTTCTTCACAATGAAAAAGGCACTCCCTGAAAAAGAGAGTGCCCTCGCCATTATTGTTGGGATTGAGACTGGGAACCGAAGTTACCAGAATTTTGCGCTTTGCGCGCTTCAGCTTGTGCGTTTTGTTGTCTTACTTGTTGAACATCTGTCTCAGCAGAAAATTCAGCACCATAGCCAGCGTTTGCTTGCTTCACTTTTTGAATGCTAGTTCCAGAAGCTGTTTTACCAAAGCCTTGTTGCTTGTTCATTATTATCACCTCCACAAGAGATAATATAACCAGACAGTTCTTTTCATATCCTGAGAAAATTTCCCCGAAGCCATAATTTTTTGAGCATATGATTTCCACTCATCATTCAAACTAAAACAAACAGGATAAGGGAGAGATTTTATGTATATAGGGCGAGATATGACTGAATTATCAATGACTCCGAAAAATGAGTGGAAAAAGGAGGAGCTTGTGTATTTCCATCATTCCTTGCAGCAAATGCTGCCATATTTGAACGTGGAAGGCCAAACAATGTATAAAGAAATTATCATGGAAATCGAAGGCCGCGGCGGTCTGCAGCGGCATGAAGCAGACTGGACGCACGGGACAAAAATTACGTATGACTAAGAAGAGCGACATGATCCAATTTGCTCGTGAAGGGGACAGTCCTCTATTGGGGCACTTTTGTCTCAGTAGGCAGAGTTCTTTCCCACGGCAAGCAGGTCAGTGTCCTCATAAAAAATTATACTTTCTTTTCTTAATTAAATAAGCCAGCCCTTAGAAAAGGCTGGCTTTCTTGATGCAGTCCTCGAAAATCGTTTTATGCGAACGAGAGAACGTGTATTGCTCAAACTGTTCTGGCGTTAGAACCTTTAGCATATCTGTCTCCTCTATATTCCCTTCTACTGTACCGAAAAAGACAAAAATCTCCCAAGTACGATGTGTAAAAGAATGCTGAACACTTGCGGCATACTCGTCCACACTTACCTCAATCCCGAATGTTTCCTGCATGTAATAGGTGAGCTGCTGCTTATGGCTGCTTATCCCTTCATGCACTTCTACATTTGGAAATTCCCACATATTCGCAAGAAGGCCTGTTTTGGGACGCTTATTAACGATATAGCCGCCGCTGTTTGTACGAAATAGACCGGCAACAATAGGAATCACTTTAGGCTCCTTCGCTTTGCTTTTTACAGGAAGTTCCTTTTGTGCACCCTCATGGAAAGCACGGCAATGACTGCGTACGGGACAAAGAAGGCAGGATGGATTTTTAGGGATGCAGATTAGAGCACCAAGCTCCATCAGACCCTGATTAAAGTATGATGGATTGTCTTTAGAAATCACTTCGCGAATGATATCCTCAAACAGCTTTCTTGTTTTCGGCTTTGCAATATCATCCCAAATAGATAAAATACGAGACATAACACGCATAACATTTCCGTCTACTGCCGGCTCGGGTACATCATAGGCAATGCTTAAAATCGCACCTTGCGTATACGGCCCAACTCCTTTTAGCTTTCCAATCTCCTTTGCTGTATTCGGAACTCTCCCCCCGTATTGCTCCTTTACCTCCTTTACTGCTGCATGAAGGTTGCGGGCGCGGGAATAATAGCCGAGTCCTTCCCAAGCCTTTAATACCTCATCTTCATGAGCTTCTGCCAATGCCTCCAGCGTCGGAAACTTTTCCATGAAATTTTTGTAAAATGGCTTTACTGCTTCTACCCTTGTTTGCTGAAGCATAATTTCCGAGACCCATACACGATACGGATCCTTATTGATACGCCAAGGCAGGTCACGTTGCTCTGCCTCAAACCAACTAATTAAATCATGCTGAAATGCACGTATATCAAATGTATCCAAAATATCCAAATTTTGTTTCAAATTAATCCCCCTCTAGATCCGCTTGAGCTGAAAAACAAGTAACCAGCCATATAAAAGCCTTTAAAGGTACGGTTTTATATACTTTACTTTTATACAAAATAAAATTAACTGTTCATAGCTCCTATGAGAACCTTCTTTTTAGCATATAAATAATATTATAAAGAATTCCGTTAGAATGCCTAAATGTTTTGTAAATGGAAATTACAGGCAAGGGGCTTGCTCGGAAGAAAACAAAAGAGTACAGTAAAGAAAAAGCGTATGAAAATGGAGGTCGTCTCATTATGGACACAGCCACGCATTTAATGATGGGCATTACGCTCGGAGGGCTTGCTACACTTGATCCTGTTATCGCGCAAAGCGACTTCGGACCACAAGCTGTCATGTTCGCCACAATTGTCGGCTCAAATATTCCTGACATTGACACGGTTTTAAAGCTGCGGAATAATGCGAAGTACATTCGCAACCATCGAGGCATCACACATTCTATTCCCGCGGTGCTTCTTTGGTCATTTATTGTAAGCGGAACAGCATTTGCATTATTCTCAAGCGTTCCGTATCTCCATCTTCTTATTTGGTCCTTTATCGCAGTGTTTCTTCATGTATTTGTCGATATTTTTAATGCCTATGGGACCCAAGCGCTGCGGCCCTTTACAAGAAAATGGGTTGCACTTGGCGTTATTAATACGTTTGATGTCGTTATCTTCCTAATCCATGCATTTGGAGCTATACTGATTATTACAGCTGATGGAAGGAAAGGACTTATTGGAATCGCTGCTTATGCACTAACGCTTATGTATTATATCGGCCGTTTTGTGATGAGAACAAACATTGAAAGCATCGTCCGAAAACGATTTAAAAATGTAGAGCAGGTTATCATCTCGCCGACATACCGCTTTTATCACTATCATCTTGCCATTGTAACAGATCAGTACTATTACGTTGCACGCTTTTACCGCGGAAGCATTATGGTACATGATAAATTTGAGCGCGTTCCTCTGCCGGATAACGAGATCATTCAAGCTGCGCAAAAGGATGTAAACATTTCAGCATTTCTGTCATTCTCACCCGTGTATCGCTGGGACATATTTGATTATGATGACCACTATGAGGTCCGCTTTATTGATTTGCGATATCGAAGCAAAGACTATTACCCGTTTGTAGCAATTGTACAACTTGACAAAGACTTACGAATCGTCAGCTCATACACAGGCTGGATTTTCAGCGAAGAGAAGCTGCGCAAAAAATTAGAACTTGTTCCAAATTAAAGAGCGGCCTCTAGGACCGCTCTTTAATGCGTTAAATAATCATTTCGATTCAATAAATGCTTATACTTAGGGTTGTTCGTTTGAATTTCGTGCAGCCTTCCCCCATGGTTTTCAATCCATGTTTTTACAACATGCTCTGTTCTATCCATTCCATTATACTGTCCCGCTCTGGCATAGGTGGCTTCAAAATCCTCCCATAGCAGCTCCACCCAGGCGCGTGCTTGCGCGTATGACAGCGCCTCGTTTTTCTCTAAAAGCAGATTAATTAAACGTTCTATTGCTTCCTTCATTAATTTCACTCCTTTGGCATCTTTCATCTCACATATTCTATTCCGCCTTAACGCATTCTATAAATGATACTTCGGTATCACAATTCCACATAAGGGGGTCTTCTCCTTGGGTACACATATAGGAACGTCTTCTGAACGCCATAGTAGAGGCCAATCAGATGAAACGACACGGGCAAAAGCACGCTTTGCCTCAAAACGTCCTGACGGTACGATTAACACGCATCCGCAAGAGCGTATGCGCGCTTCTAACCCTAACCACCAATCCTAACAACGAGGTGACAGGATGAGCTATCATGAGCGAGTAGACCAACGTTCTGAATTGTTTATGAGTACGTGGACACGCCCAAAACGTCAAAAATCACAAATTAACGGACAAACAGAACCGTCGCAAACAAATATTATCCTGCGAAGCAACGCAAAAGCCCATCGCTGGTAATCTCGAAAAGCGGAGTAGACCTCTGCTGTTAGTAGAAACACCGTTTAAAACGAGAGAGCTTACCGCTTCTCTCGTTTTTTTAATAATGAAATCGGGATACCCGCCTCTTCCCCCTGCTGCCCCTCTCGATACCCCCAGGCAAACACACCATTGAAATATGTGATAGTAAAATGAGTACCTGGTTCCTCTAGAAGCTCATACGTTTCTCCCACCTGAAAGTCGTTTATATTGGCCATGTAAGCTTTGGCCATCGCCATTTTCCGTGTAAGCACCTCATATTCATTTATCATGCCCATTTGCTCAGCCTTCGTTGCCTTCTCCTTGAGCTCTCGTATCTCCTTATGCAGTTCGTACTCTGACATTTCGCTGTATCTCTTTGGAATATTCACTATTCTTCCCTCTCCCTTAAAAATCGTTCGATTAGCTCTAACGAAAACCCTTTTCGGTATAGTGCGCCCTTTATCTTTGTTTCATACTCCCAGCCGCTGTATTTCTTGTATTTCTCGTGATATTTTTGCCCCTGATATAGCACAGCCTCCCACTCAGCATCTGTTTCCGGCTCCTCCAGCTCTTCTAGACAAATATTAACTACGTCCCTTGTATACCCTTTACGAATAAGCATTTCTTCCAGCTTTTGTCTCATCTGCAGAGCGGAAACATTTCTATATGTTTTTTTCTTTTTCTTACAAAGCATAACAGCATTAGTTATTTGCTTATCCTTGGAATATTCATGTAAACTATTGATAATGATGGAAGAATCCACTCCTTTTTCTTGTAATTCACGTGTGATGCGCTGCGGTCCCTTTAAACCGACATTGCTTTGTGTACGTACGTAAGCAAGCGCATATTCCTTGTCATTGATGTATGCTTCCTCTGTCAGCTTTGCAATAACTTCGTTGATAATAGCTTGTCCGATTTCTTTTTTGCGCAGCTGCTCTTCTACCTCCTGCTTGGTGCGCATTTGATAGGACAAGTATGAAATAGCTTGTAAATATGCTTTTCGTACCTCTTCGTCAAACAAAATAGTGGAAAGCTCAAACTCATCTACTTCCATTCCTTTTCTTAGGTTATATTTCACGAGCGTATGCCCGTCTACGCTAAAGCCGTATTCTTCACCCGATCCTTTATCTATGTAAATATTGTAACGCTCTTTATCATTTTTTTGCACCTGAATCTTCGTAATGATAGCCATTGTTTTCACCTCATAATCACATTATAGCATGACTTTTTCAACCAGGTTCACGGCGGCGCATAGCCTAATTTATCACGTACTAGCACAATTTTATTTTCTCATAGGCGAGTCAAATTCTATCTCTTTTCATATATATAAGTTAGGAGGGATTTCCTTGGAGATTGCCATCTCAGGAGGCACAGGGTTCATCGGCAGCGCCTTAGCAGCTCATCTTGCCGGCAAAGGACATACTGTGTATATTTTAACGCGAAGTGCAAAGCTTACATCTACAAGACCAAGCATACGCTTCGTTCAATGGAGTGCAGAAGACGAGACGTTTCCTCTCTCTGGTATTGATGCGCTCATTAATCTTGCGGGGGAACCAATTAATAGCGGCCGATGGACACAGCAGAAGAAATCGCAAATTATGACGAGTAGAATCAAGACAACAAAAGGAATTATTTATCAGCTTACAAAGCTTTCACGCCGTCCGCGAATATTCGTAAATGCAAGCGCGATCGGCTACTATGGTACCTCTCTTGACCAAACCTTTACAGAAGCGTCGATAACACATGGTACAGACTTTCTTGCAACAACAGTCGTTCGTTGGGAAGAAGAAGCTTCTCATGCACAACTGCTGGGGATGCGAACCGTTTATACACGCTTCGGCATTGTACTCGGTCGAAAAGGAGGCGCACTGCCAAGGATGGTTCTGCCTTATAAGCTTTTTATAGGCGGAACAATCGGTTCTGGAAAGCAGTGGCTTTCTTGGATTCATATCGACGATGTGATAAAAATAATCGCCTTTGCACTCGAAAATGAAGCGATTCAAGGTGCTCTCAATCTTACAGCACCAGAGCCTGTTACGATGCAGGATTTTGGAAAGACAATCGCGAAAGTATTACGAAAGCCGCATTACTTTCCAATTCCTTCCTTCCCACTTCGAATCCGACTCGGCGAAATGAGTACACTTGTATTGGATGGCCAAAGGGTTCTTCCTGAAAAATCCATACACCATGGATACATGTACTCGTACTCTAATCTTGAAGATGCTCTGACAGACCTATTGAAGTAAGGAGTTTGAAATGAAGATTGTATTTAAGCAAGCAACTGTTTATCCCATTACATCCGCGAAACTGCAAGGAGACGTATTAGTAGAAAACAACAAAATTAAAGCAGTCGCACCATTCATTGAACAAACTCAGGATATGGAAGTAATTGATGCACGAGGCCTTTATCTTTTACCTGGCTTTATTGATGTACACACACATCTGGGGCTATATGATGAAGGAACCGGCTGGGCTGGAAACGATGCAAACGAGACTGTTGAAGTTCTGACTCCGCATATCCGATCTATGGATGGTATTTATCCCCTAGATATCGGTTTTCAGGATGCCGTTCAAAGCGGTGTCACAACTGTTCACGTTCTGCCCGGCAGCCAAAATATTATCGGTGGAACGACGTGCGTCATTAAAACAACAGGCAAAAGTATCGATAAGATGCTTGTGCAGGAGCCAGCTGGATTAAAGATGGCTCTCGGCGAGAATCCCAAACGTGTGCATAGCCATGGCAACAAGGAATCCATCACGCGAATGGGAATTATGGGGATGCTTCGGGAGGCATTTTATGAAGCAAAAAACTACGGAAATGAAGCTGACTTTGGTATGCTCCCTCTTATCAAAGCATTAAAGAGAGAAATCCCTGTTCGTATTCACGCGCATCGCGCCGACGATATTCTCTCTGCCATCCGCCTTGCGGATGAATTTCGTCTTGATCTGCGCATTGAGCACTGTACAGAAGGTCATCTCATTGCAGAAGAATTAGCAGGACGCAATTTAAAGGTTTGCGTCGGCCCCACGTTGACTCGCAAGTCAAAAATTGAACTAAAAAATAAGTCGTGGAAAACATATCAGGTATTGGCAGACTACGGCGTTGAGATTTCAATTACAACCGACCATCCGTACACACCAATACAATACTTAAATCTTTGTGCCGCCCTTGCCGTTCGGGAAGGGTTAGAGGAGCAAACTGCTCTTGAAGGCATTACAATTAATGCCGCCAGAAATCTAAGGCTTGATCATCGCATCGGCAGCCTTGAAGCAGGAAAGGATGCGGATATCGTACTTTGGTCACACCATCCGTTTCATTATTTGGCAAAACCCTTTCTTACGATGATAGATGGGAGAATTATTTACAAAAAAAACACATAAAGCATGTTTCTGTTCCTTAACAAGATAAAGTATTATAACTTTGTATAAACCACATACAACCATAATCAATTTGTCACATTTTACTTTTTTCAAATTGATGAATGGGGAAGGCAAATGGTGCGCCACCAGCATTCAGGTCTGGTTCTAGTGGGTTCGATTCCCACCCCGAAATTTTTTTAAATGCTTGATATAAAAAATTTCGAGGGTGGGGTGTAGTCTGTCAAACTACACGAACGTTCTGCCCTCGCTTAAAGGAGGATGCAAAATGTTAAAAAAACGCGACCTGCAAGAATGCCACGCTTTATATGACCTGCTGGTGCACCCTGAAGTCTTCCCTTTTGTACGTCAAAAAGTATATTGCTACGACGAGTTTTTGTTTTTGACTAAACAAACAATAGAAGCAGAAGAGCGCGGAGAGTTAATCTCCCGTACGATTTTAGATGAGTGGGGAAATCCAATCGGTACAATTTCTCTGTTTGATATTCAAGATAATGCCGGCTTTTTAGGAACGTGGCTGGGTAAGCCATATCACGGTCAAGGATACAATAAACCGGCAAAGGATGCCTTTTTCCATGAAGTATTTTTTGAGCTGGGAATTAAAGCGATTTTCATGAAAATCCGCAAGCACAATATCCGTTCTATGAAGGCTGCAGAGAAGCTTCCGTACGTCACACTAGCTAATGAATCAAGAAAAGCGCTATATGAGGAAATTAACACAACCGGCGATATTTACAACTTATATGAGATTACAAAGGATCAATATACACTGCATACAATGCGTGAAGGAAATACGGTTCATGAAGCACAGCATTTGAAAGAAGCTTAATTATGGTATACGCCCCGGTAACATTGGAAAACATAGGTAATGACTATGTTATCGGAGGTGATGACCATGGATAGCGCAAAAAAGAAACGTGAAAAATCAAGAAGTAAGCTTTCATCTACACAAGAGGTCTTATACCAAAGAGAATTTAGAAATGCTGATCGTGCAGCAGGCTATAAACCAAAGGGTATTTTTTAAAGAGCGGCTTTTCGCTCTTTTTCTTTTTTGTGTATAAGTTTTTCCACAAAATTCTCACAATTGTGAATAACTTACTACTGTTCCAGTCATATATGAGATAGAATTGTGGTTATTTGTTCCTAATTTTGTGGATAAAAATAGTAATTTTTGTGGATAATGTGGATTATTCTGTTAATATTTTCATAATGCTGGATTTTTTTTACTTTTTTCGTTGTGGATAAGCATTCCTTTCACCTTTTGTTGTCCCCAAAGGATTGAACCATCCTCCAGCTGCTCGCTAACGCTCCTTTCCCACAAGGGGACTTCCTTCGGTCGAAGGAAGGGGTGTTATCTCCTATTTTTTGATAAACAAAAGCAAATACACCCATTTTGCTTACGGAGGAACAAACTGCCCTATAAAGAAGGCCCGCAAATTGGCAAGCCTTTAGACGAAGACAGAGGCGTAGCTGCACTTACACTTTATTCTTAAAATTTCCCCCTGCGTCGAATGAGCATCCAGCTGGAAAGTTATACTCTCTTAAAGTACAAAAAAAAACCTTGCCGCGTATACATACGGAAGCAAGGCTTAGTCATTAATGAACAGGCTGCATAAGAACGTGCCGCTGTTCCTGTACTCTGTTTTCTGTTAAAACAGCGTCTACAATCCGAAAAGCAGAATACGGACGATAAATACGCCGCAGCGCGTCTCTCATTTGCCGCAGCTTGCTATCATCCTGCAGTAGCTCCTTCGTTTTTAAGAATATATCATCTTCTTCTCGAATGACAACAGCGGCTCCGTTTCTTTCGAAATAGAGCGCATTTTCGTGCTCCTGCCCAGGCACTGGCTTGTATAGCACAACGGGAACCTGCAAGGCTGCTACCTCACTTAATGTAATACCGCCTGGTTTGGTAATGAGGCATGAGGCGATGCGAAATAGCTCGTCTAACTTCTCAACATAACCAAACACCTTGAGTACATCCGGCTTTTTCTTGCTTAGTCCTTCTAGTTCTTCCTGAAGCAGCTTGTTTCTTCCACATACCACAGCTACCTGGAGCTGCGGTACGTTTGTAAATAACTCACACAGCTCCTTTACATTGTCCAATACACCATGTGCCCCGGCTACAATCAACAATGTTTTCTTACTGGAAGATAATCCATACTTGGCATAAAGGGCATCAGAAATCATGGAAACCTCAAAGCTCGGGCGAATTGGAATACCGGTTACCGCAATTCGTCCCGAAGGAACACCGATCTCTGCCATAATCTGTTTCACAGTATCCGTTGCCACAAAATAACGGTCTACATGATGATGAATCCAAATTTTATGGAGACAAAAATCAGTGAGCACGTTATATACAGGAATAGCCATCCCTGTTTGCTTTTTTAATTCAGGGACTGCAATAATAGGAAATGTATTAATCACAACATCAGGCTTTTCAAGCTGCAAAATGGCTTTTAAACGTTTTCTTCCGAAATTGGCATACCACGCTGCAATTTTTTTATCATAAATTTTCTCAACACCATAGTAAAACAAACGATAGAGCTCTTTTCCAATTGTATAGCTTTTTAAATATAAGTACCTCGTAATATCTGTAATCACGGGATGTGACTCAGCGAACAGATCACATACCATAACATTTTGTACTCCTCTTTGCCGAAACGTTTCCTCTAACGTTTTTGCTACTTGCACATGACCATTACCGTAATGTGCCGTTAAAATTAATACCTTGGGGTTGTTGATCAAAACAAATCCACTCCTAGCTTACGGTTCTTAATAGCGCCGCTCCAATGGTATTAAAACGAATTTCCTACATCTTCATACATTCCGGATCTTCCCCCAGCCGGCTGTATACCTGTCGTGGATATGCAACACATCATATAGGACCCCTTCATCCTACTATACTATTTCATCATTATACTTAGCTACAAATGCTTTCGCAACTTGATGTCTATACAAAGCATACTTGCTATCTTACTTCTTAAATTCTTGCTTTAATTCAAAATTCCCTTTATCTTTCTATAATCTCACCCATATATTCCCTTTTCCATTTCTGATGCCTACTAGAATAACCACGATACACCTAAGTATACTCTTTTCTTCTCATTTGCTCTACCTTTTACTAAATATTGCGAGTTTGGATTGTCTTGGCAGCCAGATAAGAAAGGATAAAAAGGGTGCTTCCAAAGACGACACGCTATACATCGACTTTGGGAGCACCCTTTCCTTGTTCATTCCTTAGCTTCGTATAAGGAGTTCCTTCGCACGCTTCACATTTTCCTCCGCAGGCGGCTCTACTCCAGCTAATGGATACTTCAATCCGAGAGCCTCCCACTTATAAACTCCAAGCTGATGGTATGGCAAAATTTCTATCTTTTCCACATTCTCAAGCGTGTTAATAAAGGCTGATAAGCGCATCAAGTCCTCCTCATGATCTGTTATGCCGGGAACGAGTACGTGACGAATCCATACTGGCTTACGAATATCAGATAAATAGCGGGCAAATTCTAAAATGTGTTCATTCGGTTTTCCTGTTAGCTTGCGATGCCTTTTAGAATCAATATGCTTCAGATCCAGCAGAATTAAATCTGTGTATAGCATCAATTCCTTGAGCTTGCACTGAAATTCCTGATCCTCGGAATAGCAGCCCCCTGAAGAATCGATGGTCGTATGGATACCGAGCTGCTTGCACGCCTTAAACAGTTCAATCAAAAAATCAATTTGCAAAAGCGGTTCTCCTCCGCTGACAGTAATGCCGCCTCCCGATGCCTCCATAAATGGAAGATAGCTTTTTGCATCCTCAATGATTTCTTCTACAGTGACTTCCTTCCCCTTTCCAAATTCCCACGTGTCTGGGTTGTGACAATATTGACAGCGCAGCAGACATCCTTGCATAAATACAATATAACGAATACCAGGACCATCTACCGTTCCGTATGATTCTATTGAATGAATATAACCTTTCATCGCTGCTCCTCCCTAAAGAAACAATCTCCCCGTCTCACGCAGGGAGATTGCAAAATATAATCCAGCCTTTCCTCGTTACATGCTTCCGTGCATCGTCCGGTTAATTACATCTATTTGCTGCTCGCGAGTAAGCTTAATAAAGTTTACTGCATAGCCGGATACACGAATCGTCAACTGTGGATATTTCTCTGGATGCTCCATCGCATCAAGCAATGTGTCACGGTTAAATACGTTAATATTTAAGTGATGACCTTCCTTCACTGCATAGCCGTCCAGCATGGATACAAGATTGCGTACCTGTGTTTCCTCTTCCTTACCTAATGCCTTCGGGATGATGGAAAACGTATTGGAAATGCCATCTAATGAATGCTCATATGGCAGCTTTGCAACGGAGAATAATGATGCAAGTGCTCCCTTTGTATCGCGGCCGTGCATCGGATTCGCACCAGGCGCGAATGGTTCACCTGCTCTGCGGCCATCCGGTGTATTTCCTGTTTTCTTACCGTATACAACGTTAGAGGTAATCGTTAAGATAGACATAGTGTGCATAGAATTACGATATGTGCTATGCTTGCGTAATTTTGTCATAAAGCGTTTTACTAAATCTACCGCAATAGAATCTACACGATCATCGTTGTTTCCATATTTCGGGAAATCACCTTCGATTTCAAAATCAACAGCGATGCCATTTTCATCACGAATTGGTGTTACCTTTGCATATTTAATGGCACTTAAGGAATCCGCTACGACAGAGAGCCCTGCAATGCCTGTTGCCATCGTGCGAAGAATTTTTGTATCATGAAGCGCCATCTCAATACGCTCATAGCTATACTTATCGTGCATATAGTGAATTACGTTCAATGTATTAATATACAGTCCTGCAAGCCACTCCATCATGTTATCGAACTTGTGCATAACCTCATCAAAGTCCAGAACCTCTGATGTAATCGGAGCGAATTCCGGTGCAATTTGCACCTTCAGCTTTTCATCCTTGCCGCCGTTAATCGCATATAACAATGTCTTTGCAAGGTTCGCGCGTGCCCCGAAGAATTGCATTTGCTTGCCGATTCTCATGGCGGATACACAGCAGGCAATTCCATAATCATCGCCGTACTCTGGACGCATAATGTCATCGTTTTCGTATTGAATGGCTGATGTTTTAATGGACATCTTCGCACAATAGTTTTTAAAGCCCTCCGGCAATTGTTTAGACCAAAGCACTGTTAAGTTGGGCTCTGGTGCTGGTCCCAGATTATCTAATGTATGCAGAAAACGGAATGAGTTTTTTGTTACAAGCGGACGACCATCAAGTGCAATGCCGCCAATCGATTCTGTTACCCAAGTAGGATCGCCTGAGAATAGTTCATTGTAGTCTGGCGTTCTTGCAAATTTTACAAGGCGGAGCTTCATGACAAAGTGATCAACGAGCTCCTGTGCTTGTTCTTCTGTCAAAGTACCATTTTGCAAATCGCGTTCAATATAGATATCCAAAAATGTAGACGTACGCCCTAAGCTCATTGCTGCGCCGTTTTGCTCCTTAATCGCTGCTAAGTAGGCAAAATATAACCATTGAATAGCTTCTTGCGCATTTGTTGCCGGCTTAGAAATATCATATCCGTACGAAGCCGCCAACTGCTTCAATTCGCCTAAAGCTCGGATTTGTTCGGATAATTCTTCACGAAGACGTATTGTTTCTTCATTCATTACTTTTCCTGTTGTTTGCAGGTCCTTCTTCTTCTCTTGGATGAGGCAGTCTACTCCGTATAGCGCCACGCGGCGATAATCACCGATAATTCGACCACGGCCGTATGCATCTGGAAGACCAGTAATAACCCCGGATTTACGCGCTGCTTTCATTTCATCTGTATACACATCAAATACGCCTTGATTATGCGTTTTACGGAATTCACTAAAGATACGACTTATTTCTTCATCCACCTTAAAGCCGTAGGATTCACACGACTGCTCCGCCATGCGAATGCCGCCAAATGGCTGAAGAGAACGCTTAAACGGTTTATCTGTTTGAAAACCGACTACCGTTTCTAAATCTTTATTTAAATAGCCAGGACCATGGGATGTAATGGTAGATACGATGCTTGTATCCATGTCCAACACACCGCCGTTCTCGCGCTCTTTCTTCGTTAGCTCCATTACCTGCTCCCAAAGCTTTGCTGTTGCAGCTGTCGCATTTTCTAAAAAGCTTTCGTCCCCTTTATAAACGGTTACATTATCTAAAATAAAACTGCGAACATCAATTTCACTTTTCCATTTGTCACCTTTAAACTCTTGCCACGCATTTACTGCTTTTTCAATTGTCTGTGTCATCCAAATTCCCTCCACTTCTAATTAATACAGAGATTTTTTTTGGTTATAACAGTTTACACATACATCATACTATGTTTCTAATTGCTCGGAAGAGTAAGATGTGACACAAATGTGAAGGAATGAGCAAGGAAATGTGAAGGAATGAGCAAGGAAATGTGAACATACGAAATCCCTACGTAATTTTGTTTAAAAACCTCTTTTCCTATGTAATTTTTCTTGCTGCAGCCATAACAGAATCGTATTCTGCAACAGCACCATCGCAAAAACTGTAATACTCAACCTTCAACAACTGTTATAATCATAGGCATAAATTTCCCATCTATATGTACTTATAGCAGCTCTGCCGTCTGAGTAAATATCCTACCAGTCTATGTAGGACAAGCAAATATTCTGTACGAACAGCTTGTCCGTTTGTCTGTTACTTTTTATAAAAAAATCTGACATATGAAATAGAAGACATACGAACAACGATCTCCTCTTGCGATCCATCCGGATTCCGATTCGCTGTACGGATAATCATACCGTCATCGATAACGGAAAGAACTGTACCTTTTACCGTTTCCGTTGCTGTTATCACTTGCACTACTTCTCCCGCACACGTACGCAGTACATCATAAAACATGCTTTACTCCACTTCCCTTCAAGACTCACGGATTGATGAAATGCTTGCAAATGGCAGTATGACAATGGAAGCGGATGATTCCTGCAAGGTCATGTAATCCTCTTTCACCTCAATAATGACTCCTTTTAGAACACCAGCATTTGTTACAACCTCTGCTTCTTGTTGTAAAAACTCCTCCGCAATCATTCGAAAGGATGCACCTGTGCATTCCTTTGAGAAATAGCAGGCAGAATCTCCGGACTTGTCCGATATATACATCTCTTGAATGGCTTGCTTCGTTTGTTGTTGGATATACCGTGCAAACTTTCGGGAAAATAATATATCTTCTATTTTAGGGAGAAGATGTTTCTCCAAAATGAGCTTGATTTGCGTTTCTAGAAAGCGCGCAATCCCGCTCAAAAACTTATTGCCCATACCTGAATAGTCCCTTCTTTACAATCACACAGCTCTAGACAAGCAGACCGCTTTTCCTTTATCAATGTATACAACCGTGAACTTCTTTGTGAGAGGACAAGCGCACATTATTTCAGAAAATGTTGTGTACTTTGATGAATGAGGAAGCGGAACAAGTCTTAATCTAAGGTTGTAGTAAGAAAATCGCAAGCGCCCTGATTAGCCTCGACAGGCAAACAATCCGTGCACAAAGCGTCCGATCTGGGAGAAGTATTTGCTTGCTGGGGGCTGAGTGCTGGAGCTAAACATCAAAAAAGTGGACATAAACCACATAAACATTCAATTTCCTTATTATTTAAGATAAAAAAAGGAGTAGCTATAATATGCGTAAAACAAAAATTGTTTGTACAATCGGTCCTGCAAGTGAAAGCATTGAAATCCTTACACATTTGCTAAAGGCCGGGATGAATGTTGCCCGGCTAAACTTCTCGCATGGCACTCACGAGGAGCACCAATCCCGAATTCAATCGATTCGAGAAGCTGCCAAACAAACAGGAAGCACAGTTGCTATTTTACTGGACATTAAAGGGCCAAAAATCCGTACCCATAATTTCGAAAATGGACAGGCTGAATTAAAGGATGGATCAATAGTAACAATCTCCATGCAAGAGGTGTTAGGAACAGCCAACAAATTCTCTATTACATATGAAGGTTTGTATGATGACGTAGAGGTCGGCTCACGTTTGCTGATCGATGACGGCTTGCTGGAGCTTGAGGTTGTTGAGAAAACAAAGGGTGAATTGCAAGCAAAGGTCATTCATGGAGGAATTATCAAAAATCATAAGGGAGTAAACGTGCCGAATGTCAAAATCCGTCTCCCCGGCGTAACAGAAAAGGATGTACAAGACATTATTTTTGGCATCGGACAAGGTATTGATTATATAGCTGCTTCCTTTGTACGAAAAGCAGAAGATGTTCTGGAGGTTAAGCATATCCTCTCCGGACATAATGCACTGCACATTGGGGTCATTGCGAAAATCGAAAACCAAGAGGGAATTGATAATATTGATTCCATTCTAGAAGCAGCCGATGGCTTAATGGTCGCACGCGGCGATATGGGAATTGAGATTGCAGCAGAAGAAGTCCCAATCATCCAAAAAGCATTGATCAAAAAATGCAATACAGCAGGAAAGCCTGTCATTACTGCAACGCAAATGCTCGACTCAATGCAGCGTAATCCCCGCCCAACACGTGCGGAAGCATCCGATGTCGCCAATGCCGTATTTGACGGAACTGATGCCATTATGCTCTCTGGAGAAACCGCGGCGGGTCAATATCCAGTAGAATCTGTACAAATGATGAACCGTATTGCAAATCGCGTAGAACAATCATTAAATTATCAAGAATTGCAGCAGGAACGAATGATCGAACAGGCAACCACGACAGAAATTATCGGACAAGCTGCCGCCCATACAACTCTTACCCTGCAAGCAAAAGCAATTCTTGCACCAACTGTAAGCGGCTATACAGCGAAAATGATTTCAAAGTACAGGCCGCAGGCGCCGATCATCGCAGTTACATGTAATGAAACAGTGCAGCGGCAGCTCTCCCTCATTTGGGGCGTGCATGCATTATGGTCAGATAGTATCCAGACAACCGATGAGATGATTCAAAACTCAGTTACAGCAGCAAAAAATGCAAATCTGATCGCGAAGCAGGATGTTGTTATTATTACAGCAGGCGTACCGGTCGGAGAGGTCGGGACAACGAACTTAATGAAGATTCATACAGTGGAATGACAGCTTTCTTAATTTATATGTAACAATAAGAAGCCATTTCGAATTTCTCATAAATAAAAAGAGATGAGTGATTACTCATCCCTTTTTATTTTGTATACGTCATACTGTTTTTGCCTTCTTTACATCCAATGGATAATACGGGTTATTCCAAAGCTCAATCCATTTGCGAACAGCTGTCACCATAATGACAACTCCAAGGACGAGCATGATAATAGATAGTACACCATTTAAGACGTTATAGCCTTTAGACGCTGCATTTAAATATACATTTGTGACCATCCAATATCCTGCATAATTGACTGTTACATACAAGTATGCCAACGGAATAAGGCAGGTTAACATATACACTCGCTTATCAGCTATTTTCAAAATAACGGTTGCCCCTATGATTAAACCGATGGATGCCATCAGCTGATTTGATACGCCAAACAATGCCCAGACAGATCCAATATCACCAGAGTACAACAGATATCCCCACATAAAGCATGCCAATGCACTTGCAAAAATAGAGCCCGGCAACCAATCTACCTTTTTCAGCGGTTTATAAAATTCACCAAAGAAGTCCTGAATGATGTAACGTGCTACACGTGTTCCTGCATCAATTGCAGTCAAAATAAATACCGCTTCAAACATAATAACAAATTGGAAGAAATAAGATGCCAATTTTTCAAACCATGGGATGGCAGTGAAAATATACGTCATTCCTACTGCAAGCGTTACTGCACCGCCCGTTCTCCCTTCAAGATTCAGACCGATTTCCTTGCTGAGCTGCGGCAGGTGCTCTACCTGCATGCCCAATGTTTTGAATACCTCCGGCGTAGAGTTAATCGCAAAATAATCTGCTGGCTGTAACGCTGTTGCCGCAATTAAAGCCATAACCCCTACTAATGATTCCACTAGCATCGCACCGAAGCCTACTACTTTAATATCACTCCAGCGATCAAGCATTTTTGGCGTTGTACCTGAGCCTACGAATGCATGGAAACCAGAAATCGCGCCGCAAGCAATAGTGATAGAAATAAACGGCCAAACTGGACCCGCCAAAATAGGTCCCCCGCCATTCACAAATTCTGTTACAGCTGGGAATGGAATTGCTGGATTTACTACGAACACCCCAATGATAAGTGCAATGAATACTCCAATTTTCATAAAGCTGCTTAAATAATCGCGCGGCGCCAATAAGAGCCAAACTGGCAGTGCTGCTGCAAAGAATGCATAAATTGGCAAGATTAATGACAGCGCTTTCTTATCGATTGTTAAAAATTCACCTAATGCTGTATGTTGAATAGAAGGCCCTGCAAATACTGCCGTCATTACAAGAATAAAGCCAACCAAAGAAGCTCCTTTTAGGTTCCCTGTTTTCTTGTAGTACAAGCCAACACCCATTGCAATTGGAATTGTGCTTCCTACTGCGAATGTGCCCCAAGGATTGTTTTCCAATGCATGAAGTACGACCATAGACAGACCAGCCATTGTAATTGTAATGATAAACAGCATTGCCAAGCCTGTACAAAATCCCGCAACAGGGCCGAGTTCATCCTTTGCTACCTCAGATAACGATTTTCCCTCTTTCCGCATGGAAGCAAATAATACAACCGCATCATGAACAGCTCCACCAATTACCGCACCAATTAAAAGCCATAACAACCCCGGCAGATAGCCAAATTGCGCTGCCAAAATCGGACCGACAAGAGGACCAGCCGCTGCAATCGCCGCAAAGTGATGACCAAATGCAACCCATTTATTTGTCGGAACATAATCCTTTCCATCCTGTAAATCATGAGCTGGAGTCGGCTTCGAGTCATCGAGCTTTAAAACCTTTACAGCCATGAACGTACCATATAAACGATAAGCAATCATAAGTACACACATCGAACCAATCACAAATGTAATCGCATTCATTTCTCCTCACCCTTTCCTATATTCTCCACTTCTGTTCTTTATCGTATACTATGAAAATGCTTTCTAGTTATTTTCATGATAAAAAGCAATTTTTAGAAAACGAAATGCAGCAGAAAAGGGATAAAACGCAGCTATAAGCCAAGCGCCTGCTTTAGCTCCTTCACATATGTCCGACTGACCGGCACCTTTGAGCCATCCTTCATAGTTAGATTATAAGTCGAGTGAAACCAAGGCTCCATTTCCACAATATGCTTTAGATTTACCATAAATGCACGGTGAACGCGTATGAATGTATCATGTGGCAGCTTTCTTTCAAGCGTTACAAGCGCATCGCTTACCTTGTGTTGATGCTCCAGCGTCTTGATAACTGTTTTGCCCTCTATAAGACCTATAAAAACAATATGTTCTATCTCTACCAATACAATGCGTTCATCAGTCTCAATAGCCAACTTTCCTGTTCGGCTGCTTCGTGTAGTTTCCTGCACAGCAAATTCTGTTTCACTCGGCTGTTTTATCCTTTTAATCTTCTCAAGTGCTTGTTCGATGCGGCTCTCATCGAATGGCTTTAATATATAATCTATGGCATTTAGATCAAATGCCTGCAGCGCATGAGCGTCATACGCTGTGACAAATATGACAATGGGCGGCTGCTGCAGCTCCTTCAGGCGTCTCGCGGCATCCAACCCGCTCTCTTCTGAAAGCTGAATGTCTAAAAACACAATATCAGGCTGCAAAAGTACAATCTGCTCAAGCGCTTCTTCAGCAGTTTCCGCTTCCCCCACAATTTCTGCTTGCTTTCCGCGGCGAAGCACATACTTCAGCTCCTCACGCGCCAATAGCTCGTCATCTACTATAAATGCTTTAAACATACAAATCCCCTTTACTTCAAAATTCGAAATGATACTTCTGTTCCAGCGCTTTGCTTACTTTCAATGTAAAGTTTCCCCTCTTCCCCATAGAGGCCCTTCAGTCGCGCATGGATATTATACAATGCGGTTCCCGTTCCTTGCTCAGAAAAAACGGCTTCTATTCCCAGCTTTGGCAACCGCTCTGCCGGGATTCCCTCTCCATTATCTGCTACGGATACGTACATATATCGTTCATCTGAGAAAATATGAATGTTTACTTCCCTTTTCCCTTGCACTTTACGAAATGCATGGCGAATTGAGTTTTCCACAAGCGGCTGCAGTGTAAAAGGAGGTATTGGCACCTGCTCTAATCCTGGCTCAATTTGAAACGAAACCGTATACTTATTCGGAAAACGCGCCTGCTCAAGCGAAAGATATGCTTCAACATGCTCTAGCTCCTTTTCAAGTGGAATGAGCATATGCCGTGCTCCTTGCAAGTTGCTTCGAAAATAAACGCTAAGCTTTAACAGCAGCTTTCGTGCCATTTCCGGGTCTACCCGGCAGAGCACCGAAATCGTATTAATCGCATTAAACAGAAAATGCGGGTTCACTTGTGCCTGCAGCGCTTTAATTTCAGCATCCTGCAGAAGCTTTGTTTGCCGCTCCGCTTCTGCCAGCTCAAGCTGTGTTGAGAACAATCTAGCTAGTCCTTCTGCGAGTTCCTGCTCTACCTTATCCAGACGACTCGGATGCTCGAAATATAGCTTCAGCGTACCGACTGTTATATCGTGCACGCGCAATGGAAGAATAACAGCCGCCTGCAGCGAGCAATCGCTCTGAAAGCAATTAATTTCCTCCCTTTTTCTCGCTGTGATGATGACCCCCTTTTCTAATACAGCACGCGTTAGCTCCGTAGCCGGACTATGCAGCGGAGTATGATGATCTGAGGCAGATCCAATATGCGCAAGCACTTGCTGAGTATCTGTAATCGCGACTGCGTCAGCTCCTGTTAGACGATGAATAATGATTGCTGCCTCCCTGCAGGACTGTAGATTCAATCCTTGACGGAAGTATGGGAGCGTTTGATCCGCAATTTGCAGTGCCTTATATGTTTGCAACGCCTTCGTACGCTCCTCCTCTCTTAAAATCGCCTGAATGATAAACATAAACAAGAGATTACCTAAGCCATTAATAAAAATCATTGGTACAGCAATAGTACTCACAAGCTCCCATGCCAAATCACGCGGCTCGGTAATTAACAAAATGATACCCATCTGGAACGCTTCAAGCAACATACCAACAAGTACAGCAAGCCACGGAGAAACTATTCCATTCCTGCTGCAGCGTTTTCCAATCCAGCCAGAAGCCACACCTGCCAATATCGATGATACTGCACAAGCAAAAGCAGTAAATCCGCCTAAAAAATAACGGTGTCCTCCCGCAACAAGTCCTGCTCCCAATCCAACAAGCGGACCTCCGAGTAAGCCGCCGATACCAACTCCCATAACACGCGTATTTGCAATAGCATTTGCCGGCTCCACTCCCATAGACCAGCTTTCATGCACAATTTGATTACCGTGAATCTCAATACCTGTATAGTTACTAATAACCCCGAACAGGCCAAAAATTACAATAAGAATAACTTTTTCCTTAAGTCCATTCTCATTTCGCACAATACGGCGAAATGCCTTCAGCCGTGACAGCAAAAACGCAACAATAATTAAAACACCAACACGTTCGACCATGAGGGGCAATAAGCTAATCATATTTTTCACCCTTCTACTTCCATAAATCTTTTTCTCTATCATACCGCATTGCTATCTAAAAATATCCCTTAGGAAACTTCTGCATTAAACCATCAGCGGCTCCTCTATGTATTATAGAATATTGTACACGCCAGCACTTACATTCTATAAGAAAGAAACTCTTTTTTGTACGACTTTATTGTTTTTTGTGATTCACTCACACAGCCAGCAGTATATAATATTACAAAAGAATGCTACATGTGGCTTATAGAAAAAAACACTCAAACCATCATGTATTTGCAAAGCAGTACAAAATAGCAGGAAACAGAAAGGAGATTAAGATGGGATTTCAAAATCAAAAAATCTTACCAGCTGTACGTCATATAAAGGACTTAGAGAAATTGCTATATAGCACATACGAGTATATTGTTATTTTAGATATACATATCGCACAGCTAAAAAGTATTATGTCACTAACAAGAAAGCATAATAAAAAGGTATTTTTACATATCGACTTAATTCACGGTCTGCAAAATGATGCATATGCCACAGAATATGTTTGTCAGGAATTTGAACCATATGGGATACTATCTACAAAAACAAATGTGATTTTAAAAGCAAAACAAAAAGGGGTTGTTACGATCCAACGAATTTTTCTAATTGATTCCTCCTCGCTTGAAAAAAGCTACGTGCTATTACAGAAAACGATGCCGGACTATATAGAAGTATTGCCTGGGGCACTTACACAAGTCATTGCAGAAGTACATGAACAGACAGGAATCCCTATTATTGCCGGAGGATTTATTCGCACAGCAGATGATATCGAACGGGCTATGCAGGCAGGTGCAGTTGGCATTACCACCTCCAACACAGAATTATGGAGAAAATATGGAGAATTTATAAAAAAATAGTTAAAATGCAATTGACACCGCTTACATCATTGGGTTATATTAAAAGCAAGTTAATATAAGTGACGGAGAAATAAGAGATCCACACCTGTACAGTTCTGCTTTAGGCAGGCTTATGTAGGTGTGGATTTTCTTATTTTTAAAGAATGGCCATTCGTGTACCGTACCTATATGAAGCTTAAAATACTAGATCAATAGGAGGTTTGTTATGTCTGCATTCTGGGGCGAGTTAATTGGTACAATGGTACTTATTACATTTGGTGCGGGCGTATGCGCTGCTGTGACGTTAAAGAAGTCATTTGCACAAAATGCCGGCTGGATGGTTATTACAATGGGATGGGGATTAGCGGTCGCAATTGCAGTGTATGTTTCTGGACCAATCAGCGGTGCTCATTTAAACCCTGCATTAACAATAGCCTTAGCATTTAATGGAAGCTTCCCATGGGAGCAAGTGCCTTCCTACATTGCGGCACAGATGATTGGTGCATTTCTCGGAGCTGGCCTTGTAGTATTGCATTACTTGCCGCATTGGAAAGAAACTGAAGATGCTGATGCAAAACTAGGTGTTTTTGCAACCGGACCAGCCATTCATCATACGTTTGCCAACTTACTTAGTGAAATTATTGGTACATTTATACTTGTGTTTGGTATTCTAGCAATTGGCGCAAACAAATTTACAGACGGTTTAAATCCGTTTATTGTGGGCTTCTTCATCGTAGCAATTGGCTTGTCTTTAGGGGCAACAACAGGATATGCAATTAACCCTGCTCGTGACTTGGGGCCTCGCTTGGCTCATTTCTTCCTTCCGATCGCAGGAAAAGGTGGATCAAACTGGAAATACGCGTGGATTCCAGTAGTTGGTCCTCTACTAGGAGGCTCCCTCGGCGGGATGTTCTACCATTCCGTATTCGAAGGAAAAGAATCTCCTGCATTCATCTATGTAGGAATTGTAACTGCTATTATTTTATTATTATCATATACATTGGGAACAAAATCAGATAAAAAGACTATGAAAAAAGCAGCTGCTTAAAGGAGGATGTATTATGGAAAAATATATTCTGTCATTAGACCAAGGAACAACCAGTTCTCGTGCAATCTTGTTCAATAAAAATGGAGAAATTGTACATTCAGCGCAAAAGGAATTTACGCAATACTTCCCAAATCCAGGCTGGGTAGAGCATAATGCAAATGAAATTTGGGGATCCATTTTGGCCGTTATTGCTTCTTGTTTAAGTGAAGCGAATGTAAAAGCAGAGCAGATTGCCGGCATCGGGATTACAAATCAACGTGAAACAGCTGTTGTATGGGAAAAAGAAACAGGAAATCCGGTTTATAACGCAATTGTATGGCAATCCCGTCAAACAGCAGAAATTTGCGAAGAGTTAAAGGCACAAGGCTACGATGAAATAGTACGATCTAAAACAGGATTACTAATCGATGCATACTTCTCGGGAACAAAGGTAAAATGGATTCTTGATCATGTAGAAGGCGCACGTGAGAAAGCAGAGCGCGGTGAATTGCTATTTGGAACGATTGATACGTGGCTAACATGGAAATTGTCCGGAGGCAAAGCTCACGTAACGGACTATTCTAATGCATCCCGGACGCTTATGTACAACATTCATGAATTGAAATGGGACGATGAGTTATTAGAAATTCTAACAGTTCCAAAGAGCATGCTGCCAGAGGTTCGTCAGTCCTCTGAAGTGTACGCTCATACAGTGGATTATCACTTCTTCGGTCAAAATATTCCAATTTCCGGAATTGCTGGTGATCAACATGCTGCAATGTTTGGGCAAGCGTGCTTTAGTGAGGGAATGGTAAAAAATACGTACGGTACAGGATGCTTTATGCTCATGAACACAGGCGAAAAAGCAGTAGCTTCTAAGCATGGACTGTTAACAACAATTGCATGGGGGTTAAACGGAAAAATCCAATATGCATTAGAAGGAAGTATTTTCGTGGCAGGCTCTGCTATTCAATGGCTGCGTGATGGACTTCGCATGTTTGCAGATGCCAAGGAAAGTGAGATCTATGCATCCCGTGTAGATTCAACAGAAGGTGTCTATTTCGTTCCAGCATTTGTTGGACTAGGAACACCATATTGGGATAGCGACGTGCGCGGTGCCGTGTTTGGTATGACTCGTGGTACAACGAAAGAACATTTTATTCGTGCAACTCTAGAATCACTCGCATATCAAACAAAAGATGTACTTGGTGCGATGGAAGCAGACTCCGGAATTGAATTAAAAACGTTACGTGTAGACGGAGGAGCTGTAAAAAACAATTTCTTAATGCAATTCCAAAGCGATATATTAGGAGTATCTGTAGAGCGGCCGGTTGTAAATGAAACAACGGCACTTGGTGCAGCATATTTAGCTGGTTTAGCAGTAGGCTATTGGAGCAGCCAAGAGGAATTGGCTGCGCAGTGGAACCGCGATCATTGTTTTGAGCCTCATATGGAAAAAGAGTACAGCGAACAATTGTATGCAGGCTGGAAAAAAGCAATTTTCGCAACAAAGGCTTTCAAATAAATGTAAATTGTAGTATTATATAGATAAGTTAATAATTTGGCAGGAGATTTAGAGAGACCACAACTCGTTATGATATATTTTCATAGCGCTGTTTGTGGTCTCTCTTTTTTTTATCAACAAAGGAGGCGTACACATGTTTTCAAGTAAACAAAGAAAAAACGTATTTGCACAGGTCCACAAGCAGCACGTTGACGTTATTATTGTAGGCGGAGGAATTACAGGCTGCGGTATTGCGCTGGATGCAGTAACGCGCGGATTATCAACAGTAGTATTTGAAATGCAGGATTTTGCAGCAGGTACATCAAGCCGCTCTACAAAGCTAGTGCATGGGGGGCTTCGCTACTTAAAACAATTTGAAGTCAAAATGGTAGCAGAGGTTGGAAAAGAGCGGGCTATTGTATATGAAAACGGGCCGCATGTGACAAAGCCTGAATGGATGCTTCTTCCTCTTCATGAAGGAGGCACATTTGGGAAGTTTTCTACGTCCATTGGATTAAGAGTATACGACTTTTTAGCAGGTGTAAAAAAAGGCGAGCGCCGCTCTATGCTAACAAGGGAGAAAACGATCCAGAAAGAGCCTCTGTTAAAGCGAGAAGGGTTAAAGGGCGGAGGGTATTATGTAGAATATCGTACAGATGATGCCCGATTAACAATTGAGGTACTAAAAGAAGCCGTTACACGTGGAGCGAAGGCTATAAACTATGCAAAGGTACAAGAATTTCTATACAATAAAGGGAAAATTTGCGGCGTAAAAGTAACAGACGTTCTTGATGGAGCTGTTTACGAGGTATATGCGAAAAAGATTGTAAATGCAGCGGGTCCATGGGTAGATCAGCTGCGTGAAAAAGATAACTCAAAAAAGGGAAAACAGCTTCAATTATCAAAAGGCGTACACCTTGTTATAGATCAAAGCCGCTTCCCGCTCAAGCAAGCTGTTTACTTTGATACACCGGACGGACGTATGGTATTTGCAATTCCCCGAGATGGAAAAACATATGTGGGTACAACAGATACCTTCTATAAGGATGACGCAGCAACACCAAAAATGACAGCAGCAGACCGAAAATATATTCTTGATGCCATTCATTACATGTTCCCGGGAGTGCGCATTTCTGAAAAAGATATTGAATCAAGCTGGGCTGGTGTACGTCCGCTCATTTATGAAGAAGGAAAGAATGCATCGGAAATTTCTCGTAAGGATGAAATTTGGCAATCTGACAGCGGCCTCATTACGATTGCAGGCGGCAAGCTGACAGGCTACCGAAAAATGGCGGAAATGGTAGTGGACCGTATTGCAGATTTGTTAAAGCAAGAAGGGCACCCTTCTATCCCAGCCTCTCAGACAAAAAATATGCCAATCTCAGGAGGACATGTAGGGGGCTCCAGCCGTCTCTCTTCCTTTATTGAGAAAAAGGCCAAAGAAGGAAAGAATTATGGCTTAACTGAACAAGAAGCACGGAAATTTGCTGAATTTTACGGCTCTAATGTCGATGTTCTTTTCTCTCTTGCACAGCAGCATAAAGAAGAGGCCATTCGTTTAAATATGCCAGTAACAGTACTTTTGCCGCTTATTTACGCAATGGAGTATGAAATGGCAGCCACGCCTGTAGACTTCTTCATCCGCCGTACCGGAGCGTTATTTTTCCGAATCGATTGGGTGCGTATGTGGAAGGAGCCTGTTATCGACTATATGGCAAAACGTTTAAACTGGAGTACACAGGAAAAACAGCGCTTTGTGCAACAGCTGGAAAAAGAACTGCATGACGCGGTAGTCCCAGTCGATGAAACAAATAAAAATTCACTTGGAGCATAAGGCCAGCCCTTGTGTGCGGAAGAATACCCTCCCGCACACAAGGCTTTTTTGCCTTTTGTGCAGGAGATTATTCTAAAGACAGGAGAAAGCCGAAGGGGACTCTCCTTCGGTATCTTGTTTTAGTGCTTGAAATAAAGCTGCAGCATTCTGCAGTATGTTCTTTAGATATCACATTTATATAAAGGATTATCCACCTTTACATAGCTATACGATTTCTCCCCTTCTCTTAGTCGCATCGTAAGCAATGCTTTATAGTCAACTGTCTGGGCAAAAAAAGCGCCGCGATCCTGCTGGGCGGATGTACCGTACTCCTCCTCTAAGCTTCGGAACAGATATTCACAAATCCGCCTTACCTCTGCCCAAAACATCTCCTCTGAAAGATTGAGATGCTTGCAAAGCAGATACACAATTTCCCCCAAATGATTTTGTATGACTGTATAAAAGACTTTATTTTGCATCTCATTTAACGATGAGGTGAGAATGAGCGACCCTGGGGAAAAGCTTGCAGATAAACCAGCTTGCTCTAAGCGCGGCTTGTATATTCTTACTCCTCCCCAATCTCGAAACAGCATACGTACAATGCGGCCATCTCGAAAAACAGGAATACTATTTTGCAGATGTCCCTCCAGACCAATTCCGTATTTCACCATAAGCGTTAAAAATCCTTCTAAAGCCAGCGAGGCATACTCTGTGAACCATTGGAACGCAGCTTGCTCAAGCGATTTGCTTCCAATCGTCTTTTTGTAATGATGAACGAGCTCAAGTAAAATCGGTTGATCGCTCACAAGCGATTCACTGTAAAGTGCTGTACCTGTTATGGCCAGCTCTTGTTCCTCTGCTGTAATCTGCTCCCGTAAAACAAATGACAAATTCCGCTTCTTTTCTTCATCGCGGGACCGAAAACTGCCTCCCCCCCATTCATATACAGGAAAGAAGCTGGAGCCTAGCTGCTGTTCCCTCTCCATCACAGTCTGCAGCAACCCTGTAAATACAGCGGCATTATTTGCAGTTTGCGGAGAAATGGAGCGAATCGTAGATGTCATTTGAGCGCGCAAAGCTGTTTTTACAACCAAACTCCCTGCTTGTAGTGTCCGAAATGATGATAGAGCAAAGCTAATAGCTTCATAGTCTTTTAAAATGACGATCACGCCATTCTCCAGTTCATCCTGATACACACTGGGAATTATATACTGCATTTGCCAAGGATGAATAGGAACCGGCACATAATCGACCGGGGACAGATTCCTGTAACTGAGTTCCCTCTCCATCGCTTGTTTCAGTTCTGGAAATACCGTAAACAGTTCCCTTCCCTCTGCAATTCGCTGCTCTATCCATCCCCGATGCACAGCAAGAAAGCGGAGCAGCACAGCATTTTCAAACTCCGGAGCGTACTGCATTACCTCACAAGCCCCCATTCCCATTCTTGTTTTGGCACATGGATGAAGATTATGACCAAGCACAGAGAACTGTTCAAACAATAATTCCGCATCAAACGAAGGATTTTGTTGTTTTTGGCGCAGCGCATACTGAATGGTACTTTCACCTTCGATTGCGGACATGAATTTTCGATACTTCCAATGTGCTAAGGAAAGAGCTAGGTTGGCACTGCTGTTTTCCAATTCAAGAAGCAGTGCACTCCAGCGAGGGTCAGATGGAAAAAGACGAATCAGCTCCGAAACAGATGTATATCTATACAGTTTCTCTGCTTTTAGATGAAAAACTGCTTCCCCGCCCTCCATTCTCTGAAATGCGTACATCTGCCGAACAGGAATAAAAAGAAGCTCGCCGCCCTCTAATGTATACACCCTATACGAACCATCTTTCAGCAAAGGAACAGATTTTCGCGGAGAAACATTATGTAAATCGTACGATGTTGAATAGATCCCCGCTATATCCTCTCTCATGAGCGACATAACAAAGCGCTGCAGCGTAGCTGTTCTTGCTTCCGGTATACTATTTGTATAGTGCGAAAGCAAATGCGGTGCTTGTGTCTCCAGCATAGAAACAACATCTTGTTCTTCCTGCGTAAGCATAAGCTCCTGAATCATAGCCCTGCCTCCGCCAACGGATTTCGTACCTTCGCAAATGTATAGTCCGTTACATCTCCCTTAAGACGCATGCTCGTCATCGCTTTTAAATCCATATAAGGAGCAAACAATGCTGCCTCATCCTCCTCGGCATACGCCCTAGTTATGGTATCTTTCTTTAAAAGAGAAAACACCCTCCGGCAGACAGCAGCAACCGGCCTCCAGAGCTGCTCCTCTGATAAGTCGAAATACCGGACGAGACATGCGATCAGTTCGCCAAAATGATTTTGAAAAACAGGATAAAATGTTTTGTTCCATAAATCCTCCCCGTTTTTCGCCCGAATTGCAGATCCTGCGTAAAGAGACACATTCATCCCCTGCTGTTTTAAACGCTCTTCTAATATACGAACACCGCCGAAGTCACGAATAAACAGACGAGAAGGCTCTCCCTTATTCAATACAATAATGCTGTTTTGCAGATGTCCCTCCATACTAATTCCATACTTGGTCATCAGCGTTAGCATAGGAGGGATACAGATTCCTGCATATGCATCTAGAAAAGCTGCAACTGTCTCTTTAACCTGCCCTTTACTCGCAAAGTGCTCAATCACCTCTGCAACAACAGGTTTGTTTTGAAACGGTGACTGCGCGATTAATGCGGCACACGGCATCATCACTTCCCCATGCTTAATAAACTGCTCTGGATTTTCGCGTAAAATCGCTGCTGCATTTTTGCGGAGAAGCATCCGTTGCTCCTCTGACAGCTCCTTATCATGCGGATTATAGTAAATACCCGCCTGTTCTTCTAAAATACGAAACTGATTTTGAAAGTATTGTTCCTTATGCTGAATACCGCGCAGCAAACGAGATACAACCGGACCATTTTCAACTGAATTTGGAGAAACCGTCCGTACCGCGCCCGTTGTCTGTACATTTACAGCTGTTTTAATATGATGCTTGCTATTGGTACGCCGACCAAGAGGAGCTAATGAGCGAAATGACATAAGAGCAGCGGTCGGTATCACACTATCACGCAGCAAAATCAAATCCTTTCGCTCTAGAGCCTTCTCATGCAGCACAGGGATCGTATGCTCCCATTGCCATGGATGAAGCGGAATGATCTCATATGCATCCGCATTTTCCCCAATTTCATTTCTCACACGTTCCTCCAAGCCTTCATATTCCTCATACAAAAAAGATGTAATGCTTTTCCCGTCTGTACATACGGAAACAGCACACTCCCTTCGAGCTGCAGCCAGCTTAACATGAGGCTGTGCTGCAAATTCCGGAGAATAGCGAACAACATCATCCTTGTTCATGCCCATCTTAATTTTTGCCCCAGGATGAAGCGGGTGCCCTTCAATTACCCATTGCTCATAAAAAATAAGAGAACTAAAACAGTCATTCCTCTTCAGTTCATCCTCCACCCATTGAATCGATGTTTGATGAAGGAATTGGCGCCGCTCTTTGGCGGCATCAAGGGCTAGTATATAATTTTCCTCGCTGTTTCTCAGCTCTTCTCGAAATCGCTCGTATTGCTTTGTATGTGCAATCCAACCTTCCTCCCTTATCAAATCAAGCAATTCTTCAGAACTCTGTATAGTCCTCTGGTGTTCACCCTCTATCATATGTATATCGCCCATATCAAATCTTCCAAATGAGAGGACTCTCTGAATGCTTGCCTGCAAGGAACGGTTTCCAGAAAGCTGTATGTATAATAAAGGCGGCTCTAATGTAACGTACTGCGATGGAATAAGCTGCTCGCGTACAAGCGCCTGCAGCAATCGGTGCAATATCATAATCTCACTCTCCCCTTCACATTAAGCATATCATATGCCTAATGTGAAGGAAATTAAACCTCTTGCACAGAGCAAGAGGTTCTTTTGTTTAGCCTTTTCTTAAGCTGTTTTTATATGCTTCCGTTATAACCGGAAGCTCTTCTTCTTCTACCGTATGCTCATTGATCTCCTTATGGATGATCGCATTCTCCGGCAGCGTTGGCTCGTGTCCTTTTTTCTTATGATGAAATGCTTTGCCTCTGCCCATTCTATTTCCCTCCTTTGTCGATTTTAGTATGAGAAAAAATGATGAGAACTATAACATAAGAGAAATTTGTTGTATTTCCGCGGAAATAGTTATTTGTATCGACATCTTCATACAAAATTAGGAAACGTACATTTTACGAAGTACCTCCAATAAAATGAAGTACAAAAAGGAAGGCCCAAATGAAGCCTTCCTGCATCAATCTATTTAGTTTGCATGAAACTTTTCCTTCGCCGCGCGCATTTTTACATTCAACTCATGCTCAAGTGCTGCATGCGCACCATTCATTTCTTCTTGGAACTCCTGTAAAAATGCCGCAAGCTCCTTTTCCTTTTCCTGGCGCTGCGCTGGAGGCAGATTAGAAATCAGCGTTAGCATATCCGGTAGGTCCTTTGCCAAAAACACTTCAAACTTATGCTGCTGCTCATACATACGGCGCTCCTTATAATACGGGATGCTGCGCAGGGCAGAAGCAGCAATATCTGTAATAGCTTCCTGTAATACAGGATTTACCGCTTTTTTATAATGCTCAATATGCTGCAGCGCCTGTCCATATTCCTCGTAAAAATATAGCTTATAAAATGAAAGGCTGGATTTTCTCAATGGATTTCGATACTCCTCTTCCATATACCGCCTCACCGCAGCTCTTGCATCATCCAGCTCCTGCTGCGAAAACTTTTTCTTTTGCTTTACCGCTGCGTGCAGCTTTTTTTGCTCCTGCTTGGTCAATGAAGCCAGAATCCGCTCTCTTGTACTATTATCAGCTGCGCAAAATAAAACATGTAAAGCGGCTGGTTCGCGAGCTGCCTCATTACGAAGCCATTGGTATAAAAATGGGTGCTGAGAAAATTCCTGCAGAAAGGAAATGGACTGGCCTGAGAGACGCATTAACGAGTCTGTTGCCCGTTTATACGGTTCTTTCCATGATATAAACAGCCTTCTCCCGATAAAAAACACGAACGCTGCGGCACTCAATCCAAAAAGCAAAAGACCGCCCAATACAACTAAAATAAAAGACAAAAAGCTCATTACAGTCCCCTCTCTATTTCGTTGTATGATGAATTAGCTTCTTTTTCATCTCATCATTAAAAGAGTCAAGCTCTCTCACAAAATTACGGCTTGATTGAATAATACGCTCCGACGATTCCTCGGACGCCTGAATCGCAGCGAACACATTTTGGAACGATTCACGCAGCTTATCCATTCCAATGGCTGGATTTTCAAGCAGACGCGTCGTCTCCTCAGTATTCTGTTTTAACGCACGGGAGTTGCTGAGAATCATTGTCTCAATTGCTTCATTTGTCGCGTTCACCGCATCAATCGTTTTGCGCTGATTGTTCAGCGCTAACTGAATAGAAGCAGAAACCGTTACGACGTTTTGTGTCATTGTAATCGCGTTTCGAATCGCCTCTAGCAGCTTTTCATTATTTTTCTTAATAATATCAATTGAAGCAATCGACTGCAGCAAAATGCTCTTAGCCTGCTGCATATTGCGGGTGCGAACAAGAATTTTCTCAAGCGCATCGTTAATAAGCGGCTTATCCCTCTGGCGCTCAGGCTTTTGCCGCTCATCCTCAAGCATATCGGACAATCTTCTGCCAAGATACACTTGTCTATCAAGCGCTTGAATTTTTTGCATTGATTGCTCTTTTAGCATTCCAAGGCTGACGCTATCCTCCTGCAAATTATCACGCCCAACGAGCAGCGCCTTAATAATTTCTTCAATTTGCTTATCAATAGATTGGTATTTGTGCACGTACGTTTCTAACGGATTTTTACGAAGCATTTTATACATCATACGCTTCACTCCAGATGCTTCCAAGGCATTCGGATTTAACTCTGAGACAGTCTGGCGGAGGGACAGCAGCGTTTTTGGAATTTCATCGTGCTTTCCTCCCATCATTGCGGCAACCGGACGCTTTAAAGCAGAGAGTGTTTCTCCTGCCTCGCGCTGCTCCTTATCTCCAAGCGCAGAAAGCTGAGCCAGCACATGTGAAAGATCTGCATGATTCTCACCGCTTAGCTTTTGCACATACATATCCGCTTCCTTATTCAATTGAACAAGCTCGTCCTCGCGAATAATAACATCCGCCATTGTCTCTAATTCACCCTCTGTTGATGGAGACAGGAGCTCTTTTCTTTGTAAGTTGTCCAACATAATCCCTCCTTCATTAGTTCTTTAAGAAGAAATTCACCTATCACCATTTTAAACCAAAAAGATCGTATTTAATATTTTTTCATGTAAAGATGTAACAAATTAGGTCTTAAGTCTTAGAAAAACCTTATCCTCTTAACCCCTGAAGCGATTGAATGAAATAATTTTTGGGAAATATGTGACCATATCATATAAGTACTATCAGTGGTTTTTTTGCTGTAGACAAACGTTGAATGGCTGCTCAGCTAGAAGCTTATTCTTGTTACAAGATAAAATAAAAAGGCACCCATAAAAACGGATGCCCCACTACCATAACATAGGCTTCGTAACCATAAACCAAAGCATCATCATCAATAAAATGATGTAAATCCACACGGAGCGATTGAGCTTTTGTACCAACGCCTCTTTATCCTCTCCCGGCTCTCCGAATTTACGAATGGTCGGAGAGAATGCACGCGCCAGAAAAAATAAAGAAGCCAATAAAATGAGCACGGTCATCACAATCCAAGGGGTTGACCATGACCAGGACCCTGTCACCGCTAGTAGAATGCCTGAAACAACCAATACATGCCCGGCATGCTTAGCCAAATACACAGCAGATCGAAACGTATCAAGATAAGCTTGTTCCGTTTGTTCATCCGCATGGCGCAGCTTTTTGATCGTAGAAAACAAAACAAAGAACGGGCCAATTGATAAAATGGCGCTGGCTATATGTATATACAGAAAGAAATGATACAGCATGCGTTTACATTATACCGCGCGGAACTCATGCACCCAAACTCTCATATGAGGCAGCCATGGCATGCCCGGGTGGATAGACAAAATAGATTGCTTATATGCTTCTACATTTTCAAAGCCCTCCTGCTGAGCATGCTCGTCTGTTAATTCCCCAAGTGTTTGCGTATATACACGCTCTACAACAAACTGTTTCCCCTCTAGCGTCATAATTTCCCCAACATCTGCATATCTACCGTTGCGGCGCGTTGCTGTCTTTTGTCCGGCAATCACCTTCGCAACATCCGCCGGGAGTGTAACAAGACGATCGATCGTACATGTTTTTGGCGGTAACGCCTGGTTGTCTTGATGTGTTGTCATTTCAACATTCCTCCTCATAAATTGATACACCCAAACCTTACCATACTTTATTCTCAAATTGTATCATTAACTAAAATAGCATCCCTGAAAAGTTCTGGAACAATAGATGGGTTCAGCAGCTGTCCAGCAGGGACGCCGGATAGGAGCCTCCCCCATGTGAAACGGAATGATCTACGAACTACTGCCATTTGAACTGCCAGAGAAAGAGATGCCAGGTCCACTCGGACTATCTGGATAACCTGATGGATTCTTGTAAACTCAGGTACAGTCTAGCATAAATTTATACAAAAATAGGCACCGTTTCTTTATCAAGGAAGCTGCTAACAAGGTCCGTCAAAAGACATGAGACTAGATAAATACAAAAAGGCTGTCAAAAAGGATTTCCCTCCCCTTTGACAGCCCTTGTAATTGCCATATGGCAAGTCATTATAAACTTACGAACTTTTTATATTAAGAGAAAGCTAAAGGATTTCTCACTTCTCCTGTCCCTGTTACCCATTCATATTGACGAAGCTTCACTTCAAACAGCGTAAGCGGATCACGATACACTTCAGGTCTAGCCTTCATTGTATCAAGCAGCTGTTGCTCCCTTTGAATGTCTGCATTTGTCTCTTCTGCAAGCTGACTCAAAACAGAAAGCGGATTTCGGAAGAACATTCCTACATCCCGTACAAGCCCCTTTTCCAGCAATTCAAACTGCAGGAGAAACTTACTTGTCACAGCAGCAGCAATTTCGCTGTACTCTTCGCTCTCAATATGCTTCTTATATTGATTGTACAGCACCGTTCTGTTTTGTCCGAAAGTCCCGAACAACTTCCCAGCGCTTTTTAATAAAAATTGTGACGGCTTGGATCGAAGGAACACATTCACTTCCCCGATTTGTACCGTACTTGTAATTCGCTCTGCGTCGCGCTGCCAATCATCAAGCACTCTGAAATCACACTCAAGCCTGATTTTCTCTTCCTCGTATAGCGCATTAAACGCCTCGCTCATTTCTTCTAAATAGCCCTGCCCTTGCAATAGCTCCTCACGGGACTCTGCAATCCATTCCTGAATGGAAACAAGACATTCCGGCAATATTTTATTTTGCAAATAGCTTTGTATTCTCTTATTCATCTCTTCATTAATCTTAACATGAATATTTCGGAAATCACTATCCTCGCTCAAAATATCGGAACATTCCCGCAGCAGCTTAGGAATTTGCTCCGTAAGCTCGTCTTGAATCGCCTCTTTTACAACTGCATACGATTTTGTGATGATTCCTGCCTTTTCCTGCTCCAGATCACTTACCTTATGAATAGCAGCATTCAGCTTTGCAAGCATATCCTCGTTCCATTCTATAGAATCTGCCAGTCTTCTTTCCTTCTCCTCACGTTTTCTAATCAGATACATAATCATGCTTTTAATGAGGTATAAAAGCTTCGCAGAACGCCCCTCTTCCATGCCCTGAAGTCCAAAGCCAGCCGCTAGGAAGTCTGTTACATCACTTAATTGCTGTCTGCTTGCATACAAGGAGGAATATGGCAAAACTTCCGCATTAGGGAAATCAGCCTGTATGCGCAGCTGCGTACCTTGTGTAATCCGCATGGCTTCCTGCTCACTGTAAATGGTATCCATCTTATTTAATAGAAAATGAATCGGCAGGTTAGGAAGCTGCTTTCGGACTTGAAGAAGCACCCTGCGCTCCTGCTCCGTAAACGGCTCATTCACATTCAGCACAACTAACAGGCCGTTGGACGTACGGGCATATTCAAGCAGCTCGCTGCCTTGAAAGTTTGGTATATCAAAAATGGTGAGAGCATGTTCATATAAAAACTTGCTTGGTATTCTTACATGGACGCACTCTCCCCGTTGACTAGATAAAGTGTTTCCTGCTGTTACTTCTTGGAATTCAGCAAGGCTGAAAATCGTCCCTACTTCCGTCTCATTCATAACAGTAATTTCTGTCTCTGCACCATCGCTAATCGCAACAACTGCATCCGCAGCATGACCTGACACATCCTCTCCCAGTAGAGAATTGATAAAGGAAGATGTCCCGTTCCCTTTTACACCAGTAACTACGAGATGACGTGTGTTTGCGTCCGCAAGCTGGCGAACGAGCCAATCCCATCTTGGTCCTGCCTCTAAATCATTTCGCTTTGCCCACTGTGTAATCGAATCAAAAAGCTGCAGCGCATGCTCCAGAAGGTCATTGCTATACTCAGAGCGGCGAATTAAATCCTTAGCAGTACTTACAAGATTCGCCTCTATACTGTGCGGGAACATTTCGCTCCATGCCAATACTGCTGCAGATGGAAATACAGCATGCAAATGAGGTGTCAGCTTCAGCCAATTCGTAACTAAATTCGGCACAACATCATGCAGCTCATTAATAAAATATTGTCCCGTCATAAATTCATGGTATGCATCCTCATATAGAGCAGCAATTTCCTCCCAGGCATCATAAGGATTTATCTCAGCTTCTAAGAATACAAGATTAATAATCTGCATCCAAGCCAAATATGACTCTTGATTTTTATAGCTCTGCCAAAGTGCAGAAACCAGTTGCACAAAATGCCCTTGATCCAGCTTGTATAGCACAGCCAACAGCTCATAAAAGTACCCTGGCGCAAATCCCCTCGTATATCCCTTGCTCACATAGCCTTTTAAAATTTCAAACCATTGAAGAGATTCCGTCCGGATGGCTTCCTTCGCCGCAAGCTCAATTGCGCTGTTCCAATCCTCCTGTTCCTCATAGAAAGCGCGCGCTAGAGATGTGACATTCGGATAATCAGCATTGAACGATACCGCCTCCTGAATGACTTTGAAGGCAGACTCGATTTTATTCTGTTCGATATGAAGAGAAAACAGCTGCAGCGCAATTTCTGTCGTCAACGTGCTGCAATCTGTAACAATAGATGTATACAGCTCTTCAGCACGTTCTAATATACCGAGCTCAAAATAGCTATCAGCAATATTCTTTATGGCCCATGGCTGCAGTTCATTCTCGACCTTTTCCCATTTAAAAATGGCTGCTTCTAAATCCTTACTGTGATAATATATCTCACCTTGCGCGAAACGAATATAAGACAAATCAGTGATTTCATTGCTCTCTTCCGCCCGGTACAACGCACCAAGCACCTCAATTGGATGTCTCGTTTCATTCTCTATTAAAAAGGTTTCATAGTACGACTTGTTAATAAACTGCTTCTCGACTGTCATGATTTTCCTCCGATATACAGCAAAATTCATTGAAAACAGGAGCACATGATTGGAGCACCTATCCTCTTTCAATCTCTTTATTTTATCATATTTTCTTTTTAACAAAATTTTATTTTACTTTCATTTCCATGACAAGAAAGACACTTTATGTAAAATTTTTAACATAGTTTCAAAGAAGATCCTGGTTTCTCAAGAAAAAAGGACAAAGATCGATGATTTTTATTAAAAATGCAATACTACATATAAAATGATAAACAACACCCAATATATGAAAGACAGTTTATTTCTCATAATAGAACAAACGAGATGGTTATGCTATGAAACAGACAAAAGGGAAAAATCAGGCGAATCTGAAGTGATCTTACATGTAGTAAGTTGGTACCGTCTGAATTTTTATAATTCTGTAGAGATGATGGAAGAGCGCGGAATATGTGCAGCACTCACTGTGATTATGCGCTGGATTCATCCATATGAACCAGAACTTGATACACATACAAACTGTTTGGTAATGCATCATAATCCGTAAGCTTGCAGGAATTCATGCCCTGCATGTAACGTCTTTACACCAGAGACATAAATAAAGACCCCGTCCAATAACGGAGTCTTTGCATGATTACAAGAAACATAAAATCATGCCCTTATTAAACAATCCCCTGCTGCTCCATATATAAACAGAACAACAAGGGATTCAAGTATACACCGTACATTTCACCTGCATGCTTTCCTTTCTACCGAACAAAGGCTCATGACATAATAAAAAGCTCTTCCTCTTTCTTTTCTTCTTTCAATACTTCCCGCACTGCCTTTTCCCACCAGTAATAATCATCCTTCGCTGGAATGATCGGCCTCGCTTCCCTCCGCACTTTTACATCTGCCATCTCACAACAGATTTCATATACCTCATCAAATTGAACGAGAGACATTTGAATTACCTCCTTCAAATGATTTATTTCTTTCCTACATCCTTATTATATATCCAATTTTTGTAAAACACCATACTTAACCTCACCTAAATTGTGACCGCTTACACTTTTTTGAAATATTTACATCACATTGCCGTCCCTTCCTATATTTTTTATGAAAGAAAGATTCACAATGGCCTAGCTGCACTCATACTTTATTCTTACAACTGCTCATTACGTAAAACGGCCTCTTACCTGAAAATTTTTTAATTTCTTAAAGTACAAAAAACGGAACTCTCTCGAACACACACGACAGGATTCCGTTTTTTTATAACTATTTTTATTCGTCACATCTTATTCCATTAATGTAATAAGCGGACTCTGCTAATGAAATAAATGTAACCTCTACCTCCTTAGCCCCTGTCCCCATTATATACTTTGTAACAGCCCGTGCGAACTTATCACGAATCTCTTGTCCACGCTCAAACCATTTTACTTCAATCAGCGGAAACGATGGTATTTCTTCTCCATCAAAGATAAAAACAGATTGCGGTACCTCCAATGTAAAATTGTCTGTTCCACAATCACAAATGGATGCAAGTTCCTCTACTAACGGCTTGCTAATTTCCTTAGTTTGTTCAATTGTAATTCCTCGAATGACGATATGCGGCAAAATGATTTCTCCCTTCTTTGCTTTACTATGTCTATTATACTCATTTAGAGAATCATTTTGCTGCTATCTTTTTTCTGCTTCTCTCCCTGCGTTCAGTGAATAACCCCTCCCGACCCGCGACGCCCTTCACACATTTGAGGAAAAGGAATTCTTTCGAGAAAATGTTAAATAGAAGCCTACAGGCTTATTGTTCCTTACTTGTATGACACCACTCATAAATAAACGCAAGAATTACCTTCGTAAACTCAACAAGTTGTTCAACCGCTACCTTTTCATTAACAGAGTGTGCCTCCTGCAGCGTTCCTGGTCCATAAATAGCCGCTGGAATTTGAAATTCACTAAACCATCCCCCGTCTGTAACCGTTGGGGACATATCAATCGTTGCCTGGCGGCGGAGTGTTTTCTCATGAAGCGAGAATAATGTTTGTACGGCTGCATGAGCCGGGTCAACCTCTAAGGACGGAAAAATTTCTCCCCGATCGATAATCATAGATTCGCCGCCCCATTGAAATTGCGGAGGATTCTCCCGCAGCCATGGATCAGCATCAGCAATTTTACGAATAAAACTCTCGATTTCTTGTGTTACCTGATGATGTGTTTCATTTGGATAAAAATGTACAGTAATCCAAAGACGACATTCGTCCGCAATAAAAGCTGCGTGGCGTCCCCCTTCAATAACTGCAGGGTTAATCGTTGTCATGCCTGGCGGATATCCTTCGTATGTTTTCATCACTGCCCAATGTCTTTCAAGCTCCTGAAGCCCTTGGATAATTTTCATCATTTTCTCAATAGCGCTTGCGCCGAATAGCTTTCCTCCTGCATGAAGCATTTGTCGTCTTGTTGCATCATGAAAGGTTTGCGGGCTTTTGACTGTAATCCATCCCGTAATAACCCCGCCTTGCCCTTGAATGTGCAGATCACTTGTATCAACAACCAATGCAAAATCAGCGTTATAGCCGCGCCTACAGCACTGGAGGGTCCCTGCTTCTCCAACCTCTTCACCGATTACAGATTCAAAAATTAAATCCCCCGGCAGTTCAATCCCTGCCTCTTGAAGAAGCTGAATCGCAAACAATGCCCCTGCGATCCCACCCTTCATATCCGCAGCACCCCGACCGACTAAATATCCATCCTCGACAAAAGGGGAAAATGGGCCTATTTTCCACTGTTCGCCTTCGGCTACCTCAGCAACATCTACATGACCATTAATAATAAGGCTTTTATACTGCTCTGACTTCGTTCCTTTCTTTACCCCCACTACATTTGGATCTCCCGGATATACATCCCATTGATCTATTACAAAGCCGCATTTTCGTAAAAACTCCCCTACAAACCCCTGAATATCGCTTGTATTCCGGGCTGGTGGAGCAGGAGTTTCAAACTGAATAAGCTTTTTGGTCAGCTCAATCAGCTCTTCCTTTCGCTCGTCAATTTGTTGTAATAGCATCCAAATTTGTTCGTTCACCGCTCAACTCTCCCTTTCTTTTATAGAACTTTTTTCATCTTCACACAAAATCACCAAAAAGAAAAGCAGAGGGTACAGAGCGTTCTAGCGCTCCAGCCTCTGCTTTCATATAAATAATAGCTAACATGCTTTCAAAGCTATTTATAGGGTTAACAATTTATAACCCTTCCGCTCTAGATAAGTCCTAGCTTCTCCAGTCCATGCTTCACGCCATCTTCCTCTGCTGTAATTGTAACCATATCCGCATAGGCTTGCACCTCAGGAATGGCATTCCCCATCGCTACTCCCATACCAACCATAGACAGCATTTCAACATCATTCAAACCATCTCCAAAGGCAACAGCCTCTTCCTGTGAAACCTCCAATTGCTCTAGAAGCTTCAGGATCCCGGTTGCTTTTGTTGTATTGGCACAATTCACATCGCATGTACGCATCCCCGGACTGCTCCATCTTCTAAAATATAGCTCGGGAATGCTTTGCTGATACCCATGCTCCTCCTCTGCTTCACAGTGAAGAAACAATTGGTAGATGTCCTCATCCCTCCAAAATGCGGGATGTGCCTCCTGTAATCCAGATATCTCCTGGCGAAATGCCTCCTTGACATAAGGATGCTCCAGCTCTGTTACTCTTAGATCTGTTCCTCCAAGGTATGTTAACGGATGCTTATAATCACTTGTCCGAATATGAAGCTTCTTTAGTACGTCCTTCTCAATTGGTTTTCGGTGGATGATTTCTCCTTTATGATATACATAAGAGCCGTTAAAGAAGATCATCGACTGCACATCCAAATCATGAATAACAGGCTTTGCAAAATAAGGCGCTCGCCCTGTTGCGATTACGACGTGAATGTTATTCTCCTTTAGTCGCTGCACTGCCTGTTTTGTTGCATTGGTTACGCTCTTTCCGTGCGGCAAAATGGTGCCGTCAATATCCAAGAAAACAACTTTATACTTCATAATTAACTTTCCCCCTGTGCCTAGACAAGAACCATTTTGTCTCGATAGATATGTTATGCAATACTTCCTAGTACATCAAAACATTTTAGTGCAGTCTCTCACTAAACGATGAGATGGTATTCTGTAAATATAAAACACCTTCTATTGTAGCATGTTCATTCTTTTACAGAGGAAAAAAGTTTTTGCCCTCAGGCCTTCCTCTGAGCTATTTTTCAGAATCTAAGGTCCTGCTTTCATTATATAAGAACAATTATATAGTAAATGTTTAATTTTGTTTAATTTTGTTAAATTTAGAACATACCATTAATTCCTTATTTACCCATTCAGGAATCTATATTCATATCTTTACAAGCTTTTCTCCTTAAATGATCTAGCTTGAAATAGGATGATGGTATTGGATTTATACCCCAGCTTAACCTCTTTCTACTTACAGAACCATCTAAAACATAAATCACCCATTATTTAGCAAAATTTTCTGAAAATTTTTAAAAAACACCTTGTCAAATAGGCTTCTTTATGTGAAAATAGAAATATAGAAGTTCACAATTTTGTCACATTTACAAATGTGACAACTGATAACGAGAGAGGAGTTTGATAGCTATGCTAGAATTTGCAGTAGGAATGGTGCTTTTTTCTCCGTTTTTCTTGTTACCAATTGTATTACGACAATACTTTAAGAATTCTTCAGCAGACGTTGTTTGAAAATAAAAATGTAAGCACTTACAATTCCTGAAAGTAAGCCATGCGATTGGATCGCATGGCTTTTTGTTTTATTCGTGCAACAATAAAACTTTTCATTCTTCAGCAGGGACAGCTGATAAGGAACCTCTTGTATTTGAGAAGAATAGCTGCCATTAAGAATAGCTAAACTAAGTAAAGCAGGGGTTTCCTCTCCCCTGCTTTTAACCTTAAATGAATACATCTAGTAAAAGGATTGCCAGAAAAGCTGTAAAGGACAAGATTGTTTCCATCACAGTCCATGTTTTTAATGTCTCAGGTACTGACATGTTGAAGAACTCTTTAATCAACCAGAATCCTGAGTCATTTACGTGAGACAGCATGATGGAGCCAGCTCCTGTTGCAAGCACTAATAGCTCTGGGCTAACATTTGGCATTGTCGCCGCAATCGGTGCTACAATCCCAGCTGCTGTTGTCATCGCAACAGTCGCAGAACCAACAGCTGCGCGGATCATACCAGCGATTAAGAATGCCAATAGGATCGGAGAAATTGCTGCATCTGTCGCAAGCTTTGCAATGGCATCACCTACTCCGCTTGCTGTCAAAATTTTATTAAAGCCGCCGCCTGCCCCGATAATTAGGATAATAGAAGCTACCGGTCCAAGACAGTCATTCGTAAACTTTAAGATATCATTTCCGTTAAATCCACGCGCAAATCCAAATGAATAGAAAGAAAATACTAATGAAAGCAACAGCGCTACAATTGGGCTGCCGATAAAATCAACAACTTGACGGAACATGCTTTCAGCAGGATACATAAGATCTACTACTGTTGCTGTTAACATTAAAAGAACAGGAAGCAAAATTGTAAACAGAGTGATTCCAAAGCCAGGTAAATCTTTACGTTCTGTTTTTGTAAATTGTTCTACTAGTTCCCCGGACGGTTCTACACGAATCTTTTTTGAAATATAAGAGCCATAAATAGGACCTGCTACTGCTGCAGCTGGAAACGCAACTAGGATAGAATAAAAGATTGTTTTTCCTAAATCCGCCTGAAAGATTCCAACAGCCAGCATCGCAGCCGGATGCGGCGGAACAAGACTGTGTACAACTGCAAGTCCAGCAACTAACGAAAGACCAATTTTAATGAGAGAAGTTCCTGTATGCTTTGCAATTACAAAAACAAGTGGAATTAAGAGTACAACACCAACCTGGAAGAATACAGGAATACCGCAAATAACTGCAACAACCATCATCGCCCAGTGAACATTTTTCTCACCAAATGCACCGACAAGCGTTCGGGCAATTCGTTCAGCTCCGCCCGATTCTGCCATCATTTTCCCAAGCATGGTTCCAAGTCCAAGAACAACAGCGATAAAGCCTAAGACACTCGCCACTCCTTCTTGGAAGGCCTTCACAATATCAGGAAGCTTCATGCCGGAAGCTAATCCCATAAACAATCCCGCAACAATTAATGCTATAAATGGGTTTGTCTTAAATCTAGCAATCAATAGAATTAAACCCAGTATAGATATTACCGCATATAACAATAAACTTGTATTATGGCTTAGTCCAAATAAAGAACTCATGTCCTACTCTCCTTCTCAAGATGTAATTAATAATCCTGTATATCTCTTTGTATTGGTATTACACGGCCAAGTCATCTAAAGCTGCATATATTTACAATTACTTAAACCTAGAACGCTTTCTGTATTCGCTTTCAAATAAATTAATTGCAAGAAGTTTGATGTATACGAACATGCATCATGACTATAATAATGAAGCAGTCGTATACATCCACTCTCGCTCCAAATACAAAATCCTCATAATTACTGATTTAAAATTTCCACAGTGGTCTTTAATGTTGTCTTTGCTCCCACGTTTCCAGGGAAAATGACGTATGTGATTCCTGGGAATTTACTTTCCTCCCCTGTCACCCAAACCGGAATTCCCGGCTGAATTTGACCAGCTACAGTCGCTCGCTTTACCTGTAAGCCCTTTGTACCAATATCACTTGATGTAATACCGCCCTTCGCTACAATATAGCTTGGTCTTACTTGGAGCCTTTGCACAATGCTTGTGACTGCATCCGAAATTTGAACTGACAGCTTTAGCTCTTCCTCTTTTTTGTTCGGGCCGAGATCAAGTCTTGCTCTTTTCGTATAAACGGCTACCGTTTTCCCCGAGCTGATTAAGTTCTCACAAGCTTCAATAACCCTATTTACTTCAGCTTGAAAGCTTTCTGTCTGTAAAACAAGATGGCAGTCAAATTCAATGAATTCAATAAAGCTGCATTTTTTTAGTTCTTCTAACTGTTCCGTCGTCTTTTTCACGTGAGAGCCAACGATAATCAATCCTCCGTGATTAGACTCCTCCTGTATAAGCTCAGCTCTTGTAAGCAAACCCTTATCGCTTACTCCTCCGATCACCTTCGTGAAAGCAGCTGCACTTCTGAACATAAAATTCTTGCCCAGCTTTATTGCTCTTACTAACGCCGTAGTAAAAATTTTCACATCTACATAATCAACAGCATTGACTACTACTTTATTGAAATCGTGAACTGCAAGCAGCTGCTTTGTAATTGTGTCTATATCCAATGCTCTAATGCTTGCCAGCGAGATATATGTTGTATCTTCAGCTTTAAAAGCACCGTTTGTTTTTTCCTCAACCCACTCACCTAAATGTGACTTTGTATAGCCAAATGTTCGATCCTGCGCGAATTCTGTCTCACCAGCCGGTACCAAATACTCATCGTATTGAACGTAATGAATATTATCAACCGTGAAACGTCCACCCTCTTTAAAAAACGGCAGAAGCACCTCACCGTCAAATATAGTCCCATAGCTTGACTGTACTGTATCCCTTAGCACCTCTGTTTCTAAAGGATAATGTCCTCTTAACGTAGAATCCCCTCGGCTAATGATAATAAACTCCTTATTATGCTTTTTTGCAACCGTTGCAATGTTCTCGGCGATTTCCTGATGTGCTTGCTCAGTTTCGGATGCCGTAAAGCCTCTTGAATTTGTAAGAAGGAAAAACATGGAATTTTCTTCCTGGAAGCCCTTTTCAATACTCTCTACAGACCAATCTGTATACACAGAGATATTATGAACTGTTTGTACACCAGTAGGATCATCATCAAGTACGACTACTTTTTTCGTAAAATCCTGCAATTCCTTTTCCAGCAGTTCATCAACAACATTACAATCTACTGGTGGGATAGCAGCAAAAACGTTTTTCGCTAATCGCTTTTCATTACTCATAACTGTTCCCATCTTTAAGCTCTCCCTACTTCCACATTCGCAAGCTTTTCATAATACTGTACAATGCCGCAGTGATCATGGCTTGCCTTGCCCTCTACCTTCAATGCATGGAAGATTTCTAATACCTGACTAGAAAGTGGAAGCGGGACACCGATTTCGTGTGCTGTGTTCATAACATTTGCCATATCCTTTAGGTTGATGTCGATTCTTCCTCCAGCTACAAAGTTTCTTTCTAAAATTAACGGAACCTTTGCATCTAAGACAGCGCTTCCAGCAAGACCGCCGCGAATGGCTTGATACATTTTTTCAATATCAATTCCAGCTTTAGCAGCTAGTACAAGTGCCTCTGACATTGCAGCGATGTTGAGATTCACAATAATTTGATTCGCTAATTTCGCAGTAGCACCGCATCCGTTTCCGCCTACTAACGTTACATCTTTTCCCATGCAATGCAGTGCAGGTTTAACGCTTTCAAAAACCTCTTCCTTACCGCCAACCATAATGGCTAAGGTGCCATCTATTGCTTTCGGCTCTCCTCCGCTTACAGGCGCATCCAGCATTTCAATCCCCTTTTGTGCTAACTCACTTGCAATTTCTCTAGAAACCACCGGTGAAATAGAGCTCATATCAACGATTACTGCTCCTTGTTGCGCACCGCTTGCAATTCCATTTTCACCTAATACAACCGCCTTCACATGCTCAGAGTTTGGAAGCATCGTGAAAATAATATCGCTCTTTTCTCCTACCTCTTTTGGAGATTCGGCTGCAATAGCACCTGCAGCAGCCAATGTTTCTACCGCGTCTTGATTTATATCATAAACTGTTACCTTATATCCTGCCTCGATGAGATTCAATGACATTGGTTTTCCCATAATACCCAAGCCTATAAAACCGATGCTCTTTTTCATTTGTATTCCTCCCAAATCTCTTAATTCAGCAGATTCTCTTTCCGCTTTGCTGGTTAGCAAGAGCGGATGCTGCTAATAAATGAAGTCTAAAGATAATAAAGTATCCGCTTACGCAATCGCATGTTCAATTTTTTAAGCGGTTACAATTAGGATTGTACACGAAAAAATAATTTTTGTATACAATTTTATTTTATTTGTATTCATTTATTTTATTTTTGTTTTTCTAGAGTCTCTAGTCTATACTTTTAATGAGAAGAATATAGACTCCAGTTTTTAAGTGAGAAGCACGGAGAAAAGAGGTGAACGATATGCGCCAAGATACTGAAAAGTCCCGTCCTGCTTACCATCAGTCCTACGAAATCATCCGAGATATGATTGTACATGGTAAGATTCCTCATGGAACGAAAATCGTTGAAGAAAAGCTCGCAGCTGAATTAGGCGTAAGCCGAACACCCATTCGAGAATCGATTCGAAGATTAGAGCAAGAAGGACTGATTAAAGGAAAAAAGGTTGTCAGCCCTTCTGAAAAAGATTTACGAAACATGTTCCAAGTTCGTATGCTGCTGGAAGGATATTCTGCCCAATGCGCAGCAACGTATCTTCAAGAAAGCGAACTTGTAGCTCTTTGGAAATGTGTAGAAATTGGAAGAACGGGAACCCGTGAGGAAGTCATGAAGGCCAATGAAAGATTTCATGAAATTATCGTACAAGCAAGCAATAATCCGGTAATGATTGACATTATTGACCGTATGCAATCCATCATCTACCTTTTTCGGCATACCGTCGTATACTACAATCGCCCATTCCTCATTGATGAACATGAGAAAATCTATAACGCGATCGAGGCAAGAGATGGACAGACAGCAGAGCTGTTAATGAAGGAGCATTTGCAGGCTGACTTGGAATTTTGTTTGCATTTATTGAGTAATAACAAAAGTCAATAAAGCTGTTTAGATTTACAAACGACAAAAATATGAAGACAATGTGAGAGCCCCTTCCTTTGTTGGAAGGGGCCTTTGTACTCATTTATCTCAATTGTTAATCCTAATCATCTCTCCTTCATCCAATTCAAAATATCCCTATATACCTCCTCTCGATTGATTTCATGCAGCATTTCATGACGGCCATCCTTATAAAATGTGTACGACACATCATGCACACCGGCCGCTCGAAATGCTTTGTATGCATGCAATACACCCCTTGTATTTCTGCCTACAGGATCTTTGTCCCCGGATATAAAGAAAATCGGTAAATCCTTCGGCACCTTTGCAATATTCTCCGCCTTTCGAATTACTTCACTGCCCGTAAACAAATCATAAAAAAAGCCTCCAGTAAAAATTCCGCCGCATAGCGGGTCCGCTATATACTTGTCCACTGCCTGCTCATCACGGCTTAGCCAATCGAACGCAGTGCGATTCGGCCGGAATGGCTTATTGAATTGTCCAAAGGATAAGCTGTTTAAAAACACGCTGGGTGTTTTTCTACCTTTTCTCTTCATTTCTAAGCGGGCAATCAGCCTGCCTATTTTCAGCAAAGGAACTGCGTTATCTCCTGTCCCTGATAAGATCATCCCGTGCAGCTCTCTGCCGTATAACTGTGCATACCGTCTCGCAAGAAATGAGCCCATACTGTGACCAAATAATACTATTGGAGTGCCAGGATACTCTCTTTGAATCTGCTGCGTTATGAGATGCAGGTCCTCAACAACTATCTCAAAGCCATCCTCATCTGCGAAATACCCTCTATCTTCCTTTCTCCTTGCCGTATACCCATGACCGCGATGATCGTTGCCATATACAAAAATCCCTTCCCTAACAAGCATTCGTGCAAATGCATCATAACGGCGAATATGCTCTGCCATGCCATGGGAAATTTGCAAAATCATCCTTGGCTGCCTTGTTTCATCTGTCCATTTCATACAAGATACTTCTATACCATCTGATGCTTGTACCATAAAAGCCATTTCCATCTCTGTCCCCATACCTTTCTATATATTTCCTATTTAGAGCAACAAAAAATGTGTGCTTATCCTGATTCTTATGTTGCTTTTTAGACATTTTGCCTGAAATGCAGTGAATAAACATATAAAAAAACGAGCATACTTCCCGTAAAGCACGCCCGTCTTCCTTATGTGACTTACTCATGTATATGTTGTATTTTTTGGCGTAAACACAAACTACTTGTCCGTTTTCTCGTCTTTTTTCTAAATTTATTCGACAATCCTCTATCTATCAATCCTCATCCTTTACATCCAAATCATCTGGAATCGGTTCACTTAAAATTTCATCAATAAGCTTTCTGTACTTTTCTATTTGCTCAAGATGATTATTGAACTGTTCCTTATTTATTAAATACTGTTCTCCGTCATGAACAGCACGAATACGTCTTTGCCGAATGAGGCTCTCAATCTCAGCTTCCGGCATATTTAAAAAATGAGCTGTTTCTTTTACAGTTAAATACATCATCTTCCCATCCTTTCTATATGCTTATTATATATTGAACTACACCCACCATCCACTCGCTAACGTTCCTTAAGGTGGGGGATTCCGTATCTTCTTCCTAGGAAGCGAAATACAGAGCCGTTCAACAGGCTTCTCATAGGACGAATAGGGAGAGCTCACACTTCCCGTACTTGCCCGCCAAGGTGGCAAGTGCGGGAGTAATCCTACTTCTCTTTTTTTACCCTATACATGTTGCGATGTTCTTGCACCAATGCACCCACCATTCTGGAGCGCAGTCCTCTGGCTTTTGCGGCAAAATGGTGGTAGCGCAAGAACATGTTGTGTGGATTCCAAACGAAGTCAGGCTTCTATTCCTTCTAACCAAATTTCCAGTACATATTTCTGCAAAACGTCACGTTCTGCTTGGGTCAACCCATACGTGCAAATCTCTTTGTTGAATAATGGATAGGCCTGGTTAGATACATGATAGAATAAGTATGGACGAAGCACTTTGAACGCCTTCGTCAAAGCACTCCATTGCTTCCAGTGATGCTGTCTATCCTTACGTTCTGTATAAATTTTTAGCATCTTTGGCACCTGTTCCTTCAGATTCATGCCGCGTCTTCCAATGACATAGGAAGCCTGTCGAAAAATGATAAGCATAACACTTATCTCACAAAAACGAGGTGAAGAATTATGTATCTTGATCAAAGCCATGATCCCAAAAAAAATGCAAGGCTGCTGTCTCAGCTTGCTTATAAAAAGGTAAGTATAAAAAAAGCCGTCGAAGAAACAAACGCTATCTTTCATAGGGTAAGGGATAATCCTCCTATGTCTAGGCTGAAGCCTTCTTTTCTCAAGCATATACGTTCCAATGCAGCACAGGCCGATTGCACCACATATGTAAATGAAGAAGGTCACGCCTTTCCTGCTTGGAAGGCTCTATTAGATAAAGAATACAATCACCTATTAAAGCGCATACGGCGTACAGTCAATGTAAAGGACTACGGAGCGGCAGGCGATGGCAGGACTGACGATACAGAAGCCTTTAAGAAGGCGATCGGCCGCGGCCGGGTGAGGGTGCATATTCCTGAAGGAGTATTCATAACAAAAGGGCTGCAGCTGCCATCATGGACATACCTTGAAGGGGAAGGAAAAGGCAAAACCATCATAAAGCTTCATCATGCTGCAGCCAAAGGAACCAGACTGATTACAAATGCGAATTACCGGCGAGGGAACCGTAACATTTACATACAAGGAATGACTCTAGACTGGAATGTGGAACGGCTCGGCTATGAACAAAAAACGTGTACAGGAGGCAACCATTCCAGCTGCCTTACATTTGCCCATGTTACATTCGGTTGGGTAAAGGATGTAGCTGCGTTGAATCCTGGATTGCATTGCTTTGACATTTCATCTCCTGCCTATAGTTATGCAGGAGATGGAACCCGCGCATGGGGCGGCAGCAAGTACATTTGGCTCGATAACCTGAACGGCTCTGGCTTTGGAGACGATGGTATTACCACACATCATAGCGAGAGCATCATGATCTCTAATTGCCACATGTGCGATCCAAGCGGAAGAGCACACCAAAAAGGATTTTCTAACTCGAACGGTATTGAAATTGATGACGGTTCACGAAACATCTGGCTTGTGAACAACTCTACCGCTAGATGCTTTGGCGGTGTGGAAATTAAGGCTCATCATAACTCATCAGCAGCTTCAAATGTACAAATCATTGGACACCTTTCTGTCAACGACAACCGTTCGTACAACTTTCGCCATATCGGGCATCACACCAGCACTGATCCTGAATCAAAGACAGCTTACGATATCCGTGCGACGAATCTTGTATCCATAGCGCCTGTTTATACAAACTTATATACAGATTCTAATCCACGCGGTATGGTGATTTCATCGTATAAAAATGTTGTTATCAATCATTTTACGCTAATTGGCGACCCTGATTATGACTATAAAGGGAATCCTGTTATCGCTCTTCAATATCGTGCTCGAAATATTGTCCTACGTAACATCGCCATTCGAAGCTTTAAAACAGCAGGTACAGATATTCAAGTCTTTGGAGGGAAACAGCGCGCTGATTGTGTCGAAATCGAACAGGTCGCCATTCGCAACTCCGCTCCTCAAGCTATGTATATAGGAGCAGGAGTGCAACATCTAACCATTCATCATGTTAATGCCAACAACAAGAGCGGAACCTATGGACTAAAAGCGGTTAACGCCACGCCTCGTATTTCGGAATTTCATGCTGAGGGGTATAAAATTCCTATTCTTATTAATGAACACAAAGAAAACATAAAAAGGGACTGATGGTTGCATCTGTCCCTTTTACTCTTACTTATACAGAATATCATCCCGGAGAGTCGCAATCTTATCTAAAGCAGTTTGAATATCCTGCTCCTGCACGCCAAAATGCGCAAGTGCATCATGAAGATGAGTTGCAATAGCGTTAAAGTGCTCCGGCTGCAGGTTCATCCCTTCATGCGCTTTTGCCATTGACCTTCCAGAGTATTGATTTGGACCACCTAAAGCAAAGCTAATAAATTTCGCTTGATGGCGTTTTTGCTTTTCCATATCTGTATTCTCAAAAAAGTGCTGCACCGTTTCATCCTTTAAGACTAATTCCTCATAAAAATAATCCACTACTTTCGCAATGGCTTCCTCTCCTCCAAGCTTCTCATACAATGTTTGTTCCATTAGTACCTGCTCCTTATCTAATATAGTATACAGGATTATTTTTCCATCACCTTGTAATTATTATTCAATCCTTTGAGCTTGGCTGAAAATCTAGGCAGTTTAATAAAAACATTGAATGATAACGCTTTCTTAAAACGAAGAATACAATATATTTAATAAATCAAACAGCTGCAAACCTTCCCCCTTCATCCTTCTAACTCTATCGCTTCATAGCATTACTAATTTTCAGAAAAATTAGAAAAAATAGCTTGAAGTTTATTCCATTTTATGTAAAAATGAGAATAAGGAGTTCACAAAATTGTCACATTTATGCAAGCTTCCATAAATGAAAGGAGTGTTGATATGTTGGAATTTGTGATCGGAATGGTACTATTCTCTCCTTTTTTCGCCCTACCTCTTCTACTTGCCTACTACTTTGAAAATTTCTCTCCAGACTCTTAATATTCTTAGTAAAACGCCATAACTGCTAATACACAATATTCCTTAGTATAGAAAACATGCTGCTTCATTCCTGCAGCATGTTTTCTTTTTCCTTATTTCATCCTATATCCAATTTCAATACTACGGTACATTCTTCTCAGCACAAGTTATATCCCCTATTTTTTTTGGAAGAGCAGCAAGTTCACTCCACTTCAGCTTATATTAATTGGAACTGAACACACTCGTTCATTGAATAAAGTAACTGATATAATTCTCGAAAAAAGTCTATAAAAAAGACTACCTACATGCCTCCTGAAACCATTAAGTTTCTATATATAAATTAAATAATTTTTATGTAAAGTACATATAGTGTATAATAATGATAGAACGAGGTGAGATATATGGATCAGTTTCTATTATGTCCACGATTTGAGAAAAGTGTAGAGATTATCAGTAAGCGTTGGGCCGTATTAGTGATCCACCAGCTTCTTTCTGGCCCTCAGCGCTTTTGTACAATTGAAGCTGCACTTCCTATCAGTGGAAGAGTTCTATCGGAGAGACTCAAGGATTTAGAGCATGAAGGCATTATAAAACGGGAGGTATTCCCAGAAACACCTGTTCGCATTGAGTACTCGCTAACAGACAAAGGACGCTCGTTACAATCTGTCATTGCAGAGCTTGAAAAGTGGTCTCAGGACTGGGTGAAAATCGAAGAAGATACAATCAATCAACAATGAGCAGTGCATATAGGGAAAGGAGCTGACCTCAAAAAGTCCTCTAAAAGCGGATTTTTGGGGTTAACTCCTTTTTATTTTCCAATTAAAGAAGAAAAAGGAGTGCTTCCTTAAATTCTTGTATAATGGTACATAAACAAAGATAACCTTTACACTACCAAGTTAGGATGCGGTTTAAATGAGGATTAATAAATATATTAGTGAAACGGGTATTTGCTCTAGAAGAGAAACAGATAGATTGATCGAGGCAGGACGCATTACGATTAATGATCGTATTTGCGAGCCTGGTGATACAGTGGATATTGGAGATACTGTACGTATTGATGGAAAGCTCATTCCTCCAAGGAAGCCGCCTGTTTATATTCTACTAAATAAGCCTGTAGGTGTTACATGTACGGCAGCCAAGCATGTAAAAGACAATATTATTGATTTCGTAAACCATCCAGACCGCATTTTTCCAGTTGGGCGCCTTGATAAAAACTCAGAGGGCTTAATTTTACTGACAACCGATGGAAGCATTGTAAATAAAATTTTACGGTCTGAGAATGAGCATGAAAAGGAATATATTGTAGAGGTGGACAAGCCTATTGATGATGCTTTTATACAAGGTATGTCCAGCGGTGTGGAAATTCTTGGTACAAAAACAAAACCATGTAAGGTATCCCAAATCAATGATTCTGTGTTTCGAATCATTCTTACACAAGGCCTCAATCGCCAAATTCGCAGAATGTGTAAAAGCTTCGGCTATAACGTAACGAAGCTGGAGCGTATCCGAATTATGAATCTTACAATTGATGGTTTGAATAAGGGGCAGTGGCGGAATCTGACTGAGGAGGAATTACAGAAGTTAATATCGTTATTATAAAAACACCTCCTTGATTCGTCTTCTTAGTATGCGAATCAAGGAGGTGTTTTGTTCATGTCTCACTATTAGGGTTCACTTCACCACCTATTAAGGAGTGCTTTGCGTATTTTGAAACCGTATTGAAATAGGACAGCCCAACTTCTGCATGAAAATGAGTTTTGCGACATGCTCAGGCTACTTGGAGTAACACTATCATTCATAGAGAAAAAGAATAATAAGGTTCTATTTTTATCCTTCTTACATTGTTGTTTGAGTTGCTGCTTCATGAAGAGCGTTAGTAACTTTTCCATATTCGCTCGCATGTGGACGGTCACCGTCATCTTCATAGCCATAATCAAACATGCGATTTCGATTAAGTGTCAGCTTCGTGAATGTCGGACGCAGCAAATCAAATAGCTGGAATCGTTCTTGTAAATGTGAAAATCTTCGTTGGTAAGAAAGGATTTCCCCGCGAACTATGCTCCAGAAACGATGTTCAGAAACTTGTTCGTGTTCCTGTAGAATATTGCTTAAATAACGGAAGTGACAAATAAATAATCCAGTTAAAATAAATTGTGTCAACCCTTCAGGCGGTTCACTGCGCAATACTTTTTTCAACTCGGCTGACAACACCGCCAGCTCTGGTAGCGGTTGGTCACTAATATTCACATCGTCTACAAAATCCTTCATAATTATACGTTCTGGCATATAGTTTTTCAGTACAAGCACCGTATTTTGGCCATGCGGTGAAAACACAGTACCATACTGATATAGGTAATGAAGCAATGGAGGTAAAATTGCTTTTGCAAGCTTATTGACCCACTGTTCCGCTGTAAGACCTGATTTTTCAATTAGTTTTGATACGAACGGCATTCCTTCATGATCCACGTGCAGCAATGCTGCAAGTGTAATTGCATGTTCATCATCTTGCAGTGCGTTATAAACACTTTCCCGCCAAACTACACCGAGCATTTCAAGATATTGATAAGGAGCTCCCTTTAGTTTCGTAAAAACACGATGATCCACATTCATGGTCGCAACCTCTCCCAACAAACTAAGACGACATTCTTCTTTTAAAAACAAATCGTTTTCTAGTATGCTTTTCATAAATGTCGTTACTTCAGGGGCAATCACGGTTCTCTCGCTCGGCAATCCCCGGTATACAAGTGTATTTAAAATGCTCATTGGCAGCTTCACATGATACTTTTCCTTATTCGTTACATTCACAAATGTGCGAATGGACTGTTGCGGAAGATAGTTGTCTTCTCCCTCCCCTAATGGAATCAGCTCTTTGTTAGCAATTTCAGCAGCGAACATAGACACAATTACATTATCCCATTGCCATGCATGAACCGGCATAAAATAATAATCCTTTGCTTGTACTCCCCTGGCTGTCAGCTTTTCCAAAAACAGCTGGCGTGTCTTTTCATCAAGCTCTTGCTCTATAACACGCTCATAAGATAGCCCTTCTGCTGAATGAAATGTCCCAATATTTTTATGGATCGCAATCCACGACAGCTGCACCTTTTTCTTTTGCTCAGGCGCGTATCTTACATAGTCATCATACCCAAAACCAATCCGGCCTTTGTTGTATGTAATCCATGGGTGTCCCGTCATTTCCCCTTCCAGTTCTGCATAGTCCAATTCAATCAGCTCTTTAGATAACTTCGACGTTTCTTTTAGGTGAGTATCTGCCACTAATGTATGTAAATACTCTTTTATTAAATGCCCTGCCGTAGAGCTTGTCATATTTCCCTCTTCTTGTATGCTTAACAAAAGAGCAAGAGACAACGGTATATTATTTGTCCCATCTGTTATTACTTTAATGCTCTCAGGCAAAATATAAAAGCTGTCAAACAAGCGAGGTTTTGCTTGGAAGCAGTACACTGTCCCTTTTTTATCTCTCCATTCGTAAAACCGAATGCCCTCTGCCTCACTAATCAACTTCGGCGTGATAATTTCTTCATACATGAACTCTTGAAGCATTTTGGCTAAAAGCCGTTGATCTCCTTCTTTCCAAGCTTTGCTTGTTAACGTATGTATAGGTGTTTCACAAATTTTCATGACGTCCAACTCCCCTTTTTATTTGATATGAAGATGATTTGAAAGCAAAGTCATGCAGAATGCTGATTCAGTCAAAAGGAAACTGCTATAATCCAAACTGTTGGAATACGTTGTTTTCGTATGTTTGATAAATTTCTTTCCCGGCTAATTGATTAATAATCGTCGCGTTTCGGAACGCGCCCAGTCCTAGATCAGGGGCACCGACACCGTGCGTATGAAGTTCTCCATTCTGAATAAACAAGTGGTTTTGGCCTTCCACGTGTAACTTCACTTTATAATCTTCTTGAATGACAAGCTGCCCAGCCTCATCCCACTCAAGCATATGCTTGATTCCTTTTAAACAATCCGGAATATAAGGACGGTAGCCTGTTGCAAGAATGACTACATCGCTTTCCAATTGCTTATGCTGTTCTTGCTCACGCTGATACAGCGATAAACAATATTTCTTGTTCCATTCTTCTATCGACGCCAGCTCGGTCAATGCCTGCAGATGAATGTCCGGTACTTTGTTTCCAACCGTTCGTTCATACAATAGATCGTAAATATCTGCAATCGTACTAAAGCTGATTCCTTTGTATAGCAGTGCCTGGTTGCTTAAGACATTTTTTTTCTTTTCCTTCGGCAATTGATAGAAGTAACGTGTATAATCAGGCGAGAAATGCTCCAGACCAAGCTTTGAATATTCCATCGGATAAAACCCCTTTGACCTTGTGAACCAGCTCAACTTATAATCATGATCCGTCTGCTTTGATAGAAGATCATGAAAAATTTCAGCAGCGCTCTGTCCGGAGCCAATGACCGTAATCGAGTTTGCTTTCAGAACGTTTTCTCGTTTATTCATATACTGCGCAGAATGAAATACGCGGTCACCCAGAGCTGAATGAAACTTCTCGGGAACATACGGTCTCGTTCCCACTCCTACGACTACGTGTTTAGTATGATACGTTTTTCGTTCTGCCTCCTTGTGACAAAACACGGTAACGCGATAATACCCTTCCTCTGTTTGTTCGATATTCTCCACTTCATATCCAAATTGAAGCTGCGGGAGCTGCTTTGCTACCCATTGACAATAATGGTTGTATTCTGTGCGCGGGATATGGAATTTTTCAAAAAAATAAAAACGGTACAATCTATTTTGCTCATGTAAATAGTTCAAAAAGCTGAAACGGCTTGTTGGATCGACCATAGTTACTGTATCTGCCATAAAAGGGACTTGCAGTGTTGTTCCTTCCAACAGCATCCCAGGATGCCAGTCAAATCGTTCTTTTCTATCAAAAAATAGGGAGCGACACTCCGTTTTCTCCAGTAAAGCCGCCAATCCAAGATTAAATGGACCAATTCCAACCCCAATTACATCTAAAACTTGTTCTCTTGCCACTCTGTCCATCTTCTTTCAAACCCTTTCCGTTCACATATCATTAATAAACCTATCTTGTCAGGAAGATGAACCTCCCTTACAGGTTGAAAGCCGCATTTTCGAAATACGTGAATCATTTTTTCGTTTCGCACATCAGGCTCAGCAACGATGCGTTTTGTTTCGTTTACCTGAAATTTTTTGTGCAGCATCGTTAGTAGTAACGGGTAAATAAAACCTTTACCTAAAAAATCCTTTGGTCCTATCAATAAATGAATACCTTGATCATATTCATCACATTCATAATACCTTCCAATAATATCCTCCTTCACCCAGTAAGACTCCCAATAGCTCATGGGTGTCCCGTCAATCTCCCCGATGAGAAGCGTCTGATGATCATCATGCAGAAATTTCTGTAAATGGGCGGTATAATCTGGAATGGAGATATTTAAGTTCCAGAAAGGAATAACATGTGATTCATGCATCCATGAATGAAGCCGATTCACATCTTCCTCCATAGTCACCCGCCGAAATGAAATCGTCTTTTGGGTGACGGAATCATACCTTTCAAATGGATAGCTCTGTTGAATAATACTACACTTCATACAACTCACCTGCTGCGGTAACAATTGGATTAGGTACATGGACATACACGGATTGTGACGCAAGAGATCCTACAAGCTCGTCCATATCATGCACCCTTGTCAATAAGTTCGCTTTGCATGGCAGCTCTGGTTCATGCAGAAGCGATTCTAATAAATTGGTATGATCTCCTAATTGTGCCTTTAACTGTTCCAACTCCTCCTTCATCATGACAAGCAGCCGAGTTTCATCAATTAAATGGTTCACTCCGAATGCATTAATCAAACCGAACAAATGATTGAAACATACATAGTAACGAAAACGTTCCTCTGCAATGGCATCCTTACATACCGTGTCACTCTTTTCATTCAAGTTCCCAACTAGCTCTTTAAGAGCTGCTGCCTTCGATTCCATAAAATAATAACCTTGGTTATCACGATAATAGAACATGGATGGATAGCCATATTCGTCAAGTTTAACGATGGAATTTTGCTGATGAGCTTCCAATGCAATTCCATACGATGCATATAACCAATAAAGCGGACGTAAACTGATCTGTAAATAACGGGCGAACCACCGCTCACTCACTTCTGCAGTAGAGGCTCCTTCTCGGCGCGCGATATCAGAAATGATGTTGGTTAAATGAGAGTCTCCCCCTGTAATATGGTCCTGACATAATGCAGCCAGCAAGGTTGTGCGCAGGTCATTTCCCTCTCGAAACGGATTATCACGAATGACTACCTCAAATCCTGTTTCCTGCGCGCCAGACTTTAACGTAATATAGGCAGGATCTTCGATAATATGGAATGACGGATGATATTCTTGTAACTTGTCATGCAGCTCCCCGTGAAGCAAGCGACTTACCTCTACACCGCGATCAAGCTCTTTTCGTTTATTGATACGCAGTGAATTCGTGATTTTGACCGGGATCGAAAATTTATACATAAAGCTTGCCTCGGGATGGTATACAGTCCGAACGGAAGAAGTTGGATAAAATTTTCTTCCTTGGGGGCCAAGATAAGCAAGCTGGCCTGATTGAATCAGGCTGCACACAGATTCCTGTCCCAAAAGCTTTCGGGCCTGAAGCGGATGAACAGGAATAAGTGAAAAACCATCTTCCTGGCAATAGGTTTCTTTAAAAGCTGGTGAAACGAACGGATCTGCCAACAACTCTTCTTTGATAAGAGCCGTTGTGCTCTTTTCCCATACTGAGTCTTCCTCTACAATATTGTTGACAGCTCGGAAGTAATGAAGCTGAAAGGCTCCTTTCCTTTCAGGAGCAAAAATATGCTCTTCGTCTTCATCGATTCCCTGCCTGCTCTTTGGTGTCGGATGCACTTGATGTCCTACTATCAATGACTGTTCCGATTGAAGGAACGTTTTTTCCACCTGATAGCATTCCTCTAAATCACTGCTTCTTTCTGCAATAATGCCTTTCATATTTTGATAGCTTAAGATAGTACGAAGCATCAGCTCGTCTGTTTCTATCGGCTTGTTGGCTGTGAGTTTAAATTCCTTTTGAATCAATCCGATTAATGTGACATAGTCGAGTTCTTCAGTTTCGCTATCTCTTACTTGATAATACATAGGAGATGAAAAGAGATGGCGCCCCGTTGGCGATTTATACCGAACGGGAATGTATGATACAACAGCTTGCTGATCAAATTGAAGTACCAATATGTATCTAGCTTCCTCGCTTTTCACTTGTACAGGAACAGCGTCCGGATGCTTCCATTCCCCGGCGCCTGTTTCTTTTACGTAACAATTAATAATGTTTTGCATCGTAATATGATTAGCGATGAACGGAATATTCATATTCTGTCTCTCCTTGCTCTTTCTCTATTTTTTCTCCCATTTGCTTCATCCGTGCTATATGCTCCTTCATATTGCCAATCGTATTGAGTGGATTAAGCATTGTGAATTTTAAATATACTTTTCCGTTTTGTTTTGTTTTGGCCATAATTAACTCACCGTTGTCATAGAAGGCACGCTGCATCTTCAGGTTGATTTCATCTACATACTTACAATCATCCATGCGCTGGGATGGTACATAACGGAACAGAATAGCATTAATTTCTGGATTGGCCAGCACTTCAAAATGAGGGTCACTATTCAGTAAACGTGCGGTTTCTTTAGCTAAATCAATTGTGTAATCAATCATCTTTCCAAACAAATCGGTTCCCATCAGCTTGAAGGTCATCCACACTTTTAAAGCATCAAAACGCTTCGTTGTCTGAACACTTTTTTCTACAAGATTGATAATCCCTTCTTCCTGATCTTCCTCAGGGTTTAAATAGTCTGCATGATAGGCAATGCGGTGGAAATCCTGTTTATTTTTCACGAAAAAAGCACCGCAGCTGATAGATTGATAGTACAGCTTATGGAAATCAATAGTGATCGAATCCGCTATGTGCAATCCCTCTATTAAAGAACGATATTGATGGGAAAAGAGAAGCGCTCCTCCATAGGCAGCATCAACATGCAGCCATAAATCCTCTTCACTTGCCAGCTGTGCCATCTCACTTATACAATCAATGCTTCCGAAGTCTGTTGTTCCCGCCGTCGCTACCATCATGAATGGAATCAATCCTTCTTGACGAAGATGTTTTATTTTTTTCCTGGCATCATTAACGGAAAACCTCTGCTCCGCATCCGTCGGCACCGTGACAACAGCATTCGTTCCCAATCCAAGCTGCGCTGCTGACTGCTGCACAGTGAAATGAGCATGCTCTGAACAAAGAATCCGCAATTTGCTTGCTTCAACAGGCAGCCCCTCTTTATGGACGTTGACCGAAAAATACATTTCGCACGCTTTGTTGCGGGCCAGCAGCAATCCCATATAATTAGACTGTGTCCCTCCGCTTGTAAACACACCGTCAGCCTCATGAGAATAGCCGATTTTTTTTGTGAAAAATTCAACCAGCGCCTCTTCCACATAAGTTGCGGAGGGGCTTTGATCCCATGAATCCATCGACTGATTTAAAGCTGCAATAATTGATTCCGCCGCAAGCGATGGAAGTAAAGGAGGGCAATGTAGATGAGCCATGGCGGAGGGATGGGAAATCCATAAAGAATCCCCCACAATCACATTTTTAATTTCCGCCATCACTGTCTCCATCTCTTGACCCGCAATTGGAGTTTTGAGCGTCTCCTTCACTTTTGCAGCTATCTCGGTACGATTTGTTCCAGAAAACGGCTTGTTTGCCATTTGGACTTGTTCATTTATTAATGTCACGACCTCATCCATAAGTAAGTGATATGTTCTCTCGCTTTCACCATCAGGATAGAGAAACCATTTCTTAAAATTTTGATTCATAACCATCACCTTCTAACGTAATCCGAAATGGGCTTCAGCGCTTGTAATAGCTTCATAGAAACGCTGTAATACGTCATTGATTTGTTCCTTCGAGATAATTAATGGCGGTAACAGACGAATAACAGTGCCGAAACGGCCTCCGACTTCCAAGATCACTCCACGATTAAAGCATTCTTGCTGAATTTTCTTGGCAAGCTCAGGATAAGCAGGATAGCTTCCAATCGCATTTGGCTGTTTAGCTGGATTAATAATTTCAATCCCAAGCATAAGGCCTCGTCCTCTTACCTCTCCGATAGAAGAGACTTGCTTTTGGATTTGTTTGAATTGCTCCATGACATATAGCCCCAATTCATGTGCATGTTCCGGTAACTGCTGTTCTTTTACAAAACGCAGTGTTGCTTTCCCCGCTGCCATCGCCATTTGATTTCCACGAAATGTTCCGATATGGGCCCCCGGTTCCCATTTATCAAGACGTCTATCGTAAAGGACAACAGATAATGGCAGGCTCCCTCCAATCGCTTTTGATAAAATAAGAACGTCCGGCTCGATTCCCGCATGCTCGAAAGCAAACATTTTCCCTGTACGGCCAATTCCTGTTTGCACTTCATCGATAATCAGAGGGATATTTCGTTCCCTTGTAATTCTGCGAAGCTCTTTTAACCATTCAGTCGGCGCAGGAATTGAACCGCCCTCACCTTGTACAACTTCGACAATTACACCCGCAGGGGCAACGATTCCGCTTTCTGGATCATCCAATAAATGTTCAATATACGTACTGCTAATGCGATGGCCCTCTTTTCCGACGCCAAACGGACAACGATATTCGTATGGATACGGAAGAAAATGTGTATCAGGCACAAGGGCGTGAATGTTCTTTTTAGGACCTGTCGTTCCGGTAATACTCAATGCACCATGAGTAGAACCGTGATATCCTCCTTGGAATGAAAAAATTGTTCTATTTCCCGTTGCCGTTTTAACGAGTTTCAAAGCAGCCTCAACTGCATCCCCTCCCGTTGGACCACAAAAATGAATTTTTACTCTTTCAGCAAACGAAGGGGGTAAGGAAGCAAACAGTTCATCGATAAATGCTTCTTTTACAGGTGTGGTTAAATCAAGTGTATGTAGAGGTAAATACGATTGCATAACATCTTCTATCGCTTCCCGTACAACAATATGATTATGGCCCAATGCAAGCGTGCCCGCTCCCGCCAAACAATCAATGTATTGCTTGCCGTCCATGTCTGTTATATAAACACCTTCAGCTCTTTTAATCGCAAGAGGCAGCCTCCTTGGATATGACCGGGCATTGGATTCTCTTTTCTCTTGCATGGCTAATAAATCTTGATTCCTTGTATGCGTAGGAACAGTTGCTTTCATTATTCAACACTCCTTCATTTGTACTATCCATTCTCAATCGACTTCAGTTTATGCACTTATTTGAAGTCAGATTTATTGATAACGATTTTCATTATCATCACTGTCGTAAACTATATTAACTGATAATGATTATCATAGTCAATTACTTTTTGGAAAAATTTACTCTAATTGTAAAAACGTAAACTAATGATGTTAGTAATCTTAAATCGTCAATTTAATAACTATCTAAGGTAAATACAAAAAAACTCCCCTCCTATTTATTCAGGAAGGGAGTTTTTAGGCTTCTTCTAAGAGAAACCTTTTATATAATTTAGACGCGCTCTACGATTGTTGCTACCCCTTGTCCTCCGCCAATGCAAAGCGTTGCTAAGCCAGTTTGGCTATCACGCTTAATCATTTCATGGATAAGGCTAACAAGAATACGAGCACCACTCGCACCAATTGGATGTCCTAGCGCAATTGCACCGCCGTTTACATTCAATTTCTCCTTGTTAAATTGAAGCTCACGATCTACCGCAAGAGCTTGTGCTGCAAAAGCCTCGTTTGCTTCAATTAAGCTAATATCCTCTAATTGAAGCGCTGCTTTCTCAAGAGCTTTTTTCACCGCTGGAACAGGACCGATTCCCATAATGCTTGGATCTACGCCTGCACTTGCGTTTGCTTTAATTGTTACTAATGGCTTGATTCCTAATTCATCCGCTTTTTTACGGCTCATAACAACTAGTGCTGCAGCTCCATCGTTAATACCTGAAGCATTAGCAGCTGTAACAGATCCATCCTTTTTGAATGCTGGACGAAGCTTTCCTAATCCTTCTGCAGTCGTTCCAAAGCGAGGGAACTCGTCTTGCGCAAATACTGTTACTTGACCTTTCCGTCCAGGTACTTCTACAGGAACAATTTCATCAGCAAAGCGGTTGGATTCGATTGCCGCTTGCGCCTTTTGCTGGCTCCAAGCAGCAAACTCATCTTGTTCTTCACGGGAAATGCTATATTTTTCACAGAGATTTTCTGCTGTAATCCCCATGTGATAGTCATTGAAAGAGCATGTTAATCCATCATGGATCATGCTATCTACTAATTTTTGATCACCCATTTTAAATCCGTTACGAGCTCCTTTTAAAAGGTAAGGAGCTTGGCTCATGTTTTCCATCCCACCAGCAACAACAATTTCTGCATCTCCAGCAAGAATAGCTTGTGTTGCTAGATGAACCGCTTTCAGCCCTGAGCCGCATACTTTATTAATTGTCAATGCAGATACTTCCTGAGGTAAGCCTGCAGCAATAGCAGCCTGTCTTGATGGGTTTTGGCCAAGACCAGCTTGCAGAACATTCCCCATAATAACTTCATCGACTTGATTTGCATCTACCCCTGCTTTTTTAAGTGCCTCTTTGATTACTACGCCGCCTAATGCAGACGCAGAAACATTTTGTAAGCCTCCCCCAAAGCTTCCAATGGCAGTTCTTACAGCACTAACAATAACAACTTCTGTCTGAGTCATGTCGAAATCTCTCCTTAATATCGATAACTATCGATTTATTTCCTCAGGTTTAGACATTAAATATTTGACCTTTAAATTCCTTCTTTTTAATCATTTTATCGTTCTTCATTTTCCGACATTTTTTTACACGAACACACATTCACCTCCTAATATGGAATTTATTGGTGGACAATTTCGCCGATCTAGAGCGTGAGAGCGAGCTATGCACCAAGTCATCAAAACAAACAAATATATAAAATTGTATAGTTTATCCATTTAGGAAAGTTCGGAAGTAGATCTTTGCTAAGATGCATACCGAAATGCAATACAAAAGGCAGGTCTATTACAAAACCTGCCCTCTAATATCTATACCTGATTTAAAATAGACTGTTTCTAAATAGAATTTATAAACCCTTTACCCTTTTCTTACATCATCAGATAATTCAATACGTTTAATATCACCAACAACAAATATATATGACAATGCCCCCATAAAAGCAATTGCACTTACAAAAACAAGTGCACCATTAAAGGAATTTGTTTCATTAACAATGAAACCGATTACAATCGGTGTTACAATAGCAGCCAAGTTAGCAGCAAAGTTAAATACCCCGCCAGCTAAACCGACTAATTCCCTTGGAGCAATATCAGAGACGAGCGTCCATGTAATTGCTGACATTCCTTGTGAGAAAAATGCAATTGACATAATCGTGATTACTAGAGCTGTTGATGTCGTATAGTTTGCCAACACAATCGAGCAAGCAGCCAACAACCCGATAATAATAGGCGTTTTCCGTGCAACACCAACGGATACTCCGCGCTGCAGCATCTTATCAGACCAATATCCGCCTACAAGTACACCAATCCCTGCTGCAATGTAAGGAATAGAGCCGACAAAACCTGCTTTTAGCATCGTGATTCCTTTTTCTTTAACTAGATAAGTAGGAAACCATGTTAGAAAGAAATACAAAGTAGATGAGATGGCAAATTGCCCGATATAAATTCCCCAAAATTGACGGTATTTGAACAAATGGCGTGCTTGGGACCAGGTAATTTTATGCACTTCCCCGGCTTTATCAGCCAGCCCTCCGCCTTCACGAATATAATCCATTTCTTCTTGATTAATGTATTTACTATCCTTTGGATCACGATACAGCTTAAACCAAACTAGACCAAAGAGCAGCCCCATGATTCCTGTAACATAAAAGATAGACTGCCATCCAAAAGAGGATAAAAGCCAGAATAAAAATGGAGTAGCTAATGCTAGGCCTACATATTCACCCGCAGTATAAACCCCTGTAGCTAGTGCCCGTTCCTTTTGTGGAAACCAAGCTGCGACAACCCGGCTATTGGTAGGAAATGCAGGTGATTCCGCAAACCCAAGCCCAAGACGCAATCCAAACAAAGAACCAAAGCCTTTTGCAAATCCTTGAAAAAGAGTAAACAAAGACCAAAGCATAAGAGAGATTCCGTATACCAGCCTAGGACCAAAACGATCTAGCACCCAGCCGCCAGGAATTTGCATAAAAGCATATGTCCAACCAAAAGCTGAAAATATAAGACCCAGCATAGCTGGACTTATATCCAAATCACTTTGTATAGAAGAGGCAGCTACTGACATATTGGTACGATCGAGATAATTAATAGCTGTTCCTATAAATAAAAGGGACAGGATCATAAAGCGGGCACGGGATCGTTTCCTTTGTTTTGGTGGTATAGGAGCCCTGTTCTCTTCTTTACGTAAAGGGTAATTCATTTCTATTCCTCCTCAAATGAAGATGCTTCAGGAGACTTAAGTATACTAAATATACAATTAGCCAGGTTCATACAAACTATATTTGTTAAAACAGGCTTTTGTTCAGCACAAGTTATTTTTTAGTTTTTTTATATTCTTTATCCATCATTGATATATTTAATCTGCCATCTCCTAAAAAGCCTACAACATTAATAAAAAATGCACGCATATAGTCTATCTATAACAATATGAATTCAGTTCTACTTATCAAAAAACTTATTCAACGTGTTTATATTATTAAGTATGTGAGTAAGAGAAGTTATCCCCTTACTCACATACTAGCTTTCTATTAATTAATCTGTAGGCAATTTCCCTTGCGGAGTATAGCACCATAATAACCAAAGCGGCTCATCACCTGTGTTAACATGCTGGTGAAACTCGCCTTCCGGGATGAACATATAATCCCCTTGCTTGAACGGGCGGCGATTCCCCTCAGCGTCTACAACTTCTCCAGATCCTTTAATCACTACATCCATTTCTTCTGAACCTGGGTGGTTATGGAGGGAGCTTGCTTCCCCTGGAGAGAAAATTGTAATCCCTGCCATCATATGCTTAGCACCCACTGTTTCTGGTGTAATCAATTGGAATACTTTACGAATTTGATTTAATTCCGGCTGGTCTAATCCAATCCATAACGGCTTACCATCCTTGAATGGATCAAGCACTTTAATTTGCATCTCTTTGCTGACCTTTGTTTGCTCGCTCATATGTCTCTCTCCCTTAAGTATAGTATATTCGCTTTCTGCAAGTTACACGGATACGTGATGAACCTTCTTATCCGGAGAATAAATGTCCATAATATTCCAGTGACCGGCTGTTGGCACCGGGTTATTTTGCATAGCTACATCAATTACAACAGGCTTATTAGACTCAATTGCCTTTTGTAATGCCGGTTTAAATTCTTCTGCAGATTCAATTTTAATTCCTTCAATACCATACGCTCTTGCAATCGCTGCATAATCAGGAGAATACGTTTCTCCATCTCTTTTGAACAACGTACCGAGAGTTGTACCGTAGTGGGCTTTTTGCAAGCCTGCAATTGTACCGAATGCAAAGTTGTTCATGATTACCCATACAACCGGAATATTTTCTTCAGCTGCAGTTGCAAGTACAGCAGGATTTTGTCCAAAGCCGCCATCCCCAACTAAGGAAACAACTACCTTATCAGGTTTGGCAATTTTTGCTCCTAAAGCAGCCGGCGCACCAAATCCCATTGTCGCAAAACCACCTGGCGTTAAAATACTGCCTGCTTCATAAATTGGGAACTGCTGGCCAACGCCGTTTTTATTCCAGCCCACATCTGTAGTGATATAGGCATCCTTAGGCAATACTTCACGAACTTCATCTAAAATACGTTGCGGCTGCATTGGGAATGAATTATCGACAATGTATCCTTGATTGCTCTTTTTAAATTCTTCACGATACGCAGCAATTTCTTGTTTAAGCTCCTCGTTTTGCAAGCCTTCCGGAACAAGCTCTCTCGCTACACGGTTTAAAACTGTTAACGCTTGTTTTAAATCCGCCACTACTCCGATCTCTACTGGATAGTTACGGCCAATCTCGTTTGGATCGATATCAATTTGGATCAATTTAGCAGGCGGGAAATTAAATGTATACTCCGGCTCCCATGAGCTAGAATCAGCTTCCGCAAAACGAGTTCCTAATGCTAAAATGTAATCTGCTTCTTTACATTTGTTGTTAATAAACTTTGTTCCCCAGAAGCCTGTCATTCCTAACGTGAATGGATTATCATCAGAAACAGCGCCTTTTCCCATAAGAGAATGAGCTACTGGAATGCTTAAATGGTCAACTAATTCTCTTAATTCCTGTGCCGCATCCGCCAGCATAATGCCTCCGCCGACGTAGAACAGAGGGTTTTTAGCATGAATTAACGTTTCGATAATGTTTCTAGCTGTTACATCATCAATGGATGGCTTTTGAAGTGTTTTTGTGTGATGCTTCAATCGTTCAAATAAAGCTACATCTACCTCTTTCGAGAAGATATCCATAGGTACGGATACTAGAACAGGACCCGGATTACCGCTTTCAGCTAGTTGGAAAGCCTTTTCAATAATTTCCGGAAATAAGTCAGGACGCTCCACACGCCATGCACGCTTTACGAACGGACGATAGATTTCGTATTGAGAAGCATCGAAGTGTAAATTTACTTCCTGGTGCGGATGCTTGCCGTAGTAATGAGTCGGCACATCCCCAGCAATCACAACCATTGGAATAGAGTCTAATGCGGCATTCGCAACACCTGTCGCAGCGTTTGTTAAGCCAGGGCCTAAATGACTTAACACAACTGCTGTCTCCTTTTTCGCTCTTGCATATCCATCAGCCATATGAGCAGCAATTTGCTCATGTCTAACGTTTACAAATTTGATAGAGCTGTTTTCCAGAGCTGTTAGTACGGCAATATTTGTATGTCCGCAAAGACCAAATATATGCTCTACTCCTCTATCCTCTAGATATTTGACTAATTGATGGGAAATAAGACCTTTCATAAGTTACGTTCCTCCTTAAAATCAATAATTATCTTTCCATATTTTCCTGAAACAGCCATTTCATAAGCTCTCTCATACTCCCTGAGAGGAATAACCCCTGAAATAATTGGCCCGATATTGAACTCATCCTGTTTTAAATAATCTAATGTCTGGGCGAAATCAGATGGGAAGTTATAAATAATGCTTCCATGTATAGTTAATTCATTTCTCACAACCTGCACAGGAGGAATAGTTGCTTCTGGTGCTAGACCGATTAATACTACAGAACCGCCAGGAGCTGCGATTTCAACTGCTTGTTCTACTGATTGCCTTACCCCAGCTGCTTCGATAACCACCTCAAAAGTCCTACTCGCAATATCCTGAGGCTGCACAGTTTTTATATTTCCAAAGCTTCTTACCTTGTCCAGCTTCTCTTGACTAATATCAATAGCTGTTATGTCTGCCCCTAAATGTGCGGCTAATGCAATTGCCAGCATCCCCTCAGTACCGCAGCCAATAACAGCAACAGAAGTACCCTTTGTAATTTCAACCTTTCTAAACGCATGCACAATTACCGCGAAAGGCTCAATTAGTACCGCTCGTTCATCCGGCAGCTCCTTAGGGATTGGCAATACATATTTAGAAGAAATAATAAATTCCTCTGAAAAACCGCCGTCCGCATTTACCCCAAGAGATTTCTTATGACGACAAATGTTTGTTTTTCCTTTTACACATAGATCACATTCACCGCAAAATGAATTCGGCTGTACGACAACTCTCGTCCCAATCTTATGCTGAACATCACTCCCGGCCTCTATAATTGTACCTAATAGCTCATGCCCAGGAAGTACAGGGTAAGAAGCGTGGGCAATCTTTCCTCTATACACTCCAATATCTGAGCCGCAAATCCCGCCATAAATTAACTTGATTTTTACTTCATCTTCTTTTAGACGGGCAGAAGACGGAAATTCTCTTAATTCTAGTTCACCTGGTTTGTTCAAATATAATCCGAGCACCTGCTGCACCACCAATTCGTTTGACTGTTTTCTCGTTTCTTATAAATTCTGCTGCTATCTTTCCCTTAGCTGCTTTTTCTCATGAAACAGGAAGCTGAAAGACAATCATTTTTGTTTCTGTCATATCCTCAATCGCAAAGCGTGGACCCTCACGGCCAATTCCGCTATTCTTCACACCTCCATACGGCCAGTGATCCAGCCTGAAGTTTGAAGTTCCGTTAATGACTACACCACCCACTTCAAGAGCATGGGCTACCTGGTAAGCTAAATCCATTTGATTTGTGAATAGTCCTGCTTGAAGTCCAAAGGATGAGTCGTTTGTTTCTTCTATGGCTTCCTCAATTGTTTCATAAGGAATGATGCTTACAATTGGTCCAAACACTTCCTGGCAAACTACCTTACTCGTTTTCGGAGGATTTAACAGAACTGTAGGCTCTACTGTTGCACCACGCTGCTTGCCTCCGCATAATAACGTTGCGCCTTGCTTGATTGATTCATCAATCCATTCCATGATGCGTTCCGCTGCCCTTTCATCTACTAAGCAGCCAACATCTGTATCCGGTAATAACGGATCTCCGATTTTCAGCTTCAACACCTCTTCCTTTAAAAGCTCCGCAAATGCTGGAACGATAGCTTGATGCACATAGATTCGTTGTACGGAAATACAGCTTTGTCCTGAATTGCTAAAGCCAGTTCTTGCACACATTGCTGCGGCGCGCTGAATATCAGCGTCCTCATGTACGATTGTGGAAGCATTACCGCCTAGTTCAAGAAGAACTTTTTTCATGCCAGCTAATTCGCATATATTTTTGCTGGCAACTGTTCCACCCGTAAAGGAAATAACATTAACACGATCATCCTTAACAATCTGCTGTCCAGCTTCTACCCCGCCAAGCACCATGTTAACTGCATTCTTTGGCAACCCAGCCTGCAGCAATAGCCTCAAAAGCTCCGTTGCAATTAAAGCTGTTTGAGGAGCTGGCTTTAAAATTACACTGTTTCCTGCCGCAAATGCAGGACCAACCTTATGGCAAACAAGATTTAGCGGAGCATTAAACGGTGTAATAGCTGCTACAACACCAACCGGTACACGGAAGGTAGAGGCAATGGCTTTTACTCCTCTTTCAGAAGCATCCCCTGGTATTGTTTCGCCGATTAATCTCTTAGCTTCCTCTCCAGAAAGCTCTAATGTTTCGATCGAGCGCGATACTTCATCCAAAGTGTTTTTTAATGGCTTTCCAAGCTCAAGAGAAATAAGCTTCGCAAATCTTTCTTTCTCTTTTTCTAGCAAGGCTGCTGCGCGTTTTAAAATCTTAGCACGTTCATAGGATGGTATTTTTGCAATTTCTTTTTTCGCCGCATACGTTGATGCCAAAGCAGCTTCTACATCATTTGACGTTGCCAGCACTTGCTCACCGATGATTTCGCCAGAGTAAGGGCTCTTGATCGAAACACTTTTACGGTCTGAAAAAATCCATTCTCCGTTAATATAAGGCTGTGCGATTTGCATGGTCGCTTTTATCATTCTTACCACCTGCTTTTCTAAATTTAATAAGCTCTTTTTCAAAACAGAAGGCTATTAGATCGATCTAATTACCTCTAAAAAAATAATTCTACTTCCTGATCCCTTCAGAGTTAGATCGATCTAAATTAAACGAAATTCCTTCTTATCGATTTCTTCACCATATTTAGATTGATCTAAAGGGAAGATTCATTTTATTGATTTCTCATTTTCTATTAGATCGATCTAACAATAACTAAAAAATCATCTCTTGCTTTATAGTTTAGTCCTAAAACCTTGATTGAATCTTTTGTAAACGTTGTCATGATTTTACAACATATTCGGCTTGCTTGCAATACTATCTCTCAAAATAACTTTACTTGGGCAACTAAAATTTTCCTAATATGTTAGCTCCCTAGTTTTTCTTGAACCTTTGGCTTAGTATGCAGCTGAGAGCATGGACCTGCCTGAAGCATATAGCTGCCGCCATCGTGGCCAAGCGTATGCTTTACATTCTTCGCTACCTCAATAAGAGCATCAAGATTAATACCTGTTTCTACTCCCATTTCATGTAAAGCGTGCACAAGATCCTCCGTAGCAATATTTCCGGTTGCACCTGGCGCATACGGACAACCGCCCAGACCTGCAACGGAGCTGTCAAAATTCACAATCCCCTGCTGCAGAGCAGCTACAACATTGGAAAGAGCCATTCCACGCGTATTATGGAGATGCATAGAGAAGGTCATTTGCGGGAATCCAGCTTTCAATTGTCCTAGCATATCATACACTTGCTTAGGATTTGCCATACCCGTAGTATCCGCTAGGGAAATTTCCTCAATCCCAAGCTTGATATACCGCTCCACGATAGATGCAATACGCTCTACAGGTACTTTTCCTTCATATGGGCAGCCAAATGCAACAGAAATCGAACCGCCAACCTTCACGCCATGCTTATCTGCCAGCTCAACAATAGGCACAAAGCCATTCTGCGCTTCCTCAACAAGACAATTCGCATTCGATAAGCTATGAGAATCTGTTGCAGAAAGCATCAGCTTTAGCTTTTTAATACCCGCATCAATGGCGCGCTGTGCTCCTTTTACATTCGGGACTAACGCTCGGAATTTAATATTTGTTAAATCCTGAACACTTCTTACCACTTCCTCTGCATCCCTGAGTTGCGGAATTGCTCTTGGATGAACAAAGGATGTAATTTCTACAGATTTCACACCTGTTTTCGCTAACTCGCGAACAATACGAATCTTTTGCTCCGTTGGAATCCAATCATGTTCCGCCTGAAACCCATCGCGCGGCGCTACTTCACAAACAATTACTTTAGAAGGTAACACTAATTCTTGTAATCCACTCATCAAATAACCCCCTTCTCCTTGAGGACAGCTAGTTCCTCTGCTGATAAACCAAGCTTTCCTCCTAAAATCTCTTCATTATGTTCGCCTAATTCAGGTGCGCGGTGACGGATTGCCCCTGGTGTGTGGGAAAACTTCGGAACAACGCCCGGAACCTTAATCTTGCCTAAGCGTGGATGCTCTACCTCGATGATATTTTCTCTCGCCTGGTAATGAGGATCGTTAAAGATATCTTCGATCGTATAAATCGGACTAACCGGAACACCGAATAAATCCAATTTTTCCTGTAGTTCCTTTTGCGTATATTGACGAATCCAGTTGATTACGATTTCCTGCACCTCATGGTCATTCTTTAAACGCTCAGAATTTGTATAATAACGAGGGTCTGCAAGCATATCTGTTCGTTCCATCGCTTCTGCCAAACGATTAAAGGTAGAATCTGTGCTGCAAACAAGAACAACAAATTTCCCATCCTTCGTCTCATACGTACCTGCTGGGCTTGAATGGCCTGCTAAACCTGGACTTCTTTCTCTCACCTTCCCGTTTTGGTCATACTCAGCAACTAAGAATTCCAGCATACGGAAGATGGATTCATATAGACCCATTTCCACTACTTGTCCTTCTGATTCACCATTTGCCTCACGGTGATAGAGAGCGCTTACAGCAGCAAACGCCGCATATACACCTGTAATGTAGTCAAGCAGAGAATAGGAAGGACTGACAGGCGGGCGGTCAGGGTAGCCTTGGATCGCTGTATGCCCGCTAAACGCCGTTCCCGGAGTTCCGAAACCGGCTTTTTCCCGATATGGACCTGTTTGTCCATATCCAGAAATACGTACCATAATCAATCGAGGATTGACTTTTTTCAGCTCTTCATAGCCTAAATTCCATTTTTCTAATGTACCAGGACGGAAATTTTCAATCAGAATGTCTACTGTTGCAATTAGCTTTTTAAAAATTTCTCGTCCTTCTTCGGTACGGATGTCTAAAGTAACGGATTTTTTATTCCTAGCTAACCCCGGCCATCTTAGCGGCTCGGTTCCCTTCCATGGTCCAACTGTTCGAAGTGTATCCCCTTTTCCAGGAATCTCTACCTTCGTAACCTCCGCCCCTAAGTCCGCTAGTAAGGTAGCCCCGAATGGGGCAGCAATCATCGTTGAGATATCCAGGATTTGAACACCTGTTAAAGGTCCATAATTCGGTTTAGACATGGTTCTCCCTCCCATAAAATAAAGCTAAATTTCTTCTTGGGGTATATAAATCCCCAATACATTCTCTCTAATGTGTTGAAGATGAACATGAGTAGCTGCAATCGCCCCAGCAGCATTCCGGCGCCTCACTGCTTCTAAAATAGCTCGGTGCTCCGCTAAGGATTGCATATAACGTTCCTTTGACTTCAATGTTTGCTTTCGAACTTGGCGGTTCATGTTTAAATTTGCTTCCATCATGGACACAAACACAAAATTTTGCGTAGCTTCAGCCAATGCCAAATGAAAGCTGCTATCTGCTTCTACCTTCTCATCGGGATATTTCAGCTTCTCCTCCATTTTCAACAAGATCTGCTCCATCTTCTTTATGTCTTGCTCGGTAGCTCTTTGGCTGGCTAGCTCTGCAATTTTCGGCTCAATGGCTTCTCTTGCCTCTAGGAAGTAAATAATAGCTGTCTTTTCAAGCATGTCTACTGTATTAAAACGATATTCCAGCTTCATATCTTGACCGACCTGTTGAATAAATCTGCCGCCGCCTGGTTTTGAGATGATGAGCCCTTCTGACTCTAACACTCGACATGCTTCCCGCAATGAGGTCCGGCTGCAGCCTAAGGTTTGCGCCAAATCTCGCTCACCTGGTAAACGATCACCTGGCTTTAGCTTCCCTGTCTCTATTAATTCTCTAATTTGTCCTGCTATTTTCTCGTATAGCCTTTCATTGCGTACACCCGAAAATATTTTATTTCCCATGAGTAAGCAGACCTCCCAGTCCAATCCGTAAACTGGACTATTGGGTAGCCCAGTTGAGTTAGATTATATTTCAGACAAATCTGAATGGTCAAGCGATTTATTTTCTTTTTTGCTCTTCACTCGCCTCTCTTTACTATATTAAGCAAGAATATAAAGGCAGAAAATTATTATTTTTTTTATTTTTTTTATTATTTTTATTATTTTTATCAAAAAAAACTTTGATTTTCATCGAACATTCTGATAATATCAACACGAAATAACTGGACTAACCAGTAGTCCGATATACTCTTTTTTTTTAAAATGATGGGTGTTCATTTTCTTGTAAGCGATTTATAATAAAAGAAGAGTGTCCTATACATTGAGGAGGTATGGCCAAATGGCAACCGAACAGATAAACAAAACTAATCCATGGGCAAAATTTCATGGCCCAAATCTTGGCTATGTCGTTGAGCAATATGATCGTTACGTAAACAATGAGGATTCCGTTGACCCGGAATTAATAGAGCTTTTTGTACAGTGGGGTCCGCCTCCAGTTTGTGAAGTTTCGAACGAAGAAACAGCACATGCACCGCTGACCTTTAACAATACAAATAACATTGAAACAGTGCTTAAGGTGGTAAAGCTATTCGAAGATATTCGCCTACACGGACACTTAGCAGCGAACATCAACCCGCTAGCAGAACAAAAAAATGATCACCCTGTGCTGCATTTAGAAAAATACGGTCTAGTTGAAAATAATTTGAAAGCGATTTCCGCTAAACTTGTTTGGGAGAATGCACCAAAGGAAGTCCAAACTGCTTGGGATGCATTCAACCAACTAAAATCCGTTTATACTTCATCCTTGGCATATGAGTTTGAGCATGTGCATAGCAGTGAAGAACGGGCATGGCTGCAACAGATGGTAGAGACAGGCTCCTTACATCGTTCCTTATCTAACGAAAAACGAGCAAAGCTCTTAAAGCGCTTAACAGAAGTAGAAGGCTTTGAACAATTTTTACATCGAACATTTGTGGGACAGAAACGATTTTCTATTGAGGGAGTTGATATGCTGGTCCCAATGCTAGATGAGATTATTGATGAAAGCGTTACCCTTGGTATGCATAATGTCTTAATTGGCATGGCGCACCGTGGACGCTTAAGTGTATTGGCACACACACTTGAAAAGCCGTATCACAGCATTCTCACAGAATTTCAACACTCCACTACAAAGAAGCCGGGGCAACCGGAGGATAAGGTTGGTTGGACAGGAGATGTTAAATATCATTTAGGATACGATCGTTTCATTGAAGGCGCTGACGGAGTTCGTACCCGCGTAACCTTGGCTAACAATCCGAGCCACCTTGAATTTGTAGATCCTGTCGTAGAAGGCTTTACAAGAGCCGCCCAGGACAATCGAAGCCAGGCAGGTTCTCCTAAACAGGATACTTCGAAAGCGCTTGCAGTCCTTGTTCATGGTGATGCAGCCTTTCCTGGTCAAGGAATTGTAGCAGAAACCCTAAACTTAGCTGGGCTCAAGGGGTACCATACAGGCGGAACTCTGCATATTATTGCAAACAATTTAGTCGGATTTACAACAGACAGCTCAGATTCCCGTTCCACAAGATACGCGAGTGATCTGGCAAAAGGCTTTGAAATTCCAATTGTACACGTAAACGCAGATGATCCGGAAGCTTGTTTAGCGGCAGCGTATCTTGCGCATCAATACCGAGTTCGCTTCCAAAAGGACTTTGTAATCGACTTAGTGGGCTATCGCCGCTTTGGGCATAACGAAATGGATGATCCAACAATGACGCAGCCGCATGTATACAAGAAGATTACAAAACATCCAACTGTAAGAGCGTTATATGCGAAGCAGCTGCAAGCAAAAGGAATTCTCACTCAAGAAGAAGCAGAGCAAATGAAGCAAAGCGTTCAAGAAAAATTACAGACTGAATATAACAGTGTTCCTGAAAAGAAGGAAACGATATCAGGGGATGTGCCGGTACCGGAAATCATTGCTAATGGCATTCCAGCGTTGGAAACGGGCGTACCGCTAGATACACTTCGTGAATTAAATAAAGAACTGTTGAAGTGGCCGGAGGGCTTTAACATTTATCCAAAATTAAAGCGCATTCTCGAACGTCGTGAAAGCGCATTAGAAAAGAACGGAAAAGTAGAATGGGCAGTAGCTGAAGCATTAGCATTTGCGACAATCCTGCAAGAGGGAACGCCAATTCGCCTAACAGGACAAGACTCAGAGCGTGGAACTTTTGCTCAGCGTCATATCGTGCTCCATGATACAGAAACAAATGAAACCTTCTCGACGATGCAGCATCTCCCGCAGGCTCGCGCTTCCTTTACGGTTCATAATAGTCCGTTATCTGAAGCAGCGGTTGTCGGCTTTGAGTATGGATACAATGTATTTGCTCCGGAAACACTTGTTATGTGGGAAGCGCAGTACGGAGACTTCGCGAATACAGCACAAGCTCTTTTCGATCAATTCGTATCAGCAAGCCGTGCAAAATGGGGACAAAAATCAGGACTTGTTGTCTTGCTGCCTCACGGCTATGAAGGACAAGGTCCAGAGCATTCGAGCGCTCGTCCGGAACGCTTTTTACAGCTGGCAGCTGAAAATAACTGGACTATCGCGAATGTAACAAGTGCAGCTCAATATTTTCATATTCTTCGTCGCCAAGCAGCAATTTTAGGAACAGATTCAGTTCGGCCATTGGTGATTATGACACCAAAAAGCTTATTGCGTCATGCGATGGTTGCCTCTCCTAACGCAGACCTAAGCGAAGGCCGTTTCCAAACAGTTCTAGAGCAGCCGAACCTTGGACAAGACGTGAATAAAGTAAAACGCTTAGTATTAACAACAGGAAAAATGGCTATCGACCTAGCATTGGAAGTAGAGGCACATAAAGAGAACGAAATTCTGGATGCAGTACACATCATTCGCATAGAACAGTTATATCCGTTTCCAAAAGAAAAGGTGGAGGCGATTATGAAGCGCTATCCGAACCTGGAAGAAATTGTTTGGGTACAGGAAGAACCAAAAAATATGGGATCTTGGAATTATATCGCTCCTACTCTATTTGAGCTTGCCGGCAAAAATATAGTAGTAGACTACATTGGACGTCCGGAGCGCTCAAGCCCTTCAGGCGGAGATCCAACCATTCATAAGAAGGAACAAGAACAAATTGTAAAGCAGGCATTAATTACAGATCGCTTGTCCAATTATGAGAACCAAGAACAAGTATTAGTCAACAATTAAAAAAATCCATTCAAAGCGGCATATTGATAAAGAGCGTTACACCATCAAGGGGGATATAGAAAATGATTGAAATTAAAGTGCCAGAGCTTGCAGAATCCATTACAGAAGGAACCATTTCAAACTGGCTCATCAAGGTTGGCGATAGAGTAAACAAAGGGGAAAGCGTCGTCGAGCTTGAAACGGATAAAGTAAATATTGAAGTAAACACAGATCATGCTGGAGTATTAACACAGCTATTAAAGCAGCCTGGCGACACAGTAGAGGTTGGAGATGTTATCGCTATTTTAGAAGAAAATGCAGATGCCAGCGTACCTGCTGCCGAGCCTGCTGTCCAACAAGCTCCAGCTTCAAGTGCACCTGCCGTGCAGCAACAAGAAACTGCTCCAGTAAATGAGCAATCCTTACATCGCTTTCCAAGCACAGGTCAGCCTGTTGCTTCACCAGCAGCTAGAAAACTAGCGCGCGAAAGAGGAATTGATTTAAATGAAGTACGAAGCACTGATCCACTCGGCAGAATTAGACCGCACGATGTGAAAGCATCGACTGCTCCAGCTCCTGCGGCAGAAGCGCCAAAAGCAGAAAAGTCTGCTCCAAAGCCTGCAGCTGCGCAAGCAGAAACAGAGTTTACGAAGCCGGTGGAACGCGTGAAAATGTCCCGTCGCCGTCAAACTATTGCAAAACGCCTAGTTGAAGTACAGCACACAGCTGCAATGTTAACTACATTTAATGAAGTAGATATGTCTGCTGTTATGAAACTACGCACAAAACGTAAGGATGCATTTTTTGAAAAGAATGGTGTTCGCCTTGGCTTCATGTCATTCTTTACAAAAGCTGTAGTAGCGGCCCTTAAGAAGTATCCGCTTCTCAATGCAGAAATTCAAGGCGATGAGATTATCGTAAAGAAATTTTATGATATCGGAATTGCAGTAGCGGCACCGGAAGGATTAGTTGTCCCAGTTGTACGCGATGCAAATCAAAAAAGCTTTGCTGAAATTGAAGGTGAAATTAGCGAACTCGGCAAAAAAGCACGTGATAATGCCCTTACATTAAAAGAACTGCAAGGCGGTACATTTACCATCACAAACGGCGGAGTTTTCGGATCCTTAATGTCAACACCGATCCTAAACAGCCCGCAAGTAGGAATTCTTGGCATGCATAAGATCCAAACAAGACCAATCGCGATCGACGAAGAGCGTATGGAAAACCGTCCAATGATGTATATTGCTCTATCTTATGATCACCGCATTGTTGATGGAAAAGAAGCAGTTGGCTTCCTTGTTACAGTGAAGGAGCTATTAGAAGATCCTGAGTCCTTACTGCTAGAGGGTTGATTGACCTCAATCCTATCTATATGGAACCTTGAGCTTGGCACAAAAATCATCTGCTCAGCTGTGCTCAACAAATGACTATAACCCTTAAAAAAGTCCGTCTTACTCCTTTTCACAGGGAGTGGGACGGACTTTTTCTATCTCATTTTTCGATGGCTTGGTTAAAAAGCTATTAAAGGGGCCTGCTTAAATCTATCCCTTCCATAAAAGCAACAAATGCTTTTACCATATTCAGCTTCAAAGACTCCTCATGATAAATCATCCATGTTCTTCGTAATATAGGCTCCCCCTCTTTTGTTCGGATATCAATTTTGTGTATGTCATCTATACCATTGAAGAGCATGCTTGACATAATAGCATAGCCTAATCCATTTACTACCATTTCCTTACATGTATCGGCTTTATCAACCTCTATACTCGTTAAAGGAGGCTGAGAATAATTTTCCGCCCACCAATTATCAACTATAGATTTCAATAAATAATCGGGTTGGTAATTAATTCTTGGCAGATGAGGAAGGTCAGCAATATCAATTTTTTCCTTAGAAACAATACATATTGTTTCTTCAAACAATAGCTGTTTTTTCTCCTGCCAGCTGTAATCCCCTCTAATAAAACCAATATGCACATCTTGGTTATAAACCAAATTCGTGATATCACTGCTCCAAGCCGTGGAGACCTTAAATTCAATATCAGGGTATTGGTCCTTAAAACGCTTTAGCAAGGTCGGAAGCTGATAATGTGTAAAGAAATTTGCAACGCCTAGCCTTAATGTTCCAGAAACTTTATTATCCATATTGAGAACATTCTCTTTCATTTTCTGGATTCTCAATAATATTTCCTTTGCACATTTTGCTAAATATTCTCCTTGCGGGGTAAACTGAATTCCCCGCCTTCCCCGATTTACAATTTGCACTCCAAATTCCTTTTCAATTTGCTGCAAACGATGTGTTAAGGCAGGCTGAGAAATATATAGACTTTTTGCTGCCTTTGTAATATTTTTTTCGCTGTAAAGCACCTGTAAAATAAGCCAATCTCGATCCTCCATCGACTCCCTCCTATCCAGCCATCAACTTTATTTATGGTTAGTTATCAAACTTATATATTTTATTTATTTCTAATGGTATATTAATATTCATTTATACAGGATTCAACCCTTTTACAACATACACAACAGTTATAGAGGAGATCTGTCTGGCGCTATTCACCCCTAACAAATACGTTTTTAGAAAGAAGGAATCTGTATGAAGAATACGATTTTTTTCAAAAATATTTACTTCATTATATTAAGTAGTATAGGGGGATTTATTCTTTCTTTAACCGGGCTTTCAATCGGTTGGATGCTTGGCACATTGCTTACAGCAGCCTTTCTCTCCTTTCATCGGCCGGCATTTTTAAAGTTGCCTAGTAAGCAACGGGGAATTGCAAAGCATTGGTTACGCGTTGGGCAATGTATTTTGGGCATCGAACTGGGGCAAAAAATGAACTTGTCGATTTTGCATATTTTTAAAGAAGACTGGTTAACTATTCTAATCATGCTGCTTCTGTCTATCGTTTTTTCCATTCTTTCCGGTTTCATTCTATGGAAGTTTAGCCAAATGGATATGCTAACCAGCTTTTTTGGAACAGCTCCCGGAGGACTAAGTGCGATGCCTGGCATTGCAGAAGAGGTAGGCGCCAATACCGCAGTCGTCAGCATTGTTCAAACTATGCGCGTTTTTCTAGTTGTCCTGACGATCCCAATCCTTGTTTCTTCTTGGATTGCAGATCCTATTAATCCTGCAGCAGCTTACCATTCTTCTGCTCAAATATCCACATTTCACGCAGGGCAATTTCTCTGGACTATTGTCTTAGTGGCAACAGCATTTGGAGGTTATTATATAGGAAAAACCTTAAGATTCCCTGCTCCATGGTTAGTCGGAGGTATGGTTAGCGTCGCTGCGCTACAATCGCTCAGCTCCTCCTACGCTGGTCATGATATGATTGCATGGTGGCCTCATAGTATGATCATTTTGTCGCAAATTTTAATGGGATCAAGCATCGGATCACGCTTTCAAAAAAATATGTTTGCAGGCTTGAAGAACACACTATTTGTTTCCTTAATAAGTACAATCTGTCTCATTCTTGCCATGTTTCTATGTGCATATTTTGTATCAATCTTAACGGGTATAACATTTACCACTGCCGCTTTGGCATTTGCCCCGGGTGGAATTGCCGAAATGACAACCACAGCAGTCGTTTTACATGCGGACTCTACCTTTGTACTGGCGGTGCAGGTGCTTCGATTACTCATCGTCTGCGTAATTCTTCCTCCTTTCTTCAGATTTCTACATCATTGGGAGCTAAGAAAGAATGTACGTTCTCATGTATCAGCTTAATTTTTCAGCATTTGGATTTTCTTTTATACTTATAATGAAGATAAGGAGGGGTGAGATTGGATTCTTTTTATGATCATAAGAAAAGAGGACAACAAGAAAATAAATCCTTTTTCGTTCAAGCTAATGAAAAAACACAAGAAAAAGAAATAGCGCAATTGTCACTCATATTAGCTGAAATCATTCGAAGTTCATCATGTAAGGACGAAGATGTTGTCTTTTTATGCATTGGTTCAGACAGATATGTTGGAGACTCCTTAGGTCCTTTAGTAGGAACAATGCTCAAAGAAAACCAGGTTCCCTATCGTGTCTATGGCACGTTAGAAGAACCTGTTCATTCATTCAATTTGAAAAAGGTGTTGAAGGAGATTCAAAAACAATTTAAGAAGCCCCTTGTTGTTAGCATTGATGCTTGTCTGGGCGAGAAAAATCAAGTGGGACAAGTCATTTTTCAGGAGGGGCCGCTTGTTCCGGGAAAAGCCCTTGAGAAGGTATTGCCGAAAGTAGGCGATTATCATATCAAAGGTATGGTTAACTATATAGATCCTTTGCCAACATCGCAATTTTTAAATGACACTCGATTATATACTGTTATGAATCTTGCAAAGACCATTGTAAAAATCATTACTCGAACAATCAACAAAAATACTTCCATACACGATACGATTTAATAAGAAAGCTAGGCTGGCGTCACAGTTGGCGCCAGCCTAGTTGCATTAATGCTTTATTCTTCAGGAATACAACAAGCTATCCTACATTTTATAACTGCAAAATTAAAATAAGGTAAGGGCTCCAGTTAGAATAGCAACAATCGTAATTACTAATGAGCAAATAACAGCCCATTTAAATGCGTAACGTTGAAATTCTCCAAGATCAGTTTTTACCATCCCCACTAGCAACAGAGTGGATGCAACAAGCGGGCTTAAGAAATGTACCGGCTGCCCCAAAATGGACGCTCTGGCGATTTCTACAGGAGAAATTCCGTAAGAAGAAGCGGCTTCAGCAAGAATGGGTAAAACGCCAAAATAATAGGCATCATTAGATAAAACAAATGTAAATGGCATGCTAGTTAGAGCAACAACTAATGGGAAGAAAGAGCCTAAAGAATCCGGAATAATTGATACTAATGCATGAGCTATTGCATCCACCATTTTTGTTCCAGAAAAAATCCCGGTAAATATACCAGCGGCAAATACTAAAGTAACAACAGTTAAAGCATTTCCAGCATGAGCTAACAAACGTTCCTTTTGTTGCTCCAAATTCGGATAATTAATCATTGAAGCCAGAACAAAGCCTATAAGAAATAAAACAGGAACAGGCAATATTTCCATAACTAATACGACCATCACAGTCAAAGTCAGAAATAAATTTACCCATATTAATTTAGGGCGTTTAATATCTGCAGGCATTTCAAAAGCGGCGGCTGCTTCAGGAATGTTTGATATATTTCTAGAGAAATATTGAATCTCGATAATACCGATTCTTTCACGCTCTTTTTTCCCCAGAACATAGGCTATAAAAAGAACACATGCGATTCCACCAGCCATTGTGGGTAGAAGCGGGATAAAGAAGTCACCAGCATCGAGACCCAAAGATGTTATGGCCCTTGTAGCAGGTCCACCCCAAGGAGTCATCCCGCTCATAATACTAAGAGAAAGCAAAGAAACTGTCGCAAGGACGAGAGGATTCATCCCTAATCGCACATAAAGCGGCAGCATAGCTGAAATCGTAATCATATGGGTCGTCGTTCCATCCCCATCTAAGGCAACTGTTAATGCTAACACCGCCGTTCCTATTGCTATTTTAACAGGATCCCCTTTAACGACTTGCAGCATTTTTGCAATCAATGGATCGAATAAACCAGCATCTATCAAAATTCCGAAAAACAGAATTGCAAATAATAACAAAGCTGCTGAAGGTGCGACAACTTTTAATCCATCAAGCATCATCTTACCAAGCTGAGAACCAAAGCCCCCTATTAATGCAAAAATAATAGGGACCGAAACAAGAGCATTAATCGGAGACAACCGCTTCGACATAATCAAATAAGTGAAAACCACAACCATTGAAATCCCCAAAAAAGTAAGAATAGTAATCCCCCCTAATATAGAAACCGCTTACATTCATTTCAAAAAAATGAATGTAGATACTTAAAAATGATTTTATCATCTCCTTGCAGTTTGAATTTTCCATATTTTAAGAATAATTCAAGTTCATAAATAAGTGAAATATATATTTTTTGAGTATTTCTAAAAAAAAAACTTATAATTACACGGCTATGACTATTAAGAATATAGCACCTTCCTTATGAAGCCAAATATCTTATTAACTAAAATATATAGATTCAAAAAAACGACGAAAACATTTCCTATTTCCATCGTTCTTTTATATGAAATAAAATGTATACTCACTTCAATAGTTATTAGAATAATCATTTAAAAACTCAATAAAACTTTTAACTGTAGATAGTTGAAGAGAATCTTGATTATACATTAACCATGTATTTCTTACTACGGGCTCCCCATTTTTGTAGGTTAACCGGTATGTGTGGAGGTTATCAGAAGGCTGTAAACAAATTTCAGGCAGTATGGCAATTCCTAAATCATTTTTAACCATTTCTTTACATGTTTCCTGTCTGTCTGTTTCCATCGTGACAAATGGCGGTTCTGAAAACCTATCATGCCACCAGCCATCAATGAGGCCTTTTAGCGAACTATCTGTTTTGTAATTAATAAAGGGCAGTTCTGCCAACTTAGTCATGTCTATCTCTTTTTTAGAAATCAAACAAAGCCTCTCTTTATGTATCAATGTTTTGATTCCATACCAATTGTAGTTGCCTCTCAGTATTCCTAACTGTACACTAGAGGAATGAAGAAGATTCATAATATCTGTACTCCATCCCGTATTCACATTAAATTGTACATTAGGATATTCATCTGAAAACCCTTTCAATATTCTAGGCAATTTATATTGAGCGAAATTACTTGAAACCCCTAGTCTCAAGGTTCCTCTTACTTCATTCTTCATATTCAATATATGATCTTTCGTTCTTTGCATTTTCCTTATCATTTCATCTGCATAACCAGCTAAATATATTCCTTCCGCAGTAAACTCAATCCCTCCTCTTATTTTGAAAAATAAACTGGTCCCAAACTCGTTTTCTAAATTTTTCAACCTATAAGTTAATGCCGGCTGGGAAATATACAATCGCTCTGCAGCTCGGCTAATATTTCTCTCCTCATATAGGACCCTTATAGCGATCCAATCTTTTTCATCCATATTATACAACTCCAATCCGCTTTAATTATAAGTTTTTTTTTGTTTTTTTCTATTAAATTATCTATTGTACTTATGATTTAGCTTATCATACTATGTGTTTAGAAGCACCGGTACTTTTAAATAAAGAATAAGAAAAGGTGGGTATAAGAATGAAGGTACCAGTTGTTGTTATGCGTGGCGGAACAAGTAAAGGTGTATTTCTCGCTTTCGAGCATATGCCAACCGATCAATTACTTTGGGAAGCCTTTTTATTAGATATTATGGGGAGCCCAGATCGTAGACAAATTGATGGACTTGGTGGAGCGAATTCTTTAACGAGTAAAGCAGCTATCATCAAAAAATCTGATTTGGAAGGGATAGATGTAGAATATACCTTTGCGCAAATCAGCATCGAGAATCAAATGGTCGACTTTAAAGGGAATTGCGGCAATATTTCATCTGCAGTTGGACCGTATGCTATTCAGCAGGGGTTGGTACCGGCACAGGAACCGATCACAACCGTAAGAATATTCAACACAAACACACAAAAGGTAATTATAGCTGAGGTTGAAGTTGAAAATGGACAGGTTAAAACAGATGGAAGCTGTTCAATTCCTGGAGTTCCTGGAACTGGATCCCCTATTTACCTTTCCTTTACTCGTGCAGAAGGTGCAGTAACAGGGAAGCTCTTCCCAACTGGAAATCCTATAGATATCATTAAAACACCCGGCAGCTCAATACCTATATCCATTATTGATGTAGCAAATCCATTAGTCTTTGTAAAGGCCCAGGACATTGGGCTTACCGGAACTGAGTTACCTCATGAGTATTCTCAAGAAAAACTAAAAGAACTAGAAGAACTTAGATCCATAGCAGCTGAAATGTGTCAGTTTTCCAAAAAAGAAGAAGCGACTAAGAAATCTCCCGCTGTGCCCAAAATGACAATCATTGCTCCTCCTATGGATTACACTGACCTGACGGGAGTAGAACGAAAAGCTTCGGATATGGACTTGATTATCAGAATGATGTCCATGCAAAAACCACATCAGGCCCTTGCGATCACCGGCGCGATTTGTACAACAGCAGGCGCCTTTCTAAGGGATACCATTTTATCAGATATTGTAACAGTGACTGAAGAAGTAGTTCGCTTGGCACATCCAGCTGGCATTATGCAGACAAAAGTAGATGTACTTGCAGGACATATAGGAGCCATCAAGGTAGTTCGTACAGCCCGTACTATTCTAGAAGGATATGTGTATACAAAAAGGAACTATGAACTTTCCTATCAATTAGCTTGATTTCATACCGTCTAGAGGGAAATGGAGAAAACTCACCGATTGGCAAAAACAGAGGTGTAGTTGCACTTATACTTTATTCTTAAAACTTCCCGCTGCTTCGAGTGATCTTACAGCTAGAAATTTATAAACTCTTAAAGTATAACAATTTATTTTAACTTGGGGGATTTTCTATGTGGATCATTACTATGTACAAAAACAACAGCATTAAAATGCTTGAATTTGAAAAAGAAGAGGAAGCAAGAGAAGTATTCAAAAGCATTCAAGATAGCAAGATTCTTACAGAAGTTATTTACTTTAATGATCCGTGTTTCGCTTATGCTTAAACTCTTTGTAACTGCATATCTTAGCAAATTACTTACCTGAATGAAAAGGGGATAGGTCAAGGATTCCTCTGGCAAGCCCTCGACTTATCCCCCTTATTTTTACTTACTAGATTCCTAATTCTTACCTAAAGAGGATAAACCAGATAAACACCCGCCATCAAATACGTAAACCTATTTAGGTTATCGATAGCTTGTATACCTGTAGCTTTTTATTATTGTTACAAAACAGCTGTCATTTCAATTTGTACTCTTAGACCTTCCCGTAGCTCTTGAACAGTAGTCTTGCAGGACGATTGTTTTCATCTGGAAACATTTTAAGCCACTCTACATTTACGACCTTTTTATATTCACGATCTGTTACTAAAACACTTAAATGGGCAATATCATCAGTAGTTCCGCCAGCAAGCTCCATAATCTCTCTCATATAATGAAAAAGATTTGCCGCCTCGTCATGGACGCTTTCTGGCATCTCACCTGTTTCAGGGTCCGATCCAATGATTGCTGAAGTGTATACCATATTTCCAATCTTCACTGCGGTTGGGATTGGATTTTGGTGATTAGATCCCTTCACATGTAAAACTTCACGTTTTGCCATAATTCAATTCACTCCTTTCCAAAATTAAATGAGTTTTACATTCCTTTAACTCATTTGAATTCTAAGCATCTCTTTTTTTAAGCTCATCTGATCCGCTCGTCCGAGCATGTATCAATTTCCATATACATTTTTTGTATGTCTTACGCTTTTGGAAGCTGGAAATTTCTTTTCGGTATGGAGTAGTTTGGTTTGTTGTATATTATAAATGGTTCACAAGTCACTTCCAAAAAAAGGATGTGATAGCATGTTTAATGTGATTGGACTTAGAAGAAAACGTTCTAATATCGGTACATGGTCAACAATAGCAGCTTTAGGCGTTGGGTTTGGGATTGCCTCTTATACCCTCAGACGCAACCAAGGAAGCCAAATCAAAAACAAGCTTCCGACCCCAGGTAATAATCAAAGTGCATGGGACTGATACAAATCACATATGACTGTTACTTTATATATTTAAAACTTAGTAATAGAGCGATAGAAGGAACTCGACTGATGCAAATTGGTCGAGTTTTAAAAAATGATTCGTACCTTTTTGTTATGAATGGACTATATAGATGTATCAAAATTATGTAAATAAAGCACGTATTTCTCTAGCTATTTTATATACAAGACAGCAAGTCCTATAAACCCTTCTATAAGATAAAAGGTCTTATAATACAGGGAACGATTTTAAGATATTGAGGTGATTGAATATATGCCAATGCTGAATGTGGACGGTATTAGCTTATATTATACCGTTAAAGGAAAAGGGATTCCGATTGTTTTTATTCATCCTCCTGTACTCACTCACGTGAATTTTAAGTACCAAATAGAGGAATTATCCCAAAAGTTTAAAGTTATTACTTTTGATATTAGAGGTCACGGAAGGAGCCAATACTCAAGACAACCGATAACCTATCCGCTGATTGTTGAAGATATTAGACATCTGTTGGACCATCTGGAAATCAATAAAGCATTCATATGCGGATATTCGACCGGAGGCTCTATCGTATTGGAATTTTTGTTGACTTATGCCGACCGGTCCTTAGGAGGCATTGTAATTAGCGGAATGCCTGAAGTGAAGGATAGGCACCTAAAGAAGAAGCTCTCTTTAGGGATAGCACTTGCGAAAGCAGGAGCCGTTTCTGTCCTGGCTCTATCCATTTCAAGGAGCAATTCGAATACACTAGAGTTGTTCATAGAGATGTTTAAAGAAGCCCGAAAAGGAGATGCAAGAAATATCGAGCAATATTATCGTTACAGTTTGCACTATAATTGTACCGAGCAGCTGGAAAACATTGATCTTCCGATTTTGCTGGCTTATGGTAAGGAAGATAAAACATTTCGTTATTATGCAAAGCTGCTGCACGAAAAATTGCCATGTAATGAACTAAAGTTCATTGATCATGTACAGCATCAGGTTCCTACAAAAACAGCGATTGATTTAAATAATATGATTAAGAAGTTTACCTATATCCATAACAGGATGAATAAAGAAGAAACTGTTCCTTTACCAATGATGGAATAGATCATGCAACCAAAAGAATCATTACAGTGAGAAAAATACATATAAGAGTACCAACACATACCTGCCATGCTGATATAAACGAAACTGTCAACATCTGTACCCTAAATGTTTTTTTATTAGGGGTAGCGCCCCATGCCCATCAAGTTTTAAAAAAAACACCCCCAAAACGAGTAAATAGAGCAGTTTACTTGTTTTAGGGGTAGTTTATTTTGTTAGGTTAATTGCAATGCGTCAGAACTCCAAATAGTTCTTTCGCCTCACTATGAAAAGGAGAAAGAAAACTGTAGTTGGGTGCAAATACTAGTAAAAATTATCTGCTATCATTTAGCTAATTTTGTCTTGTGAGATCTCGACTTCTTTTCAATAAGGGAATACCCGCTGCATAATAATAAGACCGCATTTGACCAGAATACTGGAAAGAAACCAACAACGGATCCTAGAGAGCCAAACAAAATTGGGATTAAAAATTGTACAGTTTTATTTAATGTAAGCCGGATCCCCAGAACTTCCCCTGTACGCCCTTTGGGTGAACGATTATAAGCCATTACGATAGATAACGGCTGGCAGCATCCCAGTCCTAGACCCATGATGAAAGAGATAATCATCAGGAGAACATAATGATTAAATAGAGGAATTAAAAAGAAAGCAGTTGCCGATATGGTAAGACATCCTCCAAGAATTGTTTCTTCTTTAAGCTTCTTCATCATCCACTGCATAAACAGGCGTGAGAGAATATAAGCAACCGCATTACAGCTTAAAATCACTCCAATGGTAGAGGCTGAGAGTCCAAGATGTTTTGTGTATATAGGAAAATAAAACTCATATAGCCCTACACCTGTTAAGATGATTCCGCTTGTGATAAAGGTTTTCCGTAAGGATCGTTTGAGAAGAAGCTCAACAAAGCTATTCTTTTGTTCCAATTCTTTATCAATTGTTCTTGGCAGTTTAATCATGTTAAAACAGAAGACCATTCCTGGAATCATTGCAATTACTGCCAACATCCGCTGCCGGGATAAATTCTTACCATATGTAAGCGGCCATAACCAGAGAGCTATTTACATTTTTTGGTTTATTTGTTACCATTAGGTTAGTTATCCAACTAACTTAATGGAGGAATAAAATGGCAAAGCCGAATGTTATCAGTAAATCAGAATTGCTTCAATCCGCAAAACAAATTCTGGCTGAAAAAGGGCTGGAAAAACTAACGCTAAAAGCAGTAGCGGAAGGGGCTAACGTTACACAAGGAACTGTTTATTATCACTTTAAGACAAAAGAGCAGCTCGTTCTAAAAATCGTTGAGGATTTGTGCTCTTCCTCGTGGGAGAACTTAGAGAAGGAATCGGCTGTTGGGACGCTTTATTTACAAACAGCGCTTGCTTCCGCAAAAAGCAGGTGTACATCAGATTCATTTTATCACCATTTATTTTTTCAATTAGCAGCGAATAGTCTTCATAACGAAAACATAAAGAAGCAGCTAGGCAATATGCTTGATTACGAAAATGAAATGTTAGCGAAGCAACTTCAAGCTGTTTGTAAACAATCACCGATTGAAGGAATTACCTTTGAACATTGGGGTATTCTGTTGAATGCTTTAATTGATGGATTAGCACTGCAGGCATTACTCTCCCCTTCCTTTCAGGGTGATGTCGTATATGAACAGTTAGAACGATTAATCCGCAGATTACTTGAAATAAAATAAACCAAGGGGGAATGTGGTTTGTTTACAGAAAGACTAGGGGTAACAATGTTGTTTTCTGTATTAATTTGGTTTAGCGCAACGTTGTTCTTTTTCTTCTTTGGCAAGTTTGTTTTAGTAACTATAAATTCTCCGAAGTTTATTCCAATGTTGCTTGTTCTTGAAGCTGCAACAGCGATTTTATTGTTTTTTGTTATGATTTACTATAAAAAAATAGACACTGCTCCTTATTCCAGTATAAAGCTAGGGATTTATGGGACAGGAATCGGATTATTTCTTGATACATTCATTATCTGCTATTCTTCACATATCTTTCCTGAACTTTCATCGCAGCAAATTTTATCATTTATTATATGGATGGTCCTCGCATATGCTATTTATTTAATCATTCCCGTCTGGATAGAACATTTTTTAACAATAAAAAGAAAGGGTGGGTAAATACTCCCCCTTATCGACCTTACGCCCTGACTGAAAAAGGGGCTTCCTCATAGTGGGGTGCCCCCTCTTTCTAGTCACCATAATCAAATGTTCTTGAAAGCCCAACATTTGCTATGCTTTATATCTTGTATATTTTTGTGATACCTATTTATGAAGCGTATGTCCTTGTTCCTTTATTGCTTGCTGTTTGTTGTTTACATAGTCTATAAAATCCTTTGCTTGTTGAAATTCTCCTTGGAGTTCCTTAGGAAGTTTCTCCACCTCAACGGGACCCTTAGTCGTATCCACTTCCGCCTGTGCTAACACTTTTTCATATGTCATGAGAGCATCAATGTACTGTTCATATTCTTCAGAGGTTAAGATTTCTTTACTTGATATATCTTCGTTTAATTTATCAAAATATGGCTGTATTTCCATTGAGGCTCTTTTAACTTCAGCTACTTGTTTAGAAGACATCTTATCGAAATCAGTATTCCCATACTTATCTCCATACTTCAATTTAGCATCAGTAATTACATGTAGATATTCTTTAAATTTCTTATATTCTTTTTCTCCTAAATCTCCTTTCGCTTGCAATAGCTTCGCATTAAAAGTCATATACCCATCCATAGTTACGGTTGCTACATGTTTTTTAAGATTATCAAAGGATTCAAACAATCCATCCGCTAAAATGGATTGATAAGCAAACGCACTCGTCGGAATTAGCAATACTGCTGCTAAAATACTTGCTATCAATCGTTTTTTCATTGCTATCCCGCCTTTTATATTTTTGCTTTCTATAATCTGACTCATCACTTTTTCTTTTAGTTCAAGCGGTACAATTACTTCCTTCCCTTTTTCTTGCAAGGATTCTCTCACTCGATTCTCCAAATTCATTGTACGTTTTCCACCTTTCCTAAAAAAATATTGTTATCTTTTCCCTTTTGACGAAGCTTCTTCAAAGCAGCGTTAGTTCTTGATTTGACGGTTCCAAGAGGGATGTCCAAAATACTAGCAACCTCTTCTTGAGAATGTTCATTCAAATAACGTAAGATAACGACTTGTTTGAGTTTATAAGGCAGATTATCAATTAACGAAATGAGTTCATGATTTGAGATTTTATCAACTACATCATTTGAAAAATCAAATTCAATAGCTTGCTTATGCTCCTCTGCTTGTTTCAGAATCCGAAAACGTGTCCATACTTTTCGTCGATAACTACGAATTTGCCGTACGACAATTCCCATTAACCAAGGACGAAATGGTCTATTTCTATCAAATTGACTTAGGGATTGATATGCCTGGACATAAATGTCCTGAACTACATCATCCACATCTGTCTTTTCTTCTATGAGAAAATGAACAGTTTTATAAACATCCTGGATTGTTCTTTCATAAAGTTCACTATACGCCTCTTGTCTACCTGATAGAGTAAGCTGAATAAGCTGGTCATATTCATTTTGGTTCTTCATCCATAATCCCTCCTTATGCTTCACACTATATATTGGTTAGAAAAGGAAATCTCGTTCGATTTTTTTTATAACTCAAAAAAAATCTTCTGGCATTTGCCAGAAGATCTTTGTTGCTTTAGATGACGTACGTTCCAGAAAATAAAAAAAGCTCGAGAAACTTTATATCGTTAGATTTCTTGAGCTTTCTTATTCTTTGTTTAGAATAGATTATAACTTTTCCCGCCGTGCTGTCGCAGAATTCATGATAAAAAAGCTAATCACTAACACTAGAATAGCCAATGTATATAAAAGCGTATGCATTGGATTTTCATAATGTACAATAATCAAGCGAATTAATGCAGTAATACCAATGTATAAAAAATAGCGTATTGGGAAGTGATAATGCTCTTGAAAATACTTTACAATCATTGCGATAAATTCAAAATACAAAAAGAAAACTAGAATACCTTCAAGAAGCTGATAGTGTGCATCGACGCCTTCTCCAAACAGAGAAAAACGAATAAAATGGATAATTTCCTTACCCAGCATAAAGCACAAGGTAATAGCTAATATAATTAACGCAATATTTAAGATGGATTGAAGAATGGCTGAAATCTTAAGCTTTGACCAAGTCATTTTACCTTGCTCCTTCACTGAAACGCCTCCAATATGGTTATTTTTTCAAGCTGCGATAAATCACCCCAAAGTTAGGAAATAAATGAAATAAGTCCCAAACCCATCTACTATGTTACCTAAAAAAGGGAGCATAATTCAACAACTAAAAAATTAAATTTTCCATGATAATATGCCTGCACGTAAAGAAAACTCGCTGATCGGCGAGCCCTCAGGCGAAGACAGAGGCGTAGTTGCACTGATGCTTTATTCCTAAAATTTCCCGTTACGTCAAATGGTCTTCCATCTGGAATTTACACATCCTTAAATATGGAAAAACAAGGCTGCATAAAATCTACTTGTTTTTCCACATTCCATTCGTCCTTAGATTCATTAGACCCTGCCGCTTTACTTTTTATTAGCCCATTCTAGCTCACTTCAAATGCAAGCATCAGTACTTCATTTTATGAATTCTTCCTTCAATATTAGCGCTAAACGGCTGTGGTTGTGCCTTGATAAAATCTACTAAGGCATCTAAATCAACAGGGCCTGTTTCTCTATTTGTCCCTTCCCTAAATATGGTAAAGCCATCACCGCCATCAGCTAGGAAGCTATTCACGGTTACAGTGTAGCTTTTATTTGGATCCAAGCCTGTTCCATCAGAGAGCTGAATATTCATAACCTTTTGACCAACAGGCTGGTTATCATCCCATGTGTAGGTAAAGCCGGAAATCTGAAGCATTGTCCGCTTTTCTCCTTGCCATTGCTGATTTAGTACAGCCCGTACTTGCTGGCCGGTTAGATTCATCTTAACTAGATTATTGTTGAACGGCTGAACTGTAAACAGATTGCCCCATGTAACATCTCCCGCATCAATGTCCGCCCTAATTCCACCAGGATTCATCAAAGCAAAATCTGTTTTCATTGCAGCGCGCTGAGAATCGGCAATAATATCTCCTAAGACAGACTCACCATCCTCGTTTTGCAAGGAGGTTAATGGTGCTTTTGCTGTTCCAATTAGACGATTTACGATAGGCTCTATTTTTTCCTCATATTGTTTAATCATCTGAGCCGTTTCTGCATCAGGCTCAATTCCATCTTGGAATACGTTTATAATTTCCGCACTTTTATTCATAATATTTTTGGTTTTTGGATCAATCTCTACATCAACATCTGAAAAGGCCGTTCCATAGGAATAGGATTGAACGAGCAGCTTCCCATCCACTGTTGCATTCATATAAGCATGGTTGTGGCCTCCGTAAATGATATCAACCTCATCATCCACCGCGTTCGCTATTTCCGTCAATCTTCCAACAGCTTGTTCACCATTAAAGCCTGAAGATCCCGGGTTATGGGCAAGAACAACGATAGATCGTACTCCTGCTTTTTTCAGTTCGGCCGCTGAGCGATTGATTGCTTCTGCTTCATCAATGAACTTAATCCCCTTCACTCCGCTAGGGATTACTACATTTGGCGTATCGATGGTACACACGCCAATAAATCCAAGCTGCATGCCATTCACCTTTATCACCTTATAGGGAGACAATATTGGCTTGCCTGTTTTTTCATCGATTACGTTGGCTGCAATCCAAGGAAATGTTGCTCCTCCGAAATTACCTGTTGCTGTATGTGTTCCGCCGTTAATCAAACGGAGAAGCTCATTGGCACCTTCATCGAATTCATGATTCCCCACCGTACCGATATTAAACTGCATCCGATTCAGGAACTCAACCGTAGGTTCATCCTGCAGCAAGGCAGAAACTGGAGGACTCGCACCAACCATATCTCCTGCGTGGACAAATAAAGTATTTTTATTTTCCGCAGCACGCTTCTTTAAATAGGCAGCAAGGTAGTCTGCTCGTCCGACAGGCCTCCCATTTACTTTGCGAGTTACATTCAACTGGCCATGTAAATCATTAATCCCGAGCAACTGAATTTTAACATACTGAGGATTACTTGCAGGTTTTTTAGTCTGCTTTTGAGGCGGGCGGTTGTTAATGTGGCCATGATAGTCGTTGGATAGCCCTTGCTTATTCCACTTATCTTCTGTGCCCGTCTGATTGCCAGCCTGCCCAGTACCTGTCTCTTGTTGGCTAACTCCTAAAAGTTTTGTTTCTTCTGTATGTATCCCTTTCTTTCCTTGATAATTTTGAAGCTTTACATTCCTTGGATTCTCGACAGCACTCTGATCAGTACCACCGCATCCCATTAAGCCGAATACAAAAAGCCATATAAAAGAAATTTGCATAAAAAGCCTCATAAACACTGCCTCCTTATCCTATAAGATGATGAAACACATCTATTATTTGTATCCTGAACAACCTTATTCCAGCTTTAAGGTGTTCCATAATCAAGAGATACATTTCGATGTTTGAGAATACAAAAAAACCGCAGGCCTCCTGCGGTTTTCATCCACTATTTTTTCATTTTCCAGACAGCAGCGATATTAGCGGCTGTTCTCTCCACATATTCCTTTGCATGTGCAAATGCATCCTCAAGCGGGACAACTCCTGGGACAATACTGAAAACAGCATCAATCCCATATTCATGAACAATCTGACTGTCACTGGATACATTTCCAGCAATGCCAATGACCGGAACACCATGCTTTTTAGCTGTTTTCGCTACACCAATAGGCGTTTTCCCAAAAATCGTCTGTCCATCAATTTTCCCTTCCCCGGTGATAACTAAATCAGCATCCTGAACCAGATCGGACAGGCTAGTTGCTTCAATGACAATATCAACACCTCGTTTGAGCTCCGCAGGTAAAAATGCCAGTAATCCTCCCCCAAGTCCACCAGCAGCACCAGCTCCTGGTGCATCCTTAATCTGTTTGCCAAGATCCCGTTCTACTATATCAGCAAAATGCCCTAGGCAATCATCCAATTGAGAAACCATTTCCGGAGTCGCTCCTTTTTGCGGGCCAAAAATAGCAGAAGCCCCTCTTTCACCGGTTAGCGGATTATTTACATCACAAGCAACGTCAATTTTAATATTCTTCAAACGTGAATCTACATTGAAGAGATTAATAGATGCTAAGTCTCCAAGCGCACCTCCTCCTTCACTAATCTCTGCTCCATTCTTGTCCAGAAATTGAACGCCTAAAGCTTTAGCCATACCCATGCCGCCATCATTAGTAGCGCTTCCGCCGATTCCTATAATAATATGCTTTACACCATAATCAAGAGCAGCGGCGATGAGTTCTCCGGTTCCCCTGGTAGTCGTCAATAAAGGGTTTCGTTTGTCAGCTGGCACAAGGTGCAGGCCGGAGGCTGCAGCCATCTCAATCACAGCTGTGCTCTTGTTCCCAAGAATTCCAAAAAAGGCTTCAACTGGCTCACCGAGCGGACCTGTTACCTGCTTCTGAATAATTTCTCCGCCTGTCGCATCAACAAGTGATTGAACCGTTCCCTCTCCCCCATCTGCCATTGGGACTTTTACGTACTCTGCATTAGGAAGGATACGCTTGAATCCTTTTTCAATTGATTCTGCAACCTCAAGCGCTGTGAGACTTTCTTTAAATGAATCAGGTGCAATTACTATCTTCATCTCCATACACTCCCATCTATTTTCCCATTATCCAAAAAAGCGAAACACACCGAAAATTAAAGTCGAAATAATAGTGATCATTAACCCTACAAGCGTTTCATAAGGGATTACTTTCAATCTTTCCTTGATTTCCATGTTAACGCTTCCGCCGGTTGCATGGAAGAAGCTTCCGTGCGGCAGATGATCTAGAACAGTAGCACCGGCATGGATCATAGCGGCACCTGCTAAAGCGGATACGCCCATTTCTAAAATAGTTGAGCTGAATACCTGACTCGCCACCGCAGTACCTGCAGTTGTGGATGCCGTTGCTGCCGACATAAAGATACCAGAAACCGGAGCAAGCACATACCCTGGAAGACCAAGAGCATTTAAACCATCAATTAAAACATCTTTTAGTCCTGAATTCGCGATAATTCCAGCAAGAGTTCCTGTACCAAGGAGCATAATGGCAACACCGGTCATTTTCCCTAATCCTGAAACAGCATACTCATTTATATTTCTGCCTCGGCCCATGACAAGCGCACCGGCAATCCCGCCAATCGGAAGGGCAATCATTGGGTCAATGCTAATATCAAACAATGGTCTTAGCGCCAATAAAATAATGGTCACAAGAGGAGCCGCAAGCGCCGGGAAAAATGCTGGAAGGTTTCCCCCATTATGTGATTGAGCTTCTACAGCGTTTACACTTGAACCCTTTTTAACAAGCTTTTTTGCAAGAATATACGTAACAACAAGCCCGAAAATTGCTGGTATGATACCGGCTGCCATAATAGAAGTCAATGGAACCTTAAAAGCATCTGATGCGGCAATTGCATTCGGATTTGGCGACATAATGTTCCCTGCTTTCCCGCCGCCGATCATAGCGAGCAAAATGGCAGTTTTAGAAATACCGGCCCTTTTCGCAATAGCGAGGGCAATTGGAGAAACGGTAATAACAGCTACATCAATGAATACTCCAACAGATGTTAAAATCATTGTCGCGATGGACAATGCGAGCAGAGCTCTCGTTTCACCTAGCTTTTTTACAATCGTCTCAGCGATGACCGCTGCAGCGCCGGATTCAATCAGAACCCCAGCTAGAACGCCGGCTGCAAGAATCCTTAAGACAGCGGGAATAATCCCCTTCGCACCCTCCATCATTAACGTAACAGTATTTGTTATATCAACCCCGCCAATGAGGCCGCCGATCAAAGCGCCGGCAATCATTCCATAAGCAGGAGATACCTTCCTTAAAATCAATATAATAGCAATAATCAGTGCACAAATTGCTCCTAATGCACTTACTTGAACATGAGCATCCATATGAACTTCCTCCTTAGATGGTTATATAAGCTATTTGTACAAATAATTGTAAGCGTTAACACAAGCGTTTTCATTATTCAATGTATCAAAAAAAGACCCGATTTCCTTCGGATCTTTTGTTCATTTGCACAAAATCTGATAGCTATGTAATTTGCTCCTGCAGGATAGAAAGGTACAGCTCCAGCAATTCCTTTACCTTTCGCGGATCCTTTCCTGTTAACTCCGCTATACGATCCAAACGGTATCTCAACGTATTGCGGTGGATATATAATCTTCCGGTAATTGCATGAATATCTCCATTCTCCTCCACATAAGCAAGAAGAGTTTCAATCAATTCTCCTTTTTTATCATTCTGCTTTAGTTGCCGATAATAAGGGCCAAGTTTCTCTCCAATTCCAAGCGCATTTGCCCTGGCAAGGAATACGGGCAGCTTATAATCCTCAAACAAGTAAAGAGATTTATAAGGATGAAGCTTTTCTCCGACTCGCTGCGTCATTACTGCCTCCTGATAGGATTCCGCAATCCCCTCTATTGTTTGATGATAGCTGCCAATACTCATTTTACAGCGGATCCCATGATACGCTTCCATGTTGGCAATCCACTTCTCCATTTCTGATGCCATGCTGGATGAATCCCAAAGAGAGCTCCTTAAATGCACTTTTTTAAGAAGGACAATATAATCAGGATGCATAACATATAAGTCTTCTTTCCCAAGCTTATCCCGAAGAACCTTGAAAGCAAGCGGACGATCGGCCGCCGTAAGAATAACTGCAACACGAGGAAGATCTAAATCAATCCCAAGCCTTCTTACTCTTTCGAAATAGAGGGAATTCAAGCTTTCTGAGCTGTGGAGAAGCTGGCTGATCAACTCTTCCTTCAGCCTCTCATCCCACTGCATTTGATCTAATAAAACAGCCTGCTGGAGAATCATTTCCGCTGCCATTTTCACCAGCTCCCCAAAGCTTCGAATTTCCTCAGGCGGACCTGTAATTCCAATCACACCAACAACCTGTTCATTAAAGGTAATCGGAAGATTGATTCCAGTCTTTACCCCTTGCATCCGCTTTGCTTCCAGCTCGCTTATTTCATATCCCTCTTGATCCTCTAGGACCCTCATTGCCCCTTCATGAATGGAATCAATGCGGCTTCTATCTCCCGACCCAATGATAATGCCTTTATCATCCATGACATTAATGTTTCGTTTAATGATTTTCATCGTTCGATCCACAATTTCCTGGGCTAATGACCTGTTTAAAAATTTCATAACTAACCTGCCTTCTATTTCAGAACTAAAAAAACTGCTAATTCCACTCTTATCATTATCTACAAATACTTGTAAGGATGGACATCTCCCTGTCACATTTATAAAACAATCATATATTTATTTCGTTTCAATTATTGTAATTTTGAATTTTCAAATTATAATTACTAAAAAAGGGGGAATATCATGGTTATTCATTTTGAATTAAGGAACAAAGACGATGTGTTAAAACTAAATCAAATCGCTACCAGCTATGGTTTCGATATTTGGGTTCACGACGAGGAAAAAATGTTTGATGCTAAAACATTACTTGCGCTATACACTCTTCCATTCAATAAAACACTTAAATTGGTGGTAGAGGAAGGGATTGAATCTAAAGCCTTACTGCGTGATATGGAAGAATTTCAGTAAAGCTAAAATCAAATGGTTCGATTCTATTTGGCATTATAACGAGGCCGCGGACTTCTATGAAACAATATAAATAAGCAGACCTTTTGTGTTACAAAAAGGCCTGCTTTCATGTATTATTCACCTAAATCTACATTGTGGTAGACTTGCTGTACATCGTCTAAATCTTCTAATGTATCAATCAGTTTTTCAAACTTCGCTTGTGCATCCTCTGGGAGTTTTATCTCATTTTGCGGAAGCATTGTTAGCTCTGCAACTGTAAATTCAGTGATACCAGCATTTTTGAATACTTCCTGCACAGCATGGAACTGATCCGGCTCAGCATATACGATAACTGATTCTTCTTCTTCTAACACGTCACGTACGTCTACATCCGCTTCCATTAATAGTTCAAGTACTTCATCTACTGTCTTTCCTTCAATACCGATAACAGCCGTTGCATCAAACATATATGCTACAGATCCGCTTACACCCAGGTTACCGCCGTTTTTATTAAATGGGGCACGTACTTCCGCTGCAGTACGATTTACGTTATTTGTCAGCGCATCTATAATTATCATCGATCCATTTGGTCCGAAGCCTTCATAACGAAGCTCGGTATAGTTTTCCTCTGAACCGCCCTTCGCCTTTTCAATTGCACGATCAATAATCGTTTTTGGTACGTTGTACGTTTTAGCACGCTCAAGTACAACGCGTAAAGCCTGATTGGATTCCGGGTTAGGCTCGCCTTGCTTAGCTGCTACATAAATTTCGCGTCCAAACTTTGCATAGATACGACTCGTATTTGCATCCTTTGACGCTTTCTTTTCTTTAATATTGTTCCACTTACGACCCATACTGCTTCACTCTCTTTCAACTTTGAATCTACAAAAAGTATTAACATAAAATCAGCTATTCCTTCAATACTTTTTCAAAATAACAATAAAGAGTTCGTTACTACCTTCTTGCTAACAAACAATATAAATGGAAGATACCCTATTTAACAAATTATATTATACCTCAATTATACAATTTGTTACGAGTCTAATGATCAAAAAAAGATAGACAGTTTTCATTTCATTTATAAAAACATTTTTCTGTAATTTTCCAAACCAACTAAGCCTTTTCTTGTTCCTCCTTCTCTCATAAACAAAAACGGCAGAGACTCAACCTCTGCCGTTTTCTTGAAGCATATCATATTAAAATTTGAATACTCCACGCGAAAATCCATTTTATAATTACAGAACAGGAGCCATCGTTTCCTTTAATACTTTAACAGAATGTGCAAATTGTTCTCTCTCTGTCTCATTTAAATTAACCTCAATCACTTCTCTGACACCCTCACGATTAATGATAGCAGGTGCCCCAATATACACATCTTTATGTCCATACTCACCATTTAGGTACACAGAGACAGGCAGAACACTGTTTTCATTGTTAAGTATTGCCTTTGTAATTCGAACGAGAGACATGCCAATTCCATAGTACGTAGCGCCTTTTCGTTCAATAATGTGGTATGCAGCATCGCGCACATTTACAAAAATATTCTCTAGGCATTCCTTTTTAAATTCTCCTTTTCTCTTAAGAAAAGCATCCAGTCGCTCAATTCCGATTGTAGAATGGCTCCAGACAGGTAATTCAGTATCACCATGCTCCCCAATAATTAACGCATGCACACTTCTTGGGTCTACATTGAAATACTCTCCTAGCATAAAGCGCAGGCGTGCTGAGTCCAAAGTCGTTCCAGAGCCAATTACACGCTCCTTCGGTAATCCAGACTCTTTCCACGTTACATATGTCAGTATGTCTACTGGATTTGTAGCTACTAAGAAAATACCATTAAAACCGCTGTCCATAACATTCCTTACAATTTGTTTAAAAATATTAGTGTTCTTTACAACTAAATCTAGACGTGTTTCACCAGGCTTTTGTGCTAGCCCTGCAGTAATAACGACCAAATCCGCCTGTTGGCAATCCTGGTAAGTTCCGTTCCATACTCTTGTTGGTTTAGGAGCAAACGGAATACCGTGATTGAGATCCATTACCTCTCCCTCTGATTTAGCTTCATTCACATCTATTAGCACAAGTTCCTCTGTAATTCCTTGATTAATCATAGAATATGCATAGCTGCATCCTACAGCTCCTGTTCCAATTAAAACAACACGATTGATTTTTTGATTCATTTCCAGCATCTCCCTCGCGCAAATTTGTAAGGAGAATTTCCTTACTGTTGTAACTATAAGTTTTAATAAAGACAAGTTGATTATACATCAAAACTTGTGAATATTTTCACATAATCAATGACTTATTTGTGAACATTTTCACATTTACAATGATAAAAACATTTTAATAAGAGTAAGTGATTCCTTTTTAATTAACATAAACCCAAAAATTCTGCCTAAATGAGCAAGGCAGCAAGCGGAAGTACTCAAACAAGCAGCTTTTCTTAATATGATTACAGAATACTTTTTAAAAATGAAGTTCTAAAAAGCCAGTCAGGGTAAATTTCCACCCGGACCGGCCCATTCATTTTAGGATATTACGCTGCAAATTTTCTGAACATCTCCCACCTGCTCTGCAGCTATATCTAGGAGATATAACTGCTAACCTAGATTACGGCCAGCTTTCTTAATTAACTCCTCCTGTAAAGAAGCCGATACTACTATTTGCGCCGCGACATCAGCACTTACTATAACGTTTTTCATGACGAAACTTGAGTGCGGGACTTGCATTGCTTCAGCGGCCTCCTTTTGTTTCACGAACCAGCTCCAGCTTAAACAATCCATCTTCGGATTTTCTTACTATGGCCCAGTCAGGGTTATAATTACCTATAATCTTTGGCAACTGAATCCGAAACTTTGGCGGGAATTTGAAATAAAGTACAGTCTTATCTTCTTTAGTATCAGAAACGATCTGTTCACTGATACATCCATGTGCGATGTCTGAATCTGCCTGCATCATAGAGTAAGGCCACGCTTTTCCCAAGTCTACAAGCTCTCCTTTTGGATGCTTTACGGTTTCAGAAAAAAACTTCTCCATGTCATAGACCTCACTATCACCAATGATTTTAAGGTCAATATTCTCTATTACATGATCACTCAGCGTGATGCGGATTTGCGATAGGAATTCAAAAATCCATCCTTCTGGATTATCGAAAATCTTCTCTTTTTGCAGTGGATTCATTCGCTTGAAAATTTCCAAAACCGTCTTCTTTGTCAAAGAGGTTTCATTTGCTGCACGACTGATGAAATCAGGGATTGGATACTCGGTCTTTTCCGCTTCCATAACCCTTTTCTGTGCTTTAACAGCTTTCTCAGCCGTGAAGCGATGCGGCTCAAATCGCTTGAGTATAACCTCATTCTTAAATTTGACGAATGGCTCGCCGTGCTGTTCGTCGATACGAAGCACTTTAAAACCGCGCAATCGTTCATTCCCAACCTTTTTTTTAAGATCATCCTTTTCCGCAATCTTAATAATATTGTCTTGAATATTTCCTTGTGTATCTTCCATTTGGATACGAACTTTAGCACTTGAGCTGTCTTTCGCAATGTCCAACAATGAAATTGTATAATCTTCCAGTACAAAGCTGCCCCTTGATATCTCAATCAATGGACTTGGGAATTTAGCCATATTCAAGCGCTCTACACATTTCTCAATTAATTTCTCAGTATCAATCTTTAAAGAATACATTATCCGCTTGTTCAATTTGTTCCAGAAATCTCGAAACTCCTTTGAATTATATAAGCAATCATTACGTCCCATCTTTCCCTGCTCAAGTTTCTTCGGTCTTGGCGGGGCTTGCGCGCCATCCTCTACATACTCTTCTTGCAGCCTCGATACAAATGCTTCATATGACTCATTTGCAATTACTGTCAGTATATTGTAATTATGGTCTTCCAAGCGCTTCCCCTCTTGATCGACCAAGAGACGCATCCCGCGTCCAATCTCTTGTCGCTTCTTCATTGTAGAACTCGTCTGGTTTAGCGTACAAATCTGGCATACATTCGGATTGTCCCAGCCTTCTTTCAAAGCAGAGTGCGCGAAGATAAAACTCACTGGTTCGTCAAATGAAAGCAAGCGTTCCTTATTCTTCATGATAAGCTCGAATGCTTGCTTCTCCATTTCACGTTGCGCCTGTGTCTTTCCTTCCGTATCGACTGCTTCCTCATCAGGAGCATCTTGTCTCTTCTTAGCAAAATACCCCTCGCGCACGTCTTCCGCTTTCCTATCTTCAAATTCTGGATAGAGATGCTTCAACCGCTCAAATGTCTCGTCAAACAAACGCTTGATGACTCCATCTGGAGCAGTGTAGTTTTTGACTCGGTCAATGAAGAACAATGAAAGAACCTTTACATTCTGCTCCTTCAACCTTTGTTGACACTCCATATGCTCTAAAATAGTTCTTTCAATCATGGCTCGAAAAATTCCCTCTTTAGAGAGCACTGAGTCCACAACACTTAGAGACTTATCATTTTCAAATTGGATAAATTGTTCTTCTTCCTTTTTCCCATAACGAATCTCAGCTACAATAAACCCTTCATATTCAGGGTTTTTCGTCTTTTCCGCAAGATTATCGCCTTGCTTTAGCACAATCTCTTTCTCAATCAGTTCACCTTTGTCCAAAGCCATCGCTTTCACAATTGCTGTTATTGGCTTCTTTGTCACTTCCACAAGTCGTAATAGTGTCTCATTTAAGTTATCAAGCTCAGAAACCCCAATAACCTCAATTTGCTTGACCAAGTTATGACGGAATGCATCAATCGGTGTCAGACGATATACAAGGTTTGGTGTTTCCCTATGGGTTGCAGAGTAACGCAATGCAAACAATGGCTTTAAGGTACGCAACGCTTCCCTTGCCTTGTCGGATTCAAAATTCTGCGCCTCATCTAAAATCAAAATTGGCCTTGCTGCTTGGACATACTGGTACGGCTTCCATTCACCAGGGAGCTTCTCCGTATGCTTATAGAAATTGTTAGAAGACTTGTTAAACGCATCAATTGTCATAATCATGACAGTCAATTCTGTATTTGCAGCGAACGTTTTGATTTCACTCAGCTTACTACTATCATATGGAATACTGGCAATCTCTTGGTTATCGTATAGCCGCCTGAAATGGCTTTCTGTCACCTCAATGGACTTGATAACGCCTTGATAAATTGCGACACTTGGAACAACGATAATAAATTTTCTAAAACCGTATCTCTGCCTTAACTCATGGATTGTACGAAGGTATGTATAGGTTTTACCCGTCCCTGTCTCCATTTCGACGGTGAAATGCGGGACACGAACAGAATCGTATCCTGTATTTTCCATGACCATTCCAGCATCTACAACTAATTCACTGCTGACCTTCAATTCACTGCCCTTTTTCTCAGCATTATTGCGCTGTTGGATTGACCGCAGATTATCCTCCAAAAGAAGCTCATTAATAGGCTCATCTTCCGGAAAATTTGCAACAATGTCTTCCATTGCTCCTGAAAGCATGTCCTGCTGATTTTGATACGGAATTCCGTCAAAAAGGTCTATCACGCTGGCAATCGCATCAAGTTGATAACTCTGATTAGGGTCAAATTGGAATGTGAGTTTCTTGTTCATCTGCCATATCTCTCCCTATCAGATTGTCTTTACTTTCATGCTTTCACTTAAAATCACCTTATCCCTATCAGAGAGAGCATCATCTAAGCAAATGAATGTGTCATTGCGGAAATTAGCTGCAATCATCGCTACTGTGGATTCGCTAAGCTTCTCATCTAAACAGATGTGCATCTGAAATGGCATGTCCAGATGACGTACAGTCCAAATTGTATTTCCTTCTCTCTCCTTTATTGAAATTTCACTATCAAGAGGGAAACCTTGATTAAGCATCAATTCAATAACAATATTCTGTGAATCCCAGCTTTCTATGAAGCGAGTATTCGTAAAAATATCGAGCTTCTCCTGAAGAAGATTCACATTATCAAATGCAGTGTTGTTCCATTTTGGGATATTGGATTTCTGCAGCCTATAAACAACGAACCCCCTATCCTGACCTGAGTTAGGGTCCTTCTCTTGCAGAGCGAGGATAACTTTTCTAATCCTCTCTTTACAAATATCTGCAATATCATCAAACTCTTTATGCTCAACTGGTTCAGGAATTTGTACTAAAATAAAGTGACGGCCTCCATTATCCTCTTTATTCAGCTCTAAGACTGCTTGAGCAGTAGTACCTGAACCAGCAAAGAAATCCAAAACAATACCATCCTTTCCCATTCCCATTTGAATGATTCTTTTAATTAAATTCACTGGCTTCGGAGTATCAAATGGAACATCCCCGCCGAAAAGCTCTCGTATCTCCCTCTTTCCATTCTCATAGTTGACATCCTTATCAAACCACAACGTTTTATATTTCCTTGCCGAATCTTCTGACAGATAGTCCTTCTGGAATACATCCCACTCACCTCTGGCAGAAATCTCCCTTGCAATTAGCTGGCTTTTATCTTGAACAAACTTTTCTTTTCCCCATCTCCAAACACCATCCGTTCCGTCACTTAGCCTTGGAATGATCTCAACATAACCCGGAATCTTTTCAAGCGTTAAATCAGCTTTCTCAGGTGAATAGTATACAGGATAATACAGATTAGGACGCTCTTCTCTCTTAGAGAAAGATCCTCGCTTTCTTAATCCAAGCAGACGGTATCTGCCTTGCTGATCTTCCAGATTATATTCTTTCTTCTGTTCTTCTGTTAGAGGACTTTTATTTATAACTGCTCTATCAAAGTCTTTTGCATACACAACAATATTCTCATGGGAGGTTGCGATATGTTTTTCAAGATGTCTTCCTCTGGGATTACTTTGAATAGCAATAGTCCCTATAAAGTTCTCTTCCCCAAAAATGTCATTCATAAGCAATATCAAGTTGGCAAGCTCATTATTATCAATACTGATAAAAATGACTCCTTCTCTGCTCAAGAGATTCCTTGCCAGCCTAATCCTTGGGTACATCATGCTTAACCACTTTGCATGGAAACGCCCTCCTACCCTTGGGTTGCTGGTCAACAATCCCTCTTCATCTGCTTGCCCGCTTTTTAGCAAATAGCTCTTCAACGGCTCTTTAAAATCATCCTTATACACAAAGTCATTTCCTGTATTATAGGGAGGATCAATATAGATCAACTTTATTCTCTGTCTATAGCTCTTCTGTAATATACGGAGAATCTCTAAATTGTCACCCTCAAGAAAGAAATTGTTAGAGCATTCCTCTGCAATTCCCTCACCTTTAATTAGATTAAGCGTTCCCTCTGCAGGAAGAAATGCAAGTTTTCTAGCTTCTCTCTTGCCTGCCCATTGCAAACCATAGGACTCTTCAGCATTGGCCTCTGCAGCCTCCTCTCCTATACCATTTATCTCTTCCTTAAGTCTCTCTAAATTCAGAACACCTCCAAAGAATGCTTCTGGAAAAAGTTCTTTCAATTTCTGGATACGGTCTTCATCTATACGTGATGGTCTTTTTAATTCCTCAATCGACATAGTTTACACCTCATCCTCTCCTAAACTCGATTCCAACATTTCTGCCTTCTCATAAATCACGGCCATAATCATCATAAAAGCAGAAAATCATTCTTTGTCTTCATGGACGTAACAGCATGTTCCCTTTGATTATTTCCATATTTGCAATAATTATGGTTAGGTAAGCTCCTGAAGAAGATTTTTCTTTATCGTTACCCCCAGGAATTGATACGGGTGTAGGTGGTTGTTGATTATTACAACTTGAACGCCAACTCTCCTGAAATCCTTAAACTACTCGTTACATCGATCTCTACAAACATTTCTAAGCGAATTATACGCCCTTTATAATCATAGAAAAGTATAATCCTTTCTCTCGCAAAAAGAAAATGCCGGCCCTTATATTCATCGCAATAGAACTGACATTCTAAATAATAGGTTTGATCTCCTAGATCAATGTTATTGATTTGTTATGTACAAGCGGCATAAGAAAATTGATGACCAGGTTGGTAATCCCTTTCGCATCAACCGCTTTGCGCTGCAATCTAATTTCATGCTGTTCCCATTTATTTCTTTATATTACAAACCAAATTTTCATAACACTACATACTCTTTCATGTTATTATTGATATAAAAAAATATACATCTGTTCTGTAAATACATATCAATTTTTTATATAAAACTTATTTCTCGAACAGGTCTTAGTAGGTGTGATACAACATGAAATCCACAGGCAGGTTTACAGCAGTTATTTTAACTTTGATTGCCCACTCCTTGTTTGTTGTTTATTTTTCTATTACAGAAAGACACGGGCAAATTCACATTGTTAGCTTACTTGGCTATTTTCTATGGTTCTTTATCGGATATTGGATAGGAAAACAGTATGATAAAGCAAAGTATTTTTCTGAAAAGGACCCCCTCACCAATTTGTATAATCGTAGATTTATAATAAATACTTTTGAAAAAATCACCTCATTAGCAGAACGTACAAATAGTAAACTCTTTATATTGGTTATTGATTGTGACAATTTTAAACATATCAATGACATGTACGGTCATCATAAAGGTGATTTAATTCTATCTATGATCGGGGAAACACTTATTAGATTCACAGGAAAAAATGATGTTGTCTCTCGTTGGGGCGGAGATGAATTCCTGGTTATTGGACATTGCAAAGAAGAAGCAGCGTTACAAACAATTCTCAATAGACTAGATAATGATTTAGAAAATATTTCAAACCGAATCAATATACCCGTTAACGTTTCTATTGGATCAGCAATTTATCCTGATCATAGCAAGGATTTAGACAAGTTAATCAAATCAGCTGACAAGAATATGTACAAACGCAAATGGACAAAGAAAAGAGATATGAAGCCTGAGCATTATATAGAAACCAAGTAAAAACTGCCCTGCTTTTTACATAGGCGCAAAATTAAAAAAATCGTTTATGCATGAAATATTTCTACTTTTATTCAAATAAAAAGGACCGAAGAAACTCAGGCTATAACCCCCCATGATTCTTTGGTCTTTTATTCGGACAAAATCGCAGGTACGGTGTATCATACTTCAAACATATCTAAGAACAATAGACATACACCTACAAATAGGCTGCCCCCTAACACTAGCGACGTATACCCACTAAACTTCGCAACCTTAGACGCTTTCCGAATCAACCAAAATCCAACCGCCAACAAAATAATTGTTGGGATAGACCAGAAGACTCCCAATCCCAAATTCATTATATACCTCCTACACACACTAAAAAATCCCAATTTCAGCATATCATAGTAAAGGGTAAGGATAGAGGTTAAATTTTATAAAAAGATAGCCCTGAATCTAGAACATTTTCAATCCGTTTTTTATTAAAATCAACTGTCTTATTAATTTTTGAAGAAAGAGAATTATTATAACATTTTTAAGTCCTATTCCTTTGCGAGTGATTGATGGAGGCAAAATTAGCAACAACAAAACGATTAAAGGAATCACGCTATTAAAACGGATATCCCTTCAGGCATTCCCATATTTTATCACTCCTGTAAATATCGGTACATCAATAAATTTCCATTAAGTTCACTAAAAAATACAATATATTATTATTTTCCTCCTGCTTTGTACACCCTAAAAACATCTTAACAAGAGGAGGGAATATATATGGACGAGCAATGCTTTTATTGTGCCAATCCCATAGAAGACAAGTATTGCCATGGGGTTTTCATCATGCAAAATGAACATGTAGAAAAACCTCTTTGTCAGGATTGTTATAAGGAATGGCTCGAGGGAATCAAAGAATAGTCAGTCAAGACACGGTTAGGTGAACTCCCCCACTTACCATTGAAGTGGGGGTCTCCTGCGAGATAGAGCCTGCTGCGCACGTTTTTAATACTCGTTCCTTTTTCTGGAGGAAGGAGTGATATCGCTGAATTTGGTTTTAAGAGATCTCCATTATTTACCTAAGTGCAAGTTAATTTTAGAAATGATAGTCCTTCGATAATTTTTATTTATCAGCTTCTGCAAACAAAAAATCCCCATTGTCTATATATATTAAATTACAAATGTTTTTGTTTAGACTAACTAATGATTTTAACCTGTTTTTTCAAACAAATGATTTCTTCATTTTTAAAATAAATCTTAATCAGCTTGCGGATTTCAGCATCATCATCCATAATCAAAATGCTGGTAGAGTTATTCATTTTTCTCCCTGCCTAACATTCTTGCTTGTCCTCTCATGCTCTTACAATGAGAAGCGAAAATTGCAGCAGTTGCAGCAATCTCCCCAAAAAAGACCGTATTTTGTTGCCAATTTTACTATAACCTCTATGTTGTCACCAAACATTGAGCCTAAGATAAAATAAATCAATGTCCAAACAAATGCAGTTGTATAGGAGTATAGTGCATAGATTTTAAAGGACAGCTTATGTATTCCTGTTAAGCAGGGCACACAATTTCTAAATATTTCATAAAAAATGAAAATGATGATTTGGGTAGAGTTCATTTGAATGAGATTTTGGTATAATATAGGAAGTTATAATGAACTCCTTTCATGCTAGATACTTCAAAAATTCTATTTTATCAAGGGGGAGCTGGTGGTCCGCACAAAGCTGCGGGGCTCTATTCTTGCTCAAATATTAAACAAAGTTAAGAATATCAAGGGCCTAGGATTTTTATCCGTTGGTTTTAATAGATAAATAGCATTGGATTAAAATACTTTGAATTTAACAAAGTTTTAAAATAATTTTTTGAGGTGAAGGATTTTGCGTAAAACTACTCTCATTATTGTAAGCAGTATTATCGTTATAATTGCACTCCTATTTGGGGGAATCAGTTATTATCAAGCAACCCGGTTCAATGCGAATATCACGATTAATGACACAAACGTCGGCGGAATGACTGCTGAGCAAGCAATGAAAAAATTAGAATCATCTGTATTAAAAAACGAAGTCTATATTGGAAAAGAACAAATACTCAATGAAAAGGATACGAAGATGGGATTTACGAGTAAAGACCTGCCTCGTATCAAGAAATTATTAGAAAAACAACGGACGTTATGGCCCTCCTCAAAGGCAATCACATATTCGTTGGTGCCGAGTGAAGAGGATCAGTATCGAAGTCAAACGATGAAAAAGCTAGTAGAGGAAAAGCTCATATCAATGAATCAGAGCTTAAAAGCGCCCCAAGATGCGCAAGCTCATTTGGATCAAGGTAACATCACTATCTCCCAAAGCGTTAAGGGGGAGCAGTATGACGTCGCCAAATTATTAAAGGATTATGAGAAACAGGAGCATAATAGTAAAGTCCATTTGAACGCCGTATACATACAGCCTATCGAAGCGGACAATCCAATTGTAAAAGAAGAAGAGAAAATGCTGCAGGAACTCATTCAACGAACTATTGATTATAAGGTACAGAACCAAGTCTATTCTTTAAAGGGCAGCGATCTCATTAAAAATGCATCAGTGTCAAAAGATATGAAGTATAGTATTGACCCAACCGATATTAAAAACAAGATTGCTGAAATTAATGCTTCTCAATCAACATTAAATAAAAATTATACATTTAAAACACATTCAGGTTCAGTCATATCAGTAAAAGGACAGTCCTATGGCTGGGCAATTAATGTCGACAAGGAAACAAAGCGGATTCAGGAGGCCTTTGAAAAAGGGGAAACATCGATTTCTGCCTCTAATATTTACGGAGTGGGTTATAGCACGTATGGCATCGGCTATGATAATACAACGAACAATGGCATTGGCGATACATATGCTGAAGTGTCAATTGCAGAGCAGCGTATTTGGATTTATAAAAACGGGAAATTGGCAGTCACAACCAATGTAGTTACAGGCAAACATAGCACCAATGAAGATACGCCAACAGGAGTGTGGTATATCATGTTTAAAGAATCACCATCCACGCTCGAGGGCAGTTCAGTAGGCAATCCGAATTATTCAGTTAAGGTATCTTATTGGGCTCCCTTTACAAACAGCGGATGCGGATTCCACGATGCCAGCTGGCGGAAGAACTGGGCAAGTGATGCCTATCTGACGCAAGGATCAGGGTGCTGCGTTAACACACCATCAAGTGCTATGAAAGCTGTGTATGACAATCTCAGTCAAAACGATCCAGTTGTTGTTTATTAAGAAGCAGCGGTGAAGATTTTGAGTGCCTATTTCATGATAATATGTTAGAAACCAGTGTTGTTTAGTAAGGTTTTTATATATTTTTTCATTGAACAGAGAAAAGCTCTAATATTTTCACTAAATCAATTGAAAAGCATTTTCCTTCAAAGTATTAATAGGAGCAGGAAATCGCGAATGATTTCCTGCTTCTTCTTTTAAACTATCTGTGATACGCGCTCAGCATCTCAGAAATGTATGGGGCATTTTTGTCATCTTTTCAATGATTGCTGATAAGAATTACTTTCCTAGAGTGAAACTAAAGAAGTCACCCTTCGGGACAGCTTCTTGCGGCCATAAGATTTGAACTCAGAAGTGAATATCACATAATTTCACTTTCAAGGTATCTGTATAATGTGGATTTGCTAATGCCTGTTTCTTCTTTGATTTCGGCTAAACTGTATTTTTTGCTCTGATACATAGTAATAGCCCGTTTCACATTTTCATCGGGTTTTCTTGGTCTTCCAGTAGAGACTCCCTTTTCTCTGGCTTCATACATGCCCTGTTTTGTTTTTTCACTTATCACATCGCCTTGAAATGCAAGTAGATGCTTTACAATATCATTGAAACGATATCCATCAGTATAGCTTGTATCAATACCTTCAGTAAGAGATTGCAGATATGCCCCTTTTATATCTATTATTTCTAATAACTCGACTAAATGATGTGTTGAATCAGCTAAAGCAAAGAGCTTTGTAATAATTATCTTATCACCCCGGTTGAGGTTATCAAGCATATCTTTAAGGTTTGTCCTTTTTTTGGCTGATGCATGCTCTTCTGCAATAATGACTGTACAATTTACACTTTTTAGCTTTTGCAGTTGATCTTCACATTTCGGATCTTCTTGGTACGGTCTCATATATCCTATTAACATATATGCTCCTCTAACAATTAAGACATTTTTTCAATCATACCATAATTTGTAGTTAGCAAAAAGATTCAAAATGGTTCCTTTTTGGGAATACAAGTGATAGACTAATTTTATTGTATAACGAACCTGACTTTTATGAGAGTTAGAAATCAAACAAATATAAACTATGAGGTGAATGCAAAGTTGAGTAACAAAATAACAACAGAATGGTTTTCCAATGTGAGGGCAGACATTCTTGCCGGTATTGTTGTCGCATTGGCTTTAATACCAGAAGTCATTGGCTTTTCTATTATTGCTGGCGTTGGTCCTATGACTGGTTTATACGCTTCGTTTTGTATGGCTGTTATCATTGCTTTCGTCGGAGGACGTCCAGGTATGATTTCAGCGGCAGCTGGTGCGATGGCTTTAGTATTAGTCGGTTTAGTGAAAGACCACGGTATCCAGTACATGCTTGCCGCAACTATTTTAACAGGAGTTATCCAATTTGTGCTTGGCGTTCTACGAATCGGACAATTAGTCAAATTCATTCCCCGTTCTGTTATGGTGGGGTTTGTAAATGCATTGGCAATTTTAATTTTCACATCACAATTGCCTTCCTTTTCGGGTGAATCTTGGCCCATGTATGCAATGGTGGCTGGCGGATTAGCAATCATTTATCTATTTCCTAGGATAACAAAAGCTGTCCCTTCACCACTTGTTGCGATTATTGTGATTAGCACCATTTCGATTTATACCCACAGTGATGTGAAAACAATAGGTGATATGGGAAGTATTTCGAACACATTACCGCACTTCTTTATTCCTGATGTTCCCTTTAACCTGGAAACTTTCCGTATTATATTCCCGTATGCTCTTTCACTGGCTCTAGTCGGTTTAATTGAGTCTTTGTTAACAGCGCAAATTGTCGATGATATGACGGATACAAGCAGTAATAAAAATATGGAATGCAGAGGACAAGGGATTGCCAATGTCATAACTGGATTTTTTGGAGGTATGGCGGGGTGTGCTATGATTGGTCAATCTGTCATTAACATGAAATCTGGTGGACGCGGACGTCTTTCTGCGTTTGTTGCTGGTGCCTTTTTGATGTTCCTTATCATCGTACTAAATAAGATTGTGGTTCAAATTCCTTTGGCAGCTCTTGTAGCAGTTATGATTGTAGTATCTATCAGCACATTTGATTGGAGTTCCTTAAAACGGCTGCACAAGCTTCCTAAAACAGACACCATTGTTATGGTTGTGACTGTCGTTGCAGTAGTGCTTACTCATAACTTGGCAATTGGTGTTATAAGTGGGATTGTTTTAAGTTCAATTTTCTTTGCTTCTAAAATTTCAAAAGTGAAAGTGACTAAGGTAACTCATCCATCGCTGCAAAAGATGGAATACAAGGTGGAAGGCCAGTTATTCTTTGCTTCCGTAACGGATTTTCTTTCTTCCTTCAATTTCAAACAAGAAAACATCAAAACTGTTGATATTGATTTATCTCATGCTCACATATGGGATGAATCAGGTGTAACGGCTATTGATAAGGCAGTTCTAAAATTTCATCAAAATGGTATTCAAACACATATTATTGGATTGAACGAGGCAAGTGCAACACTGCTTGATCGCGTTGCTGTGTTTAACAAACCAGGTGGTTTAGATCAAAATATCGGTCATTAATACAAATTCCCCTTCAACATAGAAGGGGAATTTGTTATGCAAGTGATTTCCATAATAGAATTACAATACCAATAAAAACGACGGAATAGTTAAAAAGTGCATTGTTTTCTGGTTCTTCAAGTTGACGTCCTGTTAATTTTTCAAAAGCTTGCATACGTAGTTTTGTTTGGTGAAGGTACATCATTATCCCTCTCCTTTTGAATACGAATACAATATTGAAAGCGTTTTCTTCATTATATAGTATTTCTTATTTCGATTCAACTTGCGTCAAAATAGAGTTAGTTTCTTTACATACCGCATACATGTGAAGTTGATATAAGCGTCTATTATGAGTAGTCCTTTCATTCAGCAAGGGCTTCCCTCCTCGTCATTTTTTGTGATTTATACATCTCTGTCACAGCAATATTTTACCGCTCAAAGCTGCATGAAATGCTGTATACTCTTAGTCCCTACCTATAAAATCAGAAGAAATAAACTAAAACTATAAAGACAGCTCAAAACAGTTATCGCCTCCTGAAATAGGTATTACCTCATAATCAATATTTAAACCTGACCCATAATTTAGTTCATATCCTATTTACACAAAAAAACCCGAATAAGGCACTTTTTTATAAGTGTCCCTTATTCGGGTTATAGTTCACCACTAAGCTAGTAGAGTGTATATTATAATTCTTCACCATTCGTTTGAATTACTTTTTTATACCACTCAAATGAATCTTTCTTATATCGCTTCATTGATCCGTTTCCTTCATTATCACGATCAACATAAATCATGCCATAACGCTTTTTCATTTCACCTGTTGTGAATGACACGATATCTATGATTCCCCATGGCGTATAGCCAATTAAATCAACACCATCGTAAGTTACTGCTTTTTCTAATGCTTCAATTTATTTAAGGGAAAATGCTTTATCTACTATTTTTCGCCGTCATTGTGGTACGGTTCCCTATAAAATACCTCAATAGGGTTTTATTTCTGCTTTTCATTCTTTTTTTATTAAAATTTAATTAAGCGGCTTTAATACAGAAATAAATAAATACATAAAATTTCAAACATATACAAATAATGACAAATTCCACACCATAGAATCAAGTAGAATAATAGTGATAATTGAAGTATTAAGGTAAAATAATAGTGATAATCGAATTATTAAGGTAAAATAATAGTGATAATTGAAGTATTAAGGTAAAATAATTGGAAGTTTTGGAGGCAAAACTAAGAGTTTAAAATCGAGAACGTTGATAGCTGAGTTATCAGGTATGCGGGGGGAATATTTATGGGAAATACAGTAAACGAATTAGTTGAGGAAATTGATAAACAACAGATAAACTCATTCAAACGGTTTGCAAACTGGAAGTTTATCACAACTAGTATAATCATTATTATTGCACTTATATTTGCAGCAATCAGCTATTATCAGGCAAACCACTTTAATGCAAATGTCAAAATTAATGGTACAAAGGTCGGTGGATTGACTGCTGATCAGGCGCTTAAGAAATTAAAAACATCTGTATTAAAAAACGCAGTATATGTTGGACAACAACAAATTTTAGATGAAAAAGATACGAAGATGGGATTTACGGATAAAGACCTGTCTGGTGTCAAAAAATTATTAAGAAGCCAGCGGACATTTTTTCCTTCTTCAAAGGCAAAAAATTATTCATTAATGCCAGCCGAACTGGATCAGTATCGAAGCCAAGTGTTGAAAAAACAAGTGGAAGAAAAGCTCTTATCAATGAATAAGAATTTAAAAGCACCCCAAGATGCGCAGGCTATTATGGAACAAGGTAAAATTACAGTCTCAAAAAGTGTTAATGGGCAGCAGTATGATATCGCCAGTCTATTAAAGGACTATGAGAAGCAGGAGTATAATAGTGAAATCCATCTGAACGCTGTATACATACAGCCAATCAAGGAAGACAATCCCATTGTAAAAAATGAAGAGAAAAAGCTGCAGGAACTCCTCGGGCAAACCATTGATTATAAGGTACAGGATAAAGTTTATTCTTTAAAAGCCAGCGATTTAATTAAAAATGCTTCTGTGTCAAAAGATATGAAAATCACAATTGATCCAGTTAATATTAAAAATAAGATTGCTGAAATTAATGACTCTCAATCCACATTAAATAAAAACTTCACATTTAAGACCCATTCAGGTTCAGTCATATCGGTAAAAGGAAAGGGCTATGGCTGGGCAATAGATGTTGAAAAAGAAGCAACACGGATTATGGAAGCTTTTGAAAAAGGGGAAAAATCTCTTTCTGCCTCTAATATTTACGGGCATGGCTGGAAAGGTGAAGGCTACGGTTATGAAACTATAACAAACAATGGCATTGGTGATACGTATGCTGAAGTTTCAATTCAGGAACAGCGTATTTGGCTTTACAAAAATGGACAATTAGTACTAACAACGAATGTAGTTACTGGAAAACATAGCACCAATGAAGATACATCACCAGGAGTGTGGTATATCCTTTATAAACGATCACCGTCCATACTTAAGGGCAGTTCAGTAGGCAATCCGAATTATTCCGTTAAAGTAGATTATTGGGCTCCATTTACGAACGATGGACAAGGGTTCCACGATGCCAGCTGGCGGACAAACTGGGCAAGTGATGCTTATCTTACTGCAGGATCGGGCGGTTGTGTCAACCTCCCGCCTAGTGTCGCGAAGGCAGTGTATGATAATCTCAGTATATACGAGCCAGTTGTCGTTTATTAAGGATTGGCAGCCTATCATGAGTTAATATGTACATCTATAACGTCAGTGAACGTTTTGAGGGCATATGTTTAATACAAATATTTGAGAAACCGCTGCTGTATTCTTTTTTGACGCTAGGTTACTCAGATCTTTCGATGAATTAATTAAATTAATAAACATAAACGGAAGAAGGAAATCTATTAATTAATGATTTCCTTCTTCTTTATTTATACTATCTGTGATACACACTTATCGTGTGCAGCTTGGAGAAACAATCATATACATAAAATTAAGGCCCTATCGATACTTCGACAGGGCCTATTGCTTACTACTTCACCTCTAATTCATCTTTCCTTACAAGCAGTGAACAGCACTCCACATGCCCGGAGTGCTGAGGTAGATAGACTCTAAAAAAACCGATGTAGTTGTGTTCACCCAACACTATAAGTATTTTACGTATAGCCGCCTTGCAGTCTGATTAAGTCGGATTTTCAACCTTAACCAGTCTCAACGTAAACTTTTCAAGCATTATAAAAAATAGTAAACTTGCCGCACGGATGCAGATCAAGTAACTCAATTTCCAATCGTTATAAAAAACTAATATTTTCATCTTCATGAGGATAACATCGCCTAATGGCAAGATAAAAAAAGGAACTACACTCCAATATCTCTTTTTTGGTGTGTAAATACAAAATATCACAATTACAGCCATACACACATGATACAAAAAACCACTAAATAATGTGCTGTCCCGATATATGTTTTCAACCCAATTTACATGAAAAAACTGCTTTCTCAAAAGCATAAGTATGCTTGTTGGAGTTTGCAGAATGATCCATGCAATCGTCCAGAATGTTAGTATTCGCGGGAATTTATGTCTTTTTCTATTTAATATGGAATACCATTTTTTCATAACAACCATAAAGATAAATGTTGCAATACCGGTCATATATGTGTGCCACCAATGGTGGCTGTAGACACCGACTTTAAGAAACAAAACCTCTATCAGCATGAAAACGATGGATATCAATCCAATCCAGAGATATGAGACCTGAAAATACATTATCCAAATCGCTGTCGCAGCCCATAATGCTGTATTGGCTATAATATGCCCTATGATATTTTCTGCAAAGGGATTTGTATAAAGTCCTGGTTTATATACGTAAGCATTTAGTGAAAAGAGTACAATAGCCTCCCCTATCCATGACCAAGCAGTTACGAATATTAAATATGAAATCAAATCAGCTACGCTTCTCTTTTTATACGCTGTATAAACGATAATTATCGCCCCGATGACAATCAACCCGTAGTACCAGAATATATTTGGCATAAATTGCCCCTTTCTGTAATTTGCTGTACCTACTGCGAATGGAAATACAATATTCACGAATTCCCCCAGTTTCTTCAGTTGTATTTACAAGTATCCCCTATTTATAAAACAATTAATACGTCAGCGTATTGGTGATTTGTCTACACCTATTCCGCGCTGCTTGTAACGGCAGGTGATAAGGCTATTACTTTCGCGGAATGGCCTTTTGAGGTAAATGTGATATATGGAAAATCCGGTTTGAATAAAAAGGAGTCACCTTATGGTGACCCTTTCGCCCATGACATCGCTGTTTCAAAAACAAAAAATGAAATCCAATCAGGCAGGTTTTCTTTTTGTAACCTGTTTAGATTATCATGATCTCCTTTTTTATAAGAAGGACGATTTCCGCTGGGATTCATGACCAGAATCGCATCGCAAAACGGTTTCACTCGTTGCGGCAAGTCGTTCTCACATCTTTTTACTTAGTAAAATTTAAAAATTCCCTTCCGATCCAATACGCCATCGTATATCTTTTGAATTAGGCGGACCTATAACAACTGTCTGATCGATAGGCTTGAGCACTTCAGCTAACTGGGCAGCATTCACGCCATAGATTGCCTGGAACACCTCAGGAGGTGTCTTTCTCAGGATGTCGGAACCATATATGGTCTGAGCTTCTTTATTATCAAAAGTAGCCAGGAAGTGGGTGCTATCCATTGCCGCGATTGTCCAATGCCACCATCCCATTGGAACATACACCGTTTGAGGCGGCTTAACACGGTAACTGAGTACCTGCAGAGTAAATGGATTGAGAACAAAAACGACAGTTTCTCCCTGTATCATGTAGATGAGTTCATTCGCGTTGGGGTGCCAATGAGCCTCTACGCTATGTCCTCTATTCAAATAAACATCAAACAAGGTTAGGTTCTGCATAATAGGCAGCTGTTTAACGGATTGCTGGAGAATAAAGTTTTCATTGTTTTTCTGAAAGTATGGAGCAGATCTTAAGTCAAAAGATAAATTCAATGAAGAAGAGCTAAAGTCGAACATATCACTGAAGGTTGACATTGGTATTATCACACCTTTCTTAACCGGGTGTTATGGATTAAATATTAAAGCACACAAATATATATGCATTAACCCAAAAATCATGATTAAATCCAGGCCGGATTTAAGTGCAACGCGAACGACATCCCGGACGCAGGCAGACTCCAAGCAAAAGCCCGAAAACTAGATGGAGCTTCTCCTCAGCTTGGATGAAACGGACTTCATAACCGCATCCCAAAATCGCTGAGGCTCTAAATATTGAGCAGCAATGGCTATTTGAGTTCGATGAACCCTTTTCATTACCTGTAGCTGATGATAAAGAAGCCGCTTTACAAGAAGTGCTTTCGTTACTAAAGGGCGGGGACATACGCCACATTCGTATGACAAAAAGCATACTTGCTGAAATATTCAATTCATTCCCTTACAAGTGAAAAACAGGCTTACAATTGAGCCTGTTTTTTCTGTTTGTTGTCTTCACGACCCTTCTCTTCGTAAACAAAGAGTAAGCATCCGCTTTTTGTTTGAGCGGGCTGCAAAAAACGGACTCAAATGTTTTTTGCAAAATCAAGTGATTTAATAACAGAACAAACCACTAGGAATCCTTGGCGTCTTTGACTTTACATGTTTACAGCACTATAAATTAGAAAAAAAAGGCTCACTACTTATTAAACAATCTGACATGTTTCTACATAACTTTTTTCATTAGCTGAAATGAAAGAAATAAAGAATTAATATTCCATTTATACGGGATAATCCTACCAATTAGGGTAAAAATAAACGAAAACATTCGAAATGGTGTGACTAATGTTTAATGTATTCAAACTTAAAAAACGCAGACCTAACAAAAAATATCCATCAGATTACCTAAAAGATGAACAAAGCATACAGGAAGTAAACGAACAAAATGAACTAGAGAAAAATATACAAAAAAACGATTATGTCGAAGATTGGGAAAAAGAACTCACTAAATCAAAAGATTACAAAAAAACTTTCCATTTTAGTCAAAAGTCAGGTAAAAAATTTCATTTTACCTTTCTATCATCACTTATTGAAGAAGAAGTGCTAGACAATAATGTCCTCCCCTCTTTACTTAAGGGAGAGTTTCATGAAATAGCTGATGTTAAACAGCTGCTTCCGATTGCGGATGTAGAGCTATCAAGCAACACAGCTGATATCCCTCAAAAGCTGCTTAACGGGTATGTAATGCTGACAATTGAAGAAGATACAAGTGAGTTTGCCTTCATCTCCGCGTACAAACAAGTTATTCGATCGGTTACGGCTCCAGAAATTGAATTCAGCGTCGTCGGCCCTAAAGAAGCATTTGTCGAAACCATTGGGCAAAACTTGAACTTGATTCGAAAACGTCTACCTGTCAAGGAACTCATAGCGGAAGGATTCAGCGTCGGAAAATTATCAAAAACGAAAGTAGTCGTCCTCTATATCGATGGGATCACAAATAAGGAAATTATCAATACGGTTAAGCAGCGGATTAGTGATATTGAAAAGGACGAAATCGCTGACAGTTCGTATTTTACGCAGATGATCTCTGATAATGGGAATTCCCCTTTTCCACAGCTGCTCGATACAGAAAGGCCAGATCGGGTTGCATCCAGCTTGGCAGAAGGGAAAGTTGTTATTTTAGTAGACGGCTCACCACATGCACTAATCGGGCCAACCACTTTGACAGAGTTTTTCAACTCATTTGAAGATTATTTTCTTAACTGGATTCTCGCTTCCTTTATCAGATTAATACGTTTATTTGCTGTTACTTTTTCAGTTTTGATTACACCTCTTTATGTTGCGGTGGTTACATACCACTATGAATTGATTCCAAAGGACTTATTAATTACGTTAGTTACCTCAAGGCGTGTTGTTCCTTTCCCGCCAATTCTTGAAGTATTGTTTCTGGAAGTAACGATTGAACTATTAAGGGAAGCAGGAGCCAGGCTTCCAACTAAGGTCGGCCAGACAATCGGCATCGTGGGCGGTATTGTCATCGGGACAGCATCTGTTGAAGCTGGTCTTACGAGCAATGTTCTTTTGATTTTTATTGCCCTGGCTGCTCTTGCCTCCTTCACAACACCTGTATACCAAATGAGCAATACGATCAGGATTATGCGTTTTCCGTTTCTTTTCATGGCCGAATTATGGGGTTTACTCGGGATAACAATCGCATTTTGTTTTCTGCTTGTTCATTTGCTTCGGCTTACATCGCTTGGATTTCCATTTATGGAACCAATTTTTCCGCTCAGAATGCAGGACTTCAAAGATGCACTATTTCGGTTCCCATTTAAAAGTCAGGCACTTCGCCCGCAGTTTTTAAGAACCAGAAATTCGGTTCGTTTTAGTAAGGAAAAAGCTTCTAAAAAGAAGGACATTGATGAATAATCAAAAAAGGCAGGGAAGTAAATATGATGCAGGAATCTGTCCCGGAGAGACTACAAATTTCACCATTTATGGCCGCGTATGTCGTCGTTTCAATGCAGATTGGAATTGGTATCCTCGGTTTTCAACGAGACATTGCCAAAGATGCCGGATATGATGCTTGGATTTCTGTTTTCATGGCAGGATTAATTACCAATATCTCCATATGGTTGATATATAAAATATGCGAAGCTGTTGAAGGGGATGTGATGCATGCCAATGTTTACGTGTTTGGAAAAATCATTGGCAACAGCATAAATACCTTATTTATTGTCTACTTTATCATTACTTGTGCAGGAGTACTCGGCGGCCTAATTGAGATCATTCGCACATGGATGTTTCTTGATTTAAGCCCTTTTTGGTTCGCAATCGTTTATTTACTGTTAGGAATTTATATTGTCTATGGCGGGTTCAGAACAGTAGCAGGAATCTCCTTTTTAGGAACAGTCATTCCCGCTTATTTAGTGTTTACCTTTGGATTTGCATTAAATTATGGGGATTTTACCAATTTGCTTCCTATTTTCGACCATTCCTTGAGCGAAATGATAAAAAGCGGATACAATATGTCACTTAGTTATCTTGGCTTTGAAGAATTATTAATTTTTTATCCTTTTATTAAGAAGCCTAGGCAGTCAAAAAAATGGGTTCATATCGGGCTTTTGGCAACTACTCTTTTTTATACTGGTTTGACAGTTATTAGCTTTGCCTATTTTCCGCCCGCCTTACTTGAACGGTCGATTTGGGCAACCTTGGAAATGTGGAAAATTGTCAGACTCCCTTTTATTGAAAGATTCGAGTATTTAGGAATTGCGAATTGGTCCTTAATCCTTATCCCAAATGTTGCGATTACATTATGGGCTGCCAGTCGGGTCGCCAAACGGGTTTATAGCATCAAACAAAAAAAAGCAGTCATTTTCGTTTCCTTGTTATGTCTGATTATCGTGGTATTAACACCTACACGCGAAAGGATAAATTTTATCTTAGACCTAGACTCAAAAATTGGCTTCTCTCTAGCTTATGCGTATATTCCCATTCTCTATTTATCACTACTCATTAAAAAGAAGGTGAAAACAAAGTGAAGAAGATTCACTTCGCCATGTCCTTACTTTTTTGCACTATGTTTTTAACTGGATGCGTGCAAACAAATGTTATTGATGACGTAAATATTGCCACAGGGATCGGTATTGATAAAAGTGGTAATCAATTGCTTGGCAGTATCATGATCCCCGTATTCAAACCCGACAAGTCATTTGGGAATTTTACCTTTTCCGCCAAAGGAACTATCATGAGGGATATGATGGCCGAAATGCAGAAAAAAGCTTCCCAGCCAATTGTCAGCGGAAGTCTAGCTCTTGCTTTTTTGGGAGAAGATGTCGCACGTGAGGGAATCAATCAAATACTTGAAGTCTTCCTCCGTGATCCAAGCGTTGGCGCAAGAGTCCATTTAGCTGTAGTGGATGGAAAAGCAATTGATATTTTTAAAGGTAAATATGGAGATCGAGGGAACGCCGCATACCTTGCACAGTTAATTGAACATAATATGGAAGGACAAAATTTGCCGTTGACCAACCTTCATTACTTTTTGGCTGCTTTATACCAAAAAGGAAAGGATGCTTATTTACCTCTGCTTAAGAAGAGTCAGTCTCATTTGGTGAATATAACTGGAATAGCTCTCTTCAAGGATGACAAAGTCGTCGCCATTCTTCCGGAGAATAAAATGTTTTATTTTAAGCTCCTTGTCGACAAACACACCACAGGTTCAGTAAAGCTAAAAGATAAGGATAGAGAATCCACTGTCCAAAGTATCACTTCAAAGAATAAAATCAAACTAACAAATAGGAATCCCTATGAATTTACGGTTCATATGACAATAAAAGGGCTTCTTACCGAGCATCAAGAAAAGGTCCTTAAGAAGGGCGAGATACATAAAATTGAGGAACATTTGGAAAAACAAGTTGTTGTAGAATGCAAGAAAATGATTGAGGATTTTCAAAAAAAAGAAATTGACCCGGTTGGCTTTGGTCATATAGCTAAAACCAGAACACGAAATTTTGATTTTAACAAATGGAATGAGAACTATAAAGGTGCTCGATTTAAAGTTACCGCAGATGTAAACATAATTGAGGTTGGGGTTGTTGAGTAAAAACTTTCCAAGAAAAAACATGGCGTGCATCCATTTCTCTTTTTTTCTTAAGCCAACGCAAAGGAATTATCATGCCTCGAAGTGTATACTGTCAGGCTCTTCTACGCTTTTAGATTACTTTCATTCACTTAAAAAACTTAAGCGTGTGTCATCAAGTGGGCATGTGCTCAAAGTGTTATCATCCTAAAAGTCCTATGTATTAAAATTTTTCAAGGAATTAAAAGAAAACTAATAAGGTAAACGAAATAATGGGGGCTGACCCAAAAGCCCTTGAATAATGAAAATTAACAGAGGTATGTGAAATAGACCATCATCGAAACCCTTGATTTTACTGGGTTTCAATAATGGTCTATTTTTCCATTTCAACTCAAAGAGGGGCATTACTCCCCTTTGGAGTCAGCCTCGTTTCAGAATGTTGAAAAACAAAATCGTCAACTACAGAGTAGTGAACTAGGCAGATTTTAACTGCTACATGTAAAGTCTTTTGTAACGAATCCATACCTAAATAGGACTAAATTCATTCGTAAGACCCAAAGAAAAGTCGGCTTGTCTGTTGAAACCGACTTTTTCAGCACCGTGCAAGAAGGGACAGCATATGCTCTCCTTTCTTGTTTAGCATAAAATCCGTTAGAGGAAGTCACATAACTACATCCGTTCTCTTTGTCTGTTTGCTAGGGTTATGTTAAAGCTGACAATTACTAAATAAATAACAATGCTTCCTATCATTAGACAATAGGTAACATTTTGCGCAATGCCAACAATGTCACCCCAGCTACTTGCACCGTTTACAAACAACTGCAAAATTAACCCTGCAAGTAAACTTAGTGATGCATATGGTGTTTTTTTCATCAAAAACCCTACACCCCCGCCAAGGATACCACCGACAGTTGATGCCCCGTACCAAGTCGCATATGCGACTGCCTGTTCTTTAAATGATATCGCCACTGGCGATACATCCTCATAAAAATGGCCAATCACGAAATAAAATGTAATGGCAGCAATTGTGTAAATGGCACCAAGTAATACAGCGTTCTTAATATCCTTTGCAAATATATAGCCAACAAGCATAGCAAGTATAAACCAAACTGGTAAAGAATTAATCATTATCGCCAAATATGAAATGACGAATTCAAAAACTGTTACACCATCACCTAAATATGGTAAGTTATCAGAAATAACTGAAAAGGCGCCAACAATTAAACCAACAATACATGTAAAAATAATAAACTTTTTCCAATTTACTCCACATTCTTGATTCTTCTTCAACAAAACACTCTTCCCCTTTTCCTTTTCACAGCAAACCCCTTCACATTCAAAGGGATGGACTCATAAATTGTATTTTCACCAGAACCACGCTTTTGTTTGGATGTGCCGATGTTAGGCGCACCAAAATTCTTTGAACTGTTCTCCATATAATAGATATTTTCCCTACAAAATTCTTAGTGATCTAGAGTATGAAACTATAAAGCTATGACTCGGTTACATCGTTTGGAAACTTCACAATCATGGGTAACTATAACAATGGTCTTTCCCTCATCATTTAAAGTCTTTAATATATTAAGTACATGCTCTCGATTTATTACATCGAGGGATCCTGTTGGTTCATCTGCAAGGATAATATCATTTTTCTTTAGCATTAATCTCGCTAGTGCTACTCTTTGTTGCTCTCCGCCACTAAGCTGATATACCCTGCTATTCAGTTTATCTAGTAATCCCACTCTCTCAAGTACTTCATTTTTCATCCGCTTTTTGTCTGATGATTTTGTGTACGCTAGAGCAATATCAAGATTTTCATTTACTGTTGCTTGTTCAATTAAAGCGTAATTTTGAAATAAATAACCTATTGTATATCTAAATAACTTTACTAATTCCTTCTCATTCTTAAATGCATTTTTCACTCCCTGTATAATTACATCTCCTGAATCTGGCTTTTCCAGCTGGCCTATTATATTCAAAAGAGTTGATTTCCCTTTCCCACTCGGCCCTGTAATTGCAACCATTTCTCCCTTGTTAATCGTAAGGCTAAAGTCGTTAAATATCTCCTTGTTCTCAAATTTTTTATGTATATTTTTCAACTGGATAGCCAACGTATTATGCTCCCTTCAATACATTTTTCATCTTTTTATTTTCTGAGAACTTTGCAATGAAATAAAACATGACAAGTTCCACCACAAGACATGATGGTAAAAGTAGTACAAGCATTTTTAAGCTTAGTAACTTAAAAATTAATAAACCACAGCAGATGCTTAGCCATAGAAAAATTAATAACAATATAAAATGACTATGTCGTCTAGCAAAGGAAAATCCGTTCATTTTTTTAACTGAATGGATTATTTTATTTCTTTCTAAGTAATTTAGGATTGTAAATACTGTAACAACAATTTCTATAATTAGTAAAACAACGGCTAAAAAGAAATTAATACTTAAATTGTTCTGTAATTTGAACATGTAATCATCTATTACACTATAAAGAAGCGGAGCAGTTAGTATTACATTGCTCAATCCGGCTAGGGAAATGTCTTTCTCTAGCTCTTTGTAAGGATTGTCTGAGTTAGTTGTGTATGGAAAAAAGTAACGACTAGATAGGTAATTAAGGTAACTATCCCCGCCCATATTTTCTGAGTTAATTACGATTAGAATTGAGTCTTTACTATAATTTTGATTTTTCTTCTCTATATTAGGGTCATAGAGAAAATGTGTTTGTCCATCTTTAATAAATATTAACTTTACTTCAACCTCTTTATGAGGTTCAACCTTCTTCCCTATCTTCTTGTTATACATATCTTCATCAACAAATCTTTTAAACTGATACCATTCCTTAAATGTTTTTAAAATTTCTGCTTCCTCGTTACGATACTTGTTCGGAACTAGAACAAGCAGATAGTCACCGTATCCCTCCTTTATATCTAACCTATTTCCGTTATAATCATAGACAGGGTTCTTACTTAGATAATTAGCATTAACCTGAAGAGTATTCCCTGCCTGTGGATCATAATCTTTTATTTGTTCCATACTGCCTTTTGATTGTTGCTTGATTAATTCTTTGTAAACAATCCTATCTGATGGTTTTACTAACAAAGCCCCCTTGTCTGTGGCTAAACTAAATAACTTTTTACTCTTTATTCCAATGTTATATATCCAAACATCGCGATCTTGGTCAGCACTACTATCTTGATACTCATAAAAAGCATAATGCTTTGTTGTAATCCATTTATCTTGATTAGATCCTTGGGACAAAAGCTCTTGATACTGATTAAATATGTTGATCAACATAATTAATAGGAGCAAGGAAAACATACCCTTTGAACTATAATTTAGGAGTTGAACTAACCCTATAGGCTTTTTATTCTTTAACATATCGGCAATCTTTATATGATAAACCATTAAGAATGGAATAAGCCCCACAAGAATGGATACACATGTAAAAGCTAACTGGAATATGATCCATCCAGTTCCAAATTCTATAAATTTATTCATCCTATTATAAAAAAACAAATATATAAATTGACCCAGAAAATTAATCCCTAATGCATAAGCATGAAGTCTTAGGTTTTCTTTTGCTAGAATCTTAAAAATCAGCTCAGCATCTGTATAGCCAAACAGCTTTCTAACTGCCAATGCCTTAAAATTTAACAGAATATAGTATAGAAAACTTAAAGAGATGAGAATAAATACAATAATAAGTACAAGTACAAGATACTGGTAAACCTTTTGATCTGTTAGAGATTTGAGGGTACTCATTGATCCTGGATTTTCTATCTGGAATCCTACGTTTGTATGCAGCCTCTCTTTCACCTTTTCAGCAACTTCTGCATTTTTACTATCAATTAAATATGTTCCTCTTAGATTTTCAGATTTTGCTGCTTCCAGTGGCCTTATTTCAAACATATTGTTAGGAGAAAATAACTCTATTTTTCCAATCTGATTAGGATCTTTTTCATCCAAAGATGATAGATAATGTTCAATGGGCTCATCTTTGGTAAATCCTCTCCCTCGTTTTAAGGAAATTTGTTGATAAAACCTATCCTCGTCAGCTATTGCTGCATAAATAACGATTTTTTGTTTTTGTGCTGTCTTAATAGGTTTGTAGACAACCTTATATATATTTACCTTTTCTTCACGTGAAATCTCTCCTATTTTTTTAAGCTTTTCCTCTGGACTTTCATTTTTATCCCACTCAACTACATTGATTGATTTCTTGTCAGATGAAATAATTTTTATTACTTCATTTATTTCAAAGTATTTGTTAAAGATGCAAGAAGAAATAGCGTAAGCCACTATAATTAATCCTAATAGAATTTTTTTCATAATTATCTCCTTTTTTACCTGTTATTTCTATTTTTCAAGGTATAGAGAATATCACTTATTTATAACTCATTCAACCTATGGTCTTAATTAATTGCACATTTAAATCTTTTCTAGCTGTTTATTAAGATTCTATTAACCAATCCTTTATATTGGTTTTGCTGTAGGTTTATTATTGGATCCAACAGCCAAACGCACAAGACACACTAAATAAGAATTAATATCGTATGTTTTCTGCGAAATGCTGTTAGTACATCTGTATAGAAATACACCACTTAATTTCTCAGCATGTTTAAATATCTAACTTTCTTACCTATACTGCTCTTAAGAAGGAGGATACATGGGCAGATCAAAATGAATGAAAGATTAACTCTCACGAATAATCATAGCTGGACGATGGAACGTCTTCGATCCCATAAGAAAACGATCAAAAAAATGAGTAATAATGATTCGACTCATTTTACAGGGATATTATGCTACTCAAGCGGCAGAACTGTTGAACGCACATTACAAAACCATTTCAGGTTATGGGTGGAAATTTCAGCATGGGTGAGTGAAATTCCTTATTATATCGTGATTATTCACCTACCATGATGTGATACAAAAGCGCCACAGACTAATTAGTATTTTTATATAAAGATGGAAGCTATATTTCTGACTATCATGTTTTATACTCCACGTGAAAAGACAAATCAGTATTATATTTATGGAGCATCTCTGTCCATATCTGAAGAAGGTGCGCCAGCGTATTAGGTTGTTATCTATGTCGAGAAATTCATCAGGATATATTAAATGAATGATTCTCAGATGATCTTGCAAGTTCATCTGAGAATCATAAAATTAAGGTATCGATACCATAAAAAATATGTATTATAAAGAAACTTTGATATTTTGTTTTTTATAAACTCTTAGAATGTCTATCATAATAATTTATGCTGCATACCAAATTCCCTATAAAGAAAATTATTCCTGATACCTAAATTATCTTCTTATTGTACAGACCAGTAAGAGTGATCTACTGCATACCATCTGCTTCCAGCTGATGCATAAGATGTTGTTCCGGCTTTAACCCATCCAGAATCCACAAAGCTGCTTCCCTGTACAGAAGTTTTATGTGTTTTAGTTGGATGAGCCAAGTTAGACCAAACGATAGAGGAATTTTCTCCATAATTCCAAGTTCCAACACCATCTACTGTCTGTGTAGATGCAAATGCAGCGGTTACTCCTGCACCTAAGATTCCGCAAGATAGCGCTAATGCACTTACCGTTTTCTTCATGTTCATTTTCAACACTCCTTAAAATTTTTTAATATTTTGTTTTTCATAAACTATTAAAATATCTATTGTAATAATTTATACTGCATACCAAATTCCCTATAAAGAAAATTATTCCTGATACCTAAATTATCTTCTTATTGTACAGACCAGTAAGAGTGATCTACTGCATACCATCTGCTTCCAGCTGATGCATAAGATGTTGTTCCGGCTTTAACCCATCCAGAATCCACAAAGCTACTTCCCTGTACAGAAGTTTTATGTGTTTTAGTTGGATGAGCCAAGTTAGACCAAACGATAGAGGAATTTTCTCCATAATTCCAAGTTCCAACACCATCTACTGTCTGTGTAGATGCAAATGCAGCGGTTACTCCTGCACCTAAGATTCCGCAAGATAGCGCTAATGCACTTACCGTTTTCTTCATGTTCATTTTCAACACTCCTTAAAATTTTTTTGCCATATGATGTCAAAATCATACTATGCAGATCATATATTACTACAATACTAACTAATATTCTACATATTTTTTACAAAAGGTGAATAATATTCATTATTTGGTATAAAATAACTTTCAGTAATATGGAAATAATTCACTATAAACATAGAAAAGCAATATTCTGTAAACCTCGGAATTAAGTAACTAATCTAAACAACTTATGAAGAGATACTGCCGATAAAATGCGCATGTATAAAACTTACATATAATTAGAAACGGCAAGGATTATCTTTCCCTGCCGTCTTCTAATTGTATGAACATTTTTATACACCACCGCCGCCGCAAGATTTTATGGAGGATTAAAGCACTCAGAATTGCATAAACCTCTTCATATCCTTAGCGTGCATATCTGTGTCCTGTCGTAGCTTTCAAGTTAAGATTTTATAATGTCTCCAAAACGAAAATTTTGCACCTTTTTATAAGACTAATTTTATCGTTTTTGGATGCCATGAAAATTCTCCATACGTCCTGCACCAACAAGGCCAATTCTAACTTCTTTCATCATTGTTCCCTTCTCTAAGCTAATGTTTTTAATAAAAAATTTTACTGGGTTATTACTGCTTCGTGCTCAATCTTAACAGGACGTCCTGTTAGGAAGGATTCCTTTGCAGCCTTTGCGATTCGCTCTGCCTGTAAGCCATCATCACCTGTGCAGAGCACCTTTTCACCCGCTAGGATTGCCTTTGCAAATTGTGTTACTTCCTCGATATAAGCCTGTGTATAGCGCTCAAGGAAGAAGTATAACGGCTTATCCTTGGAAACTCCATTTACTGTTGACACTTCCACCGTTGTTGGACGACAGTTATCAGCTGCTGCTGCTCCCTTTTCACCAAACACCTCTACACGTTGATCATAGCCATAAACAGCTTGGCGGCTATTATCAATCACACCTAGTGCACCATTTGCAAATTTCAATGTAACAATGGCAGTATCAATATCTCCAGCTTCGCCAATCGCAGGATCAACTAAAACCGTTCCTTGGGCAGATATTTCTACTACTTCACTATTCATTACATAACGTGCCATATCAAAATCGTGAATCATCATGTCCATGAACAGTCCGCCTGAAGTAAGAATGTAATCAACGCCTGGCGGCTGTGGATCTCTAGAAGTGATTTTCAAAATATGTGTCTGTCCGATTTCCCCCTGCTGCACAAGGTCGCGTACCTTTTTAAAGTTCGGATCAAAGCGGCGATTAAAGCCAACCTGTAACTGTACGCCCTCTTCCTCTACCACACGTAATGCTTCCATTGTTTGCTCTGCAGAGAAGCTAACCGGCTTTTCGCAGAAGATATGCTTCTTCGCACGCGCTGCTTCCTGGATAATTTGTGCATGTGTACTTGTTGGAGAGCAAATAAATACTGCATCAATTTTAGGATCCCCTAACAAATCTTGGTAATTTGTTGTTAAAACAGAAATGCCCTTGCTGGCAGCCCATTCCTGCAAATGATCCACGACCACATCTGATACCGCTTTAACTCTCACTTGCGGAACCGATAAAAGGTTATCTACATGTAATCTTCCAATACGTCCTGCACCAATAATTCCCAATGTAACTGTGTTCATACTCTTACCCCTTTTCAATTTTTAAATATCTTCTTGAAACCTGCTATTTCACTACAAAAAGTCCTTAAGGTGTTCTCCTGCAATTTTTTAAGATTTTTTATTTTTACGAGAGTCAAGAAGAACTGCTGCTACGATAATCGCTCCCTTTAAGATCTGCTGCCAGTAGGAGGATACGTTCAATAGGTCAAGGCCGTTGTTTAGAACACCGATAATTAATGCTCCAATCATTGTTCCTGGAATTGTACCAATTCCGCCATTTAAGCTTGTTCCGCCGATAACCGCAGCGGCGATTGCATCTAATTCATACATTAATCCAAGGCTTGGCTGTCCTGCGGAAATACGTGCTGTTAACATCAAACCTGCGATAGCTGATAATAGACCTGCGTATGTGAAAATCATAATTTTGTAGCGATCGACTGGAATTCCGCAAATACGTGCAGCTTGTTCATTTCCGCCGATGGCGTATGTGTACTTACCAAATCTCATTTGACTTAACATGATGTGCGAAATAATACCCATGACGATAAAAATAATGATTGGGAATGGAATCCCAGCAATCGTGCCTTTTCCGATAAACATGAAGGACTCTGATAAGTTACCAATTGGTCTTCCATCTGAATAGAGAAGCGCCAAACCTCTCGCTGCTGTCATCATTCCTAATGTAGCAATGAACGGAGGAATTTTTCCTTTTGCAGAGATGGCACCGTTAATAAATCCAGCAGCTGCCCCAATGGCCATCCCGATTGCAAGCGGAACGAATAACGGATATTCACCCGGATGCGCATAGCTTGCAGCGACTACGGATACAAGAGCAATGATGGAACCAGGAGATAAGTCGATTCCTGTTGTAATAATGACCATTGTCATACCCATTGCAACGATACCGATAAAAGAAATTTGCCGCACTACGTTAATAATGTTATTCACATTCAAAAAGGCCGGCGATAGAATCGACATTAAAATGCACATTGCGATAAAGATGAAGACAATTCCGTACTTATTCAATATCACTGAAATTTGTTTCTTTCTGTTAACTGAATTTACGAGAACCGTCGGGTTACTTACAGCACTCTCTTGAGTCTTCATTTCTACTCCTCCTTCAAGGGACCTTTATTGATACGCAACTTCTAGAATTCGTTCTTGGTTCGCTTCTTCTCTGCTTAGCTCCCCTTTTTGAATTCCTTCATGCATAACGATGACCCTGTCACTCATTCCTAACACCTCAGGCAATTCGGAGGAAATCATAATAATTGCTTTTCCCTCCTGTGCAAGCTTGGACATGACCTTATGAATCTCAGCCTTTGCACCAACGTCTACACCGCGTGTTGGTTCATCTAAAATCAGTACATCAGGATCATTGAGCAGCCAGCGGGCAATCAATACCTTTTGTTGGTTCCCTCCGCTCAGATTCATAATGAGCTGGTTTAAATGAGGTGTTTTGACCTTTAATTTCTCTACCTGCTCGTTGCATACTTTTTTCACTAAGCTGCTATTTACATAACCAAATTTCGAGAGATTATCAATGTTGGACATAATCATGTTTTCCCGTATTGACAGCGGCAAGAATGCGCCCGTTAGCTTTCGGTCTTCCGTTAATAAGCCGATTTTATGACGGATCGCATCCTTCGGTGAGTTGATTTTCACCTGCTTGCCATGCATATAAATTTCACCGGATGTTGGCGGGTCAATCCCGAAAATACTTTCCATAATTTCTGTTCTTCCAGAGCCCATGAGGCCTGCAACTCCAAGAATTTCACCCTTGCGCACCTCAAAGTTAACATTCTGGAACTTACCCTCTCTGGATAGGTTTTTAACAGCTAGGACTACCTCTTTAATTTCCGTTAGCTCCTTATGGAATACTGCTTTAATTTCCCGGCCCACCATCATTTGGATTAACGTATCCTGGTTTAACTCACTCGCTGGCTTTGCCCCAACATACTGTCCATCACGAAACACCGTAATATCATCACAAATTCTAAAAATCTCATCCATTTTGTGAGAAATGTAGATGATAGAAACACCTTTTTTCACCAATGAATCGATGATACTAAAAAGATGATCGACTTCCTTATCCGTAATCGCTGAGGTCGGCTCATCCATAATAATTAAATCCGCATTGTAGGAAATTGCCGTTGCGATTTCTACCATCTGCATATTTGCAACGCTTAGCTCCCGCATTTTGCTTCGCGGATCCAAGTCAATCTGTAAGGATTCAAACAACTTTTCTGTATCTGCTATCATTTTCTTCTTATTGACCCAGCCCGTTTTGCCGTACATTGGCTCACGGCCGAGATAAATATTTTCCGCAATCGTCATGTCTGGAACAGGGCTTAACTCCTGATGAATCATGGAAATCCCTTTACTTAGAGCATCTTTAGGACCTGCGATTTGAACTTCTTGTCCTTTGAACTTAATCGTTCCTTTATCTGGGGTATAGACGCCGAAAATGATCTTCATTAGGGTGGACTTTCCAGCACCATTTTCACCCATTAAAGCGTGAACTGTTCCTTTTCGTACCTTCAGCTGGATATGATCCAAAGCCTTAACACCTGGAAATTCCTTTGTAATGTTACTTAGCTCTAGAATATATTCCTTATCCACGTTATGCTCACCCCTAACCAGTAGATTAATAGGCATAAGGGGCTCCTGTTTCATCTCACAACACGAGCAGCCCCTTATCATTACTTATTTAATTTCCCGTACCTTCCCATTTCGCAATATACGTGTCAACATTGTCTTTTGTAATGACCTCAAACGGCACCCATACATATTTGTCATCTAATTTCTCACCGTTCGCAGCTTTAATAGCTGTCTCGATTGCCTTGCTGCCTTGCTCCATTGGATTTTGGAAAGCGGAAACTTTCAATTGTCCAGATTTAATGTACTCCAATGCATCTGGCGTGCCATCAATACCAGCTACTAACGTGTTGTTTAACTTACCAGCAGCTTCTAACGCCTGAATGGCTCCGATTGCCATTTCATCGTTGTTAGCTACAACTGCATCAATTTTCTCGCCAGATTGAATCCAGTTTTCCATTAATTTCATAGCCTCAGCACGCTGCCAGCTTGCTGTTCCTTCACGAGCAATTTTCATTTCAGGGTTTTTGGCAATGATGTTTTTGTTGCCCTTTGTTCTATAGATTTCTGCCTCATCACCTGATTGACCATGAATGATTGCAATATTCCCTTTGCCGCCAAGCAGTTCAGCAGCTTTCTCCATTTGCATTGTTCCAGCTTGGATAGATTCAGAGCCTACATATGCATAAACCTGCTTAACGAGCTTTTCACTTGGCATACGATTCACGAGAACAAGCGGAATGTTCGCATCCTTTGCTGCATCGACTACCGGTTGAATCGCACTTGGATCTGGAGCAGCAACCAGAAGGACATCTACACCCTGTGTAATGAAGGTTTCTACTTGGGCAAGCTGCTTACTGGAGTCATTTTTGGCATCGACCATCTTTAACTCCACATTTTTTTCCTTTGCAACTTTTTTCATAGAATCCTGTAGATACGACATAAATTTATCATCGAATAGCGGCATAGCTGCACCAATTACAATTTTCTTCTTTCCATTAGTAGATTTTGATGAAGAACAAGCAGTCATGAATGAAGCGAGTACAACAATTAAAGAGACAAGAAGTATCAATTTTTTCTTAATTCCCATTATAAATCCCCCTTATAAATATTTAACCTCTATTGTAAAGCGCTTACATTAAAATCCCACAACGTAGTATGTAACTGCTCCTGCACCACCTCCCTTTAAGAAAAGCAGAAATCTTATTTTAATGTCTAACAACAGCTAAGATTAAAGTATTTTCCTGCAACAACAGTTGTTTCCCCTTGCAGTTTTAATAAATCCTTCTATATGCAATCGATTACATTGCTCTCGAAGAAGCTTAGCAGAAACTGTGTCATCGTATCCAACGTCCTTTAATACCAGGAGAGTTTCTCCCGGAATAAGACTAAACTTACTTATCAATCTTATTACGGGAGGTGGACTCCCGAACTACTAACTTTGGGGATAAAACGATTCGCTGCTTAATTTCCTTTGGCCCCTCAATCTCTTCAACTAATAGCTCAACCACTTTCTTACCCATTTCCTGAATAGGTTGTGCTATTGTCGTTAATGGAGGGTCACACACGGTAGCAAGAATAGTATCATCAAACCCAACAATCGAAAGATCCTTAGGAACATTTATCCCCAGTTCCCGCGCGCCTTTTACTGCCCCAATTGCCAGAAACTCAGTTGATGCAAAAATAGCTGTCGGAGGTTCGGGTAAATCTAGAAGTTTTCGTGTCGCGTGTTTTCCTGCGTCAAACGTAGTATTATTCAGAAGCACCAAACTCTCATCATATGCTAATCCCGCTTCCTCAAGCGCCTGTCTATATCCCTGAATTCTCGCTCTAACTACCGACAAATCAGTACTCTCAGTAATCATTGCGATTTTCCGATGTCCTAAACTCATTAAATATTGTGTAGCCTTATACCCTCCTAAAAAATCATCTACCAGTACCGTATCAACAGCAAGTGAAGGTATATCCCGCGAAAGTAAAGCAACAGGAATCTCAGCGTTAATCAGCTCTCTTATTGCCTTATGATCCTTTAATCCCGTAGCAATTATAATACCATCTACATACTTTTGCTTTAGTATAGAGATATATTCAATCTCATTGTCCAAATCATTATCGGTGCTGCAAACCATCAGACTGAAGCCGAATTTTTTAACATGATCCTCAATACTTCTTGCTACTTCTGCCATAAAGGGATTCGCAATACTAGGTATCAGGAGCCCGATAGTTTGGATACGTTTTTTAACGGATGCTACAACACTCGGCTGATAATTCAGCTCTCTCATGGTCTCCTTAACCTTTTGTCTAGTTTTCTCCGCAATACTCCCTGTATTATTCAGTACCTTAGAAACCGTTGAGATCGATACACCAGCTTTCTCTGCCACATCATATATTGTTATTGTTGGTTTCATTTCTTCCCTCTCTTTTCTCTTAGCAACTAATATGTTTATTCTATCCCATATTTAATTATAGGCAAAATAACGTAACGTTGTTAAGAAAATAATCCCCCTACAAAAGCTCATAATCCCTGATCTATTACTATGAACTCCGCAAAAGCGAGAGGGAATATCAGATTGAATTAAAATACTGAACAGCATCATTGATTCTTTACTGCTTTATCATTTTAAGCTGATGCAATTTTTTAATTAGATTTTCAGTGATTTCTAAGGAGCATAATCCTTTTACATGCTGTTATATCACTTGGTACATCGTTTTCAGCAACCTATTGTACTTCTACCTTTAAGGTATCCCATGCTTTTAGTTTTTCTAATGAAGTTTTGTAATAATTCGTAAGAACCTGAAGATAGTCTTCTCCTTTAACGGCTGTAAAAGGATTTGGACCTTCTGCCACCATCTCCATAATAATTGGTCCGGTATAATTTATTTCATGTAATACCTCTATCTGGCCTTTTATATTCGAATGGCCATTTCCAATAGCTTGACGATTGGAATCAGCTACATGATAAACACCTAGCTTACTTCCTGCTTTTCTTAATGCGTCGATTGGATCCGCTTCTTCTATATTCATATGATATGCATCTAATAGGATAGATAAATTCGGACTATTTACAGCATCGATTAGTTTTAAAGCTTCTTCACCTGTGACAATTTGATGATTTTCATAGCGATTTAACACTTCGAACACCACTTCAATATTTAAAGTTTCTGCTTTCTCCATCACTGTTTTAGAACTCTCTACAAGAAGCTGCCAATCCTTCGCAAGATCCCCGCATCCAGCTGTTTTACCTACATCTCCATGTAAACAAATTCTATTTGTACCTAAATCACTCGCCCAACTTAATAAGTCTAAAAAGTATTGTACTGCTTTTAATCTTGTATCTTCATTTACACTAGAAATATCCACATTATCAGGTGTAACAGATAAAACCTTCAACTCATACTTAGATAATATATTTGCCAGCTCTCTCGGATCTTGTGTTAGATCTCCTTGAACTTCGACGCCGTCTACACCAATCTCTTTTGCAATTTTACATTTTTCTTCAACAGGAATGTCTCCAAACGACCATAAACATAAACCATAATCTCTACTCATTTTACTTCCTCCTGATTCATTATTCGTCATTCCATTAAATCAACTTATATGTGAATAAGTTTCTTTATAAACCGTCCAGTTTATAGAAAAACCTTACTCTCAAAATATCACTCCTAGTTTTATCATTATAATCTTTATAAAAGTTAGGTTTTATAACGCTTTCATAATTGTGCTTACTTACTCTTTCTATCTATCCATACTCCAACTAGAAAGAAAGTAGTTTCCTAAAAGAAAAAGTTACTCCTAAATCCACACTTGTACCAAATCCTTTATCATCAATCACTTAAGCAATTAAACTAAGGAGAAAGAACCCTTTATTATTACTTATCTTTAAATGCATCCGAATTATTAAGGAAAGTTCTTTCCTGATGATGAGTTTATCTTTAAAAATACTAATTGTCAATAATTTTTAGAAAATTAAATAAACAATTAGAATCTTTATAAATCTATGATTTTGTAGGCATTTAATTATCTGAGATTTTTTACAATCCTATTGAACTATTTTATTCATTACTTTAATTCAACAATAACCCAGGAAAGATCTTTCCTTTATTCTTTCTTTTTATTCATTTTAGATATTTCATTGTAGTACATGGGCTTATAATGTTTTTAGGAGCCTATCTATCCACGAACCCTGGATTTAAAATTTGATAAAATTATTTAGAGTGCCAATGTTCCCAAAATCAGAATTCACGATTTAAGGCATACCCAGGCAACCACTTTAATGGAGCTTGGTGAAAACCCAAGGATTGTTGCGGATAGACTTGATTATTCAGGTATAAGAATAACTCTTGATACCTATTCACACGTGACCCCAAGCATGCACCAAGAAACAACAAGAAAATTCGGGGAAGCAATTTTAAAAGGCAATGGATAAAATGTGGTCAACCACAAATCCATCGCCTTAAAAACCTTGTTATATCAAGCTTAGTTCTGCTACATACTCTATATACGCCATATTAAGTATTGTTTAAACTATTGTTATTTTTACTTTATTTAAGTGTATACTATCCAAACTCTTCTACGCTTTTAGTTAAATGTATGGTCATTTTGTGGTCATGAGGCCAAATACAATTTGTCTCCGAGGTTTTATTGAGCAAACTGATGGTGCTAAAAATGGTTCTTCTCTTATTATTTTATCTATCTGCATTATAATTTTCATCCACCCAGCACTTTCGATATTTGATAGGAGACATACCAACGATTCTAGTGAAAATAGTGTTAAAATAATTAGAGTTATCATACCCTACCATAGATGCGATTTCGGTGGCACTATACTTAGTATTAATCAGCAGAGACTGAGCTTCTCCAATTCTGCGCCGCATAATGTATTGCATAGGGGCGTATCCAGTAGTTTCTTTAAAAATATGGCACAAGTAAGACAGGCTAATATTTAATGCCCCACTTATGCTTTCCAACGTATGAGCCTCAAAATAATGGTCATCAATATATTTTTTTATGCGCTCTCCCAAAATAACTTCCTTATTTTTCTCTGTATCTATACTTCTATCAATTTGCTTTACAAGCATAATAAGGAGGGTATGTAGTAAATGATGGCAGATTTCTTCAGCCCCTGTATTCCCCAAGCAAATTTGGGTGTACATCATGCGAAATACATTTTCAATGTCCTGACTAAAGTCGTTGCTACGCAAAACCGGACTTGCGCCGTCAGGCAATAGACAATTTTCCCGCATTCCCTCTAGCTTTAAGTTACTTACTCCACAGCTGTATACACTCATATCTGCCTCTGGATTTGTACGCTCATCATGGATAACACCGCTGTTATAAACGAGAATGTCACCCTGTTTGGTATGATATTGTCGTCCTCCAATAGTATGAATTCCTCTGCCATGTCTGATATACAAAATTTCTAGACGGTCTTTATGCACATGCATAACACAGGGTAATTTAGTATGATCAGCTTCAGCTTTGCAGACGTAAAGCAGCTTAGGAAGATTGCCATTCCCAAAAGTCGGCGTGAATTCTTTTTTAACAAAACTCTGTACCATAAACTCACCTCTTTTTCTGTGGTGTGTAAGCCAATTATAGAAATTTAATAGGCGTTTATCAATTTTTGTAAAGAGTTTTGATTGGATGATGTTTTAAAACTCATCTAGAACAATTATGAAAGAAAATTGCCCATAGATGAGCTTTAAATCTTTAGTTACAGTCTCTCCAAATAACAGCGTTGTTAGCGTATCTAACATGTTTTTTATCCAGCGCACGCTCCCAATACCAGAATCAATAGCAGGGTATCAAAAGTTTTTCTTACACTAGCAATGTCTTTTTATGCTCAAACTCTACCCAAACCGATCCGTTATCCGCAGAACGAACACAATTTTCAATCCAGCGAATGCCGTCCAAGCCAGCGTCAATATCAGGGTAAACTAGATTTTTTAATGTTTCTTCATCATTTCGGTTTTTAGCATCAATCGCAATAGCAAATTTGAGATAGATATTTGCCCAAGAGTCAGACAACCCTTCTACATGCAGTGCTCCTAAACGCTCATCAGCATTACAGCTATCATCTAAGTAAGGCATTGCACGAATCCATTTTTGGATAGGTTCGCCTTGAACTTCATATCTAAGTTCACCGCCTTTGTTATCCCACCATTCTAAACTTCCCTTAGATCCTACAATGCGAATTCTATGACCATCCATACATCCTGCATTGATAGAGGATGTCCAAAGTCTTCCTACCGCTCCATTTCCATAGTGCATAAGAACAAAAGCATTATCCTCTAAAGGAGCGCGGCTCCCAATAAAACTCTGCCGGTCACATAATAATTTCTTAATTTTCATATGCGGCATAATCAACTGGGACATATAGTAAGTATGTGTAGAAAGATCACCTAAAACAAAGCTTGGCCCCGCAACCTTAGGGTCAACACGCCATTTTTGTGCATCACTTGTTTTATCCGCTTGATCATTTGCATTAAAGCCATGCGTATACTGTAACTCAACCACACGAATGTCGCCAATTTTCCCCTGTTCAATCATTGCTCGCATTTGAAGCAGCATTTGATTTCCAGAAAAACCGTATGTTACACCAACAATTTTTCCTTTTTTCTCTGCTAAAACTTTAATCTCTTCACCCTCTTCAGACGTAAAAAACAAAGGTTTTTCACAAATAACATGCAAATCAGCTTCTAATGCTGCCTTACAAATTTCATAGTGAGTTCCGTTAGGAGTTGCAATGGAGACAACCTCAATACCATCCTCCCTCTTTGCCTCCTCAGCAAACATTGTTTTGTAATCAGGATAGCAACGGCTCTCATCAACACCGAGATTTACACCAAAGTCTTTACCTCTTTCCGGATCAATATCAAAGGCTCCTGCAACTAAGGTAAAGGCTGTATTATCTCTTAGTGCACCAGTTCTATGCTTATATCCAACCTGACTTGCTCGGCCTCCACCTACCATTGCCCATCTGAAAGGTCTTTTAATTTTCTTTTCACCATTTAACATAATAAACACCTCTTTTGAAAAAATTTTGATTTTGTTTTTCGCGAATGATTTGTAAGCGCTTCCGGTTGTTATAGTTAAAATTATAGTCTTTTTGCACATAATAACCTCCAGTATCTTATTTTTATAGAAGTAGAAAAATCGCAGTTTGACAGAAATTTATCACCTATTTTTCAAAAAAACTTCACAATCTTGCACTATAGGATACTCAAAAAAAGAGATGAATCACTCTTTTACATCTACTCATTTTGATGATTTGAAATTGGAACAAAAAGAACTCTCACCTCTTTCCTCCATTTTTAGTTTGCCTCGGCGGTGATATGAAGGACTGTCGCCCGAACGACTAGATATTGATTATGGTGACCACTTGTCCTGCAAAATACGTACTCTAACCCCTTACAGTTAACTTGGTAACAGTGCTCAAAATCACCAAAGTCCCATTAACCTTTTTGAGTATTTGTTACCAAAATACTAGAGATTACTTTTTCAAAGCTTCCCGTATACAAAATTTTTATTATTCCACAATATGTCTATTTTTATGTAATCGAAACATTTTTTTACATGTCCTTAATAGCATCTCAATACTCCCTTGTTATGCTTTTTTTGTCGAAAAAAAGAAGAAACAGGGGAGAGAAAACATCATGAAAAAAATGTTATTGACAGCTTTAAGCGTCACTGCACTTGGGCTTAGTACCGTTACTGGCAGTATAACAGCTCAAGCAAAGGAACATGTCGATATTACGAATGTTGCACACCGAGGTGCGTCTGGACATGCTCCGGAGCATACGATTACCGCCTATAAGATGGGTGAACAAATGCATAGTGACTACATTGAATTAGACCTGCAGATGACAAAAGACGGTAAATTAATTGTAATGCACGATGAAACATTAGACCGTACAACAAATGGAACAGGTCGTGTCAAAGATTATACGTTAGAAGAAATTAAGCAGCTTGATGCCGGTTCCTGGTTTAACGAAAAGTATCCAGAAGCTGCAAAAGATGAGTATGTCGGACTAAAAGTTCCAACACTTGAAGAGGTATTTCAGACATTTGGAAAGAATGAGAAATACTATATTGAAACAAAGTCTCCAAACGTCTATCCAGGAATGGAAGAGGAGCTGCTTCGATTAATTAATGAGTATCGAATCAACAAAGATACGTTACTCGTACAATCGTTTAGTCCAGAGAGTTTAATAAAAATGCATCAACTTGACCCATCTATGAAACTAGTGCAGCTATTATGGTATGAATCACCTGCCATGATTTCAGATGTAGAAATTGCTGCAATAAAAGAATATGCTATTGGAATTGGTCCAAATTCTAAATATCTAAGTCAGGAATATGTACAGAAAGTAGTAAATACCGGTTTAGAAATTCATCCGTATACTGTTAACGAACAAGAAGAAATGAGGAAGCTGATCGATTGGGGTGTAACAGGAATGTTTACAAACTATCCTGACCGACTTCACGAAGTAATGAAGGGGAAATAAGTTTACTGAATTTGAAACAGCTTCCTTCATCATAACATGAATCACTTTACTAAATACATTTTTTACCTTAAGTGTACCTATCTGTCCCTAGCCTGCATTATTGATATTCTATCTTTAGCTTTAATGACGCATACATTCAACAAGATAAAAAATCCAATTAATCCCAAAAAATAATTGTGATCAAACATAAAGGTTTGCTACTATAAGTATGTAGTTGAATAAATTAGTTGGAGGATGTTAAATGGCTAAGAAAATGAGATTGCTGGTTTGGCCCATTGTTTTGCTTATAACACTATTATCTTCAACTGTTTTTGCACATTTCGAGGGAAGTGAACCAGATTCATCTACTGGTGATGGAAGCTTAAGCTTTAAAGGTAAATTGCCGAAATCAAATCAAGTTACACTCATACATGACACGCATTTCCATGGTAATTTTGGAGATGCAAACAACCCGGAAAACATTGCGAATTACTTTGGATTAATAAATAAAATCAGAAGTGAAAAGCCTAATTCCTTAATGCTTGGTAATGGTGACGATTTAGCCTCTTCCATTTTATCCTCTGTCTTTAAGGGCCAGCATATAATAGATGCTTTTAATGCTGGCGGCTTGGACGTAAACACGTTTGGTAACCACGACTTTGATATGGGACCTGATATATTACTAGAGATGGTTTCTCAAAGTAACTTTAATTGGGTAAGTGCAAACATAGTGGACAAGCGTACGGGTGAAGTATTTGGTAAAGAAGCTGGTGCATCTTCATTTGTCATTAAAAATGTAAATGGTGTAAATATTGGATTTACTGGCTTAATCAACGAAGAAGCCCCAGAGATCACTTCAATGGGTGAAAACGCAATTGTCTTAAAACCAGCAGATGCAATGAAAGCGATTATTCCCAAAATGAAGGGAGCAGGAGCAGATATCATCGTTGTCCTATCTCATTTAGCTAGTCCGGTAGCAGAGCAGCTGGCAGCTGATGTGAAAGGAATTGATGTCATTCTTGGTGACCATGCTGCTTTCAGCTATGAACAGCCAAAAGTGATCAATAACACGATTCTTTCATTCGTCGGGGATGAATTTACATATCTTGGGGTCCTTGATTTAACTGTTGGTGTGAATGGAAAAATCACCGACTTTTCTTTCAAGCGCTTAACTCTTGCGGAAGAGGTAGCTAAGGCTGGGTTCAAACCAGACGCAGCGGTTAAAGCAGTAATGGATAAATATGTGTCACAGCTGGATAGTGAACTAAATGTTGTTATTGGATCAACTACCGTACCATTAGATGCAAGAAAAAGCGTCGTAAGAACACAGGAATCAGCACTAGGAAACTATCTTGCTGATTCGTTTAAACGCTATACAAAATCTGATATTGGGCTCATTAATGGTGGAGGTATCAGATCGGATAAAGTTTTTGAACCTGGAAATATTACAAAAAAAATGGTTCTAGAAATCCTGCCATTCTCTAATATTCTTGTGAAAATTGAAGTGACAGGGCAAGTCATTGTAGATGCTTTAGAAAATAGCGTTAGCCAATTAGAAAGTCAAGCAGGCCGATTTTTGCAAGTAAGCGGCGTAACGTTTACCTTTGATTCCACTAAGCAAGTTGGTTCTCGCGTATCAAACGTACTAGTTAATGGACAACCAATCGATTTAACTGCGAAATATACAATTGGACTTCCTAGCTTTATAGCAGATGGCGGAGACGGCTTTAGCATGTTTAAATCAGCACCACGATTAATTGATGCAAGTTCAGGACCAATTGATGCAAATTTAATCATGGATTCTATCATAAATGATCAAACTATTTCTCCAAAATTGGAAGGAAGAATTGTAGAAGTTAAATAATATTCAAATTGAAAGCGCCAAAGACTGGAGGTTTAATTTAAACCTCCTCTTTTGTTTAACTTACAGTTTTCTTTCTCAGAAGTATAATTATTAATATGGTCATAAATTTTAAAACAAAAAAGACCCAACAAATAATGATTAAAAAATTTGGTACTGATGAGTACCATTTCTGCGGTAAGTAACGCTATACTGGGACATCGTGAGAATCGAAGCCTACCACCTTGATACGCTGATCACAAACGGTTTTGAAATTGAAAGAAAGGTATCTGCTTTAATATCATTTAGTTTTATTTAATCGTCTAGATTCTTAAAACAATGACATTTTAGTGGTATTTGGCAAGCAAAAAAGGTTGTTTATGGCAGTATGTTTTTTGTATGGGAAATAAGGCTTTATATACAAGTACAAGTTATGCATAAAACCTTGTATATATAGCCTTATTTAAAATATATGCTTATTATATTAAAGCCCCCGTTACTTTACGTACATTCCTTCATAATCCCATATACTTAGTAAGGCTTTTGTAAATGATACAGTTGATTTTTGGCTCATATAAGCCAATCATAGGCATCGCTCCCTCCTCGAATCAACTCCCATTTCAGAAGAAAAAAATTAACTAAAAAAGAAAAATCAACGGAATACAACTATTGAATAATAATTCTATCTAATGTATATTTATTATCATTCAGATATAGTTAGATAGTTTGAATTTTATATAGCGAGTAAAATATTATCCTGGAGGGACTTTCTATGCTAATTCGAAAAGCGATTATGAGCGATACAGAAAGTATCTATAAATTAATATCAGAGTATGCCAAAGAGGAAAAACTTTTAGCGAGAACTTATTCTTCTATCTATGAAAATCTGCAAAGTTTCGTTGTTGCCGTTTTAAATAATGAAATTGTTGGGATTGCCAGCTTGACGATCCTTGACCGGGATTTAGCAGAGGTAAGGTCATTAGCCGTCAGCCCTGCTTATGTCGGAAAAGGAATCGGAAAAGCACTGGTAAAGCAAATCATTACAGAAACAAGAAACTTGGGAATTACTAAGCTAATATCGTTAACTTATCAAATTGAATTTTTTTCGAAGTTAGGATTTAATCGGGTGGATAAAAATGATTTACCTCAAAAAATGTGGAAAGATTGCATAAACTGTCCCAAACTGCATTCTTGTGATGAAACAGCGATGCTAATGAACGTTTTACCTTAGAAATAAACTCCTATCCAGATATCTCTAAATGGTTCTGTTTTGTAGGTGCACCTTCAAAAAATTATCGAAACGACTGTTAGTTCGACACGCAAGTAGATACACAAAATGGATCTACTCAATTTCTCTTCTGTCGATGGAACTTCCGAATAATTCCTTCTTGAATACAGAAAAATAAGAGGAAGAAAAGAGGTGCATCATGAAAAAAAAAGAACCGCAATTCAGAAGTGGTGAGTTGGCAAAAGACGAGCTGAAAGGATATTACGGAATGGACCCTGAAATCAGTCTCCAGTCTGTTAATTTTGCTACGACAGAAAATCCATACTTAAATGAGCATTACCAAGAAGATTCCAAAGAAAATGAATAAAGGGCGGGAACACCCGCCCTCAATTATATTCAGCTGTAACACCATGGTTTTAACCTTCAATCAAAAATCTTTTTACGTTACTTTATTCACATCTCAGAATCCGAGGAAGACCCATGTGTCGTTTACGTATATATACAAAAAATAAAAGAGCCTTTCCATAACTTATGGAGAGGCTCCTTACTCACTGTTACATCTCTTATTTATCTTTCCTTACAAGTAGTGAACAGCACTCCACATGCGCCGTATGAGGAAACATATCCACCGGCTGTACATACGAAACCTCATAATCCCCTAGCAGCTTCGCTACATCCTTCGCAAGTGTGGATGGATTACAGGATACATACACAACCCGCTTTGGCTTCACCTTTAAAATCGTGTTTAGCAGCATGTCGTCACAGCCTGTTCTCGGCGGGTCAACAACGATCACATCTGGCTTCCATCCTTCCTTCACCCATTTCGGAAGAACCTGTTCAGCTTTTCCTGTTACATACATTGTATTGAGGAAGCCATGCTGCTTCGCATTCTTTTTTGCATCTTCAATTGCTTCTTCAATAATATCCATGCCGCGGACTTCAGCTGCTTCGTTCGCCAGCCATAGCCCAATCGTTCCAACGCCGCAATATGCATCAACAACCTTTTCCTTGCCTGTTAGCTTTGCCGCTTGTTTTACCTCATCATACAGCTTCACTGTTTGCGTCGGATTGAGCTGGAAGAAGGCTCGGGCCGATAGCTCGAATTTTAAGTCTCCTAAAGCCTCTTGAATAACTTCCTTCCCGGCTAGGCGGAATGTTTCTTCTCCAAAAATAATGGAGGTGCGCTCACCATTGATGTTTTGCATAATCGATTTGACCTGTGGCAGAGCAGTTTGTACTTGCTTTACAAATTGGTCTTTGCGCGGGAATTCCTCTCTTGTAGTTACGAGTACAAGCTGAATTTCTCCTGTACGAACAGCAATGCGCGTTACAATCGTACGAACTGCTCCCTTATGCTTTTTCTCATTGTAGATAGAAATACCAAGGTTCTCCAAAATTTCTTTTACCTTTTGTGTCACTTCGTTTGTTGCCTTGTGCTGAATCATACAGTCAGAAATATCTACAAGCTCATGCGAGTTTAAGCCGTATAGTCCTGCAATAACTTTGCGGTTATCGATGCCGACCTGAAGCTGGCTTTTATTTCGATAATGCCATGGATCCTCCATCCCAATTGTCGAGCGGATATCGAGCTTATCAGCAATTTGCTTCGTATAGCGTTCGAATGCCTGTACGACGATATCACGCTTTTGTTCAAGCTGTCCTTCGTATGAGATGTGCTGAAGCTGGCAGCCGCCGCATTGCTCATATACCGGACAAGGCGGTGTTACGCGCTGCGGAGATTGCTTGCGGATGCGTTTGATTTTTGCTTCGGCATAGCCTTTTTTTATCGTTGTAACCTCAGCAACAACCTCTTCTCCCGGCAGTGCACCCGGAATGAAGACAACCTGCCGTTTGAAATAGCCGACTCCTTCTCCGTTAATACCGAGACGTTTAATTGTCACCGGGAAGGTTTGTCCCATTTGTAATTTGCTTTCTTGCTTTGTTTCCATCGTTCCTCCTACTCAATGCTTCTCCATAAATAAAGGGAAGCATAGCTGCCATAAGGCGTATATTCTTCTTTTAGTGTTTCCAAAATACAGCATCTGGCTTCATATTTTCAGCTGTTATGATAAATTCTGGACGTTCAAACGTTCCTGTTTCTTGTATAGCTGCAGCAATATGTTCTCCATGTATGGTAAGCGGTACTTTAACCATTTTTTCTTCAGTATCGACACAGTTAAGCGGATTTAGAACGAGACGACTAAGTACCTGCTCGAAGTTATATGGTGCTTGCAGCATAATGGCTTGACTCCACATGCTTTTCATCCTCTTTAAACATTTAGCCTTTATTATACGTTACAAGCTTGATTTCGTAAAATCCGCCTACATATGTTGTAATGCGACATATGTCGTGTTACACTTTTATCGGGTGATAAAATATGGATAAAGAGATTTTAAAAGGAAGTATTGACATTTTATTACTTTCGATCATTTCGCAGCATGATACATACGGCTATGAAATTGCGCAGAAGCTGAAGCAGCATAGCAACCAATCCTACAGCATGAGCCAGGGAACATTATATCCTGCCCTGAAACGCATGGAGCAAAGGAAGTTGATTGAGTCCTATTGGGGTGATTCAGAGGCAGGGATGAGAAGGAAGTTTTATCGTATTACGGCAGAAGGACGATTAGAACTGCAGGAGAAATTAACCGCTTGGGATCAAATTACGGAGCTGATTCAAATCTGTAGGAAAGGAGCACTAACATGAAAGAATTTGAAGTATACGTGAACCGCATTGTCGATGAAACAGACTTGTCAGATATAGAAAAGGGAGAACTGTTTTTAGAGCTGCTTCAAATCATTACGCTCGCGGGTGTGTTTGATATTGACGACATTATTCTTAACGTCACTGGTGCATTGCTCGGATACGGTATTTGGAAGGTGTTTCGCAAATTTCGTATTGCAAAACAAACAAAAAATCCGGTTCATACGTAAAAGCCGCAGGCTCCCGCCTGCGGCTTTTAATAATTCACCTCTGGACCAAACTTCTCCCTTACTAAGTCATCTAAGCTTTTAAATTGATAGCCGCGTTTCCGTAAATCCTCAATGATTTTGCCAAGTGCTTCCGCATTGTCACTGGACACGGAGTGAAGAAGAATAATGGAACCCGGATGAATCAAGTTCATCACGTTATCATACGCATATCGCCAGCCGCGTTGTTGTTCGGTTTTCCAATCAATAAATGCAAGCGACCAAAAAACGTTATGATAGCCCATGTCACGTGAAATTGCCAATGTACGCTCACTAAATATTCCGCGCGGCGGGCGAAGGTACTTCATTTCCTTTTGGCCGGTTAGCTCCTTCACCGCCTTTTCAATCATAATGAGCTCTTCACGGAATTTCTCATCTCCGACTGTCGTTAAATCTGGATGATGCCATGAATGATTCCCGATAATATGACCTTCCTTCGCCATCCGTTTGACAAGCTCAGGCTGGTCCTTAATGTAGTGGCCGGTAATAAAAAAGGTGGCTGGTACCTTTTTCTCCTTTAGTACATCCAAAATTTTTGCTGTATATCCATTTTCATACCCATTATCAAACGTTAAGTAAATATCCTTTTTCTTTGTATTGCCAAGGTAAAAACCGTCGTATTTTTCAATAATGGAAGTAAACTCTTTCCCCGCGTCAGGCGGCGTTTCGTCCTTGTTACGCGGAATACCCCAATGCTTGGCTTGATTCGAGTAAGCGTAAGCAAAGGATGGCACAATGGCTAAAAACAATGCGAGTACGGTCATGATGCAAAGGCTTTTTTTCATGCCGAGTCTCCTTTCCAAAATGGTTCGTACTCGTATTTTTTGTTTCCTATTTTCACTTCATCCTGCACACTTTTTTCCATATCATTCTGTTGCTCCATTTATAGGGAGAAGTGCTATTACATTGCTACAGTATTTTTTCAATTGTCGTAAATAATAAAGATGTACCTCAACTTTATTACAAAGGAGCTGTTACGAATGGCATTAATACCATACGATCCATTTAGACAATTAGCTAACATACGAAAGGAATTCGACCATTTCTTTACCGATTTCCCTTCACCCTTTGGAAATGAGCACAGTTTAGGCGGCATTCGAGTTGACGTACATGAAACAGAAAATGAGATTATTGCTACATGTGATATTCCTGGGCTTGAGAAGAAAGAAGATGTAGATATTGAGGTTGAAAATGACATGCTGACAATTAGCGGCTCGATTCATAAATCTCACGAAATGAAAGAGGAGAATATGCATCGAAGAGAGCGTTATGTAGGCCGTTTTCATCGCTCAATTTCGCTTCCAAGCCCTGTATCAAATATAGGTGTCAAGGCTTCTTATAAGAATGGTGTTCTAGAAGTCAGAATGCCGAAGTCCATGAAAAATCAAAAAAGAAGAATTAATGTAGAATTCCATTAATAGAAAAATGTAGTGAACTTACAAAAAAATGACTGAGCGGCAGCCCGCTCAGTCATTTTCACTTTTCTTATTTAAACACAGGCTCTTTAAACTGTGCCAATCTTTCTAATGATGTTTTATCCACATCTGCATGAAGGCTATTGCCGTGAGAGTCCATTGTCACAACTGCTTTAAAGCCGTCTACACGCAGGTGCCACATTGCTTCCGGAATACCGAATTCAAGGAAGTCCACACCCTCTACTTCTTTAATACATTCTGCATAATATTGCGCTGCACCGCCGATCGCATTTAAGTATACACCGCCGTGCTCCTGAAGTGCTGCAAGAGTTTTCGCGCCCATACCGCCTTTTCCGATAACAGCGCGGATGCCGAATTTCTTCATGATGTCGCCTTGATATGGCTCCTCACGAATACTTGTCGTCGGGCCAGCTGCTTTAATGTGATATTTGCCTTCGCTGTCCTTCATAACAACCGGACCGCAATGGTAAATCACTTGTCCATTCAAATCAACCGGACAGTCGTTGTCTATTAAATGCTTATGGATCGCATCGCGTCCTGTATACATCATACCGTTAATGGTAACAACGTCACCAACGCGGAGCCCGCGAATTTGTTCCTCTGTAATCGGTGCCTGCAGCACGATTTCACGCTGCTCCTGTGCAGCTGCTGCAACTTCTGCCGCTGCTGGCTGAAGCGTGTCATCACCTTCTTGATATAACCATTCGATGATTTCTCCCGTTTCCGGACTGATTGTAACGCCTAGGCGGCGGTATGCCCAGCAGTTATACGCAACAGATACATAGAAGCTTGCAGGCAGACGGTTATACACGCCAATTTTGCAGCCAAGAAGTGTTGTTTCGCCTCCAAAGCCCATTGTTCCAATGCCTAGCTTGTTCGCATTTTCCATTACGTACTCTTCTAATTGACGAAGCTCTGGAATTGGATTTTCATCGTCTAATGAGCGGAATAACTGCTCCTTAGCTAGCTCATAGCCGGATGTACGGTCACCGCCAATACCAACACCAATTACACCTGCGCTGCAGCCTTGTCCTTGTGCTTGGTATACAGCATGCATTAAGCATTTACGGATGCCGTCCAGGTCACGGCCCGCTTTGCCAAGGCCTTCCAATTCACATGGAAGACTGTACTGAATATTTTTATTCTCGCAGCCGCCGCCCTTTAGAATTAGGCGGGCATCAATGTAGTCCTTTTCCCATTGCTCGAATTTCACAACCGGTGTACCTGCGCCGAGATTGTTACCGCTGTTATTGCCAAATAAGGAGTCAACTGAATTCGGACGAAGCTTTCCATCCTTGGTCGCTTGTTCAATCGCTTGATAAATTGCCTCTTTAATGACAAGCTGATTTACGCCAACTGGTGTTTTCACTTTAAAAGTCGGCATTCCTGTATCTTGGCAAATAGGCGAAATATTATCATCCGCCATTTTAATATTATTTGTAATTGTATCAAGTGCCATTGCAGAACGCGTTCCCGCATTTTCTTTCTCCTTCGCACGCTGAATTGCACGGCGGACGTCCTTTGGCAAGTTCGTAGAAGTATCGACAATTAATTTATACATGCTTTCTTGAAGCTTTTCCATTTCATTTCCCCCCTGAATGAGAACGCTACCTAAAAACTTTCACAACTTGATTATACTCCTATTTGCATAAAAAACAGAAGAAGTTTTTATTTTGTAAGATATACAAAAAAACGAACAAAGGCTGGTTTACTAATGCCCAAATGAGAAAAGCAGACGCCGATTTATACAGGCTCTCCGTTTGTTCTCTCGGACACAAGATGCGTTTTGTCCTTTATATGGGAGGTTATTCTGAAGGCAGGAACAGACTACAGGAACTAGACAACACCTCAAAAGCGATATTTTCAAATAAAAAAGAGAATGCCCACGCATCCCCTTTCTTCAATCCTTATCATTTATTAAATTGCTCGCACTTGCTCTCTAAATCATCCAACATGCTGATCAAGCGATCGATATCCTCAAGCTCAATATCCTCTGGATCAATCGTATCAATGACCTCCACGAACATATTCAGGCGTTCCTTCAAATATACTAGCTGTGAATCTTTATCGTTTACAGCATTTCCCATGCGTATCCGCTCCTTTTTCTTTGCATTGTTTCTATTATAAAAGAAGATAAAAACTTTTTGTACAAAACAGTTTATAAACTGGCTGTATTCTTCTATGATAAGTATGGATATTTTAGCTTGTTCTTACAATCAGTCAGCGCTGGCTGATAAGAGCTAGGTTTATTCTCCTAGCATGCGTGAGAAAATGGCTCGCGTACAAAGCTTTACTTTACAATAAAGGAGTTCTACTATGAATACATCACAACTCAAGCCGATTACTCCCGCTTATGATCCATGGGAAGCTTACATGGACATAGAGGAGTACGGAAATCTGACACTTACAAACGTTGAGTTCACAACAACGACAATATGTAATATGAGATGCGAGCATTGTGCGGTTGGTTACACCCTGCAGCCAAAGGATCCGAATGCTTTGCCGCTTGCATTGTTGCTAAAGCGATTGGAGGAGATTCCTTCACTTCGTTCCTTAAGTATTACCGGCGGTGAACCAATGCTTTCCAAAACATCCGTTCAATCTTACGTTGTTCCTCTTTTAAAATATGCTCGCGAACGCGGTGTCCGCACGCAAATTAACTCAAACCTAACATTAGAGTTATCCCGCTATGAGCAAATTATACCGCATTTGGACGTACTGCATATTTCTCATAACTGGGGTACATTGGAAGACTTTATAGAGGGCGGCTTTGCAATGATGGAGCGCAAGCCAACAATAGAGCAACGGGCGAAGCTGTTCGAACGGATGATTGAAAATAGCAAGGTTCTTTCAAAGGCGGGTGTGCTTGTCTCAGCAGAAACAATGTTAAACAAGCGTACGCTTCCGCACATTGAGCGTATTCACAAGCAAATTACAGAAGAAATGGGCTGTAAGCGGCACGAGGTGCATCCAATGTATCCAAGCGATTTCGCGAGCAATTTAGAAATTCTTACAAAGGATGAAATTCGCGAAGCAGTCTCTCACCTGCTTGATATTCGAAATAAGGATGTTTGGATGCTTTTTGGCACGCTGCCATTTTATGCATGCAGTTCTGATGAACGCGACCTAGAGGTACTGCAAAAATTATATCGCAGTAAAAATGTAACAGTCCGCAATGACCCTGACGGGCGCTCGCGGCTCAATGTGAACATTTTTGACGGCAGCATTATCGTAACCGACTTCGGTGATGTTCCGCCACTTGGCAATATTCAGACAAACACCTTACAAGAGGCTTATAACGTATGGGCGGAATCGAAGACAGCAAAGCAATTAAGCTGTCATTGTCCGGCTGTGAAATGCCTCGGCCCGAATGTGCTTGTAAAAAACAGCTACTATCCGAATGAAGACTTTACTGTAAAAAAAGCCAAGCTTGTTTTCTAAAGAAAACTCGCCGACTGGCGAGCCGTTAGGCGAAGACAGAAGCGTAGTTGCACTTACACTGTATTCCTAAAATTTTCTACTACGTCGAATACACTCCTAGCTAGAAATTTATACTCTTTCTTACAGTGTAAAAAAGCGGACTCGGTTGAGTCCGCTTTTCCTATCTTGGATTTGGCGATGTCATAAAGCCAAAGGAAACGCGGTCCTGCACCGGAATCCATGCTCCAATTCCCTGTGACGTTACATTTTTGATCATAAGCTTACGTTGGTTTCCTTTTAACACCAGGTATACTTCCCCAAATGTTACCTTGCCCTTTTCATTAACAGCTGGAGCATATGCATAGAGATAGCCAAGATTTTTTGGCCCGACATTATACACGCGGCTATGCTTCGTGCCATATCCTACTACAGTTTGGAAGGAAAGCGGCAGCTGCGTTTTCTCCATTGCCTTTAGTAGCATCATTTTTTTTACATCATCCGACCCGCGTATATTGGCAGTTAAGCCGCCTCGGACAATACGCTGTGCTTCTTGATTATAACGGAGCTGGAAAAAGGTTCTGCCGCCGCGGTTATCATGAAAATTGCGGTTAATTTGCTGATATTCCCAGTTCACAGTTGTTTCTGTTGACTCGTAGTTCAAAGGCCACTGCCCAAGATAAATTTTCGCACGGTATCCAACGGCAAGGGGCGCATTCGATATTGATGTTTCATTAAACATACGGATAAGATTCGGGTTTTCAATCGGGATTTCCGATGTTTTTAGTAAACTTTTTGCAAGCTCGCTCGGCTGTAAACGCGGCAAATCCTGCGTCGGGTTCGGATACGTATTCTCCTTGGAAATGTCTAAGACAGACGCAGGGATTTTGAAATGAGTTGGCTTCGCATCAGCAAATGCCGGATGAGCGAGGCCGAGCAAGAAAAGAGAAATCATAAAGACATGTTTTACACCTTTCATTCCTGGTGCTCCTTTCAAGGAAAATTCATCACTGTTATTGTTTTCTCTACATTCTATTGTTATCCAACATTCTTCCACAAAAAAATCAGCTCCTATCTTAAGATAGAGCTGATCTTCATCATAAACCGTTCTGTTGAATGATAGCACCATTGAACGCTAGGGCCGATGGTAAATGCGATTACGAGCGTTCCAATACCAATCGGTCCTTTTAGTAAAACAGCAAATACAAGAGCAGCCATCTCTCCGAGTGTTTTTGCGACCATTAAACTAACACCGAATCGTTTATGCAGAGCAATCATCAAATTGTCGATTGGGTTAGCTGGATAATGTGACTGCAGGTACATCGCCACACCTGCTGAAAGCATGAAAATTCCAGTTAGCAACGTGCTTGCCTGATACACAAGTCCAACTGGGCTCCAATTCTTCATTACCTTTAGCAGCCAAAAGTCGATCATCATGCCAATAAACACAAATGTGACAGCAGCTAGAAATTGCGGCCTTTGCTGGAGTAAATAGGCATTTACAAATAGGAGAAGCACACCATTGATAATGACCCACGTTCCGACAGTAAAGCCCGTTACTTTTGCTTGTCCTGCCGCTAAAGCATCCCAGGGACCTGCTCCTAAATTCGCCTTTAATGTTAAACTAGCTCCAAACGTTAAAATGGCAATTCCCGTGATGAAACAAAACAAGCGTGTAAGTTTCATGATTTTCTCCTTTTTTTCCTTCTACAATAGAGCATATTACCGACATACAAAAAAATTCCTAGCCTTGGCCAGGAATTTCTAAAGCAAATAAAAACCAATCCCCATAATTACATATGCCCCTAAAAGAGTAAGGCCCTCAAACCAGTTCGTGTCCCCATCATTTGAAATAGAGATTGTCAAAAATACTGCAGTAATCATCGCAATTAACTCTGGCATTGTAAATACGAGCGGCATTTGCTCTGTTGAGAATAAAGAAATGAGCACGAGCACCGGTGCTACAAACATTGCAATCTGCAGCGTAGAACCGACTGCGATTTCGACTGCGATATTTACTTTATTTTTATAAGCCATAATAATTGCCGATGCATGCTCTGCTGCATTCCCAACAATAGCAACTATAATTACCCCAATGAACAGCTCCGTCCATCCAAATGATTCTGCGACTGTCTCAAATGTATGTACGAGCGCTTCTGATACATAAGCTACCGCAGCAGTTGCTACCGCTAATATTGCCAGTGCTCTTCCTTTACTCCATTCCGGCTCCTCGTGCTCCTCTGCTTCCTCTTCTTTATGCTGATAGACACCGCGATGTGTAACAAGCTTAAAGAATAACGCTGCTAAATAGAGCACAATTAAGATAATAGATGTACCGATACTTAAGGTAAAGGTTCTCTCTTCATCCATGCCCATAGAAAATACTTCTGGTATGACAAACGCAACAATGACAGCAAAAACAAGAAGAGCTGAATTGTGACGAGCATCATACACATTAAAGCTTTGGCGCTTATATTTCAAACCGCCAACAAAAAAGGATAATCCGCCAACGAGCAATAGGTTACCAAGTACAGAACCCGTTAGCGAAGCAAGCACAACCTCAGTTAAACCTGCCTGTAAAGCGAAGATCGAGATAATCAGCTCAACAGCATTTCCGAACGTAGCATTTAAAAGACCGCCGATGCTCGGGCCAGAAACGATAGCTAGGCTTTCCGTCGCACGCCCCATAAAGCTCGCCAGTGCAACGATTGTGAGACAATATACACCAAACATGAGCGTCTGGGGCCAATGCAGTACATTACCTGCTATTGAAAGCGGCACACCGATTACTGCTAATAAGAAAAAGATTTTATTTACCACAATAATCCAACCTTTCCAATTAATATGAAGAATCTCATTGTATCATTATTGTGCTCCGATTTTAATAAAATTCATTTTAATTTTTGTTTAAAAATGCCCTTTCTAGAAAACAGTAAGAACTGGGACAAAGAAAGGGGTCTGGAAATCATGGAACTAAAAGAAAAAATCTTAAGCATTTTACAAAATCAGCAAACAGGGGTACTTGCCACTGTCCGTGATCATAAACCGCACAGCTGCTTTATGATGTTTTTTCACCAAGACCTAATATTATACGTCGCAACAGATCGTCTATCTCGCAAGCTGGATGATATTAAGGAAAATAATAATGTTCATGTCCTCATCGGACATAAAGAGAAAATCTGGGATGGGGAATTTATTGAAATAGAAGCAGACGCTTACGTAGAAGATAGTGCACAATTAAAGAATCAATTTTGGAACGACAGCTTAAAACCATGGCTGAACGGACCGGAAGACCCAAACTATGTACTGCTGCGTCTTGAACCGAAAAATATTTACTACATCGATAAAGCTGGTACCGCTCATCCAGAAGTATTAACACTGTAGTATAACAGAAAATCATCTCATGGAATGGATCGTCCTACATAAGGATGATCCATTCTTATTTTCTTATATCTATGCGCTTTGTAAACAGTCGCATTAGTACAATTCACAAAAAAAAATGGACAATTTTTCAAAAAAAATAGTGCACTTTTTCCACTATGTGTTATATAATAGTATCAAGTTAAATATACTGTATTAAGACAGTAAAGGGGAGGAAATACAAGATGAGAAGAGAAGAGCGAAAAAATATGATTGAGTTTATTCAAAAAACAAAGGGGCTTCAGTATAGTCAGTTAATGTATATGACAGATGAGGAAGTAGAACATATTTATAATGTAGCGTATTATCATTTAGAGGAAATTGCAGAATAAAAATGCAATTACCGCTGAAGGATACTAAAAAAGTCTCTTTCCATCCCAGAAATGGGGCGAAAAGAGACTTTTTATGATATGAATCCTATGAACAAGTCCCTGTCTGATTAAGCAGGGACTTGTTCTGGTGCAAATATGATCTGTTCAATTCGCTTTATTTTTAATACTCGGGAAATTCTAACCTAACTTATTAATATTCGTTAAAAAATTGCTGAATTTCTTTTGGATCATCTGTTTTTGTTAATGCAAGCATTGTCAAAATGCGTGCTTTTTGAGGATTAAGTGAGTCTGCTGTAACAAAATTATTTTCATCATCAGTTTTTTCTCTCGTCACAATACCATTTCCTACACGGCTAGAGCGGGTAATAATTACCCCTTTTCCAGCTGCGGCTTTCGCCCCTTCAAGGGCAGAATCAGAAATCGAGCCATTTCCTTCGCCTGCGATTATAATTCCTTTTGCTCCTGCTTTTACAGCTGCATCATAAAAATATCGATTATCATTCTGATAGCTATAAATAATATCCACTTGAGGCAATTCCTCTAGTTCCGATATATCAAAAACGGATTCCGCCGTATGTTTACGAGTCGGTTCATTGTAGAAATATATTTTATTTCCTGCAATTGCTCCTAAATAACCCTGTTCCTCGGATTGGAATGTATCTGTCGTAGTTGTATTGGTTTTTGTTATATAACGTGCAGAACCAATTCGATCATTTAACGAGATTAAAACCCCTTTGTTCTTAGCTTCTTCACTAGCAGCAACTTTCACTGCATTATATAAGTTTAAAGGCCCATCTGCACTTAGAGCTGTAGCAGGTCTCATTGATCCAACAATAACGACAGGTTTGTTGCTTTTTACGACAAGATTTAGAAAATAAGCAGTTTCTTCTAAGGTATCTGTTCCATGCGTAACAACAATTCCATCTACATCTTTAGACTTCAATAACTCATTAATTCGCTTCGCCAACTTTAGTAAAGTTTTATTATTTATATTGTTACTTTCGATATTAACGATTTGTTCGCCACTTACATTTGCTGCTTCTTTTAATTCAGGAACAGCTTGAATTAGTGTTTCAACATCAAGTGCTCCTGCTTGATAATCGGTTATATCAGTATGAGATGCAGCAGAACCTGCAATCGTTCCTCCAGTAGCTAAAATTTTCACATTCCTTAACTTTGGATTTACTGAGGCTGCTTCTACCTCCTCTGCCGTTGGATTATTACTCGCTGAACTATGAGTAGCTGCGATAGATCCTGACAACACTAATGTGCCTAATAAAAAAGTGGTTACTACATACTTTTTAAGGTTCATGGTTGCTTTTCTCCTTCTTCGTTAATTTATAACGATATGCGAAAAAATACATTTTCTAAGTATTTTTCTCTGCATTAACATTTGAGCTTCTGTTCTACTTTTTCCATGAAGCAGGGACCTTAATTCTTTCGAAAAACAAAAAAAGACTCTTCGAACATTCGAAAAGTCTTAATCCTATAACAAATTTATTTGATACCGATGGTCGGGGTCGAACCGACACTCCAGAGGAACACGATTTTGAGTCGTGCGCGTCTGCCAATTCCGCCACATCGGCACGATATTGTATATGTTAAAAAGGCGGCAACCGGATTCGAACCGGTGGATAAAGGTTTTGCAGACCTTGGCCTTACCACTTGGCTATGCCGCCATAAACAGAAAGCTGTATGCTGTTTATGAGCCATTCTTGTGAAACATATATAGTAAGATGGGGCGATTGATGGGAATCGAACCCACGAATGTCGGAGCCACAATCCGATGCGTTAACCACTTCGCCACAACCGCCATAATATTAGAATCAATAAAATGGGCCTAAATGGACTCGAACCATCGACCTCACGCTTATCAGGCGTGCGCTCTAACCAGCTGAGCTATAGGCCCATGTAATAAAATATAAAATAATGGAGCGGGTGATGGGAATCGAACCCACGCTATCAGCTTGGAAGGCTGAAGTTCTACCATTAAACTACACCCGCAATGTGAGCCATGAAGGACTCGAACCTTCGACCCTCTGATTAAAAGTCAGATGCTCTACCGACTGAGCTAATGGCTCATAGAATGGTGCCGGCTAGAGGACTTGAACCCCCAACCTACTGATTACAAGTCAGTTGCTCTACCAATTGAGCTAAGCCGGCGTAATATATTTTTATTGCCCGGACGATAGTTTTTGTTCGTCGTCCTCATTTCAGAAAGTTTATTCAAGATGCGGCTCAATGAGTACGCTGAAGTAATTCTTCGAAGCATATTCGGTCGTGCTCTACCAATTGAGCTAAGCCGGCAATATAAAAGTGGCTCGGGACGGAATCGAACCGCCGACACGAGGATTTTCAGTCCTCTGCTCTACCGACTGAGCTACCGAGCCAAATGGCGGTCCCGACGGGGATCGAACCCGCGATCTCCTGCGTGACAGGCAGGCATGTTAACCACTACACCACGGAACCATTTTGGTTGCGCCATTTTGGTTGCGGGGACAGGATTTGAACCTGCGACCTTCGGGTTATGAGCCCGACGAGCTACCAGACTGCTCCACCCCGCGATGATAATATACTTACTATAAAATGGAGGAGGGTGTGGGATTTGAACCCACGGACGTGTTACCGTCTCCGGTTTTCAAGACCGGTGTATTAAGCCGCTCTACCAACCCTCCATAAAAGTGGAGCCTAGCGGGATCGAACCGCTGACCTCCTGCGTGCAAAGCAGGCGCTCTCCCAGCTGAGCTAAGGCCCCATATCGGGAAGACAGGATTCGAACCTGCGACCCCCTGGTCCCAAACCAGGTGCTCTACCAAGCTGAGCCACTTCCCGTTCAAGCGCGCCCGAAAGGACTCGAACCCATAACCTTCTGATCCGTAGTCAGACGCTCTATCCAATTGAGCTACGGGCGCATGTTATTAAACATATTATTGTATGAAACAGTGCCGAGGGCCGGGCTCGAACCGGCACGGTAGTCACCTACCGCAGGATTTTAAGTCCTGTGCGTCTGCCAATTCCGCCACCCCGGCATGAAAGCGGAAGACGGGATTCGAACCCGCGACCCCAACCTTGGCAAGGTTGTATTCTACCACTGAACTACTTCCGCATGACAAACACTGTAATCATATACAATTGTAAATGGTGCGGGTGAAGGGACTCGAACCCCCACGCCAAAGGCGCCAGATCCTAAGTCTGGTGCGTCTGCCAATTCCGCCACACCCGCAAAAAAAATATGGCTGGGCTAGCTGGATTCGAACCAACGAATGACGGAGTCAAAGTCCGTTGCCTTACCGCTTGGCTATAGCCCATTGATACAACTTCATGTTATACATCTTCGAATTCACTACGTGAATCTTCATCGCAGGATGATTTTCGTTTGTTTCAACTTTGCTTCATTAGAATGACCTGCATAAAACAAAGATAAATCAGACGATATCTCCTACTATCTTTTCACAATATTCTAAATTTTATACACAAAATAGTGGTGGAGGGGGACGGATTCGAACCGCCGAACCCCGAGGGAGCGGATTTACAGTCCGCCGCGTTTAGCCACTTCGCTACCCCTCCAATTGTATGGTGGAGGATGACGGGCTCGAACCGCCGACCCTCTGCTTGTAAGGCAGATGCTCTCCCAGCTGAGCTAATCCTCCATATGTTGGTGACCCGTACGGGATTCGAACCCGTGTTACCGCCGTGAAAGGGCGGTGTCTTAACCGCTTGACCAACGGGCCAAAGAAATTTTTAATCAATGAAAGTATGGCTCCGCAAGTAGGATTCGAACCTACGACCTATCGGTTAACAGCCGATTGCTCTACCGCTGAGCTATTGCGGAATAAGAATTATTTTTAAGCCTTTTGGGCCAGCCTAGCGACGTCCTACTCTCACAGGGGGAAACCCCCAACTACCATCGGCGCTGAAGAGCTTAACTTCCGTGTTCGGTATGGGAACGGGTGTGGCCTCTTCGCCATCATCACTAGGCCTATTTTCTTTGAAGGATATTCCTTCAAAACTAGATAACACGCTGCGCTGTGTAATTATGATTAAGCCCTCGATCGATTAGTATCTGTCAGCTGCACGTGTCGCCACGCTTACACCTCAGACCTATCAACCTGATCATCTTTCAGGGATCTTACTAGCTTGACGCTATGGGAAATCTCATCTTGAGGGGGGCTTCATGCTTAGATGCTTTCAGCACTTATCCCGTCCGCACATAGCTACCCAGCGATGCCCTTGGCAGAACAACTGGTACACCAGCGGTGCGTCCATCCCGGTCCTCTCGTACTAAGGACAGCTCCTCTCAAATTTCCTGCGCCCGCGACGGATAGGGACCGAACTGTCTCACGACGTTCTGAACCCAGCTCGCGTACCGCTTTAATGGGCGAACAGCCCAACCCTTGGGACCGACTACAGCCCCAGGATGCGATGAGCCGACATCGAGGTGCCAAACCTCCCCGTCGATGTGGACTCTTGGGGGAGATAAGCCTGTTATCCCCGGGGTAGCTTTTATCCGTTGAGCGATGGCCCTTCCATGCGGAACCACCGGATCACTAAGCCCGACTTTCGTCCCTGCTCGACTTGTAGGTCTCGCAGTCAAGCTCCCTTATGCCTTTACACTCTTCGAATGATTTCCAACCATTCTGAGGGAACCTTTGGGCGCCTCCGTTACACTTTAGGAGGCGACCGCCCCAGTCAAACTGCCCACCTGACACTGTCTCCCGCCCCGATAAGGGGCGCGGGTTAGAACTTCAATACAGCCAGAGCGGTATCCCACAGGCGCCTCCACCGAAGCTGGCGCTCCGGCTTCCCAGGCTCCCGCCTATTCTGTACAAGCTGTACCAAAATTCAATATCAGGCTACAGTAAAGCTCCACGGGGTCTTTCCGTCCTGTCGCGGGTAACCTGCATCTTCACAGGTACTATAATTTCACCGAGTCTCTGGTTGAGACAGTGCCCAAGTCGTTACACCTTTCGTGCGGGTCGGAACTTACCCGACAAGGAATTTCGCTACCTTAGGACCGTTATAGTTACGGCCGCCGTTTACTGGGGCTTCGATTCAAAGCTTCGCCTGGAGCTAACCTCTCCTCTTAACCTTCCAGCACCGGGCAGGTGTCAGCCCCTATACTTCGCCTTGCGGCTTCGCAGAGACCTGTGTTTTTGCTAAACAGTCGCTTGGGCCTATTCACTGCGGCTCTCCTTACGAAGAGCACCCCTTCTCCCGAAGTTACGGGGTCATTTTGCCGAGTTCCTTAACCAGAGTTCTCTCGCTCACCTTAGGATTCTCTCCTCGCCTACCTGTGTCGGTTTGCGGTACGGGCACCATTTACCATCGCTAGAAGCTTTTCTTGGCAGCGTAGAATCAGGGAGTTCGCCCATAAAGGGCTTCCCCATCACAGCTCAGCCTTTACGGTAAGCGGATTTGCCTGCTT
>NZ_AP048547.1:405000-412500 GCF_059698935.1 Ectobacillus sp. OTK | reverse complement strand
TCATCTGTTTTCACAATGATTATATCGCCTCTCTCTAGATGATGCGTATACGTGACAACCTTGCTTACAATGATTTTATCTCCCTCATGCAGGGTCGGCAGCATAGAAGCACCCTCTACCTTTGTTGGAAAAAAGAGAAACACCTTCGCTAAAAATACAATACAGCATGCCGCAATGAGAGCCTCTAATAACTCGCGTAAGCGACTTTTTTTATGCATATTGGTTCCTCCAGCCTATGAATGTAAAATGGATAAACAAGCTTCCTTATTCTATTTTACTAGAAGCAAGCCCTCTAATTTATTAAACTTTTTTATTTTCCCATCTTTGTTTCCCAAGCTTTTGTTCGCATACATACAACTTAGGACTGTCTTTACATTATAGTCCTTGCACATAAGCAAAAACTAAAGGCACAGACAACAAATATGTTTTAATTCCCACTTCAGGTGCCATATGGTATAATGATGAATATATTAATTGAGAATATGTTAGGTAATGCTTGTTATGCTGCTGTCCGCTATGGATGGCAGCTTTCGTCGTTTTATAGGGGTATCGATTTTGATTCTTTTTCTCATTGAGAATACGAAGGGGGAGATAACTATGAGTTCCGAAGCAAAACAATTTATACGAAGCGAAGGCACAGAAAGCCGCTCATTATTTTTGGAGGCGTTTAGCAAGCACTATGAGCTTATTTTCGCTATTGCCTCTGGTATTTTTATCTTAACAGGCTGGATTTTAGATAACAACAACTATACCTCTGCATCCGTTGCCTTTTATGTATTAGCCTTTCTGATTGGAGGATACGCCAAAGCAAAGGAAGGTATCGAAGATACAATTGCTGAAAAAGAGTTAAATGTAGAAATGCTTATGATCTTCGCAGCCATTGGTTCCGCCATTATTGGTTATTGGACAGAGGGTGCTATCTTAATCTTCATTTTTGCCCTAAGCGGCGCCCTCGAAGCCTATACAATGAGCAAAAGCCAGAAGGAAATTTCTGCTCTTCTTGATTTGCAGCCAGAGGAGGCACTCCTTCTGTTGAACGGGAAAGAGGAAAGAATTGCTGTTGCACAACTGCAAATCGGTGACATCATTCTTGTAAAGCCAGGTGAACGAATTCCGGCAGACGGCCTGATTGTTCGCGGGGAAACAAGTGTAGATGAAGCTGCTATTACAGGTGAACCAATTCCTAACGAAAAGAAAATAGGTGATGAAGTCTTTGCAGGAACTGTGAATCTGCGTGGTTCGATGGAAGTACAAATTACCAAGCCTAGCGACCAAACATTGTTTCAAAAAATTATCCGTCTCGTACAAAATGCCCAAAGCGAAAAGTCACCTTCCCAGCTGTTTATCGAGAAATTTGAAGGCACATATGTAAAGGCAGTATTAGCTGTTGTAGCAATTATGATGCTTGTACCGCATTATGCATTAGGATGGAGCTGGAATGAAACGTTTTATCGCGCAATGATCCTTCTCGTTGTCGCTTCTCCTTGTGCCCTAGTTGCAGCTATTACTCCTGCAACACTCTCAGCCATTTCAAATGGTGCACGCCACGGAATTTTGTTTAAAGGCGGTGTTCACCTCGAACGCTTAGCCTTCCTAAAAGCAATTGCTTTTGACAAAACAGGTACACTTACGCAAGGAAAGCCGATTGTAACGGATGTTATCGCACGAGAGGGCTTCAGCGAAGAGGAGTTGCTTCGCATTACAGCCTCAATCGAAAATCACTCAACGCATCCGTTAGCTTCAGCAATTGTACAATATGCAAAGAAAACATATAACGTACAAATTAGCACACCAGAACAAATGGAGGATATAACAGGCTTCGGATTAAAGGGTACATTAGGCGGCATCGTCTACAAAATTGGAAAAGCGGATTTTATCGGAGAAGAAACAGACTTATTTGAAAATTCTGCTGCCAAACGCCTTGCGCAGCAAGGAAAAACAATTGTGTATGTGGGTGATGAAAACGGGATATTAGGCTTGATTGCCCTGAAGGATGTACTTCGTAAAGAAAGTATAAAAGCAATTCGCGAGCTAAATACACTCGGCATCCAAACTATTATGATTACAGGAGACAATGAGCAAACCGCGCACGCAATTGCTCTAGAGAGCTCTATTACTGAGTATTACGCATCATGCTTGCCTGAAACAAAGGTACAGACTGTAAAAGCACTCAAAGAAAAATACGGCTCAGTCGCAATGGTTGGGGATGGTATTAACGACGCACCCGCACTCGCTACTGCAAATGTTGGAATTGCGATGGGAGAAGGGACAGACGTAGCACTTGAAACGGCGGATGTCGTACTTATGAAAAATGAACTTTCCCGCCTCGCACAAGCAATCCGGCTTTCCAAGCGAATGAACAAAATTGTAAAACAAAATATCGTCTTTTCACTTTCTGTTATCGCCTTGCTTATTTGCTCGAACTTTCTTCAAGTACTGGCTCTGCCGTTCGGCGTAATTGGTCATGAAGGAAGCACCATTTTAGTAATTTTAAATGGCCTTCGTTTACTGCAGGCAAATAAATAAAGAGGACCTCTTAGGTCCTCTCTTTACATAGGAAAAATAAGCCCTGCCGCTTTTCTTAGTGATAGCCGTTGCTCTTGTTCGCACTGCTGCTTGTTTTATGCTTTGGCTGAGAACTGCTGCGTTGCTTTCGTTGATTTTTATCATTGGTGTTATTACCATGCTGATTTTTGCTCACAGTGACATCCCCCTTAACTGAAATGAAAGAAGCACTGTTAGTATGCCGCCTATTAGCATGTTTTATGCCGCGTATCTCTGCCGCTCGTACGGTAGCAGTTCAATAACGCATTAATCTCTCCGCCAAGCAAAACAACCCATGCAGTTAGGTAAAACCAAAGCATTAAAATAATAATGCCTCCGAGACCACCGTACGTATTCGAATAGTTGCCGAAGTGTTCCACATAAAAAGCAAACAAATACGAAACAATGACCCAGCCAAAGGTCGCAAACAGCGCACCAGATACAATCTCCCTCGGTCTCAGTCTTTGATTTGGAGTAAATTTGTACACAAATGCAAAGGACAAAAACAAAACAAGAAAGCTTACGAGCAGACGCACAATACTCCAAATACCCCAAAATCCCTCTGGCAGGCTAAACGTTTTAAAAATAGCTGTCCCAACTTGATTTCCGAACACAGGCAATAGGAGAGCAAAAATAATAACGAAAATCATCCCGATCGTCAAAAAAATCGAGAGTGCCCGTGTAATAATAAAGGAGCGTGTCTCCTTCGTATCATAGGCCTTATTAAAGGCTCTCATCACTGCATTAATGCCGTTTGATGCAGCCCAAAGTGTTCCTATTAAACCAAAGGACAATAAACCGCCATTTTCATGCTCCATGATTTTATGAACATTTTCGTTAATGAGTGTCATTGCTTCCTTCGGGGCATATTGCTCTAAAAACTTAAGCACATCATGTGTATGAATGGGCAAATATCCAAGAAGCGTGATTAAAAATACAAGGGCGGGAAATAAAGAAAGCAAGAAGAAGTAGGCTAACTGCGAGGCAAGACCCTGCACATCATCGTCCTTTGTCCGCACGTATAAATCCCGAAAAAATGATAGTGCCATTCTTCTTCTTTCCGCCGTAAACATACATCTCACCTACTTAGACGCTTTGCTTGTTCTCTTCCTTCTCGATGAGCGATTCATGCGCAGACTCATTATCCTCCACGCTACTCGTCATTTCTAGGGAAACTGGAGATTCGCTAGCTTGTTCTATACTACCATTGGCTTTCTCTTGGGAATGGTCATCTAAATCCCTAGATTCAGCCTGTGTCGGTACGGACGATTCCTTCAACTCTTGCTTTTTCTTATTAAAAATATCCCTTGTTTCCTTTAGTGTTTCCACAACTGCCGGAGTTAATTTACGAATTTCCTCTACTTTTTCCTTTACCACTTTTAAATCTGCCATTTCACGGCCTTTTGTGCTGACGCTTTGGACACCTTCCTTTACACGGTCTTTCAAAGGGGCAGCATGTCCTCGAATTTCAATCATCTTCGTTCTCGCCCTGCGAGCATTGCTTGCAAGCTTCTCACGATTTTCCTTACGCAGCATTGTCATTGCTGCGCCTACCGCCACACCGATGGCAATATCCTTGACAATCGAATTCTTCTTTTCCATACTCCCTTTCCCCTTTCATATATCTTGTATTTTTTAAATACCGTGTTTATTTCGGATGAACGTTAATAATCGTTCACATCCATCAGTCACTAAGCCGTATACTTCTTGAAAGTTACCGGTAAAATAAGGATCGGGAACATCCTCCCAACTACCATCTGGCACAAAATCAGACAGTCTGCCGATGTATCCGCTTCCTATTCCAAGTTTCTTCAAGTCGGCTACATTTTTGCTATCCATTGCAATAATGTAATCAAATTTCGTTAAGTCATTTGTTTCTACTTGCCGGGCTCGAATTCCTTCAAAAGGTATGGAATTTTCTTCTAAAATGTTTTGCGTACCCCGATGAGGGACAGCCCCAATATGCCAATCTCCAGTTCCAGCTGAATCAACCTGAATTTTCTCCTGCAGCCCTTCCCTTTTTACAATCTCTCGAAAAACAGCTTCAGCCATCGGGGAACGGCAAATATTGCCAAGACAAACAAACAGTACACTGATCATTATTTTCTTCCTTTCACTAATATGTATTACGCTTATTATAAGCAATCATGTAATGATATAAAAGAAACAGGGTTAGTTAGTAAGAAAATAAAAGAATTCTTTAAGGAATACTACAAAAAAATGATAAGATAAGAATAGGTCAGAAATGTAGGAGGAAAATGATGGATTTATCTGTGAAATCACAAGAAAACGTAGAATATATGGTAGAGATGATCAAACAAAAGCTGCGCATGGTAAACGTAGGCGCTATGCGTGCATCAAGCTTTAGTGAGGAAATGTACGAAGATCTTGTGGATATTTATGAGCACGTTATGAAGCGCGAAACATTCAGCATCAGTGAAATGCAAGCTATTACAGAAGAACTTGGTGCTCTAATCAAAGGGAAAAATTAAAGCCTATTTGTTCATCGTATAGGTTTAAAAACGGATCTAGTCTGTTTTGCTTTCACAGCAAAACAGACTAGATCTGTACATCTGAAGCTTCTTCTCTTCTTTTGGCTTTATCTACCTTACACACGCTTTACAAGCGTAGAAAATGACTGCTTTGAACGAAGAAGCATTTCCTTTATCGCTTTTGTACAAGAGACGGTAGACGCCGTTTGAATTTCCGCATCTTTTCGGTCGCCTTTTTGGGAAACACGAATCAACCAATTCGTTTCACTATCGTATAATACACGCAGACCTTGTATACGCCAAACATTTTTCATTCGATAAAACGATGTAAATGTACCATAATAGCTATACTGTTTGAGCGTTCTGGCTAATGCTTTGGCCATAGCTGAAATCACTCCATGCTCCTGAAGAACAGCCTCTATTTTTTTTATACTGTAGTCTCTTCCTTCCTCCAAGAGTTCATCAAGTACCTCCATTGGGATATTAAAGGGATCACCGTATAAAATCGGTTTTTCCTCAAGGTACATTTCCTGCAGCACTTCCTTCCAAACATGAACTGCCGGCCCCTTATCACATAGCACATAGGAAAGCTGATCTCCTTCCTCAAACACCTTGCTTTCCACTGTTTTACGTGAGTCTAAGTAATAATAGCTTTCATGCTGCTTGCTGCCTCGTTCAGAATGAAGCCAGAAGGTTACATTTGTTTTCATGCATATCACAAGAAATTCTAAAAGCTCAGGTACAATTTGTATTTCATTTTCTCTATAGATGATATAGCCTTTCTCTAAAAGGCCTCTGGCAACACGCTTCATTTCCGCCTCAATCTCCTCCACCCAATATCCAATGAAGGGATCTGGTACACCAACTAGGGCACGACAGTCAAATACACTACTTAGAAAAAAGAACTCTTCGTTCGTTAGATGTATACCCTGATTTAATTTCATTACAAGGATCTCCTTTTTCAACCTCACACTCATCAATTATCTTTATATAATTTCCATCTCCATATCAATTTGAAATCTAAGGTGAATTCCTAATATGTATAAGACAAAAAACCTTTCAAAAATATAAATAATGTAATATCCATAAAAAAAGAAGAGGAGCTCTGCTCACCCTTCGTTTATTGTAACCCATTTTTCCTATGATGTTTAGAAAAACATATTCCCATAATTGACTACATACAAACTATCTCTTTTTCGCCTACAATACGTATATAGCGCACTAATGCAGCATTTATAATATAATTCCCCTCATTGCCGGTCACTACAAAATAATCACTGCGCTGCATATTTTCTAGTATCTCTTGTAATACATCTTCCGCCCTCGCATCCAACTCCTTTACTAACTTTCCCCGTTTAATATCACTATCTAACGTATAACAAACAGTAAATTCTTTCAAAATAATTCTCCCTTTCTATCTATGCAGCTTACATATGAAGATTATGTATCAACAATACAGTGTGTCTTCGTACTATAACTACAATGACTTTATCATTTATGTGGTTTTTCGATTAGATTAAAGCCCATATAGATAAAAATTAAAGTCAATACTTTAATAGCTTTCGTTACGTATTCGTCCGTTGCTGTTATACATGTTTTATAACCCCCAAAACTTAAGCCTACTATTGAGATAAGCAGAATATATATTGATTTTAATTTTTTGACACCCCTTGTCACTTAACGTAATACCACCTATATATTCGAGAAAAAGCTTATTTTTAGGAGGTTAAAAATTCTTTCCCACTTATAAAATAAGCTTCCTTCTTAAAATGCCAAACATTTAAATTCATAAACAAAATGCAAAGCTATAAACATTCTTCAAATAAGACTTAAGCATTTATTTCAGCCAATCGTTTTCTTATTTTTAATTATAATATTCATTGAAGTAACACTACAAAAAACCCCCTTTCGCACAATGCAAAAGGGGATAATATGTTGCCTAGCGACGTCCTACTCTCACAGGGGGAAACCCCCAACTACCATCGGCGCTGAAGAGCTTAACTTCCGTGTTCGGTATGGGAACGGGTGTGACCTCTTCGCCATCATCACTAGACCTATTTTGTTTGAAGGATATTCCCTCAAAACTAGATAACACGCTGCGCTGTGTAATTATGATTAAGCCCTCGATCGATTAGTATCTGTCAGCTGCACGTGTCGCCACGCTTACACCTCAGACCTATCAACCTGATCATCTTTCAGGGATCTTACTAGCTTGACGCTATGGGAAATCTCATCTTGAGGGGGGCTTCATGCTTAGATGCTTTCAGCACTTATCCCGTCCGCACATAGCTACCCAGCGATGCCCTTGGCAGAACAACTGGTACACCAGCGGTGCGTCCATCCCGGTCCTCTCGTACTAAGGACAGCTCCTCTCAAATTTCCTGCGCCCGCGACGGATAGGGACCGAACTGTCTCACGACGTTCTGAACCCAGCTCGCGTACCGCTTTAATGGGCGAACAGCCC
>NZ_AP048547.1:257500-400000 GCF_059698935.1 Ectobacillus sp. OTK | reverse complement strand
TGAAAGCCTATATATTTATTCTAGCCTACTAGGTTAATATAAGTAGAGATATCCAGAGAACTTACAGGATTGTCATGTTTACCATTTTGAATTCCGAAATAATTATTATAAAGGGATGCATATAATAAAGGCATATATTCCTTCACTTGCTTCCCCATAGACTTGTATCTTTCATCTTCCCTGCCTTTTCCTAGGAACATTAAAGTTCTGTAATACATTTATAAAAGAAGAGGTGCTCTCTATGAAAAGCATGTCCAAGCAAGAAAAAAGCTGGATTTTCTACGATTGGGCAAATTCAGCTTACTCCCTCATTATCACAACAGCCGTATTCCCTATATACTTTAAGGCAGCAGCAAAGAACGCAGGTGTAACAGCTGCCAATTCTACTGCATATTGGGGATATGCCAATTCGATTGCTACGTTGCTTATATCGATTCTCGCTCCTATATTAGGAACGATTGCTGACTATCGTAATTTTAAAAAAAGGTTTTTCACCTTCTTCTTCTCCTTAGGTATTATCTTTACGATGCTATTGGCAATTGTCCCCGGAAAGCAGTGGAGCGTGCTGTTGCTTTGTTATATGTGCACTGTTATCGGTTTTGCAGGGGCCAATATTTTCTATGATGCATTTCTCGTCGATGTAACGAGCGAAGAGCGAATGAATCAGATTTCCGCTAGAGGGCTTGCGATGGGCTATATCGGGAGCACAATTCCATTTATTTTATCGATCGCTCTCATTATCCTGTCACAGCAAGCTGTGCTTCCGCTAACTGCTGCTGCTGCAAGTCAAGCAGCATTCGCTATTACTGCACTTTGGTGGGGACTATTTACCATTCCTATGCTAAAAAACGTGGAACAGCGGTATTATATTGAACACGAGCCGCAGCCAATCATAAATAGCTTTAAACGACTATTCGGAACCTTTCAGAATATAAAGCAACACCAAGCTCTCTTTCTCTTCCTGCTCGCTTACTTCTTTTATATAGACGGTGTGGATACCATCATTAAGATGTCCACTGCATATGGAACGGATTTAGGGATCAGCTCCACAAATCTGTTAATTATCCTATTCGCTACACAGGTTGTTGCTTGTCCGTTTGCATTGTTGTACGGAAGGCTTTCAGAAAAGTTTAAAACAAAAACAATGCTGTATGTTGGCATTATCGTATACATTATCATTTGCACATATGCATATTTTCTACAATCAACATTAGACTTTTGGATTCTCGCTATGCTTGTTGCAACCTCTCAGGGCGGCATTCAAGCATTAAGCCGCGCTTACTTTGCCCGTCTTGTTCCGAAAGAAGCAGCAAATGAATTTTTCGGCTTTTATAATATTTTCGGAAAGTTCGCAGCTATTATCGGTCCTGCACTAGTTGGTGTGACGGCACAAATAACTGGCAATACGAATAGTGGTGTGTTCAGCTTAATTGTACTGTTTGCCTTGGGCGGTCTGCTGCTGGCGCGTGTACCAGAGTAAGCTACAGCTTCTTAGGCAAGATGTAATCCACCCGTTTTACAAATGGAGGAGAGCCTTTCGCCTACAGTGAGCAGGCCGATGAAGCTAGACAACACCCTCAAAAATTATACTTTCGCATCTTTCAAGAAAAACACATATCAATGTAATATCACCATACAAAACAGCCCCTTTCATCCTAAAAAATGAAAGGGGCTGTTAATGTATATAAGCAATTATATCTATTGTTAATTTAGCACGCTAATAAAATCCTGAAATGCTGTTCTTCCCTCTTCATTCTCCTTAAATACTCCAGCGTCCTGTAGTACACGCAAAAACTTTTTCCCTACTTCTTTTCTTATAATGGAGTTGATGTTTTCCTCATTTACTTCAGCTGCATACCGCTTTTTAATTGTGTCTGCCCATTCCTTATGAGAAGCACCTACAAGCTGAGAATGTCCAAGCACATATGCCTCTACTTCCTGCAGTTCAGTCTGCAGTCTTGCCGGAAGAACCGCTAATCCCATTACCTCGATGAGACCGATATTCTCCTTTTTAATATGATGCAAGTCAGCGTGAGGATGAAAAATACCCAGAGGATGCTCTTCGTCTGTACGGTTGTTGCGAAGCACAAGATCGACCTCATACAGGGTACCCCTTTTCCTTGCAATTGGCGTAATTGTATTATGGGGAGTTTGGCCTGTGAAAGCGTAGATCCCCACAGCCGGATTATCATATGATTTCCACTTGTCCAACACATGAACGGAAGCATCCACCAAGCCCTCGATATTCTCTCCTCTTAAGCGAATAACAGACATTGGCCATTTCACAGTTGAGCAGGAAATAGAAGGATAGTGCTCTAAATGAAAACGGCAGGCATCTTCAGCCTTTGCCATTGCAAATTCATATTTCCCTGCCTGATAATGATCGTGTGTCAAAATCGAACCGCCAACAATCGGCAAGTCCGCATTTGATCCAATAAAGTAATGAGGGTAATCCCGAACAAATGCTAATAAATTAGCAAATGTATTACGATCGATTTTCATATCACGGTGCGTACCTGAAAGTAAAATGGAATGCTCATTATAGTAGGCGTAAGGAGAGTATTGAAAAAACCAGCTCTCACCTGAAATATTCATCCGTATTAATCGATGATTTGAACGAGCAGGGTGACCTATCCTTCCCGCATAGCCTTCATTCTCAATGCAAAGCAGGCATTTCGGATAATTCACGCCTTTTGTCTCTCTTTCCTTTTCGCGTGCAATTTGTTTTGGATCCTTCTCGGGCTTAGAGAGATTAATTGTAATATCCAGCTCTCCGTACTCAGTTTCTGCCTTATACGTAATGTTTTTCTCTGTTCGCTTTGTCTGAATATAATTGCTATTGCGGCTTAAATCATAAAAGTATTGCGTGGCAGCCTCAGGATTTTCTTGATATTTATCATAAAAAATTCGATTTACAATAGAAGGTGCCGGAACGAAACAATTCATGATTTTGCTCGTTAGGATTTCTCTCTCATCAAGAATATCCTCAATCACACCTTGGCGGCATGCGAACTGTGCAATTTCCTCCAGTAAATCAGGAATATCCTTGTCTGCCATACTCTGCTTCGGCTGCCTAAACTCCTCCAAGCCGAGCAGGGAAAGAATCTGATTTCGTGCATATATAGCATCCTCCTGCTCAATCAGATGGACTGAAATCGCTTTATCTACAAGCCCTTGAACCAATTGATAAATGTCCATTGCCTTTCCCCCTCATTTTTTATAACCGGCTTGATTATTTCGATGCCAATTCCATGCATCCCCGATAATTTGATGAATCGAGGTTCGTTTTGGACTCACAAGAACGCTCATTGTACTTCCTCCAGTATAAGTTCTTTCGCTCCTTCTCCAACGCTTGCAACATAAAATGCCGCTTTATAGCCAATCTTCTCTTCGTAACGTGCTCCAACCTCCTGAATAAAGTTCTCCACTTCATCCTTTTCAACAATCGCAATCGCACATCCGCCAAAGCCGGCACCCGTCATTCTAGCGCCCACTACACCTCGCTGCTCCCATGCACACTCTACTAAAGTATCTAATTCAATTCCTGTTACTTCATAATCATCACGCAAGGAGCGATGAGATTCATTCATCAGCTCTCCAAATGCATACAGGTTGCCGTTCTCTAATTCTTGAAACGCCTTGAGTGTCCGTTGATTTTCGTACACCGCATGCTTTGCCCGTTTTCGAACAATCTCATTCCGAACCGTATGGCTGTAGTACTCAAATTGTTCTTCCGATAATTCTCCAAGCGATTGAATATCGATAGCCTGTTGAAGCTGTCTGAGAGCCTCTTCACACTCAGCGCGTCTCTCATTATACTTAGAATCAACAAGCTCTCGGCGTTTATTTGTATTCATAATGATAATGCTATGGTTCGTTAGACGAATCGGTACATACTGATAGTTTAACGTTTGGCAATCCAGCAGCATAGCATGATCCTTTTTCCCCATACCGATTGCAAATTGGTCCATAATCCCGCTGTTTACCCCAATGAATTCATTCTCGACCCGTTTTCCAATTTGGACTAAATCTAAGCGATCTACCTGTAAATCAAACAGCCCTTCCAACACTGCCCCCATTAATAGCTCAATAGATGCGGATGAAGATAATCCTGCGCCGTTCGGGATATTCCCGTAAATAAGAATATCCAATCCTGATAAAATAGAATGTTCAGCTTTTAAAAGATAGCGAATCATTCCCTTAGGATAATTGGCCCAGCTATGCTTTTCGTTATAGTCAAGATCTTGCAGGTCGAATTCGATAATTCCTTCTTTCGGAAAATTCATAGAATAGAGGCGAACCTTTTGATCTTCCCTCTTCTTCACTACTGCATACGTACCAAAGGTAATTGCACAAGGAAATACATGGCCGCCATTATAGTCAGTATGCTCTCCAATTAAATTAATGCGCCCTGGCGCAAAGAAGATACGTTGCCCGTCTTGCCCCAATCGGTTATGAAACTCTGACAACAGCTTTTGATAATCCATAAAATCCGCCCCCTCTTATATTTAAAGCCGTACAGTTCGTATCCATTACAATTGTCCCCTTAAAAAACAAGCGGAGAAATATGGCTGCCTTGCCTCCACTTATCTCCGCTTTTTATCATTTATTACTTTAGTTAATAAAACAAATAGCTTTTCTGTTAAACTATTGTATTCAGATTATTCAGACTTCAATTTCCAAACTGCGCTTTGGAAATCTCCTTGTAATGTTGCAGGAATAGCTAAGCCGCTATACATCAGCTCATCTCCTCCGTGAACCTCTGCATTGTTAAGTGTATAGTTCACATCCGGATTTAGTCCTTTTAGAGGAAGAACAGATAAAGGAGCGTTTGCCTCAGCTAATACCCGATAATAAAATACCAACGCTTCTGTTTTATCTTGAGAAACAAACATCCATGCCGTTTCATTTCCCGCAAACGGGCTGCATAAACGATAGAAGTCTCCAAACTGAATCAATTGACGATTTTCCTTATAAAAGAGAACCTGTTTTGTAATTTCTTCCTTCTCTTGGTCCGTTAGCTTTGTTAAATCAAGCTCATATCCGAAGTTTCCGCTCATCGCAACGTCCCCTCGCATCTTAAGGGACGTCTCGCGGTGCACCTGGTGATTCGGAACAGCCGACACGTGAGAGCCCATAGAGCTAATCGGGTATACAAGACTTGTACCATATTGAATTTTCAGGCGGGATATCGCATCTGTATTGTCACTCGTCCATGTTTGCGGCATATAATGCAGGATACCTGGATCAAATCGCCCACCGCCGCCCGAACAGCTTTCAAATAGTACATGCGGGAAGGCTGTTGTAATTTCTTCCATCACTCTGTATAAACCAAGCATATAGCGATGCGCTGTTTCTCTTTGACGCTCAGGTGGAAGAGCTGCCGAACCGATTTCTGTCATGTGACGATTCATATCCCATTTCACATACGTAATCGGAGCACTAGCTAAAATCGCACTTACACGCTTAATAATTTCATCACACACGTCCGGACGGGAGAAATCGAGAACCAACTGGTTACGACTTTCCGAACGCGAACGATTTGGAACATGCAAGCACCAATCCGGATGCTCACGATACAGGTCGCTGTCTACCGAAATCATTTCCGGCTCGAACCATAAACCAAATTGCATATCTAGATTCCGGACACGCTCCGCTAAATTATCAAGTCCCTCTGGAAGCTTGTCACGATCTACAAACCAATCCCCGAGGGAGGTTGTATCATTATCTCGTTTACCGAACCAGCCATCATCCAAGACGAACAATTCAATTCCCAATTCACTTCCAACCTTCGCAATATCTTCAATTTTATCTGCATTGAAATCAAAATATGTCGCTTCCCAGTTATTAATTAAAATTGGTCGTTCTTTGTCACGGAACGAACCACGCGCTAAACGGGTTCTATACAAGTCATGGAAGGTTTTGGACATTTCACCGAATCCATTCACTGCATATACCATAACAACTTCTGGGCATTGGAAGCTTTCACCTGGATCTAGCTTCCAGCTGAAGTCAAACGGGTTAATCCCCATTGACACACGAGTATTATGGAATTGGTCAACCTCTGCTTGTGCAATGAAATTACCGCTATATACAAAGCTAAAGGCGTATACTTCCCCGTTATCCTCTGTCGCATCCTTGCTCACTAATGCCAAGAATGGATTTTGCTGATGGCTGCTCGCCCCGCGGCGGCTCTCTACAGATTGCATCCCTACTCTTAACGGATGGCGCTCCACGTATCGTTCTCTCCCCCAGGCACCGGAAAGGTGAACGAAATCAAAGTCATCTGTGCGAAAATCTACATTTGCACTTAACGCACTCAATAGCTTTAAGCTCTCATTTCCTTTATTTTGATAAGATACCGACCGTGTAATTACACTTCGCTCCTCATAGACTGTGTAGGAAAGTGTAACGACAAAGCCCGTAAGCTCATCCTTCATCTCCACTTCAAGCGTGCTCGCTTCTTTATCCTGCTCTGTATAAGTTGCCGGCAGCCCAGGTAAGGATGGCTTCCCTTGAAAAATCCGATGAGATTGATAACGTAAATCCGTTACCGTTGTACCGTTTTCTAGCTGCACTTGATAAGCTGGCACACGAAAATCAGTTGCTCCGTAGCCTGGATATTCCTGCGGCAGCGTATCAAGCGAGAATGTTCGATCCTTAGAAGGAAATGGATTCCCTGAGAATGCTCGGTCTAGAAATTGCAGTGCATTCGTTCCAGAAAAGTTTCGAATCTTCCTTCCCCAATATAAATGAACAAGATATCCTGATCTTACCTGCATTACATAGCTTGTATTACCTGCTTGTAAATGAAAAGTTTGTGTAGCTGAATCAAATTGTATCCCCATACGATAACCACCTTTTTCTCTGAATGTTTCTAAGTCAATCCTATTTCACAGCACCTCTTGTAACACCGCTGATGATCCATTTTTGTGCAATGATATACACAATAACCATAGGAGACAATGCTAATAAATATGAAGCAAACGCTAGGTTGTAGTCAGTTCCGAATTCAGATTGGAACACATATTGCACAAGCGGCAATGTCATTTGCGACTCGTCGTTCAATAAAATAAGCGGCAATAGGAAATCGTTCCAAGCCCATAAGCATGTTAAAATTGCCACCGTTGCATTCATAGGAGCAAGAAGCGGGAAAATTACCTTCCAGAACACGCCCCACGTGCTGCAGCCATCCACAATCGCAGCTTCCTCAAGCTCTCTTGGAATTGAACGAATATAACCTACATACAAAAAGATATTAAAAGCAATTCCATATACTACATATAAGAAAATCAATCCGTTTGGATTATCCATCCCAAATGCCGCCGTTTGCTTAACAATCGGAAGCATGATAATAGGAAATGGAATAAAGAGTGCACTTACAAAGTAATAATACAAACCTTTAAAGAATTTCTTATCCATATTTCGAGCAATGGCATAGGCAACCATTGAATTTGTTAAAATCGTAAAAAGAACAGTAATCACAGTAATGTACACACTGTTTCCAAATGCGTGAAAGAAGTTGGTCGCCTCAATTGCATCCGTAAAGTTTTCAAGATGCAACGCTTTCGGAAACGACAGAACCGATTCTGCCGTTTCAGCAGGTGACTTGATGGCAATCATGACTGCTATATACAAAGGAAACAAAATCACTAAAGATCCGAGAGCAATCAATGTAGTTATAGGCCAATTTACGCGTTTGCTCATTACATATCCACCTCTCGTTTTTGTAAAAATCTAATTTGCAGCACAGAGATTATCACAATGATAATGAAATATATGACAGAGTTTGCAGACTGATAAGCAAATTCCCCGCCGGCGAAACCACCCTTGTAAATAAGCACGGAAATCGATTCAGTAGCACGTCCAGGTCCTCCGTTCGTTAAAGCAATGACTTGATCGAAGACCATCAAAAAATTCTTCATAGCTAAAACCATATTGATTGTGAAGAAAGGCGCAATCATCGGGAACGTAATATACCAAAATTCCTGCCACTTATTCGCACCATCTAATCCTGAAGCCTCATATAGCTCCGCTGGAACAGTTTGTAACCCTGAAAGATAGAGAATTGTGTTTAACGCACAAGCTTGCCATACCGCTACGATTACAACACCAACCCAAGCCCATTCCTCACTTCCCAAAATATTTGTAGAAAGCAATGTAATGCCGAGCTTTTCCCCTAACTGTGGTACAACATTTGCAAATAGATAGTTAAAGATAAAACCAACGATAAGCATACTTAAAACGTTCGGAAGGAAATAGACGCCGCGAAAAAAGTTTTTATACTTAATTTTAGCGTTCAGTCCCATCGCAATCAGCAAGCTAAGCACATTTACCAAAATAGTAGCTAAAACCGCAAACTTAAAAGTGAAGACATAGGAGTGAAGAACATTCGCATCTTTAAATAAATTCAAGTAGTTTTTAAAGCCAACAAATTCATAATCCAGTCGAAGACCGTCCCAGTTTGTGAAGGAATAATAAATCCCTTGCAAAGCAGGGTACGTATGAAATATTGCAAACAAGAGCACTGCCGGAATTGCCATAATATAATACGCAAGGTGGCCTTGCTTTGGCTTTTTCCTTTTGGGCATAACAGAAGACTCTGTCTTTTCAGCGGTTAATTTACCTACACTGTTCATGCGGCTACCTCCTTCATAATTAGGGAAAGGGAAATCGAAATCCTTTCTCGACTCCCCTTCCAACCATTTATCTATTGACGACCTTGCACCTTTTGCCATTCAGCATCTAACTTATTTAAGAGGGCATTTGTATCTTGCTTTTGCGTAAACTCTTGAAGAATTCTATCAAAGCCTACACCACTTGGAATATAATGATCCGGGAAGTCAACAAGCGCACCCTTCGTAAAGCTTTCCTTCAGACCTTCAAGACTTAGGTCATTCTGCTCTACTCCCTTCACAGCAGAGAAAGCTTTTTGATCGTCAATATACGTTTTTGAAGTTTCTTCCGTTAGAAGGAAATCAATAAACTTTTGCGCTTCTTTCGCATGTTTTGTTTGGCTAGATACACCTAAAAGCAAGTCTATACCTGAAACAACCTTTGTTTCAGCCGGATTGTTTGTCACAGGATATGGGAATACTCCTAAATCAATATTTGGGTTTGCTTTTTTGATTTCTGCAATTGCCCAAATCCCTTGCAGGTACATAGCAGATTCACCTTTTGCAAATGCTACGTTTCCATCGTTATAGGCTTTACCCATCATATCCTTATGGCCATACTTCAGTAATTCAACGAATTTATCTGCCGCTGTTTTATAGCCTTCAGCAAAAGTCGTCTTTCCTGCATTTAAGTTTTTAAAGAAATCCTGTCCTTGTGTGTTCGCAGCAAGCACGTTGAATGCTGGAAGTGTAGTCCATCCATCCTTAAATGTGAAGTAGAACGGGATTTTTCCTGCATCTTGAACCTTCTTTGCAACAGCGATGAACTCATCCCAAGTTTTTGGTACCTCTAGTCCAAGCTCCTTAAAAATTGCTTTGTTGTAAATAACAGCATTAGCATTCGCTGCATACGGAATTGCATACACTTTGTCTGAAGCGGTTACATCTTTCATCATCTGCACGTAAGACGGTTGTATCTTATCTAATCTCTCGTCTTTCGTAACATCCGTAAACACTCCTGCTTTTGTAAGATCTACAAAAGTGTTGTTTGCGCCAATCGCCATAATATCTGGAATATCACGTTTTGCAACACGTGTTTTCAACACCGTTTCAGCATCTGGCGGATTCGAAACAACTACATCAATATTTGGATTTTCTTTTTCAAACTTTTTAGCCAGTTCTTGGAAAGTCCCCTTAGCTTCTGATTTATACTCGAAAAATTCAATTTTTACTTTTCCATCAGAGGAAGCGGAACTTTCAGACTTACCGCATCCACTAAGTGCAGCGATTGATAAAGCTCCAGTGATCATTAACGGTATTACCTTTTTCATGTGTAAACCCCCTAATAATGTATAATTTTTATATATGAAAATATTGCTAACAAAAAGTATTTGTATCCACACAGGGGGAGCTAAATTCCCCCTGCGTATTTAACTTAACAACTTTCTCGCACTATCAGCTTTGTAGGAAGCACAACTTTGATCGGAATCTGCCGGCCCTTCAATCGGCTCAGCAATGTATCTACAGCGAGAGCTCCCATTTCATCCGTATGCACCTTTACACTCGATAAAGGCGGATTAAGAAAGGCTGCGGCCTCGATATCATCAAAGCTTATGAGCGCCATTTCTTCCGGAACCTTTATACCGGCTTCATGAAGAGCACGCATGGCTCCAATTGCCATCGGATCGCTTGCCACCACGAACGCTGAAGGGCGATTTCCCTTATCCAAAGCCTCTTTCATTAATTCGTAGCCTCCAGCAGGGGTCCATTCGCCAATAAAGGTATGTTCAGGATTATATAACCCCTTCTCCCTCATGACTCTTTGAAAGGTTTTCTCCCGCGCATCCTCCATACGGTATACCTCTCCGTTCAGCCGCTTTACCATTTCCTTCCCGCCGATATAGCCGATACGTTCATGTCCTGCAGCAAACAATTGCTGCATCACACCTTCTGTAGCCTTCTCATAATCAGAAACTACAGAATCAAATCGATCTTCATCCGGAGAGCTGTTTACAAAAACAACATTTGTATTTTGAAGGTAGAACGGATTTCCTTCAGCTATGTCAATACTGCCTATTACGATCAAACCGTCCAACTCTTGAAAATTGCTATAGACAGTTTCTTCGTTAATTCTAATTACCGATGATATTTTGATCCCTATCTGTTCGCAGCGTCGCTCTATCCCTTGACGGATGGACAGAAAATATGGGTCATTTATCTCATCCTGCGGTGTTAAAGCTATAACAAGTCCAATTTGAAAAGGACGGTTCTCTTCCGCTGCCGCCTTCCCAGCTGATTTTCTTTTGGAAGGTTTGTAGTCTAACTGCTGTGCAATTTCCAATACTCTTTGACGTGTATCATCAGAAACAGAAAGCGTTTGATCGTAATTTAAGATGCGAGAGACCGCTGCAGTAGATACATTCGCTTCGCGTGCTATATCTTTTATCGTTGCCATTAACTACCGCTCCTCTCTTTTTTAAAATTTTATACGTTAAAAGTAATACAATTCGACTCACATTAAGTAAATTTAACTAAATCCTTAATAACAATATATCAGTTAATGAAAGCTCTTTCAATATGTTTTTAACTAAAATTTAAGTAAAAATCTAATTGAATAGTGGTAGTACAGTTAAAATAAGAGATTTTTCCCTAATAAAAAGTTATTCACCTCCAATATATTTACTAAAAATAAGTAAATATATTACGTTTTATTATTTTATCTTATCAAAAGTGCAAGAAATGCTTCCTCTATCATCCCCCTCAACTACTTAGTTTAGTAAAACTATTTTGAAATTCCCAGCCAAATTTCAAACGTTTTCATTATTAGATTAAATGAATTAAAAAAAATTAGAAGATATTAGATAAATTTACTTAGATAAACAAATAAACCTCTCCAATTCACCAGGAGAGGTTTTGTGTTAGAAATGTATCCGTAAAAATACCTGCTTTTAGTTAATCTAGCCTGCTATAAATGGTGTTTTATGTATGTATTTAGGATCTGAAATTTGATTAATCAAAAAATCTGCAATATTACGATTGCTAATTCTTAATCCAGGCATGTCAAATAAGCTTTCCTTTGTAATTTTATCAATGTTTTTTTCATGTATAAACGGTAATCGAATAAGCGTCCAATCTATATCACTTCTTTGGAGAATAGCAAGTTCTTTCTTCTTATCCTTAATCATCTCAGGATACATCATACGAAAGACAATAGCACCTAATCGATTTACTAATGATTTCTTATCTCCGTCTACATTTAAGGAACCTCCTGTTACTCCAATATACCTTCGAATTCCGATATCTTTCATAACAGTAATGATTAGCTTTGTAATCTCGCTATACAAAGGTGTATCTCTAATAGGCTGTCCAAATGTATTGATAACAGCCTCGCACCCGGCAAGCAGAGAGTAAATTGAGTCGGGATTTTGGGCATCTCCTTTCACAATTTTTATATTTCGGCTGATTACCGGTACCTTTTCTGGATCTCGGACGAGCATACGAACTGCATAACCTTTTTTGATCGCTGTTTCTGCTAAAAATCTCCCTGCCTTCCCGGTACCTCCTATAATAGCAATAGTATTCTCCATCTAGAATTAGTCTCCTGCCCTTCTTTTTCTGTAGCTTCTTTTATATCCTAAACCTCTCGTAACACTTACTGGCTGTGTTCCTTTTTGGCATGCAAATATTGCGGCGGGGATAAACAGCACCAATATACTAAGACCGCACATTATGATTTGTACCAAAAGTACGAGAGGAACAGAAAAACACTCGAATCTGTCTAATTTTACCACACAGAGTAAAGAAAGATAGAAAAATTTTATATATATATCGTATTCATCTGCTTTTGACCTAAAATGATGCTTTACTCCCAAGCATAGCAACGGCAAAGGGTACAACCCCCTGCCGTTTTTATCGTGTATGCTTAATCCTTAATACAAGAAAATTGACATAAGGAACACGTATTAAGCTGTTTGATTCCCTTCTATAAATGGAATACTATGGGCAAGCGCAACCTGCTCATATGTGATTCTGCCGTTTATCACATTCAACCCCTTCATAAGAGCAGCATTTTCCAAGCAAGCCTGCTTATATCCTTTATTCGCAATCTGAAGCACATACGGCACTGTCACATTCGTAAGCGCAACAGTAGACGTACGAGGCACAGCTCCCGGCATATTACCAACCGCATAATGAACAACACCATGCTTTGTATATGTGGGTGCATCATGAGTTGTCACTCTATCTACCGTTTCAAAAATTCCACCTTGGTCTATCGCAACATCAACAATGACTGAGCCCTCCTCCATTGAACAGACAACGTCTTCTGAAATGAGCTTTGGTGCCTTTGCCCCCGGAATTAATACCGCCCCGATGACAAGGTCAGATTCCTGAACGGCCTGCTTTACATTGTAAGGATTGGACATCAGTGTTGTAATAGAATTATGAAAAATATCATCAAGCTCCCGTAAACGTGCGGCACTTACATCCAAAATCGTGACATCAGCACCTAGTCCAACTGCAATTTTTGCCGCATTCGTCCCGACAACACCGCCTCCAATAATGGTTACCCTTCCCCTTCTTACACCCGGCACACCGCCTAGCAAAATTCCCTTTCCACCCTTAGAACGTTCCAAAAACTGCGCACCAATTTGCGTCGCCATTCTTCCTGCTACCTCACTCATTGGAGTAAGAAGCGGAAGAGAGCCATCTGCAAGCTGAACAGTTTCATAGGAAATCGCAATTACATTTTTTTGCATAAGCATTTTTGTTAGCGCTTGGTCAGCTGCTAAATGCAAGTACGTAAATAAAATGAGCCCATCGTAAAAATATTGATATTCTTGCATAATTGGTTCCTTCACCTTGATTACCATTTCACAAGCCCAAGCATCGGCGGCAGACGGTACAATGATAGCTCCTGCTTCCTTATACATTTCATCATAAAATCCAGAACCAAGACCGGCACCTGTTTCTACAAATACCTCATGACCAGACTGCTTCAAATCAATTACCCCGGCAGGCGTAAGTGATACGCGATTTTCGTTATTTTTAATTTCCTTTGGCACTCCGATTCTCATCCTAAAAGCCCTCCTTTTTTTTGAAAAACGGACATACGTTCCAGAAGGAATCCCTTATACAAGCTAATCTTTTTACGTTTTAAAAGAAGCAGACATGGCCCGGTTTGCTTGCTGTGGGGACAGTTCTCTGCACATCGCGGCCCTTTTGCCTCGGCGGGCAGAGGCCTTTCCCCACAGCAAGCAGGTCACAGGAGCTAGGCAGTGTCCCCTAAAAAGTTATACGTTCTATCTTTTAAAAAACGGCACTCGCAACGAAAACAGCTATTGCAAGCACCGCTTGTGTACATACACGTTTACTTAATCGTCTCAAGCGCCTCCGTGAATGTTTTTAAAAGGAACTGCAAATCTTCCTCTTTAATGTTTAACGGAGGGGACAACGTTAACACATTATTATAACCAGCTACCGTTACACCATTTTTACCGATAATCAAGCCATTTTCCTTACACGCTGAAATTACTGTATTTACAAGATTTACATCAAGCGGTACCTTTGAAGTTCGGTCCTGGACAAGCTCAACCCCGATCAATAAACCTTTTCCGCGTACATCGCCAACAAGCGGATGATTCTTTAACGCTTCCTTTAGTTCTCCAAGCAACTGAGCACCAACTGTACGGGAGCGCTCAAATAAATTTTCACGCTCCATGATTTCCAAATTTTTTAACGCAAGTGCACACGATGCCGGGCTGCCTCCAAACGTATTAATATGCCGGAAGAAATCGTACTCCTCAGTTCCGCTAAACGCTTCATAAATCTCACGCTTTACAGCTGTTGCCGAAAGCGGCAAATATGCGCTCGTAAGACCTTTTGCCATTGTAATAATATCCGGCTTTACGCCATAGTTCATAAAACCGAACGGCTGCCCTGTTCTCCCAAAACCGCAAATAACTTCATCTACAATCAGCAAAGCCCCGTGCTTGTCACATACCTCCTTGACACCCTTCATATAGCCATCAGGCGGAATGAGAATACCGCCCCCTGTAATGATAGGCTCCATAATGACCGCCGCAATCGTCTCACTCAGTTCCCACGTCATAATGTTATCAATCGCTTTGACAGACTCCATCTCACAAGGCTCTTTTCCATCCTCATTGCTGCGGTAGCTATCCGGCGGCGCAACATGGAGAAATCCCGGCGCAAGAGGCTCATACTTATATTTTCGCTGCGCCTGGCCTGTTGCCGCCAGCGCTCCCATTGAATTGCCGTGATACGCACGATAACGGGATACAATTTTATAGCGTGTATGCTCGCCCTTTTGCTGATGGTACTGGCGCGCAATTTTAAATGCCGTTTCATTTGCTTCCGAGCCGCTATTGGAGAAAAAGATAACATACTCATCCCCGAGCCATTCATTTAATTTTTCCGCAAGCTTAATGGCAGGTACGTGACTTTGCGTAAGCGGAAAATACGCGAGCGATTTCAGCTGCTCATACGCCGCATCCGCAAGTTCCTCCCGTCCATAGCCGACATTCACACACCAAAGGCCGGCCATCGCATCCAAATACCGCTTCCCTGTATGGTCAGTAATCCATGCCCCTTCTGCCTTCGTTACAACCATTGTTGCATCCGGATTGTACGGCTTCATAGAATGCCAAAGATATTGCGAATCCTTCGCTAATATATTTTGTCCTTGATCAATTTGCACCATCGTCACGACCTCTCCTTCTTAAAAATCAAAACGGGATGTAATCATTTTTTTACGTGTAAAGAAATTTACGCCGTCTTTTCCGTTTACATGCAAGTCCCCATAGAAGGAATCTTTCCAGCCGGAGAATGGGAAGAATGCCATTGTCGCTGGAACCCCGACATTTACGCCGAGCATGCCTGCATCCGCCTCTTCACGGAACTGGCGGATTGCTTTTGCATCCTTTGAGTAAATAGTTGCACCGTTTCCATAACGTGACTTTCGAATATACGCAAGAGCCTCATCAAGGTCATCCGCATGAAGTAAACTTAAAACAGGGGCAAAAATTTCGTCCTTTGCGATCGTCATCTCAGGGGTAACGTGATCAAAAATTGTCGGTCCTAAAAAAGTCCCTTCTGTCATCTCATCCATCTCCTTACGGCCATCGCGGATGAGAATCGCTCCTTCTTTCACACCAGTTTCAATATAATTCATTACCCTTTCTCGGTGAGATTGGCGAATAACCGGCGTAAGCAGCACTTCATCATCCATTCCGTTTCCGATAATAAGCTCATCCGCTTTCTCCTTTAACACCCTCACAAACTTATCATTATCGCCGACAACAACAACGGCGCTGCAGGCCATACAACGCTGACCCGCACTTCCAAAGGCTGAAGCGATAATATGCTGCACCGCTTTATCCATATCAGCATCCGGCATGACGATATGGTGATTTTTTGCCCCTGATAGAGCTTGAACTCGTTTTCCCTCTGCCGCCGCGCGCTCATACACATATTTCGCAACCGGCTGCGAGCCTACGAATGAAATCGCCTTGACATCTTCATGCTCAAGCAAGCCATTTACAACGTCATGCGCACCATGAACAACATTTAACACACCTGCTGGTGCTCCGGCCTCCGCAAACAGCTCGGCAAGCTTGTTAGCTAAAATGGGGGTACGCTCAGAGGGCTTGAGCACAAATGTATTACCACATGCAATCGCTAACGGAAACATCCAAAGGGGTACCATCATCGGGAAATTGAACGGTGTAATACCGCCAACAACACCGAGCGGATAACGGAACATCTCAGAATCAATCTCTTCAGCAATGCCTGATAATGCTTCACCCATCATTAAGGTTGGTGCTCCCGCCGCAAATTCAACGCACTCAATGCCGCGCTGCACCTCCCCGTACGCCTCCTTGTACGCTTTTCCGTTTTCCTGTACAACGAGCCGTGCCAGCTCTTCATGATTCTCCGTCAATAGATAATGGTATTTATATAAAATGCGTGCACGCTTCGGGACAGGGACATTCTTCCACTTTTGAAAGGCTTTATCCGCTGCCTGTACCGCCTTTTGTACATCTTCCTTCGTAGAAATAACCAGCTTTGCCAAAACCTTTCCTGTTGCCGGGTTTGGCACCTCCAATACCTCGTTCCCGCTCGCTTCTACCCATTGCCCGTTAATGAAGTTCTTCAGCACAACCGTATCATTTTGAATAGCTGTCATATGCTTCCCCCTCACAAACTAGTATCCTCTTTTTTCCATTATCCCTGACAAAGCTACGGCGTTCATTAGACAGAATGTCAAACATTCATGCTATTTTTCTCCACATATTGCACAATAGGAAAGGTTGTTCTCGCAGATGCTGTTGCTTTTGCATCTTGCTTAGCGCACGTATACAACACCGTGGGAAGAGATGGGAAGTTAGAAATGAGAGGTCGGTTGAAAACATATTCTTTGATTCCGACAGCAACGATTGTTTAAAGAAGAGCTATAAGGGCTACTGACGGCATTTCGCGGGTTTTATACGCTAAGAAACGAAAAACAGCCCTTTTTAGAGCTGTTAGTTGACATAAAAAGCGGAAGTTCGTATTTTAATTGTTAACTTGTCAAACTAGAAAACCAAACATTAATATATGTCATCTTATTTGTATAAAGAAGGATTCCTAATGCGACCATAGACATACCACCAGCTTTCATGAATAAGCTGGAATGTTTAGTAAGTAATCGAATTTTTCCAATGAGAAATGCCATCACAAGAAATGGAATGGAAAACCCTAATGAATATGCACTAACATTTAGAAATGTTGTTGCAGCATCTGGTTCCATCATATTTGTTGCAATAATGCTAGAAAAAATCGGACCAATACAAGGGGTCCAACCAGCTGAGAATACCATTCCTACTATGAGCGAGTTTAATAAACTAGTATTTGCTTTTTTAAATGGCAAACGAAACTCTCTCATCATGAAGGTTGGTTTAATCCATCCTAGTAAAAAAAGTCCCATTATAAGAATAAAAATGCCGCCTAACATACGGATTAAATCGGTATATTCTGCAAAAGCTTGTCCAATCCAAGTTGCTGAGAACCCTAATATATAAAAAATTATAGAGAAACCCAGTAAAAAGGCAGAAGCATGTAATACTACGAGTAGATTCACCATTGTAGTCTGTGTTTGCTTAAGCTCATTTACAGACATTCCCGTTATGTAAGATAAAAACGAAGGATAAAGCGGTAAACAGCATGGAGAAATAAAAGACAGAAATCCTCCACTAAATGCTAACCATAATGTTACATTTTCCATTATTAATCCCCTTTATCTAATTGTCTTCTTCCCCTAATATACGTTTTATATCATTTCTTAAGAACCTAAGTTCGTTCTTTGTTTTAATTAGTTCATATAACATAAAAAGTAATACCAACAATATTAAAATCTCTATCATGATAACCCCATCCTCCTCTTTTCCATTACGGTAACCCCCTCCCGCCATTCTAGGAAAGTCTGTGCGTATTTTAAATAAATTCTCCAGCCAAATATGCTACAACACCCGCAACAAATGTTTGTGCCAAGGAGATGTACAACAGATTGTGAATTGGACGTTTGACCTTTTGGAAGTATGTGTTTACTAAGAGATTAAGAACAAATACGATGGCAAAGAACACAACTGCCTCAACAAGTACAAACATGATAATCCCTCCTTTTTCCTTATTGTACCATTCGAAAGAAGCGATTTGTTATAAAAATTAGATGTATATTCCATACATGCGAGGTTTACATAACCCGTCATTATCGGAATTCAATGTATCTAAAAGCCTATAAAGATGCCCTCCAGTTAAGTTGACCTGGAGGGCTGCTTGTTCACATAATTCTCGAATGCGGAAGTGAAATTAATTACTTTTTAGATTTCCATATTTTATATGTTTCATCTATTCTGTTCTTTATCAATTCATAGTTTTCCCAGGTATCTTGAACATGGTATAAAGTTGGCAGGTCGGCATTTACAACTTCTACATAGTCATAAACATACTCTTCTTCATAATAAGTTTCGGAAAACTCATTACCTTCTTTATTTAACATATCATTAGCTAACACACCAGCCCAATTCATATAAACCTGAGTTCCAGTAAGTTTTCTTTCTTTAAATTTTAAAATATCAGCTGCAGCCTCTTTTTCAAACTTTGCGCTGTATAGTTGATTATCAATAATCCATCCCAGATACATACCTGTATGTACAAAGGCCTGATCAATACTTAGTTCTTTGGGATAATCCCCATCATAGTGCCATTTTGCTTTATCGTACACGTGAGTCATCGTTGTAATTCTCCTCCCTGTTTTTATAATGAATCAGGTAAGCTAAATATAATTAGCCTACATATGTCAAGTTAACATAAAATCTGAAAGCGGAGGTAAATACATATAGTTTACTTGATATTAATAACTGTTAGATAAAAAGGATTTACTGAATTATCAATTTCATTTTTCTTCCTTCTCCATCTACGAACCCATTATTTTTATAAAACATAAATGATTTATCAAACTGTGGTAAAGGTGGCGTAGCAACCTCTATACGTTTCCAACCCTTCTTTTTCCCGAATTCAATTACTGAGCTTAATAGTTTTGAACCTATATTGTTTAAACGATACTTAGGACGCACAAAAAATTCCTGAATAATTCCAAATTCTCCACCTGCATACAGAGAGTAACTTGGACATAGTGATACAAATCCGATAATTTGCTTTTCCTCTTCAGCTATAAATACGGTATAAATTCCACTCTCTAAATAATGCTTACATAGTTCTGATGAGTAAGCTTGTGATGGTAAATTTAATGGGGTACTAGTTTTCTCACAAATCTCCTTTATTAGGTCTTCGTACAATTCAGTAATAACTTGGTAATTTTCTACTTTAGCATTTTTAATTTCCATTAAGAGAATCTCCTAAACCTTTTTATAAGTAAAAGTTATTCTACATGAAAAATAGAAAACCTGTTCCGTTCATTTTATTAAAAAGGAATGCTGCATGTTCTATACATTTCCAGTTAAGTCGGGTAAGCGAGGGGCAGAGATGCCCCTCGCTTACCCGACTTAACTTAACACGAATGGAATATACATCCAATTTTTATAACAAATCACTTCTTCCAGATGGTACAATAGGAGAGTTGTGAAGCCTCTCTTCAAACGAGGAGGGGTTTCGCTTTTCAAGTAAATACTAAGGAGGAATTCACCGTTGCAATATATCATTGTTGCAGGAGTAATTCTTATTATTCTGCTGTTAGCCTATGTAGACATCCGTAAAAGGATAAATCAAAAGAAACGAAACAAAGGGAGATTCCAAATGAAGTGGAGGAACTTTATTGAAAGCATCGCAACAGATTGCAAGTTTAATCCACCCGCAACAGAAGCTGCGATAGCAAAAATTGAAAATATGTTTCAAGTTAAACTTCCGGACGAATTGAAAGACCTTCTTCGTGAAACAAATGGAATCGAGTACAGTGAGTACAATTTATCTCTTGTCTGGGATACAGACCAGATTCAGAAAGAGAATTACAATATGCGTAGTGAAGAAATCTTTAAGGATATATATATGCCGTTTGACTCCTTGTTATTTATTTCGGATGCTGGAAATGGAGATTTCTTTGGCTATCGTGTATTAAATGGACTGATTGAAAACCATGACATCTATGTCTGGAATCATGAAAATGATAGCCGAACATGGGTTGCTCCCTCTCTGCAAGTATTTATAGAGTGGTGGTACGAAGGGCGAATTTCTATTTAGCAATGTGTAATTTCTCATAATTTCCTTACACTTGGAATTGTCTCTTTTATCACACGTGAAGTTGTCACCTTTGTCATGTTAGGAATCATTTTGATTAGTCTTAATAATATCCATTCAACATTAAAAGAAATATTGAAAACCAGTCAGAATAAAGTGAATTAGAGATAAAGCAAGAAATACAGCCTCTCTCCGAACGGGAGGGATTTTCTAAAAAATGAGGGGGATATGTACAAATGGACATTGTTTTCGTTCTAAGTCTTTATGGTTTATTTTTGTTTATATTGTCCCTACCATTAGGATTACTTCTGCAATACTCCTTACATAGGATTTCTTTTCCGAAAATTGGAATCATCATATATCTTGTGATGGGCATTTATTTCTTAGTGAGGACTTGGACTGTTGAATTCACACTTCTTTCAGTAGCTGCTGGTTCTTTCTGTTTTGGTACATTACTTGCAATATTCATACGTAAGACAAAGCAGAGAGCGGAAGAACAGATGCAAGAAGATGTGGTAAATCGTAGGTAAGTGATAAGAGATAACCAACTTCCTATATCGAAGATTATGTGAATACGAATCCCCTCCAGATCGCTTGGTCAAGCCCCCAAATAGTAGACAGGGTAAAAGGTTCTGGTGCAAATATGATTTGTTAGAAACATAGGACCCCAATATCCTTTTCATCTGTGAATTATGATACTATCCCAAATAATTTATGTATGAATTCAATCTCGCTTTGGACAGACTTCACCCCTTGGTGAAGTTGTCCTTTTTTCAGCATATGCATCACTTCCACTCCACAGATGATCTGTTCGGCTGTTCGAAACGTTTTGAATCCTAGCATAGAACGGACTCGTTTCTTGATAAAGCGATGATCTTGCTCCACTATATTATTCAAGTACTTCTGTTGTCTAAGTTGCATACCATCAGGTATGCTTTTCTCCTTTTTTAATTGTTCAATTGCTATAGGATAAGCCAGATTTTTATATCCGCACCGAAGCCGGGCAAAAATAAATTTGGAAATTAATCCCCTGAAGTGGGAATGAACAAACGGAAAGTTGTCCCATGTTCCTTTTCACTCGTTAACTCAATATATCCACAGTATTTCTCTAAAATTCGTTTGACTGTATATAATCCAATTCCTTGATGATTTAGCTTGGTAGAATAGCCGGCAGTAAATATCTTATCCAGCTTATCCTCCTTTATATAAGAGTTGGAATTTTTAATCTCTATTACTAAAAAAGATTCCAGTAGATGGTCTATTTTTAATGAACCATATTTATTTTCCTTTTCAGAAGCAATTTCTGATTCAAACGCATTGTCTATAATATTTCCTACAACTTGTATAAGTTCATGAGACAACATTTTAGTAAAGGGTATATCCTCTGTTGTATCGATATGAAAGTTAATATTATGTATTTTAGATACCTCTAATTTTGCTTGTAACAGTGATGCCAGTGCTCTATGCTTTAACTTTAATAGATTGTTTGTTACACAAATATCTTGAAACAAGGCTTCAATATACTCATTTAAGTCTTTATATTGTTTATGTTTTGATAACCCGTATATAACCTGAAGTTGATTATAATAATCATGCCTATGGCTTCTGAAAGAAGTAATTAACTCTTGTAAATTGCTGAGGTATACATCTTCGGAAAGGAGATGTATCCGCTCTTCTGTTTTTTTGCAAAACCTAACTACAGCGAATATGAGACTGAACATAATTAAGACTGTGCTCAATACCATTATATAAGTTAATGCACGTCTTCCTTCATTATCCTCAAAATTCACTAATACTCCTAATAATACTATAAAAATTTGAGCAAGGATTAACGTGATGGCTGTTATAATAAAGTTGCTATTCAGGTTGCCGGTGTCCAATATTTTTCTCAAAGAAATATTTTTTTTAAAGATTGTGACGGTCCCTATAATGATAATCGCGTATAAAGAGATGGCAATACTGAATTTAAATGGCAATAGTATTTTAACAATGTCTATATCTTGCACCTTTAAAATTAACAGTACGATAATACTTTCTATTGTTATTTGTAGAACGGCACGAAGTAGGGATATGAGTATACTAAAATGTAAGCTGATCTTAAATACATACATGAAAATCATGATGTGCAGCAATATATTAATTGCTAGCTTTACATCTGTATGAATGTTCCAAGTAAAAGTGTACGAGGTAAGCAGCGAATAAATAATGCTGAAAATTATTATTTTTTTCAAGTTTCTTATTAAGCTATTATCTAATAGCTTTTTGATTGTAATCAGTACGCTGCAAATGGCCATACAAGAGTGGCAAAGAGATCTTGCGACTTTATGGCTCTTGGGAGCCCAAAGGGCCCAACTCTTTACATTAATTTTAGTTGAATCGCTGATCATCGGTATTTTAGCTTCTACAGTAAGTGTAGGATTGGGAACACAAGCGGCATCCTTGTCTAAGGGATTTGTCGAACAGATCATGAATGTACACATATCCGAGATTATGATCCCGTGGAATTCAGTTATTATCAGTGCAATTGCAGGGATATTCTTAACGATTTTAGCTGGTATCGTACCTGCTTACAGTGCAATGAAGCTTCCTCCGATTGCAGATTGCAGCCTATCGTCAAAGTGAACAAGCATCGGAACGCTTGAATCCGTGGATTACAATCGTAGGTTTAGCTCTTCTTATCCTATCGTTCTTGATTGGGGTTTCAAATTATTTTTATTTGAATGGACCAAATTGGGTGTACTTGCTGACAGGAGGAATATTTTTCATTTCCATGTTTCTGAATATTCCTCTCGTAATACGGATTATGGTTAAATTATTCACTTTGATTGCAAAACCAATATTAGGTTCAGAAGGATACATTTCGGGACAGAATGTTTTACGACAAATGAAACGGAACATTCAAATTGCAAGCATCTTAGTCCTAGCTCTTACAATTGGATTTACAGGATATATGTTGTTTAGTTCTATAGTTCATCAAGCGGAACAAGCAATTCGAAGCGAGCGCCTCACTGATTATACAATTCTCTCGAGCGAATCATCACTTGAACCTGGATTTTCCGCGGAGCTGGCCGATCAAGTGAAAAAATTTGACGGGATACAATCTATTGCAGTCCCTACATCCGTTTTTGGGCTTACGTTAAATTTGGATCAAGATCATGCAAGGAAATGGAAAGGTCAACTATTTCAGGTGAATGGCCAACAACAAGCGCATCTTAATTTAGGGGCTATGGACATGGAAACAGTAGCTGAATTTAAATCTATCCATGTACTGGAAGGAACAATTGACCAAAATGCCCTGCGCAATAATGGTGTTGTCATAACAAAAGATATGAAAGATTTAGGGTATAAATTAGGGGATACGATACAAATCGGACGGTATGACGAGGTATTACAAGGCGATAAAGGGCATTCATTTCAGATTGTCGGGATTATCCAGAATATGCCGCTAGCTCCTGATGATGAATATAAACTTTATACCGATGCCACAAATTTAGAAAGGTATTTTCATATCAATAAAATACAACAAATTCAATACAACATAATAAAGAAAGACAAGACAAAAGATATTCAAAATAAAGTTGAAACCCTTTTGAAAAATCCAAGCTTTTCTAATACTGTTTTATACGACAGAGCACAAGAACTCCAAAAGCTGAAAACCCAAGCGATGCAGCGGATGCTCATTCTTCTCATTGTTGTTACCTTAATGACTTCCATTGCATTCATAGGCTTAATGAATAGCATGGCAAGCAGCCTCCAAGAAAGAAAGCGTGAATTTGCGGTGCTAAGAGCTATTGGAAGCAGAAAACAACAAGTTGTTCGCTTAGCTTTATTGGAGGGGATCATAGTAACGGTGTCCGGAGGGATCGTCGGCATCATTACAGGAGTGGCATTAGGCTATCACGTTTTGGCAGGTTTAGAAGCAGAGCACTACATTCTTCCAATCCCGCTTCTTCTCATTGGATTGTTTGCAAGCCCATTAATGGGTGCTCTATCAACTCTCTTCCCATCTATTTGGATTTCAAAAATGGATTTAATTAAAACTTTACGCGAAGATTGAAAATGTAAAAGCTGTCCAATTTATATATGGACAGCTTTTATGAATCAATAAATGTATAATGTTTCCGCTTTTTATGAAGATCTATCGTGGCGCTGGAGAATAGAAACGTTATAATGAGAAATGAGATTGTACACCAGAAACAAATAGCTTTAATTTTGAAAATTGATATATAGATCAAATATGAGGAAAATAAAAAACCTATAGCTGTAGTCAACCAATATGCGCCTGCAAATTTTAGACTATTCCTTTTTAGAACCAACATGTTAATAATTATTAAATAGCCTAATGCACCTATAAGCGGGATTGGCAAGCCTATGAATTCCGAATAAGAACTAAAGGCGACTTTTTCACATCCATTGGAAGGACAATACAGATAAGAATTTTGGTTCCACTTATTGATCAATAAATATAAAGACAACAAAAAACCGATCGTGGCCATGAAAATTTTAGGCATAAACTTGTTAATCCTCCTGAGATAGTTTCATTATTTGCTGCACTTTCCCTCGGTTTTTCGGTTGAAGGAGGACTTGTTGCGTCTTTCATATGGCTCTCAATATATTGATCTGTCAATTTCACTCTCATATTTTTTTCTCTGATAAACATACCTATAAAGAAAATCATAATGGCTGCTGAAATTATAAAGGTTCTAAACCAAATTTTTTTCAAGCGTAGCCCTCCTTCACTCCAAATATTAAATGAAAGCCCAGATTACTCAAAAACTGCTTGCTTCTGTATTAGGTGGATAAGCTTGCTTACACAGCTGGGCAAATATACTTTGCTTTTGCAATAGCTCCTCTGGAAACCCAGATTCAACTATTTTTCCATTTGATACAACGATGACTCTATTATTGCTGCTAATATTTGCTACACGATGGGTAATCGAAATAACTGTTCTCTCCTCAGCAAGGCGTTCGATCGCCTTTTGTATCAGCTCTTCAAAATGTGTATCCAATGAAGATGTAGCCTCATCTAGTATTAATATTGAAGGGTTTTGCAAAAACACACGGGCGATAGCGATCCGTTGTTTTTCCCCGCCTGATAGCTTATAGCCTCTTTCACCTACTACGGTTTCATATTTGTCCGGCAGGCTCATAATCTTCTCATGGATATAGGCTGCTTTGGCTGCTTTGATCATTTCTTCTTTAGTCGCATCAGGTTTAGCTAACAGAATATTTTCGCGTATAGTGGAGTGCAAGAGATATACTTCCTGTGATATGAGCCCAATATGCTTCGGTATTTCTTCTGATGAAATATCTTTAAGATTGACTTCGTCAATATATATGTCACCTTCGCATGGTTGATAGAGACGGGATAATAAATAAGCGATTGTCGCTTTTTCTGAGCCGCTATATCCCACAATGGAAACCTTTTCTTTTGGATGTACCGTAAAAGAGATATTTTTTTGAAAAGGTAACCGGAACAAAACGAGAGCGGCCGGAGTTAAACCATATGTTAGAATTTCTAAGGGAAGGTGATACGGTAGTCGTAACGGACTTAACTCGCTTATCCCGTTCTACGAAGGACTTAATTGAAATCACGGAGCTAGTCGCGCAACGAGGAGCTCACCTCAAGAGCTTAAAGGAATCTTGGCTGGATACGACAACAGCGCATGGAAAGATGCTGTTTACTATTTTTTCTGGAATTGCACAATTCGAAAGGGATTTAACCTCTGAACGGACAAAGGAAGGGATTTTAGCTGCAAAGAAACGAGGAAAGCTTCCTGGAAGGCCGAAAACCGATGAGGAAAAGGTTAATTATGCCTTATATCTTATAGATCAAGGAATGAATCGTACGGATGCTGCAGAGAAAGCTGGTATCTCTCGTATGACTCTGTATCGAAAGATACAGAAGGATAACTAAGGAGAACAAATAACAAGTAAGGCAAAGTAGAAATATTATCTGATTGGTACTGTCTACTTTGCCCTGGTTACAACAAACATTAATACTGGACCTAATAAAAAACGAACCGCCGCAGCGAATCGCCTCCGATGAATTTATGTACTAATAGCTACTAATTAGGCACTGTTTTCAGCATTGATTTATAACACCTAGTAATGACACCATTTGAACCGTTGATATTGTTAGGGTATTAATGCGGTGTCAATACTAATAAGTTATGAAACCATTTCGTGCAAAGGAAATTTAAAAAAACAACCCCGTCAAAGGGCTGGTTGACATAATTGCCGTTACAGGAAGTTAAATCAAAATCCTTTAGATGTTTTTTTATCAGGTTGCCTGTCTATAAAAGCCGAAGTAACTCCTTTATAGATTAGAAGTCCAATACATGTACCGCAGCTATTTAAAATGATATCATCAATATCAAATGATCTAAAAAGAAGCCCTAACTGAATACATTCGATTGTTAACGAACTTAAAAAACCTAATGCTATTATTCTAAAACCTTTACTTAATCTTTCAAATTTCATTGGTATTAGAATGCCAAAAGGTATAAACAGCAGAATGTTTCCCCCTATATTACGTAAAGGAACCATAAAATAAGAATGATACAGCAATTGATTTATGCTTGCAAAAGGAATAAAGTTGCTCTCCATTGGATGAAAATCGGGAATACCTATTGATATAGGGAAAATAGTGACACTGATTATCCCTACGATGTACATAAAACATGAAGTAGAGAGCAATTCCCCGTACAGTTTAAATTCATTTTTGCCTAACCTGTAATAGAGTATCTTATAGATAATCCAAATCATAATTGATAAAAGGGCAGGTAATGTAAATTTTATAACCAAAGTTTTCCTCCTTTTTAATCTATTTTATCCCAAGTAAAGAGTGTATATCCTATACAAACCTAGTTAACATAATCCGACATTATCAGCAGTCAATGTATCTAAAAACTTATAAAAAATACCCTCCAGCTAAGTGATCTGGAGGTATTGCTAATTCACATACTTCTCGATATAGAAAATGACCACGCATCACTTAGTATTTTTCCTGTTAAAAATGAAAGGAAGTAAAGAGATAAAAACAACAAGTGAAGCCGCAATTAAAACAAGTTTTAGTATCCGCATGCTTTCCTGTATGGATGCCAAGCTTTCTATCACTTCTAATGTCACAATATTTCCATCTTTCCATGTCATAGGAAGATGTGCAACAGCGTACTGGACCCCGTTGATGGATTTCACTTCAGTTGTTTGAGAACTGTTAAACATAGGTTTATTTAATAGTTCTGTTTCCTTTGTAACTGTCATAATCACGTTTGAGTCCTTATCTACGATACGAATCATTCCATTCAATGGTAAACGTGCTTTTAAAATATCAGATACACTAATATCAGATACATCCGTGTGATTCATAACAGGCTTCAATGTTTCAGCAATAGTTTCAGTCTGTAAACGAATGTGATCCAATTTATCGTCCGTTGTAATTTTATAAAATAATAAATAAAGAGATATATTGATAACGGGTATAATCAGTAATAACCAAATAGTTAAAAATAGATGAATTTTCTTAGTAAACATACATTTTTTCAATTAGGATTTCGCCCCTTTTATTAAACTTAATCTCATAATAAGAGCATTAAATGATAAGAAGATAACAGGATGATTAGAAAATGGTGAGAAAATATTACCAATAAAGGTAAAGCAAAATGTATATTCTATTCACGTGAGGTTAACATATTATCGGAATTCAATGTATTTAAGAGACTAGCAAAAACCCTTCAGTTAAAGCTGTCTGAAGGGTTTTAGTTTTCATATTTTTTGTAAATATATGTATTAATTGTATTTATTTTAAGGTCCGGTACCACAAGAAACTTCATATTTCCCATTTTCTAATTTTTTAGCATAACAGATGGGAGCCATCATCTCACCAGTTGGATCATCATAATCAAACCAGTATACATTATATCGCTGTCCGTATTCTTTATCTTCATAGTCACCCTTGAAAATAAGAGCGAAAAAACTTTGATACGGGTGTCCGGACTTATAGATCATTTCTCGGAATGCTGATCTTGCTGAATCGTTACTGTGAACAACGGGTGCTAATATTGGAGGGAAAATTCCAACTAATACTACTAAGAGTGCAATGAAAATTAAAACTTTTTTCTTCATAAATTCTCCTTTTTAGTAATTACTGTCATAAATTGTATCATGTAGAAATAGAAATTTTCTAAAGAAAAATTTTCCTGTATACCCTATACATGTCAGGTTAACATAACATCTCATTATCGGGAGTCAATGTATCTAAAAAACTATAAAAAATACCCTCCAGTTAAGCGATCTGGAGGGAGCGTATTAACATAATCCTCGAAATCGGAAGTTAAAAATTCTTAGTTTCTTGTTCAATTAAAAGATTCAATTAGTTCAACAAAAGTTACTAATACCACTTTATTTTTTAGGGGACAATACTTTTGAGGTGGTTGAAGTGATTAAAAAGGTATTAGTATGTATTTTTGTTTTCCAACTAATTTCAACAAATGGGATTGCTCAAACTAATCAGCAAATACAAATATTCGATATAAATAAAGGTAAGGTAATAAAGGTTTTACAAATGAACACTAATTTACAGCAAGAGGTAGAGAAATTTTTTGAAAGCATAACAGGTGTATATGTTAAATACAATCCTATTCCAAATAAAGGATTTATGATAAGAATTCCTTTAGAACCTAATATTAAGGTTAGAAACCAATGGTTTAATGACCTTGTAGATGAAGTAACAATCATATTTTCAGGTCAAGAGGAACCATATTTAATGGTTTTTGACGATGAAAACAGACCACATTTTTTAACATTTGAAGGTAATATAAGAAAATTCCTGGGATTAATGAACTTTAAACCATAGACCTCATGAAAAAGAAGTCTTTTTGATGTTCCTAAGAAATGATATTAAAAAACAGCCCTAAGGCTGTCAGTTAACATAACATTTGTTATTGGCAGTTAATATTTAATGTTTAGATATTCCAGTAGTTCATCAGCAGGTGCAAGATGTCCATAGATTTCAATTTTGGATGGGTCATCTTTTTCATCTGATGGTACGTTGTTTGAACCATAATTATTCATTACCCAGTTTTCCAATCTTTCATCAGGCGATGGAACCAGCTTGAAATAGACAGGAGCATAATGGGTCTTTGTGTACTTATAGATGAGATAATCCCCCTGCTTTGCAATCTCATTGTCGTCAATTATCAGTTTGAGTACACCTAGTGTTTTTGTTTGTCTGGCGTTATTGAGCTGAATGATTCGTTCGAATCTCTTGTTATTACTTTTATAGACCGTTTCCACGCCATTGTGCAAATACACAAGCTGGTCGGGTGTAGCCAATTTCGTAATATCTGTTAGATTCTGTCCCTTCACTTCAACATCTTGTACAGCTTTGTCTTCGGACTTCACTGTTGTTTCTTTGTTTACAGATGCCGAGCATCCTCCCAACACTACAATGACAACAAACAGACTGAATCCCCATAATAATTTCCTCATGGTTCCCCTCCTTTTCCTTATTGTACCATTTGGAAGAATTGATTGTTATGAAGATTCGGATGTATATTCTATACATGTGCGGTTAACATAACGCGACATTATCGGGAGTCAATGTATCTAGAAACCTATAAAAGCCCTCCAGATCCAAGCAGAGGGCTCTTGTGTTCATACAATCAAGTTTATCGGTAGTTGTTGAATTATTTTAAAACTTTTCCATATGCTACATGCCAGTGAAGATGTTTAGAATCTTGGTATTCTCCAAGGTTTGTGATAATCCGGCATGCTCCATGCTGTTCTTTTACTTGCGAAGCAACCTGCTGTAAAACACATAATAAATCTTCCCATATGTCTTTATCTTTTAAAGTTAGGAATGAGTCAATATGTTTCTTTGGCACAACTACAATATGGACTTCATAATAAGGGTTTGTATGATGATATGCTAATACATGTTCTGTTTCAAGTACGATTTTTACTTTTGTTTTTCCACTGAAAACTTCTTCACAGTAAAAGTCGTTCCCCATTTATCTGTCTCCTTTGAGATTAGTTAACATAAGATTCGTTATTGGCAGTTGAAACAGGCTACTCTCGAACTCCGTATCCGATAATTTTCAACGTCTCTTTGTCGGCGTAAACGAGCATATTGTTCGGTGCCTTCTTCTCGTTCGTTGTAAAGTAAAGAACTTGAATTTCTCTGCCCATGTAAGATGTGTCCTTGATTGGATAGCTCTTAATTGTATCCTTTGTTAAAACAAAAGTAGACACTTCTGCATCTCTCCATGTACCCCGTATGAGGTCTTTCCGTTCTTGTGGGAGTTGATTCCAAACTACCTCCCTCACATCTCCCGTCTTACTACTTTTGCTCATGGATGAACTCGTATTTGAAGCATTGCTTGTCTTCTTGCCATCTTGGTTCGAACAAGCAATCAGTCCTGACATCAGAATGGCTGAAACAGATAACAGCACCCATTTTCTCAAGCCAACTCTCTCCCATCTTCCTTCAAATGAACAGCAAACCCCTCTCATTCCGAGAAAGGGTTCATATCTTTAATACTTAACTAAAAAAACGAAAAAGGAGTCCAACTAAAATCAAAAATGAAAAAAACACTCCGACAAGAATCCCAAACACAAATAAAAGGCTGGATAAAATTTCCCATAATTCTTTCATTGTTTATACCCTTTTCCCTTTAAAAAAACCATATTAACCCATCTCCTCTTCTTCATTGTACCATTCAGAAGAAGCGATTTGTCGTTCCTTTTTGGATGAATATGGTATTCATGTGAAGTTTACATAACATATCATTACCGGCAGTGCCATACCCAGGGCATCCGCACCAACACTGGGTTTCTCTCATTCTAGGACAGTAGCAAATATGCAGGATTTTATGCAATGCCCTAGCAGCGCGGGTTTGGGACTCCCCATCCTTTGACAAGTCTCCTTACTTTTTGCATAAAATCCCGCATATTTTTTGGACATATTTTATTCATGGCAGAGATATAATGACAGGGAAATGGACAAGGACTCCCTGACTTGCAAGTTTGTTCATTTCTCCTTCTTGTTTTTTTGCGCCCCCCTCTGTTTTCAACGGCCCAGAGGGGTGTTCTTATTTGTCTTAAAACACAGATATTAGCCAGTAATACATTTTAGCTAAAACCCTGATTTTCTTACGCTAAGTCGGAAGCAAAATGTATGTTTTGTTTCATTACAGTTAATTGTATTTTCGACTGAAAAGCCAATATTTCTCTTCAGTACCTTTTATAACTATATCTTTAAGCATTGATTCAGAATAAATTATATCCCCCTCCAACTTAGAGAGGTTTATTTCTATCGCAGAAATACTGCTTTTTTCAATCTTTTGTGGCTTATGCTCGTCAACCTTATAAGTGTCACTTCGGAAGATAAACTGCACTGTTTTAAAGTAATAAATTGTCCTGAAAAAAAGTTGAGTCCTAAGACGATTCAACTTCTTTTTTATCTGGTAAAGAGTTGGTCGAGTAATGTCATTTTCTTCAGCAATAGGTACTCATCTTTCAACATTTGCAAAACATGTTGATAAATGACTCTATTCTGGAGATCTTTTGATGTATTTGAATATTCAATAGGACATCCTTTATAAACACCTTTTTCTTTTGCGATTACAATTAATACAACAAGAAACTAGACAAAGCTAGCTCCCAAAAAAGCCATTTGGAGTTGCTGCTTTTTTTATAAATTGTCACAAAAGTTTGCACCCGTTCGTTATATAGAGTGCGAGGAGGAGTTACATGAAAGATACAAACAAGGATTATGAAAAGATGGAAGAGTTATATGAGCTGTATGAACAAAAAATTTATTATGTAGCCTATTCTATTTTGAATAATATTCAGCAAGCCGAAGATGCAGTCCAAGAGACGTTTATTACTCTTTACCAGCATCTAGGGAAAATCCGCAGCTTGAACACCGAAGAGCTTAAACGCTACATTTTGAGAATTGCGAAAAACAAAGCGATTGACAGCTACCGGAAAAATAAACGACATGGAATATTCTTAGAAGAATATCAAAGAGAGGCGACAGATGTAGCAGATGAAAATATTGAAGATTGGGAACAACGTTTAATGTCTGAAGCTCAAATTGATACGTTGCTAACAACGTTAAATGAATCTTACAAACATGTTTTTAAGTACAAAATCTTCTATGAATTGAATTATCAGGAAATTTCAGAGCTAATGGGGATTACTGAAGTCAATGTCCGCAAACAGTTTGAACGAGCTCGAAAACGAGTACTTAATATGATAGGAGGTAGAGAAAATGAAGAATTCAAAGAACTCAAAAAAAATGGATGACTTAGCTGAAAAAATCGCTTTAGACGATTTTGATAAACTTGATGAACAACATACATTTTCAGATACATATACGTACAAAAAGAAATTGTTTATGGAGGAAATCAAGATGAAAGGTGAACAACCACAGGCCAAGCGTAAAAGGAATCGTATTTTAATTGCAGCTGCCTGCTTATTGATTGGCATGCCGACAACTGCTTTTGGAGCAGTAAAAGTATATGATATGATTGTCCAAAAACAAAATTATGAAGTAAATGTTTCAGTGACAAATAAGAACCCCAAAAAGATTGACAATTGGTATAAGTTGAAAGTCGACTATTTACCAGAAAATATGGAAGCAATTGACGACACTGCAATGAAATATTCTTTTAAAGATAACTACGCAGAGGGTGGGTTTTCATTCATTCTCTGGAAATTGGAGGAAAATTCAGATTTTTCAACTCTGTACTCAAACAGCTTCGAAGAAAAAGAAATCAATGGCAGAAAAGCAGTAATTGTCAATAAAGATGCTGGCAACGATAATTTAATGTTTAACAGACAGGTCTTTCTCTTATTCGAGGAAGAGGGGATTATGTTAGAAAGTTATATTGGAGCCGATATAAGTGAAGAACAAATGATGAAAGTCATAGAGAACATTTCACTTGAACCAACATCAGAGGAAAATGCATCATTTACAATGGATTATGATGAAACCCTTTTAAGCAAAGCGAATGAATCAACGGAATCAAGCGTCATTCCTTTGAAAAAAGACAGCAAACAACTATTTAGCGTAGGTCAAACGGTTCCAGTAACCATAATAGGTGGCAGCAAACTTGAATATGTTATAGAAAAAGTTGAAGTCTTTGATTCAATCATAGATTTTAAACAAGAGAACTTTAATGAAGTTGGACTAGTGAAACTAAGCGAGAATCAGGCTTTAGATCAGACGAAGAAGTTGATACCGTACAGACGGGATGCATATAAACTGGGAAATGGTAAAGATTCAATTGACAAATTAGTAGAGTCTCAATTAGTTAATCCTAAATTTGTCTACCTGACAACAACATTGAAAAATAATGGTAAACAAGCAACTGAAGAAATCTACATGCATCCGTCCTTACAAGTGCTTAAATCTGAAAATAATGCATGGAACTATGCTAGAGAAGATGGAATTGCGGAAGAAAGTATTATGACGACAGAAGTTGATTATCTAGAACCGCATGGAAACGGAAAAAGCTTTTACAATATTGGCAGTATTCCGCCAGGACAAACACTGAAGATTAACTTAGGTTATTTTGTAGATGAGGATAAACTGGATTCAATCTTCCTTGATGCTTTCCATTACAGTGGGTTTGGTGACAATGAAGACATGAATGCGGAAGATCGTTGGTGGATTGATATTCGTCAATAGTAAAAATAATAGAAACAAATAGATAAAAAAGTTGCTTATATTTAGCAACTTTTTTAGTGCAAAGAAACTTTTAAAAATACTCATTTCCCTTTATTTATAATAAAACACAATCTATCTTTTGTTTCTTTCTGGAACCCGAATTATACCGACGGATATTTCTGCAGAAGGCTTAAGAAAGCTTTTATCGTTGCTTTGAAGTAAAGTTTGATCAAAAATACCTCACAAACTTATATTTTATGGCAAATAAGAAGAATCCATTTTAAAAAAAGCTTGATCAAAATGGATTCCTCTCTAGCATATTTAAGTTTCGGTTTTATCAAAAAGTTTGATCGTTTTCTATCCTTGATCTTCAACAATAGCACCCATTACTTTAAGTACAATGCTTCACAATCCCCCACAGACTAAAAACTCCCTTCTAGAAGTAAGAAAGGGAGTTTTTCAGATTAGTCGTTATAAAACAAGGGTAATAAGGTTAATAAAGATGTAAAGATTAAATTTTGCTTGTTATAATTTTTTCCCATTTGTTGCTATTACATCTTTATACCAGAAGAAGGACTTTTTCTTTTTTCGTTCTAATGTCCCGCTACCATCATCGTGTTTATCGACATAAATGAGACCATAACGTTTGGACATTTCTCCTGTTGAAGCACTGACCAAATCAATACAGCCCCAAGGAGTATACCCCATCAGTTCAACGCCATCTTCAATTGCTTCCGCCATTTGTTCGATATGGGTGCGGAGGTACTCAATTCGATAATCATCGTGAATTGAGCCATCTTCCTCTACTTTGTCTTTGGCTCCTAAACCGTTCTCAACAATAAAAAGTGGTTTACGATATCTGTCATATAATTCGTTCAAGGAAACTCTTAATCCGATAGGGTCTATTTCCCATCCCCACTCACTCGCTTTTAGGAATGGATTTTTCATTCCTCCTAAAATATTCCCTTCTCCAATGTCAGAATCTTCCTTTTCTTTCCTTTCTGTAAGTGACATATAATAACTAAAGCTAATAAAATCAACTGGATAAGTTCTCAGAAGCTCTAAATCACCAGGTTGCATTTCAAGATTAATGTTATGTTCTTTAAAGTAACGCTTGATGAAAGCAGGGTATTCTCCTCTTACCTGAACATCACCACAGAAATTATTAAGGAAGCGCGATTTTTGTAGAGCATACATTACATTTTCAGGGTTACTATCATAAGAATATATAGGTGCATATATAATCATACACCCTATTTTTGCATCAGGAATGATTTCATGGCAAGCCTTTACCGCTAAACTGCTTGCAACAAATTGATGATGGAACGCCTGAAAGGTTGGCTGGTATTTGTCCTCCTCCCTTTGAATCGCAAAACCAAGACCCAGAATTGGCAGTTCAAGACCAGAATTGATTTCGTTGAATGTCAGCCAATACTTTACCTTGTTTTTGTAACGGTTTAAAATTACTTTTGTATATCTTTCAAAGAACGTAACAACTTCTCGACTTCTCCAGCCGCCATATTCTTTCACAAGATTTACCGGCATTTCATAGTGGGACATCGTGACAACTGGTTCAATACCATACTTATGCAATTCATCAAACACACGGTCATAAAAAGCTAAACCTGCTTCATTTGGTTCCAGCTCATCTCCATTAGGAAAAATCCTTGTCCAAGCGATGGACATACGGTATACTTTGAATCCCATTTCCGCAAATAACGCGATATCTTCTTTGTAGCGATGATAGAAGTCGATCGCCTCATGGTTCGGATAACTATATTTTTCTGTATCAATTTCAAAATCGAAGCCTGGTGACTGTAATAACTTGAGTCGTTCTTTTCCACCCGGTAGAACATCTGCAATATTTAATCCTTTATTCCCTTCATGAAAACCGCCTTCTAATTGATTTGCTGCGGTAGCTCCGCCCCATAAGAAGCCTTCTGGAAATTTTTTGTTTTCATAATTCATAATGTAAATCCTCCTCCATTACTATCTATTTACAATAGTTAAAACAATTTATATGAGGAAGAGTAATCAAGTCTCTCCCCGTATTTCTAAAAGAAGATGATTAAATGACTACTGTCAGTAAACCTTCGTTTGCCTGAATAGTTTCTTTATTGGTTTCAATAACATCTACATAATGATTTGTATTTGTAATAATAATTGGGGTAGTAATTGGATACCCAGCTTCTTTTATTTTTTCAATATCAAAGTTAACTAATAAGTCACCTTGGTTCACCCGATCTCCCTGTTTAACGACCGATGAATAGTATTTTCCTTCTAATTGGACAGTATTGATTCCGATATGGATTAATATTTCTGCACCTTGGTCTGACGTGATACCAATTGCATGCCCTGTCGGAAAAATTGTTGTAACAATACCATTAACAGGAGAGACAGCTTTACCAACAGTTGGCTCGATTGCGATTCCTTTTCCCATAGCTCCTGATGAAAACACTTGATCATCCACTTCTGCTAATGGCTTAACTACCCCTGTTAACGGGCTGACAATTGCTTCTTGTTTTGCAATTGGCTGTCCTGCTTCTACCTTGTTTTCTGCAACTTCTCTTTTCTTTTTATCTTCATATCCAAAAATTAAAGTTAAAATTGTTGTAGCAGCAAAAGAAATCAGCATAGCAATGGTGTATGGTACCAATGGTGAGTAGGCTGGAATACTTAAGAAAGATGGAAACGCAATTGACATTGCTTTTGCTCCAACGGAACCACTAATCGCTCCTCCAACAGCTCCAGCTATTACAATATAAGGAATAGTGCGCTTGTTACGTAGAATTAACCCATACAGAATTGGTTCTGTTACACCAGATAATGCTCCGGGCAATAACGTAGATCCAGCAAATGATTTTATGGTTTTGTCCGTAGTTTTTAAGAAAACACCCAATGCCAGTCCCACTTGTGCAAATATAGCGGCAGCAGCCATTGCTAGCAATGGATCTCCACCATTAGCTAAGTTTGCTACAACAATCGGTGTAAATCCCCAATGAAGACCAGTTAAGACGATGAAAGGCCAAGCGCCGCCCATTACAGCACCTGTTAAGATTCCACTTTTGGTAGATAAAAAGCTGATTCCCTGCCCAATACCATTACTCAGATATACACCGAAAGGACCTAAAGCAATTACAGTTAATGGTACGATGATGATTAATGACAACATTGGAACCAAAAACATTTGTATATCTTTATGAATAATTTTCTTAAGAAATCTGTCCAAAACAACATAGGCTCCGATTGCGATAAAAGCAGGGAACACGGAAGAAGAGTAATTCATCAAAACAACCGGAATACCAAGAAAATCAGAGACATCACCCGTATTCTTTAACAAGCTTGTAAAATTCGGCTCTAGTAATGCAGCTCCAATGGCTCCGCCCACGTAAGGATTTGCTCCAAGTTTTGTAGCAATTGTAATACCTAGAAAAATTGGCAGGAAGTAAAAGACAGCGTTTGCAGCTGCGGATAAAATAAAGTAAGTTCCACTTTCTGCTGATAATACCCCAGTCATTGTTAAAATAGCTAATAACACTTTAAGCATACCTGAACCAGCAAAGGCTCCGAGCAATGGAGAAAAACCCCCTGAAATAACTTCAAAAATTTGTGCCCCAATACTTCCTTTTGGTTCGTCTTTGGATTTTGTTTCATTACCCACATTCGCAATCTTTGTAATTACTTTATAAACCTCCGACACATGGCTTCCGACCACAACCTGAAATTGTCCACCTCTCTCTACAACGCTGATAATTCCATCTAAGTTTTGAAGGGCTTGCTTATTAGCTTTGTTAGGATTTTTTAATTTAAAACGCAAACGAGTCGCACAATGCACAACACTAGCTATGTTTTGTTCTCCACCGACTAACCCTACTATTTCTTTTCCTAGTTTTTCATAACTCATTACCATACACCCCCATTTTTAAAAAGAAAAACCTAAACATTAGAATTGAAAACGTAAAAAGTCACTCCTAGTTTTCATAGCTCACTGTCATCCACCTCCATTTTTTAAAAAAGAAAAACCTAAACCACTAAAATTGAAGACATAAGAAGTCCACAGTAAGACATAAAAAGTCCACCATAAGACATAAAAAGTCCACGATTTTAGCGATTTAGGTTTTGCCTGCATGACCAGTAACAATCCTGTATCACCTTTATTGATTTTTATTCGTTATTGGGCATCTGTCTATCATTATAAACATAAGGAAATCGCTTTCAATCACCAATTTCTCACGATTCGTGTATTAGTGCACAAATCGATTAAATTGTGTAATTATTTTTATCCCATTTCTTCTTCACTAAATTGAGGTAGTTTTTCCATGGAATCTAGCAGTATCAACATTTGTTCTTCCATAACATGAGGTGGATAAGGCATTTCATTCTTGAACCACCATTCCACTGCCCCTACGTAAGCCGCTCCAAAAAATTGAAGAATAACATCTGCGCTTAAACCGCGATTTTTTCCTTCTGTTATATTCCATCCATTCTTGATATCTTCGATGACAAACTCAAGGAACCGGCTACGGAAGAAAGGGGCTCCTTTACTGGCTAACATCGCCGAAAAGAATGAATAATGACGTTCAAAGTATTCGAACCAGCCCGGACTTCCATTTAAAACATCCATTTCAGATGTTGATTCGCATATCTCCCGCATTTCGTTAATGTGTTCTTCAATAAGCTTATCCAGTAGATCATACTTATCCAAATAATGAAGATAGATGGTTCTTCGATTCACATTGGCCCTGTCAGCAATATCCTGTATCGTAATGTGATCAAAATTTTTTTCAGACATCAGTTCAATAAAAGCTTTTTTTATTGCTTCTTGAGATCTGAGTATTCTTCTATCAACCGTAGACATTGTAAGAGTCCCCCATCCTTCTTAAAAATAAATACACAATTCCAATCAATCTGTGCACTAATACACAAATCGTGGTGATTTAGTGATTGTTAACATTCTGTTTCTGTTTATAATTATACACAGATGTGGCTTAAAACATCAATATGAATTAAAAACAAGGAGGAGTAAATAAAATACCATGAAAAATACCTGGAAAATTTACATGTTAGCATTCATTAGCTTTATAGTTGGCACATCAGAATTCGTCATTGCAGGGATTCTAGATAAAGTCGCTGCCTCTGCTAATATATCGGTATCAGCGGCAGGACAATTGGTCACTGTTTTCGCCATTGCTTACGCATTTGGACCTCCAATTGTCATGATGGCGCTGGCCAAAATGGATCGACGTAAGTTATTAATGCTTGCTCTCTCTATACTTGTGCTCGGCAGCGTTATGACAGTTACCCTTTCTGGTTTTATTTTTCTAATGGCATCTCGCATTGTACTCGCTATAGGAACGGGCGTTTTTGTCATCACTGCCATTACCATCGCGCCAAAACTAGCACCGCCCGGACGTCAGGCAGGAGCGGTTGCCACCATTGCAACAGGTTTCAGTGCCGCCCTTGTCATCGGTGTCCCAATTGGTCGTGTGGTGGCCACAGCATACGATTGGAAAACTATCTTCTGGGGCATCGGACTCATATGCCTGCTGGCAATCTTCTCCGTTGCACGGACAATTCCGGTCACAGAAGGCGATGCGCCAGTCCCTCTGGGCAAGCAGTTAGCCTTGTTGAAGAAACCAAACATCTTAATGGCCCTTGGTATGACTCTATTCGTATTTATCAGCTATTCGGTGGTCAATACGTTTATGACCCCATTCTTGTCCTCCGTCATGAAGATGGGTGATCGGGAAATAAGCGTTGTTCTCTTTGGGTTAGGTATCGCGAGCTTGATCGGCTCCAAGCTTGGTGGTTTCCTGGCTGATCGAATCGGTACCACTCGTACGCTTTTCGGCAGCAATGTCTTCCAAGTTCTCGCCCTCATACTGCTGTCCATCATCTCTGGATCGGTAATGGTTTCTATCACATTGCTCATAATCTGGATGATTGCTGCATGGTCGTTCGGATCGGTACAGAACTATAACGTTGTCTCTCTTGCTCCGGAAGCGTCCGGTATTATGGCTAGTCTAAACAGTTCTTTTGTCCAGATTGGCATTGCCGCGGGTGCTGGTATCGGGGGGATTGTCGCGGGGAGCTCATCGATGCTAGCGATTATTTGGATTGGGGCTGCCTCAGTCACAATTGCTGTGCTTATTGCGGCCATCTCATCTGGCCTTACTCGTACGTCCGAAAAAAGTATTGCGACGAAGTGATGGGAAATCACATAAGAAAAAAGGTGGGAATAGAAAGAATGGCCCATGTGCAAAGAGTGCAGAGAGGGCTCGTCGAACAGAAACGGTCTGTCTAGGACCGTGGAGAAACGCTGCTACCACTGTGGACATAACTCCACAATGGCGTAACCTTAATAAGGAGCTGACTCAAAGTCCCTTTTGGGACTTAAATACAAAAGTGAATCCCAACAATAGAGGATGTAATGTGATAAAAATGCATAAATTGACACTTAATATTTAAAACATGGGAGGATTTCATATGCAAAAAGTAATTTTGAACAATGGTGTTGAGATGCCTATACTCGGCTTTGGTGTTTATCAGATTGAAGATGCAAATGAATGTGAACAGGCCGTTTATGATGCCCTTATGGCGGGTTATCGCTTGATTGATACAGCAGCGGCTTATATGAATGAAAAAGCGGTCGGCAGAGCTATCAAACGGAGTGGTGTTCCAAGAGAAGAAATATTTATTACGACAAAACTCTGGATTCAGGATGCTGGTTATGAGCGTGCAAAGAAAGCATTCGCAAAATCACTGGAACGTTTACAGGTAGATTATTTAGATTTGTATTTAATTCATCAGCCTTTGGGCGATGTATATGGTTCTTGGCGTGCGATGGAGGAATTGTATCGTGAAGGAAAGATCAGGGCAATTGGAGTTAGTAACTTCTATCCGGACCGTCTGGTAGATTTGATTACTCATAATGAAGTAGTTCCTGCAGTAAACCAGGTCGAAACACATCCTTTCTGCCAGCAAATCGAAAGTGCAAAATTTATGCAGGAAAATAATGTTCAGATAGAATCCTGGGGGCCTTTTGCTGAAGGAAGAAATAACATGTTCCAAAATGAAGTATTAGTAACAATAGCCAAAAAGTATAATAAATCCGTTGCCCAGGTGATTTTACGTTGGTTGACTCAAAGAGAAGTGGTCGTGATTCCTAAGTCTGTTCATAAAGAAAGAATCATTGAAAACTTCAATATCTTCGACTTTCAATTAAACCAAGAAGATATGGAGACGATTGCTACGTTAGATACGAAAGAGAGCGTGTTCTTTTCACATAGAGATCCCGAATTTGTAAAATGGCTCGGTAACGTTAAATTTGATATTTAAAAAACTAGTCTTTGTTTCAAGAAGGATACAGAAAAAGGCTGAATAGCATCGTTTAAGAAAAGTTCCTTTTTTTAGAGGAATCTTGCTTGGGCTTTTTTAGGAACAACATATAATCTTTTAGAAAGAAGGGGTAGTAACATGAAATATACAAAACTAGGAAATACTGGTTTGGATGTATCTAGGCTTTGTCTTGGATGCATGGGATTCGGTGATGCTAAGAGTTGGGTTCACCCATGGGTACTTAATGAGGAAAGCTCTCGTCCAATCATAAAAAAGGCTCTGGAATTAGGTATTAATTTTTTTGATACAGCGAATGTATATTCGCTCGGAAAAAGTGAAGAAATTCTAGGACGAGCTTTAAAAGATTATGCCAATCGTGACGAAATTGTACTAGCAACGAAGGTTTATAATCGCATGCATGAAGGTCCAAATGGTGCGGGGCTTTCCCGAAAGGTAATCATGAGTGAAATTGATAAGAGCCTTAAGAGACTCGGAACGGATTATGTAGACCTTTATATCATCCACCGCTGGGATTACAATACCCCTATTGAAGAAACGATGGAAGCATTACATGATGTGGTGAAGGCTGGGAAGGCAAGATACATTGGTGCTTCTGCCATGTACGCATGGCAGTTCCAAAAGGCATTACATGTAGCAGAGAAACATGGGTGGACAAGATTTGTCTCAATGCAGAATCATTTAAACCTCATATACCGTGAAGAGGAAAGGGAGATGCTGCCACTTTGTAAGGAGGAAGGAATTGGGGTAACTCCGTATAGTCCGCTCGCATCGGGGAGATTAACACGTGATTGGTCGGAAACAACGCATCGTTCCGAAACGGACCAAATTCAAAAATCTAAATACGATGCAACTGCTGATGCAGATCGGTTAGTTGTTGAGGGGGTTGCATCACTCGCAGAAAAACGTGGTGTTCCTCGCACTCATATCGCACTTTCTTGGCTTCTTCAGAAAGAACCAGTAACAGCTCCGATTATCGGTGCTACGAAAATATCACATCTAGAAGATGCAGTAGGCGCTCTATCGATTAATTTAACGCCTGAAGAAATTGCGTTCTTAGAAGAGCCGTATGTACCACACCCAATAGTTGGTCATAATTAATTGAGGTTTAACAAAATATTACTAAAATAAAAAACCCGGTTTCTGCAAATTAGGAGGAACTGCAAAGGGTTCTGCGATTTCATTGTTCTCGTTTATTCCATTTATGGGTGCAACTCTTGGACCGATTGTAGCTATGGGTATATTGAAAAAAAGTAGCTATCTTTTAACTTTTGAATTTAAATTTGTAGGAGGATGAAAAATGAGTAAAAAACTTATCGTTGTTGTTGGAGCAGGTCCTGGTGTCGGAAATCATGTTGCAAAAAAATTTGGCGGCAATAATTTCCGTGTCGTCTTGGTTTCCCGTAACCAGGATGCACTGGATCAATATGTGAAGGAGTTGAGCTCGGAAGGAATCGAAACTTACGCCGTAGCAGCGGATGCGGCAAGTCCGGCATCGCTAACAGAAGCTTTTGACCAAATCAAGAAAAACTACGGTACAACGGATGTGCTGGTGTACAACGCTGCTGTTCTGAAAGGCGGAAAACCAACTTCCCTTACGGCAGAATCCCTTGTATCCCATTATCAGGTGGACGTAGCCGGTGCATTGCATTGTGCATTACAAGTTATTCCCGATCAAGTAGAACAAAAAGCAGGAACAATCTTCTTCACAGGTGGCACGTTTGCGCTGTATCCTATGGCAGACTACGCTGCTTTGTCCATAGGCAAAGCAGCGCTGCGCAACCTAGCCTTTACTCTGGCTGAAGAACTAAAGCCTCAAGGCGTTTTTGTTGGTACGGTTACTATTGGCGGTATCGTGGCTCCTGGCACTCACTTTGCGCCTGAGCTAATTGCAGAGAAATACTGGGAGCTGTATGAAAAACGCGAACAGCACGAAATTGTGTACAGCTAAAGCTCAGGCTTTCTGATTCAAAAACATTCGTGTTGTTCGAATATAAAAGCATCACTTCAAATGCTTGGAACAAATGATCTCTGTTGGTTCAACAGAGATCATTTCCATTCTTAATTGTGCAATTTCGAACCTAAAAGTAGCCAAGGTCTCCAATGCGGACATCATCTTTTTCCAGAGAATCTATACAATGCGAACCATATACCTGGTCATTTTCTTTCCCTTCTCCTACATGAAGATGAAGTACATCTCCGCTCAATAAGTCACATTCAAACTGAATTTTCACGCCAGCTTTATGAGCACTTCCACCAGCACCTGCATACTTATCTGCGAATATATCAGGTAATTGAAATACGGTCGAATCGAGTACACGAATGCGACGAAAATGTTCCGTATGAGCACCAGAAATAGCAGGTTGTTTCGCAATCTTCTTTTGAAGCAATTCAGTGAGAATATCGTGCAATAGTTGGACAGCAGCGAGGTTAAATCGTTCATTCAGTCCCTGTGGACTGATAAGTACCTCTGTTGCTTGCTGCATAATTGATTGAGGGAGGAAGATGCGATTTCTTGACTGAGCCAGACACAGTGACACAAGGTTTTGTCCACTGTACTTACTTGTCCTGCGGACAAATCCTACCTCTTTTGCGAGTCTGTGAAGGATTTTAGGGGATAAATGACTATGTAATTCCTGTACAAAGAGTTGCAGTTGTTCGTACAATAAAGTATTCATAAAAACGCCATCCTTATCAATTACTCTACTAAAAGGATAGCCTATTTTAATCACATAGGGGATATATATGGAAATTAGCTTGATAGGCATGCGTAAGAACCCCATTTATAATAAAATATTCCTTCACATATTGACAAACTTTATATTTTATGTGTAAAGTATAATATAGCTAAATAATCGATAGATATTATTTTTAACTTCTTTATTAATTAGTGCTTTAGCATATTGTTAATACATTTTAATTGACTAATATGAAAAAGCATCATGTAAAAATAAGAAGGAAAGAATAAGATAAATCGGTATATTTCTCGACTAGGGGACTAGTACTAGTATGGGGAATATACCGTTTTTTATTAAGGGGGTAATTATGAGTAAGTCAAAAGGATATATTGAAACAGAAATAAGTAAAGCAATAACTCAATGGGAAAAAGATTTTCTTGGACGCGGTTCAGTATCCGTTAAAACTGATATTTTACGGGATATGATAATAGTGTTTTTACGTGGTATTCTGACACCCGCTGAATATTCTGTTTGTGAAACAAAGGAAGGAATGTTATCCGTAAAGCGGGTGCGATCTGAGTTGGTTGAGTCAGGTATAGACAACCTAAAAGAAATTATTCTAAATATAACTGGGGAAGAAGTAAAAAGTTTTTACACTGATATAAGCACTCGTACCGGGGAACGGATTATGGTATTTAAATTATTTAATGATTTAGGGGAAAAGCTTATAAAAATAAACATAAAGGGAGATCTTCAAAAAACTTTGAGTTAGTTGAAGATAAACCGACAACTTTTAGAATTACGGTTAAGTCCGTTTTATTCTGAAATTTGTCGGTTTTTTTATTGTACAAATCACATGTTAAACCGGAAAGGAAAGAAACCAAAGTGAAGGAAATCGTATTGCAAAATTTGCTCTCATCTATTGTTTTTATAATTGTTTTAGGAGCTTTAGCTGATACGCTCAAATCATTTCAATGGAGGGATATTGGATGTTGGTTTCACTGAACTTTTTGTCATTTCCGACAGCATTTTTTGTATCACTTGCTGTCGCTGCGCTTAGCGCGTTATTGCTGTTACATCCACGGATTCCCTTGAATATGGTTCGTATTCACGTGGGTATCATTGCGATCCCTCCATTAATCGCCCTGTTAGCCCTTGTCGCTAACAATACGAATGGGATATTGGGACCTTGGCGCTTCGATCCCCTGGCTTGGTTGATGGCACTGTTTGTTCTTACGATAGGCTTGATTATACAGCGTTACTCCGTCCGTTACTTACTTGGTGATCAATCTTATCGTAAATATTTTGCACTTTTAACGCTCACTACAGGTGCTGTATCAGTTACTTGGCTAAGTGATGATCTTCGTTGGTTGTTAGTTTGCTGGGGAGTAACTCTTCTAGGACTGACATTACTCATAGGGTTAAACAGAGAGTGGCAAGTAGCGAGAAATACAGCTGCACTTTCCGGTCGCCTATTTGCGCTCAGTTGGCTGGTTTTGTTGTTAGCGATAACCTGGCTGGCGCAAGTCACGGGACACTGGCAGTTATCACTTGCACTATCTGGTGACGGTTTAGAGAAACTTGTCTCATGGGAGCGGACGGGGGTCAATCTGCTGCTAGTATTGGCAATGGTGATACCAGCCGCACAATGGCCTTTCCAACGCTGGCTGTTAGAATCGGCGGTTGCTCCGACACCGGTTTCCGCGGTTATGCATGCAGGGTTAGTGAATGTCGGTGGAATTATGCTGACTCGATTCGCACCTCTTTTTAATGGTGATTTAGCTCAGATCTTTTTGCTTGGCCTGGCTAGTATCTCAGTCTTGCTAGGGACTGGAATTATTTTGGTTCAGGTTGATTACAAACGTCAGTTAGTTGCCTCTACAATTGCGCAGATGGGGTTCATGCTGATTCAATGTGCGTTAGGTGCTTATGTGGCTGCCATAATCCATCTCATATTACATGGCCTATTTAAAGCAGCCCTTTTCTTGCAGGCTGGCTCCGCGGTGCGCCGCTACGAGATAACGTCTTGTACGTCCCAACGATCATCATTGTTATGGAAAATCGCAGGGATGGCTTTAGGTTTTTTAGTAGGGGCCGGTTTTTGGTTGGCGTCTCCTGAAGAGGGGTATCAACTGATTAGTTCCCTCATCTTAGGATGGTCACTGTCGTTTGCTTGGACACGGCTGATCGCTTTCAATCAAGGAAGCATCGGTCGTGTTGCGGGATTTTCCATGTTGGGAGCATCGGTAATGGTGTTCGGCATCATTCATCACGTCTTATCCGGATTGTTATATACAACGGTTCATCAAGGTGCACAACTGCCTATGCCAGTGGCTGTTTTAGTTCTATTCATCTTGTTATTCGGTGGTGCTATAGGGATGTGGGTAGCTCGCAATCGTTCTTCCACTTCCTTCGCAGTGCTTTATCTTTGGCTCGTACGGCTAGGTGATCCTCATCCAGTGTCGGTCGAAAGTCACCCAAAGTATCTTACGCAATACCTTTCCCGAGGAGGTAATGAATAATGAATGCAACGTCAACACTACCCAAAACATTAGAGGAAAATTTAACTCTTGATTCCATTGATCTCGACATAAACGATTTAGTGAAGTCAGCCAGCCGAGTCATTGCACCACTTTGGCCTATTGCTACATTTGCGGCACGCAATCCTTGGATGGGACTTGAAGGACAATCATTTGAACAGGTGGCACGCTGGCTCAAAGATACTCGTGATGTGGATATATATCCTAGTGCTTCCGTGATACAATCTGCGCAGCAGCGAGGAGAGATTGATAAGGATTTTCTTGAAATGAGGCTTCAATGTTGGCTTGACTTACAATCTCTTGATTTGCCACGCGGGGTGGCAGAACGATTTTGTCGGGCTGCACTTAAGCTGGATGAACTGCCTTCCGACCTATTGGTAGCACCTGAGTTACAGAGCTTAGCACAGAAACTAATCAGTTTGGAGCCTCAAAACACTGAGAAATATTCGTTAAAACCATTAAGTCTTTGTTTAGAACAGCAGGGCGGTGAGAAAGTGGCTCACACTCTTGATCATCACGTAATCAAGTGGTGTAAGTTGTTCTTGGATGATTCCCAGGCAGCTTGGTCTCTGCCAAATCGTGAGGAGGGTTTCTATCGTGCGTGGCGTAAACTTGTTGAGCATGATCCTGCGCTCAATCGTACTCAGCGGAAGCAACTTAAAAATTGGCCGCAAGGGGCGAATGCTGCACTAAAAGAGGCATTGTCGGCACTTGAAATCCCTCAGTCAGAGATACAAAGCTATCTTGAAGCTCATTTACTTACTTTGCCAGGATGGGCAGGAATGATGCTCTGGCGCTCGCAACAATCCACCCAAGAAAGCTCACTTCTAATGGAATATTTAGCCGTTCGGATTTCCATGGAGTGGATTTTACTTAAACCTTATCTGCCTCTACCTAAGCAAACATCTGAAAGTAAAGTATCACTGGTTCCGCTCATTGCGGCTTGGGCTCATTGGGGGAACATGCCGATTGAAAACTGGTTGCGGTTGTCTTCCACCGAACAAAAAGAATATTTAACGCTCGCCTATCGCTTTGATGAGATGGTTCGCAGGAAGCTCTGGTTGGAAGCCTGGGAGGAAACATACGCAGATGAATTAAGTGAGAAAATTGTCTCGAAGAAGCATGAAACAAAAAAGATAAAGTCGACTTTAGCACAATTTGTATTCTGTATTGATGTACGTTCGGAGCCTTTTCGCCGTGCACTAGAAAAAGCCGGTCCTTTTGAGACGTATGGAATGGCTGGTTTTTTTGGATTACCTATTGAAACATGTGAACTTGGAAGCGAACATACTCATTCCTCTTTGCCCGTCATACTTGAACCGCAGCATAAAGTAAAAGAGTATTCATCTGAGTGTGAATCCAAACAATATCAACAACGCCGAAATGCGGTGAATTCACTCAGCTACTCGTTTAAAGCGATGAAGCAAAACTTGCTTACCAGTTTATTATTGCCAGAAGTAAGTGGTCCCTGGTTTAGCCTGCAAATGTTGACGCGCAGCTTTATTCCACGTAGCGCTGGTCATACCTTATCTCAACTTCGGGAAGCATGGTTGCGGAAACCTTCTACAAAACTGTCAATCGATCACGTGCAAACTTCAGAAACGGAGTTGTCGGTTGGTTTTTCTGAGGAAGAGAAAGTGCACTATGTACGACAAGCCCTGAAAATGATGGGACTCAGAAATAATTTCGCACCATTAGTCGTGATTTGTGGGCATGGAAGCCGTAGTACTAATAATCCATATGCTGCTGCGTTAGAATGTGGTGCTTGCGGAGGGGCATCGGGTGGATTCAATGCACGGGTTCTAGCGACTTTGTGCAACCTTCCAAAGGTAAGGGCGGCCCTCAAGGCTGATGGGATTTTGATTCCAGAGGACACGGTTTTCGTGGCTGCTGAGCATATAACCACGCTTGATGAATTACGTTGGCTGTATGTGCCTGAGCTTTCAGAGGCGGCTCAACACGCATTTCATGGTATCCAGGCGACGTTACCACAGGTTAGCCATCATGCGAATGCAGAGCGGGTATCACAATTGCCCAATTTGGGTTCCCGTTTCAAAAATCCGAAGAATGAGGCACAACGCTTTGCTGAGGATTGGAGTGAAGTACGTCCGGAATGGGGGCTAGCGCGTAACGCCGCGTTTATTATCGGCCATCGCGATCTAACAAAGGAGTGCAATCTGGAGGGAAGAACCTTTTTACACAACTACAACTGGCAAGAGGATGAAAATGGTGAAATACTTGCCAATATTATCGCTGGCCCAGGCACAGTTACCCAATGGATTAATCTACAGTATTACGCATCTACCGTTGCACCTCATTATTACGGCAGTGGAAACAAAGCTACCCAAACAGTTACGGCAGGTCTTGGTGTTATGCAGGGAAATGTCAGTGACTTGTTAGCCGGGCTTCCTTGGCAATCGGTGATGCAATCAGATCATGAGGTTTATCATGCTCCTCTCCGTTTACTGGTAGTTATCCAAGCACCACGGAAATATGTGGAGCGATTGCTGGATCGTGATTGTGCGTTTCGTCAAAAAGTAAAAAATGGATGGATTCGCCTGGCAACCATAGATCCAAAAGGATATTGGGAGAACTGGTCTTAAACACTTATATTATGAAGATGTTTCATCGTTTTTATAATCATTCATTTTATAAATCAATTGACAGCTACGTCATGGCTCGATTTCTAGTACGTGTGGTCAAGGGAATATTATTTTAAACAATTTTCAAATAATCAATGGGGTGAATGTTATGTATTTAGATGAAAACAAAAAAGCGTTATTTGTGATCGGAATGGATCAAAAATTGGAACAACTCTTACAACAAGCGACTAATATCCATCCAAAAAATATGTTAGTCCTAAGTAGTTTTGGACCTGTGATTTCACACCCTTACAGCGATTTAATGCGAGATATCATTATTGCAATTTATCAGGAAAATATTGAGGAAGTTTTTGTTGTTGGTACAACAGAGGGTCAAGGGAACACAGTGGATAAACAAAATTTACTTAACAAAATATGTGATAGTGAAAGAGTAAAGAAGAACATACAAACTTTTGATTATCTTTTTCAAAATTGTATGCCGGAATTCCCAAATGTCAGTGTGAGTGATTGGTTAGAGGGAAGCAAAACTGTAGCTGAGGGCATACAGAAAAGTGTCAACATCATTCGTCATCATCCGTTGATCCCATCTCATGTTAAGGTTCATGGTTTATTTATGAATAGTGAGAAAGAACAATTAGTAGAAGTCGATGTTTCATGAAAAAACGACTACTATAGGGTTTAAAAGTTCTATTTCATTGTTATATTTTTAAATCCACATTTCTACTTAGATGAGTGATTGAAGTTGCATGGACTGTGTACTGTTAAATAAAAAAGATTTTCATTATGTTGTAAACCGTTTTCCACATTTTGAGATGTTCAAAGGAGCTTACATCTTTCTAGGATCAACTCATTGAAAATAAATTAAATATAGTTAAAAAATCCTTTTAGAATTGAATCTAGAAGGATTTTTTTATTTAAGGTTATGGTACTTCCCTTACTTTTTGGGGTACTGACGCATAGCCATCAATCTAACAAAAATAAACTACCCCAAAACGAGAAAATTGAGCAATTTGCATAAGATCTTTGTTTTGGAGTAATTCTAAATTCTTACCTTGATGGGCATGGGGTCCTGCCGACAAAACACGGATATTATACGCTAAGACATTATTTGGAAGATGAAACCCTGATTTCCTTATGCTAAGCAAATTCAAACCTAAAAAAGCCGATTCCTGTGCGGTTCTTTTTTATACATGTGTTTAACCTAAATTTAAGAAAGATCTGCTTTCTACCGATTTTTGTAAAATTAGAAATTCGTATTATTTTATTGGATTTTTTTATACTTCGGATAACTTTATCCCACCTAATAAATAGGGAATAGCAGTTTTAATATATTCTTCAGCTAATAACGAGCCATTATGCTGCCAATCCACACAAGCCCCATATAAACCCCAACTTAGCAAAACAGCACCGACTTTAATTGATTCATTTTCACGTTTGTTATTCTATTTTAAAAGAAGTGAGTAAAGAACATGCTCTAATTCTTTTTTTATTTTGTTTTCAATAACCGTACTAAATGATTCATAATTCTTTTTACATTGAATACTTAAATCTGTTTGAAATTTTGTAACAGCTAGGAAGATTTTAATAATTGTTTGCTCATTTAATTGATCGTGACAACTCAGTTTCTCTTGGATATTTTTTAGTATGTTTTCTGAAAGCACAGCATCTTGTAAATCATATTTATCTACAAAATGAGCGTAAAATGTAGCACGATTAACTTCTGCTTCATCGGTGATGTCCTTGATTGTAATGTCTTTAAAACTTTTGATTAGAGCTAATTTGATGAAAGCTTCAATTAATAGTCTTCTAGATATTGCAAATAGCTTTACAATCCATATAAGGATTATTGTAACAATTTACCTTAGTAAATTAAATGGTTTATTCAAGTAACCTGTACCGTTAGCTTAAGTATATTTCTTCAAAATCTTCTCTATATTTCAACATAAATATCCAATTTCCTTATTGAGTGTTATTCAAGAAAACAGCCCGATTGCTGAACAAGAAAAAATCCTGCTTATCAATACAGGATTTTGGGTCAAACTTTTTTATAAATTATCGAACTTTATTTCGAAACCACAGTAGCGACATATAATTCTGAAGAAGATACATCAAATAACAAAGAAAGTCACAATAAAACATATGTTTATTACAACTTGTTTTTTTATATTTTTATTATAATAAAATCCCACAAAAAAACAGGCATTTCCTGCCTGTTTCTAACCTTATAAAAAACAATTGTTTTTTATAATCTCAATATCTAACTTGAAGGTGTAGGTTTGAAATAAATGATCATTTTTCTAAAGTCTAAGGCTATCTGGCCAACATATTGGTTCCCCAGATAATGTCTTTACGTAGCTTTGGTATATTGTTAAGTTGATGGCTAAGCGTCAGAATCCCCATAAGAAAAGCGGGCATGACCTGTATTTAGGTCAGCTGCTACCCTTCGACAGGATATTGTTTCATTTGCTTTGTCGAAACAAGGTAATCATAGGCTTGGAGCATAAACTCAATCACAAGACGTTTTTCTGAATTCATAAAATCACTGCCAAGTAAGCCCTCTAGCTTTGTAATCCGATGATATAATGTTTGGCGCACCACAAATAGCCGATTTGCTGTTTCTTGCTTTGAACCATTGCAGGATAAATACACCCGCAATGTTTCCATTAGCTTTCCATTGTATTTCTTATCATAACGAACGACTGGGTCTAAATATTCCATAACAAATTCCTGCAGATCACTATGCTGATTTATCATGGAAAGGATGCGGTACATATGTAAATCCTCATAAAAATGACATACCTTCGCCAGATTGCTTTGTACCTTTACCGTTTCCTGTGCTGTTTTAAAGCTCCTATGCATATCCGTCAGCTGCTCAATTAGCTTTCCAACCCCTACCGTCACGGCTGTCTTTCGTTTCTTAATAAATTCCGAGTTTAATAATTTTTCAATCCCCGTCTCTAGACGCTGCTTCTGGTTTTTAGTATCCCGATAGTTTAGTAAAATAAAGGTGATTTCATTTCTCCTTTCCGTAGACAGCGTATAGAAGCCCAACTGCTCAAAAATGGTCCGAAACAGCAGCTTAAAGTATGTTTTATCGGAGCTGGATTGGTGTGATTCATGGAATTTGCAGATACATACTGTTCCGCCCTTGCATTTTCCATTTGTGTAGGAGCTCTTTAGAAAGTCAGTAATCTCAATCTCCGTATGCTCTCCATGAAGCCAGCTGTTTACCCATCCCTCTTCTTCTGCCTGCTTCTTTTCCTCCACATATAAATCCCGTAATAAGTGCTGTGCCACAGCGGTCGCAGTCCGATCTAAAATTAACTTATCATATTCACCAATTTCCTCGTCCTCAGAATAAATATATAAGTCAGCATAGTTATGCCCTAACACTTGGATAGATTGATGCGCAACCCGTTTTTTTAACAGCTCCTTCCCCTGACATTCTACCAAAAAGGTATAGGAAACATCGCTGCTAGACGGAATTACCTGCACGTCATTTCCCTTCATACGAAACAACACCGTATGGCAAAGATGTTCGTGCAGCAGCTGCAAAATCTCTTTATAATGCTGAATGGACAATAATTTCTTATTAAGCTGCTGAGAATACTCTTCTAAATTCGAAATCATTTGATAATGCTGGTGAATTAAATGAGAGTGGATATCGTGGGTAATTTCAACGAAAGGAACTTCCTTTAGGAAAAGCAAAATAGGGAATTGATGCTCATTAGCCAGCGCAATTCCTTCCTGCGGAATAGGAAAGGCTGATGAACCCATATCAATGCATAGACCAGAGGCATTACTTTCAATCAATTCCTGCAAAAAAGCTAAAAATGCCTTCGGATCGTTACGCCAGCCGACTCCAGTTGACAAAATAAGTTCATTTCCCTTTAGGAGCGATTTAATTTTCGCCACCTCTACAACATGAACCCATTTCACAACTCGATACAGTCCTGTCTGTCCAGCAATAAATCGAATGTTTTCAAAATGCTTTCTTTTTAACACATCCGCTACGGTAAGCTGGAAATGATATTGCATACCCTCACTCCTTTTTTGGAAACATAGTGTTTTATAGTATTCTTGCAGGCTATCGCTTTTCCCTTTTTAAATGAATAATACCCGCTTTTTCTTTATGTATAGGGCAACTATACGATTATTCAAATTCTTCTCTCTACCGATTTGTCAGATTATCTGACTCTATTTCTTTTTATCAAAAAATATGAGGGTGTCCCAAAAGTTATGGGACACCCTCTTTTGATACGACATATATCCATACATTACTGACAAGAAACCCATATACGGTATTCCTCTTAATAAGTAGAGACCTTTTGAGACAGCCTCACGCTATCCTCTTGCTCCTTGCTGAATCAGAAAAGCAGAAAAATATTTTCTGCCATCCGCCGTCATAATATGCAGCGTTTCTGTTTCACTTTCTCCATTGTCGTTTTTTTCAAACTGTACGAAGGCGCCATCCAGGTTCTCCTGAACTGCCCAAATGCTATATCCCTTCTGCATAAGAAAGTCAATTTTATCCCGCTCCGCTAGAAACTCCTGATAGGACATACATACACTCCTTTTTTAAGCTTTCGGCCATTCTCACGTACGATTTGCGATTTCAGAAGGCACCTGCTCATTTATCTTTGGCACTTCCACCTTCATCGTGATTTCCTCATACTCACCAGCAAGCAGTACACTTTTGTCCTGCTTCATCAAATATGCGTAAACTACAAGGGCGATCAGCAACCCAAATGCCAAGGCATTTTCCCAAATAAAGTGCAATCCCGGAATAATAAGACCAAGCACCGGAATCACAATCCCAGTTACAAGGGCATATACACCGTTTTTATTAAACCCGCTTGAATAGTTATAACGCCCATTCACCTCATACAGTTCCTTTAATACCATTTTCCGGCGGCGAACGAGCCAATAATCTGCAATCGCAATGCCGTCAATCGGACCAAGCAGGGCGCCGTATGTGCCAAGCCAGCCAAAAATATAGTTTCCAAAGTTGGACATAATGTACCAAGGCTGCATAAGAATCGCGAAAACTCCGGTAATGAGTACACCCATTCCAAATGTAATCCGTTTCGGATTTAAATTCTCAACAGCTCGGGCGGGAGCTACAATATTTGCACCAACATTAATCGTTACAGAAGAAATTACAATTACAACTGTTCCTACAAAAATGATGAAAGGAGGAAATTTAGCAAGCAGTTGTACAGGATCCCAAATCGCTTCACCGAATATCACAACAGTTGCCGACGTGACAGCAATACCCATAAAAGAAAAGATTGTCATTGTAATCGGAAGAGATGCTGCTTGTGCAGTCATTTGTGATTTCTGGCTTTTTGCATAGCGGCAAAAATCAGGAATATTTAAGGCAAGTGTAGCCCAAAAGGAAATAACCCCCATTAATGCAGGAAAAAAGATTTTTAGAAACTCCCCTGTTGTTTGAAACTTAGATGGCGTTTCTAAAATCGGACCCCAACCACCCGCATTTGCGAACGCCCATCCGAATAAAATAATAGCTGCAACCGCAATTGTCGGAGCTGCCACTGCACCTAATGTTTTAATCGCCTGCGGACCCTTGTATGCGATCCCTACATTTAATGCCCAAAATAAAGCAAATACTATTGCTGTATGACCCGGAAGGTTTTCCCATGATTCAAACGATGCCGACAATAGGGTATCAATTGCACCTGTCCCAATCCATGTGTTAATGCCGAACCATCCAGCAGCTACAACCGCACGTGCTAGTGCAGGAATGTGCGCTCCCTTAGAACCGAACCAAAGACGAGCGAACACAGGATAAGGAATTCCGAATTTTGTCCCAGCGTGCGCATTGAGCAGGATAGGAATAAGAACAATGATATTGCCGAGAAAAATCGTTCCGATTGCTTGCTTCCAGTTCATCCCTAGTGCAATCATCCCGCTCGCCATTGTATACGTCGGAATACATAAACACATTCCAATCCAAAGGGTAGCAAAATTCCACCCCTTCCACGAATGCTCCTCAAGCGTCGTCGGGCGTAAGTCATCGTTCCACATTGGACTGTCACTTAGTTGACGTGCTGCTTCATCCGTTAAGGTCACAATACCGTTTTGTTCAATCTGTGTTTTCATAAAAAGCCCCCTTCATTCGAAGTAACCACTATATGGTGAAACCGGCATTGTTAATCTGGCAATGCCGGTCTGAACCCCATTTGGCTCCGATCAGCTGGATCGGGGGAGAATGAACAATTACTGGGATTATTGAACTGAGATTGGCTCCTGCTGCTTTTTCGTATCTTCACCGTATTTTTTTCTCTTGAGGTATGATCCATAACCAGCCTTTCCAACAAACTGTCTGTTGCGTACAACAAATTCTCCGCGGCACAGCACGCTAATTGGTTCTCCTGTTATCTTCATACCTTCAAATGCATTATAATCCACAGCCATATGATGAGTTTCCCTAGAGATGATGCGCTCTACATTCGGATCAAAAATGACGATGTCCGCATCTGAACCAACTGCAATCGTTCCTTTTTGCGGAAATAAACCAAACAGCTTCGCAATTCTTGTAGAAGTAATATCAACGAACTGATTGAGCGTAATTCTTCCCTTTTTTACACCTTCAGAAAATAGAATGCTAATGCGATCCTCAATTGTCGGACCGCCATTTGGAATTTTCGTAAAATCTCCGCGTCCGAGTTCCTTTTGTCCTTTAAAATCAAAGGAGCACTGATCGGACCCAAGCGTTTGCAGCTGTCCATTTTTTAATGCCTTCCATAGTACATCCTGATGCCATTTCTCGCGTAAAGGCGGTGACCATACATATTTCGCCCCTTCGAAATTCGGCTTTTCTAAATAGGAACGATCCAGCACTAAATATTGCGGGCACGTCTCACCCCAAACATCAAGTCCTTTATTTCGTGCCTCCGCAATTTTCTCTACCGCATCAGCACAGGAAACATGCACAACATACAGCTGTGAATTTGCCAGGCCTGTTAGCTGACAAGCGCGGCCTGTTGCTTCACCTTCTATTTCAGGCGGTCTTGTAAGCGCATGATAGATAGGGTCCGTATTTCCTTCCGCAAGTGCTTGCTTCGTTAAATAATCAATAACATCCCCATTTTCCGCGTGTACCATTACAAGTGCACCAAGCTCCTTTGCTGCGAGCAGCGTACGGTACAGTGTCCCGTCATCCGCCTGAAATACGTTTTTGTAAGCCATAAATACCTTGAATGAGGTAATTCCTTCCTCATCAATAACCTGCGGAAGCTCCGCAAGCACATCGTCATTTATCTCGCCAATCATTAAATGAAAGCCGTAATCAATGACTGCTTTATCCCGCGATTTTCTATGCCACGTCTGGATTGCATTGTTGAGAGGTTCACCCTTATTAGTTAAACAAAAATCAATAATAGTAGTTGTTCCTCCAAATGCAGCAGCTATCGTACCCGTCTCAAAATCATCCCTCGTAACTGTCCCGCCAAAAGGCATATCCAAATGTGTATGCGGATCAATACCGCCTGGGAACAGATAGCGCCCTGTCGCATCAATAACCTCTGCACTCTCCGCCTTCAAATCTGTACCAATGGCTGCTATCTTTCCATCTTCGATTAACACATCAGCTTCGTATATATCAGCAGCTGTCACAACTGTTCCATTTTTAATTAGCTTTCTCATCTATAAATTTCCCCCTTTATCTATCCTTCTGTTTGTTTCTCCTCAAGGTCCCCCAATTTGCTTACTTTACAATATTGACCTCACAATTTGATACAGCTCCTAATGCAGCCTGACGTTCATTCCACGTCATTGGCGCAAGCTCATTTGGAAGCTCTACCATCGAAATCGCACCGTCCACAGGGCAAACAATGGAGCATAAATTACAGCCTACGCAATCCTCCTCACGAACGCGAAGGAAGCTTTTACCGGATGCATCCTTCAGCATATCAATACATTGATGGGATGTATCCTCGCAGGCAATATGGCACTTATTACAGTTAATGCAAGTTTCAGTATCAATACGGGCAACTACCTTATAATTCAAGTCAAGATCGCCCCAATTGGAATAACGCGGAACCGATTTTCCTACGATGTCCATAACAGAAGCAATTCCTTTATCATCAAGATAGTTACTGAGCCCATCAATCATATCCTCAACAATCCGGAAGCCATGGTGCATAGCAGCCGTACAAATCTGAACCCCCGTTGCGCCCATGAGTAAAAACTCGACCGCATCCTTCCAGCTGGAAATACCGCCGATACCGGAAATCGGTACATTAATATGCGGATGACGCGCGCACTCTGCCACCATGTTTAACGCGATTGGCTTTACCGCCGGCCCGCAATAGCCGCCGTGCGCCCCTTTTCCGCCAACATGCGGAATCGTATTCCATGTATCAAGATCTACACCCATTAGGCTGTTAATGGTATTAATCATACTGATGGCGTCAGCTCCGCCCTTCACTGCTGCCTCCGCGGTTGCCGTAATATCAGTAATATTTGGCGTAAGTTTTACAATAACCGGTGTTTTTGCAGCTTCCTTCGCCCAGTACGTTTGCTTTTCAACAAGAGCAGGAACCTGACCGGAAGCAGATCCCATACCACGTTCTGCCATACCATGCGGACAGCCGAAATTTAACTCAAGCCCATCAACACCAACATCCTCGACACGCTTCACAATTTCATGCCATTTTTCCTGCTTTGGTTCAACCATAAGCGAGGCAATAATCGCATGATTGGGAAATCTCTTTTTCGTTTCGTAAATTTCCTTTAAGTTGACTTCAAGCGGACGATCTGTAATGAGTTCAATATTATTAAAGCCAGCCATCCGTTGACCGTTAAAGCTGATCGCTGCAAATCGGGAAGAAACGTTTAAAATTGGATCCCCAAGCGTTTTCCATACAGCTCCGCCCCAGCCAGCTTCAAATGCACGCTGCACCTGATAGCCAGAATTCGTAGGCGGTGCCGAGGCCAGCCAAAATGGATTTGGAGATTCAATACCTGCTAAATTAATTTTTAAATCCGCCATGTTCCGTTCCCCCTTTTCCTGAATTAAACGGTTTCTTTCACAGACGCAAATTGCTTATGAATTGCATGGGCTGTCAGCTTTCCTTGCTGGGCTGCAGTCACGACCATCGCCTCTCCCTGTCCTTTGCCGAACACAACATCCCCACATGCATAGACCTTTGGATTTGATGTTTGAAACGTCTCTCTGTTAATCGCCACAATACCGCCGCTATGCGCAAGACCGAATCCCTCAATCGTCTCTATATAACGCGATTGACCAATCGCTTTAATCACAACATCCACTGGAATTACAAATTCAGAGCCTGCTACCGCTTCCGGGCGTCTTCTACCGTCCATATCAGGCTCACCAAGTGCCATTTTCACACACTCAATACCTGTAACAATCCCATTTTCGCCGATAATACGCTTAGGGGCTGTCAACCATCTGAATTCTACGCCATCCTGCTTCGCAAACTCGTACTCGAAATGGTATGCACTCATCTCCTCACGTGTACGGCGATATAAAATCTTGACATTCTCCGCTCCAAGCCTCACCGAGCATGTCGCACCATCAATCGCTGTATTCCCCGCGCCAATGACCGCAACTCTTTTCCCGATAAATTCATTTGTCAGCTCGTTTGTTTTTGTCCGTTTTACAAAATCAATTGCGTCGTACACACCGTCCAGTTCCTCTCCATCAATACCAAGCATCGGAACCTTTCCCATGCCAATTGCAAGCACGACAGCATCATACCCGGCTAAAAGCTCATCCGCTGAAACATCGTGACCAATGCGTGTGTTTGTCCGAATCTCCACATCCAAGCCTCTCACTTGATCCACTTCCCAATAAGACACAACCTGCGGCAAACGGAACGAAACAATACCGTACGTATTTAAACCGCCTGCTTCTGCCTCCGCTTCGAAAATCGTCACCGTATATCCAAGACGGGCAAGCTCACGTGCCGCCGACAAACCTGCGGGTCCTCCGCCGACAACAGCTACCATTTTCCCGTTCTTCTCCCCCGCTTCAAACAAAACCTGTTCATTTTGAATCGCCCAATCCGTCGCATAGCGCTGCAAATTTCCGATCATAATCGGCTTAGTGGAGTGGTTCAAAACACAAGCCCCTTCACATAGCTCCTCCGTAGGACATACACGGGAGCAGCTTGCACCAACTGGATTTGAAAGCATAATCGTCGCTGCCGATCCCTTTAGGTTCCCAGAGGCAATTTTCTTAATAAATGTCGGAATATCGATTCCCGTTGGACATGCCTTTATACAGGGAGCATCATAACAATATAAGCAGCGATTTGCTTCCTCAATCGCCTCTCTGTTCGAAAGTCCACTCTGAATTTCCTCAAAGTTCAACCGTAAATCTGTTAATGACAGATTTGCTTTTTTCGTTTTATTCAATCTCCCCCAGCCCCCTTCAGAAAATATGAAAAACGAATTCTATGAAAAAAGAGCGAGCATTTCACCTAAAAAATAATCAGGAAGTCTGCTCAAGCTCATTTCGCATTACGGTATTATATAGTTAGGTATGTAACCTTTCTAATCTCACTTTACTTAAATTAATCCTTACCTTCATCTTCACTGCTGCGCCCCCTTTATATGATTTTGCAAGCCTTCCCTTTTACTTTCCCCTATTGTACTAATTTTCCGAAAACTTTCCATTATACACTTTGTAAAAAGTTTACAGCTTCTTGTTAAGCATAATGTCAAGCGCTGGGAGGCAGCATGGAATGGCACTAGCTGCCTTTTAGTCTATTACCTTTCCAGCTTGAGCTTAGATGCATTCTCATCATAGATAAGGTGATTTGACATATTTTTCATTGAATTAGTTACCTTTCCTCTTATTCCCCGGGAAAACCCGTATTTTCGACAATGCTTCATAACAAAATATACTTCTATTCCGGTTTAATCAAACGTTTGTTTAATTTGTTCTCATAAATCTGAGAGATTTCTTAGTTGCCCATTTCATTCTAGAAACACCAATTCTTTCTATTTTTTCTATCCTAATTCAAATAGAAGATATACAATAAATCTATAAACGGATAGGAGGTGGTTTTTTTTGACAAATTCATTTCGCGCATTTGTTGTGAACAAAACAGAAGCTGACTTTTCTGCAAAGATTCAACACCTTACATTAGATGATTTACCTGAGGGAAATGTAACAATTCGCGTGGCGTACTCAAGCGTTAATTATAAGGACGGCCTGGCAAGTATTCCAAAAGGGAAAATTGTTCGATCATATCCATTCGTACCTGGCATTGACCTTTCCGGTACAGTAACAGAATCGGAGGATTCCCGCTTTCAGGCAGGGGATGAGGTCATTGTTACAAGCTATGAGCTTGGAGTATCCCACTTCGGCGGTTTTAGCGAATATGCACGGGTCCCAGGCGATTGGGTTGTCCCGCTTCCAAAGGGGTTAACGCTAAAGGAAGCGATGGTATTTGGGACTGCAGGCTTTACGGCCGCTCTATCCATTCACCGTTTAGAGGAAAATGGGCTTACACCAGAAAAAGGACCTGTGCTCGTAACAGGTGCAACAGGCGGAGTTGGAAGCACGGCTGTCGCAATGCTTGCAAAACGCGGCTATCATACTGTTGCTAGCACAGGCAAGGCATCCGAGCATGAGTATTTGCAAACACTCGGTGCTGCTGAGGTGATTTCTCGTGAGGATGTTGTGCTCGACCCGATTCCGGTACTTGGCAAACAAAGATGGGCAGCGGCAATCGATCCAGTCGGCGGCAAAACACTTGCTTCTATACTAAGCACGGTACAATATGGCGGCTCTGTTGCAGTGAGCGGTTTAACAGGCGGCGGAGATGTACCAACAACTGTTTATCCATTTATTTTACGCGGAGTAAATTTGTTAGGTATTGATTCCGTGTATTGCCCAATGGAACTGCGTAAAACGCTCTGGGAGCGTATGGCGGCAGATTTAAAGCCGGATACGCTTCTAAACTACATTGGCCAAGAAATTACATTGGACGAGCTGCCCCAGGCATTGTCCTCGATTTTGAAGGCTGAAACGCGCGGAAGAACAATTGTGAAGCTATAGTCCGTTCGTTGTTCATTTGATGCAGCATGCAGATATAATCAGCATGCTGCCTGATTTCCTGCAAATCTCTTACATGTCTACGAATTTATTCAGCAACAATAACCGGAGCATCGCTTCGAAGGATTACATATTGATATTTCTCATGCCCATCTAATTCGACTATGACAAGCTGAACTCTAGACTAAAAATAGAAAAAATACCAACCATTCACATACTTAATCTTTTTTGTACAAAACAATCATCAATATTGCAAGATTTGTAAAATAAAGCTTGATCAGGGGGAAATACAAATGAAGTACATACAACAGGGTACATGGAATGCTGCGCTGTACGATACAAAACACTCCTTTGTTTCAACATTCGGCCAGGATTTGGTTACTTTATTAGCTCCAAGGGAAACAGAACATATTCTTGATGTGGGCTGCGGTACGGGAGATTTGGCACATGCAATCCATAAGCTTGGAGCTACTGTTACAGGGATTGATGCATCTGAAAATATGATCCAGCAGGCACAGCATAAGTACCCGCATATCAATTTTGTTGTTCGCGATGCAACAGCCCTAGACTATCATGAAGAGTTTGATGCAGCGTTCTCGAATGCTGCACTTCATTGGATTAAACCGCAAAAACAAGCTCTGCATAGTATATACCGCAGTCTGAAGCAAGGGGGGCGATTCGTTGCAGAGTTTGGAGGTAAGGGCAATATTCAGATAATTACAGATGAAGTGATTAATCAATATAAGGCCCATGGAATAGAATACGATATGGAAAACTTCCCTTGGTATTTTCCGAGCACTGGTGAATATGCAACTTTAATGGAAGATGTGGGCTTTACTGTAGCATATACTCAATATTTTAGTAGGCCTACACCTTTAGAAGGGGAACACGGGATCAGAAATTGGCTGTATATGTTTGGAAGCGGGCTGTTTACGGGGGTGTCTGAGGATATAAAGGAAAGCATGATCATAGCAACAGAGCAAAACTTGAAGGAAAAGTTTCCTTATGATGGGCAATGGATTGCCGATTACAAAAGAATTCGTGTGATAGGGATTAAGGAATAACTGTATTTGACTTAACACTTACAAAGAAGAGCGGAGTTCCGCTCTTCTGCATTACCGAAGCTTCCGAAGCAGCTTCTCTCGATACATTCCAAAGGCACCAGATCCTCGCATTTTTCGCTTTTCCATTAATTGATTGAAGCGAAGCTCCTTTTCTGTTAGCTTTCTTTGCAATGATGCCCGCTCCTGTTCATCTATGCAGCAAGCAAGTAAATCTTCAAGCTTCAGCATATCCTTTTTCAGTTGGACCTCCTCCGGAACCATTCCGGCATTCTTTAAAATTTTGTACCCCATACGCAAATCTTCTGGTACACCAGATAAATCCTCCAGCTCCAATGGCTTGCCCTTGCCCGGTAAATCCTTAAAATCACCATTTTTTATCGACTGTCGAATGCGTTCCTCCGCTATAGTTAAGAATATATCCATGAGTTCACACCCCTTGTAATTTCAAAATCTTACTTATACGTTTTCTTCAAATGTTACTTATTGTTTCTGATTATATTTTACTATTATATCCCCTATGATACCGCTGCTTCTTGAAAATACATAATCTACTAAAATATTTCATGACAATATTTTTCTGAACATAGACATGAGCGAAATACCCTATTCATATACTTTTTATATCTATGAACGAACAGATTGCCTAAAGCTCCCCAGCTATTCGTTCATAGTAATACATTAGCATGAGTTATAGAAAGGAGGATGTGTATGGGTGTTCGCTTCATTAAAATTTCAACATTATATTTAGTAATTGGAGTCTGTATGGGTATGTTCATGTCAATCGCGCATGACTTCACATTAAAAGGGGTCCATGTGCACATAAATCTGCTCGGCTGGGCAGTAATAATGTCATCTGGAATTGTATACCACCTCTTCCCGCAGGCAGGAGCCTCTAAACTTGGAAAAACACATTTCTGGATTCATAATATCGCTCTGCCTGTCATGATGATCGCCCTAGCGCTTCAGCTGTACGGGAATACTGCTGTGATTCCGCTTGTTGCAATCGGCGGAACACTTATGGCAATTGCTATTATCTTATTTATGATTAATGTTTTTATAAATGTAAAAGCTTCGGAAGGCGTACAGGAGAAAGGAAATTAGACAACATATAGATAAACAAAAAATCCCGCGAATTTTGGCGGGATTTTTTGCTGCAGAGGCTTATGCAGTAACATAACAGTGCTCTCTTATACCTTCTGAAAGGATAACACATACACCTCTAACTCGCGTGCATAGTGGAGCAAGACTGTTTCATCCTTTTTTGTAAAGGGTGTAGACAATGTATCATAGTAAATTTCGCAAGCAGCCCTTTGCAGCGGCCATTTTTGATGAGCAATATCCCCTCGGTAGACCTGATCATTTTTAACAGTATATAGAAAATATCGTTCTGTTAACCAATATTCAAGACTTCCAGGTTGGCTATCATAACGCGCTGAAAGCGGCCAATACGTAAGGTTAAGTTCAAGCGGCTCCATGCCGCGATGGGTTCTTTTTGAGAAAAAGTGCGTTTTCTCCCCCTCCTTGTGAACCGTCATAGCCGCACTACAATATGGAAGATGGAAAAAGTTTCGAGCAATAAAAGCACCAAGAGGCTTGCTTGCATCTAAGCTAAAAAAATACACCCCAGGCTTTCCCTTGTACGTCACGTATGTCCGCACGTTTAATTGATAAAACTGGGAAACATAGGGCATCGCAGGCATCCCCGGAAAACGAATTTTCATTTCAAACGGCACAATTCCAATCCAAGCACTACCTTCATATGTATCCAGCACTAAAGGCTGTGAAATAAGGGGCCTTATCTCTTTTATCTCTACCGGAAAATGAAGAAACAATAAATTGCTCCACGTTTGCTTCATCAGCCAACGTATCCTATTTTTCTCATTATACATTCCTATCATCACCCAATTTCATGAATTAAAACGCATCTGCATCTCTGTTCCTGCCGCCCCCTCTCTGGGGATTACAATTGGCAGTTGTTTTTCATAATCCTTTCCCCTTATTAGAAACCAATGCAGCCCACCTATTCCTATACAAACAGAATCCATATGTAATTATTATATAATCTTTGCACAACTAATATTAAATAATGATGCTTTGCTTAATAAAATACAGAAACTTTGTTTAATATTTGTAATTTTCCGCTAAAATCTCCAGGCAAAGTAACATACCTTTAATCAAACGTTTGTTTAAAAGCAAATAACTAACGAAGATGACCTTTGTATAAAGACGAGAGCCATATTTACCAAACTTGACGCCACGTATGGAATACAAAAAGGATGGCTAAACAACGAATAAAAAAATCTATCAGCTAGTCTCCCTTTACATAAAACATACGGTATTGGGAATAATATCCTCAAGTAGGTTATTACACTATTTTCCTCCTCCTAAAATAAGCGGCCTTTTCCTAAACATATTAACTGGAAATTTATACATTCCTAAAATACAAAAATGCTTTGAGGTGAACAAATGGGACTTTTTAGCGCATTCTATAATTGGCAGGCTCAAAAATATGAAAAACATAAGTCTGAAATGCAATCCCTAGGTAAGTGCCCTGATTGCAGCGGAAAGGGATTTATTGCTATTGCACCCGCATTCAGCGACGTGTATATGGCTCCATATGAATGCCCTAACTGCAATGGAAGCGGCTTGTATTCTGATTGGCTTGGAACTACTCAATAATGTTTCTTAATACTTTCTGGATTTGTTGAATCTGTCGGAAGTTCCTTACAATCATCCCTTTCTCAATATCGAGATACTCTATAAACAACAGCACAGATTTCCAACTATTTGTTCGGATGGTATCAAACCGATTGAAGATTCTATTACATTTTCTTCGAAAAATTGCTAACCAAGGCAAAAAAGCCCTCAGTTTCAAAAACTGAGGGCTTTTCATTTATATTAGAATTTCGCGTGATATTTTTCGATTTCCCAAGAGTGTACAGCTGTACGATAGCTATCCCACTCAGCTTTTTTCAATGAAACGTATTCGTTGAATACATGCTCGCCTAATGTAGCGCGACCGATTGTACCGTTCTCTAACTCAGCTACAGCTGCTTCTAAGCTGCCAGGAAGGTTGTCGATACCGTACTCAGCACGAACTGCATCACTCATGTGGAAGATGTCCTCATCAACTGGAGCTGGAGCAGTTAATCCTTTTTCTACGCCGTCTAGACCTGCTGCTGCGATTACCGCAAACGTTAGGTATGGGTTCGCAGATGGATCTGGACAACGAAGCTCTACGCGCGTAGCAAGACCACGTTTTGCAGGGATACGGATCAATGCAGAACGGTTAGATGCAGACCATGCGATATAGCAAGGTGCTTCGTATCCAGGTACAAGACGCTTGTAAGAGTTTACTAGAGGGTTTGTAACCGCTGCAAAGCTCTTTACGTTTGCGATTAGACCAGCGATGAATTGGTATGCAGTTTGAGAAAGCTGGCGAGAATCAGCAGGATCGAAGAATGCGTTTTGACCATCTTTGAAGAAGGACATGTTTACGTGCATTCCAGAACCGTTGATACCGAAAACTGGTTTTGGCATAAATGTCGCATGAAGACCATATTTCGCCGCAATTGTTTTTACAACCCATTTGTAAGTTGTAGAGCTGTCTGCAGCACCTAAAGCATCTGCATACTTGAAGTTGATTTCATGTTGACCTTCAGCTACTTCATGGTGAGATGCTTCAATTGTGAAGCCCATTGCTTTTAATGCACGATAGATTTCTAAACGAACGCGCTCACCAAAGTCTTTTGGAGACGGCTCGAAGTATCCGCCGTTATCATGTAAAGCAGTTGTTGGGTTACCGTTGTCGTCTGTTTTGAATAAGAAGAACTCTAGCTCAGGACCTACAGAAATTGTGTAGCCTTTTTCACCCGCTTGTTCTACTACTTTTTTCAATACGTTACGAGTGTCACCCTCATAAGGAGTGCCATCTGGGTTAGCTGCGCTGCAAAGGAAACGCGCTTCAGAATAGCCTTCCTCTACTGTCCAAGGAAGAACAGCAAATGTATTTAAGTCTGGTTGAAGATATAAGTCAGATTTGTTAATTGGAGAAAATCCAGTAATAGAAGAACCATCAAACATCATTTTTCCTTCTACTACATCCTCTAATTGTGCAGCCGTAACTGTTACGTGCTTTAAAATTCCTTCGATATCTACGAATTGTAAGTGAAGAAGCTCTACATTTTTTTGCTCTACGATTTCTTTAATTTTTTCAAGAGTAAGTGTACCGCTGTTTGCTTGAGAAATTTGACTCATGTTACTCTCCCTCTCATTTCCGTGTCATATTTTATAACATACGCTTATTATAGTCTAAATACCTTGTTCTTTTCAATATATTTTTTGAATTTTTATTCGTTAAAATTTTCCTAAAAGGGTGGAAATTTCGGAAATTCCCTAACGAAAACGCTTTCTTTTTAAGGTAATGTTCATTTTGTACACGAAAAAGACAAAAATACTCAAAAACACTCAAAAAAATCATTGTTCCAGAAGAAAATGCTTTTCTATAAACGAACAATCCTTTAAATCATTAAATATAAAGTCTATATGCACAAAAAAAGTAAAGTTTTCCGCTTAAAATAAGGATATTAAAGGTATCAATAATAATCACTTTTGCATTTTTATGCAAAACACATTTTTCTTAAAGCTAATTCACATAAAAAAGAGCAACGAGCTAAGCACCCGTTGCTCTTCTTTAATTTTAGATTGCCCAATTACCACTTCTAAAAATCGGCTCGCGTTTTCCATCTTTTGTTACACCGTCGATGTTCATATCGGCAGATCCAATCATAAAATCTTCGTGTACAAGACTTTTGTTTGCACCGCGCTCCGCCAGCTCCTCTGGTGTCATTGATGTTCCGTTTTGAAGGTTAACTGGATATGCTTCTCCCAATGCAAGATGGTTCGATGCATTCTCATCAAATAACGTGTTATAAAATGTCAACCCAGAATCTGAAATCGGAGAACGGTGCGGAACAAGCGCTACTTCTCCAAGCCGGCGTGCACCTTCATCCATATTTAATAGCTGCTCCAGCGTTTCATAGCCTGCTTCTGCCGTGAAATCGACTACAACCCCATCCTTAAACGTTAGCGTAAAATTATTGATCACGTTGCCGCCGTAATTCAGCGGCTTCGTGCTGCGCACAGTACCATTTACGCCGTTCTTATGCGGCATTGTGTATACTTCCTCTGTCGGCATGTTTGGATTAAAGCGTATGCCTCCTTGATCTACAGAGCCACCGCCCTGCCACACATGATTCTCCGGCAAGTTTACGACGAGGTTCGTCCCTTGCGCTTCATACACAAGCTGCACATATTGCTTTGCATTTAAATATTCTACTTTTTGCTTTAATGTCTCATTATGCGCATGCCATGCCGCAATCGGGTCCTCCTGGTCGATACGGACGATTTTGAAAATAGCATCCCATAGCTTCTCAATAGCTTCTGTTTCCTCAGCACCAGGAAACACCTTTGCCGCCCACTCTGCTGTTGGAACAGAAATGAGTGACCAGCGCGCTTTGTCTGCCATCATATAGCTGCGGTATTTTTTCAGTGCTGTGCCGGCTGTTTTATTCCACGCTGCAATACGCTGCGGATCAATTCCTTTTAAAAGCTCAGGATTCGGTGAGTAAATAGACAAAAATGCCGCACCATTTTCCGCCATTTCCTCCATTCCCTTCGCTCTCCACATCGGATATTCTGTAAATGCTTCATCCGGTGCTTTTTCATATTTAATGCGCGTGATGTTTTCATCTTGAAATTCTACATGCACATTTTTTGCACCAGCTTCATATGCCTTCGCAACAATTTTGCGCACAAATTCTGCTGCCGGAAGCGGAGCATTTACGACAAGTGTTTGTCCTTGTTGGATGTTTACCCCGACATGCACTGCCAGCTCAGCATATTTTTCAAGCATTTGTTCAAATTGTTTCATGTTATCCCCTCCATATGTATCTGTTCACTTGCTACCTTATAGTATACAATCCGAAATTCGGAGCGCCAAAAAGATGTATGCAGCCTAGCTGTTATAGTTAGAGGAACTAAAGAAAACTGATGTCCGCTTTTATTTTTCCAAATATAGAAGCCGCTTCTTGCGGCTTCTTGAACAATATGTGATCAGGAATTATTTACTCGATGATTTGTACACCATAGCCCTTTTGCTGCATCGCTTCAAAAATCTGAATAATATGGGCTTGATCTTTTGTCTCAAGTGAAAGATGCAGCTCCGCATAGCCCGGAAATACCTTCGTACCAATGCGCTCGTGATGAACGTTCAGCACATTTGCCCCAGCTTCCGCAATAATTTGCAGCACCCTTTGCAGCTGTCCCGGCTTATCAGGCAAGGTAGTAGAAAAGTGGACGAAGCGGCCAGCCTCTACCATGCCGCGCTCAATAATGCGGGCAATAAAATTTACATCTACATTGCCGCCGCTCAATATAACAGCAATGTTTTTCCCTTCAATCGGAAGCTTTTTGTATAAAAGCGATGCAAGCGCACTAGCACCTGATCCCTCTACAAGAAGCTTGCTGCGTTCTAATACCATTAGCATTGTGCGAGCAATTTCCATTTCGTCGACAGTGACGATATCATCTACATATTTTTGAATCAGTTGAAAGGTTACTTCCCCTGGTCTTTTCACAGCAATACCATCCGCCATTGTCGGAAGCGCATCAACTGTTGTCACTTTCTTTTCATCCCATGATTTCTTAATACCCGGGCAAGCCACAGCCTGCACCCCATATACCTTCACAGAAGGTTTCTGCTCTTTAATAGCTAGTGCCACGCCAGCAAGCAGCCCCCCTCCTCCAGCCGGACACAGAACAGCTTCAACATTAGGCATCTGCTCTATTATTTCTAGACCAACCGTCCCTTGTCCTGCAATAATCGCTGCATCATCAAACGCGTGTACAAACGTTGCTCCCGTTTTCTCTTTTAGCTGGAGTGCATAGGCGAGCGCTTCATCGAAAACATTTCCATGCATCTCCACCTTTGCACCGTATCGTTTCGTCGCCGCAACCTTGCTAAGCGGCGCACCCTTTGGCATCACGATTGTACATGGAATTTGCAGCATACTGCTCGAGTATGCTACACCCTGGGCATGATTACCCGCAGAGGCGGCAATCACCCCTTTTCTAAGTTCATCCTCTGACAGGGACATAATTTTATTGTAGGAACCTCTTACTTTAAAAGATCCTGTTTTCTGTAAATTTTCCAGCTTTAAATACACTTCGTTTTTTGTTAATTCACTGAAGGTTCGAGAATAATCTAAAGGAGTTTCATGAACAACCCCCTTCATTTTCTCTCGCGCCGCGAAAACATCCTGTATGGACACCATGCCCAATCCCCCATATCCCACATTGTATCAAGGAAGTTTTTGTATAGCTGTATTGTTTGCAAGGAGGGTAAGTTTATTCTCCCCCTGCCTAATAGCCTCTTCATACTGCATTAACGCAGAGTTCATACTAAATCATATACAAAATGGTAAATTTCGTGCTCATCATCACGGTACCTTGCGGAGGATACGGGTGTGCTATGCAAGGAACAAGTGAAGAAAGGGCAGGCTTTAAAAAATCAATTACCTGCAATTCATGAATACATAATCCTCGTGATCACAGTCGGGGTCGAAGGATAGTGATCACATACATCCAATCTAGAAATACAAAAGGCCGCTGTTTGTTGTCTCGGCCTTCACAACTCTGAAAAACAAGCCAGGTACCTAACATAAAAAGAAAAAAGGGCTGTACTATTTTTTAGTACCCCCTCTCAATAAAAACTTGGTTGTATAAAGGTCTCCCGTTCTCTAGACAATGCAGTGTCTCTAGAAAATCTGCTGCTGCCGGTACGTATCGTGAAGCTGTACATCCCGCAGCATATAGCTTAAACAATATTCACTTATTTTCCTTCCAAACGAACCAACTGTACGAGTGAGCAGCACATCCCGCTTCCAAATGCGATTGTACAAAAAACTATCTACTCCCGCTCCAAGCGAGTGCACCCATCGTATATTACCAAATTCAAAATTCGCGGTCGGCTTAAAGCTGACATATGCATCCGCCCAAGCAAAATCTCCGGGGGATACATCTGTTTCTGCTAAAAACCGAAAATGCTTTTGTATATTCTTCTTGGCAAGAACGTTCTGGAGTTCCTTATATACACGTCCTGTTACAAGAATATTTTGGATATTCAAGCTGCTTCACTTCCTTCATCGTTGCTCTATATCCTTTTTCATTCTTTAGTTACGGAAGATTGCCCTAGCCTTGTTGCCTCTCTATGACTAAGGTGCAGAACTAATTTCACCTTCCATCACATCATTTGGGCGAGCCATAATCCACTCGTTCTCCCGAATTTGAATCCAACCATTCTGCTTACTATGGATGGTGTACAGCTCACCGTGCATAGCTGTATCAACCTGTCTTGCTTGTAAACTTGGTGAATCCCGCACAACTAATTGCTTTGCAGTAATCGTGACCGTTGGAATGGTTCCTGTCTCCCCTTGGACTACGGCCTGGACCGCAGAAGCTTTATCTGTATTCGTCTCCCTTTTAAAGGAAGGAATTAGTTTTGGCGCTATCTCATAAGCACCAAGTGTGAACAATATAAATAGTAAGGCAATAGCATACGGACGCAAGTAAACATACTTCATCCGTGTGAGCTTCGGTATAATTGGCTCAAATTCTTCACAAATTCGCAGTGGAACCTGCTCCTGAATTTTATACGGAAGCGAGGCGCTTTCCGGTACTCGTATATCCTCAGGCTGTAAAGCTTCCATTATGTCTCCGCCGTCTTCATCAAAATGGACAGGAATGCTATATTCCTTAATTCTAGCTAATATATATGCAATTTTGAAAATATAGGAAGAAAGCTCCGTGTCCTTCTCCCCCCACTTCCTTAGAAATGGAAGAAACTCATGTTGCAAGTATCGCTGAAGCTCATCCATATGCGCATATTCTTGTAGAAACCTACATGATTCTTCATACAGCGAAGTCTGCGCTGACACACGATTTGCATATTTTTGCTTAGCATCATATGCTTTTTGAACAAACTGTTCTCTTTTTTTGTACACTTCCTGTTCTATGTCTGCGAGCGTCGTTTTTAGCCTTTGTTTCATTTGCTGCTGAGAGTGCTTGATTTCTTCTCTCCAACGCGTACACGCTAAATGCTTATGTTCCACACTTCGAGAAAGATTTTCCATTTCCTGCAGTACTTGTTTTCCAGCAAATATACGCCGCCATTTTCCAATGCCGCTCCCCAGTCTTTCTCTATGCTGCTCCAAAACTTGCTGCTGCAGCTCCTCAAACTCTCGAACACTTCTCTTAAACTCGGATATACGAGAAAACAATGAGGAAAGGAACGGCAGAATTTTTGTATAGTCTGTGCTTAACGGTGAATCCTTCAGCGTATCATACAGCTGCTGCAGAGTAGTAATGTCCTTCGAAAAAAAATCCCATTTCTCAACTTCCTCTTCTTGCCGCTGAATTTCCATAATTGTGCTGTTTTTTAAATGAGCCAGCTCCTTACTTCGCTCATTCACAAACTCGGCTATCCTTTGACAATGGGCTTTATATTGCGGATGCCCTAGCTCCGATTGAAATAACGAAAGCAGTTCCTCCATCACAGGAGTTAGCCTCTTTAACAAACGTTTCTTCCTCTGCACAGGATTTTGTACAGATTGCTCTAAATATTGTATAAACTCTGCATAAGCTCTTTTGGGTATCGGAGAAACACCTAGTAAACCACGCAGCACATGTTTTCTCTTTGCAAGCTCCTGCTGGAAATAGGTAGAAGCATGTTCTGCTCTATCAGAAGGAAGATTCGTAACAATTCCAATAGGAACTACATCCAGCTCTGCAGGCGGCATTTGTTCTGACCCGCTGCAAAACAACCAAACAGCATCGTCGGCTTGTTCAAGAAGGAGTCTCCTTTCCGCAGAATCTTCCCCTTGATGTACATAAAGCAGTACTATATTTTCAAGAAACTGATAGGGAGCCTCTAGAATAAAATACTCTAGATAGGTTTGAAAAAAGGAGCTCACACTCTCTCTATCACGTGATAACATTTGCAATAGGTCGATTCTAAATTCTCTTGTATTTCCTGTCTTGAATATGCCGATAAGTCTTTTTTTCTGGCCATATTTAATCTTAATCACAGCAGAAGTACCTGCAATAATACTTGCTGGAAAAATCTCTTCTCCAAACAACCCATTTAAAAAAGAAGAAATCTCCTCACTAGTTTCTCCGGTAACAGCAACAGTATATGTTTCATTTGCAGCATAAAGTAATCTTTCTAGTTCTTGGGCAGAAGCTGACAATGAACTTTCCTTTTTCACATACTCATTCAGCCTTTCTAGCTCCTTCACTAATGCATCCACGGATGTTTTACACCTCCTTCAAACCTTTTTCCTGAAGAAACCTGCAAACAGAATAGGTTCTAATCGAATTATATTATATTCATTTATACAAAAAAACAAAAATATATAAAATCATGCAACCCCATTTATAGGAAAAGTTCCTATGGAAGAACAATCCGTACACAAAACGTACGGCTCAAGCGAAATTGATTCATCCAAGCCTTCCATGTGCTCCCCATGTACAAGGCGCTTTCTACCTAATAGCTCTGAAGTCTCCTCCCCGCAGCAAGCAGGCCAATGGCGCTAGACAATAACCCCAATTTTATACTTTCTTATTAAAAAATCGCCCTATTTTTGCTTCACAAGACCCTTGTCCAATCCAACTCTTCTCTTTCTGCATTAATATAGAAAGGAGAATTTTTTTAAGAGAGGAGATTTGGCGTGCTTTCAGATCGTATTATTGAAACAGGATTGCGGTACTTAGGGACTCCATATGTATTTAATTCATCACCGTATCAAACTGAAACCTTTGACTGCAGCTCCTTTATACAGCACATTTTCAAACGAAACGGTATCACTCTTCCAAGAAATTCACGGCAGCAATATCAGGCTGGTGTCACCGTACCCTACTCTAATATACAAAGAGGAGATTTACTATTTTTCACAACGCTGCAGCGCATGAATAGACAAGGGATAGAGAAAATTGGACATGTAGCTATCTACATGGGGCAAGGCCGCATGCTTCATACCTCACGTAATGAAGGAAGGGTATCTGTCGTTCCATTTGCTGGTGATTGGAAAGAAAGATTCATCGGAGCAAAAAGGTTTGGATAAAGAAAACTCACTGATTGGCGAGCCTTTAGGCAAAGACAGAGGCGTAGCTGCCCTTATACCTTATCCCCAAAATTTCCCACCCGTCAAATTAGCTCCTAGATGGGGATTTATACCACCTTAAAATATAAGAAAAGCGGACACGATCCGCCCTGTTCCCGGAGGAGACAGTTCCACGCCCATTGAGGCGCTTTTGCCTATCGAGCTAAAGCCTGTTTCTTCTTTATGTAGAATGATATTCCTCTTTTCTGCTCTTCTTAACTTCGGTATAATCAACTATGTGTAAAAAACGAATAATTCCGTGAATAAATATTTTAAATACATTAGGATAAGGTGCATAACTATGAGTATTTTAACGGTAAAGGATTTAAGCCATGGCTTCGGTGACCGTGCTATTTTTAACAACGTCTCCTTTCGTCTATTAAAGGGAGAGCATATTGGTCTCATCGGTGCGAACGGTGAAGGAAAGTCAACATTTATGAATATCATTACAGGCAAGCTCCAGCCGGATGAGGGAAAGGTTGAATGGTCGAAAAACGTACGTGTCGGCTACTTGGACCAGCATGCAGTGCTGCAGCGCGGCATGACCATTCGTGATGTATTGCGCAGTGCATTTCAATATTTATTTGATATGGAAGCACAAATGAATGAATGTTATGTCAAGATGGCGGAAGCAACTCCGGAGGAGCTAGAGCAAATGCTTGAAGAAGTCGGAGTTATTCAAGATATGTTAACCAACAATGATTTCTATGTCATTGATTCTAAAGTTGAAGAGGTAGCTCGCGGACTTGGACTTGATGATGTCGGTCTTGATCGAGATGTGCAGGATTTGAGCGGCGGTCAGCGTACGAAGGTTCTTCTTGCTAAGCTTCTTCTTGAAAAGCCCGAGATTCTCTTATTGGATGAGCCGACAAACTATCTCGATGAGCAGCATATTGAATGGCTGAAGCGTTACTTGCAGGAATACGAAAATGCATTTATTTTAATATCCCATGATATTCCATTCCTAAATAACGTAATCAACTTGATTTATCATATGGAGAATCAAGAATTAAATCGATATGTCGGTGATTACGATAACTTCATGCAGGTATACGAAGTGAAGAAGCAGCAGCTTGAAGCAGCTTATAAAAAGCAACAGCAAGAGATTGCGGACTTGAAGGACTTCGTAGCCCGTAACAAGGCCCGCGTTTCCACCCGTAATATGGCAATGTCTCGACAGAAGAAGCTGGATAAAATGGAGATTATTGAACTTGCGCAGGAAAAACCGAAGCCAGAGTTTCACTTTAAGGCTGCCCGCACGTCTGGAAAGCTGATTTTTGAAACAAAGGATCTAGTTATCGGATATGACAGCCCGCTTTCTAAACCATTAAACTTACGGATGGAGCGTGGACAAAAAATCGCCCTTGTCGGAGCAAACGGAATTGGAAAAACAACACTTCTCAGAAGTATTCTTGGTGAACTTCAGCCAGTTTCTGGTTCTGTACAATTAGGGGAACACTTGTATATTGGCTACTTTGAACAGGAAATCAAAGAGGCAAATTATAATACATGCATTGAGGAAGTATGGAATGAATTCCCATCCTTTAATCAATATGAAGTCCGTGCTGCTCTCGCTAAATGCGGATTAACAACAAAGCATATCGAGAGTAAGGTAGCGGTGCTAAGCGGTGGGGAAAAGGCAAAGGTACGCCTTTGTAAGCTCGTGAACAAAGAGACAAATCTTCTTGTACTCGATGAGCCGACAAACCACTTAGACGTAGATGCAAAGGAAGAGCTAAAGCGCGCCCTAAAGGAGTATAAGGGCAGCATTCTTCTTATCAGCCATGAACCGGAATTTTACCGCGATGTGACTACCGATATTTGGAACTGTGAATCCTGGACTACAAAAGTCTTTTAATACAACAAAACGCCCGGCTTATGAGAAAGCCGGGCGTTTTATGCTATTAAAATACAATTGTTTTATTTCGATCAACAATCACACGGTCTTCCAAATGCCACTTCACAGCACGCGCCAATACGCTGCGCTCGATGGAACGTCCGATTTTTTTGAGCTCCTCAACATTGTGGTGATGATGCACCCGCTCTACTCCCTGTTCAATAATTGGACCTTCATCTAGATCGTTCGTTACATAGTGAGACGTAGCCCCAATCAGCTTCACCCCGCGCTCATACGCACGCTCATATGGTCTCGCACCGATAAAGGCTGGAAGAAACGAGTGATGAATATTAATAATTCGGTTCGGATGCGCAGCTACAAAATTAGGAGTTAGAATTTGCATATAGCGAGCTAAAATAATCAAATCAATCTTATACTCCTCTAGTAATTGCAGTTGCTTCGCTTCCGCCTCTGCACGGTTCTCCTTGCTTGCAGGGATATGGCAGAAAGGAATGCCAAATGATTCCGCTGTTTCGCGGGCATCCTCATGGTTGCTGACAATTAGGGCGATATCTGTTAATAAGTCCCCGCTTTGCCATTCCCAAAGCAATTCTAATAAACAATGTAATTCTTTCGAAACAAAGATTGCTGTTCGTTTTAAATCATGTACGTAGGACAGCCTCCATTCCATGGAAAACTGCTCAGCAACCGCTCCAAAGGCTTGTTCCATTTCCTTTGCTTTTGTACTTAAGCTAGGGCATTCGAATTCAATCCGGATAAAAAACGTGCCGCCTTCTGGGTTTGTAGAATATTGGCTGGATTCAATAATATTAGCGTTGTACTCGAATAGGAAACGAGATACAGCTGCCACAATTCCCGGTTGGTCAGGACAGCTAATTAATAAACGGCCTCTATTTTGATTTTGCTCCTGAAATGCTTGTATATGCTTCTGAATATATGGTTTCATATGTTCTACCTCTCTAATTACTATTGCTTATCAATTATACTTTGTGTGAAGCAATATGCAAATATAATGTTTATAATTTCAAATTGGAAATGATAGGTGCATGTTCATGAAAGGCCCTCCAAAACTTCTCTTGTGTATCAATAATATCCCTTTGTAATGGAACCCCTGCTGCAAAGGGGGCAAAATGGCTAAGAACAAAAATACAGCAACACTTTCTTTTATTCCGGTTTCTTTCAGTATATGATATATACTGACACAATTTATGAAGGAGACTTATTTCCATGTCTAATTTCGAAAATAATGAACAAGCTGCGCCAAAGAAAATCAGTCTTCAGGAAGCCATGAAACAGATGCTCGCTAATAAAAAGCAAGGGCAGACAGCTGGGAAAACAGATAACAGCCTTGTCAAAAATACAAAAGCAATGAAAAGCCAGCAAACGAAAAAACCAAATAACCAACGCCGAAGAACAGGCGTTTAAAAAAGCGCTGCATAAGGCAGCGCTTCAGACTGCAGGCAAATCCCTCAAAATACGGATTTGCCTGCAGTCTGTTTGTATAATGAAGTTACTACTTCCTTCTATGCTGTTTACTATAACGTCTCTTCATCATTACCCTTTTGTGTACCTATTTTTAATTTCTAAAATAGAAGGAAAGATATCTTGAAAATTCTTCACTAAAGAAGGATCAAAATGGGTACCGCTTGATTCCACAATATATTGCATAGCAGCTTCATCACTCCATGCAGCTTTGTAGGGACGCTCAGATGTAAGTGCATCAAAGACATCGCATACGGCAACGATACGCCCTGTCAGCGGAATAGCTTCTCCCTTTAATCCATGTGGATAACCTGTCCCGTCCCACTTCTCATGATGCGTTAGAGCAATATCGTATGCCATTTGCAAAAGCTTAGATGAACTCCCGCGCAGCATATTCGCCCCAACCACTGTATGTACCTTCATCTGCTCGTATTCCTGATTTGTCAGCTTCCCAGGCTTCCGTAAAATGTAATCCGGAATAGCAATTTTCCCGATATCATGTAATGTGCTAGAGTGTAAAAGGAGATCTACCGTTTCATCTGAAAGGCCTGCTGCCTTTCCTAGGGCCGCTGTGTAATGGGACATACGCGTAATATGGAATCCTGTATCCTGATCTCGAAATTCCACCGCTTGACCTAGTCTCTCAACAAGCTCCAGCTGTGTTTCTTTGAGCTGTGCTGTACGTTCTGCCACCTTTATTTCTAACAATTGATTTGCTTTTCGAAGCTGATTATGAAGCTGACGAACCTCAAGTAAGTTCCGAACGCGCATCAGCATCTCCGACTGATCAAATGGCTTTCCTACAAAGTCCCTTGCTCCTAGATCAAGTGCCCGAAGACAGCTGTCCCTGTCATTTTGTGCCGTAATCACTAGAATAGGAAGATAACTCGCCTCTGGAAATCGTTCTCGAAGCAGTTCCATTACCTGAAAGCCATCATAATGCGGCATACGTAAATCTAGAAGAAGCAAATCTGGTTGATAGAGCTCACAGACAGATATAATCTCACGCGGATCGGTAATGCCCTTGATGTCCTTATATCCTGACATTTGCAGTATGCACTCTAATATCCGAATGTTGCTTGGACTGTCATCCAAAATGAGAATGCGGGAGCTTTGCAATAGATCTATTGCAATTGTCTGCATCTTTGTATCTTCCTTTCTATACACCCGTAAAAATTTCTTATAATAATCGTATGAGTGTTTAGTTGCTTCTATTCCCTGCCCATTCTCTATTGAACTGCCGCCTACTCGCTAACGCTCCTTTCCCACAAGGGGTCTTCCGTTGGTCGAAGGCAGGGAGTGTCACACCTTCTTCCTAAGAGACAAAATACAGGGCCGTTCAACAGGCTTCTCATAAGGCAGATAAGGAGAGCTCACACCTTCTGTACTGACACAAAGGCACAATGTAAAAATGTGCTTTTTATTACATGCTGCAGCTATTTCGCTCATCCACCAAAGCAACTGTTTTCGTTCCATCAGCTATTTATGGTATGATTGAGATATTCGTGCCTATATAGTTTTTTTCGGAATTTATCATTATAATATATTCAGTTCCTGAAAATACTGGAGAGAACAGCATTTGTGAGTACGTGAAAACGAGGCTTTCAAACCGTTCTTAAAAACATGCTACAAGGAGGTTGAGAAGATGGAGCATAACACATCTAACTTCATTCGAAATATTGTAAAAGAAGATCTAGAAACAGGAAAGCGCGATTATGTAATCACTCGCTTCCCGCCAGAGCCAAATGGTTACCTACATATTGGCCATGCAAAATCAATCGTATTAAACTTTGAACTGGCGGATGAATTTAAAGGAAAAACAAATTTACGATTTGATGATACGAACCCTTTAAAGGAAGATATTGAATATGTAAATTCCATTAAAGAAGATGTGCAATGGCTTGGCTACGAGTGGGACGGCCTGTTCTTCGCATCTGACTATTTCGGAGAAATGTACGAACGTGCAGTCCTCCTTATTAAAAAAGGGCTTGCTTATGTGGACGACCTATCAGCCGAAGAAATTCGTGAATACCGCGGCACACTTACACAGCCTGGCAAGGAAAGTCCATTCCGTAATCGTTCTATTGAGGAAAATCTTGACTTATTTGAACGGATGCGCAATGGGGAATTTAAGGATGGCGAAAAGGTATTACGAGCTAAAATCGATATGTCCTCTCCAAATATTAATATGCGTGACCCTGTCATTTACCGCATTTCTCATGCAACGCACCATAACACAGGCGATACATGGTGCATCTATCCGATGTACGCGTTTGCCCACCCTCTTGAGGATGCGATTGAGGATGTTACACACTCTATTTGTACAACAGAATTTGAGGACCAACGTCCTTTATACAATTGGGTGATCGAACATTGTGAAACAAAAAGCAAGCCGCAGCAAATTGAATTTGCTCGCTTAAACCTCACAAACACCGTTATGAGTAAGCGAAAACTAAAGCAATTGGTAGACGAAGGCGTGGTGGACGGCTGGGATGATCCGCGTATGCCGACAATTTCCGGCTTACGCCGAAAAGGCTACACACCAGAAGCTATTCGTACCTTCTGCCGTGAAATTGGTGTCGCAAAAGCATTTAGCACAGTCGACTCGCAAATGCTTGAACATTTTGTCCGTGAAGACTTAAAATTAAAAGCACCGCGCACCATGGGAATCATCCGGCCATTAAAGGTTGTCATTACAAACTACCCAGAAGGCGAAGTAGAATGGCTCGATGCGGAGATTAACCCAGAAAATCCTGAAATGGGCATGAGAAAAATCCCATTCTCTCGTGAAATTTATATCGAGCAGGATGACTTTATGGAAAACCCGCCAGCGAAATATTTCCGACTCTTCCCTGGCAACGAGGTACGATTAAAGCATGCGTATTTCATTAAGTGCAACGATGTTGTGAAGGATGAAAATGGCAATGTCATCGAGCTTCACTGCACATACGATGTGGAGACAAAGAGCGGCAGCGGCTTTACAGGACGTAAGGTAAAAGGAACCATTCACTGGGTTGAAGCATCTAAGGCAGTACCGGCTGAATTCCGTTTGTACGAGCCTCTCATTCTAGATGACCAAAAGCAAGAAGAAGGCGAAACCTTCCTTGATCATATCAATCCAAATTCCTTAGAAATTTTGCAAGGCTACATCGAGGAAAACATGAAGAATGTACAGCCTCAGGATAAATTCCAATTTTTCCGTCACGGTTACTTCAATGTAGATTCGAAGCATACAACTAAGGATCGTATCGTGTTCAACCAAATTGTTTCCTTGAAAAGTTCATTTAGAATTTAATTAGAGAGGAAAAATAAGCTGTGGAGAAGAACTTCTCCACAGCTTATTTTTTAAATATGAGAAAGAGCAGGAATTAGCTGTTCCTCAAATCCGCTTTCTATCATTTATCAGACTTCTATAGAATATGCATCTGTATATCAGGGAGCATCCTACACTTTACTTATAAATATAAAAAAATTAATACGAGCTATTGCTAGAGGAAGCAGAAGAGCCTGCGGAAATAACAGCAACATATGAGACCATCGCTGCCTGCTGCGCTTGAATAATTGTCTCGATTGCTGTATATAATCCTGTTTCAAGCATACGCGGATCTGATATTTTATCACTCACAAGGAAGTTTACTGCCAGCATAAAGTTTAAATCCCGGTAGGCTTTAAATCGTTTTTCCCGATTTAAATGCTCCATAGCTTTGCTAATCTCTCCTATTGCCTTCGTGCCATCCTCTAATAGAGCAAGTAAGCCAATCGTAGAATAATGCATTTTCTTTACCTTCTGCCCCGATTGTTTTAACCCTTGAAGCAATACCGCACAACGCTCAATTAGCACATTCTGCGCTATTTCACGATGTAAGGAGAGAATATGGCTTAAAAATTGCAAATCGTTTCCCTTTTTAAATCCGCTTTCACTTAGCTTTTCATAAAATTGTTCCATCTGTTCCACTATGTCTTCTATGGCACCGTCTGTTTTCCCAAGAAGGACTGCCAAGGGATAATCACTGCTTGCTGTGAGAAACTTATGCTTTACCTTCATCCCTTTATATATAGTTAATGACCGTGTAATGGCCTCCTTATAGTCATCCTGATTAGACAGCATTGCCGCCGCCGCAATGTAAGTAAAGAGACCCTTGGCAAAGCCGCCAGCAACAAGACTGTTGTACAACTCTAGCAGCCTATGAAATGCTTCAGCCGGTCGTTCAAACCGTACATCCAGCATAGCTGCTATTGTGAAGCGCGAATATGATTTCAGCGGCGAGAAGAAGCCAGCCTGCTTTTTCACATACTGGCTTAGCTCGAAAAACTGAGGGAAATGAAACGGCTTGTCGTTCACAACATACATTGACGCAACAATCATCAATGTTCGCTTATCACCAATCTTCCATCTTAGCTTTTCCTTCAACTGCCCATATATATGCTTATATTCGTCCAGTCTCCTCTGTACTACTGTCATCATACTCCCCTCCCGTTCTCAAAATAATCCTTACTCATACATTCGTAACAGGAGGGGAATATTCCTTGCTTCCTAATTCATATTCTTGTGAAGCCTTAGATTTCTTCTTTAAACTACTCGCTAATGCTCTTGGATGTTTTCACCTGCTTTGTGATAACAGTTATGTTTCTATAACACCTGTTTATTTTTAGAGCTTCTCAGCATTAGATTTTGAACCTGAGGATTCCCTAATAATCAATTCATCCTTCAATACAAATTTTTTCTTTTGTAAGGTTTCTCCATTCACTAGCTTTAATAATAAATCCATTGCCTTTTTACCAATCTCGTACTTCGGCTGATCAATTGTTGTTATATTAGGTTCAAATACAGACGTCATCCTAATATTATCAAAGCCTACCACAGCTATATCTCCCGGAACATGCAATCCCTTATCCTTTACAGCCTTAATTGCCCCTATCGCCATTAGGTCATTAAAAACAAAAACAGCAGTAGGCGGAACCTCTAACGCCAATAAATTCAACATCTGATCGTAGCCAGATTCAAGACTAAAATCACCTTCTTTAATATATACAGGGTCAACACTCAATTGGTAACTCATCATAGCTTGTTCATAGCCCTTTAGACGATCTCGGCTTAATATAACATTCATAGGGCCAGCTATATGTGCAATTCTAGTATGGCCTAGCTGAATGAGATGTTCAGTCGCTTTTCTAGCACCACTAATATTGTCAATAGATACAGTCGGAATCTCTAGCTCATCAATATATTCACAGGCAAGCACCACTGGAAATTGATTTGAAATTTCCTCTAAACTCGCCCGATCCATTCTGGCAGTTAATAGAATCATTCCGTCCGCTTGCTGCTGGAGTAACAACTCAATATATTCTCGCTCTCTGTTGATATCATTCTCTGTGTCCCCTAAAATCACCCGATAACCGCTTTCAAGAGCTGTATGCTCAATTCCCCTAAGTACTTCCGAAAAGAAAGGGCTTGTTACATCTGGAATTACGACTAAGATTGTTTTTGTTTCCTTTGTCCTAAATTGTCTGGCGACCATGTTCGGTTGATAATTCAGCTCTTTAATAGCCTCCAAGACCTTTTGCCTAGTTTCCTTGCTCACCTTATCCGGCTTTCTAAGAACCCGGGAAACAGTTGCTGTAGATACATTTGCCAGCTTTGCCACATCGCTCATTTTCATCATTCTATATTCACTCATCCTTTTGATGTAATCGATTACATAAAAACCCAGATAAAATAACCGTCTATCTTAAAGTAAATACTATAAATAGAAGGTGTCTCTTATATGATAACGGATGATGACCAAAATAATCAACTATCCTATATATCATATCAAGCGAATTTATTATCATAATATAAGGAAAATGGAACTCCCCTTGTTTAGCTCCGAGAGGCAAACAACCCGCGTACAAAACGTGTGGTTTAAGCGAAGACAGAAAAGCAGCTATACCTATCCTTACAATTTCCCGCTGCGCCGAATGAGCTTCTAGCTGAAATCTTATTCTTTCTTAAAGCATAAAAAATACCGGGCATATCTACAGAATATGCCCGGTATCCCCCGAATAGCTTAACAAGTTCTCTACACCAATCAAGCTGAATGCTTATACTGTTCAAATTTTTCCTGCGTGGCACTGCTTGGTTGTGGTGTTAAAAGACTTACTACATAGATAGCAAGTAGATTTGCAATAAATCCTGGTATCATTTCATAAAGTGTATCCTTCAAAAATGGAATGCTTGTCCAAATGATAACCGTACTTGCCCCTGCTATCATTCCCGCTAGGGCTCCCCATCTGTTCATCCGTTTCCAATAAAGGCTCAGCAGAATGACCGGACCAAATGCAGCTCCAAATCCAGCCCATGCATATCCTACTAATGATAGGATTGTACCTGTTCTGCCGTAAGCTATGATTACTGCAACGATTGAAACAAGCAAAACAGAAAGACGGCCAACTAGTATAAGCTCCTTATCTGTTGCAGAGCGTCTAAAAAGCGTCTTATATAAATCTTCAGTCAATGCACTTGAAGTAACAAGAAGCTGTGAAGAAATCGTGCTCATAATCGCCGCAAGAAGAGCAGCCAACAAAAATCCAGTAATAATAGGGTGAAATAAAATTTCACTTAATTCAATGAACACAGTCTCTGGATTTGCTAAGTTTAGTCCCTGTTTAGAGTAATAAGCGATCCCTACAAATCCCGTAAGCATAGCACCGCCAACGGAAAAAATCATCCATCCCATCCCGATGCCACGTGCCTTTTTAATTTCCTTCACAGAAGAAATTGCCATAAAGCGAACGATAATATGCGGTTGCCCGAAATAACCGAGTCCCCACGCAAATAAAGAAATAATACCTAGGAGGGTTGTTCCTTTAAACATATCGAACAGGGTAGGATCAATAGTTTTAATCTCAGTAAACGCCGGTCCAATTCCCCCAACGTGCATAATTGTAACCAAGGGAACCATAATAAGAGCTATAACCATAATCATTCCCTGTACAAAATCAGTCCAGCTTACAGCAAGAAACCCGCCGAACAATGTATATAAAACAACAACACCGGCAATTACCCAAAGACCGATTTGGTAATTAAGACCAAAGGTGTTTTCAAACAAAACTCCGCCTGATACCATTCCAGAGGATACATAAAATGTAAAGAATACCATAATAATAAGGCCCGAAATTAAACGTAACATCTTTGATGTATCACCAAAACGATTCTCTAGAAAAGCCGGAATAGTCATGGAATTGTTTGCAACTTCAGTATAGCTTCTTAATCGCGGTGCCACATACAACCAGTTCGCATAAGCACCTAATGTAAGGCCAATTGCAATCCAAGATGCGCTAATTCCTTGAACAAACATAGCCCCAGGAAGCCCCATCAACAGCCATCCGCTCATATCGGATGCCCCTGCGCTAATTGCAGTGACTACAGGCCCAACCGTTCTTCCTCCCAGCATATAGTCAGACAAGCTGGATGTACGCTTGTAAGCATAGTAACCTATCATAAGCATGCCTAACATATATACACTAATAGAAGCTAACAACTCAACTTTCATCTACATCTCTCCTTCCACCTTTTCTAATATAATAGTTTGTTCTGAATAGTGCAATGATTTATACATAATATACTCGGTTGTTTCCTAATGTAAAAAAATTCCCAAATGGAAGTGAAAAGAAGTTATTTCCACAAAACAGCAAGTAGATCATAGGGGCTGGACAATGTCCCCAACAGTTATACTTTCTTCATCTAAAAAAGCCTTGGATTTTATATGTATCCAAGGCTTCCCAGCAACTGCTTGTGTGATTTCATACACGATTACTCGAATATCTTTCTGATTTTGTCCATCGGGCCTTTCCCCATTCCCTTTTTACCCTTGATTACGTTTGTATATAAAGCATCAATGAGGCTCAACTGAACAATTCTAGAAAATACATCCTCAGAGCGTGCCTCAATTCCACTAGTAACTGTACGTAAAATAATATCAGCTTTCTTATTTAGAGGAGATTTTGTCAAGTTAGTAATCACAATTGTTTTAGCCCCAGCTTCCTTTGCCGCATCCAAAACTTGGATTGTTTCTGCATTCGCCCCTAAATCCGAAATAATTACTGCTACGTCTTTTTCTGTAAGCTGGGATGCTGCCCTCAGCTGTAAATAAGGATCTGTATAGGCTACCGTAGAGATGCCCGATCCAATAAATTTATGATGGGCATCAAGCGCTACGATTCCCGAACCGCCTATCCCATAAAATTCAACTCGCTCTGCATGTAATATGGCCTTTACTGCCTTTTTTATTAAGGAAAAATCCATCATTTGAATAGTATCTTTAAATGTTCGAATACTAGTATTAAAGATTTTTTCCGTAACGGCCCTTTCATTATCCTGCTCCTGAATTTTTTCCTGAACCATTTCTCGAATCGGCAGAGCAATTTCAGTCGCCAACACAATTTTCATGGCTTGATATCCTTTAAAGCCAATTCTTTGACAGAAACGAAAGACGGTTGAAGTTGCTACTCCAATATCCTCAGAAACTTGTGTAATTGTTTGATGCATCATTTTCTCTGGAAACTGCAAAATATAATCAGCAACTTTTTTTTCTGTTTCACTAAACTCCGGATAAAATGACTGAATTCTAGTGAGACATTGTTGAGGCTGTTCCATTTTTTCACCCCTTTCCTATAAAACCTTACTCTTATTATAACTAAAATCACTTGAAAAGAAAATTTTTTCTTGAAAACGATTGCACGAGGAATTTTTTTTCGTATAATGAACATATTAGAAAATTTTTTCTCGTTAATTAGGGAAGAAATTGAAACAAGTAAACATATGGCATTTTAGAAAATCGGGGGTGTTGGCACACTTGGGAACCCTAAAACTGTAAAACTCTACAAGGTATCGGAGGATTCATCATGTCCGAATTCAAACTTATTCTAGCCTCTGCCGCCGGGATATCGTTCCTTTTATTCTTAGTTATTCGAACAAAGCTCCATGCATTTGTCGCTCTGCTTCTTGTTAGTTTACTTGTTGGCTCTGCCACGGGAATGCCTTTAAATGATGTTGTTCGTTCCATGCAAAAAGGTATGGGCGAAACACTCGGCTTCGTAGCTGTTGTCGTAGGCTTAGGTGCTATGTTTGGACAAATGCTTGAAGTATCAGGCGGAGCAGAACGTCTTGCCAAAACACTCATAAAAAAATTTGGAGAAGACAAGATTCCTTGGGCATTAGGGTTTACAGGGTTTCTCGTAGGGATTCCAGTTTTTTTTGATGTCGGCTTTGTTGTTTTAATTCCCATTGTTTACCGGCTAGCAAGGAAAACAGGGCGTTCCCTATTATATTATGGTATTCCTCTGTTTGCAGGTCTGGCTATTACCCACAGCTTTATTCCTCCCACTCCAGGTCCCATTGTTGTTGCCAATTTAATTGGTGCCGATCTTGGATGGGTCATTTTATTTGGAACGATTGCAGGTCTGCCTGCAATGATAGTAGCAGGGCCTTGGTTTGGAAAATATATTGCACAAAAAATACATGTGGCTGTCCCCCACTATATGAATGTAGAAGAAATCGAAGACGACCAAGAGCTGCCAAGTTTTGGACTCATTACAGGTATTATTTTAGTTCCACTCGCTCTCATTCTTCTAAATACAATTTCAAAGGTTGTTTTACAAGAAGGAAATATCGTCCGTACAATCTTTACATTCTTAGGGCACCCATTCGTCTCTTTGCTTATTTCAACTCTGCTTGTATTTTACTTGTTAGGCGTTAAACGCGGATATTCAAAGCAGGAGGTACAAGTGATTGCCAGCAAGGCTCTTGAACCAGCAGGAATGATTATTCTTGTCACAGGTGCCGGCGGTGTATTTAAGCAGGTCTTAGTTGATTCAGGCGTGGGAAGGGTATTAGCAAACTCAATGGAACACTCTTCTCTTCCTCCTATTGTCCTTGCTTTTCTTATTGCATCCATTGTACGCATTGCCCAAGGCTCTGCCACAGTAGCAATGGTAACTGCAGGCAGCTTATTATCACCCTTTATAGCCAGCCTTGGCTTAAAAGGGCCAGTCTTAGGATTGATCGCGATTTCTATTGCTGCGGGTGCAACGATTGCATCTCATGTAAATGATTCTGGCTTTTGGCTTATCAATCGGTATTTTGGATTAGATGTGAAGGATACCCTTCGATCTTGGACAATCATGGAAACACTAAGCTCCCTCGTAGCATTCGGGGTTGTATTTTTGATTGGCTTATTTATTACTTAAAAATCTACAAACGATGATGCAGCAGAAGACCGCTAAGCGTGTATATACGATCACATGCTGTATAGATAGGAGATTATACTTATGAAGCAAACTGGATATATGTTAGGTGTCGATATCGGAACAACCAGCACGAAAGCAGTACTTTTCTCAAAGGATGGCACAGTGATTTCCCATCATACCGTTGGGTACCCTTTATTAACTCCAACGCCTTTAACTGCTGAGCAAAATCCTGACGAGATTTACAAGGCGGTATTAGAAACAATCAAAGAGGCAATTGGGCAAAGTTCGATTCGCCAAGAGGAGCTTCTTTGCGTTTCATTCAGCTCAGCTATGCATAGTGTCATTGCAATTGACGAATCCGGGAAACCGCTTACGAACTGTATCACCTGGGCGGATAACAGAAGCACAAAGTGGGCTGAAGCTATTAAGGAGAAGTGGAATGGCCATAGTATTTACATGCGCACAGGAACACCGATTCATCCAATGTCGCCATTATGCAAAATTCGTTGGATAAAGGAAGAAAAGCCAGAGATTTTCTCCAAGGCTTTTAAGTTTATCTCCATTAAAGAATATGTATTTTATCAACTATTTAAAGAATTTGTAGTCGATCATTCCATCGCTTCTGCCACTGGTATGATGAACTTACACAACCTAGATTGGGATGAGGAAGCGCTTGAGGTAGCTGGAATTACAAGAGCTCACCTATCTAAACTCGTTCCTACCACTTATTACTTCGATGGACTCGAGGAAACAGTTGCACAGGAGCTGGGAATTTCTTCTTCTACCCCTTTTGTCATTGGGGCAAATGATGGTGTACTATCCAATCTTGGCGTAAACGCCATTGATCCTGGAGTTGTAGCCGTAACAATTGGGACAAGCGGAGCAATTCGCACCGTAACAGACCGGCCTGTTACAGATCCGAAAGGACGTATTTTCTGTTACGCCTTAACAGAAAATCACTGGGTCATCGGCGGACCTGTGAATAATGGCGGCATGACATTCCGCTGGGTACGGGATACAATCGCTTCTGCTGAGGTCGAAACGGCAAAAAGCTTAGGGGTGGATCCGTACGAAGTACTCACTAGAATTGCAACCCGTGTTTCTCCTGGTGCAGACGGATTGCTGTTCCATCCGTATTTAGCTGGCGAACGAGCACCATTATGGAACGCAAATGCTAGAGGATCCTTCTTTGGTCTAAGCCTGCATCACAAAAAAGAGCATATGATTCGTGCTGTATTAGAAGGTGTAATTTTTAACCTCTACAGCGTTTTGCTCGCACTTGAGGAGCAGATTGGTACGCCGAAAAAGGTACAAGCAACTGGCGGCTTTGCACGCTCAGAGCTGTGGCGCCAAATGATGGCAGATATTTTCGATCAAGAAGTAACTGTCCCGGAAAGCTTTGAAAGCTCTTGTCTCGGCGCAGCTATTCTTGGCCTATATGCTCTAAAAGAAATTGACTCCCTCCGTGTTGTTTCCAACATGGTAGGAGCTACCCATACACATCGACCTATAAAAGAGCATGTTGAAGTGTATCGTGAATTAGTTTCTATTTTCCTTCGTGTCTCTCGTAAGCTGAATGAAGAGTACAATGCTATTGCAGATTTTCAAAGAAAAACATTAGGTTAATTGAAAAAATATAAAAGAGTTGGTTTGCGCTTTGAACCAACTCTTTTTAGTTCCCTTAGTAAAGAAAACTTGCTGATTAGCGGGCTGTTAGGCGAAGACAGAAGCGTAGCTGCACTTACACTGTATTCCTAAAATTTCCTGCTTCGTCGAATTCGCTTCTAGATGGAAATGTATACTTTCTTACAAGTGTAAGAAAAAACAGACTGCGGAGAACATCTTCTCCACAGCCTGGATTTCTATGATTAACGCAGGTTAGCTATACTCTCATATTAAATATTTAATCCTTCTTTAATAGATTTCAGATTTAATCCCTCTGTAATGGATTTCAGCGTTACTTCGTTGGACCATTCTGGTTTATCAGGGTAAGCGAATACTGAATTTGTTACAATTCCATCAAACTTCATTTCTCTTAATTTCCGATATAATGCATCAAAGTTTACTTCTCCTTCACCAGGGTTCAAATGCTGGTGAATGGTTACGTTTGCATTAGGAGGATTCACAATATATCGTAATCCAAATGCAGCTTTATGATTAAGAGTATCAGCAATGAGAACGTGAGCAAGTAAATCTCCTGCCTCGTCTAAGTGTTTCTCTACATCGCCAATACCATCATCATAAAAGAAGGCATGTGCAACAGAATATACCAGCTTAATCCAATCTTTATCCAGTGCACGAATCATTCGAATCGCTTCTGTATTTAACTCAATAAAATCGTTAGGATGAGATTGTAAATTAAGTTTAATACCTTCTCTTTCAAAAATTGGCATGAGCTCTTCCATTGATTTAACAAAAGCAGCTTCACTTTCAACCGGACAGCTTTTGTCGCCGGCAAATTCGCTGTTCATTAAATCTACTCCCAATTCAGAAGTGATTTCAATACAGCGTCTCCAATTTCTCACTGCAGCTTGACGTTCTTCTTCAATGGGTGAAGACCATTGTTGAACAGGAAGTACAGAAGAGATTTTAACACCGGCATCCAAACAATATCTTTTTAAATCCTTTATCAGCTGCTTATTAACCTTTGGATATTCATAAAACCAAATAAAATCTTTACGAGGTGATAGCTCTACATATTCATACCCTAATCTGGCAACTGCCTCGATAGTATCTTTTAAATTTGTATTATCACGATAATGTGACGGATCATATGCTAAACGCAATGTAACCTTCCCCTTTCTTTGACTGTTTGGATTTAACTGTTATCTTCATCTGTTCAGGCTCGGAACTTCATAAGTATGTTCCCTTTTTCTCCAAATAATCACTAGAGCAGTAGCTAATAATCCTAATGCCCCTGCAAAATAAAATCCGGCCTCAATTCCCATCATTGAGTTCAACATTCCCGCAAAAAACGGTCCGCCAAATATACCAAGTGCATATAACGCTTGATATCCTCCTATAGCAGTAGCCCGTTTTTCAAGCGGAATCGATTCAACTGCCATTCCTAGGAAAAGAGGGAAAAGAAGCCCTAGTGAGAACCCATTAAGTCCTTGAATAACACATAATAATCCTTTCGTATGAATTAAAGGTGTTATAAGCGTAAAGCATGTTGTTAAAAAGAAAGCTATTTCTAATGATCTCCACTTACCAAGAAGAGGAACAAGCACTCTCCCCATAAACAGGGTAGCGATAGCATGAGGAATCATAAACGAAAATACAATCATGCTAATATCACTCGTCTTAAGCCCAACACTTAATGCGTAGGCAGGGATAAAACCAAACATTGTCGTAAAAATGATACTGTGCGCCAAAATAGATAAGAAAGAAATTTTGAGTAATAACGGTTCCCGCATAACGGATGTTAAATCCTTCAGCTTAATTGGAGCCTTCGTCACTTCCTCTTTTCTCTCAAAAATAAGTAATGAAAGCGCTAAACCTGCAATACCAATTGCCCCGCCTATCCAAAAAGGAGCATGCCACCCCCATTCATTTACAACGTAACCGCTTAAACTCATCCCAAGCAGCTGTGCTAAAACGACAATGAATGAGATACTTCCCATCGCACGATGAACCTCGTGACTGGCAAAATAAGTTGGATATAGCGCGGTAAAAGCAACCCATGTAGCAGCTGCGAGCCCGGCCAATGAACGAGCTGCAAGCACCCAGCCTAAGCTATCTGTTATAGCGAATGCGAAACAACTAAACGCGCTCACTATCATTCCAAAAATCATAAATGGTTTTCTTAGCTTAGTGAGATCTGAAAAAATCCCAAGCGGCAGCCGAAATAATAGCTGCATGAGTCCATAGCTGCTTAAAACAATGCCTGTAAATGTGTACCTTCCTCCCAACGACTGCACATAAGGAGCTAAGATAGGGACATAGATAAAGTGTGAAAACCAAAGGATAAAGGAAACAACTAGAAAAATATATCTGTCTCTAGTAGGGCTAGATGTACCCAATATATCACTTCCATTCCGTTTGCAATCGATTACAAATGTTGATGCAATCGATTACATTTATGATTATAATTTATTTCACATTCATTTGCAATCGATTACATGCTAATTTTTTTACTATTTTTAATTATATTTCTAAATGGTGAGCTTTCCTATTTTATAGCAGCTGCCAGTAAAGGAGAACGGATGAATTCCATTTTAAGACTACCTTGATTGCACCAAAATCAGAATCTGGCAATAGCCGCTTCAAAAGGGCTGTAAAACAAAAAATACAGACCCAGCATAAGTGACTGGGCCTCTTAATTCCCTTATTGTACAGAAGTTGTTACATCATCTACACTGCTTTCTGATACACTTCGACTTGCAAAACGCATTAACACTACGTAGGAAACAAACCCAAAACCAATTCCTAAAAACCAGGAATACGTATACAGCACTTCCAAAGCAGGAACAACCAGACCAATAAATGATGCAGCTAAACCGATAGCGAGCGCAATAAGAGCAGCTGGATTCCAGCCATTCTTATAGGTGTACGCCCCTCGTTTTGTATAAAAAGCTGATATAGTATATTCTCTGTGTCGTACAATATAAAAGTCTGCAATCATAATTCCAGCAACCGGACCTAACGCACCGCCAATTGCACCGAGAATATTAAAAATTGTTCCGGCATTATCAAACCAAAGCCACGGCATGAAGAAAACCGCAACTACAATAGAAATCAAACCTGCCTTAACAAAGTTCAGCTTTTTCGGGAGCAGGTTTACAAGATCATACGCTGGTGAAACAACGTTCGCTGCAACGTTTACTGATAAGGTAGCAATTAAAAGAGAGAATGCACCTAAAATAAGGACAATGGGATTATCAAATTGCTGCAGTAATTCCACTGGATCCCAAATTGGTCGTCCAAAGGCGATAACTGTTCCAGAGGTAATAATAACGCTCATAAGAGAGAAGATGATAGCAGTTCCCGGCAAACCAATAGCCTGACCCACTACTTGGTCCTTTTGGCTCCGCGAAAACCGGGTAAAATCCGGAATGTTTAAAATCAAAGTCGCCCATGTTCCAACAAGCCCAGTAACTGAAATCGCGAAAACCTTCCAAAACTCTGCGCCAGACAATGTTGATTTTTCCTCAAACAGCGGTCCTAATCCATCTGCTGTATAGATTGCCCAAGCAACAAGACCAAATCCTAAAACAATAACGAGCGGTCCTGCCCAAAGCTCGAAAAACTTAACGCGATCCATTCCGTGGGAGATAATATAAGCATGCAGCACCCAAAATAACACAAGAGCAATTGCATCATTTAAGCCCATTCCAATTACATGATAGGAAGAGAGAGAAGCCCATCCTGGAATTAAAACCCCTAGAACGGCACCAACAGCTTTACTGCCGGCATAGGCTTGCACGGCGAACCAGAAGATTGCCACGAACGCCCTGACTAGTACTGGAATATGTGCTCCTTTATAGCCAAACGCAGCTCTCACTAATACAGGAAACGGCAATCCATACTTTGCTCCAGCCACACCGTTTAGCCACATCGCCACGATTAGTACGATATTAGCAACAATGACTGTACCAAGTGCTTGCCATACACTCATTCCTAGGCCAAGTAAGCTTCCTGCTGTCTCATATGCTACAATGTTATGAACCATGCCCATCCATACAGTTGAAAAGTTAATCCAGCTCCAATTCCGTTTTTCCTTTGCAACAGGGGCAAGATCCTCGTTATAAAGATCCGGATCCAGTTCTATCAGTTTACTCGTATCCTCCATCGCCTTACTCAATACAATCCCTCCCTATTCTAATGAGCTTGCAGCTGTTAGCTGCATTGTACTAAGCTGCATTCACCTCCTCGGGATATTCATTTTCAAGCGACTTCAACAAGGGAAGCAAATTTACTGAAGATTACATTATCTGATGTACATTCAGCTTATCGGATTTACTTCCCTTGTACCCTCATTTTATATATCTGACAAATATAAGTCCTAATATATGTGAGATTTTATTACACATTTTTCTAAATAGTCTGATAATATAAGTTCAGCTTCCCATTGAAGCAGCGGGAGAAAATGTATTGTTTTTAAGCGAATACAGCTCGGGTGAAGCTGATTCATTGAAGTTTTCTATGTGTTCTTCCACGCACAAGACGCTTTTTACCTTATTTGTAAGGGAGCTTATAGAAGAGAAATAAACCGTGGAAGCGAGACATCACTCAAAAGGTTATACCTTCTTGCCCTTAAATAAAAATATCCCATACGGATGAATCCACCGTATGGGATATCAGCTATACAATATTCTTCTATGTATGAAGGAAAATACGTTAGCGCTTTTTACTGCGGCTTTTATTCGCTGAGGAGGCAGTTCTTCCTCGTCCCTGTCTTCCTGGTGCAGTACCCTGCCTTTGTTTATCCCGACTGGAATAACGGGAGGTTGACCAATCTGCTTTCGCTGTACCCCTTGGCTTCTTGTCCTGTTCTGCTCTTGTGCCTTTACTGCGCTGCTCCGCTCTTGTTTTTGAAGCACCTCTTGCACTGCCCTCATTGCGCTGATCCGTTCTTGCCCTTGAGGCATCCTTGCTGCGCTGCTCTACCCCTGCTTTTGGAGCGTGCTTACCCCGCACATTCGCTCCTTCTTTTTGTTCAGCCTTCTGACCTTCCATTATTTTTCTTGGAATCGCGGACTCAATTCCTTTCTCGATAACCTCTAGCAGCTGACGATCCTTCGGTGCAACCAATGTAATTGCAACACCCTTTTCGCCAGCTCTTCCAGTGCGGCCAATTCGATGAATATAGCTCTCCGTATCAAGCGGAATATCATAGTTAAAGACGTGTGTTACACCTTCTACATCAAGTCCGCGTGCTGCCACATCCGTCGCAATTAGGTATTGTATTTCCGCGTCGCGAAATCTCTTCATTACCTTCTCACGCTTCGCCTGAGATAGATCCCCGTGCAATTCATCAGAATTATAGCCATGTTCCCGCAAGGCTGCCTGCAATGTGCTTGCTCGTCGCTTTGTCCGGCAAAAAATAATCGCCAAAAATGGACGATATTGATCAAGCAGCTGCCTGAGCGTTGATTGCTTTGCCCGATCTGTTGTTTCCACAACAAGCTGCTCAATATCACGCAGTGTCACTTCCTCACTTTGGATGCGTACATCCTTCGGGCTATTCATATATTTCCTTGCAAGCTTACGGACCTCAGCAGGCATCGTAGCGGAGAACAAGGCTGTTTGTCTATCTTCAGGAGTCTTTCTAATAATCTCCTCCACATCTCCTAAAAAGCCAATGTGCAGCATTTGATCTGCCTCATCAAGCACAAGCATTGATACTTGCGACAAGTCTACTGTACCGCGCCGCATATGGTCGAGAAGCCGCCCCGGTGTAGCAACAACAATCTGGGTTGCCCCCTTTAGCCTTTTCATCTGCTGCTCCACATCCTGCCCGCCGTATACAGCAAGCACATGAACACCCTCTACATAAGCAAGCAGCTTTTTAATTTCACTTGTAATTTGCACAGCCAGCTCCCGCGTCGGCGTAACGATTAAAGCTTGTACATGCGGTTCGTCCGGCTTAACCCTTTCCAGCATTGGAAGAACAAACGCCAACGTCTTTCCGGTTCCTGTCTGCGCCTGTGCCACTACATCTCTTCCCTCTAGCAAGAATGGAATCGCCCACTCCTGCACCGGCGTTGGCTGAACAAGCCCATGCGAACGCAGCGCCTTTTGTAGCTGATGACCAAGGCCAAGCTGTATAAAATCTGTCAAAATCTTCACTCCTTCTTATTTGGTACACACTGCAACGCCAATAAAATAACGAACATTCTCCCTTGGTTTTTCAAAGGTTACCCCTCTTTGATAATACATCTCCATATTGGAAAAACGGGTGAAGAGCTCCTCAAACTCTTCAGGTGTAAGCTGATGAACATGAAATGGCTCGCTCGTAGGCATTCCCCTGCCTCTCCCAAATGGACTTGATAAGATAAGCATGCCACCAGGCTTTAGCATTCGATATAAGTTATCCATAAACAATTGATCATTCTGTACATGTTCAATTGTTTCAAAGCTTAAAATTGTGTCAAACATCCCAAGCTTCTCTGGAAGCTCTGGATCTAATGCATCTCCTTGGATGTATCTTACCTTCTGATGATTATATTCCCGATTTGCATACAAAACTGTTTCCTGATCCACATCGACACCGATAACTTCATGAACCTCTCGTTTTCGATCCTTCGCTATCATATGACAGCCATACCCTGTCCCACATGCAATATCTAGTACTCTCCCCTTTATATAGGGAATCGCAAAATAATAACGGGCAATATGCTCAAGCAGCATCCCATTCATTGGCTTCATTAATTTCGGAATAATTCGTTCTCCAGTCCATTCCAACCTTATCACCATGTTTCCTTCATTTTCTCATACAGAAGCTTCTATTATACAGACTTTCGAACATCATATATAACAGCTTCTGTAACAGCCCGTAAATCCTCTACGCTTAACTCGATCTGCATCCCAATTTTCCCGCCGCTTACTACTATACTAGAAAGCACTGCGGCACTCTCATCAATAAAGGTAGGATACATCTTTTTCATTCCGATTGGCGAGCAGCCGCCGCGAATGTAGCCTGTCCACTTTTGAATGTCTTTAACAGGCAGCATTTCCAACTTCTTTTCCCCCGCTGCCTTTGCTGCTTTTTTTAAATCCAGTTCAGCTTCGACCGGAATGATGAATACATATAAATTCTTTGTCTGTCCTTGTGTAACAAGTGTTTTATATACAATTGACGGATCCTTGCCAACCTTTCTTGCAACAGATACACCGTCAATTTGTCCATCATCGTTATTGTACGTCATAACGTTATAAATAATTTTTTTCGCATCTAAAATACGCATTGCATTTGTTTTTCCTTGTGCCATTTTGTTTCTCCTTTTTCAATTACTTACCTCTATGTTTATATTTTATCCTAAATTGTACTCTTTTTTCTTATCCTCTTCCTAGTTAATTGTTTCACGAGTACACACCACGCCCTATTAATATTGTTTTACCGACTTATAAATGATTATCGCCTTCATATGCAGGCTATCCTTTACTAGAACTCTCTAGAAGAAAAAACAGAATGAGCAGCATGAATCCAAAAGGAAAAGGGCAAGCCTCATAGCAGCTTACCCTTCTACTTATTATTTTCCCCTCCACACTATATTATTGCAGGATGATCATAACGAAATGAGAGACTCACAAATTACCTCGGACAAAATTCTACATCCTTGTATGCTTTCATATGCTTCCTTTGCTTCCTTCTCAGTTTCAAACTCAAACATTTCAATATCGTTCTTTACATAAACGGTGATGACCCACATGAAAGAGTTCCTCCTACTTCGTTATTTCTCTACCTTCTGCATACTAAAAAGACAGGAGTTTTATGACTTAAATCCAGCCTCTAAAGCGAGTTGCTTCGGCTGTTTTCCGGATACCTATCATATAGGCTGCCATACGCATATTGACTTGATGCGCTTGTGCCGTTTCAAAAACCTCTTTGAAGGAATCTACCATTACACGTTGCAATTTCCCATAAATCTCCTCCTCTGACCAATAATACCCTTGATTGTTTTGTACCCATTCAAAATATGAAACTGTCACACCACCTGCACTTGCTAATATATCAGGAACAAGCAAAATACCCCGCTCCGTCAATATAGTTGTCGCCTCAAGTGTTGTCGGCCCATTGGCTGCTTCGACAATAATAGATGCCTTTATGCGATGTGCATTTTGTACTGTAATTTGATTCGACACAGCAGCCGGTACTAAAATATCACAATCAAGTTCGAGCAGTTCTTCATTAGAAATTGTATCTTGAAAGAGCTGTGAGATCATCCCAAAGCTGTCACGGCGATCAAGCAAATACGGGATATCTAATCCATCAGGGTCATACAATCCCCCGTGCACGTCCGAAATCCCAACTACTTTCGCACCCGCATCGTACATAAACTTCGCAAGGAAGCTTCCGGCATTCCCAAAGCCTTGCACAACAATGCGCGCATCCTGCAGCCGCAGATTTCTTCTTTTTAATGCCTCTTCAATACAAATAGCCACACCTCGTGCCGTAGCCGTTTCCCGTCCGTGCGATCCGCCCAGCACAATTGGTTTACCTGTAATGAAGCCAGGGGAATCAAATTCGCGAAGGCGGCTGTATTCATCCATCATCCAAGCCATAATTTGGGAATTTGTATACACATCGGGTGCTGGTATATCTTTTGTTGGTCCAACGATTTGACTAACAGCCCGGACATACCCGCGGCTGAGCCGTTCGAGTTCACCGAAGGACATTTTTCTTGGATCGCAAATAATGCCGCCTTTCCCCCCTCCATACGGCAGGTTAGTAATCCCGCACTTTAAAGTCATCCAAATGGATAGTGCCTTTACTTCCTCCTCCGTCACCTCAGGGTGAAAGCGGACCCCTCCCTTGGTCGGGCCTACAGCATCATTATGCTGTGAACGGAAACCAGTGAAAACTCGGATTGAACCATCGTCCATCTTTACAGGTATACGGACAGTAAACATACGAATTGGTTCTTTCAACAGTTCAAATACTTCATTTCCATATCCTAGCTTTGTAAGTGCTTCTTTAATAACCTGTTGTGTAGAGAAAAATAAATCATCAGACCCATCCTTCTCCTTTTCCTGCTTGAGTACCTCTTCCTTCGTTTTTACAGCCGACATACACTTCACCTCATTTATAATAGAATACAAGCTCCCTTTGCGTCATTACTGAGATAATACACTGTAAATTTTATTAATTGCCCAATCAAGCTCGGCCTCGGAAATGGTAAGCGGCGGTGCAAAGCGGATGACAGTACTATGTGTCTCTTTACAAAGCAGCCCTTTTTCCTTCAGTTTTTCACAGTAAGGTCTAGCCGCTTCATGGAGCTCCACACCAATAAACAAGCCTCTTCCTCTTACTTCCTTAATAATCGGGTTTGGAATTTGGAGCAACTTTTGTTTAAAGTACTCCCCTAATTTCAGAGAGCGGTCTGCTAGATTTTCCTCCTCCAGTACTTCAAGTGCTGCAATTGATACCGCACAAGCAAGCGGATTTCCGCCAAATGTGGACCCGTGAGAACCCGGATTAAACACACGTAAAATTTCTTTATCTGCTGCAACGCAGGAAATTGGAAATACACCGCCGCCAAGCGCCTTTCCTAAAATTAAGATATCAGGAGTGATATCCTCCCACTCGTAAGCAAACATTTTTCCCGTACGCGCTAGGCCGACCTGGATCTCATCCGCAATGAACAAGACATTATTTTCCTTGCATATATCAAAAGCAGCTTTTACAAATCCAGCAGGCGGTATTATAATTCCTGCTTCTCCCTGAATCGGCTCAAGTAAAAATGCTGCAGTGTCGGGTTTAATGGCTGCCCGTAATGCTTCTATATCTCCGTATGGAACTAATGTGATACCTGGCAGCATTGGACCAAATCCCCTCTTATATTCCGCCTCCGAGGAAAGTGAGACGGCAGCCATTGTGCGGCCATGAAAGTTACCCGTACACGCGATAATTTCAGCACAATTCTCTTCGATCCCCTTTACCTCATACCCCCAGCGCCGCGCTGCTTTTATTGCAGTTTCCACTGCTTCAGCACCGGTATTCATTGGCAGGGCCATACTTTTGCCTGTTAGCTTGCAAATTTTTTCATACCATGGACCGAGCTGATCATTATAAAATGCACGGGATGTTAAGGTTACACGGTCTGCCTGGTTCTTCAATGCCTGAATGATTCTTGGGTGCCGATGTCCCTGATTAACCGCGGAATACGCACTTAACATATCCATATACTTGTTGCCTTCTGGATCCGTTACCCATACACCCTCTGCCCTCGAAATAACAATTGGCAGCGGATGATAGTTGTTCGCTCCATATTGCTCCGTCTGATTAATGATGTTGTTTGTATTTGCTACTGTTTTCATCATATATTCCCTTCCCCCTTTAAATTTTAAAAAGTTTCTGATGTTGTTTTTGCCTGCATATGAAGAAGCAAGTAATCAGGGCTGCCTGCTTTAGAATCCGTACCTGACATATTAAATCCCCCAAATGGCTGGTATCCAACAATTGCCCCGGTACACCCGCGGTTAAAGTATAGATTTCCGACATGAAACTCCTGACGGGCCCGTTCGATGTGCTCCCGATTATTTGAGATGAGTGCACCTGTAAGACCGTATTCTGTATTATTCGCAATATCCATCATGTGGTCAAAATCTCTTGCTTTACAAAATGCTACAACCGGGCCAAAAATTTCTTCCTGCATCAGACGGGATTTTTCCTCTACATCTGCAAAAATAGTAGGCTGAATGAAATAGCCGCTTGCATCATCCCCTTCGCCTCCTGTCATAAGTCTGCCTTCCTGCTTGCCAATTTCTATATAACTCATAATCTTCTTATAAGATCTTTCATCAATAACAGGCCCCATATACGTATTTGCATCTTCCGGACTACCGACTGTTAATGTTTTGGTTAAGGCTACAGCCTTCTCCAGCACTTCGTCGTACACGTCCTGATGGATAACGGCCCTTGAGCCGGCAGAACATTTCTGTCCAGAAAAACCAAATGCAGAATATACAATAGATGATGCTGCTACATCTAAGTCTGCATCCTTATCTACAACAACTGTGTCCTTGCCTCCCATCTCTGCAATGACACGCTTAAGCCAAATCTGTCCCGGGTTCACTTTTGCAGCACGTTCGTAAATACGACAGCCTACCTCACGTGATCCGGTGAAGGAAATAAAGCGAGTTTTTGGATGATCTACAAGATACTCCCCAACTTTGCCTCCTGCACCAGGGGCAAAATTCAATACTCCTGCTGGAAGCCCTGCTTCTTCCATAAGCTCCACAAATTTAGCTGCAATGACTGGTGTTGCATTCGCTGGCTTTAAAACAACTGTATTTCCCGTAACAATGGCTGCTACCGTTGTTCCAGCCATAATGGCAAGAGGAAAGTTAAATGGCGAAATGATAATTCCTACACCCAGTGGAATGTAGAAGAATGTATTTTGTTCCCCCGGACGGCTATTTACGGGAACACCATGCTGCAGCTTCACCATTTGACGTGCATAATACTCTAGAAAATCAATTGCTTCTGCTGTATCTGCATCTGCTTCCTTCCACGGCTTTCCTGCCTCCTTCACAAGATACGCTGAAAATTCATGTTTCCGGCGGCGCAGAATGGCTGCAGCACGAAATAAAATGTTGGCACGATGCTGCGGATCCCACTTCTTCCAGCTTTCAAATGCTGCTAGTGCGGCTTGCATTGCCTGTTCCGCTAAATTCTCATCAGCCATAGACACAATGCCGATAATCTCTTCCTTATTGGCTGGATTTCTCGAAATAGTATGGTTATCTGTTTCAATGCGCTTACCGCCAATTACAAGTGGGTATGATGCACCAAGCTGAGCTTGGACATATGATAATGCCTCTTGAAATGCTTTTACATTTTCTTCTCTTGTAAAATCTGTAAATGGTTCATGTGAATATGGAAATGACATACGTTTGGCCCCCTAATATTTTGGTTTCACTATTTTATAAAGCAATTTTCATGCCAACTTTGAAACATAGAAAATATACATTCTTTTCAGAACACACACGCAAAAAACGCAATATTTTTTTGCTTATAATTATTTATTTTTTAAAAAGCGCAAAAATATTTTGCGTTAAGGAAGTATGTTTGGTTAAATAGTAGGAAAGAGATACTTAGATAGAGGGGTATAGGTCCATGGCAGAACATTCTAAGCAATCTATACAGCATTTAAAGTACATAAATCGTGTATATGAGAGAATTATGAACGAGATAGATATAGGCTTACATGCAGTTGATGAAACAGGAACAACGATCATTTATAACAAGAAAATGATGCAAATGGAATCAATGGATAGCAAGGATGTGTTAAATAAGGACTTACTAGATGTATTCGTATTTAAAGAGGAAGGGAGCACATTGGTTCGGGCTGTACAGCAGGGAAAAGAGACTTTAAATGTAAAGCAAACGTATTTCAACAACAAGGGGAAGAAAATTACAACAATTAACAATACATTTCCAATTATAGAAGATGGAAAAATTTGCGGCGCTGTTGAGATCGCTAAGGACGTAACAAAGATGGAGCAATTAATAGGCAGTATGAAAAAGAAGGGAAGCACAAGGTTTACCTTCGAAAACATTATCGGAGACAGCCCCTGCCTCAAGGAGGTTATTGAAAATGCAATACGTGCAACGCGTACCTCTTCTTATGTACTCATCGTTGGAGAAACTGGAACAGGAAAAGAGTTATTTGCCCAAAGCATTCATAATGGAAGTGCCCGGGCGTCTGGACCATTTATTTCACAAAATTGCGCCGCTCTTCCTGATAATTTAATAGAGGGACTCCTGTTTGGTACAAAGCGTGGTGCATTCACAGGTGCCCTTGACCACCCGGGCCTATTCGAACAAGCGCAAGGAGGTACATTGCTGCTCGATGAGATTAACTCCTTAAACCCAAACCTGCAGGCAAAGCTGCTGCGTGTGCTGCAGGAGAAAACAATCAGACGTATTGGTGATACAAAGGATACACCTATTGATGTCCGTATTATCGCAAATATTAATGAAGACCCGATCGATGCTATTGCTAATAACCATTTGCGTAAAGATTTATATTACCGACTGGGTGTCGTAACATTATTTATTCCTCCTTTACGGGAACGAAAGGAAGATATTCCCCTTTTGGCACAAAGCTTTATTGAAAAATATAATTCCTTGTTTCAAATGGATGTAAAAGGCTTAACAGATGAGGTTCTTCAATTATTTTCTAAATACGATTGGCCTGGTAATGTACGCGAACTAGAGCATGTAATTGAGGCAGCTATGAACTTCGTAGCAGATGAAGATGTTATTCAGTATTCCCACTTACCGTTTCAGTATCGCAGCCGCATACAGGCAAAGGAACAGGCTGCAACTGTTCCAAATACTAAATCATTTATTAATGAGGATCTAGATATTACAGTCAACTTAAAGGATCAGCTAGAGTTGTTTGAAAGACATTATATCGAGCATATACTGCGTAAAAGCAGCTACAACATCTCGCACGCGGCAAAGCTGCTCGGTCTAAGCCGCCAAAGCTTGCAATATCGGATGAAAAAGCTGAACATTACACTTAATGGAAGATAGTTCTACAGGACACGGCTCTCCTTATAACAGTACAGAAAAGCGACCTGTCAAAACAGATCGCTTTTCTTTGCATAAGTATATTAATAGCTTACTTGCTCTGCGAATACAGGAGGAGACTTTAATCTCCTTCCCGTCGATATTTGTCACCGTCAGCTGTTTCACTTCTTATAGCTATCTTTCCAAATCATACCAGAAGTATTAAGAGGAAGGATGGGGCTTAAAATATCGATATGTCTGACGGGATTTATATAGTTATTTTACCACCTTCACGGTATGAATGGATGGGTCTTCTGATCCCTGTACCGGAAGTCCGGCATCAATACAGTCACGAATATATTCAAAGTTATCCATGGTGATGACTTCACCCGGTAGAAGTACAGGAATACCTGGCGGATATACCATTATTGACTCAGCTATCACTCGTCCTATTGCCTTTTCAAATGGAATCTGTTCTACATCAGCATAAAAAGCTTCGCGAGGGGTCATAGCAAGTTCAGGAATATCTGGAACCTTTACCTCGATTGGGTTGGTAAAATTTATGCCATAAAGTCGATTTGAAATTATCTGAAGTGCATGGACTAATTCATCTAATTCTTTTTCTCCATGACCAAGGGAAACAATGCAAAGTATATTGTATAGGTCTGAAAGCTCGACTTCAATATTAAACTCCTCACGAAGCAACCTTTCCATATCAATCCCCATAATACCTAGATCTTTGACATTGATGCACAGTTTTGTTGGATCAAAAGCATAACGCGAACTACTATCGCCTATAATTTCAGCACCAAAGCAGTATAAACCTGGAATTTCATTAATTTTTTCACGTGTCCTATGGGCTAGTTTAATCGATCGGTCTATCATCTCTCTGCCCTTTGTCGCTAATTGTTTACGTGCAACATCAAGAGATGAAAGGAGAAGATAGGATGTGCTAGTGGTGGTTAACATTGAGATGATTGCTTGTACACGTCCAGGATTAACCAACCCTTCTCGTACATTGATTACACTTGTTTGGGTTAAAGAACCGCCAAGCTTGTGAACACTGGTAGAAGCAATGTCGGCCCCAGCCTCCATAGCAGACAAAGGGAGCTCCTCATGGAAATTAGTATGAACTCCCTGGGCTTCATCCACAAGAACAGGAATATTTCTAGAGTGAGCAATATCTATAATTGACTTAAGATCTGTCGATACACCAAAGTAAGTGGGATTAATTATTAGAACCCCTTTTGCATCAGGATGCTCATTCAGTGTATCCCGTACAGTTCCAACACTTACTCCATGGCAAATTCCAAATTGAAAATCCACTTCAGGCGTCATAAATACAGGAACAGCTCCAGACAGGATAATACCTGTAATGACAGATTTGTGTACATTACGTGGAACCAAAATTTTATCTCCTGGCTTACATACACTCATAACCATTGTAATGATAGCACCACTAGTCCCTTGAACACTAAAAAAAGTATGATCAGCCTTGAATGCATTGGCAGCAAGAACCTGAGCTTCACGGATAATACCATGCGGACTGTGAAGATCATCTAGAGGGGCAATATTTATTAAATCAATAGAAAGAGCATTTTCTCCAATAAAATTTTTGAACTCTTCCTCCATTCCTGAACCTTTGATATGACCCGGAATATGAAATTGTAGAGGCTTTCTTTTCACATGGTTAAGAACGCCAGTAAATAGGGGCGTAAGTTCTTGGTTCATATAGTCAAGGACGCCAGTAGATAGGGGCGCAAGTTGTTGATTCACATTCTCACCTCAATAATTTATAACTAAAAAATATTTGAGCAACGAATAGAAATTTTATCATATGGAGGTTATTTTTGTAAATAAAATTTGAATTAAAATAAATTTTAATGAATTAATATAAAATACTCATTGTTATAAAATTCACATTATGTTAGAATTTTCCCTGTCAATAATCAAAAAATGGTAAATTTAACCTAATTTTTCATGCATGAAGGCGCTTTTTTATACGTCTTACTAACTATATTTGAACTAAATAGGAGGGAGTTACACATCTAAAAATCCATAATTTACCTTAGCAATGGTTTGGAGCAGCATGTATTCAATCTTTTAGAAGGGAGTTTGTTAAAAGTTCTCAAAGGCAATTTTAGATTTTCAATTCTAAGTTCTTTAAACACATTATAAATATAGTAAGCTGGGGATATATCAAAATGACTTCTTATGAAAATAATCAAGGATATTTAAAACTTCTAAAAAACAATAAACCTTTTTCATTCCTTTTCTTAAGTCAGATTATGACAAATTCAGCAGATGGTCTTTTTACCGTTCTCGTGACTTTTTTAGCTCTTCAAATGAAGATCTCTTCTGCTGAATTAGGTATTATTACTTTTTGCACAGTGCTGCCACGAGGGATTTTTGGTTTTATTTCGGGATTTATTTCGGATCGCTTCAATCGAAGAAAGGTACTGATTGTTGTTGATTTGTTACGCTGCTTGTTTACTATTGCATTTCTTATGTTGTATATAAGCGGAAATGTTACTTTTTTAGAATTAGCTTGCTTCACCTTCATTATAAACGGACTATATTCGTTTATTATACCAGCAAGCAAATCTTATCTCCCTTCACTAACAACCAAGGAAAATCTACAATTGTCTAATGGTTTGATTCAAACGGTTGTTTGGCCAGCATTTTTTCTAGGATCAGGATTAGCGGGGATACTACAGACAAAAGTGGACTATACCATTTTAGTGTTAGTCAATGCTATTATGTATGCTCTCTCAGTTTTTTCATTACTCATGATTAGAACTACACTGAAAGAAAGAACTCAACAAACTAAAGCAAAATTATCCTTTGTCTCTGACTTTATGAATGGGTACCTGGCGTTAAAAGAGAATAGCTCTCTCCATTTCCGGGTAATATTGTATGGGGTATTTACATTTTTTTGGAGAGGGATTCTAAATGTCGGGTTACCGTTGTTCATTACAGATCAACTTCACGTAAAAGTTGGACTATTTGGTATCCTAATGGCTGTCAATGGTATAGGTGAATTTATCTGGAATTTAGTTATAGGTAAAAGAAAATTACGCAATCAGATCTTTACATCCTTTACAGGTGAAATGATTTTTGGGATTGCAGCTGTTGGAATTGCAATATCAGCTTTTCTTCCCGGATCTTTATGGTTTGTAATATTTTTTGTTTTCCTTATTGGAATTGCCGCTTCTACCGTTGACATTCCCTTAGTAACAGCAATCCAGCTAAATATTCCTGAAGACCACACTGGAAAAGCATTCAGTTATTGGCAAACCTTATCTGTAATAGGGGGTTCCTTGGGAAGTTTGTTTATAGGTACACTATATCAACATATCGGATCTATCAATACTTTTGGATTAAGCGGTATATTTCTAATAATGTTTAGTAGTTCTTGCCTAATATGGATTTATAGAAAGGAATTAGTTAGTACGAAACGAAAAGATAAAATCTCTTAAAAGAGAATTATGGATTATCGGGATATTGTTTTGAAATGTCATTTAATAAGGGGCTGTTTCACGTGAATACAATAGAACAAACAATAGTAGATAAAAACAAATATTATCAATATTTTCTTCGTGAGATTACTGAAGCAAAAAATTTTTGGTGGTTAAATTTAGAACTCAAATCAGAAGGCGTTACTCCACATCAGTGGAGTGTAAATGGACAAACGGTTACCTTTAAGGAGTTAATTCGCTATATGGAGGATTACAGGGCTGGGAAATATCAAAAGTTGACCGATCCTTATGAAACCCTGCTTGTCTCTATCTATGTACTTTATAAGTCCGGGTGTTTTTTTGCAGAAATTACAAACACAGAAGTTTCATGGAGCTCAATCGAACAATTTTTAGATACAAAAATCAAGGAATTCTGTAAATATCAAGATACCTATAACCTAGAGACTCTTCTTGCAAAGACAACTATAGAGAAAGTAGAGATACTTCCAAAGTTACGAGAGGAAGTAAGCAAAAAATACGCTTTTTACACTGATATTGATGGCAATCTAATGAATTGGTGGGAACGTATTTATGACCCTATAAATCTTACAAATGACAACATCCCTCAAGAACTTCAAGAGAAAATAAATAAATGTCTATCTAACAAAGTACAAGCAGACCCTGGTGATTACAAAGCTTTCTTTGGAGAAGCTGTACTATCCTTCCTTAGGGAAAAAGGAAATGTAGTACCACTTCTTGAAGTAATTATCCGCTATCTAATGGATGATCCAGATATTGAAGGCGCGGATTCCTCTATATTAGTAGGCCCTCGCTTTATATTGACTGATCGGCCATGGGATATGGCATCAGAGGAACACTTATTCTGCATAGTATGTATGAAGGAAAACTACAATCCACAGAGCCATGGTTTACGGGCGACTACTAAATTGGTACAAAGCATGGTAGTAACCAGAATGTTTGTAGATAAAATTAGAAAAGCACACTACTACAATCCTGATGAAATGGTTAGATATGAAAAGGCTGTAGCACATTTGGCATATCCTGATATTTCCAATTTCCAACACATCCATCAAAAGGGGCATGCTGCTGCAGGAGTGCGTGCTACATTAAGGGCCCCTATTGCAATTGATATTGCACATGACGGGAAAGTCTCAACATTTACAGGGTTCTCAGATGTACGACTGTTTCGCTCAAATAACGAGGATAGATTCAATATTAATAACTTATACAGAACCATCACCTATTCCCGTTGGATAAAATTTATTTTTGAGCTAACATTTGCTCAAGGATCTAGCTTGCACCACCAGCATACAAATCCAGATATTACATTCTTCACTGCCAGCAATAAAAAATAAATGAAAGAAGGGTTTATTGTGCCATATGTAATTACATCTGCATGTAAGGAACGTAAAGCTGGGGATTGCATTGACGTTTGTCCGGTAGATGCAATTCATTCAGATAATATCCAGTTTTATATTAACCCGGAGGTATGTATCGACTGTCAGGCTTGTGTAACAGTCTGTCCTGTGAATGCGATATATCTTGATGAATACGTACCTGAATCAGAGCAGGAATATATCCAAATTAATGCTGACTTCTTTGATAGGATAAAACAGATATAATATTATAATGATTATTTTAAAATCTATTAAATCACAGTCATCATGTCGCAGAGCTACAATGAAATGGTAAAGCCCTACATAAACAATAGTGATGGATAAGAAAATAGTATCAATTGTAAATAAACATTATTGGTCTCTAAATCTATCGCTCTTTCTTTTAACATAAGAAAAACGTGTTTAATATTTACACATCAACATAATAAAAAAATACTTGCAACCATATATATCTATGCATAAGAACCAATCCGATCGATAATCATAACGATATTCCCTACTATTAGGATTAAATGATTATAATGTTAACTTAAAAACAGCGACATGCAAAATTCAGAATGAAGATAAGCTGGCAGTCTTCTTAGATAGTGAGCAAGATTAAATTCTTATGTTCCATTCTAATAGATGTAACATCTTGATGAAAGATAGTTCTGCAGAACACAGCTATCCTCATAACAGTACACAAAAACGACCTGTTTTGGCAGGTCGTTTTTCCTTGCATATACAGTTAATTGCTTGCTTGCTCTGTGAATACAGGCTGAAGCTTCAAGCTCTTTCCCATCAATGATTGAATGAGCTCTACCGCTGTAATCGCTGTTTTATTTCTTTCATCTAAGATTGGATTCACTTCTACAAATTCAGCCGATTTGACTATGTTGGCCTCCGCCAGCATTTCTAGAGCAAGGTGACTCTCTCTATACGTCAGTCCTCCTATAACCGGTGTTCCCACCCCGGGTGCATGGCTTGGGTCTAAACCATCTAAGTCTAATGATAAATGTACGCCATCCGTATGGGCTAGGTAAGCAATTGTTTCTTCCATTACACGAGGCATACCCATTCGGTCAATATCCTGCATCGTAAATACTTTAATGCCTTGTTCGAAAATCAGTTCTTTTTCCCCTTCATCCAGTGACCGTGCCCCGATAATAACAATGTTTTCTTTCTTTACTTTCGGATACGCCCCATATAGCTCCGTCAGCGAAGGATGGCCGTGCCCTAGACTAACAGCTAATGACATACCATGTATGTTTCCTGAAGGTGATGTTTCCGCTGTATTTAAATCCCCATGGGCATCAAACCAAATTACCCCTAAATTGCTATAATGCCTCGCGAGTCCTGCTAATGTCCCGATTGCGATGCTATGATCCCCTCCTAGTACAAGCGGGAAACTATTTGATTGTACAGTTTGGTCTACCGCTTCAGCAAGAAGCACACACGTATCACGTACTTGGGATAAATTTTTCAATTTTTCATTTACACTCTCTTGAACTTTAGAACGCGGTGCTACATATACGTCACCCATATCACTCACTTCATATCCTAAATATTCCAACTGCTCCACAAGACCCGCATAACGAATAGCACTTGCTCCCATATCTACCCCGCGGCGTGTCTGACCTAAATCCATTGGGCATCCAATTACTCTTATCTTCTTTTTCATCGTTTTTTCTCCTCTCTATACCTATAAATCTATAAATTGTTTTTAGGAATTGATTCTCCTCTGTCGTTGTTCCCCTAGAGAGATTTTATATAATCATCTCTTTATTAGATTCAAGCTGTACCTCCTGCGGTCTTGTTTCTGCTTGACGGGTTCTCTTAATCTTCCATTCATACAATATATAACAGCCAATAAAAAACACACCTCCGCAATAAAGTGCGATTCGCTGCTCCGAATCAAACGCAAGACTAATCATCACAATACAATTTAACAGCAGTGCAATCAGTGGAAGGATTGGGTAGAGCGGGACCTTAAATTTTAAGTCCTCTACCTTGCCGCCTTTACGGGTGTATGCTCTTCGAAATGCAATCTGCGATGCTGTAATGGCAATCCAACCAATTTGTGCGCCTAATCCAGCAAGTGAAAGGAGCCAAACAAATACTGTCTTTTCTGCTACTACGCTTGATAACAGTGAAAGGCCTGCGATGGCAACTGTAATAATTAAAGCCTTCATCGGTACTCCCCTTTTATTTACTTGGCCGACCCACGGCTTTGCCATCCCCTCCTTAGAAAGCGCATACAGCATACGAGTCGCTGCATATAAGCCTGAATTAGCTACGGACAACAGTGCTGTCAAAATAATAACATTCATTATATCTGCAGCGTACGGGATTCCTAAGCTATCTAACACGACAACGAATGGACTCTCGGTAATTCCAGCCTGTTCCCTCGGAATAAGACCTGAAAGTATAACTATAGATAGAACAAAGAAGAAAAGAGTCCGCCAGACTGTTTGTTTAATAGACTTTGGAATTGTTTTAGCAGGATTTTCACTTTCCCCTGCTGCAATTCCAATTAATTCTGTTCCCTGGAAAGAGAAGTTTACCGTAATCATCGTGATAAGTAATGCACTTACTCCATTCGGAAACAAGCCTTCATCGAAAAAGCGGGAGAATAACGGTACTTCTTGTCCACCTTTGATTGGAATAACACCAAACATAGCGGCTCCTCCAAGAATAATGAATAGAAGAATAGCTAATATCTTAATACTGGAAAAAAAGAACTCTGACTCGCCAAATGCCTTTGCGGACAAGGCATTGAGCAAAAATAGCAAAAATGCGAACAATGCGCACCACATCCAAACAGGAGATGAGGGAAACCACCGCTGCATGAGTTGAGATGCCGACAAGCACTCCAGTGCAACTGTTACCGCCCATCCTAGCCAGTACAGCCAGCCAATAGCAAATCCCATAGCGGGACTAATGAACTTTGTTGCATACGTTTGAAATGAACCAGAAACCGGCATGGCTACAGAAAGTTCACCAAGACACAGCATTGTTAAATACATAATAAAGCCGCCTACTATGTATGACAAAATAGCGCCCATCGCCCCTGCCTCATGAATCGTATAACCAGACCCGAGAAAGAATCCTGTACCGATACACCCCCCTAATGAAATCATGAATAGATGTCTTGCTTTCATTCCCCGCTTTAGTTCATATTCTTGTTTTCCCGCTTTTTCCATTCCTGCTCCCCCTTTGATTATAGTAAGTAACTGCAGCTAAGCTAGCATTTACCTTCATTCGTTTTACATGCAATTTTCGTGCCAAATCAATTGACTGAATTGTTAAACATTTTTTAAGGTTACAGCCAAATTCCTATGCATATATGCAATTTTTTTTGCATATCAAGCGCAAAATTTTTGGCTGCATACAGTTTATCTAGATTTCTATGACATCTAACACGGTTTATCTATAATACTTATTAACTTCCCTATATTCATTTATCTAATCTTTAATGGGCTTTTAATAAAACATAGCTGCTAATATCTATCCTCTATAAAGATAAACTGTTAATAATATCTTAGAATCAGTACCTAGGTCTTGACCCCACCGGGAAACCTGTACACAACTCCAAGCATAATTGATCATTTTCCATAACCCCATTAGGTTGTTATATTTTCTTACAATATTTTACTACAATCATTTTCCCATATTATTGAGGTTCTGTCATCTTAAATATAAAAGGGATACAACGGTAATGTATTCTATCCGACAGATGGTTAGTCTCTATCTTTCTATGTACCTGCTCCTAACCTCAACAGATACAAGGATCTAATGATTATACAAAAATGTTTTAAAGGAACAACTGCCTTCTTGCATTCCTGGATAAGTCATAATTCTGCTACAGGTGATCCAATAAAGCTTATATATGGAGATTCTCCTCCTATTGTTTCAACCGAAAACCATGGTCAGTTCCACATTCGTATTACAGAAAAGGATACTTTGCTTGACCTGGAATTTATCAGGGCAAAGTCCCTTGCATGGATTAAAAGGATCGGAGAAGCAAATTTAAAAGGCAATGGAGATATGTGATTGATCACAAGCCCATTGCCTTTTAAATTCTGTTATACCAAGACTAATTGTGCCACACACTCCACATGCATCGTCTGAGGAAACATATCAACCGGCTGAATCTCAAGCGTTTTAAATCCGCCATCCTCCAAAATACGTAAATCTCTAGCTAAAGTTGCCGGGTCGCAAGATACATATACAACACGTTTTGGCTTCATCGCGATAATTGTTTCAAGCAGCGATTCGTCACAGCCTTTACGCGGCGGATCAACCACGATTACATCGGCTTGGATGCCTTGCTCATACCAGTTCGGGATGATCTTTTCAGCCTCTCCAACCGCAAACTCTACGTTCGTAATACCATTTAACTCCGCATTGCGATTCGCATCCTCAATTGCTTCCGGCACAATTTCCACGCCATATACATGCTTTGCCTTTTGCGCTAGGAATAGAGAGATCGTACCGATTCCGCAATATGCATCAATCACTGTCTCCTCTCCTGTTAGCTTTGCATACTCTAGTGCCTTTTCATACAGCACCTTCGTTTGTACTGGATTAACCTGATAGAAGGAACGGGCGGAGATCGCAAACTTTACGTTTCCAATATAGTCATATATATATTCAGAGCCCCAAAGCAGCTTGGTCTTCTCTCCAAAGATAACATTCGTCCGTTTCTCATTTACATTTTGTACAATGGATTTAATGTTTGGAAATGCTGCTGTGATTTCCTCAATGATCGCTTGCTTATGTGCCAGCTCATCCGTTCGTGTAATAAAGACAAGCATAATTTCTCCCGTTACTTGACCATAGCGAACCATCACATGGCGGAGCGTTCCTTTATGCAGCTTTTCATTGTAAGCCTGAACGCCATGCTTGCTGCAAATTCGCTTTACTTCTTGAATGAGCGCATCATTTTCCTCTACTTGGATAAGGCATGACTCGATATCAATAATGTCGTGCGTTCCTTGACGGTAAAAGCCAGCAACGAGACCGCCTTCACGGTCGCCAATTGGTACCTGTGCTTTGTTTCTGTATAGCCATGGATGTTCCATACCAAGTACAGGGTGAATCATTACATTCTTTAATCCGCCAATGCGTGCCATTACATCTCGTACCTGCTTTTCTTTAATCTGCAGCTGCCCCTCGTAGCTTACATGCTGCAGCTGGCAGCCGCCGCACTGCTTATAAACAGGGCAAGGCGCTTCCTGACGATACGGGCTTTCTTTGTACAGCTCAATAAGACGCCCAAATGCATAGTTCTTTTTTACCTTAATAACCTTAATCTTTGCCTCTTCCCCAGGCAAGCCGTGCGGAACAAAAATGGGATAACCATTCACCTTCGCCACGCCGGCACCATCATGTGTTACATCCTCAAATACTGCATCTATGTACTCGTTTTTTTCAACGGGCGGTGCCATTCTCATTGATTCAACCTCATTTTCAGTTTTATGCTGTTGTTCATTTTATCATATTTTGACCCTAAAAAGAAAACTCCTCATAAGCAGCTCAAAAGTAACTAAATTTAAGAAGCCTTACTTTTTAAAGCTGCATTATAACTCCTTCACACAACACATCATGCACATCTATCAAACACTAGCTTCTAAATAGAAACAAAAAAAACCGCTTCAATCAGCGGTCTTCCTTTGGTACAAAAAGCTCTAAATGATGATACAAATTCTCAAACTCCATCGGTGCATCGCCGCCATATTCTCCGTCTAGGTTAATCATAAGCTTTTCAGGAGTATGTATCTTGATACGATTTGCCTGCGTATATAGGATTTGCGGATTGTTAATATGCTCCCCGCGCAGCGCCTGTGATGCTGCTTTAATTAGGTCAGCGATTGAACCCTTCTTCAAAACAAGCAAATCAAACAAGCCATCATTAATGGAGGCGTACGGAGCTACCTTCTCAAAGCCGCCGACTGAGGTAGTATTCGTAATGAGAAAAAGTGTAATCTCTTCGTTTAGCATTTTCCCATCATATTCGATCTCTACATATGTCGGGTGCAAGGATGGCAGCATTTCAATCCCCTTTAGGTAATACGCCAGCTGTCCTAAAACTGTTTTTAGCTTGCTCGGTACTTCAAATGTTAGTTCTGTAATACGGCCGCCACCGGCGATGTTAATAAAGTATTTGTCATTAGCACGCCCAATATCAAGCGGAACGGAATGACCTTCGCAAATAATATCTGCCGCCTCTTCAATGGAACGATTCACGCCAATTGCACGGGCGAAGTCATTTGTTGTACCAACCGGAATAATACCAAACTTCGGACGATGCGCAGCACCGACCAGCCCGTTTACAACTTCATTCAGCGTCCCGTCCCCTCCAGCTGCAATGACTACATCAAACTTACGCTCCACCGCCTGCCTTGCCGCCTCCGTCGCGTCACCTGCTCCTGTTGTTGCATGACAAGATGTCTCATAGCCTACTTGTTCTAATTTTTGCAGCACTTCCGGCAAATGCTTTTTAAACAGCTCACGTCCGGAAGTAGGGTTATAAATGATTCTTGCACGTTTCATTTACACATCATCCTACTTATTTAATCTTTCATTTCATAAAAAAATCCTCTAAATTTAGATGTATCATCATTATAATCATTTTGCAACTATCTTAGTATGCTTAATCAAACGTTTGATTAAGCCTTATACATATACAAATGATTGTGAGAAGAAAAAACCAACGACTCATACACCATGAATCGTTGGTTTTTTTGTTATACTTTAAGAAATTATACATTTCCAACTGAGAAACTATTCAACGCAGCTGGAAATTTCACGTGTAAAGTATAAGCGCAGCTGCACCTCCGCCTTCTCCCATGGCGGGTCGATCGCGTCTTTATCGTTTCGCAATCTCCTCAAGCAATAGCTTGTTCACAAGAGGAGGGTTTGCTTGTCCCTTTGTTGCCTTCATAACTTGACCAACAAAGAAACCAAGTGCTTTTTCTTTACCATTCTTATAATCTTCAATCGATTGCGGACCTTTATCTAACGCTTCGTTGATAATTTTGCGCAGCTCTCCCTCATCAGAGATTTGCACAAGACCCTTTTCCTTTACAATCGCTTCTGGGTCTCCGCCCTTTTCAACCAGATCAACAAAGATCTGCTTCGCAATTTTAGAAGAAATTGTACCGTTTTCGATTAGCTTAATCATTGCAGCAAGGCTTTCTGGTGTTAAAGCAATTTCGTTCAGCTCTTTGCCGTTTTTATTTAGGTACGCCGATACATCACCCATTAACCAGTTCGAAGCAAGCTTTGCGTCTGCACCGCTCGCGACAGCAGCATCAAAGAAATCGGACATTTCCTTTGTTACTGTTAACACTGCTGCGTCGTAAGCCGGCAAGCCAAGCTCCTCTACATAGCGCTTTTTACGCGCGTCTGGCAGCTCAGGAATTTCCGCACGAATGCGTGCCTTCCACTCATCATCAATGTATAAGTCTACTAAATCTGGATCTGGGAAGTAACGGTAATCATCAGAGCCTTCCTTTACGCGCATCAAAATTGTTGTTTTCGTAGCTTCATCGTAGCGGCGTGTTTCTTGTTCAATCACTCCGCCTGCGCGCAGTATTTCCGCCTGACGAATTTCCTCATATTCTAAGCCCTTTTGTACAAAGGCAAAGGAGTTTAAGTTTTTCAGCTCTGTTTTTGTACCAAATTCCTTTTGCCCAACCGGACGAAGGGAAATGTTTGCATCACAGCGAAGTGAGCCTTCTTCCATTTTACAGTCAGATACACCTGTATATTGGATGATAGATTTCAGCTTCTCTAAATATGCATAAGCTTCCTCCGGCGTACGAATATCCGGCTCAGATACAATTTCAATAAGCGGTGTTCCTTGGCGGTTCAAGTCTACTAGTGAGAAGCCATCGCCTGTATGTGTTAGTTTTCCTGCATCCTCTTCTAAATGAAGACGTGTAATACCAATTCGTTTCTTCTCGCCATTTACTTCAATATCAATCCAGCCGTGCTCGCCAATCGGCTTATCATATTGAGAAATTTGGTATGCTTTTGGATTGTCAGGATAAAAATAATTTTTCCGGTCGAATTTCGTTTCTGTCGCGACCTGACAATTTAATGCCATTGCTGCCTTCATCGCAAATTCTACCGCTTTCTTGTTTACCACCGGCAATACGCCTGGATATCCTAATTCAATTACGCTTGTATTCGTGTTTGGAGGCGCACCGAATTCATTTGGACTTGCGGAGAAAATTTTTGAGTTTGTTTTTAACTCAACGTGAACCTCTAACCCTATGACTGTTTCAAACTCCATTTCTTTTCGCCCCCTTACAGCACCGGTTTTTGTTTATGATAATTTGTTGCTTGCTCGAACGCATGAGCAACACGGTATACAGTTGATTCATCAAAGTGTTTTCCAATAATTTGAAGGCCAAGCGGTAAGCCGTTCGCACCGAAACCGCACGGCACAGAAATACCAGGAACCCCCGCAAGGTTTACTGGAATCGTCAAAATATCGTTTGCGTACATCGTTAATGGATCGTCAATTTTTTCACCAAGCTTAAACGCAGTAGATGGAGCAGTTGGTCCAATAATAACGTCATACTTCTCAAACACATTCTCAAAGTCATTTTTAATTAACGTGCGTACTTGCTGCGCCTTCTTATAGTACGCATCATAATAGCCGGAGCTTAACGCGAATGTGCCAAGCATAATGCGGCGCTTTACTTCATCGCCAAAGCCTTCGCTGCGCGTTTGCTTGTACATCTCGATTAAGCTGGAAGCATTGTCGGAGCGCACTCCGTAGCGTACGCCGTCAAAGCGCGCCAGGTTGGCAGAAGCCTCTGAAGATGATAGTAAATAATACGTAGCAAGTGCGTACTTAGAGTGCGGCAGAGATACTTCCTCCCAAGTTGCCCCCATGCCCTCAAGCACCTTAAGTGCTGCAAGAACAGATTGACGCGCTTCCTCGCTTACACCTTCTCCTAAGTACTCCTTAGGAACTGCAATACGCAAGCCTTTTACATCACCTGTTAAAGCGGATAAATAGTCTGGTACCTCTACAGGAGCTGAAGTTCCATCCATTTTGTCCACGCCTGCAATTGCTTGCAGTAAGTATGCGTTATCCGCAACAGTGCGCGTAATCGGTCCGATTTGGTCAAGTGATGAAGCAAATGCAACAAGTCCGAAGCGGGATACACGTCCGTATGTAGGTTTTAAACCAACGACTCCGCAATACGCTGCTGGCTGACGAATCGAGCCGCCCGTATCAGAGCCTAAAGAAAATAATACTTCTCCCGCTGCAACAGACGCAGCAGATCCGCCGCTCGAGCCGCCTGGTACATATTCTATGTTCCATGGGTTTTTCGTCGGTTTAAAGCCAGAGTTTTCGTTGGAGGAACCCATCGCAAACTCATCCATATTCAACTTACCGATTGTAACCGTTTCTGCACTTTGCAGCTTTTGTACAACTGTTGCGTCATAAATTGGATCAAAGTTAGCTAAAATTTTGCTCGCGCATGTTGTACGAAGACCTTTTGTGACAATATTGTCTTTAATACCAATCGGCAAACCAAACAACAAGCCGTACTCATCCGCCTTGCCTGCTTTTTCGTCTAACTCCTTCGCTTTAGCGCGGGCGTTTTCTTCATCTAGAGTTAAAAACGCCTGTACCTTGTCCTCTACTTGTGCAATGCGTTTATAGGACTCTTCTACTAAGTCCGTAACAGAAATCTCTTTGCTATGGAGCTTTTTGTGCAGCTCCGAAATTGAGTAATCAAATAAAGACATGCTCTCTCTCCTCTATTCCAAAATGGCAGGCACGCGAATTTGGTTCTCGTCATGGTCCGGTGCATTTTTCAATACTTCTTCAACAGGCAAGCCTTTTTCTGCAATGTCCTCACGCATAACATTTTTGATATCCAATACGTGGGATGTTGGTTTTACATTCTCAGTATCTAATTCTTCTAATTGCTCAGCAAACGTTAAGATTGCATCCAATTGCTTGGAGAACTTCTCTGCTTCCTGCTCCGTAATCGCAAGACGGGCTAGGTTTGCAACGTGCTTTACAGTGTCTACAGAAATTCTTGACACGTTTCATCCACCTCCATAAAAACTCGTTCTTTATGCAATAATATTGATGATACCAAACTTTTCAGATATTAAGCAACCTGCGGCACGATACTTGTATAACTTTTACATAGAATTTCAAGGTCTATGAGCACATTTTCATAATGAAAGCGGTTGATTTTCCAGAGAGGGTTTCAGGTTTTTCGAGAACCCCTTAACCCCTTCTCATAAAATGTAAAAGAAATCAAAAAAGGAAAGGCTCCACCTTCCCTTTATATTCCTTCCTTAAAGCATTTCCGATGTCGTTTTTGCCTGCATGTGAAGCAATAGATAGTCAGGACCTCCTGCCTTTGAGTCTGTACCTGACATATTGAATCCGCCAAACGGCTGATACCCAACAATCGCACCGGTACAGCCGCGGTTGAAGTACAAGTTGCCAACATGAAAGTCCTCGCGCGCCTTCTCGATATGCTTACGATTATTCGAGATAACCGCCCCTGTTAAGCCATACTCCGTATTATTTGCAATCTCAATCGCATGATTGAAATCTCTGGCTCTGCAAAATGCAACGACCGGTCCAAAAATTTCTTCCTTCATAATACGGGCATCTTCCGCTACATCTGCAAAAATCGTCGGCTGAATAAACCAGCCTTTAGAGCTATCCCCTTCCCCGCCTGTCATAAGTTTTCCTTCCTGCTTCCCAATTTCCACATAGCTCATCACCTTCTGAAAGGCTCCCTCATCATTCACAGGCCCCATATATGTTCCTTGGTCAGAAGGATCTCCGACAGTAAGCCGCTTCGTCAATTCTACCGCTCTTTGCAGTACTAAGTCATACACATCTTCTACAATAACCGCGCGAGAACAAGCGGAGCACTTTTGACCGGAAAATCCGAACGCAGATGCAACGATTGATTGTGCCGCAAGCTCTAAATCCGCCTCCCGATCAACAACAATTGTATCCTTACCGCCCATTTCTGCGATTACACGCTTTAGCCAAATTTGTCCTGGATTCACCTTGGCTGCCCGCTCATAAATACGAATTCCCACTTCCTTTGACCCTGTGAAGCTGATGAATCGTGTACGAGGATGATCAACTATATAATCACCTACCTCAGCACCGCTCCCCGGAAGAAAGTTTACAACCCCTGCAGGCAAACCTGCTTCCTCTAAGACCTCCATGAATTTTGCCGCTACAACAGGTGTTGTACTTGCTGGCTTGAGCAATACCGTATTGCCGGAAACAAGTGCTGCCGCCGTCATCCCTGCCATAATCGCAAACGGGAAGTTCCAAGGAGAAATAATGACTCCTACCCCTAATGGAATATACGTAAAACGGTTATACTCTATTTTACGGCTCTCTACCGGCATACCATCCTTCAGCTTCAGCATTTGACGTCCGTAGTACTCCATAAAATCAATAGCTTCCGCTGTGTCTGCATCCGCCTCTCTCCACGGCTTTCCAGCTTCCTTCACTAATAATGCAGAAAACTCATGCTTCCTGCGCCGAACAATTGCGGCCGCTCGAAATAAAATATCTGCCCTCATTTCCGGGTTAGACTTTCTCCATGTTTGAAATACTTTATCCGCAGCCTGCATAGCCTTCTCCGCCAGTTCACGGTTTGCTTTTGAAACTCGTCCAATAATCTCCTCCTTATTTGCCGGGTTTACAGATACAATCTTCTCCTCTGTTACAATACGTTCATCCCCAATTCGTAACGGATAATCCTGCCCAAGGTATGCATCTACTGTCTTAAGCCCTTCTTCAAATGCGCGGCGATTTGCCTCAAGATTGAAATCTGTAAAAGGCTCATGATTATAGGGTGCTACCATCATCCTTCCCCCTTTTCAAATGTTCGCATCACCAAATCATTATTTCGGAAAACTTTCTCCATTTTGTTTAGATAATCGCTCATCCAAAAGCTTCGCTTTTTGTACCGGTGAGCTAGCTCCTCAGTTTAATATATTCTTCTGTTTTCCCTGTTATGTCCCTGCCAACCTCACAGTTTAAGCCTTTCCACTCAGTTATATTGAAAAAGCATGGTCAGCAGTAACAAAAAAAGGTAACCGAGCAGAGAAATAGTTCCTCTTTTCGATCACCTTACTAAAAAATAAAACAACAGATCAAAATGAAAGCCTGTAATCCATTTCTAACTAAAAATATGAACAAACGGTTCTTCTTGATCCACATCACGAAGAATCACCGCTTCTGGATTATTCACAGAGTAAATATTTACTTCTACCTTTATATAATTCGGGAAATGCTCCATAACAAGACCCGTTACATATTGGGTAAAGCCAATAATTTCTGCCTTTCCATTAAATTGCACAGGGATACTAATCTTTAGTTCCTGCAGCTGGCCATCCTTATAAAAGCCGCGTCCTACAACAGCTGTGAAATCATTTGGAAAATACTCTGAAAGGTCAGAACGGAAATTAGAAACCTTCATAGCATCCTCCCGATAATTTTTAGATGCTTCCTCGGATGGAAATAAATAGTACTTTTCATCTAAACTTTCCCAATCATCGGCCGTATCATCTCCTTTATCTACTTTTGTATATGCGAGGAGATTGCCAGGTACGAGCGAGGACTTTGCCTCCTGACGATAGATGGCAATAATAATGGGAACGTTCTTGAGTTCATCCTTTTTACGCAGGGTTTCTAACACTGTTTGCGCCATTTTCTTTCCTTGCGCTAATGATTCTTCGACCGAAATCTTTTGCTCCCTAGGATATCCTTGCTCCGTATTAAAATAGTGCACAGAGTTCATCGCAAGTCCAACCACAACGCCGCTTAGCTCAACCTTATTATCGCTTTTCTTCACAAGGTAGTTATGTTCTAAAATGTTGGAAATATAAATTGGGCTTTTCGCATTCTTTTCTTCAGCCGTCCCCGCCGCACTTTCATCAAGAGGAGGATTTAAGCCAATGTTCGGTACCTTCTTATTTAATTTCTTTTCAAGCTCCGCCTGCTGAGCATCAGTCCGTTGTCTCTCAACAAGCAGCTGTGCTGTTCGTTTGTCCAAATACTGACCTTCTTGAAATAAATAGTCCTTCGTACTAAAGGTTTTTTGCGCAATGCGCATCAGTCCTGTTTCAAACTCATCGATATCCAATCGGCTGTTTAAGCCTTGCACAACTAAGCCGCGTGCCGCTCCTTCTTGAAATGGAATGAGCGTTTTATAGTATTCATCTGAGATTGAATACTTCGGAACAACTGCACTTTCTTTTGAATCGCTCGTTTCTTTTACAATTTTCTCTTCTTGCTGAAAGCCCGGGCTGCACCCGCTAAGAAGCAGCCAAAGGCTTGCGATAAGTAATGTTAACTTTTTCATACCCAACCGCCTACTCTTATTTGTTAAGCTCCTGCAAAAATCTCTCTTCATCCCAAATCTCAACATTATGCTTCTGCGCCTGCTCCAGCTTCGACCCCGCTGCTTCACCGGCAATAACCAAATCTGTGCTTTTACTAACACTGCCTGTCACCTTTGCACCTAAAGCTTCAAGTTTCTTCTTCGCTTCACTTCGTCCCATTGATTCCATCTTTCCGGTTAATACAACTGTTTTCCCCGCAAGATACGAATCTGCTTCGTCTATATTCACAGGCTGCGGACCTTTATATGCCATATTTACGCCATGCGCCTGAAGCTGTTTGATGAGCTGCTGCGCCTCTTCATTCTCAAAGTATGCCGTAATAGACTGCGCCATCTTTTCCCCAATTTCTTTGATGGACGTCAATTCCTCCTGAGAAGCTGTCTGCAGCCGCTCCATCGTTTGGAAGTGCTGCGCAAGAGTACGAGCTGCCTTCGCGCCAACATGACGAATACCAAGACCAAACAGCAGCTTTTCAAGCGAATTGCCCTTGGATGCCTCAATGGAAGCAATTAAGTTAGTTGCAGATTTCTCTCCAAATCGCTCTAAAGCAAGCAGCTGTTCCTTCGTGAGCGTATATAGATCAGCAAACGTGCGAATAAGATTCCCATCAAACAGCTGGGTGATTACACGCTCTCCCAGCCCTTCGATATTCATCGCGTCACGAGATACAAAGTGAATAAGCCCTTCTCGAATCTTTGCCGGACATACAGGGTTTATGCAGCGAAGCGCTACCTCTTCCTCCAGCCGGACAAGCTCGCTCCCGCATTCCGGACAATGGGTCGGCATGCGGAATTCCTGCTCATCTCCTATGCGGCGCTCCTTAATAGAGGCGACTACCTCTGGAATGATTTCAGCAGCCTTTTTCACAATTACATAATCACCAATGCGAATATCCTTTTCACGGATTAAATCTTCATTATGAAGCGAAGCCCGTCTTACGACCGTACCCGCCACACGAACTGGCTCTAAAATTGCAGTTGGTGTCACCGCTCCTGTACGTCCGACATTTAGCTCAATATCAATGAGCTTTGTCGTAACTTCCTCTTCCGCAAATTTATACGCAACAGCCCAGCGCGGACTTTTTGCCGTTGTCCCCAATTTTTCCTGCAAGGCTAATTCGTCTACCTTAATTACAATTCCGTCGATTTCGTAATCAAGTGTATGGCGCTTCTCCTCCCACTCTTTTACAAAGGCTACAACCTCTTCAACGGTTTGACATACACGACGATGCGGATTTGTTTTAAATCCAAGCTCTCCGAGAAGATTCAATGCCTCTCCATGAGAAAAGACAGTTCGCCCTTCCAAATTAGCAAGACCGTAAACAAAGAAGGAAAGGTTACGCTGAGCCGCAATTTTCGGGTCAAGCTGCCTGAGCGAGCCCGCTGCGGCATTACGCGGATTCGCGAATACCGTCTCTCCTCTTTGCTCCCGCTCCTCATTCAGCCTTTGAAATGAGCTTTTTGGCATATAAGCTTCCCCGCGCGCCTCTAAGGCTACATCCTCAGTAAGACGGAGCGGAATAGCTTTAATTGTTTTTAAATTGCTTGTAATATCCTCTCCGGTCACTCCATCTCCGCGCGTTGCACCCTGTATAAACCGGCCATTTTCATAATGAAGGGAAACGGCAAGACCATCAATTTTCAGTTCGCAGACATACGATACATGCTCCGCACCCGTTCCTTGCCGTACCTTCCGGTCAAAGTCCTTTATATCACCTTCATTATATGCATTCCCAAGGCTTAGCATCGGTGCCTTATGCGTTACCTTTTGGAACATATCAAGCACCGCACCGCCAACGCGAACAGTCGGAGAATCCTCTGTCATAAGCTCTGGATTCTCTTCCTCAAGACGAATCAGCTCCTGCATATAGCGGTCGTATTCCGCATCGGAAACAGAAGGATTGTCCAATACGTGATACTCATAGTTTAATTTATTTAAAATATCCCTAAGTTCTTCAATGCGAGCCGATACAGCTTCGTTTGCCATTCTCCTCACTCCCTTTCCTACATCTTTGTAATCGGCGCAAATTTTGCAAGCAATCGTTTAATTCCAGTCGGACTCGGAAATGCGATATCAAGCTCCATTCCATCTCCTGTACCCTTGACACTTACAACCGTGCCAATGCCCCACTTTCCGTGTGAAGCCCGATCTCCCGGCTTCCAATCCATCTGCTCGCCGCCAGTTGCTTTTAAGGCAGGAGTTTGCACCGCGCTGCGGACAGGAGCGGACCTTACCGGAGACGCGCTCGGGAATGCACGTTGTTTAGGAACTGTATGAAGCGGCTCTATCAAATCCTGCGGGATTTCCTTAATAAACCGGGATTCTGCGTTCACATTTGTTCTACCGTATAACGTACGGCTTTGTGCATTCGTTAAGTACAGTTCTTCCTCTGCACGCGTAATGCCAACGTAGGCGAGGCGACGCTCTTCCTCCATTTCACTCTCATCCATTAACGCACGCAAATGCGGGAAGATTCCTTCCTCTAAGCCGAGAATAAACACAACCGGGAATTCTAAGCCCTTCGCTGCATGCATTGTCATCATGATGACTTCTTCACCAGAATTGTTTTGCTCATCTACACGGTCAATATCAGCAACAAGCGCCAAGTCTGTAAGGAATGCCACAAGGCTCTTGTCCTCACTTTGTTCTTCAAAGCTTTGCGTCACCGATAGAAATTCGTTTAAGTTCTCTAAGCGTCCTTCTGATTCAAGTGTGCGATCATTTTTTAACGCCTCACGGTATCCCGTTCTCTCTAACACATCCTCAACGAGCTCCGTAACAGACAAGTATTCCTGCATTTGCACCCAGCCTTTGAGACTCTTGTAAAACTCCTCGACCATCTTGGATGTTTTGCCCGTGAGCCCAACGAGGTCAATGCGCTCTAGCACCTCACCGAGCGACAAATCATGCACGCGTCCATAGTTAATAATTTTATCAATAGAAGCTGCCCCAATACCGCGCTTCGGCACATTAATAATACGTGAGAAGCTAATTTCGTCATCCGGGTTAGCAATTAAACGCAAGTATGCTAATAAGTCCTTGATTTCTTTACGGTCATAGAACTTCGTACCCCCAACGATTTTGTACGGAATACCTGACTTTAAGAAAACCTCCTCGACCACACGCGACTGCGCGTTCGTCCGGTATAACACAGCAAACTGGCTATAGTTTCGTCTTCCTTTTTGTACCTCTTCCCGTATTTTCTTCGCAACAAAGTATGCCTCATCCTGCTCCGTTACTGCTCGGTAGTACGAAATATGGCTTCCTTGGTCATTATCGGTCCAAAGGTTCTTTGCCTTGCGCTGCAGATTGTTTTCAATGACTGCATTGGCAGCCCTTAAAATCTTTTTCGTCGAACGATAATTTTGCTCAAGCAGAATTACCTTTGCGCTCGGATAATCCTTCTCAAAGGATAGAATATTTGCGATATCCGCGCCGCGCCAGCGGTAGATAGATTGATCAGAATCGCCCACTACACAAAGGTTTTTCAAGCGCGAGGCCATCATATTCACAAGCTTATATTGGGCTTTGTTCGTATCTTGATATTCATCTACGTGAATATACTGAAACTTTCGCTGATAAAACTCCAGCACTTCCGGCACACGCTCAAACAACCGAATCGTTGTCATAATTAAATCATCAAAATCAAGCGCGTTGTTTTTTAAGAGGCGGCTTTGATAGTCCTTATACACATCGCTAACCATTTTCTCAAACGGCTCGCCCGGCGTAATTTGCTTTGCATAATCCGCTGGGGAAAGCAGTTCATTTTTCGCACTGCTAATGCCGCTTAGTAAGGCACGCGGTTCAAACTTTTTCGGATCCACATTGCGCTCTTTTAAAATATTTTTAATGACTGTGAGCTGATCACTGTCATCTAAAATCGTGAAATTCCGGCTAATTCCGATGCGATCGATATCACGTCGTAAAATACGCACACACATTGAGTGGAACGTCGAAATCCAAATATCACTCGCTTCAGGTCCTACCAACTTATCAATACGATCTCGCATTTCGCGCGCGGCCTTATTCGTAAATGTAATCGCCAGCACATTCCATGGCGCCACGCTCTTCTCCGCTAATAAATATGCGATACGGTGTGTTAACACACGTGTTTTTCCGCTTCCGGCTCCAGCCATAATGAGGAGTGGCCCGTCCGTCGTTTTTACCGCCTGCTGCTGCTCTCGGTTCAATCCTGTTAACAATTTTTCAGCTGTATTCATTTTACTCCCTCCCTTTTACCGCCTGTACTGTTCGCAAAGCCTCCTCAATGTTTGTATATATGATATTGCCAACCACAACAGTATCCGCATACTGTGCCATTTCCTCTGCCTGCTGGGCACTGGTGATACCGCCTCCGTAATACAGCCTTGCATGTTCGAGCGCTTCCTTTACTTGCTTCACAAGCTCCGGGTCTCCGTAAACGCCGCTGTACTCCAAATAAAAAATAGGCAAGCGAAACAGCTTGTCTGCCATACGGGCATACGCAATAACATCGTCATTTGTTAGATCGCATCGTGCCTCTGACAGCTTTGCTGCTTTTGCATCCGCATTTAGGATACAGTAGCCTTCTGTAAAAATTTCATCCCAATTCATAATGTCGCCGAACTCCTTCAGCGCCTCATGATGAAGTCCTGTAATCCATTCTGTTTTCCGGCTATTGAGTACGGTCGGTATGTAGTAATAATCAAAACCCGGCGTAACCGAATCAATTGTTGATACTTCAAGTACACATGGTACGCTGTATCTTCGAATGCTCGCGAGCATATGCAAAACATTATCTAAGGTAACACCATCGCTGCCGCCGACAATGACAGCATCTGTTCCAGACTCGCAAATAAGCTCCAGATCCCGTTCGCTTAACTCCTTCTCTGGATCCAGCTTGAATACATGTTTCCATCCCAAAAAATCCTCCATGAAAACACCTCTTTCTTCTTAATACATCGTTTCATTATACCAAAAAATGATGAAAACACGTACCGTCCTTTAGCGTATACCGAAATGTTGGATTGTATAGTCGGAAAAAGGTGAGGGACACTATACATTGAAGCGGAATCCTTTCCCCTTCAATGCTCATGTAAAAAGGAGCTGATTCAATTGTTTCATTTTAAGCAAAATATTGGTATCGTAAATGCGCTTATTCGCATCACAATCGGGCTAACGATGATTAGCCTATCGTCAGCCAAACTTGTTAGAAAGCCTTGGTGCTTCTCCTCCAAGCTTTCTATCTTCCTTGGAGCGATGAAGGTAGCTGAAGGTATTGTCAGATTCTGCCCGATAGTGGAAGCAATGAAGTTCGGTAAATACATGAATTTACCAGCCATGAATATGCTAAATAAAGCTAACGATAAAAAGCAAGAAGCCGGGCCGTTCAGCGACGACAGCGAAAAACACCATTCTGCTTCAAGCAGCAATGGTGAGAAACACGAAGCTGCATCTAACAACAACGGCTACGATGCTTCTGATAAACAGATAGAGACAGCAATAGAAGAAATGGTTCTGGGTACGAAATCATTGTGAATTCGGAAGAGGAATCAGCATATTTCTATTGGTTCTCAATGTGCTAGTATGATACCCGTCTCAAATGAGGCGGGTATTTTTGATTGTAATCCTGGTACAACATATAAAGCATAATCATTTTTTAGATCCCTTTTCTAAATGCTAATGAGTTCAAACCTAATATAGGGAGAAGTCCATATTTGCTATACCATGTTTCTAAAAAGACTTAGAAGGATTGTTATTTTCAATCTATACGGATTATAGGAGAGGCTATCTTCGGCCTAAGACATGAAATAGGGTGGATAAAATATAGAATAGACAAACACAATAGGAATTTTTTTATATTCGGTGAGCGACTAGTTAATTGCAAAAATGCTAATACCTTACCGATACAAGCCTATGTAAAAGCAAACCAAAAGGCTTCATCATCTCTTGAAGCCTTTTCGTCTTTTTGGGACAAACCTTTCTATTCGCTTAATACACTTTTTAAGGCGATAGCCCTATAACGGAGATTCTTTCTTAGGTAACTGTTCTACATTTTGATTATCCTTCTCAACAGTATCAGATTTTAAATAATCAGACACATATACATGCCCTTCCCCATTACAAACCTTACATTTGATAAAGGAAAGCAGCCTGAACCCATACTTATGCCCGTCTCCTTGACAATGCGGACAAATGTACCGAAATGCCATGATAATCTCCCTTCCTGTTTCGCAGTATAAATAAAAGCTTGTACGAAAAATAAACACAAAGTTCTCTTATCCGTATGTTATCAAGCTCTCTACATACATCTTTTGAGTTATTATAACGTAGTGAACATGATGTATGGTTACAGAAGTATGAAGTTTTCATTACACCCATATATTGGAATATTTTCCCTCAATCAACCAAAACATTTATACGCCCTAAATTTACGTTTTATAAATTTAAAAAAGCTATCGTCATCCGGATAGCTTTTTAAATTTATCTATTTACTTTTTCATTTACAAAATAAAAGGACATCCTAATAATATACCTTATCCCTGGTACCAGCCCCACCTACGCTGTATACCTTGACGGCCACGCGCGCCATCCAACCCAATTACTAGTATAGTAGAAAATACCTAAAATGTAAAGCGCTTACATTTAATTAAGGGTTTTTGTTTCATATTTGTGTATTCTCTAATCAGCAAATGTACTAAAAAGGGGTGCTTTCCAAACACTTTTGAAAATCACCCCTTTTGCTTTTATGCCGTTTTATGCCGTTACAAAGTCAATTGCCTTTTGTCCGATATCAGAGCGGTAGAACAAGCCTTCACTCTTAATATTTTGAAGTTCTTTATAAACCTTTGCCTTTGCCTCACGCAAATCGCTGCCCTTGCAAGCAACAAACAGCACACGGCCGCCGTCATTGACGAATTGTCCGTCTTTTACAGCTGTCCCTGCATGAAACACAAGTACATCTTTACTTAAAGCATCTAATCCAAAGATCGGGTAGCCCTTTTTATACTCTTCTGGATAGCCTTTAGATGCCAAGAACACACCAACAAGCGCGTCTGTTGACCATTCTAGCTTCGGCTCTTTGCCGTCTAATACGTCGATCATAACTTCAACAAGATCGCTTTCTAACAGCGGCAGTAAAACCTCTGTCTCCGGGTCACCGAATCGTGCATTGAACTCAATAACCTTTGGACCTTCCGCTGTTAAAATAAGTCCTGCATATAAAATACCTGTGAATGAGCGGTCTTCCTGTACCATCGCATTTGCTACAGGTTTTAGAATTGTTTCAACTGCCTCATCTAACACACTTTGAGGAATTTGCGGAACTGGAGAATATGCACCCATTCCACCTGTGTTTGGACCTTCATCATTATCAAACGCACGCTTATGATCCTGTGAGATAATCATTGGATAAACAGCTGTTCCGTTTACGAATGCCATAAAAGAGAATTCTTGTCCTTCCAGGAACTGCTCGACAACAACCTTTTGGCTTGCATCGCCAAATTTTGCGTCTACCATCATTTCCTTTACAGCGGACAGCGCATCTTCAAGTGTCATTGCTACCGTTACACCTTTACCAGCAGCTAGTCCATCAGCTTTAATAACGATTGGCGCACCGATTTTTTCAATATACGCCGCTGCATCCTCGTAATTTGTAAATGTTTCGTAAGCAGCTGTTGGAACGTTATATTTCTTCATTAATTCTTTTGTAAATGCTTTGCTGCCTTCAATAACTGCCGCGTTAGCGCGAGGTCCAAATACGCGAAGACCAGCTGCTTCAAATGCATCCACAGCACCGTTTGTTAATGGAACCTCAGGCCCAACCATTGTTAAGCCAACGTTATTTTCCTTTGCGAACGCAACAAGTGCATCAAAATCATTTTCATCAATTGCTACAGGTGTAGCAACATCTTTCATTCCTTCGTTGCCAGGTGCAACATATACTGTCTCAACTTGCTTCGATTGTGCGAATTTCCACGCTAATGCGTGCTCACGGCCGCCGCGGCCAATTACTAAAACGTTCATGGTTCTCCTCCTGCCGAATTAATGTTTAAAGTGACGAACTCCTGTAAACACCATTGCAATGCCGTACTCATCCGCTTTTTTGATGGAATCTTCGTCACGGATAGAGCCGCCCGGCTGGATAATCGCCGTTACGCCTGCCTTTGCTGCCGCTTCTACTGTATCATCCATTGGGAAGAATGCATCAGATGCAAGAGCTGAGCCTTTTGCTTTTTCTCCTGCTTGCGCAAGTGCGATGTTCGCAGCGCCGACACGGTTCATTTGTCCTGCTCCGATACCGATTGTCATGTTATCCTTTGCTACAACAATCGCATTGGATTTTACATGCTTAACAACCTTCCAGCCTAGCTTCAAATCTTCCCATTCTTGCTCTGTTGGCTGACGCTTTGTTGGAATAGTCACGTTTGCATCTTCTAAAGAAAGGATGTCCTCTTCCTGTACTAGTAAGCCGCCCTGTACAGATGTAAGTTTTTTGCTTGCCGCAGCACTCTTCGCAATATCAACTGTAAGAAGGCGAATGTTTTTCTTTCCTTGTAGAACTTCTAATGCCTCTTTAGAGAACGATGGAGCGATAACAATTTCTAAGAAGATTTCATGCAGCTTTTCTGCTGTCGCTTTATCGATTTCACGGTTTGCTGCTACAATGCCGCCGAAAATAGATACTGGATCTGCCGCATACGCACGCTCGTAAGCTTCTTCAATTGTGCTGCCAACGCCAACGCCGCAAGGATTCATATGCTTAACCGCTACAACTGCAGGCTCAGTGAATTCCTTTACAATGCTAAGAGCTGCGTCCGCATCGTTAATGTTGTTATAAGACAATTCTTTTCCATGAAGCTGTTCTGCATAAGCAATAGAAGATGCTGCTGCAAATGCGCTCTTATAGAAAGTAGCCTTTTGATGCGGGTTTTCTCCGTAGCGCAGATCCTGCTTCTTCTCAAACGTTACTGTGATCGATTCAGGGCTTTCTTCTCCAACTTGCTTTGTTAAGTACTCAGAGATCAGCGCATCGTAAGCTGCTGTATGACGGAATACCTTTGCCGCCAACTTTTGTTTTAACCCTTTTGATACTTCCCCGTTTTCCTTCAGCTCTGCTAAAACAGCACCATAGTCTGCTGGATCTACAAGAACAGTCACATACTCATGGTTTTTCGCTGCAGAACGAATCATCGTCGGACCGCCGATATCGATATTTTCAATCGCATCTTCGAAAGTAACATCTGGCTTAGACACTGTTTCTTTAAATGGGTATAGGTTTACAACAACGAAGTCAATTGGCTGAATGCCAAGCTCATTTGCTTGTGCCATATGTGTTTCATTGTCGCGAACTGCAAGCAAACCGCCATGAATATTCGGATGAAGTGTTTTTACGCGGCCATCCATAATTTCAGGAAAGCCAGTTACATCTGAAATACCAATTACATTTAAGCCGTTTTCTTGTAATAGCTTCTTTGTTCCGCCTGTAGAGATAACCTCTACTCCTTGCTCGATTAAGCCTCTTACAAATTCTACAATGCCTTCTTTATTTGATACGCTCACTAGCGCGCGTTTTGTTGCCATTATAATTTCGCTCCTGTCTGTACTAAATCTCGGATTGTCTGTACATACAAAGTATGTTCGACAGCTTGGATCTTCTTTTGCAGACTTTCGTATGTGTCATTCTCTACCTGTACTGCTTGTTGGGCAATAATAGGACCCGTATCCATTCCTTCGTCTACATAATGAACCGTAACGCCTGTCTCCTTCACACCTGCGGCCAAAGCCTGTCCAATTGCATCTTTACCCGGAAAGTTTGGAAGCAAAGAAGGATGGATGTTCACAATGCGTCCGCTGTAGGCAGATAAAAGTGTTTCGCCGATTAAACGCATATAACCGGCTAGAATAACCCAATCCACTTCTGCCTGCTGCAAATGTTTTATAATTTCTGTTTCAAAGGCAGCCTTAGAAGGGTAATCCTTTGCAGAAAAAACAAACACTGGAATGTTATGCTTATTGGCACGTTCAATTACCTTAGCACCGGGCTTATCACATACTAGCAAGGTAATTTTCACATCTAAAGCGCCGCATTCCACCGCATCGACCAGCGCTTGAAAATTCGTACCGCTCCCCGATGCAAATACTGCTATTCGACTCATGCAAACGCGCCTCCAAAACTAATGCCTTCTCCTGCTTTTGTACGACCGATTACGTAAGCTTTTTCTCCCTGCTCTTCTAGAAGGGCTGTGATACCAGCTACATCCTCTTCCTTCACCGCAAGCACCATTCCGATACCCATGTTGAAAATGTTGAACATTTCCTTTTGATCTAGCTTGCCCGTTTCCTGCAGTAAATCGAAAATCGGCAAGATTGGCCAAGAGCCGTACTCAATTTCTGCTCCAATTCCTTCAGGAAGCATACGTGGAATATTCTCAATAAAACCACCGCCGGTAATATGAGCCATTCCCTTAATTTCAAATTGCTTTAGCGCTGCTAAAATTGGTTTTACATAAATTTTTGTAGGAACTAATAGCTCTTCGCCGAGCGTATTCTCGAGTTTACCGTACTTTTCATGAAGAGATAACTTTCCAACCTCAAAAAGAACTTTACGTACGAGGGAATAGCCATTACTATGAATCCCGCTTGAAGCCAAACCGATTAACACATCACCAGCTTGAATGCTTTGTCCTGTTACAAGCTTTTGTTTATCGGCAATACCTACTGTAAACCCAGCTAGGTCATACTCCTCTTCCGTATACATCCCTGGCATTTCTGCTGTTTCTCCGCCAATCAATGAGCAGCCTGCTTGTTCACAGCCTTGTGCTACTCCTTTTACAATGCTTTCAATTTTCGCAGGATCTGCCTTTCCACATGCGATGTAATCAAGGAAGAAAATAGGCTCCGCACCTTGTACAACAATATCGTTTACACACATTGCTACTGCATCTATCCCGATTGTATCATGCTTATCCATAATAAAAGCCACCATGAGCTTCGTACCAACACCATCCGTACCAGATACAAGCACAGGCTCCTTTAGACCAAACTTTGAAATATCAAACATACCGCCGAAGCCGCCTAGTCCACCAAGCACTTCTGGTCTTATTGTTTTTTGTACGTGCTTTTTCATGCGGGATACGGCTTCATAGCCTGCTTCGATATCAACACCCGCTTGTTTATATGCATTTGCCATCTATAAATTACCTCCTTTTTAAGAAAAGCGGACACAGCCCGCTTTCGCTCCCGGAGTAACATACTCCTCAACATAGAAGAATCTTTTTCCGTTTATGCTGGGAGCTATATTACGGAAGGGAACAGGCTGTGGCAGCTAGACAGCCCCACTTATCTTATATTTTCCCTAATGTAAGAAACGCGGCTTCTACCGAAGTAGAAGCCTGTAAGTTAACTGCGCTGATGCACCAATTCATCTTCATAAGTCGGCGTTGGATACTTTCCGTTAAAACATGCCGTGCACTGTCCGCGTGATTCTGTTGTATTCGGACGCCCTACCGCTTCGAGCATTCCCTCTTCGCTCAAAAATGCCAATGAGTCTGCCCCAATTAATTCACGAATTTCCTCAATAGAATGCGTCGCAGCAATCAGTTCCTCGCGTGTAGATGTATCAATGCCATAATAGCAAGGATTCATAATAGGAGGTGAAGCAATTCGAACATGAACCTCTGTTGCTCCTGCATCACGAAGCATTTGTACAATACGTCGGCTTGTTGTGCCGCGTACGATGGAATCATCAATCATGACAACGCGCTTTCCTTCGACAATACCGCGGACAGGAGAGAGCTTCATTTTTACACCGCGCTCGCGCAGCTCTTGCGAAGGCTGAATAAATGTCCGGCCTACGTATCTGTTCTTAATTAAACCGATCTCGTATGGAATACCCGATACTTCAGCAAAGCCAATCGCTGCAGAAATACTTGAGTCTGGAACACCTGTCACAACATCTGCTTCAATCGGTGCTTCATACGCCAATTTCTTCCCCATGCTTTTGCGTGCCGCGTGTACATTAATACCAGAAATATTGCTGTCTGGACGGGAAAAATAGATATATTCCATGCTGCAAATCGCATCTCTTGTTTGTGTTGTAAAGTTATGGGATTCTATTCCTTCATCGGAAATGACAAGCAGCTCACCTGGCAGTACATCACGAATATAGCGTGCCCCTACCACATCAAAAGCACACGTTTCAGATGCAACTACATAAGCCCCATCCATTTCTCCGAGCGCAAGCGGACGGAAGCCATTTGGATCAAGCGCTACAAGAAGCTGTGTTTCTGTCATCATTAAGAAAGCAAATGCACCTTCGATCTTATTTAAAGCTACCTTAGCGCGATCTAGCAGCGGAAATTCACCGTGACGCTTCAGCAAATGCGCCAAAACTTCTGTATCAGACGTTGTTTGAAAAATACTTCCTTGCATCTCGAGCTCAAGCTTTAATTTATTGGCGTTCACAAGATTTCCGTTGTGGGCAAGCGCAAGACTTTCTAGCTGGGAGCGGAATAGAAGCGGCTGCACGTTTTCGTGGCCGCCTCCACCTGCTGTTGCGTAACGCACATGTCCAATAGCAGCTTTTCCGCTTAGCTTCTCCAATTGACCTTGCGAAAACACTTCTGTTACTAACCCAAGCCCCTTATGACCAATTAGCTTCTCTCCGTTGCTGACAACAATACCGGCTCCTTCTTGACCGCGGTGCTGCAGACTGTGCAGACCGTAATACGTGATTTGCGCCGCATTTTCATGACCCCAAATGCCGAAAATCCCGCATTCTTCATTTAAGCCTTTTATTTCAGCAAGCATGCAATTGCTCCTTTCCAAGCATCCCTCATCTGATCTACTGAAGCTTGTACAAGCACTTGCCCCTCTTCGCCTTGGATTACAAGCTCATTTGTGTTTGTCACTTCTCCAATAAGATACGCTTCAACAGCTTGTTCAAATGCTTCTTTATTTTCTGGCTTAACAGATACAATAAATCGTGATTGCGTTTCTGCAAATAAAGCAGCCACCGCTTCACCCGTTACTTTTACATTTGCTCCAAGGCCTTTTGCTCCAATGAGAGCTTCGGCAATTGCTACTGCAAAGCCGCCTTCAGCCACGTCATGGGCTGATTGCACAAGACCATCTTGGATTGCACTTAATAATTGCTTTTGACGCTTTGATTCTACATCTAAATCAATCGCTGGAGCTGGTCCAAAGATTCGACCATCATTCAATAGTTTTTGCAGTTCGCTTCCGCCAAATTCTGCTTTTGTTTCTCCAATTACGTATACTAAGTCGCCTGCTTGCTTGAACTCTTGTGTTGTAATATGGCTTAAATTATGCACAAGACCGACCATACCAACAGTAGGAGTTGGATAAATCGCCTCACCGCTGCGCTCATTGTATAGTGATACGTTTCCGCCGATAACCGGTGTGCCTAACGTACGGCAAGCTTCGCTCATACCGTCTACAGACTTTTCAATTTGCCAGAAAATCTCTGGTTTTTCTGGATTTCCGTAGTTTAAGCAGTCTGTAATCGCTAGAGGCTCTGCTCCGGAGCAAACGATGTTACGCGCTGCTTCAGCTACAGCAATTTTTCCGCCCGTTTCTGGATCTAGGTAGATATAGCGGGAGTTACAATCTGTTGTCATCGCTAACGCCTTTTTCGTTCCGCGTACGCGCACTACAGCAGCATCAGAACCAGGTGTGACAACCGTGTTTGTACGAACCTGATAATCGTACTGGTCATATACCCATTCCTTACTTGCGATTGTTGGCTGCTGCAGGAGAGCAAGCAATGTTTCTTTATAATCGTTTACCTCTGGTGTTTCTAATGTCATCCCTTGGAACTCAGCAAAGTACGCCGGCTCTTTAGAAGGCTTGTGGTAAACTGGCGCTTCCTCTGCTAATGCATCAGCAGGAACCTCTGCTACAATTTCACCTTTATGATATAAGCGAAGCATTTTATCGCTTGTTACCTTACCGATTGATACAGCTTCTAAGCCGTACTTGTGGAATAGGTCAACAATCTCCTGCTCGCGTCCTTTTTTCACAACGATAAGCATACGCTCTTGAGATTCAGATAGCATCATTTCATATGCTGTCATACCTGTTTCACGCTGTGGTACATGATCTAGGTACATCTCAATTCCCATGCCAGCTTTACTTGCCATTTCAGCAGAAGATGATGTAAGCCCTGCTGCACCCATATCTTGAATACCAACAAGCGCATCAAAGTGCACAAGCTCTAGACATGCTTCAAGTAAAAGCTTTTCCATAAATGGATCGCCTACTTGTACAGCTGTACGTTTGGATTCTGATTCTTCAGAAAGGTCTTCAGAAGCGAATGTTGCACCGTGGATGCCATCGCGTCCTGTAGCTGCACCAACATACATAACTGTGTTGCCTTCGCCGTGTGCTTGACCTTTTTTAATATCTTCATGGTTAATTAAGCCTACGCACATTGCGTTTACAAGCGGATTTCCTTCATAGCAATCATCAAATTGGATTTCGCCGCCTACTGTCGGAATCCCAATACAGTTTCCGTAGCCTGCAATACCAGCAACTACTTCTTCAAACAAATATTTCACGCGCGGAGTTTTCAGTTCTCCGAAGCGAAGAGAGTTTAATAGAGCAATTGGACGAGCTCCCATAGAGAACACGTCACGAATAATACCGCCCACCCCTGTTGCTGCGCCTTGGTACGGCTCAATCGCAGATGGATGGTTATGACTCTCAATTTTAAATACAACCGCTTGATTGTCTCCGATATCTACAATACCAGCGCCTTCTCCCGGACCTTGCAAAACACGCTCGCCTGTTACTGGAAACTTACGAAGTACAGGCTTGGAGTTTTTGTAGCTGCAGTGCTCAGACCACATAACAGAGAAAAGACCGATTTCTGTGTAGTTTGGAAGGCGGCCGAGGATTTTCTCGACCATTGCAAATTCTTCATCGGACAATCCCATTTCGGCATATATTCTTTTTTCTTTAATTTGCTGTGGATTTGGCTCAAGCTGTAACGACATACGTTTCCCTCCAGTGCTTCAAAATAGATCGGAACATTTTCAATCCGTCTGCTCCGCCTAACAATTCGTCTACAGCGCGCTCAGGATGCGGCATCATTCCAAGTACATTTCCTTTTTCGTTCACAATACCAGCAATATCAAGTAAACTTCCGTTCGGGTTGCTAGCATAGCGGAACACAATTTGATTATTTGCTTCTAGCTTCTTAAGCGTTTCTTCATCACAGTAATAGTTACCCTCACCATGCGCAATCGGAATCGTGATAATTTCTCCGGCCTCATATTGTGAAGTAAACATCGTGTTGTTGTTTTCTACACGAAGCTCAACCGGACGGCACATAAATTTCAGGTTTTGGTTACGAATTAAAGCACCTGGCAGCAAACCGGATTCTACTAAAATTTGGAATCCATTACAAACACCTAAAACCGGTTTGCCAGCTTCAGCTGCTTTTTTCACAGCAGCCATTACATTTGAATAATGGGCAATTGCTCCGCAGCGCAGGTAATCACCGTAGGAGAAACCGCCTGGCAATAGAACTGCATCATACTCATCTAAGTTGTCGGCAGTATGCCAAACATATTCTACTTCTTCTCCAAGCTCATCCTTCACAGCATGATACATATCCACGTCACAGTTGGAACCAGGAAAAACGATTACGGCGAATTTCACTGTGCGACTACCTCCTCAACATCATAACGGTAATCTTCAATTACAACATTCGTTAGAAGCTTTTCACACATTTCTTTTACTAATGTGTCAATATCCGCTACATCTTGATCAATTTTCAACTCCAAGTATTTTCCGATACGTACATCTTGTACAGCATTAAAAGATAGGCTGTGCAGAGCACCTTTTACAGCATTTCCTTGTGGATCAAGCACGCTTTCGCGTAACGTAACATAAACTTTTACTTTATACATGTGAAGCTCCCCCTAATCGTTTTAAAATTTCTTCATACGCATCTGTTAAGTTTCCTAAATCACGACGGAATACATCTTTATCAAACTTTTCATTACTTTCTTTATCCCAAAGACGGCATGTATCCGGTGAGATTTCATCAGCTAATAAAATGCTGCCCTCTTCTGTTACACCGAACTCAAGCTTAAAGTCGACTAATCTAACACCGCATGCTGAGAAGTGCTCTGTTAGAACATCGTTCACCTTTAATGCTGCTTCGCGCAGAGATGCAAGCTGCTCAGAAGAAGCAAGACCTAGCAAATGAATGTGATCTTCCGTTACAAGCGGGTCACCTAGGCTATCATCTTTATAATAAAATTCAACAATCGTTGACTTGAGCTGAACGCCTTCTTCTAAGCCTAAACGCTTCGAAAGGCTGCCTGCAGCAATATTTCTAACAACTACCTCAAGAGGAATAATTTTTACTGCTTTCACAAGCTGCTCCGTATCAGACACTTTTTCAATAAAGTGACTAGGAATTCCAGCCTCATGCAGCTTTTTGAACAACAGGCTTGTAATTTCATTATTCAAACGCCCTTTACCGGAAATGCTTGCTTTTTTCTCACCGTTAAAAGCTGTTGCGCTGTCTTTATATTCTACCCAAACAATGCCTTCCTGCTCCGTCCGATAAATTCTCTTTGCTTTTCCCTCATAGAGCAAATCTAACTTTTGCATCCCGAGTGCCCCCTATGTTTTGAATAGTAAGAATCGTTCGATTAAATAATATGGCACAGAATTTATGTATTCTGTGCCATATCCAATTATCAGTTTAAGCCAAGACGTTCAAAAATTGTATCCACATGCTGTAAATGATATTCATAGTTAAAGCATTCGTTAATTTCTTCTTGAGACAGCTTGCTTGTAATACGCTCATCACTTTCTACAAGCTCTTTAAACTGCACTTGCTTCTCCCACGCTTCCATCGCTTTCGGCTGTACGATATCGTAAGCTTCTTCGCGAACAAGACCTTTGTCAATCAAGGAAAGCATTACACGTTGGGAATAGATAAGACCGAACGTTCTTTGCATGTTGCGCTTCATGTTTTCTGGGAATACCGTTAAGTTTTTCACGATATTACCGAAGCGGTTTAACATGTAGTTAAGTGCGATTGTTGCATCCGGTAAAATAACGCGCTCAGCGGATGAATGGGAAATATCGCGCTCATGCCAAAGCGGAACGTTCTCATACGCTGTCATCATATAACCGCGGATTACGCGAGCTAATCCTGTCATATTCTCAGAGCCGATTGGATTACGTTTATGAGGCATAGCGGAAGATCCTTTTTGCCCTTTCGCAAAGAACTCTTCTACCTCACGCGTTTCACTCTTTTGCAAGCCGCGAATTTCTACAGCCATTTTTTCGATAGATGTTGCAATGAGAGCCAGTGTTCCCATATAGTGAGCATGGCGGTCACGCTGTAATGTTTGTGTGGAAATTGGAGCTGCTGCTAATCCAAGCTTTTCACATACAAACTTTTCAACAAATGGATCAATATTTGCATACGTACCAACAGCACCGGAAATTTTACCTACACGCACGCTCTCAGCAGCTTGCTTGAAACGTTCTAAATTACGTTTCATTTCCTCATACCAAAGTGCCAGCTTTAAACCAAATGTAGTCGGTTCTGCATGAACACCGTGCGTTCTTCCCATCATTACCGTATATTTATGCTCTTTAGCTTTTTCTTTCAAAATCTCAACGAAACGCTCAATGTCCTTAAGAAGGATTTCGTTCGCTTGTCTTAATAAATAAGATAGTGCTGTGTCTACTACATCTGTAGACGTTAAACCGTAGTGTACCCACTTACGCTCTTCACCTAGTGTTTCGGATACTGCCCGTGTAAATGCAACAACATCGTGACGCGTTTCTTCTTCGATTTCATAAATACGATTGATATCAAAGGATGCGTTCGCACGGAGCTTTTGTACATCCTCTTTTGGAATTTCGCCAAGCTCAGCCCATGCCTCACATGCTAAAATTTCTACTTCAAGCCATGCTTGAAACTTATTTTCTTCCGTCCAAATAGCTCCCATTTCCGGGCGCGTATAACGATTAATCATTTTGTCCCCTCCAATAATTGTTCTTCCCTATGCCAAACACCTAGTGTTCGGGCCTTTTCCAAGGCTATATCTGTATGGTCTGCTAAAATATTCAGATGTCCCATCTTACGTTTATACTTTGCCTCACTCTTTCCATACAAATGAAGCTTGCTGTCTGAAAGCTGATCTAGCTGACCAAGAATTCCTTCTACATGCTCTCCGAGGATATTTACCATAACAACCGGCTTTAATAAGGTTGTTTCACCGAGAGGCAAATTACAAACCGCGCGAACATGCTGCTCAAACTGACTTGTCTCGCACGCATCAATCGTATAGTGTCCTGAGTTATGAGGTCTCGGGGCTAACTCATTAACATATAGCCCTCCATCTGCAGTTACAAACATTTCTACAGCAAGCGTACCGATTAGCCCAAGTTCATTTGCCAAATGTTCTGCGCACTCTAGTGCTTTTTGTTCAACTTCTTGCGAAATCCGAGCCGGTACAATTGTTTCATGCAAGATATTCTCAACATGGATATTCTCTGCTACTGGAAACACCTTTGTTTCTCCGCCAACAGATCGCACTACAATAACAGAAATTTCTTTTTCAAACGGCACCCAAGCCTCTAATATGCATTCAGCTTGCTCCACAAGCTCTATTGCAGGAGCGAGCCCTTCTTCATTCCGAATGACAACTTGTCCCTTCCCGTCGTATCCACCTGTTGTTGTTTTTAACACAGAGGGATATGATAATCGCTCCAATGCAGAGAGTAACTCTTGTTGGCTGCGAACCAATGCATAGGGAGCAACGGGAATTCCCGCATTAGAAATTGCATTTTTCTCCGTGAACCTATTTTGAGTTGTTTGCAGTACTTTGCTTCCTTGTGGTAAATATGCATTTTGCTCTAACCAGCGCAAGCAATCGTAGTCAATATTTTCGAATTCGTACGTAATTACATCGCTAACCTTAGCTAATTGTTCAATAGCTTGTAAGTCGTTATAAGGAGCAACAATTTCTATGTCCGCCAATTGTGCGCAAGGACCATTTGGAGTTGGCTCTAGCACAGCAATATTATAGCCCATCTCCCTTGCGGAAATAGCCATCATTCGTCCAAGCTGGCCGCCTCCGATAATACCTATAGTTTGACCAGGTATAATCCTCTTCGTCATAGGAGTTCACTGCCTTCTAATACCGTTCTTTTCGTTTCTTCTCTTCTCTTTTCCAAAGCCATATATATTGTATCGTCAAACGCTCCGAGAATTTCCGCTGCCAGCAAGCCAGCGTTTGTTGCCCCAGCCTTTCCGATCGCTACAGTTGCAACCGGGACTCCTCCCGGCATTTGAACGATTGATAATAAAGAATCAAGTCCGTTTAAGGCCTTTGACTGTACAGGAACACCAATGACAGGGAGTGTTGTTTTCGCAGCTACCATTCCTGGCAAATGAGCCGCTCCTCCAGCCCCTGCAATAATGACCTTAAGTCCCTTTTCCCTTGCAGTTTCTGCATATTCAAACATATAATCTGGAGTACGGTGGGCTGATACAACCTGCTTTTCATATGAAATTCCTAGCTCATCCAGTACATCACATGCATGCTTCATCGTTTCCCAATCCGAAGTGCTTCCCATAATAACTCCAATTACCGGTTTCATACCGAGCCTCCCATCCAAATAAAAAAGCCTAAGCAGAGTATTCCCTTTATGAGGGAAAGTACTCTACCTAGGCACATTCATCCTGTTGGACTAAGATACACTAAGCAGCTTTCCCTCATAGTCCAATGATTTACGGTCATCAGGTAGAAACTTGCAGGCCATATCCCTGCGATTATATGAGGTATTTTTCGTTTTCTTGTCTCCTTCGTTATCTTACCAATCTTTTTAAAGAAGTGTCAACTAAAAATCGAATATTTATATACCTTAAAAAAATATTGTTCGTCTTTTGTTAGTTAGATGGAAAAAATAAGATTAAAATACAAAAAATAAAACAAAGAAAGCGGTTTAATAAGGGTTGATACTACTCTGAATAATTCGCCAAATAAGAACTTTCTATTTTTAATGAAATTACGAAGGATTTTCTCTTCCTCAAATGTATACCAACATGGCATAGGTGAAGAAGTTCATTAATGAAGAAAATATATCTTGGTTCTCCTCTTCTCTAAAGGAACATTCAGCAAGCAGAGGGAGTTATAACTGTGCATTGCTTGAAAGAGGTTTTTCAGAGTGCTGCAAATTCCATATCGTTAAGCCTCGCGGGAAATGATATGTAAGAAACCCCACTTCAAGCAGGGAGTATTCATTAAGGCATACAAAAAAGACTAAATCTCAGTGATTTAGTCTTTTTTGTATGCCTAGCGACGTCCTACTCTCACAGGGGGAAACCCCCAACTACCATCGGCGCTGAAGAGCTTAACTTCCGTGTTCGGTATGGGAACGGGTGTGGCCTCTTCGCCATCATCACTAGACCTATTTGGTTTGAAGGATATTCCCTCAAAACTAGATAACACGCTGTGCTGTGTAATTATGATTAAGCCCTCGATCGATTAGTATCTGTCAGCTGCACGTGTCGCCACGCTTACACCTCAGACCTATCAACCTGATCATCTTTCAGGGATCTTACTAGCTTGACGCTATGGGAAATCTCATCTTGAGGGGGGCTTCATGCTTAGATGCTTTCAGCACTTATCCCGTCCGCACATAGCTACCCAGCGATGCCCTTGGCAGAACAACTGGTACACCAGCGGTGCGTCCATCCCGGTCCTCTCGTACTAAGGACAGCTCCTCTCAAATTTCCTGCGCCCGCGACGGATAGGGACCGAACTGTCTCACGACGTTCTGAACCCAGCTCGCGTACCGCTTTAATGGGCGAACAGCCCAACCCTTGGGACCGACTACAGCCCCAGGATGCGATGAGCCGACATCGAGGTGCCAAACCTCCCCGTCGATGTGGACTCTTGGGGGAGATAAGCCTGTTATCCCCGGGGTAGCTTTTATCCGTTGAGCGATGGCCCTTCCATGCGGAACCACCGGATCACTAAGCCCGACTTTCGTCCCTGCTCGACTTGTAGGTCTCGCAGTCAAGCTCCCTTATGCCTTTACACTCTTCGAATGATTTCCAACCATTCTGAGGGAACCTTTGGGCGCCTCCGTTACACTTTAGGAGGCGACCGCCCCAGTCAAACTGCCCACCTGACACTGTCTCCCGCCCCGATGAGGGGCGCGGGTTAGAACTTCAATACAGCCAGAGCGGTATCCCACAGGCGCCTCCACCGAAGCTGGCGCTCCGGCTTCCCAGGCTCCCGCCTATTCTGTACAAGCTGTACCAAAATTCAATATCAGGCTACAGTAAAGCTCCACGGGGTCTTTCCGTCCTGTCGCGGGTAACCTGCATCTTCACAGGTACTATAATTTCACCGAGTCTCTGGTTGAGACAGTGCCCAAGTCGTTACACCTTTCGTGCGGGTCGGAACTTACCCGACAAGGAATTTCGCTACCTTAGGACCGTTATAGTTACGGCCGCCGTTTACTGGGGCTTCGATTCAAAGCTTCGCCTGGAGCTAACCTCTCCTCTTAACCTTCCAGCACCGGGCAGGTGTCAGCCCCTATACTTCGCCTTGCGGCTTCGCAGAGACCTGTGTTTTTGCTAAACAGTCGCTTGGGCCTATTCACTGCGGCTCTCCTTACGAAGAGCACCCCTTCTCCCGAAGTTACGGGGTCATTTTGCCGAGTTCCTTAACCAGAGTTCTCTCGCTCACCTTAGGATTCTCTCCTCGCCTACCTGTGTCGGTTTGCGGTACGGGCACCATTTACCATCGCTAGAAGCTTTTCTTGGCAGCGTAGAATCAGGGAGTTCGCCCATAAAGGGCTTCCCCATCACAGCTCAGCCTTTACGGTAAGCGGATTTGCCTGCTTACCAGCC
>NZ_AP048547.1:237500-255000 GCF_059698935.1 Ectobacillus sp. OTK | reverse complement strand
CGCCACTGGTGTTCCTCCACATCTCTACGCATTTCACCGCTACACGTGGAATTCCGCTTTCCTCTTCTGCACTCAAGTTTCCCAGTTTCCAATGACCCTCCACGGTTGAGCCGTGGGCTTTCACATCAGACTTAAGAAACCGCCTGCGCGCGCTTTACGCCCAATAATTCCGGATAACGCTCGCCACCTACGTATTACCGCGGCTGCTGGCACGTAGTTAGCCGTGGCTTTCTCGTTAAGTACCGTCAAGGTACGAGCAGTTACTCTCGTACTTGTTCTTCCTTAACAACAGAGCTTTACGACCCGAAGGCCTTCATCGCTCACGCGGCGTTGCTCGGTCAGGCTTTCGCCCATTGCCGAAGATTCCCTACTGCTGCCTCCCGTAGGAGTCTGGGCCGTGTCTCAGTCCCAGTGTGGCCGATCACCCTCTCAGGTCGGCTACGCATCGTCGCCTTGGTGAGCCGTTACCTCACCAACTAGCTAATGCGCCGCGGGTCCATCTGTAAGTGGCAGCCAAAGGCCGCCTTTCCATTTCACATCATGCGATGCGAAAAAGTATCCGGTATTAGCTTCGGTTTCCCGAAGTTATCCCAGTCTTACAGGCAGGTTACCCACGTGTTACTCACCCGTCCGCCGCTAGGTTCCGAAGAACCTCGCTCGACTTGCATGTATTAGGCACGCCGCCAGCGTTCATCCTGAGCCAGGATCAAACTCTCCATAAAAGTGTTTGTCTAGCTTCATAAATAAAAATTGACGTTTTGTGTTTTGTTCAGTTTTCAAAGAACTTATTGTCACTTGACGCGCCTACAGTAATTTATCATACTTCAAAAAACATGTCAACAACCTTTTGTTTTTTGATTTATTTTGTCAGAAGCGACGTTTTTTATAATACTCTTTTATATGCCATTCGTCAATAACTTTTCTAAAAAAACTTATACAAGCATTCCTAAACAAAGAATGACTTACAGTTGCTGTTCCCTATATACGTTGATAAACCTGGTAAACACGGGGACAAAACACTACTTCCTAATCCGAGAGAAACATACCTTTTACACAAAAACTAATGTCGTGAAAACCAATAATGACTGAGGTGAAATATTATTGAATTTATATAAAGGATGGATTGTTATTTTGGCTTTATGCATTACTCTTATGTGCAAGCCTGCGTGTCCATTAGCTTCTTCTCAGGAACCGCCAAAACAAATGAATATTTGGTCGCTTTTGCTAGATAGACAAACACAGGTTGAAGCCGTTCCTTCGCTTTCCCATCCTTCTTCCGTTTTATTGGATGTTCCGCTTATCTCACAAATGCCGGAGTTACCAAGAGGATGCGAAGTAACCAGCTTAGCTATGCTGCTACGCTACAAAGGGATTAATGTAAATAAATTAACATTGGCAAAGGAAATAAAAAAAGATCCTACTCCATATAGAAGAGTAGGACAAACAGTTTATTTTGGAAACCCCAACAAAGGCTTTGTTGGGAGCATGACCACTATGTCCCGTCCTGGTTTTGGTGTATTTCATGGGCCTGTATATGAATTAGCTAATCGATATTTACAGGGTCAAGCTATCAATATAACCGGCTCTTCATTCGAAACTGTTCTATTCCACCTTGGACAACAAAAGCCAGTATGGGTCATTTCAACAAGTACTTTTGACCGGGTGCCAGAGCGATACTGGCGAACATGGCAAACACCGCAGGGGCCAGTGTCTATCACTTATAAAGAGCATAGCGTCCTTCTAACTGGTTATGATAACCAGTATGTTTATTTCAACGATCCTCTGGCAGGCATTAAAAACAGAAGAGTCCCTATTGGCGCCTTTATTCGCGGGTGGGAGCAGTATGGAAAACAAGCTATCACTTATAGATAAAGAAAGGCGATGCCGAATTTTGGCATCACCTTTCTTTCATTATTCACGCACAAAGATAAAATATAGAACAAACAGAACTGCCATTACATACATAATTGGATGAACTTCTCTTCCACGTCCTTTTACAACCATTGTAATTGGGTAGAAAATAAAGCCAACCGCAATACCTGTCGCAATGCTATAAGTAAGAGGCATTGCAATCAATGTGAAAAACGAAGGAACTGCAACTTCGAATTTCTTCCAGTCAATTTCGCCTAAAGAAGATACCATAAGAATACCGACAATAATAAGAGCTGGAGCAGTTACTGATGCAGTAACAACGCTAAGCAATGGTGAAAACAGAAGTGCCAGCAGGAAGAAGCCCGCTGTTACAACTGCTGTAAATCCTGAACGTCCACCAGATGCTACCCCTGCAGAGGATTCAATGTAAGCTGTTGTTGTCGACGTACCAAATACCGCTCCAATTGTTGTTGCAGCTGCGTCTGCAAACATCGCTTTACCAGCACGAGGCAGCTTATTATCTTTCATCAAACCCGCTTGATTCGCTACTGCGACCAGCGTCCCTGCTGTATCAAAGAAATCAATAAAGAAGAATGTTAAAACAACTAAAATCATTTTTGCAGTGAAAATATCACCGATATGCTCTAATGCTACACCAAATGTTGGTGCAATGCTTGGAACTGCTCCAATCACCTGTTTAGGAGCATCAATTAAACCTGTTGCCACACCGACAGCAGCTGTGATAACCATACCGTAGAATACAGCACCGTTAATTTTTCTTGTCATCAGCATAACCGTTACAAACACACCAAAAATTGCAAGCAAAGTAGAGCCCTTTGTAAAATCACCTAAACCTACAAGTGTTGCATCGTTATTAATAATAATACCTGCATTTTGAAATCCGATAAACGCAATAAATAGTCCAATACCCGCAGCAACTGCGTGCTTTAATTCAATAGGAATCGCATCAATTATTTTTTCTCGGAGACCTGTAGCTGTTAATACGATAAATACAAGACCGGAAACTAGCGTACCTGCAATAGCAGTCTGCCAAGGAATTCCCATTGTTAAAATAACTGTATAAGCAAAAAATGCGTTAATCCCCATACCAGGAGCTAAAGCAATTGGATAACGAGCAAAAATACCCATGATTAAGGAACCTACAGCTGCAGCTAATGCTGTTGCTACGAATACAGCTCCTGGATCCATCCCTACTCCCGCCGGAAGATCCGGAATGCTGCTCAAGGATAGAGTAGCAGGGTTTACGAACAAGATGTAAGCCATCGATAAGAATGTTGTTAGGCCGGCAACAAATTCCTTTTTATAATTTGTGCCAAGCTCCTCAAATTGAAAATAGCGCTTCATTACTTCTCCTCCATTACAAGATGTTTTTTGTATTATTCCCTAAAAAGGGCCAACAAAAAACGCCTCCATCTAGATGGAGGCGTCGAGGACGAAATCAAAAAACTTCGCCCCAGCACCTCGTAGTCTAGCCATTTACGGTGGCTAGGTAGAAACTTTTGGGCCATATCCCCAATATTATACGATGGCTTTTACATATGAATAATTACCCTTTTATTTTACTTTCAGTATATATAGTTGTCAATAAAAAAACGAACATTTTTAATAAAATGTTCGTTTTCGTTCGGAATTTATTCCCATTCAATTGTTGCCGGCGGTTTACTTGTAATATCATACACGATACGATTTACATGCTTAACCTCATTTACAATCCGTACAGAAATTTTCTCTAATACATCCCAAGGAATACGAGCCCAGTCAGCAGTCATTCCATCAATAGATGTAACAGCGCGAATCCCTACCGTATAGTCATATGTTCTTTCGTCTCCCATTACCCCTACACTTCTCATACCAGGCAACGCTGTGAAATACTGCCACACCTCGCGTTCAAGTCCAGCCTTCTTAATTTCTTCGCGTAAAATTGCATCGGATTCCCGAACAATTTCTAATTTTTCAGCTGTTACTTCACCTAATACACGAATCCCTAAACCAGGACCTGGGAATGGTTGGCGCCATACAATTTCATCTGGAATACCAAGCTCTGTACCAAGCGCACGTACCTCATCCTTAAATAGAGTCTTTAATGGCTCGATTAATTTAAATTGCATGTCTTCAGGAAGACCGCCTACATTGTGGTGAGATTTAATCGTTTGCGCAGTTGCCGTTCCGCTCTCAATAATATCTGTATACAACGTTCCTTGTGCCAAGAAATCCATACCTTCCAGTTTGGATGCTTCATCGTCGAAGACATAGATAAATTCATTCCCGATAATTTTTCGTTTTTGTTCTGGATCTGTAACCCCTGCTAGCTTGCTTAAAAAGCGTTCCTGTGCATCCACTTTAATTACGTTCATATGGAAGCCTTCGCTGAACGTCTTCATTACGCCCTCAGCTTCTCCTTTACGAAGCAAGCCGTGGTCTACGAAGATACATGTTAATTGGTCACCAATCGCTTTATGAATTAGTACCGCTACAACAGAAGAGTCTACACCACCGCTTAACGCACATAGTACCTTTTTGTCGCCCACTGTCTCACGAATTTTTTGCAATTCTGTTTCAATAAAGTTCCCCATGTTCCAGCCTTCACTGCAGCCGCAAACATCAAATACGAAGTTTTTCAGCAGATCATTACCATATTCAGAATGGCGCACCTCCGGGTGGAACTGTACACCATAAAATCCGCGCGCTTCGTTGCTCATTGCAGCAATCGGGCAGGATGCACTCGTTGCATCAACAACAAAACCTTCTGGCAAGCCCGTTACTAAATCTCCGTGACTCATCCAAACAACCTGCTCACCAGGAAGGTTGCCGTAAAGCTTAGATTCATTCTTTACTTCTAAAACAGCTTTTCCGTACTCACGGTGCTCTGCACGCTCTACCTTACCGCCCAAGTGCTTTGTCATCAATTGCATGCCGTAGCAAACACCTAAAATAGGTAAGCCAAGTTCAAAAATCTCTTCATCACAATGGAAAGCTTGGTCACCATACACGCTGTTCGGACCACCGGAGAAAATGATTCCCTTTGGATTCATTTTCTTAATTTCTTCAGCAGTCAACGTATGCGGATGAAGCTCGCTGTATACACCAAATTCACGAATACGTCGCGCAATTAATTGATTATATTGACTTCCGAAATCTAATACTACGATGAAATCATGCTGTTTACTCAAATTCATCACCTCAACGTTTATTCTGCCTAAGCAGTTTTACAAAAAATAAGGAAAAACCAGCTAATGCCTAGCCTTGTAAAGACTAGCGAGAGCCTAGCTGCACTTATACTTTATACTTAACATTTCCCGCTGCCTTGAATTACTTCCTAACTGGAAATGTATATTTTCCTAAAGTATAAAAAAAGCCGAAATTCCGCCCCCAAAATGAGAAAAGGCAGAATTCCAGCTTTTCTAAAGGATAAACCCGTTCTTTAAAAAAGTAGAATACCTGCCTTCATAGTCGAGTTATGTTACGGTAACCCGGTAGAGACTCTCGGCCCATATTGCCAAGGATATATGAAGGTGCTTTTATGTCCTTTTCGATTGTAACAACGAAATACAAGCACGGTCAAGAGAGAACTAGCAGAATTCGAGAGAGATTTCGGGCTTTTCCCTAACATTTCTTCATTTTTTATATGACAATGTTTACCTTTTAAGAAAGGAGGGTTCTGAGAGCGCTTTATTCATATAATTCCTTTCAAAATTAAGAAAGTCCTCGCAGGGAGGCTGATGATGTTTATTACATCATACCGCCCATGTTAGGCATTCCAGCACCAGCGCCTTTTTCTTCTGGCTTGTCAGCCACAACAGCTTCTGTTGTTAAGATTAAAGACCAAGCCAATAAGAATGTTCATGTATGGTTTACATATATAGATTTACCAGGAGTAATTTTTGGTTTTTGGGGATACCCCTATAGAGCAATACATATTTTTCCTTATAGTTTTTCTTTAGATGTTTCATTGGTACCAGTAATTTATATATTGGTATATCAGTGGGTACTTAAGAATAATAAAAATTATTATCTCTATTTCACATTATTAAGTGCATTTTTTGCATTTCTTTTTAAACCTTTATTAACAACACTTGGATTGTTCGAATTCTCTAGAGGAGCAAATTATTTTCATTTGTTTATTGGATATATGACAATCATGTTAGTTTCAAAATGGATTACTAATCTTTTTATTAGGTTTCAAAATAACAGCAGCTCCTAACTTCAGTTGTAAGAGAGGGGCTATATTTTTTACAATTCTAATTAAACGAACCTGCCGCGTCGCGTTGATTGTACCCTCCTTATTTCCTCTTTCCTGGCATTCTAGAAAATATTAACGTAGGTTATGTCTTCGACGTTTACAATCTCATTTTTCCACACAATAGTTCACAAATTCACCCAATAGCGTTTTGTAATTCCTAATGTTTTTCTCTGTCGTATTTTGAAAACGCCTATCGTCTAAGAAATCTTGAAAAGCAAACTTCAACAACATAAAAAAGACTACCTCCTTGGTTTTAGGAAGTAGTCTATTCTTGAGAAAAAAGTCATTTACGTAACCAGTTCTCAGTTTGGCCGGAAAATGTACTTAACCATTTCCCAAAATTAAGTGGTTAAATTACATCATGCTGCCCATAAATCAATAATTCTGTACACATGAAGTACATGGTCCCCCGGTATTTTGAAACACCACATTATCCACGAAAGCTGCTCCGCCTTGCGCAGGGTTACCAAAGTTTTGTATAGTGATACATGCCTGCGTTGCTCCCGGTGGTGTACACACAACAAGAGTGTAATGCGTGAAGCCGCTTTGTGGTTGAGGAAATTGTGTTGCAATGTGTGGAATATCGAATGCAACAAGAGGATTAGCAGGTGTTCCTAGAGTGGCAGTTGTAATTAGAGGAAGACATGGCTGGCCAGTATCCGGGAAAGAAACGGAGGCAGCCAATCTTCCTCCATTCCTGATATCCGCTTCGAAGGTAAGCGTGTAGCAACAGCCTTCGGAAACCGGGACTGACTGATTTATATATCCTGGGCCAGTTTCATCTAAACCTAAAATGCTGACAGCTTGGGTAACAAGTACCCCAGTTGGAAGAAAACGTCCGCTATGGGATTGGTTGGCAGCAACACCGTCGACTACAGTGGCTTTTGCTGAATTCCACCCTATTGGTGGACCTCCCAGTGGCGAGAAATCAAATCCTGGTTCCACTAGCAGGTTCGTACACGGGCAGCACACTTCTGCTGGAGGGCCTGGAGGGCCTGGGGGGCCTGGAGGGCCTGGAGGGCCTGGAAATGGAACAGGAACAGGAACAGGAAATGCGCATGGATTGAAATGTTTCTTATTTTTTTTACAGGACAAGAGCAATCAAACTCCTTTATTTATTAGTTTAATATATCTAATGCAGAGTAAGTTTTTTTTGCCTGTGTGTTTGTCCTATATCCTTGCGGGGCAAGAATTTTCTCATTGCTTCTGTCCACGGCATATGCAGAATTCTATGCACACTTAGTATGATTTCATAATTTTTGATATTCGTTTTAGTCGTGTTTTTAAGGCGCCTGTCATCAAAGTCTTGATACGCAAATTCCAACAACAAAAAAGACTACCCCCTTTTTAGGAAGTAGTCTCCGTTTTACAAATTAATTTTTAGCACGACCAGTTCTTAATTTGAGAGCTGATTACATCATGCCGCCCATGCCCATGCCGCCCATGTCAGGCATTCCAGCACCAGCGCCTTTTTCTTCTGGCTTGTCAGCCACAACAGCTTCTGTTGTTAAGAACATAGCCGCTACAGATGCTGCGTTTTGAAGAGCGGAACGAGTTACTTTCGTAGGGTCAACGATACCAGACTCGATCATGTTTACCCATTCGCCAGTAGCTGCGTTAAAGCCTGTTCCTGCCGCTGCATGCTTTAAGCGCTCTACTACTACAGATCCTTCTAGGCCTGCATTGATTGCGATTTGACGTACAGGCTCTTCTAATGCACGAAGAACGATGTTTACACCTGTAGCTTCATCGCCAGTTGCAGAAATCGCAGCAACCTTGCTGTATACGTTCATTAACGCAGTACCACCGCCTGCTACGATACCTTCTTCTACTGCTGCACGCGTAGAGTTCAAAGCATCTTCAATGCGAAGTTTGCGTTCTTTTAGTTCTGTTTCTGTAGCCGCACCAACTTTAATTACTGCTACACCGCCTGCTAGCTTAGCAAGACGCTCTTGTAGTTTCTCACGATCAAATTCAGAAGTAGACTCTTCATACTGCGCACGGATTTGGTTGATACGCGCTTCGATCGCCTCTTGGCTTCCCGCACCTTCAACAATTGTAGTGTTCTCTTTTGTAACAACTACCTTAGCTGCACGGCCTAAGGATGCAACTGTCGCAGTTTTTAAGTCACGGCCTAATTCTTCCGTGATTACTTCGCCGCCTGTTAGGATTGCGATGTCCTCTAGCATTGCTTTACGACGGTCACCGAAGCCAGGAGCCTTAACAGCTACTGCTGTGAACGTTCCACGAAGCTTATTTACTACTAATGTAGCTAACGCTTCACCTTCTACATCTTCAGCGATTAGAAGCAAAGGACGACCTTGTTGTACTACTTGCTCTAATACAGGAAGAATTTCTTGAATGCTAGCGATTTTCTTATCTGTAATTAGGATGTATGGATTCTCTAAAACAGCTTCCATTTTCTCAGAGTCTGTAATCATGTAAGGAGAAGCGTATCCACGATCGAATTGCATACCTTCTACTACATCTAGCTCTGTTGTGAAGCCTTTGGATTCTTCTAATGTAATAACGCCGTCATTGCCTACACGCTCCATTGCTTCAGCAATCAATTGTCCTACTTCTTCGTCCGCAGCAGAAATCGCAGCTACTTGTGCAATGGAAGATTTGCCTTCAATCGGCTTAGAAATCGATTTTAATTCTTCAACTGCAGTTGCAACAGCTTTTTCAATTCCTTTGCGAAGACCCATTGGGTTTGCACCAGCTGTTACGTTCTTCAATCCCTCACGGATCATAGCTTGTGCAAGCACTGTTGCAGTTGTCGTACCGTCACCAGCTACATCGTTTGTTTTGCTAGCTACTTCAGCAACAAGCTTTGCACCCATGTTTTCAAATGCATCTTCTAGTTCGATTTCCTTTGCGATTGTCACGCCGTCATTTGTGATTAATGGAGAACCGAATTTCTTCTCCAATACAACGTTGCGTCCTTTTGGTCCAAGCGTAACTTTTACCGCATTTGCAAGAGTATCTACACCGCGAAGCATCGCACGACGAGCATCTTCACTAAACTTAATATCTTTTGCCATATTTTTAACCTCCCTAATAATGTTTGTAAAACGTATAGGATTAGCCGATTACTGCTAAAATGTCGCTCTCACGCAAAATTAAGTATTCTGCACCTTCGTATTTCACTTCAGTGCCAGCGTATTTTGAGAAGATAATACGATCGCCTACAGCTACTTCTAAAGCTACGCGATCACCATTTTCAAGAACACGCCCTGTACCCACTGCCACAATCTTACCTTCTTGCGGCTTTTCTTGTGCAGTACCCGGTAAAACGATACCGCTTGCAGTTTTTTCTTCTGCTTCAACGAGTTCAATTACAACGCGATCACCTAATGGCTTTAGCATGAAAATAACCTCCTCAATAAGTATATATAAGTTTTTATTAGCACTCGAAAGCAACGAGTGCTAACACACTTATTATAATAATGAATCCATTTTTCTTTTGCAAGCAAAAAACTCACAAATTTTGTGAAAAAAGCCATTGTTTTGCTTGTCTCTAGCCCTCACTCAGTATATCCAATCAACTCGAAAACATTCCCTTCGTTTTCCGGGCATATTCTATGTTACAATGAGACACATACCATAAGTTGTTTTCGATACAAAGCTCTGTTTTCCTTTTTACAAATGAAAATTTATAGCAAAAAGGGGTTATGTGATTTGAATAAACGCTACGGCTGGATCATTGTTACATATATTGCAATGCAGCTATCCGGCGCAATCGGACTACCGCTCCTTCTTAAAACAGGATGGTACGATCAATATGAACGCGGGGCAAAACTCCAGATTGCTTCCGGACATTGGGCTATTATCAGCTTTTTTACGGCCTTGCTCATTATTCTATGGCTTTTGCGAAAGGACCAGTTGCATACTAGTATAAATGGCCGGAAATCAAATGCAGCCGCAACAGTCGGATGGATGATAACAGGGGTCTTTCTCGCCTTCTTCGCCCAAACTATTGCAGGAACGATTGAAATGAAGGTACTTGGCATTGAACCCGGTTCCGAAAATACAGAGCAGCTCATCGAAATTGCAGCCGCCACACCCTGGTTCATTCTTGTAACATCCGTTTTGGCACCGGTACTCGAGGAAATTGTTTTTAGAAAGATTTTGTTTGGCACACTCTATAAACGATATAACTTTTTGATTGCGGCTATTATTAGCTCCTTGATTTTTGCTGCAGTCCATCTGGATTTCTCCCATCTGCTCATTTACATGTCGATGGGGCTTGTTTTCGCCTTTCTATATGTACAAACCAGAAGAATTATCGTTCCTATCACAGCTCATGTTATGATGAATACCTTTGTTGTACTTGTAAATCTTGTATTTAAGGACGACCTAGAGCGAATGATGCAGAAAGCTGAAAAACTGCAAGTATTTATCGGAGGATTTTAAATATGCGAAGCTCACCATTGTTTATGGCCACACTATACTTTGTTCTCGGCTCTGTTTTCACATACTTAGCTGTGACAAGTGTCGAGAATACTATTTGGAACTTCTATACTCTGCTTTTAATTGTTATGGCAACATTTGATTTTGGATTGGCCTTAAGGCTCATCCTTTTGAATATCAGGCTGCGAAAGCTAAAAACGCCTAAAAAATAAAAAACGCGGGAAAGCTGCCGCGTTTTTTATTTTGGATAATGCTTTAAGAAATAGACAAGCGTCTGCAATTCCACAGCCAAATCAATATGGTGAATACGAATATGCTCCGGAACATCAATCCGAGCCGGCGTAAAGTTCAGTATTCCTTCTATCCCGGTCTTCGACAATCGGTCTGTTACTGACTGCGCCACATGAGAAGGCACCGTTAAAATAGCTACCTTTATATCATCCGTAAGTCTCTCTTCTAGTTCATCTAGATGATAAACAGGAATACCTGCAATGGTTGTTCCGATTTTACCTGCATCTACATCAAATGCCATTTCAATCCTTGTATTGTTATTCTTTGTGAAATTATAATTCAAGAAAGCGGTTCCTAAATTCCCGACTCCAATTAAAATAACACCAATTAAATCATCCTGATCAAGTGTTTGACTAAAAAATGATAAAAGATAATTTACATTATAACCGTATCCTTTTTTTCCCAATGCACCAAAATAGGAAAAATCTCTTCGAATCGTAGCGGAATCTACCTTTACTGCCTCACTGAGTTCAGCTGATGAAACACGTTGTTTACCGGAAAGCGATAAATTTTTAATAAACCTGTAGTATAAAGGTAATCGTTTCGCAGTTGCCTGCGGAATCTTCGGTTGCTCCATAGAATTCCCCTCCTTCTCCCTATTCCATTTTATATGTTATTAGAATAAATTTGTAGAAGTTTATTCATCTAAAGTTTTCTTTGTATAATAGAGATGGACTATGTCACTCAATTTAAACTATACACTATTTTTAGTTATATTGAAAAACATAAGTTTCATGTAAAAGAGACGGAACTAGAGGTGATTGCATTGATACTACTACAAGTGAACGGATTAATAAAACAGTATGGCGCTGATGTGATTTTATCTAATATAAAGCTAGAGGTACAAACACGTGACCGCGTTGCACTTGTCGGCCGCAACGGCGCAGGTAAATCGACGCTTTTAAAAATCATTGCCGGCGAACTGTCGTATGACGGAGGAGAGATTATCAAGCCAAAGGACGTAACAATGGGGTATTTAGCTCAGAATACCGGATTAGAAACCTCTTTAACAATTTGGGAGGAAATGATTACTGTATTCGCCGAACTGCAGGCAGCTGAGAGGGAACTCCGCCGTCTAGAGCAAGAGATGGGGCGCGAAGAAGTATTCACGAATGAAACGCGCTACCAAAAACTACTTTCTGATTATGACCGGTTGCAGCAAACATATAAGGAAAAAGGCGGCTACCAATATGAAGCGGATGTTCGCTCTATATTGAGCGGTCTAGGCTTTCCGGCTGAAACGCACGGTACAGTCATCTCTACCTTAAGCGGCGGGCAAAAAACACGGCTCGCTCTCGGTAAAATGCTATTAACAAAACCAGATTTACTCATTCTGGACGAGCCGACAAACCATCTTGATATTGAGACGCTTACATGGTTAGAGCAGTATTTGCAAGGCTATCCCGGGGCAATCTTAATCGTTTCACACGATCGCTATTTCTTAGACCGCCTTGTGACACAGGTATACGAAATTTCTAATAAACAGAGTAAAAAATATACGGGCAACTACAGTAAATATTTAGAAGAAAAAGCCGCCTCCTATGAACTTGAGATAAAGCGCTATGAGAAGCAGCAAGAGGAAGTATCAAAAATACAGGATTTCATTCAGCGAAATATCGCTCGCGCTTCCACAACAAAACGAGCGCAAAGCAGGCGAAAACAACTTGAACGAATGGATTTAATGGAAAAACCTCTCGGTGATGAAAAGTCGGCTTCCTTTCACTTTGATATTGAACGACAAAGCGGAAATGACGTGTTAAAGGTAAAGGACTTAAAAATAGGATATACAAACGAAGCCATTATCGAGCACATTCATATGCATATTACACGTGGTGACAGCATTGCTCTTGTCGGGCCAAATGGAATTGGAAAATCTACGCTTCTAAAATCCGTTATCCAACGGCTGGAGCCGCTGCAAGGAACGATCTCCTTTGGTTCGAATGTTACGATTGGCTACTATGACCAGGAGCAAGCAAACCTGACATCCTCCAAACGAGTGCTTGATGAGCTATGGGATGAGTTCCCGCTAAAGCCAGAAAAAGAAATCCGTACAGTTCTCGGGAATTTCTTATTTTCAGGAGATGATGTGCTAAAGCCTGTCTCTTCCTTAAGCGGCGGCGAAAAGGCTCGCGTCGCTCTCGCCAAACTCATGATGCAAAGAGCAAACTTCTTAATCTTGGATGAGCCGACAAACCATCTAGATTTAAACAGTAAAGAAATATTAGAGAATGCCTTAATTGATTTCCCAGGCACTCTTTTATTTGTTTCCCATGACCGTTATTTTATCAATCGTGTGGCCACTAAGGTAATTGAGCTGTCAAAAGAAGGTGCAGAGGAATATTTAGGTGACTACGACTATTACGTACAAAAGAAAGCAGAAATGATAGAACGGGCACAATTGCAGCAGGAAGAGCAAAAGCAATCGACCAAAGCTGAGCAGCCAGCGGAAAAACGAACATATCTTGAAGATAAAGAGCGAAAAAAACTAGAGCGACAACGAATTCGGAAAATTGAGGAGCTTGAGGAGCGTATTATGCAGTGGGAGGAGCAAATTGCAGCATTAGAAGAAAAGCTCTGCCTTCCCGAAGTGTTTCAAGACTATGAGCAAGTCCAGCAAATCAATTCAGAGAAGCAAGCCCTGCAGGAGCAGCTTGAGATTGCCATGACACAGTGGGAAGAGCTTCAAGGATAAAGGCCAAACTTGGGCAACGGAGTATCATACCGTAAGCGGGAATTTCCTGCTCATAATAAAAAAGTCAGTGTTGCACTGACTTTTTTATTATCCACAAATCTACTCAATTCTATTAACTTATCCACATTATCAACAACCAAACAGGTACTTATCAACAGATTTTACACAAATGAATAATAGTTAATAACATCTCTCTTACATTTATCCACAACAAAAAAGGGATCCCTGTGCATGACCTAGCTTTCGAGGTCTAATCCCGGGTTTGCATTTAAAGCTAAATTAGCCCGCTTGCCCTGATTGTACAAAATAGTGCCTGCTGCTGCAATCATAGCGGCATTATCAGTACAAAGCGACAACGGCGGAATCACCAGCTCTATGTCCTGCATTGGTGCAAATGCCTCCTGCAGGCGATTTCGCAGACCTTTATTTGCAGCTACACCTCCTGCGAGCAATACCTGCTTTACTCTATATTCTGCAGCCGCCTTTACTGTTTTTGTAACAAGCACATCAATTACACTGTCTTGAAAGCTTGCCGCTAAATCTTCGGGAGCAATGACCTCTCCTCTTTGCTTCGCATTATGAACTGCGTTAATAACTGCAGACTTTAAACCGCTGAAGCTAAAATCATAAGAATCTGATTCCAACCAAGCACGCGGCAAATCAAGAACTGGCTGGCCCTCATGTGCTAGGCGATCAATGTGGGGGCCGCCTGGATACGGAAGGGACAATGTTCTTGCAACCTTATCATAGGCCTCTCCGGCCGCATCATCACGTGTTTCCCCAATTACTTCAAATGAACCATGCTCATCCATGTACACAAGCTCTGTATGCCCCCCAGAAACAACAAGGGACAGCAAAGGGAACTTCATCTCAGTTATGAGGCGGTTCGCATAAATATGCCCCGCAATATGATGGACACCCACTAGAGGGATCCCATGAGCAAATGCAACTGCTTTTGCTGCATTGACTCCAATTAATAACGCCCCAACAAGCCCCGGGCCCTCTGTCACTGCAATCGCATCAATATCCTGAAGCGTTACATCAGCCTGCTTTAAAGCTTCTTCTAATACAATTGTAATTTGCTCTACATGATGACGAGATGCAATCTCTGGCACTACCCCTCCAAATCGCTTATGGCTTTCGATTTGAGAGGCCACCACATTAGATAAGATCTCACGTCCATTCTTTACCACAGCTACGGCAGTCTCATCACAGCTCGTCTCGATTCCCAATATAATACTATTTGCCTTTGTCATAATCTCACCCACATTACAAGAGCATCCTCGTAGTTATCCGTATAATATCGTTTGCGAATACCACCGTTTAAAAAACCAAATTTACGGTACAATTTTTGGGCAATCTCATTAGATACACGAACTTCCAGCGTCATCGAGCGAGCTCCTAATTTTTTTGCTTTTTTGATCACTTCATTCAGTAATGCTTCTCCTAGATTCCGCCCTCGATACTCGGGCAGAATCGCGATATTTGTAATATGGGACTCATCTAAAATGAGCCACATTCCACAATAGCCAATGATAGCGCCATCTTCCTCTATCACAGTATACCGCGCATATTCATTTGTCAGCATTTCGCGCTCAAATGTTTCGAAGGTCCATGGAATTGCAAAAGACGCTTGCTCAATTGCAACAACCTGTGCAATATCCTCCGGTTTCATATCCCGAAATATAATTGACATACTCATTCCCTTTTCCCCTATTTTGCTTGATTTGCCAGCCAATTTGCTTCTGCTTCAGCCATACGAATATAATTTGGTACGAATGCATGTACTTCCTCTGCTTCTTTTTGTAAACCAATAAGGCCCAGCTCACCTGGTCTTGGGTTATATTTAGCCATCGAAGCAAATACAGCCTGCTCCCCTAGCTCAGCTATAATTGTCTCCTTATGAATAGACAAATCATTCCCTATGAATAATATTTTTTGATTTAGCTTCTTTAACAAGAGAAGCCATTCTGAAATAAGAATAATCCGTTCTTCTTCCTTTAATTTGAGTGCACCTTCATATGTATAAAGCCCTGTATAAATTTGCTGTCTTCTTGCATCAAAAAGTGGACAAATATAGCCATCAAAGTAAGAACCGTTTGCTGCTAAAACTTCCAAACTAGATACACCTGTAATTGGAATTTGCAGAGACCATGCCAGTGTTTTAGCTACTGTCACCCCAATCCGTACTCCTGTATAGGACCCCGGTCCTGCAGCTACTACAATTTTCCCGAGGTCACCCGGCTTTGTATCACATTCCTTTAAGAGCTGCTCAACTGCCGGCATTAGCCGTACAGAATGGTTCTTTTTCACATTTGTAATGATTTCGCCTATTATTTCCTGTTCATCAAGAAGCGCAACACCCATTATATAATTTGATGTATCAATTGCTAATACTTTCATTCTTCAAAAGCTCCTCACATAATCTAATATACCGTTCTCCCTTCGGCTCCAACACAATGCTTCGGTTGTTATCACCCTCATGAAACAAACTAATTTTAAGCAAGGAGGAAGGTAAATACTGCTGAATCAAGTGAGCCCATTCGACTACTGTCACACCGCTCCCGTAAAAGTACTCATCAAATCCTAAATCCTCTTCGCTCTCTGCTAATCGATATACATCCATATGATAGAGAGGAATACGCCCTTTGTACTCCTTAATAATGTTGAATGTAGGACTATTTACAACCCGCTTTACACCAAGACCTTTCGCAAGACCCTTTGTGAAGGTCGTCTTTCCCGCACCTAAATCTCCTTCTAAAATAAAAACGTCCTGCTCCTCAGCGAGCATTCCAAGCTTTTCCGATAGCTTCATTGTGTCTTCCGCCGAGGAGGTTTTAATCTTATATTCACTCAACTGCTTCACCAGCCTTGTTTCTTATTTCTATAGTATATCCCTTCTGCCGCATTTGAGCAGCTTGAGGAACGAAAAGATAAATTCCCGCTTCTCATTATACTATTTTTTCAAAATAAAAAATCTATAAAAAAATCCTTAGGATCAGCTCCCAAGGATGTAAGGCAAAATATGTACGTTACAGATCTAAACATAAAAAAACACGAAACTCCTTGTTTCGTTTACGAAAAGTGGCGGTCCCGACGGGGATCGAACCCGCGATCTCCTGCGTGACAGGCAGGCATGTTAACCACTACACCACGGAACCGTTTATTCATCTACACATAGATTGGTTGCGGGGACAGGATTTGAACCTGCGACCTTCGGGTTATGAGCCCGACGAGCTACCAGACTGCTCCACCCCGCGACGTTAAAAAATAAAAAAGGCCTAGCGACGTCCTACTCTCACAGGGGGAAACCCCCAACTACCATCGGCGCTGAAGAGCTTAACTTCCGTGTTCGGTATGGGAACGGGTGTGACCTCTTCGCCATCATCACTAGACCTATTTTGTTTGAAGGATATTCCCTCAAAACTAGATAACATGCTGTGCTGTGTAATTATGATTAAGCCCTCGATCGATTAGTATCTGTCAGCTGCACGTGTCGCCACGCTTACACCTCAGACCTATCAACCTGATCATCTTTCAGGGATCTTACTAGCTTGACGCTATGGGAAATCTCATCTTGAGGGGGGCTTCATGCTTAGATGCTTTCAGCACTTATCCCGTCCGCACATAGCTACCCAGCGATGCCCTTGGCAGAACAACTGGTACACCAGCGGTGCGTCCATCCCGGTCCTCTCGTACTAAGGACAGCTCCTCTCAAATTTCCTGCGCCCGCGACGGATAGGGACCGAACTGTCTCACGACGTTCTGAACCCAGCTCGCGTACCGCTTTAATGGGCGAACAGCCCAACCCTTGGGACCGACTACAGCCCCAGGATGCGATGAGCCGACATCGAGGTGCCAAACCTCCCCGTCGATGTGGACTCTTGGGGGAGATAAGCCTGTTATCCCCGGGGTAGCTTTTATCCGTTGAGCGATGGCCCTTCCATGCGGAACCACCGGATCACTAAGCC
>NZ_AP048547.1:167500-232500 GCF_059698935.1 Ectobacillus sp. OTK | reverse complement strand
ATACATACCCATAAAAAACAACTTCTATTCACTAGAAGTTTTAGTGGCGGTCCCGACGGGGATCGAACCCGCGATCTCCTGCGTGACAGGCAGGCATGTTAACCACTACACCACGGAACCAAGTATGGTGGAGGATGACGGGCTCGAACCGCCGACCCTCTGCTTGTAAGGCAGATGCTCTCCCAGCTGAGCTAATCCTCCATAATGTTGGTGACCCGTACGGGATTCGAACCCGTGTTACCGCCGTGAAAGGGCGGTGTCTTAACCGCTTGACCAACGGGCCATATGGCAGAGAAGAAGGGATTCGAACCCTCGCGCCGGTTACCCGACCTACTCCCTTAGCAGGGGAGCCCCTTGAGCCACTTGGGTACTTCTCTATATGGCTCCGCAAGTAGGATTCGAACCTACGACCTATCGGTTAACAGCCGATTGCTCTACCGCTGAGCTATTGCGGAATAATCAAAAACACTTCTATATCAAGATGCTCACCATTTTTGATGAGACTTCTTATATTTTACAAACATTTATATAAAATGTCAATCAACGATTTCATTTTATTTTCATTTCGTCTTCGTTGTGACACGTTATAATAATACTCTATCGTAATTTAAGTGTCAACACGTTTTTTCATCTCCTCTAATTTGCCTTTGCATCTTCCGCATCTATATCGTTTTGTATCTACCCTTCTTTTTCGTGCATATTGAAGCCCGCATGATATGCATTCATATATGTATGACGGAAGCCGTCTTTTGGAGTCTGTACCCGGAATCGTTTTACAAAAGCGCGGCGCTCCCACTTCTGCTAGCAGCCTGCGAAAGTCAGCATCTCGATGCTTATAGCCTTTGCCTGCTAGATGCAAATGATAATGGCAAAGCTCATGCTTAATTACTTCTATGAGTTCCTCTTTTCCAAACGCTTCGTAATAATTGTGACTTAGCTCAATATGATGGCTTTGCAGCAAATACCTGCCGCCGGTGGTGCGAAGACGCTTATTAAACAATGCTTTATGACAAAATGGCAGCTTGAAATACTGTAGGGATACCTCCTCCACAAGATGTTGTAATTCTTCTTCTTTCATTTTCTAACACCCTCTTTTCGTCCTACGCATATACTGTTCATATATCCGCCCTATCTTACATTAGAGGAGGGATATTCGTGCCCACTTGGCTGCAAAATCAAATTCGCCGCGCCTATTTCGAAAAAAACCGCTATCAAATTAGAATATTAAATGAGTGTTGGTTTTTCTATAAGAAACTTCAACGTTAATCAAGGGAGTGCTCCGTGTTCACTCCCTTGATTGTTTTATTCCGATAACGGCAGCATAGACAAAGAAACGCGTCCTTTTTGTATATCTACACCGTCCACCCATACCTTCACGATTTGTCCAACCGAAACAACATCGAGAGGGTGCTTAACAAAACCCTTTTTTAATTTAGAAATATGAACAAGTCCGTCCTGTTTTACACCGATATCAATAAACGCTCCAAAGTCCACTACATTTCGTACAGTTCCTTCTAATTCCATACCGCGCTTTAAATCTTCTAATTGAAGAACATCCTTCTTTAGGAGAGGCTTTTGGAATTCCTCCCGCAAGTCACGCTCTGGACGGATGAGGGCATCAATGATATCATGCAAAGTCGGTTCGCCAATTCCTGTTTTTCCTGACAGCTCATGCAGGTTGACTTCCTCTAGAACTTGCCTTAATTCGTCTTTTCCTAAGTCATCCACTGTAAATCCAAGCTGCTTGAGTAGATTTATGACATCGTCGTAACGCTCCGGATGAATGCTCGTCTTGTCTAAAGCATTACTTCCTTCCAAAACACGCAAAAAGCCGATACACTGCTCGTATGTTTTTGCTCCTAAGCGCGGAATTTTCTTCAACTGGGAACGGCTTGTGAATTTTCCGTTCTCTTCACGCTGCTTTACAATATTTTTAGCTACCGTCTTTGTTAGACCAGATACATATTGCAGGAGAGAAACAGATGCTGTATTTACATTTACTCCCACTTGGTTAACTGCTGTTTCCACAACAAACGTGAGTGACTCACTTAAACGTTTTTGAGACACATCATGTTGATACTGACCAACACCTACCGACTTTGGATCAATTTTCACCAATTCTGCCAAAGGATCTTGAAGGCGACGAGCAATGGAAACCGCACTGCGCTCTTCCACCTGTAATTCAGGAAATTCCTCACGTGCTAAATCAGAAGCCGAATAGACGCTTGCTCCTGCTTCATTGACAATAATATAAAAAATGTCGCGGTCGATTGTTTTTAAAATATCGGCCACAAATTGTTCAGTCTCACGAGATGCTGTACCGTTTCCAATCGCAACAACCTCAATGTTATAAGTATGTAAAACTGAAATAAATGCTTCTCTCGCTTCAGCCGGTTTAGCCTTTGGCGGATGCGGATAAATCACTCCGATGTGCATTACCTTTCCTGTCTCATCCACGACTGCAAGCTTACAACCTGTACGGTATGCCGGGTCAACACCAAGAACAATCTTTCCTTTCATAGGAGGCTGCAGCAGCAAATTACGAAGGTTCTCAGAGAAAATATGAATCGCCTGCTCTTCGGCCTTCTCTGTCAGCTCCTTACGAATTTCTCTTTCAATGGAAGGTTCAATAAGACGCTTATAAGCATCCTCTGCTGCTTCTCCCACGTACTTTGCTGCTGGCGAAGCATGAGATTTTACCATACGTTTATATAAATACTGCACAATTTCTTCACTCGGAGGCATAACAGCTATCTTTAAAACCCCTTCGCTTTCACCGCGATTCATTGCCAAAATACGGTGCGGGACAATTTTTTGAATTGGTTCTGTGTAGCTATAATACATCTCATATACCTTTTTATCATCTTTTTCTCCATCCTTTACCGAGGAAGAAATGCTTCCTTTTCGGAACGTAGCATCGCGAATCCATTTTCGATAGGAAGCCTCGTCAGAAATTTGCTCGGCAATAATATCCTTTGCCCCCTGTATTGCCTCTTCCTCTGTTTGCACTTCCTTCTCAATGTCGATATATTCCCGCGCTCTCTCTAGAACATCACCGTGCATCGGAAAAGATAGAAGCCAATTAGCTAGCGGCTCTAACCCCTTCTCCTTCGCAATCGCCGCTTTTGTTCGTCTTTTCTCCTTATACGGACGGTATAGGTCTTCTACCTCCTGCAGCTTTGCTGCTGCTTCAATATTGCGGCGAAGCTCATCGGTCAGCTTGCCTTTTTCCTCAATAAGACGAAGAACCTCAGCTTTCCTTGCCTCCAAATTTACGATATACTGCCATTTCTCCAAAATGGTACGGATTTGTACCTCATCTAAGGATCCTGTCATCTCCTTACGATAACGAGCAATAAATGGTACCGTATTTCCTTCCTCAGTCAGATTGATAACGCTAGCCACATGCTTTCCTGCAATTCCAAGCTCCTTTGAAATATTCGTTATGAATACATTACGCCTTTCTACCATCTCTGCCTGCAAAAAACACTCCTCCTCATTCAAAAAAACGGATGTAACTTACCTGGTTCCTACAGCAAAACACTCAGTCAAGCACCTTTCTCCAGCTATATCTAGAAAAGAAAGCTAGACAGCCTTCCTTCTTACTACTAAAAAAGTGAACACGGTCCTCCTTTGCTCCTAGGGAAGAACAACCCGTGCACAAAACGCTCGGTTCGGGCGAAGCTGATTCATCGAAGCCTTACGTGTGCTCCGACGCCTTTTTCTTTTTGTGCCAGAGATTATTCTGGAGGCGGGAGCAAAACGCGGATACTAGACATCACCTAAAAAGTTATACATTCTTATCTTCTGATAAAAAAAAGCTGCTCCAGTAAGAGAGCAGCTTCGTGATGGTTTAAAAATCTATCAGTCCTAAACTAATCTGTACCGCTTCGTCCACACGGCCCATCATTTCCTCATCCAAATGAGTAATCTTATCCGTTAAACGTTGCTTATCAATCGTCCGGATTTGTTCAAGCAAAATGACGGAATCTCTCTCGAATCCGTATCTTTTTGCATCAATTTCTACGTGAGTCGGCAGCTTGGCTTTCTGAATTTGTGCTGTTATGGCTGCTACAATGACAGTAGGACTAAATCGGTTTCCGATGTCGTTTTGGATGACAAGAACAGGACGAACGCCACCTTGCTCAGAACCAACAACCGGGGAAAGATCTGCAAAATACACGTCGCCGCGCTTTACAATCAAAGGATTACCCCCCGCTAACTAAGCGTTCTACTGTATGCTCTGCTTCGTACTCTGCTAAGAAGGCTTCAGATGCGATGCCCAGATTAATCTTACCCATCTCAATATACCCACGTCTCATAGACTCATGCTGATAACGTTTCTTTGTCTTATGTTGGCGTAATAATAACTGAGTTGCCTGACAAATTAAATCGTTGCGGTTTCTATTCTCTTGCTTTCCGATTCCGTCTAGCTCATTTACCATTTGTTTCGGCAGACGAACAACAATTTCTGTAGTAGTTACACTCGATTCGGACACAAAAATACACCTCCACCATCAACTACACACACCGATATATATTGACACCTATTTTCATAATACCATTGTATGGGCTCTGTTGCAAAGACTTCCTGATTCCTTGCTTATGTTTTCCATATAAAATGAAAAACATTCACCGCTCTAAAACTTTTCTCATTCGACTAATATATTCTCCGTTTTGACTACTACACCATCTCTTATATAGACACGCGGGACTCGAAAGCTAATCAGGCACGGAATCTCGTAGTTAATCGTCTCTGCATGTACAGCAGCATCATCTATACTGACACATTCTCCACCTTGCTTGCCGATCAGTGTAATCTTTGTACCGACAGGCAGCTCGTGTGGAAGGCGAATCATAAACTGATCCATACAAACGCGACCTACAATCGGAACACGCTGGCCGGCTGCAAGAACCTCAAACCCTTGCATTTTACGGATCCATCCATCTGCATATCCGACTGGCACAGTAGCAATCCATTCCTTCTCTCTAGCTTTATATGTTGCGCCATAGCTAATGCCGCTTCCTATTTCCACCTGCTTCACATGCGTAATTTTGCTGTGGAGAGAAAAGGCTTCCTTTAACGGATAAGGAAGGAGATGATTGATTTCAGGAGATGGTGTCAAACCGTACATAGCAATCCCGATGCGGACTGCATTGAAAATACATTGTGTAAAACGTAAGCTAGCTGCGCTATTTGCGCAATGTATAAGCGGCGGATTTATATCGCGCTTCTTCAGCCATTCCAGCTGTTGTAAAAATCGTGCATACTGCCCTTCAAAATAAGACACATCCACACTATCCGCTGTCGCAAAATGTGTATATGCCCCTTCTAAAAGAAGGGAAGGCGCATCCTCCATCATACGGAGACAGCTTGCCAATTCTTCCTCCGTTTGAATACCGAGGCGCCCCATACCAGTGTCAAACTTAAAATGTAAAGAGAGCGGGCCGGAAAACTCCTTTCCTTGCTTCACCTGCTCTAGCCATTCGGAACGAAATACCGTTAAAGCGATGTTATACTCGGCTGCAATTGCAGCATCTTCAGGACGCGTAGCTCCCAATACAAGAATTGGAGCTGTAATACCCTCTTTTCTTAATAAAAGCGCCTCATCCAAAAATGCAACCGCAAGCCGACTTGCCCCCGCCTCCAAAGCAGTCCTCGCCACTGGTACGTAGCCATGACCATAGGCATTTGCCTTAACAGCCGCGATCACTTCAGTTCCTTCTCCTACATGATGTTTGGCGTTGGCCACATTGGTATATATAGCATCCAAGTCTACCTCCACCCATGTATCGCGGTAAAACATTGACCCTTTCATTCAAAGAACACTTCCCTTATACGATATGCGATGCTTATTCTTATATATTCACGTTTTTTTGCTTTTGTAATTCCCCCTTGATTATCGACCTGCTGCGCAGCAGTTGTCAACGATATTGCTGACAAAAAAGGGAAAAGATCTGAATTTGATGTACAGGACTGTTGATAAATTAAGGGAAGCGTGCCTCACTTTTTTCGTTTGTATACAATGTATTTGAAAATATACATCAAGCTTGTCTAGCTACAAACTCCTTCAAAAAAGCGCGGCAAGTTATCCCTGCCGCGTTTTTCCCTCCCTATTTCGATGCCTTTTCATAGACGGAACGCGCTACCATGAGAAGCTCTTCCTGCGTCAAACCTTTGGATGCAAGCATATAATCTACCCCATTATACGACCATGTTACAGAATCTTCCGTTAAGGCACCTACAGTGAAGCCTAAGTCTACCGGTTCACCACTTACAGAAATGGCCGTACCAGTTGCAGATACCCTTGCCTTCTCTTGAATTAAGGTAAAGGATTTTTTATTCCCGCTGTACGTGACAATAACACGCTTACCGCCGGAAGTTTGCAGCTCTTTTTCTTCCTTGCGTTCCATTCCTTGCGGTACATCACTTGGGTATAGGACAGAAAACGGTTTATCCTGCTCCGCCGTTGTTGGTACCTCCATTTGTGCACTAGACATATTGCGTTTTGTATCAAATGCACCCTTATCAAACTTCGCGTCAAATTTTACATTCGAAAAGTCTACCTGCACAAGTACATTTTGATCAGGATCCATCAACTTGACTGAAACAGGTGCCAAGTCCTTTTTATTGAAGGTAACCTCTTGCTTTGGAATCATATTATTATTTTGGTAATTTGTTTTTGTTTCAAATACGTAAGCTTGATCTGTACTTTTAAATACTGCATCCTTATCCTTTAAAATGTCTCGAACAAGCGATTCAAACAAATAAGCTTGACTGCTATTTTGCGGCCAGTCGCTTTGGAAACGGAAGCTTTTGTTTAAAGCCGGTGTTAACACAAACACACCCTCATCATTACGCAAAATAATTTGACTTTGATCTTTTTTCGCATTTTTAAGATTTACACGGTAATAGGAAGGCTTGCTGTGCCAAATCTCCACACTATACACCTGTGGCTCTGTACCCGTTTTAATTGATAGCTTCGCCTCCGCTCGATAGCTCTTCATATTCTCTACCTTTGCTTTTAAATCTGAGACGACATCTTCCTTGGTTTTCTGTCCGCATCCTGCTAAAGCAACAATAAGCAAAAGTCCAAGCAGCAATGATAACAGCTGTTTTCTCATTCCCTCAACCCCTTTGTCTCATAAGTAACCGGAAGGCTGTGCCTTCCCTGCCGCTACTCAAATATATGAGACAAGAATGGGGAATATGCAGACTAGCTTGACGGGCTTTCGATAATCACCTGAGCCACGGCAAATTGTCTGCTGTGGCTAATTGATACATGAATCGTGTAGGGAGAAGCAGCATGCAAAACCGGCTTTCCTTGTTCATTATTATAAATTTCAATATCTAAAAAGCTAAGGTTCCTGCCAAATCCAGTTCCAACCGCTTTTGCATATGCTTCCTTAGCAGCAAAACGTCCTGCAACAAACTCCGTTCTCCGCTGGCCACGCAGCCGTTCTGCTTTCTCTCGCTCCCGTCCCGTTAAAATACGCTCCAAAAATTTCGGCTGCACCTCCATTAGCTTTGCAATCCGATCCAGCTCAATAATATCAATTCCCGTTCCAATAATCATAGAAGCACCTTCCTTCTTCTAATTCTCTTTTTCCATTCATAGTGTAGAATAGCAGAGACAAACAACTTTTCGCAAAAGGAGGGTAGAAATTGATTGTACAATCCCGTTATCTACCGATTCGTCTTCCTCCCGTTACCGTCGCCATACTAGCAATACAGATAATCGCTTGGAGCTTTTCTCGCCTGCTCATTCCACTTGGGGCCGGCTGCAATTCATGTACAGCTGCGGGGGAATGGTGGCGGCTCCTAACGCCCGTTTTCCTTCATGTAGATCTTTCTCATTTACTTTCAAATTGTCTAGGTCTATTGCTCCTAGGAACATATCTTGAACCTCAGCTTGGTAAATTGCGATTTTGTTCCCTTTTTCTTTTTACAGGTATTTGCGGCAATATAGCTACCTATTTTCTCATGCCTCTTTCCTTTATACATATAGGAGCATCTGGTGCTATTTTCGGCTTGCTAGGAATGCAGCTTTATCTCTTCTATCTCCAAAAACATCGCTATGAGAAACAACATCTAACCATATTCATTCTGCTTCTTTTCCTAGTTTCCATGACCTTCCTGGAAAGCTCGGTAAACATTGCTGCTCATCTAGGCGGACTGCTCTCCGGGGGAATCCTATCGCCATTTTTTATAAAAGAATGAGGCTAGCTCTATTTGACATAAAAGCTAGCCCCATCCACTATTTCGATATCTTCCTGCTTTTGCATATCATGCATAAGCTGAAACAACGCTTCATCCTTTCGCTTTGCTTCAATACCAGAATTATGCTTTAACAACCGTAAGCAATTCTCCAAATTCGAGTTTGCAATACGCTCAAGCTTTCGGATGGCTGCTTCCCGATCTTTCAAGCGCTGAAATTGTGCAAATGTCATCGTTTGAGACGGCGAGGCGTTCTGAGGATGGACGCTCATGGCAACGTAGCCAAGTCGTACGAGCATACAACCCCTCTTTTCTTAATTAGAATGTATGTAGTATTCCCAAAGTATAAGAAAAAGAAAAAGCGCGTTTTGCCAGTACACTAGGGAAGGTTATTTTGTAGAAGGGAGCAGGGCGGCACCCAAAAGGTATACGTTCTTACCTGCAAAAAAAAGAAACCTATACTAGTCGTATAGGCTTCCTCCATATATTCTATCTTACAGCTGCTTCGCTACAGGTGATTTACGGCTGCGTCCGTCACCGCTGCGTCCATCATTACGATCTCTTGGGAAATCCTTGCGAGGACCGCCTTTGCGGTTTCTTGCTCCACGATCTCCGCCACGGTCTCTTCCACGATCCCCGCCTCTGCTTCGATCGCCGCTTCTGCCGCGGTCTCCGCCTCTGCCACGGCTTCTATCCCTTGACACGACAGGCGGCTCCTCAGTTAATTGAACCGGTGTTGTATCTGGCTCTTTTGTCATAAGCTTTAACGCTGCCGCTACCACTGCTACAGAATCATTTTCTTCTAATAGCTCTTCAGCCATGCGCTTGTAGTAAGAAAGGTTTTCTGTTTCCAAAACGCTTGCCAGCTTTTCGGCAATCAGGCGCTGCTGTCCTTCCAATGCCTCATCTAATGTAGGCGGGTTCATACGATCCATCTTACGGTTTGTTGTACGTTCAATATTTTTCAGTTGTCCGAATTCACGCGGCGTTACAAACAGCATTGCAATTCCTGTTTTTCCAGCGCGTCCTGTACGGCCAATACGATGTACGTACGATTCTGGATCTTGCGGGATATCGAAGTTATACACGTGTGTAACTCCGGAAATGTCTAAGCCTCGTGCAGCTACATCAGTTGCTACAAGCACTTCAATAGAGCCTTCCTTAAACTTTTTCAAGACGGAGAGACGCTTAGCCTGAGACAAGTCGCCATGAATTCCTTCAGCAGCATATCCGCGTAGGTTTAAAGCCTCAGATAATTCATCTACACGACGCTTTGTGCGTCCGAACACAATTGCTAATTCCGGAGACTGAATATCCAGTAGACGAGTTAAAATGTCAAACTTCTTCTTCTCCTGCACTTCTAAATAGAACTGCTGGATATTTGGCATTGTTACCTCTTTTGCCTTAACCTTAATAACCTTAGGCTCCTTCATGAAGCGCTCAGCAATGCGACGAATCGGCTCTGGCATTGTAGCAGAGAACAATAATGTTTGATGCTCTTCTGGAACATCGCTTAAAATAGCCTCAATATCTTCAATAAAGCCCATGTTCAGCATTTCATCTGCTTCATCTAGGACAACTGTTTCAATATTTTGCAAACGAAGTGTTTTACGGTTAATATGGTCTAAAATACGTCCCGGCGTTCCGACGATAATATGAGGGTGTTTCTTTAAAGAGCGAATTTGGCGGTTAATATCTTGTCCGCCGTAAATCGGCAAAATGCGCACGCGCTTATGATAGCCAATTTTGTATAACTCTTCAGATACTTGAATTGCGAGTTCACGTGTAGGGGCAATAACAATACCTTGAATCGTGTCAGATTTTGTATCGATTTTATCTAATAGTGGCAATCCAAAAGCCGCTGTTTTTCCCGTTCCTGTTTGTGCCTGCCCAATAATATCTGCTCCCTCAAGCGCAGTTGGGATTGTTTGTGCCTGAATCGGCGTCGCTTCTTCAAAACCCATTTTTTCTACGGATTTGATCAGTTGTTCACTTAATCCTAATTCTCTAAATGTTGTCAATGTTTACTTCTCCTTTTCTCTTTCGTATTGCTACCTACTGAAAAAAGACATTCCCCGCACCCGCAGAAAATGCCCTTAGCTGATATTTCCCAAAGTCGAACTTTTCACTTATGATAACGGGCGAACTTCATTTATAAATATTGGAAAATACGAACTCTCATGTACTTTACCCATTATAAGTTTTGCGGTTGGAAAAAGCAAACTCCTTCTTCCATTATTTCGAATAAGGGCATATTAATCCGCTTTCTAGTCCCTAAACGGCCTCGGGTAGCCTTCTTTACTAAGTATTGTCTCGTTTCATATTTATAATCCATCCGCGTATTCTTTTTTACCTGCATAAAAGAAGAAAAAAGAACATGTGAATTATCTATTGAGAAATGACTGTTTCAGCGGGCAGTCTGCCTGTCTCCTATACCTATACGTACAAGGTGGTCCTTATGCCTCTTTCATAATATCCTCTCTTTATGTATATACGAAAGAAAGTATATCATGCTTTGAGCTCAAAAACAGCAAGACTCTAGTGAAGTCTTGCTGTTTCCCATCTTATTGCAGCCACGCGATTACTTCTTCAAGCCGCATACCGCGGGACGCCTTCACTAACACAACATCCTGCGCATCTGCAAGCTCTTTTAAGTCTTTTGCCAAAGCTTCTTTATTATCATAAGCCTTCACACGATTACTGCCAAGGCGTTCAGACGCTCCTTTTGCAATATACTTCCCTAAATCACCGTACGTAAATACGTAATGAATGCAATCCGGACTGATGCTTTGCCCAATTTCATAATGAAACTCTACTTCTTGATCACCAAGTTCTAGCATATCGCCGAGAACAGCAATTTTACGAGAAAAGCCTTGCAGCTCATTCATCAGCAAAAGTGCTGCCCTCATTGATGTTGGGCTTGCATTATATGCATCGTTAATAACTGTCACACTATTTGCCGTCTTTATAACCTCCATACGCATGCCTGTCATCTGCAGCTGCTCTAATCCTTGTTTCATCTCCTCCCATGTTACGCCGAAGAACTCCGCAACTGCCATGCATGCTAACGTGTTATACACATTATGCTTGCCGAGAACAGGGAGGAAAAAGGACATAGATGAAGCACGATTCACCGTAAACGTTGTACCCGTCGCTCCTAGCACAATAGAAGTTGGATAATAATCATTCGTTTTGCAATCGCCAAAGGCCGCCGTGGTTACCGGCAGATTCATCGTACTCACCCTTGATGCAAGCAGCGGTTCATCACCGTTATAGACGAACAAGCCCCCATCCTGCAAGCCAAGCACAATCTCTAGTTTTGCTTCCGCAATACCGGCACGTGAACCTAGCTCCATTAAGTGTGACTCTCCGATATTCGTAATAATGGCAGCGTTCGGACGAGCCAATTTAGAAAGAAACTCAATCTCGCCGCGTGCAGACATGCCCATTTCAAGCACAGCCATCTCTGTATCCTCTTCTAGGCGTAAAATCGTAAGTGGAAGACCGATATGATTATTGAAGTTACCTTCTGTTTTTTGTACCTTAAATCTCGTGCCCAATAGGCTTGTAACGATATCCTTCGCCGATGTTTTCCCGTTGCTTCCTGTTACCCCAATTACCTTGACGTCCAATTGATCCCGATAGCTTCTTGCCAGCTGCTGCAGCGCCTTCAACGTATCATCTACCAAAATCACCGGCACATTGTCAGGGGGATTTTGTACATCCTGTTGCCAAAGGATCGCAGCTGCCCCATTTTCTAAAGCAGACTGCGCAAAAGCATGCCCATCAAAACGTTCGCCTTGAATTGGAATATACAAATTACCGCTGCTTATTTTGCGCGAATCAATAGACACTCCCTGTATGCGTACATCTCCCCATTTCGCATCTAAACCGCTCCCATTTACCATTTGCTGAACCTGCGATAACGATCGTCCAATCATAAAAAACTCTCCTTACAGAAAGGAAGCACTGCGAGCAGGGCTTCCTTGTTTTTAGATAGTATATTTAATTTTTTGCTTCTCTTCATACCGCTCAATTGCCAGCTGTACAAGCCTTTCAATCAGCTCTGGATAAGACATGCCAGAATGCTGCCAAAGAAGCGGGAACATGCTGAATGGGGTAAAGCCAGGCATTGTATTTACTTCATTAATATATACGTTTCCTTCCTTCGTTAAGAAGAAATCCGCTCTCGTCAAGCCTGCTCCATCAAGTGCTTTAAAAGCTCGAATTGCATACTCTCGGATTGTCTCATACTCCTCCTGCGTCACCTCTGCTGGAATTATAAGAGCTGTATCACCATCTATATATTTTGCCTTATAGTCATAAAATTCCTTTTTCGGTGCAATCTCTCCAACAACAGAGCATTGCGGATCATCGTTACCGAGTACGCCGATTTCAATTTCACGACCCGTAATATTTTCTTCAATAATAATCTTTCGGTCGAATTGAAACGCTTCTTCAAACGCAGCCTCTAGCTCCTCTCGGCTTTTACACTTGCTAATGCCTACGCTAGACCCTAAGTTAGCCGGCTTTACAAAGCACGGATAGCCCAGCACTTCTTCAACCTTGATATAAGCCGTAACGCGCTCCTTTTCCCACTCGCTGCGAATAAATGAAACATAATTTGCTTGCGGAAGACCCGCCTGCGCAAAAATATTCTTCATCGCAACCTTATCCATACCAGCCGCGGATGCCAATACACCATTTCCAACATAAGGAATATTTAAAAGCTCTAATAAACCTTGTACTGTACCGTCTTCTCCATTTGGGCCGTGAAGCAGCGGAAATATAACGTCAACTACATCTTCTTCCTCAGAAGACGGCGCAAGCTCACGACTCAGTGAAAATGGAGATATCTTCCGGCCTGTATTTGCCATTTGAAGGGCCTTTACGTCTTCAACCTCCCCTTGCAAACAATCGCCCTTGATCCAGACTCCCTGCTCTGTAATATAAATAGGATATACCTCGAACTTTTCTGTATCCAGCGCTTTCGTAACAGCAAGAGCTGTTTGCAGCGAAACTTGATGCTCTGCAGATTTGCCTCCATATAACAAACCTAACTTGATTTTCATACAAAAACCACCTTAATCATTTTTTCTCATCTTTCTATTGTAGCACTTTTTAGGAAAATAGATAGCAACTGTTTCAAAGGGAGCTATTGATTTTACATTTCGACCTAGTCATTCACCTATGTCAGTATATGAACGAACGCCTTTATCGGTTACCGTTCTTGATGATGAGCTTTGCTGTGTTACCTTAATTTTCTATAAGTTTATCTTTACCACCCTACAAAAAGAAAACGCATACAATTACAATACTTAAAAAATGAATAGTTACTATCTGGAAAACTATCATGTATGATAGATAGGGAAGGAGTGATCACTATGAAACTAATAGCTATTGATATGGATGGCACCTTGCTATCTCACGAGTTACAAATTTCTGAGCGCAACATGAATGCCATTCAGCAAGCACAGCAGGATGGGCATATTGTGATGATTTGCTCTGGACGAGCAAAGGATGATCTTTTAGGGCTGTTACAGCGCTATAACCTATCCCTTCCTCTTGGGACAAGCAATGGAGCTGTTGTATATGTAAATGACACATTGCTTCAAGCTTCCTACATAAACAAAACGATTGCGCTGCAGACAGCGCTGCACCTTGAAGCGGAAGGTTTCCCGTATAAGGTCTACACAAATCGGGGGATTTATGTACCAACCAATTGGAACGAAAATGTAATGCGCGCATGGCAATCAGCCAGCTCACAATCTCATAATTTCACAATAGAAGATCTACAGAAAGTGACTGAGCAACAGCTGAAATCCAATGTCATTCATTCCTTTGATAATATATCCACCCTTCTGTCATCAGATGAATTGCAGGTAGAAAAGTTTTTTATTCTAACATTGGATAACCAGACACGAATACAGCTTCTAGGACATTTACAAGCAATAGAGGAAATTGGCATTACCGCCTCTGCGCCGACAAATCTGGAGGTAATGGATCGAAACGCCCATAAAGGGAATGGCTTACGAGCGATGGCTGCACACTTCGGCATCCCAATGGAACATACCGTTGCGATCGGCGATAATTTTAATGATGTTCCGATGCTGCAGGCAGCCGGCTTTTCCATTGCAATGGGGAATGCAGAACAGGAAGTGAAGGATCTGTGTGATGCTGTCACACTTTCAAATGACGAACATGGTGTGGCACACGCGCTAGAAACATATGTCTTACAAAAAACAAAACAGTTATAAGAAACAGCCGATATGACCTGATTTGATTGCGAAGGGGACAGTTCTCAGCACAACGGGGCGCTTTTTATCTGTTTGGAAGGGAGGCTTTCCCCACAGCAAGCAGGTCATGGGAGCTAAACAGGGTCCAAAAGGGTTGCTTCCTTAAAGGATAAATTACAGAAGCCTTCCATGACGGAAGGCTTCTTTTCTACTCTTGGGCCGTTAGCAATATCGGCCCTTCCTCTGTTATCGCAAGCGTATGCTCATACTGTGCGGACAACGACCCATCCACTGTTCTGGCCGTCCAATTATTATCATCCATTTTCGATTGCCATGCACCAATATTAATCATTGGCTCAATCGTAATCACCATGCCTTCCTTTAAGCGAAGGCCTCTCCCGGGTAAACCGAAATGCGGAATATGCGGTCCTTCATGAATCGATGGACCGATACCGTGCCCAGTGAACTCCCTTACTACAGAATAACCCTTGGGTTCCACGTAAGATTGAATCGCATGACCAATATCTCCAACGCGGTTCCCTGGTACCGCCTGTTCAATTCCTTTATACAGAGCTTCTTTTGTTACCTCAAGCAGTCCTTCTGCCTCTGCAGAAATGCGGCCGACTCCATATGACCAAGCAGAATCCGCCAGTGCACCTCCTAGGTTAACAACCATATCAATTGTCACGATATCCCCTTCCTGTAAAGGTGTTTTTCGCGGAAAGCCGTGACAAATTTCATCATTAATAGAAGCACACGTTGCATACGGGTAGCCCTTATATCCCTTTTGCTCCGGCTTGGCTCCATGCTGAAGCAAAAACTTCTCTGCCGCACGGTCAAGCTCCATTGTTGTAATACCAGGTTCAATAAGCTTTGCCAGTTGCTTATGACAAGCAGCTAACAGCTTCCCCGCTTCATGCATAAGAGCAATTTCTCGTTTTGTTTTTAATGTAATCACACAAACACTTCCTAACAAAATTTTACTTCTATCTCTCTCTGGACAAGCATAACATAGTACAAAATAAGAGAAAAGCAGGAGGAAACGATGGAGAATATCTTTTCCTATATCGCAGGCGCATTTGCGATTATTTTTGTTGTACTAGTAACGCTACTGCTATTTCCCTTTTTCCCGATGCTGGCATTATGCTTCGTGATTGCCTGCATGTTTGCCACTGCCATTATTGCAACCTTCGCCCCCGAAGCAAATGAAGAAAACGAAGAAAACGGAGTTGAGCGCATGGAAGCGTAAGCTCCGTTTTTTGTTCCCAAAATGCATCCTTTTCCCCATCTTTTTAGTTAAACAGGGGCCTTTAGTGTCATTTTAGTAAATCGGAAAACCTGAATTAAGAACCAACAGGAAATCGGATAGACAGGGATGGAATAGTATAACTTCCATCCTGTATACGTAAAAACATCATTTTTTACATTTAGCCACTCAAAAAACACTCCAAATGCATCCCAAGTTAGAATATAAAAGACGAGGTTTTTTCCATGTAATCTCAGCTTTTCGTAGAAGTAGAGAAAAATAAACGAAAATGCGGGATATAAAAATATATGTATCAAGGTTGCGGCTGGTTCGTATATCTTATTATCTACTATACTGTACGTCAAGAACAAAGAAGATATACAGGAGAGGAGCCCTTCTTTGACATAAACATCTGGTTAAAGAAGTTACACTATGGGTTAAGAATGAGCATAAGTATCTTTTCTCCTGCTGAATTACAAAAACCCAATCCAATAAAAATTGGATTGGGTCTTCTAGGAACAGGTTTCCTTATTAAAGGACAATTTATCAGTTCCCGGCTTTATTGTAATTTAACAACTTGTTGAAAGACAAAAAAGTCGTGTACTGAAATAGAGCTATATAATAGAAGGAACCATGTCCCATATCCCCCCATCCCTTCCCTGCCCTATCTCTTGCTATATGGGGCTTCAGGGGGGTTTTTAATCAAACGTTTGTTGAAATGCAAAAATTTCAGGATCGTTCCTAAAATTCCTTCGGTTTGGGTACATCCTTATTTGTTAAGAGTAGGGTTTGTTTGAGTGGAACAACAGATGAAACCCTCGAACAAAGCCCTGTTTTTCTAGAAATTTGCTATACAAAAACCGCCTACCTTCGTTAGTGATAAGCATGAAGGGACTCCCATTATGAACTGCACCCGATTGTTAGTTGTGTCTAACAATCGGGTGCAGTTCACAGATGGAGGTTCTTTTTTGTTGTTATCTGAACATCGAATGTACAATTTTGTGATACAATCTTTCCTCTTTTTCAGTAACTCTTATCTTACAAGAAAGCGGATGTACGAAAAGATATATTTTCATACATTCAGACTTTTTACTACTCTTAAATTACAAAGAATTGTGATACTTCCATCAAAAAAAAAGGCAGCCTTGTGGCCACCGATACCTGTGTAACTCGATGTAGATTCCTTGTTCAATCAACTCATCTTTCTTTCGTTGGGCTTGTTCTGCATTCATATCTGTTACTGCAACTATTTTTGCTCTTGTTAACGTATGGGTAATTCTGCGAATATGATCCTGTCCAATGGCACATGTTCCAATTATGTCTAATCTCAATGTCATAATAAAATACCTTCTCTAATCATTCCTAAGTAGCTAGTAGCTATTACTTCTTATATTTCGCGATGAACTCGTCTACATTCTGTGCTGTTACAAGTTGGTATGGTACGATTACATTCTCTACCTTTTCACCTTTCGCTGCTTTTACAGCTGTATCGATACTGGCTGTGCCTTGACCAACTGCATCTTGGAATACTGTTACTTCTAGCTTCCCAGCTTTTACAAGATCTAAGGCTGCTGGTGTCGCATCAATGCCTGCAACTAAAATGTCATCTAACTTTCCTGCCGCTTCGATTGCTAAAATAGCACCTATTGCCATTTCATCATTATTCGCTACTACTGCATCAATTTTCTTTCCGCTTTGCAGCCAGTTTTCCATCAATTTCATAGCGTCTGGACGGCTCCACTTTGCTGAGCTTTGTACAGTAACCTTCATATCAGAATGTTTAGCGATGATTTGTTTATTTCCTTCTGTGCGCTTAATTTGTGCCTCATGACCTAACTCGCCATCCATAATTGCGATATTGCCTTTTCCATTCAGCTGTTTTGCCACCTCTTCCATTTGGAGTAACCCTGATTCAATGGACTCGGAGCCAACATAAGCAGTTGCTTTTTCTACACCGTCGAATGTCTGATTAGATACGATAATGGGAATGTTTTCTGATGTAACGCGATCTACAATATCTACTGCGGCAACTGTATCAACCGGAGTGAAAATAATGGCATCTACTTTTAATTCAATGAAATTTTCGATTTGGTTCATCTGCTTTGCGCTATCGTTTTGAGCATCGCTGTACATAAATTCATAATCTGGATACTTTTCCTGCTCTTTCTTCATCGCATCGATCATATACGTACGGAACTCATCACTAAAGTTAGATAGCGAAACCCCTATCACCTTTTTACCACTGGACTTCCCTTCCGCCCCTTTTCCGCTTGTAGTCTCACTCCCGCTACTGCAAGCTGACAGTACCAACATCATGAGTAGAGTGAAAATCGCTACCAGTTTTCTCTTTACCTTCATTACCCATTCCCCCTGCGTTATAATGTAATAAAAGCAAAGAAGTGTAATCGCTTTAATTTATAGGTTTATGCAAAAAATCAAAAGTAATCGATTACACTTCTAAGTATATGGCACTCTATTATAGAGTCCTTATCTTAATAAGATACATTTTTGTTTTTGTGGAGACATCCTGCTCAATAGTTATAAATTATGAATTTACTTTGCTGAAGCTTCAACCGTATTTAAATCGTTCTGGGTATCTCGATTATCGTAGGTACGGAAGTAATGTTCTAGCTCTTCAAGGGTGCGTCCCTTAGTTTCCGGCAAGTATTTCTTCACAAAAGCGATAGCTACAAATCCTATAACCGCAAAGGAGAAGAATGTTGCGGACAAGCCAATCTTATCGAGTAATATCGGGAACATCAGACCAATACAGAAATTCGTTACCCAGAGGAAAAACACGCTAATGCCCATACCTAATCCGCGCAAGCGCAAAGGGAATATCTCAGAAAGTGTAACCCACAATACTGGTCCGATAGCTCCCTGCATGAAAGCTAGAAATGTGACTGTCAGGGCAAGCATAATATACGGAAGTGAGGCAGACCCCTTAAGTACAAATGAAAATATTCCAATGAGCAAAAGTACTAGTGTAGTTCCTGTCAATCCAGTCAGCATCATTGATCGACGACCAACCTTGTCAAGGAGCCAAATGCCAACGAAAGTTGCCAAAACTGAGATTGCACCATTGGCAATGTTTCCAATCAATGCAGCGGATGTCTCAAATCCGGCATCTCTAAGAATTTCAGTTCCATAATACATAATCGAGTTAACGCCCGTAACTTGCGATACAACACCAACTCCAATTCCAATAAACACAATGCGGCGTATCCACGGTACGGATAAATCCTTAAAAGTGGCTTTATCCATTTTTGATTCCTCAGCTAAAGCAGCCTTAATCTCATTGAATTCCGACTTAGCTCGGTTTTCCTCCCGTATCTGTCTTAGAATACGAAGGGCCTCATCATTCCTCCCCTTTGAAACAAGCCAACGTGGACTTTCTGGTACTCTAATCATACCAAAGAACAGGAACACTGCTGGAAGTGCTGCAATGGCCAACATGTAGCGCCAAACATGTACGTTATCAGCCATTGTGTTACCTAAGATGGCATTAAAAACGAAAGCTAATAGTTGTCCACCAACAATCATCAATTCATTCTGGGTTACCATTTGACCACGGCTCTCTGCGGGTGACATTTCTGCTAAATAAGTTGGAACTGTTACTGATGCACCTCCCACAGCAAGTCCAAGCAAGAACCGGAAGATAATCATAACAGTAACGTTCGGAGCAAGAGTACATCCCATTGTAGCAACAAAAAACAATACCGCAAGATAAAGAATGTTTTTCCGGCGACCACTATAATCAGATAATCGACCACCGAATACTGCACCCAGCGCAGCTCCGAAAAGCAGTGAACTTGCTATAAGACCTTGAGTAACTGAATTGAGACCGAGAGCTTTAGACATAGAAGGCAAGGCGCCATTGATAACACCCGTATCGTATCCGAAAAGAAGCCCGCCGAATGTTGAGATTATGATAATCGTACGTAAAAACGAACTTGGGGTTCCGTGTTTACTCATGTTAATTTCTCCCCTCTTCCTGTTAAAAAATATATAAATACTTTTTTTGTTTATATGTTTTCGTATCAATAAAGCGTCTACCAATGTTAACGCGTTCAGAATACGCTTACATTATTGGACTGAAACAATTTATACAGATGAATCTTAAGGATTGCTTGTTTAGTTGATCATTTATATTTATAAAAGATAGTTACTATTCAAAACGTTTTCTTTAGTTGATGATTAACTGAAGAAAACGTTTTGAATTTCCAGTAAAACAACTACTTTTTGTGAAATAGATTTTTCAAAGAATGTATTAAACCTTTAACTTACTTTATTCCAATCAAAAAGGTGATCAGTTGTCCTTATAACTGTATATATCATGTTAAATAAGATCATTATTTTCTATTGTAAAACACATTGTTTGCTGTAAAATGCCGGACGTTCTGGTATAGAAATTGGAACAATCTGACCTGTATGCTTGGCTTTCACACAAGCATCCGCCGTCACTGCTACAACATAACCATCCCAAGCTGATGGTCCATTCATTTCACCTTTTACAGTACAATTAATCCATTCTTGCAGTTCAACATCATAAGAATCAATGAAACGATCCTTCCAATCTACTAGAATTTCCGTTGAAAGCTTCGCTTCGCTTCGCATAAGTACACTGGATGGCTCAGGTAAGTTGGCTGTACCTGTTTCTCCAACAACCTGACATTGAATGTCATATCCATATTGACAATTTACAAATATTTCGGTGCCAATTCGGATTCCTTGTTTAGTTTCCAGTAAGACGATATGCGGATCCTGTACCCCTTCAGCTGCAAAACGTGTGTTTCTTGGCAGAATTACCTGGGCAGAAACATAATCGTCATTGAGTAACCAACGCAAAACATCTATTTCATGAGGAAAAGAATCAGTAAGCGCCATATCACCGGTACAGCCTGGAGCTGAAGGAGCTCGGTGTGCACAATGCACCATTAACGGCTCACCGATTCTTCCATTATCAACAACACGTTTCAATGCGCGATACCCCTTATCATAACGTCGCATGAATCCTACTTGAACCAACTGTTTACCGTGCGCAATCTCTGCATCAACGATTCTCTTACATCCCTCAGCAGTTGTAGCAAGTGGTTTTTCGCAGAAAACTGGTTTACCCGCAGCAATGGAAGCCAAAACAAATTCTTCATGAGTAGGGCCCCAAGACGTTACGATAACTGCATCAACATCGTCGGAGTTAATAACGTCATGTCCATTTTCGTAAACCTTTGCATCAAGATTTTCATTTTTAACAACGGCGTTAGCTTGTTCTGCATTCACGTCTGTCACTGCAACAATTTTAGCTCCCGATAAAGTGTTGGAAATTCTTCGAATATGATCTTGACCAATAGCACCTGTACCAATAACGCCTATTTTTAAAACCATACAATATATACCTCCTTATTTTATTTATTGGTTAACAATTGAATAAAGGTTTGAGCTTTTATTCTTAAAATCTCTAGGTAACGCTTCTTTGAGAACATCCATAGATTTTTTAACACCAGTAAGCGGTTCCATTGTTAGATCTTCCATTTCAAGAACTACCGGTCCCTCATATCCTGTCATTTTCACGACAGTGAAGAACTCCTTCCAATAACTAACATCGTGTCCGTATCCAAGTGCCACATAATTCCATGAACGATCAGCAAAACTTTCCATCGGTTTCACGTCGATAAGTCCATGTATATCATTTACTCCTCTTTCTATCCGTACATCTTTAGCATGGACATGATATATTGCACTTCCTAATGCCCTTGCTGCTGCAATCGGATCTCCACCCATCCAAAATAGATGACTTGGGTCAAAGTTCATGCCAACCATATCTCCGACTTCATTTCTTAATTTGAAAAGTGTTTCTGGATTATGCACTAAATTACAACCAAGATTCTCAACGGCAATTTTTTTGACGCCGCGTTCTTTCGCAACTTTCACGGCTTTTTCCCAGTATGGAAAGGCCACTTCATTCCATTGCCATTCTAGAATTTTAAAATGGGGAGGTAAAATAGGGTGTGTTAGCCAATTGGGCGTCACATCATTTGGACCCCCGCTAGGGCAACCTGACATCATAACAACTGTTTCTACCCCTAAAAGCCCTGCAAGTTGAAATGTTTTTTCAACAACTGCTTTATGAGCTTCTCCCTCTTCCGTTGGTTCGAGTTGATTTCCTGAACAATTTAAAGCTGCAATTTCAAGTCCTCTGCTTTTAATAGCATCTAAAAACTTCTCGCGTTTAACAGCACTCTCCAGCAAACCATCTAAATCAACATGTGGCGCTTTAGACCAATTGCCGCATCCTAATTCTAGAGCTTCAAATCCCAAATCTACACATGTATCAAGCATTTCTTCCAACGGCATGTATCCTAAAATATCAGTAACTAAGCCAGCTTCCATCATCAATACCTCCATATATAATAAATAAACATTGAAAGATATACTATTTCATTTTAAAGACATACAATTACAGGGAAATTGGTTCATAACCTTCAATATTAGCCTACCTTTTAAGTTACTATTCAGCAGGAAATTCCTAATGTAATCGTTGTCATCACTGTTAAACCTGAACAAAAATTTCTCATTTACAATTATGATTATAGGATATTACACAATACGTGTATTTAGATTATCAAGACGCGTTTTTACACTTTTCAGACACGCTCTTTCTAAGAAAACCATTGACTCATCGTATACTTATCTTTTTAGCAAAAAAACCCCCACGTTAATGCATAGCATTAAGCGAGGGGGAATTCAATACTCTGTATATTCAATTGTTTTTGAGTCTATATAAAGCAAGCGAAAGATTCCTGGTGGACTACCCATCACAGAGTGAAAAACACGAGTAAAATAGTGAACCGTTTTAAAACCAGTTTGTTTTGCAATATCCTTGATGGATAAATCTGTTGTTTTAAGTAATGCGGCAGCTCTCTGTATTCTCTCATTTTGAACAAACTCTGAGTAACTTACACCTAATTCTGATACAAACATTCTTGACAAGTGCCGGCCTGATATGTGGAACTGACTAGCTACATCGTTAAGTTTTAAAGAACTTGCTAGATTATCATTAATGTATAACTTTGCTTGACTAAGAAGGGGAGAAATCATTTCAACAGGTTTTTTTTGACTCTTACTGTGCGAATAAGGAACAAAAATTTGTAGTAATGAAAGAATAAGAGAGTAAGCTAGATTTGTTAGCATTTCTTCATAAAAAACCTGTTCATACTTTGTTGTTTGGATAAGAAGAGATTTCCAAAGCAATACAGCGATTGTGTCATCGCTTACAGGTACAATTACTTTGGAACATTTCCGAGCTTCCCTTATTATTTCTATCCATTCTTCACTTGATTCTGATTCTGTTAACTCAAATGCTACATAAAGAAGAGCTAATCCATCTTCACTTTTTATTTGGTGTGAAACATCTGGTCTTGAAAGGAACATCGTATTTTTTTGTAGAGAGTAAGTACAATCGCCTTCTATATAATACCCTTCACCATCAACCACAAAACAGATCTCAAAAAAAGAATGTTGATGCGGTACAACGTCATAATGCTTTGGCATGACTCCCCAATAATGTACATGAAAAGATGACCCATTTTGTACTAAACGATGAATATATTGATTCAAATAAAATTTTCCTGATATAAATTTACTTAAATCCAAAAAAACCCCTCCAGTTAAACGTGAGTTGAATCCGTAAAATAGGAAAATACACAACACCTATACTACCTGTTTCTTGCTTCTATGGGGGACAGGTAGTGCAACTTCTCTTGAATTCGCACACAATTATACTAATGGAGATATTCTGACACAGCTTTTTACCCACTTGTGTTGGATAATTTTGTTATTTCTTCTGAGTAGAAAGGCTCTCTTTCTCTTGTTACTATATCTGTTATAAGAAGTGAACTTCCCTTTTTAACGATTCCCATATTCCAAGTATTTTATCGATTTTGATTTTTTACTTTCCTCTTTATATTTTTCGTGCACCTCTTGCTCATCAATATTTGCATACCTCACGTAAAAACCAAAAAGTAATCGATTATATTTTTAAATATATTACACTCTAGTATAGGAATCCTGATAGTACAAAAACATCTTTTTGTCTTTTAAAGAATAGCATTAAAAATTTTATCTTATGAGGCTATATTTTTGTCTTTTAGAGACATCTTGTTCAATTCTTATGGTATCTAATCTACCTTAACTTCTGGAGTATTATCACCTGCAAAAACTGTATTGGAAAGTAAGTCAAGTATACCTACTTGCTTTATCCTACTCTCTTCATTTTACCCCCATTACTTCCCCGGTATCTGATACACCGATTATTATGCAACAATCCCTGTCATGTACCGTATTTGCAAAATTTCAAAGCCACAACCTGCGCTTGATGTAGAGATATAGAGTTAGCAGATCCAATGTATAGAAAAAAGCATCGGTATTAAACCGATGCTTTTTTCTATATTGATCAGTACTCAACTTTGTTGTCCAGTTCCTGACTTTATTGTAATTTAACAACAACTGTTGAAAGACAAAAAAGTCGGGTACTATAAAACCTTTAAACCCGCATTCTTACGTTGTGTGAAACACTTCACGGAAAACAAAGTTGGGTACTGAATTTTTATTAAACATGGCAACAAAGTCGGGTACTCAGCATCCTCGATTTCCTTCATATATTAACGTTTCTTTTAACCATTTCCCATTCATTCGTAATGGCAGGATTTAACCTGTGGAAAATTTTACTCGATAAGTGAACTCCCATACTTGCCACAACCGTTTCATATCGAAAGACAAGATTTAATATGGAAGCAATGGCTTGATCATTGCTGTTTAATCCATTTGTTAAAAAGATTTGTCTAAACTCCTTAAATAATTGGTTACATGTACTTCTCAGAATTTCCAACTTCATATGGTTTACAATCAATCCGGTAGTAAATACTGTTTGGGCTATAATAGCTATAAAATTTAAATCTACATTTCGAATAAGAATGGCAATTAACCAAATTAATAAATAGATAAAAACCTTTATCCTTTCCTTTTTTGCCATTTCTTCGGTTACCCTCCAGGTGAATAAGGAATTTTCAAAAACATTGACACCTAAACGTAATATGGAAGGGCTATGTGAATTATTGTAATACAGATTTGTTTCTTCATCATCGAGTCTTACTCCAAAAGAATCCGATAATAAATGTATTCTTCTTTTACTTTGAGCTTCCCTTAACAAAAAAAAGCTAAGCCAGTTACTGATACCAAAATAAGCAACTGTAGTAATAATAAAGATAATATTCAAAATGTAGTTTACAGCGGGTTTATTACTTGTAAAAAACACAGCAATAGAACAAATTATAGAAAACCAAAATAAAAAGCTGCTCCACGAGTTAACTCGCGATACGTGTTTAAAATAAACATCTACTGTATCAATTCTTCCAGTCGTCATCTTTTTTATCTCCTTTTAAAAGTCAGGAAATATTTTTTCTATTTCCAATTGGGCTGTATAAGGTAATCCCTGTTTTTCATAATCTTTCGTATTAGCTATTATTTTTTTTGCACGGTCCACTTTATCTTTATACCATTGTGGGTCACTATAATTATAATCTAGTGTTTCAAAGGTATTATAAACAAAATCCTTTAGATTGTTACAGTTCCAATAGAATCTGTCCGTTATCCAATTTTCTAATCCATACGAAGAAAGATAACTTCCATTTAATCGGTTCCAATATTTCATAAGCCGAACCAGTGGTTTAATTTGGTAGTAATAATTTATGTTTGCATCTGTTAATTTTTTATTAAATGCATTCGGGTCAGTCTGCATCCAATCTTCATAAGAAGAAGACGGAGATGGGATATAAATAGTCCCCCACATATCCTTTTTGGCAGGTACCAATTCAAATTTAATGTGATTTAACTCAAGTACAATCGTTGGATGGGATTGGTAAATCTCTGAGGTGCTGTAATAATACTTAACAAAGTCTTTTAAATGATTTAACAGCGTTTGAGGTTTATAATTATGTGGATTTTTAAAAATAACCATATAATCTACATCGGAATATTCATCAGCTTTTCTTGGCAGAATAGTCCCCCTTGTATATGAACCAAATTTAAAATGATCAGTAAGTTGACCATCAAAATATCTGTTTAACCTGTCCGATAAAGTATCAATCGATTTTTTTACTTTGTCTTTTTCGTCTTGTTTTAAATTTAATTTACTTGATAAATTATCCAAATGCGATTGAACACTCATTATACCTCGCCTACTCTCAACTTATATTTTGTAAATATTAGTATAACAGACATCTAGTTATAAGAGCATATATTCTTGTCCTTTAATTAAACTATGAAATTAAATTTTATTAAGATGAAAGATGAAAACAAAAAACCGCGATTTTTATTTTAAAACGCGGCAGTTTTTCACATTTATTATTATTTTAGTTTTTTTGATAGAGTGTCATACTCGGTTACTCTTAATGTAATTAACCTTTTTACCTCATCTGAAACCGTTGAACGAAGAGCTGCCTTTCTATAAATATGCCATTCAAGAATTGGCTCTCCCTCTTTTTTTAGTTTTTCAACCCAAAATTCAACCCTCCTCTTTTGAAAAGCTACTATATCCTCCGATACTTTACTAATGTAATCCATAGTTTTTGGCACCTTTTCTGCTTTTTTCTGTAATAATGATAGTTGATTTATCTTCTTACCGATAGAAGTAGCTGTTATTTGGGTTATTTTTCCAACATCTAAATCCCAATTTTGTACCACTTTTTTCACTTGCTCCAATAATTCAATATCACGTTTTTCCCAATTGATTCGTTGATTAGGAGCCTGGATTCTTTTCTGAGTTGGGGAAAATTCATTGAGCCAATCACGGTCATTTCGGTATAAAAAAGCATAAACATCAGGTACCAACTTTCGTAATTCCGTTTTTGATTTTTCGGGATATTCATCTTGAAGCCTTAACCACTTATTTTTTCTTTCATTTAACTGAGTCTGGTAGTCTTCCAAAGGCTCACTTACGTTTTGCTCTTCGATTTTCGGCATTTTCCAAGGAGCCTTTAGTCCCAAATCAGCAGCATATTTTTTGATTGTAGTTCGGTCTGCCTGTAATTCCTTAGCTATTTCTGTAAGAGTGTTTCTCTCATTAACCAGTTCTGTTAATTTTTCTTTCCAAACATGACCGTAATCCTTTATCGTGCCTATACGATACTTATCATCATTGTTTTGATCAGGTCCTCTTCTTGAAAAGACAAAACCACAATCGCAGCGGAATGTACCAACTGGATTTCCAGTATCGCAACACCTCGTAATCGTTAATGATTTTACGACAGGTTTATGATAATTTGCGCAAGCAACATTAAGGCATAGCCAAGGTTCGTTTCCAAAAGGAGTATATTCCTTTTTATCAAACAAATTATCTAATTCTGTATCTAAAAACAGCATTACTAATATATGACGAATCGGATGAAAAGACTTGCGGTGTTTTTGAAATATCATTGTTAACCAATCAGTTTCTTCGAAAAATACTTTTGATTGTAACAGTTCTAAACAACGGTCAGAGAATTTCGTACCAAAACTTTGGTATAGTCTCTCCCTATTCAAAAATCCATTAACACTTGCGTATCTCTTTTGTTTTAACAGCTGTAAATAATTGTTTCGAACAGTGTTATCCGTTGTTTGAAGATGAATATTGAGTAGAAGAGATTCAGTTAATTTAGCAACAATTACCATTAACTGAAATTCCTCTTTGTTTAATCCATCTAGATTTATCTTTGTTCTTTCAACAAAAGGCGTAGCAATATTAAATTCATGTTGGTTACGGGCTTTTACAGAGACTGTTGTTTCTTCTAATAATGTTTGATGTTTAGGACAAATAAAAACACCTGGAGCTTGATGCACCCTACGCCAGTATGTTTCGCCATAAGTATCCATATCTTCTTTTATACAATCACTACATACCCAAAGGTTGTTTTTTAATTTGACATTACTTGCAGATAAACCAATTCGAGTATGTATCGTGCTCCCCTTTCTATCCAACATTGACTGTTTTACTTGCCTTGCCTGTTTTGGAAGTAAAAAAGCTGCATAATAGGGATACATCGTATGATTAAAAATTAATTGATCTGCATTCCAATAGGAACCTAGTTGTCCCAGCAAAGTATTTAAATTTGCTGGTAGATCCCAAACCGACCGAACTGTTCGTTTTTCAAACAACTCTTCCATCGTTATTTTTGGACTAGTGTTTCCGGATCTTACATGATATCTAGCAAACACGCTGTATAACAGCTCATCAGGATACGGTGTCGGAAACCAGTTCAGCATTTTTTTCATCCTCCCAAAACTCATCTAATGGTTGTTTAATGATATGTTTATCCAGAAAATATTCATAAACCGATTTTTTCTTCTTCCTTGCTTCTTGCAACAAGCGACCCAAATAATTTTCATTCGCAGACAAAGTTTTCTTTTTCCTATTAGTGCTGTTTTCTTTCTTTTCATCTTTATCAATAAGAAGTTTTACCGTTTCTTTTAACACTATGGATTTTTCAAGATCATCCCCTAATTTTTCAAACACTTTCTTCACAGAACCTTCGACTTCTTTAGGGTCAAAATCCATGGATAGCAATTGTAATATCACTTCTTCTAGAAGAGATTGTTCCTTTTTTTCACGTTTTTGTTTTTGTAACTTCTTTTGAATACGAATTTTTTCATGCAAATCAATCGATGCTTTATATTTTTCGATTTCCTCAGCCATATCAATTGGACGGATATCTTCGTATTTGGCAATTTCACTTGGAATACCTGATTTTAATGCTGCTAACATCGGTTGAACCAATCTTAAACTGTCCTTACCCACTTGCTGAATAATTTGCTCGGTTAATCTTTCTTCCCCTGTGGCAATTGCTCTTATCTGTGATAGCATAAAAAGTTTTACAGCAATGTCTAGAATGCCTTGGCTTTCCTCATAAAGCAGGTCACTCAATTCTTTTGTTAGTGGCGTATAGTTCGCTGTCCACTGATACTCCCACATACCTTCGACAAACAATTCCCATGATTCATCTTGCGGCATCTGGGACCAAACCATATCCCCTTGCCCACTTCCACGTCTTGCCTGTCGAAATTCACTTTGCAAAACGGAAATAGCTTTATTCGTTCCTACCAATAAAACAGGAATACCGATAGTGTTTACCAGTGTAACGAAGAAGTTGAGCATTTTATCCGAACCTCCACTTTTACTGAGGCTTAGGTGTTGAATCTCATCGATAATGAGTAAACCAATCCCGTGAAGGTTTGCCAGATGCGCCATTCGTTGCAGCATTAAGTCTGTTGTATTTCTTTGTGAACCGAATTTGTTTAAATAGTTAGAACCTAATAGCCGGTCTAATTCTGAAAAGAAACTTATACATAAACCTTTTAAAGAACCATCAAATGGGCAATCAAGTTTCATCCAACTAATCTGAGTAAATAAAAAGGGTTTTCCTTGGTATTCTTGATGTTTGATGATTTGCGGATAAAAAGACAAAACCCGTTCAATGGCGGTTGACTTACCGATTCCGGAAAGACCAATGATAGTAAAACCAGCAACTGTTCTTTTAGTTTCTGTTTGGTACCTTTTTAGAAACTTCCCCGCTTTTATTGCTTCATAGCTTTCATGAACCCGCATGACTTCTTCTCTTTTCATCGGACTTCGGTGTATGTATCCTTGGCGAATGGATCTTGAAATTTTTTGTTCAAGCTCCAAATGCTTTTCGAATGGCTGAAAATATTGAAATAACCTTTGCACACAATGAAATCGATAGTTTGCATTTAAGGACCGCTCTTTTTCGTCAAAAGGAGGAAAAACTGATATTTGGTCGACCACCTCGTCCTCCGTAAAAATAGGTGGAAGTGCTTCGATTAACGGATTTGATGCATAATCTTGGACAATTTGGTCAGTATAAATAGCATTTACCATTTCTTCACTAGGAAAAATCTTAGCTTCACTTACTGCTAAATTTTGCATGCTTTAACTTCTCCTTTTGTTTTTGACGTAACAATTCAATCCTTGAAACAGACTGTTTAGGAATTATTTCTTCGACAATTTCAGTTTCATCAGGTTGGTAAAAATGTTCTGCATCCGCCAGTAAAAAGGCTTCTTCTTTTCGTCTTGTCTCTTTTTCCATCGACCTATTTTCACGGATTCCTTTGACAGCCTGATTCTTACTAGTTTCTATCTTTTCTTTTTCCAGTGATTCTTGTGCCTTTTGAACAATGTGTTCAATTTCACTAGTCAAGTCAACTTTTTGTTGTGTTTCTTCATGAGCATACTCTTGATTTTTCAATGTTCCATAATCAAAATAATACTCCACTTCTTCCATTGTTTTTCCTTGGTATTTTTTTTGATGTTCAAGTAAAGTCGCTATCTCATAACTCCTACCATCTTCGCTTGGTAAATAAATGTGTGACATATTTCGGGGATCATAACAAATAGGAATTTTCCACGTCTTCTCTCTTGCTTCTCCAAACCAATTTTCTTTTAATGCTGTTTCGCTGCTAAAACGCATCCTATTAAATTCAATTCCTTGGTACGTTACTGTTGCTTTTGCGGTCGGCAAGAGATGAAGCTTTACAAGATCTTCTGGATAAGAGCGAAGTTTTCCGGAACGGTTTTTTATACCCCAATTCCATAATTCGCGAGGAATAAGGGAAACCTCATCATCAATCATCATTTCATCTCGGTTATAATTCTTTAACAAATGATGATTGTTGTGATAGAGAACGCACCTGATAATAACGCTTGTAAATTCTTCTATTGTCAAAGTGGCATCTAAACGGTAATCCTTATCACCTCTTACAGCATCTTTGTCCACCACCCCTGGTAAAAATGGTTTAACTCCTCTTAAATTAATAGTCCGGAAGTGTTGCTCAACAATACCTTTCCAATCCGCACGGTATGGCGATGTATTTTCAACTTTCAAGTTGAAAGTAGAAATTAGTCGCTCCACATTATAACCTTCTAATTCACCTCGGTCAGCTAACAACGTTTGAGGAAGGTAATGGCAATTCCATTCCTCCTTGGTTATCGGAATATCATATTGTTTACAATAAGAAACTTTATCGCTGGCAGTGTTGGCTAATGCCATCATTGCTCCGACCCAAGACGGTCCTTCCAATCCTATATACAGTCCAACGACCATGCGGCTAAATACATCAATGACCACATAAATGACAGGGCGACCAATAATCCAGTTTCTATTAAATGAGCTAACGAGATAAACATCAGCAATTGTTGCATCGATTTGATATTTTGTTCCTGGTCCGTACAAATCACCTACGGATGTTCCTAATACTGCACGATGATTCAATTCGTATTTTCGGTTCCCTTTTCTTTTTCGGATTTTTTCTTCTATATTATATGTATTTTCATACCAATATCGGAATTGTCTAAAAGAGGGGAGTTTATCCTGTTCAAGGAGAATAGGCTTTTTCACACCATTTTCATAACGATAATCTGCGACAAAAAAAGTTTTTAATATTAAATCAAATGTCGTTGCAAGCGAAATTTTTTTAGTGGTATGATAAAACCTCTTAACACCAACACTAAAAATTCTTTTGATTTCATCAGTGATAATGATTCCCTCTCCAATGACATTTTGGAACTTTCTTGGTCGTCCCGTTTTGGTAGTAAATTCTTTTTCTTTCCCTTTTCCTCCGGAATTTTGATAGTCGGGCAGCAATGCATTTTTCACTTTTCCTCTTTGCCAAAATTGAGTCATATATTTATAAAGCAAACGTTTTGTCTTCCCAGTCCTCCCCATTGCTAAATTAATAAGGGGACCTCTTTTTTCTTTTCCATAAATTTCCGGCTCCTGCATTACCAATTTTTCAATACTTGCCCACCGTTCCTCTCTAATTGTTTTATTTGTTTCAGAAATTTTATCCTCATCTTGATAGATAAATGCAAAAGGATCTGTCTCGATTAACACCAATAATTCCTCATGATGTAACTGCTGCAAATCAGCGATTATTCGTTTTATTGGGAGCGCCTTTTCTTTCTCAATATTGATGGTATAACAAATTATGTTACCTTCATCAATCCAAAGAATGCGTTCTATTTGTTCTTCTCCGGTAGCTTCTTTAATACTGATAATGTCATTAACTACAAACATTCCGTCCCCTCTTTCCTAATCTAGTTTTATAACGTCTTCTACCCAAAGATGAGTGTAAATTTTTTTGTTAATATCAACAGGTAATTCTTTATGTGCAATTAAGTGCTTTAAAATTTCTAACCCTCTCCCATTATCTAGTTGAAATTTTTGATCAAATTCTGTTACAACTTCAATAATGGAAGTATTCATTCTTTTGATGGAGGATTTCATTTGCTGAGCATATCTTTGGAGTGCCGCCCTCGGTAGATCTTCTATTTCAAAGTAAGAGGAATGAAGCCATTCAACATTTTCAATCAGATTTTTTAGCATTTCTTTTTCAGTAACAATTCCCCAATCAATTCCGCGACTTTCCCAATAGGAACGTTCAATTTCAAATTTCTCAATCGTTCGCTCATTTTCCAAATCCTTTGACGGCTTAATTGTTCTTGCAACATGTAGGTTTCCTTCTGGAGCAGCTATTGTAATAAGAAAGTCGGTTGTCATAACAATGGGTATTTGAGTTTTTGGATCAGTTGGATGTTTAATCCCTTTATTCTCTGCTAATAACATCGTATCTTCACGAGTTAATGGAAACTGTTCTCGAATATCCACAACAGATTGATTCCACTCTAAGAAATAAAAATAATCACGTTCCAATTTAGAAAGAAAATGATGGATTCGATTTGTTTTCCACCCTTTGCCTCTGGTTGACAAACCAATAGAGGGGAAGTCTTGGATGTTAATCCAAGGTTTATAATTCTCTCCTTCTCCTTGACCCCGCCCCTCCTTTTCCATTTCCGCGATTTTCTTTTCGGTTAAACCAGTTTTTCTTTTTGCCATGTGTTCTCACTCCTTTAACAAACGTTGAACCCAATTACAATTAAACACTGCAGTAAATCATTCAGAACAAAATACCTGACCATTTCTTAAATGCTCATATGTAAGTGATTTAAAGATTTTATTGACTGCTGACCTTTGTTTTAACATACATCGATTTTTCAGATGCTTTTTTTAAGGCAAAATAAGAACATTTGTTCGTTTTATTCATTATATACCAAATGTTTTCCATCTGGAACACCACTGACAGAATATTTATGTTAGTCTGACTGAAAAACAAAGTAATAATGTAAATACTAATTTATCACTTTCAAATGGCTAAATTTTTTATTAAAAAAAGAAAAAAATAAACATCAAAAAAAAATGGCGATATCACGCCATTTTTAAGATAAAAAATATTTTAAAACGACACATTATGTCGTAAAGCTTTTCAACTCATCCATGAAATCAGTAAGCATTTTCCTCATTAATTCATAATTTTTTACCGAATCAATTTTGCTTAACGATTTACTTCTAATTTCTAAGTCACTATATATTTTAGAAATATCCTTAAGTATCTTCTTGATATCTTCCGAAAGCATCTCATTTTTTTTCATAAGGCTATACAAAATTCGAAATTCTTTTATGTCACTTAGATTCCCCATATTCGGATCACTTGTTGAATTAATAAAATCACCTAATAGTTGATCCCGGTGTATATTTAAAACCTCTTCAAACATTAATACCACTTCAGCTGTTAACTCGGAATCACCGTCAAGATATCTTTCTGCTTGTCGTGGAGAAATTCCAGTATTTTCACTTATTAGCCTTGCTAGTTTAGCTTTCTTTCCCCGTTCTTTTTTTAATTGTCCCGAAACCTGATCAAAATTTTTATTAACGATTTGAGACCACTTTTGATTATCAAACCTTGGGACTGGTACATTTTTTTCAGCTAAGTCGTAATATTCTGTATCGAAAATCGCGTTTACAAGTTCTATGGGTATAGATTGAAGCACACTAAAAGTGTCCGATATAAATTCTAATGAATGAAAGAACTTCTGATCTTTTATTGTTAGTTCTTTACCTTTTGCTTTTTTTCTAAATTTTGTTATCGCTTTAGATATATTTTTATTATGGGCAGCAATATCCTGTGCAGCTAGATAAATTGCATACCGTTGTTTGTTATTCAGATCACCAAGGGTATTAACTATTTCGGGATGTATTTGATACTTAATAAATAAATCCTCCGTTAGCTTTTCTATTAATTGTTCCCTTATACCGGAAGGCATATTTGAAATTTCAACGATTAGTTCATGCCAATTCTTTTGCATCTTGTTCTCCTAAATATTCGATTTATAAGATATTCATTAGTCTTTTCATCTTAAATTATTTAATACAGGAAGACTGAATATACCAAGAAAGGAAAAAAAGAAGGTCATCTGGACATTTGTAATCATTAGACCTTTGCAAAAAAGTTGGAGTTTTCAGAGTTACCTTCTACAAATACTATCGCACTGTTTACGATATCATGCATGTGAATAGCGATGAAGTTATTAAACAACTTTCCGAAGAGATTGCTGGTTTGGACCCACACGATAGTCTGCAACTGATTATTCAACATATAGTAGAGGGCTTTGGCTTTGTATGGAATATATTCAAAAAATAAATTGATAAAGGTTTTGATTGGAACATATTGCGAATTCACTTCAAAAAGAACAAATGATATAAAAAATGACCATCTTTTGACGGTCAAATTGTTATATTCCCTTAATAAATTAGGTCTTTTTGTTATGAGATGTTTATCTTATATTTATGAGATAACATAAGATATTTATTTAAAGACATAACTTATCATTAATCATTCCCTGTATAATTTTTATCAGCATGTTCATCGAGTTTTTTTAAAATAAAATCATGGAATGCTCTGCAAATTTCGATTGAGAGTTCTGGTGCATCCCATGCTATGAATTCTGAAAGAGATAAATTCTCTCGAAACACTTCTAAAATACGCTGTTGTGGTAAAATCTTATGTTCAAGCGCAAGTAGTCTGACATCTTGTAAATTATACATTTTAGCATCCTTTTCCTTACTTAATTCATCGAAACCCCCAATACCTTTTTCATGTAAAAACCTACGAAAATTATGCAGCGATAAATTACATAACTCAGCAGCTTCTGATAAGGACAATTTATCATGTATGAAGAGACCAATCGCCATACAGTTTATACCGAACTGTAAATAAGAGATTCTCATTTCATTCTCTGCAATTATCTCACTCTCACGTTCAATATCTTCTTCATCTTCATCTTTCGTATATAGTTCAGTAATTGCATAGCGTCGATTATCATTTTCATTTTTCAAATCAGCAAGGGATTCTTGTAAATACTTCAATGCTTCAAGGCTCATTTTATCACTCCTATTGATATCGAATTAAATAATACAGAATCCCAGCAACAGCTACTAGAATCGATAAAAGAAAGTTATCAAGCAAATTACTTTTGTATTGTTTGATTGTTACTTCTACCATATTTTGAGCTGAAATCAACTCTAGCAGTGAAATAAAAATTGTAATAACGGAGATTATACAGTTGACAAACTGTGCACTCCATATGAAATCGCCCAAAAACAAGCCTCCTATTCAATAACTCTTTCAGGGCTCTTTTCCATTACTCACACTTTTTTCTAGATTTTTTAATTACCTTAAGGCTATTTTTGCGACAATCAACTGTATGCTGATACTTTATATTTGAACTTGATGCTAACCGGATGAGTGATTGGCTAATTATTATGAGTCTGTCTCGACCAAACAACAGCAAATTCATTTCCTCAGGGCTTAGGTGCTCCGTTTTTAAATTTACTATCACTTTTTCCAAATTATCAATTGTTTCTTCAAAAAGCCGACTATTCGAAACATCCCTTTGGGATATACTTCGCCGGGGCTTTTTCATATTTAACGATCCTCCTTTTTTCTCTTTCTAACAACAAATTGCTTGTACTTCTTCTGTAAAACCTGTTGGATGAATTTCTGTACTTCGGCAGGTATAGCAAGAAAAATAGGCACATCATGTCTTAAACCTTGCTGGTCCAATTTCCAGTCAGAACGCCGTTGTGCGCATTCTCCACTTACCAGAATAAATTGATGATCAGTTTGGGCTATGTAGTAATAAACAAAGTCTTGCTGTTCCCATTCAAAGCCCTCATAACCCTTTTTTTGAGCCATACCTTCTACAATGTACCCAAGCCCAAAAGCGAAAATATGAGTCCTTACAGAGAGAATCTTATGATAGTAATTCTCTGTCTCGTCAATCAATAGAATCAACTCCTAATTTTTACTAATTTTTATTCCAAATTATTGTAATAAGGTGTACTTTTTATTATAATAGAACATATGTTCTTTTATACCAGGTACAATAACAGAGTTACACTGTTAGTTATGATATAAAAAATTGGAGGTGGTGTTTTATGGAGGATATATACAGGAAAGGAATGGCACGAATTAATCCTAGTACAAAGGCGTTAAAATCGACATATTTGTATTTGCCACCAAAGTTATTTAACGAAATAAGTGATTCAGCAGATGAACTAGGTTTAACTAAAAATGCTTTAGCAACCATTATCTTAATTGCATTTTTAGAAAGATATGAGGAGGAAGGTACCTACGTATTTGCGACAATGAAAGTGCCCCAGGGCGAAAATAGGGCGAGGATGCAAGTTAATATCACCGAGGAGGTTAAAGATCAACTTGCACAAATCGCTTCCAAACAGAAACGCAGTCTTAATTCACTTGCCAATTTAGCTTTTAATGCCTTTGTACAGAATTTTAAAATAAGCGGCACAAAAGTGTTTTTCGATTTATTAGATACAAAATATAGATAAGAATAAAAACAAAGGGGATCCCCTTAAACTGGGGTAAACCATTGTTTTTTCTTTTTGGGATCAATATTCATAGTGTAGAAGTTCATATTATCAATTTTTATTTTATGTATAATAAAGAGTGATTCTCAACATTTGTGTAGTTAAGGTAAGAACGGAACAGGTAGCTAGTTTGATAGAAATATTATAAACTTTTATATAAGTAGATAAAAAAGAACATTGGGGAGATTTATTTGAGCAACCGAACGCATATCACCAAAACATTTAAATCATTAGATGAACAGATTGCACTGCTAAAACAAAGAAGATTAATTATTAGGGATGAAGAAAAGGCTAAACAAAATTTATTAGAAAAAAATTATTTTGATTTAATAAATGGATTTGAGTCCTTGTTATTAGTGGATTCTAAAGCTACCAATAAAGAGTATGATGGTCCTTATTTCGAAGACTTTTTATTGTTGTATGATTTCGATAAAAAATTGAACTTAGAGATTTTGAAAATTTTAGATAAATTTGAAATTCGTTTAAAAGCGTCTATGGCACATAGATTTTGTGAAAAACATTTTTTAACTGCTGCGGATTCCGGGTGTTACATAGATATTAATAAGTATACAAATCCACGTAGAAATCATTTAAGTTTACCTAGTGATCTAGCTAAGCCTATTTCTGGTCATAAAATATTTAAAACAGATCATCGATTCAACGGCAATACATATAATTTTATTGATTTTTGCAGAGTGAAATACCCGTATGTAGCTACTTATGATCACCCGCCGTTTTGGGTAACTATCAAAGTTCTTGAATTTGGTCCGCTTTTTAATTTGTTATTGGGATTTGAAAGAGATGTTTTTGAAAAGGTTATTAAAGATATGGGAATGCGTTACATAGATAAACAAAAATTTATAAACTCAATACGGATTTTTATTGAATTGAGAAACACTTGTGCGCATTTTCAGCTAGTCAATAGATTTCGAACGTCAAATAATATAAGAATTGATAGAGGATTGCAAAATGATTTAGGGTTGAGAACAAAAACTAATACTGCAGGGGTTTCAACTCACTATGAAATAAGATTATATGACACTTTATTAGTGCTTTCCCAGTTCGAAAACCTTAAAGAAATAAGGAAATTAATTAAAGAATTTTATTTTAAACGTTGTAATTCAAAACGTGAAAAAACATTGATGATAAAATTGTTTGAAAGAATGGGTCGAAAAAAACTTTCGGATTGGATAAATATAGGGATTAAATAAAATCTTTCGCTTTAATATTTTTAGAATATGTGTTATTATCTATGCATAAAATATATAGTGCGTGACGGCGAGTTATCCGAGACAAAGGTTAACTGTATAGTCAGGAAAAAGAGATGCCTTTAAAGTATCTCTTTTTCTTATTTATTTCGTTATGAAGAATCTAATTAAAGTAATTAAATCGCCTATTCAAATAAAAAGGAGAATTTTAATATCTAACTTTAATTAGAAAGTCACTTCTTTGAACAAACTTTCTTATTTAGCAAGAACTGAATTGGTTTAATTTGAAGCTAATATAAAGCGACTTAAGAATCCTTCTGTCATCTCAATAGTTACAACATACAGTGTTTAATGAATAAAATTAAATAACTTTACTATCATTATCCAAGTGGGTCTAAAATAGGGATTAAATATTTTTTTCTTTACTAATTTTAGGATATGTGTTATTATTTGTACATAAAATATATAGTGCGTGACGGCGAGTTATCCGAGACAAAGGTTAACTGTATAGTCAGGAAAAAGAGATGCCTTCAAAGCATCTCTTTTTCTAATTTATTTCATTATTAAAACTCTAAATGAGGAAACTTAATCAGCTATTCAAATAAAAAGGCGCATTTTAATGTCTATCTATTACTAGAGTACCACTCATGATAATTCAACTAATAGAGGTTTTAGTTCAACGAAAACTTAGAAAAAATACCCATCCAAATTTTAACCGCTGTTGCTAAAATCAACACAGCTAATACTACTTGAAGAACTTTCGTGTTTACCTTCTTCCCAGCCATTGCACCTAGTGGTGATGCAATTAGGCTAGCAACCACCATAATCAGGGATGGGAAAAATTCAACTTGCCCTGTTGTAATCTTTCCAACCGTTGTCCCAATAGATGAGATAAAGGTAATTGCTAAAGAGGAAGCAATTGTCATTCTTGTAGGAATTTTTAATACAACAAGCATAATGGGTGCCAGTAAAAATGCCCCTGCCGCTCCGACAATGCCTGAACCAATGCCAACGATGAATGCCAAAGTAGCGGCTACTATTTTGTTAAATTTTACTTGATCAAACGGTATATTATCCAATCCTTTTTTAGGAATAAACATCATTACAGCGGCAATTAATGCTAAAAGACCGTAAATTAAATTAATACCACTCTCCGGCATTAATTTTGATCCATATCCCCCAATAAAACTACCTGCTAAAATACTAATGCCCATGTAAGTAATTAATGTTTTATTTAAGTATCCTCCTTTACGGTATATCCAAACTCCACTAAGCGTGGCAAAAAATACTGGAATTGCATTAATCCCTGACACTTCATGAGCACTAAATGCTGCAACACCAAACAATGGAGGAATATATAAAAGCATGGGATAGTTAATAATGGAACCACCAATTCCTAGCATTCCTGAAATATATGACCCAACGAATCCGATTAAAAAAATCGTTACAATAAAACTTAGTTCCATGATGTACCCCCCTTTTTAAAGGAGGAAGGGTATCTTTTACATGGATATCCTTCCCTCTCGTCTATTTCTATTAACCCTTTTTAATTCGGAACTTGAGTACATCTCCTTCTTCGATATACTCTAAGAACTCATATCCTCCTGATTTTGCCCAGGCAGTAAGGTCACTTTTCGCACCTTTGTCAGTTGTATGAATTTCTAATACTTGCCCTGATTCTAATTCATTCATAGCCTTTTTTGTTTTTACGATTGGCATCGGACATGCTAAACCTTTTGCATCTAACACTTTATCTATTTTCATCATTTATTTCTCCTTTTCCCTTTAATTACTTCTCGTAATACTTAACGAACAGCACAACGGTTTGGACCAATTTCCATTTCACGTTGCTTTTCTTCATCTGGGTTGATTTTCCCCATGTTTGTTTCACGAATTTCTTGGTATGCATTTGGTTGTGGCGGTAAGTTTTCTGTCACTAATTTTCTAAACTCATCCTCATCTTCGATATTTAAACCATGATTTTTTGCGAATAAGACACCTAATTTTTCTGATACAGTACCGTCATCATTTAACTCATCAATAATCATAAAGTGAGCTGGCAATACAATCAGTTCCTCAGATAGTTCTTTGTATCTTTTGTAAAGCGTTTCTCGTAAGTCTCCTACCCAGTCTTCCGCCATACCTGCTAAGTCAGGTCGTCCAATGGAATCAATGAACAAAATATCACCTGACAGTAAAAATGTTTCATCGACCACAAAGGAAGTAGACCCAATGGTGTGACCTGGGGAATATAGAGCATGAATATTGATTGTTGTATTACCGATTATTACTTCGTTACCATCCTCCAATGGTTGGTATTCAAATGTTACTTCTGTTGCGTCTTTTGGCGGAAGATAATATGTTGCACCTGTTGCTTCCGCAATCTTTCTGCCACCTGAAATATGGTCAGCATGAAGGTGTGTATCAAATACATGTGTGATATTTACTCCGATTTCTTGTGCAAAGTCCAAGTACACATCTGTCATACGCGTTGCATCGATGAGTGCTGCTTCTCTATTTGAAACAACCATGTAGGATAAACAACCTTTACCGATTCGAACGAATTGATACAGCTCTCCACCATCTTGCAAATCACCAACTTTGATTGGCTCTAAATGCTCACTCCAAGCCTTCATTCCACCTTTTAAGTAGGAAACTGTCAGCCCTTCTTCTGATAGCATATCGGCTACCATGATAGATGAGCCTTCTTTCGCACATACAACCAATACGTCCATACCCGTAGGAATTTGATCCAAGATTCCTTCTACCCCATCCAATAATTCAAAATAAGGTACGTTTAAGTATTTAAAGTTTTCCCCTTCGATTTTCCAATCTTGAAAGTCACTTTCATTACGAACATCTAGAATAAACAACTCTTCTTTGTTAATAACTTTTCTTGTTACCTCTTTTGATGTCATTTGATTAACTGGCATCCCAATTACCCCCTATGGTATATTTTTATTTAAAAATTTTTATAAAGATTAAAATGTTAATGTTACATTCGCATCCTTCGCAAACTCTAAGAACGTCACAGCTCCACCAACTTCAATTCCATCCACAAACGCCTCTTTCTCTAGTCCCATTACATCCATTGTCATTTGACAGCCGATAAGCTTGACACCCATTTCTTGTGCCATTGCAACTAGCTCAGGAATAGATGGTACATTTGCTTTCGCAAATCCTTCCGCAAAATGTTCTTTCCCTTCTGGCATCGGAAGCTGTTTGTATGCCTCCTTATGGATTAAGTTCAATCCTTCGAATGTGAAGAAGATAGCTACTTCTTGATCTGTTGCAACGGCTGCTGTCGCAACATTGAATACTTTGTATGCATCAAATAAACCACCGTTACTTGCAATAATTGCTAATTTTCCATTCATTGTATATTCCTCCTATTGTTTGAATGCAATCATGATGTTATTAGGGTCAAAACCTACAATCCACTTCCCATTCACCTCAGTCTGAGGTACTCCTAATTTTCCTGTAGTTCTTACGAGTTGCTGCATCATTTCAGGTTTAGATTCTACATTCACTTCTTGAAAAAGAATGTTTTGGTCTGCTAAAAAGTTTTTTAACATTACACAGTACGGGCATCGAGTTGTCGTATAAACAGTTACCGTGTTCATGTTTAAACCTCCCTTAGTTGTTTGTGTTAGCTGTTTCCCCAGACCATTCACTCATACCAGGAACTACATTCAATACTCGTTTAAATCCCTTTTCAGTTAACTTTTGTGCTGCTAAATCACTACGAGTTCCTGTTCGGCATACTACATATACCTCAGCTTCTGGATTTAATTCATGTAGACGTTCCTCAAGCTCTCCTAATGGAATGGAGATTGCGCCTGGAATATGATTGAATGCAAACTCAGCCGCTTCACGAACATCCAGAACCGCTACATTCTGATTTTCTTTCAATTTTGCTTGCAATTCTTCATTTCTTACTACGTGCGGATGTTTCTTTTCTTCTTCAGCCTTTTCACTCGCTTTACGAAGGTAATGTTTTAATACGTTTCCTTCTTCCACAGTTCCTAAATAATGATGTCCTGTGCTTTTTGCCCAAGCCTGAATATCAGCTGTTGATCCCTTATCAGTTGCTTGTACTTCCATGACCTTTCCAGGTTGTAATTCATTCAATGCCTTCTTTGTACGTACAATCGGCATTGGACAAGCCAATCCTTTTGCATCCACTAAGATATCTGCCTTAATATTTTCCATCTTGTAGTTCCTCCTTGTTTTATCAATTACCCATACGGGTATATCTCCCCCTAAAAAATTACTCCATTACACCTTCCCAAGCAAGCATTCCACCTGTCATGTTCGTGACAGAAAAACCATGACCTTCTAAAAACTCTGTTGCGCGAGCACTTCTAGCACCTGAACGGCAAACCAATATATACTCTTTTGTTTTATCTAACTCATGCATACGAAACTCTAATAAGCCTAACGGAATGTTTAAGGCTCCTGGAATCTTCCCAGTCGCTACTTCTTCTACCTCGCGTACATCAATGATATTCAAGGACTGGTTTTGCTCCAAAAAGCTTTCCACTTCTTTTGGTGTGATATGTTTCATCATGACTTCCTCCTTTTGATTAGTTCCAAACATTCATACCGCCCTTTACATTTGTTACCTTTTGAAAACCTAGTTTTTTCAACATTTTACTTGCCTTATTACTTCTCATTCCACTTTGACAAATCACAACTACCTCTTTCTCCTTTGATAATCCATTTGCCTTTTGAGCAAGCTCGTGGAGTGGAATGTTTTTAAAGTTACGAATATGATTTCCTTTGTATTCTCCAGGTGTTCGAACATCAACAAACTGCTTGTTTTTATCCTGTAATTCCTTTTTCAATTCAGCAACATTAATGTGTCTGACACCTTTTGTAGGAAGAAGACGTTGTATCAGAAAGAGAATACCTAGCGAAATGATTATCACATTTAAAATTTCCATACTACCCCTCCATGTGAGTAATGTGATCTTATCCCTTACCCTGCATAATTAGATGAATAAGTTCACATTTCCCTCTTCTGCATCTGCTAAATAAGCAGCTACCCCTGCATATTCGATGTTATCCAGCAACTCTTCCTTCTGGAGTCCAAGTAAGTCCATCGTCATTGTACAAGCAATCAACTTCACGTCTTGTTCCTGTGCCATTTCGATCAATTGTGGAAGTGGCATTGCATTATGCTTTTTCATCACATGTTTAATCATTTTCGGACCAAACCCTGCAAAGTTCATCTTGGAAAGCCCCATCTTGTCAGCACCGCGTGGCATCATTTTTGCAAACATTTTCTCAAGAAATCCTTTTTTCGCCGGTACTGGTTCCTCTTTACGCAAAGCATTTAATCCCCAAAATGTGTGAAAAATCGTTACTTCATGGTCATAGGCTGCAGCTCCGTTTGCGATAATATAAGCTGCCATTGCTTTATCATAGTCACCGCTCAATAAAACAATGGTTGTTTTTTTCTTTTGTTCACTCATGCTGTATCCTCCTTGTTATTTATATCTACCCCTATGGGTATATTTAAATGTAAAAAAATTTATCCTTTTTGAATTTGAAAAATAAACACATCATTTTCTTCTTTAAAATCCACGATTGTATGACCTGTTGACTTTGCCCAAGCAGTTAAATCGCTTTTGGCACCTTTATCTGTTGTGTGTACCTCTAATACTTGCCCTGTTTCTAAACCGTTTATTGCCTTTTTTGTTTTCACGATGGGCATCGGACATGCTAAACCTTTTGCATTTAATACTTGAGTGATTTTCATTGCTTTCCCTCCAATTTATCATTCGTATACCTGTATGGGTATATTATTATATAAATTTAAGTTCGTCAACCCCTCACTATATCGAGATTGATGAACATTGTAACTTGCTTTTAACAAATAACTCGGTTACTTCTCTCACTTACATACCCATGAGGGTATATTAATACATTCAAGCTACGTTCGTCAACCCCTCACTTTATTAAGATTGTGAACGTTTCTTACCTGCTTTTTATTAATAGTTCAACCGCTTCTTTGACAAGATGCTCGGTTCCTTCGCCTTTTTCAACACTCTCTCTTACACAATGTTCAAGATTAGCACTGACAATTACCCCTACTGCGCGATCAATTGCATTACGTGCAGCTGATAATTGCGTCACAATCTCTCTGCAGTCTTTCCCTTGTTCCATCATGTGCAGTACGCCCCTGATTTGTCCCTCAATTCGCTTTAAGCGGTTTTTGACTTGCTGATTATATTCCATGTAAAGTTCCTCCCTTTGGACAACATGTTCTCATATAAGACATAGAATCACACTCGGTTAATGAATAGCCTATAACATGAAATCCTTTGCGCTTTAAAAACCTTGCGCCCATATTTATGGTGATTGCATCTGAAGCAATCAGTATGATATTTTCTCGTTGGATGGTGCTATAGTACCTTTTTAAATACGCAAGCGGTAAGTTGTACACACCGCTAACAGGCACTTTTGTTGCTTCATTATAGTCCCTTAGATCTAATAAGAGAATGTTCTTAGTATCTAAAGCACTATAATCATGTATACAGTGTAAACCTCGAACCGGGATCATTCTCACGTATATCGCATGTATAATTACAGCTAACATAAATAGGATAAGGAAACCTGTCACGATTTCTATCACCTCTTTTCTTACATACCCTATGTCGTATGTGATGCCCTCATTATATACCCCTTTAGGTATGTAGTCAAATCGTTTTGAATTGTGTTTTACATACAAAAAAGGAAGTATATTCTACTCCCTTCTTTCCATTAGACACTCCTATCAATACAGTGCTTCAGACGTTCCTCAATATCTTGTGCTAATTCTTTAATTGTTTCATCATTGACCATACTGACTAACATGGATGGCTTTGGCATTCCAATTTTTGTTTTCCCCTCATCTTCATACACGACCATTTTACAAGGAAGAAAATAACCAACTAATTTGTTTTCATGTAAAATACGCTGAGCTTCATGCGGATTGCACACTTCTAATACTTTATAGTTTTCATGAAACTCTAATCCCTTGTCTTGTAGTTTTTCTTTAATATCAAACGTCCATAATACACCGAACTTTTCTTCTTTTAAACTTTCCTGTAGGCTTTCAATTGCCTCATCTATACTTTTATTTGTTTCAACTGTGTAGTCAAACATTCCTTATTCCTCCCTATTCTTTTTATTTATTTGTGGTCTTTAAAGTATAAATCGCTTCATTTATATGTAATAATTCTGTTTGAAAACCGTTTTGGATAAAAATTCTATTCATCTTCTCAGAGGAAATTCGCTCATGAAGGGGAGGACCTATTTCAGTTTCAACTGCTTCCCATTCTAGTGCCAGTAGTACACCTCCTGGTTTTAAAATTCTTTTACATTCCTCTAATGCTTGTCCTAAATTTGGTACCTCATGTAATACAAAAGCAACAACAGCTTTATCAACACTATTTTCATCTAGATTGATCTTCTCTAAGTTGCTTACTACATACTCAATATTTGTTATATACTCCGCATCTGCTCTTTCTTTTAAAAAATCTAGCATCTTCGGTTCAATGTCCACCGCATATACTGTCTCTTCCGTTTCTTTAGCTAATGGAATGGTAAAATAACCATTTCCAGCCCCCAAATCAGCAATATGTTCCTCTTTTTGAATATCAAGAACTTTTATCACTTCCTCAGGGGGTATCAGTTTCTGTCGCTCAGGATCTAATAATTTATGTGCCTTTTCAGGTTTAAATCGATGTCCAGTCATTATTTTAACCTCTCTTCTATATGTAGTTGTACAAAAGGCTTCTTCTCTTTCTGCCAATTCATAAATGTTTCAAACATATAAGTTGAACTAAATATTTTCCCATGACCTCATCGCAGCACAAAGTCATACAGAATACGTTGCCCTACAAAGGCAATTTGAAAGATGATTTAGCAATTGAATTAAGAAGGTGTAAGAATTAAATTCAACTTATATAATTATTATTCATCCATATAGTTATAAAAAATAAGTTACATTCCAATCTATTGACCGATTTATCTTATCCATTTATAATTCTTAGTAAAAAGGTCAGTTTTATTGGTATTTGTTTTTAAGGGAGAGTGAGATAGAATGAAATTCTTTAAACTATTTTTAGATGAACGTTGTCCAAAATGTAAGAAAACCTTAGAAACAACAAAATCAAATATTCTCTACGCAACTGTTATTAAGTATTGTCCGGATAACCATTATCAAAAGGAATATCATCCGGCTTTGGAAACCTTCATTGAAAGTGATAAAGTGTCCTAAAATAAAATATCTGACCAAATTTTTAGAGAAGTTGCTAAAATTAATGTAGCCAAAATCCACTTGAGGATTTTGGTGTTTATTTTTTTACCAAACATTGCTCCAAGGGGGGCAGCCATCAAACTTGCAACAACCATGATCAAGGTGGGGAAAAATAAAACTTGTCCCGTTGTTATCTTTCCAACGGTTGCACCAATTGAGGAAATGAGGGTAATAGCTAGGGAAGAAGCAATCGTCATTCGCATCGGTATCTTTAACACAATTAGCATAATAGGTACTAATATAAAAGCTCCCCCTGCCCCGACAATTCCAGCTCCAACTCCAACAATAAAAGCTATGCTAGCAGCTATCCATTTATTAAATTCAACCTTTTCACTTTGAGTGCGGTTTGTTTCTTTTATCGGTATAAACATCATAACTGCAGCAATAAAAGCAAGGAAGCCGTATACGATATTAACTGTACCTTCAGTCATCGTTTTTGAACCATATCCCCCAATGACACTGCCAACTAAAACGCTTATTCCCATATAACTGATCAGAACTTTGTTCAAGTAACCGCTTTTTCTGTATGCTAAAACACCACCAATTGTTGCAAATAATACCTGAACACCCGTAATACCAGTTACCTCATGGGTGCTAAAATGACCTGTACCTAACAACGGGGGGATATATAATAACATCGGGTAGTTAATAATGGATCCTCCGATACCCGCCATTCCTGAAATAAAAGATCCAATAAAACCAATTAAAAAAATGGTGACAATTAATCCTAAGTCCATCGTCTATTCTCCAAAATATGAAATAGGGTACAGAAAAGTACCCCCTTGTTCAATGCTTTTTTATCCAGAATTTTAATACTCCATCTTCTTCTGTGCTCTCTAACAACTCATGCCCACCAGATTGTGCCCATGCATTCAGGTCACTTTTAGCACCTTTGTCAGTTGCATGAATTTCTAACACTTGCCCGGATTCAATTCCATCCATTGCTTTTTTCGTTTTAACAATAGGCATAGGGCATGCTAAACCTTTTGCATCCAGAAGCTTATCTGCTTGAATACTCATTTTCCTATTCCCCTTTCCTTACTCACGAATCGCACAACGATTTGGTCCTATTTCCATCTCACGTTGCTGTTCTTCTTCTGGAGTTATTTTACCCATGTTTGTTTGACGAATTTCTTGGTATGAATTTGGTTGAGGTGGGAGGTTCTCCGTTACAGCTCTTCTAAATTCATTCTCATCATGAATGTTCAATCCGTGATTTTCTTTGTATAAAACACCAAGTTTTTCAGATACACTTCCATCTTCATTCATTTCTTTCATTCCCATAAAGTGAGCAGGGAGAACAAGTAAATCATCTGCAAGTTCCTTATAGCGTTGGTAAAGTGTTGTTCTTAGATCCCCCACCCAATCTTCTGCTTTACCAGCTAAGTCTGGTCTTCCAATCGAATCAATAAATAATATATCTCCTGTTAACAGATACTGATCATCCACAACAAATGAGGTGCTACCGATTGTATGACCAGGCGAGTAAACTGCTTTTATCGTCACATTACCAACTTTCACTTCGTCTCCATCATAGATTGGGGTATACTCAAACGTGACTTCTCCCGCGTCTTTTGGTGGAAGATAATACATTGCGCCAACTTTTTCAGAAAGTTTTTTCCCTCCTGAAATATGATCGGCATGAAGGTGTGTATCAATGACATGCTTAATATTTATATTATTTTGATTCATAAACTCCTCATACTGTTCAAGCATGCGATTTGTATCAATCATGGCACCTTCACCGTTTGATTCAATTAAATAGGAAAGACACCCTTTACCGATACGCACAAATTGATAAATCGTTCCTCCACTATTCAAATCACCAATTTTGATTGGTTCCAAGTGTTCACTCCATGCTTTCATTCCACCCTCTACGGAGTAGACATTATCGTATCCAGCCTCTACAATTTGTTCAGCAACAAATTGTGAGGAACCACCTTTGGCACAAATCACATAAATGGGTTCACCTTTAGGCAACTTGTCCATAATTGGATCGATATTGTCCATGAGGTCAAAATATGGTTGGTTAATAATCTTGACGTTTTTTCCCTCGATTTTCCAATCATCAAAATCACCAGTGTTACGAACATCTAGGATAAATAAATCTTCACCACTTAAAATCTTCTTTACCATTTCTTTTACGGAAATCCCTTTGACAGCCATTTAAGTCTCCTTTTTTCCTGTTTATTAAAAAGCTAGCGTTACATTAGCATCTTTTGCATAAGTCAAAAATGTGACAGCTCCACCAACTTCAATATCCTCAATAAATTGGTCCTTATCTAAACTCATCACATCCATAGTCATCTGACAGCCAATTAATTTAACACCCATTTCTTTTGCCATGTTTAGCATTTCCTCTACCGGAGGCACATTCGCTTTCTTAAATCCCTCTTGAAAATGCTCCTTTCCCTCTGGTAATGGCAGATTTTTATGAGCGTCTTTGTGAATCAAGTTTAATCCTTCAAATGTAAAAAAAATCCCTACCTCTGCATCCGTTGCAGCAGCTGCAGTTGCTACATTAAACACTTTATAAGCATCAAACAACCCACCGTTTGCAGCAATAATTGCTACTTTCATTTGCTTTCATCTCCTGTCTGTTTAATGGATTCTCTCAGTAGTCCCTGTCCATTCCTTCATACCCGACATCACATTCTTAACATTTGTAAAACCTTTTTCAGTTAATTTTTGTGCGGCTAAATCGCTGCGCTTACCCGTTCTGCAAATAACATGAATCTCATCGTTTTGATTGATCTCCTCAAAGCGTTGTTCCAATTCCCCAAGTGGGATATTAATAGCACCTGGAATATGACCAAATGCATATTCTGCAGGTTCGCGGACATCTAACACAGTAATTTTTTCATTGCCTTCTATTTTTTTTGCGAGTTCATCTAATGAAACGACATGGGGGTGTGATGTTTCCGGCTTCTCTTCTTCTGCACTTGCCTTTCGCAAGTAGTGTTTTAAAACATCCCCATCTTCCACAGTACCTAGGTATTGATGACCTGTACTCTCCGACCATGCTTTCATGTCCGCTGTCGAACCTTTGTCTGTTGATTGAATTTCCATTACTTGCCCCGGCTCAAGGGTGCTAATTTCCTTCTTTGTTCTAACAATTGGCATGGGACAAGCTAATCCTTTTGCATCTAAAATTCTATTCACAGTAACTTCCAACATGTTTCCCTCCTTCCTATTTATTATCTTTCTAAGTCACCTTTCCATTCGAGCATTCCACCGGTCATATTTTTAATTTTAAACCCGCGTTCATGCAACCATTCACTCGCTAATCCACTCCGGTTTCCTGAGCGGCAAACAATAATATGTTCCTTGTCTTTTTCAATCTCATTTAATCGTCGTAGGACTTCTCCAAGTGGAATATGTCTTGAACCTGGAATGCGTCCTTCTCTTACTTCATTCGGTTCACGAACATCTATAATACTGTCTAACTTCCCTTCTTTAAGACGTTTTGACACCTCTTCGGGTGTAATTTCTTCAATTGTTCTTGTTTTGGTCATTTTCATTCCTCCAGCTAAGTACAAAAAAACTTAAATCCTTCACTAAAATATTATTTTGGCTAGATACACCGATAATACTCAGTTATTTTTTAGAACTTAGATATCTTCTTTTTCTACATACAGAAAAAGCAAATTACTTTAATTAGAAATTTACCTTTTCACAAATCTAGGACTTATGAATTATTTCATTAAAATGCAGCAGTAACATTTCCATAATTAGGTAATAAAAATGTTTTCCATCTGAAATAAGAATGATAAGTTTTCAGGATAGAACTTTCATGATTTTATCAAAAAATGCACCATTGTAATGGAATAAAAAGAATTTCGTCCAGTAGAAATCAAAGAAAAAAAGACCCAATCCAAAATAATTGGATTGAGTCTTTTTTAGTTACCGACTTTTTTGTTCAGTTACCAACTTTTTTGTCTTTCAACACTTTCAACAGTTGGAAGAACATTACAAAGTCAGTTCACAACTTTTTTGTCTTTCAACAAATAGAACAAAAAGAATTTTGTCTGATAGAAATCGAAGAAAAAAAGACCCTATCCAAAATAATTGGATTGAGTCTTTTTTCAGTACCCAACTTTGTTGCCTTTCAACAACAATCATAGAAGTTGGAATTGTAGTAAGTTCATCTGGATAAATAATTGAATATTTCATTCATCATGCACAAACGAAAAGGGTATTGAAAGGTTATCAATTGGTTCGTCCATTGCTATTGATTTAGATACCTCACACTTTATAATACTTAAATAACCCTCTATTACCTTTGACAAGTAATCAGTTAAATCAATAGTCATTTGCATGTGGTGTTTATGTCTGTCCTGCGAACCTATTCCATCTCCAACTTCAAATAAGCAATATTCTCTCTTATTAATGCCATTAATGTTCAGACAAACGGAGTATCTCCAAATTTGCATGCCATCAATGGGGTCTTTAGCAATAGTTAATTTAGCAATTAAATCCCCTTTATCCTTTTCCGAAAAGTGGCTTTTTATCTCACTGGCTATTTCATGTATATTAAATATTTCCATGATATCCCTCCCTTTTTAGTTTAATTATTTTCAATAATCGATTATCCTTGAAAAGTGATGAGAACTAAATAAGGAGAGATATTTTTATGAGTGTCGGAAAAAATCCAAAAACAAAAGAAATATTCGAACGTTTCCATGGTAAAATTGAAGAAGTTTTGGAAGCTAAATTTGAAATGAGCTATAACACGCTGGATGATATAACAATGATCACTTTTGGTTCTGTTAAAAATGCATCAAACTTTAAGATGACTATTTATGAAGAAAACGGTAGTAAATACGTACCAAACACTTTAATCAAAATAGACAAATGCACGTTAAAAATAAATTATTTTGAAGTTTATCCTACTAAAGTAGGGCTTGGAACTAAGTTATTCGAGGAATTATTAAACCTTATTAGTGGTATTCAGATTAAAAGAATAGTTGCGATTCCAGAAAGTGATGGAGCAAAAATATTTTGGGAAAAGAACAATTTTATTACTTTTGGAGATTATGATACTCAATTGTATTTAGATATCTAATCTTTTCACCGAACATCTGTAATTCCTGTCTCAGCTGACTCGTGTTCCCGCTGGCATTGAAGCAGCATCTTTGGATCATTACTGTACATAGAATCGGGGTTATTTCTATAAGAGTCAAAAATTTCACAAGTAGCCTTTGTTAATGGAAAATTTACGTTTAGATTTAATTGTAACTTCATGGAACAAAAAGAATTTCGTCAGATAGAAACCGAAGAAAAAGGACCCACTCCAAAATAATTGGATTGAGTCTTTTTTAGTTACCAACTTTGTTGTCTTTCAACATCAACATCTGTCCGTTTTTGAGTATACAACTTTATTTTTCAGTATACAACTTTAATTGCTAGTAAATGACTTTATTTTTCAGTATACAACTTTATTTTCCACGAACACCATATTAATCGCCATTCTAAAATCCAAATAGTTGACAAAGCAATTAAATAATAAAAATCGCTTTTCTCTGGGCAGATTTTTATTTGTAAGAAATTTAAATATAAGATTATTCACCAACTCGTTAAAGGGCTCGCTGTATGATTTTTTGGATAACTAAACCGATGATTACACCAGGTATAACACTAATGATTGGCAGCCAAACGGGTCCTAATAATACTCCAAAGAATTTTGCATTAGGGGAATACATACAGCCAACAGTAACAAAATAGGCAGAAAATACAAAGGGAAGAAAAGAAAAACGCTTTTTTCCTCCACCTGCATCTTTCCAGGCATCCCACATAGCAAAGAAATATAAACATGGGTAAAACATAATCCATTGATAATCAGTTAGAACAGTGGCTTCTTGTATCTTCCCCTGAAAACTTAACATAATGATCATATTGAAGTTTGCCTTTACATTGATAAGAAACTCAAGAAAAACAAATACTAATCCCTTTATTATTTTTCCATTTAGGAATTGACCGAACCCAGGAAGAGCAATACTCCATAATAACTTTTCTATTGGAGTAGAAGAATTATCCATTAATTAACTTCTCCCGCTCATCTGCTTGTGGGGGTTCCTCTAACCAGCCATGATTAATCATAATATTGGCTCCATCCTCTGCGTACAGGGCAATTTCAGGAATTAATGTGGCATATCTTAATCCCAAATCTCTTCTTGGGCTTGCTGCCAACGCCATACCATAATTTCCAACTCCTGCTGCAACCATCGCCGATATTTGAAACATCATCAGTTTATCAGAAAAAATTTGTGTGGTACTGTCTGAAATACCTGAATCCCAACTCATTGGAGCAGGCAAGTCTTCTTTTGTCAAAAAGTTGGTAAATATGTCTATATGCTTTTGGGCGATTTGTTTTCCTCTTAAAAAATATTGCTTTACCTCGTCTCTTTTCGCAGTCTGTGCAAATCCAGTAATCAAGGCTTTTCCAATCGCATTAGTTTGAACATTTAAAAACAAATGAGTAACTTCCACCGCAGTAATTGCTCTTTTCTTTCCAAAAAAGCCAGCCAAAAACTGTTGCTTCTCCACAAAATCAACCTTGTCGGGAGTAGATATAAAAGGTGGTCTTATATGAACTCCTTGTTTTAACATCAGTCTCCGTGCCAGGTCTTGTAATCCTACTACATCATTTAATACACCTTTATGAAAATCAACAACATCTTCACGTGTAACTAAACCCAATGCTGCTCCACTTGCAGACATTCCAAGGATGGACATCTGTTTTAAATACATTAAAACAAATGTATCTGAAAAAAGTCTGGGTGCGTTAGGATTTACATCGTCTTCGGTAAACCCAATAGGAATTGGAAAGTTTTCTTTTCTAAAAAGATCTTTCAAATCAGATATATGACTTTTAGAAGTATTCAAAGCAAATTCAATAACAGGGCGTATCTCTTCGTCTTCCACCTTTTCTATAAAATGGCTGTTCATGCAAATGGAGACCGTATCGTTGATATATTGAGCCCATAATCCTGACATTTCCGCTGCGGTTAAACGAATTTTTGTTTTATTTTCCATATGAATAATCCTACTTTCAAGATTTTTCTATACTGTGTAAAGGAATAACCCTATAAAAAGCATTTTGTTATGTTTATTTTTTATCTGAAAATATGTTCTATGCCAGATTAAATTTTTTCATAAATGGATATTAGGAACACTTTGAATATTAAAATCCATTTTAGGACTAATTTACCTATGATAAGAAGTTACCTCTAGGAACAAACTTTACTTAAAAAGTGTGGAGGTAAATGTCTTTGGATATTTTAACAAACCCAATATCTGTATCAGAAATAGGAACACTGTGGCTCACATACCAAGAAAAAACAATGATTATGAGATTATTGGAATATTTTATAGAAAAATCGGATGACCAACAAGCTAGGAATATTTTGGGTGGCTTATGGCAAGAACTGAATTATTATGTTTTAGAGATGGAAAACATTTTTAAAGAAGAAGGGATGGCAAAACCTGTTGGATTTACAAAAGAAGATGTTAACTTAGAAGCTCCCGAACTTTACGACAAAGGATTTGACATCATGTTTCTTCGGATAATAAAAGAAGTTAGCATGGGTATGTACACCATGAACATGAATATGGCGTACAACACTAAAGTGATGAATATCTATGAGGGGCTAACGACTGTTACTCAAAAGATTTATAAACTATCTACCCTGTATCTTCTTGAAAGAGGAATTCTCACACTTCCTCCAAAAGTAACAATGCCTAAAAAAACGGAGTTTATTAAAGGAACAGACTATATGAACGGATTTAATTTGTTTAGCGAAAAAAGACCTTTAAATGACATTGAATTAGGTTTTCTCCACCACGGCATTGAGTCAAATAATATTGGATTACAGTTGATAACTGGTTTTGCCCAATGTGCTGAGAATAAGGACGTTAAACAACATTTTGTGCATGGATTAGAACTTGCCAAGAAACAAATTAAAACATTTACAGAAATCCTTTTAGAAAGTGATATTCAGTTTTCTGCCACTTCTGGAAGCTCAGTCACTACTTCAACCGTTGCTCCATTTTCTGAAAAGTTAATGATGTATTGCATTTTTTTCCTCAATGGATTTAGTATGGTTGGAAACAGCTTTGGGGGTTTTTTTAGTTTGAGAAATGATATAACGATGAAGTCAGCATTAATTGCTAAAGATATATACTTATTTGCCCAAGAAGGAATTAAAATCATGATAAAGCATGGATGGTTTGAGGAACCGCCACAGATGGAGGACCGACCTGAATTAATAAAGAAGTGAATGGTATCAATATGTTTTTCAGGGGAAAATTATGCTTAGTGTTAGTATTAACACTAAATTCCAATGTGGAGGGATGTATTTTGAAAACACTTGTTAGCTTAATTTCAAACTTGATTACTTTGGTAATTAAAGTTGCATTCTTAATAGAAAATATTGACGGTAAAGTTAAGTTATTGCTTAATAAGATAATCGACAGATTAAACTCTTTATTAAGAATGCCAAATTTGACTTAAGTTTGAAGTGTACCATCACAATTGTCCAGTTCCACATTATTTTAAAAAGGTAAGCACATTTATCGCGCTTACCTTTTTTCTATATTGCGAAGGAATGCAATTAAATTAACCTGCCCGTTACTTTAAGTACATCGCTTCACAGACTTTTCATCCAAGAAGTTGGATGGATTCTTATACAGGGAATCACAAAGCAAAACGCCATCACTGCTGCCTAAACCGATCAGACCCAGAATTAAATGAACAAGATTCCATCGTTCGTAGCCCCCATTTATAAAGTTTTATTTCAATTATGCTTCTTTAAAAGTAAATTTTTTATTTGTAACCGAACTTAACCCTCATAACTTTTTATAGGATCCTTAATAATAATATGAATAAAAAAGACCCAATCCTAATTGGATTGAGTCTTTTTTCAGTACCCGACTTTGTTGTTCAGTACCCGACTTTGTTGTTCAGTACCCGACTTTGTTGTTCAGTACCCAACTTTGTTGTCTTTCAACAACAACTATATGTTCAGCATTACCTATTATTCAACCGTCACAGACTTCGCTAGGTTACGTGGCTTATCTACGTCACACTCACGATGTAAGGCTGCATAGTACGCAATCAACTGCAATGGAATGACAGACACAAGCGGGCTCAATATTTCATGAACAGCTGGAATGACGAAACGGTCGCCTTCCATTTCTAAGCCCTTCATGGAAATCATGCATGGGTTCGCGCCGCGTGCTACAACCTCTTTCATGTTTCCGCGAATACCAAGGTTTACATGCTCTTGTGTGGCAAGGGCAATTACTGGTGTTCCGTTCTCAATAAGCGCAATCGTACCATGCTTTAACTCGCCGCCTGCAAAGCCCTCTGCTTGAATGTAGGAAATTTCCTTCAATTTCAATGCACCTTCTAGACCAACATAAAAGTCTACACCACGACCGATGAAGAAGCAGTTACGTGTTGTCGCAAGATACTCACGTGCGATTTGTTCCATCTCTTCTTTTTGGTCGCAAAGTGCTTCCATAGCACTCGCAATAATTCCTAGTTCCTTTGTTAAGTCCAATCCTACAGACTGTCCTTTTGCTTTTGCGATGTCTGCCGCCAAAATAGACAGAACGGCAAGCTGCGCTGTATATGCTTTTGTTGAAGCTACTGCAATTTCAGGACCTGCATGCAATAACAGTGTATAATTGGCTTCACGGGACAGTGTAGATCCCGGTACGTTCGTAATTGTGAGTGACTTATGGCCCATTTCATTTGTTTGAACGAGAACCGCACGGCTATCTGCAGTCTCACCGCTTTGTGAAATATAAATGAAGAATGGTTTTTCTGTCAACAATGGCATATTGTAGGAAAATTCACTCGCCACATGCACTTCTACTGGAATTTTAGCAAAATTTTCAATGAATTGCTTACCCACAAGCCCTGCATGATAGCTTGTTCCCGCTGCAATAATATAAATGCGGTCACTTTCTAAAATTGCATTGCGGATATCTTCGCTTAGCTCAACCTCTCCATCCTCATTGCGGTATTTGCTAATGATATTGCGAACAACAAGCGGCTGTTCATCAATTTCTTTTAGCATAAAGTGCGCATATGTTCCTTTCTCAATATCACTCGCATCAAGCTCTGCAGTAAAAGGAGCACGCTCAACAGTTTCGCCGGCTAAATTTTGAATTGTAATGCTGTTTTCTGTGACAAGAACCATTTCCTTATCCATAAGCTCAATAAATTGATTTGTCACTTGCAGCATAGCCATTGCATCACTAGCTACTACATTGAAATTATCGCCAACTCCGACTAGAAGAGGGCTTTTATTTTTAGCAACATAAATGATGCCAGGATTTTCTTTGTCAAGCATTGCCAATGCATAAGATCCGTGAAGCAGCTTTAATGTTTGGCGGAAGGCTTCCTCTACATTGGATCCTTCATGTACATATTTTTCAAGAAGCTGAACGATAACTTCTGTATCTGTTTCGCTTACAAATGTCGCACCTTGAAGATACTCATTCTTTAGCAGTTCATAGTTCTCAATGACACCGTTATGAACAAGCGTAAAACGCTGCGACGTGCTTTGATGAGGATGTGCATTCACCTTGCTCGGTACACCATGCGTTGCCCAACGTGTATGACCGATTCCAATGCTTGCCTCAATTGACATATCTACAATTTCGCGAAGCTTCGCAATACGTCCCTTTTCCTTAAAAACAACAACGCCATTCTCTGATTGAATTGCGATACCAGCTGAGTCATAGCCGCGATATTCTAATTTCTCCAACCCTTTTAACAAGATTTCTTTTGCATCCTGTTGACCAATAAAACCTACGATTCCACACATGTTCGAGTCGCCGTCACATCGACTTACTCTCTAACAAAACCTTATCCCCAAAACAAATGGTCTGAAAAACACATAAACATAAAACAACAGGGGCGTGCGTGCCTTCCGGTTGACACACACACTTTGCTAGAGCCGGTAAGCCTGTAACGGCTTCACCTGCCTCTCCTTAATTTAAATGGTATTCCCCCGTCCTTCTCCTGCATCATATTCTTACCTTTGTCCAGGAAGTCACCCTCCTGCTTTAAATAAGAATTTTCGGTTGTGATGAGCAACCGGGAGTCATCCGCCGAAATCTCGATAAAACTCCTCCTCGTCAACTACGTAGCCTGTAGTTCTGGCGCTTTATAAAAACTGTCTACATCCAGAAAAAGAACAAGATAATCGTACTGTAAAATAGGGAATAACGTCAATGAAAATTTAAATGAATATAACAAATACTATGCAAAAAAGAACAGATTTGTTCCTCTTCGCATAGCATTTGTAAAAATGAGACGACTACTCTATTCCAACTTCTTCCTTTATAACCTCTACGATACGATTTACATATTGCTCGCACATTTCTTGTGTCGGTGCTTCTGCCATAACACGAATTAAAGGTTCCGTACCAGAAGGTCTCACAAGGATGCGTCCGTTTCCTTGCATTTCTTCCTCTACAAGACAAATAATTTCTTGTATACGAGTATTTTCCAATGCTTGTTGTTTATCTTTAACACGAACATTGACTAATAGCTGCGGGAATTTTGTCATTTCGCTTGCAAGCTGTGATAAAGGCTTACCCGTTGCTTTCATAATATTCACAAGCTGAATGGCACTTAACATACCATCTCCCGTTGTAATGTAGTCAAGGAAGATAATGTGCCCAGACTGCTCTCCGCCGAGATTATAGCCGCCTTTACGCATTTCTTCCATAACATAACGGTCGCCTACTCCAGTTTGAACACTCTTAACACCGTTTGCTTCTAATGCTTTGTAAAAGCCAAGATTGCTCATAACAGTAGAAACAACAGTATTATGCTTTAATTTTCCTGTTTCACTCATATATTTTGCACAAATATACATAATTTGGTCACCATCTACAATCTGGCCATTTTCGTCCACCGCAATTAGGCGGTCACCATCACCATCAAACGCCAGACCAACATGTGCACCCTTTTCCTTCAAAAATGCAGCTAATGCCTCAGGATGCGTGGAACCAACACCTTCATTAATATTTACACCATTTGGAGATGTACCCATTGTTGAAATGTCCGCTTCCAAGTCTGCAAACAAATACGGTGCCAAAGAGGAGGTTGCCCCATGTGCGCAATCAAGTGCAACATGCAGACCCGAAAAATCCTCATCAATCGTTTGCTTTAAATATTGTAAGTATTTTTGTCCGCCTTCAAAATAATCATTAACTTGTCCAAGTTCTCCACCAACTGGACGCGGCAGTTCATCTACCTCTTTGTCAAGCAAAGCTTCAATTTCTAGTTCTTGTTCATCAGACAGCTTAAAGCCGTCTGAGCCAAAAAACTTAATTCCGTTATCTTGAACTGGATTATGAGAGGCAGAAATCATCACTCCTGCCTGTGCGCCCAATGCTTTTGTCAGATAGGCTACACCCGGCGTAGAAAGAACTCCCAATCGCATAACCTCTGCTCCAATAGACAGAAGGCCTGCTACAAGTGCTCCTTCCAGCATATGTCCTGACACGCGTGTATCGCGTCCGATTAGCACTTTAGGACGTTCAGTATTTTTTGTTAATACGTATCCACCGAAGCGTCCAATTTTAAAAGCTAATTCTGGTGTTAATTCACTGTTAGCAACCCCGCGTACACCGTCAGTACCAAAATATTTTCCCATCTTTTCAATCGCTCCTTTACACTGTTCCCTTAACTTTTGTCCACAATTTCTACTCTTGCATTTTTTTGTTTTAGTTCGAATGTCATATTGTTTGGACCACTAATTTGGACAGCTACATCATGTGTGCCAGGACCAAGATTCTCTACATTTACAGAAGCCTCCACGTCCGAAGCATCTAGTTTTTCTACACTTGCTGACTCTCCAGTCACATCAGCACTGATTTTCCCATTACTTGGATCAAGAAAACTCAATTGATATGCATCTTCTAGTCCCGTTATTTTAAGTGGAATATCATTTAGTGTTCGCTGTTCTTGCTGCTCTTGCTGTTCTTGCTGTTCTTGCTGTTCAATCTGTACAGTTATTTTGACTTTAGCTGGGGCTATTCTAACAGCCCCCTTTGGCACAGAAACAGCTGCATCAAATGTAACAGTGTCTGTTATCTCACTCAAGTCCACGACAACATCCTCTAAGGATTCAATACTATCTAATACATCCTTTGGACCATACACCGTGATTTCACTCGGTTCTACTGTAACACTCTTTAGTGTTAAGCCTTTCTGCAGGTTCCCCTCCTGCGTTACCTTAATTGGTAATGTCTTTTCTGGGGTAGCAACAGGCACCGTAACGTTTACAACAGAAGGATTTGCTTGTAAATTCAAAGTATTTCCAGACTTATCATATACCACTACCTTTGCTTCCTTTGTAAAGGTTTGGTTCACACCTTTTAAGTCTACATAAGCCTTAACTACCCCCACTTGTTCCAGCTGCGTTTCAGTTCCGGCAATTTCAATAAAGTTTGGCTTTGCAGAAGCCTTCCCTGCTGTATAGCCTTCTTCCATTTGATTATTATTTAAATATCCAACTTCTACGGGAAAGGCCTTTGATTTCTTTGGTTCAATCGTTACCTGTACTTTAGCAGGCTGTAATTTTACCTTTAAACTATCTGGAATACCGTTATATTGCAGACCAACCTCATATGTCCCTGGCTCATAGCCATGAAGATTTACAAAAACCTCAAATTGTTCTTTCATCTTTGTTTGGAGAATAGATGTATTAGATCCCTCCAAAGTTAGATCTACATGCTGCGGAAGGCCGCTTACAACATATTTATCCTGGTCATAATATGCCTCGACCTTCACATCTTGAATTGTTTCAGCAGCATCTCCCAGTGGAAGAGCAGCAGTTCCCTGCGGCTGTTTATCCAAATTAATAACCATGTATAGCATAAGAGCGAGTAATAGTGCAATACCTCTGAGAAACCAATGGTTGTCCATCAATTTATCCATCTCGTTTTCTCCTCCAGTTCCATAAAGATGCGGAAGAGGTTTTCATACTTCCCGTCAGTTCCTTTGTCAGCATTTCCTTGAGCTGTGCCGACTTTAAATCCCTGTGAAGCTCCCCATTTTTGGTAAGTGAAATATGCCCAGTTTCCTCAGAAACGACAACTGTCAAGCTGTCAGTAACCTCACTTATTCCAAGAGCCGCCCTATGCCTTGTACCAAGCTCTTTTGAAATGAATGGACTTTCTGAAAGCGGTAAGTAGCAGGCTGCAGCTTTAATCTTATCATTTTGCATGATAACGGCACCATCATGAAGCGGAGTGTTTGGAATAAAAATATTAATAAGCAATTCAGATGAAACATGTGCATCCATTAAGATACCTGTTTCTATGTAATCGCTCATACCCGTTTCCCGCCCAATTGAGATGAGAGCACCAATGCGCCGTTTCGCCATATACTCAGTTGCTTTTACAACTGCATCCACCACAGCCTCCTGCTCCGTTTCCACCGGGTGACTGCTGCGAGCAAATAGACTTCCCCTCCCAAGCTGTTCCAATGCTCGTCGCAGTTCAGGCTGAAAAATAATAATGACCGCAAGAAATCCCCAAGTCAACGTTTGCTTCATCATCCAATAGAGTGTATTTAACTCTAAATAATAGCTGAGAATGCTCACCAAAATAATGACTGTAATCCCCTTTAAAAGCTGTACTGCCTTTGTGCCGCGGATTACAAGGATTAGCTTATATATAACAAACCACACGAGGGTTATATCTACAATATTGCTGAGATACGTTTTGAGTTCAGTCATATCTCCTAAAGACATATTCTTACCCTTCCTCCATGAACACGTATTTACAATAACTAAATAATTATACCATAACAATAGCATGCTTACAAAGAAAGGGAAAAGCAACCAAAGCTGCTTTTCCCTTTTACTTTAACTTTTCTCCAAATAATGAGCCCATTAAGGCAACTGCTGTCATTGCTGTCTTATTCTTCTCATCTAAAATAGGATTTACCTCTACAAACTCAGCTGATGTAATAAGATCGGATTCAGCAAGCATTTCCATGGCAAGATGTCCCTCCCGATAACTAAGCCCCCCAATAACAGGGGTTCCCACGCCGGGCGCATCGTGCGGATCCAAACCATCTAAATCAAGAGATAAATGAACTCCATCAGTATGGGCTAAATAGTGAATCGTTTCCTCCATGACCGCCGCCATTCCTAATCGATCGATTTCATGCATAGTAAATACTTTAATGCCTTCTTTGCGGATAAATTCTTTCTCCCCATCGTCAAGAGCCCGAGCTCCAATAATGACGATGTTCTCCTTTTTTACCTTCGGACATATCCCATAGAGATTTGTAAGAACAGCATGACCATATCCTAAGCTTGCGGCCAGGGGCATACCATGGATATTACCAGATGGCGTGATATCTTCCGTATTTAAATCCCCATGGGCATCAAACCAAATAACTCCCAGATTCCTATAATGCTTTGTAACTCCAGCTAACGTTCCGATAGCAATGCTATGGTCTCCTCCAAGAACAACAGGGGTGCGCTTGCGCTCTAACACATGATCAACCTTCGTCGCCAGTTCTGTACACACTGTCACAATTTGCTTTAGGTTTTTTAGCTTTGGGTTCTCATCAGGTTCATTTCGATTCGGACGCTCTACATATAAATCGCCTAAATCCTCTACATTATAGCCTATATGCTCTAGTCTCTCAATCATACCGGCATAACGAATAGCACTCGGCCCCATATCCACCCCACGCCGCATTTGACCTAAATCCAAAGGAACCCCAATAACCGAAATTTCCTTCCGCATGTGTCATCCCCCTATTTACTTGCTAACATTCTAAATATTCTTTATTCTATGATTCAACTCAACATTTCTTGTATACTTACTAAATAAGAAAAGCTGGAGCGCCTCGTTTAGCTCTGAAAGGAAAACAACCCATGGATAAAACGCGAGATTCGGGCAAATCCGATTTACAAAAGCTTCCTGTATGTTTCTTTCCTATTGTAAAGACACTTTTTTTGTAGGGAAGATTATTTGACTGCGGGGGATTGAGCACTACAGCTAGACAATACCTCCAGAATTTATACTTTTTTATCCTTTAAAAATAAAAAAGCCCTAAATCTTTTTAGATTTAAGGCTTTTTTCTTTATAGATTATGGAGCCTAGCGGGATCGAACCGCTGACCTCCTGCGTGCAAAGCAGGCGCTCTCCCAGCTGAGCTAAGGCCCCGTATGGAGCGGAAGACGGGATTCGAACCCGCGACCCCAACCTTGGCAAGGTTGTATTCTACCACTGAACTACTTCCGCATATTTTCATGTGAGCCATGAAGGACTCGAACCTTCGACCCTCTGATTAAAAGTCAGATGCTCTACCGACTGAGCTAATGGCTCGTAATGGCTGGGCTAGCTGGATTCGAACCAACGAATGACGGAGTCAAAGTCCGTTGCCTTACCGCTTGGCTATAGCCCATTGATTTAACTACAAGACATACATCCTCGAATTCACTTCTTAGAAGTAAAGGTAAACAATTCGACATTTCTTAGATACTTGCTACTACACATAACAAAAACAACCACTGTTACATAGCTGCTTCTTCATACATATAGTATAACAATCTTTAAACGCTTTATTCAAATAAAATGGTGGAGGGGGACGGATTCGAACCGCCGAACCCTGAGGGAGCGGATTTACAGTCCGCCGCGTTTAGCCACTTCGCTACCCCTCCAATATGAGAATAAAAATGGAGGATGACGGGCTCGAACCGCCGACCCTCTGCTTGTAAGGCAGATGCTCTCCCAGCTGAGCTAATCCTCCATATGTTGGTGACCCGTACGGGATTCGAACCCGTGTTACCGCCGTGAAAGGGCGGTGTCTTAACCGCTTGACCAACGGGCCAAAAAATAAATATTTCAAGAGCTCCCAACCGGGCTTGAACCGGTGACCTCTTCCTTACCATGGAAGTGCTCTACCTACTGAGCTATGGAAGCATGGCTCCGCAAGTAGGATTCGAACCTACGACCTATCGGTTAACAGCCGATTGCTCTACCGCTGAGCTATTGCGGAATATGATCATAGTCGTTTCAATAAAAGCTTTTGTTCCAGGGGTTAAAAAATCCATAGCAACCTAATAAGGCTGGCCTAGCGACGTCCTACTCTCACAGGGGGAAACCCCCAACTACCATCGGCGCTGAAGAGCTTAACTTCCGTGTTCGGTATGGGAACGGGTGTGGCCTCTTCGCCATCATCACTAGACCTATTTTGTTTGAAGGATATTCCTTCAAAACTAGATAACATGCTGTGCTGTGTAATTATGATTAAGCCCTCGATCGATTAGTATCTGTCAGCTGCACGTGTCGCCACGCTTACACCTCAGACCTATCAACCTGATCATCTTTCAGGGATCTTACTAGCTTGACGCTATGGGAAATCTCATCTTGAGGGGGGCTTCATGCTTAGATGCTTTCAGCACTTATCCCGTCCGCACATAGCTACCCAGCGATGCCCTTGGCAGAACAACTGGTACACCAGCGGTGCGTCCATCCCGGTCCTCTCGTACTAAGGACAGCTCCTCTCAAATTTCCTGCGCCCGCGACGGATAGGGACCGAACTGTCTCACGACGTTCTGAACCCAGCTCGCGTACCGCTTTAATGGGCGAACAGCCCAACCCTTGGGACCGACTACAGCCCCAGGATGCGATGAGCCGACATCGAGGTGCCAAACCTCCCCGTCGATGTGGACTCTTGGGGGAGATAAGCCTGTTATCCCCGGGGTAGCTTTTATCCGTTGAGCGATGGCCCTTCCATGCGGAACCACCGGATCACTAAGCCCGACTTTCGTCCCTGCTCGACTTGTAGGTCTCGCAGTCAAGCTCCCTTATGCCTTTACACTCTTCGAATGATTTCCAACCATTCTGAGGGAACCTTTGGGCGCCTCCGTTACACTTTAGGAGGCGACCGCCCCAGTCAAACTGCCCACCTGACACTGTCTCCCGCCCCGATGAGGGGCGCGGGTTAGAACTTCAATACAGCCAGAGCGGTATCCCACAGGCGCCTCCACCGAAGCTGGCGCTCCGGCTTCCCAGGCTCCCGCCTATTCTGTACAAGCTGTACCAAAATTCAATATCAGGCTACAGTAAAGCTCCACGGGGTCTTTCCGTCCTGTCGCGGGTAACCTGCATCTTCACAGGTACTATAATTTCACCGAGTCTCTGGTTGAGACAGTGCCCAAGTCGTTACACCTTTCGTGCGGGTCGGAACTTACCCGACAAGGAATTTCGCTACCTTAGGACCGTTATAGTTACGGCCGCCGTTTACTGGGGCTTCGATTCAAAGCTTCGCCTAGAGCTAACCTCTCCTCTTAACCTTCCAGCACCGGGCAGGTGTCAGCCCCTATACTTCGCCTTGCGGCTTCGCAGAGACCTGTGTTTTTGCTAAACAGTCGCTTGGGCCTATTCACTGCGGCTCTCCTTACGAAGAGCACCCCTTCTCCCGAAGTTACGGGGTCATTTTGCCGAGTTCCTTAACCAGAGTTCTCTCGCTCACCTTAGGATTCTCTCCTCGCCTACCTGTGTCGGTTTGCGGTACGGGCACCAAATACCATCGCTAGAAGCTTTTCTTGGCAGCGTAGAATCAGGGAGTTCGCCCATAAAGGGCTTCCCCATCACAGCTCAGCCTTTACGGTAAGCGGATTTGCCTGCTTACCAGCCTAACTGCTTAGACATGCACAACCAGCGGCATGCATCCCCTATCTTTCTGCGTCCCTCCATCGCTCAAACGGTAAAGAGGTGGTACAGGAATATCAACCTGTTGTCCATCGCCTACGCCTTTCGGCCTCGGCTTAGGTCCCGACTAACCCTGAGCGGACGAGCCTTCCTCAGGAAACCTTAGGCATTCGGTGGATAGGATTCTCACCTATCTTTCGCTACTCATACCGGCATTCTCACTTCTAAGCGCTCCACCAGTCCTT
>NZ_AP048547.1:42500-162500 GCF_059698935.1 Ectobacillus sp. OTK | reverse complement strand
AAAGGCTACAAGAAATACCTGTACCGCATTCCAAAGAGAGGCGGAACGAAAAATCCCAATCCCAAATCGATGCACCGTTAGATACGCAAAAAAGCCCATTTGACTAATCACACTGAAAATAAATCCAACTCCCAGCAGCCAAAAAGCTACAGAAAGCAACTCCTTCCCGTCAAAGCTTTGGAACAGCCTTGCATACTGATCCCACTTTAAAATAAACCCGACTAAAATAGTGCTAATTCCCCCAAGAAATAGTGTGGAAAAAAAAAGATGTACCCATTTCCGGCTGTTCACGACATAATCCCCCAGTTTCTGTATGTTCTAACTTAAATTGTAACAACCGAAATTTTAAAAAGCTAGTCGGTAGTGCGCATAATTTTTACCAAAATATTTATATTAAGAAAAGCGGGCATGCTAGAGGAGTTAGACAGTGTCACAAAGGTTATATCTGCTTTTATACCCAAAAATAGAACTCAGCGAAAGGAGCTCCGGTTAATGAAACGGATTCCGTTTATACTGCTATCGTTTCTACTCTTTCTTACAGTAGCAGCATGTGCTCAAGAGAATACTACAGCTCAATCTGAATTAGATTACGATCAGACGAAAAAAATGATTGTCGATATTCTAAAAACGGATCAAGGAAAGAAAGCCATTCAGGATGTGCTAATGGATGAGAAGATGAAGCAGGCTCTTATTCTTGATGAAACTGTTGTCAAGCAAACCATTCAAGATACTATGACCTCCGAAGAAGGGCAGAAATTTTGGGAAAAGATGTTTAAGGATCCTCAGTTCTCCTCAGCCTTTGCAAAAAGTGTACAAAAGGAGCAAGGAGAACTCATGAAGGTGCTTTTAAAGGATCCGCAATACCAAGCTGGGGTTATAGAAATTTTGAAAAACCCAGAGATTGAGAAGCAAATGCTCGATGTGATGAAAAGTAAGGAGTATCGCGTATATTTACAGCAGATGCTGAACGAAACCGCTGAAAGTCCGCTCTTCCAAACAAAAATGATTGATGTTATTAGTAAAGCTGTCGAGAAAGCAAGCAAGAGCTCGTGATAAAAATAAACCTCTTCATATGAAGAGGTTATTTTTGTTTCATCACAATTGCTTCGATAACGGTTTCCGCAATCTCATTATATATTTGTCCAATTTGATGTGTTTCATCGTATACAGAAGGTGCAAAATCATCCTCATTCCAGTCAGGCTGCTGAAGCGGAATTTGACCAAGTAGAATCGTCTGTAAATCCTCAGCAAGCTTTTTGCCCCCGCCTTGTCCAAATACATATTCCTTCTCCCCGGTTACCTTGCTTTCAAAATAAGACATATTCTCGATAACCCCAACTATTTCATGCTCTGTCCGTAATGCCATCGCACCAGCACGCGCAGCAACAAAAGCAGCTGTTGGATGCGGCGTCGTCACGATAATTTCTTTACAAGAAGGGAGCATAGAATGAACATCTAAAGCAACATCTCCCGTTCCTGGCGGCAAATCCAATACGAGATAATCTAATTCACCCCATTCTACTTCTGAGAAGAAATGGTTCAACATTTTACCGAGCATCGGTCCGCGCCAAATAACAGGTGCATTATCCTCTACAAAAAAGCCCATCGAGATAACCTTTACCCCGAAACGCTCAACCGGGATAATGCGCTCACCGCGTACAACTGGACGTTTTGTAATCCCCATCATATCCGGTACACTAAATCCATAAATATCCGCGTCAATAATCCCTACTTTTTTTCCAAGACGCGCTAACGCAACTGCAAGGTTTACGGAAACAGTCGATTTACCGACACCGCCTTTACCACTTGCAACCGCGAGAAACACAGTTTTCGATGTCGGAGATAGCAATGTATCCGGCGCTTCTCCCTCTGATACACCAAGATTTTTCAGCTCCTCATCTGTAAATTCAGTAAAACGAAGGCCTACTGTAGATGCCCCCAAATCCTTTACAATTTTTACAATCATACTCTGCAGCTGCATTTGCTCTGGAGTACCTGTTTTAGCAATTGCGATTTTCAAGCTTACATGTGCTTTTTCCGGCTTTAAGCTGATTTCTTGAATAGCGCCTGTTTCTTGAAATGTTTTATGTAAAAATGGGTCTTGCAACTGCTCAAGTGCTTGTACTACCTGCTCTTTTGTTACCATATTCGTCCACCGCCTGTAAGAAATTGTGAGGAATAGTGCGTTTTCATTTTTAGTATATCATACTTTCAGTTTTCACTATTGAAATCTCCCGCCACTTAACTTCACTTTTCCTAAAGAGCCTTCGTTCGAAAGCGGAGATTCTTCCTGCGAATACTCAGCTAACACTCATTTTTTAGCAAGTGCTTCGGATCACCCCGACCTTGAGAACTACAACTTGTATGAAAAAACCCTCCTACTATTTAGTCAGGAGGATTTCCTTTCTCAGTAAAATACCGCAGCACACCTCTGTATATAGCAGCTGCCACCTTTTTTTGATATGCTTCGGATCTCAAGAGTTGGCGTTCATTAACATTAGACAGAAATCCTGCTTCTACAAGCACACCGGGCACCTTAGCATGCTTAAGGAGATAGACATGATTGATGATTTTAGCTAATCGATGTGTATTTTCTAAGCTATTACGAAGTTCTGCCTGAATAAATTTGGCTGCTCGTTCATTTTCTACTAGAGAACGGTTATAAAAGGTTTGTGCCCCTCGGGAGCTGGAGATTGGGATTGCGTTTAAATGAATGCTAACGAAGAAGTCTGCATCGGAATTATTGACAATCTCTACCCGCTTACGTAAATCCTCTACTTTCCTTCTGCTATATCCTTTTGTATCCTCGTCAGCCAAGTCCTCATCCTCGTCACGCGTCATAATAACAAGGGCTCCTTGCTCCTGTAAGTAATCCTGCACCTTTTTTGCAATCTTAAGCGTAATTTCTTTTTCTACAACCTCATCACCGCCGACTGCCCCACCATCAGGTCCTCCATGTCCCGCATCCAACACTATAATTTTCCCCGAGAGAGGTAAATTCCATGCTTTCCATGACTTTGTAATCTGGAATTCATACCGTACGAGAAAAAAAAGTACAATAGCTGCTAAAGCGAAGGAAATCAATTTAATTTTTCTCATAATTCCCCCTCCTGCAAGTCCTCTACTTACTTATATGGGACAAGGAGAGAGAATATGAGTAGTTAACGTAAACGAAGTCGATATCTTCGTTCTCCTTTTTCATATCCTTCCTTCCACCAGGAGGAGATGAAATTTTCACATACTTCATATAGCTTTTGCCGGCATTCCTTTGGAAGGTCAGTCAGCGGCACGGTTGATAAAAAATGAAACAGCATTTCTGTTAAGCTTTTTTCCTCAAATATAGATCGTTTTCTCACCTGAGGCAACGACTCCCCGTAGTAACCAAATTTGCTGTAACGAGCACCGAGCAAGTATGACTCAACCGCTAGCTCTATACAATACTCTTCACAATGTCGTGTAAACTGGGATGTCTTTGTATACTCAAAAAAATATTGCTTTATATCACTTCGAAGAGAGGCCAGCGAAATTTCACGAAGCAGCCTCCGTTCATATTTCAATTGCTTTTCACGTCGTTTATCTTTTAGGGTAGTAATGACATTCAAGTTTATGCACCTCCCTATTCCGTAGTCTAAACGTACAAGAAAGGAACATGCCAATTAAAATATTCCAAAGGGAAAACATAATAAGAACGGAGGAGAAAGCATAATTTACACGTACGATACAATTCGTATACTCCACACTGCCATTATTTCAGTTCGAACATAACCTTTGCAGACATCTGCTGAAGAGTACACTAAAAGATACATTTTTTATACAAAACAAAAAACCCCAAGCCAAAAGGCTTGAGGTTTTGCATACAATATTAACGTTTTGAGAACTGAGGTGCACGACGAGCGCCTTTAAGACCGTATTTCTTACGCTCTTTCATACGCGCATCACGAGTTAATAGACCCGCACGTTTTAAAGTTAAACGATACTCAGGATCCGCTTTTAGTAATGCTCTTGCGATACCGTGACGAATTGCACCAGCTTGACCAGTGTAACCGCCGCCGCCAACATTAACAAGAACATCGTAGCTGCCTAAAGTTTCAGTCGCAACTAGAGGTTGCTTCACAACTTCACGCAATGCAGCGAATGGAATATAGTTTTCAAATTCACGACCGTTGATAATAACGCGTCCTTCGCCAGGAACGAGACGCACGCGCGCTACTGAACTTTTACGACGTCCAGTACCATAGTATTGTACCTGTGCCAAAGTAAACCCTCCTTTTAATAATTATCCGCGAAGTTCGTAAACTTCTGGTTTTTGTGCTTGGTGTGGATGCTCAGCACCAGCATATACGTTTAATTTTCTAAACATTTGACGGCCAAGACGGTTTTTAGGAAGCATGCCTTTAACTGCAAGCTCGATCATTTGTACAGGGTAGTTTGTACGCATTTCTAGAGCTGTTCTTTGCTTCAATCCGCCTGGATGCATGCTGTGACGATAGTAAATTTTATCGTTCAATTTGTTACCTGTTAAGTGAATTTTTTCAGCGTTGATGACGATTACGTGATCGCCAGTATCAACATTTGGTGTGTAAGTTGGTTTGTTTTTCCCGCGCAAAATAGAAGCTACTTCGCTTGCAAGACGACCTAAAGTTTTACCTTCAGCGTCAACAACATACCATTTACGCTCAACTTCGTTAGCCTTTGCCATGAAAGTCGTACGCATGTGTTTCCCTCCTGTTCAATGTCAATAATAGAATTCTTGTTTGTTTATTCTAACACGATGAAGTTCCGGGGCTTTATCGTGGTTTTAGAAACAATACCATATGTTATAATATCGCCTTGCCAAACTAATGTCAAGAAAATGTTACACCAGGATTAGTTGTTATAGGCTTTATATTTGCCCCCAATTTATTCCTGATCCAAAATTCTTAATAATTGACCTGCCATAAATATAAACCATGACCAGGTACTGTCTTCCCAGCCAAGCGTCTATCCATCTTCTTTAGGATGCCTGGGATCTCATCTGCATGCAGCTTCCCCTGCCCCACATCAAGCAATGTGCCGACCATAATGCGTACCATATTGTACAAAAAACCGTTGCCTACAAAGCGGAATATAATTTCCTCGCCCTGCCGCAGCACATCAATCTCATATATCGTACGCACCTTGTCCTCTATTTCCGTTTTAGCAGAGCAAAAGGATGTGAAATCATGTGTTCCCTTTAAATGCTGCATAGCCGCCTCGATGGCCTCTATATTCAAACTGTAGGGATAGAGATATGCGTAGTGTCTAAGAAATACATTCTTCCCTCTTCCAAGCATAACCCGATAGCGGTATTCCTTGCTCACTACATCATAACGGGCGTGAAATTCTGAGGACACCGCTTCTGCGTGATGTACCGCAATATCATCAGGCAACTGTGTATTTAACGCGGCAATCCAACGTTCCTGAGCGATCTCAAGAGGGGTATCAAAATGAATAACCTGCCCTTGTGCATGAACGGCTGCATCCGTCCTTCCTGATGCATAAATGCGAACCTCCTCGCCCTTATGCATTCTCTTCAATACTGCTTCTATCTCCTGCTGCACCGTACGCTTCCCCGGTTGAATTTGGTAGCCAAAGAAGCCAGTGCCGTCATAAGAGATAGTACACTTCATTCTTTTCATAGCCACTCTCCATTATGAACGAATCCAAACTAAAATAAACGCTGTTACCAGCAAGCTTACAAATGCTGCACTGTCCCGGAAATGCCAAAGAAGCTGACGAAATTTTGTTCTTCCTTCGCCCCCCTGATATCCTCTTGCCTCCATGGCGATCGCCAAATCCTCGGCTCTTTTAAAAGCACCAATGAACAAAGGAACAAGCAATGCAACAACGGCACGCAAACGCTCCTTGATAGGCCCTCCTGTAAAATCAACTCCTCGTGATGCCTGTGCCTTCATAATTTTCTCTGCCTCTTCCATCAACGTTGGGATAAAGCGCAACGAGATCGACATCATGAGCGCGATTTCATGAGCCGGTAAACCAATCCTTTTAAACGGTGAAAGTAATGACTCTAGCCCATCTGTGATCTCAATGGGTGTTGTTGTTAATGTTAGCAGCGTTGTCATCATGATGATTACAAGAAAACGAATAGAAATATAAATTCCCTGCTGCAGCCCTTTTTCATGGACAGCTACGGGGCCCAACTCAAACAAAAGAGTTCCTTCCTTCGTTGTCAATACATGAAGAAGGAAGGTGAACAGGAAAATCCATAGCATTGGTTTTAAACCCGTTAAGATGTAACGAAAAGGTACTCCCGAAAGAGCTGCAGGCAATAAGGAATACAGCAGCAATAAACCGTAGGAAGCAGAATTATTAGCAAGAAACACAATAAACACATAGAAGAAAACGATAGAGAGCTTCGCACGCGGATCGAGACGGTGAATAAGAGAGTCCCCTGGTATATACTTTCCAATCATCAATTGCTGCATTACCGCCTCTCTCCCTTCCGTATCAATTGAAGCAGCTCACTTGTCAGCTTCTCTATTGTAAGCGTGGAAGCAGGTAAGGATATACCGCACGTTTCCTCAAGCAGCTTTTTGTATTGAAGGGATAGAGGAAGAGATACACCAATGCCTTCTAGTTCATTCGAATAAGAAAATACATCTGTCGGCTCCCCCTGCAAAAACACAGTACCGTTATGCATAACAATTACTTCATCTGCATAACGTGCAGCATCGTCCATATTATGTGTCACAAGGATAACAGTAAGATCTTTTGCTTTATGAAGTTCATAAAACATATCCATTAATTCCTGTTGCCCTCTTGGATCAAGTCCAGCTGTTGGTTCATCAAGCACAAGTACCTCAGGATCCATTGCTAAAACACCAGCAATGGCCACTCGCCGCATTTGGCCCCCGCTTAATTCAAATGGTGATTTGTCTAGGAATTCTTCAGGAAGCCCAACCAAACCGATCACATCTCTTGCCTTTTGCTTTGCCTGCTCTTCTGTTGCACCAAAGTTTATCGGCCCAAAGCAAATATCTTTTTCTACTGTTTCTTCGAAAAGCTGATGTTCAGGAAATTGAAATACAACGCCTACCTTTTTACGAAGCGGCTTAAGCTTTTTCTCTTTTTTCCGAGATGAAATGACTTGTTCTCCAACTTGAATTTCCCCAGCAGTCGGCTGCAGCAAGCCGTTCAAATGCTGAATGAATGTAGATTTTCCTGAACCTGTATGTCCAATAACAGCATAATAGCATCCGCTCTTTAAACGAAGATCAATATCGTAAATTGCAAGCCGCTCAAACGGAGTGTTCCGTTGGTAACGATGCTCTACCTTTTGAAATATAATGTCCAAAGCTCATTCACCAAACTTTCCATTGTAAGATGCATGGATTGTAACGGAACAGTCCCTTTTTGCAGGCCTTCTGCCAATTTTACAGAAAATGGAACATCCAAACCAATCTTCCGTAACTCATCACCATATCGAAATACCTGTTCCGGTTTTCCTTCTCTTAAAATACTTCCTTCATTGAGAACAATCACTCTATCAGATTGTGCAGCTTCCTCTAGGTCATGCGTAATCGAAAGAACAGTAGCCCCTTTTGTGCGCACAAGCTCCCGTACCGTTTCTAGTACTTCTCTTCTCCCTTTTGGGTCCAACATTGAAGTAGCTTCGTCTAAAATAAGAATAGATGGCTCAAGTGCTAAAATACTAGCTATTGCAACACGTTGTTTTTGACCGCCCGACAAGGAATGAGGCTCTTGATTCTCATATTCCTTCATACCGACAAGCTGAAGTGCATACTCAAGACGCACAGCCATCTCAGCTCGAGACATTCCGATATTTTCAAGACCAAATACAATGTCATCCTTAACAGTTGTACCAACAAACTGATTATCAGGGCTTTGAAATACCATACCGATTTTCTTTCGGACATCCCAAATTGTTTCTTCTGACAGGACAATTTCCCCGTCTATTGTAATGGTTCCCTCACTCGGCAAGAGCAGTCCATTTAACAACTTTGCTAAAGTTGACTTACCGGAACCATTCTGACCGATAATACTAACCCATTCCCCTTTTTGTACAGAAAAAGAAATACCTTGCAAAGTATACGAATGGGCATGAGGATATTGGAACTTTAACATATCGACACGAAGTTTCTCCATAACCGCACACCCCCAGGCAACATTTCCTAAGAAATAATCAATTTCGACATTAGAGCATACAAAAAAAGGGCTGTGATCAGTTGATCCTGCCCTTTTACTGTTATTATACTAACTCGATGATTACCATTGGAGCACCGTCACCACGGCGTGGTCCGATCTTAGCGATACGAGTGTATCCGCCTTGACGCTCTGTGTAACGCGGTGCGATATCAGCGAATAGCTTTTGAAGTGCATCTTGGTTTGTTTCAGCGTCAGCTACTTCATTACGGATATATGCTGCTGCTTGACGGCGAGCATGAAGATCTCCGCGTTTCCCTAAAGTAATCATTTTTTCTACTACGGAACGAAGTTCTTTCGCACGTGTTTCAGTAGTTTGAATACGTTCGTTAATGATTAAATCAGTCGTTAAGTCACGTAACATCGCTTTACGCTGGGCACTTGTGCGGCCTAATTTTCTGTATCCCATTAGTAGTTCCCTCCTTTGTTAGTAGTATCGTAACAAAACAAAGAAACCTTAGTCATCTTTGCGTAAGCCTAAGCCAAGTTCTTCGAGCTTATGCTTCACTTCTTCTAAGGATTTGCGTCCTAAGTTACGAACCTTCATCATGTCTTCTTCTGTCTTGTTCGCAAGCTCTTGTACCGTATTGATACCAGCGCGCTTCAAGCAGTTATAAGAACGAACAGAAAGATCAAGCTCTTCGATCGTCATCTCCAAAACTTTCTCTTTTTGATCTTCTTCTTTTTCTACCATAATCTCAGCATTTTGTGCTTCGTCTGTTAAACCGACAAAGATATTTAAATGCTCTGTTAAGATTTTGGCTCCTAACGAGATTGCTTCTTTCGGTCCGATGCTTCCATCCGTCCACACGTCAAGCGTCAGCTTGTCGTAATTTGTCACTTGTCCAACACGTGTATTTTCTACTTGGTATGTCACACGTGAGACTGGAGTATAAATAGAGTCGATAGGAATAACACCTATCGGTTGATCCTCTCTCTTGTTCGCATCGGCTGGTGTATACCCGCGACCACGTCTAGCTGTAAGGCGCATACGTAAATGTGCATCCTTCGCAAGCGTTGCAACATGTAAATCTGGGTTTAAGATTTCCACGTCGCTGTCGTGAGTAATATCAGCAGCTGTGACAACACCCTCGCCCGTAATATCAATTTCGAGCGTTTTCTCTTCTTCAGAGTAAATTTTCAGGGCTAGCTTTTTTAAATTTAAGATAATCGTTGTGACATCTTCCACAACGCCCTCAATCGTAGAAAACTCGTGCAGTACACCATCAATTTGGATAGACGTTACAGCGGCACCAGGGAGTGAGGATAACAGAATACGACGTAAGGAGTTACCCAAAGTAGTACCATATCCACGCTCAAGCGGTTCAATGACGAATTTGCCATACTTGGCATCCTCGTTAATTTCAACCGTTTCGATTTTTGGTTTTTCAATCTCGATCATTTATTAAACCCTCCTTCAAAACGTCGAAACCCCGGCTAGACAACTTAAAATTGTCTAACCGAAAGTCCCCCTTAGGCAGTTCCCGATTGTGCACAACAATAAGCAATGTTTCTGTATAACTATTGTATCATATCCCATTATAGACAATGTTTAGAAATTTATACAGAACAATTACACACGGCGACGTTTTGGCGGACGGCATCCGTTATGAGGTACTGGAGTAACGTCTCTGATAGCTGTTACTTCTAATCCTGCAGCTTGAAGCGCACGGATAGCTGCTTCACGACCGGCACCAGGACCTTTAACAGTAACCTCCAAAGTTTTAAGACCATGCTCCATGGATGCTTTTGCAGCTGTTTCTGCAGCCATTTGCGCTGCAAATGGAGTGGATTTACGAGAACCCTTGAAACCAAGTGCACCTGCACTAGACCAAGAAAGTGCATTACCATGAGCGTCTGTAATCGTTACGATTGTGTTATTGAATGTAGAACGGATATGCGCGATACCAGTCTCAATATTCTTTCTCACACGACGTTTACGAGTGTTAGTTTTGCGTGCTGCCATTGTTTGTTCAACCTCCTTTACTTATTATTTCTTTTTATTTGCTACAGTACGACGAGGACCTTTACGTGTACGTGCGTTATTTTTCGTATTTTGACCACGAACTGGTAAGCCGCGACGATGACGAAGACCACGGTAAGAACCGATTTCCATCAAACGTTTGATGTTTAAGGATACTTCACGACGAAGGTCACCTTCTACCTTTAGACGATCGATGATATCACGGATCTTCCCTAATTCTTCTTCAGTTAGGTCACGAACTCGAGTATCTTCAGAAACACCAGCTTCCGCAAGAACTTTTTGAGCAGTCGGACGACCAATACCATATACGTAAGTTAAAGAAATAACGACGCGCTTGTCACGAGGAATATCTACACCTGCGATACGTGCCATTATGAACACCTCCTTTGATTAACCTTGTTTTTGCTTATGTTTCGGATTTTCACAGATCACCATTACTTTTCCTCTTCTGCGAATAACTTTACATTTTTCGCAAATCGGCTTAACGGATGGTCTTACTTTCATGTCTCGAACCTCCTTAACGATTACGGAGTGCTATATTATTTAAAACGATACGTAATACGACCACGATTTAAGTCATACGGAGATAATTCTACCGTAACTTTGTCTCCTGGTAAAATACGAATGAAGTTCATACGGATTTTACCAGAAACGTGAGCTAATACTACGTGTCCGTTCTCCAATTCTACTTTAAACATCGCGTTTGGCAAAGTTTCTACAACTGTGCCTTCTACTTCAATTACATCATCTTTAGCCATTTCATGTTCTCCCTTCTTCAAATCAGTAACCTTCTTAAACTGCTCTGAAATCTCGGAGAGTTTACTGCTTACAGGGTTGTCAGGATTTCATATCCTGCTTCCGTAACGGCAACAGTATGTTCAAAGTGAGCACACCATTTACCATCAACAGTCACCACTGTCCAGTTATCAGAGAGTGTTTTTACATATCTTGTTCCTTCATTAATCATCGGTTCAATGCAAATGACCATACCCGGTTTCAACCTAGGACCTTTATTAGGAGGACCGTAGTGTGGAATTTGCGGGTCTTCATGTAAGTCTTGCCCGATTCCATGACCGACATACTCTCTCACAACGGAAAAGCCATTGCTCTCCGCATATGTTTGAATCGCATGTGATACATTTGACAATCTTTCACTAGGCTTCACTTGCTCCAAACCGAGATATAATGATCTCTCTGTAACATCAAGCAGCTTTTGAACAGATTCTGAAATGCTTCCTACGGGATATGTCCATGCGGAATCTCCATGATATCCATTATATTTCGCACCTATATCGATGCTGATCACATCGCCATCCTTGAGCCTGCGGTCGCTTGGAATTCCGTGCACCAATTCTTCATTTACAGAAGTACAAATGCTTCCTGGGAAACCATGATATCCTTTAAAGGAGGGGGATGCCCCATACTTGCGAATGATTTGTTCCGCAATTGTGTCAAGCTCCTTTGTTGTGATATCCGGAACAATATGCTTTTTCAACTCTTGGTGAGTCAAGGCTACAATTCTTCCAGCCTCTCGCATAATCTCAATTTCGCGAGGTGTCTTGCAAATGATCATTATGCCAAATCTCCGATAAGGGCTTCAATATCTTCAAATACCTTGCCGATTTCCTGCACGCCGTTGATATTTCGCAAGTAACCAAGTTCTTCATAGAAATTAAGCAAAGGCTGTGTTTGCTTAATATTAACCTCTAAGCGGTTTGCTACAGTCTCCTCATTATCATCAGAGCGCTGGTAAAGCTCTCCGCCACATTTATCGCAAACACCCTCTACTGCAGGTGGATTAAAGACAAGGTGATAAGTTGCACCACAGTCTTTGCAAATACGTCTTCCAGTCAATCGTTTAAGCAATAAATCAGAATCTACATCAATATTGATGACATAATCGATTTTCTTGCCAAGATCTTTCACGATTTCTTCTAAAGCAGATGCCTGAGCCACTGTTCGAGGAAAACCATCTAGCAAGAAGCCGCCATTGCAATCTTCTTTGCTTAAACGTTCACGAACGATTCCAATTGTTACCTCGTCTGGAACAAGCGCACCTTGATCCATGAAAGATTTTGCTTTTAAACCTAGTTCGGTTCCTTCTTTAATAGCAGCACGAAACATATCTCCTGTTGAAATGTGAGGGATGTTATACTTGGCAATAATTCTTTCAGCCTGTGTACCTTTTCCGGCACCCGGAAGTCCCATTAAAATTAAATTCATCACGATTCCCCCCAGAATATAAATGAGCTATTAGGGAAGATTGCCTTCCCGCTTTGCTCATTGCTTAATGAAGCCTTTATAATGGCGTTTTACTAATTGGCTTTCCAGCTGTTTCATCGTTTCTAAAGCCACTCCAATTACAATCAACAAACTTGTTCCCCCAATTTGTGCAGAACTAGGTAAATTTGCAAGCTTGATGAAGATAACAGGCAGAATGGCGATTGCTGCTAAAAATATAGAACCGACAAAAGTTAAACGATAGAGAATTTTTGTTAAGTATTGCTCTGTATTTTTACCTGGACGAATACCAGGAACATATCCACCTTGCTTGTTCAGGTTCTCAGCCATCTGTTCAGGATTGACTTGAACAAATGCATAGAAGTACGAGAAGGCAATGATTAATGCAACATATATAATCATCCCCACAGGATGGGAATAGTTAAAGTTTTGAATAATCCATTGCGACACATCGTGTTTCGGGAAAAACTGAGCAATCGTCGGCGGTGTAATCAAGAACGAAACGGCAAAGATAACTGGAATAACGCCTGCGCTATTTACCTTTAACGGTAAATGCGTATTTTGTGCACCAGCATAACCGCCGCTTCCCGCTGCACGCTTTGCGTACTGAATCGGGATTTTTCTTGTTGCCTGTTGAATATAGATAACTCCAACAATAACTGCCAATATAGCAATTACAATTAGTGCTACTTTCACAATACGAATGAATAAATCTTCTCCAGCGTCTTGGAACTGCTGAACATAAATTTGATTCATTACGTTTGGAATTGCTGCTACGATACCAGCAAAGATGAGGATCGAAATTCCGTTTCCAACACCCTTCGCCGTAATTTGTTCGCCAACCCACATTAAAAAGGCTGTCCCTGCAGTAAGAACAGTAGCGATATACAAATATGTCGTCCAGCCCGGATTCTCAATTAACTGTCCGTTCGCTAAGTTATTGAATCCGATAGACATACCGATTGCTTGAATAAAAGCCAGCACAATTGTGAAATAGCGGGTAAACTGAGCTAATTTACGACGGCCCATCTCACCTTGCTTTGCCCATTCCGTAAACTTAGGCACAACATCCATCTGCAAAAGCTGCACGATGATGGATGCTGTAATATACGGCATGATTCCCATCGCGAAGATGGAGAAGTTTTGCAACGCTCCGCCGCCGAAGGTATTAAGAATACCTAATACGTTGAGTTGATCTTGGGCCTTTAGAACTTCAGCGTTAACATTAGGTACCGGAATAAACGTACCAATTCGGAAGACGATTAACATCGCCAAGGTAAATAGGATTTTATGTCTTATCTCAGCAACGCGCATAAAGTTGGAGATTGTACGAAACATTAAATCACCTCAGTTTTTCCGCCAGCCGCTTCAATTGCTGCTACTGCAGCAGAAGAAAATTTAGTAGCTTTCACAGTAAGCTTCTTCTCAAGTGTACCGTTCGCAAGAACTTTTACACCGTTGTTCAACTTGCTGATTACGCCAGTTTCAAGTAACAATTCAGCTGTTACTTCTGTACCATCTTCAAAGCGATTTAAAGCATCAAGGTTTACAATCGCGTATTCTTTACGACCGATATTAGTGAAGCCGCGTTTTGGAAGACGACGGAATAGAGGAGTTTGACCACCTTCGAAGCCAAGACGAACACCGCCGCCAGAGCGTGCGTTTTGTCCTTTATGACCTTTACCAGCAGTTTTACCGTTACCAGAACCAATACCGCGTCCTACACGGTTGCGAACTTTACGAGAACCTTCAGCAGGCTTTAATTCATGAAGTTTCATTCCCAGGCACCTCCTTATAGTATTGAATTACAATAAAATTAAGCTTCTTTTACAGTTACAAGGTGAGAAACCTTGTTTACCATTCCAAGAATAGCAGCATTTTCTTCTTTAACTACAGTTTGATGAAGCTTTTTCAAGCCAAGCGCTTCAACAGTCGCGCGTTGATCTTGCGGGCGACCGATCAAACTGCGAGTGAGGGTAATTTCTAATTTCTTTGCCATTGTCTATTCCCTCCTTATCTTAACCTAACAACTCTTCAACAGTTTTTCCACGAAGTTTTGCTACATCTTCAGCACGCTTTAATTGGTTCAATCCGTTCATAGTAGCGCGTACCATATTAATAGGCGTGTTAGATCCTAAAGACTTGGAAAGGATATCTTGTACGCCAGCTAATTCAAGAACCGCACGAACCGGTCCACCAGCGATAACTCCTGTACCTTCTGAAGCCGGCTTCAAGAATACTTCGCCTGCTCCGAATTGTCCAAGTACTTCATGTGGAACTGTTGTACCAACAAGCGGTACATGAATTAGGTTTTTCTTAGCATCTTCAATAGCCTTGCGGATCGCTTCTGGCACCTCTTGTGCTTTACCAGTACCGAATCCTACATGACCGTTCTTATCTCCAACTACAACTAACGCAGCGAAACGGAAACGACGACCGCCTTTAACAACTTTCGCAACACGGTTAACCGTTACTACGCGCTCTTCAAGTTCTAATTTGCTTGAGTCAATGCGACGCATCTTTTTTCCCTCCTTTTACCATTAAAATTGCAAGCCAGCTTCACGAGCAGCTTCAGCTAAAGCTTTTACACGACCATGATATAGGTAGCCGCCGCGATCGAATACTACCTCGCTAATACCCTTCTCAACCGCACGCTTTGCAACTAGCTCTCCAACCTTTTGAGCAGCAGCTGCGTTGCTAGTGCCTTCAAGAGAAAGCTCTTTATCAAGAGTAGATGCACTAACTAATGTAACACCGTTCACGTCGTCGATAACTTGAGCATAAATGTGCTGATTAGAACGGAACACGTTTAAGCGTGGACGCTGCGCAGTACCGGAAAGCTTTGTACGCACGCGCGCATGTCTTTTCTTACGAACCGCATTTTTATCAGGTTTAGTGATCATTGATGTCACTCCTTTCCTTTCATCTGCCAGGATTACTTACCTGTTTTACCTTCTTTACGACGTACAACTTCGCCTTCATAGCGAATACCTTTGCCTTTGTAAGGCTCTGGTGCACGTACTGCACGAATGTTAGCAGCTAAAGCGCCAACGCGCTCTTTATCGATACCTTTAACAAGAACCTTCGTGTTTGCAGGTACTTCGATTTCGATTCCAGCTTCAGGAGTAATCTCCACTGGGTGGGAATAACCAACGTTTAATACAAGCTTGTTACCTTGCTTAGACGCACGGTAACCAACCCCGATTAACTCAAGACCACGTTGGAATCCGTTTGTTACGCCCTCAACCATGTTGCCAAGAAGAGCACGAGTTGTACCGTGAAGCGCACGGTGCTCTTTTTGATCAGAAGGACGTGTCACTGTTAGTACGTTTTCTTCCATGTTGATTGTAATATCAGGATGGAAAGTACGAGTCAATTCACCTTTAGGGCCTTTTACAGTTACTGTGTTGTCCGCAGCTACTGTAATTGTTACGCCTGCAGGGATTTCAAGAATCTTTTTACCAATACGAGACATTTCTGTTACACCTCCGTTCGTTCAGAAAATATTACCAAACGTATGCTAGTACTTCTCCGCCAGTTTGTAATTGACGAGCATCTTTATCAGTCATTACTCCCTTAGAAGTAGAAACGATTGCAATACCTAATCCGTTAAGTACACGTGGTACTTCATCAGCTTTTGCATATACACGTAAGCCAGGCTTACTGATGCGTTTTAGTCCAGTGATTACACGCTCATTGTTTGGACCATATTTCAAGAAAATGCGCAGGATACCTTGCTTGTTATCCTCGATCATTTCTACATCACGAACGAAACCTTCACGCTTTAAGATTTCCGCGATTTCTTTTTTGATGTTAGAAGCAGGAACTTCTAATTTCTCGTGACGTACCATATTCGCATTACGGATGCGAGTAAGCAAATCTGCAATTGGATCTGTCATCACCATTTGTTTTACCTCCTTCCCATTCTTGGGTATTACCAGCTAGCTTTTTTAACACCAGGAATTTGACCTTTATAGGCAAGTTCACGGAAACAAATACGGCAAAGTTTAAATTTACGATATACGGAATGCGGACGACCGCAGCGCTCGCAACGTGTGTACGCCTGTACTTTAAACTTCGGCTCGCGTTTTTGCTTTGCAATCATTGATTTCTTAGCCACGTTTTCGCCTCCTCTACTTAGCGTTGGCTTCCATTATTTTTGGAATGGCATACCGAATTGTGTTAAAAGCTCACGAGCTTCTTCATCTGTGTTAGCAGTTGTTACGATTACGATGTCCATACCACGAACTTTGCTTACTTTATCGTAATCAATCTCAGGGAAGATTAATTGTTCTTTAACTCCCAGAGTGTAGTTACCGCGACCATCGAAAGAATTCTTAGAGATACCGCGGAAGTCACGAACACGTGGAAGAGAAACAGATACAAGCTTATCAAAGAACTCATACATTTTTTCTCCACGTAATGTAACCTTTGCACCGATCGGCATACCTTCACGAAGACGGAAGCCTGCGATCGATTTCTTCGCACGAGTTACAACAGGCTTTTGACCTGAGATTTGTGTTAACTCTTCAACAGCACTGTCTAATGCTTTAGAGTTTTGTACAGCATCACCAACACCCATGTTGATAACGATTTTTTCAAGTTTAGGAACTTGCATTACGGACTTATAGTTAAACTTGCTCATTAGAGCAGGTGTAATTTCCTTCTGGAACTTTTCTTTAAGGCGATTCAATTCAGGGACCTCCTTTCAAGAGAGATTATTTATCTAATACTTGACCTGATTTCTTTGCTACACGAACTTTTTTACCATCAACTACTTGATAGCCTACACGAGTAGGTTCACCTGTTTTTGGATCTAATGGCATAACATTAGATACATGAACTGGTGCTTCTTTCGTAATGATTCCACCTTGTGGATTCAACTGAGATGGCTTAGAGTGTTTCTTAACGATGTTAACACCCTCAACAATAACACGGTTTTCTTTAGGGAAAGCAGCGAGGATTACGCCTTGTTTTCCTTTATCTTTACCAGTGATTACTTGTACTTTGTCACCTTTTTTAACATGCATCTTTCTTGTGCACCTCCTTAGAAAGGCAATACTTCGAATTATAGAACTTCTGGAGCCAAGGAAACGATTTTCATGAAGTTGCTGTCGCGCAATTCACGAGCAACCGGTCCGAAGATACGAGTACCGCGTGGGCTCTTATCTTCTTTAATGATAACTGCTGCATTCTCATCAAAACGGATGTAAGAACCATCTTTACGACGAGCACCGCTCTTTGTACGAACAACTACAGCTTTAACTACATCACCTTTTTTAACAACGCCACCTGGTGTTGCTTGTTTTACAGAAGCAACGATAATGTCGCCGATGTTAGCGTATTTGCGGCCGGAACCACCTAATACTTTAATTGTTAACAATTCACGAGCACCAGAGTTGTCAGCAACTTTCAAACGAGTTTCTTGTTGAATCATGCTATGAAACCTCCCTTCGGATTTATCATTGATCCGATTCGTCTATTAAATAATAACAGCTTCTTCAACGACTTCAACTAAACGGAAGCGTTTAGTAGCGGAAAGCGGGCGAGTTTCCATAATCTTTACGATATCGCCAACTTTTGCTTGGTTTAATTCATCATGTGCTTTGTATTTTTTAGAATACTTAACACGTTTTCCGTACAAAGTATGTGTTTTGTAAGTTTCGACCAAAACTGTGATAGTTTTATCCATTTTGTCGGAAACAACACGTCCAGTGTAAACTTTACGTTGGTTGCGTTCGCTCACAGTGCAAACCTCCCCTCAATTATTATCCGTTAATTCCGATCTCTCTTTCACGAACTACAGTTTTCATACGAGCGATCGCTTTACGTACCTCACGAATACGTGCAGTGTTCTCTAATTGTCCTGTAGCCAATTGAAAGCGAAGGTTGAATAATTCTTCTTTCAAAGCTTTCACTTTTTGTTCGATTTCGACAGTGGTTAATTCACGAATTTCATTAGTTTTCATTAGATTCACCACCATTTTCTTCACGTTTTACGAACTTGCACTTAACCGGCAATTTATGAGCAGCAAGACGCAATGCTTCACGTGCCACTTCTTCGGATACACCTGCAATTTCAAACATGACTTTACCAGGCTTAACAACTGCTACCCAACCCTCTGGAGCACCTTTACCGGAACCCATGCGGACTTCTAGAGGCTTTGCAGTGTATGGCTTAGAAGGGAAAATCTTAATCCAAACTTTACCGCCACGTCTCATATAACGAGTCATCGCACGACGCGCAGCTTCGATTTGACGGTTTGTAATCCAAGAAGCTTCAGTAGCTTGTAAACCAAATTCACCGAAATGAACTTCTTTACCACCTTTAGCTTCACCACGCATTTTACCACGGTGTTCACGACGATATTTTACGCGTTTAGGCATTAACATAATTATTTTCCTCCTTCCTCAGAAGCTTTCTTTTTCGTAGGAAGGACTTCTCCACGATAAATCCATACTTTTACGCCAAGCTTGCCGTATGTTGTATCAGCTTCCGCTGTTGCATAGTCAATATCAGCACGAAGTGTATGAAGTGGAACAGTTCCTTCAGAGTAAGATTCTGCACGAGCGATATCAGCGCCCCCAAGACGTCCAGAAACTTGAGTTTTGATACCTTTTGCACCTGCACGCATAGCACGTTGAATTGTTTGCTTCTGTGCACGGCGGAAAGATACACGGTTTTCTAATTGACGAGCAATGTTTTCAGCAACCAATTTCGCATCAAGATCTGCTTTTTTGATTTCTAAAATATTAATGTGTACACGCTTGCCAGTTAATTGGTTAAGAGCTTTACGAAGTGCTTCAACTTCTGTACCACCTTTACCAATTACCATACCAGGCTTTGCAGTGTGTACTGTAATGTTCACACGGTTTGCAGCGCGCTCGATTTCAACTTTAGAAACAGCCGCATCTTTCAAACGAACGTTGATGTATTCACGGATTTTAATATCTTCGTGTAATAACTCAGCGAAATCTTTATCAGCGTACCATTTAGATTCCCAGTCACGGATAATACCAACCCGAAGACCTATCGGACTAACCTTTTGACCCATCGATTATCCCTCCTTCTTTTCAGATACCACGATTGTAATATGGCTTGTGCGTTTGTTAATTGCGCTTGCACGTCCCATTGCACGTGGACGGAAACGTTTCAATGTTGGACCTTCATCAGCGAATGCTGTGCTAACAACCAAGTTGTTGATGTCCATTTCATAGTTATGCTCTGCGTTTGCGATCGCAGATTTCAAAACCTTCTCTACAATTGGAGAAGCAGCTTTTGGAGTGTGGCGAAGAATTGCGATTGCTTCACCCACTTGCTTTCCTCGAACTAAATCTAATACTAGACGTACTTTACGAGGAGCAATACGAACTGTTCTAGCTACTGCTTTAGCTTGCATTGAAGTGCCTCCTCTCATTATCTTCTAGTTTTCTTATCTGCCTCATGGCCTTTGTACGTACGTGTTGGAGCAAATTCACCTAATTTATGACCAACCATATCCTCAGTAACGTAAACAGGAACGTGTTTACGGCCATCATACACAGCAATCGTGTGACCGATGAATTGAGGGAAAATTGTAGAACGACGAGACCAAGTTTTGATAACTTGCTTAGAGCCAGTTTCAGTAGCTTGCTCGACCTTTTTCATTAAATGATCATCGACAAATGGTCCCTTTTTTAAGCTGCGAGCCATTTTTGTACCTCCCTTCGTAATTGACGTACGGTTCTATAGAACCGTACTACAACCACGTTATTTTTTACGACGACGAACGATGAATTTATCAGAAGCTTTGTTTTTCTTACGAGTTTTCGCTCCAAGAGTTGGTTTGCCCCATGGAGACATTGGAGACTTACGTCCGATAGGTGCGCGACCTTCACCACCACCGTGTGGGTGATCTACAGGGTTCATTACGGAACCGCGAACTGTAGGGCGTTTGCCTAACCAGCGAGAACGACCAGCTTTACCGATTTTAATAAGTTCATGATGTTCGTTACCAACTTGACCGATTGTAGCACGGCAAGTTGCTAAGATAAGACGTACTTCACCAGAAGTTAAACGTACAAGTACGTATTTTCCTTCTTTACCAAGTACTTGAGCAGAAGAACCTGCAGAACGAACTAATTGTCCGCCTTTACCAGGCTTAAGCTCGATGTTGTGAATTAAAGTACCTACTGGAATGTTTGCAAGTGGTAATGCGTTACCTGGTTTAATGTCAGCTTCTGGGCCGGACATAATTTGAGTTCCTACTTCTAAGTTCTTAGGAGCAAGGATGTAACGCTTTTCACCGTCAACATAGTTGATCAATGCAATATTCGCAGAGCGGTTTGGATCGTACTCGATTGTAGCAACGCGTCCTGGAATTCCATCTTTATCGCGTTTAAAATCGATGATACGGTATTGACGCTTATGTCCGCCACCTTGATGACGTACAGTAATTTTACCTTGGTTGTTACGGCCAGCTTTTTTGCTTAAAGGTGCAAGCAAGGACTTTTCCGGTTTGTCAGTTGTGATTTCAGCGAAATCAGAAGCTGTCATGTTACGGCGACCGTTTGATGTTGGTTTGTACTTTTTAATAGCCATCTCAATTTCCCTCCTTCTCTGTTAGGATTAAACGCCTTCGAAAATTTCGATTTCTTTGCTATCAGCAGTTAATTTCACGATAGCTTTTCTACGACGATTTGTATAACCCGCATGGCGACCTACGCGCTTATACTTCGGCTTGTAGTTCATGATGTTTACTTTCTCAACTTGAACACCGAAAATTGCTTCAACAGCATCTTTTACTTCCGTCTTGTTCGCTTTCACGTCTACATCGAAAGTATATTTCTTTTCAGCCATCGCTTCCATAGAACGTTCAGTGATAACCGGGCGCTTAATGATATCACGAGGATCTCTCATTATGCAAGCACCTCCTCTACTTTTTCCACTGCCGCTTTAGTCAAGACAAGCTTCTCATGACCAAGAACGTCTAATACGTTCACGCCATTTGCAGTGACAACTGTTACTCCTGGGATATTACGAGCGGATAACTCAACTGCTTCATTTACATCAGCAGTAACGATAAGAGCTTTCTTCTCGATTGTCAATCCTTTAAGGATTGCAACCATATCCTTTGTTTTTGGTGCATTTAATACTAAATCTTCAAGAACGATTACGTTGTTCTCTAATACTTTAGTAGATAATGCAGATTTAATCGCCAAACGACGAACTTTTTTGTTTAATTTATAAGAGTAAGAACGTGGAGTCGGTCCGAATACAGTACCGCCGCCGCGCCATTGTGGGGAACGGATAGAACCTTGACGAGCACGACCAGTTCCTTTTTGACGCCATGGCTTACGTCCGCCACCGCGTACTTCTGAACGATTTTTTACTTTATGCGTACCTTGACGTAAAGATGCACGTTGCATAATTACTGCATCAAAAAGTACAGCTTCATTTGGCTCAATACCGAAAACAGCTTCTGCTAATTCGATTTCACCAACTTGAGATCCTGTTTGGTTAAATAACGTTACTTTTGGCATTTGGTTTCCTCCTTTCCGCTAAAGAATTATTTGCTTGCCTTAACGGCATTACGAACAGCTACTAACGATTTTTTAGCGCCCGGAACGTTACCTTTAATGAGTAACAAGTTACGTTCTGCATCAACTTTCACGACTTGTAAGTTTTGTACAGTAACTTGATCTCCACCCATACGTCCAGCAAGCTTTTTGCCTTTAAATACACGGTTCGGAGCAACTGGGCCCATTGAACCAGGACGACGGTGATAACGGGAACCGTGGGACATAGGTCCGCGGGATTGTCCGTGACGTTTAATCGCACCTTGGAATCCTTTTCCTTTAGAGATTCCAGTTACGTCAACTGTATCGCCTTCAGCGAAAATTTCTACTTTTACCTCTTGACCAACTTCGTACCCTGCTACGTCTGCATCGCGGAACTCGCGAATGAAGCGCTTAGGAGCAGTATTTGCTTTTGCAGCATGACCTTGCTCAGGTTTGTTAGCAAGCTTCGCACGCTTGTCTTCTAAACCTAATTGAACTGCATTGTAGCCGTCTGTTTCAACTGTCTTCTTTTGAAGAACCACGTTTGGAGCAGCTTCGATAACAGTTACAGGAATTAGCTCGCCGTTTTCTGCAAATACTTGAGTCATACCGATCTTTCTTCCTAAGATTCCTTTGGTCATGAGTCACACCTCCTACATATTAAGAATATTTCATTTATAGTTTGATTTCGATATCTACGCCAGATGGTAAATCTAAACGCATAAGTGAATCTACTGTTTGTGGAGTAGGATTCACGATGTCGATTAAGCGCTTGTGTGTACGCATCTCGAATTGCTCACGAGAATCTTTGTACTTGTGCACCGCACGAAGAATTGTGTAGATAGTCTTTTCAGTTGGTAACGGAATCGGACCAGATACCGCCGCACCAGAACGTTTAGCTGTTTCTACAATCTTCTCTGCTGATTGATCCAAAATACGGTGATCATAAGCTTTCAAACGGATACGAATTTTCTCTTTTGCCATTATTTTCCCTCCTTCTTCGCCTATTTTAAAAATAGACATTCTCCATGGAAATTTCCTCACACTCGCCATGGCAAAGCGGCCGGGTGTGTCAGCAACCTTCCACTTCATCGCAGTCAAAGACCAACATCGTCTATTATACATTATCTCTACAGCCTATGCAACATCAAAATGTAATTTTGCTGTTTTTGCCGTACCTTAGTTATTATACACACGGCTTCGTTGAATTTCAAGCTATGGACAAATGAGTTTATGTTCACAAATTTTGGTACTATGATGAACTTCCAAATTAGTAAGCAGCTCTTATCCATTATCTTAGTTAACACATCGAAGATGCAGTACACTTTAAACTGAAACGAACCTATAAAATTCAAAAGCCTATTCAATTCTATATAATAGAAGATTTTTTCTAACTCAGCTGAATAAAAAAGGGGAAAATCTGATTCAAACACCTATCAGAGAAACAAATTACTATAGAAGTAAGATAAGAATACTAATCCCATGATATAAGTTTTAGCACCCCTTCCTTCTAGCTTTTAAAGCAAAAAAGCTTGGAACCTTTGGTTCCAAGCTTTTTATTAAAAATTACTCAGTGATAGTAGCAACTACGCCAGCGCCTACTGTACGGCCGCCTTCACGGATAGAGAATTTAGTACCTTCTTCAACCGCGATTGGAGCGATAAGTTCTACAGTCATTTCGATGTTGTCGCCAGGCATAACCATTTCAACGCCTTCTGGTAATTGGATGATTCCAGTTACGTCAGTTGTACGGAAATAGAATTGCGGGCGGTAGTTAGCGAAGAATGGAGTATGACGTCCACCTTCTTCTTTAGAAAGAACGTAAACTTCCGCTTTGAATTTTGTATGTTGTTTAACAGAACCTGGCTTAGCAAGAACTTGTCCACGTTGGATTTCGTCACGAGCTACACCACGAAGAAGAGCTCCGATGTTGTCACCAGCTTGTGCTTGGTCAAGAAGCTTACGGAACATTTCAACACCTGTTACAGTTGTGTTCTTAGTTTCTTCAGCAAGACCGATGATTTCTACAACGTCACCAACTTTAACTGTTCCACGCTCTACGCGGCCAGTAGCAACTGTACCACGACCAGTGATAGAGAATACGTCCTCAACTGGCATTAAGAATGGCTTGTCAGTTTCACGCTCTGGAGTTGGGATGTAAGCATCAACTTCAGCCATAAGCTCGTTGATTTTGCCTTCCCACTCTGCATCTCCTTCAAGAGCTTTAAGAGCAGAACCTTTGATAACTGGAATGTCATCGCCAGGGAATTCATATTCGCTTAATAGATCGCGAACTTCCATTTCTACTAATTCAAGAAGCTCTTCGTCGTCTACCATATCACATTTGTTTAAGAATACAACGATGTATGGTACACCTACTTGGCGAGAAAGAAGGATGTGCTCACGAGTTTGTGGCATTGGACCATCAGTAGCAGATACTACTAGGATCGCGCCGTCCATTTGCGCAGCACCAGTGATCATGTTTTTAACATAGTCAGCGTGGCCTGGGCAGTCAACGTGTGCGTAGTGACGAGTTGCTGTTTCGTACTCAACGTGTGCAGTAGAGATTGTGATACCGCGCTCACGCTCTTCTGGAGCAGCGTCGATTTGGTCGTATGCACGAGCCTCAGCGCCACCTGCTTTTGCAAGTACTGTAGTGATAGCAGCAGTTAATGTAGTTTTACCATGGTCAACGTGGCCGATTGTACCAATGTTAACGTGTGGTTTGGAACGGTCAAATTTAGCTTTAGCCATTGGGAAATCCTCCTTAAATTTCAAATATATATAGGATAGAAGGCAGAAAGGGCAAAGCCCTTTCGCTTTCTAGACTTACATAAGTAGTTATACTTGAACAAGTGCCAAAAATCAATTATTGGCCTTTATTTTTTTTGATAATTTCTTCAGAGATTGCACGTGGAACCTCTTCATAGTGGTCAAATACCATAGAGAATGTTCCGCGTCCTTGTGTATTAGAACGCAAGGATGTTGCGTAACCAAACATTTCAGAAAGTGGAACCATCGCACGAACAACTTGAGCGTTACCGCGTGCTTCCATACCTTCTACACGACCACGACGGGAAGTGATATCACCCATGATGTCACCTAGGTACTCATCTGGGATTACAACTTCTACCTTCATGATCGGTTCAAGAATTGCAGGGTTACACTTAGAAGCAGCAGCTTTTAGAGCCATAGATGCAGCGATCTTAAATGCCATCTCAGAGGAGTCAACATCATGGTAAGATCCATCTACTAATGCAGCTTTGATGTCTACTACAGGGTATCCTGCAAGCACACCGTTTTGCAATGCATCTTCAAGACCCGCTTGTACAGCCGGGATGTATTCACGAGGAACAACACCACCAACGATCTTGTTTTCAAACTCAAAGCCTTTACCCTCTTCATTTGGTTCAAATTCGATCCAAACGTGTCCGAATTGTCCGCGACCACCGGATTGACGTGCGAACTTACCTTCAACACGCGCAGCAGCACGGAATGTTTCACGGTATGCTACTTGAGGAGCACCAACGTTCGCTTCTACTTTGAACTCGCGACGCATACGGTCAACGATGATATCAAGGTGAAGCTCACCCATACCAGAGATGATTGTTTGACCAGTCTCTTGGTCAGTATGAGCACGGAATGTTGGGTCTTCTTCAGAAAGCTTCACTAATGCTGTACCCATTTTATCTTGGTCAGCTTTAGATTTCGGCTCGATAGCTACAGAGATAACTGGCTCTGGGAACGTCATAGACTCAAGAATTACTGGGTTTTTGTCGTCACATAAAGTGTCACCAGTTGTTGTATCTTTTAAACCTACAGCAGCTGCAATGTCACCAGAGTAACATACAGAAATCTCTTGGCGAGAGTTTGCATGCATTTGTAAGATACGTCCTAAACGCTCACGCTTGCCTTTTGTTGAGTTGATAACGTAAGAACCTGCTTCTGCTTTACCGGAGTAAACGCGGAAGAATGTTAACTTACCAACATAAGGGTCAGTCATGATTTTGAATGCCAATGCAGAGAATGGACCGTTATCATCAGCAGGACGAGTTACTTCCTCATCAGTATCAGGAACGACACCTTTGATTGCAGGAATGTCAAGCGGTGATGGCAGATAGTCAATAACTGCATCTAGCATTAATTGAACGCCTTTGTTTTTGAAGGCAGAACCGCACACTACAGGGAAGAACTCTACGCTTAACGTAGCTTTACGGATAGCCGCTTTTAATTCTTCTGCTGTAATTTCTTCGCCTTCAAGATATTTCTCCATCAGTGCTTCGTCGAAGTCTGCAAGAGCTTCGATCAAACCACCGCGAAGTTCTTCAGCTTGATCTTGGAATTCTTCAGGAACATCTACAACTTGGATATCTGTTCCTAAATCATTTGTATACATATGCGCTTTCATTTCAATGATATCAATGATACCGCTGAATTGGTCTTCAGCACCGATCGGAAGCTGAATTGGGTGCGCATTTGCTTGTAAACGCTCATGCAATGTTTTTACAGAGTATAAGAAATCCGCACCGATCTTGTCCATTTTGTTAACGAACACGATACGAGGTACTCCGTAAGTTGTTGCTTGACGCCAAACTGTTTCTGTTTGAGGCTCTACGCCGGATTGTGCATCCAGAACCGCAACCGCACCGTCAAGTACGCGTAAAGAACGCTCTACCTCTACAGTGAAGTCTACGTGTCCAGGAGTATCAATGATGTTTACGCGATTACCTTTCCATTGGGCAGTTGTCGCAGCAGAAGTGATTGTGATACCACGCTCTTGCTCTTGCTCCATCCAGTCCATCGTTGCAGCGCCTTCATGCACTTCACCGATTTTGTGTACACGGCCTGTATAGAACAAGATACGCTCTGTCGTTGTTGTTTTACCAGCATCGATGTGAGCCATGATACCAATGTTCCGAGTGTTGTCTAAGGAGAACTCTCTTGACATGGGTGTTTTTCTCCTTCCTTTTAAAGGATTGGATTTTTATTTTTAAAAAAAGCATAAAATCTCTCTAATTGTCACACAGGTAAGTATATCCACAAACATTCCAAATATGTAAAGTGGACGTTCATTGAAGAGAGAGGAATTTCTCCCTCTCCCTGCTTTCCATGAACGACAACCAAAGCGAATTCATGCAAATAACTATAAGCTTAATTCTACCAACGATAATGAGCAAATGCTTTGTTAGCTTCTGCCATTTTATGAGTGTCTTCACGCTTCTTAACAGATGCACCAGTGTTGTTAGCAGCATCTAAGATTTCGTTAGCTAGACGCTCTTCCATCGTTTTCTCACCACGAAGACGAGCGTAGTTTACTAACCAGCGAAGACCTAAAGTAGTACGACGATCAGGGCGAACTTCTACCGGTACTTGGTAGTTAGCACCACCGACACGACGAGCACGAACTTCAAGAACAGGCATGATGTTCTTAAGAGCTTGCTCAAATACTTCCATAGGATCTTTTCCAGAACGATCACGTACGATGTCAAATGCATTATAAAGAATAGTTTGAGATTTACCTCTCTTGCCGTCGATCATCATCTTGTTAATAAGACGAGATACAAGCTTGGAGTTGTAAATCGGATCTGGTAAAACGTCACGTTTTGCAACAGGACCTTTACGAGGCATGTTGTATTCCTCCTTTCAGCAAAAAGTATTTATTATTTCTTAGCAGCTTTTGGTCTCTTTGTACCGTATTTAGAACGACCTTGCATACGGTTGTTAACACCAGCTGTGTCAAGCGCACCGCGCACGATGTGGTAACGTACCCCTGGTAAGTCTTTTACACGGCCGCCGCGGATTAATACTACGCTGTGCTCTTGTAAGTTGTGACCGATACCTGGGATATAAGCAGTAACCTCGATTCCGTTTGTTAAACGCACACGAGCGTATTTACGCAACGCGGAGTTCGGTTTCTTTGGAGTCATTGTACCAACACGTGTACATACACCACGCTTTTGTGGAGCAGACAGATCAGTTGCTTTTTTCTTCAAAGAGTTGAAACCTTTGTTTAACGCAGGAGATTTAGATTTCCATACTTTATCAGTACGACCTTTTCTAACTAATTGGTTAATTGTAGGCATGAGTTATCCTCCCTTCATTTCTTTTATAAGACCACTCATCCAGGTGGTTCATTATTAGTTGAAAACAAAGTTCTTGCAAGGGGAAGCGAAATGCTCCCGCCTCGCAAAAACAGTTTTAACTGACTATCATTAACTGTAAATCACTTACTCCTTCTACTCTGTTTTCACAGTGTGTAAGTATTATCGTAACGTACATGCTGTATCGTCCGTAATATCCCTCAGGAGCAACCTTGCTTATATTAACATCTTCAGTAAGACGATGTCAACCATTCCATACATGTTTTGCATGAAATTTATAATGGGAATTTTTAACTTTCTACATAAACCTCTTGATTTGCTACACTAGCCTCTTCAGGCGATGTTTTCACAAGATCTACCTTTCGGTATCTGTTCATACCTGTACCAGCTGGAACAAGTTTACCGATGATAACATTCTCCTTCAGACCAAGAAGTTCATCGCGCTTGCCTTTAATAGCTGCATCAGTAAGAACACGTGTTGTTTCTTGGAAGGATGCCGCGGACAAGAAGGAATCCGTCTCAAGCGATGCCTTCGTAATACCGAGAAGAACAGAACGTGCCGTAGCAGGTTGTTTACCTTCAAGCAATACCTTTTCGTTCGCATCTGTAAATTGGTGAATGTCAAGCAATGTTCCAGGCAGTACATCTGTATCGCCAGCATCCATAACACGTACCTTGCGCAGCATTTGACGTACCATTACCTCTACGTGCTTATCACCAATTTCTACCCCTTGCATACGGTATACTTTCTGTACCTCGCGCAGCAAGTATTCCTGTACTGCGTTCATATCCTTGACCTTTAGAAGTTCCTTCGGATCGATCGAACCTTCTGTAAGCTCTTGACCACGGTCTACACGTTGGCCTTCCGCCACCTTCAAGCGAGCACCGTAAGGGATTGTGTACGTACGAGCTTCTACGTCTCCTTGTACAACAACCTCTTGACGATCTTTTACATCATTAATCGCCGCAACTGTGCCGTCGATTTCTGTAATAACCGCTTGCCCCTTCGGATTACGCGCTTCAAATAGCTCCTGAATACGCGGTAAACCTTGTGTGATATCGTCTCCTGCAACACCGCCCGTATGGAACGTACGCATTGTCAGCTGTGTACCCGGCTCACCAATAGATTGAGCAGCGATAATACCTACCGCTTCCCCTACCTCTACGTCTGTGCCAGTTGCTAGGTTTCGTCCATAGCACTTCTTACACACACCGTGACGTGTATTACATGTAAATGCGGAGCGAATATGCATTTGTTCGATGCCAGCTTCTTCGATAAGTGCTGCGATGTCTTCCGTGATCAATTCATTTTCAGAAATGATTACCTCGCCTGTTACTGGATGTTTCACCATTCTTCTTGCGAAACGGCCAACAAGGCGATCGTATAACGACTCAATCACTTCATTTCCTTCTTTGATTGCACGTACTAGCAAGCCGCGATCTGTACCACAATCGTCTTCGCGAACAATTACATCCTGCGCTACGTCTACGAGACGGCGAGTTAGGTAACCAGAGTCCGCAGTCTTAAGGGCTGTATCGGCAAGACCTTTACGCGCACCGTGCGTGGAAATAAAGTACTCTAATACTGTTAGACCTTCACGGAAACTTGATTTGATTGGAAGTTCAATGATACGTCCGGATGGGTTTGCCATCAAACCACGCATACCTGCAAGCTGCGTAAAGTTCGATGCGTTACCACGGGCACCTGAATCACTCATCATGAAGATTGGATTGCGTCGATCCAAGGATTTCATCAATTTCCCTTGGATTACATCCTTTGCATTACTCCAAATAGAAATAACACGATCATAACGTTCTTCTTCCGTAATCAAACCGCGACGGAATTGTTTTGTTACTGTATCTACCTTCAATTGTGCTTCTTGTAAAATCTCTTCCTTCTCACCTAATACCACGATGTCTGCTACACCAACTGTGATACCCGCTTTTGTTGAGTATCTGAAGCCTAAATTCTTCATGCGGTCTAACATGCGGGAAGTTTCTGTAATTTTGAAACGTTTGAATACCTCTGCAATGATATTACCGAGAATTTTCTTTTTAAACGGCGCAACTTCTTCGCGTTCTGCGATAATTTCCTTTACACTAGCGCCCTTTGGAACAAAGTACTTGGCAGGTGTTTCTTTTTCCAAGTTTTCTTTTGTAGGCTCATTAATGTAAGGGAAGGATTTCGGTAAGATTTCATTAAAAATCAATTTACCGACAGTTGTTAAAAGCAGCATGTTGTTTTGCTCTTCTGTGAACGTTTCGTTCTGCAAGGAACCAGCTGCAACAGCAATACGAGTATGCAAGTGAACATAACCGTTTGCATACGCAAGCAACGCTTCGTTTGTATCTTTAAATGCCATTCCTTCTCCAACTGCACCAACGCGCTCCATCGTTAAGTAATAGTTTCCTAATACCATATCCTGAGATGGCGTAACAACTGGCTTTCCGTCTTTCGGATTCAAGATGTTTTGAGCCGCGAGCATAAGCAAACGGGCCTCTGCTTGTGCTTCAGCAGAAAGCGGAACGTGAACCGCCATTTGGTCGCCGTCAAAGTCCGCGTTATATGCTGTACATACAAGTGGATGAAGACGAATTGCACGACCTTCTACAAGAGTTGGCTCAAACGCTTGGATACCAAGACGGTGAAGAGTCGGGGCACGGTTTAATAGAACTGGGTGTTCCTTAATGACAGACTCTAATACATCCCAAACCTCTGGCTGTACTCGTTCAATTTTACGCTTTGCACTCTTAATATTATGAGCAAGGCCTTTTTCAACCAATTCTTTCATAACAAATGGTTTAAATAACTCAAGTGCCATTTCCTTAGGTAATCCGCACTGATACATCTTGAGGTTCGGCCCTACAACAATAACGGAACGTCCAGAGTAGTCAACACGTTTACCAAGTAAGTTTTGACGGAAACGCCCTTGCTTACCTTTTAACATATGTGAAAGAGATTTCAACGGACGGTTACCAGGTCCTGTTACAGGACGACCGCGACGACCGTTATCAATCAATGCATCAACCGCTTCCTGGAGCATACGCTTCTCATTTTGTACGATAATGCTTGGCGCACCAAGGTCTAGAAGACGCTTTAGACGGTTATTGCGGTTAATAACACGACGGTATAGGTCATTTAAATCAGATGTCGCAAAACGTCCTCCATCGAGCTGTACCATTGGACGAAGCTCAGGAGGAATAACAGGAAGAACATCGAGAACCATCCAAGATGGTTCATTTCCTGAACCACGGAATGCCTCTAGCACTTCAAGACGCTTAATAGCACGTGTACGGCGCTGTCCTTGTGCTGTTTTAAGCTCTTCCTTGAGATAATCTACCTCTTTGTCTAAGTCAATGTCTTGTAAAAGCTTTTTAATTGCTTCCGCACCCATGGATGCCTGGAAAGTGCTTCCGTATCTTTCACGGTATGCACGATATTCCTTCTCAGATAACAGTTGCTTTTTCTCAAGAGGAGTATCGCCACTTTCTGTTACTACATAAGAAGCAAAGTAAATAATTTCTTCAAGGGCACGAGGAGACATATCAAGTACAAGTCCCATACGACTAGGAATTCCCTTGAAATACCAAATGTGAGAGACTGGGGCTGCCAGCTCAATATGCCCCATACGCTCACGGCGGACTTTAGCACGTGTTACTTCCACACCGCATCGGTCACAGACAACACCTTTATAGCGAACTCGCTTGTACTTTCCGCAATGGCATTCCCAGTCCTTTGTAGGACCGAAAATGCGCTCGCAGAACAAACCGTCTTTTTCCGGTTTTAATGTACGGTAGTTAATTGTTTCTGGCTTTTTGACTTCCCCGTATGACCAAGAGCGAATTTTATCGGGCGAAGCAAGTCCAATCTTCATATATTCAAAGTTGTTTACATCTATCAAGGGGACTACCTCCCTTTCAATCTACAGGTTATATCGAATTATTCCTTCGTTGTCTCAACTTCGATATTCAATCTATCGGCAGACTGATGGTCATCATCATCATCCGTGTCACGCATTTCAATTTCTTTTTCGTCACTGGACAAAATCTTAACATCCATACCTAAGCTTTGCAGTTCCTTAATCAATACTTTAAATGATTCAGGTACACCTGGCTCCGGTACATTTTCTCCTTTAACGATTGCTTCATACGTTTTTACGCGTCCTACTACGTCATCAGATTTCACTGTTAAGATTTCTTGAAGTGTATAAGCAGCACCATAAGCCTCAAGCGCCCAAACCTCCATCTCACCGAAACGCTGTCCACCGAACTGTGCTTTACCTCCAAGGGGCTGCTGCGTAACAAGTGAATATGGTCCTGTAGAACGAGCATGAAGTTTGTCGTCAACCATGTGAGCAAGCTTAATCATGTACATAACACCTACGGATACACGGTTATCAAACGGTTCACCTGTACGACCGTCATACAGAACTGTTTTAGCATCGCGAGACATGCCTGCTTCTTCAATCGTTGCCCATACATCTTCTTCACGTGCTCCATCAAATACTGGAGTTGCTACATGAATTCCAAGGTAACGAGCTGCCATACCTAGATGAAGTTCTAATACCTGACCGATATTCATACGAGAAGGTACCCCTAATGGGTTTAACATGATATCAACCGGCGTACCATCTGGAAGGTATGGCATATCTTCTTCCGGTAAAATACGGGAGATAACCCCTTTGTTACCATGGCGTCCTGCCATTTTGTCACCCTCGGAGATTTTACGCTTCTGTACGATGTATACACGAACAAGTTGGTTTACACCTGGTGGAAGTTCATCTCCGTCTTCACGGTTAAAGACCTTCACATCAAGAATAATACCGCCGCCGCCGTGAGGTACACGAAGAGATGTATCGCGAACTTCACGTGCTTTCTCGCCAAAAATTGCATGTAACAAACGTTCCTCAGCTGTTAATTCCGTTACACCCTTTGGAGTAACCTTACCAACAAGAAGATCTCCGTCTTTTACTTCTGCACCAATACGAACGATTCCCCGCTCATCCAAGTTGCGAAGTGCATCTTCACCAACATTCGGAATATCGCGTGTAATCTCTTCAGGACCAAGCTTTGTATCACGCGCTTCTGATTCATACTCTTCAATATGAACAGATGTGTATACATCATCCTTCACAAGACGTTCGCTCATAATGATAGCATCCTCATAGTTGTAACCATCCCATGTCATGAAGGCAACAAGCACGTTACGTCCAAGAGCTAGCTCGCCCTTTTCCATCGATGGTCCATCTGCAAGAATTTCACCTCTTACAACTTCATCGCCCACACTTACAATCGGACGTTGGTTATAACACGTTCCTTGGTTAGAACGAATAAATTTCAACATTCTGTAGCGGTCTAAATCTCCTTTAACCTTCTGACCATCTACATCAATATAACGACGTACCCAAACCTCTTTTGCTTCAACTCGCTCTACAACGCCTGGATGCTTACAAATGACAGCTGCACCGGAGTCTTTAGCAGATACATATTCCATACCTGTTCCTACAATAGGTGCTTCCGGATTTAAAAGAGGAACTGCTTGACGCTGCATGTTCGCTCCCATTAGAGCACGGTTGGAGTCGTCATTTTCTAAGAATGGAATACATGCTGTTGCAGCTGAAACAACCTGCTTCGGCGATACATCCATATAGTCAACACGATCACGTTTTACTACGATGTTTTCACCACGGAAACGAGCAATGATGTCTTCATCAAGGAACTCGCCATCATCTGATAAACGCATGTTTGCCTGTGCTACCACATAGTTGTCTTCTTCATCTGCAGTCAGGTAATCTACACGATTTGTTACACGTCCTGTTTCGGGGTCGATTCGACGATACGGCGTTTCAATGAAACCAAACTCATTTACCTTCGCAAAGGAAGACAAAGAGTTAATCAAACCAATGTTCGGACCCTCCGGTGTTTCAATCGGACACATACGACCATAGTGGGAATAGTGAACGTCACGCACTTCAAAGCCTGCACGCTCACGAGTTAAACCGCCTGGTCCTAACGCAGATAAACGACGTTTATGCGTTAATTCTGCTAACGGGTTTGTTTGGTCCATGAACTGAGATAGCTGAGAGCTTCCAAAAAACTCTTTAATGGATGCGATAACCGGACGAATATTAATCAGCGCTTGTGGTGTAATTGCATTCGTATCCTGAATAGACATTCTCTCACGAACAACACGCTCCATACGAGAAAGACCGATACGGAATTGATTTTGAAGCAATTCTCCAACAGAACGAAGACGACGGTTTCCTAGATGATCAATATCGTCAGTGTCGCCCACTTTATAAAGCAAATTAAAGAAATAACTGATAGATGCGATAATATCCGCAGGCGTGATATGTTTCACATTCCGATCGATGTTCGCGTTTCCGATTACATTAATCGTCTGCTCCGCGTCTGCATCTGGCGCATAGATTCTAATGGATTGCATAAGAACCTCGTCCTCCACTACGCCACCCACCGGTCTGGAAGTTTTAAAACCAATGTTTTTCTCTAAGTATGGGAGGATTTTATCTAATGTACGGCGGTCCAAGGTTGTGCCTTCCGTAACTAGAATTTCACCTGTTTCCGGATCTACCAATGTTTCTGCTAAGCGTTGATTAAACAATCTATTTTTAATATGAAGCTTTTTGTTGATTTTATATCTTCCTACATTCGCCAAATCATAGCGCTTCGGATCAAAAAAGCGTGAGACAAGTAAACTCTTTGCATTGTCTACAGTCGGAGGTTCCCCCGGACGAAGACGCTCATAGATTTCAAGCAAAGCTTTTTCTGTACTGTCTGTGTTATCTTTTTCTAGTGTATTGCGCAAGTATTCATTTTCACCTAAAAGCTCAATAATCTCTTGGTCGGAACCGAAGCCAAGCGCCCGCAATAACACTGTTACAGGAAGCTTGCGTGTACGGTCGATGCGTACGTATACTACATCCTTCGCATCTGTTTCATACTCAAGCCAAGCACCGCGGTTCGGAATAACAGTCGCAGTAAAGCCACGTTTACCGTTTTTGTCTACCTTTCCGCTGTAATACACACTCGGTGAACGAACAAGCTGGGAAACAATAACACGTTCCGCACCATTAATGACAAACGTTCCCGTTTCTGTCATGAGCGGAAAATCCCCCATAAATACATCCTGTTCCTTCACTTCACCTGTTTCTTTATTGATAAGACGTACCTTCACGCGCAGCGGTGCTGCGAATGTAACATCACGCTCTTTACATTCCTCTACAGAATACTTAGGCTCACCTAAGCTGTAGTCAATGAATTCAAGAGACAGATTTCCCGTGAAGTCTTCGATTGGTGAAATGTCCTGGAACATTTCCCGCAAACCTTCATCAAGAAACCATTGATAAGAAGAGGTTTGAATTTCAATAAGATTTGGTAACTCTAATACTTCACTAATACGGGCATAACTTCTTCGTTGGCGGTGGCGGCCGTATTGAACTAGTTGACCTGTCAACTGCTTCACCCCTCAAATCATGAGTATTATAAAATGCAATAAAATTGCATAATTTACAAGCTAAAAACAGCCGACGCCCGGAGGCGCAGCCGTGCCTTAAGGACATGCAGAACCTTTGCTAATTATGCAAAAAGAAAAATGGCTTCTCCTAAGAAAACCACCATTCTGTTTCGCGCTCTACTGATTTTACTATCTTTCCCAACACATGAAGAATTATACATTCTATCCATTGCAAGGAATGATATATTTGGCATTTTATAATCTTAGCACAACCAAAAATAACCGTCAACGTTTTTTTGATTTTATGATATAATAGCCTTTTTCTTTCTTCACAACTTCTACAGTAGGGTAGATTTCTTCCATTTTCGCTAAAGCAGAAGGTGCACCCTGCTTTTTCTGGATTACAATCCAAAGCTCACCACCAGGAGCTAAGTGCTCGTTTGCCTGCTCCAAAATCTCATGGACTACTTTCTTACCTGCCCGAATTGGCGGATTGGATAAAATCGCAGCATATTGTCCGCTCACATTTTCATACACATTGCTCTGAAACACAGAAACATTCGTAACCCCATTCAACACTGCATTTTCCTTCGCTAATTCCAACGCCCGTTCATTCACATCCACCATATCAACACGGCGGTTTACAAACTCCTTGGCAAGCGATAATCCAATTGGGCCATACCCGCAGCCAACATCTAAAAAAGCACCATCTGCTTCTGGTTGTTCGAATGTATGAATCAAAAGACGCGAGCCAAAATCCACCTCATTTTTCGAAAAAACACCTTGATCCGATAAAAATGTGAACGTTTGTCCCCTTAATTCGAATTTCCATCGTCTTCGATCGCTTTTGCTTACAGGATTGTTTGAAAAGTAGTGATCTGCCATGCCCACAGCCCTCTTTCCTCAGGGTTATTGTTCGGTTAAAAAAAAAGCTCGCATAAGAGCGAGCTTTTTTTGCAGTACAAGTGAAATTACTTAACTTCAACAACTGCTCCAACTTCTTCAAGTTTAGCTTTGATTTCTTCAGCTTCTTCTTTAGAAGCACCTTCTTTAAGTGCTTTCGGAGTGTTGTCAACAAGTTCTTTCGCTTCTTTCAAGCCAAGGCCAGTAAGTTCACGAACAACTTTGATAACTTTGATTTTTTGAGCGCCTGCGTTAGCAAGTACTACATCGAATTCTGTTTGCTCAGCAGCTTCAGCAGCACCGCCGCCTACTACAGCTACTGGAGCAGCAGCAGTTACGCCGAATTCTTCTTCGATTGCTTTTACTAGATCGTTAAGTTCTAAAACAGTCATGGATTTAACTGCTTCAATGATTTGTTCTTTAGTCATTTGAGTGTTCCTCCTTGTTTTCCTTTTATTAATAAATCAGACCGAATAACCGGGAATTAAGCGCCTTGCTCTTCTTTTTGCTCAGCCACAGCTTTTGCAGCAAGTGCAAGGTTGCGGATTGGAGCTTGAAGAACGCTAAGCAACATAGAAAGTAAGCCTTCGCGGGAAGGAAGTTCTGCAATTGCTTTCACATCTTCAACGCTTACTAATTTACCTTCAATGACACCAGCTTTGATTTCTAAAGCTTCATGCTTTTTCGCGAAATCATTTAATACTTTAGCAGGAGCAACAACATCTTCGTTGCTGAACGCAATCGCGTTCGGTCCTGTTAGGTGAGCGTTCAATTCCGCTACCTCTGCTTGCTCAGCCGCACGACGAGTTAAAGAGTTTTTGTAAACCTTGAACTCGATGCCTGCTTCGCGCAATTGTTTACGAAGTTCAGTTGCCTCAGCTACTGTTAAACCACGGTAGTCAACTACAATTGTAGATTTGCTTGCACGTAGTTTATCAGCAATTTCAGTTACGACTTGTTGTTTAGCTTCAATTGCTTTGCTCATCGTTACACCTCCTGTAAGACTGGATTGTACCGACACCGAATGTGCATTAAAAAACCTCCATATCAAAACTAGACATGGAGGCATAATAGTCACAGAATAATCCGTTCTTATCATAACACCTCGGTAGGAAATTAAGCCTGCAAGGGCACCTACTGTCTACGGTACGGTTATTAAATTAACAACATCATTGATTATATAAAAACTTTATAGAAAAGTCAAATTCCATTTATTAGGCAAATGTAGAAACGTCTACACGTACGCCAGGTCCCATTGTAGAAGCAACTGTTACGTTCTTCATGTAAGTTCCTTTTGCAGCAGAAGGTTTTGCTTTTAACATTGCTTCATAAACTGCTTGTAAGTTCTCAGCAAGCTTTTCGTTGTCGAAAGATACTTTACCGATTGGCGCGTGGATATTACCAGCTTTGTCAACACGGTATTCTACTTTACCTGCTTTGATTTCGTTTACGGCTTTTGTTACATCAAATGTAACTGTACCAGTTTTAGGGTTTGGCATTAAACCTTTTGGTCCTAACACACGACCTAATTTACCAACTTCACCCATCATGTCTGGAGTTGCTACAACTACGTCAAAGTCGAACCAACCTTGTTGGATTTTGTTGATGTAGTCCGCATCGCCTACGTAGTCAGCGCCAGCTGCTTCTGCTTCTTTCGCTTTTTCGCCGCGAGCAAATACCAATACGCGTTGTACTTTACCAGTACCATGCGGAAGAACAACCGCACCGCGGATTTGTTGATCAGCTTTCTTAGGATCTACGCCTAAACGGAAAGCAACTTCAACAGTCGCATCAAATTTAGCTGTGTTTGTTTTCTTTGCTAACTCGATCGCCTCAGCAACAGAGTAAGCAGTTGCACGGTCTACAAGCTTTGCAGCTTCCAGATACTTTTTACCTCTTTTTGGCATTTTAATTTCCTCCTTGATTGTGGTTTTAGCGGAATAACCTCCCACGTGTGTGCTCCTATAATAGGTTTCAGCCTCTGCTGCGGGGGACACCAACCCTGTATTTAAAATGTTACGATTTGTTACGTTAATAAAGGTTGCGAATGTATAAGACCCGCAACCTTTTTACAAGAAACTAAAGCGAATTAGTCTTCGATAACAATACCCATGCTGCGTGCAGTACCTTCAACCATGCGCATTGCAGCTTCTACGCTAGCAGCGTTTAGGTCAGGCATCTTTTGTTCCGCGATTTCGCGAACTTTATCACGCTTCACTGTTGCCACTTTATTACGGTTTGGAACACCAGAACCAGACTGGATACCAGCTACTACTTTCAGAAGAACAGCAGCAGGCGGAGTCTTTGTAATGAAAGTGAAGGAACGGTCTTCAAATACCGTAATTTCAACTGGGATAATTAGACCAGCTTGGTCAGCTGTACGAGCGTTGAACTCTTTACAGAAGCCCATGATGTTAACGCCTGCTTGTCCTAGTGCTGGACCAACTGGCGGCGCTGGATTCGCTTTACCTGCAGGAATTTGCAATTTTACAACTTTGATTACCTTTTTAGCCACGAGACACACCTCCTTAAGTCCGTGATGTGGTCAATGGGCTGTCCGCCCTCCCACTCTATTCTTATCTTCTAAGAGATAAAAAACTTATTAAGCAATGCCTTTATCGTGAAAGACACTGACCTTAAAGATAGTATCACTTTTTACAGTTCTTTTCAAGTTTTTAATTTACAATTTTTCAACTTGGGCAAAATCGAGCTCTACAGGTGTTTCACGACCAAACATATCTACAAGAACTTTAACCTTTTGCTTCTCTATATCAATCTCTTCAATCGTGCCTGTATAATTTGCAAAAGGACCTTCCTTCAAGCGAACTGTTTCATTCATTTCAAAGTCAAAATCCACTTTTTCATTCTCAACGCCCATGCGTTTAAGAATCACAGCAACCTCTTCCTCCAATAAAGGAGTCGGTTTAGAACCAGAACCAGCAGAACCGACAAACCCTGTAACACCCGGTGTGTTACGGACAACATACCAAGAGTCATCTGTCATTACGAGTTCTACAAGTACATAGCCCGGAAACACCTTTCGCTTCGTAAGCTTTTCTTTTCCATTTTTCATTTCTACTTCTGTTTCTTCCGGTACAACTACTCTGAAGATTTTATCCTGCATGCCCATTGACTCGACACGCTTTTCCAAGTTTGTTTTCACTTTGTTTTCATATCCAGAATATGTATGTACAACATACCAACGTTTTTCCATATCGTGTAGGACGTTCGTCCTTCCCTCCCCGACCCTGCTTTTTTAGGCAAATGAAAAAACCCGTTCACCGGGTTTTAACACAGTTCGTATAGTTATCATTATATCATGTAAAAGTGTATCTTATTCAAGAACTAAACGAATTAAAGAAGAAATCCCCATATCCACAATCGCAAAGAAAATACCAAAAAGCACTACTGTTGCGATAACAGTCAATGTGGAACGGAATAACTCTTGTCTTTTCGGCCAGCTTACTTTTTTCATTTCGCGTGTTACGTCGCCAAAAAAGTTCGTCAAACGCATTTATGGAACCTCCATCATGTATAGCCGTTATTATTTTGTTTCCCTATGCATTGTATGTGTATTGCAGACTTTGCAAAATTTCTTTACTTCTAGACGCTCGGAGGCGTTATCATTTTTTACGGTAGAGTAGTTTCTGCTGCTGCATTCTGAACATGCAAGTACAAGCCTTTTTCCCATTATGCTACACCAGCCTTGAACACTATGTCCTTAAAACTGTACCATACATTAAAAGAAGCTGTCAATGATATGCCTAGAAGGACTAGAAAAGCAAATAAGACGGGTATTACACCCGTCTCATAATCTCGCAATCAATTAAAGGCTGTATTTTCTCTCATCTCCACATAGCGCTCTAATTTCCGCTTTACGCGCTGCAAAGCATTATCAATCGATTTCACATGACGATTCAACTGTTCTGAAATCTCTTGATAGGAACGCCCATCCAAATAAAGAGAAAGAACCTTTCTTTCTAAATCGCTTAGGAGTTCGGATATTTTCAATTCAATATCTACATACTCCTCTTGGTTGATAATTAGTTCTTCTGGATCCGTTACCTTTGTTTCTGAAATCACATCTAATAGAGTACGATCAGACTCCTCATCATAAATAGGCTTGTCCAGCGACACATACGAGTTTAAAGGAATATGCTTTTGTCTTGTTGCCGTTTTGATAGCGGTTATGATTTGTCTAGTAATACACAACTCCGCAAAAGCCTTAAAAGATGAGAGCTTGTCTTCTTTGTAATCACGAATCGCTTTAAATAGACCAATCATTCCCTCTTGAATAATATCCTCGCGATCTGCTCCTACAAGAAAATATGATCTTGATTTGGCACGAACAAAATTTTTATACTTGTTAATCAAATACTCCAAAGCTTCAGTATCACTGCCGCGCACAAGCTCTACTACTTCCTCGTCTTCCAATTCTCGAAATTGTACGTTGTGTTCACTTAAGAAGTCCGATTCCACTCTTATCACCCCGACGATGCTTAGTTAGAAATATTATACAGTAAGCGCTTTATGAGCGTCAATGCCTCAAAGCTCTCCCCGCCTTAATTTTTCTAACTTTTCTGTAATTTCCTTGTTGTATCGGGATTGAAATGCTCCTTTTTGTTCCTTTTGCTCTTTAATTCTACGGCGCACCTGCCCTTCCATTAGCTCTACTTCAATTTCCAGCTCACGTGCAGATTTGCGTAAGGCACCTTGCGCAAAAATAACCCATTGCTCCGTATAATCCGATGTAGCTACTGAAATGCTTGTATCAATTCCCCTAAGTTCAATGGCAAGCTGCTCAATTTTTTCATCAGCTGTTTGGTTTTTACGGGTAAAAATCACTTCCACCTTCGCTTGGTTCGTTTTCTTCTCGATCCCTTGTACATAATGCGCATCAAAAACGATAATGACCTTTATCCCTGTAAACCCTTGATAGTCTGCCATTTTATCGATGAGTACATCACGGGCCGCTTGCAAATCCGTATCCTTTAGCTTACGAAGCTCTTTCCAGGCACCGATAATGTTATAGCCGTCGACGATCAAGATTTCTTTCATCTCTATTCACCAAGAGGATGACGCTTACGGTATACCTCGTACATAAGAAGCCCAGCAGCCACGGAAGCATTAAGCGATGTAACCTTCCCCGCCATCGGCAATCGCACGAGAAAGTCGCATTGCTCCCTGACAAGCCTGCTCATTCCTTTTCCTTCGCTGCCGATTACAAGACCTAGCGGCATCGTACCATCCAATCTTCGGTAATCGTCTTTTCCCTTTGCATCAGTACCGGCAATCCATACACCACGTTCCTTTAATTCTTCAATCGTTCTCGTTAAATTCGTTACACGCGCGACCGGAATATACTCAATTGCTCCGGTGGATGCTTTTGCGACCGCTGCTGTTAAGCCGACTGCCCTGCGCTTCGGGATAATAATACCATGCGCACCAACAGCATCTGCCGTTCTCATAATAGAACCAAGATTGTGGGGATCTTCAATCTCATCCAAAATTAAGAAAAACGGTGTCTCCTGCCGTTCGTCAGCCCTGCGGAACAAATCATCCAAATCCGCGTACTTATAGGCTGCTACATGTGCAATAACCCCTTGATGATTTCCCTCCGCCAATTGATCAAGCTTTTTGTTTGGCGCTTGCTGAACAATGACTCCTTGCTCCTTTGCCAGCTGTAAAACAGTATGAATCTGTCCTTTGTTGGCTCCTTCTGCCACCCAAATTTTATTAATATCGCGACCTGACTTCAAAGCTTCAATGACAGGATTTCTACCGATGATATACTCATGATCCATCCTTCTTTTCTCCTTCCTGCTTCTCTAAAGCTAAAATAGCTGCTGACAACAGCTCCTGCAATCTCTCCTCATTACCGGATAAATAATGAAAGCCGATTACTGCCTCAAATGCTGTACTGTATCGATATGTTTGTACGTCCGTATTTTTTGGAACTGACCCTGATTTTGCATTGCGCCCCCTCATGAGAATGGCTTCTTCTTCCTCAGTTAAAAATTTTTCATCCAGCCACGCATACACAACCTTCGCCTGTGCCTTTGCACATACGTAGCTTGTACTTAAACGATGCAGCTGATTAGGACGTATGGATCCTTTCAAAAGGAGGTGATGCCGAACATACTGTTCATACACCGCATCACCCATATACGCTAAAGCAAGACTATTCAATTGCTTTACATCGATCATGCTTACCCTCTTTTCCATCTTACACCCTGCGGCGTATCTTCCAAGATAATATTACGAGCCTTTAAATCATCACGAATTTGGTCAGCCAATGCAAAATTGCGGTTTTTCCGTGCGTCATTCCGTTGCTCGATAAGCATTTCAATTTCTTCATCAAGAAGCTCTTCCTCTTGATCAAGGCTGAGCCCCAATACTCCAAACAGCTCCTCGTATTCCTTCAAAAATACCTCAATTACCGCTTTAGAAGTGTGTTGCTCAAGTAAATACTGATTCGTATAATTAGCTAAGTTATAGAGCTCTGTTACCGCATTCGCTGTATTAAAATCATCATCCATCGCCTGTTCAAATGCATTTCGGAACGCCTTAACTTCTAAAATCCAAGACTCATCGTTTTCTGTCAAATTTGTGCTGCTCTCCATCCGATGCTTTAAGTTAGCATAGGCTGTTTGAATGCGTTCCAAGCCGTTTTGCGTGCTTTGCAGCAATTCTTCATTAAAGTTAATTGGATTGCGATAATGTACAGATAGCATAAAGAATCGAATTAACTGCGGATTGTATTGCTTAATAATGTCATGTACCAAAATAAAGTTCCCAAGAGACTTCGACATTTTTTCATTATTAATATTAATATATCCATTATGGAGCCAATAACGCGAAAACGGCTTACCTGTTAACGCCTCCGATTGCGCAATTTCATTTTCATGGTGCGGGAATGCCAAATCCTGACCACCGGCATGAATATCAATCGTATCACCTAAATATTTTCTAGCCATAGCCGAGCACTCAATATGCCAGCCTGGACGACCTTTCCCCCATGGACTGTCCCAATAAATCTCTCCTTCCTTCGCAGCCTTCCATAATGCGAAGTCCAGCGGGTCCTGCTTTTTCTCACCCACTTCAATACGCGCGCCATGACGCAGATCTGTAATAGATTGGTGGGACAGCTTTCCGTATCCTTCAAATTCCTTTGTTCTGTAGTATACATCTCCTGCAGATTCATAAGCATATCCCTTTTTAATCAACTCTTCTATAAATGAAATAATCAAATCCATACTCTCCGTGACACGCGGATGTACATCAGCATGGCGGCATCCCAAAGCAGTCACATCCTCAAAATACGCCTTTATAAATCGATCAGCAATTGTCGGTACATCCTCCCCGAGTTCCTTTGCAGCTCGAATAAGTTTGTCGTCCACATCAGTGAAATTGGACACATACTGTACTTCGTAGCCCTTATATTCTAAATAACGGCGAACCGTATCAAATACGATAGCAGGACGGGCATTTCCGATATGAATGTAATTATATACAGTCGGACCACACACGTACATTTTTACCTTGTTTGCCTCAAGCGGAATAAACTCTTCCTTCTTGCGAGTAAGTGTATTATAAAGATAAATAGTCATTTGAATCCTTCCCTTCTTTAGTTAATGTAATCTGCTCCTTCAATTGCTGTATCTCTGCCTCCATTGCCTTCAATTTATCAGCAATTGGGTCTGGTAAGTCACAATGATTCAAATCGCGATTCACCTTCACCCCATCACGTATAACCACCCGGCCTGGTATCCCAACAACAGTGGAATTAGGCGGAACTTCCTTTAACACAACAGAGCCTGCACCGATTTTAGAATTTTTCCCAACAGTGATGGATCCAAGAACCTTTGCGCCTGTTGCAATTAACACGTTATCCTCAATAGTAGGGTGACGCTTGCCTTTTTCCTTCCCGGTTCCGCCTAGCGTTACACCCTGATAAAGGGTCACATTATCACCAATTTCACAAGTCTCGCCAATAACAACGCCCATACCATGGTCAATAAAAAGGCGACGGCCAATCCTAGCACCTGGATGAATTTCAATTCCGGTGAAAAAGCGGTTAACTTGCGAAATCAGACGGGCTATAAAGAAAAATCGTTTCTTATACAACACGTGAGCAATACGGTGGGACCAAATGGCATGCAATCCGGCATATGTGCATATAACTTCCAAATAGCTTCGTGCTGCTGGGTCCTGTTCAAAAATGACTTCAATATCCTCCCGAAGCTTTTGAAACATTCGTTTCCCCTCCTTTTCGGTTGATTTCTAATGCATAGCATAAACAGTACCAATAAAAAAGGCGCCTCTGTACAAACGACAGAGACGCCTTTTAGCGCGGTTCCACTCTGTTTAGGCCGGATCGACCTCCACTCATGTTTTCCATAACGGCTCTTCACCGCTTCTGTCTACTTTTATTTCAACAGAAGGCTCAAAGGCGCACTTCAAAAACCTATTCTTAAACCGCTCACAGCCGTTGACGATTCTCTCTGAAAAGAATATGGTTTTCTACTTTTCCTTCTCTTCGCTTTTTTATATTGGTGTATAGGTAAGTGTTTTTATTATATTGCATCTCATACAAAAATGTTAACCAATAACTTTTTGAATTCGTGCAGAAACCTTTTCCTTCCCAAGAAGGGAGATCGCTTTTGGCAAATCTGGACCATGCGCTTGGCCTGTTGTAGCAACACGGATTGGCATAAATAGCTTCTTCCCTTTTTGGCCAGTTTGCTTTTGAACGACTTTAATCGCCGCTTGTACTGCCTCTGGTGTAAAATCTTCAATTTCTTCTACTTGTGCCAAAAATACCTGCATCACTTCAGGTACTTGCTCTTCTCCTAGAACAGCTTGCGCTTCTTCATCGTAACTAATGTCATCTTTGAAAAATAATTCTGATAGCTCAACAATCTCTGCACCATAGCTCAGTTGATCATGATACAAAGCAACAAGTCCACGAACCCAATCTGCCTGAACTTCAGCTTCACTAATACGGCCTGCTTTGATAAGATGTGGTACACAAAGCTCTACCACACGGTCCAGCTCTTGTTTTTTCATATATTGATTGTTCATCCATTTCAGCTTTTGCGTATCAAACACAGCTGGAGATTTAGATAAACGAGCCGGGTCAAACATTTCAATAAATTGTTCCTTCGTAAAAATCTCCTCTTCGCCTACTGGAGACCATCCAAGTAAACAAATAAAATTAAACATCGCCTCTGGCAAATAGCCCAAATCAGCATATTGCTGAATAAATTGAATCACAGATTCATCACGCTTGCTCAATTTTTTTCGATTCTCATTTACAATAAGTGTCATATGACCAAACTGAGGTGCTTCCCAGCCAAATACCTCATAAATCATCAGCTGCTTCGGTGTGTTAGAAATATGCTCTTCCCCGCGAAGCACATGCGTAATTTCCATGAGATGATCATCTATAACAACAGCATAGTTATAAGTAGGAATTCCATCCTTCTTCACAATAACAAAATCGCCCATCTCATTCGAATCAAAGGAGATCGTTCCTTTTACCATGTCAGTAAATGTATATGATTTCTCCTTCGGTACTGCAAAACGAATGCTTGGAACTCGTCCCTCGGCTTCAAATGCCTCTTTTTGTTCCTGTGTTAAGTGACGACATTTTCCTGAGTAGTGAGGAGTTTCGCCGCGCTCCTGCTGCGCTTCTCGTTCTGCCTCAAGCTCCTCTTCTGTACAATAACAATGATACGCTAATCCCCGCTCCAGCAATTCATTTGTATATTTTTGATAAATATCCAAACGTTCCGTTTGACGGTATGGACCGTATGCGCCCTCCTTATCAATGCTTTCGTCCCATTCGATGCCGAGCCATTTTAAGTTTTGCAGCTGGCTTTCTTCTCCGCCTGCAATATTTCTCTTTAAATCAGTATCCTCAATACGGATAATGAAATCTCCGCCTTGGTTTTTCGCAAATAAATAGTTAAATAATGCTGTTCTTGTATTTCCGATATGTAAATGTCCTGTTGGACTTGGAGCATATCGCAATCTGACTCGTTTTGACATGTATGACACCTTCCGTTTTTAATTGTGTACGATACAAAGTGTATAAGGTTACGCTCTTTTTTTCAACAGGACAACTGCTTGAGAAGCAATTCCTTCTTCTCGCCCTGTAAAGCCAAGCTTTTCTGTTGTTGTTGCTTTCACATTTATATTTTCAACCGTTGTTTCTAATAGCTCACTGATCCGTACACGCATCGCTTCAATGTAAGGTGCCATTTTGGGCCTTTGAGCAATAATTGTACAATCTAGATTGCCTAGCTCATATCCTTTTTCACTTACAAATTCCCAAACACGCTGCAGTAAGATTGCAGAATCCGCATCCTTAAAGGCAGGATCTGTGTCTGGAAAATGCTTGCCGATATCTCCTGCTGCAATTGCTCCTAAGCAAGCATCCGCAATCGTGTGTAATAATACATCTGCATCAGAATGACCGAGCAAGCCTTTCTCGTAAGGTATTGTAATTCCTCCAATAATAAGAGGCCGTCCTTCTGTAAAGGCATGTACATCAAACCCTTGTCCGATTCGAAACATGTAAAATCTCTCCTATCCTCTTACTAAAAAGCTTTCTGCTACTATTAAATCATCTGGAGTCGTTACTTTTATATTAAAATAACTTCCTGGCACAACTCCAACCTCTTTCCCAAGCCGCTCCACGAGGCTTGCATCATCGGTTCCTACATATCCGGCCTTACGGGCCTCCTCGTGAGCCTCCGACAGGGTCGAAAAGTGAAAGCCCTGTGGTGTTTGAACAGCCCATAGCTTAGAACGTTCCACCGTTTCTACAACACTTCCATCTTCTACTCTCTTAATGGTATCCTTTACCGGAACAGCACAAATGGAGGCACCCTTCTGCATCGCCTCTTCTAATACATTCTTAATAATTTCTATTGTAATAAAGGGGCGTGCACCATCATGCACAAGCACATAAGATGCCCCGCTTGCTTGAAGCAACCCGTTATAGACACTGTCCTGCCGTTCTTGGCCACCCGCAGTAAATATAATTTCTTTCTTCACACCGTATTTCTTAATAAAACGTTCAAAAATAGGTTGTTCATCCGCGTTAATAGCAAGAATAATTCGCTCACATGCTTCATCCTTCTCAAAAACGCGCAATGTATGAATGATAAGCGGCACAGAGGCAATGGGGAGAAACAGCTTATTTTGTCCCGCCCCCATACGCTTTCCTTGTCCCGCTGCTGGAATAATTAAAGTATACCTCATGACAAACCTCTGCTTATAATGCTTTTTCTAATAGCTTTCGTTTTGCAAAAATCATTCGTCCTGCAGAAGTTTGCAAAACACTTGTAACAAGAACATCAATTTGTGAACCAATGGAATCTCTTCCGTCCTCTACAACAATCATTGTACCGTCATCTAAGTAGGCCACACCTTGATTATGCTCTTTTCCATCCTTTACAACATATACCCGGAGTTCTTCTCCTGGAAGCACTACAGGCTTAATTGCATTGGCTAGATCATTAATATTTAATACCTTCACACCCTGCAGCTCACACACCTTATTCAGGTTAAAATCATTCGTGATAACCGTGCCGTTCATCACCTTAGCAAGCTTCACAAGCTTGCTGTCAACCTCCTGTATATCCTCAAAATCACCCTCATAAATTTCTACCGGTATCAAAAGCTCCTTTTGAATTTTATTTAAAATATCAAGTCCGCGTCTTCCGCGATTACGCTTTAACGTGTCAGAAGAATCGGCAATATGCTGCAATTCAGCTAATACAAATTGCGGTATGAGAATTACACCCTCTAAAAAACCTGTCTGGCAAATATCCGCGATGCGTCCATCAATAATAACACTTGTATCGAGAATTTTAAAATTCCCTTGCTGTACGTCGACCTCAACCTCTTCTCCGCTATTGTTTTTACGTTTCACCACGCGCTGCGGCAAGGAGAAAAGCGCTACAAGTTCATTTCTCTTTTTTAAGCCTACCTGAAATCCTAAATATCCAAATAAAAGCGTAACAAAGATTTGGAGCACTGTGCTGATAATTTGCACTGTAATTGTTTTGATAGGAATAAGAATTAAATAAGCAAATATAAGTCCGGTAATAAGTCCTACACTTCCAAATAATACATCTGTCACCGGCGCTTTAACTAATGTTTCCTCCACATATTTAATCAAATGAACAATATAATCGACAAGCCAGAATGTTGTAACAAACAAGACGATTGCACCAATAATCGCACGAATATACGATTCCTCTAGCACAGGGACTGATCCAATATTGAGCATCTTGGCTATTGTAGGAATCAGAAAGATTCCTAAGGCACCCCCAACTATTAAAAAGAAGAGCTGCACAATCCGTTTTAACATTCAACCACCTCCTACTCATTATTGACAGTATGATTTTCCCAAAAACATAAAACGGAAAAATAAGCTGTATTCTCTGTCTTTAGTTCGCTTTCCAAATATATCATACCACAATTTGAAAAAGTTCATATGTTATCGTACTGTTATACGAATAGCACATTATTAGCTATGGCGGCTCATATAAAGATGCTCTTGAATCCGCTTTAGTCCTTCTCGTATCTTCTTCGCCCGTACTTCCCCAATTCCTTCCACTTCGTCAAGATCATCAAGGGAAGCTCGGCAAATACCTTGTAAATTTTTAAATTTGTTTGTTAAATTTTCAATCACAAGAGGCGGCAAACGTGAAATCTTCCCAAGGATTCGATAACCGCGCGGCATCATGCTTTCCTCAAGGCTAACTTGACCGGAATGCCCGAGCAGCTTTAACAGATCATTATCTTCAAGTAAACCTGTATTAGATAAGTCCTGCAGCTTTTTTAAAATGTGATAATGGTCTTGCGTTTTTTCATAATGATAATCCTTAATAAGAAGAGCTGCTTCTTCCTCCAAGTCTGCCAATAGCTCAGCCAATTGCAACCGTATGAGGCGTCCTTCTGTTCCAAGCTCATGAATATAGTTATAGATTTCATTTTTTATACGAAGCACCATCTCCACACTATGTAACACATGTAACACCTCTCCGAGAGTCACAGCCTCCTCAAACTCTAACACACCTAAATGAGTAATTCCTTCACTCCAAACAGCTTTATATTTCTCTAAAGTTTGAATAGCTTGATTGGCCTTAGTTAAGATTACGCCGATATCTCGCAATGTATAACGTAAGTTTCCTTGATACAGAGTAATTACATTCCGCCTTTGCGAAATCGCAATTACAAGGCTGCCTGTCTGTTTTGCAACTCGTTCTGCTGTCCGATGACGCATCCCAGTCTCAATAGACTCTATTGAAGCATCTGGTGTGAGCTGGGCATTGGCTAGCAAGATTTTACTGCCAGTCTCATTTAGAATAAGAGCTCCGTCCATTTTAGCAAGTTCATATAAGCTTGCTGGGGAGAACGAACAGTTAATATGAAAGCCGCCGTCAACAATCCCTTTAATTTGTTCATTATACCCTAGCACAATGAGACCGCCTGTTTGAGCACGGAGGACATTATCTATTCCTTCCCGTATAGGAGTGCCCGGAGCTACAAGTTGCAGAATATTGATGATATTTTTCGATCGCTGCTTATTTTCCTCCATCTTTATCCTCCTAACGTATATCTAAGGGCCTCTCCTATATTGGACACTCCAACAACTTCAATCCCCTCTGGAATGCTCCAGCCTCCTAAATTTTTATTTGGGATAATTGCTCGTTTAAAGCCAAGCTTTGCCGCCTCTTGCACCCTTTGCTCAATTCGTGATACCCTTCGCACCTCACCTGTCAAACCGACTTCTCCGATTACTACATCTGTCGGAGCAGAGGATTTATCACGAAAGCTAGAAGCAATGCTTAAAGCGACTGCCAAATCAATTGCGGGTTCATCCAATTTGAGGCCGCCTGCTACCTTCAAATATGCATCCTGATTCTGAAGCAACATGCCTGCTCGCTTTTCGAGAACAGCCATAATAAGCGAAACACGATTATGATCAATACCCGTGGCCATACGGCGGGGATTACCGAAGCTTGTCGGAGAAATAAGCGCCTGAATTTCTACAAGAACGGGACGAGTTCCTTCCATAGAAGCTACAACCGTTGAACCAGCCACTCCGACAGGCCGTTCTTCAAGAAAAATCTCTGAAGGATTTAACACCTCCTGCAGCCCAAGCTCCTTCATTTCAAAAATTCCCATCTCATTTGTAGAGCCAAATCGATTTTTAACAGCCCGTAAAATACGGTATGTATGATGACGTTCCCCTTCAAAATATAAAACTGCATCTACCATATGCTCCAGTAAACGCGGACCCGCAATGGCTCCTTCCTTCGTTACATGCCCAACGATAAAGATAGGAATTCCTTTCGTCTTAGCAAGCCGCATAAGCTCCGCTGTACATTCCCTTACCTGTGCCACACTTCCTGGTGCAGATGTAACCTCAGGCAAATGGATTGTTTGAATCGAATCAATGACTACAAAAGCTGGATTTAACTCTTCTATGTATCGAGAAATACGCTGTAAATCTGTTTCTGAAAGTACTAACAATTGATCACTGCTCACGTCTAAACGATCTGCACGAAGACGAATTTGCTTCGGAGATTCCTCTCCTGATATATACAATACACTGTAAGAGCTGTCTGCTAATTGAGATGATACTTGGAGCAGCAAGGTAGACTTTCCAATCCCCGGGTCACCCCCAATCAGGACGAGAGAACCGCTAACAATCCCGCCTCCAAGCACACGGTTAAACTCTTGAAAACGTGTTTCGATACGGGACTCCAACTTTGTTTCCACCTGCGTAATGGGACGCGGATGAGAAAACTCTACCTGAGCACCTGTTGCAAATGTAAGGCGCCGACTTGATACAGCCTCCTCTATTTCCTCTACCATCGTATTCCATGAGCCGCATCCAGGACATTTCCCCATATATTTCGGCGATTGATAGCCGCACTCTTGACATACAAATTTTGTTTTTTTCTTCGCCATTCAATTTCCCTCTTCGTTTCTATACATAAAATATATTATCATTTTCTCCGAATTTTCTATATTTAAAAAATAAAAATAGTAAGAAAATGGCATGAACCAACTTTACTAACCACAGATTATCGATACTTTCCTTAGTAAGCACTTTTCCTCAGGCGGTAGTCTCCCTAAAGGTTATGTTTTTCTTATATAAGAAAAGGAGCTACTGCTTAGCCCCTTTTCCATTCTTACCACTATTTTACCTTTTCTGCGCTGCGGATGACAAATGATTCTCCTTCTGCATCAAGTACAACCTTTTGTCCTTTCTCAATCGTGCCCTTGAGAAGCTCCTCTGATAATCTATCTTCTACATGTTTTTGGATAGCACGGCGCAATGGACGCGCACCATACTCTGGATCAAAGCCTTTATCAGCAATCTGCTCAATGGCAGTATCTGTTAGCTCAAGATCAATTTCTTGTTCAACAAGACGCTTTTTCAGCTGATTTAACATAAGCGTTACAATCTCTTTGATATGCTTTTTCTCTAGTGGATGGAAGACAATAATTTCATCAATCCGATTTAAAAACTCCGGACGGAATGATTTCTTCAATTCCTCCATGACTCTTCCTTTCATATCCTTGTATTGTGCATTTTCATCTTGAACATTAAACCCAAGATGCTTACCGCGTTTTAAAGCATCTGCACCAACATTGGATGTCATAATCACAATTGTGTTACGGAAATCAACTGTACGTCCTTTGGAATCTGTTAAACGCCCATCCTCTAATACCTGCAATAAGATATTGAACACGTCTGGATGCGCTTTTTCCACTTCATCCAATAAAATAACTGAATATGGCTTGCGTCGAACCTTCTCCGTGAGCTGACCGCCTTCCTCATACCCAACATAACCCGGAGGAGAACCAACAAGACGAGAAGTAGAATGTTTTTCCATATACTCGGACATATCAATGCGAATCATTGCATCTTCGTCACCAAACATAGACTCTGCTAAAGCACGGGCAAGCTCTGTTTTACCAACACCAGTCGGTCCAAGGAAAATAAAGGAGCCGATTGGACGCTTCGGATCTTTTAAACCTGCTCTTGCACGGCGCACTGCTTTTGCAACTGCAACGACCGCTTCTTCTTGACCAATTAAACGATCATGAAGAATGTTTTCTAGGTTCAATAGTTTCTCAGTTTCTGTCTGAGCAAGCTTGGAAACAGGAATACGAGTCCATGTAGATACAACATTTGCAATATCCTCTACAGTTACTTCCGAGTTTTCCTTACCTTGCTTTTCCTTCCACTGACGTTTTGTATCCTCTAGCTGCTCACGCAGACGCTGCTCCGTATCACGCAAGGATGCTGCCTTCTCAAATTCCTGGCTTTGTACTGCAGCATCTTTCTCTTTTCTTACTTCCTCAAGCTTTTGCTCAAGCTCTTTTAGATTTGGAGGAGCAGTGTAAGAGCGTAAACGAACCTTAGATGCTGCCTCATCAATTAGGTCAATTGCTTTATCTGGTAAGAAACGATCTGTAATATAACGATCCGAGAACTTAACAGCTGCCTCAATTGCATCATCTGTAATAGATACTCGGTGATGTGCTTCATAACGATCACGCAAACCTTTTAAGATTTGGATAGACTCTTCAGTACTTGGCTCATCTACTTGAATCGGCTGAAAACGGCGCTCTAGCGCAGCATCTTTTTCAATATATTTGCGGTACTCATCAAGTGTTGTTGCACCAATACATTGTAGTTCACCACGTGCTAAGGATGGTTTTAAAATATTAGAGGCATCAATAGCACCTTCTGCTCCTCCTGCACCGATCAGTGTATGCAATTCATCAATAAATAGGATGATATTTGCCGCCTGACGAATCTCATCCATTACCTTCTTCAGACGATCTTCAAACTCACCGCGGTATTTCGTTCCAGCAACCACTGTCCCCATGTCAAGTGTCATAACACGTTTATCACGCAATGTCTCCGGCACTTCATTGTTTATAATTTGTTGAGCTAATCCTTCCGCAATTGCAGTTTTACCAACACCTGGCTCACCAATTAGAACTGGATTATTTTTTGTTCTGCGGCTTAATACCTCAATTACACGCTGAATTTCCTTGCTGCGGCCGATAACAGGATCCAAGCGGCCTTCACGAGCGATCGCGGTTAAATCACGAGCTAGACTATCAAGTGTCGGAGTATTAGCATTAGCAGCTGCTCCTCCTTGATGACCGGACGATGATTCGTTGCTTCCAAGAAGCTGAAGCACCTGCTGTCTTGCTTTATTTAAGCTGACTCCAAGATTATTAAGGACTCTCGCCGCTACTCCTTCTCCTTCACGAATTAAGCCAAGCAAAATATGCTCTGTACCTACGTATGAATGTCCAAGCTTACGTGCCTCATCCATAGAAAGCTCTATTACCTTTTTAGCACGCGGTGTGTAATGAACTGTTTGCGCTACTTCTGTTCCTCTCCCGATTAAAGCCTCTACTTCCTTTTGAATTTTCTCGGGACTCAGCCCTAATGCAATTAACGCTTTTGCAGCGATTCCTTCTCCTTCTCTCACAAGACCGAGAAGAATATGCTCAGTGCCAATATTATTATGACCGATACGAATTGCTTCCTCTTGAGATAATGCCAGCACTTTTTGCGCGCGCTCTGTAAATCTTCCAAACATCATACGAATCAGCCTCCTACTTATCTTTATTTTGCTCGAGCAGCAGCCTTTCCCGAATAAGTGCGGCCCTGCGAAAGTCACGTTCCTCAGGATGGAGAGGACCTCCTGTATATTGTTGTAAAATACCAGGCTGCATTAAAATCATTAATTCCGTCAAAATATTTCGGGAAAGATTTTCAATGTACCCTAGGTCAATTCCAAGACGAACATAAGAAAGGCAGTTTGCCGCTTCTCCTGATTCAATCAAACGACTATGAGAGAGTATACCGTAGGAACGATAGACTTTATCCTCAAGCTGAATACCCCACGTTTTAACAAGATATTCTCTCGCACTGCGTTCCTGTTGGACAAGCTGCTGCACTACACCTTTTAAATCCTCAACAATGTCTTGCTCTGATTTACCTAGTGTAATCTGATTAGAGATTTGGAATATATTCCCTAACGCTTCGCTTCCTTCTCCATAAATACCACGCACAACTAAACCTAGTTGATTAATGGCAGGAATAATTCGGTTCATTTGCTGCGTTAGGATTAATGCTGGCAAATGCATCATGACAGAAGCACGAAGTCCAGTCCCTACATTAGTAGGACAGCTTGTTAAATATCCTCTCTTTTCATCGAATGCATACTCTATATGCTGCTCAAGCCAATCATCTACGCGATTCGCAACATCCAGTGCCTCTGATAACTGAAAGCCAGGAAATAAACATTGTATGCGAACATGGTCTTCTTCATTAATCATAATGCTAATTTGTTCATTTTCCGATAATAGGCAAGCCCCAATCTGGGAGTTTTCTGCTAAATCCGGACTAATTAAATGCTTTTCTATGAGCACGCGACGTTCAATTGGCTGCATATTCTCCATCTTCAATATTTCAAGACTTCCAAAGTGCGCCAAATGTTGTCCCGAGAAGGTGCTCTCAAACATATGGATGATTTGCGAAGCAACTTCATTTGACAATAGGGTCGGAAACGTATAGCTTTTTAAGTTCCTTGCCAAACGAATACGGGTGCTTAACACAATATCAGAATCCGGACCATCTTCCCTCATCCAAGGGCTGATAGCCTCATTAATAATACGATCGAGTGACATAGAACTACTCCTCCCTTCTATGTTCACTTAATTGCTTTTCAATATTTCGGATTTTATCGCGTACCATAGCTGCATTCTCGAACTCTTCTTGGTGGATATACTGTTGTAATTTCACCTTTAACTCGTCTAATTCCTTCCTTAAATGAAGATTTCCTCCCATACGCTTCGGAATTTTTCCTTGATGCACTGTATTTCCGCTATGAACACGACGTAAAATTGGCTCCACATGCGGTAGAAAAGCCTCATAGCACCCGGCACATCCGAAACGACCAAGCTTTGTAAACTTTTGATAAGTCATACCGCATTGTTTGCACGAAAGTACTTCCTCTTTAGGGATCGCAGTTGCTTGCTTTCCCGCAGACGTTTGATCATGATTTAACAACCCTGATAAAAGTTTGCTAAAGGAAAAATTAGTTGCTGATGAAGAAAAGAATGATGAGTATCCTTTTTCCTGAGCACATTGCTCACAAATATGAAACTCATTCTTTTGACCGTTTACAATCTTTGTGAAATGTAAAGCAGCAGGCCTCATATTACATTCTTGACATATCAAAGTGCATCCCCACCTTTAAATAGGAACTACTTATATTTTAAAGCTGTTAGCATTGCTTTTAGCATACGGGCACGAAGTTCATCACGATAAGGTAGATCTGTCAATAAAACAGAGCGATCTAGAACACTTAACATTAACTTTGCCTCCCTGTTGGTAATGATCCCCTCTTCCGCAAGACGGCCTACAATACTCTCGGAGTTTACCTGTGAAATGCTATTCTTCACAAGTTGAAGCATTTGCTGTATTACATCCACTTCATCATGAAGTTTGACCTTCATAATGCGAATATAGCCGCCTCCGCCTCTTTTGCTCTCTACGATAAATCCTCTCTCTATCGTAAATCGCGTATTAATCACATAGTTAATTTGAGAAGGAACACAATCAAATTTGTCAGCAATTTCACTCCTTTTAATTTCAATAACCTGGTTTCCGCTTAAGTCAATAATTTGCTTCAAGTACTGTTCAATGATATCAGATATATTTCTCATTCACCCTCCACCTTTATTGACTTTGACTATCTTTGACTTTAATTATATATGTATTTTAAAATTTTGCAACTCTTTTGCATTTCATCACTATCCTTTCCAGATTGGTATATCGTTAATCGCCCGAAAATCATATTTCATACTTTTTCTAAATATGACCTTTACACAATCTATATTCGTGATTCCATTACTGCATTTTATTTTCTAAAAAAGATTATGTTCATTGTACGATTAACTAAATTCGTATACTTTGGCAAAATAAAAAGGATGAGTCACTTATACTGCTCAATCCTTCTTATTACCTTTATATAGTTATTATAGTACGCATATTTAAGTGGTGTGTCTGTCACCTTTAAAAAACAAAGACTGTTTTCGCATAGATTGTTGCTTTTGCATCTGGCCAGCAGCAACAATTGTTTAGAAAAGAACCAAAACAAAAAAGAACCGCCCAGAAAGAACGGTTCTTTTTTTCCTGCCTAGCGACGTCCTACTCTCACAGGGGGAAACCCCCAACTACCATCGGCGCTGAAGAGCTTAACTTCCGTGTTCGGTATGGGAACGGGTGTGGCCTCTTCGCCATCATCACTAGACCTATTTTGTTTGAAGGATATTCCCTCAAAACTAGATAACATGCTGTGCTGTGTAATTATGATTAAGCCCTCGATCGATTAGTATCTGTCAGCTGCACGTGTCGCCACGCTTACACCTCAGACCTATCAACCTGATCATCTTTCAGGGATCTTACTAGCTTGACGCTATGGGAAATCTCATCTTGAGGGGGGCTTCATGCTTAGATGCTTTCAGCACTTATCCCGTCCGCACATAGCTACCCAGCGATGCCCTTGGCAGAACAACTGGTACACCAGCGGTGCGTCCATCCCGGTCCTCTCGTACTAAGGACAGCTCCTCTCAAATTTCCTGCGCCCGCGACGGATAGGGACCGAACTGTCTCACGACGTTCTGAACCCAGCTCGCGTACCGCTTTAATGGGCGAACAGCCCAACCCTTGGGACCGACTACAGCCCCAGGATGCGATGAGCCGACATCGAGGTGCCAAACCTCCCCGTCGATGTGGACTCTTGGGGGAGATAAGCCTGTTATCCCCGGGGTAGCTTTTATCCGTTGAGCGATGGCCCTTCCATGCGGAACCACCGGATCACTAAGCCCGACTTTCGTCCCTGCTCGACTTGTAGGTCTCGCAGTCAAGCTCCCTTATGCCTTTACACTCTTCGAATGATTTCCAACCATTCTGAGGGAACCTTTGGGCGCCTCCGTTACACTTTAGGAGGCGACCGCCCCAGTCAAACTGCCCACCTGACACTGTCTCCCGCCCCGATGAGGGGCGCGGGTTAGAACTTCAATACAGCCAGAGCGGTATCCCACAGGCGCCTCCACCGAAGCTGGCGCTCCGGCTTCCCAGGCTCCCGCCTATTCTGTACAAGCTGTACCAAAATTCAATATCAGGCTACAGTAAAGCTCCACGGGGTCTTTCCGTCCTGTCGCGGGTAACCTGCATCTTCACAGGTACTATAATTTCACCGAGTCTCTGGTTGAGACAGTGCCCAAGTCGTTACACCTTTCGTGCGGGTCGGAACTTACCCGACAAGGAATTTCGCTACCTTAGGACCGTTATAGTTACGGCCGCCGTTTACTGGGGCTTCGATTCAAAGCTTCGCCTAGAGCTAACCTCTCCTCTTAACCTTCCAGCACCGGGCAGGTGTCAGCCCCTATACTTCGCCTTGCGGCTTCGCAGAGACCTGTGTTTTTGCTAAACAGTCGCTTGGGCCTATTCACTGCGGCTCTCCTTACGAAGAGCACCCCTTCTCCCGAAGTTACGGGGTCATTTTGCCGAGTTCCTTAACCAGAGTTCTCTCGCTCACCTTAGGATTCTCTCCTCGCCTACCTGTGTCGGTTTGCGGTACGGGCACCATTTACCTCGCTAGAAGCTTTTCTTGGCAGCGTAGAATCAGGGAGTTCGCCCATAAAGGGCTTCCCCATCACAGCTCAGCCTTTACGGTAAGCGGATTTGCCTGCTTACCAGCCTAACTGCTTAGACATGCACAACCAGCGGCATGCATCCCCTATCTTTCTGCGTCCCTCCATCGCTCAAACGGTAAAGAGGTGGTACAGGAATATCAACCTGTTGTCCATCGCCTACGCCTTTCGGCCTCGGCTTAGGTCCCGACTAACCCTGAGCGGACGAGCCTTCCTCAGGAAACCTTAGGCATTCGGTGGATAGGATTCTCACCTATCTTTCGCTACTCATACCGGCATTCTCACTTCTAAGCGCTCCACCAGTCCTTCCGATCTGGCTTCACCGCCCTTAGAACGCTCCCCTACCACTGATACCAAAAGGTATCAATCCGCAGCTTCGGTAGTATGTTTAGCCCCGGTACATTTTCGGCGCAGAGTCACTCGACTAGTGAGCTATTACGCACTCTTTAAATGGTGGCTGCTTCTAAGCCAACATCCTAGTTGTCTAAGCAACTCCACATCCTTTTCCACTTAACATACATTTTGGGACCTTAGCTGGCGGTCTGGGCTGTTTCCCTTTTGACTACGGATCTTATCACTCGCAGTCTGACTCCCAAGGATAAGTCATTGGCATTCGGAGTTTGACTGAATTCGGTAACCCGATGGGGGCCCCTAGTCCAATCAGTGCTCTACCTCCAAGACTCTCACACTTGAGGCTAGCCCTAAAGCTATTTCGGGGAGAACCAGCTATCTCCGGGTTCGATTGGAATTTCTCCGCTACCCACACCTCATCCCCGCACTTTTCAACGTGCGTGGGTTCGGGCCTCCAGTAGGTGTTACCCTACCTTCACCCTGGACATGGGTAGATCACCCGGTTTCGGGTCTACGACCACGTACTATGACGCCCTATTCAGACTCGCTTTCGCTGCGGCTCCGCTTTTTCAGCTTAACCTTGCACGGGATCGTAACTCGCCGGTTCATTCTACAAAAGGCACGCCATCACCCATGAACGGGCTCTGACTACTTGTAGGCACACGGTTTCAGGATCTCTTTCACTCCCCTTCCGGGGTGCTTTTCACCTTTCCCTCACGGTACTGGTTCACTATCGGTCACTAGGGAGTATTTAGCCTTGGGAGATGGTCCTCCCGGATTCCGACGGAATTTCACGTGTTCCGCCGTACTCAGGATCCGCTCAAGAGGGAACGAAGTTTCGACTACAGGGTTGTTACCTTCTATGACAGGCCTTTCCAGACCGTTTCATCTACCCCGTTCCTTTGTAACTCCATATAGAGCGTCCTACAACCCCAAGAGGCAAGCCTCTTGGTTTGGGCTATCTTCCGTTTCGCTCGCCGCTACTTAGGAAATCGCGTTTGCTTTCTCTTCCTCCGGGTACTTAGATGTTTCAGTTCCCCGGGTATGCCATCAACACCCTATGGATTCAGGTGAAGATACCATCCCATTACGGATGGTGGGTTTCCCCATTCGGAAATCTCCGGATCAAAGCTCACTTACAGCTCCCCGAAGCATATCGGTGTTAGTCCCGTCCTTCATCGGCTCCTAGTGCCAAGGCATCCACCGTGCGCCCTTTCTAACTTAATCATTAAAAAGTTTACACTTTGTTTTTACTATAGCACAGTATTTGTTATCTAGTTTTCAAGGAACATCATTTGAAGGATAGTTCCTTCAAAACTGAACAAAACATCTAAAACGTCTTTTACTTATCACGAACTGCATTCGTGAAAGTCTCCATAGAAAGGAGGTGATCCAGCCGCACCTTCCGATACGGCTACCTTGTTACGACTTCACCCCAATCATCTGTCCCACCTTAGGCGGCTGGCTCCCGTAAGGGTTACCCCACCGACTTCGGGTGTTACAAACTCTCGTGGTGTGACGGGCGGTGTGTACAAGGCCCGGGAACGTATTCACCGCGGCATGCTGATCCGCGATTACTAGCGATTCCAGCTTCATGCAGGCGAGTTGCAGCCTGCAATCCGAACTGAGAACGGTTTTATGAGATTAGCTCCACCTCGCGGTCTTGCGACTCTTTGTACCGTCCATTGTAGCACGTGTGTAGCCCAGGTCATAAGGGGCATGATGATTTGACGTCATCCCCACCTTCCTCCGGTTTGTCACCGGCAGTCACCTTAGAGTGCCCAACTGAATGCTGGCAACTAAGATCAAGGGTTGCGCTCGTTGCGGGACTTAACCCAACATCTCACGACACGAGCTGACGACAACCATGCACCACCTGTCACTCTGTCCCCGAAGGGAAAGCCCTATCTCTAGGGTTGTCAGAGGATGTCAAGACCTGGTAAGGTTCTTCGCGTTGCTTCGAATTAAACCACATGCTCCACCGCTTGTGCGGGCCCCCGTCAATTCCTTTGAGTTTCAGTCTTGCGACCGTACTCCCCAGGCGGAGTGCTTAATGCGTTAACTTCAGCACTAAAGGGCGGAAACCCTCTAACACTTAGCACTCATCGTTTACGGCGTGGACTACCAGGGTATCTAATCCTGTTTGCTCCCCACGCTTTCGCGCCTCAGCGTCAGTTACAGACCAGAAAGCCGCCTTCGCCACTGGTGTTCCTCCACATCTCTACGCATTTCACCGCTACACGTGGAATTCCGCTTTCCTCTTCTGCACTCAAGTTTCCCAGTTTCCAATGACCCTCCACGGTTGAGCCGTGGGCTTTCACATCAGACTTAAGAAACCGCCTGCGCGCGCTTTACGCCCAATAATTCCGGATAACGCTCGCCACCTACGTATTACCGCGGCTGCTGGCACGTAGTTAGCCGTGGCTTTCTCGTTAAGTACCGTCAAGGTACGAGCAGTTACTCTCGTACTTGTTCTTCCTTAACAACAGAGCTTTACGACCCGAAGGCCTTCATCGCTCACGCGGCGTTGCTCGGTCAGGCTTTCGCCCATTGCCGAAGATTCCCTACTGCTGCCTCCCGTAGGAGTCTGGGCCGTGTCTCAGTCCCAGTGTGGCCGATCACCCTCTCAGGTCGGCTACGCATCGTCGCCTTGGTGAGCCGTTACCTCACCAACTAGCTAATGCGCCGCGGGTCCATCTGTAAGTGACAGCCGAAGCCGCCTTTCCATTCCGCATCATGCGATGCGAAAAACTATCCGGTATTAGCTTCGGTTTCCCGAAGTTATCCCAGTCTTACAGGCAGGTTACCCACGTGTTACTCACCCGTCCGCCGCTAGGTTCCGAAGAACCTCGCTCGACTTGCATGTATTAGGCACGCCGCCAGCGTTCATCCTGAGCCAGGATCAAACTCTCCATAAAAGTGTTTGTCTAGCTTCATAAATAAAAATTGACGTTTTGTGTTTTGTTCAGTTTTCAAAGAACTATAATGGTGGAGCCTAGCGGGATCGAACCGCTGACCTCCTGCGTGCAAAGCAGGCGCTCTCCCAGCTGAGCTAAGGCCCCAAATATCGGGAAGACAGGATTTGAACCTGCGACCCCCTGGTCCCAAACCAGGTGCTCTACCAAGCTGAGCCACTTCCCGTTCAAGCGCGCCCGAAAGGACTCGAACCCATAACCTTCTGATCCGTAGTCAGACGCTCTATCCAATTGAGCTACGGGCGCATATGTTGAACATATTTTGTATGAAGCAGTGCCGAGGGCCGGGCTCGAACCGGCACGGTAGTCACCTACCGCAGGATTTTAAGTCCTGTGCGTCTGCCAATTCCGCCACCCCGGCATCATAAAAGCGGAAGACGGGATTCGAACCCGCGACCCCAACCTTGGCAAGGTTGTATTCTACCACTGAACTACTTCCGCATGACAAACACTGCAATCATATACAATTGTAAATGGTGCGGGTGAAGGGACTCGAACCCCCACGCCAAAGGCGCCAGATCCTAAGTCTGGTGCGTCTGCCAATTCCGCCACACCCGCAAATGTGAGCCATGAAGGACTCGAACCTTCGACCCTCTGATTAAAAGTCAGATGCTCTACCGACTGAGCTAATGGCTCATAAATATGGTGCCGGCTAGAGGACTTGAACCCCCAACCTACTGATTACAAGTCAGTTGCTCTGCCAATTGAGCTAAGCCGGCATATTTATGGTGGAGGATGACGGGCTCGAACCGCCGACCCTCTGCTTGTAAGGCAGATGCTCTCCCAGCTGAGCTAATCCTCCACATTGCCTAGCGACGTCCTACTCTCACAGGGGGAAACCCCCAACTACCATCGGCGCTGAAGAGCTTAACTTCCGTGTTCGGTATGGGAACGGGTGTGACCTCTTCGCCATCATCACTAGACCTATTTGCTTGACTCATATTAGAGACAATGATCATTATATCACGCTCTTTTATAAAGTCAACAGGAATTTTGATATTCCTTCAAAACTAGATAACATACTGCGTTGTGTAATTATGATTAAGCCCTCGATCGATTAGTATCTGTCAGCTGCACGTGTCGCCACGCTTACACCTCAGACCTATCAACCTGATCATCTTTCAGGGATCTTACTAGCTTGACGCTATGGGAAATCTCATCTTGAGGGGGGCTTCATGCTTAGATGCTTTCAGCACTTATCCCGTCCGCACATAGCTACCCAGCGATGCCCTTGGCAGAACAACTGGTACACCAGCGGTGCGTCCATCCCGGTCCTCTCGTACTAAGGACAGCTCCTCTCAAATTTCCTGCGCCCGCGACGGATAGGGACCGAACTGTCTCACGACGTTCTGAACCCAGCTCGCGTACCGCTTTAATGGGCGAACAGCCCAACCCTTGGGACCGACTACAGCCCCAGGATGCGATGAGCCGACATCGAGGTGCCAAACCTCCCCGTCGATGTGGACTCTTGGGGGAGATAAGCCTGTTATCCCCGGGGTAGCTTTTATCCGTTGAGCGATGGCCCTTCCATGCGGAACCACCGGATCACTAAGCCCGACTTTCGTCCCTGCTCGACTTGTAGGTCTCGCAGTCAAGCTCCCTTATGCCTTTACACTCTTCGAATGATTTCCAACCATTCTGAGGGAACCTTTGGGCGCCTCCGTTACACTTTAGGAGGCGACCGCCCCAGTCAAACTGCCCACCTGACACTGTCTCCCGCCCCGATGAGGGGCGCGGGTTAGAACTTCAATACAGCCAGAGCGGTATCCCACAGGCGCCTCCACCGAAGCTGGCGCTCCGGCTTCCCAGGCTCCCGCCTATTCTGTACAAGCTGTACCAAAATTCAATATCAGGCTACAGTAAAGCTCCACGGGGTCTTTCCGTCCTGTCGCGGGTAACCTGCATCTTCACAGGTACTATAATTTCACCGAGTCTCTGGTTGAGACAGTGCCCAAGTCGTTACACCTTTCGTGCGGGTCGGAACTTACCCGACAAGGAATTTCGCTACCTTAGGACCGTTATAGTTACGGCCGCCGTTTACTGGGGCTTCGATTCAAAGCTTCGCCTAGAGCTAACCTCTCCTCTTAACCTTCCAGCACCGGGCAGGTGTCAGCCCCTATACTTCGCCTTGCGGCTTCGCAGAGACCTGTGTTTTTGCTAAACAGTCGCTTGGGCCTATTCACTGCGGCTCTCCTTACGAAGAGCACCCCTTCTCCCGAAGTTACGGGGTCATTTTGCCGAGTTCCTTAACCAGAGTTCTCTCGCTCACCTTAGGATTCTCTCCTCGCCTACCTGTGTCGGTTTGCGGTACGGGCACCAAATACCATCGCTAGAAGCTTTTCTTGGCAGCGTAGAATCAGGGAGTTCGCCCATAAAGGGCTTCCCCATCACAGCTCAGCCTTTACGGTAAGCGGATTTGCCTGCTTACCAGCCTAACTGCTTAGACATGCACAACCAGCGGCATGCATCCCCTATCTTTCTGCGTCCCTCCATCGCTCAAACGGTAAAGAGGTGGTACAGGAATATCAACCTGTTGTCCATCGCCTACGCCTTTCGGCCTCGGCTTAGGTCCCGACTAACCCTGAGCGGACGAGCCTTCCTCAGGAAACCTTAGGCATTCGGTGGATAGGATTCTCACCTATCTTTCGCTACTCATACCGGCATTCTCACTTCTAAGCGCTCCACCAGTCCTTCCGATCTGGCTTCACCGCCCTTAGAACGCTCCCCTACCACTGATACCAAAAGGTATCAATCCGCAGCTTCGGTAGTATGTTTAGCCCCGGTACATTTTCGGCGCAGAGTCACTCGACTAGTGAGCTATTACGCACTCTTTAAATGGTGGCTGCTTCTAAGCCAACATCCTAGTTGTCTAAGCAACTCCACATCCTTTTCCACTTAACATACATTTTGGGACCTTAGCTGGCGGTCTGGGCTGTTTCCCTTTTGACTACGGATCTTATCACTCGCAGTCTGACTCCCAAGGATAAGTCATTGGCATTCGGAGTTTGACTGAATTCGGTAACCCGATGGGGGCCCCTAGTCCAATCAGTGCTCTACCTCCAAGACTCTCACACTTGAGGCTAGCCCTAAAGCTATTTCGGGGAGAACCAGCTATCTCCGGGTTCGATTGGAATTTCTCCGCTACCCACACCTCATCCCCGCACTTTTCAACGTGCGTGGGTTCGGGCCTCCAGTAGGTGTTACCCTACCTTCACCCTGGACATGGGTAGATCACCCGGTTTCGGGTCTACGACCACGTACTATGACGCCCTATTCAGACTCGCTTTCGCTGCGGCTCCGCTTTTTCAGCTTAACCTTGCACGGGATCGTAACTCGCCGGTTCATTCTACAAAAGGCACGCCATCACCCATGAACGGGCTCTGACTACTTGTAGGCACACGGTTTCAGGATCTCTTTCACTCCCCTTCCGGGGTGCTTTTCACCTTTCCCTCACGGTACTGGTTCACTATCGGTCACTAGGGAGTATTTAGCCTTGGGAGATGGTCCTCCCGGATTCCGACGGAATTTCACGTGTTCCGCCGTACTCAGGATCCGCTCAAGAGGGAACGAAGTTTCGACTACAGGGTTGTTACCTTCTATGACAGGCCTTTCCAGACCGTTTCATCTACCCCGTTCCTTTGTAACTCCATATAGAGCGTCCTACAACCCCAAGAGGCAAGCCTCTTGGTTTGGGCTATCTTCCGTTTCGCTCGCCGCTACTTAGGAAATCGCGTTTGCTTTCTCTTCCTCCGGGTACTTAGATGTTTCAGTTCCCCGGGTATGCCATCAACACCCTATGGATTCAGGTGAAGATACCATCCCATTACGGATGGTGGGTTTCCCCATTCGGAAATCTCCGGATCAAAGCTCACTTACAGCTCCCCGAAGCATATCGGTGTTAGTCCCGTCCTTCATCGGCTCCTAGTGCCAAGGCATCCACCGTGCGCCCTTTCTAACTTAATCATTAAAAAGTTTACACTTTGTTTTTACTATAGCACAGTATTTGTTATCTAGTTTTCAAGGAACATCATTTGAAGGATAGTTCCTTCAAAACTGAACAAAACATCTAAAACGTCTTTTACTTATCACGAACTGCATTCGTGAAAGTCTCCATAGAAAGGAGGTGATCCAGCCGCACCTTCCGATACGGCTACCTTGTTACGACTTCACCCCAATCATCTGTCCCACCTTAGGCGGCTGGCTCCCGTAAGGGTTACCCCACCGACTTCGGGTGTTACAAACTCTCGTGGTGTGACGGGCGGTGTGTACAAGGCCCGGGAACGTATTCACCGCGGCATGCTGATCCGCGATTACTAGCGATTCCAGCTTCATGCAGGCGAGTTGCAGCCTGCAATCCGAACTGAGAACGGTTTTATGAGATTAGCTCCACCTCGCGGTCTTGCGACTCTTTGTACCGTCCATTGTAGCACGTGTGTAGCCCAGGTCATAAGGGGCATGATGATTTGACGTCATCCCCACCTTCCTCCGGTTTGTCACCGGCAGTCACCTTAGAGTGCCCAACTAAATGCTGGCAACTAAGATCAAGGGTTGCGCTCGTTGCGGGACTTAACCCAACATCTCACGACACGAGCTGACGACAACCATGCACCACCTGTCACTCTGCCCCCGAAGGGGAAGCCCTATCTCTAGGGTTGTCAGAGGATGTCAAGACCTGGTAAGGTTCTTCGCGTTGCTTCGAATTAAACCACATGCTCCACCGCTTGTGCGGGCCCCCGTCAATTCCTTTGAGTTTCAGTCTTGCGACCGTACTCCCCAGGCGGAGTGCTTAATGCGTTAACTTCAGCACTAAAGGGCGGAAACCCTCTAACACTTAGCACTCATCGTTTACGGCGTGGACTACCAGGGTATCTAATCCTGTTTGCTCCCCACGCTTTCGCGCCTCAGCGTCAGTTACAGACCAGAAAGCCGCCTTCGCCACTGGTGTTCCTCCACATCTCTACGCATTTCACCGCTACACGTGGAATTCCGCTTTCCTCTTCTGCACTCAAGTTTCCCAGTTTCCAATGACCCTCCACGGTTGAGCCGTGGGCTTTCACATCAGACTTAAGAAACCGCCTGCGCGCGCTTTACGCCCAATAATTCCGGATAACGCTCGCCACCTACGTATTACCGCGGCTGCTGGCACGTAGTTAGCCGTGGCTTTCTCGTTAAGTACCGTCAAGGTACGAGCAGTTACTCTCGTACTTGTTCTTCCTTAACAACAGAGCTTTACGACCCGAAGGCCTTCATCGCTCACGCGGCGTTGCTCGGTCAGGCTTTCGCCCATTGCCGAAGATTCCCTACTGCTGCCTCCCGTAGGAGTCTGGGCCGTGTCTCAGTCCCAGTGTGGCCGATCACCCTCTCAGGTCGGCTACGCATCGTCGCCTTGGTGAGCCGTTACCTCACCAACTAGCTAATGCGCCGCGGGTCCATCTGTAAGTGACAGCCAAAGGCCGCCTTTCCATTTCACATCATGCGATGCGAAAAAGTATCCGGTATTAGCTTCGGTTTCCCGAAGTTATCCCAGTCTTACAGGCAGGTTACCCACGTGTTACTCACCCGTCCGCCGCTAGGTTCCGAAGAACCTCGCTCGACTTGCATGTATTAGGCACGCCGCCAGCGTTCATCCTGAGCCAGGATCAAACTCTCCATAAAAGTGTTTGTCTAGCTTCATAAATAAAAATTGACGTTTTGTGTTTTGTTCAGTTTTCAAAGAACTATTTGCCGCTCAAAGCGACTTTAACAATATAACATCTTGTCTTATTGCTGTCAACAATCTTTTTTATTCATTTCAGATCGTTTTGTTCTCAGCGACGAATATTAATATAACAATTAAATCATTAGAAAGCAATAGTTTTTTTATTATTTTTTTGTATTTTAAAGAACTACGCAATCCTGCTCATAAAAAGAAAAGCTTTGGAGATCTCTCCAAAGCTCAGTCTTACTTATGTCTCATAAGCGGGAACAACAATACATCGCGAATAGACGGAGAATTCGTTAACAGCATAACAAGACGGTCAATTCCAATACCAAGTCCGCCCGTAGGAGGCATACCATACTCTAACGCCTCAATATAATCATCATCCATCATATGGGCTTCATCATTTCCTTGCTCACGCTCTTTTAATTGAGCTTCAAAGCGCTCCTTCTGATCAATCGGGTCGTTCAATTCAGTGAAGGCATTTGCATGCTCACGGGCTACGATAAATAGCTCAAAACGATCAGTGAAGCGTGGGTCTTCATCGTTCTTCTTCGCAAGCGGAGAAATTTCCACTGGATGGCCATAGATGAATGTAGGTTGGATTAAGTGCTCTTCTACCTTTTGCTCGAAGAATTCATTAATAATGTGACCTACTTCCATAGTATCTTTGATTTCAACATTATGCTCCTTCGCTAAAGCACGAGCGTCCTCCACACTCATTGGATTCCAGAAATCAGCTCCACAGTATTGCTTAATGGCATCTACCATGTGGAGTCGTTTCCATTGAGGCTTTAAGTCTACTTCATGTTCGCCGTATTGCACAGTTGTTGTACCTAATACTTCCTTTGCAATATGAGCAATCAAATTCTCTGTAAGCTGCATAATATCTTGATAGTCTGCATACGCTTCGTACAACTCAATCATCGTAAATTCCGGATTATGACGCGTTGAAATTCCTTCGTTACGGAATACACGTCCAATTTCGTATACCTTTTCCAAACCGCCAACGATTAAACGCTTCAAATGAAGCTCAATCGCAATACGCATATATAGCTCCATATCTAAAGCATTGTGATGCGTAATAAATGGGCGTGCAGATGCTCCACCCGCAATCGCATGCATCATCGGAGTTTCTACCTCAAGATAACCGTGATCATCTAAATATCTTCTCATCGCTTGAATAATTTTACTTCTTGCAATAAATGTTTGGCGGCTCTCCATGCTTGTAATCAAGTCCACATAACGTTGACGGTAACGCTGCTCAACATCCTTTAGACCATGGTACTTATCCGGAAGCGGGCGAAGTGACTTTGTAAGTAACGTAAAGTTTGTTACTTTTACAGAAAGCTCGCCTACCTTCGTTTTGAAAATAGCACCTTCTACACCAACAAGATCTCCTAAATCAGCCGTGTCAAACAGTTCATATTGCTCCTCACCTACAGCATCCTGACGAACATATATCTGAATTTGCCCTTCTAAGTCTTGAACATGTGCAAATCCAGCCTTCCCTTTACCGCGCTTCGTCATAATGCGACCAGCAAGCGAAACAGTCGGACCCTTCTCTTCTAACTCTTCTTTTGACATTCCTTCAAACAATTCAAATAGCTGTTTTGTGGAATGAGTACGTTCAAAACGCTTTCCGAACGGGTCAATTCCTTTCTCACGTAGATTATGTAACTTCTCCCGGCGCACTAACAGCTGGTCATTTAACTCTTCGTGGCTCATTTTATCAACTCCAGGCTTTCTTAAATTTTACAATATATACAGTATAGCATTTTCTCTGCAACTAGAAAAACTGCCAGTATTTCACCGGCAGTCTTCGACGTAATTATAGGCAGTATATCTTGTAATGTCAAACACTTATCCCGCTTGGGCAGCGTTCTCCTTTTGCTCAACTTCCTCTACAAAAGAAGTAAGCAGAGATACCATTTGCTCACGTGTATTACATTCATTGACAGAGTTACGCACTCTTGCATTTCCACGAACGCCCTTGAGGTACCAAGCAGCGTGCTTTCTCATCTCTTTTACCGCAATGCTTTCATTTTTCAAATCAATCAAGCGGTCTAAATGAAGAATACACACATCAATTTTTTCACGAACACTTGGTTCTGCTATGAGTTCTCCCGTTTCTAAATACTTTACTGTACGGTAAATCATCCATGGGTTTCCAAGTGCAGCGCGTCCAATCATAACGCCGTCCACCCCAATTTCATCAAGCATGCGCTTCGCATCCTGAGGTGTTTCTACATCCCCGTTTCCGATAACTGGAATATGGACCGCTTCCTTCACCTGTTTAATAATGTTCCAATCTGCCTTTCCTTCATACATCTGTGAACGAGTACGACCATGAACAGCGACAGCTTGCCCGCCTGCACGTTGTACAGCAAGCGCATTTTCTACCGCGAATATATGATCTTCATCCCATCCGATGCGCATTTTCACTGTTACCGGCTTGTTCACTGCATCCACAACAGCCGCTACCATTTCATATACCTTATTCGGATCTAGGAGCCATTTTGCACCCGCATCACATTTTGTAATTTTTGGAACCGGACAACCCATATTAATATCAATAATATCTGCTGTTGTATTTTTGTCTACGAATTTTGCGGCTTCTACAAGAGTTTCCTTTTCACCGCCAAAAATTTGCAGACTGAGCGGTTTTTCGCGCTCATCAATATACAGCATATCTAGCGTTTTTTGATTATTAAATAGAATCGCTTTATCACTTACCATTTCCGCACATACTAAACCCGCACCAAATTCCTTCACAGTTAAACGAAATGCAGCGTTACATACACCTGCCATCGGTGCTAATACAACCGGATTTTTCATTTCGATATTTCCGATCTTTAACATTTTGTTTCCTCCCTTCCTATCCCTTGCTTAATAAATCATCTATAGAAACGTTCAAAGCCTCTGCAATTTCTGTAAGTAAATCTTGCAATGATGCACGATTTACTCCTTCCACTTCCTCTAAAATAGATACCGGGTACGCTTAAAAGCTTCGCGAAGCCTTTCTGCGCCTAACCCTTCAGCCTTCGAAAAGCACAAATGCGTCTTCCTCACTTCTCCTCTTCCATATGACAACTCCCTCTCGCCTTCTCATCTCTTCTAGCTGCGAAGGTGAGATCCTATTACTAAGCTCACTATAAACTTCTAATAAAGGAATTAAGACGAAAGCTCGTTCAAACATACGAGGATGAGGAACAACAAGGCTCTCTGTTTCAATATTTTCTTGATTATACAGTAAAATGTCAAGGTCTATTGTTCTTGGTCCCCAATGAATTTCCCTTGTTCTTCCTAAAAGCTTCTCTATACGCTGCATGATTTGCAACAACTCTTCCGGTTTCATACTGGTAGAAATTTTTATAACGAGATTTAAAAATTTATCTTGTTCTGTGTATCCGACAGGGTCTGTTTCATAAATCGAGGAAATATCTTCAATCTCAATATCACGATGTTCCTGCAATAAAAGAACCGCCTCGCGCAAATGCTGGCAGCGGTCTCCTAAGTTAGAGCCTAAACCTAAATATACTATATTCTTCATAATCTTTCCCTCGTAATTTCAACCGCCACAGAACGGTAATGCCCTGGGATAGGAGGATCTGGTTTAATAACCTTTACAATGCAGCGCTGTACGAGGGGATACTGATTGAAAATATTCGCCGCAATGTTCTCAGCAACAGCTTCTATAAGCTTATAGGGTTTCCCCTCTACTATCTGCTTACATGTATTATAAAGCTCTCCATAGTTAACTGAATGGTTTAAATTATCTGTTGTCCCCGCTTCCTTTAAATCAAGCTCTACCGTTAAATCTACTTTAAAGCGTTGTCCTAACTTGTTCTCCTCAGGAAAAACGCCGTGGTATCCATAAAACTCCATTTCAGTAACAAAAATTTTATCCAATGCGTTGCTCCCCTTTCCCAAGCATCGCATCCATCATTTTAGCCATTCTTGCCATTTCTAACACATCATGCACACGCACAATATCGCATCCCTTTTGAATACCAAGACAAACTGTTGCACCTGTTCCTTCCATCCGTTCACTTACAGGTAAATCAAGAACATTGCCAATAAAAGATTTTCTCGAGGTTCCAAGAAGAAGCGGATAACCAAGTATAGTAAACTTTTCAAGATTGCGCATTACTTCCAAGTTTTGTTCCGATGTTTTCGCAAAACCAATACCTGGGTCTAAAATAATGTTTTCATCTCGTACACCAGCTGCTTTGGCGATTTTGACACTTTCATACAAATCAGCAATCATATCAGCAATTAAGCTGTGATAATTCATATTGTCACGGTTATGCATCAAAACAATAGGGACCTCATAGTGCGCTGCCACCTCCGCAATTCGCGGCTCTGCCTTTGCTCCCCAAATATCGTTAATCATGCGTGCGCCCGCCTCAACCGCCTGTTTTGCAACTTCCGCCTTATAGGTATCGATGGAAATAGGTTCTTTTACCTCTTGTGCAACAGCCCTAATCATCGGCACTACGCGACTCAGTTCTTCCTCAACAGATATTTTCACAAAACCAGGACGTGTCGATTCACCGCCAATATCAATAATATCTGCTCCTTGCATAACCATTTCCTTTGCACGAGCAGCCGCTGCTTCTGCCGCATTATAACGTCCGCCATCGGAAAAAGAATCAGGCGTAACATTCAAAATACCCATAATAATTGTTTTTTCTGCAATATTTAACTCATGCAAGCCACACTGAATATTCGTTACCAGCTCCAAGCTTTAGCCTCTCCTTTCACTCAATTCAAATCTACTCCAAAGTGTATGCCTATATTGATGATAAGCAGCTATGAGCTGCCGCGTCACTTCTCCATTCTTTCCTGGAAACACACGAGAGAGAAGAGAACGAATCGGTACAATTTCTTGAATCGAATTTGTAACGAAGATTTCATCACTGTTTAACAATTCCAACTCCGTAAATAGCCCCTCTTTATAAAAAATCCCCTGCTCCTGCGCAAGAGCAAGAATAAACTCACGTGTAATCCCATTTAAAATTCCTGTTTCTAAAGACGGTGTATATAGCAATCCATTTTTGACAAAAAATACGTTCGAGACAATCCCTTCTGCCAGATATCCAGATTCAGTTAAAAAAATCCCCTCTTTCCCAAGGTCTTGTCCGATTTCGCGTTTTCCTAAGATATTATTTAAATAATGGTGTGACTTAAGGCGGAATGCCCCCTCCGGTGTATTGCGCCTCTGCTCCAGAATGACCCCTTCTTTTTCTATAACCCCTCCAGCAGGAGGCAATGGTTTTATAAACACAATAATAGATGGCTGCTCATATACTTCCGTTTGCAAACCAATCTCTCCCGCTCCTGCTGAAACATTAAAGCGAATATATGCATTTTGGAAATTATTTCGCACGAGGAGTTCCTTTATGATCTGCCAAGCCTCTTCCATTGTCATATGCCATTTAATATGTAAACAGGAAAGAGCGGTTGTAAGCCGCTCATAATGATCTTGGAATAAAAACGGATGACCCTCGTAAATACGAAACGTTTCAAACACCCCAAGACCATATAAATAGCCATGGTCATATGGGGAAATCACGGCTTCACTGCTTTCGACGAACTTTCCGTTTACGTAAATCAGCATATTGCCTTGCTCCGGCTATAATACGCAATAAAATTTTGCAAAAGCTCCTTGCCGTGCGATGTCATAATGGACTCTGGGTGAAACTGTACCCCTTCAATCGGCAGCGTTTTATGACGAATCCCCATAATTTCACCCTCTTCGGTCCACGAAGAAACCTCCAGGCAATCCGGCAGTGTTTCCTTCTTCACAATAAGAGAATGGTAACGAGTCGCATGAAATGGGTTTGGGATATCCTGAAAAATGGTTTTGCTGTCATGATACATAGGTGATGTTTTACCATGCATAAGCCGTTCTGCTCGTACTACATCACCACCGAACACCTGCGCAATAGATTGATGACCTAAACACACGCCAAGAATAGGGATTTTACCCGCAAAATGTTCAATTACGCGCAAGCTAATCCCAGCTTCATTTGGACTGCACGGCCCTGGTGAAACCATTAAGAAGGAAGGGGCTAATTCCTCGATTTCTTCAATAGTCACCTCATCATTTCGTTTCACTATAAGCTCTTGTCCAAGCTCTCCAAGAAATTGTACAAGATTGAATGTAAAGGAATCATAATTATCAATCATTAAAATCATCTACGCTCACCTTACCGTTTCTTCACTTCGTTCTTTCGCACGCCATAAGGCAATTGCTTTCTTTAGTGATTCTTTATACTCATTTTTTGGATTTGAGTCAATGACAATACCAGCCCCAGCCTGCACATACGCTTGACCATCCTTAGCAAGGAGAGTGCGGATGACAATATTAAGTTCCATATCTCCTGAATAACCAATCCAGCCAATAGATCCCGTATAAATCCCTCTTCGTACAGGCTCAAGCTCTTCAATAATTTCCATCGTACGAATTTTAGGAGCCCCTGTAATGGTACCACCCGGAAAGACAGCTTTTACGATATGAAAAGCATCCTTGTCTCTTTGTAATTCCCCTCTTACGTTTGATACAATATGCATTACATGCGAGTACTTTTCAATTACCATAAACTCATTAACATTTACAGTCCCATACTCACATACACGTCCAAGGTCATTTCGCTCTAAATCCACGAGCATTACATGCTCTGCGCGTTCCTTTTCATTTTCAATTAATTCTCTTGCCAAAGCCTCATCCTCAGCCTCATCTTTACCGCGTGAACGTGTTCCTGCAATAGGTCTTGTACTAACCTCCGTCCCCATCTTCTTAATAAGAAGCTCTGGCGAGCCGCTGACGATTTGGAAGTCAGACAGTTCTAAATACCCCATATAAGGAGATGGATTGATTTCTCGAAGGCTTGTGTAAATTTCCATTGGATGAGCGCGAAGAGGCTGAGATTGGCGAACAGATAAATTCACTTGAAATACATCACCAGCTGCAATATAGTCTTGTACACGCTTAGCAGCATCTATAAATCCCTCTTCAGTAAAAGAAACCGTTGCCTCCCCACCTGAGATGCTCTCTATCTCAGTAAACACAGCGGGAACTTCCTGTGTCCACATAGCTGTCAGCTCTTCTAAGTGCTTCTGTGCAGCCTCTTGATCTGTCTCATAATGGGTAATCAGCCATAACAGCTGCTCTTGCTTATCATAAACAAAAACATCATCAAAAACTAAAAAGAATACATCTGGAATATTTAAATCATCCTCTGCTATAGAGGGAAGCTTTTCAATATAACGGATACAATCATAACTAAAGTACCCGACCGCTCCTCCATGAAACGGCGGATAGCTAGCGTTTGGCACCGTTCTCTTTTGCTCCATATAGCCCTTCATCAAATCAAGAGGATTCCCGCTTAGAACAATCTCATTCTCCCCTTCTACGATGCGAAGCTCCTCACCCTTGCCGCGCAAAACCGCAACGGCATCTAAACCAGCAATGCTATATCGGCCGCCTCGTCCACTTTCAAGGATGACATGGTACTCTTTGTTCTGTGATAAAAATTTATATTGGTGAAAAAAGGAGCGGCTATAAGGGATAGAGACCGCTAAGGCTGTTTTTTGCATACCTACACCTCATTCGTTTTATTGCTACTGTTTATTCTACACGAAGTTGTCTAACTGTTTCACTTTTTTCACTGCCTAAGTAGAGAAAAAAGTGGAACTATCTGAAGGAGGTAATGATGTAAGCCTTCTCATTAAGCTAATGATTCCTCTATAATGGGTTCCCTTATACCATAAACTCAATTTTATATAAGAAAAGTCACATCTTCCTAATTAAAATAAAAACAGGACACTCCAAATTATGGAATGCCCTGCCAAAAATGATTCAGATGGACATCAACTGGCTTTGAAGTCCATTTAAATCATTAACAGAATTAAGATTCAAATTGATAAAGCGGTGTGCTTAGGTAGCGTTCTCCGTTGCTTGGGATAATCGCAAGTACTTTCTTGCCTTTACCAAGCTTTTTCGCTGTTTGCAATGCAGCGTAAACAGCTGCCCCTGAGGAGATTCCAACAAGAATTCCCTCTTCACGGCCCATTCTTCTTGCATACTCAAATGCTTGATCATTTGTTACTTGAATAACTTCGTCGTAGATGTCTGTGTTTAACGTATCAGGAACAAATCCTGCACCAATCCCTTGGATTTTGTGAGGACCTGGCTTACCTCCAGATAATACAGGAGAGTCAGCTGGTTCTACCGCACAAATTTTGATGTTTGGATATTTTTCCTTTAATACACTTCCCGCACCAGAGATTGTTCCACCTGTGCCGATACCAGAAATAAATGCATCTAACTGATCGCCCATTTGCTCAACGATTTCTGGTCCTGTTGTTAAACGGTGTACCTCAGGATTTGCAACGTTTTTAAACTGCTGCGGCATGAAGTAGCCATTTTCTTTTGCCAATTCCTCAGCTCTGCGAATTGCTCCGCCCATGCCCTCTGGGCCTGGGGTTAATACAAGATCAGCTCCGTAAGCACGCAATAGATTGCGGCGCTCCATGCTCATTGTTTCTGGCATAACAAGAATTGCTTTGTAACCTTTTGCTGCAGCTACCATTGCTAAACCAATTCCAGTGTTTCCGCTTGTAGGCTCTACAATTGTATCTCCAGGCTTTAATATACCATCTTTTTCTGCCGCCTCAATCATTGCAAGACCAATCCGGTCCTTTACGCTGCTTCCAGGGTTCATGAATTCCAGCTTTACATATACTTCAGCACTATCCTCGTCAACAAGACGGTTTAACTTTACGATTGGTGTTTGTCCGATTAATTCTGAAACAGAATTTGCTACTTTCATCTCCGCCACCCCTAATACCGAGTATTTTTATTGGTTTTATTCTATTTTCACAAATAAATCATTATTTGTCAATTGATGTTTCTTATTATTCAAAATCTTTTTATCTATAGGTTTTCAATTAGCGAAGTTAAATCCTCTTTAGTAAACAGATACTTTTCATTACAGAAATGACAGTGTACCTCTGTTTGCTCTTCTTCCTCACGAATTTGTTCGAGTTCCGCTCTTCCTAAACTTACAAGAACATTCTCAATACGCTCGCGTGAGCATGTACAACGGAAAGCTACATCCATCTTCTCCAAAATCTTTACATTTTCCTCTCCTAATACCTCAGATAGAATTTCTTCTGGTATCAGCCCTTGTTCTACAAGCTTAGAGATAGGTGGAATAGTTTGAAGACGCTGTTCAATGAATGAAATGGTTTGCTCCTCTGCTCCTGGCATAATTTGCAGAATAAATCCGCCTGCCGCTTTAATGCTATCATCACCATTCACAAGAATCCCTACACCTACAGATGCAGGAGTTTGCTCTGATACCGCAAAGTAATAAGTGAAATCCTCTCCAAGCTCTCCTGATACAATTGGAACTTGTCCCATAAAGGGCTCACGCATTCCAATATCCTTAATAACAGTGAGAGATCCCTCTGTACCAACAGCTTGGTATACACGCAGCTTCCCTTGCTCGTTAGCCTCAAAATCAACATGTGGATTAGCTACATAGCCGCGCACTTCTCCCTTTGAATTCGCATCCACTAAAATATGCCCTAAAGGACCGTTTCCTTCAACTTTGATAGTTAATTTCTGGTCGCCCTTAAGCATAGCTCCCATCATCGCGCCTGCTGTTAGAGCACGCCCTAAGGCTGCTGACGCTGTTCTCCACGTATCGTGGCGCCGTTGCGCTTCACTCACTGTTTCTGTCGTCAGAGTACTATAAGCGCGCACCTGTCCGTCAAATGCCAACGCCTTAACTAAGTAATCCTTCATAGATGTTCACCTTTCTCGAGCTGTAAATTTGCATTGCGCTCATATAAAATATGAAGACCTTTTAACGTTAGGAATGGATCGACAATATCAATGATATTCGATTCCTCCGCAATTAGTTTAGCCAATCCTCCCGTCGCAATTACAAGCGGTTCTTTTTTTGCCTCTGCCTTCATACGTCTCACAATTCCCTCTACCTGTCCAACATACCCGTACAAAATACCAGACTGCATGGCGCTTACTGTATTTTTACCAATCACATCCTGAGGCCTAGTAATTTCAATACGCGGCAGCTTTGCTGCTCTTGTATATAAAGCCTCAGCTGATATCATAATTCCAGGAGTAATAGCTCCTCCCATATAATGCTTATTTTCATTAATATAACAATATGTAGTTGCCGTTCCAAAGTCTACAATAATTAGCGGATTTCCGTATAGTTGAATACCAGCCACTGCATTTACAATTCGATCTGCACCAACTTCCCTCGGATTTTCATATTTAATATTTAAGCCTGTTTTAATTCCTGGTCCTACAACGAGCGGTTTTAGCTTAAAGTATTTTTCACACATTCTTTCAAGCGCAAACATAATAGGCGGTACAACCGAGGAGATGATAATTCCTGTAATATCATGAAATGTAATGCCTTCGTAAGCAAGGAGCTCCTTTACAAGAATTCCATATTCATCCTCTGTTTTATGGCGATTTGTCTCAATTCGCCAATGTTGACGCAATTGTCCGCCTTCAAACACTCCTAATACAGCATTTGTATTCCCTACATCTAATACAAAAATCATGCTCTCACCACTTATCCTAAATTTTTATATATGTATTATAATTATTCTCTGTTCCTATTGTACCTAATTTATTCCGCTTTCACCGCATAAAAAGGTAATGGCTGCGTTAAGAACTGAGAAAAAATAAGCCATGGCATACTTTTTTACATGAAAAGCACAGACGTTAGTTGGACAATTCTCTAAAAGGAATACTTCCTTATCTCAGAACAAAAAGGAGTGACACGACGTCACTCCTTTTCTTTAGGTTCTTCAGCACTTGCTTCTTCTTTTTTTGCGGAGATATTGACTTTCACATCATCAGCATAGGAGCTTTTTTTACGCTCCGGTAATACACCGTTTTCGTATAAGCCTTTAATTTGTTCCGCATCAAGAGTTTCCACTTCAAGCAATGTTTTTGCAATGATTTCAAGCTTATCGCGCTTATCTGTTAAGATTTCCTTGGCACGTGCATAGCTTTCTTTCATAATACGCTGAATTTCCATATCAATTTCGTGCGCAATTGCATCACTATAGTTTTGTTCAGAATGGAAATCTCTCCCAAGGAAGACCTGCCCCTGTGGATTACCAAATTGCATCGGTCCAAGCTTATCGCTCATACCAAATTCTGTTACCATTCGTCTTGCAATACCTGTCGCACGTTGGAAATCATTGTGGGCCCCTGTACTAACCTCACCGAATACGATATCCTCCGCAACACGGCCGCCAAGCAAGCCGACAATTTTATCAAGCAATTCTGGTTTTGTCATAAAGTAACGATCTTCCTTCGGAAGCATAACGGCATAGCCGCCAGCTTGACCACGTGGAACAATTGTTACCTTATGCACCATATCAGCTTCATCTAGCACCATGCCGATTACTGTATGGCCCGCTTCATGATACGCAACAATATTGCGCTCTTTTTCAGAAATTACACGACTTTTCTTGGCCGGACCGGCAATTACACGATCTGTCGCTTCATCAATATCTGTCATATCAATTCGCTTCTTATTTTGACGAGCTGCTACAAGAGCTGCTTCGTTTAATAAGTTTTCAAGATCTGCACCAGAAAATCCTGGTGTACGAGCTGCAATTGCTCTTAAATCTACAGTATCATCAAGAGGTTTATTACGTGCATGTACCTTAAGCACTGCTTCACGACCGTTTACGTCTGGACGGTCTACCGTAATTTGACGGTCAAAGCGACCCGGACGCAGTAAAGCTGGATCCAAAATATCCGGTCTGTTTGTCGCAGCGATAATAATGATACCTTCATTAGCACCGAACCCGTCCATTTCTACAAGCAACTGGTTCAATGTTTGTTCACGCTCATCATGACCGCCGCCAAGACCTGCACCACGTTGACGGCCTACCGCATCGATTTCATCGATAAAAATAATACAAGGGGCATTTTTCTTTGCATTTTCAAATAAATCGCGAACACGGGAAGCACCGACACCGACAAACATCTCTACAAAGTCGGAACCACTAATAGAAAAGAATGGTACACCAGCTTCACCTGCAACCGCTCTTGCAAGAAGTGTTTTACCAGTTCCTGGAGGACCTACTAATAACACACCTTTCGGGATACGGGCCCCAAGCTCTGCAAATTTGCGTGGATCCTTCAAAAACTCTACAACCTCAACAAGCTCTTGTTTCTCCTCATCTGCACCTGCTACATCTCTAAATCGTACCTTTTTCTTATCATCGTTATATAACTTTGCCTTACTTTTTCCAAAATTCATCACACGGCTGCCCCCGCCCTGTGCCTGGTTTAAAAGGAAGAAGAAAAGGATGAAGATAATAACAAACGGAATGATAGAAGTAAAGAACGTCACCCATGCACTTGTTTCTTCTGCAGGCTGATAATCAATTTTTGTATTCTTTACCTTCTCATTAATTTTTCTTTGCAATTCTTCAGTATTCGGCGCATATGTAACGAAGTAATCTTCTTGGCCAGAATCACTAAATTGTCCCTTTACCTCAAATACACCGCCGTTTTTAGGCTGGAGTTCAACACTGCGTACTTCTCCACTCTCCAATCTAGAAACGAATGTGTCATAGCTAATCGATTTTGTTTGCTGAGTAGAACCATTAAAATAGCTCACAACACCGATTACAACAAGGAATATAAGTAAATAAAAGATGGTATTACGGAAGATGCGATTCATCCCTGACCTCCTCTCACAGCATACACACTTATAGTAAATAGTAACATAAACAAACCTTCCTATCCAAATGTAAGGCCTTCATATATTAATTTGAATAAACGCTTGGTTTTAATACCCCGATATAGGGAAGGTTGCGATATTGTTCTCTGTAATCTAAGCCGTAGCCGACAACAAATTCATTTGGTACATGAAAGCCTACATAGTTTGCTTCGATGTCAATTTTTCGTCCTGACGGCTTATCCAATAATGTGACAATTTTCACGGACTTAGCTTTACGGTATTTAAACAGATCTACGAGGTAGCTCAATGTAAGTCCACTGTCAATAATATCTTCTACAATTAAGATATCCCGTCCTTCTACAGAAGTATCAAGATCCTTTAAAATTTTCACTTCCCCGCTAGACGTTGTAGAATGCCCATAGCTAGAAACCGCCATAAAATCCATTTCAAGGTATGTATCTACACGCTTTAAAAGATCTGCCATAAAAGGCATAGCACCTTTGAGTACTCCAACAGCTAAAGGAATAGTGCTCTTGTAATCCTCTGTAATGACAGCACCGAGCTCCTTGAGCTTTTGTTGTATTTCTTCCTCTGAAATGAGTACCTTCTCAATATCTTGATTCATCATCTGTTTATCCTCCTAGAAGACTCCTTGCTTTTGTAGCGAATAATTATGTAGCTTCCTCCCTCAGCAGCCTTTTCTGAGCTTACTGATGCTTGCTTTAGTAAGGGCAGCCAAAGAATTGTTCCTTGTGCATCACAAACGACAGGCCATTCCCCTCTCTTTTGCTTAGGTACCTTTTCTTCAATAAAGATAGCTTTTATCTTTTTTGTACCATTCATACCTTTAATACGCATACGATCTCCATCCATTCTGGAACGGACAATGAGAGGAATAGAAACAGCGCTTTGCGGTACAACAAATACAGCACCATCTTTTATGGAAGGAATTTCCTTCCCGATTTCTGCTGTCAATTCATCACCATTTGGCAAAATAACTGTCCCAGGGACAGACATTGTATAAGAGAAAGGGGCGGCTTTCTCTTCTAAAAATCCAAAACTACATTCTTCATATGTACGAGTTACTTTCAGTCCTTCTGGAAAATCTAGCGATCCTGAAGGATGGGAACGCTTTAGAAAAGACAGTACTTGCTCAATATGTATAGAAGATAGTGATGAAGGAAGCTTGGAATTATAAAGATAGTTTAATATTAGTTGAATCCCTCTCCTTTGTAAAGGCATAGGCAATGATTCAAAGTCAGGAATTGACAATACAACTTGTATTTTGTTTTCTTTTCTAATTACTTTATTCATTTTTTTGATGGCTAATTCCTGCAAATAGTCTTCATCCTCTTGAATAAACTTACTAAAAGCTTGGAATTTTTCATGCACAGCTGGGTTTTCCTCTTTTAAGCGGGGAAGAACATATTTACGAAAACGATTTCTTGTGTATGTATCTTTATTGTTGCTCGGGTCAACGCGAGGAACAATTCCTTTGTTATGACAATATTGTTCAATTTCCTGCTTTGTCACAGCTAAAAAAGGGCGTATGATTGTACCAGTACTGAACTCTCTCTTTGCCGGTATACCGGCATAACCTTTCATGCTGCTGCCTCTCACAAGGCGCATGAGGATCGTCTCTACCTGATCATCACCATGATGACCGAGAACAAGAGCATGTGCCTTATACTTATTCATCACTTCTTCTAAGAAACGATAACGACACTCTCTTGCAGCGGCTTGAGCCCCAAGCTGATGCTCCTGCTGATAAGAAGCTACAGGAATTCGGGCGGCTTCAAATGGAATCTGAAACTTTTCGCATATGCTGCGTACATAAAGAAGGTCCTGCCATGACTCTTCACCCCGAAACATATGATCCACATGTGCCACAACAATAAAGAGATCTTCCCTCTCTTTTCGTTCCATCAAATAATACAGCAAAGCAAGGGAGTCTGCCCCTCCCGAAACAGCGACAACAATTTTTGCTCCTGAACGAAGCATTTCGTATTTTTCTACAAAGGCATCTACCTTCTGAACAAATTCACCCTTCAATATTACAATCACCCTTTATCGATTGAAACCTATCAAGCTTGTAAGTATAATCGTACCACTTTTTATGATTTATCTGCAAAAGAAACATCCGAAACAAAAGAAAGTTCACAAAATCGATAAAAACAAAGAAGATCCGAGGTTTACACCTTGGACCTTCGTTAATAATTTTTATGTCCATCCATGAAAGTGCCCAGCAAATTTTCGTACCTCGTCCTATTACTATCTTCGACAAGGAAAACACTTTTTATACATATTACGCCTGTTTACTAAACACTGGAATAGTTGCCCATTTTGGCATTGTTTTATCGACCTTTGCTACCACCACCGTCATATCGTCTTCAATAAATCCATTGCGGGAACGGATGACCTCCTCCATCAAAACATCTGCAATCTCCTGCGGATTCTCCGTTTGCAGCTCTTTAATCTTCCGCTTCATCCACATTTCATGATTTTCTACATGCTTTGGCCCTTCGAAGATGCCATCACTCATCATAATAAGAATATCGCCCATTTTAAGCTGCTCACTCACTACATCAACTTCAAAATCTTGAATCATTCCCATCGGTAAATTACTTGCTTCTATTTTAATCACACGGTCACCGCGTTTTACAAAGCTTGGCGTAGAGCCAATTTTCAAAAACTTAGCGCTGGCATCCCGCAGATCAATCATCGCCAAATCTAATGTGGTAAAAATCTCTTCAGTCGTTCTTAATGACAAAATAGAGTTAATCGACTTGATCGCGATGGTTTCATCAATGCCAGATTGGAGAATCTTTTGCAGAAGTTTTAACGTTTCCTTGCTTTCGCGATGTGCCCGCTCTCCATTTCCCATTCCATCGCTAATAGCTATCGCGTATTTTCCAATGCTCAGCTCCATTGTGGAGTAGGAATCACCAGATACAAGTCCGCCCCCTTTCGCAGCAGTAGCAAGCCCTGTATCAATAGAAAAGGTTTTTGCGGAACCAAAGCACACATTACTATAACCGTTCGGATACTGAGAAGGCTCCTCTAGCTTTACAACAATCGTTTCCTTTAAAATGTCAGAGAGCATAGGTGCAAGCAGCTTTTCACATTCACCACGCTGATTCGATGCAGTTGGAATCGTCATTTCTATATCAACATTGCCTTGGTCAAGACAATAAATATCTACATGTCCAATCTCTATCCCGAATTCCCGGAATGCCTCTAAAATTTGTTCTTCCTGTACTTGATGGTTCTCTTTCTCTCTCTGAATCTCCTTGGCAAAATCCTCCATTACCTTCGAGACACCAAGAAGCTGCTCCGCAACAAGACGACGGCCTTCTATCATTTGTTTCTTCAGCTTCTGTTGATTATAAAAGTGAAACAGCTCTTGATTAATCAACTCTGTTACGCGTGTTCCTCTTACACAATATTTATCCCATTCTCTCGTTAGCTTCGTATTTCTCTGAAGAGTCCCTTCCTGTGTTTCCTGCATAATCTCCCTTAAGTAATCATATGTCTTATCAAAGTTCACCGCCCAACACTGTTCGCGCTTAAAGCATGTTTGGCATGTTTTTGCCGTAATGCCGCTTAAGAAGAGGTCTGCTTCTTTCTCTTGGTCTTCTTCCTCTACATATCCATAAACAGCAAAGCTGCCAGAGAGCGCTTGAAATACGTTAGCGAATTGCGTAATCTTATTTGATGTAACATCACGCATACGTCTTAAATATTGCTGCTGATCTGTTGAATGTTCATTTGTCCCAGGTACAAACCTCGCAAGCTTCTCCATTATAAATTTTGGAGTGAGAAGGAACATCATAATAGCAGCCACCGACTCTAATAGTGTCACTGCTATATCGGCCTGCTTGTCCACATAAAGGGCAATCAAACTTGTACCAATTAAAAGCCCTAATCCAACTCCAATGCGTCTTCCTTCCTTCAATAAACCTCCCAAAAGCCCGGAGAAGGCAAGCAAACTAAGCTGATACAAGCTTGCGACGTTTGCAAGACTCAAAATTAAACCTGTCACCACTCCTACCGTTGAACCAATCGTTGCCCCAGCCACATAAGCTGCCAACAGGACAAGATATCTAGTAAATACATGCTGGATAGATAAGTGGTATAAGAACCAATCTGTCGTTCCTGTCAAAACGGAAGCAAGCAAAATGATTAAACAAACAATTTCTTCCGTTTCTAAAGCCTGCTGCTTCCCTTTCCGTTCTGTAAGCAAGGGAACACTTTGCAGAAAAATCATTGTTAACACAAAGCTTAGTCCAGCTTCGATTGTACTCATAAACACATCATATAAAATTAAAGATCCCTGCTGAAAATATACAACAGATAGATGAGCTGTTAATGCCGAAAGGAATACTTGAAACGGTACAAGACCTACTGTTTTTGTTGTAAACCTGCCAAAAACAATATTATACACGAAGAACATAAAGATTGAGGCAAAGGTGAAGGTTGTATTTTCAATAGATACAGTAAAGGCTCCTCCCATAACAGCGAGAAAAGCTAATGCCATCTTATCACGCTTCATAATATATACAGCTGCGAAAAATGGAAGAGCAAATGGTAAAATATTTGTTAGAATATATGCACGCCCCAATAGAAAGCCTACTAACGCCACAACAAATCCCCAGCGGAAAAAAATATGCTCCACCCATATTTTCATCTTGCTTGTCCAACGTGAGAGGGCTAGCGGTCCACGATTCATAGCCACTAAGTCAGAGTTCGGATTGACAGTGTTTTTTCCTGTCCTTGGCATACTCTTAACACCACCCGCATAGTTTATTAATTGTAATTATAAATGGTGTAAAGAGTAAATTTTGTCAAAAAAATGGAAAATAAAATCAGAATTGTTCGACTTTTTATTAGAAATCCTTCCATTTCTATACACAAACAGTTATACTATCACGCATTATTTGTAATATCCTTAGAGGAATCGTCTTTTTACTAATAGTATCAGGTGAAAGATATATGTACTTCAATTTAAGAAAAAGGAATTTATAAGATAGGACAGAAAGCGAATCCACGTCTTAAAAAAATAATTCTATTCATCACAGAGGAAACAAAAGGAGAAAAAAACAAAAAGCTAAACCAAAAAGGTTTAGCTTTTTTTAATGACCCGTACGGGATTCGAACCCGTGTTACCGCCGTGAAAGGGCGGTGTCTTAACCACTTGACCAACGGGCCGTTATGGTAGCGGCGGAGGGGATCGAACCCCCGACCTTACGGGTATGAACCGTACGCTCTAGCCAGCTGAGCTACACCGCCATATCTGGTCACCTAATGGACAAGATTTATAATATCAATAATTACGAAAAATGTCAACGAAGAATTTAAAGTTTTTCAGAATAGTAAAATAAAAAGGCACTCGAACTACGTTCCCGAGTGCCCTATATTTTGAAAGGATAAACAGCAAGTTACCCGCGTCTCGCGCCGCGACCGCCTCGTTTTGACTCTGTATTACGCTTTAAGGAAGATAAACGATCTTCACTATCCTTTAAAAAGCGTGCCATCTTCTGTTCAAAGTTCTCTTTCACTACACCACGGGGTTCGCCGCCGCGATCACGGTTATATGGACGTGGGCGCTGAGGACGTCCAGAACGCTGTTGTTGTTCGCCCTCTGGTACCGGCGGACGATCCTTAGCCTTCTTAATAGATAGTCCAATTTTCCCGTCCTTTTCAACATTGATCACTTTCACTTCTACTTGATCGCCGATTTTCAAGTGATCATTAATATCTTTAACATAATTATCCGCTACTTCGCTAATATGAACGAGACCAGTTAGTCCTTCTGGCAGCTCCACAAAAGCCCCAAAATTAGTGATACCTGTTACTTTCCCTTGTAACTTGCTGCCTACCTCAATTGACATAAAAAAAATGCTCCTCCTTAATTTTTCAAAAGTCAAATTTCCTTTATTATATATGATTGTAAAATATAGTGTCAATGAACGACATATGCCTTACAAGCATTTGGAAAACATAGGTTCTTTATTTAGCAATCGGAAAAATAGTTTCTCCCTCTTTGGAAAAGAAATAGTCTCTTCTAGCAATTTTAGCGATATACTCATCGTCGTTCAGCTTTTTAATCTCATCCTTTAAACCTTTTTCCTCCACCATCAGCGCTTCCATTTCCTTCGAGAGCTTCTCTATTTCCTTTTGTTTCTCCTTAATACTTATCTCTTGCTGATGGAAGGTGATATTTGTCCCTACCACAACGGTAAAGGAAAATAGAAAAAACACAAGAAGCCTGCGCAAAAGGTGTTTTTTCTTCGAATTGTCTGATTGTATAGTATGCTGAAGATTCTCTGCTGGATTCTCCGCTACATACTTTCTTAGTTCCCTCATTGTCGAGGTCCCCCTAACCATCGTTTAATATATTCCCACCATTTTAAGACTGTCACTTTCACTTTCTGGATTTTCTTCAAAATTCCTGCATATTTCTTCACAAAAATTTTAGCACGGTGAGGAAGGAGTTTCCACACTATAACTCCAATTAAACGGAAAGGAACCAAAATGATTTTCCAAATAAGAGATAAGAGCCGTACAATCAGTTTGTAAAGAAGGAACGATGCTGTCTTTAACATCTGCAGCAAAAACAAGATGCATGCAAGTAAAAATTGAAACAGATATACAATTGGCTTGATAATAAGTGTTTTGACAAGCATCTCCAATAAGCGGTACGTACGAACAACAGTCCGGATAGCTGCCTCAAGTACCGCCATATATAATGTTTTGAGCAGGCCTTGATAAGCTGCAAAACCACAAAGTAAAGCAACAAATACATAAAAACGGAGCTCCGCTTCATTTACAAGCAGCAACACATAAAAAACAAATAAAGCTTGGACAGTCCAAAATACAATATCATGGACAAATACAATCCAGCGCTTTCGTCTTGGACGTTTTAGAAAGCGTTGGTACGTGTCGAGGGCCGCACCGACCCACGCCCCCATACCAACCATAGAAAGCATTGTGTAAAATTGAATGGTTAGACTCATTTAAATAGTTTGCTAAAGAAGCCTTTAGCCTTCTCCGATTGATGTTCGTCTATATAGGCCATTTCGTAAACCTTCCCCTTGATCGACACAATGCCCTTTTCTACATCCAAGTTCTTCATCTGCAAATTTTGCCCGCGAATTGTAAGAAATCCCATGACTGTTTCCAACAAGAATTCTTCGCTGTCAAAACTCTCCACCTGCTTCACACCCGTAATATCAAGGAGCCTTCTCCCCCGCATAATAATGTCATGCTCGACAGAGACATTTTGATTATTTAAAGAAGTTGCCTGGTAGCCCTTATTCATGCTCTCCCCCCCATGGCTCATACTGTTATCAATGTATGAAGGGGGCATTTTTTTTAGAACAAGCCTTCAGGTTGTTCTGTTTGTACTTTTTCTTCCTTCAAAACAGTATACATGGAAGGTGCATCTTCTTTTTTTGTCGTTTCCTTCAGCTCATTCACCTTTACCGTTACAATTTTCTGCCCGAACCGAACTGTTAGCTCATCATTTACCTTTACGACCGAGCTTGCTTTCGCAGGCAGACCGTTAATAGAAATACGTCCTTGGTCAGCCACTTCCTTAGCTAATGTTCTTCTTTTAATCAAACGAGACACCTTTAGAAACTTATCTAATCTCATATTTTCCCTCCTGCTTATATCCCTTTTCTTTTTGCTTCTTCCCAAAGCGCATCCAGCTCTTCAAGCGTACATGACTTCATATCCTTGTTCATTTCTGCTGTTTTCATTTCTATGTAGGAGAAGCGCTTCAAAAACTTACGATTTGTTACATGCACAGCCTCTTCCGGATTAATCTTGTAGTAACGGGCAATGTTCACGAACGCAAACAATAAATCTCCGAATTCAGAGATCATTCTTTCTTCATTCATTTCCCCTAGCTCCTGCTGAAACTCATTCCACTCCTCACTTACCTTCCCTATCATTGGCTTCACATCATCCCAATCAAATCCAACCTTTGCAGCTTTCTTTTGCAATTCATATGCTTGCAGCAGCTGCGGTAAACCTTTCGGGATTCCCGATAAAACGGACTCTTTCACACCATCTTTTTCCTTACTTTTAATTTCCTCCCAATTCGCCACAACCTCATCAGCAGTCGTTGCTTCTACACTGCCAAACACGTGCGGATGACGACGAACCATCTTTTCTGATAACGTACGAATAACGTCATCAATAGAAAACCAGCCTTCATCCTCTCCAATTTGCGCATGCAGCATTACCTGAAGCAACACATCTCCAAGTTCCTCGACAATATGATCATCATCCTCTTCATCAATTGCATCGAGAAGCTCATACGCCTCTTCAATTAAGTATTTTTTTAAAGAGACATTCGTCTGCTCCTTATCCCACGGGCAGCCGTTTGGACCACGGAGCTCTGCGATAATACTGCGTAGTACGTCAAACTGCTGATACAGCATGGACTTCTCCTTGACAGGCGGAACGTACACACTCGTTAAATTATTTAATTCCGTCTCATGATCCAGCTCATGCAGCGGCACTTTTTTTAAGCTTTCAAAAGATGTCCCTGCAGCGGTTACAATATATACCTCATATTCATCCGGAAGCATCTCCATCAAGGTTAGCTTCACCTCTGAAGCAATAAATGCGTCATATACCTGACAGAATACAAGATGATGGCGCAATTCAAGCTGCCCTCGTTCAAAGGACGTAGCATCTACTAGCTGAAACCCTTCAATCGGATCAATTTGTAAGCTTGCAAATAAAGGATCCAGAAAGCTTTGCCCTCCCTCCACTCTTACAGGAATACCAGCAGCCTTCCCCTTTTCCAGTAAAAGCTGTACCGTCCGTTCTGCTACGAGGGGATGCCCAGGAACAGCATAGGTAACCTCCTGCTCCTTTGCCTTTGCAAGTAATGTTTCCGTAATTGTCTCGTATACCTGTTCAAAGGAATCATATGACTCATATATAGCATCGAAGGATGTATATACAATTCCTTCCTCTTCTAATTCCTTAACAACAGGATGTTCCTTTGTACGCAAGTAAAGATGTGACGCTTGCTGAATGCTTCGATATACACCAAGCGTAAGTTGCTCCAGCTCTCCAGCACCAAGCCCTAAAATCGTAATCATGCACCCTTCTCCTTTCTCGTTTTCCTTTGAAACGAAATCTCTCTATTATGTAACAATGAACCAAGTTCTTCCTCTGTAAAAGCATGAAGCTTCACAAGAGAAGCAAGGTACACCACTCCACCGATTACTGCTCCTGCAATAGCTTCAATTGATATCCAGCCGCGACTTGCTCCTGGGAATAAGGACTCTACTATAAACAAATAGAGCATTAAAAAAAGAGCCATAACACCACAAGAAAGAACTGTTCTAACCAAAGCAAACCAGTCTATAAGAGAAGCACGAACCACACGAGCAAGAAGAAAGAGATTCAGCATAGCAATGATCATTAATGCAATAACAGTAGCAGCTGCAGCCCCTTTTGCCCCTAGCTCGGGAATGAGAATAGCGTTTGCCGTATATTTCGCAACAGCACCAACCAGTGTGAAAACGGCAGGAGCCGCTGTATATCCTAGTCCTTGTAAAACAGCCGCAGACATAATAGCCAAGGCGCTAAATAAGATAGAAAAGCCTAAAATAGCCAGCATATCAGATCCTGCCTGATTTTCAAACAGCATTATATTTGTCGGCTTTATAATACAAGCAAGACCGATTGACGCCCCTAATCCAATAACAAGTGTAACCTTTACAGCAAAACGAATCTTACTCTCAATGAGCGCCGTATCTTTTCTCTGCCTCGCTTCCGTCATCACAGGAATGAGAGCCAATGAAAAGGAGGTGGCAACAACAGTTCCTAGCTGTACGAGGGGAATTCCCCTGTCATATATTCCTTTTATTACTTTTGCTCCATTCGCGGATTCTCCTGCCCCTATTAGCATATTGTAAAATGTCAAGGAGTCGACAAATTGCATGACAATAAGAACAAGATTGCCAACACAAATTGTGATCCCTTGCCAAAATAACACTCTCATGATCATTCTTTTTTTAGAAATCCTGCTCCACCTGCGAAAGAAGATATGCCGCAAATTATGGCGTAAAAATAGCCACAGCACCAAAACACTCGCCGTTCCTCCAATTACCGAACCAAACATTGCCCCTGCGCCTATCGTATACACATCAAAATCATTTGTAACAAAATATAAAGATAATAAAACTATTACAGATACGCGGAGCAGCTGTTCAGTTACTTGTGAGACAGCAGTTGGAAGCATATTATGCGAACCTTGAAAATAGCCCCGTACCACAGATATAAACGGCATAAACAGAAAGCAAAAGGATGCGGTCCGTACAATCCTGTGGAGCTGCTCGTCCCCCATCATCCGTGCAACAAAATGAGACGCAAAAAACAAGAACAAAAACACACTGGTACAAAGCAGCATCAAAAACCAAAAGGAAATAGAGAGGAGATCTTCCACTCGCCCTCCCTCCCTATTCTCCTTCTGTTCAGCAATCATTTTAGAAATTACAGCAGGAAAGCCATATACTGCAAACGTAAGACAAAGGCCATATATTGGATATACTTGCTGATATGTATAAAATGCCATATCTCCCGCAATATTTTGATACGGGATTCGATAAAATGCACTTAAAATTTTTGTAATTAGACTCGCTGCTGTCAAAATAACTGCACCGCGCCAAAAGGCATGATATTTTTTGGCTTCCATGAAAATCTCCTTCTTTACCGGGCTCTTACGTATTATATACCACAACTTGGCAAACAGGAAAGCAAGAGCGGAGACAATAATCAATGTCTTCTTTTGAACTAAGAAAAGCGCAGGCAGGTCATAGGAACTAGACAGCATCCCCGCAAAAAGTTATACTTTCTTGTCTTATAACAAAAAAAGGCAGCAATACGCTGCCTCTTTCTGTTATTGCTCCATCTGCTTTGCTAAAAAGCTCGCTGCCGTCTCAACAGCCTTATGCTCAACATCACCAATAATTTTATCTTTAGAAAAGATGATGACTGCACCGATTGGATCACCGTTTGCAATGATAGGTCCAACCGTGTAGGACATGACTGTTTCCTTCATTCCGTCTACGATGGAGATTTCACTTTCATCTGTCATTACAACAGAATTTCGATCATCCATAATCTTTTCGACTAGGTCACCAATGTTTTTATTTAAATATTCCTTCTTTGAAACGCCTGCAACCGAAATAATACTATCACGATCGCAAATTAATACATTATGCCCTAAGCTATCATATAACGCGTCTGCGTACTCTTTTGCAAAATCACTCAATTCACTGATTGGAGAATATTTTTTTAAAATGACTTCCCCATCGCGATCGACAAAAATCTCTAGTGGATCTCCTTCGCGAATACGAAGAGTTCTACGAATTTCTTTCGGAATAACTACTCTACCCAAATCATCAATTCGACGTACTATGCCAGTTGCTTTCATTCTAATGCTGCCTCGCTTTCTACTTGATGATGAAAGTGGTGATTTGTTCTATCTTCTCCTTTTCATGTAAAAACCACCAACTGTTAAGCATAGTATTGTTCACTGCGAGGGTTCTATACACGTCGAATTACATTTTTTATTTATTTAGTCAAGCATTTACAGCTTCTTTTTTTGTATCGGGCAAGCCTCTTAGCAAGTTCTCGGCGATGGTCAGCCACTTAGACGGCTCGATACCTTTTACATCGATCACTACCTTTAGTTTTGATCCCTCCATACCAAGACGAATCATAGGCCCAAGGCTGCTGCTCAGCATAAAGAGCTTCCCGCCATCTATATTTTGACTTGCTTGCTCAGAGAATAAAACGGTTACCTCCTGCTTTAGCTGCTTGATGGATTCAATGCGTTCCTGTGCAGCCAGTACCTTAATCAAGGAAATTTGCAGCAAATAACCAACCTGCTGCGGATAGTCGCCAAAGCGGTCCACCATTTCCTCCTGAAGCCCTTCGATGTCTTCTATAGAAGATATCCCCTTAAATTGCTTATACATCATGATTTTTTGCTTGCTATCAGAAATGTACGCATCCGGAAGATAAGCGTCTACCTCCAGATCTATCTCTACATCAAAATATGGCTGTTCTCCCGTTTCGCCCTTTCGCTGTTCAATCGCTTCCTTCAACATTTGGGAATATAAATCAAAGCCGACAGAATCTATAAAGCCGTGCTGTTCTGCACCCAGCAAATTACCAGCACCACGGATAGACAGATCACGCATTGCAATTTTGAAGCCAGATCCAAGCTCTGTAAACTCTTTAATTGCCTGCAATCGTTTTTCTGCTACTTCCGCCAGTACCTTATCCTTCTTATACGTAAAGTACGCATACGCAACGCGATTGGAACGACCCACACGACCACGAAGCTGATACAATTGTGATAACCCCATACGATCAGCATCCTGTACGATTAGCGTATTCACATTCGGAATATCGACTCCTGTTTCGATAATCGTTGTACTAACAAGAACATCATATTGCCCATCTAAAAACGCAAGCATAACAGATTCCAATTCACCTTCATTCATTCTCCCATGCGCAAAGGTCACACGTGCATCAGGGACAAGCATGGAAATCTCTTCTGCTTTTCGTTCAATATCTTCTACACGATTATATAAAAAATATACTTGACCATCTCGAGCCAACTCCCGTTCAATTGCTTCTCGAATTAAAGCAGGATTATATTCTACTACATACGTTTGAACCGGGAAACGGTTCTCCGGCGGCGTCTCAATGACAGATAAATCACGAACACCGAGCATAGACATATGAAGCGTACGCGGGATCGGCGTTGCTGTTAGCGTTAATACATCAATATTTGCTTTCATCTGTTTAATCTTCTCTTTATGTGTTACACCAAACCGCTGCTCTTCATCAATGATCAGGAGACCCAAATCTTTAAAAATAATGTCCTTGGATAAAAGACGGTGTGTTCCAACTACAACATCTATCGTTCCGTCCTTTAGCCCCTTCATCGTTTCATTTTGCTGCTTGCGTGTACGGAAACGATTCAGCAAGCCAATATTAATGGGATAATCTTGAAAACGCTCTCGGATTGTTTCATAGTGTTGTTGCGCTAAAATGGTTGTCGGAACGAGAATCGCCACTTGCTTTTCATCCATAATCGCTTTAAATGCGGCTCGAATGGCAACCTCTGTTTTTCCATAGCCAACATCACCGCATAATAAACGGTCCATTGGACGGGATCGTTCCATATCCTTTTTAATCTCCATGATTGAACGTAATTGATCCTCTGTTTCCTGATATGGGAAGGAGGCTTCGAATTCATGCTGCTCTAACGCATCTGGAGAAAATGCATATCCCTTTGATGCTTCGCGCTCGGCATACAGCTTAATTAAATCATCTGCAATATTTTGAACCGATTTCTCTACCTTTGTTTTGACACGCTTCCAATCTGTACCGCCCAGCTTATAAATCTTCGGTTCCTTTCCTTCTGAACCAATATATTTCTGTACTTGATCAATTTGCTCCACTGGAACATACAGCTTATCATTTCCTTGATATTTAATATGAAGATAATCCTTATGCACACCATTAATTTCTAATGTTTCAATACCAAAGAATTTGCCGATGCCATGATTCACATGTACAACATGATCTCCAACCTTCAATTCGGAATAACTCTTAATGCGCTCGGCATTTGAGAGCTTTTGTCTGCGCTGCGGCTTTTTCGTCTTTTTATTAAAAAGTTCCTTCTCTGTAATTACCGCAAGCCTTTGCATCGGCAGTTCAAACCCCGCATGGAGATCACCCATAACAATCTGTATACGATCTGGAATAAGCTGCATAGAATCTGGTATAACATCAGCCTCTATCTCATAATCATTCAAAATATGCTCAAGCTTCTTCATTCTCTCTTCATTTGCACCTAATATCACAACTGTGAAATGACCCTTTTTCCAACGATCAATTTCCGCTTTAAACAGATTCATTTGACCATGGAAATCCTGCATGGTCTTACATGTTACATTGACGATATTTTGCGGGTGCGTATGAGGAATATGACGAAGGAATAAAGTTAAATATAACAAACTACGGTTTCGTTGCTGTAAAAGATTTGTAAAATTATAAGAGAAAGACAAATCTTGTACAATCGCTCCTTCTTCAAGCAACGCTATATACCATTCTGCTTCTTCCTTCTCTAACTGGTCTGCAGTTTCTTGAATGCGTGAAATTTCATCTAATATGACAATCCCCGTATCCGGCAAATAGTCTATGAGACTAGCAGGCTGTGGATAAAAAAGGGCCAGATACTTAAACATCTGTTCAATTATTTGCCCATTCCGCAGCTTCTCCAACTCATGGCCAACTGTTTCTACCAGCATTTCCTTAAGCTTTTCATCTTTAATCTTTTTTACCGTTCTAGCTAATTCCTGTTCCAATCTCACCGTTCCCAGACGAAGTTCTTCGTCAGAAAATATGAATTCTACTGCCGGTCCAAAGGAAATGGATGCAATTTTCTCCTGAGAACGCTGATCTTCTACCGTAAATGTACGAATAGAATCGATTTCTGTATCAAAAAATTCAATACGAATTGGTAATTCCTCGGTGAGCGGATATAAATCTAGAATGCCGCCGCGAATACTAAAATCCCCAGGTGCCTCCACCATTGATTTTCGTTCATAGCCCATATAAGCCAAGGTATGAGCCATATGGTCTAAATCTACTTCTTCCCCGAGCCTTAGTTCGATTTGCTGCTGCGCCCAAAGCTCCTTTGCAGGAAGAAAGCGGCGCAAACCAGCTAAAGGTGTAATTACAATAGCAGGCTCATTTTGAACAAGATGGTTAAGCACTTCGATTCGTTGCGCTTTCAATTCCGGACTCGCCACCCCTATCTCTGAGGCAATCAACTCATTAACAGGGTACAGCCATACTTCATTTTCACCCAAAATAGATACCATATCTTCATAGATCTTTTGGGCCTGGTACAAATTATGCGTTACAATGAGCTGCGTACGTTTTGTTTGTTTATACAACGCAGCTGAAAGCAGCAAACGGGAGGAAGTAGACATCCCGGATACAAGCTGCTCTTTCAAACCCTCATTCAATCCATTTAAAACAGACTGAACCTCCTTACTTTCATAAAAGTTCTCCAATAATCCTATCATTGTCAAAACTCCTCTCGACAAAAGAGCAAGTTAATATATTTTTATGCAGTATGCTTGCAAATAGCAAACAGAAAAATGCTTTGGGCAAGCCAAAGCTTATTGCAAAAATGTGTCGTATTCATAATAATGCGGATTATGCTGCAAAGTATCCTGACACGATTCACAAATAGTTTTCACGTATAAATTTCCATTTTCGTCAAAATGTGTCATTTCTAGCTGTTCTTCATTTGTTAAATTCCCTAAAATAATCCCTTGTGCTTCTTCTCCTTCAATGGAGCCGATCTTATATCCACAATAACGGCAATAATAATGGGCGTTCATGCCATCCTCCTGAACTTTTCGCAATTATCATTAGTATGGATGAAATGGCATAAATTTATTCGTCCCTTGTTTATTGTCCGTTAAAGGTATTCATGACTTGTAAAAATGGTGTGGACAACCATTTTTCACATGCGTCGGCACTCTTTTGAATAGACTGCTGTACCTCTGGCATTTCCTCTGCTGCAAATCGTCCTAGTACATAATCTACAACCTTCATACCATTTTTTGGACGGTCAATCCCAATTCGAATGCGATTGAATTCCTGCGTCCCCAAATGAGCAATCGTAGACTTGATTCCATTATGACCACCGGCACTTCCCTTCATACGCAACCGCAGCTTACCAACTGGCAAATCTAAATCATCATACATGACAACAAAGTCATCAATCTCAATTTTGTAGTAATCAAGGAGAGGTCGAATACTTTCTCCAGATAAATTCATATACGTGAGAGGTTTTAATAAAATTACCTTCTCCCCATTTACGACACCTGCCCCGAATATTCCTTTAAATTTTTGTTGATTTAATGGAATATTCCACCGTTTTGACAGCTCATCAATTACCATAAATCCAATATTATGCCTTGTTGCTTCATATTCTCTTCCTGGATTTCCAAGTCCTGCAATCAGCTTCATTCTTTTTTCCCTTCTTTCTAAGCTTGATGCGAAAAGACGTAACCTCTGCTCAGGTTACGTCTGAATTGCTATATAAAACTCAATCAAATAATGTACTTACAGATTGCTTTTCGTAAACGCGGACAATTGCTTCTCCAAGTAGTGGACCTACAGATAGCTCTTTTATCTTTTCAATCTTCTTCTCTTCTGGAAGTAAAATTGAATTCGTTACAACAAGCTCTTTAATTTTGGAGTTTTGAATGCGTTCAATTGCAGGTCCAGATAGGACAGGATGCGTACAACAAGCATATACCTCTGCCGCACCATTTTCTACAAGAGCATTTGCTGCTAAGGTAATTGTACCGGCTGTATCGATAATGTCATCGATTAAAATAGCTGTTTTCCCCTCTACATTACCAACAATATTCATAACCTCTGCTACATTCGGTCTAGGACGGCGCTTGTCAATAATTGCAATCGGAGCTTTTAAACGATCTGCCATTTTTCTTGCACGCGTTACACCGCCATGGTCAGGAGAGACAATAACTACATCCTTTAATTCCTTCTTTGAGAAATACTCAGCGAGAATTGGTACACCCATAAGATGATCGATTGGAATGTCGAAGAAACCTTGAAGTTGAGGAGCATGCAAATCAAGCGTGATCACACGAGTTGCACCTGCTGTTTCCAAAAGGTTAGCTACAAGCTTTGCAGTGATTGGTTCACGCGCACGTGCTTTACGGTCTTGACGCGCATAGCCATAATACGGTATCACAATGTTAATAGTTTTAGCAGATGCACGTTTTAAAGCATCAATCATAATTAATAGCTCCATAATGTGCTCATTCACAGGATAGCTCGTAGATTGAATTACGAATACATCACAGCCGCGAATGCTCTCCTCAATGTTAATCTGAATTTCACCATCACTAAAACGGGTTACGGAGCATTCTCCTAGTTTTACGCCAATTCGTTCTGCGATTTGTTCCGCAACAGCCTTATTAGAATTAAGCGAGAATACCTTCAAATTTGAATTTACATACTGATTAGGCATTAAAATGAACCCTCCACATTAGTTTTCTTCTGTAACATTTTCTCTACATAATCTTGCTTATTCACTTGACGCGCACGAGCAATAGATAATGCTTTTGCAGGTACATTATCCGTAATGGTTGAGCCTGCTGCAACATAAGCTCCCTCTCCTACCGTTACAGGTGCAACAAGGTTAGAGTTACAGCCAATGAAAGCACCATCGCCAATAACAGTTTTGAACTTATTCTCACCATCGTAATTTACTGTAATAGACCCACAGCCAAGGTTCACATCCACGCCTACCTCTGCATCTCCAATATAGCTAAGGTGAGATGCCTTACTTCTATCACCAAAGATAGATTTTTTAATTTCTACAAAATTTCCAACACGCACATCGTTTCCAATTACAGAATCAGGACGAATATGGGCGAAAGGTCCAATAGCAACATGATTACCGATCTTGCTATCATGAACAGTGGATTGACGAATTGTTGTTCCATCCCCTACTTCGCTATCCTTTAACGTTGTATGAGGTCCAATTACACAGTCAGAACCAATTGTTGTTTCTCCTTCAATCACTGTTCCTGGATAGATAATCGTATCATTCCCAATTACTGCATCTGAGGAAATATACGTATTTTCAGGATCGATTAACGTCACACCGTTCATCATATGCTTCCGGTTAATGCGCTTTTTCATAATATTTTCCGCTTGCGATAGGGCAATCCTGTCATTGACTCCTAATGTTTCTTCAAAACGCTCAGCTTGGTAGGCAGAAACAATTGAGCCTTCCTTCTTTAGGATTTCAATAACATCCGGCAAATAATACTCTCCTTGCACATTATCATTAGAAACCTTTTTAAGTGATTCAAATAATGCCTGATTATCAAAGCAATATGTGCCAGTATTAATTTCGCGAAGCTTTCGCTCATCCTCACTCGCATCTTTATGCTCGACAATTTTCTCCACGTATCCTTTATCATTACGAACAATGCGGCCATATCCAGTCGGGTCTTCTATATAAGCAGTCAACACCGTTGCTTTTGCACCCATCTCTTCATGGTGCTGTAACAATGCTTCCATCGTCTCAGCAGTAATTAAAGGCGTATCACCGCAAACGACAAGAGTTGTTCCTGTTTCTTGTCCCAGCAAAACTGCTGCTTGTGCTACGGCATGAGCTGTGCCAAGCTGCTGGGCCTGCAGGGCAAACTTGCTTTGCTCTCCCAGCTGTTCTTTCACTAATTCCGCACCGTGTCCCACAATCGTAACAATTTCTTGTAATCCCAGCTGTGATACTTGCTCAACTACATGCTGCACCATTGGCTTTCCGCAAACGGGATGAAGCACTTTATACAGCTTGGACTTCATGCGTGTGCCTTGTCCTGCTGCCAAAATGATCGCAAATCGATTTGACATATAAACCCTCCATCGCAACCTATTTATCCATTAAGAATATTATCCCAAAACGTTTTTTATTTCAAGAAACCGAGCACAACTATTAAATTTTACCACAGCTTTTACTCATTGTTGTATTATTGTTATCTATTTTTTTAAGAAGTGAAACATATCTTGAAGTTTATGAGGAAAGAGAGAGGGGAGGGGGGATCATGAAGATTACGTTTAAGCCATTTCAGATGCTCCCGTAATTCATGCTAGCTGTAGCCGTATATTATTAATAAGGTCCTTAAGCAAGAAGAATCTCTAGAGAACGCTTTAAGTCTATTCTGTACAATATAAACATAAAAACAAACTCCTGTTTTCCAGGAGCTTGCCTCACACAAAAATGCCGTTTTTCGGCTTTTTTTCTGTTATTTTATGAAGCACCGGCTTCTTCAAACTCAACTTCTTCCAGTTCACCTAAACGATGATACTCTGCTAATACAGCATCTTGAATCTTGGAGCGTGTATTAGAATTAATTGGATGCGCGATATCACGGAATTCTCCATCCGGAGTGCGCTTGCTTGGCATTGCTACGAATAAGCCGTTATTTCCATCAATCACTCGAATATCATGAACTACAAACTCATGATCCAGCGTGATAGATGCAATAGCTCTCATGCGGCCTTCTGTGCTTACGCGGCGTAATCTTACGTCAGTCACTTCCATCTTATGTTCACCACCCTTTTCCATAAATCATGCGATATGGAATATAAATTCCACAATTTTTTGGTTATTCCTTCAATTTCAAAAAAATTTTAAAATAAAATGTTACGATACATAAGATGGTTATACTTTTTATGCCTGTACGAGAGCGATTACTTCAATTTCAACTGCCACATCTTTTGGCAATCTTGCCACCTGTACACAAGACCGCGCGGGTTTATGTTCGGAGAAATATTGTCCGTATACTTCATTTACATCACTAAAGTCGTTCATATCGCTCAAAAACACCGTTGTTTTGACAACGCTTTCGAATGATGCTCCCGCTTCCTCTAGAACCGCTTTTAAATTTGCAAATACCTGATGTGTCTGCTCTTTCACATCTCCCGTAACAAGCTGCCCATCTGCTGTTAACGGGATTTGTCCAGAGCTGTAAAACATGTTCCCAGCGATAATACCTTGCGAATAAGGGCCAATTGCTTGCGGTGCTTTTACAGTATGCACGATTTTCATACTATCTCTCCTTTTCTTATTTGAACTCTCCCACCACTTAGCTTCACTTGAAGATGGAGTGTTCTCACCTATTTTTTAATAAAATGTATGTATAAAGAAGATAAAGCTTATAGCTTCATCTCTTCTTCTGATACAATCTCTTCTTTAAATTCAGGAAGAGAATAATTTCCTTTTACTACTTCAATCACTTTATCTCTTGTATTCACTTCGGATAAACTGATTAAAGACACATAGTCCTCAATTAAACGTTCCTCAATATGATCAGCCTCTACTAGTACGCCGATTCCAACCACATTTGCTTGAAACTCCTCCAGCATACTAATCATTCCCTGAATCGTACCGCCTGCCTTCATAAAATCATCGACAATAAGGACATTTGCGCCTTCTGGTATACTTCTTTTTGCAAGAGTCATTGTTTGGATACGCTTGGACGAGCCGGACACATAGTTAATACTTACAGTAGGTCCCTCAGTCACCTTGCTATCTTTACGGGCAATAACTACAGGCACATCCAGATAATTCGCTACTGCGTAAGCAAGCGGAATGCCTTTTGTTGCGACGGTCATGACTGCATCAACCTGCTGTCCAGCAAATAAAGAAGCAAACAGTCGACCTGCTCCGTTAATATAACGTGGATTACTTAATAAATCTGTCATGTATAAGTAGCCGCCTGGAAGAAGACGCTCTGGATTCGCCAACTGCCTGCAAAGCTCTTCAATCAACTCATCAGCTTCTGTACTATTCATATACGGAATGTACTTCACTCCCCCTGCTGCACCTGGTATCGTCTGCAACGTACCGACTCCCTGTTGCTCAAACGTTTGTTTAATAATAACCAAATCCTCACTAATAGAGGACTTGGCAGATTGATACCGTTCAGCAAAAAAAGTGAGAGAGACTAAGCGACGAGGATGCTGCAATAGATAATACGTCATATCAACCAATCTTGTACTACGTCTTGTTTTCATACCCTCACCTCAAATCACGAATATTCTACACAAATCATAACGCATCATACGTATCTATTCAAGCCTTTCTCGTTCACCAAGTGTACGTACCGCATAGACTTGTTCACAAAATCCCTTTAATCCATTATAAATACGATGCATGCGTGAATCATGGTGAGCTAATGCAAATACAGTCGGTCCGCTGCCGCTCATCAATGCAGCATCTGCCCCAAATCGTCTCATTTGCTCCTTAATATGCGCGACTTCAGGGTGCATGCGGAACGTTACGTCCTCCAAGACATTGCCAACCGAATGGCAAATCCCTTCATAGTCACCGTGCCGAATACTGCGAATCATTTGATCAACATTCGGATGATTGATTCGATCAAGCTGTAAATTGCGATATACCTCAGCTGTTGAAACACCAATTTGTGGTTTAGCTAAAATAACCCAGCATGGGGGCGGAGCAGGAATATGCTCAATCTTCTCTCCTCTTCCTGTTGCGATCGCAGTGCCGCCATATACACAAAACGAAACATCCGACCCGATTTCAGCACCTATTTCCGCTAGTTCATCTATACTGAGCCCAAGTCCCCAGATTCTGTTTAAACCGCGTAACGCTGCTGCTGCATCACTGCTCCCCCCAGCGAGCCCTGCAGCTACCGGAATTGTTTTTTCAATCGTTATGGAGACCCCTTGTCGGATACCAAAGCGTTTCTTTAAGAGATCAGCCGCCTGATAGGCAAGATTTCGCTGATCATCCGGCACATACCGGTTATGTGAAACAACTTCAATACGGTTCTCCTTAAGCGGAGCAAGCTCTAAATGGTCAGCTAGATCGATTGTTGTCATAATCATCCTGACCTCATGGTACCCATCATTTCTCTTTCCTAACACGTCCAAGGACAAGTTAATTTTGGCTGGTGCTTTCACTAGCAGCTTCAAACTTTTCACCTACTCTATGTACTCAATCTTTTACCGTCTATTTTATCATAAAACTCATGATACCATGCTGTTCTTCCATCATATAGAAACATTATAAAGGAAACGTGGTAAAAAGAAAAAAGCCGAGGAAATTCTCCCTCGGCGCCGCAGCATAGAAAAATCGATAAGCTACTGATTTCGTTGGTTTGCGAGATGTTGCTCTGCAAGCTCAATGGCACGCTTCACCATATTCCCTGCATCTTTGGCACGAATGCCGCCCCAGCCCTCTGTTTTCACAACATCATAAAATCCAAGCTCTTTCGCAAGTTCTTCTTTAAATTGTTCAGACATAATCCCTCTTCTTCTGCTCAATATAAGAACCCCCTTTTCAGCTGCGTTACTGTTAGTATGCGAAACCATAAGGTTTTTACTGCGGTAATATATGTAATAATATACATGGATAGTTTATTGTCCACCCCATGCTATGTCGCTGCCATGCTCATCTAAAAAAGTTAATTCCACCGTTTCTGTTAAAATATCCGCATAGCTGTAGGAGACACGCTGAAATGTATCCTCCTGTTGGTCCAACTGTACAACAAAAACGGAAGGGTATGTTTCTGCCAAAACCCCGGATCGCTCAATGGTTTTTCGTCGCCCGCTATTTGCTTTTAATGTAAGCCTTCTGCCAAGCTGATTATCCAAAACGGTTTTAATCTCACTCAACTGCTTCGCCATTTCTTGCTGCACCTCGCTGTTTTCAGATTTTGCTTCTCAACATACATAGCTTGTACTTATTTTGGATTTTTTATGTATAAGAAAAAAGTACATCACCCGCTCTGCTCATGAAGAGAGAATTATTTTCGCTGCAGGAAGACCTTTTTCGTCTACTGCCTTTTAAAGAAAACTCGCCGATTGTCGAGCCTTTAGTCAAAGACAGCGGCGTAGTTGTACTGTTACCTAATCACCGAAATTTACCACAATATTTAATTAGACTCCAGCTGAAAATTTATAACCTCTTAAAGAATAGAAACCGATAGCAAATAAGCAAGGGCTTTCCCCTTGCTTATTTGCTATTCCTCATAATATTGGAATGGCAAGCCCGTTCGCAGTATTCCCTTCGTCTCAATGCCGCCAAGCCCTCTTTCTCCTGTGATCGTATTCCGTATAACATCCCATACGTTCACCCGCTCCATAAAAGAGGTAAAGCTGATTTTTGCCACAACGTACACAGGATCTAGAGCATGAATGTTAATACGCGACGGCGAGCTGGCAAAATTTGCTCCTGCCCGAATTAAAGCTTCAAAATTCGATTGACAGGCTCCTGCAAAAATCACCAGGTGATCAAGTGATGGATATTTCTTTCTTGCCTCTCGGACAGCCTGTACAAAGTGTCTAGAATGACGGTATGCTTTCATATCATTCATTTTCCCTTTTGTTTTCGCATAAGCGTCATGTCCTGTAATGACGAGAATATCAGGCTGATAATAATCAAGCAAATCTCCAATTTTCTCATGCATTTCTGTTTCTTTACAATGCACCCCTTGTACAGGAACCCCTATTTTTGTATATAAATCTAAGCACTTCTGTAGGTACAACGGATCTCCATCTAGATGAAGCACTCGCCCAGGCACCTGAAAATAGCTGACTTCGCTCGCATATCCTCCCGTAGAATAATACTCATTGCGTTGCTTTGCTAAATGATGGTCCTGTTGAAATAAACGATATGTTTTTTCAAGTGTATCAATCGCCTGCTTTTCTCTAGCTTTATATTCACGCTGACCAACTACGATCAAATCATCCAAAGGTGCATCAGCTTCTATACGGAACTCTGCCCCAAAAAGAATCGCAATGGCTTTGCCGTTCTCTTCTTTAATTTCTGTAACACGAAAAAGAAGATCGCGTTGATAAGACGCTCTTTCCACTAAATCTCCAACCTTTACCTCCATTCCTTTCTACCTCCAGCCTCATAAGTACACAGGGATAACTGCAACGTTGATGTTCTGTTTTTAGCCTATGAAAAAATCAGAAAAGCGTGACTAAGAAAGAAAAATCGAAGGAGTCCCTCCTGAGGTAAATAAGAAAAGCAGAAACGCCCCCACAAAAAGGTATATTTTCTTACCTTTTAAAGAAAACTCGCCGATTAGCGGCCTTTAGGCGAAGATAGAGAAGTATTTGCCTTTATATTTTATTCTTGAAACTTCCCACTGCATTAAATCAGCTTTTATCTGGAAATTTATTCAATATTAAAATATAAAAAACCGCCCTTTACAAAAAGGCGGATGATTTTGATGCGTATTATAGCTATAAACAGACTCCCAATATCCTTGGGAGTGGAAATCTCTTTAGAAAGGGATGAAAACTTAATAACTCAAACAGAACTGTTATTTACTTTCTGACTATATAGAGCATCACTTAAACGACCAAATTCCTCGATTGTTAACGTCTCGCCTCTTCGCTTTGGATCAATACCTGCCTCCTGAAGCGCCTGCTCCAATAGGTCCTTATCTTTCGGAACACCTTGCAGGTTATGGACGAGGTTATTCATTAATGTTTTACGACGCTGCGCAAAGCTAGCACGTACAACCTCGAAGAAAAATCCTTCATCCTGCACCGTCACAGCAGGCTTTTCGCGTTTCGTCAGACGGATTACAGCAGAATCAACATTTGGCTGCGGAACAAATACCGTACGCGGAACAACCATAACCGTCTCCGCTTCTGTATAGTATTGAATAGCAATAGAAAGGGAGCCATAGTCCTTCGTTCCCGGCGCTGCCGCGATGCGATCGGCAACTTCCTTTTGGAGCATAACAACAATGCCGCGAATCGGGAGCTGCTCCTCTAATAGCTTAAATAAAATAGGAGTTGTAACATAGTAGGGAAGGTTGGCAACAACCATAATATCCTGGCCCTGTGTGAACTCCTCCTCTACAACCTGCTTAACATTCGCTTTTAGCACATCACTATGAATGACTTTCACATTATCATAAGGCTCTAATGTTTCCGCAAGAATAGGAAGCAGCCTTTGATCAATTTCGAATGCAACAACCTTTTTTGCCCGCTTCGCTAGTTGTTCAGTTAAAGCTCCAATCCCTGGTCCAATCTCAATCGCAGCTGTTTCCGAGCCCATATCCGCAAAATCAACAATCCGATTTAAAACATTTGTATCAATTAAAAAGTTTTGTCCAAGGCTTTTTTTGAAAGAGAATCCATACTTCTCTAAAATACCCTTCGTCCGATTTGGCGTTGCAATATCCTTCATTCTTTTTCCTCCTGTAATACCTGGGCTAATGCAGCTGCAAAAGCCTCCTTTGAAATTTGAAACATCGTAATTCGTTTGTATAGCTGTTTTCCGTTCGTACGACCGATTTTCAGCAGCTTTCCAAGATGGTCACGCCGGGTGCTGGCTTTATCTCCGCCAATTAATCCAGCTGTCACTAAGTCTTCCCATGTAATTTCACTTATGTATTCTTCTGCTTCCTGCTGCACATTTTGCAGTGCACGTTGTATCGCTTCGTTAGAGGCATGCTCAATACCTACACCCTTATTCCTCTTCGCAAGGGCCTCCTCCTTAGGCAAAAAGGCATGCTTGCAGCCTGGTACCCTTTGTGAAACAATATGGCGGATACGCTCTCCTGGAAAATCCGGGTCTGTAAAAATAATAACACCCCGTTTTTGCTGTGCAAGACGAATACGTTCAATTACTTCATCATCTACCGCAGAGCCATTCGTTTCAATTGTATCCGCATTTACTGCCCGCTTAATTGCAACTGTGTCGTCTTTTCCCTCCACGACAATTACCTCTTTTATTTTCATTCCTGCCTCCATGCTTCCTTCTTTACTCCCTACTAATTAAACAAAAAAACAAACAGCTTTTCCATTATTATTTTCCATATATAAAAAAATTAAAAAGCAGAGGAGCTTCCTCTGCTTCTTTACAACTTTATTTTATCGTAAAACACGAACCTTCACACGTTTACGCCCCCAGGAAGATGCTTTTGCTTCAGATGGGAATAGCACGTCAATGCGATGTCCTTTAATTGCGCCTCCTGTATCTCCAGCAATCGCATATCCATAGCCTTCTACCCATACCTTCGATCCTAGCGGAATAATACGCGGATCTACCGCAATCAGCTTCATATTCGGGTTGGCTTTAATATTGTATCCGCTTTTAGTGATCCCTGAGCAGCCCGCGCAGTCCGGACCATAAGCCGTTGCCTCTACATAGAACTCTGAAGCTGCTGCATCATTACCACGAGATGGTGTATCATAATTGTCTGCATTCTTTGTTCCAACTGCAATAATACGGTCCTTACTTTCCTTCAGCTTCTCTTCCTTTTGAAGATTTCGTGCCGTAACAACGCCGTTCTCCTTCACTACTTCAAAGGTTCTCCGGATCGTCCCGTCCTCTCCTTCCTGAAGCACCTTTTCAGTGCCTGCTGGAAGAGAATCATCCTTCTGCTTAACTACCGCAGCCGGAATTGGTTCTTCCACCACATCGGTGACTTTTTCTACTTTTGTAACAGTCACAAGTGTATTTTCTGCAAGGAGTTGGTCTAGTGCTGGGGTTACCTTATCTAACTCCTGCAACGCCACTTGCTGCTGCTTCAAAAAGTCAGCGACAGTAATCGAAGTTGACCATGCTTGTGTTTGTTGACCGCCGACATTCAATGTAACAGGAAATGCTGTTTCTATCTTAATTGTCTCAGAACCATGAATTACTGCATTCTTTTCTGGTGTTATCTTATCATGCTCACCTAATTGAATATTTTGCTTATCTAAAAGCTCCTGCACAGTTTTCGCTGTTGACCAAACCGTTTGGGACTTCCCGTTCACATCTAAGGTGAAAGGCTTTGCTTTTGTAATAACAAACTGCATATCATCCTTGACTTTTTTAGATAAGGCTACAGATATATAGTCTCGATTTGCTACCTTAATCTTTTCATCCTTTAACAATTCTCCTACTGTATCAGCATGTGTATACACTACTTGTTTTTTTCCGTCTAATTCAATGGTTACACCATCTTTTGTTGCGGCATAAGCAGCTGTACCGACTGAACTTGAAACTACTAGAGCACTTGTAAGTTGTAATGCTAGCTTTTTGCTCGTCCTTAACCTCGATAATAGGTTTCCCGTGTGAAACATCACAATGAAACGCCTCCTTTTTCTCGTTGAGATACGATTGACTAGCTTGGCTCCCTCCTACTAATCTAGCAGACTGGCACAGTTGGAATAAAAATAGGGGAAGAGATGCAGATTAGGCGTGCAAGCACGCCTCCGCCTCTTATGGAAGATTAAATAGTTGTTTTGCATTTTCTGCTGTTTTTGCTGCTACTTCCTCATAAGAAATCCCTTTTAACTGAGCGATTTCCTCTGCGACGAGCTTTACAAAACCAGGTTCATTGCGCTTACCTCGAAACGGGTGGGGAGCTAAGTACGGACAATCCGTTTCAATTAGCAACTTTTCCAATGGAATCTCTGTTGCAACTTCCTTTGGTTTTTTTGCATTTTTGAACGTTACAGGTCCACCTAGTGAAATGAGGAAATTCATATCAATGCATTGCTTTGCAGTTTCAACACTTCCGCCAAAGCAGTGCATAATCCCTCCAACCTCGGAAGCATCTTCTTCACTCAGAATGTCGATGATATCCTGCGTTGCTTCGCGATTATGGATGATAATTGGGAGCTTTACTTTCTTAGCTAGTCTAATTTGCTTTCGAAATACTTCTTGCTGCACTTCTTTCGGAGATTTATCCCAATAATAATCAAGACCCATTTCTCCAAGTGCAACCACCTTAGGGTGAGCAGCTAATTCCTCCAACCATTGTAAATGCTCATCTGTCATGTCAACTGCATCGACAGGATGCCATCCAACAGCCGCATAGATAAAATCATATTTATCAGCCAACTCTATCGCTTTCGGGATTGTTACATCATCAAATCCGACAACAACAACATTTGTAACACCCGCTTGCTTTGCTCGTTCTATGACTTGTTCTAAATCTTCATTGAATTGCTCCGCATTTAAATGCACATGCGTATCAAATAGCATAACGATATCCCCTTTACTTATTTTAAGTCTAGCATAACAATAAATTACTTTCCTAACAGCGGAATAACAACTATATTACAATTCCGATACAAATCAGGAAAACAATGGTCTTTTCGACAGAGAAAAGGGATGATTCCCGTATGTTACACGTGAAACATCCCTATTTTTGTCAAACCTATTTAATTTTAGTCCCGTTAGCCAGCGTCTGATCGACAGTAGCTAATGAAAGCTTACCATTATCTGTACCAGCTAAAATCATTCCTTGTGATAATTCACCACGTAATTTTACAGGCTTTAGATTTGTAACACAAATAACTTTTCTCCCTTTTAATTCTTCTGGAGAATAGAATTTAGCAATTCCTGATACAACCTGTCGTTTTTCTGACCCTAGGTCAAGCTGCAGCTTCAATAGCTTATCTGCACCTTTAACAGGCTCAGCATGCAGCACTTCAGCTACACGTAAATCCACCTTAAAAAAGTCATCAATTGAAATTTCCGCAATTTCTTCTTTTGGAGCTGCTTCTTCCTTTTTCTCTTCCACTTTTGGTGCCGAACCTTTCATCTTCGACTTAATATACTCTACTTCAGGTTCTGTTTCCAAACGTGGGAAAATAGGTTGTCCTTTCGATACCTTTGTTCCACCTTTTATAAGCCCGAAATCATGTAGACTGTCCCAAGTTTTCCATGAATCTTCTATAACACCAAGCTGTTCAAACATTTTAGTAGGTGCTCCTGTTAAGAACGGCGTGAGCATTACGGCTATTTGACGCAAGGCTTCAGCCAGGTGAGCCATCACAGCCTCTAGCTTCTCGCGGTTTTCCTCATTCTTTGCCAATGTCCATGGCTGTGTTTCATCAATATACTTATTGGATCGGCTAACAAGCTGCCAAATTGCCGTTAATGCAACAGAAAACTCCATATCCTCCATCGCATCTTCTACGTGCTTTACTGTCTCCTCCGCAAAGGATACTAGTTCTGCATCAAATTCTGTTACATTCCCTTTATAAGCAGGAATTTCTCCATCAAAATACTTATCAATCATTGCCACTGTACGATTTAACAAGTTGCCTAAATCATTTGCTAGGTCATAATTGATTCTCTCGATAAACCCTTCTGGAGTGAACACACCGTCAGAGCCAAACGGAACTTCACGAAGCAAATAATAACGAAGAGCATCTAAGCCGTAGCGATCTATTAATGTAACTGGGTCTACTACATTTCCTTTTGATTTGCTCATTTTACCGTCCTTCATTAAAATCCAGCCGTGCGCAAATACCTTTTTCGGAAGCGGTAAATCCAAAGCCATCAACAAAATTGGCCAAATAATTGTATGGAAGCGGACGATTTCCTTTCCAACCAAATGAACATCAGCTGGCCAATATTTGCGGTATTTTTCTTCATTTTCTGTATTATAACCAAGGGCAGTAATATAGTTGGATAACGCATCGATCCATACATAAATAACATGCTTCGGGTTGCCTGGCACCTTAATGCCCCAATCAAAAGAAGTTCGAGAGACAGCTAAATCCTCTAGCCCTGGCTTAATAAAATTGTTAATCATCTCATTTTTACGTGATTCCGGTTGGATAAAGTTTGGATTTTCTTCATAATACTTCAGCAAACGATCTGCGTACTTCTCTAGTCTGAAGAAATAGGATTCCTCACGCACAAGTTCAACTGGGTGACCGCTATCAGGGCTTTTTCCACCTACAACTTTTCCGTTCTCAATAATCGGATCTGCCAATTGATGCTCTGTATAAAACGTTTCGTCCTGCACAGAGTACCAGCCTTCATACTCATCTAAGTAAATATCACCCTGTTCGAGCAATCTTGCAAAAATTTTCTCTACCACTTCTTTATGACGATCTTCAGTTGTACGAATAAAATCATTATAGGATATATCCATTTTATTCCATAATTCTTTGATTCCTGCTACAATGTCGTCTACATATGCCTGTGGTGTAACACCTAATTCTTCCGCTTTCTTTTGAATTTTTTGACCATGTTCATCTGTTCCTGTTAGATAGTGAACATCAAACCCTCTTAGTCTTTTATAACGAGCCATTGCATCGCCGGCTACCGTTGTATATGCATGCCCGATATGCAGCTTGCCGCTCGGATAATAAATCGGCGTTGTAATGTAAAATGTTTTCTTTCCTTCTGTCACTGTTAAACCTCCCAAATGACCTTAGTTGTATGTATTTATAAACAGTATAACAAAAATTCTAATATAAAGACGAGAGCCTGTTACCTGCCTTTTTATATATTATCATGTATTTCTATTGCTTCCTCAAAATATACATCCTTCTCCCACATACTCTTGTTTTTTATGGAAATGTGTATACTTTGAAACCAAACCATCCTAAAAATTCAAAAAAAAAGAAATTTTCATTAGACTTTTTTCGACAAAAAATGATATTATATTTATAAGAAGTAAACATGACTATTACAATATCACACACATTATTTCTCGGATAAAAAAATTCTTCTATGTGCATAAACCCAGGAAATCTACAGCATAATCTTACATTATTAATAAAATTTGATATTTTTGTAATTTACCAATTGACTAAAATGTAAATGATTGGTACTATAAACACATGAAGTTTTTGTCGAAAAATGATGAAATAAGACATAAATAACAGATTTTTGGGAGGAGAATACAGTATGAAATCCACTGGTATCGTTCGTAAAGTTGATGAGTTAGGACGCGTAGTCATTCCAATCGAATTACGCCGTACATTAGGAATCGCAGAAAAAGATGCTCTTGAAATTTATGTAGATGACGAAAAAATCATCTTAAAGAAATACAAGCCAAACATGACTTGCCAAGTAACAGGCGAAGTATCTGATAAAAATCTTTCTTTAGCCGGCGGTAAAATTGTATTAAGCTCAGAAGGTGCAGAGGCAGTTTTAAAAGAGCTACAACAATATCTTACAGTTGCAAAGTAATCATAGAAAAAGCTTCTCTTTTCTTCAAAGAGAAGCTTTTATTATTCTACATGATATGCTTGATATACATCCCGCTTCGATATATCTCGATCCTTTGCGACAGCTTTAATTGCCTCCTTTGAAGATAGCTGTTTTTCGGATATGTAAAACTCTACATGATCATAGATAGACATGGCTTGCCACCAATATTCTTCCTCTATCGGCTCTTCTAAGGAACCCTGAACGATAATACAAAATTCCCCTCGTACCTCGGAGGAGTTCGCCCATTGCACAGCTTCTTCCAATGTACCTCGAATAAATTCCTCAAATTTCTTTGTCAATTCCCGGCAAAGCACAACTGAACGATTTCCCCATACTTCCAGCATAGCGGATAATGTATCCTCTAGTCGATGCGGTGCTTCATAAAAAATTAAAGTGTCCCGTACATGACGCAGGCCTGTCAATTCCTCTTTCTTCTCCCTTTTCTGCCTTTGTAAAAATCCATAGAAGTGAAAATGCTTTGTCGGCAATCCAGAAGCAATCAAGGCTGTGAGCGCTGCATTAGCTCCCGGAAGCGGAACAACTTTATATTGATGCCCCACTGCCGCTACAACTAATTCATAGCCTGGGTCAGAGATACAAGGAGTTCCTGCATCGCTAACAAGTGCTACTGTTCTCCCCTCTGCAAGCAAATCCAATATTCTTGGCCCGCTTATATCCTTATTATGCTCATGATAGCTTATTACAGGTGTCTCTATCTTAAAATAATGGCAAAGTTTTTTCGTCTGTCTCGTATCTTCTGCCGCAATTAAATCTGCCTCCTGCAGCATTCGGACAGCCCGATATGTCATATCCTCTAAATTCCCTATTGGTGTCGGAACTAATAATAATGTTCCTTCCCCTTCAGTTTGAAAGCTTTTTTGCTGCCACATATAGTTCTCCTTTTTGCATATACTCTTCCTTCTGCTTGCGTGTAAGCTGCTTAAATCGATACTCTGCTTTCATTGCATCACTCTTGTGCGCAAACTCCTCATAGTAATACAAACTAACAGGTCGGCGCCCCCTTGTATAACGGGCTCCTGTACCTTTATTATGAACAGCTAGGCGCTTTTCCAAATGATTTGTATATCCAGCGTAATAGGTACCGTCACTACATAATAATACATAAAAGAAATGGCTATTCTTCTCCATATAAAATTTTGCGAAGCTCCTTCGTATACTCATCATTTTCCTGATATACAATAAGGGGCGGCAGAATTTTCAAATCTGGATTTCCATCCTTTATCCCCTCTATTAGCAGCGTATTAGCTTCCTTACCTTGCTTCGGATATACAAACTGAATTCGCTTTGGTTCAATTTTGTACTGTCTCATTAATGTAACAATATCCAAAAGCCGTCCCGGACGATGAACAAACGCTACCTTTCCTCCCTGCTTCACCAGCTGGCTGCTCACCCGTACAACATCCTCTAATGTACATAGAATCTCATGACGGGCAATCGCTAAATGCTCATTCAAATTTTGCTCTGACGGCTTTGGTGTTTGAAAATAAGGAGGATTGCACGTAACTACATCATATTTATGATAACCGAGCTCCTTTGGCATATCCTTCAAATCACCGTGAATCAGATGAATACGGTTTTCTAATTTATTATAATTCACACTGCGCACACCCATATTATAAATGCGCTCCTGTATCTCTACCCCTGTGATCATGCCCTTTGTACGCTTACTCATCAAAAGCGGAATAACAGCATTCCCAGTACATAGGTCCATAATGTTCCCCCTTTGAATAGGCAGCCATGCAAAATTTGCAAGGAGGACAGCATCTAAAGAGAAATTAAACACAGATGGACTTTGAATAATTTTCATATCCTCTGCAAGTAAATAATCAAGACGTTCATCACCATATAGCTCCATCTCTTTCCAACCTCTATCCTTCCTGATTGATTCTTTTCTAGTATGTATAAACGGCAAAAAATTACCTTTCCAACTTATTGGAAAGGTAATTTTATTTCTTATTTAGGAATGAGAGACAAAATAAACAATCGCCTTCTTTACGAACACTTCCATAATGTAAATTACAAATATGAAATCCTTCTTGGTACAGCCTTGCCAAATTGTCGTATCCCTCTCCAATATCTGTTATTGGCTTCTGCTCTTTTCGCTTTCGGGACTGCCGACTTTTATTCTCAGCTGTCCCATCATCAAAACGGCGTCGCAAATTTTCATTTTCTAGCTTAATATGCTGATTTTCTTCGATTAATTCAGCAATATGCTGCTTTAATTCTCCTAGCTGTTTATACAGAGACCCAATTTGCTCCTCCATACTGGAAACCGCTGCAAAAATATCTTTCTTCTCCAAAAGCACCCACCTCATCAATCTGTGGTTTGACTCGAAACGACTCCCTCATTGATGAGTTCATCTAACGTGAATTCTATAATACGTTCTTTGTCCATGAGCTCAACTTGAATTAATCGCTCCAATATATTCAATCCTACCACACGACCAAGACCGTTCGGTGTTTGTATTTTCTCATCCAAATCTGGAAGCTGCTCTTTAGCTGCTTCATACTCATCATTTTCATATTTCAAACAACACATTAAACGTCCACATAAGCCTGAGATTTTAGCAGGATTTAATGATAAATTTTGATCCTTTGCCATTTTTATCGATACAGGTTCAAAATCCCCCAAAAAAGTTGAACAACAAAGCATCCGTCCACATGGTCCGATTCCGCCCAGCATTTTTGCCTCATCGCGCACTCCGATTTGTCGAAGCTCAATACGCGTACGGAAAATAGATGCTAAATCCTTTACAAGCTCACGGAAATCAATTCGTCCATCTGCTGTAAAATAAAAAATTACCTTATTCCGGTCAAATGTATATTCGACATCCACGAGCTTCATATCCAGCTCGTGATCTGTTACCTTCTGCAAGCAAACCTCGTATGCTTCTTTTGCCGCTTTCTTATTTTCTTCTACGATTGTACGGTCATTTTCGTCTGCAATGCGAATGACTTTTTTTAATGGCAATACCACATCGTTATCATCCACTTGTTTTTTATTCATTACTACCTTACCGTACTCTACGCCCCTGACTGTTTCAACAATGACAAATTCATTCTCTCCGATGTCCAAGTTATTCGGGTCGAAGTAGTAGATTTTGCCTGCCTTTTTAAAACGCACTCCTACTACATCATACAAACTTCTATCCCTCCTGCAAACGCAATACTAATTGCTCCAGCACAAGCGGCAAGCTGACATTAGCATTGAGTTTATTTTTTGCTTCTAATATATAGGAAAGAGCCGATATCATTCGTTTCTGAGAATAAGAGAGAGATTCCAAAAGCGCTCTTTGATCTTGAAACACAACCTTCTCTCCCTCGCCTAGCTGTACATATAGTAAATCCTTATAAATGAGAAGGAGCATATCCAACCCCATCTGCAGCTGTTCTTTCTCTGCAAAATGTTTTATCCATTTCTCTTGTACGAAAAAGAGCGATGAAGTTTCCTTCCCTAAGGCTTCACATAATTTTATCACTAAAGTTCTAGCTTGTGCAAACCATTCCTCATTGCAAAAGGAAAGCGCTTCTTCAAGATTATTCGTAAGCTGTGCAGCTGTACTAGCTAATGATAGGGAAGCACCCTGTTCCTTTAACTGCTCAATCAATAGATTCTTTTGCAGCGGAAGAAAGGTAAGGATTTGGCATCTTGATAAAATAGTATCCAATATTTGTTGACTTTGCTCTGTTAACAAAACAGCTGTCGTTTCACTCTTTGGTTCCTCTAAAAACTTCAATAGCGTATTTGCCGCATTTGCTGTCATACGTTCAGCATGCTCTATAATATAAACCTTCTTGTTAGACTCTAAACCTGTTTTGGAAAATTCCTCTTGAAGGTTCTGAATTTGTTGCTTCTTAATAGACAATCCATCTGGTTTCACCGTATACACATTCGGATGGTTACCCGATTCAATTCGGCGACAATTGCTGCATGCCTGACAAGGCTCAAACCCCTCTCGCTGTGAGCAAAATACACTTTTTGCGATTTGCAGCGCTGTCTCAAGCTTTCCAGTTCCCTTTGGCCCCTCTAGCAAGTATGCGTGGGAAAGGCGCTGCTTAACGATACTGTTTGTGAGCATCTTGCCGGCAATTGGCTGCATCATTCGAAGCTGCTCCCACGTTTTTGCCATTCGTACCACTCTCTTATCTGAAATTGTCGTTCCTCTCTATTATAGCAACTTTTTTGCACATATAGGGAAGAAACGCTCTGCTTCCAATTAATTACAAACGATCTTCAATGATTTGCAGGACCTTCTCAAAAACGACCCCTGCAGGCTGATGAGCATCCACTGTAACAATACGATTTTGGAAACGTTCTGCTAGCTGTAAATATCCCTCACGTACACGTTCGTGAAAAGAAATACTCTCTAAATCAAGACGATTTACTTCCCTATTACTGTCCTTATAGATCCTCTCTAATCCAACAGAAGGATTTATATCTAAATAAATAGTGAGCTGCGGCATACAATCCTCAATTGCGAATTGGTTAATGCTCCATATATGATCAATCCCTAATCCTCTCGCGTATCCTTGATAGGCAAGAGAGCTGTCTACAAAACGATCACATACCACAATATATCCTTCCTGTAGAGCTGGCATTACCTTCTCCGCCAAGTGCTGTCTTCTTGCTGCTGCGTAGAGCAGAGCTTCTGTTCTCGCATCCATCATTGTATATTCCTTATTATGTAAAATCATTCGAATTTCCTCTGCGATTACAATTCCACCAGGTTCACGCGTAATCATGACTTTATGCCCTTTTTCTTGTAAAACTGGGAGCAGCCTTGTAATAAGCGTAGATTTCCCAGAACCCTCCGGTCCTTCTAGTGTAATAAACATGCCTTTCATAGTCATTTCTCTTCTCCTTCTATTTCATATATCTTTATGTTTCCTTCTTGTATATAAGCATCCCCCTGAAAGCGCGCACCACTTTTCACTAGCAGTTGCCACTTTACTATATGTTCTTTCGTAATCCGTTCTCCTCTCATAATAAGGGGGATTCCCGGAGGATATGGAACAAGCATATCGCCCGCAATATACCCTTCTGCTTGATCTAATGGTATAACCCTTGTCTCATATTTCTTTAATCTCTTATAACTAAATGGCAAAACAGAGCATAAGGCTGTCTGCAAGAGGGGAGGAATGTCCAGCTCTGATACTGTTTCATACTGCTGCAGCGCCTTATGTAGACGGGATATAGCTTCCATATAAGTATCTGATATACATAAAGGTAGGACTAGGAGAACATTATATGGATCTGCCAATTCTGTATAAATGCCTTCCTGTTCGAAAAGCTCCTGAAGCTCATAGCCTGATAAATGGCATCTGGTTTGAATAGTAATTTTTAATGGATCTTGATTCGTATAAGATAACACTTTGATTTGCTTAATCCTTGCTAAAGATTTACGAAATTGTATGATAAAAGATCGAAGCTCCTCTGTACCTGACTTTTTCCAATGAGCGAGTGAAAAACGAGCGAGGTCCAAAGACGCCATAATTGGGTAAGAAGGACTGCTTGATTGAAGCATGTTTAAGTAACGGGAAATCTCTTCTTGATCAACTAGGCGGCTGTTAAAATGCAAGTACGATCCCATTGTCATAGCAGGTAATGTTTTATGTGCAGAATGAACAACAAGGTCAGCTCCACATTCCAATGCTGATTTTGGAAAAGGCTTTCCTAAACAAAAATGTGCACCGTGTGCCTCATCAACTAAAACAGGAATATCCATATCATGCGCTAACTCAATAATCGCAGTTAAATCTGCTGCTTGTCCATAATAATTAGGATGCGTTAAAATAACTGCTTTTGCATGGGGATACTGCTCTAACGCTTCTTTCACTGTCTCATATGCAATACCGCAGGAAACATATGCAGCTTGATCTACTTCTGCTGCTAAAAATATCGGTATAGCTCCAGCTAACTCCAAGCCATGTATAATTGACTTATGACAATTGCGCTGTACAAGTACAACATCATCCTCTTTACAAACAGCCAAAACCATAGCAAGATTTCCAACTGTCGAGCCGTTAACAAGGAAGTAGCTCGCTGAAGAACCGTAAAGCTCTGCCAGCAGTTGCTGTGCCTCCTCAATACAGCCAGATGGAGAATGCAAATCATCCAAACCTGACAGTTCTGTCAAATCTATTTCTAGTATACTATGAAAATGCTGTATTCCCTTAAATGGAAAATACAATCCATTCTTATGCCCTGGTACATGAAGAGATATCGGCTTCTTTTTTGCAAATTCTGCTAAAGCGTCATATAACGGTGTATTTCTTTGCCTCACAATTGTTTCTCCTTTCCTAATTAAGTTAAGAAAAGCTGAAGAATGTTCCTTGTCACACAAGATACTTTTTTCCTTTTGTTACAGAGGTTACCTAGAGACTAGAGCAAGCCATGGGAGCTAAGCAGTACCAAAAAGGACTGCTTTCTTACTTTTCGAAAAAGTGGAAACGGCCTATCTTTCCCAACAGGTAATAGTTGTTCTCTCATCAGTCACTAGGTTAACACTCATAAGATATGTACATTCTTATCCTAATAAAAACTTCTTTCTTATTGTACGCTTTTTTAGACAAAAAAAATAATAGGCCTTATGCCTATTGTTATAAAAATAGTCCACAAAACTAATCAGCCTTACCTAAAGATAATCAAATTTTAGGTAGTTGAATTTTACGAAGCTGTTGTAAATAAAATAAGTATTTTGCATCATCTGTCTCTGTTTGCACAATATCCCGTTCGCAAGCTTCACATATAAATCCATTATAAAGAAAAATTCCTCTTTCCTGCCTTGAGTCACATACAATACATTGCTTTGTTTCAAAACCTGTTAAAAGTGTTTTCATCTTCTCCACCTCCACACTTACATCCTTGACAATTCCACAGCATATATACAGACTTTTCATATTTTTTTATTCATTCTGCTTATTATCGTATGTAAATATTTAGGCGGTGTGTCTGTCACCCTTAAAAAACAAAAAGAACCGTCCGGAAAGAACGGTTCTTTTTTCCTGCCTAGCGACGTCCTACTCTCACAGGGGGAAACCCCCAACTACCATCGGCGCTGAAGAGCTTAACTTCCGTGTTCGGTATGGGAACGGGTGTGGCCTCTTCGCCATCATCACTAGACCTATTTTGTTTGAAGGATATTCCCTCAAAACTAGATAACATGCTGTGCTGTGTAATTATGATTAAGCCCTCGATCGATTAGTATCTGTCAGCTGCACGTGTCGCCACGCTTACACCTCAGACCTATCAACCTGATCATCTTTCAGGGATCTTACTAGCTTGACGCTATGGGAAATCTCATCTTGAGGGGGGCTTCATGCTTAGATGCTTTCAGCACTTATCCCGTCCGCACATAGCTACCCAGCGATGCCCTTGGCAGAACAACTGGTACACCAGCGGTGCGTCCATCCCGGTCCTCTCGTACTAAGGACAGCTCCTCTCAAATTTCCTGCGCCCGCGACGGATAGGGACCGAACTGTCTCACGACGTTCTGAACCCAGCTCGCGTACCGCTTTAATGGGCGAACAGCCCAACCCTTGGGACCGACTACAGCCCCAGGATGCGATGAGCCGACATCGAGGTGCCAAACCTCCCCGTCGATGTGGACTCTTGGGGGAGATAAGCCTGTTATCCCCGGGGTAGCTTTTATCCGTTGAGCGATGGCCCTTCCATGCGGAACCACCGGATCACTAAGCCCGACTTTCGTCCCTGCTCGACTTGTAGGTCTCGCAGTCAAGCTCCCTTATGCCTTTACACTCTTCGAATGATTTCCAACCATTCTGAGGGAACCTTTGGGCGCCTCCGTTACACTTTAGGAGGCGACCGCCCCAGTCAAACTGCCCACCTGACACTGTCTCCCGCCCCGATGAGGGGCGCGGGTTAGAACTTCAATACAGCCAGAGCGGTATCCCACAGGCGCCTCCACCGAAGCTGGCGCTCCGGCTTCCCAGGCTCCCGCCTATTCTGTACAAGCTGTACCAAAATTCAATATCAGGCTACAGTAAAGCTCCACGGGGTCTTTCCGTCCTGTCGCGGGTAACCTGCATCTTCACAGGTACTATAATTTCACCGAGTCTCTGGTTGAGACAGTGCCCAAGTCGTTACACCTTTCGTGCGGGTCGGAACTTACCCGACAAGGAATTTCGCTACCTTAGGACCGTTATAGTTACGGCCGCCGTTTACTGGGGCTTCGATTCAAAGCTTCGCCTAGAGCTAACCTCTCCTCTTAACCTTCCAGCACCGGGCAGGTGTCAGCCCCTATACTTCGCCTTGCGGCTTCGCAGAGACCTGTGTTTTTGCTAAACAGTCGCTTGGGCCTATTCACTGCGGCTCTCCTTACGAAGAGCACCCCTTCTCCCGAAGTTACGGGGTCATTTTGCCGAGTTCCTTAACCAGAGTTCTCTCGCTCACCTTAGGATTCTCTCCTCGCCTACCTGTGTCGGTTTGCGGTACGGGCACCAAATACCATCGCTAGAAGCTTTTCTTGGCAGCGTAGAATCAGGGAGTTCGCCCATAAAGGGCTTCCCCATCACAGCTCAGCCTTTACGGTAAGCGGATTTGCCTGCTTACCAGCCTAACTGCTTAGACATGCACAACCAGCGGCATGCATCCCCTATCTTTCTGCGTCCCTCCATCGCTCAAACGGTAAAGAGGTGGTACAGGAATATCAACCTGTTGTCCATCGCCTACGCCTTTCGGCCTCGGCTTAGGTCCCGACTAACCCTGAGCGGACGAGCCTTCCTCAGGAAACCTTAGGCATTCGGTGGATAGGATTCTCACCTATCTTTCGCTACTCATACCGGCATTCTCACTTCTAAGCGCTCCACCAGTCCTTCCGATCTGGCTTCACCGCCCTTAGAACGCTCCCCTACCACTGATACCAAAAGGTATCAATCCGCAGCTTCGGTAGTATGTTTAGCCCCGGTACATTTTCGGCGCAGAGTCACTCGACTAGTGAGCTATTACGCACTCTTTAAATGGTGGCTGCTTCTAAGCCAACATCCTAGTTGTCTAAGCAACTCCACATCCTTTTCCACTTAACATACATTTTGGGACCTTAGCTGGCGGTCTGGGCTGTTTCCCTTTTGACTACGGATCTTATCACTCGCAGTCTGACTCCCAAGGATAAGTCATTGGCATTCGGAGTTTGACTGAATTCGGTAACCCGATGGGGGCCCCTAGTCCAATCAGTGCTCTACCTCCAAGACTCTAGCACTTGAGGCTAGCCCTAAAGCTATTTCGGGGAGAACCAGCTATCTCCGGGTTCGATTGGAATTTCTCCGCTACCCACACCTCATCCCCGCACTTTTCAACGTGCGTGGGTTCGGGCCTCCAGTAGGTGTTACCC
>NZ_AP048547.1:12500-37500 GCF_059698935.1 Ectobacillus sp. OTK | reverse complement strand
CCTTCTTTAAAACCTCATGAATACGTCCTGTTGGCACATTCCGCTTGGTTCGAGTTTGTTTTGGAGCTTTTTTCTCTGCGGCCGGCAAGATTTCCTGTGAAACTGCAACACCATGCTGCTTTAATTGCCGAAGTTCCGCCTCCATTTCTTGCATGCGCTGCAAAATAGCCTGCAAATGATCTGAACCCTGCTTTTTTATTAAAAATTGCTGACAAAGTTTCACCATTACAACTTCCAAAAAGATGCGCGGGTGATTTGTCCATTTCATTTCCTGCTGACTTTTACTCAAGGTATGAATTACCTCATAAATCGTTTCAGCATGAATTTGTTCGCTTAGCATACGAAAATCTTCATCAACTATGACACGCTCTAGCAAATCCTCCAGCTGTGGAGAGGTTTGATACAGAAGCATATCTCGATAGTAATAGATGAAGTCCTCCATAAAACGCATCGCATCTTTCCCACGATCCATCAGCTCATCTATAATTCGGAGCGCTTGGGGCACATCATTCTCAAAGATACACATCGCCAAACGGGATAACTGCTTTTGCGCTACTGATCCAGTTACAGCTAATACATCCTCAGTTTTAACTATATCTTCACTGTAAGAAATAGCCTGATCAATAAGGCTAAGAGCATCCCTCATTCCACCTTCTGCTGCTCTTGCTACAATGTGAAGTGCTTCCTCTTCTACCTCCGTTCCCTCATTCCGTACAACTGTTGCAAGACGGTCCACAATATCTTGAACAGAAATTTTCCGAAATTCAAAACGCTGACAACGTGAAATAATAGTCGGAGGAATTTTATGGGGCTCAGTGGTGGCCAAAATAAAGATAACGTGCTTTGGGGGTTCTTCTAATGTTTTCAACAATGCATTGAAGGCACCCATGGAAAGCATGTGAACTTCATCAATAATATAGACTTTATATCGAACAGAGGCGGGAGGTGTTCTTACCTTCTCGATTAAATACCGGATATCATCCACACCGTTGTTAGAAGCTGCATCCATCTCTAATACCTGATCATTGGTCCCAAGCATGATGGACTTGCATGTTTCGCATTCATTGCAAGGCTCTGCTGTTGGTCCATTCTCACAGTTAATCGCCTTTGCAAACACCTTAGCTATCGTTGTTTTCCCAGTTCCTCTTGGACCAGAAAATAAGTAAGCATGGGGAACCTTCCCCTGAAGAAGGGCATTTTGCAACGTTTTCGTTACATGCTCTTGGCCGACCACGTCTCCGAACGTTTGCGGTCTCCAAGTTCGGTAAAGCGCTTGATATGACACGAAAGTACGGCCTCCTTCAAACTATTTTATCTCATCTATTATACATGATTACCGTAATGGAAGTAAAAAAGAAAAAGTGAAGAGATAAGGTTTTTCAACCTAGGGAAATAAGATGAACATTTTATCCCTAAGCATGATTTCCTTATGTAATAAAAAATACGGGTCTGCTATATCTAAATTTCTTCTTAAAAAGAAAAGCAAAAAACCCGCTTCAAAAAAGCAGGTTTAATAGCTATTATATAACTGCCGTGCACCTTCTGTCGATTGTGTGCCATAAGCGTTACCTAAGCAGTTAGCTCGGCCCAGGCACCCCTGCGGCACACGGGAGCTTCCGCTTATTGCTGCTTCCTTCCGGACCTGACAAGGTTCACGAATTCCCGTTGCGCAGGACCCAGACGTCAACACCACTTACTTAGGGCAGGCCCTACAGCAAGCACAACCTTGAGAAGGGATTCGGCCTCGCTAGAGCGGATTGCGAGTACAGGGCACCGCTACCTCCCCGCTTAGCACGGCAAAGTTGAAACCATATTTAGTTGCCTTATTGAAGGCATTTCTAGTATATCTTTTTTCGAGTAGAAATGCAACTTATCAACAGGAAGTATTTTTACCCAAGTCTCCCTTTCCCTCTCTTTTTTTCCTGCGAAGCTCTCGAAAAAATTCTGATAGCATGGCTCCGCATTCTTCCTCCATCACGCCGCTGACTACCTCAGCCTGATGATTAAAGCGTTCCTCCTGCAGCAAATTCATTAATGTTCCGGCGCATCCTCCTTTAGGGTCGCTAGCACCATACACGACTCTCTCTACCCGTGACAGAACGATGGCCCCAGCACACATCGGGCACGGCTCCAGCGTCACATAGAGCGTCGCTCCCTCAAGACGCCATGTCCCCAGACTTCGACAAGCCTCGTCAATAGCCAATAGCTCTGCATGAGCAATTGAGCGCTGCTCCATCTCACGAAGATTATGGGCGCGGCTTATAACCTCACCCCCCATTACTATAACGGCGCCAATAGGAACCTCCTGCATCTCTCCTGCTTTTTTTGCCTCCTCAATGGCAAGCTTCATGTAATACTCATCACGTTCCACCATAATAAATCCCCTTTTATTCGCTGCAAATAACTTTTCGCACTTTATAAATGACTAAACTGCTTTGGTTTTGACACGTATATTAAAAAACTTGCTCAAAAGTACAATTTCGGGCAAATTTAAACAAATAAAGATAAACTGTTTTTCAACCCCCTTTCAAGCCACAATAAAGAAGAAAGAAAGGGGAGATATCAATGGACAAAACCGCTCTACTTATAATTGACTTAATCAATGACTTTCAATTTGAACACGGACCTATTTTAGCAAAAAAATGTATGGATATGCTACCAAGCATTTTACAATTAAAGAAATGGATCAAAAGAAATCACGGTCATATTATTTATATCAACGATCACTATAACCTCTGGCAGTCAGATATGAATAAAATTATCCAGCATTGCGAAAATGAATTAAGCAGACCCATTCTGCAGGACATCAGACCAAGGGAAGATGACTACTTCCTCATTAAACCCCACTATTCTGCCTTTTATGAAACCCCGTTGAACACATTACTTGGGTACCTAAAAATACAGAATCTTATCCTAACTGGATCAGCTGGAAATATATGTATCCTTTTTACGGCAAACGATGCATATATGCGTAATTATAAACTATATGTACCGAAGAATTGTATTGCATCAAATTCTGAAAGAGATAATGAACATGCTTTAACAGTAATGCAAACAATTTTAAAAGCAGATATTTCAGACTCTGATCAGCTGCCCTTCATTCTCTAAGCTAAAATGAGCTCCAACTGATTGCGATAGAGAATCCTGTATGCTTTTCTAATTTTCGCAAGAAGTTTTTAAAAGAAATACATCTTTTATCCACTATCTTATGCTACAATAATCCTGTTTTGATTCTTGTTCGTCTGAAGGCGCCGGAGTAAAGGAGGAGAAGCGATGATAGACGTACCTTTTATTACGGTGGAGGGTCCCATTGGAGTTGGAAAAACCTCACTTGCAAAAGCTGTTTCAACTCATTTCCAGCTTCATTTGTTAAAGGAGATTGTAAGTGAGAATCCTTTTCTAGGAAAATTTTATCAAGATATTGAGGAGTGGAGCTTCCAAACGGAAATGTTCTTTCTCTGCAACCGCTATAAGCAGCTAGAGGATATTCATACGAAATACTTAAGTAAATCTATGCCCGTTGTATCTGATTACCATATCTTTAAAAACTTGATTTTTGCAGCCAGAACACTAAAGTCTGCACAATATGATAAATATATTCAAATTTACAATATTCTCACACAGGACATGCCCACTCCAAATGTAATCATCTACCTAACAGCAAGCCTAGAAACATTACAAAAACGTATTTCGCTCCGCGGCCGGGAATTTGAAAAGGATATTGATCCACAATACTTGCTGCAGCTTATCTCAGATTACGAAACTGCTATGGATAAATTTTCTAAAAACCACCCTTCCATCCCTGTCTTGAAATTTAATGGTGATGATATGGATTTTGTAAATAACGAGAATGATTTGAACCATATCTTATCTGCGTTAGAAACTACGCTGAAGAAGGAGATTGCAAACCCATGAATGTAAGACAAAAATATAAGATTCCGAATGACGCCGTTATTACGATTGCAGGTACAGTTGGCGTAGGTAAGTCTACTATGACAAAAGCATTAGCAAAGGCTCTGGGCTACCGAACATCATTCGAGAAGGTTGATACAAATCCATATCTAGATCAATTTTATACTGATTTCACGCGTTGGAGTTTTCACCTGCAAATTTACTTTTTAGCTGAACGTTTTAAGGAACAAAAGAGGATCTTTGAATACGGAGGCGGCTTCGTTCAGGATCGCTCTATTTATGAGGATACTGGTATTTTTGCAAAGATGCACTATGAAAAAGGCACTATGACAGAGGTTGATTATGAAACATACAAAGGACTGTTTGATGCCATGGTCATGACTCCATATTTTCCGCATCCAGACCTATTGATTTACTTAGAAGGCTCTTTTGAGGATATTCTAGAACGTATTCGTGAACGCGGAAGACCGATGGAACAGCAAACACCAATAGAGTATTGGAAGGAAATGCATGAACGCTACGAGCATTGGATCAACAACTTTAATGCTTGCCCTGTTTTGCGTCTTAATATTAATGAGTATGATATTATGCAAGATGAAGAATCGATTGAACCTATTATAGAAAAAATTGCTTACTTCCTGCATCAAACAAAAAAGCTTGTAAAGTAATAAAAAGGCTCATGGTTTATTTTTTACTGAAAGACAAGAGAAATGAAGTTTGAGGCTTGAATTAACAGTAAGGATATGTTGTTTAACAATTAAAAGAAAAATGAAAGAGGAGTGGGGAATCCACTCCTTTTATCACGACATGTTTTTGTTTTTTTACCACGACAATTTATGGTTTTAATTCAATTTTTATCCCTCATACGTCTCAAATAACTTTTTCAAATACTCCTGATTTCCTTCCGCGATATACTGCTCGGCTTCTATTAAACGCGTTGCTAATTCGGACTTCGTTAGACGCATATACTGTCTATAAACATTCTTTAAATTCCTGTCAGGTTTTAATTGTTCAAACTCGTGAAAAGTATGTTTTTCATTTTCCCGATAGGGAAGATGTTTTTCGAGTTCTTTTTGTTTTTTCTTATAGCTCTTACTCTTTTCTTTATAATACGCATAGAGTTCTTCATGATTTCTAATAGTGTTAAAATGAATCCCTTTGCCTTGTTCATCAAGTTCTTTTGTCTTCTTAGATACATTGTGCAAGGTAACTTCTTTGCCCTCCGCAAGGAGGGCATCTATTGCTTTTCTACCTAGCTCAAAGGAGTTAACCCTTCGCTTCTCATACTCACTCTCTAAGCCACTTTTATGGTTTTCTAATGATAAGTCTTGGCTCATTCTTCTTATCTCTCCTATACTCTTCGATTAATGCTATTTCTTTCAATTCAACTTTCGCATCATGTATGGTTTTTTTCATTTTCATCACTTCCAGATTAAAACCTTTTTCCTCGTAATATTCCTTCGTTTTTTCTGCCCATTCTAGATAATCAAGTAATTCATGCTTTTGTTCTGGTTCGGGTATTTTAGTACCGCAACCTACACATGCAAGCTTTATTGGGCAAATCTTGTTAGTAACACATGTACCCCCAACAGTTTTACTAAAAGGTCCACTAATCTCTCTTTGACGTTCAAAAAGGGCTTGTAGCTCTTCTGGTTGCCTCAAAACTTCTCTCATCATGTCAACTTGAGTATTCATGGAAGTGTGAAAATCAGTTACGACATTTGCTACTTGGCTTTGGGTAGGTTGAGAGTAATATCCTGTAACCTCTATATCCTTTTGATTGAGTATCATTGCTACGACATCAATCGGAAGTTCCTCTGCTTGTACCGCATGTGTCGCAAAACCGTGGCGTAATAAGTGTGGTTTCAACTTTACCAACTTCTTGTCTTGTGTTTCATAAATCAATCCAAAACAGATGAAGTTTAAAACGCATGCAAAAGTCTTATTTTCAAAATGCTTACCATGAAACTGAAATAAATAGGGTTGTTCTGGTCGTGATGCACCATGTCTTTTATAATATTTAAATTCCACTTTTGGAATTGAGCCTTTATAGTGTACATCTCTAAGGTACAAAGCAATTTCCTTTATTAAATCAAAAGTATCTTTGTTAACATAAAAGACTGCAAGCTCATCTCTTCCTTTCGGAATAGCTCTAAACATGTAGGATGTTTTTACTACATTTGTTTCTGGGTCGGTGATACTTCCCTGATCTAAACACCCAATCCCAAAATGGACTTGTACCACTTCACCTAACCTTGCACCTGAAGACGTAAATATATCTAGTGCTATCGCACCAAAGAGAGCTGTAATATACAAAACCTCAACGTTCATTAAAATGCCATCGGCATATTCCTGAGAGTTAGTTATAAAAGCCCCTTGTGCTAAAATACCTTTGTGATTAGGCTGGAAAGGCTCATTAATACCTTTTGAATCCGGTTCCCTATATCCGTACATCTCAAGTATTTTCAGTCTCTCATTTATTTGTTCTTCACTTAAAGATTGGTACCACATTCCGACTAGTTGATGTTCTAAAATGGGAAAAAACCAAAAACCATCAGTTTCTCCTACTGGTTCACCAGTTTCGTCATCTAATATTTCTGCCTTTAAAAACTCGACGAAGTATTCGTTGTTTTCATCTGAATAAGTAAATCTTCGTTTCTCCGCGTTTTTGATTGTAGTTACACGATAATTATCACTATGATGAAGTACGAAAGACGGTTTATCCCATAATCGAAAGGAAAAGAGCTCCTTTGATATATCTCCACGTTCCTCATTTTCAACATAAGCAAATTCAAAAGGAAGAGGATAATCGTTAGCTTTTACTAATTCCACAGCTTCAAGGTATTTCTGCCGCAATCGCCTAACCTGATTTAGACGGAACCCACCTTCGGCACGGATTTTTATAAAGTCTTTGGAAATTGCGTCTGTTTCAGACTTCCGTTTACTTTTCGCTGCTTCCTTGGCTGTTTTGTTAACTTTAAAATCTCTGCTATCTAGGTATGTTCGAGGGAGTAAAAAAGGGGCGAACACTTCTTGTTGTTCCTTTGTCAACTTGGTCGAATGCCACTTATGCACCTTTTTGACAACACCTTTATACTCATTAAAGAATACTCTTCTCTTGTTATCTGAATGGGAAGGGAGAATCTCCTCTCGTAAATAATCGGACAGATGTATATCTATATCAAAATCATTAAAATTTGCTAATTTGAGTTCTTGAAAGAGTTCTTTGAGACCAACAGTTACAACATATAAACCAGTGAAAATAGTCTTAGGGTCTAAGTTTTGATTGGAGTTTACCATCAACCCTAATGCTAAGTGGTTTGTAAAAAGATAACCACAACAGTTGTTTTTGAAGTAACGTAGATGCTCAGGGTTAACCTTGTCCCAAAGATAACCTCGTTTATCCTGATAGACAAAGATGTTGTCATCAACCTCGCCTTTTAATTCTTGATACCATGGTTTACTTTCTAATTCATCAATCACATTCCCACACCCTTAGGTTAATTAATAGCTTAACTATTCAATTCATTAATAAAATCCATCAATTCATGTTGTTTTTCAGGCATTTGAACGACCTTATTTCGAGGTTCAACCGAAGGTTGTTTAGCCCTCTTACGAGGTTTTATCTGATTTAAATACTCCTCCTGTTCCTTTTTCATCTTTTCTAGCAATCTATCATGCTGCTCTACCACATAATCCTTTTCATCAACGTAGTGCTCATAGACTTTCATTGTGTCTGCTTTTGCACTCCAATTCATATAAATTCGTAATCGTTTAATTGCCTTGTCCTGTTCTGCTTTATCCTTGTATTCTTCGCGAATCAGCCGAATACTACGGGTCACGAACCAATGACGAGTTTTATGAATATTGATTTTTATTTCTGCTTTTTCCATCATAGTTGACCAGTTTTTTAGAAAGGCATCATAAGTGTAGGGATTTCCATACTGATTAAGAAATATCGGAGTTTCATCAGGAATGTCATTCATGTTTAAACCACTTTTATCAACTTTCTTTCTCTCACCATGGATATAACGATCAAGTAGTTTTAACGTGTCATTATCTACTTTCAAAAACTTTGTTCTTTTTCCATGACTTCCCTTATTAAAGGTGGCAAATTCACCCTTGTCATACCTAGCACGATAGTCACCAAATGTAAGCTCAATAACCTCTCTTGCTCTTGCCCCAGTTTGAAATAACATTGTAGTAATAATTTCATCTCTAAGCTTCCATTTACTGTCCTCCCCAGCCTTATAAATCATAGAGGGGAGGTGAGGATCATCAATAATCTGAGGTTTCCACTCACCATTTAGGACCTTAAAATAAGAGTCGGTTAATCTTCGAGCACTTTTAGGTAAAGGTTCTTCTGTACCTGCCTCTTTAGGCATTCTAGGTTTTCCTTCCCTAACACCCTCCTTTAGGGCTTGGTGCTCTTCTAAAATGGCGTGTGCATCAATTAGGGGGTTGGGATAAGGATACATCCTTACATGAATCATGATTTTGTAAAAAGATTTTAAAGCACTTAACAATCGGCTGACAGTGTTAGGACTTTTATTTGTTAGCTTTACATTGTAATACGTTTTGCTATCGCTTGTTGTAACCTTACAATGAGCTTCATGCATCAAAAAATCCTCTATGGCTACCCGTACAATGTGGGGTTCATCATCCCACTTTACAGTTCTTTCTTGATAATTACTGCCAGTATGCAGCCAGGTGAAAAAGGTATAGAGTGTTTTTAGATAGGACTCGGCACTACTTTCTGCAATTCTGCCTAATGCCTCTTTATAAAAAACCGTGAGAGGCAGGAATGGTTTAAGGTGTTTATCCAGTACAATCAATTTAAACTTCCTAGCTTTTACCCCTTCGGGGCATTTTACGTGATGATACAAACTTTCCACCTCTATCAATCCACCTTTATTCCTGTTCTAACCAATTGTATAAAGGAATCGTTCCTGTCCGTTGTCCCTTTGATCCCAGCGATTCATAGTCACGTTGGGTGAAATCGACCAACTTCTTTTTTTCTCCGTTTGTAATCGGATCTGGCATCCAATTCTTCGTTTTAGCTGCTTTTACAAACTTGTATGGGTCATCAATAGGTCTACTTTGTTGCCTTATAATGAGACAAATTTCAAGTGCACGTTCCAACGGCAAAGAGCTAAGAACCTTATGTACTTCTTCTGAAAGGGAAGTAAGAGTTGCAACTTGGTATGCCAATTTGATTATTTCAGACTTGTTGTAATCTGTAGGGGTTGATGTGCTATTACTCTGGGCAGCTTTTTGGGAGGAACTCGTTAGGGCTGCCACATCACTTGCAGGTATCCTCCAACCTTCTTTACGGCTGTTTTGGATTGCACCTGGAAACATCCCATCTTTTATCTTTCTTTTTATAGTTTCTTCATTTTTGTAGCCCAAAAGGGCTGTTACTTCTTTAACTGAGAAATACTTTTCCATGCGAACCCTCCTTGAAAATGAATGAACTCATTATGTTGTTAAATAGAATATATGTTCTATTTTAAGGTGTATAATGAAGGAAGGTCAACCATTAATTTCCATTATCTATAATTAAATTATTGTGGTAATAAAAGTGGTGATAAAAAGGGTAAATGTAGCGATAAAAGTCTCGATAAATCCCCAAAATGTAGTGATAAAACGAAGAAAAAATCATAAAAAATAGGCGTATCAAGCAAAGTGTTGATACGCCTTAAAACTACATTGTTAAACAACATAGGTTGTCGTGTAGTAATACTTATATTTCTTTAATTATCTTAGATTCAGTATTACATATTATTTTACTGAAAGACAAGAGAAATGAAGTTTGAGGCTTGAATTAACAGTAAGGATATGTTGTTTAACAATTAAAAGAAAAATGAAAGAGGAGTGGGGAATCCACTCCTTTTATCACGACATGTTTTTGTTTTTTTACCACGACAATTTATGGTTTTAATTCAATTTTTATCCCTCATACGTCTCAAATAACTTTTTCAAATACTCCTGATTTCCTTCCGCGATATACTGCTCGGCTTCTATTAAACGCGTTGCTAATTCGGACTTCGTTAGACGCATATACTGTCTATAAACATTCTTTAAATTCCTGTCAGGTTTTAATTGTTCAAACTCGTGAAAAGTATGTTTTTCATTTTCCCGATAGGGAAGATGTTTTTCGAGTTCTTTTTGTTTTTTCTTATAGCTCTTACTCTTTTCTTTATAATACGCATAGAGTTCTTCATGATTTCTAATAGTGTTAAAATGAATCCCTTTGCCTTGTTCATCAAGTTCTTTTGTCTTCTTAGATACATTGTGCAAGGTAACTTCTTTGCCCTCCGCAAGGAGGGCATCTATTGCTTTTCTACCTAGCTCAAAGGAGTTAACCCTTCGCTTCTCATACTCACTCTCTAAGCCACTTTTATGGTTTTCTAATGATAAGTCTTGGCTCATTCTTCTTATCTCTCCTATACTCTTCGATTAATGCTATTTCTTTCAATTCAACTTTCGCATCATGTATGGTTTTTTTCATTTTCATCACTTCCAGATTAAAACCTTTTTCCTCGTAATATTCCTTCGTTTTTTCTGCCCATTCTAGATAATCAAGTAATTCATGCTTTTGTTCTGGTTCGGGTATTTTAGTACCGCAACCTACACATGCAAGCTTTATTGGGCAAATCTTGTTAGTAACACATGTACCCCCAACAGTTTTACTAAAAGGTCCACTAATCTCTCTTTGACGTTCAAAAAGGGCTTGTAGCTCTTCTGGTTGCCTCAAAACTTCTCTCATCATGTCAACTTGAGTATTCATGGAAGTGTGAAAATCAGTTACGACATTTGCTACTTGGCTTTGGGTAGGTTGAGAGTAATATCCTGTAACCTCTATATCCTTTTGATTGAGTATCATTGCTACGACATCAATCGGAAGTTCCTCTGCTTGTACCGCATGTGTCGCAAAACCGTGGCGTAATAAGTGTGGTTTCAACTTTACCAACTTCTTGTCTTGTGTTTCATAAATCAATCCAAAACAGATGAAGTTTAAAACGCATGCAAAAGTCTTATTTTCAAAATGCTTACCATGAAACTGAAATAAATAGGGTTGTTCTGGTCGTGATGCACCATGTCTTTTATAATATTTAAATTCCACTTTTGGAATTGAGCCTTTATAGTGTACATCTCTAAGGTACAAAGCAATTTCCTTTATTAAATCAAAAGTATCTTTGTTAACATAAAAGACTGCAAGCTCATCTCTTCCTTTCGGAATAGCTCTAAACATGTAGGATGTTTTTACTACATTTGTTTCTGGGTCGGTGATACTTCCCTGATCTAAACACCCAATCCCAAAATGGACTTGTACCACTTCACCTAACCTTGCACCTGAAGACGTAAATATATCTAGTGCTATCGCACCAAAGAGAGCTGTAATATACAAAACCTCAACGTTCATTAAAATGCCATCGGCATATTCCTGAGAGTTAGTTATAAAAGCCCCTTGTGCTAAAATACCTTTGTGATTAGGCTGGAAAGGCTCATTAATACCTTTTGAATCCGGTTCCCTATATCCGTACATCTCAAGTATTTTCAGTCTCTCATTTATTTGTTCTTCACTTAAAGATTGGTACCACATTCCGACTAGTTGATGTTCTAAAATGGGAAAAAACCAAAAACCATCAGTTTCTCCTACTGGTTCACCAGTTTCGTCATCTAATATTTCTGCCTTTAAAAACTCGACGAAGTATTCGTTGTTTTCATCTGAATAAGTAAATCTTCGTTTCTCCGCGTTTTTGATTGTAGTTACACGATAATTATCACTATGATGAAGTACGAAAGACGGTTTATCCCATAATCGAAAGGAAAAGAGCTCCTTTGATATATCTCCACGTTCCTCATTTTCAACATAAGCAAATTCAAAAGGAAGAGGATAATCGTTAGCTTTTACTAATTCCACAGCTTCAAGGTATTTCTGCCGCAATCGCCTAACCTGATTTAGACGGAACCCACCTTCGGCACGGATTTTTATAAAGTCTTTGGAAATTGCGTCTGTTTCAGACTTCCGTTTACTTTTCGCTGCTTCCTTGGCTGTTTTGTTAACTTTAAAATCTCTGCTATCTAGGTATGTTCGAGGGAGTAAAAAAGGGGCGAACACTTCTTGTTGTTCCTTTGTCAACTTGGTCGAATGCCACTTATGCACCTTTTTGACAACACCTTTATACTCATTAAAGAATACTCTTCTCTTGTTATCTGAATGGGAAGGGAGAATCTCCTCTCGTAAATAATCGGACAGATGTATATCTATATCAAAATCATTAAAATTTGCTAATTTGAGTTCTTGAAAGAGTTCTTTGAGACCAACAGTTACAACATATAAACCAGTGAAAATAGTCTTAGGGTCTAAGTTTTGATTGGAGTTTACCATCAACCCTAATGCTAAGTGGTTTGTAAAAAGATAACCACAACAGTTGTTTTTGAAGTAACGTAGATGCTCAGGGTTAACCTTGTCCCAAAGATAACCTCGTTTATCCTGATAGACAAAGATGTTGTCATCAACCTCGCCTTTTAATTCTTGATACCATGGTTTACTTTCTAATTCATCAATCACATTCCCACACCCTTAGGTTAATTAATAGCTTAACTATTCAATTCATTAATAAAATCCATCAATTCATGTTGTTTTTCAGGCATTTGAACGACCTTATTTCGAGGTTCAACCGAAGGTTGTTTAGCCCTCTTACGAGGTTTTATCTGATTTAAATACTCCTCCTGTTCCTTTTTCATCTTTTCTAGCAATCTATCATGCTGCTCTACCACATAATCCTTTTCATCAACGTAGTGCTCATAGACTTTCATTGTGTCTGCTTTTGCACTCCAATTCATATAAATTCGTAATCGTTTAATTGCCTTGTCCTGTTCTGCTTTATCCTTGTATTCTTCGCGAATCAGCCGAATACTACGGGTCACGAACCAATGACGAGTTTTATGAATATTGATTTTTATTTCTGCTTTTTCCATCATAGTTGACCAGTTTTTTAGAAAGGCATCATAAGTGTAGGGATTTCCATACTGATTAAGAAATATCGGAGTTTCATCAGGAATGTCATTCATGTTTAAACCACTTTTATCAACTTTCTTTCTCTCACCATGGATATAACGATCAAGTAGTTTTAACGTGTCATTATCTACTTTCAAAAACTTTGTTCTTTTTCCATGACTTCCCTTATTAAAGGTGGCAAATTCACCCTTGTCATACCTAGCACGATAGTCACCAAATGTAAGCTCAATAACCTCTCTTGCTCTTGCCCCAGTTTGAAATAACATTGTAGTAATAATTTCATCTCTAAGCTTCCATTTACTGTCCTCCCCAGCCTTATAAATCATAGAGGGGAGGTGAGGATCATCAATAATCTGAGGTTTCCACTCACCATTTAGGACCTTAAAATAAGAGTCGGTTAATCTTCGAGCACTTTTAGGTAAAGGTTCTTCTGTACCTGCCTCTTTAGGCATTCTAGGTTTTCCTTCCCTAACACCCTCCTTTAGGGCTTGGTGCTCTTCTAAAATGGCGTGTGCATCAATTAGGGGGTTGGGATAAGGATACATCCTTACATGAATCATGATTTTGTAAAAAGATTTTAAAGCACTTAACAATCGGCTGACAGTGTTAGGACTTTTATTTGTTAGCTTTACATTGTAATACGTTTTGCTATCGCTTGTTGTAACCTTACAATGAGCTTCATGCATCAAAAAATCCTCTATGGCTACCCGTACAATGTGGGGTTCATCATCCCACTTTACAGTTCTTTCTTGATAATTACTGCCAGTATGCAGCCAGGTGAAAAAGGTATAGAGTGTTTTTAGATAGGACTCGGCACTACTTTCTGCAATTCTGCCTAATGCCTCTTTATAAAAAACCGTGAGAGGCAGGAATGGTTTAAGGTGTTTATCCAGTACAATCAATTTAAACTTCCTAGCTTTTACCCCTTCGGGGCATTTTACGTGATGATACAAACTTTCCACCTCTATCAATCCACCTTTATTCCTGTTCTAACCAATTGTATAAAGGAATCGTTCCTGTCCGTTGTCCCTTTGATCCCAGCGATTCATAGTCACGTTGGGTGAAATCGACCAACTTCTTTTTTTCTCCGTTTGTAATCGGATCTGGCATCCAATTCTTCGTTTTAGCTGCTTTTACAAACTTGTATGGGTCATCAATAGGTCTACTTTGTTGCCTTATAATGAGACAAATTTCAAGTGCACGTTCCAACGGCAAAGAGCTAAGAACCTTATGTACTTCTTCTGAAAGGGAAGTAAGAGTTGCAACTTGGTATGCCAATTTGATTATTTCAGACTTGTTGTAATCTGTAGGGGTTGATGTGCTATTACTCTGGGCAGCTTTTTGGGAGGAACTCGTTAGGGCTGCCACATCACTTGCAGGTATCCTCCAACCTTCTTTACGGCTGTTTTGGATTGCACCTGGAAACATCCCATCTTTTATCTTTCTTTTTATAGTTTCTTCATTTTTGTAGCCCAAAAGGGCTGTTACTTCTTTAACTGAGAAATACTTTTCCATGCGAACCCTCCTTGAAAATGAATGAACTCATTATGTTGTTAAATAGAATATATGTTCTATTTTAAGGTGTATAATGAAGGAAGGTCAACCATTAATTTCCATTATCTATAATTAAATTATTGTGGTAATAAAAGTGGTGATAAAAAGGGTAAATGTAGCGATAAAAGTCTCGATAAATCCCCAAAATGTAGTGATAAAACGAAGAAAAAATCATAAAAAATAGGCGTATCAAGCAAAGTGTTGATACGCCTTAAAACTACATTGTTAAACAACATAGGTTGTCGTGTAGTAATACTTATATTTCTTTAATTATCTTAGATTCAGTATTACATATTACCATGAGCCTTTTTATTACCCCTTGCTGCGTTTAGAAGGAGCAATTAATTCATCTCCTGATTTGCCTGCATGGATCCGTTGACGTACCGTACTTTGACTGAGTCCATACGCTTCTGCGATTTCTTTCACAGTCATTTCTACTCCATTTACAACAGCAGTTAGCGCTTTTCCCTTTTGCTTCACCGGTTTTTGTTTTGTAACCACCGTACTGGTTGTTTGGCAAATACAACCGCACAGCTTGCGAAAAGCCTCCTTGCTTACTATCTTTGAAACATTGGCGGTACTATTTAAAATTCGGTCTCTCTTACAAACAGGACATTGTACATAATAAAGTGTTTTCCCCTGAAGAGGAAAGGTTTGGATAGTTAAGTCCATTGTTGCTCCTTTCTGTTTGTTGAGATATGCACTAAAATAAAAACTCGTTACAGCATCGTAACGAGTTTTCCAATCTCCACTTATATGCGCTGTTGTCGTCAATACTTAAATGGCGGAGGAAGAGGGATTCGAACCCCCGCGCGGCTTTCACCGCCTCTCGGTTTTCAAGACCGACCCCTTCAGCCAGACTTGGGTATTCCTCCTTCTATTGACATGAAGTATTATAGCAGAAGAAAAAAAGAAGCGTCAAGCACCTTTCCTTCTTCTGCTTTAACTTTGCAAATAAGAAAGAGGGGGATTCCTTTTCTTATTTAATTACTTCTTTATTTCTCATGTACGGACGAAGCACCTCTGGAATAATAACAGAACCATCCTCCTGTTGATAATTCTCCAGAATAGCTGCTACTGTACGACCGATTGCTAATCCAGAACCGTTCAATGTATGTACATGCTCAGGCTTCGATTTTGGATCACGACGGAATCGAATATTAGCACGTCTTGCCTGGAATGCTTCAAAGTTACTGCAAGAAGAAATTTCACGATACGTGCTATAGCTCGGAATCCATACCTCAATGTCGTATTTCTTTGCTGCTGTAAAGCCTAAATCTCCTGTACACATGCTTAGTACACGGTATGGGAGACCAAGCAGCTGCAATACACGTTCTGCATCATTTGTTAGCTTTTCTAGCTCACCATAAGACTCTTCAGGTTTCACAAATTTCACTAATTCCACCTTATTAAATTGATGCTGACGAATTAATCCGCGTGTATCGCGTCCTGCAGAACCTGCCTCAGAGCGGAAGCACGCGCTAAACGCTGCATATTGAATTGGTAAATCATCACCATTTAAAATTTCATCACGGTGTAAGTTTGTAACAGGCACCTCCGCAGTTGGAATAAGGAAATAATCCTCACTTTCAATTCGGAATGCATCTTCCTCAAATTTCGGAAGCTGCCCTGTTCCTGTCATGCTATCACGGTTTACGATATATGGAGGCAATACCTCTTTATAGCCATGTTCCTCTGTATGGAGATCTAGCATAAAATTAATTAACGCACGCTCTAATTTTGCTCCTAAGCCTTTATAAAATACAAAGCGGCTCCCTGTCACCTTTCCTGCACGTTCAAAATCTAAAATATCAAGGTTTGTAGCAATATCCCAATGCGGTTTTGGCTCAAAGGAAAACTGTGGAACTTCTCCCCATCTTCGGATCTCAACATTATCATCTTCCGTTTCACCTACTGGAACGGATTCATGCGGGATATTAGGAATCGTTAATAAAAGCTTTTCAAGATCAGCTTCGACAACACGCAGCTCTTCATCCAATGATTTAATTTTGTCACCCACCTCACGCATCTCCAAAATTAAATGCTCCGCGTCCTGCTTTTCACGCTTTAGCATTGCTACCTGCTGAGAAACTTCATTTCGTTTTCCTTTTAGTTCTTCTGTCTGTACTAACAGTTCTCTTCTTTTTGTATCTAATTCTTCAAAACGGCCAAAATCTGTTAAGTCTTCACCGCGATGCTGCAGCTTGGCCTTTACCTCTTCAAAGTTAGCCCGTAATACTTTAATATCTAACATCTGAATCCTCCTTTAATATTGAAACATAAAAAACTCCCGTCCCTATAAAAAGGGACGGGAGTTATACCCGCGTTGCCACCCTGATTGAAAGTATATGCTTTCCTCTCGAGAAAGATAACGGCTCTTCGCCGGAAATGCTTACTAGTTTAAGCACATTCTGCATTTCGCTCAAGGATGGATTCACAGGCTGCTTCTACCGATTTGCACCAACCATCGGCTCTCTGAAAAAAGCTTATCCTGCTACTGCTTCCTGTCAACACTTTATACTATATAGATGTTTACCATCAATTTACTATAATCTTTGACAACTTGCAAGGGAGTTATACAACCTTATTTGCTTTTGCTTCTTCTACCATTTTCACGAAATAAGCTGTGATGCGGTGGTCATCTGTTAGCTCTGGATGAAATGAAGCTGCAAGGAATGGACCTTGCTGCACCGCCACGATACGGTCGCCGTGAGTAGCGAGCACATCTACATGATCTTCGACGCTCACAACATACGGAGCACGAATGAATACACCGACAAAATTCTCACCGACACCTTTGATAGATAAAGGTGCCTCAAAGCTTTCACGCTGCCTTCCAAAGGCATTACGCTCAACGGTAATGTCCATTACTCCAATATGAGCTTCATCATAGCCGACAAGGTTTTTCGCCAATAAAATCATGCCTGCACATGTTCCAAACATCGGCTTCCCTTCCTTTGCAAATTGACGAAGCGGCTCCATGAAGCCATATTTGTCAATTAGGCGGCGCATCGTTGTACTTTCTCCACCAGGTAAAATTAAGCCATCCAGCTCTGCCAGCTGTTCTACCTTCTTCACAACAACTGCATGTGCCCCGGAAGCCTCAATGGATTGTACATGCTCACGAACTGCCCCTTGAAGTCCTAATACACCAATTGTAATCATGCTGCAAACTCCTTTTGATTACCAGCCGCGCTCTTGCATGCGTTGCTCTGGTAATAACGATGAAATCTCAATACCTTTCATCGGGTTTCCTAATCCTTTTGATAAATGAGCAATAAGCTCATAGTCTTCATAATGAGTTGTAGCCTCTACGATCGAACGTGCAAACTTAGCCGGATTTTCGGACTTGAAGATACCTGATCCTACAAATACACCGTCTGCCCCTAACTGCATCATCAATGCAGCATCCGCTGGAGTCGCTACGCCGCCTGCCGCGAAGTTTACAACTGGTAAACGGCCTAAACGTTTGATTTCCAATAATACTTCATAAGGAGCACCGATGTTTTTCGCAAATGTCATAATTTCATCTTCACGCATTGCAACAACTTGAGCAATTTGTGAGTTCACTTGACGCATGTGACGAACTGCTTCTACGATGTTCCCTGTTCCTGGCTCACCTTTTGTGCGAAGCATAGCTGCACCTTCACCAATACGGCGGGATGCTTCACCTAGGTCGCGGCAGCCGCATACGAATGGAACTGTATAATCGCTCTTCTTCAAGTGATATACTTCATCTGCTGGAGTTAATACTTCACTCTCATCGATGTAATCTACTCCTAATGCCTCTAATACACGAGCCTCTACAATATGACCGATACGGCATTTCGCCATAACTGGAATAGATACAGCACCTAGTACTTCTTCAACAATTGTAGGGTCAGCCATACGTGATACACCGCCAGCTGCACGAATGTCAGCAGGAACACGCTCTAGCGCCATAACTGCAACTGCGCCTGCTTCCTCCGCGATTTTCGCTTGCTCAGCATTGATCACATCCATGATAACGCCGCCCTTTTGCATTTCTGCCATTCCGCGTTTTACGCGTTCTGTACCTGTTAAATTGTTAACCATTTAAAGAACCCCCTCTATATAAATTGCTTCTCTCCGTACTTTCCTAACGAAAATTAAGAATACTCTTACATTCTAACACTACATATTACCGACTTGTCCACTATTTTTTACCGAAAAATCAAGACGAAAAGCAGGAAATCCCGTACATTCCATAAGATGAACAAAATATAAAAAAATATAAGAAAAAAGTTCCCCTGGGGGAACTTTTTAAAACCAACCTTTTACCGTGTCCACTGCTCCAGTCCAAAGCCCGCCAAAAAAGGAGCCTACCCCGCGCATCGTAAGTACAAACCAGTTCGCCTTCTCAACATTAGCTTTTGTAATAAGCTCTGCTTTTAACTCTTTTCCTGAAAGAAAACCTGGGTCACTGTCATCCTTTGCTTTTAATGTCATGTACCCTACTGTTGTTCCTTTTTTCACTGGAGCAATAATTTCCTTGTTTTTCAATTCAGCGCCTGTTATGTAGGCATTTTTAGTCCCCTTAGGAACCGCAGCAACAACAGCTTTCTTCGTTTCAATTCCGATCTCCTTTGCTTTCCCCTTTGCAACCTTGATCACCTCTGTACCTTTTACCTCAGACCCTTTCGGATACAATTCCTTTAGTTCAAAGCCGCTAAATCCATAATCAAAGAGCTTCTTTGTTTCCTCAAATCGTGATTGATAGGAATCTGTTTTAATTACTACCGCAATAAGTCTCATGCCGCTTCGTTTTGCCGTACCTGTAAAACAATACCCAGCCTCTGGTGTAGAACCAGTCTTTAACCCATCCACACCTTCATAGCCATACACCAATCCTGGAAGCATCCAGTTCCAATTGTCCATATTAACCGGATATTTTCCGCCTTCTTGGAACACCTTTTTCGGAATACTTGCTGTTTCTAGCACATCCGGATAGTCGCTTATTAAACGCTGCGCCAAAATTGCGCAGTCCTTTGCTGACATTTCGTTTTCCTCATCAGCATTTGTACCAGCAGGTTGATTTCCTTTTAGATCACTATTTGTTAAACCAGTAGAATTTACAAATTTATAGTTCTTCATACCAAGCTCTTTTGCTTTTGCATTCATTAGTTTAATGAAGTTTCCTTCAGAACCTCCAATGAGCTCAGCTAGTGCAATAGTCGCTCCATTAGCTGAATAAATCGCCATTGCTTCGTATAATTCTTTTACTGTGTAAGACCCCCCTTTTTCAAGAGGAACGTTAGATAAATTTCGGTCCTGTGAAATGCTGTACGCATAATCGGATATCGTTGTTTTTTGATTCCATTTAATTTTTCCTTTTTCTATTGCTTCATGCACAAGATATTCCGTCATCATCTTTGTCATGCTTGCAATAGCGAGGGATTCATCGGAGTTTTTTTCATACAGTATCTTTCCTGATTGTGCTTCAACCAAAATAGCGGATTCTGCCTTTATATCTAGACCCGTATCTGTTGCTGCAAATGCAGCCTCATACGAAAACAATAAACTATACATTAATGTAAATAATGTAACTACAGCAAATACTCTTTTTTGAAAGAAAACTCTCACCTTGCTACCTCCAATAAAATGTTTTCACATAACGGTTATTCTAACATACTTCAAAAAAAATAGACAGAGGTAGAAACCTCTGTCCAAAAGATAGAATATTAAGATGAGTAGTTTGGCGCTTCCTTCGTAATTTGTATATTATGTGGATGGCTTTCACGCAGACCAGCACCTGTCATGCGGATAAATTGCGCATTTTCACGAAGATGCTCTAAGTCTGGCGCACCGCAATATCCCATACCTGAACGAAGCCCGCCTACTAATTGATGTACTGTATCAGCTAGTGGTCCTTTATAAGGCAGACGTCCTTCGATACCCTCCGGTACAAGCTTTTTATTTCCCTCTTGGAAATAACGATCCTTACTTCCCTGCTCCATCGCGCCCACAGAGCCCATACCACGGTACACCTTAAAGCGACGTCCTTGATAGATCTCTGTATCTCCAGGGCTTTCAGAAACCCCCGCAAACATGCTGCCAAGCATAACTGCGTGAGCGCCTGCAGCAAGTGCCTTAACGATATCTCCAGAGTACTTGATTCCACCATCCGCAATAACAGGCACACCATATTTACGTGCCTCTGTAGCACAATCGTATACAGCTGTTAATTGAGGTACACCTACACCAGCTACAACACGCGTTGTACAAATAGATCCCGGTCCAATACCAACCTTAATAATATTAGCCCCTGCTTCAATTAAATCTCGGGTTGCTGCTGCTGTTGCCACATTGCCGGCAATGATATTGAGGCTTGGATACTTCGCTCTAATTTCACGAACCTTTTCTAGCACGCCTAAAGAATGACCGTGAGCTGTATCTAATACAATAACATCTACATTCGCTTTCACAAGTGCGTCAATACGAGCTAATGCATCCGCCGTTACTCCGACAGCTGCTCCTACAAGCAGGCGCCCTACCTTATCCTTTGCGGAATTAGGGAACTCAATTACCTTTTCAATATCTTTAATCGTGATAAGACCTTTTAACGTACCTTGCTCATCAACAAGAGGGAGTTTTTCGATTTTATGCTTTTGCAAGATTTGTTCAGCTTCCGATAGAGTTGTTCCTACCGGAGCAGTAATGAGATTTTCCTTTGTCATCACATCAGAAATTTTAATGGAATAGTCTTGAATGAAGCGTAAGTCACGATTTGTTAAAATTCCAACTAGCTTTTGCTCTGTGTCGTTGTTAACAATCGGCACACCAGAAATACGGTATTTTCCCATAAGGTGTTCTGCATCGTATACTTGATGATCTGGAGTTAGAAAAAACGGGTCTGTAATAACGCCGCTTTCAGAGCGCTTCACTTTATCTACCTGTTCAGCTTGCTGTTCAATTGTCATATTCTTATGGATAATACCTAATCCGCCTTGACGAGCCATTGCAATCGCCATTTCTGCTTCCGTTACAGTATCCATACCGGCACTGATAAGTGGAATATTGAGTTGCAGCGTTTCTGATAAAGCAGTTTTTACACTTACCTCTCGTGGCAGCACTTCTGATCTTGCTGGGATTAAAAGAACATCATCAAATGTTAAACCTTCTTTAACAAACTTGTTTTCCCACATAAATTATCCCCCTCTGTTTCCAAAATATTATTAGTAGCTTAACAACTGGGTAAAATACTGTCAAGGAAGTGTTGATATGTTTGAATTTTTAGAATTCTAAAGGAGCTTTTTAATGGTTAAGATACAATCCACATGGCAAAAATTAAGCTTTTTCATTTCTTCTGTGCATTCTCAAAATTACCTTTCGCATTGCTACAAGGAATTATGTATAGAGGATGGCGACCGAAGAAGTTTCGATAACTGTTATCCATTTATTTATTATCTAGAGCACGGAAGGAGCTACTATGAACTAGCAAAAAATTCTCCGCTCTCCATTAAACCCGTTTTGCTCTTCTACGGCATGGTACAGCTCTTAAAGGCATGCTTACTTACTGTAGACCCAAATTATCCAGAATCGACATCTGTATTAGCTCATGGAGTTACAACACGTAAACGAAAAAAACAAAGCTATGAATTCCTGCAAGACGAAGTAAAGGTTCAAAAAAATGGGTTGTTTACTCATATTGCAGAGCGAATGTTCCATGTGAAACATTTAGAGGGAGAGAAATATACAATGGAAGCATTACTAAAACATGTTGGAGAATTAATTGATTTATTTTCCTATAGCAAAAAGGCTTCTGAATACCTGCCAATAGGAAGAATAAATGAAAAAGAAATTACAGTTCCTCTCTCCATACTAGACAGCTATCATATGACAAAGGAACGATTTATTGAATATTTCCAAGGAGCATGTCCCCATTTAGATATACAATATTTAAAAAAAGAAACAGAGAAGCAATTATTTTTTGCCTCTCCAATCGAAAAATGGAATGGGCTGTTATGCTCACCTCTAGCATATGACTTACATAAAGATCTATATTATCTTCCTTCTAATCGTGACAATAAGAACAACCTTCCTGAGTTGTTAGTTCATTATCTTCTTTTATATAACCTAAGCATGATTTCTCGTTATGAAACAGAATGGTGGAGCGATTTACTTCGTAGCTACTCAACAGAAGATTATCCATTTATTCATCAATTCCTTTCAGCTACATCCGAAAAGGTACCATACTACATTTATCTGTTTCTCATTCAGAAAGCATAATAATTGTTCATTTCCTGAGAAATGAAAAAGAACCGTCTGGAAAGAACGGTTCTTTTTTTCCTGCCTAGCGACGTCCTACTCTCACAGGGGGAAACCCCCAACTACCATCGGCGCTGAAGAGCTTAACTTCCGTGTTCGGTATGGGAACGGGTGTGACCTCTTCGCCATCATCACTAGACCTATTTGCTTGACTCATATTAGAGACAATGATCATTATATCACGCTCTTTTATAAAGTCAACAGGAATTTTGATATTCCTTCAAAACTAGATAACATACTGCGTTGTGTAATTATGATTAAGCCCTCGATCGATTAGTATCTGTCAGCTGCACGTGTCGCCACGCTTACACCTCAGACCTATCAACCTGATCATCTTTCAGGGATCTTACTAGCTTGACGCTATGGGAAATCTCATCTTGAGGGGGGCTTCATGCTTAGATGCTTTCAGCACTTATCCCGTCCGCACATAGCTACCCAGCGATGCCCTTGGCAGAACAACTGGTACACCAGCGGTGCGTCCATCCCGGTCCTCTCGTACTAAGGACAGCTCCTCTCAAATTTCCTGCGCCCGCGACGGATAGGGACCGAACTGTCTCACGACGTTCTGAACCCAGCTCGCGTACCGCTTTAATGGGCGAACAGCCCAACCCTTGGGACCGACTACAGCCCCAGGATGCGATGAGCCGACATCGAGGTGCCAAACCTCCCCGTCGATGTGGACTCTTGGGGGAGATAAGCCTGTTATCCCCGGGGTAGCTTTTATCCGTTGAGCGATGGCCCTTCCATGCGGAACCACCGGATCACTAAGCCCGACTTTCGTCCCTGCTCGACTTGTAGGTCTCGCAGTCAAGCTCCCTTATGCCTTTACACTCTTCGAATGATTTCCAACCATTCTGAGGGAACCTTTGGGCGCCTCCGTTACACTTTAGGAGGCGACCGCCCCAGTCAAACTGCCCACCTGACACTGTCTCCCGCCCCGATAAGGGGCGCGGGTTAGAACTTCAATACAGCCAGAGCGGTATCCCACAGGCGCCTCCACCGAAGCTGGCGCTCCGGCTTCCCAGGCTCCCGCCTATTCTGTACAAGCTGTACCAAAATTCAATATCAGGCTACAGTAAAGCTCCACGGGGTCTTTCCGTCCTGTCGCGGGTAACCTGCATCTTCACAGGTACTATAATTTCACCGAGTCTCTGGTTGAGACAGTGCCCAAGTCGTTACACCTTTCGTGCGGGTCGGAACTTACCCGACAAGGAATTTCGCTACCTTAGGACCGTTATAGTTACGGCCGCCGTTTACTGGGGCTTCGATTCAAAGCTTCGCCTAGAGCTAACCTCTCCTCTTAACCTTCCAGCACCGGGCAGGTGTCAGCCCCTATACTTCGCCTTGCGGCTTCGCAGAGACCTGTGTTTTTGCTAAACAGTCGCTTGGGCCTATTCACTGCGGCTCTCCTTACGAAGAGCACCCCTTCTCCCGAAGTTACGGGGTCATTTTGCCGAGTTCCTTAACCAGAGTTCTCTCGCTCACCTTAGGATTCTCTCCTCGCCTACCTGTGTCGGTTTGCGGTACGGGCACCATTTACCTCGCTAGAAGCTTTTCTTGGCAGCGTAGAATCAGGGAGTTCGCCCATAAAGGGCTTCCCCATCACAGCTCAGCCTTTACGGTAAGCGGATTTGCCTGCTTACCAGCCTAACTGCTTAGACATGCACAACCAGCGGCATGCATCCCCTATCTTTCTGCGTCCCTCCATCGCTCAAACGGTAAAGAGGTGGTACAGGAATATCAACCTGTTGTCCATCGCCTACGCCTTTCGGCCTCGGCTTAGGTCCCGACTAACCCTGAGCGGACGAGCCTTCCTCAGGAAACCTTAGGCATTCGGTGGATAGGATTCTCACCTATCTTTCGCTACTCATACCGGCATTCTCACTTCTAAGCGCTCCACCAGTCCTTCCGATCTGGCTTCACCGCCCTTAGAACGCTCCCCTACCACTGATACCGTAGGTATCAATCCGCAGCTTCGGTAGTATGTTTAGCCCCGGTACATTTTCGGCGCAGAGTCACTCGACTAGTGAGCTATTACGCACTCTTTAAATGGTGGCTGCTTCTAAGCCAACATCCTAGTTGTCTAAGCAACTCCACATCCTTTTCCACTTAACATACATTTTGGGACCTTAGCTGGCGGTCTGGGCTGTTTCCCTTTTGACTACGGATCTTATCACTCGCAGTCTGACTCCCAAGGATAAGTCATTGGCATTCGGAGTT
>NZ_AP048547.1:0-10000 GCF_059698935.1 Ectobacillus sp. OTK | reverse complement strand
TTTCGCCCATTGCCGAAGATTCCCTACTGCTGCCTCCCGTAGGAGTCTGGGCCGTGTCTCAGTCCCAGTGTGGCCGATCACCCTCTCAGGTCGGCTACGCATCGTCGCCTTGGTGAGCCGTTACCTCACCAACTAGCTAATGCGCCGCGGGTCCATCTGTAAGTGACAGCCGAAGCCGCCTTTCCATTCCGCATCATGCGATGCGAAAAACTATCCGGTATTAGCTTCGGTTTCCCGAAGTTATCCCAGTCTTACAGGCAGGTTACCCACGTGTTACTCACCCGTCCGCCGCTAGGTTCCGAAGAACCTCGCTCGACTTGCATGTATTAGGCACGCCGCCAGCGTTCATCCTGAGCCAGGATCAAACTCTCCATAAAAGTGTTTGTCTAGCTTCATAAATAAAAATTGACGTTTCATGTTTTGTTTAGTTTTCAAAGTTCATGTGTCACCGTAGCGACTTGTATAATATATCACGTGTTACTATAATCGTCAACAATATCAATACATTTTTTTTGAGAATTTTACTTTCTTAAGAAAAAATATATTAGTCCGCCTTTACTCTTGCAGAAGAATGTTCTCTGGCATATACCCCCTTTTGGGGCAAGTTTATTTAACTGCTAGGAGGCCTGGATTCTAGGATAGGGCAGTACTCCAGCAAGCTATACTAAATTATTCTATAAAAAAGAAGAGCGGACACGGTCCTCCCTGCTCTCCAAGAGACAGTTCTCCGTACATTGAGGCACTTTTTGCCTGAGTGAGCAGCGGTCTTTTTCTAAAACAAGCAGGCATGGGAGCTAGATAGCATCCCCGCAAAAGGTTATACTCTCTTATCTAAAAAAAGAACTGTGAAGAAAATTCCCCTCACAGTTCCCTTATTTTTATAGAGCACCCGCTCTTATATTACTCTTCTGCAGCCTCTTCTATCTCATCTTCCCGCTGCGCTTTTGCTACCGTAGCTACTTCCTGCTCCCCATCTAATCGAATAAGGCGAACACCCTGTGTATTACGTCCCATTTGTGAAATTTGATCAACAGGCATCCGGATTAATACACCAGCTGCCGTAATGAGCATAATATCCTCCTCGCCTTTTACAGACTTCACAGCTACAAGCTTTCCGTTTTTGTCTGTAATATTGCAGGTTTTTAACCCTTTTCCACCCCTGCTTTGAATACGATATTCTTCTATTGAGGTTCTCTTTCCATAACCATTTTTTGTAACAATAAGCACATCTGTGTTTTCTTCTACAATCTCCATTCCCACAACCAGGTCATCCTCATCCAACGTAATGCCCTTTACGCCGGTTGCACTGCGCCCCATAGAACGTACATCCTGTTCGTGAAAACGAATAAGCATACCATTGCTTGTTCCAATAATAATATCTTTTTCTCCTGTTGTTAAACGTACAGAAATAAGCTCATCTTCTTCTCGAAGGGTGATTGCTATTAAGCCGTTATTCCGAATGTTTGCAAATGAAGATAAAGGCGTACGCTTCGCCAAGCCTTGCTTTGTTGCAAAGAATAAGTAATCATCATCTGTAAACTCACGAATTGGGATAATTGCATTGACCCACTCATCCTTATCAACCTCTAACAGATTAACAATCGGGATTCCTTTTGCTGTACGGCTGTACTCCGGAATTTCATACCCTTTTGTCCGGTATACTTTTCCCTTGTTAGTAAAGAATAAAATATGATCGTGTGTTGATGTTGTCAAAAGATGTTCAACAAAATCATCTTCGTTGGTTCCCATTCCTTGTACACCTCTACCTCCACGGTTTTGGCTTTTATACGTGGAAGCAGGCAATCGTTTAACGTATCCATTATGAGTAAGCGTAATAACCACATTTTGCTCAGGAATCAAATCCTCATCTTCAATAAATTCAAGTCCGCCTGGAACAATTTCAGTTCGTCTTTTATCATTAAAGCGTTCTTTAATCTCTGTTAATTCTTCGCGAATAATTTCGAGCACTTTCTCTTCATCAGCCAATATTGCTCTTAATTCTGCAATTAAGCTAACTAATTCCGCATACTCCTGCTCAATTTTCTCGCGTTCCAATCCTGTTAACCTTTGTAAGCGCATATCTAAAATAGCTTGCGCTTGTTTTTCACTTAAACCAAAGCGTTCCATTAGGCCTTGCCTTGCTATCTCTGTTGTACGGGAGCTACGGATTAAAGCGATAACCTCGTCTAAATGGTCTAATGCAATTCGGAGCCCTTCTAAAATATGTGCACGCGCTTCTGCTTTTTCTAATTCGTAAGCAGTACGTCTTCTAATTACGACCTTCTGATGCTCTAGATAATGGTATAAGCATTGTTTTAAATTTAATACCTTTGGCTCGCCGTCTACAAGGGACAGCATATTGATACCAAAGCTTGTTTGCAAAGCTGTATGCTTGTACAAATTATTGAGAAGTACGTTAGCATTAGCATCACGACGCACTTCCATTACGATCCTCATGCCATTGCGATCAGATTCATCTCGTAAATCCGTAATCCCGTCAATCTTCTTCTCACGTACCAGCTCTGCAATTTTTTCAATAAGCTTTGCTTTATTTACTTGGTACGGAAGCTCGTTTACGATAATGGACTGCTTACCGTTACCGCGATCCTCGATCTCTACTTTAGCTCGGATAATAACCGTGCCGCGTCCGGTCTCATAAGCACGACGTATTCCACTCTTTCCAAGAATTTGACCAGCTGTAGGGAAATCTGGTCCCTTAATATACTCCATTAACTCAGAAATCGTTAATTCTGGGTTCTTGCTTAACGCCAACACACCATCAATGACTTCCCCTAATTGATGCGGCGGAATATTAGTCGCCATCCCTACGGCAATCCCTGTAGCACCATTAACAAGTAAATTCGGGAAGCGTGCTGGAAGAACAATCGGTTCTCGCTCAGAGCCATCATAATTATCTTGATAATCAATTGTATTTTTTGCAATATCCCGAAGCAATTCCATCGAAATTTTAGACATTCTTGCCTCTGTATAACGCATAGCAGCCGCAGCATCTCCATCTACGGAGCCAAAGTTTCCGTGTCCGTCTACTAGCATATAACGTTGGTTAAAGTCCTGTGCCATACGAACCATCGTATCGTAAACCGCACTATCACCATGCGGATGGTACTTACCGATCACTTCTCCAACAATACGAGCAGATTTCTTATGCGGCTTTTCCGCCACAATACCTAAATCATTCATCGCATATAAAATTCTTCGATGAACCGGCTTCAAGCCATCGCGCACATCAGGTAAAGCACGTGATACGATGACACTCATAGCGTAATCTAAAAAAGATGCACGCATTTCTTGGCTAATATTTATCTCACGAATTCGGGCTTGTTGGTTCTCTGACATCAACCAGCACCTCCTCTAACATTTCCGAACATATAGTTATATACAGAAGACAGGAATAAACATTCCTGTCGTGTTTTAAATATCGAGATTCTTCACATATCTCGCGTTTTCTTGGATAAAGTTACGGCGAGGTTCTACTTTATCGCCCATTAGAATTTCAAATGTTTCATCCGCTTCAATAGCATCCTGCATACTAACCTGTAGGAGCGAGCGCACTTCCGGGTCCATTGTTGTTTCCCAAAGCTGCTCAGGATTCATCTCTCCAAGCCCCTTATAACGTTGAATGTTTGGCTTCTGTTGCCCTTGCAGCTCCGCCAATACTCTTTCAAGCTCTCTTTCATTGTATGCATACACAACTTTTTTACCTTGCTGTACCTTATACAGCGGCGGCTGAGCGATATAAACATATCCATGCTCAATAATTTGACGCATATAACGATAGAAGAAAGTTAATAATAGGGTACGAATATGAGCGCCATCTACATCGGCATCTGTCATAATAATGATTTTCTGATAACGAGCCTTTTCAATATCAAAGTCCTCGCCAATTCCTGTTCCAATGGCTGTTACAATAGAACGAACCTCATTATTGGATAAAATTTTATCTAATCGTGATTTCTCAACGTTAATAATTTTTCCTCTTAATGGCAAAATCGCTTGGAAATGACGATCACGTCCTTGTTTTGCAGAGCCGCCTGCAGAATCACCCTCTACAATATAGATTTCACTAATTGAAGGATCTTTGGAAGAACAGTCTGCTAATTTACCAGGCAGACTTGAGACTTCCAAGGCGTTCTTTCGTCTCGTTAATTCACGTGCCTTTTTCGCTGCAACACGAGCCCTTGCTGCCATCATACCTTTTTCTACGATTTTGCGAGCTACAGGAGGATTTTCCATTAAAAACTTTTCAAATGTTTCAGCAAATACGGATTCTGTGATTGTTCTTGCTTCGCTGTTACCCAGCTTCGTCTTTGTTTGACCTTCAAATTGAGGATCAGGGTGCTTTACAGATACAATAGCAGTTAAGCCTTCCCGCACATCTTCTCCAATTAGATTGCTATCACTATCTTTAATCACATTATTTTTTCTTGCATAATCATTCACTACACGTGTAAGAGCTGTTTTGAATCCTACCTCGTGTGTACCGCCCTCATACGTATGAATATTGTTAGCAAAAGAGTAAATATTACTTGTATACCCTTCGTTATATTGTAAAGCAATCTCTACATAAATGCCTTGACGAGCTCCTTCTACATAGACCGGCTCTTCATGAATCACTTCTTTTGTACGATTTAAATGCTCTACATATGAACGAATACCGCCCTCATAGAAAAATTCTTTCTTTCTTTTGTTTTCACGTTTATCTTCAATAATCAGCCTGATGCCGCGGTTTAAGAATGCCAATTCGCGCAAACGGTTTGCAAGTGTGTCAAAGTCATATTCTGTGGTCTCGGTAAAAATTTCTTTATCCGGTTGGAATCGAACCGTTGTTCCAGTTCTGTTTGTTTCGCCGATCACTTTTAAATCCTCAACAGGAACACCACGCTTAAATTGTTGATAATGTATTTTCCCTTCACGGTAGACATGCACCTCAAGCATAGAAGAAAGAGCATTTACAACTGACGCTCCTACACCGTGCAAACCGCCTGACACCTTATAACCGCCGCCGCCAAATTTTCCACCCGCATGCAGTACGGTCATAATAACTTCAACTGCCGGACGACCCATTTTCTCATGAATCCCGACAGGAATACCGCGTCCATTGTCTGCAACAGTAATACTGTTGTTTTCTTCGATTGTAACAGTTACTTCATCACAGTAGCCTGCTAGCGCCTCATCGATACTATTATCAACAATTTCCCAAACAAGGTGGTGAAGCCCTTTTGCATTTGTTGAACCAATATACATGCCTGGGCGCTTCCGAACAGCCTCTAATCCTTCTAGAACTTGAATTTGACTCTCATCATACGTGTTATTTTGCAATTGCTTTTGTTCCATTGTCACAAACATCACCTACTTTTCCATTTAACAGAAGCAACTCTGCGGGTCTAATCTTGAATTGTGCCATTTGTCACTTGAATTGTTTTGGCTTTCTTCAGCGTATCGTGCTCAATCCCTTCAACGCTCGTTGTTGTTACGAAAGTTTGCACCTTTCCCTGAATTGTGTTTAAGAGGTGAGATTGCCGGTAATCATCCAACTCCGACAAGACATCGTCGAGCAGTAGAATGGGATACTCGTTCACTTCTGAATGAATTAATTCAATTTCGGCCAGTTTTAGGGAAAGTGCAGTCGTTCGTTGCTGTCCTTGTGAACCAAAGACTTGAACGTTTTTGTCATTAACGAAGAATTGCAAATCGTCGCGATGAGGACCAATCAAGGTAGTGCCGCGGAAGATTTCACGCTGCTTAATAGAATGAAAATTTTCATAGTATACTTCTTTTATTTTCGACAAATCTGTTGATTCTGATACATTTATGCTAGGTTGGTATACAATTTGCAAATCTTCCAGCCCTCTGCTGATGCCGCGGTGGATGGGAGCGGCCCAATCCTGCAGCAAACGTAAGAATTCAAAGCGCTTTTGTAAGACCTTTGCACCATGCTCAATTAATTGGATTGTAAACACATCTAGCATTGCCTCGTTTTTGTTCCCTTCACGTTGCAAGGTCTTTAACAAATGGTTCCGTTGTGTGAGCACTTTTTGGTATTGACTCAACTCGTAAAGATAGACCGGTGCAATTTGTCCGAGCTCCATGTCCAAAAATCGTCTTCTAACTTGGGGACTTCCTTTTACTAAATGTAAATCCTCTGGGGCAAACATCACAACATTCATCTCACCGATATATTGACTAAGCTTTTGCTGCTCCAAATGATTTAATTTTGCTTTCTTGCCCTTTTTGGAAACCATTAATTCTAAAGAAAGCGAGCTGTTTCTTTTTCTTAGTCTTCCTTTTATTTTACCATACTCTGCGTCCCAACGGATAAGATCACGGTCATTTGAGGTACGATGTGACTTGGCCATTGCAAGTACATAAATAGCCTCCATGAGATTTGTTTTACCCTGTGCATTTTCTCCAATAATAACATTTACTTTATCTTCAAAAGAAATGTCGAGCATTTCGTAATTTCTGTAATTCTTTAAAGCTAAATCCTCAATGTACAAAGGGTGTTCCCCCTTTTATCCCTTCACTTGAAATGAGCCGAAAGCAGGGATATTTACGATATCTCCTGAAAAGAGCTTTCTGCCTCTCCGATTGTCTTCTTCGCCATTCACATACACTTCGTGTTCCTGGAGAAACCACTTTGCAGCTCCGCCAGTATCGATCAAGTCAGCTAATTTCAGAAATTGTCCTAAAGTGATGTATTCTGTCGAAATCGAGACGCTTTTCATAAGGATCACTCACTTCCTAAAAGTGTTCATTCTTTCATTGTACTAAATAATCGGGTGTTAGCAAAGCGGAATAATAAAAATAAGAAAAGCAGCAGACATAATTCATTCTTTAACGCAAAAAATTCTTTTTTATATTTCAGCGTATTTTGTAAGACAGAACATGTCTGCAAGGTGAGCCGACACCAGTGAAATATCATTTTTATCCGTATAAAGAAAACTCGCAGATTGGCAAGCCTTTAGGCGAAAACAGAGGTGTAGTTGCCCTTATACTTTACTCATAAAATTTCCTGCTATGCCGAATGAACTTTCAGCTGGAAATTTATGCTTTCTTAAAGTACAAAAAGAGATGACCCAAAATAGGACATAGTCTCCTTTTTGGGTCACCTTCCAAACTATAGTAAAATGAGTTGCGTGATTTCTTAACTTCATCATCCACTTTTTCTTAAACTGTAGAGAATCCTCATTGATCGCTTGTCCATTAATATGTTCGAACAGGCAAAATAAGTTGAACAATGGATTCATCGTTGGCAGTACGAATCAGGAATGGCCGCATCGCACCAGTAAAGCTAATTTTAATTTCCGAACTGTCCAATGCTTTTAAAGCATCCATCATATATTTTGCACTAAACGAAATTTTTAATTCTTCTCCCTCTATCTGCTCACACTGTACTTCTTCCACAACTTTCCCGATTTCGGGCGAATTAGAAGAGATCTCAATCATTCTTTGATCCAAAGTAGAAAACTTTACAACGTTGTTACGACCATCTCTAGCTAATAAAGATGCACGGTCAATGGCTTGTAGAAATTCCTTCGTATTTACCAAAATGTCTGTTTTGCTTTCCGTTGGAATAAGTCTTGATGTATCAGGGTAATTTCCTTCTAATAGCCTAGAAAAGAAAAGCAGGTGCTTTGTACGGAATAATACTTGATAATCCGTAATCACTATATCTACCGCTTCCTCAGATTCATCTAAAATCTTGCTTAATTCATTCAAACTTTTTCCTGGAATAACAACATTCGCTTTAAACTCCTCCGGAATATTTCTTCCGGAAATCTTTGCCTTACGCAATGCAAGTCTATGACTATCTGTTGCAATGCAAATGAGCTCGCTGTTATATACCTTCCAGTTTACACCTGTCAAGATTGGTCGTGTTTCTGAAGTTGAAACAGCAAACACTGTTTGACGAATCATATGCTTAAGAAGATCAGTTGGAATTTGAAACACGTGATGTTCCTCGATCTGAGGCAAAAGCGGATATTCCTCTGGATCCAAACCATTTAAATTAAACTCGGATTTTCCAGATTTAATTTTTGTCATAAAATGACTTTCAACCTCAATTTCAACTGTCTCTTTCGGTAGTTTTTTTACAATTTCACTGAAATATTTTGCTTGCAGAACAATACTTCCTGGACGATGGATTTCTACAATTTCTTTTCCGTTCTCTTCAACAGGAATAAAGGATTCAATTGAAATGTCAGAGTCGCTTCCTGTTAAGGAAACACCTTCTTCATTCGCTGAAATTTTAATTCCAGTGAGAATAGGGATTGTGGTCCGAGAAGATACGGCTTTCATAACCTCTTGTACACCTTTGACGAGATGATCCTTTTGAATGGAAAAAAGCATAGAAAAAAAACCTCCTGTTGTTGAGTATAAATTTTATTCTATTTACTAAAGATAAAAAATTAGTAGTAATAGTAGTAGTGCTTGTGGATATGTGGATAACTCCCTTTAGTGAAGGAAAAAACAGTCTATCAACATGTGGATAGACTGTGCGTAAAAACAAAAAAGTTATACACATTATTCCTAATGAGTTTTCAAAATTTCACGAATCTCCTCTAGCTGTCTCTGCAGCTGGGTATCTGTTTTTGAAAGTTTAGAGATTTTCTCGTGTGCATGAATAACCGTAGTATGGTCACGTCCGCCAAATTCTTCGCCGATTTTCGGAAGTGAAGAATCTGTGAGCTCTCTTGAAAGGTACATTGCAATTTGGCGTGGAAAGGCGACAGATTTTGTACGCTTTTTCGCTTTAAAGTCGTCTAGTTTCACTTGAAATACTTGTCCTACTGCCTTTTGAATTTCATGGATAGAAATAATTCTTGGCTTTGCATTTGGGATAATATGTTTCAAGGCCTCCGCGGCTAAATCAGCATTGATATCTTTATTAATAAGTGATGAATAAGCAACAACCCGGATAAGTGCTCCTTCTAACTCTCTAATATTGGAGTCAATTTGATTGGCAATATACAGCATTACCTCATTGGGGATATCAAGCCCTTCTGCCTTTGCCTTTTTACGCAAAATAGCGATTCTTGTTTCCAAGTCAGGAGGTGTAATATCCGTAATAAGACCCCACTCGAAGCGTGAGCGTAAACGATCCTCAAGTGTCGGAATCTCCTTTGGGGGCCGGTCACTTGAGATTACAATTTGTTTACTTTCTTCGTGCAAAGCATTAAAAGTATGGAAAAATTCTTCTTGGGTTTGTTCTTTCCCAGCTAAAAACTGAATATCGTCTATGAGAAGAACATCAACATTTCGATATTTGTTGCGAAAGTCGACAGCCTTATTATCACGAATGGAATTAATAAATTCATTTGTGAATTTTTCGGAAGAAAGGTATACAACCTTGGCATTCGGATTATGCTCAATAACATAATGGCCGATTGCATGCATAAGATGCGTTTTGCCAAGCCCTACACCCCCATATATAAAAAGAGGATTATAGGCCTTTGCGGGAGCCTCAGCAACGGCAAGTGACGCTGCGTGGGCAAAACGGTTTCCAGAACCAATAACAAACGTATCGAATGTATATTTTGGGTTCAGCATGCTTTGCGGAAAATGGTTCGGTTCATCCTGCAGCATCTTTGTTTTGCGTGCAGGGGCATATTCAAATTCCTCTTCAGCTTGGCTTTGAGGAATAATAAAACGAATATCAAGCTCTTCCCCAGTTACCTGATACACAGTCTCTGAAATCAAGTCAGAATAATGGGATTCCAACCAGTCTCGTGCAAATTCATTCGGAGCAGTAATCGTGAATACATGCTTTTTTAAGGAATAAGCCTTTGTGGACTTTAACCAGGTTTCAAAGCTTGGCTTACTTACCTTTTTCTCCAACTCTTTTAAGGTCCGATTCCAAAGATCAGAGATGTTTTCCAATGTTGTCCCTCCTTTTGGACAGGGTAATTGTACAAAGATTTAATTTGCACAACCTTTGTATAACATGAAAATGCACGTATGCATATTTATACAAAATCTT